>NZ_FRBL01000023.1 GCF_900142605.1 Chitinophaga jiangningensis
ATGGTAGCTTTTGGATCGTGGATGTCACTTACTGTTGGAGCAGTGTTAGCACCAGTATATTGAACAGTCCAGGTTCCGATCTGCTGGATGTTACCAGTAGATACCACAGGGGTTGCATCCAGGGTGAAGGCAGTAGTTCTACCGCAATCTTCCTGATCTGCGCCTGCGTTAGCAGCCGGGTTAGCAGCGTAGTTATAGATGGTGACTACGTCAGTGGTAGCCGGACATTTAGTATTTACTACACCGTTTACGATGCTGGTTACTGTCCAGGTCAGTTGTACCTGATCTCCAGGTGTTACCGTGATGGTAGCTTTTGGATCGTGGATGTCGCTTACTGTTGGAGCACTGTTAGCACCAGTGTATTGAACGGTCCAGGTACCGATCTGCTGGATGTTACCAGTAGATACCACAGGAGTTGCATCAAGGGTGAAGGCAGTGGTTCTACCGCAATCTTCCTGATCTGCACCTGCGTTTGCAGCCGGGTTAGCAGCGTAGTTATAGATGGTGACTACGTCAGTGGTAGCCGGACATTTAGTATTTACTACACCGTTTACGATGCTGGTTACTGTCCAGGTCAGCTGTACCTGATCGCCAGGTGTTACCGTGATGGTAGCTTTTGGATCGTGGATGTCGCTTACTGTTGGAGCAGTGTTAGCACCAGTGTATTGAACAGTCCAGGTTCCGATCTGCTGGATGTTACCAGTGGATACCACAGGGGTTGCATCCAGGGTGAAGGCAGTAGTTCTACCGCAATCTTCCTGATCTGCGCCTGCGTTAGCCGCTGGGTTAGCAGCGTAGTTATAGATGGTGACTACGTCAGTTGTAGCCGGACATTTTGTATTTACTACACCGTTTACGATGCTGGTTACTGTCCAGGTCAGTTGTACCTGATCACCAGGTGTTACCGTGATGGTAGCTTTTGGATCGTGGATGTCGCTTACTGTTGGAGCAGTGTTAGCACCAGTGTATTGAACGGTCCAGGTACCGATCTGCTGGATGTTACCAGTAGATACTACAGGGGTTGCATCAAGGGTAAAGGCAGTAGTTCTACCGCAATCTTCCTGATCTGCACCTGCGTTAGCAGCTGGATTTGCTGCGAAGTTATAGATGGTGACTACGTCAGTTGTAGCCGGACATTTAGTGTTTACTACACCGTTTACAATGCTGGTTACCGTCCAGGTCAGTTGTACCTGATCACCAGGCGTTACCGTGATGGTAGCTTTTGGATCGTGGATGTCGCTTACTGTTGGAGCAGT
>NZ_FRBL01000008.1 GCF_900142605.1 Chitinophaga jiangningensis
TTTTAACCATAGCCGCCGTTGTAAGAAACGGAGTTCCTTACAACGAAGACCATCAATACAATATAAATAATTTGGTAAAACCATAGAAAACGCCTCGCAGGCGTCTATTCGCAGATAAATATAGCACCAGAAGCGCTACGCACTACTGGTGCTATATCAGCTCAACTTCTACGCTTCGTGCTTCAGCACTAAATTAATCATCAGTTCCAGCTGATCTTCATTGCTACCGTCGATACGGAAGTTTTTGAAAATAATCCTTCCCTGCTGATCCAGCAGGAAGTTGACCGGCGCAGCCTGACCATTGTTGAGGTTACCTTTGTTTCTGCCTTCCTGGTCTTCCAGCGGTGTGAAACTGTAGCCACTGCCCTTCATAAATGGCAGCACATAATCGTTTTGCGAAGAAACGATGTTGATGCCGACGTAGTCCACCGGCTGACCTTTATATTTCCTGATCACATTTTCGAAATGCGGAAATTCGCCCCTGCAAGGGCCGCAACCCGGAAACCAATAGGTAAGTAATACCACCTTCCCCTTGTAATCGGCAATGCTGGCAGGTTTGTTGGTGAAGTAGTTTCTCAGGCTGAACTCAGTAGCCTGTTTGGAAGAATCCTGCAGTAGTTTCCAGGTTTCATTACCTACCTGCGTAGCGGATTTACCTAACTGCTGACCGTAGCTGAGCATACCTGCAAACAGCTTGGTACCAGGCGTTTTCAGGAACTGCATCCTCAAACTATCGTATGCAGCGCTTTTGCTGGTAAGTGCGATCGCAGCCGCCTTCAGCAGTTGCACACCATCGCGGGCGGAGCTATACCAGGGCAGGTTCACCGTTTTCAATTGCGCAAGCGCCCCATTTGCATCGCCTGCTGCAACCAGACTTTTAGCTGCTACCAAGGCCTTTGCCATGCTTTCATTTTTTTCCCATGACTGGCTTTGCTCTCCCATTTTTGCGGCCATTTCACCCGCCAGCGTCACCGCCTTTTCAGGATTTTCGTCCAGCAACAGGTTGTAGTAACTGCTCATACCACTGGACGACCAACTGAACTTAGCCGGGTCATAACTGTTTTTCAGGAGCTCAAAAATTTTCATTTGATATGCGGCCCCTTTACCTCGTACTGCCAGCCAGTACAGGGCTTGCGCACCCCGCTCATGATCCGGAAAGCGCTTAGCCACATCCAGGATCATCGCCTCATGCTTTGCCGCATCTTTATCCCGCATACCTTCTGCGTAGTAAAATGCATACTGCGCATTCTTAGGATCCGCTTCGGTGGCTTTACGTAAATACTCCGTTCCTTCTTCAAATTTACCCCAGCGCTGGGCATCCGTCCACAGCCCTCCCCAGCCCTCTACATAGGTAGAATCAAGGGCTACTGTTTTTTCCAGGTACGGCTTAGCTTTAGGACTTTCTTCCTCCAGATAAGTGGCGGCCAATGCATAAGGGACATTTGCATTTTTAGGAAATTGCTTCATCCATTGCTGGTATTGTACTACTACAGCGGGGTTATCGATCCCGATGGCTTTGATGAATTCCTCATGGTATGAGAGACTATCAGGATGAGCCGCCACCGCAGCAGCCAGCTTTTTCAGTTCCGCGGCACTTACTTCCGGCTTGTCCTTTTTCTTCTGCCCAAAAACAATTCCGGGTAATACGAGGCTACCTGCGAATGCGAGTGCAAATATTTTATTCATGGTTGTTATTTTTGTAATTATTAATAAGGGTTTTGGAGAATCTGACCGTTGCTGCTGTTAATTTCTACCGTGTTAATCGGCACCACCATGCGCTTCGCATCCAGGATGTAGGTCTGCGGCGTATTTACATCGATGCCAGTGGCCGTCATGTTATAAAACTCACGCACCACTTTAATTTCATCACCTGTATAGTCGTTCACGCTAAAGCGGCGTATATCGTACCAGCGCATAGCAAAAGGCAGTTCCCTCCTGCGCTCCGCCAGTACCTGCTTTATCGCATCTTCCTTACCGCTGGCGGTAAGCGGCACATAGGTACTCATGCGACTCGCACGCAGTAAGTTCACGGCCGCCAGCGCATCGCTGCTGTTACCCTGTCGCGCCAATGCTTCCGCCTTATTCAGCAATACTTCGGCCCTGGTAAAACCTGCAGGTATATAGTAGCCGGTGTTAAAGAAGGTATAGCGTGTAGTCGCCGGCGTTACAATGGAAAACTCCCGGCCACCATTGGGAATGTACAGCAGTTTATAACGGAGGTCGTTAGCCGTATCGTAACTATTGATCAACGCAGTACTTGGGACATACCAGGATTTGTTATAGGTATATCGACAATAATACATCTCCTTCCAATACAGGTAGTTCAGGGCAGTCCAGGTAAACAGCTCGCTGTATTTCAGCGTGGCCGCCGGGTTGCTGTAATTCCTGGAGATACCGGGCTTGATAGTTTTAAAATCCACCAGCTGCGCGGTGGAGGATTGCAGCGCAACGTTTGCCTGCTCTACGGTTTTAGCATAATCCCCGATAAACAGGAAATACCTGCTTTTGAAAGCTGCGATGGCTTTTTTGCTTACCCGCCAGGCCCTGCGCGGGTCTACATCGTCGTAGGCCACTTTCTCGGCTTCAGTAATATCTCCCCAGATAAAATCATAGGTTTCTTTGAGTGTGGCACGCTTTAAACTCTCTGTATATTCAATTGTTTTCTTTAGCGGCAGGCCCGGCGATTGCAGATTCGCTTCGCTGTAGGGCGCACAGTAGTGGTTAGCGAGCACCCAGTAAGCCATGGCCCTGATGAAATATGCATCCGCCTTTACCCTGGCGCGGGTAGCATCGTCGCCGGTTACTTTGTCGATATTGTCGAGCACCAGGTTGGCAGTGAAGATTTTCTTATATTCTCCATTCCACAAATCATCGCTGGCTAAACTGGCTACCCCCTCCACACTGTTGATATAATATTGCAGGCCGTTGAAGTAAAAGGCGCCGGGATTCAGCCTGTATAACTCTCTGCTGATCTCATAGTCATCCGTAGAGTACACGGCGGTTTGATTGGTTTCATTGGCAAACTGGGTGGCATTGTCCACCAGTGCTTCCAGCTGCGAAACCGTTTTGATGCTTACCTGCTTATTCGGCTCTTCTGCCAGGTATTTTTTACAGCCGGCCAGCGAAATTGCTGCGGCAATGATCCATGCAGTTTTTTTCATCTTCATCATCATTTCAGGTTAGAATTGAAGGTTTACGCCAATGGTGTACGATTGCAGCGGCCTGTTTGTTCCCGGCAACCAGTCAGGGTTATAGCCGTTTTTATTGTCGGCCCAAATTAACCCGAGGTCACGGGACTGGATAAACGCTTTTGCATTAGCCAGGTGGATGGCGTTTGCCACTTTGCGGGAAAGGGCATACTCCAGCGTGAGCTCCTTACATTCGATATACGACGAACTTTCTACCAGCGAACTGAGGTAAGGCGCGTAGCGATCCCACAGGTACAGCTTAGGTTCACTGGGCAGTGCAAAACCAGGGATGGTCGGATCACCGTTCAGCACATCCTTTACCCAGCGGTTCACCGACAGTTTACCGGAACCTACCATCGAAGGATAATAGAATGTTTCATTACGGAACACACCTCCCATTTTACCCACGAAGATGGCGGTGAGGGTAAAGTTTTTGACCTGGAAGGTATTTACCCAGCCGAGTGTATGCGGTGGCGTAGTAGTTCCTTCATAATTCAGGAAAGGCAGGCCGAGGGCGGTGTTATACAACGACACATCGTTGAAACTAAACGGTGCGCCCTTAGGACCTGTTACATGAGGCACCCCATTGATCATACCTGCGTAGGTAAACGAATAGAGTGAATTAACCGGACGGCCTTCTACGAAAGCACCGCCCAGTATCTGGTAGGTATACAACAATGGATTATATAAGCTGTTAATACGGTTACGGTTATACGCATAAGTAACAGTAGTAGAATAACGTATAGGCGTACGCGGTATCTCCACATTTGCACCCAGACTCACTTCTATACCCCTGTTGGTGATGCCTGCGTTGTTAAACTTCTGGAGCGTGGTACCTGTGGCGGCCGGCAGGGCAATGTTACCGATGATACCGTCCCCTACTTTATTGTACACATCCACTGAACCGAAGATTTTATTACCAAACAGGGCGTAGTCGACTCCCAGGTTGGTGGTCGTCGTTTTTTCCCAGCGCAGGCCCGGATTGCCGTTATTGGCTACTGTGGCGGTAATGGTGCCGGTACTCGTATTCAAACTGCTGCCTACATTGAGCAGGGCCTGTGTGGAGGTAGAGCGTTCCACATTACCATTTTTACCGTAGGTGAGTCGGAGCTCCAGCCGGTCAATATTTTTGCTGCCGGCAACAAAATTCTCTTCCTTCATATTCCATTTGGCACCCAGCGACCACAGTGGAGACCAGCGCAACCGCGGATTATCCGTGATGAAATTGGAGGCATCACTGCGGATACTTCCCGACACGGAGTACTTGTAATTATAAGTATAGGAGGCATTACTATAGAAAGAGACATATTTGTCCTTCTGCCAGCCGAAGACTGGATTAGCACCTGCAATGACGGTTGGGTAACCGGTAAAATCCGTTATGGGCGACAGTGAGCCTCCGTAGCCATATGGCGGCACGGTAGCCTGCAGCTTATCCGCGAAATATCCATAAGTATACGGGTTAGCTACGGTGTTGGTGGTATACTGGGATAGTTCCATACCCGCTATCGCGGAGATGGCATGCCTGCGGTTAAACGTTCTGTCGAAATTGATTTGATTACGCAGCAGAAAACTTTCAAGATCGGATCGACTCACATCCTTATCTCCTACCTTATGGGGTTTGAGTACACCACCCTTAGGGATATACGATTTACCGATGGTACCGGTATTGGGATTGTATTCCGTCATACTGTTAACCAGGCTGCGTACATAGAAGGTGGATTCATCGTAGTAATCTGCATAATCGATCCTGTTACGTTCGTATTGTACACGGGAGTCGAAGGTGAGTCCCTGCATCAGCCGCAGTTTAAGCCCCGCCTGTATCCTGGCATTCAGGCTTTCGTTGGTAAGCTTTCGGCCACGTACTTCCTGCAGCAGGTTGTACGACCAGTCGCTATAAGGAAACTTTGCAGACGGAATAGCTTTCAGCTGTTCCCGGTTATAGCCGTTCAGGTTCACGCTGTAATGGCCATCGGGATTCAGCAGGGTTTCGTAAGGCGAGAGTCCGTCCAGCTCATCAATGGTAGCGCCGCTGGTTTCTGCTTTGCGGTATTGCAAATTAGCACCGATGCTGAACTCCGCGAATTTTGCCAGCTTAAAATCATTCTGCAGGTTGAGTATGTACCTGTCGTAACTATTTTTCTGAAAGTTCCCTTTATTGTTTTCATATAACATGGAGGCGTAGGTTTTAGCCCTTTCGCCGCCGCTGCGAATACTTACGTTGTATTGATTAAGTACGGCCCGTTGCATGAGGAGGTCGCGGATCTGCGGGCGGTTATTGATTTTACTGAGACTATCAAGTCCTGCGTTCATGGCCTGCTCGCTGATCAGTCCATCTCTATGGCCATAGATCAGTTCTTCCGCCAGGGTGAGTGAGTTGTTGATATCACTGAAGCCACCTGCATACGGATAAAACACCCAGTTATTTTTATAGGCGAGTTTTTCGTAAGCTACAAGGTCCGCTGCGCTGGCCTGGGTGGAGAGCTGGTTTAGATCGGCCATACGGGAAATGCGGGTAAAGGCGGAAGCGTCTACCTGTAGTTTGCCGGCGCTTTTTGATTTTTTGGTGGTGACCACAATCACGCCGTTGGCGGACCGGGCGCCCCAGATGCTGGCAGCGGCGGCATCTTTCAGTACGGTGACTGATTCCACATCATTGGGGTTGATATCTGCAAAATTGCTGCTGGATACCGGGAAGCCGTCTACTACCACGAGTGGGCGGCGGTCCCCGTAGAGGGAGGTGTTACCGCGAATAAGCAGGTCCATGGTACCGTCCTCGTTTTCTTTGGCCTGCATGCCAGCCACGAGGCCCTGCAAGGCGCTGGAGAGGTTGGATACCGGGCGGCGACTAAGGATATCATTGTTCACCGTGGTAAAAGCGCCGGTGGCTCTTTCCCGGGAGATGGTCTGGTAGCCCGTTACCATTACCTGGTTCAGTGCAGCTGCAGCCGGTTCCATGCGAACGTTCACGGAACTACCGTCAGGCGTTATTTCCAGGGGTTTGTACCCGATATAGGTGATGATGAGCACCGCATTTGCCGGTGCATTTTTCAGGGTAAATTCTCCGTTACCGTCTGTACTGGCAGTGGCATTGCCTCCTTTTACGCGGATGGTGGCGCCGGGGAGGGGATTACCATTTTCGTCCATGACTTTCCCTTTGATGATGGCGGCAATCGCTTCCGGGAGCAATAGCATCGGCTTGCGGGAGAAGATGATATCTTTTCCGTCTATCCTGAAGTTCAAAGGCTGGTCTTTCATGACGTTGGCCAGGAACTCGCCCAGTGGCTGGTTTTGTGCATGTACGGTTACCGGCCTGGTTTCTGCCAGCAACTCCTGATTATAAAATACAACGTAGCCTGTTTGTTGCTTGATCACCGAAAAAAGGCGCTGAATAGGCACGTTGTTGGCCGAAAAACTGATGGACTGGCTATAGCCCATCGCCTGGGCGCTCATAAAAGCGGCGGTCAGAAAAATGGAAGCGGTTAGTTTCATGACTAACGATTTTTTTAAGTAAGGCTTCCGGAATTTCGCTGCTGATGCCGGCCATGGGTGATGGCCGGGCATAGCATTCCCTCGCCACATAGCAGATTTTTGCATAACTTGCATTGTGTGGTTGATAATTAAATGACTTCCTCAAACGGTCAGAAAGTGTCTGCCACGTCAGGGCCTGGGTGCTGCAAACACCTGCGGCCTTTTTTTATTGGCAACACGCATGTAATAGTTGGTGATTATTTCATATTACCCTCCTGGATTTTGGTTAGTATTAAGCAAAAAGGTTCCTGACCGGCTACCTGCCGGCGTTGCGTGCTGTAAGTAATAAATAGAATTATGTTGGCCCTTATGGCAAAACTGTCAATTTGTTGCCTTCCAACCGGAAGTGCACTTCGTTATCTTTCAGCGCTGTAATGATCTGGTCCAGTCGTTTGCTCCTGCTTAATTCGCCGCCAAAGCGGATATCTTTTACGTTTCCTTCATATACTACCTCTATATCGTACCATCGTTGTAATTCATTTAATACCTGGTGCAGCGTGGCGCCCTCGAAATTGAAGTAGCCTTTTTTCCAGGCCAGGGTCTTTTCCAGGTCGGCATGTTCCACCACGGAGTGCGTGTTGGTTAGTCTGGATTCCTGACCTGGCCGGAGCACTACCGGGCGGATACCTGTCCGGATGCCGCTTACCCTTACTGCCCCGTCCAGCAAGGTGGTGCTGATCTGGCTTTCAGGCTCGTAGGCGTTGATGTTAAAGCTGGTGCCCAGCACCTCCACTACGGACCCGGCAGTGGCTACCACAAAGGGTTGTTGCGGATTGGCGGCCACTTCAAAATAGGCCTCACCTGCAACAGTAACTTTTCTTTGCGGGCCGGTGAATGTCGTAGGATAGCTGAGTGAGCTGGCGGCGTTTAGCCATACCCGTGTGCCATCCGGCAGTTTTACCTGGAACTGCCGCCCTCTTGGCGTGGAGAGCGTATTCATGCTGTTGGTGCTGCTGTTACCACCGGCATATACCAGCTCGTTGCCGGTTTTGCTGATGAGGGCACCCTGCTGCCGGATGGTTTGGTTACCTAAGCTATCTACTGCTACCCTGCTGCCGTCGGCCAGGGTGAGTGTAACCATTCCCGTTGCCGGCAAAATGGGCTGCTGCTTGGCCGTGGTGGGCGGCGTGTGCAGCGGGCGTTGCGTTGTTTGGTAATACAGGTAAGTACCTGCGCTTACCAGTAAAAGCATGGCAGCGGCATATTGTATCGCTTTTTTCCAGTTAATTGTTACTACTTTTCCTGCCGGCTTCAGGTTCCGGTAAAGGGCCGCCAGTTGATCCGGACTACTCCGGGGGCCAGTATAAGGCGCCTGCAGTATGCTTTCCCAAAGCTCATCTATAACGGCTGCGGGATAATGCGATTCTAACCGGCGTTGCAATTGCTGCATTTCTTCCGGTGTAATGGCATCATCCAGGTATTTTTGAAATAATATTTTGAAGTCCGTATCGTTCATGGTGGCTTAGATTTCAACTTCTATCAGTACAATGACGGAAGTGCAGGAAAAAGGAGAACATTATTTCTCAAAAAAAATTATGCGCGCAAAAAATAAACGGAAAGACAGAACAGTAAAGGACCTCCGCGTTCCATGATGTATTTGCGGAGGGCGGCCAGTGCACGAACCATATATACTTTTGACGACATAGGTGTGATATCGAGTGCTTTGGCGATGGCTTCATGACGCATTCCCTGGAGTCGCGCCATGGTAAATACCTGTTTCAGTTGCGTTGGCAGGCTGTCGATCGCTTCCTGCAGCAGGTGTTGCAGCTCTTTATTTTCCAGGAGGTGTTGTGGTGTAGACTCATGATAGGCCGCGTAGGTTTCCAGGTAACCGGCATTATCTTCCCTAAACACTTTATTTCTAAGGTGGTCATGAATCAGGTTACGGGAGATGGTAAACAGGAAGGCAGGAAAATTTTGCACGTCCCTGAGTTGTGTTCTCCTGGCCCATATTCTCGCAAAAGTTTCCTGGGCGATGTCGGTAGCCAGCTCCGTAGATTTGGTCAATCGAAGTGCAGCATGGTAGAGTTGATCCCAGTAATGATAAAACAATTCCTGGAACGCAGCCTCGTCATCTTCCGACAAGCGCCGGAGCAGTTCTTTTTCATTTACTAAATGTTCCATACAAGTCAGCCACTACACACAATTGGTTGGTTGAAAGCGTTAAAATTAGTAAAAAAAGGGTGGTTTTAAAATTAGTAAACTCCCGATGTGTAATTACAAAGGATTTTGTATTTTCATCCGGTAATAATCGACTATGAAAGGATTCTCATTTTTTTTCCTGTTACTTTTCAGTGTGGCGGCGTTCGCACAGAACTCTGTCAACAACTATAAGTATGTGCTGGTACCTGAAAAATTCAGTTTTCAGAAAGAAGCGCACCAGTATGGTTTAAATACCACTACCCAGATGGTGCTCAATGGTATGGGTTTCGAAGCCCTGATCGATGACAAGGAACTGCCTACCGACCTGGCAGGCAACAAGTGCAATGCACTGATTGCCGATGTGGAGCAGCGCAAAGCCGTATTTGTAACCAACCTGACGCTTACGTTGAAGGATTGTCGCGGTAACGTGCTGTTCAAAAGCAAGGAAGGTAAAAGCCGGGAAAAAGATTATGGCGCAGCTTATAATGAAGCCCTCAGAGATGCTTTGAGCTCCCTCACCACGCTGAACTATGCCTATAACGGCACCGTGCAGCCATCAGCGGCGCCGGCAGCGGCACCTGTGGCTACTGCGCCTGCGGCCACCACTTCCGCCGCCACCGTTACCACTGCTTCCTCCACCACTACGCCTGTAGCCACCGAACCCGCAGCTACTGTTCCGGTAGCAGCAGCTACAGCTGAAACCAAAAGTAATGGCCTCACGCTGTATGCCCAGCCCACTGAAACCGGCTACCAGCTGATTGACACTACGCCAAAAAAAGTATTAAGTCTCTATAAAACTACTGTAGCGGAATATTTCATTGCCGACAATGGTACCGATAAGGGTATTTTGTTTAAACGCAATGGGGACTGGCAGTTTGAGTATTATAAAAATGGGAAGCTGGTATCAGAAAAGATGCAAATTAAATTTTAATAGCTCCAATTCCCCGGCGCCTTCGGCGCCGGGGAATTGGAGAAAGGGGTAAAGGGCCATCGGCCCTTTACCCCTTTCTCCATTATAGAACAGCCTATTTATTAGTAAAATTGCTCTAATTTTGGCCGGATTCAATCTAAGAACGACAAAATGGGGTATAATAGCTTACAAGACTGCATCAATGATCTGGAACGGCACGGGCATCTGATCCGTATAAAACAGGAAGTAGACCCTTACCTGGAAATGGCGTCCATACATTTACGTGTATACGATAATGGCGGGCCTGCGCTGCTTTTTGAAAATATTAAGGGCAGTAAATTCCCGGCAGTATCCAATCTTTTCGGTACGCTGGACCGCTCTAAATTCATGTTCAGGGACACGCTGGAAAAGATCAAAACGCTTGTAGATATTAAGGGCGACCCCGTAAAAGCTTTCAAACATCCGTTCCGCTACCTCAACGTAGCCGCTACGGCCATTTCAGCCCTACCCATGAAAACGGGCAAAAATGCCCCTATCTCCTATGGCCGTACTAAAATCAGCGAACTGCCGCAGATCGTGAACTGGCCAATGGATGGCGGCCCTTTTGTGACAATGCCACAGGTATATACCGAGGATGCAGACAAGCCCGGCATCATGAATGCCAACCTGGGCATGTACCGTATTCAGTTGGCAGGCAACGATTACATCCAGGACCAGGAAATAGGCCTCCACTATCAGCTGCACCGCGGCATTGGCATCCATCAAACCAAGGCTAACGCTAAAGGACAGCCGCTAAAAGTGAGCATTTTTGTAGGTGGGCCTCCCTCCCATCCATTATCGGCCGTAATGCCACTGCCGGAAGGCTTGTCGGAAATGACTTTCGCCGGAGCGCTCGGCAACCGCCGCTTCCGCTATTTCTACGATGACGAAGGCTACTGCATATCTGCGGATGCTGATTTCGTGATTACCGGTACCGTGATGCCGCACGAAAACAAGCCTGAAGGCCCTTTCGGCGATCACCTGGGGTATTATAGTCTTACCCATCCCTTCCCGCTAATGAAAGTGAGCAGGGTATATCATAAAAAGAATCCTACCTGGTCGTTTACGGTGGTGGGGCGCCCGCCGCAGGAAGATACCAGCTTCGGGGCACTGATCCATGAGATCACCGGCAACGCTATCCCACAGGAGATTCCGGGCGTGCATGAAATTCATGCAGTGGACGCAGCGGGTGTACATCCCCTGCTGTTTGCCATTGGCAGCGAACGTTACACACCTTACCTGAAGGAACGCAAGCCACAGGAAATACTTACCATCGCCAATCATATCCTTGGCAGCAACCAGCTGAGCCTGGCCAAATATCTGTTCATCTGTGCCAGGGAAGATGATCCTTCACTGCATACCCATGATATCAGCAAGTTCATGGTGCATATGCTGGAACGTATAGACACTACACGTGATCTGCATTTTTATACCAATACCACCATTGATACGCTGGACTATTCCGGCAGCGACCTCAATGCCGGCAGTAAAGTTGCTATTGCCGCCGCTGGCGAAAAACGCCGGGAGCTCTGGCAGGAAATACCGGCCAGATTCAGCGTACCCAGGCCTTTCGGCGCCTTTAAACTGGCGATGCCTGGTGTGCTGGCGCTGGATGCACCTGCCTACGGCAGCGAAGCCGAAGCCGCAGCAGCAATAGCCATCCTCAATGATCACCTGAAAAATGAACAACTGGATGGGTTGCCCCTGATCGTTTTATGCGACGACGCCGGCTTTACCGCTGCCACTATCAATAACTTCGTTTGGGTTACATTTACCCGCAGCAACCCATCCCATGACATTCACGGGATCAATAGCTTTATCCGCCATAAACACTGGGGCTGCAAAGGGCCGCTGATCATTGATGCACGCATTAAGCCGCATCATGCACCCCCATTGATCCTGGACCCTGCCGTGGAAGCAAGGGTGGATGAAATGGGAAAAAAAGGTGGTGTGCTGCACGGGATTATTTAATATCATTTCCAGGATGCCGAAGGCATCCTGGAAAACATAAATTGGTGACGGCTACAGACCGTCACCAATTTATCTACTTAATATCTGGTATTGGAAATAGATACCCTCCAAACAATATCCACGCCCACAACAGCGTCCACAAAATATTAAACACCTGTGCGCCGATAAACGCAATCGCCGGGCGGCCCCCTTCAATCTTCACCAGGTCACCGAAACGAGCCTCCAACCCAATGGATACAAACGCAAGCGCAAACCAGATCGTCTGTAAGCTTTTCAGTATATCCTTTACCTGACCAATGGTTTCACCGGGTACTGCAAAGGAAAATAAGAGCGATGCTGCAATAAAACCCAGTACAAATTTCGGGAAGCGCTCCCATACAATGCCAAGTCCGGGCGACTTCGTTTGTTCATTACCGTTACCTTCCGCTTTTCCTCTGTAGCTCCACCAGATAGCAATGAAAAATGCCGCAATTCCAATGAGCACATTCTGCGAGAACTTGATGATCACGCCGGCTTTCACCGCCGCAGGCCCCACCAGCTGCGCTGCCGCAGCCACGGAAGCAGTAGTATCCAGCGTACCGCCAAGCCACGCACCACCTATAATTTCAGGGATATGAAACTCCCGGATCAGCCAGGGTTGCAGTACTAACATTGGAATAGCTACCAGCAGCACCAGCGTTGTGATATAGGAGAGTTTCTTCTTATCCCCCTGGATAGCACCGCTCGCCACAATCGCCGCCGCTACGCCACAGATAGAGACTGCGGACGCCAGAATAACGCCAAACTCGTCGTCTACCTTTAACTTCCTGCTCAGCCAGAGCGCAAAAAACCATACAGCCGCCACTACCAGTAACGCCTGTACGATTCCCGGTAAACCAGCTTTTATAATATCTGTAAAAAGAATACTACTACCTAAAATCACTAACCCTGTTTTGATGAAAAACTCAGAGCGGGCAGCCTTCTTCAGCCACTCAGGGGTAGCCCTGATGTTTCCTAATATAAGGCCGAGTACCAGTGCAAACACCACGTATTCGAGCCCGTAGTACGACAATGTTTTATTCCCTGCAATGATCAGGGAAGTTACTGCCAGCAGGTATAGCACGCTGAAACCTGCGGTATAGCGACTCATATCATCGCCCATCGACTTTACCGCGATGGCAGACAATACAAAAAAGATAACGCCGGTAAGTAAGATCAGCAGCAGGTTAGCGGGTGCAAGTACTTGGCCTGTGAGTTCGCCAGCATTGCTCCAGCCGTAGGCCGGCAGCGAAAATTTAAAGTCCGGCAACGCCAGCGCTATTCCAAGAATAGCAAGGATAATAAAGCCGCCGGTCAGCACGGCCCACCAGTCTTCCGTGAGGTTTTCCAGCCATGATTTTTGCAATGGTGCGATTGATAAAGGTTGTTGGCTCATCTGTATGCTTGTATTAGAAATGATCAATGAATTACTTTAATATCCTTTAATGCACGGATGGCCGCATGATAGCCACACATGCCGTGTACGCCGCCGCCCGGCGGTGTGCTGGCAGAACAGAGGTAAATGCCCTTTGCGCTGGTGCGGTAGGGTGATACGCTCATCACCGGCCTGGTAAATAACTGGGAGATGTCGATGGCGCCGCCATTAATATCTCCCCCTATATAATTCGCATTATAGGTTTCCATCGCGGTGGCGTTCATCACATGGCGACCAATAATACGCTCTTTAAACCCTGGCGCAAAGCGCTCCACCTGGTTTTCAATGATGCGTGTCATATCCGTAGTGTTGCCGTTAGGCACATGGCAATATCCCCAGGCTGTGTGCTGCCCCTGCGGTGCCCGCGTGCCATCAAATAAACTTTGTTGTGCCAGCAGTACAAAAGGTTTTTCGGATAACTGCCCCATCCAGGTGCCTGCTTCCGCAGCGGCAATTTCCTCGTAGGTGTTGCCGATATGCACTGTTCCTGCATGCCGACAATCCTCATTTATAAACGGAATAGGGCCATCCAGGGCCCAGTCCACTTTAAATACTCCGGGGCCATAACGGTAACGGCTCAACTTTTTTACGTAATTATCGCTCAGGCGATCACCGGCTATTTGCACTAATTGCTTCGGTGAAACATCCAGCAGCACTAGTTTTGCGGATGGCAACTGCGACAAATCATCAATAGGCACACCGGTTTCTATATCACCCCCGAAGGCGGTAAACAGCGCTGCCAGCGCGTCGGCAATGCCCTGCGATCCTCCTTTTACCAGTGGCCAGCCGGCCACATGGCCGGCGGTGCATAACACTGTACCAATTGCAGCACTGGAGAGGTAATCGAACGGCAGCATGGAATGTGCTGCCATACCGGCCCAGAGGCCACGCGCCTGCCGGGTGCGAAATCGTTTAACAATAGCATCTGCGGAGCGCAGGGCGGTAAGGCCAAAGGCTGCCAGCTGCAACGGGTGTCTGGGAAAATGCAAAGGCCCCAGGATATCCGGCCCCAGCTCCTGCCAGTGTTGTACCAGCGAGGATACAAGGCGGGTATAGGCGGGGCCGTCCGCACCCAGCAGGGCAGCCGTGTCTTCCACGCTGCCTTTGAGCACAGCGGCGCTGCCATCATCAAATGGATGGGCCGCCGCCACCGGCGGGTAGATCAATTCCAGACCGTAATCCTTCAGTTGCAGCTGTTGAAAAAAAGGCGACATGATCAGCATGGGATGTATAGCGGAGCATACATCATGACGAAAACCGGGTAATGTCAGTTGTTTGGTGCGGGTACCGCCGCCTATAGTATCCTTAGCCTCCAGCAACAGCACCTGTAAACCGTGCTGCTGCAAGGTGATAGCGGCTGCCAGCCCGTTAGGGCCGGCGCCCACTACAATGGCATCATAATCATTCGTGCTCCTGCTCATCTGAATTTTTCCGGTTTAAAAAGTACGGTACCATCGCGTTGGATGATCCAGGCAGTTACGGGGTTCAGGTGATACCCTCCCATATCTGTGCCACGCGCGTTTACCAACTGCTGAAGGGTGGGCTGTGTATAGCCCGTATCGTCCACTGCCCTGCTCATAATTTCTGTATTTTGTCCGTCCCAATACCAGCCGTAACGAAAAGCCGTATGCGCCTTGTCCAGCACCGGCTCCTGCAGGGTAGCCACATGCCAGTGTTTGCCGGCATCGGTACTTACTTCTACGCTGGTAATCTTACCACGGCCGCTCCAGGCAAGCCCACGAATCTCTATCCAACCCTTCTCCACAGTTTGCGGATAGCTGGGATAGGTGATAATGGAACGTGCATCCATGTCGAAACTGAACTGCCGGATCTTACCGTCTTTGATAGTTTCTGTGTATTTGGATGTTTCTTCACGGGTCATAAATGGCTGGTCCGACAGCTCAATCCGCCGTATCCACTTCACATTAGTATTGCCTTCCCATCCTGGTAAAAACAAGCGGGCAGGGTATCCTTGTTCAGGGCGGATGGCTTCGCCGTTTTGCGCGTAGGCGATCATGGCATCTTCCCAGCCTTTGCGCACAGGTATGCTCCTGGTCATCACAGCGGCATCGGAGCCTTCAGCGAGGAACCAGGTGGCTTTGGGACTCACCCCTACTTCCCGGAACAGGGTGCTCAGCATAACGCCGGTCCACTCGCTCTGGCTGGTGAGCCCACATATTTCCTGCGGCGTCATGGTGGTTTTGCCGGACCTGAAATTACCGGAGCACTCAATAAACGCGATGCGCGAGAGTGCCGGAAAACGTTTGAGGTCCTTTAAAGTGAACACCATCGGGCGCTCCACCATACCATGAATCAGCAACTCATACTTTTGGGGATCAATGCGCGGTACGCCGTTATGACTCCGCTCAAAGTGAAGGTCCGACGGCGTAATGATGCCGTAAAAATCCTGCAGGGGTGAGCGGGCGGAGATGTCGGAGGCCTTCTTTTGCGGTTGCTCGAAAGGTGACCTGGTCCCCAGCCTGCCCACGGGTGTACCCGGCACTTTCGTGGGGTCTTCCGGAGCGGCCTCCGGCATCTGCCGGGCCGAAAGGCCCGGTACTAAAGACCCTAACGCAGTAACTGCTGCGGCGCGCAATAATGTTCTTCGTTTTATCTGATCCTGCTTCATTTGATGCTGTTTAAAATCACCTGACCTCATTACCTCCGTGCCGGTCGTCGTTTACATACCACTTCCGCGCCGGCATAACAATATTGGGTAAGGTGCGTGCACTGATCACCCTATTGCTGTCGATCAGCTGATTGCTGTACAACAGAAAAGCAGTGAGGTGATATACTTCCACATTACTCAGCGAGCCGGGGGCGTTAAACGGCATGGCTCTGCGGATGTAGTCGTACAGCGTGGTGGCGTATGGCCAGTAGTTACCAATGGCTTTCGCATGCGTGGTATCATTGGGTGTGGCCACCAGCCTGTATTGCGGCACTTCCGTACCGGTAGGACCATGGCAGGGCGCGCATTTAGCAATAAACAGCGCCTTGCCTTCGGCTACATGGCCCACACCCGGCGGCAGTCCTTTTCCATCCGGCGTAATAGAAATATTAACTGAATCTATTTCCCGCTGTGTGGCCGGCCTGCCAAAGCTAAATCGCTCCGGTGGCCGGTTACAGCAAATTATTATGACTAACAGGCATGGTAACACGCTAATATTTACCCGCCTGCAGTTTACTAGGTTCCAGCGCATAATGTTTGTCTACCCGATCAAGCACCACATAAATTCGATTTTTCTTTTCATCGGTGCCGGTGAGGATGATATGATTGCCATCGGTGGTGTTGTATTGCACCACGAAGCGGTTACGTTTTTCATTTTTCTTTGCTGCGGCATAATCGCGGGCCCTGCGTGTAGAAAGTGCGATAGGCTCAATTTTCAGCGATTCGTCGCCAATGTTTTTCAAGGCAGCAGCGGGTATCCACTCTTCCTGTTTTTCATTTTCCTTCTCAGCTGTAACAGCAGTATCCGCACCAAAGTTGGCAGCAGTACCACCATCGCCGCCTACGCCGGCAGTCCTGTTTCTACGATCGGGAATAGCCTTGTATTTATCTTCGAGGTAGAGTGTATGATTGGTTTCATCCGCAAAGTAATGGAAGGCGCGCTGCCCGCCGGCCACACCGGTGATTTCAAAAGTCCGGTTTACATCCCGCTGCGGATCTCCGCCACCATTGGATAAATCCAGCGGATGCGGCTTATTGACCCGGTAGGTAAATGTGGACCAGTTTTCAAAAGTAGCTTCCTGCCAGCGTACCGTATCCAGCGGATTGTATGGAATCAGCTGGTCGTTGATCCGGAATTCGGTTACGTTATAGTTCCCGCGCAATTCCTTCACACCCGCTACAGCAGGCTGTTTGTACGGGTCATATAAAAAATTAATTAACTGGAGATAAAAGAGCACGCCGAGGAACAGGAAGATCGTCCCTGTTTTAAGGCTTACCCGCAGTACCTGCCCCGCTTTGTTTAACGTGGGATAGTAATGGAATGGTACAGTATATTTTTCCTGTATCAGCAGGCGATAAATTTTCGGCACATCATTCACGAGCAGGAAGGCCGCCAGCAATACAAAGTAGCTGCTATATACGTGTACACCGCCATCATACGCGAAGTTCACATACACAATATCCCCCAAAGCCGCCAGCAGTAAGATGGCGCCCAGGGTAGTTGTTTTACGGAAAAATAACAGGGTGCCTGCCGCTACTTCCACCACACCGGCAAACACCTGATACCAGGGCACAATCCCTATGGACAACCAGTAAATTTTTTGGGCAGTAAAATCGCCGAAATTGGTATTCAGCACGCCCAGCGAAGGATACGGCATCTGCAACGGCAACAGTTTGGTAAAGCCGAAACCGATGATACCGATGCCTGCACGGTAACGCACTACTACCCGCAGCCAGTAGTACAGGGTGTAATATTCCGCCCGTTCGGTTTTGCGCGCCTTTACAACGCCCGTCCAGAGCAAACCGCCTGCGGTAGCAATCAGCAAAGTGGTGATCCAGTTGGCATAGCCGAGCAAACTGGTGCCAAAAATAGTATTCCCAAAAAAGTTGATGCCTGAACCAAAACGCGCGATGTCGTACAGGTCGCGGTAGTTCAAATGAAACCAGTTCAGTGCAAACAGCTGCGCATACCATTCCGGTGTATTCGGAATCGAAATAGCGATGAAGAAGATGAAGGCGATACGAAACAATATCTTCTCGTATCCTTTCCAGTCCCGCTTTTCAGCAGGTGCCTGGGCTGTGGGTGTGGCCACTTTTGCGTTATCAGCAACGTTGGCATCCTGCACAGTAATTTCTGATATCGACATAAAAAATATTTTTAAGCAGTTTACAATTTCAATTTCCGTGTTCTGCTGCCACTACCTGCCGCTTCCTGCAGAAGGTATTTCTTTGGAAGCCTGTCCAGTACAACATACAGCGAGTCACCTGCGGACAGGATTACCTGCTGCGGCGTTGGCCTGCTATAGGTAAGCACAAACGAATCGGCCTTGTAATGCGGATTTTTATTCTTCAGCACCAGCTGCTGGCGGCCAGCATCAATGGCATAGCTGTAATAGCGGCGGCCATTGGTTCCTGTGGATTCATAGTTTCTTCCCTCCTGTGAGTTAAGCACCGTGTGTTCGTTACTGTTATCTATGATTACCGGTTCCAGGGTTTTTATGGAGATGGTATTCCAGCTTTCGAAAACGACGTTTTGCCAGCGAACGGTATCCACCGGGGAATACGGGATGGTATCACGGTGAAGCACGTACGTAGTAACATTGTAAAGCCCCTGTGCATCCGGCAATCCGGGCGTACCCGGATATTGATACGGATCTTTTTTGGCACCGATGCCTGATTTAATACCGTAGATAACGATGAAGTACAACACGAATGCCGATTTCAGCGCTATCCTGGCCACTCTCAGCCCATTACTAAACTGCGGCCGGAAAGTGTTGGGAGCTGTTGGCAATTGCAGTAGTAGCAATCTTGCTACACGGAAAAAATCAAAACTGAAAATGAAAAATGCAAACACAATAAGTTGCAGGCTATACACGGTATCTCCACCTTCATAAGCGATATTAGACACAAACACATTCCCGCAAAAAATAAGGAACACGAAAGCGCCAATGGAAGCGGTTTTGCGATAGAGTAAGGCAATCGCCAGTAAAATTTCCACCAGGCCCAGAAACAGTTCATAGCCGGGAACTATGCCCAGGCTCATTGAAAACAGCTTCCAGCGGTTAAATGCGCCATAGGCCGTATTTAGGTTGCTGAGTGATGGATAAGGCGCCTGCAACGGAAAAAATTTGATAAAACCGTATGCCAGTATGGCCAGCGCCAACCGGTACCGCACCAGCACCCGTAGCCAATACCAGAGCTGATTGTAGTCGGCCGCTTTATTGGCATCGCGGTACGTCCAGATGACGCCGGCGATGGTAGCGATCACCAGCAGTATGCCCCAGTCAGCAAACGTAGCCGGGCCGGCAGTGAACCGGGTGCTGTAGTGCGCCAGGTTAAAGATATCCTGGTAGGTAACATGGCCCCAGCTGATACTGCCGAGGTAGCGGTAAAAGGTCCAGTCGAGCGGCAGAACCTGTAGCAGCAGGTATACGAACACTATGCGGAAGAGCAGCTTCTGCTGCGGTTTCCATGGGTGTAGTTCCCCTGTTTGTGCAATGGTACTCATGATTGCTGATTAAAAATGTGATGTATTAGTATCCCAGGTTCTGGGTTAATTTTCCGTTTGATAAGCGTACTTCCTGTGCCGGGATAGGGAACAGGTATTTATTTACATCGGTTACACCGAGTACTGCCCCTGCCCTGTTGGTTCTTACCAAATCGAACCAGCGGTGCGGTTCCAGCGCAAACTCCACTCTTCTCTCATTTTCTATTGCCTGTAATACGGCTGCTTTATCCGGGTTGCTAAATGGGTCGAGCCCTGCTCTTACGCGGATGGCGTTGAGCGGTAAAAGTGCGTCTGCCGGCCTGTTCTGCTGCGCTAACGCTTCCGCATATATGAGGTACAACTCAGCAATGCGGATCAGGTAAGTCGGATCTGTAGCGGGGCTCCGATAGTACAGATTCCCGTACCATAGTCCTGCACTGGTTTTAGCGATGAGTGCACTGCGGTTACCCCCCACTTTCGGATCGTTGAGCAGCGTCACCAAAGCGTCTGCAGGGGCCCACTGGCGCGTACCGCCGTTTGCCGGCGGCTGCCAGTAGTTGCGGTGGCCGTTGGTATAGGTAGCGCTGTACGACAATTCCAGCACACTCTCTTTGGTAGCCACCGTGCTGGCTGGTGCAAAAAATGCAGAATAAGGTTGTTGCAGCTGGTAGTTTTTCAGGTTGGTAAGCACTTTGGATGCGTAGGTAGCCGCATCGCTCCACTGGCCCCTATACAGGTACCAGCGGGCTTTAAGTGCCCATACCGTTTCAAGGTTGGCCCTTACCGGGTTGGGGGTGGCAGGTGCTTTTAGCAGGGGTTCTGCGGCGTTGAGGTCCGCCAATGCCTGTGCATACACCTGTTCCTGCGTACTTTGGCGGGTGTCATCTTTATCGGTTGCGGTGAGTGTAGGCGTTAGCGTTATCTGTACATTCCCCCAGGTGCGGGCAAGGTCGAAATAGCTCAGTGCGCGGATGAACAGCGCCTCGCCTACGATCTGGTTCCTGTCGTCCGTAGTAAAAGTAGCATCTTTCACCAACGGTACTTTCGTGATCACGTGGTTGGCGCTGTTGATGGTGGCGTAAATGGCGGACCATACCGTAGCCAGGTTTCCGTTATCCGCCTGGATATTATGCGTGATAAACTGCTGGATCACTGACTGGGAGCCGGTCCACTGCACATTATCCCCCGGCAGGTAACCGAAAGTCTGGAACAGACTACCATAGTAGCCATCAGCGGCCAGCTTGCGATAGGTGCCACGCAATGCAGTTTGCGCGGAGGTTTTATCCACGATAGTTTGCTCGTCAGAAACGGAGTCCTGCGGCTTTACATCCAGGAATTTTTTGCACGACAACAGCGTTATCGCTATTGCCAAAATGCTGCTATATTTTATGAATGAGTTCATGAGTTGCTGGTTTTCGGTTAAAGGGTGAGGTTGATGCCGGCCTGTACACTGCGTGGCTGTGGTGGTGTACCCAGGTCAAGCCCCTGCACGGTTTGAATAGATGTTACGTTCGCTTCCGGATCAGGGCCGGTGTAGTTGGTAAGCAGCCAGAGGTTACTACCAATCACGTATACACGCAGCTGACTGATTCGCAGGCGTTGACTCAGACTTTTAGGAACGGTGTAGCTGAGTGATACCTGTTTCAAACGGAGGAAGGAACCATCTTCCAGGAAGCGGCTGTTCTGATCGATGGTGTAGTTGAGGCCGTAGGCGGTGAGTCGCGGTACATCTGTTACATCTCCCGGTTTCTGCCAGCGGTTCAGCTGATCGGCCATCAGTACGCGGTTGGCATCCCTGGTACCGCCACCTTCTCCAAAGAATTTATTCAGGTTATATACATCGTTACCATACTGGAAGGAGAACAACACCCCGAGGTCAAAGCCTTTCCAGGAGAAACTGTTGCTGAACCCACCGAAAAATTTAGGCATTGCATTGCCCATTACCTGCCTGGCGGAAACCGGCAGTTTACCATTTTGCGCGCCTTCAAAAATTACGTTACCGGTTTTAGCATCCACGCCCAGCTGCCTGTACAGCCAGAAGGAGTACATCGGTGAACCTTCCTGCATGATGATCCAGTCGCGGTTGTACTGATAAATAGGCGTAGGTAATTTTTCGATACGGTTTTTATTACCGGAGATGGTGAGGTTACTGCTCCAACGGAACGACTTACCCGCTACGTTGATAGTATTGATGCCGATCTCATAGCCTTTGTTGCTGATTTCACCGGCGTTGCTGTTGATGTTACCGAACCCGGTTACACCGGCAACGGGTAAACGAAGTAATACGTTGTTGGTGTATTTGTAGTAGAAATCGGCAGTGAGGTTGATTCTGCCATCGAGGAGGCCGAGGTCCAGGCCGGCATTGGCCTGGCTGGTGCGTTCCCACTGCAGGTTGAGGTTTGACAGCTGTTGCGGTGCGGTGCCGGGCTGATCCCCCGAGCTGCCGTCCGGATAGCCGAAGCCTCCACTCCACAGGCCTTGTGAGGCGAAGTTATCAATACCTGCCTGATTACCGGTGATACCGTAGCTGGCGCGTACTTTCAGGTCGCTGATACGGTTATCATTTTTAAGGAACGATTCCTCTTTAATACGCCAGGAGGCACCTACAGCCGGGAAGTAGCCCCATTTGGTGTCGTCCCCGAATTTGGAGGAACCATCTGCGCGGAAGCTGGCTTCCAGGTAGTATTTACCGGCGTAGTTATAATCGATGCGGGAGAAGAAGCTGGCCAGGTTTACTTTGGTCCAGGTTTGCCCCGCAATCCGTGTAGCCGCTGACGATATATTTTTATAGGAGTTGCTGGCGAAGCCGGTTCCCTGTGCTGACGTTACTGCGATGGTATTGCTTTGCAGGGTGTTACCTACCAGTATTCCCAGGAAGTGGTTGGTGCCAAGGCGTTTGCGATAGGATAATGTTTGCTCATTGATCCAGGCTGTATTTTGTGTGATGGCGGAAGTGGCCAGGCCATTGGTAGGCGCTGCTCCCAGCTGGGTTTGGTTGTTCCAGTATTCCGACTCGTTGTAATTATCATAGTCGAGGCTGAACGTACTGCGGAATTTCAGGTCCGGCAGGATGGTCGCATCCAGGTACAGGTTACCGATATAGCGCAGGCTGGTGGTGTTGACATCATAGTTATTGAGCAACACCTGTACGTTATCGAACCCGGCCCATCTGGCGGGCGTTCCATCCGCGTTTACTTCAGGGAGATAGGTAGGCGTATGAAGCGCGGCCTGTAAGAGTCCACCCTGTGGCCCGTCGCCAGCGCGACCCTGGTTGCGGTAGCTACGTGAAAAGCTGTTACTGGTACCTACGGTAATGCGATCGTTGACACGCTGATCCAGGTTGAGTTTGAAGCTCACCCTGTCGAATGCCATGGGTTTGAGTATGGACTCCTGCTTTGCGAAGCCGCCGCCGATATAGTATTTGGTTTCCTTGTTACCACCTGCCAGGGAGAGGTTATAGTTTTGCAGCCCTGCGTTGCCGAATACTTCACCGAGGCGGTCGTAGGTTTGTTGTTCCGACGGGAGGCCGCGCGGGGCGGGCGTTGCTGTTGGGTTATCTGTTTTGGACCGGAATGGCAGGTAGCTGTATTTAGCGATGCCGGCGGCATCACCTGCGGCCTGTGCATCAGCGAGGGAGTTGCGGTAAAACTCGTTGATCAGTTCCGCATGTTGCGGGCCGGTGGTAAGGTCCCATAGTTTGGGTGCCCAGGCTACGCCACCCGATACATCTACATTGAAGCGGGCTTTGGTGTTATAGTTACCACGTTTGGTGGTAATGATCACCACGCCATTGGCGCCGCGGGAGCCGTAAATGGCGGTGGCGCTGGCATCTTTAAGCACCTCGATATTTTCGATGTCTGCCGGGTTTAGATCTGCCAGTACGGAGGCGCTGCGACCGCCGGTGCTCACAGTCTGCAGGCTGGTGTTATTAATGAACACCCCATCTACGATATATAACGGGTTATTGTCTGCATTGATGGAGGTAGTACCTCTAACGCGCACGAATACACCGTCGCCCGGTACACCGGTATTAGAATTGATTTGCACGCCGGCCGCGCGGCCCTGTAGCTGAGCATCGAAGCTGGCAACCGGCAGGGTTACCACATCGGCGCCTTTTACAGAGGAGATGGCGCTGGTGAGATCGCGGCGCTTACGGGTGTCGTATCCTACTACTACCACATCATTTAATTGCTGGGAAAGCTCTGTCAGAGGAATGTTGCCGGCATTAGGATTGTCTACATAAATTTCTTTAAGCTGGTACCCCAGTGCTGAAATCTGGTAGATGACGGGAACTTTTTGTCCGGTGCGGAAGAAGAAATCGCCCTGTTGATTGGTTTGTACTTCGTGTGTAGTGCCTTTGATGTGCACCACTGCCCCTTCCAGTGGTTGAAGGGTTTTGCCGTCAATAATTTTTCCGGAAAGGGAGATGTTGTGCTGTACAATGGTACCCGACTTAGGTACAGGATTGGACTGTGCCCGGGAAATAATGGGCAATAGCAGTCCTAAACTGCATGCAATAGCAATTTTCATTATCTTTACTTTGGTATGAAAAAAATAAGGCCGGTGCATGTATTCACATACTGCACTGTTAAATGTCCCACAGCCTTGTTTGCCAGCCGGAACTGCTCCAACAGTTCCGGCTTTTTTATTTATTCAAGAGAATTTTTAACAACATCGGAAACCCGGATTTTCAAAAAGTTTCATTGCTGGTGAATGTATCATGGTAGTTCTGGTTGTGTTGCTCCACATGGTTGGGGCGGATGAAAATAGTATTGTTGGCATTCGGAATGCCTGCCATGATACAATAATACAATAATTTTCATAAAGTCTATAGTTTTAGTAGACTAATTAAAAATAATAATGGTATACCTACTAAAATTTACAGGTGAGGATTACATACAGACTTATTTATGATGGGATTATTTGGATTAACTGGCTCGGACCTAAAATTACATTTGACCTGCGAAAAAATATGTTATTGGTAAGAAAGTAAATTATTATTGTAAAGCGGCGGTTGTATCCAACAGATACAACCGCTTTTTTTATTGTTTACATAGTGATAGCGCTTTTTCCAGCGCTTGTTCGCTGGGCACTTCCACATCGGGTATGACACCTGTCCCCTCCCAGCTTTTACGCGTGCCCGGTAATACAGGTGCGGATTCAGATATGGAGATAAAGAGTTCCCGGTTGAGCGGAAACATGGCATTGTGATTAGCCGCGCCGGCAGAAGTTTCCCCAACTACTACCGCCCGCCCCTGTGCCTGCATTACATACGCAAAGGCTTCAGCGGCCGATGCAGTACGTTTGTTGATCAGTACATACACGGGATTATGGTAACGCTTATCTGCCGCCACCGGCATACTCACATCCGTTTGCGTGCTACCATTGCGGGCCGTAAAAGTGAGCATGGCCGTACCTTCCGGCAAAAATATGCTCTCCAGCACCGGACCTTTCAAACTACCGCCTCCTCCATTATTCCGCAAATCCACGATCAGTGCACGACTGTTTTTGATTCGGTCGATAGCCGCCTCCAACAATGGCATGCTTTCATCACTGATGTTGAACATACTGAGCTGAAGATAGCCAATATTATCGGCCAACATATTACTGGCCTTGATGCCGAAGTTGGCATCCCTGGCCTTTTGATTATGAAAAAAGTCTTCACTGGGACCCGCCTTTCCTTTATTTTCCAGCATGGCAATGGCCCGCTCCGGGCTGTAGCGGATATACAGGTGCCCATCGTGACTGCTTTTCCGCAAGATCAGGGTAGCAAGCGAATCATACTCCTTCCAGGAAGTCACGGTACTGAACGCGCCGTTACTGTGCTGGCGGCGAAGTTCGGCGGCAATTTCGGCTCCTTTGTCGGCATATACATAATGGCGCGCAATCAACGCTGCGGCGGTATCCGTCACATAACTGATCTCCGCGGGCGACTGTGCAGCAGCAGAGAGCGACCATAGCCCCAACAGCAGGCATATCAATGGTTTCATCCGTTTTTTTTGTAAAAGTAGGCTACACGGTGGTGAAAGAATAGTATAAAATTAGCGTGCTCATAACTGCCGGTATACTTTTGGCAGCATGCCCGTATGCGACTTAAATACCCGGATAAAATGGCTCTGGTCAAAAAAGCCGCAACGGTAAGCCACCTCGGTAAGGGAATACTTTCCGGTACGCAGCAGCACCAGGGCACGGTCAATCTTAATTTTACGGAGATAATACCCCAGCGAACAGCCAAAGTATGAAGGAAAATATTTACTGATGGTAACCGGGTGTACGCCAGCGGCAGCGGCCATTTCATCCAGACTAACGGTATCGGCCCAACGATCCTGTAGCAGCTGCGCTACTGTGGCTACCCATTGCGGTGGGATGTTAGCCTTTACCGCAGGAGCAGTAAAGATATTGTTTAACAGCGCATCCACCGCCGTGCCGGTATGCATATCGGCTATGGTTATTTCACGCAGCAACTTCAGCATGGCGTATTTTGCCTTGTCCTGCAATAAGGGTGAGGCAGTGAGTGTGTGAAACGAGAGCCCCCGTTCCCGCAACAGGACTTCCGGAATTTCCAGGTTGATATTTACAGAGGGATGCCGGGTTTTAGCATTACGATGCATTTCCCCGCTATGGTACCATAACAGGTTGCCGGCCATTACTTCCACACAGCTTCCGGAGCGCGATTCCTCGTTGCCTCCTTCCAGCAGCAGCGTCAGGTGCAGGTGCTCATGGCAATGCCAGCCTTCAAACACGGGGGCGTGATAAGCCGTGCGGCTGATCATCACCTCATTCACCGCAAATGAAGTACTGGTTTGACCAAGAAAATGTCCTTTGCTGAGTGTAAGCATATCCTCAAGTTACTGCTTTAAAGCGCAGAAAAATGTTAAATGCTCTGAGGGATGTTATCGTATAAAATTACCAGCAGCACTATCACCGGGTATATCCACGAAAAATGCTTTCTGGCTGTAAAAAATTTCCTGGATGTGAAAAACAGGCTGATCAGGCACACCAGCCACAAAATGGGCAGCAGCAAAGGTATTGGGAAGAAAATAAGCAGCAATATATGCCCAAACTTATCCGTACCATAGGCATCATTGTACTCCCTCTTCCATAAAGGGTTCAGCCCCTGTGCCTTGATGGCAGCCTTCCAGGCGGCCTCGTTATCAAAACGCTGAATGGTGTTATTATTTTCGTTGATAATGTAATGCAGGGAATCGTCCGTAGCAATGGTGCAGCCTTTGTAGAAATAGAAATGCCTGAACATTACCTCGGTGGTATCCAGGGTTAAAGTTATCCAGCCGCCGGCAGTGCCATCGTAATAGATGTTGTTGCCTTTGGGTGTTTTCTCTTCCCAGGCGGACATGCCGCCGGCGAAGGCTTGCAAGGTAAGCAGGAGGGCACACAATAATTGAAGAAAATTCCGTAGGTGCATACAGGTTATTTGGCGGCGAAGATATAAATTTTACCACGCTCACCACAAAAGGGCCGGCTCAACAGCCAGCCCTGAATCAAACATCATTACTAACTGCTATTTATATGATCAGGCCCATTTAATCGTATACAGCTCTGCGATATTTTTCGGCCGCGTTTCATTGCCGCCGGTATCGCCGGTTTTGGATTGCTGTAGCGTATTGATAACGGTTACAGACCCGGCATTACCGCCCATGCTGGGCTGGTTAGCGGTCCATGACAACGGGTGGCTATGCTTCAGAAACATGTCTTGTTCCAGGGTTCCTGCATGGTCGCCGGTAACGGTGCCGCCCAGGGCGGTGCGCTGCCCCGCATCGGGGTCGTTAGGCGAGCCATTGTTCCAGGAGCGACTAAAATACCCCCGCATATCCGGCGTCATGGAAAGCCCGGTGCTACTGCTGCCGAAGCGACCATTCAGCACCGAGTTAAGGCGGGAATAGCCTTCTCCCAGCGAAATGGGCGCCTGACAAAGCGAAATTTCTTCCGCAGGCGCGGTTTCCGTGGCGATATACTGCCGCCTTTCACCGATGATGCCCTGCACCATGGTGGGCAGACTAATAATCGCCACTTTACCTACGTTTGCATATACCTGGGAAATTTTTAGCCGCACATTGGGCACTTTACATTCTACGGACAGATATACGCCGGTCGCATTGTCGTTGACCTTTAGCTGCAGATCAAATTGAACGTCGCCGGCTGTGCTCCTGGTAACGGTGTCTCCATCAATGTTATCCGTAAGTGTACAGCTTACCGGGTAGTTACCGGAGATGTTCATGATCACAGTCGCCGATACATAGCTCCCCTGCAGCACCACTTGCCAGCGTGGAAATTCATGTATTGCCTGGCGAAATACTGTGGGTTCCGTGCTACCTCCGGTATTAATATAGCAGCTGTTGGAAGCCACATCAAAACCTACGGTTCCAAACTGGCCGGGATTTTCAAATACCCAGCCATCCGGACAATTATAGGTAATAAAACCACCAGCCATTACCTGGTTACTATAGTAGCGGAAATCGCCATTGTACACCAGGTTACGTTGTTGCATGGCGTATAACAGATCGCTGAGCGACGTGTTACCATTCTCCCAATTTTCCATAGGATTGTCATTAAAAAGGAGGCCTGCAAAAGGCCTCCTACGGGTTATATAATAGTGGAAATCAGAGTGCCGCTTCAATGTAAGCAATATCAGGCCGCTGTGCGCTCATGGAGAAATTACCGGTAGGCAGAAATTTACCTGAGTCACTGTCGTATGCAACAGAGATGGAGTTAATACCACCACCATAATTCAGCTGCGTCATTGGGGAGGTCACTGTGGTTACCACTGAATTGCTTTTTACCTGGGATTGCAACCAGATGTAAACAGTGGTGTAAGGAGTCATTACCGCCGTGCTCATTTTCAGTACTGGCACCGCTGAAATAGCGTTACCAAGGATATCTACACCATTTACATTCGCATTCTGGTATAAACCAACCGTCATATAATCCTTGCTGCTATAAGTATTCAGCAGTGAAAATGCGTTTGGCTGACCTCCACTGGCCGGGCCGGAAATTACGCCAGAATCCTGCAGGGTGTAGAGTTTGTTCATGGCTGCACCTACTGGTACATTGGACATTTGAGAAAGGGTAGCCCCGTTGGTTACACTGCTGGTGGAGGCGTAAAGACCATACTGCTCGTCCCAGGAAAGCTGGTTAGCCATTAACGGTTTGAATACCTGCCAGGCCACATTAGGGTTGCCTGAACCTGAGGGTTTTGCTACTACCACGTTGGTTCCAGTAGCGTATAATACCTGTAACTGATCGTTGGTAAAACCAACGTTTAAACTGTAGTCTGCCATTGTTTCATAGTTTAGTATTGATTACCTACTCTGTTAAGGCTTTTCGGTTTCCGCCCGGTATCAGTCGTGGAGCTCCGTTTGACTTGATACCTCAAAACTACAATGGCAGCTGCCGTATTCCTATTTCATCATATTTCATTTAGTTTTTTTCCGGGAGATGTAAAACTCACTTTGCAGTATTGCCTTGTAAGGGCACGAGCCACATAGGCGTGAGCGCATGGTATGCCGTCACTTCTTCTCTTAACCCCAATGCTACCGGCACTTCGTACAATCTGCCGCCGCCAAACCTTGGCCGGAAAGCGCGCAAGCCCGGGGCCATCACCTTTACTACCGGCAGGCCTGCGTCCGGCCGGGTGAGGTTCACCACGATCGTTTCTATATGTATGGTTTGCAGTCCTGCTATTATTTGCATGGCCATTTCTTCCGCACTGCCCTTTACAACAGCGGCTTCAAAACGCTTAGCTCCTGTATGCGGGCGGAGGTAATCCGTATCCAGTCCGGGCGGAGGCACCACCGGCTTCATGATAGCACGGATCTGCAACAACTCCGTAAAAGCCCGCAGCATGGCCTCTTCCATGGAATAAGTGCAACCATATCCTGTCAGGTACGCGCCGGACAGCTCTCCTACTGCGGCTACCACGTATACACCGGTGTCAATGGTGAGGTCCAGCAGCTGTATGTTCCATCCTTCCGTTGTTAAGGCGGTCCACTGCTCCTGCCACCATTCATTGCCATGGAGTAATGCCAGCGGCGCTTCCGGGCGTTCCAGCCGGTTAAACCACCAGATGGCCACGGCATCCCGCTCGATCAATTCCAGCAGCCCCTGTAAAATGGCTTCCGGCAGTGTGCTGCCTGCGGCCATACCGTTGGACTCAAACACAGCTGCCCTGCCATCTCCCGTAACTGGCAAATTATATAATACTATATCAGCGGGTATATACCGCCTTTCGTTGTGCGTAAGCGACCATCCCGGCAACCAGCGACTCACCGCCGTGGTATCCGGTACCGGCCCCAGTGCGGGCGTATCCTCCGGCCATTGCAGTTGTTGCGGTGCAGGATGCTGGACGCTGCCAGGTGAAACGGTATAAGGTTGTAATTCTTCTGCGGTGGCCAGTAGCAGCGGCTCATCCCCCCGCCAGCAGGCACTCCAGCGCTCTATTGCCTCACAAAGTGCACTTATCATCGCCGCCGTTTCCGTATAGCCCTTACCGTAAGCCGGCAAAAAAGTAAAAGGGGCTGCATCCGGTATTAAAGCACGATAGGTAAATTCCCCCAGCTTATCAAACTGCCGTACAATCCCGGTCACCGGGTTAATATGGTGACTCCATTTTTCCCAGGTTACGGCCGGCGGCTCCGCACGATATATAGTACGTGTATCCGTTAATATTATGGGCATCTGCATCTGTTTCGACAAGGCATGCCTGTCCCCGCAAACCTCACATTCAGGCCGGGGGTGTAAGCGGTACTGGTGCAATTGATAAGCCTTGCCTACATGATAGTATTCTCCTGCCGTCGCCCCTGCCTTTAGGTGCAGCAAGGCCTCCCGCACAGCATCCGCCAATTGCGACGGTACTCGGAGGTCTTTTGGCACAACGGCTTCTACGTCTTCCTGACCATACCTGTCCATCCGCCTAAACATACACTGCGGGCAAAACTTGCTATCGTTTTTAAAAACAGGACCAATGATCGTATACCCGTTTCCGGTAGTTACCGGAATCCAGTACTTCCCTGCCGCTATCGCTTCCCGCCACGCTGCAACTGCTGCTGACAATGCATTGCCATCTGCCTGAAAAATTTCATACTTATGATCAGCAATAGTAATGTCGGGTAATAAAACATAAGCGTTTTCCATCATCTGCTGACTGGTAAACACGCCGGCCGACTTCAGCCGATCCAGTTCCACCAGCAGCTGAGGCACGGGAAAGGTAGCCTGCAGTTCCTGTATGCAACCAGCAATGGATATGGACTGCTGCTGTATCATTTTGATCAGCGCCACCGGCAACTTCCCTGAAACGGGAATAATACTGCTACCCAGCACCAGGCCCGCCACTTCCCCCAACGGGAGGAAGCGCGAACCAGGAGCAAGCAGCAATAACTCATCCATGGATTGTAATGCCATCTGCTAACTCTTTTAATGCTATGAAGCGTTGAATGTTTTGCTCCGGAGAAGTGGAGCCTATCATGGTCAATACCCGCTCCCTGAGCGGCACAGTGGCTTTTGAGCCAGTGAGCGTAATCCCCGGTACACCTTTACCTTCCAGGAACTCCTGCGAAGTAATGGGTGGATCCAGCTCTTTTAACGGGGAATACAACAGCATGGGCTCCGAAGCCTCAAAAGTGCCCATCAGCATCAGCTGTTCGGACACAGCAGCCTGTTCATCCAGCTGCCGCTGTGCAGACATCAGTGTAACCGCCACCAGCACAGGTTTTACATGCGGATCACCATTACTGTTATAAATCCCGTTCACCAGCGTACCGGTGAAGCTTTTCTTCGTATCAGGCAGCTCAAAATCCGCCATGCGATAAACTAAGGCTTCAAAGGCTGGGCCCTCGCGCAACTTCAGCAGCCATGTGTCGAAGTTATGCGGTACAAACCCGGTAGTGACCTGCACCGGGTAAAAAGCCACGCCGGATAAGGTAACATCTTCCGCCGCCATCAGCGCCCATAATTCCACCACCCTGCCGGGATGATCCGGCGCCGGGTAACTGCACATCCAGCCAAACAGCTGGCTGTGGGCTGCATCCCGGTACATCTCTATAAACTGCCCGTGATGGCCCTTTTGAGTAAAAAATGAATATTGCATATGGTACATTTTATCAAAAGCACATACAGCAGCAAAGCATTAACGGCTTCTGAAGGGTCAGCAGATAAGAAAGATCAGTAGAGCCGGGTGGCGGTGGTGGTACCAGTGGCACTTTCAGCGTAGTGGGGGTAGCAGGAGGATAATCAAAAATACTGATCGGAAATTCCGGGAAGTTCGAAAAATTGCCATCGGTCACTTCCTTAAACTCCAGGGTGATGGTGTCCGGATAAGTGAAATTAACCGATTGCAGCGCCAGCCGTGAATCACGCAGCAATAGCGGCTTAAAATCAGGAACAGTCCAGGATAATTGTAAGGCTTCATAATAGGCTGCCAGCCATTTGTTGGATAATTCAGGGTTCATATACTTTGGTTTTAAAGTGCGTGATTCATATCAGCGTGTATACGTTGCCGTATTAGCACAGCCTGCTGGGCATTCGCAATATCACTGGCTGTTTTCAGGTGTGTTGCCGCCAGGGCGTCATTATTTTTTCCGGCATGTAAAACTGCCAGCAGCCGGTGAATTTCCGCATGGTACAAGGCGCCATCCGCTTCACCTATCAGCAGCAGCGATGCCGTAAGCCGTTGCAGCGCAGCCTCCTGCTCGTTTACGTGCATCTCAATTTCTGCCACCACCGCATTCCAGAAACTATTCATCGATTGTATGCCTTTCTGCGCCTCCTTTTCCAGCGCCGCTTTGGCAGCAGCTAAATCATGATTAGCCCAGGCCTGCAGCATCGCCCCGTAGTTACCAAACATATGCAGCTGGCTCGATTCGTTGACCTGCAATAACGCCGTACTGTAGTGATTTACCTGTTTCCTGTTGCGCTGATAAAAATATACACAGGCCAGCCCCAGCCAGGTAGAAGCCGTGGTATGGGGATGCGCAATGGCCTCCACCTTCTCGATGGCCCGCTTAATCATTGTTTCCGCCTTACTTTCCTCTCCTGCCAGTGTGTATACACAGGCCAGCGTACTGCTCGCCAGCGCTTCCTGGTCCAGCCCGAACTCATAAGCCAGACTACTATGCAGCGCCGGATCATAGAGTGCCAGCGCCTCTTCCATCATAGCGGCAGCATTGCGCAGCTCACCGTTGTTGAAATATTGCAGCCCCAGAAACACGGACGATACAATGCTGTACTTGAGATTTTTAGTGGAATGCGCAACAGTATGCAGGTGCTGCGCCGTAGCAGTGGCCTGCTTCCAGTTGCCCGTCATCGCGTAATAATTACAGTACATCAGCATCGCCGGCAATATCTCTTCATTTGCCTCACGGCACTGATACAGCGCCATCAGTATATCCAGCTGCTCCTTCACGGCGGGCGCTCCGTAGCTTTCCAATACCACCAGTACGGATAACATGAGATGTCGCACCATTACCTCTTTCTGCGTACGAATTGCCTCTTCCGGCAGCGTATATAACCACTTCAGCGCCTGCTGACAAAGCACCAGCGATTCCTTCCCAGTGATCCCTCCCAGCATCAGCTGCACGCTTTTGATCTGCCAGTCCACCGCCTCCATGCAATTACCGGCATGATAGAGATGCCGCGCAATGGTGGCGGCATGATGCGGATCGTTGGGGTTTTCTTCCTCCAGCAGTACACCGGCTATGCGGGCATGTATGCGTCGCCGCATATTCAGCAACAGGCTCTGGTAAGCCACTTCGCAGATCAGGGCATGCCGGAAAACATATACCAGGCCTTTTTCCGTATGCAGCCGGTAAATGATATCCTGGGCCTCCAGCATTTGCAGGTGTTGTTGCAGCATCTCCTCTTCCAGCGAGGAAATTTGCCGCAGCAGCTGCCACGACACCTCTCTGCCCACACAAGCGGCCAGCTGTGCGGTTTCACGGGCATTGCCCAACACATCCAGCCGCGCTATCAGTATTTCATTTAGTGTAAGCGGCACCGTTAGGGGCAACATACTGTCCGCAAACCGGTAGCGGATGCCATCATACACCAGCAGCTCTTTAGCCAACAGGTAGCGGGTAAGCTCTTCTATAAAAAACGGGATACCGTCCGTATGCTGTAGCAGGTACTGTATACACTCCTGATCCGCGCCTTTATCCTGCAATAGCTCATGGATCAAATCAGTGGATGCGGCATGATCCAGCGGATCCAGTTCCAATAAGTCACAGCCTTCCCATCGCCACTCAAACGCAGGCCTGGCCGATAACAGTAACAGCATACTTTTACACAGCTGCCGCTCTGCTATTTCCTGTAACACCACCGCACTCCCGGAATCTATCCAGTGCAGGTCTTCAATAATCACGAGGTATTTTTTTTCCAGAGAGATGTGAGTCAAACATTGGATCAACGCATGCACGAGCTGGCGGCGCTGGGCTCCCGGCGATAACAGCGATGGCTGAAATTCCGCTGTAAACGCCATACCCAGGCACGACAGGAGTATAGGCATGACCGTAACTTTGTCCAGCTCCGCTACTTCCAGCATATCCGACAGCAACGCCAGGTTGGTTTCGGGTGGTAAGTCCGCCCGGAATCCGTAGTGCTGCTGCAATACGCTGAAGATGATATATAAATCCCGGTGCCGGTATTCCGGCATACAACGCACTTCAATCAGTTCATTGCCCGCTGCCCGGGATGCTTCGTATATCAGTCGCGACTTCCCCATACCCGCTACGCCGCGTATCAGCAGCATGGCTCCGTTGCTTTCCCAGGCCTGCTGAATTACCTGCAACGCTTTTGTACGGCCATAGAGGCCTTTGTGCTGCCCCTCCCGCAGTCGGGCGAAAGCGCTGCCACGGCGTTCCTTTACCATATAGGAGACATCCGCAAATTCTTCCGGGAGATGCAGGGGACGCTCAAATACCGCCAGGTGCGATAGTAACTGCTTCGTAGCCACGGAAACGACTATACGCTGATTTGCAGCATAGGACAGTTGTCGGTAAGCGTAGTTGGGAGCAGTGCCTTCCGGTATGCGCTGCGGGCGACAAATTACACTCCCGGTATGAATACTGATGCGGGTTTCCAGCTGCAGCCCATACTGGCGCTGCAGGCGTTTGCTACGTGCATCCGTAGCTGTTAGTATTTCAAATGCTGCCTTACCTGCCAGGTAGGCCGCATTCCCTTCTGAAGTGGGATAGCCAAAGTAGATCATAAACTGATCCGCAAACACACCTTTCAGAAAGCCGCCACTGCGGGTAGCAATATCGATGCAGGCCGTCAGCTGGGCTTTCTGGATTTCCTCGAGAATGTCCTCGTCAGCAGTGGCATCGGGTGTTTGCAGCAGTCGCACGCTGCCGCACAGGATGGTGATCTGTCGTTTTTCTTTCTTTTCGTACATCCATGCCAGTGAGTTATCCTGAGTAGCATTGCTGCTGTTCTGCAATAATTCCGTTGAGGCCAGTTGCGGTTGCAGTGTCGATAAATCCAGTTGCTGAAAACGTTCAAACAAGGTGTGCACGTTGCTGAGGCGATCGCCGGGATGCTTGGCCAGCACTGCCTGCAGCAGATCATGTATCGGATGACTTTTCAGAAACGCCGGAATCGGAATTGGATCAGGTCCCAGTTGCTGGTAGTAAATATCTGGGATGCTGTTGCCCTGAATGGCGGCGCAGCCGGTTAAACATTCGATGAGTATGAGCCCCCATGCATAGAGGTCCGCACGGGTGGTAGGCGGCTCTCCGCGCAACTGCTCGGGAGCACAATAAGCCGGTGTGCCCATGGCATCAGTATGCTGTATATCCTGTACAAACGTACTGATGCCGAAATCAAGGATCTTCACATGCGGTCTGGCGCCGGAACGGATAATGATAATATTGTCCGGTTTCAGGTCGCGGTGCGCTACTCCATTGGCGTGTGCGCAACAGAGTGCATCCAGGAGTTGCCCCATCAGTGCCTGCGTTTCAGCAACAGAGAGCGCGCCGCTACGCTGCAGCTGCTGCCGGAGTGTAAGTCCTTCGAGGAACTCGAAAGCTACAAACGGCGCACCATCGGCGGTAGTGCCCTTGTCGAGCAGCTTTACAATATACGGATGACTAATACCTGCACATACCTTAGCCTCACGCTCAAAGCGGTTCAGCTGAATGGATTGCGACAGTACAGGCTTCAGTACTTTCAGCGCCACCAGCTGCCGGGTATGTTGCTGTATGGCTTTGTACACATGACAGGTAGCGCCTTCGCCGGCTGCTTCCAGCAGTTCATAGTTACTAACTACCGGAAATCCGGCAGTCAGCATGGTTTCATTTTTCATATACAGGATTATCGGAGGGATGTTACATCTGCCTCTTTATGGTTTCCTTTGATGATACTGAAATACGGATGACCCAGGCGAATTTCACCTGATCTTCTCTCTATAATATTACTGAACAGGTATCCTATTTCAGGAATTTCACATAACTGTTTGCGTAAGCGGAAAATCTGGAGGTTGAGGAAATAAACATCTATTTCTTTTTGCATTTCACGCGACAGGTCTTCGGTTATTTCATCGATGGTACACCAGCCCTGATCTGCATCAGGGAGTTGCCGAAGGTGGTCATTATAACGTTTACGGGCCAACGATAACAACAGGTAATTATGCGAGCGGCTGCCCAGGTCCAGCGAATGATGCGGGTTCAGCTGCAGCTCCATCCGGATATGCTCTTCATTCAGGCTGAGGTAAAACATCAACCTGGCGCCGGCTATCAGCGATTGCTGGTCTACCGTATCCTCCATTTCGGTAATGGATACGAACTCCCATTCATCATCTGCAAAAACGATCTTATGTCCATGTGCCAGGGTGTTTACGTTGCCTTCCCTTTCATATACCCAGCCTTTCTCCGGCAGGAAATAGATGGCGGCCTCGTGCTGCACCTGGTCGGGCAACGCGGTAGCGAAAGATAAGCGGATGATATGATTGCGGCGGTTGAGCGACTTCAAAAAAGGAAAAGGTGGTTCCAGATCCATCAGTTTCCATTTCGTTTGTGCATCGCTGCCAAATTGAAGCGTGTGATTTTTAGTAAGCCTGACGGTGCGCTGCCAGATATGTTCGCCATCCAGCAAGGTGCCGTTGCGACTATGATCCCGGAGCTGCCAGCCCTCCCTGGACCATAACAAGGTAGCGTGGGACTGGGATACGTCGCCAAAAGACAAGTGCAGGTTTACCAGACTTGCATTCCGACCTACGGTAAATAAAGGGGTTAGAACGATCAGTTCTTCTGTAACCACATTGATGATGCTCGCCATGTAATCTCATTGAGGATTCCGGTGGTGATAATGGTCATTTCACAGGTATACGTTGTGCGGAATAAGGACAGGAATAATAAACAGGCCTCGTGGCCCCTAATTTTCAGAATGGCAGTCGAATTTACAAATGCATTCTCAAACTGCAAAAAATATTCGTAGAAGGTTCCAGTAAAAGATGGGTGACCAGGAAAGCATTTTTTTCGCGGAAAGAGTTGATTATGTAGGTCTTTTTTGCACGCAAAGCAGCCAAGCAGGTAAGCAGCAAAGACTTGTTTTATGTTTTATGTTTTATGTTTTATTATGTTTTTTGATATTTATTTAAAAGGAACTTTCGTATGTTGTACAAAGCTTAAAGCTCGTAATAAAAAAATAAGCGACCAGCAAACCGGTCGCTTATACTATTATTAAATATGAAACTTATAAAATACACTACAAAAACACAAGCCTTTGCTGCTTACCTGCTTGGCTGCTTTGCGTGCAAAAAAGATCGCTCCTGGCGCCGAAGGCGCCTAAAGCCCACTAAATCTTTGCAAGCTTAAAATCCTTACGCCTCTTTGCGAGAAAAAAATTACTCTCTATCGATGCGGTACAGGCGGCCTTGGTCCGTAATGGCATACAAGGCGCCGGATTTGCCCTGGATGATGTCACGGAAGCGCTGCCCTTCGCCCGCCAGCAGTCGCTCCTCCCCAATTACCTTGTTATTGCTGAATACCAGGCGTACTATATGCTGGCCTGACAGGGCACCGAGGAAGAGATTATTTTCCCATTCCGGCACGCGTTTACCTGCATAAAACGTCATACCGCTGGGGGATACGACGGGATCCCAGTAATATACCGGCTGTTCCATCCCATTTTTCTGCTGAATGGCATCGCCGATGGGTTCGCCACTGTATTCAATACCATAGGTGATGATGGGCCAGCCGTAGTTACGGCCAGGCTGAATTCGATTTACTTCATCACCACCGCGCGGACCATGTTCGCATTCCCATAGTTCACCAGTAACCGGATGAAAGGCCAGGCCCTGTGGGTTGCGGTGGCCAATGCTATAAAGTTCCGGTAATGCGCCTGCGCCTTCAAATACAGGGTTCCCTGCTGCCGCCTGCCCGGTTTTGGTAATCCGGATAATCTTTCCTAACACGGCGGTAACAGATTGGGCCAGCGGCCGTGTATCCAGATTGGAACCTTCTCCGGTGCTGATCACCAGATTGCCGGTTTTGTCGAACAGAATGCGGCTGCCATAGTGCAGACTACTGGTGCGGCGCGGTAGCGCATGGTAGATAACAGTGGCGCCCTCGATAGTTTTTTCATCTGCGGCTAAGCGGCCCTTGCCTACCGAGGTGAGGTTGCCGCCGGCTACAGCTTCTGAAAAGGTCCAGTAAACGGTGCGATTGGTCGCGAAATCAGGGTCCAGACAAACACCTAACAAACCACCCTGACCAGCAGCGTTTACCGCCGGCAGCCCCATGATCTGACCACTCACCTCTCCAGTAGTTTTAACGATGCGCATGTTGCCGGCTTTTTCTGTTACCAGCAGTCGTCCGTCAGGCAGCTCTGCAATACCCCATGGACTTGTTAACCCGGAGGTGAGGATTTCCTTTTTGATTTTAGTTTTTGTAACGGCGCCATTAGCACGTGTTTGACCTGCAAAAGCGGGCTGGTACTTCGTGTTGGCCGGATTGGTTTCCACTGGAGGAGCTGTTGGCGTGCCGGGGCCTGGCTCATCGCGTGAGCAGGAGGCCAGCGCCAGCAACATACCTGCCATCAGCGCATACGATTTCATGTAATTCATGCTGAGGATAGTTGAGAGGTTTATAAATGCTTACAGTAAGGTTAATATGCTACCACAATTAAAATACCAGTTTGTACAGTAACACGTTTAAAACGCTTTACAGCCCGCTTTCATTGCAGTACCGGCTTCACAATATATTTTTCCATAGGGATTACCGTTAGTGCACGCTACACCGGGCAGGTAGGTGCAGGTTACCATCTCCCTAAAAAACTATTATACTTGTTGATTCTCAGATCAGCAATTCCACTTGCGTATTCACAACAGCTATGCGTTTGAAGCACTTATTTTTACTTAGTATCTCAATTGTTGCTGCTACTTCCCTTACCGCTCAAAGCCCGGATGTAGTGTGGTATAACGGTAAATCCCCTGTTACTTATTCCCTGCAGTCATCCGGTTCGCCTATTATACAGGTGGCCCTGGATATGTTTCGGGGAGATATAAATGCGGTTACGGGTCGTATGCCCGCCCCCGCAACGGGGAAAAACAGCAACATCCGCATAGTACAGCTCAGCCATAGTAACAGCCGGGAACTGAAGCAACTGGGAGTGCCTGTCGATAGCCTGGCTGGCGCCATGGACGCCTTTTTCATCAAAGCCACCCATCAACAGCTGCTGGTAGTGGGCAGCGATGCCCGCGGTACGGCCTATGGCATCCTGGAATTATCCCGCCTCGCAGGTGTATCGCCCTGGATATGGTGGGGCGATGTACAGCCTGAAAAAAAATCGCGGTTGCAGGTGCCAGCCACCTACCGGAACTTACAATCGCCTACCGTAGCCTATCGTGGCATTTTCATCAATGATGAGGACTGGAGCCTGCGCCCATGGAGTTCAAAACGTTATGATCCGCAGGTGGATACAGGAATTATTTCAGCACAAACCTATAAGCAGGTGTTTAAGCTGTTGCTTCGACTCCGTGCCAACACCATCTGGCCGGCCATGCACACGGGCACAGTGGCGTTTTACTTCACGAAAGGCGCAAAGGAAATGGCTGACAGCTGCGGCATCGTCATCGGCACATCGCACTGCGAGCCACTGATGCGCAATAATGTAGATGAATGGAAAGAGAGTCAGCGCGGGCATTTCAGCTATATCGATAACCATGATGCCGTGATCAATTACTGGATAGAGCGGCTGAAAGAAGTGAAGCTCTCTGAAAACTTCTTCACCATTGGCATGCGCGGTATACACGACGGTTCTATGGAAGGCGTGAAAACACTGAAAGAAAAAACCGATGCCCTGCAAAGTGTTATCTATGAACAGCGCGAGCTGCTTAGCAAATACATCAACCCGGACCTTAAAAAAATCCCACAGCAGTTTGTACCCTACAAGGAAGTGCTGGAAATTTATGAAAACGGGTTGCAGGTACCCGATGATGTAATGCTTACCTGGTGCGATGACAACTATGGTTACCTGACCCGCCTGAGTGATGCGCAGCAGCAACAGCGCAGCGGCGGAGCCGGCGTGTATTATCACCTCAGCTACTGGGGCCGCCCGCACGATTACCTCTGGCTCACCACTACACAGCCTGGCCTGATCTACAATGAAATGCGGGAAGCCTATGATCACAATGCCAGGCGTTTATGGGTGGCTAATGTACACGACCCTAAAATTGCCGGGTACGATCTGGAATTTTTCCTGGACCTGGCCTGGAATATCCATGACATCTCCCCTGCTACTATTAATAACAAAATGCGCAGTTACCTGATACGGGATTTCGGACAGGCAGCGGGTGAACAGTTATTTCCTGCCATCCTGGAATTTTACAGATTATGTGGCATACGCCGTCCTGAATTTATGGGCTGGAGCAAGGTTGAAGAAGATAAGGCTAAATACCCGCGTGGCTGGACGCCTGTGGTAAATACAGCTTTCAGTGAAACTGAATTTGGCGGAGAGCTGGATCGGTATTTAAACAGTTATGAGCAAATAAAAAAAACCTTGCAACAGGTGGAGCAAAAGCTCCCTGCTCACCAGCAGGATGCATTTTTTGCCCGTATCAAATATCCTGTGTACGGGGCTGCAGCTATGGCTACCAAATGGCTGGAAGCACAGCGTGCGCGCAGGCTGGCAGCTGAGCCGCTACCCGACTCCATCGCTTTAAAAAATGCCTGCTACAAAAGTCAGCACGCTTATGAGGAGATTGTTAAGTTAACGAATCAGTATAACAACGTAATGGCCGGTGGCAAATGGAAATATGCGATGCATGCGGAACCGCGTGATCTCCTTGTATTCCGTGCACCGGAGCTGCCACTGAAGGACGTTAAAAATATCACAACAGCAAATGCGCCGGATTTAACGTTAAAAACCAAAGGTGTAATAGCTGCTAACGCCGCCGACTACACGAAAGCCACTGGTAACCTTCGGATCATACAATCACTCGGCCACAGCATGGAGGCGGTATCATTGCCCAAAGGGGCCAGCATCAGCTTCGACTTTGAGGTGGAGCAGTCAGGGCCGGCCGTGCTGCGCACAGCGGTAATTCCTACGCAGCCGAATGACCGGGGAGATATTCGTTTCAGTGTAACGATGGACGATGGCAGGCCGGTGGTATGCTCCTTTAAAGAGCCTTACAGGTCGGAAGGCTGGAAACAGAACGTTATGCGGGGACAGGCAGTAAAGGTAACCCAACATCAATTATCACAAGGCAGGCATACACTCACTATTACGGCGTTGGATAACCATGTGGTGGTGGATCAGTGGATGATTGATTTTATGCCGGATCGGCAATTTTATATGTTTCCTGTCGGGAAATAATGTCGAAAGGGCTATTCGCCCTTTCGACAGCTACCACACCAGCCTGCGCGGTGCTGGTGTGGTTAATACTTGATGCGCAATACCTGCAGTGAATTAGGCGCCAATGTAAGCGCTACCGATTGTTTATTAACGGCTACTGCTGTTTCCACTGGTGCCACCGGTTGATTGTTAAAACGATTCACCGCTACCGGGTCGTTTCCTGCGAGTGTAGTAAGGGTGGCAGTTTTAGAGAGATTATTTTTCCCCTGCAACTGAATTTTACCCGTCACGGCCTGTTGGCTCACATTCACCACTTTCACAATGATTTCCTTTTTCTGCTCATCAATAACAGCAGATGCGTACAGGCTATCCTGACCCGTTACAGGCTTGTTGGCCGATAACAGGGGTAGTACATGGGTGCCTTTGTTCAACGAATAAAGTTTCTGTACCTGATAACTGGGCGTGCCCACTACCTGCAGGTTATTTACCCAGATGAGGTCGGGCGCCCATTGCCAGGCTTCTGCGCTGGCGAACAAGGGCGCATAGGAAGCCATGTGCACTACATCTGCATTTCGTTCCAAACCTGTCAGGAATGCCGCTTCCGCAATGGCTGCCCGCAGCGTATTACGATCGGACCCTACAAAATTTTTGTCTTCATGTGCGGCGTATTCCCCTGCAAACACTTTGGAGCCGTTGCGCGGGTAGTTATCATAGCGGGCTGCGTTGGCGAGGAACCATTCCGGGCTGCGGTAATAGTGTTCGTCGATGAAGTCGGCATTCATTTTACGCAGGGTATCGTTCAGGAAATCGAAGCGGGCACCGTTAGGGTCAGTGCCGGAACTGAATACCAGTTTAATTTCCGGATGTTTGGCTTTGAGTGCGGCAGCAAAGGCGCGTGCACGTTCAATGTATTGCGGTCCCCAGTTTTCGTTACCTACACCGAGCATGGTGAGGTGAAATGGCTCCGGGTGGCCCATATCGGCCCGTACTTTACCCCAGGTGCTGGTGGCAGGACCGTTGGCAAATTCCACGAGGTCGATGGCATCCTGGATATAGGGCTGTAAGTCTTCCATCGGCACCAGTTCGGCGGTGTTGAACTGACAGGCCATGCCGCAGTTGAGGATGGGCAGCGGTGCTGCGCCGATGTCTTCCGCCAGCTGGAAATATTCGAAGAATCCCAGTCCGAAGCTCTGGTAGTAGTCGGGCGTAAGGCGATGATTAAATTCGGTATTCCAGCGATTGATAATGAGTTCGCGGTTTTCAACGGGGCCTACTGTTTTCTTCCATTGGAAGCGGTTGGCAAGGTCGCGCCCTTCCACGATGCAACCACCGGGGAAGCGGATGAAGCCGGGCTTCATATCAGCGAGCATCTGCACCATATCTGCGCGGAGGCCTTTAGGTCTGTTCTTCCAGGTATCGCCGGGAAACAGGGAGATCATATCGAGGTCGATGGTGCCGTTGCCTTCCAGCCACAGGGTGAGTTTTGCGGAGGTGTCCTGTTCGGCGGCAGTAAAGCTCAGGGCTTTTGTTTGCCAGTCGCCCGTACCTGGAGCTGCATCAAATGCCGTATGCCCGATTACTTTCCCTTTGGCATTCATGAGCTCCGCATGAATGGTGATGCCGGGCTTGGCGGTACGGTACATCATAGACAGCTGGTAGCTAACACCGGCGCGGATGCCCATGCCGCGGAAGCCTTCATTGGTAAGCCCCCACTCTCCCTTGCGGCGGTTGTGGACTTTCAGGCGCAGGAAATTGGGATTGGCTTTGTTGTAGGTGTGGCTGTTGAGTACGAGGAGGTCGCCTTCCTCTTTTTTGCCATTCACCGTCCAGCCCATCAACGGGTTATTAAATTCAAAGGAACGGTTTTTTACCAGTTCAGCGTAAATACCACCGTCGGCCCCCATGTTGATGTCTTCGAAAAACACGCCGTACATGGTAGGCTGAACGGGCGCCCCCGGCCGGGAGGCGTTTACGATAAAAGTTTTTTGTTGGCTGAAGGCTGCCGTGGCTAAGAGCGACAGGCAGCAGGATACAAATAATTTATTCATAACGGAAATTGCTGAGATACGGGCTACAATTTATGAATATTAATTGTCATTTTAACAATTAATAAAATAAACTACACTTGTGTTTAAATTTTGCCTGACAGCTCGCATGTGGCGGCGCTGGCGGCGGATCGGCAGCATTTTGCGCATACCGGTTAATACATGCAGAAGCCATACGGCTTTTACTTTTAAAAACTTTCCTGGCAGCATTGGCATCTCCTTAAAATTAATAATAACAAAAATTTGCAAAACGCCCCTGCAAAATAATTTTATTATAACGCTGCCAGCACAATTTTTAAAGGGTGCCGTTAAATTTTTATTACGCAACCGATGGCACAAAAAAAGTTCAAAATTTTTACGCGTCATTTTGACAATTAAAAACTATATTGCGGCGGGGGGCAATAAGATTATCCATTTTTACGATTTTATTATCCATCGGAGCCACGTTTATTGACAATTAACTTAGCCAAACAGTAAGTCCAACTAAAATCTGAAAAACTAAACATTCCCGTATGATTAAGTACACCGGGGTGAGCATCTCACCACCTGCCTGGGCCAGGCATGCGATTCTTTTATTTTTTATCCTCTGCACGCTCGCAGTAAATGCACAGAAAAAAATTACAGGTAAAGTAACGGAGGATGGCACCAGCCAGCCTGTGTTCGGGGCTTCCATCCAGGTAAAGGGTACCACCCGTGGCGCCATTACGGATGAGAAAGGCCAATTCTCTCTCTCCGTAAATCCGGGTGATAAATTACTCGTTTCGTCGATGGAATTTGAATCCCAGGAGGTCACCGTTGGGGCAGAAAATACCATTCATATAGTTTTGAAAAAAAGCACTGCCGGCCTTAATGAGGTAGTGATCATCGGTTATGGTACCGTTAAGAAAAAAGACCTGACGGGTTCCATCGCAACTTTAAAAGGCGGTGATATTAAAACAGAAGGCGCCAGCAACGTGAGCAGGGCCTTGCAGGGCAAACTTGCAGGTGTTACCGTGGAAGCCGCCGGCGGTGATCCGGGAGCAGGCATGCGAATACTGGTACGTGGTGTAGGTACTTTTAACAATGCTAATCCACTCTACCTGGTAGATGGTGTGCAGGTGAACAATATTAACAACATTGCACCCGGCGACATTGAATCCATGGATGTACTCAAAGACGCCTCTGCCGCCGCTATCTATGGCTCCCGTGCTGCAAACGGCGTAGTGCTCGTTACTACCAAGTCCGGCAAAAACGGCCCTCCTGTAATCCAATTCAATGCCAACTTCGGTTCACAAAAACTGATTAAGAAATATGATGTACTGAATGCACAGGAATGGGCAACAGTAAGTAATATGGCGCATGATAACGCTGGTTTAGCTCGACTGGATATTGCTGCTAACCCCAATCAACTGGGTGCAGGTACCGACTGGCAGGATGCCATATACAGAACCGCCATGATGCAGCAATACAACCTTTCTGTAAGCGGCGGTACGGAACATACCCGTTATAGCTTCTCCGGTCAGTACAACGATCAGGATGGTATCGTAGACGTAACCGGTTATAAACGCTACGGCATCCGCGAAAAAACAGAAACAACCAAAGGCCGCCTCAAAGTGGGCCAGTCCCTCATCCTCACTCGCGAAAACTGGACTAAAATGCCAGGTGGCTGGGGTGGCCAGGGCGGTAACCCGGTTGGTTCTGCAGTGAAAATGATCCCGGTGTTTAACATCTATGATGAAAACGCTATAGGTGGCTACTCAGGCGCCAGCGGCCCAGTAGTAAACGTGGCTAATCCGGTAGCTCAATTGCATCTGGAAGACATCACTACCAACGTGACCTCTATCATTGCCAATGCGTTTGCGGAATTAACCATTTTGCCTGAACTCAAATATAAATTCAACCTGGGCTACACGGATGCATTTATTTCTCATAAAGATTACACCAGGCGCTACGAAGTGGGTGGTCTGTTTGCCAATCCTACCAACAATCTCGCCCAGGCCAGTAACAGGTACAACCTGGTGATGGCGGAAAACACACTGAACTATGCCAAAGACTTTGGAAAACACAGCTTCCAGGCGCTGGCTGGTTATGCTTACCAGAAATATGTAAGAGATTCCTCTGCGTCTGCAAAAAATGACCTCGCTGATGGTATCAGTGAACTGGATAATGGTGCAATAATCTCCGCTGTAAGCGGCAATAAACTTGTAAGCACACTCGTTTCTCTGTTGGGACGCGTGATCTATTCTTATGACAACCGCTACCTGCTTACTGCCAGCTTCCGCCGCGATGGCAGCTCCCGGTTTGCACCAGCTTATCGCTATGGTAACTTCCCTTCCATCGCAGCAGGATGGAATATTTCCAATGAGAAATTCTGGTCCCTATCTCCAGCTTCCGTTTCTATGCTGAAACTACGTGGTAGCTACGGTATATTGGGCAACCAGGAATTTGATGACTATGGCTATGCCGCGGTTATCAACTCCAACATTAATTATGTTAATGGAAATCAGTCCAAATGGTTTGGCGCAATCCAAACCACCTATGCATCTCCGTATTTAAAATGGGAAAATACTGAAACCGTTGATGTAGGTATTGACGCTGCTTTCCTGCATGATAAATTAACGCTCACTGCTGACTACTTCCGCAAAAACACCACCGACCTGTTGCTAAAGGTGCCTATTCCCGGATCTGCCGGTTCCGCTGCCGACCCATTTGTAAACGGAGGTAATATCCTCAATAAGGGTGTAGAAATGGGCATTGGCTACAATGATAAAGTTGGTGCTGTCAGCTATAGCGTAAGAGGAACCTTTTCTTCAATCAAAAACAAAGTACTGGCACTGGGAACCGGTACACAGCAAATCGCCGGTGGGCAGCCTACACACCATGGTGCGGATGCAACACTTACGCAGGCAGGTGGCGAAATCGCTGCTTTCTACCTGATCAAATCCCTTGGCATTTTCCAGTCACAAGAAGAAATTGATGCCTATAAAGGCAAAGATGGACAGCTAATCCAACCTTCTGCCAAACCTGGCGACATCAAATTTTTCGATGCCAACGGAGACGGTACTATCAGTAATGCCGATCGCCTCGATATGGGCAGCTCTTTCCCTTCATTCGAATACGGCCTGGGTATCAACCTCAATGCGTATAATTTTGACCTAAATCTGTTTTTACAAGGCACCCAGGGAAATAAAATTTATAATGGCCTGCGCCAGGACCTGGAAGGCATGAACCTGGAGTATAATTATGCCCGCACTACACTCAATGCGTGGACACCGACTAATACCAATACAGACATGCCACGTGCGGTGATAGACGATCCAAACTTCAACGCCCGGACCTCCTCCCGCTTCCTGGAAAACGGTTCTTACTTTAGATTTAAAACCTTACAGCTGGGTTACACAGTACCGACCAGGCTGCTGGAGCGTGCTAAAATAAGCAGTCTTAGAGCCTACCTGAGCGCCGACAATCTGTTTACCATCACCAAATACAAAGGATTCAACCCGGATATTGGCAGATCCGGCAGCATTCTGGACAGAGGTGTAGACTTTGGTCACGTCTCCTATCCGCTTGCCCGCACACTTTCTGTTGGTATACAACTGTCCTTGTAATTACGTAAAAATTCAACGCATGAAAAAGATATTGATTTCGGTCGCGGCCACGCTGGTATTTGCCAGCTGTTCACGCGATACGTTAGACCTGACTAATCCGAACCAAATTACTACTGAAACTTTCTGGAAAACAGAGAGCGACGTCAAGAGTGCACTGGCAGGCACCTATGGCCTCTTTAAAAATGTAAACGGAGGCTTATGGGGTGTTCGCGGTGTAGAATTATCCAATGGCCGCGGGGATGATTTTTTCATCCGAAACGACGTGGCAGCGCTGTATCAACTGTCGACTTTCACCAATACGCCCGACAACGGGGTATCTGAAGGTGTTTATAACGTGTGCTACCGGGCAATTTTCCGCGCTAACCAGATACTGGAAAACGTTAGCAAAGTGGGACTGGAAGCTGATAAAGAAAAAGCATATATAGCGGAAGCTAAGTTTCTTCGCGGCCTTAACTACTTTATTCTGGTAACTAATTTCGGAGATGTAGCCATACGTACCAAGGTGCCTGTTGTAACTGATGACTATTTTGTTGCCAAATCACCTGAAAAAGACGTTTGGGCTCAGGTTATAAAAGACTTTACAGAAGCAGCAGCAGACCTCCCAGTAACCAACTATGGCAGAGCAACCAAAGGGGCTGCACTCGGTATGCTCGGTAAAGCCTACGTATACACGAAGGATTATGTCAATGCAGCAACCATTCTGCAATCGCTCACTATGGCGCCATTCAACTACTCACTTACAGCCAATTATGAAGACAACTTCAAAGAAGACACAGAAAACAACAGTGAATCGCTCTTCGAAATTCAACTGTCAGACGTAGGTGGTACCAATCCTTGGGCGGGTGAAAACGCCAACGAAACACTGGGCGTTACCACCGCACAGGAATTTGCCCCCGGGGAGGTGGCTGGTTGGTTTGAAGTTAGTCCTACCGACAAACTTTTTAACGAATTCCAGAAGGAAAAAACCACTACCAATGAACTGGACCCACGCATGTACGCCACATTGATATGGGATTATCCGGGTGCTACTTTCTATAACAAACCATTTACTGCTTTCAAACTCCAATTCGGTTTTAAATCCATGTTTAAAAAATACCAGAATTATACGCAGAATAATGAGTTGAAAGGTAGTAAAGGTGGCGACTATACCTCGAGTATTAACGAACGCGTACTGCGTTATGCGGATATTGAACTGCTCCTGGCAGAAGCACTTACTATGCAAGGCAGAACCGGTGATGCTTATTCTTATTTACAGGATGTAAGGTCCAGAGCTAAACTGGGTCTACTTGCCAATGGCCTCGGTCAGGATGCCATGATGGCTGAAATCAGACACCAGCGTATGATTGAGTTTGCCCGTGAAGGACAACGATTTTATGACCTGAAAAGATGGGGACTGCTACAGCAGGAAATCACCAATAGTGATAAAGTAGGTAAACAATATTTTGTGAACGGGAAACATGATTACTTCCCTATTCCACAAAGTGAAATCACTACCAATGCGAAAATGGAGCAGAATGAAAGATGGAAATAATATTTTATTATTAAAAAGTAACCGGGTCCACAGGCCCGGTTACTTTTCAAATTAACCAGCGCACAATTGCACGTTAATTTGAAAGCATACTGATTTTAGCTGTTTTTACATGTTGCCCCTTCACTGTTAACTGTATGTCGCCCGACTTCTTCGCTGACTGCACCACCACTACCAACTTCCCGCTAAACGTTTTCATGGTTGGCAAATGAAATAATTCCAGCGAGGTAGCATCGCCATTGCAGGCCGCACGAAACCTACCGCTACCTGTTACAGAAAATTCCAGCTGTTCTGCCGCATCCGGGCAAACATTCCCTTCCTTATCCAGTACTGTTACGGTAACAAAGGAGAGGTCGTTACCATCGGCCTTCAGCTGCTTCCTGTCTGGTTCCAATAACAACTGATAAGGCTGGCCTGCCGTTACAATGCTTTGTTCCGCAGCAGGTTTACCATCTTTCCCAAAAGCCACTACTTTGACGGTACCTGGCTCATAGGTTACGTTCATCCACATGAGTCGATACCTGTTTTGCGGGGAACTGCTGTCTTTCTTCTGTATCCCTTTACTTTTACCGTTGATAAACAGCTCGGCGCTGTCGTAGCTGGTATATACAAATACCGGCGTGGTTTCCCCTTCCCTGCCGGGAAAATTCCAGTGTGGCAATAGGTGTAACGTAGGCGATGTTGTATTCCATACACTCCGATACAGGTAATAACGGTCCTTGGGAATCCCTGCCAGGTCGCACAATCCGAAGTAGGAACTGCGGGAAGGCCATTTATCATCATACGGTGTAGGCTCGCCAAGGTAGTCGAAGCCCGTCCATACAAACTGGCCGATCACCCATGGTTTATCCTCCTGTAAAATAAAATCTTCCTCCGGCAGATTAGACCAGTTGCAATATTCCATATCATAGGAGGAAGATTGCAGGTCCTCGTACTGCTTGTCTTTTGCTTTCACCACCGGGAAATGATAGATCCCCCGGGAACTCACGGTAGATGCAGTTTCGGAGCCGAGCAGGAGCCCCTGGGGAAATGCTTTATACGCTTCTTCGTATAGGTGTGTGCGGTAGTTTAATCCGGGAATGTCCAGCACTGCACCAAAGCCGGAGGTCATGGTAGCTTTTACCTGGTCCATGCCCACGGTCACCGGCCGGGTAGGATCTTCGCGATGGAAGATATCCTGCAGCCACCTGGCCCGTTTAACTCCTTCGGATCCCCATTGGTCGGGCACTTCATTACCGGAGCTCCACATCACAATTGACGGGTGATTGCGGGTGGCATGGATTAAATTGACCACATCTTTTTCTGCGTCAGTATTGAAAAATCGCGCGTAACCGTTTTTAACTTTGGGCTTTGCCCATTCATCAAAGGTTTCGGCGAGGAACATAAAGCCCATTTCATCTGCCAGTTCCAGCTGCTCCCGTGAAGGCATATTGTGGGAGCTGCGGATAGCGTCGCAGCCAAGGTCTTTCAGTATCTGCATTTGCCGGCGTAAGGCTGCCTTATTAACGGCGGCACCTAATGGCCCCAGGTCGTGGTGCAGGCATACCCCTTTAAATTTCCTCACTTTGCCATTCAGGGAAAACCCGGTGGCGGGATCGTATTTAATAGCGCGTATCCCGAATACAGTGGTCACGGAGTCCTTCAGCTCCCAGCCCTTATACAGTTTGGTTACGGCTTTATACAGTATAGGCGTTTCCGGACTCCATCGGGAGGGATTTTGTACAGAAATATTCCGGTCGAACTCATTTCCCCATGCAGTATAGGCCGTATCAGCGGACACAATAAATCCTTGCGGATGCAGGATTTGCGTAACCAGGGTAAGGCCTTTACCACTTACCCTGGTTTTGATATTTACTTTTGCAAATTCATCTGTAATAATCGGAGTGGTGATGTAGGTACCCCATTCATCCACGCTTTCCGCATTTTTTACAATTACACTTACATTGCGGTACAGGCCTGCGCCCGGGTACCAGCGGGAGGATTGTTCTTCATTTTGCAGGTGTACTGCCAGCAGGTTATCCTTTCCAGGCACATAGAGGTCCGTCACATCCAGGTAGAAATAATTGTACCCGTAATGCCACTCTCCTGCCTTTTTTTCGTTGAAGTATACCGTAGGTTCGCTCATGGCACCTTCAAACAACAGGAGTACCTTTTGTCCTTTTTTGTAGTTGGGGAGATGAAATGTTTTCCGGTACCAGCCTTCGCCAATATAGGGCAATGCACCCGTGCGCCCGGTTTTCTCGGAAGACACCTGCTCGTTATTCTGCGTGATAGCCACGTTTTGCTTGTCAATTTCCTTGTCGAACGGACCGTAAATAGCCCAGTCATGCGGCACCGACACCGTTTGCCAGCTTTTATCATCGAAGTTCAGCTGCCAGGCGAGGTCATTTTTACCCCTGGAAAATTTCCAGCCATCATGCAGCTCCGTTACTTCCCTCACTTGCGCGGAAGCGATATTTACCAGTAATAATTGCAGAAGAAGCAGTTTTTTCACACGGGAAAAAGGCATAGTGTATTAATTAATTGTTAGCCTGACAATTTATAAAATTATTAGCAATGCAAGGGCTATAAGCTGGTAAAAACTTACATTTACATACCATGACAACCATACAGCAGATCAGGCGATTATACCAGCTCCCGGAAGTCCCGGAGCAGGGCTATACTTCCGAAGAAATGGCGGCATTCGGATTTACATTACCGGCAGCCTTGCGTAACTATTACCGCACACTGGGAAAAAACGATATTGTAAACCGCTCCCATAACCAGCTGCTGACGCCGGAGCAATCAGGCTTTTCGGACGACCGCTATTTTGTTTTCTACGAGGAGAACCAGGTAGTGGCTTACTGGGGCATTAAAGAGTCAGACCTGTTGGCCGATAACCCGCCTGTATATGGGAATTACCATCCGGGCGGCACGGAATGGTTTATGGACGCGCCTACAGTAGACAGCTTCCTGCTGCTGATGGCCATTTACAACGGTACATTGGGTGGCTTGACCTACAACGCCAATAGTTTCGACACAGTATCGCCGGAAGTGAGGAGTTACATTGAAAATAACTGGGAAGAAGTAAAGGGCATCACTTTACAATCACAACGGATCTTTACGGATAATTTTGAGGAGGTGATCAGCGTGTCTGTGGACGAGCAAGGCCAATGGTCGGGCATTTTCATAGGCACGCAGCAAGATGAACGCTTCGAAGCTTTACTCGAACGCCTGGATATTGACTGGGATTACATCTCTACAGAAGATGAATAAGCGTACAGAAATGTACACCTGCCTGGCGTTTTCTATGGTTTTGCTGAATTATTATGGCGATTTATTGGCCATTTTAATCCGCGAAATATAAACACCCCCTGAGATTTTCTGTGGTTTTGCTGAATTATTATGCCGATTTATTAACCATTTTAATCCGCGAAAAATATACACCTGCCTGGCGCTTTCTATGGTTTTGCTGAATTATTATGCCGATTTATTGGCCATTTTAATCCGCGAAAAATATACACCCACCTGGCGTTTTCTGTGGTTTTGCTGAATTATTATGGCGATTTATTGACCATGTTAATCCGCGAAGTAGAGACGCCTCGCAGGCGTCTATTTGAGTAAATCTAATTCACCATCTCCGCTTTAATCAATTAGATATAAGCGGAGATTATGTTTGATAGACGCCTGCCAGGCGTCTCTACGCGGGTATGGAAAAATCCTGCGCAAACAAATTTATACCCCTCTCGACTTCAGCTCCTCTCTGATCTTTTTCAAGTTAGTGATATTGAGGATTAAAATCGGCAGCAACACTACAGGCATAATGTTCATGGTAATGGTGCCTTTTTTACCCCACATCACGATAGATAAAATAATGATGGCAAGCAATACGACACCCAGGCCAATGGATGCTCCTTTTAATACTTTCTCTGTTTTTTGTAATTGTGCGGTGCTCTGTTCAGAAAGGTTCATACCAGGTTTATAAATAAGGACACTACAAATATGCAATTTCCGGCTCGCGAATGCAAGCAGTCAGTTTTTTTTGACTACAGATGCGGCCGCTTTGCAGGAAGGGGAACACAGGCATGCAGTATTTTCTACAATTTTATTTCAGGCAGATGTCAGACTAGCATATTTACCAGCATTTTCGTACCTGTTGCAAGTCCATCAACAGCAGCACACTATTTGTAATAACTCCTAACTGGAACTCCTTTCAACACATGCGGGAACCATTGCACTAAAACAAAAATTTATGAAAGGCATATCGACCCAGGCCATCCACGTGTATACGCTCTTTAATAAAGCCATCCCCAAGCCACAGGCGGCATTTCAAATCGGCACCCTCCAATATGAGATAGTCCAGGATGCAGGAGACATCTGGTTGTTAACCACCACTTCCACCTCACATCGGGTGGCCTACCGGATAATCCACTCCGGCGCTCCCAGTCTTCGCATTACGGCACTTGACAAAACGAGAGGGGAAGTAACCATCCAGGCAACCTGCGATGCGGGTGTTTACACCGCGGTGCTAACTTGTTTTACGGACGAAACTGGCTGCCACCTCAGCACTACCTTCTCCCCAACTTATGAGCAATATTTGCAGCCATGGGGAAGAGACGTATACCCGTTACCGTATGATAACAGCATCACTGTTCCCGCTGGCAGCATTCACTACAACCAGGTTGCTGCCAGAACAGGCTTACTGTTTTTCAGTTCCGGGGAAACGCCGGAAACACTGGTATTATACTGGCAAAATCTCAGCGCCCTCTCGCCTTACTGCGAGGCAACGCAAACCAGCGTAGCCGGCACGGTTGGCGGAAACTGGCCGGAAGTTGGATTTCTGCTGCCCGGCAGCGCGGAGCACCTGCTGCAACCCGGCACTAACTACATCATCAACGATGCTTATATATTGAGCGAGCCAGCAAACGGAGCCGACACCGAAGCAATTAGCGCCGCCTTCATGCATATGCTGGCAGTGTTATACAAAAAAATCCCACGGCCGGAACTGGGTTACTTCCATTGGCCGGAGATTGCGGACTGTAGCCTGAAAGAGCTGGCACAAAATCACGGCTGCTGGCAAAATGTGAAAGATAAATCTTACCTGAATGCTTACTACTGTGATTACGACAATCCCGCTGAAATCATGGTACAACTGGCTGTACTGCGGCCGCTGAAAGAATATAGCCAGTATAAGGGGATGAATATTCCCCTTATCAATGACCTCTGTGACAACGTATATACGTTTTACGATGAACGGCTTAAAACGTTGGTACGGTGGCTCCCCAATATGTCGGACCAGTTGAAAAACGATGAGGATCATAAGGAGCCGGAAGTGATGGACAGCTGGTACCTGTACCATCCGATGATGCACCTGCTGGCCTGCGAGCAGATGGGCATTCATCTTCCTGATTCACAAACGCGAAACATGCTGGAATTTGGCATGCGCGTAGCCAGGCACTTTAATTACGAATGGCCGGTGATGTATAATATCTACACGCTGGAAGTAGTACGGGCAGAGGCCCGGGAAGGCGAAGGAGGCGAAAATGATGTACCTGGCTTATATGCCTACGTCATGTTAAAAGCCTGGGAATTATACCAGGAGGATAAATACCTGAGAGAAGCCTATCAGGCAGCCGGAAAGCTTTTCAACAAAGGCTTTAAGCTCATGTACCAGGCAAACAATACCGCTTTTGCAGCGGTGGCAGCGCTGAAGTTATACCAGGCTACCGGCGAACAGCGCTTTGCTGCGGCAAGTGTGTCCTGTATCGCAGCTTTGTATTCGAACATGTGGATATGGCACTGCGATTATGGACATGGGAAAAATTGGAATTCCTTCTTTGCCGTATTTCCGCTCAGGGAAGCGCCATATACCGCCGCGTATGAAGAAAATGAGGTGATGATGGCATTAACAGAATACCTGGAGCTGGCCACAGCACTGGACATCCAGGAAGATGTACTTTTTATGGTTTGTGAATTTCTGAAATATCTGCCAGGACGCTGCTTTTATTACTATCCGTTTAACCTCCCTGAAGATATGGTGTCCGACAAACCGAAGGAAGGGCAGCCCATGCGCCATATTTATATTCCGCTGGAGGATTTGCAGGAAGGCTGGAATCAATCCGGCACCGTGGGTTTGGAAATTTATGGTGCGGGTATTCCTTTCAGTATTTACACCCGGTACTATCATCAGTTGCCGGACAGTGGCATACTTATATATGCTGCCCTGCCCATTAAAAGTACTGTGGCCGCTGCAAATGGAAAATATACCATTACTTTTTATGGAACGGCCGACAATACAGGAATTTGCAGGCTGATACCCGCCGACTCGTCCGTGACGCTGCGTGCGACGATCGCCCGTGCCGGTGCCGCGGTTGCATACAGTACTACCCCTGAAAAGCACCTAAAATTTGAGGTGAGTGGTAGTGATGAAATTACGATTACGTTACAGACAGATTTATAGCTTTTGATTCAACGGCAACACCTGGCTCATCATGGTATTTACATACCAGGGCTGTGTGAGAATAAACCATACCATCAGCGCAATATCTTCGCCATGGATAATGGTGCCTTCTTCCAGCATTTGTGTACGTTTTTCCTCAGGCATTTCATGGAGGTCCGTAGATACCAGACCAGGTTCCACCAGTGACACTTTAACAGGTTTGTCTTCCACCTCTTTGCGTAACGCCTGCACAAAGGCCCGAATACCTGCTTTAGTAGCCGTATACACGGAGCTGTTTTTATCTTTCACTTCCGCACTCATGGAACCTATGAAAATCAGTTGTGCCCTGTCTTTAAAGCGGGCCATGGCTTCGTGTGTGCAGGCCATGTATGAGAGGAGATTGGTTTTAATCACATAGTCCCATTCCTCATAACTGCCTTTGTCGACCCCTTGAAAAGGCAGGCCCACGTTGTTGATCAACACATCCAGTCCGCCCAGCTCCTGGTCTACTTTCGCAAAAACGGTGGCTATGCCGGCAGCGTTACCGGCATCTGCAATAAAACCTTTTACGAGCTCCTTGCCGGTACCTTCATTGGCTTGTTGTAAGGCATCGTTGAGCTCCTTTTCGTGGCGACCAAAGATCAATACCTGTGCACCGGCCTGTGCGAGCATTCTGGCGATGGAGCGACCTATACCGGTGGTGCCGCCGGTGACCAGCACACGTTTGCCGGCAATATCGCAATAAGTGAAGCCTTGCGGCATTTGGAGAGTTGTACCTGTATGCATCATAACCTATAATTTTTGATAAATACAGGTACTGAAATCGTGCCGGAGTGCAGTCAGGGTCAGGCATTCCGGCCATTGCAATTACTCGTTGGTACGCAACAAAACAATACCATGTACCGGTATTTCAAATTTGCGGACCTTACCAATTTTCCCCAGGTCTGCCTGTTTCCACAAGTCGCGTATTTTTGTTTTTTCGGAGAGATTAAATTTGCCTGGGGTAAAAGAGTACGTTACCGGTGCATCACTTCTATTCAGTATGGCTACGGCGTGACCTTCATTTAGTGATTGCCCCAGCCGGCGGGTCCATACTTCGATTTTTCCGTCAGTAAATACGCGGCGGGCCTGTTCAAAGCCAGGGTCCTGGTTGATGGCGATAACTTCTTTGTTTTTGAGTATGCTAAGTGTTTGCGCGGACATATTCCGCAGATCATTGCCTGCCAGCAGTGGGGAGTTGAGCATACACCACATGCTGAAATGTGTTTTATCTTCTTCGAAGGTCATACCGCGGCCTACCTGCAACATATCCATATCATTGTAATGCCCGGCAGAAGAGTATTTATACAAATCTGCGTTGAGGTCGATGATGTGCATGATGGAGGAAAACTTTGCACTGATATCGCCTGAAATCCGCCAGGAGTCGGCCACTTTAATGGCCCAGTCGCCCGGAAACTGCCAGCGGCAGATGTTGAATACGATATCCTTGTTGAGGGTGCTGATTCGATCAATGATTTTCAGGTACTCAGTTTTCTCATCCAATCCCATTTTTTCACCACCACACCAGTCCACTTTCAGGAAGTCGTAGCCCCATTTAGTGAAAAATGATTCGCAGTCCTGGTCCAGGTAGGCATACATTCCCACGCCGATTCCTTTTTTATCATTATCCCAGATGGAGCCGCATGTGTTACGTCCGGCATCAGAATAGATACCAGCTTTCAGGTGTTTGCTATGGATATAATCCGCCAGTGCTTTCATACCGGAAGGGAACTTGGTGCTATCTTCATAGAGATAGCCGGCGGCATTGCGGCCACCGAAATAACCATCGTCAATATTGATGAAGCGGTACCCGACATCGTATAATCCCGAAGTGATCATTGCGTCCGCCTGTTCGCGGATCATTTGTTCGTTGATATGTATTCGAAAGTTATTCCAGCTGCTCCACCCCATGATCGGTGCGCGGGCATGCTGCGCGTGGAGATCCGTTACATTCAATAATAATCCGAATGTCAAAACGGCGAAAATTCTTTTCACGATACTCATTGTTCAGTTTTCTAAGCTATAAAGATAAAAAAGCAGGTGGTAATCTTCCGGGATGTGGAAATTATTCGGTAACTTCAGTAACATGCGCACCGGAAATTGTGCGTGAATTGTAACCCCATCATTGACCCCAATCTGATCTTATGTCGCAGCATGTTGTTTCCGAACATCAGGCGCAGCCCGTAACAGCAGCCGCTAACCGGGAAATTGCCCACAACACAGATGAAACTGATCATACGGAACTAACTGTCAGGGAATTTATTCCTATACAGTTTAAACTGTCGTTAGGCAGTGTGGATGATCCATTGGAAGCGGAGGCTGACCAGATGGCGGACCGTGTTATGCGGATGCCGGAGGGTAGCGATGAGAAAGAGCAGGAGCAACGCAAGCAGGCAACGCAGATCCAGCGTAAATGCTCGGCGTGTGCGGAGGTGCAGGTGCAGCGCATGCATGAAGATGGCAATGAGGAGGAGCACGTGCAGCAAATGCCGGCAATGAAAATCCAGCGTAAATGTGCAGCGTGTGAGGAAGAAAAGGTGCAGCGAATGCCGGAAGGTGACAATGAGGATGAGCAGGTACAACGCAAGCCGGCAACGAAAATCCAGCGTAAATGTGCAGCGTGTGAGGAAGAAAAGGTGCAGCGAATGCCGGAAGGTGACGGTGAGGACGAGCAGGTACTGCGGATGTCAGCAACGAAAATCCAGCGTAAGTGTGCAGCGTGTGAGGAGGAACATGTGCAGCGCATGCATGAAGAAAGCAAAGACGAAGAGCAGCTACAGCGCCGGCCTCAAATGCCGTTCCTTCAACGAAAGGAATCCGGACCAACGGCGGTGGACAGTGGTACTGCCCGGGAGATCAACAGCAGCCGGGGTGGTGGTAGCCCTATGGACAGGCCGGTGCAATCGTTCATGGAAAGTCGTTTTAATGCGGACTTTTCCAGCGTAAGAATTCATGACAATCAGCAGGCCGCCGGACTTTCCAGTTCCCTGCAGGCGCAGGCCTTTACGGTGGGTAACGACATTTACTTCAACCAGGGCAAGTATGCACCGGGGACAGATGAAGGAAAGCATCTGCTGGCGCATGAGCTCACACATACCTTGCAGCAGTCCGGCGGCAGCACCGCCGTGCAGCGGCGTACAATACCACAGGACTTTGCCACAGCCGCCTATCCTACCGGACCCGTTTGGGATGTGCATCTGGTAGTAACCGGCGCCCCCGGAGGAACGACCGATTCCGTGACTGATTTCATCAATGCCTGTCACGATGGTATAATGGGTGCCGCCAACACCCTTGGCACCAGGCCGAGTGTTCCGGGCCGGAACATACGTGTATGCATCCGGTACAGGCGCATACGAGCCAATAGTGGTGATTATGCGGATGTACAGCAGGAAGCGTACCGGCTGGCATTGGCTTCCGTGCTGGGCCCCGCCCCTGCACCCGCTCCAACGCCGCCACCCTCCACACCAGCACCTACCCCACCAACACCGGCGCCACGCGGACCGCTGACGGTACTGCCCTGCCCTGCCTTTCCCATAACGATTGGCAGTCGCGGTGGCTGCGGCACAGGAGATGACGCCACCACTACGTTATTCCCCTTATCCGCTGTACCTTCTTCGCTGGCAAGGGAAGCGGCAGCATTGGATGCCCTACCGGATTTCATGCTTCGCGTTGCTCCTCAGGGCGTATTAAGCACCGCAGGTGCACCGGAAGGCTACTCCCTGTTCAACGACTTCTATAACTCCACCGCCTCCAGCAGAACATTTGGCGTTGGAACGGATGTATCTACCCGGGCGCAGGCCCATCCTGATTATATCCGTAACCGTGGTGTCGTGTCAGCGGGCTTTATAACCAATCTCGATGCACAGGCCACAGCTGCCAATCAGATCGATTGCTCCGCAATTACGCTACCCACTACACCGGCTTATAATTTCAGTGGTTCTTTCGACATAAAACTCTGGACACTGATCGGTGGTACACAGGGAACAGTGATAGAGCTGACGGGCATGACGATTGACCCGGCAGCCAGAACGTACACTGCTTCGGTAAGATTTACGATTTGTGACGACTTTGGAGTAGACACCTCTGACCTTTCCAGAACGGGCGTTACGGGTACGATGCTCAATGAGTTGTTGCTGCCATTCTGGATATTACAGCACCGGAGATCAGGCCATACGCCGCTGGTGATTAATGTGGTGGTAGAGGATACGATTTCAGGGCCGTTTTAAATAATACGGGCGGGGACCTGTAGATCCTCCGCCCGATTGCATGTATGATGTAGGTTTATAAGCTTAGTACATTATTGATATACCCTTCACAAGGGTTTTCCTTACTGATAATTTTGGCCGGATTGCCCAGCACCAGTGAGTTTTCCGGCACATCCATGTTTACATAGGCATTGGGTGCAATGAGCACATTGTTGCCGATATGAATATTTCCCACGATGACCGCACCTGTTCCCATCCACACATGATCTCCAATGGTGGGGTAGCCTTCCAGCTTACCCCGGTTGGCCTGGCCAATGGTTACATTATGAGCAATATTGCAGTTTTTTCCGATCCTTGCTTTCCCATTGACCACAATAGTGCCGTGGTGGCCGATAAAGAAACCTTCGCCAATGGTGGTGCCAACAGGAATCTGAAATCCGAATTTATAGGAATATCTTCTGCGCAGCCATGAAAAAAACAGGCGTTTCAAGGAATACCTGCCCCCCTGCGATGCCTGCCGGAATACGTACATATAGCGGAACCCGGGCTTCCGAAACCCTTTGATCAGCCCTTTGGTACCGGATAAACCGCCGTACCGGAAAAGGTCCGCCTGAATTGTTTTGTTCATCTAATTAGTCGTCGATATGGTTAAAGAAATAGTAACGGGTTAATGGTTTTTCAAAATTCGCTCTTTCCTCGCAAATTCCAGACCAGATAATATTGTTAAAAGATTAACTTTATAAACCATAAGTTATTAGACCCGGCCAACATGCAATTCTTACCATCTGCCATCTTAGCGCCCTATATTAAAAGCTATACCGTTGTCACCATTGAAAAAGATATCGACAACGAAGTGTTTTATCCCAGCGGATATGTGGACCTCGTCATCAATATTTCCGCCGGGATGGCGGCTACGATAATTAACGGGAGGAAAAAGGAAACGCCGGCCATTGAATTACTGGGGCATCTCACTCTCCCTACCCGTTTAACAGTCAAAAAAGGTACTACAGTACTAATCGCCCGCATCTACCCTCACGCATCTACGTTGTTTTTCCCATACCCCTTGTCGGAGTTTACCAACTACGCTACTGACATGTACGATGTACAGCTGCTGGAAAGCCGGGAACTCTACCATAAGGTGATGGAAGCGGAGCCGCTGGCGCAAAAAATCAGGGTATTGGAAGATTACCTCCTCCTGCAGCTGGCGAAGAATGAAAAGCAACTGAAAAAAATAACGCTGGTACAGCAATTATCCCGTCAGGTGTTGTCAGGCCCTGCGCAGCTGGATTTGTCCTCTTTGTCGCGGGATGCCGGCATATCAGCCAGGTACATCCAAAAGCTCTACTTATCCAATATTGGCTTAAGCCCGACGGCTTTTGCCGCTATTGTCCGGTTTAACAGGAGTTTGCAAATGGTATTGCATTCCCCGGTTCCGCTCACGGCCATTGCCTATGAGTGTGGTTATTATGATCAGGCGCATTTCATCAGGGAGTTCCGTAGGTTCACCGGCATTACTCCTTCCGAAGCGCGGCGTTCGCTCACAAAAAATGATGAGGCGTATCAGCAGGCGGTGAATATTGGGTTTTAATGGTTATTGTTTGGGCGGGTGGTTGCTGCTAAACATATCCCGGTGCATCTTCCAGCCTGCATTGGTTTTCTTCCACACGATCACCACTTTCCCATCGTCGATTTTATGGCCCCGCAGGTCTGTCATCTCATAAAAACTCTCTTCTGTCACAAAATCTTTCGCATCTCCGTATAAATGCTGGATAGTAAACTTAACATGCACCTGAGGACCATCTTTAAAAAACTTCCCAAGGTTTTCCTTACCACAAACAGGAGCAGCCCCCGGCGGGAAAAGGCAGGCATCATCAGTATAGCAGGTAAGGATACTGCCATCATTTTGGAGGGCCAGGTCCCCGTATTTGGCATTACTGGCTTCGATAGCTGTTCTGGCCTCTTTTAAGAGCTGGTCGTCAGATTGGGCAAAGGCCATGCAGGTGGTTAACACTAAAGCGGTTAGGAACAGGATTTTTTTCATGGGTTTATTTTTAGGCAAAGGAAGGCCATCCGGGGGTAAGGAAATTGTATAAATGCGAACAAAAGGGAATTTAAACTTTCATAGAGCCATCATTTTACCAAGATGGCCCTGGCACTAATTATTGGGTTCAACTGAAGAATTAATCCTTCTGGACTGGTCCAATAATTTGTTTCTAACGAATAAGAAAAAATATTTAGTTCTGGTTTGTCCAAGGCGTTTGTTACAATACATAGTCGCGCAAACTCATTATTTGATTTAAGGTGCGCATACTCATTTGGGGTTAATTCCGCTGCAATGCTTTTACCTGATAACCCTTTCACCTCTAACGTAAGTTGTGTCTTACTGTTGGTTGCTGTTAGATCCCAGCCTAAGTTGTCTTTCTCAACGGATTTCACACTAAACCCGAGCCTTTTATAGTATTGTGTAACCGCCAATATTGCATTTTTCTCAACTTTAGCCTTCTTTAACACATCCATTTGTCGCCCCATCCCATGATCATTAATTTTTGAGGCTGCAGGTACTATTCCAGTTTCTATGTATTTCTCCACCTTTTTTACAAACTTGGATTGCTTTTCCGCAAACCAGACATTACTCTGCCCCATCCAACCTTTACCCTGCCTAGGAACTTTAAAAATTCTTTCATCTACTGAAAGTAATCGACAGTTTGCAATTTCAGCCTTCGTGAAATAACCGACAAATTCAGATTTGAACCATCTATTTGACTTGTCTGAGGCTGGCTGGCAATATCTATAGACAAATGCTTTTTTATACCAGCCAATAATATAATTTCCATGATTATTCGGATCTCTGGCAGTCCAAACAACGGTTACATTTTCTATTTTATCCTCCTCTGGGGAAGCTCCTAACTTTTCAATTCTGATTGTACTTGGATTTCCATGTGTTCTGTCAATTTTTGGTTGCACATATCCAAAGTAATTTCCACGGTATTCCTGGAAGTTGAAAAGTTCGTGTCCCCATCCAGTTTGCTCTACATGCCTTCCACCTCCTTGAATTTTATCATTTTTTAGTCCCTTATAAAAATCCATCCAGCCGGTATTAAAAAAAATTATTTTGTCTTTCATACGGGTATTATTTTATAAATGTCATCTCTTTTAGTTTTTTTACAACCTCACCAGCTGCGGCACATGCCCTGTTCCCGGTATAAACTCCTTCATCACCCATTCCATTGGCAGCTTCAGGTAGCTGGTGGTGGTACCATCGCTGCAGCCGTACCAGGTTTCCTGCAGTACGTCTTCATCGATCACCAGCTGGATCTGGTGCTCCTTATCCAGCAGCAAACCGAATACCGTGGCGGCACCTACGGCCGTACCGAGCATGGAGTTAAGTAATGCTACCGGTGCAAAGGAAACGCGGGAAACACCCAGGGCAGCGCTAAAGTCTTTCGTAACAAAAGGCTTATCGGCAGTGGTAACCGCCAGGTAAAACCGGGTTTGCTGGCGGTTACAGAGAAACAAGGTCTTCACGGTTTTCATTTGCAGCCGTTCATCAATCCTGGTGCAGTCTTCCATGGTGATGGCTGGTTCACAGTCCACCCGATCGAAGGGCACGGCTTTTTCCTTTAGCAGCGCATATACCATTTCCTGCAAGGGTGTTTTAAATTCCTGTGGTGCATTTGCTGTTGCCTCGCTTACATAAATCATAATGATGACTTCCGGTTTGCGGTCAAAGATAGCCGTTGGCACCTGAAAATCAAAAGGCTGCTACTTCTTCCATTTCACACTTCGGATAATTTCGTAGGTGTATAATGGTACGGACCAGCCCAGCCAGAATAATGGCACCGTAACGGCTTCGAAGCTGCCGAGCTGCTGAATGGCCGGTATCTTATATAAAAATCCTGAAACCAGGAAGGCTACGGTTACAATATAACTGCGGATCATCCACTCCTTATGCAACTTGAACTGCCGTTGTACTGCGGTGATCCAGGCAATGAAGCTGCTGGTGATCCATACCGACGCCCATACCTGTAAAGTGAAGGCATATGCCCAGTTGACGTGGTACGCTGATGTAAACGACAGTACCAGTGCGGATATACTGCTGGTAAGTATCGCCAGCAGGTATACATACCCGATGATGCGATGCAGCAGCCAGCTAAAATTGCGGAGCTTAGGCCAGAACTGCAGGGCGCCCGAAATCAGGGCTCCCCCACCGGAGGTAATATGTGCGATCAGAAAATAACGTTGTTTAAAATACTTGCCCAGCGCTTCTGGGGTCATTTCCAGGTAATGATCCGCCCCGTGCATAAATAACCAGGTCACAAAAAATACACCTATCCATATGATCAAAGGTAATAAGTCGCTGTACTGTAGCCGAATGTTCTTCTCCATGTTGCTGATAATTTTATGATACAAATATCCATGGAAGCGCAGGCCTGTACAATAACCGAAAAAAGATTCGGTATGCCGATATTGCTTAACTTTAACCGGAAAGCCTATCAATATGTACACAAGGAAAATAGAAGAAGACCTGGACTGCGGCCTCATCCTCGGCATGAAAGTACTGGGCGGTAAATGGAAATGCTGCATCCTCGACGCTATTCACAAAGGTTTCACCAGGCCCAGTGAAATCACCCGCAGCATCCGGGAAGCCTCCCCACGGGTAATCGAAATGCAGCTGGCGGAGCTGCTGTTCTTCGGCGTGATTGAAAAGAACCTGGAAAGTGAGCAGGAATACCCTAAACGCACAGAATACCACCTGACGCCGCTGGGCCAAACCCTGCTGCCTATCCTCTCCCAAATCGACGCCTGGGGGTTGCAACATGCGGATATCATCAAGGAACGGCTTACAGAAGTATAATTTTCAATTAAAAGCAACCAAAGTGGTGTACCATCCCGTATATCAACATAATTCAGAATTTACACAGAATTGAACCATACATTTATCGAATGAAGATTTTAATTATTGAAGATGAACCGGAGCTGGCAAAAAGCATGGGCGTATACCTGAGGGATGAAGGCTACACCTGCGACTTTGCGACCGACTACACCGAGGGACTGGAAAAGATTCATGCTTGCAATTACGACTGTATCCTGCTTGATATTATGCTGCCGGGAGGAAATGGTCTTGCCATCGTGGAGGAACTGAAGCGACTGAAAAAAAATGATGGCACCATCATCATCTCTGCTAAAAACTCCCTGGACGACCGTATTAAGGGGCTCCACCTGGGAGCGGATGATTATATCTCCAAACCATTTTATCTCTCCGAGCTCTCTGCCCGCATCTTTTCGCTGATCCGGCGCCGGCAGCTGGGTAACGTTAATATCATTGAACAAAACGAACTGAAAGTAGATATACTCGGTAAGGAGGTTACCATTCATGATAAACCGGTTGTACTTACCAAAAAGGAATTTGGGCTGTTGCTACTGCTGATGAGCAATGCCAACAGGGTACTATCCAAATCCGCACTGGCAGAACATATTTCAGGGGCCGGCGTGGTGGACTTCGACAGCTACGACCACGTGTACGCTCATATTAAAAACCTGAAAAAGAAGCTGAATGATGGCGGCTGCGGCAACTACCTGCGTACGATTTATGGAACCGGTTACAAATGGGAGATATGAGTAAACTCCTGAACTATTCTCTCCGAAAAATTATCATCTGCGCCGGCATTGTGCTGGTTCTCAGTATCCCTATCTATTACTTTGCAATCAGCCGATTGTGGCAGTACGAAATGGATGAGCACAACGTGATGCTTACCACGGAGGCCGCCCGGGAAGACAGCTTCCTGATCATTGGAGCAGTAACGCTGCTGAGCGTCGTATTCTTCACTTTCCTCCTGGGGGCGCTGATTTTAATGAACCGCATCCTTTCCAAAAAGATGTGGCAGCCGTTTTACCAGAGCCTGGCAGAAATGAAGGCTTTTAATCTCAACCAGCCGCACGACATCAGCTTTAAAAAAACCGGCATCACCGAATTTGATGATCTCAACACCAGCCTGGAAAAGCTGCTCACCGCCAACATCAACATCTACAACCAGCAAAAGGAATTTGCAGATAATGCCTCCCATGAACTGCAAACGCCACTGGCCGTGGTGCAGTCCAAACTTGACCTGCTGTCGCAAAGTGAGCATTTAAATGATGCACAGTTCCAGCTGATAGAAGAAGCGTTGTTCGCCCTGTCGCGGGTGAGCCGTATCAATAAAAATCTCCTGCTGCTGACCAAAATAGAAAACAGCCAGTTTGCAGATAAGGTACAGGTAGATATTAGTGCCGTGCTGCAAGAGTTGCTCTCCCAGTTATCTTTTTACTTTGAAGAAAAGGAACTCACCTTGCAGGTGGACATCGAACCCGGAGTAATGGTAGAAGGGAACAGGATCTTACTGGAAATCCTGCTGGGCAACCTGCTGACAAACGCCATCCGCCATAGCAGTACGCCAGGTACCGTGCAAATTACCCTGCGGGCAGCTCACATCTCCATAAAAAATTCCGGAAAAACTGCTTTGCTGGAAGAGCAGCTGTTCAAAAGGTTTGCCATTACTTCTTCTCATAGTTCCGGCTCAGGCCTTGGACTGGCGCTGATAAAACAGATCTGCATCCGGTATGGGTGGCAGGTGGGATATCAGTTCGAAGGGTCGATGCATGTTTTCAGTATTACATTTTAGGTCCCACTATTTTCTCTTTTGCAAATAAGGACTGCCTTCGTCAGCCCTTATTTGCAAAAGTCCAGCGCCATCGGCGCTGGACTTTTGCAAAAACAATAAAACACAAGCCTTAGCTGCTTACCTGCTTTGCTGCTTGGCGAGAAAAAAGGATCGCCATGGGCCGAAGGCCCACCTCACAAAAAAATTCAGAATATTTTCAGATTTTATTCCAAATAATTTCAGATTCTGATTTTTTTATGCTAATCTTGCATCATCATTCTCCCGCACACCGGGCAGATATTTTATCGTCGTGCAATTTTTCCCGATTACATAAATCGAATTCCGCTTTCGAGTAAGGCGAAGTATTTCTGTTTTGTTGCTTTGCATCAAAATCAGAAAAAATGTTACATAGAAAAATCCTGGGTACATCATTAATCCTCGGTACCTTTATACTGACTGTTGCATCCTGTAAGAAAGACGACGCCCCTGCTACTCCACCCGTTTACACCGTTCCTGATACATACAATTTCGAAAACGTTGAATATGCGGAAGCCACTGGCTCTATCTCCATGTGGGCAGGATTTACATCCTGGCTGGGTAAAGGCACCGGGCGCCAGTTGTCAGCTGATTCTGCAAACTACCTCTGGAACAATACCAACAACGCCTTCACTGCGGAAACGACCACCAACCTGCCTATCGTTACTACCGCCATTAACACATTAGGATTTGGACTGGTAACTAAAGTTTCAGATGCCGCTACCTTCAAGCAGCTCGCCGATTCCATGGTAAAAGTGAGTGCATCCTTTTCAGTAGTGGCAGCACCTGGCGTAGCCGGTAAAGTAGGCACCCGCCTCGTCAACTACTCCGGTGTGGAATTCAACCAGCTGGTAGCAAAAGGACTCATGGGCGCTATGCAGATCGCTAAAATTAATGCGCTGCTGGACCAGTGTAAAAAAGATGATAACAACACCGTGAAAGCCGGTACCGGCACTGCTATGCAGCACAGCTGGGACCTCGCCTTCGGTTATGTAGGCATTCCCAAGGATTATGATTCTGCCAAAACATATGCTAACACGGAAGTAAACAGACCACTGGCCATCGGCGGCTACTTCCGTGAAAGAGGTCGCACCATCCAGGCTGGCGGTACTATCTTCACGGCGTTCCGTAAAGGCCGCGCCGCTATTAACGCGAAAGACTACACTGGCCGTGATCAGGCTATTGCCACCATCAAAGAAACACTGGAAAAAACCCTGGCCGCTGCCGCTTATGCTTACGCTACCCTGCCACAAGGCAGCTCCGACCTGGCTGTTAAATTCCATGCCTACTCTGAGTGCTACGGCTTTGTACTGGCACTGAAATACCGCGCTGCTACCAGCAAGCTCACCGCCGCTAACTACCAGACGCTGCTCGATATCATGAAGACTAACTTCTACGAACTGTCAGCAGATGCTACCAACGCAAAACTGAAACAAATGCAGACTATACTGACCACTACATACGGTCAGCTGCAATAACGTATACGACTACACACACTATTTGAGCAGGTGCCGCCCTTACAGCCGGCACCTGCTTTTCCAATAAGCATCGCATCACACACACAACGCACACACCATGAAATCAACTAGAAACTGGCTCATCGCTGCGGCAGGCTGCCTCCTCTTCGGATGCGGTAAAGACAGCAACTCCGGTGGCAGCACCGGCAACAGCACCGACGTATTCAAGAAAAATATGCTCGTGAATTATGCTGACACCTTAATACTCCCCTCCTACAGCGACCTCCAGGCAAAACTTATCTTACTGGAAACCGCCACAGAAGCTTTCCTGGCAGCACCATCTGCCGTTACACAACAGGCACTGAAACTGCCATTTAAAAATGCCTACGTATCCTATGAAGGCATTTCCGCAGTTTACTTCGGCCCCGGCGCTTCCCAACAATTAAACAATACGTTCAATACCTTTCCTACAGCGGTTACTAAAATTGAAAGCGGCATCCAGAGCGGCAACTACAATCTCGCACTGGTAATAGCTTCTGACAGCATCCAGGGCTTCCCGGCGCTGGACTACCTCTTCTTTTCCGCTAATGCCGTTCAGCAATTCAACGGCGCCACTGCCAACAACCGCAAAAAATATGTAAAGGATATTTTCGCCCGCATGAAGCTCCTGCTCACCAACACCCAGAACCAATGGGCAGCCGGCTACCGCGATGTATTTGTATCCAACCTGCAAACCAACGTGGGCAGCTCCATCGGCAGCCTGGTAAACCAGTTTGCTTTTGAAATGGATGCCCTCAAAGGCCCACGTATCGGATGGCCTTTCGGCAAACAATCCAACGGCATCGTGTTCGCGGATAAATGCGAAGGCTACTTCTCCGCCTATACGAAAGACCTCAGCATTGCTAACCTCACCGCACTTAAAAAATATTATACCGGCGGCAATGGCAACGGCATCGATGACTACCTCATCCTGCTCGGCAAACAGCAGCTCAACAGCGATGTACTGGCACAGTTCAACCTGGCACTCAATGCACTCAATGCCATTCCGGACCCGATGTCCGCCGCCTTTACCTCCAACGCCGCTTTAGTAGAAACTGCCTACCGTGAAACACAGAAGCTGCTCACCCTCATCAAAACTGATGTAGCTTCCGCCACCGCTGTGCAGATAACTTATATGGATAATGACGGCGACTAAGATACCTTCCTGGCAACGGCCGGTGTCTATCGCTCCGCTGGTGACCTTTCGCATCGTATTCGGACTGCTGATGTTCGGCAGTTTGCTCCGCTTTGTGCTCAGGGGCTGGATCGATACGCTGTACGTCCAGCCCACCTTTCATTTCACCTATTGGGGATTTGAATGGGTACAGCCCTTTGCCGGTGCAGGCATGTATATCCTGTTCGGCATCATCCTGGTGAGCACACTGATGATCACCTTCGGCCTCCTTTACCGGCTGGCCACCATCCTCTTTTTCCTGGGATTCACGTACGTGGAGCTGATTGACGTTACCACTTACCTGAATCACTACTACTTTATCAGTCTTGTAGCCTTTATCATGATATGGCTGCCTGCCAACCGCAGATACGCTCTGGATACGCTGCTGTGGCCTGTTATAAGGAGAGATAAGGTGCCTGCATGGACTATAGGCATCCTCCGCTTTCAGCTGGCCATCGTGTATGTATATGCGGGACTGGCCAAAATCAACAGCGACTGGCTGCTCCACGCTGAGCCCATGAAAACGTGGTTACCGGCAAGGAGTCACCTGCCGCTGGTTGGTCCGCTCATGTACAAATCCTGGGTAGCCTATGTGTTTTCCTGGTTCGGCTGCCTGTACGATTGCTTTATCGTTTTCTTTTTGCTAAATCGCCGTACACGGCCATGGGCCTATGCTGTTGTGGTGGGGTTCCATATTGCTACCGCTTTATTTTTCCCGGGCATAGGCATGTTCCCGTACGTGATGATTGTGGCGACGCTGATCTTTTTCTCCGGCAATTTTCATGAGCGACTGCTTTCCTGGCTGCCGGGATATGGCGGTAACGGTACTAACGCGAAGGCCTATACTTTTTCGCATCCCCGCGCGATTCAAACGGTGGTGGTAATTTATATAGTTATACAATTATTGGTGCCGCTGCGCTTCCTGTTTTATCCGGACAACCTCTTCTGGAATGAAGAAGGCTACCGCTTTTCGTGGCGGGTAATGCTGATGGAAAAGGCCGGCACAGCGTATTTCACGGTGAAGGAAGCAGGGCACCAGCGTGCAACCAGCATTAGCAACGCCACTTACCTCACGCCCCTGCAGGAAAAAATGATGAGCACACAACCGGATATGATTCTGAAATATGCCCATTACCTGCAGCAGGATTATTTAAAAAAGGGATGGAAAAATCCGGAGGTATATGCTGAAATATATGTAGCCCTCAACGGACAACGCTCCCGCTTATTCATCGATTCAACCATCAACCTGGCGGCCCAGCCACTGAGCTGGCGCCATTATAAATGGATTCTTCCCTATAAATGATTAACATGAGAACTGGTTTTATAGCAATACTGTTACTGACAATCTTAGGCATACCGGCAGCATTTGCCCAGTACGCCCTGGAGGGAACAGTGCGCAGCGGCAATGAACCGCTGGAAGGCGCTATAGTGCGGATCATGCCTGGCAATATCACACAGGCATCCAACGAAAACGGATTTTTTCGCTTTGCCAAAATAGAGAAAGGAACGTATACACTACTCATCAGCTTTGCAGGTTATAAAACATATGAGCAGTCCCTCACGGTGCCCTATTCCACCGCTAAACTGGACATCAACCTGGAAAAAAATACGCTGGCGGAAGTAGTAATCACCAACAGCAAAGCGGAAACAGTTTCCGGCAAGCTCCGCGATGTAGTAGGCACGGCCATCTACGCGGGTAAAAAAACAGAGATCATCCAGCTGAAAAATCTGAATGCCAACCTGGCGGCCAACAATACCCGCCAAATTTACGCACGCATACCCGGACTCAATATCTGGGAGTACGACAACGGCGGGCTGCAGCTGGGCATAGGCGGGCGCGGACTCAGTCCTAACCGCTCCTCTAACTTCAACATCCGCCAGGATGGCTACGATATCAGCGCGGATGCGCTGGGCTATCCGGAAAGCTACTACACGCCTTCCTCCGAAGCACTGGACCATATAGAAATTATCCGAGGCGCTGCCAGTTTGCAATACGGTCCGCAATTCGGCGGCCTGATCAACTTCGTGATGAAGGAGGGCCCGGCAGATAAGCCTTTTGAGCTGGTTACGCGCCAAACAGGCGGCTCCTTCGGTTTCTTCAATTCATTTAATAGTGTAGGCGGCACCGTAGCCAAGGGTAAACTTAACTACTATACGTTTTACCAGTTTAAAAGAAGCGACAGCTGGCGCCCCAACAGTCACTTCGACCAGCATAATGCCTATATACACCTGGCATATCAACTGACGCCCAGGTTCAGAATTACCGGAGAATACACTTTCATGAACTACCTGGCCCAGCAGCCGGGAGGCTTAACGGATGAGCAATTCAACGAAGACCCTTCCATCTCCGTAAGGGAAAGAAACTGGTTTAAGGTAAACTGGAACCTGGTTAACCTGAGCCTGGACTATAAATTTTCATCCCGCTCACAGCTGAACTGGCGCAACTTTACCTTACAGGGCGGCCGCGAAGCAATCGGTATCCTTTCCTATATCAACCGCCCGGACATCGGTGGGCCGCGGGATTTCATGAAAGACCGCTACAATAACTTCGGTTCTGAACTGCGCTTCATTCACCGCTATCCGTTGCTGGGCAGCACCAGCAGCACTTTTCTTGTGGGCGGCCGCTACTATAAAGGCCTTACCAACAGGAGTCAGGGCGATGGCAACGATGGCAGCAAAGCTGATTTCGAGTTCAATACGCCGGAGCCTGACAAATCCAGCTACCGCTTTCCGGGAGTGAATGTGGCGGCCTTTGTGGAAAATATTTTCCAGCTCAACAGCCACTGGAGCGTAACGCCGGGAATCCGCTTCGAGCATATCAATACCAGGGCCGACGGGTACTACTATAAACAAAACATATTTATCGATAACGAAAAGATTGAAGAACAAAAAGAAAATCCACGTTCTTTTACCCTCCTGGGCATCGGGACTTCCTGGAAATTCGATAACGGTACGGAGCTGTACGGTAACATCTCCCAAAACTACCGGTCCATCAACTTCAATGATATCCGGGTGGTGAACAACAATGCCCGCGTAGATCCCAACCTCCATGACGAAACTGGTTACAATATCGACCTGGGCTACCGTGGGTCATTTAAAGGTTGGTTGTATGTAGATGTCAGTGCTTTTTATCTGAAGTACAACGACAGGATCGGATCTATCTTCACGAAAGACTCCAATTTCATGACCTACCGGTTACGCACCAACGTAGCTGATAGTCGCAACCTCGGACTGGAAATGCTGGTGGAAGGAGATGTGCTGAAAGCCGTTACACAGGCGCGATCTAAATATAAACTCAACGTATATACGAACCTGTCGCTGATCGACGCCCGCTATATTGCCACTAAAAACACTGCCTTTGCCGACAAGCTGGTGGAAAACGTGCCACCTGTGTTGTTCCGCACCGGTGTTAGTTTTGGCAATCCTCGGTTTAATGTAAGCTGGCAATATTCTTACCAGGGAAAACAATATTCAGATGCTACCAATACGGAGATCACCCCTACCGCTGTAGATGGCGCCATCTATGCATTTCATGTGATGGACCTGAGTGCAAGCTATAACTGGCGCGGGGTTACACTGTATTCCGGCATTAATAACCTGGCAGATGCGAAGTATTTCACGAGGAGAGCGGATGGTTATCCGGGGCCGGGTATCCTGCCGGCAGACAAACGCAATTTTTACTTTACTGTTCAATACAAACTTTAGTGTGTAATTGTTTGTAGCCCCAAAGTGTGTGATGCAGAGGGTGTCTCAAATTACATTTGAGATACCCTCTTTTTTAATAGGAATTCAAAGACTCGTCTGGAGCTTCAGTACCGTCAGGCAACTGCCTGAGAACTCGGGATGGCAGTCACCTGACCATTGTCGGCTGCAGGGTTTTGCGTGCCATAATGATGCCAGGTTCCTGATGAATCCTGCCAGGAGTAATTGATATTGGCAAGACTGGTGGCGAAGGTGATAACGTCGGTCCAATTAGCTTCCGCCGCTTGAAAATCGGAGAGTGCCTGTTTAAACTGCTCGCTGGTGATATCATTATTCACATCATCTAATTCGGCAGCTACTGCGCCGATAGCCGCATCCAGCTGCGACCACATACCCGAAATTGTGGAAAGTGCCTGCACTGCCTGAACGCTCGCAGCCTGCAGGGCATTGATCTGTCCGCTGACACCCTGTAGCTGTATGATATCCTGGTTAATTCCGCTTACCTGACCCTGGAGGGAATTAATAGAGTTCTGCAGATCCTGTACCTCTTTGGAAAATACAACCGTTCCAGCAATTGAGGCGCCCAGGCCGGCAATTCCAAAGATGATAATACCTACGCCGATTCCCTGTGCGCCTGGAACCATACAAACCACCAGACCGATAAGACCAACAAAAATGGACGCAGCCAATCCGATTTCGGATACGGTCAGGAGCTGTTGTGCGTTGGCAACATCATTGTTCAAACGAATAATCTGGCTATTAAGGCTTTGAATCGTTGTTTTATCGGCACCAGCCATGCTTAAAGCCTGCTGCGCCAGTTGTTGAAGTGTCTGCCCGGCAGTTTGCGTATCGGTAGTGAATGCTGTGAGATTTGATTGTATATCTGTCACAAAGTTTAATTCAGCCTGAATCGTTTGCTGCATGTTAGTCAAGGTGGCTACTAGTCCATTCCTGGCGGCTACATTTCCAGGGTCATTGATGAGAATGTTCAGATAACCGGTAACTAAAGTTTCCTCCAAATTAAACAAGCTTCCCGCATAATTGATAATATGGGCAGGCAAGGTAGTTATGGATGGAAAAATGGTTTCCGACCAATTGATGGCGGAAGATTTCACCGGATTAAATGCTGAAATGAAATCCGCATAATTCGTCGGTGGCGCATTCAACGTCGGCAACTGCTGGTTTTCAACGGCATAGGTATAGCTGTTTACAACTATCAATGCATTTGCATAATCAGTGAGTTGCTGCGGAGTTGGTTGCAAAGCAACCAGGCGTGCTGAATTTTTCATTTTAATTCAATTTGGGTGAATGAAAGGATTTCACACAAATTCCGAATTAAGTCTGCTCAAGAACAGGCCGAAAAAGGCTTTTCAGCAAAGTGGTTTTTCACCTGGGGCGGGCGACACCGCAATGGTAACCTGACCAACATCCATAAGTTTATTTAAAATTTATAGCTGTACCCTACTCTGAATACCTGTGTTTCATAATAATCATTACTTACATAGCGAAAACCATTGCCGGTTACTTCTTTCTTGGAGCGGAGGGTATTAGCGAGGTCCGTTACGTTGGCAAAAACTTCTCCCCTTCCTTGCTGAATTCCTTTTTTAAGACCTGCATCAATTGAGAAGCGGGAAAAAGTTTTGCCCTGCGGAATCAGGTCAGGCGCCTGGTAAATGGCGGTGAGCTGACCTTCCAGGCTATGCGCGAAATGAAAAGCCCCGTTCACTTTCAGGTTGCCTGAAAAAATAGATTCCCTGGCTGCGCTGAAAGTATTTTCTACAGGGTACAGGTTCACTACCGTAAACGCATTCACGATATGCTGATAACCGTTGAGGTTCACACCCAGTGTAGCCCATGGCGTTAGTTTGTGCGACAACAGCATTTCCACGCCGGTACTGTAGCTTTTGCCGGCATTCTGAAAAATGTTGTAGATCAGCGTGCTGCCGGGCACAGTGCTGGCTATACGGGTAATGGTGGCATCCATGCGTTTATGGTACAGGGAAGAAGTGAGAAATCCGCTGTTCCAGTCAGTTTTATAGGCCAGCTCGAAAGTATTGGTATACTGCGGGCGCAGGCCAGGGTTGCCGACTTTAATAATTTCTGCATCATCATATTTCGGGAAGATGCGGATGTCGCCTTCGTTGGGGCGGTCGACCCGGCGGTTGTAGAACAGGGAGAATTTATTATAATCGTTGACCTTATAGGCCAGTCGCAGATTCGGGAATGGCTGCGTGTATTCGTAGCCGTTACTCCTGTACGTAGGATGGTTAGGATTCACCTGGTAATCAATTTTCACATATTCTACCCGCAGGCCTGCTTCTACTTCCAGGTGTTCTTTTTCCAGGATATAGTTACCGTATATGGCTGGAATGATTTCGTGGTAATCGGCCCATCCGCCGGCGTTTACGTCCAGCGGCGAATTTTCGCCCGGCTTAAACTGCATATTCACTGGGATGGTGCGATTGCGGAATTTCACACCAGTTTCAAAACGGCCATAGTGCAATGGCTGGATGTAGTCGAGGTTAAAATCCGCCACGTGCTCATCGGAAAGGAGTTTGAAGGAGTCCAGACCAATATAGGCGGGCATAAAGTTGGTGAAGAAATACTTTTCATCTTCCCTATGGAAAGTATAGTTGAAAGCAGCATTCAGCACGCGGCCCGGCTCTGCAAAGCGGTGCTGCCAGGAGGCGGAGGCGGTGAAGGTAGTCTTCATTTCATCTTCCAGGAACTGCCATAGGCGTTGGCGTTGGGAGAGGTCTTTATTAAAAAACGGTTCATCGCCCCGGTCAAGGATGTGTTCACGGCTGAATAATCCTGATACTGAGAAATTATCCTTGCTGCTGAGGTTCCAGTCTGCACCGGCTTTCAGCGTACCTACGTTGGTAGTGCGGTTACGTTTGGTTTGTTGCTTCACTACCGTGCCATCCTCATAAAACCTGTCTGCAAACTCATTCTTATTCAGGGTTTGGTTATACAGGTAATCACCTTGCAGGAAGAAATTCACTTTCCCTTTGAGGTAATTGAGGCCGAGCGAAGGGTTTAGCTTCGGCGTGCGCTGGTATTGGGGGCGGATGCCGGGATAGTTATGCTGTTTGATCCAGAGGGCACCGAGGCCGGTGGTGAGGCCCGCTTTGCCATTGAAGCCTTCTTTCTTTTCTTTTTTATAGATGATGTTGACGATACCGGCGTTGCCGTTGGCATCGTATCGGGCAGAAGGGTTATTGATAATTTCGATTCGGTCGATAGCGGAGGCGGGGATGTTATCCAGGCTGCTTTGTGCGCCGAAGCCGGTGAGTGCCGTCTGCTGGCCATCGATCAGCACCATTACCTGCTCGCTGCCGCGGATTTGCAGCTTACCGTCGGAGGTAACCGTCACACCAGGCAGGTTTTTCATGGCTGCCAGCACGGAGCCGCCGGTCTGACTAACGTTATCGGCTATACTAAAAGTTTTCTTATCCATTTTGGGAGACACTACCGCTTCTTTCCCGGCAACCGTAATTTCATGCAAGGTTTTCGCGGCACTCGTTAGTTCTATGGCTCCGACGTCCAGGAAATTATTGAGCTCCCCCACCCTTACCGGCAGGTAGCGGGGCTGGTAGCCTATGTAAGTAGCCAGCAGCAGGTAGCTGCCTTGTTTGATGTTGTGGAGTTGGAATCGCCCTTGTTCTTCCGTGATAGTACCCTTAATGGGAGTGGTATCGTTAACGGTGCGGAGTGAGATATTTACAAAGGGCATGGGTGCCCTGGTGGCTGCATCTTTGATTATGCCGGATACTGTTACCTGCTGCGCCGTGGCGGTGATGGCACCGGTGAGCAGTAACAGGAAAAGGAAAATTCGTTGCATCAATTGATTCTTTCCTGCATAGGTACCATGCAAATCAGTCGAAATTCTTAAGCGGGCCTTACATTTCCCATTTATAACCGGTGCCGTACATGGTTTTGAGATAGTTATCGCAGCCTGCCTCTGTGAGCTTACGTTTCAGGTTTTTGATATGTACGTAGATGTAATTGAAATTATCCAGCGCGTCCGCCATATCTCCCGATAAATGTTCGGCCAGCGCATTTTTGGAGATAACTTTATTTTTATTGCTGATGAAATATAGCAGCAGGTCGTATTCCCTGCGGGTGAGTGGAACCAGCTGATCGGCAACGGTAACCGACTTCCCTTGCAGGTTGATGCGTACGTCATCGAAATGAATAACATCATCATTGCCGAAATTTCGGCGGCGGATAAGGGAGTAAATCCTGGCGGCCAGCTCGGAGAGGTGGAATGGCTTGGCCAGATAGTCATCAGCACCGAGGCGCAGGCCGGTGATCTTGTCATCTACGGAATCCCGGGCAGAGATGATGATAACCCCACTTTGCTTATTCTGGGCTTTGATTTCTTCCAGTACTTTGAGTCCGTCTCCACCGGCCAGCATGAGGTCCAGCAGGATACAGTCATATTCGTAAAGATCCACTTTTTCGTAGGCCTCCTCCATGTTCACTGCAAATTCGCAGAGGTATTGCTCATCTGTGAGGTAAGTGCTGATGCTCTGCGCCAGTGACCGCTCATCTTCAATTATTAAAATCTTCATATACAACCGGCTAAAAGGCTAAGGTAGTAAGTCATTCTGAATAAAATCTGTACCTGAAAAGGGCGGATGGGGGAACTTTTAACATTTCTTTTATAGAGAAAATAGGGGTATCCGTCGATTGGCGTGTCGTATAGGGTATATGCCTGAAAGCAGGGCCCAATCCTGTACCGACGGCTATTTAACATTTAAATGGAAAGATATGATGCTACGCAAACGCCGACGGCATAACACTTTCGTTATGCTTAAAGATTATGAAAAGTGCCATGATACCCATATATTTACTACTTCTGCTTCCTTACCGGAGCAGTTTACTAAACCTTTGCTAACTTGTCAACTGTTATTTATTATTGTCTGCAACCTGTAATTTACGGGCTTGCCTTATTGCCTTTCCGTCTGTTATACTTGTTATCTGATGTGATGTTTCTGCTGTTGTACTACGTTCTTTCTTACCGGAAAAAGGTGGTAATGACTAACCTGCGGGCATCTTTTCCTGACAAATCTGAAGCGGAACTACAAAGAATCGGTAAAGATTTTTATCGCTACCTCTGTGATATGTTCCTGGAAACATTTAAGACGCTTACTATCAGCAGAGAAGAGATGGTAAAGCGTTGCAGTTTTACGCCCGAAACGGTAGAACTGTTTAACAAGCTGGCGGCCAACAACAAAAGCGCAGTGCTGGTGATGGGCCACAAGGGCAACTGGGAATGGGCCGGCAATACATTCAGTATTTTATGTAAGCAACAATTATATGTTATTTACCATCCATTGGGCAATAAGCGCTTCAACGACCTGATGATCCACATGCGTACCCGTTTTGGCACCAGGCTGATTGCCATGCAGGATACTTTCCGCGAAATGGTAAAAAACAGGCATGAAGTAAATGCGACGGCATTTATTGCGGATCAGTCGCCACAGCCTTCTACGGCACAATGGGTACCATTTTTGCACCAGGACACACCTGTATTCAAAGGCACCGAAAAGATTGCACAAAAAATGAATTCGCCGGTAGTGTATGTATCGGTGAACAGGGTAAAAAGAGGATATTATACTGTAGTGGCAACGATGTTGGTAGAAGACCCTTCTGCGGCAGCAGAGGGTGATATCACGGTATTGCACACACGAAAACTGGAAAAAGACATTATCGAAGAGCCTGCAACCTGGCTGTGGTCGCACCGACGCTGGAAGCACAAAAGACCACAGGCAGCTTAACACTGATTCAACTGACGCAGCAGTACTGCGTAACCACATCATACAAACCAAAGACCTATGCGCGAAGGAAAAGACCTTATCCTGGCAACGAAACCTTTTGCCAGTGAAGTAAGGTCCAGCAGTTGGTTCCACTTATGGACCACGCTGGCATTACTGGCGGGTGCACTTACCTGTACCCTTTTACTGCCTTATTTTGTTCTCCGGTTAGCTGCCAGCATCCTGGCCGGACTACTCATTGTACGGATGTTTGTGATTTATCATGATCACCAGCATCACACCATCCTGCAACATTCTCCTATTGCCAATGCGGTGATGACTGTATTTGGGCTTTACATCCTCGCACCGGCGAGCATTTGGAAACGTTCACACGATTACCACCATAAAAATAATTCCAAGCTTTTCAGCGCCAGCATTGGCTCCTATCCCATTGCCACGCGCCATAAGTTCGAGCAGATGAATGTCAGGGAAAAAAGGGCGTACCTCTTCACCCGGCATCCATTAACGATTTTGTCAGGTTACCTGTCCATGTTCCTGATTGGCATGTGTGTGCAGTCGTTCCTGAGCAGCCCGCGCAAGCATATGGACAGTCTGCTTGCCATCATCTTACATGTGAGTGGTAGTGTAGCCATTTTCTACTTCCTGGGCTGGGAAGCCTGGCTACTGTTCGTATTCCTGCCGTTCTCCATTGCCTGTGGCATTGGCGCTTACCTGTTTTATGCACAGCATAATTTCCCGGGTGTAACCTTCAAGGAAAATGAGGACTGGTGCTATCATGATGCTGCGTTGTTATCCAGCAGCTACATGGTGATGTCGCCGCTGATGAACTGGTTTACCGGCAACATCGGCTATCATCATATTCATCACCTGAATGCGAAAATTCCATTTTACCGGTTGCCGGAAGTAATGGCAAAGATTCCTGAGTTACAGCGGGCTAAAACCACCAGCTGGCGGTTGAAAGATGTGATGGCCTGTTGCAGGCTGAAGATCTGGGATTCCAAACTGCAGCGGATGATTTCGTTGCGGGAAGCAGCGATGCGTGCTTAACGGATTAAGCTATACGAAAAGAGGACCATCTTAAGAATCGATTAAACGACTGCCTGGCTCCACCAGGCACCCGAATAAAACGAGGCTGTATCATAACGATTTGATACAGCCTCGTTTTATTTATTCTATATAAGGTAGCTAATGCTACCTTAATATCTCTAACGCTTGTTCATTCATTTTTTTTCGAGAGATATAAAACCGGCTTTTATGGAATTGCGCGGCAGCTGCCAGCGTGCTCCAGGCCGTGGTGGCAGCTTAACACCTGCACTGCCGGGATAAAAAATAATTTAGTTTATATCGTAAACTACATTTACATTTGTAAGTAAACGCTAAAAGCTATTTCATGGAAGCGAATGAAATGAGGCTGGACCCGGAGCAGAGTCTCCGGTTGATCACGGCCACCATAGCCAAAACCAGGGATAACATACGGGCAATGAGCGATTGCTTTTTACTGTGGGGCTGGCTGATTGCCGGGGCGAGTTTCGCCTTTTACGGGTTACATGCGTTTACGGATACTACCCTCTATTTTTTACCGTTTCCCCTGGTGGTACTTGCCGGCGGTATCTGGACGATCCGTTTTTTCCGGCGGATGAAGGCGGGCACTGAAACCTGGTTAAACTGGTTTCTGAAGCAGCTGTGGGCTACTATTGGTGTCTGCTTTTTGTTAGTGGTAGCCATGAGTGTGGTGAAACACCAGCTACCGTTTACGTATACACTATTATTGGGGGGACTGGGAACGCTGGTATCAGGATTGGTGATGCGATTCAGGCCGTTAATTGGCGGAGGAATATTATTTTTGCTGCTGGCTTGCTGCAGTGTGGTGGTTAGCGATGCCATAAAACCTCTGTTGCAGGGTGTTGCCGTAATGGGTGGCTACCTCATACCAGGTTATTTACTGAAATATTCAAAAACAGCATAACGGCGATGTATAATGGTTTAGATCCTGTATTAAATACCCCGGTACGACTGGCAATTGTGTCGGTACTGGTAAAAATTAAGCAGGCGGATTTCAATTACCTGATGGAGGTTACCCAAACAACGCAGGGTAACCTGAGTCAGCAGATTAAAAAGCTGAGTGAGGCCAGGTACATTGAAGTGATCAAAACCTTTAAGGGCAACTACCCGCAAACCATTTGCAAATTGACGGACACGGGAAAAAAAGCGTTTGAAAAATATGTAGCGGATATAAAAATCTACCTGCATTTGTAGCGCGATTTTTTTTGTCCATTTGGTTTATAATGTAAACTAAATTAATATACTAATTCTTAAAATCCATTTTATGTCGGTATCTTCTATTCATTCGCCGTATAGCCGGCACCGTGGTCCCCATCCCGGCATCCTGGCAGTAGTCCATGTATCGTTGTTTGTGGCCAGTTTGGTCATCCTGGGCATACTAACCAAAGGCATGGGGTTTCCTAATCCATTTGTACCGCTGGCGGATGCGCAGCACCGGCTGCAAAGCTTTGCGGATGCCACCCGGATCAATGCAGTATTACAATTTGGTGCGGCCATTCCGCTGGGATTGTTTACCGCAGCGGTAACCAGCAGGTTGAACTTCCTAGGGGTAAATGTAACGGGAGTGAATATTGCATTTTTTGGCGGCCTGTCGGCCTCCCTGTTTATGGCGCTTTCCGGCCTGTGCACCTGGGTATTGACCCAGCCTGGCGTAGCGGATAATTTGTCGGCCATGCACGCGATGCAGTTATTTGGTTTTGCCACGGGTGGTGTGGCGCACGTAGTAGCATTAGGCTTACTAATGGCGGGCATTGCTGTTCCAGGTTTACTGGGAGGCTATACGCCCAAATGGGTAGCCTGGCTGGGACTAATACTGGCCGGGATCGCAGAGCTTTCTACGCTGAGCCTATTTTTTCCTGCACTAATGATCCTGTTGCCGGTAGTGCGTTTCGGGTCCTATGTATGGTTGATTGCTACAGGGTTTACAATCGCCAGGAGTAAAACGAAGTGAGTTGGCTGGAACCGGCGGTGGTAGGGATACTGCCGCCGGTAATGGCGGGCGAAAATTGTTTCATCATTCAAAAATTAACATACATCGGATCATGCCCAACCGCCGGTATAAACTCCCCCGTTAGCCACTCCGTCCGCAGTTTAAGAAAGTTCGTTCCGCTCCCGTCTGTACAGCCGAAATACTCCTCCTGCAGCACTTCCCTGTCAATCACCAGTTGTGCATGTTTTTCTGTATCCAATAGTAAGCTCAGCACGGTGGCACCGGCAGTATCCGTACCCAGCAAGGATTGCAGCAGTTTAACCGGTGCAAAACCTACGTGTGAAATGCGGAGTTCCGCGCTCAGGTCCTCCGGCGTAAAGGGCTTATCCTGTGGTGTTATCACCAGGTAAAAATCGTTCTGCTGGCGGTCGCACAAAAAAAGCGTTTGTACCATCATCACCTGTAGTTGCACTGCTACCTGCAGCAATTCAGCTGGTCCGGGGCTGGCATTAGTTTCCACGCGCTGGTATTCCACCGCATTTTCGCGGAGCATTTTATATACCAGTTTTTGAAGCGGTACATCGAAGGTGTTGGGCCGGTTTGTTTTGACCTCACTAACAAAAAACATACTTATGGACAGTTAAAACGAGGCTAAAGATACTATTACTTCTCTAAGAAATTATGCGCAACTGCACTCCTGCGTGGCACATTATCAGTAACTTTCCTGTATCAACGGAAAACATGAAACAAGCTGATATAATAGTAATTGGCGCTGGCGCCGCAGGACTGATGGCAGCCAGCCGACTTACCCGGGCTGGCAAAAAAGTAATTGTATTGGAGGCCCGGGAGCGTACCGGTGGCCGCATTCATACGATTCAGCATGAACACGGACTGTCGTTTGCTGAATTGGGAGCGGAGTTTATTCATGGCGAACTGCCCGTTACACTCGACCTGCTAAGGGAAGCCGGTATTTCGTATAATGATACCCGTTTTGAAATGTTTCATCATCATAACGGACAAATACAACAAGGCGATGAACCCATTACCGGGTGGGATGAATTAATGGAAAAAATGAACCAGCTGGAACAGGATTTGCCGCTGGAAGCATTCCTCGATCAACATTTCTCCGGTCCGGAATATACAGCCATGCGCAAGGAAATTACTGCCTTTGTAAACGGATACGACACCGCCTCACTCAGCGAGGTCAGTACTTTTGCTATCCGCAGCGAATGGGAACATGAGGACGATGAAGCACAACATCGGGTATCGGCAGGCTATCGCGCTATGATTCAATACCTGCAGGATATTTGTACAAAGGGAGGTAGCGAGATACTATTGCAGCAGGTGGTACAGCGCATCGAATGGACCAATGGAAGCGTAACTGTATACACACAAAGCAACAGTGTTTACCAGGCGGTAAAAGTGGTGGTGGCGCTACCACTGGGCGTGTTGCAGCAAGCAAACGGCGTTACTTTTGAACCAGCGCTGCAGCAGCATACAGCCGCATTGCACGACATAGGCTTTGGCGCCATCATCAAAATCCTCCTGGAATTCACCACCCCTTTCTGGATGAACGATGCCGCATTCGGCAATCCTGCGTTGAGTGCCAGTACCACCAGGCTGGTGGTTTCCGGCGAAACGGTTCCAACCTACTGGACGCAGACGGAACCCGGCAGCACGTTACTCACCGGTTGGCTGGGAGGCCCGCCGGCATGGGAAATGCGGGAGTGGTCGGCCGATGAAATATTGCATGCCACCCTAACATCTCTGCATCGCATCTACCAGGTTCCACTTAAAACATTGCAATCTCAGCTAAGCGGCTGGCAGGTAGTTAACTGGACGGCCGATCCGTATACACGCGGGTCATATGCGTATGATAAAGTGCCGAGCAGTGCTGCAAGAAAAATATTATCACAGCCGATACAGGATACCGTCTATTTTGCGGGGGAGTATTTGTATGAAGGGCCTGCTATGGGAACTGTGGAAGCAGCGCTGACAAGCGGGAAGTCGGTGGCCTCCATCATAACAACGTAGAGACGTGCGCAGCCCGTCTATCAAACGTGGGCAGAGGGGCGCAGCCCCTCTCTACCTAAGCCGTAAATTAAGCACCCGTATAAACAACGGGATAAGCCCAATTGATACCACCACAAAAATAGCCACCCGGACATAATTCAGCGTTTGCCACAACGATACCCGCTCTGCCAGGTTACTTACCACCGCCTGGGCTGCTGCAATCTTTTGAAAATTTATGATATTGGGCGCAAAGAACACTAATGTCCACACCCGTACGGCGAAGTGAACCGCAAACAATACCAGCAGCCAGTTCCTTGCAAAATCTATCTTCCAGCAAAAAATGATGGCTAATAAAAATGTAACTTCATGTACGGAATGCAACACAATCCAGAAATTTTTTAAGCTCGCTCCTCTCCCGTCTAATAGCAATTTAAAATTCTCCGGCGGTACCGCCGTCCATTTTGGTACAAACACCAGCGTTTCAAAAATCTGCGCACCGTTCATGAGAAAATAAATTACGGTGGTAATGAACAGCCACACCTCAGCTCGGGTTAAATAACTTGATGTCATATGTTTAATTATATCGGTTTAGTTATATTCAACTTCACAAAACAACTATTTCGACATAAAATTAAGAAAATACAGTAATAAACAAAGTTATTCGTCTTAAATAATTTACTTTTACATCGAATCCGATATATCATGAGCGAACTGGTGAAACTTATTTCTGCCTGGGATACATACAATCAGCAGCACAAAGGCGCTACTGCTGTGGAATTCTGCATGAACTTTTTAGCTACAGAGAGCAACGGCCAACTCTTCAGCGGCCTCACACCGCCGGATCTGGACACCGTTTTTGCCAAACTAATCGGCCGCGTAGCCAATATGCACACCGTGTATTGCAAAATGGCACTGCAGGATATGCCTGGCTTTGAGCTGGAATGGTTTTACTTCCTCAGCTCCATTTATCACCTGAAATCAGTCAAAAAAACACAGCTGATCCAGTACAACTTTACCGAACAAACCACCGGCATCGATATCCTCAATAAATTGAAAAAACTCGGCTACGTGAGTGAAAAAGCCGACCCGGACGATAAACGGGCCAAACTGGTGAGCATCACCAAAGCGGGAGAAAAAACGTTGTTTAAATTATATCAGCTGCTGTATAAACCTACGCTGCTACTGTATCACGACATCAGCCAGCAGGACAAGCAAGTGGTGGTGAACCTCCTCAAACGCACCGAACAAAAGCACCAGGAAATGCTTTCCGGCGCCCGTAATAAATCCATCGATGAACTGTTGGTGCAGGAACTGGGTTCAGCAAAAATTACGGCCATCGCTAAAGAACAGGAAAATAGAATTACACAATTTTCAAATGCCAGAAAAACCAAGGAAGATGTGTAAATAAGAATCCCATAGAGAAAAAACCTTCAGTCTATTCTCTATGGGACGTCATACCTTCTGCCGAAGGCAAAAGCTAATTCTTAACTACAACTAATTAAACGAATAGGTAAAGAAAGTACCTGCCGGAAAATTCGTATAATCCTTATAGTTAGCGCGCAGCGCCGCATCACCACTGAAGTTGAACACACTGATATTATTGATCAGGTAGTTCAATCCATAACCTTTCATGGTATTGAGATATACCTCACCGGTAACCGGATGCACCGCAATATTATTGTAAACGATACCAGCGTTTTCTACCATCGTTTTCGCATCCACCATAAACTCAGTTGTATTCAGACTGAATACATGACGGTAAATTTTTGTACCGGCACCGCTGAAATACAGCGTATCGCCTTTGGCGGTAATGCCTGGTGTAGCGCCGAAGCCTGCACTTAAGCTACCGGTAGTAATTTCGTTCGCTTTTATCAGCGAGTAATCCCTGAAGTTGATTTTAGAGATTTTCGAAGGTGCACCGGTAGTGGACACCCAGATGTTACCGTCGCTCGCTTTTACCACGCCACTTACGGATGCTTTCATATCCAGCGCATAGCTAATAGTGTCTTTATCCGCTTCCACCACAAACACTTTGGTGCCGGCAGCGGCAAATATTTTACCGTTTGAAACGGCCATAGTCATTTTAGCTGCAGAACGGGAACCTTTGATGAACGTCAGCACTTTGGTGGTGGTATTGAATTTCGACAAACCATTGTTATCCCTTATGATCACGTTCTGCTCGTTCAGTACGGCCACATGTGTAGGCCAGCTCAGGGTGCTCAACTCGTCATTGAACGCTGCTTCCTTTTTCAAAGTTTCGGCATTGGCTACAATCAGTCGGCCATCATTTTGAAAAGAGGTACCCACTGCATTTTTGTTGCCATTTTGAGAAATGATATAGATCTTGTTATTACGGATAAATAAATCCTGTGCTACATTACCCAGCTGGGTACCGTTGGCTTTAAAATAGGCACTGTCCGTCACCACACCTTTAGGACTAATGAAGGTAAGGCTACCATTCTCCGTAGTCATGTTGCCTTCATTAAGCACGAAAGTCCCGAACTTGTACTTACCGTATACGTTAATCGTTTCCTGGGAGCTTGTTTTCTGCCCGTTCAGCGCTGCTGTTACAGTAATTTTATGCTCCCCTAAATCGCTGGTCACGAATTTAAAAATGCTGTCCGTAACAGCTGCATCCTTACCATCCACTGCCCAGGCATAGGTGCTGCCTTTGCCTGCTTTTACTTTAAACACAAGGGTGTCTTCCTGTGCTACGGCGTTTTGCGCAAGTACATTTACAATCGCCACTTCAGGGGCTTCTACCGGCACAAGATCCGTTGCTTCATTTTTGGAACAGGATACTGCTGCCACGGCGATGAACGCCCCTACGCCTAATACACTTTTTTTCATATGCTTTTGATACTAATTGATGTTGCTATTGTTAGTTAATGGTGGCAATGTTGGTACCCAGCAGGTGCAGGTCTTCACCGCGACTCACCTCGGTGGATGATTCACCCAACCAGCCGTTTTCCTGGTCCACGCCATTATATATTTTTACGAAGTCAATACCCGGCAGCGTTACTTTATTACCGTTTTTGTCAATGGCCCAGTCGATGTCAATGCCTGAATTATCATGTACGTTTGGATAATTATCTACATAGCCGTAGCTATAAGCATACAGCACATAGTAGCTACCGGAGCCACTTTCATCTACGCCATTGGCAGCCAGCCGAATGCCTTTAAAAGTGAGCTGGTTGTCTTTTACCCAACCCGGATAATAGCTTTGCGTATGGTAGGTATTTTTGATTTTATAGCCTTGTTGTCCCTGATTATCTTTCCACTGGATGTAGTTGGCAATGCTGGTGTAGTTATCCGGTGTGCCAGGTGTTTCAGTAGCCGGGCGGTTGTAGGTCATTTCGTAATTGCGGAAGGTGCGTACATCTACCTTACCGTTTACGGCGGCGCTGTACCATAGTTCTTTGTCGGCGCCGAAGTTGCCGCTGCCTTTGATCTCATACCACTCGTCCTCATCCGGCTTACCGTTCTTATTTTTATCGTATGCTACCATTACCACACCAGGCTCACAGCTGCCACCAAAAGGCGCATTGGGGCGCGGGTTGGAGTTAGCCCCAAAGGCATTACCATTGATGCGAAAATCGCGCCTGCCAGCTACGTTTACGATGGTATGATCAAAGCCTATCACCACATAGCCTCCCCAGCCACCCAGCGTAATAACACTGGCATCTTCCCCCTTCAATTCTTTTTCTACCTTAGCCAGCATGGTTTCGTAGGTATCACCGGTAGTGTATTTAGGCATTTCGTTTACGAACTGGCCCGGGGCGGGCAGGTAATCAAATACTTTGGAAATATAGGGAGATGGTGCCTGCGTAGCCTGCTTTACGGTTACCAACAGGGTATCACTCAGGCTGCCGGAGGAAACACTGATTTTATAGGCCCCCTTGTCTACCGCCGTGAATAAGGCCGTGGTATTAGCGGCAGTCAGCCGGTACAGGTCACCCGGAGCCGTTACTACTTCCCATTTCACATCCGTTTTCCCGGCGAACTTAGCGGAGGCTTCCAGTGCGAGGATGGTATTGGCATTGGTTTCCCGGTTCAGGTACTGACCGGTGGTAATCTGTATCACTTTCTGAATAATATTACCCCGGTTATATGCCGTTACCACCAGGCTGAAAGTACCGGCAGTCGCAGGAGCCACAAAGTTGTACTGCAGCGCATTGGCGGCACGCGTGCCATTGAGTACCCACACAATGGAATCCACCTTATTTTCCACGGTGGGCTTCAGCAACAGGGATTCTTTTACCACTACATAATAAGCGGAATCCAGGCCGGAAATTACCGGTGGTGTATCCGGTATTTCAGCTCCTTCTTTTTTACAGCTGCTGATTATCAACAAACCGCAGGCAAGGTAAACGAGAAATTTAAATCGATTATTCATTTGATATAATTTTAAAAGAAAAGCCGGGCATAACTTTTAATGCCGTTAGATCGTCACATCTACGTTGTCAATGCAGATATACGCTGGTGTGTTTAAGCCATAGGAGCCATTATCGTTGCCTTCGAAATTGAATTCAACGCGGGTTACCGTACCTAAATCCGACAGGTCGAAATACGTCCAGGCAGTTAAAGGAGATACTACCGGCAGGTGGTTACTGTAGCGTGCCAGGTAGATTTCTACCGGGTCGCCATTATTCGTAGGTGTACTACCGTTATAACCGTATGCGAGTAATTTAATATAGCCTTCGCCGTTAGCGATATCTTTCAGCGGAGTGGCGGTACCCGAAGAACCAAAGGCATTACCATTCTGAATAACGCCATAGGTGTAGGACGACAAGCAGATGTACATACCATCCACTACGCCGCTGCCACTGGTGAAATTCATCACCGGGCGGGTAGCATAGGAAGCATTCCAGGCATCCACGTAGCCGAACAACACTGCGAAGTTGCTGCTGCCACCGTAGCCACCGTTTTTAGCACCGTGGGTACCGCTGTACACACTGCACTGGTTCAGGTAGGAATACCACCAATCGCCCGACTTACCAGGTATATTGGATTTATAATTCCAGTCAGACACTACAAAACCGCCATTGTAATAATCCACCGGACCACTTCCGGCGCCTTTGATGGCGAATTTCAGGTTACTGGGAGAATGCGTGTAGGGCGCAATCTGGGTACCACCCCAGGATGAATAGGCATTGTCGCCATAGGAAGTTGTATCGGCCATGTAGCCGCGACCAATCCCTTCAAACGTAATCGTGTAGGAACTGGTCAGCAGGGATTTTGCCGTTGTTGCCACGGCGTTGTTTTGCGCAACCGGATCTGGCGCCAGATCGTTTTGCTTGGAACACGAGGATGCTACAACAAGAGATACTGCTGCTATAATGAGGGTTTTACTAAAATGGGACTTTTTCATCAGTCAAGTTTTTTTTGTGAGATATTAGTTTCGGGGTTGCCCGGCTTTCTATTTGATGAGGTGTTTGTCCAGGATGGCGCCCACGTGCAGCATACGGGTTTCATCCATGTTATAATCTACCACCTGGCCACCGGCGTTGATGAAGTCCTGCTGCACAGGATACACCACTTTCCTTACCTTCACGAAATCAATACCGGGTAGCTGTACGCGCTCTCCCCTGCTGTTTACCGCGAGGTCAATATCAATATTCAGCTTTTGCGAAAACGGCGGTGCACCGGTGAGGTTTTTGGTAATACGCTTGCCCTTGCGGGTAAAGGTGTTTTGCCAGCCATCCAGGATGGCTACTTTTTTATTCGGGATATCTGTCATGCTGAGACCAGGGAAAAACCCTCGGGAAGAGAAGGTGCCGGCATCCGTCATAGCGCTGGTAAAGGTTTTATTGGTCAGCATCTCCCCTTGTGCAGGCGTTTCCTGGTTATCTTTCCAGTTATAGTAAGTATAAATTCTTTTGGCGTCTGTTTCGGTTTTGTTGTACGTAAAGGTGATGGCATAGTCCGGCATATCTTCCAGTCCATAATCCTCATTCTTGATTTCGTACCACTCCTCTTCGTCCGGCTTCCCGTTTTTATTACGGTCGTAGGCTACATAAACTGCCGGCAGGTCCAGCCGGGAGCAGGTAGCGGTGAGTTCCAGGTCGGGCTTCCCGGCGGCATTGGCAACGGTATGATCAAACCTGAATACTGCATATCCACCCCAGGAGCCTATCACCAGCGAAGGGGCCACATTATCCCTGCGCATAGCGGTGGCTTTTGCTAAAAAATCATTGTAAGGCAGTTGGAACTCATGTCCGAACTTCCAGAATTCAGCGTTGCCAATGATGGCCCAGTTATGGTTTTTAGCCGGTGCTGGTGCATATTCCAGTACCATGTAGGCATTTTGTACATATTGCTCCGGTTTGACTACAATTTTACGTGTAGCCGTTGCCGTTTGCTTACCGGCTACTGCCCGAAATTTCAGTTCATAGGTACCTGCGGCTGGTGAAATAAAATTCAATATGCGCTGCCTGCCAATCACCGAATCCCCAATGGACCATTGGTATGTAAAATCATTTCCAGCAGGGCCGTTCACCGTGGGTGATATCTCGAGCACCTTACCCATGGATACTTCCAGCTGATCCGCAATAGTCAGTTCGATCGGTTTTTCCACGTATATGTTAAAGGATTGCTTGTCGGTGCCGCCTTTATTATCTACCTTAAAAGTAACTTCAAAATTACCTGACGCCGTAGCTTCGAAGGTATAGCTGAGCTGGCCGGAAGCGGTTGCTTGTCCATTCACCAGCCAGGCATAGCTATTGCCTTTCAGGTTCTTGACGTTGGGCGCCAATACAATTCTATCTCCTATATTTAATACAATTGTATCCGCAGCAATGCCGGTAATACTGGGGGCACGGTACTCCTCTTTCTTGCAGGAGGAAAGCAAAACTGCAGCAGCAAACAGATTCAGAAAAAAGGTTCTTTTCATACGTTAAATTTCAGTTGCACTTTTATAGAACGTTTGTAGATTATTTCTTCGATGACAGGATATACCTTTCAGGCGCACCTTCGATTGGTGTAGAGACGCCTGGCAGGCGTCTATTCGCTATGATCGTCAAGGAAATCTCCGTATTGATATTTTTGCAAAGAAATTAGCGGAGATCTGCGCGGATAGACGCCTGCCAGGCGTCTCTACACAAATCGACAACGCTGCTATCCCTTTACGATTTGGGTAATAAAACCATATGCGCAGGGATATCACCGGTACGAACACTCCATTTCTTTTTCCCCTCTTTCGAAAAACAGTAAAGCATGCCGGGGGATACATAATTGCCGGCGTCTGTTACGTAAATATCTTTGGTCACGGGATTTACCATAATACCATAGGGAATTTCAATTTCCTTTTCTGTGCCGTCTGTGATGAAAGCCTTACTCACCACTTCCCTTGTACGTGTATTCACGATGGCGTAGGTGATCACATTGGAATACGTGATATAACTCCACTCGGTACTGTATACATACAGGGAATCGCCATCGAGGTAATAGTTACTCACTGCGATGGGTAAGGTATCTGTCACCTTCTCCTGGCTTTTATCGATGAAATACAGCCGCGATGGCAGCTGTTTATAATCCCCGCGGGAGGTTACCCATAAGTCACCGCGCTTATCCACCTTGATGTGATGCAGGTTGTAAGCCACATCAATTCTTTTTTCTTCTTTGAAAGATGCCAGGTCAATCACGGAAACGCTTCGTTCGTATTTGTCCGTACTACCAGCGCCCATATAGCCGCCGGAATTAGCTACATAAATTTTGCCATTGGTGATTTCCAAACCGTCCGGCTGGAAGCCAACTATGCACCGGTCCACTTCTGCAAGTGTGGCGGTATCAATTTTAGCCACGTAGCCTTTCTGTGTATAGTTAGGATTGATCTGGATAGGACCGGCATAAGAAGTAATATAGGCGTAACCGTTATCAAACTTAATATAGCGACAATTGGGAATCTCAATCTGTCCGATGCGTTTGGCGGTGCGGGCATCCATAACTTCCACCTTATTGGAAGCGTTGATCACCGCATATAACCGGCTACCGTAAATTGCCATATCATTGCCTACATCTCCCAATTCCTTTGGAACATTCGGGTTGATGGCAGCGTAGATATTTCGTTGGTACTTACCCGTAGTGTAATCAAAATAGTCAAGTGTACTTTTATTGCTTCCCATATTCCCTTCATTTAACAGGTAGAAGCCGGCGAAACCATTGACGGTGGCGGAGTCCAGGGAAGTATCTTCATTAATAAACACTTCCACATCTTTCCGGCAGGCGGACGCCATAAAAATTAACACCAGGAGTAAGAATAGATATTGCCTGCTCATAGTTCAACGGATAAAATGATTTTATAATTTCTTTTCGGCATCGGGTAGTTCACTACTACCTCATAATCCTGTCCCAGTACATTATTCAGCTCTGCTGCAATCCTGAAGCGGTAACGCTTAAAAGCAAAGTTTTTGGAGGCGGACAAGTCGTTGGTATACCAGGGCTGTTCGTAATTCTCCGGTATGTTGGCGGAGTTCTGATAACGCTCCCCTACATAAATAAAGCTGTAGTTTAGTCGCCACGACTTATACTGCACTGTTGAAATAACAGAACCGCTGTGCCAGGGGATGTAAGGTATCTGGCCGCCGTAAGTAATCTTTTGTAGTTCCGGATTTTTGCGTGTGGTATAGTCGCGTGCGGTCTGGTACGTATAGGCGGTCCTGATATTCAATAATATCTCCCTGGGAAAAGTAAATGCCAGATCCGCTACTACATCTACTCCCCTGATCTCCACATCCCCGATGTTCATCATCATCCAGCGGTACATGCCGCTGCCCTTAGGCACGGCCACAATTTTGTTGGTGACCTGGTTGTAGTAAAAATCGGATTGCAGCTGAAATTCGCTCAGCACGGAACCGGCGCGACTCTTCCGATACGCAAAGCCGAGGTTATATTGGTGTGTATATTCCGGTTGCAGGCTAATATTCCCAATATCCGTATAGTAGAGATCATTGAAAGTAGGCATCCGGAAAATATTCTTATAGAAGGCCCGCAGGTTAAAATCCTCCTTGGCAAAGGGTTTGTAAGAAATAAAGAAAGCAGGTGTGACTTCATTTTTAGCAGGAGCTGCTACGGAGGTATCGGTGGTGGAGGTGTTACCCCGGGTAATTTGCTCATTTACAAATGTGCCCAGCAGACTTCCCTGCATTTTCACCGGCCCTAATTCAGCTGCCGTGGCTAATGCTACCAGGGAGGTAAAACGTTTCGGGAATACAAAGCCATCCAGGTTTGAGTTCAATGTGTTGTACTGAAAATCAGTGGAGAGGTTGATGTCTATCTTTTTGGATACACTGTATTTATTGGCGATAGAAGCGTACCATTCCTGCTGGTGGAAGTTATTATCCAGGTACATCAAAGTCGTATCCGGGTTGAGGTAGCGCATATAGTCGTTAGCATACTTTGCGTTTACCTGCACATCATATCCTTTCACGATATTTTTCTGCAAGCCGCCCTGGATAAAGAAGTTACGGTCCCACTGCCGCTGTGAGCGTTTCCATACGTTGTTAACGATGGCGCCAGGTATCCCTCTTTCCGAATCATAGAAATATCCTTTTACATTCCATGCGCCGCGGTTGATATTCCCATACAAACCACTCTCTAGGCGCCAGGCTTCAATATCTCCGTTTTGGCGGATCGCAGTAGTATCCCATGCCGTAGCGCCGGAATTATGATATACTCTTTTATAACGAAACGGGTAGCGTCCGGATGACTTAATATATTCCGTGCTGAGGGAATAGTGTACGTTTTCTGAAATCTTTTGTTCCCACAGTACGGAGGGATTGATCAGGTCGAAGGAGCCTGTTTTAAAAACGCCTTTGAAGTTAGTGGTTTTGGTGGAGTCGAATGCAGGCTTGCGACTACGCAGGTAGATGCTGCCGGAGGAGCCGTAATCCTTTGCCGGTTGGAAGATATCGCTTTTCTGACCATTGTATACTGCAATGGATTCGATGTTATCCATGGAGAATTTACCGAGGTCGATTTGTCCGTTTTGTGCGTTACCGAGTTGTATACCATCGTAGAATACGCCCATATGGTTGGTGCCCATGCTGCGCATGTCTACGGTTTTGAGTCCGCCGATGCCACCATAATCCTTTACCTGCACGCCAGCGAAATAGCGGATAGCGTCTGCTACGGAAAAACTGTTTAGGCTTTTTAGATTTTCGCCGGTAAGTTTTTGCGAAGGGATCACCTCTTTATAGCCAATGGTGGAGATGGTAACACCCCGCAACATTCTGATGCCGGCGGTATCCACGTGGGTGGAATCGCGGTTGGTTTTTTGTCCGTAACTGCGCGTGCCAATAAATGCCAAAAACGTTATCATCAACGTTTTTAATGCGTTTGACATATCGATAAAAATTAAAACTGGTCCGGTATGGGTACCGGATGACATACTCAAAAAATCCTGAAATAATTTCAGTGTAGTTGATTCAAAGCACCTTCCCCGAGTGCTTACGAAATAGCTGCATGGCAGGTCTCCTGGCTTGTTCTCACTTTCGACGGCCTTCCCGTTTTTAGTCACTAAAAACAGTGGCAAGTGGATGTCGAAGTGTTGTTACAGAACTTACAGTAGCGGGTCTGCTCAGGATTTGCACCTGATTCCCTATTAATTTTAACCTTCGTGAAATGAAGGGTAAAAACCAATTGCGGCGTGAAAGTACAACAAATAATTGAGAAAGAGGCAAAAGGATAATTTTATGGCGGCTAGTTATACTTCTCTGGCGTAGTATAAGGGTGGTCTGAAAAAGTTTTGGAGGGATCAAGATAAATAGATAAAAATATATTTTGTTACGAATAGAATGTTCTATAATTTAACATTCCCAGCCAAAATATTTGGCTCCACCTTTTTACTTTCTCCATTTGATCATGCAAACAGTCGTAACTAACGACTCAGGAATTTTTATTTTTTGTTAAACCATAAATTCAAATTTCATGAAAATTTGCAGATTAACTTTTGCCGCTCTGGCAGAACAGCTGGAGATAGTAGACTCCGAAGAAATGAGATCCTACTATGGTGGTTATCTCACGACCAACCCAGATGGCCCCACCGATGGCTACGATTGTGTTTATAACTCTTGCGCCTATGTAGCAAACTATTATGGTGGTGGCGAATACGGCTATGAAAGTGGCTATTGGGAGGGGCTGTATGACTCAGAATACGGCAATGCCAATGAAGGAGTTGACGCGGCCACGCTGTATAATTTCCTTTCATCTCATTTTGTTGTGCAGCAAGTTGACCTCTCCACGTTAAGCGGGTCACTGAACGTACCAATCATGTGCGATTATGGAACTGGCAGCGGGGTAGCCCACTCAGTAATAATTCAGTATGTGGATCAAAACAGCCAATTAGCATATCTATACGATCCAACAAGCGGGGGAGCCTCGATAAAACCACTTTCTGAGATTGCAGCTGACAGAGTATTCCGCATAGATGGAATGCTGTAGAAGCCATAATAATTGCATAAGCTAGCTCAGAAGTTAGTACCAAGGTCGATCCAATACTTCAGCCCAAAACTAACAATTTTTATCATCAGGTAGCTGATGATAAGGCACATAACTATTGGATCGGCCTACTCAGCGACTCATTTTAACAGACAAACATTAAATATCTCCCACTATGCAGGCTTTTCATTTAAAAATAATGCTACAACTCCTCACGATACTTTTGCTTCACAACCTTACATACGGACAGCAGTCAGAAAAAGTATTCAGGAGCTATTTAAATGAATGCAATTTAACTTTCGTCAGTCCCAAAAACTATATGGACAGAGACACACAAGGAAGCTTCGCTTATTCTAAGAAGGCAAGTTTGAGTTACTTTTTTAAAACGTTGCAACATAAAAGGAAGCAAATAGTGATTGGAATTGCCTTAATACCAATCAGGCAACCTAAATATGATACAACAATAATGAAGTCAGCTTTCAGAAAGCACGACTTTGATGCTAATCAAAGTTTTTACAATCTGCTTACTTACCAATCGGATAGCTTGTATTCATCGATGCGGCTGTCGTCGGCCCAACGGCAGGCTATCAACGCGACTGATGCATATATCTATCAGTTAAACCAGACTGAATTATTTATGAACCAATACAGTAAGTGCCTGGTATTGGCTATACACCGAAAAAACATAGGGGATGCACATATATGCTATTTTTACAACCCCGAATCTGAAATGCAGGTGCGCAAAGAGATGAATAGGAATATCCGCATGATGCAATTCAAGCCAGATAGTGAATTCAACCCAATACTCATGAAATAAAGCGCACAATGATTTTTCTCTCCTGTCAGCCAGATGAACTTTACTTTATATGGCAAATTCAAGTTCAACTTTTCAACTTCGAGCGATTAGGTATAAACAGTAACGATGTACATGTACTGTTTGGGATCAGGGACAAAACTATTAGCAGCAACCTAAAGCAATTTTTAGCCGAAAATGCTTTTGGTAAAGTATTTATATACCCTGATACCCGGTCATTCATGAACTATGCATCCACCATCAGGCCACATATAATAAGAAAACATATCGAACAATTTCCGGAACTGGCTAAGGCAACAATATTTTACCACGACTCGGATATCATTTTTACCAAGCCTCCAGCATTCAGACACCTCCTACCGGGGGACACCTGGTATGCATCGGACACCAGAAGCTACATTAGTGCTGAATCTATAGTAAAAATTGCAGGACATAAAACATTGTACGAGATGGCGGCTATAGTTGAAATTGACCCTCACCTGCTATTGCTAAACAGCGAACACACCGGAGGGGCACAGTATATACTTAAAAATACCAACAGTTCATTCTGGCAGGAGATAGAGAACACATCCGAAAAGCTATTCAACTATCTCATGGGAAACCCGGCCATTAATGCATTGCAGCCATGGTGCGCCGATATGTGGGCAATACTGTGGACTGCCTGGAAAAAGGGCCAGGTGATCACCGTAGACAAAGCACTAGACTTCAGCTGGCCCCACCAACCTGTTCAAACCTTATCGCGGAACTCCATCTTACATAACTGTGGCGTACCGTTAAAACTCATGGACAAAATGTTCTGCAAAGGTGCTTTTAAGGTTTATACTCCATTTGGTATAAACAAAAGAGCGTATGATCAGACGGTTTGTGCTTCCAGATATGTAGAAGAAATACATCGGTACTCCGTACACCATAATATCAAAATTAACACAAGTACACAATCGATGAAAAAAAGATATACTGAGGAGAAAGCAATTGAGATAATTAGCGATATCCTTAAAATCAAAGCAGAAAAGACCAATAACCTCTCACAACATGATCTGCTGAGCATTTCAATTTTATTGTTTCATGCAGACCAGGTTTATCCCGATAATCAATATAAATATATTGCAGAAGCAACATTGGAAGATGCGGCCAGCAGACCGCTATCCAATGATTTCTCAATAACCAAAGGCGCTACCGCATTTGGATTAACACTTGAGCACTTGCAGCAACATGGTTTCATAAACGTAGACATCGATGATATCCTCATGGAAGTGGATAATGCATGTACTGAATTCCTTTTGAAATCAACAAATATTAACATACAGAATCAGTTACAAATTTTTAGTATAATCCATTATTTGTGCAAAAGATCCTGTGATAGTACAAAATTCATGCAAGCATTCGAACAGGCAGCAACCCTTCTTAAAAAATATGTTCATCAGCATTACAAGGGATTCTTGAGCAACAACAAACTCGCATCCATTGATGCGGAGCTCCCATTGCTTAGCCTCAGTTGTCAACTGTCAAGGAAAGTTCTGCCTGCAATAAGTGAACTAGTCGACATCCTTAGTACCAGTATCTTACACTATTTATATATCCGGCAAAACGAACCCAAACTGTTTACAGGAAGGATACTTAGCCATTTATGTGATGCAGAAAACATTCTTTCAAATACTGAAAAAACTGAAAAAACCAATAAGCTATTATCTTATTATGCCTCATTTTTACAGACGCGCGCAAACACTATTTTGTTTCCAGAAAACATACATCTCTCAACAGGCATTGGCAGAGCATTGATGCACCACCTCAAACTTGCAGAACTAGCACCGAGGTTGAATGAAATATCGGTATTCAATAACTATTTAGTCGATATTATGAAAGACAGCATTATCCAGGAAACAGCACATAAACCAGGGCGCATATACCCGGTAAATAGTTTCATAAATCCAGTTTGTGAATACGGGCTATCCACCTTAGCTATTAAACAACCTGCTACATTATTACAAATTGAAAACTTATATCTTTCCTGATATGACTATTACACTTTTTACAATAACGCGTAACACCGCACATCGACTGGAAGAATGGATTGCCTTTCACAGTTCCATAGGAATAGATGAAATCATAATTTATCTGGATCATCCAACCGACAATAGTATTCAACTGTTACAAAAGCTGCAACATCAATACAACATTACGTACAAAGTTTTACCACCAGACGGCGCATATTTGGACGGGCGCTTTGGAAGCGAATATATAAAATGGCTGCAGGAGCATGGAAATCCACTGGAGAATGCGCCGCATATTAAACGGCAATTCAATGCTATTAAAACAATACTCTCATCTTTAAAAGTAAAATATGAAGGACAAAATCATTGGACTGCATTTATTGATGTAGATGAATTCCTGGTTCCCCAAAAGACAACAAAAATCAAGGAAATCATTGAAAAATATCAACGCTTTTACAGTCGGATTGTGGCATTCGACTATCGCTTTGAATTACCAAAAGATATATTCATTCCATTTATTGAGCAATGCACTATTAGGCGACCTGTCACTCAGATGACAGAACACTGGCCAACAAGAAAATCAATCATACGAACAACCTACCATACCGAAATAAAATGCTTGCACGATTTAGATCAATCCCCATACCTAATCATAGATGATGAGCTCAAACTGTATCACTATCGGGAACAGGCCTCCTTTCCAGCTGATACCTATTTTATAGAAGACAGAAGGGCACTCATTCTAAAACAGCAATTAACATGAAGAAATTGCAATTCCAAAAACTAGTTTCGTTTACGATAATAACAGTTGTAAAAAATGGCGCCAAATTTCTCAAAGATGCTATAAAAAGCATCAGGGATCAACAATATCCACACATTGAATACATTGTGATTGATGGAGCAAGCATAGATGGCACGATTGATATTATCCAACAAAATAACGATATCATTACAAAATGGATAAGTGAGGCAGATAACGGGATCAGCGAAGCTATGAATAAAGGCATTCAGCAATCAACTAACGAAATTATAGGTATTATTCATTCAGATGACTGGTACATGCCGAATATTCTACAACCATTGTCCGATTTTATTTTCGAAAATCCATCTTTTGACGTTTATTATGGTAAAACAGCATTACTCGGGGAAACAGGCAGTCCCAGAATACTACCCCTACCCGACAGTCATCTTTTTTTGAAGAATGGCATGACGCTGGCACACCCATCTGTATTCATCCGTCGTGAGGCTTATCAGACCTATGGCACATTTGAAAATAATTTCAAAATCGCAATGGACTATGAGTTACTTCTGCGATTTATTATAAATGGAGCCAGGTTTAAATATTTCAATCAACAACTAGCCTACCACAGACCTGGAGGCATAAGCAACCGATTATATTCACAGGGAACAGCTGAATGCAAACTGGCCCAACACATTCATCTTCATAAAAGTGAAAATAAAATTAAAATTTGAAGAAAAAAGATCCTTAGACCAGGAAGAATTTCCAGCCGTAACCATTATCATACCAGTCCGAAATAATGAAACGAAATTAAAGGTATGCCTGCATGCCATTTCAGGGCAGGAATACCCAAGCGGAAAAATAGAAATATTGGTTGTAGATAACAACTCCTCGTGCCCTCCAAGTGAAGTAGTAGAGAAATATGGCAATGCCAAATTACTATTCTACAGAAGTACGAATAGCCCCTACCCTTCCAGAAACTTAGGAATCAGGAATGCCAAAAATGAAATTATTATATTACTTGATTCCAATTGCATTCCCTCACCAAGGTGGCTAATTACAGGCATCAGGGCTTTGCAGGCCACCCATGCATCGGCAGTTGCAGGTGACATCAGGTTCTACTATTCCAAACAGATTAATAGTGGCCATTTCGCGGACACCTTGCTTTTCGCAAATGTGGAGGCCGCAATTATGAATGGTGGTGCACCTGGGGGGAATATCTTTACCAAAAAAGAAACATTCAGACAATTTGGGTACTTCCCGGAAACCATCAGATCAAATGGTGACTCAATATGGTCTAACAATATTACCAGAAATGGCGGGCTAATAATCTACGAAAAGAATGCATATGTAGAATATGCAGCAAGGGGTACATGGCAATTTTTCAGAAAATCTTACCGCATCGGAAAAGGCAGCTATTATTACTGGAAATTTCTAGGATACTCAAATTACAAAATGATTTCGCTGTCGCTACGACAGATAAATCAATTCAGCCATACAGACATTAAAAAGGCAATCAAAATTAGGTTTCCAGAACACACCAGGCCTCCACTTGTGAAAATTCACCTGGTCATCCAAATCGGTTTCATTTTACGAGCGATTGCCAGAACCCAAACGATGTTTGTACAAAAATTATTCAGGAATATAAATAACAGTATTCATTCCCAGAACTTTTAACAATGATTTTTAACTCTTTTCCTTCCGAGAGACAAATGGACATGATGGATTGCGGCCCAGCTTGTCTAAAAATGATCGCAAAATATTATGGGAAATTCTACTCCCTGCAGTTCATGCGAGATAAATGCGGATCAACCAGGAGTGGCATTTCGATATCCGATCTTAGTCATGCGGCAGAAAATATTGGTCTTCGTACAATCGCCTTAAAATGCACAGTAGCGGACCTGGTTGACAAAGTACCTTTGCCAGCAGTTATACACTGGGACAACAGCCATTTCGCAGTTGTTTATAAAACTTCATCAAATAAAAAAGAAAATATTATTTACGTATCTGATCCCGCAAAAGGCCATGTCAAATACACGGCTAGTCAATTTTCCGAAAGATGGTTAAAAAGAAAAACCGACAAGGGAATTGTTATGGCCATTGAACCACAATCAAAATTTTATGAAAATGAAATAGTAACAAAATCCGAAAACAGAAAAACGCTTCTGAGTATTCTTGGCTATTTCCTACCATATAAAAAAAGCTTTGTTCATCTGTTCATTATTATGTTACTGATTACTATATTACAGGGTTTACTCCCCTTCATCAGTAAGTCAGTAATTGACGTAGGCATACAAACCCACGACACTAACTTTATTAACATTGTAATGATTGCTAATATCACAATCATTATAGGAGTATTACTGAGTAATATTGCACGGGATTGGATACTACTTCATATAACCAGCAGAATTAACGTGGCCCTGATTTCTGACTATTTAATCAAACTCATGAGGTTACCGATCACATTTTTCGAGAACAAAATGTCCGGTGACATACTACAACGTGCCCAAGACCACGATCGCATAAGAAGCTTCATCATGAACAATTCGTTAAACATGATTTTCTCCACATTGACATTCCTGGTATTTGGCATTATCATGTTTGTTTATAATCCTGTCATATTTTACTTTTTCCTGACAGGTAGCATTATTTATATTGCATGGGTACTTGCATTCTTTAAAGTAAGACGAAAATTGGACTGGGAGTATTTTGATCTGATCAGCAAGAATCAGAGTTACTGGGTTGAAACTATTGGTAGTATCACGGATATCAAAATCAATAATTATGAAAAAGAGCGTAGATGGAAGTGGGAGAATATTCAGGCAAGATTATATCACGTAAATAAGAGAGTTTTAAATATCAACAATATCCAGAATACAGGTGCTCAATTCATTGATCAATTAAAAAATCTGCTTATAACTTTTTATTGCGCAAAAGCGGTTTTATCAGGAGACATTACTTATGGTGTGATGATTTCCACCCAGTTTATCATTGGCATGCTAAATACCCCTGTCACACAATTCATACAGTTTATTATATCCTTTCAATTCGCTCAGATAAGTTTCCTGAGGTTGAACGAAATCCACCAATTAAAAGATGAGCATGATGCGGTAGGACAAACCAGCATGGATCTTCCGGATAACAAAAGTCTTGTGCTGACAAATGTGGCATTTCAGTATACACCAAACAGCAAGTTGGTACTCCAAGGGATCAGACTAGTTATTCCAGAAGGAAAAATAACAGCCATAGTTGGAGATAGTGGCAGTGGCAAATCTACATTGCTCAAATTATTACTACGGCTATATAAGCCTAGCTTTGGAGAAATCTGCATAGGAGAGATGAATATTAATAATATAAGTTTACGGCAATGGAGAGATAAATGCGGTGCCGTAATGCAAGACGGAAAAATATTTAATGACACTATCCTGAACAATATTGTTTTGGACGACCCTAAGATAGATTTTGATCGGTTAAAAAAGGCGATTCAGACTGCAAATATTGCATCTGAAATTGAGGCACTCCCACTTGGTTACGAAACTATGATGGGAGAAATGGGCAGAGGGCTCAGTGGAGGGCAGAAACAACGGATTTTAATTGCCAGGGCACTATACAAAAACCCGGAATATCTTTTTTTTGATGAGGCTACCAATTCTCTGGATACCATTAATGAACAAAAAATAACGAAAGCTCTCGATGAGGTATTTCATGGCAAAACTGTGGTAGTAGTGGCTCATCGATTAAGTACCATTCAAAAAGCTGATCAGATTATTGTGCTACAAAATGGGATGATCGCTGAAATAGGTAATCACGAAATTCTGATGGCAAAAAAAGGAAGGTATGCACAGTTAGTTCAAACTCAGATGTCAATGTCTGAAATGCATCCCTCACACCATGAAAATGTAGTATAATAATATCACAACCATCGTTATGACAACCATCAATCCAAAGCTCAAGGAAATTATAGAAGATCAGCAATCAGAGGAAATACAGCATATCATTAACAGGATGCCAACTACATTCAGTTCAATAATTTGCTATATAATAAGTTTTATTTTCATCAGTTTATTGCTGTGTGGCTGGATCGTCAAATATCCAGACGTTATAATCGGTAACATTACCATCAATACAAATACAAGCCCCATAAAACTAATTGCAAGTAGTTATGGCAAACTTAAACTGGGCAAAACTCAATCACTTAAAAGTGTCAGGGAAGGAGAATTAATTGCTTACATTGAGAATTCTGCAGCGCCTGAGGTCGTGCTACGAATCGATAGCCTTACAGTTGGATTTAATCCTAATATTGATAATCTAGTTAGCTTTTATGAAAAACTACCTCAAGATATCGCTCTAGGTGAGCTTAATACATATTATTTTTCATTAATAAAGGCACTTCAGGACTTTAAAAACAGCAAGACGGACCAACTTTATGACAAACAATCAGCGAGCCTGAAGGAGTTGATAACAGAACAAACAACTGCAATTACTGCTGCACAAAATCGTGTGAAAATGAGCCTCAATAACCTCACACTATCCAGCAAGTTTTTCAAGAGAGATAGTATACTTTTCGTGGAGAAAGTTATTAGCGAAGCAGATTTTGACAAGACGCAAATCAACTATATCAGTGCGAAGGATGGTCATCAAAATGCGCTTAACAATTTAACTGTAAGCAATCAGCAGTTAATGCAAACAGAAAGTAAGCTTCAGGAATTGCAAATTGCTCACCCCGAGAAAAACAAAGAGATCCAGATAGCAGCTATCTCTGCGTTTAATGATCTTATAGACAATATACAAAACTGGAAACGAAAATACCTATTTATTTCTCCCTTTGCTGGAAAAATACAGTTCCTTAAATTCTATTCGGATAACCAATACATACAGTCAGGGGAACCTGTATTTGCTATTATCCCAGAACAAAACGCAGTATTGGGCCAGGTAATGCTACCTGCTACTGGTGCTGGCAAACTTAAAAACGGCCAGGAAGTTATAGTAAAACTTGACAATTTTCCGTATTTGGAATACGGTAGTGTGTCAGGAAGGGTGCAAAATATTTCATTAACAACAAGTACCACTAAAACAGACAAAAGTGAAATCGAAGTCTACCTGATATCGGTAGAATTCCCAAGGCAACTGACCACAAATTATGGGGTCAGATTGGAACATAAGGCAGAAGCAAAAGGAACTGCTGAAATTATTACAAATGACCGCAGGCTGCTTGAAAGATTATTTGATAATTTAAAATACGTGTTAAAAAGATAAACATCGTAAATTTATGATAAATGACATGTAATAACAGCAAGAACTCAAAATATCTTGTTATTACATGTCATTCAGGCTATTTCACTCGTTCCCTTAACCAACTCAACAAATCCGCCATCACTACTTCTTTCTGCAAGTCATTCAGCAAATCATGATAGTGTCCTTCATAGAGCTTCAGCGTTTTATCCGCCGCGCCGGCATGCTCGTAGAAATACTGGCTGCCTTCATGTTTCGTAGCTTTATCAGCAGTACCATGGAGGATCAGCAGGGGAAGCTTAATAGCGGGCATTTCGCTTTTTAAACGCTCATCTGCCAGTACCAGCTGCTGCACCGTTTTCGTAGGTTGCACCTCGTTCGCAATCAGCGGGTCAGCGTTCATGAAATCTACTACTGCTTTGTCGCGGGAGAAGTCCTCGTTTTTCAGCTTCAGTACATGCGCATGGGGGAATACATGACTCAGCCCTTTCAACACAGCGAGGGCAAAATCGGGTGCTGGTACCTGGAAGGCGAAGCTCTCACAGATAAAGCCGCTCAGTTTCTGTTGATAGTCCAGCGTATAAACCGCCGATAGTACGCCGCCGGCGCTATGTCCCAGCAGGAATACGGGCAGGCCGGGATATGCGGCTTTTGCCATCTCCACTAACTGATCCAGATCCTTAACAAAAGCGGTGTAGTCTGCAATATAGTAGCGCTCTCCATCGGAATTTCCTCTTCCGGGCCAGTCGATACCATATACTTCAAACTGTTCATTTACCAGTTGTTCCGCGGTCCATTGAAAGTAGCCGCTGTGGGAGTTAAAGCCATGTGCCAGTATCACAACGGCTGTAGGGTTAGCAGCTTTCCAGTTACGATAGTATACGTTTAAACCATCGGCAGCCGTGAAAGTAGCGGTCTGCATTGGGGTAGTGTTTGCCATGAGATAGTATTTTGTGGTAACGTTACAAATGTAAGGTTTGAGGCGACCATCTGGTTCACTATAGCTCATATTTACATCAGAATGCACGAATGGTACATCTTTTTCTCTAATCTTTTCTCACCCAGCGCCAAACTGCCCTTGAGAACACCACCAAATAAGTTATTAACAGCCCTACGAATCCTGTCAGTGTAATTTTAAACCACTTAGTATCAGCCGTCTTTACTTCTTCCGGATTAATGATATAAGAAGCATTCTTCTTAAGACCTATTACACGCACTTTGTTGCTACGTTCACCCAGTATATTCCTATCTGCCTCAAGGATATTAATCGTGATCGTATCCATTGGCAGCATAGCGTCCAATGCAGCTTTTGCGGAATCATGATCCGTGAGGATATCATAACTTCCTCTTATTATGATGAACGAACATGGATATTCAGCGACGGTAAATTTGTAATATGGCTCTTCCTTATGGGGCTTATAATAAACAGGCAACTCTTTCACTGACACGTTAATCTCCGTGAGCCCCTGGCCTGTATAATAGTAGGCATCTGTCCTACATATCAGGAGGAAAACACCAATAGCTATAAGCAACAGCAACGAACCAGCTTTAAAAATTGACATCAGGTTGAATTAGCAAAAGACCGCAAGATAAAAAATCCTGCCAGTCGGAAGACTCCGTCCGGGCAGGATTTCTTTCTTATATGTCAACCCTATTTCGTTGCGGTTTCAAAAGCCTGGCAGGAAGTGGAATACGCCAGTTTGCGTATATATCCTTCCGTCCAGATGCCGATAGGCTCACCGGCGCGCCAGCTGGAGCTGGCCGGACTATCCAGCGGACTCCAGAAGGTAATGCCATAGCGTTGTTTGGCCGGCACCAGTTCAAAGTATTTCTGGATCACATACTGGTATAATTCCGCCTGCGCTTTGTAGTGCTCAGGCGTTGCAGCAGCCGTTTTAACGCCTACGCCTATATCCATTTCCGACACTTTAATCAGTTTGCCGGTGGCAGCGAGGAGCCTGAACATCTCGGCGATTTTCTCCTTATCGTTGGTGGTGCTGATATGCATTTGTGTACCAATACCGTCCACTTTTACGCCTTTGCTTTCCAGGTACTGTACGTAGGCGATCAGGCCGCGACACTTATCCAGGCTATATTCCAGGTTATAGTCGTTGATAAACAGTTTGTCGGTGGCATTCCCGTATTTGCGGGCCAGCTGGAATGCTTTTACGGCGTAATCCTTGCCGAGGTAGTCCTGCCAGTAGAACTCATCGTTTTTTAATGTTTTACCCACACCGGTTTTCAGCTCGGCAGGCTTACCGTCGTCCATGGGTTCATTTACCGCATCCCAGGCGTGTACATCGTTTTTGCAGGCCGTTACCATACCGGCAATCCAGGATTCCATGGCATTGCCGATGATCACTTCTTTTTCTGCGGCTGATTTTTGTACGGTGGTAGTTACACTGCCTACTGCTTTGGCATTGCTCAGCACCACGTCATCAATATATACCGTGCCGGCAAATTCTCCATAACTGAATATCAGCCGTATTCTGTCGGCCGCTGTTGTTTTTGTGGAGATGGTTACCTGTTTCCATTCTTTAGTGACGGGCACCTGTCCGAAGCCGTTAGAGGCGTAGTTCGCGCTCTGTAACTCCGGGCGGATGATACCTTCCGCCGTTCCTTTCACCCAAAAGCTCAGGTTATAGGTTTCCCCGTTGTCCAATGCTTTATCGAATGCATAGGAGGTTTGAATATCCCAGTAGTTGGCAGCCTTAGCGGTATTGGTCACATAAAACGCTTTGCCTTTATTGCCTACGCCCATACCATCGGCGGTAATGCCTCTGGTGGAGCCGGTTCCCCATCCTCCCCAGGCGCTGCCGGTTTCGAAGTCGCCGTTTTTGACCAGGTTGGTGATGGAAGGTGTGCCCTGGGTATCGTATACGTAAATATTATTAACGTCCAGGTAGTAGGTTACGCCCGGCTTGTAGCCTAAATCAAAATGTACTTTAAAAGTGCTGCCGGTAATATCACTCACCTGCACCTTTATTTCTTTCCAGGAGATGTTAGTGCTGAAGGAGGTAAATGGCGTGTTATTTCTCAGGCCTTCAAAGGCAATGCGACCTTCCCCGTCCTGATCGGATTTTACGTAGCAGATGATTTCATACTTATGCCCGGCCACTGCGTTGATGGCTGGCGTGATCAGCTGCAATGCCTCTGGCGTGTTGCCATTACCGGCTACCAGCTTAATGGCTTTTCCGCCATTCATGCCTGTACCGTCTTCCATCGTGATGGTGCCGGATTTGGTCCAGCTGGTGAAGCTCCCATCCAGCAAGCCGGTTCTGTTTAGGTCATTCGTGTAAGCAGGGGAAGTAAACATCAATGGAGCTATCAGGCCATTGAGGTAGGCGGCATTCTGGTTGGCATGCCAGCATAACGTATGCCCATAAACGCTCATGCCTGCACCTTTTGCAGTAGTAAGCAGACTGGTGACGTTGTCCAGCGCCAATTTACCATCTGCCTGTACCACGGCGCCATGCTTCATTTCGTATCCCAGTACCAGCTCATCAAAATTGCGGTTGGCCAACCGGTACATGACGCCTTTGGCCACATAAGGGGACAGCGACAATGCCACACCGAGTTTAAAATCGGGGTTGGAGGCCCGATTGATATAGGATTTCAGGGCTTTGTACGAATTAATATCTTCCTGTACCACAGCACTTTCCGGCTCCTGCACTGAAAACGCCAGTGGCTCATACTTGGTACAGGCAGCCAGCATGGCCAGTGCGAGTGCGGGGAGTACTGGTTTATAACGTTTGTTCATGATGTTACTTAGCTATAGGGGTGAAAGTTTCCATGGTCACCGCCCGGTCTCTCATTACCAATGTATCGGTAGTGGCCACCTGCAAGTCTGCCAGGGTGATGTTATAGTTGAGATAGAGTGCATCGCGGTCCTGGTTGCCCCAGCTGTTCTTCTCTCCCTTCTTCACAAACTTGCCGCTACCCGTAACCGTGAAATTGCTACTACCGGCAGTTACAATACAGTTGTTTGCTTCATCAAAGTTGAGTAGCAGCGTGCAGGTATTATTGGTACCGTTTTTATCTTTGATCACTACCGGAAATTCCAGTGTAGTGAGGCTACGTGTACTCAGTTTATTTACCGCATCATCTTCCACATACTGCTGATGCCTGGTGATAGTCTGATTCAGACTACCAGTCAGCACGTCTTTCCCGCGGCGCAGGTAATTACCATGCCAGGTATTTACGTACTTCACGGCGTATAGGATAAAGTCCTTGCCGAGTAGCACTGAATCAGCGTTGGAGATAGCGCCTATACGCAGCGGGATCACATAATTATTGCTGATGGCTTTAGGGTCCGCAAAAAATGCATCCGTGAGCTGCACTTCTACGCCGCCGGTGAGGCCACCCGCAGGGATAATTATTTTATTATCCGCCAGGGTGTAGTAATGTGTGGGCATGGCCTGCACCTCACTTTTACCGGCGCCAAACAGCAGTCCGTTGCCGAGCAGGGAATTATCCACTGCTACCTGCACGGTCACATCCCTTTTAGCGTAATACACACCACCGGTGGTGGCCATGATTTTACATTTGTGCTGGTTGTCCAGTTGGGTATCAAAAACATCTTCTCCCATGGTCAGCGTTCTAACCGGGTACTGATAGGCGAAGTACACCGTCTGGTATTTATAATCCGGGAAATCCCTGGACTTATTGCAGGCTGCAACCGTGATGTATAACAGGATCAGTAAGAGAATACGCATCTTCATAGTTCAAAAATTTTAAGTAATATTTTACTGCCAGCCCGCATTTTGCACCAATGCGTTGTACTTCAGTTTTTCGCTGTAAGGAATTGGGCCATAGATCATGTAGTTCTGAAACACCCTGTCTTCTACGGGAATCACTGTTGGCGTGCCACCTACAATGCTCACTCCTTTGGCTGCTTCATTCAGCGGGGCTTTCCAGCGGCGGAGGTCCCAGAAGCGGAATCCTTCGAAACAGAGTTCCAGGCGGCGTTCGTTCCTGATGAGTGTCCGCATGGCATCCTGACTTCCTTTTGCTGCTTCGAGGTAAGCGTCACCGTTAGTGAGGCCAATACCTGCACGTTTACGGATAGCCTTGATTACATCGTAGGCGGAGTAAGCATTTTCGCCTGTTCCTGTTGGCCCCCAGGCTTCGTTGGCGGCTTCGGCGTAGTTGAGGAATATTTCCGTATAGCGGATGTGCGGCTTATAATGCCTTTGGTTGTTGGCAGATGTAGGATTCAGGTTTACATCCTGGCGCAGTAGCTTGCGGAGATAATAGCCGGTGCGGGTAGAGGTCCCTACCTTATTCAGCGCATCGTTAGTGGTGCCATCCGCAGCGGTATTTATCACAGTGTTACTCGGTCCTGCGGTACCGCCATTTACCAGCACAAAGAGCTTCAAACGAGGGTCCCGGTTGGTGTAGGGATCATTGGCGTTGTAGCCGCTGGCCGGGTCACCAATGGGATAGCCGTTTAACATCGGGAACGCATCTACGAGGTTTTGGGTAGGATTAATTCTACCATTACCATAAATCGTGGGCGGGAAATTATTCTGTTCCAGGTCCCTGTTATCTCCATAATTATTTCTCCATAATATTTCAGGTGGATTAGCACCATCTGCCAGGCCCGCAATTTCACTGGCGGTGGAGTACCAGTTCAAACCATTGGCTGCGAGGCCACCTATGCCGCCTTTCATATCCAGCAGGTCCGCTGCGAGGTCGGCTGCTGTGGCCCAGGTATTGGTGCCTGCGGTAGCATAGGCCGGACTTGCGGCCAGCAGGGCTACCTTGGATTTTATAGCCCTTGCAATACGTGCGGTAAACAATCCCCGGAAGGCGCCGCCAAAGGCACGGTTATACTGTTCCACGGTTACATTACCATATTTATCGGGTACAATGCCCTGGTTTTCATAATCCAGCGGCAGCAGGGCGATAGCAGTATCCAGGTCGCTGTAAATCTGCTTTACACATTCTTCGAAGGTGGCGCGCGGTTTATTGAAATCCGTTTGTGTTTCAGTAATGATCGGCACGCCGAGCAACTGCCCATTGGCGCCAACACCTGCATGCGCCTGCAACAGGTGATACAGGAACAGGCCTCTCAGGCCTAATGCTTCCCCTCTTACACGCATGGCGAACAGGCGGCTAACGATACTATCGGCCGTCCACTTCACTTTAGGAATTTCCGCCAGCGTGATATTGATGTATTGAATGGCAGCGTAGCTGTTGCTCCACTGATTCAGCGGGTTATTGGTGGAAGTCCACTGCCCCTGTGCAATTTTCAGGAAGCCGTTGGTTTGGTCGTTGGTGACGGCATCATCTGTAGCCACGTCGTTAAACGACCATGCATTTGTTGGAATGCGGTTATATCCATTCAGCAGGATACCATAAGGAAACCTGGAATCGTTTGCCGGATATTCCGTTTCCAGCTGCCGGTTATTTTCTATGGCGGGGTCGATCAGGTCTTTACAGCCAGACAATATGAACACCACACCCATTAGCATTACTATTACCTTATTCATGTTTGCTGATTTTTAAAATAAAGCTTTCACGCCCAGATTATAGAAACGGGTCTGAGGTGCACTACCGATGTTTAACTCTAATGTTTCGCGCTCCTGTGCGATAGTCAGCAGGTTGGAACCGCTGATATATACGCCCAGCTCACGTACAAATTTCTTTTTGCCAATCAGCTTATTGAGGTCGTAGGTGAGCTGCACTTTGCCGAGGTCGAAGCGATTGGTGCTGTACAGCCAGAAGTCGGATGAGCGAAAGTTATTATCGCTGTTTAACGTGGTGAGTCGTGGATAAGTAGCGGTAGCTTTCGTAGCTTCGGTCCAGCGGTTGCGGGTTACTACGGAATACTTATCTTCCCCATCTACCCAGAAATAAGAACTATTTTTTACTGCATAGGCACCATAGCGGCCTACGCCCAGGGCGAAGAAAGACAGGTCCTTCCATTTTGCTTCCAGGTGTACACCCAGGGTGAGCGGAGCACCTGACCAGCCGGCTTTGCCGAGATATACCTCGTCTCGTCCGTCAATCACGCCATCGCCATTCTGATCCTTATACTTGATATCGCCGGGTTTTACCTGACCAAAGGATTGTGTGGGCGATTTATCTATATCTGCCTGATCCTGGAAAAAACCGAGGTTTTGCAATCCCCAGATCGCATCCACCGGCTTACCCTGGCGGTATTGATAGGCATCTTCGTATACCTCTGCCCGTTTGGAAGCCAGCGTTTTATAGTAGGTAGCGGTAACGCCGAGGGTCCAGTCCACCTGGCCGATCGTTTTATTCACGTTAACGCCTATATCAAAACCGGTACGGGTATCATCATTATAATTCACGTAAGGAATAAAGGAAGATACCGGCCAGCCGGTGTTGTAGTACGACGGGAATAACACGGACGCCTGTACGATGTTACCAGTAATTTTATTTTTGAAAACGGTGGCGTTGAACTCAAGCAGCTTATGAAACAGGGAAGCTTCCAGGTTGAGGTTTACCTCATCTCTTCTCGGAAACTGCATGTTAGGGTTATCGCCCCGGCGGGATTCTGTGGCCGGGATGCCCGAACCATCTTTCCAGCCGTACCAGCTGCCATCTACCGTGTAATAGCCCTGGTATAAATAGTAGCTGGCAATGTCCAGGTCGGTATGCAGGCGGCCTGCGGAAGCACTGATTTTTAACAGGTCTATCCAGTCGGCATTGCGGAGAAACTCCTCCTGGCTGAGCTTCCAGCCTACCGCGAGCGTGGGCGACAATGCCTGGCGATTTCCTTCCGGCAACTTAGCTGAATGGATGTAGGCGCCGTTAAAATCCACGAAGTACTTCTGTTTAAAATTATATCCCAGGTGCAATCCCAGGTTGGCGTTACTCACTTTGTGGTATACGGCGGATTCCGACTGCTGGTAACCATTTACCAGGAAGGTGGCGGAAATATAATGCTTCATGGCTACGTTAGTCCGGTAGTCCAGCTGGGCAGTAGCCGCAATCGTTTGGCGATACCAGGTATTGCTGACGTTCTGGACGCCTGAAGTGGCGTCTTGTCCGTATTTGGTGAGACTACTAATTAAATCCACGCCTGAATAACTATTCCACTGCGGTTCATAGGTGGCATAGGCATTATTGTAGGCGAGATTGTAAGTAGTAGAGTAATCTACTGCCATCGTGGTTTTAAAAGTAAGGCCACGCAGTATGTTACTCAAATTGGCATTCACACCGGTGTTAAACTGAAACTGTCGGCTGGTATAGCTGTTGTACCCGCCGGCGTAGATGGCTGCAAAAGGATTGGTTTGATCCAGCTGCGTACCGCCGAGCAGGTATTTACCATCGATGATATGATTGCTGTTTTGCACGAGCAGCTGGGAGGCATCATCGTCCGCTTCCAGCATGCTGATAGGGATGAGTGGCGCAAAACGGTAAGGCCTTAAAGTAGCGGCGCTGTTCCAGTAATTGGTATTTACGCCTTTCCCGGTGTAGAATATAGCGGTTGCATCTACATTACAGGAAATATAATCATTCAGGGAGATGTCAATGTTTCCACGAATATTGAATCGTCCTGAGCGGTCGTTTTTCTGCGCCTCACCAAAGTTGAGCAGGGAGCCGGCCGTCCAATAGCCAATGTTGGTATAGTACCGTGCCTTGTCGTTACCGCCGGAAATTTCCGCGGTGGCATCGAGGCGACTATACATCTTTTTCAGGTATTCGTCGGAGTAGTAATCTACGTTCGGGTAGCGATAGGGATTTTTGCCGGACGCGTAGTTATAAATAGTTTCATCGCTGTAGAGTTTGGAGAGGCCATCGTTGGCACGTGCTTCGTTATACAGCGTCATGTATTCGGCGGAGCCCAGGTATTTAGGATAGGCTTTAGGCACGTTTACACCGGTATTTACCCGCATGTCCATACGTATGTTGCCGGCCTTCCCTCTTTTGGTGGTAATGGCTATTACGCCTTTGGCAGCCGTGCTGCCGTATAACGCTACCGCCTCTACGCCTTTAAGGAATGCGACGGATTCAATTTCGGTGGGCATTACGTTACCCACTTCTCTGGGTACACCGTCGATGAGCAGCAGGTAGCTGCCCATGCCCCATAAGCTGTTGCCATTAAAGCCTGGTGCCAGCGCTTCCATGCCATCCAGCGGATAGGTAATGTAATTTTTTTTCAGGAGAGCTGTCATGTTCACCACGGGAATGTTCATCGCATAATCCCTGTTTCTGACAATGTCAACGGCTGCCTGTATGTATTGCCCCTCTCCTGCCTTCTTGCTGCTATCCAGCTGCAAGCCGGCAATGATCTGGCTGTAGTCACGCCTGGTGGTATCCTGCGCCTGTGATGCCATGCACGTTGCGGCGGTGATGGTGGCTAATATTATCTGTTTCATGATTATTTCCTTTTACAATGATGAAGCTATTACCAGCCTGGATTTTGTGGGAACTCGAGGTACATGCTTGCATCTGAATTTTTCAATGGCAGCCAGTAGTGTTTCATGCTGAACTTGCGTTCCAGGATCACTACTTCACGCAGGTTATTCACTTTATTGAGTTTGGGATCAGCGGTGTTGAAAGTGCCGGCTCTGTCGAATTCAACGGATTTTTTGAGTGTATACGGACTCTCAATCAGCAGCATCCACCTGCGCAGGTCATTGAAGCGATGGCCTTCAAACGAAAGCTCTACGGCACGTTCGCGCCTTACTTCTTCCATAAAGCTGTCCAGCGAACCGAGGAATTTAGCAGCCACATGTCCTACACCTGCGCGGTCGCGGATAACGTTCACCGCGTCCACCGCTGTTTTGCCATAGCTGGTCACGCTGGCGGCAGCGGAGCCATAGCCCGCGGCAGCAGCTTCCGCATACATGAGGTATACATCCGCAAGTCGCATGTACGGCACATGTATGTTCAGGCTTTTATCGTAAGAATAGCCCTGGTCATATTCGTTGGCTGTGCGTGGAATGAATTTATACAGGAGATAACCCGTACGGCTACCCGTAGAAATATTGCGGTAGCTACCGTTGGTATACAGGTTGGCATAGCGGTTGGCTTCATCTGTTGTAGCGCCCTGCACACATTTCACACCATCGTACACGATATCATTATAAAACCTGGGATCACGTCCTTTCCATGGATACGCCGGGTCATAACCAGATTCAGGGTCGGCCGTAGTGATGTCCCTGATCGGTAATCCGTTGGCCATACCGTAGTTATCCACGTAATTCGCTGTAGGAAGAAACTTCACATCTCCCCCAGATAAAAAAGACGGTTGATACTGCTTACTGGTACCATAGTTGGAACTGTTACCATTAAAGTAAGGCCCCTGGAAGATAGCTTCTGTACCGCCCGCCAGCAGCCAGTTCTGGCCGGTAGTATAAAAATTTGTGTAGTATTTGGAGAAGTCGATCAGGCTGTAAGGGGCTTCCCCGTTTTCGCAAAGTGAAAGCAGGCTGGCAAATGCATCCGCGGCCTTTTTACAGTACTCCTGGTTATAAGTTTTATTTCCGGTAGATACAAAGTTCATCAGCGGACTGCCTGCCCATAAATAGTTTTTGCCGAGGTAGCCCAGTGCCATTATTTTGTTGATGCGCAGCGTATTTTTTCCGAGCGTCCTTTTACCTGCGGTGGTATTATCCCAGTGTACAGGCAGTATAGCAGCGGCCTCTTTAAAATCGGCAGCAGCTTTGTCCGCGCATTCCTGGTAGCTGAGGCGGGGCAGGGTAAGTTTCTGGTCGCCCGGCAACACCTTATCAATATACGGCAGGCCTCCAAAATATTGCATGAACATAAAATGGAACCAGCCCCGGAAAAACAGCAGCTGTCCTTTGATGAGGTTCTTCTCTTCCTCGGTAGCGTCTTTTAATTTACCAATATTTTCCAGCCCTAAATTGGCTTTCCTGATTCCGTACCAGCCCAGCTTCCAGAGCGATTTAGAAAAGCGATCGTCGTTGGTGTTGGTATTATTTCGGTCCATCCAACCGGCCTGCCAGCCATCATACTGCGCCTGCCAGCCCCAGAAATCACCGTTATCTATTTTTACGATAAAATGGAAATCGCGGGCTGTGGATTGGATTTCATCTTCTCCCCAGTTCCAGGAATTGGTCCAGTAGGCATTGGAGAAGTCAGGGATGCAATTATACAACTCCTCTGTAAAGCCCTGAAAGTTGGTAAAATTTTTAAACGCATCATCACCGGAAACGATGGATTCATCGGCCCTGTCGAGGTATTTTTTGCAAGATACCAGCCCAGTGCTGAGTATAATCCCGGTGGTGAGCAATACAGTTTTGATATACTTAGTCATCATAGTGGAATAGCTTAGAAAGTTATGTTAGCACCGAGGTTGTAACGCTTCACAGTAGGATAAGCACCCTGTGATGCCCAGCCGGTACCGGCGAAGTTGGATTCCCTGTCGTCCGGCATTTTAGTCCAGGTAAGCAGGTTGTTACCATTCAGGTAAATCCTGAGGGCGGCCAGTCCCAGCGATTTGATAAAGCCGGTGTTAAACGTATAGGCGATTTCGGCGTTTTTGAGTCGTACATACGAACCATCGTACATATACTGCGTGCCCCTGTAATAGCCCGCCGGAGTGGATAACCAACGCAGCATGGGCACCACGCCGGTTGTGTTATCCTTTGTCCAGTAGGCGCCTTCATCATATACTAAATGGCTTTGTGAGCTGAGACTGTTAAACACCACTTGTCGCGTAGCGTTGTTGGTACCATAGAATTGGACAAACATGCTGAAGCCTTTCCAGTCGGCTCCCAGCGTAGCGTTATAGGTATTCTGCGGCCAGGAGGAATAACCGTAGGGGATATTATCCTGCGCATCGATGATACCATCGCCGTTATAGTCCACCAGGTAATAGTTACCCGGCAGCTTCTGGTTATCGTTGGTATTATTGATGGTGCTGCCATACAATTCATCCCAGGTGTTATAGGTACCCTGGCTTACATACGAATAAGTTTGTCCGATTTCTTTACCTTCTGTTTTCTGGTAATCCGGGAGTAGTGCCGGGTTGTCTGCTTCCAGGATTTTGTTCTGGGAATGGGTCATGTTCAAATCGGCCCAGAGGCGGAGTTTATTGGAGAAGGTATGGTTGAAGTGTAATTCTATTTCATAGCCCTGCGACTGCACCCGGCCCAGGTTGGCCACTGGTGCGGTAGTGCCGTAGTAGGAAGGAATAGAACGGTTACTGCCTGCCAGTAAAATTTCACTGCGGAGATCGCGGAAGAAATCAACTTTTCCGGAGATCAAACCATCGAGGAATCCGAAGTCGGCCCCGAGGTTTATTTTCTCTACTTTCTCCCAGTGCAGGTCCGGGTTACCTACTACTGATTCGCGGTACCAGGTATAGGGGCTGTATTCCGCATCCACGCCCGAGGTGCCCAGGCGTGTTTGGCCACCATAGGCCCATTGCGACATATACAACCATCTGCCGTTGATGTTATCATCCCCGATTTGTCCGTAGGAAGCGCGCAGTTTAAACAGGTCGAGCCATTTGAGCGACGCCATAAATTTTTCTTTCGATACATTCCAGCCAAGGCCTCCGGAGGAAAAGAAAGCGAATCTATTTTCCGCGCTGAATTTTTCGGAACCATTATAGGCGCCGTTATATTCCAGCATGTATTTACCTGCGTAATTGTAGGTAGTACGGAATACCCAGTCCTCACGGTAGTTGGGGATCTCACTACCGGAAGCACTCTGATTCCTGTTAAACAGTCCCATCGCCGATACATTATGTTTCTGCCCGATGGTGGTAGCGTAGTTGAGCTGGCCCTGGTAAAACAGGCGGCGCTGGTTACCGGTAACGGCGCCGGAAGCGGCTCTCCATTTGGCACCTTCCTGGAAATCGAAGTTGGTAACCCCGTCCAGTTTTTGTTTATAGATGGGCAGTCCAGTTTCGGGGTCTATCCATTTACGCTGGGTATCGTTGTAGAGGTCAGTGATACCTCTGTCGCTTTCCACGAAGGTATTATCCAGTGATATGGTGGCGTTGAAGCGGAGGCCTTTCACGAGCATATCCAGGTTTTGGTCGATGGAGAAATCGGTGGTGATACGGGTGGTCGTCTGGTACTGTATACCGCCAATGGCCAGTGAGCGCGCGGAGTTTTCCGCCCGTCCTTCACTGGGGGAATAAAAGCCCCAGGAGCCATCCGCATACACAGGCATAAACACGTCCGGCGCGGTGGTATAGGCATCTATCCATGCGCCGTACTGGTTGCCGGTAAAGCCCCATGGACTTTTTCTAACGCCATAGGAACCGAAGAGATTTGTTTTAAATAAGGTGGAGGGTGTCAGTTGAAAATCGAGGTTGCTCCGAACATTAAGTCGTTTGAAGCCAAAGCCCGGTTTATATCCTCTGTTGTTATCGTAGATTTTGAATAAGTCGCCTTCACTGAGGAAGTCCGCGCTGGTAAAGTATTTCACTGCCCGGGTGCCGCCACTGATGTTTACGCTGGCGTTGTTGGACATGGCATAGTCTTTAAACAGCACCTTTGCCCAGTCTACGTTTGGGTAGCGTTCTGCCTCTTCGAGGCTGGCGGGGTTGCGGTACTTCTGCAGGATCGCTTCCGGGAGGTAGTCGTTCCAGCTTTCAGGTTTTAATGCCAGTTCATATTCGATGGCCTGGTTGCGGATGGAGAGCGCATCATAGGAGTCGTATTTACCCGGAAGTTTGGACGGCACTTTCATGATGGTGTTAACCGTTCCTCTGATGGATGCTTTGCCGGCCTGTCCTCTTTTGGTGGTGATGAGGATTACCCCGTTTGCACCGCGCACACCAAATACGGCGGTGGCCGAGGCATCTTTCAGCACGGAGATGGACTCCACCGAGCTGATGTCCACACTGGTCATGGGGCGCTCCACTCCGTCTACGAGGATGAGCGGGTCCGAGTTATTCCAGGTGCTGCGGCCGCGGATGATGATGCGGGGATCTTCTTCTCCGGGCAGGCCGGTGCTGGCGGAGGTGATGAGCCCGGGCAGGTTACCCGTGAGGGCCGCCCCTACGCTGGATACACCGCCGGCGCGTTCGAGCACGGTGCCGCTTACCTGCGACACAGCAGCTACCACACTTTCCTTTTTCTGGCGGCCGTAGCCAACTACCACGAAGTCGTTCATGGAAACAGACACCGGCAGCAGCTGAATGGCTACGGGCGACTGTCCCGCTTTCAGGGCCAGTTCACCGGGGGCGTAGCCCATATAGGTGACCAGCAACACTGCTTTGGGGTCCGACACCTGGATGGTAAAAGAGCCATCGGGGCGGGTGATGGCGGAATTGGTGGTACCTTTTTCCACTACGGAGGCGCCTGCGAGTGGTTCACCTTTTTCGTTTACTACCTTACCTTTTACGGTTTCCTTTACCAGTTCAGCGGCCGACTTTTCGGCCACGAGCGGGACGATGGTAACCAGGTTTGCATTGATCTTGCGGTAGGTAAGGGTGGTGTTTTCCAGGGCGATGCCGAGTACTTCTTCCACAGAGGCATTTCTAACGTGAATACTTACACGCTTTTCACGCGGAAGGATTTCTTCCTTGTAAACAAAGCGGTAACGGCCCTGGGCTTCAATCGCTTTGAATACCCGGATGAGGTCTACTTTTTCCAAAGTGAGACTGATAGCATCCTGAGAGGGGGCGGTGGTAAAGGATAGCAGGAAGAGCATGCCGGTGATCAGCAGTGTGCATCTTGCCGTCAGCGACCAGGCAAAGAGCAATTTTTTGGCCATGATGTTCATAACTTCAAACGTGAAAAATACTATTCGTCCCGGCGGGGCAAAGCTCCGCCTGAAGGCACGTGGAGATTACATTTACCTTCTGTTTTATTGCTGTTGTATCAGTAATTTATTATCGGTTGATCGTAACTGTATTTCCTTTAATAGAATAGTGGAAACCGCCGGTGAGCCTTAATGCTTCCAGCACCTCTTCCAGTTTTTCGTTCTCAAATAGCCCGGTGTAAGTGGCATCATTGAGGTGATTGTCGGTAATGATAACTTGTACATTGTACCAGCGTTCGATTTTTGCCGCGATGTTTTCCAGGTTTTCCTTGTCAAACATCAACTTGTTTTTCACCCAGGCTGATTCCAGGTTATTGCTGCTATCACGGCCCCAGTAGCGGATTTTACTCAGTACTATCAGGGGACTTTCTTCTGTTGATTTTGGTCCGGTCAGGGTATAAATGGCGCTGTCATTCCTGCAGCTATTCACTAATATTTTTTCTTTCGGTTTCAGGATGATCTTTTTTCCGGGATCATTGCGGAGCGTTACTTCTACGGCGCCCCGTACCAATGCTGCTTCTGTTTCCTTCTCTTCTTCATATGACCTGATGTTAAAAGCCGTGCCCAATACCCGCAGGTCGATGGTGCTGGTATGTATCACGAAGGGCCGGTCTTTATCCGGTGCCACATCAAAAAACGCTTCACCGGAGAGCTGTACTTCTCTTTTATCCCCTTTAAAATTTCCGCTGTAGGTCAGTTTGCTGCCTACGTTGAGCCATACGGACGTACCGTCCGGCAGTTGCAGTTTCATGCGCTGACCGGGTTGGGTATTATAGACATGACTGGTCTGTTTGCCAAACGTATACCCTTTACCGTTAGAAAAGTATTTTATACCAGCGAAACAGATAAATACTACCGCGGCAGCTGTCATCCAATACCATGGTTTTATCCGCTTTGGATGTACCTGCACTTCCGGAGCCGTTGCCGGACTATGCAGCCGGTTCAGGTGTCGGAGCCAGGCATCTTCCTTATTGATGCCCAGGCCGGCCTGCCTGGTTTTCCAGATAGACGTCAGCACCTGCAGTTCATCTTTCAGCGCAGGGTCCTGCGCCATCAGCAGCTCTAATTGCGCCAGCTCCTCCCGGGTTGCTTCCCCGCTCAGTTTCAGACTTACTAATAACCAAATTTGATGATCTACCGGCATAATACAGCTGACTGTTATAATAAGGACAAGTGGAATAGTGAAAATGTACCAAAGAGAATGAAAAAAAATTTTGGTACACTTCAGGAAGGAGAAAACCGGTCCTGGAATTGAAACAGGGTTTTATACTGCGATGGTAATGCTTCCGTTACTTTTTTAACGGCGATGGCCAGCTGGTTACGGACGGTGAGTACAGATAATCCGAGGATGGCTGCAACCTCCTTATATCGCAGGCCATCTTCCTTTACCAGCTGGAAGATGATCCGGCACTGCGGAGGCAGTTGCCGGATCGCACCTTGTATCTTTCCAATTATTTCGTTGGAGATGTATACATTTTCAGGACTGTTAAATTCCATTACGGCTTCCACATCCAGATTATCCAGCTGCACCAGCTGCATTTTGTTTTTTTGTGCATGGTGGTTGAGGGCAAAATTTTTCGTGATCACATACAGGTACACCTTCAGGTTTTCTATTTTATTGATTGTATGGCGGATCTGCCACAATTTCACAAAGGCATCAGAAACTAATTCCTCTGCCACCTCGCTGGATTTCACCATCGTATAGGCGAACCGGTGCAGACCATCGAATAGCAGCAGGTATAGCGCATTATAGGCTTTCATATCTTCATACAAAGCGATGCGCAACTGCAGATCTTTAATGTGGTTTTCTTGCTGCATGTACCGGGGTTTTTATGCGTACTAAAAAAGAGCTACCTGCCAGAAAGCTTTTTTAGGCTGGAGTTGCTGGTTGAACAGCAGCGGATAATCTTTCCGGCCTCTTACCGGGAAATTATCGAGCCAGCTGGCTTTATCGGATACATTCCAGAAAGTAACACCGGTGATCTGGTGCTTATACTTGCGGAACAGGTCGAAACAGCGCTTGTACTGCTCCATCTGTGCCTGCTCTCTTGCAGGTGTGAAGGCCATCATGGAATCTGCCGGCTTTGCTGCCCTGGATTCATGCTCTTTCGGGTATACAGAGATATCCAGTTCCGTGATCTGCAAAGGCAGGTGAAGGGTAGAAAAATCTTTTAACGTGCTTTCCAGCTGTGCTTCGGTAGGCTCGTTTACCGCCCAGTGCGCCTGTAACCCTACCGCCTGTACGGGTACGCCCTGCTGCTTTAATTCATTGATCATGCGGATGATTTTGGCGCGCTTCACCGGGCTGATTTCGTTGTAGTCGTTGTAAAACAGGATGGCATCCGGATCTGCCTCATGTGCCCAGCGGAAAGCCTTTTCTATAAACTCAGGCCCGCAGATGCGCAGCCAGGCTGAATTCCGGTAGTATTCATCCCGCTGATCGCTGATCACTTCGTTGACTACATCCCAGGCGTATACTTTTCCTTTGTAGCGGGTAACAACGGTATGGATATGCGCTTTCAGGCGTTGCAGTAAAATTTCTTTTGATACCGTATCGCCTTTTTCGTCTTTAAACATCCAGCCGGGGGCCTGGTTATGCCAGCAGAGGGCATGGCCGCGGACTTTAATACCGTTTCGTACGGCAAAAGCAACGATGGAATCGGCGCCGGTAAAATTGTAAACATCCTCACGGGGATGGATCACCGCCATCTTCATGGCGTTTTCAGGCGTCACACTGTTAAACTGCTGCGTGATCAGCGCTGCCTCTGGTCCTTTCAGGGACCAGGGAGTAACGGCGGCGCCTATAGGGAAATAGCTCTGGTAGTAATCTTTCAGTCCCTTGTCGGCCACCACCTTGCTGCTATCGAAAGAAACCTTGTCTTCTATATGAAAAAAGTCAACATCCACCTGCCCTCCTGTCTCCCTGGTAGCAAAATTGAATAAGCCAAAGCGATAGCCCATAAAGTGCGGGATGGTGTACGACATTTGTAACACGCCGCCAATAGGCTTCCAATCCGCACCATCCAGGCTGTAATAGAAGTATCCTTTATCTGCGCCGTTTCTGAAATTGGCCAGCGCTTTGAGGTATACGACTTTTTGCTGCAGTGGTATGCTGCCTTCTTCCACCTGTTTACCTCCTCTTGTGTTGATCATTACCACCCACTTAGCACCTGCCGAATCCTTCACGCCTACCCAGCCATAATTTTTTTGTAACAGCATTAAGCCGGTGTAATCGCCATCTTTCATACCACTCACATCTATCGCCGTGGTACCGGAGGAAATGGGCCCGAAAGTCCGTTGCGTGAGTGTATTACGTGCCTGCGTCACTTCCTGGTCTATTCTGCCGGTGGTGATCCGCAGGTAGCCGGGGCGCTGGGATAAGGACCAGTGCTGGTTGTCCGGCTGATGGTTCCATTGCCAGGCCAGCGGTAGTGCCGGCTCGCCCGGTTTGCGTGTGAATTCATCGGAGCAAACAATGCCTGGGTTGTAGCCTTTGCTGCGTGGGAGGTTCAGGGTGTCGGGAATTTTACCGTCCGTGCCGATTACCGGCCAGCCGTCTTTCCATGTAACGGGCACCAGATATGGCACGCGGCCCACGGCGCCATTGTCGCGAAACAGGTAGGCATACCATTCTCCTTTAGGCGTGTTAATGAGTCCTCCCTGTGCCACGCCCCTGTCCTGCAGGCCCACACGGCCTTCCCATGGACCTTCCAGCTTGTCGGCCCGGTGGATTACTACGGTACGCATACCACCTTTAGGCCAGCAAATGTTAAACAGGTAGTACTTTCCTTCATGCTTAAACAGCTGGGAGCCTTCGGCCCGCAGGCCTATATTGGGGCCTGCGGGACTACTGGCGTCATGGATGATTACTTTGGGTGATGTACCAGGCCGGATGCCGGAGAGGTCTTTATTGAGTTCAACGAGACTGATTTCACCGGCGCCGTAAAGCATATAGGCGTTACCGTTATCATCGAAAAAAAGCGAGTGATCATGCAGGGCGGGTTTAAATGAAGTGCCTTTCCACGGTCCTTTTTCGATATTTTTTGTTTGGTAGATATAAGTCTTACCGGTGGTACCGGAGAAAGTGCTGAGGTACCAGGTGCCTTTGTGGTAGCGCAGACTACTAGCCCAGGTGCCTTTCCCGTAAGCGTTCTGGCCATTGGCGAGATTGAGTGCATCGGATTCTTCCGGCACGCTGGCGGCATAGCTGATGGTTTTCCAGTTTATCAGGTCGTTGGACTTCATGACAGGTACGCCGGGAAACAGGTGCATGGTGGTGCTGCTCATGTAATAGGTATCCCCGTTGCGGATAATGGAAATATCGGGTACGTCGGCGTAGATAACCGGATTACCTTGTTGGCCGTAACTGGCCATAGCAGCTAATATCAAACAGGTGGTAAAAATTCGTTTCATTATTCATGCGTTAAGTTGTCAACAGTTGCAGTGAGCACATTACTGGTGGTTTTATTGGCAACGCCGGGTTGTCCGCCGCCGATGCTGACCAGGGCCTTCCCTTTCGGCGTATATAGGTGGCCGTTAGTATCTACCAAAGCCAAATCATCCGGTGTTATTTTAAACTGTACCTGTCTGGATTCGCCGGGGCGCAGGGCAATGCGCTGGAAACCTTTGAGTGCCTTTACCGGCGCGCCTGGTATGCCCGGGTGGCTGATGTATAACTGCACCACTTCTTCTCCCTCCCGGGTTCCGGTATTGGTAACGGTGGCAGCAGCGGTGTTGCCGGTAATTGTCAGTTGTTTATAGGTAAAGTTCGTATAGCTGAGACCGTAGCCAAACGGATACAGTGCTTTGCCCTGGAAATAGCGGTAAGTACGGCCTTTCATGGAGTAGTCGCTGAATGCCGGCAGGTCGCTATCCGATTGATAGAACGTAACGGGGAGTCGGCCGGATGGGTTGTAATCACCAAAAAGTACGTCCGCAATGGCGTTACCGGCTTGCTGCCCACCATACCAGGCGTTTACAATTGCGGGCAGGTTTCGATCTTCCCAGGGGCAGGCGATGGCGCTGCCGGTCATCATTACAAACACCACTGGTTTGCCGGTACTTTGCAGGGCCTGCAGCAGTTGGGTTTGCACGGCTGGCAACTGGATGGTTGTTCTGTCGCCCCCGTTAAATCCTGGTACTTTCACCGGCATTTCCTCTCCTTCTAACTGTGGGGAGATGCCACCGGCGTAGATGATTACGTCCGCGTCCTTCACACGTTGTGCCAATGCATTAAAATCGGTTTTAACGCGGTTACCTGCTTTAAGGCGGATGCTGGCGTTACCTTCGTTCTGGTAGAATTCCACCACCAGTTTGTACACACTGTCCTTCACCACGGGGAGCTGGAACTGGCGGGCACCCCAGCGGTTACGCTGCCAGGCGTCGATCCTGATTTTACCATTTACGTATAGGCGGTAGCCGTCATCTGCGTCCATTTCAATATTGAGTGGTTCAGTGGCGGAGGCTTTGAGGTAAGTGGTGTAGCGGCCGGAAAAGCGGGTGGTGGAAAGTCCGGGAGCGGGTGTTTGTCCTTCCGACCAGTAGTGGTCGATCTCCTTTTCTATGACGGTATGCAGTGGTTCGCCCTGTAGGTTGTCGTTATTAAAGTATTGCGCCTGTATACCTGCCTGTCCGTTAAAGGAGAGGAATGGTGTGATGTCGCGGTATACCAGTAGCGAATCATCCGTATAGTTAATGGCTTTTTCGTAGTGGATGGTTACCTCCTGGCCCAGCCTGGCTTTAATACCGTCCAGCAGTGTCACCACGTGAGAAGGCATGCCGTTATAGTTGCCCAGAACGGCGATTTTATTATCCGCGTTGGGGCCTATAATGGCGACTTTTTTCAGCGTTTTACGCAGGGGGAGTAATTGCTGGCTGTTTTTGAGCAGTACGATGGATTCCCGGGCCATTTTCAGGGCGTGTGCCACGTGCTGCGGGGATTCCAGTTCCGAGTCCGGTGTTTGCGCGTATTTCACCATGGCTGGTGGATCGAACATGCCGAGGCGGTAGCGGATGGTAAAAAGTTTTTTAACGGAGGTATTGATTTGTTCTTCTGTGATCAATCCGTTTTTCACGGCGTTTACGAGGGTATAGTATACCGAGGTACCGCATTCGATGTCGGTGCCGTGCATCACTGCGTCCACTGCGGCGGAGGCGGAGTCTTTATGGGTTTTATGGTATTTGAAGAAATCGTCGATGGCCCAGCAGTCGCTGGTAACGTAGCCATTAAATTTCCACTTATTCCGGAGTATATCTACCATCAGCAGGTCGTTGGCGCAGCAGGGTTGTTTATCCACTGCGTTATAGGCGCACATCACCCCGGCTACGCCTGCATGTACGATCAGCTCCTGAAAGGCGGGCAGGTAGGTATCCCACAGGTCGTGTGCCGATGGGGAGAAATTATCCACGTGCCTGCTGGGTTCGGGGCCGCTGTGTACGGCGAAGTGTTTGGCGCAGGCGGCGGCTTTGAGATAGGTAGGATCATCGCCCTGGAGGCCGCGAACAAAGGCGGCGCCCAGCTTAGCGGTGAGGTAGGGATCTTCTCCGTAGGTTTCCTGTCCTCTACCCCACCTGGGGTCGCGGAATATGTTGATGTTGGGTGTCCAGTAGGTGAGTCCCATGTAGCGCTGGTTGTTTTTCCCTTCTGCGGTGGCGCGGTTGTGCACCGCGCGGCCTTCAGTGGCGGAGTAATCTGCCATGAGGTGCAGTGCGGCGGTATCCCAGGTGGCAGCCATGGCAATGGCCTGCGGGTATGACGTTACGGCGTAAGGGGTGCGGGCAACGCCGTGCAGCGTTTCGTTCCACCAGTCGTATGCCGGTATGCCGAGTCGCGGTACAGCTGGTGCGGCGTTCAGCATTTGTTTCACTTTTTCTTCCAGGGTAAGCCTTGCTACGAGGTCGCTGACACGTTGGTCCGTGGGTAATTTTGTGTCCCACATGGGAAAGGCTTTGTATTCCTGGGCGAGTGCGGGTGAAGCAATAGCTACCAGTATGAAAAAGAATAGTTTTTTCATGATAACGTTGTTCATAATCGTGGTCCGGTGTGGCCGGTATTATCAAAGCGTAGAATATTGTTTATAGCTGCTGGTATCCACTAGTTTAAAGAGGAACTGCGCATACATGTACAGTCCGTTTTTCCAGACTTTAAAATCGTGGACGCCGGGCTCGATATAGTAGATATGTGGCACCTGTTTTTCATCGAGGTATTGATGCGTTCTTTGGCTAAAGGTGATGAGCCGGTCGTTGTCGCCGCAGGAGAGCCACAGCAGTTTAAGCCGCTGCTTTGCCTTTGCGGGATCGGGCACCAGCAGTTCAGGGCTTTTGGTATTCGGTGCTGCTGAGAAAGCGCCTACCCAGGCAAACTTATCCAGGTTACCGAGGCCAAAATTCAGGGATTGCCCCCCGCCCATGGATAGCCCGGCGATGGCGCGGTGTTCTCTGTCTTTAAGTACCGGGTATTTTTTTTCGATGAAGGGGATCAGGTCATTTAATAAATCCTTTTCGAATACGCTGAATGCCTCTACTTTATCCCTGGCCATGATGTCGCCGGTAGCGCGGTCATCTTTCATGGCTCTTCCGTTGGGCATTACCACGATCATATCCGCCAGTTTGCCCTGGGCATAGAGATTATCGAGGATTACCTGTGGCTGACCACCTCTGAGCCATTCCATTTCATCGCCGCCGATGCCATGCAGCAGGTACAGCACCGGGTACTGCTTTTGCGGGGAGAAGGCCGGAGGAAGATATACCAAGGCTCTCCTGGTGGTGCCAACGGTGTTGGAAGGATAATGAATGGTATCGATGGTGCCTTTTGCCGCTGATGGCTGAGGCACGTCGAAGCCTGCAGGCATATGCTGCAGGGGTGATTGCGCGGTTGCTGCCCAGCTAAACATGAAGAGGCTGGCAGCTATGAGGATTCTTTTCATAACGTTTCATTTGGGCATCGATCAGCACTTGCCTGTAGATAAGGGTGAAGAGAGGTCAAGACTGTCGGCTCTACACTAAATAGGTTCATGCGCTTTATGTGTAAGCGTGCACTAAAAATAAAAATTAAATTGTAAATCTGACAATTATTTTTGAGGGTGACTCCCACGTTCGTAATTTCCGACCCGGCTCCTTTCGAAATCAATGATTTTTTACAATGATCCTGTGTGCGCTATGTGCAACTTTGCAATAACAAAAATAAACAAGCATGAAAACGATAGCACAAATTTGTATTGTAATGGTATTATGCGCGCAGGCAGCAGTGGCACAAACAGCAACCAACAAAGCAACCATCCGTGATTTATATGAAAACATTCTGAACCACAGGCAATTAGCATTGGCAGATAGTATAGTAGCGGCGGATTATACCAATCAGCAGGGCTTAAAGGGTGTGCAGGCATTTAAGCAAAACCTGGCCGGGTTGCTGGCTGCATTTCCGGATGGCAAATGGAAAGTAACGGCCATTATAGCGGAAGGCAATACCGTTATAGTTAAACAACAGATGAATGGCACGCATACAGGGAAGTTTCAGCAGATACAGCCTACTAATCAGGCAGTAGTCGTAGATGGAATCGCTATTTATACCTTTCGGGATGGCAGGATTATTCATAGCGAAGTACTGACGGACAGGCTGGGCTTTATGCAGCAGCTGGGGGTGATTGACCGGGATCTTAGTGCAGCGATTGACAAGGTGAATAAAGGGCATGAACAGGGGCAGTAGTAGTAGACCTCTATACATACCTGGGGGATTGTTTTTATGGTACTGAGCGATTATGCTTCCTGTTGTACTCCTGAACTCTGTTCTCCCAGGTTCGTTTCTTTATTTTGTAACGTTGTTCATTAATAAGGAAATATGGATAGGTAAGAAAGGCGATTACTATGAATAAAACTAATAGAACTGATAAAAGCACGTATGTGAGTTTCATAGGAGTTGTTAGAATCAAAATACACTTTTATGGCACTATGATGTCACTATCTGATGTTGCTTCACCGGCTGATTTGTAAGTAATGATTCATTATATGCCAGATCATTCATAATTACAGAAAAGGCTATTGCGCCAATAACGTACTGCTTCCCATTGCATGTAATTGAAAAATACTTTTCCTGCGGGTGCTTGGGTGTCTTTAAGCCATAGGATTCAATGTCACTTTTAGGTATTTCATTGATACAGATACCATTGAAATCTATCCCTAGCTGCATGTAAAAAACACCTATGAATACGATATCCTCATTACAATACAGACTATTGTCTAAAGCGCTGTTACGAATGAGTAGCTGCGACAGGCTGGGAGAATAATCCCAAATCGAAAAATGGTTGTATGATTGATAGGTCATTGGCGGATAAACAGACTATCAAATTACTAATTTTCTTACATATTCCCCTACCCCACCCTCGTAATCCTTACTAACTCATTCCGCATCCCCGGCACCCGATGTATACATATCCTCATCCCCTGCTGCATCTGAGGAAATGTCAGGTCCGGAAACAGTACCACATCTACGCCACTGTCTATCACACCGGCGTCTGTTTCTACCCTAAACAACAGTATGGTAGAATTAAGAGAGCGCTGCCTGATAGCAAGGATAGTAGCTTCCACCAGCTCCTTCTCTCGGGCGCCGGCATACTTAAACAGATTGCTATAATAAGGGAATAAATACTTGCGGGCTGCTAAACAAAAAATAATAAATCCCGATAAAACCACGTAGCTTAACACATCAGAATCTCCTTTCACAAAACTCATCCCCGCCTGGTATACGATGAATCCTATCCCACACAGCAAGGGCAATATCATCAATACGAAAACGATCATCCTTGAAATAAAGATGGTGCTCATTTTCCGTTTTTCTGCTGTAGTGAGCAATGCCGTGGTTACTTTCATATTACGGACGAAGATGCCATAATATCTCTTTAAAAACAATCCCTGATTCCGGGGAAATTTTTTCAGTACCTTGAAGTAATAAAATACAAGGTTATGCTTACGGAAATCAGTCCCAAACTTCCCATGCGGGATAAGGCAGTCACCAAAGAGTTCTACCTGTCCAAACTAGGCTTTGAGGCCCCCGGCACCGATTATGAAGGCTATTTAATGCTGCACCGGGATCAGATAGAGATCCATTTTTTTGAATTTAAGGAGTTAAGCACTACTGAAAATTACGGGATGGTGTATATACGCACCAACAATATCGAAACACTTTACCAATCCTTCATTGATAACAATGTAGCGATCCATCCCAATGGTCCGCTGGCGGTAAAGCCATGGGGGCAAAAAGAATTTTCCATCCTCGATCCGGATAATAACCTGCTGACCTTTGGCCAGCAGGCATAAAAGGCTGCCTCCTGTATAGCAAATACAGGAGGCAGGATTTTGTTATAGGGAGATACCACCGTCGCACCGTATAACCGTTCCGGTTACATTCCGGTTGCCCATTAAAAACAGGATGGCATCAGCCAGTTCTTCCGGCTCTGCGATACGGCCGGTAAGCGTTTGCGCTGCAAAATGGGTAAACGCCGCTGCTTTATCGGCAGGTGTCATCGCATCCCACCAGGGGGTGTCCACCACACCAGGGGAAACAGCGTTGATACGTAAGGGTTGTAACTCTTTTGCGATTGACGGGATCATTAACTCCAACGAGCCATTGATAGCAGCCAGCCCAGCCACACCAGGTGTATGCATCGCCGCAGAAGCTGCGGTTACAAGGGTAATACTACCGGCTTTATCTACATAAGGGATTGCCGATTGCAGGGTATTCAGCTGCGGCCAGAATTTACCTTCAAAGCCGGTACGCAAATCGTCCAGCGGCAGCGTAGCGAACGCACCTGCTCCTTTGCCTCCGCTGAGCGTCAGCACCAAATGATCAAACATTCCCATACTTTGGAAGAACTGGTCCAGTTCCTGCCTGTTGTTACTATCGAGCACCACCGTGTTCAGGGATGGAATAGCTGCCTTCGCCTGTTCTAATTTCTCCACGGAGCGACCGGTGATGGTAACGGATGCTCCTGCTGCCACCAGCAGGGCTGCTGTAGCAAAGCCGATACCGGTTGATCCTCCTGCTATTACTACGCGCTTGTTTTCAAATTTTCCTGGCATATTGTTCAGTTTTATACCAGCAAATTTCCAACGATTACAGCAGGGAATTATTAACGCATTTATGCATTGGATTAACCTGATTATGCATTCTTTCGGAAATCCAGCGGCGTTTGCCCGGTTTGCTCCCGGAAAAAGCGGGTAAAAGACGCAGGGTCGCTGAAATCCAGCTGAAAACTGATCTGGGAAATAGTATCGTCCGTATAGCGCAGCAGTGCTTTGGATTCACGGACAAGCATAGTACTGATGGCGGCAGAGGCAGTATGCCCAGTGGCTTCTTTAATAGTCCTGTTGAGGTGGTTGGGCGTAACGCCCAGCATCGCTGCATAATCGGCCACCTTGCGTTTTTGCAGGAAATACTGACTCACCAGCTTATGGAATTTGGGAATAAGATAACCGGTGCGTATATCCGTCCGCGTGAGATGAAGCCCCTGGGTAACATAGCTGCGTTTTATTTCCAGCAACAGCAGGTAGAAGTACATGCTCACCGCCTTTTCCCGGCCTACTTTTCCCTCCTGCAGCTCCTCATTAATTTTTGCCACAAAGTCCGCTACCTGTGTGATTTCCGCGGTGGAAAGCTGTATAAACAACTGCCCGTCCACACTAAAAAAGGGAAACTCCTCCTGGAATTGATCAGGTGGCACAAAGCTGCCGAGGAAGTCGGCCTCAAACAAAGCGTAATAACCAAATGTGCCCGGCTGTATATTCGATTTACTAAACACCTGCCCAGGATAAGTAAAGCTGATCGTACCCGGCTGATGACGGAACTGCTCCAGCCCCAGCTGCACGTCCACTCCCCCGCTCAGCGTAATACTCATGCGGTAAAAATCAGATTTCAGCGGCCCCACCGCCGATACCAGCCCTTCACTGGAATATATTTCAAAGCCTTTTATCTTTTTTTCCGGGGAGATGTTATTGTAGCCAAAGGAAGAACTATCGTCCGGCTCCCGGTGGAGATGACGAAAGTCGCCCAGCGTATAATGCGGTAATTTTTTATGGGTATCCGTTTGCTTTGCCATGGTCAGTAAAGATAACCAGGAAAATTATTTTAACATACCCTCTCCCACCGGCAGCACGATTTTTAACCCCTCATGTGATATATGCAGGAAATCGGTATGGTACACCGCCTTCAGCATCTCCAGCTCCTGCTCTGCTGTACTCACCGCCGGCACTACCATTTTATCCAGCATAAAAAAGAAATCGTCCGCAAACTGGTAGGCCAGTGTGGGATTGTGCATGATCGCAATTACCGTTCGGCCTTCCTCCACAAATGCTTTCAGTTTGTTCATCAGAAAATGCTGGTAGTATACATCCAGGTGGTTGGTAGGCTCATCGAGGATAATGATTTCCGGGTCCTGCATGAGCAGGCGGCCTATCATCACCATTTGCTGCTCGCCGCCGGATAACTCGGGAAAGAGTTTTTGACGCAGGCGCTCCAACCCCAGCTCTGCCAGCACCTGCGTCACCAGTGCGCGGTCGCGCTTTGCGGGCGCAAAGCCGGAAAAGGCTGCGCGACCTGTCAGCAAAATATCTTCCACGGTAAACGGAAATACCGTTTGGTAAAACTGCGGCAGGTAACCTATCTGGCTGGCTCTTTGCTTATGTGTTAAGCTACGTACAGGCGTTCCCTTTATCTTCACGATGCCCTCATACCCGGATAGCAATCCCGTCATGGCTTTAAACAAAGTTGATTTTCCGCTGCCGTTCGTCCCCAGCAACACCGAAAACCGGTGCGCAGCAAAGCTCACATTCACCTCCCGCAGGATGGATTGCCTGCCATAGGAAAAACTCAGATCAGTAATATCAATCGCCTTTTCCATCAGTTCCAGTTTAATTTGTTTTTACGCATCAGGTATATAAAAAAGGGGCCTCCCAGCAGCATGGTGAAAATACCTACCGGTATCTCAAACGCAAACAGCGAACGGGAGAAATTATCGATCACCAGCAGGAAAGTGCCGCCAAGGAATATGCTGGCAGGTATCGCCTTACGGTTATCTGCCCCCAGCATCATCCGCACCATATGCGGCAGGAACAATCCGTAGAAACTGATCATTCCCACTGCTGCCACCGTAATGGCCGTCAGCAGGGTGGCACAGCCGATCAGTATCCATTTATCCAGGCCAGGGTTTACGCCGGTAGCCTTCGCGGCATCATCCCCCAGGGAGAGTATATTGAGTCGCCAGCGGTAGATGTATACCACTACCAGCCCCGCTATAACAGGCCCGTATACACGCTGCAACTCCTGCCAGGAGGCGGCATGCAGGTTACCCATCGTCCATTGCACAATCGCCTGCAACTTATAGGGGTTGCTGAGGTATTGCACAATGGCCAGGCCTGCGGCGAACATGCCTGAAATCACCATACCGGATAATACAATGCTGACGATGCCTGATCCGGAACGGGCCACCAGGTACGACATCCCCACCGCCAGTATACCGCCGGCAAAGGCAGCCAGACTCACCGGTATCAACACAAACGTCATCGCCAGCGCCGCCCCGAAAGCCGCCCCGGAAGAAATACCCAGCACATACGAATCTACCAGCGGGTTACGGAAAATCCCCTGTAACACCGACCCGGAAACAGACAACGCCGCGCCTACCAGAAATGTCATCAACACCCGCGGCAGCCGCACGTTATAGATAATGTTTTGGATCATCATCCAGCTCTCCGCCTCCGCGGCTGATAACGCTGGCGCAAAAACACTTTTGTACGCCAGCGCCAGTGCCGTACCCACATCCGCCTGACCGGTGGACCCAATAAAAAGCGAGATCAGGATCACCGGCACCGGCAGCGCGTAACAGATAATATAAACTATACTTTTTTTCAACGTAATGGCTTATATCCTTTCAATTCAAACAAACCGGAACTGCCATGCGGCAAGTGGAGTACCTGGTCTTCCGTGAAATCCGCCGAAACCCGCACAAACCCTACATCCTGCAGCACTTCCATATCCCTGGCAGGGCGCTGGTGCTTCGAAATATCGAGCTGGCTCTTTATCCGGTTGGCCTCTTCCATAATATCCGCCGGATATTTTTCGTGCCCTTCCTGACTGAACTGGCAGCCACCGAAGTCGCCATCGAAGTTGAGCAGCAGGCCACCGGGCTTTAATACTTTATAACACTGGCTGTAAAAACCTTTGATATCCGGGATAGTCCAGGTCATGAGGCGGGTAAATACCAGGTCGAACTGCTGCTCCGGGAAAATGAGCTCCTGGGCGTCCATTACGCGGTAGTCGATTTGTAAATTTAGCGAAGCCGAAACTGCTCTGGCCTCCGCAATCATGTTCGCTGAAATATCCGCTGCGGTAACGTCGTACCCTGCCAATGCCAGGATATTGGCGAAGTAACCGGAAGCGGTGCCCAGCTCCAGTACTTTGTTGCCCGACAACTGCGGTAACATCTCCCTAAAATAATGACCCCATTGTTGTGTTACCGGCTGGGTCCATGCCTCCTGCTTTTCTTCTCTCCAAATGGCGCTTTGCTTATCCCAGTAAGCTGAAATTTCCTGCATCATAATAATGTGATTAATTGGTTACCGGTACTCGTACCGTAATAAGTAATGATCATTTTTTTTACTGCTTCCAGGGAAGCAGCCGTATCTTGCCCGGTAGCCCATCCCTGAATACGAACCGCAGCTGTCAAGGATTTCAGGGTATGTGGGTTATAAAAAAACATGGGCATCAGGTTATAGATCGCTTTGTTTTTAATGGCGCTGATACCTGCCAGTTCATTTTTAGCATAAAACAAATCTGCCGGGTCGTTCCACATCACGATCATATCCGGGTTCCAGCTGATCAGCGTTTCTGCGTTGATGTTAGGCTGATCCACCGGCGCCGTGCATACATTGGTAACGCCTGCAAATTCCAGGCAGTCGTTCATCATGCTGTTACGCCCGGTGGTAGCGAAAATGCGGCCGTTGGCCCAGGAGAAATAGGCTTTCTTTTTTTCTGCTAAAGCAGAAGCGGCAGATTGCATGGTATCAAATTGCTGTTTGGTGTAAGCTATCAGCTCGCCGGCTCTATTACTGGCTCCAGTTAGTAATCCCACATCTTCCAGTTCTTTCAATACCTGTTCATACTTTTCCGACGATGCCAGGTATACCGCAATACCCATGGCCTGCAAGCTCTGGATGCTGCCTGCACTCATGTGCTGCGCTATCACGAGATCGGGCCGGAGTGCAAGTATGCTTTCCAGGTTAGCGGTTTCATTGGTGCCCGGTGTAGCCAGACTTTTATGCTTCACCCGTTCATCGATGAGGCTGTAAGGCACAAATAATTGCGGATCTGTATACGTTTCAGCGGGTATCCCCACCAGTTTATGCTGCATCTGTAGCATGTAAATAGCGTCCACCATGGGATCGAACAGACATACAATTTTTTCCGCCGGCTTTTGTAACGCGACTTTATTTCCCCGTACATCCGTTACCGTGATAGCTGCTGCTTCAGGCGAATGCTGGCTGCTGTTACATGCAGAGAGGTACAGGCCCATTAATAAAACAAATATTATTCTCATGAGATCAGGTTAAATGTTAACGGTAAGGGCACAACGAAAATTACGCGGAGCCGTTTGCACCCAGTAGTACATGTCGTTCCGCTTCCAGGCGGTGCTGTACAAATGCTCATCCAGGAGATTGTTGACAATCACGTTGATGCTAAATTTCTTCCTGGTGTAAGAGATACCGGCATCCAGCCGGAAGAAATCTTTCAGCGGTTCCTCATTGGTAGTGGTAAAGCGCTCCGCGCGGCCAGCCAGGTACTGATACCCTGCGGACACAGCGAACCCGGGCAACTTCGGTATTGGCAGGGCATAGTTCACCCAGGTATTCTGAATATGCTTTACCCGGTTGGGAGTGGCCATACCTACCATCTCCGGGTTTTTCTCATCTTTGGTAATATTCGATTCGGTAAAAGCGTAATTCACCACTATGTTCAGCCCCTTGGTGATCCGGCCCCTTACGTCCAGCTCTACCCCTTCTGACCTGTTTTCTCCCGTTTGATAAATAGCATTGGACACCGGGTCCCGAAGGATAGTACGCTGCCGGTAAATCTGGTAAACAGATAAAGTAGTATTCCAGGTACCATCGTACCAATCCTTTTTGATCCCCGCCTCGTAGCTCTTGCCTGTCAATGGTTTCAGGGGGCTACCATCATAAGCCACGCCCGCCTGTGGCAAATACGAATGGTCATATAACGCATACACGCTCATGGCAGGTAACAGCATATAGTTAAGGCCAACACGCGGCGTCACCACGAAATCGCTGGCAACAGTTTTAGTGCCGTACTGGTTAAAATCGGCGTTGGACTGCGTCATGCGTAAACCTGCATTCAACTTCAGTTTATCCGTTAACGATACTTCATCCATCACATAGGCGGAGAAATAATATAACCGGCCTTTTGTTTTATTTTTTTCTCCGGAGATGTCATTTTCAGATTCGAACGAGCCACCGATCCCATTGTTATTAATCACCTGGCTGTATACGGGATTTGAAATACTCAGGGGATATATGGTGCTGGCAGTTTCCCATGTATCAGTGGTGTTATTTCTTTTATCATTGAAATCTATTCCACCCGTAATAGCATGTTTGATCGCGCCGGTATTAAATTTACCCTGGATATAAGTTTGCACTGAAAAAGTATTATACCCTACCCCGTCGTACACATAATACCTGTTTAGGATATCAGGGTTATGATTATTTTTTCCATACACCCAAAAGATGCTCCCATTATATTCATTATTGATATTACTGATGCGGGAGGTCAGGTGCCAGTTATCATTAAACCGGTGTGCTGCCGTAAAGAAAACATTATGATCCTTTGCCCGGTAAGGTTTGGTATTGGGATCGGATATTGAAAAATTCCGTGGCAGGGTACCATAACCATACGGGGAGATCTGGGCTTCGCTCAGTAACATATAATTCATACCCTGATAGATATATTCGAGGGTAAAGGATGTTTTATTACCGGCCAGGTATTTTACGGCGGGTGCAATCAACAGACGGGTACCATTATCGAATTGCAGAAACCCTTTTGTACTCATGCCCATGAGGTTAAAACGGTATTGCCACTTTCCCTTTTCGTCCAACACGCCGCCCAGGTCAGCCTCAGCGCGGAAAAGGTCATAGCTGCCGGACATCATTTTAATAGTATTCTTTTTAATACCTGTCGGTTTTTTAGTGACGATATTATAGGAGCCGGCAGGATCACTCAGTGCCGTCATAAAACCTGCGGGGCCTTTCACAAATTCAATTGTTTCGATCATAGCGGCATCATCACCCAGTGGACCTTTTATTAATGGACGCAGGTCCACCCCGTTGCGTTGCGCATTGATGTATCCGCCGCGGGCATATATATCCGGTGATACTGCGTTATGTAATTCTTCGCGCATGGTACCGCTCACATTGCGGGTAACACTTTCAATTAAATTATATACCACCTGATCTTTCAGCACTTCCGAACTGATAATTTGTATGTTCTGTGGTGTTTCTATCAAGGGTGATTGCAGGCGTAAACCGGAAGATATTTTGCTAAGATTATATTTCTTATAGTATTTACTGGTCACTGTATGTTCATCCAGCATGCGCACTTTTAACGTGTCAGTTGATGCTGTTTCCTGTGCAGCAGCATGCAGGCCGGAAAAGGCCAATGCCGCCAGGGACAAAGTTCTCCTAAGCATATCGAAAAATAAATGGATAAATAAAATTGGCATTTGCAGAAGTCCGCGAGTCAACGGAGTGTAGCCATGTGCGCTAGTAGAAGTAGCAAGAATTTTATTTTCGTGACACGAAGGTCGTGTATTTTATGAGAACAAAAAATGTGATGCAGAAAAAAAATTAGAACGATATGTTAAAAGATCGATAACAATGCACAAATATTTTTACAACCTATTGTTGTTTAATAACTTTTTCCTACTTTCGCCGCAATTCATACGCAGTCATACTTCTATGCGGTTGCCAAAACAGACATATCAATTTATCCGCCGACTTTCTGCCATCCTCTCCATGCTGTTATTCACATGGGTGACTGTTAGTATGCCCGATATTTTAATCAAACAGGCAGAGCATAAAAAAACATATACTATTACCAAGGACACCACGGATGATGCTTACTCCAGCCTCAACGAAGAGCGCAATGGCCTCAACGAAGAACGGGTGGAAGAAGATACGCCGCTTTCTGAATTTCTAGTAGACAGGAAAGATCCTGTTACCATTATCCTTGAGCCAATTCAGCATGTTATGGGAGAAGATACCTTCTATTTAAATAACCACTCCCTTGAACTGATTACCCCGCCTCCGGAACGCCAGCTAATCTAAGCCTGCTTTTATTTTCGTTGCAATTGCGAATAACGTGTAGAAGACGTTGTTCCGTCCAACTATTGTCTATTATTTCTCTTTTTTATTACCAACAGCGTTTGATGATGCAGTCCACATAAGGCTGTTACCTGTTGCATTTATTATCATGTCCGTGATGGGCCACGTGTAAAAGCGTTGCCAGTTCAGCCTCGTTTGGCTGTCCCTGTCCTACCTGTGTCCTGCTACATAGGATTAGCACAACAGAATATTCAATCATAACAAAATACAATTACTATGCATCTAACCACCCGGGAAATTGAGAAGCTGTTATTACACCAGGCAGGAGAGCTTGCTGCCAAACGGCTAAAGCGCGGGGTGAAATTAAACTACCCGGAATGTATTGCTTACATCTCCAGTGAAATTATGGAACAGGCCAGGGATGGCAAAAAATCGGTGGCGGAACTGATGGAATGGGGCACCAAATTATTGTCCAGAAGTCAGGTCATGGAAGGCGTTCCGGAAATGATACACGACATCCAGATTGAAGCGCTGTTTCCGGATGGAAACAAACTGGTCACCGTGCACGACCCGATCCGATAACATCAATTGCTAAACCTGTTAAACGAAACTATAATGGTACCCGGAGAACTCATTCTGAAAAAAGAAGATATTATCTGCAATGCAAAAAAGAATACGGTGAGAATAGAAGTAAAAAATACGGGCGACCGTCCTATCCAGGTCGGTTCTCATTTTCACTTTTTTGAAGTAAACAAAGCGCTGGATTTCGACAGAAACCGTTCCTTCGGCATGCGACTCAACATCCCCGCCAGTACAGCAGTACGCTTTGAACCGGGAGAAAAAAAGATGGTGATCCTCGTGGAATACGGTGGCAAGAAAAATATCCATGGGTTCAACAATCTCACAGATGGTAATGCTGCCAGCAACACGGTTAAAACAGAAGCCATCGCCAAAGCGAAGAAGAACAATTTCAAAGGCGCCAAATAAGCTGCTGCGTTGAAATATTTCATTATGCATTAAATCAAAAAACATGTCCGACAATAAAGAAAAAAAAGGCTGGAACAGACGGGAATGGATCAAGATTGTGGGGGTAACCACCGCCGGATTAACGGTGATGGGCCTGAACAAAGCCTTTGCACAGAACAGTAATGAAGTAAGATTTGAGAACGGTAACTTATATATCAAACGCGAGAAATATGCTTCTCTCTTTGGCCCTACTACCGGCGACAGAATGCGCCTGGCCGATACAGAGCTGTTTATTGAGATAGAAAAGGATTACCAGGTGTATGGGGAAGAAAATAAATTCGGCGGTGGTAAAACCGTTCGTGACGGGATGGGACAATCCACTTCCACGATGGACAAAGACGCACTGGACCTCTGTATCCTCGGTGCTATCATCATCGATCACTGGGGTATTGTAAAAGCAGATATAGGTGTGAAAGACGGTAAAATCAAAGCCATCGGTAAAGCCGGTAACCCTGATACACAGGATGGTGTTACCCCGGGTATGATCATCGGCCCCGGTACGGAAGTACACGGCGGCTGGGGCTATATTGTTACCCCTGGCGGTATCGATACGCACATCCACTTCATCTGCCCTGAAATCATTGACACAGCACTGTATAGTGGCCTTACCACGCTGATTGGCGGCGGCGCCGGACCAAACGATGGCACCCTGGCCACTACCGTTACCTCCGGTAAATTCTTCATGGAAAAGATGCTGCAGGCCTCAGAGGAACTGCCTATCAACGTAGGCTTCTTTGGTAAGGGTAACGTATCCAACGAAGAAGCACAGGCGGAAATGATCAGGGCGGGAGCCCTGGGTATGAAAGTGCATGAGGACTGGGGAGCCACGCCATCCACCATTGATATGGCACTGCGTGTAGCCGACAAATACGATACACAGGTAGCCATTCACACGGATACCTTAAACGAAGCAGGCTACCTCGAAGATACCATTAAGGCGATCAACGGAAGAGTGATCCATACTTTCCATACAGAAGGTGCCGGCGGCGGACACGCACCGGACATCATCCAGATTGCAATGTTCCCGAACATCCTCCCATCTTCTACCAATCCTACCAAGCCCTATACCTATAATACCGTGGCAGAACACGTGGACATGCTGATGGTTTGCCACCACCTCAGCCCTGAAATCAAGGAAGACGTGGCCTTTGCCGATTCCCGTATCCGCCCTTCCACTATTGCTGCGGAAGACGTGCTGCATGACCTGGGCGTAATCAGTATGATGAGCTCCGACTCGCAGGCGATGGGTCGCGTGGGTGAAGTGATCACCCGCACCTGGCAAACGGCGCATAAAATGAAAGTACAGCGCGGCGCTCTACCGGAGGACAACAAGCAGGGCCACGACAACTTCAGGGTGAAAAGATACATGGCCAAATACACCATCAACCCGGCGAAAGCGCATGGTATCGATGAGTATGTAGGATCTATTGAGCCAGGCAAAATTGCCGACATGGTGATCTGGCGCCCTGAATTCTTTGGTATTAAACCGGAGATGATTTACAAATCAGGTATGATCGTGGCGTCGAAAATGGGTGACCCTAACGCGTCTATCCCTACGCCACAGCCGGTGCTGTACCGTAAAATGTATGGTGCCTATGGTGGCGCAACGGCCCAAACGAGCTACAATTTCGTTTCCAAAATATCCATAGAATCCGGCAACATCGCCAAACTTGGCCTGAAAAAGAAATCGCTGCCGGTGAAAGGATGCCGCACGGTGGGCAAGAAAGACATGATTCACAACAGTGCCATGCCTAAACTGGAGGTAGATCCGGAAACATATGTAGTAAAAGTAGACGGCAAAGTAGCCACCTGCGAGCCTTTGAAAGTATTACCACTGGCACAGCGTTACCTGCTGTTCTAAAAAAATATAGCGATGATCATTATTGAAGCAGTGTTGAATAGTCCGGCTACCGGAAACAGAACCAGAGACGTTTTTGAAATTGAATGGTACGAAACTGCCAAAACAATAATCAGGCGCCCTACCCTGTCAGGGATGGAAATAGTGATCAGGAAACACAATCGCGTTCCGCTGGCCGATGGCGACATCCTTTGGATGGACGACGAGAAATACATTGAGCTGGTGATAAAACCCTGCGAGTGTATTGTGTTTACACCAAAAACGCTGAAAGAAATGGGGATTATTTGTTTTGAGATCGGCAACAAACATATCCCCATTTACATCGACGATGCAAACAATGTAAGTGTGGCGTATGAGTCGCCCCTGTACATGCAGTTACTGAGAGCCGGTTATGAGCCCCGCATTGAAGCGCGCAAGTTATTGCAGACGCACATGCTAAGGGCTCATGGCCATGGCCATAACGATGCAAATAATTAACGTATGCAGAAACTATTAACACTGTTGCAGGTAAACGATTCCATGTTTCCCATCGGCAGCTTTACGCATTCCTATGGGCTGGAATCCTACGTGAACGCGGGGATTGTACATGATAATGCTTCTGCTGCTGAATATGCCCGCACCATGCTCGAGCACAGCATCTACTACAACGATGCCGCCTTCCTGTACAAAACACTGGCCCTGGCCGGCGGCAAAAAAGGATGGGATCAGCTAACGGAGCTGGATACACTGGTGACCGCATTAAAGGCTCCCTATGAAATCAGGGATGCCAGTAAAAAGCTGGCCATCCGCTTCCTGAAACTGGCCAATGAACTGAAGGTATATCCCATCTGCAAAAAGTACGCGGAAGCCATCCAGACGGAGGCACTGCACGGGCATTACGCCATCGCCTTTGGCTTATACGTAAAGGCGGCAGGCATCACTACGGAGGATGCGCTAAGTGCATTTTACTACAATACGCTGAACGGTATCATCACCAATTGTGCTAAAACGGTGCCTATCAGTCAAACCGCAGGACAGAAGATTCTGTTCCTGCTGCAGCCGGTAATTACCAAGCTGGTGAACAAACAAAAAGACATGGACGAGCAGCAGCTGGGCTTGTGCTGTATAGGTCAGGAAATAAAGTGTATGCAACACGAAAAACTGTATACCCGCATTTACATCTCCTGATCCTCAAACTTTAAATTCTTGTGAAATGAAATATGTAAAAATAGGGGTAGCCGGCCCCGTAGGTTCCGGAAAAACAGCTTTGATCGAAGCACTCACACGTGTAATGAGCGATGACTACAGCATTTGCGTAGTTACCAATGATATATATACGAAAGAAGATGCGCAGTTCATGATTAAAAACTCCAAACTGCCTGCGGAAAGAATCCGCGGTGTGGAAACCGGCGGATGCCCGCATACGGCTATCCGGGAGGATGCTTCCATGAACCTGGAAGCAGTGGAAGAACTGGTAAAGCTGCATCCTGATACGCAGATTGTATTTATTGAAAGCGGGGGCGATAACCTGGCAGCAACGTTTAGTCCTGATCTGGCTGATGTAACCATTTTCGTAATCGACGTGGCGGAGGGAGAGAAAATACCTCGCAAAGGCGGCCCTGGTATTACCCGCTCGGATCTGCTGCTGATCAACAAAATAGACCTCGCACCTTACGTAGGCGCCAGCCTGGAAGTAATGGAAAGGGACGCCAAAAAAATGCGCGGAGAAAAACCTTTCCTGAAAACAAACATCCGTGAAAAGCAGGGACTGAACGATGTGATTAGCTGGATTAAGAAATACGCATTACTCGAAGCATAATATATAGCCAATGATAAATAGGGATAATTCACTGACGAGCAGGGTTGACATTAGCTGCAAGCGGGAGGGCTCGAAAACCCTGCTGGTGAACAGTTATTTTGACATTCCCTATAAAGTGGTGCACTACGGCTCCAAGCTCCTGCACGACCACCTGGAGGTAATGCTGATGTGTTACTCACCGGGGGTGATGGACGGCGATACATTGGAAGTAACGGTGCACTCCCCTGCCCACACGGAAATGAAGCTGTTTACACAGTCGTTCAACAAAGTGCACCCGATGAAAAAAGGTGCCTCCCAGTTGATGCATGTAAAAGTAGATGAGCACGCCCTGTTGCAATACCTGCCGATGCCCACCATCCCTTTCAAAAACGCCATATTTCATATGGAGAACCTGATTGACGTGGCGCCTGCAGGACATCTGATATGGGGAGATATTATTGGTGGTGGCCGTATTCATTCCGGGGAGCGGTTTGAGTTTACGCGCTTGCATAGCCAAACAAAAGTATACTGCGGAGGCAAACTGATTTTCTTTGATAACCAGTTGATGGAGCCAGGGAAGCAGCCAATGGAGCGTATGTTGTTCATGGAAGGGCATACGCACCAGGGGACCTTATTGATTGTGTCTGATTACGCCAAAGCATTTAAAGAAGAACTGGACGAAGTGCTCACCGAGCAGTTTGTAGACATGAGCTACGGGTTTACCCTGTGTGGTAAAAATGCACTGCTGATACGTGCGCTGGGCGAAAGCGGGGAAGCGATGCATGAGTGGCTGTCCAACATCGGGGATATGTGCTGGAGCTTTATCCGGCACCATACAGAAGCGGTGGAGCCAGTGCCTGTAGCTGTACCAAAGAAAGCAGTGGTAAAAAAGAAAACAACACCGGCTACCAAAAAGCGGACAGCGAAGAAGGTAGTCGCAGAAAAATAAACAGTTTATGCATGAAGTGCCAATAGTCAGGGATATTGTAAATACGCTGCAGGAGCAGCATCCGGATAAGTTCGACCGCATCACGAAGGTGCAGGTACAAGCCGGGCTGCTATGTAACGTACAACCCATCCTGATTCAGAATGCATTTGAAGCGCTGATACGCGATGAGCCGCAATTGGCACACATAGACCTGGAAGTAGTGCTGTTACCGATCATAGCGTACTGCGAAAGCTGCGAACAGCAGTTTGAAGTGATCCGCCACAAGTTTGTATGTGGCTGTGGTACGCCTTCCAGGAAAATTGTGCAGGGCGAAGAACTCCGCATCAGCAAAGTTGAATTTCTCACTTAAAAATCACGATCATGATTGATACAAAACCTAAAAGTAACAGAATGCCTGCCGGTTCCGTGCAGTGTGATAACACCACTCTGAACCTCTTAAAGGCCAACGATTTTGTTGCCAAAGCGATTAAAGATAAAGTGCCGGATGTTTTAATCATCAATATTTGTTCTTCACCGGGAAGCGGCAAAACCACGCTGCTGCAGGAAACCGGGAGGCGACTGCGGGATAAGCTGAGTATAGCCGTACTCGTTGGGGACCCTGAAACAGAAAGAGATGCCGTACGACTGCGCGATGTGGGCATTAACGCATTGCAGATCGTAACCGGCGGCATGTGCCATATTGAAGCGCAGATGATTTACCAGGCGCTGGATCATATCGACCTTACGCATGTGGACCTGCTGATTATAGAGAACGTAGGAAATCTCGTATGTCCGTCCGCGTTTGACCTGGGCGAAGATTACCGCGTAACCCTGCTTGCTTCCACAGAAGGCGATGATAAGCCGAAGAAATATCCACGCATGTTCCTGACCAGTGAGCTGATGCTGGTATCCAAGGCGGACCTGCTGCCTTACGTACCTTTTTCAGTAGAAGCGGCGGTGAAAGACGCGCGTGAGGTAAACCCCGATTTATCTGCCATACAGGTGAGCACCCTGAGTGGCGAAGGTATTGATGAATGGTGCAACTGGCTGGAGGAAAAAGTAAAGGAGAAAAAGGCACGGAAACAATAAGCTTTTGCTCCTAAAAATCTGAATCTGATATATGAAATTGAAACTCTTTCTGACTATAAACTTTATTTGCTCCTCAGGTTACCTGTTTGCCCAAACAGCACCTGCCGGTGATACTACTTCGCTGTTAATAACAAACAAACCACCGCTGCTGCAAAATGTACACATGAATGTTTTGTTACGCAGCTCGCTGGAAATTCCGGATGGGGACAAACCATCGTCTCTGCGACTCAATGAAGCCCGTCTTGAGTTTATGGGCACGATCGTCCCCGATCTGGATTTCAGAATCCGGTACCGGCTGAACCGCTCGCAGGCGCAGCGGGACCTCGACAACGCGCCGGGCTCACTGGATCACGCTTCGGTTAACTATAAGTTTGGCAGCCAGAAGAAATGGTCCATCAACGTAGGTAAGCAGGCGGCATATGTAGGCAACTGGGAGTTTGAAACCAACCCTACGTATGAGTACCAGTACTCGGATTTTGTGAACTATCAGACTAACCTGTTTTTGATGGGGATGCGGTTAGGGTACCAGGCGAATAAAAACCATGGTTTCTTTTTACAGCTGCACAATACCTACAACAACAGTTTTACCACTACGTATAACAATGCCGGTTATGCACCGGATGGATTAAAAAGTGCCAAACACCCGATGGGCGTGTATGCGAGCTGGTTAGGAAAACTGTTTGATCAGAAATTGCATACTTTCTGGAGTTACGACATTTCGCAGTATGCCTCCGGCAAAACCAATCATGCCGTAGCATTGGGTAATAAACTCGTGCTGAAAAAGCTGAAAGGTTACCTGGACCTGCAATGGGCATCAATGCCGGTGGATTATGTAAACATTGCCTCCCCATCAGTAAACAAGTATCAGCAGGGGCTGAATCCGGCGTATACGCCGGGCTTTGCGCGGGACATTAATTATAAAGGCGCGGTGCTGCGACTGGATTATGAGTTTGTGCCCGGCTGGTTTATTACTACCAAGGGGATTTATGAAACATCCAGTCAAACAAAGGGCAACAGCGCGATAGGAAAAAATTTCAGGCAGAACATTGGTGTGCTGGCAGGCTTTGAATACAAGCCTATTGCGAGTCAGAACATGAAGTTGTTTGGGTATTACTATAACAACCAGGTGAAGTACAGGAATGCGATAGCGGACGCTAATGAGCCACAGCGTTCCAGTTTGTTTGCCATCGGTGTGCTGTACCTGGTGAATGCATTCTAAGTTATCAGTTTATGAAAGTTGTAAGATTTGGTGTTTCCGTAGAAAAAAATGTATTGGAGCTGTTGGATAATTATATGGAGGACAACCAGTTTCCCAACCGGTCGCAGGCTATCCGGCACCTGATCCAGCGGATTGAGGTGGAAAAGCAGTGGCAGTCGGATGAGGTGGTGGGAGGTTCCATCACCTTACTGTTTGACCATCATAAGCGCGATCTGCTGGATAAGATCACGGACATTCAGCATGATTACCATGATCTGATTCTGTGTTCCCAGCACATCCATCTGGACCACGACAACTGCATGGAAATTATTGCCGTGAAGGGCAAGGCTTCGCTGCTAAAGCAGCTGGCCAATGCTTTGACAGCGGTAAAGGGTATTATACATGGTGAATTATCAATGACGAAGATTAGTTAAAGGTTCGATAGTAAGGAGAAGATGAAGCACAGGGTGTCCCAGGGGTTACGGGGCACCCTATTTTTGTTTTTTAGGGAGATGTAAGTGCTGCATTGTAAACTGGCTCAATAGCATTCCAATGGCTGAAGGGAGTGACACAACGGCGGCTGAACAGGGGACCGAAAGCTGGTCCACCCAATAACATTCAAAATAATAGCACTACCTGGATACCACTAAAACTTTGTAAATTGATGCCGAGCACCTGACTTATATGACAAATAATCTTCAAGTAAAAGACAAGAGTGAATCCGGCAAATCCATTAAGATTTCCCCTTTCAGAAAAGAGATCAGGAAAACGATTCCCCATAAGCATAATAGTTACTTCGAGATCATTTACCTGTCGCAGGGTAGCGGGCTTCACTTTATTGATTCCCGCAAATTTGAACTGGCGCCACCGGTGATGTACCTGGTGAGGAAAGACCAGGTGCATTACTGGGAGCTCGACAGCGAGCCGGATGGGTTTGTGGTAATTATTAAAAAAGCGTTTATTGATGAGAGTGCGGACGTTGAGTTAAAGTCGCTGTTTATGCAACTGAGTAAGGAAAGTTGCATAAACATTAAAGACCACCACACCACTAATGCCCTGCTGGAATTATTAACGGCCACGAATAAACGGACCGGTGAACATGCTACCCATATGACGCAGGGACTGTTAAAAGCGCTGCTGGCACATGTTTTGGAAGATGTCATTCCTTTCACCGGCAAAGTGCAGCTCACTGCTAACCTGTACCAGTCTTTCCTGGCCCTGCTGGGCACAGGGCAGACCGTTAAAAACAAGGTGCAGTATTATGCAGCGCTGCTGGGCACCTCCCCTCAAAACCTGAATGCCGCTTGCCGCAAGGCCGTGGATCAGTCGGCCGAGGAGGTACTGTCTGAATTTATTATGAGTGAAGCCAAACGATTGTTACTGTATACCGATAACACGATCGCTGAGATTTCTTTCCTACTGGATTTTAATGACCCTTCTCATTTTGTAAAGTACTTCAAACGAAAAAGCGAACAAACGCCACTCTCCTTCCGGAAGAATAGCTAATGCTATATTAACCCCCTCATATTTTCAAATGTACCATAAAACGGCGGTGGTATTTACCATATTTGCGCTGACAACAGTGAGCAGGCAGGATGTATAGCTAAGCCTGCACCAGTAAGGTTTTTAAACAAGCAAATATGTATCGCATGCCGTCAAGGCTACTCCTATGTATCGCCGCGCTGTTAATGAGCACGCAGCTGGCGCTTTCGCAATTACCTGCACACACTTCCCTGAAGGAGCTGCTGCAGTTGGCTACCACCAATTACCCCCTGTTAAAATCCAGAGAATGGGAAGTGAAGGCTGCGCAAAAAGCAGTGGCCACCAGTAAACAAACGCTGATACCTTCGCTGGACGCGGCCTACCAGGTAAATTACGCTACGTACAATAATATCACGGGCATGGCTGCGCCGCAGTTTTTTGTTCCTATCAGTGGGCCGCCATCAGCTACCAATCAGTATGATGGGGTATTCGGCAGTGCCACCAGCCTGTTGCTCAACTGGCAGCCGCTGACTTTCGGGCAGCGCAACTCCCAGGTGGACCTGGCAAAGGCCGGAGAACAATATGCCAGAGCGGATGCCGGCAATGAAATTTTCCGGCACCAGGTGCGGGTGATCAACGCCTACCTCGATGTATTGGTAGCCGCCGAACTGGAAACTGTATACCAGGAAAACCTGGTCCGTACGGAGGCCAATTTATCCGTGGTGCGCACGCTGGTGGTGACTGGCATTAAACCCGGTGTAGATACCGCCTTACTGAAAGCTGAGATGTCAAAAGCAAGAGTGGAATTGCTGAACAGCCGCAAATCCAGGGAGCAGGCGATGATTACGCTTGCCGCGTTAGTGGTAACGGAGCGTTTGCCGGCAGTAAATGACAGCAGTTATTTCACCAGGCTGCCTTCCGCCTTTGTGCCAGCGGATACGGCAGGAAATCCATTACTGGCCTTATATGATTCCAATATTGAACTGAGCAAAGCCCGCAAAAAAGTGCTGGGTAAAACTGCTATGCCTACATTGGGTATGTGGGGTACGGCCTATGCGCGCGGCTCTGGCATTGATTACGCCGGCCATGTGCAATCCACGGACGGACTTGCCTTTCAACGGTACAACTACGGCGTGGGCTTACAATTGAGCATTCCTATTTTGCAGTTTGCAAAAGTAAGATCGCAGGTGCAGCAGCAGGATTACCTGATCAGATCCAACGAGGAAAAGCTGCAGGAAATTAGCCTGCAGCTAAGGCAGCAATACGAGCTGGCTGACACCACGCTCAGTACGGCCTTGCTCATTTCAAAGGAAACCCCGTTGTATTATGAATCTGCCGATTTTTCCTATAAGGCTATGCAGTCGCGCTACCAATCCGGGCTGGCCAACTTTGCAGATTTGATGCAGGCACAATATGCGCTGGTAAAGGCATCGGCCGATAATAAAACAGCGTATATGGCAGTATGGAAAGCGCTGTTGTATAAAGCCGCCGTAACCGGGGATCTCAATTTATTCTTAAATCAGGTTAATTAGCAAGGTTATGATCCGATTAATATCAATGGCGCTACGTAAGCCATTGACCATAGTGGTAGCTTTTATCGGCATTATCTTTTTTTCATGGCTCAGCATACGGAACATGAAGATCGATATCTTCCCTAAAATGGGCCTGCCTACTATTTATGTAGCACAGCCCTATGGGGGGCTTTCACCGGAACAGATGGAGGGGTTTATCACCTCCTACTATGAATATCATTTCCTGTATGTGACCGGGGTAAAGTTCGTGGAATCTAAATCCATCCAGGGGGCTGCCATAATCAAGATACAGTTCAATGAAGGCACGGATATGAGTCAGGCCATGGGTGAAGTGGTAGGATATGTAAACCGCTCGCGCGCCTTTATGCCGCCGGGAACGGTGCCGCCTTTCGTGACCCGATTTGATGCCGGCAGTGTGCCCGTGGGGCAGCTGGTGTTTACTTCCGAAACCCGCTCCCTGGGCGAGATACAGGACCTGGCCTTATTCAAGGTACGACCAATGTTTTCTACCCTGCCGGGCGTGTCCGCTCCTCCCCCTTTTGGTGGCAACCAGAAAACGGTGATCATTAAAGTAGATCCGGAGAAGATCCGGAATTACCACCTCTCACCAGATGCGGTGGTACAGGCATTGGCAAAATCCAACAGCATCACTCCTGCGGGAAATATCCGGGAAGGGGATCAAACGCTGATCACCTCACAGAATGCCGTAGTAGAGCAGGTAAAGGAATTGGAAAACGTGCCGCTGCAGTTAGGTGCTGGTCCGGCGGTGTATATCCGTGATATCGGCAATGTGGAGCTGGGGGCCGATGTCACTACCAGTTATGCACTCATTAACGGCAAGCGTTCCGTATATATTCCCGTAACAAAACGTGCGGATGCTGCCACCTGGGACGTGGTGCAGCGGGTGAAGGCAGCATTGCCGGACATGCAGGCAGCAGTGCCGGACGATATCAAAGTTTCCTATACGTTTGACCAGTCGGGTTATGTAATCAATTCATTGAAAAGTCTGACGACAGAAGGTATCCTCGGTGCGTTGCTGACAGGCCTGATGGTGTTGCTGTTTTTGCAGGACCTGCGCGGGGCACTCATCGTGGTGATTACCATTCCGCTGGCTTTATTATCCGCCATTATCTGTTTGAAATTATTCGGGCAGACGTTAAACGTCATGACGCTCGGCGGCCTCGCACTGGCCATAGGCATCCTGGTGGATGAATCTACGGTTACGATTGAAAATATACATCATCACCAGGAGTTGGGGAAACCGAAGGCCAGGGCCATATGGGATGCCTGTCGCGAGATAGCGCTGCCTAAATTACTCATCCTGTTATGTGTGCTGGCGGTATTTGTACCGGCACTTTTTATGACCGGTATACCCGGTGCAATGTTCCTGCCTTTGTCGCTGGCGGTAGGCTTTGCGATGATTGCTTCGTTTATACTGTCTCAAACGCTGGTGCCGGTATTCTCTTTCTGGTTACTGAAAGATAAGGCTGTACATAGTTCCCCCAGATTTAACCAGTGGCGTGTGCGCTATGAAGCATGGTTGAAGGGCTTTGTAAAAAATGCTACCTGGGCGAGTCTCTTGTATTTACTGTTAACCGTTGCCGGTACGGTGGCCGGGTTTTATTTATTGGGGACAGATATATTTCCTAAAACAGATACCGGCCAGGCGCAGGTAAGACTGCGGCTACCTGCGGGCACACGCGTGGAGAGGACGGAAGCGGCCACGCAGCGACTATTGCACCTGGCGGATAGTATTGCCGGCAACCAGGTAGAAATTAGTTCTGCCTTTGTGGGCGTGCAGCCTTCCAGTTACCCGGTGAACCTGATCCACCTGTGGACGAGTGGCCCGCATGAATCTGTCACTAAAATAAAGTTGACACATGGTGCTGACATAGCTATTGAGGATTTCAAGGAGTCGCTGCGGGCGGCGGTCAAAAAGGAGATGCCGGCGGCCACCTTATCCTTTGAGCCGGGTGATATAGTAGAGCAGGTGATAAACATGGGCACCGCTAACCCGATTGAAATTGCGGTGATGGGGAAAAATCTTTCCCAAAGCAGCAAGGTGGCTTCGGCGTTACATCAAAAGCTGCAGGCTATTTCATACCTCCGTGATGTACAGATTGCCACCCCGTTAGCCTATCCGGGGGTGAAGTTAAATATTGACCGTGTAAAGGCGGGGCAGCTGGGGCTGACGGTGGATCAGGTGAGTAAGTCGCTGGTGGCGGCAACTTCTTCCAGTCGCTTTACGCAGCCTAACTACTGGCTCGACAAAAACACCGGCACGGCCTACCAGGTACAGGTGGAGTATCCGCAGTACCGCATGAACAGCGCCGATGCCCTGGGATTGGTGCCGGTGACGGCAGGCAGCGGTAACCCGGTGTACCTGCGGGATGTAACCACGATGCAGCCGACTGTGTCGCCTGGTGAATATGATCGAATCAACCAGCAGCGGTTCATTACCATTACGGCTAATATTCATGATAAGGATGCAGGCACGGCGGTGAAGGCGGTAAAGCAGGCGATTGCTTCCTTAGGGGAACTGCCACAGGGTGTTAAAATTATGTTGCGCGGTCAGGCGGACCTGCTCACGCAAACCATGAGTGAGCTGGCAACCGGGCTGTTGATTGCGATTGTGGTGATCTTTTTACTACTGACGGTAAACTTCCAGTCTTTCCGTTTATCCCTGGCCGTTATAGCGGTGGTGCCGGCAGTTATTGCCGGGGCGTTGTTGCTGTTGCTGCTAACCGGGCAATCGTTGAATATACAGTCGTACATGGGTACCATCATGGCGGTGGGTGTGGCGGTGGCCAATGCTATTTTGCTGGTCACTAACGGAGAGCAGTACCGGCAACAAGCCATTGACGGCTTTGCTGCTGCCGGTGCCGGTAATCGTTTAAGGCCGATATTAATGACCAGTATGGCAATGATTGCGGGGATGATCCCTATGGCCATCGGCCTGGGTGAGGGTGGTGATCAAATGGCTCCTTTAGGCATTGCGGTGATAGGCGGGCTGCTGCTTTCTACGATCAGCACCCTGCTGTTTTTACCCCCTATATACAACAGTTTGGCCGGTAAAAAGGCCTACCATGCTCCTTCGCTGCATCCTGACGACCAGGACAGTCCTTATTATGAATCAACAAATAATTAATTTTCCATCATGAGATTCCTTTATTCTATCATAGGTATTGTATCACTGACGGCATGCGGGCAGCGGCATAACAAGCAGGAAGCTGCGAAGAAAGCAGGGCCGGATTCCGCTGTGGTTTTTCTGTTGCATAAGGATAGTATTAACAAGCAGCTGAGTTTTCCGGCGGAATTAATTCCATTGGAAAGGGCGGAGCTGTTTGCTAAAGTAAGCGGGTATGTAGGGTCATTAAAGGTAGACATTGGTGACAAGGTGAGTAAAGGGCAGCTACTGGCGGTATTGGAAGCGCCGGAAGCCGCAGCCAGCTATGCGCAGGCCAATGCGGATGTGCAGTCGGCCAGATCCAGTTACCTGGGCAGCCTGGACGCCTATACGCGGATTGTAAACGCCTCGAAGGTAGCCGGCACCATTGCTGCCGGAGAGCTGGAAAAAGCACGGACGCTGATGATGGCGGACAGTGCGGCGTTGAATGCTGCCAGGTCCAAAACGGCGGCCTTTGCACAGCTGAAAGATTACCTGAGTATCCGCGCGCCTTTTAACGGCATTATTACCCAGCGCAATGTAGACCCTGGTACTTTGGTGAGTGCGGGTAATGCCAGTCCTATGCTGGTGGTAGAGAATATAAGTACGCTTCGTTTGCGCGTGCCCGTGCCGGAGTCGTTTACAGCAGCCGATGCTGCAACACCGGTGATCAACTTTACCGTGGATGCGCAGCCGGATGTAACGTATCAGGCGCGCTTGTCGCGTAAGGCGGGTGCTATAAACCAGGCTAACCGCACGGAAACCTGGGAGTATCTTTATACAAACAGTAATGGTCAGTTGAAATCGGGCATGTTTGCCAATGCTGTATTGCAGCTGGGACGGAAAGCACCCGGCTTCCTGGTACCGGCATCGGCGGTGGCTACCAACCTGGAAAAGCGTTTTATCATCCGTTTGAAAGATGGAAAGGCGGAGTGGGTGGATGTGCGCAGTGGCATTAACCTGGGAGATAAGCTGGAGATATTTGGCGGGCTGACCGAGGGCGATACGCTGCTGCTGCGGGCTACGGACGAGGTGAAGGCAGGAACACCGTTAGTGCCGAAGGTAAAGCAGTGAAGATGAATTATCTTAGCTGCCTTATTGAGAAGTATTAATGAGTAAGAAGCAGCTGTATTTAATATTGTTAATCATAGGCACTGCCTTTTGGGGCATTGCCTATTCCGTTACTAAACTAGCCATCAGGGAGGCAACGCCTTCTACCTTTCTGTTTTACCGTTTTGTGGGTGCCACGCTGGTGCTGGCACTGCTTTTCAGGCCGCGCATCAGCATGGCAGCGGTGGGCACCGGCATTCGTTTAGGCTTGCCGTTAGTAGCAGGCACCGTGCTGGTTACCATTGGGATTAAGCATACTTCGGCTTCTCAGGCTGCGTTTGTGCTGGGCATTGTGGTGGTGATGGTGCCGTTGTTTAAGTTGCTGCTGTTTCGGGCGGCCATGCCTTTTAAGGCGTGGGCATCGGCTTTTATGGCGCTGGTGGGTTTATTTATCATTTGTATTAAGGGAGCATTCAGGGTATCTGCGGGGGATTTGTATAGTATTGGCAGCGCGGTAAGCTTTAGCTTATACCTGCTGTCGGTGGAGCGCGCAGCTGCAAAGGCTGACATCATAACTTCCATCGTACCCATGTTTGCTACCTGCGCGGTGGTAACGGGCTGCATGGCGCTCTTTGACCACAGCGCCACCTGGTTGCCGGCGAGTCCGGGCTTCTGGGCCTGTGTGGCTTACTGTGCCCTGTTTTCCACCGCCTACATGTATACCGTTTCCAATATGGCGCAAAAATATATCAGCGCCGAAAAGGTGGCGGTGATATATCTGTTTGAGCCGGTGTTTGGTGCGCTGGCGGCGTATTATATGCTGGATGAGGAGTTGTCGTGGCGCTTGCTGCTGGGCGGTGGGTTGATATTTGTGGCGACGCTGATGTCGGAGATGGATATCAGGAAAAAGGCGGTTGTTTATTTGCAGGAGCGGGATAAGTAGGTGCTTTGTGAAATGCGATGCTTAGGGTATTGTTTGTTCATAACAAGGGGTTGGTGATGAAAAATATAACCTGTATTTGAATCGTTTACCTGGAAGGGTACCTCGGAAAGAATAAAAATCGTGTCATTCCGGACGGTGTCAATTCCAAGTATAAAGTCACCTTCTATTGCAGCGGTATTCCTGTCTAAGCAACATGCGCAATGGCCGACGGCCATATAGGAGTAACTGCTTTCATGAAACATGTCCGCATATTTATACCAGTACAAAACTTTATCTTTTGCTAACACAAGCGAATCAACCATTACTCTGGTGTCTTCGTCTTCCATGGATGCGCGTATGGTGCGGGAACATATGAACCCTGCTGTGATTATGCAAAGGAGGAAAATGATTAATATGGTGGTTATGCGATTGAATATTTTCATTTTCAGTTATCTATCTGGTAAAATAACAATACAAATTTGAAAACAGAATTTTTATACATTTACCCCTGCCGAATCTGTATCAATGGAAGAGCGTTTATTAGCTGAAAAAATCTGCAGTGGGTTTACTGTGCTGAGCATTGATCCATCCCAGGGCGAGTTTTGGATGAAGCCTGCCTGGAAATTCGCCTATTATAACGCCGCAAAAAAAGAACAAAATGGATCGGTGGAAATTTATCCAGCCAGGTATGAATCATATTTAGTGGCAGCATTAGCATCTATCATGACAATTATGGCGCTGGTATTAAAAGCATATACTCCTGCACTCGTGGGAATTTCAATTGTAGTAATCATACTACTGCTGACAAAACTTATCCCCCGTAAAAAAATGATTTTTGATAAGGCGGGCATTAAGATACCAGGCAATGAGTTTAAGTGGAGCGATTTCGACGGTGCTTATATTGCAATGCTGGCTATCGGGAAACAGAGGCATGCCATGCTGGTGCTCGCGAAAGGTGATGAACCCGCTGTGTACATTAACATTTCCCACTATATAGATGTAAGTAAGGTTGCCACGCCGGTACGCGATTTTCAGCCAGCATCGTACAAAGTGAGATTATAACTATGAAAGAGAGCAAACTATACCAAACGATTAAAAAAGACTTTAAAGCAGCTGGATTTACTTTTAACGAGTATAATTTTGACCTGAAACCGGCATGGAGGTTTGCATTCTACAACTCCGAAGAAACAATCCGAAACGAGGAGGAGATATTTCGCACCTATAATCCCACCATGTACCTTTTAATCGGATTCCCAGCTGTGTTTACGGTGTTTTCCCTGCTAATGGGAGAATTTAAGGTTGCTTATGCCGTTGCGGTTGCTACGGCGATTGCTGCACTGATAGCACAATTGATAATAAAGCATTACGACCTTGACACACCTAAAATATTAGTAATAAATAAAGAGGGTGTCCGGACGGCAGAGAAACAGTACAGATGGGAAGACTATGAATTAGCCTATATCGCACTTATACCTCTTCACAGGAGGAATATCACACTTATACCTCTTCACAGATGGAAACAACAGCATGCGCAGCTGATATTAATACAAAACGATGAACCAGCAGCATATATCGACGTTTCCTATTGGGATATTGCTAGAGTAGCGGCTTTGATAAAGCATTTTCAGCCACCGGGGTATAAGCAAGGGCTATTATAAAATACTACAATTATATTGCTGTTTTACTACACTATTATCTAGCGGCGTAGTAGGCGCCATGCAGGCGTCTACTCAGTAAAAGCTTCGCTTCAATCTTCGCAAAAAAATTTCGTATATACATTTGCATTATACAAAATATCGAAGATTGCGTTTTGATAGACGCCTGCAAGGCGTCTCTACACCGCGAATAAAAATGGTTAATAAAGTGCAACAGTAATATTCGGCATCATCATACCATACCGTTAAAATTTTAACTTTGCCCTCCTGCCATGCGAATTCAACATCTCCACAAAAAAATTACTCATTAAAAATAAATCAGCCGGACACGAAGTCCGGCCGCTATCTATGGTTTTTTGCTTATGAGAATTCTTAGTCTTTTTTCTTTTCAGGCAACGCTACAAACCGGATGCTGTTTTCACCGCTCAGGTAACGCTTCGAAGCATTGCTAATGGAGCTTCCGGTAAGTTTGTTCAAACGCTTTTCTACATCCGGCAGCGGTTTCAATTCCTCTTTCTTTTCCACCTTGCCAGCTATATACTGTAACCAAAATTCGTTACTCTTCACCTGCAATTCGTACTGCTGCCGCAGGCCTGCTTTGTATTTCAGCAACTCGTCGCTGGTAGCGCCTTTCTTTTGCAGGTTAATAATATCCTCCTGCACCAATCCTACCAGATGTTCCACATGCTCCGGCGCACAGCCAAAAGAAACATTGATGGAGAATCGCTGATCCGGTTCTTTAGTCATCCCTCCCTGCACGGATGGCGTATATACTTCGCCGGCAGTTTCACGTAAGCTGGTCAACAATCTGTACTGCAATATTTCGGCTAATGCCTGTAGCTGCATTTGCTCGTCCTCGCTGTATTTGCAATCGCCATGGTACACGAGTAGCACGGTAGCCTTATTATCATTTCCTTTCTCCACGGTTTTGATCAGCTTACCTTTAGGTACGCTGGAATGCAGTATCACCGGCTGCTCATGGCGATTCAGCGCCGGCAACGCACCCAGGTAGGTTTCCAGCAAAGGTGCAATGCTGTCGGTATTAAAGTTGCCGACAAACACAAAATTTGCATCAGCCGCATCTGCAAAACGGTCCCTGTAAATTTCAAAGGCCTTGTCCAAACTCACACTATCCAATCGCTCCTGCGTAACAGGGCTCAAACGGTAATGATAATTACTCAACACATTACTCACCGTATCACTAAACACATTACCGGGATTATCATATTTATTCCTGATCTGCTCCCTGGAGCGCGCAACGGCATTTTCAAATAACACCGTGTCTTTACGCGGCGCTGTATAACGCAGGTAAATCAATTGCAGCGCAGTTTCCAGGTCGTCGGTAGTGCAGCCGCCATTGATACCCTGACTACGGCCACCTATATACGCTCCTACGGAAGCCGATTTACCATTCAGCATGCGGGACAACTGCAACGGTGAAAACTCACCCAGGCCACTGCCGCCAATAATTCCGATGGTATTGGAAGCAGTCGGGTAATCTGCATCGCTGTACTTGTTAATTCCACCCGGTGCAAACGACATGAACTGTATCTGATCATTTCTATAAGCAGTAGGTTTCAGCCATACTTTTACGCCATTGCTCATGGTCAACTGCTCCACCCCTACTGCCGGTATATGCTTGCGGGCAATAATTTTTCCGCCTGCAGGCACTTTAGGTAACAGTACCTCATTGGCCGCCACATCTTTATATTGCTGCAACGCGGCCGTGCTGACCTTCGCCAGCCATTCCTGTACAGTAGCGGAATCCGGCAGGTTGCCCTTCTCCCGCTCAGGACCTGCAACGAATATATCACGGTTGGTAGCAGTGATATATTGCGTAGCCACCGCCTGTATATCGGCCAGGCCGATTCCCGGCATCTGCTGCTGCATGAAGCGATATTCCCAGTCGAAACCCGGCGTAGCAGCACCATTCAGGAACAACTGCTGGTATTCGGCTACATAATTATTGGAAGGAGTTTTGCTCACTTCCCGCTTCGCTTTTTCAAGGTTAGTCATGTAGGCGGTTTTTGCCCTGTCCAGCTCCGTTTGGGTAAAGCCATAACGCTTCACCTGCTCCACCTGCGACCAAGCCAATTCAAATGCTTCCTTCAGTTTGCCCGGCTTGGCAGTAACGGAAAATCCAAACTGTGCCAGTCCACCTGTTAAATTCCCAATACCGGCTTTGACCCCCAGGAATGGCGGGTTAGCCTGCTGGCTTAATTCACTCAGCCGGTAGGCCAATAGCTGATTAAATAATCCCCGCTTTACTGCCTGCAGATAGTCAGTAGTGGTTTTTAATTCCGTTCCCGGATGCTTCACCAAAATTTCCAGCTCCGTGGCAGTAATTTCAGGATCGGTGAGCAGCAGCCACTGGTTTTTGCCGGTCAGCTCTATTTTATAATCCGGTCTGGGCCGCGCATGGTCAGGATTTTTCAAACTGGCAAATTGCTGTTTTACCTGCTGTTCTACCAGCACAGGGTTAATATCTCCCACTATAATTAATGCCTGCAGATCGGGCCTGTACCAGTCATGGTAAAAACGACGTATAGCCGCCACCGGGAAAGTTTTCAGGATAGTATCCGTACCGATGGGGTTACGGAAAGTATACCTGGAATTATTTAAAATCACCGGCATTGTCTTCTCCTGTAACCTGGCTGCCACACCCTCCCGTAAACGCTTTTCCTCCAGGATAACACCCCGCTCCTTGTTGATATCATCTGTTTCCAGCAAAGCACCCTGTGCCCAGTCGCGCATGATTTCAATACCCTTGGTAACCAGTGAAGGATTATTAGTTGGGATCGGCAACTGGTACACCGTTTCATCGTACGACGTATAAGCGTTCAGGTCAGCTCCAAACCGTACACCCACTTTCTGCAGGTAATCTACCAGCTCATTTTTCGGGAAATGGGTAGTACCATTAAAATTCATATGTTCCATAAAATGCGCCAGGCCCTGCTGGTCGTCATCTTCCAGGATGGACCCCACCTTGTTTACCAGGTAAAACAGTGCACGCTGCTGCGGCTCCGTATTCCTGCGTATATAGTAGGTAAATCCATTGGGCAACTTGCCGGTTCTCACGGCTGTATCCAGCGGAATTACCTGGTTCTGCTGGGCATTAGTAGTATTTATCGAGGCAGACAACAACATCAGCGCCGCTGCTGCCATATAACGGTTATGCATAATTGATTGCGTATTTTAAAAGCTATAACATTTCCAGGATGCCTTCATTTTCAATGATAATCATCCCCTGTCTGTCTGTAGTAATGCCGGTTTCCAGCCTGTAGGTATAATGCGGTACATGCCCCTTCATCACCGTAGGTAAAAACCGGAACTGAATCTGGTCGCCGGTTTCCATCAGTGCATGGCCCACTTCGAATATATGCGTAGAGATAATAAAGAAGCAATCTTTAAAGGCGGTAAAAGCGGAGGTAACGGCTAACGTAGCATCGTAGGCATCTTTTACATTCGTACCTTTAAACAGCTCGTCGAAAATGATGAAAAGCGATTTACCGGCGGCCACTTCTTCCGCTACCCGCTTCACGCGCAGCACTTCTGCGTAAAAATGGCTATACCCTTTACTGATATCATCCGGTACATTTACGGACGAATAAATGCCATCCATAACAGCAAAGCGCATATGGTCCGCCGCAACCGGAAACCCCATGTGTGCCAGGTAAATCATAATACCGGCCGACTTCATAAGCGTTGATTTGCCGGCCATGTTAGCCCCGGTAAGAAACAGCACATTATTGGTACCGCTGAAGCCCAGCTGGTTGCCCACCGCATTGGCGAGCCCGGGATGCCGGATATTTTCGGCAGATAAAATATTTTCATGTTTGGGCAGAGCCGTGGCAAAGGAGCAGTTACGCGCTGTTGCTACTGCCGCTACCGCGATATACAGGTCTATCTCATACGTCAGTGCCAGCATGCTTTTCAGCTGCTCCCTAAACACACCGGTCAGCAAGTGGTGTAAATTTACTATTCGGGAGAAGGAAAGGCTTCCTTGTGAAAGCGGCTGCAGCCGGCTATCCTGCACAATACCGCTAACGGTGTCCGCCCATTTTTCCCAGGGAGAATTTTTGTGCCAGCCCTGCTTTTCAATGTGCTCAAGCAGCACTTTACAAGTCTGCAACACCTGCATGGTGCTGATAATTCGTTCCTGCTCCTGTTCAAAAGCTTCGTCCCGCAGGATCCACCCTGCCATCCGCTTCCTGCCCACATGCAGGAAAGAAAGCAGCTGGTTATTAGCTGTACCCTCTTCCACATATGCTTCCATTTTATCCAGGGCAGCATTATCAAACGGAAACTCCGCGTGATGGGTAGTGAAATATTTAAAAATAGCGCTGCGTGCATTGATCTGGCCGGCATCTGTTAAAGGCCGCTCAAACATGGCTTCCAGCAACTTCTCCGCTCCTCTCGTCTTTACCTTATTAAACAGGCTGAATACGGAATGTGGGTTGTATTTTCCCAGCATCGATAAATCGTCCAGTGTTTGTTTATCCGCAATAAAGCTCATGTTCGCTTATTGTTTTTTCTGGTTAAGAATATCCAGTATTCCCTCATTTTTGATGATCAGCATACCGTGCCTGTCAGCCGTAATACCGGGTGTAAGCCGGTGCGTATATACGGGCCTGTTACCTTCCATTAACGTAGGCAGGTATACGAAATTGATGTTGCTGCATTTGTCCTTCAGCACATCGCCGGCTTCAATGATATGGGTCGACACCACAAACATACAGTTCTTCCGGCGTGCAATGGCGCTGGTTACGGCCACTGTGGCCTCAAACGCATCCTTCACATTTGTACCGCGAAACAGCTCATCAAAGATGACGAACAGGTATTTATCCCGGCTCAGCTCCCGCGCAATATTTTTGATGCGCAGTACTTCTGCATAAAAGTGACTGGCGCCCTGGGTGAGGTTATCGGGTAAATTGATCGTTGTAAAAATCCCATCTCTTACAGAAAATTCCATTTTGGACGCGGGCACCGGGAAACCCATCTGTCCCAGGAACATGGCTATCCCCAATGCTTTCATGAAAGTGGATTTACCTGCCATATTTGCACCGGTCAAAAACATCACATTGTTAGCCAAAGAAATGCTAATACTGTTTTTTATGGGAGATGTAAGTGCCGGATGGTAAAAATCTTCCAGTACCACCTGCTGCAGCGTTTTCTCCAGCGCCACCGGGAAGCAAAAGTTTTTTGTAACGGCAATTTTCGCTACGGACAAATACACATCGGCCAGGTAAAGCTGTTGCAGCAACTGCTTCATCACATCCCGTTGCCGGAAGCGGAGTATTTTATCATACTCCGCTACCCTGGCAAAAGGTAATTTCTGTTTTAAAGGTTCCTGTAACAAAGGCAGTAGTTCCGGTAATTGCAGCAGGGAATCCGCCATCGTCAGTTCCTGGTTAAAAGGGATATGTTCCCGGAGCGCCGCCGCAAAGGACACTGTGGTCTGCAAAATATGAATCAGACTCTCCACTCCTCTTTCTATGCCTTTATAGGCATTGTCACCGGCAATCAGCTGGTTCAGCTTCCGGCCCAGTGAGTCCTGCTGGTCGTTCAGGCGACTCCGTTCATCCGTATTTTCCAGGTACTGCTCGGCCGCATCAAACCAACTAACCTGGTAAGGAAAGGGCAGCTCCTTTGCAGCAAAGGCACGGATCACATTACTGCGGGCATTGATCGCCTCCTTATCGGATAAGGGGTGACGGAACATTTCTTCCAGCAGCTCCGCCCCTCCCCGTGTAAAGGTATTATTGAAGATAGCATACACTCCGTCTGATCCCTGTTTGCCGAAAATATTCAGGTCAGTAAGTGTTTGTTTATCGGTCATTAAACTCATACCGCTACTTTTTATTTTCTTTTTCTTCTAATGAGTAAAATGGTGCTACCTATGAGTAACAGTCCCGGAATCACGTACATTAAACCGCACCGTACTATTTTCAGACTTGTTTTGGTGAGGGTGGTTTCGTTGTCGGAAGGGCGTGGTCGACTCACATCCACCGGCACCGTACCGTAGGAGAGCCAGCCGAAGGTGCCCGGGATGAGGGAGAAGTTGGCAGCGCCGTATCTCCTGATGGGAGGTGTCATCCCGCCGTTACTGATGCAGTCGGCATCTCCCAGCACCATAATACGCTGTTCCTTATTACCCACTTTACGGGTAAGCGCCATCGCTGTTACAAAGCTGTCCAGCCGTTCGCCGGCAGCAACATCCACTGTCGCGGAGTCGTTAACAAAGTCGATCGTATGCACCTCGTTCCAGGTTTTCATGGTATCGATGGTCTGTAATACTGGGGTAGCTGTAAAGCCTTTATCCTCCGCCATTACGAGCCCCGCTGATTTCACCATCCCTACATACTGGTGGCGTTCTATCATCGTTTCAAATACTTCCGACACCTTTTTAGCCGCAGGGGTAGCCACACACATCACTACGTTGGCCGCCACATCCTGTTTAGGCTGCACCAGTTGACCCGGAATAGTTTTCATACCAAATTGTGCGATAAACTCTTCCATCACCGCCGAGCCGGGTTTCAGCGTCACCAGCAGGTTGCCGCCGGCAGCGATATAGGCATCTATTTTCTTTTTCACCACGGAGTCCATGGCTTCTTTCATATCCGCAATCACGATAACATCCACGCCTTTCGGTATCTCTTTATTACCGGAGAGGTCCAGCGTTTCCACGTCACAACCCTGGTTAGTGAGGGCGTAACGGAAAGTTTTTACAGAAGAAAACAGGGTATAATCCTTGATGCGGTCGCCTTCAATCAATCGCTCTCCCTGTCCGCCGAGGAAGCCGATTCTCGGCAGTTTCATCACCATGCGTTTGAACATGGCCGATACTTCCGCTTCATTCGGAAACTTGAACATATCATCGTAGATCCTCAGCCAGGCTTTCTGCCCGTTCTCTCTTTCCACCAGCCTTACAAACGTATTGCCTTCATCTGTCAGGTTTACCTGCTTTTTAATTTGTTCGGGCGAGAGGAACATGTCGAAGTCCAGGTCACGCAGCTCTGCTTCCTTACGGGCCATCTCCTCCAGCGTTTTACCTTTGTATACGAAGTCGAGCCGCGCATTATTGCTGGGTTTATCGTAGTAATAAACGTATTTCAGTTTTGTTTCCGGTTTAAAACGGATGTACTGTTTCAGGCGCTGTTTATCTTCATTTACCTGGCTGGGGATACCGTTGTAATATTCCCTGTCCAGCAGGTTAACATAAGTGGTAATGGTAAGCCCGCCGGTGAGCTGATGCATGATGGCCTGGCTGTTTGGCGTAAGGGTATTACGCTTTGTTTCTGAAGCATCGTAGTACGCCATCAGCATAGGGCGTGAGGTAGCGTAACCCAGCATCATTGCCGCCAGCACTACCAGGCTGTATTTCCCCCATACCATAGCAAAACGCTGGTGGGTGCGGTTGGCCTGTAATTTCTGAATGCTGAGTGTCAGGAACATCAGGATGACTATCACAAAGTACAACACGTCCTCACTGTTGATCAATCCTAATATCATCTCATTACAGCGACCTGAAATAGACAGCCAGTAGGTGATGTCGCGTACAAAGCTGATATCCTGCCATACCTGGTTCATGTAGCTGAGTGCTGCCAGCAGTACGAGCGTGCCTAATGCTGCCACCACCTGGTACGAGGTGAGGCACGACATAAACAACCCGATGGCCGAATAAGCGCACATCAGCAGGTAAATGGCCAGCAGCCCGGATAATACGGACGGCAGATCAAAATGATCAATATAAATCATCCCTATCATCACATATACCAGTATTACCGCCAGCAGCAAGCCACTGTAGATCATCATGGCCAGAAACTTACCGCGGATAATCTGGGAGGAAGTAACGGGGGAAGAATATAATAGTTTGATGGAACCGCTGCTGAATTCCCGACTCATCAATCCCATGGTGAGCAGCGGCATGTACAGATAGAGGTACTTTTGTACCGCAGGCAGCAATCCCAGCTGGCCGGCGAATAAATTAGCGGTGATGAAGGAGTTGCCAAAACCGATGTTCTGCGAATGCAACACTTCCTTTAGCAAACCGGCAAACACCATCCCCGTCTGAAAGGCAAATACCACCAGGATCATCCAGGCTATGGGAGAATAAAACAAGGTAAATAATTCAGCCTTGGCGATTTTATATACACGTCTCATGAAATATCTTTTATCAGGTTTTTAATGGTTGTTTTTCTTGGATAACCTGGCGAATACTGCATCCAGGGAGCTCTTTTCCACGACGAGCTCCATCAGTCCCCACTCGTTTTTTACACTTTCTGCGGCTACACGCTGCGCGGTTTTCTTTTCCCCGTCGTACCCCAGCCGGAAACGGTAAGGGGTCAGCTGCTCTACTGACTTCACGCCTTCCAGCGTCATCAATACTTCCGTTAACGGCGGGGCATCCAGCGTTACCACCAGGGTGTTGGGCTCTATGTAGTTGTTAAACATTTCGAGTGACCCGGAGAACACCATCTGGCCTTCTTCAATCATTTTGATCTCGCGACAGGTAGCCTGCACTTCTGTTAGGATATGGGTTGACAGGAGTACGGCACGATCAGTAGAGATGTGTTTGATCAGGTTGCGTACTTCCACGATCTGGTTGGGATCCAGGCCGTTGGTGGGCTCATCCAGCACCACAAATTTCGGGTTGTGTACAATGGCTTGCGCAATGCCTACACGCTGCTGGTAACCACCGGAAAGGTTACGCAGTAAGCGGTCCCTGAAATGCGCTACACCGCAGCGTTCCAGCGCCTCAGCCACTGATTTCTTTACCTGCGTTTTCTCCACCATGCGGAGGTCCGCACAGTAAGTGAGGTATTCTTCCACGGTAAAATCATAATGCAGTGGCAGCTTCTGCGGCATAAAACCAATATTTCGTTTAGCCGCTACCGGATTATCCTTCAGGTTAACGCCGGCGATATATACCTCCCCCTTGGTCTGCTTTAACACACCGCAGATGATGTTCATGGTCGTAGATTTACCAGCTCCGTTAGTTCCCAGCAGGCCAACAACGCCCTGACCGCTGATCTCAAAATTTATATCTCTTACCGCCCATTGAGCCGCATAACGGTGAGACAAGTTTTCAACTTTTACGATGGTGTTTTCCATTCTTTACGGATTGTTTATTCAATAATATAGCAGGCATAGGCATGGCCTACACAATGCTGATGTGTTTTATGATGCAGGGAATAAAGGCGGCGACCTGCTTTTCAATCCCGGGGGCATTACACCCCCGGGTGAAAAGGATAGTCAGGATTAATAGGTCGCATTCGCGATGGCGCGAACGTCTATATTGTATGAAGATTTAAAATAGGCAACTAACAAGTCGAACTTCTGTTTAATCAACGGGTATTTCAGGTATGGCGCCATCTCCGCATCGGTACGTGTGGTCAGGTGCAACATATAACCTGTTGCATCCGATGACTGGGCGGTAGTCCATGCATAGGCACCATAATACCACTCTGAAGGTGCACCCGTTACAGCATTATAGCTGCCTGGCAAAAAGCCCCGCTGCCGGTATGCTTCCAGGTTTGCTGCATTATTACTGATTGGGAACGCAGGCGCTGTTACATAGTTTGTCAGCTTGTAAAAGGAAGCAGGTATTTCCACTATTTTATTTTGTACATAATACGCCCATATAGCGCTTGTCAGCAGATTTTTCCGTTTCACTTTTTCTGCCGGCGTCATTGTGCGCAGCGATGCATTCATACCCGCAAAACATATCGCCTTATCTATCACCTTATAGTCGGAATACAGGTATTCCATGCCGGCCGGATAACCAGGGCCGCGGTATGTTTTAATGGTATCAGCCAGTAACACCCGGTAAGGAATTCCCTGTGCCTTCTTGAACGCATCCGGCAGGAATTTCAGCCAAACATCGTCCAGGAAGGTCAGCATATCCATTACGTATTCCGGTTTCCCTAAAACCGCCGTATCTATCTTGGCATTGCCGCCGCCCGTAGAAGGTACCCACACAAAATCCTTCTGCGTAAATACATACAGGAAGTAGGAACCGTAGTTATCGTACAATTGCTGGATTTTATCATTGGCAGCAGCAGGCGCATTGCCCTGTGGCAGTTGGTAATCGTGCCCAATCTCTACCGGCGGGCCGATTTTCTCGTCTTTCTTACAGGCGAAAAATAGCATACTGCAGATACAACCGATAATTAATCTATGTCTCATGTGATGGTTGAATAGCTTGTTGAAAATTATTGTCCGATCCTGTCTGGCGCCATGCCGGAAGGATTTTGTATTAACGCCGGATTCCTTGTCAGCAGGCTGGTAGCAAAAGGCAGCGTATAAGCCGGATCTTTTTCCGCCAGTTTATATTGCAGCACCGGCTCTCCCGGCTCATGCTGATAACGGTGTGTGATGGCCGGCATGCCATAACGGCGCAAATCAAACCAGCGGAAGTTTTCAAAGCAAAACTCCTTACGGCGCTCTTCTCTTACTGCCTGTAATAAGGTCGCTTTATCAGTTACCGCTTCATCCTTATAACCGGGAATGCGTGTGCGACGCAGGTTGTTGAGGTCTTTCAGGGCGTCGGATAATTTATCCAGCTGTACATAGGCTTCTGCCCTGTTCAGCAGTGCTTCAGGGGTTCGAAGCGTTTGCGCCAGTGCTGCACTGGTAGGCAGTTTTGATACCAGTGGTACAAAGGTGCCAGACTGCACCTGGATACCTTTGGTACCTCGTACATCTGCAGGATCAAATGTACCTCTGAATGCCGCAGCAGGAATATAGGTGGTCTGGTTAGGCTGTGTGTTACCACCGTAGAGCCACTCTACTTCCGGATTGGCGTAGGTGAGCCAGGAATATACCTCCAGCGCTGTCAGGTCTGCTAAAACGCCCCCCTGGTCAAATACCTTGTTGGCTTCTTCAATGGCCTCGTTGTATTTTTCCATGTAGAGGTATATTCTCGATAAAAGAATATGAGTGGCAGGTTGATTGATATGATAATCCTTACGCACGATGGGCAACGGGTCCATCAGCTCCACGGCCTGCTTCAGGTCATTCACCACCTGGTCGTACACTTCCTGTACCGTGTTTTGCTTCAGCGGCTTGTCCGTCATACCTGAACTGAGTTTCAGTGGTACGCACAGCGACTGTGGACGATAGTTATAAGGCTCACCATACAGGTTAGCGAGGCGGAAGTAATAAAACGCTCTTACTGCCAGTGCCTCTGCTTTTACACGGGCCTTGTCCTTATCGGACCCAATAGACTGATCGATATTTTCCAGGACGGCATTGCAGCCCATGATCCACTTGTAATAGGCAGCATAAGGGGTAGCAGCAGGATCTTCGCTGGTGCGGTCCCCTACTCCGTTCATATCCGCCAGCTTAGGCTGCCAGGTATAGTAGAGATAACTGTATTTAGCATCGTATTTCCCTACGGGCGACTCCTGCCCGTTTGCGAATTCAATGAACAGGTCCACATCATCATCCATAAAATAGACCATGTTCATTGGTTCTGAATTATTCATGTAGCCGGAGCCGATCAACAGCTCGCGGTAGTCGATCGCAGTTTTCGGAATCACTTCACTCTGCGATTTTTCTTCCAGGAATTTACTGCAACCGGAGAAGGTCAGCAGACCTGTAACACCAGCTAATATTAATGATTTGAATTTCATGCGTTATTATTAGAGTGTCATGTTAAATGAAATAGAAGCCATTCTGCGTGCAGGCCAGCCGGCAGTTTCAGGATCATAACCCCTCCATTTTTTATCAAACGTAATCAGGAAAGGATTGGTCAGGCTCACGGCAGTGCTCAAACGTTTTATACGAACTCTTTTCAGCAGTACCGGGTCAAACTCGTAATTAAGCGAGAGTGATCGGCAACGGATAAAATCAGCATTGGCCACCATAAAATCTGACATATTATATAACGTATATGGAGATACGCCGAGGCCAGGATTTAAGGTAGGCAGGTTTATCTCGATATAACGCGGATTACCAGGCGGCACTGCCGGGATGTTAGTATATAACTCATCTCCCGGTTGCTTCCAGCGCTCGCTCAGTATACGCGGCACATTTTGCTCCGGCGTGGGTGCACCGCTGGCATTATAGTAGGAAGGCACACGTTTGGCTGCGCCAAAGGCCATGGCAAACTGAGCATAGAAAGTAACATTCTTATAACGCAGGCTGGAATTGAAACCACCTGTAAAGTCCGGCTCCAGCTTACCTGATTTCACGAGGTAATCCAGGTCGTTTGCCGTAGGTTTAATGTTCAGGTAATTAAACATAGGCACGCCGGTATTATGATTCAGGCCCGCATAGGAATAGGAATAAAAAGTAGAATAGGCTTCCCCGTTAACGATGGCGGTACCATTCAGGTAATCGTCTTTGGTATTCGTTCTTTCATTTTGAGTAAGCTTGTTTTTAGCCTTACCGGTGTTTACGGATACCTGCCAGGTGATGTCTTTAGTTTTCACCGGCATAATGCTAACGATGAGGTCATACCCTACGTTCTCCATCCTGGAACCGAATACGGTGGCGGAACTCATCCCATTTTCAACCGGTACCTGGCGGGAGGCCAGTACATCACTGATTTTCCCGTAGTAGTTGGCAGTGGCGTTGAGTCGGCCGTTGAAGAAAGAGAAATCGGCGCCGAAGTTGTACGACTTCGTTTTTTCCCAGCCAAGATCAGGATACGGCAGCGACTTAATATTGAGCGTATACTGTTTGAAGATATTACTCAGGCCACCGTCCGTAGCAATCAGGTATGGCGACACTGCTTCCACGGCATTACCCTGGTAGCCATAGGTGGCAGAAAGGTCAAATGCGTTGAGCCAGGTTTTAGAACGCAGGAAGTTCTCGTTGGCTACACGCCATCTGCCACCCACAGACCAGGTTGGCTGGAATCTTTTATTTTTATCCTGTCCGAAGCGGTTGGATGCGTCCAGGCGGGAGTTGAAGTTGAAGATATAACGGGAGTCGTAGCTGTACACCGCCGTGATATATTCACTGAGGAAATTACTGCGCTGGTTGGTAATCCCGGAATTGGTGCGCATCAGGTCATTGAGGTTAGCTGCCCCCTGGTTTGTCAGCAATGCCGGCAATAATGGCACGGGCGCATAGCTTTCGCCGCGGTAGCGCAGGTAACCGTAGCGGGTGCTCTTGTTGGATTCCAGCAAACTGGATCTCGCTTCGATACCGCCCTGTAAAGTGATGTTATGTTTCAGCCCAAAGTAGTGGTTATACATCAGGCTGTTTCGGAACGTATAGCCGTTGTTGCTGGCGTTCTCGAATTGTGCCATACCGCCAAACGGGAGGCGACTACCCAGTTCTTCCGGCGAATTGGCTAACACGGTTCCAAATTCATAGCCCCTGGTTTGGGTGATATAATAGGACAGCTCTGTAGCGTAGGATTTGCCGGTGGAGGTAGCAGAAGTATAGGACAACAATCCCTGGTATTCCAGTCCTTTGGCAATTTCGTACCGTACATCCAGTGTGGAAGCCAGTGTGGTAGCCGTATTCTTGTTACCGGTGTTATCCAGTTCATTCTGGATATTATAGAGATAAGAAAACTTATTAGGGTACACCGTACTGCTTTCTCCCAGTTTTTCGTGGTAGAAAAGCGTTCCATCGTCCTTATACATGGGAATGGTACGGGAAGTTTTGTAGGCGTAATCAAACGGGTTTACGCCATAGGCAAAACCATTTGTTTCGCGGAAGGTACCGTTCAGCAGGAAGTTTACAGTTAAGCGGTTGCCAAAGCGCAGGGTGGTGTTGGAAGAGGCTGAGAAGGTGGTCAGGTCGTTGCCTTTCGCTTCCCCTTTCTGTTGCTGCATGTTCAGCGAGGTCCTGTTCGTGATTTTTTCAGATCCACCCGAGATGCTTATGCTGTGGTTCTGGTTAAAGGAGTTGCGGAACAGTAGTTTAAACCAGTCTGTGTTCTGCTGTTCCAGCTTTCTGTATTGTTGCTGATAGGTGTTATAATCGATTTGTTTGGTTTGCAGCTGCTGAATCAGGGCTGCATAGCCGATGGGCAGTAAGGTGTTGGTATAGCTGTCGCGTCCTTCGTAGATCTCTTTGGAAAACTGCATGAGTTCCTGGGAGTTCATGAGGTCGAACATGCGGTAGTCGGGCCGCTGGCCGATGCTCAGGTTATTATTATAAGATACCGATAAGCTGCCTGGGCGTGCTTTTTTGGTGGTCAGTACAATCACCCCGTTGGCTGCCTGGGAGCCATAGATGGCGGTGGCGGAGGCATCTTTGAGTACGGTGATGGTTTCGATATCATTGGGGTTGAGCCAGGAGATAGCGTTGGATGCCAGCAGGCGCAGCTCTTTGGCGTCACCGGCGAGGGAGCCGTTACCGTTTGGAATGGGCAGCGGATCGCGCTGGATCACGCCATCAACCACCCAGAGGGGTTCCTGGTTACCCAGCAGCGTGGAAGTACCACGGATACGGATTTTAGGGGCAGCGCCCACCTGTCCGGACTGCACCATTACCGACATACCCGGCACTACGCCCTGTAACATCTGGTCGATGGAGGTTTCACCGGCCACCTTGATGGAATCGGCCCTGATGGAGTATACCGCGCCAACGTATTTATCCTTGTTTACGTTCATGTAGCCGGTTACCACTACGTTATTCATTTCATAGTCCCTGCGGTTGAGGGTGATGTTCATCATCAGGTTGTTGCCGTCTGTTACCAGCAGGGAGCCGCTTTGCTCTTTTTTAACCGTATAGGCGGTATAGCCGTTGGCTGATTTACGGATGCCGACTTCGAGCGATTCAAAGCCCAGCATGGTAATCTGGAGGATGGCTTCTTCCGGAAGGTGCGTAAAATAGAAGGCCCCGTCAGCGGAGGTGATAGTACCGCTGGTGGTACCTTTGATCCGGACGGACGCGCCGGGCAGGAGTTCTCCTGCGGAGGTACGGATTATACCGGAGATACTGATAGGCGGCCTGGCTGCCGGAGTAGCAGCAGGTTTGCGCGACAATACGATCGTTTTGTCTTTAATCAGGTAGGTCACCGGGAGGTCCTTCAGCATTTCATCGAGGAGGTCTTCCAGGGCCATGTCCCTGGCGGAAAGTGATACTGTTTCCGACTCGCTGATCACATTGGTATTGCTGAAAACTACGTAACCTGTCTGCTGTTTGATGGCAGAAAATACTTGCTTAATAGGTATAGTTTTACCCGTTATAGTCACGGATTGTGCGTGTCCTGCGGCCGATACCTGCAGGATTGCCATAGTTAATAGAATGATGGTAAGACGCATAGCGAGGCAGATTTTGGTAAGGCCACGACGCTTCCCTGCATGATCAGGGGGCCAATAGCGTTTTTTTTGCATAAATTGCATGAGATTTGGTTGTTTAAAAAATGAGAATTGCAAAAGACCATTTGAAATAACTAAGTCGGTTACACCGTCACGGCCGCAATCCGTGGCGGTTTTTTATTCCTGCTTCGTTTTTTTCAGGCAATATTCTTCCCGGCCGGTATCTCCGGCTTTTTATTTTTACATTCCTATAGTGTTGTTATTATTTATTCAATACTATCAATTGCCGACCTTCCACTCTAAAGTCGACTTCCGTTCTCTTTAAAATCTCTAATAAATCTGTCAAGGCTATTTGTCGGCTCATCTCTCCTATAAACCGGGTCTGAGGTATGCCGTTTTCGTATACTACTTCTATATCATACCAGCGTTCGAGCTGGCGCATTACTTCTTCCAGGCTGGCACCGTCGAAGTTGAACAGTCCATTTTTCCAGGCCATTACTTTTTCCAGGTCTGCTTTACTGGCCAGGGTCAGCTGCTGGCCGCTGATGGCTGCCTGCTGGCCGGGCTTCAGCACCAGGCTACTGCCTTTGCCGCCTGGCAGGGCGATTACGCGTACACTACCATCGGCCAGCGTGGTGCGGATGGCGGCTTCATTCGTATAGGCATTTACGTTAAAGGAGGTACCCAGTACTTCAATGGCTGCCTTATTACCTACAGTCACAAAGAAAGGACTGTTCACATTTTTTGCTACTTCAAAATATACTTCCCCGGTTACTTCTACCCTTCTTTCGTTGGCAGCGAAAGTGGTAGGATACCTGATCGAACTGGCGGCGTTTAGCCATGCCCGTGTACCGTCGGGCAGGGTCACCTGGAACTGCCGTCCTTTGGGCGTAGTCATGGTATTATAATCCAGCTCACTATTTTTGCTGGCGGTGGGATCATAAATAAGTTCTCCGGAGGCTAAAATCACGGAAGCCCCTTTCTGGCTGGCGATTACACCGGTATTCATACTATCGAGTATCAGCTGGCTGCCATCGGCCAGGGTAAGCACGGCGCCTTGTGTTCCTGGCTTAATGTCCGCCTGATGTACTGCCAGTTCACGCCCCCTATTTTGCTGATGGGTGGACCAGAAATAGGTCCCTCCTGCCAGGAGGATAACCGCTGCGGCAGCAGCCCAGCCCCATTTTTTCAGGGAGCCGTAAGATCGCATAGGGACCACCTGTGGTGCTGCAAATTCAGGAACGGCGGCACTGATTTTACGGATTATTCTGTCCGAATCATAAGCATATAGTTGTTGCAGACGAGCCGTCAGCTGCCGCTCATCTGTCATTTCTGCAAAAAGAGCACGGTTGGTTTCGGAATCGTTGGTCCATTCCGTTAAGGCCTGCTGTTCTTCGGCAGTAAGACTATTATCCAGATATTTACCGATTAGTTCGGCGATATAATGACTATTCTCCCTCATGATATACTACTAAAACAACTAACGCTTCATTATATACCGGTCTGTTTGAAATTTTTTTTACCGGTTCAGCATGGTGAGCGCAACAATAAGGGCAGACAGGGAAAGTAACTTGTTTTTCAGGATGGCGGTACGTAGTAAAGCCACGCCTTTGGCTTTCTGGTTAAGCACAGTTTGGTATGCGATATGGAGTTCATCCGCGATTTCGGAGGCGCTGCGGCCTTCGAGGATGGCGAGTCGCACCACCTGCCCGCATTGGGCCGGGAGCTTTTCTATTTCCTGTTGGATGAGGTGCATTACTTCCGAGCGGATGTAGGCATGTTCTACATCGGCGGAAAACCGCTCTCCAGCCTGCCCGATAGCCTGATGAATATCGTGGTGGCGTTTTGCTGCCTTCAGGTAATTGAGCGCAGCATTTTTGGCGGCGGTATATAAAAATGATTTCAACTGTCCGAGGGAAGGGAAATTTTCTCTTTGTTGAAACGCTTTGATGAAGCATTCGGAAACGATATCTTCAGCGGCCATGGTATCGGCTATCAGCTGATCTGTAAAAAAGCAGAGGGCCTTCTGGTATAGGTTATATACCTCCAGCAATGCTAATCGCTCGCCCCGCTGAAATGAATGAATCAGTTCTAATTCCCCGTATGCTTCGATGGTTGACAATATTTATATTTATATGTACAGGAACTCACAAACGCTGGTATTCTGCATAAACATGCAAAATTGATGAAAAACAAATCTAAGAACTATAACTTAAAAAATCGAGTATAATATGGAATTATTCATGGAGAATATCTAAAAAACGTTTGTTAATCAATACGGTGGGCACATTCTAACGTATTGCATATTTATTTAATTTCATTAAAACCCGTCTTTATTTTTTAGGGAGAGATTTACTGTTTCGTTGTAAAAGGGCATAGTTGAATCGGGCTGTATACGATGCGGTGCCTCTCCTACGTAATCGGTATGAGACGGGAATAGAACAGGTACCCTCGGCAAAGTATTTTTTGTTGGAATGAAAAAAAATCGAATAATTTTGTGGCAAAAAAATATGGAACCCCTATCAACGCAAGTTAACTCAGCAGCTGAAAAGCAATCAATTCTCCTTACATTAAATGATTATCTCCAGGGCCGTCCGGTGTTAGACATCGAACGTATGCGGGCAGCATTTCATCCCGGAGCAATCATCAGGACTACTATTGATGGTAAATTACGTCAGTGGGCATTGCCGGAATACCTGGACCTGGTGGCTACCTTAACCGTGCAGGAATGCCAGCCTGAAGTGGTATCTTACTCCTGGGATGGGGATACCGGTTCGGCTGTAGTGCAAATTACATTTGCGACCTTCCGTTTCATTGACCGGTTTAACCTGATGAAGTTGGATGGGAAATGGGTGATCGTGGATAAGGTGTCGTACCGGCAGGAGCTGTAGCGCATTATCCAGCGTTTAAACCAGCAACATCAGCCCACTACATGCCAAAATAAATTTTGCTTGCAGTTAACATGGCTAAAAAGCAATCCCCCCGCGCTTCGCACAGGGGGATTGCTTTATTGTGACTCCTCTGGAATTTCTATATCATTAATAACGCGACGCAGCGGTTCACATAAACCGCCATTTAATCTCTTTATAACCTGATTTCAAACCCTGTTTATTATCCACAGCCACTTTTCCATTCCACTTGCCATTCTTATCTTTCTTAGCGGTGAGTTGGTACTGCATATACTTTCCCTGCTGATAGCTAAAGGACTCTCCGTCATCATCATACAAATTAGCACTGCTTTCTGCTTCGCCATAGTGGCGGATTTCCAACGCCAGCTGTTCACCAGGTGCAGGTGTATGCAACACAGGAGGGATCATCGGGATGATACCACCATCCTTAACATATACCGGTATCTTGTTCAGACCTGGCGTAGCAGTGATGATGCCACCATCTCCTACAAATTCACCTGTATAGAAATCGTACCATTTACCTGCCGGCAAAATTACTTTCCTGTCGGTTTGCCCGGCAAACATAGGCGCCACCAGCAGGTAATCGCCCAGCATAAACTGGTCCTTCACATCTTTTTTCAATGCTACCTGGTAGGGGTTGTTGGTGCCATCCAGTGCGGTTTTCTCTGCCTTATCCTGGTAGGAAAATCCTTCCACGAGGTTCATGGCGCGTACAGGTGGCTTACCTTCCATATAATACTGGGAGAAGGTATTGTAGAGATAAGGCAATAACTGCATGCGCAATAACGCCACTTCTTTCACCTGTGCTTCTACTTCAGGGAAGCTCCATGGTTTGGTGCCATCCGCCCAGGCATTCAGCATGGCCATTGGTGAAAAGCAGGCCGACTGCATGCGCCGCAGCCACTCTTCCGCCGTTTTAGAAGCTCTTACTTCCGGCGTCCATAATACACCTATAAAGCTGCTGTTGCAAAGCGCCGTGATAAAATCATGGTGGTCATAGTAATCATTGTAAATAACATAAGGGAGAGATGAAGCGCCTGCGTTGGATGCACGTACGAGGCCATAGGTGCGTACTCCTTTTTCTTTGAACCAGTCCGCTGTGGCACGTTGCATCAACACGCCAAATACCTGGCGCATCTGCTCCGCAGTGGTTCCCGAAGGGAAAGTGGCTACGTCCGGCCAGATCCATTTATCATAGCCATCTACTTCATCTATCTTATAACCGGAGATGCCGATATCCAGGTGCTGTGCTTTGAATAAATTCTTGTACAGCTCCTGTGCAGGTGCCAGGGTCAGGTCCGGTACCAGGCCATTCCACACGGTATGTGTACCTGACAATGGCTTTGCTTTTTCATATAAGGAAGATGCAGGCGATAAGTATGGGTTGAGCCACAAGTTGAGGCGCACCCCTTTTCCTTTCAGTTCCTTTGCCAGCCCGGCAGGATCAGGGAACCGGGATTTATCCCATTCAAAGGTACAAGGGTAAGCTTTGGTTTGCCATCCTGGCTCAAGGCCTATGAAGTCGAGCGGGAAACCATGTTCTTCAAAACTCGCTGCCTCTGCTCTTACCTGCGCTGCGGTAGACAATGTAGGCATGCGATGGGTAAAGCCGAGGCCCCATTTAGGGGGCAACACACCTCCTCCATTCAGCAGGTTGTAACGCTGCACTACTTCCATGGAGTTTTTGCCCGCAAACACATATACTTCCGTACCGGTTGTTGGTACCAATATTTCTACCGCATCGGAATAAGGCTGCGAACTCCATTCAGAAGAGGTATTTCTGTCATATACTTTTGGCGGATGCTCGCTGTCCACCCGCACTGCCGTGCCGGCGTACACGGTGATATAACGGGCGCTGTTAATCAGCACCCCATAGCCGTTGCTGGAAACATAGAAAGGCACCGGTGCGTGGGAACGTCCGTTATCTACCCCACCGTAGTGGTCCATGTGCAGGTTCAGTACCTGTCCGCGGCGGTTCACCGTTTTAAACTGCAGGCCCAGGCCGTACAACTGCTCTTTTTCCTGTAAAGGAAAACGCAGGTATACTTTTCCATCGCGGAGCTCCGCTTTGCAGTCGGCCTGTGCTAACGGGAACGCCCGCACTCCCAGCTTTTGCAGTGCCTCCGTTCTGGGACTGGCACCAGCGGCCACCAGGGGATTGAGTTTGTCCGGCTGGCCTACGGTGGCTTTCCAGATGCCCGGCGCAACCTCCTGCCATTGCAAGGGTACCTGCTGAGCCTGTGAAAATAATCCGGAAAAAATGCAGATCAGGAACAAGAATAATTTCGTCTTCATAACTTCATTACAAGGGATCAAATGCGCCTCCCCGTTGCTTTTGTGTAAAATAGATATCCCATGCTGCCTGGTGGTACCGGTAGCATGATATAATAGTTTTTCAAAGTGGAATGCTTTCGTAATCGTAATAAGAAAGTGGAAAACATTCAACAACAGTGTATACTTGAATTCAACTGTAATTTATAGCGGATATCTATTACTTTTTAGTAGCATTTGAGCGATTAATAGCTAAATTTTAGCACTGTGCAAGAGGTTATATGCGTACGCCTGCGTCTTTTTTAGATACTAACCGTCTTATGGTAAATATTCTTTAACTACCAAAAGACGATTATGAAAATGAAACACCGCAAAAGAACAGTGCTGCTACTGTTGACTGCAGCTATTACAGGACTGTTAGTAAGTGGATTCCAAAGCAAACGGGGAAGTATACAACCGCTGGAACCTGTCAGCCAGCATTACAAAACACTTTCAACATGGAGTTTAAAACCTGACAACAGGCGGGCCTGGATGGACACTGTCAAATTTCCCTGGTCGGAATATGGAAAAGGTGCGCAGGGAAATATGCTGTGGCGAACTGTATATCTGAGCCCGGAAGATGAGGCCAGGTTGCCGGAGCTGATCCGGGTACCGGCCAACAGCTCAGACCAAACGAGGGCCGAGCTGGATTATATGCTACAAGTTCAGCAAAACAGGACACCGAAAGAAATAGAACGAGCCCGTTATATAGCCAACATTGGCTCCTGGCCAAATATTCTTAATCCTGAAGACCCGGATTATTATGAGAACAGGCAGCAACTATTTTACATTGCCACAGCCATCGGGGAATGGTATAATGATAAAAATTTCCCTGCAACTACTGCCCTGCTGCTGAAATGCATACAGGACATCCGCGTGACGGAATTTAGACTGAAGTGGTACTTTAAGCGCCCACGCCCATACCATCTGGAACCCGCCTTGAAACCACTTGCAAAAATCAACTCTCCTTCATTTGCCAGTGGCCATTCACTCTGGGCGTTTGCTGAAGCATTTATCTTTGCAGAAATTATTCCGGAGAAACGGGCCGAGTTTCTAAAAAAGGCGGAAGAGGTACGCTGGTCGCGTGAATTAATGGGCATACATTATCCGAGCGACAATGAAGCCTCACGAATAATAAGCTGGCATCTGCTTCAAGCCTGGTACCAAAACCCAACATTTGTAGCGGATCTTGAAAAAGCGCAGCGAGAGTGGAGGGATCGGAAATTGTCCTATTAAACAATATCCCTGTTAAAAGCGCCGTCTGACAGAAAACGCTTTTAACAGGGATCGCTCAAGCCCTGGGAGTTCAGGTAGAAACAGCTTTTTAACAGCTCATTTTTGTAGGTACGGCATTATTGCAACAAGACAGGATGTTGCCATATTTATCGAATTCGTACTGGCAGCATTTCAAAATAAGCGCTTTTAACAGCTCTCTGGCTCGCTGCACTCTTGATTTAGCACCGGATAAGGATATACCGGACATTTCCGCATATTGCTTTTGCGTATGCCCCTGAATTTCTGTGATAATCAACGCCTGCCGGTATATTTCCGGTAAGGTATCAATCATCGGTCTCAGGCAGTCTGCCAGTACATACTCCACCTGTGAATGCTTTTGTTCATCGGCCAACTCCGGGAATTGAGTTGTGGTTGCCTGCCGGTTACACCGATGATGATCCATAATAGCATTGCGGGCCATCCGGTACAAATAGGCCCTGATATTACCGGCAGCCTTAACCTTTGGCATGTTAATATAGATTTTTAAAAACAATTCCTGTAGCAGATCCTGACAATCGGCATCATACCCCATCTGTTTACAGATGAATTGTTCCAGTTCCCTGCTAAATTGCTCCCAGATGTTGCTTGCTGGCGTTTGCATTACAAGTTCTTTACTACAAAAGATTTGGTATAGTCTTTTATGATTTGTCGCACTTTTCTGAACTGCTGCATAATTTCCTCTTCAGTACCTGTTGCCTTTGCCGGGTCTGGAAAGTTTTCATGAAATTTTTGTGCGCTGGTTGGAAAAACCGGACATCTTTCCTTTGCATGATCACACACGGTAATCACAAAATCAAAAGGGATCTGGCTGTATTCGGTGATGTTATTGGAGGTGTGTCCGGTTATATCGATGCCGTCTTCGGCCATTGTAGCAATAGCCCTGGGATTTACGCCGTGTGTTTCAACACCGGCGCTATAAATCTCCGCTTTATCTCCGGCAAAATAGCGTAAATAACCTTCTGCTATCTGGCTACGGCAACTATTTCCGGTGCAGAGTACTAATACTTTTTTCATTTTAAGAAATTGAGGATGATCAGATATTTGTTTGTTACAGCATCACGATATAAATGCCGGTGGCTCACCGTACATTTTCTTTTTTAACCAGAATGCCACATTCACCAGCGCAATGAGTGCCGGAACTTCCACCAGTGGCCCTATTACCCCAACGAAAGCCTGGCCGGAATTGATGCCAAACACGCCGATGGCAACAGCAATAGCGAGTTCAAAGTTATTACCAGCAGCGGTAAAGGCGATGGATGCGTTCCTGGAATAGTCGGCCCCCAGTGCTTTTCCTAAAAGGAAACTAACAAGGAACATCATGGCAAAGTAGATGACCAGTGGAATTGCAATCCTGACTACATCGAATGGTATCTGTACGATCAGTTCTCCTTTAAGGCTGAACATCACTACGATAGTAAATAACAGTGCGATCAGGGTAACTGGTGAAATAAAAGGAACAAATTTATTTTCAAACCATTCCGTTCCTTTCAGGGCAATCAGGCCGTAACGACTAATGATACCGGCAGCAAAAGGAATCCCCAGGTAAATGCCTACGCTTTTAGCTATCTCTCCGATGGACACAGCCACCGTAATACCTTTCATACCAAATAACGTTGGCAGCCAGGTAATAAAGATGTAGGCGTATACACTGTATAGCAGTACCTGGAATATACTGTTTAAGGCTACCAGTCCTGCCGCGTACTCGCGGTTACCATCTGCCAGTTCGTTCCATACGATGACCATTGCAATACACCGGGCAAGCCCGATAAGAATAAGTCCGGTCATGTATTCCGGGTATCCGTGCAGGAAAACTATTGCCAGGGCAAACATCAGGATAGGACCAATAATCCAGTTCAACACCAGTGATGCCGTTAGGACTTTCGTATTGCTGAATACCTCACCCATATGCTCGTACTTCACTTTTGCCAGCGGTGGGTACATCATCAAAATTAACCCGATAGCTAAAGGGATGTTGGTGGTACCAGAAGAAAATGAATTGATAAAGTCCGACGATGAAGGAAAGAAATATCCAATGCCAATACCTATGGCCATCGCCAGGAATATCCATAAGGTCAGGTAACGATCCAGAAAGCTCAGCTTTTTACGTTGAGCGGGATTGCAATTTTGCATAGTCATAATAATAGTTTAGACGCCTACGTTAGTACTACGCCTCTCCAATAATACAGTATCTCTCCAGGTGCTGCCCATTTTGCCTATCCGTTCGCGGCGGCCAACCATACGGAATCCGCATGATTCATGCAATTTTACGCTCCCGGTATTTTCAGGGAATATACCGGCTTGTAAAGTCCAGATATTGTGTTGTTCGCTCTCACTGATTAACTTTTCCAGGAGCTGGCGTCCTACACCTTTATTTCTTTCGTCAGGTGCAATGTAAACGCTGACTTCAGCAACTCCGGCGTAAACACAGCGGCTGGAAACCGCTGTCAGCGCTGCCCATCCCAATACTTTGTCTCCTTCTACGGCTACCAGCCTGCATACCTGCAGGTGTGACTGGTCCCATTCCTCCCATGATGGAGCGGCAGTTTGAAAGGTGGCGTTGCCGGTAGCGATACCTGCTTCGTAAATAGATAAGACCTGCTTGCCGTGGCTGGCAGTCATTGGTTGAATGATCATAAAGGGTGCTTTTATGGTTTGATTAACAACAACCCGGAGGGCAACATGCCGCAGGCTTCTCTGCGTAAACCGTGATGCTGTATATACCTGTGTTGCTGGCCCGGAAAGCTACAATTTCTTCAGGACTGAGGTAACCAGAAAGAATATCATCCGGGATCACGATGGTTTTTTCCTTTTGAATGGTAATGTGCTGGAATCCGTTCTTTTCGATCAGGTTAAGATATTCCTCCTTTTGAATAGCGCCAGATACGCATCCGGCGTACATTTCAGCCGCCTGCTGTATGGTGGCCGGCAGTTCGCCCTGCAGTACGATGTCGGAGATGCTGAAGTGACCACCGGGCTTGAGCACACGAAAGATTTCCTTTATTACACCATCTTTATTGGGCACCAGGTTGAGCACGCAGTTACTTACTACTACATCCGCAACGTTTGCCGTTACCGGCATTTTTTCAATATCGCCCTGGCGGAATTCAACATTGTTGTAGCCCAGCTTTTCCGCGTTTTCGCGGGCTTTGTCAATCATCGCAGGGGTAAAATCAATACCAATCACTTTACCGGATTCCCCCGTTTCATGGCGGGCAATGAAGCAGTCGTTACCCGCGCCGGAGCCAAGGTCTATAACGGTATCTCCTTTTTTGATGTTCGCAAACTGCGTCGGAAGCCCGCAGCCCAGTGACAAGTCAGCATCCGGATTGTAGCCTTCCAGTGTGCTGTAATCATCAGTCATGATATTATATACTTCGGTGGAGCAACAGCCGGAACCACAGCAGGAGGCTGCATTGGTAGCACTATCCTGTAAAGCGATTTCGCTGTATTTCTGCCTTACGAGCTCCTTCTTTTGTTCGTCAGTATTCATGATTATATATTTGATTGTCTTATTGCAATATTGCGATAAATATCAGAAAAAAATTTTTTAGCAGCAGCTGCCCTGCAGGTCTACTTCTTTGAAGAAGGCATTGAACAGATCGCGGTACTGCTTCCAGACTTTAGGATTGATGCAGTAACACACGCTGGCGCCTTCAATAGACCCTTGTATAATTCCGGCCGTTTTCAATTCTTTCAGGTGCTGCGAGGTGGTTGCCTGTGCCAGTCCCAGTTCATCTACCAGGTCGCCGCAAACGCAGGCATTCTTTTTTACCAGGTATTGCAGGATGGCAATACGGGCAGGATGTGCGATGGCTTTAGCCATGGCGGCTATTTCATTCTGTTGTTTGGTGAATAAATCTGTTTTAGTTGCGCCCATTGTCTCAATTATTATCGCAATATTACGATATAATTATAAAAATACCAAATTTGGGTTGCTGTTGCTAAAAGCGGCGGACTAATTACGGTAAAACTGCCACTTGTTGTTGTTTCAGTACCTCATCACCTACCTGCCTGTTTTTCAGCAGGCGGATATAGTTCAATGCCAGTTTATTGTTATATTCCTCGTAGGCTTTCTGCGACCATTTAATGGCCAGGTCCAGCTCCCCGTTAATTTCACAGATGATGGCCATATTATAGCATGCCCTACCCGCCACTGTGCTGCTAGGGTTGGTAGTTTCCTTTTTCCAGAGTTCCGCGGCGCCATCCCAGTTGCCGGTTTGCGCCTTACGCCGCGCTGTCCGGAAATTGTCGGACCCTTTCACATAGTAGTCCCTTGTTACCCGGGTGCGGTATGGAATAATCCGCATGGCATAATAGTGTCCCGCTTGCTCTCCCACTTGCTTTACGGCCTCTTTTCGGTTGATCAGTGCGCCGGCGGCAGCCACCGGGTTGATGCCTCTCCCGGAAAAGGTAAGGTCCCTTGCAACCGCATATTCATCCAGGATATTCCTTCCTACGGGATCGTATATCCGCCATCCTGTTTTCACGGTTGTCAGCATACTGGCATTATGCTCTATGGCTGGTACATTGCCCAGCGGGGTTTTTACGAAAACGGGTACGGCGGCGTAGCTGATCTTTGAATCAGTGTCAAAAAGCTCCAGTGAGAACAGCGCGTCCACATGTTGCTCCCGGCATATTTTGTCTACAGTGTCCCAGGAGAGCGGTGCTGAGAAAAAGCCGGGTGTATTGGTGGTTAGATCCAGCTCGCCCAGCGCTTTTACATCGCTGAACCGGTTGTTTTTCAGCAATTCGTCCGCCAGGCCGGTTACGCTGCTTTTGGCGCCCTCCTTGTCGAGCTGTACTCCTTCCAGGCTGAATACCTTGTCCACCGCATCCACTGCCTTGTTCTTAGTGGTGATGGTAGTTCTGTTCAGCACACCGGGATTTTTAATATAGGCAGGGATGGTCACTGGCGCCGGATGCAATACATTGATATGAACCAATTCGGTAGTTTTGCAGGAACTGCAGGTGGCTGCTGCTAAAGTAATGAATACCAGACTTTTCAGGCAAGTACGTGTAGGCATAGGATAATGATTGATATATTGGCAGTCTCTCGTTGACTAGTGCTCGATCTAAATATACATATAATAAATTTAATATACAATTATTGCCTAGCCAGATTAACATCTCCCTAAAGCTTAAAAAAGAGGATTATGAAATATTAAAAAAGAGTTGGAATTTCGTAAGCACCCAAACCTTTGCGCCAGTATATGCAAGAACAAAAAGGGAAGAATGAACGCGCACAGCAAGATGTGCCTGGAATAAAGATTCGTTCCAACGACAATCCTTATCACGCTCCGGACATGCAAAGCAAAGTCCTGCAACCCCGCCGTTTATCTGCTTATTTTATCATTTTGATTGAAAGCGGAACGATCACCTACAACCTGGACTTACAGGACATCCCGCTTACTGACGGGCAGTTGCTTTTTGCCATGCCCAATCAGATTTTGACACCACCCGCCAAGCCGGATAATCTTAAATATTTTAAGCTGCTGTTTGATGAAGACACCCTGGCATTGCTGCCACAACAATTCGCCTTTCTGGTAAATCCGTTAAACGCACAAACCCTGGAACTGGATACAGCTGCAAGGGAAAGAGCAGTCACCATATTTGGTATATTAAACCAGCTGCTTCAGTCAGATCCACCGGCCGACACAGAGATCGTATTAGCCTACCTGAATTTGCTGCTGTCTGAATTCAATAGTGCCTATTTCAAAAACAAAGGAACCGCGAATATCTTAAACACGAACCTCTCCAAATTTGTCGAGTTTAAGTTAGTAGTGGAAACTTACCTTACGGAGCAACCATCCATCAATACCATTGCCGAAAAGCTGGCATTATCGCCTAACAGTTTGTACCGGATTGTAAAAGAATACGCCGGCACTTCGCCCAAGGATTATTTCACTAACCGCTTGATCACAGAGGCGCAGCGAAGGCTGCGTTACTCCGGAAATACATCCGTGAAAGAGCTGGCCTATGAGCTGGGGTTTAATGACCCGGATTATTTCTCGAGGCTGTTTAAGAAAAGTACCGGAAAGAGCGCCAGCGACTTTTTGCCTAAGCAAGATTTGTCGGGTAAATAAAGTGATTTGTCCATTTCCGCTACTTTTCCGCCGGATACTTTTGCATTATAAAATTCATAGAAAATGAAATATGCATTAGTAACAGGTGGCAACAAAAGCATTGGCCTTGAAGTTGCCCGGCAACTTGCCCAACAAGGAATCTATGTTTACCTCGGTAGCCGTAAAATTGAAAACGGTCATGAAGCTGTGGCTAAATTAAAAGCAGCCGGATTAAACAATATTGCAGCTATTCAGCTGGACGTTACAGATGATGCATCCGTAATGAACGCCCGCCAGCAAATAGGTAAGAAAATAAATCAATTAGACATACTTATAAATAATGCGGGCATATTTGGAGGTTCCCCACAATCAGCACTAAATGCAACGATTAACCAGTTTATGGCAACCTATAACGTGAACCTCTACGGCACAGTGCGGGTTACACAGGCATTCATGGATTTAATGAAAAACGCACCTGCACCCCGCATTGTAAACGTAAGTTCAAGCCAGGGCTCGATTACCCTTCACAGTGACCCTGGCTATAAATACTTCGATTATAAAGGTGCGGTATATCTTTCGTCTAAATCAGCCTTGAACATGTACACGGTGGTATTAGCATACGAGCTTAGGGATACACCATTCAGGGTAAATGCTGTTTGTCCGGGTTTCACAAAAACAGATTTCAATCAACACCGCGGACCTGGAACAGTAGAAGATGCGGGAAAACGAATTGTAAAATATGCGTTGATTGAAGATGATGGCCCAACCGGGAAATTTTTTAGTGAAGAAAACAATCCGGCTACGGGAGAAATACCCTGGTAAAGCAGTGAAAGCAAAGCATTATTTATATATTTTGTATAATAAAATTAATCACCATGAAGTTCACACTCATCTTTTCATTGCTAATTTTCGCTGCTTGTCTGATTGGATTTGGTCAGAAAAAACAACATGATATGGCAGTTACAGAAAAAGGCTTAATCAAGATCACCATCATGTACCCATATGCCGAGGGTAAAACTTTCAATATGGCGTATTATGAATCGAAGCATATGCCAATGGTGGCAGGCTATATTGGATCAAATCTGGTTAAATATACCATTGAAAAAGGGCTTTCTGGTATTGCTCCTGACCAGCCGTTGCCTTTTATGGCTGTTGGCACTTTTTATGTAAAAAGCCTCAGTGAATATCAGGCTGCTGTAGGGCCACACCGGGATGCGATTCGTGCAGATTTTGCTAACTATACGAATGCCTTGCCTGTGATTTTGGTGAGTGAGGTGATAAAGTAAGGTGATATTTAGGAATCACATATCATAAATATCCACTTTGTTAATGATTTATAAATTTATAGTACCAATGAAGCTGCGGCAGGTTTTATGATTTTAACCAAACCGTATCTTCTCTATGAAAATTGTTACTACCCTCCTTATTGTTCTGGCATCCGGAGCTTTATCAGCACAAACCTCCAGGATAACCAATATTGTTGTTGCTATCGGGAAAGCTGAGGTTCGCGGACAACCTGACAGCAAAATGCAGTTAACGGTGGGCTATGAAAATACCAATACTGAGCAGCTTACGCCGATTGCAAAATGCCCGCTTGTTGAAAGATGGAACTCCAATAAAATGAGGGATAACGAGTTTTTGCTGGAATGTGATGATCAGGGATGCATAGATTCCCTGAAAAGCAACAGTGGATATATGGAGATCATCCTCACTCCATCGTTGAGATCAGATCTTACATTGCAGTATGAATTGAGATTTTCCTACATAGACGGTGACGCCGGTGAGAAAACTATAACGAGGACACGTGAAATAAAAATACCAAGAGGCTCCCCCACTTTTAAAGTCAATTGGGATTTTAATGAAAAAGGGACAGTTGCAACACAGTAATTTACTTTAAACAATGAATTGTTTCCTGGAATACATAGGTTTTCAATAAAGAAAAGTTCAGCGACAGGGACAGGTCTTTTCAGACCTATCCCTTTATTAATTTTCAAACGGCAGTAAAATAAATTACCTCCAGCTCCAATTGGGCCGCAGTGTGTACTTTGAACACATTAGCACCTCAAAATAACAGATCAATTATAAAGCGTGCAATCTCATCAATTCCCCTTGTGTTGTAAATCAACATTTTCCAATTTTCTCAGCAATTAATATCGCTTTTGGAATATACAAACCAAATGTAGGGCCTGAACATTTGTGCAACTAAATTGGCGATTAGTACCCTTGTCTGTTTATCAAAAATATTTGTTTTGCCTCCCTAACAAAAACCCACGATATGAAAAAACACACCCCTCTCTCCCACGTAACCAGGAAGGTTACTTTTGGCGCTGCTGTAATCATTGCACTGGCAGGCGCAACAATGCTGACAAGCTGTAAAAAAGAGGCAAAGACCCTCCCCGAAGTAACTGGTAATGAGCGCCCCGCTAACCCTGCAGCTACCGAAACCTACCAGTCGGGTACACACAACGGCTTCTTTTGGTCGCTATGGAAAAGTGACGGCGCTACCGGTACCGTAAATTACGCCAATGGCCCAGGCGGAAATTACAGTGTTAACTGGAACGGATTTAATGGCAATTTCACCTGCGGTAAGGGCTATAACGCAGGCTCTCCTACTTATAAAATCGGATACAACCTCGGCATATATTCCAATTCCGGTGGTGGTACTTTCGGCTGGTACGGCTGGAGCAGAAATCCTTATTATGAGTATTATGTAAACGAAACATGGGGCTCGGTATCACCGCATACCGGCACTTATTTAGGCACCTTTGAAAGCGATGGTGCAGGTTATAATGTTTGGACCCGTTGGATGACCGGTAAGAATATCGATGGAGGTGACGGTTTCAGACAGATTTACAGCTCCAGGGTTACCAAGGTTACTACCGGACAAAATCGCGTTATCACCTTTGCCAACCACTATAACAAGTGGAGCAGCTATGGATATACGCTTGGTCAGTTAAACATTCCGGCTATTATGGTTTCAGAAACATGGGGAACCAATACAAACGGAAGTATTAATTGTACTATCTGGGCGCAATAACCACTGCTTATTTCAACAACACACAGATACAGCCTGGAATTCCTCCAGGCTGTATCTATGCCTATAAAAACGCTAGTTATGATCAAATCAATTCCTTTTATTCTTGCACTTTTCATACTTACGCCTACTGCCTGCGATTCCCCACCACCCAAAACCCCGAAGGGAGGCAAAAATTTCCTCATCGGAAAATGGCATCGATTTTCCAGGGAGAACGGTTATACTGAATTTGATATTGATTCCCGGTACATCGTTTTCTACAACCAGAAGGTTGGCCGGTTTGCGCTTGCCTATAAAATTGAAAATGATTCCCTGAAATACCTTACCAATCAATATGCGGCTAAGATTACAGACTACGGCGACTCAGTACTTGTGGAGGGCAACGACAGCACTACAGCCACTTTATATCGGTTTGAAGCGGCGCATGTTGCCTTTAATGCCATTCCGGAAGAGAAAGATTCTTTGGCATTTACCGCGTACCTGGAAGGGTTCGACAAGCGGTTGATCCGGGAATTTGAGAAAGCCGGCATAAAGTTCTCAGATGGGCCGGAACAGCCCGAGGAGGCTGCCTATAGAGACCTGTTAAACAAGAAGCTGTAATTTCCTCTACTGCCATCAGCCGTCATGCAGGAATTCGTTAAGTAATGACTTACTCCCAGGCGGCTATGCTTTCGAATCCCTTTTCCAGTGCGGCCTCCGGACCAACGAGCGACTGGCCCTCTGCCCTGAAAACGCCTGCTACCCTGATCCCGATTACCGAAAGGAAAGAGCGCACATAAGGTTCAACGAAGTCATAGTTTTTGAGGTCACCTTCGGAATACACGCCTCCGGAGCTGGTGACGATATATGCTTCCTTATCTTTCAGCAAACCTTCCGGTAGCAGGCCCTGTCCCCTCGGCTTAAACGTTATACCAGCCCTGGTGATGTGGTCGAAATATGCTTTCAGTGTAGAGGTAATGGTGAAGTTATACATGGGCGCTTCTATCACCAGGGTATCAGCTTCCAGCAATTGTTCCACCGCTTCTTCCGAATACCGGATAGTAGCCAACTGTTCCACGGTTCTGTTTTCAGCGGGAGTAAAAAAGGAAGCAATGTGTGCCTCGTCCAGGTGGGGCAATGGATCTTTAGCTAAATCACGCACGCTAACAGTGCTGCCCGGATACTTCGCTGTTAATTTTTCCACGATCGCATTTCCTAATTTCCTGCTGGCTGAATGGGCCGTTCTCGGACTTGAAATGATGTGCAGTATCTTTTTCATTTTTTTACTTTTTTGATGACTCAAAACTAGGTACATTAGCTTACAAAAGATAAGTACTATACTAAAGGTTAGTGGTAACCTTTAGGTTATTTAATCCGTTAAAAAAGATGCAAAGACCTACATTTAAAGCAGTTAGATACGTGCCCGGTTATGGGGGCGATAGGTATAGGACCAACGGAACGCTATTTCTGAGTAAGAATTAAATCAGATCATCCAATGAACTATGGTGTAATACAACCTCCTGTACATCTAACCGACTATGTCCGGTTCTACTGGTTTGTTGAAGGAGATCTCCCCTATGTTCATCATTCTAAGTTTGATTGGTATAATTCTTAGTGGATTATTTCTTCGCAGGAAAAAAATATAAAACGTATTTACCAGGTTGAGATTTTATTATTGCCCTTTACATTTTTATCAAGTCCTTGCCACCATAATAGCCGCCCACAATATGCCAGTTGCAAAACAATAATTCGAAATGAGAATACTATATAATAAGTAACCAGCAAACCGGAAATCATTCGTCAGCTCATTAAAAAAAATGTAAATACAAGCAGCATAATGCCTCTCATTACTAAAGCGGAATGCATCAGCCGCCAGCCCGACTCATTGTCAATAATTTTCCGGATTGTTTTCTAATAGCCGATGCCGGACATATTTCCGATCAAAATTGTAAGGAAGCCATGAAATAACAAGGTGTGATATTTAAGGAAAGGGTAAAATCAAAAAGAATTACTAGTTTCTTCAGCTCATCTTTTGTCTCAAAAAGTGGCACAGCGTATTTAATTATTGTATCGTAGCGTTAATGTGGCTCTTACAAAGGTAAATAGCACTTACATTTTATTGGTGAATTTGAGGTAGCATGGAAAGATTTTTTAAGCAGTATATTTGTGAGGCGCTATTTAATCAATTAAAACTTCATCCATGGCATACGACCAGCAACTAGCCTCCCGGGTAAGAGAATATTTGACAAAGATCGAAGGCCTCCATCTGGAGGAGAAGGCGATGTTTGGCGGCCTCGCATTCCTAGTTAACGGCAAAATGTGCGTAAACGTGTCCGGACTGCGATTGATGTGTCGCTTTGACCCGGCATTAAATAAACAGCTTTCGATGAAGCCCGGCTATCAGCCGATGGTGATGAAGGGTAAAACGCTGGATGGATATTGTTATGTTGAGCCGGTTGGATTTAAGAAGAAGAAAGACTTTGTTTTTTGGATGGAGACCTGCCTTGCATATAACCAGAACGCTGGAAGGAAGAAGTAGAAGGTGCAGCGGATCTGTAAAAATAGGCAGATAACTTTCAGGAATTTGTATCCTTTTGGATTATCTCACGGTGCATAAATATGTAACACTTGCACACTTTAATTTTTCAAATTTGATTCAATTTCAATACCATAAAAATGTTATTAGTAAGTTAAGCTTCATCCGTTAACACAACAGAGACATTTGCACGATAACTAATTCCTAATTTTCCCTTGTAAGGCAAAAATTGTTTTAAACGATTCCAAACAATTAGAATGACTAACAAAGATTACAGGGAATGGCTGGTGCAAATAAAAAACAAGGTAAAACTAGCTCAATTAAAGGCCGCTTCTAATTTCAATATAGCTTTAATTGAACTTTATTGGGATCTGGAAAAGAGATTATTTCCAAACAAACAAAATACAAATGGGGAGAGAATTTCCTGGAACAACTTTCAGTTGATCTCAAAAAAAGTTTCCCACAAATCAATGGTTTCTCTCGCAGGAACCTGTACACTATCAGACAATGGTATTCTTTCTTTTCTCAGCAATTTGAATTTGTGCCACAGCCTGTGGCACAATTACCCTGGTCTTATCAAAGGCTGCTGATTTCTAAAATTAAAGACTTTGAAACCGTACTTCTGTATGCCAGAGCCGTCCATAAGAATGGCTGGTCCAGGAACCAGCTAGAAATTAATATTAAACATAACTATCATTTAAGACAAGGAAAGGCCGATCATAATTTCGAATCCACCCTCCCTAGACCGCAGTCTGACCTGGCAGCAGAAACTATTAAAGATCCCTACCATTTTGATTTTCTCGGATTAGAAGAGAATGCCCAGGAGCGAGAAATTGAACTTGCCCTTGCGCTGTTTCGTAGTCATAGAATTAAAGGCGGGAAAATCTCTACCTGAATACGCGGGCAAATTGAATTTTTATCTTTCTGCAGTAGACAGTAAACTAAAACACAAAACAGATAGTCCATCCATCGGCATAATCTTATGTCGGTTGAAAGATAAAATAGAAGTCGAATACGCCCTTCGCGATTTAAACAAACCCATTGGAATTAGTTCCTTTGAGTTATCAGAGATAATCCCTGATGACCTTAAAAGTCAGCTTCCAACAATTGAAGAAATGGAAAGAGAGTTAATAGACGAGTAAGACCTTATTTTTATTTGAAACGTAATCCTTAATTTCTCGTAAGCTTCTACCAGCAAAAGTACAGCAAAGAAAAAGCGATTATTTAAAAAGGACTCGACCATCCACTCGACTAAAAAGAAAAACCCGCGCCAGGCGCAGGTTTCCAGTGATCCCGCTGGGACTCGAACCCAGGGCCCATACATTAAAAGTGTATTGCTCTACCAACTGAGCTACGGAATCAGCAATGATATTTTCTATCAAAGCGGGCCGCGAAGATATGCATTAACAAATTAAAACCAAAAAAATTTTAGGGAGAGATGAATTTTATCTCCATCAACACTTACCAACCACGCTATAGCGCCTCCTCTACATAATAGGTCACTTCCAGGAACTTCTTCCCCGGCGCTCTTCCATCCTCGTTCGCATCTGGTGTTTTTAACACACCTCCCATCACAATATGCATTTCAGGTAACTTTTCCTTTCCTCTGGCAGCCGCCAGCACAATCACTTCCCCACTCTCATCATCACGGATCTCGTAGGCGTCATAATATTCTGAAACCGGGATCAACGTGAATACATTTACCACCGGCACCAGGATAAAACCTGTCAGGTACGACTCCGAATTCACCGCCTTAGGTGTACCACGAATAATCACATTCGCCGCATCAGGGCCACTCAGCGCCTCCGTAGGCGACAACTCCACCGGCTTAAACTTTTCATACCCTGCCTTCAGGCGATCGTCAAATTTCGAAATCACTTCCGCCTTTGCGCCTGCATCCAGCTTATCCATGGCCAGCTCCAGAAACAACATCGATTTCTGCTGTTCGAAAAACAAACCAGCCACTTTGCTCACCTCTGCCTCACTTATCTTTTCATCATGGGAGTGGGTAAAAATATTATAGAACCGTCCGCCGTTATCCAGGCTGTCAATTGCTTCTGCAGCAGTTTTAAAAGGTTGAATCTTTTCCATGTAAATCTATTTGAGGTGTAATAATTACAACCCTATCAAATTAAGTAAAATCATGTTAGCCGCAAAATATAAACAAATCAGCCCGGAGCAATCGCCCCGGGCTGATATTAATAACGCTCACCAACTCACGTCTTCGCCTTCTCAAAATTACCTTGTCCTCGCTGCTGCTGCTCCAACTTCATCACTATCACTAACGGTGAAGTATATACTTTCTGTTCCACCGGAATAAAATACTCATCCCTGCTCACCAGCTCCGGCTGCAACGCCACTCCCGGCTGCTCCAGCGCCCAGGCTTTCGCGATCGATTGCTTCGCCGGCAGCTTCACACGCAGATTCCCGTTTACCGGCACATTGCAAACCACCATATACACGGTGTCTGTACCGGTTTTGCGGGTGTAATAGCCCCAGTCCGGCTTTTCCAGTCCGGCATAGCCGGTACCGTATACCGCGCTGCCGTTCACCTGCATCCAACGGCCAATATTACGCATCAACTCCTGCTCCTCGGTACGGAATGTCCCATCCGGCTTAGGCCCAAAGTTGAGCACAAAATTTCCATTCAGGGAAGCAGATTTCACCAGCATCTCAATCAGCTCATTGGCCGACTTCACATGCCCGAACCACTGCTGATGATACCCCCACTGGTTTTCAGGAACCGTCATCACTCCTTCCCAGTCGTTGCCATGTACATCCGCGATGGTGTTAGGCAGCTTGCGCTCCCAGCCCTGCTCATAATCGCCCATCAGGCGGCTGTTGGAGTCGAAGTGACGGGCACCCTTTTCATCCGCACGGAGGCGACTCCCAATAATCAACCCCGGATGCAGCTGTTGCAGGTACTGCTCCAGCTCATCACTGAAAGCACCATCGTTTTTCCACGACTCATCCCAGGTGCCGTCAAACCAAAAACCCTTTACGGTAGGGTAACGGTCCAGCAGCTCCTTCAGCTGATTCTTTACAAATACTTTAAAACGGGCCATCGCCATGGAATCAGCGGGCGACTTAATACTCGTCCGCCAGTCGGGATGGTTCCAGTCGATAATCGAAAAATACAGATAAGCATCAATGCCAGCCTTGTTATAAGCCTCCACCATCGGACCCAGGATATCCTTTTTGTAAGGTGTGTTAGCAATCGTATACTTAGCATACTTACTAGGCCACAGGCAAAATCCATCATGGTGCTTGGTGGTAATAATCATGTACTTCGCACCCATGTTCTTCGCCTGCTGTGCCCAGTCAGCCGGGTTGTACTTCACAGGATTAAACTGTTTGTAAAGCTGGTCATAGGCCTCATGCGGCATCTCTTTCCAGCTCCGTATCCATTCGGCAGCACCGTTGTATACTTTGCCGTCCCACATGCCTCCCGGGATCGCATACACGCCCCAATGGATAAACTGGCCAAAGCGCAAATCACGCCAGCGCTGCATGTCCGCATCCGTTCTGTTGCCAATGCGATGTGCGCCGTGCTGCAAAGGGATCGTATCTTTCACCTGCGCGGTGGCCACCTGTGCCAGTAACAAAGCGGCAGCACTGCAAACTTTAAATAGGTTCATCATTTCACTGTTGGTTTATATTCCCAAATAATAGTATCGGTAATCGTTTTGCCATCCCGTGTAGCCGTAGCAGTGATGGTATTTTTCCCACGCCTCAACACCACGTTATCAAAAAGGAAATCCCGGGTATTAGCGCCGGCACGACCTTTCAGTATAGCGCCCTTATTCACCCGCAACGTTACATTCTCCATGTTACTAAACACCTCCACGGTAGCAGTTGCGCTACTGCGCACATTATTCCGGCGTTCAGCAATATACACCATGGGCGCCGGATTCCAATTGGCCTTGTACCAATACCAGGCGTCCTTGCGCTGGGTACGGTCATAGGTAACCAACCCTTTCAGGTTGCGGGCATTCACCCCTCCCCGGTTCCACATCGGCACTGCAAATTCAAACATATTCCACAGGTAGGAAGCCGCAATGTAAGGATGCTTTTCAATGATCGCCCATTGCTGCACATGTGTGGCCGTTTGATAGGTTTCCGGAAAAAACTGCCCGTTCACGGGATTGAACCTGGTGGAAAGTGAGTCCGTATGCTGATTGATATTACCATCCGCCCCATATTCGGTCAGCATCAGCTTATAATCCGGATAGTCCTTTTCCAGCCGCAACACCCAGCCTTCCAGGTCCCTGATCTTACCTTCGTACCAACCATAATAGCGATTCATACCCTGTATATCGGCTGCCAGGTTGGCGGGGCGGTTCATCTCCCCATAACCACTAACGGCAGTGGTTAAACGATCCGGATCCTCCGTTTTGGCCAGGTCATTTAACTGTCTGGTTAATACAGCCACCTGCTCATCCGGCGTTTTGCTGTACACCTCATTATGCATGCCCCACACATAAATTGCCGGGTGATTGAAGTTTTGCCGGATCAGCTCCGTCAGCTGCTGTTTAGCATTATCGCCTTCCTTGCCGGAAGCGGCATTTACAAATGGAATTTCTGCCCATATCACAAAGCCCATGGTATCACATTGCGCATACAGGTACTCCGCCTGCTGGTAATGTGCGAAGCGAATGGTAGTTGCCCCCACCTCACGGATCACATCCAGGTCCGCCTTGTGCTGGGCATTGCTCAGCGCATTGCCATAGTCCTGCCACTCCTGGTGCCGCGTTACACCATGCATCGGATAACTTTTCCCATTCAGATAAAATCCTTTGCCCGGCACCACCTCAAACGTACGAACGCCCAACGGCTGGGTCACGGCATCCATCACTTTACCATCCTGCAACACCGTGGTGGTAACTGCATACAGGTAAGGATCAGCCAGCCCATTCCAGAGATGCGGCTGCTGTATGCGTAACTCCTGCTCTACGATATTGATCCCCTGCGGACTCGCCTGCAACGGTTGCTCATTGCTGGCCACCAGCTGCTGATTACGGTCCCTGATCTCCGTTTTTACCATTACCGGTGTATGGTGCTGCTGCTTGTTCTCTATCTTGGATTTCACACGAATCAACGCTTGCCCGTTTTGGAGCGACTGCCTAATGTATATTCCCGGACTCGCATAATCCGTAGTCGTGATATTGATATCATTGGTTACAATCAAACTCACGGGGCGGTACATCCCGCCAAAAATTCCGAACAGGAAATTATTGATCGGCAGCACGTCTTCCCGCTGCTGATTGTTGGCCTTTACCACAATGGTATTCTCCTCGCCTGCCTTCAGCTCATGGGTGATCTCAAAACAGAAAGCACTGTAGGATCCTCTGTGCTGGCCGATATATCGACCATTTACGAAAAGATCCGCTACGGAGCCTACCCCTTCAAATCGGAGGAAAAATCGTTTACCGGCGAGATTAACATCTCCCTTAAAAACTTTTTTATAACACCCATCCCCTGCATAAAAATCCTTCCCCTCCTGCATATCCCTGTTGTTCCAGGTATGCGGAATACGCACGGCAGCAAAGCCACTGTCGCTGTTGCCAACGGTAAACCCACCTTTTCTAAACTCCCATCCGTCGTTGAAAGGCCGGGTCAGCCGGCCCTCCTGGCCCTTCGCCATAGCGGCGGCCAGGAGGCAGACTGCACTTATCAATCCTAATTTCTTCATTGTAATATTTCCGGGTTACTACTTGGAATAGCCATCGTTCTGCTTCAGCTCCGCATCTTTATTGACGTCGATTTCTGATTGCGGAATCGGTAAATGGATATTGTAATCGCTGATGGTAGGCCCTGCCTTTGGATTATATTTTTTAGTACGTGCTATCAGCGTATTGGTCCTGATGAGGGTCAGCCTTCTCAGCTCCTCGGCGGTCAGCTCCCTGGCCCTTTCATCCAGCAGGTAGTCCATCGTTACCATCGATGCATCTACCGGAGTAGCCCCTGCCCTGTTACGCACCACGTTGATGCTGGCAGCAGCCCCGGCTACATTGCCCTGCATCAGCTGCGCTTCCGCCAGGAGCAGGTATGTTTCTCCCAAACGCATCATAATTCTGTCTTTAAACGAGCTGGAACCCTGCGGATCATTCGGCTGGAACTCATACCACTTGGTAGTATGCGCATATATATTCTGAATGGTATCAAAACCAGTAGCCACCACCAGCTGACCATACTTAGCACCCGCCGGATCATTGTACCAATAATTTCTGCGAATGTTATACGGGGAGTTACGCATGTCTTTTTTCTCGTACAGTTCATACGTCCACCAGTTGGTAGGGCGAATCCTTCCGATGCCACGACCACCAAGGGAATCCGTGATTTTCATGCCCGCCACATTGATGTAAAAAGGTCCCCATTCCCTGCGGCGCTGATCAAATGTAGCACCGCCACCGGTTATATTGTACTGCTGTTCTACCACCCAAATCGCCTCGGTGTTACCCTGACTACGGCGCATGCTGCCATAAGTAAACATATCTGCAAACGCGTCGCCCGGCTGATTAGCCTTTATGCCATACCTGTTTTTAACCAGCGTAAAAAACTGGCTGTCGATGATGCTTTGTGCCGCTTTCTCCGCTTCGGCGCCTTTGTTGGCACGCAGGTAAGCTTCCGCCAGCAGCTGCGCAGCTGCAAATTTATTGATGCGGCCCTGTTTCTTTACCCCTGCCGGATCAGGCAGATTGGTAACAGCAAAATTCAGATCTGTGATGATCAGGTCAATCACCTGCGCTTCGGTAGCACGGGTGTAATCCGTACGGGGCGCGGTTACCGGCTCCGTGAGGACAGGCACCCCACCGTATAAAATGGAGAGGTGGTTATAGGCATATGCCCGGAAAAAGCTGGCTTCTGCCTTATAAAAAGCACGCTGTGCATCGGTAAGACTCGCAGCAGGATTATCACTCGCCTTAATGATATTATTCGCTGCGTTGATCAGCTTATAACACCAGTTCCAGATGGAGCTGGCAGCAGTAACGGACGAGTTTAGGTTACGGTAATCGTCAAACGGCGCCTGTACAGCGTTTGGCTGACCGGTGATGGCCATGTCCGTACCCACAAAATAAGTGGCCATCAGCCCCTGCGTGTTACCGTAATCGTTACGAAAAATGCTGAGCATACCGGTGCTGGCAGCTTCGAAGCCCAGTTCATCCACCAGTGTGTTATCCGGTGCGTAGGAAGACTTCAGTTTCTCATCCAGAAAGGATTTGCTGCAGGAAATAAAAGAGGTAGTCATTACACCCGCCAGCAACAAGCAATATATTTTACGACTGTTCTTCATGTCTGAATCTTTTAAAATTTACAAACTGATATTTACGCCAAAAATCACCGTAGCCGTGTTCGGATAAAAGTCGGAGCTCTGTTGCCCCGTACCCTGGCCATTGTTCAGGCGGGCGTTGGTGGAAGTAATGGTAGACGGTGATGTTTCCGGGTCCCAGTTCTTCCATTTGGTGATGGTGGCCAGGTTGCGGCCACTCACATACATCATCAGGTTGGAGATTTTGTAACGCGATAATAAATCCTTGTTGAACATATAGCTGAGCGTTACATCTTTCAAACGGATGTACGACGCATCTTCCGCATATTTATATCCTCTCGGATTGCTGTAAAACAGGGATGGGTTGGTATTGATTTTATTGTCGGATGTCCAGTAGGGAATATCAGCCGGCAGGTTTACAATACCGCCCTGATCGCGGTTATCGAGAATGTTATTAGGTCGGAGTGAACCATGTACATCCTGGATGAATATGTTGAGGGAAAAGTTTTTATAGGTAAAAGTGTTGGTGAGGCCTGCTATATATTTTGGCAGTTGTGTGCCGAGGTAAGAGCGGTCATTCGCATCAATTTTACCATCATTATTGATATCTGCAAATTTGATGTAACCTGGTTTGGTACCGGGGTCCACCTTGTTATCTTCTCCTTCCTGCCAGATGCCGGTCATGGTATAATCGTATATCCCTAACAGTGGCTTCCCGATAAAGAGGTTGTTACCGATGTCGTCCTTATTATCTCCATACAAAGCCACTACTTTGTTTTTATTAAAGGAGATATTAAAGGAAGTAGACCACGTGAACCCGTCGCCCACAATGTTTTTACTGTTCAGTAAAATCTCCAGTCCCTTGTTGGCGGTTTTACCTATATTATCAAATATGGTATTATATCCGGTGAGAGATGGGATTTTCCTGCTGAGCAGCAGATCGTAAGTGTTAGTGGTATAGCCTTCAATACTACCGCTTAAGCGATTGTTCAGGATGCCGAAATCAATCCCGACGTTCAGGCCTGTGGTGGTTTCCCATTTCAGGTTGGCATTACCCAGTTTATCCGGGATGAGGCCCATGGTGGTTACCCCATCATAGATATAGGCTTCTGTGGTAAGGCGGGTGAGCGTTTGGTAGGCACCTACTGCCTGGTTACCTGAACGGCCATACGAAGCGCGGAGTTTCAGTTGGTTGAAGGTCGGCAGGTCTTTCATGAACTGCTCGTTCTGGATATTCCAGCCCACTGCCACAGATGGAAACACGCCGTATTTATTAGAGGCACCGAAGCCGGAGAAGCCGTCGCGGCGGATGGTAGCCGTCACCAGGTAGCGGCTGTCATAGGTGTAGTTCGCGCGGAACATCTGCGACAGCAGCGTGCTGGAGGAATCGGCAGAATAAGTTTTCTGCACCTGTGCGGCGCCGAGGTTGTTGTAGTCCAGGTTATCGTTCACGAAAGTATTGGCCGTAAGCGTGGAGGTAAACAGCAGGTCCTGCTGGGCACTGTACAGTGCGGTGAAGTCCAGGGCATGCTTACCGAAAGTTTTCGCATAGCTCAGCACATTTTCCACGATCCACTGTTTGCTTTCTTCGTTGTATACATTGGCTGTACCGAGGTTATCGCCCATTTTGCGGCCGATGTAACTGCCTGTTCTTTTAGGGCGGTAGCCGTAAGAGGCATTCACGCGGTATTTCAGGCCTTTCACAAAATCGGGAGCTACTTCTGCATAACCGCTGGCATTGATATTTTTATTACGGTTAATGGCCGGGTTGTACAATTCGATGAGCGGGTTCTGATACAGTGTTTGCGGTGCAATCGGGTAGATTTCGTAATCACCTTTGGCGTTGTACAGCGTACCGTACGGGCTCAGGGAGTTGGCATTGAAGAGGGACACGCGGCCACCGTCTTCATTGTTGTTGACGAAAAACATATTCACCCCTGTTTTCAGCCAGGAGGTAACGTTAGCGTCTATATTAGCGCGGATGCTGGAGCGGTTAAACTGATAGCCTTTAAGGGTACCTTCCTGTTTCAGGAATGTTCCGGACACGTAGTACTTCACATTTTCCGTACCACCGGCAATGCTCAGCTCATGGCTTTGGATGTAGCCCTGCTGGCTGATTTCCTTCTGCCAATCCACGGGGGTAACGCCATTGGCGTAGTTTTGTTGTTCGGAGAGATATGGGAGATCCGGTGCTGTAGGGCGACCTGCCTGGATATTGTACCAATGGTTCTTTTCACGGTATTGATCACCGTTCATGTTTTTCACCACGTTGGTCTGGTATTCAGGACCACCGTAGCCGTTATAGGTAATGACCGGTTTACCGGACTTCCCTCTTTTGGTGGTGATCATGATCACGCCGTTGGCGCCGCGGGCACCGTAGATGGCGGAGGCGGACACGTCTTTGAGCATGTCGATGGACTCGATATCGTTCGGGTTAATATCGTTGTAGGTGCCGCTGAACGGAATCCCATCGAGTACGATCAGGGGTGCGTTGCTGGCCGAAATAGATTTAAGGCCGCGGAGGTAAAAGGCAGGGCTGCTACCAGGGCGGGTGGAGTTGTTGATGATGTTAACACCGGCGGCCGCTCCCTGCACTGCCTGCAGCACGTTGGTTACCGGCAGGTTTTTGAGGCGGTCTTTCGGTACGGAAGAAATGGAGCCTGTAACATCACTTCTCTTTTTGGTACCGTAACCTACTACCACCACTTCTGTTTGTTGTTCAATAGCGGCTTTTAAGGTGATATGGAGAGATGGGTTGCTGCTGTTAACGGTAACTTCCTGCGGGAGCATACCCATGTAGGAAAAAACCAGCACCACGTTGGCGTTCGATTGCAGATGAAGCGTATACATACCATCGTTATCAGTGGTGGCGCCCTGCGAGGTACCTTTCACGCGCACGGATACACCGGGCAGCGGGTTACCAGCTTCGTCGGTCACTTTACCTCTGATGTCGATAGCCTGCTGTGTAGCGGTGGCAGCGGGTTGCAGGGCAACAGGCTTTGGGGAGATAAAAATGGATTTCTGTTCAATGGTGTATTTTAATGGTTGATCTTTGATTACCATATCCAGAAAATCCCTGATAGCGGTGTTTTTCACGTCAAGCGTAACGGGATGTGCGTTGCGCAGCACTTCCCTGCTGGCCACGATGGTGTAGCCCGACTGCTGACGGATAGCGGAGAATACTTTTTCTACAGGCACATTATTACCGGCCCAGGTGATGCGTTGTGCGTAGCTTTCCGCACTGGCATGGAGAATAGCAGCCGTGAATAAAAAGAAAGTCAGTTTCATAACTAACAACATTTTGGTTGGAAACAGACGGCCCGTTGTTCGCATAGGCGCATAGGGCTGCCGGTTACAAAGAGCATTTTTTTGCATAGCTTTGTACTGGTTTGGCTTGATAAAAAATAAACAGTTGTTCTACATTCAATTGTATGTTTAGCCGTAACCGTAGTGGGCGGAGGTGGTTCCAAGCACCTTCGCTTTTTAATTACAGGTAAACTTATTTCCGGGAATTATTTTTCCATGTTCCTGTTGGTTGCCCCTTACTTTGTGTTTGTTTTTGGTCCTACTATCAGTTTGTTATTTTCCATACTAAATGTTATACCTGACTCCTGCAAGAAGTTTAAAACGCTGGCTAGGTTTACATCGCAGCCGATTTCACCGTAAAAGGTAACATCGGGTGGAGTGCCCTGGTATACCACTTCTATATCGTACCATCGTTCCAGCAGTCGCATAACGGCTGTCAGTTTTTTATCCTGAAAATTGAGTATACCGTTTTTCCAGGCCATCACGGCGGCTGTATCTGCATTGTTCACGATGGTAAAGCTGTTGTGCTGATCCAGTTGCAGTTGCTGTCCTGGTTTCAGCAGTTGCACCCTGCCTTTACGTTCAATTTTTACTGCCCCCTGTAATAAGGTGGTGCTCATGTTATTTTCATCCGTGTAAGCGTTCACATTAAAGCTGGTGCCCAGCACCTGTATATAAGTTTCTGCTGCGAGCCGGATTCGGAAAGGTTTGTTTGGTTGTTGTGCTACTTCAAAGTAGGCTTCCCCGCTGAGCTCCACGGTTCTGTCGCTGCCGGTGAAGGCGGTGGGAAATCGCAGCGAGGAGGCGGCGTTCATCCACACCAGCGTGCCATCAGGCAGTTGCAGTCTGAATTTGCGGCCTTTAGGGGTGGACATGGTATTAAAGCTGCTGCCGTTTCCGCTGCCCTGGTAGGCCAGCTGACCATTCTGCAATACTACGCTGGCGCCGTGCTGGTTGGTGACTACCCCGTTTTGGAGACTGTCCAGCACTACCTGTGAGCCATCGTCGAGGGTGAGTACAGCACCTTCCTTGCCTGGTTTCACATCGAAGGATTGGGCCATTGTGGCGGCAGGCTTGCTATCAGAACGGTGGCGGATATACCATGCACTGGTGCCCAGTAGCAGCAGCACGGCCGCTGCCGCGGCGAGGCGGGGCCAGAGCCGGCGCACCGGTGTTTGCTTACCTGCATCGAGGATAGACTGTATGGCCGGTTCATAGCTGGCCGGATCATAGGCCGGGTCAGGTGTTTCGGCGGCGTACATTTCCTGGATGAGTAGTTGCCACTGTTCATCATCCGCATGTTTACGCAGCTCCGCCATCAGCTCTTCGGTTTCTGCCGGTGTGGCGGTACCGTTATAGTAGCGGGTAATTAAATATTTATAATAGGCGGTTGACTCCACTGCGTAATACTTTTACCGGCTAGACGCAAAAATGGGATTGTCGTACTATCCGATTTGAAAAAAAATTAAAAAATTTTCAGCAGTAGGGCTATAAGTAGTAACGGAAGCGGGTTTCCGGTTTTTTGTTCGAGGTATTCCCGGACAAATCGCCTGGCGGAGAGCAACTGATTTTTAACGGTGTTCTCTGAGATGTCGAGGGCATCGGCAATTTCACGGCGCGATTTACCGTCCTGCATGCTCATCATGAAAACTTGTCGCCGTGATACAGGCAGTGCGGCGATGGCATCGCGAAGGATGCTTTGCAATTCTTTGGCGTAAAATTTTTCGGACAGGTCGAGGTTGTCCTGGATATCGTCGGCGGGAAGGTCCTCCGTGCGGACTTTTTCGCGGGCCTGTAGCCGCAGCTGGCTGAGGGAGAAATTAGCGGCCAGGGTGTAGAGCCATCCGCCGGGATTTTCGATGTTTACCAGGGTATCGCGTTGCAGCCATACTTTCAGAAATACTTCCTGCAATACTTCTGCGGCGGCGGTGTCGGAACGGAGCATTTTCTTCACGCCCTTTGCCAGCACTGCGTTGTAGCGGTGGTATAGCAAACGGAATGCATACTCGTCCCCACTGGCAATCCGTGAAAAAAGTTCCCTATCCTCAGTTATGTTCATTCAATGACCCGTGTAATGTGTGACCCCGGAGGTCTAAAATAGCAACAAATATCGGCATATTATCTAGTGGGGTGAATAAAGCATTATCTTTTAAGAAGATGGTATTAAAAACATTTAAGGTGTCAAAAACACGCTTTTGCTTTACTGCAGGCAGTCTGCAGTTTGACGATTCCCTGATGAATCCATTAAAAAATCGATTTAGCAATCTCCTAAATTTGTCATGATAATTTTCTGCTATAGGATTTATCTGTGGTTATTGATAATTTACTGTTGATCGACCGTTTATCTGCCCCTAAGCAACCCAAGGATCTCATGAGATATCCGAATCTGTTATGTATTGCACTTTGTGCGACTTCCATGTTGGCTTTTATTGCCTGTAGCAAATCATCACTTCCGGAGCCGGCTACCACTCCCACTCCAGCTGAAGCTGTAACCGAAGCAACTACCCCTGTAGGTACTGTTATTTATACCAGTAACGGGTATAAGCTCACCTTTACTAATAATGCCAGCGGATTTGACGATGCCACCCGTCAAAAATTCGTGAACATGTATTTCAGTATTTATCCGCAATTGCTAAATCGATTTTATACAGGCGCTACCAAACAGGTAACCTTCGTAATCGACCCTAATTATACCGGTGTCGCCTATACGTCAGGAACTACGGTCACCTATAGCGCGGCGTGGCTGAGCAGCCACCCGCAGGATGTGGATGTATTAACCCATGAAGTAATGCATGTGGTACAGGCCTATACCGGTGGTACTCCCGGCTGGCTTACAGAAGGGATAGCAGATTATGTCCGTTATAAATATGGCGTCAACAACGGCCCCGCAGGCTGGTCGCTCCCGGCCTGGAGTTCCACCCAATCCTATACCAACTCCTACCGGGTAACGGCACGTTTCCTCGCCTGGCTGGAATTACATGTTAGCAGTACCATTATTACAAGTCTGAATACGGCTTTGCGTAATCAAACATATACCAGTAACACCTGGAATCAACTTACCGGCAAATCTGTGGATCAGTTATGGACCGACTACTCCAATAGTCCTGCCCTGTAGCACCGCCGAAAAATCATCATAGCATTGTTGTAATTATTCTCTAACCAGGGAATGATGAAGGGTCGATCAACTTTTCAGGCAATGCTATGTACTATCGGTTACCGGCAGCCTGAAAAGGTTAGCCGGTAACTCTCGTTTATATGGATGCACTGGGGAGACCTCCGTTGACAGCACAACAATGGCACAGCAGGTTTAAATCAATATTACAATAGGAATGGTCCGGCACTAACGCCTATGCACCTGCTGCCAGGATCCTGAGCTGGCCTGGTCAATAAACAGGTGATTATGGCAGTGAATTTTCAATACCCGGGTCACTGGGCATCAATAACAGTAACCGTCCTCGTTAATAAATGGCAGTGTATTTTCAATCCTTGGGTCACTGGGCACCAATGTCATAATCCTGTGATTAAATGGCAGTGCAAAAAGTAATCTATTTCAACCCTCCTGGTGCCTTGGCCACCTGAAACGCCTGCACCAGCGCCTCATGCATTTTCCCTACCTGGTCGTTCGGGACTTCATAAAATCGTTTGGTATCTGGTTCGTACAGCATTTCTCCCTGGGTGCTGATGAGCAGCAACCGCTGCTCGCCAGAGCGCAGCATCACATTGCAGAGGTGATAGCCTTTCCAGAGGTAGCCGGTGGTCTTTTTTTCGCAGGAAGTGCCCGGTAATACTTCTTTTACCATTTCTACCGACAGTGGGTAGCCGGTTAAACTATCCAGTTTCGTTCGTAAGTTGCTGAAGCTCCCCCCAACAGGCCAGTTGTATATAATGAAAGAGTCAACCTGATCCCAGCGAATACAATCGCTTTTGGTTTGGGCGAAACCAGTGAGCATGTAAGCACATGCTAGCAGCATTACGGCTATAATCTTCATACTGGCTACTTTTGTGTATAAAAAACCGTTATTACCTTGGGGATTAACCGAGTGGGTCTATCTATACTAAATGTAACAAATACACGCCATTTTAACAAAACCATTTTCATTCCGGCATCCACCGATGCCTTCGGCATCGGTGGATGCCGGAATTGGTTTAGGGCCGAAGGCCCTAAACCAATTCCGGCAACTAAACGGGGAATGCAACCAGATCGCAGGACGTATAACATACCACTATTAATCAGGCTTCCTAACTATAATGACACGTAGCAGCGCTGCCAGAATTCACTACCTATCTCTCCAAAAGTTTTATACCTTTAAAACCACTTATTACTATTTAATTTCCACGTAAGCATGCATACTTCCAGAAGAGATTTCCTGAGAATGGGCACGCTGGGGGCAACCGGCCTGTTATTGCCGGCGATTAACGGCAACGCCTATCCGCAGCCACCAGTAAAAGACGAACTAGCCAGTTTAAGTACCAAATTATTGTTCGAATGGGGCGAAACCCTGTTATCCCTCCAGGTAAACCAGCCGGCAGCCAAAGGGGTGCACGGTGGTATCCTCTGCCCTGCCTGCGCCACCATCCACGGGCGTTGCAGCGATATGATCTATCCCTTCCTGTACCTGGCACAGCAAACCAAACAACAGCGATATATGGATGCGGCACTGCGACTGTACGACTGGGCAGAAGAAATGGTGAGCACGGAAGATGGCGCGTGGCTAAACGAAGTGAGTACGAGCGACTGGAAAGGCATCACCGTTTTTGGCGCCACCGCACTGGCAGAGAGCCTAATCCACTTTGGCCACCTGCTCCCCAAGGCCACCCGGGAAAAATGGAAAATACGCCTGCAGCGCGCCACCGAATATGTATACCAAAACTTCACCATCACCTACGGCAATATCAACTACCCCGTTGCCGGCAGCTACCTGCTGGCCTTAACAGGGCAATACCTGCAGGAACCCCGCTACGCGAAGCGCGGCAAAGAACTGGCCCACGAAAGCCTGGCCTATATTACTACCAGCAACCTACTTTACGGAGAAGGCAGACCCAAACCCGATAAAAGCCCCAAAGGCTGCTATGCCGTGGACCTGGGCTATAATGTGGAAGAATCACTCCCCTCCCTGGTACAATATGCCCTGCTCACCAATGATACTGAAATCACGGTAGCCGTAATGCGCTCCATGAAAGCCCACCTGGAATTCATGTTGCCGGATGGCACCTGGGATAACAGCTGGGGTACCCGCAATTATAAGTGGACCTGGTGGGGAAGCCGCACCAGCGATGGATGCCTCCCTGCATACGGACTACTAACAGATAAGGACCCCGTGTTTTATACCGCGGCCCTGCAAAACACCAGATTGCTGGCGGCATGTACGCACAACAAGCTGCTACACGGCGGCCCGCACTATGTATCCCACGGCATCAAACCCTGCGTGGCACACGCCATGGCACACAGCAAGGCAATGGTCACCTACCTGCTGCATGCGAAACCTGCGCCGTCCATACCCGCCACCCTACCCCGCACCGCGGAATACGGCCTAAAAGCCTTCCCGGAAATATATACCTGGCTGATCAGCAAAAACAAATGGAGAGGAACGGTAACTGCCTACGACCAGGAATACACGATGAAAGGCGGCCATGCCACCGGCGGCGCACTGTCCCTCCTCTGGCATAACGATGCCGGCCCCCTGCTCAGTGCCTCCATGAACCAGTACCAAATGGTGGAAAGCTTTAACATGCAGAAAGACCGGGATCCCCACAGCATCCCGCTCACAGCGGGTTTTCGGCTACAAACGGCAGAAAAGCTATTCCTCAGTACGCAGGACCTGAAAGCGACCATCCAGACGGATACCACCCCATCGGCTATACGAATAAGCACGCAGACATCCCTGGTGGACGCCGCCCAAACCGCCGCACCGGATGCCGCCTGCCAGATCACCTATACCTTTGCTGCGGATAGCGTAACCATAAAAGCTGTTAGTAGCAACCCTGCCGCGGTATTCAGTCTGCCCGTGATCAGTGCCCGTAATGAAACCGTTTCCCAACCCTCCCCAACGCAAATCATTATACGAAAACCGGGCGCGCTGGTGGAAATTGAATCCAGTGTAGCCGTAAAGGTGAGCGTCCCCCTGAACGAAAGGATTTTCAACTTTGTGCCTGGCATGGAAGCCGTGCCGATCATACTGGAAAGTAATCAGGTGGAAATCAGCATCTCTGTAAAAAAATTGAGCTAAAGCCTTCTTCACACATGGGCTGTGCCGGGACAGCCGTCCCGACTAGTATCAAAACATAATAAATTCCCTTATTTTAGCGGTTTGGCGGTTGCACCGCTGTAGCATAACCTGAGGCCAAAACATCATTTAACCTGTATGAATAAGTCTAGTAGTCATCCGGCCGCATTGCCGTTTCTGTTTCTCTCTGAAATGTGGGAGAGATTTGGTTTTTATCTGATCCTGGGTATTTTCCAGCTCTACCTCACCGACACAGCAAAAGGCGGCTGGGGCATGGACCGCGCCACCGCCGCCGACATCTTCGGCACCTTTATCGCATTCGTGTACCTCACCCCTTTCCTGGGCGGCCTTATCGCCGATCGCAAGCTGGGCTACAGTAAGTCTATTATTATTGGTGGCATCCTCATGGGAATCGGCTACATCGGCCTGTCGGTGCACAACCTCACTGTATTCTACCTTTCGCTGGGACTCATCTGCGTGGGTAACGGGTTTTTCAAACCCAATATTTCCACGCTGCTGGGGAACGTATATAACGATGACAAGTACCGCAGCCGTAAAGATACCGGCTACAATATCTTTTACATGGGTATCAATATCGGTGCCTTCATCTGTAACTTCTTTGCGGCCTTCCTTCGTAATACCGTTGGCTGGGGCGCCGCCTTCATCGCTGCCGGCGTAGGCATGTTCCTCGGCGTGCTGATTTTTGTAATTGGCATGAAACATTACCGCCACGCGGACGTACGTAAACCTGTGCAGGAAGGAGATATGCCGCTGAGCAGGATTTTTTCGGTGGTATTTCTGCCAGCCATCGTGGTAGGCCTTGGTGCCTGGTTTATTCCGGGAAACATCTTCGGCTCCGACTCCACTGATGCCTTTATTTTCGCCTGTATCCCCATCCTGTTTTTCTTTGTATCCCTGCTGGTAAAGGCGGATGCAAAGGATCGTAAGCCTATAGCTGCATTGCTTTCTATCTTTGCGGTGTCAATCGTATTCTGGGCCGTATTTAAGCAAAATGGTACCGCTCTTACGACCTGGGCACAGTATTATACTGACCGTGAAATACCTGCGGCGATAGAAGCGCCGGCACAAAAACTCTATCTTGTTGAAACCGTCACCAACAAACCGGACTCCGTAACGGCCTATGACAGTGAATTCAGGGTAATCCGCGATGCCGCCGGCAAACCGGTGAAAGTATGGGACAAAGTACCGTACTTCAAAAACGTAGCACCGGAGAAAATGCCGGAAGAAGGAAAATCCATCAGCCTCTTTAATACGGAATTGTTTCAATCCATAAATCCGTTCTTCGTCATCACCCTGACACCTTTGATTGTATGGTTCTTCGGCATGCTGCGCAAACGTAAGCGTGAACCGAGTACACCATCAAAAATTGCCTGGGGCTTATTGGTATCCGCCGCATCTACCCTGCTGATGGTGGGCGCCGTATACGCGTGCAGCAATGGAGCAATCAAAGCATCGCCCTGGTGGCTGATCGGTTGTTATGGCGTGATCACGGTAGGAGAATTATTTTTAAGCCCGATGGGATTGTCGCTCGTTTCAAAGCTAAGTCCTGCGCGACTCACCTCCCTGATGATGGGCGGCTGGTTCCTGGCCACTTCCATTGGTAATAAGTTGTCGGGCATCCTGGCTACGCTTTGGGATACCTATGATAATAAAGCGAATTACTACCTTGTGAATTGCCTGCTGCTCGGTGGCGCTGCGGCGGTGATATTTTTGATGCTGAAGTGGCTGAATGGTATATTCAGGGAGTATGTAAAATAATTGCATTAAATGCTGAAGGTATCATTGTGATTGTAGTGATGCCTTCAGCATATTTCCGTTCCCCCCAATTATTACAGTCGCAATTCCCCCTTTTATTGTCACATCTGCCCACTGTTTGATTCCTGTTTAATCATGACCTTTGAATCGGAAACAAAAAATCTATTCATATGGCAAACAATTCAGTTTCACTACACAGGGTCATAAAAACCTCTCCTGAAAAATTATACCGCGCCTTCACTGAGGCCATCGCAATGGCTTCCTGGCTACCACCCTACGGCTACCTCTGCACGGTGCAGGAAATGAATGCCGTGAAAGGCGGTCGCTTTAAAATGACGTTTCACAATTTTGGCACCGGCCACAGTCATTCCTTCGGTGGTAAGTACGTGGAATTAAAACCGAATGAATACCTGCAGTATACGGATACTTTTGACGATCCCAACCTACCGGGAGAAATGGTAACCACAGTGTGGCTGAGAAAAACGATTGTTGGCACTGAAATTAAAATTACGCAGGAAGGTATACCTCCGCAGATACCAGCAGAAATGTGTTACCTCGGATGGCAGGAGTCGCTGGATAAGCTGACGAGATTGGTGGAACCGGAGATTCCAGATGCCTGAGACCCAAACCCCTGAGGCCTTCGGCCTCAAGGGTTTGGGTCTTTATGTGGTACGCCGATGGCGTACCACATAAAGACCCAATATATAACGATCCTACCGTTGCAGATAGGTGCTGCCTAATACGGCGCCTGGCGCAAAGGTCGTGTTGAGTGTATTCAGTTCATCCACGGTGAAGGATATATCCATTGCCGTTATGTTTTCCTGCAGGCGGGAGCGCTGATTAATGCTGACCAGCGGCATAATACCCCCTTACTAACTGACTGGTTGTGAAAACTTTATCTGCGCCCATTTGTTCTAACACTTCAATTTTTTAAAACACAATGGGCTGCCCTTAATAAGACAGCCCATTGTTACAAAAAGGTGGTACCTGCTATTTTGCAGGCTCCCTGTGTGTGGTGGGTGTATGAATAATATCGAAGTATACTTCTTTATTGTTGGCATCCGGATAAATGCGGTAGGTAAATTCCTGTTTAGTGAGCACGGTGATATCTACCACGCGGGTAAACAGTACAGTACCGGCGTCATTCTTAGCTACGATGGTACGGGTTTTACCATCTGCGGATACGGACCAGTCGCCATGCATTTTCGGAGAATCGTCCAGGTTGTACATGGTAAAGGTGCCATCAGCTTTGAAGTAGGCGAAGCCTACAAAGTTGGATACATTAGCATCGGTGAGTGCTACATTTTCGTTCTTGTTATTTTTGGCGTTGGTGGTTTCCCAGGGAGTGCTGGCGAGCGTTTGTGAGGGTGTGAGTGGTGCCGGTGCATCATCATCCTTGCTACAGCTTACGATAAATACGCTACATACCGCCAGTAACAGTGCTGCGGTTACTTTTTTCAGATTCTTCATAATAATGAAATTTTAAGTCAAACAAAGGTAACCGGCGGTATCAAGGAAGCTTTGCGCTTTTCATTCCAAAGCTTGTAAGATTTATAACTGAAGGCATCTGATGCACTATTATGCTGCATTAGCCGTTGGGTGCAGCGTATTAAAAAATAGTGAGGGCTAATAAAACTTAAAAATATTATCTATACTTGCGCCATTAAATCTCTTAACCTATACCTAAAAAACTATGCAACAGGTTTACACGCCCCCTCCTGCGGGCAACATCTTCACGTCGCCAAAACTGAGATTCACCGGCAATGGCGGATCTTATTTCGGTATTTTGATTGTGAATGCACTGTTATGTGCGATTACTCTTGGAATTTATTACCCGTGGGCAAGGGTAAAAAAACTTGAGTACCTGTACAACTCTACTGATCTGGATGGTTCCAGTTTTACATTTACCGGTACTGCCAGTGAGATATTCAAAGGCTTTATCAAATTAGTTGGCCTATTCGTGGTTTTGATGATAGCAAATTTCCTGCTGGCAAGAGCAGTACATCCGATTGCCGGCATGTTGCTGTACATCGCCGGATTTATTTTGCTCCTGCCTTTCGCGATCCATGGTGCTAACCGTTACCGCTGGTCCAGGACTACCTGGAGAGGCATCCGTTTTGGTTATCGTGGCGACAGGTCAACTTTTGTGGGCCTGTTTTTTAAAGAGTTCCTGCTCACGATCATCACCTTTGGTATTTATGGTTCCTGGATGGCCATCAACCTGCGTAACTATATTATCAGCAATATCCGCTTTGGCAGTGGTGAGTTCAGGTACCAGGGTAATGGTACTGATTTCTTCCTGCTCAACCTGAAAGGATACTTCCTGACCCTGATTACACTGGGTATTTATGGTTTCTGGTGGCAGGCAGACGTGCTCCGTTATTACATCGACAAAATGACTTTAGTTCAGGGAAACAGAACCTTTACTTTTCGTTCTACCGCTACCGGTGGCCAGTTTGCGGGCTTGATCCTGGTGAACGTGCTGATTATCTTTTGTACGTTGGGGATAGGTTTTGCCTGGGCACAGGTCAGGACTTTCACCTTCCTGGCAGAGCATGTTGAAATCGAAGGTGATGTGGTATTAGAAGAGCTGATGCAAACAGAAGAAGAGTATCACAACGCTATGGGTGAGGATATTATTGATTTCCTGGATATTGATCTCGTATAAATAGTACTTCTATGTATTCAGGTAATTACTTCGATAACAAAACAGCGGCACTTACACCAGCGGATATCCGTTTAAATACGGAATCGCTGGAATTCCATGTAGGCAGCAGTCGTTTTTACTGGCTTTATAGGGAGATAAATGTGCAGCTAATCAATAAAAAATCGTTGCGCATTACGCACCCTGTGGAAGGCGGGCTGGAGATCAAGGACCCTGTATGCATTGAAACGTTTACAAAATTATATTACGCTGGCCGGGGCCCTTCCCTTCATCGGTGGGTGCTCCGGTCGGGTAATAAAGCGGCATTGCTGATTGCGGCGGTACTGTTTATTTCCGGGCTGGCCTGTTATTTCCTGCTGCTGCCATTTTTGGCGGAGCAGGCGGTGAAGCGTATTCCCCTTTCCTTTGACCGGGAATTGGGGAAGATGGCACAATCATCTTTGAACGAAGAACCGAATACCAAAGGCAGCCAGCTATTAACCGAATTCGCCCGCCACATCAATTGGCAAACCGCTGATACTATTACTTTCGCCGTAGTGGCCAGTGAAACTGAAAATGCTTATGCTTTGCCGGGCGGTTATATTGTGGTGTACGACGGCTTGCTGAGAAAGCTGAACACCAAAGAGGAACTGGCGGCGCTGCTGGCGCATGAAGTTTCACATATCCGTTTCCGTCATTCCACGCGAAAGCTGTGCAAGCAGTTAGGCGCCAGCCTGGTACTGGATGTATTTTTTGGTGGCATGGGCGCTTCTTCCGTATTGCTGTCCAATGCGGATGCCTTACATTCCCTGAGTTATTCCCGCCAGTTTGAAAAGGAGGCGGACCTGGAAGGCCTGGCACTCCTGCAGGCTAATAAAATTGACCAACTGGGCATGGTTCAGCTGATGCAGGTGCTGTCGGCCATTCCCCATAAACTGAAAATCCCGGATTTCTTAAGCACCCATCCCCTCACGAAAGAAAGAATATATTATGTAAGGGATCAGATCCGGAAACATCCGGCTGCCCATGAAACCAACAACGACCTCGAAAAAGCCTTCCGTCAGCTAAAAGCCTTATATCCATCCTGATATATGGAAGAGTCCCCTACGAATAACATTTAAGTTACATGAAAAAAAATCCAGCTTGATAAAAAAGATGATATATCTTTGAAAGACTTTTATAAAGATTTTAACCCTAAATTATTGAAAACCAGTCAACCACAGCAAAAACTATCCGTCTGCCGGATCGAGCTGGATTTACATTGGAAATTGGAGGATTTGCCTTTTCAGTTCGTTTTTCGGGAGACCCAATAAAGGGATGATTCCTTATGCACACAAAAAGTAGTTGGCATTTACTCAACAATGCCTGCCCCTCATTATCGTTTTTCTACTTACCGTCATCTCTGACGGCATACTGTCACCACGTGGATGTTTCGGCACTATTCACTGACTTCACCACTTCTTCGAATGTTCAGAATTCCTATTTAATAATTTAAACCACTACAAAAAGCAATGGAACCTTATCTTGCTTCGCTCCTGCTATTCGCTGGAAATTTTGCCATCAGAGGCTATCAGTTTTGTTGGGGACAAATCCTCAGTATTGCCCAAAACACGGCCTTATTTTCCCTTGTGGGTACTACCTACGGTGGCAATGGACAAACTACATTTGGCTTACCAGACCTCAGGGGTCGTTTCCCAATGGGTTGGGGACAAGGTCCCGGATTGCCGAACTATTCATTAGGTCAGATTGCAGGTACACCTACTACCACCCTGTTGATTACAAACATGCCGGCACACAATCATACTGGTACGATTGCTTCTGCTTCTGTAGCCCAGGCAGCCAGCGCAGCTGCTGCAACCACTAATACACCTGGCAGCACAGTAGTACCAGCGCAGTTACCAACCATTGGTGGAGGCCCAAGTGCACAACCAATTAATGGCTATGCAGTTCCTGACAATACTACTTTCCTGGCACCTACCACGAATGTAACAGGTACGGTAAATGTAGGTATCGCAGGTGGCAGTCAGCCATTCAGCATCATGAACCCTTATCTGGCAATGTCCTGGCTCATCGCTACAGAAGGTATTTTCCCTAGCCGTAACTAAAAAATTTATGCAAGCAGCGCTTTCTATTGGGTTCCTTACTCCTTATTCCGGTGTTTATCCTGCCTATTCTGCCCACCTGGTTACAGGCTGGCTGCTGGGTATGGGCTTAGATCCCGTGCGGCAAAGAACAGTGCAGTTTACATCAGAGTATACCCATATGGGAAGCGCTCGTGCATCTGCTGATGCAGCCCGTAAACTGCTTTTTTTTAATAATGTTGACGTCCTGTCAGGATTAATCAGCTATAAGGTGACACCAGATATTATTCCACTGGTGGAGCAGTCAAAAAAACCGGCATTTTTCTTTGACATGGGCGAGTATATTCCCCATTTTCCTCACCTTAGTCCGGATATGTTTTATGCCTCCCACCAACTGTGGCAATCGCAGTTTGCTTTGGGAAACTGGGCCCACAAACAGTTTGGTGATGGCGGACATATGATCATGCCTGTTTATGAAGCAGGCTACCATCTTCACACGGCCTTCAGAGAAGGTGTAACCGCAGCAGGCAGCACACAGATTGGTTTGACGGTTTTACCATTCGACCAAAATGATCCCTCAAAAATGGAGCTGGATGAACTCTTTGTAACACTGGCAAGGGATGCCCCATCCTATGTTCACGCCATCTTCGCCGGCAGTATGGGTACCCGTTTCCTCCAGAAATGGATTGAAAGCGGCTTCCATAAAAAGATTCCCCTGGTCATTAATGAAACCATGGCTTATGACGACATACTGCAGGATATTAAACATATAGACCTGGAAATCTACACTTCCATGACCTGGATGCGGGAAGACCAGCGCAAGGCGAACCAATTGTTTGTAAAGAAGTTTGAAAGCATAGCGCAGCAACCAGCCAATGTATACGCATTAATGGGCTATGAAGCCGGGTTGATGTGGCGGGAGCTGTTGCCTTACGCGCAACAAAAAGACTGGAGTGCAGTAAAACAACAACTACGTACAGGCGTAATAGATGGCCCCAGAGGAGAGAAGAACTTTTACCCCGCTTCAGGATTTGCACTCCCTACTGTTAACATTCTCAGGATCAGTACTACTGGTAATAAAATAAATAAATTAATTCTTGATCAGGGAACAGGAATGCGTTATGATGCGAAAGAATTTGAGATGATTCATAACGAATCACTGACAGGATGGCAAAATCCTTTCCTCTGCATTTAAACCATTTGTATGAATGATATCTTTACCCGAAGTATCAGCAGAATCTTGCTGATAACCTTCTTTATGCTGACAGGCCTGGGGGCATTTGCACAGTATACCAAAACCACCTTACACTCAGGTGGTAGCTATACTGCGATGACTAAAGACAATGCCGGGAATCTCTATGTTGTGCGATTTAACAGTACAACCAATAAATATGAGGTAGTTAAGTTCGTAAATGGTACAAGTACTGAACAGGTGATTTATGACAACTTGTTTAATGGAAGCTCGCTGAATATTTATTCCTGGGGCCTTGCCGTTAATGACCAGGGTGATGTATTTGTGACCAATCCTAATCAGTCGGTTGGGTGGAACATCATCAAGTTAACAGCCCCCAGTTATACAAGTCCCGGAATAATTCAAAGCAATCGTTTTTTTTCAGCGCTGGCGGTAGACAACTCCAATAACCTGTTGTCAATGGAATATAATTCCAGTACCAAAACCTACCAACTAGTTCGGTATCCCTCTGGAGCAGAACAGCTTACGGGTACAGTTGTCTGGAATGGTTTTACTTATCCAACGGCAGCAATTGCAACTACTTACCCTACCAACATTGTGGTCGACTCCCATGATAATATTTATTTGACGGATCTGCATGAATACAGCAATGGCCAAATTGTTAAACTTACCGCTCCGGGATTTGCCGCGACTTCTTTAGCAAGCGGACGCTATTTTTCCTCGCTTGCAATTGATGGAAATGATAATTTTTATACCGCTGAAGCAGGAAGTGACCCAAATAAATATGTACTAAAAAAATACACTGATCTTACAGCTACAGGAACTACATTGTACCCTGACCTACATCAGACAACAGCATTATTCTTTCCCTGGGGAATTGCCGTTATGCCTGACGGTACCATTTTTGCCAACGACGGAGAAAATGGCGGAGAAATCGTTAAACTGACACCTCCTACTATCAACGTTACCGGCATTACCAGGCAAAACAGCAGCCCTACCAACGCCACCAACGTAACCTTCCGCGTTACATTCAGCGCAGCCGCTGCCAATGTAACCGCCGGTGCATTTTCACTGACCACTACCGGCCTTACTGGTACCAGCATTACCTCCGTAACAGCAGTTCCTGCAACTAACTCTTTCGATGTGGTAGTTAACACAGGAACCTCCACCACCGGAACAGTCAGGCTTGATGTAAACGGAACAGGTATTAGTCCTGTCGTAGCGAACGCGCCTTATACTTCCGGTCCAACTTATACAATCGACAGAGTAGTACCCGTTGGAACAATTTCCATAAATGGCGGCGCAGCATATATCAATACAACCAGCGCACCACTCACGCTCACCGGTACCGATGCGAATCCGCCACTACTTATGGCTTTCTCCACGGACGGCGGAACAATCTATTCAGCGAATGAGGCATTTGCTACCAGCAAAACTCTCACACTGCCTACTCCGGATGGTGTAAAAACAGTCCATATGCGACTCACAGATGCTGCAGGTAACTACGCTGTTTACAGTGATAACATTACACTGGATACCAGGGCCCCTGTTACTACTATTAACAGCAACCCTACAAATCCATCAAATACGGGTGTTGCCGCCTTTGCCTTCTCTGCAGATGAAGCTGGCAGTACGTTTGAGGCAAGCAGGGACGGTCTACCCTACTCCGCCACAACTAGCCCGCTTACGTTGACTGGCCTGGCAGATGGCGCGCATACTTTCAGTGTAAGAGCTAAAGATCCGGCAGGTAATACAGGTGCTCCTGCAAACTACACCTGGACCATAGACGCCACCGGCCCTCAGATCACCAGCGTAGCCGTTCCTACAAATGGCTACTACCGTGCAGGCCAGCCACTCACCTTCACCGTAAATTATAATGAACCGGCTGTCGTAGATCAAACCTTAGGCACACCATTTATTAATATCGTTATTGGTACCACTACCGTACAGGCACCTTACACCGGCGGCAGCGGCACCAACCAATTAACCTTTGCATATACAGTACAACAGGGTGAAATGGATATGGACGGTATTACCGTACAGTCTACCCTGGATAATAACGGCGGCACCATTAAAGATGCCCTCGGTAACAATGCCTCCACTACCCTAGCGGGAATAGGTAACACTACACTGGTAAGAGTAAACACCTCTATCCCATCAGTTACCTTATCGTTTGCGTCAGGTGTTACCATGCCTACCAATTCACAGTTTACCGTGGTAGCCGTTTTCAGCGAAGCGGTAATTGGTTTAACGGTAAGTGATTTCAACGTCCTGAATACCACTGTAAGTAATCTTGCAACCTCAGACAATATTACCTACACCGTGCTCATGACACCCGCCTCCAATGGCACAAGAACCATCAGCTTACCATCAGGTGCTGCCCTGAATATCGGTGGCAACCCGAACACGCCTTCCAATACCCTGACGTATACTTATGATGCTACCGCACCAACTGTAACATCAGTAACGGTACCATCTCCCAAATACTATAAAGCAGGTGAAAACTTGTCGTTCACGGTTAATTTCAGTGAGAATGTGATCGTAAATACCACTGGCGGATCACCGGTACTGACACTGACCGTTGGCACTGCAACCGTCAACGCTACTTATGTAAGCACCACCGCCAACGCCATCACCTTTGCATACACAGTTGCGCCAGGTGATATGGATATGGACGGTATCACCATCGGTACATTGTCATTAAATGGTGCTACCATTAAGGACGCTGCCACCAACAATGCGAACCTTACCCTGAACAGTGTTCCTTCCACTACAAACGTACGGGTAAATACTTCGCGTCCTACCACCACCATTACCAGCAGTGCACCTGCAATCATCAATACACCATTTAATGCCACCATTAACTTCAGTGAAAGTGTAACCAACTTTGTGCCTACTGATATTACCGTCACCAATGGTACATTACAGGGCTTTACACAAATCACCGGTTCCACTTACCTTGTACAGGTTGCACCAACCGCAGAAGGTACAGTAACCGTGCAGGTACCTGCAAACGTGGCAGACAACATCGGCAGCAATGGTAACAATGCCTCCAACATACTCTCCCGCATATACGACATTGCGCCACCAGCTGTAACTTCCGTAAGCGTACCAGTCAATGGTTACTATAACGCCGGAACTACCCTGAACTTCACCGTTCGCTTCAGTGAAAACATCACCCTGAACACCACAGGGGGTAATCCAACACTGAACCTGACCATAGGCAGCGCCGTGAAAAACGCCACCTATACAGGCCTGAATGGTACTGATGGGCTGGACTTCAGCTACACTGTAGTAGACGGCGACATGGACATGGACGGTATCGCAGTGAATGATCTTACACTCAACGGCGCTACCATCGTAGACATTGCCAATAATAATGCGGTGATTACCTTAAACAACGTGGCTAATACCACTGGCATATTTGTAAATACACAGCACCCGGGTGTTGCACTTTCTACCACTGCTCCGGCATTGGTAAATGCACCGTTCAATGTAACGGTTACGTTTACGGAAGCAGTAACCGGATTGGCAGCCAGCGACTTCACCCTCACCAATGCCACCGCCAGCAACGTGGCCGGCAGCGGCACCACTTATACTGTACTGGTAACACCTGCCAGCGACGGACCGGTGAGTATTAGTCTGGCTGCGGACAAAGCAGCGAACATAGGAGACAATGGCAACACCGCTTCCAATACGCTGAACTTCACCTATGACGGCACTGTACCAACAGTAACAGCCGTAGCCGTTCCGGTAAACGATTATTACAATGCCGGCTCGGAACTTAATTTCATCGTCCGGTTCAGTGAAGACCTGGTGATCAACACCAGTGGTGGCTCACCAACACTCACACTTAACATCGGCGGTACCAATGTGAACGCGACCTACACCGGCCAAAACGGCACCGATGGTCTCAACTTTGCCTATACCGTACTGGATGGCCAGTCCGATATGGACGGTATCCAGATTACTTCCCTGAATCTTGCAGGAAGTACGATCAAGGATAACGCCACCAACAATGCAAACCTTACATTGAATAATGTGGGTAATACTTCCATGGTACGAGTAAACACCACTCGCCCATCGGTAACACTCTCCACGCCGGCTACACCGAGCGTGAATACACCATTTACGGTGAATATCGCATTCAGTGAAAATGTGACCGGCTTCACCAGTGCGGACATTTCCGTCACCAACGGTTCTTCCAGTCCGGTAACCGTTATCGACAACGCAAATTACAGCGTGACTATCGTACCGGCCGGCGAAGGTCCGGTGACCATAAATGTTCCTGCTGACAAAGCAGATAACATCGGTAACAACGGCAACACCGCCTCTAATACCTTAACTGTTAACTACGATATCACCGCCCCTGCAGTTGCTTCCGTAGCTGTACCTGCTCCTAAATATTACAGAGCAGGCGATGTGCTGAACTTCAGCGTAGCATTCAATGAGGATATCGTTCTGAATACCACAGGTGGTAATCCATACCTCGTCCTGAATATTGGTGCGAACTCAGTACAGGCTAACTACACCGGCGTTTCCACCAACCGCGAGCTGAACTTCAGCTACACCGTAGTAAACGGCGACCAGGATATGGACGGTATCACCGTGATATCCCTGGAAGCAAGCGGCTCCACTATTAAAGATGCCGCTACCAACAACGCCGTGCTTACCCTGAATAACATCGGTAACACCAGCAGTGTATTTGTAAATACCACCAGCCCTACGGTTACGCTAACGTCCACCGCACCGGCACTGGTGAATGCACCATTCACGGTAACGGCTACCTTCAGCGAAGCAGTAACAGTACTTACGGTTGACGAGTTTACCATCACCAATGGTACTGCCAGCAACCTGCAGTCAAACGCTAATACCACTTACACCGTAACGGTCACGCCTACTGCGGACGGTCCGGTAACAATCCAACTGCCGGCTAACAAAGTGGTAAATATCGGCGGTAATGCAAACACACCTTCCAACACCCTCAGCTTCACCTACGACGGCACGGCACCGGCAGTAACTGCGGTAACCGTACCTGTCAACGGCTACTATAAAGCGGGGGATGCGCTGAACTTCACCGTCCTCTTCAACGAGAATATCCACCTTACCGGTGGCACGCCTTCCCTGGATGTAATCCTGACCACAGGCACCGTAAAAGCAGCATATACTACTGCCACAGCCAATAGCCTGTCGTTCCGCTACACCGTTCAACAGGGAGATATGGACCTGAACGGCATTGCCCTCGGCACTGCCATCAGCTTAAACGGCAGCGCCATCAAAGACGATGCTACCAATAACGCCATCCTCACGCTGAACAACATCGCCAATACCACCGGCGTATTTGTACATACAGGATCACCATCGGTACAGCTGTCCACCGCCGCTGCCAGTCGTGTTAACGCGCCATTCACCGTTACAGCGGTGTTTAATGAAGCGGTAACCGGTTTAACAGCCACCGACTTCAACGTCACGAATGGTGCTGTCAGCAACGTGCAGACGGCTGATAACATCACTTATACCTTCACCGTAACACCTGCTGCTGATGGCAATGTAAGCGTAACGCTGCCAGCTACCAGTGCGCAGAACGTGGTGAATAATGGCAACACTGCCTCCAACACGGTAACAGTGCTCTACGACCACACCGCTCCATTAATTACCGCAGGCCTCGCCTTCGAAATACCGGAAAAAAGTGCCGTAGGTACCCAGGTAGGAAAAGTGACCGCCATCGAAACGGCAGGCACCCTGCAAAACTGGACCATCGCTACCGATGATTCCAATGGCGCCTTCGCCATAGATGCGAACGGTAACATCACCGTGGCAGATCAGGCTAAGCTCAACAGTAAGGTGAGCACCACCGTAACGCTGGGCATCACCGTAAGCGACGGACTCAACACCAGTGTAGCCGTTCCTGTTACCATTAAGGTGACAGATGCCACACCACCGGTAGTAACCGCGGTAACCGTACCTGTGAATGGCTACTATAAAGCGGGTGATGCGCTGAACTTCACGGTCACCTTCAACGAAAATATCCACCTTACCGGTGGCACGCCTTCCCTGGATGTAATCCTGACCACGGGCACCGTAAAAGCAGCATATACTACTGCCACAGCCAATAGCCTGTCGTTCCGCTACACCGTTCAACAGGGAGATATGGACCTGAACGGCATCGCCCTCGGCACTGCCATCAGCTTAAACGGCAGCGCCATCAAAGACGATGCTGCCAATAACGCCATCCTCACGCTGAACAACATCGCCAACACCACCGGCGTATATGTACATACAGGATCACCATCGGTACAGCTGTCCACCACTGCCGCCAGCCGGGTTAACGCGCCATTCACCGTTACAGCGGTGTTTAATGAAGCAGTAACCGGTTTAACGGCCACCGACTTCAACGTCACCAATGGTGCTGTCAGCAACGTGCAGACGGCTGATAACATCACTTACACCTTCACCGTAACACCTGCTGCTGATGGCGCTGTAAGCGTAACGCTGCCAGCCGCCAGTGCACAGAACGTGGTGAATAATGGCAACACGGCCTCCAACACGGTAACAGTACTCTACGACCACACCGCTCCATTAATTACCGCAGGCCTCGCCTTCGAAATACTGGAAAGAAGTACCGTAGGTACCCAGGTAGGAAAAGTAACTGCCATCGAAACGGCAGGCACCCTGCAAAACTGGACCATCACTACCGATGATTCCAATGGCGCCTTCTCTATAGATGCGAATGGTAACATCACCGTGGCAGATCAGGCTAAGCTCAACAGCAAGGTGAACACCACCGTAACGCTGGGCATCACCGTAAGCGACGGACTCAACACCAGTGTAGCCGTTCCCGTTACTGTAAAAGTGAAAATGGTGAACCAGGCGCCAACGCTTGATGCAATCGCCAACGCCACCATCTGCCCTGATGGTAAGGAACACACCATCCAGCTCAGCGGCGCCGCAGCGGTAGAGCCAGGCCAAACCTTCGGCTTCAGCATCCTGACGGATAAAGCTGCCAGCTTCGACAAACTGAGCGTGAGCGCAGCAGGCGTCATCACTTACCAGCTTAAAACCACTGCAACCGGCATACAAACCGTCACAGTTACCATTAAGGATAATGGCGGTACGGCAAATGGAGGAATCGATTCATTACGCCGCTCCTTCAATATTGAAGTGGCTACCTTAGGTACGGTTACCATCACCAGCGACAAAGGCAATACCATCTCCAAAGGAGATATTATACACCTGACCGCTACCGGTGGTACACACTACGAGTGGGATAATGCCGCCGGCATTATCAGTGGTCAGCAAACCGCGGTACTGGAAGCCAGACCAATGCAGAACACAACTTATCATGTAACCGTTAGCAATGACTTAGGCTGTAAAAACACGGCAGACTTCGCCGTAACAGTAGTGGCCGACTTCAAAGTAGACGCGGTGAACATCCTCACACCGAACGGGGATGGCAGAAATGATAAGTGGGTCATCCGCAACCTGGACAGCTATCCAAATAATGAAGTGAAAATCTTCGACCGCGCTGGTCGCCTGGTGTACAGCCGTAAGAACTACAGCAACGACTGGGATGCCACCATCAACGGTGCACCATTGTCTACTGGCACTTATTACTACATCTTAACGATCGAAAATGGTGCTAAAGTGGCAAAAGGTTATATCACTATTGTAAGAGAACAATAACAAATATCGAAGCATCTTTTCTGAAAATGCCAGCAACCTTAAACGGTTGCTGGCATTTTCTTTTTAGGCTAAAATCGAGGGTGCATGTCGGCAAGAACTTTGTGATGGTTATACACATCATCAACACCATTACATATGCAAAAGCTACAAAAAATCGACGCACACACGAACATCCTCACCTGGTTTGAAATCCCGGCGGCGGATCTGGACAGGGCCAAGAAATTTTATGAAACCATTCTGGATATTCAAATGGAAAAGCGGAAAGACGGTGACCATGAGTCCGTATTTTTCCCATACGATCCCAACGTAGTTCAGGCCACCTCCGGGCGGGTGACGGGTGTGTTAGCCAAATCGGAACGGCATACCCCATCCGGGGAAGGAACAGTAGTATATATCAACGCCAGCCCGAGTATTCAGGCGGTGATAGACCGGGTAGCCGACGCCGGCGGAAAGGTATTATCTCCCAAAATTCAAATACCCGCAGGTTATATTGCTATCATACAGGATTCAGAAGGGAATAAAATAGGATTGCATGCGGAGCAATAGCATTCACATCTCCCTAAAAAATAAAAGGCGAAAACGTGTTGCAAGAGCACGCCGCCATAGGCCTGGCATTCAGCACAACCCATCCGTATTTTTACAAAGGTTCCCCGCGCGCCAGCACGGCTCCTCAGGATGACACCGAAGGTGTCATCCTCCTCCCCATTTAAATATAAATTAATCATTTGCTAATACTATATTATCCCACCCCAAAATTTACCTTCACCAATATCAATTATTCTATAACTTCCCGTTACGTCAGTGCTCCAGCCTAAGCTGGCACCGATTAATACCACAACTGTTCATAAACAACCAAAACCGCCCGATGCTGAAAGTCATACTGTTAGCATCGCCAGAAGAGAAGAACCAGATATAGTACATAGACAGGCGAATAAACTATCAACTAAAGACCTTCGTGTCTCTTTTTTTATCGAAGAAATGCAATCGTTTGCACAACCAGTATCTATTCACTTATAAAAACCACATTATGAAAAAAACAACAGCCCGTTACGGCGCACCAGGAAAATATGCTGGCGGCTGCAACCTTCCAACTCTACTTTATCCCCTGACTAACACCCAAAATTTTGCGTTATGAGAAGTATAGGGAAAATTACCATTGCGATCATGCTGCTCCTTTGTGCTGTATGTGTGAAATCCTTCGCGCAAACAGGCACCGTAGTGGGCACCGTTACAGACCAGGGAGGTACACCACTTCCCGGCGCCACCGTAGAAGCCGCCTCCGGCGGGAAACGTGTGAACATCGCCATTTCCGACAGCATCGGAAAATTTGTATTCAGAAATTTACCGCCGGCCAGCTATACTTTCAATGTGAGTATGATTGGCTACGATCCTAAATCTTTTACCGGCTATAAAGTCGCTGCCGGCAACAATACACCATTATCATTCGTGGTATCTTCCAACGTAAGTGAGCTGAACAGCGTAGTGGTAGTAGGTTACGGTACCCGGAAACGACAGGACGTAACAGGTGCCGTTGCCAAGGCCGACTTACAGGTGCAGAAACAATCTCCCAACGCCAACGTGATGTCGTCCCTGCGCGGAACAGTGCCGGGCCTCACAGTAGGCCAGGTAGGCAAAGCAGGAACCGACCCCACCATTATGGTGCGCGGCCGTAACTCTATCTCCGGTACTACTTCCCCGCTGATTGTAGTAGACGGACTGATTTACAGAGGTTCGCTTACTTCCATCAACCCTTCTGACATCGCCAGTATTGATTTATTGAAAGATGCCAGTGCTGCTGCCGTATACGGCTCCCAGGCCTCCAATGGGGTGATACTGGTGACCACCAAAAGCGGTGCAAACGGCATGGATAAACTAACGGTGGATTACAGCGGCTCCTACTCCATCCAGGATATGACGCAGAAAGATATGAAGCCCGCCACCGGCGCACAATACGTGCAAAAGCTGGGCGACTGGTACCTGTCTGAGAGTCGTGACCCTAACGACCCTACGAAAATGAATCCTAACTGGGACCCCACTACGAAAATGCCAGCCATCGAAGGCGACAACTATAAAAACGGCTATGAAGCCAACTGGTGGGACCTGATGACGAATAGTCGCCCCAGGATCCAGAACCACAACATCGGCCTCAGCGGACGCTCTAAAAAACTCCGCTTCTATATGGGCTACGGCTACTTCGACCAGCTGAACCTCATCAAAGGCGATAACTACCGCAGAAACAGTATCCGTATCAACGTGGAAGCAAAACCGGCCGACTGGTTAACCGTTGGCGCGCAAACCAGTCTTTCCATCAACGACTACAGCGGCGTATCTCCCACTTTCTCGGACATTATGCTGCTGAAGCCATATAATCTCCCATATGATCCAAAAACCGGACAGATGCTGGAGTTTTATGCACAAACAACTACACCCACCCCCATCGAAATACTCAAACGATCCAGGGACCTGGACCGCAACCTGAACTTAACAGGTAACTTTTTTGTGAGCATCGATATACCGTATATCAAAGGACTGAACTACCGCGTTAACTTCGGTAACAACTATATCAGTGCTAACCGCTTCAATTACAACGCGCCTTCCGTAGAAGCTACCGCCTACAAAACTTATCAGACGGACTACTTCCTGACGCTGGATAATATTCTCACCTATAAAAGAGATTTTGGGAAACATGGAGTGGACCTGACTTTATTGTACGGAGCAGAGGTTAATAACCATGATGGTACCAGCACTTCAGCCGGTGGTATTACCAACGGTGCACTGTCTTATAACAGGCTGGATGTGGGCGATCCTGCGCGACTCACCACCTCCAATGACATGACCATTTTGCCATGGAAAGAACAGGCGTTGTACCAGATGGCGCGACTCTCCTACTCTTTTGATAAAAAATATATCCTCACCGGTACTGTCAGAAGAGATGGTTTCTCCGGATTTTCTGCTACCAACAAATGGGCTACCTTCCCATCGCTGGCTTTTGCATGGCGCATGAAGGAAGAAGAATTCCTGAAACCGGTGAGCTTCCTGGATGACCTGAAACTACGGTTATCGTACGGTTCCACTGGTAACAGAACGGTAGGCCGCTATCAAACCCTGGCCCAGATGAGCGTAGGGCTGGCGAATGGTTACCTGTACGGTACTTCTGGCGGTGCACAACTGGGTACCTTCCTGAATCAGTTACCTAACTCCGCACTCCGCTGGGAAACCACCAACTCCTTCAACACCGGTGTGGACTTCTCTTTCCTTAACAACCGGCTCTTCGGTTCACTGGACCTCTACTTCTCCAATTCCAAAAACCTGTTGAACTCACGTGCTACGCCTACCATTACGGGCTTCAACACTTTCCTGATCAACATCGGGAAAATACAGAACAGAGGTCAGGAGCTGAACATCACCGGTGTACCGGTGGCAGGCAAAGACTTCAAGTGGGAAGTAACGGCTAACTTCTTCCGCAACCGTAACAAAGTGCTGGATATTGACGGTACTAAAAAAGACCTGATCAATGGTGCAGACCCTATTCTCAGCTACTTTATCGGTCAGCCCTACGGCGTAGTGTATGATTACAAAATCACCGGCATGTACCAGATTGGCGACAAGATTCCGGATGGCCTGGCACAACAGGGTTTCAAGGCGGGTCAGTATAGCATTGAGGATAGAAACGGGGATGGAAAAATTACGCCGGAGGATAAACAGATCCTCGGAAAGCTGGATCCCTCTTATAGTCTGGGTATCAGCAACAGTTTCTCCTACAAGGCTTTCCAGCTGAAGTTCTTTATCAATACCATTCAGGGTGGCAAAAATGGTTACCTCGGCGCGCCTGGTATTATGCTGCAAAATCCGGATAACATCCGCAACAACAACGGTTTTGTATACGACTACTGGACACCGAATAATCCGAATGCACGCTACAGAAGCATTGCTGCTTACGTAGCCACACTGGGTGAAAATTTCGGGCCTTACCTCTCCAGGAGCTTTATCCGTTTGCAGGATGTAACCCTCACCTATTCCTTACCGGAAGGGGTTTTAAGTCGCCTGAAAGTAATCAGGGCTGCCAGCATATACCTGAATGCACAAAACCTCCTGACCATCACCAAATGGGACGGTTGGGACCCTGAGTCTAACCCGCCTGCCAGCCAGCGCTCTTCGCTGGGGCTGAGAATGCCGGGTGGTATGGGCTTAGACCAGAATGGTTACCCGGTAATGAAAAACTATTCACTGGGTGTGAACGTGACCTTTTAATGCATAAAACTTCAAGACATGAAAAAAACACTCTTCATATACCTGTTTGGCATCAGTGCGGTAGTAGCTTCCTGTAGTAAAAGCTTTTTGGATGAGGACCCGCTGTCGATCTACACGCCTGACAACTCCCTGCAAAACGCCACACAATATCAACAGGCTACCAATAACCTGTACAATGGTGTCAGGAATATTTATATGGGCAATATCAACCTGGATACTTATTTCGGGTTGTACTACGCTACTGACTTCGCCTTTAACGGCACGGACTATGATCCGGCAGCCAAACTGAATGCCTACAAGGCCACCATGGTGCCCAGCTATTTTATCCCGCAGGGCATCTGGACGGCTTATTACAAGATTATCACCAATGCTAACCTGATCATCAGTCAACTGAATAAATCCAAACAGTTGAGCGATGCGGATAAAAACAATTTCATGGGACAGGCATTGTTTTTCAGGGCCTACTCCTACAACATCCTGGCGAATTTGTTTGGCGGTGTGCCGCTGGAGTTAAATGAACTGGCAGCGCCCCGTTACGATTATGTGCGTGCCAGCAGGGACAGTGTTTATCTCCAATGTAAAAAGGACCTGGAACAGGCAGTAGGCTTACTCTCAGATATCAACAAAGTACCTGATGGTACGGTTAATAAACAGATAGCACAGCATATTCTTACTGAGGTGCTGATTTCATTGAAGGATTACGACGGCGCCATTGCCAGCGCTTCTTCTGTGATTAATTTTTCCGGTGTATCACTGATGACCAGCAGGTTTGGCAGAAGAGCCAATTTGCCGGGCGATGTATACCGCGATCTGTTTGAATACAACAACCAGAACTACAGCACCGGTAACCATGAAGGTTTGCTGGTGATACAATCTACACTTAACAACTCCTCCTCCGTGGGCGATCAAACGGCCTGGGCGGTGGTACCGAGTTTAACCGGTGTAAGGATTGTGGAGTCCACAACAAAAACGAAGATTCCAATCCTCTACAATGCGAAGTTTGTGGACAGCGTTTCCTCCAACGGCATTGGCTGGATCAGGCCTACCTCGCACTTCTTTTACGAGATCTGGACGCCGGGAGATATACGCAATTCGCCTAACAACATTGTGCGCGACATTCGTATTTCCGGTGTGCCTGCCACCTCCCCTGATTACGGCAAATGGTATGTGAAAGATGGTTATAAGGACAAAGTGCAGCCGGCCGACTTCCGCGATACCATCCGTAATTTTTACCCGGTGATCAGGAAAACTTCACCTTCTGCGGGCGACTTTGTAGCGGTTGCTGGTCCTTCTATTTTGACCAACGTCACCAATCCGTTTGGTGGTTTGTTGTTGAATGGCGCTTCCAGGTTATTTATGCAGAAGTACATGGCCCGCCTGGCAGAAACTTACCTGTTAAGGGCAGAAGCCTATCTCCGCAAGGGCGACAAGCAGAAAGCTGCTGACGATGTGAATGTGGTGCGTAACAGATCGCAGGCTGGCCTGGCCACTGCGGGTGAAATGAATATAGATTATCTCCTGGATGAGCGTTTACGTGAGTTATACATGGAAGAGTTCCGTGCGGTAACGCTGACGCGCTTAGGGCTGTTGTACGATCGTGATAAGCGGTATAATCCGAAATCGGGGCTTACCATTGAGCCGTACCATAACCTATGGCCGATTCCTTCTACGGAGATTACGCAGAATACAGGGGCGGTGTTAGAGCAGAATACAGGATATGGAAATTAAAATTGGCAGGTCCGGCTTATGAGCCGGACCTTTTTTTGTTTTTAGGGAGATGTAAATACCGAGCTGGAATACATTTAAGTTATCATGTAGAGGCGATCGGTTGCAATAGCTGTAAATTATCCAAAACAAATTTTACTTTTGGGCTCTTATTACCTATACTATGAAGCAACTGAGGCACTTTCTGTTGTTGGCTACCATGCTGACTACAGGTGTAAGTATATATGCCCTGGATATCTATCCTGCTGGTTTTAAAAGGGCAAATCCACCGCGTATCACTTCCTTTAGCCCACAAATGGCCGGACTGAATGACACCGTTACCATTACAGGTACTAACCTGAATTATGCAAGCGTTGAACTTGGGGATGCCAGGTCTTTTGCATTTATACTATCGCGGACTTCTACTACGATGCAGATAGTGGTGCAGGAAGGATCCTCCGGAAATGTGTACGTATCTAACGCAGACGGGGAGGATTCCCTGCCAGGCTTTAAATATATTCCCACAGCTCCGCGCGTTACCAGTTACTCCCCGAAGCTTGTTAGCAGTGGTGCGGTAGTTACCATCAAAGGAAAGTATTTAAAAGATGTCACCGGCATAATGTTAGGAGGCAATGCGGTGGATAGCATCATTTCCGTACAGGATACGCAATTGGTAGCGATTGCAGGAAAGCCTGGCAGTGGCGACGTTACAGTAACGACGACCGCCGGCAACGGTGCTATATCCGGCTTCACCTGTTTGCCTGCAGGCCCTCAGATTACCGGCATTGCCCCTTCCCGGGGGCCGGTGGGTACAATCGTTACTATTTATGGCCATCACTTCCATCCGGTGGCCAATAAGAATACCGTGTATTTTGGTGCGGCGCAGGCAAAGGTGCTGGCTGTTACGGAAAGTACCTTAACAGTAAATGTACCGGTGGGCGCATCCTATGAATCGTTATCTGTGACAACTAACAAGGCCACTGCTACCTCACCCGTTGCGTTTGATGTAACTTTTGCCGGTGGCCCGATCACCAGCAGCTCTTTTGCTGCCGGCTATACCTACCGCCCTGCACAGCCCCCTTTTGAGCTCCTGGCACTGGATATGAATAATGACCAGCGTGTAGACCTGGTGGCACCATACGCCACACCAACTCAACTACAGGTAGTCAATACCGTTATAAAAAATCTGGGAAATGAAACCTTTGCCGCAGTGGAAAACAGGGTTTTAACGGCTACGCTGGATCAAACTGAAACAGGCTGGGCTGATATGGATGGCGACGGCAGAAAGGACCTCGTGCTTACAGTTAATTCCGATGGGAAGGCGGTCACTGTTATTCGTAATATTTCGACCCGTGATAGTATTGCCTTCGCGCAGCACCAGTCCGCGCCATTGACCAGCCTTTACTCCAACAGGGTTAGTACCGGAGATCTGGATGTTGACGGCAGACCCGATGTATTGGTACAGAGCCAGAGTGTGAGTGTAGGTCGTATAGGCCTCAACGTTACCGTCGACAGTATTTTATTACTTACTCCTGTATCTCCTTCATTAACTGGTGGGGAATCAGCTATCATCGAGGATTTGGACGGCGACGGCAAGAATGATTTGTTGGTGCTGGATCCTTATTATGGCGGCTTATTATTTTACCGGAATATCCTGCAGTTAAAAGGCGTAGTTAGTATGGCAGCAAGGCAGCAAATAAAATACCTGGCAAAGCGGATACTGGTGGCGGATATCGACGGAGATCAGTTACCCGATATCATTACCGTTAACAAAAACGGTTATTTTGGTATCCTGAAAAATAACTCTGTGCCAGGTAACATCTCGTTTGGCAATCCTGTGGAATTCGCCATAGGCTATATCCCTGCAAGAATTGGCATCGGTGACCTGGATGGAGACGGCAAACCTGACCTGGCATTTCCAGGAGGTACAAGCAGCGTTATATCTGTTTTTAAAAATCTGTCTGATAAAAACCAGATAGCATTCGGTACCGCCATTAATTATCCTGCGCCACATCAACCTACGCTAATTACCATTGCTGATCTGAATAATGATAGCAAACCTGATATAGCGTCTGCAGGTGCCGGTGGCATCTCCCTATATTACAACAGGATAAATGCGGCTGACAACCCGGTAATTGATGCTTTTAGCCCAGAAAGTGCCAGGAAAACGGATATGATCCGCATCACAGGCAGTCACTTTACAGGTGCCATCCAGGTTACATTTGGCGGAGTGCCGGCTCAAAGCTTCCAGGTGCAGAATGACAGCACTATTACTGCTGTGGTGGGCGAGGGTGCGGGCGGACTTATAACAGTGATAACACCTGCAGGGATCGGTAGCAAGGCTGACTTTTTATTTATTGCAGATAAACCGGCCATTACTTCATTTACTCCCACGCAAGCGACTGTACGAACACCAGTAACTATACGCGGCAGTCATTTTACCGATGTCACGCAGGTATTGCTGGGTGGTGTGAACAGCCCTTTTACGATTATTTCCGATAGTATTATTACTGTTGTCGCGGGTGCGGGGGCCACGGGTTATGTAACTGTTGCCAGCAATGGCGGGGCAGATAGTTCGGCGGGCTTCACCTACAAGCCGCCTGTTCCTATGATTACCCGCTTCTATCCTTCCACCGCTACTATAGGAGATACAGTGATGATCAACGGTAATTATTTCGATTTTATTACCCATGTCACATTCGGAGGGAGCGACGCCGGCCAATTTAAAGTGCAAAGCGATACCGCTATCATGGCGGTGGTTGGACGTGGCAGTAGCGGAAAGGTGAGCGTTTCTTCTGCTACTGCAGACGCTGAACTGCCTGGCTTCAGCTTCCGTATACCCGTGCCAGTTACTACAGCATATATGCCACAAACCGGCCGGGAAGGCGATACAATACGCATTAGTGGGAGGTATTTCCAGTGGGTGACCGGCGTATCGCTGGGAGGTGTGCCCGTGGCCACGTACCAGGTGTATGGCGATACCCTCATTGTTGCTGTCGTGGGTAAAGGGGCATCAGGATACGTTAATTTAAAAACAGATGAACGCGGTTATGATATGTATAACTTGCGTCAGTTTGCATTTGTATACCCAGCTCCAAAAATATCGGCATTTACTCCGACTACGGCGAAGCCGGGTACTACCGTTACCATTACAGGTAATAATTTCCGAAATATTATGGCCGTAAAATTTGGAGGTGTAAAAGCTACCTCCTGGAATGTAATATCTGACACTAAGATTACTGCTGTGGTAGGGACAGGTGCCATTGGGGCGGTAACGGTGGACAGCGATTGGGGAGTTGACTCCCTGCAAGGTTTCAACTGGATAACAGATGCGCCAATTATACTGAGCTTTACGCCGGATACTGCCTGGCAGAGCCGCACGGTAACTATTAAAGGCTTGAATCTGAGCAAGACTTATGCAGTATTATTTGGAGCCTTGCACGCCCGTTCATTTAAAGTAATATCAGATACTGTAGTTGAAGCAGTGGTGGGAGAAGGTAACAGCGGAAGCGTTGTATTGCTTGTATCCGGCTTTCCTTTAGTTGGCAAAGCGGGATTTACATATGTGCTGCCACCTCCCATCATTACTTCCTTCTCACCCACCAGTGCTACCGCCGGGACCACTGTCACCATTCGCGGTACAAATTTCACGGGGGCTCATACCGTAAAGTTTGGGAGTGAATCAGCAATGAGTTTTAAAGTAATTGCAGATACCCTTATTACAGCGATAGTAGCACACGGTAGCTCCGGAGCTATCACTATTCAAACTGATAAAGGCAATGGGGCTGCGAGCGGTTTTATTTTTACCGACCAGCCGGCTATACTGAATTTTTATCCTTCCAGTGGCGGTTTTGGAGATTTAGTAACTATCACTGGCCATAGGCTGAGCGGTAGCAGTAATGTTAGCTTTGGCGGAATTGCAGTCCAAAGATTTACCATTGTGAACGATACCACCATCACAGCTGTGCTAGGCAGAGGCAGATCAGGGAATGTGGAAGTATCAACACCTGCCGGGGTTTTGTCAATGCCGGGATTTGCTTATGTAGCGCCCGCACCTGTTATCACAGGATTCTCTCCTGCTACAGGCACATTGAACAGTCAGCTTACTATCCATGGAATTAACTTTACAGACGCCTATTACGTAGCGTTTAATACAGCATCTTCTCTGAACTTCAGTGTGGTAAATGACAGTACTATTATTGCAACCGTCGGCTTTGGGGAAAGTGGGGAAGTGAGGGTAATCAACAGCAAGGGTGAAGGAAAAAAAGCGGGCTTTATATTTACCCAGCCACCGCCAGCCATCTCGCATTTTGAACCAGCGGCTGCTGCTATGGGCGATACAGTGACGATTTATGGCAGCTTCTTTAAATCTGTTACAGCGGTGGCCTTTGGAGGTACAAATGCAGCCGGCTTTAGTGTGATTACTGATTCTCTCATTACTGCCATAGTAAGCAAAGGCAGCAGCGGTGCAGTAACGGTAGTTACGCCTTCTCTCCCTTACGCCTCCTTGTCCGGATTTACATTTTTGAGTCCATTGGAGGATCCTGCCAAAAAAATTGCTATTTATCCTAACCCTGCCGTTAGGTACACCTGGGTAACTCATCCGATAGCAAACAATGCAAAAATTTATTTGCTAAATGCCGGTGGGGATATCGTCCGGGTTGTAGCGACCACACCCGGGACCACTCAAACCCGGATGATGTTAACGGGAATAAAAGCAGGTATGTATTATTTGTCGTGGCGGGATGGCACACAATCCATATCCGCGGCTATCATTGTTAGTCCTTAGTACCTATTCCGACTGACCAGCCAATGGCAAAGCTTGTCAGGCAGCATAAATCCGGTACGTGACTTGTGTCAGCAATAGTATCACTAAAGTAGCAGGACGATGTGTACACCATTCCAGATCTATTTCAGCCAGGAGATGCTGGATGATCTTCGTGCCCGGCTAGCGGCAACACGCTGGATTACCGAGATAGATAACTCCGATTGGATGGCAGGTACCAACAAGGCATACCTGCAGGAACTATGTGCATATTGGTTCAACGAATTCAACTGGGAGCAGCAACAACAGTACCTGAACACATTCCGTCACTACACCAGTGAAATACAGGGAAGTACTATTCATTACATTTGGGAAAAAGGCCGGGGAAACTCCTCTATCCCGCTATTGCTGACTCATGGCTATCCGGATAGTTTTGTCCGTTTCCTGAAGCTGATTCCACTGTTAACCGCTGCAGATGAGGAGGGGGTTAGTTTTGATGTAGTAGTGCCTTCTATTCCCGGCTATGGCTTTTCGGGTAAGCCCATTGCGCCGGGGATGAATCCTTCGAAAATTGCCTCGGTGTTTGCGGCCTTAATGCAGCAGTTGGGCTACGATACATTTATGGCGCATGGTGGCGACTGGGGCAGTACCATTACCGAACTGCTGGCCAGGCAGCACCCTGATCAGGTAGCAGCCATTCACCTCACGGATATACCTTTCATTCATCTCTTTGAAATTCCTCCGGGAGAGTTGTCACAGGCAGAAAAGGAATATCTGGAAAAAGGCAAACAATGGCAGCAGCTGGAAGGCGCTTATGCCATGATCCAGAGCACGAAACCACAAACGCTTGGCTATGGCCTCAACGACTCCCCTGCGGGCCTTGCGGCATGGATCATTGAAAAATTCTATCGCTGGAGCGACCATCCGGGGGACCTCGAAGCGGTGTTTACGAAAGATGAGTTGCTTACCAATCTCACCATTTACTGGGGTACTGAAACGATTCATTCTGCCAACCGACTATACTATGAAATGGCGCAGGCAATGGCATCTCCCCAAAAAACTACCACTGAAAAACTTGCCACCCCTGCCGGAGTAGCGGAATTTAAGGATTTGATTGCAGCGCCAAGGGATTATGCGGAGCGCTTGTTTAATGTACAACGCTGGACGGAGTTTGATAAGGGTGGCCACTTTGCGGCCATGGAACAGCCGGCATTGCTGGCGGGTGATATACGTACCTTTTTCTCCTCATTGTAATTCAGGCATCTGCAATGCCCAGGTGATGCATCACATAATGTACGATACGATCACATTTTGAAAGGTGAAAGCTGTAAACGGAATCCTTCATATAGCCGTGCAGGTTTTGTCGCAGCATAGCTTTGGCCCTGTTAAGGCGAACCTTTACATTTACTTCCTGTATGCTGAGCGTATCCGAAGTTTCGCGCACGCTCATGGCTTCAATTTCGCGCAGTACAAATACCAGTCTGTATTTTTCCGGTAATTGCGCGATGGCATTTTCCAGGATTTGGCTGAGTTCTTTATTGAGCAATTCGTTAGCAGGTGTTGTCATATTTATATTGTTGTTGGTTATAGGTAGATGGTAGTTTCCCTTTCTTTTTTGTGCCAGACATTGGTTCAGCATAATACGGGTTAGCCAGGTGCCAAAAAACGAAGGTGTTTCTAATTGCGCCAATCCTTCATAGGCGTGTATATACGCAGTTTGCATAGCATCTTCCGTATCAGCGGGATCAGCTAATATGGACATACCGAGTCTGTAAAGTCGCTGGTTATACTTACGTATCAGTAACTCAAAACGTTGCTTCTCCCCATTTTCTATTTTTTCAATGATGACGGCGTCAGGGATGGTGGCCGGCGATGTTTGCTTCATACCCTATTAGATGCCAACTACTGAAAAAGGTTACAATATATTTTACGGGAAATCGTGTAACCTTTTAAAGCTGTGTAAGTTCAATTTTTCTGCCGTCGCAGTCTTGTACAACAGCGCTGTACCCCCAGTCCGTTTGGGCTGGGGGTACTATTATGGTATAGCCGCTGGCGGTAAGTTGATCAATTAAAATGTCGAGGTTTTCAACCATAAAGCCCAGGCGGGTGGTGGTATCTGGTGTGGTGATTCCTTTAGGCAGCGGGTAAATTTCAAGTACTACCGGGTTACCCGTACTGGCGTAATGGTAAGGCCCGTTGCCGTGGCGGTGGTAGTCGAACTGAAAGCCTAAGAGCGAGTAGAAATCGCGTTGGGCTTGTAGTTGGTTGGTTTTTAGGACGATGAGGGAGAGTGTGATCATATAAAATTAAAGTTAGTAAATCCACTGCAAAATTTTTTTGAGGCTACTGACATAGGGTTGTCAAACCCCGGTCCTACTTTTACCAAACAATGCTACTAGTTATGGAAACACTTGATGGAAGACAAGCCGTATATGCCCCTACCAGAGCCGAATGGCGCAAATGGCTTCAAAAAAACAGTCAGCAGGAAGCAGGGGTATGGCTGATACAGTACCGCAAGCACAGTAAAGTGCCTTGTTTATCGCTGATTGAGGCCACAGAGGAAGCCCTCTGCTTTGGCTGGATAGACAGCAAGGCTAAAAAGCGTGATGAGGAAAGTTTTTACCTGACGTTTACACCCCGGAAAGCGAAGAGCAAGTGGAGCAAGCCCAATATTGAGCGGGCGGAGCGACTGATTGCCGAGGGGTTGATGACGAAGCATGGGCAGGAGAAGATTGATTTGGCGAAAAGGACGGGGATGTGGGTGGTGGAGTAAGTTTAATCCAGGGCGTCCAGTTCTGGCTTTAAGACTGCGTAGTCATTTTCTAACCCATTACTTTTGTAAAATGCGGCTAGTTGTTTGAGTCTTTTGAAATTATCATATTTAAACCGCCACGACATTTTTTTCTGGCATTCGGAGCAGAGTCGGCTAGGGGTTTTATCGGTTTCGCGGAGGCCATTGGAGCCATTCATTACGCATTTAGCGTGGAGACAGTGCCTCATTTGCAGCATATGCCCCAGTTCATGTGATGATATGCTGTTAAGACGCCTCAGCATTATCTGATAGTTCAATGAGTCCCTAGTATCCTGAAAGCGATAAATAGAGGTGACCCCTACCCTGTTAACATAAGACGACAGTCCAAAAACAAAGTTCCAATCCGCTTTAGGATATAGGTCTTTGGCGGTGATGGCCATCAATGCTATTCCGTCGCACGGCAGCCTGTTGTTTAGCAGTGTATCCAAAATGTAAGGAGCCAATAACTGAATATGCTTATCGGCCTGGATACGTCTTGCAGTGAGCGGCACCAGGTCGTCTTTCAACCCGGGAAGGAACTTTACAGGTTGCTGATAAAAAATTTCAATATAGCTCCTGGTTGTCAGCAGGGCTTTCATTTGTAAGTTATTAAACTCGCCTACCGGCAAAAGGTAAATGCAGGATTTACCTGAAGGAAGAATGACTTTTTTATAGTCTGAAAAGGTTTGTGGTTTTTCGTCATGCATGTAGCGCCATTCGAAGGGGGATGGTTTTTCGAGTGGCAGATCTGCGGCAGCAGCGATGTCGAAGTAGCGGGCATCGGGCGTTTGATGCAGATGGCAGGATGATATGGAGATTAGGAATACAGCAATAGTAAGTAATTGAAAAGGGAAAGTCATAGGTGACGGTTTACAGATAGATGCAAAGAGGCTCTATTTCCATAAAGTCATAATACTGCTATAGAACTACTATAAATATATAGTTCATTACAACAGGTGAATATTCAATCCTGACAATCGATTCCCTGATTTTACCAATCCTCCTGATTAAACCCCACCGCCATTATCAGCAAATTCCATAAAGTACACACTTCCGTTGGATTGGCAGCATGAAATAAGAGAGATACATCATGCTTTGTTTTTACCTCCAACTGTTGCGATGCCTTTTTCCAGTATGCTCTCCCTCTCTGTAAAGGATCATTGATCTCTCTTTCCGCATACGGAAACATAGTTTTCACTTCTTTGAGACATACAGTATAATGAGAATGAAGATCAAAACCGATAATCTGTCGCGTGCAGACTAATGTCCATTCTTTACCTGGACTGGTAAAAAATAAAACAGGGATTCCTGCTTTATCTGGATTGAAGTAGTTGGAGAGATAGGCAACTTGCTCATCAGTTAAGTCGTTGTAAAATAAACTGAACTCCTGTGGCAGGCCGTATTTTTTTGCTTTCCAGATTAGTCTGTTGTTGATAAATTCATCAGTTTTATTAATCATAATTGGTTGTTCAGGAACAGTTATAATTGTCGGGGCCCATTGTTCAGGCTGCTCATAAAGGTCGATTGCCAATACCGACTTTTCTTACTTCAACAATATAAGCAACAATACATACAGCCACGATCAGCACCAGCAAAAATCCACCCAAAACAGATTTGTTAATTCTTTTTGTCCTCGTTTTTTTCATGGAGGCAAAATAAGAAAATCATATACATCTTTATATATGTAGATAGCACTCCCCCTCAATGCCACACCGCCACTACCCCGGCCCCTATCGCCAACCCCATCAGCCAGTAATAAGCCCCCTTCGTCAAGTCCCGCTCGCCAAAGCGTATATTTATCCCCGTTACCCCTAAAAATGCCGCTGTTTTCGGTATTACCTTGTAATAATTCACATGCGGATACTTCAAACATACCAACACCACCCCGGTAACCAACAATATAATCCCTAAGTACAAACTCATCTTACTCCGCGGGCCCGCACCACGCGTAGGCCACAACGCCCCCAGATAAGCCAGATACAAAGCGAAAGCAACAAAATGAATCAATAATACAATACTGAAGAGCATAACCTTAATTTTTTTATGATAGCACAAAACTAGCTCCCCGCATCTGCCTATTCGTTAACCCAGGTTAATAAATACCTATTTTTTTACTAAATTACCGGTCACAATCAACCAAGACTAAGTATGGGGTTAATTAGTATCGATAATGAGCGCGACATACTGAACCAAATTGCCAACAGTGACGAGCAGGCTTTTACCGTCCTATTCAACGGATATGTTCACCAGACAGGGAAAATCGTATATGCTATCACCGGCTCCAAAGAGCAAACAGAAGAAATCGTGCAGGACGTATTCCTCAAAGTATGGAACGAACGAGCCAAACTGCCCGCCATCCAAAAATTCAATGCTTACCTTTTTATCCTGTTAAGAAACCATACTATCAATTATATCAATAAACTGATCACAGAGAGAAAACATCAGCAACAATATTCTAAATTCATACTCCACACCCCCGACCAGCCAGAAACAGCGGCCACGCACGAACACCTGGAAAAAGCCATCGAGCGACTCCCCTCCCAACAAAAAACCGTGTTCCTACTCCGCGCCCAGGGCTATAAAAACCCCGAAATCGCTGATAAAATGAACCTCTCCACCGACTCCGTAAAGAAATACAACCAGCTGGCACTGAAATTCCTGCAGCGCATGATCTCTATCAAAGTCCATATCGCATTCGCCATATTCCTGTTCAAAAAGCCCTAACAAAAAAATTTTCCCTCCCATATCTCCTTTTTGATCTCCCTCCTGTCTTTAATAATGTACACCGACTTACAATGAACGACAAACGCTTGGAATTCCTGTTCAAAAAAGCAATCAACCGCTCCTGTACCCAAGAAGAGTACGAGGAACTGCACGCTTTACTGGCAGACCCTGCCAACGAAAGCCAATACAGACTGTATTTTGAACAGCTTCCAACGCTGACCGCCGCCGACCCGGCCGTGTTCACCGCCGAAGATACCGCCGCCATGCTGCACCGTATCCTCGACAAACAACCGGAAAAAAAGGTCACCCGTATGAAACCATACGTGCTATGGGCAGCCGCCAGTATCACCTTTGCCGCCATCGTGCTGGGCTACCGGCAGTATGTATTGTTACAACCGCCTGCTACCACTAAAAGCATAGCGGCACTAACACCGGCGACTAAACGCAATGCCGTCGTGCTCACCCTGTCCAACGGAAAACAGGTAACGCTCGACACCCTGCGCAACCGCCACGTGATCGAAGACAACGGCACCACCGCCGTACAATCCGGCAACGGTACGCTCTCCTACCAGGAAAGCCCCGCCACGGGTGAAATAGTGTACAACACACTCTCCACCCCACGCGGCCGCCAGTTTAAACTGGAACTGCCCGATGGTACCAAAGTATGGCTCAATGCAGCCAGCAGCCTGCAATACCCTACCGCATTCGGGGATACCCGGCAGGTTACACTTACCGGCGAAGCCTATTTCGAAGTGGCACAGCAGGCACAACACCCGTTCGAAGTAATCGTGAACAACGAAAAAATTACCGTGCTCGGTACATCCTTTAACGTTAAAGCCTATAACGATGAAGCTTATGTGAAAACAACACTGCTACAAGGTAGCATCCTCGTGAAGCCACAACAGCAGCCACCCACCCTGCTGAAACCAGGCGAACAGGCTACCCTGTCCAACAACCAGCTACACATCAGAAAAGTGGACACTAAAGAAGATGTCGCCTGGATGTCAGACCTGTTCTACTTCTCAGACACTGACATCTCCGCAGTGGCACACCAACTGGAACGCTGGTACGATATCGAAATCGATTATGCATCATTACCGGAAGCCCGACTTTACGGCCAACTACCAAGGAGCACACCACTCCCTGTACTATTAAGAGCAATTGAAAAAACAAGTAACATAAAATTCAGTTTGAACAACAACCGCTTATCCATAGCACAATAAGACAGGAGATTATCAACCAATCACCCTTTTAAACCGCTATTATCATGAAAATTCAACATGGCCACATGCTGGGCCATTGGAAGCGCTATGCCTGCTGCTTAGTACTGTCAGCCGTGCAATCACTGGCCTCCGCCGCAACGGCCTATTCACAAAAGGTAGACCTAAAAGTGCATGATGCCCGACTGGATCAGGTCCTCGCCTCCATCCGCTCCCAAACGGGGTACTCCTTTGTATTCGATGCCAGGTTTACCAAAAATGCCCTGCCGGTTACCATCGACCTCAAAGACGCCTCCTTCCAACAGGCACTCGCTGAAGTCTTCAAAGGCCAACCCTTTACCTACGAAGTCACAGATAAAATCGTGACCATCACCAGCCCAACGGCCATCCAGCAGGCCACCATCACCCTGATCGGCCGCATCCTCAGCCCGGACAACCAGCCCGTAATCGGCGCCAGTATCACGGTGCAGGGTACACGACAAGGAAGCACGGCTAACGCTGACGGCTACTTTAACCTGGCTAATGTACCGGACAACGCTACCATCGTCATCTCCTCCATCGGCTTCAACCCCCTGCTGCTGAAACTGGATAACGGCAACCTCTCCGTACCCAACCGGGAAAACAGAAGCCAGCTGGTGCGCAGCAATACCCAAAACCTGCTCATCACCCTGCAACCCTCCTCCTCCCAACTGCAGGAAGTAAACATCTCCGTAGGTTACGGTACGCAAAAAAGAAGAGAAACAACATCGGCCATCTCCACCATCAAAGGCTCACAGCTGCAGAATAAACCCAGCGGCTCCATCGAAGGCCTCCTCCAGGGCCTCGCCCCCGGCCTGCTCGTGCAAAACAACTCCGGTATGCCCGGCGGCAGAAGCATGGTGCAGATCAGAGGGCTCGCCTCCTTCTCCAACTCCGCCAACTCCGGCGTGGTAAGCACCCCACTGTTCATTATCGACGGAGTGCCACTGGAACAGGATGTGTTTAACCCATCGGACCCGCGACAAGCTATCACCTCCGTACTCGCAGGTTTCAGCCCCTTCGACCTGGAATCAGTGGAAGTCCTCAAAGACGCTTCTGCCACCGCCATCTACGGCTCCAGAGGCGCCAATGGCGTAATCATCATCAATACCAAACGCGGTAAAATCGGTAAGCCTATCGTAACATTAAATACGCAATATGGCCTCAGCTACTACCCCAGCCTTCGTAAAACACTGGGCGGCGCAGCTGAACGCAACTTCAAAATTGCCTTATACAACCAGTATAAATCAGCTAAAGTAGGTGGCGGCGCTACAGACATGCCCATCGAACTGACCGACAGTCTCAACGGCTTTTATAACAACTCCACCGACTGGCAAAAACTCTACTTCCGCGATGCGGATATTAAAAATGTCAATCTCGGCATCAGCGGTGCTACAGAAAATGCCAGCTACCGCGTGGGCGTAGACTACTATAAAGAAAAAGGGATTGTACTGGGCTCCGGCTTCTCCCGTTTCTCCCTCACCTATAATGGTATATTTAAACCTACCTCCAAACTCACTATAACGGGAAGGGCTAACCTGAGTCAGACAGATGCAAGCCAGAAACGCGGCGATACCTATAACGCCGCCGTAGTAGGTAACAACTTCTCCTCCTCCTTCCGCCCGGGTCCAACCAGTGGCTATTTCGACGCATTCCTGGACTCCTACAGCAAAGGCGTGAACCTCGACCTTACCCGTCGCGGACTGGCTCAGCTGGAAGTGAGCTACGATATCTTTAAATTTCTGAACCTCACCTCCCGCGCCTCCGGCAACTACGAGTTTTACCGCACCCGCACCTTTGAGCCAAGCGGCACCCGCAGCGACGCAAAGGCAGCAGCATCGTACTACTCCCAGGAAAAAGTAAACCTGCTGAGCGAAACATTCCTTCGCCTGTACCATACTTTTCCTTCCCAACACTCGTTCGATCTCACCGTTGGTAATACTATCAACACCAGCGAAAACAATAACATCTACGGCGCTGCCACCGGCGGCCCCAGCGATGCTCAACAGGTAATCCTCGGCTATCCGCAGGCCAACCTGAAGCTGGAAACACATAACCTCAAATACGGCCTTTTATCCTATTACTCCCGACTCTCCTATAACTATAAAAAGAGATACCTCCTGCAAGGCGTTATCCGCGCAGATGGCTCCTCCAAATTCGGTAAAGACAACCAATGGGGCTACTTCCCATCGGTATCCGCCGGCTGGGTGTTCACAGAAGAAAACTTCCTGAATAAAAGACTCGGCAACATCCTCAACTTCGGTAAAATCCGCGCCAGCACTGGTAAATCAGGCACACAATACGAAGACAACTACCTGGCAGTAGGTGCCTACCTCACCAAAAGCGGCGACAATGCCACTTACAACGGTGTGCCTTTACTGGCCCCTAACTACGCAGGTGGTAACGGTATCGCCCTTCCTAACCTGACCTGGCAAACAACCAAAGATCAGGGCATCGGGCTGGACCTGGAATTCTTTAACAGCAGAATTACCATGGCCCTCGACTACTACAACAAAAACACCGATGGCTTCCTCTTCCCGGATGCACTCAACGGCACCAGCGGCTACTCCTCCAGGTATGTCAACAGCGGCGCCGTTCGCAACTATGGCTACGAAGCAGCCATCACCGCCTATATCACAAAGCCTAATAATAACTTCCAGTACTCCACCACCTTCATCGGTGCTATCAACCGCAACGAGCTCACGAAGCTGCCTGACTTTGGCCGCAGCGTGTCCCGCTCCGGCTACGCCGTAGGTCAGCCTTACCTGCAGATAGGCCGCCCGCTCAACGGCTTCTACCTCATGAAATACCTCGGCGTTTACGCCACCGACGATGAAGTACCTGTAAGCAAATACACCGGTCAAAAACTCTACCCCAATACCAGCGGCTTCACTTCCCAGGATCCTTACCGCGCCGGCGATATCAAACTGCTGGACGTTAACGGCGACGGACGTATCGGCGTAATGGACAACACTGACCGGGTATACAGCGGCGATCCCAATCCTAAATTCACCGGCAGCTTTGCACATTCCTTCAGCTACCGTTTTAAAAATAACGCAGTAGTGCAGCTGGATCTTTTCTTCAACTACTCCGTAGGTAATAAAGTATTCAATAAAGTACTGGCAGACCGTATCAAAGCAGTTAGCTGGACGGCCAGCGAAAACGTAAACTACCCCGGCGGACAACGTAACCTGCTGGATGTTTCCGACCTCGACTTCTGGACGCCTGAACATACCAATGCTAAATACCCGGTACTGAATCCATGGAGATACTATGGCTTGTCCAGCTACGATTTCATAGGTAACTACGAAACCAATACAGATCTGTTTTTGGAAGATGGCAGCTTCATCCGGTTGAATAACATCAACCTGTCGTACGATTTCTCACCGGCAGTATTGAGTCGCGCACATATACGCAAACTGCGTGTATACGGGGGAATGAGCAATGTGTTCCTTCTCTCCAAATATAGCGGCGTTGATCCTGAAAACGTGGATTCATACGGCTACGACCTCGGTAACGGTTATCCGATTCCGTACAAATTTAACCTTGGCTTTAACTTCGAATTCTAATCTATCATGAAGATATTTTCATTCCGGAAATACCCGATTTTATACGCGCTGATCATAGCAGCCACCCTTTTCTCCTGTAAAAAAATCCTGGATCCGCAAATCATTGAATTACCCACCGCCGATAATGCTATCACCTCTTCCGCTGATGTGGAAAAGGCCATCGCATCGGCCTACTCCTACCTGCGTGCAGTAGTTCCTGATAAAGTTTTTTTAATGGGAGATGTACGCGCCAACCTGTTCACCAGCTACTCGGATGTGCAGAACGTAAGAGTGGAAACACCCATCCCGCAAAACACCGCTGCCGCGTTACTCAACAACGACGGCGGTAACTGGAACCAGTTCTACACCGTCATCGCGCAATGTAACCTGGTACTGGACCGCATCAGCAAGATTAACATCTACGACGAAAAAACACGCCGCCGCCACATCGGCGAGGCCAGCTTCATCAGAGCCCTCACCTACTTCTACCTCGTGCGCTTCTGGGGCGACGTACCCATGAACCTCCAGGCCATTAATATCGACAATATACCACGCACACCACAGGCAGAGGTATTTAAACAAATCAATGCCGACCTCGATATCGCCATCAACAACCTGGACCTGAAGTATGCGGATGGGGATGCGGCCGTACGCGCTACAAAAGGTGCTGCCTGGGCCATCAAAGCGCACGTATCCGGATGGAACCACGATTACGCTACCTGCGAAAAGTACTGCGACAGCGTGATCACCGCCGGCCCTTACAGCCTCGTGCCTACCTCCAATCTCATCAGCATCTTCATCGGTAAATCCAGCGAAGGCATCTTTGAACTCAACTTCGATGTAAACACCCGGGAAGTACAAAAAAACCGCGTATTTAACAGAACACTGGGCAGACCATGGTACACGGATTACAGCGACGGTGGCGGCGGTAGCGACAGATACCTCCTCACGCCTCACCGCGACCAGATCAACAACATGTTTACCCCCGGCGTAAAAGATGATCGTATAGCCACCTGGTTTATATACGAGACCTACCTCCAGGGGAAAAATGAAGACCGCGTATTCCTCGGCAAATACAGAACCCTGCAGCTGAAAGGAGATACCTCTTCTCAAAACATCAATGAATCCAATATCATCATTACTCGCCTCGCAGACATCCTGCTGCTGCGCGCCGAAGCCCTTGCATCCAACGGCATCAACCGCAACGCTGAAGCAGCGGACCTGCTCAATCGTGTACGCCGCCGCGCTAACGCACCGGAGTACACCGGTGGTGGTAACATCCAGGATACCATCCTGCTGGAGCGCAAAAAAGAATTACTCGGGGAAGGCCAGTACTTCTTCGACCTGGTTAGAAACCGGAAAATTGATAAAGATACCCGTATCAAACAGGCTGACTGGTACGAGAAAGGTGCCTGGCTGCTACCCATCAGCCAAACCATCATCGCCAAATCTAATTTCGTCATCACCCAGAACGATTTCTGGAAATAACCTATGCGCCATGTATAAAAATATCTTCCTGAAAATATACACTTTCACCATGCTGGCAGCCCTGGCATTGCCAGCCTGCCGCAAAAATGATTATTATGTGGACGGTGGCCTGTCCGGCCAATCCCGCGAGGAAATGAATATGCCCGTCTATGATTTTCTCGCCAGCAGGTCCAACCACATGTTCGACTCACTGGTAAAAATCATCGATATCCTGGATGCCAAAGCATTGGTAAACCAGCCAAACATCACCTTCTTTGCCGCACCTAACAGTGCCGTACAAAGATTACAGCTGAATTTCAAACCGGACGATAAACAAACACCACGCCCGCTATCCTCCATCGGGAAAGACACACTGCGCTTCCTGCTTGGCCGCTTCATCATCCCTAACGCGAAAATCACCCTGGAAAAAGCGGTGACCGATAAGGAAATGTTTTACAAAGCTGAAAATGGTGACAGCCTGTTCCTGTACGGAAGAGGTGGCGGTATCCAGCCGGGAAGTTCTCTCCCTACCTCTGCGTTTTACATAGAATACACCCACGTAAAAATTCCGGGACTGGATTCCACACGTTATACCGGCGGCATACAAACGCATAATCTCATCACCGCCAATGCAGTGGTGCATGTACTGAAAAACGGCGCCAGCTTTGGCGCCGGCCTTAAACAGAAATATTACCGATAACCTAAAAGCTTCGTAACATGACACGTATTATCAACTGCTGGATACTGGCGCTCACACTGTTTGCCATGTCCTGCTCCAAAGATAAAACAGACGGCTTCCTGAGCCCGGCCATCAAATACACGAACCCCACTATTAATGCATCCATTGGTGGCACCCTCATCGTTACTGCCGCTATGGTAGCGGATGAATCGAGTAAGCCACTCACTTTCTCCATCGATGCTATCCGCGCTGCAGACGGTAAGGTGATGCAGTCGCTGATGGACTATAAAGTAAAAACCTGGTGGTGGAAGTCAGCCTATACAACAAAGGAAAAAACAGCAAAGGAAATCGACGACAAGCGCCAGCTGCTGGAGCGCCCCGCGATCGATATCAATCCGGAAAACGGGTCAATTATCATTTACCCGGAATTCGATACCCTGCAAATGCCAAAGGGGAAATATACCCTCGATATACGCGTAAAAAACTCAGGGGGCGAAATGCTGATAAAGAACGCGCTTACCATCAATATTTCGTATGCGCTGGACTATGCTTATACCTTCCAGGGAATTGATGGTAACCTTACCGGTATTGAAGTGAATTTTAAAAGAACCAGTCTTACCGGTAATAAAATTGCGGTTTATTTTACGGATAAGAACAACAACCCGGTGGACCCTGAAAAGCTGATCGGGTATGATTATTCCACTACACCCGGCGTAACGGACCTGAAGGACTGGCATAACCTGGGATTGGAAAACCCTACGAAATACACCGCTTTTCCTGATCACCTGGAGCTGGAAGTAGCCAACTTCCCATTGCCTTATGTAGCCGGGAAAACGCTTACCATCGATATGTACAACAACGGGGATATCAACGGCGCCTATTTCAATTTCTGGTTTGCTTTTGCCATACGTAAAGAAGGCATGTGGACCATTAATATCAAATTAAACTATAAATAGCCTATGCTCCCTATAGCTGTGCCCATGGCCCAGCACCACAAACAAATGCAAAAGGGGTTGTTGCACGCAACAACCCCAATAAATAACCAGGAGCCTCAAGGCTCCTGGTTATTTATTTATCAAAATGCGCTTCAAACTCCCGCTCTTTCCCTAACTGATCCACTACTTTAATATGCACATGATAATGCCCCGCTGGTGCCGCACTTACATTTACATGCTTATGTAAATGATAAGTGGTTTGCCCTACCATGGCCGCATCGGTATACGTAACTTCGTACTCCCATCCGCCGTGGATTTCCACGGTTACGCCGGCGATTTTATTTGGCGCTGTAATATCTCCCCCCACATGTAAATCAGTTTTATCTGTATTTAATTTCAGCTCCAAACCATCCAGGGAAGGTAATGTAGCATCCATTTTGATTTCCAGCTCCGACTCCACTTCCGTTTGCTTACCCTGCTGATCTATAACGGTTAGATGTATATGATATTTGCCGGCGGCAGCTTCCGCAGGTATATCAATATGTTTGTGAAAATCTGCATTTTTTACACCCGCAAAGCCTTCGGTGTAGGTGGAATCAAATTTCCAGCCGCCGGATTCCTGTGAATGAATATCCACTGTAATTGCCTTAATACCGCCAGGAGCAATGATTGTAGCATCGATATGCAAATCGCTGCCGGCATAAGCCACTTTGCTGTTGTTACTGCCGATTTCTTTCAGGCTAATAGTAGCGGCAGGCGCCACGTCATCTTTTTTGGAACAGGCGAATAAGCCGGCCGACATTGCCAGCACCATCCCGATTTTCCCGAGGGACCATTTCATGATAGTTGAATTTTTAAATGAATAAATATTTAGATAATTTTTATGCTGATGCCCTTCATCGTTTGCCAGCCTTCCTTGTCCGTCAGGCGGATCATGAAGTGATAATCGCCGGGATCCACATCCACCGGCACTGCAATCTCCGCAGTGGCCGTATAATCAGCGGCTCCGGCAGGTATCGGATAGTCTTTAATGAACAGCATGGGTTTTACAGGCGCCTTCACCCCCTCTTCATCACAAACTTTCACCTCCGTGCTGTGCGTGTGATGGTCGAAGTTGTGGTGTATATCCAGGCTGTACGATCCCAATGCCATATTATCGGTAAACCTTGCACGGAAGGTGAAAGTCCTGCCACGTTCCAGGATACTGCACTGCTGCGGGAAAGCGCCGGAAATACCCAGGTCTATTTCCGGATAGGCAGTATCTGTTTGCTGATCATCCCTGCTACAGGAGTAAAATGTAATGGCCGTCAGCAATAGCAGCCCGTAATACAATCGTGTTCGTTTCATATTGCTTTTTTATTTTTTTAGGGAGATGTTAGCGCCGCATCAGATAGCCTTTTCGTTACGGGTAACGGTAACGGGTATACTAAGCGACAACACAATATTTCTACCCGCCTCCGGCAAGGCAATCAGGCGGTAAAAGCTCGTGTGGTCGAGGTAATTGGTATTCAGTAAATTTTGTATTTGCAGGTTGAGCGCTAATGGCTGGCCTTTGATATTTAACTTACTGCCGGCATTAAATCCAAGCAACTGGTAACCGGAGGTAGTCCGCTCTGGTGGAACAATGCGGCGTTGTGCTGCAGTAATCCGGTAATCCACTCCTATCCAGGAATTTTTACTGAAGGAATAATTAGCGGATAGCAGCGCCGAAGGTGGCGGTGTAAATGGTAACGTATACCCTTTCTTACTTCCGGAGAGTTGACGGTTGTATAAATATTCCCCTGCAAACCCCAGCTGCAAACGCTCCCATAACTTGTACTGTGCCTGTAGTTCAGCTCCATATCTCCATACCTTACTTTGTGCATAATAAAACACCTGGTTGCCCGCGCCATATTGGTAGTCGTGCTCCGCAGTGGGATTCAGGTAGATGTAGTTAGAGAAATAATTCAGGTACGGGGTCAGTTGTACCGACCATCGGTCGGTATTCCACCCGATGCCCAGGTCCAGCTGGTAGCTGCGCTCCGGTGAGAGATTTACATCTCCCCGCTCATACCTGAAATAATGATAGTTGACACCGTTAGCCCCCAGCTCCTTTGCGATTGGCATGCGAAAGCTACTACCCACATTGGCTTTCAGCACTAAATGCTGCGGCTGATAGCTAATCCCGAACGACCAGTTAACACTGGAAAATCTGCGCGCAGTCGCTGTTGCACGCGATAAGTATTCGTGTGTCGTATCTTTTCCATTGATAATGGGAGATGTAAACCAATCAGCATAAGGCGCAATATTTATTTTACCGAGGTCGTACCGCAGCGCGCCATGAAGCAGCAAATCATCCGTTAATGCCAGTTTATCATAGGCATAAAAGCCTGCCTGCCATTGCGAAAAGGCCGGTATCAGAAAGCTCCAGCCGTCGATACGGTTACGCTGATACGAAATTTCGCCGCCATAGCGCAACTCATGCCTCCCCAGTTGATGGTAGTCGCTCAATGCCGTATTCCACACCGTTTTATCGTACTGCCGTTCCAGCGTTTTAGGCGTGGGCATGCTTTCGGGGTATACCGGTGGCATGTATCCATGGTTCACATAGTGGTTATATTCCTGACGGAAGTTGCGCTGGAAGCCGGACTGCCACAGCAGCTGGTGCGTGCCAAGATGGAAAGTAGTTTTATTCACGAGCTTATAATGCGTGACTTCCTGCGAGGGCAGCTGTATATCACGGGAAGAGCGGTCATGCAATTCCGCATCCACCCGGCGCGGCTCCAGTCCGTGTGCGTTGGCAAAAAACCCGGCTTTATTATACACGATGCTGCCATAAAAAGTAGTGGCCGCGTGCCTGCCTATCCAGCCGGTACTCACATGCGCATTGCGCTCCCGACCCGCCGTATTGCGCACCTGGTGGTTGTGCAGCGGTGCGGCATAACTGTATACATACACCGTATCTGCCGGCACGCGGTAGTCGCCATAATCGGTGGCTGTTACGCGGGCCGTCATAAACCAGTTACTGGTACGTGCAAACACCTGTGCGGACATGGCCAGTTGGCGGTTATTACTTTTTCCGGTGAGATCCAGGGAGCCGCCATAGGTATGTGCTGCGGGCGGGGCCGGCGACTTGATATCAATAGCGCCACCGATCGCGTCCGCACCATAGAGAAAGGCAGCCGGACCTTTCACAATCTCTATCTGCCCGGCATTAAACTGATCTATTTCTAATCCATGATCCGCGCCCCACTGCTGCCCTTCGTGCTTGATGCCATGCTCCGCCACCACCACCTGGTTGAAGCCCAGCCCGCGTATAAGCGGCTTGGAATTACCCGAGCCAATGCCAATGGATTTGATGCCCGGCAGCTTTTCGAGCGATTTCATCAAACTACCGCCCATATTGCGACGGATATATTCACGGTTCACCATTTCCATCGGCAGCGCACTCTCCTTTATGCGGCGCTCCGTATGATTTCCCGTTACCGTTACACCGGCTAATGTATCATTGGCAATAAGTTTTTGGGCATGCACAGGCCTACTCCATGCCGCCAGCAGCAGCATACAGATAAGAATAATTCGCATATCATTGATTAAATTCCCGCATCACGTTTGAAATGGTTTCATCAAACGATCATTGCGATTTAAAAACAATTTTTCCCCGTGTAGAGACGCCTGGCAGGCGTCTATTCGCACCAATCTCCCATGCTTTCTCCATATGAAAACATAACATTGGATTGCTGCGAAGATTGTGTTTTGATAGACGCCTGCCATGCGTCTCTACGCGGCAGGGAATAGTCCAACAGCATATACAACAATAATTCGCATATTTTGAACAGACTATTGATTAAATGCCGGCATCACGTTTAAGATGGTTTCATCAAACGATCATTGCGATTTGAAAACAATTCCCCCCCGTGTAGAGACGCCTGGCAGGCGTCTATTCGCACCAATCTCCAATGCTTTCTCCGCTACAATAAATTCAATTCAATATGAAAACATAACATTGATTGCTGCGAAGATTGTGTTTTGATAGACGCCTGCCAGGCGTCTCTACGCAGCAGGGAATAGTCCAGCAGCATATACAACAATAATTCGAATATTTTGAACAGACTATTGATTAAATGCCGGCATCACGTTTAAGATGGTTTCATCAAACGATCATTGCCATTTGAAAACAATTTACCCCCGTGTAGAGACGCCTGGCAGGCGTCTATTCGCACCAATCTCCAATGCTTTCTCCATATGAAAACATAACATTGGATTGCTGCGAAGATTGTGTTTTGATAGACGCCTGCCAGGCGTCTCTACGCGGCAGGGAATAGTCCAGCAGCATATACAACAATAATTCGAATATTTTGAACAGACTATTGATTAAATGCCGGCATCACGTTTAAGATGGTTTCATCAAACGATCATTGCCATTTGAAAACAATTTACCCCCGTGTAGAGACGCCTGGCAGGCGTCTATTCGCACCAATCTCCAATGCTTTCTCCATATGAAAACATAACATTGGATTGCTGCGGAGATTGTGTTTTGATAGACGCCTGCCAGGCGTCTCTACGCAGCAGGGAATAGTCCAGCAGCATATGCAACAATAATTCGCATATTTTGAACAGACTATTGATTAAATGCCGGCATCACGTTTAAGATGGTTTCATCAAACGATCATTGCGATTTGAAAACAATTTACCCCCGTGTAGAGACGCCTGGCAGGCGTCTATTCGCACCAATCTCCAATGCTTTCTCCATATGAAAACATAACATTGATTGCTGCGAAGATGGTGTTTTGATAGACGCCTGCCAGGCGTCTCTACGCAGCAGGGAGCAATCCATCCCTCCAGAGAGTCAGACCAGGAAAAAAACATTACAATATGAAACTATACATTTCAGGAGGCCCCTGAATCGCGAAGAAATACCTGGGTGCCACATAGGTAAAGGCACTCCGGTAACTATATAACAATGGCAATGGGTAGGTTACCTCACTATTTGCTGTTGAAACAGCCCACACCAGGTAAGGTGAATCGTGATGTACCACATGGGAACAGTGACATTTAATCTGCGTTTTGGTAAGCTTAGCCTGCTCACTGTGTACGCTTTCCGAACAGGTATGCACATGCGTGGCAAAGCAGCCATGCAGCCACTGCGCCGGCACCTGGCTGATGGCAAATATTGCCAGCAGCATCCAGGCCATAACGGCGTTGAGCGACTTTCTCCTGTTTAGAAATAATTGAAACATCGTTGCAAAAATAAGAAATACATCCAACGATCCAAGAAAATTCGAAAAAGAATTTATGTGATTATCGTAGCAGTGTAACCGCACCGGTTTTGCGGACTGCTCCCGTATTTTCAACGCCTTCATATTCCAGCACCCACACGTAAGTACCCGGGTCCGCCTTGCGGCCACCGGAATTATTTAAACTACCATTCCAGCCATCCCCTGGTTTGCTGGTGCTGAAAATTAATTGTCCCCAGCGGTTGTACACGCTGAACCGAAACATGCGCGTGGTACAATATACCAGCGGTTTAAAAATATCATTTTTGCCATCGCCGTTAGGTGTAAAAGCATTCGGCATATATACCTCACAACCGCAGCTGCCATACTTAACATTAATAGCATCACTCGCGCGGCAACCATACTTATTCTGCACTACTAAGGTGTAGGTACCTGCTTCATTGGCCACCGATACAGGGTTAGCTGAAAAATCACTGTTCTGCCAGCTGAAGCCTGTTACGTCGTTGCTATAGGCTGGTTGCAGTAATAGCTGCACGCCTTTGCAAAGCGTAGTATCATCCGGTAGTGTCACCGTAGGCTTGCCGCCCACTTCAATCGTTCTGGTAGCGGCAGTGGTCTGTCCGCAGGAGCCTTTCACGGTGTATTGAATGGTATATTGCCCAGGGGTAGTCCAGGTAGCAGTAAACGGTGTACTGCTGCCCTGCGTAACAGGATTGCCGGAAAAGCTCCAGCTAATGGTGCCCACCGACTGATTTGTAACGTTAAACGTCACCGGTTCGTTTATGCATGCCAGTGACTTATAATTCAGCTGCCCCACCAATGCCGTTGCTACCACATTAGCCTGCTGCTGCGCCGACTGTACCTGTAAACAATTGCCCGTTGCTTTTAATGTGAGTGTATGCGTACCCGGTGTATTCCATTGTACCGTAGGGGTAGCGGTATTTTGACCGGAGATAGTTCCTGATACGTCCGTACTCCATTCGTAGCCGGTAATAGTGGGCCCGGCGGCCACCGTAGCCTGCACAGGTGCTCCCACGCATATGGCCTGCGAAGGAATACTAAATGCATATGCTGTCCTGTTTTGCACCGTCACAGTGGATTGTGCAGTGGCCACGCAATTGGCACCTGCACTGGCTTTCAGGGTATACACCCCGGACAGCTGCGCCGTAGCAGCAGTGGATACCACCGGTGAAGCCCCGTTATAGGTATTGCCTTTGGTATCCGTCCAGGTGTAGGTAGTACCAGCAGCAGCAGTGGCTTTCAACTGCAGGGCCTCACCGCTGCAAATGTTGATAGCAGCAGTCACCTGTACAACTGGTATACTGGTCACTTCAATATACCCCGTGATACCGGTGGTTTGCCCACAGGACCCATTCACCGTGTATTTGATGGTGTATTTCCCGGGAGCTGCCCAGGTGGCTGTTAATGGCGTGCCGCTACCCTGCGTGGCCGGGTTACCGGTCAGATCCCAGGTTACCGTTCCGGTGGACTGCCCACTCAACGTCAGGGCAACCGCTTCGCCCACACATACCGGCGTTTTAAAACTCAGTGTACCCGGCTGGGAAGCCGCTACAACAGTAGCCTGCTGGCTTACCGGCTGCGACTGCAAACAATTGCCCGTTGCTTTTAAAGTGAGTGTATGCGTGCCTGGTGCATTCCAGCTGATCGTGGGTGTAGCAGTATTGGGGCCGATGATAGTGCCGGCGGCGTCGGTAGTCCACTCGTAACCGGTGATAACAGGCCCGGTTGCTACGGTGGCCTGTACAGGTGCTCCCACGCAAATGCTTTGCGGAGGTAATGTAAATGAATAGGCAATGGTGCTTTGCACAGTTACAGTTGACTTAGCGGTATTCACACAATTATCTGCCGCCGTTACCTTTACGGCATAGTCGCCCGATTGCTGCGCCGTAGCCGCAGTGGCTACCACCGGCGAAGCCCCGTTATAGGTATTTCCTTTAGTATCCGTCCATACAATCGTGTTGCCGGCCGCGGTGGTTGCATTCAGCTGTAAGGGCTGGCCGGTGCACACACTGATCGTAGCAGCCACCTGTACATCCGGCAATGCTTTTACGGTTAGTACCACCGGTTGGGATACTGCCTGTTTGAAACAGGCCGCACTGGTATTTTCCCGGATCATCACGCGGTATTGCCCCGCATCTGCGGATGTAATATGCTGGATTACAAAAGTAGGCACGGTAGTGGCACTCACGTCTGCCCAGCGGGAAGTGGCTGCATCAAATTTCTGCCAGGTAAAGAGTGGATTGCTGATGGCGGAACCAGTCATATCCGCGGTGAACGTGGCAGCTTCATTGGCGCAGGCCGACAGGCTGTTGCCGTTGTTAACCTTTACCGCCTGCTCCACCAGGCAGGTACTGAGTACGATGTTGTCGATGGCCATATCGTTGCCACAGCCTCCGGGTGCATCGTTGAGGAGTACCACCTGTATCGTGGTGATATTGGCGGGGAGGGTAAATATCAGGCCATAATCTTTCCAGGTGCCGTTGGGGTTATCATCCGGTGGTATATACTTCTCTGATAACTGACCTAAAATATTACCACTCCCATCTTCAATGCGAAATCGTATGCGCGAAGGTATAGGGGATGTATTTTCACCGCAGGTCAGTTCAGGAGAAATCACAGAACAGGCTTTTACGGAAAGTGAATATTGTTGCTGATCGCATAAACCGGTGATGAGTTTGCGGTAAATCTCTCCCGGAAAAAAAGACCCGTTAATGACCATCATACGTCCGCCCGGCTGGCCGCTGTAATCCGGCATTTGCTTCCAGGTATTGTTGCCGATGGCAGTACGCGGATTGTCCACCACCGTATACTGGCCTTCCTGTAACGGGGCGGTATTGGAAAATGTATATGCCCCACTATGCAGGCCCGGCACTGCGCTGCCATAGCCACCGCCGGTACCAAATTCTTCCCGGAATATTTCTTTGCTGTCGGTAGTACATACGCCGCGCTTCATACGGCAGGCCAGGTCATTATCATCAATAAACCGGTTCTTATCATCATCTATGCCGTTGCCGCAAATTTCAATGTCTTTATCATTCTTCCCTTCATTGAGGATGGCGATGCCGTTTACTTCCTTCAACCCGCCTTTGATATCGTTGTTAATCACGTAGGTGGTAGCATCTTCCAGGTCAATGATGGCCAGTTCGCCAATGGTGCTGATGAGGTAACAAATTCCGTATTGGTTGGTACCAATACTATATACCTGCCCTTTTACACCCAGTTTGCCTATCAGCCGGGTCGACACGATACTGCTGCGGGTGCCGTCCAGCGTGATTTCCAGCAGCTCACTGTCGTGGGTCACCATATATAGTTTCCCGTCACTGAAACATAGGTCACCTCCGGGGGCATAGCCCATCAGTCCCACCTGGGTTACTTCACCTGTTTTCAGATTTATTTTATGGAGATAGTCAGCGCTGCCGGCAACAAAAAGGTTCCCGTCCCTGTCGCTCACCATGGAGTTACCATAGTCAAACGTAGGATTAGTTCCGATAGGTACCAGTGTACAGGTACCATCCGTTACATTAATTTCATAAATGGATGCATCGTCCAAACCGTAAAACTTTCCATCCGGTGTATTTGCAAGGTCTGTGAAAACCCTGGTCAGGGTTACTATCTTGTGATAGGTATAATCCGCCATATCCACATAACCGAGATCATTCCCGTTCACCACATAAAGTTTATCCTGCGCTGCACTGCATATGTATGAAAGTAAGAGGCAAACAAATAACACAAGTCTACGAGATACTTTTAATCTCATAACGTCTGAGGTTGATGAATAATTGGGGCCGTCTCTTCCGTAAATTTAAGTAATAATATTTAATTAGTCAGGAATCCTTCGATGGCTGAAGGCCTTCGGCCATCGAAGGATTCCTGGTGGTGTGGGCTGGCGCCCACGCCGCCAGGGGCGCTGGGCTGGTTAATGGCTGGTAGGCACCTGCCACCCATGTCGAATCGGCTGGCGATGGAAAGCGTCTGCTCCACAAGGAGCCCGCAACTTGTAGTTACTATGCGCGCTGGATCCGTATTAGCAGGTGAACGAATATCCAAAGATTCATCAAGGCATTGTAGCCTCAGCAGTCCATAGAAAATAAAAAAAGCGCCGCATTGCCATACCGGCAATGCAGCGCTTTAAATCTATCATAAGCAAGTGAACGCAATTAATGATCGTTATCACCTGACGGGGTGATGCCTATGATTTGATCCAGGCCAGGAGATCCTTATTGATGGTAGCTGCTTCAGTAGTTGGCATACCATGCGGGAAGCCCGGATAAGAAATCAGTGTTCCGTTTTTAGCCAGTGAGGCTGATTTAGGACCGGCATTATCATAAGGCACGATCTGATCATCTGTACCATGCATTGCCAGCACAGGAATATCTACGTTTTTCAGGTCTTCGGTGAAATCGGTTTCTGAAAACGCTTTGATACAATCGTAGTGCGCTTTGATGGAGCCCATCATTCCCTGGCGCCACCAGTTTCTTCTGATACCTTCTTTTACATCGGCCCCCTCGCGATTGTAGCCGTAGAATGGCAAAGTGATATCTATATAAAACTGCGCTCTATTTTCAGCTGTATTTTTTCTAATATCATCGAATACAGATATATCAACACCACCCGGGTTGCTGGCGCTTTTCACCATTATTGGCGGCACTGCGCTGATCAGCACCGCTTTTGCTACACGGCCCTTTCCAAATTTGTTGGCGTAACGGATTACTTCACCACCACCGGTAGAGTGGCCTACATGGATCGCATCTTTCAGATCCAGCGCCTTCACGAGCTCAAATACATCCGCTGCATAAGTGTCCATGTCGTGGCCCACCACCGTTTGCGATGATCTGCCATGGCCTCTTCTGTCGTGTGCAATCACGCGGTAGCCCTGCTCCAGAAAGAAATACATTTGTGCATCCCAGTCATCACCAGATAAAGGCCAGCCATGATGGAATACGATTGGTTGACCGGTGCCCCAGTCTTTGTAATAAATTTCGGTACCGTCTTGTACTGTAATCTTGCTCATTGTTTGACTTTTTAATTTGGTTTGAAAAATCTAAAACCTCAAGGGCTTTCTATGGTTTCCAATTAGCCAACAACTGACGGTTTAATTGTGTTCGTCGGAGTTCTAAAAATTTTTGCGATTTTTTTTCTCGCAAAGCAGCATAAGCAGGTAAGCAGCAAAGGATTTTGTTTTGTTGTATAAACCCGGAATTTTGAGGTATATAGTATCACCACGCGTAGCGCGGAACCAACCGCCGGCACCTTCGGTGCCGGCAAAAGGTGTTTATTAATTAATTATGAAGCTGGTGTTTCCGTGAACTCATTTTCGCTTTTAGCCACCACGATGGTCGCTACGCCATTACCTATAATATTCGTGAGCGCTCTCGCCTCACTCATAAATTTATCTATGCCGAGTAAAAAAGCCAGGCCTTCCACAGGAATTTTATGGAGTGCTGTTAAGGTAGATGCCAGTACAATAAAACCGCTGCCTGTTACCCCCGCTGCTCCCTTGGAGGTAATCATCAGTATACCGATGATGCTGAGCAGCTCCATGATACCCAGGTGTACATCATACAACTGCGCAATAAAAATCACGGACATGGATAAGTAAATGGAAGTACCATCGAGGTTAAAGGAATAACCCGTTGGAATCACCAGTCCAACTACGGATTTGCTGCAACCAATACCTTCCAGCTTCTGCATAATGGAAGGCAGCGCCGATTCAGAAGAAGAAGTTCCCAGCACCAGCAGCAGCTCCTCGCGGATATACCGGAGAAATTTAAAGATGCTCATTTTGTAATACCGCAGGATGCTCCCTAATATCACGACTACAAATATGATCATGGTTAAATATACGGTACCCATCAGCTTTGCCAATGGCACTAAGGTATGTAGTCCAAACTTGCCTATCGTATACGCCATGCCTCCGAATGCACCGAGGGGTGCCAGGTACATCACATACTTAAGCGCGGTAAAAACGATTTTTGATATCTTCCCCAAAAATGCAATCACCTGCCATCGGTAACGGCTATAGTTTAACGCCACCCCGATGATGATGGCCGCCAGCAGAACTTGCAGCGTGAGGTTGCTCAGGAAAAATTCCAGCCAGCTGAAACCCTTTTCCGCCGCGGAAGTATATTTGGCAGCACTCTGCATTTGTAACCCCTCCCGGTTTATATGCCCCGGCTTGAGGAGCAGTGCCATGCCTACACCTATGGCGAGGGATAAAGTACTCACCACCTCAAAGTACAGCAGCGACTTCACACCAATGCGGCCCACTTTCTTCAGACTGTCCATTCCACTGATGCCCAATACAATCGTGAGAAAAATGATCGGTGCAATAAACAGTTTGATGATATCGATAAACGTTTTGCCGATGACTTCCATCTTCACGGCGGTAGCCGGTGCCTGCACGCCCAGCACTACGGCAGCAATAATCGCAATCAATACCCAGAAGGTCAGATTGGTAATCAGGCGAATAATCCAGCTCTTGGGAACGCTCCCAGATGCTGCATGGGCGGTCACTTCCAACGGCATAGTCCTATTAAATTTTGAAAAAAGCCTCAATAAACAAAAATTCCCCGGAACTATAAAAACTAAATAACACCATTGCGGTATTTTTGCGGCAAATTGTCTAAATCCTTGGTACACTAGATAAGTACTTGTATCTTTATCCCTAGCACTATTCTTTATACCTAATGAACACACGTCGTCGTTTTCTCCGAAACACCTCGCTGGCAGCGGGGTTGCTATTATTCAAATCCCCCATGCGCGTATTCGCTTCTTCCGGCACTGCCACTATTCGCCTTGCGGGCGACAGCTCCCGATTGCTGGTACATTACACCAACGATATGCATGGCACCGTTTTTAATAATGGTGGTGCAACGGGCGATTTACTGTTAGATGCCGGTGACTTTACCGCCGGTTCCAATGATGCTGCCGGCAACCTGCGGATTATTAAGGCCATGAACGAAGCCGGCTACCATGCTGCCACCATCGGCAACCGGGAACTGGCCAACGGCACCGCCGCACTGGCCGCCCTGATCCCCGCTATGGATTTTGCACTCGTCAACTGTAACTACCGTTTTGCAGACAGCCAGCTGGCCACCCTCGTAAAACAGGAAGTGATCGTTCAGAAAGGACTGCTTAAAATTGGTATTACGGGTGTAGGTACTGCCCTGCCGGGTGTTAGCGGTGTTACCGTTACCGATCCGGTAGCAGCGGCCAATGCTGCCGCCAGGCGCCTAAGGCAACAGGGTTGCGAAGTGGTGATTTGCCTCTCCCACCTGGGGTATGACAATACTGCGGACAAGGTATCCAACTACTCCCTGGCCAACGATTCCGTTGGCATCAATTTCATTGTGGGTGGTCACCAGCACGGATTTGACAGCAGCCTGCGCACACAAAAGAATAAAGAAAACCAAGAGGTAATGATTGGCCACGCCGGTGCTAACGGCCTTCACAGAGGCACGCTGGCATTTAACTTTAATGACCGGCAGGAGTTCATTCATATTACTCCCGGACTGCAGCGCGTATAAAATTTCAACTTATTTATAATAAAAAAGGCGAAACCAGTTGGTTTCGCCTTTTTTGTTATGGTGCCCTGGATTAATCATGAATAATCGTGATAAAGCCTTTAAACTGCGGTTTACCGGCTCCCAGGTCAATGATGTAATAGTAAGTACCCTCCATCAGCGGATGCCCATTCACCGTACCATTCCACTTGTTGGAATAGCTACGTTGCTGGAACACCATCCTGCCGGCGCGGTCAAATATCTTCACTTCATTCTCCGGATACATATCAATGTTTTTCACTACCCAGTAATCATTACGGCCATCGCCGTTTGGCGTGAGCAGGTTGCTGGATTCCAGCTTGTAGTCGTCTTTCACGGTGATGGTGATGGTGGCGGAAGCCACGCAGCCATGGTCGCTCGTTACCACTACCTTATAGTCCGTAGTTTTAGCCGGGCGTGCGTTGGTGATGGCACCCGTTCTGTTACTGAGGCCCGCAGCAGGTTCCCATGTGTAAGTACCACCGCCACTGGCGCTGAGGGTAATAGTTTCACCTTTGCTAATGGTAGTTGGTGCAGCTGCCTGCACGGTAACTACCGGCAACGGATATACGGTAACGGTAATGGCTACAGAAGCTTTTTCCTGGTTCCCCGGGTACAGTGCATATACCTGGTAAGTACCTGAGCTGGTAACTTTATAGGCAGATGTAGTAGCTCCAGGGATACGTACCCCGTCTTTAGTCCATGCGTACGCCGGTGCGGCGGAGGCGGTGAGGGTGACGCTACCCTGCTCACAGAAATCCAGTGGTCCGTTTGGCGTAAGGTCCGGAACCGGGTAAGCCGTTACCGTCACTGTTTGCGCTACGGCTGCTGCAGGTTCGTAGTTTTGATCTCCTGCCTGCGTAGCAGTGAGTACTACCGTACCCGCTGCCACCACCGTACCTATGTTGCCCGTAACACTGATCACATTTGTATTACCGCTGGCAAAGCTCACCGGCAGTCCGGAAGTGGAGGTAGCCTGTAAGGTAAATGCCGGATCTCCTTCGTTTTTATTCGTAACTACATTGAAAGTGATGGTCTGCTTCGCTTTCTTTATTGTAAGCACACCATCTGTGATGGATATGGTGTAATTATTATTATCCGCTACCACTGGCTTCAGGGTATAAGTACCGGTGTTAACCGCACCCTGACTGCTACCTGCATAGGTAACCGCACCCAGTACCGATGGTGTTTCATTGTTTACCAGCCCGTTAACATCTACTCCATTACCACCGGTGTAAGCCTGGCCATCGTATGTTTTTTCCGCGTTGCGGGCTGCAACTGTGATAGCGGCTTTATTCACCACAAACGATTGTCCTGCTTCCGCAGCGGCATTGAAATTTGTATTACCGGCCTGATTAGCGGTGATAACTACATTGCCCGCACCGGTGATAGTGACCAGATTGCCACTGATGGCGGCTGGTCCGCTTTTCACGGCAAAGGTAACCGGCAGGCCGCTGCTGCTGGAAGCACTGAGTGCAAACGGAGCGTCGCCATAGGTTTTATCCGTTGGTGGTGTAAAATTGATGGTTTGGCTATTCCTGCCCACCGTAAGCGTACCGTTTACCATTACAAAAGTATAATTGGCAGCGCTGAGGGTATTTAGCGCCACGGTAATCGGGTAAGTACCCACGCCGCTGTTGGCCACAGCAGTGGTAGTGAGTGCAGGCGTGCCTGTTAGTACCGCGGCAGTTTCATTATTTACAAAGCCGGTGATATGATATGTGAGAACCGGATTAGCAGCGCCATAGAGCTTCTGCTGCGCATCAGCAGTAACAGTAAGCACTGCCGGCGCTACTGTGAAGCTTTGTTGGCGTGGCGTAGCTGCCAGCCAATTTTTGTCCCCTGCCTGTTTAGCCGTTACCGTTACAGTACCAGCACCGGTGATGGTTAATACATTGCCATTCACCGTAGCCGGGCCGGTCACTTCATAGGTCACCGGCAGTTCGCTGCTGGCAGGTGCATCCAGCTGAATAGCGGCATCACCATATGTTTTGTTGGCCAGCGGCGCAAAGTTTATACTCTGGTTATTGGGGGAGATGGTAATCGTTCCCTTAACCAGGTTGAAGTTGTAATTGTCGGCCTGCAAGGTACCAATGGCCACATCCACATCATACACCCCTACATCTGAGGTAGGCGTAGATACCGGTGTAATTACCGGTGCACCCGTGATCACGGTTAGCGGATCACCGTTTACCAGACCGTTGATAAAGAAGCCAAAGGTAGGATCCCCCTGGGCGTAGGTACGGTAGTAATTTCCTACAGAGATATCCACCGTTGCTTTGGCTACGTGGAAAGTATGGCTCACAGGTGTAGCAGCCTCCCAGGATACATTCCCATCCTGGTAAGCTTCTACGGTTACATCGCCTGCACCATTGATGGTGATCAGGGAATTATTCAATGTAGCCGGACCGCTCACTACGCGGTAAGATACTGGTAGTCCGCTGTTGCTCACCGGGTTCAACGCAAACGGCAGTACGCCGTAAGTCACATCCGCAGGTTGATTAAAGGTAATCACCTGTGTGCCTTTACCTACGGTATAGGTGCCCGGCACCAGGGTGAAGGTATAGTTTTGTGCCGCGAGTGTGTTAGCGGTAATATTGATCGGATAAGTACCCAGCGGTGTGGAAGTACCTACCGGTGTGCTTAAAGCAGGCTGCCCTGTTAACACCGCCGATGTTTCGTTGTTCACGAATCCGGTGATCTGATAAGTCAGTGCAGCAACCTGTTCATTGAAGTTTTTCCGTTGATCATCCGCCGTTACCGTCAACGCAGCTTTTTGCACGGTGAAGGTTTGGCTGCCTGTTGCAGGCAGGTAATTAACCGTGCCTGCCTGTGTAGCCGTTACCGTTATAGTACCTGCACCGGTGATGGTAATGATATTATTATTTACTGTTGCAGGGCCTGATACAGTGAATACCAGCGGCAGTCCTGTGTTCACGCTTGCTGATGGCGTGAAAGCCGCATCACCATATGTTTTATCAGTAATCGGCGGGAAGCTCATTGTTTGCTGCGCCTGGAGGATAGTCAGCCTGCCTTTTATGAAATTAAAGGTGTAATTGGCAGCATCCAGTGTATTCAGTGCCACGTCAATATCATAGCTACCCACTGCCGAAGCCGCGTCTGCGCTGGTAGAGAGTACAGGTGCCCCGGTTACAACGGTCGCATCTTCCCCATTTTTATAACCATTGATAGCGAAGGTAAATGTTGGGTTAGCCTCACCGTACAGTCGCGTCTTATTATCCCCTGTTACGTTCAGGACAGCTTTATTCACCGTGAATGTCTGCCTAACTGCGGTAGCAGCGTCGTAGTTACTGTTCCCCGGCTGAATCGCTTCAATTTCCACGGCACCTGCACCGGTGATGGTGAGCGTACTACCGTTAACGGTAGCCGGCCCCGATACCACGGTGTACACCAGTGGCAGGCCGCTGCTGGCTGTTCCGGTTAAGCTAAACGGCAGATCACCGTAAGTTTTGTCGGCCGGTTTACTGAAGGAAATGGTTTGTGAAGCAGTGCCAATGGTATACACCCCATTTTGCGATGTCACCGCGTAATTGGCACTAGTGACGGCACCCGTACCTATCGTGATCGGATAAGTGCCGACATTGCTGTTGGCCGCAACAGTGCTGGTAACCGATGGTGTACCGCCCAGTATGGATTCATTCTCTCCATATACAAAGCCCTCATAGTGATACGTAAGCGGCGCAAGGGCGGCTCCGTATGCGGAGGACTTATTATCTGCCACCACTTTCAGCGGCGCCTTACTGATGGTAAAGCTCTGGGAAACTGTTCCCGCATTATAGTTGGTGTTACCAGCCTGACTGGCGACTACCGTTACATTACCTACTCCGCTGATTGTACCGGTGTTCCCGTTGATGGTGAGTGGCCCGCTGGAAACGGTATAGGTAAGCGGTAAACCGGAGGTGGTAGTGGCACTAATGGTAAATGGTGCATCGCCGTAGGTCCTGTTCACCAGGTTATCGAAGCTGATAAACTGATTCAGCCGCGTGATGGTCAGTCTGCCTTTGATGAAATTGAAAGTATAATTGGCTGCCTGCAATGTGCCGACGTCCACATTGATATCATAATCGCCGGCATCGGATGCCTGGGTAGCAACCGTGGTTAGTGCCGGCAAGCCGGTGATCACGGAAGCATTGTCGCCATTCACCAGCGTACCCAGTGTATACGTAAACGTTGGGTTTACGTCGTTATATGGTCGCTGTGCGTTATTGGCAGTAATATTTACCACGGCTTTATTTATTTGGATACTGAAATTATCCGTAGCCGGATTGTAATTGGTATTACCTGCCTGGTCAGCACGAACGGTAACAGTACCAGCGCCGGTGATGGTAATCATTGTTCCATTTACGGTAGCTGGTCCGCTCAGGATGGTATAGGTCACCGGTAAGCCGCTGGTGGCGGTTACACCCGGATCAAACGCCGCATCACCATAGGTTTTGGTAATGACCGCAGGCAGCGTGATTGTTTGCGCAGCCTTTACGATCGTCAGTTTACCGTTAGCAGGAGTAACGAGGTAGTTCGGGTTAGTAGCACCATTCATCCTGGGCGAAAGTGGATATTCTCCAGGCGCGGATGTTTCGCTGGTACCTGCATAATCCACGGTGGTAGCAGGTGTGAAGATGGATGGCCCGTCAGTAAATGCAAAGCCAGACCAGGTAAGTGCCGGCACGGTCGGATTAGGTTGACCGTAAGCACGTGTTACATCATCAGCGGTTACAAAGAGTGGCTTCGGTGTAACGGTGACGCCTATAGTTACCGGTGCGGATTCGAGGTAACCACGGGTGGCCGCAGCTTTGGCGGTTATCGTGGCGTTACCTGCTCCCCTGGCGGTCAGATTATTATTAACAATTTGTGCTATGCCCGGTGCGCTGCTGGTGATAATTATCGCACCTCCTCCATTGGTAGCGGGCGCCGGTACAAATGCTACGTCGGCAGCGCCATATACATAGGAAGTGGTAGCAGGCGCAAAAGTGAATGTTTGCACCAGCGCCTGGTATTCGTATGCGCCGGGATCTACGGTCACATTGCTGATCCTTGGTTTTCCATCCAGGTCAGTGGTGAGGGTAGTCAGTGCATTGTTACCATTGTTGATAATTACATTGGAAGTATCCAGTCGGAAGTCGCCGGTAGCCGGATCTTTAAACAGCACGGCTCCGCTGAGTGCAGCGTCGGTAGCGGAACTGCTGTTGTAAAAAGAAGTCTGAATCATACTGGACTGGTATACCGGTGTAGTGCCGGTAACCTGTACATCCGCTACACTATTGCCAGCAATGATGGAGTTGGTAACAGTAACAGCGGCAGTATTACAATTGAGTCCATAGCTATTACGGGTAATCGTGGAGTTTTGTATTTTGAAAGTATTAGATCCGATGGCGCTCAAGGCAACCCCGCCATTTCCGGTAATAAGGCAACCGGAGATATTAGCAGTGGTACCGGAGGCGTTTCTCAGGTATACCGCGCTTCCTTGTGCAGCATTATTTCCCTGCAGGCGGCAGTAATTGATTTGATAGTTTTCACTGGCCAGGCCATTTTCTGATGCCACGGCGGCAGCGTTGTCACCTGGATTATTGGCACCGGTAATGATCAGGTTATCTAACACGACGTTGATAGCCCCCTTTCCAATTTTCACCAGTTGTAAGGTATTTCCACCCCGTAAATCAGCACTGTTTAAGCTCATGCCACCCACCTTATTTACGTCATCGTTGTCGAGGTCCCCGCTGAGGATTACGGGATAGTCCGCCGGTGTACGCGCTGCCAGGGTAGTTTCTCCTCCGGCACCGCCTTTGAAGCCACCGTACACGCCTACTCCTGTAGGTATAACAAAAGCGGCGTTGATATCGCCGATACCACTGGGATAGTAGGTACCTTTCGCTACCCATATCTGCTTAATGCCACTGGCCGGATCGGCGGCGGCCACCAGTGCATCTCTGAGTTCTTTTACGGGGTTGGTCCAGGTGGTGCCATCTCCGGGGGTGGTGGTATTGATGTCCACTCTTACCACGCCTGCTGCATCAGGGTTAACGATCGTAAGGTCGCATGGCGGCGTGGTGAGCAGGTTGAAGCTAGCAGGATAGCTGGTAGCAAAGGTATTATCTTTTGACCACTGGGCGGCATCGGTGAGTAATCCTCTTAATATGGCGCTGGTGCCAATGATGCGGTTACAGTTATAGCGGCCGTTCACCGCCAGGATGCTGGGTAGTTTTAGTGTAGCCGTAGCGGTTGGGGATACTGACATCGATGAGGTGAAGTCACATGATTCGAGGCTTGCATCCCAGGCGGCCTTGTTTACATTGATACCCGCAATAACGGTATGTGGTCCGCCGGGGTTGCCGTTACTGGAAGTAAAGGCAAACAGCTGGTCGCCGGTCAGGCCAAGACTGATGTACTCTTTCAGGATAGCGCCGGCACTGTTTTTTGTAGGAGAGATCGCATCAACGGTACCGTAGGAGGTAGCGGGATTGTATTTTCCCTTTATTACGATTTGCTTTCCCGCGAGCAGGCCGGTGGCAGGGGCTGTCCATCGGATAACACCATCGGTATTACTGCCTTCTCCTGCACTACAGCTGAGCGACTGAAAACCGCCGGATATCCGCCCGAGATCGGTGAAATAAATCACCGTATTACCGGGGATATTCTTCAGGAACACAAAGGAGAATACATCATTCTGTGTATTCCCGTCTATATCATCGTCAAAGGAATTATAACCTGTAAACACCAGGTCACCCGGGGAAATCTGTGCCTGCGACAAAAAGGTACAGCAAATAAAAAACAAGGTTATCAAAACCTTAGGTATAGTGCACTTCATACTATCGTTGGTAGTCTTACGGGATTAAATTTCGCCCTTACAGCGAATAATTACTATTTGGAGTCCCCTTACGCAGCTCAGGCGCAAGGATAGGTATTAAACCAGTGTGTGGTCACCACCCCTTCTACTGCTGCTTTCATCGTGCTCCACGCAGGGGTAATGTCAGGAATGTTGCCGTTGATCTTCACCACCATATCACCACCGGCTGTAGCCTGCCATACCGGCGCTAAGGTGTGGTGGGTGGCTGCATCAAAATGCAGGGTGCCCCGCGGCGTGGCTATATCCAGGGTGGCCAGGTGTTTCATTATCGCCGTGGCAGCATATTGATGTTGGGATGCGCCCTGGAGGATATACTCCACCAGCTGGGCGGTAGTCCATCCATGCATCATAGCACTGTTTACTACGCGATTAGTAGCAGCGGCACAGGTATCGGTGAAGATTTTATTGGCTGGTAATTCGATGGCCGCTGCCCATGGCAGGTAACCCTGAAGGCTGTACGATAATGGTGGTAAAGCTCCATGTGCGGTAGCGAGCGATGGTTCAAATACCATCGGCGCGGCAAACACTTCCAGGTTAGGTATTGCTGCCTCCTGCAGTTGCCGGAGGAAGTAATAGGCCAGGTCGCCATTGTACATGGAGAGCACAGATGTCACAGCCGGCTGCTGACGAAGAAAATCAACCAGCGGGCTGATGGAAAAATCACTGCTGTTAAATTTGCTGATAAAGTTATGTTCGATCTGCCCGCCGTTATCCGCGTAATGCTGACTTAAGCTATGACTTGCCGGAAAGCCACAATCAAAAAACGACGTGGCATAAGCGGCAGCTGCTGCTTTGGTGGCCGCCAGCTCAGCGGTGAACCGGCAGCAGAGACTATGGTGCAAAGTGTGGGAGATGACATGTGTATGCGGCTCCCAGGCATGGAAGTACCTGGCGCCCGGGTGCAGCAGGATTACGAGCTTATTCACTGCTCTTGCAAAATCAGCTATCTGCTGCAGACTATCCTGATCTGCATAAATAGCTAATACATCTACATTATCTTCCATCAGCATTTTTTCTGCGGCGGCGAACACGGCAGGTACGTCCGTTCCATAACCAATATTGGCGGTTACCAGCTCCACCGGCAGCTCACGGTGTGCCATATACGCTTTGCAGCCTGCGAGCAAATCGTGCTGCAGCAGCGGCTGAAAAGTGGAACGGGGTAATAATAATCCTAGTTTCATGCTCCTGACAATCTTGTTCAAACAGATATAGGTATTACGTCTGGCTTGGATAAATCCCCTGCAGACAGATAATATAATTCACCACCAGGAATGGCTGCATCAGGCTAAATGGCTGTGAGCCTCCGGCTACTACTCCCTGCATCATGGTACCTGCTCCCTGGTCCACAGGTGAGGTAACCTTTAGTGGCAAGGATTGTTTGGTGTTATCACGAGTTGGGGAATATTGTTGTATAGTTGGTGTAATGGCTGCATATTTATTGGCTGGCTGGCTATCATTAGCCGGATTTTCTCCGTAGGCTGGCATAAATATATTGCCACCCAGTACGTGCTGGTGCGCGGGGATCTGCGTGACAGACAAGGTATAGGTTTCACTCCCACCGGTTTCTCCGATACTATAACTATCTCCATTTAAATTGGTGCCCATGTGTAATGGCACGCGTCCTTGCAGGTCTGGCAGGTTAAAGGTTTCCAGACCATCTCCACCATAGGTAGTACGAATGAGTTGAAACAGTGCATCATTTTCCGATATCGATAGCGATTGACCCTGACAAAATGCCCAGCCAACCGGGGCAAAGGTGCCGGCAAAAATTCTTATTTCTCCAAGGTATGCGGGCATAATATTAAACAGGTATTTTTTAAAAAATTCAACGAACTAGGATCTTTGCGGAAAAATCCCTGCTGTGGCTATACAAAAGCTTACCGCCAGTGTAGGCTGGTAATTGATTAATGGTTGATTACCGCCTTCATTATCCAGGTACAGCGCCGTACCGGCTTCCATGGATGTGCCGCTGTCGGCCGTGCCATAAATCTTCGCGGTAGAAACTGCGCCATGATAATTACCTACCGGCGTACCACTGGTAGCGGCAGTTCCAACGGGCAGTGTCATTACTGTTTGCGGGATGGTATGTACGTGTGCGGGCATTTCCGATGCCAGTAAGGTGGTACCGGGGGATCCACCCTGCTCGCCCAGGAAGCGGTCGCTCAATCCAGTACCCTGGCCTGCTCCTATTGGCACTTTTCCCTGCATATCAGGTAATGCAAAAGTGGATTTACCATCTCCACCAAAATAAGTACCCAGTAATGCAAACAATGCAGTGTTTCGGGATATTGGAATCAGCTGCCCTTCACAAAGCTCACTATTTACAGGTGCAAAACCTCCTGCTAAGGTAAAAATCTGTCCTAAGAAAACATCTTCAGGCATAATCGTAATTTTAGTTGCGGGAAGGAAAAATACCTATCAATGCGATAATAAAGTTCAATACAAGGTAGGGCTGCATATTGGGGTATGGCCGGGCCTTCCATGCTGATGGAGGATCACCTGCAGTCACTGCCGCACCACCTACCCAGCTGCTCATCACTGGTGCAGCAGTGAGTTGTTGCGCAGGCATTAGCGCCATCCGCTCATCTTTTTCTGACCTGAACCGGTTAGTATTATCGCTGGCAGGATAGGCATCCGCCGGTGCACTGGAGATACCTGAGGAGGCTACCGGCAGCTTCACAAAACCATTCACGGGATGTGTATGCTGGGGTAATTGTGCGAGTTGTACGGTGTTGGCAGTAGTACCCAAACGCTGCCCTAGTATAATACCGTCCCCGCCCCAATGCGCCGGAATACGGCCCCGGAAATCAGGTAAAGCAAAGTTCGTTTGTCCGTTGCCACCATAAGTAGTACCTAAAATTGAAAAGAGCGCCTGGTTTTGGTTGATGGGCAGTAACTGCCCGTTACACATGGCCCAGCCCTTTGGGGCAAAGTTGAAAGATACGATGGATATCTCCCCTAAATACGGTGCATCGTTCATAAAATAGATTGGTATGGGATCAGATTAAATATCGTTTATGAAAAACCATAGCAAAGCTAGATAAAAATTTTATATAGGATAAAAATTTTATCGCTTCGTATAGGCATGGCCCGTTAGGCACATAAAAAAAGCCGGCCTTACAGGGCCGGCAGCTATCTTGCTTATGAGTACGTGGAATTTATTTCAGTAATTCAGCCAGTTTATCTTTTAAGCGCTCTCCGCGGGCTCCGAGCATAATCACGTTGCCGGAGGGGTCAATCAGGAAACAGGCAGGAATCGCCAGTACACCATATTGGGTAGGTACTTCGCCGTTACCACCTTTCAGGTCAGATACCTGTGGCCATGCCATCTTCTCCTCTTCCAGCGCCTGCATCCATTTGTCTTTTTTATCATCCAGGGATACAGATAATACCTCCAGGCCTTTGCCTTTATACTGATTGTATACTTCGGTCAGCTCCGGAATCGCCTCTCTGCAAGGCTTGCACCAGCTTGCCCAGAAATCCAGCAGTACATATTTACCTTTGAAATCTGCCAGGGATACCGGCTTGCCTGCGGCATTGTTCAACTTAAACGCCGGCGCAGGTTTGTTCAGCAGATTCGCCATCTCGCTGCCGCCACCAATTTCTCCGGTCATCATTTTATTCACGGTAAAGGTGTTTCTTACATTCGGACCCAGGCTGCTGATCAGGTTGATCAGGTCTTTTTTCTCCATGCCCTGTGCCAGGTAGGCATTGATCAGATAGGAACCCGCTCCGGAATTAGGATGCTTGCGTAACCACGCAATACTGGCATCCACATCACGTTGCTGCAAACGGCGGTGTTCCGCATATGCTTCGTCTTTCGCTTCCTGGTCGCCAATCTGTGTTGCTTCTATCATGCGCTTTTCTACCGCCTCTTTCTGCGCTAACAGCGTGTCAGCATCCAAAACTGTTTTGGTGATATCCAGCCAGTCGGCCACAAACTGACTACCGGTATAAGTAGCGTTCTGGAAATAAGGACCGTTACCGGTAATGTTCATGGTACCCGCTTCCAGGTACAAAAACGTTCCCTCTGATTCCTTTCCCCTGGTGCCTACCTGCAAAATATAGGTCGACCCGCCTTTACTCATATCCAGTGAATAATGGAAATGGTCATCTTTTACATAGGCGGTATCAATGGTGTTGGTCAGCGGTCCCCATAACTGTACTGTATCACCGTTGATTAATCCTTTAATTTTTACATCCAGCTCCAGCATTTTCTTTTGCTGCTGCGCACTCGCCGAAACGGCCGTCAGTAACGCAAGCCCCAGGAATATTCTATTCATAGCTTTTGGTTTTAAAATGAGTCAGAAATATTAATTTATAAGAGAGATATGTTTCAGCTGCATCGTTACCGGTTCGTCACCGGGAACACCAAACAGTAAGGACGCGGGCCATTTGATGCCGTTGTAGGACTGATAGCCGGAGAACTCCAGGTTGCTGTAAAACAGCTGCTGCGCAGGGCGGTGCTGTGCAGGTTGCTCCATCACCTTCAACCCGCCATCCACGGCATAGTAGTACAGCCAGGGTTCGCCCTTCGGTGTTTCCACCCGTACTACATAGGTATCCATCCCGTTTACGTTTATCCTTTCCCGTAATAAGGTTGTTTTGCAGTCCTGATCAAAAAAGTGCAGTTCCGGAATCAGCGCCGCAGTTAAACACAACTGTTTCACGTCAGCAGGGTTATAGTCCGTTTGCTGGCCAAACCTTGATAACGCTACCTTTCCAGGCAGCACCTTTAAAGCCGCCAGTTCACTATGCAGCGCATTCATCTGCAAGCTAAGCCGGCAGCTATCTGCACTCCATTGCCGTGCAAATGTGATAGCGGCGCTATCTGCAGAAGCATAACTAATAACTGCATTGGTAAACTGTTGCAACTGCTGCTTCCCTCCTATGGCTGCCAGATAATTGTCAATCACCTGCACGGCCGTCAACCCTGCCGGCACTACGCTGGTAGCACCGGTACCTTTCCAGCGGTTGTTTTCCCGGCGGCGGTCAGGCACCACCCCATCCGGATCAATGGTCACCGATGTAACGGCCGAGGTAGAAGGATAATGGAATTCAAATACCTTATTTTGCAGCCAAACCTGCACCGGCAGAATTTTGCGGGATACCTTGCCGTTAAACTCACGTACTTCCACTATCACCGGCACCGGCATGCGGTCCCTGTTTTCAATCGTGATATCTACCCCGTTAGCCGGGTTATTTTTTACATAGGCTACATTGGTGATGGCTACATCTGCCCGCCAGTCCTGTAAAAACCAGCTGTTCCACCACCAGCTGAGGTCCTCACCGGTAGCGCTCTGCATCGCCCTGAGAAAATCGTTGGGTCCCGGATGTTTAAACCGCCACGCCCGTATGAATTCATTAAACGCCGCATCGAAACGCGCCTTACCGATTACCACATTGCGCAGCATCATGAGCGCCATCGCAGGCTTCATGTACATGTGCATGGCCATTTCCTTCATGGTAACGGCAGCCGCCGGTGTGTTCAGCGGTGGCATTGGCGGTATAACAGAAAAGTAGTTTAACCCTGCCGTATACTCGAAATTTGGTTGCCCGTTCAGCTTTTCACTGTTCACGAGGTTGATGTAGGTGTTGAGTCCTTCGCACATCCAGCCATGGCGACTATCAGCCGACACCATCATGTTAAACCAGTTGTGACCTAATTCATGGTTGGTTTTTGTCCACACACTGTTGGATCCAAAGCTTTGATGGTAGTTGATGACGGACACACCGGGGCCACCTACACCGGTGATGCCACCGGCAATGTTTACACAGGTATTGTAAGGGTAAGGTTCCAGGTAACTGGAATAGGTTTCCAGTATACGTTTCATATCGGCGGTAATGCCGCGCCAGTCCAGGTGGCTCTCCTTAGGATACAGGGCCATTGCCAGTGAGGTACGATTCTCCGGCAGGTCCACTTTCACCGCATCCCAAAGGAAAGCGGAAGAAACGGCCCAAAGGCCGTCACCGGCATTTTCCGAAGCAAAATGCCAGGTCCGCTTTGAGGTGGTGGATGCTATAGGGATATCATAGGATGTAATGATGTTGATGACAGTATCGCTTTTCCAGGCCGACAGATAACGCTTTAGCGCCGCCGGCGGCAGCACTTCTTCGGGATTCATCAGCTGACCCGTGCCCTGCATGATCACGTTGGCAGGCAGCGTACAATACATATTCAGGTTGCCCGGCTCTACATAATAACCGGCGTTAAATACGTTCCAGCCCTGCAAATCATCGTATACACATACCCGTGGGAACATACCGCTGAATTGATAGACTTTCCCCGAAGGCGTGGAGAGCACCCCCATGTAATCGGAACCGTTTACCGGCAGTATGAAATCATAGTCAACGGTGAACTTCAGCTGCTGCCCTGCGGCCAGTGGCGTAGGTAATAATACTTTTACATAAGTATCGGTCGTTTCAAAGGTCAGCGCTTTTCCATTACCCCCTTTGATCTCATGGATATGACAGCCTTCCGTATATTCCTGCACGCCAAAGCGGGTGCCGCTCACCGGTGTAGTGTTGGCTACGCGGGAATCAGGTTTGAAACGGTTCTGCATCACGGTGAGCCATATATAATCCAGTGCTACCGGGCTGTTATTGCGGTAGGTAATGGCTACTTTACCACTCAGCTTGCGGGAGGCGGTATCAAAGGCCACGTGAATATCATAGTCAGCGCGGTTTTGCCAGTAGCCAGGTCCGGGCCTGCCGTCCGCCGTACGTTGTGCGTTGGCGGATGGCAGGTTTACGGCATAAAAAGCTTCCCGTGCGCTTACACTGCTGTCTTTTCTTACCTGTGCGTAGCTGCTGCCACACACCAGTAAACACGCTACAGTAAGCAGTTTTGGAAATATGCTGTTCAAGATAGATAGTTTAGAATGTCGGAGGAGGATTAGTCCCTCATTTTATAAAGATTGGCAATGACACGTTCGAACTTCTCATCTTTGGAATAGTTCAGGTGACCATCCAGGATATTGCCTTTCTGATCAATGGCAACCCAGCGGGTGATAGCGGTAAGGCAATAGCGAAGCATAAACTCCTGTGCTTTAGGATCGGACCTGTCGGCGGATAAAAACAGGTTGTTTACGCCGTTGATATTTTTCTTTACGCTGAATCGTTTCCATTCTTCCTGGGTTTCTGTGTCCGGTGCTTCCCAGCAAATAGTGAGGAATACGATATCATTTTTATCCTTGTAATAATCGGCGAGCTGGCGGAAGAAAGGCAGTCCGTCCACGCAGCCATGGCACCACATTGCCCAGATGTCGATGATGACTATTTTACCTCTGAAATCTGACAAGCGAACGATGTCTCCATTTTCATTTTTCAATGCGAAATTGTAAGCAGGCAGTCCTGCTTCCAGCTGTGCATAAGCTTTGTAAAGAGAATCGCAGGTGGTAGCACCAATACTACCTGGCTTCAGCTGTGCTTTTGCGATGGAATGAATTTGCTTCATCTCGCTGAAGAAACCTCTGTTACGGCCTTCCACCACAAACCAGTTGGTGGTTACTTTTCCGTTCAGCGGATTTGATTTGCAGGTGGTAAGTAATTCCGTTACCTGATTGATGGTTTTGAGGGTGGAGTCCTGCAGTTTGCGCCCAATCCACCAGAAAGTCACGATTTCACGGGTCAGACTTTCGCTGCCTACGGATGCAATGGCCGGATCGCCAATGTTAAATCCTTTGAGGTACCAGTCGCCAAAACCGGCGGTAGTTTTCAGTGCTGCATGGTCTTCTGCAAACCGGTATTTTAATTGAATCCGTGCTTTATCTTCATGGAAATCCACGAGTTCGCGCACTGCGGCATTGGAGATTTTCGCGTTCGTAATGAGTTGTGCGGTGGTCTTTTCCAGGTTACCAATGACCTCATCCAGTTGCTGTGTGGTGCTGACAGCTTTAACATCTACCGACTGATAAAAACTATCAATTTTATACAGTAAAGCATGTTTGGATGCATTTTTACCGGACCACAGTGCGGTGAACACGCCTTTAGGGGCAGTTTTAAAATCGTCTTTCAGCGTTAATGCCATTGATACGGTTTCACCGGGTTCTACTATCATCGGCACATCGTTTACAGTGATAAGCTGGGTAGCTGCCGGGAAAGTATTGGTAAAGTTGGTGGTAGGCGTATTCCCCATACGGTAGCCTTCTTCCTTAAATGTATCCGTTCCCTTACCCCCGAAATAGCTTACCATTATCTGGCCTCCAAAAGGTCGGTTGGCTGTCACCTGTAGTTGCAGTTTTGCCGGCATTGCAGGGCCTGTGGCATACATACTATTCCAGCCCAGCAGCATCATCAGAGAAAGACTTATTGCTCTCATTATTATAACAGTATTAGTTATAATTAAGGCAATCATGCCGCTGAAAAGGGTGAAGCTCCCCGGGTTATTTTTTAAATAATTTCCGGGGAGATATAATCGCTGTTACGGTCTGTCGCCAATAGCCTGCAGGTCAATTCCGTACTCATTGCGGAAGAAGTTACAAACCACCTCATATTTTTGCCTGATGAGGCCTTTGGTATCGTAATTCGGTTTGAAGATGGTATTTTCCAGTTCTGCACGCGAACGACTGGAGATATAAGCTACGTACATGCCAAAGTCCCAATAGATACTGATATCCGCCATGAGGGTTGCCTGGCCTAACATACCTACACCACGCGGATCACTGGTGGCTTCATTATAGGCTGGTGGCGCCAGCATCACAAATTCATCGGGTATTTTCATAGCACCGCTCATGGTTGCATGTTTCATATAAGCAGCGGTCAGCCATTCCCGGAGCGTTCTGGCAGGATACTTCTTCTTGATGAAAGTACTGTCTGCCCAGCCGATTGCCAGTGTGGTAGGCGATGCAAAGGTCCCTGTTATGGAAGGCTGCAGTACGTTTAAATAGGTGACATTCATGGTGTCGATGGAGGCTGCCAGCAATATTTTGTAGGGCATTGTTTTCTTCAGGAAATCCTCCGGGTAGTAGTTCATAAATACAGATCTGAAAAGCTTCAGCGTTGTATCTATATATTGTGGGTTGGCAACCCTGGCGGCTACACGGGGTGTAACACCTGCTACCTCATATACCAGATCGTAGTTAGTAAACTTGTATAAAATATAGGAGGCATATTTATCTTTGAAAGCGAGGATGGAATCATCATACGGCTGATCCCCCTGTGGCAGTGTGTAAAAGGGCGGAATGGGTGTAGGCTGTATGGCCGCTTCCTTTTTGCAGGCATATAGTCCTCCCACGAAGAGCAGCCCTGCCAGTATTTTTTTATGTATCTGCATCATGAATTTAAGGATTGGTGTGAATTAGTTAGGCATACGTCTGGAACCGATGGTTACATTTTGACCCAGCGACCTGTTTTTTTCCAATACTTCATTGGCGATAGGAATGACATATTGCGGATCACGTTTTTTCAACTGATAATATTCCGTTGTAGTTTTTGTAGGCATATAAGAGTGCGTGATGGCCGGCATACCGTATCTGCGAAGATCGAACCAGCGGTGACCGCATTCCATGAACAGCTCTCTTCTTCTTTCGAGGCGGCACATTTGCAGCAGCTCATCCGCCGGCCGAATGGTCCATGGTACGAATTTGGTTTTATCCCAGCGGGAGGCGCGGAGCTTATTTAAATCATCCAGTCCTTTTTGCGCCGCTTCGGTATTACCAGTGGTGCGGTACAATTGTATATATGCTTCTGCGCGGTTCAGGTAGGCTTCGGCACTGCGCCATGCGCAGCCCATCATCATTTGCGGAGAAGTACCCACATTTTTCAACTGATAATACGGTGTAAGTGCATAGGGTTTGAAAATCTCCGGCACCTCTCCAATATATGTTTGCTGTCCACGGAGGTCACCAGGTTCTAATATGGAAATATAGTCGAATGAAACATCGTATGCCACTGACATGCCGGCCGGCTGCTGTTCGTATACGCTGCCAAAGTACCAGATGGTTTCGGGATTATCGGGTGAAATAAACGGCAGCACTGCCGGGGCATTCGGGTCCGGAATCGGATTCCATTGTGTAAAGTCCTGCAATTGTGGATGACGATTTATCACCACACTTGCATGCTCAATTACTTTATTCCATTTCTCCATATACAGGTTTACGCGGGATGCCAGTAATTCCGCACCCAGGTACGACATCCGAAACGTGGGCAGTTTCAGCTTTTGCTGCTCCAGCAATTGGATGGAAGAGTCCAGGTCTGCTATCACCTGGTCGTATACTGCTTTCACGCTGCTTCTCTGCGGACTGTCGTCCGACAAATTCGCATCCAGTCGCAACGGTATACCCTGCAGCTTATCCGGCGTGGTGGTGGAATCATTGTAAGGCATCGCAAACAGGTTCACCAGCATAAAATGATAAAATGCACGGGCAGCGAATGCTTCCCCTTTAAACTGTATCTTATCCTTCAGATCTCCCTGTGAACCGTCCAGGGACTGAATAGCCACGTTTGCACCCAGCAATAGCTTATAGTAGGTACTCCAGGAGTCCATGCCATTTGATACCACCGAACCTCCGCTACTTTTGCTTAATTCAATAAAGTCCGGCTGCCATTGGTAGGCAGGGGCACTATTGGTCAGGTCAGCATCAGAAGGCAGGTTCTCGCCGTTGAATGCCTGCACATCATCATCCATCAGGGTCAGGTACGGCTGTAGGCGGGTATTTGCGCCTGGCATGCCTTCCGTATATAATATCTCGCTAAACTGCTTGGTAGTTTTTGGTATTATCTCGTACTGCGACCGCTCTTCCAGAAATTTTTTACATCCAACAAACGGGATCACTGCAAAAGCCAACAGATATAATTTCTTCATAAAAATAGATTTAATGGATCTGCATTATAAATTCAGCGAGAGGTTTAAACCATATTGGCGTGCGATAGGCAACGCAGTGGTGCCAACACCCTCAGTTTCCGGATCCTGCCCATTCAGGGCTTTGCTGGCAATGGTAAATACATTGGATACAAATACGCCACAGCTAAGTCCGTTCACACCCATACGCTTTACCACCGGCAACGGGAAAGAATAATTCAGATTTAGGTTAGGACAACGTACAAAGTCGTTACGTACTGCTCTGAAATCTGAATTGGTGTAGGCGCTATAAGGGTTGTCATTCAGCCCCAGGTAAGCCTTGGCGGTGGTTTGATCCACGAGCGCCGGGATATTGGTATGTGCCTCATCGCCGGGTTTGCGCCAGCGCTCCAGCAGCACCCTGTTGGCATTGCCGAATGGTGGTGGCACCCCGTCATTGGTTTTATTGAGAAACAACGGATCCAAACGTTTATGGCTGCCAAATGCATAGGCGAAAGTAGCGTACATCGACAACTGCTTATACCTGGCGGCCACAGAGAAGCTACCATTCATGATAGGCTGTAACTGTCCTGAATACACGAGCCAGGAGGTAGGATTATCGACCTTAGGATCTTTGTCTGTCAGGTTATCAAACAATGGCAAACCATTTTCATGGGAAAGGCCCATGTATTTATATGAGTAAAAACCACTGATGGCCCGTCCAGGCACGTTTGCTGTACCGTTAAAGTAGCTCCGGTAGTCGTTACTGAAATCGTTATCGCCTATTTTATTAGTGTTCTTACTGTTAATAAAGGTCAGGGAGAGATTTAAGTTTTTCTTCCGGATCACCTCTACGTTTACAGTCAATTCAATACCGCTGTTAATAAGCCTTCCCTCGTTTTTATACATCGTCGTAATGCCGTATTCTGCGGCAATGGTACGTGCCATAATCAGATCGCGGCTTCTTTTAATGTAATAATCTGTATTCACATTTACTCTTCTGTCGAACAGGGATACATCCAGTCCTGCGTTAAACTGGTGTGTTTTTTCCCAGCGCAGGGATGGGTAAGGCAATGACTTGATATTAAGAAAGGGGAAGCCGGTGATCTGGTTGATGGACCCGTTTGCAGGATAGGAAGCGATGAGCTCAGGTCCTACTGCATCCACCACGTTTCCCTGGGAACCATAGGAACCGCGGAGCGTTAATCCGCTCACGAGGCGACTGGTTTGTAACCATTTTTCGCTGGAAAGATCCCATCTCCCGGATAAGCCGTAGTTAGGTAAAAATTTAGCATTCGAATATTGACCGAATCGGTTGGAGCCGTCAGACCTTGCCGTAGCGCTGAATACATATTTTCCTTTCAGGCTGTAGGCGGCGGTGGCCATCACCGAAAAAACATTGTTTAAGGAGTTGGTAATGCTGTAACTCATCAGCTGGTTGAGGCTGGGAAAGGAAGGAGAAAAAGTTTGTCCTCTGTCCGGAAAGTAGCCTGGCTGCGTAGTTTTATTCATCTTCAGCTGTGTGGAACGCGCCTCGGTTCCTACCATCAGTGCCAGCTGATCTCTCTCTTTAAATAAACCCAGCGAATAATCCAGCATGTTGGTATTCGTGATGGTAGAGGAGAAATTGGTAGCAATATTGGCAATACCACCATAAGGAATTTTAGATTCATTTACCTGCCGGGCAGTAGGTGTATACCCCAGGTTCCAGCCACGCATGGCGGAAATGTAATAGCTGTTTTCATATGCAGCCATAAAGCTTTCGCTGTTATCCAGCACCGCGTTGACGGTACTTCTCAGAAACAGGCGGGGTAATATCTTATACCTGACATTTATATTCCCGACCATGGATCGTACGCTGCTGGTATTTTCCGTATTGGCAATTTCGTTGAGCATATTAAAAGTAATAGGCCCTGGTATCGGATGTTTGATGATAGTGGAAGAGGACAGTGCATAGGCCAGGTCTGGTGTAAGCGCTCTGCTGGTGCTGAGCGCATAGGTTTGCGGCTGCACAGTGGGATAATAACCTTGGTTCTTATTGAAGTTACCCATTAGGCGTACATCCAGTTCCAGGCGCTTCCCTCCTTCTGTGTGCATGCCAATGTCGGCGGTATACCTGGTGAGCCTGTCATTTTTTGGCAGGCCTTTGTTGCTGGAATAGGAGAAGGAAGTATAGTAAGTTGTTTTACCGGCGCCACCGCTCATACTGATGGATTGAGTCGTGGACAGCTGGTTCTGATACAGCACCTTAAACCAGTCCGTATTATTGGTTTGCAGCTTTTGCACGGCGGTATTGAATTCCGCTTCGGTGATTTTCTTCGCATTCATCGCCATGTACAGGCCTTCATAGGAATACGGTTCGTTCAGGAAATTACTGAGCGTTTTGTGCGGGAGTCCATCCTCCATGAGCTGACGGGATAGTTCAATCCTTTCGGCGGAGTTCATGAGATTCATTTTCGTGAAGTCCGGCCGTTGGCGGAAGCCATAGTTGCTGTTATAGGACACGCGCATGGGTCCGGCCTTTCCTTTTTTGGTGGTCACCACAATCACCCCGTTGGCAGCGCGCACGCCGTAAATAGCGGTGGCAGCAGCATCTTTAAGAAAGGTGATACTTTCCACATCGTAGGGATTCAGGCCGCTTACAGCGCTGCCAATCATAGAAAAATCACCCGATTGTGCGTCAGTAACCACGTTGTTCAGCTGCGTGGCGGAGAGGTTAACCGGATCAGGGCGCACCACATTATCTATTACCCATAAAGGGCTGGCATTACCTACAAAGGTGGAGGTACCGCGGATGCGGATGGTGGGGCGTGCGTTTACACTACCCGAATTATTCATGGCCAGCAATCCCGGCACTTTACCCTGTAGCATTTGATCTATGCTGGGCATGCCCGGGTTTAGTACTTCAGCCGCATCCAGTTTAAATACAGAAGCAGTAGACATACGGGCATCGATTTTCTGATACCCGTTTACTACCACTTCCTGTATTTCCTGAACGGCAGTATCCATCACTATTCTGAACAACGTGCTATTGTTGGCCGAAGAGAAGGTGCGTACAACCGTTTTCATACCCACCTGTGAAAAGCGCACGGGTTGTTTTTCGTTTACTACCATGCCAAACATACCGTCGGCCTGTGTGGTGGTGCCCATCGACTTGCCAGAGGCAGCAATGGACACGCCTTCCAGTGGCATTCCTGCTGCGTTTATCACCTGCCCCTGTATGTAAAAGCCTACCTGCACATCTACCGAGGCACTAATATGCGGGTAGATGACGATCCCTCCAAAGTCTTCCATAAACTCAAGTCCGGAGTTCATCAGTACTTTTTTTAACAATTCTCCCAGCGTGCCGTTTTTGTGGTCTACTGTAACAGAGGGTCCTTTACGAATCAGGCCAATATCGTAGGTAAAGCGCACCTTGGTGATATCGCGGATCTGCTTTAACACGGTGGATAGTGGCAAATCCTTTGACTGGTAAGTCACTTTTTTAGCCAGTACATCCGACTGCCAGGCGCTTGCCGTTACCGTGGTAAACAGCAGTAAAAATAGCAGCAGCAATGGCATAGCATAGCCCTGCACTGCCCTCCTGAACGAGGGTGTGCCCTTCATTGTTTTCATCTTGATTGATATTAGTTGGTTAAACAGTCACCAGCTGATAGCGGTATACCGATGCCACGTTTTCTAAATAATTCTCTTTATTCACTTATTTTCTAAATACTTCAATATTTCTACCTTCAATACGGAACTGCACTGTTCCGGTGATCCGGGTGATTTGATCCAGCACCTGTTGCAGGGTGGCTGGCTGGCGCATGTCCAGCGTAAGCAGGAGTTGCATCAGGGCAGGCTCTTTGCAGGTAAAGTTATAATCAAAGCTGCGGCCCAGCTGTTGCAGGATATTTCCCAGTGCGGCTTCTTCAAAATAAACATCGCCATCTTTCCAGGCAGTATAGATCCGTGCATCTACGGAGATGCGTTGCTGTTGGTTCGTTTGGGTGTTGTACTGTGCCTGCTGGCCTGGTGTGAGCACCAGTTTATTACCGGCGGCACCTGTACTTACCTTTCCTGTTACCAGTGTAGTATGAATAGTGGTATTATAATTATTGATGTTAAAAGATGTTCCCAGCACGGTTACGTTTACCGGGCCTGCGGCCACTTCAAATGCCTGCTGCGCGTTAGGTGCTACCTCAAAAAATGCCTCTCCGCTTACCGATACCCGCCTGGCGGAGCCGGTGAATACGTTGGGGTATACCAGTCGCGAATCGGCGTTGAGCCATACATGGCTACCATCTCCCAAAACAATATGTGCTTTATTACCCCTTGGTACTACCAGGGTATCCAGCTGCACAGTAACAGTGCTGCCTACACTGAACCGGATTACGTTGGACTGGTTGAGCTGCACGGTGGTACCGTTGGCCAGCCGGGTAACCTTTCCGGTACTGTCCAGCGTTACCGACTGGCCATTACCCATTTTTATCTGCACACCGGCAGCAGGCGGCAAGGTGGCCTGTGCCAGCATCCCCGGTTTACCAGCCGGTTTGGTTTGATGGAGTGCCCACCAGGTACCTGCGGCACCCAGCAATACAAGCAAAGTAGCGGCTACGGCCAGTTGCCGGCGCCAGCGTACTTTTAATCCCTGTTGTTGCCTGTTGGCGATGTGTTTTTGCCAGCCCTCTTCGGTAGAAAATCGTTCCTCCGACTTTGTGAGCTGCTTCATTTGTAATGCTTCGAGATAAGTGGCTTGCTCCGCGGCTGTAAGATGGCTGGTATCTCCATCGGTGAGGGCGGCCAAAACCTTATCCCAATTGATATCCTGATCTGGTGTATTCATACTGATATGAATTAAGGCAATTCAAGTCTGAAAAAGGGTGAATCAAAAATCTTCTTTATTTAAAAAAAATCAGGAAGAGGATGTAGATGAACATCCATTCACATTCTTTTCGCAGGAATTGATAGGCCAGTTTGATTTGTGTTTTAACGGTATTGACAGAAATATTCAGTTTGCCGGCTACGTCGTTGTACGACAGCTCGTCGCGGTTGCTCATTAAAAAAATGCGGCGGCGCTGCTCCGGCAAACGGCCAATAGCTGCCCAAAGGGCAGCATGGCGTTGCTCTTCCAGTTCCCGGTCGTCCACCAAATCTGGTGCCTGATCCATAGAATCGGAAGGGTCATTGAATACTACTTTACCGTTTTTCTTTAAGTAGTTTAAACTGGCATTACGAACAGCTCTGGTTGCATAACTTCTAAAATTTTGTGTGATCTGGATAATATTGCGCTTATCCCAGCAGTACATGAAAAAGTCCTGCACCATATCTTTTGCTGCATCTTCATCTTTCAATACAAAATAAGCTGTGGCGCACAATATAGAATAGTGGCTACGAAAAAGTTCTTCAAAAGAAGCCGGCTCTATAGAGTTTGGTTGATACATATCGCGTTGGCACCCGTAAAATTATCAACACAAAATAGCGTAAAAACCGGATAATCAATGTGCCAGACCTAATTTTTTGCCATTCCGGTCAGCATCTGCACCGTTTCGGCCAGTTGCCTGTCCCGGGCACAGGCCTTTAGCCAGTCCTGGTACCGTGCGCGTTTTTCGGCCGGTAATTTGTCATCCGCAGTTCCCTGCATACTAAGTTGGTGATCGGGTGATAAAGTAAGAGCGCTATCAATGGCCAGTTCATGCTGGTGGCTTTCCTGCAACTGTTTCCTGAAAAGACCCTTTTCCAGGTTGATAGGCTGATTTTCCTGGCTATGCAGCCATTCTACATGATACCTGAGTTGTTGATAATTACTGTCACGGGCAATTTTTTCATTGGCCTGCCGAATGGTTTGCTGCAGGAGCGCTGTGTTGGTGTATGGCTGGAAACGTGCGGCTGGTATGGTATCTGCCGGCATCGCGGATTCGAAATCCCTCTCCCTGATTTTTGCATATATTTTTTTACTTGGGAAAATTACGTCTGGAACTACCCCGCCCAGCTGGGTGGTAGTGCCGTTGATACGGTAAAATTTCTTGATGGTAAGCGCCATGCTGCCGTAGTTGATGTTGGCAATACCCCTGGCACTATCACCCAGCTTACCCATCGGATAGGTTACCTGCATGGTACCTTTGCCGTATGAGGTGGGACTCCCCACTACAATACCCCTTTTATAATCCTGGATGGCGGCAGAAAATATTTCGGATGCGGATGCACTGCTTTCATCCACCATTACCGCCAGCGGGCCATCATAAAGCGTTTCGCCGTTATTATTGATAGTATAGGATTCAATTTTATCCCTGCCTTTGCCCAGCACTACGGGTCCTGATTTCACGAACAGGCCTGTCATGGCTACTACTTCATCCAGCGAGCCACCGGGGTTGCCGCGCAGGTCAATCACCATACCGTTTACTCCCTGTTCCTTCAGTTTCAATACTTCCATGGCCACGTCGCGGGCGCAACGCACTCCGTTGATATTTTTAGCATCGAGGTAGAATTCCGATAGTTGGATATAGCCTATTTTTTTTGTGCCTTCAACTACCACTGCGCTCCTGGCGGCATTAGCGTCTTCCTTAATTTCTCCTCTTTTAACTTCTACCTGTTTTACTTCGCCGGAAGCTTTGCGCACGCGCATTTTCACGATGGAGTTGAGCGGGCCGCGTATCAGGCGGGAAGCCTCTGTGATGCTCATGCCTGCTACGTTTATCATTTTGCCGTTATCGTCACTCAGTTCCAGGATGCGATCATCCGCATGGAGTAGTCCGCTGAGATCGGCCGTACCGCCGGGCAGTACACGTTTAATCACTACATCACCATCCTGTGCAGTGAGTTCCATACCCAGTCCGAAATAGCGGTGCGTCATCATGCTTTCCCGCAGCGATGCATCGATGGGTGCCATAAAGGACGTATGCGGGTCCATTTCCATGGCCACAGTATTAAGGAAGGCCGCAAAGCGATCATCCGCAGCGGTGGTGCTTAAGAGGGTTTTAAAGAGTCCGTCCATATTGGCCAGCACGGCTTTGCGAGCGGCGGCTTCCGTTTCCACATCAGATTTGGTACTATCCTGGCGCTGGATATCCAGCATCTTTTTCAGCACTTCATACTTCATGGATTTGCGCCATATTTCTGCACGTTCTTTTTCATTTTTTGGGAAAGATGCCATTGTTCTGGTGGGGGCAACGGTTTCTTTTTTGCTGAAATTAACAGGCCGGGCAAGCAGGGTGCGATACAGCACCTGTAATTCGGCAAGTCGGTTTGCCTGTATGGTGTATGCGGCATTGAAATATTCCAGGGATTGGGAAGTCAGCTGATCGTCGATGAGAGTTTCATATTTACGCAGCGCATCTACATCCTCCTGGAGGAGCGTATTTTTATTAGCATCAATCACCTTCAGGTATTGCTGCCAGATCCTTTGGGAGAACTGATCGTTCACCGTTTTTGGGGCGTAGTGCTCATTTTTGATGCGGTTCATCACCAACCGTATGGTGTTTTTACGGTTTAATTCTTTCTGTGGGTCGGTATTTTCACCTGCTATGGCCGTATAGCTCATGAGCAGTATCGGCAGATAGCAGCAGTATTTTGCAATTGTCATATTTGTCATATTTAGTATAGAAACCCCCGCGGTGGGATCTATGTATAACATATTGGCAATTGGGTGCGGAAAAAGGGTGAAGGTGAGTTTATCTTTTTTTCTCGCGAAGGCGCGTAAGGCTTTTTAAGATCGCAAAGGATTATGTTTTGTTGGTTAAGATCGTTTAATGGTCCGCCGAAGGCGGACCATTAAACGATCAGGGTGGAGACCGAAGGTCTCCACCCTGATCGGGTAACTTAATGGAATATTTCACTATTTCACATTTGCTGCAAGCCACACCCGCAGCTGCTCCAGCAACTCAGGTGCCAGCGACTCCTCCAGCTGCGCATACTCCTGCGTAGTACAGGTTTTACAATGCTGGAACAGGTGGTTTAATCCTGGCAGGCTCACGGTGGTTACCCGTTTGTTGCCGTTGCTTTCCGCAGCTTTGCGTATAGCCGTAAGGTTAGGCTCCGCTGCCACCTGCACATCCTTATCACCGTTGATCGCCAGGATAGGCACGGTGATTTTTTTCCAGTAGTCCGGGAAGTTGCGGGTGATAAGAAAACGGAACCAGGGATCATAAAAACGATTTACAGAAGCTTCCAGATTTTTTGCGCGCGTGGCGGAATCAGTATTTTGATATAGGCGTGTTAGTGTGGTATCCGGGATCGTTTTTTCAAAGGCTTTGGAATCTGCTGTAATTTTGGCCAGGCCCTTAGCCGGGTCCGGCTCTGCAACCACTGTATTGGCCATACTCCGCAGTGCTGTTTCGATGAGTATCAGATCGGATGCAGAGGTATTTCCGGCGGCGCGCCTCATATCCACGCCCTGCTGAACGATCAGGTCCCGGCCGCTCACACCTACGCCTGCCAGAGATATCACATAGGCCACCTCTTTTGATTCCGCCGCTATCATGGCGGCAATGCAGCCACCTTCGCTATGTCCGGCCAGAATTATTTTCTTCGGGTCTACCACCGGCAGCGTTTTCAGGAAGGCGATACCCGCCTGTACATCTTTGGCAAAATCGGCCGAGGTTGCGTCTTTGAACTGGCCGGTGGATTTCCCTGCTCCCCTGTCGTCTACCCGGAGAACGGCATATCCCTGTTTAGTAAGATAATCCGCAATGATGGCGAAAGGCCTGTGATCAAACAATTCCTCATCGCGATCCTGCTGGCCGCTGCCGGTAATCATCAGCAGCACGGGATAGCGCTTATTTTCTTTGGGATAAGTGAGCGTGGCGCCAAAGCGGATGGATTTATCCGCATTATAGTACGTAGTATCGACCACGTTATAGCTATACGGGGGCTTGGGCGTTTGGGGCCGGGCGCGCGGTGCGGCCGCCTCCAGCTTATCATGTGTCATGTTCAGGGGTAATGCTGCCCCCTGGAAAAAGCGGCCGTGCAACGCCGTATCGTTTACCAGCGCGGCAGCATAAGTAATGCCTGCTCTTTTAAAATTAATATGGAGAGAATCATTTGCCACATAGGCCGTGTCCATCTTAATGCCAAAGGCTTTCTGATCAGGACTGTCCATAGTGGCCGATAAGTTACCGGAAGCATCCGCCGTTATATGATACACCAGCACCATTTTTTGAAAAGGAGTGGCGAGCGTTCCATACCAGCTGCCGGTGTATTGCTGGGCGAAAGCGGCCATCACGGATAATTGACATAGGAGCAGCACTAACGTCTGCCTGAAAAAACCAGAAAATCGTGTAGTCATACTATGGGATCGAAGGGTTAAGGAATGTAATCACTAATTTCTCCCTAAATTATCAAAAACCTGCCACTGCTAAAAAATCAGGATTTCACGATTTTACGATCCCCAGCAGCCCTGATATCTCCCCAAATCCCAGCCAGCTGCTGTTATATGTGTCGGAGTTTTCCTATATTCATCCACGTTATGAAAAAATACGCCCTGTACCACAATGGGTGGCAATAAAAACCCCGCCTGAGAACAGACGGGGCACCGTTTCATCGAATGTATAATGCTAAGATTCCAGGTTTTTATTATCGTAAGAATACCTTACGCACTGCTGCGTTGTTGATATCAAGAATATAAATACTCCCTTCTTTATCCATCGCAAAGCCGGCAGTATTGGAAGAAAACTTCGCCTGGTCAAAGCTACCGTCCGCAAAGCCATTGCCAGCCTTCATCATGGTGGACACCTCTCCGCTCAGTAAATTGTACTTACGGATGGCATAGTTCCACCTGTCAAGGATCAGCATGTTATTGTCCTTATCCATCAGCAGGCCTCCGATGCCATACTGGAACCGCGCCGTTGCACGGGTACCATCCACATGCCCCATATCTGAACTGCCAAGGTAATCCGTAGTGTAGCCCCCTCCTGCTGCTAGCCGCGAGAGGTAGGAGTTATAATCGTCGTTCATAAAATAGATATTCCCTGCCGCGTCAATTGCTGGCTGACAAACATCCGATACTGTTAAATTAAACAGCTTTTCAGTGGCACCGCTGGCATAAACTTTCAGCATCCCCTGGTACATTTGGGTGATATATACTTCGCCGGCTTTGTTGAGAAACAGCTTGCCCGAATACGTGAGCCCACTGCCTATAAATGTGCTCACCATCCCATCCGGCGTAATTTTACGGATCACCGGCGTAGTGTATTGGTCGGACACATACATGTTATCAGCGGCATCTATCGCAATGCTGTTGATCGCGCCGAAAGTAGCCTCCGCCCGAGTTCCGTTTTTGGTACCCATTACGTTAGGTATACCTGCATATACGGACACCTGGCCATCCTGGGTAATTTTACGGATGGTACCGTCACCGCGACTGGACACATAAATATTTCCTTTGGAGTCCACTGCAATGCCTGTTGCATAGAAAGAAATAAAACTACCTGTGCCAGGGCCACCGTAGATGGTTTGCACGCCCGCACGCAAAAACTCCGCCGGTGCGTGTGCTTCCAGTGCGGCACGCCGCACCACCAGGGCACCGGTGGTCAGGGCTGCCGGCGTAGTTACTACCAGCGAGGTTTCCGTGGCGCTTTCCACCGTTGCCGGAATGCCATTAAAGGTGACTATGTTTTCTGCCGCCACAGTGCTGAAACCGGCGCCGGTAATAGTTACTTTTGTACCTGCGAGACCGGTAGCCGGCATTACCTGCACAATGCCCAGGTTCTGGTCCTTAAAATGCGGCCCATCCACCTTTTGATCATTCACTGCCAACACTACCTTTCCATCGCCGGTACCACCCGGCAGCACTAAAGTAAGCCTGGTAGCAGTAGCTGTTTTCACCGGCACTACTGTACCATTTATGGTTACGATGTTTTCATCCGCTTCCTTACTGAAGTTTAACCCTGAAATACTCATTTCCAATCCCTTTGGACCACTCAGCGGGGTAACCACTTCAATGATCGGGGAAGGCACAATGGTAAAGGCAGGACCAGGTATTTTTTGTCCGCTAACGGTAACGGATAAAGGACCCGTGGTAATATCAGCAGGGGCCAGTACCACCAGCCTGCTTTCAGTAGCTTCCAATACCTCCGCGGGCTTACCGTTGAAATCCACCAGATTGCCGGCCGGCGCGGCTTCAAAACCAGAACCGTTAATAACGACTTTCGTGCCCGGGCCGCCAGTAAGGGGTTTGATGGCTTTAATTGCCTGGAAGCGGAACATGGCGCCGGAAGAACTCTTTCCGTCTACTACCACGGTTAAAGGACCGCTACTGGCATCCTCCGGCACTTCGGCCACAATCAGGGTATCGCTCACGCTTACAACCGTTGCGCTCACCCCATTGATGGTAACTGCAGCAGGAGAAGTTGTATTGCCGAAACCTTCCCCGCTGATACGTATATGCATGCCGGCGGGGCCATTGGAAGGGAAAAAACTACGGACACTCAATTGCTGGTAGGTATAGGTTCCCACTTCAATGGTTTTATCGGTGGTTACTAAGGTCAATTTGCCGGTTTGCCCGTTTTCAGGTGCACGTACTACCATCGATGTATCGTTATGATTCAGTACTTCGGCCACCCTGTCCCCGAACATCACTTTACCATCAGCCGGGAAACCACTGCCCAGCAGGGTTACCAGCGTACCGGCATTACCGCTGTTGGGGTAAAAACTATTCACGGCCAGTGGCTTCGCCATCGGCGGATCATTTTTCCTGCAGGCCTCCATCATGCCGATGGCTGCCAGCAGCAGGAAGCTAATCAAATAGGTAATTATCTTTTTCATCTGTCGTGATTGTTAAAATGTATAGCGTACGCCTAACTGCATCTGGTACCGGCTACCGAAATAATCCACACTGTATGGTTTACCCGGATGAGCGAAGTTGTATACCGGGTACCCTTCCTTACCTTGTGCCGGCGGATACAATGCTGGCGTTAAACCCACACTGGCAGTACTGTTGAAGGTATTGGGCGAAAAGTACTGGCGCCCCCAGTTGCCATTCAGCATGTTGGTGAAGTTGGTAATATCCGCCGTAAGCGTGAGGTAATGCGTTTTAAGCGACGGGATATGGAATTCCTGGGCAAAGTGCAGATCGCCCTGGATATTCCACGGCGTACGGCCCATATTCCTTTCCGTGAACATGCCCCTCCTGGTACGCAGGTAAGCATTGCTTTCCACATAAGCGTTGAACGCGGCAGCCTGGTCAGCGGCCGATTGCCCGTCTGCATCGCGGAAAAACTTCACGGCCTCTGTTGCGGCAGGGATATATGCCAGGCTCACCTGCTGCGGTAACCCCTGCACACTGTTATTAACAATGCCGTAGGTAAACGGACTGCCCGACTGCGCTGTTCCAAACAGGCCCAGCGTGGTTACCAGCACTTTACTCCAATGCCTGCGGTAAGTAACGTTAACGATTATACGATGCCGCACATCAAAATTAGAATATGCCAGCGCCGCATCATTAGGGCTCAGTGCCTGGTTCAACTGCCAGTTACTTTCCATGGAGTTGCGGATACCGTTAAACACATCTTTACTTTCCCCGAAAGTATACGCCACATTTGCATACAGTCCGCTCTGCCACGTTTTACTAACGGTACCGGTTATACTATACCTGTATCCTTTGTTGGTATTACTCAGCAGGTAAGCATTTGAAAAAGCAGGATTAATACTGCCGGCATAAACTGGCTGCTGTCTATTTTTATCGTAACCGTAATACTGCGGGTTGTCAGTGATGTTTACCTGTTGAAAAAATACGTCTTTCAGCACCCTGGTAATGATCCCTTCAGCAGTAAATTTCCATTGATCAGCAGTTGTGTAATCTGCGGCCATACTGGCACGCAGCACCTGCGGCATGGAAAAACCGTTGTCTACCAGGTCCACCTGCGTTTTACCGGCATTAGGATTATTGATGATGGTACCATTATCTCTGATAAAACCAGCGATGCCTTCCGGCCCGGGTTTTATAGCGTCCGTACCGGCAGCAAAAGGCTTCTGGTCCGCACGCTGATCAAAGGAACCGTAACCGATGCCGTTGTTGTAGTATGCATAGGCCAGCCATGCGAAAGGAATACGCCCGGTAAACAGGCCGGCACCGCCACGGAGAATCAGGCTTTGATCGCCCAGCCAGTCGTAGCGGAAGCCCAACCGCGGCGATAACTTCACCTTATCAAAAAACTGGTTACGTACACGGCTCAACGGAGTATAGGTATAAGTAGTCCCGAAATATGGGTCAGCGGGGGAATTGATCACCTTCTCACTCAGCACGGGTTTTTCCGGCAGCCAGCTATAGTCCGCACGCAGGCCAGGCATCACTTTCAGCTTATCTGTTACCTGGATTTCATCCTGTATGTATACACTGTGGAGGTTGATATTAAACACCGCTCCGGGATTAGCGAGTATATAATCACGGTTATTGTTGGTGTAGTTGTAGCTCCCACGCACGCGGTACGGCGTATTGTTCAGGTAGTCTTCGATGCTGAGATAATCTACCCTTCCGTTCCAGCTGTTTACAAAGCCATAGTCGATGTGATATAGCTCATGATGTGTACCAAACAACCAGGTATGTTTACCTTTTGTATAGGTGAGATTATCACTGATTTCGATGGTACGTTGTTTCATATTGAAGATGGCTGCTTCGCGGTCGGTGCCCAGATAGATGGTGGTACCGGGGGTGCGGCCCATGATCTGTACCTGTGGCAGGGATGGATCACTGAGCGGATCGCGGAAATCTTTCACTACGCTGAAACCGGCTACCAGGCTGTTACTTACAGCGTTGCTGAAGCGACTCTTCCACTCCGCTACGGTGCTGCTCTGGTTATTCGTTTGTTTAAACGCCATGCTGCTGAAGCGGAAATCCTGCTGGTCGCGGTCCATATGGATGGCGCTGGACTGAATCGTATTATTGCGTACAGAGAGCTGATGGCGATCGTTGATATTCCAGTCCAGGCGGTTAAAGAATTTATTGGACCTGGAGCTGGTGTTATAACTGCCGGCAGTACCGGGGTCGAAGATATTCCCATAACGACGGATGGTTTCATTGCGGATCGCATCGGCATCGTCAGCACTGAGGATCTGCGCGGTTTCTGCCTTGCCGGCCATCAGCTGTGCGGGTTCTGTACGGCGTGTAATTTCTTCGTTGGTGAAGAAGAATAGTTTGTTTTTGATGAGCGGAAAGCCGAGGCGAATACCTGCCTGGAAGTCCTGGAAATCGCTGTCCATTTTACCGAGTGTGCCTGCCTTATCTTTTCCTGTAATGGCGGCGTTACGGCCGTAGGCATATACGGAGCCTGTGAGGGTATTGGTACCGCTGCGGGTAACTGCGTTTACGCTGCCGCCGGTGAAGTTACCGATCTTCACATCATAAGGGGCGAGGTATACCTGCATATCTTCGATGGCATCCAATGATACGGGATTGGTGCGCGTGCTGCTGCCGGGTTGGCCGCTGGTACCGCTCTGGCCACCGTTGGAGGGACTGAAACCGATGGCGTCGTTGTTGATGGCACCGTCGATGGTCACGTTATTATACCGGAAGCTGGAGCCGCCAAAGCTGTTGTCTTTAGAAGCCTGTGGTACCATACGGGTAATATCCTGCAGGCTGCGGTTCACGGTGGGCATGTTGTTGAGCTGTTGTTTGCTGATATGCTGGCCTGCGCCGTAGCTGTTGGCTCGCGGGCCGGCCTTTGTTCCTTTTACAACCACCTCACCCAGCTTTGTGCTTTGATCGGCAAGCGTGATGTTCAGCAGCTGCGGCTCGCCCAGCTTCACGGTAATATTATCAATGGTTTGTGTTTGCATGCCCATCATAGTGGCGGTAATGCTATAAGGACCGCCGATGCGCATGCCATTAATGCGGTAGCGCCCACTATTATCGGTGATGATGGGATACTTAGTGCCTGAAGGGCCGTGCACGGCTATTACCGTCACCCCGGGCAGGGCCTCTCCTGTGGCTGATTGCACCCTGCCGATAAGGCCGCCGCCTGTTTCCTGTGCCAGCACTGCAAATGGCAGTAGCAGCAACAGTAAAAAGAAGCGTATATGCTTAAACGTAAAAACTTGCATGTCTGATAGCTTGAGTAACTTTGATGATTATTGGGTGATGCGCAGCACCTGGTCCGTGATATGCAGCACGCCGTTGCCAGAGATAATATCCTGTTTTACCAGTTTCACATCCGTTGTATTGCCGATCCCCCGGAGCGTGATGCCGGTGAAAGCGCCAGGCTGCTGCGGGTTAGGCGTGAGTGATACCGTAATGGAATTATGATCGCTCATCCCCTGCGTGGTAGTGGTTTTTCCGGTGGCGGTAGTAAGGATATAATCGTTTACAAAGCGGCGGTCAGCCACTACGTGGTATTTCACCAATGCGGTGATGGCTGCAACAGGAGCGGCGTTGATAGCTTCCAGCGTGGCATAGCCGCTGGCTATCATCGCGTCATTGTTTGGTGCATATATAGTAAAAGGACCTTTGCCTTTGAGCTGATCCGTCATCCCTGCCCGTTGCACGGCCTGCCAGAAAAGGGTGAGTGCAGTTTCTGCGGCTATGGCATCTCCTATATTTTCATGGAGATAGGGTTGCAGCATGCGATCGATGACCTGTACCCGGCCATTGGAAGCAGTGATAGAAGACGACAGCAAACGGCTTCCGTTAATGGTCAGTATGGTATCCTGCCCTTTCACCCAGCGGGTTACAAACAGCTTGCCGCCCCTGGAAGTAATTTCCTGGTTAAAGAGAAACGGGAGTTTATTCAGGTCGTAAGTACCTTCTACGGTATGATAAGCACCCAGGGACGTGATCAGCCCGGAGCTGGCTCCCAGCACAGCTACCACATTGATATAGCCTGATTTCACAAAGGCCTCGTCCGACGGTGCGAAGAGGGTAAATGGCCCCGGCGTATTCAGGTCCGTACGCAGATTGGAGCGCGACACCACCGTGTTCATCATGGTGAGGTTGAAGTTATCCGCCAGCACCTGCACGATCCGGTTTCCGTCTTTCGGCGCCGCGGCCTCTTCTTTGGAGCATGCCGCTGTCAGCAACAACATGCCACAGGCAGCCAGTATTTTTATATGAATGTTATACTTTTTCATCAGTACTTAACTTTATCGGAAAGAATCAGGTTTTCCATCACATGCACAGGTCCCTGGAAGGTCATGATATCTGCCTCTTCAATCGCAGCACCAGGATGACTGCTACCTTTTACCTGCACGGTGATTTTTCCACCGCTGTTACCAAAGTTCAGCGGCATAGTATAAGGTGGTACCCTGCCACCACTGCTGGTGGTCAGGTCAAACTTACCGATGATGCGGTTATCCAGGTCATTGGAAAAAAACATTGCCGGGGCACCATAGCCGGCGCCATAGGCAGGCTCAGTGGGCGTATACATACGGCCCCATTCGTGAAAGGCCAGCAGTGAATCAGTAACGAAGCCATTGATCATTTCAAAATAATCCCAGTCCAGATAAGGCATGGATCGTGCGTTTAGGGCCATGAGATCTTCTACTGAATTAAATCCCGCCTTTTTGAAAGCCTCATCAGTAGGTGCAAAAAAAGCATTGCTGCTGATTTCGTTCCCTCCTGTCGGGCCCAGGCCGGAAAAGCTGGTCCTTGGAAAATATCCCATACCTTCCGTTTCCCAGATGTCATTGGTTTGCTGTATCAGCGCGGCAAATATGGTGAAGCGCGGATCGCGGCGCAGGAAATCGAGCGTACTTTCCGTTGGGCGTTTCAGTAATTGATTTACCGGCCAGATGATGCCATTGGTGGCGTACAGTGGTGTGTGTTTGCCTGTATTTTTTCCGTTCACCAGCAAGCTGCCATCTGCGGTCATACCCAGGAATTGTTTGTAGGTATAATGTTCCATCATCGGCACACTGGAACCGGGTTTTACAATACTTTCAATAAGCACTGCATCTTTCAGCATTGTTGTACGGCGCACACTGCCTAATTGCCCACGTAAAGCTGTGGTATCAATGTATTCTGTAATAATGTGGAAGCAGACCAGCGAATCGAGGTGCGCTGTAGTTGCTGCGGCAATTACTTCACGCGTGTAGCCCGCAGCGGTCATGGCCGCATCGTCAGGCGCCATGATGGTAAACCGCATGTTCTTTCCTTCTTTTGCCAGCCGGGTATTAACAGTGCTCTTTTGCCACGCTGCATTAAACAATTTATAACCGCTCATACCGAGCAGCGTTGGCAGGTCATACCGCGCAGTATCGGTATAAGGTACAGGCTCCCCGTGTGGTGGTTGCTGGAATTCTTCTTTCCGGCAGGCAGTCATCAGCAGCAGTAAAGCGAGCGTAGAAAATAGTAAGTTTCTCATATCATTATTTTTTTTGCGCCTCTTCCGGCAGGATCACTAATCCCGGCATGTCATGCACAATGCCGTTATCGGTCAGGTTATCCGTAAGGCGGGAGGTGTTGCTGCTTACAGTACGTATCACTCCCAGTACAGGACGCGCAGGATCTTTATAACCAAAGGTGAACTCCGCAGGTGCCAGCTGGCCGAAATTTTTTGTAGCGTTAAGGGTATAATTATACACGTCTCCTTCAATCGAAAGTTCCACGCCTGTAGTGCCGTAAATGATGGCAAACGCGGGGAAATCAGTCAGGAAAAAGCGTTTATTCCGAAGCAGGTATATGCCGAATAATCGTGCACCGATATATCGCTCCGGTGTTAAAGCTTTAAGAGATTCCATGGTGATCCCCGCTCTTTTCATCGCTTCATTATCCGGAGCAAAAACCGTCATGGAACCGGCGGCACTCATATCTCCCCACAAACCAAATTGTTTGAGCGCAGCTACAAACACGCTATACTCCGCCCTGGCGGCCAGCCAGTCCTGCACCGTACCTGGTGTATACTTCATCACTTTATCCAGCACATACAACACGCCATTGGCCAGCACCACATCTTTTTTCACGGCATAGGAGCCGTTAATAAACAGCTGGTTTTGTGGAAACTGCGGATAGTCCACCGGGAAGCTGGCATAGGTCAGATATACTTCCCTGCCGGCCATATTGCCATAGCGTATATCCACACCGTTAGCAGGAATTGCCGAAGCAGGCAGCCGGCGGGTAAGGATATGATATTGCAGCGCGGCTTTCAGACTATCCTTATTCAATCGCAGAAAATCGGAGGCACGGGTAATACCCAGCTCATTAAAGGCGGTATTACCGGGCACCAACAGCGTATACGGCCCCGGGCCGTTCATCTCCGCTGCCAGTCCGGTGTATTCCATGGCGGCATTAAACAGCGACAAATCGTAGTTGTTTTTTATAAAGTCACCTGCCAGCCTGTACGATTCCTTTTGATCGGGCATCACCAGTTCATCATGCTTGCAGGCGGTGAAAGCCAGCGGCAGCAAGGCAAGCAGCATGCAGGATCTGATATATGTAAACATTGTTTTTACTTTTTGAGCAATTAATAAACAGGTGGGGCGTACTTACGCTGAATGGTGGTGAGATAGGCGTTACCGTTAACAATCTCAATCGTGTTCACTGTCGCAAAGGAGCGTGGATTATAATTACCGGAATGGATATTGACAATCATGCCCGGCAGATACAGCGCCCCTCTTTGGAAATCCTGCGGGCTGCCGTTACCATAGCAGGCCACCAGCCCATAACCTCCATCGGTAACCGCGTAATAATCAGGGTAGGGATTTTGTTCCGGATCAATACCAGGTGCCAGTAAGGTAATACGCTGCCAGATGTCCGTTACAATGTGATTGGAAGCACTGTCGGCAAACAGCGGAAAGCTGTAATACGGCGACACCTGGTTGCCTGTATTCCTCCTGAGTTGCCCAAGGTAGGCAAACCGGTAGCCGGGAATGGTTTTAACACCTCCCGGTTTGCAGAGCGACAACCAGATGTTCATTTCATCGCGTACACCATATTGCATTACACCGGAAGTGTACTGGTTCTTCTTCAGGTTTATATCCGCCTGCCAGAAGCCGTCGGCACTGTAGTTGTAAAAGTTGATGTACACCAGGGAGTCGGACAATGGCAGCTTATGAAAGTTTTCCGTTCGTAATACAATGCCCTTTTCCTGTGTTACGAAATTGCTTTGCAGTACATGCATGGTATATACTTCCTGCACGCCCAGGTCGATCACTGTGTCTACCACCTTCTTGCTGCGCACGGCAGGCTCCAGGTCAAAAAAGGGAATATCGTTCATAGGCCGGTAATAGAATACCACGCGGTGTTTGCCGGAGGGTACCTGTGCCCAGCCCGACAAATCGAATCCGTTTAACACCGGCCCTACGAGCACATTTTCTTTGCCCGGATACTCGGGATTATTTTTACGGGTACTGCTGCCGATGTGTGATGGATAAGGAGGAGCGTAAGGATCGCGCTGATCCAGGTAGTCGCCTTTCAGTGCAGCGGATACAGGCACACCATCCTTATTGATTTCCGGATCTATCAGCATGCAGAGATAGGGTCTGTCTTCATCTTTATTCTCCAATCCTATCTTCAGGTTCAGGTCATTGAACACCCGCAGGTAGGCGGGCTTTTCTATCTCCGTATATTCCACCTTGCTGCAGGAGCTGAAACCCCATAACAGTGCACAGGCGGCCAGGAGATGCATTATCTTGGTCATAACTATTACTTCGTGTGTTTAATGATGATCATTTTTGCTTTCTTCGCTTCCGGCAGACTGCCGTTTAACTGACCAATCAGTGCTACCGTATAGATGCCAGGCTCCTGCACCGGTTTTACCGGGCGGGTATAGGCATCCGGGCGTGTGATGAAGTCCGTGCTTTTTAAAACAGGTACAGCGGACAACCACGTGCCCGGGTATACGCCGGGACCTGATTTATACGCCAGTATCTGGTAGGCAGGATGCACCTGGTTAAAGCGGGCATAGGGCAGTTCTGTTGCTGCTACGCCCGGCTGCAGGTTGCGGGTGCCGGTTTCGGAGCCTGCGGGTTGACCATTATCCAGTGTAAAACTCACGTATGGTAAGTCGCTGCACAGATTGAGGAAACGGATATTAAAAGGATATTCATGCAGCAGGCGGTTATAAGTACCATCCTGTCCACTATTGCCTGTACCCACCTCATACCAGCTGCCACTCAGGTTATTATTCACCAGTGTTAGCACCGCCTTACCCGCGGCGTTTTTGTATAACCAGGCCGTGTAATTCATGCCTGGCATCAGTTGTTGTTGGGCAGATGCTATTACATTCCCTGCGGCGTTTACCGCGTCCACGGTGGTTTTACCCGTCACATATACGCCGTAGGCCGTACTGGTACCATACCCCGCATTACCGAGCTGGACGCCGTTTACAACAAAGGTGACCTTTGCCTCATCCGGATCGGCTTGTACGGCCTGCAGGCGGTAATATTCATTATTGACTGGTTCACTAACGTCAGCGATTACACGAAATGCGTTTTGATAAAACGGAAACGATTCACCGGGTGTACCATACACATAAGGTGCGGTCATTTTGGTAACCCCTACTACGATGGTGTATACGCCGCCTGCCTGGTAAGTTTTTACCGGGGCGTAGGTAAGTCCTGTGCTTACAGCATTGGGAAAGCCGGTAGCAGGTTTTACCAGCGTAGACGTGGCCGGGTCCACCAGGTTGGTCTGCTCCAGGTTGTTGCCAGGAATGCTGCTTACTTCCGTACCTGATGGCGTGAGCACTTTGAACTGGTAGGTACCATAAGGCAGCTCTACATATGACGACCAGCTGCGAGTTTGCACATCAGTGGTCGCAGTGCTTACCTTCGTACCATCGGCAAACACCAGGGTAAGTGGTACCGCTAAATTTTCAGCATTATTACTGGCTGCTACCTGGTCAGCAAAGTTTACCAGCCGTATTTTGAAATAGCCTGCTTTCGAAGGAGCGGTCACTTCACGCGGCACTTCTACCACGCGCGTTACTGCTGCAGCAGTATAAGGCAAACTTTTCAGCATGTAATAGTCCTTCGGCTGGCTGTATATTTCCGTCACTTCAAATCCGATGGAATCGCGCAGGCTCTGGTATGCAAGGTAATCGCTACTCACCATGGCTTTGCCCGTGGTGAGGAACTGGCGTGGAATAGTGAAGGTGGTACCCAATTTACCATTGGCCGGAAACCAGTAGGTGCCGGGGTATAGTGGCTCGCCACCACCGGGTAGCGGGTTTAAGGCGAGGTAGCCGGTAAGACTATCCCCGTTCAGCGACAGCTGGTTATTGGCTACCAGGTTCACTAACCGGATGGTAGAGTTGCCGCTTACCGTGGTATCCGGGCGGTTGTCGTAGGAGTAATTCACCTTTTCCTTTTTGCACGACAGCATGCAACCGGCTAACAAGAGCATGCCTGCGGCAAAACATTTATAAAACATATCTTCCCTTTTTAGTAGTTTTTAGAACAGCTTATAAGTGAAACCCATCATGATTTCAGCACCGCGTTTATAGCTGCGGTTTACATAGCGCCTGCCGTACCAGAAGCCACCGGTACCGGGATTGGCGTACACCGTTTCTATGGCAGGATTCAGGATATTTTTAGCATAGCCTTTAAACAGTAATCGCTTTCCCAGCTGTTGGGAGAAAATGAAATCCAGGGTGGGTGCAGGACGCGTATACAGATCAGGTTCACCGGTGAGGTTGATCTGTACAAGACGCTCCCCTACCATGTTAAAGGCAGCAGTGAGGTCCGTTCCCAATCGTGTGTTCTTATAGTTCAGCCAGCCGTTGATGGAATACGGTGCCTGTTCAAACAGGGGGCTGTTATCAGGAGTGTGCCTGTCCAGCGATTTATTGGCTTCATAACGGGCGTCCGTTTTTTTGATATTGCTTTGTGCCAGCAGCAGGTTGGAGCCAATGAAAAAGTTTTTCAGCGCAGGTGTTAATCTCCCTAAATCCTTTACTAACTCCAGCTCCATGCCCCATACCGTACCTGTGTTAGGATCGTTCTGGAACTGAATAGTGGGATATTCCGGGAACCTGGCGGCCAGTCCATCCGTTTGCAGACTGAATACTTTCACCAGCTGGTTGTTGATGCGTTTACCAAAAGCAGATAAGGAAAATACCTCACCCGGATTTGGGAACCACTCCCAGCGGAAGTCCAGGTTTTCCGTATGCTGATTCACAAGGTTAGGATTACCTACTACCAACCCCATCTGGAAGGCATCAAATTCAAACACATTGGTTAGCTCTCTCAGCTCAGGCCTTGCCAGCGTGGTATTAAATGCCATTCGGAAGTTCATATCCTCCCGGTAAGTATAAGTCATATTCAGGGCGTAATAGGGCTTATAACCGGTTTTATACACCGTATTCGGATTGATCAGCACTACCGGCACACTGGTACCATCTGCATTTTTGGTGGTCAGCGACGGATCGAGGAATACGTTGGCGGTGTCTACGGCCGACTGGATATTCGTTTTCTCGAAACGCACGCCGCCGGCTAAACGAAAATTTTTAAGCGGGTGCAGGTCCAGCATAGCATAGAAGGCATTGGTTTCAAAGAAACCATTGTAGTTGTTGGGTGATTTCTGTGTGTTATACAGGAAGCCCCCCACCGGGTCGGCACCTTCGCCGGTGCTGCCGGAAGGCTGTTGAATACCGATCACTTTCGGGCCCACCAGTGCATCCAGGTTACCGTTAACGGTATAAATAGTATTGGCTTTGTTTTGGGAGAAGTTAGAGCCGGGCAGGAACATCATATTCTCTCTGAACTGGCGGTCGCGGTTCAGGTAATTAATACCCGTTTTGAATTCCTGCTTCTGACCGAACAACGGGAATGGAAATGCCAGGTCCGCCTTGTAATTCCAGTTGGTTTCGTCCAGCTGTCGCCAGCGGCGGCCGTTGGGCTCTGCCTGGATGATACCGTAGGTACCATAACCATTTACATAGCCGGAGTTCAGGGCGTATAAATGTTCCGTATATACGTAGCTGCCGTTACCGAGGTCCTGCCCGATGGCAGGCTGAAAGCGCCAGGCGCCGCCACGGGGTTTGTAATCGGTGAGCGTTACAAACCGGAAGTCCGGATCGTTCTGTGCGGAGGTGGAAGTGGCCAGGTTATAACTTAACCGCGGTGAATACTGCCCTTCGAGCAACTTATGTTCCCCTTGCAGGTTAAATGTATTCAGGTTACGGCGGGTTTGTTTGAGTGAATAGATGGTGCTGTTTACATCACCCGGTAAGCCTGTATACTCGTATTTACCGTACATATTTACTGCCTGCGCCTCACTACCCCAGCTGCCCATGTACTGCATGCTGATTTCATTTCGTGTGTCAAAGCGGAAGGTTAAGCCTGCGAGCACGCCGTAGTTGAGGGTTTCTGTGCCTGTGTTTTCCTTATAGGTTTGGTACTTTCCCATATACAGGCTGTTAGGGGTGATATAGTTCGGGATGTTACGCGGACTATATACTGCCGGGTTGCCGGTAATCACACCCTGGTAGATGCTGTATTGGGTAAGGTCTCCGCCATATACATCCGTAGTCCGGCGGTAGTAGTTGGCACCGGCTACGAGTCCCAGTGTTTTGTTTTTAAATACTTTGAAGCTATTGCCATAGGTGGCGGAGTAAAGTTGATTAAGTGGTGCGTTTTTGTAGCGCGTGGTAAGCACCGGATCAAAACTGTGCATCACTTTATTAATGCGGGCGGCTTCCTGCTGCATAGCGGGGCTGCCATTACTTTCTGCGATCATTTTCTGCATCTGGCTTAAACCGCCGGGGTATTGGCCGGCGAGGTGCAGGAAGTCGCTGCTCAGCTTTTTATCATTTACTTTATTACCGAGGAAGCCGAGGTCGCTGTTATAAAAGCTGTTCATGCGGCCGCCAGGTCCAATATTAGTGTTGAAGCCTGTTTGCGCGATAATTTCCAGGGTGGCTTTGTCCGGTACCGATTTGGTTTTAAGCTCTACGATACCGGCCGCAGCGTCCGCAGGTTTATCTGGTGTAACTGTTTTATAGATGGTGATATTATCCAGCAGGGAGGCGGGCACGAGGTCCAGCGGGATTGCGCTCCTGTCAGGATCAGAAGACGCCAGCCGCACACCGTTGAGTTGGCCGATCACGCTTCTGTCGCCCAAACCGCGGATGGCTACATATTTATCATCCGTGATGGTGACTCCGCTCACGCGCTGCAACGCCTGTGTGGTGGTGATGGAGGCTGTTCTTTCGATTTGTTGTGCAGAGATGGCATCCTGCACGATGGCTGCGTTTCTTCTTTCCTGCAGGACGGTAATTTCAGTGTTTGTTTTACGACGGGCCTGTACCTGTACCTCTCCGAGGGTGCGGGTGCTTACGTTGAGGAGCACGGTGATAGGGGCTGAACCGCCGGCCACTTTTACCTCTTTGGCTTCGTAGCCCATGAGGGAGAAGAGGAGGATGGCACCTTCAGACGGGATTTCTACGGTGAAGTAGCCATTGATATCCGTGGCAGCGCCGCCGCTGCCGTTTTTAATGCGTACGGACACGCCAGGCAGCGCGTCTTTTGTTTTTGCTTCCAGCACGCGACCGGAAATTTTCACCGGTATTTTTTTCCGGGCTACTACTACGTAGCCATTGAGCAGGTGATAGTCGAGGGTTGTACCGCTCAAAATGCCGGCTATGGCATCTTTCACGGTTATATCAAGTTTGTGTAAATTGATTTTTTTATTTACGGAAGACAGAAGAGCTTCCGGCAGCAAAAAATGTACGCCACTTTCGCTTTCAATTTTCAGCAAGCTTTCTCTGACGTCTGCATCGTGGAGATGTAGGTTCAGACGGCGGGAAAGATCCTGGCTCTTCAGGTTATCTGCAAACAGCAGGCTCACGAAGGTCAACTGTGTTGCTAATACGATAAATGAGCATTTCATCAGGAAGTAAATTTTGTGTAGGTGCTTTGTGGTGGCTGGAGGCGAACCTGCTGCACCAATGGGCTTTAACACAAATTCAAAGCTGTCGGGCACAGGTTCCATGAAAAATCCTAAAGGATCTTTTTTTAATCCTTTTTCCATACTTTTGAATATTGATAGTTAGTCCCGGTATGCCCGGGAAATCTGTTAATAATTCGGCTGCTGTGGTCCTGAGAAAACTGTTGGCAGTCCGGATAAAATCTTAGAACGTTCCTGCTGCGGTCCAATGCTGGCGGGGACGTTTTTTGTTTTGTGTGGTAGTATTACTGCATGCTTATGATAAATATTTAGTGAATAGTTACTTCGTGGCCTTTCGTTGTATAGCTAAAATTATTGCCTGCTGCCAGTGTTTGCAGGGTGGTTTTAAGTTCCCCTGCAGCAAAGAGGGTGATTGTCACTTTCTCATTTGCTTTTTGTGGGCGGGTGAAATTTATTTTCACGTCGTACCAACGTTCCAGGGTGGCGGCTATTGTTGCTAAAGTTTGATTATTGAATACCAGGCGGCCTTTTTGCCAGGCGGCAACATCGGCTGCATTTACGGATTGCAGGGTAGCCTGCTGCTGGTGCCAGGATACCTGTTTGCCAGCGGTGAGTATGGCCAGTTCCTGCAAGTTCCCGTTGGCATTTGATTCCACTTTCACCTTTCCGCTGGCTACGGCCACTGTGATTGGCTGGCCGGCGAAGGCGGCGATTTTAAAGGCCGTACCGAGTACAGTGGTGGCTACATCTCCCGTATGAATAATAAAAGGATGCCTGGGATCAGTAGTAATATCAAAGTAGGCTTCCCCGGTGAGTGTTATTTCGCGGGTGTTGCCGGTAAACTGCTCCGGGTATTCCAGGCTGCTGGCGGCCCCCAGGTGAATGGTGGAACCGTCGCTCAACTGAATTATTTTTCGCTGACCGGGTTTATTTTGTTGATGAGATATCACCATAGCCGGTGGTTTGGTGCTGCTGATAGAAAAAATGCCCGTCAGGCCGGCTATAAGTAAGAGAGATGCGGCCGCTGCCACGTAATACCATTTTCGTACAGGCATTACCGTATCCTTTATCCCCATGCGGTTGTGCATGGCGGACGTCCATTTTTTTTGCTGTGCATGATCAGTGGGCATTTGCATACTTGCCGCTATATCCTTTTGCAGGCGTTCTTCCAGCAATACGCTGAGTATGGCGCTGCTACCAGGTTGTTGCAGGTATGATTCTACCAGCGCTGCTTCTTCGGCAGTGCATTGCTGATCGAGGTATTTAGTTAAGAGTGCTTTTGTAATTGTTGCCATGTGATGCAGGTGATACTTGGTCACCTACTATATAAAGGCCAAAAAAAATGCGAAAGGGCTAATGGTTACAAAAATATTTTGTCAGGAGATAAAAATCAGGATTATCACACTGGTGATATCGATATAATCTTTGAGTTCCGTACGAAAAAAGGTCAGGGATGCCTTGATGTGATTTTTAACGGTGAACAGGGAGAGATTCATTTCTTTGGCGATTTCCGCGTGGGATAAATCATCGTGGCGACTGAGTCGGAATACTTTCTGTCGCTGCTGGCTGAGGCTATTCAACTTTTCATGATAGAGTTCACTGAGTTCATTTTCCCGGAGGCGGTTGGCAGCGTCTTCCACGGCAGTTTCATGCGCAAAATCCAGGGGCAGGGTTTCTGTTTGATGGCGGGTTAATACTTTGATGACGGCGTGTTTCATGGCCCTGAATAAGTAAGGGGCCAGTTGAATGTCCGGGTCCAGCTGGTGACGCTTATCCCAGAGCCAGAACATCAGGTCCATCATGGCCTCTTCTGCCTGCGCTTCGTTGCGGATATATTTGAGCGCATAATAATACAGCTTTCCGGAGTACCGGTTGAAGAGTACGTCATAAGCCCTGGTGTTGTCTTTCCTGCATTCTTGCAGCAATAATACATCCGATTGTTCAGGTAAAGTTAATCGCATAGTTTGCCACTATTTTCCCAGAGGCAAACTTAAGTGCAATTTTCAGGTGTGCGTATTAAGGGATTATTAAGTTTTGATTAACGACTTTTCAGCCGGGGTGTACGCCTAACGTAGACGGGCATACGATAATACAAATAGGCCCCGCCAGCAGATGCAGTTACACACCGCCAGCAGGGCCGGTTTTACAGCAGCTATTTTCTAATATTCTGCTGGGACGAGTGATCGACCAATCACGCGTTCGAACAGGTTTTGGTTGAGCAGATCCTTGATGGATTCAATAATAAAATCGGGGGCATAACCGAAGTGTACGAGGTCTTCGCGACTGGTAACACCCGTAAGTGTAAGCACGGTGGTGAAGCCCATGGAGCCGGCACCGAGGATATCCGTACCCATGGTATCGCCGATCATCACGGTTTCATCCGTGGTAAGCTGCAATGCTTTGCGGGCCATGCGCATCATTACAGGAGAAGGTTTACCCACGCTGAATGCCTGTACACCGCTGGCACATTCCAGCATGGCAACGAGTGCACCGCAGCCGGCGCGATATTTACCATCTGCCACGGGGCAGTTAGGGTCCAGGTTGGTGGCGATTAATTTAGCGCCTTTCATGATCATGTTCAGCGCTTTATCTACCGATTCCAGCATGATGGTGCGGCCTTCGCCGATGATAACGTAGTCCGGCTGGTCGTCTACAATAGAATACCCTGCATTATGCAGTTCTGTGAGCAGACCGCCCTCTCCTATTACATATGCAGTACCATTTTCTTTTTTGGAGGCGAGGTAGCGGGCAGTAGCCATGGCGCAGGTAAAAATATCTTCTTCATTTACCTTAAAGCCCATCTTGTTAAGCTTGTAGCAAACATCCCTGCTGGTACGCTGGCTGTTATTGGTCAGAAACAGGAAAGGCAGTTCCCTTTCTCTAAGTCCGTTAATAAAGTCTACTGCGCCCGGAATAGGTTCGGAGCCTTTGTAGATCACGCCGTCCATGTCGATCAAAAATCCCTTTTTTTTCATAGCAATCAGATGTTGGTTAAACTATATTATAGTTGATACAAATTCACAATCATAATTAACTATGGAATGGATAAAGGCGGGTGGGCTAATGGCTTGTTTTGTAGTTAAGCCGGTATAAAAATAAGCATTATTTTATTTAAGATGTATTTTTTTATTGGCAAATGTTAAAAATTAACAGGAATTGAATGATAATTTATCACATAGATTAGTATTTAATATTTGTAGACTTTTAGCCCCAAAATGGCGCTGACCTTCGGTCAGCGCCATTTTGGGGTGGGGCGGGCCTGCAGCCCGCACCACCCCATTAGCTCTTACGTGCGCCGGTGGCTCCCAAACCTAAAAGCTATTGGTTGTACCCGCTTCATTAAATTCTTAATCTAGATTAAGACCACTTCTTAATCCAGTTCATTTGCCACCCACTCACTTCTTCGCAATTTTACATCATCAACAACGATACAAACCATGAGCAAGTATATCCTACATAAAGAAGACAGCAGACACCACGAGTATAACGACTGGCTGGAAAGTAAAAAAACATTCAGCTTCGCGGATTACTATAATCCTAAGCGTATTCATTTTGGTGCACTGCGTGTATTCAACGACGATATCGTGAAAGCCACCAAAGGCTTCGGTAAACATCCGCACGATAACATGGAAATTATTTCCATCCCACTGCAGGGAAGCCTGATACATAAAGACAACCTCGGCAACGAAGAAGTGATCAGGGCAGGAGAAATTCAGGTGATGAGCACCGGTAGCGGCGTATTCCACAGCGAATACAACCACGAAACAGAGCAGTCCACCCGCTTCCTGCAAATATGGATCTACCCTTCCGCACTGAACGTAACGCCGCATTATGGTCGCCTTACCCTCCAGAATGCCTGGTTTGATAATCAGTTCAGCACCTTTGTAGCACCGGTAGCCTCCGAAAAAGCCGCCATGATCCACCAGGACGCCTACCTCAGCATGGGTAAGTTCAGCGGAGATAAAGAATTTAGCTATACCATCCAACAAAATGGCAATGGCGCCTATTTATATGTAATCGACGGCAGTATAGACATAGACGGACATGTACTCTCAACCGGCGATGCACTCGGTATCAGCGATACAGCCGCATTCAACGGCCAGGTGAAAAGTAACAGCGCCACCATCCTGGTAATTGATGTACCCATGAACATTCAATTGTAAGATTATGACAGACAAATCATCACTGAACCTGCTGGCAATAGGCTACCACCCTGAAATCATGCAGGTGGTACACCGGCTCATCAACAGCCACAACGGCTGGAACGGTACCATCGCCAACTCGCTGGAACAGGCAGCCACACTGCTGCATAGCAACAACTATGACGGCATCCTGCTCTGCGCCGGCGTTAACGAGGCCGACGAAGCCCAGGTCAGAAATATAGCATCCAATGCCCGCATCATCCGCCACTATGGCGGCGGTAGCGGACTCCTGGAAAATGAAATTCGTATTGCATTTGAAATCTAACTTTTTAAAATAATTACTATGAACAACAATATTTTAGGCTTACACCACATCACTGCGATTGCAGGCGACGCTCAGCAAAATCTCGACTTCTATACCAAAGTACTCGGACAACGACTGGTGAAAAAAACCGTCAACTTCGACGATCCCGGCACCTACCACTTCTACTTCGGTAACGAGCAGGGAACACCCGGCACCATCCTCACCTTCTTCCCATGGCAAAACATCGGTAAAGGTAAATCCGGTACCGGCATGGCTACGGAAATCAGCTATACCGTTCCTACCGGCAGTCTCGACTTCTGGAAAGCACGCTTCCAACAATTCAACGTGCCTTTCGAAGAAACCATCGAACGTCTCGGTGATAAAGTATTACGCTTTACCGATCCGGACGGACTTCAACTCAGCTTCGTAGAAACGCCTGCCACGGATAGCCGCCTCCCATGGGAAACGGCCGACATCAAAAAAGACGTCGCCACCAAAGGCTTCCACAGCACCACGCTGACGCTAAAAAATATCGACGCCACCGCAAAAGTGCTCACTGACCTCTTCGGCTACACGCTGCTGGCACAGGAAGGCAACCGCTACCGCTTTGGTACCACCACCGTGGAAAGCGCCAACATCATCGACCTGCTGGCAACGCCGGATGGCGACCGCGGCCACAACGCTGCCGGTACCAACCACCACGTGGCCTTCCGCGTAGCAAACGATGATATCCAGATGGCCCTGCGTGAAAAAATCGTAGCCGCCGGACACCACATCACACCGAAAATCGACAGGGACTACTTCTACTCCCTCTACTTCAGAGAACCAGGAGGCGTACTCTTCGAAATTGCTACCGACAACCCCGGCTTCACCGTGGATGAACCACTGAACGAACTCGGTCAGGGCCTGCGACTCCCTAAACAATACGAGCCGCACAGAAAAGAAATTGAAGGCGTATTGCCGGTATTAAAATAGTTATCTCAGGAAGACACCGAAGGGTACAACCGCAATAAAAGCAGCGGCCCGCACAACACGCAACCGCGGATAACACCGAAGGTTACTAACACAATAAAAAGCAGCGGCCCCGCGCAGCGGGGCCCCCTCCCGGGATGACACCGAAGGTGTCATCCCGAACCAATCAAAAAAAACAACTAATGACACATCAGAAAAACATAATCACCGCCGGCAGGCCCATCACCGAAGCTAAAAAAGCCCTTATCATGATCCACGGCCGTGGTGGCTCCGCCAGAGACATCATCACCCTGGCACCACACCTTAACGTAAAAGACTACACGATCATCGCACCACAGGCTACCGGCAACACCTGGTATCCGCAGTCATTCCTCGCACCACCGGCCGAAAATGAGCCCTGGCTCAGCAACGCACTGGACGTATTAAGTGAGGTAGTAAACGACACCGTGGCCGCCGGCATCAGCAAAGAAAATATTTACTTCCTGGGATTCTCGCAAGGGGCCTGCCTTACGCTGGAATTCACCACCCGGAACGCAGACAAGTACGGTGGTGTAGTGGCCTTTACAGGTGGCCTCATCGGCGATCACATCTACCAGGAAAATTACAAGGGAAACTTTAATAATACGCCGGTGTACATAGGCAGTAGCGACCCCGACTTCCACGTACCAGTAGCAAGGGTACATGAATCGGCCGAACTACTCAAAAAAATGGGGGCTGACGTAACCGCAACGATATATCCTCAAATGGGCCATACGATAACGGTAGACGAATTAAAAGAAGCAAACAGACTGGTGTTTAAGTAAGCCTTAACCGGCTTACTTTTTTTTATGCATAGCGCCACGCACCTTACTCAAAAACTCAGGCGACACACCCAGGTACCTTGCAATTTGGTTTTGCGGCACCCGCTGCACTATCTCCGGATACTTTTCCGTAAACGCGATATAACGCTGCTCCGCCGTTTGTGATACCAGGCTGTGAAACCGGCGCTGCAACGCAAACAGCGACCGCTGTACCAGCAATCGAAACATGGTTTCGAACTGCGGCACCTGCTCAAACAACTGCTGCTTACTCTTGTAATCAATCAGCAGCAACTCACTATCCTCCAGCGTTTCAATAAACATATTGGTCGGCTTCTGCTCTGTAAAACTATACAAGTCACTCACCCACCAGTTCTCCACGGCAAAAGACAAAATGGTTTCGGTACCATCATCACTGAGAAAATAAGTTCTCACCAAACCCTTTACAATAAAGGCTTCGAAGTCACACACCTCCCCTTCCTGCAACAGATACGTACGCTTACGCACCCGCCTGAACTTCAGCAGGGAATGAAAATATTCCCGCTCCTCATCGGTGAGTTGGATACACTTGTCTACAAACTGGTCTATTTGCTCGTACATAGGGTAAAGATAAGACAGGTTTAGGAGTCTCCAAGTTTCCTTGTGAAAAATGAATTTTAATATTAGTCTTTTTTGCCATTACCTTTGCACCGCAAAAAAAGAATATTAACAGCAACATGCAACACATCCCAACATACATGATTCCTGCCGCCTCCTATCCAATGTGGGAGCAGGAACCTGTGGGGATCAATGATGCTGACAATTAGCGCAACCTGATTTATGCATATACGGCCCCGCAAGCAATTGCGGGGCTTTTTTTATTTAATCCCATTAATCATCAACAACATGAGAAAACTGGCTAGTATCCAAAAAATTACCGGTCTGGAACCCATAGCAGGCGCGGATGCCATCGAAAAGGCTTACATACTGGGCTGGCAGCTGGTAGTGAAAAAGAATGAATTTAAACCCGGTGACTTATGCATCTATTGCGAAATCGATAGCAGGATGCCGGAGGTACCTACATTCGAATTCCTGCGTCCCCGTGGCATGCGAATTAAAACCACGCGGTTGCGGGGACAGGTATCCCAAGGCATTGCATTTCCGCTTGACCTGTTACCTGCCGGCTTCCCCGTAACTGAAGGTGCTGACTGCACAGCAGTGTTGGGCATCACTAAGTACGAAGCCCCCATGCCCGCCTGCCTTACCGGTGCTGCCAAAGGTGCCTTCCCATCCTTCATTCCAAAAACGGATGAAACAAGAGTACAGGTATTGCAGCACATCCTTGATAAATACAAAGGTGAAACCTGCTACATTACAGAAAAGCTGGATGGGAGCAGCGCAACTTTCTTTATCAATAACGGTGAATTCGGCGTTTGCAGCCGCAACCTGGAACTGCTGGAAGCTAATACCAATAGTCTATGGCAGGTAGCACGGGCACTCCGGATCGAGGAGAAACTGCGTTCACTCCATGGCAACTTCGCATTACAGGGTGAGCTGTTCGGAGAAGGTATTCAGGGTAATAAACTCAGGATGCACGGGCCACATGTCCGGTTCTTCAATATCTTCGATATCAGCAAGTCTGCATACCTGGGATTTCATTCATTCATGGCCACATTGGAGCAACTGGAACTCGAACCCGTACCGGTATTGACCACCACTTATGTACTGGATAACAATATCGACGCCCTGGTAAAAATGGCCACCATAAAAAGTACCATATGCCCCGATGCCTGGGCAGAAGGAATTGTGATCCGCCCGGTGGAAGACAAAATTGAGTCTTACAATGATCTATTCTCCTACGGCCGGGTTACATTTAAAGCCATCAATCCGGAGTTTTTAATTAAATACGGCGAATAACAACAGCGCTGTTCCTGAGTGGGAACAGCGCTGTTTCGTGTAGGCTATTACGTTATCTGCTCTGGCTAGTACCCTACAACGTAGCCATATCAATCACAAAACGATAACGCACATCTCCTTTCAGCATACGCTCATAAGCCGTTGCGATATCCTTGATATCAATCACCTCTACGTCGGAAACAATATTATTTGCTGCACAGAAATCCAGCATCTCCTGGGTTTCAGGCAAGCCACCAATCATAGAACCAGCCACACTCTTACGACCACCAATCAATGCAAATGGAGGAATTTTTGCAGGCTCCGGTGGCACACCAACGCAGATGTGCGTACCATTGGTTCTTAACAGCGACATATACGCAGCAATATCATGTGGTGCACTCACTGTATCGAGAATAAAATCAAAGGTATTCTGTGCAGCTTTAAACTGGGCCTTATCGGAAGTGAGCAGGAAATTATGCGCTCCTAATTTTTTAGCATCTGCTTCTTTTGCAGGAGAGGTACTCAGCACCGTTACTTCTGCGCCAAATGCCACACCAAATTTCACCGCCATGTGGCCTAAACCACCCAAGCCCAGCACTGCCAGCTTATGCCCTTTGCCCACTTTCCAGTGGCGCAGCGGAGAGTAAGTAGTAATACCGGCACACAGCAGCGGTGCTACATTTGCCAGTGGTTGGCCTTCCTGTACACGCAGCACGAAATCTTCCTTCACCACGATGGTTTTGGAATAGCCGCCATAGGTAGGCATACCATCGGTGTAATGGTTGGTAGCGTTGTAAGTCTGGATGTTACCATGGTCGCAGTACTGCTCCAGGCCATCTTTACAGTTGTGGCATTTCCCGCAGGAGTCCACCATACAGCCGGTTCCGGCCAGTTCACCCACCTTGAATTTAGTGACCTGGTCACCCACTTTCACAATTCTTCCTACGATTTCATGACCGGGTACCATTGGGTAAATGCCCGGAAACCAGTCGTCGCGGATCTGATGCAGGTCGGAGTGACAAACACCGCAAAACAAAATATCGAACTGCACGTCGTGAGGTCCTACCTCCCGGCGTTCAAACGACCACTCTGCCAGATCAGCACCTGCACTTTGTGCAGCATATCCTTTTGTTGTAATCATAAATAGTAATAGATTTTGTGCTCGGAAATAAACGTCTTGTACGACAAATTTACGATCTCCCTAAAAAATCTCCTTTACTATGGGGATCAATTAAATGTTCCATTTAGCTCATGCCTGTGCTTCCTGGCGAATGGCGGTAGGACTCACCCCGAAATGTGCCTTGAAGATCCTGGAAAAATGCGAGGGATTCTCAAAGCCCACCATATAACACACGTCCAGTACGGGCATGCCGGTATTTTCCAACGCCTCCCTGGCTTTCTGTAAACGGCGCATACGTATCCACTCCGCCGGCGGCATGTTATAGATAGCCATGCAGTCTCTCTTAAAACCTGCCAGACTCCTCCCCGAAAGGTACGCCAGCTGCTCCAGGCTAAGCTGGTTAGCGAAATTAGCCTCCATCACTTCTACCAGATCCGCCTTCACGGGCTTTTTCAGCTGCAAAAACTGCTGCAGCAAAGGTTTGTCGGTAGCTGCAATGTTATACAACAACTCCAGCATTTTTATTTTCAGCAACCCGGTATCTACCTGTTGGGGCTCATTAAAGTATGGCATCACGGATTCAAAAAACCGCTGTAACCGTTCGCCAACAGGCTTTACGATCACCTGGCTATCTGTATCTGCATGATCGCTGGTAATGTCCGCCATGCGGATAAATTCCTGTATAAACTCATCTTTCAAAAAAAACAGGATGCTCTCATATACATAGCCCGAACCCGGCACACCGGTTTTATTATACTGAATAAGGGACGCCTTCTTTACCAGCAGCATCTCATGTTGCCGCACAGGATAGGTTTGCTTACCGTATGTAACAATATTCTGCCCCTTGGCCACGTACAGCAGCATATGCTCTTCCAGGAACATGCTGCCCGTAGTACAATCGGCATGGGTACAACTTTCAATAGCAGAAAAGCCGTTCAGTTGCAGGCTCCGGTGATTAAACGGTGCCGCAACCAGCTCGGACGGAACGCTGACAGACTTCATCAATTCTAGTTTTTTAGTAATTCCCAACCCTGTTTTATGGTGTTTTGACGGCAAAGTGCTCAGCCGGGGTATTAAACGATACGTAAAATTACTAAAAAACAAGTTATTTCATCTTCCCGGAAAAAATATACAGACAGACTTGTCTGTTCACTTTAAATTACCCTATCTTTGCATCATGCATACGCCCAGACAAAGAATTCTTGACACGGCCGCCGTACTGTTTCACCAACAGGGATACAACAGCACCGGTATTAACCAGATCATCAGCGAGGCAAATGTGGCAAAAGCAAGCTTTTACCAGCATTTTAAATCCAAAGATGAGCTCTGTGTGGCCTTCCTTGAAGCACGGCACGACTATTGGTTTGCCGGGTTACTGGAATATATGAGCAAGGGCAAAAACACGCAGCAGAAAATATTAGCGGCGTTTGACTTCCTCATACATATGAACAAAAAGGAAAACTTCAGGGGCTGCAGCTTTCTGAATATCCTGTCGGAAATATCCATGGAGCAGGAAGCAATCCTGGCGGTAATTCAGTCGCACAAAAAAGACCTGCGAAAGCTTTTTGAAACAGTGCTGAACGATGAACTGCTGACGGCACAGGTCTACCTCCTGTTCGAAGGCTCGATCATAGAAAGTCAGCTCTTTAAATCCAATGAGCTGATTAAAAAATCCAAAGAAATCATTGCTAAATTAATCTGACATTATGGAACAACGTCACCCCCTGCCACCATTTACACTGGAAACGGCAAAACAGAAAATCCAGCTGGCAGAAGATGCCTGGAACAGTCAAAATCCCGAAAGAGTAGCCCTGGCTTATACCCCGGATAGTGAGTGGAGAAACAGGAACCAGTTTGTCAACGGCCGCGAAGCCATTGTAAAATTCCTCACGGAAAAATGGGAAAAAGAGCTGGATTATAAACTGAAAAAAGAATACTGGGCCCATGCCGGCAACCGCATTGCGGTACGATTCGAATATGAGTACAGAAACAAGGCTGGCCAATGGTTTCGGGCATACGGAAACGAAAACTGGGAGTTCGATGAAAACGGCCTGATGCAAAAAAGATACGCCAGTATCAATGACCTTGAAATCAACGAAGCTGACAGATACTTATAATAAAGTAGCTGTCAGCTTCGGATTAAGCCTGCGCCGTTGGCCGTTGGCCATTTCTTTCCAGCCAGTAGTAGAGAGATGGAATGACCACAGGCACAAACAGCAGCGTGGCGGTTAGTCCACCGATGATTACCGTCGCCAGCGGCCTTTGTACATCCGATCCGATCCCGGTACTCAGCGCGGCCGGCATAAGGCCAATGATCGCTACTATCAGCATCATCATGATGGCCTTCAGCTGATCTACCGCCACCTTCTGTACAGAAGCCCTTACCGTGAGCGGCGATTTGTAAATCTCCCGGTTCAGCGCAGATACCAGCAAAACGCCCGCCATCACGGAGATTCCGAAGATAGACACAAAGCCCACGCCTGCAGATACGTTGAAGTGATAGCCCCTGATAAACAGCGCCACTATCCCTCCCGCCATCGCCATCAGTATGCAGCTCATGGTAACAAAGGTGTGCTTCATATTTTTAAACAGCATAAACAGGAATACAAACACGATAACGATCGTCAGCGGAATTGTAAGCAGCAGCTGCTTTCCGGCACGTTCCAAATTTTCATATTGTCCACCGTAAATGATGCTGTAACCTTTGGGTACATGAATTTCCTTGCCTATTTTTTCCTGCAACTCTTTTACAAAAGAGCCCTGATCCCGGTTATGCACGTTAGTGCGTACCGTCACCATTCGCTTGCCATCAATACGGTATATATTCGTTTGCCCATCTACAAAACGGATGTCCGCCAGCTGCTCCAATGGTATAAGTCCTCCTGTGGCGCTGGGCACCTGCAGGGTCCTTATCACATCTATTGAATTTCTGTTTTCAGGGAGATATCGGACCACCATATCATAGCGCTTCGTCCCGTGATAAATGGTTCCTACGGCACGGCCTCCAATCGCCGCTTCAATCATGTTCTGTATATCACTAACGTTAATGCCAAAACGTGCGGCGTTTTCCCGGTTAATATTGATCGCCAGCTGCGCCTGCGTGCCCTCCTGCTCAATGTTTACGGAGGCGGCGCCTTGTGTGCCCTTCACGATCACGGCTATACTGTCTGCTTTGCGCCGCATCATCTCCAGGTCGTCCCCTACAATGGAGATGGCCAGGTCCGCCGCACTTCCTGTCACAATTTCCATCACCTGGTCAATAATAGGCTGGCCGGAGTTGAAGCTCGCACCGGGGATATTTCGTTCCAGGTCCGCCTGTATACGCCGTACCAGCTCCTTCTTGGCAATGGTATCGCTCCATAGCTTATAATCCTTCAATCCTACGAGGATTTCTGTTCTGTTGGGCGGGAAGGGGTCTGTTCCATCATCGTTGCGGCCTGTTTGCGTAATCACATATTTCACCGGCGGATACTTACCGATCACTTCCCGGATCATCGGGGCAATCTTTGCGTTCTCCTGTATAGTAACGCCCGCCGGCATAAAGGAACGCATGAATATAGACCCTTCATCCAGCTCCGGCAGGAACTCTGTGCCTAACGCACTGCCTAGGCCAATCAGCAGCATTACCAATACCCCCGCAGTGAGCACCGTTTGCTTATGAAAGCGCAGGAAGAAATTTAAAGAGCGGGTATACCATCTCTCTACTTTATCCAAAATTATATTGCGGTGTGCTTTCATGGGCTTATCGGCAGACAATGCATTCTTATAGGCAAAAGAGATCAGCACCGGAATTAACGTGAGCGCACATATCATAGCACCTATTACCGCAAATGCCAGCGTGAGCGCCATGGGAGAAAACAACTTGCCTTCTACCCTCGTCATCAGTAAAATAGGCGTATAGCCAAGGATGATAATGGTGACGGAGAAAAATATTTCCCGGCCCACTTCCTGCGCCGCCTGTAAGGTCACCCGCATCACACCTCCCCGCTTCTCTTCCTCCGTGGCTGTGCGGTAGCGTCGGATCAGGTGCTCCGCCATTACACAGGCACCATCCACGATAATGCCAAAATCAATAGCGCCGAGCGATAACAAATTTGCCGGAATACCGGTGAGTCGCATCAGTATAAAAGCAAACAGTAAGGCAAACGGAATGGTGGCCGTTACCACCAGGGCGGAGCGGATACTGCCCAGGAAAAACACCAGCACAATCACTACAATGCTCACGCCCATAAACAGTGTATGCGCCACCGTTTCCAGCGAGTGATCGATGAGGAAACTCCGGTCATACAATACCCGCAGCTTCACGCCCTCCGGCAACTCCGTAGCAGTGAGGTCTGCAATTTTCTGCTTCAGTACCTTCAATACTTCGCTGGGGTTCTCCCCTCTTCTCAGCAGGATAATACCTTCGGGAGAACCAATTTTATCCAGCTTTTCATCCGGCACGGCGTAGCCCAACACGCCGGAAGGCGGTGGTGGCGCTATTTCCACGGTGGCCACATCGCGTATATACACCGGCGTACCATTCACCGCCGTGAGCACAATATTCTGGATATCTTTTTCCGACCTCACCGCACCGAGGCCACGCACGGCAAAGCCCTGCCCGCCGCGCTCCATCACGTTTCCACCGGTATTGAGGTTATTTTTTTCAACGGCATCAATTACTGACTGCAAGGTGAGATTATACTTACGCAGCTTTTCCGGTGCCGTCAGTATATGAAACTGTTTGAGCGGCCCGCCGAAATTGGTAACGTCTGCAATGCCCGGCACCTGCAGGATAGCCGGGCGTATTACCCAGTCCTGCAAATCGCGCAGCTCCATGGGCGAAAAGTTAGGCGGCGCTTCTACCACATAGCGGTAAATTTCGCCCACGGCGGTGGTAAGTGGGGCCAGCTCCGGCGTTACGCCATCGGGCAACTCCATAGTGGCAATGCGTTCTATCACCTGCTGCCGCGCAAAGTAATCGTCCGTACCATCCTTGAAAGTGAGCTGCACCACGGCAAGGCCGAAGATGGTGCGGCTCCTTCGGTCCAGAACACCCGGCACATTGTTGAGGGCACGTTCTATGGGAATGGTCACCTGCTGTTCTACTTCTTCCGCAGCGCGACCCTCATAAGGCGCCACCACGATTACGTTGGTGTCAGCAATATCCGGGTAGGCTTCAATCTTCAGCTGCGTAAAGCACCAGTAGCCAATAGCCGAGAGCACCACTGCCGCAATGATAACCGCCCACCTGTTGCGTAATGAAAATATGAGTATGTTCCGAATCATGGTTCAAAAAGGTCTACCTGGTGAGTCACAATAAATCCGCCTGTATATTCCTGCCGCAGTGCCTGCAGCACTTCGCGGACTTTCTTCTCTTCGTCAATAAAAGTGAGCAGGATGGGCGGCTCGTCAAAGGAAAAAATCTGGTCCGGCCGTTTCATCTGCTGGTTAGCGCCAAAGCCCATCACGCCGCGATAAGCAGTGGCACCCTTGATATTGCTGCGTAGCAGGAAGTGCATGATAAATTCATACAGCGGCTGTGCGCCGTGCATGTCATCTCTGTCAATAAAAATCTGCGCCTGTAACATGGTGGCTGTTTTAGTATCCGAATGAAATACCTTTTAACTGCATAGCACCGTCGGTCACTACCTGGTCGCCCTCCTGCACACCGCGGTACAGGATGATGCGACTACCAACCTGGGGCCCGGAGAGCACCTCCTGGCGCCGAAAGCTGCGGGCATCTTTTTTCACAAACACATAGTCCTTACCCTGCACGGTAAGCAGCGCTTCTTTCGGGACGGACAAGCTATTGCCTTCATCGATACCGAAGCGTACGTTGGCAAACATCCCGGCGCGCAACAACCCTTTAGGGTCCTGTACCCCTATTCTCAGTTTAACCATGCGTGTTATATTGTCCACCACCTCGCCTACGCTTTCAATGTTGCCGGTGAAGGTCATGTCGGGATAGGAAGTAAACTGCAACTGGCAGTTGCCGCCTTCTTTTACTTTTGTGACCTGGATTTCCGGCATATCACATATCACCCATACCTTGCCCAGCTTTGCTTTCATTAATTCCTGCGGCTCAAATCCCGCCATTTTCAGGCGCGACTCATGTTCCAGAATTGCCGTCTTTTCGTTGTTGAGGTCCGTTTGTGCCAGTGCCAGGTCTGTTTGGGCAGCTATCAGATCTGTTTTGGCATCGGATACATCTTTTCCGGTACCGGCGCCGTGGGCGGCCAGGTCCTGAAAGCGTTCCAGCTCGATCTGCTTTTGCGCGATGATGGCTTTACGTTGCTGGATGATACTGCCTTTCTGCCGGATGCTGATGATATGTTGCAGCATTTCGGTGTAGTTGACCGTGAGGTCAGGGGCATCAAAGAGCACGAGGTTTTGATCTGTATTTTCAGAGGAGGGTGCAACGGTGGCGACTACACGTGCAGGCGCTGTTAGTTCCGTATTGATGTCCCCTTTGGTGATCGTTACCGTTTTAAAAAAACGGAGTGTGACACTGTCTGGCGGGAAGCGGATTACCTCGCCGCTGTCGCTTACCTCCGGCCGGGTATCCGGGTGGGCGGGTGCTTTCGGGGATTCGTGCGAGCCGCAGGATGCAAGCAGCGCCGCCAGTATTACAATTAAGCCGAGCCTTTTCATGTCAGGAGTTATAATTGATTAATCAATCCGGTTACACAAAGCAGTTGCAGGTAGCTTTTGCGATAGTTGTATAAGGCATCGCAGTATAGCTTTTCGGTATCAAACCAGTTGCGTTGTGCTTCCAGGAAATCGATGATGGTAGTGCCGCCACGGGTATAGGCATATTTTACAGATTCCAATACCTGTGCTGATTTTCGGAGTATACCACTATACTTTTCTACGGTTGCTTTATTCACCTGGTAGGAACGTAAAGCAATTTGCACTTCCGTTTGTACCTGTAGCTGTACGGCGGAGAGCCGTTGTTCCGACTGCTCCAGCTGTATGCGCGATTTCTTAACCTCACCCTGGTTGCGATTAAAAAATGGCAGGTCGATGGTACCAAAGATGCCCACATAAGGCACGGTATTCTGCGGGTTCCAGATGACGCCCAGCTCCGGCACCGGCACGGCCAGTGAGCGCTGCAATTTTACATTGCTGCGGGAGAGTTCAATATTTGCTTTCGCTACCGCTACATCTGCCCTGCTGGCGTATGACACAGCTACCAGGCTATCCAGCACCGGCACCAGGTTCATGCTAAAGATGGAGTCGCCATCGTACACAGTGATACTGTCGGTACCACCCAGCAGGAAACGGAGGTTTTGCTGTTCGTTGCGGTAGGTTTGATCTACATTTTTGAACTGGAGGTCGTACTGTTCCTGCAGTAGTTCCGTACGTGCGAGATCGCTGCTGCTGATCACCTGATTTTTAAGCCGTATCTGCTGAATACCTACCAGTGTATCAATATTGGCCCGTGCCTGGTCGATGAGTTCGAGGGTGCGTTTATTGTACCATACATCCAGCCATTTCACGCCGGCATCCAGGAGGAGGTTACGTTCCAGGTCCATGTAGTTTTGTTGCGTTACCACTACGTTCTGGCCGGCTACTTCCTGTTTGTACCTGCGTTGTCCGCCGAGTTGAAATTCTTTGGTCAGCTGCCACCATACCTGCCGGTTATGGGGGTTGGAGAATTTGGTGCCGGCTTCGAAGTAGCGGTCGTTCACGAGTTGCAGCGTCTGGTTATTTAATACCGGGTTGGGGCGTAGGCCTGCTGTGACCAGATCACTTTGTGCAATGCCGGTGTTGAGTCGCTCCGGCTTTAGCCAGGGGTTATTTGTTTTCACTACATGTAGTGCCTCTCTGAGCGTCAGCTGCGTTTGTGCGCGGGTAGTAATGAAAGGGGCGATTACCGACAGGGCAAGCAGGCCAGCCTTTCTTCGCATCGTCATCATGCTATTGAATTTTTGCAATTATGCCAACATGCAATGCGTGGCAGGTTATGCGCCGGATGCACCTGATCTCTCCCTGATAACCAAACAACTGCCATCACATAGGAACAAGAACAATCCCGGGGCAGCTTCTGTTTACGGGGCTGCACACTATTTCATGCCGGCGGGTGCAAAGGTAGCGGCGCGGGGGAGCGGGGATGATTAGCGGCTTGATAGAATTAGATTAGAAATTGATTAGAAAGTATAGGCCCAGTGCTGGCAGGGAGATAAAACGGACTACGCCCGACTTCCATATCCAGGAAGTCGGGCGCAGCAACTTATGTAGTCATTTCATCTCTATCAATCACTCCTCAAACTCTTCACCGGGTTCATCATCGCTGTTTTCACGGACTGTAACCCGATTGTACACACGGCAACCAGCAGCATCAATCCACCAGTTACAATAAACACCCACCAGGGGATGCTGATCCTGTATACAAAATCCTGCAGCCAGGCGTTCATGGCCCACCAGGCAACAGGACTTGCAATCACAATTGCAATGAACACCAGGCGGATGAAGTCTTTGGTGAGCATACTGATGATGCCTGTTACGCTGGAACCTAATATTTTCCGGATACCGATTTCGCGGGTGCGGCGGCTAACATTGAATGCTGCCAGTCCCATTAAGCCTAAACAGGTAATGAACAAGGTAAACACGGAAAAGATGTTTACCAGCTTTGCAAGGCGGCTATCCGCCTGGTATTGCTGGTTAAAGGCATCATCCATGAAAAAGTATTGAAACGGATGATCGCGGAAAGTTTGCTGCCACGCCGCTTCAATAGCAGTCAGTGTTTTACGGATATCACCACTGCTCATTTTCACCCCGTAGTAACTGGCGTCGTTGTTCATAAACGGATGGATCATCGGCAACAGGGATTCTTTCAGCGAGCGTTGATGGAAGTCTTTCATTACTCCAACCACGGTGGACTTATCCCCCCAGAAATTAATCTTCTGCCCTATGGCGGCTTCCGGAGTGGCAAAGCCCAGTCGTTTACTCGCTTCTTCGTTGATGATCACATCCAGGTGATTATTGCGGCCAGGTACAAAATTGCGACCGGCGAGCAGCTGCAAATCCAGCACTGGTATAAAGTCCGCATCAATGCCGTACAGGTAATAGTTATAACTGGCGGGATTGGTATCTCCCAAACGGGTTACATTGTAGGTGGTAGAAAGCGTTTCCAGTCCCAGGCCGGGCATACAACCAGCCAGACTCACCTTTTGTACTCCGGCGAGTTGCATCAGTTCCTGCTTGAAGGCGGTATAACTGGTGGTATCATTTTGCAGATTGGGTGCACGGAGGATGAGCACCTGGTCTGTATTCATGCCCAGACTTTGCTGTTGCATAAACGACAGCTGCTTATACATCACCAGCGATGCAATCAACACAACGGATGCGATGGCAAACTGGCTTACCACTAGGATTTTGCGTAGGCCACCACCTTGTAAATTGCCGGTAAAGCTGCGGGTGAGCGCGCCCACCATGTTAGCGGACGACAAGGCATACGCCGGGTAAATACCGGACAGCAGTCCGTTTGCGATAAACAGTGCCACACAGGTGAGCCAGAATGAAGCGCTGCTAAATATCCCTGCGGCAGCGCCCTCTCCTACAATGTTTTTATAAAATGGTAGGGCAGCCTGTATCAACACCAGCGACAGTATAAACGCCATCAGGTTGATCAGCAGGGATTCTGCCAGGAACTGCCGCAGCACCGTCCATCGGGAGGCGCCCAGAATTTTTTTGATGCCCGCTTCCTTTAACCGGGATGCCGAGCGGGCGGTGGTGAGGTTTACATAATTGATGGTACCGATGATGAGCAACAGAAAAGCAACGATTTGCAGGAAGCGTACCGTTTGTGCGTCGCCGTTAACATCCGGCTCAAAGGATTTTTTGGAAAAGAGGTGAATGGACCCTATCGTTTCTGCCACATAGCGCTTGTCCTTCAAACGGGGGTGCGCCGCAGAGAAGGCTGCCAGCTTAGCGTTAAAAGCTTCCAGGCTGGTGCCCGGCTGCATTTGCAGGTAGGTATAATTGTTATTGCCGTTCCAGCTTTCCAGGGATACACCGAATGTTTCCACGATGTGCATGGACATCAGTACGTTCATGCGCAGGTGCGTGTTGGGTGGCATGTCCGCAATCACCCCGGTAACTGTGAGTGTTTGGCCGCGCAGCAGCAGCGATTTCCCTATCGGATCGGCATCACCGAAGTAACGGCGTGCAGTCGAGGCCGTTAGTACTGCCTCCAGCGGTCCTCTGAGTGCTTTAGCCGGATCGCCGGCAATAAAGTGTTGTGGGAAGATGCTGAATACGCTGGGATCAGCGGCGAAAAGTCCGTTCTCCAGGAACGACTGGTGCGACGGGGTGGTGACTTCGCTCTCGCCTATACGCTGTATGCGTACAAAGTCCTTTACTTCCGGCATCTGCTGCTTCAGCAGGCCCGGCAGGGGCGGATGCGTTTCACAGTCTGTGGTTACATAGGCACCATCCTTATAGAGGTTCAGCGTAACGCGCCAGATATTATCGGCGTTGGGATAGAACTTTTCATAGCTCCGTTCAAATTTCACATATTGTATAATTAGCAGGAAGGCGGCCATGGCAACAGCCAGCCCCGTCACATTGAGCAGGGAATAGAAGCGGTCTTTGCGCAGGTTGCGCCAGGCGATTTTCAGATACCGGATATCCATAAGCATAAAATTAAGGTAAATGCAGGGTTTATGCCAGGCTACCATCCTATTGATTATCAGTAATATTCATGGAGATATGGTGTTCATAATCGGACAATGGTGTTCGGAAATGAAGGACTTTCCGTTATGATGACTGACTAATCCATCCTTCACTACTCATCACCTCCATATACTTTGGAAACAATTTTCTCATCAGCACCTCATGCAGCTCCTCGTCCCGGTCGAGGCAGCCATCGGAAAGGATGGTGATATTGAAATCTTTATCTGCCGCTTCCAGTGCGGTGGAGAGTACTACCCCGCTGGTGATGACACCGCAGAGTACAAGATGGCGAATGCCCTGCGAGCGAAGGATCATTTCCAGGTCGCTGCCCGCAAAGGCGCTGAAACGTTTTTTAATGACTACCGGCTCGTTGTTTTGCGGCGCCAGTGCCGGTAGTATCTTTGTCATTACTTCCGGCGGTACGCTGCCCATGGTGGCAGGAAGTTTTCCGAAGGTCCGGTGATCCGGGTGAATTTCCGGAAATCCTTTTTTGAAGCCTACCGCTACGTATACTACCGGTAGGTTATTGCCCCGCGCATGCGCAATGGCATTGGCGATGGGTGTTGTTAACTTGTCTGCCCCCGGTAAGGTGGACAATAGCACTTCCTGCATATCGAGCACCAGCAGGGCAGTATTTTCTTTCGTGTGTGCCATTCTGATTTTATTTAGCGATCAAAGTTTCGGTGTGGAGCTGCGGATATTTTATCTCCCTATGTAAAAATTTATAGAACCCGCCGGCTATGCAAAAGCTCAGCAGCCCCTGCAAATGCATGCAGTACTGCGGTGATATAATTTTAGCCAGCCAGCCTATTAACAGGCTTCCCAGTGGTAAGGTTCCGTAGGTAGCCATCGCAAGGAAAGCCACCACGCGGCCCCGCAGCTGCCCTGGGCATACCATCTGTACAATCATGATACCGATCGGTATGGCGGACATCAGTGCAAAACCACATACAAAGCAGCACAACAGGTAAAGTGGCAGCCAGGTTACAAATGGCATGGTAAAAAGGCCAGCACCCAATAGCAGGAGGTTTTTAAAGAGATATTGTTTGAGCGTGGCCGGATATTTACGGCCTGCGAGATAAAGGGTACTAATAAGTGCACCCAACCCCGATGCGGCATTCATATAGCCATAGATAGCGGCATTCCCTTTAAACACCACATCGGCGAAATATGGCTGCAACGTATCGCTGGTGGCCACCAACAAACAGATAAAAACATTCAGCAAAATGAGCGGGCCTATTTCTAAGTCGGAGCGTGTAAAAGTCCAGCCGTCCTTAAAATCTTTCCATGGGTCCTTTGTCGTAGTTACCTCCACGTGTGCGGGGAAATGCATGAGGTTCAGGCAAAAGATTACCGCGATAAAACTCACGGCGTTGGAGGCAAAACAAAATGTAGCACCAAACTGCGCCAGCACAATGCCGGATAAAGCCGGGCCTGCCAGCCTCGTGAAATTATTCAAAGACGCATTCATGGCAATGGCGCCGGGCAGGTCAGCCCCGTTCTTCACTATATCATTCACCATAGCCTGCCGCGCCGGAATATCAAAAGCATTGGCCATGCCCAGCAAAGCGCTGAGCAACAGGATGAGCCACACTTCATGGGCACCAAGGTAATAAGCCAGGGTAAGACACACTGCCTGCAAAGCGGAACCCACCTGGGTAAACATCAATACTTTAAAACGATCGTAACGGTCCGCCACTATGCCGCCCAGGGGCGACAAAAAGAAAGAAGGAAACTGCTCCGCAAATACCGTAAGCCCCACCCACATGAGCGAATGCGTGAGCGAGTAAATCACCCAGATAACTGCCGTACGCTGCATCCACATGCCTATGCGGGAGATGAGCTGACCGGTGAAAAACAGACTGTAATCCCTTGACTTAAAAACCCTGAAGGTATTGGCAATATTCATTTTGGACTAAATTTCAAATTCGGTCGAAAAATAAGCAAAAAAATTTAGCGCAGCCCTTTGTAGAACAGTTCGCAAAAGGCAGCAATGGTATCAGCAGGTTCCAGGTCGGTACCATGGAGAATGATTTCACGGTTGATGCCCCTGAGAGATGAAAGGAAAATAAGGATGGCCTGGTCCATTTCGGTTTTGTTTAGTGCCCGCAGCTCCCGGCGGTGAATAGCCCCGGAAAGCAGCTGCTGCATCACCGTTTTTTCCTTGATGAGATATTGGTGGTGATTGGCTTTTTTAATATCGATATACTTGGAAAGCGTTTCGGAATCCATACCGGTTTCCGTCACCTTGTACAGCGCTTTCCGCTTGCGGCTCATTTCATACTTTACCATGGCAAACGCCAGCAGCTGCTCCGGCAACGTATCCTTGCTGCTTATTGCTTTGATGGTCATCAGTACAATGTCGTTGATCTCCACTTCCAGGGCTGCATTAAAAATCTCCTCCTTGCTTTTGAAGTAGTAGTACATGGTACTTTTGCCCATGCCGGCCACCCTGGCTATCTCTTCCATGGTAACAGCACCCATTCCGGATTGATGGAACAGCTGCTGCGCAGTTTGTATGATGATATCTCTTTTACCGGATGACATACATCGAAGGTAAGTATATTTTGGACTAAATTTCGACTTTGGTCCAAAATTTCTCTAAGTGATCAGTAAGCCTGCTTTTAGCTAAAAATCAGACGAGTGCAGTTTTGATAATTTCGTTCACGGGCAAAATGTCCTCATCCTCCTTCTGCCGGCTCCTTTCCGAGTGTTTACGGTTAATCACCGGGCCTACATTCTTCAACAGCTCAAATACATTCTGCTCATGATCTTCAAAAATCAGGTGCCTGGTAAGGAACTGCGTGATCAGTTCCAGCTGCTCCCCACTTAATTCCAGGCTGGTGTTTTGAAGATGTTGAGCGATCGCGGCTTCGATTTCCGCCTGCTCCTCCACATTACCCACGGTAAGGGGCAGCAACAGCAAAAACAACAGCGACTCGTTATGGGCGGCTTTTGCGGTGATAGCTTTTAGCTCCTCCCAACTGAAGAGCGACAGGTGAAAGTGACCGCCGGTATTACCAAGGTAGGTATCATTAAAGAAGTACACGGTTTCATGCGGGCGGAATTCAGCATACAGGGTTACCTCTTCGTTGAGGGGGTGTATAAAGGTGTAGCCGGTCCAGGGCTCCTCCTCTTCAGTGCCGGTAAGGCCGTTGAGCCACTCGCCGGACGGCATTTCAAAATGATCAAACAGGTAATCAGACAGCATAATTTCCAGGTCATCGCTAGAGGCAAAAGGGAACTGGGTCAGCAAAAAGAGGCAGAAGTTACGGTTAGATAAGGTTAATTCCATTGTTAGCAGGTAGTGATAGTAGTTATTTTGATCCCGGCGCATCCATAGGACACGGCTTTTTTGCTGCGCCGGATTTATATCTCCCTGCAAAGATAATACTTAGCTGGCTACAATAATACAAGATAGCCGCATTAACCTGGCGATTAATGCGGCTATCGGATGTATATCTGATGATCGATAACCCACACGTATAAACGAACACAGATTGATAGCTTAAAATGCGATTCTATACTTTTTTCCCGCCTGGGTCTCTATCTCTTTCTGCCTGCCCGCATTTTTAACGATCAGCTTGCCGCCATTACGGGAAAATATTTCCGCCGCTTTCAACTGGCCCTCCTGCCAACGCATACTTACTTCAAATCCGCCTCTGGCACACAATCCTTTCACATCCCCGTTAGCCCATTCCTTTGGCAGCGCAGGCAGCAGCTCTACAAATCCCTGATGACTCTGCAGCAGCATCTCGGCAATGCCGGCGCCACCACCAAAGTTGCCATCAATCTGGAATGGCGGATGGGCGCAAAACAGGTTGGTATAGGTACCTCCACCGCTCATACGTATGCCCGATTCATTGCCAATAAAGCGCAGGAGTTTCTTTAACGCATCATAGGCCTTGTCCCCGTTTTGGAGTCGCGCCCACAAATTGATACGCCAGGTGATAGCCCAGCCGGTACCATCATTGGTGCGTATTTCCAGCGATTTGCGCACTGCATCTGCCAGTGCAGGCGTGCCCGTAGCCGTAATACTATTTCCCGGGTAGGCAGCAAATAAATGCGACAGATGGCGATGACGCGGATCTTCATCTTCCCAATCATAATACCATTCCTGCAGGTTACCTTTTTTACCTACCTGGTAAGGATAGAGTTTGTCGAGCGCCGTTTGCACCTGCTGCTGCATGGTGCCCTGCAACTTCATAACTTTAGATAATTGCAGGTAATCGGTAAACAGCTGCCTGATCATCGCTAAATCAGCAGTAGTACCATAGGCCACCGCACCCTTATAACCGGTAGCCGGAATGATATAAATATTTTCCGGTGAAGTGGCAGGAGCGGTCACCAGGTGGCCTTTCTTATCGTCCACGAGGAAGTCGAGGCAAAACTGCACCGCGCCTTCCATAACACGCAGCGCCTTGCTGGCCAGGAATTGTTTATCACCGGTAAACGCGTAATGCTCAGCCAGGTGTGTACTTAACCACACCCCGCCCATGGGCCAGCTGGCCCAGTTAGCAGCTCCTTCGCCAAACGCACCTACGGGATTGGTCATCGCCCAGATATCCGTATTGTGATTACATACCCAACCTTTGCAATTATAGTAATCCTTTGCGGTAACGGCACCGCTGCGTTGGAGTTGCTCCACCAGGTGAAGCAATGGCTCATGAAACTCCGACAGGTTACCGGTTTCAACACCCCAGTAATTCATTTCCGCATTGATGTTGGTCGTGAAATTACTGCTCCACGGCGCACGCAGCTCTTCGTTCCAGATGCCCTGCAAATTAGCAGCAATACCACCGGGCCTGGAAGAACTGATCATCAGGTAGCGACTATATTGGTAATACAGCGCAATTAAACCATTGTCCGTATGGCCCTGGGAAAAACGTTGCAGTCGCTCGGCAGTGGTGAGATGCGTAAGGTTACTATCTCCCAAATGAAAAGAAACCCGGTCAAAATACTTCCTGAAATCAGCCTGGTGGCGGTTATTCAGCTGATCGTAGTTACTGCCTGCGGCCTTTGTTAAATAAGCGCCGGCAATTTGCATTTCATTTTTCCCCTGCGTGCCGGGGTTTTTATCGATGCCATTGTAGCTGGTGGCCATTGACACCAGTAACACCACTTCCTTCGCATGGCTGATATGCAGGGTACTATCTCTCCACTCCTGCTTTCCATCTGATTTCAATACCTGCATTTTTGCCACAAAACGCATGGCATTGGCCGTATCCTGGATGATAGGATTGGATGACTTACGGTAGTTAGGCTCCACGTGCACGGGACTAAAACCTTTCATGGTAAGTGCGTTATTACCTGCGGCCGCGTGGTGTATCAGCAAACTGTTAAACCTGCAATCCAGTTCCAGCTTATCCTTTCCGGTGGCGCTAAGTTTGATCACCATCACCTGGTCAGGATAGGAAACAAAATATTCACGTTTGTATTGTGTGCCGTTGATATCGTAACTAACGGTGCTGACTGCACGCTGTATATCCAGGCTTCGTTTGTAATTGGTTACATCACTGCCATGCTTAAAGTCCAGCAGCAGGTTGCCCAAAGGCATATACGATTCCGAATACTTTCCCTGCATGAACTTCATGAGGGAGTCCGCCTGGCGGTAGTTTTCCTGGAAAAGCGCCTCCCTAACGGGCTGCAGGTAGTTTTTGGCATTGGGATTCATATGCGCATCCACCGGGCCACCGGACCACAAAGTTTCTTCATTGAGCGAGAGCCGGTCGGAGGTAATACCGCCATACACCATGGCTCCTATCCGGCCATTGCCGATGGGCAATGCTTCTTCGAAATGAGTAGCAGGTGTTTTATACCAGAGTTGCAAACCCTGGTTATTTTGCGCCACCCCGGCAATTGGCAATGCCAACAACAACAAGTATTTTAACATAGTACACATGGAATTTTGTTATAGCAACATTTCATTGTTCACGCTATAATTTCGTACAAAGTAAACAGAAGGAATTATTTATGCAAACGGCGGGTCGGAATTGTATAACAGAAAGTCTTATTAATAACATTACCACCTGTTTCAACCGGTTGCAGGCGGCCGTCGCAATCGACCCTGAATTAGTCGTGGTTCCCCCGCATTGTTTAGCCTGCTTCCTGTTAACTTTGAATCATCAGAAACTGAACGTATGAAAACGATTCACCATCCGGACGACAGATCCTCCCTGATCGCCCGTATTCATGCTTTACCGGAAACAAATCCTGGTCAATGGGGTAAAATGAATATGCATCAGATGATACAACATTGCATTCTCTGGGAGGACCTGATGCTCCGAAAAAAGGAATTCCGCCAGGTTTTTATTGGGAAGTTATTTGGCAAAATGGCGCTGCGGGCACTCACAAAAGATGATGCACCCATCAGGCGTAACGCTCCTACCGATCCGCATATGAAAATCACGGGTGTGGTTACGGAGCGCATCCCGGTATTAAAACAACAGTGGATTACCCTGCTGCAGGAACATGCACATTATCCTGAAACCGGCATCATGCACCCCTTTTTTGGAAAAATGACGGGCGCTGAAGTGGGCATATTGGTATACAAACATACTGATCATCACCTGCGGCAGTTTGGCGGGTAAACTATTTTTTTTAGGGAGAGATAAAATAACACAGGGAGCGGGCAAACGCCTGCTCCCTGTGGTTCCATTAAGCTGTTTTCACTATTTCACTGGCGGAAGGAATTTTTCCAGCTCTCCGGTTAAATGCTCCCCTCTTAAGTTACGGGCAAGTATTTTCCCATCCGGACTTATCAGCAGGTTCTGAGGAACGGCAGTTACGCCATAAGCTTGGGCCACGGGGTTGTTCCAACCCTGCAGGTTACTCACATGCACCCAGGGCATACCATCCTTTTCAATGGCGTTAATCCAGTTGGTTTTCTTATCGTCCAGGGATACACTGATGATGATGAAGTTCCTGTCTTTATAAGCATTCCAGGCTTTTACCACGTTCGGATTTTCAGCCCTGCAAGGACCACACCAGCTGGCCCAGAAGTCCAGAAATACGTACTTGCCCTTAAAATCGGACAAGTGCAGCAGTTGACCGCTGGTATCCGCCTGCGCAAAGTCAGGCGCTGTTTGTCCCACAGCAAGGCTTTTAGCCAGGGCGAGTTTAGCAGCGATTTTTTTCGCTTCAGGGATATTTCGGATGCTGCTATCCAGGGACAGGAACATGGGTTCGAAGGATTTCACATGAATGATAGAGGATCGCTCTTTTACCACATCCCAGCTAAGCCATGATTTAGGATGACTCATTACAAAATCATCCGTAATTTTCCTTCGCTTTTCTGCCAACGGTGCCATAGCAGCAGATAAAGCAGCATCGCCGGTGGTATCTTTTGTTTCGAAATGCTTCAGGCGTTCCCGGATAATGGGCGCCAGTTGCGCTACCACTTCAGCTTCCAGCCTGCCTAATTCCAATAATTCACTTTGGGTTTTACCACCTGTAATGGTAGCCGGTTTTATGGAATCCTTTCCTTTGATACGAATGATGGCACCACCATCGATAAAGAATTCTTTTTCATCCCTGGCCAGGTATTTATTAAAATCGAAGGGCCCAGGATTCAATTCTTTTATTTCGATGCTGGCTTTTACCGGATGCTGTACTGTTCCGGCAAATTGAAATTTACCGTTGCGGACCAAAGCTGAATCGTGTACCTTCTTTTCTCCGTCATAATATTGCAGGAATGCTTTCCGTTCTTCTTTCAGGCCGGGGAAACTTCCCTTGATTGTAAAGGACTGCTGGGCCATGGCCACAGCACTGGTGAGCAGCAAACCTGTGCTCAGTATTACTTTTATTTTATTCATGGGTAAATGTTATTTATGGGTTATTGGTCATGCCAGGATTCAGGTCCATTGTAAGCCGGCTATAGCGGATGGTAAATCGTTCCTGCTTCAGCGTTAGTTCCTGCGGCGCACCAGTGGCCGGATAAATCCGGTGTGTATAAACTTTTTGGCTGAATAGCGGGTCTACTGACATGCGGCGCATATCAAACCAGCGACTCCCTGTCATCGCAAATTCGCGCACTCTTTCACCATTGATCACGTAGTCGATCAGCTGCGCCTGCGTCATACCGGCAGGTACCACTGCTACGGCAGCCGGCATACGGCGGGCGCGCAGCATTTCCAGGTCGGCCCGCGCACCATCCGGGTCGTTAGCCCGGGCTTTACATTCAGCACGCATCAATATCATATCAGGTAAAGTGATGCCGGTATTTACCGCTATACCGGGCATGCCTATACGGCGTAATACTCCTGGAACACCGTAGGCCCCACCGCTGAAAGGTGCTGCCGTAAAGAGTTTAAGGCGCAGGTCCTGGTTGTGATACAGTGCACGTGTTTCCGGCGTGATAACCAGTTCACTATTGGTAAACGCCCAATAATTCACGGTATTCTTTACAAATACATATTCTGTTATAGCATCCGGCGCCGGTGACGCCGGCCCCAAAGCGCCTATCGGCAGAAATACACCACCCGTTGCGAACTCTACATTGTAATCGTATAGCCGTACAGGTATACTGGCCCCCTGCAGGTGTGTAAACGCATTATTCAGTTGCTCCAGCGCTTCCGGAAATCGGCCCATTGTCAGGTACACCTTGCCCAGCAAGGCTTCCCCGGCAGTTTTGGACATACGCATACGCCAGTATACTTTTTCCGGCAGGTCAGGCAGGGCGGTTTGCAGGTCGTGCAGTACCAGATCGTATACTTCCTGTACGGTGGCGCGGGTAAATTGCCGCTGGGTAACGTCCGACTGCGTACTGATCGGGCAACCCGGATCAGTGGCAGCGGTAGCCGGATGATAAGGTTTACCGAAATAGTTAACCATCATAAAATAGCACCAGGCGCGGCCCACCAGCGCTTCGGCCTTCAGCCCGCGCTTCTGCTGCTCCGTACCGTTGGTACTGCTCATCACTTCATTGATCACTTTGTTGTACACATACACCTGCTTCATGAAATCAATGACTTCCGGATTGTTTTCATTGGGTTCGTAGATATCGTCTGCCCATTTGAATAAACGCTGCGTTCGTAGCGGAGCGCCGCTAAGCCAGGGTTCCACTGCCGCCACCTCGTCCCCCATGGGTATTTGTGTGTCCGCGGTTACATTGAGCAGATCCAGGTTGTTCAGTAACAGGTTATAGTCGTCCGTTTTTTTGGCGATGAGTTTACCCTTTGGTTCCACCTCCAGGAAATCTTTATTACACGCAGCCAGCATCGTTACACTCAGCAATCCCGCTAACCAGATTGTATACTTCATGATTGTTTGGTTTAAAAGTTAGAAAGACACATGTGCACCTAATGTGAAGGTTCCCTGGTTCACCGGTATCGCGCGGATACCGCCGGCTACCGTACCTCCCAGGGCATTCATAAACTCCGGATCGATATTATATTGATTTGCTTTCCATAGCATCATATTGGAAACCTGGAAGCGGAAGGTGATCGCCTGTGCTTTTAAACGCTGTACCATCGCCGATGGCAGGGAATAGAACAGGGAGATATCACGGAATTTCATGTACGAGGCACTCACCACATTGGTATTAGCCGCCGTGTAATATTCCACATCCCTTTCCGAGGTACTGACAGATGGATTGGCGATATATTTCGGAATATTGGTAAACGCTTCGTCGCCGGGCTTTTTCCAGCGATCGGCAAATTCGGCATTTGGATTACCACTGGTAAACGAGCTACCGCTGGACGGAATGAGCCGGCCGCCACTGTAGTTCCCATTCACATCTCTGCGCATTACTGCTCCCAGGTTGTAAATAATATTTGCCGACAATGACAGGCTGCGGTAGGTAAAGGTATTACTGAAACCGCCTGACCAGGGCGACTGTGCGGTGCCCATCAGCAGGATGTCCGCAGGTTTGGCGATGTTGCGGTCCGCCGTAACTTTACCACCGGCGTTAATCTGCGGGTTACCCTGACTATTGAGTCCTGCGTAATCATAGGCAAACACCGGTACTGCCGGATAGCCTTCCACAAAGCGTTGTGTAAGCAACTGTCTTCCGGTGTTGATTGGCGTAGCCATGTTCAGCTTTGTGATACGGTTACGGTTATATCCCATGGTGAAAATGGTCGTCCAGCTGAAATCCTTTGTGCTTACATTTCGTGATTGCAAACTCACCTCCACTCCTTTATTTACTATATCTCCGAGGTTACCTGTTACTGCGGCATAGCCAGTAAACGGATTCAGTGCCATGTTACCAATCAAATTGGTGGTTGCCCGCTGATACACGTCCACCGCACCTTTCAGGCGATCATGAAGGATAGAGAAGTCCACCCCGATATTGGTAGTAGCGGTACTTTCCCAGGTGAGCCGGTTATTGGCAGGTGAGGCGATGTATAGCCCCTGGTTATTATAAAAGTAGCCATTAGTGCGTGGTGCCAGGATATCAAAACTGGCTGCGGTGCCGGGGTTAGGGCTGTTGCCTGTGATGCCGTAGGTGACGCGCAGGGCCAGGAATTGCAGCCAGGAAATATTTTGCAGGAAGTTTTCGCTGCTGGCTGTCCACTTACCACCCACACTCCATACCGGCCTGTTTTGGGCTGATTTATCGCGACCGAACAAATTGCTCTCATCTATACGCCAGCTGGCATTGAGGGCGTATTTGAGTAGCCAGGTATAGGCAGCATTGGCATAGTAAGAAGTGGCGCGTGCCTTTATTTCTGTTTGTGCAAATACGCTGTCGCTGTTGAGAATACTACGGTTCAGGCTATTGGGCAGCACCGGGTTGGCAATGCCGGGGTTGGCGAGGGACTTATAATCCACCACACCGGCGGTTTGCAGTAACGGATCGTAGCCACGTGCCAGGTTACTGTTATAGTTTGTTAGCTGTTCGGTAGCTTCCTGGCCTGCCAGGAACGTCAACTGATGCTTACGCTGCTGCCAGGCCTGGTCATAGATCAGCTGATTGCGCACCGTCCAGTTGGTTTGCAGCGTATTGGCCACGGAGTAGCGGCCACCGGAGGATGGCAGGTAGTACACCGGTTTGCCACCCGGTACTGCCACCGTAAACTGCACCAGCTCCTCCCGTACGCGGTAGGCTTGTTCACTGTCATAAGACGTAGTCCTATTGCTGCCCTTGAGGTAACCATACACACCTTCGTAACGGAGCCCTTTGAGGAGCTGCACTGTAAGTCCGCCCGTTACACGCGCCAGCAGGGCGTTGCTATTGGTTTGCCCGTAATCAACTTCGTCCAGTGGTATGTAGTTCAGGCTCACACCGCTCTGCCGTTCCAGGGCCATACGGGTGGAATCCTGCAGTCGTATGAATGAAGCTGTACTTAGGTGATTACCATTTGCATCCTGGAACAGCTGATAAGGCAGCATCATGCTGTTGACATTGATATTGCGGGGCGAGTAGGTTTGGGTGTTGGTAAGATCCGTGATCAGATATGCTTTGATGTATTTGTTGAACTGTAAATCCTGCCGGAGGTTTAGTTTGAAGGAATTATTTTTTTCACCCGGGCGACTGGAGTGCACGCCGGTATAGGCCATAGAGCCATAGAAGCCGTAGTTAGCCGTGCCACCGCGTACGGACAGTGTGTGGTTGGTAAGCGCTGCATTGCGGTACCAGAGGTCACTGATCTGATCCAGGTTATTGATGCCGGCCAGGCTATCCAGCTGGCTTTTAGCCTGTGCAGCGGTAATGAGGCCACGGTACTGGTTGTACAGGATCATTTCGTGCGGTGGTACACCTGTTAGGGTGGTGGGGCTCACCACGCTGCTCCATTTGTTGCTGGCTAAGTCAGGCGAAAAAATAGCGGTGGCTTCGTCAATAAACTGGCGGCTGTTGAGTACCGGCATATTTTTCAGGTCCGGCTTTCCCTGCAGGTTTACGAATCCGTCGTACTCTAATGATAAGCGGTTGGACTGTTTTCCCTTTTTTGTGGTGATCACAATCACACCGTTGGAAGCACGGGCACCCCAGATGGAAGCGGCGGTAGCATCTTTCAAAACAGTAATATCCTCCACATCCTGTGGATTGATGGCATTAATATCATTCATGGGAATACCATCCACCACCAGCAATGGGCCATGGCTGGTGTTATCCGAGATGGATGCCAGGCCACGAATCAGGATACTATTCCCGCTTACCGGACTGGGGGCGTTGTTGATCGTCAGGCCGGGCACCAGGCCTTCTATCCGTTGCACGATGTTCATGCTGCCTGAACGGTTTTTGAAAATCGCATCATCAGGTTTTGAGAAGCTACCGGTAGTCCGTTCTTTGGAGATCACCTGATAGCCGGTGGATACGATGTTAGCGGTGGCTAAATTTGTTACGGAAGATGTCAGCGTCACTACGAGCGGCGCCGCGGAGCGGATTACCAACAGCTGTGGCAGGTGGCCCACGCAGCTCACTTCCACCTCGTCACCGGCAGTAATACCTTTGAGTTGAAACCGGCCATCCGCCTCGGAAATAGTCTGGATGTTTTTTCTCCTTACCCTCAAACTTACACCGGGTATAGTCATACCGGTACTATCCTGCACCCTGCCGGTGATGATCCATTGCTCCTCCTGCTGCCCTGCAGCAGGCGCTGTTTTAGGACGAATAATGACACGATTGCCCGTGATCTGATAGGTTAATGGTTGGCCATCCAGACATTTGTTTAACACCTCGGCTAACGTTGCATCTTTGAGTTGCAGCGTAACTGGCCTCAGGTGCTTCAGTGCTGCTTCGCTGTAAATAATGCTGATGCCTGTTTGCCTTAAAATCTCTGTAAACACTTCCTGTAACGGCTTCTCCCTGACGGAAAGAGAAATGCGTTGTGCAGTGGCGCCTGCAGCGCCAAGCTGCAGGCAGCAGGTCAACAGAACGACTGCACCAATTTTTAATAGTTGGTTTTTGATGTGCTTCATTTCCTGGGTGGATGTTTTACTATGGTTGACTGGTTGATAAAACAAATACTGTATCGCCTGCTATCCGGAACCTGTTTGGACCGCTTGCTTCCAGCATGGCTAAAACATCGGCCAGTTGCTGGTTGCGGCCTATACCACCGCCATAGCGACTATTAACTGCTGTTGTTTGATATACTATCCTAACGTTGTACCAGCGGGCAATTTCCCGAAGAATGGTGGGCAAATCGGTGTCGGTAAATTCGAACATCCCATTTTTCCAGGCGGTGGCTTTACGTATATCCGCCGGTCGGACATAGATATTTTCATTAGCCATATCCGTTACGGCCTGCTGCCCGGGAGCCAGCGTCACGTTTGCTTTTCCGGCAGTTACCCGTACTTTACCCGATGCCAGCGTGGTGAGTATATTGGCTTCATCCGTATAGGCGTTTACGTTAAATCCGGTTCCTAATACTTCTATCATGGTTTGGTTGACGAATACCTTAAACGGATGTCTGGCATCCTGCGCTACTTCGAAATAGGCTTCACCGCGGAGCTTTACCACACGTTCGTAACCAGTAAAGGCGGTTGGAAACACCAGCGACGAAGCGGAGTTGAGCCATACTTTGGTACCATCCGGCAAGCGCAGTTCAAACTGGCTGCCGCCCGGTGTGGAGAGTTCATTCATTACTGCTTTGCTGGCAGCGGTGCTGCTGTAATCCAGTGTTTTACCAGACTTGGTTACCACTGCGCCTTCCTGGTTCGTGATCGCACCATCCATGGCTGCGTCCAGTTCTACCCTGTCGCCATCCGCGAGGGTAAGCGTAGCGCGGCCATTCCCGGTAGATACCGCTGTAATGGGCTTTACAGGGTGGTTCGCCGTGCGATAGTGAACGATCATGGTTGCACATAGCAGCAATAGCACAGCCGCGGCGGCGCGCCATATATATGACATCCTTATACGTGGTTGTTTTTCTTTGATGCCAAGCTTGGTAAATATGGCGGTGGTGGCGGCAGCGGTATCCACTTCATCGAACTGCCGCAGCTGCGCTGCAAGCCAATTTGTGTTTTGTAACTGCTCCATCAGTTGCTGATTGGAGGCGGATTCCCCTAACCAGCGATGCCACAATTCCTGTTCTTCCGGCGTAGTTGGCCGGCCTTCCCTGATTTTGGCGGCTATCCTTGCCAGGTCCATCGCCTGCTCTTCTCTAATGCTCATAGTTATGCGCTTTCCAGGGATCATCCCCATAAGAAACACCGCCGTATGGAAAAAGTACCATCGGCATCTAAAAAAAATTTAAACAGGGAAATTAAAAAGGAAGTAATAGTCGGAGCAGTAACTGCAATACCTTCGGATCATGGCCGAATTTCTTACGCAGCAGCTCAAAGGCTTTGTATTTCTGGTTTTTCACTGTCTGTAACTGTAGCTTCAGCTTATCAGCAATTTCCTGTAAGGAAAGGCCCTCCTCTACACTGAGGTAAAAAATTTCCTTCATGCGTGCAGGCATCAATGCCACTTCCTGGTAAATCAATGCCAGGGTTTCGGCTTCCACTAACTGCCGCTGTCCATCATTATCCATCTCGTTGGCCGCTACGGCATGATTGCGTAAAAGCTCCCGTTCCCTGCTGCGATTGGCATTCAGGCAGGCATTACGGGTGGTAATAAAAAGAAATTTACGTAAGGCCGGCATGGAGTCGAAACGGCCCTGGTAGCGCCACAGCGCGATGAATGATTCCTGTGCGATATCCTGTACCTGCGCCTGCTGGGATAACAGTCCACTGGCATAATGACAAACCACAGGAAAATACAGCTTCACCAGTTCGGCAAAAGCATCATTGTTCTGTAGTGTCAATTCGCGGAGCAGCCACTCCTCTTTATGCGTGGTGAATAACGACAAGTAATGGTATGGATTGTTTCCGCAATAATAGTAAAAAAAGTAAAGGGGTAGAAGATTTTGGCGAAGGCTACAGTTTATGAAATGCCTAAACGAAAAAAACCTGCGCCAAAGCACAGGTTCTTTTCTGCATTTATCAAACTTAAATAATCCTTATTCAATACCCCAGCGCTTATTCGGCTTGCTGCCCATTTCAAGTTCCAACGTTCCGCCGCTCATCAACTGATCATGTGTAAACCAGGGAGTGTTTATTGTTACGCCATTGAGTCTGGCCGACTGTATATATTTATTCACTTCCGAGCAATTATTTGCTATCACAGTAAAGTCTTTCCCATTTTTTAAATGTACCCTTACTTTAGAAAATACCGGGCTACCGATGGTATACACCGGATCTCCCGGCGTTACGGGGTAAAAGCCTATGGAGGAAAACACGACAAAGGCCGACATACCGCCACCGTCTTCATCACCGGGAATACCGAAGATATTATCGTCAAACCAGGTTTTTAACAGCAGGCGTATACGTTGCTGCGTTTTCCAGGGCGATTTCGTATAGTTGTACAGGTAAGGAATGAAAAAGCTCGGTTCGTTGCCCATGGAGTACTGCCCAACCAGGCCCGTAGCATCCGGGAACTTCGCCCAGAACTCATAGCGGGAACGCCCTAAGCCCTCCCGGAACAGCTGATCCAGGCGGTTCTCAAAACCTTCTTTCCCTTTCATGAGCTTAATTAATCCGGGAATATCCTGCTGTACCTGCCACATATATGTCCAGCCATTGTTTTCATCGTAGTACTCACGGCCGCCCATGCCACCGTCGAACACGGGATCAATGGGAATCCAGTTGCCGGCACTGTCCTTAGGCAGGAAAAACTGGCGGTCGGCATTCCAGAGATGATGATAATTCTGCCCTCTGGCCGTAAATAATTTTGCATCCGCCGCCTTGCCGAGGTCTGCTGCCAGCTGGCCCACCGCCCAGTCGTCGTAGGCGCCGCCCAGCGTTACCGCTACTGCCTGGCGCTTTTCAAAGCTGTGTACCTGCGGTACCGGGTCTTTTTCGCCCGGCTTCAAGGCAGGAAAGTAGCCTTTGGTATGGTAAAAATCATCCAGCTCCGTCTTAGGACCGTTGCGCCATGGCAACATGGTAGCGCTGGTCGCATTTTTCCGCATACCGGCATAGGCTTTGGCTACGTCAAAATTACGGAGCCCTTTGCGGTAAGCATCCAGGAACATTACAGAAGAGTGAAAGCCGTTCATGCACGCGTGATCGCCGTATACGACGGGGAAAGTAGGCATCCAGCCGCTCTGTTCGTACATGCGAACGTACGACTGCAACATGTCCTCTTCTCTCTCCGGTAATAAAATACTACGCAGGGGATGCAGGGCCAGGTAAGTATCCCATACCCAGTCATCCACATAAAACGGACGATCATCCGTATGTACTTTATTATCGTATCCGCTGTAATACTTGCCGTTTTCAGTAATATTCACCATGCGCTCATAGCAACGGTACAACGCAGTATAAAAACTGCGGCGCTGCGCCGGTGTACCACCTTCTACCGCAATTTGTCCGATTACCTCCTGCCAGGCCTGCCTTGCATTGGCAGCCACCATCTCAAAGGTTTGCCCGCCGCCAAGCTCCAACTCAAAATTCTGCTTTGCCTGCGCCTCGCTGATAAACGAAACGGCATAGCGGAGGGTCACTTCACTTTTATCAAATGATGCCCATGCCTTGCCTTCTAACTCCCTCAGCGTAGTGGCGTCACCGTTAGCCCACCCGCCGGAGGTTGCCGGCTGGTTAAAACGACCGTACACATAAACGGGTATATCCTTTAACCCATCCTCTGCCGTAAATACCTGCATACCCGCTATGGTACTGTCATTATCGAACCGCCACCAGTTGCGTGCACGGTCATACGTGTTAAATAGCAAACGCTTTGCACCCTGTGCCGGAAAACTAAAGCGATAGTACCCCACTTTCCTGCCCGGTGTATATTCCACGGTGACATCCTTTTCCACCAGATTAGTGTAATAATGCCAGGGAGCACGCTCTTCGGCTCCCTGGTCATATGACAAACGGGCTTTCCAGGATGACTCACTCAAATGTTCATCTGTATTAGGCTGCATGGCAAATAACTGCCCCAGCCTGTGCGACACCAACAACAACGGAAAACTGCTGATCTGATCATCCAGGTAGTCCTTTCGTACAGGCGTCATACGCATCATTTCATTCGGCAGCTGCATAGTAGGCCTGGTGGGCTCCAGCAAAGTACCTACGCCGCCTATTTCCGGGCGTATGTAGTCCAACACATCATCGGTTTGCTGCTGCGCCATAGCTATGCCACTGATCAGCACCGCCGCGCAGGACAATATTATTTGCTTATTCATCATCTGTATATTAGTTAAACTACTTACCCGTGGTCTGCTTCACCAGCTGGATAGTACCATCAGGATTGTAGTACAGTTTATCCACGCAAATGCTACGGAGCCAGTCGTGGCCGGACAGCGAACTGTTATGATAAAATGCATACCACTGGCCCTTGTACTCCACTATGGAGCCATGGTTGGTATAGCTGTCGGTCGATTCCATATATACCCCTTTGTATTCCCATGGTCCCAGCGGACTATTGCTCGTCGCATAACACATGCGGTTATGTTTGCCGTCCTTATCGTAATTATCTGAATAAGAGAGATAGTAGATGCCGTTACGCTTGTGTACCCAGCTGGCTTCGTGGAAATCTACTAAACCTTCCATGGGTTTCAGCTCCCCGTCTATGGCCACCATATTATCTTTCAGCTTACCGCCCATGCACCGGCCACCGCCGCCATAATAGAAGTACACCTGACCATCGGTATCTGTAAACACGCAGGGATCAATCATGGATTCCAGCCCTTCAATATACCCCTGCACCTTAAAATCGCTGGCTGGCTTGGTGCTGGTAGCTACACCTATTTTCCAGGTCTTATTCCATTCGGTGCCACTGGGATGCGGGAAGTAGTAATAGTACACGCCATTCTTATATGCACAGTCGGGCGCCCACATAAAACCGCCTTCCTTACGCCCCCAAGGCACCTGGCTGGAATTCAGTATCTCCCCGTGATCTTTCCAATGCACCATATCATCGGTGGAATACACATGATAGCGGTCCATCAGGTCGCAGCCCTTCGGCGGCGCCACATCATGAGAAGGGTAAACATACAGTCTGCCATCCGCCCATACATGCGCAGATGGATCAGCGGTATAAATATCTGTAACAAACGGATTTTTCTGTGCCTGGCAATCGTTGGCTATAAGCGCTGCCGCAAGCGTAAGCATAGAAACGGCTAGAAACATTTTTTTCATCAGCAACTTTTAATATCTAATTGGGCTAAATAATATCTTAAAGATTTGGAGAGAGGCAGACGCCTCCCTCCCACGTTATGAAGAACCATCAAGGGACATCTACCTTGACTATTTCTGAGTAGTTAAATTTTTTATTGCTATCATCTACGCGAACGCCTACACGGGCATAAAACGTGCGACCACTTAGCAGATTAGGCACTGTAATGGTATAGGTAGTCTTGGCCATATCATCACTGTAGTTGGCATTGATACCTAAAATATTCGGGCCCGTGTATACGTCATAGATGGTAGCACCGCTGCCAACAAACTGCGTATTGTTGATAAAAGGCTGTACATCCAGCACGCGCGGCAGGCCTTCCGTTTTAGGTGCAAACAGGTTAAACGTCATCTGTAACGTAGTGCCGGTGAGCTTCCACGTGAAGTTTTTAATCTCCATGTAAGGCGTCACTGTGAAGTCTTTGGTGGTATTACCACTGATATCTATTTCCGTCGTATCCACCGGCCAGAAAGCGCCGTTGCGGGGGATCACGCGGTAATGACCACTAAAGATGCGGGTATCTTTGAAGCTGCCGTCCGGCTTAGCCGGGATGTTATAAGGCACCGGCGTGCTGCTCCAGCTGAGTTCATCCAGCTGAATCTGAAATCCTCCGGTTTCGGTGAGCAGGTTTTTACCGGTCACACTGTTAATCAGATTACCTGAGAAGGTGGCGTCTGGCCCTGCATAGTTGTCCTTTTTGGAGCAGGACGTGGCCATACATATTGTGGCTGCCACCAGCAGGCTATTTATTAATTTCTTCATAATACTAAAGTTTAAAAATTAGTAACCCGGGTTATTAGGATAGAGGTTAGGGTTCTTACCTAATTCACCGCCAGGCAGTGGTTCGTAATACCATTTCTTTTCAAAGAAAAAGCTACGGTGTCCCATCTCTTCCTGCTTCAGCATAATGTATTTGTTCTCATTCTCTATCCAATAAGGGTAGATGCCATAGAAGCGGGTGTTATCCAGCACCTTGTCCGCAATACGCCATCTCCGGAGATCCCACCAGTGGTGGTGCTCGAAGGCCAGCTCCTTCATACGCTCGGTACGAACGGTGTCGATGGTGATATTACCGGTAGCCAGCGCTGCACCTGCCCTGTCGCGCAACTGATTAATTACATTCAGCGCATCCGCTGTTTTATCCGCTGTGCCCAGTTCCATGGCAGCTTCAGCGCGGTTCAGCAATACTTCCGCATAGCGCATGTCAATCCAGGTTTGTACGCTCTGGTATAATCCGCAGGTCGACTGATCCGCCTTATAGTTAATATACTTTCTAACGTATAAGCCTGTACGCGTACGGTTATCATTGCCGGCGGTGGCGTACATCCCGGCCAGTCCCATTACGCGGCGCCCGTTATACAATTGATTAATGTCTCCCGATACTACCAGATTATCCGGCTGATCCCAGCTGGAAGTATTGTTGTTTGCCAGCTCTTCTGCGGCAGTACCATTAAATTTCTTGTAAATACCACGCTGCACATCAAACTCTTTACCACGGAGCGTTGCACCGGGGAAATAGATGCTGGCCAGCAAACGTGGTTCCAGTCCCTGTTTCAGCTCGGAACGATCGTTAAAGCGTTTAGGCGTTCCATCAGGATTGGTAATGGGTAATGGCCCGGTAAATTTTTCCACGAGGTCGAGGGTAGGATAACAGGCAGCATCTCCATCTGCCGTCATATACCTGCAGGTCATGGTAGCATCCCAGCTGTGCGCGGTACCGGTGGACATAGAATAATCCTTCACGTACATATTTTCAGGACTGCTCTGGTCCAGGAACAGGTCCACATAGTTCTGCTCCTTGTTGTCACTTTTGCGGTACAGGCTGTAATGGCCTTCCACCAGCTTTGCAGCATCATAGGCGGCCTGGAAATAGCGGGTAGCCTGATCCGCAGGGATACCTGCCAGCCCTTTCTGTCGTGCATCACCATCTACATAGTTAGTAGCGCCGTATTTAGCAATAGTACCGGCATACAGCATGGCGCGCGACTTATACCCTGCGGCCACATATTTGTTAGCTCTTGCCCTGATATTAGCATCACCCATCAGGGAGATGGCACTGTCGAGGTCGGAGGCAATGAAATCGTAGACTTCCTGCTCTTTATTCCGCGGCACACTCAGGTCTTCGATGCTCTGCTCCGGGTAGCTTTGCAGGGACCTCACAATCGGCACACCACCGTAACGCTTTACCAGCGCAAAATAGAAGTAGGCGCGACAGAAATACGCTTCCCCTAGGAACTGGTTGTATTTATCCGGCGTAAAGGCCTTTGCATATTTCGGGAAGTTCACGATCATATAGTTGATCGTACGGATCTTGTCGTAAGGCCAGAAGCCGAAGCCCTGTGCGGCATCGCCCACATTGTAACGGCCTACCATTTCACCGGTGAGGTTTCCGGGCTGCATGAAGTTCTGCCACCTCTCTCCATCACCATTCATAAAACCTCTTTCAGGCCGGTAGATGAAATCTTCGATGGGCATGGTGCCGTATATGCTTGCCAGGTAGGAGTTCACACCGGTTTCATTGGTGAAAATATCCTGGTCTTTGATGATATTGAGTGGTGCTACATCCAGCTTGTTACAAGCCCCGAAGGCCAGTCCAACCAGTATAAGCACCAGATATTTTGCTTTCATGTCGAAAAAGTTTAGAATGATACAGAAGCACCTACACTATAAGTCCTGTTTTGTGGGTACAGATAACCCGCCTGACCATAGTCCCAGTTTTGACTACCGCCTGCCTTACCCGGATGCTCGGGATCTGAATATTTCAAACCAGTGATGGTAGCCAGGTTGTAGGCGTTACCATAAATACGCAGGTTTTGTATACCTACTCTTTTCAGGACGTTGTGCGGCAGGTTGTAACCAATTTCAAGTGATTTTACGCGCATGTAACTGGCGTTCTGTACGGCTTTGCTGCCTTGTGCAATCGGACGTCCGGTTACGGGATAGTTACCTGCCACCCATGTTGTTTTAGGATCAAATACATTGGCTTTAGGGTCCACCGGATGCCACCTGTCGAGGAACTGCACCAGCGCACTGCGACCAAAAGTTAACGGTTGCGCATACTGCTCATCATACTCCACATGGAAGTTGGCAGCCCCCTGTAACAATACATTCAGATCAAATCCTTTCCAGCTGGCGCCAAGGGTCATACCGAAGTTTACCATCGGCTTATCACGGATAGCGATAGGCACCTGGTCTTTATCATCGATCACGCCATCCTGGTTGATATCCTGGTAGTAGTAATCGCCTGGCAAAGTAGCCTGGTTACCGCCACCGGTATTGATACCATAGTTATATATCTGATCATAGCTGCTGAACTGGCCACCATACAGCGGTCCCCACCACATGTTGGCGATACGGTTGTTCAGATTATTTTTATAATTCAGGTAAGAGTTGCCCTGGCGGGTTTGCTCCACATACATATTTTTGAATCGGGTGAACGACACGTTACCGGATATATTATACTGCACACCTGCTACCTGGCTTCTGTGCCCCAACACAATTTCAAAGCTGGTATTCTGATCGCTGTTGAGGTTTTCCAATGGCAGCGGCAAGCCTACGGTACCAGGCACCTGCGCACTTTTAGCAGCCGGCAGCCCTTCCCTGTTTCTAACGAAATAGTCCACAGAACCGGACAGCAAACCATTCCACAGGTCCATATCCAATCCTACGTTAAAAGTTTTAGATTTCAGCCAGGTGAAGTTCTGGTTGGTAACACCCTGTGAGTTAATACCATTTACATAAGTACCACCCAGGATGGCACCCTGGCCAGGATAGTTATAACCCGCTACCCACTGGTAGTTTACGTTGGCATCATCGCCAAGTAAGCCATAAGAACCGCGGACCTTCAGGTTAGAGAGAATGCGCGGATCGATGATGCGCTGCACAAAAGGTTCTTCGCTGATACGCCATGCTGCCAACGCCGCGGGGAACAGGCCCCATCTGGCGGTAGGACTAAAACGGCTGCTACCATCATTACGCATCGTTACTTCCAGGATGTATCTGCCCAGGTAATCATATCCTACCCTGCCGATCAAACTTTTCATCACGGTTTCGTAGAGGCCATTGCCATCCATGGTCCCGCGCTGATCTGCGTTATCGCCGGCAAACAAATACGGAATACCTAAGGAGTAGTTACGCTGAGCCTGGAAGTTATCACCACGCTGGTGGTTTTCTTCGTACAGGACCATTGCGTTTACGTTATGGCGCTTGGCAAACGTACGCTTGTAATTCAGCGACAACTGCATCACTGTGGTAGTGGAGGTATAGTAACCACGGTTTACCCATGACGGTGAGTTCACGGTTGACGGGATGTAGAGGTCATTCTGGGCATCATACAGGTAGAGGTTATACGTTTTTTTACCGGTGGTATTATCCGCCATGCCCATACCATAGTTGTATACGCCTCTGGCGTATAATCCTTCTATGCCGGGGATATCATATTCCAGGTAAGCCTGGCCCTGGAAGTTTTTATTTTTATAGGTGCTGTTACCTACCAGGTTGTTATCGATCAGTGCTACCGGGTTACCATTTTCGTCTGTCACACCGGGATATTGCGGATTATTATTGGCGTAGATAGGTAAGGTAGGCTGATAGTTCATGGCATACTTCAGAATTTCCCACACGGATCTGCCCTGCGGGGTATTCTTATTATCTACATAACCAGATACATTCACGCCACCGCGCAAACGTTTGGTGAGGGTAACGTCCACGTTGGAGCGGAAGTTATACTTATCGTAGTTGATCGCATTGGTTTTGAAAATACTACCCTGATTGAGGTAACCGAAACCGAAATAGTAACGTACTTTATCGGTACCACCGTTTAACGACACATTGTGCTGCGTTTGCGGGGCCGACTTCCGGGTGATAGCGCCCATCCAGTCGGAGCTGGGTTTGTTGCCACTCAGGTATTCGTTGATGTTGGCATCCGAATAAGTGGGCGAGCGGAGTGCGAAGAAGTTGTTGAATCCGGAATAATCTCTTTCGTTGGTCAGCAGCATGAAGTCCACCGCATCTACGCCTTGTGGTACATTCAGGAATTGCTGCCAGCTTTGGTTAATAGAATAGTTGAGATTAAATTTTCCGTTGTCATTTTTTGCGCCGCGTTTGGTGGTGACTACGATTACACCATTGGCCGACTTCACCCCATAAATAGCAGCGGATGCATCTTTCAGGACGGAGAGGCTTTCGATTTCGTCCGGGTTCATACGACTGAGATCACCGGAGCTGCGCGGAATACCATCGATGATAATCAATGGCGTACCGCCCATACCGCGGATGTCGTACTGGGTATTAAACGATCCTGGTTCAGCGCTCAATTGCACGGTGCGTACGCCTGCTACTTTACCCGTGAGCATGTTCACCACGTTTTCGTTTTTGGTAACAGTGAGTTCCTTACCACTCAGGGTAGCCACAGCACCTGCTACGGTAGCCTTTTTCTGGTTACCGTAACCTACTACCACCACATCGTTAAGGCTGGAGTTGGATACCTGTAAAACCAGGTCGATGGTAGTACGGCCATTAATCAGTTGTGTTTCAGCTTTGTAACCTACAAACGATACGGTGATCTTTGTAGCCGCGGAATTTGCGTGTACGGTATACTCACCATTTTCGTTGGTGTAACCGCCGCCAAGGCGCTTGCTGTCGCTTTCCAACACTACGTTGGCTCCAAACACAGGCGCCCCTTTTTCATCTGTTACCCGCCCCTTCACGGACACCTGCTGGGCCATCATGTATAGGGGAAGAAGGCAGAGTAACAATAAGTAATAGACTTTTTTCATGTTTTAAATAGTTTAAAAAGCATTCAAACAGCGGGGATAGTGGAATCTGAATAATGGAATTAAGGTGACATAATTGTTGTCGTGGAAAATGTTGATTTTGGTTTGTCCGGCAGCTATCACCTGCCGATGTTGAATCATCATAACGTATTTCTGGTAACCTGAAATTTGTAAGTGCAAAAAACGATTCTGCCATTAACAAAGCGGTTAATCAGACATTAATAGCGCATTAATTTTCATTTTTTTTGATTTTTTATTTGCGTTTTGGTTGCTGCTCCGTGTAGCCGGGCTTCCCATGAAACCAGTTAGCAGCCTGCCCGGCGAGCCAGAGGTAATAGTCGCTGCCCAGCTCGTCCTCAATGCCTACAAACACGCCGCCGGGATGCAGTGGCAACTGGCTGGTGGTAGCACATTTAAATATGGAGGTGCCTTCATTCATTTCATCGAACATGGCGATGTAGAGCATTTCCGCTCCTGCTGCTTTGGCGCCGGCCACCTGCTGCCAGAAAAATGCACCTTTGTTGCGCGCAATGGTATGTGCATTTGGTCCGTTCATATTTCTCCAGGAAAATCCGGGGAAAGCCAGCGGTACATAGTCCACTTTATTCTCCTTGCACCATTCAATATCTTTTACAATCGTAGGGTGAAAGTCGGGATAAGCTGCCTGGTCGTACCTGCCCACCAACCAAGGGGCAACAATGTCCACCTGCTTCAGTAAATCATGCAGGGCTTCGTCGTGCAGGGCATCGGAGCCAAACTCTCTCCAATAGGTAGGCACTCCCAGCATTACACTGAAACCGCGTTGTTTGAGGCCCGCTACAATGGTAGCTGCTTCACCAAAGCCGTATTTCCGGTGATCGTTAAACCCCACCCCCCACACGGTTACCAGCGGTTTACCGTTATGGTGCAGGTAGGTAGGAGCTTTGTTGCCATCTTTTTCCAGGAGGCCATAGGTGGCAGCGAGGGTATCTATATCGCGCAGCAACAACTGCTCCTCACCCGGCTGCATACCGCTGAGGTCATACATGATGCAGATGGCGCGGTCATTTCGCTTTGCTGCTGCCATGGCATTGTTGAGTACCGTGTTAAAATGCCGCTGACCGCTGGGGTTTCTTATCTCCCCAACAAACCTTTGCATAAACACCCCATCAATGCCATAGTCTTTCATCCATTTAAAGTGGAGATCTACCGTGGATTGATCATAAGGGCTGAAAACCTTTGCCACGCTGCTGTCTGCATAGCGAAACGGGGTGGCATATTGTTTTTTATATTCCCGCATATCCGGCCATAGGTCTATTTCGCAGGAGCCGGGAGCAAAAGTACCACGGCGTTCGTAGTGATGCCATCCGCGGTTAGCCCCGTCAGTAGCGGTGTTGAACCAACCCTGGTAGCCCGCCATTACCAACCCTTTATAGGTGGGGTAATGGAACGGACTTTTCTGGGCATGTGCGTGGAATGTTAAAATGCAAACGGTCAAAAATATCAATGCCTTTTTCATATGCTGTTAGTTGACGTGGAATTGTCCTTTCAATCGGATATCTTCGGAGGAGCTGCCGGCCATTACCAGGAATTCACCCGGCTCAATGACGTGTTTCATCTCCCTGTTCCAGAGGCCGAGCGCTTCCAATGCGCTCAGGTGAAAAGTGAGCTGTTTACTTTCTCCCGGCTGTAGCGCCACTCTGCCGAAGGCTTTGAGCGCTTTCTCCGGAGTGGTCACGGTGGATACCACATCTCTCAGATAAATCTGTACTACTTCCTCTCCCGCCACTGTACCAGTATTCGTTACCGTTACCCTGATGGTGAAGCTGTCTTTCACCTGGGTGGTAGCCAGTTCGAGCTGATCATATTTAAAAGTGGTATAGCTGAGGCCGTGGCCAAATGGGAACAGCGGTGTGCTCTTTTCGTCCACGTAGCGGTGGTAGGAAGTGGGTTTGTGACTATAATAATATGGCAACTGTCCTTCGCTGCGGGGGAAGCTGACCGGCAGTTTACCACTAGGGTTGGTGATACCCAGCAGCACATCTGCGATGGCTTGTCCGCCCTTTTCACCGCCGAACCAGCCTTCTACGATGGCAGGAACCTGGGCGGCCACCGGATCGATGCAGAGGGCGCGCCCATTCAGCAGCACTGCTGCCAGCGGCTTGCCCGTGGCCGACAACTGCCTTACCAGTGTCAGCTGCGCCGTATCCAGTTGAAGGGCCGCACGGTCCTTACCTTCTCCTACTACCTGCAGGTCCTCTCCCAGTACCACTACTACGGCATCTGCCGCGTTGATGGCCGACTGATCAAAACCGGCAATGTACCTGATCTGCAGGCGATTGCCGGCTCTATTTGTCAGTCCCGACAGCAGCGAAATGGCGGTATCGGCTGTATTGGAATATCCTCCGAGGTAATTACTTTTTGCCAGAGCACCTACTACTACGAGGTTTCGTATATTCTTCAGCGGTAGTATATTGTTTTCATTTTTAAGCAGTACCACCCCTCTTTCGGCGGCGTTTAGCGCCAGCTGCTGATGGGCTGCACTGCGCGTTACTTTTGCCAGCAGGGTTGTATCTATATATGGATGATCGAATAATCCGAGCAGGAACTTTACCCGTAGCACTTCGGCCACGGCGGTATCCAGTTTGGCAGCTCCGAGTAGTTTCATTTTCAGGGCGGAGTCCAGCGCCTGTTCAAACTCGTCGTGACCAAAATCATAGAACTGCATGTTCAGGCCTGCGTTGATGGTTTGCGCCATGGCATCAGCCCGGGAAGCGGCGGTGCGGTGGTTTTCCAGTCCCATACGAACGGCGCCGAGGTCGCTCAGCACAAACCCTTTGAACCCATATTCCTTCCGCAGCACGTCTGTGAGCAGCCAGCGGTTAAACACCATTGGAAGTCCGTCTATTTCATGATAGGCAGCCATGATACCCAGGGCGCCGCCCTGCTTAACTGCCTTCTCAAAAGTAGGCAGGTGACTGCTCCTGATTTCGCGGACACCGATGTTTACAGGTCCCTGGTTGCTGCCGGCTTCCGGTATGGGGTGTACCACGTAGTGCTTGGGCTCACTCACCACTGCATCGTGGCGGCTCACATCCCCTCCCTGCAAGCCCTTCACCATTGCCAGCCCGATTTCCGAAACCAGGTAGGTATCTTCCCCGAACGTTTCTTCCTGGCGGCCCCAGCGTGGATCGCGGGATACGTCCAGCAGGGGTGCGAGAATCATAGCTGTACCGTTGGCGCGACTCTCCCGCGCAATAGCACGGCCTACCTGATACACCAGTGCCGTATCCCAGGTGGCAGCCAGTTGCAATGGCACCGGGAAGCTGGTACTGCCTTTACGGGAATAGCCATGCAAGCCTTCTTCAATAAACAATACGGGAATGCCTAAACGGGTTTTGGTGATGGCGTGGCGCTGCACCTCGTTGGACAAACTGGTATAAGCCGGATAAAAGTCGTGGAGGGAACCGAAGGAACCTTTGGCAAATGCTGCATTAATGAGTTTTTCATCCAATGTTAATGCCTCGTGTGTTTGTTCTGTCATGGGCGATACACTCCATCCCCGGTACATATCCAGCTGACGGATTTTTTCCAGTGTCGTCATTCTCGCTAACAGGTCTTTCACCCGGGTATCCACCGGTAAGGAAGCATTTTTGTAGGGAGGCTGCTGACAAAAAGCGGCGCTGGCAAACGTGGAATAAAATAAAGTAAGCAATAGTGGTTTTAACACCTTCATCGTTGACATAAAAATTATTACGGTTAATTGACTTTGGTCTAACGTGGTATGGTATGCAAAGAAACTCGCGGACCATTAACAAACCGTATAAAATCAGATTAATGAAGGCATTAATGGGAAAAAAAATGGTGAAATGCGATAAAAAAGGCAATACGGATGGTATTAGCTCACCGCGCGCAGCGCGGTAGACTGACCACCGGTACCGCAGGTACCGGTTAATATTTTTTTAATAAGGGTGGTGACATGACACCTTCGGTGTCAGTTGGAGAAGTTGGTTCCGCGCTTCGCGCGGACTGGCTAAAGCCATTTAATTTATTTCACCATCTCCGTAAAAGCTACCGGGTAATCTTCGCCATAGACTTTCGCATATTCTTTTGCAAAACGCTCGTAGGCATTTTTAGCGAGGGAGTGGCGGCCGAGGGCTATCAAGGCACGGCATTTTAACCGTAGCGCCTCTTCACTGAGTGGATCGAAGTGCAGGATGGCATTAGCGGTTTCCACGAGGATGTCCGCATCCGGTTGGATATGCAGGTGCCGGGATTCCTCCAGCAGCTCATCGGTAATAATATTGGTGTAATCGGATTTAATATCGTCCAGCCAGGTGTATTCGGTTTGTTTCAGGAAGGCGCCGCGGGATACAAAGTAAAGCAGGTAGCCAAGCTTTTGGCGGCCGTGTTCCGGATAGGCAGCTTTCACATGCATGAAATCCATCAGGTCGATGCTGATGTCGGCCGGGTTGTAATCCAGCATCCAGCGCTCTCCTTCCTTCTTAATGGAGAGCTCCCCGATTTTAGCAAGAATGCCTTTGAGTCGCACCATGTTTACAGACAGATTGTTTTTCGCAATCTTACCTTCCTTATCTCCCCAAAAAATATCATTCAGCTTTTCTGAAGAAATGCCTTTGCCATTTTTTAGTGTATATAATAATATCACCAAAAACAGTTCTTTTAATAACGGGGAGAATTGAGGGCTGTATTCATTTCCATCGGAATCCAGTATTTCAAAATTCCCGAACAGGTAAATGCTGATGGCTGTTTTACGGTCGCGCACAAACGGGGCAGGTTCCGGTGGGGCCTTATCCTGAGTCGGTTCTGCGGGCACAGGTGTACGGGCAGGTGCAGCAACAGGTGTAGGTGCTACACTTTCTGCAAGCGGCCTATCAACAGGTGTATGCGTTACGTTTATCTTTGTAGTTTTTTTCCGGCGCCACGCGATCCATCCCAGCAATGGCAGGAGTAAAAGCGTCAGCCACCACCAGGATAAGTTGATGCCTGACTTTTTTTCGGCTGGCTGGAAAGGCAACGGAGGAAATCCTATGCTGTAAATTTTTACGGTGGTTTGTTTCCCCAGGTCGGCCAGCAGGGTTACTGCCAGTAGTTGCCGGGAGCGGGGGCAATAAAACAGGTCCGCATCGGAAATTACATCCTGGAATGCGTACGGGATCTCATCACCCACAAACTGATAGGCCGGCGAATACAGGGAGCCTTTGATCATTTTCAGGCGGGTATCGTATCTGCTTTCATCATAGCAAAGGCCATAGTAGGTGTGGTTAATGGTATCTATTATAATAGAAGAGGCAAACACGAAGGGTGTGCCGGTATTTTCCAGTGTAAAGATTTTTTTAAACTCTTTGGTGTTGGTGTTGAAACGCATAAAGTCGTACAGGTGTTGCGGGCGCAGTACCTGGTCGCCTGTGCGGCTACCATAGCCACCGAGGATGTATATGCTGTCGTTCCACTGCCCGCCGGCCGACATATACCTGGGTGTAAAATAATCGCCGGAGGTTTGGATGTCCGTCCATTGCTGCGTGGTAAAATCGTAGCGCTGTACCTGGTTTTTATATTTCAGTTGTCCGTAACCCCCAAAGATATAGAGTGCGTTTTCCTTACGGGAAAACACTTTGCTGGTATGGCCGTATTCCGTATTGGCTACCGTATCAAAGCTGTTAGTCCAACGGCCGGTATTATCCTGATAAGTGGAGATACCATGTATATCGATGTAGAAATTATAGAGTTTATGATCGTTGGTATTGTAGAGTGATTGGTTGGCCTGAAAGAGATGATAACCTACAGAGGGGCGTGCTACTTCGGTGGTCATCTCATCATCTATCGGAAGTTCATATACGGTATCTTCAGAAACGAGGTATACTTTTTCCGCTTCCTGGTTAAAGGTCACGCTGGCATTTCCTTTTACAGTGGCGGATTTCAGGAGTCGCCAGTTACGGTGCAGGTCATCGGACCAGAGCGGATTGGTAACAATGGCCTGTTTGCCGGCGATAGTATCTTCCAGGTGATGGGTACCGGGCTTGCCCAGCGGCCAGTAGTAACGCAGCTTATTCGATTCCGAATAGCCTACGTTTCGCAGGATCATGGGTGGCACATCAGTAGTGATGAAGTCCTTTAACCGAAGCGCACCAAAATATATATGGAAGCAATTATCTTTTAGGTGGATGGGAGTGGTTTTGTACAGCTGATGGTTGATATAACAGCTAATAGTATTTTTGGTAAGGTGGTAGCGGATATTAGTCCATTTATTATAGAGAATGGATTTATCCAGTTTGAAATCAATGCCGCAGAAGGATTCACCTACGATGGTATTAAAAACTTCATCCTTCTGATTGTAGACCAGATCGATGTTCTGGCCGCTACTGCTGATCATGCGGAACAGGTAGCCGAAGTAAATGGACCTGTTGGGGATGAAGGAAAAATCGAATGAAAGATCAAAGCTATCCTCAAAACAAAGTTCGTTTTCGGATAACTCCAGTGAGGTCCTTTTTTCCTGTGGTGCGTTGAAAGAGTAAAAGGTGAGGCCATAATTTTCCTGGCCTTTTGTGGAATAAAATGCAGCGAATAGTAATACTAAAGTAGTGGCAAATGTCTTGATGGCCGTCTTCATAACTCCACTAAATATATAATTATTCCTGAAATTAATCCCGGTACAATAAAAAATGAGCAATATGCTTCCTTTTCCGGCACCCGCTAACAACTAAAATTTCAGGTCAATTTTTCACAGGAATTATCTGCCTTACTTTGTAGTTTTTCTCCTATCTTCATAGGCTCAAATAAAAACAGGAAAAACCTTCAAGTTGTCATGAAAATATACTCAACTTGGTATAAATAAAGTTTTTATACATTCACAAATAATTACAAATTAATATATTTTCGATGAACCCATATTTTTCTGGTGAAGTGCTGCACGGCGATAACTTTACAGAAGCGGAAATAACCCAGTGGTATAACGATGAAAAGGAAGGTTATGCGGGATTGGTATCAGGGTATAAGAGCTATGAATATTCCTATCATCAGATAAACCGGATGTACGGTTTTAACTATTTACCCGACAAAAAGTTTCAAAGAGTGTTAGGCATTGGTTCTGCATTTGGCCATGAGTTTGTGCCTATTGCAGGGCAGATAGAAAACCTGTATATCCTGGAGCCTTCTGACAACCTGGTGTCTGATGCCATCGGCGGTGTGAAAACGAATTACAAGAAGCCTAATATTGACGGCACGATTGACTTTCCAACGGATTATTTTGATCTGATCATTTGCTTTGATACGATGCATCATATTCCGAATGTAAAGCATGTGCTCACGGAAATGCATCGCTGCCTTGCTCCCGGCGGCTTTCTGCTGCTGAAGGAACCTGTCAATAGTATGGGTGACTGGAGTAAACCGCGCGCCGGACTTACGAAATGGGAAAGAGGTATTCCTTACCAGTATTTCAAAAAAAATCTGCCGGAGATAGGATTTAAAGTGGTGAAGAAGCATCACTTTTTTACCATGACATCCTTCCTGATCCGAAAAACAGAGAAGCTGCTCAGTAAGCCTATTTACCGCTATAAATTCTACCTGTGGGTAGATAAGTACCTGTCGAAACTGCTTTCTTTTAATACGCCTTATCATCCTACCAGTATCTGGCAAAGGATTGGGCCTACGGAGATATTTTATATTCTGACGAAATAATTTTCAACACTACACCGGATGCCTTCGGCATCCGGTGTAGTGTTGAATGGTCAGGGCCTGCGGCCCTGACCATTCAACAAACAAGGAACAGCCAAACAACAAAACACAAACCTTTGCTGCTTACCTGCTTTGCTGCTTTGCGTGCAAAAAAGATCGCTCCCCTGGCGCCGAAGGCGCCATAACCAAAACAAAGCTTTGCGAGAAAAGCCCCCACAATTACCACCTGTAACATTTTTATGAAATTTCCATTTGCCTGTTATATTTTGGCAACACATCTCCCGGAAATAACTACACGCCAGTCATGCTAACCAATTAAAATGGCGTTACTACATGAAGCAATGTAAAAAGGTATTACTTGTAATCGGCCTGCTGACCGGTTGCATCTTCCACGTTTATGGCCAGTTCAAGCCAGGGAAATCATTTTATACGCAGCAACCGGATGATCCGGCAGCGGTAAATTTCACTCCTGAAAATTTCGCGATCAGGGCAGACGGTAGCATGGACGTTTCGGACCAGCTGCAACAGGCGATCAACCAGCTGAAGAAAGACCGCAACTTCGGTACCCTCCTGATTCCGGAAGGTACCTACAAAATCTCTAAAACTATTTACATCCCCGGCGCCATCCGTGTGATCGGTTATGGAAGGAACCGGCCTACCATAGTACTGGCAAAAAACTCTCCCGGCTTCCAGGAAGAAAAACCGGGTGATAAAGGGAAAGCCAGTTACCTGTTCTGGTTTACCAGCAGCGCTGTAGAGCCCGGTGGTCCTATTGCTGATGCAGGCGCAGGCACTTTTTACAGTGCATTATCAAATGTGGATATAAAGATAGAAGACGGTAACCCACATGCGGTGGCCCTGCGTACCCACTTCGCGCAGCATAGCTTTGTAGCCCATATCAACATCAATATCGGCAATGGTAAAGCAGGCCTTTTTGAGGTAGGTAATTTTATGGAAGATGTGCAATTCTTCGGAGGGGAATATGGCATCTATACCACCAAAGCATCTCCGGGCTGGCAGTTCATGATGATGGACACCTACTTCGAAGGGCAACGCCGCAGCGCCATTAAATCCCAGGAAGCCGGCTTCACCATCGTACGCATGCAGGTGAAAAATACGCCGGCAGCCATACAGGTGGAACCTAATTACTGGGAAAAAATATATATAGAAGATAGTCGCTTCGAAAACATCAGCGGCCCCGCCATTACCATCAGTAATGAAGGCAACGCTAATATGCAGCTCAACATCCGTAACCTCTCCTGCAGTAAAGTGCCGGTGCTGGTGAAATATCCACAGGGTGATACCGCCACTAAAGCACCAGCGCCTGTTTACGCGGTAAATGCACTCACGTACGGCCTGCAACAGAATGACCTCGACAAAGACCCTGTTTTCCGCCTCAACGTAGATGCGGTACCGTTACAGCGGATGCCGGCACCTGCCACTAACGACGTGCCCGCTTTACCGGCTATGGCCACCTGGTACAACCTCAAAGCTTCCGGCGCCAAAGGCGATGGCATCACCGATGATACCAAAGCCATACAACAGGCCATCGACGAACATCCGGTGATATTTGTACCACAGGGGTCCTACCGCATTACCGAAACGATTCACCTTAAACCCAATACCGTTCTTATTGGCCTCCATCCCATAGCCACCAACTTTGCGCTGGCTGAAAACAGCGCAGCCTTTGGCGGTTTCGGCGCCCCTAAAGCCATGGTAGAAGCACCGGCAGGCGGCACCAACATCATCACCGGCATTGGCCTCTATACCGGCACAAGCAACTACCGCGCAGTGGCCTGCAAATGGATGGCCGGCGCCACCTCCATGGTCGACGATGTGAAATTCATCGGCGGCCACGGCACCATGCGCCCCGGCCCACAGGTAGCCTGGAAATGGGAAGAGCGGCAGCAATCCGGTGAACGCCGCTCCTACGGCAACTTTGACCCTACCTGGGACACGCAGTACTGGAGCATGTGGGTAACCAACAACGGCGGTGGTATCTTTAAAAATATATGGTCCGCCGATACTTATGCCACCAACGGCTTTTATGCGGACAACACCAGCACCCGTGGCAGGATCTACGCCCTCTCCGTAGAACACCACGTACGCAATGAGGTACGCTTCAACAAAGTTTCCAACTGGAAAGTATTTGCCCTGCAGCTGGAAGAGGAAAGCGTGGAAAGCTCCGAATGCCAGCCACTGGAATTGACGGACTGTCACGACATGACTTTCGCCAACCTCTACATGTTCCGCGTAATCCGCGTGAAGGTGCCGTATCCCTATAGCATACGCACCTGGAATTGTCGCAACGTGGAATTACTCAACGTACACAACTACAGCCAGATCAAATACACCACCGACAATCCATTATACGATATCAACACCAACACCGAAGTGCGGCCAACAGAACTAGCCAAACTCTATATCACCGGCAATACTGCTACAAATGCCAAAACCGCGCCGGTAAACGGTGTACAGCAACTGGCCAATGGATTTGAATTCGCCCTCGGGTTGTGTTCGGATTCCAAAGGCAATGTATACTTTGCAGAACAACGCATGAAGCGCATCTATAAATGGAATGCCGCTACGCAATCGCTCCGGCTGCTGGCCGACTTCCCCTGGGAGCCGCTCTCCCTTGGCTGCGACTCGCAGGATAACCTCCTGGTAGTATTCCGCTATAATCCGCAACCAGGGCTGCTGATCAATGGTGTACCGGAAAAATTCGAAAACCCCGCTGATGCAAAAGGTACCTCCTTCAGCGGTTGGGGCAACTCCGGATTTGGTACACTCGTATACAGCATCCATCCTGATGCCCCGGAAGAAAGTATTCAGCTATTACGGCAAGTGCCGATGGGCAGCATTAGCCAGGTGCATAAAGCATTGTATCCTTCTAACCGCTGGCGCGACTTCCACGATTTCAACACCGTATCCGTTAATAAAAATGAAACCTGCTGGGTAGCACCGGATGGCAAAACCATTATTCCTGCAGCATACGACCTGGCCCGCGCCTGCGCTCTGGCAGAGGCATTCCCCGACAAGCCTCTTTATACAACGGACGAATACGACAAACGCACCGTGCGCCTCAACGTGGATGCAAAAGGGTACCTCTCCGATCTAACCTACTTCGCTGAAAAAGGCGACTTCAATGCCATTCCCGACGCTAAAGGAAATGTTTGGATAGCGGATGGGGAGCTTTTCCAGTTCAATCCCGCCGGCCGGCAGGTGCAAATGCTTAAAGTGCCGGAACGCCCGTCGTCACTGGCGATTACCGATGCAGGGAGACAATTGTTTGTAACGGGGCGTACAGGGTTGTACAGAATTGCTTTGCCAGTTTCGTATAGTCGTTAGCATAATAGTTTGGTGACAATTTCAACCTGTTATTTTTCATATATGCATTAACGTTATCATCACCTAATACGGTAATACAATGGCGTATGGACGCCTGGCAGCGTGTTTCAAAATAGAATCTTCCCATAAGTCCACTTTGGTAATTAACATGAAAATTGATTTGATAATTACGAAGATCGTAGCGAAGATTACCTTCGATAGACGCCTGCCAGGCGTCTCTACGCCGATTAATAATGATATCGCATATATAATTATCGTATACCCATTAACGTTACCACTACATAATACTTTTAGCATATTGGTGTAGAGACGCCTGGCAGGCGTCTATCCGAGTAAATCTCCTCCACAATCTCCGCTTAAAAAAACTAAAATTAAGCGGAGATTGTATTTTAACAAACACCTTACCAGCTATGCTGCCCTCATGTAACTATTAATCAATTTTATGCTTGTTCCCCACCCATAAAATTTGTATCTTTGTTCTTCATTTTTTCCACGACAGGCGGCCTGCAGCTGTTAACTGAAATGCAGGCATTCATCGCCTCATTCGCCCGTACGCGAATACTGCTTAAATTGATATGGTGAACGAAGATCTGACGACTTATTCCACAACACATCCACACGAGCGCCCTCCTTTCCGGGAGGCTTTACGTTTCTGGTTTAAACTGGGCTGGATCAGCTTTGGCGGCACTACAGGACATATAGCCATCATGCATGATTACCTGGTAGAAAAGCGCAAATGGATCAGCAATCAGAAATTTTTACAGGCTTTAAACAGCTGCATGATATTACCAGGTCCGGAGGCCCAGCAGCTGGCTATTTACATTGGCTGGAAGCTGCATGGCAAAAAGGGAGGCATTACTGCCGGCACCTTGTTTGTGCTGCCATCTATGCTTATTTTACTGGCGCTGAGTGTGGTGTATGTAACCTATGGTAATAGTCCCTTACTGGAAAGTATTTTCAATGGACTAAAACCCAGTGTGCTGGCCATTATCCTGGTAGCTACGTGGAAGGTGGGTAAGAAAGCACTGCACAGCAGTATTCATTACATGGTGGCGCTGGCCACGTTTGCGCTGTCGTATTTCCTGCATGTGGCCATGCCATTGATCATCCTCGGCATCATCCTCTTTTCCATTGCCATGGATAAGCTGTTTCCAAAGCTCGCCGGTATTGCCAAAAGTGGCATGCTGGATGTGGATGCAGCGTCGGAAAAGGAGTATGTGATTAATCTTAACCAGGTGGAAAAGCCACTTACGCGCAAGGTAATATTCCGCACGCTGGCTGCCTTCTTTGCCTTATGGGCCGCACCATTCGGCCTGCTGCTGCTCTGGGGCCAGGATGCAGCATTCTGGAATAAACTGGTATTGTTTTTTACGCAAACTGCCTGTATTACGATCGGCGGTTCCTACACGGTGATACCTTATGTGGCGCAACTGGTGGTGGTGAAATATATGTGGCTATCCAAACTACAAATGCTGGATGGCTTTGCGCTGGCAGAAACCACGCCGGGCCCGCTGATCATCGTGTTATCATTCGTAGGTTTCATGGCGGGCTATAATCATTTTGGCCATGGCGTAATCTTTGGCGTGATCGGGCTGTTGGCTACTACCTACTTTACTTTTCTGCCCAACTTCCTGTTTATTTTCCTCGGCGCTCCGCTCGCGGATAGATACAAGGATCATCACCTGGTGCAAACTACCTTGTCGCTGGTAACTGCTGCGGTAGTGGGTGTAATTCTCAACCTTACCTTTTTCCTCGGCCGTGGTATTATGTTCCCGGGGGCTGTATCGTTGCAGGGCATTGATTATGTATCGTTGGTTTGGGTAGGTATAGTGTTGTTTTTGTTGGTGAGATATAATACCAACGTGTTGTATATTGTATTGTTGAGTATTTTGTTTGGCGTGGTGCGGTATCTGTCCCATCTGTATTAACACATCGATCGTTACACTAAAAATCCGCATTAACACACAGGTTAATGCGGATTTTTATTTAGGGCATAGTCTATTATTTAACCTTAATCACTTTACATGTTTTTGTCCAGCCTCGTCCTTTAGCTTCCACCACATAAGTGCCCGGCTTTAAAGTAGCGCCCAGCGCCGATAAGTCAGCAGCATCAGGCCGTACTTTCAGTTCTCTTGTTTTACCTGCCGCATCGATAATGGCTATACGTTCTACCTTTTGTGTTTTATCCAGCTGTATGGCAAATACATTATTGAAAGGATTAGGGTATACCTGTAAGGAATTTTCCGCTGTTAAAGCGGTTGTACTTAAAGTAGCAGGGGCCGCCAGGGTGGTTGCCGGCAGAGTTGCAAGCGTTATCGTCCATTGCTGATTGTTGCTGCTGCTAACGGCCCACTGTGCCAGATCGGCCCCATTGGCAGTTTGCCCCAGCCCATCGAGGTAAAGCCCTGTGGCACGATTTCTTAATTTAATGTAGCTGCCTGTGATTTCCAGCTTCCATTGCTGGTTATAACTGCTGCTGTTAGCCCACTGCCCGGCAATGGAGCCATTGGTAGTACGGCCCATGCCATCCAGATAAAGACCGGTAGCACGGTTTTTCAGTTTCACATAGCCATCGATGGATTCCACGGTCCATTGCTGCGCATCCGTACCGCTGTATGCCCACTGACCAGCATTGGCGCCATTGGTGTTCCGGTACATCCCATCTGCCAACAGGCCGGTAGCACGATTGGACAAACGTATATACCCCGGCGTTATACCCGCACCCTGCATCATGGCGGAGATGGTGGTTTGATCCAGCACGGTGCCATTGCCGCGGTTAAACATTTGCATGTTAATGTCCCACACATACGGGATAATGCCTTTTGCACGGGCAGACTGTGTGAAGTAACGATAAAAATACCAGCGGGAAGCATCATGCAGCGCCTGATCAGAAGGGGCACTCACCGTTCGTTGTATGGCTGCAAACTCCCCTATTATTACCGGAATACCTTTGTCTACATATTTCGTCTTCATTCGGCCCAGCATATCCTCCACATAGGCCTCCTCGCCCCAGGTGGAATTGCGCGAAACATCCGTGGTGGAATGGTAGCCATTGCCCCAGTAATAGAACATCTTTCCCCATGATTCATCATTTGGCATCAGGGAAAACTGGTAAGGCTCATAGTAATGTACTTCCACCATCAATCTGTTGGCAATCGGATCTGTTGGAAGGGTATTCATGATCAAATCCGTTCTTTCGATGTTGGTGGAAGGCCCCTGCACAATCAGCGTACGGGAACTGTTGTTGCCACCGGTAGCCCTTACGGCATTTACAAACGTCTGATGGTACGACAACAACACGGCCATACCCGTGGCATCGCTTACTGCAGGTTCGTTTGCACTGGCAAACAACAGGTGATCATTGTAGTTTTTAAAATAATTCCCGATCTGTGTCCAGTAGTTTTGTTGTTTGGCATTAACCTGTGTTTGTGCGGCAGTAGTTACATTGTTTTCGAGCCAGCCATTGTCCCAGTGAATGTTGATGATAACATACAGGCTATCCTGGATGCAATAGTCTACCACCTGCTTTACGCGCGCCATCCAGGCCGCATCAATTACGCCGTTATTGCTGTGGCAATCCCAGGCTACCGGTAATCGTACGGTATTAAATCCGGCAGCTTTAACGGCGTCAATAGTGGTTTTGGTAGTGTAAGCACCACCCCAAACGGTTTCACCGCAAATGGCTTCAAGGGTGTTTCCCAGGTTCCAGCCTACTTTCATTTTGCCTGCAATCGTAGCGGCAGTAGGCAATTGGGCGGAAACAAAGTTGCAGGTAAGGAGCAATATCAACATCTGCAAATAAGTGCAGATGCGGCGTGCCCCCAGGGTTGTCAATAAGGACTTGAGTGTAAAACGTGGCATTTTAGTGAGATTAGAGTTTAACAATATTTACCAGAAAGACATCATTTTCGCGGATGTCAATTACTTCGGATAAAGGTGTGTTGGCTGAAATACTAATCATCTTTTTTAAAACGGGCGCCCCATCATTCTGGCGCTTAATTTGTTCCACCTGCTGTTTATTGAGATAATCCGGCTTGCCCAGGGAGAGATAAGTGGTATAGGCATCGTTGCAGCTATAGCCTACTTTATACAGCTCCAGCGCATAATTGCCGGCAGGGATATTGGCAATTGTTAGCTCCACTTTTCCTTTTGATTTGGAAGGCAGATCGCGGATATAATATTTTTGATTGTGTACACTGTCGCCGGGATGTGTATTGGTGAAATCCCACAGTAACGCCTGTACGTTACCGCAACTATCGCTGCATACCCAGGATGCGGAATCTTTATTCACCAGCTCCGTATTCCCCAGGCGGTTCAGCATCTGGTAAGCATAAAACACGGGCTTATTGATCCCCTGGGTGGTGAGCATGCCAAATCCACCGTGGAAAGGGGTATAACGGGGTCCCGGCTCTTCGAAAATATCCGTGAATACCCAGTATGACATAGAGTTAGCCGCATGGCCCGCCTGTTTTAATTTTTGCAATACATAGGCCGCTTCGTGATAGCTGTCGTGTATCGGATCTGCAGGCGTATAGGAGGCACTCCATTCGGTGTAATGCAGTTCGAGGCCGGGGATTTTGGAGGTTGCAATTTCTGCGCGCGACTGTATCACCTCCCCGCTCACACTCATCGGATTTTTATCCAGCACGGTACCACCCTGCCCAAACTCGTCCAGGTAGCCCTGCTTTACGCCATAGGCATGGGTGCTGATGAAGTCGATGGGCACCTGGTTTTTATAACAATAGTCAATCATCTCCGGTTCCCATGCGGCACCGGCGGTACCGGGGCCGCCTACACGATAATTTTTATTTACTGACCTGATGGCTTTTGCGGCATAGGTATAGAGCTTAAAATAATCAGCCTGACTGCCGGCCCAGAAGCCATCGAGGTTAGGTTCATTCCACACTTCGAAGTACCAGCTTTTCACTTCTTCTTCGCCATAGCGCTCCGTGAAATGCTGCACCAGCTGTTTAACCAGCATACCCCATTTATCGTAATCATTGGGCGGCGTTACATTCCCTCTCCACCAAAAAATGGTTTTAGTACCACTGGCCAGTTGTGAAGGCATAAAGCCCAGTTCCACAAATGGTTTCATGCCAATACTGTGAAGGAAATCGAACAGCACGTCCACGTACATGAAGTTGAGTCGCGGATTACCTTTGCTATCCTGTGTATACACCGCCATTTCATCCCCCAGCAGTCCGTGCATGCGGATATACCGGAAGCCGCACTCCTTCCTTACATAGGCCAGCTGCTGCTGCCAGTCGGCCCGCAGCCCTTCTGCAGCCCGGCCGGCACCTACACAGGCATTGAACATTTTATTCAGCGTTCCTGCCTGCTGGTTGAAATCCACGCTTATTGTCCTTACTGCCTTTTTGCTTTGCGCATGGCTGGTTGCTGTAAACGCCATTAATACCAACATCAACCGCCAGCCACCTTTTCTTTGCTTCATTGATTACTATTTTTTATTTGCTTATTCTTTCCATACCAATACACCGCCGGGGCTAATCTGCTGCGTCCCTACCAGCACCTGTGCATTGCCGTGCACCGGCATGCTGTAAGTATCTGATGAATAATTGACGGCGATATACAAACCATCGCGCCAGTAAACGAATATGCCCGGCGGGTAATTTGCCGGAGCAGCGCCGGCAGCTGTATATACCTCCCTCAGCACGTCTGTTTCCAGCCTGGCATCATCCGTATCCACACCAATATAGGTAACGGCACCTTTACCCAGCTTGCGTTGCACTACCGCTGCCCTGCCTTTATAAAACTGGTTATCGTAAGCTGCCAGTACGGTCGTATTGGCGGCTGGCTGCAACAGATCGCTCCAGTTGTTCCAAGCATATTGCTCCCCTTTCATTAACACATTCCCTTTGTAATGATCGGGCAGCATATCATATGCACTGATTGCTGCACCAATGAGTTTTGTGAGCGGAGCTGCCCAGCCGGCTTCCCAGAGGTGTCCCTGGCGGTTTTTGGCGGCAGTGCGACAGGTGATCACCAGTTGCCCACCGTTACGGGCATACGCTTCCCACTTTTGAACTAGTTGCTCATCTGCCAGTTCATAGGCGGGTACAATGAGGAATTTGTATTTCGACCAGTCGGCATTTTCTGCTACCACTTCTACCGGGGCGCCAAACGACTTCGCGATCTGCATGAATTTAACCGGGTAATTCCAGGTGTCCCACTGCCGCGTTTGTTGCTGCTGACTCAGCGTCCAGTAATTTTCCAGGTTCCATAAAACTGCGGTGGAGCGGGCATTTAATGGCGCCGGCATGGCAGCAGCCGTATCGGCGTATTTGCGCAGCTTTTGTATCTCTCCCATAAACTGTATATAATCCACTCCCCCCTGCGATGGCGTAACACCATCCGTTTGCATTATGGCACCGTGGTATTGCTCCGCACTATAATTGATCTGACGGTAACGATAAGAGCTGGCAAGCCGGCCGCCGGCCGCAAAACAATGGTACAACCACATACGCACTGTGCCTGGCAGCAACAGGGGGTTATAGTTACCCCAGTTCACCGGCCCCGGCTGAATTTCCATGACACCACTCACCCCTCCCACTGATTTAAAATATTCCGATGCAAACAGGATCACCTGGCTGTTGCCCAGCCGGAATCCGGATTCACCAATGTTGCTGCTGCCACCGTTGGGATAGGCAGTATAGGTAGCGAAATCAAGCAGCTTCGTACGCCTTGGATCCGCACCGGGAGATACCGCGGTGTAATTGGTAGTGATGAATTGTGTTGCAGCAATATTACTTCTTAATAACTGCGCCTGGAAGTCGAGAAATGCTGCCTGTGCATCCGCGGCATAGCGTTTAAAATCCAGCACTGCATGCGGGTTACTTCCCCACCAGCCTACCAGGTTTACATTTGGAATAATAATCTGGTCAAAGCTGCTGTACCATTGGCTCCAGAAAGCAGTGCCCCAGGCGGCATTGAGGGAATCAACAGACTGATATTTAGCTTTCAGCCACTGCCGGAAGGCTTCCTGTGAAGCCGGACTAAAATCCGGTTTTGCATCCGGTTCATTATCCAGCTGCCAGCCGATAACACTTTGGCGTTTACCATAGCGTTTAGCCATTTCCGTTACAATGCGTGTAACGTATTTCCGGTAGGTGGTGTCTACAATAGAACCGAGTCCGCGGGTACCGTGTTCCCCACGGATATACTGGCTGTTCATGATAAAAGTTTCCGGGTAACGGATACGCATCCACGCAGGTGTAGTGGCCGATGGTGTACACATCAGTACTTTCAGGTGATACTTTTCACAGAGGTCCACCACCTTGTCCAGCCACGCAAAATTGAATTGCCCTTCTTCCGGCTCCATCCTGAACCACGCAAATTCCGCGAGGTGTACAAATTCGAAACCCATTGCTGCGATACGCCGGATGTCCCGCTCCCAGAGTTTTTCGTCCCAATGTTCCGGGTAATAATACACCCCGGTTGTAGTCAGGTCTTTTGCAGGAAAGAACGGCTTTCCCTGCTGTGCTGCAACGCGCAATGCCGGCAACAAAAAAGGCAGTATCAGCAGCAGAATACTTTTTCTCATACTTTGTTTTGAAATAAGTGATGCTATTACAGCATCACTTATCTGCTATTTTATTTTTACAATTCGAATGTTATCAATAGCGGCATAGAACCCTGTAGGAGTAGCTGATGACGCAAAGTTGGCCGTTTGAATATGAATGGAACCTTTGGCTTCACTGCCTGCCACTGCGGTTAGGTCGGCTGCACTGGTACCTTTACCATCATTGGTACGGAAGCTCGTAAATGGAATGGTAACCGTGCGCCAGCCATTGGCAGCATAGCTCGCGGTAGCGCCATCGGCCTGGAGCCACGGCTCATAACGTGCCAGGTAAGCGCGGTCATAATTACGGATCACGTATACGGATGTACCATTCCAGGCTCCTTTCACATTGATTTCGAATTTCACGGCATAGCCATCCACAGCAGCCTGCAGGCTATCCACCGGCAACCATTGCACTTCATTGGTATTGATGCTTCGCTGGTTGCCCCACCAGGTACCATCTCCGCCCGGCAGCACCTCATTTTTGAGGATGGCATACGAGCCATGACCACCGGGAAAATCAGCACCGCTGCTTTCCAGATTGGTGCCCCAGCTGAATGGATTCACTCCGTCAAAATCGCAAAGCATACCGGTGGTGAGGTCGTGTACTTTATAGACTGTAGAATCAGCGCCCGATTTCGTCACCACCTTCACAATGCCGCCGGCAGTCAAATGCGGTTGTATAAATCCAATGGCAGTACCATCGGTGTTCGCTGCGAATTTTTCCAGCTTCACACCAGCAAATGATAATTCCTGCACAAAGAAGAGATTAGTGCCGTATATGTATACGGAATCGCCATCCTGCGCGTTTTCATTCGAAACACCGGTGATAGCAGGCGGTGGCGCAGCGATGTTGAATGTAAACGAGGTGGACCCGTGTGTAGTTACCATCTGGATTACATTCAGCTGTTCTGCAGGAACAGTGGGAAATGGAATTACCGCAGGCACCTGCACTACGGCACTGGTATCTGAAAACATTTGTCCTTTAAAGGTGGCAGCAACACCATTGAAGGTGATGGCCACCACATCTTCAAAATGCTGCCCTATCAGCACTACCCACTGCCCCGGAATCACTGCCTGCGCCAGGGTATCGTTAGGAGTAGCGGCATAATTGCGCACATGCGTGATTACCGGGCCGGCTCCTGAATTTTCTTTTTTACAGGCCATCATTGCGCAGATAAACAACAGGAAGAGGCCGGCCATTATATTTGAAGCTGATTTTTTCACGGTAGATGATTTTTTGGGCTTAGAAAAAAGACACCGGCGGCTCCAGTAATTTCGGGTTAGCAGTAGCCTCGGTAGAAGGGATTGGGAAAGTAAAACTTTGAATGGTAGCAGGTGTAATAACCCCGTAAGGATCCGATGGTGTAATTACACCACTTGTGTAAGTAAAGGTGACCCGCTCTTCTCCGTTCAGCTTGCCGATGGCTTTGGAAGGATTGTAGTAGGATAGTCGCACTAAATCAGTCCAGTACTGCCCTTCTGCTGCCAGTTCAAGCCTACGTTCAATCAGGATGGAATCTGCATCCAGCATAGGTGCCGGCAGCATACCTGCCCTGGAACGCACTTTGTTGAAATACAGCAACGCATCTGCATCTGTAGTGCTGGCATGATTGCCGAGCAGCGCCTCTGCATATACGAGGTATACATCCGCCAGTCTTAACAGGGCATTATGTTCCGTGGAGGAAGTCTGCGTCATGGTTGGCGCATTATTATCCTTATTGGTACCGATGATATGTTTTTTCAATCCACAGCTACCGGTGTATTTAAAGCCACCACCAGCAGCATTCAGCTCAGGATAATAATCCCCGTTCAGCATAAAGGTGGCTTTGCGGCGGATGGAATCTTTGGTAGCATACAGTTTAATCAGGTCCACGGTAGGACCAATTACAAACCAGCCACCCTGACCGTTGGCAGATATCTCCGGACCTGCGGTAGTATAGATCTGCAACATATTTCCTTCCAGCCAGGAGCCGCCTGCCGCCCATTGCAGGGCAAACAGCGATTCGGGATTATCGTTGAATTGGGTTTTGAATAAATCGGCGTAGTTAGGCAACAATGCCAGCCCGCTTTTCTTACAAACGTTTCCGGCATATTTAGCTGCACTGTCCAGCAAAGCCTGGTTGCGGTTGCCTGATTGGCCATAACCAGCAAAAGTGAGGTATACTTTACCCAGCATCCCCTGGGCTGACCAGGTGGTGAGTCGCCCGGCCACATCGGCCGCCGGCAGATTTGCTGCCGCAAAGCTGAGATCATTGATGGCAAATTTGTAGACATCTTCCGTTTTCACCCGATTCACCAACGGTGAGGTGACCAGCTTGCTGTTATCTTCTATCACCGGTACGGCGCCCCAGTGTACGGCCAGGTTGTAGTAAGCATAGCCGCGGATAAAGTGCGCTTCAGCCAGAGCTGCATTTTTATTCAGCGCAGGAATGGAATCCGGCGCCTTTTCCGTGATGGCTTTGATAGTAATATTGCACTGCGCAATAATGTTATACATGGCCTTCCAGTTGGCTACCATGATACTATTTTGGCCGGTAACGCTGAAGGTATTCAATTGCACCGCATCCCCCCAGTAGCCGAGTGCCATGTTACCACTCAGTACATCACCTACCGGCATGTAGCAGGTATAGTTCCAGTCGCCCCAGGGTGAACCGCCGTAAAGCGCTGCTGTAGCCAGCCGGAGATCGGTGGTGGACTTATAAAAGTTTTCGGCGCTGATCTGCGACAGCGGCGGACGGTCCAGGAAATTGCGGGAACATCCTGTGAGCAGTACGATGGCTATTAACTGACAGCAAAATATTTTTATTACAGATTTCATAGTAATCTATTTAGTCAATTTGATATTAGCTCCAATGGTGTACACACGTGGCTGCGGGTAGTAACCTCCGTCCACCCCGGCATTCAGCGGGTCCCATGAACCAATTTCGGGGTCCATACCAGAGTAGTTGGTGATGATGAATGCATTGGAAACGTTGACGTATAATCTCAGGTAGTGGATATGCAGGATACTGAGGAGTTTATCCGGCAGCGCATATCCCAGGGATATATTTTTACAGCGCAGGAAATCGCCGTTTTCTACAAACTTGTCGGAGTTCCTGTTATTGTCGTTCGTGTTATCATTTCTCAGGCCTACCGTTCTCGTTCCGGGATTTTTTACATAGACGTTATTGATATCGGTGGCAGAACCCGCGGTATCAATCAAACCCAGCTGTGCATAGTTCATGAGGGAACGCATGTAGCCATAACTGGTACCGGGATAATCTCCGTTGATGCGTAACCGGTTGAATACTTTGTTACCTATGTTGGCGTTGAAGAAAATATTCAGGTCAAAGTTTTTGTAGGTAAACGTATTGTTCAGTCCTATCTGGTACTTTGGAATAGGCGAGCCCAGGAAGGTCTGGTCCTTTTCATTGATAATACCGTCGCCGTTGAAATCTTTGAACTTCAGGTCACCGTACCAGATGCTGCCTCCGGCAGCACCTACCGGCAGCGGTTCGCCATTTTTCACCGGCAGCGCATGCGTTTCAAAATCTTTGCGGGTGGCAAATACACCGCCATCAATTACATAGCCATAAAACTCCCCGATGGACCTGCCCACCACTGTTTTGGTAACTTGTCCGTTCAGTGACGCACCGTCGGTATTCAGCTTAATCACTTCGTTGATATTGCGCGACACGGTTACATCTGTTTTCCAGGAAAAATGCCTGCGCTGGATATTGGTAGAGCTGATCCTGAAATCGAATCCTTTGTTGTTTACCGTACCGATGTTTACATATGGTGCATCCAGTGAGCCAGGTGCCCATCCGATGGCGGTACCGGAGTACAGCGGCAACGGTATCTGCATCACCAAACCATCTGTTCTGCGGTTGTAGAAATCGAGGGCAAAATTTATTTTCCAGTTAAACAGGGTACCGTCCAGGCCGATGTTGGTATACTTTGTTTTTTCCCATTGCACCAGCGGGTTGCCTACATTTACCGTGAGCTGTGCAATACCGGTCAGTCCGGTGGCTACTGTCATCAACGTAGAGGTGTAAGCGTAGTCGCGGATATTCTGGTTATTGGTAAGGCCATAACCTATGCGGAGTTTTAACTCGTTGAGCTGTCTTACCTGCTTCAAAAATTCTTCGTTGTTGAGCTTCCAGGCAAAGGCCCCGGACCAGGTGGTTACCCAGCGGTTGTCCGGTGCAAACTTGGAGGAGCCGTCGGCGCGTACGTTACCGGTAAGCAGGTATTTATCAAAGAGGCCTACGTTTACCCGGCCGAAGTACGACTCCTGGGCGTTCTGTCCCTTGGTACCGCTGTTGGTAGCGGTGGTAGGGTCGCCACTGCTGATTACCTGTACATTATTGGAAGGGAAGTTGGAGCGGGCGGCGCTGGCACCTTCGTTGGTGCTTTGCTGGGCTTCATGGCCGGCCACTGCATTCACACTGTATTTTTTGTCGAATACATGCGTATAGGTAAAGTAATTCCTGATGGTTTTAAACAGGTTTTGATTGTATATGAAGGAGCCGCTGTTATTGGTATTCTTCACTATACCGAAGGTATAGCTGGGATTGAAGCGGTCTTCCCTTGCAGTGGAATAACTGAGTGTAATTTCATTGCGCAGGCTCAGGTCTTTATAAAAAGCGATGTCCGCATAAAGGCTGCCAAACAGCTGGTACCTGAGCACATCATCTTTGTTGATTAGTGCATACGCAAATGGATTTACCACGTTGTTATTCACCCAGCCATCCGGGTTATAGTTACCGCCCCAGCTGCCATCTACATTTCTGACAGCGATATCAGGTGTTTGACTAAGTGCTGAGCTGATCACGTTGTTACCGGTGGTATTCACGCTTTCTTTGATATTGGCCAGTTGCAGGCTGGTACCTATTTTCAGCCAGTTGGTGGTTTTGTTATCGAGGTTAAGCCTTACGGACACACGCTCAAAATCAGAACCCAGTGCAATACCTTCCTGCTTAAAGTAAGCACCGGATAAGAGGTATTGCGTTCTTACATCCCCACCGTTGATGGTGAGGGAGTGGTTGGACATAGGCGCATTTCTAAAGAGCTCCTTTTGCCAGTCCGTACCCTCACCAAGGTATTTGGGGTTAACAAAATCCTCGCGTGTATCAAAGCCCCAACCCAGGGCATTGTTTCGTTCATTGATAAAGGTGGCATACTCCCGGAGGTTCATCAGCGGCAGGCGTTTCGGTATTTGCTGAACGCCGGCATACATATCGTAGCTGATGGCCGGAGGAGCTACCAGTCCTCTCCTTGTTGTGATGACAATCACCCCGTTTGTGGCCTGTGAACCATAAATAGCCGTGGCTGATGCATCTTTAAGGACGTCAATGGATTCAATTTCGGAGGGGTTAATACCGGCGAGCGGGTTGGTACCTGCGCCCAGCGAGGCCGTTCCGCCAATGATGACACCATCGATTACGTACATCGGTGCGCTGCCGCCAAAGGAGGATAAGCCGCGGATTTGTACGGACACAGCGCCACCCGGTTGCCCGGAAACCTGTTGCACTACCAGGCCGGGCACCTTGCCCTGCATAGCCTGATCGATGGTAACAGGTTGTGTTTTGCGGATCTCATCACCACTCACGGAGGAGATCGCACCCGTAACATCTTTTCTTTTTGTTTTACCGTAGCCTATCACTACCACATCTTCTAACTGGGATACATTCTCTGCCAGTTCAATGGTAATGTTACCGGATTTGCCAAGTGTAACTTCCTGCTTCACAAACCCAATCATGGATACCTGGAGAACATTGCCTGCGGCGGCTTCCAGGGTAAACTTACCGGTGGCATCCGTGATGGCATGGCGGGAGGTATTTTTTATTACGACTGATACGCCCGGAATCGGGGCCGTTGTTTTTTTATTTGTAACCGTGCCGGTGACGGTAAGGGATTGTGCGAAACTATTGATACAGCTCAGCAGCCCAAGAAGCGTCCAGGCCGCCAATAGCAGTACAGGGGGATATTTTTTGGTTGATATCATGTCAAATGCTTTAAATGATAAGTTGTTTTTCAGGTGACAGGATCATTTCACGCTTTAACATAAGAGCAACCGGATAGAGATCCGAACGCTGAATTGTTTGGGGGTGAATTCTAGTCACCTTGAGCTGAAACTTAGTCGTCATGAACAGTAAGACCGGGAGTGGCCATTATGCATCACCCAGGCTTTTTCTCCCGGTAACAGTGTTGATCCATACCATTGAAGGGCGGAAGGGATAAAAAATCTTCAGGTGCTGACAAACGGACGTGCAAAATTTGTTGCACGCCAATAGGTGGCGGGGGGCCGTTATGGCCATAGAACAGTCGAAGTTTCATATACGTGGATTATGTGGATTATGTGCTGTAAAACTAGGGCTACAGATCATAAAACATGCGCCACGATTGTTTCAATCACCGGGTTATTTTGTTACAAATAACTGGTTTCCAAATATTTTTTAGTGAGATGAGGCCGACGGCTTTTTATAACTGGCAGCGTATTGGGAAGGCGTTTCGTTGAACTCCTGCTTAAAGAATTTACGGAAAACTTTAGGATCATTGTACCCCACCTGGTAAGCAATTTCGGAAATGGAAAGGCCGCTGGACTGCAATAACCGCGCAGCCCTTTTCAGCCGGATGGAGCGTATGAAGTCCAGCGGGGATTTACCGGTGAGCGACATAATTTTACGGTAAAGCGTAACGCGACTCATACACATTTCAGTGCTCAGTTCCTCCACGGAAAAGCTGGCATTATCCAGGTTACGTTCCACAATTTCAAGGGCCTGCTTCATAAACTGCTCGTCCACAGGCGTAATGGTTACTTCGCTTGGGTTCACCTCGATCTGCTTCTGGAATCTTTTCTGTAAATGCATTTGATGTGCTATCAGGTTACGGATACGGGATTCTACTACCTCGTAGGTAAAAGGCTTGGTGATATAATCATTAATACCGGCATCCAGCGCCTCGAGCTGCTTTTGCTCACTGCCCATAGCCGTTAATAAAATAACGGGAATATGTGCAGTTGCCCTCTCGCCGCGGATCATTTTAGCCATGGTCACACCATCCATTAAAGGCATCATTACATCGCTGATGACCAGGTCCGGCAATAGTTGCTTTGCTTTCTCCCAGCCTTCTTTACCATTGGTGGCTTCTTCCACGTCATAAAGTCGTTTCAGGTTGTCTTTCAGGTAAAAGCGCAGGTCTTCATTGTCCTCCACTACCAGGATGGTTTTCCTGCGGCTGCCCTTTTCCTGCGATTGCAGTGCATCCTGTTCCACGGTCGTATCCGGCGTTTCAACAGGTGGGATATATATTTTTTTAGCAGGCAGTGTTACGGTAAAACAGGTGCCGCTGCCCGGGTTGCTCGTAACTGCGATGGTGCCACCATGCAGCTTTACAAATTCCCGGGTGATGGCCAGTCCGATACCGGTACCCTGGTTTACCATGCTTTCCGGCACTTCCGACTGAAAATACCTTTCAAATATTTTTTCATGCTGCGCCGGCGGGATACCGATGCCGGTATCACTTACCTTTAATATCACGCTACTTTCCTGCGGTTCATATTGCAGCTCCACTTTTATGGCGCCATTATCCGGCGTGTATTTGAAGGCGTTAGAAATCAGGTTCAATAAAATCTTCTCAACCTTATCCTTGTCGAAGTAAATTTCCAGGTTGTCGATACTGGCGGAAAAGGACAATTGAATATTTTTTATACCGGCGATATCTGTAAATGACAGGCTGATCTCCCTACAAAACAGCACGATATCACCTACGGAAGGATACAACCTGATTTCCTCTACCTCCATCTTCCTGAAGTCCAGCAATTGGTTTACGAGATTCAGTAACCGCCGGGCATTGCGCAGCACGAGGCTTAGCTGCTGTTGCTGGTCGGGATCAGTAGTTTGTTTTATGATGCGGTCCAGCGGTGCAATGATAAGGCTGAGCGGTGTTCTGAATTCGTGGCTCACATTGGTGAAAAACTTTGTTTTTATCTGGTCTACGGCCTGGGCCCTTTCCGTTTCCCTCCGTTGCTGCTGTACCTGGAAGCGCATGTGTACCCTATCCAGCATCAGTTTACGCGCCAGCCAAAGCAGGGCAGCTGCAAACAATACATAGCACAGGTAGGCCAGGGGTGTTTGCCAGAAAGGAGGTGTGATGGTAATGTCCAGACTTCTTACCGGGCTCCAGGAGCCATTGCTGTTCATCACCTTCACTTCAAATACATAATGCCCCGGATCCAGGTTGGTATAGGTAGCCCGGCGCCGGCTTTCATCAGCATAGATCCAGCTTTTATCAAAACCAGTGAGCCGGTACGCATATTTATCGTACCTGCCGGGTGCAAAATTCAGGGAGGCGAACTCGATGGAAAAAACGTTCTCGTTGTATTTCAGGTGTAAGGCATCCAGTTGCGAAATGGATTTTTCCAGTAGTATCCTGTTGTGAATCACCTGCCCCGGCTGTACCGGTTTATTCAACAGCTCCATGCCCGTAAGCGCCACGCTGATAGTGCTATGCGCCGGCACAGCTGTTTGATCCGGCTGGATAATATTAAAACCGGCAGGCCCGCCGAAAATCAGTTCACCACGTTGTGTTTTTAATGCGGCATTTTTATTAAACTCACGGCTTTGCAGGTTGTTGGACTCATCATAATTAATAACGGTAACGGTTGTACGTTCTTTACTGTAGTGTGGTATTACATTACATAAACCATTAGGGGTAGATACCCACAGCGTATGCTGATTATCTTCCAGTACATTTAGTACCAGGTTATCGGGTAAGCCATCCGTAACGGTGAACACTTCAATTTTCCCTGTTTGGCGGTGGATGAGATTGAGCCCTTCACGGGTTCCTACCCACACGTTGCCACTACTATCTTCCTGTAAACAGGTAATATTATTATGGCTGATATTATTTTGGGGGCCTTCCTCGCGGCGGTAGAGCTGTTCCTGTTTTCCATCCGCGCTTCTTACAGAAATACCAGCATCAGTACCGGTCCATAAATTCCCTTTACTATCTACCATCATGGCTGAAATGCGGGAAGTGAGCGGTGCGCCGGGCCCTTTAACGAAATGGTCAAATTTACCGGTGCCGGGATTAAAACGGTCCACTCCTCCTCCCAGCGTACCTATCCAGAGGTTGTGATTTTTATCTTCCACTATTTCCCACACCTTGTCATCGGCTAAACTATTGCTGTCCTTATCATCGTGCCGCCAGGTGGTAAATGATTTACCGTCGAAGCGGGTTAAACCGCCGGTATAGGTACCAATCCACAGTACATCATTATGATCTATGCATAAGCTCACAATTACATTGTTGCCAGGTCCGCTCCCACTTTTGGGATCATGCAGGTATTGCCGGTAGGTGTGCTGCTGCCGGTTGAAATAGATCAATCCTCCGCCGTTGGTGCCAATCCAGAGGTTGCCCTGTTTGTCTTCCACAAAACGGTTTACATCATCATAGGGCAGGCTGCCAGTCACCTCTTCCTTGCGGTGATACCAGGGGAACTGTACAATGCTACTGTTGTAATAGTTCACTCCCATCTTATAAGTACCGAGCCACATGATACCCTTATCATCTTTATAAATAGTGGTAATACTATTTTGACTAATGGACTTGGGGTTATCAGGAATATTGAGCAGGGTGGTTGTTTTGAAGCCATTTTTTTTATCTACCAGCGTAATACCGCCATGATCCGTACCAATCCAGATCAACCCCCGGTTATCCTGTGCCACACTACTCACCATATCAGCGCGGATACTGTTGGGGGATGATTTTTTGTTGAATCGGCGGATGGTATTATCCGCAGGATGAAAAAACACTGCACCGGAATTATAGCCCCAGAGCCACAGGTCACCGTCATTATCTACGTATATGCTGGCAGGTTTATGTACTTCCTGCTGAAGTATGGTGCTGGAAAATATCAGGCGGTTATCAGGTGTGTACTGCTTTAGTGTGCCATTTTGCAGCAGCACCCATATCATACCGGTGGCGGACTCGCCTACGGCGGTGATTTCGTCAGGCGGTGCCGGCTGGTGGCGTGGATTAAAGAGTGTGGTCTTGCGACTACCAGCATCATAGCGATACAGCTCCCCATTATCGTACAGGAACCAGTAACGCTGTTGCCCTTTTGCCATGCTGCGAATCCTGCCGGTCGGCAAGCCGAGAGAACGCAGGTAATCTTCGCTCCGTTGGTTGAAGCGCTCTGTGGAAGGATCGTAAATGCAGGAGCCGCCATCTGAGTGTACCCAAATCTTATTGTCAGGGAGTGGATATAAGGCAGCTACATTATTATCTCTGAGTGAATTACTGTCGTTCGGAAGCGCGCGAAAAATCCTGCTGGAATAGCCATCGTACCTGTTGAGCCCGGACATGGTACCAAACCACAGGTAGCCATTGGCATCCTTGTAAATAGCATTAACCTGGTTATGTGAAAGTCCGGATTGTATATCTACTTTGCGAAAATTATAGAAGTCGTGCTGCGCCATCGCCGCAACGGAATATAAAAGTAATACTGTCCAAAAAAGGTAACGCATCGTCAAGCTGGCACTGTTTTTCCAAATGTACCCATCGTATTTTTACCTGACTTTACCCATATCGATAAAAAGTTGCACTTTATCGACATTTATTGTGTAGATTTAGGGAGTATGAACCAAGTAGCGGCACAACCAAAATTCATCCTGCTGAACGTTGGCAGGGCTGTTCATCAGGCGGACTGGAACTGGAGAAACATTTCCAGCCCTTTCATCCGATTGCATTTTGTCGAGAGTGGAACGGCACAGCTAATTCATGACAATGCCACCTATGATTTAAAGAAAAACCATTTATACCTTACGCCTGCCTACACTAACCATGGCTATAAATGCGAGGGACCACTCACCTTATACTACATCCATATTTACGAGGAAGCTGATAGTCAGGCCAGCCTGTTTGAGCTGCTGGATTTCCCCGTGGAGCTTAAAGCGGACCCGCTGGTAGTGCAGCTGATCAGGCGACTGGCAGCGATTAATCCTGGTCGAGGCTTGCAGCAGTTTGATCCATGGGCATACGATAACATGTCGACGCTGGTGAAAAACATTGCCATACAAAAGAGCATGCCTACGGGCTATGACATGGAAGTGCAGGGCATCATTCACCAGCTGCTGTCCAGGTTTTTGCTGCATGCTTCCGATAAAAAAAACAACATCGATCAGCGCATTTTGCAATCTTTGCAATACATACGCACTAACCTGCACCAGCCAATCAGCCTGGAAACGCTTGCTGCCACCTGCTTTCTGACCAAAGATCATTTTATCCGGCTGTTTAAGCAGCATATAGGCTGCACACCCGGCAAATACATCCAGGAAAAAAAGATTGAAAAGGCGCAGCGCATCATGATGACGCAGGACGTAACCATCAAAGACCTGGCTTATAGTCTGGGCTTTGAAAACAACTCCTATTTCAACCGCTTTTTCAGAAAAATGACGGGCGAAAATCCCGGCAGCAGGAAGAAAAAAATCCGCAGCATAGCCGGCGATGGCAATGCCTGATCACGCGTGTAGCAAAAGAGGATCTATCAAAAGTGAAAGGCTGCCTGGCTCCGCCAGGTACCTTAATAAAATGAGGGTGTATCAGACTTTTGATACACCCTCAAGTAATTAATGCTGCGTTATTCCTTTCCATTGATCCGTCCTGAATGGAACGGCTGGTAAGCCTTCGGCGTTGGCCAGGTTGCAGGCCGGATTATCCGCCCATGCGTACCGCACTGCCACCGGATCAGGCACTTCTGCCGACTGCACCACTACCTGCCTGCCTTTGATGGTAGCCTGCGCCCAATGAAAATGCCCGTCTTTACCGGCTATGGCAAAACCAGTTACTGCCTTCCCGTCTTGCGTAATAAGCCCTGTGGTTGCATTGTCAAAGTCGATGGTGATGGTATTGCCAGTTTTCTTAAATCCTTTATACAGCGGCCCTGCAGCCACCACGTTTTGCTTATACACCTGCTTATCAGCCAGCAGAGCCAGCCTGCGGCCCACTTCCTGCTTATTGGCCGGATGAATATTGTTGCCGTCGCCGATGTCGATGGTACAGGCCATTCCCGTGTTAGGTTGGGACAAGGTGAAGGTTTGTGCCTCTCTCAATTCCGCCCAATCGCTTTCTGAGGGCTCTTCTTTACGCTTCTGGAAGTTGGCCAGCTGCACAAACAGGAACGGGAAATTGCCCTGCTGCCAGCGCTCCCGCCAGTCGGCAATGAGCATCGGAAACAAGGTTCTGTAATCGTAAGCCATGTAGGTATTGGATTCTCCCTGGTACCAGATGGCCCCTTTGATCGCATATGGAATCAGCGGATGAATCATGGCGTTGAACAACAGCGTAGGCGAGTATTGAAAATTACGGATAACAGCCATAGCCGGCTCCGCTCCTCTTTTGAACAGCCATGTTCCTGCAAGTGATACCTTTGTAGTACCATCAGTGATATACAAATCTTCTGCAGGTCCATTTAAACCGCCACTACCCCACAACACGGCGAGCCGGATGGAGATGTTGTTTTCACCAGCCTGCACTACCCCTGCCGGGATATCGAAAGTATGTACCGGTGCGGCATTCCAAACATTCTTACAAATTTCTTTTCCGTTGATGTAGAGCGAATAGGTCATTTCCGGGTGCCCTGCATTTACTTTCAGGGGCTTGCCTGCAAACGAAGCCGGCAACGTGATTTTCTTACGCAGCCAGATGATACCGTCTCCTGATTCATGCTTAAACTGACCCGGTGCGTTGAGCTTGTCCCAGTCGGCATCCGCATAGGCCGGTTGTGTGAGAATTTTATCTGCATTGGCCTGCGGCTGATTTACCATCTCCCAGAAACGAATGTTGTTAAGACTATCCTGTACAAAATCGTTGGGCGTCAGCGTATCCACCGCTGCCATCTTATCTTTCATCACCGGCCACTTCGCCAGCTTTTCCTTGCTGGTCCATGCTTCCGCCGGAGTACCACCCCAGGTACTCTGAATAATGCCTATTGGCACCTGTTGGTCCTGTTGTATTTTTCGGGAGAAGTAATAGGCCACTGCGGATAATTCTTTCACGCTGGAAGCGTCACACACTTTCCAGCTGCCCGAGGAGATGTCGCTTTGCGGGCTGAGTTGCTTATCCTGTTTTACGATAATAAAACGAATCTGCGGATGATTAGCATTAGCGATTTCCTTTTGTGCATCCTTCGCCTGCTGCACCTGCCATTCCATATTGGACTGACCTGATGCCAGCCATACATCTCCAATTAAAATTCCTGAAAACTTAACGCTGGTAGCAGTTTTCCCTTTTTCGGACACCGTTAGCTCATAAGGCCCACCTGCTTTTAGTTTTGGAAAACGCAGTATCCACTTCCCTTCCCCGTCCGCCTGTGCTGACGCATGGGCAGCACCCAGCTGTGCAACAACCGTAGCACCCGGCGCGGCTTTACCCCATACGGGAATCGCTATATCTCTCTGTAAAACCATATTATCACCAAATACTTTTGGCAGGGACAGCTGGCCGTAACTATAGGATGGAAAAATCAGGCAGCAGCAAAGCGCCAGTGCCATCCAGGATAATTTTAAACAAGACTTCATATTTTTCAAATTACAGCATTATTTGAATTAATTATAGTGGATGGATTTCCGCCACAAAACCTCCGCGGCGCAGCAGTTTCACATCAATGGTACTGGATTTGTCCACCACTTCATACCGCGTACTCAGCACCTTGTCGTGTGCGCCATCGGTGATTAAGGTGAGTCTGTACTTTACGCCTTCCGGCAGAAAATTAAAAGGAATAGCTTTTGTTTCCTCTCCCAGCGCAGCGCTGATAGCGCCTATATACCAGCTGCTACCTTTGCGGCGGGCCAGTATCATATTTTTCCCCGGATATCCGTCCAGTAACCTGGTATCATCCCAGGCCACCGGAACATTTTTCAGAAACGACTTAGCAGCATCCGGAAGCTGCTCATAGCCATCAGGGCGATCCGCCATGTGCAGCATGCCCGATTCAAAAACGATGCTCAGCGCCAGCTCATGGCCGTAGGAAGTGATATGCGGAAATTGTGAATTAGTGAATGTAACCGGCGTGTAATCCATCGCGCCTACCACGTTGCGGGTGAAAGGCAGTATGGTATTGTGTATGGGAGCGGCCGTTGTAAAAGCGGGATCATAATTATACCACTCCGCTCCTCTTACAGCTTCATAGGTAAGCAGGTGCGGATAGGTGCGGGACCAGCCGCGCGGCACCAGGCAACCGTGGAAATATACGAGGATCTTAAAGTCGGCCGCATCCTTCAGAATGTCCAGGTAGTATTGGATCATCTCCTGTTTTTCACTTTCAAAAAAGTCAACTTTAATACCTGCCACACCCAGTTGTTTCAGCCAGGTAAATTCCTTTACCCTGCTCTCGTGCGTCAGAAGTCGATTCCGCGGCGTAGAGCTCACACTGGTGTGCGGCCCGCCGGAGTTATACCACATCAATGGTTTGAGGCCTTTGGAATGAATATACCGGATGGCATCTTCCAGCTTACCGCCATTGCCCATAGCGTCCCATTCCCAGTCGAGCAGGGTATAAGGCCAGTTCATTGCTGCCGCCAGGTCGGCAAAGGCGCATACAATTTTATAATCCATGGTGCCGTGATTGCTGGACCAGTAGTTCCAGCTGGCAATGCCAGGTTTGATCCAGTCTGTTTCTTTGACTACTGCCGGTGCTGAAACATCGTCCACCAGTGTAGAGGCCACCACGTCAGCCAGCGAGCCTAATATAATCACGCGCCAGGGCGACTGCCAGGGGAGTTGTATAACAGGCTGTGAAGCACCGTGGCCATTACCGTCTGCCGGGTTGGGAAAGGTAAGTTTATAGGTGGCTGCATTGGTCAGGTTCGACAGCTTGGTGCCGCAGTAGGAACCATTCAGGTCCGCCTCGTGGAGGAGGAACCAGCAGGAATCATGTTTGGATTTAAATAATCCCGGGTAGCCCCACTCCCCTTTTTGCACACTGGTATCACTCATCACGGAATAGAGCAGTTCATTAGGCGGGTTCCATTTTTCCAGCCAGCGGGTGGTTTCATTGGGGATAGTATAAGCCGTTAATTCATCTGTTACCGTATAGCTGCCTGACTTTTCAGGAAACTCGTAGCGGAAGGCGATACCGTCGTTATAGGCCCGCACTACCAGGTTGAGGGCGGCGCCAGTGGGGTTTACAAACGAGTAACTTACTTCATTTGCCGTATTGGTACAGGCTGATCTTTTGCCATGGAGGGCGGTATAAGTATCCTGCACCAGGCGCGGTTTACCTGCTTTCAGGAATTTCAGTTGTTGGGAAAAGTCCTGGTCGTTGCGGGTAAGCCCCAGGCTAATATTGGGTATTATCTCCTGCTGTCCACAGGCCACGCTTAAATACCAGGCCCCTGTGGTACCCGTTTGTACCGGGTGTAGTGCAATTTTTATTTTTCCATTGGGAGATGTAAGTGTTGCTTGCTGCGCGGCTGCGGAAGATAGCAGGCCAACGGTTAAAAACATTACCCATAAACTTTTGACATAGGTCTGCAAACGAGATAGCAGTAACTCGGATTTCATAAACGTGGATTAGCATAATCAGGAAGCCGGGGTTAATTTGTTTTGCATTCTTCAAATCGTTACCGTTTTAAACCACCCCGTTCCCGATTATATTTTAAAAAAACAGTATGACTGTATAAGCAGTCAGTAGCTGCAAAACTAACAGTATCCCGCGTGACAGGGAGGTATAGAATGATACCTTTATAGTATCCAAATGTTGCAATTTGCCCCGTATGCCTTTCTCTTTCCCCTTTTAGTTTGCCGGCCTCACCGGCTAATTTGCCCTGTTCGGCTGATTCGGTATCGATGGCTACCACCACTGGGGCTAGTTTTACATCATCGATCAAAAAAAATTGTCAAACAACAAAAACATACCCAAATGAACAGAAACGCTTTAATGATTGCGCTTGGCATATTCAGCAGTAACATTGTATTAGCCGGTAATGCTAACCCTGAAAAAGATAAGACAATGGCAGAAAAGCATTCGGCTGTCGACAACCCGGCAGCAGTTCGCCCCTTTAAAGCACATGTATCCGACAAGGAACTTGCTGACCTCAAAAAACGCATTAAGGCTACCCGCTGGCCTACAAAGGAAACCGTGAAGGACCGCTCACAGGGGGTAAACCTGGATAAATTCCAGGAGCTGGTGAACTACTGGGAAACTAAGTACGACTGGCGAAGGGCGGAAGCAAAACTCAATTCCCTGCCACAATACCTCACCAATATTGATGGACTGGATATTCACTTTATCCACGTTCGCTCCAAACACCCGAATGCCATGCCTATTATTATTACACACGGCTGGCCGGGCTCTATATTCGAGCAGCTGAAAATCATCGGTCCGCTGACCGACCCAACCGCATACGGCGGCAAAGCAGAAGATGCCTTTGATGTGGTAATCCCCTCCATGCCGGGATATGGCTTTTCCGGCATCCCTACCGAAGCTGGCTGGGGACCAGAAAGAATCGGTAAGGCATGGGATACGCTGATGCACCGGTTAGGCTACGAAAAATATGTATCACAAGGGGGCGACTGGGGCGCCGTAATTTCGGATGCCATGGGCAGGCAGGCACCTAAAGGGCTCCTGGGCATACACGTAAATATGCCGGCAACAGTACCTGCGGATATTGCCGCCTTGTTGAAATCCGGCGCACCTGCACCAGCAGGTTTATCGGAGAAGGAAAGGAAAGCCTACGAATCCATGAACAACCTGTACACCAAAGGAGGCGCTTATGCGGGCATCATGGTTACCAGGCCGGAGACTATCGGGTTTAGTTTGGCTGATTCCCCTGCGGGCCTGGCAGCGTTCTATTTCGATAAGTTCAACGACTGGACCTACAGCGGCGGTGATGCGGAAAAAGTATTGTCAAAGGATGATATGCTGGATGATATCACACTGTACTGGCTCACTAACACCGGCACCTCTTCTAGTCAGCTCTATTGGGAAAATAACAATAACAACTTCAACGTAGTGGAGCAGCGCACCAGGGAAATCAAAGTTCCGGTAGCTATCACCGTATTCCCAGGCGAAATTTATCAGGCGCCAAAAACATGGGCAGAAAAAGCATATCCAACATTGAACTACTTCCATGAAGTGAACAAGGGAGGACATTTTGCAGCATGGGAAGAGCCACAGTTATTTGCGGAAGAGTTAAGAGCAGCGTTTAAATCGCTCAGATAGGGGTTGGGCAATGGTGAGCAATAAAGCCCGCGACGATCGCGGGCTTTTGCTTTTTATGCTTTGCCGCTTTTTACAGCCACTTATAACAACCTGCAGCCATTATAAGTGCTTTAGGAAATTACGCTGTTTGTGAGTCGCTCAGCCGGCACCTGCCTGCTACGCACTTTATAAAACTTAGCTGCAAACAGGAAGATCACCAGGTAGCAAACGATAGGCAGGTAATACGCCGCAGCAACATCATGGTTAGCTATTTTCCCCATTACCAGCGGAAAAAATGCACCGCCTACAACGCCCATTGAAATAAATGAGGAGGCTTGTTGTGTATGTCCTCCGAGATTTTTTAAACCAAGACTAAAAATCGTAGGGAACATGATGCTGAAGAAGAAGTTGATCATAAACAGACAGGCGTAGGAAGTCCAGCCCCAGCCTTGCGCCACCACGAGGCACATGATAATACTGCCAGCTGAAAAAGTAGCCAGCAGCTTGTTAGGGGCAATATACCGCATGAGCCAGGTGCCGATGAAGCGGCCACCCGCCATGAAGGCCATGAACAATACCATGAAGTTGCCCGCCTTTTCATCGGAAAAGCCCATTACATCATGTCCGTAGTTGATGAAGAAGGTCCAGGTGCCTGCCTGGGCCGCTACGTTGAAAAACTGCGCAACAGCTGCCCATACAAAGTGGCGATGAGAGAACAATCGTTTATCCGTAGTATCATTCGTGGCGGTAGTAGCCGCATGCGCGGTATTTAACGCAGGTACTTTTACCATGGCAAATGCAACAGCCACCAGTGCGATCACGATACCGATAGCGGCGTAGAGGTTTTTCACGGCGCCGAGTGTTTCGCTGTTACCCGTTTCCCGCAGCAGGAAATAAGTCCCTATGGCAGGGCCTATCATGGCCCCTACGGCGTTAAACGACTGGGAGAAGTTAATACGTGCATCGCTGGTGCGCTGATCCCCGAGCATGGCCACAAACGGATGCGCCACTGTTTCCAGGGTAGCCATGCCGCAACCCAGGATAAACAATGCCAGCCTGAACATGCCAAAGGAACTCTTATCAGCAGCTGGAATAAAAAGCAGCATGCCCGCTGAAAACAGGGAGAGTCCGAACAGCACGCCATACTTGTAGCCAAACCTTTTCATGAACATACCCGCGGGAATACTCATGACGAAATAGGCACCAAACACGGACAGCTGTATCAGGCCGGAATCTGATTTCGAGACGTTTAATACATTTTGAAAATGCCGGTTAAGCACATCACTCATGGAATGCGCCACTCCCCAGAGTAAAAATAAAGAGGTAACGAAAATGAAGGTGACAATGAATTTGTTTTCTGTAAAAGGAGTTTTCTTACGTGGAACTGACATAGTGATTAATTTATCAATGATGATCAAGGCAGGCGAAAACGCACTGTAGTAGTATTATCAATATTGGATGCCGCCGCTACCCCTATCTGCGAAGGTTTACCAGCAGGCCATTGCAGGGAAGCGATCTGGTTCCAGGTGATACCGTCGTACGAACCGAAACCCCTGATGGTAGTGCCTGCACGGGTTACTTTAATCCAGTAGGTACCGGTAAGGCGACCATAAGTTACCGCAGGCGCCTGCAGTAATTGCTGCCCTGTAACGGGAACGGGCAAACGTTGAAACAGTTGCAGCTTCCAACCCGGTGCTTCTATCTCTTTCGTTTTACCGGGATAGAGCATAAATGCCGCAAAGGAGGTATCAGCGCGGATCATGATACCCACCGTGGTGAATTGCGAGCTTGGCTGGGGTAATACCTGCATCACCAGCTCATCCCGCTTTGCCAGCGGCCTGTAGGTATAATTAAAGCCTGCTGCAGCGGTATCTGTGAACGTACCACCAGCTTCTACCTTAAATGTGCTGCCATCGTACTGTGCGGTGCCACCCGTGTTTTGCCACTGCAACGGCAATCCACCGGCAGCCATGGCCACCGGCAGCGAAGGCGCTGTTTGCACACCGCTCACGGTATAGTAATATATGGTACCTTTTTTAGCAGTGGAATCGTAAAAGGTAGTATTCTCGCTGGTACCTATAGTAACGTATGGTCCTTTTCGTTGGGTAGCACGTTTGATAACGTACGAAGCCACTCCGTGGAGGCCCACCCAGGTGAGCCTGCTGGCCGATGGAACCGCTGCCAGCACTAAACCCGCAGGGATAGCGGTAGCATTTACATCTCCCGAATTACCCACCTGCACAGGATCAATGGAAAAAAACAAAGTGCCATAACCCGGATGATCAGCACCAGGCAAACCGGGGCCTTCCGGCCGTAGCTTGTCTGCCGCAGCCTGGGTAAAAGGCGCCGCTAATCCCCTGCGGTGCACGTAATGGTTGTATACCTGCTCATACACCGCCCGCAGGTTACCCCGCGCCAGCTCCGAGGGCTTGCTGTGAGCGTATTTCCCGGTGCGGTCCAGCATCGGCGTATAGGCGATATCGTTGTCCCCAAGATTATATTTTGCCGTGTATTCAAAACCTTTCAGCAGCCTGTTATCTGCATAGCCGTAGAGGTCCAGCCCCTGATGCCAGGCCATTTCGCAGCACTCCGCCAGCATACCGATACCCAACTGCGTATGTGCCTGGTCTCGCCCCGTTTCCTGCACCTGCCCGTAGTCGTTGATGATATAGTGCGTCAGGCTCCCGTTACCCCAACCATCCACATAATACCGCACCGCTTTCTCGAAGATCTCCCGGTCGTTACAGAAAATTCCTATGGCCATCACCGTTTTAAGCGCCGCGTCATCCCAGTTGCCGTTGGCAAAGGGCGCAAATTCCGCCAGCACGGGATAAATCACTTTCAGAAAATGCTGCTCCGTACGCGTGACGGCCGCTGTGGACCAGCCAGCATTAGTGTACCTTAAAATCTCCGCAGCATTTACCATTTTAAACGGACCCAGGCCAGCCATCAATATAGCATCCTTACCGGTAATGGATTGCAGCGTATTACTCCATGCATCCACAATACGGATAGCTGTTTGCGCATAGCGCTGATCCCCGGTCATCGCCCACATCACCGCGTTCTGGTACGCTGCGTTAGCATCACTGTCATAATCCGTTTGCCCGACAGTAGGATTCCTTCCTACCATCGCCAGCGGACCTTTGGGCTGATACGCCCATTTTGAAAAAGGACTATTTTCAAATACTTTGTAGCCTTCATATATGGGCGACCGCCGCGCCGCCACCGCTGCTTTCATACGCTGCAAATCGGCTGCACTGTGCAGCAGCCCCGGATGCGCAAATACCGGCGACTGCCCCATTACACAATGGCCTAACCCCAACGTACACACTACTATTAAAAACAACTGTTTCAACCAACACCTCCTTTATTTTTTATCGACCTGTCTGTCTGAAAATAATCGCCTGCCCACCCTTGGCTGCCAGGCTTACCGGCAATTTATCCTTACTATTCACCTGTAAGGTGCGCTTACGAATGGACCGATTTTCCCCGTCTTCATAGATGGTGACAGTATACGTAACACCCCGCCGCAGGAAGGAAAGATCCAGGGAGGTTTGCCAATCATTTAAGCCAGCGGCGCAACCCAAAAACCAGGTATCGCCCTTGCGCCTGGCCACCGCTATACCTTTGCCGATATCCCCTGCCAGGTAATGCGATTCATTCCAGGTAGTAGGCACCTCGTCATAGAAAGCGATTTCGGCGTCATTCGTATAGTCGTTGGGTTGACCATACCAGAAAATCGCCTGCAGCGGACTGTAAAAAACCACGCTCAGCGCCAATTGCTGGGCTTTAGACACTTTGATATGCTTCGCGAAATCAAATTTCGAATTGGGAAAGCAAAAAGTAAAATCAGCAGCCCCGGCAAAAAAACGGGTAAACGGCAACGTGGTATTATGAAACGCATCGGGACTGTTTTCATTGCCTCTGATGCCCTCTTGTGTGAGTAATGCAGGATAAGTCCGGCTTAAACCGGTAGGCTTATAGTTGTCGTGTATATCCAATATAAATCCATATTGCTGCACCTTCCGGATCGCCTGCGATAACCAGGTAAGGCCCGATTGTGTGAGCCCGTCCACAAAGCCAAACTTCAAACCTGCTACGCCCCATTGTTTATACAACGGTAAAATGGTATCCAGCTTACTTTTTAGTCCTACGTAATTTACATACAGGATAACACCGATATTTTTCTCCTTGCCATAGGCAATTACTTTCGGCATATCGATCGCCGGAATTACCTGGCAGGGATCGGAGGATGATTGAAACTCCGCGCCATACCATCCTGCATCAAACATGATATACTGGAAATGATGTTTCACGGCAAAGTCGATACAATCCAGTCCACTCTGCGTATTCAGCTGCGCACGGATTAATTTGCCGGGTTTAATCCACGACAAATCTCCTGCTGCCGGGGCATCCGCCAGTTTTAAACTCAGGCTCCGGCAATGCGCCAGGGCCAGCGCCGAGCCGGCAATACTCATTGTTCTCCACGGTGTAACAATATTGTTCCGGAAGGCCACGAATTTATCCCGCGGAAATTTTACAGCGAGTGTATTGCCATCCCCGCCACGGGCGAGCTCCGCTTTGGTATAGGTATAGTTGACCGCCTCTCCTACCTGCCAGTAGCTGCGGCCATCGTGCAGGGTAACCGGGAAATCGGTGGTGGTGGTGAAGGTATCAACGCGGGTGGGCGTAAATACCGACTCCTCGTTGTATTGGTAAATGAGCGGGGACGATAAAAAGGAAAAAGTAGTATACTCATTCAGCTGGTGCACCATCGTGTCCCTAACGGTAACAGCATAACGAAAAGCGATACTGCTGTCCATAACGCGAATGGCTATACTAAACTGCGTACCATCACCCGACTGCAACCGCAACTGCGCCTGCCGGTAGCGGGAATGCAGGGAGTCCTGCTCGCCCAGCGGGCTTGCAAAACTTTTCTGGTGCAGGGCTGGCTGATCATAGCCGGTAATTTTTGCGGCGCTTAATAATTGGTTGTCGACTGCTAAATCCAGTGTGGACCACCTGGTAACAGCCCTGCCTTTAAAGAACACCTGGTAGCTTAGCTTACCAGCCTGCTGGCGCAGGAACATTGCCGTAGTTCCACCCGGCGATTTAATGGTGTAGTTGCTTTGTGCTGCGAGTGCACTGCCATGCAGCATGGCGACACCCAGTATTATCAATAGTTTTTTCATATCAAATTAGTTGCGGGTCGTTTTTTTGAATACCAGGCCATCTACAAATTCACCTACAAACATCCTCGCCATATCCGCTGTTTTATACCAGCCTGGCTTGCCTTTCATATCGTCGGAAATCAGCACACCGTTAACCCGCAGGTTTTCGAATACCACGTTGCTGATGCGGCGGTCTTTACTGTAGCCGGTGATGATTGACAGCTCCGGGTTACTACCGTTGTAGGTCACATTTTTAAACAATACATTTTCTATCCCTCTGCCCGGTGCGGTACAGTATTTTTTATTGAACGGAATTTGCAGGTGTACGATTTGTCCGCAGCGGATACTCTCAATGCGTATATCCTCAAACGTTACATCTTTCACCAGGTTGTTATCACCTGCGTTGATGGCCATGCAGCCCTGGTAGTCCACCTGTTTTTCCTGGTGTTCCAGGATGTCGATATCGCGATAATGAATACCTTCGATCGTATCCGGCGCCGGCGTGTTGCCATGCAAACCGATGTGCACCGGATGCGCCACATCCGCCCAGAGGGTGGAGTGCTGCATCACAATATTGCGGCATCCGCCGGTATAGCCTTTACGGGTGGCATACACAGTGCTGCAATCGTCTGAATTGCGGCAAAACACGCGGTCGTACAATACATTGTTGCTGGCAAATACATTCATACCGTCGCCCCATTTGTGGGAGCTGATACTCTTCACATTCCTTACCGTTACACTGTCGGAGCTGCCTACCGGGCACTGGGTGAGGCATATCCCTTCCACCAGTACATTTTTAGTGTAGGAAATTTTCACTCCTTCCTGTTGGGGAGATACTATGATTCCCCTGCCGGTAATCTGCACGTCGCGGGCGCTGTCCACCTCGATGCGGCCCATTATCACCGCCCCTCCTGCCAGGTATACGGACTTCCCGGAAGTTACCTGCAACACCCCTCCTTTAATTTCATGAAAGCCCGGGCCGTAATAAATCACGTTCTTATCTTTTACATCCGGGATATCTGTTTGAACAGGGTTTGCAAACAAATGGAGATTATGGAATTTATCGCCGTTGATTTCTACGGAAATATTTTTAGGTTGCTGTAACCGGAAATATACCGTATTGTTAGACATCGTATAGGCGATACCGTAAGACAGCGGCCGGATTGCTGCTTCGCGTACCTGCTGCGTATTACTGGTTACCGAAACCTCCACTTCTCCTGAAAAATCGAATGCGGCCATCGATGCATTTTCTACATGATGATCGATGCCTCTTACTTCATCTACCTTCACGTTGTATTCGTACATATCCTGCCATTTTCCGCCGGGTGTCCGCACTTTTACGGTGAAGTCGCCGTTGTGGGCTTTGTTGCCTGCTTCAGGCCCGGGAAAGGGATATACTACCAGCTGGGACTGTGCTGTACAAACTACAGAAAACAGTGCACAAATTATAATACCTGTTAGACTTGTTAAGGTCCGTTCTTTGTTCATCATTGGAAATTTTAATTTTTTTTTGCGATCAGCGGATGCCTTCGGCATCCGCTGATCGCTGGGGGGTGAGGGCCTGCGGCCCTCGCCCCCCAGCATTTTAAGTAGCAGCAAGACCTGCTACCCTCACTCTCTGCACGTAAGTTGCAGACCTTAGCGGCGTAACTACAACCAACAAAACACAATCCTTTGCTGCTTACCCCCTTTGCTGCTTTGCGTGAAAAAAAGATCGCTCTACTGGCGCCGAAGCGCCGCAAACAAATGTCTTTGCGAGCTTAAAATCCTTATGCCGCTTTGCGAGAAACAGAACTGCTATTTAACCACTCCGTAAAACTCTATTTCCGCTATGTTACAATTGCCTGCCGGCGCGTAGTAATAAACATATCGATAACTGTTAGTGGTGGAAATTTGCGCTTCCGTGTAAACGCCTGTTGGTGGCGCGGTGGCAATGGTGTACAACACGGTGTAATCCGTGAGTGTAGGATCGTTTGTACCGCGGATTTGTGCGCCCACCATGCGGGCACCGTTTCCACTGCGCGGTACATACCGCACTGATTTCAGCAAGGCAGTTTTACCTGCTCCTATATCGTAACCCACGTAGCCGGTGGCAGTAGCGGCGTCCACATAGGTGTTGATGTTCCCGTCTACCGCAGCGGCAATGGTGGTGGCCGCATTATTTGACCAGGAGCCGGCATGCCCAAACAACGTACCACCCAGCTTTTGAACGCCAATCAGCAGGTAAGCACCGGCCAGCCGCTGACCATCCACCACCAGGGTCACAGTGCCGGAAGGTGCATCCGGTACTTTGAATTTCACCTGCTCGTTCGTGAGGCTGGTTACTTCCGCAGCAGTGCTGCCAACAAAAACCTGTACCAGCGATTTATCCGTTCCAAAATTTTTACCACTGAGTGTCACGTCGTCCCCGGGCTGTGCCTGGGCGGTACTCATAGCCAGCAGCGTGGCTGCAGGCTTGAAGGTAAATACCTGCGGCAGTGAATCTCTCTTCCCAAAAATTTCAACGGTAATTACACCGCTAACACCTTTCGCAGGCGCCTGCACTACAATTTTGTTATTGGTAACACTACGCACGGTATCTGCCTTTACATTGCCGAAATATACTTTTACGGCCCCCACTACTTCGCCAAAGTCCTGCCCCTCAATGGTGATGTTGCCCATCGCATATCCCTGCTTAGGCGAAAAATCTTTCACCACCGGGGCCGGGTAATTGAACTGCCTGAATTGTGCGTCTTTCTCACAGGCGGAGAACAGCATACCGCCTGCGAGTAGCAGACTGCTGATCATATGTTTAGTCATATTTTAGAATTAAAGCGGTTAATAACCAGGGTTCTGCAACAGGTTTTTGTTCAGGATAATCTGCGAGGTTGGAATCGGATACAGGTAGTGCTTTTGCGCCACGCTGTTATTCCTGGAGCTGGCTACCACCACGCATTTCAATACACCTGCCGGTGTAGCCACCGCTTCTTCCCCAAACACATAACTGGCTGGCTTATACACCGCAGTAGCATTCCCGGCTGCATCTTTAAATGGAGTGGCATAACCCGCATCTCCTACTACCCTACCCAGTCGCGACGGGTTCAGGGACGCTTCCAGTATACCCCAACGCTTCAGGTCATCAAAGCGTTTGCCTTCGCGGTACAATTCCACTGTACGCTCCCTTCTGATTTCTTCCTTCATATCCAAGCCATTGGCAGCGGCCAGCGCGTTAGTGAGATGTGCCACACCGCCACGGTCACGCAGTTTGTTCACGGAGGCATCCAGCTGGGCATCGGTAACAGCGCCGTTTAACTCCACCAGCGCTTCCGCATAGGTCAGGTATACCTCCGCCAATCGGATAATCGGCCAGTTGGCCGACTCCGTACGATCCGTTCTTCGGGTGCCGTAACCATATACCGCGTATTTGCTGTTACCGTAGCCGCTGGTCCCCAACCCGCTGTAGTCCAGCGTTACCGCCGCTGGCGCGGTAGTAGCGCCATAGAGGTAAGTGAGCAGTCGCAGGTCGCGATGCTGAAATTCTGAGGTAGTGGTATGGTAACCCTGGAACAGGGGCGATTTACCGGGAGGCAACCCATCCGTACACACGGCCATATCCACAAACTTGCGGCTGGGGTACAACTGCCAGGCCGTCCAGGAAAGATTGAGGCCCGACTGCCGCAACGTGTAGTCGTATACGGTATACAGGATAAACTCCTTATTGCTTTGCTTATTATAGCCTCCGGGGTTGCTGCCCTCATCTTCAAGATTAAACAGATAACAGGAACTGAGATTACCCATTTTGGTATCGGCATTTTTATTCCAGAGCTCATAGCCGCCGTTGTTAATGATTTGCTGACAGAGGTCCACCGCATCATTGAGGTATTTTGCTGTGTTGGCGGGATCATATCCGGCAGTACCGGCACCTACGCTGGTGCCGTCACCATCGGGGCCCTGCCCCACGTACTTTTCCCAGGTAGCTTCAAACAGTTCCACCTGCGCTTTTAAAGCCATGGCAGCCCATTTGCTGATGCGGCCCTTGTCTGTGGCACCAATATTCTGTTCTGTAGGAAGTGCTGCAATAGCCATATCCAGGTCCGCGAGTATCTGCGTCACCACCTGGTAGCGACTACTCCGTTTATCATACAGCTCCGGCGAATCCACGTTCAGCACTGAGGTTACCAGTGGCACCCCACCATATGTTTTGAGGAGGTTGAAATAAGCGAATGCGCGGAAAAAGTAGGCCTCCGACACATACTGGCTGATGTCGCCGGCACCGGTGTAGGTGGCTGCTTTAGCCAGGAGTGTATTACAGCTGCGTATACCGTTGTAACTCCAGTTGGTGCTGCCCACCGCAATGGTACCGGTGCCAATGTCCGATCCGTTACCGTTTGAATTGGCGGAGATGTCGGACCAGTTGTCCATGGTTGCATAGCTCCAACCGGGTAATTGTCCATAAAAAGCGGTGGCATAGTCCTTGAAATCCGATGGCTTTTTAAAGTACACGGCATCGGTGAACTGTGCATTGGGTTCCAGGTCGATGAAACTCTTCTGGCAGGCCACCATACCTAAACAGAGGCTGCCTATAATGATATTGCTGAGTATAGTTTTCATGAATTCAGTTTTTAGAGGTACACCTTACAGGCCGATGTTTAATCCGAAGGACCAGGTTCTGCCGAATGGATAGCCGCTGTTGATGGAGGCTTCGCCCATTTCAGGATCAAACCCGTCTTTAATGCTCGTCCATTCCCAGAGGTCATTACCGGAGAAGTACACACGTACTTTATTCAGTTTAGCCTTTTCCGTTAGGTGCTGCGGCAGCGTGTAACCGAGGATGAGTGATTTCAGGCGGATGTAGCGGTTGTTCTGCAACATGAAATCGTTATTGCCATAGTTCCAGCTGGAGCGGGTACCGTTTACGGTGAGTCGCGGATACATCGCTTCCGGATTAGCCTCCGTCCAGGTTTTGCCGAGGAACACCGGGTTCTGGTTGGTCCATACGGCTACAAACGGATAGGCCATGTAACCATTGCGCATGATGTTCTGTTTCAGTTGCCCCTGGAAGGTGGTGAAGAAATCAAAATTCTTATAGGAAGCACCGAGGTTGAGGCCAAACGTATAATGCGGTGTACCATCACCGGCGTATACCAGCGAACTTTTTTCATTGCCGATGTTGGTGATATTTTTGGTGCCGGCCACGTCTACCCTTTTGGTGTCGCCGGGGCGGAGGGCCACCGCCTGGTTGTTTTGCGGCATATTGGCCAGCAGCGTGCTTTTGCCGTATGCGGCATAGTAGGCATCTACATCAGCCTGATCGCGGAAGTAGCCATCGGTTTTAAAAACAAACCAGGATTGGTACGGATAGCCGTTCACGATATCATTGCGACCGGCGTTATAGCTGTCGCGCCCTTCCACACCGCTTACCAGCGTATTGGTATTACTGATATTGAAGGTGGCACTGTAGCTGAAATCTTTTTTACTGTCTTTCCAGGAGAGTATCCATTCCCATCCTTTTGTTCTGAAGCGGCCGCTGTTGGTTTTAGGTGCGGAGCCACCCAGCACGGAAGGATAGGTTACATCCACCAGCATACCGATGTTCTCTTTCACGAAATAGTCGAAGTTGGTGGAAAGCCGGTTAGACAGGAAGTTTAAGTCGATTCCGATATTCTGCTGCTTTACTTTTTCCCAGGTTCTGTTATAACTGATGAGGCCATTGTTATTGAGACTGGTAGCCTGCTGCTGCGAGGCAGGAGCGCCCAGTACGGCAGTACCAATGTTAATAGTAGAGAGATAGTCGAATGCACCGAGGCCGGAGGCTTCGTTACCCGTAGTGCCGTAGGTAGCACGCAGTTTACCGAAGGTGATCAGGGAGTGCAGGTTTTGCATGAAGTCCTCGCTGGAAAATACCCATCCCAGTTGCACCGTACCAAAGTTTTTAAATTTATAACCGGAGGCGAAGCGGGAGTTACCATCTCTTCTGCCAACGATTTCCACCAGGTATTTTTCTGCGTAATTGTAGTTGAGGCGGCCCAGGTAGGAGTAGCGGCCATTCAGACTTTTAGACCCACTGTTAGTTTGTGTGGTGGTGGAAGCCAGGCTGATGTCATATACCCCCATATCGGTAAAGCCTACACGCTGTGCGGATACCCACTGGGTGTTGTTTTTTTCCGCATTGATACCGGCCATGGCAGCGATGTTATGTTTACCGAGCGTTTTGTTATAGCGCAGCAGGGCTGAATAGTACTGATAAGTGCCCTGCCAGGCATAGGTATAGTAGACATTGTTGGTGCCATTGGTATTAAGGCCGATGCCGGTAGGCACATTATACCAGTTGTATAACTGTACCGGCAGTACGTAGCGCTCCTGGTTAAAGCGTTCGTTTTGCAGGGAGGCCAGGCCTTCGAGGGCGAGGTCTTTGGTGAGCTGGTAGGTCAGTTTCACGTCGACGCGGCCGGTGAGGGAATTTTTGTTATTTCTGCCGCCGGCTGCGGTCATGGCTGCGGCGTTTCTGTTGGCGCCGCCGTCAACACCATTGAAGGTGGCAAACCAGTTGCCATATGGATTTTTAGCCGGGAAAAACGGCATATCGTAGGCATAGAGTGTGTTGTCCAGTCCTACCGAAGGCTCGCTGGTTTTAGCATCAATCAGGCTGATGTTGGTTTCCAGCTTCAGGTTTTTGGTCAGGTTGTAATCATAGTTAAACCGGGCGTTATATTGCTTTTGCCCATCATAGGCCGTGGCCAGGTTGCCCTGGTTATCCGCATAGCCAAAAGAGAGGCGGTAGGAGGATTTTTCTGTGCTGTTGGAGAGACTTAAATTATGCTGGTAGGAATAGCGCGGTGCAAACATTTCGTCTATCCTGTTGGCGTTATAGATATAGAAATCGGTGCCGTATAAGGCATAAGCTCCCTCGTAGCCCTGCTGCATTTTTTTAAGGTTATCTTCTCCCCATACCCACCAGTTAGGTACGGTTTCTTCCTTATTAGCTTCCAGCCACATGGTGGCGTATTCCTGCATATTGGGGGAGTATCCGGTGATACCGTTGGTGATAAAGCGCATGTTACCGTTATAGTCTACTTTCAGCTTGCCTTTTCCTCTTTTTGTGGTGACGAGAATGACCCCGTTAGCAGCGCGGGAGCCATAAATGGCGGCGGCACCGTCTTTCAGCACAGAGATGTTTTCAATGTCATCCGGGTTGAGGTTTTGAAAGGAGTAGTTGTTGAGGATAGGCACCCCGTCCACCACAATCAGCGGATCACTGCCATTTACGGAGGTGGCGCCGCGGATACGCATGGCAATGCCTTCGTTGCCCGGGCGGGGGGAGCTCCTGGTCACAATTAAGCCAGGGGTTTGCCCCTGCAGCGCCAGCGCGATGTTGGTAACGGCCCTGCTTTCAAATATTTTACCGGATACCTGCTCCACTGCACCGGTAAGTGTGGCCTTTTTCTGTGTGGCATAACCCACCACCACCACCTCATCGATGTTGCCGGAAGGTTTGAGCCTGATATACTGGAAGCTACCATTCACGGGCACCTCTGTTTTTTCGAAATTCAGGTAGCTGACTACCAGCGTGGCGTTGGCTATGCCGGGGAGGGTGAAGGCTCCGTCTTTATCCGCTGTGGTACCCTGTTTGGTACCTTTCAGGATAACGGTAGCGCCAATCAGTGGTTCGCCATTTTCGGCGCTTACCACTTTGCCGGTGATAGTAGCTTTCACCTGGGCCGGCAAATAATTAGTACATAAAAGGAATAGCAATGTTCCGAGAAACCCGGCACATAATGGTAATAGTCTGTTTTTACGCATACCAGTTTTTTTAGTGGCGTTGAACGTGGATAATAATGCTTGGATCAATTTCTACTGACGATAAATCAGGGATAAGCGAAATAGCTGATGATTCATAACGAGTAATTCATTTTGATGGATAAGTAATGCTGGCCAGTATGCAAAGTAAACACCTCTCCCCCCCAACTATAAGGGGGGTAATCGCATAATAAGGGGGGTAAATTGGGAATTTTAGGGAGATATTACCCTTCCCCTGCTGTATTTGCGGGGAAGGGCGGCAGCATACCCCTGATCAGGTGCCAGCTTTTTTACGGTCAGACGCTTTACGCTTTGTATCAATTTTTTCCAGCTTGTATTTGTCCTCAAATACTTTGCGGTATCGCCGGATATAGTCCGAAGGGTTCATACCGAACACCTTATTAAACTGTTGCCGGAAGTACTTCACATCATTAATACCTACCTGGAAACCGATTTCGTTGACGTTAAGGGGGGTATTAATCATGAGCTCCGCCGCCTTGCGCAGGCGGATAAAACGAACAAATCCACGCAGGGATTCACCGGATACCTGCCGGATCTTTTTGTACACGGAGGAATGGCTCATACCTATTTCCCGTGCCAATACCTTGATATTAAACGCGTCGTTATCCAAATTGGCTTCTACGATGGCGATACATTTTTCTACGAACTCCTTGTACTGCCCCGATACTTTAAAATCATTTTTACGAAGGGTCACTTCATTTAAAAAATAATTACGAAGGTTATCCCTTGTTTGCAGCACACTTTGTACAGTGGCTGCCAGCAGCTCTTTTTCAAATGGCTTGGTGAGGTAGTAGTCGCTGCCCACCTCGGCGCTTTCCAGCTTTCCTTCTTCCGCGGAGGAGCCGGTGAGCAGGATCACGGGGATATGGTTCAGGAGGGGATGCTGCTTAATTTCGCGGCACAGCTCCAGGCCCGACATCGTTTCCATCCGGATATCGCTGATCACCACATCCGGCAGGATGGCAATGGCTTTCTCCAGGCCTTCCTTCCCGTTGGAAGCTTCTTCCAGCTGGAAGGTGTGCCGGAACATGCCGGCAAGGTATTGCCGGATCTGTTCATCATCGTCTACAATGAGCATGGTTTGCTTATCCGTTATCCTTAGGCCGATGGTGTCGTCTTCCGTTTCTTCTTCGGTTAGTTCCGTCATAGGCTCCTGGGGTTCCGCCATGGTGTGCAGAAAGCCGGTACGCCCGGCAGTAACGGTAGTGGCCGGCTCCTCTGGCGTGGCTTCGCTACCGCGAGGCAGTACCACGGTAAAAGTGGTGCCCTCCCCGGCTGCGCTTTGGAAACTGATGCTGCCACCATGCAGGGTGATAAACTGCTTTACGAGGTACAGGCCAATTCCAAAGCCGGATTGCTGCGCGTGGCACTGACGCTCCGACCGGTAAAACTTATCAAATATATGCGGGGCGCTTTCGGCGGGTATGCCATAACCAGTATCCGTTACCGTTATAGTTACTTCCTGATCGGTATGCTGCAGGGCTAAGGTGATGCGGCCTCCGGCAGGGGTATATTTTAAGGCGTTTGATAACAGGTTGAAGAAGGCTACTTCCAGCTTTTCCCGGTCGCCGGTAATATACAGGTCAGTAGTATCACACAGGAAGGTGTAGGCCTGGTTGTCCGACTGCGCCTGCTGTTCGAAGGAAAGGAACACCTCCCGGCATAATGCTGTGAAGTTGAAGCGGGTGGGTTTCAGCCGGTCGATTTCACTGTCGGCCCGCCGGAAGAGCAGCAACTGATCGAGTAGCCGCAGCAGGCGGCGGGCATTCCGGTATACCGTATTCAGCTCGCGTTGGTGCTTCCCCGTTAGTTCCTCTTCCTCCATCAGGTCCTTCACAGGATTAATGATTAGCGTGAGCGGCGTGCGGAATTCATGCGATACATTGGTAAAAAAGGCGATTTTCTTTTCGTTGAGTTCTCTTTCCTTTTCTGTAGTGAGCTTAGCCAGGGCAATTTCGTACTTGAGGCGGCGCTGTTTGGTTTTGTAGGTAATGAACGCAGCTGCTGCGGCCAGCACTACGAGCAGGTAGAGCAGGCAGGCCCACCAGGTGGCATACCAGGGTGGCAGCACGATAATTTCCAGGCTGATTTCATTATTAAGCCACTGCCCTTCTGCGTTGGTACTCTTTACACGAAATGTGTAATGGCCAGCGGCAAGGTGTGTATACGTGGCGGTTCTGCTGTTGCCAGCCTGATTCCAGTTTTTATCCCAGCCCTCCATAAAGTAGGTGTATGCAATTTTATCGGAGGTGGAGAAATCCAGTGCGGTAAATGCAAAGGAAAATACGGCTTCGTTGTAGGGGACTTTAATTTTACGGATCTCGCCCCCTCGCTGGTCCTGAATGTATTGCGTCAGCTGCCCGAGGCGCTGGTTGTTTACATGTATGTCCGTGAAGTGCATCTCCGGTTGATTGCCGGAGGCGCCAATATTTGCAGGCCGGAAAATGTTCAGCCCCTTGATACCGCCAAATAGCAACTCTCCCGAACGCAGGCGTAGCGCCGCGTTATAATTAAACTGGTTGCTGGAAAGCCCATCTCCCTGGTAGAAATTGGTAAATATTTTTTTGTCGGCGTTGAAGCGGGAAATGCCGTAAAAAGTGCTGATCCATAGGTCACCGGCTTCATCTTCCAGAATGTTGAGTACGGCGTTATTGCAAAGCCCTTCGGCGGTGGTGTAGCGTTGCAGCACTTTGCCTGCCTGGCGATCGAAGAGGATCAGTCCACCACCTTCCGTACCGATCCAGAAGCGCCCTTTGCTGTCCTCCTGAATGGCCCTCACAGGATTGCCTAATGTGTAGGACTGGTGCTGCCTGTGCAGCGTGTCTATCTTAATCAGGCTATGCAGGTTACCTGCCCACAATTGCCCGTTGCGGTCTTCCGCCATGGTAAATAAGTCAGGTAGCTTATCATCGAATACGCGGAAAGCATCCTGCAGGCGGTCATATTTATACAGGGCTCCTTTGTACAGGGCGCCCCTGTCGAACGTGCCGGCCCATAAGTTATCCTGACTATCCTTATACAACAGGTATACTGTTTTACTTTCTTTTTCGCTGTTATTACTGAGCAAACTATAATGCCGGAAGCTGTTCGTTTTTTTATCGAAGCGGTTCACCCCTCCCCAGAAGGTGGAGATCCAGATATGCTGGTCTTTATCGCAACGGATATTGGTAACGAAGTTATCGCTCAGGGAATTGGATACTCCTGCCTGATGCGCATAGTTGGTGAAGGTGCCTGAATGCCTTTGCCACCGGCTCAGGCCTTGCCCGTCCGTACCTACCCATATGGTGCCGTCCTTTTCTTCGCAAAAGGCAAATATGAAATTGCTGGGGAGACTATTGTTATTTAATGGGTCATGCAGGTAGGATTGAAAGCGGTCTTTTTTCGGATCGATAATATTTACGCCGCCTCTCAGGGTGCCTATCCATTTGCGGCCTTCCGTATCTTCATAGATAGCACTTACAGAGGCACTGGCCAGTGTGTAATTGCTGTTTCCCGCGGGGATGTGCGCTGCGGCGCTACCATCTCCCGTATAAATGATACTGATTCCCCCACCATTGGTAGCTACCCAAAGGCGGCCACATTTATCGAGGAATAGCGAGGATACTTTGTTATAAGCCAGCTTCCCGTTTTCCTCCGTATAGGCTTGCCCGTAGGTGTTGGAAGAGATGACGTATTGCATTAATCCGTTGGGGGTGCCGATCCATAATTGATCACCGTTGGGTTTAATACAATCGGCTGTTGAAATAGCCGTGTTGACCACCTTCGCCTGCGTGGCATTTTTATCCAGCCTGCACAGCCCTCTCCCCTGTACAAAAAACCATACTACGTCATTAGCTGCCAATTCGGGTGCGCCGGCATCATAGGATAGTAACTGTTTACCCTCACTTAACACCGGCACCTGCACCGCCGTGTAGCTGCCAGCCGGACAATACAGCAGCCCGGTGCCTTCGGTGGCGATGAACATATTCCCTTTTGCATCGCGCCTGATATCCCGCACTACAGCGGTAATGCGGGCCAGCTGTTTAGTGCCGTGCTGCTGGTAATACACCGGACTGAATTTCCCGGAAACGGGGTCATAGGTATTAAGCCCCTGGCGGGTGCCTACCCAAAGTTTATATTGCAGATCCTCATGGATGGTGAACACCCAGTTATTCACCAGAGAGCTGCTATCGCCAAACTTATTTCTGAAAACTTTAAATACATTGCCATCAAAGCGGTTGAGGCCATCGTAGGTACCAAACCACATGAAGCCTTTATGATCCTGGAATACGCAGCGAACCGCGTTGTTGGACAGTCCCTGTTCTATGCCCAGGTAGGATATAACGTGATAGCGGTTATCGCCGGCAAAGGCCTCCGGCAGGCGGAGTGCTGCCACTATCAGCAGCAGACAGTGCATGACCAATTTTTTCATCCCGTGAAATTGAAAGTCCCCTATTCCTATTCTATTTTGGCTGACTGGTTGGCGAAATGACGAGTTTACTCCCTGTGCAGTGGCCGCCCAAAGGGGGGAAATCCACATCATTCAGGGTGCATAATAGTAATTTTTGTCTGAATGACAATTATTTATTCTTTACGCATTATTTTGCAGGAATAGTGAATTATTTGCAATAGCTGTTAACCCCTACACCCCGACCTTTAAGATATTAGCCATTTGTTACAGGAGTGTATTACTCCCCCTTCGGGGGCGGTGATTTAGTAATCATATTTGAACCAATCCACATCAACATAACCTTCATCCCCCCGGCGATTAAAATTAAAAATACCGGTACGATCGCCCCGGTAGCTGCCCCAGGTGAGTTGAAAAGGTTCCCCAAATGACTGGTAGGATTTGCCATCAGTACTATATGCATACCGGCTTACACCGTCCGCACCCCAGAAAGACCGCAGCCAGACGGCTTTTCCGTGTATCCTCATACCAGTAGTATCTTTTCCGTTGGTGCAGTACACCAATGTACGAATACCGTTTTCCTGCCGGATACCAAACAGACTATTGCTGGTGGTAGAAAAATGTGTGAGTCCACTGTATTGGCCATCCGCCATATGACTGATATCGATTTTTACGGTAACAACATTATGCTGCGCTCGCATGCTGCGCTGCGTGAGCGTGTTACCGGCCCGCAGGATTACATTGTCCGGTTTATTGGATGGAATGGGCGCAAAGGCATATAGCCGCAGATAACCGCGGCGAGCCGTGAGGGACCACTTATCGGCGCGGGGCTGATAGTTCCACTCCCACCTGGCATTGAGCTGATGGTTGTTGAAGAGATCTTCATTTGTGGCCGCCGGCTTTTGAATCGGTAAGGGGTACACTCCCGACCAAACCATGTGGCCGATGGTATCTTTATCCGGCTCACCGATCACCGGCCATCCATTGATCCAGTGAACCGGCAACAAACTGGCAGGCCGCCCTTCCCAATCGCCGCTGCCATGATGCGTGAGGAAAAACCATTTACCCGAAGGCGTTTGCAGCAACCCACCCTGATTGGGCTCCCTGTCGCTGGCTTTATCTACGTGGTTGAGTTGCCTGATTTCCCAGGGGCCATACAGGCTGTTTGACCTTTCCATCATGATCACCCGGCCTTCGGGTTTTACTTCGCTGAAATAGTGGTAATAGCGGCCGTCGAATTTATATAGTTTGTTGGCCTCACTGCCGTGGGACTGATGAATGATGGTATCAGATTCCATAAGGAGGCGCTTGCCATCGGGCGACATTTTGAACAAATGGATATTATACTTTTTACTGTTCTTAGGGTCCATGGCAAAATTGGTGGCAATAAAATAGAGTTGGCCATCGTCGTCACAGAAAGAACAGCAGTCGTCCCAGCCTTTTATATTCCATACCTGGTGAACCGGCTCCCATGGCCCTGCCGGATCAGTGGCACTGCTCATAAAAAATCCATCATCCGGTGTGCCGAAGTATACCCAGAATTTATGCTGATAGTAACGGATCGAACCTGCCCAGATGCCTCTGCCATAACAGTTCATCCGGTCCCAGTTGAGGTTGGGACTAATACGCGTAAGATCATCCACTACGTGACTGATGATCTCCCAATGAATAAGGTCACGGGAATGCAGCACCGCCATACCCGGTGAAAACTGCATGGTACTGGATATAGCGTAGTAATCATCTCCTACCCGTATCGCATCCAGGTCGCTAAAATCGCCGGGCAGTACCGGGTTGTGATAAGTACCATTTCCCTGGTCACCCCATTTTCCGTTCATCTGTGCAACGGCGAATAATCCTGCCAGCTGGCCACACAACAAGAGTAATATAAATTTCATCTCAACTTTTTTCATTAATAAATATGCCACTCCCATATACCGGCAATGCCTTTTAATATTTTCACCCGCAGGTACCTGGCTTTTATGTTTAACTGGTCGGTTTGGGGAGATAGCATTTGCAACTGCAGACTACCACCGCAGGGCTGCCATGTTGCACCGTCCGCAGAGTATTCTAATACGTACGCCTGGCCCGCTGTGGGTCGCACAAAGTATATGTTGCTACGATGTATACGTTGCATTTTTCCTAAGTCCGCCATAAGCCATGGCGCTGAATCGTTTGGTGCAGCCATCCAGCGGGAACCATTGGCATTATCGAAAGCGAGGTTGGCAGCAAATGATTCCGTTCTGTGAAGTATAGTATCCTTCGCGGGTTTGATCACCATATTGGAGAGTACGCCTGATGCAGCGGATTTCATCACCCTGATTTGTTTTTCTTTCGGAACCTGCTGTAGTGCACCCACGCCATCCATCGTGAGGCTTACTGGCTGGATGGTACCATCTTTATTGAACCGCAGCCGGTTCACATAAGTTTGGCGGTTGGTGCTGCCACGGCTATACTCCAGGTAGGCAATGAAATAATCATCAGTACCGGATATATTAAACACGCTACCATGGCCAGGGCCGAATATCCGGTGCTCATGATCCGTGGTGGTGATAATGTCGTTATCCGGAAATTCAAAAGGCCCCAGCGGCGAAGTTTTACTCATCCCATATGCATACTGGTATTTTTCATCTCCCCCTAATGTATAAAGGTAATAGTAAACCCCGTTGCGTTTAAAAAAGATGGGACCTTCAGAATAACCCTGACGCTTGGTAGCGAGTTGCACTACAGATGCCGTGTCGATGCTAACCATATCTCTGTTCAGCTTAGCCGCATACCTGCGTTGCCAGTAAACATAGGCCTGTCCATCGTCATCAATAAAAATTTCCGCGTCAATGCCCGCAGGTGCCTGCTTATTATGGGATGGCAACAGGGTAGACGGGGTATATGGCAGATAGAAAGAATCCACTCCCTTTGCCAGTGTAAAAGGCCCGTCCGGTGAATTGGCCACCGCCGGATACATAAAACCATTTACAGTTGGATAGATATAATATTTTCCATTGGCAGCAACCACTTTACTGGGCGCCCAGTATTTTTGGCGGGAGGCGGAAGGAAAATAAGTATTGGCAAAATGCCAGTGAACAAAATCTTTTGATTTCCATACCACCGGTGGCCCTGAAGTTTTCAGGCCCTGCCCATATCCATCGGTAGTGGCATAACAATAAAATTCACCGTTGATATACTGTAAGCTGGCATCTGCAATCATATCCGGCACCAGCGCGTGGCCGAAAGGGTTTTGCTGTGCATAACCCTCCTGCATAAACGCAAGTGCGATCAGTAGTTTAATTATCTTCATATTCATAGCTTTCAAATTACGAGCAAAAGGACAGTAGCAGGAATACTACTGTCCTTCTTGTACTGGCATGTTACGCCAAATTTAACAGACTAATTTTTTACAATTTTTTTAGTCAGATTTATACCATTGCCGGTGATCTGCACATAATAAATACCGGCTGATAATCCACCCACCGAAATCACTTCCGATGACCTGGTTACCGGAATATTTTTTACCAGTACGCCAGTTTGATTATACAGCTTAATGTGCATACCCGGTGTTGCTTTTTTAAACTGCACCGTTAATACATCTTTAACAGGATTAGGGTACACGATCACGATGCCCTCTCCCGCTGCCAGGCCACCTGCTTTGTTATTGTAGGCAGCAGCGGCGCAATCGCCCAGGTAATCACCATGATTCAGGTGATCTGGCACGGAGTCGCCATTTACGCAAAGCGTGGTATTGTTATGACATACCTTCACCTTGTCGCCATTGTTACCGCAGCGTACGTCCGTTACTGCAATGCTGGTACTGTCTGTGCCCGTACAGCCTTTACTGTCAGTAATGGTAACAAAATAATTACCGCTGGTATTTACTGTGATGGATGGCGTGTTTACACCAGTACTCCATGCATAGGTATACGGCGCTGTACCACCGGAAACATTTGCACGCACAGTTAATGAATCAGGACCATAGCCCTGGTAAATGGTGTTATTTTCAGTACCGGGATAGCTGATGGCCGCTACATCAGGAACAGCTACCTGCAGTGGCGCATTGACTGTAATGGTAGTGGCAGCAGTACCCTGGCAGCCGCGTGTATCCGTTAACGTCCAGGTGATCACCGACTGTCCAACGTTGAAGGTACCACCTGCATCTGTGCCTGTTCCATTCCTGCTGGTTGCGCCGCTCACTGTGTAGCTGATAGCTGCGATGCCGCCATTACCCACGGTAGCAACTAACGGAATAGCATAAACGTTGCTGTCGTTGAAGCAGCGTGATTGTGCTGCAGGAGCGATCATGGCAGGAGCCATATCTGCAATTTCAGTATCACTCAAAGCCCTGCTGTAGATTTTAAATTCATCTATTGCACCGTTAAAAACCGGGTCGTTAAACTGCGATTTACCAAGGTAATTTAAAGCAGTTCCCGTTGTGGTGCCAGCAGGAGTTAATTGCAGCGGTTTGATGTTCAGATTTGTATTGGAAGACACCAGCGCACCGTTGATGTAGAGTCGCGCAGTATTGCCTGATTGCGTAACTGCCAGGTGTACCCAAGTATTTAACGGAAACACGTAAGGCGCGCTTACGTTTAACTCCGTACCACCATTTTTAACAGCGTAGCGTACAGTAGAAGAGAGTACACCGTTTACGGTAGTAGTGCCTGCCTGCACGGAAAGGAACATATACTGTGTAGTATTGTTTCCGAAATCAAATACCCGCATCCAGTTTGAAACGGTATTCATTTTTACCCATGCGGAAGCAGTGAAGTCGGATAAGTTGCTCACTATGCCTGCGGGCAGTGTAGCATAGGCATTCGCCGTACCGTTCAGCAGCAATGCGTTTCCGTATCTGCCGGTGTCGCGCGTGGCTACCGCAGCGAGCGTAGCATGTGTAGCACCCCAGCTGTCGATCGCCTTAGTACCACTTGTTTCATCAAATTTCAGGTAAGTGAGCTGGCCTACGTTCGGTAATGCAGCTACTTCAGGGCTCACTGCAGCGCTATCCGCAGAAACTACCATGTAATAATAGGCAGCTCCATTGGCGACGGTGGAATCGGTAAAGCGACTTGTACCCTGGGTGGCTAGCAGTGTATACGGCCCTCCCGGAGTGGTGGCACGTTTGATCTGGTAAGTGAAGTTGAAGACGGGGTCCCATTCCAGTATATTTTTATGGTCGCCCGCAGCTACTTTGAGGTTGATCGGAATAATTCCTACCGGTTCAAAACGGAAGGGGAAGCTGTAAGGAACGGGATCGTTATCGGCACCAATATAGCTGCTGACCTGATTGCCACTGATATACCAGAAACCGTTTCCGGCCAGTTGTGCCCGTTGGATAGCATAGGAAGTACCATCAAAAAAGATGTTCATGGAATTCCAGGTATCCAGATAGGGCGACACCGAACGGCCAAATTGCCCATTTTCATTGATGTAGTTACTAAATCCTGTGGGCGCACTCAGGCAAACGATTTTGTACCTGCCGTTTGGCTGTTTGGTTACGTTCCAGATTTGCACCAATGGATCTGAATCCGGCACGCTGAACAGAGGGGTGTTGGTGGCATTTTTGGTCCACAGGGAATCGCTGGTAAGCGGTTTAATATAGTAGTTACCGTTAGCGAGCGTATTGGTACCATAGTACATGGCTGCCTGGTAGCGTCTGATGGCTGTTTCCAGCAGGGCAACATAGCTGCTGACCGCTATCACGCCCGCCGATGGGCTGTAAACCGACTGTACATACACGATACTGTCGTTTAACTGTGCCTTTGCTGCCACAGGAAATTTGCCGTATTCCACGGAGCTACTCACTTGTGTAGTATCCCGTAGTTTGATGGCTTCCGCCAGTTTTTTCTGGTAAACGGAATCCATTTCTGCCACGGCAACCGGCTCGATGCGGAACACCTGGTTGGTGCCATCCAGCCACCGGTTGATGGTGATGGATACCCCTTCCCCTGTATTGGAGCCGGGTACATCCAGTGATTTTTGGCTGGCCTTACCAATGATGTTAAAGGTAGTGTTGCCTCTGTCTGTAATCGTCCACATCTGAGCGGAATCAGCAGCGGAATAAGTTCGCTGTTCCACGCCGGCACCATTCGTTTTGGCGTTGCCTACCACATCCATCGATTTGCCACTTTGGAGATTTATCACCTTATAGTCGTTTCCGGATAAAGGCGTAATTAACCAATGCTGGTTACCTGCATAGGAATAGGTTTTTTGAGCCAGCAGGGCACCATCTGCCATGCTGGCATTTTTAACCTCTATTGCTTTATTACTGTGTGTGGCTATGATACGATACAAGCCATTTAAGGTTTGTGGCACATATGGTACTGGAAGCGTAGTTACATCTGCCGGGGAATCCCCGCTGGTGCCCGCTGCATTGGCAGCACTTACCCTGTAGTAATAGGCACCGCCATTAGTGGCCTGTGTGTCTTCAAAACTATTACCTGCAACATTCGCCGCGATGGTGGTATAGGTGCCGTTGGCTGACGATGACCTTTTAACCGTATAACTGGTGGCACCAAATGAAGATAGCCAGCGTACACGCACCAGGTTATCTCCCGGGTACGCATACACGGAGTGAGGTGCTTCCGGCACGGTAACCATACCTCCCTGTCCGCCGGTAACACTTACATGACTAAAGGTGGCAGTATCCAGTACGCCGCTGGCAGCAGGGCAAACAGCCAAACCTATATAAGCCTTGCCTGTAAAGCCTTCGAAGCGCCCCTGTACTTCCGCTGCCCAGCTGGTACCATCTGCGGAATAGTACATTACGATCACATCTCCGATTCTTTCAATTTTCACCCAATAGGCATCTTCCGGGATGGGCCGTTCCGCTTTTTCCCAATTGGAGCCTCCTCTCACTTCTGTCCATCCGTGCATAAAGGCTTCTGCCCTTTTGCCTGATTTAATGGCGATCCAGGCTCTTTGTGCTGAAGTAGCGGTGAGGTCAGAACGAATCATCAATCCGGCTCTTGCATTGAGGCCGCTTTTACCGATCGTTTCCACCTTAGCAATTACAGAACAGTTGCCGGTAACTTCTTTATAAACGAAATGCAGCCCATCAGCAGCATGTGTGCTGATTTCAGTGCCGCTTCCTGTTACCGTCCAAATATTATTGTTATAGGAGCTGCTTCCTGCCACAGCGGTTGCTCCTACATCCAGATCTGTTAATCCACCAGTACCCACTTTCCCTGGAGCAGGCACAATTTCGGTTTGCGGCGGAACTGCTGCTGTAGCAGGGTCGGCTGATTTATAATACCAGGTATACACCGGATCAAACCGCCTTGGTATATCTGTCAGCCGCTTCGATACAATTGCGGAACTCATACTCTTACGCACCAGGTAGGCACCGTGAATGAAAGTCAATCCCCATCTGCCACCATCCCAAACACCACTTTCATCAGTTAAATAGTGGGCATCTGTAGTACCGTAAGGTATATATCCCAATGGCAAGCCATCATTCTTCCTGGCAAAATACTCCCCTGTTGCCAGGAGGCGGTTATCTAACTCGGCGTAAAGGTCAAGCCCCTGCTTGTAGAGCACTTCTGCGGCAAATGCCAGGTTGCCCCACATACCATGGGCGTGTCCCTGATCTCTTGCGCTCTCTCCATTTTCACCGCTGGGCAGTGTATTGGCCAATCCGGTAGCGCCTATGTATCGCATCAGGTGTATGATGTGTGCTACTTTTGCCGGATCATCAGAAAAGGCTGCAATGGCCGCGCCGGCAGCTATACTCAAAGTACCTTTGTTAGCCGGCCCCAGCGCATAGCCTCCACAACCTGAAGGAGGCCAGTACACGTTATTAAAGAGGTTCTGAACAGCCGCCGTATTCGCAGGCGTCCATCCACTCCAGGTTCCCCGGAGTATGGAGGCGGCGCCACCATAGGCAAAGGCAAAATCCCCCAGGTCGAGGTTACCCAGCTGTCCGGTAAACTGCGTCTGCGTAGTAGCCCAGGCTACCAGGATATCCCGCGCCTTTGCTGCATACGCTTCATTGTCTGTAAAATACCACATCAGCGATAAGTAAAAGGCCGCAGTCATATCATTCATCCACTGTCCCCGGTTTACATCAGGGCTCCTGCTTACGGTGGCAAATGGTCCCTGCATCTGATAAGTAAGCTGGGCTTTACCGTCTGCAGCCATCACTTCAAAGGCCTGTTTCCAGGGATAGTCTCCCGCCTGGATGTGGTTTTTCAGGATGGTCAGGTCCGAAGCGGACAACGGAATACCGGGATGCACAAATTGCTGTGCATGTATTTTGAGGGAACAGAAAAAAATCAACAGCACTGTTCCTATAACCCGGAACAGGCTGGTACGTGGAATTAAAGTTTTCATCATATAATACTATTGGTGAGGGTTAAAAAAAGACATATTCTGCTGCACGCATTGCTTTCTCCTACCGGCTCTTATATTGATGCTGATACTATATCCGTTCGTATATACTATTTCCTTGTGAAGCGGTTTACCACCGTTACGCTGTCAAATGTTGCAGTGTTTAAATTGGCGTTACCGGATGATACGGCCATGCCTACATAATAGTCAGCAGCCATAGATACTGCTACCGGCGTACCTATTGCAAACCAGGTGCGGCCATCGGTGGACTGATACGCCGTAATAGTATTCCCGCTTTTCTGCAGGCGGAACCAGGTAGGCGTGCGCGTGTAGGCGTTACCGGTAGTAAAGTTCATTTTGCCACCAGTGGTGGTACGACTACCAAATCTTGCTTCCCGCACACCTCCATCACCGGAGGTCATACTGAAACTAACCGCATCAGCGGCGAGGGACTCACGTATCATGATCCCCGTTTTCTGGCCTCCGCCACCATGCCAGGTAGCAGCCGCCAGGCGGGCAGTAAGGGTAACATCTCCCGATATTTTTTTATACACATAGCTTGCACCATCCGCCGTACCACCAACGCCAGCACCTGAGCCGCTGACTACGAAAGTGCCGTTGCTTACATTCGCATAGCCGGCGCTGCCTGCGGTGGCTACAGTACCAATGTTAGCAACAGCCCAGCCCGCAGGTAATGCGCCGGTAGCGGCAGGTGTGGCATTAGCTTGTGCCGACTGCTGACTACTGCCCGCCTGATTTACCGCTTTTATCACATAATAATAACGGGTACCGTTTGTAATAGCTCCATCTTCATACAACGGGTTAGTTCCTTTGTAGGAGGCGATGGTCGTATAGGGGCCACCGTTAGTGGTAGCCCGCAACACTTCATAGCCATTGGCGGTAGCCACAGGATTCCATTTGAGCCAGACTTTTCCTACACTGGCAGTTGCCTGCAGACCAGCAGGTGCGGCCGGCGCAGGAGCAGCCGGATAAGGTGAGGCTGCGGCATTGAGCGTATAGCAAAGCGTGCCAAAACCCAGGTTATCGTCGTGGGCGTATCCTTCCGGGCGGTTTACTTCTGCCATGGCTTTTACATAGGGCGCATTCAGCCCCTTTCTCACCACATAATGATTGTAAATCATTTCCCAGATGGGGCGCTGCAACCTGCCCCTGCCAAAACTATTTTGTTCGGATGCCCAATAATTCATCACCTCATCACAATTATTGTAAGTGGTATAGGGCACCTCCTTCCAGAGATTGTATTTGGCTGTGTACTCTGCTCCTGCCAACAGGCGGTTATTATCGTAGCCATACAAATCCTGCCCCTGGTTCCAGGCTATCTGGCAAAAGGTGGCCAGCATGCCTATGCCCAGCAGGGCATGTTCCTGATCGCGGCCGGTTTCCTGCCACTGTGCGAGGCCACCCGGATGCAGAAAGGGGATTGCTTTCGTGATATTTCCATTGCCTGCCCCGGATTTAAAATAGGTGACGGCTTCATTGTATTTGTCCCTGTCGTCGCACAACACACCAATGGCCAGGATGGCGGTGATATTGCAGATATCCCAGTTAGCCCAGTAGTGCGTGATGCAGGTATTGTTATGGCGGGTTAAAAAGTCGTGACAGTTCGGATACAGGTAGTTGGTCATCATGTTTTTAAACTGCTGAAAATCCGCCGGCGACCAGTTGGGGTACAGCCGTAATATTTCACCTGCCACCGCAAATTCATACGTCGCTATACCCATCAGGCCGGGAATATCCTGCCCACTTGGTACCTGGTTAACTGTATAAGCCCAGGCGTTCAGAATTTTGCGTGAACAGGCAGCGTATGCCGTATCGCCGGAAATGTACCAGCGTAATGCATTCAGGTAGGCCGCCACTGCATCTGCCGAAGCACGCTGCCTGCTAACACCCATGTTAGGCTGCGGGGCCGGCGTATAGGTATGCTGTGCTTTGGGATGCTGTGTTAAGGCAGTCCAGCTGTCGATCCAGGGATGTGCCCCGGCAGCCACCTGTGTTTTCATGCGGTCTAAATCAACCCGCGAATGCAGGCCTCCCGGATGTATAAAATTTTGTGCAGCCGCCACCAGTGGGTTTAATAGCAACAAAAATATTAACCCGTATTTTATTTGATTCATGGTAAGACATTAATTTATCATTCCTAACAATCCTGCGTTACTTCGCAGGCCACTATTTCGTTACGCCTGTCAAACTTTTTTTAAGAGACGGCAGGTTTTTGAAGGATATATTTTCGGTAAACTCCCCGGTTTTAATATTGGCTTCTTCCAGGCTGGTCATAACTTTACCGTTGATTCGCAGGTTTTCGAAGGATACATCCTTTACCAGGTGCGCTTTATCCAATCCATCAATGAGTGAAGGAGAATGATTGAAACCGTTATAGCTGATATTCTTAAAAGATACCTGTTCTATACCTCTGCCCGGCGCGGCATTATACTTCTCGAAAAAAGCTACTTTTAACTGCAGCAGCTTCCCTTCCTGGAAATTATCTATCCGGATATCTTCAAAACGAACATTGCGCACCAGGTTCAGATCCGCAGCCTGTATAGCCATACAGCCTTCTGCACTGGGGTCATCCTCATCCAGCTCCAGTATGTCGATATTTTTAAACAGGAGGTTTTCAATCACGTCGCCGGTAGTTGCTGTATTGCCGTGCACACCGATGTTAATCGTATGCGCTACATCTGCCCACAGGATGGAATTAGTAACCGTATAGTTTTTTGCGTCCCCATAAAACTCCCAGCGGTGGCCGTATACGGCGATACAATCATCGGAGTTACGCATAAATACGTCGTCCACGGTTACATCACTGCAACTCATAAAGTCCAGTCCGTCGCTCCAGGAGCTGGCGCTAAACGACTTCAGGTTACGGATGGTCAGGTGATCTGATTCACCGGCAAACACCGTGTAATGCTTAGGATTAACTACGATGATGCCATCCACTGTCACATTACTGGAATGCCGGATCTCCACGCCTCTTTGTGGCTGATCAATAATACCACGGCCGATGATTTTTACATTTTTCACTTTATCGCAGAGCAGTTTCCCCCTGACCACGGCACCACCAGCTATGTATACGGTTTTGCCTGAGGTGATGTTAAACGCGTCGCCGGGAAGGTCTTTCGGCACATGCAAGCCTGGCCCGAAATAGACCACGTTCGGGTCTTTCGGGTTCGGCTGAAAGGTTTCGATCGGATTGGCGAACAAATGGAGGTTATGCAATTTGTCCCCATCAAATTCTATAGACAGCTTGGAAGGTTTGGTCAGCGTAAAGGTGATACTGTTACCATTCAGTTCAGGTTTTATATCCGCTGCATAAGGGCGAATTTTTATCGTGTTGGCGTTCCCGTTATTCTTCTGAACAAACACCTCCACCGTTCCTGAAAAATCAAAATACACCATGGAGGCATCCTGTGGTTTGTCCAGGTCTACTTTTACATTGTATTCATAGAGGTCCTGCCACTCCCCGCCTTGCTGCCTTACCTTTACGGTATAATCATCATTGTGCATACCGTACACCACCGCTTTGGGAGCCGGATAGGTTACCAGTTGCTGGGCCTTTGCGGTGAAGCAGCACAAGCCTGCCAGGAAAATCTGAAATAAAATCTTTTGCATATTTAACTTGATAGTTTTATTGTTTGGTTGGGGCCAACTGCCCGCGGATAATACCGTTTGGATACTTTTTGGTATTAATGGTGAAGTACCAGGCTCCTGCAAGGAAGTCTTTCCTTTCATCCGCGGTAAATCCTTTTATCCCTGCCAGTCCCAGGTTGATGCTGGATGCACTGTGAGTACTCACAAACGGCAGGGAGCGCACTAAAGGGCCATTTTCTGCCGGACCCGCAGGGCCGTAAAAATTCACGGATATGATGGTATCTTTCGCGGCGCCCCATAAGTCTTTCCAGCCGATGGTAAATGTGAGGCCATTCCCCTGCTCATCGTAAAAACCGTTGAAGGTTCCGCTGAACGTTGTATCCAGGCCAGGCACCAGTTGCCTGCTGCTGGCCAAGGAAGTAACGGTATACTGTGTACTGTTGATCCGCTCCAGTTCACCTCCTTTAGTACAGCTGATCGCTGCCAGTACAACTATCACCATCATCGCAGTTATCATGCTTTTCATAATTCTATCATTGAAATTGTGTTTTAATACCCGGGCGTTTGTTTCAGTGCCGGTGATTTCGTCAGCTCACTTTGTGGTATAGGCCAGAAATACATCGCATCCGTAAACACGTGTTTTCGGATGGTGATTACACGATAGGAAAAACTTCCGTTGGCGGCCCTGGTAATTTCCATCCCGTGGGTTTCTGCATTTTCTGTTTGCGGCGCTATTTTCCAGCGGCGTACATCCCAGAACCGGTGCTCTTCAAAGGCCAACTCCACGCGGCGCTCATGCCGGATGGCTTCACGCATTTCGTCTTTGGTCATACCCTGCTTCAATCCGTACATATTATTGGCGCCAGGGGTTATTCCTGCGCGACTCCTGATCAGCTTTAACCAGTCGTAGACATCTGCTGTAGGACCGGCGTATTCATTAGTGGCTTCGGCTGCATTTAACAGCACTTCGGCATAGCGCATTACTACCCATGGTCGATACAATTCGCCACCACCGCCATTACACATCTTGTAACGGAAGTAGCCGGTGAGGGTGCCCGTGGAAGTGTAGATACCATCCAGGCTGGCGCTGGTGGCAGCCGCATTTCCTGTGGGAATTACCCCGGTATAGGTATTCACACGCTGATCACCGAAGTTTCCCAGCAAACGTATGGAGCCGTTATAGTGCACGGTATAGGTGAGCCGTGGGTCCCTGTTTTTATACATATCATCACCAATCCCCGGATAGCCCGATGCAGGATCAGTAATCCGCAAGCCATTACTCATATCAAATTCATCCACCAGCTCTTGCGTAGGAAAGTATTTCACACCTGCCCAGCCATTCATGCCTCCCCGTGAAGTTGGGTTGGCACTGGCCTCGATATAGAAATTATTAGCGGTGGTCCAGGGTTGCCAGTACACCAGCACGTGTTCTGTTTGCGGAGTATTTTGTAAGAAGAAGGTATACAACGGCGTGGAAGATGCCGTGTAAAGGCTATATACACCCAGGTCAATAACCGCTTTAGCAGCATCTGCCGCCAGCTTCCAACGTTGTGGATCTGCCGCGGGGAAAGTGAGTAAATGTTCAGGATCATCTCCTCTGGGGCCGCTATTCACGAGCGGACTGGCAGCATACAGGAGCATCCGTGCCTTTACGGCTAATGCGCTGCCACGTGTCACCCGCAATTGGTTTACATCACCGGAACGATACGATGTGGGAAGTGCAGCGGCGGCGGCATCCAGCTCTGCTGTCAGGTACTTTATGCAATCCTCGTAGGAGCTGCGCGGCACATCTATTTTGTCGTTGTCGCCATATATTTTGTCGCCAATCAACGGTATGCCACCGTAGTGTTTTAACAAGGTGAAAATATACCAGGCTCTTAAAAACCTGACCTGTCCTGTCCAGTAGTCCCGTGTTTCGGGAGCCACCGGAATACTGTCCTTATTCTTCAAAAATATATTCGCGATGCGCACCATCTGAAAGGTGGTGCCCCATAGTCCTTTGTCGGCATTATTAGGGTTGATACCGCCGCTTGAAATTTTGTAGGTGAAACTGGCCGGGTCCGGCAGCGGCTCTGATTCATCACAGGCGGCATCCAGGCCGGTATTACTAAATCTCCGTGGGTTGAATGAAATGCCGAGGTTAGCGTATAAAGAATTGATGACTCCCAGCGATCTTGTACTATCCTGATAAACAGCTGTTTCATCTATCGCCGATAATTTTTTTTGATCGAGGAAATCTTTTTTACATGCTGTAATAAAACAGGCTATGCTAAACACGCCTGCCATCCAGATCTTCCCGTATAGGTGATGTAAGGTCATTCTTAAATATTTAACATTAAAAACCGAGTTGTACGCCGAAAATAAAATTGGCCGTATTGGGATATGCGCCACCTGTACCGTTGGCGATTTCAGCGTCCTGCTGAAACTTTCCCATCTCCTGTATATTTACCAGATTATAACCTGAAGCGTACACCCTTGCATTTTGCAGCACCTTTGATCCTTTGATCCAGGCTTGTGGCAGCTGGTAAGAAAGTTCCAGTGACTTCAGCCGTACATACCAGGTATCGGCAAACCAGAAATCCGAAATCGTTTGCCAGGAGATATTATTGATGTTGGTATTCAGGCCAAGGCGAGGATAGGTAGCAGTGGCCGCTGTGGCGGGTGTCCAGCGCTCCAGGTTCCATGGGCGCAGGTTGCCGTTAAATGCATCACCTGCTCCTTCTGCCGTTACCTGTACCGCATACCCATAAGCGCCCTGCAGCAGGGCACGGAGCGAGAGCCCCTTGTATCCGATGGTAAATTCAGCACCTAAAACGGTGTTAGGTAAATTCGGTTTGGAGAGTAATGTTTTATCTGCATCCGTAATAATACCATCCCCATTCATATCCGCATATTTCAGGTCACCTGGTTGTATTACACTCCACAGTGGTGCAGGAATGCCCTTCTTCACCTTACCATTCTCATCGAAATCGCTTTGCTGATAAAATCCTATGTTATGATAACCCGGATTTAAGCCGATTTGGGTACCGGTTTTAGCCTGGTAGGGGTAATCCGGCGCTTCACTGATATAGAGTATCCTGTTGATGGCATAAGACGCATTTGCGCCGATGGAATACCTGATCTTACCACTTTCATTTTTGTAGGTAATCATGCCGTCAAAACCTTTATTCTCTGATTTACCTATATTCTTTTTTGGAAGCCCCTGCCCTATGAGCAGTGGCACACCACCCTGGTCAATCAACTGATCATACCGGTAGTTATAAAAATAGCTGCCGCTAAAAACTACCTTTCCCTTAAACATATTCAGCTCCAGCCCCAGGTCCGTCTTCCTTTCCTTTTCCCAGGTAACATCCGGGTTCACCAACGCCCCTTCCACCGTCGTATTGCCGTAATAGTTAGAGCCGGTGGTAGCATATTGAATAACCGATGTTACCGTACCGGGATAATTAGCATCTGATCCCACCAGTCCGTAGGAGCCCCTGATTTTAAACAGGTCAAAAAACGGGAAGAGGTTTTTGAAGAAAGCTTCTTCCGACAGGTTATACCCCCACGAAACAGCCGGAAAAATGCCGTAGCGGTTATCTTCCTGAAACAGGTCATTCCCGTTTCTGGCAACCGTAACGCCTAAGAGGTATTTTCGCTTAAAATCATAGTCGAGCCTGGCAGTGGTACCGCGGTAATTAACCGGGATGGCAGCACCGTTGATGTAATTACGCTGATTCAGCAATAACAGTCCGGTGAAGTGGTGACTGCCCAGTATTCGATCATAATTAAGGGATGCCTGCAGGATGGTAGTGGAATTAAATACGTTGCCGGTGGAAGCTACAGCATAAGGTAACATGCGGTATTGCGCCGCATCCCTGATGGAATAGGTATTGGTAGCTACATTGTACTTGTAGGCCGGCAAGCCGCTCCTGTTCAGGTTACGGCCTTCATTATTGTTGCCGGCATAGGAAACATTTACTTTTACGGATAAGCCGCGGGTGATAAAGTCCAGCTGCTGGTCCGCCCCTACCACAATATTATAGTTGTTCCGAAAGCTGCGGATGTAACCACCGTTTCCCAAACGGAATGCAGGATTGATGGCGCCGTTGTTGGTTGCTGCGCCCAGGTGTGTGGCATAACTGGCCGTACCGTTAGGGTTTGTTTCCGGCATGGCATAGGGCGCCATATACCGGAACGCTCCCAGCTCATAAAACAGCCCTGCATTTTCAACTCCGCCACTGGGATTGTTCACCGTTTCAAACCGACCATTTACATCAAAGCGGATTTTTAGAGTTTTAGTGGGCGTAATATCCAGGTTGGAACGATAGTTATATCGCCTGTAGAAATAATTGGTGTTTACATAGTCGCCCACCGGCTGAAAATCTTTCAATGCCCCATTCTGAGAGTAATAGCCCAGCGAGGTAAAGTATCTTACCAGGGAATTACCACCGGAAATATCCACATTGTAGCGCGACTGCGTAGATACCTTCCTAAACAATACTTCCGACCAGTTCACATTTGGATGGCCATATGGATCGGAACCATCTTTAAATTTCTGCAGGTCATCCGGCGTAAAAGGCAGCACCGGCGCCTGCGACTGACCATAGGCATCATTGATGGTAGCTTCGTTGCGGAGCAGGGCCGTTGTATAGGAATCCAGGAAAGTAGGCATGCGGATGATTTTATTAATACCTGCTTCGGCCGTCACGTTGATACGCGGCTTTCCGATACGCCCCCTGGTAGTTGTTACCACCAGTACGCCGTTGGCTCCCTTTAAGCCATAGATAGAAGTGGTGGCAGCATCTTTAAGGATGGTAACTGATTCCACTTCATTTACGTTTAGCTGCGACAACTGCGTATAGTCGTACTCGATATCATCTACAATGATCAAAGGCTTATTATCGCCGGTGAGGGAGTTAATACCGCGGATAAAGAAATCCGCTGCATCTGCACCTGGCTGCCCGCTTCGCTGCTGGCTAAAAAAGCCCGGTAACCGCCCTACCAGTGTGTTCTGAATACTGGCGGTTGGGATAGACTTAATCTCCTCGGCCTTAATGGAACTCACTGCGCCCGTACTGGTAATTCTTTTCTGACGGCCGTACCCTACTACTACCACATCTTCCAGCCCTCTCACGTCCCTGATCAGTCGCACCGGCGTCAGTTTCCCCGGCACCGCCGTCACCACCTGCGGCAGGTAGCCTACACAGGTAATCACCAGCACTTTTGCTGAACCAGGCTTTAAGGAAATGGCATAATTGCCCTGCTCGTCAGAGATAGCACCGTTCTTTTCGTTGCCTTGTTCTGCCACCGTAGCACCTGTTACCACTTCATCTTTATCATTGACGATATGCCCTCTTACAATGATATTTTGCGACCATGCAACTGCTGACAGCAGCATACAACAGGTCAGTATGAATAGCTTTATCTTCATTTTTATTTTTTTATTTCATGAAAGCAATCAATAACCCGGGTTCTGTTCAAGTCCTGGATTTACCTGTGTTTCCTTGATGGCGATAGGGAATAAATACATGGCATCCGTAAAGTAGGGAGTGGTAACTTCCTTAGGAGCATAGCTAAATGTGTTATTGGCATTCTTTGTAACCGTAACACCATGTAACGCCGTACCATATACGCTTTTGGCGATCTTCCAGCGGCGTATATCCCAAAACCGCTGTTCTTCAAATGCCAGTTCAATACGGCGTTCATTGCGCACTATCTCACGCATTTGTTCCCTGGTCAATCCTGGTGGTAACGTATATGGAGAAAGGCCGGCCCGCTGGCGGATTTTTTCCACGGCAGCATACACGGTGGCTTCAGGCCCTGAAAATTCATTCTTCGCTTCGGCATACATCAGGAGGATGTCCGCATAACGGATCAGGCACCAGGGTGGTATGAACCCGCCATCCCGAATAAACGTAACGGTGAAATTTGCACTGCTGCTGTCGTTGGCACAAAACTTTTTGGCATAATACCCGGTTTTTGTTTGCACGGCAGCGAGGGTGGCATCGTTCGGTTTGTCCTTCCCGCCTTCAAATGTTTCCACAGGCCGTTGCAACCATTTGGCACCATTGTAAAACACGGTTTGCTCTAAACGTGGATCGCGGCCTGCATAAGGATTAGCAGGGTTATAACCGGATGTAGGGTCAGTGATGGGCTTGCCGTTTTTCATGGGAAAAGCATCTACAAATTCCTGAGTGGGGCTCACGCGTCCTTCGCTGTTGCGGTTGCCAGGCTTGAATCCTGGCGGCGACATATAATAAGCATATACGTTATCCGTACGGGGATCACTCATTCTGAAAAAGATATGTTCCTTGTTAGCTCTTGCCAGCACCAGGGTGTAGCGATTCGCTTCCAGGTCGTACAAGCCCAGGTCTATGAGTGCTTTTGCTGCATCGGCCGCTGCGCCCCATCTTTCGGCGCTGTAAGCAGCGTAGCCGGTAAAAGTTTTTTGCGGTGTGGAAGAGGGGTTAAACAATGGACTGGCGGCAAGGAGTAAAACTTTGGCTTTGATTGCCAGCACAATGCTTTTGCGCATTTTGCCGTAATCGGCATCTGTGGCCCTGCCGGCGAGGGAGGCATCCGGGCGCAGACTATCTTTCACCCTATCCAGTTCCGAAACAATGTAGTTCACGCATTCTTCAAAGCTGTTGCGCTTTAAATTCAGGAGTTCACGGTCGTTGGAATCGTAGATTTTGTCGCCCAGCAATGGCACCCCACCATAGCGCCTGATCAGTTCATAATAAAAAAATGCCCTGAGCGCCCTGGCTTCATTCGGCAGCCATACCTTGCGGGATGAATCTGCCCATGGTACCCGCTGATAGTTTTGCAGGAAGATGTTTGCTGCTCGGATGGCGCTGTAACAATTGCCCCAGGTATCGTCAAATGTAGCGATGGGGCTATATCCTCCCCGGATAATATTCCAGCCGTCGTTTCCATCGCCACTTGGTACCGCATCATCGGAAAAGCATTCCAGTGGCACCAGGGAGATATTCGATCTGGGATTGCTGTTAAAAGCCCAGCTGGAGCCGCCCAGCATACGGTTATAGCCGGTAGGGATTTTCGAGTATATGTTAGTCACCCACTTAAAGGCCTGGTCGCCGGTGGGGTCATTCTCATCAAAAATATAATCTATGGTAAGGAGTTCAAGCGGCTTGTCTTCAAACGCTTTTTTGCAGGAGGATACCGCAACGAAGCATGTGATCAAAATAAGACAGCACCATGCGTAATTCTTTTTCATACCACCAATCATGCCGTTAAAATTTAATGTTGATACCAAAATTGAAAATCTTCATTATGGGATAGGCCGCGCCCCAGGCCTCCGGATCTACATCTTCCCTGACGTCAAAAATCTCTGACCAGGTAAGCAGGTTTAATCCGTTGGCAAACAGCCGTACCGATGGAGAGCCGATTTTACGGGTGAGCTGTTCAGGCAAGGTGTAACCGATCTCCAGGTTTTTGAGCCGCACAAAATCGGTGTTCTTTAACCAGAAAGAAGAGAACTGTGTATTGTTGGTATTGCTACCTAACCACAGGCGTGGCTGCGTGGCTGTAGCTGCGGTTTCAGGGGTAAAGCGCCCCAGGTTATAGGCGTAAGCATTGTTTTGACCACCGTTGCCAAAGCCATTCATAAAATCGCCGCTCATATAACTCTGACGGTTACACGTTCCCTGGAACAATACGGAAAAATCAATGCCTTTAAAATTAAAGCCGGCATTAAGTCCGTAATAGATCGTAGGTTTTGCGTTGCCGATAGGCCCCTGGTCATCAATGGTGATCTGTCCGTCGCCGTTGCGATCGAGGTAACGTATATCGCCTGGCCGCAGCGACGACTTAGGAGCAGCGGGCATTACAGCGGTGGCAGGGTCATTGATTTCTTCGTAGGATTTAAACAGGCCGATGGCGGTATAACCATATTGTAAACCTACCGGCTTGCCAGTAGTGATCTGGTAATCGTAATTTTTCGGCAGCTCTGCATTGTACACCACTTTAGATTGCACCAGCGAAAAATTGGCGGTAACAAAATAATGGAGTGCCTTTACCTGCTGTTGCCAGTTAACTGAAATATCCGCACCCCGGTAATTGAAGCGCTGATAGTTTTGTAATGGATACCCTGCGCCAAAAACCGCCGTGGTAAGGGTGGGCGCGGCAACAAGGTCATAGAACCTGTTAAAGAAGTAATCAGCCGTAAGGGTGAGTTTATTTTGCCACAGTCCCAGGTCGATGCCGGCATTGAGCTTTTTGGCTTTTTCCGGACTCAGGCCGCTGTTGGCAATCGCATTTTCACCGGTTCCTCTTTCCAGTGAGGAGCCGGAGCCAAACCAGTAGCCACCATTATTGAAATAGGTTTGAATGTAGGTATAATATCCTGCATTTACCTGGCCGGTTAATCCATAATTGGCTCGCAGCCGCAGGTTACTGATCCATGGCAGGTGCTGGCTTACAAATGCTTCCTGGTGAAGGTTCCAGCCAAGGCCTGCGGCCCAGTAGGTAGCATGGCGCTGCGCCGGTGCCAGCCAGTTGTAACCTGCATAACTCACCGCGCCTTCTGCCAGATATTTTCCATCGAAGCTATAGTTCAGTCTGCCCGAATAGGCGGTGTAATTTTCCGGCAACTGGGTAGAGCTGAATAGCAGCCTGCTCTGCTGGTTGGCTACTGCCAACACGGAAATCGCATGTTTATTAATAGTACGGTCATAACCCAGTGATCCTTCCAGGTACACGATGCGAAACCTGTCGTTTGCCCCACCTGCTGTGGTTTGCTCGGTAGTAGCGCCATACTTGGTATATGTATCATTCAGATACTGGTATACTTCGAAATTTTTCTCCCTTTTAGTAGTATAGTAAACCGTGTTATTGTTGGATGCTTTAGCCTTTAGCACTAAGCCTTTTGTGATTATATCCAGTTTTTGCGTTACTTCCAGGTCCACTGCAATATCCCGTACATCCTGAAACTGGTACCCGCGTGAAACGGTTTGCCCCCATATATTCGCGTTGCCCTGGTATTTATCGCTTCCACCCAGTGTGCCATCCGGATTAAATACAGGATAGGCCAGCTGCGGGGTACTTAATAAAGCGCCGAGGATACCTCCTGCACCGCCGCCTCCGGGCTGGTTATAACGCTGAAAGCGACCGAAGAGGTTCAGTTGTACAAACGTTACAGGCGTTACATCCACACCCACGTTTGAACGCAGCGCATAGCGGTTAAGCTGGGAGTTAGTGTTGTATTTATTTTCACTGCTGGTTTTAAAAATCCCGTTTTCCCGCGCATTATCCAGGTCTACAAAATACCTGAAACCTTTGCCACTCCCCTGTATATTCAGGTTATAACGGGAGATGCCAGCGCTGTTATTCAGTACCGTATTGTACCAGTCCACATCAGGATAGGTATAGGGATCTGACTGATTTTTATAGGCTTCAATCTGTGCGGGGGAGTATTGCGGCGTTACGGGTGATAATCCCGCATCATTTTGCTTTGCCTCATTAAACAGCGTAGCGTATTGCCATGCAGGCAGCGGCTTTGGAAGTGTAAGCGGGGTTTCGAATCCTGACTGCGCGGTAAAGGAAATGCGCGGTTTGCCTACATCTCCTTTTTTTGTTTTTATGGAGATGATACCGTAGGAGGATCTCTGCCCAAACATTACGGTAGAAAGTGCATCTTTCAGGACAGATATGGATTCAATCTGCTCCGGGTCGATCGACTGATACCCCCGCTCCACGCCATCAATCAGGATGGTTTGCGCCCTGGCACCGCGGATATTAAAGCCCATTCCATTGCCATCCAAACCAGGGCCGCCGCTGCCGAAGGTGATATTCAAGCCCGGAATGCGACCGGGCAAAGCCTGTAAAAACTGCGGACTTGGTGTGGTGATCAGCTGGTTGGTATATACCGTTGCTACGGACTGCAGCATCCTGCTTTTGTCCTGTTCACCATAGAGCACCGGCACCACACCCGTATTTTTTACCGGCTCTTTTACAATGTGAACGGTATCGGCCACCTGTGCCTTTGCGGAGGAATAGATAAATAGAATAGCAGTCAGCATACCCAGGTGTACCCTGAAGTATACCTGCCTGCCGCTACCCGGCGATAGCAGCGGACCTGCGGTAAATTTTTGTTTCATAGTGGAAGTTTATAAAGACAAAAGATTACTCTCAGGGCAAAAACCGCATTTTCGCCCTGGTCATCATTAGTGGAATTGTACTGGATTACTTAATCGATTAACTGTTTTTCATAACTGATGTTTCTGTGTGTATCTGTTCTAGTTTTGCCTTGGGAAAGGAAGAATTCCTGATAACTAATTTAACCGGTAAGGTCACGGTTCTGCGCTTTTTGTTTTCCTTTTCATCTGATAAAGCACTCAGTAGCTGCAACACTACTTCCTGTGCTATTTCTTCTATTGGTTGTGCTACTGCTGTAATGGACGGTGAAAACAAATTAAAGTGTGTGTTATCATCAAACCCTACTACAGCTATATTTTCCGGTATCGTTAAGCCTAAACTGCTGATGGCCCTTAATCCATTTATCGCTAAATAATTGGTGGCGAAAATGATAGCGTCTATATGATCATTGGCTTTTATGAATGCGGCTACCAGCTGCGCTGCACTGTCGTGGTGGCTTAATTCATAAGGTATCCTGGCTACCAGCGGCGTACAATCACGATCTTCCATTGCTTTATGATAGCCCTGCAGGCGTGCCATCATCTGCGTTTGTTCTGATTGCAGGGTAATAAAGGCAATATGCGCGTAGCCGTTTTCCTTCAGGTGCTTTACGGCCTGGTAAGCGCCGGCATAGTTATCTACAATTACGCTGCTGGTATTTAAAACGGGCAGGTAACGGTCAAACAGGATTACCGGTACATTATCATCCATGAGTGCCTGTATCTCTTCCTCCACACCTGGCGGCGGTGCTATAATATAGCCATCCACCTGCCGCTCCCGGAAAGCCCGGATTAAGGTCCGGGTCTTTTCCACATCATTTTCCGTACTGGCAAAGAATATTTTATACTGATGATGGTAAGCGATGGATTCGATCCCCCGGGAAATGCCTGAAAAGAACGGATCGGCAATATCTTCCACCAGCATGCCTATAATATTGGACTTTCCTGTCCGCAAGCTCTTAGCGATCATATTTGGCTGATACCCTACCTTCTTAATATAATCCAACACTTTCTTACGGACGTCCCCGCTGATTTTTTTCTCGTCTGCCTTGCCATTTAATACAAAAGAAATGGTGGCAGCAGAAAGATGAAGTGCTTTAGCGATGTCGTGTATGGATACCTTCTTTTTCATTATGGCCAGCAATCAGGACCTCCCTGATCCTATTCTTGTTAATCGATTAAGTGACGGACTTCACCAAAGCACCGGAGCATCTTACAAAACACATGGACAAAAAACCAATCATCCCAAACCCGCAATAGATCAGGATCAGAACAAATTGCATTACGTAAAGCTACCGGTTTCAATCTGAACTTTCCGGGAAATCAGGAGGGGGGTACACTCCCAAAAAGGGGGGTGGAAACGCCAACACATGGTATTAAACAGTACTGAGAATCAATGCAACATATAAAAAAGCCTTTCCAGTTGAGGAAAGGCCGGTAGCCAGGTTGCTATTTTATGAAAATCGATTAACTACATAAAACGGTGCCGGATATACGCTGCAAAACTGGCATACGCATGAAAATAAAGCGTCAGTTTGACAATTACTCTCCCGGATCGATGGCTTCTTTATCTACCGTAAATTGTTTTCCATGTACTTTGCGGTACTTCTTTATATATGCCGATGGATTCATCCCAAAGAGCTTATTAAACTGTTCGCGGAAATACTTAATATCTCCTATACCCACTGCATAGGCCGTTTCCTTGATGCTGTAATCCGTATTAATAAAGAGCTCCGCAGCTTTCCGAAGCCGTATCGAGCGAATGAATATATTTACCGGCTGCCCCGAAACCAGTTTTACCTTGCGGAGCAGGTTGGAATGACTCATTCCCAACTCCTGCAGCAGTGTTTGAATACTAAAGTGCTTATCTTTTAAATGTTTCTCGACAATTAAAATGCACTTTTCCAACAACTCCTTATACTCCGCGGAAACTTTGAAGTTGCTTTGGGTGAGCGTAATCTCATTGTAAAAATACTTCTGCAGGGCGCTGCGGTTCCTCAGGAGCGTAGCCACCAATGCAATCACCAGCTTACTGTCAAACGGTTTAACGATATAATCATCGGCTCCTCCTTCCACTCCCTGCAGTTTGAGTTCATCGGAGGTGGCTCCCGTAAGCAGGATCACCGGGATATGGTTTAACTGTTCGTTTTCCTTTATGGCTTTGCACAGCTCAATACCGCTCATCTGCTTCATATGGATGTCGGAGATCACCAGGTCCGGCAGATATTTCTTCGCCATCGCCAGACCTGTTTCACCGTCGCCGGCCAGGTAAGTGAGGTAAGTATCTTTAAATAGCCGGGCCAGGTATTCCCGGATACCCTCATCATCATCAATGATCAGAATCGATTGCTTCCCGGAAACCAGCTCCGGCAAAGGTGCTGACGTGGCAGTTTGCACGGCGGGGTTCACATCTTCCTTTAATACTTCCGGCAACTGCGGGGTGGGTATCGTTTCTGAGATCACCACATCTTCCGGAAAATGAGCTTTCCCTTTGTGAAACGTCAGCGTAAAAGTGGTACCCCGGCCTTCTTCACTGTTATAAAAGATGGTTCCCCGGTGCTGTACCGCAAAATGCTTCACCAGGAAAAGGCCAATGCCAAATCCGGGGCGGGAAGTGCTTCCCGATTTTTCTACTTTATAAAATTTTTCAAAAACTTTATCACCAGTGTCTGCTGGAATACCAACGCCGGTATCTTCTACTCTAATCACTACATCCGTTGCAGCGTCTTCCACCAGCAGCCGGATGGTGCCACCAGCCGGGGTATATTTCAGTGCATTGGAAAGCAGGTTATATAATATAATCTCCAGCTTCTCCGGGTCGGCATACAGCTCCAGCTGTTTGTCCGGGCAGTCAAATTCGTAGGTAACCCGCTGTGCATGCGCCTGCCGCACGAAGCACAGATACACTTCACAGGCCAGGTCGTGCAGGTTTAACCGCGATGGCCTGATATGATCCAGGCCGCTTTCCGTTTTTCTGAACAGCAGCAACTGATCCACCAGACTAAGCATACGCCTGGCATTGCGGTACACTATATGCAGCTCCCCTTTCGCGTACTGCTCCTCGAAATCTTTATCCAGCAACTCCTTCACCGGATTAATAATTAATGTCAGTGGCGTTCGGAATTCATGGGAAATGCTCGTAAAAAATGAAATCTTCTTTTCGGTGATTTCTCTTTCCCGTTTGTTTAAGATGCGTTCCTTTTCACTTTCTGCCTGTTCTCTTTCCCTTTCCGCGCGCTCCCGCTCCAATTCAGTTTTTTCCTTCGCCAGTTCGGCCAGGCTTCGCTCCTTTTCCAGCCGCTCGTTTTCTGCATTCAGCTTTGCAATTTTCACTTCAAACTGCAGCCGGACGCGCCTGGAACGGTATTGTAAATAATAATACAGGGTTACAATTGCCAATAAAGTATATATTAACCAGGCCCACCAGCTCCTGTACCATGGAGGCAGTACAATAATTTTTACCTGTGCTTCTTCAGGCATCCACTGCCCTTCAGCGTTGGTGTTCTTTACCCGGAATGTATAGGTTCCTTCGGAAAGATGGCTGTAAACCGCTTTCCTGGAATCGCCACTATAAATCCAGCCTTTATCCGAACCTTCCAGGAAGTAGGCGTACTGAATTTTATCCGGTGCGGAATATTCCAGTGCAGCAAACCCGAACGACAAGATAGCTTTATAGTATGGAATGGTGATCTGTTCAATTTGATTGTGGCCTGAACGCAACTCAAGTGCGGTATCCGCCTCCAATGGCATATTGGAGACTTTTATGTTCGTCAGAAAAACTTTGGGGTTACTGTTGATCCCAGCCATATTTTCGGGATGGAACAAAGAAAAACCCTTTATACCCCCAAAGGCAAACTCCCCGGACGCCAGTTGAATGGCAGCATGATAATTAAACTGGTTGCTCTGTAGCCCATCGCCCTGGTAGTAACTCCTGAATGTTTTAGTGGTGGGATTAAATTTAGCAATACCGTTAAAGGTGCTCATCCACAGGTTACCGGCTGCGTCTTCCAGGATGGTGAGTACGGAGTTGCTACACAGGCCTTCATCCGTTGTATAGCGGGCGATAATCTTTCCCTGCTTCCTGTCAAACAAAATCAATCCCCCTCCTTCAGTACCGAGCCAGAAATTTCCTGCGCGGTCCTCTTTCATCACATTTACAGGTTTACCGATGAAAAAGGCGGCATGTGCCTTCTGCCGCCTGTCAATGCGAAATACGTAGTTGATACCGCCGCCCCAAAGCACCTGGTCTCTATCTTCTCTCAAAGCATATAAATCCTTTAACTGGCTGTCAAATAATTCAAAAACCTTTTTCTGGCGGTTTAATTTAAAGAGACCATATTGCTGCGTGGTAAGCCAGCAAGTTTTCTCCTGATCTTCCAGCATGCCGGGCCCAATAGGATGTAGTACCACCTGTGGATGCAGGGGGTCCACACAATCGTACCTTTCGAACTTCCCCTTACTAAAGCGGTTTACGCCCCCGCGGTAAGTGATTATCCAGGTGTGCTGCGGATCATCCGCACGAATATCGGTAACAAAATTATCGCTCAGGGAATAAGGGTTCCCAGGTTCATGCCGGTAGTTGGTAAACGTATTTGTTTTCCTGTTCCAGATACTTAGCCCGTCCCCGTCCGTGCCGATCCATACATCCCGGTTGGGTGCTTCGTAGAACGATAAAATATAATTGCTCGCAAGCGATTGATCACCCGCGGAGAAAACGTTGTGAAAACGCTCTTTATTCGGGTCTATAATATTTACACCTCCTCTCAGGCAGCCAATCCATTTCCTTTCCTGTTTATCAATCCAGATAGCATACACCGCATTGCTCGATAAAGTATTCGGCTCATTTGAAACGGATAAAAAATCGACTTGATCTGTATCCGTATTTAAAACCGCCACTCCGCCCCCATTGGTGGCAATCCAGAGTTCATTGGGCTTATTCACCGTGATACCCGCAACGGCATTGTATTTCAGCTTCCCATTTTCTACACGATATACCTTATCGAAAGTATTAGCCGTGATGTTGTATCGCTGTAGTCCGTCGTTTGTTCCAATCCATAAAAACTGGCGGAGTGCTTTAATACAATTGGCGGATCGCAGCACTTCCGTTACCCGGCTGCCTTTATGGGTAACATAGTCATAACGATACAACCCTTTATCCGCTACAAAAAACCACACCTGCCCGTCATTTGCCACTTCCACCGTTGTTACATCATACACGACATGCGCATTGTCCTGTAATACTACAGTGGCACCAGTGGTTTTGCCATGTTCAAAAAAAAGCAGCCCATTATCTGCTGTGGCAACAAACATATTGCCCTTGCCATCCGCTTTAATGGCTTTTACTACCGACTGTAACTGCGCCTGCTTTCCTTCTCCCGTTTTATAATACAGGACGGAGAAGTCATCGGTCAACTGGTGGTAAATACTGGCGCCCTGACGGGTCCCTATCCATAAATTACCCTGTTGATCTTCACTGATCGAATTAATCCAGTTATTAATGAGAGAGCGGGTATTTTTAAAATTATTTCTGAAGATTTTGAATTCATAACCATCAAACCGATTGAGTCCATCATAGGTTCCAAACCACATGAACCCGTTCCGGTCCTGGTAAATACAGCGCACAAAATTGTTGGACAGGCCCTGGTCAATTCCCAGGTAGGCCCTCACGGGGTAACCGGCATAAGATGCAATGCTGGTAAGCAGCTGCAGGCATATGATCACGTGGAAAAATTTCTTACAAAACGATTTCATGGTGACAAAGGAGACGCTACACGTAAAAAAAGGAATAACTTAACCCGCTGTGAAAATGGTTAAATTATTCCTTACAATATACCCTAAAATGGAGAAAAGTTGAAATTAAACGCCGGTCATCTTCCTGACATATACCACGTAAACTGGTACAGATTGCGATCCCACTCCTTGTTGTCATGCCCGTTGGTATCCACTACATAAATATGCGGTAGCCGGATGGAGTCCAGGTAGGCATGCACCTTTTCACTGATACTAAATAAGCCATCCTGATTACCACAACCTACCCAGAGTAACTTTAAGCGCTTCCGTGCTTTGGTCATATCCGGGATGAACGGGATATCATACATTCCGCCAAACTGGTTGGTATTAGGAGCAGCGGAAAAACCACCCACGTAAGCAAATGTATCCGGGTGATACAAACCGATGTTATACGACTGCCCGCCTCCCATGGACAAGCCCGCCAGTGCGCGGTGCTTTTTATCAGTGCCATAGTGCGCATCTATGTAGGGAATGATATCCTGCAGCAGATCGTCTTCAAATGACTTTCCGTAACCGGCATAACCATCTGCTTTACCGGAACGCTTGCCCTTCGCCGTATCTCCCACCGTAAGCCAGGTATCGCAATTCGGAAACACCATAATGGCAGGCTTGATCGTACCTGCAGCGATGCCGTTATCCATGATCACATCCGCCTGGCACCATTCCGTCCATTGCCCGTAATCCTGTCCTAACCCGTGCAACAGGTAGATGACCGGATACTTTTGTTTCGGGGAATACCCCGGTGGCGTATACACGTTCATTTCCCTGCGCTTGCCCAGTGTTTTTGAATCATACTGCACCGCCACGAGTTTGCCATGTGGTATATCTTCCCGTTGAATGTTAAACCCTGCCGGAGGATCAGGAATATTGGTGGTCTGTGCCACAGCAGCCTGGCCGATCATCAGGCAGGCTATACCCATCATTATGTTTCTCATATTAAACTTAATTACTTCCTGCTAACAATGCACTGATGGTCCGTTGATCCAGCACCGTGTTATTACGCCTGTCCAGCGCGCCACCAGTGTCCCAGTAAAAAGGTTTTACCCCATTGGCTACTGCTTTTTGGGTAACATAGGTTAACCAGTAATCTACTGCATCATTATGCGTTGCCAGGTCTTTAGGCACATACTTACTGTTACCACGTCTGTAAGCCCCATATTCACCTAGTATCACAGGAATTTGTTTATCAGTAAATTTGACTTTCATTTTCGCAAACGCAGCAATCACATCACTTTCCTCCCCCCAGGTTGCATTACGCTCCGGCTCAATGGTGGAGTGATGCCCCGCACCCCAGTAGTAAAACATTTTACCCCAGGAAGCATCTCCATCCATCAATATACAAAACTGCGAAGGTGTATAATAGTGTACCTCTACCATCAGGCGGTCTTTCACCGCATCGGTAGGCAAAGTGTTCATCAGCTGGTTTGTTTTGTCGATGTCAGTAGATGGCCCCTGTACTACCAGTACGCGGTAGCTGTTACGCCCACCGGTGGACCTTACCGCGTTAATAAAAGTCTGGTGGTAACTCTGCAGAATAGCCATCTGTTCCGCAGTTTCTACCGGCGGTTCATTGGCACTGGCGAACATGAGGTGTTCATCAAAGTCGCGCATGGTAGTAGCGATTTGCTCCCAGAAAGCTTTTTGTTTGGCGTTGGTGGCATCCTGTCTTACTTTGGAAATATTTTCATCCAGCCAGCCACCGTCCCAGTGAATGTTAAGTAGCACATAGATATCATTTTGCACGCAGTACTGTACTACCTGCTTTACGCGTGTGAGCCACGCGTCCTGGATCTTGGCGATGTTTTTATCCGCATACTGATCCCAGGAGCAGGGAAGGCGTATGGCATTAAACCCTTGCAGCTTCACAGCTTTGATATAACTTTCGCTGATCAGCGGATTTCCCCAGGCGGTTTCACCACCTATTGCTTCTAATGTATTGCCTATGTTCCAACCCATTTTGAATTTCGCCGCCAGCTGTACCGCATTGCTTTCCATACCGGTGGCGTTTGCCGGCTGCGGGGAAGTGTTGTAGCTGGGATAACGGCTGCTGCCCTGGGTTACGGTAATTCTTCTCGACTGGCTGCTGCCGGCATCTACTACGAGAATGGCGGACCTGCTGTTACCGGTTGCATTAGGCGTGGCCGTTAGTCGTACGGAGGATTCACTGCCGCTGCCGGTGGACTTACTGGTCTGCAACCAACCGGCAGCAGGGTTAGAAAGCGTCCAGGTGATGTTGCTGGATATGTTTACATCAGCAGTACCGCCATCTTCAGAAAAAGTGAGGTCGGAAGAAGAAACGGATAAAGTGGGCGCATCTGTACTGCTCTTACCGCAACAAACGAGGGTTACGGCAAATAGTAACAGGCCCGCCATGGGGATTTTTACGTGGAATTTCATATGTAATGTATTTAGAGGGAGTATTTAAATCAGGGTATTGGTGCCGGCAATGCGACACCAATACCCCGTTACATATTTTACCAACCGGCATTTTGTTTCAGCACATTATTGGACAACGTGATCTGAGCGTTAGGCACCTGTACCAGGCCTTTTGTTTCCTGTATCTTCGCGGCCTGAATAGTTTTGGTGGTATTCACACCACCATTTTGCACCGTCACCGATTCCGCAATAGCCGCAGCTGCTACGTTGATGCCCTGGCGTAGTAAGTCCCAGTAACGAATACCTTCTGCCACAAACTCCAGTCTTCTTTCATTCATAATATTTGCCTGGCTAACCGGTGTTTGCACAAAGGCTGCGCCGTAGGCTCTTTTACGCACCTGGTCAAAATAATCCTGTGCAGCAGGCGCGCCCAGTTCCGCAGCCATCAGCAATACATCTGCATACCTGATGGATACAAAATCCTGGAACTGGCTGATCATAAAGCTGGCACCTCCCATTTTTTCAGGAAGACTCCTTCCCGCTTCATCTGCCAGCGGCGTATACTTTTTAATGGTGTAGCCGGTATATTCCCGCTGGTCTTTAATATTCTGAAAATCCAGTTTCTCATCAGCGAAAGAAATGATAGAAGCACTTCTGCGGCTATCATTGGCAGCAAAGGCATTCCAGGTCTTAGGATTAATGGTAGCACCTCCCCAGCCCATGCCGTATGGATAAATGCTTTGAATACGGATGCCATTCATCACCATCCACGTGTTACCGTCTACGTTACCATTCCAGTCACTCGTATAGGTGTACTTGATAGCGAACACCGTTTCTTTGTTATCTTCTCCCACATAATTATTGAGAGATGCCGGAGGCCACAGGTTAGCGAATTTATCCACCAGGCCAAATCCTCCGTTGTTCACCACATCTTCCGCGTAAGCGAGCGCCTGCGCTTTGGACACTTCCCCTACCAGGTCAGGCTTTCCATAATAGCCCGTATAATACAGGAACACACGTGCTATCAGTGCTTCCGCTGCCCATTTGGTTACGCGGCCACGGGTAGAAGGGTCCTGGCTGCCATAGCTGGTGGTGGCCAGGTTAGCCGCTGCAAATTTCAGGTCCGCCGCAATCAGGTGGTATACACTGTCGGGATTAGCCTGCGGCACATTGTCGGTAGTGGGTTTGGTAATCAATGGAATGTTGCCCCATAACCTTACCATATCAAAGTAGCAAAAGGCACGGATAAACCTGGTTTCTGCTTCGTAGGTATTACGCAGGGTGGTATTGCCTTTCCAGTCCACCCCGTCCAGGTGAGTCAGGAGCATGTTAGCGCGGTAAATGGCTTTATAATACAGGCTCCACGAGTCGCCAAACAAATCCTGATCGGAAGGAGAACGCAGTTTATCAAATTCGTCCATCATCTGGTAGCCAAAGCCGTCGGCATTGCCTGTAGCCCCAAACGCTTCGTCCGACATAATAGTGGAAGCAACGGGAAAGGCTACCCCACCGGACCAAACGCGTTGTAACCCGTCATATACACCTACCAGCGCTTTCCAGGCATCTCCCTGGGTTCTATAGAAATTCTGTTCTGTTGCGGAGGTTACATCTTCCGTATCCAAAAAACTTTTTTTACAAGCCATCATGGATAGTAAGGTTGCCACCAGTATATAATATTTTACGTTTTTCATCGCCTATTCATTTTAAGTTAGAAACGGATGTTTGCACCTGCCATAAAAGTTCTTGGCCTTGGGTAATACCCTAAGTCCACTCCGGAAGAAAAACCTTCATTGTAGCCCACTTCAGGATCCATCCCGTTGTATTTGGTAATGATAAAAGGATTCTGAACGGATGCATATATTCTCACTTTACTGAGATAGCTTTTTTTCAACAGGCCGGAGAAGTCATATCCCAATGTGATGTTGTTGATGCGCAGGAAACTGCCGTTGTAGATATACAGGTCGGAGAACTGTGCCCAGTTGGCGCCGTCTTCTGTTACCCGGGGGATACGGTTGGAAGTACCGGGACCATGCCAGCGTTCCAGGATTTCAGCGCTGTAGTTGCCAAAGCCACCAGGGCTTCTCCACGACTGCACCAGCTGATTACCGGAAACACCGGATGCCTGCACCTGGAAATCGAAGCCTTTATAACCCAGGGCAATGTTGAACCCGTAGGTGAAGTCCGGATTAGGATTTCCGATGTTTGTTTTATCGTTGTTATCAATTACGCCGTCACCATTTAAGTCCACATACTTTACATCACCAGCTTTCGCATCCGGCTGAATAGGGTTGCCTGTTTTTCCTTTATAGGCCAGCACCTCATCCTGGGTCTGGAAAACGCCGGCAGTCTGGTAGCCCCAGAAGTAGCCTACCGGTTCACCGTTTGCAGCACGGTAAAACTCACCGGCATTGTTGTAAAGCACATTGGTATTACCGTGCAGTACATGGTCGTTGGTAGGAATATTCCCGATCCTGTTTTTATTGATAGCACCATTTACCCCGAATGAATAGGTGAAGTCCCTGCCGATTCTGTTACTGTAGTTAAGCGCCAGTTCGAAACCTGTATTTTTTACATCGCCGCCGTTGATCAGCGGGGCATCCGCACCGCCTGTTGCCAGGATAGGAACGGTGATCAACCAGTCTTTCGTTTGTTTTGCGTAGTAATCAAACACTACGTTCAGGTGTTGAAACAGCGTTGCATCGAAGCCGATGTTGGTTTGCTCGGAAGTTTCCCATTTAACGTTGGGGTTCGCGATACGGTTAGGATAGGCTCCCTGTGTGTTGGCACCTTCAACAGGTCCGAAAATATAACCGGCGTTGCTGAAGCTGATAGGCGATAAAAACTGGTAGGCGGCCACGTTCTGGTTACCCACCTGTCCCCAGCTGCCCCGTAATTTCAGGAAGTTGAGCCATTGCACGTTTTGCATAAAATTCTCCCGGGTGATCACCCAGCCGGCGGATACGGACGGGAAGTAACCCCAGCGCTTATCCGGCGCAAACTTGGAAGAGCCATCCGCTCTGAACGTAAGGTTCACGATGTATTTTTCCTGGAAGTCGTATGACAACCTGCCGAAGAAGGACAACAAGGCGCTCTCCGTAGGGCCACCGCTTACGCTCATGTAAGGAGCGCCGCGCGTAACGTTCTGCGCAACAGATAAATACGCATGTTGCATATCGGCCACGCGCAGGTCGAAGTTATTACCCCGCATGTCCACCGTTTTTGTTTTCAGGGAGGAGCTACCTGCCAGTACGGTGAAGTGATGATCGTTGTGCAGGTTGAAATCATAGCTGAGGGTGTTGTCGAACTGGATGGTGCGACCATTGCCCATTGACTGTGATACTTTTGCCGTGTCGTTAAACGAGTAGATGGACAGGTGGTAAACTGGTGTATAGCCGTGGCTCTGATTAGAATTATAATTTAAGCCCAGGCTGGAACGGAATTTCAATCCTTTAATGGGTTCTACCTGTAAGTATACATCACCAAATAATCCCTGGCTGCTGTTGCGGTTCCTGGTAGTGTAATCCATTACGGCATACGGATTGGCCTCTCCGTTATTCCACGACTGATCAGGCTTTCCGGGATACCATCCTTTATTATCACTGCTGTAATAATTGCCGGCAGCATCGTACATCGGCAGGAACGGACTGGTAGTGAAACTGCTGCGTAGGGTGTTATTGTAAAGTCCGTCTACCAGGATGCCGTGATTATTCTGGTAGTTGAAGGTGAGGTGTTCGCCTATTTTAATATAGTTGTCGTATAAGTTATGTTCAGAGTTGATGCGGAAGTTATAGCGATCGAAATAAGACATATCCGAACCGCCTACGATGCCGCCCTGGCTGGTATAACCCAGTGACAAGGAGTAGGCGGAGCTGCCACCGCCACCCTGTACGCCGAGCACATAGTTTTGGGTGGGTACATTACTTTTAAACATCTGGTCCAGCCAGTTGGTGTTTACCGGCAGGTTGTTCACCACATCGTCGCTGAAGTAAGGTGCTTTCCCGGAGTTCACCGCCGCTTCGTTGATGATAGTGGCGTATTCTTTCGCATCCAGCAGCTTTACGTCGCGTGGCCGCTGTTGTACACCGTAGTAAGCGTCCAGTGTTACCTGTGGCTTTTGGTTTACCTTACCTGTTCTGGTAGTCACCAGTATTACCCCGTTTGCCGCCTGGGAGCCGTAGATGGCAGCAGAAGCGGCATCTTTCAGGATATCAATGGAAGCGATATCGGCAGGGTTCAGGTAGGAGATATCGCCGGTTTGCACCCCATCCACTATATATAATGGACCGAAATTACCTACCGTACCTTTACCGCGGATCACTACGTTCATCCCTGCGCCCGGTTGCCCGGAGTAGCTGGTAATCTGAACGCCGGGGGCCTGCCCCTGTAATGCCTGCAGGGCGGTGGTGGTATTTTGTTTCTGGAGGTCGTCCCCTTTTACCTGTACGTTGGCGCCGGTAACGAGTTTTTTCTTCTGGACCCCATATCCTATCACCACTACATTTTCGAGTTGACTTTCCGCATCCTGCAGTTGTACGGTCAGGTTGTTGGAGGTTACTTTTACTTCTTTCGGGATAAAACCTACGGAAGAGATGACCAGTATATCGCCGGTGGAGGCGTTGATGGTGAATTTACCGGTTTCGTCGGCAATGACAGCCGTTTTGGCTCCTTTAACCGCTACGGAGGCGGCAGACACCGGTAGGGAAGTTTGCTGGCTGGTGATCGTTCCACTTATCTTTCCAGCTTGCGCAAAGGACTTTTCACTCATGGTAAGCATCAGCATGATGGCCCAAAGGAATAATAGTCGCGTGCGAATGATTTTAGTTGACTTCATACGTGAGAATTTAATAATATAAATAGAGCGTCGGTATTCGATGGCAGCCTGACTTAAGCAGGAGCACCGGCGAAAGGTTCATTAAAACTGGTAGGAACCAGTTGGCAAAACAGTAGCACTGTCGGATTCATATACGTGGATTATGTGCTGTAAAGCTAGCTGTAAGGCGGCAGTTAGCAGGAACCTGATTGATTCAATCAGGGGGGAAAAATGTTACATACCGGCAAAAAAAAGCCAGAAAGGGAGGGGATCAGGGGATTTATGCTATCTTGGATATTGACTGTTTATTCGGTCCGGAAAACCTAAACACACCTATTTTATGAGAACACTCTTCTGGCTATGTACTTGCCTTTCCATGCTTCATTCAGCGCATGCCTTATCGCAGCAGGTAAATTATTATGATACATTACTGATCGGGGGGATTAAACAGGTGATTGCCGTAAATGGCAATCCCAAGGGACCGGTTTTACTGTTTTTGCATGGTGGCCCGGGCGAATCCCGGATTCCCCAGATGGAGAAAGTTACGGGGCTGTTGCGGGAACAGTTCTGCGTGGTGAATTGGGACCAGCGCGAAACCGGGCTGACGCTCCGGTTAAATGCTTCACCGGTACCTCCTTCCCTGCCGCTGATTGCGGATGATGCTTATAGCCTGGTTGAACAGTTGAAAAAGAAGTTTAACCAGGATAGAATTTATTTGCTGGGGGAGTCGTGGGGTTGCCTGGTAGGATTTAAAGTAGCGGCGGCCCATCCGGCATCGGTGGCGGCATTAATGGTAGCATGTCCGGTAACAGACCAGGAGCGCAGTGAGCGTTTTGCGCTCGACAGTGTTATCCGTTGGGCAAAGGCGGGCAACCATCAACAGGCTTTAGCGGAGGTAAGCGCCATCAAGGTACCTTTCTCCCGGCCAGACGACCTGTACTATTCCAGGAAATGGATGAACTTATTATCCGGCAGGCCGTTTCCGGATAAGGACACCACCTATATTAAAGGCTTCCTCAGGGAGTGGAATAAAACCTGGATGAAGCCCTGGAACGACGCTACGGCGGAGCCGCTGGCCAAGTCAATAACGAAGCTGGAGGTACCAGTGTACTTTTTCCTGGGCGGCAAGGATTTGCAGACCAACGCGGAAATGTCTAAAGCCTACTTTGAGCAGCTGAAAGCCCCTAAAAAGAAATTATACTGGTTTAAGGACGACGGGCACCTGTTGATGTATGTTTCACCCCAGGAGGTGGAGAAAAAAATCATTACTGAGGTATTACCGGAGGTAAAAGCATACTGGCGTTAATTCCTCCTGCTCCAGAAAGTGGATGTGGGCCATCGTTTTTCCTGGGCATATTGCCCGATCAGCATTTTCATATAGGTGGTAAATGCTGTGCTGATGGCCCAGTCGTAGGCATGCAGCGCATCCGGATCTCCATTCAGGCAGGCTGCTATTGCATGGCCGGCATAAAAGCCACCTTCCAGTGCGGAGGTAATGCCGTAGGATGAAATGGGGTCGTAGGCGTAGGCGGCATCTCCTACTGCCAGCCAGCGTTCGCCGGTGCGTTGGGACAGGTAGCCCGTGGCGGCGCTGGAAACCACCAAGTTTTCGTCAGCACAACGGGTATTTTGCAGGATGCCGGCTATCAGCGTAGTGGCGTGTGCGTTAGTCAGGAGGTCCCTGGCGGTACGTAAGTGACCGTGTACCAGGTCGGTATCTGTCATTAAACTTAGCACCAGCTGGTTTTCTGTTAGTGGGGCGGCATACCACCAGCCATTTTCCACGGCTTCCAGGTAGGTGAATTGCTGAATGTTTGCAGGCAGCGTATAGCAGGCGGTGATGCCTGCCAGTTTATCTATCATTTTTCGTTGAAAACCCAGCTTTCTTGCCACGCGGGATTTCCGGCCGGTAGCATCCACGATAAATGCTGCGGTAACGGTCTGTAGTTGCTGGTGGGCGTCGGTATAGGTCACGGTCCATGTTTTATTACTGTAAACTGCGGAGACCATATTACAACCACAGTAATATTGAACTCCTTTTTCTATGGCTAGTTGCTGCAGCTGTGCTTCAAAAATTGCACGGTTTACATGCCAGCCTTGCGCCACCGGGTTTTGAAAGAAGGATTTATCCGCGGGTACGGGGCTGCCCCATATAAACCTGTTGCCATAGCATGCCAGGTGGGCCGGGTGTTGGAGCAGGATATCCAGTCCTGATTTCTTTAGCAGGCTAAATGCTTGCGGTGGTATGGTTTCTCCGGGTTTTCTTTTGGGAGATGCCAGTGCTTCCAGGATCATACAGTCGTAACCGTTATGCCTTAACTGTAAAGCGGTGGCAGCACCAGCAGGGCCGCCACCGATAATAATAACAGGGATATTCATCAGTTTTACATTTCGTCTCTTCGCAGGGGTTTGCGTTCCAGTATTCGGAGGCTGCTGGCATCCACACCGGCGGCATCCAGGAGCATGGCTCTTGGTTGTTCCATCATTGGTACCTGTGCATGTTCAGCCACCAGTACCTGTTCAAAGGTAGGATCATCCGTAGTGAAGCCAGGGCGCCCCGCTTCCACCCAGAACACATTTGGAAGGGCCGGGTTTTGCCGGTCCGCCGGTAGTTGCACTTCCGTGATAATTCCCAGGAAATGCCAGCGCTGCACCATTTTTTTCAGCTTGGGAAGGTATTGCGTGCCCAGGTCGCGCAACCAGTCCTGGCGGTAATCAAAGTGTTTTAGTCGCTGGTAAATATTTAAATCTTTATCCGTTAGTCGCTTGAAGGAGGATTCCGAAAGCACCTGGTTTGGCACGCGTGCTGCCCAGAAGGATGGCAGCGTTAAATAAGTGGTGGTATCGTAACCGGAGAGGCAGCTGGCTTCATCCGTTTGCCATGGAACGCCCAGCCAGCGTGTAAGTGAGCCGGGGCCGCTACCATCGATCGGGCCACCGGGGCCTACGGCTACTTCCGGTGTCAGGAATTGTCCGTAATCATCTTTAGGCGCTTCATTTTCAGGAAGTATTTTAATACGGAACGGCGTATCCCAGAAGATGCGCTGGCGGAAAGGCCAGGTGATTTCAATGCCGGGGTGGAATGGTCCGCCGAGGCATTCTTCCAGCGGGGCTTCTGTCAGGGACTGTACCTGTTGTTCCAGCGTGAAGTTTTCGAAATTTGTTTCCGGCTTGTTGCCGGGTACAAACTCACCCTGTGCCCATTTGGCCATTCTTTCATATTGCGTTTTGGTAAGTGGCAGGTCTACGTTGTACACATCTGTATATTCCCCGAATGCATCGCCGTAGAACGGTGGGATTTTCACCGGTTCATAATTTTTATTGGCAGGGTCCCGGTACCACTGGAACACTTCAGTGCGCAGGTCGCGGTACAGCGGATCAGGGCTCATCAGCTTCAGGAGGTTCTCGTGAGAGAGGTAATCACTGGGCGAGTTTTGTCCGAACAGCATAAAGAAGCCGTGGTTCACCCACTGTGTTTGTACCGTTCTGGAGATAATGGGATAGATATGTTTCCAGAATTCCAGTTCTTTAGGCTGGGGAATTTCGCCCAGTTGCAGGAACAGGTCTTCCACTACGTCGTACATGGTAACCACGGCAAACAGCCCCGGGCCAAAGTTTGGTGGCGTCACAGCCACCATGGCCGGAGTAACCGGATAAGGCGTACCATTGATGGTAACGGTAGCGTAGATAGTACCGTCGGCGGTATCATCGTGCCAGCCTACATTGTTGGCGAAGGTGGTAGGATCTTCGTTAAAGGCGGATGCGGAGGTGCCGTCAGCAGGGATAACGAGGAGGCGGCCTTTGTCATCCGTTTGCAGTTCACCCAGCGGTACATTGATGTCATAAAAATAACCTTCATTAAAATAAACACCTTTTTGATCCGTGCCCTGGATTTTTTTAGGGGTGGGAAGGATGTTTAGTTTGCTGCGATCTGTTTCTTTTATGTTACGATGGTCGGGGGTTTTAGACTGATTATCCGGCAGGTCCAGCGCATTCAGGAAATTATACCAGCTGGCTTTCCTGTTGGCCAGGTTTACGCGCCATTCGATAGTGGTGCTGCTGTCGGCCGTTACTTCCCTTAGCGGCTTGTTGTTTTCGTCGAAAGCGTATATCCGGAAACGTGGTACCTGTTTTTTAATGCGCCCCTGGTTATCCTTATACCCGTTTTCGTGCGGTGGTTCTATGCCCGGAACATCAGACGCAAAGAAGTATTCATCTGAGTTGCCTAACCTGGCAATGCCAAGAGGTGGATAAATCGCCAGTTTGGCGAAATCAGCTTTTACTGCCATAATAATTTTTTTTTGGTGAGATGGTTATTTACGTGCCGTACGTGGTTCAGTTAAGGGAATGCCGTTGCGGTCGCGGCGGAGCCGTGCGCCTTCTTCATACACTACCTTCCTCACATCGCTGATACTGCCGATGGGTTGATGCACGGCGAGGGTATGCCAGGGGTTATAAGAAAGATTTTCGCCATAGGCTACCTGGCCAGGAGCGTCAATATCTTGCTGATGTATAATTAGGGTCGCAAATAGTTCAGGTGCGGAAATGCTTTCCGGCCAGCGGACCATTGCTTCATCCAGTGGCATGGTTGCCGCATCTGTTCTGAACTGCAGGTAGAATCCGAAGCGAACTTCTTCTTTAACCAGGCGTTGTTTGAGTTCATCACGCAGGTAGCCGGGGTTATTATCCGGTACCGGTGGACCGGGAGGGGTATTTAATGGCACCAGTTTATACTTTACATAATCATTGCTGCCAAATGCGTACGGCAGGCAGCTGCCGTAAACGGCGGTGGCTACACTGGGTTCCGGCTTTTGCATGTCATCCAGGATTTTGGCAGTTTCCGGATGATCTTTGAGGTAGGAATCGTAGTCGCGCAATACCACACCGGCGTGTGTAAACTCGCACATATCCTTTGCCGTGTTTACAAAAAATACATCGTGGTTCTGCAGGATAAAGTCCGCCGTTGATGCATCCGGTTCACTTTCGAGCAACTTCTCCCCTGCTACACCAAAGAGTTTAATGGCCACGCCAATAGTTGTTTTAACATCTCCCAAACCTGATTTGGTATCACTGGAAAATCTTACCCAGGCATCCAGCTGGTCATATTGAAATACGCCTATGCGTTTTTCGGGCGACAGCGCTTTGTTTACCACAAACGTAGCTTTCACCATGCCGTGTTGTTTGGAAAATACAGGTCGCCTTACGGGGCATTGGCCATCCAGTGCGCGGGGTCGCTGAATCATGTCTATAAACATTTCTTTCAGACTGGAAGTAGGATCGATGTCACAATTCACAACGCGTGCGCTTTGGGAACTATGCATGGGGTGTAATTGGTGCATAATTAAACAGGGTTTTATGTTGGAGATAAATCGTTGGAGGAAACGATTCGACTGGTTATTTTGATGGATCAATAATACAGAAAAATATATTGACGCCAAAAAAAAGTTCCCTGTCCTAACTTATCCAATATAGTACCATATAAGTGGAACTATTAAAAATTATAATCCTCGAACAAAGAGGAACTTATTAAATCCATTTTTTGTGTTTTCGCGTAGGTATATCCAGATTATCGATATCTGAGCAGATTAACCATCCAAATAACATATCCATACACTGTATGGTTCAGAATTATTGCTGCTACTATTGTTGAAACCTCGCCATTATAACTACGCTGACCCTGGCTATAAGGGATACAAACTAATAGCAGCATGTATGTAAAGTTTAATTTTAAAATTTCTAACAATGAAACCACTGACCTATTTTTTGTACCGTACAGGTATGGTGTATGGCATTATGGCTATACTATTGTTTGTTTCGTGCAATAAAGATGACGATTCTCCTGGTGAAAATGGCATTACCGGCCCTGACCTGGCCATGTATGCATTAACCAACAGCAATATGCTGCTGAGTTTAAATGCCAATAACCCATCGGCCATCCTTAATCAAAAAAGCATCTCCGGATTACAGGCAGGAGAAAGCCTTTTAGGAATTGATTTCCGGCCGGCAACCGGACAACTGTACGGTGTTGGAAGCAGCAGCCGTATTTATGTGCTTAATCCGCAAACTGGTGCAGCACGCGCCATTGGTGCAGCAGCTTTTACACCAGCTATCAACGGCACCGCCATAGGACTCGATTTTAATCCAACAGTAGATCGATTACGCCTCGTTACCTCCACAGGGCAGAATCTCCGGCTAAATCCTGAAACCGGGGGCACAGCTGGAACTGATGGCAATTTAAACGGGGTAAGTAACCCTAATGTTACTGCCGCCGCTTATACATCCAACCGCGCAGGGGCAGCAAGTACTGTTCTGTTTGTGATTGACGTTGCCACCGACAAACTTTATAAACAGGATCCGCCCAATGATGGCAAACTGGTGGAAGTGGGAAGTATAGGTTTTGATGTGGAACAAGCTGGTGACTTCGATATAAGCCCAGACGGAAAGGCTGCGTTGGCAGCGCTGAAAACCGGCGGTAAAACAAATTTATACGCGATAGATATAACAACAGGTAAGGCAACAAAAATTTTAAGAGAATTTAGCAGCAATATCATTAGTGTGGCTATACCTACAGAGCCCGTAGCTTATGCTATCAGCTCCACCAATGAATTGGTGATATTTAATCCATTAAATCCTGCCCAGGTAAATAAGCCCATTACAGGACTCGTTGCAGGTGAGGCTATACTTGGGTTAGACTTCCGCCCTGTCAACGGTCAGCTGTATGCTTTAGGAAGTACCAGCAGACTCTATACCATTAATGCGGCCTCTGGTGCGGCAACTGTGGTGAGTGCAGCGCCATTCTCCACCTTATTGGCAGGAACTGATTTTGGTTTTGACTTCAACCCGATGGTAGACAGAATCAGGATAGTGAGTAACACCGGTCAGAACATGCGGTTAGTACCTACTGACGGCACTGTTGCCGGCGTCGATGTAACATTGACACCTGGTACGGCATTGATCACCGCTGCGGCATACAACAACAATATTGCAGCAGCCCCCTCCACTATCCTGTTTGACATTGATGCAGTAAACAACCGTCTTTATAAACAGGACCCACCAAATAACGGCACGCTGGTGAGTGTAGGACCATTGGGAGTTACGGCCACAGCTGCCAATGGATTTGATATTGGCAGCACAAGTGGCACAGCATATGCCCTATTAACCGTAGGAGGTGTAACCAGGGTTTACACCATAAACCTGACCACGGGAACCGCTACTGCTGGCGCCACCATCTCTGGAACAATAAAAGGCTTTACCATCGGCCTTGGATTTTAATAGCAATCGTATCATGTATGCTGTAAAAAGAAAACCCCGCGACAACCGCGGGGTTTTTATCAAACATCAAACTTTATCCCCTGCGCCAGCGGCAACTGCGTCCCATAATTAATCGTATTCGTTTGCCTGCGCATATAATTCTTCCAGGCATCACTGCCACTTTCACGGCCTCCGCCTGTTTCCTTCTCTCCACCAAAAGCACCGCCTATTTCCGCACCGGACGTACCAATGTTTACATTGGCAATACCACAATCACTGCCGGCAGCAGACAAGAACAGCTCCGCTTCCCGCAGGTTTAAAGTCATGATAGCGGAAGAAAGCCCCTGCGGCACATTATTCTGTATGGCAATCGCCTCCTCCAGCGTGCTGTATTTCATCAGGTACAGGATAGGCGCAAAAGTTTCCGTGTGTACGATAGGGTAATCCTGTTCCACTTCCGCGATGCAGGGCTGTACATAACATTCACTCTCGTACCCGGGACCGCTTAACACACCTCCTTCCACGATAAACCTACCTCCCTGCGCTTTACAAGCGTTGATAGCCCCCAGGTAACTATCCACCGCTGCCTGATCAATCAGCGGACCTACGTGATTGCTTTCATCCAGCGGATTACCAATCCTAAGCTGCCCATATGCCTTTACCAGCTTCGCTTTAAAGCTCTCGTATACCGATTCATGAATAATCAGGCGACGGGTAGTGGTACAGCGCTGACCAGCCGTACCTACGGCGCCAAATAAACTTCCTACCAGCGCCATATCCAGGTCGGCATCACGGGAAATAATAATGGCATTGTTCCCGCCTAATTCCAGCAGGCAACGACCTAACCTCGCAGCCACCGTTACAGCCACAGCCTTACCCATCCGGGTAGAGCCGGTGGCCGATACCAACGGTACCCGGTGATCGGCTGCTAACAACTCCCCGGTTTCGTGCCCGCCATTAATTAAACAAAGTACACCTTCGGGTACACCATTGCGCTCCAGCACCTCCGCCACTATATGTTGACAGGCAATGGCCGACAAAGGCGTTTTTTCACTCGGCTTCCAAACACATACATTCCCGCAAACCATTGCCAGCATGGCGTTCCAGCTCCACACCGCCACCGGGAAATTGAAAGCGGAAATGATGCCCACTATCCCCAGCGGATGCCATTGCTCATACATCCGATGCGAAGGACGCTCACTGTGCATACTTAATCCATACAACTGCCTACTCAAACCCACCGCAAAGTCACAGATATCGATCATCTCCTGCACCTCTCCCAAACCTTCCTGCAAACTTTTTCCCATTTCATAACTCACCAGACTACCCAACGCCTGCTTTTTCGCACGCAGCGCGGCTCCTATCTGTCGCACCACCTCACCCCTGCGTGGTGCAGGTACGGTACGCCATTGTTCAAATGCCCGTGTAGCCGTTTGCATTACTTCCTCATACTCGTGTTTCCCCGCCATTCCTACCCGGCCAATCAACAACCCATCCACCGGTGAAAAGGAAGCGACATCACCACTCCCCTGCATCCATTTTGTACCGGTGCTGATACCAGGATTCACTGCCTTTATACCCAGCTCTTCTAAAAATTTCATTCTATTTATTTGTTTGTGATGAATATGTACTTTCAAAAATCTTATTGGCATTAGCCGCCTCAAAACCTTCGCGGCGGTGCTCCCTCCTCCGCGCTCCTGGCGGCAGATGCTCATACCCCGGCAATAACCTGCGCTCCGCAAATTCCACATAGGAACCCGGAATTGGGTGCTGCTCACCATCGGCAAAGGTGGCGGTGATCATGCCGGCAACCGTAGAGCTTTGTAACAGCAGCCCGTCAGGACTCTTCTTAAACTTACCACCGGCATCATTTAACTTCAGTCCATGCTTTTCCAGGAACTGGTTAAAATGCGCAATATCTCCATACACCCCCTGCAGGTTATGTACACTAATCGTAAAATGATTCAGGTAGTAGCGGTTATAAATCGTCCAGGAAGCATATTCGCTTTCAGCTGCCAGGGCCGCGTAATCAGCGTAGGTCGGGAGCCGCCATAAACCACTGTGCAGAAACGCATCCACCTGTGCGGCATCATCGAGGTTCAGGGCATCCACCGGGTCCGCAGTTACCTCATCGGTATAGCTGTGTATGATTTGCTGCGCCCCGGCCGACAAATCCTTCACCCGTAGTTCACTGATGAAAATGCGGGGCAACTGAGGGGCAGGCGGCGCATACCAGTAGGCATCCAGTTTCTTCTCCCCGAAATAATAATAGTCCTTCTTCGTATAGCCATGGTAGATAAAGATCTTTTCGAGCGACTGTATCCCCAAATGCGGCACCCCAATGGTGCGAAAAGCAATATGATCGTTTTCAATATCCTGTGCGGCTGTTATCAGTCCCTCCGCTATCATGGCCGCTATCACCCGGTTTACATCCGGTACCCTTTCCTTATAGCGGCGCATCAGCCCATCCAGGATTAGTTCCAAATTATTCATAGCATTAATAATTAAGTGCAGTTAATACTTCATCGAGATGGTGTACCATATCAGCGGCGTTTTGCCTGTTAAATACCATCGGTGGTTTAATTTTCAGTACATTATGCAGCGGCCCGTCCGTAGAAAGCAGGAAGCCTCTTTCTTTCATTTGCTCCACTACTGCATTAATTTCATCCACAGCCGGCTCCATAGTAGTATGGTCTTTCACCATTTCTGCACCTATGAAGAGTCCGAAGCCGCGTACATCACTGATGATGCGATGTTTAGCCATTAGACTGCGCAAACCGTCCATGAGATAATTGCCGGTTTCCAGGGCATGCTGCTGCATTTGCTCCGTGCGTATTACTTCCAGCACTGCGCGACCCGTAACCATCGACACCGGGTTACCACCGAAAGTATTGAAGTACTCCATTCCATTATTAAAAGCATCCGCTATTTCAGGTGTCACCACTACTGCCGCCAGCGGATGACCGTTGCCAATAGGCTTACCCAGTACCACAATATCCGGCTGCACCTCCTGCAGTTCAAAGCCCCAGAATTTCTCACCTACTCTTCCAAAGCCCACCTGTACTTCATCGGCAATACATACCCCACCGGCGGCGCGTATATACTTGTAGACCTGCGACAGATAATTATCCGGCAAAGGAATCTGTCCGCCTACGCCCAACAAAGTTTCACAAATAAATGCCGCAATTTTCCCAGGGTTGCGCTCCAGAATCTGTGCTACATCCGCGGCGTACTTTTCACCCGCCAGCGGATCATCATAGCGGAATTCGCCCCGGTATAAATCAGGCGACACCGCTTTGTGGATATAAGGCATCTGTCCGAATCCACCTTTACCATCAAATTTATACGGACTCATTTCCATGGCTACCGTAGAGGTGCCATGGTAAGCGTGATCCAGTACCATCACGTCCTTGCGGCCGGTATAGTGGCGACTCATTCGAATCGCCAGGTCGTTGGCCTCACTTCCGGAGTTGGTAAAGTATACCACCGCCAGGTTAGGCGGCAGCGTGCTAAGGAGTTCCTTTGCATATTCCACCAAGTGATCACTCAGGTAGCGACTATTCGTATTGAGTGTAGCAATCTGCCGTTGCATAGCCCTGACTACCACCGGGTGGCAATGCCCCACATGACTGGGGTTATTTACGCAGTCGACATAAGTCTCTCCCTTATCATCATATAAATATTGCAACGCACCTTTTACAATTTTCAGCGGCTTACGATAGCTGATGCTGAGGTTGCGGCCTATCACTGCTGCCCGCTCATTCAACAGCTGACTATAATCTTCCTCCTTATTGATTGCCGAAGGCATACCGCAGGCCTTACGGAAGGTATCCGCAGCCCGGAGCGGATTGATACGGATCAGTGTATTCAGCAGTTCCCAGGCATCTTTTTCAGTCACAAAATGATGGCTGTTGGATGATCCCTGTGAAGCCTGGTAGGCAGACTGTGTAACGCTGATGCATAAACGACCAGCGATCAGGTAGTAGATGAGATCCACCTCCTGCTCCGTGAGCGGGAAGGCTTTGTGATAGCCTTCAATTACCCAGGCCGCTGCCTGCAGCGGATCTTCGGCGTTGAACATGGCATAGGTACAGGCAATAGCCACATTATTAACGAGTGCGGTGTATACCATATCCCCCAGGTCAATGAGCCCACTGACTTTACCATCTTGCACCAGTACATTATAATCATTGGCATCCCCGTGAATACAGGCATGCCGCAGCTCCTGCAATACAGGCACTACCTCCGTTTCAAAAGCCAGCAGGAAATAGCCTGCCAGTCTTCTTTTTTCAGGGTCCGGAATATGATGTAATAATTTATTCGCTTCCGCCGCGGTGCTGATATCCCAGGTATAATGCCGGTGTAGCGCATCATGCTGGAATTCCCGCATGGCTTCATCTGTTTCTCCTAAAAAGTGGCCCAGGTCCAGGTACAGCTCCTTCGTTTTCACGGGTACAGTGGCCCAGCACTCTCCTTCCAGCCAGGTAAGGATACGCACGTAGTATTGCTTTCCATCTTTGAACACCGGTGTTAACTCCTGCCGGTTTTTATTACGCAGAATCTGTTGGAACTTCCAGGCTACATCCGTTACCGTTAGATGATCCAGGATACGGAGTTGTGCATCCAGGAAAGAATATTGCTTTTCCTCGCCGGTTATTTTGAGGATAAATTTCCGCCCGGAGGTATCAGTGATCCTGTAGTTAAATTCATCGTAACCCTGCAAAGGGGCTACTGCTACTCCCAGCAGGTAGTGCTTTTGCACCAGCTGCTGTACTTCGTTTGCTGTAAATTCCATGACGTTATTTATTTTTCAGTATCATTAACAAATGCGCTGCGGACCAGCTGAAATTCTTTGCATTCAAACCCTTACCACTTAAGGGATGATAGTTTTCAGATATGGGTGCATCCGCGAGTAATCCTGCTGCATTTTCCAGCAGCTGCTTTTCAAATTTTGCTGCCTGTTTTTTATAGCCATACCGGCGAAGACCGGTGGTGGCAAAAGCTGCCTGGTCCAGCCATACCGGTCCTCTCCAATATCCCTTCATCGGGTCAAATGCCGGATGATCGGCGGCGAGTGTTGGAAAGGGGACTTTAGTATTAAACTTTTTCGGATCGTTCATGCGGGCTATTACCTTTTTAGCCTGATCGGGCGTGGCCAATCCGGCCCATAAAGGAATCCAGCCTTCTGGTCCATCCACCCGCACCAGCTTACCGGTGGCGGGTTGCAGGTCATAGAAAAAGCCCTGCTGCGCATCATAAAATTGATCGCGTATCATCTCCCCTAGTTTCACCGCTTGTTCCTCGTAAGTGTTTTTTTCACCCACGACTGCAGATAGTAAGGAGAGATATTTTTTCTCGGCATATAAATAGGCATTCAGGTCTACACTTTCCTGGTTAAGAGAAAAGGCCCCATCGTTATTTTTAAGCATGATGGCACTGTCGAAACGCACGGCATTATCCATACCGCTTTCCCAGGCAGCTGCGATGCGGGTGCCATCGGTAGACCCATACTCACAAAATCCATTCTGATCATGATCCCTGTTGGCATACCACCAGTGGTGGTAGCGAACCAGTTTAGGCAACATTTCTTTTACAAAGTCAGTATCTTTTGTATGGAGATATACTTCCCACACAGCCCAGGCCGCGAGTGGCGGCTTGGTATCGCGCCAGTTGTTTTCCCGCCGGTCAGCATAAATGCAATCTGCCACCATCCCGTGCTCGTCCTGGTAGTCGAACATGGAACGAATGTTATCCTTTGCCAGCTCCGGATGAAATGTAACAATGCCTGCCGCCTGTTTCCAGCTGTCCCAGCTCCATACGCCGTAAAAGCCCTGGTAATTCACCGAAGGAAATACGCCATCATGCAGAATATCCTGGGAAGAGCTACGCCAGTTCGTGATCAGTGTAACCATACATTTCACCGCCAGCCGCTGCTGCGCGGCGGTAAGCGTTGGCGCTGCGGAAAAATAGCGATCGAGGTAGCCGTTCCATCGCTGCTCATTTTCCGCCAGCGCTTTACGGAAATCGTATAACGCCGGCGTATATACGGAATCAGGATAATAAGCCTGCACCTGCGTCTGATTATAGCTGCCGCCGGGAGCAATGGCCACAGCTGTACGGCTGGCACTATAGTGCAGGCTATCCACGGTCAGCTTTACATCTCCCGGAAAAACAACTACAAAATTACCTGACTGCAATACGGCCTTATTCACTGTAATGGGCTTATATGATTGCCCTACATACCGCACCTCCAATGTTATGGCAGCGTTACCTTTGTTAGTGATAGTAGTATGCAGCAAGGCTTCCCTGGCCGATACAAAAATCAGTTGCTGCTGAATGTCCAGGTGATCAATTTCCAGCTGCTGCAGCAACATCCCCGGGTAGTAGTGAAGGCTTGCACGGGCAACGGAAAGGTCTATACGCTGCTCATTCTCCATCAGCTCCAACCTTGAAAAGGCATCGGATAGCCACGCTCCTTCCATGCCCATCACTAACGGCCCCATAAACGCACCGTTATCAGCAGGCCGTTGCGGCAGCGCATAAGCATGCCAGGCGCCCATATCACTGAAAACGTTACATTCAATACTTTTTGGGGAAGGAGCATCTGTACGCAGGTTCAATACATCCGGGTATTTGCTCCGTTGTGCATGGGCCTGTTGCAGCCACAATCCAAGTAGAAGGATCAACCATTTGCTCATATTCATCATTTTTTTGCGGGACATAGTATAAACGAATAGCTGTAATCCTGGTAGGGCAACATGAACTCCGCATGTGGCGTGGCTCCCCAGCTGTTATCCCCACCCACACCGGACTGCTTATAATCAATATTCCACCATACAAGGTCTTCATTGGTCATACTGCCACCATGATTATTTTCGGCAGCATCCCGGTCAAATTCCAGCTTATCCATATTAAAATGCAGTACACCTGCGCATATTTGCGGGTTACCTTTTGCAGTGAGTCCTATCCCCTGCTGATTGGTGAGCGACATCCAGCGTACACCTGTTCGGTAGCCACTTTCCTGTGCACGCGGATAGGGATGAAACAACTGATCCGCTTTCATGCGATATAAGTCCACCGCAGCAGCGGTGTGCCTGTCAGCATAATTATCGAATGGACCACGACCCAGCCAGGCCACATTATCAAATGCCCCACGGAGGATCGTACGCATACCGAAACGCGGCAGCTCAGGCATGGCATCTTTTCCTGTTTTCATGGTGACAGTTACCTGAACAGCACCATCACCCGTCACCGTATAAGTAGCCATATACCTGGCTTTTACCGCAGGGAGCGAATGCCAGGTACGGATGGTTACCTGATAAGGATTATCAACTGAGGTGACGATGGAATCCAGCTGCGCAGTTTTTAGTACATCCTTCCAAACAGCACAACGCATCTGCTGACTATTACCGATATCATTATCCGTTGGCGCCCGCCAGAAATGTGGCTCCAGCGGCGATTGCAGGATAGCCTGATGCTTATAACTGTAAGCGCTCAGCCAACCAGTTGTATTACTGAAGCTGATCTCAAAATCATCTCCTGTAATCTTTAGTTGTTCCGGGCTTTTGGAGAGATTAATTTTTTGTTTGATAAGCGGAGCTGCCGTATCCTGCGAAAGTGCTGGCAATGCAAATTGTTCCCAGGCCAGCAGGTGATTTGCCGGCAGTGCTGCTGTTGCATTTTTTGTTCTCATTTCCACCGTCAGGAAATATTCCTTACCGGGCTGCATTTGCAATGCCGGCAGGTTTAACAGGATAGTTTTTTCCTGATGCGGCTGCACGGAACCTACCTGCAACGGGCCTTTCGCCAGGGTTTCACCCTCGCAACGTATCAACCAGTAGCATTCAAACTGATCCAGGTTGGTAAAATCCAGGCGGTTGATCACCCGTAATTGATTGGCGGATAAAGGCACGGCTTCAAATGTGGCTGGCTGAATCACTTTTTTCAACTCAAAAGCCTGCGGATGCGGGGTTCTGTCAGCTGCAAACAAACCATCCGCACAATAACTGGTATCGCTGGTAAGTCCTACCTGCCCCATATCCCGGCCATAGGCCCATATATCGCGGCCCTGCTTATCTTTTTTCTTAAAGGTCTGGTCCGAAAAATCCCAGATAAATCCGCCCTGCAACTGAGCATGCTGATAGATCAGGTCCCAGTATTCCTGCAGGTTACCACCGCCGTTGCCCATCATATGCGCATACTCGCATTGAATAAACGGCCGTGGATTCCATTTCTTCACATATTCCACCATTACGCCCGGCGATTTGTACATCGGGCAAACGATGTCAGTATATTCACTTCTGCCGGCGGCTTCGTATTGTACGGGGCGGGTACTATCTATTGCCTTCAGGTAGCGATAGGTAGCGATAAAATTTTCCCCGAAATCACTTTCATTGCCCAGCGACCAGGTAATAATGGAGCAATGATTCTTATTCGTTTCAAACATCCTGCGGGTACGATGCAGGTACGCTTCTTTCCATTCCGGCTTGTCCGACAGCGTTTTGAGCGGCGAAAACGACATACCATCGCACTCAATATTGGCTTCATCTACCACATACAAGCCGTATTCATCGCAGAGTGTATACCAGTCCGGACTATTGGGATAGTGACTGCTGCGTACCGCATTGATATTGTATTGCTTCATCAGTTTGATATCCGCAATCATTTCCTCCCGCGTAATCACCTTGCCGGTGTACATATTATGTTCATGGCGGTTTACCCCTTTAATTTTTACAGCTACCCCGTTTACCAGCAGCAGTCCGTTCCTGATCTCCACCGTTCTGAAACCGGTGCGGTGGTTTATTGCTTCCACCACTTTTCCATTTTTATCATGGTAGGTTATTACCAGGTTATAGAGAGATGGATGTTCGGCATTCCAGGGTGTAACGTTGCCGGCAGCAAGGTTTAGCTGATAATTTTCACTACCCGTCAGCATTGCGCGACGCGTAACTATTACCGTATTGTTATTGTCCATTAATTTGGCTTGCAGGTACCCGCCTTTCACGGCGGTATTAAAGCGTACGTCCAGCTGCAGAACGCCGTTGGTGTAGGTACTGTCCAGCCCTGCTTTTACAAAAAAGTCCTGCACCGCTACTTTTGGCCGGGCAATTAATTGAACGCTACGCTCAATACCACTGAGCTTCCACATATCCTGGCCCTCGAGGTAGGTAGCGTCGCTAAAGCGAAATACCTGCACCGACAAGGTATTGCGACCTTTGCGCAGGAAACGCGTGATATCAAACTCACTCGCTGTTTTACTATCTTTCCCAAGACCTACATATTTGCCATTTACCCAACAAAAGAAAAAAGAGTTCACGGCACCAAAGTGGAGGATCACATTTCTATCTCCCCAATTACCAGGAATGGTAAAATCCCTGCGGTAAGACCCTATGGGATTATTTTGCTCCGGTGGATATGGCGGGTTTACCGGAATCGGGTACTCTACATCTGTAAAAATAAACCGGTCAAAACCTGCTGTTTGCCAGTGGGTTGGCACTTTAATATCTTTCCAGTTGCTCACATCATAATCGTCTGCAAAAAAGTTTTGCGGGCGGGCAGCGGGCGCTGTATCCAGCCTGAATTTCCATATCCCGTCCAGCGACTGCACAAAAGGTGATGGCTGATTTTGCAACGCTGCGGCTTCCGTAACTGCGGGAATAAACCAGGCATGAGGTGCCAGGGCATTTTCTGTTTGAATCTTCGGGTTACTCCATGGTGGTGTAGGTTGCTGTGCCTGTACGCTGATGGAGCATAATACGGCAAGCAGCCATCCAATACTGTATTTCATCATCTCTTTATCCGTGCTAATCAAAAAATAGGTTTGCCGGCAGGCAATGCGCTGCCGGCAAACATCTTAATACAAATTGTTCTGCTTCAGGAGCGGATTGGTATTGATCTCTTTCAGCGGTATAGGATATCGAATATGTTTATCTTCTACATAGTTGCTGCTGAAAGGCTTCCCGTGATTTTGCAATACAGTTTTGATAGCCTGTTTAGCCGTATTGCCACGGCCCCAGCGCACCAGGTCGAACCAACGGATACCGAATTCCATGGCCAGTTCCACGGGGCGTTCGTGATGACGAATCTGCTCACGCAGTTGATCTTTGGTCATACTACCAACAGCCAGCGCTTTAGCATGACTGCGTGTACGCACTTCGTTTACAAAGCCGATGGCTTCATCTGTTTTACCATTTTCGTTGGCCGCTTCTGCCAGCATCAGCAGCACATCTGCATAGCGAATCAGAGAAATGTTGTAACCTACATAGGAACCACTCCTATCGTTGGGATAGGCGTACTTGTTATAATAAGCGGGGCGCGAGAGATCGCTGGCCACCGATGAATAAGGAATCTGTGAAGCAGGAACATTCAGGTCCCACATGGTGGATTTCGGATCATCGAAGAAGATATTACCGTATACACGGTCGCTGTACTCACCTGCATCTGTTTTATCTTTCTTCAGTTCTGCCACCACCCAGTCAGAAGGGTAAAAAACTTCCCAGCCATCCAGTGCATAAGGCCTTCCTTCAAAGTTGAAAGGATGGCGTTCATCCGATACCGTCCGATCGCCACTCCATTGAATTTCGAAAATAGACTCCGGACCATTTTCTTTTGTACCGTTGAAGTTATCTACGTAGTTGGCATTGAGTGCATACTTACCATGGAGCTCTCTGAATTTAGCCTCCGCCTGCGCCCATTTTTCCTGGTATAAATAGGTTTTGGCCAGCAGCGCTTTAGCGGCGCCTTTCGTAGCGCGACCCTTATACTCACTGGCATAGCTTTCCGGCAACACGGCTTCCGCTTCGGTCAGGTCTTTTTCTATCTGTGCCCATACATCCGCGACAGGCGCCTGTGGCACCTGGAGCTTGTCGAGGTCTTTCACAAATTCAAGCACCAGCGGCACATGTTCAAAACCATTTACCAGTACGAAGTAGTTATAAGCGCGCAGGAATTTAGCTTCGCCCACTATTTCTTTTCTTTCCTGTTCCGTCATCACCGTGATTCCGGGCACTTTTTGGATTACCTGGTTTGCTCTGCCAATACCGGTGTAGCAGGTAGCCCAGAGGCTCCATGGGCCTGATTCGTCTGCACTGTTTACAAACGCTGCCAGGTTTTTCCCATAGGGTTCATTTTTATTATTATCAATATCATCTCCCTTAAAAGCAAGGGTAACGTATACCTGTTCAAAGAAGGTCCACTTATCGCCGTCATAGCCCTGTAATGCACCATAGGTGGCTGTGATGCCCTGCAAGGCGTGCTGGCGTGTAGCCCAGAACGTGCTTTCTGTAAGGTTTTGTTTATCCTGCAGGTCGAGGAACTTATCAGAGCACCCGGAAAACAGCATCACTGCAGTGAAAAACAGACCAGTTATTTTTAGTTTCATCATTGTCAGTTTAATTTTTCTGGTTAGAATCCAAGGTTAAGACCGAACACATAAGAGCGGCTGAGCGGGTAATAGCCCCTGTCGACCCCGCGGCTGAAAATACCGGTGTTGGATAAGTCCGGATCGAAGCCGGTATATTTTGTAAAAGTCAGCAGGTTATAAGCACCAGCGTAAATTCTTAATCGCTCCAAATGCATGGTGGTGGCCAGTTTCTGCGGCAGCGTATACCCCAGTTGCAGGTTTCTCAATCGCAGGAAAGATGCATCTTCCAGGTAATAATCAGATACCCGCATGTTTTCATTGGCGTCCGTATTGCTTAAGCGATAGATGTTGGTGTTGGTGTTAGTCGGCGTCCACGCGTTCATCAGGTCAGTGGAACGGTAGTAGCGGTAGAGGAACATTTTAGCGCCGTTATACATTTTCTGACCTTCTTTTCCGTTGAGGAAAATCATGAGGTCAAAGTTTTTATAGCTGGCGTTGAAAGTGAGACCATAGTCGAGTTTTGGCAGGCCGTTACCCATTAACTGTTTGTCGTTATCGTCGAGTTGTCCGTCGCCGTTAGTATCTACAAAGCGGATATCGCCGGGTTTAGCGTTGGGCTGGATCAGCTCTCCTGCTTTATTTTTATAAGCGTCTATTTCAGCCTGTGACTGGAACAGTCCATCTGTTTTGTACAGATAAAATGAAGCCAGCGCTTCGCCTGTCTTAGTAAGCGTAGTACCGCGGTTGTTATAATCCACGAAGCCATCGGCGATTACGCCACCTTCATAGCCCAGGCGGATGATTTTGTTGCGGCTATGGGAAAGGTTGGCCGTTACATCCCAGCGAAATGCTTTATTGGCAGGGCTGCGATAGGTCAGGGTAAACTCCCAGCCCTGGTTTTCCATGTCAGCAATGTTGGTGAGTGGCATGGCAGTAATACCGGAGGAAGTAGGGATCGGTGTTTCCGCCAGCATGTCACTGGTTTTTGATTTGAAGTAGTCGAAGCTACCGCTGAGCGTACCTTTCAGCAGACTAAAATTCACCCCTCCGTTGAAAGTGGCCGTTTGTTCCCATTTGATGTCATTATTGGCCAGTGATGCCGCAATGGCACCTACATACACCTGTTGGGCGGGTAAGTTACCGAACGGATAGTTCAGGTAAGGATCTGAGTTGGCCAGATATATTTTAGCCAGGTACTGGAAGTTGTCAATATTCTGATTACCCACCGTACCATAGCTGAAGCGAGGCTTCAGCTCCGTGATCCAGGGCACATTGAAGAAGTTTTCCTTATGCACGTTCCAGCCGCCGGACACGGAGTAGAAAGTACCGTAGCGGTTGGCGGTACCAAAACGGGAGGAACCGTCGCGGCGCAGGCTACCCTGCAGGAAATATTTATCGTCGTAGTTGTAGCTGGCGCGTCCGAAGTAGGACTGCAGGTTATTACCGTAGTTCCATCCATTCACGCGGATATAATCGTTTTTGCCTTCCAGTATCAGGCCGGACAGCGCTTCGATCAGCGGGCTGCTGAGGTGGTTGCCGGCGCCGGAAGTTCCCTGGTATACATTTTTTTCACGGGAAAAACCGTACATGGCTTTGATGTTATGTTTGCCCAGCTGTTTTTCGTAGTTGAGGAGGTGGGTATACAGGGAATTCTCTTTTCTGCCGCGACTCTCAGAGCGCGTCGGATTTTCGACCAGGGAGAGTGCACCGAAGTCGAACGGACTGGTTTGGCTATACGAATACGTATTTACGATATTCTTACCGATGGTGAAGTTATAGGAGAAGCCGTACCAGAGTTTTAGATCTGCTGCCACATTGATTTGCAGGTAGTCATCTATGGAGCGGCCGTTCCACAGCATTCTTTCCCCGATGGGGTTGCCGGAGCCTAGTTCGATTTCAGGTTTGGCGTAGCCGTTAGGGGAATTTTCGTCATAGATTCGTTTATGCGGCAACGTTCTGTATACTTCCATGAATGGAGAGAAGCCGGCGTTGCCGTCCCCGTTCACGTCGCTGTAGTCCTGGTTGTTGAAGCGGGTGTAGGCTACAATAGGCATGATTTTCAGGCGACTGTCCAGCAGTTTTATTTCGCTGTTGAGGCGTACGTTGTCTCTTTTAGCGCCGGAGTTGATGATGGTACCGGAGTTTTCCCAGTGGCCATACGACAGGCGGTAGGTGAGTTTTTCGGAGGCGCCGGAAACGTCCACATCATATTTCTGTTCGGTGCCTGTTTTGGTGAAGGCGCCTACCCAGTCGGAGTTGGCGTATTGGGAGTCGTCCTGTACGTATACCGGAGCGGTGAGGTTGTCGTTGGCGAAAGCATCGCGTACCACTTTGTTCATGCTTACCTTATCCATTAAAGGCAGGTTGTTGTTGAGGTGCAGGGAGGAGTAGTATGCGCTGAAGTTGACATGTGGTTCCCCGGATTTACCTTTTTTGGTGGTGATGATGATAACGCCGCCGGCTGCACGCGCACCGTAGATGGTGGCGGCGGAGGCATCTTTAAGCACGTTGATGGACTCTACGTCGTTAGGGTTGATGTCGTAGGCATATTCCAGCGGGATACCGTCTACCACGTAGAGTGGGCTGGCGTTGTTGATACTGTTCATGCCTCTGATCAGCACTACCGGCTGGCCGGAAGGATTACCGGTGCCGGAGCTTACTACCACGCCGGGCGCCTGGCCCTGCAGCATGGTACCGATATTACCAGAAGGCTGTTTCTCGAGGTTTTTGGTATTTACGGAAGAGATGGCGGCGGTTACATCCCCTTTTTTCTGGGTACCGTAACCGATCACGAGCACTTCGTCCAGGCCTTTTACATTTTCTTCCAGGGCGATCACCAGGTGTTTGCTGGTGGGTGTTACTTCTTTGGCGGTATATCCCATGGCGGATACCACAAGGATGGCATTGGCAGGTACGCCAGGGAGGTTGAACTCCCCTTTGGCATCGGTAGCAGTGCCTTTGCTGGTATTTTTTACAGCAATACTGGCTCCCGGGATGGGGGTGCCTTTGGCATCCGTTACCTTACCCGTTAGGTTGGCATTTTGGGCGAAGACGGTTAGCCCGGTAAACAATAGGAATAAAAGCATTCCACTGCTCCGTAGTTGTTTCCACATACGCATTTTGGTTTTAATGTCTGCTTGTTGATAATTACCCTCCGGTGCTTTGTAGTTTTTCTAACGTGATTTTTGGAGTACCGGAAGTGGAAGTAAAGTAGACAGGAAAATCAAAGGCATAGTGGTTTGGGACCTCTATACAGGCATTACAGGGACCTCTACACGACCCCTACAAAGCATATAACTATATAATAATCAAATATTTAAAATTGCTGCAGAAAATCCGAGAGGTTGTCTTTATGTTCGAGGCGGAAGGTTTTACGGAGGCGGTAGCGGGCCATTTCCACCGATTTTACGGAGATATTATTGAGTGAGGCGATGTCTTTCATGGAAAGATTTAGTCGGATTTGGGCGCAGAGGCGGCGTTCATTTTCGGTGAGGTCCGGGAACTTTTGCAGGAGGTTAAAGAAGAAATCTTTATGGATTTCATTGACGGAGAGGTTAAAGTCCTGGGTGTCTTTATTGCTGTCGAGATCGTACTGGAATTTATGGATCAGGCGATTGAACCGGGCGATATTTTCAGGTTTTGCTTCTCCGTTTATATCCAGTGCCGTTAGTTCATCAATGAAGTTACGGATCATATCATTCCTTTGGGAGATGAAGAGGGCGTAGTTTTTCAGGTCATTATCCCGGTATTCTAATTTATTATTGAGGGATTCCTTTTCATGGATGGCCGCCTCGAGTTCACGTTTAATGAGTGCCTGGCGCATTTCTTCCAGCTCTTTTTCCTTTTTGCGCTTTTGGTTCATTTTGCTGATATAGAGGGCGCCTATTATAATAAGGAGTATCACCCCGGCGGCCAGAGCGTTGCGCTGGAAGGCCCTCAGTTCTTTCTGCGCTTCCAGGGTAATGATGTGCCGTTCATTTTCTTTGGCTTCCCGTTGGATCTTCAGGGCGGAAATAGCTTCGCTTTTGTTTTTAGAGAGAATTTGGTTGCGCACGGCAGTGTATTCCTGTAGTGCGTTAAAGGCTTTCTTGTATTCGCCCAGGTCCTGGTAAAGTAGTGCGGAACTGGTGAGGTTGTCCAGGAGTTTTTCTTTCCTGGTATTCGAGTTCGATTGATTTATCAGCTCCCGTGCCTCTGCCAGCAGCTTTTCGGCTACCGGATATTCTTTTAACTTGATCCTGGAAAAAGCCATCTGGTTCAGCAACTCCGCATGCGCCAATGCATCGCCGGTCCCGAGTATGCCCAGGGCCTTTTCAAAATCGGCCAGGGCGTTGTGGTAGCGGCCAAATTCATTTTCGCAGATACCCCGGTTGCCGAGGGCGCTGGCCACCATGCCTTTGTTGTTGGATTGCTCCGCGATGGCGATGGTACTATCAAAGTACTTCCTGGCGGTTTCGAACTCGTCTTTCATCAGGTATACCAGTCCGAGCGCGTTCATGGAAAGCGCGATCCGGCGTGGATTCCCCAGCTTCTTATACAATTCATGCGCCTGCTGGTGATATTGCAGGGAGAAGTAACCGTTCTCGGTATCATAAAATATCCATCCCAGGTTGGTAAGCGCGCGGGCGGTGGCGCTATCGTTCCCCAGTGCCTCGCAGATGTCCAGCGCGGAGTAGCCGTAGTTCAGCGCCTGGTCATACTGGTCGTTATATAAATACCCCTCCGACAAATTGAGCAGCGATGCCGCCTGTAACTTCCGGTCGGTTTCCTTCAGGGAAAGCAGGTAGGCTTCGTTGGCCATTACCAGCGCGGGATTGGTGGAGTCTTTATTGTAATAAGCAGCCAGCTTGTTGAGCGTGTTGATGCGTTCCACACTGGTCATGTTTTTATTGGAAAGGGACTGATACAGGCTGTCCGGATTCAGTTGAGCGGTGGTGATGTTGGTGTATAGACAAAAGATGAATAGAATTGGCAATAGTTTCATGAGTGGAATGTAAGGAAAATTGGGGAAAATTCTCCAAGGCTACATAGTTATCTTGATTCTTCTGTTTAGGTATAGATCGGTCCATTGCTGTTTCAGGTGGGGCTTGGGAATGTTGGTGGAGAGGTTATCACTTTTTCGGATGCGCAGATACAAATTCAGGTATCTCCTCGCCATAGCTTCCTGCTTCAGCAAGAAGTACATCACGCTGATCCGGAACCTGCAATCGTTTTTAACTGACTTCGCCATACGTTCATCTACCCCGCAATCCCGGCACATTTTATTAAGGTTCCACTTAATGATTCCTTTTGATAAGGTGATTGAATCCTCATACCAACCCAACATGCCTAAATCCACAGCCAGATTAGCCAGGTGAATCACATTCTTGCTATTAACCAACCAAGCAAGTCGGTCGTACACATATGCCTTCTCAAAATTTCCATCCTGGAAATAACTGGCAGCTATTTGTGAGAGCAGGTCTGCATTGTTAGGGTCTTTTTTGGAGGAGGCGATGAGTTGGCGTCGGGTTGGTGGTTTGGGCATTTTAGTACGTCATCGGGTTTAAAAGTTCCTTTAGTTCTATTGGAATAAAACCAGGCAGGTTCTATTTTCATAGAAAAATACAATTATGCCCCGACCATTTTTCAATTAATAAACCGGAAGGATGTGGCAACGGAATCGAACAACGGCCTATAGCGGCCAGCATCCTTCGTTTGCGTCCCAGCAGTAATGATATAAGCGATATTATCCTTTGGAAACACATAACTCACCAGGGTTGCTTTAATACCACGAGGTTCCATATTATATTTGTACCAGGCTCCTTTGAGGCTGTCGGTTTCAATTAGTCCCTGATCCAAAATGACCGCGCTTGGAATAGCTTTCATTACTGCCTGAATCGTTTTTTGCATATACTCCTCCAGCGTATAATGCTGCATATCCTCAGTAATTACATTGATGTTGGTATTTGGATCAGCAGCTGTTTTAGGCGCCAATAAAAAGTAATAGTCGATGCCATATTCTGTTCGGGTATTTGTTGTCCAGCCGGCAGGCACATATATATTGTACCTCCTGTTGCCAACGTTTAGGTGGTGATTCGCAGGGATTTGTTCTACGATTTCATCAGCGGCTTTGCGATATACTGATTTGTTGTTGCATGCGAGAAGGGTGAGTAATAGGCAGAGTGGGATAATTATTTTCATTGGGTTCTAATGTTAAGGCGGATTAAAAGTAAGAAATAATTATAATTTAATAAATTACTTCACTTTCCAATCGTATACAACAGGCTAATGCCAAATTTTACCAGTTCGTGTCGATATCAGCAGACAGGAACTTTTTGCTTATCACACTCATTTACCAGGAGGAATTAAAAAAACAAAACCCCGCGTAGCGCGCGAGGTTTTAATATAAATATCTAGTGCTGCCGTTCGGAACGAACACAGAATGTATTATTCCACCAACCAGCATTTTATGAAAGCAGATTTTTCTTTGCCCAATCGACAATACCGATGGTCGGTATCTGCACATGATAATTAAATGTCTTTTCCATTGGCCATTTGACTCCCGGATGTGTGAATACCATGCGATATTTATTGAAAACATTATCCGGATCTTGTTGTAGGGCCGAGGATAAATATTCTCTGCTCCAGAGGACTCGTTCAAAAGTGGTGTCGAACACCTCTTCCACCCGCTCAGCAATCTGTGTAAATGTGGCTGTTTCCCCTGAAACAAATACGACCTCATTAACAAATTCCGGTTGGTGGAATAAAATCTGGACGGTTAATTTTCCGATATCCTCACAACTGGTAAGCGTCAACGAATGGTTCCAATCACCCAATGCATGAATGGTTTTGGTTTCCAGACTGATCACACCAAAATCCTCACGAAATAAGAAACTTGTAATCATCCCGGTAGATACAATTACCCATTGCGTCTTATCCTGGGCACGTAAGAGGTCCCTTACATCCAGTTGCTCATCAAAAACAGGTTGTGCACTTCCTCTTCCAATCTGGTCATAATCAACTCCAAATTGCCAGGGAACATACCGTCTTACACCACCTTGTAATACGGCCTCAGTAATTTTAACCTGCATTCCCTGTCCAATTGAAAAGCCACTACAACAGATCACCGTATCGTAGCGCCCAAATACTTTTGCCAGTTCGGCGACCGAACTCGTAACAAGGTCAACCGCCTCCAGGTGTACATCCCGGAATGTCGTATTTTGTTCAAAATCCAGCATGACTGCAGCATCTGGTTGTACCAGTGCAGCAATATTTAAGTCTAACTGATGTTTTTCCTGATAGTCATACAAGCCTTGCAGCATAGACAATCCGACTTCCCCTGTTCCAATTACTAAAAATGAGTTATTCACCTTTGCTCCATTTTATGTTACTAAAATTGTTTCCTGAACAAAGGTATATTGGCAGAAAAGTTATCAAGCTGCAAGAAAGCCGGAAATAGATGCAAAAATCCTATGTTGCTCTATAAGCGAGCGGAGTGGTGTTAGTATGTTTCTTATAGAAGGTCAGGAAATGAGGCGTTTCCTGAAAATTTAAACACCAGGCAATCTCTTTTACTGAATAGTTGGAGTGCCTTAACAGCACGTTTGCTTCTTCGATGATACGTTCGTGAATGATTTGCTGGGTTGTTTTACCTGTTGCCTTTTTAAGCGAGTAATTAAGATAATCAACTGTGGTATGTAGCAAATCAGCAAAATAAGCCGGCGACTTACCTGCTAATGTGTTTTCCGGGTTAATATTAAGAAATGCTTTTTCAAGGACATGGAAAAAACGTTCGTCCAGCGTATCTTCCTTATGCACAGGAGTAATATCGTTACGCTTTACTGATTTTTGAATGTAATGGATGATGTCAAATACGCGACTACGCAGCAGATGTTCTTTAAAAGGATAGTCGGAATTCTTCTCTTCTTCTATTTCCAACATCAGCCTGGACAGATCATGATACTCCTCCTTGCTTAAGGATTGAACATAAATTTCCCGCCCTTGAAATACCGGCCAGTTACGCAAATTCAATTTCGTAGCCCCTTTAAGAAAGCTTTCACTGCAGACACAATAAGTAGCACTAATTTTTTCATCATCCGTTTTGAAACGTGATCTTGTCATCGGTTCCAAAAACACAATTGTATAACCTGATATGGGGAATTCTTCTTTATTAGAATAATACGTTGCTATGCCATTTAACAAGGCAATCTTGTAAAAAGGTTTGCGTTGTAAATTCGCGCAGGCAGATAAATCGTTTTTGAGACTCCCCCAATGAAAAATATCAAAATGACCTAAAAATGATTGCTCATTAAGCTTAGGCTCATCAATGTATTGATCATAAAACATTTCTATTTCCTTGTACATATGCCCAATTGTTTATTAAACAAACCTGCTGACAGGCTAAATGCTGCGTCCGTTTAGTATATGTCGAGCCTATTTTTTTATATTTATATAAATAGCTCGTTACATTGCATAAAGTTCGGGAAAGAAATTGGAATGAAAAAAACATGCAAAATGCCAACTTAAAATTTCCAATTTGCATTCCATGGTTTGACTTACCGACTCCGTTGCAATCACTTATCAATCTAGATGATCATATTTTGGATAACTTAACGACATCCATTTGTTGACCACCTGCTTTCCTAAACTCGGAAGGATTTACGCCATAATATTTTTTGAAAGTACGGTTTAGATGACTTTCATCTGTAAAACCAAGTTCATAGACGATTTCACTCATGCGCATATCGCTGTGTAAAAGTCGGGCCTCTACCAGTCTGATTTTGTAATGGGTAATGTAGCTCTGAAGGGTTTCTCCGGTTTGCTTTTTAAAATATCTCCCCAGATAATTTATTGAAATATTAAAATGATGGCTTAGTTTTTCAGTATGAAGTTTTTTCGGGTCAAAAATATTTAACTGTATATAATTTAGAATTTCCAGAATTGGCTCGCCGGTGTTTTCTTTTATATTCTTGGGTAATTTCAGCGCAATATTTCTTGCTACGATAGTAATAATGGTACTGATGATCTGCGCTGATATACGTGTGAAATAGATCTGTTGCCTGTTGTGTTCGTCCACGATAGCACTTACCAAAGACGCAATTAAAGGCTTATCTGTTTTATTTTTTAAGATGCAACCTGGTCTATGACTGGCGTTTTGTAATATATATGCTATATGCGTAACTGTATCATAGTCATTGCCTGTTTTTTCTCTGACATAAGATTCATTAAATCTCAGAAAAAAGAAATTGGTTTTTTGGTCAATATCAAACGAGTAAACGTCTTGTGGTGTTAACAAAAACAAATTTCCTTTTCGATAATTAAACTGATGATTATTGACATACTGTACCCCTGCTCCCTGCATCACATAGATGAGCTCAAAAAAACTGTTATGCTTCAATGGTTTTTCGAAGCGCTCTAATTCCTTCCATTCGACTTCATACTGCTGGTGTAATGTTGCTCGTCTCATGCTTTAAATATACAAAATTAGTGTAAAAATATACAAGCCCTAGCCACGCAACCTTGTATATTTTTGCTATACAAAATACTACTAAAATGAAAATACTAATCATTGGTGCAGGCGGAACTATTGGCAAGCAGGTTGCTGTCGCACTGAAAGAACATGAAGTCATTACAGTGGGGAGAAACACCGGAACTATTAAAGCTGATATCTCTGAAGATGATGCTGTGGAGCGTTTATTCAAGCAAGTGCCGGATATTGATGCCGTTATTTGTGTTGCAGGCGATAGTAATACTGATAATTTGTCAGCTATAACCAAGGCGCAATTCATGGTTGGCATTGAGCAAAAGCTATGGCCGCAAATAAACCTGGTGCTTTCCGGCATGAAGTATTTGAATGATAATGGTTCGTTCACGCTTATTTCCGGAAAAATGGGTGACTTACCCATCAGGGGGTCATCTGGAAAAGCGTTTGTGAATGGCGCGATCAACAGCTTTGTAAAGGCGGCGGCACAGGAAATGCCAAGAGGTATACGGCTAAATGCTATCAGCCCCGGAAAGGTCCTCGATATTGATAGTAATGCATTAGTCGCTGCTTATTTGATATGCCTGGAAACGGACATAAATGGAGAAATTGTAAATGTAGGCTATCAGAAAAATTAATGAGTTATGAAGCACCTGTTATATCTCTTTTTCACTATGTCGTGCTATATTTCGCAAGCACAAGATACACATTCACAGCAGCTTTGGGGTACATGGTCGCTGGTATCAGTAGAAAATATAAACCCCGATGGAAGTACTACTGCGCCATATGGCGATCATCCTGTAGGTATCCTTGTTTTTACCGCATCAGGAAAATATGCTATCCAGATACTAAAAGCTAATAGAAGCAAAGTTGCCACCAACGATAAGGATAAGGCAACTGCTGAAGAAAATGCAGCGTTGGTAAGAGGTAGTAATGCTCATTATGGCATTTATACCGTTGATGAAAATAAACAGACAATAGTATTTAACGTGCAACATGCGTTTTACCCAAACTGGGAAGGTGGTACACAGGTACGTTCGTATGCTATCCAAAACAATCTGCTAACGTATACGGTAACCACTCCTACAAACGGAGGCGCCTCCATGGCGAAGGTAGTATGGAAGAAAGATCAGTAGAAATACATATTTCAACCTAACTGGATTTATCTTGTTGAGCACGAGTGTAAAGGATAGGCAAGGAATTCGAGGCTCAATGGGTGGAGCTCGACTAAACCCTGACTAAAAAAGAAGACCTCGCGCAAGCGCGAGGTCTTCTTTTTTCCAGTGATCACGTTGGGACTATATCAAAGGCTTAATTAGCGCCGCTTTTCGAGGATTTATAAGCTAGTGTATCCGATTTTGTATCCTTCCGGAATAGCTTATTTTGTAGAGGTTTGAAAGAACTTGTAAACGGTACAAAGGTACGAAAAACCTTACTAAATCGGTTCAAAACAAGCAGGAACTTGTTGCCAATCAACCCTTTATTATACAGGTTGAATACACAAAACATCATTATAACAGGAATTCCTTAACAAGTTCTGATCAACCCATGAAAAACTCACAGAATTTAGGTTCATATTAATTACAAATATTGGATTAGTTATTTCGACTTGTCATAGGAAAATGTTGAAAATACAGCTACGCATCTTATATCGATATATGTCCAGTTAATGCGCTTTAATCCAATAATACCCAAGTAGCGTAAAATTGCTCACATTGGTCTTAGTCCCATCTAGGCAAGAAGAGTGCTGACATCTTGCATATTCCATACCACATTCTTGACAAGTTATTTCTTGAATTTGAAATAACGGAGAATAATAAATATTATTGGACTCTATAACATCCGCCAGCTCCCTAAATTCGTCTTTTAACTGAATAGAAATATTTACCCCTTCACGTTTATCTGTATTAATCATGGCATATTTCAGTACTGGTTCTCTTTTAATATATAGGGTCCCGTCGTCATATAATATATCCGTAAGGCGTGGATTATCATTCGAGGTCGGAAAAGAATCTAACCATTTGCCAACTGAATCCAACCAATCGCGGAACTTTTTATTCTCAATTGGAATCGTGGGATACTTGTTAAACCAATCAATTAAAACTTTACTAGTCCCGAGTAACGATACTACAGTTTGCCTGTCTAGATTCTTTTCTTGCCAAGCGAATGTGAATGAAACTGTTTTCTCGGGATGATCCTGGGCAACAAGAATACTAACAACAGCCTGAAAAAGAGCAGCGATGTAATTTGATAGATTTCCATCATTTTGAAGCACTATTTTAGGGATATTCCAATGCAATCCATCATAGCAATCAACTAATTTATAATCGTCGGGAATATGTAGTTTATATCCTTGTTTCAAAAGGGATTTCTTTATTTCAAGAATATCAACCTCAATAATCTTCTTTTCCACATTTGATGCAACTGTATCTATTGTATCGTGTCCCAATAAATTATGAGTTGAAATCTCATTAACAGTCTTATCCACCTTTAAATAACTAACTGCCATACGAAATCCATCATCATATCCCAGTGTTACAGGAATCAACATTTGATCAATTGACAAAGGTTCATCCTCTACAAATTTAATTTCATGTCGATCGTCTTTGCATTCCCCCTCTAAATATTCTTCAATTAGATGGTTCCCTTGAAAATAATGATGCAATAACAATTTCCAATCTGCCAAAGGTAACTGCCCATCAATTCTAAACAGTTTTGTATATAATGACTGCTTCCCGGCCGATTTAATATCATTATCTAATCGTTCTAACATTTTTTCGGTATCATACATTCTAATAGCACCATCAAAATGCTCAAACGTATTGTTATCAGTATTATAAATGGAATGAGCATATCGGCACCCATAATCTTCATTACTGACGCCTAAAGAAGGATTATTTTTAACTTCCTCTGCTTCAAAGGTTTGTTTCCCTCCTTCAATTTTCCAAATAAACTCTGTGCGATCAATACCATTAAATATCTTATTATACTCATCCATTTTATGCTCAGTAACTCCCAGTTTAATTTTGGCAACATCATTATTGAACCTAGGACCTCTCCAATACTCAAATTCCATGGCGGGAACAAATGTTTCCGCAATTCCTATGAGATTAGTATCTAACTTCAGACGTAGAGTAACGTCTTTATCTCCAGCATACTTTAAAAGCTGATCAAGAAAGAAATAATTAAGATTGTTATAAAGTGACAAAGACTTCCTAAAGTATGCGTGGGCGCAAATGGCAAACTTGGATGATTTATCTTTGAAAACACCTTGTCCCATATATTCAAAACTGTCTAGTAAGTCTCGTAAATAAACCAATCCATCTTTATCACGCTTCGACATTATATTACTATAATATCTATCGATTATACCCTCATCATAACATGAAACAAATGTCGAGCTTACCATCTTAAAATTTTCTGATAAATGACCTTTAAGCTCTTTCTCAAACAATTCTTTATAAGGAAGGCATTCGCGTTGACTCCTTACTGCTAGAGCATTAAGATGCAAATTTGATATTTTTGCTTGCTCTTCACTTGTTTCAGCGATAAATGTTTGACCAGCAAGCCTAGTTATTCCCGGCTCAAAATAGAGAGTTGACGGAATAGTCCAACCAATTGGTCTAGTTGAATCATGTCCAAGGCAGCTAGTTAATCCAGTAATTGAGCTTAATTCCAATGCGGTTTCTAACGTTGAAACAGGAAATTGAATTCCATCTTTACTTGGGGATGTTGTTAACAGTACAGATTTTGCGGTTATCATATTTTATCGTCTTGGATTAAAATAATCATTCAGAGGGATATTCCTAAGATTCAGCTTCATTATAGATTGAACCTTATATACTTTTAGTCTTTAACCAAAAAGTACGAAAATTATTGCTAAACCTGCTCTTAAAAACAAAGTATATTAAATTAAATTTCTGTGACTTACACTATACGGGCTGGATATAGGTGCTATCCACGCCCTATCACTATATAAGAAAGTCAGTAACAAGTTGTTGGCCTATACCTGTAAACCGGCAGAATTCAATTACTGTCACAATATCTCCCCTTTTCTTACCGACAGACAGTCGGATCTGCTGCAGAATCTTCCTGGCCGTTCGCTCACTCCGTCCAGTAATGTTCATCACGTCTTTTGCATAAATCACTATGCGGTTAGGTACTATTTTCTGCGAAAATGGCATAATCGGAATGGAAATTTTGAGTTAAAATGCCGGCTTAGGTTTGGGGTGGTTACCGCAAATGTACTGCATCCTGCGCAGATGTAAGCCTAACGGGCTTGGCTATGTAAACAGCCCTTTCTATCATTCAATTGTTTCTATGTGGCAAGGCAAAGTGGAATCATTCCCCTGAAAGGAACAATCGGCAATATCACCTTCTACAAAACGAAAGCCGGACACCTCGCACGTGAGAAAGGCGGCGTAGATGCCAGCCGGATCACAACAGATCCGGCGTTTATCCGGACAAGGGAGAACGGCGCTGAATTCGGTCGTGCCGGCAAAGCCGGTAAGCTGTTACGTACAGCTTTTCGGGCGCTGCTCCTGAACATCGGGGACAGTTATATGTCGTCCCGCCTGCTGCTGCTTTTCAATGAAATTCTTTTGTAACCCCGCTAGTGAAAAGGACCGATCCACACTGCTCCCCTTAAAACAGTAAACACCTTTTTTGAAACTGATTCCTTGTAATTCCTCACTAGCATTTTTATACTTCAGCTTTGTATCAATACCCAATTTTAGTAAAGCCTGTATCAATGAGTCCAGATTGGACGCATGGGGCAAGATGCCAGAAACAGCGGTGAAAATCTCGTATCGGGTGGCTACCTCTGCGTTTAAAGCAGATAGATTAGTTTGTGCCAGACTCTTTTTAACAGCCGGAATAAGGCTATATTTTTTCGTTAATAGCTGGGCCGTTTTCTTACCCTTCAAACCAAGGTAGCTTGTTTGAATTCCTCTGCCATTGTTGTTTACAAGGTTAGCTATTACATGCAGATGCAAATGCTTTTTATCATCATGCCGGGTAACTGAAAACTGGGTATCTGTAATACCTAGATTCTGTAAATACTCCTTTGCAATCCGGGCCAACATCTCATCGTTTACCATTTCGCCAGGGTAAAAACTCAAAATACCATGAAAAACGGCTTCCCTTTTATTGGGCCTAATTTGTCGTTGAGCTTCAAAATCATGGGCCATCAGTTTATAGCTATAATCTCTGACCCCTTCGGCAGCGATGACCGTTGACCGCTGTTCATTCCCGCATATGTAACGGCAGGTACCATAAAAGCCACTTCCTGTAATCACTTTACTTATCATGGTAAAATCGTTTTATTAGGGCATCCACAAAATCCCGGTAGGATTCAAACAAGAGTATGGCGGATAACATGCCTTCCTGCTTGGCAGTCCTGGCGATTTGATTAAGGTTATTGCCAATGGCTTTTAGCTCATTTGCAATAGCCTTTTCCTCCGGTTTAAGCCTGCTGACTATTACACCTTTAACCGCCACCCTCCGCATGTACTCACTTACTGTATAGCCTGCCGTCGATGCCTTCGCTATCACGGAAGTAAGTTCCTCGGCAGTAAATCGGATGCCAAGCTGTTTAATACGTGTAACCGCCTTCCGGGGACGGCCTCCCTTCCTTTTTTCTTATTGTTCTTCCATTTCCTCTCCGCTTTAATCTACGCTTCGATCTTCGCGTCTCCCTTGCGACCACCGGGAGCAAGGGAGCGAGCGGTTTTTGCGAAGCAAAAACACCGCTCGCTAACGGAGCGAAGCCCGTTCCGAATCCCCGAACGGGATGCCGAAGGCGGCACGTTCATTCGTCGCATAAAGGCGGCAAGGCCGACTGTATAATCTTCCCGTCCTAGTGCATGTGCACCAGGACAATCAGCCGAATAATTGAGTTCCGCTATTAGGTCGCTCCCCTTGAAATAGGAGATTTTCAATATCTTCCCGGAGGAAGAAAACGCGGGATTTGACTTTGAAGCGGCGAATTTTCCCGCTCCTTACCCATGAGTGGATGGTTGGCTTGGTAACTTGAAATAATTGGCAGACTTCTGCAATTTTGTACAGGGGCTTTAGGGTTAACCCTGGGGTTTCGTAAATAGAGGTCATTGGTGGAGTTCTATCTAAATTGCCCACTTCTTCTCTGACTATCTGCCTAATCAGCTCTAAAAACTGTTCTGGTTCGCAGGGGAACAACATTGGCGCAATAGCTTTCTCGCTCTTTTCTACATTACTCATACGCTTATGGTTTAGGCACCAAACATATGACAAGACAGTGGTGAAAAAAATCTATGTATACTTAGATATGTGCGTTTTTATCAATCTCGCTGATATTTTTGCTTCATCTGCTCCAAAATCCGAAGGGCTGGTTGGTGATCCAGCTGGTTAAAGTAGTCAGCCGCTAAGTCAATGGCTTTACGCATTTCTGCCCTCTCTTTTACAGTTAAATTGGAAGGTCTGATAATGCGGCGCAAATTTTCCTTGATACTACCAGTATCAACACCGGTCAATTTATTGATGAGCTTGGCGGATTCATCATCACAGGCGAGGGCTTTAATGCCCGCAGTCTGAAATAGGACGTAATGTATCACAGTTAAAGCGGGGATTTTTGTTTGAGTGCGCGCGCTTTTCGTTGGTTCGATAGATTGGGGAGGGACTTTTTTCGCTTCCTCTACAGCCTTCTTATCAGCATCATCTTTCGTCCAACGATCTATCAATGAGTTAATTTGTGGTAAATAGATACGAGAATAAAAAGGCCTATATATCGTCAAAAATAACACCATATAGAGAACAGCCAGGAATAAGGATAATACAGAGAAACCGACCGATGTAAATAAATTTTGAGTTATCACCCAATACAGTAACGATCCCCCTATAATGAAAACAGCAAAATGACGAGGTACATATTCATACCAGTATGCAGCTTTTAATACTTGCTTTGTTCCTTCAATACTCCAATACTGTGAGTGGTTCGAATTTTGTTTGTGTGCCTGTTGGAGTGCTAGCCGGTTAAAGGCGGCGTTAAGTGGGAGATCGAAGGTGAAAAAGGAAATAGTACGATTAATTGGTTTTCCCATGGTTTATCCTTTACCTGAATATAAGGAAAAGCAGTAAATTCGATATACTATATTTATATTACACTTTAAATCACCACTTTATTTATTACATAAATAAATGAAATAACACATTGAATTTGAAGGTTTCAAATTCAATGTGTTGGTCTGGATACATACTGGATATTCTTCACCGTTTTAGTTAATCAAAAGAAGTTTAGCGAAAGCGTCTAAATCGCGTTTGTAGATACGCTGATCTTTTATCTTCCATTCACTTAGAAGATAGGAATCATGAAATAGCTGGGCAGTCTTACTAAATTGCCTAATTACGGCTAGGGGAAATGTTGGTTTAATCTTAGTTAAAATATCTATGCATTCAGGTGCGTGGTCATTTACTCGATTATAAGGCCAAAGCATTTCGTATAAATTACACTTCTCATCTTTTTCATTGGTATCTATATGCCGAAAATAATAGCGCATATCAATTCCGTATGTTGGTATGTCTTTAATATAACATTGGAAATCGGGAATAGTCAAATGACTAACCTCTAAATCCACAATAACTTCTGGTGAAATAATAATCCGCATACCCGATAATCTAGACAATTCAGACGTTTCATACGCCCGCGCCACAGCTTTACCAACCGGATTATCTGTGTCTCTCCCCATAGCAATTGCCCCGATATCCTTGAACTTTACAATCCAGTCCTTTACAATTCCACATCTCAATAAGGGTGTTTTTTCCTCCTCTTCGGTAAACTTGGAGGTATAACCGAAGGCACTTGAAAAAATACTACTAATTGCATTTAGCAAGGGGCCAATTGAAGCACAATCTAAATAGAAACAATCACTGAAAGACCTGAGATAAATCTTGGTGTCTGTAGTTTCATTCACTAGATTAACGACATTTACAAACTGGACTGCCAGATTGGAATATATACTATGAAGTATTTTGACCTTTTGCTCGTCTGTGGTGCTAGTGTCCATTACTATAGCCTTATAACCTAGTACATCAATAAAAGCGCAATATTTTGTTTCAATCATAATATTCAAGAAAATATTTTGTAAGATGTAAGTTTTAAATCTTACGAAAGATAGCTAGAAATACTCTGAGAAATATACCTAAATTGAATTTATTTAATAACGGATTCACCAACTTCATAAAATGAAATTTCCTGAAGATTCATTGATGGAGCATTGATTCTTTCAACTTGGTATAAAAATTTTTCGCCCCAATCATCAACCTTTAAATTAATTGCGTAATAATGGTTCTTATAGGCGATTTCAATGTAACCTCCTTTGTATGGGTCGATTTTTATTCTGTTGAGAACTGTGTCAAGCTTCAACAAAAGAGCTTCACCATCTTTATTTCTACCTCTAATTTTTATTTGTCTTAAGTTGACGCCACCGATTAAGAACATATTATAATATCTTCCTAAAAAAACATTCCCATCCAATATTGATTTCTTTTCTTCAGATACAGGGAGTTCGCCATGAATTGGTAATTTAAATGTATCTACTTGATTGGAAGGATTATTTGTATAAATTGTAGAAGTATCGTGAGAATTAGTCTTTGATGTAAAAGCTTCTCGATAAACTTCCGACAATTGTTTATAGAAAGCGAGAAGAACAGTAACTCCAATTCCTATTACAATTATAGGAGCAATTATCTTGTTATTCTTTATTTTTTTTAATAACCTATCTACTAGGGTGTCATCTTTGGAATTACTACCGCTTGGCTGCGGTACGGGCATTTGTTTATATCCTCCATCATTGATAAAAAATATGCCCTTATCCGTAATCAAAGCATCAGGTGCTCCATTATAAGCTTTGGAACTTGTATCGATTATATAACCATCTTCCAAAAGCTTGCCTCTTAGAGCTTTTAAATAGCTCAATTTATCTGTATCTTTATAATCTACTCCTAGAATATCATGAAAGTACTGAGATCTGGAGTTAGTTTTCAATGTTCCTAATATTTGGTTTAGGTCTTTGATTATTTCATCATTCATAGAATAATAGTGAATATCTCCAAATATAGATAAAAATCTATACCTTAGTAAGGTTAACGTGGCACTTAATAAAGTTAAGTAAACCTCGCGCCTAAACGCGAACATTATAGAGGAGATTATCGAGTAAAATGAAAAAACCTGCGACTAGCGCAGGTTTCCTGTGATCCCGCTGGGACTCGAACCCAGGGCCCATACATTAAAAGTGTATTGCTCTACCAACTGAGCTACGGAATCATTCCCGTTCATTTCGGGAGTGCAAAAGTATAAAAATTCCAATTACTTCCAAAAAAATTTAAAAACAATTCTTATTTAGGTTGCAAAGCATAAAAAACAAAACAGCGTTACCAGAATACAAGAGAAATAATTACGGCCGCCAGTTATCCTCCCCTTTCAACACTTCCTCCTTCGCATACGCCACCGATTCCTTTCTGGTTAAGCTTTTCACACCTGCCCAGCCAGCACGCTCCTGCATATCCGCACCTTTTCCTTTATTGTTATACTCATACAAATGCAAACTATCACTCGTAGCCGCATAAGGCATGCGCCACGTAGTTGGCCAGCCCTTTGGATCAATCTCCGCACCTAACTCGGAATGCAGAATAGCCACTTTGGGATAGTGATGCCACGGCCTCCCCAGCGCAATCAGCCGGCCATCGTCGCCGGTACGCGGACTCGCAGCGGCGTAGGTGAACTTACAATTATTGAACACGAAGCCATACTGCTGGTTGCCCGGTGTAGACGGTGCCGTTATCCAGCCACCGCCATAACTACGAATTTCGCAAGATTGAAAATAACCAATTCCACCGCCGTAAATATAATCCGTACGCCCCAGGATCAGGCACTGGTCGAAGTAACTGCGCATGCCGTCTGCTGCGGCATATACCGTATCCTGGTAGCCGAGAATATTGCATTTGCGGAATATTATCCGGTCGCCGCGGAGTGTAAGAGCCTGTGCCTGCCCTACCGGCCCCGCAGTGTTGGAAATCGTTAAATTCTCTGCTGTAAAATCATTACCCAGTATCGTAAGTGTGGCGGAAGTACGGATCAGGTCCGCATGGTCCTGCCATAGTGCCCAGGAGGCCGCCGGGCATTTATTGCCCGACTCCGGACTGTTACAATCGTACATATGATAGCTGATAATCGTTTGGTCGCGGCTCTCCCCTACCATTTTGATATGATTCTTCCCAACTGGCACGATCAGCTTCTCTTCGCTATAAATTCCATTCTTGATGTAAATAATCGTTTCGTCGCTAGCGGCGTTGATCGCCTGTTGGATGCTGGTGTAATCACCACTGCCATCTTTTGCCACCACCAGCTTTTTAGCCGCAGCAGTAAAACAGCACAGCAACATTAACATTCCCGCAGCTATCATTCTCTTCATAAAAATCCCTATTTAAAAGTAATGACATAAGTTTTTCCAGCTGTTGTAGGGAGATCGTAATCGCTCGTGTGCAGTACGGTGGCAGTCGTAGCCGGTGCCTCAGCTGAAATAAGCGGTTTAGCCACCTCCATCACCTGATAGAAAGGGTTCCCATTAGGCCCTTTCGCAGCGCTGAGGCCACTGGCAACAGGCTTCCAGGAGTTATGCAGGCGCAGGCGAAGATTACCTCCCAGTTTAGCCGTTACCGTTACTTTCTCCGGCTTGTTATTTTTCCAGGTGATGGCAACCGTGTAACCACCGCGTGCCACCAAACCATTCACAGTACCGTTTTTCCAGCTATCAGGCAGGGCAGGTAATATTTCCACGGCACCGTCCTGACTCTGCAATAGCATCTCTGCAATACCAGCGGTACAACCATAGTTACCATCAATCTGGAACGGCGGATGCGCATCAAACAGGTTCGGGTAAGTACCGCCTCCCTGGCCAAACTGCGTGTCCGGCGATACGAGGTTGAGCTGATTAGTGATCAGCTTCAGCGCGTGATTACCATCTTTCATCCTCGCCCAGAAATTCACTTTCCAGCCCATGCTCCAGCCGGTGCTAATATCGCCGCGACTCACCAGCGTATTATTCGCCGCCTCAAATAATTCCGGCGTGGTTACCGGCGAAATCTGGTTGGACGGGAACAAGCCGAACAAATGCGAAATATGCCGGTGCCGGTCATCTTTACGATCCCAATCGTTGATCCATTCCTGCAACTGTCCGAACCTGCCGATCTGCATCGGCGGCAACTGTGCACGTTTGCGGATCAGCGTATCCGTGAAAGCCGCGTCCGTAGCAAGAACTTTCCCTGCCTGTATGGTGTTGTAGAATAATTCAGCTACAATCTGGTTGTCCATCGTAGTGCCGTAGGTAAGCCCGATACCATTGCCGGCACTGTCTTTCATGTAATTATTTTCGGGCGACATCGAAGGAGTCACCACCAGCCAGCCATGATCCGGCTCTACCTGTAACGCATCTACGTAGTAGGTAGCCGCACCCTTTAAAATTGGATATACTTCTTTCAGGAAGGCCTTATCGCCGGTGTACATATAATGCTCCCACAGATGACGGGTAAGCCAGGCGCCGCCCATGGGCCACATGCCATAAAATCCACCGTCCACCGGGCCGGTAATGCGCCACAGATCGGTGTTGTGATGTGCCACCCATCCGCGGGCGCCATAGAGTGTACGGGCGCTTTCCTGGCCGGTAACGGATAAGTCCTTCAGCATATGAAACAGCGGCTCTCCCAGCTCACTCAAATTAGTGACCTCCGAAGGCCAGTAGTTCATTTCTGTATTGATGTTGATGGTGTACTTACTATCCCAGGCCGGGTTGGTTTTATGGTTCCACTTGCCTTGCAGATTGGTAGGCTGCCCGCCGGGCTGCGATCCTGCAATCAACAGGTAACGGCCAAACTGGAAATACAATTCAATCAATTGCGGGTCCTGACTGGTACTAAATTGCTTCACACGTTCATCCGTTGATAAATTGGCTGTGGTAGCCTTTCCTAAGTTCAGATTTACCCGGTTGAAGTACTGGGTATAATACTGCTCATGCAAACCGCGGATCTGCTCAAATGGCTTTTTGCTGCCTTTATTCAGGTAATCCACGGAACGCTGGTGCGCATCCGCACTTACATCTCTGTAATTATTAAAATTAGTACCGATGGACACATACACAGTAGCGCGGGTGGCACCTGTAATGTTAATGGTACTGTCGGTGTAGGCTATTTTACCATCGGGAGATGTTACCCTTACATTCGTTTCAAAGTTAATGGCCGGCTCCAGTTGCTCTGCCATCCCCGGTCTACCCGCCAGTGTCAGCAGTTGATCCTTTACCTGTCGCTGCGTACGTGTATGCGCACTCGTTAGTCCGACATTAAAACGCAACGCACCTTTTTTAGATGCTGCTACCTCTACCGCAATTACATTTTCCGTAAACGAAGCCAGGGCGGTGCGGGTATAAGTCACCCCGTCCACCTGGTAGCTCACCGTGCTGGTCGCCTTGCTGATGTTGAGGTCCCGCTGGTAACCGGTAGCCTTTTCATGCCCCGGAAAATACAACAGCAGGTCGCTGGCAGGCTGGTAGCTCATCCCGTTTTGCGTTGCTACAATTTTAGCTTTGGACAACTGCTGTGCTTCCGCATACTTTTTCTGAAATAACAGCTGCCGCAATTCGGTGATCACTTTGCCATGACTTTCCACCACATTATTATGCGGCTTACCTGTCCAGATGGTTTCTTCATTCATCTGCAAACGCTCAGTGGCAGGGCCACCAAATACCATGGCCGCCAGTCGGCCATTACCAATCGGCAACGCCTCGTTCCAGGTTTGGGCCGGCTTATCGTACCATAGTTTCAGGTCGGTGGTTTGCTGGGCCACAGCTGGCAGTGATAACATAACTGTTGTAACGGCGGCTATCAGCTTACAGGAAAGGGTATGATTCATATACGTGGTTTACATCGTGGATTATATAATGTCAATATGACAATTTTTTAGGTAGATGGAAAAACTAATTTACGCAATCGTTCCCGAAAAGGCTTCATAACAGCCAATCTTAACCCAAACTAATAGTATCTTCCCGTTTACGGATATGGGTCCAACGTACACGTATATGGATTACCGTTAATGCAATTGCAAGTGTTGATGTACCTTGCGGGCATGATGACAAAGTTGAAAATCCTCACGGGAATGCTCCTGTGCTGTACCGTAACCCAAGCCCAGACGATTACTACCGTTACTTATAACTACACCGGTGCGGTGAGTAAATATCCTATTGAAATGCAGCTACTGATCAGCAGCAATACCGACACACTCACCGGCGAATACTATTATACCCGCAATGGGCGCGATGCCCGGCTGGACCTCAGCGGTATAAGAACCGGACAGGACTCCCTTTTCCTTACTGAGAAAAATTTCCGTGTGCGCGATGCAAAGGGGAAGTCGTTGGTAACAGGCAACTTCCTCCTCGCGGGCATTGATTCTCTCTCTGGAAAATGGACAAACGCCAAAACCGGCACCACCTTGCAGGTGACGGGCACACTTCGTGAAAACCTGCAATGGTTAAGGCCTTCCGACTACGACTTTCGCCTCCGCACCTATAAAGGACAAATGGAAAATGCCGGCGGTAATACGAGCACCTATACCAAAACTAACCTGCTCGATGTTTACTACAAGGGCAAGCTGCTGCAATCCCTCAGCGGCTTTGACCAGGCGCTGTACGACCATCGGGCGGAAGTAATCCTGGAAGACCTGAATTTCGACGGTTATTTTGATGTGAAGGTGCCTATTTACTTCCCTGACCGGGCGAAATACGACGGCTCTTTCCTGTATTTCCTATTCAACAAATACACGCACAAATTCGAGGCTAACCAGCAGTTAAACGATCTGGAATACCTGACCTTCGATGCAGTGAAAAAGGAATTTTACCGCTATGATCAGGATGCGGACGGCTTCATCATCAACTATTATAAATGGAGCAGCGGAGAGGCTTACCGGGTAAGAACAGAAAAAGAGCAGTAGATTTTTTATATCTTTATGCCATGAGAATGACACCAACACTTTAATACTTCTTCCTTTCAGGTGGTTATTACGCCGGCATCCGGCGTGCATTATTGTCATTCTCAATACTTTCTCATGGAAGAAGTACTTCATCCGCAACAGATTCAACAATTTATTACTTCCGGCTTTGTCCGCATCAACAATGCTTTTGATCCTGCTACTGCGGCGGCAGCCAGGGATATTTTATGGAGAGATATGGGTCTTTCCCCTGACGATCCGGCGTCCTGGCAGCAGCCGGTCATCAGGCTGGGCATGTATTCCCAGCGCCCCTTTATTGAATCAGCCAATACTCCCCGACTTTTGAGTGCCTTCGATCAGCTGGTGGGCGTGAACCGCTGGCTGCCCTGCGGTGCTATGGGCACCTTTCCGGTGCGCTTCCCTTCTGCTGACGACCCGGGTGATACCGGCTGGCATGTGGATGCCAGCTTTGGAGAAAATGCGACCAGCTTCTTCGATTGGCGGGTCAACTGGCGATCTAAAAACCGGGCGTTGCTGATGTTATTCCTGTATTCGGATATCAGCGATCAGGACGCACCTACACGCATAAAAGCAGGCTCACACCTGGATATGGCCAAACTCCTCTATCCGGCCGGTGAAGCTGGTTTAACTTTCGGGGAGATAGCAGCTGCCCTTCCTTCCCTACCTGCCCGTCCGGAGGTAATTGCCACCGGCAACGCGGGCACGGTATACCTCTGCCATCCCTTCCTGGTGCATGCAGCACAGCCGCACCACGGAACAGTACCCAGGTTCCTGGCGCAGCCCCCGCTGCTGCTCAGGGATGAATTGATGAAGCCCGGTACTGCAGCTGCCTACAGCCCGGTGGAACAGGCTATTCAACTCGGCCTCAGCGATTTTCCTTGCCGGCCGTCTGAATAGTACTATCTTTGCGCCTTTTTGATGACTATGCCGGAAGTGATGGAGGAAATGGTGAGCAAGGACGCTGCTTTTTGTCGCTTTGAGGACCAGGAAATGGCCCGGGCGCTAGCTTTGGGTATCACCTTCCACCTGGATGGTGATACCCACCCGCTCTGCAATATGGCCGCCACCAGTTTACAGGAATACCTGACGCAGCAAACGGACTGGACCCACAACTTCGGCCTCACCACCGGTGATACCGGCACGGTCATCGGCAAAATGTTCGGCGTACTGGTAGTTCGCCACCCCAACGGCGATATTGGCTACCTCAGCGCCTTCTCCGGCAAACTCGCCAATACCAACGATCACCACCGCTTTGTAGCGCCCATCTTCGACGGACTCCAACCCGGCAGCTTCGTGAACACCGGCATGACGCGGCTCAGCGCTATCAACGCGGAAATTGCAGCCCTCCTGCCTGGTGACACCGTCGAAATCAACCGCCTCAAAGAAATGCGCAAAGCCCATTCGGTAGCCTTACAGCGACAAATCCACGAACAATACAATTTCCTCAACGGTGCCGGCTACACTAAAAACCTGATCGACATCTTTACGGACCATGGCTACAAGCAGCCACCTGCAGGTGCCGGGGAATGCGCCGGGCCTAAACTGCTGCAATATGCATTCCTGAAAGGCCTGGAACCATTGGCCATTGCGGAATTCTGGTGGGGATTGTCCCCCAAATCAGCCACCTGGAAGCATGGGGAATATTATAAGCCCTGTAAGGAAAAATGCCGGCCGATATTGGGATGGATGTTGGGGTAATAGCGCAATGCGTTGGAAATGGATTTGCTAACAATATCGCGTCACGGCCAAACATAGGCATGATGTTTCAAAACCAGATACTGTCATTGCTATTCGCTAACAATATCGCGTCACGGCCAAACATAGGCATAATGTTTCAAAACCAAATACTGTCATTGCTATTTGCTAACAATATCGCGTCACGGCCAAACATAGGCATGATGTTTCAAAACCAGATACTGTCATTGCTATTCGCTAACAATATCGCGTCACGGCCAAACATACGCATAATGTTTCAAAACCAAATACTGTCATTGCTATTCGCTAACAATATCGCGTCACGGCCAAACATAGGCATGATGTTTCAAAACCAGATACTGTCATTGCTATTCGCTAACAATATCGCGTCACGGCCAAACATAGGCATAATGTTTCAAAACCAAATACTGTCATTGCTATTCGCTAACAATATCGCGTCACGGCCAAACATAGGCATAATGTTTCAAAACCAAATACTGTCATTGCTATTCGCTAACAATATCGCGTCACGGCCAAACATAGGCATAATGTTTCAAAACCAAATACTGTCATTGCTATTCGCTAACAATATCGCGTCACGGAGTAGAGACTTTTAGATTTGTGCAATGCATACACTTAATAAAAATCTTTACTATAAAAATTCTTATTACCTCTTTTCCGTTTGTGAATTTGTCAGA
>NZ_FRBL01000004.1 GCF_900142605.1 Chitinophaga jiangningensis
TGTACTAGTACAACTCTCTAAGCAGGCTGGCTTATGCCGCCTTAAAACACAAATTTAATAATTTTATTCTTGTTTATAAACACAGAATCTTTGCGTGCAAAAAAGATCGCCCTACTGGTGCCGAAGGCGCCTTAGCATTACCAGCTTACCATCCTTACGCTTTACTGCGAAAAGAAGCCCATTATTACCAAATTGTTAAGCCCCGCCTCCCGATAGTTACTTCCCTTTCCACATGTGACATATATACGAACTAACAAATCGTTTCAATTGGAAAGAGAAGAGATTTACCAGTTAATGGCCCGGTACCGTGCCGGCAAATGCTCCCCGGAGGAGGTGCTGCTGCTGATGGCATGGCTGGACCGTATGCAAACGCAGCAATCGGCCGGTTTACCGGCAGACATGCAGGCCACCGTCAAACAAAAAATACTTAACAACATACATCAGGCGCCCGCTTCCCGTAACATTTACTGGAAGCGCTGGGCAGCCGCAGCGGCGCTGCTGCCACTGATTGCCGTTGCCTGGTGGTGGAAAACAGGGAACGTAAACACCACTGCCACCGCCTGGAATAGCATCTCCACCCGAAAACAGGAAGTGAAAAAAGTAAAACTGCCAGATGGCTCACAGGTATGGCTAAACGCATCTTCCAGACTGGAATACCCTGCCGACTTTAACAGCCACCGCACCGTGCGGATCACCGGCCATGGCTATTTCGACGTAGCACAAAATAGTCAGTCGCCTTTCCTCGTGGAAGCAGCAGATATAAAAGTAAAAGTACTGGGCACCGCCTTCGCCGTAACCCATGTAAAAGGCCAGCCGGCACGCATTGCCGTAGCTACGGGTAAAGTGCAGGTAACAGAAAAAGAACAGGTACTGGGCATATTACAGGCATCCCAGCAACTCATTGTAACCCCGCAAATGGCCATGATGAGCTATATCGACAGTACCAGCATCCAGAGCTGGACCAGCGGCGATTTAGTAATGCATGACGTACCACTGCAACAGGTACTGTGGGAACTGGAGAACTACCATGGAGTGGCCTTTGAAACGAAAGCCAATATCGATGCCTGCCGGCTTAGTGTGAACTTCAACCAAAGCATGACCCTGCAAAATAAGCTCGATATCATTAGCAGGATTATCATCTCACCAAAAATAAAATTCAATACCACGGACCATAAAAAGTATGTGGTACAGTAATCATCAGACCATTCATATTTAACACTATACATTATGCAACCAACATTGCGACATCACCTGAAACATCCGCGAAGGATGAAGCCCCTGCTTGTACTACTGCTGGCCGCTGTTCCTTTCACAGAAAGCTTCTCCGCATTCAGCCAGGCATTAGAGCATGTAGTGCCGGGCATGGATGTAAAAAAAGGTTCTCTTACCCAGGCCATTGTATCCCTGGAAAAAAAAGCAGGCGTGCGGATCTCCTATGATAACCGCGCCCTGGCCAACTTACAGGTAACACCACATACCTGGAAAAACGAAACGGTGGCGGCTATACTTTCCGACCTGCTGCTCAGCACTGGTTTGAAGTACGAAGAACGCCAAAACACCATTGTCATCTTTCCGGCCAATGCCAACCCCGGCATGACCAGCGCCCTGCAACAGGAAAAAAAGATCAGCGGCAAAGTAACGGATGCCTCCGGCCCATTGCCAGGCGCCGTTGTACAGCTCAAAGGCAGCAACAAAGGCGCCATTACCGATGCTAACGGTAACTTCTCCTTTAATGCCCCTGTAAACGGGGAAGCTGTACTTACCATCAGTATGGTGGGTTATAAACAACAGGAAATAGTATTCACCGGCACTCCGCTGCAAATCACGCTCAACACCACCAGCCGTGAACTAGGGCAGGTATTGGTGGTGGGATATGGTAGCCAGTCCCGTAATAAGATTTCCGGCGCCATCACAGATGTAAAGCTGGATAAACTGAGTTCCCGCTCTGTTAGCAGCGTGGAAGAAGCCATGCAGGGCAAGGCGCCCGGCGTACAGGTACAAAACCAGGGCGGTGATCCGATGTCGCCCCCTAAAGTATATATCCGCGGTACCGGCGGTATCAACGGTGAAAACCCACTGTACGTAGTGGATGGCACCATCTATGATGGCCTGGTGAACCCGGCAGACATCGAGTCCATTTCTGTTTTGAAAGATGCCGCCGCTGCTATTTACGGCGCACGCGCTTCCGGCGGGGTGATCCTCATCACTACCAAGAAAGGTAAATCCGGCAAGATGTCCGTAAACGCGGATGCGAAACTCGGTGTTCAAAGCGCCTACAAAACGCTGGATGTGCTCAATGCGGCCGAGTTCAACGATGTGATGAACCAGGCATATGATAATGCAGGCAAAACACGTAATCCCGCTTACGATGCCACCAAAAATCCGGATGGCGCCATCACCCGCACCAACTGGATGGACGAAATCACCCGGTCTGCCAAACTGCAGGAATATAACCTGGATATGAGCGGCGGTAATGATAAGTCGAAATACTTTATGGGCTTCGGTTACCGCAAGCAGGACGGGATTCTTATCAATACTTTCAGCGAACGTTATAACTTCCGCCTTAACTCTGACCACCAGCTCAACGACTGGCTCAAGGTAGGCGAAAATATCAGCTACGCCTATACGAATGGTAATGGTGCCAATACCACCAGTGCCTATACCGGCGCTATCCTGACGGCGTTACAATACACCCCCAGCGTTGCGCCTTACCAGCCGGATGGCAGTTTCAGCGGCCTGCCTGCCCAATGGGCCGGTGGTTACGGTGATGTGATCAACCCGGTAGCCTACCTCCAGCGCCTCGATCAGAAACACCCGAAAAGCTTTCTCCTGATCAACCCGTATGTAGAGATAAAACTGCCGGCTAACCTGACCTTCCGGTCTAATCTCTCCATCAACAAAGTGTTTGACAACGAGAAAAACTTTACTAGCCGCGTACTGGAAATCGGCAAGAAATTCGACTTCAACAACCTGTATTTATCCAACAGTAATTCCAACGATCTGCTGGCAGAACAAACGCTGACTTATAACAAACAGTTGAAGGCGCACCACCTCAACGTGGTGGGCGGTTTCAGCTACCAGCGCATCCAGCGGGATTATTTCAACCTGCTGGTCAACAACTACGGCGACGAGCGTCCGGAGTTCCGCTATCCGCAAAACGGAGATGCAGTGGACCCGAATGGCTTCAATGGTGGCAGGGATCTGCTAGCCACACAATCATTCTTTGGTCGTATCAACTATGACTATAATTCCAAATATCTTTTTTCTGTTTTAGGGAGACGTGATGGCAGCTCCTTAGTAGCGCCGAGTCACCGCTATCAGAATTACTATTCAGTATCTGCCGGCTATGTACTCACCAGCGAACAGTTTATCAAAGACCTGGAAATAGACCATGTACTGAGCTACCTGAAATTAAGAGGCAGCTATGGTTTGCTGGGTAACTTATCCTCCCTGCCGGTGGGCGCCGTTAGCCCGCTGCTAGGCCGTACCAGCGTATACTTTGGAGCAAAACCGGGTATTGGCCGCGCGTATTACGAACAAACCATCGCCAATCCTGATCTTACCTGGGCGGAATCAGAACAAACCAATATCGGTATCGACCTCGGCCTGCTCGATAACCGTATTTACCTGATTGGGGATTACTTCATCAAGAAAACTAACAAGATGCTCCGCCAGAAACAGGCACTGAGTACCGATGGTGTGCAAAATGGTGCCTGGATGAATGTGGGTAATGTAAGAGATAACGGTATTGAACTGGGGATTACTTTCAACAGTAAAGAAGGCAGTGATTTCCAGTATAGCATAGGTGCGAACCTGGCTACCGTTAACAACAAACTGCTGTCGTTAGGTATGGGCGACCAGGTACTGAGTACTTCCGATATCAATATCCGTAGTTCTATCACGCCTATCCGTGTAGAAGTAGGTCACCCGCTGTATTCCTACTACCTTGTAAAAAGTGCAGGCCTGTTCCAGACGCAGCAGGAAATCGACAACTACACCTGGACGGATGCTAAAACCGGCGTTACCAGCAAGATCCAGCCAAATGCAAAACCAGGTGACATGAAATTTATTGATGCCAACAACGACGGTAAGATCAACAACTCCGACCGTCAGTTTATGGGCACACCATATCCTAAGTTCACCTACGGCTTTACGTTCAACGGCAGTTACAGGGGATTTGACTTCAACCTGTTCCTGCAGGGCGTGCAGGGCAACAAAGTGTTTAATGCACTGAAGTATACCGGCCTTGCACCACTGGTAACCGGCCAGGGTTACAACCTGCTGGCAGATGTAAAAAATGCCTGGACGCCAACGAATACTAACACGGATATTCCAAGAGTCTCTATCTCTGACCCTAACGGCAACTTCGGTACTACTTCCGACTGGTACCTGGAAGACGGCTCTTACCTGCGCATCAAAAGTGTAACCCTCGGTTATACGCTGCCGGCAAACATGGCAGGCAGGATGCATATCAGTAAACTGCGTGTATTCGTGACCGGTAACAACCTCTTCACTTTCACCAAATATTCAGGCATGGACCCTGAGGTGGGCACTGATACCTACGGCATTGACCTGGGGCGCTATCCGCAGGCACGTGGCTTCATTGCAGGACTCAGTGTGAATTTCTAATACTTAAGCAAAACAGGATGAAAAAGATAGTTTATACCTTCTCTATATTTGCAGGATTAGCCATCAGCGCCTGCAACAGCAAGCTGGATGTAGCACCGGAAGGCTCTCCTTCGCTCAATAACTTCTGGAAAACGGCAAAGGATGCCACCAGTGGTGTGAACGCCATGTATGCACCATTTGACGATGAAAACTTTTATGGCCGTGGCGCCTTCTGGTTTATTGACGCCTCCGATGATATGGTGGTGGGTCGTGGTAAGCCGGAAGCTGAAAACATCAAGAACTTCAACTCTTCGTTTATTGGCGGTAGTTATACAGAAGGTCAGTGGTCACTCCGCTACCTGGTGATCAAACGTGCCAATGATATCCTCAGCAAAGTGCCGGCTATCACGATGGACGAAAAGCTGAAGCAGCGTTACCTGGGTGAGGCTTACTTCCTCAGCGGACTGATGTACTACCAGTTGTCGTATCTCTACGGTGATAACCGCGCCGGTGTTCCAATCATCAGCAAGTACAACCCTACACCCGGTGTGGTGGTACCGCGTGCGAAGAACGTAACAGAAAATTATGATACCGTAATTTCCGATCTGAAAAAGGCTGCGGCGCTGTTACCGGATTTCTCCACCTACTCCGCTGCTGATTACGGGCATGCACACCGAACCGCGGCGCTGGCCTACCTGGCAAAAACATATCTCTATAAAAAAGATTATGTGAATGCAGCTGCTTACGCAGATTCAGTGATACTAAGTGGCAAGCACTCCCTGCTCAAAAATTTTGCGGATGTATTTACCATTGCCAACAACTGGACAGGAGAATATATCTGGAGTGCGTACAGCACGCCTGCCGGCACCAGTGGCTGGGGAAGCATACTTCCTGGCGTAATGCTGGAAAATACCGGCTGGGGTAAGTACAACGGCTGGGGGTATTATATGCCTACCCGTGAGCTGGTAGAGGAATATGAAGCGGGCGACCTGCGTTTGCCTGCTACTATTCTGCAGCCTGGTGATCAGTTCAGGTATTTTGGAGAAACCCGTACCTATAGCAGCACCAACAGCACCAGCGGTTACCAGTTCCGCAAGTACATGGAACCATTTGGTTACGAAAACCCGGTGGGCACTTACCTGAGCCCGAATGGCGACCATCCCGTTACCGCGCTTAATCCGCCACTGCTCCGTTATGCGGAAATACTGCTGATCAAAGCCGAAGCGATGATTATGCAGGGCAAGAGCGGCGATAATGAAATCAATCTCGTACGTCAAAGAGCGGGGCTGAAACCTATCAGCGGTGCTACCATGGCTAATCTGAAGCATGAAAGAAGATGTGAGCTGGCCGGTGAGTGGGCGGATCGTCATTTCGATTTGGTACGCTGGGGAGATGCACAGGCGGCTTATGCAAAGCCTTTGCATGGCGTAGATCCGGTGAAGGTGATATGGCCAGCCCGTAAGTTTGATCCGGCGGTGATGCACGTATGGCCGGTGCCGCAACGTGAAATTGATGCCAGCGGTGGGGTGATTACCCAGAACCAGGGCTGGTAATTTTTGATATTGACCTTTCTTTTCTGTCGCCTACGGCGACAGAAAAGAAAGGAGGAAGGGAGTGCCAAAGGCACTCCCTTCCTCCTGAAAAGGTATTTTGTAATTTCAACACAATGAAAAAATTCTGCTTCCTGCCTGCCTGCATTATTGCTACTAACCTCTATGCACAAACGAAACTGCATACGATGTCACAGGCACATTCCCACAACGACTACGAACGAACTATGCCCTTTTACGCCGCTGCCAGTTTAGGTTTCGGTTATATTGAAGCAGATGTCCATTTGCAAAACGGGCGTTTATATGTAGCCCACGACAAGAAAGATATCAGCGAAGCCCGCACATTGGAAGCGTTGTACCTGCAACCGATCGCGCGGCAGTTTGAGCTGAACGGGGGCAAGCCCTATGCGGATGGTGCGCCCATGCGCCTGCTGATAGACCTGAAATCTGCAGGAGCCCCTACCCTGGCTGTTTTACAGCAGGAGATACAGCCTTATAAAAAATACTTCGACAGTCGCATTAACCCGAATGCGGTTCAGATAATATTATCCGGAAATGTACCGGCAGCGGATACCTGGCAGCAGTATGATCCGTTGTTTTATTTTGACGGCAGGCCCGACAGCACTTACAATGCAGCGGCCCTGGAACGGGTAGCCCTTATCAGTACGGACATGGGAAAATTTACCCGCTGGAACGGGAAGGGGACCCTGGTGCCTGCAGAGCAAAAAGCCATCGAAAAGCAGATTGCCGCTGTACATGCCATGGGCAAGCCTTTCCGGTTCTGGGGGGCAGCCAGTAGTAAGAGTACCTATTATAAACTGATGGACCTGGGAGTGGATGTAATTGGCTCGGATCACCCGGTGGAACTGTATGAAGTGATGCAGCATACCAGCAAAAGCTACAGTGCAAACACTCCGGTACACAGCGTGTATACGCCTACGTATGTTTCCGATGCCACAAAATTGAAATCAAAAAATGTGATCCTGATGATTGGCGATGGTACCGGGCTGGCGCAGCTATACGCCGGTTATACAGCCAATCGCGGCGACCTGAATATATTCCGGATGAAGCAACTGGGCCTATCCAAAACCCAGTCCACCGATAACTACCATACTGATTCTGCTGCCGGTGGTACTGCCCTGGCCACAGGCAGTAAAACCAATAACCGGGAGATAGGGATGGACAATACCTATGTGGCGATCTCTTCTCTTCCTGAGAAGCTGGCGAAAGCCGGCATACAGAGTGGCGTGCTGGTAACCGAGGAAATTACCGGGGCTACACCCGCATCTTTCTATGGTCATACGTCCGACCGGGATAGCACACGTCTGCTCCTGCACCAACTGATCGGCAGCAAATTACAGCTGGCCGCAGGCGGCGGAAAGGAGGCCCTGGAAACCATACAGGGAAGCAGCTTACAGCAGGAATTAAGCAAAGCCGGCGTAACGGTTATTGACCAGCTGGATCAGTGGGACCCACTTACCAAGGGCAGAACGCTGGTAATACTGTCGGATAAAGTGGTGAACTCCATGCAGGAGGGCCGCGGGGATTACCTCAAAGTGGCCCTGAAAAAGACTTTACAGCAGCTTGGCCAAAACAAAAAAGGCTTTTTCCTGATGGTGGAGGGCTCCCGGATCGACCATGGCGGCCATTATAACAACCTGGAATACCTGGTCCGCGAGATGTTGGATTTTGATGAGGCGGTGGGTGAAGCCCTGCAATTTGCAGATCAGCAAAAAGAGACTACTGTTATTGTGACCGCAGATCATGAAACCGGGGGATTGTCCCTGATGGATGGAGATATTAAGCAGGGTTGGCTGCGGGGTAATTTCGCCACCAATGATCATACGGGTATTCCGGTGATGGTGTTTGCCTACGGGCCTAATTCGGGGTTGTTTGGCGGAGTGTATGAGAATACGGAGGTTTTTGGGAAGATATTGAAGTGTTTTAGGCTGTAGCTGTAGTTATTTACCCACCCGGCACGGAACCCGCTCCTAATACCGAAGGCATCATTCATCTAAGATCATGAATGACACCTTCGGTGTCATTGGGTAGGTTCCGCGCTGCGCGCGGTGGGGCCTGCATGGGCTATTAGCTGAATAACTGCGCCAGTACCGGATCATTATAATCGTCCACAAACGCTATGATATTGTCATATTGATCAAATTCATCACGTGTATGCATGCTCGTGATAGCCACCGCCTTCATTCCCGCGTTGGCAGCCGCTTCCACGCCCTTAGGGGCATCCTCAAATACAATGCAGTTGGCAGCTGGCACGCCCAGTGCTTCCGCTGCTTTCAGGAAAACTTCCGGATTGGGTTTGCTGCTGCTTACATCTTCAGCGCCGATGATGGCTTTGAAATAGTGCCGCAGGTCCAGGTTATCCAGTACATAGTCCACATTAAACTTATCAGCGGCGGTGCCGATAGCCATGGGAATTTGTTGCGCGGTGGCCTTTTCCAGGAATGCCGGCAGGCCTGCAATCAGCTGTAAGTGAGGGCGGAACGCCGCCTGGTAAATCTCCTCCTTACGGCGGGCATAAGTTGCCATCTCCTCCGGGGTGAAGTGCCCTTTACCGAAAATCCTTTCCAGGAGTTCCTCATTTTTGCCGTACATATGCCCCCTCACCTGCTCGCGGGTCATGTTAGCCCCCAGTTTATTAAGCATATCAAACCAGCCGTCCAGGTGGTATTCCATGTCATTGATCATGGTTCCGTTCATGTCAAAAATAAAAGCCATGCTGCCGTTGTGTTCTACGATAAAAAAATGTATATTAGACTGATTTTAGTGTTAACTAAATGCATACAAGCAATTGTATGAATCATTTGACCGTGTCTGCTGCAACAGGCGCGGTTTTTTTCTGGCGCAAAGTAAGCGTTTATTCGTTATATTTGGAACGACAGATTATAAGGAAGGCTCTCGAAAAATAATCATTATGGCCATCGCCCGGAAGAATAATATTCATATCATTGGAAATCCTGACGCCCCACAGACACTCGTTTTCGGCCATGGATTCGGAATTGACCAGACTTCTTTTAAGGAGGTAGTTACCGCCTTCACAGATGATTATAAGATAGTCCTTTATGATAATGTTGGTGGCGGCAAGTCGGACATCGCAGCATTTAGCTTTAACCGGTATGCCACCACAGACGGCTATGTGAAAGACATAGCTGATATCATCCAGGAGCTGGGACTTACCAACGTTACTTTTGTAGGGCACAGTGTAAGCGGCATGATCGGGCTGCTGACCAGCCTGCAATATCCCGGTATATTTGAGCGGCTGATCATGATCGGCTCCAGTCCACGCTACCTCAATGATGAGGAGCAGGACTACATAGGCGGATTCAATCAGCAGTCACTCAACGATCTATATGCGGCCATGGAGTCAAACTACCACGCCTGGGCCAGCGGATTTTCTGCCCTTGCCATGAATCAGCCCCAACGGCCGGAACTGGCAGCCGGATTTGCCGCCAGCCTTACCGCTATCAGAGCAGATATTGCCATTGCTGTAGCACGTAGTATTTTTCAGCTGGATCACCGAGACGCCCTGCAACACGTGAAAATCCCGGTACTGATCCTGCAGACAGCTGACGATATTGCCGTTCCGGGAGCAGTAAGCGAATATATGGAAGCCCGCATCCCTAATAGTACCAGGATCAAAGTACAAACCACCGGGCATTTCCCGCATATGAGCGCACCACAAGAGGTGGTCAGTGCCATTAAAACATTTTTATAATTATTTATCACCCGTTCAACCTATAGGTGTGACAAGTTGGGACAGTAAAGCGCTGAGTTTTATAAATCAAACAAGCCGCTGGGATAAGGAGAAGCATATCGGATCATTTCTCACCTTCAGTATTAACCTGCTGAGAACATTGCTGCATGCCAATATTACGCTGCAAATCGAATTCCAGGATGAGTTTACCGCCAGAGTGAAAAATGCCTATCCGGAATACCTGGAAGACATGGTGCTGGACCCGGAGCCCATCAAAAAAATGCTCTACTCCAATGCCTTTAAAACGATTTACTGGCCTGCCATTCCACCACCCAATCACAACGTACTGAAAGACCTCCTGCAGGCTTTTTCCTCCTCCGTCATTATTCCTCTTCACACAGAACCTGCTAACAGCATGATTCTGCTGGGATGGAGCGAACCCGTGGAAATGACCGCCGCCTTCCAGGAATGCATTGAAACGATGCGCATACGCCTGAAGGAAATCATTACCCACAGTCAGCAGCACAGCCACTTTCAGCGTGTAGCCGCCCGCTTTTCCGCGATCATGCACGCAATGCCGCATGCCATTATTTTCATCAACAATGATGGATATTCCGGATGGGTAAATCAGCCGGCAGCTGAACTGCTGGAGCTCTCCGGTGCCGGCGAGCAGCTGCCCGCCATCCTTTCGGATGCCATGATGCAGCTGCGCAGCAGGGCCACCAATGCGGAAGAAATTTACCAGGAAGCCATGCAGTTGTTTTCCTCCCCAGCCAATGTGATCACCAACTGGGAATGGAAGTTCGATTACCCAACAGAAAAAAAATACAACGTCATCTGTATGCCTGTTTCATCCCAGCAGGTAAGCGGAAGATTATGGATTTTCGAAGCCGTGTAACGGCGCGTGCCTGCTATTGCCTACTCCATTCAAAAAAGAACTTACTACCCACGCCAGGATTGGATTCTACCCATACCTTACCTCCCTGTTCCTCTACCAGCATTTTGAAAATATTCAGTCCGATACCGGTTCCTGTAGCACCATCACCTTTTTCAAATAAACGGAAAATACGATCGGTATCCCGCTGCGACACACCAGGGCCGTTGTCCTGTACATAAAACTGTATATACCCCTCTTTTTCTGATTCCGCCGCACCAATATGAATGTCTACGTTTGCTTTATCGTTGTGCTTTATTGCGTTGGTGACCAGGTTCTGAAATACCTGTTGCAGTTTGAGTCGCGTAGTGGTAATGGTAGGAAACTCCGTATCGTATACCACCGATACGTTAGCCGGCAGGAACAGGAGTTTTACCATATTACGGAGCATCTGCCCTACTTCTACCGGCTCTTTGGGTTGTTCCTCCTCAATCTTGCGGGTATAGTCGAGCACACTGGTAATCATTTCCGTGAGGTGGTTGGTAGCCGTGAGTACGATCTGCATGTATTCCCCCAGGTCTGGTTCATTCTTGATGCGCTCATCTTCCGCGATGACATTGAGCAGGCCAATAGCCCCGTTCAGCGGGGATTTCAGGTCATGCGCCACCACAAACATAAAGCGTTCCAGCTGCTTATTGATTTTATCTTTATCCGCCAGTGCATTTTTCAGCTCTTCCTGGTAGAAGTACAGTTTTTCAAAAACGCTGACTTTTGCCCGGGTAATATCTACGTCCAGTGGCTTGGCCAGGTAATCCACTGCACCTTCTTCAAATCCTTTTAGTACATATTGCTCTTCCTTGTTGATCGCGGTTACAAAAATGATGGAGATGTCCTTGGTTTTTGGGTTGCTTTTCAGGAGCCGTGCCACTTCGTAACCATCCATATCTCCCATTTGTACATCCAGCATAATGAGCCCTATATCAGGGTTTTTCAGGGTAAGCTTAAGTGCCTCATTGCCCGATAGTGCCTTCAGAAATACCCTGTTGGGAGCCTGCAGCATGTCTTCGAGCGACAACAGGTTTTCCTGTTTATCGTCCACGAGCAGGATCGTCATTTTTTTGGAAGGTTCTAACATTTAGTTGTCAATTTACTTGTTGTTGTATGTAGTTCTTATATAGGTTGTCATTTCATCTGACCGCATAACGTCTATCTTATTGGAAAGTTCTATGGCTGCGAGTGGCATAATATCGAATTCTGCTTCTTCCGGGTCCTGGGCGATGCCGGTACCACCGTTTTTCACGATGCGCAGTAATCCGGCGGCACCATCGCTGTTGGCACCACTGAGGAGGATGCCCAGCGCGCGTTTGCCATAGGTGGCGGCTATACTAAAAAATGTTTCATCTATCGCCGGCCGGCTGTAGTGCACCAGCTCGGAATAGTCCAGTGAAAAGGTACCATCCGGCTCTACCAGCAGGTGGTAGTTTTGCGGTGCGAGGTAAATACAGCCTGGCTTCACCTGCTCTTTGTCTTCCGGCTCTATGATAGGCCTGTCGGTCGACATCAGCTTGTTTAACTCACTATGTACGTTCTTGAGCCGATGCAACACCAGTATAACGGGTACTTTCATATCCCGCGGCAATTCCCTGACCAGCCTGCCCATTACGGGCAGGCTGCCGGCGGAGCCACCAATGGCAATAATATCAAATCCGGTTGCAGGCTTCAAGTATTATAATTTACGTCTGAAAATTTTATACGGACCGTTCACTACTTCAAACTTCTTCCGCTCTTTGCTGAATAACATGGACTCTTTCATACCCAGTGCCAGGTAGCCTCTGGTGGCAAGGCTGTCGTAAAACAGCGACACTACTTTTTCCTGCAATGGGCGATTGAAATAGATAAATACGTTTCTGCAGCATATTAGCTGAAACTCGTTAAATACCTGGTCGGTTACCAGGTTATGCTGAAAGAAGATGATGTTTTTTCGCAGCGATGGATGAATGATCGCATTATCATACCGTGCAGTATAATAATCGGAAAAGTCATGCCTTCCTCCCGATTGAATATAATTGTGTGTATAATCTTTCATCCACTTCATGGGCACGATGCCGGTGTTAGCTTTTTCGAGGTTGGCGGCGTTCATATCGGTGGCGTATAAACGGCTGCGTTCCAGCAAGCCTGCTTCCTGGAGCAGTATGGCCATGGAGTATACTTCTTCACCGGTAGCGCAGCCTGCGTGCCATATTTTAATGATCGGGTAGGTGGCCAGCCGGGGTAACACTTCTTCTCTCAATAATTTATAAAAGCCCGGATCACGAAACATTTCCGTCACATTCACGGTAATGTATTCCACCATCCGTTTAAAAAATGCCGGTTCTGTTTGCAGCCGCGTCTTCAATTCCACCAGTGTATCCACGCTGGCATGTCCCATAAACCGTACGAATCTTCTCTTCAGTGATGCCTTTGCGTAGTCATTGAAGTCGTAACCGTACTGATGCTGGATGATATAGATCAGCTCCTGGAGTTCTGTATTACTGATTTCTTCTACCATATATTATTTATGACAACCACACCCGGATGAGCGACAATAATTTACTACCATCCACGGGTTTGGTAATATAATCAGAAGCCCCGGCGTCTATTGATTTCTGCCGGTCGTCCGCCATTGCTTTGGCGGTGAGTGCGATAATCGGCAGCCGGGTAAATCGTTTATCCTGTCTTATTTGTTTCATGGCTTCGTAGCCGTTCATGCCCGGCATCATAATATCCATCAGCACGAGGTGGGTATCGGGGTGTTGCCGGAGTACATCCAGTGCTTCCTGGCCATCGGAGGCAGCCAGCACGCTTACGCCCTGTGCTTCCAGGAGTGCGCTGATGGAAAACACGTTTCGCATATCATCATCTGCCAGCAGGATGGTTTTGCCTTCCATGATGTTTTCGGTGTCCTTCAGCTCTTTGAGTGTTTCCACGTTTGCAGGATCTACTTTTTCCAGCTTATACAAAAACAACTCCAATTCATCGAGGAGGCGGTCTGTTGCCAGGGCGGCGCTGCGCACGATAGCGGAGGCGTGCTTTTTCAGCTGCGCCTCTTCGGCAGGACTGATATCCTTATCGAGGTAGGCGATTACCGGGGTGTTGGAGGCAGCGGTAAGTGTGGCCAGGTCTTGCAGTTCTGCCACGGCGGCGCTGGTATCTCCCCCTAATTCCACAATTACCCCATCATATTTTTGGGCAGCGAGGTAGGGTCTGGCTTCCGCAATAGAGCTAACCTGGTCGTACTGCGTTTCCAGCCGCCGTTCTTCTGTTTTGGAGCGGATGTGTGGATCTCCCGCCAGTGGGCCTGCGGCAATGATCAGAACTTTTTTCAGCCGTTCATAGAGCTGGGCATTAATATCTCCAAAAATCTTTTCCATGTCGGGCTGCTGAATGGGTTTCTGCGTGTATCCATTTACGTTATTGGCGGTATGAGGAGATAATTCCCCTGCGGTTACCACATGTACGAGTATATCTTTGAGATCATCCGTGCTGCGTATGATCTGCAGTATACTCTCTCCATCGATCACCGGCAGGTTCATATCCAGGATAATGGCTACCGGCCTGAACTTGCGGGCCAGGTAGAGCCCTTCCTGCCCGTTATGGGCTACAATGGTTTTAAAACCTTTATTTCTCGACACCTCTTTTAACAGATCCGCGAACCACTTATCGTCTTCTACGATGAGAATGAGTTTATCTTGTTGGCCAATGTTGGCGCGATCGTCGTCCGGGGTGGCATCCACGGGCTCCTGCACCTGTTCTTTGGCGGGAATACTTTCTACAATGGGCCGGAATGGCTGGTGAGTTGGTTCCAGCGGGATGCTGATGGTAAACGTACTTCCTTCGGGAGAGCTGCTTTCCAGGAGTATTTGCCCGTTCATCATTTTCATCAGATAGCGGGAGATGGAAAGCCCGAGCCCTGTACCACCAAACTTACGGCTGGTACTGCTATCGGCTTGCTGAAAGGCTTCAAAGATCAGCTGCTGCTTATCTTCCGGAATCCCCATGCCTGTGTCAATCACGCTCACGCAAAGGCTCGCTTCTTTGATATACCATTCCACCTTTACGGTGCCATGTTCTGGTGTAAACTTAAAGGCATTGGACAAGAGGTTGCGGATCACCTGTTCCAGGCGTTGCTTGTCTGTAGGCACTTTTTCCGGTACATCGGCGCTGGTATTCTGTATGAAGTGAATATTTTTTTGTTGTGCTACTATTTTAAACAGGTCATCGATGTCATTCTGCATTTCCTTCACCCGCACCTCATCTATATTGATATCGATTTTACCCGCTTCAATTTTCGACAGGTCGAGGATATCATTGATGAGGGTGAGCAGTTCTGAACCGGAGCGATGAATAATGGTAGCGTATTCCCGTTGGCGCGCGGTGAGGTTGTTATCCTTGTTCTCTTCCAGCATTTTGGCCAGGATCAGCACACTGTTGAGTGGCGTCCGGAGTTCGTGGGACATATTGGCGAGGAAGTCCGTTTTATAACGGTTGCTGGCTTCCAGTTCGGAGGCTTTTAGCGAAAGTGCTTCCCTGGCGGCTTCCAGCGCTTTATTTTTCACGGTCATTTCCGCGTTTACCTGCCGCAGCTCTTCTTCCTGTACGCGGAGTTCTTCTTCGGAAGCCTGTAATACCTCTGACTGGCGGCTTAATTCTTCATTGCTCTGCCGGAGTTCTTCCTGCTGGTTGATGAGGATTTCCTTATGTTCCTGCACCTGTTTGAGCAGTTCCATTACCTTATCCCGGCTGCTGGCGGCATTGAGGGCCACAGCAATATCCTTCGCCTGTGTTTCCAGTAGTTCCAGTTGTACCTTTGAGGTTTTATGGAAAGATGCCAGTTCTATCACGCCGGCGATTTCGCTGTCCATCCACAATGGCACCAGGATCAATTGCGCCGGAGAGGTTTCACCGGTGGCAGATTTGATTTTCCAGTAGTGGCCCGGGATATCTTCAATCACTTTTATCTTTTTTTCCAGGGCGGCCTGGCCGGTGAGGCCCTCACCGGGCACAAGCGTTTGCGGTATACCGGCAGGCACTGCAACGCCGGCGGCTAAACGAAGATTTCCCTTATTTTCATCTGTAATATAAAAGGCGCCGGCTACATAGTTACCATATTCCACCAGTTCCTTCAGGCACTTTTGTGACAGCGAGGAAACGTTTAAGATCCCCTGCAGGCTGGCATTCATCTGATCCATCCCTACCAGTTTCCAGTTTCGTTGGTTAGCCTGGTTATTCAGTTCCACTACCTCATCCAGCTTGTCGTTAAGTATCCGTTGCGCCCTCAACCTGCGTTTAAACTCTTTATAGGTAACTACAATAAGAATGAAACCCACTACCAGTATGAAGAAGTTATTCCATATCAGTACCACCATCGACCTGTCTGCCGACTCCTCATTTTCATTTTCCCTCAGTACGAGCAGCCGCTGTTCTTCTGTACGTATATTAATAATATTAGTGCGGATCTTATCCATCAGGTCAACTTCCCTATCTGTCAGCTCCACATTTTCTGCAAATGTCTGTTTCCAGATGCGGTGATCATTTTCGTTCCAGTAGCTCAAAATGGCGTTGATGGCGTTTTCCAGACTATCTACCCGCCGTTCTTCCGCTTGGTTATCGGCCACCATACTGCGAAGCGTGGTTACGGCCGGTGTAATTTTAGGGAGATTCAACTCATAGGGTTGTAGATATTTGCGCTCGAATGTGGCGCGGAATCCACGCCGGGAGGCTTCCATATCTACCACCAGCCGGTTTATCCTTTCCAGCTGGTTCAACACTTTATAGGTATGCTGTACCCAGGCAGACTCGTGCTTCTGTTTCTGGAATGACCTAATAGTGAGGATGCCACCCAGTACAACCAGGATCACGACCAGAGCAAATCCCGCGTACAACCGGTTTACCAATGAAAACTTCATAGTCTGACTAAAAATATGTGATCGAAAAAAGCGGCTGAAATACCTGCAATCAATTTTATTCTATAATTTAGTTAAAAATATCAAAACTTGTTCATATTCAATGATTTTGACAAGTAATATTATCGAGCGTTCCAAATATTTTTATTTGTTAACGGAAAAACTAAAAACCAGTTATCATAGTATATATACGAAGATGACGGGAGTTCCGGTACAAAATTTTTCAGATGACAACTTCGGTGCCATTTGAGTGGAAATTGCGCGATGCGCGGTGAGTTACTGTCTGTGAAATATCCTTCGCCAAAGTTTTACATCATTCTCTTTTGAAATGCCAAACCTCTCTCAAATGACCGTACGAAATAATTTAATACTAACCAGCCGCTTTGAACAAGGACCTTTAATGGTTGTTATAAGCGGACAAAAGCAACACAATGAATAGAATTCTGCTTGTAGAGGATGATGAAGTAATGCCGAAAATTATTGCACGTATTTTGCCGGAGCCTGAGTACCAGGTGGATGTTGCCGTGAATGGCAAAGAGGCCATGCAGAAACTGGAAGACAATAATTATCAGTATGACCTGGTCATTACTGATATTATGATGCCTTATGCCAATGGATTTGAAATCCTCAGTAAAGTGAAAACGCATGACCAGGAGCATCCGATACCAGTTATTATTGTTTCCAACGCGGGTAATGAAGACATGATTATGGAAGGCTTTAAGCTGGGGGTGGATGATTTCCTTAAAAAGCCTATTATCCCTGCTGAGTTGATTATCAGGGTAAAACGTTTATTAATGAAGAAATAAAATTTACTATTGGAAACTACACTATCCGACATTCTGCAGGAAATCCGCTCTATATACTATTATGCGCCGTTGGCTATCAAAATAGCCATGATATTTATATTCTTAGCGGTGTCTGCCACGGTATTGGCCTACCTGGTCATGCTGAGAAGTCGTTACCGTAACTTCCGGCAGCGCCGGCGTTTGCAGAAAATGCTGCCCAAGATTGACGACCTGCTGATCAACGAGATTATTACCAATCCGAATATACCACAGGATGTGGCGCCTTCGAAGGTGGCGCTGGACCTGGAGCCGTTTGATGCCCTGCCGCTGCACCGGCGCTGGGGCCGGCAAATGCTGACGGCACGCATTATCCATTACCGCAACAATGTGTCTGGCAGCGCCGGCGACCTGCTGCGCAACCTGTACCTGCAGCTGGACCTCGACAAAGACGCCATGCGTAAGTTGAAGTCGCGCCACTGGAACCGAAAAGTAGAAGCGCTCACCGAGTTCACACTCCTGGACATGCCGATTTCCGATGTGACGATCCTCCCGCTGGCCAATAGCCGTAACCGTGAGTTAAGAGCAGCTGCCAGGCAGGCGTACATCAAGCTGAGTAAGAACGAACCGTTTAAGTTCTTCGACTCCGTTACCGATCCGCTCCTGCCCTGGGACCAGGTGGAGCTCTTTCGCATTATCACCACCACCACAGATATTGCCATTCCCAATTTCGCCCGATGGATCACCTACTCCTCCAATAAAAGTGTAGTGTCGTTCTGTATGAAGCTGGTGGTACATTATAACCAGATCGCCGCCGTGCCTGCCATCGTGAAGCTGCTGGAAAACAGGGACCACCTGCTGCGCGCCGATGCCATCGAGGCATTGGGCCGTTTGAAAATTGCGGAAGTGGAAGATAAGCTGGTACACCTGTATACCAGCCAGCCGCTGTTTTGCCAGATCGCTATCCTGAAGGCGCTGGGGCGTATCAGAAGCGGACGGCATATCGACTTCCTGCGGAATGAATTCCTGCATTCCACTGACTTTGACCTGCGCAAGGCTGCGGCCCGCGCCATCGTGAAAAATGAAGTCGTAGCCCGGGGCGTGATCGATGAGCTGCTGGCCACCACCAAAGGTGAAAACCTCCTCATCCTCAAACATTGCATGAACCCATTAATTAAATATTGATGAGCAGTGTACAGGAAATATTAGCCGCATTTTACGACTCATCCATTTTTGTGTATGGGTTAACGTTAATCATTGTATATGGTTTGCTGGCATTACTGTCCATCATCGCTATCAGGCGTTACCTGAATGCCACCAAACCCAGTCAGCTGGAAAACCTGGTCAGCTCCCCGCTGGCGCCTGGCATATCCATCCTTGCGCCTGCTTACAATGAAGGACTTACCATCATTGCCAACGTACGCTCGCTGCTCACGCTCAACTACCCGAAATTCGAAATTGTGCTGATCAACGATGGCAGTACGGATGATAGTCTGGAACAGCTGATTCGGGAGTTTGACATGGTGGCGGTGGATTTCGCCTACAATGAAAAAATCAGGACCAAACCGGTAAAAAATATTTATAAGTCGCGCAACCTCGCCTATTCCAACCTGCTGGTAATCGACAAAGCCAACGGAAAAAGTAAGGCAGATGCGGTAAATGCCGGCATTAACGCCGCAGCATTCGATTACTTTGTATGCACGGATGTGGACTGCGTGCTGCATAAAGACACCCTGCTGGAGCTGATTAAACCGGTGATGCAGGATGGGGACAAGCGGGTGATTGCCATAGGAGCTACTTTGCGCATTGCCAATTCCAGTGAGTTTGATGAAGGAGTGATGACGCGCATGCGCCCACCTAAGGCCATGCTGCCGCGCTTCCAGGAGGTGGAATATATTCGCTCCTTTGTGCTGGGAAAGATGGGTTGGAGTGCGCTCAACTGCGTACCAAACGTTTCCGGTGGTCTGGGATTGTTTGACCGGGAAATAGTGATCAAGAGCGGCGGTTACGACCATAAATCTTTTGGAGAAGATATGGAATTGTTGACGCGCATGTGTCGTTTTTGTGAGGATAACAAGATCAAATATGCCGTTCGTTACATCCCTAAAACCTTGTGCTGGACGGAGGGACCGGCTTCCCTGCAGGTTTTTGGGAGACAAAGAACCCGCTGGGCCAGGGGGCTGGCGCAACTCATGTTTGCCCACAGGGGCGTGTTCCTGAATCCCCGCTATGGGCGATTGGGACTGGTTGTATTTCCCTACAACTTCTTCTTTGAGTTGCTGGCGCCGCTCGTGGAGGCTTCCGGAGTGATCGTATACCTGTGGCTGGCGTTTACTGACAATGTAAACTGGCCGTATGCTATACTGCTGCTCATTTTCGTATATACGTATGCGATTATGATCACTACGTTGTCGATATTATGGGATCAGCTGAGCTTCCATTATTATAAATCATTTAAAGAAGTATTGTCCTTGTGCATCATGCCTTTTCTGGAATTTTTGCTGTACCACCCGCTGATCACCTTTTACTCGTTGAAAGGATATTTTTTCTTCCTGACGAACAGGCGGAGCAGCTGGGGGAATATGCAGCGACAGGGTTTCAAGAAAGCGAAGACAACCACTTAAACCAATTATTGGTCCATGATCGGTATTATATTTGAAAATTTTGTGTTCGTATATGGCCTTGCCATGTTGTTCATCTACGCCCTGCTGGCGTTGCTGAGCAACATTGGGGTGCGCCTGTTTAAAAAACGCAGTAAGTATACCGACTATTCCCTACTGCTGGATTCCCCGCTAACACCGGGCATTTCCGTGATCGCCCCTGCTTTTAATGAAGGGGTGACGATCATTTCCAATGTACGCTCGTTACTAACGCTGAACTATACACGATTTGAAGTAATCATCATCAACGATGGCAGCACGGACGACACCCTGCAAAAACTGATCGATGAGTTTGAGATGGTGGAAGTGGACTTCGCCTATAATGAGCGTATCATTACCCGCCCGGTGCGTAAGTTTTTTAAGTCCACCAACAGTGCGTACGACAAGCTGCTGGTGATTGACAAGGTAAATGGTAAGAGCAAGGCGGATGCGTCCAATGCGGGCATCAATGCAGCGGCCTTTGACTACTTCCTCTGTACAGATGTGGATTGTATTCTCGAGAAGGATACCTTATCCCGCATGATACACCCGTTTCTCAACGAATTCCAGAATAAAACCAAAGAAGTAGGAGAACCCTGCCCGGAATGCGGCTATGTACATATTGTGGAAGACAGCACCCGTGTAATTGCCTCCGGCGCTACCCTGCGTATTGCCAATTCCAGTGAAGTGGACGAAGGGGTGATGGTAAGGGTAAGGCCTCCGTCCCGCTACCTGCCAAGGTTCCAGGAGATGGAGTATATACGCGCCTATGTGCTGGGGAAAATGGGCTGGAGCATGATCAATGCTGTGCCCAATGTTTCCGGAGGGTTGGGATTATTTGATAAAGAGATAGCAATCAAAGCCGGGGGGTATGACCATCAGTCATTTGCGGAGGACATGGACATCGTAACCCGTATGTGCGGTTATATGCTGGACAACAATCTGAAATATGCCATCCGGTATATTCCAACTACGCAATGCTGGACCGAAGGACCACCGAATATGAAAGTATTCAGCAGGCAACGGACCCGCTGGGGACGCGGGCTGGCGGAGATCATCACCATTCACAGGCACCTGCTGTTTAATCCCCGCTATAAGCAACTGGGGTTGGTAGTATTGCCTTATAACCTGTTGTTCGAATTCCTGGCGCCTATCATTGAAGCGCTGGGACTGGTATCTATTATTTGGCTGGCCTTAACAGGGCAGATTAACTGGCCTTATGCACGGATACTGTTATTATTCGTATACCTGTATTCCGTGATGATTACCACACTCGCTTTGTGCTGGGATCAGATTACGTATCCGTATTACAAAACTACCAGGGAGGTGTTCGGCCTAACGCTGATGGCGTTCCTGGAACCTTTTATATATCATCCGTTGATTGTTTTTTATGCCCTTCGCGGATACTGGTTCTTCCTCATCGGGAAGAAAACCAGCTGGGGAAATATGCAACGACAAGGCTTTGCGCCTAAAAAACCAAATTAAATTAATGCATGTGAAGGTAATGCCATACAAATTTATCATTCCGTTGATGTTGGTGTGCTTCGCCATGGAGGCGCAGGGGCAGATTATTAATCTCAGGAAGAAGAAAAATAAATCCGAAGAATACTACAACCAGGCGGTAGCCGAAACAAAGCAGCAACACTACGCCAAAGCCATCGAGTTATCGAAGAAGGCGCTGGCGGCGGAGCCAGACTTTATCGACCAGGAGCTGCTGCTGGCACGATTGTACATGCTTACGAAGCAGTATGATCTCTCCCGAAAATATATCAAGCAGGTACTCGATAAAAATCCAAAATATAAGGATGCCTACTACTACGGCATCAATGTGGAAATGACTACCGGCAGGTATCCTGAAGCCGAGTGCTATGTAGATGAGGCCCTGCTGAACTTCCCGGGCAACAAGGAATTCAAGATCCGGAAAATCAATATCCTGGATGCACAGGGCAAGCTTCGCCGTGCAGATGGCTATGCAGAAGAGCTGATGGATAATTTCCCGGAAGATACCATCGTGCGCCGCGCTTATATTGATCACTACCTGGAAGCAGGCTATTATCATCAAAAGAACGGCAACTTTACGCTGGCCCGCACCAATTTCGATAAAGTGCTGGCAGTGGACCCCAATAACAAAGATGCCCGCGAGGCCACGCTGGGCGCAGAACTCAACGGTGGCAACCGAACGGAAGCCCTAAGTATTATCGACCGGGAACTGGCGAAGCAACCTGGTAACTATGATTTGTTAATGAAGAAACTGGGGCTGCTGCAGGATATGCATCAGTACGCAGAAGCACTCAGCGTGCTGCAACAGATCTACCGTAAATATCCAAACGATGCCAAGGCACGAAGTATAGAAAGCACGCTACGTATGGAAGCAGCGGCTTATTATACCAATACGGACCCTTACATGCTATATCTTTCTGTACTGGAAAAAAATCCGGGCAACAGGGAAGCACTGGATAAAGTAATTGGCTACGCCATGACGAGAGGCGCCTATATAGAAGCGCTCACCTGGATCAACCGGGGCTTGCGTGCCAACCCGAATGATAGTCGCCTCTTAGGGCTAAAACTGGACATTCTGGAAAGCGACCAAAAATACAGCGCTGCTGCCGCCATTGCTGAAATACTTTACCAGCGCACCCCTACGGCCGACCTGAAAGAGCGGTTAACAGATTTACAGTTGCGTGCCGGCAGGGAGTATTTAAAGGAAGAGCAGTATGACCTGGCAATGGCAGCATTTCAGTCGGGCTTAAAAATAGCTCCAAATGATACAAACTTATTATCGTTGGTAACCAACACTTACCTGCTGATGAAGGATAATAAAGGGGCTTTGAAATCGATCGACAATGCCCTCTCCTATTATCCGGACAACGAAAAGTTCCTGGTACGAAAAGCCAGTGTGCTGGAGGCTTCCGGGAAGTATGAGGAAGCAGCGCAGTTGCTGGGCAGGTTGAGTGCCAGTCATCCTGGTGATGAAGGATTTAAAAATACCCTGGTGGATTTACGACTCAGCATGGGGCGTAATCTGATGCGTGCAGAAGAATATGAGGCTGCCAAGCAGCAGTTTGCAGCGGTGCTGGAAGCGCAACCGGATAACCGGGATGCGCTGGATTATATGATTAATATGCAGAGTGCTACCGGTAAGGCGGATAGCGCCATCTATTATGCCAATAACGCGCTGGTGTATTATCCCAACGATAAAGACATTTTGCTAAAGAAAGCAGGTGCATTGCAGCAGCTTGGCCAAAACAGAGAAGCAGCGGCTATTGCAGCCGATCTGATGGCACGGTATCCATATACCTCCAAATACCGGGACGCCTATACAACTTCCTTGCTGGCGGCTGCCAGTGATTACCAGAAAGCACAGCAGGCGGATAGTGCGCTGTATATGTTTCAACAGGTGCTGGCATTGAATCCGAAAGATTCGCTGGCTTTGCAAAGCAGTATTAACCTGCTGAATGCACAGCAGCGGTACGACAGTGCGCTGGCATATGTTAATGAAGGATTGCGCTATTATCCTGAAAATGAAGGGCTGCTGCTGAAGCGGGCGGTAACGCTGGAAAATAAAAAAGACTTCACCGGTGCAGCGCTGGCAGCGGACACACTGGCACGCAAATACCCTACCGCTGCCAATAAAGATTATTACGACCTGCTGTACAGCAAAACGCTGCGGAATCAGTTTGCACTGTATTACCTGAACAGCAGCTACGACTATACGTCCAATAAATACAACATTGCAACGGTGGAGTACCGGCGGTTTATGAAGCGCGGCGGATCGTATGCATTCCGGCTGGATTATGCCGGCCGCAAGGATGGTAATGGGTTGCAGGGAGAGGCGGAAATGTACTACGTACATAATCCAAAAATGTACAGCTATGGATTGCTGACTTATTCGAATAAGGTAGTGTTTCCGCAATTGCGTGCTTCCTATTCGTTGTTCAAAACCTTTGGTAAGGAAATCGAGGGAGAGCTGGGTGTGCGTTATTTAAATCTGGACAGCATTACCAGTATTTCCGGTGTGGTGAGTATTGCAAAGCCATTTGGTGATTTCTGGGTGAATTTGAGAGCTTATGTGATCAGTGAGGAGTCGGACCTATACACTTCCTTCAACCTTACTACGCGGTATTATACCGATGCAAAGCGACAGGATTTTGTGTCTGTGATTGCCGGCCTGGGTACTTCTCCGGATGACCGCAGCCGTTTGATCAATTTACCGCAGCTCTCGGGTTTGCTCACGCACAGTGTGGCTGCCGGTTACCAGAAGGTGATCAAATACAGGACTACCCTGGGTTTATATGGCACCTGGATTAATTCAAAAGTGGCGGATAACCAATACAACAACCAGTACGATATTTACCTGCTGTTTATGCGTAAATTCTAACTGATGTATACAATGAGCAGTCTATTCCTTTCAGTGATGATGATGGTGAGTGCCGGTTGCAGCAGCAACAGCGGCGATGTTCCGCTGGTGACTGCGGGCAAAAGTGCGTATACGATTGTTACACCTGTGAGTCCCAGCAAGGCGGAAAGCAAGGCCGCGGGGATTGTTCAGGAATACATCCTGCAGGTATCCGGGGCGAAGCTGCCGATTATGCAGGAGAGCAATTTTGATGGCAGGCAGGCCATTTATGTGGGCAACACAAAACATACCAGTGGTCCGGTCAGCATCAAAGATGACGGGTATTATACCGGGGTAGCGGAGCAGTCGCTTTACATCCGCGGTGGTAGTGGTAAAGGCGTGATATACGGCGCCTACCATTTTGCGGAAGCGTATATGCATTGCCGTAAGCTGCCGGGTGTACAGCCCGTTGTTCCAGCAAGCAGGGATATAAAGGTCCCTGCCGGCATGAAGGATCTCAGTGAGCCGGATTTTATTTATAGAGAGAGTTATTATCCCGCGTCGGCGGACCCGCTGTACCTGGAATGGCATGGATTGCAGCGCTTCGAGGATCTGTGGGGCCTTTGGGGGCATTCTTATTTCAAAATTCTTCCACCTAAATCATACTTTGCTACACATCCGGAGTACTATTCCATGGTGAATGGGAAGCGGCAACCTTTGCAGTTATGTTTGAGCAATGAGGAAGTATTTAAGCTTACCGTAGCCTTTTTTAAGCAGGCCATTGCGGATAATCCGGATGCTATCTACTGGTCCATATCCCCTGAAGATGGCCCTGGTGGCTGCACCTGCGATCAGTGTAAGAAAGCAGATGCGGAGGAAGGGAGTCAGTCCGGCTCGCTGATCAGGTTTGTGAACCGGGTGGCGGCAGTCTTTCCGGCGCAGCGTTTTACAACGCTGGCGTATGGCTATACGAGCAAGGCGCCGGGTAAAACCAGGCCGGCGGACAATGTTTATGTATTGCTGAGTACCATTGATGCCTACCGGCAAACACCTTTGCAGGAGGCACCGTCCGCAGCCGGGTTTAGGAAAAACCTGGAAACCTGGGAAAAAACGGGGGGGCACTTATTCATCTGGGATTACACGACGCAGTTTACCAATTACCTCTGTCCTTTTCCGGACTACAATAACCTGGCTGCAAACCTGCAGTATTTTGCCGCGCATGGTGTGAGAGGAGTGTTTAGTCAGGGTAGCGGGGATACTTATGGTGATATGGCGGAATACAACAGCTATTTGCAGGCGGCGCTGCTGTGGAATACCAAGGCGGATGCTGCAGCGGTGAGTGCCGACTTTATGAAAAGCTATTATAAGGCAGCGGGCGGCCCTATGCAGCAATATGTGCAGGCATTAACAGCTGCGGTGAAATCGACCAACGCCGTGCTGGATATCTACGGCAGTCCGATTTACAGCGGGAGGGATTACCTCTCCCCTGCCAACCTGGATAAGTACTCCAACATACTGGATCAGGCGGAAGCGGCGGCGGAGAAGGATACCGCGGCGCTGCAGCGGGTGTACCGGGCGCGCTTACCGCTGGAGTATACCGTATTGCAGCAATCGCGGGTATACGGCACTGAAAAATTTGGCTACCTCGTGCCGGGTAACGGTAATGCCTATACGGTAAATCCTAAATGGCCGGCGAGGGTACAGCGGTTTACCGCGCAGGCAAAAGCGGCAGGCGTGACCGAGCTGTCGGAAGGCGGGTTATCACCAGAGGCGTACCAGCAGCAATGGCAGTTGCTACTACAGCGGCCCTGGGTGGGTGGACTGGCTTTCAGGGCACCGGTGACGCTGGTAAACCCTTATACGCCGGAATATAGTCCTATGAAGGAAAAAACCCTGACGGACGGGCTCACTGGTGATAAAGATTTCAGCTACAACTGGCTGTTTACGTATGGCAAGGATATGATTGCCACCGTTGATTTAGGGGGAAGCAAAGCTGTGAGCAGCGTGCAGTTAAATTTCCTTCAGGATGCGCGTCATAATATCTTCCTGCCAGTAAAAATAATAATTGAAATTTCGGGAGATGGTAAGGCCTATACGAAAATAGGCGAGCAGGCGGGCGGACTTCCTAAGGAAGAGGATTACGCGGTGGCGATTCAGCATTACCAGTTTAAAAATAATAGGAAGCCTGCCCGGTATATCAGGGTCACCGCTACCTGTGCGGCCAGCATGCCGGAATGGCGGGCGATTCCGAATAAATTGCCGGCGGTTTGCTGTGATGAGGTGGTGGTGCTGTAGTGGTATGTGGCGGTTTGGCGATATGGGAGCCGGGTGGTGATTCATTGCGAAATCTTCGATTTGATCTTCACGATAATTATAATTCGTATACTCATATACGTTATTTTTTTCGCGAAGATTGCGTTTGATAGACGCCTGCGAGGCGTCTCTACTTCATGACACAATTATGCAATAAATGTGTAGAGACGCCTCGCAGGCGTCTATCCGGGTAATTCTCCGCTTCAATCTCCGCAAAAATTCATTTCGTATACCCACAAATGTTATATTGTTTTTAGCGAAGATGGTGTTTTGATAGCCGCCATGCTTGGTGGCTCTACAGTCCGAAAGGTTTAATACCGCTATGCATTACCGCGTGACGGTCTCCCCATTGATGCCGCCTTGTGGCTGCAGCCTCTACAAATAGCTGACATTCAAATCTTTCAAAAAAATCTGAAAATTAATTTGGAATTAATAAACAGTGTTCATTATATTTGCACTGTAAACATTTTCAATGGGCATTACAGAAAGAAAAGAGAGAGAGAAGGCAGAAATGCGGCGGCGTATTGTGGATGCGGCAATAGATATGTTCGTAGCGGAGGGATATGAAAAAGTATCGATCCGGAACATCGCTGATAAAATAGAATACAGCCCGGCCACCATTTATCTCTACTACAAAGATAAGGATGAATTGCTGTACGATGTACAGGCCGAAGCATTTCAGAAGCTGGCAGATCATTTCAGGGCACATATCACGTCTGATGATCCGCTGGAAAGACTGCAGCAGCTGGTGATGTCGTACCTGGATTTTGCCCGTGAATATGAAGAACTGTATGACCTGATGTTCATCATCAAAGCACCGATGAACTCCGTGGAAAATGACGCTGAGTGGGAGAATGGCCAGGATGCCTTCAGCCAGCTACGCGATAACGTAAGCGCCTGCGTAGCAAAAGGACTCATCCGCTTCACCGATCCGATGATTGCTACCTTAAGCGTTTGGGCCTTTGCCCATGGCTTCCTCAGCCTCAACCTGCGCTGCCGGATCAAGATAGCGGAACTGGACGAAGCAAACATCCCTATCATGATGCGAAACGCCGTCCAGCACTACCTTGACACCATCAAAGTATAACAAAAAGCCTCCGGGCTTTTTTTAAAGACTAGTATTAAACATCGTTCAGTATATCAACATCGATAACTATAGCCGCATGGCTATTTTTTTTAACAACATTAATAAACACTGTTTATAATGTCAACATTAATAACAAAAGGAGCATTGTTAATAAGCGCTATTATCTTCAGCATCGGCGCTCAGGCACAACAATCAGTGCTGGACAACTACATCCAGGAAGCCTTTAACTCCAACAAAGGACTAAAAGATCAATACATACAGCTCGACAAATCCCTGTATGCACTCAAAGAAGCGAAAGCCCTGTTTAGTCCGGATGTATCCCTGCTCAGCAGCTACGTTAAGTCAGGCGGCGGCCGAACAATAGACCTCCCGCTGGGCGATATGATGAACCCGGTGTACTCCACCCTTAACCAGCTGACGAACAGTCACAACTTCCAGCAACTCAACAACGAAAAGTTTCAACTCAACCCCGACAACTTTCTCGACACAAAACTCCGCACCAGCATGCCGCTGATCAACGCTGAAATCTATTACAACCAACAGATCAAACGCGAACAGCTCAGCCAGCAACAAGCCGCAGTAAACGTATTCAAACGACAGCTGGTACAGGATGTGAAAGCCGCCTACTTTCAATACTACCAGGCCACCCAGGCGGTAGCGATTTATCACAGCGCCCTGTTGCTTATCAACGAAAACATCCGCATCAACGAAAGCCTGGTACGCAACGGCGTGCGCAACAACACCGCACTGTACCGCTCCCGCACGGAAAAAGAGAAAACAGAAGCCTCCATCAACGAGGCTACCAACACCAGGGAAAATGCGAAAGCTTACTTCAACTTTTTGCTGAACAGAAGCCTGCAGGACAGTATTCAGCTGGACAGCAACCTGCTGGAAGTACCTGCAGAACAGGTATACTCAGCAGATATAAATGGCAGGGAAGAGCTGCAACAATACAAACACGCGGTTAGCGCCTTACAGCTTAACACCAAACTGCAACGCAGCTACCTCGTTCCTAAACTCAACACCTTCCTGGACCTGGGAAACCAGGGCGCACCCGAACGCTTCGACAACACCACCCGCTACTACTTCTTCGGCGTAAACCTGGAATGGAACATCTTCAATTTTCATAAAAGCCGCTACCGCATAAAACAAGCGGAAACCAATATGCAGTCGGTATCCATGATGGCTTCCCAAACCGAAGACCAGCTCCGGCTCCAACTGCAACAAGCCCGCAATAACTACGGCACGGCTATACGAAATTATAACAGCGCTAAAAGTCAACTCGATTTTGCAGAACGCTACTACCGCGACCAGCTGAAAATTTACAAGGAAGGGCAGCTGCTCTACCTCGAACTGCTGGATGCACAAAACCAGCTGACACAGGCCCGCTTACAAACTTCTGTTACGCAAGCCGCCGTACAAACAGCCTTCGCCGGTGTAGAAAGAGCACAGGCGTCTTACCCAATCAATAACAACAAATAATAAATCGTACTCCCATGAAACAATTTCCAATCGCTATAGCTATATCCGCATTCTTGGCTGCCTGCGGCACTAAACCCGAAGTAACGCAGCAGGACAGTACCAGCATCATCCCGGTAAAAACAATGGCCCTTCAACAGCATGGAGGAATGCAAACCATTCACGCTTCCGGGCAGTTCACCACGGACGATGAGGTATATCTCTCCTTTAAAACCGGCGGTATCATCAACAGTATACTGGTAAAAGAAGGCGACCCCGTTCGCCGCGGACAACTACTCGCCACCCTCAATCTCACCGAGGTAAATGCACAGGTGCAACAGGCCTCCCTCGCTTTTGAAAAAGCACAAAGGGACTACCAGCGAACCAATAACCTGTATAAAGACAGCGTTGCCACCCTGGAACAGCTGCAGAACACCAAAACTGCGCTGGACCTGGCACAGCAGCAACTGGCATCTGCAAAATTCAATCTCTCCTACTCTGCCATTCACGCCACCCAGGATGGTTTTGTACTGCATAAACTCGCCAACACCGGGCAGGTGATTAGTCCGGGTACGCCCGTACTGCAAATCAACGGCGCACAAAACGCACACTGGATACTTCGTATAGGCGTCAGCGATGCGGAATGGGCCAGCGTTAAAAAAGGTGATCCTGCTACCATTGCAACTGAATCAGCAAAAGGCAATTCCCTGCCGGCTACGGTAGTACGTAAATCGGAAGGTATTGATCCACAAAGCGGCACTTTCACCATTGATGTGCAGTTGACCGGCGCCAAACCTACTGCCATTGCGGCCGGCATGTTTGGCAGATGTACCATACAAACAGCTGCCGCCGATACCTCCGGCCTGTGGCGAATCCCCTACGCCGCCCTGCTGGATGGCAACGGCAGCAGTGGATTTGTATTTGTTACCAACGATAACAAAACGGCCCATAAAGTACCGGTAACAGTGGCCGGTATGGAAAAAGACCAGGTGCTCATCAGCGGCGGCATTGAAACAGCAGCTAAACTGATCATCTCCGGTAGCGCGTATCTCAAAGACCAGTCACCCATCCGCATCATCCAATAATCCGCACGCATGAAAATCTCTAAATACGCCGTAAAAAATTACCAGTTCACCCTGGTGATATTCATCATGATCATTGTACTGGGCATCAGTACCATCATGAACATGTCGCGCTCCGAAGACCCGGAGATGAAATCCCCGCAATTCTCTGTGGTAGTGATTTACCCGGGCACCAGTCCTAAAGACATGGAGGACCTCGTAGTAGATCCGCTGGAGAAAAATATCTACAGCCTGGAAAACATCAAACGCCTGCGCACCACCATCAACGATGGGGTGGCTATCCTCCAGGTAGATTACAAATACAACTCTGATGTAGAGCAGAAATACCAGGAGCTGGTACGCGAGGTAAACAGCATGCGGAGCCAGCTGCCCGCGGACATTTTCAGCATAGAAGTGAAAAAACAGGAGCCCTCGGATGTAAACATCCTGCAAACAGCACTGATATCAGAGAGCGCCTCCCGCGATCAGCTTCGCTTTTATGCGGACAAGCTGCAGGAAAACCTGGAAAAAGTACCGGCGCTGAAGAATGTAAAAATTCATGGCCTGCCTGATCAACAGGTACGCATTGAATTACAGCTGGATAAAATGGCGCAGCTGCACATTCCCGTAGATGCCGTTATGGGCGCGGTACAGAGTGAAATGGCCAACATCCCCGGAGGCAGTATTGATGCCGGTGAAAAAAGCTTCAACATTAAAACCAGCGGCAACTACAACGACCTGAAAGAAATAGCCAACACCATTGTAGCCGCGGCCGGCGGCAAAAACATCTTCCTGAAAGATGTTGCGCATGTATACTATGGTTTCGATGATGAAAAATACTTTGTGCGCCTAAACGGGCATCGCAGCGTGGTAGTATCCGCCGCTCAGAAAACCGGGGAAAACATCAGCAAAACAAAGCTGGATTATGAACCGGTGATTGCTGCCTTCAAAAAAACATTGCCGGCCAATATTGATTTAGTTACCTACTTCAACCAGGCTGACGCCGTAAACTCCCGGCTGGCAGGGCTTGGCAAGGACTTCCTCATCGCTATACTACTCGTGGCGATAACGTTATTACCACTGGGCCAACGGCCGGCTATCATCGTGATGATTTCCATTCCACTGTCGCTGAGCATAGGCATAGTACTGCTGCAACTCTTCGGTTACAACCTGAACCAGCTCAGCATTGTAGGCCTGGTGGTGGCATTGGGACTGCTCGTGGATGACAGCATTGTGGTGATTGAAAATATTGAACGCTGGATGCTGGAAGGGCATAGTCGCATGGAAGCCACACTGAAAGCCACCTCTCAGATAGGCCTGGCAGTAGTAGGCTGCACCGCCACACTCATCATTGCATTTATGCCGATTGTATTTATGCCGGAAGGCGCCGGAGATTTTATCCGGGGATTACCGCTGGCAGTGATTTTCAGCGTACTTGCCTCTATGGCTGTTTCGCTTACCATTATTCCATTTTTGGCGAGCCGGTTATTGAAGCAGCATGCTAATCCGGAAGGAAATATCTTCATGCGCGCCCTGAAGCGGATGATCCATGGCAGCTATGCGCGTTTGCTGGATAAAGCGCTGCATCGTCCGGTGCTGACGGTAATTGTATCACTGGTAATTTTTGCGGGGTCTATTGGGGTATTACAAATAGTGGGTTTCAGCCTGTTCCCTTCTTCTGAAAAACCACAGTTCCTGGTGAATGTGATTGCGCCGCCACAAAGCAGCCTGGAGTATACAGACAGCATTGCCCGTAAGCTGGAAGCAGTACTCCACCAGGAAAGCGCCGTGAAATATGTAGCCAGCAATATCGGCAAGGGCAACCCCAGGATTTATTACAATGAGGTGCCGGAAAATGAACGCAGCGATTATGCGCAGCTGTTTGTACAGCTCGACCCGCATACCAGTCCTGCCGCCAAGCTGGAGCTGATCGAAAAGCTCCGCAAACAGTGGACACCTTTTCCGGGAGCCAAAATTGAAGTGAAGAATTTTGAACAGGGGCCACCAATGGCCGCGCCGGTGGAAGTAAGGGTATCCGGTGATAACCTGGACACGCTGCGTACCCTGGCGGAGAAGGTGGAAAAGATGCTGGAAAAAACGAACGGTACACTTTATATCAACAACCAGGTAACCCATCTGAAATCCGACATCCGGGTGAAGATCAACCGGGAAAAGGCACAACAGCTGGGCATTCCAACAGCCAGCATCGACAGAACGGTGCGACTGGCAGTAGCAGGTATCAACCTCGGGCGTTACAATGATAAAAACGATAACGACTACGATATTTTGCTGACGAGGGAAAAAACGGGCAAGCCTACACTGGATGTATTTCGGGACCTGTTTGTGAACAATAACCAGGGTGTAGCCATTCCTTTATCACAGGTAGCTACGCTGGAAATGGAAACATCGCCACTGGTAATACGCCATCATGAAAAGAACAGGATGGTGGTGATTACAGCCTTCGTGAAAAAAGGTATGCTGGCAGATAAGGTGATCAACGATGTGATCGGACAGATGGATAAAATGAAGCTGCCGGCAGGTTACAGCTATGAGATGGGCGGTGAGGTAGAGAGCAGAAAAGATTCTTTCGGCGGATTCCTGACTATCATCATTGTGACCGTGTTTATGTTTGTGGCGGTGCTGATACTGGAGTTCAAAACGTTTAAGAGCACGTTGATTGTATTGTCGGTAATACCACTGGGTATTGTGGGGGCGGCGCTGGGGCTATGGATGACCGGCAATTCCCTCTCGTTTGTTGCGATCATCGGCCTGATTGCACTGGCGGGAATAGAAGTGAAAAATACCATCCTGCTGGTGGACTTTACCAACCAGCTGCGCCGGCAGGGGCACACGCTGGAAGCAGCGATCCGTGAGGCAGGGGAAGTACGCTTCCTGCCTATTGTGCTAACTTCCTTAACTGCCATTGGTGGACTGATTCCGATTGCGATCAGCACCAACCCGCTGATTGCACCGCTGGCGATTGTATTGATAGGTGGCCTGATCAGCTCTACCCTGCTGTCGAGGATTGTGACGCCGGTGGTGTACAAGCTGATCCCACCTAAAATTGAGGTGGAACCAGCGGCGGGCAGGCAGCAGTCGGCACCAAGGATGATGGAATTGGAAGAAGTGTAAATAATTGGAAATTATCAGGGAATATGTACATTTACAGATAATTGGCACATCACCAAATTCCTTGAAAATTAGATCTTATGAAAAAAATCTTCCAGGCAGTTGCTGCCTTCCTGTTAGTGATCTGCATGACTGCACAATCATCGCAGGCACAATTAAAAAGATTTAGCATTGGTCCGTTTGTAGAAGCCGGGTTCCCCACCGGAGATTTCAGTGAAACCAATAAAACCGGTTATGGCATTGGCATAGGTGCCGACATTAAACTGGTGGCTGGATTGACTGCTGTGGGTTCTGTGAGCTATTTTTATTTCGGTGGCAAATCTTATACAGGTCCGAACGGTAACAGTTTTGACTGGGCTGACGTAAAAGCTATTCCAATCCGCCTGGGATTAAGATATAATTTAATCTCCATTCTCTATGTTAAATTAGAAGGTGGTACCGTACAATATGCAGGTGGTGATTACAACGGTATTGGTGGTCTGGTTGCGCCAGGCGTTGGTATCCGTGTATTAGGCCTGGATGTGGAAGGTAAGTATGAAGCCTGGTTTAAAGATGCTACCCGTGGATTCTGGGGGCTGAAAGCAGGATATAATTTCTAATTTCCCATTCATAAAGAAAACACCCCATCGCTGTACGCGATGGGGTGTTTTCTTTTATATCAGAACCGGAAGTCCGTGATAAATAACCAGTTTAATATACCGTTACCGACCAGGTTCTGTCAAACAGCTGCCCCGGGTGCAAGGCATTAATGCCTTCCTTGTCCGGCAATTGCCCGGTTGTATTCACACTGTCTGCAATACCGCACCAGGGCTCTATACACACGAAGTCCGCATCTTTAGCGGACCAGATGCCCATATAGGGGAACCCGTCGAACTGCACAGTGAGGCCATAAACAGTCAGATCACTTTTAATGGAGATTTTATTGGAGGCGAGGTTTTTAAACACCAGCGCATCCTCATAAAACATGGGTTTGGTGAGCGGCAGCTTTGTGGTGCCCTGCAGAAACGGCACAGGGGTGGTTTCTATTTGTCCACCCGGGGAGAGTGGCCATTTACCGGCACTTTCCGGCTGACTAAACTCCAAATAATAATCGGTGAATGCTGACCCGTCTGCCAGCGGCACACGGAAAGCCGGGTGTGCCCCAACAGAGAAATACATCATATCCTCTCCGGTATTTTTTACATGATAGGTAACGGAGAGTGTATTTTCTTCCAGCACATAGCGAATACTGAAAATAAAATGAAAAGGGTAAACCTTTAGGGTGTCTTCATTGTCTATCAGGGAGAAGAGCACACTATCGGGGCCTTGTTCTGTGACTACAAAGTTCATATCCCTTGCGAACCCGTGCCTGCCCAGTGAGTATTCGTTACCGTTATAAGAATATTTATTACCGAGGAGTCCGCCGACGATGGGAAACAGCACGGGGCTTTTCTTTCCCCAGAAATCGGGATTACCGCTCCACATATATTCCTGGTTGGTATCATTGCGGAGGATGCTTTGAATTTCCGCTCCTTTTTCTGCGATAGTAACCGTTAGTTTTTCATTGGAAAGCCGAATCATGACACAGTTATTTAATGCTAAGCCACGAAGATAATCTGTAAATTGCAAACCGGTAAGCATGAATCCGAAACAAGTGCAAAAAATAAAATAGTGTATATGGAATCATTAAAAGGTAAGAAAGCCCTCATCACCGGCGCCGGTAAAGGAATTGGCCGTGCCATTGCGATAGCACTGGCGGCAGAAGGCGTGGATATTGCCCTGATGGGCCGCTCAGCAGGGCCATTGGAAGAAGTAGCAGCAGCAGTACGCCAGCAGGGCGTAAAAGCAGCGGTGGCCACCGGCGATGTGGCAAAAATCGACGAAGTTAATGCAGCCGTTGCCAGTCTTACGGCCGAGCTGGGCCAAATCGACATCCTGGTAAATAATGCCGGCATATCCTCCTTCGGTGGCTTTATGGACCTCACTCCTGAAAGATGGGAAGAGATCATCCAGGTAAACCTGCTCGGGGCATATTATGTTACCCGCGCGGTGCTGCCATCAATGATCGACAGAAAAACAGGTGACATCATCAATATTTCTTCTACTGCCGGCCAGAAAGGTGCGCCTGCCACCAGCGCCTACAGCGCTTCCAAGTTTGGCCTGCTGGGCATGACGGAGTCGCTGATGCTGGAAGTACGCAAACATAATATCCGCGTGAGTGCTTTAACTCCCAGCACCATCGCTACCGATATGGCTAAAGAACTGAACCTGACGGATGGCAATCCGGAGAAGGTAATGCAGCCGGAAGACCTGGCAGAAGTAGTAGTGGCGCAGCTGAAGCTGAACAGAAGAGTACTGCTGAAATCAGCGACCCTGTTTTCTACCAATCCTTAATTTGTAATTTAATCAATACCGTGCGCAGCTTCATGTACAGGCTTACCTGTATCCGGAAGTATCGACAACATTCTCCAAACGACTAATAAGCAAACAATACCTGCTGCCAGTCCCATTTGTAATGCCGGCAGATAGTTATTGTTGTTTGTATGAGTGTCCAGCACTGCATAAAAGATACCACCAATGATACTAATGCCTAATGCAGATGCTGTTTGTTGAAAAGTTGAAAATATTCCCGAAGCTGCGCCGGCATCTTCCTGACTAATATTGTTTAACACCACGTTCAGTAAAAAGGGTAATACAAAACCATTACCCAAGCCGTATATGGCTAAAAACAACATGGATACCAACGGCCTGTCGTAAGCTGTGAAAAAGAAAATCTGTAACAAAAATGATAGTAAGATAATCCCCAGGCCGAGCTGTAATATTGATTTCCCATACCTTGGAAGCAGTTTACCGGCAATCATAGATGAGATCATGAAGAAAATGGCATGCGGTACAAAATACATTCCACAGGCGACCGCATCTACTCCCAGGCCACTTTGTAAATACACTGCAATAATTAACAGGTAGGCCGTATGAAACATGAAATGGAATAGGACTGCAAATAACCCGATCCTAAAATCCATTAATTTGAAAAGCAACACATCTATCAGTGGGAACTCCCGGTTTGCCAGTTTTCTTTTTTGAATGGCAACAAAGTAAAGGAGTAATAATACTGACGCAAGCAATAACCAAAAAAACCAGGAAGGAAAGCCACTATCCCGACCTTCGGTCAACGCGTATATCAGGCAGGCGAGGCCAATCGTTAACACCACTGCTCCTTTATAATCAAATTTTATTCCTTCCAGTCTTGGGGTTTCTGCCAGGTAAAAATGAATGGCAAAAAGCGATAAAATACCGACAGGAAGATTGATAAAAAATATCAAACGCCAACCTGCTATCACTAAATGGGTTTCTGCCAGGTATCCGCCCAACACCTGTCCGATAATTGCCGCAATACTTAATGTTATGCCGTACCAACCGATAGCGGCTGCTCTTTCTTTACTCTCCGTGAATAAAAGCTGGATAAGTGAAATAGATTGCGTCACCATAAATGCGGAACTCACTCCCTGAAGGAAACGGGCTATATTTAGCTGTGTTGCATTTTGGCTCAATCCACAAATGCAGGAGGTAATAGTAAAAGCGAACATTCCCCAAAAGAAAACTTTCTTTTTACCTAAGAAATCACCTGCCCGTCCTCCGATAATCAGGAAGCAGGCACTTCCTAACAAGTAGGCCGCTATCACCAGTTGTATTTCTCCATCAGATGCGTGAAGTTGGCGTTTAATGGTGGGTATGGCGATATTAATCACAAAAATATCAATCACATACAATAAGGGCGCAGTAAGCACCACAACAAGTGCTAACCACTTATTAACAGTAGCTTTCATAAATAAAATAAAATTGCTGAAGTAATGCAGCAAAAGTAGCTCGGTATCAACCTGGCTACAACCGAAAACTTAACAACTATTTTTTTAAACCAGCTGTGTTAATATTAGTTCCTTTTTTTCCTTCGGGAGATATCAGAGCGGTGACGGATAGTCGATCCGTTACCGTTATAATTCCAGGTGATGCGTTAACCATTTATTGATATAGAACAGTACATCTTTGCTATTCACCTCATTGTGCAGTTCATGATAATCCCCCGGCCATTCCTTATAGGTGATCAGGTTTTGCGGCGCTCTTTCCGCGAAGAGGCGGGAGCCCTCCACGGCCGTGAGTTCATCGGCGCTACCGTGAATCAGCAGGCTGGGCACCTGCAGGTTTTTAGCATGATGCAGGCACCACAGTCCATTTACAATCATATCGTTTGCCAGGCGCAGGCTCATTCTGTCGTGCCGTTGCGGGTCCGCCCTGAATTTTTCCACCTGCTGCACATCATGGGAAATTTTTGTGATATCGAGCCCCTGGCTGATTCGCAGGTTGGGCAGGATAGTGGCGGCTACACGCAGGAAGGCTCTCAGCAGCGGCCCCGGGCGCCTGGCCACGATCAGCGCCGGTGCTGAAATAACGGCGGCCTCAATATTGGGTTGTTTGCGCAGCAGGAAGCCTGTGAGCATGCCCCCGCCCATACTATGGCCGTACATAACTACCGGCTTGTTATACAGGTCCTGCACATGCCAGAGAAAATCATTGAGGTAGTCCATAGTAAAATCCAGCCCCCTGGTGGCTCCCCGCAGGCCGTCGGTGCCGCCGTGTCCGTAGTGGTCGATCCCCGTAACGGCATAGCCTTTATCAGCGAAGTAGGCAGCCACCGCATCGTAGCGGCCTATATGCTCCCCTATTCCATGCACAATGATCATCACATGGCTGTATTGTTCGGGTACCCATTGTATTCCGTGAAAGCGGGTATTGCGGGCTGTCCAGTAGAATTCGTTGCCTGTCATGCAGATGAATTTTCTTTTGAGAGATAACAGTTATGGCGTAAAACGAAGATAAACAATATCTTTAAGCCCAAAATCTGCAATACAACCAAACATGAGTAAAGAGAATACCGGCTCACCGGTGTATAGTATTCCGCTGCGCTACCGGAAAATGGAGAACCTGCACATCGTTTTCTGGCTGTTAAAAGATATCGGCTGGTGTATGGTATGGAAGCCACTGGGGATAGCCATGATTTTTCCCACCCTGATTATTTCGATCATCATCGCCTGGCGTACCCGCCAATACATGGCGGAGCTGACGCATAACCTGGCCATCACCTTCTGGATCAGCGCCAACTCCTACTGGATGATCAGCGAGTTTCTGCATTTTGATGAAAAAATCGTTTTTGGTGCAGTAACGTTTAAACACCTGGCGATGGTCCCGTTTACACTGGGCGTGCTGGTGCTGGCGTTTTATTACGGGTATTACCACCCTACCCACAAGGAGGAGGACGAGGAGATTGTAGAAGGATAGCCCTTACATCTCCCTAAAAAACAATAGCCGGGCCACTCTCCTACATGAAAAGAATAATTGCGGGGTACGCCTCCTTTTCTTATTTTGCAGCGGATAGCTGATGAATGCTGATGCCTGACTACCTACCAACTGACATGCTGATACTGGAGCGACTGGCAGACAACGACCGGAGCGCTTTTGAAGAGCTGTATAACTATTACTTCCCCGAGGTGATCAACTTCTCCATGAAGTACCTCGAAAACAGGCAGGCAGCAGAAGATATTACCATTGAAACATTTGTAAAGCTCTGGAACAAACGGAGCACTATTGCCCCCGGTTCCAATGTACGCGGGCTTTTATTCACCATTGCTAGGAATGCCTGCCTGAATCACCTGCGGGATGAAGCACGACTGCAACGCCGCCACCAGGAACTGGCCTTGCTGGAAACAACACCAGCTCCTTCAGGGGACGTTACCACCATCAGAACAGAGATTTACAACCGGCTTTACCAGGAGATAGCTTTGCTGCCGGGTAAGATGCCACAGATCATGCAACTGAGCCTTAAAGGGCTTAAAAACACCGAAATCGCGGAACAGACAGGCATTGCTGAAAAGACCGTCCGAAATCTGAAAACGGAAGCTATCAAGCAGCTCCGTACCAAATTATTGAAGCAGGAGTTACTGTATTTGCTCATTCTCCTGGCGCGTTAAAAAAAAGTTGAATTTTTTCCGGGACAATTACCAACTGGCGGTGTTTATAGCATAGAGCCGCGTAAAATGCCGTCGATGCAATTGAAGAACGATGAAATAGTCACATTAATTTTAAAATACCTGTCAGGTGAACTCACTGCTGAAGAACAGCAGCAGCTGCAGCTTTGGGCTGGTGCCAGCGAAGCTAACCAACGCCTGCTGGCCGAATTCTCCGATGAGGAGCAGGTAAAAACGGAGCTGCTGCGCATCCTCGACGCCAGAAACAGCATCTGGGAACAGGTGCAGGCGCAAACCACCACCCCGGTGAAACAAATCAGTTATGCCAGGAAATATTGGTATGCTGCGGCCGTAGCAGGACTACTGATCGCCGGTGGTTTCGGGTATTACCGCTACCAGCAGCCGGAGGTTACGGTAACAGCTCCCTACCAAACCGGCAAGCTGACAGCCGATATCCCCTCCCCTGCAGGAACACAGGCCTATATTACTCTCAGCAATGGTAAACGTGTTTATATTGACAGCATACAAACAGGTACCGGCATCGGTACCGGCAAAAAACTGGGCGACGACAGCATCGTATACCAGGATAACCACACCAAACAACCAGAGCCAGCCACCATCACGGTTCCCAGAGGTAGCCGCCCCTTACGGGTTACCCTGCCGGATGGGTCCGGCCTTACCGTTAACGTAGCCACCACCGTTACGTTTATGGTGCCCTTTACCAACAACGAAAGGCTCGTCAACATCAGCGGCGAAGCCTATTTTGACGTAGTGCCCTCCACCAGGCCATTTATAGTAAAAACAGCTAAAGGACAGCAGATTACAGTGTTAGGAACAGCATTTAATATCAAATCATATGAAGATGAGTCAACCACAAAAACAACCCTCGTAACAGGGAAAATACAAGTCAGCCAAAATAATTCAGGAACAATGAAAATGCTGACCGCCGGTCAGCAAGCCATCGCCAGTGATAATAAAATTCAGGTACAGGAAGATGCCGACCTCGAGGAAGCACTTGCCTGGCAACATCAGCAATTCCGGTTCAATCACGAGGAGCTGAAGTCTGTATTAAAACAACTGGCCAGATGGTACAATGTTGAGATCGTATATGAAGGTACTATTCCACCAAGGTACTTTACGGTCAGCATCTCGCGCGACAAGAGTCTTGCCACCATCCTCACCCTCATGGAGCTAAATGGGATACGCTTCAGACTGGAGGGGAAAAGACTGATTGTACTGCCATAATTATTAGGGCTGCATGCCCTGTAATAAATACCGGAAGCCATGGGACGGCCTCCGGCAGGATCAGGCATGCACAAAAATTCACATCGTAAACACGGCTCCGGGAAGAAGCCATTATTGTCCACGCCTAAAAACAAATGTATGAATTTCCTCCATTCCCCGGCTCAACGGGGATTCCACCAATGGACTTTCTTAAAGAAGCTATTGATCATGAAAACGACGATGTTATTTCTTTTATCTGTTTGCCTGCAATTGTCCGCCAAAACAAACGGGCAAAATGTGACTATCAGGGCTGATAAGTCATCGCTGGAAAAGGTGCTGCGTACCATCACAAAGCAAACGGGGTATGAGTTCTGGTTCGACAGCCGCCTGCTCGACCATGCCAACCCTGTAAACCTCCATATCAGTGATATGCCGGTGGAAAAGGCGCTGGGATTGTGCTTTATAGGCCAGCCATTCGATTACAGTGTGGTCGACAAAACGATTGTTATCAAAGAAAAGAAGAATATCCTGCCGGCAGTATTGTCTGTAGCCGACCTCGTAGTGCGGGGCCGCATTACGGACGAGAAAGGCCAGCCCCTCCCCGGTGCCAGCGTGGCACTGAAAGGCACCAGCCTAGGTACCGCCGCGGATGTAAACGGGAACTTTTCCCTGAACGTGCCCCAGAAAGGTGGCACGCTGGTCATCACTTTCATGGGTTATGAACCTGCGGAGGTACCCGTGTCGCAATCAGGAAAAATCGACATCATCCTGAAACCGGCCGATAAGAAAATCGATGAGGTGGTAATCGTCGGTTACGGTACACAGAAAAAATCAAACCTTACCAGCGCTGTTAACACCGTTAAAATGGAGGAACTGGCAGGTAACCGCCCCACCAGCACTACCGGTGCCCTCCTGCAAAGCGTGGTGCCCGGGCTGGAAGTAACCTCCACCACCGGCGAACCAGGCGGCGGCTTTAACTTTAATATCAGAGGTACTACCAGTATCAACGGCGGCGGACCACTCATCCTGGTGGACAATATCCCTTTCAGCGCGCCTATGAACATGCTGAACCCCAATGATATTGAAACGGTAACAGTACTGAAAGATGCCGGCTCCGCCGCCATCTACGGCGCCCGCGCTGCCTTCGGGGTCATCCTGATCACAACGAAGAAAGGCAGTAAAAACAATAAAGTACGATTTGACTATAGCAACAACTTCACTTTCTCCACGCCGAGCTCCATTCCTAAAAAAGCCAGTCCGCTGGCGACCGTGCAGGCGTATAAAGACATGGGCTATGCCGCCTACTGGACCGGCCAAAACGTGGACAAGTGGTTGCAGTTCATCCAGGATTACAATGCCGATCCATCCAAATACCCTAATGGCTATACGATGGATGCCGGCATCCGCTACCAGCTGGCACCTGCTGATGTGATTAAGCAGCTGTTTGACAATGCCGGCGTGCAGAAAATGCATGACTTCGCCGTGAGCGGTGGCACGGAAAAAACCGCCTACCGCCTCTCCATCGGAACAGTGCAGGAGGATGGTATCATGACCAGTAGCGCAGATTCCTACCAGCGCTACAACGTAAAATCATACATCAGCTCCGATGTCACCAAATGGCTCACCCTCCAGGGAGATGTGAGTTATTACACCTCTACCAAGTCGGACCCTAACAGCTCCTGGCTCTGGAACATCGCCAGCAACAGCCCCTCCTATACCCCACTCGTGGATACCATGACCATCAACGGCGTGTTGTATCCTACGGGTACACCCAAAAACCTGTTGCTTAACAGTGTGCCCTCCAAAGACAGGTATGATGATATCCGCCTGATGGGAAAAGTAATCGCTAAACCTGTAAAAGGATTAACCATTACCGGTGAATACCTGTTTGAAAATCTCCGCCGGGCTATTACCAGCTATAATAAATCATTTAACTATGCCGACATCAGCGAATTTGTGGTAAAAACTACCGTACCGGCAAATAATGCAGCATTCTATAAATTCAACTCGAATACAGACAGGCGTACGCTCAACATCTATGCGAATTATAACAAATCGTTCAAAAATCACAACTTCACCATTATGGCGGGTTTCAACCAGGACGATCAGTTCCTGGAAAACCTCTGGGCCAACAAAACACAGATGATTTCTGTGGACCTGCCTTCCATTGCTACAGCGATAGGTAACCTCACCGCCAACGATGGCTATGAGGAATGGAGTGTACTCGGATTTTTCGGACGTTTCAACTACGACTATAAAGGGAAATACCTGTTGGAGATTAACGGCCGTACAGACGGGTCTTCGAAATTCCCTGAAAACCACCGCTGGGGCTACTTCCCTTCTGGTTCCGCCGGATGGAGAGTATCAGAAGAGCCTTTCATGCAATCACTGAAACCGATACTGTCCGATTTAAAATTGCGTATATCCCTGGGAGAGGTGGGCAACCAGGATATTAAGCCGTACCGCTTCCTCGATGCGATGCAGCCGTACCTGGCCAGCTGGTTAACCGGTGGCGCAAGGCCCACTACACTTGGCACTCCGGGCCTGGTCAGCCCTAACTTCACCTGGGAAACCGTAAGAACCATTAACTACGGCGTGAACATTGGTTTATATGATAATCGCATTAACCTCACTGCCGACTGGTATAAACGCCAGACGTTAAACATGCTCACCAATGCCATTCAGCTGCCTGCTGTATTAGGTACAGGAGCCCCGCTGCAAAACGCTGCCAACCTGCAATCACAGGGATACGAAATTGCCGTGGAATGGCGGGATAAAGTAGGTGACTTTAACTACTACGTAAATGCTAACCTCTACGACTTCAAATCCAAAATCACCAAATTCGATAACAACAAAGCCGGCTCGCTCAGCACCTACTATGTAGGAAAAGATATGACTGAGCTGTGGGGTTATACTACCGACAGGCTGTATCAGGAAACAGACTTTGAAAACGGCGTCATTAAAGCCGGTATTCCCAAACAGATCCGGAATGGTACCGCCCTGGTTACCCCTAATCCCGGTGATGTGCTGTTTAGAGATTTTGATGGAGACGGGGTGATCACCAACGGGCAAAATACCGTAAGCGCACCCGGCGATCTCTCCGTAATAGGTAATACACGACTGGCGATGCAATACGGCATCAACGGTGGCGTAGGTTATAAGAACTGGAATTTTTCCTTCGCCATTGCCGGCGTAGGTAAGCGCGATCTTTGGATCAGTAACAACCTGACTTTCCCGTACAACTATGAGTTTGGTACTATTTACGATAACCAGCTGGATTACTGGACACCTACTAATACCAACGCGCACTTTGCCCGTATCTATGCAAAAGCTGCCGGTAACTCTGCTATCAACAAGCTGGTACAAACCAGGTATCTCACCAATGCCGCCTATCTCCGCATTAAAAACCTGAGCTTGTCCTATTCCGTGCCGGAAACATTATTGAAACGCATCTCCTTTACCCGGTTACAGGTATTTTTCAGTGGGGAAAACCTCTTTACTTTCAGCAAAATGCCTAAAGGCATGGATCCTACCTCTACAGAGGATAAAGGTTATGGTATTAACTACCCGATTATGCGCATGTTCTCCTTTGGGGTAAATGCTTCTCTTTAATGATTTAAAATGCGTGCAATGAAAAAGAATATATTCCTATTACTGGCTTTGTTTGCAGCCGGCAGTTGTAATAAAGATTATCTCAATAAACTGCCACTGGATCAGTTAACAGAAGCCACTGCCTTTAAAACAGCGGACAACTTCAAAACTTACCTGTGGGGCTGCTACGACGTGCTGCCAGCCTATGGCACAGATGCGCCTTCCGGCGAACTGAACTCCGACAATATGGTAAACGGGTACAACGTTGCCAATAAATCGCCCTATGCATTTCAGCTGAAAATCATTCCTACCAATACCTCCAGCTCCCAGTGGGATTTTACTTTTATCAGAAGGGTGAACGTGATGCTGGATAACATCGACCAGTCGTCGATGAGTCAGGCAGATAAAGACCATTACCGCAGTGTGGGTTATTTTTTCCGGGCTTACCGGTACTATGATTTATTAGCAGCCTATGGCGATATTCCATGGATTGAACATAAAGTTACGGACACTTCTGCCAGCGTACTGTATGGCCCGAGAACCCCCCGCGACGAAGTGGCGAAAAACATACTCGACAACCTGGTATGGGCAGAATCGCACATCAAACCGGATGGCGATGGCGCCAATACGGTGAACGTACATGTAGTGCGTGCGCTGCTTTCGCGCTTTGGTTTATTTGAAGGCACCTGGCGTAAATACCATAATCTGGCCGGTGCTGATGCCTACCTGAATGCCTGCAAAACCTATTCTGAAAAACTGCTTACTTCCTTCCCGGCGGTGATGAGCAGTTACGATGATGTGTTTAATTCCGAAGACCTGACAGGCAAGGCCGGCATCATCCTGGCAAGGCAATACATCACGGGGCAAACAGGACATAACGCTACGCGCTTTGTCCGTACTTCCTCCTGGGGTACTGACCTGTCGAAAGACGCGGTGGAAAGCTACCTCTGTACCGATGGCCGCCCGGTAAGCACTACCACTACCGGCTACAGCGATTCAACCATGAATGCCGAATTCAGGAAAAGAGACCGCAGGTTGTATTTCACGGTACTGCCTCCATATAGAGTAATCGCCTCCGGGCAGGTAACTTCGTTTACCCGTACCAGTGTGCCTTCCGATTATGAGTACATCGATTTTATGGCTACCCTTCCAGGTAACGATGTCAATAGAAAAAGGCTGCCGGTGGTGAACTGGGCAGGCTATTACCTGTACAGGGCCCCGCATTTCCTGAACGATAAAACTACCGGCTCACAGGGCTTTATGAACACCGCTACCGGGTATTATTACTATAAACCCTATAACACTTTTACGGACGTAAGTACTACCGGTGTAGCCACTACCGACTTCCCTGTATTCAGGATTGAAGAAGTGATGCTCAACTACGCAGAGGTGATGTGGGAGCTGGGTGCATTCAGCCAGGGCATTGCGGATATCACCATCAATAAACTGCGCCCCAGAGCGGGATTGCCGGCAATGACCGTAGCCAGTATTGATGCGGCGTTCGATAGTAAAAGAGATCCGGGTGTGAACCCCGTGTTATGGGAAATCAGAAGAGAACGCCGGGTAGAGCTGATGGGCGATGGCTTCCGTTTCAATGACCTGAAACGCTGGAAAAAGGGAGAATATTTTAACAAGCAGCTACTCGGTGCAAAGGTGAAAGTGAGCGACTATGGCGCCGGCACACCGATTACACTGAACAGCAACGGGTATGTTGTATTTTACCCCGTACCTACCGGCTGGCTCGACAAATATTATAACGAACCTGTACCGCTGGAAGAAATTCAGTTGAATAACAATCTCGCACAAACGACGGGTTGGAATTAACAAAAAAGGACGCCGCACGGCGTCCTTTTTTGTTTCCGGATTAAATAGCATCCGATAAGGAAGTAAAAGTAAAGTCGCGTATTTTCATCGGAGGAATCATTGCTTCCTGGTTACTTTCGCCACTGATGGTACGTTCGGAGATGCCCAGTTCTTCTAGGTTGTTGAGCATAATGATCGGACTTTCGTTAAAGCGGAAGTTTTTAACCGGGTATTTGATTTCACCGTTTTCGATGTAGAAGGTTCCGTCGCGGGTTAGGCCGGTATATAGCAACGTTTGCGGGTCTACTTCGCGGATGTACCAGAGGCGGGTTACGAGGATGCCCTTTTCGGTTTCTTTGATCAGCTCATCCAGCGTTTTTGTACCACCCAGCATGATAGCGCCATCAGGGCCGGGCACAGGTTTGGCTTTTTGTTTTTCGGCCCAATACCTGGAATAAAACACATTTTTCATCACGCCTTTTTCTATCCAGGTAATTTTTTCCATGGGTCTGCCATCATTACTGTAGGGAGATGTAGGTAATTCCGGATGCCAGGGGTCCGAGTAAATGGTCACCCGTTCGTCCACCAGTTTTTCCCCTACTTTGGTTTTACCTCCCGGCTTGCTGAGGAAGCTGCGGCCTTCATCGGCACTGCGGGCGTCCATGTTATAGAACATGTTTTCCAGCAATACGATGCCTGCCGCAGGTTCAAGTATCACCGTGTATTTGCCGGGTTCCAGGGCTTTGGCGCCTTTAGAGCCCAGGGCTTTCTTAGCGGCAATGGTGGTGCCGGCACCTGTATCTAATTTACGAATGTCGTTTACGCCTTTGGAAATATAGCCGGAACCGGTACCGTCTTCACTGCGCAGGGTGGCTGTGAATCGTACGTTGGTGCTGGTATGGTAGGCAAACAGTCCTTTGGAGTTCATCATCGCGCTGAAAGCGGCGGTGTTTTCCAGGAAGCCTGCGGCTACCAGGCCGTTTTTGCGGGCTACGTCCAGCGAAGCAGCTACCATATCCGCACGCTTTTTAGGGTCCATCGCGGCGGTTGCTTCCACATAGGAAGGTGTTTCAGGGCCATACTGCTGTGGCTCCAGGAAAGGCATGAATTCAGGGTTTTCCGGGGCCAGCTTTGCCAGCTCCTCGGAGCGCCTTACCACTTTTTCCAGCGAGGCATCATCATATTCATTGATGGTGGCTACGCCGAGGCGTTTGCCAAAGGCCGATGATACAACCAGCTGGCTCAGGGTATTACCACCACTGGTAGATACCGCATTGCGGGCATAGCGCACATTACCGCTATTGCTGCCGAATATGTTTACTTCGCATTGATCAGCTTTTGAAAAAGCAAGTACTTTTTTCAGTAACTGTTGCGCATCTTCTTTTGTAAGGATAGGCATAGTTAAATTTTTCTTGCTGTGTTAATAACGTTTACTCCATTAAAACGGGAAGTGGTGGAACCGTGACTCACGGCGCTCACCTGCTCCGGCTGTCCCTTACCATCGAAGAAGGAGCCGCCGAGGCGGTAATCCCTTTCGTCGGCAATGGCTTTGCAGGAATTCCAGAACTCCTGTGTATTGCTCTGGTAGGCTACATCTTTGAGCATGCCTACGATTTCGCCGTTTTTAATTTCGTAAAATAACTGACCGCCAAACTGGAAGTTGTAGCGTTGCTGATCAATGGAGAAGGAGCCATCTCCTGCGATGAAGATGCCGCGTTCTACGTTTTTAATGATGTCCTGCGGCGACAGGCGTTGCCTGCCCGGCTGCAGACTTACGTTAGGCATACGCTGGAACTGTACATCGCTCCAGCTCTGGGAGTAGCAGCATCCCTGTGAGTGATCAAGGCCGATCACATGTGCCTGGTCGCGGATGGCCTGGTAGTTTACCAGCTTACCATCCCTGATAATATCCCACTCCTGCGTAGGCACGCCTTCATCGTCGTAGCCTACCGCACCGAGGGAACCGGGTTGTTTCTTATCTGCCTTGATGTTGACAATAGGGCTGCCGAAATTAAAGTTCTTCGACTCCCACTTATCCAGCGTAAGGAAGCTGGTGCCGGCGAAGTTGGCTTCGTAGCCCAGTACTCTGTCCAGCTCGGTAGGATGCCCAACTGATTCGTGGATGGTGAGCCAGAGGTGCGACGGGTCCAGTACCAGGTCGTATTTGCCCGGCTCCACAGATTTTGCTTTCATTTTCTGTGCCAGCTGTGCGGCGCCCTGGCGGGCATCTTCCAGCATGTCGTAACGGTTACGGTACAACGTAGTTACGCCATGAATTTTTTCCGCTTCATTGGGCATGAGGTATTCATAGCCCATACCGCGTGGGGCGCTGAGTGCTGCGCGTCGTTCGAACTTACCAGTGGCACTGTCGATTTTGGTGATGTCGAACGTAGGCCAGATGCGGTGGATGTCCTGATCGATGTAAGAGCCGTCGGAGCTGGCGAAATACTTCTGCTCATTTACCAGGAAGAGGTAAGAGCCGATGTAGTTGGCGCCACCTTTCAGTGCAGCATCGTTGACAGACAACAGCAGGTCAGCTTTTTCTTTGATAGGTACGTCAAAGGCGTTGCGTTGGATCGGTGCTTTCCAGCTTACCTCTCCTACTCCTTTCTGCGGAGCCAGTTCTACCGGGGTGGTGATCAAACGGGAGTTTTCTTTAGCGATAGCAACGGCCAGTGCGGCGGTGCGGGCGATGCTGTCAGGGGTCAGGTCGTCGGTACTGGCAAAGCCCCAGCAACCGTTGGCCAGTACGCGGATGCCAATACCGAAGGATTCTGTGTTCACAACATTCTGCACTTTGTCTTCCCGGGTGATAACAAACTGATTGAGGTAACGACCGATGCGTACGTCCGTATAGGTGGCTCCTTTACTCCTGGCGGCGTCCAGTGCGATGTCGGCCATAACTTTCTTTTTGGCCACGTCTACTGTATGCCACGGCGTTTCAAGGGGGATCGCTTTACCAAGAACGGGGATCTGTGATAAGATCCCCGCTCCGATCCCCATGCCGGTGAGATGTAGAAAATCTCTTCTTTTCATGGGTTAAGTTTTATGTGAATGACGAATTGTTAAACTGCATCCGAAAGGGAAGTAAAGGTAAAGTCGCGCACCTTCATAGGTGGGATCATATAACTTCTGTAGGATTCGATACTCACGCTACGCTCCGTTTTGCCGAGTGCCTCCACATTATTCAGCATAATCACCGGGCTCTCGTTAAACCGAAGGTTTTTTACCGGATATTTAATTTCACCATTTTCGATATAGAAAGTTCCGTCGCGGGTAAGGCCGGTGAGCAGCAGCGTTTGTGCATCTACCATGCGGATATACCAGAGGCGGGAAACGAGGATACCTTTTTCTGTGGATTTAATCAGCTCTTCCAGCGAAGCTGAACCACCTTCCATGATAATATTGGAAGGCATCGGTACCGGCTGTACGCCTTTTTTCTGTGCCCAGAATGGCGAGTAGGCAAGGTTTTTCACGACGCCTTTATCAATCCAGGTAGTTTTTTCCAGTGGTAAACCATCTCTGTTCCAGGTAGCACCTGGTAGTTCCGGGTAGAAAGGATCGGAATAGATGGTTACTTTTTCGTCCATCAGTTGCTCCCCGATGCGGTTGCCGCCACCGGGTTTGCTCATGAAGCTGCGGCCTTCGTCCGCATTACGTGCGTCCAGGCCACGGAACATATTTTCCAGCATATACGTGGCGGCAATCGGCTCGAGGATAACGGTGTATTTTCCCGGCTCGATGGCTTTGGCTTCCGCGCTGCTGTTGGCTTTCATGGCGGCTATGCGGGTAGCTTCGTGGGTATCCAGTTTACGGAAATCGTTGAAGCCCCTGCCGGCAAAGCCGGAACCAGTACCGGCGCTGTTGCGTGTAGTGATGGTAAACACTACGTTGGTATCGGTATCGTAGGCAAACAGGCCTTTGGAGTTCATGATGGCGTTGAAGCCGGTCGTATTTTCGATGAAGCCGGCTGCTTCCAGCTTCGCTTCTTTTGCTACGTTGATACTTTTTGCCACGGCTTCGGCGCGGTCGTCCGGTGTCATATTCGCGGTGGCGTCCACATAACCGGGGGCATCTTTAAACTCAGCGGGGCCGCGGAGCGGCATGTATTCCGGGTTTTCCGGCGCCAGCTTTGCCAGCTCTTCGGCACGGGCTACCACGCGTTTGAGGGCCTCATCTGTAAACTCGTTGATGGTGGCGGTGCCGGAGCGCTTGCCGAAACTGGATGTTACGCTGAGCGTAAGGGTGCTGATATCGCCGGCAGTGCTGATGGCGTTGCGGGCGTAGCGGATGTTACCGCCTTCAGTGCCGCGCAGACTCACCTCACATTCGTCGGCCTTGGAGAAAGACAGTACTTTCTGCAGGAGGGCTTTGGTTGCTTCTTTATTTAAAATTGCCATTGTTGTCGTTTAGATTTTGCGGGCAGTATTAATCACGTTTACACCATTAAAGCGGGTAGTGGAGCTACCATGCGATACCGCATTGGATTGTCCGGGCTGGCCTTTACCATCGTTGAAGGCGCCGCCCAGGCGGTAGTCGCTTTTATCCGCGATGGCGGTACAGCTGTTCCAGAACTCGCGGGTGTTTGCCTGGTAGGCCACATCTTTGAGCATGCCGGTGATCTGACCGTTTTTCACTTCGTAGAAGGTTTGTCCGCCAAACTGGAAGTTGTAACGTTGCTGATCAATACTGAATGATCCATCCCCGATGATGTAGATACCTTTCTCTACATTTTTAATCATCTCGTTTACGCTCAGCGGCGTTTTGCCTGGCTGTAAGGATACGTTAGGCATACGCTGGAACTGCACGTCCGCCCAGCTTTGGGCGTAGCAGCAGCCCTGCGAGTGATCAAGACCGATGATGTGTGCCTGATCGCGGATGGCCTGGTAGTTTACGAGGATACCATCTTTGATGAGGTCCCACTGTCCGCATTTCACTCCTTCATCATCGTAGCCTACGGCGCCGAGGGAGCCGGGTTGCAGTTTATCTGCCACCACGTTTACGATTTTGCTGCCGAAGTTAAAATTGCCGGATTTCCATTTATCCAGTGTAAGGAAGCTGGTACCGGCGTAGTTGGCTTCGTAGCCCAGTACACGATCCAGTTCGGTCGGATGCGCTACGGATTCGTGGATGGTGAGCCAGAGGTGAGACGGGTCCAGAATCAGGTCGTACTTACCGGGTTGTACGGAAGTGGCTTTCAGTTTCTGTTCTACATCGCGGGTGGCATTCTGTACATCTTCCAGCATATCATAGCGGCCGCGGTAGCGGGTAACGATGCCACTTACCTTATCTTCCGGGCGGGCTTTGAGGTATTCGTACCCCATGCCTACTGGTGAGCTGAGTGATTTGCGTGTTTCAAATTTTCCGCTGGCCCGGTCTATTTTTGTAACCGTGAAGGTCGGGAACAGGCGGTGGATATCCTGATCAATGTAGGAACCGTCCGTAGAGGCAAAATACTTTTGTTCGTTAATCGCCATGATGGCGGAGTTCACGAAGTTGGCACCACCTTTAAGGGCTGCATCGTTGACAGAAAGGAGCAGGTCTACCTTATCTTTCACCGGTACGGTGAAAGTGTTGATTTCGATGGGCGTTTTCCAGTTTACCTCGCCATAGCCTTTTTGCGGTGCGAGCCTTACCGGTTCTGCTTTTACGCGGCTGTTAGCTTTAGCTACGGCTACGGCGCGTTCGGCGGCCTTGGCCACTTCTTCGCGGGTAACGTTGTTGGTAGCGGCAAAGCCCCAGCACCCATTGGCAATAACGCGGATGCCTACACCGAAAGATTCCGTATTGGCGATGTTTTGCACACGGGTTTCGCGTGTCATCACTATCTGGTTGAGATAGCGGCCGATACGTACGTCAGCATAGGTAGCTCCTTTGGCTTTGGCAGCGTTGAGGGCCACATCAGCCAGTTCTTTCTTGATTTTAACGTCGATACCATCATTCAGAAACCGAGATGGATCAACAGGATTACCGAATGCGAACTTCGGCAGAACGAGGGCGCCCAGTCCCATAGCAGAGAGCTGGATAAAGTCTTTACGTTTCAAGAGCAGTTCTGTTGATTTGGTTAGATTTAGATTCGTTGGTCGACAGGCTTGTACATAAGCACACACGGCACACCCGTGTGCTGTTTTCTCATAACTACAAAACCATCCTGATATTATCGGAAGCCTAAGCTAATTTTTTTTTCGTGTAATTTATAACCGTTGGTCACAATTTCTTTTCGAGCCATAAAAAAATACAGGACGCCAGCAGAGGCAGTATCCAGTACCAGTTAATCGGCCCCTTTCCTTTATCCTGGCTGGCTGGCACTACCCCGGCCGGAATTTCTTCTCTTAATTCCGCCCATTCTCCCGGTGCAAAAATATAACCATGATAAGTTTCCGTTCCCCACCTGAACGTATGCCAGCCTGTTTTTGATGGCCACCAGGTGGCGGTATAATGATCTTCCAGCAGCGCATCCTGGGCCAGTGGTAAGCGTACCTGGCCTGCCAGTAGTACACTGTCAGTTTGTTTCCCGGTATTTTTCAGGGAGATGGTAATGTTGTTGTTGATGGTGGCAAAGAAAGGGAGCAATTGCAAGGCTGTTGTTACGCCCGTATTGCCCGCGGCCGCGCTCAGCACGGTTGCCCAATAATGCCCGTATGCCAGGGTGTCGCCCTGCAGCTTCCAGGCAAAGGTATTACTGCTGCCCAGTTGCAGCAGGCGGCCCATACCCTGCGGGGTAATTGTTACCGAAGGCTTACCCAGGCTATCTTTCAGCAGCACCGTTCCCTTCAGCGGCCCATGGGTACTATCTGCCAGGTACACCAGGCCTTTATAAGCAGTGCTGATGGTGGCTTGCAACAGATTTTTCTCCGAAGCGGTAAGGGCTTCAGGGTCGGCCATTACCACATCAAATTGTTCCAGCAGTTTGGTGCTGATGGCATCGAGCGGTACCGGGTTCATATTGTTAAAGCGGGTTACGTATTTGCTGGTGGCAACGCGGCTCCTCATGGCCACCGGCATGCCCTGCGTGGCCAGCCAGTCAGCCAGAAAGCGGTTTTCAAAGCCGGGGCTGCCGGCTATAAACAACACGGATATACGCTTTTCCGGCATCACTTCTACCGGCAACGGATACACGGTGGTGTCTTTATTGCTGATGGCCAGCAGCTGCAACATACCGGACCCTAAAAATGGCGGCACTGTTTGCAGGTTCACGGTAGTATCGCTCCCGGCGGCCACCGTAGTGCTGTCGAGGCCAATGCCGGCATACGTTAGGTGGAGGCGTATAGTCGTGTCCGTAGTATTGTGGTATTTCCCCTGGAAACGCATCGGTGCCAGGTACGGCAATGTCTTCTCCCAATACCCACTGGTAAATACGGGTTTACTGGTGGTAGTGGTATCTCTTTTATTTCCGGGAGATGTTGGCGCGGTGGAGCTATGGCGTATACCTAAAGCCACGAGACTCACCACGGCCAGCGTTGTGGCCAGGAGCCGTGCTGCCAGCCAGTGTTTGCTGGCACGCTTATATTCCTGCCACAGCAGTACACCCAGCAGTATTACGCCGGCACCGATGGCGAGGGAGGTCCATTGCTGCATCATTGACTACCGGATTTTTTAAGATTTTTGAAATAGGTTTCTTCCAGTTTGCTTTGCGGCCGTACACCTGGTTGGGGTAAAGTACGGGGTTGCAACAGGTGATACAAACCCTGGCGGGCGATGTTGTAATCCGATGTACCGGCTTTTCCTTCCTGTATCTTTGGCAATGCCTCCATGGAGGCCAGGTATTTTCCGGGTTCGCGTGCAGCAGCCGTGGTCAGCCTGCCCAGGGCCTGGCGGATGAGCTCCGCGACTCTGACATCTGCCGAAGGCAAAATACCCGGATTATCCAGTATAGAAAGGGCTGCCCGCACCACCGCGTCGGGATCATTATAGGCAAAGGCCTGTTTCATGATGGCAGGGCTGATCTTATCCTGCTCACCACTAAGGCGTTTCTCCGGCTTCAGTGGCGTGGTTTTAGTGCCCGTTTTGGCTACAAACGCTCTCGATTTTTGCTGCAAATCCTTGAGCAGGCGCAGGGCTTTGTATTCATACGGCAACGCCTCCTGTGGCTTATATAAGCGCAATTGTAATTCTGCCTTCCACATTTCCGTTAGCGTAGCCTTTAGTTGCTTTTTGATTTCCGGGTCAAAGAAGGTGGCATCTTCCGCATTGTCGTGCTTATGGGCAAACTGGTCCATGAGTGCATCCGCATCCCCGAATGCAGGCTCCTTAGCGTGATCATGGTCATCATGATCGTCATGATCATGTTGCCCTACGCCAATGTTTGTTTCCGACTCCTCGCCCAGGAACTTGCCATAGCGCAGGCGCAGCAGCTTTTGATCGGTACCCAGTTCGTTACTGCGACTATTAAACTTCGCCACGCCCAGGCTGTCCTTATCCCGGATCAGTGCTTCCGTTTCAATAATAATCTGACGCTGACTGCGGAAGTATTCCGGTTTAATGTTGAGGGCGGTAACCATTCCGTCCATGCTGAAAAGCGCCGCGGTATCCGGCATTGTCACGATGAACACATCGGATAACGTTTGCTGGCTTCGACTATCGGTAACGGCTATATGAAAATAAATTTCATCGCCGGGCTTCATGCCCAGGCTGTTTAAGTTCAAAGTTTTGGTGGCAGTGATAGCGTTCGGGCGGGCGGTAAAGGACTGTTCAAAATTAAACTGCTGTTCCCGGAACTTCACGCCTTCGCCGGTGCCGCTGGCAATGGTGGCGGCTATATGGGCGTTTTTGATCGCGTAATCGTCGGTTAGGCGTGCATCAATACGCACCAGCGGTGGGCGGCCAAAATCGATGGTGGTGTTGGGTTGCGGACTGTTTACCTTCACCAGTGGCGGGTGGTCAGGTATCAGTTGTAGCTGGTAGTAGCCGGACAGCAGTGTATCCAGCTGCACCTGGTAAAATCCCGGATGGAGGATGTGTTTGGTTCCGAACCATGAAGTGCTGTCGGTGCCGGGTTTCAGGGCCAGCACCGAGCTGTCGCTGAAGAGCAGATTCACTTTACTTACCGGTGTTTTAGTCATGATTTCCCAGGCTACTGCGGCACTATCTTCTACCAACAAGTTAAAAGCAGCCTGCTTTCGCACCTGCTTACCCGTATAAGCAGGCGGTGTAACAGTAATGGTTGAACGCAGTATACCTGGCAATACCTTCTCCACCTGCATTTTAGCGATGGGCTTATCTGGCCTGAGGTTGCCGGCGCGGGAATAGATGATATAGCTCAGCGCGCCGGCGATGAGCCACATCACCAGGCTATTCCACACCGGTTTATAAAAAGAGAGGGGCAGATTCAGGAGGGCGAGTCGCGCCGAAATCTTTTGTACCTGCAGGGATTCCAGGAGGTTCAACTGTTGCGGATCTTTCAGAAAAAGGCCTGCACTGTCTTCCAGCTCAGGAAACTGCTGATTGAGCCAGGTAGCCATTTCAGTTTTATCGGGGAGATGCAGGAGAAAATTAATCAGGAAGATCCCGAGATAGGCTACGCCGGCGAAGATGCCGGGTTTACCCCAGAGGGCGCAGCCAGTCAGCGCTACCGCCATGGCCTGTATCACGATGGCGGCTATACGCAGTATGATCCAGCGGTTGCGCCAGGCAGTTAATATGTTATATCCCCGCTTTACCATATCCTGTTGATTTAGGGGTTCTTAAAGCGAGGTATCTCTCCAAAGCAAAAACGAGGAAAATCATTATCCAGCAAAGCTGTCTCAGGTCTGTAGTTTCGTTAGCAGGCATAGTGTTATGAGGGGCCGAATGTACCGGCGCCAGTAGTTGTGCGGCATCTACGGCACGCAAATCATGTTGGCCGGCAGCGGGTACCGGCAGGAGTTTTTTCAGCAGTGTTACCGGAAAAACGCCGTCATCTGGCAGCGTGCACCATTCGCGGTTGATACGTGTATACAGCGTATATACGTTATCGTTATAAGTGATTAAAGGATGATGATAGCTGTCAAATAATACAACACTATCGCTCGTGACAGCCGGAATATATTTGAAAATCTTCACCGTTCCCAGGGTGGCATTTGTTTGCAATGCCTTACCGGAAGCATATTTCAGCACTTTCCCATTCGGCGTATCTGGTATCTCCGAATCAGTTAACCAGTATACCCAGTCGTATTTTTCATTTGCCGGACGGGTAGTGGTGATCGTCATTTTTATGCCGGTGTATTGTTGCACTGTTTGCAGCGCATACATCAATGCGGCAGCATCTTGTTTATACTGATCGGTATACACACAGACCCTTAGTGGTTCATTGCCTGTAGCGGATTCAGTTTGTTTGGTGTAATAAGTATAGTGGGCACTGGAATGGCCGGTGATCACCATGTTATCCCCGCCGGTTAATGTATACGTATAGGCGTTCCAGTTATGAGTGCTATCGAAAGCAGTGTATACCTTCCAGTGTATATCCAGGTGCAGTTCCGGGCGGGGGCCATAGAAGCGGCGCTGTTGATTGCCGCTGTAAACATATAGCGGAAAATCAGCCGGCAGCTGTGTTTCCAGGGACCGGAGCAACTGCCAGTAGCTGGCTGTGATGGTATCCCCGGTGGGCAGGTGTTTGACGTTGATGTGAGAAAAGGCAGCATCGAAGCGGCGCAGCTGGCAGCCGGATTCCACGAGTGAGTCGATCTCCGATTTAAAGTGCGGGTAGGCTCCGTCTTCGAGGATGATCCAGCCGCGTTGTTCGCGGGTGAGGGTGCGCTGCCACAAGGGATGTGCTAATAACACCGCCAGCAATAAGATGAACAGGCAGCGCAGTAGCAACAGCAGCCAGTCAGCAATCCGCAGACTACGTGCATGCCTTACCGTGGCAGTTTTCAGCAGTTGAATACTTCCAACTTTCAGTATTCTTCCCGGCTTGCGGTTCCACAGGTGTATCAGCACCGGCGCAATGATGGCGGCACTTAACAACATCCATATGGGTTGAAGTAGTTGCAGCAAGGCTATCGTCGTATTTTACTGTAATGGAGGAGGAAGTCGCGCAGCGCCATATCCATGGGCGCCTGCAGGCTTAACATCCTGTAATGAATATTATTTTCCATCAGGTGGCGGTGAATATTTACCGTAAACGCCTGCCAGGCCTGTGTATACTGCGTGGCATCCACGTTACCGTCCAGCTGCAGCACCTCTCCTGTTTCCAGGTCTTCCACGGCCTGGTAGCCGCTGAAGCGGGCACTTTGCTCCTGCTGCCCTGTAAGATGAAATGCGATCACCTCATGGCCCATGGCGGCAAAGGCATCGAGCAGTCGCATAACTTCGGCGTTGTGCTCATAGAAGTCAGTGATAAACACCATTAGTCTTCGTTTATGCGGCCCCGTAGTGAAGCTGGTGATATTGGCCTGCTCCGGTAGTCTGCCACCGGCGTGGAGTTGTTCCAGCTGGTAGTAGAAGCGGGCCATGTGCCGGGCTTCGCGGCGGGCGGCCAGGGTGGTGATATCTCCGTTGCTGATGGCGCTTAACGCCGTGGCATCGCCTTGCAGATGGGTTAAATAACCGAGCGATGCCGCCAGGTAGCGGGCATAATCGATTTTCGAAATGCCTTCCTCTGTGTGCAGCATGGAGTTACTGGCATCTATCACCACCTGGATGTCGATACTGGTTTCTATTTCCGACTGGCGTACATAGTAACGGTCGGACCGGGCGTACATTTTCCAGTCGAGCCATCGCAGGTCGTCACTCGGCTGATAGCTGCGGTACTGGCTGAACTCCAGCCCCACTCCTTTCATCCTGCTGGCATGCATGCCGGTCAGGAAACCGTCTACCACTGTTCTGGCAGCCAGTTGCAGGTCCCTGATGGCAAGGATGGTAGCGGGTGATAGCAGTTTACTCATGTGATCAGGCTATGCTGGTGGCGGTTCTGGTAATATTTTTAAGTAAGATGTTAGTGACATCATCCGGCTGTACTCCTTCGGCTTCCGCTTTAAAGCTCATGAGCACGCGGTGTCGCAGTACGGGAAGGGCCATGGTGCGTATATCCTCCATGTTTACCGCAAAGCGTCCGTTGAGCAGTGCAAAGGCTTTAGCGGTGAGTATGAGTGCCTGACCGGCTCGTGGCCCGGCGCCCCAGCGTACCAGCTCCTTCACCGCCTCTATGGTGGTGGTGAGCGGGCGGGTAGCGCGTACCAGCCGGCTTACATAGCCGATCAGTTCCGGATCGATGGCTACTTCTCTTACCAGTTGCTGCAACTGAATAATGTCGGTAGCGTTGAGGACAGGCTGGATATTAGCTTTGCCTGTGCCGGTGGTGCCGGCGAGGATAGCCGTTTCTTCCTGTTCGCCGGGGTATCCGATGCGGATATACAGCAGAAAGCGGTCCAGCTGGGCCTCCGGCAGCGGATACGTACCGGATTGCTCGATTGGGTTTTGTGTGGCTAATATAAAGAAGGGCCTGTCCAGCGGATAGGTTTGCCCTGCGTAGGTGACTTCAAACTCCTGCATGGCTTCTAGCAGGGCCGACTGTGTTTTGGGAGGCGTACGGTTGATTTCATCTGCCAGGATGATATTGGCGAAGAGCGGGCCTTTATTAAACTTAAAGAAGCGCTTGCCGGTGGCATGATCTTCTTCCAGCACTTCCGTGCCGATGATATCGGTGGGCATGAGGTCCGGCGTAAATTGTATGCGGCGGAAAGGCAGGTCCAGTGCCTGTGCCAGCGTACGTACCAGCAGTGTTTTGGCAAGTCCCGGCACACCTTCGAGCAGGCAGTGGCCTCCGGCCAGCATGGCAACCAGTACTTCGTCGAGCACCGTTTCCTGTCCAACTATTACCTTTTTTATTTCCTGGCGGAGCACAGGAAGCTTTTGCAGCAGTTGTTGCAACATATTCTCATTAAGCATCATACCATCGTTTAGCGAAGAAAATGGTTGTGTGTAGGTACTAATGTAATAACAATCACCTTAAATTAATAACCGGTCATCAAGAAAATGAACCGTTATGCTGGAAGAATAATTTTTTTCTCCCACAAAAAATGCATTTTGTATTATTACGCAAACGGCACTCATGAAGGGAAATACATTCACATTTGTAAGGCTACGGTATAAATCGGGCGATTGGGATACGGATCAGCGCATGCCATCCAACTTGCTCAATTCGCTGATTGAATACACTACTATTCCCGTAGCCATGCAGGAAAAAGTGATAGACCTCGGCAGTCCGGAACTCTTTCAATATCCATTTTGTTACCTCAGCGGGCATAAGCTGGTGCAGTTCGACAAGCAGGAGGCGGCGAATTTCAGGCAATATGTCCAGAATGGCGGGTTTGTATTTGTGGACGACTGCAACCACGACATCGACGGGCTGTTTGCCCGTTCGTTTGAAAAGCAGATGGTGAGCCTGTTTGGCCCGGCAGCTTTACAGAAGATTCCGAATACGCATCCCCTGTACCGCAGTTTCTTTTCTTTTGAAAATGGACCTCCTAACACTTCTTTTGAACTCAATGGCTGGGGGGACGACCTCATACATGAATACCTCAAAGCGATTAGCGTGAATGGCAGAATCGGGGTTTTATACAGCAATAAGGACTATGGGTGTGAGTGGGATTATGATTTCAGGAATAAGCGTTTTTTGGCGGAGGATAATACGAAGTTTGGGGTGAATATTATCGTGTATGCGTTACAGTGAGGGGTTTGTTTCTCGCAAAGGGTTTGTTTTGTTTGGGCGCCTTCGGCGCCGGGAGAGCGATCTTTTTTGCTCGCAAAGCAGCATAAGCAGGTAAGCAGCTAAGGATTTTGTTTTGTTTTTTTTGAGAGGTGTTTGTCCAGGCCGGCGGCCTGGACAAACACCTCTTTGTATTATAAGGGCCTGCGGCCCTTATAATACAAAGAGGTGAAGATTATTTTACGCCAAATTTATAAATCGTCGTTTGGGTGTAGGTTTCCCCTGGTTTCAGGATCACATTCGGGAAGGATGCTTCATTAGGCGAGTTGGGGAAATGCTGTGCTTCCAGGCAGAGCGCCGCATGCTGCGGATATTTCCTGCCCTGAGCGGTGTATTGCAGCGTACCATCCAGGAAGTTACCGGAATAGAACTGCATGCCGGGCTCGGTGGTAGCTACTTCCATGTACCTGCCGGAAGTTGGATCGTAAAGGGTAGCGATGGTTTCGAGCTGACCCGCATTCTTATCGAGTACCCAGTTATGATCGAAGCCACCTTTTACGGCGGCAATATCCTTTCCAATTTTCTTAGGCGCGATAAAATCCATTGGCGTGCCTTTCACCTCTGCCAGCTTGCCGGTAGGGATGAGTTTATCATTTACCGGGGTGTATTTGGATGCCTTGAGGGACAGCTCATGGTTCAGGATGGTGCTGTCTTTCCCGGCGGAAAGGTTAAAGTAAGCGTGATTGGTGAGGTTCACCGGCGTTGCTTTGTCGGTAGTAGCTTTGTAGTCAATGCGCAGTGCATTGTCGGGCGTGAGGGTATACACCACCGTGGCGGTGAGATTGCCAGGGTAGCCTTCTTCTCCGTCTTTACTGCTGTAGGTCAGCTGCAGTGCGCTGTCGCCCTGCTGGGTGCCGGTCCATACCACTTTATCGAAGCCTTTCAAGCCACCGTGCAGCGTGTTGCCGTGGTCGTTAGCTGCGAGGGTATATTCCTTGCCATCGAGGGTAAATTTAGCGTTGGCGATGCGGTTGGCGTAGCGGCCAATCAGTGCGCCGAAATAAGGCTGGCCTTTCTGCTGGTAACCAGCGAGGGAGTCGTACGATAATACCACATTACCGGAAGTACCTTGTTTATCCGGCGTAATGATATCCGTCACGGTACCGCCGTAATTTAATATTTTCACTTCCATTCCGTTGGCATTGCGAAGGGTATACTGCAATACCTCCTGCCCGTCGGATGTCCCGAAAGGGCGTGCCTGTTGTGTTAACGCCATAGTATCTTGTTTAGCTTTTTCTTCCTTGTTGCCGGTTGTATTGTTATTACAGGCTGCCAGCAAGCTACCTGCCATAAAAAGGGTACATAAGGGTTTGTAAGTCAGTTTCATAACGTATTCTGGTTATTAAGTGTAAGAATAACAATTTCTAAATATCGTGATTAAACTTTGAAATGCAAACTGTACTGTCCAGCCCCGTTTGTTAAACAGTTGTTATGCACTTGCGGGTGGGTTCGTTTGCAAATGGCCGTCCATTCGGGATTTTTGCGTATATTTGCAGCTGTATGTTTACCACTTATTCCATATCGGATATTGTTTTGTAAACAATCTGTCGCATTAAAACAGATTGTTACTTCGTTTTTCCCGGATCATTCTTCCCGGGGATAATTTCTGTGTATTTACAATTTTAACCTGCGTACCATGACGAAAGCATGATCATGCCTTCATGTGTATGCCCATACATTAAGAAAATGTGTAACGAAAACAAAACCGATATGACCCGTTATGGTTGGAATAATTCATTACGCCAACTGCAACAGGCATCTATTCATAAAACATTACCCTATGGCCGCGTAACGGTGGTGCACCGCACCTGCTACGATATCATCTCCGAAAACGGATTATTTCAGTGTGAATTAACCGGTAATATGCTGTATGGCAAATCAGCAGCGGAACTGCCGTGTACGGGCGACTGGGTGCTGTTCCAGCCGCTGGACGAAGACAAGGGGATCATTGTGGATATGCTGCCGCGGGAACGGACCCTGTACCGCCGGAAAAGCGGTACGGTAGCTGATAAACAAGCCATTGCCGCGTATGTCGACAAAGCCTTTATTGTACAAAGTCTGGACGATAATTTCAACGTCCGCAGGGCGGAGCGCTTTATGGTGCAGATCCTGGAAGAAAAGATCCAGCCCGTGCTAGTGCTCAACAAAGCCGATCTAGCATTTGACAGTGCCGCTGTTACCGCCGCCATTCAACACCTGCGCCACCAGATGCCGGTATTTTTCACCAGCATACATCAGCCGGAAACACTCCTGGCGCTAAAGGCGTCTATTGCAGCAGGTGAAACAGTGGTATTCACAGGCTCGTCAGGCGTGGGCAAAAGCTCGCTGGTGAACGCACTGTGTGATCAGCAGGCATTACTCACCTCGCATATCAGTGAGTCCACCGGCAAAGGGCGGCATACGTCCACCCGCCGGGAAATGGTACTGATGGAGGGTGCAGGCGTGCTGATTGACACACCCGGCGTCAGGGAGTTTGGCCTCGTGCTGGACAATCCCGATTTGCTGGAACAGGCACTGGAAATTTCCGATTATGCAGCTGCCTGTCGCTTCCGGGACTGCCAGCATATCAACGAGGCCGGATGCGCGGTGATCGCAGCTGTACAGGATGGCAACTTAGACCCGAAAGTTTATGAGAGCTACCTGAAGCTACGCCGCGAAGCCTGGCATTACTCCGCCTCGAAACAGGAGAAAAAGAAATGGGAAAAATCCCTTTCCAGGATGGTAGAAGAGGCAAAGAATATTTCAAAACATTAATGGCCAAAAGGGCGGTATCCTTCATGGATACCGCCTTCTTTGTTAAGCAGATGTTATGCAACAAACGAAGCAGGCAGGGAAGTACTTTTTATTTGATTTATTCATTTAATATTGGGTACGGCTGGTGAAAGCCTTTCCTACTGAAAATTATTGACTATCAAACCTGTTTGATCATGCTCCTTACTACCAGGTTGCTGATGTTCGCAGCTGTCATGCTGCCGGCGCTGACTACTTCGGCACAAACGCCAATACCCTTATACGAAAATGGCAAGGTGCCCAATGCCATCACCGGCAATTCGGATATGGATACCCTACGCGGCAAAAGCTGGTTAACAGGTGCAGACACCACCATCCTGCGGGCAAAAACGATTATGCCCACACTTACCGTATACGCACCGCCACCTGGTAAGGCCAGCGGCATCGCTGTTATTGTTTGCTCCGGTGGCTCCTACCGCAATGTGGCGGACCGGGTAGAAGGCATACCCGCCGCAGAAAAGCTGGCAGCAGCCGGCATCACTGCATTTCTGTTACACTACAGGGTCCCCCGCCCCGACCTGATGGTAAACAAGGAAACAGGCCCTGTGCAAGATGCACAACGGGCAATACAGTATGTACGCGAACATGCGCAACAATATAACATACAGGCGGATAAGGTAGGCATCATGGGCTTTTCAGCCGGAGGCCACCTCGTATCCACAGCAGGCACACATTTCAACAAAACTTATATCGACAATCCCCGTAAAATTAATCTGCGGCCGGATTTCATGGTGCTCGTATACCCGGTTATCAGCTTTACCGACAGCCTGACCCACGAACTATCCCGCCAAAATCTCATTGGACCAGCCATCACTTCTGAAAAAATTACGGAGTACTCCAATGAACTGCAGGTAACTGCCAACACACCGCCAACGTTTATCGTACACGCAGTGGACGATAATATTGTTAAAGTAGGCAACAGCCTCTATTTCGTGGCTGCATTGGAGCAACAGCAGGTACCTGTCAGATTTTTTGTATACACCAAAGGAGGCCATGGCTTCGGCATTAATAATACTACCGCAGGAGCGCAGTGGATAGACCCCTGTATCTCCTGGATCAAAGAAGGCGACTGGCAACCGAAACAGCAAAAAGATTACTCGTCCTCCAGGTAATGCATAACTGTTCGTTTAACCGTATCCGTTGCATCTATGCCCGGACGCTCAATGAAGCGATAGGTAAGGCTACAAACAACCATCAACACTACACTGCATAATGTAACCATCAGCCAGTGTATTTGTGGCGTAAGCGCCTTGCCAATGCACAGATAAAATACCACAAACAGCAATACTCCGTGTATCAGATAAATGCTGTAGGATATCTGGCCCAGCAGGCAGGATGCCTGGTGCGTGAGTATACCAAACAAAGTATTGCCACAGGCAATCGCAATAAAACAAAGGGTAAGGCAAACATAGGGTACCGGCGCAAATACATGCGGGAAAAACAACACCGTAAAACACAACAATAGAAGAATAGCCACAGAGGTTAGCCAATGCGCCGCAATACGCTGCACCTGCGGTTTTCCTGCAATAAATGCCGGAACCATACCACCGGCAAAAACACTCATCCTGGCCAGTGCATTATAGGGATAAAAATATTGAATCACCCAGATAAAAATCAGCAACATCAACCCGGCGAACAGGTATGTAACTGCTGTGGCCTTCAGGCGAAAAAGCAGCCAACCCCAGAAAGGCAGTGAAAAATAAAACAGCCATTCGAAAGCCAGGCTCCACACCACGCCTGCCACTATAAAACGGGTACCACCCATCCGGTTGATGGCAGGCTCCATAAATAATAGCCAGCCTCCTATATGCAGCAGTAAGTCAGGTAACGGCTCCTTTAACATCCACTTCGATAATATCCCTACCATCAGCAGCAGGAGTAACAGCATAAAGCCATAAAGGGGCAGTATCCTTGTTAACCGGGAAACATACAATTTCAGCCAATCCAATCCTTTTTGCTTTGCTGCCATTAATTTAGAAAAGAATAGAAAAGCCGTGATCATGAAAAATAGCGATACGCTGGTAGGCCCGAAGTGACTATATACCTGGGATGGCGGCGCCGTCCACCCTCTCCCCTGTAAGAAAAAATACCAGATCACAGCATGATGGAGAAATACAAAAAATGCAAGATATCCTCGCAAACCGTCAATGGATTTATAGCGGCCTTCCTGCGGAGTGATATGTAACAGCTTACTGACCAGTGTAATCACAACCAGCACCAGTAAAAGGATAGGCACAACAGGGAGCAGACTAACAGGGGACATACGCAAGGTATTAGGGGTAGACGATAAGCCAGCAATATCTGAAAACTGACTGCAGCTGCCCTAACAATTATTCTTCCCTAAAAAGAAGCAGAGCAGGGAGGCGGTGCCTTCCTGCTCTGCTTCATCGTGTATTACTTACTTCGCTCCTATCACCTTAATCCAGCTCACCCCCGGCGGCTTGGTAGTTGCCGGCAGCGTAATCCCAATCCAATCCAGTATACTTGCCGCCACATCCAGGTTGTTAGGCCCTGGTGTTGTACCCATCAGCACATTCATCGCATCCCAGCGGTATTTACCCACCACAGTAAAATTCTGCCTGCTGCTGCTTTTGTCGTACAGCACATTGCCCGACTCCTCATTACCAGACCAGTTACCAATCACATTAGCCGCATACGGACTGGCAGGATCTACACCATATATCTTTGCATTGGCCAGAATGGCCGCATCTGATAATACAGTATTGTAAATATGCAGGTCTATCAGGTACATGTCGATTTCGTTATTGTCGTTATAGATCACGGGGCGGTAACCGATAATCAACGGTGCCTGCGATTCTATTTTAGCCTCTCCTTTTTTGATGGTGGTAGTACCTTTGGCAGTACCGTCAATATACGCGCTGGCCGTATAGGTATGCCCGTTAGTAGCATCATAGGTATGTTTCAGTGTAGCCGTGATCGTATGCCAGTTGCCATCACTGATGCCTACGCCGGGGCGTACTTCATTGGCATTTTTCCCATCCTGGTAAGCGAACGCAATGCTGGTACCATCTCTGTAAAAACCCCATCCGGCAATCGTACCATCCAGTGAATCAATTTTACTCAGAAACGGCGGATAACTGTAGGTATAGTTACCACGTGGCCCTTTGTTGAAACGCACTTTCGCCTCAATGGTCATTTCCTTGTCGCCCAGGTTATAAATCCCGCCATCATTGTTTTCTGCGCGGATGTAATTACCGGCTCCGCCGGTATAACGAATAGCTGAAGCATGGTAGCCGGGGCCATCCACACGACCCGGTGTAATTACAGGACTGTAATAAATCGTCATATTATCCCTTTCGTAGTGCGAGGCGCCTCCCATCATGTTGAGATAGCCACCGGTAGTATTCTGGATCACTACCAGCCATTCTTCCTTCGCACTGTCTTTCCTTGCCTGTAAAGCCTTGATCACCTCGCCGATACGGGCATCCACATCCATAATGGATTGGCGATATTCCGCATTGTCCATAAAACCCGTCTTTTTACCGGTAACTGCAGGCCCATTAAAATTCACAATTACGATGTTGGGATCAGCAGCTGACAATTCTTTGATCGCTTCATCCGCTACCCCTTTATCTCCTTTGGCAGGATCTACGTTAACGATCTTGTCGGCCACGTTCATCGTGAAATAGTTGAGGTCAGCCCATTGCGAGATACTGGTGATTTTGGCGCGGTTATCATCTTCCTTAATATAATACAAAAAGCTATTGTAGTATTTGATAGGATCGTGACTACCTTCCACAGAACGCGGTATCAGCGTACTGTCCACCACTTTGTGCGACTGCACCGGAAACCCTGTCATCAAAGAAGACCAGGTAGAACCTGCGGTATTGATGGTATCATTCATTCCGGAAAAAGTATACACGCTCTTCGGCAGCAAACCCGCTATTACCGGTGGCTTGTAAGTATCCACCAGTCGCGCCACTGCGCCATCAATACCGATGAGCAGTACTTTCCTTTCCTTCAGGGAAGGACTACCAATGAGTTGCGCGGAAGTATCCGTATCGTAACGAACCGGCGCCACTGTTTCCCTGGTGCAGGCCGTCATTCCCATCACTACGGCTAATATGCCTGCCAGTCCGTATTTTATATAATTTGTTGCTAATTTCTGCATAAGATACATTCGTTAAGAATGAAACAAACGGTTAAAAGAATTTAAGCCACAGGCGACCTCCGATTTCCCAGTCAGGATTGAGATCCAGATTGAGCCAGTAAGCAATCTGATAGCACAGATCAGTGTTGTTTGGCGGGTTCTGTTTATCCGCATTACCTGCACATGGCAGCACATAGTTCATCGCTTCCCAGGTGAAGGTGCCGTTTACTTTAAAATCCTTTCCGGCAGCAGCAGGCACCGCATTCCTGAGTACATTCCCCTTACGTTCGTTTACTGGCCACCAGCCAACGAGCTTGGAGAGGTAAGGATGCTGGTCCAACACATTCGTGCAGCTAAAAGCAGCGATGGTAGCGGCAGGCAGCGTATCATTCCAGATACGCACATCAGCCATATAGATCGTAACCGGTGTATTGATGGAACCAGGAATAAAGCCTATGGTAAGCGGTGCAGTGCTGTTCAGGTTACCGAACTCGGTTACGGTGACAGCATTGTTATATTTACCATCAGTATAGGTTGAACATACTCTTACATTATTTGCTTTGGTGGCAAATACGCAGGTCAGGTGGTGCCAGTTACCATCATTGATATCCGCCCCCTTAGCCTGTAAATTTTTAGTAGCACCTGTACCGGAAAGGTTAATCATCCAGTAGCTGCCTTCCTGGAAAAACGTCCATCCCACCTGCCCGGCTGCAAAGCTGGCGCGCTTGGATAAAAATCCCGGATAGGTTGGATTACTGCCCTTTGGTGTTTTCACCTTACACTCCACGGTAAACTGGTTAGCGGAGGAAGGAGCACCGAAGTTGTAAGCTGTGGCATCATTCAGCACGGCGTTTACCGTTTTTTCATTCTGCTCATTGAACTTGATACTGGCCGGAATGGTCTGCGGCTGATCAATCTGGTAGCGGAACAGGTCAGGGCAATAGTAGAGGGAAAAGCTGTTCATTTCGGCATCGCTGTCGGAACCGTAGGATTTATCCAGGCCACCGTGGGTGGACTGCACTATCACCAGCCAGTTTTCGTTCTGGTAATCAGGGCGACTGTTAATCGTTTTCAGCAGTTCCCCGATATAGGCATCCACCTGGTTGATGGCGGCCGCATATTCAGGGATGTAGCTATAGTAACCGTATTGTTTGCCTGCTTTGTTGATACCGTTGAACTGTACAAACATCAGGTCAAGACTGTCATTTTTGAGGCGGTTCACCGCTGAATCCAGGACGGCTTTATCATCATCCTTCGTAGTAACTTTTGTAGTGGCATCAGCCAGCAGCGTTTTATTTACTGCATCCCATGCTGTTACGGAAATGGTTTTCAGCGCACGCTTGCCGGTTTTTTTAATGAGGCTCAGGAAAGGGGCATACCTGGCACCGCTGGTAGACCTGGCCACCAGCGAGCTGTCACGGATTTCATTTTTTGCATAAGGTACGCCGGTGTACAGGGTCGCCAGTGAAGCACCATCTGTAGTAACCGTATCGGCCCTGGTATCGTAGCTGTAAGTACTGTGTGCCAGCATTTGTGTAATCACCGGTGGCGCCACGGCTTTCACCTGTTTGCCGGCCAGGCCGTCCACCACAATCACCAGCACTTTACTTTTATCAGTAAACTTAGGTTTGTCCGCCGTATCGCCCGGCACCTCTTCTATTTTAGAGCAGGCTGTTGCCAGCATAGCAATGGTAGCGGCGCAACCCAGGATATATTTCACTTTTTTCATGCTTTCTTTTTTAGGTAGATGTTAACGCAGCAGGATTAGCGTATATCGTTTAGCCATATCTGTTCGGTCAGCAACGGAAGGCCTAGTCCCAGGACTTCACCCCTCGCGGTGGGCGATACGTTGATGCCCCAGTAGCGGAAAAACGGATAAAGGTCTTTTTTAGCATACTTGCTGGCAGCCACGTAGAAGAAATCTTTCTTCACCACATCGATATAAATCTCACGTTCGGTATGGCGCGCTTCGCGGCAGATATACCCCATCATGCCATAACCATATTTCTGAAACAGCTGTACAAACGGTACAAGACGCTGAAATACATCTGTTACCGTTACAAACGTTTTCCCGGTACTATCCTTCTTCGCGAAGTCGAGCGCCGGCTGCACGAAGTTTTGCTCTGCATCGTATATGCGTGGTGGTTTGGTACCAAAGCGATTAGCGATCTTAAATACAAACAGGTTGTTAGAGGTTTCTGTGAGCGCATCTGCACCACCCCAGCTCCAGGTGTTGATCATCTGGTAGTTGTGGCCGATTTCATGGCAGGGGCCCCAGCTGGCGCCGCGACTGATCACCGCCGTATCGAGAAAGTCGGAATGCCAGTCCAGGTATGCCATACAAGGATAGCCGCTATGGCCGCTACCCAAAGATATCTGGATATCCAGCACAAAGCGGTGCGGCGTGCCTGGTGCCTGATCAATTGGGTCAGCCGGGTTATCAGAAAGGCCATACCAGTCGTTGTAATCCTTTTCAATCACGTCGTCCCACTTTTTCATCACTGCTTCGGCGTTGAAAGTATTGAGCAGTCCCACCAGCACCTTACGGTACATGGTAATGATGAAACGTTTACCGCGCAGCTCCACCACTGGCACCTGCGACTTACGGACGGCGTCTTTCCAATCAGCGTCTGTAGTTTCTCCCAAAATAAAATCAGGGGATTTACACACATTACTGAAGGTAACGGTTACCTTTTTGGGTGCGGGACCCGTAGGAATAAGGTAAATAGGACCGCCGTAGATATTACGGATATAGTTCACGCCCGGCAGCACGGTTTTACGGGTAACGATGACGCCTGCACGCAGCTGTGGCATTTTACCATTGATATTATCCGTATGTGCACCTACCTGTACAGTCATCCCTTCAGTACCCTGTGGCACCACTATCTTAATCAGCTCACCGGGGCCGGCATAAAAGCCGGTACTGAACCAGTTACCCGGAGGGGAAGCAATGCGGAGCTGCGGCGACACCAGCTTGTAGTTGAGGTCGATGGTAACGGAAGCATCCATCAGTCGCGGCTCCACCACAGATACCAGGCCCGGAAATTTACGGGCATCCGGAAAACCGCTGCTGTCGATGCGTGATAAGCTGGTATCGATACTGCCGATGCCGGTGGTGTCTTCCACCAGCGGCTTATCATACCCGTCTTCATAATTATATTCCTTTGTACAGGCCACAAGCAAGCTTCCCAGCACCAGTACGCCCGCCAAAGGTTTTATATCGAATATTTTCATGTGCGATTATTTTAGTTAATAAAGGAACATTACTGGTTGATCTGCGGGAAATCGCGGTAAGTGGCAGGCCATGTTTTACCATCCAGCTTCCAGTCCAGGCTCACCGGCTGTTTCATCCAGTTGTATATTACCATCGGGATATCTACCGGGTTAGGTACATATCTTTCGAAATTGGGAATAGCCGGATACAGGTAACCACTTGGGTCCGCAAATTCATCCCAGGTATAGGTACCTACCAGGTTGTAATTACGTTTGAATGGGGAGAGATCTACAAACTGTTTGCCGCTGCCTTCCATACAGGACCAGTAGCCAATCAGCTTACTGTAATAAGGGTGTGATTTATTTATAGACGTTCTTTCCGCCCAGGTTTTGATCACTTCCTCTGGTAGTGCAGCGTTCCAGATACGTACATCCGTGATGTAAGCATTGAGCCAGGTGGTGCTGAAAACTTCCGGGAACGGGCCAATAATGGTATTGGCAGTGGAGGTAATGCTCGCGAATTTGGCGTTGGCAATAGAGCCGCTTTTCACCAGCTTACCATCTACGTAAAAGGAGGTCATCAAACTGGTACCACTCGGGCGTACTACACCGGTGAGTGCATGCCAGTTACCATCCGGGTAGTCGGGATCAGAAGGGAGTTCTGATTTCACGGAACCATCTGCTACATAAAAAGCAAACTTGTTCCCATTACGGAAGAATGCCCAGCCTGCAGTAGAGCCTGACCTGGCACTTGTTTTACCGAAAAATGGCGGGTGGCCATAACTATAGTTTCCGGAAGCATTTTTGAGCATCTTTATTTTACACTCAAAAGTCATCTCTTTGGTAGTGATATTAAATGCACCGGCATCATTGAGCTCTGCGCGATTGAAGGCACCTGTGGTTTTAGGATCGCCCTGCATACGCACGGCTCTTCCTTCGTAAGCCACACGGATTTTTTCCGGCCTGGCGATAGGGGCTGCCACAAAGCGCGGGTTATAAAAGAAAGTGAAGCTGTTAAGCTCCGGCATACTGAATACCGTACCATCATCCTCCCCTGCAGGCAGTGTCCATTTACCGCCTTTGTTGGAAGAAACAATGACCAGCCAGTCTTCCTTTGCATAGTTCTTACGGGCACGGAGTGCGGTGAGGAGTTTACCTACCTGCTGATCGGCCTGTTGAATAGCGGCTACATATTCAGGGATAGATTCGTCGTAGCCGTATTGTTTGCCTACCTCATCTACATCATTATATTCTGCGAAAATAACGTCGGCTTCGTCTTTGGCCAGTTCTGCCACTGTATTGGCGGTTACTTCCTCATCCGTGGCCAGTACTTTATTAACGTCCATATTATTACCAATCAGTTGCTGGCTCAGTGCTGCGGAGGCGCAGAAGGCCGCACTGGACTGAATTATACCGGCATCTTTGAGGCGTTTGGTAAACAGCGGGTAGTCGGTAAGGTTAGCTTTGGAAAGATCTTCGTCTGTCACCCCATTTTTAGCAGGCAACACGCCTGTAAGCATGGATGCCCAGTTGGCGCCGTTGGTACCGGATGCATCGGACACGCCTGCCCAGGTGTACACGGCGCTGTCGCGCATGCCCCATAGCACAGCAGGCTGGAGTGATCGTACGGTATTGCCTCTTACCCCATCCAGCACAACAAACAGTACTTTTCGTTCTCCGGTGGTCAGTGCAGGATCATTTTTATAATCGGTGCCGGACAGCATATCGGATTTATCCTTGTTACAGGATACCGTGGTGATGATGGCGGCCATTCCCAGCAATGAAATGATCTTTTTCATATGATTGAATGATTGTGGTGTTACAGATATTATTTAGCCAGTACCAAACGGAAGATGTTCCCAACATTGGTGTTATCAAATGAAGGAATGAATCCGTGGATCATTACTGCCGTTTCTCCTTCTGCCGAAGTGGTTTCCAGCATACCATACACCACACCGGTCAGATCGCCGGTATTGTTGTAGGCGGTTGCATAGGAACCATCTGCATTGAGTATGACCAGGCCTTTTTTGCTGCGGGTACCATATTTTTCAAAGGAGCCGCTGGTCACTACCATGCCGCTTTTCAGCTGCAGGGCGTATAAAGGATAGCCATTCACAAATACATCCGTCTGGAAGTTGGTCACCGGGGAACCGTCTTCGTTCAGCAGGATCAGTCCATGACAGGCCTGTCCGTTGAAGCTGGTGAAGTTACCAGTGATCGCAAACTTGCGGGTAGCTTTATTGAAGGTGATGGAGAATACATCGCCATTGGCACCGGCGCCTGCCTTAAAAGTATTATCTACCCGGCCGTTGGCATCCAGGCGTACAATGTTGCCGGCAGCCACCCCATCAAAGCGGGGAAATTTACCCACTATCACCAGCTTACCGTCGTCCATCAGCACGGCATCAGATACAAAGCCATCTGCACCGGGCAGGCCTTCATGGTTGCTGAGATCGTAGTGATAGGTGGAATCGAGGTTACCATCGAGGTCCATCGCCATTACGGTATGAATTCTACGCATATCCGTTACCCTGGCTGTGCGGGTACTGGATTTGTAATATATCTGCTGATAGAGACCCATGCCTCCAAATGCAATTACGCGACCGTTTTGCTCAAATATTTTTGTGGGAGCAGAACTGGTACCACCGTTGAAGGAGGATACTGTATCTTTCGACAATGCCTCGGTCATATCCGGCAGGCCGGCATCCGGATCATAATTGTATTCTTCCGGGATCACTGTTTGTACGGTGGTATCTATTTTTCCGGAGATATTAACGCGTGCGAAATTAAAGAGGCCCTTTTTGTAGCCATAGGAGTTAAATGAACCAGCTACAATAAAGCGTCCATCGTCCATTTCAGCAGCGGAGTAGATGCGTCCTGTGCGTCCGGCAGCGGAGTCGGTATTCATATCCGTTACATACTGCCCGTGCTTTTCGATTTTAGCGATGCCATTGAGCCAGTTACCCTGTCCGTTACTGTTGTACAGGCGGAAGGCACCTGTGAGCAGGAAACGATTATCGGAAGTAGGAATTATCTGGTAGATGGGAGCATCCGTACCACTGCCCGATTTGAACGTATTATCCAGCTTTGCCTTACCGTTTACACGAAACAGCGGCGCAGGAAATATCTGCGCGCCAATAGCCGCCCAGCCTGTACCAGAGTTGGCCGTTGCCGGCACCGTAATGGTAAGGGTGGAATCCGTGATATTAGTGATGGTAGCTAACTCCCCGTTCTGGTAAAAACGAATGGAGTCTTTATACGCCATTAAACCCGTTACCCTATAGGTAATTTTTTCACCTGGCGCACCGGAGGAAGGGGTAGGCAGGGCTTCACTGAACTTTACACCCAGCTGTGGTTTACCACCAGCGTAAGGGTCAGGGAAGAATTTGTCATTATCTTTCTGGCAACCTGCTACCAGGCCGGCTGCCAGTGTGATGAACATTATTTTATTTCTCAGTGATACTGTCATGTTTGTAATTTGAAGTGTGACTACTTACCGGTGTATCCATAAAACAGGCAGCGATTGTAAAAATCAAACACCGAAAATCCGAAGTCGTGCGTGGCCGTTGCCAACGCATGTACTACGCCGTTGGTAGGTTCAATATTCACTGATGCTACCGCGGAGCTCATGAAGATGCCCGTTTGCTGCGGCGTAGGTACGTAGGAAAGAAACAGCTGCCTGTATCCCACGTATTTTGCGGAACCTTCATCGTGGTACACCACACCGATATGCATGATCACATCATCATAGGATTTCATGTACACGCCCGGGTAAGTGCTGAAAAATGCCCAGTCCACCTGCGGAAAATCATTGAGCTTATACTTTCCGCGGAAAATATATTTCCCCAGCATTTCGCGCCATACAGCTGCCGGCACCTGTTCCAGTGTTTTAATGGTGTCTTTGCCGGATTGGTATAAAAACGCGTTGGTTTCGTGGATGGTGCTGTCGATAGACATGTCGTTGGGAGCGAAGAAAGTCACCTGTTCTTTGCTCAGCACATCTTCCAGCTTAGCGAGCTTAATCACTTTCACCAGTTTGGTGAAGTAGTCGCTACGTGCTTCCAGGTACTGCATAATGGTACCATCATACTGTCCTTTTGCCAGGCCGGTATCCTGGTAGTAATCCTTCTTACAGGCACTCAACAGCATCACTACTGCTGCCACACCGATCACGATTGAGAAGAGTTGTTTTTTCATTTTCATCTGTGTTAAGGGTTAGCGCCAGTATTCGTTGAGTGTCATTAATGGGTTATTGTCGAGTGCACTTTCATCGATGGGCCAGGTCCAGGCGCCGCGCAGGAAGGCCGACTGGCTGATCGGTGCGGTGCAGTATTCTGAGTTCAGGACACGATGCGTACGTACGAGGTCGTAGTAGGCGTGCCCCTCTCCCATCAGTTCTTTTGCGCGCTCCCAGAAGATGGCATCCTTCAGCATATCTCCGCCGGCACCTACATACAGGGGTGTTTCCGCCCTGGCGCGTACCAGGTTCATGAGGCGGATGGCTTCCGGCTCAGTGGCACTGCCCAGTTCCGCATTGGCTTCTGCAGCGAGCAGAATAGCATCTGACAAACGGAAAAAGATGAGGTTACCATCAAAAGCAATGTTACTGCCTGCGTTAGCGGCAAACTTGCGGAACTCTACCAGGTTGCCATTGGTATACATGGTGTTTACATCAAACCACATATCCCTTCTCTTGTCGGCGATGCCCAGCGGATACATCTTCTTCATAGAAGCTGCCACAGGGGCCACGTAAGCATAACCACTACCGGCGCCGTGTTCCAGCACGTTATCATTCAGGTACTGGTAACCTAAACCACGTACCTCACCATAGTTCACGTTTTGAGTGAATTCAAATAATCCTTCTTCACTACCGCCTCTGAACAGGGTTTTAAATTCGGAGATGGTCAACAGGCGATACGCCCCGTTGTTTTGCTCCAGCAGCTCCTTACCCAGGTCCACGGTGGCTTTATAGTACTTATCCTTGTTTACTTCATCGAAACCGGCGTTCCACATGTTCATGTGCATCATCAGGTCCAGTGCGGCACCGCGGGTAGGACGCACGGCCTTCATTTTCGTATTGGTGTACGCCCATGGCAGATCGTCTTTTACGGATGCCAGGTCAGCAATACAGGCATTGAGTACGTCCACAAATTTGGTACGGCCAATAATTTTATCGAAGTACGGTTCATTGTAATAAGGCACGTCGCCGTATAAACGAACCATGATAAAATAGAGGAAGCAACGCACCCATACGCCTTCTGCGCGGTAACGGCGTTTATCCGCATCCGATAGTTCCGCAGTGGAGATATCCATTACGTTATCCTGGAGGATGCCGGCCGCCTGAATTACCTTAAAGTAAGGGGCCCATTTGCGGATATCATCAAAGTGGAAAAACTGGTTCCAGTAGTCGTGCACATTGAGTGAACGCATATCATTATACACGAGGTAATCGTAGTAATACCTGGTTCTCCAGGTAGCCACTGATTTCGCTGTTTGCCGGTACACACCGCAGCGGAATTCTGCCGCCAGAAAAAAGGAGTTATTCAGCAGGATATCTGCAATCTCCCCGTAAAGGTTATTGGTAAAACGCTCTACGTCATCTCTCGTTTTCCAGAAACTAGCACCGGACTCCTTCACAGGACTTTCCGCGTCCAGGAATTTTTTACAGCCCGACTGGCTGGTGCAGAGCAATACTGCCATTCCTATCCCGATTAGTAAACGCTTCATATATCTGGGTTTTATTGCTTTTCGTTAAGGTTAAGATTAGAACTGTACGTTAAGACCTACGGTCACTGTTTTACGAACCGGGTAGCCATCTTTCTGGTCGCGGCCCAGCGCAGATACTGCTTCCGGGTTAGGACCACTGTATTTGGAGAAGATGAACGGATTGGTAACAGTTAAATAAGACCGGCAGGAAGTGACGCCCCAACGGATAGTTCTGTCGCGCGGAATAGTGTACGACAGCGTGATGGTCTGTATCTTGAAATAAGAGCCATCCTCTTCAAACAACGTCTGGTCCACGCGGTAAGGCCGCACTTGTCCCTGGCGTACATAATCAAACGGATTCGGATATTTCGCCTTATCCCCATTCTTGCTCCAGTAGATGTAATCATCCAGTGGCACCAGCGCCATGTTGGTATTGGTAGGATTGGAATATCCTTCAAATCGGTATTGCACGGCGTTGTTCAGGATAGACCTGATGGCCGTGTAGCTGGCCGTGATGTTCATGGACCAGGAGCCATAGGTGAGGTAGGAGGTTAAACCACCGGTGATCAGCGGCTGACTATTCCCTGCATAGATGTAATCCAGTTCGTTGATGATGTAGTCCCCGTTCAGGTCTGTCCATATCGGATCACCGGGACGGCCCAGCATAAAAGCATTACCGGCATAATTCATCACCATAATAGGGCGGCCGGTAGCAGGGTCCACCTGCACATCCGCCATGGTGGAATAAGCACCGCGGGTATTGAGCAATACGTTGGTGAAGGTATTACGGCCTACACGGCGCAGGATGCTTTGCCGGTTAGTACTATCGTATTCCAGCATTTCACGGGCACCATTAGGGAGATATCGGACATAGTCCTTGTTAATGGCTCCGTTAAATCCTATAGTCCACTGTAGTTTACTGGTTTTGGGGAGAGGACGGTAAGTGAAATCCCACTCAAAGCCCACGTCCATTAAGCCTGCATCGTCACTCCAGGTTTCCTTGAAACCACTCGTGTTTGGCAGGTCAACCTTAATGAGACTATTATCTACATACTTCAGGTAGGCATCCAGCATTACGTTGAATTTACCGTTCCACAAGCCGATATCGATACCACTGTTAAACTGTGTGGTGGAGAGTGCGCGGAGGTGGTTGTTAGGCAGCAGGCTGTAGTCGATACCGCTCATAGGCTTGTCGTTATAGCGGCCGCCGTTGCGGTCGTCATACGTACCGTATGCATAGAAGATGTTACCCTGTGGCACTACGTTACGTCCCCAGGTGAGGCGGATGTCTGCGTAGTCGAGCCAGGTTTTATCCTTGAAATAATTTTCCCGGTTGATATTCCATTTGAAACCGAAAGAAGGGTTGTTGGAAAACGGTGTTTTACGACCCAGCTTCGAGGAGGCATCTCTGCGGAAAGAAACATCGAGGATGTATTTATTCATGAAGCTGTAGGTAGCGCTACCTGCCAGGCCCATATCCCTTTCGTCTGCCGCATTATCCAGCACACCACCGCTGCTGAAGCTGGAAGAGGAGCCCAGCGGTCCTTTCAGCTCATCGCTGGCCGTACCGCGCAGGCGCAGCTTACTGGCCTGTGCACCTGATTTCCTGAGCTCATTGAAGAAGTAAAAACTCAGGTTATGCTTTTCATTCAGGGTTTTGAAATAGTTCAAACCGCTGCGACTGTACAGGGTATGACGGCGACCATTATACGCTGTTACCTCATCGAAGTTGTTGTTGATGGCGGCAGGGATAAAGTTATCTTCCGTTTCGCCGGTGTAGTTATAGCTGAAGTTGGTAGTGGCATGCAGGCCGGGGATTACTTCATAGTCCACGTCCACACTGCTGAGGATATTCGCCGTTTTGTTGATGTTATCATTACGCAACGCAGCTACTGCATTGGCAGAAGCGGAGTAGAAGGAAGGCGCCGGCAGCAGCGACGACTGGTTACCTGCCTTACCTACGTCTGACTGGGTGATACCGTTACCGCTACCCTTGCTGTTTTGCCCCATGGCAGCCTGTATGGAAGCATATACCTTCAGGCGGTTGGTAGGGCGGTACTGCATGTTGGTGTTCATGTTGTAGCGGTTGAAGTCCGTATTTTTCAGGATACCGCTTTCCTTGTAGTAGCCGAGGTTCACTTTGTAGTTAAAGCGATCGTCACCACCAGAAACACTCATATTATGCGTGGTATTGTAGGTGTATTTGTAGAACAGACCCTGCCAGTCCGTAGAGTTGTTGTAGTACGGGTTCAGGGAATCGGCCAGGAACGGTGTTCTGTTGATCAGTTCCTTTGCCCATGCCAGAGTATCCGTATAGTTCAGAATTTGGTTGATGCGCATCTGGCGTTCTTCGTTACCGCCGATCACCTTACGAAGGGTAGGTGGAATGCTCACGAAGAAGTTACCGGTATAGGACACGATAGGTACTTTCGATTTACCTCTTTTGGTATTGATGATCATTACACCGTATGCACCCCTGGAGCCGTACAAGGCAGTAGCCTGCGCATCTTTGAGGATTTGCACGCTTTCGATATCTTCCTGCGGAATGAGGGAGAGTGGGTTCAAACCGGGGCCTGCCTGGTTAAAGCCGTATTCGAAGTTAGTGTTGGGATCTACCGGCACCCCGTCGATTACAAACAATGGAGAAGTAGGTGTTAAAAATGCATTGTCACCTGAGCCGCTGATGGTCATAGTGCTCAAACCACGCATCTGGATGGTACCGGCATAACCAGGTGCACCGGTGTTATTCTGGATGTTCAAACCAGCCACTTTACCTTGCAGCAGTTCCATCACGTTGGCTACCGGTGCGTTTTGCAGCTCTTTACCGGAGATCAGCACCGTAGAACCGGTTACCGTTTCACGGGATTTACGCTGGTAACCGATTACCACCTGTTCATTCAGTTTATTTTCTTTCACGAGCAGGTATATACGCATTAACTCTCCCGGTTTGGCTTTTACTTTCATGGGGTTATAGCCCATGGATTGAAAAGTTAATTCGGAGCCTTCCGGTACTACCACCACGAAGCTACCATCGCCATTGGTAGTACCTACCCCTTTCGGTGGCTTACCTACCAGAATGGGCACACCCGGAACGCCGGTATTGGCGCCCTTCTCGTAAACAATCCCCCGTACGGTTACCATATTCGTTTGTGCCACCGCGCAAACGCTCCACAGTAAGGTTAGTACCGTTAAGAGTTGTTTTATCTTCCCTGGTATAATTGCAGACTTATACATTAAGGTTTGATTTTTATCATTGATAATTTTGGTTCAGTGTTCACCGCAGTTTAGTTGTTGCGGAAGTCAGGGTTACCTCTGTAAAACCAGAAGATAATTTTCCAGGCACCGGGTTCGTAGATTTTGAATTGCGTGCCGATCACACAGTCCTGGCGTATGCCGCCTGTTCCGATGCGGTTAAAGCTGAACAGACTCTGTGCAGCAATACCGTTGATAGTGGTGTACTGTGTGGTGATGCCTGCCAGCGGAATCGGATAAGCTACCTGGTAGGTCACACCTTCGCTGGTGAACACCGGTTCACCGAAGTGGTGACATACTTTTTCCCACTGGGTGCTGTTGAACTTTTTCGGGTCAATCGGTGCATAGGCGGAATCGCGGAACTCAAACGTGAGTGTATTCTCAGTGCTTTTTAAGTCTTTATAAAACACCATTTGTACATCAGAAGAGCTCAGGTAGCTGTCGTCGTTATAGTTTTTGATACCACTCACCGTAGACGGCCGCAGGGTACCATAGGAGTTACCCGTCACCGGATCGATGTTGGAAGGCTCAAAAGGTTGCTGGCGCAGCGGTTGCAGCTCCAGGTTATGAATTACTTTGGAGCCGCCGGAATTAGACACTTCAATATCAAACTTATAGCCTTTGTGGGGCTGCACTTTTACGGCGTTGAGGTATTGCAGATCCTGCGGTGTCCAGAATACCAGCTGACCGGAATGTTCCCGCACTTCAAACAGGTGGTGCTTTTCTATCACCCGTTTCTTTTCTACTTCTTCGCGGGTTTTCTCCAGGCCGGTATAGGCTTCTTTCCATACCAGCACATCAAAGGTTTTATTAAAGATATCCACCGTATCGCCTGTTTCAGCATCTCTGACACTGAGCATTTTAAACGTCAGGGGCAGGGTGGAGTGATCGGCATTGAAAATAGTTGCAAACGGATCGTTAGGCATTACGGTCGTGCGGCCCAGGATCGGCTGGAAGTTGGATTGGGTATACCCTGCTCCCCTGCTGAGATAATCGGCATCCGCAGGCAGTTTCACACATGCATGCAGCAGGCCCATCGTCGTCATTGCTAAAAGTAATTTCTTCATTGTTACATCATTTATGAGCGGTCAGCAATAGGGTTTATTTATTGAAGCGGGTGATGAATTCATTAAAGCCAAATTCATGATCACCGCTTAGCACGTGCACCACGCCATTGCGCAGGTAAGTATCCATCGACATGGTGTTGGCTCTTACCCACTTGTTGATATAGAATGAACCTTTGGTATCGCTGTAAATAATATACTTGGGACCTCCCGCGGCCATCCCCGAAGCTGTTTCGGTAAACAGCTGCATATTGGCGCCACCGCCGTATTTCAGGGAAGTGGTGGTAAAACCATCCGGGAAAGCCACGAGGCTGTCCGTAGTAAAAAATCCCGGTACAATGTAGCGGCACATCAGCGTGTCGAGGTGCTGCTGGTCCAGTGAGCTAAGGCTCACCGGGGCTTTCCCCTGTTTCTGGCGCAGGATGTTTAAGTTGCGCAACGCCGCCGTATAGCTGGCATTGGTGAGTGCAAACACGGTTACTTTTGTGCTGCTAAGGATGCGCTTTAATCCCACACGGTCGATCACCAGCACCATGGAGTCATATACCCCCGGCTTACTTTGCAGATAGTCGTATACGTTAGCATCGATCTGCGGGGGTTGTTTTACGTAGTTGATATAGCCCCCGTCTTTCTGGCAGCTGGCCACCAGCACTACTGCCAGCAGCAGCAAACCCAGTTGTTGAAATATTTGATTTCTTTTCTGCATGGCACTGATTATTTATTCCAGTAAGAATTTTGTGTAAGCTTAGGATTGGCCGCCATTACTTCTTCCGCAACCGGCCAGTAGATAGCACCATTCTGAATCATTGCTGTGAAGGCAGGATTAGCGGCCGGACGCAGGCGTGCATAGCGCACCTGGTCATACCAACGCCAGCCTTCTCCCATGAGCTCTCTTCTTCTCTCCCTAAAAATTTCATCCAGGATATCCACCCCATTGAAGGTGGGACTGGGGATACCGCGACTCACCATTACCTGCCGTAACCAGTTGACCGCTTCCGGCGTGTTATTGGTGACCATAGCCGCTTCTGCACGGAGCAGCGCCAGCTCTTCCATGCGGGTAAACATCATGGTAGCGTTAAACATGCGGAAGGTTCCCTTGTCCAGCTTACCATCCTGCAATACTTTAATTTTAGAGAACACCGGTGTATTGGTGTTATAGTTCACGAAGTAATATTCCGTTTTAGGATAGCCGGTAGCCAGGTCGATGCTGAAACGCTCATCCCCTGTCCAGTTAAACATTTTGATGATGGTATCTTTCTGTACAAACAGGTCCGGCATCAGTTTGCTGGTAATAGGTTTGGCCAGCACATAATCTTCCAGGTGGCCGGCAGTAATACCTTCGCCGTTGTTATAATCAAAGGAGAAGTTGAGCATCTGGCTGGGTCCCATCCGGTAGAAGAATCCGCTATCGCTCTCACACAGTAATTCCGTATTGTTGGTAAAGGAGATATCCGCAGTTTTATAGTTATCCATAATGAACTGGGTGTAGCTCATTACATCGTTATAGCGCTGCTGCCAGGCTGCGATGTGCGCCAGTACTGCGTATGCGCTGATCTTGTTGAGCAGGCTGCCTTTCCAGAAACTGTAACTTCTGTTATAATACAGGCCGCCTAACAAAGGATCCGTGTTACTATAAATCACCGGCAGGTTCTTCGATGCTTCTATCAGCTCTTTTTCTGCGAAGGCCAGTACCTGTTGCTGCGGCGTTCTTTCCAGTTGCGGAAACTTACCGTCGAAGGAGCTTACCACCAGCGGCACATCTCCCCAGATGCGCACCATATAGAAGTACAGGAAGGCGCGCAGTGCCCTTACCTGTGCGATGTCTACATTATTAGTGCTGGCAGGATAGTAAGGATCTTTTTTAATGATCTCTCCTGAACGTTCGATAAACAGGTTGGCTGCGTTGATGGCGGCATAAAAGCGGCGCCAGTTTTTAAGACTCTGCAGCATGGGCAACGATACATTCAGATCGTTGTTTACGATGGCTTTCAGGTCAGTGCGGGTGATGGCGGTGAAATCACCTTTACGGAATTCCCCATACATCCAGAAAGCGGCATTATCCGTGAGTGCAGCCCGGGAAAGCCCGTATACACCCATCAGGGCGCTACGTGCATCTTCCACATTATTCCAGTAGTCTTTTTCACCCACCAGCCTGCTCGACGGTACATCCAGTGATTTGTTGCAGCTGGCTGCCATGGCCGCGAGGCCGAGTACTACCATTGCTGCTTTTATGGAGCGATATATTTTTTTCATACTAGTATTGATTATAAATCCAGTTTCAATCCTACGGTATATGTTTTAGGTACCGGAATCGTATATCCGTTATCGTAACCATTGTAGTAGGTCAGTTCCGGATCGCCGCCAGTGTAGCCGGTGAAAGTGAGGATGTTATTGGCAGTTGCGTAGAAGTAGCAACGGGTGATGGTGGGCGCCAAGCGCTTCAGCAGTTTGGTGCCGGCAAAATCATAGCCCAGGCTCACGGTACGGAGTTTTACGAAACTGGCTTTTTCCAGGAACAGGTTCTGATCGGCGCGAAACGGAATGGTAGCACTCCATGGATTGTAAAGCGGATAGGTTTTCATATCCTCATTACGCTGCCAGTAGGTGATGTCTTTTACTGAGCCGAGGTCCGTTTGTCCGTCATGGTTAGCAAAGTCCAGTCGGGTAGCTGTTTTAGTATTAAGAATCGATTGTCCCAGTGCATAATAAAAACTAAAGGAGAAGTCCAGCTTACCATAACGCAGGGTATTGGAGAAGTTACCGAACAGGGTAGGCATGCTATGGCCCTGCAACACTTTATCCTTATCGTCTACAGTGAAGTCGCCGTTTACATCTTTCCATTTTGCATCGCCGGCTTCGAAGGCAGTGCCTTTAAAGCTCAGCGGAGCACCGGTTTTGCTGTTTACCGGCACTTCGGCATTGGTATTGTAAATCCCTTCATTCTGGTAGAGCCAGAACATATCTACTGCCTGTCCTACTTCAAAATGACGATCGCCAATGGTGAGTGATTTAGCACCACCGGGGAGGGCTTTAAGTGTGTTTACATTATAGGAGGTGGTGATTTCCGGGGTCCAGGTAAATTTTTTGGTGCGTACCAGATCCACTGCCAGCGTGGCTTCTACCCCACTGTTGTTAACCAGCATACCATTTTCGTAAATGCTGCCATAACCGCTTTCCGCAACTGCAGGCATAGGCGCCAGCATATTGCGGTCATTTTTATTGTAGTAATCACCGTTGATGCGTACCCGGTGTTCATATAGGGAGAAATTAGCGCCGAGGGTGAAGATGTCTGTCGTTGCCCACGGTATGTTCTCACCTACCCAACCGAAGGAGTAAGGCCTGGAAAGACCCGCTACGCCCGCATACGAGGCGGCATTGCGGTTACCGGTCCAGCCCATATCCACTTTATACTGCGGGCCGGCGGCAAAGCGTTCATCGCCGGGAAGGCGACCGATGCGGCCATAACTGGTATGCAGTGTGAGGTCAGACACGCGGGTGAGTGCCGGCAGCAGGTGTTCTTTAACATCCCATTCCAGTCCTGCTGAAGGGGAAAGCAACCAGCGGTGCGCCGGGTTGATCAGGGAAGAACCATCGTTGCGCAGGGTGAGGGAGAGGCGCAGGTAGTTATTATATACATACTTTACATTTCCGTGGAAGGACAGCAGCCTGGTTTTTTGTGCGTCGATGAAGCGGTATACCAGCTGGTTGGCGTAGTAAAGTGGTGCCAGGTAGTTGCCTGCATCCGGGTTGGATTGCACTACGTTTACTTTAATACGGTCGCTGGCCCCGTTGTAAGCGCGCTGGTAGTTGTACCGGAAAATGTCTGACTGGTACAGCTGTCCTACCTCGAAGCTGAACTTATGCTGTGCAGCAGGTTGCCAGTCGTAATCCACCGTATTCTGGAAGCCTACACGCTGGTTATTACCATAGTAGTTGGATACGTAGTTAGCGCCATCCATAAGGGTGGACGGGTAAAAGATATCGCGGTCGCTTTCGTTGTAATCAAAGAGCAGGCGGGTGGTATAGCGCAGGTTCTTTACGTGGAACATCAGCGAAAAGCTACCCTGGATGCTGTTCATATGATTTTTATCGAAGCCTTTATCGAGTTCGCGCAGATAGAGTCCGTAGGCCTGTTTATTGGGAGCGAGCGGACTGGTGATATCCGGGACGTAGGCTGTTTCGATATAACGGTCAACCATACTCGTATTCCGGTTCCTGTCAAGCCGGGTGGCGTTGATAAGCGCAGAGCCCATAAGCCATTCTTTCGGCGCCATGTTTACGAGGAAGTTAGCGTTGTATTTATCCAGGCGGGTATTATCGGCGATACCGTTAGCGGAAGTTTTATCTGCGAAGAAGCGGAAGTTAGCTCTTTCCGACCCACCGGAGATGGCGGCGTTGATGCCGTGGCTGGTGGTGTTTTGAAAGTAGAGATCCGTCCAGTTGGCATTACCATAGTAGGCGGCGTTGGAGGAGTCGCGCAGGTATGGCGGGAATGCCAGTGAATCGGCCGTGGTAGCATACTTTTCGTAATAAGGTTTACGGGCGCGGTTTTCATACTGACCATTGGTGGTAAACACCGGATCGTAGAGGTTTACGCCGAAGTAGCTATTTATACTGATCTTACGTTTGCCGAAGGTGGGCGTTTTGGTGATGATGTTGATGACACCGTTGGCGGCGCGGGGTCCGAACAGGCCAATGGCGGCGGCATCTTTATATACGTCGATGGACTGTATGTTATCGAGGTTGATGATATTGAGGAAATTGATCGCAGGGCCGAGGCGGTTTTTATCATTTACCTGCACATCAAACACCATGGCGTTATCCTGGATCAGGGGGATACCGTTGAGGTATACGGCGGGTTGCACCTGGTATACATCCTGTTTGGAAAGCAGTGGCATGGCGAGTCCGCGGATATACATAAACTGTTCGGTTCCCGGTTCTCCGCTGGGCTCCTGCGTGTAGAGTCCTCTGATATTTCCTTTCACCATCTGTTGCAGGGAGGTGTAGGGATAGAGGGCTACCTGTTTCACATTCAGGGTATCGGCGTTGGTAAATGCTGCGGGGGATTGACGTTTATCAAAGACCCTTACCACTTCATTGGTCACGGTGCTGTCGGCAGCGGCAGGTAAGGAGTCCTTATCAACCGGAGGTAAAGTATCCCTTGCAGGTAACGGGAGATTTAAACCTGCTGCCATGGCGCCGTGTGGGTTCATACACAGGGCTACATTGAGCGTACAACAGGCGGCCACCAGCGACTGCACCCAGCGACGCTTTCTGTCAGACAACCGCATGGATAGATGATCTCTCATTGGTAAAAAAGGTTTAATTGGATTATTAAGGCAACAGCGTTCCTATCAGGTGTTTTTCAACACCTGTGCACAAGCGGAACACCGCTGTTATTCAGCGATATGTTAAGCGTTCAAATGCCTGTAAAAAGGATATTCGGGCACGCGGAGATTACGCATGCAGGATGCCTTTGGAGAATAGTAGCATTTATTCATTGTTCATAATTTTTTTTAAACCTGGTAGCGTTCCATTGCTTGTGACTCACCTTGGAAAATGCCGGTACTCCAGCGGAAAAGCAAGACCAGCACAAGGGTCCGCAAGCATTGTAGCGCTACGGCTAAGCACTGGTTGCCCCATTCAGCAAGGTCATTGCTGTCAAAAAGCATACAAAATGAGGTCGACGTGATTCACGTGGTTCATACAGGGAAGCATAGCAAGCGCTTTGCTTTTATAGGCACTAGTTCTATCGCACGGAATTAACGTTACAAACTCCCGGTTTTTTTCGTCGGGCATTTTGTACTCAGGGTGTGTTACATGATCGAGTTTTGATTACGGCTACGACTAATACAATTTATTTGGTTGATACTTCATTGTTCACGTACAGCACTATATCTTCTCACAAAGTAATAAGCGTAATTGTTACCTTATAATCTCTGTTAAAAAAGTGAAAATTCTATGACAAAGCTTTTTTAACGTTCGCCGGTTCACTGATACTTTCAGGACATAGGCATGACATAGAATGATGCTAAATTATCGCGCTGTATTAAAGAACACTTGACATTTAATATGTTGCTCTTCGTAAAGATATATTTTTTTCAATGTGGTTCTTAAATTTGCAGAAATATTTTTTTGACGAGACAGATCGTATTGGCGAGCACCTCTACTTTGTTTGGGGAAACATACCTGGCTTATTTACAGCCAACCATGAAGGATTTATTTGCCGGCATCCGTGAAATTATCTTCATCCCCTATGCGCGGCCGGGAGGCATTTCGCATGATGACTATACTGCCAGAGCTGCCGATGGATTTAAAGAACTGGGCATTACCGTAAAAGGATTACATACTTTCGACAACCCTGCTGCTGCACTTGAAAGTGCACAGGGTATATTCACCGGCGGTGGCAATACCTTCCTGCTGGTAAAAACATTACATGAAAAAGGTTTGATGCCGTTGCTGAAAACAGTGACCGATAAAGGTACTCCTTATATGGGTTGCAGCGCTGGTACCAACATTGGCGGCGTTAGCATGCAAACCACCAATGATATGCCGATCGTATATCCGTCAAGTTTTGTAACCTCCGGCATGGTACCTTTCAATATCAATCCGCATTATCTTGATCCGATCCCTGGCAATCAGCATATGGGAGAAACCAGGGAAACACGTATCCGTGAGTTTCATACACAAAACAATACGCCGGTGATAGGCCTGCGTGAGGGTAGCTGGATCCGGGTGAAGGGCAACGAGATTACTTTGGAAGGGAAGCTAACAGCGAGGATTTTTGAACAAGGGAAAGAAGCGTATGAGGTGGAAACAGGAAGTTCTCTGAACTTCTTACAATAACTTTTATTTTCCGGGCCTTCGGCCCGGAAAATAAAAGGCCCCGACCGATGGTCGGGGCCTTTTTAAATATCAATAGTTTGCCGGCTGCTTATTACCTGGCAAGTTCTATTTTCACTTTCTTATTCTTGATCTTCTCTCCTTTAATCACTTCCAGTGTGTGCCCTACTTTAGATCGCACGACTGCTACGAAGGAGAAAAAGTCTTTCACTTCTATCAGCCCGATATCTTCTTTTTTCAGGCGGCCTTTATTACCCAGGAAACCCACGATATCAATCTTATTCACTTTATCCTTTTTACCGGCAGCGATAAACAGCGTTACCCATTTCGGTTTTTCAGGCAGTACTGCCTTTTCCGGCAGCTCTATCGTTTCAATGTCAGGTGATACGTAAGGCATCAGCTTTTCGTCAGGTCCGAGTAGGATGATGGCGGTACCGCTGGCTTCCATACGGGCAGTACGACCATTCCGGTGCACAAAGCTATCCTCGGTATGTGGCAGGTGATAGTGTACGATGTAGCGGATATGCGGGATATCCAGGCCACGTGCAGCCAGGTCCGTAGTCACCAGCACGTTCACTGTACCATTCCTGAACTTGCAGAGGGCGCTGTCGCGCTCTTGCTGCTCCATGGCACCATGGTAAAAAGTATTAATGATTCCTTTTTCAGAAAGCAGGTTGCTCGTGCGCTCCACTGCCTCGCGGTGGTTGCAGAATACAATGGTAGAGCGGTTCCCGAGGTAACAGATCAGTCGGAATAGCGTGTCCACTTTATCAGCTTCGGGAGATAATACCTGTTTTATGTCCAGCCGTTCCGCCGGTGCTCCGCCTTCGGGGAGGAAGTTGAGCTTTTCCGGGTTGTCCAGTACCACAAAGTCAGGAATTTCCACTGCTTCCGTTGCAGAAGTAAGCTGGTGGCGTTTTACGTTAGGCAATGAAGCTACGATAAAACTAACTTCTTCCTGGAAACCTAATTCCAGGGTTTTATCAAACTCATCCAGCACCAGTGTGTCGATACTGTCAACGGTAATATTTCCACGGCGGATATGATCTCCCAGGCGGCCGGGAGTACCCACGATCACCGCTGGTGCTTCTATCAGGTTGTTTTCTTCTGTTTCGCGGAGGTGACCACCATAGCAGGCGGTGATCTTGTAGCCGGTGCCCATCTGGCGGAACACCTTCTCAATTTGCAGGGCCAACTCACGGGAAGGCACTACGATCAGTGCCTGGGTAGTTTTTACGCCCTGTTCCAAACGCTCCAGTACAGGCAGCAGGAATGCCAGCGTTTTGCCGGAACCGGTAGCCGATAACAGGATTACGTCTTTATGCGTCCTGTTTGCCTCCAGGGATGCCAGCTGCATGTCATTCAGCGCCGCTATCTTCAAATTGGCAAGTATTGCCGATATTATTTCTTTTTGCATTTGCCGCAAAGGTAGGGTATTTCCGCCAAAGCGCCTGCCGCTGAGTATCAGTAGGTTTTGCCATTCCAGGTACATTTTTGTATTTTAGCCAGCTATGAAAAATCTGATTCCTATCGCCGCTTTAATGATTTGTGCCTGTAACTTTAAGAATAATGATTCCACACAGGACTCCACGTTGGTAACCGATACGGTGGTTACCACTAATACTGCTACCATTGTGCCGCTGGCACCAGCGTCACATGACACCATCGCCGGCCGATTTTCCGGCGCCAGCATCCATGACACCGCATTTATCACCATGATCACCCCTGACTCTCTGGAGGTTCAGGAGGATGCTGAAGCACAGGATAAATACATCGTTTCCTTTAGCAGCGGCATTCCTTCCCTTCGCGTTTTTTACGGTGGCATCACCGTTCAGAATGAAGGGGACCTCAATGGGGACGGTCGTGATGAAATCTCCATATTCAATGAACCACTCCATGGCTGCACCTTCCATTGCACCACCTGGTCCTTTAATGGTACTGAATGGAAACAGCTGTTCTCTCCTATATTAATTCCCACCGGCTGCGACCCTCTCACCGACTCCGCCATGCAGGCAAGGGTATTTAAGGAAGATGGAAAAGTATACCGCTGGGAAGAAGATTTGAGTGATGAGAGCTTCACACAGGAGAAGAAAGAAATGAAATTTTAGATCCAAATAAGTTTGTTTGATTTTGGGAGAGACCTTCGGTCTCCCCCAAAATCGTTTAGAGGTCCGCCGAAGGCGGACCTCTAAACGATTTTTAACAACAATACAAAATCCTTTGCTGCTTACCTGCCTTGCTGCTTTGCGTGCAAAAAAGATCGCGTCTACCGCTTCGGCATCTCATTGATCCATGCCGCTATCAGCGCCACTCCTTCCTTATGCACCAGTGTGCGCGCCAGCTCCGGCATGGCTGTACCAGGTTCCACACTGTTCATGCGGTAATGCAAAATACTGTTGGCTGCATCCCCCGGCACCACATCGTAATCCAGCCCACCGGCGCCACCACCGGCAGACACAGGAGATTTCAGCACACCGGGCACCTTCGCGGTACTTTCATAATCCAGGAACAACCCTGTATTAAATGCATCTCCTCCCCTGATATGACAATGCGCGCAGTTTACATCCAGGTAAGCACGGGCACGATCATTCACGGAGTGGTGTACACTATCCGTCCATACCGGTAAGGCTGCCACCTGCTTCAGATCAGGCAAATTTTTGATCAGGCCCATACCTGCCCATGCCTGTAGCTGGTTCTGGGAATGCCCCGCCCGCGTGAAGTTCAGGTTCCGCCACTTAGGGCCAATAGGCGTGAGCGTACTGTTATTTATATGACAACGTTTACAATCATTCGTGTTAGGCATCTGGTAAAGGGTAGTATGTGCCTCCCCGTTATCATCCAGCAGGGTAATGGGGATGCGCTTGCCCAGCAGCCAGCGCTCCGCCTCCGTTTGCTCCTTGTTCCATAGGTAGTTCATCACCTTCCAGCCATGATCGTACGGGTCCTTGTACAGCAGCCGGGTTTCAATCATCACCTTTTGATGCAGTGTATCCGTATATGCAAAATTTTTGATGATGAAAGTGGCATCAGGAAACTGCGGCAGTCCGTCGCCGGCATAGGTTAGCACACTGTCTTCGGGCAGTACAATAAACCGGTCCTTCACCGCATAGTCAGTAAATAAGGGAGTGGCCAGTTCATAACTGGTTACTCCCTTACGTGGCTGTAATAATTTCAGATCACCTTCAAAAAAATGGTAATCCGACAACCTGTCCAGGAACTGGAAAGGTCCCTTTTTTTGCTGCGCCCCATTATTGCAGCTTATACACGCCAATAGCATTACAGCCATCACATAACACATTCTCATAAGCAATAAAATTTATTTACACACATAAGGCGTCACATCCGTAGTAGGCTTCCAGCTTGGCTTGCCTATGTTTAAAGCATCTGCGTTTACAAACAGGTTAGGCTGCTGCTGGCTGATGCACAATGAATCCGGGTTCACCCCTTTTCCTCCGGTAAGTATATTCGTTGTAATCCCGTCCCAGGTGATAAATGGCAGCCGCGCATTTTTACGGGAAGGGTCCTGTGCATTCAGCATCTGCTCAATGCCTACGAGCACTTTGCCCGTATGGTGGGCATATACCGCTGTAGGAAAGCTGTCGGCCACCTGCATTTCATTATCATGTATTTTGATGTTGCGTGGAATCGGGAAATAATGATCGTTCATTTTTTCCGCTGCCTTTTCATCGATAAAAAATCCAGACACCACCGCAATAGCGGCGGAATTATTATTGATGATTTTATTGTGATGCAGGTTGATATCAGAGGCTGCCAGCACAATAATGCCACTGCCGGGAGCGGCGTTGCCCACGCCCCAGGTGCTGCCGAAGCTGCCTGATTTGGCGAAATTGCGCTCGTTGTTATCATGCATGTAGTTGTTATATGCTTCCACATGGCCACCGCGTTTGCTCAGGTCCGGCAGGTCGAAGATCAGGAAGCCGGCGGTATTACCCCAAAACTCGTTGTCGTATACTTTAGCGTTGCTGGTGTTTTCAATTTCGCAACCGGCTACGTTTTTATAGGCTTTGCAGTTACGCACGATGGCGCTGTCCGACTGCCCCACGTAAATACCTGCATCCGAAGCGCCTTGTGCATAGCAGTTTTCGACCAGCACGCGTTTACACAACACCGGGTAAATGGCATAGCCTCCGCTGGCACTATCTGCCTTTTGCCAGATGGCTCTTACATTTGATACCACCACATCTTCGCTCTTATTAATTTTAATCAGGTCGCCTTTTGATTCCTGCAGGGTAAGCCCATCGATGGTGAAGCCCAACACGTCTGTTACGCGCAGCCCTTCCCCACCCTGACTCTGGGCCGAGAAGTCGAGGATTGTTTTTTCCGCGCCGGCACCTTTGATGAGGATGTGTTTCAGCTGTGCGATGCTGAGGTTATCAAAATGATAGGTTCCCTCTTTCAGTTCCACTTTACTGGAATCTTTCAGGGTCAGCAGCGCTTCGGCAATTTTAGTTTCCTCACCGGGGCCGAAGCTGAGGTGATTGATATAGCCGTCACTGTTAGTGGGCCCGTTGGTACAGGCATGCAGCGAAGCCGCTACCATACCAGCCAGTATTACATTGTATATACGCATGATGCAGAGTTTTTAGAATACATTATAAGCAAAGGAAACATAGTACATCCCGCCGATGGCCGGGCTACCAAAGCCGGTGCGATAATAGGTGTTCGTAAGGTTGGTAGCCCCCAGTTTGATGCGGGAATGTGCCTGCAGTAATTTATAACTGATCTGTGCATCCAGCACGGCACTGGCATTTACCGTACCACTGGCGAAACCTATCTGATAGAAATATGCCGGGCGGTAACGGAAAGTGGTACTGAATGCATACCGTTGTTTCTTTCCAAAGCCTTCATTGCCAAAATCGATATTGAATTTATAGTTGGGTGTGTTGAAATTATTGATCTGACTGTTGTTCCGGTTTTTCAGGAAATCCGAGCTAAAGTTGGCTTTTGCCAGGAAATTATGGGAGAGATCCACGCTTACGCTGGCAGCGTAGCCATAGGTATTAACTTTTTCTGCGCCGTTGTAAGCGATGTTATACTGTACGTAGGTGCTGTGGTCTTTAAAAGCATTCGGATCATCAGTGCCGGGTGTGTTAGCCACATTCGTGTAACCGATGAAGTTAGTCCAGGTGGAATAATATCCCAGCACGTCTACCAGCACACAACCACCTATGAGCGATGACCAGCCTAACTCAAACGCATCTACGGACTGCGGCATGATGTCTTTTGGTATAAACTTCACCAGCGAATCCGGGTTTTCTGATTTCTGGTAAGCCTGTACGCTGCTGAGGGTATAGGCCGGATATTTATCAAACTGGTATACGCCGTTGAGCAGCCTGGTGGAGCCGCCGGAGGCGAAGCTGTTATAGTCCACCGGGGTGGATTGCAGCGCCTGTATATTGGATGGGAAGCTATACGCATTCTGGTACGAAAAACGCAGGAAGCTTTCCTTTGCCAGTTCAAATACCGAGGATGCCCGGGTGGTAACGCGTGGCTTTTCGAAGAGGGTATTTTTATCTACCCGGAAAGCCAGACTCAGACTCAATTTATCATGTATCACTTTTTTAGTGCCTTGCAGGTAAGCACTGTATTCTGCTACATGGATGGGACCATCGTCATCCGGAAACAGCGTGCCTTTGGAATCCAGCATATAGAGGCGGTAGTTGAGCCCTGCGATGATGGTGGCAAACGGTATCAGCTTACTGAAATTATACTGCGCTTCGGTGTTGAAGAGGCGGCTACGGTCCTGAAACAGGGTGCCGCCTTCGCGGGTAGGCAGCCCGGCAATGCTGTCTTTCAGGTGATTAAAATACGCACTACCTGCGGCCGGACGACCCTGGTCAGCAAACTGACGGGCCATCCAGCTGGCATCTTCATAGCTTTTTCCACTTGCCATCGCTTCCAGCAGGGCGCTGGTATACTGCGGGTACCAGCCATCGCCGGTGTTGGCGTTGTAGCTGGGCTTCCAGGCTTCGTTGATCAGTTGTGCAGTAGGACTGGCAATAACGGTGTTACCGGAATTTTCAATGGTGGTGTAGGCACGCACAAACCATTGTGGCGACTTCACCTCTAACCGGTATTGGGATAAATGGTAGCCGGTGAGGGCATATCGGGTATCGTTGCTGTATACGGCATTGCCCTGGCCATAGGTGGCGCTGGCAATGGCTTCCAGCTTAGGTTTTAATTTATAGCGGAGCTCTATGTTGCCTTTAAACAGTTTGGCATCGGAGCTGAGGTAATCGTATTCCGGGTAACCCGTGCGGGCTACATAGTTAGCGGTATCGAGCATGGGCGTAATCAGCGGTGCGAGGTCCGGGATCATGGCCATGGCGCCTTCCAGAAAAGGGTTGATATCCACGGAGGTTTTGCTGCCATATAAATTCACCCCGTTGTAATTCGGGTCCTGGTAGCGGGAGCGCTGACTATTGGTATTGGTGGTATCGGCGGCCACCCAGTCGCGGGCCTTGATGTATTGCACATTTACTTTAAAGGCAAAGCGTTCGCTCACCTTTTTAGCCCAGCGCAGCGTGTAGTCGTAATAGGGAGAAGGGCCCAGCGGGTCATTGGATTTTCCTTTCTGTATATGGTTCACGCCCTGGGTTACCTGGAAGCTCAGTCCCTGGTATTTGAACGGGTCTTTGCCCGTCATCACCATGGTACCATTGAGGCCGCGGCTGCCATAGAGCGCGGAGGAGGCGCCGGAGAGCACCTCCAGGTTGTCCACATCCAGCTCGGTGAGGCCAATGGCGGCACCCAGTGCGAAGTTGAGTCCGGGGGCCTGGTTATCCATACCATCCACTACCTGGGTGAAGTTGGTGTTACCGCTGGTATTAAACCCGCGGGTGGTAACAGTGGTAAAAGTGAGGCTGGACGTGGTGATGTCCACTCCTTTGAGGCCCTGGAGCATGTTGTAGTAGCTGGGTTGCGGGGAGTTGATAATTTCCCGGTTACCAATACTTTCAATAGTTACGGGAGACTCTATTTTCTTCTGTACATTACGGCTGGCGTTTACTACCACTTCCTTCCCCAGCACGGAGGCAGGGGCCAGTACTACCTGGAGGGCAGTGGCGGAGGTGACTTCCATGGTAAGGGTTTCGTAACCGATGCAGGAAAATACCAGTTGCACCGGAAATTTCGTGCGTGCTGTGAAACGGAAATTACCCTGGCCGTTGGTATAGTCGCCCGCGTTACCATCTATCTGCCTGACAGAAACTGCAGGAATCACTTCTTTAGTATCCCGGTTACGGACATTTCCGGAAATTATTTGCTGGGCCATCAGCGGTGCGCTGAACAGCAACATCATCGTAATCCACTGTGCGACTTTTAACATGGGGAGCGTAGTTTTTGATTTTGGCGTTGCAGCGATATTACTCAAAAACCAACATCAAAAGCGCTTACTACAGCGGGTTTGGGGCGAAATTAGTGCTATACGGGGTGAATCAGCAGGCAGGGGAAAAGCGCTCGGTGAAAAATGACAGGTAGGACCCCGACACTGGCACTTCCACATCATCGAGGCCATCGAGGTGGAGGATGTAGCCTTTGTTTTGTTTGCGGAATAAAACTACCCGCGAGGTATTGATAATATAGGAACGGTGACTTCTGTTAAATCCAAAAGGTGTAATGGCAGCTTCCACTTTTTTAAGGGAGGTGCGGATCAGTTCTTTTTTCATGGTGGCGCCGGCGAGGTAAAAAACATGCACATAATTATCTTCTGCTTTTACCATCAGCAGCTTTTCCGGGTGAATGCTCAGCACCGGCTTATCATGTTCATCCCGGATCTGTACGGTATGATCGGCAGGTATTACCTGCTGCCTGGTATGTTCCAGCGTTTTTACTTCCTGGATTTTCTGGCGGGTATAAAACCATAACAGGGAAAGACAGTATGGGATGGCAATGATCAGCGCTATGTAAGGGAGGGTGGAGCAAAATTCAGCGAAGGTGAGGAAGATATTGGTATTAATGGCAGAGTTGACAATGGTTACTACCATACCTATCAGCGCCACTTCCGCAAGTACCCACAGCAGGTAGCCGGCGTTGCTGATATGGCGGCGCCATTTGAGCCGGAAGAGCACGAACTGTGTACAGATCATGGCACTGCTGCCGCAAAGCGTAAAAATTCCCAGGATGGCGATGAGAGAGAGTCGCTGCCCTTCGTACCAGGTATTGATGTTAAATGGCAGGAAGATATACATGAAGCAAAAAGAAAACACGGCGCTGAAGCCAATAAACGCGATGCGGTTGGCAGCATTATCCAGCAGTGTGAATGGCCGCTTCATCTCTTCCTGAAGCAGGAAAATGCCTCTCAAAGTCTTCATAACATAGGAAGTTTGATTTAAGATAAAGAAAATAGTTGTAATTCGGTGGCAGCCTTAAATTTTGTTTAGCCCGTTGTTTTACCGGCAACTGCGGTGCCGGTAAAACAACGGGGAGGGGACGCCGGTGGCGTCCCCTCCCCTGTAAAAAAACAGGTGACACGTTTTGGTGTCACCTGTTTAATATTTTAGTGTCGTTATTATTAAACGCCTTTCGCTGAAATTGTTCCGGAGATATTTACCTTGGTGCCATCAGCAGCTACTGTTTGTCCGCTTATCGTAATGTTTAGTGTATTATTAGCATAAGCAGTTACCTGGTAAGTGGTAATTGCACCATTGGATGCCTGCGTTTGGTAAGCGACATCGCCAGTGGTAGCCAGGGAATAGGAAAAAGCACACCGTGGCCCATAATCTGTGGATTTATAAGTCTGGACTGCAACGGTACCATTAGTCAATGGCAGGCTAAGTTCCAGCGTGTAAGCATTAGTTGTACCGCTTTGCATACCCACTCCTGTTATACTTACCAAATCGCCGGCTGTATTAATCTGGTAAATGGCCAGTTGCGACGTATAGGTTTTTCCGTTAATCGTCAGGCTGTAAGATCCGGTGGCGGTACCAGGGTTACCGGTACCCGGATTACCTGTTCCAGGATTGCCCGTTCCAGGATTACCTGCGCCTGTACCTTCCGTTACATTAATTGCCAGGGGGCAACTGCTGTTACCGAATGAAAGGGTATAGTTTGTAATAACTGCCTGTTCAAAAATACCAACCGGCATTAATTTGATCTGTTGGATACCGGTAGCGGTAAACTTGCCGGTGGCTGCGAAGGTTACGCCATTTTGTTTGTCGGTAGAAATCGCGTAGGTACCTGGCACCAGCACGTTTACGTTGGCAACAACAAACGCTGCACCTGTTTGTGCATCTTTGGTGGCAAAGGTTCCTGTAATAGCGGTTTGTAAACATTGGTTATCACTGCCTTTGAGCGTACCACTGGCATTCTGGTACTCATTTGGGTTCAGCGTGAAGCTGCCATCTCTCACCATTTCTGCACTACAGCCCCAGCATAGGATGGCCAGGCATATCACCAGGTATCGGGAAATTATCTTCATGGATAACAAGAGTTTGTCGGATTAGATATGCAAATATATAACAAATAGTAAAAATTATTATGTAAAACGCAGCTGGCCGGGATTTTATTATAGCACAATTTTTTTCTGAGAAAGGCACATCAAACGGTAAGTGTTTATTTTAATGCCATAAGGCCCACCGCCGGTGGGCCTTATGGCATTAAAAGGGCCGCAGGCCCTTTTAATGTTTATTACAGGGAGGTAACCAGTGCAGCAATTCTGTTGGAAATTCCCACTTCATTATCATACCACGCCACTACTTTGGCGGTATTGCCAATCACGCGGGTGAGCTGACTATCCACAATGGAGGAATGGGTATTGCCGATGATATCTGCTGATACCAATGGTTCCGTCGTATATTCCAGTACTCCTTTCAGGTCGCCTTCGGCGTGCTGTTGCAGGAGTGCATTGATTTCTTCCACGGTGGCAGTTTGGCGCAGGTTCACGGTGAGTTCGGCGATGGAGCCGTCGATCACCGGTACGCGGAAGGAGTGTCCGTCCAGGCGGCCTTTCAGATTGGGCAGCACCTCTCCTATGGCTTTAGCGGCGCCGGTAGTGGTAGGGATGATGGACTGTGCGGCGGCGCGGGCGCGGCGAAGGTCGCGGTGCGGGCCATCCTGCAGCATCTGATCCATCGTATAGGCGTGTATGGTAGACATATAGCCCGATTCAATACCGTAGGTTTTATCCAGTACATGCAGCACTGGGGCGATGCAGTTGGTGGTGCAGGAGGCGGTGGACAGGATAGTATCTTCCGGTGTGATGATGTCATTATTTACACCATCTACAATGGTTTTAACGCCACCGGATGCCGGTGCGGTGATCAGTACTTTTTTAGCGCCGGCGGCAAGGTGAGCGGCGGCCTGGTCACGGGCGGTAAAGCGGCCGGTAGACTCTATCACTACATATACATCCAATTCTTTCCAGGGCAGGTTTTCGGGGTTTCTTTCGTTGAGCAGGCGGATGGTTTGTCCGTTGATCACGAGGTTGTTACCGCTGGTGGTAACGGTGCCGGCAAACTTGCCATGGGCGGAGTCGAATTTAAAGAGGTGGGCAAGGGTTTCGATATCTGCCAGGTCGTTGATGGCTACTACTTCTGCTCCCGGTTGGGCAAGCAGGGCTCTCATGGTCATTCTTCCAATGCGGCCGAATCCATTGATGGCTATTTTCATAATCTATCGTTTATAAGTTATAAATCAGTCAGTCGCTAAAACTGTTCGGAAAGTGCTGCGGTAGGTACCGGGCGACATCTCCAGGTGGCGGAGGAAGGTGCGGCGCATGGATACGAGGCCGCCGAGGCCGCATTTCAGCGCTATTTCTTCCAGTGCCAGGCTGCTGTTTTCCAGGTAGTTCCTGGCCAGTTCCACCCGTATCTTTTCGATGAATTTAGCGGGCGTAATGCCTGTTTCCTTCAGGAATACCCGGGCAAAGTTGCGGGCGCTCATGTGCACCTGGGTGGCGAGGCGGTCAACCGGGAGGTCTTCCGCTATATGTTCCATAATCCATGGGCGCAGTTGCAGCACCAGGTTGCTGTTGAGTTCATAGTCGGGCAATAGACTTCCAAACTGTTTTTGATTGCCGGGGCGTTTGAGGTGGATCACCAGTTTGCGGGCGATCTGCAGGGCGAGGTCGCGGCCATAATCTTCTTCTACCATGGCCAGCGCAAGGTCCAGGCCGGAGGTGACGCCGCCGGCGGTATAAATATTTCCGTCTTTTATAAAGAAGGGTGTGGTGTCCACTTTTACATCCGGGAAAGTTTGCTGGAAGTGTTCGTAGCGTTCCCAGTGGGTGGTGGCGCACTTGTTATGCAGCAGTCCTGCCCTTGCCAGCACGTAGGTGGCAACGCATACGCTGGCTACTCTGCGGATGGAGGGTGCTTTGCGCTGCAGCCAGCGGTAAAAGCGGTCGGTGTCCGGATCATTCTTTGGCAGGTTATGCCCGGTAATGATCAGGGTATCTATGGGTCTTTTTATATCCAGGAGAGATGTGGTGACCAGCAGGTCGGCGGCGCTGTTCATGCGAATATGATTACCTGGCAGTGCGCTTGCCACCACGAGCTCATACGACTGGAAATTAGGACCTTTCTGTGCTGCCAGCATGGATTGTGCGAAGGAAAAGACATCTGCGGGGCCTGCCATGGTGAGGAGGCGGCTGTCGGGAAGTACCACTAAAACAACTAATTTCCGATGCTGTGTCATATGCGGCTTTGTTTGATACTTCAAAAGTACTAACTGGCCGGTATGTCTGCAATGACAAAAATTATACAGTTTCTGCCAAGCGGTATGCTTCTCGCGGGAGTTTGCAATTAGCTCGCAAAAACTTATTGGCCTTTTAGGCGCCTTCGGCGCCAGGGCGCGGTCTTTTTTGCACGCAAAGCAGCAAAGCAGGTAAGCAGCAAAGAATTGTGTTTTGTTGTTTGTTGCAAACTTAGGTGCACCAAAGCAGTTAAGGCCGGTGCCTGGTCTTTGGAGGTGGTGTGCGTCCGCTGGCGGCGGACGCACCTTTCCCTTGTGACCTTCGGTCACAAGGGATATTATTCTCCGTAATCTTTTTTCAGCACACTAATCAGGTAGTTAATAGCCTCCGTGGCTGCATCCGTCTGGCAATTGGCAAATACGATATAGCCGCGGTTAACTGCCGGTATGATGTGTACAGCCGTAAGGAGGTCGCCCGGATTCCCGAGGTTGTGTGCTTCTTTATGTTGATTGGCATTGCGTTCCCAGAACCACCCCATGGCGAAGGTGTCGAAACCAAACAGCAGGTAGTTGGCGGTAATGATTGTAAGGATACTGGAATTCCCTTTAAAGGCTTTTAGTTGCAGTTGTATAAATTTCGTATAGTCGGTGAGGGTAGTATTGATATTACCGGCGGCCATGAGCCAGTTGAGTTTATAATTATCCGGGGGCGGCACCGGTTGTGCGTTAGCGTTATGTCCCCAGGTTTGTGTGTTATCGGCGGTGTTGGGGCTGCCGGTACTGAAACGGGTATGCAGGAGTCTGTTGAGGTCGGCGAGGTTTTCTTCATAGGTTTTGCCGCTAAGGTGTTCCATGCATAAGCCAGCTACTATGTACCCGGCATTGGTATAGAACAGCGGGCCTTCGGCGGTGATGGGTGGCTGTTGCAGCAACCAGGTGGCGAACTGGCGGCGCTGTTCGGCGGAGTTGCCAGTAAAATAGCTGCTATCCGGGGTGGTGTTGGTGTAGGTATATGCAGGCAGGGGTGCACGGAGGCTGAGGAGGTTTTCCAGGGAGATGTGGGTGTAGGCTGGGTTCATTTGCCCTTTAAGCTCCGGTAAAAGCTCGTGTAGTTCGGTTTGCCACGAAATCCCTTTTGCCTGCAGGAGGCGGTCCATCATAAATGCAGTGATGGCTTTGGTGTTGGAGCCGATGCGGAAGCGGTCGGTGCTGCGGGCTGGCATATTGGTGCCTGCTTTTCTGGTGCCGGCATAGTACACCTCTATCATATCATTATCGGATATAACGGCGTAGCTCAGTTCGGGGATGTTGGCAGCGGTACGGATACTGTCGGCCAGGTGTGCATGGCGTTGTGCAAATGCCGGCAGGGACGTTGCTATGGTAAGCAGCAGGATTAATATCTTCATAAAAAAATAAAAGCAGCTGCAAGGTGAGAACTTTTGTTCACTTTTTTAGGATGATTTCCGATCATGCCTAAACAGGCGGTGGTCTTTTATAAGGCTGCGGAGAGGATGTTAAAGATACATGCCTGCTTTACCGGCTGGTATACCGCCAGCATAACACCGTTGCTGAAGATACGGGAACGTATAAACGTAAGTTGTTGGGTATCCTGGATGTTATGTAGCAGGCGGCGGCCTTTGCCCAGCAGTACCGGGTAAATTAGCAGCCGGTATTCATCGATGAGGCCGAGGTTGGTAAAACTTTGGATCAGGCCGGTGCTGCCTACGATGGCGATGTTTTTGCCACGCTGGCGTTTGAGTGCATTTACTTCCTGGGTAATGTTGGAGGCGATGAGGCGGGTATTATGCCAGGTAGCTTCCGTTAGCGTGGTGGAAAACACAATTTTGTGTGTGTTATTCATGCGGGCTGCTTCCGGATTTTTATTGTACTGGTGGTGCCAGTATGCGGCGAACTGTTGGTAGGTGTATCTGCCGAGTAAGAGTAAATCCGCATCTTCATAAGATTCAAAGATAAACTCTCCCATTTCTTCATTGAAGTTATGCAGCTGCCAATCGGTTTCACCATTGGGGCCGGTGGTAAAACCATCCAGGGTCACAAATGCCAGCGCTACAACTTTTCGCATGAATAAAGTATTAGTCAATGCAAATTTAAAGATGTTATAACTTACAATTAGGGCGGATTTGCGACAATCCTGTGGGTTGATCCCGACAAAATATTTTCCTAACTTTAGCGTATGAAACACGTATCCATCTTGATCCCTTTTGGTGCCAGCAGTTTATCGAATATCGAAGGCACCTGGCATATTTTAACAGAAGTGAACACCATCTTAAAGCGCATGGATCGCGATCCTATTTTTGATGTACACTTTGTAGGGATATCGAATTTATCAACGCAGCGTAATGGTGTGTTCACCATTCAGCCTGACTCATTGGTACATCAGGTCAGGAAAACCGATATGATTGTTATACCTGCGATGCATCAGGATCCGCAGGAGGCGTTACGGCTGAATCAGAAATTTATTCCATGGATTAAAGATCAATATGCGAAGGGTGCGGAGATCATCAGTTATTGCATTGGTGCATTTTTCCTTGCCGGCACGGGTTTGCTGGATGGCAGGCGTTGTGCTACGCACTGGGCGTCCGTAGGGGATTTCAGGATGATGTATCCGAATGTGGATGTGGTGGACGAGCGTATTTTAACGGAGGAAGAAGGTATATATACCAGTGGCGGTGCGTATTCCTATTTAAATCTGTTGTTGTACCTGGTAGAGAAATATGCAGGCAGGGAAGTGGCGATTGTGGTGGCAAAAACTTTCATGATTGATATTGACAGGGATAGTCAGTCGCCCTTTATTATGTTCCAGGGGCAGAAGGCCCATGAGGACGAGCCGGTAAAAAAGGCGCAGGAGTTTATTGAGCAAAACTTTTCTGATCGGGTGACGGTGGATCAGCTGGCGAACATGCTGGCATTGGGCCGTCGTAGTTTGGAGCGCCGGTTTAAGAAGGCTACCAGCAATACGGTTACTGAATATATTCAGCGGGTGAAGATAGAGGTAGCGAAGAAGAGTTTTGAGAGCAGCCGGAAGAACATCAGCGAGGTGATGTATGACGTGGGGTATGCCGACATCAAGGCTTTCCGTACTATATTCCGTAAGGTGACGGGGCTCTCTCCTATTGAGTATCGTAACAAGTACAACAAGACTGCGGCTGCAGCGGCGGTATAATATTATTTATTTGCGGCGGCCTGGTATAGCCCTATCAGGCCGCAGGCGAATGCCAGTATGCCGCAGATGGTGCGGATGGTGTGGAGGTTAACCCAGGGTGTTTCAAATAATCTTCTTTGCGCGGCCAATGCTTCGGCTGTAGCGTTTACCAGGTTGAATTTATCGAGAGAATCGTTGAGAGGTACGTTGCCGGTGATGGTAACGCCGAACACCCCTGCGATATAGAGTACTGATGCGGCGAGCAGGTAGTAGAAGGCGGGTTGACTGGCTTGTTGCCAGGTAGCAAATGGGAGGAGAAAAACGGTGCCGATGAATGGGATGAGGAAGAGTGGGTTGAGGATGGCTCTGTTCATGGCTTGCATGGCGGAGAGGAATTGGATGTCGTTTAGTTTGGTGATGCCAGGCATCACTGAAACTGACCAGGAGTAGAACAGGCCGGCCATGAGGCCGAGGAAGAGCAGTGATAAGAGGAGGGTGATCATAGCGCGGTTCGATTTCATGTTAGTGTGTTGGATAGGTAGTTAAGGTAAGAAAAGTTGGTAATTATTTCCTAAGAACATTAAAGAAAAATAAAACTATTAAAAAATGACCCATAGTGCTGTTACACACTATGGGTCGGAATAACCAAAGCTGGAAGAATCCAGCTCTATCATTTTTAATTTGTTTGTTAACCCAACTTTTCCGTGAAGCTATCACGGATACATAAAACGGCTTTCGCCGGATATGTAAATAATTTTTCAGCAACCATATAAAATAGCAGGTGGGAAAGAGTTCCCTCCCATTTTCTTTTTGGCAAAAGTACGCGTTGGGGCGCACCTGTGTTGGTAGAGAGTTTAAGGGTTGTGGCCTTAAAGTTTTAAACGGAAACTATTATGCAGAAAAGAACTTTTTTTATTAAAAGCAGGTTTTGTTAAAACCTGCTATTGGATCGTTAAGGTACCTCCTATACCCTCAACACGGGAGGACGATAACTATTTTCGGGCGCGTTGTAAGGACTTCTTCACCGGGAGTTACCTTTTCACAATCACTTCGCGGTACAAATCTTACTGAAGGACGTCCAGGAAGGCTCGGAGAGTGGTGCTCCCGATTCGGAAGTACATCGTTACAAGTTGACCTAAGATGTTGCGCAGCTGAAATTGGGGAGCTGGTGGGGTACCCAGCATCCCCTCATTTTCAGAATTGCAATATAATTGATTACCGTTGAGTGTCCCTTGGTAGGGAGGCCCCTTTCGGGGCCTGTGCAGAACACCTTAAGCCATATCTTATAAGGGGCCCTCACGACACTTTATGGTAAACCTCGACACAAAACTACGGGAGATAGACATCACCCGTATCTTTCTTCTCAGAAAGATAGATGGATAAAAGTAGGAGTAATATCCACCAATTTTCAGCAACACGTCTGCATTTGGCTGAGACAAGTATTGTGATCCGTTTTAAGGATTAAATTATTCAAAGAGCTTTTTCTTTCAGTTATATAACATCAGTAACCAGTAAAAGGTACTATGTCAAAACGAACTTTATTTATCCACATTTTCAAAACCGATGTGTGAATGAGTAAGGTGCATGGATTCTCAATAATGCCCGATACAATCCTTACTGATGCGACATCTGCTTTCTCTGCACTATTTCAATAATAGTTCCTTCATCACTATATAACGTCAGAAAATGAAAAAGGTACTATGTCAAAATCAACTTTTTTTTGAAAATATTTTCGGTTGATATTGGCGCGTGCTATTCATATTTATATAACGTCAGAAAATAAAAAAGGTACTATGTCAAAATCAACTTTTTTTGAAAAATCCTTTCTGTTGATGATGGCGCGTGCTATTCATATTTATATAACGAGAGAAAATAAAAAAAGGTACTTGTCCAAAATCAACTTTTTTGAAAAAAGTTGATTTTTTTTCGATGACTAATGAGTCATCTACTAAAGTTTGCTAACATCCAATCTATCAAAGAGCAAGGTCTAATAAGCAGAAAACAGTATCATCTACCTTTGTAAAAAAACCTGTTTAGTGTGCTTTCATCTATATGACATCTAAAACATGGAAATGGTACTATGTTTTTTCCCACTTTTTTCAAATATTTATTTTGATAATGTTTATTTGTCACACTATGAGCAAAGTCTCAATTATCACTCTCAAAAGGAGGACGCATGATGATGAAGATATTCTCGGTAATATTGAAATCCATGTCGGATTCGCTATACATTTCCTGCTTATGGAACTGGGTTTCTACCCACTCGCTGAAATGTTTGTCTTCTGCAGTTAACACACCTTTGGGAGCGTTTCTCACTTCCTCGATCTTGTCTTCATCAATCGCCAGGATACGCATCAATTCAATTGCTGGTCTGCCGGCTTCCACCTCTAAAAACATCTGGATTAGTTTCCGCTCATTCATGAATATCTTTTTCATGCGGGCATCTTGATTTTTAGGAGTTATTGAAAAAATAAAATATGCTAGAAGGAATTATAAGATTGATTTGGTTAGGTTTCCTACATAAACGAATAAAATGACCGTTTGGATTTCTAAATGCTAAAAAAATTTATCCCGGGAAGAATCCAAAGATTTATGGTTATTCGAGATAAACTGTCGATCTCGCGAAGAAAGCTCACTCTCACTTTCCTCTTTTGGGGTCATCTGCCTGATGTAGATCCATATTCAGCGGGATCAACCGAGGCATAAAGAGCTCGTTTATTAGTTAGGAATAATTTATCAAAGGATTTGTTGCACTTTTCTCTTTCACTGATCGATGATTAAAATTATAACACCTTTTCATTCTATCCAAATATTTTTTGTGTTTTTTTGTAATGTTTTTTAATTATAATCATCAAACTCACTACCCTCCCACCTCTACACTCGCAAAAGATAATCCTATTATCATCGTACACTTTTTTAAGAAGGGAGCCAGGAAGAGTCCCGGCTCCTTACCTTAAGTTACTGTACTTTATCTGACATCAGAGAAAGACAGATGTACAACACAATAGTTTAACTTCTATATTGAACAACCAAAATTTCAGAATATTGAACCGGGAAGAATCCCGGTCCTTGACACCAGGTGCCCCTCTCTTGTTAAGGACACCATATTATGTAGAAAGAAACTACAATGCGACTTGGAAGTTATTCGATCTACATATTCTTTCCTACAACGGAAAACCGAGTTTAATTACGTTTGGTAGAGTCGACCGGCCAGGTGGGGACGCCACGGAGCATTTTGTCGAGGTTGTCGGCGAGCTCCTTGATGTCAGGGCGCGCAGCGACAGCTTTTTTCTCCCATTCGATGGCTTTATCTTTTTCGCCGAGTTTGTACATGAGATTGGCGTAAGTATCGATTGCTTCTGCTGAGTTATCTTTCTCTTTCACGTTATACGCACTTACATCTTTAGCAAACCGGAGTAAAGAGGTATCCGAAATATTTTCAAAAATTTTCCAAGTCATATTATTAATATGATATTCACTATGCTCCTTGGCTACCTCAAAATACTTACGGTAATACTTACCGAAGTCGTTCCAGTCTTTACTGTTGAAGTTCTGCATCATTGCCGCACCCCAGATATATTCCTGACCTGATGGACCATAAACTTGTGTAACTTCTGATTCAATCTTTTCCCAGTCTACATCCCCTTTCGAAGCTAACATAGGCTTAATGAACCTATTGGTGATGACCTTCTTCCGCCATCTCTGATATGCCTGTTCGCCTATTGCCTGAGCGGAGCCTGTACTATCACGGAGCAATACGGAGTAACCCGGATCATCAGGAGAAGCAGCCACATATGTCAGTAAAGACACATTATCATAATTTAACTGGTTGTTTACCTTCTTAAGGAAAACAGAGGTTAGATACCTGGTATTACTTGTATCTTTTTTCTTCATCGAAAGTAGGATCATCCTCCGTATTAACGCGGAATCGCCTGTCCCTCCCCGAATTGATTTTAAATATTGTGCGTATTTATCGTCAGTATCAGCTTCGTTTATTAATCTAAAAGCTGTCAATAATCTCCTCTCAACTGGTTGATTAATATTTACACCTGACAAAACAGTATTAATTGCTCTTAAAGTGTCAAACGGAATTTTAAGCACCATTCTGTCATAAGAAATAAATCCATTCTCCTCCGTTTCCACATCGAATGGTTGGGTATAAATGGCGGCACTTAAACCCTGTTTTTCTAAAACAGCAATTGAGTCTATCATTTGTCGGTATATAGCTCTGAACTCGGCCGGCTTCTTAGTATCATATCCCCAGGTTTGTAAATCATTCCAGGTATGATATGGCACAGACACCGTAATCCCTCCAAACTCACCCACCGCCTGCACCTTTCCAAAATCGTCCTTTAATGGGCGGGGAAATGGATAGGAATGAATATCAGCAATATCACTAGCCACCCACGGTGTCTTAATATCATTTCTCAAACGATTATTTACATAGAGTAACTGACCAGAGTGGCCATTCACCAACCTGGTAGGATCTTCCTCCTTAACCAGTTTCGTCATTCGCTCCTGGTCAAATGCTCCCCAACCCTCGTTAAACACCACCCAGGATATAATAGATGGGTGATTTTGTAGTTGCTGTAAGGTAACTTTTAGCTCCTTTTCAAACTCAGCTTTAGCACCCTCAGGCAGGCCATGCGGCGGATTCACAAAGTCCTGCCATACCAACATACCCAATTTATCTGCATAATAATACCACAACTGTGGTTCCACTTTAATATGCTTCCTTATCGTATTGAATCCCATAGCCTTGATCGTAGCAATATCAAATTCCAAGGCATGCGATGAAGGAGCCGCATACAGACCATCCGGCCAAAATCCCTGGTCAAGTACTCCCAGGTTAAAAATCGTTTTATTATTTAACTGAATTCTTTGATGCCCTTCACGGTCCTTTGCCACACTAATTTTACGCATACCAAAATAGCTGCCAACCTCATCAAGTACCCTGCTTCCATCTATCAGCTGTACTTTAACATCATACAAAAAGGGATCTTCAGGGGACCATAATCTTGGTTTAATTAAGGGTATCTTAATACCTGAATTAACATTGCCAGTTCCATCAGCGATTGCACGACCATTTGCTAATACCGTCACTTTAACTTTTCCTTTTTGTAAATTGTTTCCCGCAGTGCTGGACACAAAGATTACAGAAGAATTATCAATATCTGGCGTCACCTTAATATTTTCAATTCTGGTAACAGGCACTTTTTCTAACCACACCGTCTGCCAAATACCAGATGTCGGTGTATAATAAATGTTACCTGGATTTAACACCTGCTTCCCATGAGGATTTATACCTTTATCGGTAGGATCCACCACAGCTACAACTACACTATCAATTCCTTTACCGTGGAGATAATCGGTTATATCAAACGAAAATGCATCATATCCGCCTGTATGTTTTCCAACCGACTTACCATTTACGAAAACTTCTGTTTGCCAATCAACTGCACCAAAATTGAGTATAAACCTACTATTCTTTGATAAAGAAGGTGATTTAATCTCTTTAAAATACCATAATGTTTGAGTTGGCAACAATGGTTTCTGAACACCTGATAATTTTGACTCGATTGGATATGGAACCTTAATTGCATCTTTGAAACCTAAATACTCAAATTTATTGATATCTGTAATCTGATATTTCCAGTCTCCATTCAGATTAATCCAGTTAGTTCTTACCAAATTAGGCCTGGGGTATTCTCCCCACTCATCCATCACACCCACTGCATATGGAGTGGTAATCATTCTTGCATTTGCGATTCGATGTTCTAAATCTGTGGCCTGTCCAAACACTGTAATGGTGCAATGACAAGCATACAAGAGAACAAGAGTTTTCTTAAACATTTGCTTATGAAATTAAAATTGGTTTAAATAGTTAGTAGCCTGGATTTTGTTGGAGGTTTGGATTTGCTTGCAACTCGGAAGCAGAAAAAGGAAATAAGGAATAGCTTGATTTCCACGTTGTACCCTTTTCTGCACATACAGCAGGCATAACTTTATCAATTTTCTGGAATCTTTTCAAATCTATAAACCGATTACCAAATTCAGTGAACATCTCCACTTGTCGTTCGTGCAAGATAGTATCCAAAAGCTTATTTGCGTCTACACCTACAATTTTGGGTAACCATGCACGTGTCCTAACTAGATTAATATCATCAGTCGCGAGACTAAGTTTGTTAGCACGGGCTCTCGCCTCCGCCCTATTTAAATAGATATCTGCCAATCTGAGCATAGTCAGTGCTTCTGTAGGAGTACCAGTCGCAGTCGCAACTTTATATTTGTACGGATAATTGTAGGTTCGTGACGTTCCTACCCATATTTGCTTCCTCCTATCATTCTTCTCAAATGCCGCTATCTGTCTGCCACTAAGAAAAAACGGAAATGATTCGCTAGCACCAGTGGATGGCAATATAAACTTATTTCCTTCCTCAGTAGCTGCATTTGAAGACACAACCTGCAATTGCCAAATCGCTTCTTTACTAGTCACTAGAAACACAGAACTTAACGAGTCTAATGAAAACAACTGAGAATTAGCTATCACACGACTGGCTTCATCTTCAGCCTGCCCCCAATCCTGCAGTAATAAGAAAATTTTTGTCAATAATGCGGAAGCCGCATAGGTAGTAGGCCTATATCTAAAATTAGATCCTTTTATTAGACTGGCGTCTAAAAAATTAATACTCAATAAATCTTTTGCCAGTTTTAAATCATCTACGAGATATTTGAGAACTTCACCACTTGACGTCCGCTTTGCCACGGAATTTATAGTATAGTCAATTCCATCTATCCAGGCAACATCACCATATAAATTAACTAAGTAATAATAGCATAGTGCCCTCGTAAATAGCATCTCTCCCATCAACTGTTTAGATACTGCAGTTGATATACTATTCGGACTACTTAACCCTTGAATAATTGAATTACATTTGTAAATTGTGGTATACATTGTATTCCAAAAATTTCCACCTGTACCATTAGTTTGTCCTGACAACGCATTATTATAATAATCCTGATATACTCGCGAAACATTTGGACCTGAAAATAAAGTCAACTCATCCGAATACAAACTTGCACATGCATTTAGAGCCCTAATATCACCTGCAGTACCAAATCCAGCGGTGGACATACTTACATAAATTCCGGTTACAGCAGAAATAACTACAGGGTCATAGTAAAATAAGTTATCACCATTAGTTCTTGTTACTGGAGGAGATACTTTTACCAATTTCTCACAGGACAAGGCACAGCAAACCAAGCTGATCAAAATCAATTGAATAAGATACTTCATCTTCAATTAAATTTATTAATAGAGTTAAAATGAAAGATTAACACCACCTACAATTGTAAACAACGATGGCATCGAGAGTCCACCATTGCCTAGATCCGGATCTAAACCTTTGAATCCACTCCAAGTCCATATATTCTGGGCCTGTACATATACTCTGGCTTGCTTGATATTAATTCTATTTATTAATTCCGTAGGCAGAGAATAAGAAATATTTACATTTTTTAACCTTAGAAAAGACGCATCAGTATAAACTAAATCCGAGTTTGTTGCTGCTAAAATCTGCGTTAATAATTGGCCAGAGCTGGCAACTTTTTGCACATCGGTTATATCTCCTTTTTTCTGCCAACGGTCCATTATCATCTGTAAAACATTCGACATACTTCCAGGTAAGGCCCCTCCACCTACTCTCGCCTGATCCATCTTTACTTGTTCGGTGTACTGGAAGAAAAAGTCCAATTGAAAACCTTTTAGATTCAAAGTATTTTGAATTCCCCCCATAAGAGTTGGAGCAATATTCTGGTAGATCTCATCATCTATATTTGTTTTAGGAGCTGAAGTTCTTGTACCATCAGCTGCATAAAATTCGTACAATCCTGTTTCAGTATTTACACCAGCGTATCTAAAAAGCTTGGCCACAGTAATTGGTTCACCAATTTTATACTTATTAGCGTAACTTGAGGATTTTAAATTATCAAACTTAATGAGCTTATTTCTTGGTATTGTAATATTAATACTCGATACCCATGAAAAATCTTTCTTCCTAATATTATTCGTACTTAGGGTCGCCTCAAAAGCTGTATTCTGTATCAAACCAGGGAAGTTCTTGAGAATAGAGGTTGCTCCGGTGGTAGAAGGCAAAACATATTGTACTATTTGATTTCCTGACCTATTCTTTATGTATCCCAAATTCGCCATAATTCTATTCTTTAACATGGAAACCTCCAGTCCGACATCAAATTTTTTAGTTTCCTCCCATTGCAAGTATGGATTAGGAAGCCCACTTGTTGATATTGATATTATACCCTGATAGGGATTAGGTGCAGATTGCACATTGTAAAGGTTATAAAATGTATAGTCACCAATTTGGTCGTTACCTGTAAGTCCATAGGAAGATCGAAGTTTAAGATAATTAATTAGATTACCGGCGCTTTTAAACCAATTCTCCTGCGAGATTATCCACGCCCCACCTATACTCCAAAAATTATGGAATCTATTTTCAACACCAAACCTGGAACTACCATCCCTTCGGAAAGCTAAATTGATAATATACTTTTCTAAAAAATTATAGTTTAAACGCGAGAACAAGGCATTGTACTTATATTCAATTATATCATTAATCCCTACAACAATCGGATTAGACGCTTGCTTGATATCAAAAATGCTCAAATCCGATGCAAAGTTACTAGCACTCAAACCTAGGCCCTTTCTATTTTCTTGCTGAATACTCATTCCAACTAAGAAATCTAATTTTCCATGACCTAAATCCTTTACATAAGAGACTTGTGGCTCTATTACCCAGTTATTAATATTGAAAGTGCCTTTATTTGCAGAAGAATTTTGAGTGGCTCTTCTTTCTGGAGCAAAAGATGACTTGCTTGTGAAACTATAATCATCAGTTTGAATATTATTATAACCTAGCAAAGTTTTAAACTGCACCCCATTTAGTAAACTATAATTTAAGTTCAATGAAGTGCCAAGATTTCCGGTTCGGTTGGCATATCCTGAGTATTCATACGATAATGGATTAGTCCAAGAACTATTTCCATTAATGTCGGGAGCCCAATTAAGTGAACCATCGCTATTATATAAAGCCGGTGCATTAGGGGATAATCTATAAGCAATAGTTGTGGGGTCTAGATTGGGCATTTTATTTACGTCATATAAATATCTAACAATGAATTCCATTTTTAATCTATTATTGGGGCTGTTCGCACTTAAATTAGCATTCATGGCTCCTCTACGATCATGATCAAATCCGTAAGCAGATGGAAACATAGTTCCTCGGGAAGAATATGTTCCAGAAATGCGATAATAAATATTATTTCCACCACCTGTCACAGCCGCCTCAATGTTCGAAAATGGAATACTTTTTCCTAATAATTCTTTTTGCCAATCCGTGTACCGTACCGTATCCCATAGCATCAGATCAGCTGCATATGTTGGTGAATTGGGCTGTGCACTTGGAGTTAAACCGAAATTTGCAAATGCTTCCTTCCTAATTGTAATATACTCTGGAGTATTTAAGAGGTCTGCAAATTTAATAAGTTTAGAAAAACCAGAATTGGCATTAATATCTATCGACATTTTTCCGCCTCTCCCTTTCTTTGTTGTTATTAGAATAGCACCATTAGCAGCCCTGCTACCATAAATTGCGGTTGCGTCAGCGTCTTTTAGTATATCTATCCTTTCAATATCTGATGGATTAATAAAGCTCATTGGACTTCCATTAGTTCCTTGTGTAGTTAAGGTACCAGAAGCTCCCAAAAAGCCACCTTGGTTATTAGTCATTAGCTGAGAGGTATAAGGAACTCCATCAATTACATATAATGGATCATTACCAATTGTTGGAGCGAGACTTGTACTACCTTGAATTGTTACTTTTACACCAGCATTATTCATTCCAGTGCTGGGTGAAATAACTACTCCTGGCACCCTACCTTGCAAGGCTAGTAATGGATTTGTTACTGGTTGCACCGCAATATCCGCAGCCTTAACTGTCCCTATATTTGAGGTACTAAAACGGCGAGTAGTAGCTCCATACGCTAAAACTACTGCCTCATCAAGTTGGTTGTCAGATTGCTCCATCAAAACCACCATCATACGACTTGTTGGTACATTTAAAATTTGCTGTTTAAATCCAACATAACTGAATACCAATATTGCGGAAGATTTAATATGCTTAAAATAAAAATTCCCTTGATTATCTGTTACAGTACCTGCTTTGGTACCACGTATACCTATACTAACTCCTGCTAATAAATTCCCGTTTATGTCCTGTACCCTTCCTTTTAAAAAGTCAACAGGCAAAGAATCATATGTAGTTTGATTTCTATATGTACTTGTGTGCGTCCTAACAGTAGCAGTAGCACTAGCACCCAATACCAGGGAGGTCACAAAAGTATACAGAAGGAAAACACTGTAAATATTTTTCATATATATAGTCTTTGCTAGGGGATAAGATAAATTGAATCAATTGGTATACAATTAAAACTATCCTTAAAGGAGGATAGAGGTCGAAATTGCAAAACAGTACTGAGAAATTAACTAATGAATAACAAAGTTTAAGGCTGAGTTTGAATGTATATTTAATAGCAGTGTGATGGATTAATTTTAGGATAGATAAACACTTTTAATGGCTTGGATAGTATTCATTCAAACTTAAAAAAACAGCAACCCGAACAAAATAAAAACTGCCATATAATGAAAAAAGCTAAAATAATTCTTTTAATTACTGGCCTACTTGTAACTGTCTCTGTAGCTATCGCTAATAAGGCAAGAGGAATAAGCACTTTCTATGCTCCCACAATCCATGGAGGACCGTGCTATATTACCACCTATTTATTCCTCACAACTACTGACTATACACTTGGCGACGCTTATGAAATTGCTAGGCAAGAAACAATAGATTCATGTGCTGAATTTTGTGTAGGGTATGAGTAACGGGGAAATATATAAAATTTAAGACATTAAGTTTTCGATAAAAATGGACAAGGATGAACCAACAACAAAGTTATATTCTATCGGGCGGGAACATTGATAATAAATATGATAAAATTGAACTTCTACCTTCAAATGAATGTAAACAATTCATTAAGGCAAATAATATTCCCATTGAAATAGAATTCCCATATTTAACTATTGGCAGTCGTAAACATGAAAAAGGATGGATCATCGAATTGTCCGCAACTATTTTTAAAATCGATGAAATCCTTCCTAGGATTATAGAATACCTAACGATTAACAATATTTCTTTTCAGCTCCCGATAAATAAGGAATTTTATGTTAAAATATTATTCGGACATTTCGGACCGGATATACAAAACAGATTAATACTTATTTTTCCCAAATCGGAAATTGACGCAAAAATAATAGTAAAAAAGCTTATTCAATACACATCTAACAACGTTCATCCTATTATCCAAGGGAGTTATCATTTACTTCAAGGAATTCATGTAAGGTACGACTACACGAATTGCATTACGATTAATAGTGTCGAAGGTAAAAAACAAAGAGTTGCAATTCTCACAAATGGAAGTTATATCCCAAATCCATTGAACCCAATATACAAGCACCCCAAAAATATACAATGGATATTTGAAGATATTAGGTCGCTTAAAAACCCGAAGTTATCCTCTGTAGTGGGTAATAAGACTGTAAAAACTAGCTTAATTAGAATTGATTCTAAAGGAACAGTTCACAAAGGAATTTTCTTTCCAAAATGGTATCAACCACTTAAGTGCGTAATTAAAACCGGAAAAAAAAATGAGTTATTAAACGAAAGAGGAATTGACGCGGCAGATAATATTACTTGGCAATACAAAATACACTCTGAACTTAAACACTCTGAAGTTACAGCATTACCATATGACCTAGTAAAAGAAGAAAATGAAATGGCCATAGTAATGCAATACATAAAAGGAAATAACTTAGGTAATCTACTATTTAACATATACAGTATAGGAGGGTGGAGAGCATTGAAAGACGAACAAAAAAATAAAGTTATTCAAATATCTCTCCATTTCTTGGAATTAATCAAGAAAATACATGATAAGGGAATAATTCATCGAGATGTAAATCCCTCAAACTTAATCTATACTCCAGACAAGAAACTAAAGATATTGGATTTTGGATTAAGTTACCAAATACAAAGTGACAACAAAAATCCAATATTTCAAGGCTTTACAATTGGCTATTCTGATATTTATCGAAAAGACAGCGACAATTATATACCAGACACTCAAGAGGATATATTTTCTATTGGTGCTGTTCTATCATTTATCTTTACAGGATCAAATCCTGCGTTTCTTGACTTTGAAAATAGTGAAAACTTGTTTATACAACTTAAATCTTTGATCGGAAGTGAGGAGATAGCAGAATTAATTTGTAAATGTCTCAATTCAGACAGAACCCGTAGACCGATTCTGGAAGAAATACTCTCATATATTAAGAATATATATGGTAAGTTACTTAATGATACCATACCATTCACAATTTCCGGAATAAATATGTTTAAAGATTCAGTAACCTTTGGTTCGAAGGCTATATGTAGCAAGTTATACACAGACGCGAACAACTATTGGATCTATCCTACTGCAGATGATTCGAGAGAGAGGCATCACGATGAACGATTAAGTGTAGAACCAGGATTTTACACTGGGATAAGCGGCACCATTCATACTCTCCTAGCTATGAATTCATTAAGACCAGAGATTAAGAATGGTGAATTTGAAAATACTATCCTAAATAAAAACATCGGTTTTATTATAAACTTTTACAATACAAATGTAAACGGGCCAGTCGGTTTAATGACAGGAAGGTATGGCATTGGGCTGATAATTGCAAAATGCATTAACAGAGGCATTCTAACAGTAAACGAAAATATGATTAATAACACAATTAAGTTATTAAATACGAAACCCCTAATCCTCAATTTATGGGAAGGTATCAGCGGAAAAGGACTCTTCATCCTTAAGAGCTATAATGAACTTCAAATCCACAACTATAAGGAACTGTTGAGTGAAGTTAATGATATCTTGCTAACATCTCAGCAAGCCAACGGATTGTGGACAAAAAATCATAATAACAAGTCTTATTCAGCGATCAATTTAGCGTCTGGGAATTCCGGTATCCTATTGTATCTTCTATTATATAAGGTGGATACCAAAGACTCAAGTATGGATGACTGTATACATAAGTCACTCAATGGAATAATACAGAACATGTATAATGATAATAATCACTCATTCTTATTTGGAACCGCTGGAGTTGCTTATATTTTTATAAAAGCCTATGAAGTTTTTCAATTGAAAAAATACAAAATATTTGCGGAAAAACTAATTAATAAGATTAATATTAACCGTATACGAGAAAATTTCACCTTTGCTACAGGATTACCAGGTATAGGGTACGTTCTTTTAGAGGCAGCAAAAGTTCTGAATAACGACAACTATAAAGAAAAAGCATTTATAATCGCATCCTATCTCAATAACTATAAGCTTCTCAAAAACCATCAGATTATAACTTGGAATAGTGATGTAAGCAGATCATTGTCTCCTGGATTATTCCATGGCAGCTGTGGTATACTATTATTTTTACATCGTTGTTTTACTTACAAGGAAATTAATGACCCGCTATTTTAGTAGAAAAAAATAAATAAGAAATTAGTTTGTTTACTGCATGACCACCGCATAATCGGGTTGTAACTTTAATAAATTTAGAATTTAAACTATACTAATTACAAAAACAAAGATATCCGGATATGCAGCATGGGGCATTGTTCTCTTCCTATTCTGCATTTAAACTAAAGAGAACGTTTAACCATAATTTAGCTTTTTATCAAAAAGCACCAATTATTATGAACAAAGCAAAATTCTTATTAGCAGGTATTGGCCTCATAGCAGTTGCCGGAACAGCATTCGCTTCCAAAATTGCATCAGTTGTTTATGTTAGAACTGCTCCAGCAGCTAATATCTGCGAATTAACATTGGTGAATGCTACATTAGCACCAGATCCAAATGCTACTACCTCATTCACAACTTTCGCAACTACCTTGAAAAGCGCAGAGTGTACTACTACAACTACTGTTTTCCAAGGCATCCAGTAATCGTTCAAGGGCTTTGAGTCTTCAATAGCCATTTTTTCTGGAAGGGATTCTTTATTGAATCTCTTCCATTTTTTTTCAAATCACATTAACATAACAAAGAATATATTTAATACAGATTTACTTCACTAGCATTTGCATAACATTTGCATAACATTTGCATAACATTAAACAGCTAATAAGGAAATTACATTTATTATTAAATATCCATAATCTGAATGAAACATATAAAAATGCCTGCTAAAGGTTCCATAAAATTAAATATTTTAATATGTACTTTATTTGCTTTACTTATAGTTAATGATTCTTTATGTGCCCAAGATAAGCCTGCGATTATTCCTTCAAGCTATGATCATTGGCCTATTTTAAACTCAACCGGTACGAAATTCAGTTATTCAGGAAATTATTTCGCGTATCAAATTATTGATAAGAAATCAGGTACGAATAAAGTTACTTTTGAATCAGTAGATCAAAAATGGAAATCGACTTTCAATTCAGTTCATTCTTTCGAAATTACTAATTTGGGAAGTAAAGAAATCGGGCTTATTTTAATCAAGGATTCATTGTGGATTATCACTCTAGGCACCAAAAAAGTTCTCTTAAAAACGAATGTTAGAAATGTAACTGTATCTCAACCTAATGGACAAGAAGCTTATTCTGTTTTAAAAAGCCAATGGATTCTCGTAAATAAAAAAGATAAATCGACTGAGCTAATAAATACTAAAAGTGAAAATTCGTTACTTTTTGATTCTGTTGAGCAAACTTTATTCCTAAGAAATAATGAAACTCCTATAATAAAATCGAACACGTTTCTATTAAGAATTAACCAAACTTTAAAAGTTGATACAATTTATAAATTTAGCTCCGACCAAGAGATTTTAACTAGAGCTATTTATTCGATTGCGGCACAAAAATTTTTTATTTTAGTATATACTCCAAAACAATCCAAAATTGTTGAAATAGGGAAAACATCCAATATTCTTATTTGTGATGAAAACATTCCAGGTAAATTCGATATGAAATTAGATCCCTATAGCTTATCAATAGCAGATCATGATAGTACAATAATATTTAATTTATTACCACAATTGAATTTAAAGACTAATGCTACTGACACTTCAGTAACTTCCTTAGTCATATGGAGCCATCTTGATAATAAAATAAGCTTAAATTCAGATGAAGTAAACGGAAAAGATCTAAAAATAACCTATGCGTATAATATCTTTAAGTCTGAATTACACCCCCTAGAAAATGATTCGTTAGTTTTAACTGGAACACCTTCTGGTGAGTGGGCTATTATAAATTCAAGGGCTCAATTTGAAGATCCAGCAGGCACTCTCCTGAAAAATAAAATCCTGGAACCGATCCAGCTAATTTCAGTCAAAGGAAAGGGTATTATTAGACCCGGAATTATGCGCTCGACAATCCGTGGCATGTCTCCACTCACTAAAAATATCGTCTATTTGAAAGACAGTACAATCTTTGTATTCAATACGGGTAACCAAACTCACTATCCGATTCTAAAAGTGCATAATCATACCGAATTAGAAACTAATGAGCCGCCCACTGTCAGTATAGCTGGTTGGTCTTTAGATAACGATACTGTATATCTCTATTCAAATTATGACATTTTAATGGTAAGTTGTGAAAATAAGTTCCCTATCATTAATTTAACAAGTGGATATGGAGCAAGTAACAAAATTCAATTTTTTTTAAGGACAGGGCAATTTGATAACAAGATTCAATATGCAGATTTAAAGTTCTTACCGGCTATTGACAAAAAGACAATGCAGCATGGGTTCTTCTCCATTTATCCAGGCACCAACAAGAAGCCAACTAAACTAAATTTTGGCCCTTTTTATTATGTTCATATACAACAACTAAGCGTTTTGGGGTCAACCCCAATACAATTCCCCATAAAGTCAAGAGGTTCCGATAGATATATTGTAACACGTTCCACTGTAAATCAGGCACCTAACCTCTTCTTTACAAAAGACTTCAAGCATCTGACCCAGCTAACTTTTGTGAAACCAGAGGCAAAGTACAATTGGATGAAAAGCGAATTGATTCAATACTATTTGCCTAATAACATAAAGATAAATGGCATACTATATAAACCGGAAAATTATGACTCAACAAAAAAATATCCACTGATAATAAGTTCATACCAGGAGCAATCACAAGCACTAAATGGATACATAGAACCACAAGATCTATGCACAAGTTGTTTACCTAACATCACTACCTATGTGAGTAATGGATATATGGTTTTTGTACCAGATATATACCGACCCCAAGGAAATACTTTTATGGGAGCGACAGAAACAATTTTGGGAGCACTCGAAAAACTATCAAAAATTAGACAAATTGACATGGATCATGTAGGGATAGTTGGTTGTAGCTTTAGCGGCACTACAACTGAATTTATTCTTACCAAAGTAAAAGCCTTTAAAGCTGCCGTAATTTCCTCTGCATTAGCAAACCCAATTAGTGGATTTAATATGTTAACTCAGTCGGGACTAAATTCCTTATGGTATCAAAGAGGCCAGGGTAATTTTGGGGTAAGCTTATATGAAAACCCACAACTTTATATCGACAATGCTGCTATATTAAAGGTTAATAAAATTGAAACCCCAATCCTTTTGATGCATACTACCAATGATGACCGTTGCCCTATTTATGATGCGATTCAATTTTTTGTTGCATTGAGAAATCAAAATAAGAAAGTTTGGTTACTGGAATACAAAAAAGGGATTCATGGGGTATATGGTAACGATGCACCAGATTTCAGCATGCGAATGCGACAATTTTTTGACCATTATTTAAAAGAAATGCCGGCACCATTGTGGATGACTTCAAAGACTAAAGACCCATGGAGCACAATCAAAAATAACCAAAATCTACCACTAGTAAATCAACAGCAAGGTAATACACATTTAAGCCATTAGTAACCATTTAGACTACAAGAAAAAACCTATTTTAACTGAAGGCCGACAGCATACTGATTTACTATATTTGGTACAGAAAGTCAAATAGGGATAAAAGGGAATACCCTATCCATTAAATAATAACCCTTTCAATCAACGATATCTCTATATTAACAGGCAAATTAAGCGACTCATACATTAAATAAATCTATCAAGTCAGGTAGTATATTAAATGGCGGGATTATGCAGACTGAACACACGATGGATTTACTAGACTTCCTAGCATCAAAATCTTAGTCCTAAGTGCGTCTGGCAATGTATGACTTCTCCTTTAATTAGACTGCTTCTAAACAACTCTATTTATAAATTCATAAAATTTGATGTATGACAAAAGAAAAAATATTATTATCAGCAGTCGGACTTATTGCAATTACCGTATCTGCAATCGCATCTAAAATCGTTTCAATAATATATGTACGAACAACAAATATTGATACAATATGCGAATTAACGATAATTAATGCCACTTTGATTTTTGAACCATATGCAACAACTACCGTTCAAACGTATGCTACCAATGAGAAAGGTGGTCCATGCACTATCTTAGAAACAGTTTATAGCGGATTCCTCTAATCCATAAGCCACGTAAACTTCTAACAGCCTACACAAAGTAAGAGATTACTAGATAATCATCTGCTTTTAAATTACGGCGAACTATCCTATTAAGATTTGCGGAGAATATTTTATATGCTTTAATGAAAAATTAAATTCCAACCATTTTTTAAAAGTTCGATCTCCAACACATTCTTATTGCCTTCCAGATCAAGTCTACTTATACATCTGTCGAAATTGAAAATCACCAAACGAAACTACACTGAATGCTTATTGCACCCTGACTTAGTACTTTGGTATTTTTGAAGAACAGAAAAATGAAATGGATTTCCTTTGCGACCGCATTGTTTATCATATTATATATTACACCTTTATTTGCACAGGTAAGGCCCACTTACGTTATTAAAGGACAAGTTAAAGACAGTATTACCAGAAAACCTATTGCTGAAGGATTAATAGTTATTTCTAATGCTAGATCTAGTAAAAACTTGAGCACAGATAAAAACGGTTCCTTTTCAGCAACCTCTCAACCAGGTAATATGACAATAGTGATTTCGCAATACGGCTACCATAACAAATACCTCCAAGTTTTGGTGCGAGACTCTATTACTGATTTAGGCATTATTCAATTGCGCAGCCTTTCTATTAACCTGAATGAATTTACAGTTAAAGGTCAACCAGTAATAGCGAAGGTAAGTAAGGACACGACCGAATTCAACAGCTCCTCATTTGAAGTAAATGAAAATGCCTTACTAGAAGAATTACTTAAAAATTTGCCTGGTTTGGAAATCTCTTCAGATGGTAGCATTTCATATAATGGAGAAAAAATAGAGAAAATTTTAATTGATGGGCAGGAATATTTTGGTAGCAATATTTTGATGGCCTTAAAAAATATCAGCGCAGACCTTATAGACAAACTTCAAATTATCACATCGGATAACCAGGGAATGGGCGTAGGAAATAATATTGAAAAAGTCAAAGTATTGAACCTAACGATAAAGGAATCTCAAAGAGACAAGTTTTCGGGCAATATTCAACTGGGTTATGGCTCATCCGACAAGTACATTGGAAGCTTAACGCTAAATAGATTCAGTTCTCAAAAACAACTTTCTATTATTGCCAATATGGACAATATCAATGGTATCCAGGACGGAAAACCAAAGATTTCCAGTGGTTTTAATAAGAGTAGTGAAATCGGCTTAAACTACAATTATATTATCAACCCCAAAAACAATTTGTCTACCAATGTTCTTTACTCTGGATTGTCAGGTTATAATACCAGCGCAACCAGGCGAGAATTTATTAATACCACTCCGAGTGGGCTAAGCCTTCAAAACAACGAAACTAATGCTAACACTAAAAGTATAAATATTGATATAAAACACCAATTAAAGATGGATAGCTTAAACCAGGTAACGCAACGGATCTCATTTAAGAATACAAATAGAACTACCACAAATAGTAGCAATTATTCTAACCAGTTTCCAAGCAGTAGCATTGACATTACCGGTAGAGCTTATAATAAATCCTTATCCAACAATACCTCTATATCATATTCCAATGAATTTATCCATAGAATTAATAATTCAAAAGGTGCATTTTCTCAAACGATTAATGCAGGAATAAATAACAGTCGTGACAAAATGGATTATCTGTCCGATTATAAGCAAAAATATGATGATTCTACCGTTTCAACACTGCTGGATAATTACAATCCAATAAGCGGGCGTACCACAAATATATCCGGAATAACAGGTTTAGCATACCTGTTTAATTCAACATTAAGCTTATTCGGGTTAAATAGCATCTCATATATTAGTTCCATCGACAAAAATCAGGTGTACGCAAGAGATCCAGTTACACAGGGAAAAATGTCACTGATAGACTCCTTAAATAACGATTGGAATTATAAGCTTATTCAAAATTCCCTAACAATGGGTCTTAATGTAAGAAGTAAAAAATTTGACGGTTCTATTTATGCTAACTGGCAAATCAGACAGCAGGAGGTCCTTCCTACCAATAGCTCTGTTGCAGAAATAAACTGGAACTATATTTACCCGCGAATTGACCTTACTTATCGTTTCAAGCCGTCTTCCACGCTGGCTTACTCCCTGTATTATGATGCGGCAGCTATATCACCGGCTCTGCTTATCACGACCAGGAACTTTCAAAACCCATTGATTGTTCAATCCGGCAATTCTGCATTAAAGAATCCAATAAAACGGAATATGACAGTTAGATTCTCCAATCTAAACCCAAAAACACTTTCAAATTTCAGCAGTACGGTGATGTTTTCCAACACCAACCAAAAAATCGTCCAAAACACTTTCTTCGACTCCCTCGGCCGCCAAATCCTCACCCCTATCAACCTGGACCACTCCCGCATGCTCTCCTGGGGCACCACCTACTCCAAACCCTTCTTCAAACGCCGCCTCGCCATCAACCTGAGCAACAACGTCCTCTACGCCAACGACCCCGTTTCCGTCAGCGGCATCCTAGGCACCAGCGAATCGCTGAGCATTACCCCGAGGGTATCCATTAACTATACCAAAAAAGAACTTATCGACATCCAGAGCAGCTTCAGTGCCAACCGCACCTACAGCACCTACAACCTCGGTACCGTCACCAAAAACGAAGTCACCTCCTTCAACATGAACCTCGAGGTTACCGGCTACCTCCCGCTCGGCTTCATCGCCGGCGTTAAGTACAATAAAGTAGTCACCTCCGGACTCTCTGCCGGCTTCAACCGCTCCGTGGACTTACTCAACGTATTCCTCAGCAAGCGCCTCCTCAAAAATAAGATGGAAATCAAAGCCCAGGGCTTCGATATCCTGAACAACAACAACAGCTTCAGTCGCACCTTTACCCCTACTTACTTCGAAGACACCCAAAGCACCGTGCTGCAGCGCTTCTTCATGGGCTCCATTGTATACTACATCAAGTAGTCACTGATGCAGTAATGCACCCGGAAAACCTACATTCAACCTATGAAAAAAGCAAAAATTCTCCTGTCGGTAATAGGGCTGGTAGCGGCTATATCCGCGGCGTTGGCTGCGAGGGTAAGTCCCAGCTGCAAACTGTATGTAGTAGATCCTAAAGATGGTTTATGCACGTTAGAAACGAGCGGCTCGCTGCTGAATAATGGCGGAACTATCATCACAGTAACCAGGGCAAGAGATACTTACACCGCGGAGTGTGAAGTACAAACGATCTACTCCTGCCACTAATACCTATGCCAACATGAATTCCCTCCTCCTATTGCTTGGGTTATCCCTCCAGGGGACAGCTCCGGATACCACCTGGCTACCCACACTCCGGCACGATACCCTCCTGGCCCGTGCAACGCCTACGGATAAAGAAATAATCGTGGCCACCAACTGGCAAAACAAGCGCATCATCTCCGCAGTGAAGCACTACGCTTATTACATGGAAACCAGCCCGCAAAAAAGCGCCACGCCTAACCCCATCATCTGGACGGAACAACCCGCCACCAGCACCCGGCCCAAAACCGCCCTGATCGACCTTAAAACCGGCCGCACCATCCCCATGGGCGATACCCGCTCCCTGCTCATCCGCACCTATGGCGATACGGTATTGATGCTAACGCAAACAGATAAACGGGTATTGGAATTTACGCAGTTGAGCACCGGCGACAAATATCAGATTGCCGATGATAAGGTCGTTACCGGTGCCATGTCCAACGGACTTTCCCCGAACGGACAACTGATCGTGTACTACGACAATGCCGCCTACCACTGCTATCACATCTCCCTAAAACAAACCAAACCTATTTCACCCGATATTAAAACAGACCTCCACTACCTGTACCGCAACGACTTATTCGCCTCCCCGCGGGGCATTGCCGGCTGGAACAAAGCAGGCACTAAAGTATACATCTATGATGCCTTCGACCTCTGGGAAGTAGACCCACTAGGCACTACTCCCGCTCAAAACCTGACCAGAGGCTTCGGCGCCAGACACCACATCCTGCTCACCGTCCAGGAATTCAATAACCAGCCTAAAAACAAACCGATTGAATTCCCGTTGATACTGAACGCATTCAACATCGACACCAAGGAAAACGGCTGGTATAAACTCACCAGAGGCAAAGCACCTGAACTACTCACCATGGGCAATTACCAGTACGACATCATGAACAACCCCTACGTGCCCGACCAGAGCAACTTCCCGCCCATTAAAAGAAACGATTCCATTATCGTAAGGCGGCAAAGCGCCACCGAAGCCCCTAACCTGTTTTATACAAAAGATTTCAAACACTTTACCCAGCTCACGTTTAATCAGCCGGATCATAAATACACCGCGCAACTCACGACGTACAACACCCTGGATAGCCAGCAACGACAGGCCATCCTTTACAAACCCGCCAACTTCGACTCCACCAAAAAATACCCGGTAATCGTGCACCTCTACGAACGTAAGTCCGATGCACTTAACAGCTACCTCAAAACCGAACCCCTCACCAGCGGCTGCAACATCAACATCCCTACCTATACGCAAAACGGCTACCTCGTATTTACGCCAGATATCTATTACACCCCCGGTGATCCCATGCAAAGCGCGTACGACGCCGTGCTGGGTGCAGCGGAATACCTGGAAAAACTCCATTTCGTAGATCCGAAAAGGATAGGGCTACAGGGCTGCTCCTGGGGCGCCATACAAATTAACTACCTGGTTACCCATAGCAATAAGTTTGCGGCAGCCGTTTCTGCCAGCGGTATTGCCGACTGGATGACGGCCTACAACTCCCTGGTCAATAACGGTCGCCCTAATGCAGAGAACTTCGAAAACGGCCAATTCCGTATGAAAGCCACCCCCTGGGATATACCGGAACAATACCTGAAAAACTCTCCCATTTACGCGGCAGATAAAATGAACACCCCACTGTTATTAATGCATACCACCAATGATGGTGCCTGCCCTTTCTCTAACATCCTCTCCTTTTTCCTGGCCCTCCGCCGACTCCATAAACCCGCATGGCTGCTGCAATACAGCGATGGCAACCACGGCGTAACCGGCGCTTCTGCAATGGATTTCAGTGAACGAATGCAGGCGTTTTTTGACCACTACCTCAAAAATGCAACTGCAACTGGCTGGCTTTCGGATTAACAACTGAATAACTTTTGCCTTACAAATTATATCAAACGGTTTCCCGACATTTGATCCATCCAAAACAAAAATCCTTGTTGCGGATACATTTACTCAATTGCTTCTTTGCAACCAGGTGAATGTTTTAGATAGATACTGCCAATCCCTCATTGACAGCAAAACCAAAACCTATTTTAAAACCAAACTTGTAACCCCCAATCAAATGAAACAATTTGATGAGCTAAGGCTCAAGGAAGGAGTCACCATTGGACTCACTTTATTGTTTAGCATCGCCGGCACCGCTTACACCTTTCAGATTTTTCCATTCTGGATTGCATGCTCCTTTTCCGTAGGAATCGGACTACTGGCAACGTCCATTATCGGCCTCACCTTTTCCCGGTACTCGGCGGAAAAGCAAAAAGCCTACGAGAAAATGGCCGATGACACCATCGCCGCATTCAAAAATACATTTGAATCCGAACTGGACGACGGCCCGCCGGAAGTAGGCGTGTTCTATGTAGACAAAGACCTCAACTTCTGCTACATGAACCGCGAAATGCGCCGCATATGTGGCTATAAGTACAGAGAAATTGAAGGCAGGAAATGGACATTCATGTGCTCACGCGCACTCTCCACCTGGCTCAATAACATAGTTACCAAATGGATGGATGATATCATGCCCATCGCCCGACCGTATATCACCATCAGGACCAAGACTGGTGCGTACGTAAAGCTGTTGGCCTTCATCTCCCTGATGGAACAACCGGACAATAACACAAAGTTTCAAGTAATTGTAAACATTGTGCCAATGGACGATGATGACGAATAGTCACTTATTTCTTTTCATGTGCCCTGCGTAAGCAGGGCTTTTTATCCTATAGCCCCCCAAAACACTACATGCCATGAAGGACATGACATTACATTTTCTTCCCAGTCTGAATGACTTCAACCTGCTTTTCGAACAAATAAGACAAACACACCTGCAACACCTGGAACGCTGCAATAAATGGCACAAGGAAATTCTGCAGGAATGCAAAACCCTTATGGCCCAAATGCAGGCAGGTATCGACGCTACACCGGAAAGCAGCAAATACTATCAGGCTATGCTTGAAAACCTATCACACACCATGGAATTTTACGACGCTATCAACGGCTTCAGAGAAGCCTTCCACATGTTCGTGGAAGAAACCAACGAACAACTCGCCTGCTTCAGCACGCACTGGAACGGACACCTGGAACGCCTCGCCATCGCATACGTGGCCAACTACCTTAAAAAGGTATACGAAGTGCATACCTCCTACTATAAATTTAAACGCACCTGGGGCACCGGTACCAACGCCTTCGTAGAAGCAGACATGATCGCCATCAATAGCACCCACCTGTTCATCGCCGAAGCCAAAAAAGAACTGAAAGCCGAAAACTTCTATAAAACACTCTATAACAGAGACCGTATCAGAGAAAGAATGCCGGAATACGCACACCTCCACTTCCAGCCACTGTTCATCTGCGAAACCGTAGATCCAAACGTAGCCCGCAAAGCAAACGACAGCGGCCTGTGGATACTCCGCTACCGCGGATTTGATGCAAATAACCCGGTCAACACCTTTGAATGGCTCGGCACGCAAGGCCCCGCTAAATTGTAAGCCAGCCATCAATTATTTTACAGCTTACCACACTCCTTTTTTATCTTCCCGGAAACATTCTGTTATTTCCGGCATGAGATACTTTACCCTCCTCGCACTACTCTGCTGCTGCCTCACAACAGCCGCACAAACATGCACCCTCCTCCGATGCGATTACCTCACCAATCCCATCGGTATCGATAACCCACACCCCCGCCTGTCCTGGCAATACAACGGCACTACCGCCAACGCACATATTGAGTTGTACCACCATCACCAACTCCTCTGGGATACCACCACGCAAAACAATACCATCTCCTATACAGGCCCCGCCCTCCAACCTTTCACCGCCTACCAGTGGAAAGTAAACGGTAGCACCGCCTCCTTCGAAACCGGCATGATGCACCAACACAACTGGCAGGGTACCTGGATATCAGATCACCACCCCATCTCCCATAAACCTGCACCCCTCTTCAGAAAAACATTCATTACCTCCAAAACCATCGCCTCCGCCAGGGCCTATATCGCCGCCGGCGGCCTCTATGAACTGCATATCAACGGCCATAAAATCGGCAACCACCTGCTCGACCCAATGTACACCCGGTTCGATCGCCGCACCCTCTACGTTACCTACGACGTTACCAACAACTTACAGTCCGGCGCCAACACCATCGGCGTCGTCCTCGGCAACGGCTGGTATAACCACCAGTCCACCGCGGTATGGTTCTTCGATAAAGCCCCCTGGCGCAACCGACCCACCTTCTGCCTCGACCTCCGCATCACCTACACCGATGGTACCACCGCTACCATCAGCACCGGGAAGGACTGGAAAACATCCACCGGCGAAATCGTATTCAACAGCATCTATACCGGCGAACATCATGATCTGCGACGCCAACAAACTAACTGGGACCTCCCTGCTTTTAACGACAGCAGCTGGCAACCCGTCACCCTACGCGCAGCACCTTCCACCAACATCACAGCGCAGGCCATGGTGCCCATCACCGCTGATACCATCCTCCCCGCCGCCAGCATGCGCCAGTTCAGTGATACCAACTACCTGTTCGACATTGGCCGCAACATTGCAGGTGTAAGCCGCATTACGCTCAACGGCCCCGCCGGCACCATCGTACAACTCAAACATGCGGAACAACTTTATCCCAACGGCCACGCGGATATCTCCAATATCGATGTCCACTATCGCCCCACCGATAACACAGATCCTTTCCAGACAGACATTTATATCCTCGATGGCAAAGGCCCGCATACCTTTACCCCCGCCTTTAACTACAAAGGCTTCCAGTACATAGAAGTTACCAGCTCCCGGCCCATCACCCTCACAAAAGAAAGCCTGCAGGGAGTGGAAATGCACAGCAACGTAAGGCCAATCGGGAACTTCCGGTCGTCCAACACGCTGCTGAATAAAATATGGGCCGCCACCAACAGCTCTTACCTTGCTAACCTATACGGCTATCCCACGGATTGCCCGCAGCGCGAAAAAAACGGCTGGACAGGCGATGCTCACATCGCATCTGAAACAGGACTCTATAACTTTGATGCCATCACCGTATATGAAAAATGGATGAACGACCACCTGGATGAACAACAGCCCAACGGTGTATTTCCTTCCATCATTCCCACCGGCGGCTGGGGCTATGAATGGGGCAACGGGCCGGACTGGACCAGCACCATCGCCATTATCCCATGGAACCTCTATTTGTTTTATGGAGATACTACGGCATTGTCGCGCTGCTATCCCGCCATGAAACGGTATGTAGACCAGATCACCGCACGCAGCCCGGAAGGACTCTGCTCCTGGGGCCTGGGCGACTGGGTACCGGTGAAATCCGTAACGCCGGTAACATTCACTTCTACGGCTTATTACTTTACGGATGTAACCATCCTGGCAAAAGCTGCCAAACTATTGGGTTATGGAGAAGATCACCGCCACTATACTGCGCTGGCCAGTTTTATCAAAACAGCTTTCAATAAAAAATACCTCGACCCACAGTCAGGCATATACGATAAAGGATTGCAAACAGAGCAGTCTGTAGCCCTGCACTGGAACCTGGTGCCCGACTCCCTCCGCAGCAAAGCTGCTGCCGCACTCGCCGCCCGCGTTAAAGCGGACAGCCTCCAACTGGACGTAGGCCTGCTCGGTACCAAAACCATCCTCAACGCACTGAGCGATAACGGATATATCGACCTCGCCTATCAACTGGCCGCAGCAGAAAAAGAACCCTCCTGGGGATGGTGGATTAAAAATGGCGCAACCACCCTGTACGAAAACTGGCCCATCCATGCAAAATCTGACCTCTCGCGCAACCATATTATGTTTGGAGAAATTGGAGCCTGGCTGTATAAAGCGCTGGCAGGCATCAGACCGGACGAGCAGGCGCCGGGATTCAAACACATTATCATCTCCCCAAAATTCCCTGCCGGATTAAACAATGTGAACTGCTCGCATACCTCCATGTACGGGAATATTGAAGTAAACTGGAAAAGAAACAAACAGGATATTTTACTGACGGTGGAGCTGCCGGCAAATACTACGGCAACGGTTATACTAACCAGGGAAATTCAGCTGAACAAACCAGGGAAACATTTGATTCGCATTACTAAAGGAAACGTAGAACTTTTGTAGCGGAGTATGCTTCGCCCGCGGCGAAGCATACTCCGCTTACTGGAGAGGGCCGCAAGCGGTTAACCAATCTCGAATTGCAATCGCAATTTCTCCTCCTCCACATCCAGCAGCTCATAAAACTTGCGGATCACCTCACTATCGGTGGCTAAATCCTTATTCAATTCCTTCAACACCTGTCGCTGGTGCTCTATCAGTTGCAGGGAGATATTCAGGTATTGTTCCCGATCCCTCACGGAATCCGGTTCCCGGTTGGTTAACAGGTGTAATTCCTTCAACTCCTCCCGCAGCTTATTCACCACATTATTGTTTTGAATCGCTTCGCTGTGGTAGCTATCCAGGAACTGCAAGCTGTGATGCAACAGATGCTTGCGCACATTGGCTTCCTGCTGCTTAATCGGCAGCGCATGATCTTCATCTTCTGGATTAGTGAGGCGGATGATCCAGGGTAGCGTTAGTCCCTGTACCACCAGCGTAAGGAGTATAACCGTAAACGTTATGAAGAGAATCAGGTTGCGCTGTGGAAACCGCAGCCCATTGTCCATCATCACGGGAATAGACAAGGCTGCCGCCAGTGACACTACACCACGCATACCCGCCCAGCCAATTACGATAGGCCCCCGCCAACCCGGTCGGGCACTCGCCGTGGTGATGTATTTACTGGCAAATACCGTAAACGCAGAAGCGCCCAGGGTACACAGGAGTCGCCCCACAATCAGCACCACTGTAATCACCACACCATATTTAATCGCCTCTCCCACGCTGTGTGTGCCCAGCTCATTGATAATCACCGGCAGTTCCAGCCCAATCAGCATAAATACCAGTCCGTTTAAAATAAACACCAGCGTGGCCCACACGTCCGTAGCGGCAATGCGGCTCCTGTTGGATAAAAATAAATGACTCCGCGAGGAGAGAAACAGTCCGCCCGTTACCACCGCCAGTACGCCCGAACCATGGAACTGCTCCGCCATGATATACATCACATAAGGCGCCGTAAGGGTAAGCACAATATCTATCTGGGTGGTGGTTGGCAGCCAGCGGTGTACCACATAATAGATAAGACCTATCAACAGGCCCATGGCCACACCCACCACTATCACCAGTACAAAGCTACCGGCAGCTTTGTAAAATACAAACTGACCGGTAGTAACGGCCAGCATGGCGAAACGCATGATGATCAGGGAGCTGGCATCGTTGAGCAAACTTTCTCCTTCCAGGATGGAACTCAGCGCCTTCGGGACTTTTACGTTTTTGAGAATGCTGGTTGCCGACACCGCATCCGGCGGCGAAACAATGCCACCAAGCAAAAAGCCCAGCGCCAGTGTGAAGCCGGGAATAAGCGCATGGGATACCACCGCCACCATACTGGCGGTTACTATGACAATCAGAAAAGCGAAGCTGAATATAATCCGTCGCCATCGCCAGAAATCTTTCCAGGAAGTATACCAGGCCGCTTCATATAGCAACGGCGGCAAAAATATCAGGAGGATCAACTCAGGGTTGATCTGTATGGAAGGCATGGCGCGCATGGTGCTGAGTACAAGGCCACCGATGCAGAGCACTATAGGATAAGCTATTTTCAGCCTTCCTGCCAGCATTATCAACAGGAGTATGACAAATACCAGCAGGATGTGCTGAATAAAGGATGTTAACATTAGTGGAGTGTTTGTAGGCTTATTGGAGCGCAGCGCTGCCGATGATGGTCCAGTCCTGGTCACCATGGCCTTTTGCGATCCACTGGTCCATCACCTTTGCGATGGCCGGAATAATATTCAGCGGAACGCCAGCCTGCGCCGCTTCCTGCATAAACAGACCGGTATCTTTACGGGCCATGTTCAGCTCCCAGGAAGGCTTGCTGTAGTCGCCGCCGGTCATACGCTGAATGCGTGTAGGCAGGGTGTTAGCCGGGTTCCATACTTTAAACAGATCCGCTACCGCATCAACCGGCACTTCCAGCGCTTTTGCCAGCGCAAAGGTATCTGCCAGGCCGGCGGTGAAGGTAACGAGGAAGAGGTTGCCGATTAGCTTGAGCCCTGCAGCGCGCCCCGTTTCATCCCCCAGGTTTAATAACTTGCCCGTCATAGGGGCCAGCAGCGGTTCCATTTTGGCGATGAGCGACTGATCCCCTGAAACCAACATAAAGCCGCTTCCTTCCAGCGCATTGGCCGGGCCCATAAATACCGGTGCATGCAGGTAAGTAAATCCTTTTGCCTGCCAGGCTGCGGTACGTGCGATGGCGCCTTCACGACTGGTAGTGGTATGATCCACAATGATGGCGCCGGGTTGTAATCCTGGCAGGGCGTTGGCGAGTACTTCATCCACTGCGGCATCGTCTTTCACAACAATGTGTACACGGTCCGCACCGCGTACGGCATCTGCCACCTGTTCAAAGGCCACCGCACCATCCGCTTCCAGGGCTTTTGCTTTGGAGGCAGTACGGTTCCATACCTGCACGGTTTCTCCTTTTCTACGTAAGGCTTTCACGAAATTGGAACCCAAAAGGCCCATTCCTAAAAATGCTATCATAAATCTGTGTTTATTATTTCATTACCGTTTAAAGATAGCAAAAAACCGGACGAGGGAATTCTGCCAGTAATAGCTAAAATCTTCCTGATGGTCTATTTGTACCTGCAATACTCCGTTACAGTTGGTATGTTGGCGTTATCAATAGCTGTAAAACACCAATTTTATGAGTAAGCGAATGATCTTACCCCTGCTGCTGATCCTGGGATGCCTGCATTCCTACGGCCAGGGGCTACATTTCGGCGCCAAGGCCGGCGTAAACCTCTTTAAAGTTACCGGCGAAGGCATCAAGCCAGGTTACAAACCGGGCATCCAACTGGGATTGCTCAGCTCCTGGGACTTCAACAACAAAATCGGCGTACAGGCCGAACTGCAGTACTCGCAGTCCAACGCTACCCGCGACGCTAACTTCTCCGCAAAGTATATCAATACTAACAACCCCGATGGCAGCGCAAAGGTTCAACTGGGCTATGTTACCATCCCCCTGCTGTTAAAGTATAACCTTAACCGTTACTTTACGCTGAACGCGGGCCCTGAATACAGTATTCTTTTTTATAGCAATGAAGACCTGCTCCTGTACAACCGCGATGCGTTTAAACGCAGTAATTTCGGGTTGTCCGCCGGCTTAACCGTGAACGTGCAGCCGGTACATTTCTACGGCAGATTTGTACAGGGGCTTTCTAACATTAATGGAATTGATGACCGTTATGACTGGAAGTCGCAGCAGATACAGGTAGGGATTGGGGTAGATATTAAATAACGGCTTATGCAGCGCGCACCAGTGCCCGGGCCATGGCGCGCGCTGTATGTATATGATCAGATCACTTTCACTTGTATGCCAGGCTGCAACTCGTACCCTTTGGCTTTGTACACAAACAGTTGTACCATCGTAAATTTTCCTGCCTTCTTACTTTTCTTTAACTGCCTGGCCACTTCCTCCGGAAATCCGTCGAGGTCGGCGGTATCGTAGTTCCCCTTTGTAGTAACGATGATGTCCCTGAAATACTTTTTATCGCTCACGGGAGCGCTGTAAGTGCTGGTCCATTTGCTCAGGTCCCCTTCTTCCGGATCGCCACCGGTTTTTTCCGTGGCATATGCTTCCATAATTTGCTGATAGGTACCATTGATACCGGCAATCATATAGAGCGTGCTGTAGAAAGGTCCGCCTCCGGGGCCGTTGCTGTGTTTAATCACAAAGGCATATTGGTCCTGGCCTATCAGCAGTGGCTTAGGTGTAGGTGCCTGACTGAAAGCGCCGTAGGCCTTTATCGCCGGGGCATACATCCGTAGTTTCCAACCTTCTGCTGTTTTTACAAATTTCGCCAGCCCCAGCAGGCCGCCGGTAAAGCGGGAAGTTTGGAAGCCATCTTCTTCAAATTCAGAGTGGTTAAAGCTGATCACCTTGTACTGCATACCGGTGGAATCGCTGAAGTCCATCGTGTTGATCAGGCGGGTGGCTACCCCGTTCTTATAGGGAAACGGCAATACCTCGTCTGCATTGGCATCAGGATATTTTACGGCCTTGCAGGTGGGGCAGGTCCAGTTTACCATTTCATTTTTGTAGGTAGTGGAGAGATTGTAATGTCGCCCGGGGAATAGCGCCTCCAGGGCTTTTTCTCCATTAAATGGGTCGGGGAGAATTAATTCCCGCGTGGGCAGCAGTACAGAATCACCCAGCGTTTTTTTCTTCAACACCACATCAGACTGGGCATAGCTGCCGGCGGCCGCAAAGATGCCGGCAAGGAAAGGTAAGAGGAACCTCATGTAAAATAAATATTATGGAATCTACTAGCAATTGTGGGTGCAAATGTGGGGATTTTTTTGATATGGGGAGATTAAAAATTGCTGAAAATTTGGGGACGCAAAAAGCAGGAAAAAACGCAGATAACAGGGTGACGCACAAAATCATCGCCTGTTATCTGCGCTATAAATTTGGTGCTATTTAAAAAAACAGTTGGGACAATGCATTGGTGGCATCATTGGTTTTAGGCTTCAGCCCCAGGAACTTGGTATACTGGGCAGCGGATAATATCCCTTTCAGTTTGGAAAAGAGTCCGCCCTGCAGCCCGTTGAATTTGGAAGTATAGTCGGCGGGGTTAGTTTGCTGCAGCGGCATGATTCCGGCTTTCTTTTGCAGAAACCCGGTAATCAGGTTTTGTACCTGTGGCTGCTGGGCATTGCTGAGTCCGAGGGAGGGGGTCAGCATTCCCATAATACTGCTGGTCAGGTTGCCGGTATTACCGGTTTGAGTGGTACCGGCCGCTTTCTTTGCCTGATCCAGCACGCCCTGCGCACTGGCGGTAGTTACCGTTGCCAGGCCTATGATAACTGCAAGAAAAAGAGTCTTTTTCATGGTGTGAGCTGTTTTTTGATAAATAATAATCATGGGGTACTAACAAAAAACAGCCGGAATGGTTGCCCCACTGCCGTGATTTTACGGTCATAAAACAGGTGTTTTCACCCTCCCTGTAATATGTGCGGATTATTACATTTGTATAACGCTAATGACTCTACGAACTCGGACTTCCTGTGACGACTCTATTTACGCTCAAGACGATAAATTTCCCGTCCTGTTTATCTCTACAATCAGGACACAGTTTAGGAACATTATGAAATTTCATCCATGTTCCCCCAAAATCACTTCAGTATCATCACCGGCAGCTTTGCTGCCTTATAAATTCCTTCAGAAATACTCTTATGTGTGAGTGAGTACAAAAAGCTGTGCTTACCCGGCAACGCTACGATCAGGCTTACCTGTTGATGGTCCGCATAGTCCAGGATGGCGCTGATGATGTTGGCGTTGTTACTGTATTCAATTTCATAGTTGTACTGTTGCAGGTACGACTTCACGGTTTCCACGGCGGTGCGGAACTCCGGGGAGGGCTGCAGGTAGTGCTGTTGTGGGTCTACATTGAGCACAATCAGTTCGTCGGGCACCCAGAGGGGCGACTGCTGGAAGGCCTGCATTTTGTCCAGCGTTTTGAATGCTTTGAAGTCCACCGGTATGAGGGCTTTAGTAACGGGCTGATAAGCCATGCCAGCAGGCACCACCAGCAATCTAACGGGGCTGGTCCTGGCGATTGCGATCAGTGATGCGCTGATGGGGTCATCACTATTTTTATTTTGCAATAGTATCAGCTGGGGATTGTCTTCCTTAACGGACCACATGATAGCACGGAGTAACGGCTGTTCGCTCCACGCCATCTTTACTTCTATGCTTTCTCCCAGCGTTTTTTGCAGGGCCTGCGCGAGATCATTCAGTTTCCACATTACATCTTCCCGCCAGTCAGAAATATTATCCGGGTTTACGGCCACATAATCGGCCGACATTGCCATGGTACTGAAAACGTTTTCGTACAGGGACTGCAACAGTACTACCCGTTCATATTTGTACTGCGTAACCCAGGCCGCTGCGAAGTTGATCAGCGCCAGGTCAGTGGTATTGGCATCTACGGGTATCAGTAATGTTTTCATTGTTATTATTGCTTCAGATTTTCGTTCATTTTTCGTGCTACAGAAAGGGCGTTCAGGATATCGTCGGTCAGCAGCTCCCGGGTAGCTTTTTCGTAGATTTCCGTTACCCAGGGCGTGAGCTCTTCCATCAGTAGCTTTCCCTTCTCTGTAATATAAATCAGTTTATTTCTTCTGTCGCGCTGGTCCTCCGTGCGTTCTGCCAGCCCTTTCTTCACCAGGTTATCGATGAGGTAGGTCATGCTGGATTTATCCTTTACGATAATATCTGCGATCTCCTGCTGGTTTAATCCACTCCTTTTGTAAATGAGTCCCAGGATCTCCACCAGTTCCATGCTGATGTCCCAATTATTCTCCTTAATCTTTACGTGCACGTACTGCCTGAGTGAATTGCGCATTTCCGCCATTTCACGCCACAGTTCACGGGCCAGCTCTGTTAAGTTTTTTGTAGGTTCCATATCAACAAATATATCGTATTCGGCCAGACGCCGGAAAAATTAGTGGGCAGCATCCGCCATATTCACTTTACTTTTCGACGACTTCACAAATATTAGTACAAAAGGTACGCAAATGAGGAACAGGACACCTACCCACAGGAACACGTCCATATAGGAGAGGATGGTGGCTTGTTTCATGACGCCTGCATCCACCAGGGCGTAGGCTTTTTGTTGTGCGGCGCCCACATCCAGGCCTTGGGCCCGCATACCGGCGGCCGTTTGTGCAATGCGGTTTACCACATCCGGGTTATTGACGTCCAGGTGTTCTACCAGCGTAGCACGGTGGTAGTCTGTTTGCCGGGTTACAAAGGTAGATATCAGGGCTACCCCGAACGCCCCTCCGAGCTGGCGCATCATTCCCGAGAAAGCAGCACCCTGGCCAATTTCCTTGCCTTTGAGCGTGGAAAGCGACATCGTGCTAACCGGTACGGATAATAAGCCCAGGCCAAAACCGCGGATGATCAGCACCCAGAAAAAATCTCCTGCGCTGGTATCGGGTCCGATGATTTTGTAGGAGAGCAAACTGAAGATGAAAAACACCGTCATCCCAACGGCAATGAGGTATTTCTGCGGTACTCCTTTCTGGATCAGTATGGCTACCACCGGCATCATAACGGCCACGAATATGGTACTGGGCAGTTGCAGCATACCTGATTGCTGGGCCGTCCACCCCAGCAGCGACTGCGTATAGAGCGGTATCACAAAGGTGGACCCGAACAAGCCGAAGCCCATAATAAAGGATAACAGCACGCCTATACGTAGATTACCGTTGCGCAATACCCGCAGTTCTACAATCGGATGTTCGTATACCCATTGGCGCCAGATAAAAAAGAAGAGGCCAAATACTGCCACCACCGAAAGTACCACAATGAGGCTGCTGCTAAACCAGTCTTCCTCCTGCCCTTTTTCCAGTACAAACTGCAGGGAGCCGATGCCGACGGTCAGCAGGAAAATCCCTAACCAGTCAACCTCACTTACGCTGCGTTTCTTTTCGTATTGCGGACTCCTTACGTACTGTAAGGTGAGTAATGCTGCCACGATACCAACCGGAATATTGATGTAAAAAATATAAGGCCAGGCGTAGTTATCGATAATGTATCCGCCAAGGGGTGGCCCCAGGGTGGGACCTACAATGACGCCTAAGGTATAGATTGCCTGGGCGGTGGCACGTTTTTCTGTAGGCCAGCTTTCTGTGATAATCGTTTGTGAGGTTACCAGCAGCGCGCCACCGCCGAGGCCCTGTACGAAACGGAAAAATACCAGCTCCCAGATGTTGGTGGCGTTACCACAGAGGAACGAACAAACAGTAAAAATGATAACGGAAACGGCAAAATAGTTGCGCCGGCCAAACTGCTGGGAGAGCCAGCTCGTCATCGGTACAATGATTACGTTGGCGAGGGAGTAAGCGGTAATGACCCAACTTACTTCGTTGAGAGTAGCCCCGAGGCTACCACGCATGTCGGGCAGGGCAACGTTAACAATGGTGGTGTCAATTATTTCTAATAAGGCACATACTACGGCGGTGATGGTGATGATGACCCTTCTGCTGCCGTATTCTACCAGCGAAGGAAGCGGCTGTTCCATGGTGTTGTTTGAATTAGCGGAACAAAGTTAAGATTAAAACTGTTTGAATTCAAACTATTATTTTAAGAATTGGGTTTTTAATTGATTGTTAATGGTTTATGTGTTTTGTTTTTTTAAGGGAATGACACCTTCGGTGTCATTTAGGGGAGGCCGGGCTGCGCCCGGCGCCTGCGTTTGTTGCAAGTTGGAATGACACCTTCGGTGTCATCCGGGAAGGACGGGCTGCGCCCGGCACCCGCTTAATTATTGTAGTTACACATGTGGGTGAGGAGGGGCACCGCCCCTCCTCACCCGAATTGATCTGATGGCGAAGCCATCAGATCAATTCGGGCAAAAAACTAACGATTCACCGGCTTGCCCCTCAACACATCCCACACCACCTCCCCCGGCAACACCCTAAACACCGGTATCGTTACCCCATACTTCTCACACGCCCCCAATATCGCCCGGTCAATTTGCTCCGGCTCATACCGCGACGAAAAATGCCCCAGCACCAGCTGACCAATTTCCAGCGTGCTTACCATCTCCATCACCTCCTCTAACCTGCTGTGCTTATTTTTATGACTCACCACTTTCACGGCATCGCTTTCCAGAAAGGTGGCTTCATGTATAAGTATGCCGGTATTATTCCACCGTTGCAGGTCTACCACGGGTGTATCGCCGGAATAACCAATAAGCGTGTTCCGCACTTCCCTGGTGGTATGTTCTTTACCCTGCTCCAGGATAATGCGGCGAATTTCTGCGGAAGGCAAGCCCGCCAGTTCGGGTTTCACTTTTTGTTTTACTTCTACGAGTTTGTAGCTGAGGCTACGGATAACATGCTCCTCCACCTCCACATGCTCGTTGCGTACAGGCGTCACTATCAGGTGATCGTTGATCCGGATTTCATCGCCAGGACTTACAGGAATCCACCGGGCGCCGGCAGTGTAGTGGTCGAAGCGCTTCAGGAATTCTTCCAGCGCAGGAAAGGAGCGACTATCGCGCGGATAGTAAAATACCGGCCAGCCATCGCGGGCATTCAACTGATTGAATTGCATAATACCGGTGAGATGGTCACGGTCGGCATGGGAAATAAATACGTGATTGATTTTTCTGCTCTTTTGCAATAGTGTGGCCGTAAGCCCGTCGCCGGCATCAAACAGGATTCCGGCTTCTTCTATAAAGTACCAGGTAGCAAACAAAGCCGTGCTGTATCCAGAGATCGTCCAATTCATGCGGGGTAGTTGATTAGCCCACAAAGCTAAGAAAGACCGGCATTTTTTATGCATTTGCAACCCTGCCGGCGGTTGCAAATGCAAGGCGCTCGTGTAACTTATACTAACTTCAATGGTTCTTTGCGGCCGCTTTTCACCGCTGCATAAATTGCGTCGATGATCTTCAGGTCCTTCACGCCTTCTTCCCCGTTTACAGGTATCAGTGGCTGTTTACCACGCAGGATGATATCTGCCATCTCTTCCATTTGTATAGTTTGATGCGTCACATGCGGTGCCGTGAGTTCTCCTTTGTTGGTACGACCTCTAATAGGGCCGTAGCCGGTACTAGGCTGCAGTTCTGCAAAGCCCTTTTCACCGTTGAGGTAGAAGCGGTCGAGGTAATTCATGTTGTAGGTAGACAGGCAGGAGGCCACGGCGCCACTGGGGAAGCCAAACTGGAACTGGATGGTTTCATCTACGCCGGGCTTGAACTTCACCGGATCGGTTTTCACTTCCTGGGCAGTAACCCAGATGGGCTCTTCCCCAACCATATAGCGGGCGCCGTTAATGGCGTATATACCGATGTCCATCATGGAGCCACCGCCGGCAAGTTCTTTATTGAGTCGCCACTGCGTGGGGTCGCCTATACGAAATCCGCATTGCCCCTGGAAAAACATTATTTTTCCAAACTCACCGCTGTTGCGCATCCCGATTACTTCCAGCGTTTTAGGCTCAAAGTGCATCCGGTAGCCTACCAGCAGGTGCACGCCAGCTTTCTTACAGGCATCCACCATTTCCTGGCCTTCCTTAGCGTTGATGGCCATTGGCTTTTCACAGATCACATGTTTACCGGCAGCGGCTACACGCAATACCTGGCTATGATGCAGCGCATTCGGCGTGGTGATGTATACTACGTCGATATCCGGGTTATTTTTTATCTGGTCGAAAGTCTGGTAGTTATAGCAATTTTTTTCCGGGATGCCGAAGCGCTGTTGCCAGTCGGTAAGCTTGGCGGGAGTACCACTAATGGCCCCGGTAAGCTTAGCTTTTTTACAGGATTTCATGGCATCGGCTACCCGGTTGGCATAGCCGCCAAGGCCCATCAGGGCAACACGTAACACCGGCTCATCCGAAGCTGGCGGCGCTGCCAGCGACTGAAAGCGAAGTAGTGGTATACTGGCAGCCGTGAGCGCTACTTTCTGAATAAAACTGCGTCTTGAGTTCATAATGTGGAATGGATAGTTACAGCATTAATAATACAAAAAAAACAGCTGATTTAAAATGGATGAGGTGCGCATGCTTGTTTTGCGTGCGGCAATCTTTTACTTTTATTGGTATGAAGAAACTGATCCTGCATAGTATAATATTTGCGGCCTTCACAGCACAGGCCCAGCAGAAGGTACCTAAGCCATACTTCCCTCCTGCCGGCACCTGGGAACACCGCGCTCCGGCCTCCCTGGGTATTCAGGCGGATAAACTGGATGCCGCCATTCAATATGCCATCGCACATGAATCGAAGCAAAGCAGAAACATGGACTCCGCACAGTGGCAGTCGTTCGGCAAGGAACCCTACAGCGAGCCTGTGGGCGCGCTGATCAACCGGGCCGACCCTTCCGGGCTGATCATCTACAAGGGATACATTGTGGCGGAGTGGGGACAGCCATCCAGGATCGACATCACCAACAGCGTAACCAAAAGTTTTTTATCTGCGGTGGTTGGTGTGGCGGTGGACAGCGGCCTGATTCGTAGTGTATCAGATACCGTAGCCGGGTATGTACCTCCGGTGGAAATCTATCATCCGGGGCAGGCCTCCGAGGTGATTACGCCTTTTGCCTCTGCGCACAACCGCAAACTTACCTGGGAGGTGATGCTCCGGCAAACGAGCGACTGGGAAGGCACGCTATGGGGAAAGCCTGACTGGGCGGACCGGCCCGACAGCAACTTTGCATCCTGGAAAAACAGGCCGCGGCACGAGCCCGGCACCGTATGGAAATACAATGACGTGCGGGTAAATGCATTGGCACTGGCTGCTACCAATGTATGGCGCAAGCCTTTACCGCAGGTACTGAAAACAACCATCATGGATCCGATTGGCGCTTCCTCCACCTGGAGGTGGATGGGCTACGATAACGCATGGATCGTGCTGGACGGACAACCCGTTCAATCCGTAAGCGGCGGTGGCCACTGGGGCGGCGGGATGTATATCAATGCATACGACATGGCACGTTTTGGATTGCTCACCCTGCACAGGGGCGTATGGAACGGCCGCCGGCTACTCTCTGACGCCTGGGTAAGCCAGTCGCTCACCCCTACCAAAGCCAATAACGGCTACGGCTATATGAACTGGTTTTTAAATACAGATCATAAACTGGCACCCAAAGCGCCGGCATCCGCGTTTATACATATCGGTAACGGCGCCAACATTATCTATGTAGACCCGGAACACCAGTTGGTAGCCGTTATCAGATGGATTGACAGCAAGGCTATTGGCGAGATGGTGGGTGTGTTGCTCGATGCTTTTCCGAAGTAAAATGATGGAAGTTGATGCGAAACAATTACTTCGCATCAACTTCTTATCTACCTAAAAATATATTTCCTGTATACTACCCCAGTTGCCCCTTTTCATTGTATATTCGGTGTGCCTCAACGACAGGGTTGTTTGTAACCAAAATTCTTTTTTAAACCCAAATCAAAACATGAAAAAGACCTTATTTCCTGTACTCGGATCATTGATCCTGCTAATGACATGCTATGCCTGTACCAAATCAAAATCAGGGGCCGGCCCGGAAAAAACGCCGACTGCCTGGAACGGAGAAACCCAAAAAATCAGCCTGCAATTTTCCGGCGACCTGACAGTATTGGAATCCCCACTGGGTCAGGGTCAGGCGCGCATCACACCTGATAGTGTACTGTATGCGGTGGACATTCGCGTTGGTAACTGGCTACCTTTTGCGCAAGGGGTGGTGAGGCGCCTGGATTCCATCGAAATACCCAGAGGCATCTATTACAAAATGCAGGTAACGGCCATCAGGCGCGGAAGCAGTCCCGGACTGTGGCAAGGCGACACCGCAAATCTCACCTATTTCGATCGCCCTATTCAAAGAGTGAACAACTACCAGATCACCAGAGATACTGCGGGACTCTTCGCCGTTAAATATGACTTTATGGATAGCCTGAGCTATTTCAGTGTGGCAGTGGATGCAAGCAATAAAGTGAGGTTCAGAAATTCAGAACTGGACATTTTCTATTGCGATTACCAGGGCTACCCTTCCGACAGCGGATTAACCGCCATCAACTTGAACATGCGCCGTTTAACATATGGTTTTAAATTTGAGCCCATCAATTTCCCGGGAGGAACCTTAAACGTGGACTATGGTGGGATGTCGGCCCCTAAATCATTGCCGGTAGCCACCGCTGCACAAACGGAAAATTTATATACAGCAGACATTCACAAAATCACGGCTTATCCCTTTACAGAGGAAGTATACTTAACGCTGTCCTGGACCCGCCCCAATGGGCAGATGGTACCACTGGGTTCCAGGTGGGTAACGCCTAAACGAAATGTATTGACTACTATAAAAGTTACGAATCCCGTGCAGGATGGAACTCCGGTAAAACTGAATATTACTGAACAAACGTGGACGAAGGATACGGTGGTGGTGTGGTAAAAAATAGCTGGAAGTTGATGCGAAATATTTCGCATCAACTTCTTATCTACCTAAAAATATTTTGCTTCCCTGACATAATAATACTTATTTTTGTATCGCATTAATTAACCCTAATAACAAAATTGTTTGTAACCTAAAAATACTCAAACACTATACTGTCATGGATTTCCACAAATTATACCTGCGGCATCAGTATATCGTTAGCCATGCATGATTGTTTCATTGTAATCAGATAACATGAACGTATAAACGACAAAATCGTTGCTTTGCAGCCATCTTATCTACCTAAATATTTTTAACGGCAACATGTAACTAAATTATTTTTTTTCACGTTTAAATCAGGAAGCTATCCGTATCCTATGCATCAGGAAAGGCAGCTGGTGAATGTCACACAACCAATATGCTACGCTCAACCGGTGGAGTGCAGCAGTGGCTTGTTAACTGAAATTGATCACATAAAAAAATTTTGATAATGCGCCACTATCCTGTGTATTTCGGCTAAAAGCCGGACGGCTATCTTATGCCATAACATTTTATTAATCAAAAAAAACAAACCCAGACATGAAAAAACATCTGACTTTCATTGCAGGCGCAATGATCCTGGCCAGCGCATTCTATGCCTGTAAAAAAAATGACCAGCCTACAGCACCAGGAGGCTCTGAAAAAGCCTGGACTGGTGAAACACAAACGGTAAAACTGAATATCACCGGTGATTTGGTGGTGATGGAATCTCCGTTAGGTGGTGCAAGAAAATCTGCAAATGCACGTATTAACTCCGACTCCGTACTTTATGCGGTAGATGTAAGGGTTAATTATGCTCCTTTTTCACAAGGTATTTTGAAGCGGCTGGATACTGTTAGCCTGGAAATTCCAAAAGGAGTTCCTTACACGATTCAGATTGCGGCTATCAAACCCGGCAGCGGGCTTGGATTGTATTCACGCGATACAGCCAACCTCACCAAATTTGAATATCCTATTGAGCGCCTGACCAATTTCACCATGACTAAAGATACCTACGGACCTTTTGCCATGACGAATCGCTTCATGGACACCCTGAACTACTTTACGGTGGCGAGAGATTCTTCTGGTTATGACCGGTTCAGGTATTCAGAACTGGACCTCTTCTGGGGCCAGTATTATGGTTCTGCTGCGGACAGCGCCAAGTCATCCATCAATATCAACATGCGCCGGTTAACTTTTGGTGTGAAGTTTGAACCAGTGAACTTTCCAGGCGGAACACTGATCGTGGATTACAGTGGCCAGGCAGCGCCAAGGTACTTACCTGTTACCACCGCCAACCAAAAGCAATACCTGTTCTCATCCGATCGCTTTAAGTTCCTTCCTGATTCATTAACAGAAACAGTGTATTTACAACTTCTGTGGCGTAGTCCTGATGGCACTTTGAATAATTTCGGTACCAAACCACTGAACGTAAAACGTAACACACTCACCACCGTTAGAATCACGGCACCTTCAAATAGCAGTCTGCCAGTAAGTCTGAATATATTTGAACAGTCATGGAAAAAGGATACGGTGGTAGTTTGGTAAAATTAAATTCAAGATTGATATGCAACCGGCCTCTCCGTTACATTTAACGGGGAGGCCTCTTTTTATACGCATACTGCCATTACTTTGCAGGCCCTCCTCCTATCTTTACCACGAGCACGCCGGTAATCAGGATACCTTATCACCGGAATACTGAAACCCAAACCAATAACCCTCCAACTAAAACTCCTGACTCATGAAAAAATTCCAGGTATTTTTCCTGCTGGCCTGTATGTGCCTTGCTTTTGGCACCGTTAATGCTGCTACCAGCCATACTTCCGGCCAACCGTTATGGTATATGGGCAAAAGCTTCTCTAACTATGCTCCTGCCAAACGACTTACTCCTGTTTCTGTACGCGTAAACGTATTGTCATTATTAGGGGTTCCTATTAACGTCTGCTCACTGGTAGGACAAACTTTAATAGGCAGCACCTTCTATTACAAAGATGGGTCCAGTGTATTGCCAGCACCAGTACAATGCTATAATTATGAACAGGTACCAGCTATTCTGCAAGTGGCAGAAGGCGACCTGGTGGTGGCATGGGGCACAGTGCTCAGCACCGGTATACAAACTGCCGCCAACAAAACCGTTACTGCAGCTGACATCAGTGCAGGTGTTGTTACAGTAAACCTCTTACTCTAGGCGTTTAGTTTTGAAAATAGGAAAGGTTCCGCGCTATTTGGCGGAACCTTTTTTTATAGGGGTTAATTAATTATTTCGCATCCTTTACACAACGGAAGCCGATGTGCGAAGCACCGGAATCAAACGCGGTACCTCTCCTGGCGCTGGGGCGATAGTTAATACAGTAATCATTTGCACAAAGGAAGGAACCTCCTTTGGTAACACGCTGGATAGCGTAAGGATCTTCCGGATTATGCCATTTTTCAGGGCCTTTGGGGTCTTCGGTAAGCTGATGCGCCATGGATTTATATTCATCCACATCATACCAGTCAGCAGTCCATTCCCACACATTACCAATCATATCATAGAGGCCATAACCATTGGCCGGGAAGGAAGCTACCGGTGCAGTAATGGCATAACCATCGGCACGATCGTTATTATCCGGGAAGCTGCCCTGGAAAGTGTTTGCCATGTATTTATTACCGGGGGTGAAGTCGTCGCCCCAGGCGTAACGTTTTTCCACGAGGCCACCTCTGGCGGCATATTCCCATTCCGCTTCGGTGGGGAGCCGCTTGCCGGCCCACTTAGCGTATGCATTGGCATCTTCCCATGCCACATGCACTACGGGATGGTCCCATCTCCCTTCAATATTACTACCCGGGCCTTCGGGATGTTGCCAGTCCGCCCCCGGTACCCATTGCCACCAGTTGGAAATGTTCGCTTTACTCACCGGGTGATCCGGCGCCACAAACACCATACTGCCCGGCACCAGTTGTTCATCGGGAATCTGCGCAGTGCCCGGAGGCAGCTGCTGCTTCAGATCTTCCCATTTAGGCTTGCGCTCGGCAACGGTTTTGTAGCCGGTAGCATCCACAAATTTTTTGAACTGTTTATTGGTTACTTCGGTGGCATCGATATAAAAATCATGCACCTTCACCTGGTGGGCAGGCCGCTCCGCGAGGTAGGATTTAGGATCATCCGTGCCCATCATGAACACATCCCCTTTTACCAATACCATTCCCTTTACAGCGTCCGCCGCGGAAGTGGCTGAAGTAGTGATAGCTTTAGCTTTGCTCGTTGCCTGGGTATTGTCACAGGCATAAATACAGGCAAATACAGGTATCAGCAATAAATACCTTTGTAACATGGTTAACTGATTTTACGTTCAGCGAAATAGAAACAGATCAGAGATGATGATGCTAAATATTGCTATACCAAGTAAATAGACGGTGTTATCGTTCATGCTGCGCTTGCGGCGCTATTAGATATATAACAGGATAATCCGTTGATTGTTTAACCAACAGCTGCATTATTTGAGAAAAAGTATTCCCCTCCCCGCGAAATTTACATCTCTCTAACACCCATACAACTATTTGCCGGATTAGATGTTCATAAAAGAGATAAAACCTGCAATATGATCCGAAAACTCCTGCAAACCAGCATTTTCACAGCCATTATCCTGGCTGCACTCCTATCTTTCCATACCCCGGGAAACGCCTGCACCCGCGTGATGTATAAAGGCCTGGATGGCCTGATCCTCACCGGCAGGTCCATGGACTGGAAAAATGATATTGAAACAAACCTCTGGATATTCCCCCGCGGAATGGCCCGCGACGGCGCCACCGGCGCCAATACCATCAAATGGACGTCCAAATACGGCAGCGTGGTAGCCGCCGCCTACGACATCTGCAGCACCGATGGCATGAACGAAAAAGGCTTTGTAGCCAACCTTCTCTGGCTGGTGGAATCCCAATATCCTAAGTGGGATAAATCAAAACCAGGCCTGTCCATCGCAGGATGGGTGCAGTATATGCTGGACAACTTCGCGACCGTGAAAGAAGCCGTGGCAGAAATGAAAAAAGAAAAGTTTGTAGTGGTAACTGATAAAACGCCCGGGGAAGACCGCCTGGCCACCCTGCATCTGTCGATTTCCGATGCCACCGGTGATAACGCGGTATTGGAATATCTCAACGGTAAACTGGTTATTCATGAAGACCCATCCTACGATGTGATGACCAACTCCCCTACCTTCGACAAACAACTGGCCCTGAACGAATACTGGAAGGAAATCGGCGGCACCACCATGCTGCCAGGCACCAACCGCGCGGCAGACCGCTTCGTACGCGCCTCCTTTTACATCGGCGCTATTCCTAAAACGGCAGATCAGCGTATAGGTGTGGCCAGTGTGTTCAGCGTGGTGCGCAACTGCTCCGTACCTTACGGTATCAGCACCGAAAACCAGCCCAACATTTCTACCACCCGCTGGCGCTGCGTTTCAGACCAGAAAAACCTGGTGTACTTTTTTGAAACCGCCCTTACACCCAATACTTTCTGGGTGAATTTTAAGGATGTGGATTTCAGCGAAAAAGCACCGGTGAAAAAGCTGGGCCTGACTAAAGGTGAAACGTATGCAGGTAATGCGGTGAAGTCATTTGTAAATACGCCGGCGTTTAAGTTTTTATCGCCTTCGGATCCTAACATTTAATGCGAAAACTCCGTTCCGCCGAAGGCGGAACGGAGTTTTCGCGGGTATGACGGCCAGCGGCCGTCATACCCGCCACCGGCACAAATAAAAAGGTCCCGCAGACGCGGGACCTATCCTTTACATATATCGGTACAAATCAACAAAAAGTTTATTGCCCCCAGCCATCATTTTGTTTCCAGCCGGTACGTGTAATCTCTGCCTGCGGAATCGGATACCAGTCCATTTTTGACTGATAGGTCCTGTCCTCCAGCTTTACACGCTCATACGTAAAAGCATTACCGTTCTTAGTGATCAGAATCCTGTACACCGGTGCATTGAACACCTCCACTCCTTTTTTGTAACGACGTACATCCCAGAAGCGGTGACCTTCCATGCCCAGCTCCACTGCACGCTCGTGCTGAATGGCTGCTGCGGTAAGATTGCCCGCAGTATAGGCCGGCATTTTTACGCTGGACCTGCCTCTCACGGCATTGATGGCCTGCAGCGCAGTCATACCATACCCCTGCGGATCACCAGTGGCACCATATGCGTTGAACATGGCTTCGGCATAGTTCAGCAGCACTTCCGCATAACGGAAATACATATACGCATGCGCCGTAGTGGTACCGGTGCCGCCATTGTTCAGGTTGATAGTCGGGTTTACATATTTAGCCAGGTAATAACCGGTTTTAGAGGCATTCTGCTTTGGTAAGCCACTGGTACCACCGGTAAACGTTTCGATGATGCTGGTAGCAAAACCTACGAAACGGGAGCCGTTGTGATAAGTAGTGGAATCCAGCCGGGGATCGCGATTGGCATAGGGATTAGCCGTATGCACAGGATTATTCCAGCTAAAAGGCACGGAACTAACAGGATTCCCCGATCCATCGCGGGTTACCACCTCAAACTCATCGGCATAGTTCTGCGTAGGTGTCATACTGTTACCATTGCTTCCCTGAAAGGCAATCGGGTAGTTCGCAAATTCAAAAAAGTTAGAAGCTCCATAGCGCTTATAAAAAATTGCTTCTTTGGAACTAACATTGCCAGCACCAAAAATGGTTTTGTAATTATTCTCCAGCGTATAAATCTTCAGTGCAATCACCTCGTTAGCAGCTGCGGCAGCGGCTTCCCAGGTAGCAGTGGCACCGGCGTCTTTAAAGAGCGGACTGGCACCGTATAACAGGGCTTTCGACTTCAGCGCCAGCACGGCACCGCGCAATACCAGGCCCTGGTCGTAACCATTGCCGGAAGCCACCGGTACGATTTTCGCCGCCTTGTCGCACAAGCTCACAATGTATTTAATACATTCATCCACACTGTTGCGCTGCATTTTTTCATAGCTGCCGGCATTGCTGTAATCCAGCGCCGTATCCATGATAGGCACGCCGCCATAGCGCTTTACCAGCTCAAAATAATAGTAGGCCTTCAGGAAATACATACCCCCTTCCGAAGCGTTAAGCCAGGCCACGGAGTTTTTGTAATCAGTACTGTCGGTACCAATGATGCGGTCCAGCTTATACTGCAAACTCACCATGGGTTTGTTTTTCAGTACGAGGTTGGCCTGTCGGATACCCTGGAAGTTGTTGTTCCATACATCATCCGGATTGCCATACTGGTTCCAGATGCCCAGGTTGAATACCTGCGAGGGGTCCAGTACACTGGTGCATTCCGCAAAGTCGGATGCTGCTTCCATGTTCATAGCCCTGTTCAACCCATCCGGCAGATAGGAGTACGCGTTATACACCGCACTCTGGTAATACGGATAGTTGGAATACAACAGGTCCACAGGTATATTGGCATCAATCTTCTTTACATTCAGGAAGTCTTTCTGACAGGCACTGATAAACAGCCCCGCCGCTGCCGTTATTATGATAGAGAGTTTTTTCATTTGCTGGTAATTTTATCAGTACTAGAATCTGGCATTCAACCCGAAGCTGTAGGATTTCATGAGGGGATAGCCCATGGATAATCTTTCTGCTTCCATATCATCCAGCTTGTCAATTGTAAACAGGTTGTTACCGATCAGGAATACACGCAGGGTATTCATTTTCTTCAGGAAACCTTTTTTCGGGAAGGTATATCCCAACTCCACACTGCGCAGTTTCAGGAAATTGCCGTTCCGCATCCAGAAGTCTGAATTAACGTTATTATTAACATTATTCAGGGTGGAGAGTCGCGGTGACGTAGCCGTGGTAGCAGTTTCCGGTGTCCAGGCGTTATTGGAGAATTTGGTGATATTGTTATTATTTACAAACGGATGTGTGTAATCGTAAGCATCATCCAGGAGCGACACGGTACGGTTCATCACTGCCTGTACGAATGCATCCACATCAAAACCTTTGTATTTGAAGCCCAGATTTAAACCCAGCGAAATTTCCGGCAGCTTGGCATATTTCATCGGAACGATATCGTAATCATTCACCACGCCGTTGCCGTCCTGGTCCACATATTTGAGGTCGCCCGGTTTTGGTACGGTATAACTGGTTTTCACCACTCCTTCCTTCAGCACGCCGTTAGCGTCGAAGTCGGACTGCTGATAAAAGCCTGCCCATTGTAAGCCACGCATCTGGTTGATGCGGTAACCCTGGTTGTACAGGTAAGCCGCAGGCTGTGCATCCTGTGCCATGCTGATGATTTTATTTCTGGCAAAGGCACCATTTACGCCGGCATAATATTCAAAGGCATTCACTTTATCTTTCCAGGTGAGCGCAGCTTCAAAGCCTTTGTTTTCTACCACGCCGGTATTGAGGCGCTGGAAACGGAAGCCTGTAAAGGAAGGCACGGTAGCAGGTGCCTGCAGGATGCCGGTTCTTTTTTCATGAAACACATCCGCGGTAAAGCTCAGTTTATTCAGCAATTGCGCTTCCATACCGAAGTTAACGGCCGTTTTTGCTTCCCAGGTAAAAGCTGTGTTGGGGTTAGCCCCTTCGAGGCGGCCTGCCTGGTTACTACCAGCATCTGCCCCGGTATACCAGCCATTACCACCTACTGCCCATTTTTCAAAGAGGAAGCGGTTGTCTTCGTTGATACTGCCGGTTTTACCATAAGAAGCACGCAGCTTCAGGAAGTTAACCACCTGTTGATTTTGCAGAAATGGTTCGTTACTGAGTATCCAGCCTGCTCCCACGGCAGGGAAAAATCCATATTGACTGCCTGGTGCAAAATCAGCCGCACCGCTATAGCTGCCGGAAAAGTCGACAATATATTTTCCGTTATAATCATAGGTGAGATAAGAGAACAGCCCCTGTGTACGCACGGCATATACCTGCCCTTCGTGCGTGTAATTTTCCCTTCTTCCCTGCACGGCGCCTGAGAAGGTATGTGCACCAAAGTTGCGGTTGTAGTTCAGCCCTACCTGCACGGTATTGTGCTGCCAGTGCTGGTTACCACCATCGCTGATACTCTGGCTGATTGCGCCAAAGGTTTTGTAGGTATAGTTGCCCTTACTATCCAGGATGGCCTGGTCATTTACGTCTTTGAGCAGTTCGGCGGACTTCACCGTGAATATCTTCTGGTAAGTACCAATATATTGGTTATTGAAAGATATCAGACCAGTGAGGGATAATCCAGGCACAAACTGGTCAAGGCGTTCGGTAATATTAAGCGCTGTTTGGAGGTTACGCGCATGTGAATTATACGAACCGCTCTGTTGCAGCAGCTGCACAGGGTTGAAGCCATATACGCCATTGGTACCCCAGGTGTTATCCGGGTTTTTAACGGGGAAGGCGGCAGCCGGAATGCGGCTCAGGTTATTGAACACTGTGGACGCACTGAAGCCATTGGGTGTAATCCTGTCTTCGGTAATACCACTGAGGTTTACTCCTACAGAAAGGTTTTTGCTCAGCTGCAGATCCACGTTAGCGCGGAGGTTGATACGTTTGTATTTGGCGTTGGTACCGTAATCCACGTCAATGGCGTCGGCATTTTTATAAATACCGGCATAATCGGTATACCCCATCAGTACAAAATAGCGGGCTTTCTCGCTGCCCCCTCTGAAGGTGAGGTTATAATCCTGTAGTACTGATATTTTGCGCAGTACTTCGTCATACCAGTTTACATTCGGATGCACCGGGTCGTTGGTGGCCTTGTACAAGTCCGGGTTGGGATATTTTGATGGCAGTCCGTCGTTGGCGAGGGCCTGATTATACAATCGCGTATAGTCGTAGGCGTTCATCACCTGGGGCAGCTGAATGGGAGTACCCACACTATACCTGCCGTTGGCAGTGATCTGTATACGTTCGCTCTGGTTACCTTTTTTAGTGCGTACACTCAGTACGCCTGTACCGCCCTGGAGGCCATAGATAGCTGTGGCGGCGGCATCTTTCAAAACCGTTACCGACTCGATTTCAAAGGCCGACAAAGGCGAGAGTGCACCCAGGTCCACCGGGAAACCATCGAGGTAGATGGCGAGGCGGTTGGCACCCAGGTTCCAGCTGCTGGTACCTCTGATGTACAGGCCGGGGTTATCGTAGCCCGGTTCACCGGAGCCGGTTACCACGGTGAGGCCGGGAATGCGGCCCTGCAGGGCATTGAGCAGGTTGGCAGCGGAAGTACGCGCCAGGTCATCGCCGGTGATGCTGTAGGTAGCCGCAGTGGTGCGCCATTGCTTTTCGCTGCGCATGCCCAGGTCTACCATTTTGTTACTCCCCGTCTGCAATACTTTTACGGAATCCGAAGGAGTCGTTTGTGCGTGCACGTTAGACCATCCGGCCAGCAGGGATAAGGATAATATGCTGATATATTTTCTTTTCATGTTAGGCTGTAATTAAGGTTGCAAATGCTGTTACCATCCGGGGTTTTGGCCATCCCAGCCTTCACCGCCGAGATAACTCTTACTCACTTCAGCATACGGGAACGGGATGTAATAGTATTTCATCGGGAAGCGGCGCTGCATCAGCACTACCTTTTCCCAGTTACGGAGTATTACATTGTTTACTTTATTACCCGTGGTGGCAATACCATGCAGGAGGAGGTTGCCTTTTATATGTGCTTCCAGCCAGCGGTTCAGGTCATTGTAACGCTGACCTTCGTAGGCCAGTTCCACTGCGCGCTCATTGTGTATAGCGGTGCGGAAGGCATCCTGACTACCCGGGTGTTTATCCGGCATACCTGCTCTTTTTCTTATTTCGTTGAGATAGAAATCCGTCTCTGCACCGGGGCCCTGGTATTCGTTCAGTGCTTCGGCATAGTTGAGGTAAAACTCTCCTAAACGGAAGATGATCCAGGCGAAGTGCTTTGAGTCGTTACCATTACCGGTGGCTAGGTGCTCCACAAACTTGTAGGTTTCAAAGGCATAGCCATCAGGTCCCACATCGCTGCTGGAGAGGTTGCCGGCGGTAACACCCGGACCTGCCTTGTAATAGTTGAGGATACCGGCTCTACCACTGTTATACAGCATTCCGTCATAGGCAAAGGTTTGATAAAAGCGCGGGTCGAGGTTCCAGGCTTTTACGTCCACTGGCAGGTCAGTACCGGATTCCGCGAATTTAAACGGCGTACCATCGCGTTTTTCGTAGAGCTCCATGAATTCTACCGGCGGGTTATTTTTTACGCCCCATGCCTGCATCAGCAGTTTGGCAGAGAGGTACTGGCTCCAGTCGAAACCTGCGCTGGAACTGGCCTGTGCGTAGGTGTTCACAAACAGCAGCTCCTGGTTGGCATAGCGGCTATACATCAACTGGTAGTTGCCGTAGGTGTCGTAACTATTACCGGTAGACACAGGATTGCTGTTAGGGCCGTACATCAGTGCATGGCCGGCGGCAGCGGCGGCATCAATCACTGCTTTACTGGCTTTGGCAGCGGTGTTCCAGCGTTCTTTATCGTAAGTGGGATAAGCCAGCACGGAATCGCGTCCGTCATTAAAGCGGATCTGGTTAGCGATAGATGCCATGGAAGCCGGTGTATTATAGATAGGACTGGCGGCATACAGCAGCACCCTGGCTTTCAGCGCCAGCGCGGCAATGGCAGTGGCACGGCCAAAATCCACCGATGCCCTGGTAGGCGGCATCAGCGAAGCTGCTTCATCACACCATTTTACGATGCTATCCACGGTGGCCTGTAAGGAGCTGCGCTTCACCATCATGTTCTCGCTATTGAGCACCTGGCCCACTACGGGGATGCCACCGTATAGGCGAAACAGTTCGTAGTGCTGCATAGCGCGACAAAACACCGCCTGGCCCTTCACGTCTTTTTTCCATTCGTCCGTAGCATCTGTCACCATATCTATATTGCGGTATACCAGGTTTGCCTGGCGGATACCTTTGTAGTGATTGGTGAAACTGGGGTCAATGCTGGCGGAGGGCGACATATTACCACCATTATAGGGGCCGGCGTTGATGGTAGCGCAAGCCCAGTTATAACCCGGGTATACAATATATAAGGCGTCGGTGATAATTTCCGGGCGCGAGTTGCCGGGGTCATTACCAGGGAAGCCGCTTTTGATACAGAGGTTGTACATCTGAGCTACTGCATACTGAGCCTGGTTCATAGTGTGGAAAATGGTATCCACCGTCACGGTTCCTCCTTTTGGTTTCTCGAGGAAGTCGCGCTTACAGCTGCTCATTTGCATGCCACCTATGCAGCAGGCAATCATCAGCATCAGTATATATAATCTTTTCATACTAGTGATCTTTACGAATTAGAAATTCACGTTTAAACCCAGGTTGTAGGTACGTGTGATGGGATACCCGATGTAGTTGAGGTTTTCAGGATCACCCCAGATAGGTTTCGGGCACCAGGTAGCCAGGTTGTTACCGTTGGCATAAATGCGTGCGGAGCCGATGCCGATTCTTCTGAGCAGGCCTGCCCTGAGGGTGTATCCTATCTCCATATTTTTCAAACGGGTATAGGAAGTATTGATCAGGAAGAAGGTATTGGCTGCACCGGACATATTGTAACCGGCAATTGGGAAGTCGATCTTTTCTCCGTTTTTGTAGCGCTCTTCGGTGAAGCGGTTCATATCCACGTCAAACAGGGATTCCTGTTTATTGAAGTGCAGCTGGTTTTGCATGGCATACCTGGCCGTGCCGGATACACCCTGGAAGAGTACAGAGAAATCGAAGCCCTGGTAGCTAAAGCCCAATGAGATACCATAGGTCACTTTAGGGATGCTGGTATTGCCTGAGCGCACAAAATCCTTTTCATCAATTTTCCCATCTTCATTATAATCTACCAGCCGGATCTCACCGGGTTGCAGTGGTACACCGCCGTAGCCGAGGTCTTTCTGATACACCGTTTTGCCGTCCGCGTTAGTATAGGATTTACCCAGTTTATTGACTGCGGCCACAGGTTCCGACAGGATAGGGTTGCCGCTGCCATCCAGTTTATAGAGGTCCGCCCAGGAGGTATATAGTCCGCTGGACTGCAGCCAGGAGCCTTGTCCGATGGGGCGGCCGGTAGCGGCCTGGTATTCGAGGCCGGGGATGATGGCTTCGTCCCGGAAGAGGATTTCATTTTGTGTGTTGGAGATGTTGCCTTTGATCCAGTAGGTAAACTTGCTGCCTATACGATCATTGTAGCCAATTTCCACCTCATTACCCCAGTTCCTTACGGAGCCCAGGTTGTAAGCTGGCAGTGTGGCGGCAAGTACACCAGGTACGGTACCTTTATAGGAAAGGATGTCCACCCGTTTTTCGTTGTAGTGATCGTAGGTAACGGAGAGCTTATCATGGAAGAAGCGGGCTTCAAAACCGATGTTGCCTTTGGTGGAAGTTTCCCAGGTAACGTTAGGGTTACCGAGTGTAGCTTCGCCGGCGCCCTGGATCACGTTACGATCCGTGAGCGTACCGAAGGCATAGCTGCCTGTATATTCCCAAGCATCCGGCAGGTAGAGGTAGCGGGCCTGGGTATTGGTATTAGGGATGGTGATTTTATCGTTACCTACTTTACCCAATGATCCTCTGATTTTGAGATAGGTGAGGATTTCATTTCTTGGGAAAAAGTTTTCGTTGGTAACAACCCATCCTGCGGAAACTGCCGGCAGGAAGCCGTAGCGCTGTCCGTCAGGGAAGTTTTCCGAACCGTTATACCCCATGTTAAACTCTGCCAGGTAACGGCCTGCGTAGCCATAGGTTACTCTGCCGGCGAGGCCGAGGTAGGCGTGTGGCAGGTCGGGCACCAGGTTAGGGTCATGCAGTTTTTCGGTGTTACCGAGCAACAGCCCCGTCACCGCATGTTTACCGAAGGTGCGATTATAGTTAATGGAGAGCTCCGTATAAATCTTGCGCCATTTACCATTGTACCAGTCGCTCCACCTTTCATTAGGGCGGATATCATTGACGCGGTAAATGATCGGGTCCAGCTTATCGCCATTAGGGTTAGGCCTGAAGTTGTAGAGTACAGGGTAGGCTTTACCACCGGTGCGACTGGAGAAGTAGCTATCATAGGCTCCACGGGCATTTACGGATAAACCGGGCGTGATGAAGTCCAGTTTATAGGCCAGCTTGAGGGTGGAGTTGAGCGTACTGTTGTTGGTAATGTTGTAGTTATTGGAGTTGGCGATGGCATACAACGGGTTGGTTTGATCGTTGGTGCTTTGTGTGTAAGGGATGAGGAATTTCCCATCGATGATGCCCGGAGAGGCCATCGGGGAAGACCACAGTACCCTTTTTTCCCAGATATATGCGTCGTTGTCCATCCCGGTGATGGTCACATATTGTGTACCGAGGTCCAGGGAGATTTTAAAGTCCTTGTTGACATCGAAGTCGAAATTGCCGCGCAGGTTATACCGGTTCTTTTTAAACTGCATTTCATTGGAAAAGGGCATGTAATCGGTATTGAACATACCGCCCTGGTTGAGGTATCCAAAGGAAACGAAATACTTGACTGAATTTGTACCGCCGGTAATATTTGTGTTGACCTGGTTCTGCGGGGCATACTTATTAAATATCTGGCTTTTCCAGTCTACATCCGGGTGGAAGTACGGATCATAGTAGGGATTCGCTTTGCCATCGATTGTAGGCGTATGCGCATTTTGGTAATACTTGAGATCTTCCGGAGAAAAATAGGTATTCGCTTCTTTTACCCAGTTGGCATCTCTTTTTTTGACGAAGTCGTCCCATGTTTTGATATCCGCATCTTTGGCGTGGTTGACCCAATAGTTCTGGAACGACTGCTCATTTTTAAGGGTGGCATAGTCGTAGGCACCAACGAAATCGGGCATGGCGGCGAAGTTGCTGACAGCCGTTTGCGCGGAGGCGCTGATTTTAGGGGCGCCGGACTTACCACGTTTGGTGGTAATGAGGATAACGCCGTTGGCACCACGCACCCCGTATACGGCGGTGGCGGAGGCATCTTTGAGGATGCTGAGCGTTTCGATTTCATTTGGATCGATATCGTTATAGGACTCGCGGGCGACGCCGTCCACCATTACGAGTGGGGCGGTATTACCGGTATAGGTACCTACCCCGCGTACGTAGAGGGTGGTAGCATCGGCGCCGGGCTTACCGCTGGTTTGCACGGCGGTGAGGCCGGAGAGTCGCCCTGCGAGGGCATTACTGATATTGGCTACTGGCGATTGCACCAGTTCTTTGGAGGAGATGGTGGAGATGGCAGCAGTAACGGACTCTTTTTTCTGCTGGCCATAGCCTACCACTACTACGTCGGTAAGGCCGGTTGTTGCCGGGAAGAGTGTAATATTAAAGTTAGAGTTAGCAGCAAGGCTTACGGCCTCGCGATTGTATCCTATGAAAGTGATGATCAGAGAATCAGGGGTACCGGAGGCGCTGAAGGAGAAATGTCCTTTACTGTCGGTGGTGGCGCCGAGGTTGGAGTTCCTGATTTTAACGGTTACGCCTTGCAGGGGCGTGTTCTTTTCATCCTTTACACTACCGCTGATAATTCGGGATTGTGCTTTGACCTGCGAAGCGGTAGAACTTAATAGGAATAGAGATAGCAGGCACTGTAGAGTGTTTACGTGTCGCATACAGTTTACGCTGTAAATTTTGGCTGACTTAATAATGGAATTTCTTAGACGTGACTTTTTACGATAATCCCCTGCTAGGAAGAATTAATCGAAAAAACCGACGCGACAGATAAACGGAAAGCACTTACGTGAGGTAAGAGAATCACCTTTGTCACAACGTGGATTTGATTTTGGTTCAATAAAAAAACAGCTCCTTACTGGGAAGGAAATGTCGAGCGTGTTTTTTTGGGTGACTCTCAGGCTGCTAATATAACATGCTTTTTTGAGAATTTATAATTATACCGGGGAGATTTATAAATTTCTCCGAAACGCGGTTGCAGCCATAAAAGATTTTGCTAAATCAATTTTGTAAGGATTGCTAAGAAAAGCCTCCCATAAAAGATGGGAGGCATAGTTTCCAGTTTTGCTTATGAGAATAGAAATATATTTCAATATTACTTTTAATCCCTTTGAAATGCAAGCAGGAACTGAAGAAAACAAAAAAAACCTTTTGAAGGAGTCCTGCAGACCTAGTTAGATGAAGGGGTTATCCGTAAATTTAACTATTATAACGTAACTTATTAATAACTTTCTTACTTATCAAGCTATATTATAAATAACCTGATAAAACTGTCCGGCAATTAAAATGTTTATCTTATAACTATGAATTTTAATACTGATACCTATCGGCTGCAGCTAAAAAATCTCACGCTACACCATGCCCCTTTTATTTTGGAGTTACTCAATACAGAAGGGTGGAAAACGTTTATTGGTGAACGTTATATACATACTATCCTGGATGCCAGGGCATATATTCAGCGGATCAATGGTAATCCGGATATTGATTACTACGTGGTTTACCTGAAAGACACGGCATCCCCCATTGGGATGATCAGCCTTATCCAGCGTACTTATTTACCTTACAGAGATATTGGTTACGCCTTTCTTCCCAGGTATACCGGGAACGGCTATGCCCTGGAGGCTGCCAAATGCGTCATGGATGGACTCATCGCACATACGAAACAGCCGGTGCTGTATGCCACGACATTTCCACATAACGTTTCGTCTATACGATTACTGGATAAGCTGGGGCTGAAGTTAAAACAGGAGCTCCAACGGGAGCATGAGGAGAAGTTGCTGTTGTACGAGGTGGACCTGGATGCGCTCAGGCAGCAGCAAAAATAAAAGCCCGACCTTTTGTTTTGTGGTTTTGCTCGCAAAGAGGCATAAGATTTTTAAGCTCGCAAAGAATTATTTCTTTTAAGGTGCCTTCGGCACCAGGGGAGCGACCTTTTTTTCTCGCAAAGCAGCAAAGCAGGTAAGCAGCTAAGGATTATGTTTTGTTGGTTAAGAGCAAAACTTATTGGAACAAAACGCAGGCCTTTGCTGCTTATGCCCCTTATGCCCCTTTGCGAGAAAATAAGATCGCAAGGGCCGAAGGCCCAATTATAACCCAGGTCTTTGCGAGCTTATGCCCCTTATGCCCCTTTGCGAGAAAATAAGATCGCAAGGGCCGAAGGCCCAATTACAACGCAGGCGTAATCACCACCTTGCGGAACTCAATCGGACCATGATCTCCCTGGAAATAAATCGGGCCGGGAGCACCTTCATCGCTGTCCAGCGCACCTCCGGTAATACCCGGAATCTCCTGGTTGGAGATAACAGTTTTACCATTCACCACCAGCGTCAGCATGCGGCCAACCAGGGTGATGTCGTACGATTGCCACTGATCCGGACCTAAGGCATAGATTTCGCTTGGCGCCAGGAAACCGTAGATACCGCTGAATAATACGGAAGAGGGATGCGCACCTTTAGGGCTGTCCTCGATCTGTGTTTCATATCTGCCGCGGAGGTACACTCCGCTGTTGCTGCCCTTCTGGTACCTGAACTCTACGTGCAGTTTGAAATCGTTGAAGGTTTTTTCTGATACCAGGTTGGAACCGGATTTAGGACTGGTGAGCACACCGTCTTTCACGATCCACTGGTTTACTTTGCCGGTAGGCTTCCATCCGGTTAAGTCTTTACCGTTAAACAGATTTTCGGGTTTGCCCCACCTGGGCGCTTTTTCACGCACCAACAGCGGTGCTCTCACCCCTTTATAGCTATATTTTTTTCCTTCGCTGGTAGTGATGGTACCGGTAATGGTTTCATTAGCCACGGTGCCTTCGATCACAAAGTCCTGGTTACCACTCTCCCATTGAGGAGGAATGGTGAAGCTGAATTTACCGTTATCAAAATTTACTTTAGCCACCGGGCGGGCGCTGCCGCTGGTGCCTACAAAATACCCCACAAGGGTGCGGGTGCCGCTGAGCTTTACTTCCAGCCAGCTTGGCAGCTGCTTACCGTCCTCATCAACGGTAATGTCCCAACGACCAATCAGCTCTTTGCTGTCGGCCACCTGCAGCGTAGCTGCCGGTGCTACTGCTGCTGCACGGGAGGCTACTCCGGCAGTTAACAGGCAGCTCATTCCTAATAGTAACAAGTTCTTTCGCATATGTTCCGATTATGGGCAGACAAGATAATATATATTTAAATTAATTTTACCCAAAATGAAACACATCGATGAGTAAGAAACCAGAAAGCCAGATCTTCCAGTTTGAACAGGAAATAGCATGGGAAAGCCCTTCCCCGGGCATTGAGCGCCAGATCTTTGGCTACGACGACCGCGTGATGCTTGTAAAAGTAAAATTCGAAAAAGGAGCTGTAGGCACCATGCACCAACACCCACATACACAAGTCACCTACGTGGAAAGCGGCGCCTTTGAATTCACCATCGGCAACGAAACCCGAATTATCCGCGCCGGCGACGGCTGCTACATGCCTTCCAATGTAATGCACGGCTGCACCTGCCTGGAAGCAGGAGTACTCATTGATACGTTTAGCCCTCACCGTGAGGACTTCCTCTCTTAAGCAGCAAGCATATGGAACCAACAATACAGCAGCAGCTCACCCACATCGAACAACAGGAAGGTGTCAGGATTGTGTTAGCGATTGAATCGGGGAGCCGCGCCTGGGGCTTTGCTTCGCCTGACAGCGATTATGATGTTCGCTTTTTATATATGCGCCCCGGCAGGGAATACCTCAGCATCCGCGATCGCAAAGATGTAATAGAACTACCGGTGGATGAAGTACTTGATATAAACGGATGGGATATACGAAAGGCCCTGCAACTCTTTTTAAAATCCAACAGCCCTTTATACGAGTGGCTGCAGTCGCCGATTATATATAGAGAAGATACCGGTTTTGCGGCCGAACTCCGCGGCCTGATGAACGAGTACTATTCACATCGCTCGGGGTGTCATCACTACTTCTCTATGGCACGGAACACCTTTGAACAAAGCCTGCAATCGCCGGAAGTGAAGCTAAAAAAGTACTTCTATGCCCTGCGGCCACTGCTGGCAGGACTATGGATCCTTGATAAGCAAACAGTTCCGCCCATGGTGTTTTCTACCCTGCGCACACTCATTACAGATCCGGAATGGCACCAGGCAGTAGATGCCCTGCTGCTCCGCAAGCAATCCGCCGATGAAAAAACGCTGGTAGCTCCTGTTCCGTACCTGCAACAGTGGATAGCGACCCAACTCGCGGAGGGTTTAGAAAGGGCCAATAACATCTCCCCAGTACAACATACCACCGCACAACTCGACGAAATTTTCAGAAAGTATATCAGCCATGACCTTTGAGGAATTAATGCAGGCACCGCAGCAGCTGCTGCTGAAATGTATCAGCGGCAGCAATGCCTATAACCTGGCGCTGCCCACGTCTGATACGGATATTAAAGGCATATTCGTGCTGCCAAAGCAGGCATTCTACGGCCTCACCTATACGCCGCAGGTAAACAACAGCAGTAATGATGAAGTGTTTTTTGAGATCGGCCGGTTCATTGAACTGCTCTGCAAAAACAACCCCAATATACTGGAGCTGCTCAACACACCGGAACATTGTGTGCTCTTCAGGCATCCTTTGATGGCACTTATTCACCCGAAGGATTTCCTGTCAAAGCTTTGCCAGGATACCTTTGCCGGCTACGCAAAAACACAGATCAGGAAGGCTTCAGGTCTCAATAAAAAAATAAATAAAAGCTTTGAAAAAACCCGCAAAACGGTGGCGGACTTCTGCTACGTGGTGAGTGGCAATGGTAGTCAGCCGCTGGCTACCTGGCTACAGGAAAACAACTTACAGCAGGAAAGCTGCGGACTCACCGCCCTGCCGAATTTCAGGGATGGTTACCTGATTTACCATCATCCGCATTTACGGGGGATATTTTCAGGTGAGCAGGCCAACGACGTGCAGCTGAGCTCCATTCCCAAAGGAGTGGAACCTTTAGCGGTCATGACATTCAACAAAGATGCCTATTCCGTTTATTGCCGCGAATACCTGGAATACTGGCAATGGGTGGATAACAGAAATGAGCAGCGCTACCAGGGCACGCTGGCGCATGGAAAAAGCTATGATGCCAAAAATATGATGCATACATTCAGACTGCTGAGTATGGCGGAGGAAATTGCCCGCTACCAGGAGGTAAGGGTACATCGCAGTGACCGGGAAGCCCTGCTGAAGATCAGGAGCGGTGCTTATGAATACGAGGAGCTGATGGACCTGATCAATGCTAAACTGGATAATATGGATGCGCTGTATGCCGCTTCCGGACTGCCGGATGCACCGGACAGCCGGAAAGCGGAGGCCCTGCTCGTACAGATCAGGGAAGAATATTATCGTTAATTAATCGCGCATCATCTGCTCCAGCGATTCGTATGTTTCGTTATAGTGATCGTAGCGCGCACCGTTGAGAAAGAAGGTAGGCGTGCCGTTAACCCCACTGCGCAGGCCACCTTCAAAATCTCCTTCTACTCTGCTCATCAACTCCTGGCTACGCCAGTCCTGCGAAAATTTTTGCATATCCAGCTGCAGCTTTTCTGCCAGGTGAAGCAGTGTATCGGCACTGAGGCTGGCCTGGTGTTCGAAGATCATATCATGCATTTCCCAGAACTTCCCCTGCAGCCCGGCAGCTTCGGCCGCCAATGCCGCCATCATTGCGGCCGGATGCGATTCCTGTAACGGGAAGTTCCTGAACACGAACAGGATTTCATCTCCATAATTATCCAATAAACGGTTGATGAATGGGAATGCCAGGCCACAATGCGGGCACTGGTAATCGCCATATTCCACTAAAACCTTTGCTGCTTTGGGATTCCCAAGCGTATGATCGCCTTTGCTTACTGCTGTTTTTAAATGTGCCATGCTACTAATTTTTACCGTTGTTTAATTGATCGAGTGCGTCGAGAATACCGTCTGCACCGGGATTGATACCATCAGGAGAAAGATAGCTCCATTGGATAATGCCATCTTCATCTATCACAAACAATGCACGGTGAGCTTCGCCCCCATCATTATTATAAATGCCGTACTGCTTTGCCACAGCGCCTTTCGGCTCGAAATCGGCCAGCAGCGGGAAATGAAATTTGCGGTCCTGAGAAAAGGCGAGATGACACCATTTACTGTCCACTGAAATACCCAGCAGTTCTGCACCGGCTTTGCGAAACATGTTCAGCGTTTCATTATAAAGTGCCAGCTGATCGGAACAAACAGGGCTCCAGTCGGCCGGGTAAAACGACAGGATTACTTTCTTCCCTTTGAAATCCGAGAGCTTCAAACGCTGATCGGGCGTGGCGTACAAGTTAAAATCAGGTGCGGGTGTGTTGGGTGTTAATATCATAATTTTGCGTTTTTTAGTCTGTATCATAGTACAAATTGGTAAAACAGCGAGCTGCGTCTTTTGTTCTTTATCTTATTTTCACTAAACTTGGTGCTGTTTTAATCCAAGTTAACAGCAGATGAAAAGAATCTTCCAGCGATATGCCACGTTATCAGCCTTTGCGCTGTTGCCTTTTGGCCTGATATATGGCCAGCAAAAGCCTAAACCACATCATATGTCCGGTAAACCATCCAATGCGCCTTATCTGTTGCTGGGTACTTATACTAACAGCGGCCAGAGCAAAGGCATTTACGTATACCATTTCAATACCCAAACCGGGGAAGCTACGCCTGTAAGTGAGGCGGTAACTACCAACCCTTCTTATCTGGCAGTATCTCCGGATCACCGGTTCGTATATGCGGTGAATGAAGACAGTGGCCCAGGTGGTGTGTCATCCTTTGCCTTTGATCATAGTACCGGCCAGCTTCGCTTCATCAACAAAGTACCGTCCGAAGGCCAGTGGCCCTGTTATGTGTCTGCCAGCAGCAACGGTAAATTTATTGCGGTGGCGAACTACGGCAGTGGCAATGCCGTGGTGTTTCCGGTGAGTAAAGGCAGCATAGGTGCGCCTGCCGACCAGGTGCAGCATACAGGCACCGGTCCGGTAGCCGACCGCCAGGAGAAAGCACATGCGCACGCAGCCATATTTTCTCCCGATAACAAATACCTGTTTGTCAATGACCTGGGTATTGATAAGATCATGTGCTACAATTTTGCTGCCAGTACCGGCAAGCTCTCCCCTGCTACGGCTCCGTTTGTACAGGTAAAGCCTGGCAGCGGCCCTCGCCATATGGTGTTTGATGCCAGTGGTAAATTTGCATATCTGATGACAGAGCTTTCCGGGGAAGTATTGGTATATAATTATGCAGATGGCAGATTCACTTTGTTACAAACGATCAGTAGTCACCCCGCGGATTTCAAGGGTAAAATCGGATCAGCAGACATTCACCTTTCTCCGGATGGCAATTTCCTGTATGCCTCCAACAGAGGAGATGCCAATAGCCTGGCGATTTTCAGGCGCGACAAGGCAAGTGGCAAACTCAGCGTAGCGGGATTTCAATCCACCCTTGGTGTGATGCCGCGTAATTTCAATTTTGATCCGGGTGGGAATTTCCTGCTGGCAGCACACCAGGAGAGTAATGATGTGGTGATATTTAAGGTAGATAAACAGACGGGATCACTAACAGATACGGGCAAACGAATTAAGGTAGGGAGCCCGGTTTGTGTGCAGTGGATTTCTTCTCGCTAAACTTTATAGGTTTGGGGCCTTCGGCCCTCGCGATCTCTTTTCTCACAAAGCAGCATAAGGGGCATAAGCAGCAAATGCCTGCATTTTGTTCCAAATAGTTTATAACGAAAATGAGGTGACCTTCGGTCACCTCATTTTCGTTACAGGTCCGCCAAAGGCGGACCTGTAACGAACTAAAAACAAAACACAAGCTTTTGCTGCTTACCTGCCTGGCTGCTTTGCGTGCAAAAAAGATCATGAAGGCCGAAGGCCTTTTATGCTAATTTACTAAGTTCAGCTTCCAGGGTAGCAATGCGCCGTTTATACAGTTCAATACGGCTTTTGAGGCGGGTGGCCCGCATTTCCTTCAGGGTAGCTTCCGTGTGAGCACCTGATTTCTTCACGGCTGATTTCAGTTCAGCGATACGTTGTTTCCTTTTCTCTTTCAGTGCAGCAATTTCCTTTTCGAAGCGGGCTTTATCAGCGGCTTCGGCCACACGCATTTTAGCGCGGTCCGCCGCAATTTGTTCATCGAGGGCCTCTACCTGGTCATCCACAATTTTTTCGTATTCGAAATCTACGTCGGTGCGCAGGAGTGTGCCGCCTAAACTTTTGATATAGGTATCAGCAAATACTTCATTGTCTTCATCCACTTCGGCGATGAGAGCGGTATAACCAGGTTTCAGGGAATCGGCTACCTTACGGCTGAATTCCTCCGTGAAGTTGAAGTAGTTGGCTTCCCACACGGCTCCGCCCATGGTGCCCAGCAACATACCCGCGAGGATGCCCACCGGGCCTGCAAAAGCCCCTACCAATGTGCCGAGTGCCATACCGGATAAGGTGCGTACCCCTTCCGAGCTGGTGCCGGTTTGCACAACGCCTGTTTCGCCCTGGTCATTCTTTTGCACGATTACGCTCTCGTAAATGGTAAGATCTCCGATGGTTTCCAGTTCAGTCAGCTTATTAAACGCGGTGATGGCCTGTGCTTCCTGGGCAAATGAAGCGATGATTAAGTTTGTCATCTGAAGGAGTTTTTCTTCATCAACACAGGAGCGGGGAAATTGTTGTTGGTTTTGGTGCCGATTTTATGGGTGCCTTCGGCACCCATAAAATCGGCAGGTGGCGGAGGGTACCACCCTCCGCCACCTGCCGTAATAACTAACATATTTTTAATTAGTAGCTCATTTCTACAATGGCTCTCACTTTATCCGGTGTAATATTTTTTCTTTCGCCCATAGCTACCCAGCCTCTTTCGTTAAAACGTTTTTCGATGAAATCGGCGGTTTTAGCGTATTCGGTAGTGTAGGCAGAGAGTTGCATTTTCATGCCCATGGTATCGAAGAAGCGGATAGTAGCGTCAATGGCTTGTTTGGCCACTTCCTCCGTACTATCTCCCTGGATATTCCATACCCGGCGACCATATTGCGCCAATTTCTCCTTTTTGGTATCGAACATCACTTTATAGAGGTTAGGTCCGATGATGGCAAGGGTTCTGGCGTGGTCAATGTCGTACAGGGCGGTGAGTTCATGACCGATCATATGGGTGACCCAGTCGGTAGGTACGCCTTTCTGAATTAAGCCGTTGAGCGCCATGGTACAGCTCCACATGAAGTTAGCGGCCAGCGTGTAGTCGTCCGGGTTATCCACTACGGAAGGGCCAACTTCCACGAGGGTTTGCAGGATACTTTCCGCAAAGCGGTCCTGCAGCATGGCACCTGCCGGGTAAGTGAGGTATTGTTCCATCACGTGTGTATAGGCATCTATTACACCGTTCTGTAATTGTCTTTTAGGGAGAGATGTAATGACTTCCGGGTCACATACCGAGAACAGGGGGAAGAGTGCGCGTCCGCCAAAGGAGAGTTTTTCGTGTGTCCGCTGGATGGTGATAACCGAGCCAGAGTTCATTTCGCTGCCGGTAGCGGGCAGGGTGAGCACCGTTCCGAAAGGTACTACGTTATCGACTATACGGATTTGTTTTTGCAGTATGTCGATCGGATCGCCATCGAATTTGACGGCTGCAGAAACGAACTTGGCGCCGTCTATTACGGAGCCACCGCCTACTGCGAGGATGAAGTTGAGATTTTTTTCCCGGATTACTTCCACTGCTTTCATCAGTGTTTCGAAGTGCGGGTTGGGTTCTACGCCTCCAAATTCAGTGATATCGAAACCTTCGAGTGCGGCGGCTACCTGGTCGTACACGCCATTTTTGAAAATGCTACCGCCTCCATAGAGCAGGAGGATTTTGGCATCCTGCGGCACCAATGTCTTCAATTTTGCGATCTGTCCTTTTCCAAAAACCAGATTGGTGGGATTATAAAGTTCGAAATTTAACATGGTAGTTCTTTTCGTTTAGTATGAATATACAAAGTTCAGCGATAGTGGCCGTCCGGGATGTGACATACCTCACATTTATGAGGCTTCTTCTTCATTGAGGGTGGCTATCAGCTGGTTTAACTTATTGACGAGCATGCCCAGGTCGGCAGCTGTAATTTCTTTGGAAAGCAGGCAGGCGGCCATCTCCGAAGGGATGGACGCCGCTTGTTCTTTGAGTTTCCGGCCTTTGGCGGTCAGGGAAACGATTACTTTTCTTTCATCTTGCTGCGACTTTTTGCGGGTGAGCATGCCCATCGCTTCGAGTCGCTGCAACAGCGGTGTCACCGTGTTGGTGTTGAGTAGTAACTTCTGGACAATAAAACTTACCGGCACCTGGTCTTCTTCCCACAATACGAGCATCACCAGGTATTGGGGATAGCTGAGTCCCAGTTCATCGAGGTAAGGAGTGTATTTCCGGATGATGAGCCGGGATGCGGCGTATACGGGAAAGCAGATCTGATCCGCCAGTTTTAAAGTTGGTTCCATGAGTTTAGTATTCTTCTTCCAGCAAAGTTAACTTAACATCCACGTTATTTCGCAGGGCATTGGAATAAGGGCATACCTGGTGAGCGGTTTCCAGGAGTTGCTGCGCCTGTTCGCGCGGAATACCACTAATCGCCACATCCAGTGCCACTGCCAGTTTGAAGCCTGTATCAGCTTTTTCCAGTCCAACGGTGGCCGTTACCCTAGTTCCTGTCAGTTTAATTTTTTGCTGTAAGGCTACAAAATTCAGGGCGCTGTCGAAACAGGCGGCATATCCTGCGGAGAACAGTTGTTCAGGGTTGGTATAACTACCACCGGGTCCACCCATTTCTTTAGGTATACGCAGTTCGAGGTTCAGCACCCCATCTTCTGATTGCACTTTACCGTTTCTGCCACCGGTAACGGTGGATTTTGTCTGATAGATTGTATTTGCCATGATGGTTGTATTTATATCGTTTACGACACAAATGTAAACCGAAATATTATATCGCACACGATATAATTTATTTGTGACAGTTTTTAGACAAAAGAGTACCTACTGAAATCCCGTAGCATGCGAAAGCCAGATATTTAGCAGCAACCTACCGCCAATTCAAACGCTTAACATATGAACCTTATTCGTTTACTATCGCATCAACCACTGGCCACGCGCGACCGGGAGCCATTTTTTGCTTTCGTATTCCGCAACGCTGCCAACAGAAAGTATTTGCTGGCGGCCCTGCTGTTAACAGTAATACAGTTTGTAGTGTTTAAACTGCTATACCCGTTTCCGGACTTCATTTCTGACTCATCTAACTATGTAGATACAAACCTGGAAAACCTGCGTGTAAACATCTGGCCGGTGGGGTATCCGTTTTTTCTGCGACTGGTTCATCTCATTTCACCATCGCATGTATGGCTGGTAGCAGTACAATACCTGGTGTTACAAACAGCTCTGCTATATTTATTTTATAGCGCCTTATACCTGCTCGATTTACAGGGCTGGAACAAACGGATCTTTTTCATATTCCTCATCGTTAACCCTGCCTTACTTTACCTGGCCAATTGTGTATTGAGTGATGCATTATTCTGCGCGGTGAGTGTAACTATTTTTGCCCAGTACATGTGGATGTTCAGGTCGCCCAAACTGAAGTACCTGGTCATACAGGGCGTACTCATAGGCATTGCATTCACCATACGTTACACTGCTATTTACTACCCCCTGGTTGCTTTGCTGGTGATCCCTGTTACTGCGTATAAAATACCGTTGAAGCTATTGGGCATTGTACTCCCCTGGTTGTTCATCCTGCCATTTATCCAATACACCAAACAGGAAACGAAAAAAATAACGGGTCATGCGGAGTTCTCCATTTTTGGTGGCTGGCAGATAGCCAACAATGCACTGTATATGTATGGCCACATACAGGTGGATAGCACGCAGCTACCGGCAGACCTGCGTCCGCTGGACCGCTATGCGAAAATTTATTTCAGAAAAATTGCCCCCACGGATCAACAGATGGCGGATCTGCCCGGCACATTCTTTATCAAGATGCCAAATGCTATTTTAAAGCCCTACTCCTTTGCATACGGACCCAAATTTGAACCCTCTTCTGTAGGGCTGATCAAATTATGGGGCTCCGTTTCACCTACCTATAATAAATACGGCTGGTACCTGATAAAGCAATACCCATTTTCTTTTGCACGCTACTACATGTGGCTGAACACTAAAACCTACTTCAACCCACACTTGGAGAAATACACAAACTACAACCTGGGTGAAAAAAAGATGTGGCGTTCTCCACAAAAATGGTTCCAACTGGAAGATCCTGCTGTATTTTCCCGCATACCTACCTGGCCTATGCTCATCATAGGGTACTTTTACCGTTTACTCTTCACCGGACTCAATTTCTATTTCCTTGTATCACTGATATTTCTCTACCTGGGCCGCAAGCATAATAAAGGCACATTTGTGTCTTTTGCAAGCGTGTGGCTGGCTACAGTGTTTGTAGTGATTAATTTTGGATTCAGCGTATTTGCAACGCCGGTAGTGTTGCGTTATCAGTTTATACCATTGATTGTGATGCTGCTGTTTTCATTGCATATGAGTGAACTACAGGGTGAGGGGAAAGGGAAGAAGGCGGTATAACTTTTTTTAAGAAAAAGGCGGTTAAGGTTTTCCCCTAACCGCCTAAAATAAAGTATAGTACTTCAATTGCTAGACTCTTACTTTTCCCTGTTCTACATCTTTTGACAAATCATCAAAATGTTCTATAACAACAGCTGCATTCTTGTCTATCAACATAAATAAACGTTTGTACATATTTGTGATAACCTCAAGGCTTACAAGCACCTTGAGCTGCTCAGGAATGGATGGACTAATTGATTAATGAAAAATTCTTCTCCAAAATCCAATCCTACAATTCGATAACCAAGCAACTTTATCCCATTGATATCAAGAGAAGTTATTTTACAGGGATATGAATTTAAATCCATTCTAAAACATTTTACTTCAGGTTTAGTATTAACACGATCAGAAAAAATCGTACAATTTGAATATACAAGTTCAGTCTATTTTAGATCATCATTCACCCCTTCAAACGCATACCTCCCCTCCTTCACTACTACCTGCTCCTTCCCCGGCACATATACCGTTGCGGTAGTACCGGGTGGCACCTCCACGGTCATCAGCATCCTGCTGCCCTGCAATACCCATTCCGATTTAATTTCCCCGTAGGCAGATTTGTAACTCGCTTTGGCCCAGGTGAGCCCACCTCCCGGTTGCGGGCGAATGATTACGTCCCGGTATCCCGGGCTGGCGGCTTGGATACCACCAATTACGCTGTATAGCCAGTTTCCAACGGCACCGTACGCGTAGTGGTTATACGAAGTAGCCTGCACGGTGCTATCCGGCAGGATGGCATTCCATTTTTCCCAGATGGTGGTAGCCCCCATTTTTACCGGGTATAGCCAGGAGGGATAGGTATCCTGCAGAAGCAGGTCGTAAGCAGTGTGAAGCTGCCCGTTATCACTAAGGGCGTGCAGCAATCCGGGAGTACCGAGGAAGCCGGTAGCCAGGTGATTGTTATTTGCTTTTACCAGCGCCGCCAAACGCGCTGCGGCCGGAAGTTGCAGGCTATCAGGCAGCATGCCCAGCTGCAATGCCAGCACATAGGAAGTTTGTGTATCCGGCATGGTGCGCCCACCCGGGCGGATGTAATGCACCAGGAAAGTATCCTTTACCTGTTGCAGCATTTTAGTGTAGGCGTTCACGTCATCCTGTTTGCCGAGCAGCTTAGCCGCATTTACCAGCAACCGGGTACTGTATGCCCAGTAACATTGATCAATATACGGCAGAGAGGTGGAGTCGCCGGGTGCGAGCCAATCCCCATATCCATTGGCGGTCCACAATCCATTTATACTGGCGCCATTGATATAATCCACCCAGGCTTTCATACTGGGGTACTGTTTTGCCAGCATACTAAGGTCCCCATATACCTGGTACATTTCCCAGGGAATGATGGTGGCCGCATCGCTCCAGCCTGCGATGCCGTTGCGGCGTGGCGGTTGCAGGTTCCGATAAATCCAGGGTACCAGCTGTGGCACCGAACCATTGTCACGCTGGTCCGCCACCAGATCCTGCAACCATTTATTGTAGAAATCTTTAACGTCATAGTTGAACGCGGCAGTGCGGAAAAACACCTGCGCATCCCCCGTCCAACCCAGCCGCTCACTGCGCTGCGGGCAGTCGGTGGGAACATCCAGAAAATTCCCTTTCAGGCTCCACGTGATATTATGCTGCAACTGATTCAGCAAAGGATTGGAGCAACTGAAAGTACCGGCAGGCGTCATCTCCGTATAAAGGGCAATGGCTGTAAGATCTTCCGGGCGCACCTTTGCACCACTCACTTTGATATACCGGAAACCATGCCAGGTAAATACCGGCTCCAGTGTTTGCACACCGCCTTTTAGTATATACGTGTCCGTTGCCTTGGCTTCCCGAAGGTTGCCGGTATAAAAATTCCCGGCTTTATCCAGTACTTCTGCATGTTGTACCGTTACGGTATCTCCTTTTTTCCCCTTTACCTGCAAGGCTACCCAGCCTGCCAGGTTTTGCCCGAAGTCCGCCAGCTGACTACCGTCCGGCGCGGTGAAAACCCTGACTGCCGGTAGTCTTTCCTGTTTTCGTACCCCTTTTCCGATGGCAGGCACTAATATCTCCCTGGTAAAATTTACTGTTTTTACAGGCCCCCATCCTGAGACGGCAACATTAGCATCATACAATATCCCGCCATATAAATCAGCATGAAGAATAGGCCCCGTAGTAGCTTCCCATGTGGCATCCGTCGGTATCTCCAACTGCGAGCCATCCTGGAATCGCAGCACCACCATTGCAATAATTGCCGCATCATCTCCGTAATTATCCCGCTGCATCAGTCCTCCAAAGGCCCCCCTGTACCAACCTTCGCCCACGACTATACGCAGCTCGGCATTTCCTTTACCCAACAACGGAAGCAGGTCGTACTGCTGGTATTGCAGGCGCTTGTCATAGCTCGTCCAGCCAGGGGCAAAATAGTCCGTACCTATTTTCTGATTATTCAGGTATGCTTCATAAATACCATGCGCAGTAACGTATAGGGTGGCCGAAGCCAGCGGCTTACCCACCGTAAAAACTTTCCTGTACCAGGGGCTGGGCCGGGATACCGTGTCTTCGGCATAACCAGGCACAATCCAGGTACTGCGACTACTCCAGTCCGGCGCCTGTGCAGTGGCCTGGCGGAAAACAAACAAAATAAGTAACAGCGTAATAATCCCGGGAACTTTCATGGTTGTGACATTGTGATATTCAAATCTCCCTGCATATTAACTATTTCACACGGGCAGTTGCTGAATCAGATGTTAACGCCGGGAAAAATTTTAAGAGCGGAGTCAATGCAGTGCCCGGAGTTAAATTTAAGTTATAAACCAGTTACTATGATAAATGGTCAGAAAGTGGTGGTAGTGCTGCCCGCCTACAATGCCGACAAAACATTACAGATTACCTATGAAGAGATTGACCGCAAAATAGTGGACGATATCATCCTGGTGGACGATTGTAGCAAAGACAATACGGTAGCGGTGGCACAGCACATTGGCATCCACTATATTATCCGTCATGAAAATAATAAGGGCTATGGCGGCAATCAGAAATCATGCTATAAAAAAGCACTGGAACTGGGCGCAGATATCGTCATCATGCTCCACCCGGATTACCAGTATACACCACAGCTGTTGGGCGCCATGGCATCCATCATCGGTAACAACGTATACCCGGTGGTGTTTGGCAGCCGCATCCTCGGCATGGGCGCACTTAAAGGCGGCATGCCTTTATATAAATATCTATTTAACAGGTTACTCACTGTATCTCAAAATATTCTAATGCGTCAGAAATTATCGGAATACCATACCGGCTACCGCGCCTTCCATCGCAGGGTGCTGGAAAATATTCCGTTTGAAAATTGCTCTGATGATTTTGTGTTTGATAATGAGATAGTAGCGCAGATCTTCTACAGCGGCTTTGAAATCGGTGAAGTCACCTGCCCTACCCGCTATTTCAAGGAAGCCTCTTCCATTAACTTCCGGCGTAGCAGCATCTACGGACTCGGGGTACTCAAAGTCAGTTTTCAGTACTTTTTACAACGTGCAGGCCTGGGCAAATACCGCATTTTCAAAGGCATAAACTACAATGCATTTGCGGGTCGCCGCGGCCCGGTGGATGTCAACACCCTCCACGAAGAACACATGCGCCAGCAGGAAAGGGTGTAATCAGTTATTAATTTCATTTACTTCAATCATAATTGTAATTTTGCAGGCGACAAACAGGAATTATCTCCATAAGCCAGAACGAAAATTACAATGTCCGTATCAATTTCACGACTCACTGCGGCAGATCTGCCAGCGTTTATTTCCATCCTGCATATTTATGAAGCGGTTTTTGAGATGGAAGAATTTACCTTACCTGCGGAAAATTACCTGCTACGGCTGCTCAGCAACAACGACTTTATCGTATTAGCCGCCAGAGATGCGGATGGCAAAGTGCTTGGAGGACTCACCGCCTACGTACTGCCCAGCTATTTTGAAGAAACTGCATCTGTATACCTGTACGACCTGGCCGTAGACCCGGCCGAACAAAGACGCGGCCTGGGCAGCATGCTACTCAATGGTTTGCGCGATTACTGCCAGCAACATAATATCGGAGAATTTTTTGTACAGGCCATGGAAGGAGACACCGAAGCCATGCGCTTCTACAACGCCACCGGAGGGAAACCCATGCGCGTGATACATTACGATTATGAAGCATAACTACTACCTGTAAAACCGCCCCGGCGGTTTTTTTTATTCACTACTACGTATATACGCATGTATTCATTTCTACTCGCCTTACACTCCCTCGTACGCTGGCTCGTTGTCATCACAATGATCGTTTCTATCTTCAATGCCTACCGGGGCTGGCTGCAGGCACGCCCATTCGGCGCCGCCAGCAGGCAACTACGTATAGTCACGGTAACAACCGCTCACATCCAGCTGGTGCTGAACGTAAGCTTATATATTATCAGTCCGGTTGTACATTACTTTCTCCGGCATTTTGGAGAAGCCCACCGGCCTTATTACCGGGCGTTTTAACCCGCAGTAACGAAACGGTTGAAAGTGCGCCAGTATTTATCTTTATAAATAGCAAAGTTGATTTGTAAATCTTTACTGAAAGCCTGCGGCGCTTCCTTTAATATTTTCGCCGGCTTGCGGAATTCCTTGCAGGCGTAAAAAATAGTGCGGGTATTTTCTGCCGTTTGCCGGCCGATATTGATATACCCTTCTTCGGCCTTCAGCTCCTCGCCAATGCTCTCCTCCACCTCTTCCAGCTCCTGGTAGGTTTCATTATCAGGCATGCCTGTTTGCTCATTGCCTTTAAAATGGACTTCTATCACCATCACCCAGGGATGCGAAGCCTTGTTTTCCCACGACAACACATCCGTATTCACCACCGCCAGCAACCGGTTGCCAGAAGTCAGCTCGGCCTCCAGGACGGAATAATTATCATGCTCGGTATTGCGAAACGCTACTTCGCTTTTCTCGATAAACTCTTTCTCTCTCCACAACAAATAATCTTTCAACTTACTCACAGGAATCAAATCCGGCTGCCCTTCCTCTCTGCCTGTAACGGTCATGTTATCCACTGCCGTAGCGAATCTTAGTTCTCCCAAAAAATTATCCAGGAAGATGTAAATGCCACTCAGGATATTATCCTTCAGGGTTTCCTCATAATGATCGTACACAATGGTAATATCAATTTCATCCGGATATTCCGGATGCTCATTCGGATAAAAGTGAATGTTATCAGGATTAAACGTGAGCTCTCCCATTTGAATATTTGCGGTGCTGATATCCGATGCAGGCTTAAGCGCAGTAAAATGCCAGTTGGGCAGCTGCGGCGCCTCGGCCACCAGCTCTTCTACAAACGGAATGGTTTTAATATTTCCATCCGCAGTAATGATCAGTTCCGCCGTATCCTTGTCCATCATACCTGCCAGAAAAAAGAAGCCGTCATTCATCTGCTTCAGCTCATTGGTCAGCTGATCAAAAAAATCTTCTTCCAGGTCTTTCTTTTTCTTCAGGGCTTTAAAGAATTGCTGTTCGTGCTTCTGAAACCATTTCCAAAAATTTTTGTAACCATCAGCCTGGTTATCTGACTTATCCTTCCCCAATATTTTACTAAGCAATCCCATTGTAACAATTTTTACGAAAATAAATAGTTTGCCGCTTATAGCAATAATCCGGCGGGTGCCTTATCTTGGCAGCCTTATTCCCAATTACATGAAAGCATATACACCTTTAACATACATCATTGCCCTGCTGTTCGGCGGCATAGCAGCAAATGCACAAATCCGCCATCAGGAAATTTCACCGGCTGCCACCTCCCCTTCCCAGGTAATGGTACACACACACCACCTGGTATATGAGCCGGCAAAAAACAACAAACATCAGCTGTTTATCATGATTCCCGGTACTAACGGCAAGGCGGCCGATTTCAAGCGGTTCGACAGCAGCTTTGCAGCCATGGGGTACTTTGTTATCACCCCTGACTATATGAATAAAGTGGTGACCACCGTTTGTTCTACCAGTGAAGATAGCACCTGTTTCAATAATTTCAGAGAGGAGATTATGTTCGGCACACCGGTCAGCGATAAGGTGCAGGTTGACTCCGCCAACTCCCTGGTACAGCGCATCACTACCCTGCTAAACTACCTGGCAAAGCAGCAGCCTAAACAATGGAAACAGTTTGTAATCAACGGAAAGCCTCGCTGGGAGCACATTATCGTGGGCGGACATAGTCAGGGTGCGGGCCATGCCGCTTACTTTGGCAAACGGTTCCCAATGGCCGGGGTACTGCTGTTTTCCGGCCCGCAGGACTACCTCCAGCAATTCCACCGGCCGGCCAGCTGGCAGCTGCAGGTAGGCCAGACACCGGCATCAAAAATCTATGCATTCCTGCACCTGCAGGACCCGTTTAATTACAATTACCAGATCCAGGATGTAACCGCAGTGAATCAGCAGCAACTAACGGATACGACTATGGTACAGCCGAATAGCGCTGTGGGCAGTCACCACCGGATATTTGTAACAGATATTGATAAAAAGGATAAACACGGGTCAACGTTGGGGACGGAGTTTACGGAGGTATGGAAGGTGATGATTACCAATGCGGCAAAACGCTAACAGCAGCCGGGGAAGCGCTTTAGCGGCGCTTCCCCGGCCTGGAAATACTTATTTGGTAACACTAAACCCAACCAGGTTCTGTTGCATGTTTGCCGTGGTATCCACCTTACCAGTCTGAATCCCTGCCAGCTTCACATTTTGCACCGGTAATTCGGCCTGCCCCATAATCCTCGACACAAACTTTACTTCGCCGGTGCTGATATCTTTCATAAACACATTACTGATTTTGGTGAGCTTACGCTGATAGGTAGGCACCAGTGTACGCCACTGATACAGCACATCTGTATCGATGCCCAGTACCCCCTGGTCTATTTTCCCGGAATGCACATTTTGCATGTAGATGTTGTTGACAAAACCACCCATGCGCTCATTGGTTTTGATGTACAGCAGGTGATTGAGTTTTGCCCCTTCCAGCACGGTACAATTATCTACAAATACATTTTCAATACCGCCGGAAAGCTCGCTGCCAATGGCTACCAGCTGATGCCCGTTTTTCACGATGCAGTTGCGGATTACAATATTCCTGGAAGGCGTTTTTAACCGCCACCCTTCCGGATTGCGGCCTGATTTAATGGCCACCGCATCATCTCCCTGGTCAAATTCGCAGTCTTCGATCAGTACCTGCTGACTCATTTCAGGGTCCACACCATCGTTGTTATGTCCTTTGGCATAGACTTTTACTTTACGTATTACCACATCTTTGGAAAGATACAGGTGGATCGTCCAGAAAGGGCTGTTGGTGATCTGAATGCCTTCCAGCAGTACGTTCTGGCAGCGGTTAAACTGAATGAACTGCGGGCGAAGGTGTGAGGTATCATCCACCATCTGCCTTTCCTTTACCGGCGTGTAATTCCAGGCGAGGTTGTAGAGGCGTTTCAGACTTTCCATATGAGGTTTAGGGCGGGTAAACCATTGCTTCCAGGTGTCCATTTCACTTTTGATTTCGCCTTCGCCGGTTACGGCCACATTCCTGCATTCATAGGCATAAATCAGCGGGGAATAATTGTAACACTCCATGCCTTCCCAGCTGCTGTGTACCGCAGGCAGGTAATCGGCCGGATTACCGGAGAACAGCAGGGTGGCGCCTTTTTCCAGGTGCAGGTTTACATTGCTTTTAAGATGCACTTTTTTAGTGATCCATTCGCCGGCAGGTATCACCACTGTACCGCCGCCGGCGGCGTTTACCTGATCGATCGCCTGTGCTATGGCGGCGGCATTTCTTTCTTTGTCGCCCGCTACCGCACCTGTGCTGGTAATGTTCACCGATATACCCTTACTATAATCAGGTACTTTAATTTTAGGCATGGCGAAAGGCGCTTTTACGGCCAGTTCGCGTACTATCACTTTATCTTTTTCAACGCGGAAGGAAGCAGTTGCCAGCACCAGTGCCAGCGCAGCTATTGGAAGGATCAGTTTCATGAATACCGTTGTTTGAGTGTTTACCACTGTTGTGGTACTAACATACTCATCTTTGTTCAAAGGACTGTAATGTACCGTCCTGCTTGTACTCAAGGTCGTAATCGTAGCGATCGTTATGGATGCTGCCGGGGTACCACCGGATTTTGTTGTTATAAAACACCACGTACACGGTGATATCGCCTGGGTCACTGCCGATTTCCTTACTTTTTTCCAGCAGCACTTTATATACGTTGTTGGCGTTTGCAAACGGCACCTTGTCCAGCGGCACCAGGTCTTTGGCTACATCCGTGTTTTTAGAGAGCCGCACTGGTTTAGGTGCTTCCCACTGGCCATTATCGAAATAGTATTGGTCTACATATGCCGGATTGTCGGGGTTTTGCAATTCAGTCATTACCCGGTAATTGCTATAAAAATGAATCGACTTGTAGACCATTATTTTTTTTCCTTTGAACTCCGGGCGGTTGCGCAGCAGCTGTTCTACTTCCTGCAGGGCGGCAGGGTTACCTGCGAAAGGCAGGCTGTTGCCTTCACTGCGGAGGTGTTTATTCACCGGTTCCGGTTCGGTGGTAACTATTACCGGTTCTTCCTTTTGTTTTTGGGAGATGATGGTGGTATCCCCGCGCAGTGTATCCTTAATAGATTTGGTAATACTGTCGCAGGATGCCAGTGCTATAGTGAGTGCCAGTAAAAAGGGTAGATTTTTCGTTGCCATGGCTATTTATCGTTTATATCGTCTGCAAATCTGACTTCCTTTGGATTATCAGGTAAATAAAATATCGCTGCTTCCGGCTGTCGAACATGCGGTAAATCCAGCATGGAAACAATTTTTTTAAGGCTGGTATTCCAGGTACGGCCGGTTTTATCGGTAAACTCAAGGTCAAATTTCACCTGTGGCAGTTCGTTAACATAAGTACCTGTTTGGTTGGCATTGGTAATGCGTGCCATGGTTTGGATGCCGGCAAATTTGATCTTCGCCAGATTTTTTCCGCCAAACACACGCCCTCCGAGGAATACCGCGAAGATGATATAGAAGATGGTTCCGAAGCCCAGCATGGCCGTAGCGGACATAATGAGCGGGTGCCATAATATCATAAAGCGCCAGCCGTAGCCCTGACTTTCCGTTTGATAGAAATATACATAGGCTGCAACGACTGCGGCCAATGCAAGTATCCACAGCAGGTACAGGCCGTAGTTTACTGTTCCGGTAGCGCCGTCCAATACGATGTAAGGATACCTTTTAAAGGAGGGGTCGACCCGCACCGTAATATGCTTACCCTTTTCGAAGCGGTGTTCATAAGGTTTAGAATCGTTGACAGGTAGTTTATGCCGGATGATGGAACCTTCCAGGTTAGGCATTTCCAGCTGCAGTTCCTTTTGCTCTATGTTTTTGGAGGTACGGATGTTAGCGACCCCGATAATTTTGGCTTGCAAGGGCGTACCGCTTTGCATGAGCCAGCGCATTTGTATCAGGGCCCGGAAAGAGTATTTGTAAATCTGGTATAAGGCAATGCCTAAGATGAGTGCCCACAGGAACAGGCTGATGGCCAGGTAAATTAGGGCGGTTTTACCATCGGTGGTGCTGAGGTCCTTATCTCCGGAGGTAGCCCGGTAAATGATGAGGGGGTGTGCAAAAATGAAGTAGGCGAAAAACAGTAGCCAGAAGTATTTGAAGAAACGTCCCAATGTGGTTTTTCATTTGATGTATTTCAAAACTAGGGAATTATCTATTAAGTTTCATTTGTTGAGCAACAGGATAGCGGGTGCTGTTGTGCAACGTATGAGACTTGCCGCCGGCAAGCCACGTACACACATTCTTATTGATTTACAATAACTTATATTTTTTCACTTCCATGGCCTTACCGCAACAGGTGCGATTACCATCTCCCTATAAAGAACATAATTTTTGACTTTTCTTGATTTATAGATGATTATTCTATAGTTTTACCTCAAAATAGAACATAAACTAACTCATTAAGATAATTCGGGATGCAGGATCTATTAAAGACCAAATTGGTAGAAGGACAGTCGGGCATAGTATTGTACAGCCTTACGCCTCCTAAAATCACGACAGAAGAAGAACGCGTTACCGCCATTGCATACAACCAGGTAGAGCGCTTAAAGAACCTGGACATCGATGGATTAATTCTCTATGATATCCAGGATGAGTCGCTTCGCACCGAAAAGGAAAGAACCTTTTCCTTTATTCCCACTATTGCGCCGGAGCAATACAGCAAGCAGTTTTTAGCGGATTTATCCGTTCCGAAAATTATATACAAGAGCATCGCCAACCAAACGAAAGAAACGTTTTCCAACTGGCTGGAACAGAATGAAGACCTGCAATACTCCGTATTTGTAGGCGCCTCTTCGCATCAGCAGGTAGCGGCTACACAGTTTAGCCTGAGTGATGCGTATGACCTGAAAAAAGCCAGCGGGCGTGATTTCATCCTCGGCGGTGTGACTATTCCGGAAAGGCATAATAAGAAAGGGGATGAGCACCTGCGTATCTTTAATAAGATGGATCAGGGCTGTAATTTCTTTGTATCACAGTGTGTCTACAATTTGCATGATACCAAAAACCTGTTGTCTGACTACTATTACAACAGTGTGGAAAGTGGTAAGCAGATAGCGCCTGTTATCTTTACACTGGCCCCATGCGGTTCGTTGAAAACCCTGCAGTTCATGGAATGGCTGGGTATTGAAGTACCAAAATGGTTGTACAACGACCTGAAAAATTCCAAGGATATACTCAAGGCATCGCTGGATACTACCACTAACATTGCAGCGGAAATCCTGAACTATGCGCAGGCGAAGAATATGCCGGTAGGGTTTAACATCGAAAGCGTGTCGATCAAAAAAGAAGAAATCAATGCAGCGCAGGAGCTGCTTCACAACATCCTGGACCTCACCAAAGAGATCAGGAAGCCTAAAAAGGCGGCCCGGCCGGCTCCGGCATATTAAGCAGCGTAAGACTGTTTGAAAAGGGCGTGGACCAAAGGTTCACGCCTTTTTTGTAGGTGTTCGTATAAGGATACAAAAAGCAGTTTCTGTTTTTATAGTTATTTTTGGCCCATGTATTCCAAACAAGAAGTTTCGACGATTAAGCAGGCATTCTGGACAGCATTCGGCAAATACATGAAACCTATATTATCTGCAGATGGCGAATTTATCAGCTGGTCGAACTACAAAACCGGTATTCCCGGCGTGAGCTTTAAACTGGAGGCAGACAACAAAACGGCGAGTGTAACCATTCTTATTACACAGGCGGATGCGGAATTGCACCTTGCGTTCTACGAACAGTTTGAATTGCAGAAAAATATGCTGGAAGCAACGCTGGAAGAAAGCGATTGGGACTGGCAATTCCAGGCTACTGATGACTATGGCAAACACGTGAGCTATATCCGCAAGGAACTGCAGGGCGTGTCGGTATTGCGTCAGGAGGACTGGCCCGCACTGATCTCCTTTTTTAAATCCAGGATTATTAAGCTGGATGAATATTGGAGCAGCGCCAAATATGGTTTTGAAATGTTATTATAATATTAATTCTATCCGCATGAAGGCAGGTGATTACTTACACAGCACCGCATTACTGGACGGCAGCTTTTTTGAAGGTGCCATGATTTACCTCACGGAATACAATGAAAATGGTGCGATGGGATTTGTGACCAACAAACTGTTTCCCCATCATATCAATGAGCTGGAAGAGTTTAAGTACAGCATTCCTTTTCCGATTCACGACGGTGGGCCGGTGGACCGGGAGCACCTGTTTTTTGTGCATCAGCGGCCGGACCTCATTCCCGGCGGCACCCATATCTCCGGTAATAATTATTTAGGGGGAGATTTTAAAATCGCCATGGAACACATCAACACCCTGAAGATCGATGATACAGAGATTACGATTTTCCTGGGCTACTGCGGATGGGATGCCGGGGACCTGGAAGGAGAAGTGGCGGAAGGATCCTGGCTGGTAGGGGAAAATTAGGACTTTAATGATTACATTACGATTTGCATCTTCCGTTCTGCCTTCGGCAGAACGGAAGATGCAGGAGGGGCGCCACCGATGGTCGCGCCCCTCCTGCATTATGGACAACTCAACTAAATATCGAACCCAACGCCGCCCCAAAGTGTTTTCTAACATTACAGGCACAGCAAAATACATCACATAGGTTTTGACTATACGATCATCAAATCAATTGATTTTGACTATATTATTAAAAGCCTACTTTTGACGCATCAGAAAACACAAAGGGTAAAATATATTATTCACTTCTTAGCATTACCTATTAACATGGAATCTCAAGACATCAGCAAATGCCCGTTTCACAACGGCACACTCAAACAAAATGTTGCAGGCGGCGGAACAAGGAATCGTGATTGGTGGCCCAACCAGCTGCGACTGAACACGCTTCGTCAGCACTCCAGCCTTTCCAACCCTATGGATAAGGAATTCGACTATGCAGAAGCGTTTAAAACCCTCGACCTGGAAGCAGTGAAAAAAGACCTCCATGCACTCATGACGGATTCGCAGGAATGGTGGCCGGCCGACTTTGGCCATTACGGTCCCCTGTTCATCCGCATGGCATGGCACAGTGCCGGCACCTATCGCGTAGGCGATGGCCGTGGTGGCGCAGGCTCCGGTCAACAAAGATTTGCACCACTTAACAGCTGGCCTGATAACGTAAGCCTGGATAAGGCACGCCGTTTATTATGGCCTATTAAACAAAAATATGGCAACAAGATTTCATGGGCGGACCTGCTGATCCTCACGGGTAACGTAGCACTGGAATCCATGGGCCTCAAAACATTCGGATTTGCCGGTGGCCGTGCGGATGTATGGGAACCAGATGAAGATGTATACTGGGGTTCTGAAAAAACCTGGCTTGGCGGCGATATCCGCTATGCACAAGGTTCTCCGGGCGTAGAAGGTCATGGCGTAGTATCCTCCGATGACGATGCCGATGGCCAAACCCACGGCCGTAACCTGGAAAAGCCGCTGGCAGCCGTACAGATGGGACTTATCTACGTAAACCCCGAAGGCCCGGATGGTAATCCTGACCCGCTGAAATCCGTACAGGACATCAGGGATACTTTTGGTCGCATGGCCATGAATGACGAAGAAACCGTAGCACTCATCGCCGGTGGCCACACCTTCGGTAAAACACACGGCGCCGCTCCTGCGGATAACGTAGGTAAAGAGCCGGAAGCGGCAGGACTGGAAACACAAGGCCTCGGCTGGGTAAACAGTTATAAATCAGGTAAAGGTCCTGATACCATCACCAGCGGCCTGGAAGTAACCTGGACCACCACTCCTACCAAATGGGGGGTCAACTTCCTGGAAAACCTCTTCAATTATGATTATGAGCTCACCAAAAGCCCTGCCGGCGCACATCAGTGGGTAGCTAAAAACGCAGAAGCAATTATCCCGGATGCTTACGACGCAAATAAAAAGCACCTGCCTACCATGCTCACCACGGACCTCGCACTCAAATTCGATCCGGAGTTTGCACGCATTTCCCGTCACTTCCTCGCTAACCCTGACGCCTTTGCAGACGCATTTGCCCGTGCATGGTTTAAACTCACCCATCGCGATATGGGCCCGCGCAGCCGCTACCTCGGCCCGGATGTACCAGCAGAAGTACTGATCTGGCAAGATCCTATTCCTGCCGTAAATCATCCGCTGGTGGATGCAGCCGACATCGCTTCCCTGAAAGAAAAAATCCTGGCTTCCGGCTTAACCGTTTCACAACTGGTAGGCACTGCCTGGGCATCGGCTTCCACCTTCCGCGGTTCTGATAAACGCGGTGGTGCCAACGGTGCACGCATCCGCCTTGCACCACAGAAAGACTGGCAGGTAAACAATCCTGCCCAGCTCTGGAAAGTGCTGCAACAGCTCGAAAGCATCCAACAGGCATTCAATAGCGCCGCCGCAAACGGTAAGAAAATTTCCCTTGCCGACCTGATCGTACTCGCAGGTGTGGCCGGTGTGGAAAAGGCCGCTAAAGACGCTGGTCATAACATCACCGTTCCATTCACCCCTGGTCGTATGGACGCCACACAGGAAGAAACCGAAGTACACTCCTTCGCCTTCCTGGAACCACTGGCCGACGGATTCCGCAACTACCGCAAAGGCAGGCTCGCAGAGTCTACTGAAGCCATGCTGGTAGACAAAGCACAGCTGCTCACCCTCTCTGCTCCTGAACTCACCGTGCTGCTGGGCGGCCTCCGCACCATCAACATCAACTACGATGGGTCCAACCACGGCATTTTCACCGAGCGCCCGGGTCAGCTTACCAACGATTTCTTCGTAAACTTGCTGGACATGAATACCGCATGGAAACAGGCGTCGGACGATAAAGAACTGTACCAGGGCTACAACCGTAAAACTACGCAACCAACGTGGACGGCTACACGTGCCGACCTCGTATTTGGCTCCAACGCTGAACTGAGAGCCATCGCTGAAGTTTACGCCAGCGCTGATGCACAGGAGAAATTTGTCACTGACTTCGTTAAAGTATGGGATAAAGTGATGAACCTCGACAGGTTCGATCTCCGGAAATAATTCGTGATAAATGGTTAGAAAAGGCAAGAGGCGGCGATGTATAATCGCCGCCTCTTTTTATTCAATTAGTTATTTATAATTTCCACTCCGGTCGGATGTAATGGCAGGTATAGCCAAAAGGATGTTTCTGCAAATAGTCCTGGTGTTCTTCTTCGGCATCCCAGAAGTCGCCGGCCGGCACTACTTCCGTCACAATTTTACCGGGCCATTTGCCGGAAGCATTCAGTTCTTCAATAAGCTTCACAGCGGTTTCATGCTGTTGTTCATTCAGGTAAAAGATAGCGCTGCGATAGGACGTGCCTATGTCATTCCCCTGCCTGTTGCGGGTGGTAGGGTCATGTATCTGGAAGAAAAATTCCAGCAGGGTGCGATAGGAAATGATATCCGGGTTAAAGGTAATAGCGATGGCTTCGGCATGTGTCCCATGATTTCTGTAGGTGGCATTGGGCACATCACCGCCGGTATATCCCACTACGGTGGCCGTAACGCCTGGCAGCTGGCGGATCAGCTCTTCCACTCCCCAGAAGCAACCACCTGCAAGAATGGCTTTTTCGGTACTCATATTCTGTATTTTTTATGGATGATGAAGGTAGCTCATTTTACTGAGTAAATAATTTAAGACAAGGATTGGTTCGTTTGCTTAAACATTTCGTGCAATCCGGTGTTAATTTAGATCATACAAGCAACAGATACATCATCTGTGTCCAGGCATAAACATATTGGATCGTTATTACCGCGTACGAATAGATCCGAGTACCGTCGCATCTCCGGCGAAGGCTATGTCCTGGAAAACCGTTCCCGTAATACTTTCCATTATGTGTATTGTCTGGCGTGCTAACACCTAAAAATCGAGCTATGTTGATTTTTTCAAAGCAGTTACGGGCAATAGCGGCCATAGCCTTACTGGGCGCATTGACCAGCAGTTCCGCTCAGGCGCAGAAAAAGCCTAACATCCTGGTAATCTTCGGTGACGACATTGGTATTCCACAGATCAGCGCCTATACGAAAGGGCTGATGGGTTATCAGACACCTAACATTGACCGCATCGCTAATGAGGGCATGCTGTTTACAGATTCGTACGGGCAACAGAGTTGTACCGCCGGCCGCGCTTCGTTTATCCTCGGAGAGGAGCCATTCCGGACAGGGCTGCTCACCATTGGTATGCCCGGAGATCCACACGGTATTACCGAATGGATGCCTACCATTGCGGATGTCATGAAAAACGCCGGTTATGCTACCGGCCAGTTTGGTAAAAACCACCTGGGGGATCAGGATAAGCACCTGCCCACCAAGCACGGGTTCGACGAGTTCTTCGGCAACCTCTACCACCTCAATGCGGAAGAGGAACCAGAAGGCTACTTCTACCCCAAAGACCCTTCCTTTAAGAAAAGGTTTGGTCCCCGCGGTGTAATACGCAGCTCCGCTGATGGCAAAATTGAGGATACAGGTCCTCTCACCAGCAAACGCATGGAAACAGTGGATGAAGAATTCCTCGGTGCAGCCAAAGAATTTATCAATAAACAGGCGAAAGCTGACAAGCCATTTTTCGTGTGGTTCAATAGTACCCGTATGCACGTGTTTACCCACCTGAAGCCTGCCAGCCTGGGTAAAACCGGTGTAGGCATACATGCTGATGGTATGGTGGAACACGACGGTATGGTGGGCGAATTACTGAACCTCCTGGATAATCTGAAGATAGCGGATAATACCATAGTGCTGTACACTACCGATAACGGTGCTGAAATTGCATTATGGCCTGATGGCGCCATGACGATGTTCCATGGCGAGAAAGGTACCACCTGGGAAGGCGGTATGCGTATTCCAATGATGATTCGCTGGCCAGGCAAAATTAAACCAGGCACTGTCAGCAATGAAATCATTTCACTGATTGACTGGTTCCCTACATTATGCGCTGCTGCCGGCGTTTCTGACATAAAAGGGAAAATGGCAAGCGGGTATAGTGCCAATGGCAAAAACTTCAAGGTGCACCTCGATGGTTTTGATTTCCTTCCGTACCTGACCGGCCAAACCCAGAAAGGTCCACGTGAGGTAATTTATTACTTTGACCAGGGAGGCAACCTGAATGCAGTAAGATGGAAAGACTGGAAAACCAGCTTCGCTGTTGCATCCGAAGGAAACATTGCCACTGCCACCAGGGAAGTTACTTCCTGGGCCACCATCACCAACCTCCGGATGGACCCTTATGAAAGGGGCATGAAAGAGGGTGGCGGGTCCACAAGATTCCTGGGGCAGCAAATGTGGTTACTGGTACCTATCCAGCAAACCATTAAGGAGTTCTTCAAGGATTTCGACAAGTATCCATACCAGGAAGGTTCCTCTCTTAACCCAAGTGGTATTAACTACGGTTTCCTAAGGCAGCAGGATGCCATGAAACGGTTGAAGGAAATGGAGAATATGACGACGCGTTAATTTTCAGTAATAAGTTCTACTACCACCGTAGCAAACGCTGTTTGCTACGGTTTTTTATTTGGTGCCAGGCCAAAATCCATGCGGCCATTGATGAGTCGCTTCAATATCCCCAGCTGCCCGCAATGCCACATGGTATGCTTGATATTCCAGTCCAGCGCTTCCCCTTTCATATGGGCAATGGGGTGAGTACCGGTACCTGGTGCCAGTGGTTCGGTTAGTTGTTCGGGAGATATCAGCGCTATTACGGCCAGTGACTTTTGCTGGATCAGCTGCAAGTGCTCCCGGAGCACTTCGGGAGCTGTAGCGCCTGTGGCCAGTGCAGGAGAAGCTGCTGTGTAAAGCTGATCGTACTTTTGCATGGGCAGCGCTTTCAGTATGTCCATCTGATGGCCGGTAATTACCATAACAGAGTGATAGTACAAACTCACTATCAGGTGGCCGGCCTGCCAGCTCACGCTGGTTTCCAGCACATCAGGGAGGGTATCCCAGTGTTCAAACGGAATGGCGTCCAGAAGTTTGTTGGTCCAATAGTAGGCATCGCGGGTTTGCTGTAGCAGTGTCATATGTTTTTACAGTAAAGATAACAGCCAGCCAGCCCGGCATTGCTTGACCTACATCAAGAACCGGAACCTGATAAGTTTTTGCGGCGGATGCGGCTGATAGTTTCAGGCGTCACGTTGAGGTAGGAAGCGAGTAAATACTGCGGGATGCGGTTGGCCAGGTCCGCCCGGGAGGATAGCAGCTGTTCATAGCGTTCCGTCGCATTGCTGAGTAGCAACGATTTCACACGTTCGTGCATTTTCAGAAACAGCAGCTCATTCATCTTTTCACTCATAGCTGCTACAAAAGGATGTGCCGCTGCCAGCTGCTGTAGTTGTGCTCTGTCTATCACCATCACCGTAGTATCTTCCAGGCAGATGATTGATTTTTCGGAAGGGGTTTGGGTGATAAAACTATGGTAATCGGCAATAAAATTATTTTCATAGGCGAATTCGAACACTCGCTCCTCTCCTGTGGTATCGAATACGCATTTCATAAGCCCCCGTTCAACGAGACCAATGTGGTGGCATATTTTTCCGCTGTGTGAGAAATGGTCATTTTTTTTGAGGTGGACTTTATGGAATCCATTGAGGAAGATAGCGGTTTGTGCAGGGGTTATACCAAATAACTGGCTGATAGTTTCAGTGAGTTGCATAACGTGGGATTTTATGGAAAATACAAAACTTTATATAGTATCTTACAAGAGATTAAATCCTTACCTATGTTACTGCAGGCTGCAATGGGAGTAGGCATCCTCTTCCCTATCCTCTATCTGATAGTATATCCGATCTGTTATTTTTTAATTAAGTTGGTGGTAATGATCGTACGAAAACTGTCAAATCAACAGCTTCCGCTTCATGATTACTGGGCAGTTCGAAAAGTTCGTGTGTTGTACACACTGATTGCACTGGTGGCAGCATTCCTCGTTTGTTTTCTGATAGTAGCTTACCTTTTAGGAGATGGCTATAATACGTGATAAAATAATATCTTGCAGGCAAATTTCATACATGTCTGCAAGCTACTATTTACAGGATATCCGTAAGGAAGCCTCCCTCCATCCACGTCATTTCCTGGCGCCATCGCCGGAAGAAATTGCCAGTTTGCAAGTGGGCAATATGGTGCGGCTGTTTTTCGTATTCAATTTTCAGACTGCAGATAATTGTCGCGCCGAAAGAATGTGGGTAGAGATTTCCGAGATCAACGGCGAGACCTTCAAAGGTTATTTAACCAATCAACCGCACTATATTCAGGAGCTGCACAAAGGAGACGTTATTAGTTTTACCGGCAGCCAGATTGCTACCATCCTGGTAGCACCACAGTTTGATGAAAACAAGAAAGCCATCATTACGCTGCGGGCACTGGAAAAAGGAGAAATCAACTGGGCACTGTGTGCCGAGCCTGATAACCCGGAAGATAGCGGCTGGCAGCTGTTTCATGGGGATGAAGATGATGCCTACCTGGGTAACCCGGATCATGCCGCGCTAATCAGCCTGGCGGAAGTGCTGCACTTTGAACCGCGACTGGAATCCGTATTTGCCTCTGAACATGCAGCCTTTGAATGGGACCCGTCAATAAACGATTTTGTGGCCGTGCAGGATTTTGATACGCCGGAAGAATAGGTATTATGCCGGTAGAAATATTCAACTTAGATCAGGGCTACGCCGTGTTTTCCAACAGCAACTATCAAACACGGAAACACGCCCATTACCTTATTGAGGTAGTATTCAGCCATACCGGCACTTTCAGCATCAGCACCGCGGCGGGGGAATTTACCGGCCTTACCAATGCTATCCTGCCGCCAAACGTTACCCATAGCTTCGATTGCCTGCATGCTACCTGCGACCTCCTGTTCCTTGATCCGTTATCCCCGGCGGGGCGTTATTTCATGCAGGCGTTTACGTTATATCAGTCAAATTCCCCTGTTACCAATCACCCTGACCTGGATGCATTTCATGTGGGTGCAGGTGTGAACATCCCCTTGCTGCTGCAACGCGCAGGCACTCCTGATAACAGCCACCTGGATGAGCGTATCCGGCAGTGTTTGCGCACCATCGATGCGCTGGCCCATACCAACCACCTGACCTTAACCCAATTGTCAAAGGCCTCGTACTTATCCGAAGGGCGGCTCTCCCATCTCTTTAAAAACCAACTGGGGATATCCGTGCACCAGTATATATTATGGAAACGACTGATGATGGCTATCCTAAAATCCAGGCAAGGCAGCTCCCTCACAGCCTGCGCGCATGATGCCGGCTTCACGGACTCCTCCCATTTCACGCGGGTTTTCTATAAAATGTTTGGCATCAAACCTTTCTTCGCATTGAAAAGTTAGCAGGTTTGTACAATTTCCGGAAGGTGTATTGATGGATTTTTGTTGCCTAAACGCGCTGCTATGGCAACACTGGAACCAGCAAAAAAGCAATTTACCCCGGCTATGGGATATCACTTCCTGACGGGATTATATGATGTTACGGTGAGTTTGACCATGCCTGAAAACCGCATCCGGCAAAGGTTAGTGACTGAACTGGCCCCGCAAAGCAGGGAGGCCATCCTTGAATTTGGGTTTGGTACCGGTCAGAACCTCATTCGCATTCATCAACGTAACGCACACACGAACCTTCGCGGGCTCGACATCGACCCAAAAGTGAAAGCGCTGGCAGCGAAAAAGCTGGCAAAGTTCGGCCTCGACCTGCCGCTGGATCTATACGACGGTGGCGTTTTTCCGTATGCGGATAATAGCTTTGATAAGGTGGTGAGCTCGCTGGTATTTCATCAGCTTAGTAAAGAAGGGAAGTTTGCTGCCCTCGCGGAAATACAACGGGTGCTGAAGCCGGGCGGCAGGCTGGTGATCGGGGATTGGGGCCAGCCTTCGTCCTACCGTATGCGTATGGCCTTTTACACGGTGCAGCTATTAGATGGCTTTCGTACCACTACCGATAATGTGAAAGGCCTGATGCCGGTGTACATGGAAATGCAGGGGTTTACCGATGTGCAGGAGCCGGATTATATTGATACCTGGCTGGGCACCTATGCGTATTATACCGGTATTTGTCAGAAAGCTTCGTTGATGCGGAAGTAGATACCCTTATCATCCTTGCCCAGCGCGCCATCTACGCCGATATTGATATTCCTGGAACGGATGGCTTTAAAACGCACGCCTACCCCACCACCAGGCAGTACAGCACTGGACGGAGCTTCCGTAAAGGCCACCCCGAAGAAGCCTACTGCGCCCCAGCGTTTATAAAAGTTCCACCGATACTCAGCCTGTGCAGCATATACCTGATTACCGCGGTATTTACCATTGGTATAGCCGCGAATATCTTTTCCACCAATGCCGGTGATATTTACCTTATGTTTTTGGACATGTGTAGTATCATGCTGTGCCGCAGCACGGTAGCCAGCCGTTATAGCGATCTGGAAAATGATTAAAGCAGTGCCCGGTTTTATAATATCAGCCATGCCGAATTAACAACCGGAAAAGCCAATTGTTGACCTGACTACCATGGCAACTCTCCTTCTTCACCGAAAAACTTACCGGTAGGGCCGTTTGCATCCAGCATGGCATATTTAGCGAGGTTGACGCAGTTTTCAGCTGCTGACTTACCGCCACTATGGCCGTTGAAATCCGTGGAGGTCCAGCCGGGCGTTACGCAGTTGATTTTGAAGTTGCGGTCTTTGTACTCATAGGCGAGCGCCACGGTGTACGCGTTCAGCGCTGTTTTGGATGGACCGTAGGTAATTGACTTCGCCTTATATAACAACCAATTTGGGTCCTGATGCAACGTTAGGGAAGAAAGGTCTGAGGTGATATTTTCAATGACTGCCAACTCAGATTTTTCCAGGTAAGGCAGGAAAGCCTCTGTTACTGCGATAGTGCCAAACAGGTTGGTTTCAAAAACTTCTCGTACATCCTTAATGGTTAGTGGCTGTTCCGGATTTTGGCGGCGTCCGAGGATGCCAGCGTTGTTGATCAGGATATCCAGTGTAGTTTCTTTACTGCCGAAGGTAGCGGCAGCGCGGGTAATAGACTCCTCGCTGGCGAGGTCTATTTCCAATAATGTGCTGTTGGTGAGTCCTTCCTGGTGGAGAGCATCCACCGCCTGTTGCCCGAGTGCTTTGCTTCTTGCGCCGATGTAAACAAAATAACCTTGTTGTAATAAATATTTCGCCAGTTCATAGCCTAGTCCTTTGTTTGCGCCGGTGATCAGTACTTTTCTCATCTTGAATGTATTTAGTAGTACAAAATTACGGATGGATGGAGGATGGGAGGTTTGGTGAGCGGATCAAAATGGTTTGTTGAGAAGGTCATGCTGGGATCAAACGTTTAAAAAGCTTCGATCAACACCTATTCAGGTCCGACCGAAGCTTTAATATATTTCGTAGTGGGGTAACAGTTACTATCTCCCCCAGTTTACCTCAATATCATTTTTTTCAGCGTATACTTTTCCTTTCTGGTAGAGTGCATCCAGTTGCTGATATACTTTAGGCGCATAGTTCTGTTCAATTTTAGTGAGGATAGCCGCCTTTTCTTCGGCGGACCCTTTTGTATCACAGAGCTTAGCATATTGCATGTACTCATTTTTGTACACCGGTATTACCATTTCGAAAAGGGCGATCGAATTTTCCTTGATAGCTTTTGTTTCGTCATCATTGGCGGACAACTTTTTAATGTTTTCCAGCGCGCGTTCTGAAGTCAGTATCTTCATCTTGACTACTTCCTGTGCTTCGTCTCCTTTCTTTTTGCTGGATGGAATATCCGGATACTCAATCGTATTCTGTTCAAGTGTTCTACCAAATGATTTCGGATCAAAATCGTTTACCAGGTTGGTGTTTAATACTGCCTGCTCAAAAAAATGCTGCGGTGATTCGGGTGCGCAAGCAGCGAGGAATAATACGAATACGCCAATACAGAGCAGGTTCCAATGTTTTTGCATAGAAAATAAACTGATTAAAATTTGGGTTAATGAAGCGGCAAAGATAGGGAGGATTTTTGTCTCATCAAAAAGCAGGTGACCCTCCCGGCATCACCTGCTTCTACACAATACTACGCTACCACGCTTGCGGGAGCTACCTGGTAATCATAAAAAGTTACCGAAGCAGCGGCCCTTCCGGACGACAACGTTCTCAACGCCGTTATATAACCGAATAATTCCGCAAGGGGAACTTCCGCTTTAATGACCTGCGCATTTCCCTTCATTTCAATGTGGCGGATCACACCGCGGCGCCTGTTCAGGTCCCCGGTGATGGCACCGGTAAATTCTTCCGGCAATGTTACTTCCACCTGCATAACAGGTTCCAACAGTTTTGGCCTGGCTAATACAGCCACACTCCTGAATCCTAACACCGCTACGTGTTCAAAGTCGAGTGCATGGGAATCCTTTTCGTGTATGCTACCATCAAACAGTCGTACCCGCATGCTTTGCAACGGATACCCTGCCAGCACGCCAGCTTTCATGGCTGTTTCAAAGCCTTTCTGCACCGAAGGAATAAATGCCGCCGGGATAGCACCACCCCTGATTTCGTTGATGAATTCCAGTCCGGGCATACCATCTTTACGGGGTCCTATTTCAAACTCGATAGCAGCAAAGCTACCGGAGCCGCCGTTCTGCTTTTTGTAAACTTCCTTGTGCGTAACAGCAGCTGTGAACAGTTCCTTGTAGGCAATCTGTGGTTGTCCTTTGTTCACGTCCAGCTGGTATTGCGTGGCCATTTTTTCCAGGACTACTTCCAGGTGCAGCTCTCCCATTCCTTTCAGGATGGTTTGTCCGGACACCTCATCCACACTGACCTGTAAAGTAGGATCTTCGTCTGCCAGTCGCGCCAGCACCTCACCCAGCCGGTTCGCATCTTTTGCCAGCCTGGGCTCAATGGCGTAACCGATCATCGGTTCGGGAAAGCTGATTTTTTCAAGCGTGAGCGGTTGATCACCGGCAGATAAAGTATCACCGGTACGCACATCCTTCAGGCCCACGATCGCACCGATGTCTCCTGCTTCAATGGTTTCTACCGGTTCATATTTATCGGACATGATGCGGAGCAGGCGGCTGATACGTACCCGTTTACCGGTGCGACTATTCCAAACGGTATCGCCTGCACGCAGCATACCGGTATATACTCTGACGAGCGTTAATTTACCCGCATAATCATCTGCCATGATTTTAAAGGCCAGGGCAGCAAGCGGACTATCCGTACTTACCCTCAGCTCCTGTTCAGGATCGGCCACATGAATGGTGGCCATATCTTCCGGAGCCGGCAGATAATCGACCACTGCATCCAGCAGGGGTTGCACCCCTTTGTTGCGATAAGCCGCAGCGGCCAGCACCGGGATAACAGCACCTGTTAAAGTAGCCTTGCGTATGGCATTACGTAGGTCCGATACCGTTATACTTTCCGGATCATCGGTATACTTTTCGAAGATCATTTCATCTGCCATGGATAATTCTTCCAGGAGTGTTTGTCGCGCCTGTTGGGCAGCGGACAGCAGTCCCGCAGGAATATCCGTAATACCGAACTGTTTGCCATCATCGCTATTCCAGACTAATGCCTCCATATTCACCAGGTCGATCACACCCTGGAAATCGTCTTCAGCGCCTATCGGGATTTGCACCGGTACGGTATTAGCTTTCAGCACATTGCGTACTTCGTTTAATACACGTTGAAAGTCGGCCCCCTGCCGGTCCATTTTATTGATCAGCACAATACGTGGCACGTTATATTTGTCCGCCTGGCGCCATACCGTTTCAGATTGCGGCTGTACGCCTGATTTGGCACAAAATACCACTACCCCGCCATCGAGCACGCGTAGCGATCTTTCCACCTCAGCGGTAAAATCCACGTGGCCGGGAGTATCGATAATATTGATCTGATGATCTTTCCAGTAAGTGGTGATGGCCGCAGAAGAGATGGTGATACCTCGTTTTTCTTCCTGCGGATCACTGTCCATCACGGTGTTTCCTTCATCTACACTTCCTAATTTATGCGTAAGGCCGGTATAATACAGCATGCGTTCAGTGACAGTGGTTTTACCTGCATCTACATGGGCCATGATTCCAATATTTCTGTTTCGGGTTAAGCGTTTCATAAAAATGTATTAAATAAAAAAAGCGCCTGCGTTTGGTAACGGAGGCGCTGCGAATAAGCAAATGCGATCCTGTTACCGGAGCGGTTCGGTAATTACGATAATCAAAGTTTTAATGATCAGGTGCATCATACAGTTGAAAAAATTTGTTTAACAAATGGGATTGAATAAATAGGGGAAACAGCGGATTACTCCATGCCGGGCATGGTCATCGCATTTAAATAAATTAAAAATGGAATGGGGAGTAATCATCAATCATACTGGGTGCAAGGCTGCCTCCCCGTCTTAAATTAAGACGATACAGGTGCTTGCAATTACTGCCCTGATGACAGTAGCTGCGTTCAACGCTGTACGGTATGTGATGTTTGTTTTCATTGTAGTGAATTTGACGCCGCAAAGATATGAACATTTTTGATAAATACAAAACAAAGCAAGGTAGCGTCAGGTATTTCCAGTACATTCAATTTCCATAAAACACCATTCATGACTCGATTTCTGCAAGTACTTTTTATCATTATTTGCTTGCGCGCAAATGTATCAGCGCAAATCAACAGCCAACCTATTACAATCGGACAGACGGCCACTTTATGGTCCGACATCCTGCAGGAAAACCGACACATTAATATTTACCTGCCGGAGGGATATAATGCAGCTGACACGGTGCGCTATCCGGTGATTTTTGTGCTGGATGGCGGCATGGAGGAAGACTTCTTCCACCTTGCCGGCATTGTGCGGTATAATACACAACCCTGGATTGCCCGTTTTCCAAGGTCCATAGTAGTAGGCATTGAAAATACTAACCGCCGCCGCGATTTCACCTTTGCGGTGCCTAATACCGACTTTATTGAAAAGGCCGGGTTTAAGAAGACCAACTTCCCGCAGTATGGGCAATCAGCCAAATATATCGGCTTTCTTGAGAAGGAGTTGCAGCCCTGGCTTAGCAAAAATTTCCGTGTTAGTGAACAAAGAACGGTGATTGGAGAGTCGCTTGCAGGGCTGCTGGCATCGGAAATACTGCTGCGGCATCCGCAGTTGTTTTCCACTTATATTATTATCAGTCCGAGCCTGTGGTGGGATGATGAATCACTACTGAAAACAGCGGTAAACGTAACGCCTGCGCGTGTTTACATTGGTGCACCCAATAAGGCGGAAGATAAGCGCATGTATGAAGATGCCGTGAAGTTATATGATCATATAAAAGCTGCAAAAAATATCGAGGCGGTGTTCGACTATCTGCCGGAGGAGTTGCACAGTACGGTGATACACCAGGCCGTGTACAATGCCTTCAAAAAATTGTATCCTAAAACAGCCCTTTCACAATAGCTTACATCAGCTGGTGCAGTTTCACGTATTGCAGCAGCATGATGGTTTTACCGTCTTTGATTTCACCGCTGCTGATCATGGCCATGGCGGTGTCCACCGGCACTTCCAGTACGGCTATTTCTTCCTGTTCATGTTCCAGTCCGCCGCCGCTGCCGGTTTTCATTTCGGGGGTGTACTCGGCGATGAAGAAGTGGAGTATTTCGGTAACAGAGCCGGGCGACATATAAGCCTCAAAGATTTTCCGGACGTCTTTGATTCGGAAACCAGTTTCTTCTTCCGCTTCGCGGCGGATGCACTCTTCCGGGTTGTCCTTGTCCAGTAAGCCTGCGCAGGCTTCTATCAGCATCCCGGTGGGGTTGCCGTTTATATAACTGGGGAGACGGAATTGCTTCGTCAGGATAACGTTGCCCGTGGCGGGGTTATAAAGCAGTATCACTGCGCCGTTGCCACGGTCATACGCTTCGCGGGTTTGTGTTTGCCAGGTGCCGCGGCGGTTTTTATAGTCGTACGTTACTTTATAGAGCGTGTACCAGTTGTCCGACAACACTTCCTTCGAGATAATTTTCACTTCAGGCTGCATACAAATGATTACTTTTGATCAAATTTGATTAATTTTATCAAAGATAGATTAAAATGGGATACCCGGAAAGAAAAAAACAGATTCTTAAAATCCTGGATAAGCGGGAAAGCATGGAAGTGCAGGAAATAGCCGATGAACTGGGCATTTCAGCTGTCACTATCCGCAGGGACCTGCAGCAGCTAGCTGATGAGGAATTGTTAATACGCACCCATGGTGGCGCCATGAAAGCCCCTCCCAGGCATCCGTTCACAGCCTATGCGGATAAAGAAACCCAGGCTGTGATCAAAAAGAAATATATTGGCAAACTGGCAGCCGCATTGGTAGAGCCGGGGGACACCATTTTCCTGGACTGTGGCAGCACGGTGTTTACCATGTGTACCCACCTGAAAGATATTACGCCACTGCGTATCATCACTAACTCCCTGCCCGTAGCCGCGGCGTTTATGGACGTTCCGGGTATACAGGTAAACCTCGCCGGCGGTGAAATGGACGGTCAGCGCAAGGCGGTGCATGGCAGCAAAGCAGTGGAACATATCCGCAGCTACCATGCGGATAAAGCCTTTATTGGAACAGACGGACTGTCAGTAAAAAGTGGGTTGACCGCCTTCAGCGAAACCGAAGCCATTATCAGCACCGCCATGGCGGGCAGTGCAGATCAGGTGTTTGTACTATGCGATTCAACTAAGATAGGCCGCGACAGCTACCTGAAATTTGCGCCTTTATCTCTCTTACATGCATTGGTAACTGATAAGGACATAACTTTAAAACAGATGGCGGAGTTGAAAGGCAATGGCGTAAAGGTGATGAATTAAAGACAAGTTTCCATACCTGATCTGAATCAGGCGGCGGTGTGACCAGCATCATTTGAGGTACTTAATTATCGACTTAGTTTAGTATTGTCAAATTTTAAAGTTATGTCTGGCAATATCTTCACCACCAGTTACCTGATCGCAAACCTCCTCAGTATATTTATGCTGGTAACAGCAATCAGGTGGCCTAACGTAGCACGCATACTTTTTTCCGCCATATTCCTCCTGGCTGGCATTTATAATATTCAAACCGCCATACGTACCCCGGAGTCCTATCTCTACTTCGGCAACACCGCCGTTTTCAGGATATATGAGGACTTTATTTATGGCGCATTCAGGAATAGTATTACCGTTATTGTTGTCAGTATTGGAATTGTCCAGCTACTTACTGCTGCCGCCATCTGCGGCAGAACTGAGCTGATGAAGGCAGGCCTTGTAACAGCGATGTTATTCCTGTTGGCAATTGCTCCGCTGGGAGCCGGATCAGCCTTTCCATCTACTTTAATCCTGGCATTTGCAGCATTTATCTTATTTCTGAAAGCAAAATTCCTGGGTGTGCATAGCATTTTCCACGCCCCCCGTCACCCTCTAAACTAAATGGCATGAAAAAGATATTAGTAGTACTGGACGGACTGCGGTTCCGCCAGAACACTCTTGATTACGCTATCGCAATCGCCCAAAACGACCACTCCCACCTGGTAGGAGTATTTCTGGAAGATTTCAGTTATCACAGTTACGGGATCAGTGAACTGGTTGGGGAGGAAGGCATGATTACTCCACACCACGTAAGCGCTCTGGAAGAACATGATGAATCATTACGAAACGCTGCCGTTGGGCGCTTTGAAGCCAATTGCCAGGAAGCCGGTTTAAATTATTCGGTGCACAGAAGTAAAAATTATGCCATTAGCGAACTACTACTGGAAAGTGTGTACGCGGACTTACTAATAATCGACATGCATGAATCCTTTGCGTATGCAAACGAGGATACGCCATCGCATTTTATGCGGCATCTACTGGCCGAAGTAGCCTGCCCCGTGTTAACGGTGCCTAAACCATATCAGCCCATCTTTAAGGTGGTAATATTGTTTGATGCTACACCCGCATCTGTACAGGCCATTCGTATGCTGAATTATTTGTTACCGGAAACAAAACACCTTCCGGTAGAAGTACTGACAGTGAAGAAACCACGGACAGATCTGCACCTGCCTGATGGCCGTTTAATGAAAGAGTTTATGAAGCGGCATTATCCGGATGCCTCCTATACTGTATTGAAAGGCACCCCGGAAGATCTCATCATCCGACATGTAAACGAAATGGGGAGCAATACGCTGGTTGTACTCGGAGCCTATGCCAGGAGTGGCCTTTCCCGTTGGTTGGACCCCAGTATGGCCGATGACCTGATAATGGCAACCAATGCACCACTGTTTATCGCACACTGTAAATAAGTATTAAGTCTGGTTGCCTGGTTACGGTATCATTCATTCCTTACCATTGCCTGTTAAACATCTGCTTTAACAGGCTCTCCCCATATAGCAGATAATTTATTCACACATTAATTATTAAATCATGAAAAAAGTTTTGCTGGCAACTGATGGTAAGAATTTTTCTCCATCTGCCTTTGATTTCTCCCAAAAATTAAATGCACTTGAACATATCCTGCTTACAGGGATTTTCCTGCCAAGCCCGGAGCTCACTTACTCCTTTGCAGGAACATCACCCTATGTTCCGCTGATAGAAGAATATGGTGCTGCATCCGTTGAACCGGCAGTCGAAAAGTTTCTGGAGGCCTGCGTTAACAGTGGCATGGAGTGCACAGTTCATAAAAACCTGAATAGTTTTGCATTATCAGAATTAAAACGGGAAACACGCTTCGCAGATTTAATGGTAGTTCCAGGAGAAAATTTCTTTGATGATATCAAAATAACCGGCCCTGACGAAACAATGGGTAATGTATTACACATCTCAGAGTGTCCGGTGATAATAATACCGGAAAATGCAGCATTTCCGGAAAGCTTAATTCTGACATATGACGGTAGTCCATCCTCCGTTTTCTCTATTAAAAGTTTTGCCTGTTTATTCCCATATCTATGTCATCTCCCTGCAAAGTTGGTGTATTGCAGTAGAAAAGAAGAAGCTGTTCCGGAAGAACAAAATATAACCGAATTGGTGAACCGGCACTTTCCAAATTTATCAGTGGAGCAACTGGAGGCCGACCCTAAAAAATATCTGACCACCTGGATGCAAGGGTATACTAAACCGATTTTAATTGCAGGTGCCTATGGAAGAAGTGGATTTTCCAGACTTTTCAGGCAGAGTTTCATCAGTGAAGTATTGAATGAACATAAGATTCCAGTGTTTACTGTACATATGAAGTAGTGGAAAAGAGCATATGAAGGTTGCGAAATGCGTTAGTAACGCATTCAGGAATGCGCAATAAATATAGGGAAAGCTAATGATCTGATGAGTAGGTCAGCGTGGCTGCGATAAAAAAACCTGGAAATCATGGAGCGGCCATATGCCCCCATAACAACCAATGTTCGCTGGCTTTTCATCAGGTAGGAAAACAGCTGATCATAAGGATCCCCCTCCAAAACTCTAAAGGCTACCTGGCTGTAGTATTTACCCAGCCAGTCTCTCATCCGGGGCACCATTCCTGAGTGTTTCTCACCGTTTTCTTTGACTATAAGCACAGTCACTTTATTATCTCCGAAAAAAGGCAACAAAAGAGTAAATTGTTTAATCGCCACCATTGCATCGTCGTGCCAGTCGTAGCAAAAAACAATCTCCTGTGGAAGATGAAATACAGGTGGAGTGATTAGTACCGGGCAAATAGCATTGGCGAGCAGGTATTGCAGAAATGGTGACGGTATTTGTTCAATTTTATCTGTAAGAAAAGTACCCGCATCTACTACAATCAGGTCTGAGAACCTGGATTCTTCAATCATTTCTTCCGGTGTTACAGGAGCGGCGTGATAGATGGATCCGGCAACTCCTTCTTTTTCGCAAAGGGCCAGAAAATCATGCATGCTGGTTTCCACCAATTTTTGCATATCTGACTCGTTTTTAAGCATCACTGGAAGTTGGCCGCTGTTTTTTTCAAACTGTACACTCTTGTATTCCGGCCTCATTTCCATAAAATCCTCATCTTTTACCAGTACAGCGGCAAGACCACAACTGCTCATTTTAGCGAGGTAGCATGCATACCGGACTGCTCCTTTTGAAAGCAACATACAGTCAGCCACCAGTAGAACTTTTTTCATAACCCATCATTTACATCATCGGGAGAAGGGACAATTTCCACACTACCTTCGCGCCTGGCCACTTCCTCCTGTTTTCCCAGCGTCCATATATCAGTAGTGGTAGTTTCTATCCAGTGCTCCCGCTCCTTCCTGTAAATCTGTACACTGAGGCCAAGTAAATCGTAAAATGCCTGTTCGAGAGCACCGGTAGTCACTTCCGGGCTGATATTAATCCAGGCTGCAGTATGGATAATTCGCACCTCATCAACAGGCAGGGAATTGTCCAACCATTCCTTATCAGGACAGGAAGTATTCAAATCATGCGGGTTTTTATAAAACTCAATCCGGAGGTGCGGATAAAATTCACTAAATTTTTTTTGAATTTCCTGTAATACGGCTTCTTCACTAACATAGATTTCCATAACTAAGTATTTATTAATTCAAACTTAGTTCTATTAGACCCGGCATGAAATGACACCTGTTAGGCAGGAGTATGATAGTGGTCACATCCTTGAAAGAACCATGCTTGCATGCTGTGATTGGACTAATCCATCAAGTGATAGAGTTTTTGAACATCTTCCGGGTGACACAGTGTAGTTCCGGGGTTCAGTGTTGCGGCTGTTCCACAGGCGACACCAAATTTCACTGCCGAATCAATATTTTCTCCCTGGGCCAGCTTTAGCACAATACCAGCCACCATGCTATCACCCGCTCCCACTGTGCTCACCCTTTCCACCTCAGGTGCATTAAAACGGCTTACCCCAGCAGCACTTACCAGCATCGCACCGGCAGGGCCAAGGGAAATTACCATGTACTGGCAATTACCCGCATCGATAAATAACTTCGCTATTGCTGCAGCCTCCTCAAGGGTAATCCTATTTTTGCCGGCCAGGGCAGCCAGCTCACCCAGGTTTGGCTTAAACAAAAATGCCCCACCCTGTATTGCATGGTAAAGTCCCTTACCGGCGGTATCAACAATATACTGACCTCCCCTTTCGTTCACCAGTTGTCCAATTGTATCAAACGCTTCAGGCGGCACACCTACTGCCAGGCTGCCACTTGCCACCACAAACCTGTTTCTGAGTGGTATTTCACGGATCCGGCTAAGGCATGTTGCCCATTCAGTAGCAGAAATTTCAGGCCCGGGCATACCAAAACGGTACTGCTGGCCAGTATGCTCATCCGTAACGATTAGATTTTCACGGGTATAACCGTTGATCAGTATCGGAATAGCTGGGACTTTTTCAGCTCCCAGCAGTTCACCGAAGAACTTCCCGGTGTGCCCGCCACTGAAATATAAGGCAGCAGCATTCCCGCCAAGTTTGCAAATGGCCCTTGCCACATTTACACCACCTCCACCGGCAGAAAATACAGGCTGAGTGCATTTTAGTTTTTTATCAGGCTCCAGTGATGGCACACTGGTAGTTTTATCTATGGCCGGGTTAAGTGTGATTGTTATAACAGGCTCCATCTTTTCGAATTTTATGATCATAAAGCTAAGTGGAATATAGCAGGTGATCCATGATGCTCATCAGTGATCCGGCTAATCCTGATTTAAACACTCACAATCATAATACCAACTGACAGCCATCATAACTTATCCTAAGCCCCGGGTATACCTTTACTCTAAAATCGAGTTTTATGGAAAAGATATTATTTATAACAGATGCCATGTCTCTTAATTACCAGGCGCTTGACTTCGCCGCTTTTCTTTGCAATCTTACCCATTCAAAACTTACGGCTATATTTCTCGAAAACCTGGAATATGAAGAACGCCCCCCATCCGCATTAAAATCAAAAGCAGCAGAAAGCGGCGCCACTGCTCAGGTGGACACCCATGAACTGAAGTCTCAATGCTGTGAAATGAATATCAAACATTTTAAGGAGGCGTGTGAACGCAGAGGAATCAATTCTGCTATTCATCGCGACCGGGGCGTACCGCTGCAGGAAATTATCCAGGAAAGCCGTTATGCTGACCTGGTGTTGATAGATGCTGAAACCTCGTTTGCTAACCAACGTGAATCCGTACCTACCAAACTGGTAAAGGATGTATTGCTGGATGCAGAATGCCCTGTAATGATCTCCCCGGTGAGCTTTGAGGGGATAGAGCAGGTGATTTTCACCTATGATGGCAGCCCTTCTGCTATCTTTGCCATCAAGCAGTTCACTTATCTTTTTCCTGAACTTAAACAGCAGCCCATACAGGTATTTACTGTTAATAACGGAAAGGAATCAGACCATAAAGATGTAAGTAATATGAAAGAATGGATGAACAACCATTACAGCAGCGTAAACTTCGTTAAACGGAAAGGAAATACAAATGCAGAATTGCTGGAATTCTTGCTCACCAGCAAAAACAGCCTGATTGTAATGGGCGCCTACGGACGGAGCACGCTTTCAAATCTTTTCAAGCCCAGTCATGCCACATCGGTATTGAGGCTGATTAGCCAACCGGTATTTATTGCACACCTGTAAGCCTGATTTTTATCATTATAATACCTGACTTCCATCAGGCAGCAAAAATATACGTTAACCTAATTTTCCGAAAAATGAATCAATGAATCTGAAATTAAAAAGCCTGATCGAAGAAAATAAAGCATGGAAGACCCAGATTAAACAACTGGAGTCCGAGAATATTGATTTTAAGAGTCAACTGGTAGCGCTGCTGAAAACTTATCACGGGAGAGTTGCCATTAGCCAGGTAGAAGTTTTTCATAATCGGCTTCTGCAAATGGATGAACAAATCATGCTACTCCGACATGAAATCCGGGAGCAGGAACATTTACTGCAGGAAGACAGTATTCCATACAGTAAGGCTATCAACAAACAAAGACAGTTAGAAGTAAAACTTATTGTTGTCCAGGAAAATCTCGATAAGCTCCGGGCCACATTTCATGAATATATCCGTCAATTTCAATTGTAAATCAATACAGCATATTACTGAGTCTTTCTACATTCAGTAATACAATCGAACCTTCGCGGATTTCTATTAACTTCTCCTCCCTGAAATCTGCGAGGGTTCTTATCACTGATTCCGTTGCCGTGCCAGCGATAGTCGCCAGGTTATCCCTGCTGATTCCAATCGAAAAAGGCACTTCCTTACGCTGATTGTATTTCCTGTTAAGGAAAAGCAGTGCCTCAGCCACTTTGCGGCGAAGGGAATTGTAGGCCAATCCCAGTAACTGCTGCTCTTTCGCTGTAACACTACCGGCAAGCAAACGCATTAACTGCCCAGTTACCTCCCGGTTGTTACTAAGCAGTTCTTCAAACTCTGCGCGCGGTATCATCGCAATCTCCGTATCTTCTATTGCCTGTGCAGTGTCCCTGTATACCGTATTTTCCAGCAACGGCACGTACCCGAAAAAGTCACCCTCATTGTAAAGGTCTGTCACCAGTTCTTTTCCATCATCGTTGCGTTTAAAGGTTTTCACTTTTCCTTTTTGCACGTAGAATATATTAATTACATGATTCCCCTCCTGGTAAATGATTTGCTTGGACCTGAATTTCTCTGTATTTCTTCCGTCAGCCAGTTCCTGTAGCGGGCTTTTGCCAGTGGCAGCCTCCATTAGCCTGCTGAATCCATGAAGATTTGTGTGAAAGTGCTGGGTTCGGAGGTCTGACTTTTTTATCCGGCTTTCAATGGCATGAAGGAGATCGGTGCCACTGAATGGCTTTGTAATGTAATCATCTGCACCCATTTCCATGCCTTTTCGAATATCAGCACGCTCGGTTCTGGCTGTCAGGAATATGAAGGGAATATCCTGGGTAACTTCATTTTTTTGAAGCATATGCAATACGCCGTAACCGTCCAGCACCTGCATCATGATGTCGCACACCACAAGGTCGGGACTGAATTGCAGTGCCATCTCCACTCCCACCTTACCATTTTCAGCTGCCAGCACATGGTATCCGGCAAGGGTCAGTATTTCTGCAGTATTCTCCCTGATCTCGCGATTGTCTTCAATTAATAGAATCGTTTTTTTTGCCATAGTTACAGGTAATTTGTAGGTATAATTACGGTAAATTTAGTTCCATTGCCCAGTTCCGTTTCGCACTGTATTTCCCCATGCATTAATTCTGCATACTTGTTGACTATATGTAAGCCCAATCCGGTCCCCTGAATATTTCCCGCATTTGCGGCACGGAAAAATCGCTCAAAAAGGTGCTGCCGGTCATTGGCAGACATTCCAATGCCCTTGTCTATCACTTCAAGGGTAAGTTCCTGAACACCAGTGGTAGTAAATACCTGAACACAGCTATATTCCGGTGAAAATTTTATGGCATTGCTCAGCAAATTCATTATGATGTGCTTAAAAAGAGTTTGGTCCAATGTTGCTTCCAGCGCACCACTGTGTTGATAATCCACCCACTGTCCAACTTTCAGCAGCCCCTGCATTTCATCCAGCACTTCCTGTATAAGTGACTGTACATTGAAGGTTGATTCCCTCACTTCCACCTTTCCTTCCTCAATTTTTCCAAGCGACAGAAAATCGTTCAGAATGGTAGTTAACATCTCCACAGACACTACAATTCGATCCAGGTGGCGATCCCTGTTAGGCTGGTCCGCTTCCGACGAGTATTGTTTGGCCAGGTAAGCTGATGAAAGTATAGTGCTTAAAGGGGTACGGAACTCATGTGACGCCATGGATACGAAGCGGGATTTTAATTCGCCCAGGTCCTTTTCCTTGCTGAGCGCAATTGTCAGCTCCTCCTTAGAAGCCTCTAACTGTTCCAGTGCTATCCGAAGCTGGGCTGTTCGTTCCTCCACCATCTGCTCCAGCTCATTATTTAATTTTTCAATTTTCTCTTCCGCCTTTTTTCTTTCAGTGATATTATTGATATAGGCAATCACAAAGGCTCCCTCATCGTCTTTATAGTGACTGAGGCTGATTTCGACAGGAAACTCTGATCCATCCTTATGGACAGCGAATAAATCCATACCAATGCCCATAGGCCGGTTTTGCGGATGCTGAACATAGTGTTGCCGATGTCCTTCATGTTTGGCCTTAAACTTTTGCGGCAAGAGTATTTCCACTTTTTGACCTATAACTTCGTCCCGCTGGTAACCAAATTGCTGTAGGGCAAAGTTGTTAATCATGGTGATTTCCCCTCTGGCATTTGATACCAGTATACCCAGGCTCGCATAGTTGAACAAGGCCCCGAAACGTTGAAGATCCTTTTCAAAACGATGGAGGAAGCTGGTGGGAGACTCCGAAAGCCTGAACAGTCTGTAAGCGACATTATCATACTGAAATGAAATACTTTCGTAAATGCCTGTATAATTTTGTCCGTTAAGATCTATCCATTCTCTTTCCTGCTGTTGCTGACGGTCGGCATCATTCTCATCTAAACCAAACTTATTCAGATTGACTAACTGTATTAATGCCGGCTCATCTATCCCGGCAAATAAATCCATTTGGGCATAACTGAGGTAAACCAGGCTACCATCGTCCAGCCGTCTGATGCCGGTAAGCCCGGGTACATCCTTCATAATGGCGCCGAAAAATTCAAGCTGTGAAGATATTTCGTTAGTCCTATTCACAGATGTACTCATATCTCGGAGAGTTGTGTATGGATATTTAATTATTCTCCTAACCACACCAGGCGCTTTAAAGTTTTTAAGCGACTGAGACGGTATTTTTCGTTTGCGAATCGTTGTAGGTGATGAAGTGCCTCTTCCACGGAGTCAGTATAATGAATATATTGAAGATCTGCCTCATCGATGGCATTTTCCTTCAGCATTTGCTGCAGTAATGCCATTACCGGCTCCCAATATTCTTTTCCCATCAATACTATTGGGAAGTTAAGAATTTTATGCGTTTGTATGAGCGTAAGGGCCTCAAAAAATTCATCCATGGTTCCAAAACCGCCAGGCATGATGACAAAACCGTATGAATATTTGAACATTAATACTTTACGCACAAAAAAGTGCCGGCAATTGAATACCTTGTCCAGCCATTTATTAGGCACCTGCTCCTTTGGCAATATAATATTACAACCCAAAGCATGCCCACCAGCCTCTTTAGCGCCCCGGCTGGCCGCCTCCATAATACCTGGTCCACCACCGGTCATAACATTAAAACCCATCGAGGCAATACCAGCACCCACTTTGCGCGCAGTTTCGTACCAGGGAGTTGTAACTTTCCAACGGGCAGAGCCAAATACAGCTATGCAAGGTCCTCTGAAATGGAATACCCTGAATCCTCTAAGGAATTCCCAGCATATATGCAATAAAAAAAGCAATTCAAGGAAACGGGAACGAGGCCCTTCCAGGAAATATTTATCCTCTTCTCCAACAATTCCATTCTCATTTAGCCTGGGTCCTTCGTTTTCGGAAACAGCAGTCATGTTTTGAATTTTGCCATCAATTTCTGCAAACTTATCATAATGAACAATGACTGTTGTCACAGCCTTCATTCCAGCCCTCCTGACAGAAATTAGGTTACTGGTTGATCACTGTCAGCGAAAAGCACTGCCATATTTAGGAACATTGTATAAAGAAATAAATATGAACATGCTGGTAAAACCATTTTCAGCAATCAGGCTCACAGATGTACCTGAGGTAGGTGGAAAAAACGCATCTCTCGGAGAAATGCGCTCCAACCTGGCAAGTAAAGGCCTCCGGGTTCCGGATGGGTTCAGCACCACTGCAGCAGCATTCAGGTACTTCCTGGCAGAAAATAAGTTGAGCGACCGACTTGAAAACCTCCTGCGATCGCTCGATCGGAAGGACTATACTAACCTGGCGGATGTAGGTGCTGCCGCACGTTCCCTGATCCTAAACAGCTTTATGCCGGCGGATTTGGCAAAAGCAATTACTGTTGCATACCATCAACTGTCAGGTGCTACCCCGATCGGAGTAGCAGTAAGAAGTAGTGCCACAGCTGAAGATTTACCTGATGCCAGCTTTGCCGGCCAGCATGAGTCGTATCTCCATATTCAGGGCACGCAGGCATTGCTGGAAGCAGTTAAAAAGTGCTATGCATCCTTATTTACTGACAGAGCTATTAAATACAGGGAAGATCATCACTTTGATCATCATAAGGTAGCACTGTGTGTGGGCGTCCAGCAAATGGTGAGAGCTGACCTGGCCTGCTCAGGTGTAGGATTCACCCTGGAACCGGAATCCGGTTTCCGGGAGGTGGTATTGATAACAGCTACATGGGGATTAGGGGAAAACATCGTACAGGGACTCGTTTCTCCTGACGAATATTTAGTATTTAAACCTACACTACAGCAAAATAAACAGGCCATTATCCAACGGAATAAAGGCAGCAAAAAGGAGATGATGATCTACGACGATCATGGTACCATTAACGTGCCTACCCCTGTGGAAAAGCAGCAGCGCTATGTTTTGTCCGATAGTGAAATAACAGCCCTGGCACAATGGGGAATTGCCTTGGAACAACATTATCAGTGTCCTATGGATTTTGAATGGGCCAAAGATGGCATCGATGGAAAAATATATTTAATTCAGGCAAGGCCTGAAACCATCCATTCCAGAAAGCTTCCAGGTAATGCTACTACGTTCCGCCTGTCTGCAAAAGGAAATGCTATTGTTTCAGGAAATGCTATCGGCACCCAGGCTGTCAGCGGGATTGCCCGGCTGATCACTTCTCCGGCCGATGCAGCACGGCTAAACAAGGGAGAAATTATTGTTACTGCCAATACCAGTCCTGACTGGGATCCGCTATTTAAGAAAGCGGTAGCCATAGTTACGAACGGCGGTGGCAGAACCAGTCATGCAGCAATTGTGGCCAGGGAAATGGGAATGCCTGCTATCACTGGTACTATTAATGGAACAGCTCTCATACAGGACGGACAACTCATTACAGTTTCCTGTTGCGAAGGAAAAACGGGATATGTATATGACGGAGCTATTTCTATTGAATCGAAAACCATCGATTTCAGTGAGATGAAGATGCCTGAGCATACTAACGCGATGTTAATCGTCAGTGACCCGGAACAGGCTTTCCAGCTTTCCCTACTTCCAAACAATGGCGTAGGACTACTACGAATGGAATTTATTATCACCCGTCATATCGGTATTCATCCTATGGCATTGATTCACCATGCTGTATTGAAAGACGCGCAGGCAAAACGCGCTATAGAGAATCAAACAAAGGATTATACCGATAAAAGTAAATTTTTTATAGAGCGCCTGTCAGAAGGTATTGCCACTATAGCAGCCGCCTTTTATCCGAAGGAAGTAATTGTAAGAATGAGCGATTTCAAAACCAATGAATATGCCCAACTATTAGGAGGCAAAGAATTTGAACCGTTGGAGGAAAATCCGATGCTTGGCTTCCGTGGCGCATCCCGCTATTACCATCCGTTGTACCAGCCGGCGTTTGAACTGGAATGCGCCGCTATCAGGCGGGTCAGGAATAATATGGGATTTACCAATGTAAAAGCGATGATCCCCTTTTGCCGGACAATGCAGGAAGGCATACAGGTTCTGGAGATTATGGCATGCCATGGTTTAAAACGTGGAGAGCATGATTTCGAAGTATATGTGATGGCGGAAATTCCATCAAATATTTTGCAGGCAGAAAAGTTTGCATCTATATTTGATGGTTTTTCAATCGGCTCTAATGATCTTACACAGCTTACACTTGGCATTGACAGGGATTCCCAGCTGGTTGCCCCGCTCTTTAATGAAGAAGACCCCGCTGTTTTACAGTTGATCAGCCTCCTCCTCGAAAAAGCAAAAAAATGCGGCGTAAAAGCCGGCCTATGCGGACAAGCCCCCAGCGATATTCCATCATTCGCCACTTTTCTTGTAGCACATGGAATAAATAGTATTTCATTTAACCCCGATGCGCTGCTGCAGGGCATTGAAAATATCAGGACAGCAGAGCAGCAGCAGGAAACCAGGCCCGCACCTTTGCCCGTGTTACTGTAACACCAAAAGGGTACGACTATTATGGCCGTACCCTCTTTTTGTATTAACAGGCAGATTTAAGCTGTTTGAATGCCGTTATGCCCTGCCACGACAGTGTATTTAAAACCTGTTTACTACTACACCAGCCCCGCCTTACCTTACTGATACCGGCCTGCATATAATCAAAATGCCGCAATGTATGCGCATCTGAACTGATAACAAGGTAAACACCCATTTCTATGGCTGTCTTCAGCAGCATATCAGCCACCTCCTGCTGACCAGGATAAGCAATTATCTCTATGGCAGTATGGGTAGCGGCGGCCTTTTCAAAGAGTCGGCGCCAGTCAATAGAAAACGCATCCAGCCCCTTTCCGCCTACCCAACCAATATGCCCGATACAGTGTATGTGCGGGTTGTCACATGCCTTCATCAAACGCTCCGTTTTATCTTTTACTTCTTTGTCACGTACAGTAGCAATAACCCAATCAAACTCCGGTAATATGGAGAGTGCAAGATCAGGCATGCCGTTTTCCAACAGGTTAATTTCTACTCCTTTTTTGAAAAAATCATATCCCAAATGGCTGTTAACCATTGCAATTTCTTTGAACTGCTCCCGAAAGTCGGCTGGAGTCATAGCGTTTGCCATAAACTCTCCTGAAGATGGATCCGCAATGACCATATATTCATAATGCGGGAAGGCATTCAGCACATATCGGCCAATAGTGGGTATATTCTCATTGCCATCAGCCCAGGTACTATGCGCCTGCATATCTCCCCGGATGGCATTAAAGGACACCAGTTGGGGTAATTGACCCTGTGATGCTTTCGGGATCACGGTTTGATCCTCTCTCAATTCCGGGGGAATATACTGAAGGCCCAACAACCGGTAAATATCTTCTTCACTTTCCCCTGCTAACAGTTCACCATTACTGCGTCTAAACAAGCCATACTTATTTAACAACAAGCCAGCTCCAGTAGCAAAAACTGCCAGGGCTTTGTTATGTGAAGCAGAGCCGGTGTAGTATAACAGGGCTGCCCCAAAAGAAGAGGGTTGTGCCATATACACATTAACAATTTCACCGGACTTTCCAACAAAGTGAACCTCATACCTATCACTTTCAATAATCCGGCTAACCTGCCGTAATCCGAACACAGCCTGTTGCACCTGTTGCCGGTTCGATAATGGCACCTGTAGCACCACGTCTATATTTCCTATTGTATCTTTGCCTCTCCTGAGGCTACCGGCCAGCACGGCTTTTTCCACCCCTGGCAGCATCATCATTGTACGCTGCAACTCTTTTCCCAACAACGTGGCATTCCATAATAATAACCTGCCAGATGGCTTCACCATAGTGCTCATTTTGATTGATTTTAATTTTTATCAGAAATGTTTATACCCATTTAAATGCAGTAACCTTTTTGCAAAGGCCTTCCAGCTCGGACCTTATGGCACCTCTTCTCCCCTGGCCTACATCTATCTCTTCCAGTACCGGCGACTGCAATAATAAGCTGTTGCAAAGCACGTATCCTTTTCCAAGCAGCCTGAATTTCTCTTCTCTTGTCAGCGTAGTTAAACAGGTAACGGGATACAGACCCGTACGGTCAATTATATCTTTAAGTCCCCTGTTATCCGGATAGTCCCAGGATAACAGATGGAGGCCCGCACAATTCCCATATTGCAAAGCATCCGTAGAAAATCTGGTATTGGTAACCAGCCAGCCTTCATAATCCGGTGATCGCCCTTCCTGCTGACGGATGATATCATCACACCTGGAATGAAAATAAAGTGGCACCTTTACATCACAAAAGGTGCCACCGGCATGATGATACTTGCATTCTACAATGAGCGTACGGGGTCCTTTTGTTGCCAATACATCCACTTCATGTGTGACACAATGACCCTGCATAATGATATTATTGCTGGACTGAAATCCCTCATTTATGAATAGTTCAGCCATGTACTTTTCGAAAGGAAAACCGGACGGCCCCAACTGAAAAATGCCCTGCTTCAGGTTATATCTGGCAGCAACATGACGCGATTTCGCTTTCAGGATATTAAAAGCAGTACGGTAAATCGCCCTGGTGGATATCCCGGGATATAAACGCTCATGAATTTCCTTCATTATTTCATCAATAACTGCCTCTTCCGCTCCTGCCCTGTGCAGGGAATCCCGCACTTTTTCATCGGAAAACAGTTTTGTTTCTCCACTCCGTTTTGTAACATATACCGCATTTTCAGCCATACCTGTTGAATTATACCCGAATTTAGCCTGCATCTTAACCCTAATTTATGATCCCGGTTAGCCACACAGATGATCCTGCTCAGTGATTATTGTCAACCAGGGTACTGCTATCAGTCATGTTTTGCCTCCTTATACTGTTATAGCTTTAGGTAGATGTTAAAGCACCATTAAAACATGGCAAATGAAAAAGTATCAATGGTTCGTACTATTCATGGTTATTAGTGCCTGCACAGCCACACATGTAACAAATGAGTGGCATACACCGGATCCGCTTCCATCGAGATACAGGCGCATTTTGCTCGTGGGCATTCTGCCCGACTCAGTTCAGCAATGGCGCAGTGAGCTGGAATCAAACCTGGCGGCTAAGCTTGAATTAATGGGACACACAGCCATCAAGTCCTCCACATCTCCCTATCATGAAATTTTAAAAGAAAAAGATGAAAAAGCAGCTGTGCTGAGTCTTCAGGATGCAGCGGTAGACGCCGTCCTCATCATTACCATGCATGTCGGGATAACAGACACCAAAGAAACACCCTGCTGGTTTGACTACTACCTGCTTCAGGACCCGGAATACACCTACTTCTGGCAATATTACCAGTTAACGCTGTCAACCGGCTCTGTCCCCAAAGACAATCGTAAAGTTTTTTACTGGGAAGCCAATTTCTATGATATGCGGGACTGCCGGCTTATTTATAGCCTGCAATCAGCGGCCATAGATATTCGCAATGCAACCACCTTCAGCCATCGCTACAGCAGGGAAATCATGAAGCGATTGGAAAAAGCAGGCATTATTATAACATTATATCCCAGTGATGTTGAATAACTGTAAAAGCTATGAAACAGATATTATTGACTGTATTATACCTCCTGGGGAGCCTGTCGGCTGTTTGCCAGCAAGGAACTGAAATAAAAGAAATTCCGGTGCTTTGTTACCACCACATTTATGAAGGGACAAATGAAAAGAACGACCTGCTACATATCAGTGTGGCACAATTTGAGCAGCAATTACAAGCCCTGGCTGCAAACGGCTATCAAAGCATAACGCCGGATATACTGGCAGCATACCTGCAAGGACAAGCAGTTTTACCCACACACCCGGTACTGATTACCTTTGACGATTCCCATGCAACGCATTACACACTGGCAGCCCCGGCATTAAAGCATTTCGGATTTACCGGTGTATTTTTTGTAATGACGGTCACCATAAATAAAGCAGGTTATCTGTCTGCCCAACAAATAAGTTCCCTGGCTACTGCCGGGCATTTCATCGGTTGCCATACCTGGGATCATCAACCGTTGATGAAAGGTAGTATTAACTGGCACCAACAGCTAAATAAGCCTAAATCGGAGCTGGAGCAACTCACAGGGAAACCGGTTATCAGTCTCGCCTATCCTTATGGGATATGGGATTCAACGGCGATCGCCGAAGTAAAAGCAGTTGGATTCAAAGCAGCTTTTCAGTTGAATAAGGCCCCCGACAAGGAGTATCCGATTTACACGATCAGGAGGTTGATGGTGTCCGGTGCATGGTCAGGCACCTATCTAATCGGGAAAATGGAGACAGTTTTTTCTCACTGACGTGGATTGGGATCCGAAGCTACCTCACAGTGATAAATGACAGTTACATTAAGGCTATTTGCCACCACACAGTTGACTTTTGTCCGTTCCATTATATAGTGCGCTTTTTCAAAGGAGGTTTCAGCCGGAACCAATACTTTGGTATACAATTCAATCCTGGTAAAAGTATATTTATTTGTTTCGGGAGATACCATTGCCACTGCCTGACAAAAGAAATGGGTAACAACCACACCCAGCTGACTGGCCAGATACAGGTAAGCACTCATAAAGCTGGTGCTTACGGCCCCCAACAGTAAATGTACAGCCCCCCAATGTTCATAAACACAGTCTGCGTGAAGAGGCATTTTCACCCGGATGGTATCCGCCACAGCATCTGAGGTGATAATACCTTTTTCAGCCTCCATCCAGGTGAGTTTTGTTTCAAACCGGAGATCTGCAGATGCAGTATTGCTATTTGTCATTTTCACAAAGTATTTATTCTAATACGAATATAGGAAGGCCAGGTATGGGGATTTATGACTTCCGTCAGGCAACACGCCCAATTTTACTGACATAAATCCTCCCTTCATTTGATAAACATCATTCCCCGGATACCGGGATTATGATAGTTTGCAGATAAATGTAACAATATGAAAGCCGCGCTGACTCTTTTCAAAATTCGAAACATTGACATCTCCATTCACTGGTCATTTCCTTTCATAATTGTATGGACATTGCTGATTATGACCATCCAGCAAGCTACTGTTAGTCAAACGTTATGGGCCATGCTTGGCATATCTCTTGTTTTTATCTGTATCGTTTTACATGAGCTGGGGCATGCCCTCATGGCAGCGCATTATGGCATCAAAACAAAAAGTATCACCTTGCTGCCAATTGGCGGGATGGCCAATATGCAGCATATGCCAGAAAAGCCTGTGCAGGAAATTATGATCAGCCTCGCAGGACCAATGATGAATATTGTCCTGGCACTGCTACTACTGCCATTTATCAAAGATTATGTTCCTTTCTGGCAGTTTATGGACACGTTTAGTTATTTGGATAACAGTAACATGTTACTATATATCCATACGATCAATGTGCTACTGGCAATATTCAACCTGATTCCTGCCTTTCCCATGGATGGAGGTCGTGTACTGCGTGGTATTATAGCTGCTTACACCAGTTATGGCAGGGCCACAGCCATCGCTGCGTTTATTGGGCGAAGCATAGCCATCATCTTTATAATTGGCGGGCTGTTAAATTTTAATCTGTTGCTGGCAGTGATTGGTCTCTTTATCGTTTTAAGCGGAAGAGCAGAGGAAACACTTACCTTTTTACGGCACCATGCCCGGGGCCTGTTAATTGGAGAAATTATGACTACAGACGTACTGGCATTTCCCAGCGACCTTCCCCTGCAAACTGCTGCCAGAAAAATAATCCATAGTCCCTGTAGCTTCTTTGCCATTGTTTACCACGGAGGCGCTCCCGCCATTGCCTCGCGCACCATGCTGTTCCAGGCAATGGCCGGCCATCCGAAAGACAATACGTTGAATAGTATTACTCGCACTAATAAAAATATACTTCAGGCAGAAACTCCCGTGGATGAGGTAATCGATCAGTTAACAGCCGATCCTGAGCAAGCCTTTCCTGTAATGACCGGAGAACAAATTTGCGGGATAGTAAGCCTGAATAACCTCAGTGAACACTCACTGGTATTTGAAGAAATGGAAGCAGGTAATTCTTCGCAAGGCCGGGTACCATTGGTCACCCTTATTATACTGTTGCTTTCGACCTGGATGGCAGCTGCACAAGCACAGCCCGACAGTAGTCGTAATCATCAGATCTGGCAGCATTTATTAAATGGACGCCCCAGTGATCATTGGGTAGCAGCGTCTTCTACCCCTTTGCCCGGAGCCCTGCTTCCCTATAAAAGAATCGTTGCTTACTATGGTAATTTCTATTCTTCCCAAATGGGTATCTTGGGCGCGTTGCCGCCCGATAGCATGCTATCCCGCCTGAAGCAGGAGGTAACGGCCTGGCAGCTTGCAGACCCTGTTCTCCCTGTACAGCCCGCATTGCATTACATAGCAGTAACAGCACAAAAAACCGGTGGCGCAGATGGTAAATACCGTGCGCGTATGCCGGACGCACAGATAGACAAAGCAATAGAACTGGCCGCCCGGCTGAATGCTATTGTGATATTGGATATACAGGTCGGACTTAGTTCTTTAGAAGATGAAATCCCACGCCTTGACAAGTACCTGCGCCTGCCCCAGGTACATCTGGGCATAGATCCTGAATACTCGATGAAAAATCTCCAGGTACCATGTACCTGTATTGGTACATATGATGCCAATGATATTAACTTCGCCATTAACCACCTGGCAGCACTGGTAAAGAATTATCAACTGCCACCCAAAATCCTGGTGGTACACAGGTTTACCCGGCAAATGGTTACCAATTACCAGGATATTACCCTGATGCCACAAGTGCAGGTGGTCATGAATATGGATGGATTCGGCGGGCCATCCTTAAAACGGGACAGTTATAACGCATATATATCCCGCGAGCCGGTGGAATTCACAGGATTCAAACTCTTTTACAAGAATGATGTCAATGTTGGCAAACACCTGATGGGACCTGCGGAGGTGCTGCAACTAATCCCCGCACCGATATATATTCAATATCAGTAACCGGTATCATATTCGATCCTGACCGGTGTCAGTTTCCAGCAGCACAGGCAATAGTAATTTTAACTAAAATTACAGCTATGAAAATGGAAAAATTTGTTGTTACACTTGTCTACAAGGGTGATGAAAAAAAGGTTCCGGTTGTCATAGAGCGTACGGCCGAACAAACCAGGATTACTGCCTTTATCGATGGCGCTGCAGTGCTGTTTGAGGAAAACCTTTCCCATGAGAGACTGCAACCCGTGTATACCTCCTCATTTAATGACCAGGAACTGCTGTTCCAGGTGGGTGAGGCCATATGCAGACACCATCAGTATCATTGAGGTTATTTTTTGGCAGAAAGAAGTATATTTATACTGCACCATCAGTATATACACCATGGCTACTTCCAGCACCCACGACCAGCGCATCGCCAAAATGATTTTCGGCTCCGTATATCCTCATTACGTCGAAAAAGTGGTAAAGAAAGGCCGCACCGAGGAAGAACTGCAGGAGGTGATCCAATGGCTCACCGGCTTCAACAAAAAACAACTCGAGGCGCTGATAGCAGAAAAAGTAACATTTGAAACATTCTTTGAGCGTGCGAAGCTCAATCCCAACGCACATCTCATTACCGGCGTAATCTGCGGTTACCGGGTAGAGGAGATAGAAAACCCACTGACACAAAAGGCCCGTTATCTGGATAAATTGGTGGATGAACTGGCAAAAGGCCGGAAAATGGAGAAAATTTTACGGACCTAATCCGTCTAACTTTAATGTATTTACCCCCAAACAAACCAGGGATTTATTTGTTAGTTGATAAATTCCAATGAATTAACTCCAACCTCACCATATCGGCATAGCACCAACGCAGTGGACTGAATAATAATCCTTACATTAGAGAATAGCTAAAACAGTACTTATTCATTCAGCACTCATCAAAGAAATGTGTTAGTACTTTAAGTTTCACCAACAATATTACCAGGTATTAATCAATTGATTCCACTACGATTGTCCTTTGAATTCGAAATAATTACCACAGCAAGCATACAATAGCAACATGGATTTTGAGCACCAGGAAGATATTAAAATTGACGTAACTGTTCAGACACTCAGCGAAAAGGAAGGCTCCTTTGAAGCTTTTTTCAAAGAGCATTTTGTATCGCTATGCGTTTATTGCCAGATCAGGTATGGATTTGACCTGGATCAGTGCAGGGAAATTGTGCACACCTCCTTCATCAAACTCTGGGAAGTCCGGGCCAGCCTTAAACCGGATGTGAAGTTAAAATCCTACATGCAAAAGATTGTGTCAAATAAAGCACTTGACTTGATAAAGCATCACCGTGTACACCAAAAACATGAAAAAATTTATTCATACATTGAAAAAGACGTGTATACAGACGGGTTTGAGGACCTTGAATACAAAGAGCTGCTAACCGATGTTAATGCCACTATCACCGAAATGCCGGACCAGATGCGCACCATATTTGAAATGAGTCGGTATGAGCATTTAAAATACCATGAAATCGCCACCAAACTAGGCATTTCTCCCAAAACCGTAGAAACGCAAATGAGCAGAGCACTGGCTAAACTCCGGCTCAAACTGGCCAGGTTTATGTACCCTGCCACCCTTTTATTCATCTACGTCTCCCTTCATTTCTAATTTTTTTTAATACCCTGTAAGGGTATTTTAATTTTCAGTCGTTTAATAAACAGCGGAATGGAAAATCTCGATAAATACCAGGAACTATTAACCAGGTATCTCACCGGCGAACTGAGTGCCAGTGAAATAACGGAAATAGAGCAATGGCTGAACAGCGATCCGGCACACATGAAATATTACAACGAATTTAGATATACATGGTACAGTGCCGGCGCACCTCACATCAGCAGGAATGTTGATGTAGAGGAAGAATGGGAATTATTCCAGCAAGCCATACAGGCAAACAAACCGGCTGAAAATGTACCCCTATCTGTTTCAGAAAATAAAAATGGCAGGTATAAAAAGCTTTTGGTGGTCAGTGGAGTAGCAGCCTCGCTGCTGTTGGTAATATCACTTGCGTGGAAAGGTATAACAGTAAAAAAATCGCAACCTACAACTGCTATTACCTCCCCCTCCACGCAAGGTTTTATCAGCATGCAAATTAAAAATATCCGGGAAAGAGATACCACCATATCCTTTAGCGACGGGTCAGTGGTGACGCTGGCAGCTAATAGTGAGATCGGCTACAGGGAACCCTTTCAGCAGGACAGAAATATTGTACTGAATGGAAAGGCATCTTTTAAAGTGGCGAAAGGCATTCCGAAAAAATTTGTTGTACGCACGGGAAGCATTACCACCACGGCACTGGGAACAGCCTTTATGATAGATTACAATAAGTCTGAGCAGTCATTTATCATCCGGTTATATGAAAGCAAAGTGGTGGTGGAAGAACCAGGAAAAGCAGATAGTAAAATAAAAGAGGCGATTTACCTGGAACCTGGTCAGGAATTGATATATAATGCGCAGGGAGCCACCGTTAAATCCATTACAAACGCAGGTAATACCAAAGCTGTCTGTGAATTTGACGGCACTTATTATCATTTTACGAATCAACCGCTGGAAGGTGTTTTCAATAACCTGTCAGCAACATTTGGCATCCATATCGATTACAACCAGGTTCAATTGAAAGACATTTATTTCACTGGAAAATATAATAAAACTGACGCTATAGAAAAAATACTTGCACGCATAGCCGCTGCAAATAATTTGAGCATAACCAAAACTGATTCAGGATTCATCGTTACCAACTAAAAAACATACATACATCTGCTATCCTGAAAGAGGGTGGTTTTAAAACCAATAAGCATTGGTCAATAGCATGTTTTGCCCAATCAAATCCACAGTGCCCTTATGAAAATTACGCAACCTTCAAATATTAATATAACAGCAGGCATCATTATACTGGCATCACTACTGAAATTCGGCAGCCTCGCGGCGCAGAAAAAGTCAGCTGTTGTACGAGGTATTGTGCATGATGCAACCGATCATCCCATTATTGGCGCCACTATTTTAATCCGGCAAGCGGAATCAAAAGCAGTAACCGGCGCAACATCCAATGAATCGGGTGTATTTTCCGCAACGGTGGCCCCTGGAGATGGTTATACCATTACCATCAGCAGTATAGGATTTGAAACACAGACGCTTTCCCGCTATACATTAAAAGACAACAGTACACTAGGATTGGATATAACCTTACAGCCATCCACGGGTTCACTGGAATCTGTGGTGGTTGTGGGTTATGGTACGCAGAAAAAAGTAAACCTCACTGGCGCGGTACAGGTGGTAAAAGGGGAAGAGTTGATTAACCGCCCCACCCCTACGCTTACGCAAGCCCTGCAGGGCAAGGTAGCGGGTATGAATTTTACCCCTGGGGTATACGGCTTTGAACCAGGTGCCAGCATGCATATTCAGATCAGAGGCCAGGGCACACCACTCATTATCGTAGATGGTATTGCGGTGGCCTCCCTGGATGGACTTAATCCCAATGACATTGCTAATATTACTGTCTTAAAAGATGCAGCCGCTTCTGCCATATATGGTGCCAGGGCCCCTTACGGCGTATTGCTGGTAACCACCAGAAACGGAAAACAAGACCAGAAAATGCGGGTGGAATATGATGGTATTTTTACCCGGATTACCCCGCTGCGCATGCCTCATATGCTTGACGCCTACACCACCGCCAAAGCGTATAATGAAGCGAGCAACAACACCGGCATCTCTCCTATTTATACCAATGAAACCATCGATCGCATCCTGAAGTATATGCAGGATCCTGCGCATACGCCTGAAACAGTTCCAAACCCGGCCAATCTGGCCCTTTGGGGGGATGTTTACCTGGGCAATGCCAACTATGACTGGTTTAATGTTTTCTATGGCAACGGCAACCGCCAGCAACATAATATATCTCTTAGTGGTGGCAATACAGGACTAACCTTTTTTGTTTCCGGTGGCTATACCAACGATGGGGGTTTATTGCAAATCGGTGAGGATAATTACAAAAGATACAACCTCACTTCCAAGCTGGCTACCAAACTTACCAGGTGGCTGCAGTTTTCCTCCAATACACGATTTTATAATAGCTCCCGGATTACCCCGGCCTACGATAACCAGGGAAATTACGACCTGGTATTTCACCAGGTAGCCAGAACATTCCCGTCCCAACCCCTGAAATCACCCAATGGTGTGTACAGGGTACAGTCGAAAATTCCCTGGACAAAAGACGCAGGCACCAATGCCATCACTATTAATGATATCGTACAACAGTTCACCGTCCAGATCAATCCGGTTAAAGGCTGGAGCATTAATGGCGATTATGGTTTTGATATAACGCATACCGCATACAATTCGAAAAATTATACCGTGTATGAAGATGATGTGGCCGGGAATCCCAGGGTTTCCGGAAGTACGCAAAATGCTTATACAGAAAAGTCACGCAATCTCACATTTTACCAGAGCTTTAATCTTTATTCCTCCTATAATTTTTCACCCGCTCCCGGACACGATTTAAGTACTATGGCAGGATTTCAGCAAGAGTTAGCCAGCAGCGACTATGTATACGGAGCAAAAACAGGTTTACTCACCTCCTCCGTACCCGTTATGAATACTTCCACCGGCATCCAGTACTCAGGTGATAGTATTGGCAAATACGCTACACAGGGGATTTTTGGGAGATTTAAATACAATTACGACCACCGCTACCTATTCGAATTTAATGCCCGGTATGATGGCACCTACAAATTTGCAAATGGAAAGAAATGGGGCTTTTTCCCGTCCGCTTCCGCCGGATGGAATGTATCCAACGAAAAATTCTGGAAACATATCGCGCCGGTAATCAACCATTTAAAAATCAGAGGCTCGTATGGTTCATTGGGTAATCAGCTAACAGCCTCGCCCTATCAGGATGTTCCGCTGTTAGATGTGAATACAAATCTTAACTGGATTGTGAATGGAACAAGGCCAAGCTACGTAACTGCGCCGGGACTCATTAACCCGGACATTACCTGGGAAATGGCCAATATGGCGGATTTAGGCCTGGATATAAGCCTGTTGAAAAATCGTTTAACCGTTACCGGTGACATTTACCAAAGGCATACTAAAAACCAGCTGGGCCCTGAAGCAGCCGTTCCTGCTACTATTGGCGTACCTACACTCCCGCTAGCCAATAACAGGGAAACGAAAACTGATGGATGGGAAATAACCTTAGGCTGGAAAGATCAGATTGGAAAGGATTTTAATTATAGCCTGACGGCAATGGTGGCTGATTACAAATCAGTAGTATGCAAATTTAATAACCCCACCAGGATACTCACTACCAGCTACAACGGGCAGGAAATTGGTGAAATATGGGGCTTTGTTTCAAAAGGATTAATCATGGATCAGAAAACAGCGGACCAGATTAATCAGCAAAAAACGCAGGTGGCTATCTCCGGACAAAAATGGAATACCGGCGATATGGAATACATGGATATAAATGGAGATGGTAAGATCAGCAATGGTAATAATACGGTGGATAATCCGGGGGACAGGCGCATTATCGGCAATCTCACTCCCAGATACCAGTTTGGGCTTACTTTAAATGCAACATGGAAAGGAATAGAACTAAACCTTTTCTTGCAGGGAACCGGGAAACGTGACCTTCCAGTTGGATATACCGGCACTACCAATATGATGTGGGGCTTTACCACGCTTAACCAAAGCTCCATATTTGCCGGCCACCTCAACTACTACCGTGATGCGCCGGCAGGGAAATATGCAGGATTAGGTGAAAACAAAGATGCCTACTTCGCACGCCCCTATCTGAATGCGGAAATGAATGCCAAAAACCAGGTGTTACAAACAAGGTACCTGTTAAATGGTGCATACGCGCGACTGAAAAACCTGCGGCTGGGTTATCATTTACCCGCCCATATGTTGGAGCGGATTAAAATGCAGGGCTTATACGTTTTCCTGTCCGGTGAAAACCTGGTGACATGGAGTAGTCTTCCTGCGCACCTCGACCCGGAAACTGCCACTATAGGTGTAAGAGGAGATGCTAAATCCTTCTTCCCTGCCACCGGCTACAGTGTAGGCGTAAATGTTACACTCTGACAACTAAAATGTAATCATGATTAGAAATCATATTTTGCCTATCATTTCATTCATATTGCTGACAGCTTGTAACAAGGCGCTGGATATTCCTCCGCAGGACAAGATTTCCAATAATGCCTATTGGAAAACAGCCAGCGACCTGAATGCCTATGTATTGCAATTTTATGGTTCATTTCCCAGGATAGGAAATGTGGACGGATTGTATACCGGCTATCTCGGCAGTGACGCATTGAATGGCAGCGACCTTCAGATCAGGTCCACTCCTGCATCACAACTGAATGGCAGCAGGGTACAGGTAAATACGGCAACAGGTACAGGCTGGAATTTCACCAACATCAGGGCCGTCAATATATTCTTTGAAAACTACCAGCGTGTCAAAGAATCCAGGAATAATATCGCGAGGTATGTCGGGGAAGCACATTTTTTCAAGGCCTGGTTTTATTTCAATCTATTGAAGCAATATGGCGATGTACCCTGGTACTCACACTCCATGCTAATTAATGACCCGCGGCTGTATGCGCCCAGAACCCTGCGTACACTGGTAGCTGACTCTATCCTGATTGAACTCGACAGTGCCATTGCAGACCTGGATTATCTCCGGAATGCAGATGGGAAAAATAACAGGCTGAGTAAAGAAGCTGCATTAATTTTTAAATCGCGGGTAGCTTTATTTGAAGGAACCTGGCAAAAATACCATGCCGGCACTCCATTTGGCACCAGCGGCGCAGATCCGAAAAAATATTTCCAGGCAGCCATCGATGCCGTGCAGGAACTTATGACGCCAGGAAAGTACAATATCGCATTACATGCCTCCTATCCACAGTTGTTTAATTCGGACGATCTCAGTAACAACCCGGAGGTGATATTATGGCGCAAATACGACAATATGCTGGGCTTTATGCATAACCTGCAATTGTTCCTGACCAAATCAACAGATGAGGTAAGTATTACCTTACAGCAAATACAGGCATTTCTTAAATCCGACGGTAGTATTTACAGCTACCGGGATACGGCTGTCAAATACAGGGGAACATCCTTCCTCACCAAAATTGCTCGTGATTGCGACCCACGGCTAAAAAGCATTATCTGGATTCCGGGGCAAACCATGTGGTCTAACACCGGAGGTACCGGGAACTTTATAAAGCCGGCACTGGATGCAACCGGGATAGATAAAAATTATACCGGTTTCCAGCTTAGTAAAGGGGCCAATCCTGCTGACCCAAGTGCTGGCGGCGTATTAAACTTTAATGCCGGGTGCCGCACAGGAAGTATCTTATTCAGATATGCGGAAGCGTTACTTAACCTGGCGGAAGCACAGGCAGAAATGGGGGTAACCGTAGATTATGCACACACCATAAATCTTATCAGAACCAGGGCAGGCATGCCTCCGCTCGTAGTACAGCCGGACCCGCAGCGGAAAGTGTATGCCGACTATGGTTACCTGATATCAGACGAGTTACAGGAAATACGCCGGGAGCGCTCAGTAGAGCTGGCGTGTGAAGGCTTTAGGTACGATGACTGGCGCCGATGGGCAGCTGGAAATTTATTCAGTGGCAAACGTCCACTTGGATTTCCCTATCAGGCTGCGGAATACGACGGTATGGATGTACCTACCACAGAGGGATTCGTAGACCCTTACAAAAAATCATTACCATCAGGATACTATTTTAATAAAAACAGGGACTACCTGGATTGTATTCCGGTGAATGAAATAACACTAAACCCCAACCTGACAAAAAATCCAGGATGGTAAACCGGTACGCAGGAGCAATAGATCTCTTTAAAAATAAACTAATTATGGTGCAGATAGCAACCTTATATAGGTACAAGTTTGGTTTGAAAAAGGGCAAATCAATACTACTTGGAAATCCAAAACGGCCTTTTATCCATTGCCCAAAAAAATTTAACCTTGAAACAGTTCCATTACCAACATCCACCGTTGATCATTCATACGGAAACCCTAAATATGTAGGCATTCCTACATAAAATAATTCCCCATTACGCCTGCAAGGTGTAAGGGGAATTATTCATTTGCTGATTGTTCCTGCGAATGTTTTGATGATTGCTAATCTGTTATGCTAGGGTACGGCTGCAATTTGTCTAAATTGCAGCCTTCTTTTTTTGAAGGTTCTGTAAAATACTGCAACAAAAAATAGCCGGCCGGGTAATCCCCAGCCGACTACAAATTCAGTAGCAATAAGTGGTCAGGTTTTATTTACCTTCCGGAAACATCGTTTTCCAGTCGCGCTTCATATCGGCAACAAGCCAGTTCTTCTTTTGTGCTTCATCCAGGCCTGCATCCAGCTTTCCAATAGCAGATTTTCGATCGTAAGCCCATTCCCTGTCAGCATCCGTGTGATGAATATACAGTTCCAGGTTGCTGTATTTATTGGATGCTGCCCATTGTAACATTTGCAGGTCGCCATCAGAATTACCGCATGCAAATACAGGCTTTCGGCCTATGAATTTTTGGATACCGACAGGTTTTCCTTCGTGGTCATCAATAAAATCCAGTTCGGCGAGCTTTATAATTTCAGGCTGCCCATTATTGTATTCGTATTTTGATTTAATGCTGCTGCCAACGATCTGATCTTTAGGAATACCGTATACATTTTCAGCCCACGCTCGCATGAAGTCGATTCCGCCGCCTGAAACGATAAATACTTTGAATTGATTGGTTTGCAGATATTTTATGAGTTCCAGCATAGGCTGGTAAACCATGGCGTTATAGTGCATCTTTTTTATCGGGTGTACGGCCGTATCGATCCACTGCGCTACGGAGGAATCGAACTGGGAAGTAGTCATACCGGCATGTGTAGCGGCTACTATTGCCAGCACTCCCTTTTCTCCCTGCCGCATTATTCCTCCCATGTCGTTCATGAGGGCGGATTTAAAAGGTTCCGTGGTTTTCCATTCCGGATGTTGGCCTGCCATTTCCCTCACTTTATCCAGGGCATAAAAAAACTGAAAATAAACAGGTTGCTCTGCCCATAGGGTTCCATCGTTGTCAAAGGTAGCGATGCGGTCCTGTACCGGGATATAGGATTTATCAGCAGAATCAGTCACGGTTTGTACATACTTTATAATTGCGTCTTTAATATCCCCGCTATTCCAGGAAGACAGTGGATCTCCTGCCGGAGTCACCTGAGCGGCATTTGTTTTTTCCGGCTGCTTCACATAATTTGTACAACCTGCCGTCATCAATAAGCCAAGTGCGAAGACAGCTACTACTTTTTGTTTCATGGTGTCAGCTTGTAATTAAGAAAAGCCTGCCGGTGAAGGCTTTTGAAGCGACCGGCAGGCGGTACCAAAACTTATTGTTTATTTAATTCATCCGGTAATTTAAAGCCTTTGTTTTCCATCAGTTTTTTAGCCTCCTGAATGGTACGGAACTTATTAATTTCCATAGGACCAGAATAGCCTTCACTTTGGAGTGGTCTTGGCGGATATTTGGTATATGTTTCCATCAGTTCCTGCATCGCTTTATTGAAAATTGGCATTGTCCATGTTTTCTCAGTAAAGCTGTTCATAAACAGGTCATACCTTTCCTGCGGGTCCTGCCAGATGTCGTAAATAGCGGGTACAGTAGCCACGTAGTTTTCATTTCCTCTCCAGCCCAGCTGCTGGCCTGGCATATCACTACCTGCCTGGGCGCCGTTATCACCGCGGGTGTTAAATACAGCTTTCCAGCGGCCTACGCGTGCAGCACCTGGTGTAAGTTCTGACTCTGTAAAGTAAAACCATCTGTCGCGCAGCGGTTTTCCTTCTTTAAACAAAACATTTGACATGTCGTAACTATCAAACACCATTGGTTTGCCATCTCTGTCGGCGGTAGGTAGGCTGATTCCTGCAAAGCTGGCAAATGTTGCCATCAGGTCAAGGCCGCCAACAATATCATGGTTATCGCTGCCTGCTTCAATCTGGCCTGGCCACCAGGCAATAGCAGGCACCCTGCTGCCCCCTTCCCTGTCCGTTCCTTTCGAACCGCGGAATGGTGTATATCCGGCATCAGGGTGCACATCCTGCCATGCACCGTTATCCACCGTATAGATTACAAAAGTATTTTCGCTGATGCCGAGTTTACGGATTTCGTCCATGATGCGGCCTACGTTATAATCCATTTCCATTACGCAATCTGCGTATTTGCTTTTTGCGGGTGATTTTCCGGCAAACTGTTTGGATGGCACGTTAGGCTGGTGGTTTTTAGCAAAGTTGACACACATGAAGAATGGTCCGGAACCTTTTGCATAATCATTCAACTGTTTTAGCACATTATCGGTCATCATCATATCCAGTTCACCGATATTTTCCTCCGTTACCTTAGTCGTTTCTCTGGCTTTACCGCCGGCCTCGCCTTCGAGCACCCCCGTGGTCACTTTCTTGAAAAAGGCCAGCATTTGCGGGCCCATTTCAGGGTTCCAGGAAGGGAAAGCATACGTATATGCGTTGAGGTGATAGAGTACCACATTCTGCATTTTATCGAATCCCTGGGCAATTGGCATGGCATAATCCGCCTCACCGAGGTGCCATTTGCCACTGAAGTAAGTCTTATAATTTGCTTTTTTTAGTACGGAAGCAAGCGTCCATTCTGCCGCCGGCAAGCCGCCGCCCTGGCCCTGGAATGCGACGGTGGTCATCCCGCTCCTGTTTGGAATTCTTCCCGTAAGCATGGCTGCGCGGCCGGGTGTACAGCTGGGTTGTCCATAAAAGTCCCAGAACTGCATCCCTTCCTTAGCCAGCTTGTCGAGGTTGGGTGTAGGCATACCACGGCCTACGCCGCCGCCATACACACCTAAATCGCCCCATCCCGTATCATCAGAAATAATCATGATAATGTTAGGTTTCTTAGGACGTTCCTTTTTTTGTGCATCCACCTTTCCAACGCACAGGACGCTTATACCGGTAAGCATCCAGACAATTACCTTCTTTTTCATATGATTTAAGTTTTGGTCATGCAATGGGTAACAGCTGTTGTAAACGATCAGCCATAATGATGCGATGCCAATATCTGTTAAGCGGGGTAAAAGCCTATGGGGCTTATAGTAAAATCTACAGGTAATGCTAAGTAAACACGGCACAAGCAGATATTGTTGCAAAAAGGGGAAATATTCAGGAGATAGCTGGCTGCTGTTACAGGCATACATGCACGAAGTTTCTTATTTTTACGCCTTAATCGGTTTTTATGGAACAGGAGTCATTCGAACACGGACAACTGGAATATTATAAAATAGGCGGCGTCATCAGGAAATTCAGGAAGGAAAAGGATTTGAAACTGCTGGACCTGGCCGCCATCACAGGGATTAAATCTGCCATGCTTTCCAAGATAGAAAACGGCCGGATGATCCCTACTATCCCTACGCTGTTCACGATCATGAACAAACTGGGTATCCGCCCGGAACATTTCTTTTCTCACCTGTATGCCGACAATACCTTCCCCGGCTACCTCCTGCTGCCAAAGGAGACTTTTGCAGCGTATGAAAAGGAAGAAGGTGCCATTGGCTTTCAATACCAGTCCATTCTGGAATCCAGCCACGACGGCGGGGCGTTTCAGATCTCCCTGCTCACCTTATTCCCTGGCTCCAACAGGCCTCAGGTAACCACTGCGGCTTACGAGTTTATTTATGTGCTCGAAGGCAGCCTGGAATACCAGCTGGAAGATAAGACCTTCGAAATGGATACCGGCGATGCCCTCTTTTTTGACGGCAACATCGCACACGTACCGATTAACAGTAAAAATAAAATGGTGCGCCTGCTGGTCTTATATCTCTTTACGGATAATAATAAATAATTTTTTTAGGGAGATGTAAAAGCCGCGAGGGATTACGTTCCCGCATATACGCTGCTAAAAAATTTCATAGTCAGGCCTAAAGAACTTATCTTAAATAGAAATTTTCTACATGAAACAAGTAGCACTCATACTATCATTATGCCTTGCCGGCTTTGCCACCAAAGCCCAAACAGCAAAGGAACTAATAGGCAAGTGGAAGCTGGTAAAAGAAACGAAAAATGGTAGCGTATCCACGCCCAAGGAAACTTACCAGGTGTTTGAGGAAGGCGGTGTTTTCCAGGGCATCAAAGAAGACAAAACGCGCAAAGGTAAATGGCGGCTCTCCAGCGATAACAGCGAGCTCACCATTTCCATCAGTGTGGTTTCCCTGAAGTTTTCGGTGGATTACTTTGATGCTAAACGGAGAGTGATCAGCAATCCGCAGACGGGGACGCTGGAATATGAAAAAGTAACGGAGTAAAATTTCAAGGCCTGCATTGGAGCAGGCCTTAATATCTTTTGACAGTTACTGACGTTCCGCCATTGGCATATTTTCGCTATTTATTTACGAGGCTGTCTGCCAGTTGAATAGTTTTATGTTGTTGATTTAAGAAACCTTCCAGCGGTGTAGTTTGAGGTAAGTTATCCCGCTGATATTTTTCAATTACAGGCAAGGTCGTTACAATTTTCAATGCTAAATGAAGGTCATCAAGCGTGGAATCGTTCTTATTTATATCGTTTAGCAGGTGCTTATGCTTTGCTATAAGCGAATCATATTTTGCCACATGAGTATCCACAAGGAGCTTCATTCTATTTCTCAGGATTGTGTCCTGAATTTGTGTTACGGTTAACTGCACAACATTCCTATAGCCCTGCATTTTATTGTCGAATTTATAAAAGGAATCGATGGAGTCCTGCTTACTACTGTTGAGGTCAGCAATACTTTTTTCCAATCTCTTTAAAGCGATATCATTACTCACTATCTCCGCATAAAGGCTTTCCATTAAGTTTTCTGAATACCGGCTTTTTGAAACGATTGCAAAAGAGCTTTTATCTTCCAATGCTTGCGGAGTCGGAGATTGAGGCTGATTGTTCCGTTGGCTGTTCTGACAGGAAGCAAGGGTAAAGATTAAGATAGTAGATAAGAATATTCTTGTCATCATGGTAGGGATAGTGTTTGATGTAAGCATTCCGTTAAAGTCCGGCAGGAAATAACGTGGCATTTAACAAGTAAGGGTCGGGATGACAAGATTCGAACTTGCGGCCTCTTCGTCCCGAACGAAGCGCGCTACCGGACTGCGCTACATCCCGAATGATTCCTAAATATAAAAAAAATATGTAAATCTAATTTACACTGCTGCCGCAATATTTGCAAAAAAAGCATCCGCATTTAATTATCTTTACCTCCTTACGCTAAAATCAAAATTTTCCAATTCCACCTTATGCGCCAGTTCACTACCGGCATGCTACTCTGCCTCACGCTTAGCAGCATCCAACTCTCTGCACAAACAAAAATTGAAAGCCCTGTACAAACAATCAGCTGGGAAAGATTTAAGTCAAACAGCCCGACTACACCGCAGCGTAAAATCATGGGTGAAATCCTGTTAAATACGAACAAATACGCCCTTACCACCTGGTGGGACAAACATGATTTTACAGCAATATCTTCCGGGGAATTTTTAGATTTGAAGGGCACTTCAGAACACAAGATCAGGCCTGTTGCAGCTGAAGCCCAGGCCTTAGCTATTTCCCTGCGCATGGGTTTATATCTCCCTGAATATACCGGCGTACCTGTATCCACTGCGGAGGAAAAAACCATACAACTGATCCGGAGCCTTGCACATGCACACCTGAGCAATAAAACAGGCGGCTGGGGGAAAGCCTGGCAATCGCCGCTATGGGCGTGCTATACCGCTTTTGCCGCCTGGGCCATGTGGGACAAAATAGATACCACTACACAACAGGAAGTACTGGCAATGATCAACAGCGAATGCGCCTGGGTGATGAGCAACAAAGGTGCAGCAGGTATTAAAACTTACCGAAATAAATCCGGAGAAATTGTTAGTCCCGGAGATACCGGCGCCGAAGAAAATGCCTGGGATGCCAGCATACTCGGCGTTGCCTGCGCCATGATGCCGCAAGCGCCACAGCAGCAAGCCTGGAAACAACAACTGATTAAACTTACCCTCAACGCGATGGCCCGCCCATCGGATGTGGAAAGCAAACAGATATACAGCGGCAGCCCGCTGAGTACCTGGCTCACAGGGTCTAATATCAATGAAGATGGTACGGTGGTGAATCATCATTTCATTCACCCCGACTATATGACCGCTCCTTTTGAACTGAATGCCACCAAGTACTTCTGGTTAGCTAACCAACCGATTCCGCTGGCGCTTAAATTAAACAGTGAAGTAGTGTTTCAGGCTTTTGCAGATTTGAAATTCCATGCAGGCGACAGTATCATCGGAGGAAAGGTGCAAGTGCCCGGTGGCAGCATCTTTAAGGCTGGTACGGGAAATATTTTTTATCCCATAGGCACCGACTGGGGACAAAGCCGCAGAATGAACTTCGCGGTATTCAACAGCATCATCAGCGTCTTCACAAATAATAAAAATACCCGCAAACGTGCTACAGCATGGGAATTAATGCAGGCACAAATGGCACTGGATATGCAAAAAAGATTTGAGGACGGGCATACTTACTTAAACAAACGTGAAGATAGCTATGCTTCCTGTGAGGAGTGGGTGGCAGATGCCGCCATGACAGGCTACATCATGGAATCACTGAAAGCAGTAAGCAAACCGGTGTTCACGAATGAATAATAAATACAGCCCGTCCATCCACCTCACTTAGTTTTAAACTGAATCTGTGCGAACCGTACCACCTCGGTCCAGTCGTACAGATTCAGGTCATGCTTACCTTCCCGGTAATGATACCCTATAGCAGATTTCCACACAGGCTTATTGGTAGCAGGCATTTCCAGCGGCAAGGTCAATTTTTTATCATAGAGCTGATACGCCGGCAGCGCATTTACTACCGAAAGATAAGATCCGCGGGGATCTGCCCACCTGTCCTCCACGGCATTGGTGGTATACAGCGGCCTTGGCGCAATAAGCGCCAACAACATATGCTGATCAACAGGAAGCGCAGCTTCGTTGTGACTATATTTTTTGTAGTTATCATTAAACCAATAGCCAAACTGCTTATTAATCAAACTGATGGTTTCACCATACTGCCTGCGTGCAAGCGAAGCCCCGGAACTACCGGAGCAACTGCTCACCACCATGGCAAAACGCTGATCCTGTGCACCCGCCCATAAGGAAGTTTTACCACCCCGCGAATGGCCTACTATTGCCACCTGCTTTGGATTGATTGCCGGATCAGTCTGAAGATAATCCATCACCCTGCTGGCTGCCCATGCCCAGGCACCAATGGCCTTCATACCATCGGCCCTGCCCAGCTGCTCCGGAAATAACTGATCCAGCACCCCCTGTTGATAATTGGTTTTATTATCCGGCGCAACATCGCTTACGTGAAAAGCCGCTATCGCAAAACCGCTGTCAATCACCATCTCCGCAGGCCAGAATTCACTTTTTACCGCACGGGTCGGGTCCGTATTTCTTTTCCCCCGGTTGTTAATCAACAGAAAAACCGGCGCCGGACGCGATTGTTTATTAGGGGTAAACAATACCAGGTTAATCGTAACCGACTTCCCCCTGTTCCATACACTCACGGCTACTTCCTTCAAATGCGCACGCCCGGTCATCGCAGCAGGTTCATCATTGGTGACCCGGTACCTGATACTATCAAATGCAGACGGCGTATAGCCGTAAACGTTTTCTTCAAACAGGTGAATAATTTCAGGCCTCCGTACCTTTTCCCAGGTAGTGGTATTGCTGACAGTTTTCCCCTTTAAAGTTTTCAGCAACGGTGGAAGTACATATGGTGGTACTGAATCTTCATCATAATTCACGGTTTCACCCATAAACCGGTCCTGCTTTTGCGCAGTGGCTGCATGACACACCAGCAATCCCGCGCATACTATGCTCAAATGTATTTTCATAAAAATTAAAATAGTTTATTCATAACCCGGGTTCTGTGTTAAATTGCCCGCCTTATTGAGCTCACTCTGCTGAAAAGGATATAAATAATTTTTGTTTGTGAAGACCCTGTTTTCAGCTACGAACGGCGCATAGGTGAGTGCGGTACCTGCTTTCGTAATCTTCATCCCATGGACAGGCGTATTGAGATATAACTCCCCTTCCTTCCAGCGGCGTACATCAAAAAAACGCTGCTCTTCGAAACACAATTCTACACGGCGCTCATTTTTTATGCGTGCGCGCATGTCCTGCTGCGACAATCCCACCGGCAATACCGGCATACCCGCGCGGGTGCGTACGGCATTTACATCCGCATATACCGCCGCCGTTGGGCCTTCGGCCTCGTTTACAGCCTCCGCATGCATCAGCAGCACATCCGCATAACGGAACAATACCCAGGGCCTGCGTACGTTAGTAACACTGGTGACATTGTAAGTAGCATTCCCACTAAGGAATTTACGCAGGTAATAACCGGTTTTAGTACTGTTCACATTCGTTAAAACATTATCCAGCCCGCCATCAAAAGTTTCCACTGCACGGGATAAACTCCCTGTTTTAAAAGTGGCACCATTGTAAACAATAAACTGATTCAGCCTCGGATCGCGACCCGCATAAGGGTTCTGCGCATTGTATCCGGAAGCGGCATCTGTGATTGGCAGGCCATTAGCCATTTCAAAGGCATCTACCAGCTCCTGGGTTGGATTCGTTCTGCCCAAACCACCAGTAAATCCCACCGGCGCGTTATACGATTCGATGGTGTTAATGTTACTGGCTGAGGTAGCAAATATTACTTCCTTGTTATAAGTGGTAGCTGCCGCTGTATAATCCCAGAGCGACTGAAAATCGGTTTTCGACAGCAGGCCATGCTTGTTTAAATCCATCAGGGCTTTAGCGGCATCGGCGGCATCCTGCCACCTTTGTATTTCATTGGCACTGTTGTACAACGGGCTGGCATAATAAAGCAGCACTTTCGCCTTTAATGCCATCCCCGCCGCCTTGGTGGCCCTGCCGTAATTGGCGGCATCCCACTCCTTCGTCCACGAAGGAACTATCATGGCAATCGCAGAATCACAATCCGTTACAATAGACTGCACCACTTCGCTGACGGAATTACGGGGAATATTCAGATTATCTGTGGGAGAAAACGCTTTTGTTGCCAGCACAATGCCGCCATACCGCTTAAATAGCTCGAAGTGCATCATGGCCCGCAGGAAATAAGCCTCTCCCCTTAAGCCCCACAGATCACTGGCAGGAAACACCACGGCCGTGGGCGACTTCTGCAAAAACGTGTTCACCACCCAAAGGCCGGCATACAGGTTCGTATATTGCTCATCAAAAGTTTTTAAGCTGCTCCAGGTGCCATTGTTGAAATAATTTACATTACTGTTCTGATTGGAGTTCACCGCCTCATCACAGCCACTTGCGAGTAATGCCCCACCACCGTCTACATTATAACGGGAAAGCATATAGTTATACCCGTTATTCAGGTATTCCCGGACGCGGCGGTCCGTTGTCCAGATGGCATCTTCGGAGATAGGACCTTCGCTGTAGGAAGGTGCAAAAAAATCTTTCCCACAGGCAGCACACAACATCACTCCCACCGCCAGTATAGTTCGATTTATTATTTTATTCATCATCATTACCTGAATTAGATTATTACGTTAATGCCAACAGAATAGGTTTTTACATAAGGAAAACTGGTAAACCTTCCGGCATTAGGTGTTTCCGGATCTATACCCAGTTTGTTGAGCGAAGAGAATGTCAGGAGGTTATAGCCACCGAGGAAAAACCTCGCTCCTTTAAAACGAAACCGCTTATTAAAACCTTCCGGTGTGGAATACCCGATTTCAAGGGTACGCATTTTCAGGAAATCGCCCGAGCGAAGCCAGTATGTGGAGTTAGCAGTATTGTTGCCGTTATCTGTAAGCCCAATACGCGGATATTTTGCAGTGGCTGCGGTAGCTGGCGTCCAGCTGTCGAGCAACAACTGATTTAATCCATTAGGTCCTGCATGGAACACCCCGTTTAAATTGATCGTACGCCCTTCCACACCCTGAAACTGCGTGCTCAGGTCGAACTGCGCGTAACGGATGGCAAACCCAAATCCATAAAACATTTTAGGAATATCCGTATAGTCGGTAGCGATATCATCTTTTGCATCAATCACGTTGTCATTGTTGACATCTTTATATTTGATATCACCCGGAACTACCAGGCCGGAAAGGGTTTGCTTCGGACTGGCATCGATTTCGGCCTGACTCTGGAAGATGCCTTCTGCAATGTAGTAATGGCCGCTGTTTACATAGCGCCCTTCCTGCGACTGCCCTTCCAATCCATTGGAAAGCGTGCGCACCAGCACGGTATTTTTAGCATAGGTAATATTACCATTAACAGCAATGCTGAATTTGCCCCATTGCCTGTTATAGGTTCCGCTGAACTCCGCCCCTTTGCTGTTTACTTTACCGGAATTGACCTGTGCAATACTCATCCCCAGTATACCCGGTAAATTAGGCGTACCTAATATATCATGGCGGGTTTCATGGAAGTAATCAGCGGATATGGAAAGCGCGTTATGCAGGAAGCTAACATCTGTTCCTATGTTGATACGATCTATTTTTTCCCAGGTTGTAAGTGGGTTGCCTGCAGGTGTTACCAGATAGGCAGTAGTGGAAGTAGAGAAGGAGGAGCCCAGCAGTGGTCCTGCTCCACGGGTAAAGAGTGTTCTGTATGGGAGTCGCACCACGTTCCCACTGGCATCATAAGTAGGTCCGATATTCCCGGAACGACCGCCGGAACCACGTATTTTCAGATAATTTATCACCTTTGAGTTTTTCAGGAAGCGCTCATCCGAGGCAAGCCAGCCTGCTGTCAGCGCAGGAAAAAATCCGAAGCGATGGCCGGGGGCATAGTTTTCAGAACCATTGTAACTACCCGTGAAGCCGAGCATATAGCGGCCTTTGTAGCCATAATCCACCCTTCCTGCCAGCATGCGTTCCTTGTAATCCAACCGGTCCACTGCTGCGCTTACATATTGCTGTACGCGCACAGATGCAGTTACCTTATGGTCGCCTGAAAAGTTCCGGTCGTAATCAAAGCCCATCCATACTTCGTTGTTTTTAGTATTTGTTTGAAACGCCGCTGTGCGGTAAGCTATAGCGGCGGGTGTACGGTAGGATTGTGCCGGAGAAACGGTTTTATTGATGACTGCATAATTCTGCGTTAGCCCGTCCCCGTAATTACCATAACCATCATATGAAAATAGCAGGTTAGCCGACAATCCTTTTGTAATAAAATTCAATTTTTGTTTTGCCATCACGCTTGCCAGCAGCACATTAGTAGTAGTACGGGCATAACCGGTTGATTGCAGTTGCCCCATCGGGTTATTCTGATAGAGAGAGGTGCCGCCATAGGTGCCATCGCTATTTACTATCGGGAATGCATTGGGTGGCAGGTTGTAAATATTATTGAGTACAGCGGTAGTCCCATCTCCTACATCATTGCGTATTTCACTGCGGAGGCCGGACAACAGGGTAACCGTCAGCGATTCATTCACTTCATAATCCAAATTGATACGAAAGTTGAAGCGCTTGTAACCATAATTGGAATTGAAATTATCTGTTTCGGTATGCTTAAAAAGTCCCTGTTGATTAAAATAGCTCAGCGTGGTAAAATACCTGATCCGGTTACTGCCACCACTGAATGATAAGGCGTAGCGCTGCGTAGGGGCGGATTTGCTCATAAATTCGTCCAGATAGTTATTATCCGGATACAGCATCAGATCCGTATGATTTTTATAAGCATATAAGGCGGCACTGTCGTATGCCGGCGCCTGCCCCACATTCGTTAATGCCTGATTGTACAGGGAGGCATATTGATACGAATTCAGTGGTCTGATCAAATTATCGGTTGTCTGAAAGCCGCCCTGGGCATCTACCGTAACTAAACGCTGGTTAGCCTTTCCATGCTTAGTAGTCACATATATGGCGCCATTGCCACCGCTAAGTCCATACCAATTCAGCGTACCTGCATCTTTCAGTACTGATACGCTTTCAATTTCATTGATGTCCATATCCTCAAAATCCCGGACGATACCATCCACCAGCACTATAGGCGTGGCACCGCCGGCATAGGAGGATTTACCCCTTATCTGATAAGTGAGGTTGCCACCACCAGGCTGGTTGCCGGTCCAGTTGACCCATAGCCCACTGAGTCGACCTGCCAGTAAACCCGATAAATTGCTCAACGGCAGTTTGGGCAGCTGCGCAGCGTTAACAGCACTCACTGCATTATTAAGCGCTGCCTTTGTGACTACTGCAAATGGAATGGCTATTTCTTCAGGAGCCTGCAATATTTTGATCCCTCTGACGGTATCACTGAATGCAGGTGTAAGCGCCGTAGTATCCTGCTGCGCGAAAATCGGCTGACTGATCATTGACAGCAACACCAATATCAGTCCGGGCAATTTTATATATCTGTTCATTATAAAACTCATTAAGTGAATACTGATTACCATCCGGGGTTCTGCACCAATGCGCCGGAAGTTTTATTCATTTCTGCTCTTGGAATTGGGTAGTGATACATATAGTCGTTGAACACCTTTTTGAATACCGGGAGTTCCACTACCTCATACGTGAGTGTACCATTGGCATTCTTAATCACATTCATACCCTTCATAGGCTGGGCCACCAGCTCGGCACCCTGCTTCCAACGCAGGATATCCCACCAGCGCATATCTTCGAAAGCGAATTCAATGGCGCGCTCATTGCGGATGCGGGCACGCATCTCTGCTTTGGATAAACCTGCCGGCAGTTCCGGCATGCCGGCCCTGGTGCGGATGGCATTCACGGATTTATACACCTCCTCTCCCGGCCCTGCGGCTTCATTCAGTGCTTCTGCATAGTTGAGCAGGATTTCAGCATAGCGGTAAAAAACATAATTCAGCAAGGCATTTGCCGTGGAACCGGATTTAGATGCTTCGGGCCATAAGCGTTTTAGGTAGTAACTGGTTTTTGTGATACTGATCGCGCTGCTGTTATCTGTACCATAGGTGACTATACCTTGCGCATTGGGCCTGGATTGCCAGGTTTGCACCGCCCTCCCCTGCCAGGCAGCACCATTGTATAACAGGTTCACATAAAATCGTGGGTCTCTGTTCAGGTAAGGGTTCTGCGGATCATAACCGGAAGTGGGATCAGTGATCGGTTTCCCGTTTTTCATTTCGTAGAGGTCCACATGGTTTTGTGTGGGCGATAAATTCGACTGCGCGCCACCATAGCTGGTAGGGATCAAGAAGTCGCTCAGGTAAGTGCCAATAAACGCTCTTCCCCCACGCGGCCATATTCTGATATATTCGTTGGAGTTAGCCACCGTTAATACGTTTGCGTAATTGGGCTCGAGCGAAAATTTACCCAGGTCAATAATAGCTTTTGCGGCAGCAGCGGCCTTCTGCCACTTAGCCGGATCATCATTGGTATTGTTGAGCGGACTGGCATCGAACAATAGCACACGTACTTTTAAAGCCATAGCGGCAGCACCCGTGGCCCTGTTGGCCTGTGCAGCAGGGTTGGGCCAGTCTGCATTGGTAAGCGGCAATAACGGGATGGCCTGCTCCAGGTCGGTCAAAATCTGCGACAACGTTTCTTCATAGGTATTACGCGGCATATCCTTAGCCGCTTCCGTAAAGTCCAGCGCCCTGGTAAGCAGCACTACGCCTCCGAAACGACGCAGTAATTCAAAATAAAAATAGGCACGCAGGTATAACTGTTCTCCTTTGATATAGTCCGGATTATACTCCGCCGTCCATGGTGTTTTTTCCATGTACGCCAGCATAATGTTGGCGTTGCGGATACCTCTGTACATCTGTGAATAAATGCCGGTTACATCCGATGCCCCGCCATCCAGCCACTGTCCTGAGTTCATAGTGGCCACTTCTGTTTGTGCATTGTTGGCAATAGACTCATCGGTAAATTGTGAGGTCATGCCCTTATAACCGCTTAAACGGCCATAGTCATTGATAGAAAAGGTATAGGTAAAATCGCCGTAGCGCGCGGCCTGTAAAGGATCTTTAAATACTTCTTCCAGATCCGTCTGGATGCCAACATCCCGCTGAAGGAAATCTTTCTTGCAGGATAAGGTGGCAGAGAGCATCACCAGACTTACCAGATATATAAACTTTTTCATAAAATGGAATCGTTGGTTAGAAAGAAAGGTTCAGTCCAAAGTTGATGACTTTGGTAGTTGGAATGGTGGTAATAGCTGGTGCATAAGCGTTGCCGGACATGGTATTTTCCGGGTCCAGGCCATAGAATTTCGTCCAGGTTTTCAGGTTCTGCCCACTCACGTATACTGTTAGCCCCGTCAACCGCCATTTGTTCAGCAACGATGTGGGCAGGGAATAGCTTAGCTGCACATTCCGCAATTTGATATAGGAGGCATCCTGCAAAATAAAATCGTTCAGACTTTCATTGGGGTTTGCACTCAATCCCGGACGAACTGCGGGCCAGGTAGGGTTTGGATTATCCGGTGTCCACCTTCCCAGCATAGGCCCATAGTACTGCGCAAGAGATGCACTCTGGAAGATCACATTAGAGCTAACGTTAGTTACCCCGTTGAATAGCATGGATAATTGAAATCCTTTGTATCCAAACTGAAATTGCAGACTCCCGTTGTATTCCGGAATATTGGGATGACCGATAGGCATTACATCCTGGTTGTTGATAATGCCATCGCCATTTATATCCTCGTATTTCAAATCGCCTGGAATAGAAGGAAACGCAGTCACTTTATTCAACGGGCTATTATCTATATCATGCTGGTCAGCATAAAAGCCCAGCACATGGTAACCAAAATAGGTACCCAGCGGCGTACCTGTTGCTTTCAGGTTGGCTGCCAGTCCCGGTGCCTCATCCATGATCCGGCGTTCGTTATGCGCATAACTGAAATTACCGGTAACGGAATAGCTGAAGTTGCGGACCTTATTGCGGTACTGCACCGTGAGCTCATAGCCTTTATTATAATTCATCCCGTAGTTGGTACTTGGCACCGTAGCACCGTAGGTGGCGAAGCTGGTAGCAGAGCGGGTGGTGAGGATATCGGAACGGGTGTCGTCAAATACATCCGCAGTGATACTCAGCCGGTCGCGAAACAGGGATACATCCAGTCCTATATTTCTTTTCAGGGAGACTTCAAACGTCACGTATGGATTACCGTATTGTGTTTGAATGTAGGTAGGCGCGCTGAAGGAACTGTTTGGGTTACCGAAGGGGACATTAGCGCCTGCCCCGAATTTATTCTGGTAATAGAAACGGCCCGTACCAGGGCTGGGGATACCTACCCGGCCTACGGATCCACGTACCTTCAGCATACTGATCCAGTCATATTTCTGCATGAATGCTTCATTAGCCAGGTTGTAACCCAGCGAAGCAGATGGGAAAAAGCCGTAGCGGTAACCGCTGGCATAGTTTTCTGACCCATTATAGGTGGCGCTACCTGTTAGGAAATAGCGGCCACCATAATTATAGGTAAGCTGGGAAATAAGCCCCTGATTGGCGAAAGGAGCTGCTGCGGTGGTGGCACCCTGTAATTCCCGTTGCCCGATGAGGTTAGCACTGATATTATGCTTTCCAAAGGAGCGCAGGTAATTGATGAATACCTGCAGGTTTGTTTTCGTATAGCCGCTACGGGTATAGGCAGGGGCACCGAAAAAGTCGTTATAGGTGCCGGCTACTGGCGTTAATGCCAGCGTAGTTCTGTCCAAGTTGAAATAGCCTATACTGCCCCGCTGCAATTTTCCGGAGAGCTGGGTGGCATCGTAGCCAAACTGCGCTTTTACGGATAAGCCTTGGGTGATGGCATCCAGTTGCTGGCTGAGTGTAAACACGGCTTCTCCCACATTATTGTCCGTGAAGGCGTATCCGCCATAGGTAAGCAGTGCATAAGGATTTACTGAGTTAACCCCTGCCAGGCCATAGTTTACAATATGGTTATAGGTAGCATCCAAAGCGATGAGCGCAGGATCATCTGAATTAATATACTCCTTAAAGAATGGTGATGCCCAGGAAGGCATCTTCAATGCGCGGCCCACCACTCCTTCAATGCCGTTGCTCACCGCGCCGGCGGGGTCATTATACTCTGTAAAGCCGGTAGGCGAATACCGGTGTTCATTACGCCCCGCCAGGTTCACTTCAAAGTTGGTACTTTGGGTGACGTCCATGCTTACTCTCGCCCGGAAATTGTAACGCCGGTAGCTGGGGGTGGTGGAATAATCCAGTGGCGTTTTAAACTCTTTGAAGTTGCCGTTTTCAAACTGGTGACCAAAAGAGGTGAAATATTTGATGTGTTTTGTACCACCTGAAATCGTCAGGTTCTGCTGATTTTGGGACCAGTGTTCTTTTACGAGTTCTGAATACCAGTTCACATCCGGATACAGCAGTTTATCACCCGTACCATCTTTGAAAATCTGTAAGTCTTCATCCGTGAAAGTCCTGGGGTCTCCCACATTTATCTGTCCTTCGTTGTACAGCATGGCACTTTCATAGGCACCCAGTACGTCCGGCCGGCGGGTAGGACTCACCACCGCAAAGTTACTGGTGAGCGCTACTTTCGCAGGCCCTTCCTTCCCTTTTTTTGTGGTGATTACAAAAACGCCGTTGGCACCTTTAAGACCGTACAATGCGGTGGAGGAAGCGTCTTTCAGGATATTAATACTCTCGATCTCGTTAGGGTCTATATCGCCGAAAGAGGTACGTTCCACACCATCCACAATAATCAGCGCTGTGGCATTGGAGGATACCTGCCCCCTGATATAAAGTGCTGCAGAGTTGATACCCGGGCGACCGGACGTTTGCTGTACTACCAGGCCGGGAACCAGGCCTGCGAGTGCATTGTTAACATTGGTTACCGGCGCTTTCAGCAGCTCCGCTCCAGAAACGGTGGATATGGCCGCCGTTACATCGGACCTGCGCTGGGAAGTATAACCATTTACCACCACGGTATTGATGGCACTTTGCTTAGTGGTTAAAGCAATATTCAGGTTGGAGCCGGCCACTGTTGCTTCCCTGGTTTCAAAACCGATAAAGGAAAAAATAAGTACGGCGCCATTATCCGCACGGATAGTGAATTCGCCTTTCTCATTCGTTTGCGTACCTGTACTGGTACCCTTTACTTTAACGCTTACACCAGGGAGGGGCGAATTGGATTCATCCGTCACCTTCCCCCGGATCTCCTGGATCACCAGTGCAGGCGCGGGCTCCGTGTCAGGAAAATCTTTTTCCTTTACAACGATAGTGGTTTTGTTAATACTGTACGTCAGTACCTGACCGCGGAAGATCTCATCCAGTACGGCGGGCAGCTCCATGTCTTTCACATGGATGCTCACAGGCCGTGATTCCTTGAGCCTGGATTCCGTAATCACAAAATGGTAGCCGCATTGTTTGCTGATATCCTTCAATACGGCTTTTAGCGTGGCGTTGCTGGCGTTAAGACTCACCTTTTGCGCAACTGTTTTGGCACTCACCTGCATTAGCGTTGCTAACATTAAAAAACTAATGACACGCATCATCAACAAGAATTTAGCAAAATAGGGACGTATCGGCACGGGAATGCCCCATTCCTTGGTAGAAATTCTATACATTTGTTTAGTTCGGTTTTAGCAGCCGCTCTATTGTTGAAGCATAAGCGGAACTGCGATTAACGTGGTAGTAATACTATGGATATGAGCCGGACCAGCCAGGGGTGTGTCCAGCACTCCTGGCTTTTTTTATGCTCATTCGCAACTCATTAACATGGAATACTTTTTCGCATAACGATGGAAATTTTACGATTACTTCAGATGAATTTTGGTCTCTTTTGTTTTTACATAGATTGTTTTGCCTGCTATCCTAAAGGATATACTTTTGGTTGACTCTAATACTTTTAATATTTCAGATACATTTTCATAACGGGATATGCCCCCATAGAATTTCTCCCGGGAAACTGCGCCTTCATATACCACGTCCACATCATACCAGCGTTCAATCATTCGCATGATATATTGGATGTTTTCACCGTCAAATACAAACTGATCGTCTTTCCAGGCGGTGGCCTGGTCGGTATCAACAGTGCGCACGCCGATGTCCCCGTTTTGGAGGGTCGACTGCTGCCCCGGCTGTATGATAGCCACTGCATTTCCGGCACTCACCTTTACGCTGCCTTCCAGCAAGGTGGTACGAATTACCTGCTCATTCGTGTAGGCGTTAATGTTAAAATGTGTACCCAGCACCGTTACCTGCTGGGTGCCTGCATTCACCTTAAATGGATGAGACGGATCGCCGGCTACCTCAAAATAGCCTTCGCCGGAAAGCGTTACTGCCCTGTCGGCACCGTTGAACTTTACCGGATACGTCAAGGACGAGGAGGCGTTGAGCCAAACCTGCGTTCTGTCGGGCAGGATAATTTTATACGTCTCGCCCTTGGCGGTAGACAGGGTATTTACGGCGTTGGCGGCTACGTCGCGACTGTCGGTTACTTCATACACCAAAACCCCGTTTCTCTCTTTCTTAATTTGAATACCAGCCTGTTTGGCTATGGCCCCATCCGTTTCGGCGGACAATACGATTTTTCGGCCATTGGCCAGCGTTAAGGTAGCACGGGTAGCGCCTGGTACTACATCAGGCTGCTGCAGTGCGATGGTTGCAGCTGGTATTGGTTTGCTTTTGTAGTATAGGTAGCCGGCGACCAGTAAGCAGGAGAGAAAAGAGGCTGCTATGGCCATCCGGGGCCAGAGGCGGCGTACCCGCGCAGGTTGGGGATGGCTGATGACCGCTTCATATACTTGTTGGGCTTCCTCCGCTGATAGCGCTTCAGTGGCAGGTGTGGTATGCTCCCACTCCTCAGCGGCGATTTCGTGCAGCAGGGGTTCCAGGTTTGCATCCGACAAGGCGGCAAGCCACTCCTCCTGCTCCGCAGGGCTTTGGGAATGGCGCTGGTATTGCTGGAATAAGTAACGAAGTCTCTCTTTTTCCATTAGTTACGTTGCCTGCATTGGCGGGCTTTATATATTGACGAACCAGCGGGAAAATCGAGGTAATGGCGGAGAAAAAAAATTATAATAATCGCAGGATGATCAGCAGAACGGCGATATCACTGTGTTCCTGCATGTAGCGGCGAAGCGATTTAAGCGCGAGTTTCATGTGCGTTTGTACGGTACCGTGAGAGATGTTGAGCAGCGCAGCCACCTCCTCATACTTCATGCCCTGCTGCTGGCAAAGCTGGTATACCAGGTGTTGCTGCCTGGGCAGCTGGCGTATACCTTCTTCCAGAATTTTCCGGGTTTCATTCAGCAGTATCCTTTCCTCGGTTTCATTATGCCGCTCCTCAAAAGTATCACTGATCACCGCCTGCACGCGGGCTGTCAGCGCGCTTTTGCGCAGCAGGTCGATGGCGTGATGGCGGGCTACCTGGTGCAGCCAGGCTTCCAGGTATTCAATTTTGTGCAGCTGATCACCCAACTGCCACAGCTTAAGCATGGTTTCCTGGAGTACCTCCTGGGCCAGGCTGCGGGACTGTAATATCCTGAAAGCAAATCGATAGATGTGAGGGTAATAGCAGTCGTATACTACCTTGAATGCATGGCCATCCCCGTTGGCTATTTTAGCCAGCAGTTGCTTTTCATTAGCGAGACGCGGAATAGCCATACCTGTAGTATCAGTTCTTAAAGCTAAAAAAAAGCAGGGAATTATTATACAGGTATGTTCAGTAATGCTTTGCAACTCCGTTCCCAAAATGAAAAACATGCTAGTCAGCGCAGAGACACGCGCAAGCATCTATCAAAACACAAACTCTTTTATAGCTAATTGATTAAAACGGAGATTGTGTAGTAGATTTACCCGGATAGACGCCTGCGAGGCGTCTCTACTTCATCAATATGGCAATAAACAGTAATGATTATTTGTAATGACCATCCATTAATTACCTGTTTTCCATCCACTGCAAAAACTGCGTCATCTTATCCTTTCCTACGGTCAGCTGCTCTTCTGCCGGCACTGCCAGGTGAATGGCCAGCTTGCGGCCGGAGTAATGTTCCACCTCCTTAATTGCGTCAAAATTGATCAGGTACTGCCGGTTAAGTCGGTAAAATTGCCGGGGAGATAGTTGCGCCTGCAGTTGCTCCAGTGTCTGGGAAATGATGTATTTCTGCTGCTGGAACGTTACAATATAAGGTGCATCGTATTTGATATAGATAAACGCAATCTGTTCTGTACGAACCGTCATGTACCGGTTATTGTGAAAAATCAGGAAGCTGGTTTTGCTTTCCGGCTTATCCAGCCGCCTGATCAACTCCAGCCAGTCGGACTGCTCCCGTTGCTGGAAAAAGTTCCTGAAATTATCCATTTTGGTGAATGCTGCTTCCAGCTCCGAGGCGGAGAAGGGTTTAAGGATATAGTCGACCCCGTTGGACTTGATGGCATCCATCGAGTATTCCCCATACGCGGTGCAAAAGATCACCGGGCTGGTAATCTTCACCTGGCGGAATATTTCGAAGCACAAGCCATCGGAGAGCTGTACGTCCATAAACAGCAGGTCAGGCGGCGGGTTGGTATTCAAATATGCCACTGCGCTTTCAATGCTATGCAACATGGTTTCCACCGTCGCCTCCGGGCGGATTTTGGCAATCAGCCCTGCCAGCGACTTTGCGGCCTTAATTTCGTCTTCAATTATTACTATCCTCATCGATTACCGGAAGTTTTACAATAAATTTTTTATTATCTGGTAAGATTTCAATGTTCTTTCCGAGCAGATGCTGATATCGTTCATTAATATTCTCCAGGCCAATGCCGGTGGAGGACTCCGGCGTGATCTTAGGCTGCACATTGTTCTCTACCACTATATAGTCCCCCTCTGAGTAAATCCTTACGTACAGCGTTTTGTTCGGTGCCACTACATTGTGCTTGATACTATTTTCCACCAGCAGCTGTAAAGTAAACGGTGGCACTGAAGAGGATTTATGCGCTTCACTTACCTGCAAATCTACTTCAAAACCATGCTCAAAGCGGGCTTTCAGCAGGTAGATATAGGCTTGCAGTATCTTTAGTTCCTCCGACATCCGGATCAGGTCTGATTTTCTGTTTTCGAGGGTAAAACGGTAGAAATCGGACAATTTCAGGATGAAGTCCACACTATTTTCATCCCCGCTTTCCACCATGTACTTCAACGTATTGAGGGTGTTAAAGAGGAAATGCGGGTTTACCTGCTGCCGCAGTAATTCAAACTGCGCAGCCAGGTTATCCATTTTACTGCGTTCCAGTTCAATGCTCACCCGCTGCCCCTGGTAGGTTTGATAGAGCAGGTGAATAAACATATAAAAGGTAAGATTGATCAGGACTCCACGTACCTCAAACATGAGCATTACCGGCCCGAAGTTAATATGTGTGAGTATCTGTTGCTGGATATATGACAACAGGAACATCACTGCCACCCCTACCAGCAGGTTCCTGATCAGAGGGTAAACAGCGAATCCCCGTGCTATCTCTTTGGAAGTATATACGGGTAGTGTATAGATATTGAAATACCATACAAACAATGAAAATAGAAAGGTTATCATCGAATTGGCTATCACCTCGTAAATATTATACTGGTGCTGGATCAGGCTGGGTAACGAAACAATGACGCCCAGAAACAGGGAGCTTAACCATATGATCCTGCCCGATATTTTGAATGACTGTTTTTTCCTCATAGTGAACCAAAGATAATCGTATTTCATATCCCCCAGGCACAAATCAGGGCCGAATCCGGCCATTTGAAGGCCGAAGCAGACAATCCCACCGGTAAGCCCGGCAGGCCCTTAAACCAGGTCATACGATTCCTTAAAATGAGCGGATCGGTTCACCCCGAAATCTGTCCGGCTCACCCCTTTTTTTGCCGGATACAGGGTATTACGTTTCAACAGGAGGTTAACAATCCTTCTCTTTGTGTCATAATACTTCGGCATATGAAAATATCAAACCGGCTCAAAATTATCAGCGTATCCGCAGGCATCGTCCTCGCAGTAACAGCGGTCCTGTCATTCACTACCAAAGTAGTCGATAACCTACCCGTTACGGGCGATCTCGAAGCTCCGGCAGCGGTGAAAGAGATCTTCGTTCGAGCATGCTACCCCTGTCATTCCAACACGGCAAACCTGAAATGGTTCGATAAACTGCCGGGAGTGGCTTCCATGGTGCGTAGCGACATCCTTACCGCACGTAAGCACCTGAACTTTTCCGAATGGGATAAGCTGGCACCTGCTGCCCGGGAAGCTGCACTCTGGGAAGCATATAACATGATTAACTCCGGTACGATGCCGCTGCCTTCCTACGCCGCCGTTCATAGCGCCGCCGCCGTGAGTGCCGCAGAACTTACTACCCTGCGCAATTATCTTCTCACTAAAAGAAAAACAGTAACGGCGGTTAAGCAGGACACCGTACAACAGGCAGCTACCACCCTCCCCAATCCACTGCCCACCTCACTCACCGGCATACAGTTTATGCCTGAGTTCAGGCAGTGGGAAGTGATGAGCACCACCTCCCGGTTTGATAATACCACTATGCGCGTCATGTACGCCAACCCCATTGCCATGAAGGCCATCAGGGAGAAGCAGATCAAACCATGGCCAGATGGCGCCGTCATCGCCAAAGTGGTGTGGGACAAAGAGCGGGATAAAGACGGGTACATCCATCCCGGTCAATTCCAAAACGTACAATTTATGGTCAGGGACGCTGAACGCTATAAAAGCACCGATGGCTGGGGCTATGCCAAATTTGAAACCAAGGCGCTTAAACCCACCACCACCCTGCTCGTAGCACAGTCGTGCGCTTCCTGCCATAAAGCAGCAGCCAAAACCGGCGGCATCTTCGATCTCTCCACCTTAAACTAATAACACCATGCGCTTTATAAATGTATTCACCGTGGCTGTACTCGCCTTTATGATCGCCAGCTGTATGGATAAAAAAGAGGCTCCTGCCATCCGTCCATTCGCTTTTAACGACAGTGGCATGCGGGTCATCACTACCGTCATCAACGAAAAAGATAATGAAGTCGCGATGCTGTATGGTAACAAAGCGGCTTTCGACAATCGCTCGCAACCGGAGGCTTTATTCAAACTGGTGACCTATCGTGAGCAGGATAATAAATTCTGGTTCGGCAGCTATATCAATGGGGAACTGCTGCGCGTGGAAACCGTAAATATGCAGCCTACCGCCAGCGGACAAGCACCGGCTTACTCCGTGGATGTATATAACCAGCCTGCCTTCCGTCCTGCGGACGCCGCCGCAAGAACAAACTTTATACAAACATTAGACCGCGCATGGTACCCATGCGATCCTTACTGATCCTTAAAAAATTATAGTATATGAAAGCAATATTCTTCTCCGCCGTATTATCACTCTCCGCGCTGTTTGCCTCCTGCAACCCGCTGTACAGTAATACTTCAGGCCCACTGGTACACAGCACCGACAGCTCCAAAGGCTTTGCCGTAGTAGAACTCTTTACTTCCGAAGGCTGCTCCAGCTGCCCCCCGGCAGATGAACTGCTGGCCAAACTGGAACAGGAAAGCAATGGCAAACAACTCTACCTCCTCGCCTTCCATGTGGACTACTGGGACCACCAGGGCTGGAAAGACAGCTTTAGTCAGCATATTTTTTCTGAACGACAGGAAGAATACGCCGGCTGGCTCAACCTCAACACCGTATATACGCCTCAGATAGTGGTTAACGGGAGAAGCCAGTATGTAGGCTCCGATGTAGCCAACATCACCTACGCCATCAATCAGGCGCTGGATGCCGTTCCGCAAGAAACGCTGCACCTGAAGGCTACGCCCGCAGCCAGCGGCCTCTCTGTATCGTGGGCGCCATTATCTCCCCAAAAAAATACCAGACTACTCCTTGCCCTGGTACAAAAAAATGCACAGAGCAACGTGCGGGCAGGGGAAAATGCAGGCAGGAAACTGAGTCATGTGCAGATTGTAAAACAACTCACCACCGTCGATCCTAAAAGAGCGAGCATAGCCATGGTGCCTACGCCTGCAGGTTTTAACACCCAGGACTGGGAACTGATCGGCTTCCTGCAACGCAACAGTGACGGTAAAATTATAGCAGCAGCAAAAACAAAACTCGACTAGTAATAATTATCACTGTAACGGCTACACTAAGGCCTGAAATTTAAAAACACAACAGACATGAAAAAATTGTTTCAGATCACCCTCTTTGTATTGTTTTGCCTTCCGGCAGTTTCCGTACTGGCCGCAGATCCTGGCGACAAGCCTGTCAAAAATATTGTGCTGGTACATGGTGCATTTGCGGATGGCTCCGGATTCCAGAAGCTCTTTAAAATTTTGACAGCAAAAGGTTACCACGTAACCGTGGTACAAAATCCGCTTACCTCCCTAAAAGATGATGTGGATGCTACCACGAGGATACTGGATAAGCAGGACGGCCCTACCGTACTGGTAGGCCACTCCTGGGCAGGCACCGTGATTACAGAAGCAGGTGTGCATCCGAAAGTAGCCTCGCTGGTATATATCGCGGCCTTTCAGCCGGATGCGGGCGAGAACAGCGCACAGCAATCTGAAGGCGCACCCAAAATGGAAGGATCAGGTATTCTGCCTCCGGATGAACATGGCATCCTGTACTTCGACACAAAGCAGTTCCATAAAGGATTTGCAGCTGACCTGAGTAAAGAAGAAGCAGACTTCATGGCCGCATCACAGGGCCCCATATATGCCGCCTGTTTTGGCACACCGGTAACACATGCCGCCTGGAAAACAAAACCTGCTTATGCTGTTTTATCTACGGAAGACCACGCACTATCTCCCTGGGTACAGCGTAAAATGTACGAAAGAGCCGGCGACAAAATCACTGAAATAAAAGCTAGCCACGCCGTATTTATTTCTCATCCTGAAGAAGTGGCGAAAGTTATTATCGCCGCCAGCTTACAAAAATAGTTCAATCACCTACTTAAATATTAATAGCATGGAAACAACAGCAACAAACACCAAAGTATTATATACAGGTAAAACACATACTACCGGCGGCCGCGAAGGCGCTTCCAGCAGCAACGACCAGCAGTTGCAAATCAAACTCGGCTTACCTGGCAGCGGTAAGGGTACCAATCCGGAACAACTGTTTGCAGCCGGCTGGTCCGCCTGCTTTATCGGCGCCATGGGCATTGCAGCGCATACCCTGGGTATTAAATTGCCGGCAGATACCGCCGTAGATGCGGAAGTAGACCTGGTTACATCTGATAGTGGCTTCGGCTTACAGGCACGACTAAACGTAGCACTGCCGGGACTGGATAAAGAGGTGGCGCAACAGATAGTGAATACTGCGCATAATACCTGCCCGTATTCGAAAGCGGTGAAGAGTAATATTCCGGTGGAAATTAATCTGGTTTAACCGACCATCCTTATAAATAAAAACAGGCAGTGAAAATTTTCACTGCCTGTTTTTCATATTATAAGAAGTAATTAACACGACATCCTATACCAACTCTCCAAATCCCTGATCTGCTCCTCTATAATCGCTCTGGCATAAATACTCACCTGCTTCGGCAGCTGCCTGTCCAGGTTTTCAGGGTTGCCGAAAGTAAGGCCGATGCCCAGGTCGATCAATAAAACCGCGTTATTACCCATCCGGGTATAATTCGGATAACGCTCTTTTATAGCAGCAAAAGGTGTGGCTAGTAAATTCAGCCCCTCATACATTGCTGCGGCCGGTACTGACGCGCTGATTGTTACACAGCGGCCTTCCTCATCATAGTCAAATGTCAATCCCAGGTGAGGATAAGCATCCTGAGATGCCTCATCTATGGCGTCCTGGGTGTCACCGTCCAGCTGCTGGCTGATTTCCTGCTTTCCCGCCCCTATTTTAAACTGACCAAGCCTCATATATGGCTGAACTTCCAAAATCATAATCATCTGTTTAAAGTAGCAATTAAAGTGTTGTTTTTCAATATTCAAATAGTTAGGGAAAAAGTTTACAATTCCTTGTTTTTTGTACCAATGGAAAATTAACATTTACTGCATATCCAATTCATCAATTATTCGGTTTCTTTGTTATAAAGATAGTAGCAACGATACCATCATTCAAACCCTTCACACCCAACTATATGAAGCCATTGTTCCTCCTCCTGCTCCTCTCCCTGCCCTTTGGCAGCTACGCTCAGGCCGACTGGCACGCCAAACTCGCTGCCATTAACCAGCAAATCGATAATGCATGGGCTACCCGCGACCTCAATGGCATCATGGCGTATTACAACAGCAGGTCCGTGGTAATGCCGGAATACAATCCCACCCTCTATGGCAAAGCTGCCATAGCAACATTTATATCTACCTGGCTGGATTCCGTGAAGCACAGCAACACGACCCACACCATCACCGACCTGCAGGTGCTCAAAAACCATGTGATAGAAATAGGCAACTACACCACCACCCTGCTCTATGGCGACAACGCCCCCTACATCTACCAGGCTAAATACCTGCAGGTATGGGATATCAGCAGTCCCCAACACCTCGTTCTACTGGCACAAATACAGGGTGCCACCAACTACATCGACCGCAAAGTATTTCCCGCCATCACCGTACTACAGAAAGCCATTCCATCTCCCGAAAAAAATAAAATACATAAACTGATTGCTGCACAAAACCAGGTGTTCGAAAACAATGTAAAAACGAGAAATGGCGCTAACATGGCCGGCCTATACGCTACCGACGCCATTTACATGCCCTACTATGCCAGCGCCATTAAAGGCCTGGATTCCATTAACGCTTATTATGTGATGCACGAGGACCCGGCAGTAGGCATCGACCAGGTGGAAATCAATATGTCGTCCCTGAAGAACCTGGGCGATTTTGTACTGGTCAACGGCTACTATACCGTGCACTGGAACGCTGGTGGCAACAAAGGTATCGTTAGCGGCAAAAGCATTAACGTATGGCGACGCGAAACAGACGGGAACTACAAAATGTTCCGGCAAATGGTAGTGCACGACTAACATCCACCCATCCATTTTTTAACTGGCAGGGGCTTTTTTCCTTTATCTTAGTTCCGGATCACAAACCTGAACAATGAATATTAAAAAACTGCTGCTGTTACAAACAGCCGCTGTAGCACTTTTTAGCTCCACCTGCCTGGCGCAGCCTGCGCCGGCGCATAACCTGCAAGCTGATACACTCGCCACCCGCTGGTACGACGCTATGCCACTGGGCAATGGCATGCTGGGCGCCCTCGTTTGGAAAGAAAAAGGATTACTTAAACTCTCCCTCGACCGGGCCGACCTCTGGGACGACCGCCCCATGCCAGGCATCGATCAATTCACTTTTCAGTGGGTAGCCCAAAAAGTAAAAAACAACCAGTACGATTCCGCACAAGCCGCCGGCGATGCGCCCTACGAAGCCAATGCTGCCCCTACTAAAATTCCCGGCGCGGCTATTACGTTTCCCCTGGCAGGTTTAGGAGAGATACAAACCAATATCCTGGACATTGCAACGGGCATTAACACCATCCACTTCCGCAACGGCGGCGTATTTCAAACCTTCGTGCAGGCGAACGCCGATTATGGACTTTTCATCATCGAAAATGTACCGGCCAACTTCACCCCCACGCTGGTAACACCAGCCTATACCGGCAATGGCACTACGCAAACTACCAACTCTGTGGACGGACAAAGCCTGCAACGCCTCGGCTACCCCGCAGGGACTATTACCACTTCGGGTAATACCATCCGCTACCACCAACCTACGTACAACGGCCAGTATTACGAAGTAGCAGTCAACTGGCAGCGCCTCGGCAACAACCGTCTCGCCGGCAGCTGGACCATCACGCATAACGCACCCGCACCAACGGCTGCCATCACGCAGGATTTTATCGATAATGCCCACCGCGCCCATACCGAATGGTGGCAGCGCTACTGGGCACAATCCGGCATACAACTACCGGATACGCTGTTGGCAAAACAATATTACCTGGATATGTATAAGTTTGGTGCAGTGGCACGCAAAAACACGCCTCCCATCACGCTGCAGGCAGTATGGACGGCCGACAATGGCAAGCTGCCACCCTGGAAAGGGGATATCCACCACGACCTGAACACGGAACTCAGCTACTGGCCCGGCTACACCTCCAACCACCTGGACCTCACCGCCGGCTTCACCAACTGGCTCTGGAACACCCGCGATGAAAATAAACGCTGGACCAAACAATACTTTGGCGTCAACGGACTCAACGTACCAGGAGTAAGCACCATCTCCGCCAAACCTATGGGCGGCTGGATTCAGTACTCCCTCAGTCCTACCACAGCAGCATGGTTATCGCAACATTTCTACTGGCAATGGAAATACAGCAACGATAAAACATTCCTGCTCACCCGTTGCAAACCATGGTTTGATGAAGTAGCCACCTACCTGCGTGCACTTCGTATAACCGATCCAGTTAGTGGCAAATTCAAACATCCGCTCAGCTCCTCACCGGAATTCAATGATAACAGCATCCACGCCTGGTTCCCACAGTTCACCAACTACGATCTGGCACTGGTACGCTTCTTCTTTGAAAAATATGCGGAAATAAACGCAGCCGCCACTGGCAAAAAAGTGAACGCAACAGAACTGGTGCAGTATCCCTACTTCAGCACGGATACCACCGGGCTGCTTATAGCACCTGGGCAACAGCTCACCCACTCCCACCGCCACCACAGCCATATGATCGGCATCTATCCTTTGAAAGTCATTTCCTACACCGACCCGAAGGAAAAAGCCATCATCGATCAATCCCTTACCTGGATGGAGAAAAAAGGTACCCGCCAATGGGTAGGCTATTCCTTCGCATGGGCCGCCTGCCTGTACGCACAAACCGGTAACGGCGACAGCGCCGTATCCATGCTCCGCAGGTTTGCCTCCAACTTCACAGGCGCCAACAGCTTCCACCTCAACGGTGATCAGAAAGGCGGACAATACTCCGGATTTACGTATAACCCCTTCACGTTAGAAGGAAACTTCGCCTTCGCTCAAGGCGTACACGAACTGCTGCTCCAAACGCATAAGGGCGTCACTACCCTGTTTCCGGCCGTACCGGCCTCCTGGAAAAATGTCAGTTTTAAGCAGTTGAGAAGTGAAGAAGGGTTACTGTATTCCGCAACGATGCATGATGGAGAGATACAGCAAGTAACGGTAGCAGCTATCCTAAATGGACAAGTAGTGCTTAAATGGCCGTACAGCACTATAAAATTTGATAAAAGCCCTAAAATGTATAAACTGAAAGACGGCGAGCTGAGGATGTACCTGCAACCGGGTACTGCGGCGGTGTTTCATCCGTGATATAATAGAATGTAAATTTGAATTGATGAGTGCGAAGATAATGGAGGAGATTTAATCGCATAGACGCCTGCCAGGCGTCTCTACTTCGCCTGGCAGGATTTCCAGGTAATGGCAATATTCATAACCACACTAAGTGCAGAACCCTAAAAGACGGCGAGCTGAGGATGTACCTGCAACCGGGTACTGCGGCGGTGTTTCATCCGTGATATAATAGAATGTAAATTTGAATTGATGAGTGCGAAGATAATGGAGGAGATTTAATCGCATAGACGCCTGCCAGGCGTCTCTACTTCGCCTGGCAGGATTTCCAGGTAATGGCAATATTCATAACCACACTAAGTGCAGAACCCTAAAAGACGGCGAACTGAGGATGTACCTGCACCCGGGTACTGCGGCGGTGCTTCATCCGTGATATAATTGAATGTAAATTTGAATCGATTAGTGCGAAGATAATGGAGGAGATTTAATCGCATAGACGCCTGCCAGGCGTCTCTACTTCGCCTGGCAGGATTTCCAGGTAATGCAATATTCATAACCACACTAAGTGCAGAACTCTAACTATCTATCAACTTCACATATCCTAAACAGCGGCGTAGAGACGCCTCGCAGGCGTCTATCAAAACACAATCTTCGCTAAAAATCACACAAGCCCTCTAATAATGAAAATGCTTCCGTCCCTATGCCGCGAAACGATAATAGCTATCAACTAAGAGTGATCCTCATCTATCTGCTATCAAAAAACAATTGACAGCAATCATGCTTTACGGTCGTGTGTAGTCCAGATCAGGGAAGTTATCAAGTACCCCAATTCTTCCGCTTTTGCCATAAACCTTTCTCTCACCGATTCAGGTAACTCAGGTGTGCGGGAGAGAAACCAGATGTAATCAAGGTTATCACCTACTACGAGTGCGTGCTGGTAGTCGTCATCGATATCGATTACGTTATAACCTGCATATATAAACGGAAAGAAGGATACCCTGAATCTTGCTGTAGTTTTATCACCTACAAACTTTGCTTTGCCGGTACTTTCCCGCCATTCGCCTGTGGCCTCATCGTAGCCGCGGTTATCTACCAGCACTTCCCCTTTAGGAGTAAGACTATAGGTAGCGGTTACATTGCTCATATTTCGTTCAAAGCGGTAATCTTTCCGGGCTATCTCATACCAGGTACCCAGGTATCTGGAGAGATCAAAGGGCTGCACGGGAGTAGCGCCTCGGGGGATGGATACGCTGCGGCCTTTGAGATAAAGCATTACACCGGCGGCAGCTACCGCTGCGGCACTTCCTATAATCAGATTCTTACGCATTGTCATGGCAAATACCTTTTAGGAATAGCCACCAAAGTAAATGCCAGCCCTGTAAGTAGCGCTGGCATTCAGTTGCAGGATTCTCGTACTGTGTATATTAATACCCATATGAGGGCTCAAAGTCAGCCACACCGGTGAGCCTGACAGGCAGCGTGGTGCCATCAGCATTAATGTACTGATACACTTTTCCGGTACGTGTCAGCACCGGCCAGGAAAAGGATACCAGTGTGGCGTTACGGAACGTCACTTTAGCCAGGGCAACATCATCAAACAAGGTAGGCACTACGGGCTGCCCATCGGGGCCCAGCAATTGGAACTGCTCACCTTTCATCACGATGTAGCCCGGGCCGGGATCGCCTTGCATAATGGCATTGTAAGCCACCGGAAGCCTAATCAGCCCCTGTGTGGAGGCAAGGCCTACTTTACTGCGCCCTACTTCCCGGTCGTCCCGCACCAGCAGGAGCCCGTCACCCTCAAAATCAGCATCGTTGCCGGAATAATCATATATCACCGGCACAATCATTTTGCCGGTGCTGTCAGTATAACCATATTTGAAAGTGCCATCCTGCTGTGCCCTGATTACCTGGTAGGTTTTATTCTTCAACGGATGAATCATTTGTTTGGCCATCGGTATCACCATGTTGCCATTAGCATCGATGATCCCTGATTCGTTAGAATCAGTTAACTGCAGCTGGCCAGGCACTTCTACCTGGTATGCATAGAGACATTTGAGCGGCTGCAGCTTGTTCGTACGGAGGTTATAAAGGGAATAAATCACCGAATCGCCCTGCAACTGCTTCAATAAATAACCATCCTGACCAATGCAGATAATATCCGTGTAATCTGCCGGCAATAGCTGTTTGTAGGTTTTATCGTATATCCCATACCGGTAGGAAGCATCTTCATGGTTCATAATCACCAGGAAATCATCTCCACTGCCGGGCAATTGCGTAATATTCCTGAATGCGGGTTGTATCTGCATTTTCTTATTGGGCACATCATACAGTCCGCGTTTGTTATCCTCGCCAGCCACCGTAAACAGGTCCGGCGTTAATTCCTCGATTTCGCTGTAGGCAATGGGTAAGATATTTTCTCCGCTGATGCTATATAATCCGTACTGCCCCTGGTGCTCTACTATGGCTTTAGTGCCATCTGAAGTAGGGTCCAGTTCATAAAATGCCGGTGCAGCCGTTTTACCGGTACGTGGATTGTAAAATCCATCCACCGCCTGTTGCTTCAGCATGAAAATAAGCTGCCGCTGGTTATCCCTGCCAACATATTTCGGTGCTATGGCCGTGTAATGTTTATCCAGTAAAGGCCTGCCGGTACTGTCCAGCAACTGGTACATCCCCTCTTCCTGCACAATCATAAACGATTCTATGCAGTGGATTTCGCTTTCGTACTTAGGCGGCAACACCACTTTTCCGGATGGCAGTATGATCCCGTGCTTTCCATCCTTTACAACACCAATCAATTCCCCGGCATATCTTTCATCATAAGGGCTATAAATATCTGTGTATACAAAGTCAGCCACTTGTTTACCGGCAGCATCAATCAACCCAAACAGCCCGTTGTGCCTCGCTTTGAGCATACCAGCGCTGAGCACATCCATGTCCGTATAGTCGGGCCCGTGATATTCCTTTTTGGTATCCAGGTTAATCACTACTTCCTTATCGCCGCGTTTCAGACTACGCACCCAATTATCACTGCGCATGTAATAGTGTTCGTGGTCATATTCAAAAGGCAGCAGGGTTTCGTTGTTAAAATTGATGATGCCCCATTTGCCGTTCTTTTTGGCAAACAGGTAATCACCTTTCCTGCCACAGCCGCCACAGTAATCGAATCCTTCATAGGCCAGTGGTATGATCAGTCGCTTAGCTTCGAGGTTATAAATACCCCACAGCTTACCAGCACGCACATCAAAATTGTTGCCATCGAGGTAGTTGATTTCCTCAAACTGCCAGGGAAACAGTTGCGTCCCCTGTTTGTCTGCCAGGTTTACTTTATTTCCTTTTTTTAATTCGAGATATTGGTTCCACTTAGCTTCTACCTGATCGTATTCAGGCTTTACCACTATTCGTTGTTCGGCATCTATCACGCCCATCTTGCCATTCAGCGCAATCACCTGCAAGGCGTTTGCCTCCTCTTCCCCATTTTTTACTTGGGACAGGATGCGGTCAAATACTTTTTCTCCACGGGTATTGATATACCAGCTTTTCCCATCCTGCTCAATCCTTGCGAGGCCACCTACAAAGGCGGAACCCTGTTGTGCCTGCACCGTTGTACACCACAGCAAAGTGGCAACGATCAAATACTTAATCATTATAACCTTTTGATTTTGCGGATGCATAAGGTAATTCCTTACCCTCCCCATCTACATAAAAATATTTATTATCCTTTTTTACGAGCACCGGAAACCCATCCGCACTATAGCCATTATTGCGGTTTAGTTCATCATATACAGCCGGCAGCATTACTTTTCCGTCTAATCCTATTAATCCATATTTGTCATCATGGGTTGTTGCCTGGAATAATTTGTGATCCTTATCATAGTACAGTTCGCGGAAGGCAGGGGCAATCACTTCCTTGCCGGTAGAATCGAGGACGCCTTCCCCTTCACTGGTAGACACTTTGAAATAAGGAATGCCGTAAATACTGGAAATTTGCTTGTACTTCATGGGAATGAACACCGTCCCGTCTTTTCTCAGCAAGCCTTGCAGCGTATCAGTTTTTACCAGCACCAGGCTACTGTCAAATTGCTTTATATCACTTGCTGTAATGGGGTAAATGATATCTCCTTTCCGGTTGATAATGCCGTAAGTGGCATTCCTGTTAGCGTCCATTTTACCGGCAATGGCCAGCCCGTTATAGAAATCGCTGACAAAGTCATATTCCTTAAACCTGACTTCCTCCCCTTTCATATTGAGAAAGAGATTTTCCTCGGGAACGTTCCACATTTTCAGGAGTCCTTCAGCGTACATAATGTGTTCAGGTTCCTCACCTGGTTTCATTAACAGCCTGGAGAAAGAATTTTCTTTAAAGTCCCAGTCTTCCTTTGAATACAGTACAGCCCCACTCTCATCCGTCAGGGTTGTAAGTTTGCCATTGTCGCGGTATTTGGTTTCAATGATCCGATCCGGCGCTACCGCGGTATAATAACCATAGCGTTGTAAAGGCTTTACAACTTTGCCATTAATATTTATCATGCTGTATGCGTCCTCTCCTTCCCTTACATTCAGCAACTGTTCATTTTGCCATTCAATCCGTGTATACTTTAGCGGTAATATCATTTTACTGGTGGGGAGATGGTATAATCCCATCTTGCCATTTGCCGCAATAGCAACATAATCTTTCTTTTGGTTGCCGGCAGCACGGTCCATGTACAGATAGGTGGAATGATAGCCATCCAGCAGTTCTTCAAATCCTGTCGGGATGATCGCTGAACCATCCGTACGAAGTAATGCCTGGTCGCCCTTAGCATTTTTAGTAACAACAAATGTTCCTTTTTGAGATGCATAAAGCGTAATAAAAGGATAATTGCCGGACAAATGCTTTTTACCGGTGCTATCATACAACTCTTTCAACGCGCCTTTTTTGGCGAGAAAATACGCCGGTTCCGGGGATACCCAGCGTTTCTGCAGGGTGGTAGATGACATCTGCGGTTGTCCGTTGCTGCTATATACCTCTAAGTTATCAAACTGAACGGGGAGTACCATTGCTCCGGATTTATCCAGCACGCCAAATTTTTGCTCCTGTTTTACTACCAGGAAACTGCCGAAGGGACTTACTTCTGTATAAACAAGTGCCGCCAGCACTTTGCCGGTGGAATCAATAATACCTGTTTTACCGTTTTGCGTTACCGCAAATGTGCCGGCCACAGGGCCGCGTTGAACTCGTGTATATACGGCAGGTGTAATTTTTTTCCCTGAAAGATCTATCAGGCCGATCTTTCCATTTATTTCATACCCAAACTGCCGGCTGTTTTCTATACCGGGATAATGGAAGGAAGTATATTCAGGTGCAGCTACCACTTCACCGCTTTCCTTCGCAAGACCTTTCTTGCCATTGTTGGTTATTTCCACATACGGGCTTACATAGCTCTTACCAACGTCGGTATAGGCGGGCTCCTGTAATACTTTGCCGGTGGTTAGTTCCACCCAGCCCCAGCGACCATTGCGCTGGATCTTGAGCAGTCGCGCATTGAGGGGTTCTATCAGCTGGTACTCATTTTTGCAGATGACGTTGCCCAGTGTATCGATAGCCCCGTATTTACCATTGAGTTTTGTGATAACGTAGCAGTAGTTGTTGGAGGGGTCGTATTCATCGTCTTCATCGGCCAGCCTCACTTCATCGAAAGTAAAGGGGGCGATAATTTTGCCGTTGTAGTTAATAGCGCCGTAGGCATTATCTTTAATACCTACTACCGTATGAAAGTAGCCCTGGTTTTCGATTTTATCGATGGTAACCAGTCCGGACCTGTGCAGCAGCACTTTGCGGTTATTAATTTTCACATCGGCAAACAGGCCGTCAAAACGATCAAGATAGGCGGCATTGGTAATTTGCTGGGCCTGGGTAAGCGCAGCAGGGAACAGCAATGGCAGGATCAACTTCAGGTATTTCATGAATTACACAGAATATTGGTGCGAAAAATGCAAATATGCTGCGTAATTCATGAAACACCAAGTAATAATTATTTTGTTTTTGCAGGCCACTGGAATGCAGGCGTAGCAATGCTTTCATACCAACTATCGGTACCGGCTAAACGAAAAATGTTGGAAAGGGTATATTGTGCGGCTTCCTTATCACTGAGTTGATGGCTCCATGTAACCCTGCCGGCGGCATTTGCTCCCGGGCCACTGCTTTTGTATTCACCGTAATACACCGTTTTCTCATTGTCCGGATTACTCCAGTTACTCCACCCTACGGCAGCAATAGCGGCTGGCATCTCACAACGTAAAAATACTGTTTTAGCACCGGCCCGCCACGGACGGCCCAGCTGCACCGATGTTATGCCGGGATCAGCAGTGATGCGGCAGTCGGTAAACACATAACCATATGCCTTTCCGGCGGTAGTACTGGCAGCAGTAATATAGGAATTGGCTTTACAATGCAGGGTGCAGTTTTGAAACACCGCTGTTGCCGGGCCAAAAATATAATCCGTTGTTCCCTCGATGTAGCAGTTTACGAATAGTTGTCGCGCCCCTTCCCCACCGGTAAAAATCGTGTCCTGGTGCCCAAGGAAACGGCAGTTCTTAAACACCGCCTTGTCCGCATCCACATACAGCGCTACGGCCTGGCCTACCGGCCCCGCCGCATTTACAAATGTGATGTTTTCTGCTATAAACCGGTTGCCGGAAATTTTAACGGTATAGCTGGTAAAGGTGGTAAGCTTACCACGGCCGGAATAATCGTTGTAGGTAATGATGGTGCTGTCCACACTCTCCCCGATAAAACGTACATCCGTATTAGGTGCCGGCAGTTCAATCTTTTCGTTATACACGCCGTTTTTGATGTACAGCACAATCGGCATCAGCGGATACACCCGCATGGCATCAATCGCATCCTGTATGTATTTGAAATCTCCCGAACCGTCCTTCGACACGGTAAATACGTACTTGTACTGTTGTGGATTGGCCGTTTGCGCCTCAACCTTCGTTTCTGCGAAGAGCAGCAAAAACAAAACTATTCTTATCAAGTAGTTACCTGACTTACAATTCATAACGTGTCCCATATTTTAATCAGGTCCTAAATTCTGAAAAAATATTCAAAAATTCAGCAGGTTTTTCCGGGATCAGCCCGCGCCTGCGGCGCGGGCTGATCCCGGGGAGGGAGTGTGCGCTGCGCGCACATCTCCTCCCGGGAAGTTGTGCTTTAAGTGCTGCCGGCTATCAGCAACCTAAGGCTGGAAAGCGCCCGCGGTGCGTAGTACAGGTACTCCCAATGGATCAGCACATGTCAGTACAAAGCAACGGCACCGACCTATCCCAAAAGCAAATAAGGTACCTGCGTGCACAACGCAGGCTTGTCCCTAAGAGCCGCCATCTATGTAAATCCACCGGCTAGCCTCAAAAGCAAATGAAAGGCACCTGCGTATACAACACAGCTCCTTCCCAAAGAACTGGCACGTGTGCAAACTCGCCGCCTATCCCAAAAGCAGGCGAAAAGCACCCACGTTCGTAACACAGTCTCGTCCCGAGGAACCGCCAAAAAACAAATCAAAAGCGCCCGCCGTGCGTAGTACAGGTACTCCCAATGGATCAGCACATGTCAGTACAAAGCAACGGCACCGACCTATCCCAAAAGCAAATAAGGTACCTGCGTGCACAACGCAGGCTTGTCCCTAAGAGCCGCCATCTATGCAAATCCACCGGCTAGCCTCAAAAGCAAATGAAAGGCACCTGCGTATACAACACAGCTCCTTCCCAAAGAACTGGCACGTGTGCAAACTCGCCGCCTATCCCAAAAGCAGGCGAAAAGCACCCACGTTCGTAACACAGTCTCGTCCCGAGGAACCGCCAAAAAACAAATCAAAAGCGCCCGCCGTGCGCAGCACGGCCCCCTCTCCCTGACACCGAAGGTGTCAGGGCCCCCTCTTCCAAAATATTAGAAAAAATAGCTTGAAAATTATATTTTTAGCCATTATATTAGTACCAATGCGAAAGCCATTTGCCAAACTGTAATTCACAACGGATTCAAAAGGTATTTTTCAATTATTTGCTTATTGTGGAATCAAGTTTTGTATGTAGAAAGAAATACTATTCTCCTATTATAATTCAGATAAGTATTAACTGCAAGTCAACCAACATCTAAAACGTTTAACATGAGAACAACACTCAGGTTATTGACGATCCTGTCGTTAATAACGCTCCTGTTGCCCAAACTCACAACGGCACAGCAAAAAATTATTTCCGGCACCGTCATCTCCGATGAAAAAGTACAGCTTCCCGGTGTTACGGTTCGCATCCGTGAAAATAATGTCAACACTGTCACGGACGCCTCCGGGAAATACACCATCAAGGCTAACCCTGGGCAAACCCTCGAGTTCACCTACATCGGCTACCTCGCCCAAACAGTTACCGTTGGCGACGCCGCTACCATCAATGTAACGCTGATGCCCACACGTACCGGACTCAACGAGGTAATCGTAACCGCCATGGGTATCAAAAAGGAACGTAAAGCCCTCGGCTACGCCGTACAGGACATCAAGGCAGACGAGCTGATGAAAAATAAAGACCCCAATCTGATCAACTCTATGAACGGAAAAATTGCAGGTCTCAACATCACCAACTCCGGCGGCGCCCCCGGCTCCTCCGCCTCCATCATCATCCGCGGCGGTACCTCCCTGGAACGTAACAACCAGCCACTGTTCATCATCGACGGTGTGCCTATGAACAACTCCACCGGCCAGGGCGACAACAGCGCATTCGACGGCTCCGTAAACATGTCCACCACCAACAGCAACCGCGCTATGGACATCAACCCGGAAGATGTGGAATCCATCACCGTGCTCAAAGGCCCCGCCGCTGCTGCGTTATACGGCCTGCAGGCTGCTGCCGGCGCCATCGTGATCACCACCAAAAAAGGCTCCGAAGGCAATACCATCGTCAGCGTTACCCCAAGATACACCACCAACTGGGTCAACAAACTGCCTAAAGTACAGGACCGCTACAAACGCGGCACCTCCTACAGCGGCACGTTTACGGATCAAACCTACTTCTCCTGGGGGCCTGAATTCGGCGCCGGTGAATCAGCCTACGATAACCTGGGCGACTTCTTCCAGACCGCTCACGCGTATGACAACAGTTTCAATATCTCCGGAGGTACCAAACTCAGTAAGTTCTTCCTCTCCGGCTCCAATATCATGCAAACAGGTATTGTGCCTACCACCGATTATAACCGTACCTCCGTACGCTTCAACGGAGAACAGCAGGTGGGCCGCTTTACCTTTGGCGTAAACGCCACCTACGCCGTAAGCAATACGCAGAAAACCCTCACCGGCAGCGGCCTGTATGGCGGCAGTGGTAGTGGATATCTCCAAAGTATAATGTCATGGCCTACTGACGACGATATGTCCGTATGGCTGAACCCTGACGGCTCCAAACGTCGCCTGCTGCCTAACGTAGCCCTGGAAGATGATATCGACAACGCCAACTGGACCATCAACAGAAGCCCGCAAAGCGATAAAACCACCCGCATGCTCGGTAACATCTATGCCAGCGTAAAAATCACCAACTGGCTCGATGCCACCTACCGCCTCGGTATCGATAACTTCGTAACACAGTTTACCAGTCTCACCAGCCCCGGCTCCGCCGTTAAAATAGCCTGGCAGAATGGTATGCTCTCCGAAACCACCCGCCGCTACAACTTCACCAGCGGTAACCTCATGCTCAACGCCCATAAACAGTTTAAGGATTTCGACTTTAACCTCCTGCTGGGACACAATACCGAAGACTATTACACGAAAACCGGTTCCGTAAGAGCGGAAAACTTCTCCATTCCGGGACTGATCTCCCTCAACAATGCGGATAATAAAAACCGATATGCACAGGACAATGTAAGCCAGAAGCGGCTGGTAGGGGTGTACGGCGAATTCAGGGCATCCTATAAAAACTTCGCTTACCTCGGCATCACAGGCCGTAACGACTGGAGCAGCACCCTGCCGGTAGTATACCGCTCCTTCTTCTACCCTTCTGTGAGCGGTAGCTTCGTGTTCAGCGAACTGCTGCCTAAAAACAGTGTATTGTCGTTTGGTAAGGTACGCGCATCCTGGGCCCGCGTAGGTAAAGATACCGACCCTTACGTGACCTCCACCGGCCTCTTTGGTCCGGAGCTCACCGTAGGCGGTGGTTACAGAAACTACTGGCAGCAGGGTAACCCCGAGCTGAAGCCTGAAAATACCGACTCCTATGAATTTGGTACGGAACTGCGCTTCCTTGGCGGTCGCCTCGGGCTCGACTTCACCGTGTACAACAACAAAAGCGTAAACCAGATCCTGTCGCCAAGGGTGAGTAACGCTACCGGCTATATCCTGAAATCAGTAAACGCCGGCGTGATTGAAAATAAGGGTATTGAACTCACCATCAACGCCAACCCTGTGCGTAACAAGAACTTCAACTGGGACGTGACCCTCAACATCTCTAAAAATAAAGGTCGCGTAAAAGAACTGCCTGGAGCCATCAACATCCTGTATGTAACCGATGTGCAGGAAGGACCGGGTAAGGCCGCCTCCTTTAATAAAGGCGTGTTCATGGGACTGAGCGGTTCCAAATGGGCTACCGATTCCAGCGGCAACGTGATCCTTGACTATAACACCGGCTATCCTACCATTTCTTCCCTTACCACCTTACCGGTGGGTAACAGGGAGCCTGATATGATCGGAGGCCTCAACAACAGCTTTAGTTACAAATCGTTCAACTTCTCCATGCTGTGGGATTTCCGCCTGGGCGGTGATGTATACAATGCCACCGAATGGCTGATGACAGTAAACGGTTTGTCGGAAACTACGTTGGGTCGTGGTAGTGACCTCACCTTTACCGGCGTGTCGCTGAACCCATCTACCGGTAAGTATGAGCCGGTAACCCGTACCGTAAAAGCTACTGAAAAGTACTACCGTGATGTATATGCCAACAATGCACCGTTTTTCATCCAGAGCGTAAACTGGATGCGCCTCAGGTCTGTAGCCTTATCCTATTCACTGCCTTCAAATGTGCTGAACCGCATCGGCTGGCTGAAAGGAGCTACTGCTACTATTTCCGGTACCAACCTGCTGCTGTTTACCAACTACCGCGGTATGGACCCTGAAATCAGTGCTGCCGGTGCCGGCGTAACCGGTTCCGGATCAGTAGGGATCGATTATGTAGGCGTACCTGCCACGAGAGGGATCGCATTCGGTTTAAACTTTAAATTCTAATTGCTGCTACCATGAGAAAAATATTCTTAATTATAGGTATATCCGTTGCCGTTAGTTCCTGCAAGAAATGGCTGGATGTAAACAAAAATCCTAACACTGCCACCTCCGACGTGCCTACGGCCGATATGAGGCTGGCGCCGCTCATCAGCCAGTTTTCGGATTGTTACGAAAGCTCCGGCACCCGCGCTTCGTTTCTAACACAGCAGATAGCGGTGGTATATCCGGCTTCCAATGCCGCTACCAACAACAACTGGAACCTTACCAGGTGGTACAGCAATACTTCCAGCGCCAACTGGCCATGGCAGTGCTGGTATGTAAATACCGCCGTAAACGTGGACCCGCTGATTACTGCCGCACAAAAGGTGGAAGCCTGGCATTACATCGGTGCCGCCAAGGTCATCAAAGGCTGGGGATTTGGTACCCTGGCGGATTTCTACGGCATGCTGCCTTACGATGAGTTTGCCATGGCAAGCACCTACACCCCGAAGTTCGATGACGGAGAATATATACAGGGGAAAATTCTGCCACTGTTGGATGAAGCGATTGCCGACCTGAAAAAGACCCAGGGCCCTGCGGCGCCACTGTTGTCGAAAGCTGACATCCTCAACAATGGCTCAGTGGATAAATGGATCAGACTGGCCTACGGTCTGAAGGCCCGTTTCCTGCTGCATACCAGCAAAAAAGGCAGCTTCAATGCACAGGCAGTGCTGGACGCATTGGCCAATGCACCTCAAACGGACGACCAGAGCAGCATCCGCCAGTATGTGGATGAAGGCCCTACCGTAACCAGTACGGCAAAAGAAGCGTTGCAGTATAGCAATACCGGCACCACGGTGCGCTTTACCAAACTTTACATTGACTATCTCACCAATAATTACCAGGGAGCTCCAACAGGGGCTAACAACATGCGTGATCCGCGTATGGACAGCATTCTGCCACGTATGCAGGTGGATACCGGCTGGTTATTTACCAAAGGGATGGATATGACTTCCGACCTGCCTAAAACTGGCCCTTCCAACCCGGCGTATAACTCGTCTACCAATAAGTTTGCTAACGGCGACTCCGTATACATTCCGCTGCGTAAAAATCCGTATGCACCTACCGCCGGCCAGCGTGTATTGTCTACCGGTTCCTGGTATACGAAAAGAGATGCAAAAGGGCTGTTGCTCACCAATGCTGAAATGCGTTTTATAGAGGCAGAAGTTAAATTCCGCCAGGGTGATGCCAACGGAGCCTTAACGGCTTATAAGGCGGGGATACGTTCGCACATGAACCTGCTGGGTATCCTGCCGGCAAAAACCGAGCAGTTCCTGCAGAGTACTTCCGTGGTACAAAGTGCTGCCAACCTCACGCTCAGTCATATCATGATCCAGAAATACATAGCGCTGTCGTTCAGCGTGGAAACCTGGGCGGATATGCGTCGCAATAACTACTGTGCGGACGGTTCCGGCGTATACAACCTGGCAACCGGCGTATACAAAGGCTACCAGCGGCCATCGCATGTGTATATAGAAGGCTATCCTGCTCCTACGGATTACCCGCGGAGGTTTGCAGTGGCGAGCTATGAAATTAATTTCAATATCGATCAGGTACTGAAAGCGAATCCGAATGCGGCCAAGCCTGCTTACCTGTCAGAACCGGTATGGTGGGATAAGCCGTAGGCGCCTACGGCGCTTGTGCGCGACCTTTTTTGCTCGCAAAGCAGCATAAGCAGGTAAGCAGCTAAGGCTTTTGTTTTGTTGTTAACATCATTTTAGTGGTCCGCCTTTGGCGGACCACTAAACGATTTGTGTGAGACCGAAGGTCTCACACAAATCAAACAAACTTATTGTAACAAACTGCAGGTCTTGGTTGCTTACCTGCCTATGCTGCTTTGCGAGAAAAAAAGACAAAACCCCATTCACCCAAATGCTGCCTGCCGGCGGGCACGTTTAACCAGGTTGCGGATTCTGCACTCCAGCTCCTCCACACTCACCGAACGATCCAGGAAATCATCGCAGCCATGTTGCAGTCCGCGGATCTTTTCTTCCAGATCTTCTCCATTTCCCAGCATAATCAGCGGCACCAGTTCAGAACAGCCACGAATAAACGAAGCCAGCCTGAAGGCATTCCAGGGCGTGCTTTCTATCTGGTGAAATATAGTCCTGCTGTCGATCAGCACTGCATCGTACTGCAGGTGTAAGTTATCCGGGCAGGTCCATTCTCCGGCGGACAATGCCTGTACCCGTAGTTCGTGACAGGCAGACAACAACCGCTGAAGTTTAAAGCGGTATAAGGAAGGATTTGCAGCTATAAAAATGTTTATACCCACGTTAAAACTTTTGGAGTATGCTATAAACAGATGCATGCTAAAGTGATATGGCGTTCTCGAAATTGCAACGTTTTTATCTATTCAACAACCGTATTATCACCCTTTTTTGTTAACAGGATGAACGAATATTGCTGGAAAAACGCTGCCTTTTCGTTAACTTAAAGTAAAAGTTGGCTTATGTTAACCTGGCAGGAAATCGCAATCAGACTATCTATGGCAGCGCTTTTCGGGGCGCTGATCGGGCTGGAACGGGAACGGAAGGACTGGACGGCGGGCATGCGCACGCACATGATGGTATCCGTTGGCTCCTGCCTTATTATGATGGTATCTGCTTTCGGATTTTCGGATGTACTGGGCACCGAACATGTAGTGCTGGACCCTTCCAGGGTGGCCGCACAGGTGATTAGCGGCATTGGATTTATTGGCGCCGGCACCATTTTGTTTATGAAACAGGGCACTATCCGCGGACTCACCACCGCAGCGGGACTATGGACCGTAGCAGCCATAGGCCTGGCCACCGGCGGCGGAATGTATTTTGCAGCAGGCGCCACCACACTGGTAGCCATTATCATTTTATGGGCACTGCAACCGCTGGAAAAAAGGGTATCACAACGCTTCCGCCAAAACTCCCTGCGCCTGGTAACTACCTCCAGCATCATAGCCAACAATGTGTTACAACGGGTAACAACCATGAAAGAGTTGAGCTTGTCCGGCTTTTTCATGGAGAAAGAAGATGATTACTATACCCTTCAGCTGAAATTTGATAAAATCACTAATGAGTCCATGCTGCAACTGGTACAGCTACTACAGCAGGAAAAGGACATTAAGGAAATCGGCTGGAATAAATAATCCGCTATGATAACGACGCTCGAAAAATTATTTACGGACTACGGCAAGGCTGCCGCTGGTCATCAGCCCCAGGCCATCGCGCACTTCTATGCGAAAGAATTTATGGTAGCCGATGGAGGAAAATCGAAACCTTACAAAAATGATGAGTCCTTTATCGAATGGCTGCGCAGTGTAATCGATTACAACAAAAAAACGGGACTGCTGAGAATGGAGGTCATTGAAATCTCCCTGAACAATATTACTGACCATTACACCAGTGCAAAAGTTACCTGGGGCGCCACTTACCAGCAGCAACCGGATACGGCCATCCCCTTCAACGTTACTTACCTGTTGGAAGTAAACCACCAGCAGCCGCTGATCCTGATGTATATCAACCACCAAAACCAGGAGGAATTAATGAAAGCCAATCATATTATCTGATTTTTTTCAGGGAGATGTAAATGCTGCTGACACAAGGTTGTCACAACCGCCTGCGAGATTTGTATTATGAAACGTACAATATCCGTCCCGGTTAATCGTCCACATAGTCACAACAACCACTGTACTATGCCGGTCACCTTGCGAAAAACTATCTATCATACACTTAACCATACGTGGAAAACCTGTGCCGGTATCATGAAAGGTGTGTGCCATGCCGTTATATTCTTATTTTTTTAAAGTAGATCACTTGCAGCATTAAAGGTCAAGCCACCTGCTGAAAGTACTGCATTTAAACAATCTCACCCCGCCAGCTGTACTGTAGAAAAAACATCTGACCATGAAAAGACTTTTCCGGGCACTCCTGATCAGCATGCTTATTTCCACAGCGGCATTGGCGCAAAGCGATCCGCTCCCCTCCTGGAATGAAGGCCCCGTTAAACAATCCATTATTCAATTCGTACATGCGGTGACGACGCCGGGAACTGATTTTGTGCCACCGGCGGATCGAATCGCTACCTTCGATAACGACGGTACCCTTTGGGCCGAAAAGCCTCTTATCCAGGGTTTATTCGCCATTTTTCGTGTACATAGAATGGTTGCAAGAAACCCTGCACTGAAAAATCAGCAGCCGTATAAGGCCGTTATTGAAAAAGATAAAGGTTATTTTGAAAAAGCCGGGTTAAAAGAAATTATTCACCTGTTCAACCTCACCCATTCCGGGATGACCTCCACGGCATTTGCGGAAGAAGTGCAGCTGTTCTTCAATACCGTAAAACACCCCACTTTAAGAACGTCGTTATACCAGGCGATATATAAACCACAGTTGGAACTGCTGAACTACCTGCGTGCAAATGGTTTCAAAACCTTCATCTGCTCTGGCGGTACCGTGGATTTTATGCGCGTGGTAAGTGATACGTTATACGGCATTCCGGCCGAGCAGGTCATTGGTTCGGAATTAAAATACAAGTATGTAGATAGCGCTGGCGTAAATGATATCATGCGGTTACCTGGTATGACCACATTTAATGATAAACAGGAAAAGCCCGTCAACATTCAGTTTCATATTGGTAAGCGGCCTATCCTGGCCTGTGGTAACGAAGGCGGCGCCGGGGATGTGTATATGCTGCGCTTTTCCCAGGGAAGTCCTTACAAGTCACTACAGCTCATTGTAAACCATGATGATGCCGCCCGGGAATTTGAGTATGGTGAGAAAGACAATAAATCACTCAACATGGCCAAACAATATTACTGGCAGGTGATCAGTATGAAAAACGACTGGAATACGGTTTTCCCCTGATGCAATAAAAAAAGCGCCCCGTCATCGGCAGTGACGAGGCGCTTACTATGATCTTTCTGATCTTACCGATGATATGTAATGTTTGTTTCCGACAGTATGCTCCTCGTATAGTCAAGTCCGGCCGTATAAATCTCCTCGAACCTGCTGAAGTCAAACATACCGAAGTGGCCCAATGCTGCGGGCTCTATAAACTCGCTGCACAGCGATTTATTTTTTTGTACCGACTCCCGGATAGCCAGGTGCAACGTACGTTCCAGGTTAAATAAAAATCCTCCTGATGCATTGAAGGGAGTGAGTGGATTCACATGCACCCCGATAATATCATCATACTTTCCACGCAGCGGCTCCACAGGTAAATTGCTGGATAAGCCTCCATCCACGTATTGGATGCCATCCACCAATACCGGCTGAAACAGCATCGGCACAGACGATGCTGCCAGTACTGCCGGAATAATGTTGCCGCTGTCGAACACCTGCTGGTTGCCGGTTTCGAAATTGGTAGCCGTGATGTACAGGGGCATGTTCAGTTCCTCAAATGTTTTGTACCGGAGGGTTTGCTCCAGTACGTGTTCCAGTTTTTTGAGCGACAAAAATCCCACCTGCCAGTTTTTCCATTGCATGGAAAGGCCGATTTTGTATTCCCTGAAGATGGTACGAACGTCTTCCGTACTATAGCCGTTAGCGATAAACGCTGCTACTATAGAACCTGCGCTGGTAGCTGCAATAGCTTTAGGTACGATGCCATGTTCCGCATAAGCCTTCAATACCCCCAGGTGTGCATAACCCCTGGCACCACCTCCTGATAATACAAAAGCCCGCTGGCCGGATTTTAATGATTCCATGTTGCTAAGATAATAACTGCTGCATTAAATCCCCCATTCCCGTGCGAGCCGGAAATGAGGGATTTGTTGTTTAGTTGCTGATCTTGTGTACAGACAGGTTGTCATAATAAATGTAACCTGTTGAAGTAGACTCCCAGTAACTCTGGCTGCCGCCGCGGAAAGTGTGGAACGTCACTCCTTTGATCAGGCGCTGTGCATCGTTGGTTGTCCAGCGGATGTCCTGGTCCAGTACCACTGTACCATTGATCACGATCTGTACATGACCGTTGGTGTTGCTGCCGGTATTACTCTTGATGTACATGTGTACATGGTAAGTAGTACCTTTCTGGATGCTGCCTGAGGATGGGTAACTCTTGCCGAAGGTGTCACCATACTCTCCTGGCTGATCCTTGTAATAAATGTAAGGCTGGAAAAATACCCTGCCGGCATCTGTTTGATACCACATCAGGCGTAATGATCCACCATTACCATCCCAGCCCGGATCACCGCCGGTGTTACCTTCACCAACGCTGAAACCAAAGCCTACTTTTCCGCCACGGCTCCAGTCAAACTGGCTGTGGAAGCGGATGTCATAGTCCATCTCATAAGCAGAACCATCAGAAACATCAATGTTGGCCACCACGCCACCAGCCGCGCTCAGGGCATTGGGCTCCAGCGTGATGCGCAAGTTACCATTGGAGATGTAAGTACGTCCGGAATTCCAACCGCTGACATTACCAAAATCACTGGCGGCCTGCGACTGTGAAAGCCAGGTGCCTGTGGCGTAGTTGTCCCAGTTGTTGGTCCAGGTACTTAAAATTGCTTCTGTTTGTGCTCCCGTGCCCGCGCCAGGGTCGGCAGGGGTTTCAAGGGTTTGATCCTTCTTACAGGAAAATAGACAGGTTGCCGCTAATACGGCAAAGGCATGCATGCGAAACGTGGAAATCATGCGCTTAAATTTGTGGGTTTTAAATAGCTACTACAGTATCGAACTGCAATTTTCATTAAAAAGATAAGGGCTGTTTTTCAAATTTCCTAGCATTGAAATCGATTTTTTGCAATCGATTTCATAAATGACTGTCAATGAATAATTATCATTATATTTATTTTATGAAGATCCTGATTATAGAAGATGAAACAGCCCTCCGTAACGCCATCCGGCAATACCTGGAACAACAGGGATACATCTGCGAAACAGCAGGGGATTTTCAGGAAGGCATCAGGAAAGTGAACGAATTTGAGTATGACTGCATAGTGGCCGATATCAACCTGCCCAAAGGAAGTGGGCTCGACATCGTGAAAGAACTCAAACACCTGCACTCCCGCGCAGGAATCATTATTATCTCCGCAAAAGATTCACTGGAAGACAAACTATCAGGACTCGCCCTTGGTGCGGATGACTACCTCACCAAGCCTTTCCACCTCTCCGAATTAAATGCCCGCATCCACGCCCTCCTGCGACGCAAAAACTTTGACGGCGATACCCGCATCAAATTTCATGAAATCACCATTACCCCCGGCTCCCAAACCGTTCAAATCCACCAGCGACCTATCCAGCTTACCACCAAAGAATACCAGCTGCTCCTGTACCTGATCGCCAACCAAAACCGACTGATCACAAAATCCGCCCTGGCCAGCCACCTCTGGGGTGATGCTTACGACCAGGCAGGCTCCTACGACTTCATCTACACCCATATCAAAAACCTGCGGAAAAAAATGATGGAAGCCGGCGGCAACGACTATATTAAAACTGTTTATGGCACCGGCTATCGCTTCGGCTAAAACTACCCCACTAGATAAATTCAGAAAATCTTCAGAATCCAGACTGCGCCTGCAACCCCACGATGGTAACGCTCATAAAATAATTAATTCAAATTTAATCTAACAGCTTACCTTCGCGCATCAATTTTTCATAATGAAGCCTACACCTAACAGGTACGCCGTGCAGTTCGGATTTACTGCTTTGTACCTCCTGCTTTCCACAATCGTAAGAGTTGCGCTATTATGCTGGGCCTTTCCTGTGGCCACCCTCTCTTTCGGGAATATCCTGTCCATCCTTGCCAAGGGATTAGTCTTTGATTCGGGTGTCGCGGTGTTCTTCACCGTCGCTTATTCCATTTACCTGCTGCTGCTGCCGCAACGGCTCAATAAAACATGGTTCAACAAAGCCTTCACCGGATTCGGTTTTTTCCTGGCATTATTGATCATGATCTTCTCCTTCTTTGCGGAATTCACCTTCTGGGGGGAGTATGAGGCAAGATTTGACTTCATCGCAGTAGATTACCTCCTCTATACCTATGAGGTGATTAATAACATCAACCAGTCCTACCCGCTGCCATTACTGATTGGTGGCGTACTGGCAGGTACTGCACTGCTTACCTGGCTGGCTGCCAGGGCCGGCATGTTCAGGGCAAGTTTTCAGTCGTATACACCCCTTCGTATGCGACTGGTCATCACCGGCGGCACCATTGCCATCGCAGTGTTACATCTCTACCTGGTAAGCAATACCTGGGCAGAAACCGGCAAAAACCGCTACCAGCAGGAACTGTCTAAAGCAGGTATTTACAGCTTCGGGTCGGCCTATTTCAATAATGAATTACCATACGATAAGTATTATATCCAGGAAGATGATAAACAGGCGTTTGCTGAAATGCGCAGTCTTTTACAGTCCGGCAATAGCAAATACCTGGAACCCGGCTCCAGCATCTATCGCCACATTGCTGATACCGCAGCAGCTGTAAAGCCAAATGTGATCATGGTTACGATTGAGAGCTTCAGCGCTACCTTCATGGAACGTTTTGGCAACAAGGAACGCATTACACCCGTGCTGGACAGTATCGCCAAAGAAAGTATCCTGTTTACCAACATGTATGCTACCGGCACCAGAACAGTACGCGGCATGGAAGCACTCACACTCGCCGTTCCGCCTACACCAGGGCAAAGCATCGTACGCCGTAAAAATAATGAAGGGCTGTTCAGTCTCAGTACTATTTTCGGCAACGCCGGCTACGACCGCACCTTCTTTTATGGCGGGGATGGCTACTTCGATAACATGAACCAGTTTTTTGGTAACAACGGATTTGATATATACGACCGCTTACGCCATCGCCTGGTGGGCGACAACTTCCCTACCAAACGGGAAAATTTCCCTGACAGCGCCGTACATTTTGAGAATGCATGGGGCGTTTGCGACGAAGATATTTACAGTGCCGTACTGAAAAAGGCAGATGAAAAACATGCTGCCGGCAAACCTTTCTTCGATTTCGTGATGACGGTTTCTAACCACAGGCCGTTTACCTATCCGGAAGGAAAGGTTTCCATTCCGTCGCATACCAGTCGTGAAGGGGCTGTTCAGTACACCGATTATGCTATCGGTCAGTTCCTGAAACAGGCGCAGCAAAAACCGTGGTTTAAAAATACCATCATCATATTTGTGGCCGACCATTGCGCCAGCGTTGCAGGCAAGAATGAAATAGAAGTGAATAAGTATCACATCCCCTGCATCGTTTACAACGTACCAAACGAAGTACCTCGGGAAATTCCTACCATGTGTTCCCAACTCGATATTTACCCGACACTGTTAGGAATCCTCAATTGGTCATACAATTCAAATTTATACGGGAGAGATGTACTGGCCGCTGATTACCAGCCACGCGCCATGATCAGCACCTACCAACTGCTCGGCTATCTCGAGCCAGGCAAACTGATGATCCTCGGACCACAGCACCAGGCGCAAACTTTCCACGTGAAAGACAGCACCGGAGATTTACAGTCGCAGCCGATGGATAGTGTACTGCTGCGCAAAGCCATCGCAAACTATCAAACGGCATACACGCTGTTTAAGAATGGTGGTATGCGCAAATTATAGTAGTCGCTTTATGACCATATAAAGGAACAGTCCCCGCCTGTGGCGGGGACTGTTCCTTTTCCAAACGATATGCACATCATCTGCACATCCGATGTGCGAAAAATTAACTTGGCTGTGAACATATTTTAAGTAAATTTATTCCCCTGATTAACCCGTTAAGAGATACATACCATACTCCCATCATAACCATTGCCCGCTAGTAGTGTAAAACTGAGATTTTCCGAGACAAACAGAAAACTGAGAAACCAGAACACTCAACTAAAATTTGATCGCTCATGCTGGCCTCAACTTTACCTGTATTGCTGCCTCAGGCGGCGGTGGAAGATATTACTGAAATTTCAGCGCTAAAAGCAAGGCTCCAGCAGCTGTCCGGCATCATGGGCGTTCTCGCAGAGATGCACCAAACGCTGGCGTTGCATAAAAATCTGCAGCTCACGCTCGAGCACTTTCTCCAAAACCTGCTGACCATCACGGGCAGTGAAACAGGGTTCGTGGGAGAAATCACCACGAGCTACCAATATCTCCCTAAACTAATATTACACGCTGCTGCGCCTGCTGCCTACCTGCAGGAAATGAAACGCCGCTATTTCAAAGACCAGGAGCCAGGCCTGCAATTCCTGAACATGGATACGCTTACCAAAGCAGTAATCCAAACAGCCGCACCTGTTATTAACAACAATCCGGAACCAGACGAAACTTCCGTTAGCTATCCTGACCTTTCCATTTCTCTAACTTCCTACTTAGGCATTCCAATTATATACAATCATAAAATATTAGGTGTGATCGGCCTGGGCAATAAACCCGGCGGATACTGCACCAGCATTATCGACACCCTGCAACCACTCATCCAAAGCTACGCCCTCCTCCTCTTTGCCAACAACCAGGAAAGAGACAGGAATCGGGCTGAGAAAGCCAATCAGCAAACACGCGCCGATCTCGACGCACTCATTGGCACACTCGATGACATTGTAATGGAGATGAACGAGTATAAAATCTTTACTAAAGTCTGGTGTAATAATGACTGCCTGCTGTTCCATCCTAAAGAACAGATCGTAGGCCGCAGCATGACAGAAGTGCTGGGCCCACTGGCGCCGGTGTTCGATAACCTGACCGACATCCTCCTGCGTACCGGAGAAACACAGGAATATGAGTACCGCGACATTCGCCAGGAAATCAACAACTGGTACGGAATGAAAATGTCGCTCCTGAAAAACCACAACGGCCCCAACAAACGCATCCTGATCATGATTAAAAACATCACCTCCAGGAAGCGGGACGAGATCGCCCTCAGGCAAACAAAAGCAGAACTGGAACGCAACCTCCACCTGCTTAACATCAGCCAGCAAATGGGGGCGATCGGTGGCTGGGAGTTCAACACCGCCACCTCAGAAATCTTCTGGACCAAACAAATCTTTGAACTCAGGGAAGTACCGGCAGACTATCCCGTTACCCTCCAAAGCGCCGCTTCCTTCTATCATCCGGACGACAGGCCCGTATTTGAAGAAGCGCGGCGACAGCTGCTGGAAAATCAAAAACCATACTGCCTCGAACTACGGCATATCTCCGCAAAAGGTACGCCTACCTGGGTAAAAACAATGGGCATCCCCGTTTTTACTAACGGACAGGTAACCCACTTCAGAGGTATCATCATGGACATCACCAACCAAAAAGTAACGGAGCTGGAATTACTCAAAGCCAAGGAATCCGCAGAAAAAGCTGCCCAGGCACGCAGCGAATTTCTCTCCGTTATGAGCCATGAAATCAGAACCCCACTCAACGCCATCATCGGTATCGCCGGCATCCTGGAAGATAACCACCTGCCTGAAAATACCGAAGTTATCCAAAGCCTGCAGTTCTCCTCCAAACACCTGCTCGGCCTCATCAACGACATACTCGACTTCAATAAAATTGAAGCCGGCAAAATTGAACTGGAACACATCCCGATTCACCTGCCTGACCTCATCCACAGCATCGCCAGCAATTACCAGCCACTGGCCAAAGCTAAAGGCATTAAACTGTATACAGCGGTGGATCACGACCTGCCGCAAAATATTCTGGGCGACCCGGTGCGCCTCGGCCAAATCCTCAACAACCTGATCAACAACGCCATCAAATTCACACAAAAAGGATCGGTATGTATTGAGGTACACCAGGAAGATTGTCACGGTAACCGCACCCATATAGGCTTTGCTGTGCGCGATACCGGCATCGGCATCCCGCCGGAAATACAGGACAAGGTATTTGAAACCTTCGTACAGGCAGAAGCAGCCACCACCCGCCGCCATGGCGGCACCGGGCTCGGACTCGCCATCACCAAAAAACTTGTGGAAATACAACGGGGCCATATACACGTAGAAAGTACGCCAGGTAAAGGCTCCACCTTCCACTTCACCCTGGGATTCGATATTCCCGTCCTCCACAAAAAACAACATACGCCTAAGCAGTACCCGGCAGGTTTCCTCGACAATATGAACCTGCTGGTAGTGGAGGATAACGTGATCAACGTGCGCATCATCGAAATGCAACTGAAGAAATCCGGCGCCCGCATTACCACCGCCACCAACGGCAAACAGGCGCTGGAACGACTGAAAGAACAACATTTTGATGGCATCATCCTCGACCTCCATATGCCGGAAATGAACGGCTATGAAGCGATTCCACATATTAAAATGATCCAGCCGGATGCTTTTATCATCGTGCTCACTGCCGATATTATGCCGGATGTAAGGGAAAAGCTGGCCATCCTGCACGTTACCGACCTGCTGCCAAAGCCCTACGCCGCCGCGGACCTCTTTAAGGCCCTGGCCAAATACTACGAATAGTATTGTTGTTGTACCTTCGCTGCCTACCTAATTCATTGATGATGCAGCAAATGACTTTAGCAGCCCGTGACCAGCAGGTAATATGGCATCCGTACACGCAGATGCAAACAGCGCCACAGCCCATCGCCATCACCCGCGGTGAAGGCGCACTCCTATTCGACGATCAGCAAAACGCCTATATAGATGCCACCAGCAGCTGGTGGGTAAATATTCACGGGCACGCACATCCACATATCGCGGAAATGCTCTCCAAACAAGCCTTTCAGCTACAACATATTATCTTTTCAGGATACACCCATGCCCCGGCAGTAGAACTGGCTGAACGACTGCTACCACTGCTGCCTGCCAACCAAAAAAGAGTGTTCTATTCCGATAACGGCTCCACCGCCGTAGAAGTGGCACTTAAGATGTCGCTCCAGTACTGGGATAACAAAGGGCAGCGCCGCCATAAATTCATTGCCTTTAAAAACGCCTACCACGGCGATACCTTTGGCGCCATGAGCGTGAGCGGCCGGAGCGTATTCACCCGCGTATTCGACGACCTGCTTTTTGAAGTTCATTTCATCGACCTGCCTGCTGCTGATAATTTCGATACGCTGAAAGCCACCATCGAAGCACTGGACCTAAGCACCATTGCCGCGTTTATATTTGAGCCACTGGTGCAGGGCGCGGGTGGCATGCTGATGTACGAAGCCGCACCACTGGACCAGCTCCTGGCCTGGCTGCAATCACACCAGATCCTCCTCATTGCCGATGAAGTGATGACCGGCTTCGGCAGAACAGGAAAAAACTTTGCGATGGAAAACTGCAGCACCCAACCGGATATGATATGCCTTTCCAAAGGCCTCACCGGCGGCAGTATGGCGCTGGGTGTTACCACCTGTACCAGTACCATTTACGATGCCTTCCTCAGCAACGATAAACTCAAAACCTTATTCCACGGTCATAGCTTTACCGCCAACCCCCTCGCCTGCTCCGTGGCACTGGCCAGTCTCGACCTCTTTACCGACCCTGCCTGCGCCACCAACCGGCAACGGATACACGAAGCGCATACCAGGTTCCTGACGCAGCTCCAACAATCACCTAAGATCAAAGCGCCGCGACTCCAGGGCACCATCCTTGCATTCGATATTATCACCACTAACGCGGACGGCTATACTAATAACATTGCTGATCAGCTGCACCGCTTCTTCCGGGAACGCCGGGTGATGTTGCGGCCACTGGGCAATACCTTATATGTGCTGCCGCCGTATTGCATTACGGATGCACAGCTGCAGGAAGTGTATGACTGCATTAGCGACCTCCTTCAATCCATTTGATTCATTTCCGGGCCTCAGGCCCGGAAATGAATCGGGGAGAGATGAAGTGCCGCAGGCACTTCGTCTCTCCCCGATAAAAAAATAATCACCAGTTACTACTTCACCGGAACTGATATTTTCGTATCATCCCATTCAAACACCACTGCATTCCCTGGCAGGGTAAAAGTCAGTTTTTCCACCGGAGTAGACAATGCCTGACGATTTACTTTTACTTCCACCACGTTCTGGTCTTTAACCTTATCGTAGTCGTAAGCACCCCACTGGCCCAGTTTACTATTCAGGATAACGGTCCAGGTTTTAGGATCAGGAATAGAGAACAGGGTGTAAGTACCAGCTTTTACTGGTTTACCGCCAAAGTTTACATCTTTCGAAAAAGTGATTTCAGTAGCTTCGTTGGCACCGGTACGCCATACTTTTCCGTATTGCTCCAGTTTACCGAAGATCTCTCTTCCGTTTTTGGAAGGCTGACCATATACCACTTTAATGCCGTTAGCTTCAGTGGTTACTTTTGGGCTCTTTCTTGCTTTTTCCTGACCGAAGGCCAATGCTGCGGTAGCAACGAAGAAAGTTGCCATGATGAACTGTTTCATGTTGGATGTGCGTTATTTAGTTAGAGTTTAGAAGGATAAGCCAATTTAAAGATAATAAGCTCAACAATTTGTTAATATGGATTAATGGCAAAATAGCTCCATCAGTTTCCATTCCTGCCTTCACAAATCTCGCTAAGAGTAGTCAAACCCTTATCCATAGCGGGTCCAAAGATCTTATCTGCCATAAACCCACGTAATTTCCACCAGGGGAGCATACCCAGTTTTGTTTGCATATGCCAGAAGATGGCGGTGGCCTTACCATCGGCAGTAGGCTTCAGTTCAATGCCTGCATCCACCGGCTTCATATTTTTTACATCCATGCTGTAATGGATGCCTTTTTTGGTGTCGCTGTCCAGCACAGTTACTTTACCACTGCTGCGTGTACCCGTCCAGGTGTACCAGGCACCGGTGCCGCTGGTTTGTTCAGAAAACTGGATGGTAGCGGATGTATCCGGCTTAAACCAGGGGTTCCAGTCTTCCCAGGCCTTCAGATCGCCGATATGTGCGTACACGGAGTCGATTGGTGCCTGAATAACGCCGGTTCGTTCTACAACGGCAGTAGTAGGCAATAATAAAGAGCCGAGGAAAATCAGTGTACTAAAAACGATGATACTGATGATTCCTAATTTAACAAATCTCATAATTTATTTTTTGCTGCTAATCTTTGCGAGGTTTTGTAAGCCTTTCTCGAAGTCTTTGCCTACCCATTTGTCCATCATCAGCCCCATGAGCTTACGGACAGGGTGCTGGCCCAGGTCGGCCACCATGCCCCAGGTTACTACAGTACCACCCAGTACAGGTTCAAATCGGAAATAGCCTTTAGCTACCCCCATGGTCATAAAGTCCGTTTCCGTGGCGATGTATTGCTCCTCCCTGGAAACGGTGATCACTACACTACCTTTTCCAATATTGCGGTTGCGGCTTTCCCAGCTGTAACCTGCCCCTGCCCCGCTTTCTTTTTCACCGTAGGTAATGGCAAGTTGTGGGTCCATTTGTTGCCAGGGCGACCATAACTCCCAGTTCTTCAAGGTATTGACATAAGGAAATATTTGGGCTGCGCTGGCAGGAATCTGTAGAGAACGCTCCACCTTTACGGTTGCTGGCAATATCATGCTGATTACAAACAAAGCCAGCACCAGTACTATCAATGCCCCCAAAATGATGAAAAAGGCTTGCATGTGCAGGGATTTATTCAGCAAAGCTAACAAAAGCCCCGCTTACTCCCACCGGAATACTTTTACTGCCACAATATACACCACAATCCCCCAGATGGTGAGGATACCCAGGTCGAACCCTATATTCCACAGGTGCTTGCCCTCATAGGCCACCTCACGGAGGCCATCGGCCAGGTAAGTAAGCGGCATCAGCCTACAGATGGGCTGCAGCCAGGATGGGAAAGAATCTATCGGGAAAAAGGTACCTGCCAGCAGGAACTGCGGCAGGGTAATAATATTGGCAAACAGCGGAATCGTGCTCTCGTTTTTGGCAATACCGCTAACGATAAAACCGAAGCCAAGGAATATCAGGCATCCGAATGCCGACAGCACCAACATCTCCATAAAAGTAACAAAACCATTCACCAGCGTAAACCCAAAGGCAAAGTGGCCCAGGGCAATAATTACGATGGAGCTGATCACCTGGAATACCGTACGGCCCAGGGCTTCCGCCAGCACTATATAGAATCGCTTAATAGGCGTGGCAAAAAAGCGCTTCAGTACCAGTGTTTGCCGCAGCCCGAAAAACAGGAAGGCGGTGGTAAACACGGCCCCGCTCATCAGGGCAAAGCCCAGCTGGCCTGGCAGGATAAAGTCAATCGTCTTGTAAATGCGGCCCGGCACCTCTTCCGGGATAATGGTAGCCACGGAAGGGCGGGGATATACCTGGCTGTCAAGCTGACCGGTAACGGCCCGGAGGGCAGCAATCAAAATACCTTTTTTATTGGGATCGGTGGCGGTGGACGTTTTAACATGCAGCTTATAATGTTCCTGCCCGTCTGTACCGGGCTGCTGCTCGATGTTGAGAATAGCGACGAGGTTACCTTTTTTCAGGTCCTCGGCCATTTCCGCCTCGCTGTCATCGGTAATGAGCTTCAGCGTTTTATTAGCCGCTAATTGCTTAAAATAGGTGGTACTGATGTCTGTATGGCGGTCTACTCCCACCTTTACAGATACTGTGCTGTTTCCAATAAACCCAAACACGAGGATAAATACCAATGGGAACGCAAGGCTGAAAACTACGGAAGAAGGACTTCTGAAAGTCGCTCTCAGGCTACCTTTCGTAATGGCCAACATCGCTCTCCACTGACTGTACTTAGCTCCATTCATCTGATCTGCAATTTTAAAAAACCGCGTAAAACTACATAAAAAGAAATTGGGAATTGCCATCATTTCTGACAGCAACTCCCAATTAGCTAAGCCTCAGGGGCTTTATTAACGGATAATATAATCGAAAGGCATGCGGGTAAGTACCTGGCCATGGAGTTCCTTCACGGATTTCAGCTCCTGGTAGGTCTTGTATTCCTGCTCACCCATTTCTTTTTTCACCATGCTGGTGCTCACTTTGTTACCCATATTGCGCAGCATTCTGCTTACAGAAGGCTTTACATCCGGATATTCGGAGATTTTATAGCTGCTCAGTTTAGCCATTTTTGCGGCAGATGCCAGCGCATCGTTCATACCACCCAGGCGGTCTACCAGGCCAAGCTTCAGTGCCTGTGTACCGCTCCACACGTGGCCCTGTGCGATGCTGTCCACAATCGCCGGGTCCAGTTTTCTACCAGCTACCACTCTTGATTTGAAAGTAGCATAAGTGGTATCCACACTATTCTGGATCAGTTTCTTTTCTGCTTCCGTCATAGGGCGGCCGGTATTACCCAGGTCGGCATAGTTAGCCGTTTTCACACCGTCGAAAGTGACACCCAGCTTATTTTTGAAGAAGTCGGATAAGTTCATCATCACCCCGAATACGCCGATAGAACCGGTCAGGGTATTGGGCTCTGCAAAAATAGTATCTGCCATGCAGGAGATGTAATAGCCACCACTGGCCGCGTAATCTCCCATAGACACAATAACCGGTTTTACTTTTTTGGTCAGGCTCAGCTCTCTCCAGATCACTTCAGAGGCCAGTGCACTACCGCCACCGGAGTTCACCCGGAATACTACTGCCTTAACATTTTTATCTTCTCTTACTTTGCGGATATCACGCACATATACATCGCTGGCGATGGTATTTTCTTTTTCATCATCACCGGAAACGATATTACCCTGCGCATAGATCACGGCAATTTTGCTGTCGCCTTCTCCTTCGCTGAGAGTGGAAGCATTATCATATTTAGAGAGAGATACAAAGTTGATCTTTTCGTCGGACTTAATGTTCAACCTGGATTTCAGTTCGGCTGTAACCTCGTCATCATATTTCAAACCGTCTACCAGCTTATATTTCAGCGCATCTCCCGGTTCCTGGATCAGGGCCTCATTGGCGTATTGATGCAGGGTGGCAGTATCTATTTTGCGACTGGCTGCAATACCGCTCAGGTAGTTGCCGTATAACTGACCGAGAAATAAGGTCGTTTGTTCGCGGTTAGCATCAGTCATTTTATACTCGCGCAGTGGCTCGGTAGCGCTTTTGAATTTTCCGCAATAGAAAATTTCAGGTTTGATTTCCAGTTTATCGAGCGCACCTTTGAGGAACATAATTTCAGTGGAAAAGCCTCTGAAATCGAGTCCTCCATGAGGGTTCAGGTAAACCTTATCTGCTGCGGTGGCCAGGAAATAGGCTCCCTGGTCGATTACTTCCCCGTACGCATATACGAATTTTCCGGATTTTTTGAACTGCAGTATTGCCCTGCGTAGTTCCTCGCTGGTGGCCAGTTCGTTGCCGTTGCCATTTACTTTCAGGTAAATGCCTTTGATGTTGTCGTCATCGGCGGCATGGTCAATCAAACGAATGGTTTCGTACAGGCCAGGCACATCTGTGTCCAGACCACCGAAATAATTTCCCAGGGGGTTAGATTGTTCCTGTTCCAGGAATCGCTGGCTGGTTTCGAGCACCAAAACGCTGTTGGGAGAGAGGCTAACTTTTTCAGGGGTTATCGCCTTTCCTATCAGCACCATGATGGTTATCATTCCAATGGCTGTGAATACGATCAATGCCAACAGGGCTGCAAAGAATACTTTAAAAAAACGCATGTTATCGAGTTAATATGAAACTATTAGGAAAGATACATTTTTTTCAAAAATAAGGAATATGGCTACTTTTGGGGCCGGATTTATACATGAATACAGCAATATTACTTATAGGTGGCAATTTGGGAGACCGGGAGCACAATCTCCGGCAGGCAATACAACTGATCGGAGAAAGGGCCGGTCAGGTAGTACAACAGTCCCCACTGTACCAAACTGCACCCTGGGGTGTGGTAGATCAGCCAGACTACCTTAATCAGGCACTGGAAATAACTACGGAGCTGGATGCACACAGTTTACTAACCTGCACACTGGAAATAGAAAGGACGATTGGCCGGGTGCGTCAGGAAAAATGGGGCTCGCGGGTGATAGATATAGACCTGATTTTTTTTAACGGGGAGATATTATCGCTCCCTGATCTGAAAATCCCCCACCCCCGCATGCATTTGCGCCGGTTTGTGCTCACACCACTCAACGACATCATACCCGCTTACGTGCATCCCGTGATGCATCGCACAGTCCAACAACTATGGGAAAGCTGCCCGGATGATTCACCGGTCCACAAATTATAAAAGAAGATACATGCGCTATAAATTTATCACGATAGAAGGAAACATAGGAGCCGGAAAAACCACCGTTGCCGGAATGCTGGCCAAACATTTTTCATCCAAACTGATCCTGGAAGAGTTTGCAGACAATCCGTTCCTTCCCCTTTTCTATAAAAGCCCGCAGCAGTACGCTTTTCCGCTGGAATTATTTTTTATGGCAGAGAGATATAAGCAGCTCAAGGATATGTTGCAATCGGAAGACCTGTTCTCTAACGGCACCATCTCCGATTACCTGTTTATCAAAAGCCTGCTGTTCGCCAAAATCAACCTGCCGGAGGAAGAATACGCCTTATACCAGAAACTTTTTGACATCATCAACCCGCAGCTGGTACAGCCCGACCTGCTGATTTATCTCAACGCACCTGTATCAAAAGTCCAGGAAAATATCCGCCACCGTAACCGCTCCTATGAGCAGGCCATCCCGGATGAATACCTGCTGAATGTGCACGACATGTATATGCAGTATATCAAACAGCATCCTGTTCGTACGCTCATGGTGGATATGACGAAGTTGGATTTTGTGCGTAATCCGGCGGATTTTCAGAAATTGCTGGATGCATTGGAAGAGGAGTATGAACCGGGGATTAATTATATGAAGTTATAATGACCGGCATTTGTCCACCACCGCAGGTGGTGGACAAATGCCGGGAGACGGCGCGGGTGCGCCGCCACAATTAAATACTACTGATACTCTTCGCAGCAATAAACCCACTCGTCCAGGCATGCTGAAAGTTAAACCCGCCAGTCACCCCATCCACATCCATCACCTCACCGGCGAAATACAGCCCCGGCGCAATACGGCTCTGCATTGTAGCCGGATCAATTTCACTTAAGGTGACGCCGCCGCAGGTCACAAATTCCTCTTTAAAAGTCGTTTTACCTTTCACTGGAAACTCCATTGCCACCAGCATCTTCTGCAATTTGTTCTGCTCTTTGGCTGGAACATCGGCCCAGCGCAGCTCTTCGCCTATGCCAGCCTGTTGCAGTAAAAAATGCCAGAGGCGCTGTGGCAACTGGAAAGGGTTCTTGTTGTATATTTTTTGCTTGCCCAGTTCGAATCGGAGCGACTGCCAGTCTTCCCGGAGGCTATTTTCATTGTAAGATGGCAACCAGTTTACTATAGCCGTACACGTATACTGCATATCCTGCAGCTCTCGTGCTCCCCAGGCGGACAAGCGCAGCACCGCAGGGCCACTCATACCCCAGTGCGTGATCAGTAACGGGCCTTGCTGCTGTAATTTGGTTCCGGCAATTTTTACGATGGCATCTGTGGCTACACCCATCAGTTGCGTGATCGGGTTGCCAGGCATATTAAAGGTAAAAAGGGACGGTGCAGGCGGTACCACCGTATGCCCGATCTGCTTCAACCACTGGAATTTACCTTCCTGGGCATAGCCGCCAGCGGCGATACACACGAAATCCGCCTCAATCGCGGGCCCCTGGCTTAAAGTCAGCTTCCAGCCGCCATTGTCGCGGCGCTCCAGCGCCAGTACTTCCACATTTGTACGTATGTTCACCAGGTATTTATCTGCTTCACGCAACAGGCAGTCTATAATCGTTTGGGAGGAATCGGTAACAGGAAACATCCGGCCATCGTCTTCTGCCTTGAGTTTCACCCCTCTTTCACCGTACCAGCTGATGGTATCCGGTACAAAAAACTGCCCGAAAGCCTTTTTTACAAAGTTGCCACCCCGGGGATAACGTTTAGCCATGTACGAGATATCGGAAGCGTTATGGGTAACGTTGCAGCGCCCGCCCCCACTCACTTTTACCTTTGACAACAACTTGCCGGTTTTTTCCAGCAGCCATACTTCCAGGTGGGGGTTCATACGTGCAGCGTTTACCGCACAAAAAAATCCGGCAGCACCGCCACCTGTCACAACCAGTCGTTTTCCCTTGAAACTCATTAAAATCTTGTTAAAAAAAATCCAGTATTTGCGCAATAATAACTTTAATCTTTTGAACTTGCTATTTTTAAGGATTCCTTAGGACAATTAACACTTATTAGTAATTTGTATACAAATCAACAACCATGAAATGGAAACTTCCAATAGCGCTGCTGACAGGAGTTGTTACCGCAATGGCTTTCATCGTACCGCCGCCGGATGACTGGTCGGACCGCATCGTTAAGGCCCTGGAGCAATTTGTGAAGCGCTACCCTCAGGAGAAAGTCTACCTCCATATGGACAAAGACTACTATGCCGCCGGTGAGACCATCTGGTTCCGGGCATATATCACCCTGCAGGGCCTTCCCTCTACTCAGGCCACTAACCTCTACGTAGAACTGCTGGACAAGAATAACAATATCATTCAGAAGAAACTGTTTGCCAGTGGCGGCGGTATGTCGCCCGGCGCTTTCGAACTGCCTGAAACGCAAAAACCCGGGACTTACCAGATCCGCGCCTATACTGCGTGGATGAACAACTTTGATCCGGCCTTCTTCTTCACGAAGAACTTCGAAATATTTGATCCGGCCAAAAAAGCTGTTCCTGAAGCCGACTCGCTGGCACAGGACTTTTCCGTGCAATTTTTCCCGGAAGGTGGTAACGCCATCGTAGGCCAGGCCGCCACGGTAGCTTTCAAAGCCATTGATCAGAACGGGTATCCGATTGAAGTAACCGGTACCGTTAAAAGCAGCAAAGGTGACCAGACGGCAGCTATTAAGTCGGTACACGACGGTATGGGCAGTTTCGACTACACTCCCGCTGCCGGCGAAAAATACCAGGCAGTAGTGAAAAGTGCAAAAGGCCAGTCCAAAACTATTGACCTGCCAGCTGCACAATCAAAAGGCGTAACGCTGAAAGTTTATAATAAAGGCGCCAGGATCTTCTACCAGGCCGTTGCAGGCCCGGACAATGATACCAGCATGAATCAGCTGCTGGTATTGGCACAGATGAACCAGCAAATGGTATATAAAGCCAACCTGGACGTGGCAGATGGCCGTATCAGCGGATTTATACCTGCCACCAACATACCTTCCGGCATCGTGCAGATTTCCCTGTTTACAAAATCAGGATTACCTGTTGCGCAGCGACTGGTGTTTGTAAAGAAAAACGATCTTCTCCAGATGGATGTACTGGAGTCGGATATTCACACGGAAGCGAGAACCAAGAACACGCTGGTTTTACGTCTCCCTGATACTATTAATACCAGTATATCCGTATCCATCACGGATGCTGAAGCCGTACCGGTGGAAACTAAAAATGTAAATAATATTATTTCCAACCTGCTGCTGACATCCGATATCAAAGGTTTTGTGTACAATCCGGCCTGGTACTTCCGCAACGATTCCGCACAAACCCTGCAGGCACTGGACCTGGTGATGCTGACCAACGGCTGGACACGTTTCAGCTGGGAAAAAATACTTAACAACGAATACCCGCAAATCAAATATCCATACGAGCAGGGCTTGTCTATGGACGGAAAAGCCATGTCCGGCACAGGCAGACCATTGACAACCGGCGGTCAGATCGATATGATTATTAAAGTACCGGCAGATAGCTCCAGCCTCTTTGCACAGGCACCTGTGGATGATAAAGGGGAGTTCCATATTTCCGGAATGGTGTTTCCGGACACGGCCTACATCTACTACCAGGGCAATGATGTGGCGAAGAAAAACAAAGACGTGAGTGTTAAATTTACCAACCATTTCTTCGAAAAGCCTTCCCTGATCAAGATTCCGGCACCTTTACGTGTACCTCCTCCGGTGGATAATACCGCACTGAAAGCTTTTCTGGCCAACGCTGCAGAAAGCAATAAAGTGAACAGGGCTATCAATAATAAAATGGTATACCTGAAAGAGGTAAACGTAAATGCGAAAAAGGAGAAACCGCAGGAAACTACAGAAAAACGATATGTAAGCGGTATGTTTGCCGGTGGTGATGGTATCACTTTCGACCTCACCAAGGAAACGCCTATAGCCATGAACGTATTTCAGTACCTGCAATCAAAGGTAGCAGGGCTGCAGATTACCGGCGATATTAATAATCCTTCTATCAGCTGGCGTGGTGGTGCGCCTGGATTATATCTGAACGAAATGCAGACAGATATCTCCATGCTCTCCTCTCTGCCAGTGACAGACATCGCGCTGATTAAAGTGATCCGCCCGCCATTTATGGGTATTGGTGGTGCGAATGGTGCCATCGCCATCTACACCAAAAAAGGTGGTGATAACGTACCGCAGAACGATCCCAGCATCCGCGGATTTGAGCTGTATAAAAAAGCGGGTTATGCGATTGTAAAACAATTTTACTCTCCAGACTACAGCGTGAAAAAAGAAGTTCACTCCTTACCTGATAAACGTCTCACTTTATACTGGAACCCTAACGTGACAGTAGATACGCTGACGCATACGGCTAATATCGAATTCTACAACAATGATTTCACTAAGAAATTCAGAATGGTGGTAGAAGGTATGGCAGAAGATGGTAGTGTAGGGCATTTGGAGCAGGAGTTTTAGATTCCTCTCCTCACTTACAAAAAAGGGGAACGTCCGCCGGACGTTCCCCTTTTTACTTCCTCCACCCTGGAGCAGAAAGTAAAAAAACAAGGAGGTTATAAAACAACTAATGGCGTTACGAAGCCAATCGAAAAGCGGTAGTTATCGTTATTTGTCAATCCGAATGCTGATTTCGCATAATCAGAATGGCGATATATTCTACCTATCATGTTGCAGAAAATACGCAGGTTCACATCTTTGAGCGGGTATACTTCTATGCCCGGAATATAGCCCCAGGCGGTGCGCAGCTTGCTGGGAGCATTAGGATCAGGATTGCCATCCCAAAACGCAAAATCCACCATACCCTGGAAAGCGAAATGTACAATTTTACTCAATTGGATATCCGCGCTAACCCAATGGCTCATGTAACGTACCTGCTGTGCGGTGGAGTGAAGCTGACTTCTCACCATATCAGTTACAATCATTTTGCGATCGAGGTTTTCCAGGCTTAATTTGAAATCATACTGCAAACGAAAGCCCTTTAACTGTAGCTGGTTACCGAAAGCAAAATAGTTCATGTACTGTTGCGTTGCCTCTTTAAAAATGCTATAGGACCAGATCGTTTGGAATTTGCCACCAAAGAAGCTTCCACGCCAGTTTGCAACGGCTGCAAACGGGAATTTGGCTTCATCAATACCAGGTATGGTATCATATAATTCATAAAAGGATTTTGTGCGGCTGTTGAGCAGTTGCACTGTAAACTCCTGATTTTTATTGGGCAGCCAGCCAAAGCCAACACCCGTCAGAAAGTTATCGGCGTACTCGATAATGTCAGAGTACTCGTAGATATCGATCGGGTTGGCATCAAACTCGTAACCGCCCCAGTCGGCGCAGAGTTTACCGGCATATATTTTCCAGTGCTCGTTAGGATCAAAACGGAGATAAGCCAGATCGGTAGATCTGCTGATATTATCGATGGACTGCGTAATGGGATCGCGGGTGTAGCGGTCGCGGAAGCGGAAGTAAAGTTTATCTGTCACCTTTCCCCTGATTTCCAGCCTGAATTGCTCATTCACAAATTTAGAGCCCGTGTAGGTGCCGTTTACAAACTGATTACGTTCCGCAAAGCGCATATTGGCAATGAGGTCCATATTCTGTAACAACGACACCTTAGAAGGGTTAATCAGGGGTTTGTAGATGGTATCCTGCGCTTCCTGCTGCTGGGCGGCCGCAGTAAATGATACCAGCAACAATACATACAATAGCCAATTACGTGTGTACATGTACGTTAGATTATGGTACTAAATGGATATCTGCTTACAGTAAGATACTTGCAAAGAAAAAGCCCGCCGCTACCGACATACCCACCGCCACGAGTCCGGGTATCATAAAGCTGTGATTGACGAGGAACTTCCCGATATGTGTACTACCGGTGCGGTCAAAGTTTATGGCCGCCAGCAGTGTAGGATAACCGGGAAGTACAAAGTCGCCGTTTGCACCCGGGAACATGGCTACCAGGTGGGCAGGACTGATACCCAGTGCAAGGCCCAGTGGCGCCAGGGCCTGTGTGGTGGCAGCCTGGCTGAACAGCAGCATGCTCAGTAGGAATATGGCGATGGAGAAAGTCCACGGTGCCGATCTGACCATGTTGCCCAGTGCACTTTCAATGATCGCCTGGTTGGTTTGCATGAAGGTGGCACTCATCCATACCACACCAAAAACGGATATTACAGCAACCGCACCGGCCGTAAACAGGCTGGCTTTGGAAACCGATTCAGCAGTTGTTTTGGTGAAGATCATAATAGCTGCGGCCGCACTGAGCATTATTAGCTCAATCATAGCAGCCATTTTAATATTACCCAGGTTATTGATGGCCAGGTTGGCGTGTCCGGGTTCAAACGTAGGCAGCATTTTAGGGAACGCACCTACCATCACAATCAGTAAAACAGCGAGTCCAAAAATCGCTACGGCTGTTTTAGCGCCAGGCTTCAGTGGCTCTCTGGATGCGGAGGTATCGAGATCGATGCTTTTTGCAAATTCCGGGTCTTTCATTTTTTCAAGGAACACCGGATCTCGTTCCAGTTCCACACCTTTCTTCCAGCATACGGCTACCCCGCATAAGATGCCTACCAGGCAGGCCGGGATACTTACCATGATTACCTGTGGTAAACTGATGGCGCCGCCCAGTATAGATACCAGTGCTGCAGTGGCAGCGGATATGGGGCTGGCGGTAACGGCCAGGTGGGAAGCAATAACGGAAATACTGAGTGCTCTTTCAGGACGTATTCTTTTTTTGGTAGATACCTCTGCAATAATGGGGAGCAGCGAGTAAGTGATATGTGCAGTACCCGCAAACACAGAGAAAACGAAGGTGGTTAACGGGGCTATCAGTACAATAAGCGATGGTTTACTACGCAATACTTTTTCCGCCAGCCGCACCATATATTCCATACCGCCGGCTGCCTGCAAGGTGGCCGCAGTGCTTACCACCGACAAAATAATCAACATCACGTCGATCGGCGGGTCCGCAGGTGCCATGCGGAACACAAACACAAATATCATGAGCGCCACCATTCCCATCACTCCCAGTCCAATCCCTTTCATGCGCGCACCGATCAAAATAGCCACTAATAAGATGGCAAACTGAATCCAAATCATACTGTTGAATATAAACGGTGATATTAAATACTACGGAACATGCTAGTATTCGAAAAAGTAACCCTGAATGGTGGAAGGGCTCGATGTTTTCAGCAATGACAATTGTAATAATACTCTTGCTTTCTCGGGGTTGAGATCATCTGATACGATAGTACCAAGGGCCTTGTCGTCTGTTTCGCCGTTGAGTGTTACACGTCCGCTCGGCACTCTGGCCGCTCTTACTACTACAATTCCTTTTGCGGTGGCCTGTTTCACTTTTGTTTCTACTGTAGGGTAAAGGTTTCCGTTTCCTACCCCTGCGATCACAATACCTTTGGTGCCGTTGTTCATGAGGCAATCCATCAGGGTTGGATCAGGATTGGAGTAACCATACAGGATGTCCACTTTAGGCAGTTCATTCACATTGGAAACATCAAAGATGGTTTGGGTGGTATGCTTGCGGAGCGTAGCGTGATACCAGGCCACTTTACCGTCAAATACATATCCCAGCGGGCCGGTGTTTGGTGCTTTAAAGGTAGCGGTGCTGGTAGTATTTGTTTTATTAACCTCGCGTCCGGAAAAGATTTCTTCATTCATGGAAACCAGTATTCCCCTGCCGGTGGAAGATTTATCGGATGCAACCACGATAGCATCGTAAAGATTTTTAGGACCGTCGGCGGAGATGGCGGTGGCGGAGCGCATGGCGCCTACCATTACCACTGGCTTATTGGATTTAACAGTCAATTCCAGGAAGAAGGCAGTTTCGCCCTGCGTGTCCGTTCCGTGGGTGATTACCACACCGTCCACATCGGAGCGTTGCAGTACCTGATTCACCCGTTTGGCGAGCTTGAGCCAAACACTGTCCGTCATGGCCTGGCTTCCCACAGAAGCTACCTGTTCTCCTTCCAGGTTAGCCACTTTATAGGCTTCCGGTACGGCATTGAGCAGGTCTTCGATCGGGAGTTTTCCGGCTGTATAGCCGGCGGCGACACTCGAGGTGCCGGCGCCGGCTATGGTACCACCAGTAGCCAGGATTACTATATTAGGCAAGTTTTTGTTTTTTGGGGGGCGAGAAGGGGTGGTGGCTGTTTGTGTTGTTTCTGCCCGTTTTTTCTTTTTCTTTTGCGCCTGTGCCTCCATCGGAGTCACCTGAAATATACCCGTCATGCAGGCTAACAGTAAGCCATAAACGAAAATAGAAGAACGTAACATACCTATAGTAATTTTTATTGGATGAATTGAGGTCTGATCAGATTGTCGAAAGTGAAGATCTCATCCCATTTTTCCTGTGTGATGTATTTCTTTTCTTTTACAACCAGGTCGTGCACCGACTTCCCTGTTTCCAGGGCTTCGCGGGCCACACCGGCGGATTTTTCATATCCGATAACAGGGTTGAGCTGGGTAACAATACCGATGCTGTTCATCACCATCTGGCGGGTATGTTCCGCGTTGGCGGTGATGCCCACCACGCATTTGTCCTTCAGGGTTCTGCAGGCGTTACCCATATAAGTAATAGCAGTAAACAGGGAGAAGGCCAGTACAGGTTCCATTACGTTCAGCTGTAACTGTCCGGCTTCTGCGGCCAGGGTTACGGTGAGGTCGGCACCAATTACATAGAAGGCCGTCTGGTTTACTACTTCCGGAATTACCGGGTTTACCTTACCGGGCATGATAGAAGAACCTGGCTGCATAGGCGGCAGGTTAATTTCGTTTAGCCCTGTACGAGGTCCGGAGGATAGTAGGCGTAAGTCGTTACAGATCTTAGAAACCTTAATAGCCGTGCGTTTCAGTACACCAGAGAGTTGCACATAGGCACCGGTATCATAGGTAGCTTCGATGAGATCTGCTGCCAGAATTAAATCCAGGCCGGTAACATCTCTCAGATGTTTGGTTACTAATTCAGAATAGCCTTTAGGTGCATTTACGCCGGTACCGATGGCGGTGGCGCCCATATTGATTTCTGAGATCAGTCGTTTACTGTCTTCCACCCTGGGTACCTCTTCGCCGATGTTGGTGGCAAAAGCGCGGAACTCGTCGCCCATGCTCATAGGCACTGCATCCTGCAATTGGGTACGACCCATTTTCAATACGTTGCTGAACTCATTTCCTTTGGCTTCAAACGCCTGGCCCAGCTCAGCCAGTATTTCCTTGTAGCTGGTCAGTTTATTGATCAGCGCAATACGGAAAGCGGTAGGGTATGCATCATTAGTGGATTGTGAGCAGTTCACGTGGTTGTTGGGATGGCAGAATTCATATTCGCCTTTTTTCTTACCCATCATTTCCAGGGCCACGTTCGCGATTACTTCGTTTGCGTTCATGTTTACCGAAGTACCGGCGCCGCCCTGAATCAGATCGCTGAGAAACTGATCATTAAACTCTCCGTTGATGACGCGGTCGCTGGCCTTGATGATGTATTCTGCAATGTTCTTATCCAACACGCCCAGGTCGCGATTGGCCATGGCAGCAGCTTTCTTAACATAACCCAGTGCCTGTACCATCAGGGGTTCCACCTTTAAAGGAATACCGGTTATATGGAAATTCTCAAGTGCTCTTAATGTTTGGATACCGTAGTATACATCCTGTGGGATTTCCATTTCACCCAGGAAATCATGTTCGATTCTCTTTGACATATTGTATAAAGATTTAAAACAGGAAGGTAAATGCTTTTACAACAATGGCAGGTCAGAAATTGTTTGGTGATATGCAGTAATCAGCAATTATTTAAAGTAACTTCAAGGCTAACACCTTATTTTTTTTGAGAAAAACATGCGATACCGTTATTATCTTATCTATTTTCTGATTTTTGCTTTTGCGCTGGAGAGCGATGCTCAAAAATTAAAACCGGGCTTTGATGCCGCCGAGTACCAGCAACTGATGCTGATTATTAACAGGTCTATGGATACACCATGGACCAAGGTAAAAACCCCAATGCCTGCTCACTGTAAGATGATTTACCGTTCTGCGGAGGCTGGAATGCTGAACCGCTGGGACTTGTGGTTACGGGATGATAAGGTGGCCATTATCCAGATACGAGGTACCAACGGAACAGCCGTTTCCTGGATGGAGAACTTTTATGCAGGCATGATTCCGGCAAAGGGAACGTTACAATTAAGCGACAGTACGCGGTTTGACTATACTCTTTCCAATGATCCGCAGGCGTATGTGCATGCAGGTTGGATGATTGGTTTGGCGGCGTTGGGTCCTGATATTGTCAGGAAGATAAAAGAGTGCTACCGGGAAGGTGTACACGATTTTATTATAACCGGTCATAGCCAGGGTGGCGCCATAACATTCCTCCTTAGAAGTTGGCTGGCGTACTTACCTGATATGCCCAAAGACATCGTATATAAGACTTACAGCAGTGCCGCACCGAAGCCGGGCAACCTCAGTTATGCATATGATTATGATTACATCACCCGTGATGGCTGGGGATTACGTGTGGTGAATGCGAGGGACTGGGTGGCAGAAACGCCGTTTTCTATTCAAACCACCCGCGACTTCTCCCCTGTTAATCCTTTTACAGATATTAAGAAATCACTGAAGAAGCAAAAGTGGCCTGCAAGGGCGGGATTGAAATATTTGTATGGCCGGCTGGATCGTCCGTCGAAGCGGGCTAGCAGGCGTATGCAACGTATACTGGGTAACACCTTGTACAAGCGGGTGGAAAAGGTATTACCAGGGTATGAGCGGCCGCCGTTTGTAAACAGCCATAACTATTCGCCTGCGGGTACCCCGGTAATATTATATCCTGTTGCCGGCTACGACGAGAAATTTCCTTTTGATGGAAAGAATATCTTCCTGCATCATAATACCGCCAATTATATCTGGTTAACGGAACAGATTTATGGAAAAGGCGCAACGGATTAATCGCTGCTGCCTCCCTTCTCCCCTACGAACCAATGTTCCTTATCACGAAAAAGTACGTTAAAGGTGGTGAGGGAGCCGTAAATGCGTGTGATGTATTGCTGGAGATTTATTTTCTCTTCATCAGAGAGTACTTTATGGCTGTTGATGTTTTGCTCCAGCACGCGGAGGCGGTCGCGCAGCATCACGATCTTATGAAAGAAGGCATCAATTGGAATTTCTTTTGCTTTCAGGGATGCATCGCCGGGTTGGAGTATCAGGGTGCCGTTTCTCCATTTATCGCCCAGGGGCACTATTTCGGAGAAGCCGCCCCAGAGGCGCAGGATTTTCAGCAGGGATGTTTCTACTTCCGACAGTGTTTCTACTTCAGTTGTTTTGTTTTCTGCTACCAGTACTTCGAAGAGCGGATCGGTTTTATCTACGAGTTTGATACCGTGGTCCATGAAGGTTACCTGGTATTGTGCGTAACGGATACCGATGATAACGCCCGGGCCAAAATGTGCGTGCTGCACTCTGCTGCCAATGCCTAAGGTCAGTTCTTCTTCCATCTGATTTTTTGTATAAACTTATGGAATTTTTCGGTTTTTCATGAGCTGACTTCGGCAGCTCATGAAAAACCGAAGTGGCAGAAGCTTGCGCTTCTGCCACTTCGGTTTTGAGTTAAGGACAGTACCTGCGGTACAGTCCTTTTGTTGCATAGCCGCACGAAGCGCGGCATCACCTAATGACACCGAAGGTGTCATTAGAAAATCTATTCTTTCACCTTATTCAAAAAGTAGGACAATTTAAACAACAACTCATCGGAGAGGCCAGCTCTGAGCTTAGCTTCTTCATCGGTGATACCGAGGCGGCGCAAGCGCTGATAGTAAACGTAGGAGCCACCGATCAGCTCCAGGCATTCCTGGATTTTGTGTTTTACTTCCTCTTCTTTAGCACGTTTTTCAAATTCCTTTTTAGTCAGAATTTTATCTACGAAGTAGAAGTTGTCTTTATCTTCTACCCATTTATTGCCTTCGCGGTGTTGTGGTTTATATACTTCAAGGTAACAGTTATCCAGTTTCAGTACATCTCCGAATTCCGCTTTAAGGTCGATCACCATTGGCTTATCCGGTGTAGGATTAGCCAGGCGTTTTTTAATATGGTTGCTGATTTCAACGCCAAGGTCGTCGCAACTCATCAGTATCTGGTTCAGCTCGGAGTATTCGAGGCTGATGGTGATTCTGCTATAGCTACGGCCGCTTTTTATTTTACCGAAGAGGCTGGGAGAAGTATTTTCATCAAAGATGATATCTTCCACCTGGATTTTGGTAATGGTGCGGTAATTGGGTTTGTATCCTTCTTCGGAAGGTGTTGGTCTTTTATTTACCAGCCTGGAAGTTTCCTGGCGGCGGCTATTCTGGATGTAATCATCCACAAAGCGTAGTCCTTGTTTCTTCAGTTTCGTATATAGTTCGTTGCTGGTATAATTATTCATTTTGCTGAGCAGGCCCAGGTCGTTCCAGCTGTCGTGGTGCTGCATTTGTTTTAGCTCATCCAGTACTTCCGTGGCTGGAATATTTCGGCGGTAATACAGTTCTCCGATGAGGAAGATGGCGTATTCATGCGCCGGGTAACCGAGCTCTGGCAGTACGTCGTATGGGGAACGTTTTTGTTCACGTGCTCCTTGCAGGAGGTCGATATCTGACATTACGGGAGCGAGCAGGTATTTCCTGGCGGCCGAGCGGAGTTTACGGCTTACGTAGTCCAACAGCTGGTCGTTTACCGGGCGGTGCTGTACGAAGTCGTGCAATATTTGCACGAAGCGCCGCGAAGTAGGCAATCCGAACTGTGAGAGAATATCGTTTTCCATGTCCAGCACGTCGTCATTTCCATCCACCTCGTTTCCAGGCTTTACCTTCCGGTCCAACTGCTGATAGCGCTGATAGTATTCCTGTAATTTCAGTTTAAGCTGATCCATAATATATATACAATTAAAAATTAAATTCTTAGGCAAATAACTGCGTGGAATTACACGCAGGGGTAATCCGACATACCTATTCAAAAATCAACCAATTGATTTTCAATAGTTTATAAAAACGGGAATGAAATGGGAAAGTCCGCAAAGATAATCAGAAAAATGCGATTTTGGAAGTGGTTACGCTGCGGGAAAAGGTGCTTTCGCGGGTTGTGCTTCCCCAGTCCGGTAGCATCTTGCTGGCGCACAATCCAAATAGGCGTTTTCTATAATCTATAAGTTATTGGAAAAAAATTTTTACATCTATTTGGAATTTAAAAATACTTTCTCTTATCTTTGCACTCCCAACAACGAAATAAGGGCTTCACAAACGGTGAAATCCTCGTTACTAAAGGGAATACGGTGATTGTAGCTCAGTTGGTTAGAGCATCAGATTGTGGTTCTGAGGGTCGGGGGTTCGAGACCCCTCATTCACCCCATTAGGAAAAAGGCTTTTGTTCCGAAGCTTTTTTTGACGAAATTACAGGAACAAACAAGAAATACGGTGATTGTAGCTCAGTTGGTTAGAGCATCAGATTGTGGTTCTGAGGGTCGGGGGTTCGAGACCCCTCATTCACCCTAAAATAAAAAAGGTTGATTCTTTCGAGTCAACCTTTTTTTATTTAAAAATTAATTGTTTTGCCCCTGCGTGAATTGATTTAAATTTCTCATCTTAATTTATCCTGTTCTTCCTCAATAATCCTCGCTAATTCGGCTTCACTAGGCAGATTAATCAGATATTTTGATACGAAGACCTGCTGTGGCAAACCCGTTGTTGCATACCTTACCAGGTTTTCATTTTTATTTGCGCATAGAATAATTCCTACTGGCGGATTATCTCCTTCAGACTTTTCATGCTCATTATAATAATTCAGGTAAACATTCATTTGCCCAGCATCAGCATGAGTAAACTCTCCTATCTTCAAATCCAATAGCACATGGCATTTCAATATACGATGATAGAAAACAAGATCAATGCGGTAATGGGTATTATCAAATGTAATACGCTTTTGCCTGGCCTCAAAGCAAAATCCACTTCCCATCTCCAGTAGAAAATTTTGCAGATGACTGATGATAGCCTGTTCGAGTTCCGTCTCTGTATATACAGCTTTTTCTTCCAACCCTAAAAATTCCAGCATATAAGGATTTCGAAATACATCTTCAGGCTTTAAGCCCTCACCTTTAGCCTGGCTTCTTAACAAAGTGGCCTTATCACTACTTAACCCTGTTCGCTCGAATAACATACTATTAATTGCTCGTTGTAAATCACGCACACTCCAGTTATTCTTAATAGCCTCCTTTTCATAGAAACTTCGTTTTAGAGGTGAATCGGATTTCAGCAACTCTATAAAGTGTGAAAAACTAAGCCTGTTCAGCAGGAGATCAGGAGCTGTCTGAATGCCCTCCGTAATTCCTTGAAATTGGGAACCTTCTGATTTTGCGGACAGTGTCCGCAAAATGCAACACTCTGTAAATCAACCAAATAAGATTTAACTGAAGTGGTCAACGACATATGAGGATACGTTTTATAAAAGTCTTTACACAGATATAAATGCCGCTCTCTGATGGAAGTTACCCCGCTTTTTTTGAGCTTAACTGCTATTTCTTTATACAAACGTTGACCGTATACCGCGCGATCCTCTCCGTTTTGCTCATACTCCAATATGTAAAAGCCAATTAACCAGTTACGCAATGTCAAGGCAATATTAACCTGTTTTTGAGCCTGATTTATAAAATATTGGTTGGTTTGCTGAATACTATAAACAAGCTTGTCAATATTTATAACTTCTGTTGTATTCATATACTTTAGCAATAGTATTTCTTCCAAAAAATAGCTTAACTAAAATTAATCATTTTTGATGTTGAAAAATAAATGATCATGTGAAAACGTAATTACCTGCAGATTCTCCCTAAACTCCACTTATTCCCCTATCTTTATCGCCACTATTAAAAGACAGTAACACCTCATGCTATATACATTACCCATCATCGCTGCACTGGCCGGCTGGCTCATCAACTCCATTGCCATACGCATATTGCTGAACCAATTGCCTAAACGACGCGAAAAACTCGCCGCCGACCTAGGCGCCCTCGCCGGTAAACAGTTTTCTTTCGCTGCCGTGAAACAGAAACTGACCGACCCGGAAAAAGTGAAAAGCATTATTCCGGTAGTGGAAACTCACCTGGACGGCTTCCTGCGCGACCGCCTCCCTAAAGCCATGCCGGTACTCTCCATGTTCATCGGCGACAGCACCATCAACCAGATCAAATCCCACCTCGTGGCTGAATTGGACACACTCTTCCCGGTAATGATCAACCAATACCTCGACAACGTAGAAAAAGACCTCAACCTGGAAAAAATCATCAGCGATAAAATCAGCCATACCACCGATGAACAAATGCAACAAGCCGTGAAAGGGTTCCTCGGAAAAGAACTCAATACCTTTAAATTACTCGGAGCCGTGTCCGGACTGGTAATTGGACTAATCTGCCTGGCACTGCTTGTGCTGATGCCATAATGGTAAATCCCGCGAAACATTTTACCTCCGGTGGCGCCGCAATGCCAGCTGCACATATCACAATGCTATGCTGCTATTAATCGCTTTAAACCCGTTCAGCAATGGGTTAAAAGCGCTGAACGCTCAACATTGCGGCGCTACTGTTAACTACTGTTAAGACCTTCTGACGCTGCTTTTACCGCACTTCCCCCGTTAAACTTCCGCTCATCATAATATGGCGCCATTCATACCGACACCCCGATAATTTTGCCTTAACCCGCAAATAAAAACTGGTTTAAATCGATTAGGATGAGAAAATGCTATGCAATTGTTGCTGGTATTATGTTTTGGCAGATACATACTTACGCGCAGGCCCCCGCTGCTGGTAAAGCACCCGCACAACAAGGCCCCGCACGCACGCAGGGACAACGTCCCAACATGCCACAGATTGGCCACATCTACGGAAAATTATTGGAGGAAGGCACCAACAAACCCATCGAATACGCTTCGGTAGCTATTCTCCGGGTGAAAGACTCCTCCGTGGTTACCGGCATGCTCACCAGGTCAAATGGTGACTTCAGCCTGGAAAACCTGCCATTCGGCCCCTTCATCGTTCGGATTAATTTCATGGGATACATCACCCAAACGAAAAAAGTAACCATCACGGGCCAGTCCTCCGAACAGGACCTCGGTAACATCAAACTGAAACCAAATGTGAAAATGCTCAACAGCGTGGAAGTAACCGGCCAGAAGAGCGCTTTCCAGATGGGTATCGATAAAAAAGTATTTAACGTAGACCGTAACCTCACCTCCGTAGGCGGTACCGCACAGGATGTACTTAAAAGTGTACCTTCTGTAAACGTAGACCTCGACGGTAACGTTACCGTGCGTAACGCCTCCCCCAACATCTTCGTGGATGGCAAACCTTCTACCCTCACCCTCGACCAGATCCCCGCTGACGCCATCGAAAGCGTGGAACTGGTGACCAACCCTTCCGCTAAATACGATGCTGAAGGCATGTCGGGCATCCTCAACATTGTGCTGAAGAAAAACCGGAAAGCAGGTTTCAACGGCGCTATACAAGCTGGTATCGGGAATAACAATAAATACAATGCCGGTGGTAACGTATCGGTGCGACAAGGAAAAATCAACGTATCAGCCAATTATAACATCAACGCCAACCAGATGTGGGGCGAAGGAACCACCAACCGCACCAACTTCGGTACCAAAGGCGATACCAACTTCCTCACCCAAAAAAGTAACAGTACCAATAAACCCCTGTTCCAGTTCGGACGAGTGGGCCTGGACTATTACATGGACAACAGGAACACCTTGTCTCTCTCCCAAAATATTGGCGGGGGCGACTTCAAAAACAACGAAGACCTCCTCAGCACCTTTGCTGACGGAAATCACCTGGTGACCGGCCGCAACAACAGGCTTAACAACAGTGACATGAGCTTCCGCCACTACACTACGGCGCTCGATTACCGTCACGCCTTTGCAAAACCTAACCAGGAACTCACCGCCGGCTTCCAGTTTAATACCAGCAAGAATAGTCGCAACGGTGATTACATCACACAGGCACAAGATGCTGCCGGCACGCCCATCGGACAACCGGTGATGCAAAACAATAACACCAGCGGTAAAACCACTTTCATCACCATGCAGTCCGATTACACCAACCCCATTGGTAAAAACGGTAAGCTGGAACTCGGCGTGAAAGCAACTTTGCGCAATTATAACAGTCAGTACAACGTATTTAACCAGGACACGATCAGGAATGAATTTGATTTTGTAGACTCGCTTTCTACCCAATACAAATACAAAGAACAGATCTACGCCGGGTACGTAAACTTTGCCAACACCATTGGCAATTTCGGCTACCAGGCAGGTTTGCGCGTGGAGCAATATATTTATAGCGGAGAGAATCAGGGCATCACCTATAAACCTACCAAGGCTACTCCTGGTTTCTTCCCAAGTATATTCCTCTCCCAGAAATTTGAACATGAACAAGAGTTACAACTCAATTACTCCAGGAGAGTGAACCGCCCGAACTTCTTCCAGCTGATACCTTACCGCGACTACAGCGATCCGCAGAATCAACGGGAGGGTAATCCAAACCTGAAGCCGGAATACACCAACAGCCTGGAACTCTCCTATGTTAAGTCCTGGAAAACTGTCAACTTCCTCGGTAGTGTGTACTTCAGGAATACCAATAACCTGATCACCACCATCAATACGCCAATTGGCCGTGATACACTGCTCATGCAGTTTATCAACGCGAACCGCAGTAATTCCTATGGTGCAGAACTGACCTTGAAAAATCAAATCATTCCGGGATGGGACCTCACCACTAACGTAAACTTATATCAAACTGACCTACAGGTAACAGATGGTGAAAACACCTTTACCAACAGCGGTTTCAGCTGGATGGGCAAAATTAATTCTGAAACAAAACTGCCATGGAACATGACGCTGCAGCTCAATGCCACTTATCAGGCACCTGCCGTGGCACTGCCAAACAACGGTAGCGGCGGTGGTGGCGGACGCGGCCCCGGCGGCGGTGGTGGCGGTGGTATGATCTCCACTTCCGCACAAGGGACCATCAAAGGATTCAGCTTCGTGGATGCTGCTATCAGAAAAGACTTCCTGAAAAATAAAGCGGCCTCCGTAACCCTGAGTGTATCCGATATTTTCAATACCCGACAGTACGAGCTAAATCAGATCACACCTACGTTTGCACAGGATTACCTACGTAAACGCGAGTCCAGAATCTTTAAGGTAAACTTTAGCTACAGATTCGGAAAATTTGATGCAAGTCTCTTCAAGAAAAAGAAACGCCCGGATAATTCCGACAACGGAATGGACCAGATGGGATTCTGATATTACTTAAGTTGATGAATGCAACCAATAGCCGGCAACTCGCTTCTACAGCGAAACGCCGGCTATCATTTTTTCGTTACCATTCATCACATACACATAAATAATACAGTCGTACAAACTACTTTTATGTTGATCAAACCAAAGTTGTAAAAGCTAGTACTATTCTCTGCATGCGAAACTACCTGTCCTTGCTGATTGTGTCCTTATGTCTGTTCACTAACGTTAATGCACAAACGACGCATAACACCCCACTGAAAATCACCGGAAAAGTCGTGGACCTTTCCACCACTAAACCAGTGGAAATGGCATCCGTAGTGGTGCTAAATAGTAGCGATTCTACCGTTGTAACCGGCATGTATACCAATGCTACGGGCAATTTCTCGTTTAATAATATCAACCCCGGCATCTATGTACTGCGCATTACTTTCATGGGTTACGACAAGCTCGAGAAAGCAGTGAAAGTAGTGGAAGGCAAAAATACTTTTGCCGGCACCCTGCGGCTCAATAAATCCGGCAAGGAACTCAACACCGTTGAAATCAAGGCGGAGAAACCTTCTTTCTCCATGCAGATCGACCGCCAGGTATTTGATGCCGGTGATATGATTAACGCAGAAGGCGGTACTGGTACCGACATACTAAAAAATATTCCCAGTGTAGATGTGGATATAGACGATAACGTTACCCTCCGCGGAAAAAGCGTAACCATTTATGTAGATGGCAAACCCTCTCCTTTCGGCGATGCTAAAACAGCACTGCAAATGCTTCCGGCAGAAAGCATCGACCGCGTGGAAGTGATCACCAACCCCTCCGCAAAGTTTGAAGCACAAGGCGGTGGTGGTATAATCAATATCGTACTCAAGAAAGATAAAGCGATCGGATATAACGTAATGTTCAACGTGGGTGCAGCCTCACGCGGACAACTCAACGGTAGCGCCAATGCCAGTCTGCGCATTAAAAGATTCAATTTCTTTGCCAACTACAACGGCAGGTATGAAGATATCAACGGCAGCGGTATCAGCAACCGCGAAAACCTGGTAGCCGACAGTAACAACACCCGCTACTTTACACAGAAAAGCACTAATGATAACCGCAACGGTAACAATGGCGGGCGTTTTGGGTTCGATTACTACCTCGATGACCACAACACCTTCACCATTGCGCAGGGCCTGAACTATTCCTTCGGCGGCAACGATGAAAACATTCAGCTCAGCAACCTGGATGAGAAACTGCAGCAGCTGAACTACGGCATACGTACCAATAGCAGTCACTATAACAATAATAACAGCAACACCAGCATCTCCTATAAACGCACTTACAAGAAGCCCAACCAGGAGCTGACAGCCTATGCAAGCTTCAGTAATAACTCGAGTGTGAATAACAGCCAGTACATCAGTAATTACTATCACCCCGTGGTAGATACCGTATACCGCAGTGCTGACCAGAAAAATCGTGGCGACAACGGGAATAAATTCTGGAACATACAATCCGACTACACCTCCCCGTTTGGCAAAAAAGGGAAGCTGGAAACCGGTGTAAAAGGCACTATTCGCAATATTGATAACGATTACCTGGCTTTGCTGTATAGTAAAGATAGTCTGCAATACCTGCCCAGCCTGAATCTTTCCAATAAATACAACTATGAGGAAGATATTTATGCGGCCTACTTCAACATTGCCAATGCCATTGGCAACCTGGGCTATCAGGTAGGTGCCAGGGCAGAGCAATCGTACCTCCGGGGATATTCTGTAACCAAAGATTCACGTGTGGACAGATCGTTCTTTAACATCTTCCCAAGCGTTTTCCTGAAATATAATCTCCCTAAAAATCAGCATCAGAACCTGGTATTTAACTATTCCACGCGCATAGACCGTCCAAACTTTGATCAGTTGCTGCCTTACATCAACAACTCCGATCCTCAGAATATCCGCACGGGTAATCCGGACCTGCGTTCTGCACTTACGCATAAGTTCGAGATGAACTTTTCCGAATGGTATCCCAGATCAAATAATTACCTAAGCGGTGGCTTGTACTTCGCCAGAACCAATGACAACATTGACCGTATCAGTACGTTGGATACGCTGAGTGGCGTAACCACCACCCGCCCTATGAACCTCGCCAGCAGTGAGAATATGGGTGCTAACTTTTCCTACAGCTGGAAAATTCAGAAATGGTGGAAATTCAATTTCAACGTGAACCTGGAGTACAATAAGATTACGAGTATTACCATCAATAACGACAACCTGACCTATGGCTTCAACGGTAATATGCAGTTCAGGCTGCCACTGCGCTTCAGTGCAGAAGTGAGTGGGCACTATCGCTCGCCGCGACTGCAGCCGCAAGGTACCTTTAAAGCCATGAACGGAATGGACCTGGGATTACGTAAGGAAATGCTGAAAAACAACCGCCTGGTAATTGCTGTAAACGTATCGGATATATTAAATACCCAGCAGTTTAACAGCCATTATGTAACGCCTACCTTTATCCAGGATTATGACCGTAAGCGCGTAACCCGGTTTGTACGCCTGAATGTACGCTACCGTTTTGGCAAGATGGATCCGAATCTCTTTAAAAAGAAAAAGCAACAGCAGGAAGACGAAGAGGAGAAACAGGAGGAGCAGCCAAGGCCTAATGCTGAAAGAGGCAGGCTGTAATGAACGAGCCTGCCTGTATTTTCGGTTTATGTAAATCGGGAAGATGGGCAGGCGTTATTTTTTACCTGCCAGCATGGGTACAAAAGTGAAGTTATCAAACAGCTCCTGGTCATATTCACTTTCGCTGACCTTGGTAATGCGCAACATACGCTGTACTTCCTGGCCCCCCACCGGGATGACCATTTTACCACCGATCTTCATCTGCTGCAATAATTTTTCAGGAATCTGCGGTGCGGCAGCTGTTACCAGTACTTTATCGAATGGGGCATAGGAAGGGAGCCCTTCATAGCCATCGCCATAAAAGAACCGCAGATTGGGGTATTTGGCCTTAAACTGAAACTGTTTAACATGGTCAAATAATCGTTTCTGCCTTTCTATGGTGAATACATTCGCCTTCAGTTCAGCCAGCACACAGGCCTGGTAGGCACTACCCGTACCAATTTCCAGCACCTTTTCGTAGGGTTTGATTTCCAGTAACTGCGACTGATATGCAACCGTGTAGGGCTGCGAAATCGTTTGGCCTTCCCCGATAGGAAAAGCCCGGTCTTCATAGGCAATACTCTCAAAAGCCGTATCAAGGAAGAAGTGCCGGGGAATATTGCCGATAGCCGCCAGTACATTTTCGTCGGTTATGCCCTTCTGACGGATACTATCAACTAATTGTTTTCGTAGTCCTTTTTGTTTATAAGTATCTTCATACCGCCTCATACCCGCAAAATTAACCAATACCTGCGATTTTCAATGAATTTCAGGATTTGTAATTTCACACATTGAGTTTTTTCCATTTACTTTACAGTCCATTTGAGCCCCCGGCTCCTTAAAATTCAGATGACCATGGATATTAATATTCAAAACAAAGTAGCGCAATGGCTCAACGGCAATTACGATGCTGAAACAGTTGCCACGTTAAAGAAAATGCAGGCTGAGAACCCCGATGATCTTACTGATGCTTTTTATCGTAACCTCGAGTTTGGTACAGGCGGCCTGCGTGGAATTATGGGTGTGGGCACCAACCGTATGAATAAGTATACCGTAGGCATGGCTACCCAGGGGTTTGCCAACTACCTGAAAGAAAGCTTCGAGGGCGAGATTAAAGTAGCGCTGGCCCATGACAGCCGTAACAATTCCCGATTTTTTGCTGAAACTGCGGCCAACGTATTTGCGGCCAACGGTATCAAAGTATATCTTTTCGAAAGCCTCCGTCCAACACCGGAGCTGTCTTTCACTATCCGCCACCTCAACTGCCAGGGCGGTGTGGTATGTACCGCCTCCCACAACCCAAGGGAGTACAACGGCTACAAGGCTTACTGGAACGACGGTGCACAGCTGGTACCACCTCATGATAAGAATGTTATCCGTGAAGTAGAGAAAATCACCTCCCCGGACGAAGTGAAATGGACCGGAGGCGAGGCCAACATTACCCTTATCGGCAAAGACGTGGATGAGGCCTACCTGCAGGAACTGCAAAGCCTGAGCATCAACCCGGAAATCTGCAAACAGCAGCACGACCTTAAAATAGTATACACACCGATTCATGGTACCGGTATCACGATGGTACCTGAAATCCTGAAACGCTATGGTTTCACGAATGTAAACATCGTGGAAGAGCAGGCTACGCCAGATGGGAACTTCCCTACGGTCGTATATCCGAACCCGGAAGAGTCAGAAGCCATGAGCCTGGGCCTGCAAAAAGCCAAAGCCATTGATGCCGACATCCTCCTGGGTACCGACCCGGATGCTGACCGTGTAGGCATTGCCGTTAAAAATCTGAAAGGAGAATGGACCCTCCTGAATGGTAACCAGACTGCTGCCTTGCTGTTTAACTACATTATAGAACAGCGTAAGGAAAAAGGCCTGGCCAAACAGGAAGACTATGTTTGTAAAACCGTAGTTACCTCCGACCTGATTGATGTATTTGCAGCCAAGAACAATATTACCTGCTATAATGTACTCACCGGTTTCAAATGGATTGCGGACCTGATTCGCCGTAAGGAGCCACAGGAGCGCTTTATCGTAGGTGGTGAGGAATCTTACGGTTATATGATTGGCCGTAATGTACGTGACAAAGATGCCGTTTCTTCTGTAGCGATGATCTGTGAAATGGCCGCTGTGGCTCGTAGCCACGGTAAATCACTGTTTGAGCAGCTGATCGACATCTATATTAAATACGGTTATTACCTCGAGCAGCTGATCTCTATTACCAAAAAAGGTATGAAGGGAGCAGATGAGATTGCAGAGATGATGCGCGGCTACCGTGAGAATCCTCCGGCCACCATCAACGGTGCCGCAGTGGTAACCCTGTATGATTACCAATTGCAGCAGGTGAAAGATATTGCCACAGGTGATATCCAGCCAATCGACCTGCCTAAATCAAATGTATTACAGTTCGTGCTGGCCGATGGCAGCAAAATTTCTGCCCGCCCATCCGGTACAGAACCGAAGATAAAATTCTATTTCAGTGTAAATGAGCCACTGGCAAGCGTTGCAGATTACGACGCTGTTACGGCCAAGCTGGAACAGAAAATCAGTGGCATTATTTCCGACCTCGGCCTGAAATAAGCCTTTTACCACTTACGTTATCCATGATAGCGTAAGTGGTACCTCTTCTTCTATGAAAAGTATCCTGTGCATATTACCATTATCGTTGCTGTTACTGAGCGGCAAGGCACAGGAGAAAGTGTCTTTCTCCACTATTCCTGATACTACCATCCCCCGGCGTGTAACCATACTAACAGGCGCCACCGTAGTGCTGTACGGCACCGGACTGGCAGCGCTGAATGCTGCCTGGTACCGGGACTATCCCCGTAGCAACTTTCACTTCTTTAATGATATGGAGGAGTGGAAGCAAATGGATAAGCTGGGCCATGTGTTCAGCGCATATTTTATTGGTAAATACAGCCGGGAACTCTGGCGCTGGTCTGGCCTTCCCCGCAAGCAACAGATCTGGATCGGTGGCCTGAGTGGGTTTGCCTATCAGTCGGTGGTGGAGGTACTGGATGGTTTTAGCAGCGAGTGGGGTTTTTCATGGGGAGATATGGCGGCCAATGCAGCCGGGTCTGCCCTGTTAATCAGCCAGGAACTCGCCTGGAATGAGCAGCGGATTCAAATTAAATTCTCCGCCCACCCCGGCAGATATGAAGGAGCAGTGTTGCGCGACAAAACCAACCAGCTTTTTGGCACCCGCTTTATGGAACGGGTATTGAAAGATTATAATGCGCAAACCTATTGGCTGTCTGTAAACCTGCGCTCGTTTGCGAAAGACGCAGGAATTCCACGATGGCTGAATATTTCAGTGGGCTATGGTGCAGCGCAAATGTATGGCGGTAATGCCAACTGGTGGATTAGCGACGACGGACACCGGTTTGATTACAGCAGCACGCCGCGAATCAGGCAGTTTTATTTATCGCCGGATGTGGACTTTACTAAGATCCCCACTAAAAAGAAAGGAGTAAAAGTGATTTTTCAGTTGCTGAATATGCTGAAGTTTCCGGCGCCTACGCTGGAAGTGACGAGCCAGGGGAAAGTGCGGCTGCACCCGATTTATTTTTAATTTTCGGGGGAAGTATCAGTGCCGAAGGCACTGATACTTCCCCCGAAGTTGTAAGGGCCGCAGGCCCTTACAACTTCGGGCTACTGTAAATAAGCAGACAAAATATTCGTCCCCTCCAACTCCACCATCACCGATTCCTGCAAAGTAGTAGCCAGTGAAAACCCTACAAAATCCACTGACAGTGGAAAAGATTTATGCTGACGATCCACCAGCACAGCGGTCTGTATTTTTTTAGGTAAAAACTGCAGCAGTGGCTTCAGTGCATACAGCATGGTACGACCTGAGTTAGCCACATCATCTACCACTATCACTACTTTGCCATTAAAATCTATTTCTTCTGAAACAGTTACCTCTCCGGGTTGTTGTTTATCCAGGCGCAGTTCAATGATGCGGGTTTTGAGCGGAGATATCTGTTGCAGGATGCCGGCAATTTTTTGAGCCAGGATGAGTCCCCGGTCCCAGATTCCTGCTAATATAATTTCTTCCCCATCGCTGTTGTGTTCATAGATCTCATAAGCGATGCGTTCTATCTTCTTTTGAATGATATCGGCTGTTAGAATTACGTTCCTGCTTTCCATGCGCCAAAAATAGTGAAAATACGCATCTGCGTTGTTCGATTGAAAAAAAACATAAATTAGGGAGTCAAATCTGAAATAATGCAAATTGTACAACAGTTGTTATTTGTAATTGCCTTTGGGATAGCGGTATATCTGTTTGCCCAACAGGCACGCCAGATAAGGAGGAACATTCTGCTCGGGCAGGACGAGGACCTGACGGACCATCCGAATCTGCGCTGGAGGAATTTGTTGCTGCTGGCTTTCGGGCAGAAGAAGATGTTCCGCAACCCTTTGGTGGCGGTGCTGCACTTCTTTGTTTATGCCGGCTTCGTGATCATCAACCTCGAAATCCTTGAAATCATCCTGGATGGCATTTTAGGTACCCATCGTTTATTCGTTCCCGTACTAGGCAGCCTTTATCCCGTGCTGATTGGCCTGTTTGAGGTACTGGCAGCACTGGTACTTATTTCCTGTGTCATTTTCCTCGTGCGCAGGAATGTGCTGAAGCTGCGCCGGTTTATGAGTCATGACCTCGACGGCTGGCCACGTTCGGATGCCAACTACATCCTGATTACTGAAATTGTACTGATGACTTTATTCCTCACCATGAACGCTGCCGATCAACAAATGCAGGCCCGTGGTGCAGAACACTATATTGCCACCGGTCCTTTCTGGATATCTTCTCACCTGAGTCCCATGTTCAATGGCTTGTCTGACGGTGCTGTAACCGGTATCGAAAGAGCATGCTGGTGGCTGCACATCCTGGGTATCCTGGCGTTTCTTAACTACCTGCCTTATTCCAAACACCTGCATATCATTCTCGCCTTCCCGAATGCTTACTATGCGAAGCTGGAGCCTAAAGGGGAAATGGATAATATGCCGGCGATACAACATGAAGTCAAATTGATGCTGCAGCCGGAGTTGGCCACAGATTCACCTGCTTCGGATGTGATTCCAAAATTCGGGGCAAAGGATGTGATGGACCTTACCTGGAAAAACCTGCTGGATGCCTATAGCTGTACCGAGTGTGGCCGTTGTAGTGCTGCCTGTCCGGCAAACATGACCGGCAAGCTGCTCTCCCCCCGTAAGATCATGATGGACACGAGAGACCGTGTAACCGAGGTGGGTAAGAATATCAAAGCCAATGGCAGCTTCCAGGAAGACGGTAAAACATTGTTACGTGATTATATTTCCGAAGAGGAGCTGCGTGCCTGTACCACCTGTAATGCCTGCGTGCAGGAATGTCCGGTAAGTATCAATCCGCTGGATATTATCCTGCAGCTGCGCCGCTACCTGGTGATGGAAGAATCCAGTGCACCGGCAGAATGGACAGGAATGTTCAGCAATATTGAAAACAACATGGCACCGTGGAAGTTTGGTCCGGAAGACCGGGAGAACTGGATCCAGGAAATGAATAGTTAATTTTAAAATTACCAGGATGCGTATAAAAACAATGGCAGAATATGCCGCCAATGGCGAAACACCGGAAGTGCTCTTCTGGGTAGGATGTGCCAGCAGCTTTGATCAGCGTACACAAAAGATCACCAAAGCGTTTGCAACCATTCTCGATAAAGTGGGGGTGCAGTTTGCCGTATTGGGCAGAGAAGAAAGCTGCACCGGAGATCCGGCCCGCCGCGCTGGTAATGAGTTTATCTTCCAGATGATGGCGCAGAGCAATATCCAGGTATTAAATATGTATGCGGTGAAGAAAATTGTGACTACCTGCCCGCACTGTTTCAATACTATTAAGAACGAATACCCGGCATTAGGCGGTAACTATGAAGTGATCCATCATACCACCTATCTGCAGCAGCTGATTGATGCAGGTAAAATTGTTTTGAAAGATGGCGGAGCATTCAAGGGGAAAAAGATTACGTACCATGATTCCTGCTACCTGGGCCGCGCTAACGACATATACGAAGCTCCGCGTAAGGTGCTGGAAATCCTGGATGCCGAGTTGATAGAAATGAAGCGTTGCAGGAGCAATGGTCTTTGCTGCGGTGCCGGTGGTGCGCAGATGTTTAAGGAAGAGGAAAAAGGCAATATCCGCATTAACACCGAGCGTGGCCGCGAGGCGGTGGAAACCGGTGCTACCGTGGTAGCTGCCAACTGTCCGTTTTGCATGACCATGCTCACCGATGGGGTGAAGGAAGCCGGAAAGGAAGATAGCGTGAAGGTACTGGACCTGGCGGAAATCATCGCTGAGAGTCTTAAATGACCAGAAATGCCTAATTTTGTAGTATGAACAAGATAAATTTCCCTGAAGGATTTTCTCCTGCTTCCAGGGTTTGGATATATCAGAGCAATCGACCATTCAATGAACAGGAAGTATTGGAGATCAACGAGCAACTAGATCAGTTTACCTCCCAATGGAACGCCCACGGGGATCCCGTTAAAGGCTGGGGCGCGGTAGTCATGAACCAGGTAATTATATTAATGGCAGATGAAACCCAGACGATGGTGAGCGGCTGCAGTACGGATAGTTCGGTACGGGTGATCAAGAGCCTGGAACGCCAGTACGAAGTGAACCTGTTTGACCGCCTGCTGCTGGGCTTTGTGGTGAAAGACAAGGTACAGTTGCTGCCGCTTCAGCAGGTAGCCTACGCGCTCGAAAAAGGTTATATCGACGAAAACACCCTGTATTTAAATAATACAGTGCTCACTAAGGCTGACCTTGATACCAAATGGCTGATTCCATTGAAGGACAGCTGGCTGGCGGCGAAAGTAGGCCTCGTTAAGGCATAAATGCATTTTTCTTTAAATAACGAAGGGGCCATAGGCCCCTTCGTTATTTAAAGAACTCCCGTCTGCCTTCGGCAGACGGGAGTTCCGGTTTAAGGGAAGGCCGATGGCTTTCCCTTAAACCGGAATCCAAATGACATTATGTCATTTTTCATTTTTAATTCCTTATTTTTGCCATCCTAAATTTGAGAAAGGAAATGCTGGATCAGATCACAAAAGTGCATGATGAAAGCCGTCAGGGAGAGGCATTCGCCCCTGCTGCTATTGAACCTAATACATATTCTAAGAAATTTTATATTGAAAGTTATGGCTGCGCCATGAACTTTAATGATAGTGAGATTGTGGCTTCCATATTAAACGAGGAAGGCTTCGGCTCAACGCGTAATATGGAGGAGGCCGACCTCATCCTGGTTAATACCTGCTCCATCCGCGAAAAAGCAGAACAAACCGTACGCAACCGCCTCAACGAGTTCAAAGGTGCTAAAAAGCGCAACCCAGGATTACTGGTAGGCATCCTTGGCTGTATGGCGGAGCGTCTGAAATCCAAACTGCTCGAAGAAGAGAAACTGGTGGACATGGTAGTGGGCCCGGATGCGTACAGGAGCCTGCCCGCTCTGATTGCCGAAGCAGAAGGCGGCCAAAAAGCGGTAAATGTGCTGCTGAGCAGGGAAGAGACTTATGGGGATATCAGCCCGGTAAGGCTCGACAACAACGGTGTAACCAGCTTCGTTTCCATTATGCGTGGCTGTAATAATATGTGTACTTTCTGTGTGGTTCCGTTTACCCGTGGCCGTGAGCGCAGCAGAGATGCTCACTCCGTAGTGCGCGAGGCAAGAGAACTGTTTGAAAACGGCTACCGCGAGGTGACACTGCTGGGTCAGAACGTAGATTCCTACTATTGGACAAACGAGGCCGGTGATGAAACTGTCACCTTCGCCATGCTCCTGGAAAGAGTAGCACAGATCGATCCGTTGCTGCGCGTTCGCTTCAGCACCTCCCATCCGAAAGATATCACAGATGAAGTACTGCACACCATGGCGAAGTACGAGAATATCTGTAATTATATCCATCTGCCGCTGCAAAGTGGCAGTACCAGAGTGTTGCAACTCATGAACCGCACCTACACCAGGGAATGGTATATGAAAAAGGTGGACCGCATCCGTGAAATCCTTCCTGACTGCGGCATCTCCACCGACATTATCACCGGCTTCTGCACAGAAACAGAAGAAGAACACCGCGAAACCATGGAAGTAATGGAATACGCCCGTTACGACCTCGCCTATATGTACTTTTACTCCGAACGCCCGGGCACACTGGCTGCACGCCGCTACCAGGACGATATTCCGGAAGAAGTGAAGAAAAGACGCCTTGCGGAAATTGTGGAATTACACCGCCGTCATTCCCTTGAGGGCATGCAGCGCGAAGTAGGCCGCACCTACAAAGTACTGGTAGAAGGCACCTCCAAACGCTCCGCTGAAGAGCTGTTTGGCCGCAACGACCAGAACAAAGTGATTGTTTTCCCTAAAGAAAACTATCAGAAAGGCGATTATGTTATGGTGAAAGTGGATAGCTGTACCTCCGGTACGCTGAGAGGAACGGCGGTAAGTGAATAATCTTGCGTTACCTGTTTCCTACACCAGATTTAGTATTTTAAACAATTCAAAAGAGGCTTAACGACATATGGATATACAGGCTATTAAAAACAGGTTTGGCATTATCGGCAATAGCCCGGCGTTGAATTACGCACTGCAGGTGGCTGTACAGGTAGCCAATACCGACCTCACCGTACTGATCAACGGGGAAAGTGGTGTTGGTAAGGAAGTATTCTCTCAGATCATCCATGCGTTAAGTGCCCGCAAGCATAACCCGTTTATCGCGGTAAACTGCGGCGCCATACCTGAAGGTACCATCGACTCCGAATTATTTGGTCACGAAAAAGGCTCGTTTACCGGCGCCGTAGATAACCGCAAAGGTTATTTCGAAACCGTAAACGGCGGTACCATCTTTTTGGATGAAATCGGTGAAATGCCACTGGGCACTCAGGCCAGATTACTGCGTGTACTCGAAACCGGTGAATATATTAGGGTAGGTTCTTCCAAAGTACAAAAAACAGATGTACGCGTAATAGCCGCCACCAACAGGGATTTACTGGAACGCACCCAGCAGGGTAAATTCCGCGAAGACCTCTACTACCGCCTCAATACCGTGCCTATCCGGGTACCGGCGCTGCGCGACAGAAAAGAAGACATTCCTTTGCTGTTCCGCAAATTTTCTGTGGACTTCTCTGAAAAATATAAAACCCCTTCCATCCAGCTGGACGACGAAGCACGTAACATGCTCGTCAATTATCCATGGAGAGGGAATGTAAGGGAACTGAAAAATATCGCGGAGCAGATTTCGGTATTGTCGACCGACAAAATGGTTACGGCCACCGACCTGAAACGCTTCCTGCCGGAGCATCCGGAAATGAACAGACTGCCCATGCTGGCCGCTCCGCAGCAACAAAGCGGGGGCGACTTCGCCAGTGAAAGAGACATTCTTTACAAGCTGTTCTTCGACATGAAAAAAGATGTGACAGAGCTGAAGAAGATGTTTTTTGATATCCTGCAAAACCCGTCACTGGGGCAGAATCATGATTTCCATCCGGCGGACAGTCACGTACTGCACAGCTTCCCGGCCACAGCCGATATCACGCCACAGGCACCGGTGATCAGCAATGCACAGCCTATCATTATCCAGGATGGTAAAATAGATCATCACGAGGAGGTGGAAGAAACCCTTTCCATTGCCGATAAAGAAAAGGAACTGATCGTAAAAGCCCTGAAAAAGCACAAGGGTAAACGAAAAGATGCCGCTTTAGACCTCGGGATTTCCGAAAGGACCTTGTACAGGAAACTGAAAGAATATAATATCGCAGAATAATATCAAAAGATAATTCATGAGGAAAATATTCCCGGTACTGCTCATCATGGGCTTTGCTGCTTTATTCAGCGGTTGCAGTGTAAAATATTCCGCAACCGGAGCCAGTATCGATGCCAACGCCAAAACGGTGAACGTTCGTTTCTTTGAAAACAGGGCACCACTCAATAACCCAACGCTGGGACAGCGTATGACGCAGAAACTGCGTGATAAGATTCAGTCCCAGACCAAACTCGTACAGGTAGCAGAAACGGAACCCCGTGCTGACTATGAGTTCAGGGCTACTATTACCGGCTATAGCTTCACCAACGCGGCGGTAACCAACGTAGATCAGTCTGCAAGGTCCAAACTCACCGTAACCGTAAACGTAGTGTTCATCAAGCGTGTGGAAGGAACCGATAAAAAAGGCTGGACACAGTCATTCTCCCGCAGTGCGGAATTCTCCGCATCGCAGCTGGCAAGCAGTGTGGAAAACACTTTGCTGGATAACGAGATCATTCCCAACATCACCGATGATATCTTCAACCGTGCATTTGCCAACTGGTAATCATTTTCCGTTTTAATAGCTCATACATTTCGGAATTTTATTACATTAGCATGTATGACACCGAACAGGATTATTGAACATATCTTCCATGTACCCGATTTGCATCAGGTGAACGAAGCAGCGTTGAACAGCATGGTGGCGGACTATCCGTATTTCGCAGCCGCTCGTATCCTCCTGGCCCGGAAAGATTTTTCCAGGCATAATGATGTAAATAGTCCTGCCGTTAAAGCCGGTAGTTTATACAGTCATCAACAGCATTATTATTACAATTTTGTCACCTCAGCACCTGTGCTGATGGAAGTGGAAGAACGCATTCCTGCCATCATACCCGAAGACGCGCTGCCAACGGGGCCTTCTGCCGACTTACTGGACGCAGTGGCTACCACGCCAGTCAATCCGCTGCGCATAGTGGCCAGGGCCACGGAAGAATCGCCTGTGGCAGAAGCCATCAGTACACCATTACAGGAAGCCACTGTGGCAGAAATAATGGATGCTATTGCAGAAGAGAGCAACATAGATAATGAAGGTGCGCTGTCAGTTACCGGGGAGATGCCAGGGTATCCTGAAACCACTCACGCGGCTGATGCAGTAGTGGCTCAGCAGGAAAGTGAAGCTCCGGTTGCAGTTATTGGAGAGACGCTACCGCATCCTGAAACCACCCACGCGGCTGATGCAGTAGTGGCTCAGGAGGAAAGTGAAGCTCCTCCCGCCGTTGATGAGGAGATGTTACCGTCTCCCGACACTACCGAAACCACTGATGAGGCGAATGCCCTTGAGGAAGAAGAAATGGAAACAGAAAAAGAACTCGATTCGCTGAACCCGGGCATCCACCTGGCAGCGGAAAACAATACAGACACGGCTGCACCGGAAAATCCGGAGCCCATGATAAAGATATTCCCACTGGAATTATCAGATGATGCACCAACAGAACTCATTTTCCAGCCTTTATATACAGATGATTATTTTGCATATAAGCGCCTGAAAGATCCCGAACATGCGGATGAACTGAGTGTACAGGGAGAAGCGGAAATGAAAAGCTTCACCTCCTGGCTGCGTGAAATCAAGGATAATTTTGCCGGAAAAACCAATAAAGACTGGTACCAGCAACAGCTGCACCGGATTTATGAGGAAGATGAGGAGCCTGAAATTTCTGAAACAGTGGAAAAAATGGCGCTCGACTCCATACGGATTAACAATGATATCGTTTCTGAAACATTGGCAGATATCTGGGTCCGCCAACGGCAGTACCAGAATGCCATTCAGATATATCAAAAATTAAGTTTGCTTAATCCCGACAAAAACGCTTATTTTGCGCAAAAGATAAAAGAATTAAAGTCACTTATAGACAACAAAAATAAACAGTCGTAATCTATGTTGATAGTTTTTGGTATCCTGATCATCCTGGCCTGTGTGTTATTAGGCTTTTTCGTTCTGATCCAGAACCCTAAAGGGGGCGGTCTTTCCGGCTCATTCGGAGGTATTGGTAATCAGGTGATTGGTGTACGTCAGACCACGGATGTGCTCGAAAAAGGTACCTGGATTCTCGCTGCGCTCATTGCGGTACTGTGCCTCACTGCTCCTTTCTTCATTGGTGGTAAAGGCGGTAGCACTAACCAACTGGAGCAAACAGCGATTGAGAAGCAAATGGGTAAAATGCCAGTTCAGCAAGCTCCTGCAAACACTGCACCTGCACCTCAGGGTCAGCCCGCTCCTGCACCAGCTCCACAAGGCAATTAATATTATTCGTATAATATATCAGCAAACCTCGCCGTTAAAAGCGAGGTTTTTTGTTACCGTCAATATTTATGGCAAAAAGGAAGCAATCAGGCACTAAATCCGTGCTGCTGAAACGCACATTATTAATCGTTGGCTGCCTGCTGGCAGGTGTACTCGTTTATATCAGCTACCGGGTATTTGGCCCCAACACCAAAGCATTTGGAGATAACAAATACTTCTACGTACGCACCGGCAGCACCTACTCCGATGTATTGGAAGGCCTCCGCGAACAAAGCATCGTACGTAACTCCACCAGCTTCAACTGGGTCGCAAAAGAACTTGGATACCCCTCCCGCGTAAAAGCAGGCCGGTACAAGATCACCCCGGGCATGAGCAACTTCGATATCGTAAAACTGCTCCGCTCCGGCCGACAGGCCCCGGTGGACCTCGTCATCAATAAACTCCGCACCAAACAGGACTTTATCCATAAAATAGGTATTAACCTGGAAGCGGACTCCGTTACCCTGGCCGCGATGATGCGCGATCAGGTATACCTCCGCCAGTTTGGCCTGGATTCCAACACCGTGATGTGCGCCGTACTGCCCAACACCTACGAGTTTTACTGGAATACCAGCGCCGACGCTGTTTTCCGTAAACTGGAAAAAGCCCGTGAAGCCTTCTGGACCGACGAGCGTAAAGCCAAGGCCAAAGCCCTGGACCTTACACCGGTACAAGTCACCATCATCGCTTCCATTGTAGAGGAAGAAACTAATAAAAACGATGAGAAACCACTGGTTTCAAGCGTTTATATCAACCGTTTCCGCAAAGGCATGCGCCTCCAGGCCGATCCTACCGTAAAATTTGCCCTGCAGGACTTTGGCCTCAAAAGAATCCGGGAGGTGCATACCCAGTACGAATCGCCCTACAACACCTACCGGGTAGCTGGCCTCCCTCCCGGCCCAATCTGTACGCCTTCTGAAAAATCCATCAACGCAGTTTTAAATACACCGGATACAGATTATCTGTATTTTTGCGCCAGAGCCGATTTTTCAGGGTATCATGCGTTTGCAGCCACCTATAGCGAACACCTGGAAAACGCCCGGAAATACCAGGCAGAACTCAATAAAAGAGGCTATTAACTTTAACTGACATCAACAATATATCATCTTGGCATTTAAACCTGAAAATTTAATCTTCAGATCCTCCCCTTATAAAAGACTGGTTAACCGGACCAAAACCCTGATCCTGCCAGGCTTTGAAGGATTGCCACTGTATGATGTACTCAAACTTTTCGGACAGGAAACAAAAGCCCGGGGACTGGGCGACAGGGCCAGGGCGATCAGCTTTAACTTCCTGCTGGCCATTCCCCCGTTCTTTATCTTCCTGTTTACGCTGGTGCCCTATGTGCCGCTGAAAAATATAGAACCTACCCTGTACGACCTTGCTCAGGACCTTACACCTAACTACAATACCTATATCATCGTCCGGGAAATGATCCACGACTTCCTGTATACCCATCGTAACGGGTTACTGTCCGTGGCCTTCCTCATGGGTTTCTTTTATTCTTCCAACGGTGTAATGGGTATCCTGCGCTCTTTCAATAAAATGGAGCGCTCCGGCTTTCATAAGCGCAAATGGTGGCAAAACAGGCTGATAGCCCTGCAGCTGACCGGACTGCTGGTAATCATCCTCCTGATTACCGTGGGCCTCGTGATCGCACAAGGCGCCACCCTGCGTGCCATCTTTAATTGGCTTAACATTACGAGCCCATTCGTAAAAAATATCATTGACATCTCCCGCTGGCTAATCATAATTGGCCTGCTCTACTCCGTAAACGCAGTACTGTACCGCTTTGGCCCTGCCACCGAAAAACGCTGGCGATTCATCACTGCTGGTGCCACCGTTGCCACCGCAGGCATGATCCTGGTGACCGTAGGCTTCTCCTACTTTGTCAACAATTTTGGTAATTACAACAAAATCTATGGCTCCATCGGTACCGTGTTAATCCTCATGCTCTGGGTATTTCTTAACTCCCTGTTCCTGCTCGTAGGCTTCGAACTCAATGCCAGCATTCGCCACCTCAGCGAAGAAAGAAAGGCTATGAAACCGGTTGCAATTCCTTAACTCATCAAATATTCTTTTTTTCACAAGTGTTTCCCTTACATTTGTGACTACGTGTATCCGTTAAGGATTGCCAACGATACCATTTTATCATATCCATCAACAATGAAAAGCAAGTTCCCGAGAGCCTGTTCGTGCTATGCACTACTATGCCTGTTAGTATTACTATTTACGCAAAATACCTACGCCCAGCTGGCAGCAGTACGCCCGTGCGGTACCGACATCATGCTGCAACATTGGCGCAACAATCCACAGTTTTTATCACAGGAGCAATACCTCAACAAAGCTATCCTGGAAAGGCAGCGCAAAGGTTTTCGTGCAAACCTCAACGTTACCCTGCCGGTAGTAGTCCATATCATCAATGAAAACCCCGCCAGCATTACCGATGCGGCCGTAGCACAGGCCATACAAACGCTCAACGATGCCTACGCCGCACAGGGCGCCTTCGCCGGCGGCCGAACCAATACCAACATTCAGTTCTGCCTCGCTAAAACAGCGCCTGATGGCAGTAGCAGCACCGGCATCACCCGCAGCACCTCCTACCTCACGGATTTTGATGCCGATATGGAAGGCGACCGCATCACCGCCATGGGTAAGTGGGACGGCAGCCGCTACATCAATATCTGGGTAGTGAGCGATATCAAATCGGAATTTATGCAGTCGTTCGAATGCGGCCAGTGGACCCGCCTGAAAATGGGTGGCTATGCCAGCCCCGGCGGCGATATCGTGGTGGCAGGCCTCGGCGTGGATGTACTGGCTCATGAAATGGGACACTACCTGAGTCTCGCCCATACCTTCGCTAACCGCGACTGCAAAAACGACGACTGCACCACAGATGGTGACATGGTTTGTGATACCCCTCCGGAAAAAACAATCAGCGGCGGTTACGCCTGCACTGCACCGCAAAACAGCTGCGATACCGATACACTTTCCGGGTTCACCACGGATGTAACCGACCTACCGGATAACTTCATGGACTATGGACCGGGAACCGGCTGTATACTGGGTTTTACACCAGGCCAGGCCGACAGGATGCACAACTTTATCAACACCGCCCTGCCACTCATGGTCAACAGTACCGTTTGCACTCCTCCCTGTATGCCAACTGCCATAGCAGGTTTTACCAGGTCCGTAGCCTATCCGCTTACCGGCGATAACATCTCCCTAACCAATACTACTACCGGCGCTGCCACCTACCAGTGGCTGGTGGATGGTGTACCCAGTGCCACCACTACTGATTTTACACTAACAGTAACGGACAAACGTAATTATATTGTTACGCTGCTGGCTACTGCCGGAGGCTGCACTTCCACCACTACGGATGTAATAGAAGTAAGTTGCGGCGTAGTAGCAAGATTTTATCCGGACAAACGGAAAATCGCTTCCAAAGCAGGTGTAGAGCTGGACAAAATATTTTTTAAGAATCGCTCCCGTAACGCCACCTCCTATAAATGGATGATGAGTAACGACCAGGGAATGGCCGAACAGGTGATCAGTACCAACACGGATCTTGATTTCACTTTCCTCGTGCCAGGCCTATACAATATACGCCTGATCGCTACAAACGGCACCTGTACCGACACTACATCGATGCTGCATATTACCGTGGATGATCCTACGCCGGATGCCGCGATCTATGTCACAAAAGTAGAATGCTACCAGCAGGACAAAATCCGCATGAGCATGTACTTTTATAATGGCGGATATAAAACCATTCCCAAAGGCACGCCGGTAGCCTTTTACGACAAAGACCCCCGCAAACCTGGCGCTTCCAGGTTAGGTGATTTATACCTGATCCCTTCAGACCTGAAAGGAAAATGTGCCACACCGGTATTCACCTCCGTGGTGGATGTACAAGCCACCGGCCTTGATTCCATCGTGGCTGTTATTAACGACAACGGCACTACGTTGCCGCTGGCATTACCTAACACGGGTGTGGAAGAAGTACGTTACACCAACAACGTGGTGATCAAACGGAATTTTCGCTTTAAACCGGTGTTAGACCCAACTGACCTCACGGTGAAACCTTTCGAAAGTATTGACATCACGCCAAAAGGAGAAAACGGAGAAATTGCCAATGCGCAATGGCTGCCCACGGATGAACTCAGCTGCGCCAACTGCATCACCACTACGTTTACTGCGCCATACCGTAAAGATACCGTCACCACCAGAACAGTGCAGGCTTTCAGCAAACTGGGCTGCTACGACAATGCCACCGCCACCATTCATATACCTATCGTGGACGACTATACGGTGCAGGTGCGTAAACTGATTTGTGCCGCCAACAATTACCTGCATGTCGACTTTACTATCTGCAATAACTTTATAAAAGGTAATATTCCCGCAGGATTAACCGTGAAATTTTATAACGCCGATCCCGCTACAGGTAACGCTATCCAACTGGGACAAGCATTTGTAACCGGCAGCGCCAGCGCTGCTGCATGCGGTGATTATGAGTTCAGTATACCCACACCTGCATCAGGACAAGTATTTGCGGCCATTGCCACAGATCCCGCCGTCATGTACCCACCTGTAACCGGGTTAACGGAAGTGGCCTACGACAACAATAGTCACCAGGAAAATTATACCGCACCTACCCTGTCCATAACACCTGCGGATACCACCGTATACCGTAAAGCGCTGTTCCAGGCAGGGTTTGTAACTACCTTACAACAGCCCTATACTATCAAATGGTCGGCTGCACCTACCTATAACATCAGCTGTACCACCTGTGAACAGCCAGAGTTCAGCATGAAATCAAGTGATAAAATCAAACTGGAACTGGTTAATAATTATGGCTGTAAACTAAATAGCAACGCTAACTTTAACATATTCTCCCCTGACTTCACCATTGCCCTGAAAGAAGCGCATTGTTTCCGTAACGGTGAAGTAATCGTGTCGTTTGACATCTGCATGAATAATGGATATGATACCGTTGTTTCCCGCATTCCGGTGACATTTTATGACATCGTTACCAATGCAAAATTAGGTACCGTATTTTATACCAGTTTCCGACAACCGGGTAACTGTCACACCTATACGCATACCTTCCCTGCACCTGAAAGCGGCCATGGTATAGTGTCTGTGATCAACAACGACGGCACTACCAGCGGCAACGGGGTGGAAATAAAACTACTGCCGGAAACTGACTACACTAACAATACCGGCGACATAGACTATAACCCGTTTGCGGTAAAAGTAACGCCAGCTTCCACCAACCTGCTGCGACCTGCGCAAATACCGTTAGGCACCAGCGTTACAGGTGATGCAGCGGTAAAATATACCTGGACGCCTACCGACGGACTCTCCTGCAGTAACTGTCCGAATCCTGTGGTAACAGCTCGATCTTCCATGAAATATACGGTGACAGTTAACAACAATTTCTTTTGCACCGCCAGTGCAGATGCGGTGATATCAACATCTACGCTGGAGCGAATCAGTATGCCAACAGCCTTTACACCTAATGGTGACGGGCAGAATGATATCTTCTATATCATTGGTACGGAAGATATCCGTATTGTAAAAAGCTTCAGCATTTTTAACCGCATGGGTAACAAGGTGTTTGAGCGATTCAATGTTCCGGCAAACGATAAAGCTTATGGCTGGAACGGCCAGGTAAACGGGCAGACAGCCAACATGGACAGCTATGTGTTTTTCGCTAATATCGAGTACAACGATGGTACTACCGAAATGGTGAAAGGTGCATTTCTACTTTTAAAGTAAAGTGTAATTGCATCAGGATAAGTAGAATATAGTAACAAAACGGGGGCGTAAATCGTTTATGATTGTATATCAGCTGGTAAAGTTGATTTACGTGTGATAGGGTTCAATTCAATGGAAATTTACCCTATCTTTCTGTGGAAAATGTCACCTTTAACCACCTATTTAGGACCTGAAAATATTATTTATGATTAAGTCCGCCCTGTATTTATCTGTCTGTACCCTTTTGTTAGCCTTCAACCCGGGATCTGATGCTTCACTTGAAATCGGCGCACCGATTCCCAAAGCTGACAACAGGCTCACAGACATTTCCGGCAAGGAAGTATCCCTCAACAATGCCAAAGGCGCCAACGGACTGCTGGTAGTTTTTGTTGCCAACCAATGCCCATATATGTTACGTAACGAAGAACGTATATTGGCCCTGAGTAAGCAGGCAAAAAGTAATCATATCGGCGTAGCGCTGATCAACTCTAATGAAGCGAACCGCAGTGCGGGTGAATCGCTCAATGCCATGAAAGAATATGCCACTGCGCACGGTTTCAATGCGTTATACCTGCTTGACCGAAATGCGGAAATGGCAGATGCATTTGATGCCAACCACACACCTGAATGTTATCTGTTTGATAAAAACAGTAAGCTGGTGTATAAAGGCGGAATTGATGATAGTCCGGGAAATGCGGATGCAGTGAAAATCAAACATCTGCAGAATGCGATGAATGATTTGCTGGCGGGAAAATCGGTGGGAGTAGCATCCAGCAATGCGTTAGGCTGTAATATTAAGCGAAAATTATAAACACAAAAAAGTCAGGGCCACGGCCCTGACTTTTTTGTGTTATTGGGATGCCTTCGGCATCCCAATCATTATTCTCCAACAAAGAAAACAGCATTCGCAAACAACAACTTGCCATTCTCCCAGAAACTTCTGAACAACGGGTTATCCGCCATGAGCACTACCTGCCCACTACCCATTTCTTTCACACCAAATATCACTCCATCCTTGATACGCTTGCGCGTTTCCGCCCCTACAAAACCACTCAGGTAATTATCTTTTTTAATCACGCCTACATTCCAGCCATCGCTGCTGATAAATTCATACAGGCGGCTATCGATTTTCAGTGTGTAATAGCGTGGGGAATAGCCAAATGCCAGCGGGTGTGTGGTATCCAGGTCCACCCGGTAGATGGCGCCGGGAATAAACTGTTTTACACTTTCACGCTCCCTGTTGGCGTATGCTTTCAGGTCCGTATAATCGGGAGCGTCAGGGCCGGCATCTTTATCTTCTTCGTCCTTTTTCACTTTAATGCCCCAGTCCAGTGCGGCAACCTGTGCGGCGGCATATTCCATTGCAATCAGCTTACCTCCTTTTTTCACCCAGTTTTTAATGGTTTCCGCCATGGGTTTATCGGACAGTGAACGGTATTCGCCATTCGGCAAAATCAGTACATCTACTTCCTGCCATTTGATATCATCAGCATTGCTTTCCTGCACAATGGTAACGGGGTAATCCAGCTGCTGTTCCATGTAATGCCACACCTCTCCTATTGCCAGTGATGATACGTTATCGCCCGCCAGCATCACCACTTTAGGTGGTTTAATAAACCTGATTTTGTCGGAACCAAAGTCCATTCCCTTCTCTACAAATCCTGAGCTTACCGCATCCAGCTGAATACGGAATTTGTTGGCCTGGGTAGTGATGAAGTTGTCGAAATCCTTGATTGCACTGGCATTTCCATTGCGGGTAACAATCAGTGTACCGGCAGGGAAGGCTTTACCGGAGGCGGAAAAACTGGTTTCACTGAAGCGTACTTTTACATTATGCTGCAGCAGTTGCGCCAGGAATTTAGCATCTCTCACACTATTCCACTGTGCCAGGTACGCATAAGGCATTTGTGCCGCCAGTGGTTTGTTATTTTTTATATAGGGAGAATCAGACGCCGCTGTGACAGCTTGTTTCAGGGCATAGGTAGGAAGTCCGTAAGCATATGGCAATGCCCAGGCCGTGATATCATACGTCAGTGAATCAGATAGCTTTGACACCGGTTCAAAAAGTACCCGTAACATGGTAGAACGTGGCTGGTAGGCGTTAATTACCAGGTCTTCCTTATCGATGGTGAAGTTTTCAGTTTTACCGTTGTAGTAGTTGAAGCCTGCTGCGGTGGATACGCTGGCGCCGTAGCCGAAACTGATCTGGTTCTTTCTCAGGAGATCGGCCAGGGTGTTCAGTTTTTCCGGGTTGCCTGCAGCTTTTACCACGTAGGCTTTATAGGCTCCCTGCGGGTTGGACTTAGCGTCTTTAAAGAAGCGGGCATACTCCTGCATGATCTTCTCCGCGTTATCTGCCGCCACTTCAATGGTGGACATACCGGTGGTGAAGTGGTGGTCGATCCGGTCGGACAGGGTGAGCGTGTCGCCATCATTTTTCAGTACAGCGATGCCTGCTCTTCCGCTGCCGCCTTGCTCGAAGGTCATACCCAATGCACCGTTATACATTGGATAGGTATCACCGTAGCTTGGATAAAAGAGGTCGAACCTTTCTTTGGTGAAATACAACCATCCTTCTTTATCAAAATATTTAGCGTTGTTTTTACCAATCATTTGTTGCAGTTCCCGCTGCCAGGGAGTGATGGCATCATGAAAAGGTTCTGCTGCCGGGGCAAAATAGTAGGGGGCATTGATTTCCTGTTCGTGGAAATCAACGTGCACCTGTGGCATCCACTGATTATATTTTGTTAAGCGCTGTTGTGACTCTTGCTGCGATTGCCAGGCCCAGTCGCGGTTAAGATCAAAATAATAGTGATTGGGTCTGCCGCCGGGCCAGGGCTCATTATGTTCCCGGGCGTATACATCCACGCTGGGACGGCGGTTACGGGTGGCGTTATAGAAATTAACGTAGCGATCGCGCCCATCCGGGTTCAGGCAGGGGTCCATAATCACCACTACATTTTTCAGCCATTGCTGCGTTTGTGCGTTTCCGTTATTCACCAGTTCATACAGCGTTTTCATGGCGGCTTCGGAGGAAACGGCTTCATTACCGTGAACGTTGTAGCTTAGCCATACGATCACGGGCTGCCCTGCGGCCTGGCTGCCTTTGGCGAACGACAGGTCGTAGCTTTGCTGGCGGATTTGCTCCAGCTTAGCGAAGTTTTCCGCGGAGGCGATGGTAGCAGTAATTAACGGACGGCCTTCGTAGGTGCTGCCGTATTGCTCCACCTTTACATTAGGTACGCTGGCTGCTACAGCTTTGAAATAGTCCACCACACGGTAGGAAGGGGTAAACTGACTTCCCAGCCTGTAACCCAGAAAGGCCGCCGGTGTGGGCGCCTGGGCCCAACCAGTCAATACACTGGCTAAACTGAGTAGCAACAAGATATATTTGCGCATAGAAAGGAATAAATTATGGCTCAAAGTAGATTAAATTTCGTGAAATTCGTGTTTAGTTAAAAGAGTTTTTGCAATGAGATTTCTGTTGATTTTTGGAGTGGCCTTCGGAGGATTGCTCAGCGCCTGTGCCCAGCAACAGGCGGGATCCCTTCACCCTTACGACTATACTATTGAAAAGAATATAACGGCGGCTAAAGGCGCCGTAGTATCCGCCCACCCGCTGGCCAGTGAGGCCGGTGTGCTGGTATTAAGGCAGGGCGGCAATGCAGTGGATGCCGCCATCGCTACACAACTGGCCCTGGCGGTGGTATACCCCGGTGCAGGTAATATTGGTGGCGGAGGCTTTTTGGTAGCTCACCTCAAAAATGGCCGTAACATTGCCATTGACTACCGCGAAACGGCTCCTGCCAAAGCCAGCAGGGATATGTACCTGGATAGTGCCGGCAATGCTATCACCAAGCTGAGTCTCGACGGCCACCTGGCAGCAGGCATCCCCGGTACGGTGGCAGGGCTGTTTGCCTCCATGAAATATGCAAAGCTCCCTTTCAGTAAACTGATTGCGCCGGCGATACTGCTGGCTGAAAAAGGATTTGTGATCACTGCCAAAGAGGCCGAAAGCCTCAATCACACCCGCGAGGAGTTTGTGAAATTAAATACGGTGCCAACCGCATTTGTGAAAGAGGTACCCTGGAAAGCCGGTGATACGCTGGTACAACCGGACCTGGCGCATACACTTAAACTCATCAGGGATAAAGGTCAGGCGGGATTTTACGAAGGCGAAACCGCTGATAATATTGTTAGTGAGATGCAGCGCGGCGGTGGTATTATCACCCTTGCGGATCTTAAAAATTACAAGGCGGTGGAGCGCAAGGCCATTGCTTTCCAGTATAAGGGCCAAACGATCGTGACCATGCCACTGCCTTCTTCTGGAGGCGTGTGCTTACAGCAAATGATGATGATGGTAGAGAATTACCCTGTCGCTAAGTGGGGATTCCAGTCGCCGCAGGCATTGCAGCTGATGATTGAAGCCGAACGCCGCGCCTATGCCGACAGGGCCGAGTTCCTGGGTGATCCTGACTTTGTGAAGGTACCGGTGGCCAGGCTGATCGATCCATCGTATATCCGTTCCCGTATGTCCACCTTTACACCCGGTACAGCAGGCAATAGTGATAGCACCAAAGCAGGGCTAACGAAAGAAAGTGAGCAGACCACGCACCTCAGTGTAATAGACGCGGACGGCAATGCTGTTGCAGTTACCACTACGCTTAACGGCCACTATGGCTCCCGAACCGTGGCAGGCAAAGCCGGTTTCCTCTTGAATAATGAAATGGATGACTTCAGTGTAAAACCAGGCGTACCGAATATGTATGGCCTCGTGGGTACAGAAGCCAATGCTATTGCACCCGGTAAGCGCATGCTCAGCAGCATGACACCTACCATCGTGCTAAAAAATAATAAACCAATCTATAGCCTGGGTACGCCAGGAGGCGCCACTATCATCACCTCCGTGTTTCAAACGCTGATGAATACACTGGAATTCGGGCTGTCGCCGGAAGATGCAGTGAATAAACCTAAATTCCACCACCAGTGGCTGCCGGATGTGGTGTATGTAGAACCGGGGTTTCCGGAGGAAGGCGTGCAGGCATTGGAACAAATGGGCTATAAAATCGAAAAACGCGGGCCTATAGGTCGCACGGAACTAATTAAAAAAGACCTTAAAACCGGGCAACTCCAGGCTGCTGCCGACAAGCGCGGCGACGACGGAGCTGCCGGCTACTGATAAAACTAATGATATGGCAGGCATTTATCTTACCAGCGTTACCAAACGCTTTCGGAACTATAAGGACATGGGCGCCAAAACCATTGCACGCCTCAGCACCGAACAGCTTCATTGGGAGCCGCAGGGCGAACCCAACAGCATCGCAGTAATTGTGAAACACCTGCATGGGAATATTTTGTCGCGGTGGACCGATTTCCTGACCACTGACGGCGAAAAGCCCAACCGGCAGCGGGATGCGGAGTTTGAATCCGACCAGGCCTCCCGGGAAGATATCCTGCGCCAGTGGGAAGAAGCCTGGCAGTGCCTGGAAGCATCGCTGGGCAGCCTCACCGATGCGGACCTGGAAAAAACCGTTTACATTCGCAATGAGGCCCATACCGTAATAGATGCTATTAACCGGCAGCTGGCACATGTGGCCTACCACGTAGGTCAGATGGTGTATGCAGGGAAAATGCTGCTGCAGGACAAGTGGGAAAGTCTTTCCATTCCCAAGGGGCAGTCAGCTGCCTTTAATAACGCTAAATTTGGTAAGCCGTAATTCAACACTGTTATGACTAAACTACGTATACTCCTGGCCGTTAGCATCACCCTGTTTGCGCAGGCGTGTAACACCGGAAAAACGGATGAACTGCTTAAACATAAGAAATGGCGCGTGTACGATGTGAAGGTGCCGGCCAATGATCCCTACAACCTTACCCAGCTAACGCAGGCGCGGGACCTGAAAGACGGCTACTACAGCAATGTGTTTTACCAGTTCCTGGATGATAAACTGTTTATTGCTACTATTGACAATAAACCGGATTCGGGCAGGTATCATATCCTCAGCAATGGCAAGGTCATTTCAGTTACAGCCTCGGATGGGGACCGCAAAGCGGAGAACCTGGTAACAGTGGTACGACTGGATGAGGATCATTTTGATATGAAGGTAAAATCAGGTGACTATCATTTTGTACTTTGTACGAAGAAAGAATAACTGCTTATGTTACAAACAGACCTCACACCGGGCAGGACAGTGACCACAGACGGCAGGACCTGCCTGTTTTTCTCAGGTTTCTCCTACCTGGGACTCCACCAGCATCCGGCATTTAAGGCCAGCTTACAGGAGGGTATTGAAAAATATGGTTCCCTGTTTCCCGCTTCCCGGGTGAGTAACATACGTTTAGGCCTGTACGAAGAAATGGAGCATGCACTGGCAGCAACGCTGGATCAGCAGTCGGCCGTACTGTTTTCTTCAGGTTACCTTTCCGGGCAGGCTGCCATACACTATGCCGTGAATTGCGGCGAGCTGTTATATGCTCCGGGTACGCATCCCGCTATCTGGCATCACCTGCCGGCATTACCGGTGGGAGATTACCAGCAATGGATAAGTGCCACCATAGACAAAGTAAACGATCATCCGGACAACACGTATGTAATTGTATCCGATACCGTAAACCCGATTACGGGTACTATTCATTCCTTCGACTGGTTGCAGCAGTTAAAACGAAAAGTGCTGGTGGTATTAGACGATTCACATGGTTTCGGCATCCTGGGGCCTAACGGTAAGGGCAGTACGCATGCCACGCCGGGTACAGACCTGGTTCGTTACCTCATTACCACTTCGCTGGCAAAGGCATATAGCATCGAAGGTGGTGTGGTGGCTGGTTCCGCCGCTGACATTGCCGCCATGAAACGGACACCTTACTTCACCGGCAGCACCCCGCTGATGCCTGCAAGTGCCTACGCATGGCTGCAATCAGGCAAACTGATTCAAAAGCAGCAACAGCAATTGAAGCAGAATCTCCAGCAAATGCAACACCTGATGGAAGGCATACCGCATACACAAAATGGGGAGCTCCCTGTTTTCGTGTATCCGCAATATGATAATAAACCATCACTGGTGAATTACCTGGCAGACAGGGATGTAATCATTTCCAGCTTCCCTTATCCGCTGCCCCATGATGCGCCTGCACACAGGGCGGTGGTATCCGCGCTGCATGTGACCAAGGATATGCAAACGCTGCAACAGTTTTTAAAAGAGTATTACCATTAAGACCCATAAAACATGAAACAATTAACCCTGGCCCTGTTAGCCTTGTTGCTCTCTGTCAGCACACAGGCACAGGAAACTTCCCTGCTCTGGAAAGTAAGTGGAAAAGGCCTGCAACAGCCATCGTGGCTGTATGGCACCTATCACCTGCTCTGCAAGGAAGATATTAATTTTTCGGCGGCCGCTACTGAGGCGCTGAACAACTCCAAAGCGTTATACCTGGAAATTGACATGGCTGATTCCAGTTTTGCGACTAAGCTCATGCCGATGCTGTCTCCCAATCCGGCTTATAACCTGAGCAGTCATTTATCACCGGACGACTTTGCTGTGTTCTCCCGCTTTGTGCAGGACTCCTTTCACATGAGTGTAGAAGCCTTAGTGCACCTTAAACCGGTGGTGCTGATGAGTCTTTTCATTGCGCGCAACCTCCCCTGCCCTGCTTCCGGTGTAGAACAGGAGCTGATGCGGCTGGCAAAAAAAGCCAACAAGCCCGTGGAGGGATTGGAAACAGTGGAAGACCAGATGAGTGTGTTTAACAAGATCCCTGACAGCATCCAGATGGTGGATATTATCAGAGACATTAAAGATCCTGCCACTGCGAAAGCCCGCGATGAGCAATTCAAGAAAAACTATAAGGCCGGTGATATCTATGCGCTGTATAAAGATCTGCTGGCAACCACTTCCATGGCTGCTTATGCGGACATGATGGTGTTTCAACGCAACAGAAACTGGATTCCTGTGATAGAAAAAGCAGCAGCCGGGGGCTCCAATTTTTTTGCCTTCGGAGCGGGGCATTTAGGTGGTGAGGAAGGTGTGATTAATTTACTGCGTAAAGCAGGGTACACGGTAGAGCCGGTGAAGTAGTGCATTTATACCTCTTAAACGAATTTTTACTTTGTAAACCAACTCGTAACCTATAACCGGTGCATTACGCACCGGTTATATACCAGCAGCGGCATGTACCTGCGGCCTGCGCTGTTCCTGCAGTGCCGGGAATTGGAATGTTCTGGCAGTCATGTCGATAGGATAATTCTTCCTGGTTCTTTTACAGGCATAGAAAGTATTCATAAAAGCTGACAGCAGAAATGCCCCTAAACGCAGGTGGAATGCGCCGCGCACGATTCGGCGGAAAGCATACCAGGGTGAAAAGGATTGCTTCCACAAGGTGCGGTGCGCCTGTAATAGCTGTGTTTCGCTGATCTTTTTCGGTTGGAAGGCGACGTTATAACCATTGTAAAAATTCCAGTTTCTGTCTTCCAGAATTCTTCCTTCCTTGTTTAATGACTGATAGATGGGTGTGCCTCTGAAAGGCGTCATAATACTCAGGAAAGGCACGTCTATACCAATTTCCATGAGTTGATCCGCCATGGAGATGATGCTTGCTTCATCGTCGTGATCGAAACCAGCTATAAAGCCTGCCATGACGGCAATGCCGCGTTTGCGGATTTCCTTTACGGCTACACTGTAGTTATCAATTTTATTTTGCCGTTTGTTGGCATCGGCGAGGGAGTCCACCCCAAAGGATTCGATGCCGAGGAAAACGCCGATACAGCCGGAAGCCTTCATGAGGTCCAGCAGTTCCGGGTCTTTCGCAATGTCCATACTTGCCTGTGTAAGCCACCATTTTTTTAGCGGGATCATTTCCTGCAGGAGTTCACGTATATAAGGCCTCCTGATGGTGAGGTTATCATCCCAAAACCATACGATTTTCCGTTGCCACCAGTAGCTGAATCTATCGTAGGCGGCGTCGCGGATTACATCCGCAACCGGGCGCAGTCTGAAACCGGGGTTGAGGGATGGCACGGTGCAAAATGAGCAGGAGAAAGGGCATCCTCTCGTGGCCTGGATTACCTTCTTTATAAAAAATTTATCGGGTAGTAAATCGTACCGTGGTGTTGGCAGGTTTTTCATATCACAGGGGCCGCCCAGGTAGATCGGTTGCAGGTTGCCGCTGGCTGCATCCTGCAGTAGTATTGGCCACTGCTGCTCCGCTTCCCCGGTGATGATGGCATCAAAGTAGGTCAGTGCTTCCTCCTGGCAGTAGGTAACGTGTGGCCCTCCCGCTACAAGTGTTTTGCCACGTTTCCGGAATTCGGCGGCCAGGTTGTAGGCGGATAGGGCAAATCCGCTGAAGAACGAGATCGCTACCAGGTCCGCATCTGTATCCAGGTTGATTTTATCAACCTGCTGATGGTATACCCTTACTTCATGAGGTGCCGGGGTGATGGCGGCCAGGTGAATACCGGTAATGGGAGGCACAAAGTCGTATTCATGGCCGAATTCATAACGCTGAATGTAGGCGATGATGATGTCAATTTTCATAGACTTCCTTTTTGAATAATCAGATTTTAGAAATGGTAATTCAAAAGTAAGGATTTACTTTGTAATACAAAGTGCTTTTTATTATAAAAATTCCAATATTATTTCTTGTGGTGGATATCCAATGACACCTTCGGTGTCATTGGGGAGGGTTCCGCGCTGCGCGGGGGGCTGATGGCAGGCCTCTATGCGTAAGCCTACATGGTGCAAGCCTACATGGTGCAAGCCCCTGCTGAAAGCCTTCATGTAAATATTGATTGAGTCTATCAGGTAAGCTCAGGAGTTTGCCGAAATCCAATGAACAAGCCTGTGAGCGTTTTGCGCACATTATCACTAGGGACCTTTGTACACACGAAAAAGGGCCGGGTGACACCTCACCCAGCCCTTACAAACTTTATTTTACCGCCTTAATAATCTCCCTTATAAATAAAAACCTCGATTTTACCCTCTGCCGTTACAGTACCGCGGTACATGCCGGCCGTATTGAAAGGCATGGCCATATTTCCATCTTTGTCGAGGGCAATTAGTCCGCCATCACCACCCAGCTGAGGCACCTGCTTCATAATCAGCTCTGCGGAAGCATCCTGCACAGAAAGGTTTTTATATGCCATCAGGTCACTCACGGTTTTAGCTACCACCAGTCGAATAAAATACTCACCCCAACCCGTACACGAAATAGCGCAGGTAGCATTGTTCGCATAGGTTCCGGCGCCTATCAGCGGGCTATCGCCCACCCGGCCGAATTTTTTGTTGGTCATACCTCCGGTAGATGTAGCCGCCGCCAGGTTACCCTGCTTGTCCAGCGCTACAGCGCCAACAGTGCCAAACTTCGCATCCTTATTTTCAATGCCTGGTAAAGTCGTTTTTTTCACTGCTGAATCATGGTCCAGCTGCATTTTGGTGGAATCAGCTGCACGTACCTTCTGGAGCGACTTCCAGCGATCTTCGGTATAAAAATAGCTGGGATCTACTATTTCGCAGCCCGCCTGTTTGGCAAATTGCTCTGCGCCAGCGCCAATCATCATTACATGCTGCGATTTCTCCATCACCGCTCTGGCAGCAGTAATCGGATTACGGATAGTAGTCACCGATGCCACTGCACCCGCAGCCAGGTTTTTACCACTCATGATAGCTGCATCCATTTCGTTGCGGCCTTCATTGGTAAACACTGCTCCCTTACCGGCATTAAACAAGGGATTATCTTCCATTACGCGGACGGCCGCTTCCACGGCATCCAAACTTTGCCCACCCCGCTGAATCACCGCGTAACCTGCTTCCAGGGCTTTGGTTAAACCAGCTTTATAGGCAGCCTCCTTCTCCGGCGTCATCTGTGATTTCAAAATAGTGCCGGCACCGCCATGGATCACTAATACATACTTAGGCTTTTGCATAGCAGAATCTCCTTTTGGTCCCACCGCAGCCCGTACAGCACTACCTCCCAACAGCACCGCTGCAAATGGTATTACCCAATACTTGAACATATGATTGACTTTTGGGATAAATTTAGGAGATATTTCTGCTTTTGCTGCATGTGGCTAGCAACTATTAATTATTTTTGCCGGATAAAATTAGCCGCCTGAAAAAAGTACGGAAAATATTATCAGTCATTCTCTTGTGTTTGTTGGGCCTCATCATCTTGATCGGGATACTGGTAAACATTCCGGTGATCCAGAACTACCTGGTGCATGAAGTAACCAGCCGCCTGTCGGAACAACTAAAAACCAGGGTGGAAATCAAACATGTGGATATCCGGCTGTTTAATAGCCTGGACCTGGAAGGCGCGCTCATTGAAGACCTCAACAAAGATACACTGCTCTACGCCGGCAGACTGCAACTCCGGGTGACCGACTGGTTCTTTTTTGCCGACAGACCCGTGATCAAATTCGTAGGCCTCGACAATGCCCAGGTTAACCTGCTCCGCCCCAGGAACGATTCCGTTTGGAACTACGCCTTTATCTCCGATGCCTTCAGCGGCCCCTCCACTGGTACAAAGCAGCAAAGCGGCGGCGTGGCATTCGACCTCAAAAAAGTAGACCTCCGCAATATCCGCATCAACCAGGTGGACCAATGGATCGGAGAAGATATGCGTGGCTACGCCAAACGCATCTACCTCGATGCCAAAAACCTGGACCTGCAGAAACATAATATCGACATCCAGGAAATATCGCTGGACGAACCCAGCTTTATCATCAGCAGCTACAGCGCCTCTCCCCTGCGCAAACGCAGGCCACGCGTGAATACACCCGTGGAATACGACAGTACGCAGCTGCGCTGGAACAATGACAACTGGAAACTGATCGTTAAAGAGCTGACCATCAAAAAAGGGCTTTTCGGCGTAGATAACCCCGAAGACTCTACGAAAATCGAAGATGGTTACTTCGCCCCACATCATATCCGCTTCAGCGATATCAACCTCTCCCTTACTAATACCAGCATTTATAAAGACAGTATCATCGGGGATCTGAGCCTTTCTACCAAAGAACGTAGCGGCTTTGAAGTGAAAAAGATGACGAGCAGGTTTAAGATGTCGCCGGTAGAAATGGAGTTTTCCCACCTGGACCTGGAAACAAACCGGAGCCATATCGGGGATTACTATACCATGCAGTATAGCGACTTTGACGACATGAGCGATTACATCGACCTGGTGTATATGCGTGCCAGCTTCAAAAACTGTAAAGTATCCAGCGACGATATTGCCTACTTTGCCCCTCCTCTCTCTACCTGGAAAAAAGAAATTACCATCAATGGCAATGCCCGGGGACCGGTAAGCAACCTCAAGGCCAGCGATATAGACCTGCAGGCAGGTAACACCACCCGCCTCAAAGGCTCACTGGAAATGCGCGGGCTGCCGGATATAGAGGAAACTTATATCGACTTCCACGCGGACAACCTCATGACCACCGGCGCTGATGTAATGCAGATTATGCCGGTAGTGAAAGATATAAATTCAACAGTGAGGATTGACCGCCTTACCAGTATTAACTTTAAAGGAAGCTATACCGGCTTCATCAACGACTTTGTGGCCTATGGCCAGTTCCAGACTAACCTGGGACAGGTAAATTCCGATCTGAACTTTAAGACCAACCGCGATGTACCGGTGTATTCCGGTAGTTTAAATACCAACAACTTCAACCTCGGCAGTTTACTCAACATTCCGGACCTCAACGAGGTAACATTGAAGGCTACACTAAATGGCGCCGGTTTCAACTTCCGTACCCTGAAAGTGTCGCTGGACGCCGATGTACAAAGTATATCACTCTATGGTTATAACTACCAGAACATTAAGACTAAAGGAGAAATGAACCGGAAGTTCTTCAATGGCGCCCTGGCAGTGGATGATCCCAACCTGGACATGGACTTTGCCGGGACCATCGATTTCAACGAAGCACTGCCGGTATTTAAATTTAATTCAGAAATACGGAAAAGCGACCTCAAAGCCCTGCATTTTGTAAATGATTCATTGACGCTGCAAGCTAAGCTGGACCTGAACTTCGCTGGCAGCAACATCGATAATTTCGAAGGAAGCGCACGGATGTACGATGTGTCGCTGTTTAAGGATAATAGTCGCCTCGAGTTCGACTCCCTGGCGCTGAAGGCCGAAACACAGGGCGACCAGAAAACGCTGCAGATCAACGGTAGCGAGGTACAGGGTTATGTGAAAGGAAAATATAGTTTCCTGGAACTGCCGGATGCCTTCCAGCAGCTGCTCTACCGCTATTACCCCAGCTATTTCCTGGAGCCTTCCAACAATAATATTCATGAGGACTTCCAGTTTAAATTCGAATTCGGCAATGTGGCCAAGCTGATCAAAGGCTTTACCAAACAGGTTTCCGGCTTTGATTACAGTACCGTGGAGGGAAGTTTGAACACATCCACCGGCAATCTTGCCCTTAACATACAGGTTCCGGAAGCCAGTATTTCACAATATCATCTGAGGGATATACAGGTTAAGGGAGATGGTAATGCCCGCAAGGTAAACCTCAGCACTACCGTAGGGCAGGTATTCAATGGCACCAAGGAAGTATTGGTAAATCCGCTGATACTCGCCAACTCCTCCAACGACACTTCTTATATCAAAGTAGACTTACAGGCGCAGGATACTGCCAGTCTGGATGGTTTTTATGCCCGCGTGATTACGGTGCAGCAAGGCATTAAAGTCAACTTTCTGAATAGCGCGTTCACTGTAAACGAGCGCCAGTGGAATGTTACACCCGGCAATGAGATCTATTGGAGTAAGCATTTCCTTACCGTTAAAAACCTGAAAATTACCCGTAATGATCAGAGTGTAACCGTTGAAACCAACGAGTTCAATCCCGATGAGTCCAGGTTTATCGTCACACTAAAAAACCTGAATCTGGCAGACGTAATTCCGTCCCAGCTTGTAACTACACGCATTGAGGGGATCACCGATGGTACCATCAATATCTCCGATCCTACCAGCAACCTGGATATCAATGCCGCCCTGCGTACGCGGGAGTTGCGTATCGACAATGATTCCATCGGGTTGGTAACCGTAGATGGCACCTATCTGCAACATACCGGCCAGGTTACTTTTGCAGTGAAGTCGGACAACTATGGCATGAACTTCAATGCACAGGGCCGGGTGGGTTTATCCAAAACGGATAACGGGCTGGATGCCGTCATCAATTTAGGGGGCAGCAGCATTAGTTTATTGAATAAATACCTGGTAGGCTATGTGAGAGATCTTACCGGTACAGTGGCTGGGAACCTTACGATAAGCGGCACTACGGCGCTACCTTCTATCCGGGGCAAGCTCGCGCTGGATACGGTGGGTGTTACGGTGGACTATCTCGGTACCCGGTATCGTATTCCTAAGCTGAACGTGAATGTGGATGACAACCTCATCGAGTTCGGCAGCTTTACGGTGATCGATAAATTCAACACCAAAGGCACCGCCAATGGGTATATTTCCCATGATCATTTCGACAAGCTCAACTTCGACTTTGATGTGACCGGCCGTAAGTTCCTGTTTTTGAATACCAGTGCCAATGATAATGATTTGTTTTATGGAGATGTAATTGCTGACGGTAAGGTGTATTTCTCGGGCCCGCTGAATGACCTGCAAATGCACGTGCTCGCGAGACCCGTGCGGGGAACGCATTTCTATCTCCCTATATCAGACAGCAAGGATATCGGGAAATATGAATACATCAAGTTCAAAACTTATGGTACCGAGCAGGAGGTAAAAAAGAAAAAAGACGATACCAAGCTCACGATCAAGCTGGATATTGCTGCCAACCCGGATGCACAGATCGATGTGATCCTGGATGCCACCACCGGGGATATTATATCCGCTAACGGTACCGGTAATTTGCAGATCATTGCCAATACCGACGGGGATTTCAGCATGTTTGGCAACTACGAGATCAGCAATGGTTCCTACAACTTTAATTTCCAGCGGGTAACCAGCTGGAAATTTGATATTGAAAAGAATAGCAGCATCAGCTGGAATGGTGATCCTTCTGAGGCGATTATGAATATTACAGCCAAGTACTCGCTGCCGAAGGTCAGTTTGTATAACCTGGTAGGCCAGGCCGCCACCATGGCTTCAAACGATAAGTTGGCTACCCGTCAGGAGCGGGTGGATGTATTGATTAACCTGAAAGGTGCGCTGATGAAGCCTGATATCACCTACTCCATTGAATTGCCGGAGGTAGGTACGCTCTCTTATGAAAGTGGTGTGGCCGCGAAACTCAAAGAAATCAACAACGACCAGAACAAGGCGCTGTTGCAGATTTATGGATTGCTGATTGCCAACCAGTTCCTGCCGGATGACGCGGGTGGTGGCGCCAACGTGGGCATCACGGGTAAAAACAGTGTGGGTCAGGCGATTTCAGCGCAGGCTTCCGCGATCCTGAATAATATTACCGGTGCCTTGCTAAAGGGCAGTGGAATTGGTATTAATGTAAACTACCGGGCTTACAATGTGGGTGGCCTGCCTGACAACTCGTCTGTAGACCGTAACCAGGTGAGTGCCGGTGTAACCAGTAACCTGTTTAACAACCGTTTCCGGTTGTATGCCGGTGGGGATTACGACTGGGGTAAAACCGCTACTTCTGCCAGCAGCAACCGTTTTGCGGGCGACTTCCGTATAGAATATCTCCTGACACCGGATGGGCGTTTCCGTATAAATGCCTTTAGTAAGTCGGATTACGACGTGTATAACCTCAACAACCGTACGAAATCAGGTTTGGGAATTTCGTATGTACGTGAATACGACCGTTTCCTGGAGCTGTTTAACAAAAATCTGCGCCGGGCACCTTATCAGCAGCAGCCGCAGCCTCCGTTGGATAGCACGCGGGTGGCGGATAGCACGCGGGTAGTGGATTCGACAAATACCCGGAAGAAATAAAAAAGCCGGCGCTGTTGACAGCACCGGCTACACCATAATATATTAAGACAACACCTTAGCCTTTCAAAATTTCGTGTCCCAGTTTATCTCTTTTGGTGCGGAGATAATTTTCGTTGTGTGGGTTAGGATGGATTTCGATAGGTACGTTTTCTACTACTTCGAGACCGTATCCCAGCAGGCCGGCGCGTTTGCGCGGGTTGTTGGTGATGAGGCGGAGTTTGCAGATACCGAGGTGGCGGAGAATTTGTGCTCCTACACCGTAATCGCGTTCATCCATTTTAAAGCCCAGTTCAAGGTTGGCTTCCACTGTATCGCGACCTTCTTCCTGGAGTTTATAGGCGCGGAGTTTGTTCATCAGTCCGATGCCGCGACCTTCCTGGTTCATATATAATATAAGGCCTTTCCCTTCTTTTTCTACCATTTGCATGGCGGCGTGCAGTTGTTCTCCACAATCGCAGCGCAGTGAGTGGAGGATATCCCCGGTAACGCAGCTGGAGTGTACGCGCACCAGTACCGGTTCATCTTTTTCCCATTCGCCTTTTTTGAGGGCCATATGGATTTCGCCGGTATTCACCTGGGTGAAGGCGATCAGTTCGAAGTTGCCGTATTTGGTGGGCATCTGGACTCTTTCTCCTTCTTCGATAAGGGTTTCCTTACTGAGGAGGTAGGAGATCATGTCTTTGATGGAGATCAGTTTAAGATCGAATTTGGTAGCTATTTCGCGCAGTTCAGGCAGGCGGGCCATGGTACCGTCTTCGTTCATGATTTCGACGAGTACGCCGGCGGGTTCAAATCCTGCGAGGCGGGCCAGGTCGATGGTGGCTTCTGTGTGGCCGGAGCGGCGGAGCACTCCGCCGGATTTGGCTTTGAGCGGAAAGATATGTCCTGGTTTGCCGAGTTCTTCCGGTTTGGTATTCGGATCGATCAGCGCCTGGATGGTTTTGGCACGGTCGTGCGCGGAGATACCGGTGGTACATCCGTGGCCGAGCAGGTCAACCGAAACGGTGAAAGGTGTTTGGTGCAGAGCGGTGTTATCCCTTACCATCAGGTCGAGTCCGAGTTCTTCACAGCGTTCTTCCACAAGGGGGGCGCAGATGAGTCCGCGACCATGAATGCTCATAAAGTTGATGATTTCAGGCGTTACGTTGCGGGCTGCGGTGATGAAATCTCCCTCATTTTCGCGGTCCTCATCGTCCACTACTATTACCAGTTTACCGTTTTTTATATCTTCTATTGCTGCTTCTATTGTATCTAACATAAAAAAATCCTTCGGTCAAGTAATAATGAATGGCGCAAAGTTACGACAATTAATGGTGGAAAACTGAAGCATTCGTGGTTGGTTTCCGGTGCAAGAAATTGTTGGGGACATGCCAGATACGCAGCATGATTTTTACATATATTTTTATCGCAGAAAGTAAGTAGTATAGAACAAATAAATCCCGGGAAAAGTTCGGCTGTAGTGCCTTAACCAATCATTAACAGAAACGGCAATTTGATGGCTGCTAAATTTTGGCAGGAATATTAGTGAAAGCTAAGGCGGAAAAAACATTTCCTAAATAGCTTTCAATTTTTTTTAGGGTACACAAGTTATCCACAAGTTGCTTAACAATTAGTTAATATAGAGTTAAAATTTAACCGGGAGATTGTCGCATCTTTGCGCCATGAATCAAATTTCTGGAATCATGGGATTAAGAAAATTACTCGTAACATTTTCTTTTTTACTCCTTTCCCTCATTAGTTTTGGTCAGGTAACTACCTCCAGCATGACAGGTAGAATCAACGATGACAAAGGTGAGGGCTTAATCGGAGCCACAGTTAAAGCAACACACGTACCTTCAGGTACAGTGTACGGCACAGTTACCCGCACTGATGGAAACTATACCATTCCGGGCATGCGTATTGGCGGCCCTTACAAGGTAGAGATATCTTTCATCGGCTTTAAAACCATTACCCTTGAAGGTATTAACCTTGCACTGGGTGAGCCTTTTACACTTAACCAAACATTGACATCCGGTCAGGAATTACAGACCGTTAATGTAGTGGGCAGCAAATCAGCAGCTGCAAATCTTAACAAAACCGGTGCATCTACTGTAATCGGTACCCGTCAGTTACAAACGTTGCCAACTGTTACCCGCAACATCACTGACTTCACACGCCTCACTCCTCAAGCCAATGGAAACAACTTTGGCGGTCGCGACGGTAGACTTAACAACTTAATGGTAGATGGTGCTAACCTGAACAACAACTTCGGCCTCAGCAATGATCCACTCCCTGGTGGTGGTGCATCTCCTATTTCTCTGGATGCTTATGATCAAATTTCTGTTAATATCGCACCATTCGATGTAAGACAATCGGGTTTTACTGGTGCAGGTATTAATGCTGTTACCAAAAGTGGTACCAACGAATTTCACGGTAGTGTTTATGGTTTCTACCGTGACCAGAGCTTCAACGGCAAGAAAGTTCATGATAACACCCTGACAGTAACACCAAGCGAAAACAAAATCTTTGGAGCTACGTTAGGCGGTCCTATTATCAAAAACAAATTGTTCTTCTTTGCCAGTGGTGAGTATGAAAAATCTTCCACTCCTGGAAATACCTGGAGAGCAACGCCTTCAAACTGGGATGGAAGTCAAAAACGTCCTGATGACATGTCCGCTACCTCCATTGATTCTTTGGCCAAATTGCATGATTATCTGATCAGCAAATACGGTTATGACCCGGGTAGCTACACCAGCTATCCAGCGTTTGAAACTAAAAACCGTAAACTCCTGGCTAAAATCGATTGGAATATCAATAGTGTACACAAACTGACGCTGAAATATTCTGACTTCAAAGGATCAGACAACTCCCTCCTCAATGGTAGTTCTATTCCCAACTCGACTATTGGTAACCCCAATGTTCTGGGTGGTGGTAATATTTCCCGCCTGCCAAACAATCGCTTCAGCAATCAGTCCATGGCATTTGCCAATTCAAATTATGGGACAGACCACTGGGTGAAAAGCGGAAGTCTGGAATTGAATAGTACTTTCTCAAACAGAATCTCTAACCAATTCATTGTAGCCTACACTAAAAACCAGGATACCCGATTCTCGATGGGAGATATTTTCCCAACTGTAGATATCTTCGATGGTGCTGGTAAAAACTACATGAGCTTCGGTACAGATCCATTTACCCGTAATAACGATGTGGTAAATAATATCTTTAACATTACTGATAACTTTACACTGTACAGTGGTAACCACACCTGGACAGCAGGTATCTCATACGAATACCAGAAAGTTGGTAATATGTTTATGCCTGGTTCTTCCAGCTACTACATATATAATAGCCTGCAGGACTTTATGCTGGACAGAGCACCTGCATTCTATGCCAACACCTATTCCTTCATTGAAGGCGATTCAGCAGTTTACTCTGCTAACCTGAAAATCGGACAGCTGGGTGTATATGTCCAGGATGACTGGAATATTAAGCCTAACTTCAAATTGACTTTAGGTTTACGTGCTGATCTGCCAATCTATCCTGAACAGCCGCTGGAAAACCCAGCCATCACTGCACTGCAATTCCCTGACAAAGATGGCAACATGACACACTACTCTACTGGCAAATGGCCTAAGAGCAAGGTGTTATTATCACCACGCGTTGGCTTCAGATGGGATGTGATGAAGGATAAGTCACTGATTGTTCGTGGCGGAACAGGCATCTTCACAGGTAAAATTCCTTTTGTATACCTGACCAACGTACCTACTAACTCTGGTATGTATCAGAATCAGGTAGTACTTAACAAAGCTACCGACCTGGCAGGCATTACTTTCAATCCAAACCCAAGTGCCTATATTGGCAAGTTTCCAACCAAACCTTCTACAGTAGCGCCATCTGGCTTTACCCTTGTAGATCCTAATTTCAAATTCCCTCAGGTTTGGAGAACTAACGTGGGTATCGATAAAGCGCTTGGACATGGATTCACTGCAACATTTGAAGCCATGTTTACTAAAGATATCAATGCGGTTATCATGCGTAATGCAAACCTCTTAGAGCCAACCAAACAGTTGAACTCTAACGGCGACAACCGTCCATGGTATGGCATCCTGGCAAGCTCTTCTGATAAGTACCTGAATAAAGGCAATACAACCGTGGTTGTGATGGAAAACACCAGCAAAGGTTACTCCATGGCTTTCACTGCCCAGTTAAGTAAAACCTTCTCTAACGGGCTGTATGGCTCCGTAGCTTATACTTATACCAACGCAAAGGATGTTACCGGTAACCCTGGTAACCAGGCAGCTTCAATTTGGCAGTCAAATCCTAACGTGGGTAGTGGTAACTCTATCGAGCTCGGACCATCTCAATATGCATTACCTCACCGTGTGGTGGCTAACATTTCTTACAGAAAAGAGTATGCTAAACACTTTGCTTCCACACTCTCTCTGTTTTACGAAGGTTCCAACCCACTCACCATCAGTTATGTTGTGAACGGCGATCTCAATGGCGACGGTAATAGCTCTGCTGACCTGATGTACATTTACTCAAAAGGTACTGATGTAAACTTTGTTCCTTTCACGTATACTTCCGGTAGTGTATCCAAAACATTCAGCGTTGCCGAACAACAGGCAGCTTATGATCAATTTGTTGAAAGCAGCAAATACCTGAAAAAACATAAAGGTCAGTATGCTGACAGAAACGGTGGTCTGTTGCCTTGGTATAACAGACTGGATGCTCGTTTCCTTCAGGACTTTTTCATCAGCACTAAAGGAGGTACCCGCCATACATTGCAATTCAGCATTGATATGCTTAACCTGCCTAACCTGCTGAACAAAAACTGGGGCGTTCGCCAACAGACAACTGTTACCAATCCGCTGGTTAGAAATGCAGTGGACGCTAATGGCGTAGCTTCTTATAAAATGGCTAATTCAGGTGCTAACCTCGTTAACACCGCTTACCAGAATACCCTCAGCAACCTCAGCGTATGGGGTATGCAGATGGGTCTGCGTTACAGCTTCTAATCCAAATCAGTATATTTAAAAAAAGGCCGCTGGAAAATCCAGCGGCCTTTTTTTAAGTATACTTTAATAAGCTTTTTACTAATGCATCCCCCCCAATTTCAGGTTACTCAATATTATCCCACACGTGGATAAACCCACCAGCAAAATGATCCCACAACTTAACAACAACGCCTTGCCGGTTTGCTCTCTCCCCGTTAATATCATAATTAACCCCGCCAAAAAATAACCTCCTACTACAAACAGCAACATCATACCGGCAAATAAAATGGCCATATCTCCTGTAATGCAGATCAATAATGCCAATCCAAGCGGTATTAGAGAGTAATACAGGGTTTTCTTTAAAAACTCATTCATAACAAAGTGTTTACATACCCATGAGCAAAATGCCACAAGTGGACAAGCCTACGAGCAAAATTATTCCACAACTCAGCAACAGTACCTTACCTATTTCCCTTCTTCCTATCAGCAATAAAATAAGTCCTCCTAAGAAATAACCGAATAAAAGCAGAAGTAAGAGAGAAATACCTATTTCTAATCCACTGGCGCCACCTGTTAATAACAGCAATAAGACGATTCCTATGGGGATTAATGTAAAGTAAAGTGTCTTTTTGAGGAACTCACTCATAATGAAATATTTAAACTTCCGGAATAAAAGCTCTTTCCTGTTGTAGTTGTTTTAAATACTCTTCCTTGTCGTCTCTGTAAAACATATTCATAGTCTCAAACGGAATAATCCTGCCGTCCTTGTGGACGATATGTACACAGGACTTTTTGATAGCACGCACATCAAAATCATACGCATCCAGGAACCGCATGATCACAATCCGGAACAGGTTATTGTAATCTAATCCCGGCGCCTGTACCTGCGGCAAACAGCAAAGCAGCGACTGCATATCGCATACCGCCGCATCGGTGGAAATACCAGTACTGAATATTTTCAGCACATGCTGGTGCAGTTGCTGATCCTGTTCATATACAATGGTATTTTTTGAATTGTTCAGCAATACCGCCGGATCTACATAGCGTGTGAGCGGAAATACCTGTCCGTCGATTTTCAGTGCATAGGCCATCGCCAATGCATCCGGATTACAAGGCACAGGAATAATATCGTTCGGCTGCCAGATGGGCGACTGTTCAAGGATACGCTGACGTACTTCCGTTAACGTGATTCGGTCGGTTGCCGGATCAAAATCATCCGTACGACCCGCTACCTGCACCGGCTGGAAGGTAACACCCCGAACACAGGGCTGTTTGAGGGCAAAGTCGATGATGGCCCCCATCTCGTCATCATTCAGACCTTTATGCAGGGTAACCACCAACGTAGTACTCAGGTTAGCCTCATTCAGGTTTTCGATGGCCTGCATCCGCGTATCCGTCAAATCCTTGCCCCGCATACGTTCTAGCACTTCAGGCTTAAAGGAATCAAATTGCAGGTATACTTCAAAATCCGGCATATAGGTGGCCAGCCTTGCCACAAATTCTTTATCCTTTGCAATACGGATGCCATTGGTGTTCACCATCAAATGCCGGATAGGCTTCTTTTTAGCAATATCGAGCACCTCGAAGAACTGCGGATGAATGGTAGGTTCCCCCCCACTCAACTGTACTACATCCGGCTGCCCTTCATTCTCCACAATAATATCCAGCATTTGCTCTATTTCCTCTAACGTGCGGTGGCGCCCATAATGCGGGGACGACATGGCATAACAGGTAGGACAGGTAAGATTACAGCGATCCGTTAACTCCACTACACTCAAACAGGAATGCTGCTCATGATCATGGCACAGGCCACAGTCGTATGGACAACCGTAATGCGTGTCGGTATTGGTTTTCAAGGGCGCCTCCGAAGGTTTGTTATAGTTCCGGGTATTTTTATAATAGTCAATATCCGTAGCAATCAATACCTTTTCCATGCCGTGCTGGGGACAGCGTTTGACCATATAAACATTCTCATTTTCGAAGATCACCTTCGCATCCACTCTTCGCAGGCAGGTACTGCAAATGCTGACTGTGAAGTCGTAATAGGTGTAGTTTTTTTCAGGCATAAATTTCTTTTTGGATTAAACGCTTTGGAAAGAAAATGCTCGGAGCATAATATAATAATCCCAGCAAACAGGCTATTTGTATGGACCCCAGTCCGAAAGAGAACCGGAATCCGGGTTTGATAAAATCGAGCAGGAAACGGAACAGCAGGTAGGCGATCATGAAAAGTTTAAATCTCCCGCCACTTACCAGCCGGACTTGTCTGCTGGTGGCCGCCAGCACCGCCCACAATCCCATCAGGAACACTATTTCATAAAGCGCTGCCGGGTGGCGCAGGTAGGCATCCCCCAGGTGCATACCCCACGGCAGCGTGGTAGGGAGGCCATAAGTTTCTTCAAAAATACCCATGCTGAAGCAGCCAATACGGCCTATAATCATGGCCAGTATCAGTGGATATACGAAAAGATCGCCGGTGGAGTGCTTTTCTCCGATTAGCTTTTTGGTCAGCTCTACTCCAACAAGCCCACCCAGGAGCCCTCCTACTATGGTTTTGTTTTGGTATATAAAGAAGATAAGATTTTCGGCACTTAACAGTGCCGGGGGATTTTCCAGCGCTCCCAGGATACGGCTGCCAAACAATGCGCCAAAGATAGCGCCTATGATTGCCCATATCCGGTTGCCTTGTGGCACCGAATCGCCCTGCCGGCGCCGCAGGTACAGGAAGTAACGGAAGCCAATGAACATGCCCAGGGTTTCCGTGAGGGCATGCAGGGGGATATGTAAATTACCCAGGTGTACAAATACAGGAAATTGCAACGCTTATCAGGATTTATCACAATTTAACGAAAATAAAACAGGGATAGAGAACGTTATTCCAAAGCAATATGCACCTTATGAAATCCACCCTGACCGTATTACTCTTGCTGTGCTGCATGCTTACATCCGCACAAAACCTACTCCCCAACCCCGGCTTCGACGAAGTAAACATCTGCATTGAATATTTCGCTAAATGTGCGCCCAGGGCGTGGTTTCCTACTGCTCCCTTTTTCAGCAAGGTAATCTATGATGGAGATATACCGCAAGACAACCATATGGTAACCCTTACCATGGAATCAAAGGTGAATACCACTTTCAGACCTTATTACAAAACACAACTCCTGAATAAACTTACCAAGGGTACCCGTTATAAAATGGAAGTCTTTATGCTGGACACGCGTGAAAGTGCCGGGTTCCTCGATGTAAAGCTGGACACGGCAGAAACAGTACAAGACCTGCCCGTGGCCTTACAGACTACGCCTACTTTACATCTCACTAAAAAAACAACCGGAAAACCTACCGAAAACTGGATTAAACTGGAACAGGAGTTTACAGCCGCTGATAATTATGGGTACATCGTAATCGGTAATCTCACCACGCTTCCAGGCAAAATTGCCAGGAACCTGCTATGTTATATTGATAGTATGGCCTTAACGCCTATGGACGGACAAACTTTTAATGCAGCCGAAGCCGATACCATCCGCACCCTGTTGTATAACGATCGCTGGCGACATAGTTACGCCCGCCCCAACACCTCTTTGTATAGTAATGCATTGAGTGCAAAAATTAAGTTGCCTACCCGCGTAAGCCAGCGTAGCGGCCGTTGTGATACCATCCTGCTTGCGCCTGAATTCTTTACCGGTAACAAAAAAGAGATCAGCCGCGTGTATGCGGACCAGTTAGGTGAAACATTCAAGTTAAAACCTGAAGAAGTACAACAAAAAATCCTGATCAACGGCTACTCCTACCTCAAGCCTAACCTGAAGTACAACGAAATCATTGCCGCCGACCGTGCCAACGAAGTTGCAAAGTACCTGGTGTATAAACGTGGCTTCAGCTTCGACGATTTCATCATCAAAGGAAACACCAGCCCAAGGCCAGGAATGGATAGTATGGAAACAGTAGAAATTATCAGTTGCCAGCCCGCACCGGCACCCGAAGCCACGCCTGTAACGCGCACGGATACACTGATTATCCCCGATATTCTCTTTGCCTTCGACAGCAGCACGCTCAACAAAAAAATGTCAGGCACCCTCGATAGCCTGGTAGAAAAAATCCCGGATGAAAATGGTATTCAACTGGCTGTTACCGGTCATACGGACAATAAGGGAACGGCCCTGTACAACCAGGACCTGAGCATGCGCCGGGCCAATACTATTGCTACTTATGTAAAGCAACACAAGCAACGTATATCCATTGCTGTTATAAATGGTATGGGGGAGTCCATGCCCGTAGCGGATAATAATTCAGCAGCCGGACGGCAGAAAAACAGGCGGGTGGAGATTATTATTTTTTATCCGCCGGCGAAATAAGGCAACCGCAGCATTCGTTGCAGTGCCACCTCCCACGTAGCCATATCATGCCGGCCACCGGGAATTTCGTAATAAGTAATATCACTATACCCTTTTGAAGCTAAAATCTTTATCAAATCCTGCGTATCATCAATCGCATCAATTACACCGTTCCCATTTCGGTCCGCCGTTTCATCTTCTGTACCGCATTCAAAAAAGAATTGCAGCCCTGGTTTAAACTCATCCTCGGCTATGATGCGGTGAATGATCCGGTGCTGTTCATCGGAATAACCGGGGCCCAGTGGCACATCCCGCCACCAGAGAGAGCCCGAACATACGCCAGCAAAGGAAAACAGGTCCGCATGCCGCCAAACTATGTCCAGCGCGGATAAGCCACCCAGCGAAAAACCGGCAATGCCCAAACGCAGGTGCTTCCATTGGGGGTATAAAGGCAGTAAAGTGTTGGTGATAAAAGCAGCGTAACGATCTGCCTCGGCGCCATTACCCTGGAAATCAGGATGCCCTGCAACGCCATATTCCTGCAATCGCCGTGGCCCGGCGTGGATTCCCACAATCACCACCGGCAGCTGGATGTTATCTAATAATGAAGAAATCTGCATCTTCCTGAGCTCCTGACCATCGTTTACCAGCAGCAGCACCCGCGGTAAATCGCTGTACTGGTAGATGTCCAGCACCACCTCCCTATCCAACTGAGGGGCATACACGAAATCATTTCTGACCATATCTGAAGGTAAGGATTATCAATTGACGAAACTTTTATTTAAATTTAAACAAAGCTATTATCGTGACGGAGAACTTCTATAAATGGCATTCACCCAGTATTGACAGGGAATTTGAGATGTTGGTTTTCGGCCACGCCGGCTACCCCCTGCTGCTGTTCCCTACCTCTATGGGCAGGTATTACGAAAGCAAGGACATGGGCCTGATTGAGTCGATACGCTGGTTTATAGAACAGGGAAGGATTAAAGTCTACTGCCCGGATAGCTTCGACACCAGCAGCTGGTACAATAAACATATCACGCCGGCTGAAAGAGCGTACAACCATGTCCGTTACGACCGGTTGCTGACAGACGAAATTTACCCGCGTATAGTGGAAGAAACCGGTTATAGCCGCATTGCCACTGCCGGGTGCAGCTTCGGTGGGTTTCATGCCGCCTCGTTTTCCTTCCGCCATCCGGAAATAGTGAGCTACCTGTTTTCCCTCAGTGGCACCTTCGATATTAAATCGCGGGTAGACGGCCACTACGACGATAATGTTTATTTCAGCAATCCTGCCGACTTCATGCCCGGCAACCAGCACCAGGACCTCTGGCGCATGGGTATCATACTGGGCGTGGCCGACAATGACGTTACCCGCTCACAGAACGAGCAGCTGTCCGGCATGCTGGCACAAAAAAATATTACCCACTGGCTGGACATCCGGCCTGCAAGCACCCACGACTGGGCTACCTGGAAAACCATGCTGCCAGGCTACCTCGCGCTAATACGTTAAACAATGAAAAAGATCGGCATTTTATTCGGACAGGAAAACACCTTTCCGCAGGCATTTATAGACCGCATTAACCGGAAAAATCCACCTGGCATCCTGGCCGAATTTGTAACCATTGATAAGGTTATTCAGGGAGATGCCAGTGACTATGCGGTAATAGTGGACCGTATTTCCCAGGATGTGCCGTTTTACCGGGCCTATCTCAAAAATGCCGCCGCCAGTGGCGCCGCCATTATCAACAACCCCTTCTGGTGGAGCGCGGATGATAAGTTTTTTAACAACGCCCTGGCCGAAAAAATCGGCGTACATGTACCTAAAACCGTGCTGCTGCCTTCTTTCCAGCATCCGGACAATACCAATGAAAAATCGTTCCGCAACTTAATATATCCCTTCGACTGGAATGCCATCTTCGACTATGTAGGCTTTCCTGCCTTTCTGAAGCCCTATGATGGCGGCGGATGGCGGAACGTGTACCGGCTGGCAGATAAGGAGGAATTTTTTGCCGTGCACCAGCAAACGGGGCAACTGGTGATGATGCTCCAGGAGGAAATAGATTTCACTGCTTATTTCAGATGTTATTGCATCGGTGGCAAATACGTGCATATTATGCCCTACAACCCAAGGCATCCCCATGCGGAGCGCTACCAGGCCTCCTTTGAGGTGAGCGATACGCTGCTCCAAAGCATCGAAGCCGCTACCATCTCCCTAAATCAATACCTGGGATACGATTTTAATACGGTTGAATTTGCAGTCAGCGGGGAGGTACCGTATGCCATCGATTTCTGTAACCCTGCGCCAGACGCGGATATACACTCCATCGGCCCCGAAAATTTTGAGTGGGTGGTGGAAACCAGTGCCCGGTATGCCATTGAAAGGGCGCTGGCACAGGAGCCCGGCCGCGACAACCTCACCTGGGGAAAATTCATCTCTCCCGGTATTATGAAAAAAAATTCCACCGATTGATTTCCCGACATACATTTGTATTCAAAATAAAAGAACAGCAGCAGATATGTACAATGCGTTCACAGTGGGTATAGAAGAAGAATACATGGTAATGGACCCCGTTACCCGTGAATTGAGATCGCATGAACAAAAGATCGTAGAACAGGCCCACAAAGTCATCAACGACCAGGTAAAAGCCGAATTTCACCAGGCAGTGGTGGAAGTAGGCACCCAGGTATGCGCCAACATCCACGATGCCCGTAAAGATGTGGCACTGCTGCGTAAAACCATTTCCCAGATTGCCGGCGACCTGGGCTTCAGCATCGGCGCCTCCGGCACCCACCCCTTCAGCCACTGGCAACAGCAGCTGATTACGGACCATCCCCGGTATTTTGAAATCGTAAACGAAATGCAGGACGCTGCCAGGTCCAACCTGATCTTTGGTTTGCATGTACACATAGGCATGGAAAACCGCGAAATGGCGCTGCATATCGCCAATTCCGTCCGTTATTTTCTGCCGCATATCTTTGCACTGAGTACCAACAGCCCCTTCTGGGAAGGCCGTAATACCGGCTTCAAATCCTTTCGTACCAAGGTTTTCGACAAATTCCCACGTACCGGTATCCCGGATTATTTTGCCAGCATTGAAGAATACGACAATTACATCAAACTGCTGGTAAAAACCAACTGTATCGATAATGCCAAGAAAGTATGGTGGGACCTCCGCGTACACCCCTTCTTCAATACCGTAGAGTTCAGGATCTGCGATGTGCCGATGACGGTAGACGATACCATCACGCTGGCAGGCCTGTTCCAGGCAGTTTGTGCTAAAATTTACAAGCTGCGCATGCAAAACCTCAACTTTATCATCTACAACCGCGCACTGGTAAACGAAAATAAATGGCGCGCCTCCCGCTATGGCATCGATGGCAACCTCATCGATTTCGGGAAAGAGATGGAAGTCAATACCCGCGCACTGATCGGGGAACTGCTCGACTTCATCGACGACGTGGTAGACGATCTTGGCAGTCGTGAAATTATTGACGCCACCAACCACCTGATGCAAAATGGTACCGGCGCCGACCGGCAGTTACAGGTCTATGAAGACACAAAAGATCTCGTGGCCGTAACCGATTTTATTCAGCAACAATTCTTAGTGAACTGCTAAATGCAGCATTCCTCCCGGCTAATTCGTAATTTTGCCACATGCGAAACGTTAAAATAGCCGTGTTGGATATGTACGAAGGCGTACCCAATGAAGGTATGCGCTGCATACGCGAGATTCTGACGAAATATGCAGAAATGCATTCGCTTCAGCTGACATTCGATGAATTTGAAGTAAGAATCCAACAACAGGTACCCGATACCACCTATGATATTTACATTTCCACCGGCGGCCCCGGCAGCCCGGTAGACAGTGCCGGCAGCGACTGGGAATCCGCTTATTTCCAACTCGTGGAAAACCTCATGGACTGGAATAAAACCAACGCAGTTAAGAAGCCCATGCTTTTCATCTGCCACTCCTACCAGATCATGTGTCGCTATTATCAGTTAGGGAATGTATGCAGACGTAAATCTCCCGCCTTCGGCGTTTTTCCCGTGCATAAAACGGAAGCAGGGATGCAGGAAAAAGTATTCGGCGCCCTTCCCGATCCATTCTACATTGTGGACTCCCGCAACTGGCAGGTGATTGAACTGAATGAAGCCAATCTCGCCGCCATGGGTGCCCAGGTACTGGCCATCGAAAAAGAACGGCCACATGTGCCGCTGGAAAGAGCCACCATGTCCATCCGGTTTAACGAACATTTCATCGGTACACAGTTCCATCCCGAGGCCGATGCCGCCGGTATGCACATGTATCTCCAACAGGAAGAAAAGAAAGAACAGGTGATATCCCACCACGGTGTGGAAAAATACGACAGCATGCTTACCCAGCTCACCGATCCGGATAAAATCATGCTCACCCACGACCGCTTCATCACCGCCTTCCTCGATTATGCCATTTACGGCACACTCAGCGACCGCCTCGCAGCCATCGAACGAAGCGTGCAGGTGGCAGCTCACAACGATGATCAAAATACCTTCTTCTAATATGATTCCGTCCGTCAGACAAGCATATAACAAGCGTTTTACCGAAACCGCATACCACGATTTCCTGCAGGGCATGGCCGATGAAGCAGGCGTGGCACCGGCTTTCCGCGTAGCCGAAACACCCGTGTTTGTACCCGCCGCACTCACCACCAAACTGGTGCAGGCCTGCGAAGAAATTGTAAACGTTGTACTGCGTCCGGATTTCAAACAACTCACGGAAGCGGCTATCCCACACCACCTCCGTGTGCCGAACGAAAATGATCATCCGCACTTTATGGTGATCGACTTTGCCGTTACCCACGGAAACGATGGTGAGCCGGAACCACAGCTGATTGAGCTGCAAGGCTTTCCCACCATGAACGCTTTTCAGCAGGTGATGGCGGGTAATTACCGGAAGCATTTTCACATCCCGGAACAGCTCAATAATTATTTTAACGGGTTAGACGATCAGCAATACTATGACCTGCTGCGGGAGATGATTATAGGTGATCATAAACCCTCCTCCGTGATCCTGCTGGAAGTAAAACCCCAGGAGCAGAAAACGCGGATCGACTTTTATGCCACCGAAAAATACCTGGGTATTAAGCCCGTATGTATTACAGAGCTGATCCAGGAAGACAACCGCCTGTTTTATATGTGCGATGGCGAAAAAACGCGGGTGAAGCGGATTTACAACCGTATCATTTTCGATGACCTGCTGCGTCAGCAGGAACAACTGGGGCCGCATGTAAATCTCTTCCAGGACCTGGAAGTAGAGTGGATCACACATCCAAACTGGTTTTACCGGATCAGTAAATTTACCATGCCACTGCTGCACAGCGATTATATCCCGAAGAGCTGGTACCTGCACCAGTTGCCGGTGATTCCTGCCGACCTGGAAAACTACGTGCTGAAACCCCTGTTCTCCTTTGCCGGCCAGGGCGTGAAAATTGACGTGACTCAGGCGGATATTGATGCAATACAGGACCCGGAAAACTGGATTTTGCAGCGCAGGGTAACATATGCACCAATCATTGAAACGCCGAATGGCAAAGCAATCTGCGAGATCCGCATGATGTACATCTGGCCGGACGGCGCCGCCAGACCAATGCTGGTACACAATTTATCCCGACTGAGTAAAGGAAAAATGATTGGTGTTGGCTTTAACAGTAGTGACACCTGGGTGGGCGGCAGCTGCTGTTTTTTTGAATATTAGTGCGCGGGGTACGAAGATACCCTGCGCAGTACTTCCCTATATTTGATCCTATATACCTATGCTATGTTTAGTAACCTTGCCATCGATGTTGCCTTGGGGCTGGTATTTATTTACCTCCTATACAGCCTGTTTGTAACCATTCTACAGGAGATGATTGCGCGCGCCTTAGGGTTGCGGGCCCGTGTTTTATCCAAAGCGCTTCGCCGCATGTTGGACGAAGACCGGCACCGGGAAGACCTTGGATATTTCGGAAAATTCACATTTTTCACGTGGTTTTACGAAAAAGGGTGGAGTGTGGTACATTATTTCAGGCCCTTTGCGGATGCGCCTATCCTGAAAAAATTCTATGAATCGCCATCTATTTTATATCTGGGAGAAAATACCGCATCGTCCAGGCCGTCATACATCAACCCTGCAACATTTTCCCAGGCGATCATACACCTGTTACGTTCCAGCACTACGGAAAGAGCGACCGACACTGCTACGATAGCGGCTGCACTGGAGGAAAACGGGTTGCAGCTGGGCAGTCATACCCTCACGCACATACGAAATCTTTTTGCAGATGCCGGGCAGGATATTCCCCAGTTCAGGGTGCAGCTGGAAAACTGGTTCAACGAAACCATGCAGCGGGCCAGCAGCTGGTACCGTAAGCATTGTCAGACCTGGCTGCTGATCATTGGTTTTGTAGTGGCGGGTATTTTTAATGTAGACACTATTGCCGTTGCGAAAATACTCCTGAAAGATAAAACCGTGCGCCAGGAAATGGTGCAGCTGGCCAGCAGTCGCAGTTACAACTACGGCCCCATGATAGATACCTTACAGCAACACCAGCTGATGTATAAGGACAGTGCTTTCCTGCGTAACGACACCTCTCTGAAAGCCTTTGTAGGGGACACTTCCGTAATAGGAGTATATGCCATGCTCCGCAACGATGCCGGGGATGCCCGGAATGTGCTCGGTATTCACCGCGATTTCAGCGCGGCCCATCCTTACGGGCTCTCCCATCCATATCAGTCCAACGGCTGGATGGTGCTGGCCGGCTGGGCGATTACCGCTATGGCTATCAGTTTGGGGGCGCCCTTCTGGTTTGATTTGCTGGGGAAAGTGGTAAAATTCCGGAATACTCCCGCTGACAGTAAATAGTATCTTTGTATAAAAAATACGTTATGACACGCACCAATTACGCATCCGGCGCCACCTGGGAAGATAAAGTGGGCTACTGCAGAGCCGTACAGGTCGGCAATACCATTGAAGTTTCCGGTACAGTGGCAGAGGATGAAGGGAAAGTAGTGGCCCCTGGTAACCCTTACGAACAAACCAAATTTATCCTGGCTAAAATTGAGGCAGTGCTCGTACGCGCTGGCGCTACGTTACATGATGTGGTACGTACCCGAATGTTTGTAACGGATATTAGTCAGTGGGAGGAATATGGCCGTGCACACGGTGAGTTTTTCCAGGCGATTAAACCGGCAACTACGATGGTGGAAGTGAGTAAACTGATTAACCCGGAGTATTTGGTGGAGATTGAGGTGACGGCGATTAAGCATGAACGGCAGTAACGCTGTTCGCAAATTATTTTGTTAATAAAAGACACCCTGTAGTCCCGATTTAATAACAAAAGTCCCCGGGGTATCCGGGGACTTTCTTTATTTTTTTTATGTATCTATTCTTCCGTTAATCACGCTGATTAACCGTAGATTTCTCTCCATTTCAGCATACCGCCTGCCAGGTTTACTACGTTGCTGAAGCCCTGTGTTTCCAGGGACATAGCTGCCTGACCGCTGCGGTTACCGCTGCGGCAGTATACGATTACTTCCTTATCTTCCAGGCCTTCCAGTTCGTCGATTTGCATCATCTGGATCTGGCCTAATGGTACGTGAATACCACCGATATTGAATTCAGCACGCTCATGAGGCTCTCTAACGTCCACGAGGATCAGTTCTTCACCGGCATCGAGGCGGGCTTTCAGTGCTTCTGCTGTTATGTTCTGCATATTATATTCTTTTTAATGATTGTAAGGATAAAATTAAGGTATTTTGACTATTCCTCCGTTGCCGGTGCAGCCGGTGCGGTGGAATCTTTCACTGGTTTGGTAGCGGACAGGTAGAGGTCTACCGACTCACCGGAGCGCACCATGTTAAAATCGCCGATTTCATTTTTGCGGGTAGGATACTGTTTGTATACAAAGGCATTGGCAGTATCGCTTACGCTTGGGTCGATGATCACAGAACCTATGTTCAGACTGCTGGCACTGAGGATTTCCCTGGCTTCCGCATACGTAAGGCCAATGAAGTCAGGCACCGGGTTTTCGGTATTACCTCGGCCGGAGCTAAGTATCAGCGTAATGCTGGTGCCTTCAGGGACCATGGTACCTGCTTTTAGGGTACGTCCGTTCAGGAGTTGCTGTAATACCGTGTTGGTAGCGAAGTCGGGTTTATAGATGGTATCTCCTACGTTGAGGCGCATACTTTTCAGCATCATCTCTGCACTGCGGAAGGTAAGGCCTTCGAGGTCAGGCATGGCTACCATTGGAGCCACTGTTTTATTCACCGTGAGGTGGATAGTGCGGTTTACTTTAACCACAGCGCCTTTATCCGGTGTTTGTGCCCATACTGCCAGTGGTGGGATACTATCGATATATACGGAATCTCTCACTTCTGCCTCGAAGCCGGCGGCTTCCAGTTTGGAAATCGCTTCCTCCAGCTTAAGGCCTTTTACATCAGGCACGGTTTGCTGTTCACCATGTTTGGTGATCAACGGCAGCAGTGAAAAGAAGATCACCGCTATCAGGAAGAACATGGCGATAGCCGCCAGTAAGTTGACAAGGAAAGATCGTTTGGTAATAAAATCAAACACAGTTTATTACGTTAAAAGTGATAAATCAGTTACAGGTTACTTTGCCATGGCTTCTTCCAGCACGGCGCCGTAGAATTCCTGCAGCGTTTTGCCCGCGGCCCTTACCTGCTGTGGCACCAGGCTGTTTTCAGACTGGCCCGGCATAGTGTTGGCCTCCAGGAAAAATAGTTTATTATTGGTATCATCCCAAATAAAGTCGATCCGGACAATACCGCGACAGTTCAGCAAGTGATACAATTTTCCTGCCGTTTGCTGCACCAGGCTGGTAATATCATCCGGTACCGGAGCCGGTGTAATTTCGTTGGATACGCCCGGGGTATACTTTGCTTCGTAGTCGAAAAACTCCTTGCTGCTCACCACTTCCGTAATAGGCAGTACATTGAGTTTGCCACCGGAAAGGTACATACCGATGGTCAGTTCCCTTCCCTTTACAAACTCTTCGATCAGCACCTGGGAGTCCTCATTAAAGGCTTTGTCAATAGCTGGTTGCAGCTCTTCTGCTGTTTTTACTTTAGACATGCCGATGCTGCTGCCTCCTTCTGCCGGTTTAACGAAGAAGGGTAAACGTAGTTTTGCCAGGATGTCGTTAGTATTATAAGGCTGATCGCGGAAAATGTGCATGGATTTAGCCACATTTACCACATCAAAGGCAGCCACAATTTTGTTGCAATAGCTTTTATTAAAGGTGATGGCGGAGGTGACCATGCCGCAGCTGGTGTACGGAATACCCAGCATTTCAAAATAGCCCTGCAGGCGGCCATCTTCGCCCGGAGTGCCGTGAATGCCAATGAATACGGCGTCGAATTTTACCTTATTGCCATTAACGGTCAGAGAAAAATCATTCTTATCAATTTCGTGAACAGTGCCATCCGGAGCGGTATACGACCAGCTTTCACGGGTAATAATCACCTTATAGACGGCATATTTGCTGCTGTCCAGATTATTTTCAATCGTTACAGCGCTTTGCACTGAAATTACATACTCTCCGGAATAACCACCGGCTACTAAAGCTATATTTTTCTTCATAAGATGTCTGAGCAATAAGCCGGTAAAGTTAAGGAAACTTTTTTGCCGTGCAAGAGGAGGAAATGGGCGGTGGGGGTATATGATGGGAAACCGGCAGGCGCCGGTTTCCGGAAGGTCAATAGCTATTCTGCGTGCAGCAGTTGTTTTTTGGCCAGCAAGTCGTTGATGGTTTCAGCGTACCTTTCGTCGGATACGCAGCAGTCCACCGGACAAACAGCTGCACACTGCGGCTCTTCATGAAAGCCCTGGCACTCCGTGCATTTGTCTGGTACAATGTAATAATCCTTATTGCTGAAAGGCAATTGCCGGGCAGCCGCATCGGTAACGGTACCGTCTTTCAGGGTGAAGGTGCCGGTCAGGGAGGTACCGTCTTTCAGGGACCATTCCACTCCGGCTTCATAAATGGCGTTATTCGGGCATTCCGGCTCGCAGGCCGCGCAGCAGATGCATTCTTCTGTAATTTTAAGTGCCATAGGGAATAAGATTTAGTTATTAATCTATGCGGCAGCCAAGGTAAGTTATTTGGATCAAGATTTCATATAACTAAAAGTTATGCCTCATAACCGGGCAAAAAAAAGCCGCTCTGGCACCATTCCAGAGCGGCAGTAGCTTCCTTTGAATAATATTAACTAGACGTGCAGTTTATCTTTTTTACCCAGCAGTTCATCAACTGTTTCCTGGTACATTTCGTCCGGAACGCAGCAGTCTACCGGGCAAACAGCAGCACATTGCGGCTCTTCATGAAAACCCTGGCACTCAGTACATTTATTCGGAACGATATAATATGTATCGACGCTGATAGGAGCATTACGCTGGTCAGCATCCATAGTGCTGCCATCCATCAGGGTATAAGCACCTTTAACGCTTGTACCGTCAGCAATGGCCCATTCTACTCCGCCTTCATAAATTGCATTGTTTGGGCATTCAGGTTCGCAAGCGCCACAGTTAATACACTCATCTGTTATCTTAATTGCCATAGAGTAAACTTTTTGTTTAAGTAGTAAGCCATTAATTTTGTGGAACAAAAATAAAATATTCCCGGTTTAATCAAGTCATTATTTATAAAGATTCATGAATATAGCAGAAAAAGAAGCAGCGCTGGTGCGCCTGGGCCAATACCTGGCCGGAGACAGCCCTGAGTGGGTAGCGGTGAAGGACAGGGCTTACATCGCCAATGGTTGGTTTATCCCGGCCTTCATCGACAAAGCGTTGGACAATATCTGCCAATACTTTCTTGAACCCGCCAGGCTGCGCGAATGGCTGCAGTCCTACCCGGCCGCTGCCCAAACCCGTACCCCAAAAAAAATAGGCATCGTATCAGCCGGAAACATTCCGCTGGTAGGGTTTCACGACTGGCTCTGCGGATTTATCAGCGGGCACCAGGTGAAACTGAAGTTATCCAGTAAAGATGAGGTACTGATGAAGCATATCCTGCAGAAAATGGAGGAATGGTACCCCGAAATAGCCGGCCAAACGGAAGTACTGGACATGCTGAAGGACTGCAACGCCTATATTGCTACCGGCAGCAACAACTCTGCCCGTTACTTTAACTACTATTTTGCCAAATACCCGCATATCATCCGCCATAACCGCACTTCAGCTGCAGTGCTCACCGGCGAAGAAACACCGGAAGAGCTGGAAGCCCTGGCTGATGATATCATGCTGTACTTTGGCCTGGGTTGCCGCAATGTGACCAAAATATATGTGCCACAGGAATACAACTTCCAGCCTTTGCTGGATGCGCTGAATAAATACAGCTACCTGATGGACCACCACAAGTACAAGAATAACTACGACTACAACCTGGCCCTGCTGCTGCTCAATAACAGCTACCATCTGTCAAATGGTACCGTGCTGCTCCATGAAGCCGAATCCCTGTTTAGTCCACTGAGTGTATTAAACTATGAATACTATACCGACAAGCAGGCACTCGCTGCAGAGCTGGGACAAAACGAAGTGCTGCAATGCCTCGTAGGCAGGGATTTCACGCCTTTCGGCTACGCACAGCAACCTTCGCTGCGGGATTATGCAGACGGTGTGGACACCATGGCATTTATGCTGGGCGTCTAACAAAATGTCGCTTATAATTGTTAAGTTGACAGGTAGTGAATGCATCCCTGTCAGTAACATGATAGACTTACTTTACTTTAAATTAACGATTGATATAAAAATCTGTTAAAGTGAATGGGGTAAAGGATATTTGATTCAAGCCGACTATTAAATTTGTACCCAAGGCATTAAAATTGCCAGCAGAGCATTACAAATTTATTCGTATAGCTAAACACACTATAATATGAAATTCAAGCAAATTGTTACAATTGTTTGCATCAGCATTGTGACTGCTTCTGCCTCCATATTTGTGTACAGCAAATATTTCCAACCCAGGCAGGCAGGTATTTATCAGAACGGCTCTACAGAGGTCCCTGTAAACTACGCACGCTACATGCCCGGCACAGAAAACGGCAGTGCTGTCCCTCCCAGTGATTTCACCGCAGCAGCAAAGGCAGCGGTTCCCGGAGTAGTACATATCAAAACTAAGATCAATCCCCGCCAGGTAACGAATGGCTTACAGCGTAAACGCTCCATTCTGCAGGACCTCTTCGGTGATGAATTTTTCGGCGATGAGTTTAATGGTGGTGGAGACGGCCGCCGATACTACGTTCCAGGCCAGATGGCCAGTGGCTCCGGCGTATTGATCTCTGATGACGGTTACATCGTTACCAACAACCACGTAATCGACGATGCAGATGAAATCTCTGTTACACTGAGTAACAGTGCCAAAACTTATAAGGCTAAGCTGATCGGCGCTGATCCAAGCACCGACCTGGCTGTGATTAAAATTGAAGGAGCCGGATTCCCTTACCTGCTGTATGGCAACTCCGATAATGTGGAAATCGGCCAATGGGTGCTCGCTATCGGTTATCCACTGAACCTCGATGCCACCGTTACCGCAGGTATCGTGAGTGCAAAATCCCGTACAATCGGGATTAATAAGAGTCGCGGCAGCCGCAACAGCGCTATTGAATCCTTTATTCAAACCGATGCTGCGGTAAACCAGGGTAACAGTGGTGGTGCCCTTATCAACACCAGTGGTGAGCTGATTGGCGTTAACTCCGCTATCGCCTCCCCTACGGGCTCCTACGCAGGTTATTCCTATGCAATTCCGGTGAACCTGATCAAGAAAGTGGTGAACGACCTGATGAAATACGGTAATGTGCAGCGTGCATACCTCGGTGTGTCATACATGCCAAGTTCTGTGATCGCTTCCCTTTCTGACGAACAGCTGAAAGAGCTGGGTGTAAGAAGAGACGCACCGGGTGTACAGGTAACAGAAGTGGTAGATAACGGCTCTGCAAAGGCCGCAGGCCTCCAGGCCGGCGATATCATCACGCGCATTAACGGTACCCCGATCCCTGGTCCTTCCCAGATGACCGAACAGATTGCCCGTTATAAACCAGGCGACAAAATCAGCATCACTTACCTGCGTAACAATAAAGAGTACACTGCAGATAATGTAACGCTGCGTAACCTGGCAGGTAATACGGATGTGGTAAGAACCACCGTCCTGGACCGACTGGGCGCTGATTTATCCGCGCTGGACAAGGACGATGCCCGCCGCCTCGGTATCCGTGGTGGAGTATGGGTAAGCGGTATCGGTAACGGTATCCTGAAAAAACAAACTACGATGGCCCCTGGCTTCCTGATTATCAAAGCAGGCGACCAGTCCATCACCAGCCCTGACGAACTTGCCAAGGTGCTGGACCGTAAAGGGAATGTGCAGCTGATAGGATTGTATCCTGAAAAGAGCACTAATATTTACTATTATAATATTCAGACTGGCGGCGGATCGAGCGAAAGCTTCTAACTGATATCTCCCTGTATAAAAATTTTAGGACTGGGACCGGGTAACACCCGGTCCTTTTTTGTGCACTTACAATGGAGATTACTTCAATGAAAAGAGCCGCTCCCGCGGCCCTTTTCATCTTAAGCAATACCTGTATGGCTTAAAAAAACTTCACAGGCAATCAGCCATATCTATGAAAACCCATGATCAAAATAAGATATATATATGATAATCGAACCGGTTTCCCGTAAATGCATAGAAATGGCTGGTAAAAGCACAAAAAAGCCGGTTAAGCGTTCGCTCAACCGGCCTTTAAATATCATTAAAAATTATAAATTAAAGATTTATTACTCCTTTTAACTGGGAGAAGAACTCTTCCTTCTTGCGGGATGAGATGGGGATATTCTTCTGATCGCTCATCACCACAGCGGTTCCCAGGCCTTTGATGATCTTTACAATGTGGTGAATATTGATCAGGAAGGATTTATGTACGCGGTAAAAGCCCTTATCAGACAGCATTTCCTCGTATTCTTTCAGGGACTTGGAAATTAGGTGCGAAACGTTATTGATCAGCTGAATTTTGGTATAGCTGTCAAACGCCTCGCAGTAAATAATGTCTTTAAGGTCGATCACATTATACCCATCGTTTACCGGAATCACTATCTTGGAGAAGGCGTTGTCGTTGTTTTTGACATAGTCTTTCAGGATAGACGCCAGTTCGTTGAGCCGACCTTTCTTACTCTTTTTAACTTTTTCCAGTGCATCTTCGACCTCGCTCACCTTGATGGGTTTGAGCAGATAATCCAGCGCAGCAAATTTGATTGCCTGCAAGGCATATTCCTGAAAAGCGGTGATGAAAATAACTTCAAAATTCAGTACAGGAAACATTTCCAGCAACTGAAACCCATTATGCGGGGGCATCTCAATATCGAGGAATAATACATCAATGGGGTTGTTTTTAATCATTTCCGCCGCCTCATGAATATTCTGTGCCTCTCCAACTACAGTGACATCTTTACAGTAGTTTTCCAGGATATTACGCAAAATATGAATGTTGCGAACTTCATCGTCGACAATGGCAGCTTTTATATTACTCATAACATCTTAACAATGGGAATCAGTATTTCAACTAAGGTACCTTCCTTATTGCCGAAACCAGATTTAAATTTATCAATAATTTCTAACTTTCCAACACTTCCATTAAAAGATTTTATAATCTGCAAACGCTCTTTGATTACGCTCAGCGCGGTGGATTCGTGCTTCACCAGCCTGTTGCTTTTCAAGGCGTTGGACTTATCCCATCCAATTCCATCGTCGTCTACAGAGCAATAAAGCAGGTCGTCTATCATTTCCAGCCTGATTTCCAGGTATCCGCTGCTGTTTTTAGGCGCCAGCCCGTGTTTAATAGCATTTTCCACTATCGGCTGAATAATCATCGGAGGTATGTAAATCGTATAGTCTTTCAGTTTATCCTCCATGATAAACTTGTAGGTAAAGGAATGTGCAAAACGAATTTTTTCCAGCTCCAGGTATCTTGTCAGGAAGGCAATTTCTTCTTCCAGAGAAATATAGGACTTCCGGGAGTTATTGAGCATCTGACGCATCAGCGTGGCAAAATCTGCCAGGAAGTTCAGTGCCTGTTTTTCTTCTTTCTCCAGAATCAGATGCTGCACGGAGTTCAGGGAGTTGAAGATAAAATGCGGATTCATCTGGTTGGTCAGCGCTTTGGCTTCCAGTTCGGCGATCCGTCGGTTGTACTCCGTTTTCCGCTTCTCTGATTGCTTGATCCTTCGAACAATATAACGCAGAATAAACAGAATAAGCAGCAGCCCTAACAGGAGAAGTATGCCCCTCGCCCACCATTGCTGATACCAGCGTGGCAGGATATTGATATTCACGCTCAGCGGCTGCGACCAGTCGCTCTTATACTTGCGGGCCCTTACCATCAGTTTGTAGGTACCGGGCTGCAAGTCGGGAAAAGGAATGATGTTGGACATGGTAGTGACCCAGCCCGTGGTGCTGTCGCCACTAAAATTATACTGATACTCTACCTGATCCGGCAAATCAAACACAATAGTGCCGAATTCCGCCTCAAACGAGGATTTGCGCTGATAGAGATATACAAAATCTTTGGAAGGCAGGAAAGTACTGTCGCCATACCGGATATTACTGAGGTAAATCACCGGCGGCACGGAATCTACTGGCAGGTTGTTGCCTTTAAAGTAGCAAAGTCCGTTGGAGGTGGCGATGTACAGGAGGCCATCATCATAAAACACGCCCCTGATATCATCTGACATCAGGCCATCATTGGAAGTAATGTTCCTTACAATTTCCTGTTTATTTACATCGATGACACTGACGCCTTTGTTGGTGGCTACGTACAGCTGGCCCACCCCATCGTAGTACAACTGCTGGCAGATGTCGCTCGCCAGGCCAATGGCGGTAGACAGGTGCTTCACCACCGAATCGTGGTGCATCACGTATATTCCCTGGTCGCTGGTACCGATCCAGAGGTAGCCATTGATCCACTTCAGGTCTTTGATACTCTGTTTGAGGTGGGTGTTATCACCTGGCCGCATCAGCTGTTTGCTGTTGTCAGAGCAGAAATAGAGGCCGTTGTTGGTTCCTACAAAGTAGGTGGAGTCATCCACGGAAGCGATGGAGGTAACGAGCATATCCAGGTCGCTGATGGCGTAATCATCCAAAGCGATCACCTGGTTTTTGGCGGCTATACGAATTTTTCCGGCGGGGGAAATATCCACGTCCTTGAGCATTTTCACGGACTTCAGCAGTTTGGATTTTTGCGACTGTGTATTAAACTGGAACAGTGCATTGTCCGTGGCAATGAGTACGGAGTTTTCCTTATCCGGTAATATCTGGAGGACGCTATTGCGGCCGGAGGTCGTATCCAGCGTAAACTGGCGGATACTGCCCTTTGCATCAATGGTATTGAGAATACCAGCGTTCTGGCCTATTAGCAGCAGGTCTGTTTTTTTATCTTTAAAGATGCTGAAGATCGAGTGTGAATAAAGGCCGTTGGTATTATCGAGGTAGCTGAAGTAGAAGTTTTTGTAGGGGATATAGTAGACCCCGTCGCCAAAAGTGGTGATCCATATATTCCCGTCTCTGTCTTTCAGCAATGAGGTGATATAGTGATTCTCCAGCAAACGGGTGACTTTCTTCTCTCCCTTAAAAAAATTTTTTACGAGATATAAAGCACGCTGGGTACCTACCCACAGGTTATCATTATCGATACAAATATTACTGATATCTTCTCGGATTCCCCATTCAGCGCCATTAAAGAAGCAGATCGCATCTTTTTTGGTAAAGGAATACAGGGTATTCCGGAGGATGGTAATGGCGTGACTTTTTATACGTTCCTGAAATGCCGGATCTTCTAACGGATATGGGCATACGGTAATAATGCGCTGATTTGCATTATTGGGATCTTTCAGGGTTTCGAGGACGTAGGAAGTTTGTAAAGGCTTGAATATGCTGTCGTTTTTCAGCAGGAAGTAGATATCACTGCCGGAGTTACCGAGTTTATCGTAAGTGAATTGTTTGCCGGTATATTGAAGAATACGGTTGTTGGAGTTGAGAAACCAGATGTAGCCTGATTTGGGGCCGCCGTCGAATGCGTATTGGAGGTAGTGGCTGCGGGAGTTGAAGGTAAGGCTGGAGTCGTTATCCTCGTTGTGTATTACGGAGTTAAGGTAAAAGGAGGGCTTGCCGTTGAGGGTAAAAAACCATACTCTTCCTCTGGAGTCCGCTGCCAGTTTCACGACGTCATTATCTGTGAGCCCGTCTTTTTTGGAGTAGTTGCGGAATCGTTTCCCATCAAATTTGCTGACGCCGGTGGGGGTAGCGAACCAGATGAATCCATTTTTATCTTGTTCAGCGGCATACACCGTAGCGTTTGCCAGGCCGTCTTTCACGTTATAATTACGGATCATGAGGCCCTGGGAGCGGGCTTCCGTTAGGACGCAAAAGCAGGCCAGCATCCATAGCAGTATGTAGCGGAATGAGGGCATCGGATAAATTTACTGGTTTCTTTTGGAATGCGGGCTAAGAAATTACAAATATTTGCAATAAATAAGATACTTATTGGATGAGAGATTGGTCGCCTGGGCACCTTCGGTGCCTGCAGGGCTGAAAAAAGATCCGCTGGTGGCGGATCTTTTTTCTTGCAAAGACTCAATTCACTTTAGGCGCCTTCGGCGCCAGGAGCGCGATCTTTTTTGCTCGCAAAGCAGCAAGCAGGTAAGCAGCAAAGGATGAGGTTTTGTTGCTTATGCTATGTTAAAACGGTTGTTTTGTTGCCTGCGTTATATTTAGTAAGCCCTTGCGAAGAGCACTCTTTCTTTGGAAGGTTTACCGGTGAGGATACACTTGCCTTCTTCCTGCGGGTTGTTGAGCGGGATACAGCGGATGGTGGCTTTGGTAAGCTCTTTGATTTTTTCCTCTGTTTCGCTGGTACCATCCCAGTGGGCGGATACGAAACCTGCTTTGGTGTCCAGTACCTGTTTGAATTCCTCGAAGGTATCCACGCGGGTAATGTGTTCATCGCGGTAGTTCAGGGCCTTATTGTAGAGGTTCTGCTGAATTTCTTCCAGGAGCTGGTGGATGCGTGCACCCAGGCCTTCCAGTGGCAGACTCTCTTTTGTTTTATTATCGCGGCGGGCTACTTCGGCTACGCCGTTTTCGATATCGCGGGCGCCGATGGCAACGCGCACCGGTACGCCTTTCATTTCGTACTCGGCAAATTTCCATCCCGGGCGGCTGTTGTCGCTATCGTCATATTTCACGCTAACGCCTAATGCTTTCAGGTCGGCGATGAGGCCATTAACTTTCGCGTCGATTGCTGCTTTCTGGTCGTCTCCTTTGTAGATAGGCACGATCACTACCTGCAGTGGCGCGATGCGTGGAGGCAGCACCAGACCCTGGTCGTCAGAGTGCACCATGATGAGTCCACCGATGAGTCGGGTAGAAACGCCCCATGAGGTAGCCCATACATATTCCTGTTTATTTTCCTTGTTGGAGAACTTCACTTCAAATGCTTTGGCGAAGTTTTGTCCGAGGAAGTGGGAGGTACCGGCCTGAAGGGCTTTACCGTCCTGCATGAGCGCTTCGATGCAATAGGTATCTACGGCACCGGCGAAGCGTTCGTTAGCGGTTTTAACACCACGTACAACAGGTACGGCCATATATTCTTCCGCGAAATTGGCGTATACTTCCAGCATCTGCGTGGTTTCTGCGATCGCTTCTTCTGCGGTGGCGTGGGCGGTATGACCTTCCTGCCAGAGGAATTCAGCGGTGCGGAGGAAGAGGCGGGTACGCATTTCCCAGCGAACAACGTTTGCCCATTGGTTGATGAGCAGTGGTAGGTCGCGGTAGGATTGAATCCAGTCTCTGTATGTATTCCAAATGATGGTTTCAGAAGTTGGGCGAACGATGAGTTCTTCTTCGAGTTTCGCTTCCGGGTCTACCACTACGCCGCCGCCGTTCGGGTCATTTTTGAGGCGGTAATGGGTTACAACAGCACATTCCTTGGCGAAGCCTTCGATGTGAGCAGCCTCTTTACTGAGGAAGCTTTTGGGGATAAACAGCGGGAAATAAGCGTTCTGATGGCCGGTTTCTTTGAATTTACGGTCCAGTACGTCGCGCATTGCTTCCCATAAAGCAAAGCCATATGGTTTGATAACCATACATCCTTTCACGGCAGAGTAATCTGCCAGTCCACCTTTCAGCACCAGGTCATTATACCACTGGGAATAATCTGCGGATCGGGCGGTGATCTCTTTACTCATAAAATAAATATCTAATTTATATATCCTTATTTGGCAGCCAATGTATGATAAAAATTATCCTGATAAAAAAACTCCTATATCAAAGAAAACAAATTACAATTTGGCTTAATTTTTGAATAATATTCAAAAGAAAAATGCTACAAACCTACATGAAAATCATAAAGCATCAAATAGTTGCAACAAAATAATATAGACAAGATAGTATGATGTAACTTTGTGTAGCAGAAATCCGTTTAAAAAGAGTAGATTTACGATACAGATCACGCTTAAAATATATTTCAAATGAAGCCTATATCATATTTAGTCATCATGGCCGGCGCGTTAGCCCTGGGTGCTTGTTCCAGCACTTACAAAACAGCGTCTACCCCGGATGATGTATACTATTCACCCCGCCAACAGCAGCAACAGGGATATGCGAGTAATGGCAAAAACAACACCCGCCAGGATGATTATACCGCTACATCAGTGGCTGCCTCCGATGACGAAGGTGGTTCCTATGTAACCTATAGCGATGAGCAGGGAGATTACGAGCGCAGGTTAGAGCGTTTTGGTGCTACCGGCAGCAGCTATTCCGGTAGTTACTGGGATGGTTATTCTGATGGCCTGAGCGCAGGAAACAACTTCGCATTCAATTACGGAATGGGTCTGGGTTATGGTGGATTTGGCGGCTGGGGCTATCCTTACAGCAGCTTTGGTTATGGATACAGTCCTTACTGGGGTTCATCCTTCAGCATGGGCTTTGGCTACGGCTGGGGCGGTGGCTTCTACAATCCATGGTATGGCAGCATGTGGGGCTATCCTTACTACGCTTACAACCCATACTATAGCTACTATCCTTACTATGGTGGCGGTTATTACGGACACGGCTGGTACAGCGGCGGTTACAAAGGTAACTACACGCCTACCTATAACCGTATTAACAACTATACCCGTCCGGTACGGAGCGGCGTTGCTTCCGGTAACGTGGTTCGTCCTAACAGAGGCGGTTATCAGCCAATCGGACCTAACACCGGTACCAACGGTCGTCCTAACAGAATTAACTACGCCAATACTTCCAACGGTACTGGTGGCAGATATACTCCATCTAACGGCAGCACTACTTCTGAAAGACCACGCAGGGTATTCCAGCAGTCAGGCAACGAAAGGCCGGTATACCAGAATAGCAACAGCAACAACGGCAGCTACTCCCGCCCTCAGCGTACCGAGTACAGCAGACCAAGCCAGCCAAGCTATCAACCGAGCTACCAGCCAAGCAGCGCACCTAGCCGCGTAAACAGTGGCGGCGGTGGAGGCGGTTACTCCCGTCCTAGTCGCGGAGGCCGTTAATACAAAGAATTTTCTGATAAGCGTAGCCTAAAAAACTACGCTTATCTTTTACACCCACATACGAATTGCACGTTAGGGAACGTTTTTAGCCAACTAAAGCGTTTGTCAGCAATCATTACCTGCAAGCACATCTCATTTTAAGTTTTAATTTATGATCAAGAGCATCTATCCTCTACTCGGAGGGTTGTTTTTATCTGTTTCCGCCATGGCCCAATCAGCTGAACAAGCATTGTTGTTCACCAACCAGCAACCCAGCGGAACAGCCAGAACACAGGCATTAGGAGGCGTATCGGTAGGACTCGGAGGTGACTTTTCATCCGCATTTACCAACCCAGCCGGTATCGGTATTTTTAAAACCGGAGAATTTCTGATTTCAGGTGGTGTGGCCACCTCTAAAAATTCATCCTCCTACCTCCCCATGGTAGACCCACTGGATGTAAAAGGCAGTAAATCCAATTTTCAGATTCCTAATATCGGTGTGGTGTTCGTGACCAACACCAACAGCGGCTCCAATACCTGGAATAACTGGTCCTTTGGCCTCGGTATGAACCGCAGCGCTAATTTCAACAACCAGGTAAGAATTGGCGGCGTAACGGACTACACCTCCTATACAGAACCCTGGAGAGAAGAATCTGAACCCAGCAGCTATAATCCTGACTACGGCTCTATCGGCTCAGCACTGGCCTACAACCAGGCGCTGCTCGTGGAAGACAATGGCAAATGGATTTCCCTGGCCATGCCTACCGGCGCTGGCGGCGTAATGGAAAGCATCTATCAGCGCGCCCAGATCGATACCAAAGGCGGTATCAACGATTACGTATTCTCCCTTGGTACCAACTACGGCGACAGGCTCTATCTCGGTGTGAGCTTAAACCTTCCTAGTATTACCTACAAGGAAACGCTCTCTGTTTCTGAGGATGACAATACCGGCAACCAGAATAACGACTTTGGTTATTTCGATTATAAACAATACACTACCATCAACGGTCTTGGTTTCAGCGGAACGCTTGGTATCCTCTATAAAATCACCGACCGTTTCAGAATTGGTGGTTCCCTGCGCCTGCCTACTATTTACAGCATGAGCATCGCTACCAGCGCTGACCTGACTTCCAACACGGAGGGCTGGAAAGGTAAGCAGTCGTCCAGCGGCGCCGGCGAAGATTACAGCTATAACATGACGGCTCCCCTGCGTGCAAGCGCAGGTGCGTCCTACTTCTTCGGAAACCTCCAGGACGCGGATGCGGTAACGGGCTTCCTCGCAGCCGACTACGAATATGTGAATCACAGTTCCTCCAAATACAGATTTGAGGATGCGGACAAAGGCTATGAAGGTGGCATCAATCAAACCATCGGCTTCCTGTACAAAGCAGCGTCCAATTTCAAGGCAGGTGCGGAAGTGAAGTTTGCGAGAATATTCGCTGCCAGAGGAGGTTTTGCTTACTATGGTAATCCATATTCCAACGACAGCTATAATATGGGCATTGATGCTTCCCGTAAGACCTACAGCGGTGGCCTGGGCGTACGTACAAAAGGTATATACTTTGACGTTACTTACAGCTATACCCAAGGAAAAGACTACTACCAGCTGTATTCTACCAATGATGCTAACACTTATCCTCCTGCAGCATTGCTGGATTTCAAGCGCAGCAATATCATGGGTACAATAGGGTTTAAATTTTAGTATTCAGACTATTTATAGAGAAGCCGGTGCTGCGATTGCAGTACCGGCTTTTATTTTCAAGGTATTCTACTGTAATGGTTACACGCAGTTGGTCAGGTATCCATCTGCTGCTGCAGCCATGCATCTATCTGTTCCCCTTCCCTTGCATCAAACCATTGATATCCCGGGTCTTTCCTAAACCAGGTCAGCTGGCGTTTGGCATATTGGCGGGTGTGGACTTTAATATCCTCAATGGCCTGTGGCAGTGTCAGGTTGCCATCAAGATAGTTGAATATTTCTGTGTAGCCAACGGTGCGCAGGGCGTTGTGGTTGCGGAATGCAAGCACAGCCCGCACTTCGTCTACAAGTCCGGCACTCACCATCATGTCTACACGTCGGTTAATATTATCGTGTAGTATTTCTTTAGGGAGATGTAAGCCTATCTTAATGATACGAAAGTCCCGCTGCCTTTTGGTGGCGGTTCGGAAAACGCTGATGGATTGGCCGGTGGCTTCGAGGACTTCCAGCGCCCGCATGAGGCGTGCGGGGTTATGGATTTCTGCGCCGGCGTAGAAGTCCGGGTCGCGGCGCTGCAGTTCCTCCTGCAGCCACGATATTCCTTTTTCGGCGTATTGGTTTGTGATGGATTGTCGCACTGCTGCCGGAATTTCCGGCATTTCGTCGATGCCTTCCGCGAAGGCTTTGATATACAGGCCGGTGCCGCCACACATCACTGCCACATCGTTGGTGGCGAAAATTTCCTCACAATATTGCAGTGCCAGCTTTTCATACATGCCGGCGTTTACCTCCTCGCGAATGCTGTGGGAGTTAATAAAATAGTGAGGCACTGCTGCCAGCTCCTGCGGAGATGGCTTTGCAGTGCCTATACTGATTTCTTTATAACATTGCCTGGAGTCTGCCGAAATAACGGAGGTATTGAACAGTTGTGCTATTCGTATAGCCGTGGCTGTTTTTCCGGAAGCGGTAGGTCCTGCAATGACGATAACAGTTTTTTGCATATCAGAACATCAAATCGTCTTCAGCGCCCAGCTCTTCCTGCTGATCGCTGCTGGCGTCATCTTCACCTTCTTCACCGAATCCGTCTTCATCCATGCCCTCTTTATTGAGGTCGTATTTTTCTTCCATTTCCACGAGTTTATCACCCACGAGGCCTTTGGTACCGTATTGACTCGGTGCCAGTCCTTCTTTGCGTACGCAAACAGGGTAGGAAATTTTTATGTTTTCTTCTTTGGAAACGCCGATCAGTTCCACGAGGAATGACCAGTTTTTCGCAAAGTCGTACAGGTAAATGAATTTCTGGTTAGGATCTTTTACTGCTGCGCCGATAGGTGTTTCCGCCATCAGCAGGGGTTCCACTTTACGGGGAGTTCTATCCATTTCCAGGATGATTTCCCTACCTCTTTGCCAGTTATCATTACTGCGAAAGAAAGTCGCTTTATGTTTAGCGTCGAATTCGAATGCTTGCAGGATCGCTTGGTGAAATTGTAAAAACGTCTGATTAGGTTTGATCGCAATATCTCTGTAAACGCTTTCATCTTCTTCCCAGTAGACTCTGAATTTCAAAACCGGCATGACAATTAGGTTATAAGTTAGATAAAATATATAAAGGTTTAACGCTCAAGAGAACGTATTGTTGCTAAAAATCTGCGCAATGTAAAAATACCAATTTTATTTAACTGGGGTCAGGTTGTAAGATTTTGCCTTTTCCAGCATATAAGCATAAGCAGCCTCGTAGGTGTTGGGGATTTCACCGTCCAAAATTGCTTCACGGATGGCGGTTTTAAGATCGCCCACGACTCTTCCCGGTGTTAATGCGAATGTTTCCATAATGATTTCGCCGGTAATAGGTGGCTGCCAGTTTCTGATCCTGTCGGTTTCTTCCACTTCCTTCATGCGGGCACGGACCAGTTCAAAATTTTCGAGGTATCGTTTTACTTTAACTTTATTTTTTGAGGTGATGTCGGCTTCGCAAAGTAGCATCAGTCCGTCTATATCATCGCCGGCATCAAACAACAATCTGCGGATAGCCGAGTCCGTTATATTTTCCTTCGTCAGCGAGATCGGGCGCAGGTGCAGTTCTACCAGCTTTTTCACCAGTTTCATCTTATCTCCCATCGGTAGTTTGAAGCGGGAGAAGATGCGGGTCACCATTTTACCACCTACGGCATCGTGGCCGTGAAACGTCCAGCCATGGCCTGGTTCAAACTTTTTAGTGGCAGGCTTACCGATATCATGCAATAGTGCGGCCCAGCGCAGCCAAAGGTCTTTGGTATGCTGTGCAATATTATCCACTACCTGCAGGGTATGATAGAAATTATCCTTATGGCCTTTTCCTTCATACATCTCCACTCCTACGAGGTCGATCATCTGCGGGAAAATGATTTTCAGCAAACCGGACTTATATAATAAGTCCAGGCCTACGGAAGGTTTTGGGGAAAGCATAATTTTATTGAATTCGTCCGTTATCCTTTCCTGGGTAATGATACGAATTCTTTCTGCATTCTCCTGTATGGCCTGAAATGCTTCCGGCACAATGGTAAACTGCAGCTGTGAGGCGAACCGGATGGCGCGCATCATGCGCAGCGGGTCATCGCTGAAGGTTTGGGCCGGTTCCAGCGGCGTGCGGATGATTTTTGCATCCAGGTCTGCCAGGCCGTTGAACGGGTCCAGCAGGGAACCATAGTCCTCGTCGCGGAGGCTGATAGCCAGCGCATTGATGGTAAAATCGCGGCGGTTCTGATCGTCCTGAAGGGAGCCTTCGGTCACTTCAGGGTTGCGACTTTCCTGACGGTAGCTCTCTTTCCGGGCGCCTACAAATTCCATTTCGAGGTCATTCCATTTTACCTGGGCGGTACCATATGTTTTAAAGAAGCTGACAGGGACGTGATCGCCCAGGCTGGCAGCCAATTTATGTGCGAGGGCGATACCATCTCCCACACACACTATATCCATATCTTTCGTTCTTCTTCCGAGGAGTTTATCGCGCACAAAGCCTCCAATAAGATAGGCAGGCACTTTCAGCTCCTGAGCTGCCAGCGCTATCTTTTCCAGTATTTTTCTTTCCTGCAGTGAGCAGGGAATATCCATCGGCTTGTTGCTTATCATATTAAATTTATCCTGTTGATGTAGGTCCTATTCCCAAAACCAGGGCGCAAATGTAAGAAATAAACGCCTTTAGTCGCGAATAACCGTGATACTACCATCGTTGTGGATGCGGATAATGCGGCTGGCAATACTGGCTGCGGCCTCGTCCTGCCTGTGTTTCACCACATAATCCACTCCATTTACGATTGCCGGGTTTACCGCGGAAAAAGTTGCCGGAGAAGGATCGCCGCTAATATTTGCCGAGGTGGAAACCAATGGTTTACGTAATCTTTTTATCAAGTGCCTGCAAAAAGGGTCCTGTACTATCCTGATGGCGATACTGCCATCGGCGTTGATCACATTGGAGGCCAGGCCCAGGGCGCCGTCGTATATGACGGTGGTAGGGCGTTCAAATCCTGCTATTATGTCCGCGATATCGGGTCTTGGATTGGCTACATAATGCAGTAAATCTCTGACATCTGCCAGCAGAATGACCAGGCTTTTGGCTTCTTCCCGGTTTTTGAGGGCGTACACCCTGCTTACGGCGGCTTCGTCAGTGGCGTCGCAACCGATGCCCCAGATGGTATCTGTGGGATAAAGAATCAGTCCGCCGTTACGCAAAGCACCCAGCGAGGCTACGATATCATCTTCAAAAATCTCCATCACTTACTTATTTTATACTATTATATACATTCATCATGGCTGCTGCACACTTTTCAGCCGTGAACAGCTGTGCGTGCTGAAAGCCTTTGGTACGCAAATCTGCTGCCAGCGCATCATCATTTACGATCCGTTTCATTGCATCCGCTATGGTAGCGGGTTCTAACGGGTCTACATAAAGGGCAGCCTCTCCCGCCGTTTCTCCAAAGCAGGAACCTGACGAGGTGATAACGGGGGTTCCGCTCCACAATGCCTCCAATATCGGTATACCAAACCCCTCAAACAGGGAAGGATACACCAGTGCCCGGGCGCCCTGGTAGAGGCAGGGCAGTTCGCTGTTATCCAGCCGTGCCCGTTCATTCAGCCAGATTACTTCCTGTTTCATGCCATTTTGCTGCAGCCATTCCAGGACCTTTTTTCTATATCCGCCGCCACTGCCTAATACCACTAAAGGTAAACGATCGGTAATGTCCAGTGTACGCATGGCCGTTACTATACCGAGTAAATTTTTTCTCTCTATAACAGAACCTACATACAGGAAATACGATGCGGGTAACTGGTATTTGGCTTTGAAGGCCTGTATATGCTCCCGGCTGTGCAACTGACTGAAGGCCGGATCACAGCTTTGGTACACCACCTTGATTTTATCGGCCGGGGTCTGGTAATAGGTGATCAGGTCTTGTTTGGTCTGCTCACTAATGGCCACCACCACATCCGCGTATTTGCAGGCGTAGCGGGCCTTACGGCGATAGGTCATCACATCAATCGGATTATACTGGCTGGGGTATCTTTCGAATATCAGGTCGTGCATGGTTACTACCGACTTTACGCCGCTGTCATGGATTCCGAACGGAATTTCGTGACTAAGACCGTGGTAGATGTCGACACCCTGTTTTTGCAGGGCCGGCACCATCATACGACTACGCCATACCGACTTTAACCACTTATGAATCCGCCTTTGCGGCGTGATGAGGTGCATGTCCGGAAAGCGTTTCCAGTTATACATGCTGGTTTCCTTAGGTGCAAAGAGATAGTAGTCGTGCTGAGGATATCCGACCGCGAGGGAGTCGATCAGGCTCCTGCTGTAATTTCCCAATCCGGTATTGTTTTGAAACGCGCGTTTCGCGTCGAATCCGATTTTCATGGCTGCAAAATAGGGAGTTTCCGGGAGAGTTTTAAGCCCGCGATGGGAATCGCAATGCAGATAGCGGCATTAGTACGAAGGATTGCGGGAAAGAAAAATTCGCATTATGTTTGCAAAAAATTTAAAAACGATGGATTTACAACAACAGATACTGGCTGCCTGGGCAGACCGCAGTTTGTTACAGGAAACAGTGTATTCAGATGCCGTTAAAACTGTTATCGAAGCAGTGGACAAAGGTAATCTGAGAGTTGCAGAGCCAACAGCTGACGGCTGGAAAGTGAACGAATGGGTAAAACAGGCCATCCTGATGTATTTCTCCATTCAGCCAATGGAAACCATGGAACTGGCTCCTTTCGAGTTCTATGACAAAATGAAGCTGAAAACCAACTATAAAGACCTGGGCGTTCGCGTAGTACCTCACGCGGTAGCACGTTATGGTGCCTACATCGCGAAGGGTTGTATTCTGATGCCTTCTTACGTAAACATTGGTGCGTTTGTAGACGAGGGAACCATGGTGGATACCTGGGCAACTGTAGGCTCCTGCGCACAAATCGGTAAAAACGTACACCTGAGTGGTGGTGTTGGTATTGGTGGTGTACTGGAACCACTGCAGGCAAGCCCGGTTATCATTGAAGACGGTGTGTTTGTAGGTTCCCGTTGCATTGTGGTAGAAGGTGTGGTTGTGGAAAAAGAAGCAGTGCTGGGTGCAAACGTGGTGTTGACACAATCTACCAAAATCATTGACGTAAGCGGTCCGGAGCCTAAAGAATACAAAGGTCGTGTACCTGCCCGCAGCGTGGTGATTCCTGGTACTTATACCAAGAAATTCCCTGCCGGTGAATACCAGGTGAGCTGCGCACTGATTATTGGTCAGCGTAAAGCCTCTACAGATCTGAAAACAAGCCTGAACGATACCCTGCGCGAGTTTAACGTAGCGGTGTAAGCGCGAACTTTTTTTCTCGCAAAGGCTGATTATATTTTATCAGGCGCCTTTGGCGCCAGGAGAGCGAACTTTTTTCTCGCAAAGCAGCAAAGCAGGTAAGCAGCTAAGGCTTATGTTTTGTTCCGAAATATTAGGGGAGCATCAAGGACCGCAGGTCCTTGATGCTCCCCTCTTCTTTTCTGCCTTCGGCAGAAGAGGGTTATTCCGTTTTTAAACTCTTTGCAGGATTCAGCAAGGCCGCCCTGATGGATTGGGTACTAACGGTAGCAATCGCGATGATCAGCGCTAAAATGGCCGTAGCAGGGAAGATCCACCAACTGATATTAATCCGGTATTCATAATGTTCCAACCAGTTGTGCATGGCGTACCAGGAAACGGGGCTTGCCAGCAGGCAGGCCAGCAGCACGAGCCATATGAACTCAGTGGACAGCAGTAGCCACAATTGGGAGGTGGTGGCGCCCAATACCTTCCTGATGCCGATTTCGCGGGTACGGCGTTGTGCCATAAACATTGCCAGGCCAAATAAACCGAGGCAGGAAATGAAGATGGCGAAGAGGCCGAAGATACCCGCCAGTCGCGCTGCCTGATTTTCCATATCGAACTTCGCTGCGAAATCGCGATCCGTAAACGAATAATTGAAATTCAGCGTTGGATTATATTTTTCAAATATTGGCGTAACGGCTGCCAGCGCGGCTTTCATATCTACCCCGGGTTTTGGCCGCAGGAAAATATTGTTGAAAGCATCTTTTGTAAAGATCATCACCAGCGGTGCTACCGGCTTGAATGGTTCGGTAAGCAGCACGTTTTCAATTACGCCAATCACATGCAATTGTTGTGATCCCAGGCGGATGATTTTACCCAGCGGATCTTTGAAGCCCATTACTTTCAACGCAGCTTCGTTGATGATAATACCGGTGGAATCAGTGGGGAATTGCTGGGAAAAACCTCGCCCCTGCTTAAACTTCAGGCCTACTGTTTTGTCCATATCCCATTCTGTGAGGATCACGTTAAGTGAAACATCCAGGTCTGCTGATTTACCTTCCCAGGTAAAATCGGACCAGCTGTTATATAAGGCTGTCATAGGTTGGGAGGCCCGTGCAACCGATTCGAAATATCCTGTAGCCATTACTTCATTGCGCAGTGGCTGATAATTTTTGTTGAGGTCATCGCTGGATCTTACGGTAATGAGGTTTTCCGGATTATATCCGATGCTCCTTCCCTGACCAAATTTTATTTGTTGGTATACAATGATGGTGCAAATAATGAGGGCAGAAGATATTACAAATTGTGACACTACCAGTGTTTTCCTGAAAAGCCCGGAGTCCTTTCCGCTGTTAACTTTTCCTTTCAGCACTTCCAGCGGTTTAAAGCCTGACAGGTAGAACGCGGGATAGGAGCCGGCCAGTAGGCCAGACCCCAGGCAAATAGCGAGCATAATGCCCAGCATATTCAGATTAAATGAATGAAGGTGGATATGCTCGAAGCCCAGATGGCGTACGTAAGGCAATAGTACCAGGCATAATGCTAACGCTACTACGAAGGCAATCATGGCGGTGAGCATGGACTCACTCAAAAACTGGAGCATCAACTGGCGGCGGGTAGAGCCGGCAGCTTTACGAACGCCTACTTCCCGTGCACGCCTGGCGGAGCGGGCGGTGGTAAGGTTCATAAAGTTCATGCAAGCAACCAGTAAAACGAAGATGCCGATTACGCTGAACAGGCGGACCAGTGTGATGCGGCCACCATCAATTTTCCAGTTTTGAAAATTGTTGTACAGGTGCCAGTCCGCCGCAGCCTGCAGGGTTACCATCCTGTTTTTAAGTTTTGGATCTTTTTCCGTAATCAGCCGGGTAATTTTTTTCTCCAGTCCTGCCAGTGATGCGTTTTCTTTTACCTGGACCATGTTCATCATAAAGTTGTTACCCCAGTCGTTGCGACTGTTTCTAACAAAATCATTTGTTTGCATAATGAACTCGTAGCTGCCCAGAAAATCGAAAATATAGGTAGAGTTTTCCGGTATGTCTTTCATCACGCCGGTGATGAGCATATCGTGCTTACTACTTAACCGTATTGTTTTCCCGATCGGATCCTGATTACCGAAGAGGGCCTGCGCCATGGAGGCGGAAATAACAATACTATTAGGATTATTAAGGACGGTATTCACATCACCTTTCAGGAGGGGAAAGGTGAACATGCGAAGGAAATCAGGATCAACATACAGGCTTTTTTTCACCAGTTTTTTATCCCCGGAGATCACGCTTTCGTCCTGGATCCAGGAGAGGCGCGTATTATATTCCACTTCCGGATAATTATTTTTCAGCTCATAGTAGAGCGGCAATGGGGACACGCTCTGGGAGCTTTTCACGTGGTTAAATTCCACGTGTTGGACTACTATGCCAATTTTGTCCTTATTTACGTGAAAAGCATCGAAGCTTTTTTCGTACAGGATCCACATATAGATCAGCAGTGCGAAGGTCATTCCGGTGGCCAGCCCGAAAATGTTGATAATGGACAGTAGTTTGTTCTGCCTGATATGTCGCCATGCTACTTTGATATAATTCTTCAGCATATGGAAAGATGGTTAGGGTAATCGATGACAGCCTCCACGGACCAAGAAAAATACCAGAAAGGCAATATGCTGTGGATCAGCATATTGCGCGGTATACATGTAAAAAACAATGTTCACAAACAGCACAAATACTGTCCAGTATCGGACACTTTTAGTATACGCCTTTGAAGATAACGATTCCGTTATGGCCTCCAAAGCCGAATGTATTACTCATGGCGACCCTCACATCTTTTTCCGTAGCATGATTCAGCTGGATCTGAAGTCCGGCGGGGATTTCAGGGTCCAGGGTGGTGGTATTGATGGTAGGCAGTACCACTCCGTTATGGATGCTGAGGATGCTGGCGATGGCTTCGATGGCGCCGGCGGCGCCGAGGAGGTGACCTGTCATGGATTTGGTGGAGCTGATATGCAGGTGTTTGGGTTTGTCACCAAATACTTTTGCGATGGCTCTGATTTCGCTGAGGTCACCTACGGGTGTGCTGGTAGCGTGCGCATTGAGGTAGTCGACGTCGGAGGGTTTGAGTCCTGCATCTTTGAGTGCGAACTGCATGGCTTTCATGGCGCCGAGGCCTTCCGGGTGGGTGGCGGTCATGTGGTAGGCGTCGGCGGTCATGGCGGCGCCTACTACTTCAGCGTATATGTTGGCGTCTCTGGCGATGGCGTGTTCATATTCTTCGAGCACGAGGGCGCCGGCGCCTTCCCCCATAACGAATCCGTCGCGGTCAACGTCGAAAGGGCGTGAGCCGGTGGCGGGGTCGTCGTTGCGGGTGGACATCGCTTTCATGGCGCAGAAGCCACCCACGGAGGCGGGTGTGATGGGAGCTTCGGAGCCGCCGGTGATGATCACTTTAGCTTTACCGAGGCGGATATAGTTGAGGGCATCCATGATGGCGGTGTTGGAGGTGGCGCATGCCGACACGGTGGTATAGTTGATGCCCATCAGGCCGTATTTGATGGAGATCATACCGGATGCCATGTTGGAGATGAGTCGCGGTACGAAGTACGGGCTAAAGCGGGGGTTGAAGTCGCCCTGAACATATTCCGTTACCTGTTCTTCAAACGTCTGCATACCACCTTGTCCGGAACCCCAGATGACGCCGGTATCGAATGGGTCGATGGCGGAGAAGTCGATGCCTGAGTCTTCGATAGCTTCAGCGGCGGCGGACAGGGCGTATTGAGTAAACGGGTCTGTTTTCCGGAGTTCAGCTTTATCGAGGGCCAGGGAGGGGTCATAATTTTTGAGCTCACAGGCGAAGCGGGTGCGGAACCGGGAGGCATCAAATTTAGTGATGGTGGCTGCGCCGCTGGCGCCAGCGGTGAGGTTATTCCAGAAGTCGGCGGTGTTATTGCCCAGAGGGGTGATGGCGCCAAGGCCTGTTACTACTACTCTTTTCATAATAGAAGTTTTAGATAAGGATATCGTCCAGCAGTTGATGGGAGATCCTTGAAAAAATGGTGTTTCCTAGTACTCTTGACATCAACAGCGATGCCTGGAGATTGGTTATAATAAGCAGAGCTCTGTCTTCGGCGCTGCCTTTAAATTTAAAGCGTTTATGTTTTCTGCCGGCATCGAGGCATGCGGAGAGCCATTGGAGGATGGCGTTTGCCATTTCCTGTACTTTGAGCTGCATATCGGGAGCCAGGGTATTATAATCGGGAGACAGGGAGCCCATGAGGCATATATTTCCGTGGTGGCAATGTTTGCGAAACACGTCGATGAAGTGTTTAAGCTGTTCATCTTCCGGTAGTTTCTGCCATTTATGTGTTTGTTGGGTGAAGCGGTACAGTTCTTCATTTATGACGCCGATTCCGAGGTCAGTTTTTCCCGGGAAGTGGTAATGAACGGCTGCATTTTTCATTTCCAGCGGTTGGGCAATATCCTTGTACGAGAAGGCGTTGAAGCCGTTCACCCGGATGAGCTTATCCGCCAGTGAGATGATTTTTTCTCTCGTTTCAGACATGATAATCGTATTATTAAAATGCAAATTTACTTACTTACTGGTAAGTAAGCAAACTTTATATTTCGTATGCCCGTTGGGGTTATTTAAAAATAAATTTTGCAGATTAAAATCAATTCCTATCTTTGCAGCCCTGTAACACAAATCAGTGATGCCCAGATGGCGAAATTGGTAGACGCACTGTGTTCAGGTCGCAGCGCTCGCAAGGGTGTGCTGGTTCGAATCCAGTTCTGGGCACGTAAAAGGCTTGTAAATCGTTGATTTGCAAGCCTTTTTTAGTTTTATCAAGTGCCAATTTTCGCGATATTTCATGATTTCTCCTATTCTTATTGACACGCAAGAGACATGCAGAATTAGACACGTTTTTTAATTGTATCTTTAACTACAAAGGACTGATCATGAAAGACTTTAAATTTGACAGAACTGCATTTAAAATCCAAACGTTTGAGGAGGCTGATGCAGCTAACATATTTGACAAGGAAACTCCTTATGCTGAACGTTTACGTCAGGCATATTATCTTATATCTCTGGCATATGGATTTTCAATGTCGGAACAACCCAAACTTGATAGAAAATATTTTATTATTAAGAAACTTGGCAAGTAATGGGAGTTATTTTTAATGATGATTTCAGAGACTTCATTCAAGCATTAAACAACCACAATGTAGAGTATATATTGGTAGGCGGTTATGCCGTAATTCTCCATGGATACAGACGTGTAACTGGTGATATGGATATTTGGGTAAATAGAACTAAAGAAAATTATTTGAAATTGGCTGAAGCATTTATGGAATTCGGCCTCTGGGAAAGGCAATAATTAAGACGCATATAAAAAGCGACTCTGACCTTTCTTTTTTCCATTTGAATTTGTTGCAATTCCATTAAACAAAACGGTTGTATACCTTTCGATATACAACCGCTTCAAATTCACCAACACCCCTTATTTTTTCTGCTGCGACAAATAAGTAACCAACGATGCAAATTCATCATACGATAACGCATTGGCCAGCCCAGTAGGCATCATTGAAGTTTTCATTTCCTTGCGACTTACGATATCGCTGGTTTTCACGGTAGTTACCGTGCCGCTGATATCTCTCATAACCACTTTAGCAGCTGTTTCCTCTGTCACAAAGCCCATGTAGGACTTATTACCCTTCGCGGTGATCATTACAGTAGCAAAACCCTGAGAAATAGAGGCATTGGGTTTCAGAATAGATTCAGCGATCTGCTCTCTGTTCATGATAGATCCGATTTGCCCCATGAACGGGCCTTTCATCAGCTCTCCCTTATTGATACTATGGCAGGCAATACAACCCTGTGTAGTAAACAATGCTTTTCCTTTGGTGGGATCACCTTTTAGTTTGTTTACGGCCAGCAGCACATCTTCGATAGAGGACTTACCCACCTGACCTTTTTTACTTTTAATTTTTTCGAGGTCAACCTTAGGTTCGTTTGACGCAGCCGCTACTGCAGTTTTAGCAGGTGCAAAAGCAGGAATATCCATTCTGTTGCGGGCATCCAGGTCTCTGAAAAAGGCCAGTCCTGCAGGTCCTTTCTTCAACGACACTGACTTGAGGAATTTTTCAATTGCAGGAGATGATTCCCATTTCACCGCTTTATAGTACGGGCCATGTGAATCGGGACGGGTACCCCACCACCAGGAAGCGTCATAGGCATCTTCTTTTTTGTAGAGTCGCGCCAGTGTAACAAGTATCTGCTGCCTTTGCTGCTCCGTTTTTGCGACCTGGTAAGCACTTATAAGGCCATTCACTACTTTAGGCTCGTGCATATAACGCGATGCCCATAACGCCAGGGTGCCGTTCTTGCTATTGATAGCCGCTACCACTGAATCCGTAGCATGAAGTGCAAGCAATGACCTTACTGCCAGGTGAGGCAGTACGATGGCAGCATTAGGTGTAGCATGCGGACCTTCTGCAGTTTTCACAGGCGCTTTGAAAGAAGCCGGCACTTTGGTTTCCAGCAATGCACCCGCTGTTTCGGTGCGTTCCAGGCGTCCCAATCCAATAATTGCCGCTGCCTGTACCCTTGGTGAGAGATCTTTTAATCCTGCCAGGAAAGGGGCGGTTGGAACATCTTTCACCCATGCCTTTCTATCTGCCAATGCACGCAGTGCATGCTCTCTTACATCGGCATCGTTGGTGAGCGTAACCAAAGCAGGGATACCAGCTTCGCCGGCAGCCTGTGCGTAGGTATAGATGCCGGCTACACGTGCATACACCGGCAATTGTGCATCCGTGGCTACTGCCAGCGCTGCGTCACTTGCCTGTTTATCAGCACGGGCAATCAACTCCTGCGATGCGCTCAACCGGGCTACTGCACTGGCTGATTTCAATAAGCCGGCTAGTGCGTTTATATCAGATTTACTGACATCAGGAAAGGCCTGGTAAGTCCAGTTTGCAGGAACCGCGCGAATTATATAACCTTTATCGGGACTGCCGGAATAGCCAGCGCCATCCCATGCTGATAAATATAATCTTCCGGAACCATCCACATCGAGGTCCGTGATTTGCGGGAGCTCGATGAATTCTTCATCCTTCTGGGTAAAGGTGGCACCATCAGGTGTCACCCGATGGATATACAACATGCTGCGTCCCCAGTCAGCCATCATAGGAACGTTGTTGAATTTAGCAGGCCAGTTGGGCTCTGCCATATACAGTGCACCCGTGCCGGAGCCGCCGCCGAGGTCGGCCAGCGCAGGAATGATTTCATCTGTAAAATGCTGAAACAGGACAGGGTAGCCATATTCACCTGACTGCAGGTGATGCGAAAAACGCACATTCCATCCACCACCATCATTGGTATTCTCTCTTGTAAACACGTTCATGTAAGGATCTATGGCTACATCATATACATTTCGTGTTCCGTGGGTGTAAACTTCCAGCTCCGTACCGTCGGGACGTACACGAATAATGCCCCCTCCCAGCATGGTCAGCTTTTTGCCGGAACGGTCTGTTGCATTATGAAATCCGAAGTCACCAACCGCGATGTAGATCCAACCATCGATACCCATACGGATACCATTGGTGGCATGGTCTGTACCGCGCTCCTGAATATATTTGGTGTTGCTCAGGTTTTCAACAAGGGGCTTTGGCGGGCCATCTGCCTTTCCGTCTCCATCTTTATCTTCGAACAGCACCAACGCCATCCCCGTTGCTTTCTTTGTTTCCGGCGAAAAGGTTGTATGGAGCACAAAAACCTGGTTGCCCTGCACAAGAATACCACGTGGATTATCGACCGTAGCAAATTCAATATGCCGGTCCATTTTACCATCATTATCGGTATCAATGAGTTTAAGGATGCGCCCCTTGCCGGGGTCTTTTCCCAAAGAGCCAATCATATCTACCCCTACAAATACCTCACCGGTAGGTGCTACTGCCAGGCATGCCGGGCTGGGTGTTACATCGGGGCCTGCAAATCTTGAAACAGTTAATTCAGGAGGATAAGGTAAAGCCGCCGGCGTGCTTCCCAGAAACATTTTAGCCCCCAACAGGATTGCTGCGGAACAAGCCAGGCCAAAAGAAATTTTCATCATAATTATTCACCGTATTAATAAGATAGTATTAAGTAGTGCCTGTAAGAGGCAGGGGTAATATAGAAAAAATACGCAGCAAGGGTAGAAATTATGTGGGGAATGGCAATGCAGGGCTCCCAAAAGGCGATAATACCTTTTTCGTTTATACGTTACAGGGAGTAAATCCGGTATAGGTGGTATGTGAATTATCCTGACGAAGGCTTGACCCGTACTGTAAGACGTTTATTTCATCGATTACTTTTTGGTAAAATAATTACAACCTCAGTTTTGCTGATACTAGATTTTTTCAATCGAGGTAATTATAATCCCTCTGAAACAATCATCCGCACACCCTTTTAGTACATATCCACAATTGGACAACATGCCGTTGTTTTTTGCCTCAAAATAAACATCAGCATCCGATCTTTTCACCAGCCATTCCTGCTGGGCTTGTTGGTAGATTTCATCCAGTGTAACGGCTTTGAATCCCCCTGTATTTGTATTGATGGCGGCCTCCTCTTCTTCCCATTGTTCATATATCACGATTGCAGACGGTTGATTGCGATCAGGGCCCTTAGCCACATAGGAACGATGCATAATTTTTCCGGATTGCACCGTAATGGTTGTGGCTGTACTGAGTCCCGTCCAGGAAACTGTGGTGACCTGATAACGATAGGAATTACCAGTGGCTTTCTTAAAATCAATCCAGGCATTATAACTTTTTTGAAAGTCGCTTTTATATTCGATCTTATCCTTTTTACAGGCTACAAACAATAGTGAGGTTAATAACAAAACAGTTGTGTAAATAACATTTTTCATACAAGTGGTTTAAGGGGTGTAACGGAGGGGGAGCGACTATTGTTACAGGATTAACTTATCGAGTGCATAATATTCCGTAAGCCGCCTGGCATCATTTAATTTAGCCACTCCAGCCATCTTCCAGACAGAAATCTTATCTTTAGTAAGTAGAAATATTCATATGAAGGATTTCAAATTTGACAGCACTGCATTTAAGGTGATTGCATTCCCTAAACTATCCAATGAAACCGAATAACCTTGTATTACTGTTAACCGGAATCCTGCTAATGCACGCTGTCATATTCAACTCGTGCAAACACGAAGCGGGTGAACTGACACCACCAACGCAACCTCCAACACTGCCTTCACCAGGCAAGTATCTGGTAAGCGCTATTTACGTAAACGGCATCCCAAAGGATACCCTGATTTATAACGACGCCAGGCAGGTAATCCGCAGGTGGGAGTTTGTACCTTTTTACCGAAAATTTATTGACTATATTGACTATACTTATAACACAAACGGCTATGTGAAATTGGCCGATTACTACACCTATATTGGCGGCAGCATGCTGCATACCAAACGCGATTCTGTCAGTATCAGTACAGGTGAAATGACTACCTACACCACCCTATTCCGGGGTGATGGAACGGTTTCCGGCTATGACACCGTGCAATATACCACCGACACCTACAACCAGCTGAACCTGGCAGTCAAAGGCGCGCAGGGCATTATTTACAGCAAGTACACTTATAACGACAGAGCAATGACCGGCTACAGGTACAAAATCACTGTCCCCGGCAGCATCCCAATCGACCGAAATTATGCTTTTGAATACAGCACCAATACAAATCCGCTATATCCTATTACATTGGCCAATCCACTGCTAATGCGTACACTGGTGAAAGATATTTACCCGTATCCCATGGACACAGTACTGCCCTGGCTCGCCAGCCAGCACTACGTAAATAAAATCACCTACACCGCTGAAACAAAGCCACCTGTTACCAGTGCCGTTACCTACACCTACACAGATACTACCAGGTTTGCTGCCAGCCAATATCTGCCAGCCCTGGGCATCACCATCAATTACAGGTACAAAGTGATCAGGTAGGCAAAAAATCACCGCTATTTAACTTCCGGTACGCCGCTTTACCTTGTTGCACAACCTGTATTTATGGAAAGCAAACAATATAAAGTGCCGGCTACCTCTACCCTCATCATGCAATATGCCGGGGAGGTATACAATTCTCCACTGGAACAGCAGTATTTGTCGCGGCTCAACTACAGCCAGGTGGGTGCCCTGGGCGAACTACTGGAGGGAATTTATCCCCTGTTTAAAGAAGTGGTGCAATTGCGTAAACGAAGTGTGCGTTCATTCCTGCGTAAGCGTTTGATAGAGCGCCAGGATGAGCAGATTTGTATTTTGGGCGCAGGGCTTGACCCACTCGCTATTCATCTTCTCTCCCAATATAATAACCAGATCAGGAAAATATTTGAGGTTGACAGTAGTTATATGGCGATTAAACAGGAACTATATAATTCTCTGGGACTGGACACCGGTAAGGTCGCATTTGTAAATCACAACCTTGCCGACGCCGGCTCGCTGATACCGGCGTTGGAGCTGGCCGGGTTTGATTCCCATCTCCCTACCACCATTATATTTGAAGGCATAATACACTATATCACCAATGAGGAATTTGTAAGATTGATGAAACAATTTTCCACTCCCGACAAGCGAAACAAAATGATTATGGATTACACGCTGGACCCGCAATCGGTACCGTTTGCCAGCCGACCCGTACATCAGGAGCTGCTGGATATCTTCGAAAATTTTATTCAGGGGAGATTTAACCGTAACAACCGGGGAGAGCTATTGCAACTGACCATTGAATTTGGTGCAGTAAATCAGACCTTCAGAAGCATGCAGGCAATCCAGGCGGTGGAAACCGGCCGCAGTAAGGACTTTCACGACACCGGCGACGGTCTGATAGAGATGGTGTTTATGTCGCTCTAACGAAGCTGCTGTTTGGCAGTACGAATACAACCCACTACCCTGCCGTTTTGAAAAAACACGGTATACTTACTGTACACCCAGATTTCCAGCCCGCCTTGCCCATAAACTTTTGTATCCGGCTCACCAATGATATTCCTCACATCATCGTTGGTATCATTGGCCTGAAAGCCAAGATCAGTCGTATTCATGTCTGATTGAATAATGATGCCCGAGGGGTTGCCGGCCTTTAGCCGGGATGCCAGGTTATCCTCTTTTCCGAAAATAACTCCGAGGACAATGATCACTACTATACCAGCGGCTACGGCCAGTTTAAGGTACAAGTCCCGTTTTACCTGCTTCGGTGATGGCGGTGGCGGCTCAGCTGCAGCAGGCTGCGGGCGGCTGTAAGTACTATTACCGGTGTTGGTGCTGCTGGTGGTATTATAATATTGCCGGTAGATGTTAGCGCGGAGGATATCATCATAGTTTCGTTTACGCACCGGGTCTTTCAGCTGCTCATACGCGTGTTGAACGATCTTAAACTTTTCTTCTGCGGCCCTGTTGCCCTGATTGAGGTCGGGGTGATACTGTTTGGAAAGACGTCTGTGCGCGGCCTTCACATCTTCCATGGCGGCGAAATTATGCAGTTCCAGCAGTATATAGTAATTGATCATATCGGGCTTCGTAGGCGTGTAACCGTTTGGTTATAGGTGTTAAGTTAAGAAATATCATGGCAAAACGGGCTGTCCGAAAATTTTCAGAAAATAAATTTTGCAGATTAAAATCAATTCCTATCTTTGCAGCCCTGTAACACAAATCAGTGATGCCCAGATGGCGAAATTGGTAGACGCACTGTGTTCAGGTCGCAGCGCTCGCAAGGGTGTGCTGGTTCGAATCCAGTTCTGGGCACAAAAAAAGGTTGTAAGTATCCTACTTACAACCTTTTTTTCTTAGTAAATTCCGTTTCCCCGCCTTGCTTCTATTATCGTCCTCCAAATTTAATACATTGATACAGCGTGCGTGTGGGCAATGACAGCCAAATTCAGCCTTTTCCATCCGCCCTCACCAAAAATTTGGTAAGTAAAAAAATGACTGATGCAATAACTAATCACAGAGCGACCAATCTTCAGTTACTCTCTGCTAATATTTAACTAGTTACTTTTAAGTGCTGAATTTGGCCATCAATAATATCGAAATGAAATTTCAATGTGATCGGACTTCCTGGAAACGTACCGGAACACTCTGCCGACAACACACCTGAATTCCCATGCCCGGTATATTCAAGAGGTTTCATCACTGATTGGTATTTTTCATTGGATGCTTTAATCCAAAGTGCTATAGCTTTTCGTCCCCTGTGCGTTTTACCTTCATCATAAACTACGGCTGTTTCGGAAAAACAATTTGCGTAAGTAACACTATCAAAACTGTTTTGTGCTGCTACTAAAGCTGATACTGCTGGTGGTAAGTTCATAACTTTTTATTTTGAGGTTATTAAATAGTAGGCACTGTTCCGCCGTCAATTACAAAATTTGTTCCTGTTAAATAACTGGCTCTTGGTGAAACTAAAAAACCTACCAGTTCAGCCACTTCTTCCGGTTCGGCGGGCCTGCCGTAAGGTATCCCACCCAATGCATCCATGACACCCTGTTGAGCTGCTTCTACAGTACTATTTGCATTTCTTGCGATTTCGCCCAACCAGGCTACCGATGCAGATGTATTTATCCATCCTGGTGAAACAGTTAGCACACGGACTCCTTTTGGCGAAACTTCGTTTGATAAACTTTTACTATAATTGATCAATCCTGCTTTTGCAGCTGCATACGGTAAAGTAGAATCGTATAGCGGTAATTTGCCCTGTATGGAAGCGATGTGAATAATAACTCCGCTTTTTCTATTGATCATTTGCGGTAAAAAACCTCTGTCAAGCCTGACAGGAGCAAGCAAATTAGCTTGTAAGGTTGATTCCCAATCCTCATCATTTAATGCGATAAAGCCGCCGGCAGGTGTTGTTGAAGAACCAAGGTTGTTTACAAGGATATCCAGTCTCCCATAACTCGATAGTACTTCGTTTATTACCTTTTGTGTGCCTGCTGCCTGACTCAAATCGGAAGGAATGAAATGCAACCTGCTGTTTTCCTTTTCGGGTGCATTCCTTGCAGTTATAATTACCGTTGCGCCTGCTTGCAAAAGTCTTTCGGCAATTGCCCTTCCGGTTCCTTTTGTTCCACCCGTAACCAAGGCAATCTTGCCTGATAACTCATTTTGATAATCCATTTTAAATTGTTTTTAAGTTTCTTTGTGCAAATCTCTGAAGTACATTAGTTCCTAACAAGTACGGAGTTACGATTCAGATAGGGATAAATTTCTCCCTATTGCACACACCGTGATATAGGTTTAATTTTGCGATATGTATGAAAAGAAAGTAATACCGAATTTGAACTGTGGTCTTGATCTGATAGGTGAAGTACTATACGGCAAATGGAAGATACGTTTGCTTTGGTTTATCCATCAGGGACATAAGCGCCCAAGCGAACTGCAACGCAAAATTCCCGATGCTTCACGCAGGGTTTTGAACATGCAGTTAAATGAATTGGAAAAGCACGAACTGATTACGAGAAAAATTTATCCGGTTGTACCGCCAAAAGTAGAATACAGCCTTACCGAATTTGGTAAGACGGTAATTCCCGTGATTGCCGCCTTAGGGCAATGGGGTGATGAACACGAAGACCGTTTACGGGATGTGATTTTAAAAAGTTTGTAACGCCAACCAAAAACGGGGGGGGGGCAATTCCGCAATTGCCTAAGGCACATAGGCAGATGCTATTTCACTCCCTATTTTTGACACTTAACGACCCGCCCTTAGATATTCACTTTTATATGCACTACGCACAATTACTAATTTTATTTGAATAACTATACCGTAAATTCGGTATTTAGATTAAAACAAAGCGAATTATGGCTAAATGCGTTTTATTACTACCCAATAACTTTGAACAAAAATAATAGTAATGAAAGCAGTCAGCATCCATAGCTTTGGAGGACCAGAAGTCTTACAAATTGAAGAGGTCATACAACCAACACCAGCATCAGATGAAATCTTAGTTCAGGTATTTGCAAGTGGAATAAATCCGGCTGACTGGGTAGTCCGACAAGGAGGCAATGACTTTCTGCGCCCCTTTCTCAAACTTCCCATTATCCTGGGGGTAGATGCTGCAGGAATAGTGGCTGAAATTGGCAGTGAAGTAACCGCTTTTAAAAAAGGAGACTTAGTTTACGGCACAGCGAATTTTCCAGGCGACGGGAGTTACGCAGAATACTGTGTGGCTAAAGCCAACCAGTTCGCCCTGAAGCCCAAGAGCCTGGACTTTATCCATGCAGCAGGGGTTCCGCTGGCGAGTCTGACAGCCTGGACTGCACTATTTGCACATGGAAGCTTTAAGGCTGGGCAGCGCGTGCTGATTCAGGGGGCCTCTGGTGGTGTTGGCAGCTTCGCCGTGCAGTTTGCAAAAGCAAAAGGAGCATATGTGATTGGTATTGCCTCAACAGGCAACCTGGACTACTTAAAGCACCTCGGCGCTGACCAGGTAATAGACTATACAAGTCAAAAGTTTGAAGAAACTGTAAGTGATATTGATTTGGTGGTGGAAGCATCACCGCAACGCGATAATACGGAACGGCTCAAAGCTATAAGTGTTTTGAAGTTGGGTGGAACTTTCGTTAGTGTAAATATTGATGCCCCGGTTAACGAGGAAGTCAAAGTTGCCCTTGCTCAAAAACAAGCTAAGGGTGAATTCCCTGCTTATCAAGCGAGACGGGAATGGCTGGAAGAAATTGCAGCATTAATTGACAAGGGTGACGTAAAAGTTTCGATTGACAAGGTATTCCCGATGGAAGAAGTCGCTGCAGCACATCGCAAAAGTGAAACATGGCATGTGCGGGGAAAGCTAATACTGGAAATAAAAAAAATGCTTTGAAACATTTTAAAACACTAACTGAATTTCATGAGTTCAGGCAATTACCAAAACCTTTGCATCCACTGATCAGTGTAGTGGATGTGAGTGCTGTTCCTCAGATTGATGACGAAACCCCAGTTGCCATGGTGCTGGATTTCTATTCTATATCAATAAAACGAATGAAGAACGTCAGGGTTAAATATGGACAGCACCCATTTGATTTTAATGAAGGTATTCTGTCTTTCATTGCACCTAATCAGATCTTTAGTGTCGCGCTTACTGACAAAGCCGAACCGGTTGAAAGAACTGGATGGGTGATAAATATCCATCCTGATTTTCTTTGGAATACAAGTTTGGCCAAGACTATAAAGACCTACGACTTTTGGGATTATTCTATTAACGAAGCTTTGTTTTTGTCGCCAAAAGAAGAATCAATAATTAATCAGATTGTACAAAATATTGTGCAGGAATGTGAGGCTAATATAGATAAATTCAGCAAGCATATCATTATCTCACAGATAGAAAGCCTGCTTGGTTATTCCGACAGGTTTTATCACCGGCAGTTTATTACGCGCGAAAAGGCAAATCACCAGCTACTTGATCGTTTGGATAAATTAGTCACCGACTATTTCAATAGCAATAATTTAGTCCACAAGGGGCTTCCTACGGTTGCTTATTTAGCAGAGGAATTAAATCTCTCACCAAAATATCTTACGACCCTGGTTAAAATGCTTACCGGGCAAAATACTCAGCAGTTCATACACGAAAAGCTGATAGCCAAAGCCAAGGAAATGTTAACCACAACTGAAATGTCTGTCAGTGAAATAGCGTACGAACTTGGCTTTGAGCACCTACAATCTTTCAGTAAGTTATTCAAGATGAAAAACAATATTTCACCCTTAGAATTCAGACAGTCTTTCAATTTATAGAGGAAAGCCAGCGTGTATTAGGTCGATCTTATTATTACTTATCACAAAAAAGGACAAACCAGGTTCCACGCCGGTTTGTCCTCATCATTTGCAAAAATTCAAATAAAGGGCGTGGAAACGCCCTTCTTTCAATCGCGAAGATTCACGAACTTATTGGCTTAGCGATTCAAGTTCGGAAGTATTTAGTAATTAGGATTTTGATAAGCTTTCTTCTCCGCATCCGTCATCTGCATCGCGTCTATCTGCCCTTGCGGGATTGGACGCAGGTAGTGGAATGGCTGAATGGTGCGGGTGATGGTTTGTGGTGTGTGGTCACCGATGTTCACCCCTCCAATACGATAGGTACCAGCCAGTTCCGCCCATTTTTGCGTACGCACCAGGTCGTACCAGCGATATCCTTCTCCATAGTATTCACGGGAACGTTCCGCCAGGATGTAGTTGATATCGATGGTGGCAGGTGTAGCAGCCACCATGGCGGCGCTGTTGTCCACCACTTTTGCCACATTTTCTGCATTGCTGAAACGCCATTTACCTGCACGTGCACGCAACACATTAATCAACTCCCTTGCTGATTTTCCGGCTACCGGCGCGGCACCTTTCACCGCAGCTTCTGCTGCAATAAAGTACAGTTCAGATAGCTTCGCTATGTTGAAAGGCCTTGTGGAGGCTGCATTCGGCTGTCCAAGTCCGCCAGCATTATCCGTGCGGTAAGTACCCATCTTCCAAAGACCAGGATATCTTAAGCGACTAATCCCTTGCGGAGATATCACGAAATCCGCTCTGCCCGGCAATGCACCGGCACCCACGTTATTTTTGGATGCCCAGTCTGTATAATTGATAGGTGTTGCAGGCTCGCTATTCAGGAAGGTAAGGATCGCATTACCGGCCTTCACCGGCAGTAAATTGGCATTGTAATAAGTGGCCGTATTATCTCCTGCCAGATTCCAGTTTCCGCGGTACACCGTTACAAACGTACCATCGTAACGGGAATCATTTGTTTTATCTGCAAACGTATTTTCCACCACATCAATAGTTGGTGCCATACGGGTCCAGGGGCGGCCCAGATCCTGTGTGGCAGCACGCTGCACGGTACTTGCCGCATTGCTCCAGGAAGTAGCACTTTTACTGCTGCGGATCAGGGTGTAGTTCCAGGTCATCATCCATACCGCAAAGTTATCAGGGGCCCCACCTGAACCATAGGTAAGACTGGAACCGTTATAATATTCACTTGTTTCTGTGCGATCCGCATACAAAAGAATCTCGCTGTTACGATCATTGGAACCCACACCAAGGTCATAAAATGTAGGCTGCAACGCAAACGAACCGTGGTTATCAATACCCGCTGCTGCTACGTCATACGCTGCCTGATAATACCAGTGTGCATCATGCCCGTCAGGGTCCGTACGGTTTGCTTCCGGATAAGTGGGAATGCTTTTGGGATTCTCTAACCACCAGGCGTAGGTAAGGTAGGCTTTAGAGAGATATAAACGCGCCGCTGTTTTAGTGACGCCGCCAATCACACGCCCCGCATCTGGTAAGTCGTTCACCGCTTTCAGCAAATCGGGAAAGATAGCCTTGGTATATACTTCCGGAACGGTATTACGCTTGGACGTTCTTACGGGATTGGTATTGAATTTCAGCTCACCGGCACCCAGATCCAGTGGCACACCACCATAGGTTTGGACCAGTAAGAAATAATCGAATGCGCGGAAGAAACGGGCTTCAGCAATGAGCGCATCCGGCAGTCCAACTGCGGAAGCATTTTCGATGATGCCACTGGCGGTATTAATATCTGAATACGATTCCCCCCAGGGCACTGCTGTTGGCGCGCTGGTAGAAGTAACCTGACCTACGCCGGACATATCCATGTCTTTAAAGTTACCATCCGCACTTTGTGCATAGGTAGCCTCGTCAGTACCGGTGATACAGCCGCTGTAATAATAGGCATGCCCGTATATATTACGAAGATGAGCATACAGCGAAGTAATACCACCTTTTACACCATTTTCTGTTTTAAAATAATCCGGTGTAAAAGAACTACGTGGTTGTTCTGTTAATATTTTGGAACAGCCGGCGAGCACCAGGGTAATCAGTGCAGCAGCTGTAAAGGTTCTGCTTATATTGATATTTTTCATCTGACAGCTGGTTTAGAATGATAAATTGACACCAAGAATGTAATTGCGGGTAGCAGGCGTATTCACCCCAATGGTCAGCAGCCTGCGCAAACTACCGGATAAAGGCACTGCGGCATTTTCATTACCATAGGAGTTGGTTTCAGGGTCCATACCTGATTCCTTCGTATAGGGTGACCAGATCACAAACGGATTCTGAACGGTGAAATATGCACGCATTTTTATGCTCTTACTTTTGATCACGCTTCTGCTGAAATCATAGCCCAGTGAAATGGTACGCACTTTCAGGAAGGAAGCATCAAAGTAACCCAGTGTGGTACCGTATTTAGGATTATCACCACTCAGCGGACCTGCCGGATTCGGATATTTTGCATCCGTATTTTCAGGTGTCCAGTAGTCTACCTTTATGTTATTGTTTCGGGTAGTGAGTGTATTGAGATAGCCTCCGGAGCCGTATACCGTACTAATGAGTTTACCACCATGCTGAAACACACCTACTGCCGTGAGGTCAAATCCTTTGTAAGCTACCCTTGTATTAAAGCCTCCCATGAATTTCGGGTCCAGGTCCATCACCTGCCTGTCGTCAGCACCAATAGCCCTTTTCGGTGTACCGTCATCGTTATAGCCACCGGTATATAATACTTTGATCATCCCTACTGATCCACCTGGTTCCAGGATATTCAGGTACGGATCTTTTGCCTGCCACAATCCTATTTTCTGGTAGTCGTATACGGAGTTGATGTTGTGCCCAACAAACCAGCCGTTACCTTCATCTTTGGTGGAACCGGAAGCCAGCGCCACCAGCTTGTTACGATTGGCGTAGAGGTTGAATCCTGCATCCCAGCTAACACCATCGCGGCCACCATCCAGGATAGAACCATTCAGGGTAATTTCAACACCCTTGTTTTCTGTTTTACCCACATTGGCGGTATAGCTGTTAACACCGGAAGTTTGCGGTAATCCTACGCTTTGCAGCAGGTCATTTGTTTTGGTAACATAGTACTCTACGGTACCGGTTAAACGATTTTTAAACAATCCGAAGTCGATCCCGTAGTTCCAGGTTTTGGAGTATTCCCAGCCCAAACTGGCGTTAGGCAATTGCGTCACATAATAACCGATGGAATAGTTATCAGATCCAAAGTTATAGGGCCTGGTACTTAAGGCACCAAGTGTAGCATAAGGATTGATGGCCTGGTTGGATGTTTGACCGAAACCGGCGCGCAGCTTGAGTGCGTTCAGCCATTTCACATTTTGCATAAAGGCTTCGTTAGCCACATTCCAGCCTGCGGACACTGCCGGGTAAGTATGCCACTGATGACCGGGTGCCAGCCTGGAAGAACCATCAGAGCGCACGGTAGCGGAAATCATATAGCGATTATCGTAAGCATACATTACACGCCCCATCCACGACATCAGTCCCCACATATAATAGCCCTGGTTAGCAGGGTTCACGGTAATTTCTCCGGTGGCATTACCAAGGTTATAAAACTGGAAGGCATCGCTGGGAATACCTTTGGCAGCCATGGAAGAAGTGTTGAATTTCTGTTGTTCAGCGGAATATAAAGCGGTTACGTTTACACTGTGCTTTTCTGCAAAGGTGCGGTCGTACGACAGAATGTTTTCCACTGTCCAGTGATAGGTTTGTGAGTTACTGATACCCGCGGTGGATTCTGTGGCAGCGTTCACACTGTTCACCCCCTGGGCAGTGTAGTTGCCGTTGTTGCCCTGGATGAAGTCCAGACCGAGATTTACGCGATATTTCAAACCATTCACACCCGGAATCTGCACTTCACCATAAGCAGAGTTATAGGTGGCAAAATTCCTTGTTTCGTTTAGCCACAATCCGTTATCTGTTAAACTATCCACTATACCTTTGGTGAGCACATAGTTGTCGCCCAGTGTGGTGTTCACAATTCTTTTAGTAGAGCCGTCCGCTTTATAAGGATTTGCCAGTGGCGACAACATCAGGTTCACATTTACCTGACTTCCTTCGCTGATATTGTAGTTATTGTTCGTTGTAAATCCGATGCGGATATGTTTCCCGATCAGCTGATCCACGGCGGCGCGGAAGGAATAGCGTGTATACCGCTGTGTGGGTATTACGCCCTGGTTGCGGTAATAGCCCATTCCGGCATTGTAGCTGCCACCTTCACCTGCGCCTGTAACGCTGATATCGTGACTATTCAGGGTACCGGTTCTGTACAGGAGGTCCTGCCAGTCGGTATTCACTTTACCAGAGGAGTCCTCATCCACTCCTAAAGCCGGGAAGCGGTTAGCTACCTGTTTTAAGGTGGTGAACTCACGGGCGTTCATCATCGGGTACCTTGCAAATACGGTTTGATTGCCTGCATAGCCGTTATAGGCCACTCTTGGCTTAGCACCTTTCTGTCCTTTGTTGGTCGTGATCAGGATCACACCGTTGGCACCACGGGAACCATAGATAGCCGTGGCGGAAGCATCTTTCAAAACATCCACACTTTTTATATCATCCGGATTGAGGTCAGCAATAGAGCCAGGGAAAGGAATACCATCCAGTACGATCAGCGGATCATTGGTGGCGGTAAGGGAGCGGGCACCGCGTATGCGGATCTGCATGGCAGCTCCAGGTCTGCTGGAAGTTTGTGCCATCTGCACACCGGCCATACGCCCCTGTAATGCCTGCGATACGTTAGCGGAAGGCACTTCACGCATGGCGGCTCCGCTGATGGAAGCTACCGAACCGGTAACAGCTTCTTTGCGTTGGGTACCGTAACCGATCACCACCACGTCCTGCAGACTGCTGGCGGTGGATACGAGTGTGATTTTAAGCGTACTGCGGCCTTCGATATTCACCTCCTGGCGTTCGTAACCTACAGAGGTAATGATGATGGTTGCGTTGGATGGTGCATTAATGGCAAAAGCTCCTTTTTCATCGGCTACTACGGCAGCGGAGCCGCCTTTTACAGCTACCGATGCAAAACCAACAGCTTCTCCGGTGCTGTTAACGATGGTGCCCGTCACCCGCGTAGCCTGTGCCATCACCGTTTGATGAAGGAATATCAACAGGATGGATAAAGCAATCGTAAGCGTGCTGATCATACCACCCCCCGGTAGGTATGATCGCCTTTTTGGTTGAAAGGTTGACATGAACATAAAGATTGTTTTTAAAAAAAATTCAAAACGTGGTTGTGGAATAGTGTTACCGGCCAGAAAAGCGAATCGATCGGATAGACGCTGCGCCTTGGGTTCCCGGTGAAAAACGGATGAAAACATCATGTTGACCACATGACTTACCTATATCGAGTGAAATTTTTTTGAGTTGCTGCGTGGGTGTCACCGTGGCTACGGCCACCGGCTTTGCATCCGTGATACTATCCAGGAATACCTCCAGGCGGCTGTTGGCAGCGGCAGTAAGTTCCAGCGTCATTTTGCCTAAAGGTTCTGCGGTGGTTCCCAGGTCAATGCCGGCAAATAGCATCCAGCCTCCGTTAGCGCTGCTATTGGTTACCATTTTACCATAGGGAGATGTAATCGTTTCTATGCCATAGTAATTATTATAGCTCACTGCAGGCAGGGACGACCGTCCATCTTTGTATATAAAGCAATCGAAATCAGCCGGCTTTCCTTTTGCAAAAAGCCCAACGCTGGTGCCTACCCAGGAATTGAAGTTGGGCTGGGTACGGTCAAGCGGGCGACTATCAATCGTGCCCACTTTCACCCAGTCGATACCATTCCGGCTATAGGAGCCGGTGAGCTCGTGTTCGTACCGCTCTACTTTCAGCCAAAGGGATTTGCCGGCCGGGTTAGGGATCATAAAAGTGGTGGAGTCCTGCCGGAAGATGATTTTCTTTCCGTTATTATAGCCGGTAAATAGCGAAACGGTTACTTTCTGATTCCCGTTGGTCAGGTAAATACCTGCCTGTTGACTGGTATCAGCTGCGTCCATCTCTACTTTGGTAACAACGGTATAGTAATGATCTGTTTCTTTTTGTACCAGGTGCGTTGTTCCATTACCCGGTTGAAGACGGATCCAGCCATTGCGGCCGGACAATGAATAATTAGCAGCGGAGTGCCTGTCCAGGAAATGCCAGGCGGGATGCAGGGTATCTGCCGTAAACTGATCACTGTAAGCAGTACGCCAGGTGATGCCGCCCTGCGGAAGGTCGGGCTTTGTTACCGGCGTGCTCACCGGTGGCAGCCCCCAGGGGCGGTCGCCTTCCCAAATCACCTGGTACAGGGATGTTTGTCGCCCCATGCCGGACCAGTCATCCCGTTCTGTTTTTTCATAGCTCTGCCCGATCGTCCACCAGGTGCCATCGGATAATTGTATCGGGGCCGCTATATGATTCGGGCTTCTGAAAGTATTTTTCGGGTCAGGGCTGGGCTTGAAGAAGTTGCCGAGCCGTTCCCATTTGGTGGAGTCGGCGGTTAAGGCGGTGGCACGTAGTACATATTGTCCGCCGGTAACATCCCCTGCCGGGAAATAGTAATAATACCCGTTTCGTTTACACATCACGGGGCCTTCGGCCCAGCTGTATTGCAGGTTGGCGTTGATCCAGTCGAGGTTGATGACTGTATCCGTGAGCTGGCCATCCCGACCAATTGCACGCAGGCGGTTTACCTTCTGTCCATTTTTAATGACCATATAAGGTTTGCCGTCGTCGTCCACGAAAATGGAATTATCGTAGCCAAGGTTGCCGGTGGCGGAATCGGTTTTCACGGGTACCGGTGCCGACCATGGCCCATACGGTGTAGTTGCTTTGGAAAACCATTGGCCGCCGGAAGAAAAATATATCCAGTAAGAACCATAGAAATAGGTAATAGCTCCCTGCCACACGCCACCTGATGGTCGGTCAGCCACCATGGTGGAGTGCGAAGGAGGCAGCACCCGGCCGATTATTTTCCAGTGCACGAGGTCCCTGGAATGATACACCGGCAGGTAAGGATTAAAATGAAAAGACGAACCGCAATGATAGAAATCATCTCCTACTTTTAATAAGGTAGGATCAGGGTGATCACCTGGAAGAACAGGATTGACATATGTCAGCTCCTTTGTATACCGTTCCGGCGAATCCTGATCAGTAGTACTGGTTTGTGCTTGTAAAAATGAAGCAGGCAGGCATAACAATGCCACACCTAAAAGGCTGCGTTTAAAGTTCATAACGTGTTGAATGGGATACGCTTCAAATGTAGCACTACCGGCTGTGGCGGGATGGCTCAAATGTTGAAAATAAGGTAACAAATGTTCAAAGTACTCCAGATTTGTTGCACCGCAGCGGAAAAATCAGCCAAACTTTCCCGGTTTAATAAATGTCGACCTGACTCTTAAAATAGTAAAACCGGGGTGTGGATTCAGTAATTAATTTGTATCTTGTAGGTAGGAAAATAACCACGGATTTCCTGACAATACACCAATGTTATCCAGTTCGCGAAGTATAGGGGATTAATAATTGCTAACGCCACCACGTTTAATATGAAAAGCAACCAAAATCGGCAGTTTCATTACAGGGTACACCTGTTTTTAATTGTCTTATTGACACTTTATAAATATTCCACCGCGCAATCATTTCATTTCACGGCTTTAAGCACGGGAGGTGGACTCCGATCAAGCAGCATCAACGCGATCATAAAAGACCGTTATGGCCTGATGTGGTTTGCTACAGATGATGGCCTGGCGAAGTATGACGGCACCAACTTCACCGTATACCGCAACAAGAATAATGATCCCGGCAGTTTGCCTGCCAATGAAATACCCACCATTTACGAGGACAGCAGCGGCACCATCTGGGTGGGTACCAGCGGTGGCTCCCTGGCTATGTACGACCGCAAAAACGACAGGTTTCTGAACTTTCCGGCAGACGCAGGACCGAACACCCTGGGCAGTAATGTGGTTAAGTGTATTACCAGCGATCATCGCGGCAGCATATGGGTAGGGCACTACCGGGGGCTGGACCTGATTGATCCCGTCACTAAAAAAGTAACGCCTTTCTCAGACAGCAATGGGAAGCCCTTTAAACTGACTACCGTTTGTTTGCTGGAAGACCGCCAAAAAAGAATGTGGATAGGCACCAACGAAGGATTATTCATTACGGACCAGCAGGGGAAAATACTGCGGAAGTTTATGCATAACCCATCGAACTCCCGCAGCATATGCAACAATGTGGTACGTGATATTTTGGAAGATAATAGCGGCAACATCTGGCTCGCCACCACGGATGGGCTCAGCATGACCACTCCCGCGCTGAATGGATTTATCACCTACCGGCACGAATCCACCACCAACACCATCAGCAGCAATTCCCTCAATGCATTGGGAGTAGATGCACAAAACCGGATATGGGTAGGTTCCACCTCCGGACTCGACATCCTGGACCCTGCCACGGGCAAAGTGGAAGCGGTGTCGTATGATAGTCGCAACGGACAAACAACCCGTTTAAAAGACGTGAATTCCATCCATATCGACCAGGACGGATTGTATTGGGTAGGCACCTATCGGAATGGTATAATCAAGTCCGACAGTCACCTGAACCTTTTTAACCTGGTGCAATATGATCCTTTTAATAAGCATGGATTGCCGGCGCCTATTGTGACCTCCTTTGCAGAAACAGGCAATGGAAAAATTTATGTGGGTACGGATATGGGCGGCGTTGCCTGCTTTGACCCCGTACAAAAAACATTCGAACAACTGAAGCTGCAATCAGCCATTAAAGGCAGTGAAAAAGGTATCCGTGTGGTGTCGCTACTGCTCACCAGGCAAAACCAGTTGCTGGTAGGCACCTTCTTCGACGGCTTGTTTGTAGTGGATATTACCACCGGTAAGTACAGGCAGCTCACAAAAGAAAACAGCCATCTCCTCAACTCCAACGATATTTTTTCGCTGAGCACCGACAGTAAGGGACGTATCTGGATTGGCACTAACGGCGGCGGGTTTACCGTATTGAATCCACAATTAGAACTGGTGGCACGCTTTAGCCGGGAACCGGGACCTAATGAAACCATACTGCCTTTGAATCCCTATATCCGCGATATCCTGGAGGACCGTGCCGGCAATTTCTGGATAGCTACCCATGGCGGTGGCATCGCTAAGCTGGACCCTGCCATGCAGCATTTTACCGTTTATACTTCCTATCAAAGTCATTTGCCGGGAGATAAAATTTTTTCGGTGCTGGAAGATAGACAGGGCAACATCTGGGTAGGTAGTTACGGCGGTGGCCTGGGTTTACTCGATAAAAAAACAAATCAGTTTGTGACCTTTACGGAAGAGGATGGATTGCTTAATAATAATATCTACAAAATCGTACAGGATAAAAAGGGATTACTGTGGTTATCCACCAACGAGGGCATCTGCAGCTTTGATCCGGACACCCGGAAGTTTAATAAATATACCTTCCACAACAGTGTACAACATAACAACTTTGTACGTGGCTCCGGCATGCTGGCCTCCAATGGCACCGTGTACATGGGCGGCCTGGAAGGCTTCAACTACTTTGATCCGGCGGGATTAAAAAAGAACACCAACGCACCTGCTGTTTTATTTACTGAACTTCGTATTGCCAACAGGGCGGTGAGTCCTTCGCCCAAAGGACCTATTAAGGAAAACATCAGCATCACTGATTGCATTGATCTGGATTACCGCCAGAACTTTTCCATCAGTTTTGTAGGTTTAAATTACACCGCACCTGAACAAAACCAATATGCTTACCGGCTGGAAGGTTTTGAAAAAGAATGGAATTATACCGGCAATACTAACACCGCCGCCTATACGAACCTGGACCCGGGAGAATATATTTTCCAGGTAAAAGCCAGTAACAACGATGGCATCTGGAATGAAAAGGGGAAATCCATCCGGATCGTGGTACATCCCCCGCTCTGGCGCACGCCATATGCCTATACCCTGTACCTGCTGCTGATAGCCGGTATTTTACTCTTTATCCGTTACAAGGGCATACAAAAAGTAAAGCGTAAATTCCTGGAGCAACAACAGCAGATGGAACGGGAGCAGGAGCGCCGCGAAACGGAACGGGTGCGGGAACTGGACCGGTTAAAAATTAAGTTTATCACCAACCTGAGTCATGAATTCAGGACACCCATATCGCTGATCTTAGGGCCGATTGACACCCTGATCCGCAAAGAAAAAAATGAGCACTCCTTTAACCAGCTCAGGATGATCCGGCAAAACGGCCGAAGGTTGTTAAACCTCGTGAATCAATTGCTGGACTTCCGGAAGATGGAGGAGCAGGAATTGAAATTGCAGCTGGCCGACGGGGAGTTTATCGCTTTTGTTCATGAAGCTACCGACTCCTTCCGGGATATGGCAGAAAGGAAGAAAATCACTTTAAGCTTTGAAAGCAATGTGCATAAAATCTTCACCAGATTTGATCCTGATAAGATAGAACGTATTCTCTTCAATTTGCTGTCCAATGCCTTTAAGTTCACGCTGGAAGGTGGCCGCATTGTGGTAGCGGTGGAAAAAAATCATCCGGATCAGGATATGGTCACCATCAAAGTAAGAGATACCGGCATAGGCATTGCAGCGGAACATCATGATAAGATATTTGAACACTTTTTCCAGGAATCCACACCTGCCGCAATCCTGAACAAGGGCACCGGGATTGGATTATCCATCACGAGAGAATTTGCCAGAATGCATGGTGGTGAAATATCGGTGGAGAGCGAACCGGGAAAAGGCAGCACTTTCACCCTTACTATCCCACTAAGGCCGGTAATGGAAGGTGAAGCAACAGTACCATTTTTGCAGTCAACGGAAGAAGATGACATAGCGGCCCATCCCATCTCCCTGGAAATACCGGAAAGTGACACCGACCTGCCGGTGATATTGATAGTAGAGGACAACGACGACCTGCGGTTTTACCTGAAAGACAACCTCCGGCTGCAATACCGGGTAATAGAGGCCTGCAACGGGAAAGAAGGCTGGCAAAAGGCATTGTCGCAACACCCGCAGCTGATTGTGAGTGACATCAGCATGCCCTACATGGATGGCATGGACCTCTGTAAAAAAATCAAACAGGATAAGCGTACGCATCATATTCCGTTTATTCTGCTAACGGCGCTTACCGGTGAGGAAGAGCAGCTGAAGGGCCTTGAAACAGGCGCCAACGACTATATACTGAAGCCTTTTAACGTAGAGATTCTGCATACGAAAATCCGCAATTTGCTGTCGTTAAACAATTGCGCGAAGCATACCTATTCCAGGCAGATAAAAATTGAAGATGCCGCACCGGTTATTCAACCGGAGGATGAGCGACTGATGAGTGAGATCATGGCGTACCTGGATAAGCACCTGACCGACACGCAACTCTCTGTGGAAGCGCTTAGCAGGCAGGTGGGCATGTCCAGAAGTTCGCTGTACAGCAAGGTGCTGGAGCTTACCGGGCAAACGCCGGTGGAATTTATCCGTTCCGTGAAACTGGAAAGGGCGGCGGTGTTGCTGGAAAAAAGTGACATGAACATTGCGCAGGTAGCGTATACCGTGGGGTTTGCCACACCTAACTATTTTGCGAGATCCTTTAAGGCTAAGTATAACATGTTGCCTTCCGCATATATGCATCTCAAACGGAATACTGATAAGGGTAAGGTGTCCGCGTAGCCATGGCTGTATAAGTGGTCAGGCGCCCACCGAAGGCAGTTATTATTATATAGCATAGAAAATGGTTGTCCCGCCGGACATCCATTTTCATTTAAAGCAGTGATGTTTTTTTCACCAATAATAACACTGCGTTACCCTGGTTAACACACCATCCACAAAGGTTCTCTATATTGTTATAACATGTTATGGTCAGGACCTGGCAGGAAAATATTACACTGAACAATGATAGTAATGCCTTTGAGGCATTATATCCCTCTCCGGATTTGCCGGATTCTTTGCAAAAGATACCCGGGCAGCAGCAATGACTTCGTGGGCAAACCGCGCTCACAGACAACTACCTGGAAATAAAATCTTGTGTTATGAGCAATGAAAGAAGAAAATTCTTAAAAAATGTAAGCTTAATGATGGCAGGTGCACTTACGGTGCGCCTGCCCGTACTGGGCAGCGCGCTGCAACCACCGCTGGCGCAGCCGGATGCTTCCTGGATCAGATCACTCTATGATCGGGGTAACGTTACCACCTATCTGAAAAGTAAAAATGAACTGCAATACATTGGTATGCCGGTAGGTGGTATCATGTGCGGCACGGTATACCTCGGTGGCGACGGCCGCCTGTGGCTGTGGGACATCTTCAACAAAAACCAGGAAGGGATAGAGCCCAAAATAGTAAACTATAGCGCGAATGTACTGGATGGCGGTAAAAAAGTACGTTCCAGGGATGGAGCCTGCTATATTGAGCCTTCCAAAAACATACGCCCGCTGGACCAGGGTTTTGCCCTGCAACTCCAATGGGGAAACAAGACAGTTGTCCGCAATTTGGATGAAGCCAGCTGGCCTGAAATCAGTTTTGAAGCTACGTATCCTATAGCCACTATCCGTTATATAGATCCCGCGTTGCCGGTAACAGTTACCCTGGAGGCATTTTCGCCGTTCATCCCACTGAACGCAGATGATTCCGGGCTGCCGGTTACGATATTATCCTACCAGGTACACAACACAGGTAATACGCCGGTAACCGCTACCATACTGGGATGGCTGGAAAATAAAACCGCCATCTATTCAGCCGGCGAGGCGCAGGAGCGGGTAAACACCGTAGTGAAAGGCAAAGGCTGGCAGGGTATCTATGAAACCATACGCACCAAAACCGGCAGCAACCAGGAGTTCAGCAAAAAATCCGATTACGGCAGCTTTTGTATTGCAGCAGCTGGTAATAAGGTGATCGTAAATCCCGCGATGCAGCAGGGGGATATATCATTCACGGCATCGTCTACCAGGGAGGCCATTAAGCCGGTAAACGAAAAGCTAAACGGTTCAGTGGCCACGCACCACACGGTGCTACCGGGTAAGACTATACGAACAGATTTTGCCATCAGCTGGCATACTGCCAATCTGCACTTTAAAGGCATACAGGGCGAAGGGAGATACTATGCAAACAAGTATAAAGACGCTGCCGCAGTCATGACTTATGTGCAGGACAACCACGACCGCCTAGCCCGCGAGAGTCGCCTATGGAAAAATACCTGGTATGATGCATCGCTGCCCTGGTGGTTGATGGAACGTACATTCCTCAATATATCCACACTGGCAACTACCACTGCGCACCGCTTCAGTTCCGGCCGCTTTTACGCCTGGGAAGGCGTGGGCGCCTGCGAGGGCACCTGCACACATGTATGGCAGTATGCACAGGCGGTAGGCCGCATTTTCCCGTCGCTCGAACGTGATACCCGGGAACGCGTGGACCTCGGCATTGCCATGATGCCGGATGGTGGCATACTATTCCGCGGCGAAGCGGAAAAACGCCCCGCCATCGACGGACAGGCAGGCACCGTGTTACGCATATACCGCGAGCACCAGATGAGCCCGGACAATGCCTTCCTCCAAAGGAACTGGCCGCAGATTAAAAAGGCAACGCTGTTCCTGATTCACCAGGACCGCAACGGCGACGGCATGACCGATACTCCTATGGAAAACACGCTGGACGCGGTATGGGATGGTGAAATAGCCTGGATCGTAGGGTTGTGCATTGCGGCCGTACAAGCCGCTGCACTGATGGCCAAAGAAATGAACGATGCTGAATTTGCAACTATCTGTAACGACTATACGGAGAAGGGAAAACGGAACATGGAAGCGCAGCTGTTTAATGGGGAATACTTCATCCATCAGCCGGATAAAATTAAAGGAAGATCGGTGATAGGTTCTTACAACACCTGCCATATCGACCAGGTATATGGCCAGAGCTGGGCTTTCCAGGTAGGCATGGACCGGGTGATAGACCGGGAAAAAACATTGTCGGCACTGAAAGCATTGTATAAATATAATTTTAAGGCAGATGTAGGCCCATACATTGCGGCACATCCGGGTGGCCGGCCATATGCCGTGCCGGGAGAGGGCGGCATGATCCTGAACACCAATCCGCGTAATGAAGAATTTCCGTTTGGCGTTAAAAACGCCTGGCAGCTGGGCTACTTCAATGAATGTATGAGCGGCTTTGAACACCAGGTAGCGGCACATATGATGGCAGAAGGCATGACCGATGAGGCGCTTACCCTCACCCGCGCTATCCACGACCGCTACCACGCCGCCAAACGTAATCCGTTTAACGAAATTGAATGCAGTGACCACTATGCACGCGCCATGGCCAGCTATGGTACATTCGTGACTGCCTGCGGATTCCAGTATCATGGCCCTAAAGGCTATATCGCCTTTGCGCCGGCCATGAACAAAGAAGATTTTAAGGCACCTTTTGTAACGGCTGAAGGATGGGGCAGTTATGCACAAAAAGGTAACCAGCACACCCTGCAGGTAAAATACGGCAGCCTCCAAATTCAAACGCTGCGCTTTCCGCACACCAACGTAAAGAAAGTGATTACCAGCGTGCCAGTTACCTTCAGAGAAGCAAACGGATTTGTAACCATTCAGCTGGACAAGCCGCTGCAGTTAAAAGCCGGTCAGCAGCTTCAACTTACAATTGCATAACATGAAAAAGTACTTTCCTATAGTCGTGGCCGTTAGCCTGCTATTTTCCTGTAAGATGGAAAATCCGCCGGCAGCATTGATTTCCAGCAAACCGGTTTGGCAGTCGCAGGTGGACAGTCTGCTGCCACTGCTCGGGCACCGCAACTGGATCATCATTGCCGATCAGGCGTTTCCGTTACAGTCCTCCGCAGGTATGACCTACGTAAATACCGGCACTTCGCTGCCGGAAGCTGCACAGTATGTGATGGAACAGCTGGACAGTGCCCACCATGTAAATCCTATACTGTACCTCGACAGAGAACTCTCATTCGTACCCGGCGGCCCTGCCTACCGGGATACTTTACAGCAAATTTTCAAAGGGCAACCGGTTCAAACACTGCTGCATGATTCCGTATTTGCGAAGCTGGATAAAACCGCAGGGCTGTTTAAGGTAGTGGTATTAAAGACTACGACTACACTGGCTTATTCGTCCGTGTTTATTAACCTGGATTGTAAATATTGGAATGCGGAGAAGGAAGCGGCGCTGCGGGAAGCGATGAAAGGACAATAATTAATTTACCGGCATGGCCATCGGATGGCCATGCCGGTAAATCCTCTAAAACACCCCTCCCCAACATTGTTCCACTTTCCCTTGTATTATTAATTGAAAACAATTAACCTAAACGAATACCAGTATCATTTGCGAAATTTTAGTTAACTAGCGCCCGACCCGTTACTGTTATTTAGTTTTTTTAATCAGTCATTTAGTCATGATCAAAGCTTCATCAGACCCGGCGGACGTATTGTTGGATCAGCATTTGGAAAGGGATATACAATCAGCCATCGGGACAGCTTTTGTGCACCAGCAACACCCCGACCAGCTGATAGCCGCCATGAGCCGGCAGTTGCTTACAATATTTAAAGCGCATTACGAAAAAAGAATACAACAGCGCCAGCAGCCGGAGCAGGAAAATATTATTTTAAAGGGAGAGATGAAAGCACGCCGGCAGCCACCTGCACTTACCGGCATTACCCTACACCGCCAGATTAAAACCATTGATGAAAATGAGCGGGATCATATTATGGAAGTGCTCAGGAAAACGAAGGGGAAAATTGCAGGCGCAGGAGGAGCCGCACAGTTGCTGGGCGTACCTCCTACCACCTTACATTCAAAAATGAAAAAATTAGGTATTGCAAAGATGCATCACTAGTATCCTCTGAATACTTTCGCTATTCCCAATTTCTTCATGCGTGAGTTTAATGTGCTGGGCGGAATATCCATCAGCTCCGCGGCGCCACCAGGGCCTGCCACACGATTATTGCAGCGCCTGAGCATGGCCAGGATATAATCCCTTTCCATTTCAGCAAAGGTTTTTACGGCCGGTTCCGCCGATGCAGTAGTAGTGGCACCTTCCGGCCTGCAGGGCCCTGGTACTGCATCCAGCACGGCTGATTGCGACAGCAGCACCGTTCTTTCCACGAAATGCTGAAGCTCCCGCACATTTCCCGGCCAGGGGTACTCCACCAATTGATTCATGGCCCGGGCAGAAAAGCCGGTGATTAGCTTACCTGCTTTTTGTGCATAGTATTTGCAAAAATGGGTGGCCAGCAAGGGAATATCGGATTTACGTTCCCGCAGCGAGGGCAGGGTAACAGGGAATACATTCAGCCGGTAATACAGGTCCAGCCTGAATCGCCCGAGGGCAATCGCTTTTTCAAGATTCCTGTTGGTGGCCGCGATGATCCGTACATCAATTTTGATGGGGCCTTTGCCACCTATCCGTTCAATCTCTTTTTCCTGCAATACACGCAGCAATCTGACCTGCGTTTCCATTGGCATCTCCCCTATTTCATCCAGGAACAGCGTACCACCATGTGCCTGTTCAAATTTACCGATGCGCCTTTCCAGCGCGCCTGTAAACGCACCTTTCTCATGACCAAAGAGTTCTGACTCCACCAGGTTAGCCGGCAAAGCAGCGCTATTGACTTTTACAAACGGGCCATTAGCGCGGTTTGACAGACGGTGTACCGCCGTAGCCACCCCTTCTTTGCCCGTACCACTTTCCCCCATAATCAGCACGGAAGTATCCAGCGGTGCCACCACATCTATCTGCTCAAAAATTTCCTGCATGGCAGGTGTTTGTCCTATAATACCCTGGAAATTATTTTTATCGGGAGATGTAAGCGCAGCGGCGGATGGCGGTCTGCCGTTTTTCCCCGCTGCATCAATCGCTTCATTACATTGATTACGGTACCACGCTATGTCCAGTGTTACCAGGAGGTCCTTTTCCCGGAATGGTTTCACCAGGAAGCCGAATGGCCGGGTTACCCGTGCTGCTGCCAAAATTTGCTCGTCTGCATTGGCGGAAAGGTAAACAAAAGGAATGTTTCTTTCATTCAGAATGGCTGCCAGGTCGATACCCGTTTGATCCCCCTTCAGGAATATATCCAGTACTACCATGTCAGGTCTACAACGCTCCATGATCTCCAGGGCACGGAGCACCGTGCGTGCCACGCCCACTACATGATAGCCGGCAGCTTCCAGCGATTGACGGATATCTCCCGCTACTACCAGCTCATCTTCCACTATTAAAATTGAATGCATCATACCAGCTTTTCAGTTAACATATTTGTTTCATAACTGCGTATATCCTTCTCCGTTTCTTCCAGCGGAAAACGTACCTGCAAGCAAAGTCCGCTATCCTGGCTGATTTCCAGGTTGCCATCCAGCTGCTCTGTGAGCGTATGAATCAGGTTCATGCCCATGGACTTGCAATGTGCCAGGTCCATATCCGGCGGTAAGCCCACTCCATTATCCGCCACTTCCAGCAAGATTTCGTTTTCTTTTTCCTGCGCCAGTCGCACCCGGATTTCGCCGTAACGCCCATCAGGAAATGCATACTTAATAGCGTTGGTAATAGCTTCATTTAAGATCAGGCCGATAGGCACTGCCTGTGCTACATCCAGCTCCAGCTTTGCCACCTCCTTGATAAACCGGAGATTACCAGTTGAATCAAAACTCTGTCGCAAGTATTCCACCAGTTCCCCGATGTAAGCCTGCATATCAATACTGGCGAGGTTTTCCTGGCGGTAGAGCCGCTGGTGAATAATCGACATGGCAAACATGCGGTTCTGGCTCTGGCGGATAGCCTCTTTAGCACGGCCATTTTCCAGGTAGGTAGATTGCGTTTTGAGCAAACTAATTACAATCTGCAGGTTATTTTTTACGCGGTGGTGAATTTCTTTCAGCAGCCATTCTTTGTCGTGCAGGGTTTGCTGCAAGGTTTTATTCAGTTCTTCGAGGCGCTCTTTTTTATTGTCGATCAGTTGCTTTTGTTCAAGGAGGAGCTGATTGCTGCGCTGTTTAATTTTATAGCGGTTGTAAACGAGGATCAGCAACGCCAGCAGCATCAATACCCCCCCTATGAACACTTTCATGCGAAAATCGGCGGCCTGTAGCTCCCGGTCTTTTTTTTCCTGTTGCCTTTTTAGCTCCAGGATATTTTCATCCTTTTCCTCGGACTCAAATTCAATTTTGAGGCGGTTTACCTGCCTTAATTTAGCTTCACCGAGCAAGGAGTCCTTTATGTTTACGTAACGCCGGTAATACTGCATGCTTTTGGGGGAGAAGTGCATGGCAGAATCAGCCTGGAAGCGCAACAGGTTGGCTGAAGCTACTTCCTTGGGAAATTTGTTGCGGATGGCTATCATTTCCATGGAGTCAGCTGCCAGCATCATTTCTTTGTAACGGTGGTCAGCAAAGTATTGCTGGGCAGCAGCACCGTAATAGTATCGCTGCATACGGTGGTATACCGGCAGCGCGTAATGAATCTGATGCATTTTTTTCATTACAATCGAAGCACTGTCCAGCTTATGTAAACGCAGATAGGCTGTATGTATAATATGCAGGGGACCGATCATTTCAGGAGTCAGCGGAATTTCACCCAGTGTATTCACCTTCCACATAGCATCCAATGCAGAACGATAGTCGTGTAACCCATTCATAGAATTGGCATAATTGGACTGCAACAGGCGATAGCCGGAGGTGTCCCTGTATTTTTCAGCCAGCGTGGCGCCACGTTGAAAATAAACGGCTGCCTGCTTATAATCTTCCACCCGGAAGTAAGCTATACCTGCATGATTGTTTATCGTAATCCAGGCGGCGGTGGTATCACTACCGGGCTTGCCTGAACGAAGAGATAGCAGCGTGTATCGGAGGGCTTCCTGGTAGTCGCCCGCATCCGTATAAATGTTGCCCAGGAGGTTATAGGCTTGTAAGATATCTGTTATCCCCAGGGCTTTATATAAGCGTATAGCCTTAAGCACGCTGGCTATGGCGTCGTCCGCATTGTTATCGAGGGAGAGGCAGTCACCCAGATGTTCCAACGTTCTTGCCTGCATTTCCAAACGGCCTGTTTTACCGAAAAGGTCCGCTGCCTGCCTGTTGTATTTAATTTTCTCATCCAGTTCGTTGGAGATTTCATAGTTGCAGTAGCTGGCCCGTTCCACCAGGGCGTAGGCCCACTGTACATCCAGGTGATGCCGAGCAGCCCATTCTATTGACTTCTGCGCATATACTTTGCCCCTGGCCCTTTCCCCTTTTTCGCGGTAGCATTTGGATAGTAATGTGAGGCTGATCCCTGCAACGGTGGCATCTCCCAAATTTGCATTTAATTCCTTGCTCTGGTTAATCAGCAACAGGGCGGTATCCAGGTCATGAGCTGCTTCCCCTGGCCGGAGGATAAAACTGTCGGCTACAATTAACAACTGCAATGCCCTGGTGCCGGGATCATGGATGAACTTAAGCTGATGGAGTAATACCGGTAATGGCTCGCGTGCTTCATCCTGCCCGTAGGCCAGGTTACCACACAGCAAACAACATAAAAATAGTAGGTTCTTGTACATAGCAGATAAGAAATAGCCTACCAGCATATACATTTAATGTGCCGCATTACAACCCACTAACAATCAACGATATCCGAATAAAACACATATGTATATTGACGATATATCGTCAATCTCCGAAATTAATTGTCGATATTTCAACAATAGAAACGGCGGCAGCTTCCCTGCCACCGGATTTGGTTGTTAACACAAAGCCGAAAAAAGAAACCAATTTATGGAGAGATAGTTAATGAGCGTTTGCCGATAGTCCAAATAAACTTGTTATTTAGTCCAAATTAGAAAAGCGCCTACGGCGCTTTTCTAATTTGGATGGGATGGTGCTGTTGCACCACTCCATCCGGCATGTATGGGGACAATAAATGATTTTGGGGTATACAACTATTACTGTTTCGTCGCTTTTTTCTCAAATGCGTTGGATGCCTGATTAATCTTATTCCCGATAGCGTCAAAGGAATTGTTCATCTTATCGAGGGTGGACTGGATCTGAGGCTGCACCGTTACATCACCAGATTTTTCTTTGGTACGCAGGTCTATCAATGTTTTATAATCTTCGTCCGCAATTTTCTTATAGTTCTTCAACCCCTCTGACACTGCGGCTTTCAGGCCGGCATCATCAATAGATTCCATTTTATCAACGGTTTCAATGGATTTACTCAGGTGTTCGGACCATGATTTACGAACGTTTTCAGCTTTGGAATAATCCTGGCTGCTCATAGCGCCGTTCATGGCATTCATATCTTTTTCATTCTCGTTCATCACGGTCATCAGCTTATTGTTGTATTCCACCGGATCAGGCGCGCTGCCGCAACTTGCTACATTCATACTGATAAAGGCTGCGCCGAAAATGGCGAGGATGCTGTTTACTTTTTTCATTCTTTTCGAGTTTTTCATGATTGATATAGCAAAAGTAGTGAGCAGGGCAGGTTGGCGATATCCCTGAAATCAGCCATTTTTAATTCCTATACAATAGTAATTTTGCAGATAACTGATCAACACCGAGATATTTTGTACCGAATAATACTTACCATCACCTTCCTGACAGCAACGGTTTGTGCCCGGGCCCAGCTGCTGGCCGATTCGCTCAGGAATATTATTGTCCGAAAGGACCTCCCGCTGGAAATGCGCATCGACGCTACTGACCGGCTGGGGCAGGTCGTATTTTTTAATACCGGCTGGAAAGAAGGCCTGGACATCCTCCGGGAATCCATACAACTGGCTGCGCCCATGAAAGACGGCAGCTACAGGGCCCACACCTACGGCATGATGGCCGCCTCCTACTTCATCAGCGGGGATACTGAAGCCGCCTATAAACATTTTGACAGCGCCACCTATTACATCAGGCATTCTAACAGTAAGCTGATGAAAGGCTATGTGCTGTATATGAAAGGCTGGCTACAGGTGCGGTCACGACAGGAAACAGACGCCATTAAAACGCTCCAGGAGGCACTGGAAGTACTGGAAAAGGCCCCCGGCGGCCTTACCTACATACAGGCAGTATACTCAGAAATTGCCGGGGTTTACTTCAAATGGTACGACCTCGTAAACGTTGAAAAATATACGCGCCTCTCTCTCAATGCCGCCAACCAGCTGCACATCCTGGAAAAACTCATCAGTGCCAACCAGGAAAGAGGAGGCTACTTCATTAACCTGTACCGCGAAAATACCGAAAGAAAAGAGGCGCTGGACTCCGCACTGTTTTATATGCGGAAGTCGCTCCACCTGGCCAGGGCCAACCGGGAGCGACTGGTAACACCCAGCAATATTCCTTTTTCGGCCATCGGCATCGCCAATATTTTCCGGGAAAATATGCCCGCCACCGCTGCCAACAAGGACAGTGTGGACTATTACAACAACATCGCCCTGCAGGAAGGTAAGCTCACCAAACAGTTTGCGGTGGAAGCCGGCGTATACAACGAGCTGGCCTCCGAAGCCGCCAGACGCGGGGATTATCAATCGGCTGTTAACTACCTCAATGGCGCCATCCTCGTTAGCGCCAAAGATCCGCTGTTTGATAAATATAATTTGTCGCAGTCGCACCTGGGCCTCGCCGAATGCTACGAACAGCTGAAAGATACTGCCCAGGCCCTCCACAACTACAAACAATACATGACCCTGTACCAGGAACTGTTTGACGTGGAAAAAATGAACAAAGCCAAAGACCTGGAAGCAAAGTATGAAATGGCCAGAAAAGAAAAAGACCTGCTGCAAATGCGCCTCATTGCGGAGCAGCGCAACAAAGATCTGATACAGGCCCGCTACATTTCCGGACAAAAAGACCAGGCCCTGCTGGCCGCCAAATACGCGGCCAGCCTGCAGGAAAAAGCCCTCCTCAACGCCAAATATGAAACAGAACTAAAGCAACAGGCACTCAGCACCGCTAATTACAAAACATCACAACGGGAGCAGGAACTGAAAGTAATGAGCGAGCGATTTACGTATAACCGCAAGCTGAATAAAATTTATTCGGTGCTGACCATTGCACTATTCCTGGCGGCAGCATTCCTGTACTTCGCCTTTAAACAGCGCTCCAAAGCACTCCGGCAAAAGCAACAGCTCCACAATATGGAGCTGGATAAAATCAAACAGGAACACCGTATCTCCATGTTATCTGCCATGCTGGAAGGACAAGAGCAGGAACGTACCCGCCTCGCCCGCGATTTACACGATGGGTTGGGCGGCCTGCTGTCGGGTGTTAAAATTGAATTATCGGCACTGAATGCGCCTGAAACAACATCTCCCCAACAAAAAATAGTACATAAAACGCTCCGCCACCTCGACAATGCAGTGGACGAACTGCGCCGAATTGCACGTAGTATGATGCCGGAAGTACTGCTGACCTATGGCCTGGGAGAGGCCACCCGCGAGTATTGCAACGGACTGAAAAAATCAGGCGTGCCCGTTACCTGCCAGGTTTACCATTATCGTAATGAAATGAATCACGGCCGGCAGGTGACGCTGTACCGCATTATGCAGGAGCTGGTGAATAACGCCGTTAAACACGCCGGTGCCACACAAATACTCGTGCAATTACAACAAAGTGACCACCGCATCTTCCTGACAGTAGAAGATGATGGCAAAGGTTTTGACCAGTCGGAAATGGCTGCCCTGAAAGGCGCCGGGCTGGCAAACATCCAATCCCGCACCGAAATGCTGCAAGGCACCCTGGAAGTAACTTCTTCCCCTGGCACCGGTGCCTCTTTTACTGTGGAATGTGCTGTAAACTAAAAACGCCTTATGATAAAAGTAATATTGATAGACGACCATCCAATTGTAATGGAAGGACTTAAAAATCTGCTCGCCACCCGGGAAGAACTCACCGTAGCCGGCTGTTTCAGCAACGGCGCTGCCGGCCTGGAAGCCATCAACACGCTGGAACCGGATGTAGTACTGCTGGACATTAACCTGCCCGACATCAACGGTATCGACTTATGCAAACAGGTACGCAAGTACGATAAAGACGTGCGGATTATTGCACTGAGCGTGCACAACGAACGACCTGTGATCAAAAATATCCTCAACAGTGGTGCCAATGGCTACGTGCTGAAAAACTCCGTGGGAGAAGAAATCATCATGGCGATCAACGCTGCATTGAAAGGGGATACTTACCTCTGTAATGCCGCTCGGGAAATTGTGAGCCAGGTACAGGAAGGAGAACTAACAGATATTCCTAAAATCACGCGTCGCGAAAAAGAAATTATGGGGCTGGTGAGTAAAGGACTCACTACCGCGCAGATTGCGGAGCAACTGTTTATCAGTACGCATACAGTAGAGAGTCACCGTAAAAATCTCATTGAAAAATTTGACGTTACCACTATGACGGCGGTGATCAAACTGGCTACACAATACGGTTTGCTGTAATATATCGCAATAAAATAGCTGTTTTCAGGGAGAAAAACCCCTGGCCATCGGCCGTAGCTTTGTTAAATCAAATTTTAACAAACTAAAAAAAACAGCATGGACAGAAAAACCTTGGCCATCATTTCTTACCTCTCCATCATCGGATGGCTCATTGCATATTTTCAGTATAAGGATAAGCCTAAAGATCATTTTGTAAGCTACCATCTAAAGCAGGCATTAGGCATTGCGATTATCAGCATCTTACTCGGTGTAGCCATCAACGTGGTGGTGAGCCTGGTGCCGGCTTTATCAGTAGTAGTTTACGCTAATATAGCGATACTGATTCTCTGGATTATGGGGATCATCAATGCCTATAACGGACAAATGAAACCAGTGCCGGTAGCGGGTCCTATTTTCGAAGGCAAATTCAGCTTCCTCAATTCTTAACCCATTTCTGATTAACCACGAAAACCTTACACTATGCAAAGAATCGGATCATTTTTAGTAATCGTAGGCCTTTTATCCATTGTAGCTGGTTTCTTTAACCACGTGCCCAAGGTCCTGATCTGGATATATCAATGGGGCGAACCCACGGCGTGGGCCATTAAAATAGGCCTGATTGTAATAGGTGCTGTTTTGTATATCATGAGCAGTAAAAGTTCAGAAGAAGCAACGAAATAGTATATAGGATAAAAGTCCGGCTGCCAAAGGTAGCCGGACTTTTTGTATGATTTCGCCGGCTTGCGGGGCCGGATGATGGCTTTCCACCTGATTGGAGTTTCAATTTTCCATCGTAGTATATGAGGCTGACAAAAACGTGTAGCCGTTCCCAGGTAGGTGATAGGACCAGCGTGTGTTTACGCGGTCCTCAGCACCTTCATCTTCCTGTTTAGTCAGCCAGGAAGTACACCTTATCGTGGAGCGATTCGCTTAAGTTTAATATTACTGGACGTATTCAGGAATAACGGGTACAGCTCTACGCGCACGCTGCTGGCGTCCAGGCCAAATCCTTTTTCCTCTGAAAGGGTATAATCTTTCAGCCAGAAATAGAATTCCATGATCCAGCGTTCGAAGAAGGAAAGCTGATGCCCCTGGTTTAGATATGCTTCCATCACCACGAAGGTGAAGTCGCCGATGACGTGACGTTTTTCCAGGCTTTCGTAGCGGCTGGTGATGGTTACTTCGCGGCGGGCCACCAGGTCCTGCAGCGCTGTCCGGAAGAACAGGTCTATACGTGGCTGCACGCGGAATCCCAGTTTAAAATCGATTCTTATAATTTCGTTGGGCAGGTAGTGCGTTACTTCATATTCCGTGGTGTAAGGGTCATCTAACGTTTGCACATGTACGAACCAGTAGATGTCTGCCCGCTTGGGTTGTCGCCGGAAGATCGAATAAATGATCTTGTTATCGATTTCGCCTGGTGAATCGGCGGCGGTTAAGAATACGAGGTGTGTACTGGTTTTAGGCACCGCCGCATCATTGCTGAGTTCCCGCAGCATGGGCACATATGGTTCCAGCTTTACAAATTCGGCCAGCCTGTTTTTAATGCGTCTGGCTTTATAGCATACATACATTATCCAGAAGAGGCCACCAGCTACAATTAACGCTACGTAGCCACCGTGTGCAAATTTCACGAGGTTAGCAAACAGGAAGCTGCCTTCAATAGCAAGGTAAATGGCCAGGAACAGGTAGATCCATGCCGGCTTCACGCGTTTGATCACCAGGTAATTGGCAAACAACACCGTGGTGGCCAGCATACAGAGTGTAATGGCAAGTCCGTACGCGGCTTCCATGTTGGTGGATTTCCTGAAATACAACACAATCCCGCAGCAACCGAGATAGAGTAATACGTTGATCCCTGGCAAAAATAACTGTCCTTTTTGCGTGGTGGGGTAGTTTACTTTCATGCGTGGCCATAATCCCAGTCGCATTGCCTCACCGATGAGCGTAAAGGAGCCGCTCACCAGTGCCTGACTGGCAATAATGGCTGCGCTGGTAGCAATGATAATGCCTATGAGCAGAAACCAGTCCGGCATGATGGCATAAAACGGGTTAAAACCTGTTCGGATCAGTTCATCCGTTACCGTTTGCTGGTTCATGTTTACCAGCAGCCAGGCGCCCTGCCCAAGGTAGTTGAGAATCAGGCAGGTTTTCACCATTACCCACGACACGCGGATATTCCCCCGGCCGCAGTGGCCCAGGTCGGAATACAATGCTTCTGCCCCTGTGGTACACAGAAACACCCCTCCCAGAATCCAGAAACCCTGCGGATAGGTAAACAGCAGGTGCAGCCCGTAATAGGGATTAAAGGCCTTGAAAATGACCGGGTAATGCAGCAGGTTCATCACGCCGAGCGTGCCCAGCATCAGGAACCAGAGGGTCATAACAGGGCCGAATAAACGACCAATGGAGTGGGTGCCAAATTGCTGCAATAAAAACAGTACGGATAATATGCTCAGCACGATGATGACAATGGTGCCATCGGAGATCTCCCCGATGTTATTAATACCTCTTAACCCTTCTATGGCAGAGGTTACAGACATAGGAGGGGTAATCATCCCATCAGCCAGCAGTGAAGCTCCGCCTATCATTGCAGGAAATACCAGCCATTTGCGGCGGCGGCGCACAAGGGTGTACAGGGAAAAGATGCCGCCTTCTCCCCTGTTGTCCGCCTTCAGCGTAAGTACTACATATTTGATGGTCGTTTGCAGCGTAAGCGTCCAGATCACCAGTGATAAAGATCCCAGTACTACCGTTTCCGTTACCATCTTACCTTTCAGGATGGCATTGAGCACATACAGCGGGGACGTTCCGATGTCGCCGTAAATGATGCCTAATGCAATCAGCAATCCTGCTGCCGTTACTGATTTATGGTGTTGTGTACCCATGTAATTGTGGTATTCCGAATACAAAGATGCCACGATAATTACAATCGGGTGCGTTAATTGTTGAGCAGTGGCGGCAGTGCCATGCCGGGATCAGCCACGTGACCGACCCCGGCATGGGAGTTTAAAAATTACATCAGTACTTCAACAACTGTTACCGTACAAGTTTCTCTTTGCCAAAACGGGCTAAAAACCACATCAGTACTTCAGCAACACCACCCGGTCCGACACCTGTTTTCCCGTTACCTTGCCGAACTCGCTGTCAAAATCATAGTGAATACCACCATACACTCTTGAAATGCTGGCTTCATCTATCATTTGGTTAAAGTTACTGAAAGAGCGTGGGGCAAAGCCTTCCGGCACCTTCTGCTGGTCGGTGAAAGCGTAACTGCTGCCGAATTTTGCGGCCATCACATTGCCGGCGGCACTGGTAAAGGTGGCATGCCCGGAGGTATAGCTGGGGAATGGCGGTGTGCCGATCAGGGGCGACCATGTACTGTCGATCTGACTACGTATATACGTTACTGGTCGCAGCACATTGTAATGGAATTTGTACTTCCAGCATTTGATACCGCCATCATTCAGGCTGATGCCTACCTGCGCCAGCAGGTTAGCGGCGGCGCTGAGGCTGAGCTGATTATCCCCGATCAGCTGTGTGGCAATGGCAATCAGGTGCCCCGGAGGTGTAAAGGTACCCGCACCATCTGCCCAGTACAGCGCAATGTTTTTTTCTGCCGGCGTGCCAGCCACTCCTTTCTGGTATACCAGCCTGGCTGCCTTGTAAAAATTGCTGGCCGTATCAGTAGAATAAGCTACCGGAGGATAAGCCACCGCATCCGTCCAGTGAGGCTTCAGCATAGTACGGTTATTGCCCCAGTAAGGTAGCATGGCACGCTGAAAGGCAGGCGGTGTAGGCACCCACAGGCCAGGGCCGGCAGGTGGAATATAATCCGCCGGGAAATTGTTCAGGTAACCGTCTTTACCACCATCCGTGAGAGACCACTGGTAAATAAGCGTAGCTACCTGCTCGCCATACGCCACGGAACGGGCCATAACATCCGCACTGCAATTGTTGGCATAGGTTACTTTGTTGGTACTGTCCAACTGATTGATGAGCTGCAGATTTGCCGCACTCACATTCGGGAACAACTGCTTAATGATATAAGCCAGCGCACTGTTGGCAGCAATCGCCCAATTGTATTGCTTATACTTTGATGGCGGCGGCAATGGCGGTAAACCGTTTAGCTGCCCGCCCAAAGTTTGCGCATTTGCACTACGGCCCACCACGGCCTCGTGCAATGCAATACCCGTGTAGGCAATGGCCCTGGCGGATACCGGCGGGCTAAACCCCGGCGTTTCCCTGATCAGCTTTAATTCCAGGGTGTACCACGACAACGGTACATTTACTTCTCCATTAACTGTTTCCACCTGAACGGCAGCCACCGCAGGACTGGGAACCTGCTGTAGTGAGGCATCCTGCTTTTTACAGGCATACAGTACAAAAACAAGGAATAGTCCCGTGAAACGGGCCAACAAACAATTAGATCTCATTCTTTTTCTTTTAGTAGGTTACAAAATACAGGGTCAGAAAGTAGATATGGTTATTTTGGAATACAAAAATAGTAACCCACTACGCAGCCAATTGGCGTAGCGAAAAAAATGTCTCCCTAAAATAAAAATAAATTATGCCGATGGATCAGGCAGCACACGAATCACCACCTCGTCGATACGATGATGGTCCATTTTAGTCACCTCAAAACTCACCTTGTTCAGGATAATCTTCTCTCCCACCGCAGGTATATGTTTCAGCTTATCGATGATCAACCCTGCCACTGTATTATCTTCCCTTTCATATTCGTGTAACCAGTCGTAACCAAGGGTTTCCCGGATATAACTCAACTTCGTATAGCCGTAGGTTTGCCAGCTGCCCTCCGGCAGTTTTTTCAGGAACCGTTCGGAAATATTATAGCCTGGCAGGCTCCCGCCCATAAGGCCCGAAACAATATCATGGTAGGATATCATGCCTTCCAGCGCGCCGTATTCATCAATCACAATACCCATGTTGGTATTTTCATTTTTCATCTGCTGAAAAATATCGTACACCTCCTGGTTTACAGAGAGGAAAGAAACCGGTTGCACCATTTCCTGCACCTGTTTGTCGGGGTACAGAAAAAACTCTTTCACTCCCAGGGCTCCCAACATTTCCTTTTCGGCATTTATTACGGGAAAAGTGCGGTGAATACTGCTTTTGATCACATCCGTTATTTCCGCTCTCGACATATTGGTTCGCACCGCTGTAATCATAGTGGCGGGTGTCATAATATTTTCCGCCTTGAGGTCGTAAGTGGTAAACAGGTTTTTATGGAGAATAAATTCCCCCTTGTCAATAACCCCTTGTTTGTAGGCGGCGGTGAGCATGCCGCGTAAGTCGTTCTCCGTAATTTTTTCTTCCCGGATCGTATTGATGTTAAACAGGCCCAGGATAAATTTAGTGCTGGCCGTGAGTAGTTTAATAAAGGGATAAGTTATTTTAGAGAAGATGATCATAGAGGGGGTAATAAGAAAAGATACTTTCAGCGGATCCAGCAGGGCAAGGGTTTTCGGGATGAGCTCCCCGATCACGATTGTCAGATAGGTAATAGATCCTACCCCTATCACCAGTGCCGTCAGATGCGCCCAGGAAGTGTGCATCCCCCAGGCAATGAAGCGTGGTTCCAGCATGGCTGCCATCAGATCGCCCCCATAGAGCCCTTCGAGGATACCTACCAATGTAATGCCTACCTGCACGGCGCTTAGAAACTCGTCAGGGTCACTTATCAGTTCCAGCACGCGCGCTGCTTTTTTATTGCCTTTGTCGACCTGTTGCTGTAAGATGGATTTGTCGATAGAAATCAATCCTATCTCTGCCATAGAAAAATAAAAATTGAAAGCAATCAGGATGAGGATGATCAGGATGGAAATCATATGCAATCGGGTTCTGATTGCACTAACAACCAGTGCAACCTATTGTTTAGCTTGTAATAAAGGGTTTGGGGAGATGAATACCCGCTATGGCTTTGTTTTGTCCAGGATATTTTGCCACACCAGCCGGGCCAGTTGCTCCTGTTCCACCGTTTTTAAACGTTGTTTCAGCGTTACTTCCCCATTTTCATTAAACTCCAGGTGTTCGGGAATGAAATCCGGTACCGGGTCCGCATCTGCCACGGGATCCACCTGATAAGTAGTGCTGTTGGCCTTATGATCCACTTTTACGTGAAAACTGTAAGGTTTATTGTCGATGTATACGGTAATATCAGTAATTTCCATTTTGATTTTTAGGAAACCTGACACAACACCCGTACCAGGAAAACGAAAAAAGGGTTGGCTGGCACAAACAACCATGCTCTTCTGTTCGTTTACCTGATTAAAAGTCTGTCTTCACCAATTATTAATATTTATTATGGAAAAAGATTTTGACATGGTCGTTATCGGCTCCGGACCCGGAGGTTACGTTGCCGCTATACGCGCCGCACAGCTGGGTTACAAAACAGCTATCGTTGAAAAATACGACGTGCTGGGCGGTACCTGTACCAATGTAGGCTGTATTCCCTCCAAGGCTATGCTCGACAGTAGTGAAAGTTATTACGCCATTCTTCACAAGGGACCTAAGCAGGGCATTTTTGCCGACAACATTAAAGTGGATTTCGCTAAAATGGTAAACCGTAACCGCGAGGTAGTGAAATCCAATACCGAAGGCCTCACCTACCTGATGAAAAAAAATAAGATCACTGTTTTCACCGGGAAAGGCAGCTTCGTCAATAACACCACCATCAAAATAAGTGGCAAGGAAGAAAAGACGGTTACTTCCAAATACTTCATTATCGCTACCGGCTCTAAACCCGCTACGTTGCCGGGAATCACAATCGACAAAAAACGTATCATCACTTCCACGGAAGCTTTATATCTCTCCGAACAGCCAAAAGCCATGGTGATAGTAGGCGGAGGCGTGATAGGCGTGGAAATGGCCTCCGCGTATAGCCGCATAGGTACACAGGTAACGGTGGTGGAATATGCTGACAGCCTGATACCTACTATGGATAAGGAGTTAGGTAAAGAATTGCAGAAAGTACTGACCAAACAGGGCATTGACATCCGTACCAGCTGTAAAGTGCAGACGGTGACTACCGATGGCAACAGCGTATCGCTGAAATACCTGGATACAGCGGGTAAAGAGCAGACCATTGCCGCCGATTACTGTCTGATGGCCGTTGGCCGCCGACCATATACCGAAGGGCTGGGACTGGAAAACGTAAAAGTAAAGCTGGATAACAAAGGCCGCGTAGAAGTGGACGACAAGCTGCGCACCGGCGAAGAAAATATCTATGCACTCGGGGATGTGATCCGTGGCGCCATGCTGGCGCACAAAGCAGAAGATGAAGCCATCGCCATCCTCGATAACATCCAGGGACACACGCATAAAATCGACTACCTGCGCATTCCTAACGTAGTGTACACCTGGCCGGAAGTAGCTGCCGTAGGTTATACCGAAGAGCAACTAAAAGAAGCCGGCATCCCTTACAATAAAGGGAAATTTCCTTTCCTTGCCAGTGGTCGCGCAAGAGCTTCGGACGACCTGGATGGATTTTCCAAAGTGCTCGTGGATCCGAAATATGGGGAAGTGCTGGGCGTACATATCATTGGTGCCCGCGCGGCAGACATCATTGCCCAGGGCGTAATGGCACAGGAATTTGAACTGACCGGTGCTGAACTGGGCAAGATCTCCTATGCGCATCCTACTTTCTCCGAAACAATGAAAGATGCTTACCTCGCTGCCACCGGCAGGGGAGCCATCAATATTTAGGTGTGAAAACATCCTTCTCTTTTTTATAACTCCTGCAGTAATTACTTTTACGGCAGGAGTTATTATTTTATGACAGAGAAGGCCTTGATTGATAAGAAAAAATTGTTGGAACGCTGGGAAGTAAAGGGCGGCTGGACTTACATTTCCTTACCGGAAATCCCTAAGGACCCACGCCAGCACTTTGGCATGCGCAAAGTACGTGGTACCATTGACGGCCATGAGCTACCGGTATGTAACCTGATGCCGGTAAAAGGCAGCCATATGATGTTGCCGGTAAATGCCACTATTCGTAAAAAAATCAAGAAGGAGGCCGGTGCCACCGTACACCTGATCCTGTTTGCAGCAGGCGAAAACATAATGGATGTAGCCACACAGGATTTTATTGACTGCCTGCATGATGAGCCGGCGGCGCTGGCGGCTTATAACACGATGTCACCGGCTGAACAGAAAAAATGCCTGCAATGGCTGATGGAGATTACGGTGACGGACACGCGGATTCAGCGCATGGCGGACGCGATTAATCACCTGGCAGCAGGCAGAACTTACCTTGGTAATAAAAAGTAAATTATTGTTCATGAAAGAGGGGGCGGCCAATGGCCGTCCCCTCTTCCTATTTATGGCAATATCGTATATACGTACACGTTAAAATAGTCATAGCTGGGAGCCAGACGGTGTCTTAAAATTTTGAGGTTGCTTCCAATCCTTTTCCCTACAAGCAACGCGAAAAATAGCAAGGTCGCCGGTCCCAGTATGACCATTAAGTTGATTGTGAATAAAAAATACGGGGATGGCTGCTACTTTGGATTGCCTGGAAATATAGTTACTAAAACAACACCGGTTAATTACAAAAGGTTTAAATGAATGAAAAATAATGTTTTATCACTGGTGTTGGAACGCATAGGCAATGGTTTGCAGCAGGAGGTCCATGTTATCAGTGGGCAGGCATCCCCAGCCGGCGGAGTTATTGGGGGCAAGCCGTGACTGACAGAATAGTGCTGCTACCGCTGGCGCTGCGATATGGATCAGCTCCGTTGCCTGGATGGCGAGTGCGATAGCGGTCACTACTTCTCTGGCCTGTAATGGGCCGGGGTTACTGGTGAGTAGTTTTTCTGTTTTAGTGAGATGTTGATCCAGCAGGGGGTGATGTCCTTTTTCCGCCTGGAAGTATTGGAGCAGTGCGGTAAGCGATGCCGGCTCTTTTTCCATGGCACGGAGTACGTCCAGGGCCTGCACATTACCGGAACCTTCCCAGATGGCATTTACCGGCACGTCGCGGTAGAGTCGCGGCAGGATGGATTCTTCCACATAACCGTTGCCGCCCAGGCATTCAATAATTTCTGCCAGTGCCAGTACAGCGCGCTTCGTGTTCCAGTATTTGGCTACGGGAGTGGCTATACGAATAAAGTGGTTAGATTGCTCGTCCTGCAGGGCGTCATCAAAGCCTTTGGCGATACGCATAGCGAGTACGGTGGCGCCGATGGATTCCAGTGCGAGGTCGGCCAGTACATTCCGCATCAGGGGTTGATTTAGCAGCGTGGCCCCAAATGCCTGGCGGTAACTGCAATGGTGTACCGCTTCGGCGAGGGCGCGTTGCATAGTAGCCGCTGAGCCTACGGCGCAGTCGAGCCGGGTATGCCTTACCATCTCCATAATATTTACCACTCCTCTCCCTTCCTCTCCTACCAGCTGGGCCCAGGCACCATGGAACTCTACTTCACCGGAGGCGTTGGACCTGTTGCCCAGTTTATCTTTGAGCCGCTGGAAGTACAGCTTGTTTTTTACACCGTCCGGAGTAAACCGGGGCACGAGGAAGCAGCTGAGCCCTCCGCTGGTTTGCGCCAGCACTAAAAAGGCATCGCTCATGGGAGCGCTGCAGAACCATTTACGACCTGTTAAATAATAGATGCCACCGCCGGCGGGTGCGGCAATGGTAGTATTGGTGCGTACATCGCTGCCGCCCTGTGGCTCCGTCATGGCCATGCCGAAGGTGAGCCCGTTTTTATCGTACCAGGGAATATGGCGGGGATCATATTTGTCAGACAGTGCCAGCGGCAGCCAGGCATCGGCGATTTCAGGGTTGATGCGTAACGACGGTACCACGGCAAATGTCATCGTCAGCGGGCAGCTGGTACCTTCGTCTATCTGTTGTTTGAGGTAGGAGAGCACGCTGTGAGCGAGGTAGCCACCGTATTTATTGGCGGACCATGCGATGGAATGCACGCCGGCATTGATGCTAACGTCCATCATCTCATGATAGGCCGGGTGAAACTCTACTATATCGAGGCGATTACCAAAGCGATCATGGGTTCTAAGTACCGGGGTGTGCTTATTGGCAAGGAAGCCGGCCTGTTGCATCCCACTGCTGCCCATGGCGGCACCGAACTTTACCGCCTGCGGGTGAATCCAGTCCGCTCCGTAGGCATGCGCTGCATCTTTCAGTATCCTGTTGCTGGTAAAGGAATTATAATCTTCCAGCACAGGGGGCTGGTTATGGCTGCTGTAAAAATCGAAATCGGCTTCCTGCATGGGGTGTTGTTTTGGATGGCTAAAATTAAGCTATTCCGTTGAGTAAAGGTCGGCAGCTTTCCTGGTTTTCTCCGCAATACGGTTACGCAACCGCGCTGGCTCCAGCACCTCCATACCATTTCCAAAACCGAGGATTTCCCGTTCCAGTTCCAGGTTAGTTATAACCAATAATTCTATTATCATTCTGTCTTGCGCCATTTCAATAATACGCTGGCTGGGATGCAGTGGTTTGGTGGCCACATAAGGTACATGTTCACCTGTAACGGCAATGCGCACACGATTTGGGCGGAGTTTCATTACAGTGGGGCCTATAACATGCTGATAATAAGTTTGCGGCGTATAGTCGCTTTCGTTAGGGTAATATAATTTCTCCTTATTAGCCTTTACTGCTACGATGCGATCCAGCGCCAGAGTGGTAGGCTCTTCATTTCTGCCTTTGGCGCCTACTACAAACCAACGGTTCTTAAACTCTTTCAGCCACCAGCCATGGAGGTCCAATGGTGTGGGTTCCAGTGCCTTAAAGGACTGATAGGAAATTTCCAGTACCATGCCATTTACAATAGCTTCATATATAGTATTGAGGTGTTCCAACCCTTTCAGGTTTTCATTTTTTTCAAAATCGATGATCGTCTGCTTATCATGGCCAGACGCATACACGTGGCCTTCAAGTTTCTGCACCACCCCGTTGAGGTGTTCGAAGTGTGTAAAGCCTTTGAACTGCTTGAGCACTTCCACGGCCTCTGTCATCCGGGTGAGGTCAGCATCACTCAAAGGGATATTTGTAATGCTGTAGTCAGGGTCCTCATACATATAGTATTTCTTTTCCACGATGATAATGGGGGCATTATAGCCCAGTTTATCACTGCGCATCATTTGTATATCCGCCTGAATGGTACGGCGACTGATACCTTTTTCCATGCCTTCATAATCGTAAAGGGTATCGGACACTTTCTCGATAAGATCAGCTAAAGTCCAGCGCCGGCGGCGATTTCGGAGGCATGCATCAATCGTTTTATAGCGTATAAGGGCGTTCCTGTTGACCGGCATTTCAAATAAATTTCTGGAAAAATAGAAAAAAAATTTAACTGCGCAAAAACACTGCGCACATGCGCATGCATCTTTGTACAGTCAATCACACAGTAAAACACAAACGATATGAAATTCAATTTTAAACGCAAGCAGCAACCGGTAATCACCAACCACGAAGGAGCAAAAGCATATGCCATGACTCCTGAGATGGAGCTTTACAGCACCGTGGTAACGGCTTCACTGAGCGATCAGTTCTACGAAGGCAGCACAGAGAAACTGGATCGTATCCGTTTGCTGATGACTAAAACCGATCCTGCATTTATTGCACGACTGGCAGTATATGCCCGTGAAAAAATGTACCTGCGAAGTGTACCAATGGTACTGGCGGTGGAACTGGCCAAACAGCATACTGGTGATGGTTTGGTAGGTAAAATGGTAGGTCGCGTGGTACAGCGCGCAGATGAGATAACAGAACTTCTGGCCTACTACACCCTGGCAAATGGCCGTACAGCAACCAAACAACTGCATAAGCTGAGCAAGCAGGTGCAGAAAGGACTGTCTGTTGCCTTCAACAAATTTGACGAATACCAGTTTGCAAAATATGACCGTAAAACTGCGATCACCCTGCGTGACGCCCTGTTTATGGTGCACCCTAAAGCAAAAGATGAATCGCAGCAGTTGCTGTTCAATAAAATAGCAAAACAGGAGCTGGCCGTGCCTTATACCTGGGAAACTGAGCTGTCGGCCGCAGGGCAGTATAAATACGAATCGCCACTGGCCAAAGACCTCGCTTTCAAAGCCATCTGGGAACAGTTGATCGAAAGTGGTCAGCTGGGTTACATGGCCATGATGCGTAACCTGCGTAATATGTTGCAGGCAGATATCAGTGCAGCACATATACAAAAGGTATGTGACCTGTTGAGTGATGCGGATGCGGTAAAACGTGCAAAACAACTGCCCTTCCGTTTCCTGGCGGCCTACCGCGAGTTACCAGTTCATGGTGCTGCCGCAAAAATCGGAGAAGCGCTGGAAAAAGCCTTGCAGGCAAGCATTCATAACATGAGAGGTTTTGATGGTAACACCAAAATCGTGATCGCCTGCGACGTTTCCGGGTCCATGCAGCAGCCGGTATCTGCGAAAAGCAAAGTACTGGCCTATGATATAGGACTGATGCTGGGTATGCTGTTGCAACATAAATGCGACAACGTTATTGCCGGTATGTTCGGAGATACGTGGAAAGTCATCAACATGCCAGGTAAAAACATCCTGTCCAATGTGAAAGAATTCTACCAACGCGAAGGCGAAGTAGGATACAGCACTAACGGACACGAGGTGTTGCGCGATCTGATCAAACGAGGATACAAAGCCGATAAGCTGATGTTCTTCTCTGACCTGCAAATGTGGAACTCCAATACAAATCGTACTGCTGACTCCTTCCGCCAGGCGTGGGCAGACTATAAAACAAAAGTGGCGCCGGACGCAAAATTGTACCTCTTCGATTTGCAGGGGTATGGTCAGGCACCACTGAACATCCTGGAAAACGATGTATATCTGATTGCAGGATGGAGCGACAAAGTATTTGACGTGCTGGAAGCCCTTGAAAAAGGACAGGATGCATTGAGCAAAATACGTGAAGTGGCTTTGTAGTTGTCCGGTTTGTTGACCCTTATAAATATTTTGATCATTGCAGGTGCCGTAGTTTCGGGATACTTCGTAGGGATCCGGCGGTTGCGGGTGCAAGTCCTGCTCATGTGCAAACATGGTAGCTCAATGTAGAGTACCGGAATGAAAAGCCCTGGAACGCCTTTTTGCCCTACAATGATTTTGAATGAACTGGCCATTGGTGCCGTAGTTATGGGATACTTCGACGTGACCCCGGAGGTAGCAGGTGCAACTCCTGCCCGCTGTTGCGGAAGCTCAAGGAGTAGAGCACCGGAAATAGAAACCTGTAGCGACTTATTGCCCAGTGGCCAATCGTTAAAATACTTTTTGCAGTCGGTGCCGTCGTAAATGGTTACTCCGCCGCATACGCAGGATGGTGCCTGCGGACCTTTTACATTATTTGCCTGACTGCAAATTTTACTAAAAATACCGGAAGGTGTCGTTATGATGGGTTACTTCTCTTTAAGAACATATACACTCATCATTATTATTACCCTTCCGTTTTACCTTATCAGGCTACCGGTGCCGTAGTATCGGGTTACTTCGTTCCAAGGCGGAACAGCAGGTTGGATTCCTTGCACCCGAAAGGGTTAGTGTAAATGTTAACACGCCGCAGTAAAGTCCTGGTGCGATTTCTTGCCCGGTCGCCTGTATGGAGGTGTCGTTTTAATGAGTTACTTCTTTTAGGTAGAAACAAACACTCATTATAATTTTTACCCTCCATTTCAATTTTAGCTGAATCTACTATTAGGTTTTATCAATACACTATCAGGTTGATTGCTAAGTTTTTATTTACTTTGAAAACAATCACCTTGAATTCCAGTTATTGATTAACGTAGCGGACGTCCACGATGAAACCGGCCTCCTGGCAGCATTACAGGCCGGCAATCAGGCAGCTTTTAAAGCGCTGTATGAAAAATATCACCATGCGCTGTACCGTAAAACCTTCCAATTACTACATTCCGCTTCCGAAACAGAAGACATTATACAGGAGGCATTTATCACCCTCTGGGAAAAACGCCATGATATTGATACTGCCAGGCCTTTAGGGCCCTGGCTTTTCACGGTTACCTTCAACCGGGCCGTCAACCACCTGAAAAAACAACTGAGAGAAAAAAGTAAGGCAGCCGGCTTACAGCCCATGCCGGACCATGATTTTCTGGAAGTGGAAAAGCAGTGGGAGCTGCTGGAAGCCGCGGTGAGTCAGCTTTCTCCGCAGAAAAGGCGGGTATTTCAGCTGTGCAAAATGGAAGGCCGTACCTATGAGGAAGCCTCGCAGCTGATGGGCATCTCCCGTTACACCGTCAAAGAATATCTGGGGGAGGTGATGCATAACCTGAGGGAGTATGTCCGTAAGCATGTTAGCTACGATACCACCTTACTGGTGCTGCTGCTACTCTCCTGCCTTTAAAATTTTTTCTCTCCCTACCCCCCCTTTTTTTATTACCCGTTGTATATAATAGTTAAAAAGGCACCAAGGCATTTTGAAAAGCGATCAACAAAGATTAAAAGCACTCCTTTCCACTACGCAGCGTACTGCGGAAGACGAGGCATGGCTGCAGTCGTATCTCCAAAATACCGATGCGGCCGAATTGCGGGAGCTGAGCCAGGAACTGTTTGAGCAGCACCTGGAGCAGCATCAGCCTTTGCCTGCTGTTACTACGGCACGTATGTGGGAGCATATCAGGGAGAGAACTGAGCCAGCTAATGCCCCGGTGCGCCGTAACAGCAACATTTACTGGTGGGCAGCGGCGGCGGCGGCAGTGCTTGCAATAACAGCTTATCCCCTCCTGACACGCCAACACAAAAAGCCGGCCGCCATGGCACATATTATACAGCCGGCAGGAAATAAAGCGGTGCTAACGCTGGCGGATGGCTCCAAAGTAACGTTGAGCGATACCGGTAACCAGGTGATTAAAACCGGTAACCTTGCGATAGAACAACATGAGGGAGAACTACAGTATCGCAGCAAACAGGTGGACCCCACCGCATTTAATGTGCTGGAAACTCCCCGTGGCGGCGTATTCCAGGTAACACTTCCGGATGGTACCCACGTTTGGCTCAACGCGGCCTCTTCCCTGAAGTATCCTGTAACGTTTACGGATAAACGTATGGTAACGCTTAACGGTCAGGCCTACTTCGAAATAGCACCGGATGCCAGGCATCCGTTTTTTGTACAGGTAGCCGATATGGAAGTGCAGGTACTCGGAACCAGCTTTGATGTAATGGCCTACAACGATGAGCAGCAGATACACACTACGCTGGTAAGCGGTGCAGTCAGGGTTTTACAGCATAATAATTCCACGTTGCTGCAACCCGGGCAGCAATCCCGTCTGGACCCTGCCACCGGCAACATCAGTGTGCTAGCCGCCAACGTAGATCAGGTGCTGGCCTGGCGCAATGGAAAATTTGAACTCGAAAACACCGACCTGCCTGCTTTCCTGCGGCAGCTTGCCAGATGGTATGATATCGACATCCGCATCAACGCATCCGCCACCGCAGTAGCAGCTAAAAAATTCGGTGGCCAGATTGGTCGCGATATGAACCTGCAGGACGTTATGAAAATACTGGAACTATACGATATACAATGCAGGCTGGAAAACAGAACGCTTACTGTAGTATCCGTCCAATAATATAAGAACAACCAAAATCAATCGTACTGTTTATGAACATGCAATCATTTTTCTAAAACAAATCAACTATAGTCTATAACTAAATTCCATTAGTGTATGAATCCGTACCCTTGCAACGGAGCACCGCAAACTGCGGCGCCCACGGTATTGCCATGCCTGTGCCAGCAATCGATTGCTGAGAAGCAGGGCAGTAAAAAACGATCAAAAATATTCAGGATTATGCGCATCACTTCACTCCTGTTGTTCCTGGGAATGATGAATATCTATGCAAACGGCATTGCCCAGCACATCACCATCAACGCAAAAAATGAACAGCTGAAAACCGTATTGAAAAAAATTGCGAAGCAGGCAGGCGTATACCTCGTGTATGAAGAGAAAGAACTCAGCACCATTGCACCTGTTTCACTGCAGGTAAAAGACGCTTCGCTTGCACAAGCCCTCGACCTCTGCCTCAAAGGCCAGCCGTTGGTGTATAACATCATCGATAAAACCCTGGTGGTAAAAAAGAAGGAGGTGCCGGCTGCTTCCAGCACTCCCATGGTGGCCCCTCCCCAGGAAAAAAATCTTAGAATTCTGGGCCGTGTGCTGGAAGCCAAAGATCCTCCCGGACCATTGGTAGGCGCATCTGTACAGGTAAAAGGCACTACCAAAGGTGCACACTCCGACGCAGATGGCGTATTTGAACTGCATGTACCGAAAGGCAGCACCCTGGTGGTATCTATGGTAGGTTATAAGCCGCAGGAATACGTGGTATACGATGAACAGGTGAACCTGATCTTCTCCCTGAAAGAAGACCTGAAAACACTTGACCAGGTGGTAGTAACGGGCTTTGGCACACAAAAAGTAAAAAATATTGCCAGTTCCGTAGCCACGGTGAATATGGACAATGTGAAAAACAAACCCATTGTGCAATTGTCGCAGGCCCTCCAAGGTGGCGCCACTGGGATACAGGTATCACAAACTACCGGGTTGGTAGGAAGTGATCAGGCTAACATTCGTATCCGTGGGGTGGGCACACTCCTGAATGCCTCCCCACTGGTGCTGGTAGACGGCGTACCTTTCGACATGAACAACCTCGATCCTAATACCGTTGAAAGCATTACCGTACTGAAAGATGCCGCTTCTGCCTCCATGTATGGAGCACGCGCAGCCAACGGTGTGATCATCATCACCACTAAACGTGGAGTTGCCGGTGTGCCTAATATCGAATACAATGGCTACTATGGTATTCAACGGCCGCAGTACATGCCCGACTTCGTAGATGCGGCCACGTGGATGCGCATGAACAACGAGGCCATGAAAAACTCCGGCGGCAACCCGATATATTCCGATTCCATCATTGCAGTAACACAAAGCGGTATTGACCCGGTAAAAAATCCAAATACCAACTGGCCTGACCTTGTATTACGGAAGTCTATTCCCATTCAACAGCACTCCATCCTGGTTTCAGGAGGTAATACGGCTGCACGCTTCTCCCTCGCTATCAACCAAACTTTTCAGCAGGGACACGTAAAAAACTCTGATTATAGTCGCACTACCGTACGCGCTAACACCACGGTGGACCTGATGAAAAACTTTTTCATCTATATGGATTTGTTTGCCAGCCGTAGCCAGCAAAACCAGCCTTATGCCACCAACAGGCTCACCACCGACATCTATCGCCGCATGTACACAGTACCACCTAACATCATTTCTAAATTCCCTACCCGTGCAGATAATCCGGGCTATACCTACTACGGTATTTATGGTGAAAGCTGGAACCCGGTGGCCATGCTGGAAAAAGGTGGTAAGTTGGGCAAAACGAGAGATGAGGCTTTACTCAACATCCGTCCTCAATGGAACATACTGCCGGGTCTGAGCCTGAAAGGACAAGCAAGTTATCGCGTTGCCTCCGGTATCGATAAGGCTGATCAGGAATCCTACATCTTCTTCGATTACTATACCAACCGCACCGCCGGCGTAAACTATCCTACCGTTAAATCGGCCACACTTACAGCAAGAGAGAGCTACCTTTATTTCGGCGGTAACCTGGATTACAACCACGATTTCGGTAAACACAATGTGAACGCTATCGCCGGCTATACACAGGAACTACGCACATACGAATCCTGGAAGGATGTAGCGTTACGCTCCTTTTTTGCCAAAGCATTCTACACCTTCGATGATCGCTATCTCCTGGAAGCAGGACTTCGACGTGATGGCTCCTCCCTTTTTGGCGACGGCAAGAAATGGGGCATTTTCCCCTCTGTTGCTGCAGGCTGGAATATTGATAAAGAAAATTTCTTTAATGTCAATTTCATTGATGCCTGGAAAATACGCAGTTCCTGGGGCATACTGGGTAATAACAACGTAGACCCTTATCTCTACCAAACCACTATCGACGCAGGTAATGGCACCGAAACAGTGATCGGTAATCCGAGTCTGAGCTGGGAAAAGGTAAAAGAGCTGAACGTTGGTACGGACATCCATTTTAAACCAGGCATTAGTATTACTGCTGAGTGGTATGATAAAACAACCACTGACATGATCATTACTCCTCAACCAAATTATACTTCAGGAGTAGGTATCGGATCAGGTAACAATGGAGCACCGATAAACGTAGGAAGCGTAAGAAACCGCGGTGAGGAAATAAAAATTTCCTATCACAAAGTACTAGGCAAAGCGTTTATTTTCGATGCAGGTATTGGCTACAGTAAGAACAAAACCAAAATACTCCGGTTGGTAGGTAACGGCTTACCCATTATCAGCGGTAACACCATCATGTATGAAGGTGGTGCGCTCAAAGAATTCTATGGCTATGCTACCCAGGGATTATTGCAACAGGCAGATATCGATAATCCTAAAGTAATGAAGCTGAACGGCCAGGCCGCGGGGGATGTACATTTCCTTAACGCAAACGGAGATACGATTATCAACAACCTGGACCGTGTGCCACTGGGTAATACAGAGCCTACAGATGTCTTTTTCTTCAACCTGGACCTGAGTTACAAAGGTTTTGATTTCAGAACTTTGTTATCGGGAGAATCCGGAGCTTCCCTGTTCTATTCCGGCAACCTCGCCATACCACTGAATATCGGCGGCGAGAGCGGCACACCACAAAAATCACAGTTGGATTACTGGACGCCTGAGCATACTACTGCTTCCAGACCAAGACTGACACCTACACCAGGTACAAACGCTAACTTCTCTGATTTCTGGCGCGTAAACGGCCGGTTCCTGCGTGTCCGTTACATAGAACTGGGTTACAATCTACCCCAACCAATTGCTAAAAAGATCAGGGCTAAAATGCTGCGTGTATACTTCAATGCGCAAAATGCATTCACTTTCTCAAAAGTTAAACTCTTTGATCCGGAAAGTGGGGGCGACCAAAACACAGTTCCATTGCTGAAAGCATACACTTTTGGTCTTAATCTTAAATTCTAAAATCGGGAACATGAACTATATGAATAAAAATATATTCACCGCCCTGCTGGCATCTTTGCTGCTGTTTGGCTGTTCAAAGGACTACCTTACAAGAGATAATCCGACCGCTACTACCGATGATAAATGGTGGCGGCTGGAATCAGATTTATTCAATTACCTGGAAGTAATTTATAATAACCAAATGTCGCCTGGTGCACTGATAACTTCCTCTTCCTACCAGGCGAACTGCCGCATGCATATGAGTGGTATCACAGATGAATCTGTGTTCCGCGCCAACTTTGGCAGCTGGAATAGTTACCCGCTGGGCGCCGTCACCACTACCGATGGTTATCTATCGGATACCTACCGTCAAAACTATAAGGATATACGAAATGCTTCCCGCATCCTGGAAAACTATTCCCGTGTGTACATGGAAAGCGCCGTGGTAAAGGAGCAACGTGCTGCGGAGGCAAGAGCCCTTCGCGCAAGGGCGCACCTGAATCTCTTCCTGTTTTATGGTCCTGTTCCGATCGTAAACAAGAGCCTGGAGCCCGCTGCCGGCGCATCTGTGCCGCGCAACACTGCTGAAGAAGTGGTAAAATTCATTACGACCGAGCTGGATTCAGCAGCGGAAATTCTGCCCACCACCTATGCTTCCAGTGAGGCCTACAGGATATCAAAAGGAGCCTGCTACGCCATGCAGGTTCAATTGTACCTGAGTATAAAAAATTATCCGAAAGTGATTGAATACGCGAAAAAGCTGATAGGACTAAACGTATATGACCTGCACTATAGCACTACCGCAGGTGTAAACAGTTATGCCCAACTCTTTTCGTATGACGCCTTGGAAAACAAAGAGCGCATTCTTTTCCGCCGTACCGGCAACTCCGGTGCATTCTTCAGGATGGCGCCCAAAAGCTTATCCGGTCAGGCTTGTAATGGTCCTACCGCAGCGATGGTAAACAGTTACGAAACCTTACAGGGTAAAACCCTGGATGAGTTAGGCCCCGATAGCCTGGCAGTTTACTGGAAAAATCCGCTGTATAAAAACAACCGCGATCCCCGCCTGTTTGCCAGCATACTCATTCCTGGTCAAACCTTTGTAAACCGTCTGCTGGATCCATTTACTGCGGGTTCAGTAGATCAGTTAGGGGCCGCACAGTCCACCCAAACCGGTTACTGGGTAAAGAAATACGTAGATCCAAAGGACGTATCCAGAAACAACTCCGGCACACTAAATTTCATGATCACCCGCTACGCAGAAATCCTGCTCAGCTACGTGGAGGCACTTGTAGAATCCGGCGACTGGCAAAATCCGGATGTACTCCTGTACTTAAACAAAATCCGCAACCGCGCCGGTATGCCAAATGTGAATACGGCCGTATACAATACACAGGAAAAAATGCGTGTGTTATATCGCAGGGAACGTAAGGTGGAGCTGGCATTTGAGGGCACCCGCCTGTTTGACATCCGCCGGTGGCAGATTGGCGAAGAAGTGCTGAAAGGGCCTGCCATGGGCGCCATCAATCCAAACACCGGCCAGCCGGTGATAGTGGAAACGCGTGTGTTCGATCCGGGACGCGATTACCTGTGGCCGATCCCGCTTACAGAAATCAACGGCAATCCTGCCATGGTACAGAATCCTAAATGGTAAAACGCATTAATATACAGTACACTTAGGAGTAGCCAGATCGGCCTTTCGACCAGTTTGTTTGTATCCCATGTTTGCGATAGCCGCTTCCGTACCAGGAGCGGCTTTTTTGCTCGCAAAGCAGCAAAAGGGTTTTAAGCTCGCAAAAACTTATTAGGCATTAGGCGCCTTCGGCGCCAGGGCGCGATCTTTTTTGCTCGCAAAGCAGCCAAGCAGGTAAGCAGCAAAGACTTATGTTATGTTGTTTTTAATTGTTTTTAATACCCTCACCGTCACCAGCAATTGCCCTAAATGGCGCGTTGTATGTTCCGCCGCATGAAACAATAACCCCTGCACGGTAGACGGTAGCTGCTTGCGACCCACCCCGCGGAAATCCGTCAGCGTAGCAGGATCTGTAGCCTTCAGCTGTTGCAATGCGGCATCCGTTTGCTGACTGAACTTTTCCACCAGCTCCGCCACGGTGTACGATGGCAACTCTTCCTGCTTCAGCCAGGCCATTTGTTCCTCCGACAACATCCTGCCCTGCGCATAGGTGAAGAGCCGGTCCAGCACACCCGTTAAATGCTTCAGGTGAAAACCCGGCGAGGCATTGCCGGCAGGCTTTTCCCATAGTAGTTCATCCGGAAACCCTTCCATCAGCTGTTGGATTTCCTCCCTGGCCTGCAACAGTGCGTGTGCCACCGGTTGTAATAACGCCGGAACCTGTTCCACAGGCCCTCTCATCCAGTATTCTACTGCCATATATTACCTGTTTCGGAAATTATATAAATCATTCTACAAATTATATAAACAACACGGATTTGCCGCTTCCTATCTTTGGGATGTATTATGAAACGCAGATCCACCATAAAAGCCTTTTCGCTGTTGCTGATTTTCAGCCTGCACCTGTTAACAGGTTTCACCTGCTCCGCCATAATGATGGCACAGAGCAGTAAGCACAGCAGTCACCAGCAGCATTGCTGCTCAGGCGATATGGTGAAGTTCACCCTGCTGGACAAAGCCATCAACGCTTCCCTGGAAGTAGCGGCGGCCCCTGCCTATATGCAGCCGGCAGCAGCAAGCCTTTATAATACCAACTTGGCCGAAGCAACACCGGCCGCTTTACAGCGATATTTAACCAACCATTCCAGAAGCCTTCCCGTCAGGGATATCAGAATAGAAATACAGAGTTTTTTGATTTGATTACAAGCCCCGCAACATTGCGGAAACCTGCCTGCTCTGCCGGAAAGGACAGATAAGGTCCTTCCTGGCAGCCTGGTAGCAGTTTCCACTATCCTATCAATACTTCATTCCAATAAATCATATCAAACTCAAATTACTCCATCATGAAAAAAGTATTTCTCGCCATGGCCGTGCTGTTCCAACTGGGCAGCGCCTATGCACAAAACAAATCCGGTTTGCTCACCCAATACTTCGCCGTTAAGGATGCCCTCGTAAGCGGCAATAGCGCTAATGCCAGCGCAGCAGCTGCCGCCTTCGTTAAGGCCGCAGGTGAAGCCGCTGCCGACAAATCCATCGAAGCCGCCAAAGCCAAACTGGTAGCTGATGCGCAACAAATTGCCACCACGCAGGACCTGGCCAAACAAAGGGAACAGTTCAAACAGCTGTCTGCCGACATGTACTCCCTCGCTAAAACTACCAAACTCTCTGATGCACCAGTGTATCAGCAATATTGCCCGATGAAAAAAGCCAGCTGGCTCTCCGCTAACAAGGACATCAAAAATCCTTATTACGGCAACCAGATGCTCACCTGCGGCAAGGTAGCAGACACCATCGAGTAACATCCACCGCAAACAATTGGCACCCGGCATTAGTTATATCCATAGCAAGCGGATATAACTAACCGGGCGCTGCTACCCTTTGATTTATTTTTATGAAGCACTTTCTTATCTTCTTCCTGCTGCTTGCCACTGCCAGCAGCTTTACATACGCACAGTCACCTAAAACCGTCCGCTATGACCTGTATATCGGCGATACCATGGTGCACTACTCCGGCAAAATGTCGCACGCACTCGCCATCAACGGCACTATTCCCGGCCCCGTGCTGGAATTCACCGAAGGCGATACTGCATTGATTTACGTACATAACACACTCAAAGGTGAAACCTCCATCCACTGGCATGGCGTTATCCTTCCCAACCAGGAAGACGGGGTACCATACCTCACCACCCAGCCTATTAAAGGCGGACAAACACATGTATTTAAATTCCCGGTAGTACAGCATGGTACCTACTGGTATCATAGTCATACCATGTTCCAGGAACAAAGCGGATTGTATGGCTCCCTGATCTTTCATCCCAAACAAAAAAGCGATATCCCTGAAAAAGTATTGTTGCTGAGCGACTGGTCCGACATGCATCCGCACCAGATCAACCGCTATCTGCATACTGCCAACGACTGGTTTGCCATCAAAAAAGGCAGCACACAGAGTTATACTGAAGCCGTAAAGCAAAAGCACTTTGGTACTAAAATCACCAACGAGTGGAAACGTATGACTGCCATGGATGTGAGTGACGTATACTATGAGAAATTCCTGGCCAACGGCCGACTGAGCGATAGTATGCCGGCATTGAAAGGCGGCGATAAAGTAAGACTCCGTATTATCAACGGTAGCTCATCCACCTACTTCTGGATCAATTTTTCCGGCGGCAAACTATCCGTAGTAGCCAACGATGGCGCAGATGTGGTACCGGTGGAAGTGGACCGCCTGCTGGTAGGGGTATCCGAAACATATGATGTGATAGTGACGATTCCGGAAGATATGCGCTACCAGCTGCTGGCTACCGCAGAGGACAGAACCGGCTCCACCAGCCTCTGGCTGGGTAAGGGAATGGACATGCCCATGCAGCCGCTGGGCAAACTGAAATATTTCGAGGGCATGAAAATGATGAACGACATGATGCTCATGAACGGCAACCTCGATACCAGCAACGGTATGCAAATGAGTAATCAGACCATGGACATGAACACCGTTATGTATCCCGAAATGAGTGACGCACCTCAAAGCCACTCCGGGCACAATATGGAGCACATGAATATGACATCTCCCCAGGAAATTGTAACCCTGAACTACGGCATGCTGAAGGCTCCGGAGAAAACTACCCTGCCGAAGGATGCGCCGGTAAAAGAGCTGAAATTTGAATTAACCGGTAACATGAACCGGTATGTTTGGACGGTGAATAACAAAACTGTTTCTGAGTCTGATAAAATCCTGATACGCAAAGGCGAAGTAGTGCGGATGGTGATTTTCAACAATACCATGATGCGCCACCCGATGCACCTGCACGGCCATTTCTTTAGGGTCCTGAATGGCCAGGGCGAATATTCTCCGCTGAAAACCGTGCTGGATATAATGCCAATGGAAGTGGACACCATTGAATTTGCCGCCACGGAAAGCGGGGACTGGTTTTTCCACTGCCATATCCTGTATCACATGATGAGCGGTATGGGCAGGGTGTTCAGCTATGTGGACGGGCCTCCTAACCCGCAGGTGCCGGACCCGGCCTATGCCTGGAAAATGCTGAAAAAAGATGACCGTATGAAATACCTGCAGGCGCAGGTAGGCCTGGAAAGCAATGGTAGCGATGGTGAAATCCGTTTATCAAACACGAGGTACCAGCTGAGTACAGAATGGCGTGTAGGCCTTAACGATAGACATGGTTACGAAAGTGAAAGCCACTTCGGGAGATATTTTGGGAAGATGCAATGGCTGTTTCCATACGTTGGCTGGGATGTGCGTTACCGTAAAATGGATGAACCGGAGAAAAACCTGTTTGGTCAGAAAAACACAAAAGATTTCCGCCAGGTTTTCCACATTGGTTTGCAATATACCCTGCCAATGCTGATTGTAGCCGATGCCTCCCTGGATACAGATGGCCGTGTGCGCGTGCAGTTATCCCGCGAGGACGTGCCTATTTCCCGCCGCTTACGGTTTAATTTCATGGTGAATACCGACTATGAGTATATGGCTGGCTTCAGGTATGTGGTAACGAAAAACTTTGCGTTGAGTACGCATTATGATAGTGACATGGGCTTTGGAGCGGGTATTACTTTAAGCTACTAACCCGGAGGTGCTCTTCCCGGGAGTCCCGGGAAGAGCACCTCTGGGAAAAGAGACAGAAGGTCTCTTTTCCCAGAGGTATTTATTATTTCTTGTTCAGATCCCTGATTTCCGCCAGCAAATCCTCCATTCTTTTCAGCCTCTTGGCTTGTTTCACGAAGTAAATCACAATAACTACTATTGCGACTGCAATCAGGCCGTAAAATAAAAATACATATAGGAATAGACCGAGTCCGTACGTCATGGGAACAGGGGTTTTGGTTAAAACCCTAAATATAGTAATGTAGGGAGATATAAATGCATCACGGCTTTGTACGCCAGTCACGGACTATTGCTACAAGGGCCGTCTGCACGGGGTTCCATCGCTTCGGTGGACGTGAACTGAGGCCTATCCTCTTCTTATCCAGCCCACATCGTATCTTTGCAGGATGGATTATTTCAAAAAGCTCCAGGAATTACTCAAAACAGAGCGGGAAGAAGACCGTAAATCATATCAGGCGCTGACAGAGAGCACTTCTGTGCAGGATCGCAGAGCCGGCGGACTGGCCTGGTACCCCATTGCAATCAGGGGCAGTGAAATGAGCCGCGGCGATTACCTGACCGTAGAAGTAGAACGCACCACCCACCACGATATTCCTCACCAGTTGAGAAGCGGCGTTTCTGCCGTGCTTTTTTCCAATCATGACCGGAGTCGGCACCAGCAGGAAGGCGTGATTGCATGGGTAGGCGATAACCGCCTCAAGATCACCCTCCGCACAGATGAGCTGCCCGAATGGGCTGACGATGGTAAGCTCGGCATCGATCTGTTGTTTGACGACAACAGCTACGATGAAATGCAAAATGCACTGAAGCAGGCCATTGCTCTGGCGGACGATAATAAAGCAGGCCGGCTCGTACGCGTACTTACCGGGCAGGCCACGCCTAACTTCCGTACAGATGTGGCGCCAGTGCATATCCCGAGCCTGAACCATTCACAAAATGAAGCGGTCAATAAAATATTGCAGGCCTGCGATGTGGCGGTGGTACACGGCCCTCCGGGCACCGGTAAAACTACTACACTGGTACAGGCCATCAAGGCATTGATACAACAGGAGCCCCAGCAGGTACTGGTGGTGGCGCCCAGCAACGCTGCAGTTGATTTATTAAGTGAGAAGCTGGCCGAGCAGGGGCTGAATGTATTGCGCGTAGGCAACCCAGCACGTGTATCCGAGCGACTATTATCGCTCACGCTGGAACGCAAGATGCAGGGGCATAGCAGTCTGAAAGAGGTTAGTCGGCTGCGTAAGCAGGCCAATGAGTTTCGCAACATGGCGCATAAATACAAACGCAACTTCGGTAAAGCCGAGCGGGAGCAGCGCAAAGCCTTGTTTGATGAAGCCCGGAAAATCATTAAGGAAGTAGAGAATATTGAGCAGTATGTGATTGAGGATGTGGTGGCCAAAGCGCAGGTGATTACAGCTACGCCGGTGGGCAGCAATCATTATACGGTGAAAAATTTAAAGTATCGCACGGTGATCATTGATGAGGCAGGGCAGGCGCTGGAGCCGGCCTGCTGGATTCCGATCCTGAAAGGAGAAAAGGTGATCCTTGCCGGCGACCATTGTCAGCTCCCGCCAACTATTAAGTCCAATGAAGCGGCGGCGGCAGGCCTGGCCACCACACTGCTGGAAAAGGTGGTAGCGCTGTATCCTGAAGCAGTGGTGCTGCTGGAAGAGCAATACCGGATGCACGCCACGATTATGGGATATTCTTCCAACGTATTTTATAACGACCGACTGCGGGCGCACGCCTCTGTGGCGGCGCACCTGCTGTACGACAACGATACGCCGCTGGCATTCATCGACACTGCGGGCTGCGGCTTCGATGAAAAAACGGATGGCACCAGCACTACCAATCCTGAAGAGGCGGCATTTCTGTTCCGTCACCTGGAGATCATGACCAACGCGCTGGCGCCCCATTATACGCCGGAAAATTTCCCGACGGTAGCCATTATATCTCCCTACAGGCAACAGATAGAGGTACTCAAGGAGCAGCTGGCCCATTACCCGGCATTACAGCCTTACAAGGGGCGTATTACCATTAACACGATCGATAGCTTCCAGGGGCAGGAGCGGGATATGGTGTACATCAGCATGACCCGCAGTAACACGGAAAACAAGATTGGCTTCCTGTCCGACATCCGCCGGATGAACGTGGCGATGACCCGTGCACGAAAGAAACTGGTGATCATTGGCGATAGCGGGACGTTGTCGCAACTGCCTTTCTACGCTGATTTTATCGCCTATGCGGAGGCGCAAAACAGCTACCAGAGCGCCTGGGAGTATGCAGAGTAAGCTAACGCTCTCATTATCACTAAAATAAATTTGGCAGAATGAAAGTTCTGTGTATCTTTGCGGTCCTGAAACACAAAATCAGTTGCCCAGATGGCGAAATTGGTAGACGCACTGTGTTCAGGTCGCAGCGCTCGCAAGGGTGTGCTGGTTCGAATCCAGTTCTGGGCACTAGAAAGGTTGTAAGTATTTGACTTACAACCTTTTTTATTTGTGTCAATGTCGTTTTTTGTCCGGTTTCTTCCACTTTCTTCCACTATTCACGACACAAAATTGACACACGACATGACACACGTTCTTACTCTCCAAAATCACTGCCTGCTTACATACTGGCAGTTTGTCAACACGGCACTTGTGTTACAAAAAATTTCTTTCTTCCACTTTCTTCCCATTTCGTTCGCTTTTGAAAATGGGCTGCAATCCTTGCTGGTACGGCATGCTATTGGTGCCAATGGTTGTACTTTCAAAATCATTGGTGTATGAATTTCCTGAAGCGTAAAAACACTAAAGGGGATAAAACGTATTATTATTACGACTTTGGCCGTGCTAAGGGGCAACGACCGGCCACTGGCATTTTCGTGTATACGAAGCCGAAAGACCAGACACAGAAGAACCATAACAAACAGGCATTGGCTTTATTGGAGGTCAAAAAGAGCCAGGTTATTATTGAGCAACAGTCAATCGGCACCGCGTTTATACCTGCGCATAAGTTCAAAGAGAACTTTCTCGATTATTACCAAGAGTATGTAAATAACAATAGACGCGACGGTAACAGGCATTTGGAAAGTAGCCTGAAACAATTCAGGCTATTTGTTGGGGTTACTTTTATTTCACCAGCAGATATAACAGAAAATACCTGTAAGGCTTTTCGTAGATTCTTGTTAGATAAATATACAGGAGAAACGCCCTCCGATTATTATACCCGGTTTAAATGGGTATTGGCGGCTGCTACTGCTGATGGCTATTTCCGAATAAACCCCTCCGAAAAGGTAGCTGCCAGATCGAACCCCAGTATCAGACTAAAAGAACACCTGGAAGTCCCGGAGTATCTGGAACTGCTTAATACACCATGCACCAACGAAGAAGTGAAAAATGCCTTTATTTTTTGCTGCTATACCGGCTTGCGTTGGGTGGATGTGAAGCGGCTACAGATAAACCAGATTAGCGGAACCAAACTAACCACACGTATTATTCAGGCTAAAACAGGCTTGCCTGTTACACTAACCTTGCACCCCATTGCACGTATGATAGTGGAGAAAAGGAGGTTTTCAACAACGGGCCTGCTGTTTCGCTTACCAACAGCGGATGGGGCTAATAAAGTACTGGAAAGATGGATTAGCGCGACAGGGATAGGCAAATACATTACATGGTCCTGCGCCCGCCTGAGCTTTGCGATACTGTTGAAAGATAAACTGGTGGACGATCCCACGATTGCTTATTTGATGGGGCATAGTACCACGAAGCAGGTTCAGAAAACATATAAAAGGCATAGGCCGGCAGATCAGCAAAACTCTATTGAGCAGTTACCAACACCGGAGTTGTTGCCTTATTTTTTAACGCTGTGAGCACATCCCCGCCCTTCATTATCCCGTAGCGACCAGCAATTCACTGTGGAGGCCGGAGTAACGTGTTTGGAAAAAAATACTACCCTGTGCTATAGCTGGGTTTAGTAGTTTAGTGGATCAAAAAGATAAAAAGTCCGGCGGTGAAGTGATGGTGAGGGTGGAGATTTTTTTCCAGTACACCCGAAGGGCAAGCCGGCGCGCAGCAGAGGCGCAGCGTTACGTAGGCTCGGAACAGTGAATTATTTTTGTGGAGGGGAGAATGAAGGGCCTATAAATGTTCTTCAACTTTTTTGTAAAAGGAAGATACAGACAAGCCAAAATATTTGCACAAAGCTGAAATCGTACTAACGGTTGGGTTAGCCTTAGCTGTTTCAATTCTGCCTACATGGATATTGGTGTCGTTATAAACCTCTTCCTGGCTGACATCCTTAGCCTCTCTTAAATCCTTCAGGACAGCAGCGATACCTTTTAATAGCTTGTTATCTCTTATTTGTGTTGCCATCTGTACAAGATGGAGATAAATAATTTTTTGATTAATGACGAATATGTCAGTATTTTATCTATATTCGTATCATGAGAAAGAAATTATCATTCACCTAAATAACTCTGCTTATGGCGATGATTTGAGTATTATTGTGATTATTAATATTTTTGCGATTCTTCAAATAAAGATATTTTGAAGCATTTCGCTTTTTACCTTGCTATAGAAACGTAGGAAATTTCAGAACACAAGGTGATAAGTGTAAAGGCTCATGCCGAAAAGGCGTGGGCCAACTTATCTGTGTTCGGGCTTCCTACGGCCTCTATAGCGGAGAGTTGGTTCTGCGCCTTTTTTGTTGTTACACCTTCAACCAGCTCTCCCCCCACTATCTTACTCCTTTACATTTTCCGGTTGAAAAACGGGCCGGAATGCTCATGTGTAATCGTTCACCTCAAAGATTATATTTATGAAAAATCCAACTAAGGCAAATGCCTCTCCGCAACGGCAAAACGAGTGCATTCAATCCGCCAACGCTGATTGGCTCAAAGAAGACTTTATGGGCATATTGGCCCACGAACTGAAAGGTCAACTGGCCGGGATCACCCAGGCATTAGAGGCAATAGAGTGTCATCAATTGCCAGATGGGGCCATTGCCAGCGATGCAGCGGAATACTTTGACTTTGTTAAAGCAATTACAAATAATGCCCTGAACGTCTATGACAATATGTTAGGAATGGTACAACCTGGGGCTGTAACCATTAAAAAATTAGTAGAAATTGCGCCATTCCTTCATAAATGTGTTGCACCATTTATGATTAATAAAACGATTACCGGTGTGGATCTTTCCGTTAGAATCCACATCATGCCCGGAACAAAAATAAAAACAGATGCCATCAAAATACAGCAGATAATCAGCAATCTTCTGCACAACGCTTTTAAATATTGCGGTAGCGGCACTACAATTTATTTTTATGCCCATGTCAAGAACGGGGCTCTAAAATTCTATCTTACCACCTTTGGTTCGACTATCCCACGAGAAAAATGCAAAATAATATTTGAACCATACCAGTCCTTGGATAAAGGGAAGGCAGGGGTAGGCCTGGGGTTACATATATGCAAAAAGTACTCGGAATTGCTAGGAGGCAGGATTTACGTTTTAAGCAAAAACGGCATTACAAAGTTTAATGTTTCCCTTCCGATAACCACCAAAACCAATTAGAAACATGCCTAAGAATTTGTTGAATGACCTTCAAAAGTTGTTAGCCTCGGCGCCTGTCTTACTTCGGGATAGGATATGTAAAGAATGCGATTGGAGTGTATCCACCTATTACAGAAAGTCAAAACCATTGGGCTATTTTAAAAATAAATCATCTCTTCCTGCCAGTATAAGCAACGCGGAAAAGGAAATGATTAAGCGAGCAGCTAAGGAAATTAAGGACGCTTTAAATCGTGACCTTGATAAGATTTTGAAATAGTATTTAGCTTAACCACCCTCAATCTGGCTCACTTTTGCGCCATTTTGAGGGTTATTTTTTGGCTATTTCCTGTTACTGGGCCGCGAGTTCCGAGCGGCCTTTATTTCTAAAGTGGCCGACTCCGGAGGATGCTTTCAAGTTCATTGTGTAACAATGATACAACTTGCTACGGCCGCAGCTAGGCCGTCTAAACAATATCGAGCAAAAACCAAGATAGAAGAATTAGGCTGAGAAAACGTAAATTACATAATACTAAACCTCAAAAAAATGATACGTGTTTATTGCGATAGCAATATTTATCGGATGGTCAAGCCTACTTCCAAGCAATTTAACCAAACTGTTTATGATCATCTTGAAAGAATAAGAAAGAATGCAATTTTTGCCTGTTCTGATGCGCACCTTGATGACCTAAACAAGTCTCCTGAGCATTTCAGGCTTGAGGACTTAGAATTAATGGGATCATATACAAACGATTTCTATTTCGAGTATAACCAGTTAAATAAAAAAACCGAATTCTACTTAACAAACCCTGTTGCTGCATACAACAGTAAAGATTTTAATTTATATAATAGTTCCCTGGAAAACCCATTCGACCTTAGAAATATTCTTGGACAATTCAAGGACAATCCAGACTTAGAGATGATCCTGCCACTAATAGAAGGCTTTCTTCAATTACCAATCAGTTCATTCGGACATTATTTGCCCCAATCAGATTTAGACGAACGAACACAAAAAATGATTGAGCATATGGTTCCGGGATACAATCCGGGAATGACAGTGGAAGAGTTCTATGACAGCTTTCGGCCATACACAAAATCATTTCTTCATGAAACAGCAGAAATGGATCTAATTAAAAAGACCACTGCGGAAAGCATGAACAAGGATGATTTTAGCTTCGCTAAATGGGGTATGGATTTCAATGAACAATTTGCCAAAACACCATTAAAAAAAACCTTTATTGAGGCTCTTGATTTGTTGACAGTTGGTGACCAAAAAAAGGATTTATGGTTAAATTTTCAATATGCTTATGGTCTAATAGACGTTTTTAACATTGCCGACGAGAGAGCAGGGGGGAAGAGAAAACGCAATTCGTTTTTAAGCCTTAGTAAAGACTGTTCCCATGCTTTTAACGCAATGTCTTGTGATTATTTTGTAACAAATGATAAAGGACTATTAGTTAAATCCCACATATTATATAATTTGTTTGGCCATCAATCCACGGAAATTGTTTCTGTGGACGAATTAAATAAGCTGAGTATAAATACTGATAATCAGATATCATTCTTGAATTTGATAGAGGATTTAAAGAAATTGAACACACCCCTTGATGTGGAAGATGAGAACTATTATTTTTTCAATTTAGAAAATAGCTTTATTCACTTTTTTGACGTAGTTGCAAAAGAAAAAATAGAGATAGACTCATTCATTTTACAAAATGGTAAAGATTCTGGAAGGAACTTTATTTATAAGGAGATTCAATTTATTGCTAATAAAATTGTAACTGCGTTGGGTAATGATTATGAAGGAAATGGACTTGTCACAACCGGGGATATCGAAAATAGCGATTTAGATAAGCTTCTGCGTTGTTGGCACTTTCGGAGTTATATTATTGGAATGGTTTGCGATAAAAGTACACTAACTTTCCAATTAAGAATAGTATTTGCGCAAGCGGAACCTGAACTTGCTCGCCTGGTTTAATTACTCGTAGAACTTAGCAAAGTAAAATGGATGCTGCACTTAATATGCAAAATCAAAGTTATCTATATTATTAAATTATTTGTCCGGTTCCTCATTTTCCGATGATCGCATTCCTTTATTATCATCCTTAATTCGATCAATTGTCAAGAACATATGATATACCTGTCCAAATGAAAATATATTAGTAACAATATAAGGTACAATAAACAAGGCCCAATAAAAAGGGAAGATTAGGAGAATACAAGCTAAAAAATTAATAATAGGATAAATATTTTTTGAGCAGGTGAACTTATCAAAAACTGATAAGTTCAAATTATAAGCAATATTTATAAATATACTATTGGTCAAAGAAATAATTTGTAATACTAACCCAAATGCAAAGATAGCACTTAACTTTTGAAATAGGCTACAGTTTTCATGTTCAAGTTTTTTGGTCATCTCTTTAATCATAGACGAATTTCCAAACCCAATTATTAAGGCATAGCCCCCTAAAGAAAATCCTAACAAATTTGGTAAAATTGACAGGGTAAGTTGTAGAAGGAAGGACAATATTTCATAATAAGATTTTGGAGAATAATAGAAAAGGGCAGCTGAAAAAATGGTACCTATAACAGAAAGCTGAAACGGGAGTTTCTTGCGAAACTTATCCCAAGATTGGATTCGCAAAATCCCTTTAAGTCCAGGCTTATGGCTTGCCTTTAAAATTGAATATAAATCCCTATCATTATTCATTCCTGTATTCATTTAAGATATCTCTGGCGATTGAGTCCGACTCTTCAAATGCATCCAAATAAGTAGTAACAAATTCTTCAGGATACTCCTCTGTTCTCAATAATTGTTTTTTGTTTTGATTATCTACAATTTTTGCTTCTACCGAGCCATTACTTTTAGCAAGTAATAACGCACCGCCAATCACTTCACTAGTAACATTTATATTTCTATTATGATCAGCTTTTGCTTCAATGGTTAACTTTCCAATTCCAGCACCTTTTAGCAATTCGTCCATGAATTCTTCTGCCCCTTCTACAATATCATCATTGGTATATGATATCTCAATCTTCAACTTTTCTATCGAATTGGCATTCAGGATTTCTTCAAAAACGTTATTTGCTTGTTGAACTATTACATCAACATATTCGCCTTCCATAATAATTTCTTGAAGAGCATCTGTTAAAAAAGCTAACACACTAGGAACGGTAACTTCGACTTTTTTTACGATTGCAAAACGGTGAGCGCTGGGAACAAAAACATAATCGGTTTCCTTTAGATTTGGAAAACGATTTGCAGGTATGGCAACCTCCTCTATTTCTAAGTTATCCAAATTAATCCAATCTTTGTTATCGATCTTGGTAAATTTTGAAATTTTTCCGGTAAAAAATTCTTTCCCTTCGTTTACTTTTAGAAACTGGGTCCTCAATATCATTTCTTTGTCATGAGGAACTGGCTTCATTATTTTCTTTCTAAATAACTCAATAAACATATTTTTGTAGGCTTCTGTGCCTGAACGTAAGTTGGATCTCAACTTAATGTTAAAAACATAATATTTAACCCGTTTGGGCTTTTTTCTTTGAGTTCTTCTTTCCATCAAAATTTTTTTTTTGTAAAAATGCTAGACAAATAGGTCAGCATGTCAATATAAACGGGTGATCAGGTATCAATAAAAGGGTGGTTAAAATTCCTAGATAATGGTTGATAAAATGAAAATACAAAAAAAAATGTAGTTTTATATTATCGGACGATTACGTCACTTCATTGACACAAATACCTCACAACTCATTCCACCTTAACTAGATAAGAATCCAGTTCTGGGCACTAGAAAGGTTGTAAGTAATAAACTTACAACCTTTTTTATTTTCTGTTAGTCTAAAGTTCCCCCGCTATTTTTATAATCTTCCGTTTTATTTATAGCATTTCATGCCTCTCCATTTTGATACAGTATTAACATCGGAGAAGTAGGGCGATGAAATCTTTACTTCCAGCATGTCATCATTTTTGACGGCTATCTCTTCGCCAATTTTACCGTCGATTCCCCTGCAAACTATTGCTCGTCATTTAAATCAGCAATCATGAATAAATACTGAACAGTCTCCTGAATTATTAAAAAGGCTGCCAGGAATATTAAAGCGCATAATTATATTAATAATATTTACATATTAATATTCACTACGTAAGTAGTATCAATCCATCAAGATAAGAATATAACCTACATTGCAATAAATCAATTATTTAACATAAAATTATCCCGACACTTAAATTATATTATAAAAATAAATATATAATATATCCACGGCACAATACAGCGATTTTATACTAAAAACTCAATAATTAAATGAATTAAATAAATTATTCTTCTAATTTTATACTTAAGTACAACGATCGATCAACCAAAATGGTACTTAAGTACATTAATTCATTTTTTAATTACTTTTTTATGAAATCTGCCATACTTTTTATCACCCTAAGTACCCTTTCTCTTATTGTAAAAGCCGAAGACGACCCTCCAAAGAGCAAAAAGAAAAAAAGAAACTACCTTATCGAACTTCCGGCTTCTTTAAATACGGACAGTGTTGTAGCAACCGGTACCAGCACTCCTGCTGTCGATCTTCCTTTTAAACCATCCATCCAGGTGGGAGCTATCGTCCATATGTTCGCGTCAGGCGAACAAACGGGCTACAGCAACCCTTCGGCCGATAAAAGTGCCAAAGACTGGAATAAAGGATTTTCACTCTACCGGGCAAGAGTACTCGTAGGCGGCCAGCTAACAAAGAAAGCCAGCTTCTTCCTGGAAACTGAAATTCCGTCGCCTATAGGTATTCAATCTAATGGAGAAAAAAATGTAAAAGTTTCTCCAATCATTCTGGATGCTCAACTGGAATATACCTTTTCCAACGCCTTCCAACTCATCGCCGGTATGCAACTCGTGTCGAATAACCGTAACGGACTGCAAGGCGCCGCAGGATTAATGGCCAACGACTTCAGCTACTTCCAGTACCCTTACAACCTGTTTTCCAATAGTCCTTTACAAGGCAACTTCGGAAGAGACCTCGGAATCAACGCCCGCGGATTTCTCGCTAACGATAAACTGGAATACAGACTAGGCGTCTTCACCGGCAGAAACATCGATGGCGGAGCACCACTTCGCACCGTAGGCCGACTCGCCTACAACTTCCTCGATGCGGAAAAAGATTTCTACTACGCAGGAACAAAACTGGGCAAAGGCAAAACCCTCGCATGGGCTGCAGGCTTTGATGCACAAGCTAACTACATCAACTACAGCACAGATGTGTTCTTCGATTACCCCCTGGGTAACGCCGGCTCCATCACCGCAAACGCTGCATTCCAATACCTCTCCGGCGGCACTGACCTTTCATCCAAATACTCATTCGCCACTTTAATACCTAAACAAACTATCCAGTTCCTGGAATTAGGCTATTACTTCAAAAAAGTAAAACTCCAGCCCTGGATCAGATACGAAAATCAGGCCATCAGCGCTGAAGCTGAACAAACAGGCGGTATTAAAACAGCTTCTTTCGATAAGGTCAACTCCAGCAGTGTAATGGGTGGAGGCTTAAACTATTTCTTTAACGGCACTGGCACTAACCTCCGCCTCTCCTACACTACCAGGACCTATAATGTACCAACAGCAGCAGACGACTATACGAAAAAGACTTTCGGACAAATATGGCTACAGGCTCAGTTCTTCATCTTCTAATCATCACTTTATTCCTTATCATAAATTATTGGACTCATGACATCCGCTTTCTTCAAAAATCTATCACTCTTTGCACTCACTGCTGCTATTGGCTTCTCTTCATGTAATCAAGGCGCCTCCAAATCAGCCAGCACCGATTCTACCGCTACCAGCAAAGAAACCGTAAAAATTGGAGTACTACATTCACTTTCTGGTACGATGGCCATCTCTGAAGTATCTCTAAAAGATGCGGTTCAAATGGCGGTAGATGAAATCAATGCTAAAGGTGGCGTACTCGGTAAACAAATTGAACCAGTAATCGTTGATCCGGCTTCGGACTGGGACCTCTTCGCTGAAAAAGCAAAAGAACTGCTGATAGACAAAAAAGTATCTGCTGTTTTTGGCTGCTGGACCAGCGTTTCAAGAAAATCAGTGCTCCCCGTTTTCGAACAAAACAATGGTCTGCTTTTCTACCCTGTGCAATATGAAGGGGAAGAATGCTCTAACAGCGTTATCTATACCGGCGCTACCCCCAACCAACAACTCATCCCGGCTGCTGAATACCTGATGAGCGAAAAAGGTGGTGGTTACAAAAAATTCTACCTGCTGGGAACGGACTACGTATTCCCTCGCACAGCCAACAAAATTTTGAAAGCTTACCTGCTGTCTAAAGGAATTCCTAAAGAAAATATCATCGAAGAATATACCCCCTTCCACCATCAGGACTACCAGACTATCATCTCCAAAATCAAGCGTTTTGCTGCAGATGGTAAAGCCTGCATCCTTTCTACTATCAACGGCGACTCCAATGTTCCTTTCTATAAAGAGTTTGCCAACCAGGGACTATCTGCAGCCACCTGCCCCATCATGGCTTTTTCTGTAGCGGAAGACGAACTGCGGTCAATGGATACTGAATTCCTCGTGGGCCACCTGGCAGCATGGAACTACTTCCAGTCAAATGACCTGCCTGAAAACAAAAAATTCGTTGACGACTTCAAAGCTTTCTGCGCGAAAAAAGGTTTGCCTGGCGGCGACAAAAGAGTTACCGACGACCCAATCTGCTGGGCATACACCGGCGTTTATCTCTGGGCTAAAGCTGCTGAAAAAGCAGGTTCGTTTGATGTATCCAAAGTCCGTAATGCACTCTACAGCCTCGAATTCAACTCCCCCGACGGCCTTGTAAAAATGGATGCCCGCAATCACCACCTGGCAAAACCTGTTGTGATCGGAGAAATAAAACCTGATGGACAATTCGATATACTCTGGAAATCTGAAGGACTCGTTGATCCGCAACCCTGGTCGCCACTCACCAGTCCTGATAAAGATTGCGATTGGGTAAATCATAACGGTACCTACGCAAAAAAATAATACGAGTGATCCAATAACACTAGCATGGCTTTTTCCAAACTTTGAAACCAAGTCTGTATGAAAAATTCTTTAAAATTCGGATGGATACTATTACTGCTACTTGTTGCCATGGCTTCCAGGGCACAAGATAGTAGCTCCCTCTATGTTGCTCAGTTACTACATCCGCAATCCGACAGTGTGCGCACCCACGCCATTGGCAGATTGGTAGCCCTTCGCATACCTGCTACCTTCCCCCTGTTAATGGCTATTAATGATAAAAAGCTGTATTTGCTGGATAACCAGGCAATAACAATTGATGGCAAACCATCCGATGAAGAAAAATACAGACTTCACCGTGTTTATCCCGATACCAGACCATTACATAACAGCAGCGGTGATCCGCTGCTGTTATCCCTCTCACAGCTGAAAACTGTGGACATTCCAAGGGCAGACAGACTACTGCTGCTACCAATCGCCCCGCTCTTTAATCTCTACAGCCCAGATGCCCAAAAAAGAATACAGGCATACGGGCAACTTACCGACCTCCAGGATCCGCAAGTGCAAAAGATTTTAGCAGATGTAGTCAGCAAAGAAACAGACTACAATGCACTTCGCATCGGAAAAGAATCACTCTACGCAATTCAGTTACATACCGCCAAAAACGAAGCAACAGCGAAAGCATATATAGACAGCATCGCCCGGAACTGGAGCGACAATGCCTCTGCATTACTCACAGCTTATGGCTCCGGAAAAGCATTCAATACCAACACGGCTAATTACGCCATCGAAAAAGCAAAACAACTCGAAAGTAAATACGACAACCTGCAACGCATTCAAAACCTTTTTAGTGGCCTTAGCTTAGGCAGCATCTTAATCCTGATAGCACTGGGCCTTTCTATCGTATACGGCCTGGCAGGCGTTATTAATATGGCCCATGGAGAGTTTATGATGATAGGCGCTTATACCACCTATTGCATCCAAATGTTGTTCAGCCGTGGGTATGGCGACTGGTTCTTCATCATCTCACTCCCCCTTTCCTTTATCGTTGCCGGACTAATGGGCCTCATACTAGAACGACTCGTAATAAGACATCTTTACAGCAAACCATTAGAAAGCCTGTTGGCAACATGGGGCATCAGCTTAATACTGGTGCAAACAGCCAGATTAATTTTTGGGGATCTTACTGCTGTTAAAACCCCACAGCTGTTAGCCGGCGGATGGCAGGCTGCCCCTCACCTTACACTTCCTTATAACAGGATCTTTATCATAGCACTTACTGCGGTAATGGTACTGCTCACTTACCTGATGTTATTCAAAACAAAATTAGGATTACAAATCCGCGCAGTTACGCAAAACAGGCAAATGAGCGCCTGCCTGGGCGTGGAAACGCGTCGTATAGCCGCTGTTACTTTCTTTATAGGCTCAGGTTTGGCCGGACTCGCCGGCTGTGCTATCACCCTGATTGGCAACGTAGTGCCGGATATGGGACAAACCTACATTGTAGATTCCTTCCTGGTAGTGGTAACAGGCGGAGTAGGAAAACTTGCCGGAACAATAGTATCCGGACTAGGCATCGGATTTTTCACTAAAATTTCCGAGGCATTTTTCCAGGCTGTATATGGGAAAGTATTCATACTGCTGTTCATTATGCTGTTTATGCAGTATAAACCTAAAGGACTGTTTCCAGATAAAGGACGTATTGCTGAAGAATAAAAAATCAGAAAAATGAAAACTAATAACAGCTCTCTTTACTATATACTATTCATCGCCATTTTTGCGATTCTATTGCCTGCCGGACATCTTTCAGGCTTCCTTTCCATCAATACTATTTCAATATGGGGCAGATACTTTTGTTTTGCGATCGCCGCTTTAGGAATAGACTTAATCTGGGGATACACCGGCATTCTCTCCATGTGCCAGGCCTTCTTCTTTTGCCTGGGCAGCTATGGTATTGCCATGCACCTGGTGTTGCAAAAAACTGCCTTACCGGATTTTATGGTGTGGAATAAGATCACAACACTCCCCTTCTTCTGGCAACCATTTAATTCGTTTAGTCTCACCGTGATACTCTGTATGCTGATTCCAGCTGCCCTTGCATTCCTGATAGGATTTGTATTATTTAAAAGCAGGATAAAAGGTGTATACATGGCTATCATCACACAGGCGCTAACGTTAGCCATGTGGCTAATTTTTCTTAGGAATGAAACCAATCTTGGTGGCACCAATGGGTTAACTGATTTTAAAACCTTACTGGGTTTTGATCTGGCTAACACCCAGGTAAAACTGGCGTTATATTTCATTTCCTTCACGGTGCTTTGCCTTGCCTATATGGCCTGTCATCGTATTACCAGGTCTAAATTCGGAAAAGTATTGCAAGCCATCAGAGACAGTGAATCCAGAGTTAGTTATACCGCGTATCACACAGTGAATTTCAAACTTGCCGTATTCGTAGTGGCTGCGCTGTTAGCTGCAGTTGGCGGCATGCTCTATTTACCTCAAACAGGCATTATCACTCCTGGCAGGATGGATGTTAAAGCATCTGTAGAAATGGTCATGTGGGTGGCCTTAGGAGGTAGAGGCAATCTAAAAGGCGCGGTGATTGGCGCATTGCTGGTTAACTTCCTGTATAGTGTTTGTACCAGCTGGTTCCCGGATTCCTGGCTATTTATCCTCGGCTTCCTCTTCGTGATTACAGTTTTATATTTCGACAAAGGGCTGATAGGATTAGTAACAACATTACGGGCACGAATTGGCAACCTGTATTTAAAAACCGCACAAACCACCAATTAATATGCTTTTAACCGTCAATAATCTCTCAGTTTCCTTTGGTGGTGTACATGCTCTCAACCTGGATCATTTCAGCGTAGGCGAAAAAGAACTGAGAGTCATCATTGGCCCCAATGGGGCCGGAAAATCCACCCTGCTCGATATTATCTGTGGTAAAACCAGGGCAGATTCGGGAGAAGTAACCTTCAAAGGGAAACAGATATTAGGGAAAAATGAAGTAACCATCGCTGAAATGGGCATTGGCAGAAAATTTCAGAAACCAAGCATATTTCCTGAACTGACTGTATACGATAACCTGCTCCTGGCTGTAAAAACGAAGAAGGATATTTTTTCTACTTTATTCTTTAGGGTCACGCCAGCCATTGCAGACAGGATACATAGTGTAGCCATGCGTCTGCAACTGAATGGCGTGATGTATAAACTGGCCGGCGCCCTCGCACACGGACAAAAACAATGGTTGGAAATTGCTATCGTGATGCTGCAGGACCCCACGCTTATGCTGATAGATGAACCAGCTGCAGGCATGTCGGATGAAGAAACTGAAAAAACAGGCGGGCTGTTACTCGAACTGGCAAAAACACATAGCATCATCGTTATTGAACATGATATGAAATTCATTGAACAGATAGCTAATAACCTCGTTACCGTGCTGGTAAGAGGTAAAAGACTCATGGAAGGAACTTTTGATGAAGTAAAGAATGATCAGAGAGTTATAGACTGCTATTTAGGAAGATCAAACGCACAACTGGAAACATTATGAACCACGCTTATACTGCACCCATTTTATCCGTAAACCAGCTGGTAGCAGCATACGGACAAAGCACCATTCTCAGAGGCACCACCCTTTCCATGCAGAAAGGAGCTATTACCACTGTAATGGGAAGAAATGGAGTGGGCAAAACCACTTTATTAAAAACCATCATGGGATTATTACCTGTGCAGGAAGGTACCATCACTTTCAACAACCAGGATATCACTAAAATCCCTTCCCATAAAAAAGCTAAAATTGGTATCGCCTATGTGCCTCAGGGCAGGGAAATTATTCCCAAATTAAGTGTTTATGAAAACCTGCAACTGGGACTCATCGCTCATGCCGATAAAAATGCGAAATTACCAGAGGAGGAAATCTATCACCTGTTCCCTATACTGAAAGATTTCAGAAAAAGAGCTGGTGGTAACCTCAGTGGTGGTCAACAGCAACAACTGGCCATAGCCCGTGCCCTGGTTAGCAATCCAACACTCCTATTACTGGATGAACCTACGGAAGGCATACAACCTTCTATTGCCCAGGAAATTGGTAGTATATTGCAAAAACTTGTGAAAGAGAAAGGACTTTCTGTACTATTAGTTGAACAAAAAATAGATTTCGCCACACAGGTTACTGACCATTACTATTTTATGGACAGAGGGAAGATGGTGATGGATGGCGGGGCTGAAGAACTAAACCACAAAGCCCTGGAAAAATATATTTCCGTATAATCACCTGGTTTAGCAACTATAAAAATCTGGATCTTGCCGGGAATACCGGCAAGATCCTTCCTGCATTAAAAAGGTTCTCATATTATGCATCCTGTTTCTGAAGATCGAAGCGTTTTTAAAATATTTACTATTCTCTATGCTGTTGCACTTACCACAATAGCCCTGCTTTCTGTTTTCAGTCAGATCAAAATCCAGCAGGCACTCAATCACCAGATGGATGATTCACATGTCATCAACTTTGCAGCACGCTTACGCACCTATAGCCAGACACTCAGCAAACTTGCACTGTTGCTGGAATCAGGACGTGATATTGAAGACAATAGAAAAGAGTTTATCAATACGCTTAAGCAATGGCAAAAATCGCATGAAGGCCTTCAGGAAGGCAGCCACTTTTTAAACCTCCCTGCCAATGACCAGGATGAATTGCGACAAATGTTTGAAATCATCAAAACCCCGCACCAGGAAATCTGGGATGCTGCCAGCAAAATGATTACCGTTTTGCAGAAAGACAGTTCCTTCAATCCTGCCCATATCAGACCTTATGTACAAACCATCTTATCCTATGAAAAGTCTTATCTGCTGGGCATGGAACTCATTGTTTTCGACTACGACAGATTCAGCAAAGAACGTATACGCAGCCTCAAGGAAATCGAATACCTGGTTCTCGGTCTGGTACTCTGCACCCTGATGGTGGAAGCAGCAGTCATCTTCTATCCACTCTCCACCCGGATAAGAAAAATCATCCGTGGGCTTGTAGCTGCACAGGAAAGAGCACAGCGACTTACCGAACAGATACATCTGGCCAACCAGGAAAAGCTATTAAGACAGGAAACAGAACAGCGAATACGCTCCTACTCAATCATCAACGGAGAAGAAAAAGAACGCAAACGAATCGCCACCGAAATACATGATGGCATTGGTCAGATGCTGACCAGCCTTCGCATGAAACTGGAACAAATCGAAGACAGAACCAACCAGCATGATCCGGAAATTGCACTGGTCAACAAGATGATGAAAAGCATCATCACCGAAACCAGGCGAATCTGCGCCGACCTGCTGCCCAGCGTTCTGGAAGATTTCGGCCTTAAAGCCGCTATAGAAGAATTAATTAAGTCGTGTAAACTTACCTCTCCTGGTGTTACATTCTTACTGGAAGACACCCTCACCGGCGGCCCCCTACCCAGAGAAGTGGAAATAGGAGTATTCCGTATATTGCAGGAAGCACTGAACAATGCCATGAAACATGCTGCTGCTGATACTATTGAAGTAGAGATAGATGGCGGTGCAGGTGCATTGGAATTAATAGTGAGAGACAATGGCCGAGGTTTTCATTTTGATAGTCGACAGCTCTTTTCCAAAGAACAGGCGAAGAAATCGAATGGCATCAGAAATATGAAAGAAAGAGCAGAACTACTGGGAGGCAGTTTACTGATAACTGCTGCTCCCGGAACCGGAACAATCATACACTTGGAATTAACTTATTAGCAATGAAAAAAATCAATGTCTTTTTAGTGGATGACCACGAGATATTCAGAAACGGTTTACAGCAACTGATCAACAGCGAACCCGACATGGAAGTAATAGGTGAAGCCAGTAGCGGAGAAGATGCATTACTACAGCTGGAATCCCTGGATGCAGATGTAATCATGATGGATATACGCATGCCGGAGTTAAATGGCCTCGAAACCAGTTCCAGAATTCTTGCAAAGAACCCTAAAAGGCGTATCCTTTTCTTCAGCCTCTTTGATGAACCAGATTATGTAGCCGCAGCGCTGGAAATGGGCGCCAGCGGATATATACTGAAAGATACCAGCAATAAAATATTTCTCAATGCAATCAGAACAATTTACCAGGGCAAATACTATTTTATAGGTGAGGTAAGTGATATCATTGTAAAAAAATATCTGGATGCCAGACATAATAACGGCAATGCTCCTATGCAGGAAATTTCGCTTTCGCGAAGAGAGGAACAAATACTCCGGATGATCAACAGAGGAAAGAATAATAAAGATATTGCTGAGTCGCTGCAGCTAAGCATCAGGACTGTCGAAACCCACAGAATGAATATACTAAGGAAGTTTCAGGTGAATAGTATCGAAGAAGCGATTGAATACTGTAAGACGAATACACTATGGAAGGAGCTTTAACAGTAGGACATCGTTTTTGATTACGACTCCCGGTATTGATGCAAAGAAAAGCTTGTCCTCACACAGGGAGTAATTGCATGAGGACAAGCTGAATGCTTAATACCCTGGATTCTGCTCCAAATTAGTATTAATGGACCGCTCATTATTGTTTATCGGCAAATACTTCGACTTCTCCGTATAGCCGTTGGCAAATTTCGTTTCAATGAGGCTACCATCAGCACCTCTTACTTCCAGCGGATAAATATTCTTTCCGATTCCCCAGCGCCTTACATCATCCCAGTACAACCCTTCCAGGGCAAATTCAATCCGCCGCTCATGGCGCAATTGCTTCAGCGCTTCCGGCTGCGACAGGCTAATTGGCAACGCGGTAATTTTCACATCTGTGCGGGAGGTGCGGATCTGATTGATCAGTTGCATTGCCTGTGGTATATCCGTACCTTTCTGTATCAACGCTTCTGCCTTCGACAGCAGCACGTCCGCATAACGATAAACGATATAGTTCAGCGGTTCCTGGCCAGCCACCACCTGTTGTGTTTCGATGGTGTATTTACGAATACTGAAACCTACTTTCTGGCCCGTGTGATTTTTAATCTGATCAGGATATAACTGGCCCTGGAAGTAAGCCCCGGGGCGCAGGATGGTGAAATCCAGCCTCGGATCACGGTTTACATATGGATTCGCTTTATCCACCGGGGAACCGTCAATTGTTTCATAGGCATCTACCAGGTTTTGAATAGGCGCCACAGAGTTAGAGCCATCTATACCATACTTCATATTCTGCGGTTGCCAGTGACGGTCAAAATAACTACCCTGCTCAAATGGACCATCCATATACTGTACGTCAAAAATCACTTCCGCATTATTTTCGTTTGCCAGTTGGAAAAGTCCCTTATAACTTGGGAAAAGACTGTATTTCCCCAGGCCATCAATCAACCCGGTATATTCCAGCACCTTGTCCCAATTGGCGGTATATAGGTAAGCGCGCAATTTCATCGCGTAAGCTGCCCCCAGTGATGCCCGGCCTGCTACCGGCGCATCTTTGGGCAATGCCTTGATCGCCTCATCATAATCACTATGCACCTGCGCCCAGGTTTCTTCTTCGGTATTACGTTTCAGCTGCCGTGCCTCATCCGCAGTAATGGTTTTGGTGAAAACCGGTACACCACCATAGGTATTGGCCAGCAGTGCATAAAACACGCCACGCAGGAAATAAACCTCCCCTGCCATCTGCGCTTTCTTTGCATCATCGATAGGTACCTTGCCGATATTTTCCAGGAAAGTGTTAGCGCGATTAATCCCGGTATAACATTGCTTCCATCGATCAATCACGATACCGCCATCATTGGCGGATATACTTCCGTTACCTACCTGTTGTTCCATACCTTCCCAGTGGGCCCACTGATAGGCATTCGGTGAACAGGCATCAAAGCCCCCGCCGTAGCCATAAACACCGGATTCATGCAACACATTGTACACCCCATACAGTGCCAGTAAAGCATCTGATTCTGACTGCCAGAAATTCCCCGTTGTAATCCTGTCGTCCGGCTGCTTGTCCAGGAATGATTTGGAACAACCACTAAAACATATAAGCGCTGCCGTTAGTATAGCTATAATCTTTCTCATTGTTTTTACTTTTTAGAGTTGCAGGTTGATACCAAAAGTAGCGATGACCGGTGTTGGGTAAACTCCACCACCGTTGTCAAACGTATTCTGCTCCGGATCAAATCCTATGTACCCTTTGGAGGTGAAGGAAGGCAAATTTTGTACGTTGGCATACACACTGGCGCTCTTGAAGTGTATGGCGTGCAGCCATGCTTCAGGAAGCTGGTACAATAACTGGATATTTTTGATTTTCAGGTAACTCATGTTCTGCACCCAGAAGGAGGATTCATAGCGGTTCCAGGTGTCGTTCACCCTGATACGGGGCAAAGTATTGCTATGATTTTCCGGCGTCCAGGCGCCGCGCCAGCGCGTCAGCAACGAACCTCCGGAAATACCCAGCGGCTGCGTCCAGGCGCTTTGATTATAGCCATTTACACCGGCCATTCCCTGTGTTACTACGTTCAGGCTCCAGCGTTTGTAATTTACATTGAGCGTTAAACCGTATGTCCAGGTAGGCAGTGTATTGCCGAGCGCCTGTTTATCGTTGAAATCCAGCTTGCCGTCTCCGTTTACATCTTCATACTTTATATCTCCTGCTTTGGGCGTATAGCCGTTAGCGTGCATATAATCAGATGCTTCCTTGTCGGATTGAAAAATACCGTCGAACTTAAAGCCATACAACATTTTATAAGGTTGGCCTTCACGGATCAGCCACAGCTGATCCGGTGCATCTTTCCGGAAACGTGTAACCATATTTTTAATATGGGATACGTTAGCGCCGATGCTGTAACTGATACCGGATTTATATTCCGGCGACCGATAGTTTACTGACAACTCAAAACCCTTGTTATTCATCTGGCCAATATTCTGGATGGGAGCACTTACATCTCCCATAGTAGCAGAAATAGGTAGCTGCACCAGGATATCATTGGTATTTTTGTTGAAATAGTCCAGCTCAAATGAAAGGGCGTTATCAAACAATCCCACATCGAGACCTATATCCGTACTGGTGGTGGTTTCCCAGCTGATATTGGGATCTACCAGGTTTACAATAGCTGCCCCGGGTGCTAATTGCCCGCCAACGGTATAACTGGTGCTGTTTGACTGCGTGAGTGCCGCTATATAAGGATAGTCATTATTGATGTTCTGGTTACCCAGCTGCCCCCACGAAGCACGCAGTTTCAGCTGGCTGATAGCGGCTATATTGCGGATAAACCCTTCTTTCTCCATCGCCCAGCCAACAGATACGGAGGGAAAATATCCCCAGCGGTTTCCTTCCCGGAAACGGGAAGATGCATCCGCACGAAGGTTACCTTCTACCAGATATTTTTCACGATAATTATAATTGATACGGCCAAAATACCCCAGGTTGCTCCATTCCGTAGTATTACCGCTGGCAATTACATTGGAGGTACCAGCATCCACTTCATTGAGGCCTGATTTCGGCGGATTAGATTTTTGCGCCGTCATCTTTTTCAGCTGGTAAGACTCTGACTGCATCCCGATGATGGCACCGATATTATGCACCTGGCTAATGGTTTTCGTATAGTTGAGGGTGTTATAGTATACCCAATAAAACTCTTCATTATTCCCCCTGTACGGCGATATCTGGGTAGGGTAATCCAGCACTTTATCCTGCTGGCCCGCTGCCGTATACACGTAGTTCATTTGATTATACCTGTCCTGGCGATTGTTGTTGGACTGCCCCGTGAACATGGTTTTAAAGGTCAGGTCCTTCGTGATATTAGCCGTCGCATTCAGCGTGGCCCGGAAGAAATTGTTCATGTATTGCGACCTGCCATTATACAGATCAGGCAGGGGATTACGTGAGTCCACGATAGGCGAGCCATTGGGTTTCAACGCCTGCGTAGCGCCAAAGCGGCCATCAGACGTGTACGGCGCAATGAACGGATAAGCGCCATTGGACATGATATAGTAAACACGTGAGATGCCGTCGTAGGGACTATTAGTTTCCTTACGGGTAATTTGTACGCGGCCACCAATTTCTAACCAGTCCTTTACTTTGTTATTCAGTGAAAAGTTAATACCATAGCGTTTGCTGTCTGTTTGTTTGATGATACCATCCTGTGACAGATAGTTAGCAGAGAGATAATAGTTTTGTTTGGCAGAGCCTCCTCTTACGGAAACATTATGTTCTGTGATAGGTGCAGTACGATATATCTCTTTGTAGAAGTCCGTATTGGGATACAGGTAAGGATCGTTATTGTTTGAAAAATCATCGATCACCTGCTGTGGAAAAATAGGATCACCACCGTTGTTGGCAACAGCCTGGTTCCAGGCCTTCATTAACTCCACACTATTGGTAACGCGGTCATATTTACGGCCCAGCTGCTGAAAGCCATAGTAGCCGTTATAAGAGAGGGTCGGGTCGCTATTGTAACTACCCTTTTTGGTGGTGACCAATACTACACCATTCGCCGCGCGGGAGCCGTAGATGGCAGAAGAGGCCGCATCTTTCAGAATGGTAATACTGGCGATATCGGCAGGGTTTAGCTCTGCCATCCGGCCTTCTACCCCGTCGATGAGCACCAGTGGATCGGTGTTATTGAGGGTACCGTACCCGCGTACACGAATAGTGGCACCATCGCTACCCGGAGAACCGGAGTTCTGGCTTACAAACACACCGGAAACTTTTCCCGCCAGTGCCTGGCTGGGATTGGTGATAGGTCGGTTTTCCAGCGCCTTGTCATAAGTAACGGTAGCTACAGCGCCCGTGAGGTTAGCACGTTTCTGCGTGCCATAGCCGACTACTACCACTTCGGAGAGCTTATCCTGCGATACTTTCATGACGATTGCCAGCGTTTCGCCTGATTTCACTTCTACTTCCGTTGTTTGAAAACCGATAGAAGATAATACCAGCACATCGCCTACTGCAGCTTTTATGGCGAAGTGACCATTCACATCGGTGGTGGTAACAGCAGTACCGTTTTTGTTCTTTACAGTCGTCCCGATTACAGGTTCTCCATTTTCTGTTTTTACGTTTCCGGACACTGGTACCTGGGAAGGTGACTGCCGGAGGTTTTCCTGCACCGGCAATTCCTTCTCCCTGATAGCAATTACTTTATCATTCACCTCATAAGCCAGTGGTTCATTCTTAAGTATTTTATCGAGGATAGACAACATTTCCTCGTTCACTGTTTTGATAGTAACCGGCTTTGCTTTGCGGAGTAATTCGTGTTTGTACCAAAATGCATAGCCTGATTTTTCTTCCATCGTTTTGAATACGCTTTCAAGCGGCTGGTTGGTAATATCCAGACTTAGGCGCACATGCAGCTGTTTGGCAAAGGTCAAACTACAGGATAGCATCAGGCTGAAGAGCAAGAGCATAGGCTTCCCGGCTTGCAACAGGCGTGCAAGCGATCTTTTAAAAAATGATCTCATTCTTTAGATTTTAAATTGGTAAAATGGGTAACAGGCAGTAACAGCCTAAAAAATCATGGTTTTAGTTTATTCAATAAAGATTTTTTTGCCTACAGTATGAAACCTTGCTCCATTGGCTTTGAGCCCGCTTAAAATGGCCGACAACTTCATGCCGCGGTGAATTTTTACATGGAAGGTGCCCTGGTCAGTAGCGCCGTCTGCTTCTATCTCCACATCGTACCAGCGGGATACCTGCCGGAAAACTTCCACGATAGAAGCATCGTTGAATTGCAGGTAACCTTTTTGCCATGCCATTACCAATTCCAGATCTGGTTGTGTCACTTTCAGTTTGCCGGCAGCGTTTACGCTGGCTTGTTCACCGGGTCTGATCCGTCTATTTTCATTATTCACTTTTACATGAACGCTTCCTTCCAGTAAGGTTGTTTTTATGCCTGATTCATCCTCATAAGCATTCACATTAAAGTGCGTACCTAATACTTCCACTTTTACAGCGCCGGCCTGTACGGTAAATGGCTGACGTTTACCGGCAATCATTTGCTTAGCTACTTCAAAATAGGCCTCTCCGGTAATGGTTACCTGTCGCGCTGCCACTACACCAACGGGAAAGCGGATGGTAGACATGGCATTTACCCACACTTTACTTCCATCTGCCAATACTACCTTATAGTGTGCTGCTTTAGGCACACTAATTTTATGAAATGAATTTTTCCGTTCATCTGTTGCTGTATATACAATTTCATCGGATGCCGTTTTGGTAATACGTGTGTTACCATCCGCCACTACTGCATTTACCGGCACAGCGTCCAGTGCTATTCTCCTGTTATCTGACAGGTATAACCATGCTTTTTCATTGTCGGCATATGGGTTATCTGCCAGTATTTTATTTTTTTGGGGAGATGTTTGCGTACGCTTATCCTGGAAGTACCATAACAGGGATGTGATCAGCAGACCTACCGTTATGGCAGCTGCTGCCCGGCGCAGGTAGGTTAATCTGCGTACATGCGTGCGGGTTACCGGCTCATCCGGTAATTCCAGTCTGTTTAGCAGCATCGTTTTTGCCTCCTCCCTCAATATGATGGCATCGGGAGATTGCTCGTCTTTAAACAAAGGTTCATCTCCATCATTTTCATGAAGCCAATCCTCTACCTGCTGTATTTCTTCCATGGTCGCAGTACCATCCAGGTACCGCTCCAACACCGCCATATTTAACGCTTTGCCCAAAGAAATTCCTGTTTATTGTTACTGCGGATATATAGTATTAAACGAGCGAAAAAAAGATAACCGCTATTGCATTTCAATATTTTTTTCATTTATTTTGTTTACCACGCATTCATCAAATGAAGGAGTCCTTTGCAAACGCTACCGACAGTGAACTTTTCCAGCTGATAACAGCTGGGAATTTGAAGGCGTTTGAGTTCATTTATGACAAATACTTTATCAGCCTGTTGAATATTGCCTACAAACGCATGGGCAACAGAGAAGATGCGCTGGAAGTGGTGCAGGATGTATTTGTCCGCCTCTACAATAACAGGAATCGTATCGAACATACGTCGCACCTGCTGGCGTATATGCATACCTTATTAAAGAATGGAATGATTGATCGTTACCGGCAGAAGCTGGTACAGGAAAAACAACAACATGTAATCCGGGAATTAATGCAGGGGGAACCGGCGGTACAAAACAATATCAGTATCGATAGCAAGCAACTCGAAGAACGCATCCACCGGGTAGTGAACAACCTGCCGGATAAATGCAGAGAAGCTTTTTTACTGAGCCGGCTGCAATTGCTTTCGCACCAGGCGATCGCAGACCGTATGAATATTTCGGTCAGTACGGTGGAGAAGCATATCGTTAAGGCACTGCATACACTACGGAAGCAGCTGGGCATAAGCTGGTTGTTTTAGCAAGATTCGGGTTTCCCTCTACATGGACTCCACGTAGTTTTGTGACAACAAATAATTCAGTATGCACATTCAGTCACATCCATCCATCCTATATTTCGGCACTCCCGTAATGCTAATCAGCACTACCAATGAAAATGGCACATTTAATCTTGCTCCCAGTTCCTCCGTATTCTGGCTAGGTTGGCGGTGTATGGTAGGTTTGGCCGCCTCCTCAAAAACAACGCAAAACCTGCTGCGCGAAAAAGAATGTGTCATCAATCTCCCTTCGGTTGACCAGGCTGATGCCGTCAATAAACTGGCCAGAACCACCGGTAGCAATCCAGTACCAGCGGCTAAAGTATCGAGAGGATATTTCTATGAACCCGATAAATTTGAAAGGGCTGGCCTTACACCGGTAAAGTCAGCAACGGTTAAACCGCCATCGGTGCTGGAATGCCCCGTGCAACTGGAAGCGGTAGTAGAAGGTATTCACGAGCTGGCAGCTCATGACGAAGCTATGCGTGGAAAAATCATTGTTTTTGAAATGCGCATACAGCAGGTACACCTGGAAGAAAGCATATTAATGAGCGGAAAAACCGATCATGTTGACCCGGACAAATGGCGGCCGCTTATTATGAGCTTCCAGGAATTTTATGGACTGGGGAGCAAGGCAGGAGCATCTACCTTGGCACAAATCCCGGAATCTTCTTACCGAACAGTTGATTACACAAGAGCACTGGCGCGTAAATAAATATTTACACATTCATCGTATATTTAATTTCTAAATCCAACTCCCCCCATGGGTATCATTTTGTTGCCCGGTCATTACTTCGGCACTGAACGCCAGTCCAGCGACAACGCGTCCTGCAAGATAAACATCACCACTTATCAGCAGGATGAAGTTATCCATGAGCACTATCATGAAAATGCCTACGTTAGTTTACTCATTAACGGCCGTTACAACGAAGTACATAAAAAAGGGGATAACATTATTCAGCCTGGGGAAATTCTGTTCCGGCCTTCCGGTTATTCACATGCCAATCACTTCCATGGCACCGGCAGATGCCTGAATATTGAATTCAAGCAGGAATGGATGGAGCAGCTGGATTTCCGGCCAGGCTTACCTCAATCCGTAGCCATATTTAAAAATGGCAGCTTTGAAGAAATGTACCGGTTGTTATATTCCTTCCTGGCGGACGCCCATTCACACATGCCGGAAGAGTATATCATCAGCTGGCTGGGCAATTATGCTACCACCCCGGTGCCGCAGCGATTGCAATGGCTGCCGAAGGTGAAAGCTATTCTCGAAAATGAGTTCGAGGGTCACCATACTATTCAGTCCCTCGCACAGCGTGTATTCACCCATCCCATTTACCTGGCAAGGGCTTTTAAGGAACGTGTAGGCATGACCGTGGGTGAGTACCAGTTACGTATGCGGTTACGTAAAGCTACTATGCTACTGTTTACCAGCAGCATGGCCATAAACGACATCGCCTTTGCCTGCGGCTTTACGGACGCCCCACACCTGATCCGCTCCTTCCGGGTTTTCTATCATGTAACACCCAGAAAATACCGGCAGCTGCTAAATAGTTAATCCGGTACAATTTTTTGCGTGTCCAATCCTATTACTTTGTAAAAAAAAGACAATGCGTTTGCTGATCATAATATTTTGCTTTTTAGTCCCTGTGCAGCTTTTCTCCCAACATCAGCTGAACTACCAACTTCATTTGCAGGTTAATCCGGAAACCAAACGATTTACAGTAGAAGGAAATGCCGCTTTTATTACAGATGCCACCATGGCCGACTCCCTGGATATCCGCCTTGCAAAGGTGGAACAGCTCAGCCGGCTGCAACTCGAAGGCGGCGAAGGAAGGCTGGATTCCAGCAACCGCAAAAGCGGGGATGTGATTTACCGCTGGCATTTCAGCAAACCATTGGCCACTGGGACGCCTATACGGCTTTCCTTCGCCTATGAGCGGGGAAGCTCCCCGGCCTTCCAGTACTACCTGGACTCCGGCTTTTGCTGGGCGAGCGGCTATGGCTCCGCATGGTATCCACAGTTGCAGGAGCTGGCTACTGACGGCTCTACCAATACGGTACGTTCCACGGGTTCCATTACCATCACTACCCCTGCACCCATGATGCCGGTGATGGCTTCAGCTAATATTACCACGGCTGGCAACAGCTATACCTATCAGTACTCCCAGCCGGACATCCTTTCAGTATACATCGGAAAATACACCAGGGAGGAAATTAAAGGACCCAGAAACTTTTACACTTACCGTTTGAGTAAAGAGGTAGATGGCAAAGACATATGCCAGAAAGCCGCATCGGTACTGGACTTCCTGAGCACGCAATTCGGACCGCTCGCTATTCCCAACTTCTCCATTATCGAGTATCCTGATGCGGTAGCAGAGCGTTTGGGCATTGGTGGCGCCAGCATCTTCGGGGGTGTGGTGATGCCAACTGCTGCTTTACAAAAATTCAACTATGCTTTATTTGGCCATGAAATAGGCCACCAGTGGTGGGGAAATAAGATCAGGGCTAAAGGAGAAAAAGGGAAAGCCATACTCACAGAAGCCATGGCACAATATGGCTCCCTGCAGGTGGTAATGCAGTTCGACCCCGTCCGCGCCCGTGATTACCGGATGACAGGCTATCCTGGCTACCTCAAAGACCAAAGCGGCATAGGGTACCTGAAAAATGCAGCGGCGGGAAATGATGAGCCACTGGTAGCATTGTCCGGCGCCAACGATCATATTCTGGCAGACAGCAAAGGTTTCATGGCCCTGGAGTTCCTTTCCAACACGGTGGGCAAGCAGGCATTTCACCAGGCGCTGCGTACCATCGGAGAGCGATATGCCACCACCGGACTCACCTGGGAAGATTTTGTAAATGAAGTGAATAAAGCCAGTGGCAAGCCGGTAGACTGGGTATTCCAACAATGGTTCGAACGTACCGGCGCACCATCCTGGGAAAGTCAATGGCAACAGCAGCAAAACCAGCTGCACCTCACCATCCAACAACCTGACAGTTTGTATAACCTCGCGCTGGAAGTACTGATCACTTACGAAAACGGTAAAACCAGCAGCCAGCAAATCAGCCTCCGGGAACGCGACGCCTCCTTTCTGCTGCCGGTAGCCGGAAAGGTAACCGCCGTAGCAATAGACCCTGCCTTCAAAGTGCTGCACTGGGACGCCGCGCTGAAACCCAATGCTATAGCACAGGCAAAAGTGGTGCGTGTACTCAACCTGCGCATGGCCGGTAAAAACAATGAAGCATTTGCACTGGCGAAAACCTATGTGGAAGACAGTACTACGGAAGATTTGTATGGCGTAAAATACGCCCTGTTAAACCATATGGGCCGTATCGCCGCTTTACAAAACAGACCGGCGGAAGCCTTACAGTATTACCAGCAATCATTACAATGTGCCACTAAGGTTCCGGAGCAACTGGCATATACTTACTACCGGATCGCGCAGCTAGCGGCCTCTACAGGCGATTCCGTTTTACTGCACTCGGCCGCAGAAAATGCAGTGGCTGCCGATAAATTGAACAATGGCGCCGATGGCATGGAAATCAAAGTCCGACAATGGAAATGATAAGGCATATAACAAAGGAGGATGTCAATCATATGACATCCTCCTTCTTATTTTAGTTTCCTTTTCCAAAATCCGGCGCTAATTTATCATACCAGATACGCTGTGAACTCAGTGTTGGCAAATCCTGCGCATTCGGCGTAAAGCCCTGTTGCTGCATCGCAGTATTCCAGTTTGCGCGGTTTACTTCTCCCGGGTCCGTAAGCCAGAAACGGCGTGGAATCAGCTCATTAAAAGTTTCCCTTGCATAATACGTGGAGTTATTTTTTGGATACCCTGTTCTTCTGCAAAAAACATACGCTTCATTGGGTTGGCGATACATTCCCAGGAACTGCTGTATATAAATTCTTTCCAGGTTATTGATACCATTAAATTTCACATCAGGCTGATTTAAATAAGCATTGATTTCCGTAAGTCCGGTACCGGTATAAGCCACGGTAGAACCGGCAGCAATGGCAATCTGATTCATTGTTTGAATGGAAGATGTAATTCCTTTCTTGTACCAATCTTCTGCGGAACCTTTAGTATCTACTCCCCCTGCATATCCCTTTTGTATAAACTCTGCAATGTAAAAGCAGGTTTCAGCGTAGGTAACCGGTACATCCATAAAGTTGCCGGTGGCCTGGTTTAGTTTGGGAGAGAAGAATTTGCGGTTAATCGGCGAAATCAAATTATACTTCGTATACGGACTAACGATAAAACCATTGCTAATATAACCTGCCACGGTAGGGTTGGTTGTCCAGTCGGCCGGGCCACCCTGGAACTGTATCAGCGGATCAGCAGGATTAATGAAGGCTGGCAATGTTACATTATACTTTGCCAGCGTATCCTTATAGGCTCCCACCAGGTCGTTAGGCTCAAAGTAAACCGGCAACCGCGGATCATTGCTCTTTTTCATGAAAGCCATGATGGAAGTAGTAGCATAGCGGCGGCTGCGGTAATCAATATCCGCGCCACTACCAAACGGGGTATATTCAGTTTTAACAAACTTTACCTGCGCATCGTCCGCATTAATCGGCCCAGTTGCATCTTTCATTACTTCCTGGAATACTGCCTGGCATTTAGCCTTGTCGGCATTTTCCAACCTGGCGGCTATACGAAGCTTCAGGGTATTGGCCAGCTTCACCCACTTTACCCAGTCGCCCTGGTAATAGATATCATTGGCGCCATAGCTCACCTGGGTGGGGAGGGTATTATCGGATAGTACCTTTATTGCGTTATCCAGCTGCGACAACCAATTATTCATCAGCGCCTGCTGTTCATCGTATACCGGGCTATACTTTGCATCATAACGTCCCTGGATCGCTTGTGAGTAAGGGATTGACCCATTCATGTCCGTTACTTTCAAACCGTGCAGTACCTGCAATACATAGGTGACCTGCGCAATTTTCTGGTACTCGTTCTTATTGGCCATGGCATCTACCTGCCTCCTGATTTCATAGAGATTTGGCAAAATTTGCAGGTAATAGTTATTGTAACGTGTGTTAACGTTGTTGGTAATTTCATAGGGGCTGGATGTGACATGCTGCGTGAAGCGCATCAGCTGTTCCATACTTTCCCAGACCCATTCGGTGCCCTGGTATGTCACGATCTTATCTTCCACGTAACTCAGCAGAAATTTCACATCCGGTTTGGAAACCAGGCTGGGGTTAGTATTGATGTCCCCGAAGTTTTTTGTACAGGCGTTACTACCCAGTATAGCCAGTAGCAAGGCAGCTTTTATATATTGAGGAATAGTCTTTTTCATGAGCGATTGTTTTTGTGTTTACCAAAGATGCGTCGTTAGAAACCTACTCTGATTGTACCTGCAATGGAGCGAACCATCGGCAAAAATCCTTCTTCACCGGAGAAGGCCGTATTGTTGGAGTTATTGGATGCCGGGTTATAATTGTAGGGCAGTGAATTATAGAGGTATAACAGGTCGCGGCCTACGATACCCACACTCAGGTTGTTTAGCATCAGCTTTTTGCAAAAGGCCGGTGAAAGCTGGTACGACAGGGATACCTGTCTGAGCGATATCCAGGAATTCTTTTTGATCCAGTAATCGGCAACGCCGGTGGAGGAAGAACCATAACGGTAGTAGAATTGCGGTGCATGCGTAGGTTCCACATATCCTTTTTCATACGCCTGTTGATAGGTTAGGCCACCTACATCTACCTGTGTACCATCAGGCATGGTTACCTTTTGTCCTTTTGCAAATACGCCATCAGGAATCAGGCCATCATCATAGGTTTGATTGTCGTACTTGCTGGTCCAGGTGATGCCACCATGTTCAGCATCTCTGCCGGCCAGCGTGTTAGGCAGCACACCGGTATGTGTACCGTAACGGTAGGTGAGCAGTACGAAATCGCCACCGATTTTTGCATCCAGTAATACGTTCAGCGAAAGGCCTTTATAGCGGAAAGTGTTATTCCATCCCGCGCGGAATTTAGCGTTGATATCACCTACATCCTGGAGGGTATTGCTTCGGGCAGGAAATCCGGCGCGTGCATCTGAACGCCAGGCCAGCTCTATCTTCCCGTTGTTTGGATCAGCAACAGGGTTGCCATTGGCATCTGTGGCCTGGTATTTTTTGGATTGAATGGTAGTGCGAAGGGTACCATAGGATTTGCCTACAATCGCCCAGGTACTGATCTCCCCTATGTTCGCCTTCAGGTCATACTCTGTTCTGCCGGGATAGAGCGATTTGATGAGATTGCGGTTAAATGAATAGTTGACGCTCGTATTCCATTCGAAATTTGTAGTCTTAACAGGAATCGCGTCTATCATCAATTCCAGCCCTCTGTTCTGGATGTTACCCGCGTTGATGATAATACCTTCCAGGCCTGTTTCCGGCGGAGTGCCGATGTCCAGTATCTGGTCTTTGGTGTTATCCTGGTAAACGGAGAAGTCAAATCCTAAGCGGCTTTTGAAAAAGCGCATTTCCAGGCCTAGTTCTTTGGCAATTTTACGCTGAGGTTTCAGGCCTGGTACGATGGCGATGAACTTACCCGTCAGTGGATCAGGGTAGCGGCTGTAGGTGGATATAGGCAGATCCTGCCCGTTCGACATCGTATAGCCGTTGAATGCAAAGCCGGGATTGATGGTAAATGGGTCCGTATCACTACCCAGGCCGGCGATATTCCCTCTCAGCTTACCGAAGGTGATCCATTCCGGCATCTTAAAGGTTTCGCTAAACAGCCAGGAGGCGCTGACAGCCGGGTAAGCATAAAAGTTGTTACCGGTGCCATTGGTATAGGTGAGTGCGGACGACCAGTCACCGCGGAAAGTCCCCTGCAGGAACAATTGATTTCTCCACGACAGATCCACGCTGGCATAAATGGAGTTAAACGCTTTTTTGCTTTTCAAGCCTCCTTCTGCTTTAGGCTTTTCTACAGAGTTGGCGAGGAAGTAGTTGCCTGGATAGCTGAGACCGCCCACCGTTTCGCTGTAGTTGTAAGTGGTTTGCATGCGCTGGGTTTCCCCACCGATGTAACCGCTGAGGTCAAGGTCTTTGGTGAGTGTTTTATTGATCATCATCATCCATTTTAGGAAGTAACTTTCTTTGCTGGTATGCCCCAGTCCGTAGAGGCCGCCCGAAAAGTTTTGTCCCTGTCCCAGTTCTTTATTTTCGTTGCGGGTATACAGGTTGTTGACGTTTCCTTCCATCACCATTTTAGCCCATGGGGTGAGGGTAGCGGTGAGGGCTACACGACCACGGATAGTTTGTTCGTTCTGGAGGTATTCATTTTCGAAGAGATTGAACCAGAACCGGGATTCAGGTACCTTGTTGGGTTCATTAGGATCGGCCGGGTTGGGGGTGCCGCCGAAAATGCTGGTGTACTTATCCTGCTGCATCCAGTATTTGGTATCATAATTACGTGGCAGCAGCCAGGTAAATAATTTACCGAAGTTATAGGAGGCGAAGGCGTCAAGGCCACCTAATCGGGGCGGATTTTTTCCGCTAAAATCGGTGTAATTGGCACTTACATCCGCGCTCAGGTATTTGTTAATCGTGTGTGTAACACGGGCTTCTATACTGTTTTTAAGCAGGCTGTTGTTCCTCACTACTCCTTCGCTGGAATTACGGCTGTACGAAACGCGGAAGGTGGAGCGGTCGTTACCACCGTCGATGGCCACGTTGGTAGCGGAGCCTTTCCCGGTCTGGAAGGCATCGAGGAAGTTATTGGGCTGTGCTACATAGCGGGTGGTGGTGCCATCGTAGTTGATTACCTCCTGTCCGTTTAAGCGGGGTCCCCAGTTTTCCAGTTCCCTGCCGATGCCACGGTCAATGTAGGGTTTGCCAGTAGCCGGGTCGATGGGAAATACTTTAGTGCGCCAGTTATCCGTAGGCAGGTAGTTGGGGTCGCGGTTATCCGTGAAGAAGGCACCTACCGTGCCACCTCCGAATTCATTTTGAAAATCGGGTCCGGCGTAAGGTTTAAACACATTGAAGGTCTGGCTAACGTTGACGCCTAAACCCTTTCTTTCCTTCCCTTTTTTGGTGGTAATGAGGATAACGCCGTTGATGGCGCGGGATCCGTATAATGCGGCGGCGGAGGAACCTTTGAGCACGGTAACGGTTTCAAAGTCTTCCATGTTCAGGTTTTTAAGGTCGTTACCAAAATCGCGGCCGGTACCATTGAAGGTACCATCATCCATGATCACCCCGTCTATAACGAAGATGGGCTGGTTGTTGTTGCCGAGGGTGGAGTTACCACGGATGACGATTTTGGTGCTGCCGAAGAGGCCACCGGCCCCCTGGTCGATTTGCACACCGGCTACTTTACCCTGAAGGGCGTTTACCGGATTTACTTCGTTGGTGGTAGCCAGTTCGGCGCCTTTGATTTCGGTGGCCGCGAAGCCGAGGCTCTTTTTAGCTTTTGATACACCGAGGGCGGTTACCAATACTTCACCCAGTTGTTTGTTGTCGTCCACCATAGTTACGTTAATAGTGGATTGTGCGTTTACGGGAATTTCCTGGCGAATAAAGCCAATAGCGTTGAAAACAAGTGTGCCGTTGCTTGCGGCGGTAATGGTATAGGCGCCTTGTCCGTCTGTAATAGCGCCTGTTTTGGTGCCTTTGACCAACACGGTTACGCCGGGCAGTACTTCTCCTTTTGGGGAGGTGACTTTACCGGTGACTTTAATATTTTGTGCTGATAGGAGGTAGCTACAGCATAGGAAGAGGTATAAAAACAATACCCCGCGCTGGCAGCAGTAACGACATGTCCACATACGTTCTGGTTTTAAGGTTGATAAAAATGATTGCCTATAAATTGATTGATGTTTGCGTGCGATCGAATAATTGGTTGATTACAGGGATGTTGATAATGGCTGACTAAAACGATTTATGTGATGAATTGTTCAACTAAATATAATTAATTTATAGTTTATAAAGCTGATAGATCATTCACCTAGGAGGTGAATGATCATAAGAAAATAAAAAAAGGCTGTACACCATTACGTACAGCCTTTTTACAGTATTAAAACCTCAGGAAGAACAGTTGCCGGCTACTCAAAGAAATCCAGTTCTGAAACCGCCACTGCTTTTCCTGCAGGGGCTATATCTGTTGCCTCCACGCGAATATATCGTGCGGCTGTGGGCTGTTTAAAATAGTGCGTTCTTGTACCGGGATCATTTACCAGGTTACCGAATTCAAACGCTTCGACAGTTTCCCAGTTTTTACCATCGGGACTTACTTTTATTTTGCCTTTAGCCATCATACCACCAGGGAAGCTGCGCTGCGGTGTGTAAGCGAATCCCTTCAGGATGTGCTCCGTACCGAGGTCAATGGTAAAAAATGGTGTAGCGCCGTCCGCGTTGGAGAGCCAGAAAGTCTTAGCATTGGCATCAAATGCCATCGTAGCAGGATGCCTGGGGTCAGATGGCGTGGCAGCTTCCAGTTTCCAGTTTTCCTTAACCAGTCCAAATCGCTGGCTACTTACCGGACCACTGCCTTTCTTATCAATAGCAATCGCTTTCACTTCGCCTCCGTCCAGTTTAAATGCGCCGGTGTATTCGCGGGATTGTGGGCCGGGAAGCGAGCCGTCCGTAGTATAGAAAATACGGTAGGCGCCGCCGATATTTTTAGTTGCATTTTCGCCGTGCGGTTTCCAGTTAAATGCCGGCTGGAAAGCATCAATACTTACCATTCCGTTCAGGCTCCTTTCCAGCTGCAACTGTGGTGGGCGTGATGGGTAGTAATGCGCCGTGATATTACTGATAGCGGGTATGTCACGGGATTCCAACACCCGTACCCGGAATTTATCTGCAGTTACTTCAGGGAATCTCAAAATGCGTTTGTAGCCGATATTAGTTGCGTTGGCAATTTCCTTCCACTGGTTATCCACCCATATATCCAGGGCATGTTTTTCAACACGTTCCCCATGGGTGGCAATAGCCTCCTGCAGCACCAACCGGTTGATCGTGACTGGTGATGCAGTGGAAATAACTATCTCCCCTACACCTGGTTTTAACAGCATGTAACTATCCGGACTGTTATCCAGTACCTCTCCGGGACCTTTTGCGTGGCTAAACAAATTATGGGCATACGTTTCCTTTATCCGCTTGCCTACTTCTTTCAGGCAGTTTACATCTGCCAGGGAGAATTTACCTTCTCTGTTGGGAGGAATGTTCAGCAGGAAGGTAGAGTTACCGCCAACAGAGCGCTCATAAATATCAAATACATCGTCCGCACTTCGTACCTGCTGGAAATTGTCGTCCCGGTAAAACCAGCCTTCCCGGATAGAGGTATTGGTTTCTGCCTGCTGATAGTGGAGAAACTGGCCTTTGTACAAGTCTTCCCTGCTGCCCAGTGACTCCTGTGTGAGATCCCCGAAGTTATTGAGGCCGGCGGGATCCTGTTGATAAGGAATCACATTCCATTCCGTATGTCTGGTTCGGCCAGATTCGTTGCCACACCAGCGAATATCCTCTTTTCCAAATATCACTGCTTTAGGGGCAAGGGTATGAATGAGGTTGCGCCAATCAGCATACCGGTACTTTTGTCCGCCTTTGGTTTTTGGATGTGCACCATCAAACCACACTTCATGAATAGGTCCATATTCCGTCAGCAATTCGAATAACTGGTTCATGAAGTACTCGTTATAGTCATCTGCTTCTACTTTAAAAGTGGTTTTGTTGGCAAACGGACGGCCGGGAACCTGGCGGGGAATGGTTCGGTTCGTATAGGCGCTGCCGTTACCATACAGCCCCTGCTCGTTTTCTATCTGGAAGAGGTCAGCCGGTGACAGGTATACCCCTACTTTCAATCCATATTTTTTACAGGAAGCTACCAGGTCTTTCAGAACATCACCTTTTCCATTCTTATAAGGAGTAGACATAATACCATGCTGTGTATACCGGCTCTGCCAGAGTACAAAACCATCATGATGCTTAACAGTGAGGATGACCATTTTGATGCCGGCAGCTTTCATGGCTTCACACCATTGATCGGTATGCAATTCCTTGAGGTCAAAAATTTCCGGATCTTCTTTACCGTTACCCCATTCCATCCTGGTGAAAGTATTCGGACCAAAATGTATAAATGCAATGAATTCATTTTTCATTGCCTGGTATTGGTTAGGTGTTGGCACCACATGAGCAGCTTTCAGGAGGATGTCCTCATGGGTATCACCTGCTACAATAGGATAAGTATTTTTAACGGGTAATTCTGTTTTTTGCTGTGCATGAACGGATAGATACAACATACAACACACCAGGGAAAAAAATTTGTTCACGTTCTGTTTGATTTAGGTGATGAGTCAGCCTTGAAGGCTGCAAGATATTTATAGCTGTATAAAATTAATTCTCCTGTAAAAACAGGAGGTAAATAAATGTTGCTATTACTGATTCAAAGTTTTATGTTGCCCATAGGAATGCTACGGTCACGGATAAACGGCACAATATCCTTTCCCGCCTCAAATGGCTTTTGTTCATTAAAGCCCAGCTCCTCCGGTGACTTCCCAACCCATTTGGCCTGGTTCCCGCTTAGCGTGATTACTTTCTTAACCGGATCAATTTTCAGCAGTGTAAATAAAGACTGATCATATGGACAGGTGTAACAAATATATGGATGTGCCTTATGTATTTCCGGTGTAAAGCTATCATGCTTGAAATGTCCACCCACCCAGAAGTAGGAAGCGGAGTTAATAGTCAGATAGGGAATATCACCTACGTAATCCAGCCTGTCCACATGGGTATGTCCGTTAATGGTCATCACTACCTTATGTTTTGCGGAAGTAAGTATTTGTTGAATCTCTGCGGCATTATCTAATGAGCCATACCCAACCAGTGGCTGGTGACATATAACGATCACCGGTTGCCTTGAAGCTGCGAGTTCCTTTTTCAACCAGTTGGTTTGATCCGGTCCCACATAGGCAGGATAGCCACCTTTATGAGTGGGCGAACCCTTTTCATTTCCATTTAGGACAATCAGCTTATATCCATTTATAACTTTTGAGTAATAGGTGGCAGGCATTTTCCAGACTTCCACACATTGCTGGTGGCTAAAGCCGTTATCGTTGTCGTGGTTGCCTATTACGTGTAACGGTATAGGGTGGGCCTGATTGAATTTGTTGATCAGCGGTTTATTCTTTTCCGAAGGATAAGCAAAATCTCCCAGTTGCAACAGCGCATTGGGGCGGGCAGCTTTCATGGCATCCAGGAAGACATTGAGCCGGTCCTGGGCATCATGCATGATATCATGGTGAAGGTCCGTTATAAGGCCGAGGGACAATGTTTTAAGTTTTGGACCGTAGGCCGCCAGGACGGCATCCGGAATTGCCATTGTCATCAGTGCCGCAGCGGCATTTCTGATAAATGCTCTGCGGCCGGACCTAAAGCCCGTGCTGTTATTGAGGATCATAACTTTGGGAATTAATGATTTTATTGTTCACTTTAATGCTGCGGCAGCATATCCATAGCAATTTAATTTATTTTCCCTAAAGGAAACAATATTTCATTTAGGGAAAATAATTATTACATGAGTGGTCGAAGTTAATTAGTGGTTAGCTGCAGTTGAATCTTTTTTCACGCCAATGCGGTAGTCATCTTCTGTAATACCTTTTATGCCTTTTACTTTTTTGGTTGTTGATGCAGGCGTAGTAGGCATTGGAGGCACAGATGGCTCAGTAACCGGGGATGCTGGCTGATCGGGCACGCCTGGGACCTGTAGCAATTCAGCGCTATCGATCTTCATGGGAGCAATGCTGATACTATCTGGTTGCGGTGGTGGCGGATCAAACTGCACTGGCATTTGTATAGGCGGCAGGGTAAATATTATATCCGGGGAGATAATCATACTATCGGGCGTCGGTGCTATCACAGTCTTTTGATGTACTGGCCCGGCAGGTGCCTTTGGCAGTGGCGTTACGGGGCGGATATTAACATTATACATTACCGTACTGGCTACGGCGGCGGCGGCGGCGCTGGCGATGCTTATCCATCCTCCTGTACTGATTTTTCCGAATATCCTGACTATTTTGGAGTTGCAGGCAGATTCGTTTTTATCAGGAGCTGCCGGGAGATCGGTTTTTGTGTTGTCAGCAGTTACTGATCCATTACTATCCTTCGTTAGATCAGTTTCCCCAGGAGTTGCTGGAATTTCCGGATCATTACCTTCCCCCTCCTTTTCTATCCCTTCCACTTCCGGATTTTCATTTGTTCCGTCACCAGGTTCTTCCACCACATCCAATTGGGCACTAATAGCCGCCCAGATGCTATCCGCCATGTCGGGAACGGGCATCTGGTTCAGCACTGCTGCCATTAATTTTTCGGATGGTGTGGTTGAATTCACTATATATTCGTTGCCGTTAGTTTATGTTGAAGAATTTTTCTTGCTTCGCTGAGATGCCACTTGCTGGTACCTTCGCTGATATTCAGCTGGGTGGCAATTTCCCGGTGCGTATAGCCATCAATTGCGTATAAAACGAACACGGCATGCGTTGCGGGTGGTAATTGTCGTACCAATTGTAAAATTGCGGCGGCATCGTTTTTTTCGATGACGCTGTTTTGCACATATGGCTCCTCTGCTGATTCCAGTTCGAGGCTAGTGAAGCGGCTGCGTTGTTTGATATGGTCCAGTGCTTCGTTGATCACAATCTTTTTCAGCCAGCCATGAAAGTTACCTTTTGTGTTATCGAAAGTATGGAGGCTTCGGAACATTTTCACGAAAGATTGTCCTAATATATCAGCGGCCTCCTGTTCATCAGTGGCATAACGCATGGCAATGGCCATACCAAACGCGTAAAGCTGTCTGTACAGCTGTTCCTGCGCCTTTCTGTCGCCACCCCGGCATGCGGTGATAATATTACTTAAATCCTGTTCCAGATGTTCTAAAGTCCTTTAATACGGTTGTTTTTATACATTACACGCATCTTAACCTGTGCCATTATTCACCAGCCTGTCCATTAATGCCGTGGCAATGCAGTTGTTTTTATTCATTACCTACAACCTACCATTCACCTGCCTGACCGGTAATGCATTTATTTTTGTTCATTACCTGCAGCTTACCATTTCGCATCATTCACCTGCCTGGCCAGTAATGCGGTAGAAATAGCGCTGATACTTAATTTCTCTGCATTATCCAGCTCATTATAGTACCAGATATTATGATCGATCAGGTCTACAATACCAATAACGCCACCGGTTGTACTCAATTCGTAGCCGGACAGCACTTTAAAAGGCAGCTTGCCACTTTTACCATTGGACAGTTCCGTCTTTTTTATACTGAGTGGTTTTATAAAGATGGTATCTGTCCCATTGGTAGCCAGGCCACTGTCTTCCTGTTTGATCAGACCAAATGGATTCATGTCTTTGGATGCCTTGCGGTCATACAAGTTCGTCATCAGCACTTCCCATTTACTACTTTCCGAGGTTGTATCTCCACTAATAAGCGCTGAAAAAACATACTCATACTGTTGCACGATGCCGATGCCATTCAGTACACTCTTGCTATTTAATATGGAATACTCATGACGCTTTTCAACTTCCCTTTCCGCTCCAAATACCTGCAGGCTGTTATTTCCATCACTGATAGAAAACCGGAACCGGGCTTTCTCATTCTCCACCGTTTCTGACTTAGATATACCAAACTGGTTGAGGACCAGATTATCCAGGAAAAAAAGCCTGCCCCAACCCGGGTACTTAATCTGCATTCCTCTCTTGATACGGGAGGTACTATAATTGGCAAACGACATCTTATTCTGATGCGCACCTTTGACATGCTGCATAGTAGCTTGCTCCCGGAAACGCTCTGGCACGGTCAGTTTCATGGAGGGCCCACAGGCCGCCATGAATACCAGGCCAATTAATAATAACCTGCTGCTCATCTGATGATAAACTCTTTTCACGTCGAAAGTAATATTAAACGGGAACTAAATGACTCCGTCTGTCAATAATACCTCCGTTTTTTTCAAAGGGTTGGGTAAGTCCAAAAAAATATTTCTTTTTAGATTTACCCAACCATTACCAATTTGAGAGGGGTACTACTGGTATATCAATTTAAAAGATGAATATGAAAAACACCATTACCCTGGCCGTAGCTGCCCTTGTATGCGGAACACTTTTCTCCTCCTGCAAGAAAGAAGATAGTAAACCATCCAATGGCTGTGAAATCAGCGTAACCGGCCTGGCAGGCAACTATAAATTAACCGGCCTGCAGTACCGGGAAAGTGCTGCCAAAACCCCAATCGACTATCTGCCATTCCAGGATGAATGTGAAAAAGATGACCTGTTAACCCTGAAAAGCGACGGCACCTACAACTACAAGGACCTCGGTATTCAATGCGATCCCGATGGTAACGATACAGGCAGCTGGGAAATCAAAAACGGTAACCTGGTAATCGACGGTATTGTACACGGCACCATTACCGCCTACGACTGTAAAACACTCACCTTTTACATTGAAAACACGCTTGTAAAAGGCGACAGGATGACCACTATCATGACCAAACAATAGCAATCATACCTGCCAACAATGCACACCTCGCGGCGCGCAGCGGGGTTGCTGAGGAAGGTGGGTAAACATGCATAATCTATATCGTATAAAGATTGGTACTGGTGAAGGTATTGAATAGGATGTTGGAAGTTGGAAGTTGGAAGTCAGGGAGTCAGGGAGTCAGGGAGTCAGGAGTCAGGAGCCAGGAGTCAGGAGTCAGGAGTCGGAAGCCAGGGAGTTAGAAGCGGGAGCCAGGAGCTGGGAAGGAATGGTGGAGTATCAGTAATTTACAATAACCGAGGACCTTTTCATCATTGGACGTGGATGGCAGTGATTACAATAACCGATGACCATTATCATCATTGGAAACATGCCAGTAAGATAACGTTAACCAATAACCGTCCCATCAATCGGCGACGTGGGTGGCAGTGATTACAATAAGCGAGGACCATAGTCATCAATGGAAACATGCCAGTACGATTACGATAACCAATAACCGTCCAGTCAATCGGCGAAGTGGGTGGCAGTGATTACAATAACCGAGGACCACAGTCATCAATGGAAACATGCCAGTAAGATAACGTTAACCAATAACCGTCCCATCAATCGGCGACGTGGATGGCAGTGATTACAATAACCGAGGACCATAGTCATCAATGGAAACATGCCAGTAAGATAACGTTAACCAATAACCGTCCCATCAATCGGCGACGTGGGTGGCAGTGATTACAATAACCGATGACCATAGTCATCAATGGAAACATGCCAGTAAGATAACGTTAACCAACAACCGTCCCATCAATCGGCGACGTGGGTGGCAGTGATTACAATAACCGATGACCATAGTCATCAATGGAAACATGCCAGTAAGATAACGATAACCAATAACCGTCCAGTCAATCGGCGAAGTGACAGTACCATGCCTTCACTAATAATCCTTGCCAAGGAATAAAAATTCTATTGTCAGCGAGGCTTCATTTCTTTACCGATCACAGGCAACATAACCTACCAGGCAGCAAAGCTACCTACCTTTAAGCCTATGCCGCATACTCTACACCAGCAACCTTCCCCTAAAACCCCGCACTCCATAATAAGAAGACGCCCCATTATGATAAATAAAAACATGGTTATACCGACGATCCCCAAACAAAGCACCACCCAGCTTCCTGATCTCCTTTGGCGTCGCCACCCAGCTGGAAGTTTTCAAATCAAATTCCCCCAACTCCTGCAAATGTCTGTACTGATCCTCCGTTAACAAACTTATCCCCATCGCCTCCGCCATCGCCACTGCACTATCACCCGGCTTATGCTCCTTACGCGACGCCAACGCCTCCGCATCATAACACACGTTCCGACGCTCCTTCGGCGTCTCCGCCGAACAATCACAAAAAATAATCGCGCCCGTTGCCTCATCCCGACCAACCACATCCGGCTCTCCACCGGTTTCCTCCATCTGCTGCAACGACCAGCACTTACCAGGTGCAGCATCCAGCCGCTCCTGCACCGCATCCCAGGTGATTCCTTTATGCCGCAACGCATTCTTCTCAAAACGGGTTTGAAGCGTATTTAACAACGCCTCGCGCTCTAAGGCTGATAGGTGGTTTCCAGTGGATTTACTTTTTGCCATAGCATACAGTTTTATAGGTGGAACACCAGACAGACTCAGCAAATTGCCGCGCCCACCTGCTTATACGAAATTATAATTTTAAAATAGGCTTCCAAAACATCTCCTCCCCTAAAATAAAATTGCCCGCCAGCTTTGCTGGCAGGCAATCTCACTATAATAAAATTTCACGCTACTTTCCAAATACCTCCTTCAGCTTCACATCCACATCCTTACTATCCCCTATCCAGCGTCCAATGATACGCCCCTCCTTGTCCAATAAAATCTTAGTCGGAAACGCTGAAATACCATAAGCAGTCACCGCATCAAACTGCGCTATACCCTCATTATTCAGCACATTCACCCAGTTAATACCATCCTGCTCAATAGCCTCCAGCCATCCCTTGCGGTTCTTCTCCAGGTCGGAGCCATTTTCAGAAGCGATCCCCACAATCTCCAAACCATCCGCCTTATATTTACTGTATAACTCTTTCAGGTGAGGATGCGATGCGCGACAAGGATGACACCAGGTACCCCAGAAATCCAATAACACATAGCGACCTTTCAGCGTAGCCAGACTCACCTCCTGCCCGTTCATATCTTTCTTACGCAAGTCTATAGCCGTTTTACCAATGGCTGTAGCTTCCAGGCTTTTAATCTTATCTCCTACAATGCGGCCATAATAACTTCGCTGCGCATCAGGGCCCAACTTGTTGTAAGCCAGCTTCAGCGTGTCCTCCGGCATAAATACGTGGGTGCGGTACAGATAGTACATACTCAGGATCGAATTGGGATATTGCGCCGTAAACGACTGCTGCAACGCACGCTCCTCTTCCGCATTGGCATAGTTGATTTTACCGGCTATCTTCCTGAAACCAGGTGTAGTACCGGGAGTATACTCCCCAGCCGCTTTACAGATAGCCGTCCACGTAGCCTCCTCCATCTTTTGCTGCGCCGGACGGATAGCCTCCCATTCCTTATTACCTCTCCCTCCCTTTACACTCGCTGCAAAAATTTTATCTGCATCCCCACTGATAGTAATCACCTCATTGGATAATACAAATGACAGGTAAGGTGCCGGAAGCGTTTCCCCATCCACACGCAACTCCAGCGCCGGATTACCTTTCAGACTTAATGATGCTATCACCGCCTCACTAACGGAACCCTTCATCACCATATACCCCTTTTCCAGGGTATACGTACTGTCTACCTTTCGCTTATTTCCCTCAACATACACCAGCCATGGCATATAATTTTTATTATTACTGAGCTTTATTTTCAGTGTATACCCTTTCTGGGCAAAGCTCACAGCCGCCATCACCAGGCAACTGAGTAACAAAAAATACTTCTTCATCGCAGATTGTTTTTAATGATTGGTTTATTACGGATTGTTGGTCATGCCCGGATTGTTGTCCATCACATAAATCGGAAAACGCATCGTAAGCCGGTCCGGCTTCAGTGTATACGTACTGGTTATATTACCTTTAATATCAATTACCTGATGAGTATGGCCAATAGTACCTGCAAAATCCGGGTCCACCGACAACCGGCGCATATCAAACCAACGGTGACCCGTTACCGCCATCTCCCGGATGCGTTCTTCCATGATATACTTCACCAACGCTACCTTGTCGGCAACAATAGCAGCAGGTACCGGCGCATCCGCAGCGGATACACGGGTCAACCTGAAGTTCTTCAAATCCTCGGCAGCTTCGGCAGTTTGCCCCAGGCGTGCTTTACACTCGGCCGCCAACAGGTATACATCAGGCACGGTTACCCCAAAATTGGCGTACGACTGCCCCCAAGCACGCATCATGCCGTTAGGATAAGTTTCAAACGTCAGCCAGGTTTGCGGACTGTAAAACTTTAACCGCTCATCGCTGGCAGTAAACAGCGCTGCGGTAGCCGGACTCAATATCACACCATCCAGGCCGGAAGCATACATCCTCGTAGCGGATTTCATGTAAGCCACTTCCTTATCCAGATCCACCATCAGGCGACTGGGACCATACATAGGATCAATAGGCAGGAAAGTACCACCAGTCGCAAACTCCTTATGATAATCATATAACCCCACATTGGTAGTTGCCGCCGGCAACGAAGCAATAAATGCATTCAGTAACGGTGCTGCTTTCTCCCACTGTTGCATAAACACATATGCCTTACCCAAAATCGCCTGCGCAGAAGGCCTTGCAGCCCTTGCCCTGTTGCTGATATTTGCCGGCAACAATGGTATCGCCTCCGTCAGATCGGCAATAATCTGATCATACAACTGCTGTACCGTAGCCCTGGTAAAAGTCGTTTGCGTTACATCTGCATTCATGAACAGCGGCGAAGCCAGGTCAGTTTTGGCTGTAGCCGCATTGTAAGGCTTCCCGTACAGGTTTACCAGGATAAAATTCACCCAGGCCCTGCCGGCCAATGCTTCAGCAAGAATAGATTTCTTTTGTGCTTCGGTACCTCCGGTGGAACTCATCACTTCTTTGATCACTTTGTTGTAGAGGTAAATCTGCTTCACCATCGTAGCAATCTCGGAGTCGGTGTTAGTCGACAGGTAAATGTCATCTGCCCACTTAAAAGCTTCCTGGTCCGCTAACGACATAATACCAAAGCCCAGCGTGTTAAAATTGGGCGAACCCGTCACTTCATCTCCCATAACCCCGGGAGAAAAAGTCTGAAACTGATGCAGAGACGACTGATTGAGGATCAGGTCATAGTCGGCAGTCTTCTGCGCAATCAGTTTACCCTTAGGCGTTACCTCCAGAAAATCCTTTTTGCAACTCATCGGCACCAGGCCTATAATAGAAAGTGAAAGTGCTAGTATATTTTTTGCAACCTTTTTCATGCAGATCATTTTAGAGCGTTAAGTGAGCGCCAATGGTGATGGCTTTCTGGTTAAATGGCATCGCACTGGAAGCACCGGTGGCTGTACTGTTGGAAAACTCCGGATCAAGGCCATACTTATTTCCTTTCCACAGCATCACATTGGAAAGCTGCGCCCGGAAAGAGAGTCCTTCCGCGCGAATCATACGCAGCACTTTCTGTGGCACCTGGTAAGAGAGGGTAATATCCCGTACCTTGATATATGAAGCATCCACAACATTTACATCTCCCTTAGTATAATAACCCGTAAACCTGCGGGTACTACTGGTAGAGGAATTGGCAATAAAACCAGGAATATTGGTAATTTTCTCATCGCCAGGCTGCTTCCAGCGGTTGGCAAATTCCTCATGAATATTACCGCTCCTGAAATTCAGTGCCGATATGTTTACCGTGCCGGAATACAGGGTATTCATACTTCTGTACATCACGTTGCCCATGTTGAAAATCGTATTGACCGACAGTGTAAACCCTTTGTAGTTAAACATATTCGCGAATCCACCACTCCACAAAGGTTGATATACCCCTTTAAACACAATGTCTTCCGGCTTGGTCACGTTCTGCGCTTTGGTTACTTTTCCATCGGCCAGCTGGATCTGCGGGTCACCCATTCCATCCAGGCCTGCGTATTTGTACGTAAACACAGAAAACGCAGGATAGCCTGCCACATAGTTTTTGCCCACCAGCTGATCACCACGTGTAATCGGCGCCGTTAGCAGGCCCAGGTTAGTCAGCTTATTTTTGTTATAGGAGAGATTCAGCGTACTGCTCCAGATAAAATTGCCCGTTTGCACGTTAATGGAATTAAGTGCTACATCTATCCCTTTGTTATTCAGCGATCCCACGTTACCGTAGATATAATTGGCGCCTGCAAGCGGATTCACAGGCAGGTTGCCCAGGAGGTTTTCGGTATTTTTTTTATACAAATCAATGGAACCATTCAAACGGCCGTGTAGCACACCGAAGTCGATTCCCAGATTATACGTTTTGGTACTTTCCCATGTAAGGTCGGGATTGCTCAGCGTGGCAATGGCCAGCGCCTGCCCTCCGGGCACATATCTCACGATGGAAGGGTTAAAAATATCGTAGGAAGATGCAGAGCCGGGCCTGGGCGACATGCCCGTAAGCCCATAGGTTGCCCGTATGCTCAGCGCATCAATCCATGTGAGCTGCTGAATGAAAGCCTCATTGGCCATATTCCATTTGCCACCCACACTCCACACCGGCTTACGCTGTGCGGATTTATTTAGTCCAAACAGGTTACTCTGGTCGTTTCTCCAACTGGCATTCAGGTTATACTTACGGTTAAACATATACGCCACATTGCCATAATAGGAAGTAAAGCGCGACAGCGGCACCGACTCGGACTCACCAAAGTAGGCTCCACTCTCACTATCACCGGCGGATAATTTGGAGCTTACTTTATCAATCTGGTTCGGTAATATCGGATACATCACACCGGTGGTAGTCAGGGTTTTGTAATCCAGCACCGGAAAGGTTTGCATATCCACATCATACCCGTATACGGTGCTTCTGTTCATGATCGTTCTTTGCTGCTGCGCTTCTGCGCCGGCCAGCGCTGTCAGCTGATGTTTGCCACCTCTCCAGCTCTGATCATAGTGAAGTTGATTTCTCACCACCCAATTATCCAGGGAAGAATTATAAACCGTATACTTGCCACCTTTGGTAGGCATGTTATAAGTCACCGTACCATTACTGGCCGCCACCGCGTAATTAAGTATATTCACCCGTTGCAGGTAATTACTAACGTCGTCGTATAAACGGCGCCTGCCGGATTCCTTGATGTAGCCGTACATTCCCTCGAAGCTCAATCCCTTATACAGCTTTACGGTAAGGCCGGTATTAAACCTGCCGCTAAACGTATTACTTTTCGTATAGCCGGTATTGGCATTCCCGATAGGGTTATAATTCATATCAATTTTACCGGTCTTTTCAATATCAGGACGCTGCCTTTCACTCAGATACCCCATGAATGGCATATCAATCGGACTACCATTGCCATCCCTGAAAAGCTCGTAAGGGATATAACGGTTATCAGCGGTAACGGACCGGTTATCCGTCGTATTGTTATTGGTAAGATCCGCGCTCACAAATACTTTCAGCCATTTATTAAAAGTAAAGTCCTGGCGGGTGTTCAGCTTAAAGGTTTTATCGCTGCTGCCGGGGGTATAGGACTTATTATCGGTATAGGAAAAAGAGTTGTAGAACTGATGCTTTTCAGAACCGCCGCTCACCGCTACTGTTTGGTTGGTAAGCAGGGCCGGGCGGTACAAATCTCCAATAGAGGAAAGATTGCTGATGCGGGACAGGCTATCCAGCCTGGCGTTGCCTTGCTCCTGCGTGAGTGCACCGCGACTCATATCATATAATATCTGCCGGTCCGGCGCAAGGCCGTATACGGAGTTTAGCGGATCATAAGTCGTAGCGCGGGTATACGGCATATATACGGGGTCAAATGCCTCTTTAGCTGCCTGGATATACTGGCTGCTGTTCATCATTGGGAAGTAATCGTATTGCGGTTTTCCCTGGAAGCTCACAAATCCGTCGTAGCTCACTTTGAGTTTACCCGCCTTTCCTTTTTTGGTGGTGATAACGATCACACCATTGGAAGCTCTCGCCCCCCAGATGCTCGCTGCTGTAGCATCTTTCAGTACGGTAATATCTGCCACATCCTGCGGATTAATGGTCCCGATCCGGCTAACGTCGATGGCTATACCATCCACTACTACCAACGGGTTTTTATCGGAGTTGACGGTGTTCAGGCCACGGATGAGAAAAGTATTTCCATCGGTGGTAGCACTGGGTGAGTTGTTGATAACCAGGCCGGGAATCTGCCCATCCAATCGTTGCAGAATGTTCATACTGGTAGAACGGTCTGCAATGACTTTCATGTCGGGTTTGGAATAGGAGCCGGCACTGCGCTCTTTGGAAATGGTTTGGTAACCGGTGGAAACGGCCACATTCACCTCATTGAGCGCTGTCACTTTTGTGCGAAGGGTAATGGTTGCCAGGTCGCCTTTTCCGTTGAGTTTAATTTCCATTATCTCTACGTTCAGGCCGGAAAACATTAAAACTCCGTTTGGCGCCACGTCATTGATGGCAAAGCGGCCATCACCAGCGGATACGGCGCCTTTCGACTTCCCTTTTTCCTGGATACTTACGCCGGAAACGGGCATGCCGTTTTCATCTTTCACCACACCCATTACATCAATCATGGAAGCAATCGTGGTATCTTTCACCACCACGGTTTTGGCCACAATTGCATAGGTAAGCGGCTGGTTTTTGAAGATGATACGGAGCACGTCCTGCAACGGCATTTCTTTTACATCCAGCGATACGGGAGATGACTTTCTCAACATGGCGTCGTTGTAAAAAAACTGGTACCCGCTTTGCCGCTTCAGCTCCGGCAGTACGCTCGAAAGCGGCTGCTGTTTAGCATTGATACTGATCGACTGTGCCAATAGTGCCTGCGTAGAAAAGGTTAGCACTACCAACAATAACATCGCACGCCTGCATTGTTTGCGTGACAGCATAGCCCTTTTGCCCATTTTTTGCGGACAGGTTGTTCCCTTAGCAGATGACTGCATAATTTTGGTTGGTTTTAGACTTATAAAATTTTGGTCGAATACGGTGCGTCGGCCTGTTCCGGATACTACCTGGATAACACCGTTAATTTTCTTCCTTCCAGTTTGAAATGAATACGGCTCATTTCGAGAATAGTCAGTAATTCGGTTAATGTAATCGTGCGACTAAAGCCACCGGTAAAGGTATCGGTTGGTTTAGCGCCCTCGTACACAATGTCGATATCGTACCATCTTGCTACATCCTGCATTACATGGGTAAGGCTACGGCTCTTATATTCGAAATTGCCGTCCTTCCATGCGATGGCTTCCGAAATGGCAGCATTGCCATTCACATTAATGTCGTTACCTGATAAAACAGCTTGTTGCCCTGGTAAGAGCACTTTGTTACTGCTGCCGTTGCTGACTCTAACAGAACCGGCTACCAGCGTCACTTCCAGGTCAGCTTCTTCATAAGCTTTCACGTTGAAAGATGTTCCTAATACTACTATACTTTTTTGCTCATTTTTAACGATAAACGGCCGGGCTGCATCTGCCGCAATTTCAAACCAGGCCTGCCCATGCACCTGTACTTTCCGCTTGTCTGCCGGGAATCCCACCGGATAGGTGATTGTAGAGCCGGCATCGAGGATCACCAGTGATCCGTCGGAGAGTCGCAGCGGGTATTGCTGGCCTCTGCGGGTGGTAAGGGTATTATAAATTATTTTTTCGGGAGATGTTGGTGCTCCGTTATACGAAATAGTTCCGTTGACCGCAGCAACCCGGGTACCTCCCTGTAGGAGCGACAACTGGCTACCAGCACTGTCAAGCGGCACTACCGTGCCATCCGCGAGCGTGAGGGTAGCCCCGGTTACACCGGGCATTACATCATTTTTAAAGGAAGGATTAGTCACTTTAGCAACCGGCAGCTTTGACGCTGGCGGCTGATGCAGGAAGTAGAACAACGCAAAGGCCATAATAATAATGGCGGCTGCAGCGGCCCACAGCGGCTTCAAACGGCGAACCTTGGGCTGCGCCGGCATCTTAGACAGAATACGTTGCAAGGTTTTCTCACCGCTTACGCCCAGTTGCAGATCTTCCTCCTGACCCCACCATTGCTGCATTTGCTCCGATAAAAAGTCCTCCTCCCCATGGGTAGCCACCAGCTGCCAGAATTCCTGCAACTCCGCAGCGGAGGCATCTCCGCTGGCATATTTCCCGAACAAATCATGTAATCGTTTCAACTGGTCAGTCATCTTTAGAAAAGTGGCTTATATATTATAGACGCATGTAAAAAAGCCAGGAGGTATTGGGACAGAAAAAATATTTTCTATTTTTTTGACTCCATATAAAAATACAGGAGCACAGCCCCTTCCATGCCGCGCTTATGCAGAAATTCCCTGATAGTGCTCAGGGCGTTGGACATAGTTTTCTTTACCGTTTGGGTAGAAAGATTCAGCTGACGGGCAATCTGCTCATGGGTGAGGCCCTGCTCACGGGAAAGGGTAAACACCAGCTTCCGCTGTGGTGATAACTGCCGGATGGCTTCCTGCAGCAGTTCCCTGGCTTCGTTGTCCAGCAGCTTATCGGCGGCATCATCCACCCGGGCATGCTCCATTTGCTGCGCTACGAGCTGCTGCATCTTACGCTGGCTCGCAGTATAACGGAAAAAACTAATGGCTTTATTGTAGGCCACTTTCGACAGGAAGGCATCCATATGCTGTATTTCCGTAATCAATTCACGGCCTGTCCATAGTTTGGTGAAGATATCGTAGAGTAGCTCCTCTGCTATTTCATGGGATTTAGTCATCCGCAACAGGTAGGTATATACTTTATTCCAATAGCGATTATACAGGACCGTAAAGGCCTGCTCATCCCCCTCCGCAATTAGGCGCAAGATCTCAATTTCACTATAGTTGGAATCGGCGGACATAGTCGGGGTAAAAATAGTAAAAAAGATGGCAAATCAGGAAGAATTGCCAACGGGGGTAGCAACCTCCTAATTCACTGATTGCATTATGACATAATCAATTTTCCAGGTAGTACCGTCATTAGTAATTAATAATAATGCATCCCTTCCGCATGTGCGACCACAACGAAATGAATAATAAAGCAGTCCTTTACGCTGTGCTTTGTCTAAAACCAACTTTGATAATCGCAACTTACCAATCCATGGCTTGCTTGTATCAATTGTTGCCCCTAAAGGCTGCATACGAAAGGTGCATAACTTAAAATCAGATGGCTGGTAATCTGTTTGCGAGGTATTCAGGCTATCAATAATTTCCTGCGTGGTGTGTGGGAATTCCTGAAAATAATACTTTAACGTGTCCAAATTCTTCGGATACTCCTCCTTCATAAATACTTCAGCGTTCAAATGTGGCTTGAGGGTGTCCAGGTACAGGTCAACAAACCTTGCACTGTCGTTATACAGTTTATGCTGCGCCTTGATCATATCCTCCTTAAGTCCTTCCCAGTCCGCCTCTTCATACAATGTATGTCCAAAATACTTTTTCTCCAGCTCGTCACTATACTCGCCCAGATAATACCAATTCAACTTTTGCTCCACCAGCTCCACAATAATATCCTGATATGCGCGCAAATACACATCCTTAGTATCACATGGGCAAGGCTTATAAGTAGAAGGGCTGCAGGATACCAGCAAGAGCGCAGCACAAATAAAAAGCAATATTTTCTGCATAAAGACATTTATAGAAAGATGCCAATTTGCGTGCATTCCATACGCAGGCAGCTAAAACACGGATAGAATACCTACTTTCGTGAATGCCAACTATCCAATCAGCTAAAACTTGTAACAGCGGCGTAGAGACGCCTCGCAGGCGTCTATCAAACCACAATCTCCGCTAAAATCTCCGCGTTAATTCCTCCTTTATGTAAAAAGGATTTACGCGAATAGACGCCTGCGAGGCGTCTCTACTTCCCAATTCCTTTATGCGTGGGCACTACCTGCTTAATACTTCCATCTTCATTAAAATATAAACGATCGATACACACCTCCCTGCTATATCCCGCAGCACGCCCCCAATGAATCCCATTCGGATAGTTGAAACGATGGTAAACAATATACCACTCATCCTTCCCTGGCACCTGAATAATGGAATTGTGCCCCGTGCCGTAAATACCAGCTGCTGGATCCTTTGCAATCACCATATTTTCCGCAGGTATGCTGATAGGGCCTATCGGTGAATCAGCCGTGCCATAGCGCACGCGGTAATCTTCGCTACGGGTATCATTTTCGGACCAGAGGAAATAGTATTTTCCCTTGCGGTAAAATACGGTGGTCCCTTCACGGAAAGTTTTGTCAGGCGTAATGAGTTGCAATGAACCTTCTTTTAAAGATCGCATGTCGGCAGTCAGCTCCGCCACCGCCATATAACCATTACCCCAATAAAGGAAATATTTATTACTCACCGGATCATGAAAAACCTCCGGATCTATTTCCTGTCCCCGGTTTACGCCCGCCGGATACTTATCAATCAACGGATGCCCTATATCTTTAAAAGGCCCTTTCGGATCATCTCCGATAGCCAGTCCAATCTTTTGCTCTCCCGTATAATAGTAGTAATATTTATAGGCATTGCCTTACTTACGCTCAATAATACAAGGCGCCCAGGCTTTGCCATGGGCCCAGGTTACATCAGTTTCCAGGTCCAGCACTTTTCCTTCATCCTTCCAGGTAACCAGGTCCGGGGAAGAAAAACATTTAAAGTAGGTACCTGACCATCCCGCAAAACCATCACTGGTAGGATAAATGTAATACTTACCTGTTTTGGCGGCATACATGATATCCGGGTCCGCATAAAATCCATCCAGCACCGTGTTATTATTGGCAACTGCCTCTACTGTCCAGGTTTCAGGCGCTCTTCCCGGGATACTTACTTTGTAATCCACCTTTCCTTTGGAGAAATCCGACCGGCCGATTTTTGTAATGCTCACCCCTGGCACCAGCTGAAACGCAGGCTGCATCCGCTTTATATCCGTTCCTGGTTTTACCATCACCCGTACTATATGCGCCAGGGTATCCATAGTAATATTCAGCTTCCTAATCCCCGGATCATGAATAGTACCCATAAAACCTGCTGCGGTAGCGTATTTGGACACCAGCCGCGATAATTCTGCCGCAGTAATTGGCATCACCGTTCCATGCCTCGGCTGAAAATCCATGCTCACCTCCTTATCCACCACTTCAAAATGTTGCAGGTCCTTACTTTTGGTGAACTGATATTTTCCGCTGGTATACATGTCGTACATGAGGATGTAACCCTCATTGTTATTGAGCTTGAATACACCGCTGCCTTCCACCGGGTTTTGCGTTTGCTGCACTTCTCCCGGGCGCAGCTGGTAGCCGCCATTCACGCTATCGGAAACGGCTACACGAATACTTGGATGCCCGTCTTCGGTCTTAAAAAACAAGTAGTAGCGATGGTCTTTTTCCACAATATCACCATCGATGCAGGCGCCGTTATTCGGACTAAAGTACAGCTGTTTAGGCTCGGTGGCCAGGTCCGTAAAATCATTATTTGCATAGGCGTAATAGATCTTATCCGCATCCTGTCCGTGTTTCATGGACCAGTAGATCATATACTTCCCTGCCTTTTTATCGTATATGGTTTGTGGCGCCCATACACGCAGCAAACTATCATGGCCGGGAAACCGTTGCTGGATATTCACAATGGCAGACTTCCAGTTAATCAGGTCGGTGGATTTCAGCAGCACCATAGCCCTGTTGCTGTTCCATCCGTTGGCAGATACCATGTCTGTTACTACCATGTAAAAGGTTTTGCCATCCTGCCCGCGGAGGATGTGCGGATCACGCACACCGCCCGTAGAACTGATCACTGCTGAAGATATCACAGGTTCATTGTTATGGAGAGATCTGAACCGGTATCCATCCGTACTGACCGCGTACCGGACCGCCTCTTCGCTTTTCCTGTTGCCGGTGAAATAAACAAACAGATAGGCACTGTCGGCATTGGCCGCCAGCAAAGCTGTTGGCGCTGATAGAATAGCGGCAAGAAAAAGAACTAATCGATTCATACGTGGCATTAAGGTTTAAATTTCAGCACCGTTAAGGAATAAGGTGCCAGCGTCAGGTTCGTTTTTGTGTTCAGGGAGATGCCAGTTGGTATTGCTTTTGCGCCTGTACCTGCAGGGTCACCGGAGAGTTCCGTTTTCTCCGCCCTTACTTCCTTCGTAAGGATGCCACTCAAATCTATGCTGGTAGTAGTTTCCACAGGAAGCATGTTAACTATTTTCACCATCACGTCCCCTGTTTTATTGCGGGTAATGGAGCTGGCAAAACGTTTGCGCACTGCCTCACCGGCATCCGAGAGTGTAACCGTTCCCGGTATATAGGTGGTACCGGCGTAGGCACCAAACAGCTGCTGTACTTCGTAGTTGACGGTAGTTTTTACTTCCTGATTGTTGAAGTAGATGAGATCCGGGCGCCATTGTGTGTGGCCTTCCTTAGCCAGCAGTGGTGCATAGGATGCCATAGACACTACATCCCCGTTGCGTTCCACACTTGTCAGGTACAATGCTTCAGCCAGGGCGGACTCCAGGTTATTCACCCTGCCTGCCGCATGTGCGGCATATTCACCCAGGTATACTTTGGATTTATTGCGATCGTATTTATCGTAGAAATCCTGGTTGTTGATGAACCACCCCGGTGGCTGATAATAGTGTTCATCCACACAGTCGAGCTGCAATTTATCTGCCAGCTTCCAGCCTTCTTCATAATCTGTTCCTTTACAGAATGGCCCTACTGTACCAATCACGGTAATGTCCGGATACTTTTCTTTTATAGCCTTAACGATCATGGCATAGCGTTCTTCGAACAGGTCAGTAATCAGGTCTTCATTGCCGATGCCGATGTATTTAAGATTGAAAGGTGCCGAGTGTCCTGCGGCAGCGCGTTGCCGGCCCCAGGTGCTACTGGCGCTGCCGTTGGCGTATTCTATCAGGTCGAGTATATCCTGGATGTAGGCAGGCATATCCGCCATAGGAATGCCGCCTTGTTGCCCACCGCCACCGATGCCGGAATTCTGGCAGGGTACACCGGCAGCTATCACTGGTAGCGGCGCTGCGCCTATGTCTTCACAAAACTGGAAGTACTCGAAATAGCCTAGTCCGGCCGACTGATGATACCCCCAGAGGTTGCGCTGGGGCTTACGTGCTTCGAGTGGGCCAATGGTATTTTTCCAGCGGTAGATGTTGGCGAGCCCGTCGCCATGTGCCACGCAGCCTCCCGGGAAGCGCACGAAGCGTGGATGCAGGACGGCAATGCTGGCAGCAAGATCTGCACGGAGGCCATTCACCCTGTTTTTGTAAGTATTTTGTGGAAAAAGGGATACCATATCAATGGCACTGGTACCGGCTTGCAGCGGTTTTATTTCCAAATGGGCATTTGCATCAGCAGTGGCGGCTTTGAGTACAGTACGTTGTTTAGCCCAGTTACTGCCGTTAAAGCGCAGGTTAGCACTGGCCAGTATGGTGCCGTTGGCACCAACCAGACTCACCGTATAGCTGGCTTGCTTACTGCCAACTGGTTTAGCGAAAATTGAAAAAATGTATTGACTGCCGGCAGGCACATTGATGCCGTCGAATCCGCTGTTTTGCAGGGTACCACCGGGTTGTGCGGCGGTAAGTACTGCATAGTGCTTATTATTTTCGTGAATGGCATTTACACTGTCGATACTAAACTGCAGACCGCTGGCCGTCCAGGAGTGAGTGCTGTTCCAGGTTTTATCGTGGTATTCCCTGTCCGATAAAGCGTATTCAAAATCACGGTTTTGGATGAGTTCCGCATAGAGTCCTCCATCGGCGGCGTAGTTGATATCTTCGAAGAACACGCCCATGAGTACGTCGCTGATACTTTTTGCCTGTTGTGGCTGCGCGGTGATGGTCGCCTGCAGGGATTTCAGTTTGACAAAGCGGGTAGCATCGTTGCTGGTGCTTTCAGCATCCTGTGATCTGCTGAACTGTTCAATTTCGTAGGTATGTTGCAGTTGTTCCAGTACCCTCCATGGCACGCGATGCAACTGGCCATAACCTTTTCCTGTAGGCAGCTCCAGTTCAATGCTGGGATTAGGAACAGCGGTTATTGGTTTCGGTGTCGTATAGTCCTTGAAGTTAGTGGTGGTAACCTGAAAATATTGTTGGGTACTGTCGTTATAGGTTATCTGGTAGACGTTGGTGTTCCTGTTGTAAGTCACCACGGGGTTGCGAAAATTCTTTCCTGCTGCCACGGTGGGGTAGCTCTGCCGCCCCCAGTAGGTGAGGTCGGCTGATGACGCGTGACCGAATGCCGGCACGTGTTCATTGAGCGACCATACCAGCTGCCATTGCCCTTGCTGATCCAGGAAAAGGAAAGGTTGCAGCATCCGTTTTTCACTACCCCAGCGGCCATAGTCGCAGCGTACATAGCTGAATTCGTTGCCTACCGGCGTCCAGTGAAGCTTATCATTGCTCCACGCAAAATGCAACCCGTTGTGGTTATTATTTTTTGCGGTGCTGTAAGAAAACAGGTATATGGAGTCCGGGTGATCCGGCCGTATACCCGCTGTGGTGTTGTTGGTTGCTATATAAAACGCAATAATTGTAAAAAAGACTTTTAAAAATCTATTTTTCATAACGCTAGTGGAATAGGTAAATAACGTGTTAAATCGGAAACACTAAAATAGACTTTTATTTATAATTGTCATTAATACATTTATAAACGGCGGATTAATTATTTTTCCGGCGGTGGCGTATTGAAGATATGCAGATCGGATTGTGGATAAGGAATACTGATACCGTTTTCTTTAAATAGCTGCTGTACCCCCATAATCAGCTGACTTTTTACCGCCTTCGGCGTGCGCACCCCTATCGTCCAGAAGTAGAGTTGTAACTGTATCGCACTTTCATCGAAGGCATTTACAAACACCAGCGGCGCCGGCAGTTTCACTACCTGTGGATGTTCCTGCATCAGCGTCAGCAACAGCTTCTCCGCGGCCTTTAAATCTGTATCGTAGGCCACTCCCACCACTATTTCACTGCGGCGAAGCGCATTGTTTTTACTCCAGTTGACCAGGTGATCATTTAACAGTTCACCGTTAGGAATCGTTATCTGGGAGCCATCTATTGATTCCAGTACGCTGCTGCGGAAGCCGATATTTTTAATGGTACCGGTTTTTCCTTTTACTTCCACCATATCGCCTACATTAATCGGCTTTTCAAAAGCCAGTATCACCCCGCTTACCAGGTTATGAACGATCGTTTGCAAACCGAAGCCCACACCTACACCCAGCGCTCCCAACACGATCATCGCCTGATCCAGCGGAATTCCGGTAGCAGCAAACGCCAGCAGCACACCCAGCACAATTATGGAAATGCGGATCAGCAGCAGCCAGCTGCCCAGTCCCGGCTTATTTTCCCCATGCGCATTAGGTGTATCGGAAGCAAAAAAGGACACAATCCGCGATACTACGGATGATAAGATCAATATTCCGAAGAAAGCCAGCAGGTTAAAGAACGAAAAGTTATAACTGCCCAGCGTGCGTTGTTGAAACAGGAAGTCCAGTATGGGCGCTGTTACCAGCTTAAATGCATAAAAGTTCCGTGCAAACAGTATAAACCAGCCAATCACGAGAAACACGTACAGGAATGTCGGTGCCTTCTTCCCCACCACATCAAAATTGATAAAGAACAGGCGGCGCTCCGGTATTTCGAAAATATCCGATGCCAGGGTTAAGGCTTCATTGATCAATCGCACCGTCCACAAAAAAGTAATGGCCACAATTACACTGATAAATCCACTCGTCAGCAGTGATTTGGACAGGTTATATCTCCCATAAACATTGGCCAGTACCGAGAGGCACTCGATGATTACCAGGTAGGTAATGAAATAAATAATGGCTTTTTCCCGGAGCACTTCTCTTCTCCCCTTTAATAAAAAAACTAAACCCCATATGGCGCCAGCAAGGGCCAGCGACAGCATGATCCAGCGCTCGGTACGGCTGGCCTGTAACACCAGGTTATCCGCACAGGCCAGGATAAACAGCAGCCACATACCTACCCAGAACACCATCCAGTAGCGCGTAATATAGCTGGCAAACAAAATGGTGAGGCATACGGATGTACTAACCCAAATGATAGCACTGAAAATAAACGGCGGATTAGGAAAGATGAACTGGAAAATACTAAGCACAACAATCCAGGCCGACACAACCGGCATCTTAAGCACCAGGTAATTTTTCTGATCTTCCGGTGGAATATGTCCGTTCCTGACTTTGTTTCTTAAGGAACGCAGGAAGATAACCGCAAACCCCAGCAGTAATACAATTACCACCAAAAGGGTCGCATTATTCCGCAGATAAAAGCTGAGGATCAGTTGTTCTTTTTTCCAGGACTCTGACAGTATTTCCCGGAAAGGCCTGGCATTAAGTGGTGCATTGTTCAGGTAGTTAACTTCCTGTGTGAAAGTATTTGCAGACAACTGCCGCTCATACTGATCTATTTGTTCCAGGGCGGATTGCAGCTGGTATACCAGCAGGTCAGCACGCATTTTACAGAGCCCTATATGCTTCAATGCAGCCGTGAGCGTACTGTCGATCGGATGCACCTCGGTGGCCGCCACTACCAGCTGCTGCATATACCCCATAAACTCAGCAGAATCTTTCGAAAACATATACAGGCGGGAATCAGCACCCAGGCTGTCAAAATTATTCCGGTAAGTAACCAGTTTGCTCTTGATCTGGGCGGCTTGTTGATTCCTTTTCTGGGCGCGACTCAATAGCTCATGCAACAGTTTATAGGAGGTAGTCAGGTTTCGTTCGGTTTGTATCGACCCCTGATTTATTAGAATACCGTCAACGGCTATATTATATTTAGCACGCAGGTCTTTTAATTCCCGGTTGATGCCGTTGGTGTCGATGCCGGCTTTGAGGAAATCGCGGGTGCTGCGGATATTTTTCAGCAGCGCCTCTAACAATGCATCCTGTTGTACAGATACCTGGTGGGTTTTATACGTTTCCACACTGGTAACAGCTTCTTTTTGCAGGACCTTGCGGAGGGTATCAAGCACATTGATGGTAGTATCACGTTTTGGAGCAGCGCCACTGGCTGCTGTTCTTAGCAACAGGCAGCAAACCAGTACTAGATAAAAAGGCAGGCGCCGTAAAATTCTGAATGCCAAAATAATCGGTTTTATAGTAAAAGATACTAAATATCTACTGGTTATCATGCTGTTCAGTTGTTTTTATGTCCATATTATTCCGGGGAGATGTCAGGGCTCCCTGGCAGGTGTTCACTGGAAAAGTTTAGTCTCCTTACACCTCATTTCCAATGCTTTATTTGCAGTAACATATAGCCGTACCCGTTAAATACCGTTAAAACACGGTATAGCCCCGGTTGTTTTCCACATTGCTAAATGTCAGGTCCCTCTTTACATTTGGCTTCTGAACCGAAACTACTGTTACCAAATTACTGAGAGATGAAATTTATTCTCGTTTTCCTGCTGTTTGTATCCGTACAACTGGCCTTATACTTACACCATCCGAGGTCTGTTTTCCCCGATTATAATTCGTATGTAGTTCCTTACAACAATCTGCAGGCGGCCACTGTTTCAGATTCGGAAACACAGGTTGCCCGCTTCACTGGGTCTGATCAATATTTTCCTTATCCAGCGCTTTCATATTAGCGCAGTATCGTTCCCCAAAGAACCGGGCGGTGCTCCTGTGCTCCACTAGTGGGCACCTCCCTTTTTCGGAATGCAATTAACAAACAGAATTATACTAATCCCTAAAACTTCAAGTTAATGGAACAACAATTCGAAGCCGGTAAAGAAATCAACCTCGAAGAGGCCCGCCGGATTATGGAAGCACGTAAAAGCTATTACCGTAAAATGGAGCTCGGACTGCGGATTGCCACCGGCATCCTGCACGACGAGGCAGTTACCAACTATTTTCTTAGTGACCAGAATGCGTTTAAGTTTACAAGAACTGAACTGCAGCAACTATTAGACAGCGGCGCTGATTATTTTAGCGTGGTACAAGGCGCCCATCCGGAGGCTAGCGGAAACTTCAAAATTGGTGATCCAACAGTAATGATCATTCCCTGCCTGGACCCTGTTACCAAGGATATGAACGCGGTAAGGGAAGACGGCGTTATCCTGGAAGCCACCGGCATGAAAGATGGTACGGTACAGGCCAAAGCATTAGTGGCTGCCGGCGATCCGCCGTATGTAGGCCTGGAACATCCGCCTGCTACCAACGTGACCCAAATTAATAATGCCTGACGATGATCAGGGTATTTCGCGATAACTTCAGTATTTTGCATGACTACACCCCCATTTGCGTACTATACCAATGGCCTTATGCATCTACAGGAAGTTTTGAGCGAAATCTCCATCTGGATCGTTATATGCCCGCTACTGCTGGGTATTTATTGTTTCAGATCCACGTCGGCTGATACCAAAATAATTCTGGGGATAGTAGCCCTTGCTACTATCCCTCAGCTTATGAGAGCTTTCATCCTTAAAGGACCCATGCTGAATACAACATACAATCTGTACACTTTAGCAGAAATAGCACTTATAGGTTGGCTTTTGTACCCAAAAATTATCCACAAACACCGGCAACGGTTATTTATTATCACAACGTGTTTAGTAACGCTCTTCAATATTGGCATATTCGGCTGGAGCGGGTTATCCACCCGGTTCCTCAGCGAAGCGGTATCCGTCAACAACCTGGTATACACCGGCTGGATACTGCTCATCATCCTCGATCAGTACGAAGTTACGGACGGGATCTCCCCCTCCCAGCCCTTCTTTTGGTACCTCACCGGGATCCTGCTGTACGCCCCCTGCACCATGCTGGTATTTTCACTATGGCAGTATATAAAGATTCACCCGGATTCAGTTATTACCCGGCTCTGGGTGATCCAGAGTATTTTTAACATCACTATGTATGGCCTCTTCACCATCGGAATATGGAAGGATCATCGTGCACACGCCGCCAACATAGCTCATCACCGTGAAAATGGAAAATGATATCATCTTAAGCATCGTAATGGCCACCCTGCTGTTCTTGCTGCTGATCAGCTTTATCATCGCCTTCTGGATGATATACCTGCGCCGCAGAGCAGCACATCAACAGGAGAAACAACAGTTAAAATCCACCTACGACCAGGAATTACTCCGGGCTCAGCTGGAAATTAAAGAACAAACACAAAAAAACATTTCACAGGAAATACACGACAACATCGGTCAGGTACTCAGCCTGGTCAAACTCCACGTGAGTACCATGGACGCCGGCAACACCAACGATCTGCAGGAAAAAATTACCGACTCCAAGAAACTATTAACAAAAGCTATTCACGACCTCCGTAATCTCAGCCGCAGCCTTGATACGGACCTCATCACCGACAAAGGACTCTGCGCCGGTATTGGCCAGGAAGTGGAAATACTGCGCCGCACCGGCGCTTATGAAATCGATTTCCATATCGAAGGTAATCCGGTACGCGTGGAAGCCAATAAAGAGTTGATACTATTTCGTATATTTCAGGAAGTTTTAAATAATATTATCAAACACGCGCAAGCTACCTCTATCCGGATTTTGCTCGACTACCGCCCCGACCAGTGCCTCATGGAAATAGCAGATAACGGTAAAGGCATCTCCTCCAGACTGCAACAACAGGAAACAAGCGGCATAGGCCTGCGCAGCATGTATAAACGAAGCAGCCTTATCGGCGCAGCACTGCAAATCACCGATAATGTGCCCAGCGGCACCATCGTGACAGTCAACCTGCCCTACCTGCTGCCACAACAAACTATATGAATAAGAAAATCAGCATAGTACTGGTAGATGACCACGTGCTTTTCCGCAAAGGCCTGGGCACGCTTATCGCCAGTTTTGATGACTATAACCTGCTGTTCGAAGCCAATAACGGTAAGGAACTCATCAATGCACTGTCGCCCGACAACCTGCCGGATATCATCCTGCTGGACATCAACATGCCCGAAATGGATGGTTATGAAACCTGCCTCTGGCTGAAGAAAAACTATCCTGGGGTGAAAGTACTCGCATTGTCCATGTACGACAACGAGCAATCCATCGTACGCATGTTCAAAGCCGGCGCTAAAGGCTACATCTTAAAGGACAGTGAGCCCTCCGAACTGCGCGAAGCCATGAGCTCTCTCATCCACAAAGGATTCTACTATTCGGAAATGGTGACCGGAAAACTCATCCACTCCATCAACGAAGCAGAAGAAGAAGGCAATACCACCCGGTTTGCCACCAACCTCTCCGAAAAAGAAATTACTTTCCTTAAGCTCGTATGCACAGAGCTTACCTATAAGGAAATAGCAGACCAGATGTGCCTCAGCGCACGCACCATCGACGGCTACCGCGATAACCTGTTTGCAAAACTGCAGGTGAAAACAAGAGTGGGATTGGTGACGTATGCACTCAAACACGGGATTGTACTGCTGGATAAGTTACCATAGCGGCGTTTTTTCCCGCCAGGAAGCGAAAGGGTTTTAGCCCGCGAAGAAATTAGTGGGCGATCTTTTTTGCTCGCAAAGCAGCAAAGCAGGTAAGCAGCAAAGACTGGTGTTTTGTTGTTTGTGAAGTAGCTAAGGCTTGTGTTTTGTTGTTTATTGCAAACATAGGTGGCATAAGTTGTCCCTGGGGGCAAAAGATTATATGCTTTGCCTCTTATGCAAACTTATGCAACATTGCGAGAACAAAAGTGCTATTCAAACCACAGCATAATCTCATTCCCGATTGCATCAATTAATTGCTGATCCTTCACCAGGTCCATCTTCCAACCACTTTTTGCGCAGCGGATGATGCCCAGGCTCTCATCATTGAGCATTACCTCCGCCTGGTAACAAACGCCTTTGGTACAGGTATCTGCAATAGGCACCGCCTCCCCTTTATATTTCACGCCCTTTACCTCCAGTTGCAGCGGTATTACACTTGATTCCAACTGCGCGATAAACTGTTTCAGGAAAGCGATCAGGTGTTTGCGTTGGGTAGCTCCGGAAGTGCTCCACTTCGCTTTATCCGCCCGTTTATGTGCGATTTTAAATTTGAGGCCGGTCATGGTGGTCATGTAATCATTGGCATTTTCCTTTACCGCACTTTGATGCGCCAAAATATACCAGTGATAGGCAGTGCCTACCGGTACGCCGGAGCCCTCCGGCGCCTTTCCTGTGCGGCGCTTCATCACTTTGTAGGAAATTTCCCATAAATCGGGTGTAATCTTGGTCTCCTTCCAGTCGCCCTGGTCGTAATGCCAATGGTGGCCTCTGCCTACCTGAACGCCAGTATACTGCCGGCCTTCGAATTCCTTAACCCTGTTGTAACTCCCGGATTTGGCAGTGGCCTTTCTCCGCTTCGTTACCGGCTTCTTCCTTGTAGTGGCAGCTTTCATGTTTGGTATGTTTAGTACACCTAAAGGCCAACAAAAAACAAACCATTACCATACATGGGCAACATTTATAATCCCCGGTATTCATTTTTCAGTAACGCATACACGTGCATATCTCCATAAACATCGTTGTGGCGCTGCCAATCCCGCAGCTGCCCCTCCTTAACAAAGCCAAATAAGTCCAGAATGGCAGTTACGTCCGATTTCAGGTTTACTACCTCGGCCTGTATACGATGCAGCTGCAGTTCCTGGTAGGCATAATGCAACACAGCATGCATGGCTTCTGTCAGAAACCCTTTTTTCCACCAATTGCTGGAAATATCGAAGCTGAAGGCTGCCCGGTTACTGGCATTAAATTGATGTAAGCCGATGGTACCAATCACCTGGCGGCTGCCTTTGAGAATCATGGCCCAGCGGATACCTTCCTTTTCCCTGAATGCCTTGTGAAAATGCCTGATCAACTCCATGGCTTTGCCCATGGTAGAAAAAGGCATAACATGATAAAACCTCACTACATGCGGATCTGTGAAAAGGAAGAAAATATCTTCGAGCATGTCCATCGTTACCGGCTCCAATAGCAAACGGTCCGTAGTCAACTGCGGGAAAATGTCGGGCAGTTTGTTCATACGTGCAATTAGTTTTTATAGTACGCTTAATATAGGTCAGAGCGAAATTAACTCATTCCGCAGCGCAAATAAAACTAATCCTGTCCGTGATTTTATGTTAAACCGCTGAAAAATTTCCTGGCGGTAGTTATCAATGGTATGTGGACTGAGGTTCATCTGGTCGGCAATTTCCTTGTAAGTAAGCTCTGAGCAGCATAATTGCAGGAATTTCAGCTCATTGTTGCTTAGCTCCAGGTCTGCACCGCTGCCGGCATTACTTTGCAGGTTGCGCAGGAGTCGTAACGTTACGAGGTCATTTAAAAAGTGCCCATGTTCCCGGATGGTTTTAATGGCATTCAGCAGTTCCAGTGCTTTGGACTCCTTGAGCAGATAGCCGCCGGCGCCGCTTCGCAGCATGCGGATAATGGCTTTGTCATCTTCCCGCATGGAAAGTGCCAGCACATGGATATCCGGGTAATGCTGCCTTACCCAGGCAGTGGCGGCAAAGCCGTCCATTACCGGCATGGTGATATCCATCAGGAGCACTTCCGGAATGGTACGTGCAGTGGAAAAACGCTGCTGCATGTCCTGGCCATCAGACGCTTCGAAAATAATATCTACCTCAGGAAATTCAGAGAGCAGGCTTATGAGTCCCTGCCTGAACAAGGTATGGTCGTCTATAATCGCTATGGGAATTGGATTGCTCGTATTCATGGTTATATATAAGGAATTGAAATGGCGACCTGGGTACCGGCACCCGGGGCGGAGTGAATAATAGCTTCTCCCCCAATCATACCTGCCCTTTTGTGCAGGTTATGCAAACCCATACCTTTCTGCAGCTTCAGCACCTCGTTTACATTAAAGCCAATGCCATCATCGGTGATGGAGAGTAGCAGCCGTTGGTTACTATATTCTAAATTAATATGAATTTCCTTCGCCTGCGCGTGCCGGAAAATATTGTTGAGCGATTCCTGGAACAGGCGATACAACATCGTTTCTTTATCCTTACTACCAGGTATTTCCGGTACGTTATGATCATAGGTCACCTGGTATTGACGGGCCTTCTCCATCCATTCCAGTTCCAGTGCTATAGCAGCTACCAGGCCACGGTTGATCTGCTCTTCCCCATGCAGCAGCCGGGCCAGCGCTCTTACTTCTTTCACGGAGCGTTTCGCAAATTCCTCCGCGGCGCCAATCTTTTCTTTCGCTTTTTCCTTGTCCTCCACATTTACAGCACTCAGCGTCATGATGGTAAGTCCCAGCAGCTGCCCAATGTTATCATGTAGATCCAGTGCGATGGTCTTCAGTGTTTGCTCCCTCACCTCCATCTGCGATTTCAGCAACTCATGTTCAAAGGCTTTTTTAAGTTCCTCCTTTTCCTCTATGTATTTCTTTTTTCGCTTGTTATACAGGGAGATATAAAATATCAGGAATAACGGGGCGATGAGAAATATAATGGTTATCAGACTAAAGAGGAAAAGGAATTCCTTTGACGATATCTGCATATAAACGAGTATGACCAACAGCAATATAACAATACATTCAGAATATTGAAAACGATGTAGCGAACCGGAAACGGTAAACTCATGATGGCGCCGGATACCAGGAAGTCGAAAAATACATTGGAGGCAGTACTGCCGAAATAGTACAGCAACGTGCCGCTCACCCACCAGAAAGGAGCATGTACACTAAGCTGCAGGTAAGCTTCATCCCGGATTACCAGCAAAAAGTAATAAAGAGAAGTGATGATAAATACCACCGACATCACAGATGCGGATATATTAGCAAACACGAACCAGCCCCGTATATACGTTTCCGTTACAAAAATCACCCATAGGGCGGCGAGAATGATATAGTACCAGTTATTCGTTTTTACATAAGGTTTGAGATTAAAGTATAGGAAAGACCAGATAACAGTCAGTTCTATATACTGGTAGGCGTTGTACAGCCATGTATTACTGACGTGCAGGTGTTTACTCAGGTAAATCCCGGTCATTTCAGTGAGGCAAACAAGGGCGAGGTAGGGTATCATGAGCCTCCAGGCAGCGGAATTGTCGCGATGCAGACAAATACACGCCACCAGGAAGCAGATAAGTTCAATGGTAGTATTAACGGTTAGCAGCATGAAGTAGGTTTATTCGAGCAATAGCAGGGCACCATCGGGACCACAATCTCCCGGTGGGCATAGTTCTCCTTTATTTTCAGGATTGATCGCACGAAGGAATGTTCTTCCCTTAATCACCTTTCCTTTTGAATCCAGTACAATAAAATCTCTGTGGTAATGAGTAGTATCTCCTTTTGGCACAGAATCCCATGTAGGCACCATGATCAATGTAGTCTTATTCCTATATACCATGGGAGGGGCATTTTCATACTCACGGGTTGGAAGGGTATCCGTATACTTTAAATTATAATTGGCCAGGTAAAAACGGACCCCATCCAGGCTATCGTTGCGACAAATAATGGAGGCCATATTTTGAATCTCCGCCTTAGGAAACCATATGCATCTCGTATTGCGTTGTCCTTTGACTATTTTCCAACCGCCGGTCGTGTCAACCCAGCCCATTACTGACATTTTTAGGTGCCCATAATTGCTAACATACTTTTTGGCTGAATCAGGCTGCAGTTCGTCACCTGGAACAGGTATCGGAAGTGGACAATCATCCGCATATCTAGGCTTATTATTTGTCCTCATCAGAAAATAGGTAGCTCCTGCTCCAAAGGCGCAAGAGATAATGCCAACTAAAATGGCCTGGGATAATTTCATAGTCATCTAAATTTTCAGCAATCTACAGGAAGCACCGGATATTTTCGCAGGGAGATGGCCACAATAAAAAGGTGAAAAACAGCTTTTGTTTTTAGGGAGAGATTACAGAATAGCGAGTGCGTAAGGCTCCGTAAATGCACAAGCCCTCCACGGCGGGAGGGCCTGTAACTGCTGAGATAAAAGAAAGGCTATTGAATAATTATCTTTTGCGTGTATACTTTACCGTTATGACTCACTTCAAGGAAGTAAGTACCGGCGGGTACGTTTGCTGCTTTCACGGTGAAACTGCCGCTGGTTTCCTGCTGTTGTACCAATGCCTGCCGGCCGGCGCTGAGGAGCACGGCTTTAACGGGCGACTTACTATTATACGCGGGCACCTTTACGAAAATGTTGCCTCCGGCAGCTACCGGGTTGGGATAGGCGCTGAATTTGGTGGCCGTTGTTTTGTCGCCTATGTCAGCGGACATGGCGGACAGCGTAACAGCAGATGTATTGTCGGCCAGGCCGGTGGTTTGTGCAATTACAGAACCTACTACGTTACCTACCACTGTGTAATTGAAGGACTCCCATCCACCGGCGGTGGTACGGTTGGCATTCATAGGGGCGGCACCGTTTTCGGAGCTCACGTATAAGTTATTGCTGGCTCTCAAAGAAATGGTTCCGTTGCTGTTAGCTACCCAGGTGAATTTTTCCCAGTCCTGCGCAGTAGTGCGGTTGGCAGTCATGGGCTGGGTACCGTTTTCAGAGGATACGTATTTAGCCATGGAGCGCAGGGCGATTTTGCCATTGCCGCCGTCAAGTACAGAAAACTGTTCCCAGCTGCCATAGGTGGCACGGTTGCAGGTCATGGCGGTAGTACCATTTTCACCGCTTACATATAAATTATTATTGCCGCGCAGGGTGATCACCTTACCGATCGGGGCCGGATTGCTACCGCCGCCGCTGCGGGCTACCACTACATCGTTGATGGCGGAGAGCAGGGAATTAGCGCCGGTAGCGTCCTGCGACAGCTCCCAGATCATTACACCGCTACCCTGATCAAAGGCGAGGTTAGTTTTGGCTTTGATGGTGGGTATTCCGTTGTAGCCAACATTATCAAAAACGTCGGCATTGGGACTGGCCCCCCTTGCCAGCAGCTGTGCGTAGGATTCCCAGGTAGGACGACCGTAAAAAGGCAGTCCCAGTACCAGCTTGGAGGCGGGCATACCGCGGCCCAGCCAGTAGTTAACTGATTGCGTAGCGTAGGTATATGTAGAGTGGTCGAAGTTGTTGTAATCGTACGCCATTAGGGTGTAGAAGTCCACCAGGGCAAAGGCGCTGCTGAGGATACTGGCTCCACCGGTGCCTACCAGGGCCCCTGTCAGTAATTTCCCCTGGTTGTGCATGGCGGTGCTGAGTTGTGTCATCAGCGAGATATAGTTATTGGCGGAAGCGCCGGCGTCCGGGTACTCCCAGTCGATGTCCACTCCATCCAGGTTATACTGGTTCACGAAGTTGACCATGTTGTTAACGAAGTTAGTGCGATAGGTGGCGTTGGCAGCGAGGCCTTCGAAGCCGCTGTCGTTACCATCGTTCCAACCGCCAACGGAGATCAGGACTTTAACATTATTAGCATGTGCCGTGGAAACAAGGCTCTGCAACTTGCTTGGATTTTCAATGGCCTGCAGGCCTCCGGTTGCAGTGGGTAACAGGAACGCATAATTGATGTGGGTTAATTTGCTGTATTGGACAGTGCTTACACTTCCTGCCCAGGATGGCATGTAGCCCACTACTCTGAAAGGAGTTTGCGCACTGGCCGTTAGCAGGCAGCACAGCAGGCAAAACAAACTGAATAGATTTGCTTTCATAAGGGAATTTTTACAGTGAGTAATAAGAAAGAAGGTTCGCCACAAAAGTATCAGAATCAGGTTTGGGATCATATTTATCGAGTACTACATTACTACGTCAATGGTGAATATAAGTGGTACATTTGGCCCACGATGACCCGAAATACTACGCTACGAGTACTTTATGCTACCCTTATACCCCTTACCATGTGGCTGGGGTTGGCCACGCGTGACCCTGATTGTGTATTCCCCCCGTTGCTGCGTATATACGGCGGCGATATACTCTACGCCACCTTTGTTGTATTTGGTTTGCGCTGTACTTTTCCCGGGGGCCGGTTATGGAAGGTGGCAACCTGGGCCTTTATATTTTGTGTGCTGATTGAGTTACAGCAGCTGATTGATGTAGCATGGCTGGAGCATTTGCGGCATACCTTTCCCTTTGGGCTGGTGCTGGGTTATGGTTTTCAGTGGAGTGATCTGGTTTGTTACGGGCTGGGTAGTTTGCTGGGGTATGTAGTTTGTATGATTGGGGAGATATTGGTGTTGCGCGGGCGTACAGCCGTTAAAGGGCAGCAGTAAGTTCTTTGCGGTGGATGGTTTCCGGAATGATAGCATAACTTACATAACTGCCCACATTAATTTCCTCCACGTTTACATCCTGTTTTACGGTACATGACGGGTAACCAGGGTGAGGAGGATTACTTCTTCCAAGGTACCCAGGTGCGGCATGAGTTCATATTACCCCTTGACCGGACTCACGGCGTTATTTTCTGCATTAGCTTATTCCGGTGCATCACGCCCCAGTTATGCAGGGAGGCAATTACCTCTTTCAGGGTATCTGCGTAGGGCATGAGTTCATAGGTTACTACTACCGGTGTGGCGTTTGCATCTACCACTCTTTTTACAAATCCGTTAATTTCAAGGTCCTTCAATTCATTGGACAGCACTCTGGCGGAGATGCCGGTAACGCTGCGCTGCAGGTCGTTGAATCGCTTGCTGCCATCGCGCAGCACCACGATTATCCTCATTTTCCATTTGCCTCCGATAACGTATAATGCGTCCCCAACGGCGTTTAGAGCGGCATTGCAGCCGGCGGCCGTATGGGCCGGTGGTGGTGTTACTATGTTCATTTGTTTATCCGGTTTAAACCACTAACCTAAAGGTTACTGCTAACCTTTAGAATACTACTAATAAATAAGAAGCAAATGTATATAGTTTTGCGCTGGTTTAAAACTCATCGGATAAATGAAAATCAGGAAAATCCTCACTATTATTTTTATTGTTCTGGCTGCAGGCATGGCTGCATTGAGCGGCATAATGAAGCTGACGGCCAGCGAGGAAATCGTTAAAATGATGTCCGCCATTGGGGTTGGCAAATACGTTACAATGCTCGGGATCATGGAGATTGCATTTGCCGCACTCTTCGTCATACCACAAACGTACAAACTGGGATTCATACTGCTCAGTTGCTACTTTGCCGGTGCACTGGCGGTGGAACTATCCCGAGCGATGGAGTTTCATGCATTGCTGCCACTGGTACTGGTATGGATTGCCGCATTTCTGCGGGACAGCAGCATTTTTTTGCCTGCAAAAACTACTCAGGTTGCGTAAGGTTGCAAGGGAGTTATTTCAGAAGGGTGATTGCTACCCTTCTGAAATATCTATATATAACAACAAGGCAATTCCTGTGAATTGAATTGAATTGAATTGAATCTAATCTTGATATAACATATCCAATAAGTAGCAACGAAACCTTTTATGTTGAAACGAATCCAGCAACCATGATGTAACAAATCCAATATCACCTCGTAATTTTCAACCCGTAATTTAAAGGGGCCTATCACTGGTCAGGTGCCAGGTCAAAAAACATAATCCTTGTACGGCTGTTGGTGTCTGTCTGTGAAGCAAAATTGAATCCCAACCGTTCGTAGAATGGAATAGATTCCCTATAAGCATCCACAGTAACCAGTTTACAAGCACATATAGTATTCTGTTCCATAGCCATTGCCATTACGTATTCAATTATCCTTCTTCCCATCCCAGCGGCCTGTAAATCTTTGGAAACCGCTAACCTCCCGATTTTTATGGCTGGCAATTCCTTCAGATGTCGTTTAGGATACACCAGCACCTCTGAAAGAAATTTTTTATAGGCAGAGCGGGTAGGAAAATCTTCAGGCTGTAACCTTAGGCAATCACAGAAGATGCTGAAATAGGCTATCAGCTGCTGTCCCTGCTGAAGTATGTAAGTTGTCGCAAGATGTGATTCATGATAAGCCAATGCTTTGTCTGTCAGAAAAGTATTAAGCGTTTCATCTCCACAATCGAAAGGTTTGAGCTGCGTTTTATCCACCAGCTTTACTAATGATAATTGGCTTGACTCCATATGTCAATTTTTACCGTAGGTTAACAATAGCCAAAATCAAGAAGGAAATGAGTAAAGATGGGGATTGGTTTCCTGAAACTACATTAGTTTAGTTGCAAGTTACTGCCGGATAGAATCGAAGAATGCCTTTGTTTCCTGTATCCGTTTCAGTCTTTCAGGAGTCATAGGCTTCTGCTTACGCAACTGTGATTTAAAATATTCCACATCCTTCCCTTTCAAACAAGGCATGTATGGCGCGGGATTACCCAATAATTCATCCTCAGCCCGATCTGCCTCCTCCGGCAACAATAACTTTATCAATAATTTCCTCAAATAACTAAGCATCTTGTAAAAGTTTTAGTCATAAATAATATACTAACAAATTTAGCATTCCTAACTGAACTACCAAATATTTTTTTCTGTAAAGATTACAACCAAACCCTTTACTGATAATAGTATTATCAAAATAACAACATACCTTAAAAAGGTAAAAAAATTAGCAATTTGAATATTCAATTTTCATTTTCTGCTTGCGAAATGCAGAAGGATTTAACCCATTATGCTTTTTAAATAAACGTGTTAAATGACTCTCATCCGCAAAATTCAACTCCCACGCAATTTCATTGATACGCATACTGCTATGCAACAAACGCGTTTCCACCAGCTTCAGCTTGTACTGCATAATATAATCCTGCATGCTCTTACCGGCATGCTTCTTAAAATAACGCCCCAGGTAATTCACGGAAACACCCACCTGGTCCGCCATTTTCTCCGCCTTCAGCTTTTCCGGTTCATAGATATTGGACTGTATATAATGCACAATGTCCTGGAAGGTACGATCCGCCTGCTGGGGCAAAGTAGCCGGCAAACGCAGCGCTATATTCCTCGCCACAATCGCAATCAGCGTATTCACCAACTGGCATATAATCTCCTGCCTGTACAACGCTTCACCATGATACTCCCTTTGCAGCGCCTCCACCAAATGCTGCACCAGCGGTTTATCGGAAGATAAATGCAAAATGCACCCAGGCGCATGCCCCGCATGATGCAGTATAAACTCCATCTGCTGCACCCATGCCTTTCGATCCGTCAACTCCTTAATATAAATATCCGTAAAGCGCAGAAAGAAAAACTGCGTCGTTTCCGTCACCGTGAAAGAATGACTGTCCGCCGGCGTCAGCAAAAACAAATGCCCCGGACCATAGGTAAACCTATTCTCATTCACCCGCTGCACACCCCGCCCCTCCACTATAAATACCAACTCGAAAAAATTATGCAAATGCGCCTCCATCGGACATTCATCCGTCACCAACTCCCTGATCTCAAATGGCTGAAAAATATTATTCCTGTACATCGTATGGCAATTTCATACAAAATTATGGTAAAATCATCCAAGAAAACAAACATAATAATTGTACAATTTTACACTCTCAAAGATATTAACTTATGAACATATTGATAGTATTTGCCCATCCTGAGCCCCGCTCTCTTAACGGAACCCTCAAAAATGCAGCTGTCAGCTTCCTCGAAGCCACAGGCCACCAGGTAATCGTATCCGACCTCTATCAGCAAAAATGGAAATCGCAGGCGGATGGAGGCGACTTCCTGCAATACACGCCTGATCAGCGCCTCATCGTAGCACAGGCCGCCAAAGAAGCCTATCACCAACAACTACAATCACCGGATATTACCGCTGAACAGGAAAAAGTTATGTGGGCAGATCTCGTGATCTATCAGTTCCCCCTCTGGTGGTTCACCATGCCCGCTATCTTAAAAGGATGGTTCGACCGGGTATACACCAACGGCTTCGGCTATGGCACCGGCCAGCGTTATGGCGGCGGTAAACTCGCGGGGAAAAAAGGAATGCTGCTCATCACTACCGGCGGCGATTTTAATACCTTTACCGACAGCGGTATCCACGGCAACATCAACGACCTCCTGTTTCCCATACACCACGGTATTATGTGGTACACAGGCATGGCTGCACTACCGCCATTCCTCGTGCATAGCGCCAACCACATCAGCGAAGCAGACGTCGATAAATCAATAACAGCATTGAAAGAAAGATTATCCACACTGGAAACAACTGACACCATCCCGTATTATTCAGTGCCCAACGGTGATTATGACGAGCATAGCCTGCTGAAGGCACACCTGCATCTCCCTACATCAACACTGAATACACATACCCGGTTACATTAAAAGCAATGCCACCGCCGACGGCGGTGGCATTGCTTTTATCTGCATCGACTTATAAAATAGCTATTGCTTTATAAAACCCATCACCATCTGCTTTTCCCGCAAATGCTGCAAAAAAGCAATGGTATCTTCCTGTAACTTATTATTTACCACCATATTCAACTGCGGCGCATAAGCCAGTATATCCGTTAACGTTATACCCGCCAGCAGCTGCTCCGTTACAAAAGCCAGCCACGGCGATAACTCCGTGAAATGAATGTCCCCGGAGTCAGGCATCCGATATACCAGCACAAAATAAGCGCCCACCTGATTCAATAACCGCCTGCGTCCCACCTCCCGGTGCACCGGATATTTGAAATGCAATAACCGGTATTCCTGGTTAAAAGCAATTGGATCCGACAACCAATCGCCCCCGGGAACATAAGCCGGTGGCGCCTGATCTTCCATATTATACAATTCCATCTCCGCCCACTCAAAACTCAATAAATCGTACAGATATGGAATATCATATTGCTCATCCCAACTGTTTTCGACCGCACAGGTATAAAAATCCAACGGCAGCTTCCATACCTGGTAAGCTGTACAAGCATGGGTACTGAAAAATTTATACACCATACGCTCCCACTTTTTTCGGGGCAAATTTGCAAACGCAATCGGGTAACCGGTTTCCAGCGCATCGCACACCACATTGTACACCAGCCGCCGGTAATGCGCCATCGCCGCAGGTTTTACCCCCGGAACAGGTACCTGCCTACCCGTACGGATAAAGCGGGAAAAATCCTGCTGGATGCGATAAGTATCAGCCGACAGTTTCATAATGCTTATGCCAATGTTGTTGACAAATATTTTTCAATCGTTGTAATTCCCCGTTCAACTCTCCCATCTGCGGAATGTTGTAATCTCTCTCCAGCAGCACCGGCACAGGATGTAAGCGCTGCACCGTCCATTCAAACAACTCAAATACCGGGTCAATAATCGGCTGCCCGTGCGTATCAATTATCAAATCCGGCGCCACCTGCTCATGCCCCGCCATGTGGATGTACGCTACTTTATCCAGCGGCAGCTGACTGATAAACTCCCGGGCGTTATACCCGTGATTAAAGGCATTTACATAGATGTTATTTACATCCAGCAACAATTGACATCCGCTGGCCTTTACTATCTCCCTGATAAAATCCACTTCACTCATTTCCGCCGCCACAGGCGTGTAATACGACACGATCTCCATCACCAGCGGGCGTTGCAGAAAATCCTGTACCTGCATAATACGCTCTGCAATGTGTGCCACCGCATCCTTGCGAAATGGTATCGGCAACAAATCATACATATGCGCATTATCGCATTTGGAATAACTCAGGTGCTCAGAATATAACTGCACACGATATTCGTTTAAAAACGACTTTACATAACGGAGAAAATCCAGGTCAAGTGGCTCAGGACTCCCTATAGATAAGGAAAGTCCATGGCATAACACCGGGTATTTTTCCACCGCTTTATGCAATTGCTTTTTCCAGTAACCACCGATATTCATCCAGTTTTCCGGTGCAAACTCAATAAAATCCGGCCGGATCTGATCGCCGTTGAGCAGCTCGGCAGCAAAGTCTCTCCTAAATCCGATGCCCACCATAAGGTATGCTTTTAAGTGAGTAAAAAGGAGGCTGTATCTGCATGGATACAACCTCCCGATGGATTAATTGCCAGTACTGGTGGAATCCTTTCCTTTCTTAGCTTTGTCTTTTGTTTTACCTTTTTCTTTGCTACCTTTTTTACCTCCACATTTTCCCTCTCCGCATTTACCTTCCCCACATTTCCCTTCCTTGGATTTCATGGTAGAATCTTTGGTAGCACCACAAGCCAACTCAATAGCGTTAACATGGCTGGAAGCACCTGTGAGCGCGGTTCTTACAGCAGCACCATTGCCCATATCGGAATAGTTAACAGGGTTAGCATTCGCAAATGCAGTAAGTCCCATAATAGCACCTGCCACAAGAGAACCACTAAAAAGTACTTTTTTGCTGATTTTTTTGTTTTCCATGATCGGAGGATTTAAAGATGAATTACAGATGTGAAATATATACGTTTAGGTATCCTAACAATAAATACAAACAATCATCCAGGCACCATTAAGCGCCTAATTAATTTTTCGGGAGATAAGACTTTCCCATTCAGCCTTTACCTGCGGGTCAAGGGTAAAATCTTCGTGCTGCTGCATTTTTGCCGCAGCCTCCGCTATCTGCCTGCTTTGCTTCAGGAACCTGCGGCAATACTTACAGTAAAGTAAGTGTACCCGCAAACCCATGTGCCTCCAAAAGGGCAGCTTTTGCTGCAGACTTCTTTCGGCAAGTAAAGTAGCCTCTTCACAACAGGGTATCCAGCCTTGCTTGTGTGTATCCATTACTTCAGCCAGTTTTTATCAAGGCAGCTGCGAAGGTGCAGCTTAGCCCTGTGCATAAGCACCCAGTAGTTAGACGCTGTTATTGATAATTCCTTACAAATTTCTTTGCTATTTTTTTCCTGGAGGTATTTAAGGTTAACCACTGCCTGTCCCATACCGTTTAACTTGTGGATACATTCCTGCAGCACCCGTAAAAACTCTGTCTGCTCGCCCGGCGCCTGCCAGCTGTCCGGCCATTGCTGTGGTGCGGCATCCTTACGCCAATGTCCTTTTTCGTCAAAAAAACTGTCGCCATCATCCAGGCTTACCAGGGTTCCCACCTTTCCCTGCCGGCGGTAATGATCAATGATCTTGTTTTTCAGAATGGCCATCAACCAGTTACGCTCGCTGCTCTGGCCCTTGAACTGGGCTGCCGACTGTAAAGCCGATAAAAAAGTATCCTGTACCAGGTCCTGTGCTAGTATTTTATCGCTGACCCTTGTCATCGCAAAGCGGAAAAAATCATCCGCATACCGCTTTACCCAATTTTTCGGAGATAAAGAATCATTCGCCTTTTCTTCATTCATATGTAACGCTGTTCCCGGCATATTTAGCTGTTTTATGGAGATCCTGCCGTAGATAGCTTACGGAAATTTAAAGGTTTTAGTTTGCACCCCCCTGCAAAAAAATGTTAATAATCATATTTATACTATTTTTGGTCGACAGTAACCCGGAATTTTAGCGATAGTTAATCCGGAGAATGAGATATAACGTACATCCATATACTATACCTTACGGGTAGTTTCAGGTGAATTGCTAAAACTAATTTATCAGGCCATGAACAATCAAACGCCTCCTGTAACTTCCACCTTCTTTGTTGCACTGGTGAAGGATTACCTGCGCGGACTCAAAACAAAAGCGGAAGTTTTTTCAGACATAGCCCCTGTTCTGCCCGCCACCACCCTGGCAGACGAAGAGGTGACGCAGGTAGTGATCGAAGCTGCCCGCACGGTGAATGAAGATTTCTATGAGCAGGTGATCACGGAAATGACACATGCAGCCGATACCACTCCCACACGGGCCGGCATGGTGCACCAACTCAAGGCCCTGCTTCACCAGGAAATTTCCCGGAAGGACTTTATCGAATGGGCTACCTGGCACAATGAACCCGGCACCGACAGCGGCGCAGGTTTCTTTGATGATGTTGCGGTAGACTACTTTTGCACCCAGCTGCTGCCTAAATCAGGCCAGGAGCTTACACCCGAACAACTGGAAAAAGCGCTCGCCATTTTCAGTAATCAACAACATCAGTCTTTGAAAGATAAAGTAGCGCTCGTTTTACTTACCGAACAGGAGCAGCAGCGTTTTCTCTTTTATCTGGGCGACTACATACAAGGCCACACCTCTCCGGAACAACTGGATGTATACCTCCTGAACAGGTTTGGGATGGATCACCACAGCTTTCCTTATATGCCTGCCCTGATCACCATCATGCACAATCCCGCCAAACTGCCCGCCCTGTTGCAGGTAGCTAAGAATGGCGCTTTACAGGAATAAGGATATCTGCCGTACGCACATCCCTTGGTTCAGCCGTAATGATGGTGGTGGTACTGGTAGATACTACCGTCCCATCGCTGTAAAGCAGCTCTGCTGCCAGTGGCATAGCCAGCGGTGAGGCCTCCATGTCGCGCAGTTGTTGCCGGTAGGGCTCAGGTATATGAATATATCCGCCAAATAGTTCGTGCAGCTTAGCCGGCAGCCAGGTATGGGCGCTTACCAGCACAGCAGTGCCGCTGCTGTCGGCCAGCATACTGGCATCAAAGGCATACTCCTCACATAAAATACCGGCAATTTCTGCTGTTTGCCCCGTTTTATGCAGCCTTTCCAGGTAATCCGTTTCGCCCGGATATACGGGACTTACGGCTTCCAGGTCCAGTTTTCCCTTTTCCCCGCTCCCAACGCCGTTAATGGCGGTCATACTTAACCGCGACGCATGTACGAAATCAGCAAAGTACTGATAGCGTGCTCCATTCGTGCTGTTGTCAATCAACACACCTACGTATGGCTGCTCGCTGCTGTATAGCACTGTGACGTCCTGCTTGCTGCTGTCGCCCGCTTTCACGGCTATTATCTGCTGGTAAATAGCAATATCAAAGGGATATGTGGAGTCCACCTGCGCACTTTCCTCCCCGGCAATCACCAGCTGTGACGTGGTTTTACCGGTGTTGGTAAAAGGTCGCTCGTAGGGGCCGTCGTCCAGCTGGAAAGTATCGCTGCTGTTTTCCGTAAGATGGCGGAAGCTGGCTTTTACTTTCTTAAAAAGCGTTTGCTGGGCATGGGTTTGCACCACCACAAGGGTACATACGAGTAACAGGATCACCCGTTTCATAGGCATAGGAATTATACCCGGGCAATTTACATTAAAATTTTTTACAATAAAACAGTTTAACTGACCATCAGGCTACAGCCGCGGAGCGCGGAGTTATCGAGTCGCCCCAGCACTTCAAACTGGCCATCATCGTGGATTTTGCCGATATCCTCCGTAGCAATGAAGGCACAGGAGTAAATATTGGCGAGGTCGATTACGTTAATAACACCGGCGCCTTTTCCAGCGCGGAGGTCAAAAGGATCATTTTCATCCCGGAGCAGTATTTTCATCCAGGGTGGGGTCATAAACAGGCCGTTACCTTTGGAATAGGCCTGGGATAAGAGTTCGGTCATGCCGTACTCTGCATGTATCACGTTAACGCCCAATCGTTCTTTCAGGTATTGGTGTACTTCCTGGCGGGTCCATTCTTCCCGGCGGCCTTTCATCCCGCCGGTTTCCATCACGATGGTATGGTCCAGCTGCAGCTCATATTTCTCAGCAAAATCCAGCAGGCCAAAGGTTACTCCGATCAGCAGCACTTTTTGTTGGCGTGCATGCAGGCTTTGGAGTGCCTGGTATAGCTTGTCATGTTCATAGAGATAAAAACCACTCTCGGGTTTACCGCTGCGTTCAATCATCTCCTGCACCATGCGCACCAGCGAGGAGTGTTGCCGCTCCAGGTACGACGGCAGTAACCCCACAATCACATAATCTTCTACCGGCCCGTAAAACATTTCAAAAGCGGTCATAAAGCTCTCCGTGTACACATTACTGTACTTCACCAGGTGCTTACTATTGATGGTTTGTGTGGTACCGCTGCTTTCAAAAATCAGCTCCGGCTCAAAATCACCACATACCACCCGGTGTGTTTTAAAGAATTGTATCGGCAGATAAGGGATATTCAGGATGCTGTTCACCTGTTCCGGACGCACGTGTATGGCGTCCGTATAGGCGCGATAGATAGCATTGGTCCGGTACTGGAAATGAAAAAGCTCCAGCGCCGTAGCTTCCAGGCCTTCCGGCGTTAAAGAAAATATCTGATCCGTTGATACTCCACTCATCTGATTGTTGCTTTAAAACAGCACAAAGGTAGGGAGAAGAATAAATTTACCCGCAGTAAGTAACAATTGGATTAAAAAAACGTTACTACATCAGTACCCGAACATCCCTGATATATTTGTATATTACTTAAATTAATGTAGGTTTGTTTTATGAAGAAATTCCTGTTTTTATTCCTGGTCGTAGCCCTGGCAGCCTCCTGTGGCAAGGATTCCTATGGACCCGTACCCATTTTATCATTCGAAGGGTATTCCGTGCCTTCCATAGACTCCAACACCACCACTTTTGAAGCTATTTTCCGGGTTAAAGACGGTGACGGCGATATTGACTCCTCTATTTTTTATACTATTCATTACTATATTCCTTCTACGCTGGAGGAACAGGCCAATGCCCGAATGCCCAATATCGGTCAGAATACCGGCAAAAGCGTAAATGCACAGGTAAAAGTGACGCTGGAAGCAATTGATTTTGTACGCTGGGTAGAACATACCGGCACAAGGCCCGACAGTTTATGGATGGAAGTTTTTGTACAGGACAGGGCTGGTCATATCAGTGATACCATTCAAACCACTAAAATTCCTATTTACAAGCGGCAGTAAGCTGTTGCTGTAAATTTATAAGATACCGGAACGCCGCTCCACAGCGGCGTTTTTTTATGCCCTGCCGAAAAAATATTCCTGCCGCCTCCCTGCGGCGTCTATTTTATCCTTAAATTACCACCTTGTACACCATATATTTCCGAGATGAATAAAATAGATGAACTACAGACCAGGATAGCCGAAGCCATGTTAGGCGGCGGTGAAGTAAGAATTGCTTCCCAGCATAAAAAAGGTAAGCTGACTGCCCGGGAAAGGCTGCAGCTGCTGATGGACGAAGGTTCCTTCGAAGAGCTGGACATGCTGGTGACCAACCGCAACAAGGGTATCACCACTGAACAGGAACAATTTCCCGGCGATGGCGTGGTGACCGGTTATGGCACCATCAACGGCCGCCTGGTATATGTATTTTCACAGGATTTTACCGTGTACGGAGGTAGCTTGTCCGAACCACATGCGCGCAAGATCTGCAAAGTGATGGACCTTGCCATGGAAAACGGTGCCCCTGTAATTGGCCTCAACGACAGTGGCGGCGCACGTATCCAGGAAGGAGTGGTAAGTTTGGGAGGCTATGCCGACATCTTTTACCGCAACACCCGGGCTTCCGGTGTGATTCCGCAGATCAGCGCTATCATGGGACCTTGTGCCGGCGGTGCGGTGTATTCTCCCGCTATTACTGACTTCATCCTCATGGTGGAACAAACCTCCTATATGTTTGTGACCGGCCCTAACGTGGTGAAAACAGTAACCCATGAGGAAGTTACGTCCGAAGAGCTGGGCGGTGCACAAACCCACGCTACCAAAAGCGGCGTTACCCATTTCGCCTGTGCCAATGAGGTGGAATGCATCCAGAACATCCGCACACTGCTGAGTTATATCCCGCAAAACTGCGAAGAAACAGCGCCCGTATACCCTTACACGTTAGGTAATGAGGTTAGGGAGAAGTTAAATACGCTGATCCCGGCCAACCCGAACCAGCCTTATGACATGAAGGAGGTAATAGCCGAATTAACGGATGCCGAAAGTTTCTTTGAGGTGCATAAGGACTTTGCTGAAAACATTATTGTAGGCTTTGCCCGCATTGCAGGCCGCAGTATTGGCATTGTAGCCAATCAGCCGGCACACCTGGCAGGCGTACTCGATATCCACGCTTCCGTAAAAGGAGCCAGGTTCACCCGCTTCTGCGATGCGTTTAATGTGCCGCTGCTGGTACTGGTAGACGTACCGGGCTTTTTGCCGGGCACCGACCAGGAATGGAACGGTATCATCACCAACGGCGCCAAACTGCTGTTTGCGCTCAGCGAAGCTACCGTGCCCAAACTGACCGTTACCACCCGCAAAGCCTATGGCGGTGCTTATTGTGTAATGAACTCCAAACATATCGGGGCCGACCTCAACTTCGCTTTCCCACAGGCAGAAATTGCTGTAATGGGCGCAAAAGGAGCAGTAGAAATCATTTATAAGAAAGAAATTGATGCCGCACCCGATCCGGAAGCGCGCATGAATGAACTCGTTAGTGAGTACACCGAAAGGTACGCCAACCCTTACCTGGCGGCCGAAAAGGGCTATATCGACGAGGTGGTGGAACCTTCACAAACCAGAGTGAAGCTCATCAAAGGATTTAAAATGCTTGAAAATAAAGTGGTAAACATGCCCAGAAAAAAACACGGCAATATACCTTTGTAGTATAGTCCGCGTTTCAGGAAGGCCGAAGGCCTTCCTGAAACGCGGAGTTGAAGTCCCGCCTTCTGCGGGACTTCAACTCCGCTAAAAAACAACTACAGGCATGGCGCAAAAGCTGCTCAACTTCTTCGTATATACCTCTGTTTACATTACTACATGTGCACTGGTAATGATCTGGCAAACCAATTACCTGCTGGACCTCCATTACCTGCAAACCGACTACTACCTCTTCGTTTTATTCTCCACCATCTGCAGCTATAACTTCCACTGGTACCTGACTCCCGACTCCCCCGACACCCATTCCGAAAGGGTCCGCTGGGGCGGCAGAAACAGATGGCTCATGATGACGCTCTGCATGCTGGCAGGCCTTGGAGCCGCCTGGTACTTCTGGCAGCTCAAAGCCCATTGGCTCGAAATTGCAGGCGCCGTGTTCCTCACCTTCCTCTACTCCGCCCCTAAAGTGCCGCATAAATCATTGCGGTGGTTAAGTAAAATAGCTATCGGGAAGACGCTATTTCTCACGTTCGTATGGACCTACGTTACCACTCTGCTGCCCGCACTGATTGCGGACAACACACCGTTGGCGCCTACCATCCTGTTTACGCTGCATCGCTTCGCACTCATTTATGCCATCTGCATATTATTCGACCGCCGGGATATTGAGGAAGATAGACAGGCAGGCATACGGAGCCTGATCACGCACCTGCCCAACGCACAACTCCGGAAGGTATACTACGGATCCCTGCTGCTGGCACTGATCACCGCCCTGGGACTATACCCCTACACGGATTTCGTTGGGGTGGTCACGTTACTGATAGCTGTGGCAGCAACTGCACTCATCACCCGCAAGGCCTGGCAGGATAATTCCGATTACCTCTATTATGTGGTACTGGATGGCTTCATGATGCTGTCGGCACTACTGCATTTAGGATACGTCTGCTTTTTCTCAAAATAATTTACATTTGTCCGATCACAAATCTGGAAACTTATGGCTAAGAAACAGAAATCAATACTGACAAAGGAATCCCTCGCATTCCTGAAAGATTACCTTAACAACCCTTCTCCAACCGGATTTGAAAAGGAAGGACAGAAATTATGGCTTAAATATATCACGCCTTACATCGACGAGCATATCGTGGATCCCTATGGTTCCGTAGTAGGTGTCATTAATCCAAAGGCACCATTCAAGGTAGTAATTGAAGCACATGCCGATGAGATTTCCTGGTTCGTCAACTACATCTCCCCGGAGGGCCTTATTTATGTAATCCGTAATGGTGGCTCCGATCAGGCAATTGCTCCTTCTAAAAGAGTAAATATCCATACCGAAAAAGGCATTGTAAAAGCCGTATTCGGCTGGCCGGCCATCCATACCCGCCTGCGTGGTGCCGACGGTAAAGAGCCGCAGCCTAAGGTAGACAACATCTTCCTGGATTGTGGTGCACGCTCCCGCAAGGAAGTAGAAGACCTGGGCATCCATGTTGGCTGCGTATGTACGTTCGAAGATGGCTTCGAAGAACTGAACTACGACTACTTTATTTGTCGCGCCATCGATAACCGTATCGGCGGTTTCATGATCGCTGAAGTAGCGCGACTGCTCAAAGAAAAGAAAGAGGAGCTGCCTTTCGGTTTGTACATCGTAAACGCTGTACAGGAAGAAGTAGGTTTGCGCGGTGCGGAAATGATTGCCAAACGCATTAAAGCCGATGTAGCCATTATTACCGACGTTACCCACGATACCACCACCCCGATGATCAACAAAAACATCGAAGGGGAAATCAAGTGCGGCGCGGGTCCGAGCATTACCTATGGCCCGGCTGTGCACAACATCCTGCGCGACCTGATTATCAAAACCGCGAAGAAAAACGATATCCCTTACCAGCTGCATGCAGTGAGCCGCAGCACCGGTACTGATACCGACGCTTTCGCTTATTCCAACGATGGTACCCCATCTGCCCTCATCAGCTTACCACTGCGCTATATGCACACGACCGTAGAAATGGTGAAGAAAGATGATATTGAAAATACAATTCAGCTGATTTATCAGACGTTGTTGAATATTACGCCTAAAACGAATTTCAACTACCTGAAAGCATAGTTTTACCGCAGCTTTTTTCCGCCACAGGGTAGAAAAAGCTGCGGGGAGAGCGGCGAACATCGTCGCCGCTCTCCCCGCAGGTAAATAACATGAGCTATCGCTATAAGAAATATTCCACTCCTAATTGATACCCCTTCATCCCTAATCCACATATACTCCCCACACACTTAGGTGCAATCATGGATTTATGCCGGAACTCTTCACGTGCATGGATATTACTGATATGAATTTCCAGTACCGGTGTTTTAATCGCCGCTATCGCATCCCGGATGGCTACCGAGGTATGTGTATAACCACCGGCATTGAGCAAAATACCATCTGCTGAAAAACCCACAGCGTGCAGCTGGTCAATGATGCCCCCTTCTGAATTAGTTTGATAATAGCTAAAATTCACCTGGGGATAAAGCTTTTTCAGTCGCGTCAGGTAATCCTCGAACGACTCGCTGCCATAAATATCCGGTTCTCTTTTACCAAGCAGATTCAGATTAGGTCCGTTTATAATTGCGATCTCCATAATGTAGTAAGGTATGTAAATGCACGAAGATAGTTATTCGCCTTTACTTTTACTATCCGTACCCCAACGGTAGGTTTGAATGTCGATTCCTGCCAGGTCCAGCACACGATCCACCACAGTGGCAGCCACTTCCTCAATGGTGGCTGGAAGGCTGTAAAATGAAGGTGTGGCAGGACAAATAATACCTCCGGCGAGTGTCACCGTTTCCATATTTTTTATGTGCATAAGGTTATAGGGCGTTTCCCGAACCACGCAGATCAGGCGACGCCTTTCTTTCAGTATTACATCGGTAGCACGGGTAATCAGGTCGTTGGAAATGCCTGTGGCGATGCGGCCCAGCGTGCCCATAGAGCAGGGAATGATGATCATGGTGTTGAACCTGCCGGAGCCGGAGGCAAAAGGTGCGTGAAAGTCCTGCTGGGTATAACATTTAAAAGGTATATCCTGGTACTCCGTGTTATTGAGTTCCGTTTGCCATACTGTTTTGGCGTTTTCCGTGAGTACCACTGCCACTTCATCCAGCTGCTCCTTACAGGCGGCCAGCTTGTTGAGCAGCTGCCGCGCATATATGGAGCCGCTGGCTCCTGTAACAGCTACAACTATACGATGTTTCATGGGGCAAAGCTAGTAAAGTTTCGGGATTCCACCGGCCCCTTCGGTGCCGGCGCTTTCGGGATAAAAAAAGTCCTGCCGATAAACCAGCAGGACCTCAACTATCTAAAAGGAATATACTTACGCGGCGTGGCTAACGATGTCTTCCATACGGATACCATTATGGCTTTCATCATAGATGCATTTGCCGTTACGGATCAGTAATATCTGCGGAGACTCATGAGGTACGTTGTACATTGACTCAATAGCGTTGGAAATAGATCTGTAGGTGATCAGATCCAGGTAGTAAAACGTTATACCCTGAGGCGCTTCTGAGCGTTCCAGCCTGGATTTGGCCATAGAACTGATAGAGCAGCGGGTGCTGTGCTTGAAAATGACAATCGTCTGATCAGCAGAGGCAGCATCAATTTCCTGCAGTTGTTCCTCGTTGGTTAACAGTTTCCAATTCATTTGATTAGCAGTGCTTTATTTGTTCTGTGCTGGGCGGAACCGGAGCCATCCCCATTCCCCTCATCGGGCAACCCAGTTTCTGGTGCGTAGCACAGGATGTTAAGAAAGCTGCAAAGATAAAAAACAGAGCGGTGCAGCCCAAAATTCTGTAGTAAGATTTCATGATGGGAGTTTTAATAAGTTATAACGAAATTTCACAGGAAATATGATAAGACCTCTTTTTTAATCGTCGTTTGTAACGTTATTTTGCAAAGATAAAAAATATATTACAAAAAACAACACTATATATCCGGTAGTGGCCTGAACGACGCTATGACAAAAGTACATTTTATTGCGATTGGAGGAAGTGTGATGCACCAGCTGGCAATAGCCCTGAAAATCAAAGGCTATGCCGTTAGCGGTAGTGATGACGAGATCTATGAACCTGCCCTCACTAACCTCCGCCAGGCCGGTATACTGCCTGCTTCCTTCGGCTGGGATGCTACCCGCATCACACCGGATATAGACGCGGTGATCCTCGGCATGCACGCCCGGGAAGATAACCCGGAACTAATCCGCGCCCGTGAACTTAACCTGAAAATTTACTCCTTCCCTGAATACATCTACCAGGAAAGTAAAAATAAAACCCGTGTAGCCGTAGGCGGTAGTCATGGTAAAACCACTACCACCGCCATGATTATGCATGTGTTACAGCATAGCCATAAAAAATTCGACTACCTCGTAGGCGCCAAACTGGAAGGTTTCAGCCAGTCGGTTAATATTACCGATGCGCCCATCATCGTGTGCGAAGCAGATGAATACCCAGCCTCCGTCATCGAGAAAAGACCGAAATTCCATTTCCTGCACCCGCAGATTGCCGTGCTCACGGGCATCGCCTGGGATCATATCAACGTGTTCCCTACATATGAAATCTACAAAGAGCAGTTTGCTATCTTCATACGCCAGATGGAACCCGGGGCAGTGCTGATCTATAACAGCAGCGATACGGAACTTTCAGACCTGGTAGCTGCCGAAGGCCGCCACCTTAAACTGGTGCCTTATACCACGCCTATTCACATGATCCGCGAAGGCGTTACCCGCGTGTTTTTCGATGAAGGCTACGCCGACCTGGAAGTATTCGGTGGCCATAACCTGCTCAATATGCACGCAGCCAAGCTGGTATGCAATGAGCTGGGCCTCACCGATGAAGAATTCCTGGCAGGCATCGCCAGCTTTAAAGGAGCAGCCAAACGTTTGGAACTGGTGGCAAAAAATGAGCGCAGCGCTATTTACCGCGACTTCGCCCATGCCCCGTCCAAAGTAAAAGCCACTATGGAAGCCGTAAGGCAGCAATACCCTGACCGCCAGCTGATTGCGGTGCTGGAACTGCATACCTATAGTAGCCTGAATGCCGATTTCTTAACCCAGTACGAAGGGGCTATGGCTCCGGCGGACATTGCCGGTGTATTCTACAGCAAGCATGCCCTGGAAATCAAGCGCATGCCCGATCTCGATCCTGAACTGGTTAGGACACGCTTTGGCAGAAAAGATCTGCATATCTTTACCGACAGGCCCGCTTTCGAAGCGTTCCTGAATGCCCAGCAGTACAACAATACCAATCTGCTCCTGATGAGCTCCGGTACCTATGATGGTATTGACTTTAACGGACTGGCCCGACTGCTGGAAAAATAACATCTTACAATATTTAAAAAACATATAATGTCTTCCTTGCTCCTCAAGAGGCCACTGGCCGTAATAGATCTGGAAACTACCGGTACAAACGTGGCCACGGATCGTATCATTGAAATTGCTATCATTAAAGTATTTCCTGATAAAACTATACAGACTAAAGTAAAACGCATTCATCCCGGAATGCCTATTCCGGCAGGATCTACAGCAATTCATGGCATTAAGGATGAGGATGTGAAAGACTGCCCTACTTTTAAACAGGCTGCGCATGAACTCAAACAGTTTATGGACAACTGCGACCTGGCGGGCTACAACTCCAACCGCTTCGATATTCCTTTACTCGTAGAAGAGTTCCTCCGTGCGGAAATCGAGTTTGATATCAATAAGCGTAAATTCGTGGATGTACAGCGTATTTTCCACCTCATGGAAAAACGTACCCTGGCAGCAGCCTATAAGTTTTATTGCGATAAAACCCTGGAAAATGCCCATAGCGCCGAAGCGGATGCACTGGCTACCTACGAGATCCTGGAAGCGCAGCTGACCCGCTACGAGCAGTTACAATCTGATATCGACTCCCTGGCCACCTTCACTAAAGAAGAGGACTACGTGGACTTTGCCCGCAGAATTGTGATGCAGGGAGGACAGGAAGTTTTCAACTTCGGTAAATACAAAGGCAGGGCGGTAAGAGAAGTACTGAAGGCCGAGCCACAGTACTACGACTGGATGATGAAAGCCGATTTCCCGCTGAACACAAAGCAGAAATTGTCCGAGATCTACTATAATATGATGTTAAAAAAAATGTAATCTTTTTTTAGAACATTCTATCTTGCGGCCGAATTGAACTATTTTCGCAGTCCAAAAAACATTATCTGCTGAGTTGGAAAAGCTTGTCATAATACCTACGTACAATGAAAAGGATAACATCCAGAACATCATTGACGCTGTATTTTCCTTACAGCAGGATTTTCATATCCTGATTGTTGATGATGGCTCCCCGGATGGTACCGGCGCCATTGTAAAATCGTTGCAAACCAAGCATCCCGGCGAACTTTTCATTGAAGAGCGCTCCGGCAAACTAGGTCTTGGCACGGCTTATATCCATGGCTTCAAATGGGCTCTGGCCAAGGGTTACCGCTATATTTTCGAAATGGATGCGGATTTTTCCCATAACCCCAAAGACCTGGTACGCCTCTACGATGCCTGCGCCAAAGGCGGTGCAGATGTTGCAGTAGGCTCCCGCTATGTCAGTGGCGGTAAAACTGAAAACTGGCCCTGGGACCGGGCAGTGCTGTCCAAAGGAGCTTCCATTTATGTAGGCCTCATCACCTGGATGCCTGTTAAAGATCCTACCGCAGGTTTTGTATGCTATACCAGCGCTGTGCTGGAAGCCATCAACCTCGACCAGATACAGTTTGTGGGCTATGCCTTCCAGATAGAAATGAAATTCACCGCCTGGAAACTGGGCTTTAAAATCGCTGAAGTGCCTATTACTTTCAAGGATCGCAAAGAAGGATACTCCAAAATGAGTAAGGGCATTATTAAAGAAGGCGTACTGGGTGTACTGAAAATCCAGTGGCAAAGCCTCTTCCGCAAGTACAAGAAAAGAGTAAGTAACTAGATAGCACCGGTGTAATGGCTTCCCCGCCATTGCACCGGACTGCAAACCCGCCACCGGCGGACCAACATGAAAAAAGCATTTCTCGAACTCCATCTTTCGGTATTCCTCGCAGGGTTCACCGGTATTTTAGGTAAACTCATTACCCTCAACGAAGGAATGCTTGTATGGTATCGCCTTCTGATCACCTGCATCAGCATGTATTTCCTGTTTCGCTACCAGGGCGCCCTTAAAAGGCTGTCATGGAAAGATATTATACCTATCGGCAGCACAGGGGTGATCGTAGCCTTACACTGGCTCTTTTTCTATGGTAGCATTAAATACGCCAACGTATCCATAGGCGTGGTGTGTTTTTCGTTAACAAGCCTGTTTACCGCCATCTTCGATCCGCTGATCAACCGCCGCCGCTTTGATACGGTGGAAATGCTGCTCAGCATGCTCACCCTGGCCGGCATACTACTCATCTTCCACTTCGATACACAATACCGCACCGGTATTATTCTGGGGATTATTTCCGCCATGTTTGCCGCGTTGTTTACGGTATTCAACAAACGCCTCATTAAGCGATTTGATACCAAAACCATCACCTTCTACGAACTTACTACCGGCCTGGCCGTGCTGAGTATATTCGCACCGTTATACCTGCACCTGTTTCCGGTAGCCAGCCTGCTGCCATCCACCATGGACTGGCTGTACCTGCTCATCCTCTCCTGGGCATGCACCATCTGTATGTACCTCCTGAGCATGAGCGCACTCAAAAAGATTTCTCCATTCACTGTAAATCTCTGCTTCAACCTGGAGCCGGTTTACAGCATCATACTGGCCTTCGCTATTTTTCATGAGAACAAATATCTCAACGCGGCATTTTACGGAGGGCTGGCCTGCATCATATTGTCCGTGGTATTGCAAATGGTAAGAGTAAGCCGCCATCCGGAAAGCTTGTCCACAGCGCATTAAAATAAAAAGCCTGATGCCGCCGGCGGCATCAGGCTGATAAAAATAAATCGGCTTCCTCTTATTTTTGACCAACTATCAGTGGTTGTCTTTCCTTGGTACCGTTATATTCAATTTCAATATAGTACATACCTTGTTTCAACCCGCTGATATTGAGTTGCGCTGTTCCTGTATTACTGAACTTTTGTTGTTTCACCCGGTTACCCATCTGATCAAACACGGACACCACCTGTATTTGCAACGCCCTTTCTGTACCTGCCGCTTTCATCATATTTCCATCCTGCTTCGGCGTGATACTTACCGAACTCACTGCCGGATTAGGTGATACCGCAAATAAAGTCATCGGGCATGGTGCATACACGGTAACCCCATCATTTACCGTTTGATTGCAGGCATTTTTAGCAGTAATATTCACTCCGCCACCGCCTTTTACGGCCACCCATGAAGTGGAGGATGAAGGACTGTAAATATTAATCTGACTGGTACTGCCCCCCGGTGTGGATGTCCATACGTAATTGGTAAGCGGCATGTTGGGTGATGCGGAAATAAACCAATCCTGCCATCCGCCATCTCTGCAGGAACCACTCATGGTGGAAGTGAGCCGCATCGTAGGTATGGTGGATACCTCCTTGGAAATATTCACGCAATTAGGCAAACTGGCAGTGAGTGTAAAGCTGCCGGCGCTAACTTTAGTAAGTGTCACACTGTTGCCGGATATTGACATTGACGCTACACCTGTCGGGTTAACGGACCAGGTAACGGTTTGACCGGATGGCACACCGGTGCAAGTATAGGTAGCCGTGCTACAGAAGCCTTCAGGGCCGGTAAGCACCAGTGGTGCACTCGGGCCGGCAGCACCCACGCCCACCGCATACCAGGCATCCTGCACTGCCTTTACCTGGCAGCTACCTGCACCATATAAATCAGTTGCAGCACTGATCATGGCTGTTCTTGCAGCCGAATAACCGCTGTTGGCGTTCAGGTAAAATTGCTGCGCGCGCCATACGATATTGGCTGCAACGTCCATCGTTTGCGCGGTAACCCGGTAACTGTTTCCAATGTCGTTAGTGCCACTGCCACCTTCGGATAACAGGAAGAACCAATGGCTAAATACGGTGCTGTTGGTATGAATAGCCGCAGCGGAAAAAGGATCACTATCCCAGTAAGTACCGCCGTAGGTATCGGGATTATTCTTCAGGTTAGGATTCCGCATGCTGCGCAGGCAGGTATAGTCTTTCACGATGTACTCTCCTATCTCCCAGCGGTCGCAACAGGCATTTGCCCAGCTCTCCACTACCGACGCCCAGATGTCGCTCAGCCCTTCATTGAGCATGCGCGCTTCCAGCGTTCCGTTTAAAGCACAGGTGGATTGTGTTATACCATGGGCAATTTCATGCGCTACAGCATCTATCGACACCACTGGTTTAAACTTAACATCGCCATCTCCAAAAATGGCCCTTCTGACGGTGGGGTCCCAGCCGGCATTATCTATATTGCCGGCATGTGCAAAGCATTCCAGGGTACCACCCAGGTTGTCATAGCTGTTGCGGTTACGCACGGTAGCCCAGTAATCAAATACCATTTCAGCGCCCCAGTGCACGTCGTGGCCGGCATTAGGGGTGGTCCAGCTGGTGGTGGTACCGTTAAAATCTGTAAAGCCGGGATTTGTAGCAGAGCTGGAACCATGATTATCGAAGGTATGGATATTCGCGGTTCTGCCATTGGTAGTACGCACTTCACGCAGGCGGTAATTACCCGGGGTGTTATTGTCCATCGTTACATTACGGGTACCCCAATACAAACAGGCTACGGTGCCGGGTACGTTTACATGCAACATACGGGATTCTTTCGCCAGGATGCGGCCAGTGGCAGCATCTACAAATACATCCAGATCCAGATCTGGCTCCAGCGCTTTAATGTGGAACTGCCAGGCCAACCGGAAACTTTTTGTCTGCCGTTCATCTTTGAAGATAATCAGTGATCCTTTTGGATACAGCGTGGCCTTAGGGTCACGCTCTACTTCCCGGTAACGCGCCTGCACTGCTTCATCCTGCCAGCCATACTTAGCAGCGTGGATGTCGCTGAGCGCATTAGCCAATGCCGCATTTTCATCTACCCTAACGTCAACGGATACTTTGCCTATCTCCACCAGCTCTCCATCCACTGATTCAATGATGCCATCCCGTCCATGCACGGCGTAACTGCCACCTCTTACAGGATAACCTTTGTAATACTGGTTAAAATACTGATGACTACGGCCGTTATCCTCTGCGATACGCCTGGTAAGTCGCAGACTATCTTCCGGACCCAGCTTCAGTGCCGACCTCAAAAACACCGGTGCTTCATTAGCCCGCAGCGGACGTTGCTTTGGATCAAACCTGATCACGCGGGGCCTGCCGCTGCCGGAAGTGTCGGATTCTACTACCTGCTGCGCGTGGAGGGATACATGCGCCAACAGTACAAAAATCAATAGGGTAATTTTCATTTTCATAAAACGCGGTTTTAAATAGTAATGCAACAATTTTAACCGCATCCACTGCCATCATATAGCAATGTGTAAGAATAAGGAACAACGGCAGGGCATATGCGACAGATCCTGATAAGTTGGGAGAAAGAAGAGAACTTGATAAGTAGTTCGGGTAGGCAGGAAACTATTACTTAATAGTATCAGCTTAATAAGTCTGAAAACGGCATAAAGTAAACAATTGCAGACCAATACAATAGTGCAGATTTTTTGCGTTTAACATCCATAATAGTTATTTTGGTAAATAGTTGTATTCTGGTGAATATCACAAGCAAAAGCGCTCGAAAATCTATTTGCTAGAATTGCTCTATACCGATATGAAAAATTAACCTATGAATAAAAAAGGGATTATAAAGAAAAAAGGACCTGGCCTAACGAGTGTTCCTAAAACATTATTATTAGTTCTGACATTCATGTCGTTTACCGTAAATACTATTGGACAAGCAAAAAATTACACCTTACCACAAATTGTCCCTAAGTCACCTGACGTAGCTCAGATGGAAAAATTTGGTGAAATACCTGTTTCTCAGAGCACGGGTGCTACCAATTTGTCTATCAACCTTGCCACTATTGAAGTTGGCAACTTCAAGCTTCCAATTACTTTACGGTACCAAAGTAATGGTCTGAAAGTGGATGAAATTGCCTCTTCGGTTGGGGAGGGATGGGTGTTAGATGCTGGTGGTATGGTATCCTTCAATCAGCGCGGCACCAATGACTTTGGCCCTTATGGCCTCATGACAATGGGCACTGCCAATCTTACAAAGTTCTTTAGCGGAACTATGACAGAGTTTGAACGGAGTAACTACCTGGATCAGGTAATTAATGATTTGCAAGACGGTGAATATGATCTTTATCATTACAGTTTACCTTCAGGTGCGGGTTCATTTTTCTTTGAAAACCCTAATAAAGCGGTCCTGATGCCCAAATCCGATTTACAGGTGATACATTTGACAAATGGTATTCAAATTAATGATAATCAAGGAAATCAGTATTTTTTTAATTCAATTGAACGTACCGGCATATCCGATCCCACGCAGATAGAAGTCAGGGCTTCTTTCAACGATATTTCAGCTTATAAATTAAGTAAAGTAATAACTGCTGAAAACCGCATTATTGAATTTTAGTATAAGTCTTACAGTTTCAATTATTCTAAGACAAAATATAGGATTGACCATCTAGCCAATCCAGGCGCTCCATCAGGGTGTCCTATTTCTATGGTAAACCCTTTTGACGAACATGTAGAAATCGAATACCTGTTACCTGATTCAATCTTATTTGATCAGGGTTATGTTAAATTCAACCAAAGTCCTACCTACAGGCAGGATATTATGCTGATTTCCAATACTGCGGCAGTGCCTTCCATTACCGGCTTCCAAATTGGAAATTACAATGGACAAAAAGTAAAAGAATTTCACTTCAATCAGGGGTATTTTGACACCAATAAACGTTTGAAATTGACGGGAGTCACAGAGCATAACAACAATATCTCTGCAAGAAAATGGAACTTTAGTTACTACAATGAAATGTGGACATTTCCTAGCTTTTATGATTTCAGCAAAGATCATTGGGGATACTATAATAGGGCTAGCAATACTTCTCTAATCCCGGAGGCAGATTACAATAAAATTGCCCCCTATTGGAAGTCCTATAATATTGCATATGCAAATCGTCAAAGCAACTTTGATGGTGCACTCACTGGTATGTTAAAAGAGATTACCTATCCAACAGGGGGGAAAAATTTATTGGAGTATGAACCGAACCAAATAAAAGTTCGTTCCTACTCTGACATTCTCAAAAAATCATCTTTTTTCAAAATTGATAATGCCAGCTCTTATGTATTCCAGGCGGGCGGGAGTACATTTGACAATACGACAGGACATATAGAGGGTTCATTCACCCTTGACGAGGATAAATATGTTAGAATTACTGCATTTGTAAACTATGACCCCGACTTTTTTGAAGACCCCCAACTGTCTTTCACTGGGCCCAAACTAGATGACATAGGCAAGGCTGTCTCAATGAACTATGATTATGTTACCAGAACCTCTGGGGGAGAGGTATTTGCTTTACTTCCGGCTGGCACATATACCTATTCCCTTACAGCCGGGCGTACGTATGATCTCAACACAAACCAGTATATACCAAGACATTGCCAATTTTACATCTATGTTGAAACTCCTAATCCAGCACAGCCCTTTATTGTAGGGGGATGTCGGATTGCTAAAATTTCCACCATAGAAAATACTGGAAGCCATCCTATTGTTGTCAAACGCTTTATTTACAGTGATAGTCTGGATCAGGTAACGTTCCGGAATATACCTAATTACCTGACCCGCCAAACGTCACTTGTTGTAAACCCAAATGCACAACTCACTTGCTACGAATGTGGCAATCTGTATACAATACATGATGAAAGTGTTGTTCCAGCTGCAGGCAGTCACATTGAGTATGCTTTTGTAACAGAATATGACTCCAGCGAAAACAAACTGCTTGGTAAAATTGAAAGTAAGTTTCTGACATCTCAAAATATTGCAGGCAGTTACGCCCAGCCATTCGTCGCTCCTGTAAATACAAGTTGGAGAGGAGGATTATTAGCTAATCAGAAAATTTATAAAGGAGAGGATAAAGACCATTTTGAATTGGTACGTGAAATTAATAATGAATATACAGTTAACAGCTCGTTGAATATGGCAAATGGAATTAAGCTTGACTACGGCGCGTATTGCTCTGCATCGGTCGGAAGAATCATTAATCAAAGCTTGTCCACCTTATTCACAGAACAATACTACCTTTCTAAAACCGTCACTACAGACTATATTTCACCAACACAAAGCATTTCCACCGAAACGAATACAAACGCCAATTCGGCTTTCCATAACTTACCAGTCACTTCCTCCCAGCTAACCAGCACACAACAGCTCGTTACAGCCAAAACCACTTATTCCTTTGACTATGATACTACCACGATAACCAGTAGTATAGCAAATGGCATTCGTAACCTGAAAAGATTAAATATTTTGGTCCCTGTGGAACAATTGCAAATCAAGTCTATCAATGGTGTTGATTATGTGACAGGTGGCATGCTAACTTGCTATCGGGATGACAAAGCCGTAACGGGCAAGGTATTACAATTAAAAGTAGCCACCCCAATTCCATTGGCCCAATTTATACAAAGCTATATCAATACAGGAGGTGATTTTGTATATGATAACCGCTACGAAGAGAAAGCAACATTTGACAGCTATGATAATTTCAATAATGTTACAACCTGTCATTTAACCGGTAACTTACTGATGTCCTATTTATGGGATTACAAGAATATTTATCCGATTGCTAAGGCAACCAATGCAGATAGAAATGATATTGCCTATACATCCTTTGAAGCGGATCAAAAAGGGAACTGGCAATTCTTCGGCACTCCGGTGCCAGACGCCACCGCACCAACCGGCAGTAAAAGTTATAACCTGACCGGAGGACTTTCAAAAGATGGTTTAAATGCGGGTAAAACCTACATTCTCACTTATTGGACCCAAGGGACCAGTGCACTTACAATTATTGGTACACAGAATGGCTATCCTGTAAAACTAAGAGATTTCAATGGTTGGTCGCAATTTATGCACATTATATCTGGGATACCCTCCGTCAATTTCCCGAATAGTGGCCAGGTGGATGAACTTCGTTTATGCCCTTCCGAGGCACAAATGGAAACTTATACCTATGATCCTATGATTGGTATTACCAGCCATTGTGATGAAAAAGGAATGCTTACCTATTACAGCTATGATCCTATTGGACGTTTATTGCTAATCCGCGACCAAAACGGGATGATAATCCGTCAATTCGATTACCAGTATCAAAAACCTTTTAACAATTAGTTCCAAATTCGTACGATCAATGAAATCCTATACCATAGCTGCCCTTTTATGCTGTTTCTACATAGGTTCAGTTCATGCGCAAACCGGTACACCTGTCGCGGTACCTGGTGCCTATACTACCAATTCCATAAATTATGTGCGAACCTGGGAGCCCTCTCTTCCGACAACTGCCCCCTCCTTTGTTACTGATCCTTCCAGGACCACGGCAGAGATTAAACAGTCTACCCAATATTTTGATGGACTTGGGCGGCTGTTACAAACGGTAATCAAAGGAGCCAGTGGAAATAACAGAGATATCGTTGCACCCATACTCTATGATGAATTTGGCCGTGAATCCTATAAATATTTACCGTACGTGCCTACTACAGGAAATATCGACGATGGAAAATTTAAAACCGACCCGTTCGCTGCGCAGAAAATTTTCTATGAAGATCCTGCATTAAATCCTGCACTTCAGGGTGAGCAGTTCTTATATACTCAGGTTGAGTATGACCAATCACCACTCAACAGAGTCCTCAAAACTTATGCGCCAGGAAACAGCTGGGCACAAGCAGCTGGTAATCACCCTATTAAAACAGATTTTGATGTAAATACATTATTAGATTCAGTAAAAATATGGAGTATCACTGGTACGCTGCCCACTTTGGTTGGTGAATATGGTGCTGGCCAATTGTTTAAGTCTGTTGTGTCTGATGAACATAATAACCGAACCATTGAGTATAAAAATAAAAATGAACAACTGATACTGAAAAAGGTGCAGGAAGCTTTCACGCCACCTGGCGCTCACAGTGGTTGGTCCTGCACCTACTATATTTATGATGACTTAGACAGGTTACGTTTTGTCATTCCTCCGATGGCCGTGGAAAAGATTATTGCAAACATTCCATTATCTGCAGTAGAAGAGGAATATTGCTTTCAATATCGATATGATGAACAGGGCCGCATGATCTATAAAAAAATACCGGGTGCCAAACCGATTGAAATGGTGTATGATATACGGAACCGATTGGTTTTTAGCAGGGACGGAAATATGAATAAAAACGGCAATCAGCATTGGATAATGACACTGTATGATAACCTAAACCGCCCGGTAGAAACTGCGCTTTACCAGTCTGACATATCCAGGGAATCGCTGCAGGCCGCAATGAATACTGCAATAAATACAACTGGCAATTCCAGTTATACTTTCCCCGGCATAAGCGACCTGATGGTGGCAACACATGACCGCAATACATACATCGCCACTAACAGCATAACTTTCGAAGCAGGATTTGAAACGCCCATTAATGCCGAAATACAAGCATATATTGATCCTACGGCAAATCTTGGTGTAATAAATCTCTCAATCAATAATCCACTACCAAATCTCAATCCTGCGTTGATTACTCCGCTTAGTTACATTTTTTATGATAATTATACTTTCCCCGGCAGTCAATCTTGCATCACCAGTGATCTCGCAAAACCAATTGCAGGAAACAATCTCTATACTGTTGCGTCTGTAGCCAATGCACAAACAATTGGCTTGGTTACAGGTGTCAAAAACAGGGTACTGGGGACCAATCAGTGGCTTACTTCCACCACATATTATGATTATAGGGGAAAGCCTATCCAGATAATTACCGATAATATCACAAATGGCTTAGAGGTTATTTCTAACTTATACGACTTTAATGGCAAACTGGTAAGTAGTTATGTAAGACAAAAGAATCCAGCAAGTGGTGAGACACCGGAAACAAAAGTTTTAACCGTCAATGACTATGACCCCGCCGGCCGTATTTTAACCATCCGCAAACAAATTGACGATATTGGACCACTAAAGCCAGTTTCACAAAATGAGTATGACGCACTTGGTAATATATCAAAGAAAACCCTTGGCAATAGTTTAGATGAATTATCCTATGATTATAATATTCGGGGATGGTTACTCGGTGTAAACAGAGACTTTGTATCCTCTCCCACAACAAATAAATTTTTTGGGTTTGAGTTAGGATATGATCGCTCTACGGCAATTATTGCAGGCACCACCTATGCCCAGCAACAATATAATGGCAATATTGCTGGTACCATCTGGCGCAGCAGAACTGACAATATTGGTCGTAAATACGATTATGTCTATGATCGATTAAACAGAGTTACGGTGGCAGATTTCAATCAGCAGAATAGCGGAAGTGCATCCTGGACAAAAGACCTGGTTAATTTTAGTGTCGACAATATTTCCTATGACAAGAATGGAAATATTCTAGCCTTGAAACAATGGGGCATGAACGGCAACACAAAGACCATTATTGATGATCTGAAGTATGACTATAAAAACGGCAGCACTAATAAATTAAACTATGTTACGGATGCCAGTAACAATCCTTCCAGTATGCTGGGAGATTTTAAGGAAATTAATAAAGATGAAACGCAGGACTATTGGTATGATGACAATGGTAATTTAACCAAAGACAACAATAAGAATATTACAGCTATCAGCTACAACTACCTCAATCTTCCTGAAATAATTGACATAACCGGTAAAGGCAGTATCCGGTATTTTTACGATGCAACAGGTAAAAAATTGCGTAAGGTTGTGTATGACAATACAGCTAACCCAGCCAAAACTATCACAACTGATTACGAAGGGATTTTTGAATATAAAGAAAATAGGTTACAGCAGTTTTCTCACGAAGAAGGCCGTGCACGTGCCGTTGTTACGTCAGGTGCCCCAACATCTTTCGTTTATGATTATTTCGAGAAAGATCACCTCGGAAATATCAGGATGGTCCTAACTGAACAAAATAATACGGCCATCTATGCTGCTACCATGGAAACAGCTAATGCCCCCACTGAATCATTACTCTTCAGCAATATTGACGATACCAGAGTAACAAAGCCAGCGGGCTATCCTGCGGATGGAAGCTCGGCAAACAAATCTGTTGCTAAATTGAGTGCACAGGGCAACTCTAAGAAGATAGGGCCTTCCATAGTCTTACGTGTAATGGCAGGTGACACCATACAGATCGGCGCTAAGGCCTTTTACAAATCCATCAGCCCACAGTCTAAAACCGACCATGCACCACAAGTGGAAAACATGCTGGCAGATCTACTTGCGGCCTTCGGTCATAGTGCTGCAGGAACAGTCCATGGGAATACGGCACAATCACGTCAATCACCTTTCAACACGGATTTTTACAACCATGATTATCAACGCCTAAAGGAAAAGGATGAGGATAAGCACAAGTCGGACAAGCCAAAAGCTTATCTTAATTTTGTTATGTTTGATGATCAGTTTAAATTAGTAGAAAATAATAGTGGAGTTAAACAGGTAAAAGGGGAACCAGATCAGTTACAAACAATTTCACAGGACAAAATGCCTATCGAAAAAAGTGGGTTCCTCTATGTTTATACAAGCAATGAAAGTCAACAGGATGTGTATTTTGATGATGTGGTTGTTACGCAATCGACTGGCCCAATATTGGAGGAGACGCATTATTATCCATTTGGACTGACAATGACAGGAATTAGTACAAGTGCTTTCCAAGCACCAGCTTATGTGGAAAACAAATTAAAGTATAACGGAAAAGAGTTGCAAACCAAAGAGTTCAGTGATGGCACTGGCTTGGAATGGTATGATTATGGCTCAAGAATGTATGATGTACAATTAGGAAGGTGGCATTCACCAGATCCTCAAGCTGAAAAATTTTATCCTACATCTCCGTTCTCTTATACTGTAAATAATCCCGTCCTACTTTCAGATCCGAATGGAGAAGATTGGAGTATTAATATTACCAAAGACAAGCAAGGTAAATTTGTCGTAAATATTGTAGTTAACGCGGCTGTCGTAAATAAGTCTGGAAAAAAAATTGATTTAGACAACTATATAAAGACTCAATCTGCAATATTTTCCAAATTATTATCAATGGATAGAAAAGAATTTTCGATCACCTCAACCCTTAATATGAGGGCGGTTGAAAAGGAAGAAGATGTAAAGACGGAGGAACACTTAGTTAAAATAGTTGGCGATGACTTCCTCGAAAGTGGTGTTATAGGACAAAGCCAACTTGGAGGAACAGAAATCACTATGAACTCAAGCTACATCAATTCTGATGGCACAACTGATAATAACAATGCTTTGACACACGAATTTGGGCATACAGGAGGCCTAGACCATCCATTCTCCTTTGGGGACAAAATTACTGTACCAGGAGAAGGCTTATTGGGTAGCTTGTTTCCACGAAGTGCACCTGCTTACAATCAGAAAGAGGTCGATCTAAAAACTAATTTCATGACTTACCCTCAGAGATATCTGGACACTCGCACACCCCAAGGAAAGGCAAAATATCAAGAGATAATAAAAAACCCAGGTCAGGCAACACGAGGTCAACTTGCAGCAATATTAAGGTACTACTATTCTGGTTTTCTGAATACTGGGCGAAAATTATTTTAATAACTTCAATAATGCATAAATTTAAATCAATCGGAATACTGATATTACTCCTGACATCCTGCTGTATTTCTAATAAACATTTGGAGCTTAGCGGAATAGTGTCTAATAATGAAATAATTACAATCTTAAATAATAGGGATACATTATTAAGCTTCCAAGCAAAATGCAGTACATCTTCACAAACTTGTTTTTTTTCCAAACAAATTTTGTTGAGAAGCACCGAAAGCAATATCTCACTTAGGATAACAATTGATTCACTAGGAATAATTATCAAAGATGCAGTAGTATATGTGAGTGTGAACAATCAAAGTCCACTTATAACTATATTAGAGCGCGATTCAATTCAAAACCAAATAAAAATTTTTATTAGTGACAAAAGTGACAGCAATTATCATAAATTATAAGTAATAAATATACTTATTTGTATAAGTCCACTTATTAAACCTAGCCATCACAATGGTATTAAAATTTTAAATACAATTGTGATGACTAGGTTGGCATGTTAACTCCCTCTAAATTCAAATAAAATAAAAGACTAGTAGGGTGGATATCAGATAAGTCATTAAAACCCGACTTTGTTCAATCCATCATATAAATACTTTATTCAAAATTTGATAGACATAAATGCTGGTATATATTGCGGTATAGAGGCATAATTTAAACGATACAATTGTTATTTTTTATTTCACCAGCCACATCTTATCATTCTGCGTATCCGACCCGCCATACTGCCTTTGCAGTGCAGCTTTCAGACTACTTTCATTCGCGTTATACTCCGAAGAAGGATACTTCCATCTCACCGGAATCATCTGCGAGTTTTTGTTAGCAGGCCCCACTTCAAATACCGGAACGCCGGTACGGCGGTTCTGATAAAACGCCTGACGGCCTGAGTTCTGGAAAAATGCCACATACTTTTGCTCTAATATCTGCTTTAAACCCGCAGCAGTATTACCGGCATAAACAATTTCAGCACCACCGATAAATCCATCCTGGGCAGCAGTTGCTACATTGTAAAAAGCCATGTTAGCACGGATCCCCGCTGTATAGTAAGCATTGGCATCTCCACTAACCCAACCCCGGTTAATAGCCTCCGCTATGGTAAAATTGGTTTCAGCAGCACCCAGTTGAATGCATGGAACACCGGAAGGCGTTACCTCCCAGAAATCGAAATTCAGGTTGGACAACTTGCCGGCAGTAGCCAGCGCTTTCAGGTCGGACTGAATCATACCCACAGAACCTCCTCTGAAAGAGGTAAATTTGGTGGCATAAGCAGCATCCCCGCTCTTTTTGGCTGAATCGGTAGGAAGCGCCATCACAAACAAACGTGGATCGGAAGTACGTTTCAGGATATCCACGATGGTGTTTGCCAGGTTGTTATCATTATCTCTCTTAATCACAATACCGTCCGCAGGCCACAGCGGATAGTTATTATCGCGGGCATTACCGTTGTACACCAACTGGAAATTATCCGCATTACCAAGGATCAGCGGATATTTGGACGGATTACCAATGATCTCAGCAAACTGCTCCTTAATTTTCAGATCAGCGTTATCCGCCGCACGTTTACTCAAACTCATCAACACTCTCAGGCGGAAGGAGTTAACAAGCTTTTGCCATTTTGCAAGGTCGCCTTTATAATAAAAGTCGCCTTCTACTTTCACATTGCTGGCTACCAGCGGCGTCAACTCCGTATTTACGGAATCCAGTAATTGCAGGCAGTAACGATATACTTCTTTCTGCTCATCATATTTAGGGGTGAAGTTCCCTTCTGTAATGCCTTTAATGGCATCCGTCATCGGAATATCCCCATACATTTCAGTAGCCCTCACGAGAAACCAGGCCTTTACAAACCGCGCCAGTGGAACATATCCCTTGGCTACATCCCCGTACTTAGCCGCTTCCAGCAACAGCTGGCGTACATCACGTAAACGGTCGTACGCAGAAAAACCTTCGCCACTGGTAGTCCAGTCGTACGGCTGGCCGTAATAGTAGGAATTATTTTGCGTGGCATACTGGTTGTGGCGCTGCACATCGTTCCAGGGCCCCTCTTTCATATTTAGTAAGATGCCGGTGAACACGAGTTTAGGATTACCATCGTATACGGCCGATGGATCTTTTTGCAGGGTCCCCATCTTCTCACAACCCCAAAGTCCGGTAACAAGGGCAGCACCTAATAAATATTTGGATATAATCGCTTTCATGTTTTCTTTTCAGTTTATTAAGATCAGAAGGACAGGTTAATATTCACGCCATAGCTCTTCACCGCCGGTGTCTGGAAGCCGGCATTATCAGCAGTGTACTGGTCCAGCTCCATATTCTTGTTATGCTTGCTGGTGAAGTATAACAGGTTACGGCCTACCAGGGAAATGCTGGCAGTGGAAAAGAATTTAGTGCGCTGCAGCATGGTAGCCGGGAAGTTATAGGAAAGCACCACTTCGCGCAGTTTCACGAAAGTAGCATCGTGCACCAGGTTTTTGTCGGCAATGTAATAATCGGTAGCCCAGTCCCTCCATAACACCGGTACATCATTAGGTGCATATTTGCGGTCATCGGAAATGATGTTACCATCGCGGTCAGCATTCAGTTTACCAGAAATAACTTTTTGTCCGTTCGTCATTACGTTTCCATTCCAATCCGGGTTATCGCGGTTCATCCAGTCCTGGTAGCGGTATTCGCTGGCTGATGCCGGCGCTGTTCCTGACTTCCACTGGTAATAGTCCACATAGTTGGATATCAGGCCACCAAAGCGGCCATCAATCTGCATACTAAGCCCGAAGTTTTTGTAGCGGAAATTGTTGTTCATGCCCAGCATGAACTTATTATCTTCAAAACCAATTTTTGTCTGGAAAGGATTGTATAATGGTAATCCGTCATTACCCACGAGAATATTTCCTTTGTCGTCGCGCTGGAAATCAGTGATGTAATAACCATCGTATCTGTCACCCACCTTAATCATGTCAATACGCTGCTGAATGCCGTCAATTTCCTTGAGCCAGCGGTGGTTGGTAGACCAGTTCAGCATCACATCCCAGCTGAAATCCTTTTTACGTACAGGCGTTCCGGTTAGCGTTATTTCAGCACCTTTACGGATAAACGTATTGGCATTCCGTTGTACTGTATTTACACCGGATGCGGAGGAAACGGTCACGTTCACCACACCGGGGCCTTCGATATTACGGTAGTAGGCCGCATCAATACCCAGGCGGTTATTGAAGAAATTAGCCGCCACACCTACTTCGGCAGTTTGCACGCGACTAGGCAGGATGTCAGGATTAAATAAAGTACCGGTGTAGTTGATACCTACGTTATTATCCCAACGGGTACCACTGGTATTGTACACAGGTAACAGCTTGTAAATATCATAATCACTGCTGGTGTTGGCCAGGTCGCCCGCTACGTTGGCATAAGCACCACGCAATTTCAGCATGGATACATAGTCAGGCAGGTGCAGCATTTCCGACAGCATCACACTCAGGGAGGCAGAAGGATAGAAATAGGTATTATTTTTCAGCGGCATGGTGGACGATTTGTCAAACCTGCCGGTCAGGCTCAGGAAGATCATGCTCTTCCAATCCATGTCCAGGAAGCCATACAGGCTGCCTACCTGTCTTTTACCAAAGTCATTGGTAGGGCTGTTTTGTTCTTTTGTATTGGAGAGATCAAAAACACCCGGTGTGATAAGGCCGCCTTTGGTAGTACCGTTCAGGCTGCTCACTTTCACTGTTCTGAGGTTGCCCATTAAGGAACCGGTAAAATTGAAGCTACTGCTGATTTTATCCTTGTAAGTAAAGCCACCTTCGGTATTGTTTTCCCAGAAGTAGTCGTAATACTCACGGTAGCCACCTACGCGGCGGTAGGGTTCGTAGAAGTCGGCCGACATCGGATAACGCCACGACTGCCTGCGGTTCCAGGTACTAACGTTAGTGCGTACTTTAAAATCCAGTTTCGGCGTAATGTGATACAGCAATTGCAGGTGTCCGTACACATCATCTTTGTTGTAGGAATGCAATGCCTCGTTAGCAATCAGCCAGGGGTTGTTGTAGATGGTATATTCCCTGTTGTATTGTTGTACATTTTCCTTACCCGGCTGCCAGTAATTGCGCAGGTCGTTGATATCATAATCCACCCCACCCCATACAGTAATCAGGTAAATCATGCTGCTGGGGCCATAGCCAAGGCTCGGATAGTTGGGTGTATATTGTTTGCTATAGTTAACGGCACCCTCTATACGCAGTTTATCGCCTACGTTCACGCCGCCGGCAAAGTTGACATTGCTGCTGCCGTATTTGGTATTAGGTACCTGTCCACGTTGTGCTACCTGGGAAAAAGAAATGCGCAGGTCGCCTTTGTCATTAGCGGTGGAGATGGCAATGTTATTGGTGCTCAATAGCCCGTTACGCAGGTAGTTGGTCAGGTTATCCTTACCTCTGGCCAGCCATGGGATAGGTGTGAGCGCACCGGTAACCGGATCTTTAGGGGAGTTGTACTGTGTGATCAGCTGCCCTTCAAAGCGAGGCCCCCAGATGTTATAGTCGGCATCATTTAAACCGCCGCCACGGCCATCTTTAAAGGCATATTCAAAATCATCACCAGGGCCGTATTCCGTTTGATACTTAGGGATAGCATTATACCCTGCCTGCAGTTGTGTGCTGGAATTGATCTCTACTTTAAAACCTTTTTTATCTGTTTTTGCTCTTTTGGTGGTGATAACGATGGCACCGTTCTGGCCGCGGGAGCCATAGAGTGCAGCAGCGTTTGCCCCTTTCAGTACGGAATAGGATTCAATATCATCCGCATTTAGGTTCCAGGAATCAGAGCTGACCGGCACCCCGTCTACTACTATCAGCACGTTGCTGCGCCCGCGGAGTTGAATACCGGGATCACCAAACAGGTTAGGGTTAGGTGTGATCACCAGGCCGGCTACTTTACCGGTTAAACCGCTCACCGGATTGGGTTCGCGGGCTTTGGTAAGGTCGGCGCCCTTCACTTCCTGTACGGAATACCCCAGTGCTTTTTTCTCCTTTTTGATACCCATCGCAGTAACGATGTACTCATCGAGCTTAGCGCTGGCAGTTTTCAGGATGATGTCCAGCGCACCGCTGCCTGGAGCCACCGTTATTTCACGGGGTTCAAAGCCCATGAAAGTAATTACCAGTGTGGCATTTTCTGGTACGGAGAGATGAAATGACCCGTCAGCTGCGGTGACAGTACCTTTGGTAGCACCTTTCAGCATCACGGTTGCCCCCGGGATGGGGTTACCGGCATCGTCCGTTACTTTACCCCGAACGTCTACCGGCGGCACTTCGGCCGGGGAAAGGGTGCTGGCACCGGTAGCTGCCTGCAATTTGATGACCACTGTTTTATCTACAATGGTGTAGTTGAGTGGTTGGCCGGCCATACATGCTCCCATCACCTGTTTCAATTCAGCATCCTTCACGTGTAAGCTTACACGACGTCCGGCGGCCAGTACTTTGTTGGTATAGAGAAAATCAAAGCCCGTCTGGCGGCTGATTTCCTTAAACACCTCTTTCAGCGGTGCATTGTTTTTCGAAAGGGTGATTTTGGCCTGACCAAAGCTTGCAGCGTTTACCTGCAGCATAAAAGCGAGTATAAAAATAGAATTCAGTTGCATCACACGAATAATTGTGATCTGGCAAAGGCTACGCCTGTGCGTACCTTTGATTAGAGTGCGCAAATACATACTTTTGTTACTGTTTGGGTAGTGTTGAATACGTTCTGTCAAAAAATGTGGACGCATTATTTCAAACGTGCCGGTGGTGTTCGAGACCTCCGGCATTTTTATTAATGCTGCGAAATAGACTAGTTGCTTTTCATGGTGTTAGATTTTTGGTTGATAAATATTTACAGCTATTTTCCTACTGAGACTGTTTTTCCCTGGATGCTAAAGTTGGCTTCTCCGGTAAGGGTAAGCAGTTTTAATACTCCGGATATGCTCACTGTCCGGCTTACCGTACCGTTCAGCCGCATATTCAGCGTATCGCGAAAGGTGACATCTACATCATACCAGCGCTCCAGCTGGCGCATGGCGGTACGTATATCCGTGTTGTTGAAATAAAACCGGTCATTTTTCCAGGCAAGTGCTTCTTCGAGGTCGGCTGGTTCTACTGTTATCTTATTATTCTCCGTGGTGATGGTGGCCTGCTGGCCAGGTTTCAGCAGGGTGTGGCTGCCCTGGTAGTTTACGGCCAGTGCGCCGTCTACCAGTGTGGTTTTGGTTTGTGCTTCTTCGGCATAGGCCATTACGTTAAAGGAGGTTCCCAGCACGTGCAACTCACTCTTGTTTACCTCCACGATAAACGGACGTTTGGCATCTGGGGCTATTTCAAAGTAGGCTTCACCGGTAAGCATCACGCGCCTTTCCTTGCCGAAAGCCAGCGGATAGCGTAGTGAAGATGCGGAATTAAGCCAGATTTTACTGCCATCAGGCAAAACCAGGGAATATTTACCTGCTTTGGGAATGCTCATGGTGTTATACTGGTACCTGGCATCTGTGGCAGTACCATTATAGGCTATCTGCCCGTTTTGCTGTTTGCTGATGCTGGTGCCCCCCTGTGTGGCCAGCACGCCGTTGGCGGCGCTGTCCAGCGAAATCTGCGTACCATCAGCGAGGGTGAGCATCGCCCGGTTACCGCCCGGCGGTACATCATTAAACTTTACCATTGCCGGGGGAGTAACAATGGATGAATGGGATCTGTATAAATAATAGGTTATTCCGGTGGTAAGCATCAGCAATACGGTAGCTGCTGCCGCTATGATGGCGCGTTTGGAGATCACCACCTTCCGGTGCGGCGGCGTAGTGGTCAACAGCTGATCGAACCGCCGATTCCAGCGTTCCGGATCATCCGCAGTAAGGACTTGTTGCTGCTCCCAGCGTAAACGCAACAGGGATATGAGCGCCTCATTATCCGGCTCCTCGTTCACCCATTGCAATAGCTGATGCAGCTCCTCGCGCGTGCAGGTGTTATTCAGGTATTTATCTACAATATGTTTCCAGTCTGCCTCCGGCATAGATGATTTGTTCACTGTTATAAGTATTGACGACAGAAATTAATCGGACAACTATGCTCCCGAAATATTTTTTTTAGATACGGCTGATGACAAAGGCAATAAATGCGGTGCTACCCAGGTCCAGCCGTTTTACCAGGTAGTTCCGGATAAATTGCTGACTGGTTACGATATGATTGTTGACGGTGTTTTTGGAGATATGCAGCATTTCGGCGATCTGGTCGTGCGAATAGCCGTGCTCCCGGCTAAGAATATATACCTGCCGGCGTTTGGCGGGCAGCTGGTCCATGGCCTCGCGGAGGCGTGCTTCGTAATCGCGCAGGAGCAGGCGGGTATCGGCATACACGTCGCTCACCGGCTGCAGCTCCTCCCAGAGGGCCTGTTCCAGCTCCGGGCTACGGGCAGCGGCCCGCAGGAAATCCACTGTTTTATTGTAGGCTACCTTAAAAAGAAACCCATCGATGTTATTTACCCACTGCAGCAGCTCCCGCTGCTGCCAGATGCGCATGAATACATCCATCACAATCTCTTCTGCCACCTCCCGGGATTTGACCATATTCAGGATAAATCCATATAGTTTTGGGCGGTTGGAGTCAAAAAAGATCCTGAAAGCCGCTGTATCTCCAGCTGAAACAGCTTGCAATAAATCTTCATCTGTCATGACATGCTTCATGAATCCGGTCCACTTTGTGCCAAAACTATCGAAAAACAGCCGGCTTTCCATGTAGCCTTTTGTACGTCCATCCTTTTTTTTATGTGTAACACCCCGCGTTTTGTATCTTGACCAATTAAAATCTGCAATCTATATTAGCGCTTATGAGAAAGTACGTTCTGGGCTCCCTGCTGATGGGAACCGCCCTTATGACCTATGCGCAACAGCCATCCAAAAAACCGCTGGACCACAGCGTGTACGATGGATGGGAAACTGCCGGAGCAAAAGTGATCAGCAACGACGGGCAATGGATCGCCTATACCATTAACCCGCAGGAAGGCGATGGCCGCCTCATTATCTTTGACCGCAAAACGGGCAAGGAAACCGTGGTGCCTCGTGGTGGCCTGCCAGTGATCACAGAAGATTCAAAATTTGTGATCAGCACCATCAAACCTCCCTTTAAAGTAGTACGTGAGGCTAAAATCAAAAAGAAAAAGGCAGCCGACATGCCCAAGGATTCACTCGTGATCGTTACCCTGGCCACTGGTCAGATCGAAAAAATCGCGAACGTAAAATCCTTTAAAACGCCTGCCAAAGGCAGTGGCCTGCTCGCCTACCTCGCTGAAGCCCCTGCCGCTGATACCAGCAAAGCCAAAAACACAAAGGTTGCTGCTAAAAAAGATGAGGACCGTGAAGACGACGACAAAGCAGGCGCCGATAAAAGTGACAATGGCTTACTCGTGATCCGTCAGCTGCTCAAAGGCACACAGGATACAATTAAAAACGCCGGCGCCTATACAATCGCCAAACCAGGCAACAACATATTGGTAGCCATCAGCGGCAATAAAAAAGATTCCCTTTCCAGCACCGGCGTGTTGCTCTGGCATACTGCCAGCCGCAAAGCAGATACACTGAGCCGCGGCTATGGCGATTATAAACAGCTTACACTGGATAATAAAGGAGAACAGGCGGCCTACCTGGCTACCCGCGACAGCGCGAAGTCGCTGCAGCAGTTTTACTCCCTTTATTTCTATAAGCCAGGTGCCGACAGCGCCATCGTTGTAGTGGATAAAACCAACAGTGCCATCCCTACCAAATGGAACGTAAGTGCTAACGGTAACCTTAGCTTCTCAGAAAACAATGAACGCCTCTTCTTTGGCACTGCTCCGATCCTGCCTCCGAAAGACACTACCATCGTGGATTTCGAAGTAGCAAAAGTGGATATCTGGAACTACAAGGACGATTACCTGCAACCCATGCAGCTGAAAAATGCAGATAAGGAACTGAAAAGAACCTACCTCGCTGTGTACTATCCTGGAACTAACAGGGCTATTCAGTTGGCGGATAAAGACCTGGAAACAGTAATTGCATCCGATAAAGGTGACGGCAAATATGCACTGGGCTATACTGATAAGAATGACCGTATCCAGCTGCAATGGATAGGTCGCAGTCTTAAAACGGCTTACCTGGTGAACCTGACAGACGGTACCCGCAAAAAGGTAAAAGAACGGCTGGACGGCATGTACTCGATATCTCCCAAAGGAAAATATATACTGTGGTACGACCTGGCAGATAAAAGCTGGTGGACGTACAACAACGAAAGTGGTGCCACCACTAATATCTCCTCCAAAGTGCCGGTGAAATTATACGACGAGGAAGATGATCATCCAGATTTACCGGAGGCTTACGGACTGGCCGGCTGGATGGAGCAGGACAACTACGTGTATGTATACGACCGCTATGACGTTTGGCAGTTAGACCCTACCGCTGCTAAAGCGCCGGTGAATGTGACTAACGGCTACGGTCGCAAAAATGCGGTGTCACTGCGTTTTGTGCGCCTGGACCCCGAAGAAACAGCGTACAAAGCTGGCCAAATGCGTATCATGACTGCCTTTGCGGACACTACTAAATACAATGGTTATTTTTCCATGCAGTTGCCCGGCGGTAAAGCCAAACTGGCTAATCCGGTGCAGATTGTACTGGGCCCTAACAGTTATAACGACCTGTCCAAAGCAAAAAATGCGGACGTGTATTCCTTCGTAAAAGCCAGCTATGTGGCTTCACCGGATGTTTATGTAGGTGCTGCGATTGACAAGGCGGTAAAAATTTCCAGCACTAATCCACAGCAGCAAAATTATAACTGGGGTACTGCGGAGCTTTACAATTGGACTACTTTCAGCGGTAAAAAAGCAGCAGGTATTTTGTACAAACCGGAGGACTTCGATGCCAACAAAAAGTATCCTGTTATCTTTTATTTTTATGAGAAGTTAACCGACGGACTGTATAACTACCAGCCCCCCGCTCCAACTCCTTCCAGGCTGAACATCAGTTTCTTTGTGAGTCGCGGTTATCTGGTGTTTGCGCCGGACATTAGTTATGAACCAGGTTACCCTGGTAAAAGCGCATACGAGTATATCGTAAGTGCTGCCGAAGATTTAGCGAAGCAGTCGTATGTAGACGGTAAGCATATGGGTATCCAGGGCCAGAGCTGGGGAGGATACCAGGTGGCTTACCTCATTACCCAAACCAATATGTTTGCAGCTGCATGGGCAGGTGCGCCGGTGGCTAACATGACGAGTGCGTATGGTGGTATCCGTTGGGAAAGTGGTATGAACAGGCAGTTCCAGTATGAGCATTCACAGAGCAGAATTGGCGCTACCCTTTGGGAAAAACCGGAGCTGTATCTGCAAAACTCGCCGCTGTTTTCATTGCCGAAAGTAACTACGCCGCTGGCGATTATGGCCAATGATGCCGATGGCGCAGTACCCTGGTACCAGGGTATTGAGCTGTTTACCGGCTTACGCCGCCTGGGCAAACCGGTTTGGATGCTGAACTATAATAATGAAGCACACAACCTGGTACAGCGCCAGAACCGCAAGGATATCTCCCGCCGTGAGCAACAGTTTTTTGATCACCTGCTGAAGGGTGCTGCGGCACCTGAGTGGATGGAATATGGTGTTCCGGCTACGCAGAAGGGGGTGAACTGGGGATTTGACCTGGTGAAATAGTGGATGTTAAGATAAGTATATGAGGCCTGGCTATAACAGCCAGGCCTTTCGTTTTTGCACTGGTGCCTTCGGCACCAGTGGTGGTGTGTTGTGTGGCGTGCTCTGCACGCCACACAACACTTATAAGAAATGATCAGCAGCGGTGCGCGTAGCGCACCCCTCCCCAACCGATACCGAAGGTATCGGTCAAATACCAACCTGAGCAATAATAAAAAAATCTTTATATAATATTTTATCATATATTTACAATATCATCATGTAGCAGTGATGACCCTATGCAGCGAGAAATTATCCTATAAAACCAGCAACATTGTGCCTATGAACTTCCACATTTTTCACCCGGAAGACGCATTGCGTCCGTATGTTAAGCAGTATTACTATTGGGAAGACAACACCCGTGGCGTTATTCAGCTGCCACAGAGTTTATTTGCACTGGGCGACCAGTACATGGTCTTCATTCAGGAGGGCGAAGCCACGGTGAAGCCGGCTAACCATCCTGCCTATACGTTGCCTGCCCACGCGATCATTGGTCACTTTACCTGTGCCTGTCAGTTACAGGTGAAGGGCCCTGTGAAAATGGTGATTGTGCAGTTGAACGTATATGGCTGTTACAAACTGCTGGGCCTGGATACGCCCGCTTTCACCAACTACTACCGCAATCTGGACGTGACCTGCGGCGACATGTGGGCCAATATCTCTGCCCGGATAGCCAAAGTAAGGACACCAGATGGTATTATTCCCATCCTGAACAATGCGTACCGCGATTGCCTGGATGCCGGTAGTCGTTCCCTCCGCCAGGTGGATGAAATGGTGGACTACCTCGTTGCCCGCAAAGGCAATATTTCACTGGATGAGCTGGCACATATCTTCCACCTCTCCCGCCCTACCATGGAGCGTATATTCACCTCCGTTACCGGTATTCCGCCACAGCTTTTCACCCGCATGACAAGATTTAAGACCGCCTTAAAATCATTACAGCAACTGAATTTTCCGCAGTGGCAGGCCAGCATGAGCCGCAATGTGTATTACAACCAGGCCATGTTTGTAAAGGATTACCTGCTGTTTAACGGCGAATTGCCTGATTATTTTGAACCAGTAGCTACCACCATTGCGCAGATGCCTTCCGGCAACCGCCAAATGGTAGCAGTTGCGAGTTAATTACGAATAAGCTACCTTGGGCCTTCGCAAATTAACCCAAGATGACTACAGAAATTTTCGAAGGCCCATTTAGCATATCTACCGATAACAGTAAACTGGATACTGCGCTCATTCAGCGTTTCCTCAGCCAGGACTCTTACTGGGCAAAGGATATTCCACTCGAGGTGGTAGAAAAAATGATAGCAGGCTCCCTGTGTTATGGTGTATACAAAGGTGACACCCAGGTGGGCTTCGCCAGGCTGATTACTGACAAAGCAACCTTTGCCTACCTCGCAGATGTGTTTATATTGCCCGAATACCGCGGACAGGGCCTCTCCAAATTCCTGATGCGGGTAATCATGGATTACTTTGAATCTCAGCAGCTTCGCAGGATATTATTAGGTACCAAAGATGCCCATGGCCTCTATGCCCAGTTCGGTTTTAAGCCGCTGGAAGACCCTTCCCGGTTCATGGGGGTGGCTAAACCTGACCTATATACGAAAAAAGAGTCCTGAAATTCTGGTTTTTCGCTACCTTTCCGTCCTCAAATAACTACCTATGCAATATTCAGCAAGCTGGTGGCGGGAAAAGCTGCAATTACAATCGCACGTAGAAGGAGGCGCCTTTCGGGAAACATACCGTTCCGAGTGGATGCTGGATATGAGCACCCTCCCGGCGGGCATGACCGGTAACCGGAATGCTTCCACCTGCATCTATTTTCTCCTGGAATATGGCGAGTTTTCAGCGTTTCACCGCATTGCAGCGGATGAAATCTGGCATTTTTATGATGGTCACTCCCTGACTATCTACGAAATAGAACCGGGTGGCAACCTCATTACCCATAAACTCGGCAGGGACTTCGAAAAAGGTGAGCGCCTGCAGGTGATTATCACAGCCGGCAACTGGTTTGCCAGCCGTACAGAGGTGGAAGGCGGTTACGCCCTCACCGGCTGCACCGTAGCGCCCGGGTTCGATTTTGCTGACTTTGAACTCGCAGAAAGAGCGCCGTTGCAGGCGGCATATCCGCAGCATGCGGGGCTGATTGCGGAGCTTACGCGGTAGGCACCTTAGGTGCCTGCGTTTTGTCTTTTTTGCTCGCAAAGCAGCATAAGGGGCATAAGCAGCAAAGACCTGCATTTATTGTTTTAAGAAATACCTGCATAAAATTGTTTTCAATAATGCTTCGTTATATTAAACTACCTTTTGATAATTAGATACTTAGCCGCTTATACAATTGCTATTTTTGTACCAACAACAAAACACAAGCATTAGCTACTTTACAAACAACAAAACACAAGCATTAGCTACTTTACAAACAACAAAACACAAGCCTTAGCTGCTTACCTGCTTTGCTGCTTTGCGTGAAAAAAAGACCGCTCTCCTGGCGCCGAAGGCGCCTTAACAGTAATGCATATACGCCGCAGCCGTTCCCACAAATTTTCGTAATTTTCAGTCATGAAGAAAATCATTTACATACTGGTATTTGTTTTAATTGCGCTTGCCATGTTCTGGCTTGGCCGTTTTTTTGGCAGTAAGAACGTGAGTCAGCAGGTTATCTCCAATGGCCTTATAGTAAAGGAAATCGCGGAGCTGGCCAGCCTGGACGTACAGGGTTCTGCCAGCATCAAGCGCAGCAACCTGGAAGAAGGCGCCAGCGACTGGACAGACAACCTGAAAAAGACATTTCTGGAAAATACCATTTGGGTTACTATTCCCTACCAGGCTAAGTTTGGTGTGGATATAAATGATAATAATTTTAAGGTAGACATCAGCCAAAAGCGGATAACTGTAAAGTTACCGGCACCAAAGCTGCTCAGCTATGAGCTCAAGGTGGATAGGATGGAAACGGCCAACAGAAAAGGACTGTTTCTTTCACAGGACGACGAAACCTACACCGATGTACAGAAGAAATTGTACCAGACCTCCCGGGCGCAGCTGGAGAACAATCCTACCTACATAGAAAAGTCCAAAGGCAAGATAGTAGGGATCATGCAGCAGTACTATGCCCCTTTCCTGAAAGACCATATACTGGATGTACAGTTTGAAGGAGACACTGCCCGCCTGAGCGGCGCCACGCTGCAATAACACCTCAGGCAGCAATATATTTCACCAGGGTTCTTTTGGCTACCGGCAACAACGTTTCGTTGATTGGCAGTACTAATTTTGTTTCCACGCTGTAAACAGCGGGATTGGGTAACTGCTTATGACTGCGGATCAGCTGGGATTTGATGTATTCGAAGGTATGCATCAGGTCCTTCTTGTAAGTATCGAGGAAGCTCATATGAATGCCCCTGAATTTTTCATCGGCCCGTTCAAAGATGGTGAGCCGGTAAGTGTATACCAACACTTCCCGGAAGCGGCCATCGCTGAGGAACATGTACCCTTCAGAACTCTCCAGCGGCACCAGTCCCACCGGTGCAATGTGCAGCTGATCTTCCACAAATTCGTAAAGCTCAGTGCCCTCCCGGATAGTACCATCCATTTTTTTCATGGCGTACTCAATAATGCTTTCCAACTCCTGCATCAGCTCATCGTCTGCTATGATCTGCTCATACAGTAGCTGCAGTTTTTCCAGGTTTACCTCACTGAGCTTTTTGGGAAATCGCTGCTGAAGGAACTGCTTGTTCTCCCTAAAAGATACCAGGTTATTATAATGAAAAATGATATCGGCCAGCTGAGGATATAATTTTTGCTGACCAAAGTACTGATTGATGTCTTGCAGGTATGCGAGTAACGTGTATTTCTTTAATTCGAAATCTATGTAGCCATCCGCAAACCAGGTTTCGCTCAAGGCTCCCATGATAATTTAATTTAATGGATTATACTATTAATTTACGAAAATTTTCCCGCAAAATGTGCTTATAAATTGCAAAAACAGGTTTCTGAAAAAAATATTTTTTCGCTTATAATACAAGCTGGTAGCCGATATAAGGGGGTAGTTATGCTAAAAACATAATAAAATCTTAAATATTTTTGGAGGGCTACTATTTTATTGGCTTTAATTTCCTAACTTCAGTACATTATTTTTCATTTTTTTAATTTCAGTTATCATGAACATTTACGTAGCCAACCTGCATTATAGGTTGAACGATGAGGATCTGCATCAGATTTTCAGCGACTTTGGAGAGGTTACCTCCGCAAAAATCATCAAGGACCATGAAACTGGTCGCTCACGCGGTTTCGGTTTTGTGGAAATGCCTAATCAAGAAGAAGGAACCAAAGCTATGGAAAGCTTAAACGGTAGCGAAATTGAAGGCAAACAACTGATGGTTAACGAAGCAAGACCAAAACAACCGAACAATAATTTCAGAGGTGGTGGAAATAACCGTGGTGGCGGAGGATATGGTGGTCCTCGTGGCGATCGTGGTGGACGCTACTAAGTTATTTTTTATCGGTAAAGCTGTTAAAAAAATTCAAAAGGCGGTTTCTTCGGAAATCGCCTTTTTTATTGGCGTAAATTCTTAATGGACAATCGGTGAAGAGCCGGTTATATGCCATACAAATCAGCAATCGACTTTTATCTGCGATATTCTTATTCTTACGGGATAATCGCGGCGGAAAGACGGTTATATGCCATATAAATCAACAATCGCCTTTTATCTGTGAATTCTTACGGGATAACAGCGGCGGAAAGCCGCATTTCTACCGAAACAAAAAAAGAGAGCAAAGCTCTCTTTTTTTGTTTCGGATTCCCAAGGCTTGCGGCCCCAGGTAACCATTATTAAATTCCTCTTTTAGGATCAAAGTTCTCTAACTCTGTAGCCACGGCCGACAGGAAAGTAGAACCCAGGGAACCGTCCACAATTCTGTGGTCGTACGACATGGACAGGTACATCATGTGCCTGATCGCGATGCTGTCGCCCTGCTCTGTTTCGATCACCACCGGGCGCTTTTTGATGGCGCCCACCGCCAGGATAGCTACCTGTGGCTGGTTAATGATAGGAGTGCCCATGAGGCTACCGAAAGTGCCCACGTTGGTGAGCGTGAAAGTACCGCCCTGTGTATCTTCCGGTTTCAGTTTATTGTTACGTGCCGCATTAGCGAGGCCGTTTACCTGTTTGGTAAGTCCTACCAGGTTAAGCTGGTCTGCACTTCTGATAACCGGTACAATCAGGTTACCCGAAGGCAGCGCGGTAGCCATGCCTACGTTGATATCTTTCTTTATAATGATCTTATCGCCGTCCAGTGAACAGTTAATCAGTGGGAAACGCTTCAGGCATTTTACGATCGCCTCTACAAACAGCGGCGTGAAAGTCAGCTTTTCGCCTTCTCTCTTTTCGAATTCACCTTTCACGCGGTCGCGCCATTTTACCATATTGGTTACATCCGCTTCTGCGAAGCTGGTCACATGCGGGCTCACCTGCTTGCTCATCACCATGTGATTGGCGATCAGTTTGCGCATGCGGTCCATTTCAATGATTTCCACATTGCCGCTATAAGTAGCAGAAGGAACGGTAACGGCCGTTGCCGGGCGCGGAGCGGCCGCTGCGGCAGCAGTGCCCTGGTTGCTGGCAGGCGTTACATCTGCGATTACTTTACCTTCTTTACGATCAGCTACGTATTGCAGTATATCCTTTTTGGTTACACGGCCTTCTGTTCCGCTGCCTGGCAGTTTTTCCAGTTCAGCGAAGCTAACTCCTTCCTGCTGGGCAATGGTGAGTACCAGCGGAGAATAGAATCGTGCGCCGCCACCAGCAGCGGCAGGCGTAGGTTCAGCTACCTGCTCAGCTACTACGGGAGCAGCTGCAGCAGTAAATTTGGGTTCAGTAGTTACAGGGGCAGCAGGTGTTGTGTCCGCTGCTGCATCGGCATTGGTATTAATGCGCGCAATGACAGTACCCACAGGCACCACGTCATTTTCTGAAAAGAGGAGTTCAGCAATGATACCTTCCGCGGTGGAAGGGACCTCGCTATCCACCTTGTCGGTAGCAATTTCCAGCACAGTTTCATCCACTTTAACGGAATCTCCCGGCTTTTTATGCCAGCGCAGGATGGTAGCTTCCATGATGCTTTCTCCCATTTTCGGCATTACCAGTTCTACAATAGCCATAAGATTGATTTTAGCTTGAATTTTAGCTTTGTTTAGTGCGGAACAAAAATAAGGGAATTGTATCAATTCAATTCTTCCGGCTCCAGTTCCAATATCAGCTTCCTTAATTCATTCATCGCATAAACAGCGGCCATCTGTGTATTTCGTTCACGGTCGTAGCGCAGCTGATACTTCACAGTCACCATTTTTTCGCGACTGCCAACAGCCATCCACACCGTACCAACGGGCTTTTCATCGGTTCCGCCGGTAGGGCCCATAATACCGGATACGGCTATGGCATAATCCACTTCCAGCAGGTCCAGCGCCCCGGTCAGCATTTCTTTTACGGTAGCCTCGCTCACAGCGCCATGGGCAGCCAGGGTTTCTTTTTTTACCCCCAGCATCTTCATTTTCATGTCGTTGGAGTAAGTAATAGCGCCCCCTTTATAATAGGCGCTGCTCCCCGAAACAGCGGTAATCCAGCTGCCTATCAGGCCGCCGGTACAGCTTTCGGCGGCACCCATCGTTTTTTTACGCTTCAGCAGCACCTGCCCCAGCACCTCGCCGATGCTCACATCCTGGTCGGTAACATATATATCCTGTAATCTTTCCTTGAGCTCAGTAAAGTATAAACTCAGCTCCGTGGCGGTGCTCACTTTATCCTTTCCCTGGGCGGTAAGGCGCAGCTTGAGTAAACTATAACTTGGCAAATAGGCCAGCTTGATATGCGGTGGCAGTTTCGCTTCGAAGTCTACCAGTCGCTCCGCTACAAACGATTCCCCCATACCGGAGGTAATGAGGGTATGATGTACTACCGCCGGGGTGTTGAAATGGGTTTCCAGGCGTGGCAGTACGAAACTTTCCATGATGCCCTTCATCTCATGCGGTACCCCTGGCATGGATACATAAATCTTTCCGTCTTTTTCAAACCACATCCCCGGCGCCGTACCCCGGTGATTCTGGATCACGGTGGCCGCTTCCGGTACCAGTGCCTGATCTACGTTACGCTGCAAAATAGGCAGCCCCCTGCTCTCGAACATATGGAGCACCCGCTGAAGGGTATCCCTGTCCTGCACCAGGCGGGTATGGAAATATTCGCAGAGGGTAGGCTTGGTGATGTCATCCGCGGTAGGGCCCAGGCCACCTGTCATCAGTACTACGTCCGACAAGGCCGCTTCGGCTGCCAGCGTAGCCAAAATATCTTCCCGTATATCCCCAATGGCTGCACGACGATGCACCCAGATGCCCATGGCATTCAACTGCTGTGCCATCCAGGCGGAATTGGTGTCGATGGTCTGGCCAATAAGCAACTCATCGCCAATGGTGATGATACTGACAGTAATTTTATCCACGTCGCAGGTTTTTTAATTAAAGAATGGTGCCAGGCGCTCTCTCAGTACTTCCGGAAGACCCGATTTCTGCCTGGTATTAACATCTACAAACACCAGCGTGGTAACACCCACATTGAGCAACTCGCCCTTTTCGTTATACAGCTCACTATGAAACTGTATTTTGGAGCTCTTAGGTAACTCTTTTAATATAGTCTTTACCGTTATGAGGTTGTCGTAAGTGGCCGGCCTGAAATACTTCACATTCAATTCCGCCACAGGCATCATCACCCCTTGCTCCTCCAGCTCCCGGTAGGTAAATCCCAGCTCCCGGATCGCTTCTGCCCTGCCCACTTCATAATAAAGCGCGTAGTTGCCGTAATAGAGATATCCCATCTGGTCTGTTTCTCCGTATCTTACCCGTATTGTAGTTGTACTAATAAACATGGTCCATGCTGTTTTTAATTACGCAATCAGATTATCGATGCTTACCTTCCCTGGTCCTACGAAGAGGATGGTCAGGTAAGCCGCCAGATACATGAGCGGCAATTCTATCTTATCAATAGGCTCATGTGCATGCACCACAAAAATAACGACTGACATGCAAATAATGAGCGGTACACTGGCCAGCCGGGTTAATAAACCCAGCATCAGGAAGATAGCACAGGCCACTTCCGCAAACACCACCATACCCAGCGAAACGGCATGGCCTACGTGAAAAGGATCAGGAAAGGTATTCTTTTTTGATGCAAATCCAATCAATTTTGGCCATCCATGTAATAATATCAATCCCCCGAAAACCAATCGCATCAAGAGCATCGAGAAAGATATGGCACCATTGGTATGACCCGCCGAAAACAGTTTTCTCATAGTAGGTAAGGTTTTTGCTAAGAAAAGTGATTTTCCGCAAGATAGCGTATATGCCTTTGCCGCCTATACGGAGTTATCCACATTGTGTAGAACACAATCGGAAAAGAATGGAGATAACATATATATTTGCTTTCATCTGTTCTGTCGGCACTATTCCCCGTACTAGTAAAGGCAAAACAGCGGATTGGAGGATCATGTAACAGGAGGTATTCGCCCGGACAGAAAATATTTCTGCCCGGTATTCGTTTTAATCGCATATTCAAGATAATAGCAAAACATGCAGGTCATAAGAAAAATCATTGTTCCGGGACATCTGTACTTATCCCTTTTTGCCTTTGCCGGTGCCACACTGGCGGCTTTACCTGCCGCTCACGCCCAGCAGACGCGCATTTACACTGATCCGGAAAAAACCTTCAAGGATGCGCAACAATATTTCCAGCATGGAAAATACGCCGTGTCCATGCAGCTTTTCAAGCAAACTATCGACAACATCACCTATTGGCACGAAACCAATCGTGACCTCGTGAGGTCAGATGCGTATTACTACTATACCATCTGTGCGCTGAAACTGCAGCAGGCAAATGGAGAACAGATCGCGCTGGATTATCTGAAATATTTCAATAACAACGCCCGCGAACAACTGGTATCCTACCAGCTGGCCAAATATTACTTCCACGCCAACAAACTGAAAGAGGCTATTCCGTACTACGAAAAAGCCAATATCGACAACCTCTCCAACGATGAAATTGCCGATGCTAAGTTTGAACTGGCCTACTGCTACTTCAATGTGAAGGACTTCAAAAAAGCACAACCGCTGTTTGCCTCCATCAAAGAAATTGAAGGGAAATATTACCTGCCCGCCAACTACTACTACGGTTTTATCGCCTACAATAACCGCCAGTACAACGAAGCCCTTAACAGCTTCCAGCGCGTGGTGAAAGAACCGAAATATAGCAACATCGTTCCATACTACATCGCTGAAATCTATTACTTCCAGGGTAAAGCGGATCAGCTGATCGCTTATGGGGAGCCCCTGATCAAACAGGGCGGCCAATATTACGAAGCAGAACTGAAGCAACTGGTGGGTAAAGCCTACTTCGAAAAGAAAAATTATCCAAAGGCACTCCCCTACCTGCAAGAGTTCCAGGATAATTCCGACGAAGTAAGAAATGAAGATATCTACCAGCTGTCCTACTCCTACTATCAAACCGGGAACCTGCAAAAAGCGATCACCGGCTTTAAGCAGCTGAGTGGCGCTAAAGATTCCCTGGGTCAGAACTCTATGTATCTGTTGGGAGATTGTTACCTCCGCACCGGGCAGAAAGCCAATGCACGCAACGCATTCGCTTATTGTGCCAACAACAGCTCCAACGCACAGCAACAGGAAATCAGCCGTTTCAACTACGGTAAATTATCCTATGAACTGGGTTACCCTGACGCTGCACTCACCGAGCTGACGCAATTTGTTCAGAAATATCCGAATTCGACCTACAATAAAGAGGCCCGTGAAATCATGGTCAACCTCTTCATGAATTCAAATAATTATAAAGAAGGCCTGGCTACCATCGAAATGATTCCTGAAAAAAATCAGACCGTGCTGAAAGCCTACCAGAAAGTGGCCTATGGCCGCGCCACACAGCTGATCAATGATGGCCAGCTCGCTGAGGCCGACCGCCTGCTGGATATCGCCATCAAAAATCCTTACGATGCGCAGATCAAACAGCTCGCATATTTCTGGAAAGGTGAAATAGCCCTGCGCCAGAACAAAACCGAAGCAGCTATCAGTAACCTGAACGCCTATCTCGGCAGCACGGCCATCCTCTCCGGTGAGGCTAATGCGCAAACTGCCAGCTACAACCTCGGTTATAGTTTGCTCAAACAAGACCGTTTCAGCGAAGCACTGCCATGGTTCGAATCCGCTCAAAAAGCCAGTGGCCCCAATGCACAGCGCATCAGCAACGATGCCATGGTGAGAGCGGCCGACTGCTATTATATGCTCCGTCAGTTCCCGAAAGCATTATCACTGTATGATCGTATCATCAGCAATAATGAACCAGGCGCCGACTATGCCACCTACCAGAAAAGTATTATCCTCGGCCTGCAGGGCAAGCAGAGTGAGAAACTGGCGTTGCTGAAACAGCTGGGCAACAAGTTCCCTAACAGCAACTTCGGCAATGAAACAGATATGGAAATCGCTAACACTTATCTCGCCTCCGAGAAGTTCAATGAAGCGATTCCTTACCTGGAAAATGTATTGCAGAAACAACCTAACGGCCCCAATGCACCCCGTGCCCTGCTGAAATTAGGTCTCTGCTACTATAACAAGGACAACGAGTCCAAAGCACTGACCTATTACCGCCAGGTGGTAGAGAAGTTCCCGGGTGCACCGGAAAGCAGCGAAGCATTACAGAGCATCAAAGCGATTTACGTAGGACAAGGCAAAACCGATGATTACCTCGCCTTCCTGAAATCTACCGGTCGCACCGTAACCGCTTCCGCTGAAGACTCCCTGGCATATGCCGCAGCAGAAGCACGCTTTACCAGCAACGACTGCGACGGCGCCATCAACGCATTCAACAACTACATCCGCAAATTCCCTGAAGGGCAGTTCATATTACCGGCTAACTTCTACAAGGCGGAGTGCAGCTATAACAATAAAGACTATACGACGGCTTTACCTGCGTACGAGTTTGTATTGTCCCGCAACAACAGCCTGTACGCCGAACGTTCTGCCTTGCAGGCCGCTAATATCAACTACTACCAGGTTAAAAATTACGATAAGGCACGTAGCTACTACTTACAGCTGCAGGACCTGAGCAGCAGCAAAGAAAACACGATGGCCGCCACCCGTGGGTTGCTACGCAGTAACTATATGCTGAAACATTGGGATGAAGTAACCAACTACTCAGAAATGCTGCTGGCCGGTAGTAACAACAGTACCGACGATCAGATCCTCGGTCATTTCTATCATGCAAAAGCACTGAAACAAAATGGTCAGTATGCTGCCGCTATCACTGAGTTTAAAACCGTTACCGGTTTAACAAAATCAGAGATCGGCGCCGAAGCACGCTATGATATTGCTGACAGCTATCTTCAGCAAAATGAGCTGGATGCCGCAGAGAAAGCAGGCTTTGATGTGATCAAAAATACCGCATCTTACGAGTACTGGGTAGCAAAAGCGTATATCCTGCTGGGTGATGTTTATGCCAAACAAAAGGATTACTTCAATGCGAAAGCAACCTTCCAGAGTATCGCTACCAACTCTACCATTCCGGAACTGAAACAGGAAGCTAAAGATAAACTGGCTAAAGCCGAAGCTGATGAAAAAGCAGCCGGCAAAAAACAGAAATAATTTTTCATCAGCGTCCGGGCTCCGGATTTAAGATAACGACAGCATGAACATTCATCACATATACGGTAAACGATTTTTCTTTATAGCCGCATTCGGCCTCACCGGGCTGATGCATCAACAAGCTTTTGCCCAAAAGGATTCCCTGAAACAGGAAACCATCGACATCATTTCTACCTACCAGCCCCGCCTTCGCGATGCAGCCAAACTGAATCTGACTGCCTCCCTGCCAGGTGTGGACACTGCCCGGCCTTCACTGAAGTATGAAGTTCCTTCCTTAAACCTCAACTTCATGTATCAGGCGGCGCCGCTGAAACCGCTGGCGCTGGGTAAAGATTCGCTGGACCTGCTGCAGAATAATTTTGTGAAGCTGGGATATGGCAACCTGAGCACCCCATACGTGCAGGCGGGCTTTGGAAGCGGCCGCCATGAGCAGTATAACTATGGTCTCTTTGTAAATTATACCGGATCAAAAGGAAAGGATATTGAAAACCAGGACTACAGCACATTGAACACCCTGGCTGCCGGTACCTACCTGATGGACAAATTTCAGTTGAATGGTAGCTTGGCCTACGATCGTAACAGCCTGCATTACTACGGTTACGACCATACGACACCGGTAGAAAAAAGCGATATCGCCCAGGTGTTTAACCAGATCACCGCTACCGTTTCCGGCTCCAACCTGCCAAACAACGACTGGGCGTTTTCCATTAAGCCGAAAGTGAAGTTTATCTATTTCAACGATAATTATAAACGCAACGAAGGCGCTTTCATGGTGAACCTGCCAGTGCGCAAGCAGATCTTCGAAAACATATTCCTGCAGGCGGAAGGAGTGCTGGACCTGTCGAACTACAAGCAAGGCGACAATAAAACAATCAACAATAACGTAGTAGCGATTCATCCTGCGGTAGATATCATTTACCCCGGGTTTGTGTTACATGCAGGTGTAAACCCTACCTGGAGTAATACGCCTGGTGTGAGCAAATTCTACCTGCTGCCAGACATCGTAAACGAAACGCACCTGATCCGTAAGAAACTGATCCTGAGCAGTGGATGGATCAGCTATATTGAGAAGAATTCTTACCGCAACCTCACCGGACGTAATCCGTATTTCCTCGGTAGCCTGAGCGATATGCAGAACACCCGTATAGAGGAAAAATATACCGGTATCAAAGGAACGTTGGGCAGTCACTTTAACTACAATACCAAGTTTGCGTCTGTAACCTGGTACAACCTGCCACTGTTCATCAATGACACCCTGGATTCCAAACGTTTCATCACCCTGAACGAGGCGGAAATGCGCGCGTTCCAGCTGCATGCGGAAGTAGGATACATCCAGGAAGAAAAATTCCAGGCGCGCGTATCGTTCGACTGGTTTAACTATAACAAACAGGAAACGCAGCAGAAGCCATGGGCACTGCCTGCTTTCCAGGGAAATCTGAATGTTACGTATCTGCTTGGTAAAAAGCTGCACCTGAATGCTGATCTGTTTAGCATGAGCGGTGCATATTACCTGTTCCCTGATAAAACTGATTTCGGTAAAACAGATGGTGCCTGGGATATGAATTTGGGAGCCTCTTACGACATTACGAAGAACTTTGGTTTGTGGGTGAATGCCAATAACATCTTCAATTCCCACTACCAACGCTATTACTTATATCCATCCTATGGCTTTAATATAGTTGGTGGGTTGCTATTTAAATTCTAAATTCATATTGGTAATTAAGCTATTGTGACATCGTATTCATTGTGGCGGCTCCTGGTTGCTGCCTTCGGCAGCAACCAGGAGCCGCGAAAGAAAGGGACCGAAGGTCCCTTTCTTTCGCGGCATTCGATACAATCACGTTTTGGTCAATGTAATTATTAACTATCTCTATGATCTTGCAGCAATACATACAGGAAGTACTCTTCAGACAGCGCGTTTGTGTAATCCCACAGTTAGGCACCTTTACCTTACAACATTTCCCGGCCCAATATAACGTCAACAGCCAAACGCTGACACCCCCGTGGGATCAGGTGTTATTTAGTCAAACCTACCAGGATGACGGATCCTGCGTGGAATGGATTGCCCTGAAAGAGAACCTGGTACCTTCCGTTGCCCAACGTAAACTGGATAAGTACCTGGAGGAAATAAAAGCCGAGCTGCGTACCGGCAAACCGATGGAATTGCCCGGAATTGGGACTTTACAGGGCGATTTTGCAGGAAACATTCATTTTTTTGCCGAAAAGCTGCCGGTAACCCAGGAATCTCTCGACCTGTTTCCTATCCGGGAAGAAGAAGAGGAGGTTACTACTTCCGCTCCGGCTCCTGTAGAACCTATAGAACCTGTGATGACGGAGGAAGTAGAAAATGTATTGGAGGCTATTGAAGAAGAAAGCAGTTTTAAATGGTGGTGGGCGGTAGCCGCCCTGGCAGTTGTTGCTGCAGCAGCAGGCGCCTGGTGGTACATTAACCAGCAAAGTCACCATGCAAATACGACTACCGATATCCCGATGGATTCTGTGATTCAGGATACGCCGGCTGTACAGACCGCACCGGTGGATAGTATGTCGGTAGACAGTAGTGCAGCGATGCCTATCGTTGATACTTCAAAATACGTGGCAGTGTATATGACCACAAAAGACAGTGCAGTTGCTGCAAAGGAACTGAAGAGCCAGTTGGGATGGAGACGGAAGGTTATCATGTATCAAAAAGACAGTGCATACCACCTGGCAGTAGAAATTGACAATGCAGATACTATTGCTGCACTTGAAAAAGTACGGCAGGAATTCGGCAAATTCAGACCCATTCACCTGGAAAAGCACTAAATAGCATATTTATTTCCCGCTAAGCTCTTCGGCTACAATTTCCAATCCTTCAGCGAAGGTACGGGGGTTGTAGCCGAGTTCTTTTTCAGCCTTTTCGGTGATCAGGCCTGTTTTTGCAGGACGTGCCGCGGGCTGCGCCAAACTCTTTGAACTGATTTTTTCGATCAGGGAAGTATCGAGATTGAAGTAATTGGCTGTTTTCAGGGCCATATCGTAAGGCGTGAGGGTTTCGTTGCCGGAAATATTGAAAACGCCGGTAGCTTTTTTATCCACGATGAGCTTACAGCCCAGTGCCAGATCCTGGCAGAGCGTGGGTGTACGCAGCTGATCGTCTACCACCTTTATCTTTTTATTTTGCTGGAGATTATTTTTAACCCAGGTGATCATGTTGCTGCGTTGTGCATCGTGTACGGTACCATATACCAGCACGGTGCGTGCTATAGCCCATTGCAGCTTACTGTTTTGCACAATTCTTTCTGCGGCCACCTTGCTGGTACCGTAGTAGTTGATCGGGTTGGGAAGTGCTTCTTCCGAATATGGTCCGCTGAGGCCATCAAAGATGAAGTCGGTGGATACAAACAGGAAGAATGCATTTGATTTTTCTGCTGCCTGCACGAGGTAGCGGGTAACGCCTACGTTCATATCCCAGCAGGCGTCTTTATTTTTCTCACATTCATCTACCTGCGTCATGGCCGCAGTATGAATAATGATTTCAGGTTTATATTTTTCTATGAGAGATGCTGCCGCCCCGGGGGTTCGGAGGTTCGAGGGCTCATAGACGTAGTTATCGCGTTGCGGGATCCGGTTGGGTCCTCTCCCGGTGGCGATGACATTGTATTTACTGTCTTTCAGAAATAGTGGAATCAAATGCTGACCCAGAAGTCCGTTACTGCCTGTGATTAGTACGTTCATAAGCCAAGTTCTTACGCTATCTTTTAAAGATAAGGAAAATTTTTTGCTGGCTGGCCTCGAATTTTACCAGGCACCTTCGGTGCCGGTAAAATTCGAGGGGGAGGCCGCGCTGGTGCGCGACCTCCCCCTCGGTAGATTTTCGCATTTCGGTAGCGCATCGCCGGGGATGCGCTACCGAAATAGTCGGAGGACCGAAGGTCTTCCGACTATTTCGTAAAAAACCTATTTCTTCATTCCCAGATTATACATAGTAAACGACCACAGGTCAGTTGCCTCATCAATCAGTTTGGAAGTAGGCTTACCGGCACCATGTCCTGCCTGCGTTTCAATGCGGATGAGCACCGGATTAGGGCCGGCATTATCTTCCTGCAAAGTAGCTGCAAATTTGAAAGAGTGGGCTGGTACCACGCGATCATCGTGATCAGCGGTGGTAACCATGGTCGCCGGATACGACACACCTGGTTTCAGGTTATGCAGCGGTGAGTATTTAATGAGATACTTAAACTGCTCCGCATTATCGCTGCTACCGTATTCGGTTACCCATGCCCAGCCGATGGTGAATTTCTGGAAGCGGAGCATATCCATTACACCCACTGCTGGCAATGCTACCTTGTACAGATCAGGGCGTTGCGTCATGCAGGCTCCTACCAGCAATCCACCGTTGGAGCCGCCACGGATGGCGATCCTGGATGGGTTGGTATATTTTTCCTTTACCAGGTATTCGGCGGCGCCAATGAAGTCATCGAAAACATTTTGTTTCTTTTCCATCATACCGGCTTTGTGCCATGCCTCGCCGTATTCGCTGCCACCGCGGAGGCATACTACTGCGTAGAGGCCACCCTGCTCCATAAAATAGAGGTTAGACACGCTGAAGCCCGGCGTTTGCGGAATATTGAAGCCACCGTAACCATATATCAGCACCGGATTGTTGCCATCCAGTTTGAATCCTTTTTTACCGGAAACGAACATCGGCACTTTGGTACCATCTTTACTAGGGAAGAACACCTGTTTGGTTTCGTACTCTTCCGGGTTGAATTTCACCTGTGCCTTGCTGAACAGGGTAGATTTACCGCTGCTGATCTCATATTTATAGATGGTAGCCGGTGTAACGAAAGAGGAATAGCTGTAATAGAACTCCTTCTGGTCCTTATCTGCGCCAAAGCCACCGGCAGATCCGATGCCCGGCAGTTTCACCACTTTCCCGTTTTTGCCATTGTAATCATATTGATATACATAGGAGGAAGCATCTTTCAGGTAGTTGAGAAACAGCTTACCGCCGCCGGTACCTACGCTCTGCAGGGCTTCCGGTTTTTCAGGAACGATGGTTTTCCAGTTGCTTTCTTCCGGATGAGCAGGATCGATTTCTACGATTTTATAGTTCGGCGCGTTGTGGTTGGTGCGCACGAGCAGTTTATCACCGTTGTTGTCGATTACATCCGGTTCAAATTTAAAACCAGGTATGAGGAGACTGAAATTCTTCTGAGCAGGGTTTTTCAGGTCCCAAACACTGATTTCAGCGCCGGATGTACCTTCGGTGGTGCTGAGGATGAGGAAACGTTCATCTTCGGTTACTCCAACGCCGGCGTTGCGGAGGGGATGTTGTTTGTCCTCATAAACCAGCACATCTTTTTCCTGCGGGTCGCCTACCTTATGGAAGTATACTTTCTGAAATTCATTTTTACGGGAGAGTTTAGAGGACTCGTCCGGCTTATCGTAGCGGCTGTAGTAGAAGCCATCGCCTTTCCAGGAGAAACCGCTGAACTTAATCCATTCCAGTTTATCGGAGAGGAGTTGTTTGGTAGCTACGTCCATTACGAAGCCATCCTGCCAGTCCGAGCCAGCCCTGGCGATCAGGTAGGCAACATATTTACCATCTTTGGAGAAGGAGATGCTGCCGAGGGCGGCGGTACCGTTATCGGACAATTTGTTGGGATCGATAAACACTTCACCAGGGCCCTGCGGGGTGGTGGAGCGATAGAGGATGGACTGGTTCTGAAGTCCGTCATTTTTGTAGAAATAGTAATAATTACCCTTTTTGAAAGGAGCGGAAGACTTCGGATAGTTCCAGAGTTCTTCTAATCTTATTTTAACATCTTTTCGGAAAGGGATAGTGGCAAGATAATCCTGTGTTACCTTGTTTTGTGCCTGTACCCAGGCTTTGGTTTCTGGTGAGTTGTCGTCTTCGAGCCAGCGATAGGGATCGGAAATCTTTGTGCCGTGGTAATCGTCTGTTACATCGATTTTCTTCGATTCCGGATACTTGATATTTCCAGAATGCTGTGCCATGGCCTGTCCCGTCAAAATAGTCATACTCATAATTAACAAACTCCTATTAGTTTTTTTCAACATGCCTATAATTTTTAAAAAAAAATTCTACTTTGTTTGATGAAAATTAAAAATTTAGGTTATTTCATGAGATAACAGTTAGAAAAACAATTCCAAAATGTTATTTTTGTGCGCCCTTAAGATATTTTTTTAGCAATTTATATGAAAAAATTGAACAACATTGCAGTCCTTACCTCAGGAGGAGATGCTCCTGGCATGAACGCCGCAGTTCGTGCTGTCGTAAGAACGGGCATTTATCATCAGCTGAATGTATTTGGCGTCATGTATGGCTACCGGGGAATGTTGACGAACGACATTTTCCAGATGGAGTCAAAATCTGTTGCCAACATCATTCAACGCGGAGGCACCATATTGAAGACCGCCCGGTGCAAAGAGTTCTATGAATATGAAGGGCGAAAAAAGGCTTATGAGAATCTGAAGAAGCACAACATTGATGGCATTGTCGTGATAGGCGGTGATGGATCATTTAATGGAGCGCAGAAGTTCAGCCAGGAATTTGACATTCCTTGTATAGGCTTGCCTGGTACTATTGACAAGGACATTGCGGGTACTGATTCTACGATTGGATTTGACACAGCTGTAAACACTGCGATTGAAGCCATTGACAAGATCAGGGACACTGCAGATGCACACGATCGCTTGTTTGTAATTGAGGTAATGGGCCGTGATGCCGGTTACATTGCATTACACAGCGGGATCTCCACTGGCGCCGAGCACGTATTGATGCCCGAGCGTAAGACAGAAGTAAACGAAATTATTGAAGAACTGCAGGCCAACGAACGTCGTAAAAAACTCGTTAATCTAATTGTGGTGGCGGAAGGTGATGAAACCGGAGGCGCCAACGAAGTAGCCCGCAGAATTAAAGAAAGTTGCCCGCAACTGGATACACGTGTGACCATCCTCGGTCATATCCAGCGTGGCGGTTCCCCTACCTGCCAGGATCGTATCCTTGCGAGCAGACTGGGTTATGCAGCCGTTGAAGCGCTCCGCGAAGGTATTCACAATGTAATGATCGGTGTAGTGAATGATAAAATTCAGTACACTCCACTGGACAAAGCGGTGAAAGCAAAACAGGAGATTGACCCTGAATGGTTTAAGATAGTTAAAATTCTTGCGAGTTAAAAAATAAGACTTATGAGTACAAAGGATCTTTCCAAATATTATCACAAGCAGATGGACAATGCTGCCGGTAGAGAGCACTCTTCCCACAAAACTAAAATTGTGGCTACCGTAGGCCCAGCTAGTGATACCTATGACAAATTGTTGGAGCTAGTAAAAGCAGGTGTAAACGTTTTTCGTCTGAACTTCTCCCATGGCTCGCATGAGGACAAACTGCGGATCATCGAATACATCCGCCAGATCAACAAAACTGAACCATACAACGTAGCAATTCTCGCCGACCTGCAGGGTCCTAAACTGCGCGTAGGTGAAATTGAGAACAACGCCCTCCCGCTGAAAGCCGGCGATATCCTCACTTTTATCAACGAAAAAGTGGTGGGTAATATGGAGAAAATCTATGTTTCCTACCCAGACCTGTATAAAGATCTGCGTCCAGGCCAGAAAATCCTGCTGGATGATGGTAAAATCGAGACTGTAGTAAAAGAAATTACTCCTGCAGGAGAAATTAAAGCGGAAGTTACGCTGCCAGGCGTACTGTCCAGTAAAAAAGGCTTTAACCTGCCAGATACCAAAGTATCTCTCCCTGCCCTGACAGAAAAAGATATCATTGACCTGGAATTCATCATTGACCAGGAATGTGACTGGGTGGCGCTCTCCTTCGTAAGAAGCGTAAAAGACCTGATCGATCTGCGCAAGCGCCTGGAAGCACGCAATTCTAAAATGAAGGTGATCTCTAAAATCGAGAAACCTGAAGCGATCCAGAACCTGAAAGAGATTATCTGGGAAAGCGATGGCGTGATGATCGCCCGTGGTGACCTTGGAGTGGAACTGCCGGTAGAGCAGATCCCAATGATCCAGAAAGATATTATCCGTAAATGTATCCACCGTGCGAAGCCTGTAATCGTGGCTACGCAGATGATGGAATCCATGATGGACCGTACCCGCCCTAACCGCTCTGAAATTACCGACGTGGCAAACGCGGTGCTGGAAGGCGCTGACGCGGTGATGCTGTCTGGCGAAACCGCTACAGGTCAGTTCCCCGTGCTGGTAATCCAGACCATGAATAAAATTATCCAGGAAGTGGAAAAAGAAGCGATCATTTACAACCGTAACCTGATCCCTCACCGCCACTCTCCTACCTTCCTCAGCGATGCACTGTGTTACAATGCATGTAAAATCGCCGAAGACCTGGACGCTGACGCACTGATCGGTATGACCCAGAGCGGTTACACCGGCTTCATGCTGAGCTCCTACCGTCCACGCTCTCCACTCTATGTATTTACCAAAGAAAGAACACTGGTAAATCAGCTGAGCCTGAGCTGGGGCGTGCGTGCCTTCTTCTACGAAGAAGAAGAATCACTGGATGATATCGTATTCGATCAGATCAATATCCTGAAAGAAAGAGGTTTCATCAAAGCGGGTGATGTAGTAGTAAACACTGGTTCCACACCGGTAAAACTGCATCTGCCTACCAATACACTCAAGATTACAAGAGTAGAATAGTAATTATCTGCATATTAATGAAACGCCCGATCAGCAAGAGATCGGGCGTTTTTATTTTTATGGCACAAACGAATTACACATCCGGAGAAAAAATCACTCATACAAGCATATGCAGAATATCTCTTTATTTTTAACGGTCAGGCAACTACGTACGTATATGCCTGACCGTTGTTATTTCTCCAACTCCATTAATAACAGCGGAAAAGGCTTTCCCATCCCATCCAACGCTGAGCGGGAAATTATTTTAAATCCATTATGGAGATAAAAACCTACCGCCTGGGTATTTTGCTCGTTAACATCCACCTTGGTCACCTCCTGGCTGGCTATTACATGCGCCAGCAGGGCCTTTCCAATGCCCCTCCCCCTTGCGGCAGGGTCCACAAACAACATCTCCAGTTTTTGTTCTGCAGTACCGGCAAATCCTACAATACGCCCCGTTTCATCTTTGATGCAGCATAAGGTCACCGCTTTCAGAAATTCATTCAGGATCAGCGGTTTGAAAAACTGTATATCTGCTTCGGTCAGGAAATCATGAGTGGCCCGCACCGAGGCTTCCCATACAGCTGTTACTTCCGGATAGGCGGATACAGGTACAGGCGAAATCTCATACTGCATGGTTTATCGCTTATTATAGGTGAATAAATAGATGATGGCGGCAATGGAAATCAGGCAGGTACCGGCGATGCAAACGCCCGTCCAGCCGCCGGCAGCCCACACCCATAGCCCGATGCCTGAGCCCAGTGAGGTACCGATAAAACTGGCAGTCATATACACGGTATTGAGCCGGTTGCGTGCAGAAGGGATCAGGGAATACACCCGCGTTTGGTTAGACACATGAATCGCCTGTACGCCCAGGTCTATCGCGATGATCCCCGCAATGATGCCGATAATATTTGCACTGAAAATATAAAACAGGAAGTATCCGAGAAACAGGAAGCAGATGCCATACCCAACGGCTATACGCGGATTCTTTTTATCCGCTATGCGGCCCACCAGTGGTGCCCCCAAAGCACCGGCAGCTGCGGCAAGGCCCATCATGCCTATTTTGTCACTCCCGTAATGAAATGGTGCTTCGGATAACAGGAAAACCACGGTTGTCCAGAAAAGGCCAAACATCCCAAAGCAACAGGCATTGATAGCCGCCGCTTCTCTGAGTACCGGCTGTTCCCTGATGAGCGTGAGCAGGGAACGCATTAAGTCCCCATAATGCCCCTTAAATGTAGGCTGGCTCTTCGGAAAGGAGAAAAACATGAGGACGGCCAGCGATACGCTGATCCCTGCCGCAATCCAGAACATGGCCCTCCAGCCGAAATGGTGGCCTACAATACCGCTTAATGTGCGTGATAATAAGATGCCTATGAGCAAACCGCTGGTAACGATGCCGATTACTTTCCCCCTGTTTTCGTTGGTGCTGAGCGTGGCCGCCAGCGGAAGGATGAGCTGTGGTACAACGGAAGTGAAACCAATGAGCAGGCCCGCAGCTTTGAGCATGCCGATCGACTGCGATAAGGCCGATACCACAAGGGCGCCGGCAGAGGCCAGTGTCATTATGACAATCTGCTTCCGTTTTTCCAGCATATCCCCCAGTGGTACGCAAAATAGGAGTCCTAGGGCGTACCCTACCTGGGTAAAAAAGGTTACCTGCCCCGCATTGGATTCTGATACGTGAAACTCCTCTCCCATCAATACCATCAGGGGCTGACTATAATAGATATTTGCAACTATCAATCCCGTGCAGAGCGCCATGATGGCGATATTCCACTTGCTTAAGGCCATAAAATCCGGTTTTCGAGATGCAAAGATAACCCAAACGGCTCAACTGAAGGGGTGCTTTTCATAAGTCCGGAAACGGTAAATTTGTAGGGATTGTTCACCGTTAAAAGCAGATAGTTATGTTTAAGAGTATCTATCCTTACACACAGGAATTAATTGCGGAATACCAGGAGCACACGGAAAATGAGATTGCCACCAAGCTGCTTACCGGCGAAAAGGCTTACCGGGAACTGTTGAAAACGCCATTGGACAAGCGCAGGGAGTGGATGGCCGGAATTGCAACATCCATGCGCAACAATGTGACCGAACATGCCACCATTATTACCCGGGAAATGGGTAAAACCCTGAAGGAAGCCACTGCAGAAGTGCTGAAATGCGCTACTACCATTGATTATTATGTAGAAAATATTGAATCCATACTCCAACCACGTATTATTACTTCAGATGCACAAAAAAGTTATGTATCTTATGAACCTAAGGGGATTATCCTGGCTATAATGCCCTGGAATTTCCCATACTGGCAGGTTTTCCGCTTTGCAATTCCCAACATCCTGGCGGGAAATGCGGGCATTCTGAAGCATGCAAGCAATGTGAGCGGCTGCGCGCTGGCAATAGAGCGGCTCTTTACTGAATCAGGTTTTCCGATGGGTACTTTCCAGTCGGTGCTGCTATCATCCAAACATATAGAGCCCATCATTGCCGATCCCCGCATCCAGGGCGTAACGCTTACCGGCAGTACCCCGGCGGGCAAAAGTGTGGCTGCGCTGGCAGGAAAGTATATTAAGAAAACCGTGTTGGAGCTAGGCGGAAGTGATCCGTTTATAGTATTAAAGGACGCCGACCTAAAAGAAGCCGCTAAAACGGCCGTGCAGGGGCGCATGCAGAATGCAGGGCAATCATGCATTGCAGCCAAGCGCTGGATCGTGGAACAGCCGGTATTGGAAGAATTTACCGCTGCCGTCAGCGATATCATCCGTCAACTGAAACAAGGTGATCCGATGCAGGAAAGCACTAATATGGGACCGATGGCACGCCCCGACCTGGCAGACGACCTGGCCCGGCAGCTCGGGGAGAGTGTAAAGCAGGGATCGCGGCTGGTATTGGGTGGCACGCATGAAGGATGTAACTTTGCCCCTACACTGCTGACTGGTGTCACCGTAGATGCTACTGCCTTCAGGGAAGAAACATTCGGACCACTGGCGGCTATTATTTCAGCTGCTGACGAAGATGCTGCTATCGCCCTGGCCAATGAAACGGAATTTGGCCTTGGCTCCGCATTATGGACCAAAGACCTGGAAAAGGCAGCGAGGCTGGCCACACGGATTGAAAGCGGCAATGTATTTATAAATGCGATGATGCGCTCAGATGCAAGGTTACCATTTGGGGGCGTTAAGCAATCCGGTTATGGCCGGGAATTATCACTGGAAGGCACACACGAATTTTTAAACGTTAAAACCGTTTATATACACTAGGCTTAAGAACATGACCACATCTCTTAAACGCGACCGCTATACTCCCTATATCACTTTCTCCCGCAAAGAATGGGCAGAAAGAAGCAACGATGCTAAACTGCAGCTGGCTGATTATGACCTGGAACAATTACACGGTATGAATGAGCCACTGACCCAGGATGAAATAACCCAGGTATACCTGCCATTGGCACACCTGCTCAACTTATTCGTAAGCGCTTCTCAACGTTTACACCAGGCTACCAACAGTTTTCTCGGTAGCCAGCAGCATAAGGTACCCTATATCATCGGCATCGCGGGGAGTGTGGCTGTAGGCAAAAGCACGACAGCAAGGGTTTTGCAACGACTATTACAGGCATGGCCGGAACATCCGCGTGTAGACCTCGTTACGACAGATGGATTTCTGTATCCAAACAAGGTACTCGAGCAAAACAACATCATGAACCGTAAAGGATTCCCTGAGAGCTACGATATCAAGCGATTGATCCATTTCCTGGCGGACGTAAAATCCGGTAAGGAGCGCGTGGCGGCGCCACTGTATTCCCACCTGGAATATGACGTGCTGCCGGGACAGTTACAATGGATAGAGCAACCAGATGTAGTGATTGTGGAAGGGGTAAATGTATTGCAGGTTCGTCCGCGTCAGCAGCAGAAAGACCCGGCTGTTTTCGTATCCGACTTCTTTGATTTTTCTATTTATGTGGATGCTGCTGAAAAAGATATCCGTAAATGGTATATCGCCCGCTTTGAGTCCCTGCGGCAGACAGCATTTCAGAATCCGGACTCATTCTTTCACCGGTATGCAAGTTTGTCGGACGGCGCCACCGTGGAACTGGCTACCCAGATCTGGGACGACATCAACAAACCCAACCTGGAGCAGAACATTGCACCTACACGCTACCGAGCCGGACTGATACTGGAGAAAGGCAGTAACCATTTTGTTCAATCCATCAAACTCAGGAAAACCTGATCAACATGCAATTACTATTCTTACGAAATGCCACGTTCCTGTTGGAATGGGACAACAAGAAAATCCTGGTGGATCCCATGCTGGGTCCTAAGGGTAGCATGGACCCCGTTGCCAACACTGCCAACCCTGTCCGCAACCCTACGGCGGATATTACCCTCAGCGACATTGCTTTGCAAACCATGCTGCAAGATCTCGATGCGGTGATCGTTACACACACCCACCGTGACCACTGGGATGCAGCAGCGCAGCAGATGATCCCTAAAGACACTACTATTATCTGTCAGCCGGAAGACGCGGATAAAATTACCGCCGCGGGCTTTACCAACGTTTTGCCCGTTGTGGATAGTATGAAGTGGCAACACTTCTCCATACACCGTACCGGTGGCCAGCACGGCACCGGAGAAATAGGAAAGCTCATGGCGCCTGTGTCGGGCTTTGTTATTGCGGACGGCAAACAACGTTTATACATTGCCGGTGATACAATCTGGTGCGATGAAGTAAAAGAGGCACTGGACACCTATAAACCGAATCATACGGTGGTTAATTCCGGTGCTGCCCGTTTTCTACAGGGCGATCCGATTACCATGACGGCCAACGATGTACTGGAGGTGATCAATCATCCTGCTAATACCAATGTAATTGCTGTTCATATGGAAGCGATCAATCATTGCCCGCTGACCCGCGAAGACCTGGCGGTAGCGGTAGCAGTAGCCGGGAAGGAATGCAATATCCCTGATCCCGGCGATTGGATCATACTTAACTAATTACAACTACCGGTTGGGGGAGCTGAAAATGTTTCCCCAATTGGTTAGCGGTTTCCCAGACGCACAAACAACATGACCGTTGTGCACGCGTATTATTGCTTTCCCAATTGTATATCTTTCGGAATAAACTGCTGCAACACGCCGCTGATAGCAATTTCCAATGCAGCGCCGCTCAGCTCCTTACTGCGGGATTTCGCTTCCAGGTCCATCATTACTTTATAGAATGGCTGGTCGTTTACCTTCTTTTTCAGCTCAATGGTATTACCAGCTGCATATAGCTTCTCCCATTGTGCACGCACCACAGCCCAGAAGGCCTTGTTTTGCTCCCAGAATGCTTTTGCCTGCTCACATTTGCTTTCATCGATGCGTTTGTAGGTGTTCACCCCTTTTTCTCCTACGATGAAAAGGTCGCTACCATTTTCGCGTTTGATTTTTTTGTTGTCCTGGATGTGCAGGGAGCCGAAACTGGTGAGCTCATGGCGATTCGTACGTTGCAATACGTTATAATCGCTGCGGGTAGTATACTCTCTTCTCGGGAGGGGCGCATCGGCGGTGCTTTCCCAATAGTGGCGGCCATCGGCATGAATCCATGTGGCAGTGCCTTCGTAGCGGGGCTCATCATCAACACCATAGACTTTCTGTGTCCATTGTCCTTTCACCGCTGACACGGGAAGGATCTTCTTTTCCCAGCGATCATTTTTATCGTAGGTCAGCAGTTGCTGGTTTTGGAACATCCAATCTTCCGTCCAGTGCTTGATCACTTCTCCGCCTGCTACGAGGAGGTGTTGCAGAATGATACGATCCCCTTTTTCCTCCGCTACAGTCACGTATTCTACCGCATCAGTGATTTTATGATAACCTTTAGGCTTATATGAAGAATCTCCCGGGAATGTTTCCGTGTACTCGAAAGTCACTTCCATACAGCCACACATACTTTTTATAGCCGCTTTATCTTCTTTTAGCCTGGCGGCCTCTTTCTGTGCAAAAAGAGAAAGTGGGCATACGATGCCTGCAAAGGCAATTTTAACGATCTTGTTCATGTATATATAATGCAGGTTAATTGGTCTTAAAATTTAGCAGTACCGTTTGTTTGCAGTACGTATTGGAATTTGTACAGTCTGGATACAGCAGTCAGGTCCGGATTGGTTGGCGCGTCTTTATAATAACTGAGGATTTCCACTTTGGCATATTTACCACCAGGTGTTTTAATAATCAGTACTTTGCCTGGAACGGCGGAGATAATATGCGTGGTAGCATTGTAGCTATACCAGCTTTTGAAAGTGAGGTTACTGGTGGAGTCTGTGACATAACCTGTAGCCGGAGCTTCCGTCAGATTGTTGAAAACGCCGTTTACTACCTGGCCTACTGCTTTACCAGGGCCGCTTACACCACCATTGATGATGATGGAAGTTGCTTTAAAGCCAATGTCCCATTTCGAAGAGGCGGAATCAGCATTAGCAATAACCTTATTATCTGCGAGGCTGTAAAGCGTATAGGAGCCCTTATTCGCAGTATCTGCGGCAAGATTTGTAACAGTAGTGGTTTTGAGTTCAACTACCGGTTGAGTTTTACTATTATCATCGCTTTTACTGCAGCTGGTTAGGAATAAGGCTAATGCTACAGCAGAGATACCGGTTAGTTTGTTTAAAACTTTCATAGAGTGTATTTAATTTATTTGATATGTTGAAATGTATAAGTAAAAAGCCGCGGTATACACCCTACCCGGTAAGGTAGGTATATGTGCAGCATCTGTATAGTTTAAAATATTATCTGCCGTTATCTGGAAACGGAGGCGATGATCAATAAAGCTCTTTGCGACAGCCAGGTTCACGGTCGCATATCGCAGAGCAAATTCACTTTTCTTATCCGGTACATTGTTTCCATTTTCATCTACAAAGCCATATTTGCTGCGATAGAGCAGCCGCAGGTTCGCATCCAGCCCCCGCAGTGGATTGGTGTATCGCACTTTCAGATTAGCGGCATGATGGGAGCGGTTGAACAGCCCGAAATATTCACGGCGGGTCAACACACGCGTCTGGTGTGTATGCTCATCGACTGTGCATACTTCATCACTCTTTACTTTGTTGAGCAGTTCATTATCAATAGCCATCAGGTATTGATATCCGCCCGCCACCTGCCAATGTTTTGTTATGGCTTGATTTATTTCTACTTCTGCGCCATAGGTAGTAATGCTGTTTACGTTTACATAACTATAAACACTGAAGTCATTTGTTTTTTGTGCAACTGCTCTGGTATCTATCAGATTACTTACGCGATTGAGGAAGAAATTCACGTTTGCATGTGTATACTTCCCCGGGCTTGATTGCAGTCCCACGTTATAAGACCAGGAGCTTTCCGCATTCAGGTCAGATAATTTATCAAGGTCGTAGTTTATACTTTTTATTTCTCCTGCGGCTTGCATTTGCCGGATGATCTCAGCTGCCAGCTTTGTACCTACTACGCTGTAACCTACTGCTGCATTATTAAAGTGCAGATACAGCTGCCTGAAATCAGGCGCACGGTACCCCCTGCCTACAGTACCGAGCACTTTCAGGTAGTCATTTATTTTAAATGACACTGACATCTTTGGACTGATCTGGCTGGGATACTGGTTATGTGTATCAAACCGGGCACCTAGCAACACGTTCCATGCATTGGTTGGACGCCAGTTTTCCTGCACAAACAGGTATCCGCTGTTGAACGACATGCGTTCATCATACCTGGTAGCCTCCAGCGACTCATGAATATATCCTGCGCCAGCGGTGAGGATATTGGTTTTGTTCATTACCCAGTCGAACTGGTATTCCGGCTTTATATATTGCTGCGTAAAAAAGGATGCATCATATAACCTCTTATCATCCTTGTATTCCATTTTTTCATTTGTGGCATACCGGGAATAATAGAGACGAAGTTGATGCGTCCACTGATTCGCAGGCTTGAACCTCAATACCAGAGATGCGTTTGCATCTGATTCCTTTGTATTATCCAGTACCCGTTTCCCACCGTCATCGAAATAACCGGAGACCCGCTGATCGAAATACCTTCCTGCGATTATTGTCTGCCATTTATGATTCCAATCGTGTTGCCAGCGGGTTTGTCCTGTAGCAGCATGATATGGAAACACACTGGGATTCACCGCATCACCAATGGTATATCCTTTTGTATCGAAATAGTTTCCATTTAGTGAAAAGCTACCTTTTTCATATGGAATAAGCGTACCAGCATCCAGCTGCCACGTATTATTGCTACCATATCTCGCAGTGGCATTTGTTTGACCTTTTTTGCTTTTATTACTGGTAATTATATTGATTACACCCGCCATGGCATCGCTGCCATATAAGGAAGAAACAGGACCTTTAACAATCTCTATTCTTTCAATATTACTCACCACTATCCTTGACAGGTCAAGGGTTCCAGCTGTTCTTCCGATCAGCGGCTCACCGTCGAGCAATATTAATGTATACTCGGCTTCGAGACCCTGCATCTGCACTCCTGTGCCGTGATTACTGGTAATAAACAGCCCGGTTTGCTCCGCCAGCACCTGATCCAGGTGCATGGCTCCCATACTTTGGAGTTGTTCTTTTTTAATAACAGTAACGGCTATAGGTATCTGCTTTTGTAGTTGTTCGTTCCGTGTAGCGGTTACTACTACTTCCTGCAATACTTTATTATCTGCAACAGTATCTGTTTGGGCAAATAGGCTCCAGGGCCACCACAGGCAGCCTATCAGGATAATATATTTCAGCATTTCTGATTTAGAATTGTACCGCGAAAGTAGACTCCGAAGAATTAACAGCGTTACTCAAACGGGAAATTCATTTACGCAATACGGAAATACAATATCAGCAGGATTAGTAACTATTTACACCCACTCATTAATATGGCTGGCATTTCCCATACTCATTTCCCTGGCTGAAATGGTAAAGGAGATCGTCATAGGATGTTCATCTGCGTAATGAAAAACTTCTTCAAATTTAACCAGGTATCCTTCCTTAAATTCCAGGCATTTTAGTTTTGCATCGGTGTCTCTCTTATAGAAAGTAACGGTACCGTCTCTACGTTCAAAATTATTCACCATCCATTCAAAAAGGTCAGTTTTACCTGTTGACTCGACAGTTAGTGTAATCCTCCCTCCTCTTGTAATGGAAGAGGGCCTTCCGGTGGCATCCGTTTCCTGACTTAAGGTGTAGGCCACACGCTGGACGTTATAATTTTCTCCATTGATGGTGAGAATCGACTTAAACGACATAATGAGTACATTTAAAAGGTTAACAAACAAACTGATTGGTTATTGCGCACGACTATTTACCAACAGCATTCTGCAATTATCCAGGTCTCTGGTTCTTGACTCGAGTTGCTGTAGCAGCGTCGCATTTTCTGTTTTTAGTGTCATGATAATCTGCTGTGATTGAGTGCTTTCTCTTAGCTGCTGCTTACATTGCTGCAATTGAAGGCAACATTGAACAACATCATCATAAAATGAGAAGTTCGGATTTGATGCAGGAATCATGTTACGCATACCGGCGAGTGTAGCAGCAATAATCTGATCGGTATATATGGCATTATTTCCAGGTTCATTTACCGCAATTAGCTCCTGTTTAACAGTTGCCAGTCGCGTCATAAATGAATCCCGCAACACTTGCTGTGATTCCTGGTAAAGCAATTCATCTCTTAGTACGCGGTTTTCCAATTTCGGAACCTGGTAATGGTAAAATACACTTGTGAATAATAGTCCTACTGATAACAGATATAACAGTATAAACAGTAGCAGTGATTTCTTTCTTGCTATTTGATTTAATGGTTTCATTGGATGCCATCAGTTAATTGGGTGAAAGCCATATGGCCAATCTTATTCTGAAAAGGACCATCTGGACTTCTTTGTTTGCTTTTGATATACGGGGTTAACGGCTTTCTCTTCTTTCACAAAAATATTGGTGTCAGGCCTTTTGCCAATAAAGTCCAATTGGCTGATGGCATGTGTAACCCTATGCAGAAGGTCAACAAACACGTATAATGGTTGCAGTGCTGCCATCATATCCTGATGTTTGTATACCGCGATGAGCGCCGCAGCAAATATTTGATCCATTTCCCCTGGAGAGAAATCTCCCCATTCTGAAAGGTATAGCATTAATTCTTCCTTCATATGCCCAGCACGTTGTTCCAATGCAGTACACCAGCAAGCTGCAATTTTGTATAGGTAGCAATACCAATCGTACGGATGAATGTACGGTAGTACGCCACCGTGCCAGCACGTTTGATGTAACAACATGGCAGATAAATGCTCGGCAATATAGAGCAGAGCGGTAGCCAGTTCCTGGGATTGCTGACGAGCATATACTTTCTGAATGATCAGTTTGCAATAAGTATGGATATAACCCAATTGTGCATGTGTACTGATGGCCATTTCCAATAGTTGTGTATGTGCTCCCAGGTTCATGCAGGGCGGAATGTAAGTCGGGTCAGGTATCCAATATCCCTGCTGATGAATGAGCCTGGCCAGGGGCAGTTGCCACCATGTGGAAATACCTGCCTCATCGTGTAACTGGGGAGTTAAAGTCAACTGCATTTCCTCTACCGTATAATATGTTTTAAACGGCAATACATCGGTATTGGTATGCCCTGCCGGCAAACGTTGATAGGAATGCACCTGCAGGAACAGGTATTGCTGATTTCCTTTCGCAGGCAGCTCAATGGTATACTCCAATAAAGGCCGCAGGCTCTCTTCCCTTACCTGGATTGGAATACGTATATAGGCTCCTCCCGGGGTAACAGCATAGCAGTCATTAAGCAATATACAATACGCGTTTCCAGCGACGGGTGTAATGGTCATCTTCAAGCCTGGTGCTTTTCCTGGTTCGTATAAAAGTCCATAACGACAGTGGCCAACTGTCGACCGGAACAGTTGCTGATTAATTGAAATCAGCGCATTCTCCAGATCTGTAAAGTGCTGGCTATTTACTTTCATTCCATCCTGCCAGTTCAGAAATGGATAATAAACAGGTGTATCCATGGTCAATAATTCATCGGTTATACACGTACACAGACAATCACGCTATTTTCCCTAATCCCGGTAAATTGCACAGGTCTGTTGTAATCAATTATCGCAGCCGGCCAGCAGTTCCGTACTCTAAAAAACTGCCAGTAACAGGCATTTCCTCCAGCATCCGTCACCTCAATCTGCTGTTCCGGATGCTTTTCATTGTAATCATTCAGAAAATGGTAAAAGAAATCTCCCCAGCTAATATGTAATGGAGCCCTGGCCCTGAAATAGGTCAGGGAATCATCGGCAGAAGACTTAGTGATCCGAAGGCCAACAACCAAAAGCTCATCCATATCACTTTCTACAATTTCCTGTATGACATTTTCTAACGGGTAAACCCACGGAGCATATGCAGGAGGAGGCAGGTAATAAAAAGCCTTTCCCATTTCTATGATTATGGTAGCCGGCAACACTAGTACTTGTGCCCGCCAGAGCAATACGGTGGTTAGAGATGTAACGAAGGCCCAATAGCAGCAGGAATATATCAACGTACTTACAAGCATTACGTAACAGATGGCTACAACAAGTATGAGTCGCGTACCTTTATACCTATTTAAACGCAGTAAGCTTATCAGCATTGAAATATAAGTTCCCACTAATAGTCCTACCACTTCTGCTGCACTAAATATCCACCAGGCACTCGTCAGCAATTGGGGCAGTAGTAATGTAGTAATACATCCGATACAAGCTCCTGCAAGAATCAGGAGTAAAATGAGAGGTTTGTTTTTTGCCGATTTGGGCCACCAGTACCAGCAAATAATTGTCAGGACCACAGTAGCTCCTGCGAGCAAGGTTAACAGTAACAGGTTTTTCATTTACAGCTAAGTTTAACAATAACTATTTATTCCAAGTTGAAAGCAACCGCAGCACTCCGACAGAGGAGGTAATACGTTCCAATATATATCCACTGCTGCCGGAAGCCTCCCGACACATACCTGCCGTAATGCAATTCCCTTTTCGGCGTACGGCATATAATCAACCGTACTCAATAGCGAAATTGGGCCAATAGTAATATTTACAAGCGGCATTAGCATAAAGCAACTATCTCCCAATATAAACGAATACCCCAGTTTGATTTCTTTAACGCTACCATGTAAGCCAGCTTCTATTTTCCGCTGCCCGCGTACACACCTTATACTTACTTTTTCCCCAAACATTACAGAGAGTTCATCCGCAAATGTTATTAAATCCTCCTCCTGTAAGCTCACCAGCTCAGGTAGTTCTACCTGATTGATAGCTACGGCTAACGTATAATCTGACAGCCAGCAATTGTACTCAAACAACAGGTTATCATATGGGAAAAAGAAACGTCTCGCTACGGCCTCTTCTTTCTTCAGTCGCCTGCTATGTACAGCCATTTTTTCCACATTTGACAATGCCTCCGGAGATATATTTTCATGAAATAAAAACTCCGGCAATACATCATAGATACTATTCCGTCTTAACAATAATTCCCCGGAAGAATCAAACTCCAGTTCCGGTAACAGGCCACGTAAAGCAGTACCTGTCTTATGCACAACAAACTTGTCATCTTTTAGAAGTGACGATATCGTTTCTGTGGCAGCAGCGTGAAATGAAATACTATCAGGCATAAAATCGGTTAACTATTAATAAAAAAAGCCTGAAGGAAATGGAGTAAAGAAAATGTGACAGATGCACGTCACAAAAGTATATGAATTTAAAAATAAGAACAAAAAAATATTTTTCATTTCAGCATTTTTCTAAAGAAAAATTAAATCATATTTGCAGCATAACAGACCAAGTATTAACTATACCATACTATACATTGTTTGATAACCAAAACTCTTACCGATGAAGCATTTCAGCCCATCGAACACATATGACATCATCATATTCTCAGTGTCTGCAACCCTTGCATTTGCAAGTATTATAATTATACTTTGCCAACAAGAATCAACGCAAAATGATTCAGAGATAATTATAAACAACGGTAACGTATATACGGTAAATCAGGCATTCGAAATAAATACCCACTGCCAGTCAGGATCATCAGGTCCTGTATGGATCATCAGTCCGCACAGATACCGGATTGGAAACACCCTTCATTACAAAACAGCGACAAGCGGAAACCTTCATATCATCGCAATATTAAACAACAGCAAAGCTGTTAAAAGCATTTATATTTGCGCCCCCAATCCGGATACCCTGCCTGTCGTCCTGCCACGTGCCGTTATCACAGGACCAGCACAGGCCTTCGCCGGCACTCCTTATGTATACTACACCAGGAATGACACTTCGTTTACTTGCCAATGGCGCCTGTTAGGCGATAGCACCAGTTTTCAAACCGGTAATAGCTGTCGGATTACATTCCGATACCCGGGAGAACAACACCTCACACTTACCTTGAACAACGACCCCCGCACAACCACTATCAAGACCATACAAGTACTGGCACCCGCCGACAGAAAGCCGTCACCCACGCTGGTCATACCGGAACCCGTGCCAGTAATACCGGTGGCTGCGACACCTGCACCGCCCATCATCAGCGATCAGGCATTCCATCAATTATTACTGCAGTTACTGGAAGGTAAAAAGCCTGCGGAAGAATTAATGAAGTATTTGTGTAATCAACAGGAAACAGTCGTCATCATAAATGACAAGGAAACGACTTCCTTTTTGCAATGCTGCGCCCAACTTCAGCATAAAAAGAATATCAGGCTTATATCACTTTCGCTCGCCAGAAGCAAACAAGGGTGCATAGAAGCACTAAGAATCAGGTACGACAAAAAGAAATTTATAGGTCTTTTTTAAACAAATAATCATGCATAATAAATACTTACAGATACCATTGCAATTAAATGAACTACTGCAAGGACACAGGCAGCCAAGAATTCATATAAAAGAGTCAATCAGGCAGCATATATGGCTACTTGTAAATACCTACCAGGGCGAGCATCAATATGCACCCGACTATGGCTTCCCGTTATGGGAGCAAAGCATCCGTATCAATCCAACTGAACAAATGTTAAAATCACATATTGAGCAATCCTTCCAGGAATATCTTTCACTGTTTGAATCGCGCATAAAGCAGACTAAAATTTCAGTTTCCTTTGATCATGAAAACAGCATTGCCATTGGCCTTATTGGGTGCACTATTTTTTGTAATCAGGAATTCGTTATCGACTACCAGCTTTTGATTCATCCATTACTATATAAATGAAAAATGAAATCAGCTATCAGATCACGGTTACTACAGCTGGCTGCCTCACATTTAAATGGCAGCACCAACAATGTCATTCCGCCAGACCCCATTATTACGCTCCTGATGGAAGGACTGGCCGGTGAACTTGCTCAGCTGCACCAGCTACATGAACAAATGCTGGCCGGTATTACACAACACCTGGCATCCGTTCTGCTCAAGAATACCGTAACAACAAGCCTGCCTGGTTATACCCTGCTCCATGCAACACCTACTGATATAACCTTGATCGGCCAGCGGCATATATTTAATCCTGCTCCGGCAAACCATACTTTTATTCCAGCCGGAACCCATAAATTGTTTCCGGCAGAACTAACACACATCATATATCCTGACTATATCGTGCGTATGGATGATCATTTACAACCGGAGGTCATTATCACCGAACCAATACTCACCAACTGCACAGCGCAAATTATCCTTATGGTGACAACTTCTCACCCATTGTTAACAAATATTGCAGGCTTGTCCCTTTTCTTTGAAACCACCTCACCACTGCAAGATGAAATTTACCCGTTATTACCCCTGTTGAAATGCACCATTAATGGGCAGGCAGCAGCAGTAAGCCAGCAATATTTTCATGAAGAAATACCAACAGACCGCATATTACCTGACATATATACACAGCCTGCATTGGAAAACTATCGTCAACAAACCATGATGATTACATCGTGTGACCTGACACCAAACCGCAACGTAGCACCACCTCCCATATTAAACAACTTCCTGGATAAGCATCTGATTGATTTACCCGATTGCAATTGGTGGATTACTTTAGAATTCCCTGGAATGTCGCATGAATACCTCCACTATATCAGGTGTTATATCAATTGTTTTCCCGCTGTCAACATAGGCGTGGCAGAACTCATTCATACAATACATCCGTTGTATAACCTATTCCAGTTAGCTTGCGAAGACGAATTCCTATGTCTCGGGAGAGTTACAGATCAGTCAGGTCGCTATTATAAACATGTTACCGAGCGGACCACTGCTGAATTACAGCCTGGTGAAGTAAACCTGCTGCATGCTGAGAAAAGGAGGATGGATCAAAGAGAGCTCATTAGTGTGCTAGAACACGGTACATCACGCCTAAAGGAAGAACTGCAGTTAATTGGTCAGCTTGGCCATAACAACCTGCTCCAAACCCTGGAAGAATTAACACAGAAAGTAAATTATATCCAGGAGATTGTCCATGAACATACGCAACGATCCGTTTCTCCCATGATCGCATTTCAGCCCCTGGAAGGTTCCACCCACCTGACATTCGAATACTTTACTACACAGGGTAGCCAACTGCCACCGCTGCCACCGCGAAGCGAATGGAAAGAGCAAGCTACCAGCATATTCCGACCAGGAAGTATTTTCAATCTCGCAACAGTATGCCCAGGTACACCTGCCCCCTCTCCGGAAAAGCAGGTGCAACTGTTCCGCGCACAACTGTATTCGCAAAACAGAATCGTAAATGGAGCGGATATTGAATTATGTTGCCGTGCTATTTTAGGACATTATTGTACGCATGTACGAATAGACAAAGGCGTAATATTATCCGTAGCTGCCGGACATGGGTATGAGAGAACCATTGATGTGTATATCACACTGAGTTCATCAGCTACTGATTGTACACCTCCCCTTCTCGAATATTACAAGAAAACAGTGCTCCGGCAGCTTCACCAAAGAGGGGTAGGCCTGGTACCTTATCGTGTGTTTTTACTGCCGGGTGCTAAAACTGGTTCTGATTCTCACTAACACTTGCGAGGACATTCATGTCTATTAATGTTTTTTGCGTTCCCAGATGATATCTATCGCCAGGTAATGCACATCCGTCAAATTATGCCCCGTGCCCAGTAAATCATTCATATATCCGATATCAAGCGTGAATGGCAAATGCATTGGATGGGTTGTATAATAGACAGTGAACCTGGTTTCACGGTATCCGAACCGGGTCCATTGCTGTGGTTCATGTTCTTTGCTGATTGAAAACAGCAGTTCTGCACTTCCACTCAACTTTGGGTGATTGGCGCCGGAGAGCGGCATACTCAGTTGGGATTTGATACGGGTCCGGAACTGATAGTTCTCTTCCCCGGTTTTGAAATCAGGCATAAAGAACTTCCTGAACTCCTGGCGCAGTGTGTTCTTCCATTTCAGTCGCCCTATGGCGGTGCTCATGGCATAGCGACCATAGAGGCGAAACTCTTGTTCAAATGCCGGATCAGCACTATGATAGGGGTAGGCCTCCTCGTAGCTGTTTTGCCTGCGGTAACTGAGGGCGTAAGAAAACTCCCTGTTTTTCCTGTATTGATGATAAAATTCCTGGTTGAGCACCAGGATTGCCTGATTATGGAAAGGATCCGCATCGCGGGTAGGGTTGCTGGTCCTCCCAATTCCTACATAGGTCAGCGAGGTTATTTTGCCGGCTGTATCCAAAGGTTGGCGTAAACCAAGCGCCAACCAGAAAGCCGTATTTGCTTTTCCTAAGCCTGGTGGGCTGATCTGTGCTGAAGCGTGGGTTGCATAAAGGAGTAGCAATATGGCGACTGAAGAAATATGAATGGTGCTGTATTTTACTTTCATAATAGCTGTTGACCTGGTAAAAATGATGCACTCCAGTGTGACCACTTTTTAGCAGTCACACTAAGGCATTATTGTTCACTGTAAATAATAATATTATTGGAAATCAGCTATTACCGAAAGGAATCAGTAATTGATTGTGCAGAATATAGCGGGGTGGGGAGGTAATTGAAACAGGTGCTGTTTCACGTTGAAGGCAATAAGTTAGCCGTATATCAATTTGTAGCAACAGCAGTTCTTTTATGCTATACCATAGTTTCAGGCACAGCAGCGGCAGCTCACCTTGCGCTACTTGTTTTTCATCGCTTTCTTCGGCAACGAATTCAACATCCTGAAATGGCTCAACAGTAGTATGGGCCGTTAATGGTATTTGGGTATGCGCCCATGTAAGTATTTCGGATGGTATAGCCGTGTGTGCATCCACCCGGCTGTAAAATGAAGGTTCAGGAAGATGCGCTGCTTTCCCCTCCATGCTCTGGAAAAACACAGCTATCATCATCCAAACTAAAGTTCGCAAAACTACCTTCATCTATTGCTCATAATTCTGCTGCTAAATTAAAGTCTATCCGCCTTTATTGTTAGTACAAATCAGGAATTCCATATCCCAAAACAGTACATATAAATCAAAAAAGCAGGTAGCCCTGTGGTAATAGCACACGCACAGGGCTTTTCCTACTTATCATTAACCCAAATAAGAAGAATGTAAAAACATCCCATCTGTGTAATTAGCCATTTCAATCTATGTCAGTCAAAAGTGTTTCTTTCAGTTAATTCAACCTCCATAAGCTGTCATGAAAAGTCAGGCTGCAGCATATACGGTGGTAAATTCTTCCGTCTGATTTTCACTATCAATGGAGGAGTAATATTCCGCAGCTTTATTGCGACCAGGATTATCACTTCACCAAGGGGTAAAGCGGGGATCACCAGTCCAAGTGCAGTCTTCCTGCCTTTTATCACCAATGGATTTCCTGTCCGGAGCATCAGCGGCACTCCGTCCTTTGTTTTTGTGCTTACATCCAGCTGTAAAACCCTCACGGCTTCAATTTCAGCGGGGATGACAGATTTGCCTGCCATCTGAAGGTGGAGGTAAAACAACCCGTTTAATTTCATTCCACGAACAAATCCGGCAGAAATTTTATGTTGTTTCACCTTACAATGTAGTTTGCCGGATTCGTTCAGAAAATTGGCAGCGATACGTGCAACGCCGGCAGTGTCCGAACGATTAAATCCATTGGTTATTTTATCAGCCACTGCCAGTAGTTCCTGCCAGCTGCTTTCCGTACATGCATGGTTAGGCGGTTTTCGTCTGCCCGGGATACGATACTGCAAAGTCCCAGTGCTTGTGGCAGCATTATACATGATCACTATCGGATACACCTGCTTTGTGGTAACTACCAGTGCGTTCAATAGAATTGGCGGTATACCGGCTGCCCGGATCATGATTACCTTTCCAACGATTTGTGTAACAAACCAGGGATGTTCACTTTCTATTTGTACTGCCTTCACCGGATGTTTGCAGGTTATCAGGGTTGCTGCGTTCCCGGTAACAAAAATAGTATCTGCCTGTGCCAGAACCTGGCGGGAACCTAGCATAGCCAGTAGTATCAGCCAATTAGCGGGTTTGTTCATAGTTCGTATCCCATTCATTGTTATGTTCTCCTTTATGTCCATCCATGCGGATCAGGAAGTTCCTGGCCGGGAAATAAGGCTTGAGAAAGATGTCGAGATGAATAGTATCCTTATCCCTTGTATCCTGCTCAAACCTTCGGATTTCAAAATCTTCGATCAGGCGTTCTGGTCCGGTAATGCCGTCGAGGAACTGAATGATCTGCCGTTGTAAATCCTTACGGGTATTGGCACTGAAATTCTCAAATGCCCGACGGTTCAGGAAGTCTATCAATACTTTCGTTACATAATCGAAAACGCGGACGACAGAATAAGTTTGCAATCCCAGGTTATCACCTGTAAAGAGCGTTCTTGCACTGAATGCCATTACTTTTCCATATTCCTGGACAATAGGCACCAGTCCAAGCTTTTCAAGGGAAGCAATTTCACTCTTCTTCAAAGGAAAGTTGACCCCTTCGACATCTACCAGGCTACCATATTTTTTACCGGCGGTTACCTGCGACATGATGGTTTGATAGATCCTGCCGGCTAAGGCGCCTGATGCGGGTACATACAGGTGATTTGCCTCGCCTACCATTTCCGCCCTGGCGCGACCAATCAACCAGTTGCATGTCATAATAACATTGGAACGATAGGGATCAGCACCCGTTAGCTGCGCCATTTCAAATACTTCCATGACATCATCCGGCGCATCGAGCTGACAGAAGTCGGTTAACAGCATACATTTATTATCATAAGCAATTCTTGCCCAGCGTTCCAGGATCAGATTAGAGCCGGCATAGCCGGGAATAACCAGTAAGCTATAGTTCTCACGTAAATCAAGGCGGTCGTAATGTTGCTGCAGTTCTCCTTTCACCGCATCCAAAAAGCGGGTATTATCGGCATCACGCAGCTGTTCCGGCGCTACATTCAGGAAACTGACATTCTTCACTTTATCGGTAGTTGTATTACTAAAGAACAGGGATACATTGCGGTAGGACTGTTCCAGCTCCCTGGATTCATCTAATGCTAACAGCAAATTCTCTTTCAGCAGGGTTTCTGCTTCAAGTACTGATTCATTGCAAACTGCCTGCATCTCAGTTATTCCTCCATCACTTTTCAACAACGCTGCCCAGATTTGCAATAGTTTCTTCAGTCGTATCCGGTCGCCTTCTTTGGAGGCTTCTGTCAGAAATAAATGCCGCCTCGCTTTGCGCTCGGGGTTTAAATTCTGGGTGCCTTCTATGGCGGATTCCAACAGTTCAAATCCGCCAAAGTTTCCCAGGGCCTGCAATGGCAGGGCCAATTGAATTGCTGTGGTTAACATAACAATGGTTTTAAACGTATATGAAAATTACTTTTTTTGAAATGTTGGTTGGTATGGCAGTGCTGACTGTTCACCGCCAAACCATTACCCTTGGGGAGGCTGAGCCTTCGTTATCAATCCAAATCCCACATAATATCTTAGATGTCAATACTATTTACTGTGCCATACTCCATTAATGTGGATTCATATTTGTAAGCTCTAATAACACGACATGTCACTAACATCTTCCTACAAATTAAATTGCAGTACGCTTTCCGCTGGCACCTACTTTCTCCTGATTTCCCTTCAAGCATACCAATTGATGCGTTACTTTTAGCAACACCATTGATACTCCCCTGAAAAAGCAATAAGGTATGATATGCCCCACGTCACTAACATCTCCCTAAAAAAACCTCACAACTCCTCCTCCAACCGCTCCACCACCTCCAGCAACGATCGCTTCGCCTCCTCATCCTCCAATGCCGCCCGCAATAATTTATTCGTATGCAAATGCTTCAGCACCTGCAAATACAAGGCCCGCGTGGTCGCCATGTCCTGTAAAAACGCACTCTGCGCCGTAATCCCCGACGGACCAAAATCCGCCACCCCCTTAAATCGCAGCTCCTCCCGAACAGGCGCCCCACGTGCATCCTTAAACGTTACCTTCACCGCCGGACGGTAATGCGCAAACACCGCCGCTATGCCAGACAATCCCTTCACTATCTCCGGCCGTAACGGCGGAAACTGTGTCAACTTCTCTGCAAATAATGTTCTGTTAGGAGAAATCTCCGCGATGGACTCTTGGGTATCCGGCCTGATCTCAGTGCCGCCAATCCCTGGGTTCTTCAACATGGTTAATCTGGTTAAACAAACAATCTGATTACATAACAAAGTTATGCATCCTCACCATCCGCAATACAGCTTTTTAAACTTTTTAGTCCCCGAATGAAAATTGTGGGGAAACTACGACCTGGAGAAGGCCGCAACGGTCCAGATGCTCACATTTTTCTGCACATTCCCCATCAGATCCAACTGATGACCAAATGCCACCAACTCATTATACATCCGGCCTGTATCGGTTAATGAACAATTAAAATTCAATTCAAAATAATCTATGCCTGAATGGATACCAATATAAATATACTGCTGGTAAAATGTTAAAAACACCTGCACCGTAGCCGCATACTTCAACGCAGCAATATGCTTTAGTAAATTAGGCTTCAACAAATAAGTAGCCTCCGCAATATCGGGCGAAAAAACTGTAAACTGCTGGTTAAATGCCACATCCGGCAATTGTATATGATGCCCCAAACGCAGCTCCCCACGTGGAATCACTCCTTTCGTAAATACATATACAGGCACATCAAAAAAACGCGGCGACTCCAACACACCACAACTGCCGCAAAACAGCAGCTCCTGCTGCCTCCGGATGTTCCTCCCGTCCGGAATACTCGTAACGACCAGGTCACAGATCCGGAAACTCAGGTTGTTCCTACGCCCCGAAATCAGATCATTGCCCCGGTAATAAGTCCCCTCCGCACTAAAAAATCCACTGCGCACCAAATCTTCATAAGAAAAACAATGATCGGGATCATATCGTAACCCAGGCTCCCAGAAATGCAGCAGCGTCCTAACCACCTTCTCCTTATAATCCGCCTCCAACTCCACTCTCGGCCGGTCAATAAACTGTCGGATCAACAGGTTACGAATCAGCATACCTCCACCTAGCGCCAATAAAAGCCCAATACCTATATAGGCCATCTTGGTATACCACTCCTGCCCTTCCTCCTGATCCAACTGCACAGGCTGCACCACAAAAAAGTAAAACAGCAGGATAAAACCAATCAATAACAGCCACCACCACCAGGTTTTGCGCAAATTGATACGCATCTTTTCCATGCGCCGCAAATCCTGCTGAAGATAAACTTCTGCAAATTCATTGAAACTGTTCGCCGACTTCATACACTAACTCAGTTGGATGACCAGCTTATGCCTGAAAACCCATTGACCGCGCTAACCTCTTCGCTGATTAAAATTTTAAAAGATGAAATGTACGCCGCTGATAGCGGAAATGTAAAAACCTGGCTTCCGTTGCCAATCGTTATGTTCGTAAAGTATGCCGGAAAAAATTTCAATCCCGGCAACCTGAATTTGTACTTCGTAAATATCGTATACCCGTCAACCACCGCTCCCCTCGCCAGCAAATCCGTTAAATGAATGATCTGCGCCGGCCGGGCAATCGTTTCATATAACAATATCAAATACGGTATAGAAGGTAACAAAATCAATCCTGCCATTAACAACCATCCCCATACCGTAGGCAATGTGCCCTCATCATACACCAGAAATGTTACCAGGAATACAGTCAGTATAGTAATGAATTCGGCCAAAAAAAAGGCTAAAGTAGTCTGCTTTACATCTTTCTGGTGCATTGCCAGCAGCATCACCTTCAATTCCTGGAGATTGCGCATGTATCGCTGATTAATAACATGTTACTGTTTAATTCTTAACCGGATAATATTACTGATCGTCAGATATAAACCTACTATCGCTACAATGCCATATACCGCCAGCAATACCCATTCACTGCCTCCCGAAACTTTGTATATAAGCGTTTCTATCCTGGTAAGACTGATGGGGTCGCTATCCATATCATGAAACTGCTGATACCGGTTGTATATCAGCCCGCCCCCTGCCGTTGCAAGCATCAATCCGACTATCACTCCTCCCCATGACGGATCATCTTCAGTGCTGTTCTCCGGCTTCTCCGGATCGGAATTAACTCGACTGTTCATATTGCACATTTGTGGTTAAGGATAACTATCACAATATGATACAGGGACGACAGGAGGCTAACAGAATAATCCGTTTGATCAGAATACTAAAATAATAAAATTTATGCTTTTTTTGTTCAATGACGCGAAAGAACTACTTCGGGCGGATATGCGTAATCTCTCCACACAGCCTCCGCTTCTTCTGCCGTCAAACGCCCGCTGTATACCATCACCCGATACTTCAACGTATATACATTCCCGTGAACCAGCTGCCAGGTTTTCATTTTTGTTGGCGAATAATTTAACATTAATTCACCCCCATCCATGTCTTCCGGCCATACCCGCAAAGGCTCCGGACTATCAAAATTATCGGGTGCATTCATGATCAGCAGCCCGGCCTCTCCTTCCGGCGCCTTTCCGGTAATCATCACCCATCGGGCCCTTGTACTATCCGCATTCTTACGGGTATGGCCCTCAGAAGTCAATACCTGACTGGTTTTGCTGGTAAAATAAGGCGTAGTACGCAATCCAAAGCCACCACCATATCGATATTGCAACAGCGTTATCCCACTATCGGAAGGTGAACTGAAATCCGTCCGCATATCCCATAACCGGCGCGTACCGTTACTGGTGGCCTCATATGCCTTTACACTATACGTTTCGGCTATAGCTACTTTTGCCTGCCCGGGTGCCGGATAAGCCACCTGCTCCTGTTTCACACGGAAACCACACCAAACATCGCCACCGGCAACAGCTTCCGTACCGGCATAAAAAACTTTACCCTCCTTTTTATGCACATTCCAAAAATCTGTCACCTTTCCCTCAAAACGCGTGTGAGTCCAGGGACTCCAAATGCCCATATGATGCGCATGGCCCGACTTTGGAAAAATAGCAGTCAGCACCACCCCATTAGGTGCCCACAAAGGGTGAATAAAGCCACTACGGCGATATACCGTGTCAGTACCCACCGGTGGGTCCACAATGGCCGTATTGTATTGTAAAATCGGTTTTTGATTTTGTTTCAGGGAGATGCCAGCGCTGCTAACTTCCGCACGCATCAGTCCCCGGGCCGCCGGTTTCCCGGCATACAGGCGGTATTCACGCTGCGCCCCTGAAGCAGTGGTTCCCCTCATTACCCAGGTTATTACACCCGCATCGTCCATCTGTACCGGTACCGACTCCTTTTTCCCAGCCGTTACCTCTTCCAGCTTCCAGGCCTTGCCAGTCGGCAATGCCTTGTCCGTTTTATAACTCACTAATGTGTTCGTCCGTGCATACGCCCCCGCCTTTACGGTTAAACGCATATCCTGCGCATACCCGCCCATAGCTGATGCCAGCAGTACAGTAAATAGAATGTTCCTCATAACGTTGATTGTCAGCCCAAGATAATAGATTGTTTCGCCCCGCGCAAGTACACTGCGCAACGGCAATTTAATTTTACAGCAACGGGAATGCATGCAGGTTATTTTTAATTACATATTTTTGATGAATTAACTCGCATGCTAATGGGAACCCCGATTATTAATATGCAATCAACAAAACTCATTATTACTAACAAGAGCGCCCTGATTTCCAAGTACGGCGACGCTCACCTGACTGTACTGCAAGCCCTCGATAAAATAGTCCTGTCCGATAAAACAAAGCGACTCGACTCCATTATCCTATTCGTAGACGATGCGGAACAAATGAGCAGCTTTGGCGCCACCGCTGTGCTCACCCCCACAGATGATCAGCAGAACAAAGACGCGATTGATGCCCTGTACAGGCACTTTACACCCGGTTATATCATGCTCCTGGGCGCCCAGGACGTAATCCCCTTTCAACGCCTTACCAACCTCGTTTCAGGTGGCAACGACCCGGATTCCATGATCCCGAGCGACCTGCCCTACGCCTGTGACGCACCATACGACAAAGACCCCGGCCGCTTCATCGCACCTACCCGCGTGGTGGGCCGCTTACCTGATCTGCCGGGAGGGAAAGATCCACAGTATATCCTGCAGCTGATCCAACATGTGCTGGACTATACGCCGGATGCGCGACAGACATACGAAAACTATTTTTCGCTGAGCACCTTCGACTGGCAGGACTCCACCCAACGATCACTCATTAATATTTTCGGTAACAACGCCGCCCTGCGCATCATCCCCAGTGAAGCCATTAACACCGACGGATTGTGGACAGCTGAGCAATTGCTGCCTAAAACACATTTCATCAACTGCCACGGTGCTATTAACAATCCCCGCTACTACGGCCAGAAGAAATCAGAATTTCCGCTGGCTATGAAATCGGATAAAATCAATGGCCTGATCAACAAAGGAACAGTCGTAGCCGCAGAATGCTGCTACGGCGCCCAACTGTTTGATCCCGCTAAAAATGTATTCCGGCAAATCAGCATGGCCAGCAGCTACCTGAAAAACAATGCCATCGCATTTCTCGGCAGCACCAATATCGCCTACGGCCCCTCGACCGGACAAGGCCTGGCCGACCTGCTCACACAATTCTTTGTCATCAACGTACTAAATGGCGCCAGCACCGGCAGAGCCCTCCTCGAAGCACGCCAGAAGTTCCTCAACGAAATGGGCCCCACCCTGGACCCCTTCGAACTTAAAACAGCCGCCCAGTTCAATCTGCTCGGCGACCCGTCTATCCAACCGGTGATCAATGAAAAAGACTCGTCAGTAGACGATTCCCAGTCCTTCATTAACTCCGTGCAAAACAGACGGGAAAACCTGGAAGCCAGAGGAAAAATGCTCGACTACTTCATCGCCAGCCCGGAACCGACTGTCGAAGACGACGAGCCGGACAACAACCTGAAAGAAACCCTGGACAACCTGCTGCAACAGCGCAAATTCAGTACCCAGCACGGAAAAAAACTCTTCATCAACCGCCATAATAAGCGACATGAAAAGAATAATGAAAGTAATAGTGCATCTGTGAAATTTCATGTATTTTCGGAATCTACTTCCGAAACTGCTACCGAAGCGCCAATGGTCAAAGTATTGGTGGTAAAAGAGAAAAACAATCAAATTCTAGGTTATCGTGAATATGTCAGCAGATAACAATAAAGACAAACAGCCAGGTACCGTTACCATGCGTGGACGCCTTGCCCTGCGCATATTTGGCATGCACAGCAAAAGCGAGCACCTGGCAGTATACCTCGCAACCGATGATGGGGACTACCTCATCAGGCCGGCTGCCGGTAACCCTTTCATGGAAAACCCACTCATGCCCATGGCCGGTAAAATGATTACCGCCACCGGCACTATCGTGGATTACGTTTTCCTCGTCACTTCCTGGAAAGAAGTAAACGATGCTGTTTAGCTAACACTTATTTTACTAATTTGTGTGAAAGCAATGTGCTTTGTTACCTATGAATCTAGCTATATTTATTACCACCCTGATACAGGACGGTAAAGTATCTGTGGACACTGATATATCCCCGTTTTCTGCCGACGTTTTACAGGAAACTGTCACTATACTCCAATCGTTTTATCACAACGATGTGCCGGATATGCCTGGTACAGCCCCCGCATTTCACGCGGATGCCGCTATCTGGGGAGCTACCTACATTTACCGCACCGCGCAACTCTTCACAATCAGCTCCCCCGAAGATGAAGATATTACCCGGCTGCTGGTACCCTTTAGCGGTGCTATAAATGCTGCAACCATTTACAGCGCTGATCTGTCCCTGCGTTATCTGCCGGACCTGGCAGGACTGAATAAAAGTCATGCAACGAATAGTAAGCTGTTGGAGCAGTTACAGGAAACTGCTGCGCAGTGGCCGTTCTCATCTACCGGCATGAAAATACTTGCCGCCCAGGTACCTGATTCCCTTTTGCAACACCCTTCGCTGCTGGCTGCTTATGCAGACCGTATCATTGTTACCAGGGATCATGGCCGGCTCCGGCATCCAAAGGTTCTCCAGGCCGTAGTGAAAGCGCTCGACAACTACCAGGAAATACTCTGGCCAGGATTTACTAAACCATAAAAATTGATTCCCGCAGGGGATTTGCAGAAAGTTTAACGCTTCAACAACGCACCGGTACCAGGCCTGTCCGCATAAATAATGCGCCCATTCTCCATTCGTATACCCGTTGCCGTATCTTCCGCCAGCAACAGCGGGCCATCCATGTCCACATAATCCAGCAGTGGCAGCAGATGGGCTACTGCAGAGGCGCCCACTGTATCTTCATTCATACTGCCGGTCATCACTTTCATGCCTAAACTACGGGCTTCTTTAATCATATTCAATGCCGGTGTAATGCCTCCGCATTTTACCAGCTTGATATTAATACCGTGAAACAGGCCATGACAGCGGATTACATCTGTAGCTTCTATACAGCTTTCATCTGCTATTAAAGGCAACACACTTTGCTCATACACCTTTTTCATCCCTTCCGTATCAGCAGCAGCCATAGGTTGCTCAATGAATTCTACGCCCAAACCTTTGAGGGCAGCGGCATTCCGGATCGTTTCCTCTACCCCCCACGCGCAATTGGCATCTACCCTAAAAATAGCATTGGTATGCCTGCGCAATTCAGTAATGATGGCAATATCTTCTTTTGTACCCAATTTAATTTTGTAGATAGGCCATGGGAAGTCCCTCAGCTTACGTACCATGTTCTCAATTGTATCAATGCCGATGGTATAATCCGTCATCGGATTATTCGAAGGATCCAGACCCCACAGCTGATACAGCGGCAGTCCCCGCTGTTTGCCGTATAAGTCCCACGCGGCAATATCCAGCGCACACAGGGCAAACATATTGCCGGCAAAAAGCGGGTAGCAGTCGGTCCAAAACTGCTCCGGTGTAGTAAACTGATATTGTTCTATGAAAGAGCGGTGTTCGTTGATCGCAGTAATTAACGCGGGCACCGTCATGTTATAGTAGGAGTTGTCCACCGTTTCACCAATACCGCTGACACCATTATGAATCAGCTCAGCCACCAGGATGGGTTGTACGTCTTTGGATTTTCTGGAAATAGTGAATGTATGTCTGAATTTCAGCTCATATGGATATAGATGCAGTTCCATTGGCTTCTTTGGTTTTTACAGGTAAATCTTCCAGGTTGATGCCGATACGATATCGCCAGTAGTGCGTGGCCACCGCAGGATTATTAATGCGCTCCTTTTCCGGTGCCACGGCGGGCTGCAGGCTATCCATTGCCAGCAATTCCTGTAATTGAAATATACGCCACATTGCCGGAGATTGCAAGTGTTGTTGTATTATTTGTAGTAAGATGTCAGGGCTGCAGGTAGCCGGTGCCGTGCCTTTGCGGTGCAGTACCTGTTGCCAGTAAAGCTGCGTAACGGTATGATCCTCCTCCCACCATTCGCGTAAGGCAGGCATGTCGTGGGTGGAGGGTGTAAGCACCGCCAGGTAAGGCAAAGCATGCAGACTTTGAAACAGGCTGTCAGCATGCTTAGGCATGCGTTGAATTTCCAGGCTCAGGATACCCAGCTGCCGCATAACTCCGGGCACGCAGGCAGGCACCATCCCTAGGTCTTCTCCACATATCAGCATATCCGTAGCTTTACTGATATACGGCAACTTACGTAATGCTTCTTTGCGCCAGATATTTTCCTGTCGCACGTAGAAATAATGGTGATATAGTTGACGCAGTTTCGTTTGTACTTCCGGCTCCAGGGCAGCAAAAGACGCGGTGGACATCAGGTCGAACCGGGGATGAAAAACGGTGGTCCCATTTCTGGATTCGCGGATAAACAGCACATCTGTGAGCAGTTGATCCAATGCGGCTTTCATACCTGCCGGCAGCAGCTGCTGCTGAATTTTCCGCTGGGTGTCAAAACCCGGCTGCATAGCATATCTGCCAGATGATAATTTAACCAGGTAGGTATCTTTTATCATATCCGCATATACGCCAAAACGTTCATCCAGCAACTGATCAGTGATATACGGCTCGCAAAAGCGCGATTCAGTGAAATTGATATTTAAAAATAAGAGTTCTTCCCTGCTAACGGGAACGGCTGGATGAAAATATCCCAGTATGCCTTGCACCGACTCATAAGGAATCTGCCAGATGCGGAAGAATCCAAGGATATGATCTATACGGAAAGCGTCGAAGTAGGCGGACATATGTTGCAGTCGCTGCCGCCACCATTCATAGCCATCGGCGGCCATGCGGTTCCAGTTGTAGGTAGGAAAGCCCCAGTTTTGACCGGCGGTAGTGAAGCTGTCTGGCGGTGCACCTGCCTGCATATCCATATGAAACAGTTCCGGATGCATCCAGGTTTCCACGCTGTGGCGGGCCACGCCAATCGGTATGTCACCTTTCAGTGCGAGGCCTGCATGCCTGCATGCCGTTACTGCTGCTTTTAGTTGCAGGTGCAGGTGATATTGTATAAAGAAGTAAAACCTGACTGCTTCAGCGGCATTCGCCTCCTGAACGATTAACTGGTTGATATCGCGCTGCCGGAAACGCTCGTAGCCTGACCATCGCGAAAAATCTGCTGTTTTAAACCGATCCCGCAGATAGCTGAAGGCAGCATACGGTAGCAGCCAATGTTCATTGGCGGCAAACCACTGCCAGTACTGGCGACTTTCCAGCTTTCCGTCCTGCTGTTCATATAAGGCACGGAGATAGGCCAGTTTGAACTGCATTACTGCTTCGTAATCGAGTGTATCCTGTTCGTTTAGTCGCTGCCGTAATTCCGGTAATTGCTGAGCAAGCGCATGTGTGGCAGGCAGGCTACCCACCGCTTCCAGCCGGATATAAAGCGGATGTAGTGCAAAGGAGGAAATGGCCGCATACGGATAAGAATCCGTCCAAGTACCGGTAATGGTGGTATCATTCACGGGCAGCAACTGAATGAGCTGCATATTGTTTTGTGCGGCCCATGCAGCCAGCAGCGGGATATCAGCAAACTCCCCTGTTCCCATTCCTGTGGCGGATCGCAAGCTAAACACCGGAACAGCAACACCTGTACCTTTCCAAAAATCATATTCTTTTCTAACGTAGCCGTCGTGCAATGTTACCTGCGTACCGGGAGGTGCTTCGAAATGAAGTATGCGGTTTCCACCGGTTTCAAAGTGAAGCAGCTGTTGGTGTTCCAGATCAAAAACGCCGTACTTGTAATATACTGGCAAATTGGTGTCGGGGAGGTTTACGCCTGCAGTAAAACAACCATCTGTAGTGTATTGCAGGAGTAACGGTTGTTCGATATTCCAGTTGCCCAGTTGTGGGCAGCTGCCGAGCAGGCAGATGGTATGGTGCGGGGGCAGCAGCGGCGCCTTTACTTTAAACAGGTGCGTAGCGGTTAAAATGCCGGGAATGTTTACTGCGCGGTGCGGAAAAAACACGCGTGTAAACGGTGCGGTGGACCAGTTGTTTTCGTAGTCGCCGGCGTTATTCCAGGTATCCACAAACAGTTGTTCCAGGGGGGCGCCGGCGCGGAGGGTCACTTTTCGAAGGGAGCCTTCTGTGATGGTTTCTTCCAGTTCACGTACGATGTAGGAGTATTGAAATTCCGGGAGTTCATCCTGTGGTATCATCACTTCGGCATACCACCAGCCATCTTTATGCCATTGCATGGGTACAGCGCTGGAAAGTAGGTTATTTCCCAGAACGGGAATATTGCCGAGCAGGAATAAATTCTGCCCGAAACGGGTTTGATAGTGAAGATAGAACCTTAGTCTGTAATACATTGTGACCCTGCTAAACCGGTACAAATTAGGAAAATGTTTTACGATTTGCCGGAAAAAATAAAGGGTGTCTCAAAACTGAGACACCCTTTGGTTCATTATGTTTGCTTTGTACTTACTTTACTTCTTCAAACTCAGCGTCGGTTACACCGTCACCAGCGTTGCCCTGGGACTGTTGCTGACCGCCGTTATCCTGAGGAGCGGCACCAGGCTGACCTTCGGTCGCTTTATACATTTCTTCGGAAGCAGCAGTCCATGCAGCAGTGAGTTCAGCTTCAGCTGCATCCAGAGATGCGCTGTCCTGAGATTTGTGTGCTTCTTTCAGTTTGTTGAGAGCAGTTTCGATGGCAGCTTTTTTATCAGCTGACAGCTTATCACCATATTCTTTCAGTTGTTTTTCTGTCTGGAAGATGAGGCTGTCCGCTTTGTTAAGTTTCTCGATTTTTTCACGAGCTTCCTTATCGCTGGCTTCATTAGCTTTCGCTTCTGCTTTCATTTTTTCGATTTCCTCTTTATTCAGACCGCTACCAGCTTCGATTTTGATGTTCTGGGTTTTACCAGTTCCTTTATCTTTAGCGGTTACGTGCAGGATACCGTTGGCGTCGATATCGAAGGTAACTTCGATTTGAGGAACGCCGCGTGGAGCAGGAGGAATATCACCGAGGATGAAGCGGCCCAGTGTTCTGTTCTGGTTAGCCATTGGTCTTTCACCCTGCAGTACATGAATTTCTACGCTTGGCTGACTGTCAGCAGCAGTAGAGAATGTTTCAGATTTTTTAGTAGGGATGGTAGTGTTAGACTCGATCAGTTTGGTCATTACACCGCCCATTGTTTCGATACCGAGAGAAAGCGGCGTAACGTCCAGCAGGAGTACGTCTTTCACTTCACCGGTGAGTACACCACCCTGGATAGCAGCACCTACGGCTACTACTTCGTCTGGGTTTACACCACGGTTAGGTTTTTTACCGAAGAATTTCTCTACCACTTCCTGGATTTTAGGAATACGGGTAGAACCACCTACGAGGATTACTTCATCGATTTCAGAAGCTGACATACCGGCGTCCTGTAATGCTTTGCGGCAAGGCTCCAGGGTTCTTTCCACCAGGCTGTCGCTCAGTTGTTCAAATTTCGCGCGGGTCAGTTTTTTCACCAGGTGCTTAGGCACGCCGTCCACAGCGGTGATATAAGGCAGGTTAATTTCTGTTTCAGCAGAAGAAGACAGTTCGATTTTAGCTTTTTCGGCTGCTTCTTTCAGGCGCTGCCAGCTCATTGGATCTTTGTGCAGGTCCACCGCTTCATCTTTCTTGAATTCGTCGGCCAGCCAGTCCATGATTACTTTATCGAAGTCATCACCACCCAGGTGGGTATCACCGTTGGTAGATTTCACTTCGAATACGCCGTCGCCCAGTTCGAGTACGGAAATATCGAAGGTACCACCACCAAGGTCAAACACAGCGATTTTGCTGTCGGCGTGTTTTTTATCCATACCGTAAGCCAGTGCAGCTGCGGTAGGTTCGTTGATGATACGACGAACGGTCAGACCGGCGATTTCACCTGCTTCTTTGGTTGCCTGACGTTGTGCATCGTTAAAGTATGCAGGCACAGTGATTACGGCTTCAGTTACTTCCTGACCCAGGTAATCTTCTGCGGTTTTCTTCATTTTTTGCAGAATCATCGCAGAAATTTCCTGCGGTGTATATAATCTGCCATCAATATCTATACGGGTGGTATTATTATCTCCCCTTACTACTTTATAGCTAACATGTGTCAGTTCGTTGGATACCTCGTCAAAATGACGGCCCATGAAACGTTTAACTGACATAATAGTGTTCACGGGGTTGGTAATAGCCTGGCGTTTTGCAGGGTCACCCACTTTCCTTTCTCCATTTTTCAAAAATGCCACAACAGATGGGGTCGTTCTTCTTCCCTCATCATTGGCAATAACTACCGGTTCGTTACCTTCCATAACGGCAACGCATGAGTTGGTAGTTCCTAAGTCAATGCCTATTATTTTTCCCATAGTATTAAGATTCTCCTTTAGTTGTAAGTTAAATGCGTGTTGTCGGAATTTTGTCAATGATTATGCCAAGCGGAATCAATCTGTAAATATGTCAGTCGGTTTTTTTTATAAGATATTTATGAGATAAATGATATTTTATATTAGAAATCATTATTTTTACTCAATCGGCCTGGTGGCCTTCAACAAATGTCTTTAAAAGACAATTACACCGGCCTTATTGTTCATAACCTCTGCCCGCCTGGTAAAGATTCTATTATCCCCAACCAGAATCCATTTTTATTATTTCAACCAATTCATCAGCATTTAACGTGATGTCCATGAAAAAAACCATGCTATTACATGTGGCCATTGGCACATTGGCACTCATGCCAGCCGTAAGCAAGGCCCAGGAATTGAAGCCGCCACAAGAGGCCTATGTTACCGTTGAAGGTGACCCGGAACAAATGACCGCCCCTATGTTTAAAGGAGGTAAGCACTACAACAGGTGGTTTGCGGGATTTAATGTAGGCGCACTGGCCCCTGTAGCTGCTACCGGCGGTAGCAACGACTTCACCAAATGGAAACCCAATATTGGCTACGGCGCCTATGTTCAATACCAGATACTGCATTTCTTTGGCCTCCGGGCTGATTACCTGGGTGGTTTCCTGAAAGCTAATAATGAAAAGAACCTGGGGAATGGCGTGAATCCAATGGACGCCGGCAGACCCTACCTGGAGTATAAAACCACGCTGAAATACTCCGGAACCCTCAGTGCAGTGTTTAATATCACGACGGTTAACTGGATTACCAAACAGAATATTGCAGTGCTCTATGCCACTGTGGGTGGAGGTTTAGCAGGCTACAGCCCTAAGCTCACCGACAAACGGGGATCTGAGTACAGGTATAAACCCGATGGCGATATCAAAGAACTTGTTATCCCTGTAGGGGCTGGTATTAAGTTCAAAGTGGCGGAAGGAATTAATGTCGACCTCGCCTATACGATGTATTATACAGATGGGGATAACCTCGACGGATACGTGTATGGTCCTAATAAGGATAAGTTCTCTTATGCACGCGTAGGGCTGGAGTTTGCACTGGGTAAATCCGGCAAGCCTGACCTGCAGTTTCATAACCCTGCCAAACAAGGCTATGATGAACTGCTGCTGGAGAAAAAGAACCTGGCAAAAACCCTTGCTGCTGCCACCACTGCTAATGCCAAGCTGGCTGATGACGTGAATAAACTGACAGCAGATGCCGATGGTGATGGCGTTTCTGACTACTTCGATAAATGCCCTAACACCCCTGCTAAAACCAAGGTAGACGGTTCCGGCTGCCCGCTGCCTGAACCTCCGAAAATTGAGGAAAAAGTAATTATTACGGAAGAAGATCAAACCATCGTTAAAGAGGCGATCCGTAACCTTGAGTTTGATTTTGCCAAAGCAACCATCAAGGAAAAATCTTATCCTGCACTGGATCGCGTGGCTGAACTCCTGAAACGGAAAAACCTCAACCTCAAACTTTCCGGTCACACGGATAACGTAGGTAGCCTCAAACGCAATATGGAACTTTCCAGAGAAAGAGCTGAGGCGGTTAAAAACTACCTCGTATCCAAAGGCGTGCTGCCTAATAAAATTGAAGCCCTGGGCTATGGTCCGTCCCAGCCTATTGCGTCCAATAAAACAGCTGAAGGCCGTCAGCGCAACAGACGCGTTGAGTTCTATATTTACTAAAAAGCCATTGCTTTAATATAAAAAAGGCTCCACTTCATAATGGAGCCTTTTTTATTACCCCAACTATTACAGTATAAAAAAATTAAATATTTCGTACACCCGGCACAGTTATTGCATTTTCCCTGCCTCAAATAAACATATCATGAAAAAACTTATTCTGTCCGGCATCATTGCCCTTGGCTCGTTCCTGACAGCACAGGCACAAAATGTTAACTTCGGTGTAAAAGGTGGTCTCAACCTGGCGAAAATGACGCAGTATGATAATAATAAAGTACGCGCTTCGTTCAACGCTGGTGTGTACGCTAACTTTGCCATTACCAAAGAATGGGCATTCCAGCCTGAACTCCTGTACTCTGGTCAGGGTACTAAACTGGAATCCGGCACTATACTCGGTATTCCATTAAAAGACGTTACCATCGCTACTGACTACCTGAACATCCCATTGATGGTACAGTACTCCATTGCACCAAGCTTCTTCGTGGAAGCAGGTCCGCAGGTAGGTTTCCTGCTGGCTGCCAAAACTAAAGTAGGTGATAATACCAACAAGGATTATAAAGACATAATGACTACCGCCGACTTCGGCTTAGGGCTCGGATTTGGATATAAACTGGATAACGGCCTCGGATTCTCAGGCAGATATAACTTCGGTTTGACCAATATCTACAATGATGATGTGAACATTGATTCTAAAAACTCTGTAGCACAAATCGGGTTGTTTTATTCTTTTTAAGTCGCTGTAGTGACTGTTCAGCGCTGCGCGCTGGACTACCCCGGGGGAGATAAGGGCCAAAGGCCCTTATCTCCCCCGGTTTTTTATTGACGCCCAAGGCGATACTAAAAAACCGGTACTAAACACGCTTATTGGACTTAGCCAGAAACGATTATCTTTGCTGCTCGCATTAACCATTTTCAGCATGAGTGTTGTACAATCCATCAGAATGGCCGCAGTGGCCGCCATTAAATCACTTTACGACCAACAGGTAGCAGCAACTGACATCTCTGTTAATATTACCAAACCTGAGTTCGAAGGTGAATACACCATTGTTACGTTCCCTTTCACCAAATTCAGCCGACAAAAACCAGAAGAAGCCGGTCAAAACATCGGTGAATACCTGGTAGCCAATAATCCGGAACTCTTTTCTGCATTTAACGTAGTAAAAGGATTCCTGAACCTTACCATTAACGCGCAGTACTGGTCAAACTTCCTGAAAAAGGAATTCACCAATAGAAACTTTGGCGTCCAACCTGCCAATGGTAAGAAAATCATGGTAGAGTACTCCTCTCCCAATACCAATAAGCCCCTTCACCTGGGTCACCTCCGTAATAACTTCCTCGGTTTCTCCATCGCAGAAATCCTGAAAGCCAACGGTTACGAAGTCATTAAAGCCAACCTGGTAAACGATCGCGGTATCCATATTTGTAAATCCATGCTGGCATGGCAGGAGTTTGCACACGGTGATACCCCGGCATCCACCGGCATTAAAGGTGACCACCTCGTGGGCGACTACTACGTGAAATTCGAAAGCGTAGTAAAAGAACAGGCCGAGCCTATCATAGATCGCGTACTGGAACACGATTTCCGCGATTTCAATGCCGCTGAAACTGAGAAACTGGAGAAACTGGTAACTGCCCTTCACAAACCTGAAGTAAAGGAGAACGAAGAGAAAGTAGCCAAAATTATGGGCGATATTAAAGAGGCTGCCCGTAATAAAACAGAGATCATGCTGCAGGCAAAAATAATGCTGCAGCAGTGGGAAGCCGGTAACCCGGAAGTACGCGAACTCTGGAACACCATGAACGGATGGGTATACGAAGGATTTGATGTCACCTATAAAAAACTGGGCATCGACTTCGATAAAATGTACTACGAAAGCCAGACCTACCTGCTTGGTAAAGACCTCGTGGAAGACGGCCTCCGTAAAGGTGTACTGTTCAAAAAAGAAGACAACTCCGTATGGATCGACCTCACCGCTGACGGACTGGATGAAAAACTGCTCCTCCGCGGCGATGGTACCTCCGTATATATGACCCAGGACCTGGGTACCGCCCGTCTGAAATACGACGACTACCACATGGATCAAAGCATCTACGTAGTAGCCGACGAGCAAAACTACCACTTCAAGGTACTGCAACTCATCCTCGAAAAACTCGGAGAACCAGCAGCACCCGGCATCTTTCACCTCAGCTATGGCATGGTGGAATTACCACATGGCCGCATGAAAAGCAGGGAAGGTACCGTAGTAGACGCAGATGACATGATCGACGAAATGGTGAAAACCGCTGCAGTTAAAACGCAGGAAGCCGGCAAAAAACTGGCTGACTTCTCCGAAAATGAGCTGGATGAACTCTACGAAACCATCGGCCTCGGCGCGATGAAATTCTTCCTGCTGCGCGTGGATCCTAAGAAACGAATGATCTTTAACCCGGAAGAATCCATTGATCTGCACGGATTTACCGGACCGTATATCCAATACGCGCATGCACGTATTAAATCTATTATTAGAGCCGTTGGTGAGGTAGCTAACCTGCAAGATTATACTTATCAGGGCACTTTACTCCCACTGGAAAAAGAATTACTCTTTATAAATGAGCAATTCCCTACCATTCTGGCTGACGCACATAAAGAGATGAGTCCCTCAGTAATTGCAAACTATGCATTCCTGCTGGCACAAACATTTAATGCCTTTTATGCTGAAAAAGTGGATAACGTATCAGTTTATCCCATCCGCGATGAAGCGGACGCAGATAAGAAAAAACTCCGTCTGCAAATCATTCAGCTCACCGCCAATACCATTGCCAAAAGCATGCAACTGCTCGGTATCCGCGTACCTGAGCGTATGTAATAAAATTAAAACGCTGCGAACCAACTGGTTCGCAGCGTTAACAGCTTGCAGCCACCGTGGCCAAACTGTCGAAGAAAATACCACAGTCCTCAGCGCAATGCAGGGAGCTTGCCTTTCCCGGAACACCGCTTCTACTACTTCCTCCTGTGGCGGAATATCTTTAGTCTAATAACGTATATACCAACACGTTAGTTCTGTATCTCTCCTAATTCCTGTGCCTGATCACAAATTTTTTCTCCCAACACCATCTCACCCATATCCATATACGCTTTTCCCATCATAAACATGGCGAAGCCATTGGCGGGCTGGACACGTAATAATAACTGCCAGATGCCGGCGGCGGCTTTGTGATAGCCTTTTCGCTGGGCTGCCTGGGCCAGACAATATAATATTTTTGGTTCCGCTGTATCCCTGGCAATTTGTGACAGTAACACACTGTCACTGACATTTTTTTTCTGACTGTCATCTGCCACAACGACACTTTCCGTAATGCCACGCTCATAATAGTATATGCTTTCCCGGTAGTGCTCCTGTCGCGCATACACCCCTGCAAGGCTAAATATAACATTAGTGGTGGCCAGGCTGTCAGCAGCTGCCAGCGACAATAGCTCCAACGCATTATCATACTGCTTCAACCGGTAATAGCTGAGTCCTGCCTGTCCCGTGGCAGCGGTACTGCCATGATTCCTGGCTACCAGGCTGTGGTACAGTGACAAAGTAAAATCTCCTTCTGCAAAGTAAATATCTGCCAGCTCACTCCAGGCAGCACCATAGGTGCTGTCGGCCATTATCGCCGCATTAAACCTTGCGGTAGCTTCCACTACGGCGCCGGCTCTACGCAGAGTCAGTCCTTCCTTAAATAATTGTGCGGCTTTGTCGCGGCCAGGGTTACTAACGCCTGCAACTACAGATGACACGGTTAAACATAGGCCGATTGCCTGCACCAGCAATCGTCTGGTATAGGATTTCATGGTATGGCATTTATACCAGCAAATATATATAAACTAATTTTAATTTATATATTATCCTACAATCTTTTTAACCGAGCATTTCTCCGGAGAAAGCAAAGGGCAGGAGGTCATTTGCTCTTTCCACTACAATCACGCGACCACTAAGGCCACCCATGATCAGGCGGATAGGCTCTTTCTGGCGCATTTCTACTTCTGCCAGCGACTGGCGGCAGATGCCGCAGGGTGAAATGGGCTGAGAGCTGTCGCCATTGAGGTTGTGGTAACTGATAGCAATCGTATCGATGGCCACTTCAGGATATACGGAAGCTGCTGCTGCCAGTGCTACCCTTTCGGCGCAGAGGCCAACAGGAAAAGAGGCGTTTTCCTGGTTGGAGCCAGCGATGATCTCGCCGTTAGCAAGCCTGGCAACGGCTCCAACCTGAAAATGTGAATATGGTGCGTACGCATGGTGCGTAACATCGCGTGCTTCTGTCAGTAACCAGGCATCTGCATCGTTAAGTTCAGTGATATCTTCGTATACGGTGTATTCGAATTGTTGCAGCTGTTTTGCCATGGTAGTTGATTTAGGGTTATTTAATAGTTCTGAACAGCCTGCTCCAGCGGATACCACCTTCGCCATAGCTCATCCAGATCATCCACGCCTTTCCTACTACGTGATCTTCAGGAACGAAGCCCCAGTAGCGGGAATCCAGTGAATTATTGCGGTTGTCACCCATCATCCAGTAATAGTTCATTTTGAATGTATAACTTTCTGTTGGCTGACCATTGATGATAAATTTACCATCTTTTCTTTCCAGCGTATTGTTTTCAAACACACGGATAATGCGGTCGTAGAGCGCGATATTGCTGTCGTTCAACGTTACTGTAGCTCCTTTCTTAGGAATATACAGCGGGCCGAAGTTCTCTTCTGTCCAGTGGAAGTGAGCCGTATCATGCGGGAAAATATCATTGTAATCGTAAATAGCGCTGATATTGGCCTCTTCGAAAACTGTGATGCTTTTGATAATATCGAATTTTTTCAGACTGGTAACCTGCGCTGGTGTGAGGTTGTACACATAAGTGCTGGCGTCCAGGGTAGCGTCAGGACCACTGATGCCCATTTCTTCGAGGCGGGAAGGGTTCAGCGGTTCCCCGTTTGTGACAACGGTGTAACGGTGCTGACTGGCTACCGGTACCGGTGCTGCCTTACCATTTAAATAAACTGCGCCATGCACGATAGTGAGCGTATCACCCGCTTCGGCCATACAACGCTTGATGTAGTTCTCCCGTTTATCCACCGGACGGTGAATCACCTTGTAGTTATTGTTAACCTCCGTCCATCCCATCTGCCTAACCATACGGTAGTAACTTGGGTCCGCAGCATCAAGCGCTACAGTATCTCCCTCAGGAAAGTTAAATACCACAACATCGTATCTTTTCACCTCGCCAATGCCTGGCAAACGGCGATATTTCCATTTAACAGCTTCAGAATATGCAGGTGTATTTTTGGTGAGTGGCATGGTATGATGCACAAAAGGCACTGCCAGCGGCGTCATCGGAATACGGGGACCATAACTGATCTTACTTACAAAAAGAAAGTCATTTACCAGCAACGTCTTCTCCATAGAGGGAGTAGGAATGGTATAAGCTTCGAAGATGAAAGTGCGTATCAGGGTTGCGGCGATAATAGCAAAAATTGCTGCATCCAGCCATTCACGTACTGCAGACTTCTTCTTCTTAGGCTGCTTATCCTTATTGTTTTTCCAAAATGCCAGGTTCATTCAGTTAGGCTTAAGTTAAATGCTTAAAAAGGCAAATATAATATTCTGTCCTCTCCTTCCAGCTTTTATATAGGAAAAGTTTTCTTAAAAATACCTTAATCTTTATACATTTGCCCGGATACTATACCTGACGCCAATTGAACAGTTTTTCTATCAGGGATATTGAAAACTTCACTGGTATAAAGGCGCACACATTAAGGATCTGGGAACAACGATACCAGCTTTGTCAGCCGCGTAGAAAAGACACAAACCATCGGATTTATGATGGGGAAGACCTCAAAGCCTTCCTGAAAATTGCCTACTTATACCACCACGGAGTTAAAATCTCCCGTATTGCCGCCCTGTCAGAGCAGGAAAGGAATACGCTCAGCCTTGCAATATCGGATCAATCATCCGACCTGTGTCTGCAGATCAACGATCTGCTGAGCGCTACCCTGCACTATAATGCCGAGGAATTTGAAACGGTTATATCCAGTGTAATCCGCTCCCATGGCATAGAAGCCGCTATCGATAAAGTGATCTATCCTTTCCTGGAAAGAGTAGGTATCCTTTGGCTAACAGATCAGATGCTGCCGGCACAGGAACACTTTTGCAGTGCCATTATCCGCACCAAACTGATGGTAGCGATTGATAGCCTGCCCATGAACTATGCGGCAGCCGACCATTTCCTCCTGTTTCAGCCTGAGGGGGAATTGCATGAAATTCCCTTGCTGTATGTGTATTTCATGCTTAAAAAATATGGGAAGAAGGTAACGTATTTTGGCCCCAATGTACCCCTTCGGGACCTGGATCCATTCCTGAACAAAAGCGGGGTTACAGCACTGTATTCTCATATGGTAACCAGTTCTAATCCCCAATTACTGCACCGGTACATCCAGGATCTTAATCAGCAATATCCGTCGGTGCGCATATATCTCTCCGGACCAAAATCCTTACTGGAGCATAACTTCAGCGACTTACGCGTAACAATACTCACTGAAATGAATGAGTTATCACAATTATTAGCTTAGGACTTCAGCGAGAATCTGACTCACCTCCACCGCGCGGTTGTACACCATAAAGTGACCGGCATTGCGGATGATATGGGTAGGTTGCAGGTACTTAATCGGAAAGGGATGGTCTTTATCCCCATGAATATGCACCAGGTTTTGCGGGCGAAACTCGTTTTCCCAGTTGAGGATCACGTCAAAAGCCCAGCGGGAATAGGCATAGTCTTTACGCGCCAGGTAATCTCTCAGCAATTGTTTTTCTTCCGGACTACTCACATCCATATAATATTCCACAATGCGGGTGCGGTTTTGGAAGATGATAAAGTCGGGTAGCTTAGTGAGCTGTAATCGCCTGATCCAGTTGAAGTACGCAGGTTTTTCGCTGGTTTGCTTGATGCTGGATAAAAGAATGGTTTGATGTATGGGGCGCAGTTTGGCAATTTCGATACTCATGATACCGCCGAATGAAAGCCCCGCAAGGCTTACCTGGCCATCAGCAGTGATACCGGCAGCCATACGGGCGGCATAACTGCTGATGGGCTCATGAGGTTGTGGCGTTATCCAGGGCAGAAAATGCACCTCGTAACCGTCCGGGAACCGCAGCTGTTGAAATACTCTTTCATCCGCTCCCAGTCCGCTTATCAGGTACAAATGCTTGCTGGACATTGCTGGAATATTTTATTAGGAATTTACTTTTTTCTTCTCCCGGTTTGGCACTACAAAATCGTCTACATCCTCCGCAGAGATGGTTTTACCGGAAAGGATTACAAGCCTTTCCACCACGTTTCTGAGTTCGCGGATATTACCGGACCAGTTGTGATTTTGCAAAGCTTTCATGGCGTCCTTATCGATGCCTTTGCGGGCAATACCATAGTCGCTGCAAACAGTATCCAGGAAGCTTTCTACGAGCAAAGGCACGTCGTCGCGGCGATCGTTGAGGGAAGGCACATGAATGAGAATTACGCTGAGGCGGTGGTATAAGTCGAGACGGAAGTTTTTATCTTCCACTTCTTTCAGCAAATCTTTATTGGTTGCTGCCACCACGCGAACGTCTACACTGATTTCCTTATCGCCACCTACGCGGGTAATTTTTCCTTCCTGTAAAGCACGCAGCACTTTGGCCTGTGCGCTGAGGCTCATGTCGCCGATTTCATCGAGAAACAGGGTACCACCGGAAGCTTGTTCAAACTTACCGATGCGTTGTTTCACGGCGGAGGTGAAGGAACCTTTTTCGTGACCGAACAGTTCACTTTCAATCAGTTCACTGGGGATGGCGGCGCAGTTTACTTCTACCATAGGGCCGGCAGCGCGACTACTAAGCTCATGCAGCCAGCGGGCTACCAGCTCCTTACCCACTCCGTTTTCACCGGTAATGAGTACGCGGGCATCTGTAGGCGCCACTTTTTCCAGCGTTTCTTTTATTTTGAGGATAGGTGCCGATGCCCCTATCATTTCAGGCACTTTATTTACTTTACGGCGCAGCGTTTTGGTTTCAGTTACCAGTGTGGTTCTGTCCATGGCGTTGCGCAGGGTGATCAGCAACCGGTTCAGATCCGGTGGTTTGGAGATATAGTCATACGCTCCTTTCTTCACTGCATCTACGGCTGTATCAATGTTTCCGTGGCCGGAAACCATGATGATGGGGATGTCCGGATTTACTTCCCTGGCTTTTTCCAGGAATTCCAGTCCATCCATTTTTGGCATTTTTATATCGCACAATACCGCATCGTATTGCTTTCCCTGAAACATTTTAAAACCTTCCTGACCATCTGCGGCTTCATCTACCTTATACCCTTCGTAGCTTAATATTTCCGTCAGGGTTTTACGGATGCTCTTTTCATCGTCAATAATTAAAATGTTAGCCATAGTAAAGTTTAGTGTTAATCAACAGACGCCAAAAATAAGATTCTTACCTAAGAATCCGGTATAAGAAGATGCTAAAATTGTGGCTAAACTACCTGTCGTAGTAAAACGCAGCCAAATATCATAAATAGTCTACTACCTTTGTAGATTTATATGTAATTTTATCTGTAAATAACAGGCCTTTCCTGTAATTCCGAACCTCATAGTATATGAACGACTTTCTGGAAGAATTAAAGCGACGGCACGAAATGGCGGCGGCTAATGCCTTTCCGTCGACCGGGGCCGTCAACGACCTTGCCAATAATCTACTGAACTGGTTATTTCCTGAACATACCGGCCATGTGATGGCCGATCCTGTATTGCTGGAGCAGTATGGGCATCACCTGGAGCAGCAGCTGGAAACCCTGCTGTTGTCGATGGAGCATCAGTTGCCTGCGCCTGCAAGGCAGCTCAGCGCGCAGTTTATGAAGCAGATACCGGGAATGTATGAGGATTTAAGAAAAGATGCAGATGCTATTTTGCACGGAGATCCCGCAGCCACCTGTTTGTACGAGGTGATCAGGGCTTATCCCGGATTTTATGCAGTAGCCTTTTACAGGATTGCACATATTCTGCATAAGCTGAAAGTACCTTTATTACCAAGGATGATCACGGAGCAGGCACATAGCAGGACTGGCATCGATATTCATCCCGGTGCGGTGATTGCGCCCTGGTTTTGCATAGATCATGGTACCGGTGTGGTAATTGGAGAAACGACGGTGATTGGGCCGCATGTAAAGATTTACCAGGGCGTAACGCTGGGAGCGTTGAGTGTGGACAAGGAGATGGCGCATAACAAGCGTCATCCTACCATTGAAGAGCATACGATTATTTACGCGGGGGCTACCATATTGGGTGGTGATACCATCGTGGGGCATCACAGTATTATTGGCGGTAATGTGTGGCTGATCAAAAGTGTAGAGCCATTTTCGCGGATTTATTATAAAGCAGAACATCGATTAACTGAATTGTAACTGATAACCATGGCAACAATACTGGATTTGGTGGGCAATACCCCACTGGTAGAACTAAAGAAGATTTCGGCCAAGCCGGCTGTAACGATTTACGGAAAGCTGGAAGGCAATAATCCTGGTGGCAGTGTGAAGGACAGGGCGGCATATGGGATGATCAAGGGGGCGCTGGACAGAGGAGAATTGAAGCCGGGGATGAAGTTGATCGAGGCCACCAGTGGTAACACCGGTATTGCGTTAGCCATGATTGCCAATTTGTTTGGTATAGAGATAGAAATTGTAATGCCGGCAGATGCTACTGCCGAGCGCGTGCAAACGATGCAGGCGTATGGTGCTAAAGTTATCCTGACACCGAAAGAGTTGTCGATGGAAGGGTCTATCGACTACGCCACGGCGCAGCTGGAAAAAGGCGGGTATTTTAATCTGAATCAGTTTGGTAACCCGGATAACTATATGATGCACTATAAAACTACCGGTCCGGAGATCTGGAAGGATACACAGAGCAGGGTAACGCACTTTGTGAGTGCCATGGGCACTACCGGTACAGTAATGGGCGTTTCAAAGTTTTTGAAAGAGCAGAATCCGGAAATTCAGATTGTGGGTTGTCAGCCTACCGAAGGATCGAAGATTCCGGGGATTCGGAAATGGCCGGAGGCTTATTTGCCAAAGATCTTTGACCGTTCGCGGATCGACCGGATAATGGACATCAGTGAGGCCGAGGCCAGAACGATGACGAAGCGGCTGGCACGGGAGGAAGCTGTGTTTTGTGGCATGAGCAGTGGTGGTGCGGTAGCAGCGGCGGCGCGGTTATCGGCGGAGTTGAAGAAAGGGGTGATTGTATGTATTATTTGTGATCGGGGGGATCGTTATCTGAGTAGTGATTTATTTGCTTAACCGGTCTTTTTTGCTCGCAGAGCAGCAAAGCAAATTAAGCAGCAAAGACTTGTGTTTTGTTGTTTATAAGAAGGTTTTGCAGCTTACCCGGGAAAGATGGCCATTCCATGCGCAGGGCGGAATACACTCCAACCCTCATCAGAGCAGTAGTTCTCCCGCGCGTAGCGTGGAACAACAGCAGCAAAACCGAAGGTTTTGCGTCTAAAAAAAAGACAAACGAATCAACATAAAAAAGGCTGGGCTAAAGGAAATCCTTTAGCCCAGCCTTAATAGTATAATAAGCAGTTGTAAACTTATTTTTTCATGTACATTACTTCTTTCACCAGTTTAACGGTACGCTCGATATCAGGCAGGTACAGTTTCACGAGGTTTGGTGCGTAGTGCATTGGAGCATCCACAGCGGTGATGCGGCGGATAGGAGCATCCAGGTAGTCGAAACCTTCTTTCTGGATACGGTAGGTAATTTCGGAAGAAACGGAAGCGAAAGGCCATTGTTCTTCCACGATTACCAGGCGGTTGGTTTTCTTCACTGATTCCAGGATGGTGAACCAATCCAGCGGACGGATGGTGCGCAGATCGATTACTTCAGCTTCGATACCTTCTTTAGCCAGTTCTTCAGCGGCGCCCAGTGCTACTTTCATCATTTTGTTGAAAGACACGATGGTAACGTCTTTACCGGCGCGTTTGATGTCGGCTTTACCGATAGGGATGATGTATTCTTCTTCAGGTACTTCACCCAGATCGCCGTACATCTGCTCAGACTCCATGAAAACAACCGGATCGTCATCGCGGATAGCTGCTTTCAGTAAGCCTTTTGCGTCGTATGGGTTAGATACGGAGATTACTTTCAGGCCCGGGATGTTGGCATAGTAGCTTTCGAATGCAGTGGAGTGTTGAGCACCCAGCTGACCTGCAGAACCGTTAGGTCCGCGGAAAACGATAGGGCAACCTACCTGGCCGCCACTCATTGCCAGCATTTTTGAAGCGGTATTGAGGATCTGGTCCAGTGCCAGAACAGCGAAGTTCCAGGTCATGAATTCCACTACCGGACGGAGACCATTTTGTGCAGCACCAACACCGATGGCAGCGAAGCCGAGCTCAGCGATAGGTGTGTCGATAACGCGTTTTGGTCCAAACTCATCCAGCATTCCCTGGGTCACTTTATAAGCACCATTATATTCGGCTACTTCCTCCCCCATTATGAAAACCCGTTCATCACGGCGAAATTCCTCCTGCAGGGCTTCTCTTAAGGCTTGTCTGAAAGCTATCTGACGCATGCTAATCTTAATAAAGTTTGAAAGTTTAATTGCCTAAGTCTTCATTTAGGCAGGGCAAATTTATCGTTTGTTGTCGAAAAAGCAAAGGAAAAAAAAGCCGGGATCATAAAGTAAATATTTTATATATTTATAAATTGATATTTAAATACATTTCACATACTGATGAGATGATCACTGTAACTTTGCTCAGTCTTTCCTATATCGCTGCTATTTCCTTCCGCATCAAGGACATTAAAGCGCCTGTAGCCCGCCTGTTGACCTGGAACTTTCACCTTATTTTCCTGGTACTTTCCGTAATCAGTATCATACTGAGCATAAACGGGTATGGCTTCAAGGGCACGCAAACGGAGCGGATGTTCCTGACTTTGTATGCCGGCAGCGGATTTATATTATATGGGTTATCAAAGCCGGAGATCAATGCGCGGTATTACTACCTGGCCTCGTTGTTTGCCTTTCCGGTGGTGCTGGTGGTAGGCTTGCTGCTCCCGTTTTTGCGGACAATTACTATCCTGGCCTCCCTCACCCTATTTGCCGATAGTGATTTTGAGCGGTTTAAGATTGATGACGACTTTGCCATGCAAACGAAAAGTACGGGTATCCTTACCCGTTATCCTACTTATAGTATGGTAGAAGATAAATACTGGTTTTTTGAGAAGATAACGCCGGATATAATAAATCCCGGGGCGGCTCCCGGGACTGTTAAACTCAGTAAACTGGGCAATGACAGTGTACATATACAGTTAACAGCCGGTGGTACAAAGGGTGGTACAATCAGGGTGGATACAATTGTGCCGCTGAGGCAGGGGTATATTAATTAAAAATGTTCTTTAGCATATTCATTTTCTGTATCCGTTAGTGCATAATCTTTTATTGGTAGAAAGTAGGCTTTTATGCATTTGGGATTTCTGATACAGATTTGAATATGTGTTTCTTCTCGAAAGGCTGAATCTTTATATAAGACCGGCCCCTCCTCAAATGCCTGACGTACGGAATCAAATGCAGGGAAACCGCATGATTCATTCCACAAATGGAATAATTCTAATACCGTACAGTCTAATTCCCTTTTTAAAAAAATATTGTTTTTGTCAATTAGGGAATTTTGTGGTAAATCCTGTTTGATCGTTAATAAAAGCTTGTGAAAGCTCTGCAGTAATTGGCAACAATTCTTGTCAAGCAGATCCAGGCAATTTCCAAGGTCTATTACAGCACCAATTACTCCAGGTCTCGCCATACTTGTATTTTTCTTACATTTTTTGGCCGCAAACGTCCAGGCACGCTTTAAATTATGCTCCCAAAAATATATCCCGTGGCCTAACCAATCATAACCATTGTGGCTTTTCTTTAAAGTTTGGTTTAAAAGCACCGTTTGTCTTGCCAGGCTTGCATTGCAGCCGTGAAACCCTAAGATCAGCCCTGATCTTTTGTTGTACATACTATTAAAATAAAGGTTAGCAAAAATGTTTTAGTCTTGTAAGCAGGGCTGAATGCAACTTGTAGACTCAATCTTCCAATGTCGGAAATCGCCAATGTCGATATGGCCAGGTAGTCTTCCCATTGGATTGAAGTACTCCAATTTTAATAAAGGCCTCCTTCGCCTTTTGCTTGTCATTCAGTAGCTCCTGACAGAATATTTCAATTAATCTAAGTTTCTCTTTCATTTCCAATTGTTCCGCTCTATAAGCTAAGTAACCTGGAGGGAAGTTGTCCGTATATTCGGGAAGTTCATCAAGTTTTTCCATAATTTTGATTTTAATAACTATTTCAGATTATCCAATATTTCCATTTACAAAATTTTGAATGGTGAATCTTCCAGTCTTGGAAATCGCAGATGCCGATAAGGATATGTTGTTTTTCCATTGGGTTGAAGTACCCCTATTTTGATTAATACTTCCTTCGCTTTTTGAGGATCATTAATTAACTCTTCACCAAAAGCTTTGATCGATCTAACTTTTGCTTCAATCTGGCGGGCTTTGGCGATATAAGCCGAGTAGCCCGGGGGATAAGTGCCATTGAATGCAGGCATTTTTTTGATCTTTTGCATAATTAATTGTTTAAGATTATTATGATTATTAAAAATTTGAAAGCAATAAAGCTAAGAGGCCATTCACATCGTCAGTGTAGGCTGGTATATGATTAATTCATTCATAAATACTGAGTGGATTTTCGAAATGAAATAATCTAACATTACTGGTTTCACTAACAATGGTCACAGGGTCAACTTCATCTTTTTCAATCTTACAATACAAACTTACAAAACCTTCCTAATTCAAAAATCACATCATTTGTTATTCATTTGTAAATATTTACGCATTAACAAATAATAATATTAATATCAAAACGAGCATAAAAAAACCTGTCTGAAAAGACAGGTTTAAAAGTGATAATTATATTATCAGTAACTATACTCTTTCGATAATGATCGCACTTGCGCCACCACCACCATTGCAAATACCAGCTACACCGTAACGGGCATTTTCCTGGTGCAGTATGGAATTCAGCGTCACCACAATACGCGCACCACTGCAGCCGATAGGATGCCCCATGGACACCGCACCACCCCATACATTCACCTTTTCCATCGGCAAACCTAAATCCTTTGCATTCGCAATAGGCACGCAGCTAAACGCTTCATTCACCTCTGCAAAATCCATATCGGCTATCTTCATGCCCGCCTTTTGCAACGCATTATTCACCGCCTTTACAGGCGTTGTAGTAAACCATTCCGGCGCCTGCGAAGCATCCGCGAAACTGATGATCTTAGCCAGCGGCTTCAATCCCAGCTCCTTCACCTTCTCACCACTTACCAGCAATACTGCCGCTGCACCATCGTTGATGTTGGAGGCATTCGCCGCAGTGATGGTACCATCTTTCTGAAAGGTAGGCTTCAGCGTAGCAATTTTTTCAAAAATTACTTTCTTGTAATCCTCATCCTCAGATATGGTTGTCACCACTTTACCAGGGATTTCTACCGGCACCACTTCATGCTTATAATAACCCTTTTCCCAGGCTGCCGCGGCACGCTTGTAACTTTCAATCGCGTAGGCATCCTGGTCCTCACGAGAAATATGATATTCAGTAGCACACAACTCCGCCGCATTGCCCATGTGAAAATCCTTATACGGATCCCACAGACCATCGCGGATAATGCCATCGATCACACTGCCATGCCCCAGCTTATAACCCGTACGGGCCTTATCCAGGTAGTACGGCACCTGACTCATATTCTCCATACCGCCGGCAACCACTACGTCATTGTCGCCCAGCATAATACTTTGTGCACCCAGCATAATCGCTTTCATGCCGGAAGCACATACTTTATTAACGGTAGTACAAGGAACTGTATTCGGTAAACCCGCACCCAGACTCGCCTGCGTTGCCGGCGCCTGGCCCAGATTCCCGCTGATCACATTCCCCATATACACCTCATTCACCTGCTCAGCTCCCACGCCTGCACGCTGTAATACTTCCTTCATCACTATGGAACCCAGCTTCGTAGCAGCAATGGAAGACAATCCACCGTTAAAAGATCCTATCGGTGTACGGGCAGTAGCAACTATATAAACTTCTTTCATCTGATAAAAAGATTGTTTGGCTTTTGGTAATCTCCAAATATAACGAAAAGCAGGCTAGCAGACCGTCATTCCAAAAGGCTTTGAAAAAGATTATCAATTTTGCTTTCATGATAATAAAATCTCACAAAAAATTGCCTTTCATTGAAAAATATGAGAAAAAAGCTGCCTATTACCTTAAGTAATACCTGAAGTTGTGAAGTTGTGATGTTGTACAACTTTCAGCCAAACTTTTGCTATGTTTGTAGTTGATATTCAGATAAGAAGTGATTTCTCAGAACACCATACAACAGATACTCAGCCGCATAGATATAGTGGAAATTGTGGGTTCGTTTGTGAAGCTCAAAAAAAGAGGCGCCAACTACCTTGGCAACTGCCCCTTTCACAACGAAAAAACCCCCAGCTTTACCGTATCCCCCAGCAAGGAGATCTATAAGTGTTTTGGCTGCGGCGTAAGCGGGAATGCAGTCAGCTTTATCATGGAGCACGAAAAGTACTCCTATGTGGAAGCTTTGCGCTGGCTGGCCCAGAAATACCAGATCGAAGTAGAAGAAACTGAAGTAAGCCCGCAGCTGAAACAGTTTCAGCAGCTGGCTGACAGCCTCTACATCATCAACGGCTTCGCTAAAGATTACTTCGCCGATACCCTCTTCAACAATGAAGAAGGCCAGAACGTAGGCCTCTCCTACTTTGAAGAACGCGGATTTACAGAAGAAACCATCCGTAAATTCCAACTCGGCTACTGCCTCAATACCCGCGACTCCTTCGTTAAAACCGCCGTAGCAAAGGGTTACAACCTGGAATACCTGCAAAAAACAGGGCTGGTTACCATCCGCAACGAACAACCGGTGGACAACTACCGCGGCCGCGTTATCTTCCCCATCCATAACCAATCCGGAAAGGTACTGGGCTTTGGCGCACGCATCCTCCAAAAAACCGATAAGGCACCGAAGTATATCAACTCCCCCGAGAACGAAATCTATATCAAAAGCCGCGTTCTCTACGGTACCTACTTCGCCCGCCAGTCCATCGATAAACTCAATGAGTGCCTGCTCGTAGAAGGCTATACAGACGTTATCTCCCTGCACCAGGCAGGCGTGGAAAACGTAGTCGCCTCCAGCGGAACATCGCTTACGCAGGACCAGCTTCGCCTCATAAAAAAATATACCAACAACCTCACCATCATCTACGATGGCGACGCTGCCGGTATCAAAGCCGCCCTACGAGGCCTCGACATGGCAGTGGAAGAAGGCCTCAACGTTAAACTTGTACTCCTCCCGGAAAAAGAAGACCCTGACAGCTACGTACAACGTATAGGCGCCGCCGCTTTCCGCGAGTTCATCGAAGAACATAAACAGGACTTCGTCCTCTTTAAACTCCAGATAAGTCTCAAGGACGCCGGCAACGACAGCGCAAAAAAATCACAGCTGGTAAACGAAATCGCAGAAACAATTTCGAAAATTGATAAAGCGGAAGACTTTACCCGTCAGCAAGACTATATCCGCCAGTGCAGCCAGCTCCTCAAAATCGACGAGCAAGGCCTCATCACCCTGGTCAACAAATTTATCCGCGAACGCCTCACCAAAAGAGAGCAGCAAAACAACCGTAACACACCTGCAGCACCTTCCGACGACGACCTCAGCGACGAGGCCATCGCCGCTATGGAAGCCGCCGAAGCACAGTACGGCGGAGGCGAAAACCTCTTCAATAAAGACGAAAAGCAGGAAAAAGAACTCGTGAAAATCCTCCTCCGCTTCGGCGATAAGCCCTTCAGCGAAGAAGAACGCAATACCGTGGCAGACTACATCTTCCACCTCCCATATGATTTTGAATCACTGGTAAGCAGCGAACTGGTAAAACGTATACTGAGAGAGTATAAAAGAATTTACGACGAAGGAAATATCCCGGATAAAAAATGGTTCCTCTACCATGAAGACCAGGACCTCGCGAAAAATATCGCACTGATCATTGAAGATAAAGAAGCTGACCTCAGCGTTAACTGGAAAGAACGTTTTGAAATCGATACGGTATTCGGAGATGTGGCTTATCTGAAAGACACCATCTCTACCAGCAATTATCTGATCCTGCGTAAGATCAAGAAAATGATAGAGGAAAACCAGCAGGAAGCGATGAACCTGACAGACTTCGAAGAAATGAAGCGCTGTATGGAGTTACACCAGCACCTGAAACAGCTCGAAAAAGAACTGACCCAGGGGCTGGGTACCGTTATCTTTAAATAAATTAATGCGGAATCCTTTCCCACACCTGGAACGTAAACGCATACTGGTTACGCTCATCCGCCTCATGGCGATCATCACTCACCAGGTTCCAGATAGCAGGATCAATCATAGGGAAAAATGCATCCCCCGGCACGGTGGCGGATACACGGGTCATGTAAATTTTATCTACTAACGGTAACGCATGTACAAATATCTGCGCCCCACCAGTGATAAAAATCTCCTCCACATCATACGCATTAGCTTTGTCAATGGCCGCCTGCAGTGAATCCACCACAATTGTACCTTCCGGCTGATAGTCGGTTTGACGGGTAATTACAATGTTAGGACGGTTTGGCAGCGTTTTTCCCAGCGACTCAAACGTTTTCCGGCCCATAATAATAGGCTTACCGGTAGTGGTATTCTTAAAATACTTCAGGTCATCCGGCAAGCGCCATGGCAGCATATTATTGATGCCAATCACATCATTATCAGATGCCGCCACTATAATAGAAACTGTTTTCATAAGATACTGTGCCTTAAACCGCCACCGGTGCTTTAATAGCGGCGTGGTGCTGGTAGTTCACTAATTCGAAATCTTCGTATTTGAAATCAAAGATGTCTTTTACTTCCGGGTTGATTTTCATTTGCGGCAGCGGAAAAGGCTGACGGCTCAGCTGCAGGTTAGCCTGCTCCACGTGGTTGCTGTACAGATGCACATCTCCGAAGGTATGTACAAAATCTCCCGGTTCCAGGTCGCATACCTGCGCGATCATCATCGTAAGCAGCGCATAGGAAGCAATATTAAACGGCACACCGAGGAATACATCGGCACTGCGCTGATACAGCTGACAGCTCAGTTTTCCACGGGTTTCACCCTTAGCAGCATCTGCCGGCGTTACATAAAACTGAAACAGGCAATGGCAGGGACTCAATGCCATATCAGGCAAATCGCCCACGTTCCAGGCGTTTACAATAATCCTGCGGGAGTCCGGATTTTTTTTGATGGTGTTTACCGCCTCGGTAATCTGGTCTACCACACGGCCGTCGCGGGTTTCCCAACTACGCCATTGCTTGCCGTACACAGGCCCGAGGTCACCGTTGGCATCCGCCCACTCATCCCAGATGCTCACATTGTGCTCCTTCAGCCATTTTATATTGGTGTCCCCTTTCAGGAACCATAACAATTCGTATATAATTGATTTCAGGTGCAGCTTTTTAGTAGTTACCACCGGAAAACCATCTTTCAGGTTGAAACGCATCTGATAGCCAAAAACACTGGTAGTACCGGTGCCGGTACGATCGGTTTTAACTGCTCCCTCTTTAATGATATGATTTAATAATGCAAGATACTGGTCCATAAGGCGGCAAGATACGAAGATTTGAAATTAGCTGACTCTCCAGATAATATAGCATAAATTCTTAAAATAAAAAAAATCAAGATTTTAGCTTTTTTCGAAATCTGGCTATAAATTCATAGAAGGAAATCCCCATATAACGACTATACGAAGAAATAACCTGATTGTGCACCCTGCGTAGTTGTTATGCCTTGCCAATAAATGAGAATAGAAACAACAGCTTAGCCTGAAAGACCTCAACAGCAACCAAAAGCAATTCATCTAACCAAAACCTGTATTATTTAAACACACAACAAGACCACTTTAGACATTGGTGTAAGGCTAATATTTATCGCATTTCTGTGCCTGTAGGAAGCAGGTACAGAAATGCGGCTGGACAGGACCGCAGGCCCTGCCCAGCCGCTACTTTTAGTCTATCACTCTAATTTCCATTATTCAACTCCCATTATTATGCTTCTACCCAGACTCACCTTCCTGGTGTTGTTACTGCTATGTGGTACCATGCTGTATGCCCAGCAAACCATCACCGGTAAAACACAGGACAGCAACACCGGACGACCTATTCCCGGTGTAACCGTTAGAATCCCCAACAGCAACCGGGGAACCGTCACAGGCGCTGATGGAAAATTCAGCATTATTTTGCCCAACACCGCTGCCTCCACTACCCTGATATTCAGTTCCACAGGGTACAAAACCAAAACAGTTACAGCAAACGCAAATGCAGGGCCACTCACCGTTTCCCTGGAAGAAAATCTTTCTGTAATGGATGAAGTGGTGGTAACCGGTATGGCTACTTCCGTAAAAAGAAGAAATCTCGCCAATGCCGTGGCTACCATTTCTTCGAAACAACTATCCGGTGTAGCGCCCGCACAAACTTTTGATGCAGCCCTTAGCGGAAAAATTCCCGGCGCGCTCATCACTGCGAACTCCGGTGCACCCGGTGGCGGTATTTCCGTAAAACTCAGGGGTATCACTTCAGTTTTCGGTAACTCACAACCACTTTATGTGGTAGATGGTATATTCTTTAATAACAATAGTATTCCGGCAGGTCTCAACGACGTTACCGCCGCAGCCACCGCCGGTAACCCTAATAACCAGGATAACCCGTCCAGCCGTATTGCTGACCTCAACCCTGCCGATATAGAAAACATCGAAATCCTCAAAGGCGCCTCCGCAGCAGCGCTATATGGCGCCAAAGCCGCCGCCGGCGTTATCATTATCACTACCAAAAAAGGTAAAAACGGCAAAACAAGCATCTCCGTAAACCAGGAAACAGGCATCGTAAAAGCGCGACACCTGCTGGGAGTCCGCAGCTTCACGCCGGAAACAGCCGCCGATCTCGCAGGCCCCTCCAGTTCCGCAGATCCTGATGTGATCAAAGCCCGGGCCTGGTATAAATACAAATTTGAACAAGCCCGCGCAACCGGGAAAATATTCGATTACGAAAAAGAAATGTACGGTGAAACCGGCATTATCAGTAATACCAGCATCGCCTTAAGTGGCGGCGCCGAAAAGACCACCTTTTATCTCTCCGGAAACAGAAGAAAAGAAGACGGTATCATAAAAAATACCGGCTACCTCAATAACTCCGTGCGATTAAATGTAGATCATAAAGTAAATGATCGTATAAGCGTTTCCGTTACCACCAATTATATAAATTCATCTGCCGACAGAGGGCTGACCAACAACGATAACAACGGCGTATCCTACGGCGTGGCATTGTCCTCCACACCCGGCTGGATCGACCTGTACCCCAACGCTGTTGGCGTATATCCCCGCGATTCATTTGCGGCTTCCAATCCGCTGGAAACAAGGGATAAAATGACCAACAACGAAACCACCAACCGCTTTGTTGGTGGTGGTAATATCAACGCCATACTGGCGCAAAGCAAAACCAGCACCACCAAAATTGTGCTGCGCGGTGGAGTGGACTACTTCAATTTCAGAACCACAGCCCTCTTTCCAAGGGAAATCCAGTTTGAAGAAAAAGGCATGGAGGGCCACTCCATACAGAGCAACAGCAATAACCTCAATACCAACCTGGCTGGCTTCCTCATCAATATCTTCAATCCCGGCAAAAATCTAACGCTTACGAGTACACTGGGAGCTACCTACGAAACAGGTAACTTCGATAACATCAGCACCACCGCCACTAACATCACCAGTGGCCAGAGCAACCTCGATCAAAGCGGAAGCACCACCGTGCGCCAATTCCGGCAGCAATTCCGGGACAACGGTATCTTCCTCCAGGAAGACCTGACCCTGCTGGAAGATATCACCATCAGCGGTGGCGTACGGTTCGACCGCTCCACCAACAACGGCGATTATAAAAAATACTACGTATATCCAAAAGCTTCCTTCTCCTGGAACCTCGCGCAACGGTTTCTGGCCAATGTAAGCGCGATCGACTTCATCAAAATCCGCGCGGCCTATGGACAATCAGGCAACATCCCTCCCTACGGCAGTAAGTTCACCAGCCTGATTCCCAGCAATATCAACACCCTGCCGGGATTGCTGAATGATAACCTCCGCGGAAATCCGGATATCCTGCCGGAACGACAGGCTGAGCTGGAAACCGGCCTTGACTTCGGCTTGTTTAATAACCGGATCAGACTTGAAGCCACCTATTACAACAAAAAGATCAACGACCTGCTGCTTCGCCGCGCCCTCAACGCCTCCAGCGGCTATTCCAGCGAATGGAAAAACAGTGGTGACCTCCGAAATACTGGAATTGAGCTGGGACTCACCACCGTTCCATTAACCATGAAAAATCTGCGTTGGACTGCCACCCTCAACTGGTGGAAAAACAAGGCTATTGTTACTAAACTCACCATTCCTCCGTTTGCCATTGGCGCCTTCGGTAACTCCCTCGGCACCTACTACCTCGAGGAGGGACAGCCAGCCACGCAGATCAAGGGTATCTCAGGCGGAGCGCTTCAGCTGCTTGGTAATTCGGAACCCAAATTCCAGATGAGCTTTTTCAATGAATTCACTATCTGCAGGAACTTCTCTTTGCAGTTCCTGTTGCATTGGAAAAATGGCGGACAAAACATCAACCTGACACAGTTGCTCACAGATGCGGGTGCCACCTCTTTCGATTATGACGAGGAGTACAAAGGCACCAAACTGGGCGCCTACAGGGTAAGTGCGGGAGATGCAGCCATTTACGTACAGGATGCTGCGTATGTACGTTTACGTGAGGTGGCATTGTACTATAATGTACCGTTGAGAAATACAAACTACATTAAGGGTATCCGAGTGGGAGTATCGGCCAATAACTTCTTCACCTGGACTAAATACGTAGGTTATGATCCGGAAGTTTCCAACTTCGGCAGCAATACCATGACCACTACCCAGAGTCGCGGTAGCAACGGTATTTCATCAGGTGTGGATGTGATGCCTTTTCCTGCTTCGAAAAGAGCCAGTTTCCACCTGGGTGTCAACTTCTGATCTAACTCATTTAAAAACATGCACATGAAAAATTATCATTTTTATATAAGCCTGCTGGTCATGCTGGTGCTACTGAGTTGTCGCAAAGGCGAAATTCCCAATCTCAACAATCCCACTACTTCCGGTATTGTGATCAACACCAGCAAGAGTTCCTTGAACAACCTTGCTACCGGCGCGGAATCAGGCATGCGCAGGGATGTAACGGCTTACCTGGATGCTGTTGGTATTATCGGGAGAGAGATCTATCGCTTTTCAGGGTCAGAGCCGCGTTATACGACTGACCTCCTGGGAGGAGGCACTAAAGAGCTGGATAACAACAGCTTCTATCTCACCAATCCATGGGCATCGAGGTACCTGGTGGTACGCCAGTGCTTTATATTGCTGCAAGCTGCGGCGGCATCTAAATTCATTACAGATGCGGAGCGCAAGGGCTACACCGGTTTTGCGAAAACCATTATCGGTTACCAGTTACTGCTGAATTTAAACATGACGAATACCAACGGTATCCGGATTCCAAACAGTGATCCTACCTACATCGGAGCGGTGATTAAAGACCCCGTACAGGCCAGGGATACTATCCTGAAATTCTTGCAGGAAGGTGCAGATGACCTCTCCGGGGCAAGCGTAATATTCCCTTTATCAGAAGGCTTTGCAGGTTTTTCCAATGCGGCCGGATTGCGCAAATTTAACCGTGCCATTGCTGCCAGGGTATTCCTGTATAACCAGAAATGGGCGAATGCACTGACTGCACTAAACGAATCGTTTTTCGATTTAAACGGCTCACTGACAGCAGGAGTATATCATTACTTTTCTACCGGCGGTGGTGATATGGCAAACCCACTGTTTATGGCGCCAGGATCAACGGGGGATATGCGGTTACTGCATCCCGGTTACGCTACCGACATTATTCCCGGCGATACCCGCATTAACAAGGCGCCGGTGAGGCCTGTACCCGGTAGTCAGTCGGGACTGAGCAGTAACCGTGAAGTGTGGATATGGAAATCGCTTAATGATCCGGTGAACATTATCCGCAACGAGGAGCTGATCCTGATTTATGCAGAAGCCAAAGCACAATTAAGTTCGCTGCCAGATGCCATAGTGGCTGTTAACAGGATCAGAACGGCCTATAACCTGCCCGCGTATGCAGGGGCGGTAACCACCGCAGGCTTGATCGGTGAAATCCTGTATCAAAGGCGGTATTCCCTGTTGGGTGAGGGACACCGTTGGGTGGACCTGAGAAGGTACGACCGGCTGGGAACCTTACCAAAAGACAGGCCGGATGATGATGTATGGCCGCAATTTCCGCTGCCGCAAAACGAAGTAAACATTTAGCCTTTTCATAAACGAAAAAAGAGGGACGGTTGGTCCCTCTTTTTCGTTTATAATGTAAACAGCAGGTATTACATACCCCTGCGCTTCATTTCTTTTCTGATGAGTGCAAGCTCGCGCCCCATCTGGCCGGCGATGGAAGTATTTTCCTGTGCGCGGCGGATCAGGTATGGCATTACGTCTTTCACCGGTCCGTAAGGGAGGTATTTGGAGACGTTATAGCCGGCGTGGGCCAGGTTAAAAGTAATATTATCACTCATTCCCAGCAGCTGGCTAAAGCTGATATGTTCATGGTTGTGCGGTAAACCTTTTTCATGCAGCAGGCGGGCTGCCAGCATGCAGCTGTCCTCGTTATGGGTACCGATAAACAGTCCCAGTTTATCCAGGTTGTCGAGGCAGTAAGTAACTGCTTCGTTGTAATCTTTATCAGTAGCGGCTTTGCTGGGCTGGATCGGTGTAGGATAGCCCATTTCAGCAGCGCGTTTGTTTTCTTTTTCCATGTAGGCACCACGAACCAGTTTGGCACCGAGCAGGTAACCCGCTTTTACAGCCTTATCCAGCGATATTTTCAGGAACTCGAGCCTGTCGTGACGATATAACTGGAAGGTGTTGAAAATGATCACTTTCTTTTTGTTGAACAGTGCCATCATCTCATCCGTAAGGTCGTCTACCGGCTGTTGAATCCATGACTCTTCCGCGTCTACGAGGATACCTACGTTGTTTTTGGCTGCAGCTTCAGCAATGGCGTGTACACGTTGGCGTACGCGGTCAAATTCCTGTTGTTCTTCTGCGGAAAGAACAGCTTTGCTATGCATTTTTTCCAGGAGGCCAAAACGAGCAAATCCAGTAATTTTAATAGCGATAAATGGAATATCAGGGCGGGAAGCAGCGTATTGAATAGCGCGGATGAACTCAGGAACGGCTTTGTCGTAGTTTTCTTCGCCTTCCATAGCTTCTACGCCGTAGTCAAGTGCTACACCTACGTGGTAGTTGCCCAGTTGCAAAGCCGTGTGTGCAGCTTCTTCCAGGGTTTCGCCACCGCAGAATTGTGAGAAAATGGTGCTTTTAATGATTCCTTTGATTGGTAATCCCAGTTTGAAAGCGATGGGAGTGAATGTGGCTCCCAGTTTCACTAACCAGGGCTTGCCGATATTACTGAAGAGAAAGTTGGCCTTACTTAAAGCCTTGTCGGTTTTTGCTTCAAATGCAATAGCCGTATTATCAAAAGATAAAGGTAGCTGCTTTTCCATGGCCCGCAAAGTTAGGGTGGTCGGTTAATTCAGCCAAAAAACATTGACTAAGGGAAATATCTTTTTATCCGCATTAACAGATATTGTCTTTTGCTTGATAGAAATTGGAAAAGTCCGGTTTCCCACTGCTGCTAATTTTGATTACTTTTAGGATTTTTCGTTTGCATACAAAATTCCCGGAATATGCTATTTAAAAGTGATACCAACTATTTTAAATTCCTGTTACCTGTAGCCTTATGCACGGCCGTGGCCTGCCATACCACTCCACCGGCTGCCGAAAAGAAACCGAGTTCTATTCTTACCATGCAGGCGCCGGGTGTTCATTATACTTCTTATCAGGGAGATATTGGAGCACGCAGGCGCATCACCCTGCCAGACAGCTCGGTAGTGATCCTCAATTCCAGCTCCCTCCTGCTGGTGCCGGATAACTATGGACAGGAAAAGCGCCAGGTATTGCTCGACGGGGATGCCTGGTTTACTGTCAACCCGGCGCCAGCCGTGTTTACCGTTATTGCCGACAAGCTCACCGCGGAGGTGCTGGGCACGCAGTTTCGCATGCGCTGCTTTACGAACCAGCAGGGTGCTACTGTACACCTGCTCACCGGAAAGCTTAAAGTCTCCAAAAGCTATCACTCCGAAACAGATAACCAGCCTGAAATCCTGGAACGCGGCAATATGATCCTTGCCAACAAGGAAATAGACCTGATGGAAAAGGAAACCTATAACCCGCAGGATGCCGAAAGCTGGCTGGCCGACAGCCTGCAGCTCACCAATGCCCAGGGCCTGCTGATGTGGCGAACGCTGGAAGACTGGTACGGCGTTGAAATAAGCGTAAAAGGCGATGCGTCCAAAACCACCCCTGTTACCAAATTATTCGTAAAAGCTACCCTGCAACAGGTACTGGATGCCCTGGGTAAAGAACAGGGCTTTAGCTACAAAACCGAAGGCAGCAAAGTAGAAATCAAATTCTGATCCGGCAGAATGTTGTAATTTCTGGTCAAATAAATACTGTCATGAAAAAGTTACTGCTCGCTATTACCTTATTTGCTGTTACCGGCAGCCTGCATGCCCAAACCGCCAGCTGCTGCCATTCAGATGCTATCACGGAATTTGCCGGATTGGCCAATTCCGGTAGCTTCGTGATGCAGCATGCCAACCCACTCCCCTACACTTATGCAGGCGCTGAAGGCCAAACGGTTACCTTCCCTGCTACGGACGGAAAGGAAGCCTCCGGGTTTCTCTTTAAAGCCAAATCCCCATCCAACCTTTATCTGTTTGTATACCAGGAATGGTGGGGCTTAAATGACTACATCAAAAAGGAATCGGAAAAGCTGTATAACGACCTGGGCGGCAAAGTAAACGTACTGGCGCTGGATATGTATGACGGTAAAACTGCCACGGAATCCGGCGAGGCGGCAAAGATCATGCAGGCTACTCCCAGAGCGCGGCTCCAGGCCATTATGGAAGGTGCGCTGAAACATGTGGGACCTGCTGCTAAAATTGCTACTCTTGGCTGGTGCTTTGGCGGCGGATTATCACTGCAGTCGGGCCTGATTAATGGCAGGCAGAATGTTGGTGATGTGATGTATTACGGCATGCCGGAAAAAGATGTGGAAAAACTCAAAACATTGCATGCACCCGTGCTCGGATTTTTTGCCAATAAAGACAAAGGAATTAACCCGCAGGTGGTCGCCGAATTCAAAAAGAATATGGCTGCTGCAGGTAAATCTCTGACGGTATATACTTACGATGCGGACCATGGCTTTGCCAATCCCAGCAATCCTATATACGACAGCAATGCGACCCGCGAAGCATATGCCCACGCCATCGCATTCCTGAAAAAACAATTTGGAGTGAAATAGCTATTCGCTTTTCAGACTCCTGATCGGATTCATCATGGCGGCGCGGGCGCTCTGTACGCCGACTGTCAGTGCCGCTATGATCATCGTACCTGCAATAGCCACCAGGAACACTCCCGGCCCCAGCGTAATATGGTACCTGAAATCTTTCAGCCAGCTGTTCATCAGCCACCAGCCTAACGGACCGGCCACCATAAATGCCAGCAATATCAGGCGGGCAAATTCTTTTCCGAACAACCACAAGATCCCTCCGATACTTCCTCCCAGTACTTTGCGGATGCCTATTTCCTTGCGTTTTTGTACCACCATAAACGATACCAGGCCATACAACCCCAGGCAGGCGATGAAAATGGAGATAAGCGAAAATATTTTCACAATACGCAGCATGGCCTGTTCTGTTTCATAGAACTCAGCAATGCTGTCGTCCAGAAAATGATACTCATAAATTTTCTCCGGGTACATGGCCGTCCAGGCTTTTTCAATAGCAGCAAGGGTGGTGGGCAGTCCGGTCATATTCGTTTTGATCGCATACTGCTGATAATGGTCCGGCATAATCGCCATGCCTACCGGCTCAATTTCTCTGTGCAGCGATCCGTTATGGAAGTCGGACACAATGCCCACCACAGTTAGTTTATATTGTCCTCCATCAAAGGAGATTACTTTATTCAGTGCTTCTTCCGGTGATGCCAGTCCCAGTTTTCGTACAGCCGTTTCATTTATCAACATTTCCCGCGCGCTATCCGCCCGTAGCAGATTACGGCCGGCTGTAAGCCTGAGGCCGAATGTTGGCAGGTAGTTTTCATCCACGGCCTTAATGTTCACCCGAAACAGTTCGCTTTCCTCCCGGTTGTCAAAGTAAATGTTGGTATTCCAGGCGGTGCTGGTGCTTGGAGGGGTAAAGCACATGGTTACATGTTCCACCCCGGTAATATTTTCCAGCTGATGAGCCAGCGTTTTCCGGCTGATGTCCGGCTGATCGCTACCCATGGGCACCATTACCACAGCATCTTTATTAAAACCGAGGTTAAACTGCTGGGTATACTGCATTTGGCGGTTAATTACCAGCATTACAATTATTAATATCAGGGAGATAGTAAACTGCGCCGTGATTAAACTGCGGCGTGTATTAAAACCTCCGAGCTGTGCCGGGCTCACTTTGCCCTTCAGTGCCGCTACCGGCTTAAATCCAGAGAGAATAAGTCCGGGATATGCCCCCGCCAGGAAAGTCACCAGCACCACTACTAACGCCAGTATGCCAGCCATTTTTGGATCTGAAAATAGGATATAACTGATGTTGGTATGAAAATAGTTATTCACGGTGGGCAGCAGCAACCAGGAAATCAGGATAGCTATGAGTGTAGCCGTGAGCGTTATAACGGCGGTTTCGGCAATAAACTGCCAGAACAGGCTGCGACGTTGACCACCCAGCGCTTTTCGTATACCCACCTCTTTACTTCTGCTCACTGCCTGGGCTGTGGCGAGGTTGATAAAGTTTACACAGGCGGTGAACAATAAAAATACAGCTATCAGCGAGAGAATGAGCAGGTTTTTACGTTCCATGGACCCACCGTAACGGGCGTTATAGTGCACGTCGCTGAGCGGCTGTAACAGGTAGTGATGCACATTTTTACTTTTAGGCCGGTAGCGGGGAACATAGTCTGCCAGCTGCCTTTCCACTTCGGCAGTGCTTACCCCCGGCCGCAAACGTATAAAGGTAGACAGGTCGGAAGTGATACCTCCCCAGGTATCTTCGCTGGAGAAAAAGCTGTCGTACAACTTCACCGTAGGCCACGACAATATCAATTCCGGCTGCTGGTCCGATTCAGCGGGGATATCCTTTAATACGCCCGTAATCCGGATGTTTGCGAGGTTATTATAGCTAAATGTTTTATTAACAGGGTCGGTGTTACCAAAATATTTACGTGCAGTCCTTTTCGTTATAACAGCTGTGTTGGGTTCTCCCAGCATGGCGCTGCCGGCTACCAGCGGAAAATTAAAGATTTGCAGGTAGTCAGGTTCTGCAAAGTACAGGTGGTCTTCCTTAAATTTTTTCACTTCTTTGCCCTGGGGAATGGTGATAAGGGCTGCATCCGCATCTACTACGCGGGCAATGTTTTCAGTATAGCTGTAATCCCTGCGGAGCGCGCTGCTCAAAGGCGGTGGCGTACTGGACGTGTAGGATATTTTATCACGGTGTTGCTCCGTTACAATTCGGTATATGCGGTCGGCGTTATGGTGGAAGGTATCAAAGGCCAGGTGAAATTTCACCATGGTAATGATCAAAATGGCGGCACCAATGCTTAACGACAGGCCCAGTACATTCAGCAAGCCATATGTTTTGTTTTTCAGCAGGTTTCGCCATGCGATTTTAAAGTAGTTCTTCAGCATAACTTTAATAGTTGCAGGGATGACTTCTAAACGAATGCCTTAATTGGCACAAACTGGCTGTCAAACCAAAATGCATTATTAAAAATAAACACGTGTCCGTTTTTGGTACATAGTTGTCCGCTTTTGCAAAATAAGAAAACCCCTTTTTGTTTTTCTGCCTTCGGCAGAAAAACAAAAAGGGGAGAAAGCGGCGGTCGCCGCTTTCTCCCCGTGAAAATGAAAGCCTTTTTTCTCCAGAAGAAAGCTTTTTTTGCTCCTGAAAAAAACAGCTTCGGCATATCTTTATCAGCTTAAGGCGGAACCTACTTTCACCAGCAGCTCTTTCGTTTTGCGGATACCCTCTTCTTCGGAGAGGTTGCTGCCTTCATATTCGATTCCTACATGTCCGGTATAGCCGGCGTCTTTTACGATCTTCATAATGCGTGCAAAGTCCATGGTGATTTCGCTGCCATCCTCTTTAAAGTCGTACGATTTAGCACTCACACCTTTTGCAAAAGGCATCAGCTCCTGGATACCTTCGTAGCGGTCATATTCCTGGAGGCATTTAGTTTTAGCCCATGCTTCCGGAGTATTGGCTTCCGGTTTGGTTTTTTCTATACAGAAGTTACCGAAATCAGGCAGGGTACCACAGTTAGGCAGATTTACCGTTTTCATAACGTTGCTCAGCCATTTACCGTTGGAAGAATTACCACCATGATTTTCAACGATCACATTGATGTTGAAATCTTTGGCGTAAGTGGCCAGTTTAGCCAGGCCTTCGGCAGCAGCTTTACCTACTTCTTCCGGAGTCCCCTCCCCTGCGGCGTTTACGCGGATAGCGTGGCAGCCGAGGAACTGTGCAGCTTCCACCCATTTGTAGTGGTTTTCCACAGCCTGCATACGCTTTTTAGCATCCTTATCACCCATTTCCCCTTCCCCATCGCACATGATCAGCACGCTTTTTACGCCGTTATCATCACAGCGTTTTTTCATTTCTCCGAGATAGGTTTTATCCTTTGCCTTGTCTTTAAAAAACTGGTTTACATATTCCACTGCATGAATATCGAATTCATTTTTTGCACGCACCGCAAAATCCAGGTGATTCATCTTTCCGGCAAACAATGATTTATGAAAAGACCATTCTGCGAGAGAAATCTTGAAGAATAATTCATGTACATCTTTGGCGATGTCACTGCTGTCCGTTGCGCTGCTATCTTTACCTTTTTCATTGGTGGACTGGCCTGTATTACAGGCGGCCAGGAAAGACGGAAGCATACCGAGCCCCATCGTGTAAAGCCCCATCTGGCGGAGGAAGTCGCGGCGATTGTTGGAATTGCTCATAATAACGTGGTTTTGTTTAAATATATCGTTTTTATGAGAATGATGCAGGCTTTTTTTGATGAGTGTGATGCTGAACTAAATTCAGCATCACTAATTGCAATAATCAGTAATTACCCTCCTTTGTGCATAAGTTGTCAGCATTGAATGAGGATGATATATTAATTTTATTGTACAATTAATATTTATCAAGCTTTCATTAGGATTATAATGATAAAAAACAAAAAATTACAGGAAATAATTGATATCCATTTGCAAGCATGTATAGATAATGGCCTCAATATAGCATATGGTGAAATTGAAAGCGAAATGGCAAGTCCCGTTCAGGATTCAACAAAAGAATATCGGAAGTGGCTCCCAATTAAAAGCGAAATAACCGAAGATGAGCTACAAAAATTCGAGGAAGAATTAGGGCATAAGCTACCAACGGACTACAAAGCATTTTTGCAGCATAAACATTTCTACGAGTTATATATATCAGAGGCTAGTTTTTGTAAGCATCCTGTAAACAAATGGAATAACTACCTCAAAAAAATGATTTTAGACGGCTGGCCGCATAAATACCTTATTGATAAAGGATATGTTCACTTTGCAGATTGGAGTGATTGGGGAGCACTTTGCTTTGATACCAACCGCAAAACTGAAGATAATAATTATCCAGTTGTCTTATGGGATCATGATAGACCTTTAGAAATACAGGAAATATCCCAGAACTTCACCAGTTTAATTCTTAAACTGGATAACGAACATGAAGAAACTCAAAAGGTTTGACAGCTAGATTAATCAAAACGTGAGACGGTGTCTCACGTTTTGATTAACACCCTATTTACCCTTTAACCGTCTTGTGAAAATAAACATAAGACACAGTCAATATCGCCATACCAACCAGCGGAGGCAGTGCAAACATCGGCCCTTTCATGACAAAGTTCGCGATGAATGCGGATATCAGTGATATCCCAAAACCTACATACGCCCATTCCTTGAAGCGTGCAGGCACCATTGGTAATATCAGCAGTATGCCACCAATGATTTTACCAATACCCAGTTCTACACCAAAGTAGGCAGGGAAGCCCATATCCTTAATACCCTGGCGCGCCAGCTCACTGTTAAACCAGATGGCCGGAACGGAATCCAGCAGTACAAATAAGGTGGTAAAGATCCAGTATACAATACGGTCTCTTTTTACAATGCGGGAAGAAGTTAAGGTTGTCATATCAGAAAGTATAAAAGTGATTTAATCAGGTTTCATTTCCTGATGTAAAAGTAGTACCCTTATACGTTTCCGATGGGGAGGCAATCAGACAATTACAGGGGGAATTGCGACATTACCTCCTTAACAACAATTCCTCCACCTCTTCGGCAAAAGCAGCGCCGATCGGAATTGGCTGATGCTGAATATATAAAGCCGTGCGATCGGCCCTTTCAATCTTATTATTCGCCACGATATAAGACCGGTGCACCCGTGTAAAAAGCGATTCCGGAAGCAGGTCCATGGCTTCCTGCATGGAAAGCCTGGAAATAATCTTCTTATCCCGCAACACAAAATTTACATAATTACCAGCGCTTTCGAGGTAAAGAATCTCTTCCAGGATAATTTTAAACTGCTCATAACCACTCTTAACAAAGATGTACTCAGGTACATCTTTAGGGGCCGTTACCGGGGCCTTCTGTTTCAATAGCCAGAGGTTATGCACCTTGTTGCAGGCTTTCATAAACCTGGCCAGGGAAAAAGGTTTGAGCAGGTAATCGATCGCGTCGAGCTCAAAGCTTTTTACGGCATGCTCGGAGTAAGCGGTGGTAAACACCGTCATTGGCGGCTCCGGCATGGTAGCCAGGAAATCCAGGCCGGAAATATCCGGCATTTTTATATCGAGGAAGATGAGATCTACTTTTTCTTTGCTCAGGAAGTCCATGGCTTCAAAAGCATTGGTGAAATAACCTTTTACTTCCATAAAAGGCACCATGGCTGCATGGTTTTTTATTACCGTAAGTGCCACCGGTTCATCATCTATAGCAATGGCGGTCATTTTCATAATACACTTGTTTACCTTAATGACAGGATAACGATTACATCATCCTGCCCAAAAATAATCTTTTGGCTTGCAACCAGAATTCTTTAATGGGTGAATGCGCGTTGTTTCTCCATTGATTTACCATATCGGCAGCACGTTCGCGGCGAATAGCGTTGCTCTCTTCAAAGAGGTAATCCATCAGCTCTCTGTCGGCCGACACAGCGCGTTCCTTATAATATTCCATCAACTCCTTCCCCTTCTCCACCTCCATTTGGGAGGCAGTCACTGCTTCCTGCGTGGCAGCGGCCAGGCGTTCATCGTACTCGCCGCGTGGCATCAGCAGCTTACTGAGCAACGGCATAATTTCAATGAGGGTGATAATAAATACGATTAGGCGGTACCGTTGTTGTAATGGGGGATGGGAAGCGGTCAGTTCGTGTAGCGCTTCGGTTTGAGCCAGGAAGCCGTCTGTCAGCGTTTCGGTATAGGCTAATACTTTCAGGCTATCGGCGGTACGCATATTCGCCAGCTGGGACTGCAATGCTTCCTGGTCAGGTGCCAGCTGTTTGCGCAGCGTGGCCAGTTCCTCTTCGGACGACAGCCAGGCGCTCTTTTTTGCCCTGGCAACAGCCTGCTCCCCGATGCGGCCAGAGCCGCCGGTACCATCCGTTTCAGCCAGGTAGCCATCTTTGTATCCTTTGGTGTCCGCCTCTTTCTGGGAGAGCTGCTTATTGAGCTTTTCCAGGTCGCGGGTAAGCGTGGTAAGCTGGCTGGCATTTTGCTTAACCAGTGAGGCCTTGTAGGCATCGATCTTATCCTGTTTGCTTATTTCCAACTGTGCGGTAATGTCTTTCTTAAACAACATTAAAACTACCGGCTGAGATATGAAAAGGCCGATGGTAATGGCCAGCACGAGCCGGAATATGACAGGCAGCCACTTGGTATTGCCATTGCTGCGTGTCATGGCGGCAATCAAAGTACGGTCGATGCTGAGGATGGCAAAGCCGAAAAACAGTGCCAGTGCCAGGATGATAAGGTCATCGTTCACAATGGTGGAAAAGAAATACCCCCAGGCGATGGTGGCAAACATCCAGGTAACGAATACGGCTATACCGATGATGCGGTAGCGTTCTTTTTCCGTTCTGCATTCTTTGAGTATGCTGCTGTCGGCAGCAGCGAGCCACCACAAGAATTTTGTGATGGCGTCGGGCTCGGGATTTTCCGAATTCATTTTTTTGTCAGGTACAGTGGTCATTGGGTGGTGTGTGTTTTCACGCTAATCGTAAGGTGTACAAAAAATCCGGTAGCCGTTTGTCGTATACTCAGTTCATGTGAACCGGGATACAATAAAGCCAGTCGTTCTTTGACATTATTCAGCCCTATTCCCAGGCTGTTGCGTTCCGGATCATTTTCCGGTTTCGGATGCACGCTGTTATATACATCAAAGAATATTTCCCCATCGTTGCAACTCAGTGAAATTACAATACTGGAGCGGTTACGGAGACTGATCCCATGTTTGAACGCGTTTTCCACGAAAGGAATCAGCAGCATCGGGGCTATTTCGTGATGGCAATTGGTTTCATCGATATTGACTTCAATTTTTATATCGGGAGATTGCATCACACGCAAACGCTGTAAGTCTATGTAATTCTGCAGATAAGCTACCTCTTTATCTAACGGAATTTTCTCCAAGGTATTATCATGCAGCATAAATCGCATCATGTCGCCCAGCTTCTGGATACCTTCGCTGGTACGGGTCGCCTGCTCCTGCAAGGCAGTGCCATAAAGGGTATTGAGGGCATTAAAAAGAAAATGGGGGTTAATCTGGGTACGTAAAAAATCCAGGTCGGCAGCGGAGCGGCCCAGGGCTTTTTGCAGGCCTATGACCGTGCTTTGTTGCTCCAGCCTGGAGCGGAACAGGAGCCAGCATACCGGAATGGTAGCCACCACGCTCACCAGGGCACTCAGCAGCCCGAGGATCACTGCCATATCTCCGATATGGTGCAGTACAACGGCTGTAACGATCACCATCACCGTGTTGGCCAGCAGCACCAGGATCACCAGGTCTCTCCATAATTTTGGTTTACGGCCACCCGCCTGAAACTCAGGAAATATCCGGTATAGGGTAAAGTAGTAAATGGTGAGCATCACAGGGCCAAAGAAGAAGATGGTATACCTTACATTGCCATAGGTGATGATCACTGTTGCCAGCCAGAGGATGGTACCTACTCCTATTTCCCGGGCGGCCTTGTTTGGCAGGATTTTTTCTATCACCCACCGGTGCAGGTATTGTGCGTAAGCGGTTTTGATCGCATAATAAAAAACATAGAGGATAACAAACACGATGGTGCTCAGAAAGGCCATTTTTGCAAACTGCGTATGTGCGCCCCGGATAGTCTGATATTGACCTAACATATAACCATAGCGGTAGGAATTAGCTACCATGAGGGCCAGGAACAACGGTATAACTCCGGCAAGGACAAGTAAGCCACCGGTAATCCATCTCTCTTTTTCCAGGAATTTTGGGACTACCAGGAAATTGAGATATACAAAAAAGAGGTATACAAAGGTGATTTTAGTCATAAGGGGCAGTACCACATGCAGGTAGTAGTCAAACACCTGGTGGTAGCGATCGAACTTACCGCGGAAGCCATCACGGAAATCTATATGGCCGTCGCCCATAAAGGATGGCCCCAGCAAACTGAAGAGTGCCAGGAGGAAGATTCCTGTAGCCACTCCGAATTCTATTTTTCGCAATTGTTGCTGATTCATAGTAGGATGAAGTATTTAAGGCAATATTACGCATTGCTGCCTCTTCTGGCATCAAAATGGGATAAAACCGGCATTCTGTGTTATGAACAGCCATATCCCGGGCCACTGCTTTGATTTATGCGCCGGGATGTGTATTTTCAGCCAATTAACCTTTAGATATTATGTCCAATACTAACCGCAGAAAATTCCTCGGAACGGCCGCCGCCCTTTGTGCTGGCGCGGCTGCAGCATCTGCCAGCCCACTACAGCCCGCTGATAACCGTAAACCATTGATTCATCACGTGTTCTTCTGGCTCAAAAAACCGGGTTCAAAGGAAGACCGTGATAAATTAATTGAAGGCGTAAAAACCCTGAGCCGAATTGAAACGATCCGTAAAATTTACGTAGGAAAGGTTGCTGATACAGAAAAACGTGATGTGGTAGACGCTTCCTGGGACGTTTCTGAAATGATCTTTTTTGATGACCCGAATGGCCAGGCTACCTACCAAACCCATCCTATCCACCTGGAGTTTGTAAAAAACTACAGTCACCTCTGGGATAAAGTGGTGGTATATGATGCCATGACAGTATAACTATTATCCTGGTTTAGAATCGCCCTTCGGGGATTACTAAACAGGACTTTATCGGGGTTAAGGCCCCTGCATATCCAATTAAAATTTGCTAAACTTCCACAAATGAATAGAAGAATTCTGCTCACAGCGCTGCTTGCAAGCGGCACATTTATGGCACAAGCCCAGGAAAAAGCCAAACCCGAAGATACCGAGGTTTGGGAGCCGGCACCTAAAGTGGTAACGCCGGGTAAAATCACGTTTGAAAGCGCACCTTCCGATGCCATCATCCTGTTTGACGGCAAGAACCTGAACGAATGGGTATCCGTAGCTGACCGCACTAAAAAGGCGGAATGGGATGTTGCCAACGGTGTAATGACCGTTAACAAAACCAAAGGCAACATCGAAACCAAACGCGCATTCACCAATTACCAGTTACACCTCGAATGGCGCGTACCGGCAAACATCACCGGTACCGGCCAGGGACGCGGCAACAGCGGCCTGTTCCTCGCCTCCATTGGTAAAGGCGATGAAGGCTACGAACTGCAAATCCTGGATGCCTACAACAACAAGACGTATGTAAACGGTATGGCCGGCAGTATCTACAAACAGGTGATTCCACTGGCCAACCCCTGCCGCCCGCCGGGTGAATGGCAAACCTACGATGTGATCTGGACCGCACCGGTATTCAATGGCGACGGCTCCCTGCAGGCTCCTGCCCGCGTAACCGTATTCTTTAACGGTGTGCTGGTGCAAAATAATACCGCCCTGCAAGGACCTACCCAATACATCGGGAAACCTTCCTACAGCAAGGCACATGGTGCTTCGCCAATTAAACTGCAGGCACATGGGGATAAGAGCGAGCCGTTGAGCTTCAGGAATATTTGGATAAGAGAATTGTAACCATGATAACGGTAACGGTTACACCGATTACCAGCAGCATATACATCTCTCCCTAAAAATAAAATGCCGGCTAACAAACTGTTAGCCGGCATTTTTGTTTTGAAAATATATGAACACCGAAATTGTAAAAGTAGCCATCGTATACCAGGCCCATCCCCTGCCGGCCAAAGACGGTATTGTTAAGCCCATGAAACCCGGCGGCTACGCGGATAGCGGTGCAGATATCGCCTACGCGCTAAAGCAGCATAATAATACCGTTATAACACCATCAGATAACCCTTATATCGACAAAGACGCCGACTGGGTATTTCCTGATACCGACGCCGGCATCCGCCATGCCATTCAAAAAGGTGCCAACTGCATCTGGTTAAATACCACGCTCTATGCCGAACATCCTGTCAGCACTTATCTGAACAGAGGCATCTCCGTGGTAGGCCAGCTCCCGCTTTTATCGGAACTCTACGACGATAAATGGACCACCAACCATCTCCTGAAAGATAATGGGCTACCCATTCCGGAAGCCATCCTCATCCATTATAAAGAATTTAAAAACCACCCGCTGCAATTCCCCCTGCCGGCAGTAGCAAAGCCTATCCGAGGCCGGGGCAGCGAAGGCGTTAGCCTGGTAAAAACAGAGGCGGAATACCAGTCGGTGATGGAGCAACTGTTTCAAACGGACCGCTACGGTACCACTGTTTACCTGGAATCCTATTTACCGGGAGAAGAAATAACCATTACGGTGATGCCCCCAGGCCATTACATTATCCACGGAAAGGATGTGGAAAAACCAACGCCATGGTGCCTGCCAGCCGTCAGGAGATTCAATCACCAGAACGGTATTGCTCCTTATAGTGGCACCGTGGCAGTTAATCATAACAGTGCAGTACTAAATGACCATGAAGAAACTTCCATGCCGGTGCAACAATTATATGAGCAATGCGTGGAAGCAGCTAAACTCGTAGGTTTACGCGCACCAATCCGCATCGACTGCCGCCAGGATAAAGCCGGCAATTACCTCCTGTTCGACCTCAACATGAAACCCAATATGACCGGCGCCGCACGCCCCCACCGCCATGACCAGGACAGCCTTACCGCCCTGGCAGCAAGGAAAATAGGCTGGTCGTTTACCGACCTGCTGGAAAATATGCTCGCACAACGATGGCATAACTAGTATTTTTCAGAGAAATGCTTACCTTTGCACCACATGTGATATAACTCTCTCATACAAATAGCACAACGCTAATTCAGCAGGCCTCCCCGGCGCTGCTTTATTATAATTCAATTTCTTAACTAAAATTTACTGACATGAAACTTACATCCAACTGCAGGACCGTGTATTCATTTTTTCCATCCACAAATCAAACCACATGCTTATCAACGCTCAAAATATCTCCTTCCGTAAACCCGACGCCACTGTACTATTTGAAGCAGTTTCCTTCTCTGTAAATAAGGGTGACAAAACCGCTATCGTTGGAAAAAATGGTATCGGTAAAAGCACTCTGCTGAAAATTATTGCCGGAAATACCACAGACTACAATGGCATTCTGCAGGTAAATGGCAGCTTGTATTACGTACCGCAGCACTATGGCCACTTTGATGAAGTTACAGTGGCCGAAGCGCTTGGAATAGCCCCGGTGCTACAGGCTTTGCAGGCTATCGAAAACGGCTCTACGGACCAGGCCCACTACGACCTCATGGAACACAACTGGGACATCGTAGCCAAGTGCGAAGAAGCCTTCGCCAGCTGGGGACTCGCAGGCCTGCAGCTGGATCAGCCACTGGCAGAACTCAGCGGTGGCATGAAAACAAAATTGTTCCTCTCCGGTATTCAGATTCTTGAACCCGATATTGTATTACTGGATGAACCCACCAACCACCTGGATACCGCCGCGCGCGACCAGCTGGGAGAATGGATCAGCACTACCAATTGTGCCGTACTGCTCACCAGTCACGACCGTCAGCTGCTGCGCATCTGCGCGCCCATCTGGGAACTTACCGCTACCGGCATCCTGGAATACGGCGGTAATTACGATTTCTATGAGGAACAGAAAGAAATAGAAATCGCGGCCCAGGAACATAAGCTGGAATTCCATACCAAAGCATTAAAAGAAGCGAAAAAGAAAGCGCAGGAAGCGTTGGAAAGGAAACAACATGCCGATGCTCAGGCCAGAAAAAGCGTGCGAAACAGCTCCGATCCTAAAATCCTGCTCAACGCCCGGCGCAATGCCGCGGAAAGCAGCACCGGCAAGCTGAAAAGCGTACACGCGGAAAAGGTGAATGACCTCCGCAGCTCCCTACAGGAGGTGGCCGCCATGACCCAGATGCAACAGATCATGAAAGGCTTTTTCGACAATGCTACCATGCCTGCCGGTAAAGTATTGTTCCAGGCAAACGACATCAATTTTGCCTGGCCCGGTAAGCCCCTGCTATGGTCTAAACCACTGACATTTACCATCCGCAGTGGAAATCGTATAGCCGTTGCCGGTAAAAATGGTATGGGAAAATCTACCCTGCTGAAAATACTGCTGGATCAGCTGGAGCCTACCAGCGGCACCCTCCAGCGCACACCCTGCACCAAACTGCTGCTGGATCAGGATTATACCGGCATCGACCGGCGTAAGAAAGTGCTGGAGCAGGCACTCGCCTTCAATGAAAGAAAGCTGGAAGAGGCGCAGGTGCATACTACCCTGGCCAACTTCCTGTTTAAGCCGGACAGCTGGGAAAAGCCCTGCAGTGTACTCAGCGGCGGAGAAATGCTTCGGCTCTCGCTTTGCTGCATGGTGTTGCAAAATAAAACACCCGATATCATCTTTCTCGATGAACCTGTTAATAACCTTGACCTGGTTAACATCAGGATGCTGGCAAAAATCTTCCGGGAATATAAAGGCACGGTGATACTCATTTCACACGACCAGACTTTCACCGAAGAAACAGGCATTGAAGAAGTAATTACTTTGGAGTAGCCGTGCGGCTACTCCAACTCCTTTCTGCTGCCGTTACGGTCAATGATCTCATAACGGGCACCTGTTATCATCAGCCCCTGGTGATGCCCTTCATGCTGGTCTACATCCACACCAATTACCTTTCCTTCGAAACGTGTTACAATGGTGGTATCTGTAATGGTATGGCCTACAATGATGTGTTTGGCATTGTAAAATTGTAAGGTACTATCTACTGTGGCGGCAGTGGCTTTGGGGTCGTAGAAATAGCCTCTGTACCAAAAGGGGCCGCGACTATCAAAAAGGAATTGCAGGGAGTCCGGTATTTGTTTTCTAGGTACACCGAGCCATTGGCGACTGTTTTCGTTGATGCGTTGGAGTGGCCATTGTTTCCCAATCAGCTCGGGAGATACTCCCGCATGCATCACCAGCAGATCGCCGATTTTTTCTATTACATTCTTACTGCGCAGCCAGCGGCCCAGTTCGGAGTCCGCAGCAAATACCTGTCGCAGCTCCTTGCCCATGAGCCATGCATATTTGAAATACCGGGCATCGGTATACCGGAAGTCGCCCGCCAGCTGCATTACATCATGGTTTCCCAGTACCACATGCACTGCACCGCCGGCGGCAGTAGCTTTATCTTCCAGACTATACAGCAGCCAAAGCCAGGGTAGTACAGTGGTACCGCGGTCAAACAGGTCACCGGCGATGATGAGTTTACCAGTTCCAAAGGTCCAGTTAAACTGTGTATCTATTACGCCGGCGGCCAGCAGCAGGTCTCTGCCGGCTTCAAATTCACCTTCTATGTCGGAGAGTATAAACATCTTGCCGGCAGCGGGGCTTTCGTTGGGTGGGGTTGTAATTTTTTGTTTTAGGGAGATGGAAAAGCCGCTTACAGGCAGCTCCGGAAGGGGTGGCTGTATGTATACCTTTGTTTCGGCGGCGGCCAGATCACCTTTTTCAGTGATGGTTTTAACCAGGATGCTGTCGTTCCGGTAAAAGACGTAAGGCCCGTCAGCATAGCGCTGCGCGAGGGTCATCAACGGACATAGTAAAACTAACACAGTAAATCGGATGGTATTCATGTTGTAAGTTAGGGTGATAAAAAAGTGAGGGACTGTGAAGATAAGCACTCTGGCATAAAATAAAAACTCCCCGTTACCGACGGCAACGGGGAGTTTTTATAAATATCTCAACACTTAGAAAGTGCCTTCCGGCCAAACGCTGGCCTGCACTTCCGCGATATGTTTTTTCTGAAGGAGGAGCATGCAGAGGCGTGATTGTCCTATACCACCGCCCATTGACAGGGGGTACGCGCTGTTGAGCACACTGGAATGGAAATCAAGCCGGGAGCGCTCTTCGCAGTTTCTTATGGCCAGTTGTTTTTTCAATGCCGCGGCATCCACGCGGATACCCATGGAAGAAATTTCCAGTGCACTGTTCAGTGCTGGGTTCCAGATGATGAGGTCGCCGTTTAACCCCGTGTAGCCATCTTCGTTAGGAGTACTCCAATCGTCATAGTCCGGGGCCCTGTCGTCATGTGCCTGGCTGTTGCTGAGTGCCGCGCCAATGCCCATAATGAATACGGCGCCGTATTGTTTGGTGATCTCATTTTCTCTTTCTTTTGCAGAGAGATGAGGGTACATGGCGAGCAGTGCTTCGCTGTGGATGAAATGCACGTTTTGAGGTAGTTCCAGCGTTTGTTCCTGGTGACCCGCCAGCATTTCATTGGTAGCTTTTACAGCGCTGTAGATGGCATTTACGGTTTGTTGCAGGTAGGCGATGGACCTGTCCTGCTGACCGATGCGTTTTTCCCAGTCCCACTGGTCTACAAAAAAGCTGTGGATAGGGGAAATTACTTCATCAGCTCTGATGGCGCGCATGTCGGTAACGATCCCATTATCTGGCTGGATGTCCAGTTCATGGAGGCGCATGCGTTTCCATTTGGCGAGCGATTGCACGATTTCAACGGGTGTATTTACACCATTGAGATTAAATTTTACGGGTCTTTCGATGCCATTCAAATCATCGTTCAAACCGGTTCCGGATTTCACGAACAGGGGGGCAGTAACTTTCACGAGGGAGAGTTGCTGGCACAGTTGCAGGGCGAAAAAATCTTTAATCTTCGCTATCAGCTCTTCTTTAGCGAGCAATGCACTTTTTGACGTTTTGGCGGTTGATTGCATAAAATCTATTTACCTATTTTGTTACCTGTTTGATAATTTCTTATAAAAACCATCAAATACAATACAAACTTCAATAATTAAGTTGATTAAATGAAATTATTTCAATTAAATAAGCAATTATTTAACAAACAGAACAAAAACAGTCGCATTTATGACAAAATATGTAAATAAGCCGGTCTTTTTTAGATAAAATCATTTTAGCAAGTAATAAAAATGAAATAGACTTCCCGCCGGGCGGCAGGAAGTCCGGGGATTACCAGGTGGATTGGTTTACAGTGCCCCCACGATCATGGACGATGCTTTGTCGTTCATGGTACTGGTATTTTTGATGCAGCTGGCATCTGCGGTGATCACCAGGGAGTCACCGGTAAAGTTGTCGCCATCGAATAGGGTAACACGCAGGCCGGCGGGTACTTTTAATGATGAGGCATCATTATTTACCGCACCGGCTGCGGTGAGCGCAGCGGAGTTATAGCTACCGGGGCCAAAAGAGGCGGCCCATCCGCCGTAGCTGCAATTCTGGTACAGGGTAGTTTGCAGGGCCGGTACGCTGGTGGGTGCAGCATCCCCATAAGTAGAACCTATTTTCAGTCCGTGAACGAAATTGGTGATGTCCGCTGCATCGCCGCCATACACGCCCCATTTCGGATCGCAGTAGTCGGCATCCCAGGTACGGGCATAATAACGCTGGGTACCATTTACAAGCGTTTGTTTGGTACCGTTATACCAGAATTCGATGAAGCCAATGCTGCTGTCGCGCGATACTTTTATGCGCATCACGATATCATTCCACACAGCGGCCAACAAATTAGTTTGCCATACTTCCGTTCCAATTTTGCCCGGTGCATAATGCATGAGGTGGAACTTGCCGGAAGTGGTGGTGCTGAGTACGATGGGAAAATTTTGCAGCATAGGCTGCCCTGAGCCATAGGCCTTCCATTGGAAAACTGCGTTGGTGTTTTGGTTAGCAGGGATCACCAGCTTGGAACGCCAGCCAAGGTAGATGTCGTCGCCTTCTGCGGCAGCGAAGTTTTTGGCGCCATGACCTTCCGTACGGTGGCTGCCGGCGGGCTTATAGAACTGCCATACAGGACCGTACACCGGGTCAGTAGCTACCGTGATGGTGCCGCTACCTTCAATGTTGAGCACCTTCCAGACGTTGGAAGCGCCGAGTGCGGCATCGCCGTTCCAAAGGAGCGATTCTGTGTGTGCGGTGGCTGGCGCCGGATGGTTGCTGCGTACCTGGTCATCTTTTGCGCAATAGGACAGGGTGATACAAGCTATGCCAAGCAGGCAGGAGCTAACTGTGGAATTGATTTTCATAAATGGAATTTTGGGTGAACAATAATATTCTTTTAAATTATTCAATCGATTGCATTTAAATCGACTGTTAATTCGCATTTAGTAATATGAAATTGCTCAAATCGTTGTAACTTCCTGTAGTTACAATCCGGCGTATGAAGCGTTATTTCCTGGCAGCGCTGCTGCTAAACACACTCAGCACCTATGCACAGCTGCCGGTGGCAGCCACCTACATCGATTCCATCACCGATAAAAGCCATTTTAACGGCACTATTTTACTGGAAAGTAATTTTAGTCCTATCTATCGGAAAAGTTTTGGGCTGGCAAATATGGCCTTTAATATCCCGAATACGCCTGATACAAAATATAAGATTGCCAGTATCACCAAAGCGTTTACAGCGGTATTGGTATTACAACTGTATGAACGCGGACTTATTCAGCTCGACACCAGCATCTCCACCTACCTGCAGGATTACAAGGGCCCTGCCGCCAAACAGGTTACCATCAGGCAACTCCTGAATATGACCTCCGGCATGAAGAACATGGATGCGGGTATTACCCTGGAATCTGTATTGAAAAACGGAATGCCGCAATACCAGCTCCCTCACACGAGCAGGGAAATGCTGTTACTGTACGCGAGCGATTCGCTGCTAAGGCCACCAGGCAAACAGTTTGACTATAATAATGCGGAGTACATTGTGTTAGGCCAAATCATAGAGGCGGTCACCAAAAAATCATTTGAGGAGCAGTTAACCACTGCCATCCTCCAGCCGCTGGGCATGCAGGAAAGCGGCATGGCCTCGCAGGAAAAAATCATTGATAACCTTGCCGATACCTACTTCTATCGGGAAGATCTTAAAACACTGGTCAACGATCTCCCCTCCTATATCAACAACTGGTATGCAGCCGGCGCCATGTATGCAACTGTAGGTGATATTGCCAGATTCTGTAACGCCCTCTTTTCCGGGAAACTCCTGAAACCCGCCACGCTGCAGGAAATGTTTCATTCAGGGCTGGATGAATATGGTCTGGGTGTTTGGGTATACAAGAATTATGACATTAACGGACATAACTATACGATCATAAAAAGGCCCGGCTCCATTATGGGAGCACAGGCCATGTTATTTCATGTGCTGGAGGCAAAAACAACGATCATTATCCTCAGCAATACTGCCAACGTGGACATGGATCAATTTGCCGCCAGAATTGCCGACAGACTTGTCAGATAAGCTTACTTGGTATAAAGCGGGGAACGTTTAACCAGGTACTCCAGGACATTCTTATAGGCATCTTCGGTATTCCAGAAAGCCTGGCGGTTCTGATTGTAGATGATATCGCTTTTGTCGTTATAGATCTTGAGATCCAAACGGGTCTGATAATTTTGCTGACTGGTAGCAGTACTGGTAGCCACGCCGCTTCTCTTTTTGTCATCATCATTACCTTTATTGTTATACGTGGTAGTACCGGTGCTGGTTTGGGATGTCCGGTTTTGCGTTACCAGGCCATCCACTACAAACTCTACACCCAGTATCTGACAGAGGTCAGCCATAGTGTAATTGAGCATTTTGTCGCGGGTGATACCTGCCTGCGCGAGTTTCACATTGGTGCCTCTGGGACTCAGTATATTATATACCCCTGAATGTTTGCTAAGCAGCGCATAAGCTTCATTCTGGATTTCATCGCTCACTTCCTGGGCCTGTGGCTGCCCATCCTTGATAAAGCCAAAAGGCAGGATGGCTACTTTGTTGCGCCGTTCGGAAGGGTCAGTAACCAACATCGGAGCGGGGGCATTGCCGGGTGCAGAAGTGGCAGCAGGGGTGGCAGCAGGAGCAGCGGCAGGAGCACTGAATGATTCTACTCTGCCACTGGCATAAGTAATCTTCAGAATGTCGGATTTTTTGATGGTATACACCAGGGTTTCGCCTGCATGTATAAACTTGATGGCATCATCGTTGATTTCAGTTACTTTGCCATTCAGTACATCTCCGTTGGCTTTGACTACCATGTCGGTTTTTTTGCCGCCGGTTTGGGCGCTGGCATTAAAACAGCTGGCCAGCACTAACAGTAGCATTAGGATTCTTCTCATTTTATTGGGAGGTTTGAAGTAAACACGTTGTCAGGTTACTAAAACAATCAGGTACAAAACGGGTTCAATCTACGTAATTTTTTAAATCTGAAATACAGCCGAATGAAACTTCCTTTTGAGCCATATAACCATGAGTGGAAGCTGACCTACAGCAACCTCGAAAAAGAATTATTACAAATACTCGGTTCACTAAAACCGGTGGTGGCACATATTGGTAGTACGTCCATTGAAGGACTTTCTGCCAAACCCGTCATAGATATATTGGTAGGCCTCCGTGACGAATCCCAGCTGGACCAGGTACCGGCGCTACTGATGGCAAAAAACTATATCTATTATCCAAAATACAACGAGGAAATGCCTTACCGGCGATTTTTTATAAAACTGAAAATCCCGCCGCAACGTTTATCCCTTCCATTGCAGTTTGGCAAAGGGGATGAAATGCCCGATATCATGCACGATCACCACTACCGGCTGGCACATATTCACATCATTCCGGTGACTTCCTCCCACTGGACACGCCACATTGCATTCCGGGATTATGTACGCAGTCATCCTGCTGTTAGAGCCGAATATCAGCAACTCAAAACGGATTTAGTAAAACAGGAATGGAAAGATGGCAACGACTACAATGACGCCAAAGATGCCTTTATGAAAAGAACAGAGAAAGCTGCTGTGGAATGGTACACCCAATCACATTAATATCTATTTTTGGCGCTGCAAACGAGGCCCCGGCGCCTCTGATTTACTGAAACATATATTATTTGGATATTGCATGAAAGAGCAACTGACATCCCTGATAGAAAAATTAAAAGCTAATACTGTTAGCTTTAAAGAAGTGATTGAATTTATTGAAACATATTACCAGCATCAGCCAACCGCCTTTAAAAACGGAGCGGCCTATAATGAAGCTACCCAAAACCAGGGCAGCGCCAAAGTATTCTCCTTTGCGCAACAAAATCAGCTGAGCAAAGAAGATACCTTATGTCTGTTTGCAGAACATTATCAGGCGGTGCTGCATACACCAGATGCTACGGACCATCAGAATATTCGCCAGTTTATGCAGCATGGCTGGGCAGGCATCAGCTTTGAAGGGCAGGCGCTGACCGCAAAGTAATTTCTGAACATAAAAATCCCCGGTAGTCCCATGATTACCGGGGATTTTTTTATTTAGTTAAATGATTTCCTGAAATCAAGTGGAGCAATATTGGTCTTCTGTTTAAAGAACCGGTTGAAGGATTGGGAATGCTCAAACCCAAGGCTCCAGGCAATTTCACCTACACTCAGGCTGGTAGTCGATAAAGCTTCTTTCGCTTTTTCAATTACATGATGATGTATATGTTGCTGCGCATTCTGACCGGTTAAATTACGTAGCATATCACTCAGGTAATGTGATGAAAGATGTAACTGATCCGCCAGGTATTGCACGCTGGGTAAGCCTTTACTGAGTGCGGTAGCAGTATTAAAATATTCATTCAATATAGTTTCCAGCCTGGTCAGCAGGTCATTATTCACTGCCTTCCTCGTGGTAAACTGTCGTTGATAAAAACGTTTACAATAAGTAAGCAGCAAATCAATGTGTGCAATAACCACCTCCTGGCTAAAATCATCTATCCGCTCTGCTAACTCGGCTTCAATATTGTTGAAAATGGCGACAACTGTCTCCTTTTCTTTTGCGGACAGGTGCAGTGCTTCATTGGTTGCGTAGGAAAAGAAATCGTACTTTTTTATACTGACTGCCAGTGGATAAGACTGTAAAAAATCAGGATGCAGGAAGAGATTAAAACCTTCGTATGCATCAGCATCATCCGCCACTGTAAGTACCTGGTTAGTAGCAACAAACACCATTCCTCCCGCATCAAAATCGTAATACCCCTGGCCGTACCTGATTTTACCTTTAAGATCCTTCATAAAGGATATCTTGTAAAACCCCAGCAGCAACGATGCAGGAAATTCATCCTGCACCATTTTCACATCACAGTTATGCACAATGCTCACCAGCGGATGGGGTGGATCGGGCAGCCCCAGCATACGGTGTAATGCTGTGATGGACTCGATCCGGTATGGTGCGTTGCCTTGCTTCTTCATCATATAAATTTACAGCTTATCGTTAAAGAAAGTCTGCAGCTTTTCCACTGCACGGTTAACATAAGGCTGTTTGTAATATAGCTCCACATGAGTTGCTCCTTCGATGATGTAATGTTCTTTGGGAGATTGTGCGGTAGTGATGGCGGCGGCTGTCATCCAGGTGGTGACAGCATTTGAGCCGGTTATCATTAGCAGCGGACGTGGCGCGATCATGTCAGCAAAACGAAAGGCATCAAAACCCGCGATCAGTTCCACACTTCTCCATTGAAATGCCTTAGCGGAACGCGGATGCTGTCCCTGGTCGGTGCAGTAATATTTCCAACCTTCATATACGTGCAATCCCATTGCTTTGGCCTGTTCTTCGGTAGGGAACAGCGGAAATGATCCGGGCTCTTTTGCGGATCTGTCGGCAGCGGCCATATCCAGCATTCCCTGGATCACGGCCATACTTTGCTTGCCATCCCCGCCGTTACGGAATTGCCGGCCTATATCTGCTGCGCTCACCGTTGCAATCGCTTTGATCCGGTGGTCTGTAGCAGCTGCGGCCACGCCGTAGCCGCCGGAGGCGCAGATGCCGAGCACTCCGATATTATTATCATAGATAGTTTGCAGATAAGTAACCGCTGACTTGATATCCTCGATGCGCTGGGCAGGATCTTCCAGTCCACGGGGCAGGCCACCGCTTTCGCCCTGGTAAGCAGCATCAAAGGCTAAGGTGATAAAGCCTTTTTCAGCGAGGAGCTGGGCATACAAGCCTGCAGCCTGTTCTTTAACGCCGGTACCGGGGTGGCCTACTACGAGTGCTCCGGCCGGTTTGCCTTGCGGGAGGTAAAGGTTAGCTGCAATCGGAATATTGTTGGAAAGGAAGGTGACTGATTTTGTATTCATAGTTCGTGTTTTTATTTGAATACAAAGTTGCCAGGATTGTGTTGGGGAGATGTAGCGGAAGTGCGGGAAGGTGTAGCGGAAATGGGGAGCATAAACCTTGTGAAAAGTAACTAATATTTAAACATATGGGATTTTACAATTTCGGAATTGAATTCCGAAATTGTAAAATCCCAGGTACCCGGTGCACATTAAAAAAAGAAACGCATGACTGGCTGTCCGTGAATTATCGTGCCCAATCTGGTATCGTTTGCGCTATGGTGATCTGAATGGGCTGCCAGGTTACTTCCACATGGGTCCAGGTACCTGCTTCATCTCCATCTCTGTCACCAAAAACCTGGAAACGCCTGACTACTTCACCGGCAGGGCGGTTGTAGTAAATACCGCCATGTGATGTAATATTAGCAGTATGGGTTGAATTAGTAAAAGGCCTGTAGGATACTATTTTCCACCCTATGGGTGCGCTGTAAGCGGTTGTCCAGTTGCTGTAACCTCCTACTTCTGTCCAATTGGATCTTTCTTCCCTTGCATGCAGGTACACCCTGCAATTCAATGTAGTGGGCCCTCCCAGTGCAATCTCTCCTCTGGCCTCGATGCTCATGTGATCGTCATCATCAGTATCAAAATCGCCGTCCCCTCCCCTGATTTTGGGAGGCATATAGCTGGTGACACCCAGGTTCACCCGTTCCTCTTTTTCTTTTTTCATCCATGGTATTACTACTACTTCCGGGTAGCTGGCGGTCTGATTATCCCAGGTGGAAATGATTTTAGTTACTTTTTGTTCATAAAGCGTTCGAGCCATATCAGAGAGGCTGATAGTTACCTGGTAATGGGTGGTACGCCCCACTCTGTTTTCAGGAATCAACTCTCTTTGTCCGTTTCCTTTCAGCAGATAAAACTGGATTCTGTTGCCGGCAGGGTCCTTATGATCCAGGTCGTACCCATTGATGGTAATCTTATTAATGGAGGAGATATTAGTCACATTCAGGTCCACAGCATCCGGCACTACCTGGCAAAAGCCTGGCGGCGGAGGTGGCACGGACTGATCGTTTTTAAGCCGGGCTTTAATCCATTGGAGGGATGCGATGGCCCTGGCGGCCAGGAAGTCCACATTACACCTGATTTCTGTACCAGCGGTTGCAATACTTCTGCTGGCCAGGTTTTGGACATCATTCCGAATGGAGGAGGAGATATCTGCCGGCAAATCGTGGGCTACCTGTTGGAGTACCGTACTCCATGCCGCGGATTCGGCAGTAATGTCTTTTATGCCGTTGTCGATCACTGCGGTGGCTCTGTCGATACTATCTGAAACGCCACAGCGAAACAGGAACATAGTGGAGATAAGTGTGAGTAGGATAATTTTTTTTTGCATGAGGATTTGGAGTTAAGGTTGATGATATATCGGGATATAAAAGTGCTGTAAGGTAGGTTCGCCAGATGCTCCAAGGGTTAAAGGCGGCATTTATGTAAGTTGCGTGTGAAACGACTGGATGAACATGATCCGATACATAAAACTGCGAAACCTTTTTACTGTGCTACCGGATATATTGATTCAGGCACGGATATTTGACTCATGCGGTATATCGGTTGGGTTAGCAGCAGTATTACCACGGGCAGCAACATACGAAAAGCGGGTGCAATTATGCTTCAGTAATGGGAACAGAAGCGGGGGAAGATATATGGGAGGATGGTAAAAATCACAGGCATAAACTCCAACTGAAATCCTTGTAAAATGACAAAAGCCGCTATAATAGCGGCTTTTATTAATTTTTGTGGAGCTGACGGGAATCGAACCCGTGTCCAAACATATCCTTCAAAAGCTTTCTACATGCTTATTTATGCATTGATTTGTCGGGACTCGGCAGGGGCACAACAAACCAACCTCGTCCTTATCCGTTTAGCTTCAGTGCTCACTCACAGAAACCATGAGCACCTATCCCTATGGGTTTGATGATTCAGCGGCGGGAGTCGCATAAGGCGACAACTCCAGGCGGCTATAATGGGTGTCTAATCGCTGATTAGGCAGCCATGGCGTAGTTAGATTCGCCAATTAAAGTTTGAATATTCAGATTATCGTGCTAATTATCCAACGCACGGCATGCTTACACTCTCAAAGATCTACGCTGTCTAAACCAGGCAGCCCCAGGTTTATTGATTGCAAATATACGACTTTTTTTAGAAGTAATATAAACGATGAAATAAATAGTTGGTTTTCAGGCGTTCAACTGGGATCTTCGGTGTTGGCTGTGTGTAATTGGCGGATCACCAGGCAGGTTCCCGTCGGCCGAAGCATAGCTGCTGCGCTAAGGCCCAGATACGGCAAGAGGGCGTCTCAAAAATACCTGAGACGCCCTCTTTCCTTTTTAAGTATATATCTCACATTATGAGAGTTTTTCTCTCATTTTGATTTATTGGA
>NZ_FRBL01000002.1 GCF_900142605.1 Chitinophaga jiangningensis
TGCTCCACCTGAAATATTAACGTTATTTATACGCGAAGTAGAGACGCCTCGCAGGCGTCTATTCGAGGAAATCTACCTCCCAATCTCCGCTATTGATGTTTTATTTAATTTAGCGAAGATTATGTTTTGATAGACGCCTGCCAGGCGTCTCTACACAAGTCTTTACCACTGCTCCACCTGAAATATTAACGTTATTAATACGCGAAATGGAGACGCCTGATATGGCGTCTCCTCACTATTTAACATCCACCTTATTTTACGAAAAGTCATCTCCCCTTTACCGGCACAAACAACACCGCATCCGCCACCACTACGCCACTCGCTCCCTTACCTGAAAGTTCCACCCAGGCGCCGGGCTGCAGGGAATATTTTCCCAGGTCCACCCACTCACCGGAAGTTTGCCCTTCCACTTTTACTTCAGCGGATTTTATAGCAGTATTATATTGCTTACGACCATCAAACACCTGCACCGGCGTTACCGCCGCATGGTTTGCCACGCGAGGCACATAGGTATACACCTGGTAGGCGCCGGCTTTTTTAATGGCCGGTGAATAACGGATGGTATTCCCTTTTCCATTATCCAGCAACAAGGTAGGGCCGTAACCGCCACGGTTTTCCGTTTGCCAGTCGCCGGATTTAGTCGTATAGGTAGCATCGTTATCATCCACCAATATTTCAGGGGTACTGCCATCTGCCAGCGGATCATTTTTCAGCTGTTGCTGGATCTTCGCTACATCAGCCTGCTGCACGGATACTTTGGTATCGATGGCCAGCGCTGCCGCCGTAGCAGCGGATTGCGCCAGCACCATAAACACCGGTTCCATACGTATGGAACCATAGGCAATATGGGAAGCCGATAAACAAACGGGCACCAGCAGGTTTTCGCATTGTCCCTTTTTGGGGATGATAGAGCGGTAGCTCACCGGGTATGGTCCGAAACCACCGATCTGCACGTCCCCTTCATTTTTTACCATACCGTTTACGACTATACGCTGACAGTTATGTGAATCCATGGTATAGGCTGCCATTCCTACCCCATCGGTTACTTTTTCTTTGGCTTCGCAGTTGGCCTGCGTCATCACGTATTCGCCTACCATACGGCGTACTTCGCGCACGTATAGCTGCGGCGACCAATGACCATTATCGGTATACTCATCCTTCGGATAGCCCCATTGCAGCATTTCATCCCGGAGGTGCTGCGGCATACGAGGATCATGCCCTATGAAATACAGGAGGCCTTTGGTATATACCTCATGGTCATGGATGATTTGTTTGCGGCCCGCGGCATCCGCCTCCGGATAGTCATAATTTCTCCCGATCATATCCGTGGAAAAAGCCCCGTTATTGTTAATGTCCGTTTTATTGTTCGGCATACGATCCACCTTCAGGATAGTATTGAGCGTTGGCGATTTCAGCTTTTCCAGCAAACGCAGCAGCAGCTCATAACGTGCCGGCTGGTAGTCCTCCGGCTGGGTGATGGCAATGCTGTTTTTAGGATCGTTGCTCAGGCAGATGCGGAAGTTGTAGGTCTGCACCTTTTTATCCCCGCTTCCCTGCGGCTCCATCGCTGCAGGACTTATCCCCCACAGCAGGCCGCTTTCCGGCTTACCAGGTGTTCTATAGGGATCAATACCATCGGGAAACTGGTGCTTTTCGCGCAGCTGTACCCCATTGTAGGTTTCGTTGTACTGACTGTTCGCTTCCCGCCCTACGGTATAGGACACGCCCGCCCTGGCCATCAGATCACCCTCGTAGGAGCAGTCAATAAACATTTTCGCGCGGATAGTACGTGTATCCGCTCCCGTTACCTTAACGGCGCTGATCCGCTGCCCCTGCATCTCCACACCTGCCAGCTGATACTGGTAGATCACCGGCACATCAGCGGCCTTGATATATTGGTGGAAAGTAGCTTCCGCTACATGGGGTTCAAAAATCCACTGTTCAAACCGGCCATAGTGGCTCCCGATTCTCCGGTAAAAATCCCTGGAAATACCGGTAATGGCGGATTTATTCCCGATATCTGTATAACCCAGGCCTCCGGTGGTGAGCCCACCCAGGTGCTTGTCCGGCGAAATCAGGATCACCGATTTATGCAGCTTTTTTGCGGTATACGCCGCAATTACACCGGCGGAAGTACCGCCATACACACATACATCTACTTCCTGCGCCCTTGCCAGCCCGCTGAGCAACAGGGCCGCGCTAACCAATAAAGTTTTCAATTGCATTGTTCAATATTTTGAGTTAGTAGCCCGGGTTCTGATCCTTTACCGGATCAATGGCTTTGTTATAGTTATATTCATTCGTTGGAATAGGCCACAGCAAATGCTTATCCGCAACCGTGATGCCTTTCATGTTCTGTATAACCTGTTTTACCGTGCCCAGTCGCTTCAGATCGAACCAGTGTTTGGCTTCCGAACAGTTTTCGTAGGTACGTTCCCGTACTACCAGGTTTACAAATGCATCCAGTGTATTATAGTCACTCAGCTTGAAATCCACGGCAGCATCCGGTGCTGCAGTGGGCTTTCCATAGGCCCTGCGATGCACACGGTTCAGCATTTCCATGGCATTGGCATCAGGGGCACCAGCCGCCCGCGCCGCACTTTCTGCATAGAATAACACCACATCTGCATAACGATACATAGGAAAATCATTACCAGCTGCGGTATTGGTCACCTTGTCGCTGAACTTTTTGTTGAGGATAGTGGTGCTGGTTAACCCAAACGTTTGTACGTACCAGTTAAATTTATAACGCAGATCGTTTTTATCCCACTGGGTCATAAATTTATTCTGCACGGCATCACTGTAAAAAGTATAATAACCGCCCGGCTTATAATAACCGGAGTTAGGGTAATGTGCATACATCGGATAGCTGAATCCCTGATCAGCAGGCGTTCTGCTGAATTTCAGGTAAAATACTTCCTCCGGTGATGCCTGCACATCCGGCCCGAAAATTTTATCATAATCATCGGCTACGGCGACTTGTACCAGCGCATATTTATTACTGTTGATCACGGCTTCGGCGGCGTCCTTCGCTTTCGTATAGTCGTGCAGGTTCATGTATACATCCGCCAGCACGGCTTTGGCGGACCACCTGGTAGGCGCCCCGTCCAGCCTGGGCTGGTCGGTGAGGTTATCGGCCGCATAAGTGAGGTCCTCCACGAGGAACTGGTATGTAGCGTCGGTGGTGGCTCTCGGCACATCCAGCTGCGACATATTCTCCGCGGTGCGCAGGGGAACTCCTGCCCAGTTCCGCACCAGGTGGAAGTACAACAGTCCGCGCATAAAGCGCGCCTCTGCCATAAACCTGGCGGCATCGGCCGTATTGAGCGACTTAGCACCTGGTATCTTCTTAATCACAATATTGGCATTGCGGATAGCCTCATAAAACTGCGCCCAGATATCCCCTACGCGGGTAATGTTCGTATTATCGAGGCCGGCATAGTCGTTGAGCGGCGCATGGCTGCCACGGCCATACATGTATTCCGTATAAATTTCCAGCTGGCACTGGTAAAGGGCCCCCATGCTACCACCCTGTCGGATGGGTTTATAAATCGCATTGAGCCCGGCCTGTACCTCGGCCGGCGAATTGTAAAAGTTTTCTTCTGCTATCGCCTGCGGCTTTTCATCCAGCACCTTACTGCAGGAAGTCACCAGCATAGCGGCTATCAACAGGTATATCGCATGTTTCATAAAAGTCGGTTGTTTATTTTAAAATCAGAAACCACAGCGGAGTCCTACCGTAAACGACTTGCTAACCGGGTAGGTAGAATAGTCGATGCCTTGCGCCACGGAGTTTTCAGAGCCGTACACATTCACTTCCGGGTCGTACCAGGAATACTTTGTGAACGTAATCATATTTTGCGCGCTGATATATACCTGTGCCTTTCTGAACCATTTGGTATGTAATCTCTCTACAGGCAGATTATAGGCCAGCTGAATATTTTTCAGTTTCAGGTAGGAGCCGTTTTCTACGAAGCGGGTGGACATATTTCCGGCCAGGTTGCGGGTGATCTTTGGATATTTAGCATCCGTATGCTCCGGTGTCCAGTGGTTTTCCGCTACTTCTGCCGGCAGGTTGAGGCCCATACCCAGATCGAGCGTGGCAGCCTTGTTCAGGTTAAAGATGTCGTTGCCCTGCGAGCCCTGGATAAACAGCGTGAGCTCAAATCCTTTGTAGGTGGTAACCGAGTTAATACCGTAGGTAAAATCAGGATTGGGATTACCGATATAAGTTTTATCTGCCGCAGAAATCTTACCGTCTTTGTTCAGGTCCACATATTCCAGGTTGCCGCTGGCGCTGTACCCTTTTTCCACATAGCCGTAGAAGATGCCGAATGGCTGCCCTTCACGGAGCAGGTTCACATAATCGTTGAGCGAGCCGGTGTAGAGATTATTGCCGTAAATATCCTGACCGTTATAGAGTTTGATCACCTTATTGCGATTGAAAGCGATGTTACCGCCAATGTTCCATTTCACGGCTTTGTCCATGGCCTGTACATCCACGGCAAACTCCATCCCTTTATTCTGCATTTCGCCCACATTTTGCACGGTATTCTTGTAACCCATAGAGGAAGGCAGCTGCACTTTATTCAGGAGATTTTTGGTGCGTTTCTGATAGAAATCGGCGGTAAGGTGGAAGCGGTCGCGGAACAGACCCAGGTCCACTCCGAAATCCACCTGGTAGGTAGTTTCCCATTTCAGTGTATTCGGCAGCGTTTCACCCGGTGCGTAGGTGATATAGGCCGCATCGCCGAAAGTGGTGATGCCCGGTGTGAGCAGGTTCAGCGTTTGATAGGGGTTGATGGCGGTACTGCCGGAAGCACCATAGCTGCTGCGGATTTTCAGGTCGCTGATAACTTTGGACTGCCTGATCCACGGTTCACTGGACATGCGCCAGGCCACCGCTGCGGAAGGGAAGTTACCCCACTTGTTCTCTTTGGAATAACGGGAAGAACCATCGCGGCGCATACTCACGGTAAACAGGTACTTTTCCATCAGCGTATAGTTGACGCGGCCAATGAAGGAGAGCAATGCCCATTTTTCGTAGGTACTGTTAGGAATTCCAGGCGTGGCTGCACTCTGCAGTGATCCGGTATTGATCACATCGCTGAGGAAGCCGATACCGGAACCTTTCATCACCGTCTGCACATTATCCTGATAAGTGAAGCCCGCCATAGCATTGATGGCGTGTATGCCAAAGCGTTTGTTGTAGTTGATGACGTTTTCATTCAGGAGACTTTGGGTTTGAGAAGTATTTACCTCTGCCTTGCCCACTGAGTTGGTGCTTGGTTCGATGTTGGAATAGATATCACGCCTGTCGTCCTGGTTATTGATACCGGCGGAAATGCGTATGCTCAAATCTTCCATGGGCCGGATGGTGAGTGCCGCATTGGAGAATACACGGTTTGCTTTCAGTCGTTCGTTGACTTCATAAATCGGAATCATCGGGTTGATGATGGCGTTGGAAATAAACGGATAGGCCGTGGTAAGGCGGCGGTAGGAGCCATCTTCCAGGTAGGGTGATAAAGTTGGCGGCGCCATCAGCATAGCCGAAATGAGATCACTGCCCCTGTTGCCCAGCTGGGAATTTTGTACCCGCGTATCTATTTTGGTGAGTGCCACATTATACGAAAGTGAAAATACTTTGCTGATATCATGTTCGATACTTCCGCGCAGGGAGTAGCGTTTGTAGTCGCTGTTGCGCACAATACCATCCTGCAGGTACATACCCGCACCAACAGAGAAGCGTGTTTTATCCCCTCCTCCACTAACGGTAACGCCTGTATTGGAAAGCGGTGCATTGTGCATCACGAGGTCCTGCCAGTCGGTGCCGGGTGTTTTCCCGAAATCATCTATCTGCTGCTGGGTGAAGTAAGGAGCCACGTTATCATTTTTCGCCTGTTCGTTGTACAGCAGGGCGTATTGCTGCGGGCTCATGAGCCGCATTTTTTTGGTGACCGACTGCACGCTATAGCTGGAGGCTACATCTACCGTAGTCCCTTCTTTTTTCTTACCTGTTTTGGTGGTGATCATCACGATGCCGTTGGCACCGCGGGAGCCGTAGATGGCGGTGGACGATGCATCTTTCAGCACTTCCATGGAAGCGATGTCGGAGGGTTGCAGGAAGTCGGGGCTGCCGTTAAAAGGAAACCCATCGATCACGTACAGCGGTTCGTTACTGCCGAGGATGGAGTTGACCCCGCGGATGCGCACACTGATTTTACCACCGGGGGCACCGTTATTCTGCATCACCTGTACACCGGGCGCACGGCCGGCGAGGGCCTGCATGGCGTTGGTGAGCGGCTGTACGGAAATATCTTCGGAGCGGATCTGCGATACAGCGCCGGTAAGGTCCGATTTTTTAGCGACGCCATAGCCGATCACTACTACTTCAGAGGATCTGTTGACTACCGGCTTTAGCCTGACAGATAATGGCGTATTGCCGCTCACCGTTACTTCCAGCGTTTCATAACCCAGATAGGAAATCACGAGCACAGCATTGGGAGGGGCATTGAGGCGGAAGGAGCCATCGGCTTGTGTAACTGTTCCGGTGGCGCTGTTTTTCACTTTTACGGTAGCTCCGGGCAGCGGGCCACCGTCTTCTCCCGTTACTTTACCCAGCACTTCCTGGCGCAGGATTTCCGGCTGGTCAGGTGCGGTTTCCTTTGCCATGATCACTATATTTTTCCCTACCATGGTATAGGTAAGCGGCAGGTTTTTCAGGCAGATGTCCATGGCCTCTTTGAGCGGGGCTCCTTTGATATCTATATTGATGGCGGGAGTACCGTCCAGCAGGTGGTGGTCAAAGAAAAACACGTAGCCCGATTGCTTTTCAATGGCGCGGCATACCTTTTCCAGCGAAATATTTTTCCGGGAAAGGGTAATTTCCTGTGAGTAGCCATTGGCGCTCACCTGCAAGCATGCTGATAATAAAATGATTGCAGCGATTTTCATAACGCGAATTGTTTGGGCGATCCACGGTGGTTGACTGTCCGTGTGCCGGAGAATAGCTTTAAAATTCATACATTTGATCGGTTTGGGTAATAGAAATCCCGCCCGGCGTGAGCCAGGTGTTTGAAGGTCGTGGAATGATTTTCAGGAGGGTTACCCGCCATTATTACCGGAGGTGTTCCTGCACTTCCGGTTTTTTTATGGATGGATAACGGTTAGTGTTTACTTTTTCATAACGGTATTGGTTTCATGGCTGTACGATGATTTTGTGATTAGATAGTTTAACGTGAATCTTACTGAGCTCGAGTATCCTGATTACTTCTTCTATGCTGCTGTTTCGGTTGATCTTCCCGCCAAATTCTCTGTCGGCGGGTATTTTGCCTGCGTATTCTATTTCTACATCATACCAGCGTGCGATCTGCCGCATTACGCCGGGAATTTTTTCGTGATTAAACAGGAAGTAGCCATTTTTCCAGGCTACCATTTCTTCTACATCCTGGGCTACTGTTACGTTAGTGCTGCCATCTGGTGTGGTGGTGGCCAGCTGCCCCGGTTGCATACGGGTGGTGGCTTTCGGCGTTTTCACTGCGATGGCGCCTTCCAGCAGGGTGGTGCGGATGCCTGGTTCTTCCGTATAGGCCATCACGTTAAAGCTGGTGCCCAGTACCTGTATGGTGTTGTTATTGACTTTTACAAAGAAAGGCTGGTTGGCGGCGGGTGCAATTTCAAAATATGCTTCCCCGCTGAGCTCCACGGTACGGTCGCTCCCATGGAAACTGGCTGGATAGCGTAAGCTGGAAGCGGCGTTGAGCCATACCCGCGAGCCGTCGGCCAGCACAATGCGGAATTGTCCGCCCCGCGGCACCTGCAACCTGTTATATTGCACCGGCCCCGTGTTGCCGTTGCCGTTATAAGCCAGTTGCCCACCGCTGAGCTGCACGTTGGCATTACCCTGCATGGCAAGGCTGGTGTTGGCCGAATCCAGCGTTACCTGTGTACCATCGGCCAGGGTGAGGATGGCTTTGTTGGTGCCGGGCTTGGGCAGTACCTGCTGCGCTGTCACTGCTTTTCGGGCCGGCTTATGATGCACGTTCCAGTAATACACACCGGCCGTTACCAGCAACAGCAATGAAGCGGCAGCCGCCACCTGTAGCCGCCAGTTGATGCGGCGTGGCTGCAACCGTTCCTTATAGTCAGTATGCTGCTGCAACCGTTCCCATAGTCGCGCTTTTACGGCCTCCGGGCCTGCCAGCCCCGACTGTTGCAGCTGCTGCTCTATGGCTGCTTCGAACTGCTGCCGGTATTGCTCCTGGCTTAAGGCAGCGCGGAATTGCTGCAACCCTTCGGCGTCCAGCGTATCGTGGAGATATTGATCTAATAACGTGGCAAATTGTGCAGGATTCATCATAGCGTAATTACCTTACAAGGGTAAAGACGCGCAGCTGAGAAAAAAGGAGGTGCGGAACTGAAAATATTTTTTTCAGGAGCACAGCAGGAAAAAGAAAGTGACAAAATACCCCGGCAGCCATTTGCGGAGCGTAGCCAGCGATTGTACGATATAGCTTTTGACGGTAACTTTTGATATTCCCATCACAGTGGCGATTTCTTCATGACCGAGGCCCTCGAGGCGACTGAGCCGGAACGCTTTCTGCTGCTGCGGAGGTAGTTTGAGGATGGCCTGTTGCAGCTGCTGTAGCAGGTCGCGGGAGAAAATTTCTTCCGCACCGTGACTACGGGCGCTCTCCCGGAAATACTGTTCCTGGTATGCCAGGTAGGTAGCCTGGGAATGCAGCTTGCGGAGGCGACTATAAATAAGGTTACGGGCAGCGATGAAGAGGAATCCCGGGAGATTGTTTACCCCGTTGAGCGTGGATCGCTTTTCCCAGAGCATGGTGAATACATCCTGTGTAATATCCTCGGCAATTTCCGGCGACTTGGACAATAACAGGGCGGCTGCGTACACCCGCTCCCAGTAGCGCTCAAACGCGCATCGGTAGGCCTCTCCATTCCCTGCAAAAATCCCGGTGAGCAGCTCGTGGTCGCTGCTGTTGATGAAACGCTCCATTAGATCACACCCGCTGGTTTAAACCGGAATAGCCGGGTGGCTAAAAATAGCAAAAAATAATTGGCAGCCGCAAGATTTACCTGGCCCGAACAAAAAAATGCCCTCGTTGATTGGTTAAATAGTAATTAACAATTCCTTACAAGCTGCCTTATCCGCAGCATGGTACAATTGCTTAAATTTGTATAGACAACTTACGCATATGAGAATTCAGTCCATCATACTCCTCCTTTTATTTTTTGTAACCGCGTGTAAAGGACAGGCGCAAAAGAGTAATAATATGGAAACTACACACACCAATAATCCATATTACTCCCGTACAGATACTACCCATCTGAACGTGAGTAATGAAGAATGGAAAAAAATCCTGCCACGGGATTTATACAATGTGGCCAGGCAACAGGGCACCGAAAGAGCATTTACCGGTAAATACTGGGAAGGAAACCCTAAAGGCACCTACTACTGCGCCGTTTGCGGCAACGAACTCTTCCGCTCGGATGCCAAGTTCGCCAGCGAATGCGGATGGCCCAGCTTTTTTGAGCCCGTACGGGAAAACAGCGTGATTTACAAGCCGGATAACTCCTTCGGTATGGAACGGATAGAAGTGGAATGCGCCCGGTGCAACTCCCATCTCGGACATATATTTGACGATGGTCCACCGCCTACCCATAAACGCTTTTGTATGAATTCGGTGTCGCTCGACTTTGAACCCGATAGTAAATAAGTTCTTATAAAATCCGCCTTCGGCGGATTTTTTATGCGATCATTTTTTCACGCAGAGCAGCAAAGCAGGTAAGCAGCTAAGACTTGTGTTTTGTTGTTTAAAAAAGTATTCTCACGCCGAAGGCGTGAGAATACTTTTTTAGGGGCAGGACAAAGGCCTGCCCTAAAAAAGTTAAAGGAACAAAAAATCATCCTTTGCTGCTTACCTGCTTTGCTGCTCTGCGTGAAAAAAGACCGCAGGGGCCGTAGGCCCCTACTTCTGTTAAAAAAGCCCCACAGCATTACCCAATTTGTGTAGCCCCTCACCCAAATTTAAGGCTGGTCTCAAATCGCAACCAGGCACAGAAGCATCGCCCGCAACTACCCTATTATCAAGCAGTTCAGCCTGTTTAATCCCGCATTTTCCCCGATGGTATGCTAATTGTTTTATGGCGGATAACAATCTTTATTTAAAACCAAAACTTACATTATGAAATCTATGCTCAAATTCATCGGGGTGTTACTGTTAACTGCATTTGTGTTCGCTTCCTGTAGCAAAGACACCGACCCAGCCGATGTAGACGTGTTTGCCGGTACCTTCAAAGGTAAAATCAGTTATGTTGATTCTGAACAAAACCTCAGCACTGATGCAGGTAGTGTGTTTGTAACAAAGGTTGGTTCCCGTTATGACTTCAGATTTTCAGATGGCCTGCCTGACCTCACTGGCGTGGAGTTTGAAAAGAAAGATGATAACACCATGGTAAACGTTGGTTCCGCTGGAACTGGTTTAATTACCATCAATAAAGATAAACTCGTGATTGGCTATACGAAAGATGGCAGAACGTGGACAGCTGATTGTGGCAGGTAATTAAGGCTACTCTCACTCAACATATATTACAAAAAAAATCGCCCACCGATGGTGGGCGATTTTTTGTATTTAATCAGCACCTTTATGATGGAACACCAACAGGAGCAGGCGTTTTAGAAACCGGCATCAGCTTTTGCTGCAGCCATTTCCGTACCGGCTCATCATAATATTTTAAACACACCCATGCAATTACTACTGCACTTACAAAAGTTAGTATCGCATAAGGCGCCGCTTCTGTAAGCGTAATCCCTTTATGTTTGCTTACCCAGCCAGTGTAAGTATAAATTAGTGGGTAATGAGAGATATAAATCGGATAGGAAATATCGCCGAGGAACTTGCATATGCCTGTCGCGGCTTTGCCCTCCAGCACGCCACTGGCGCCGAGAAAGACAATCAGCGGAAACACCAGGATAATAGTAATACTTTCATATATCCCATTGGCCCACATATTTTCTGCGCCGCCGATGCGTGGCATTCCCAGCACGGTAAGCAGAATCAATGAACACCAGAGAAAAGCATTTTTTATTTGTACCAGCTTCACCGTGCGGAACAATAATAAGCCGGCAAAAAACGGAAACAGCAAACGGATAAAACCGATCTTCAGCTGTTGCACACTAAGCGTCCAGCCGCCAATCATTTCACCCCGCTCGCTGGTTATGGCATAGCATGCCAGCCAGATGCCACAAACCGCCACCAACACTGCCAACGCCGCTTTAGATAATTTTCGTATACCCGCTGCATACAGGAAGTTACCGATGTATTCAAAAAACAGCGACCACGCCGGGCCGTTCAGGGGATGCATCTCATTCCAGCCACGTACATCCATACTGATCGTAACAGGCAACATGGTAGCACCAATAACCATTATCACCAGCAGGTACCATACCGGCACCTCATGAATTTTTGGCCATATAGGCGAATCCTGGAAATAAAAGAAAATAGCCCCTATCACAGACCCCATGACCACCATGGGTTGCAGGCGAATGAGCCGGCGTTTGAAAAAGCCTCCCATCGTCATTTTACCCCATCGATCGTCGTAGGCATAGCCAATTACGAAACCCGATAACAGGAAAAAGAAGTCCACAGCCAGGTAACCGTGGTTGATCATCAGATCGAGACTACTGGTGGCATGCGCCTCCAGGATGTGGAAGATTACCACGGTAAGGGCTGCTACACCACGAAGGCCATCCAGAATAGGAAAGTGCGGTTTGGACGGTAATGTACCGGATTTATTCATAACAGTTTGTTTGGAATATGGGCAAAAGATAATATTCCAAATCATTACTGTTATATATTTTTTTACCGGCGGTAATGGAGCGCCCGGAAGGCGGCAGGTAATTGCAGCGCCGCTTCCGGGCTACTACCAGGTTAGAGAAAGGCCACCTCGCCGGTCAACATTGTTCAGCTGCTTTATGGAAATTGGCGGCTACCGCATCTTGCTAAGAAACCCATATTCATGAAACTACTTTTCATCCTACTGTTACCACTTACCTCCTTTGCCCAAACAGTGGGTAATATTCCAGCGCCCGCCGGGTTTGAGCGCGCCGCTGTCAGCAACGGTTCCTTTGGCCAATGGTTGCGTACCATCTCCCTAAAACAACACAATACGGTATACCTGTATAACGGACAGCTCAAGCAAAACCAGGAGGCACAGGCCGCTGTGCTGGATATTAGCGTGGGTAAAAAGGATCTGCAGCAATGTGCGGATGCTGTGATGCGACTGCGGGCAGAGTGGTTATATGCGCATGAGCAGTATAACCGGATTGCATTTCATGCAACGGATGGCACCTTGCTCGACTATGCCGCATGGCAGCGGGGATGCAGGTTTCAGCTGAAAAATCAGCGCCTGGCAAAAGTATGCAATCAGGAAAAAGGTAACAGCAGAACCTTGTTTCAGGCCTACCTGGAACTTGTTTTCAGCTATGCAGGTACCACTTCTTTAGAGAGAGAACTGGTACCTGCTGCCGGCAGCCCCATACAGCCGGGCGATGTTTTTATCCAGGGAGGATCACCGGGCCACGCGGTAATCGTGATGGATGTGATTACCAACCGTACGGGGAAAAAGAAATTTATGCTGGCGCAGAGCTATATGCCTGCGCAGGATATTCATATTTTAAAAAATCCGGCTGATGGCAGTTGCTGGTACAATGAAGATTTTGGCAACCTGCTTCGCACGCCGGAATGGACTTTTAACGGCAATGCCCTGCATCACTGGCCGGATTAGAGCTTATACTCCGCTGAAAACGGAAAAGCCACCGTCCACATTTACGATTGCGCCGGTAACAAAGCGCGACTCATCACTGAGCAGCCATACCAGTGCGCCGTTCAGCTCCTGCGCCTCACCGAAACGCTTATACGGCGTATTTTTCAGTACGAGGTTTCCTCTTTCGGTGTAGGAACCATCCGGGTTGGTGAGCAATGCACGGTTTTGCTCCGTCAGGAAGAAGCCGGGCGCAATGGCGTTCATGCGCAATTTATCGCCAAAACGATTGGCCATTTCTACCGCGAACCATTGTGTATAGCAATCAATGGCGGCCTTGCCCAAACTATAACCCATCACCTTGGTGATTACACGTTTGGCACTCATGGAAGAGATGTTGACGATGCTGCCACCGCCGCCGGCAGCAATCTGCCGGCCGAAGATCTGCGTAGGCAGCACCGTTCCCCAGAGGTTCAGGTCCATGGCGCGACGCATGCCGTTCATATCCAGCGAAAAAATATCCTGGTCCGGTTGCAGGATAGCTTCCGGAATATTGCCGCCGGCGGCGTTTACCAGCCCGTCGATGCGGCCGAAATGTTGCGTGATTTTTTCGCATGCTGCCACCAGGTCCGCTTCACTGAGTACATCCGCCTGCACGGCAAGGGCGCTGCCGCCGTCCTGGTTGATTTGCGCCGCTCTTCCTTCGGCAACCCCTATATTACGCCCCAGGATGGCCACTTTACCGCCTGCACGATGGATGCCTTCTACAAATGACTTTCCTAAAATACCGGTACCACCTGTGACAACTATTACTTTTCCGTTGAGATTCATTTCTTATGTTTTTCTGAGATTATTTTACTGTCTCCAGCATGCTTTTGATACCTTTTTCCAATCCGTTTAATTCTGCCAGGCCTTTCAGGCGGCCAATCAACGAATATCCCGGGTAAGTATTAAAATTAAAATCGGTCCATATCTTATGCCCATGATCCGGGCGCACGGGGATGGCAACGTCTGCACGGCCCAGCTGCTGTCTGCTGCGCTGCTCCAGCACTACCTGCTTCATCACCTGCACCATATCGGTGCTGCCTTTGAGGTGCTCCGCTTCGTAAAAGCTGCCATCCGCATCATGCTGCACGTTGCGTAAATGCAGGAAGTGGATATGGCTGCCGAGGCGGGCAATCATCCCCGGCAGATCGTTGTTGGGATTAGCTCCCAGCGATCCTGTACAAAAAGTAATACCGTTGGATGGGGACGGGTACATGTTGATCAGCTCTTTCAGATCCGCTTCGTTGCACACTACCCTTGGCAGGCCAAGAATAGCAAAGGGCGGATCATCCGGGTGGATACACATTTTTACGCCCAGCCGTTCAGCTGCGGGGATGATGTTTCGCAGGAAGTAGGCGAGGTTTTCCTTCAGCTTCACTGCGTCGATGTCTTTATATCTCGCCAAATGTTCCTTAAACTCCGCGATGGTAAACACCTCATCCGTGCCTGGCAAACCTGCCAGGATGGTGCGGATCAGCGTTTGCTTTTCTTCTTCGTTTAGTCCGTCCAGGTATTTTTTGGCAGATGCCTGCTCCGCCGGGGTAAAGTCGTCGAAAGCGGCTTTCCTTTCCAGGAGGTAGAGGTCAAACGCCATCAGGGCCGGGCGATGGAAACGGAGGGCCGACACACCGTTAGGCAGCCGGTAGTCCAGGTGCGTGCGGGTCCAGTCGAGCACCGGCATAAAGTTGTAGCACACGGTTTTAATGCCTGCTTCCGCCAGGTTGGTCAGCGTTTGGATGTAGTTGGCAATCATTTCCTCGCGCTGCGGACCTGCAATTTTAATGGACTCGTGCACATTCACACTTTCCACCACACTCCAGGTGAGGCCATGGGCTTCGATTTCCTGCTGGCGCTCGCGGATGGCCGGGAGTGTCCATACCTCACCGCAGGGGATATGGTGCAGCGCGGTTACTACGCCGCTAACGCCTGTCTGGCGTATGGCTGCCAGCGTTACGGGGTCTGAAGGGCCGAACCAGCGCAGGGTTTGTTCAAGATCTTTGATCATGATAGTCTGATTTCAAAACAAGTAGCAACAATATTTTCAAAACGTGGCAATAAAAGTAGTAAAAAATAACAATCGATTGTTTTTATTTTAGGGAGATAATAACTGCCTCTTGGGACCATTAATAAAGTATATTTAACAACCGATTGTTAATAATTCACATGAAGCAAAGGGAAACGACCATATACGATATTGCCGAAAGGCTGGGCCTGGCCGCATCTACCATCAGCAGGGGCCTGAAGGGGCATCATACGGTAAGTCAGCAAACGCAGCGCAGGATCATTGCCACGGCGGAGGCCATGGGTTACCGGTCCAACAGCATTGCGGCGAGCTTACGCACCAACAGCACCCAAACGATTGGGGTGATAGTGCCGCGGCTTGACAGCTACCTGATGTCGCAGATCATTGCCGGCATGGAGAAGGTTACCAGCGAAGCGGGTTACAACCTGCTGATCAGTCAGTCCCGCGAAATGGCGGCTAACGAAGCCCGCAGCGTGCAATCCATGCTCAACAGCCGGGTGGACGCGCTGCTGGTATCCCTTGCGGAGCATACGGACGACCTTGCACATTTTGAGGCCTGCAGGGCCAAAGGTGTACCGCTGGTTTTTTTCGACCGTGTGCCGGCCGATATGGATCAGCTCTGCATCACTATCAACAACGAAATGGCGGGCTACCAGGCCACGCGCCACCTGCTGGACCAGGGCGCGCGGCAGATCATGTTTATATCCGGCAGCCTCCGGAGAAACGTTTATGAACAACGGCTGGCAGGCTACAAAAGAGCACTGACATCTGCCAAAATAAAATTCAACCCTGAGCATATTATTATCAACGACCTCACCGAGGAAGCAGGCATACGTGCCGCGCGGGCAGTGGTGAGCCAGCACGCCGATGGCGTGGTAGTGACCAACGATATCTGCGCAGCCGCCTGCATGAACGAAGTGCAACGCCTTGGCCGCCGCGTACCGCAACAGGTAAAGTTTACCGGCTTCAATAACGACATAATTTCCCGACAGGTAACACCTGCCCTTACTACTATTAATTATCCGGGGATTGAAATGGGGGAAGTGGCTGCAAGGCATGTGCTGGCGCACCTGAAAGGGAACGTGGATATTTCGCAGTTGGAGAATATTGTGATAAAGTCGAGTTTGATTATACGGGAGTCGTCTTTATAACCCATTGGTTGTCGCCGAAGGCGACAACCAATGGGGGGCCTGCGAGCCGCAGGCTCGCAGGCCCCCCATTTTCGAGTATTAACTAATATTTAATATTACCATTTAACTCAGCAGCAGTAACATCTGCATATAAACAAATACTATTTGAGGGGGTTACCACTTCAATTTATTTTTTTCATTTCAAACTTTTACTATTTTTGGCCCCCAAATGAGAGTGGCAATATTTTTCGCATGTTTATCTTTTTTTCTCTTCAAGGGAGATGACCGTGCCTATGCCGCCAGCCACCTGCATAGTTTTTGGAGTGTAACCCTCAAAAACCTCCAGCACAAACAACTCACTAAACTCAACGCCTCCATTATCCAGGATACCAGCCTCGAAGAAGAGGAGAAACTGATGATGACAGATGACGTGGAGTCCGACAGCTGCAGTACTTTCCTTGCCAGGAAATACCGCATCATCGCCTGCTTTTACCTGTCACTTGCCAGCTTTTTTACAGAGCGGGATCTTCACAAGTGCTACCATACCCCACCGCCCGACTGGGGAGAACTTTCCAATATTTACATTACCCAACGGGTACTCAGAATCTGATATCAACCAGTAACCGGTTGCCAATGGTATGCCCCTGCCCATTGCAGGTCAGGCCAGCATGCTGCCCGGTAACCGTTTCCCACTCATTTTAAGTCACTGACGAGCCATTCGCGATAAATCCCATCAGGGTTTATCACGGTAAGGCCGGAGCCTGCGGTTCCTACCTTATCCAAACACGTAGTTGACCAAAATTTCGCCTTAATTACCCATTTAATATCATGAAGAAGATCGTCATGTTCACCGGCCTGCTGGGCGTTATATACGCCACCAGCTGCCAGCCCGCAAAAGAGGAAAAGGAAGAAACCGAAAAATATACGGTTACCAGTCCCATGGAAGTAGACACTTCCTTTACGAAAGAGTATGTTTCGCAGATCCGTTCTGTCAAAAACATCGAGATCCGCGCCCAGGAAAGAGGGTTCCTGCAAACCATTTATGTAGACGAAGGTCAGTACGTACATGCAGGTCAGGTGCTCTTTAAACTGATGCCAAACGCCTTCCAGGCCGAACTGCTGAAAGCAGAAGCCGAAGCCAAAGCCGCCACCATCGAACTGCAAAACACCAAAGCACTGGTGGAGAAAAACATCGTTTCCAAAAACGAGCAGGCAGTAGCACAGGCAAAGCTGGACCAGGCCAACGCAGAAGTATCACTGGCTAAGCTGCACCTCTCTTACACAGAAATCCGGGCACCGTTCGACGGTGTGATCGACCGCATCCCTAAAAAGATCGGTAGCGTGGTAGATGAGGGAGAACTCCTCACCAGCCTGTCGGACAATACCCAGATGTTTGCCTATTTCAACGTATCCGAACCGGAATACCTGGAATACCAAACGAATGTGAAAGGTCGCGGCAACAGTAAAGTAAGCCTGCTCCTGGCCAACAATCACCCCCTCGCTTACAAAGGTGATGTGGAAGTAATTGAAGGAGAATTCGACAACGAAACCGGCAACATCGCGTTCAGGGCCCGCTTCCCGAACCCCGATAAATTGCTGAAGAACGGAGAAACCGGTAAGGTGATGATGACCGTGCCTATGAGTCGCGCCATCATCATACCTCAAAAAGCCACCTACGAAATTCAGGACAAAAAGTATGTGTTTGTAGTGGACAAAAACAATGAGGTAAAATCCCGCAACATCAACATCAGCGGCGAAATGCCAGACTTATACATCGTTGGAAACGGCCTTGCCATCACTGACAAAATTCTGCTTGACGGCGTTCAGAAAGTTAAAGACGACCAAAAGATCAACTACGATTTCAAAAAACCGGAAGAAGTGCTATCTCACCTGAAGTTAAAAGCTGAATAGCAGGCAAAGCCAACTAAGTATGTTTAATAAATTTATTCAGAGACCCGTTCTCTCTATAGTAATATCACTCATCATTGTGTTTCTGGGTGTGCTGGGGATTATGCAGCTGCCCGTAACACAATTCCCGGCCATCTCGCCACCGAAAGTAAACGTGACGGCAGAGTACCCGGGTGCCAACGGTGAGCTGATGATCAAATCCGTGATCATTCCGCTGGAAAGAGCCATGAACGGTGTGCCGGGCATGAAATACATGACCTCCGACGCCGGTAACGATGGGGAGGCTTCTTTACAGATCATCTTCAACCTGGGTACTGATCCTAACCAGGCTTCCCTCAACGTACAAAACCGTGTGGCCTCCGTGGTAAACAAACTGCCCCCACTGGTAGTGCGTGAAGGGGTAAAGATCACCAAAGAGGAATCCAACATGTTGATGTATATCAACCTGTATAGTGATGATCCTAACGCCGATCAGAAGTTCCTCTTTAACTACGCCGATATCAACATCCTCGCGGAGCTGAAACGTGTACCAGGTGTGGGTGTGGCCGATATCCTCGGGAACCGCGAATATGCTATGCGCGTGTGGCTGAAGCCTGACCGCATGCTCGCCTATAAAATCAGTGCGGATGAAGTGATGAAAGCACTCGGTGAACAAAGTCTGGAAGCCTCTCCCGGTAAAACCGGCGAAAGCTCCGGCAAACGCTCCCAGTCCTTTGAATACGTGCTCAAATACTCCGGCCGCTATACCACCAAGGAACAATACGAAAATGTAGTACTGCGCTCCAATCCCAATGGTGAAATGCTGCGCCTTAAAGACGTAGCAGACGTGGAATTTGGCAGCTCCATGTACGACATCTATTCTAACCTGAACGGTAAACCATCCGCGGCGATCGTATTGAAACAATCCTATGGCAGTAACGCCAGCCAGGTAATCAAGGATGTAAAAGCTAAGATGGCCGAAATCCAGGCTGCCTCCTTCCCTAAAGGCATGCACTACGAGGTGAGCTACGACGTATCCAAGTTCCTGGATGCCTCTATCGAGAAAGTATTGCATACCCTCGTGGAAGCATTTATACTGGTGGGCATTGTGGTTTTCCTCTTCCTGGGCGACTTCCGATCCACCATTATTCCTGCTATGGCGGTACCGGTATCATTGATCGGTACTTTCATGTTCATGCAGTTCTTTGGTATCACCATCAACCTCATTACCCTGTTTGCCCTCGTACTGGCAATTGGGGTGGTGGTGGATGATGCCATTGTGGTGATTGAGGCCGTGCACGCCAAGATGGAGGAAGAACATATAGGGCCGCTGAAGGCCACTAAAAAAGCTATGCATGAAATTGCAGGGGCCATTATCGCCATCACCTTCCTGATGGCGGCGGTGTTCATCCCGGTAGCGTTCATGTCGGGGCCGGTGGGTTTATTCTACCGCCAGTTCTCCATCACCATGGCTACCTCCATCATTCTGTCGGGTATTGTGGCACTAACGCTTACGCCTGCACTCTGCGCCATGATTCTTAAAAACAATCATGGTAAGCCGAAAAAGAATACGCCGGTTAACAAGTTCCTGAACGGTTTCAACAACGGATTCAATAAGATTGCCGGTAAGTACCAGGGATTGCTGGGTAAGATCGTGAACAGGCGCATCGTCACTTTCGGCGTACTCATCATCTTCTGTATTGGTACTTATTTCATGAATAACAGCGTGCCTTCCGGCTTCATCCCGAATGAGGACCAGGGTATGTTCTACGCCATTATTCAAACGCCTCCGGGCTCCTCCCTGGAACGTACCAACCAGATCGCAGAACGGTTACAGAAAATTGCAGAAGACGTAGAAGGCGTACAATCTGTTTCTTCCCTGGCAGGTTATGAAATCCTCACAGAAGGTACGGGCTCCAACTCTGGTACCTGCCTGGTGAACCTGAAGAGCTGGGAAGAACGTAAGCATTCGGTAACCGAGATCATGGAGGAACTGGAAGAGAAAGCCAAAGATATCACGGGCGCTAACATCGAATTCTTCCAGCCGCCGGCAGTACCAGGCTATGGTGCAGCAGGTGGTTTTGAGCTGCGACTCCTGGATAAAACAGGTAGTGGCGACTATAAAAAACTGGAGCAGGTAAACAACGACTTCGTGGAAGCGCTGAAGAAAAGAAAAGAGCTGACCTCCGTGTTCAGCTTCTACAGTGCCAGCTTCCCCCAGTATATGCTCAGTGTGGATAATGACCTGGCGCAACAGAAAGGCATTACCATCGACAATGCGATGAATACGTTGTCGACCTTAATCGGTAGTAACTACGAAATCAGCTTCATTAAATTTGGCCGCCTTTACAAGGTGATCGTGCAGGCATCGCCGCAGTACAGGGCGTTGCCGGAAGACATCCTGAAGCTGTACGTTAAGAACGATAAAGAAGAGATGGTACCTTTTTCTGCCTTTATGAAGATGGAGAAAGTGTATGGCTTATCGGAAATCACGCGGCATAACATGTACACCTCGTCTGAGATCAGTGGTTCCTCCGCTCCAGGCTACAGTAGCTTCCAGGCCATTCAGGCCATCAACGAGGTAGCGAAGAAGGATCTGCCGAGAGGTTACGGTATTGACTGGGCGGGTATTTCCGCGGACCAGGTAGCGCAGGGCCATCAGGCGCTGTGGATCTTCCTGATCTGTCTTGGTTTCGTGTACCTGATCCTGTCGGCACAATACGAAAGCTTCATTCTTCCTTTAGCCGTAATCCTTTCCTTACCGGTGGGTATTTTCGGGGCCTTTTTCCTGCTGAAGGTGCTGGGCCTGGAAAACAACATTTACGCGCAGGTGGCCATGGTAATGCTGATTGGCTTGCTGGGTAAAAACGCCGTGTTGATTGTTGAGTTTGCCGTGCAGAAGCACCGCGACGGCTACACGGTGCAGCAGGCGGCGCTGGAGGGTGCCAGGGTGAGGTTCCGTCCTATCCTGATGACCAGCTTTGCATTTATTGCCGGTTTGATTCCGCTGGTAATTGCTACCGGTCCGGGTGCGTTGGGTAACAGAACCATTGGTACAGCAGCTGCCGGTGGTATGTTATTCGGTACGGTGTTCGGTGTGGTGGTGATCCCGGGATTGTATTTCATTTTCGGGAAGATTGCAGAGAAGCGCATGTTTGTAAAAGACGAAGAAGAAAATCCATTAACAGAAGAAATTGATCACAATGTATAATAGATACCTGGGCATATTAGGCCTTGGTCTGGCCTTTGCAGCCTGCAAGGTGCCTGTAGGTACGCAGCAGGTAGAAAACAGATCTACGCCCGCATCCTACGGCAACGGGCAGGATACCACTACTGCTGCCACTATCGAATGGCGTAAGTTCTTTACAGATCCTTATTTGGTAAAGCTGATAGATAGTGCGCTGGCACATAACCAGGAGCTGATGATCACCTTACAGGAAATAGAGATCGCCAGGAACGATATCCGTGTCCGCCAGGGAGCACTGGTGCCAACGGTTACCGGCCGAGCAGGCGCAGGGTTGGAAAAGGTGGGTCGCTATACCAGCCAGGGCGCCGGTGACGCTTCTACCGAGATTACGCCGGGGAAAGAAGTACCTGATCCGCTGGGCGACTTAAGTATTGGTGCCTATGCCAACTGGGAAGTTGACATCTGGAAAAAACTGCATAATGCGAAAAAAGCAGCTGTATCCAGGTATCTGGCAACGGTAGAAGGGCGGAACTTTGTGCTCACCAACCTGGTTGCTGAAATTGCCAACTCCTATTACGAGTTGCTGGCGCTGGATAATCAGCTCACGATTGTGAAGCAGAACATTGAGCTGCAGAAAAGCGCGCTGGAAATTGTAAAGGCGCAGAAAGAGGCTACCCGTGCAACGGAGCTGGCAGTGAAGAAGTTTGAGGCAGAGGTGCTGAAGTCGCAGAGCCTTGAATTTGACATTGCGCAAAAAATCAAGGAAACGGAGAACAAGATCAACTACCTGCTGGGTCGTTATCCGCAGGAAATTGATCGCGATAAAAGTGAGTTCCTCAACATCGTACCGGCCATGGTTACGGCTGGCATTCCCTCTCAACTGCTGGCCAACCGGCCCGACATCAAACAGGCAGAACTGGAGCTGACAGCAGCCAAACTGGATGTGAAGGTAGCGAGGGCCGAGTTTTATCCATCGCTGGGTATTAGCGCCGGCATAGGATTCCAGGCTTTTAATCCTTCCTATCTCTTTAAACTGCCTGAATCATTGTTATACAACCTGGCGGGCGACCTCGCAGGGCCACTGATCAACCGTAATGCAATCAAAGCGGAGTTTAACAGTGCCAATGCGCGACAATTGCAGGCGATGTACAATTATGAGCGCGTGATTTTAAACGCCTTCCTGGAAGTATCCAACCAGCTGTCCAACATCGACAACCTGGAGAAGAGCTACAACCTGAAATCGAAGCAGGTGGCAGCTTTAACTACTTCTATTGATATTTCAAATGACTTGTTTAAGTCGGCCCGTGCGGATTATTTAGAAGTGCTGATGACGCAGCGCGATGCGCTGGAAGCCAGGCTGGATCTCATTGAAACCAAGCAGCAGCAGTTTGCTGCGGTGGTGAATGTGTACAGGGATTTAGGTGGTGGCTGGAGGTAAAACCGGCGGTTTTAATAGTAATGAAAAGGGCGGTATCCGTGAGGATATCGCCCTTTTTATGTGGAGTAAATGTCAGCATTAATCTTCAAAATACCTATACGGATACACGCCGTAAAGCAGCGGATGTATCTGCTCCAGCGCAGCCTTATATTCTCCCTGTAATTTCAACAGGTCTTCTATGTCCAGTCTGTCTTCCAGTTGCTGGATCACCAGGCCCAACTGCACGAAGCCGGCAAAGCGAACAGGTATTTCCAGGAAGTCCTTCAGATCGCCATACTCCCCTTTTTCATGATCATAATACAACACCTGTAAAGTTTTGCGGTCAATAAACCATTCGTCGCCCTGACCGGAGCGGGCAAACAACCATATGGCCGGTGCCAGGTCGGGATAGTTATCCGCGAGGTAACGATTTTCCTGCAGGGTGGCCTCATAATCCAGTAAGATGATATCCGCACAGAGTTCCTGGCTTTTATAGTTAGTAACAAAAGGCAGGTAATCGGCGTCGCCTATACGCAGTTTATCCAGGTTGCGAATGGGCTGGCTCCGTTTTTCGAAGGTCTCAAACAAAGTGTTGATATCGGGTACGGTGATCATAGTTACTTAAAGATAAAACACTTTATTAAAACAAACTGCCCTGCACCACCGCCGGTGCTGCTACCGGCCCAAACAATCCAATTATTGTAAACGGCTGCTTGCTGGAAGCATGTACGTTTTGCGTGGTACCGAGGAAAAAGTGAAGGTCGGTGTTGCGCACGTAATCCTGCAGGTATTTTTTGCGCAGCTCGCCGGCTGCTTTCGCTTCTTTATCCGGCCCATGCTGTTTTTTGAGCAGTTTCCAGTAGAGAGATGCCAGTTGAAAGTCTTCCACGGGCAGGCTGATTTCTTTATGCTGATCATCTAAAAATCGGAAGGAAAACTGGAATGGTATTTTTTTAAAGGCTTCCATTGGTTCTTCTTCCTGCATAAATACGTGTGGGTAAAATTTCTCCTGCTGCATTTTTGCGAGGCGTTCGCTGTCCCATTCCGGTTCGGTGGGTGTTATATCCATGCCCAGTATCCGCTGTGGCTTAAATACCGCCAGGGAGGTATAAAAAGCCTCGTGTTTGGCTTCCATCAGCAGATTATCCAGGTTGCGGAAGATGTGTTTTTGCACCAGCGCCTTACGGTCATGCCAGTAGTTGCCAGCACCCAGGTGCCCCAGCTTCTTCACTGGCTGCTCAGGGTCTACCGGGCGGAAGCTTTCCAGTCGGAAATCCCGCGGGTTGCGTTCCAGGTCTATTTCGATCCAGTCGTACAACTGGTATTGTTCCTCGTAAGTTTTTTGTGAAAAAGAGATTGGGTAGATCCTGATGAAGGTACCATCTTCCCTGAAACCTGCTATACTCAGCTGCTCATCGTAATGGGAAGATAAAGTGGGGTAACTTTTCACAGTAATCATAACTTTCGTCAATGGCATGCAAATATTTTTTAAAAAGTATCCGTTTTACAATGGTTTCGGTAATAATGTGGCCAACTTGATAAGATGACTTCCGTTTTGATGTATTTGTTATAAATGTATTAATTCTTATCGGTCAATTAATCCGGCAAATTAAGGTTAATCGTTGAAAATAAAAAAGTTATGACCTACCAAAGTGACGGCAATCCCTTAGAAATAGTTTTTTTCTCTACCCATATCAAAACATTCTATGCTATTTATTCGTTCTAATTTGTGTACTTTGTACGCATAAATTATGAACACATGAGTTTTCAAGAATCGCTGCAAAAGATTTTTGTTGCAGAAAATGAAATCCCCGAAGAATTCCGCATTACAGAAATTCACCAGAGAGAGTACCTGGTAAACGGGGAAATGAAGCCATGGGACGGTCCTGTGAGCGAAGTATATTCACCAATAAACATTCCTACCCCTGAAGGACTTAAACGCAAGCTGATAGGCACCTACCCCCTCGGTACTGAAAAAGAAGCATTTGAAGCCCTGGACGCAGCACTGGCAGCGTATGATAATGGCCGCGGCGAGTGGCCTACCATGCCGCTGGCACAACGCATCGACTGCCTCTCCGTATTTGCCCGGAAGATGACCGACCAACGCACCCTGATCGTAAAGCTGATCATGTGGGAAATTGGGAAGTCGTACGCCGACTCCATCAAGGAATTTGACCGTACCATAGAATATATCAACGCTACCATCGATGCCCTCAAGGAAATCGACCGCAGCTCCAGCCGCTTCGACATCAAAGAAGGCACCATTGCACAAATCCGCCGGTCACCCCTGGGCGTAGTGCTGTGCATGGGACCATTCAACTACCCGCTGAATGAAACCTTCACCACCCTGATCCCGGCGCTGCTGATGGGCAACACCATCCTCTTCAAACCACCGAAACATGGTACTTTATTGCACTATCCGCTGCTGCGCGCATTCATGGAATCGTTCCCTAAAGGAGTGGTGAACACCATTTATGGTCGCGGTGCCGCGGTAATACCAGGCATCATGGAAACCGGCAAAATCAATGTATTGGCGTTTATCGGTTCCAGCAAGGTAGCCAACGACCTGCGCAAGCACCATCCTAAGCTGAACCGTCTCCGTGCAGTGCTCAGCCTGGATGCTAAGAATGCAGCCATCGTTACCGAGCATGCGGATATCAAAGTGGCAGTAAGCGAAACCATCCTGGGCGCATTATCGTATAACGGTCAGCGTTGTACCGCCATTAAAATCGTGTTTGTACACCGCTCCATAGCAGATGCGTTTAATGCGAGCCTCAGCGAAGCCATCTCCAAAATGAAGTTCGGCATGCCATGGAAAAAAGGTGTACAACTCACCCCGGTAGCGGAGCCAGGCAAGCCTGCGTATATCCGTGAGGTATTGGAAGATGCTGCCGCACATGGCGCCTCCGTGATCAACGAGCACGGTGGTGCTACCAACGAATCATTCGTATTCCCTGCGGTAGTGTACCCGGTAAACGATAAAATGAAATTGTACCGCGAAGAGCAGTTTGGTCCGGTGATTCCGGTGGTGCCATTCGATGATATCGAAGAAACTATCGACTACCTGATCGAATCGCCGCATGGTCAGCAGGTGAGCATCTTCAGCAACAACCCTGAAGAAGTAGCTTCCCTCATCGATCCGCTGGTGAACCAGGTGAGTCGCGTTAATATCAATAGTCAGTGTCAGCGCGGACCGGATGTATTTCCGTTTACCGGCCGTAAAGACAGTGCGGAAGGTACTTTATCCGTGCATGATGCGCTGCGCTCTTTCTCTATCAGGTCACTGGTGGCTACTAAAAATAATGACACCAATAAGGAGCTGCTGGAAAACATCCTGAAAGAGCATAGCTCCGATTTTTTAAGTACGAATTTTATTTTTTAGTATAGTTTGTATTATTGAAGTTGAAAGGGCCCTGCAGGTTGTGATGCGGGGCTTTTTTTGTTTTGCAACTCACACCTTCGGTGTGAGTTGAGAGGGGTCGCGCTGCGCGCGAAGCGCTTTTTTTTGTAATTAATAAACTACCATCAAAAAAAAACACTTTCAGCCTCACCGATGAGGAATCTCGTTTAAGAAGGGATATTTATTCCATTCACCCCCTCCCTCCAAACCGCTCTATCACCTGCTCCTTATACTTCAACCCTATCGGCAAAGCAACACCATCCACCACCAGCTGATTCCCTTCCATATACTGAATGGCCTGCACCGCCACCAAATAACTTTTATGAATCCGTAAAAACCGCGCTGATGGCAGTGCTTCCTCCATATGCTTCATCGTTTCGTTGGTCACAATCACTCTGCCGTTTTTCAGGAAAATTTTCTGGTAATCACCGATCGAAGTAAAATAGGTAATGTCTTCAAAATTTACTTTATGCAGCTTTTTGTCTGATTTCACTACTATAAATTCTGCCGCTATATGCTTGCCACTTGCGGCCACCTGCTCCAGCTCCATCTTATGACGGGCTTTATTCACCGCCTGCACAAATCTTTCAAACGAAAAAGGTTTGAGCAGGTAATCAACCGCATTGAGTTCAAAGCCTTCCACCGCATGCTCGGCATAGGCCGTGGTGAAGATCACACAGGGTGGCGCCGGAATCATTTTCAGCATATTCAGACCGGAGAGGTTAGGCATTTTAATATCCAGGAATATCAACTGTATCTCTGCCTCCCGCAATGCTTCCAGCGCTGCTATCGCATTACTGCATTTGCGCACTAATTCCAATACAGGATACTCCTTTATGTATGCTTCAATTACATCCTGGGATAAAACTTCATCATCTACTATCAGGCATTTTATTTTCATGAAGGTTGATTTTGGTGATCATGTAATTGCAGCTGCAATGTCACTGCATAGGTGACATCATCTTCCTGTATTACCAGTTGGTGGCGACCTGGATAGAGCATGTCCAGCCGGCGTTTCACGTTTTGCAGCCCCAGTCCCTTGTGTGCGTCGTTTTCGGTTTCATCTACCAGCCCCTTGTTATTTTTGACAGAGAGATATAAATCTCTCCCTGTAATATCCATACGTACATGCAGGAAGGTATCATTCATGCCCGCTTCCACACCGTGTTTGAAACCGTTTTCCACAAATACAATGAACATAAAGGGAGCGACCCTGCTTTTCCCTGCGTCTCCATTTACCTCGAAACGGATATCCGCCTTACCTGCATTACGCACCTGGTGAAGCGCGATGTAATCACGCAGGTAATTGATCTCGCTTTCCAGCAGCACCAATGCATCATTGGATTCATAAATCATGTAGCGCATCACTGCCGCCAGCTTCAGCAAAGTAGGCGGCACCTTGTCATCCTTGCGGAGCGACAGGGAATAGATGCTGTTAAGCGTATTAAACAGGAAGTGCGGGTTTATCTGCGACTTCAAATACAACAGCTCTGTATCGGCTTTTTCACTTTGCAGCCGCATCAGCCTGTTTTCCGACTCCATCAGCTGAAACCAGCCACGGGAAAGCTTCAGTAGTGTGGTAAGCCCTACATAAATTACCGCAAACTGCACCAGCTCTGTAAAGCTGTAATACGAAATAAAGAAGTATCCCGGGAAAATATAATCCACTACCTTGTTGAACAGCAGCATATTAAAACCCGCAGTGAGGGCAATCAATGCCACTACCGATATCGCATACACGAAATATTGCTGACGGCGCAGGAGTCGTGGGATCAGTATATCCAGGTTGATATATACACCTGTCACCAATGGCAAATGAAACACCGTGGTATAAATCAGGTCAATTTTCTGCGGGCTCTCCGCAGAAAAGAATACGAGGAGGTAATAGTAGGAAATATCCCAAAACAGGATATGCTGGCATACCCTGTTTTTAAGCAATCGCAAAAGTAAAACGCTGCTAAGCTTCATTTACTACTTTATTTTCCTGTAAGTAACTGGTTCGCTGTAGAAATCCTTATTGCCGGCATATTTAATCACAAACTGCTGCAGCTCCTGAGTAGAAGCTGTAATCAGGCTTCCATACTCCACATTTTCATGCTTTATTCTTATCCTGTTCTCTGATAATAATTTGTAAATCAACTCCGCGTTCATGTATTCCAGGTTAAAGCTGTTGGCTTCCACCTTTATCCTGCCGAAAGTATGTACCGGCATATAATAGTCTTCCACCAGCTTACTATCGGCCCCCATCCCTGCCGGATAAATATCAATATAATAGTTGTTGGCGAGTTTTAACAGGTTAAATAAAAATTCGGCTTTTTGTTTCCCTTCCGTGTAGGTCAGCATATACGATTTGTCGTTAACCAGCTTAGTTGCGAAACTGGTCAAGGTAGTAGTGTCTCCTTTGGCTTTCATTATGGCTGCCACACTTTCCAGCTTCCAGGTACTTTCACCGGCGCTATCTTTCCAGGTGCCCAGCAGGCGTGCATCAAAAACAAGGTCCTTGAGGGTATACAGCGGGTGCAGACAGGTAATACAGCCATTAAGCGCTATTACCGCCAGCAGCACCACAAATAATATTTTTTTGTGTTTCATGGTATTGAGTTTTTTGTAAAGGAAATGCGAAACCCCGGGCCGGGAAAATAAATACGATGAACGTGAGAAAACAGGGGTTGAAACGAAATATACATCGCCATGCATGATTCCTACCTTGGTGTTGCCGGCAATATGCCCTACCTTTAAATACCTGATCCCAAAAGTATGATTACCATCACCCACATCGATACCGCCTGTGTGCTCATCGATATCGCTGGTTATAAAATCCTGACTGACCCTACCCTGGATGCACCGGGGAAGCTGTATTATCATGGTTCCGGAGGTTTTTCCAGGAAGACGTCAGTGCCGGCGGCTGCAGTATCTGCTGCGGATATTGACCTGGTGCTGCTCAGTCACCATCAACACAAGGATAATTTTGACCGGGAAGGCAGAAAGCTGGCGGAGCAGGTGCCACTGGTATTGTCCACCCGCGCTGCGGCCAAAACTTTACCCAATGCAAAAGGACTACAACCCTGGGAAACCTTCTCCATAGAAGATCAGCATTTAAAAATTACAGCTACCCCTGCCCAGCATCATCCCTGGTGGGTACCTGAGTTCCTCGCCGGAGAAGTAATAGGGTTTGTGATAGAAAGCCCGTTGCTATCACAAGGCGCGTTGTATATTTCCGGCGACACGGTTTATTTCAAAGGCCTGCGCGAAATTGGACAGCGGTTTAAAATCGATATCGGCATTTTCCATGTAGGTGCAGTACAATTCAGGTATCTTACGGGTTGGGGAAAATATACACTCAATAGTCGCGACCTGTTAAAGACGATCCATGAATTGAATCCTGCCCGAGTAATACCGGTGCATTTCAGTGGCTGGACACATTTCAAGGAAAAAGAACCGGTACTCAGGAAATCCTTACAGCAAGATGCAGCAGTATGGGAGAAAACGATTTTCCCTGAACCGGGTATTGCGATATCATTGTAGTCACCATATTTCGTCAATCTCCGATGCTATTTAGCCAAATATGGCTAAAGTAAAAACCTGTGTTTTTATTAAATTATTGCTGCTCAACCAATTGAAAAAAGGCATGTAAATAGCATGGGTGATCCTGCATTATAGTTTAAAAAATGAGTTTTACTGTAGCCGGTTCAGATAACCCAATTACTATTTCTTCCCTCCATTCTACTTCCGATATGGAATACCGGTTGTCGTGCATGGAAATCATCTGGGTGCAGGAAGGCAATTTAACCATGCACGTAAATGAGCTCCCGGTAGTACTTACACCGGGCACTGTATGCCTTTTAATTCCGGGGCAGTCAAAATCAGTTATTATTCAGGGAGATGTTAAAGGCTACCAAGTCAGTATTGCCGCGGCTTACTTTCACATGACCACCACGGGCACGTATACACGCTATCAGTACAATTTTATGGACCGGCCCTGTTGCCACCTGTTGGATCCGGGGGCTGCCGCCGCGCTGGAAGCGATCCTGGAACTGGTACACGAAGAATGCACACGACACACATCTCTCCCTAAAAATATAATACTGGGATGGATAAAGGTACTGCTGGCCTATTGCAACTGGGGCGCGCGTATGGTACCGGAAAAGGCTACACGCCGCGACCAGGAAATCACCCGCGACTTTTTCAGGATTCTCGATAATCATTTCATCAACCAGCGGAAAGTATCATGGTATGCACGGGTACTTGCCATCTCCCCTACTTATCTGAACCAGGTGATTAAAAAATCTTCCGGCTTTCCGGCCAGCCACCATATTCAGCAGTGTATCATCCTGGAAGCTAAAAGGCTGGCGGTGCAGGAGAAAAAGAGTATGAAAGAGATTTCCTATGCCCTCGGTTTTGACGACCTCGCACATTTCAGCAAGTTCTTTAAAAACAATGCAGGCGTTAACTTCAGTGATTTCCGGTTACATCACATCCACGACACGTCCGACCTCCTTTGAGGAACCGCATACAATACGTACTTTAGCAGTCTGATCAAATTCTGTCAGCATGCCCCGTAGTGTTGTATTGATGTTACTGCTTTTTATAGCCACCATATCCCATGCCCAAGAGTTACAAAATCCGATTCCGGCTTCATATGATGCGGACATGAAGCGGATATTGGTGCTTGCCACAGCCAACCATTTGTACGGTGTTTCCCAGGGCAAACTGGACAGAGACAGTGCGGTCATTTTCGCTTCAAAAATGTTTGGTCTTAGTCGCCTCACCGCATATAACGAGGGATTTAAAAGTGGCAAAGACTACCCCGGTCAGGCGCTGATTGATGAAGGCCGGATTAATGAGGCAATCAGCAGGCTCTCCACACTGACCGGTGACCCGCAACTGCAATTACTTGCCGAACTGGGAAACTATTACCTGCACAAACCAGGTACCTCCCCGGCAGATATAAATATGGCGGGTGATTATATTAAAAAGCTGGAACAGGCAGTAGCTGTCACTAGTGATAAAACCTGGCAAATACCCAGCCTATGGCTATCCGGCGAGTTGAATGATGCGAATCGTAATACGGAGAGAAGTAAAGGATACTATGCGGCAGCAACGGCGATTTTACGAAAGTCAGGCAACCAACGGTTGCTGGCGCTGGGGTTATTTCATGAGGCGCAGGTGCTGGCGCTGACCGATCCAAAACGGGCAGCTAATTTTGAGGAAGCAATTATTATCTCCCGAAAATTAAAAATTCCCCAACTACAATACAGGATAACGATTGTGCAGTTGCTCGACCTGATACGTTCCCATCCTGAAAAGTTTGGACCAACATTGCTTGCTGTATTGGATTTGGAGAAAAAAATGGGCTTTCTCCATCACCAGTATGTGTATTCCAGTTTGTCGTACTGGAGCCTGGTCCAGGGTGATCTGCTTACCAGTAAAGCGTATGCCGACTCCTCCGTGATAAGTGCGATGGCTACCAAAGACACGGTTCTGGCTACTTTGTACTGTATGCGACTTTGTGACAACGTAATCAATACTGGTACCTTTGAAGAGGCGATGTACTGGAATACACGGGCCTTAAGCGGTCCAAAAACAAGAGAAACACAATTTCTCTGGTATAAAAGTTTGCTACAGCGCATTCGGATACTGGTAGCACATCATCAGTACGCGGACGCACTCAGTACGGCGGAAGACATGGTCCGTAACAACCCGCCTGACAATGACTTTGACCGTATGCACCTTATTTACCAGCTGGGAAATATCAATGATGTACTTGGCAAAAAAAACGAAGCTTTTAGGTACTATCTTCAGTTTATTGATTATTCCAGCAAATATCCTCCTCAGCAGATGTATACAGAAATGCTGCATGCTTATACAAAAATTGGAGCCTTTTACCTGGAACGCGGGGATAGAGCTATGGCGCGAAAATATGCTGCTTTAGTAATAAATGATCCTATCGGAAGAGTGGCTCCGCCTTTCCTGGCAGCTGCCAGTCATACTTTATTTGAGTTAGATTCACTTGCAGGCAACTATGTATCCGCGATTCAGCATTACCAAACTTATCATCGTTTCCGTGATTCCACCTTCAGTATTACCCAGCGGCAGAAAATGGATGAGCTGACCGTGCAATATGAAACCAAGAAGAAGGACCAGAATATCGAACTGCTGAAACGCGATAAACAGCTACAGGTGGAACAACTCGGCCGCAGTGCGATGGTAAGAAATATCACCCTCGCCGGTATTACCGTATTGCTGGTGGTAACAGGGTTATTGTACAATCAGTACCGGCTGAAGCAGAAGGTGAATGCTGAAACGGAGGCCAGGAATAAGATGCTGCAGCAACTGGTGGAAGAAAAAGAGTGGCTGCTGCGGGAGGTTCACCATCGTGTAAAAAACAACCTGCAAACAATTGTAAGCCTGCTCGAATCGCAGTCCACCTACCTGCAAAACGAGGCGTTGCAAGCGATCCAGGAGAGCCAGAACAGGATTCATGCCATGTCGCTCATTCATCAGAAGCTGTACCACGACGAAAACATTTCTGCCGTAAGCATGGCCACCTATCTTCCCGAGCTGGTGGAATATTTATCGGAAAGCTACAACATAAACAGTCGCATAATTTTTTACACTAAGGTAGAAGATGTTGAACTGGATGTTTCGCAGGCCATTCCTTTGGGGCTGGTGGTAAACGAGGCCGTCACCAATGCGATCAAATACGCATTTCCACACCCTGAGCCTGGCAATAGTATCAGTATCACCTTTTCTATGACAGCCAACCGCACAGCCACGCTTACCATTGCGGATAACGGCGTGGGCATAGATCCGGCGTTGCTGAACAGAAAAGCCAAAGGACTGGGGTTACGACTGATACGCGGACTCGCAAATGATATAGAGGCACAACTCGATATGCGTGCAGACCATGGCACTAAAGTGATACTGACATTTACGGTTAGTCGCACACTGAAAGCCACTGCCGCACACCATTCCACCCAACTCGTATAATTTACTCTGATGAGCAGGAAAATTTTGATTGTTGAAGACGTATTTATTGAAGCCAATAATCTGGAAATGATTTTGGAAAAAGCCGGCTATTATGTGACCGGCATTGCCAGGTCCGTTGCCGCTGCGAGGAAGGAAATAGAGCGGGAAAGACCTGATTTTGTACTGGTAGATATTTTTTTGCAGGGTCCGCAAACGGGGATAGACCTTGCGTGGGAGCTGAAGAAGCTGGAGATACCGTTTTTATATTTATCCGCTAACTCCAATCGCGACACCCTGGAGCAGGCCAAAAAAACAGGGCCGTTCGGTTTTCTGGTGAAGCCTTATCGTGAAAGGGATGTGCTGGTGATGCTGGAGATAGCGGTGTATCAGCATAGTAATGGCCGTGAAGCCTTACTAAAAAACACTTCCCGGAAGAAGGTTAACTCTAATGGTAATTTCCATGGAATATATGGGAGTAGTCAGGCCCTGCACCAGGTGGTGGAGCAGCTGGAAGTGGTGGCCCCTACGGACACCAGTGTGCTATTGCTTGGCGAAAGTGGAACTGGCAAAGAAAGGATGGCGGAAGTAATTCACAAATTATCGAACCGTAGCAAGGGACCGCTTGTTAAGGTAGATTGTGCATCATTACCCCCAACGCTTATTGAATCTGTACTGTTTGGGCATGAGCGGGGCGCCTTTACCGGTGCTGCGGAGCGTCGTATTGGTAAGTTTGAGCAGGCCATTGGCGGTACGTTGTTCCTGGATGAAATAGGGGAAATGCCGCTGGACATGCAGGCGAAATTACTGCGGGCATTGCAGGAAAGGGAGATAGAGCGGTTGGGCAGCGGGAATGTGATTAAGGTGGATGTGCGTGTGATTGCGGCTACCAACAGGAACCTGGAGCAGGAAGTGAGTGAAAAGCGTTTCCGGATGGACTTATACTACCGGCTGAATGTGTTTCCGGTGTGGATACCACCCTTGCGGGAGCGTGGCGGAGATATAACGTTGCTGGCCAATCATTTTGTAGAGATTTATTGTACGCGTTTTGGCAAGCCTGTTAAAACGATTAGCCCCAAGGCCATGCAAACGCTGATGGGATATTCCTGGCCGGGCAATATCCGGGAGCTGGATCATGTGATAGAGCGTACGGTGATTTTGACACGTGAAAATGAGATTACGCAGTTTGCACTTACCCCTCAGCCCGCAGCAGTGGCGGTGAACAGCACTCCTACCATCAAAACCATGGCAGAAAATGAAAAGGAACATATCATAGCGGTGCTGAAGAGCGTGAATGGCAAGGTGTCGGGCCCCGGCGGTGCAGCTGAATTGCTTGGCCTCCCTCCTTCTACCCTCAACGCCCGTATGAAAAAGCTTGGCATAAATACCGGTAAGTCTTTCCACTGATTTGTACAACTAAAAGGTAAATTCGTCAATTGAAAACCTTGCGGGTACCGGGTAATTTTGAATATACCGTTTTTCAAAACTATTACCATGATCAACTCCTCCACTATTGTCTTCATTACTGGCGCATATGTATCACATGCCTGCTGGGACCAATGGCAAACCTACTTTCAGCACAAAGGCTACAATACCATGGCACCGCCATGGCCCGGCAAGGATGCGGATACGAAAACCCTCCGGGAAAGGTATCCCGACAAGCAACTCGCTGCCGTATCGATGGATGACATCATTAACCAGTATATCAGTATCATCAATAAATTACCGGAGAAGCCGGTAGTGATAGGTCACTCTTTTGGCGGACTATTTGCCCAGGTGCTGCTTAACCGCGGGTATGCTGCAGCCGGCGTAGCAATACATGCCGTAATGCCGCAAGGCATCATCCCGTATGAATATAATTTTCTCAAATCCAATCTACCGTTACTGGCCTCCTTGAACAGCACTTACCTGATGCCTTTCAGCCGATGGCAGTTTGCCTTTACCAACGGCATGCCACTGGAAGTGCAGCAGCAAACATATGAGCAGCTGGTGATTCCGGAGTCGCGCAAGGCGGCCCTTGGCGGGCTTACCAAGGCAGCTTACGTAGACTTTAAAAAGCCGCATCCGCCCCTGCTGATGATGGCAGGTACGGAAGATCAGTGTATACCGGCGCATTTATGCAAGCGTGTATATAATAGCTATAAAGACCGCAACTCAATCACCGATTTCGTGGTCAAAGACCGGAACCATTTTGTGCTGGGGCAGCCGGAATGGGAGCAGGATGCGGAGGAAGTGGCAGGGTGGTTGAGGAGGAATTAAGCATGCAGGCCGGCTTCGTTAAGCCGGCCATTTGGCTAGAAGCTCCACCTCGATCTCAAAAACAGGGTGTGATTCAGGTCCTGAAAAGAAGTAGACTCAACAAATACAGATTGCCATATCAGATCAATATCCCAATTGGGTTTCAGATTCCGGTGCAGTGATGGAAACAAGATCAGCAGGTTAGTACCGGGTGCATAAACAGTCGTCAGGCTGCCGCTGAAAATTGGTGTGAATTCTTTCCTGGCATTTAGCACCAAATTCCATCTTGTTGGAATAAGGTTACGGGGAGTTACCCGGAATATTAATCCATTATAAACGTTCAGGGGGTGAGCTATACCTTTTTCATTGTATAAAATACCAGCAGATACATACCATCCACTTTTAAATACATAATCACTTTCCAGTGTTGCCAGGAAATGGGAAAGACTATCATTTTTATCTCCATAGTATTGAAGCTCTCCTTTAAAGCCTGCCCCTTTGATATTTCCGGCCCAGCCAAAGCCAGCGGTTATAACTCCCTGGTATAATCCAGCATTCCATTGCAAATCATAATGCCTGTAATTTGTGAAGTATTTTGCTGCCATAACAGTTCCACCACTAGTGCCTGCTACTGCCACTTCTACATTAGAAAAATCACTTATTATAAACTGCCCTTTTATTGCATCACTTCCCGGCCGTTCTTCGTAATCGAAATCAAGAAAATTATAAGAATTAAACAAATCATTTGGGTTCCACATATTTGTAATTCCCCAGTTTATACGTTGACGACCTGCTCTGATATTCCATTTTCTGCGTTTGAACTCCAGCCACATTCTCTCCACATCAGAATGTACTACTGCTGACCGGGTGGTTATCCATGTGGTGGAAAGATTTACCCATTCATTTTGATTTTGAATTGACTGCTTAAAATCCGGAACATCTATTACATCCTTTCCCCAATAAAACCTGTTTCGAACCTCCAGGTGGCTGGCCCAGGTTACTCCATTTTTCCATTGAATATTTATCCGGTTATGAATGAGGTTGGTCACAGCAATTCCTTTATGTCCGTTTTCAATTCGGGCCCAAACCATGTCTTTCAGGTAACCACCAAGCCACCATGTGCTTTTATTTAGCGCACTGTCCTGGGCAAACAGGCCGGATGGCAGGCATAGCAACCCTATAATAACGCAACATTTCATGTCAGGGATGTTCGTGAGGAGCAGAGGTGGATACTACAGCCGAATCTGATGCGATACTCCCATCTACCAACGTAATAACACGTCGTGCTCTGTTAATTACCCGTGGGTCGTGTGTAGAAAAAAGAAAAGTAACCTGCTCTTCCTGGTTGAGAGCTTCCATCAGGTCCAACAGGTGTAAGGCAGCCACGGAATCAAGGTTGGCAGTAGGTTCATCGGCGAGAATAAAACGCGGTTTTGATGCCAGTGCTCTGGCCACCGCCACTCTTTGCTGCTGACCGCCTGACAGCTGCGCCGGCCTGACTTTCATTTTCTCTACCAATCCAATTTCCGTAAACAACTGCAGTACCCTCTTATCCCGTTCCGCGCGTTTTACTCCCTGTAAAAGGAGAATAAATTCCGCATTTTCTTTTGCTGTTAAAACAGGAATAAGGTTGAAAGATTGAAAAACAAACCCGATGTTATGTAAACGGAATTCGATCAATTTCCTGGCTGATAATTTTGTTATATCAGTACCATTTATGTAGATATTGCCATGATCAGGTTTATCCAAACCACCGATTAAATTGAGCAGGGTGGTTTTTCCAGATCCGGAAGGCCCCACCAAGGCAGTGAACTCTCCTTCCTGCAAATGCAAATGGATATTATTAACTGCATAGACAGGTATTGTTTCCGGATTGTAAACTTTACTTATGTTATGTGCATCAATTACAATATTTTTCATGGTTGGGGTTTTTATCTTCTGAGAGCTTCCGCTGTTTGCAACTGCAAAGCTTTCCACGCGGGTAGCAAGCAGGAAATTAGTGCTGTAAATATGACCATACATGAGATGGTTATTAACTTTTCCCATGGAAAGGACGGATAGATAATAGTTTCAAAGCCGAAGCTGGCCATCATGTCTTTTCCCATCCCTGACAGGTCCAGGCCATTCCTGTGATAATAGCTGGTAATCCAATAAGCAGATAGTAGTCCAAGAGGTGCTCCTGCGATAGTAAGCAGGAGCGTTTCTATCCATACCAGTAGAAAAATTCTTTCCCTGGAGGTACCCAGTGCCACCATCATTCCTATTTCCCTTGTCCGCTCCAGCACTGACATCAGCATCGTATTTAGTATACCAAATGCCAGTGCTATTAATATGATAACTAAAATAATATAAGAGTATTCATCCACAGTTTTAACCATGAGCTCTGTTTCAGGTGAAATATCCTTCCAGGATTCGACAAGCAATGATGGGAAACGTTTATTCAGTCGAATTTGTAGATGGTCCAGGTCTTTATCATCTTTCAGTAAGATCGCAATTTCCTGAAAGGAGCCGGATGTAAGCAGCAGGTTATTGAGTGTACTTGCCATCACATATACGTTCAGTTCATCCAATGGTGCATTGCCGGATTGAAAAATACCTGCAATCCGGAATGCAGCGGAAACGAGATTGTCAGCTGTATCAGCAAAAGTTAATACTACCTTGGCATTCAGCTTCAGTTTCATCTTATCGGCCAGTTTCTTACCTACCATGATTTCGTTAACTTTATCGGCATGAAAACCATCACCAGCGATAATCTTTCTCCTTAATTGTGAAAATTCATATTCAAGTGGCGGCAGCACGCCGTATATCTGTACGCCAGCACTTCCCCTTGGGGTAAGGAGCATACCACCAACCAGAGTTCTGGGAACAGCTAGTTTCACTTCAGGCATTGTACGTATTTCCGCCAGCACGCGTGCTGCATTTGGCACTATATAAACAGGGCGATTGTCTTTTCTAAATGCTGGATGATGGATTTGTAAATGCCCTACTTCTGCATCAATAACAGTTCTTACCCTACTGGTCATCATACCTTTATAGAGGGCGAGCACAGAAGTGCCTGCTAACAGGCCAATCGTAACTGAAAGCATAATTACTATACTTCTCGTTTTGTTACGCCAGATATTACGCCATGCCATCAGCAGTATCATAACAATAGTTTTACTTTTTCATTGCCGTCAACGGTTTAAGCTGCAGGATTTTTACGATGGGATATAGCGATAATGCTATACCAATCATCAAAACCGTAAGTGCCTGTGAAATAAAGATTGTACTGTCGGTTGAGGTGGGAAATATAGCTTCAAAACCAAATCGCTCATAAGCTTTTGCCGTGTCACCTCCCATCCGGATCGGATAATAATGGAGATAAAAAATCAGTGGAACGCCTGCCACCATACCTGCCAGACAGCCGGTTAAAACTGTCAATACTGACTCAATTATAAACAGGAGGATCAATTTACTTTTCTTCATACCAATTGCAACCAACATACCTATTTCAAATTTTCGTTCCAGCATCATCATCAGTAAAGTACTGAAGATCCCAAAGCATATCAGCAGATAAAGCACCGCCTGGACAATTTTCATATTATTGGAGTCAGTTGCAATATGTTGTTTGATGTCGGGCATTAGTTCTTCCCATGTCAGCACCTCGTAATCCACTCCCACCACCCGTTTTACAGCAACTGCAGTGGTAGGTAACAATTTATCGGTATGGACAGAAAGGATATATGCTGTGATCTGCTTTTCTGCACTAAAATACTCCTGGGCGGCTGGAAGAGGCATGAATAAGATGCCATTATTCAATTGCGGGGAACCGAATTTCACGATCCCTTTTATGACAAATTTCCCTGCAGCGGTAGCACCATGATACCCCTGACCGATCAGCATTACTGTATCGTACACACGAAGTTTCAGGCTATTTGCTAAACCTTCGGCCATCAATACCGCATTGTCCGACCCCTTTAAATACTTTCCGGCGACCAGTTTGGTTTTAAGTTGTGTAATGTTGTTTTCCAATTCGGGATTTATACCTGCAACCAGGCATCCCTTTGTTAATTCAGCTGACGCAGCGAGTGAAAAAGCCTCCAAGCGAGGTGTAACAGCATTTACATTCCGGGTATTGGCAATCAAAGATGCAGTTGTGTTGTCCTGGGAAAAACTGTTATCCAATATTTGTTCATCCTGGTACCCCATTTTATGTACCTGTATATAGCCTGAATGGAAGCTCACCACATTTTTTACAAGATTTTCAAAAACACCCAGCTTCAAGGCTTCCGCTACCATGGACAATATAACTGCAAAAAAAATGGCGGCGACTGTTACCAGGGTACGTGTAGGATTACGCCAAAGGTTTTTCCATGCTAGCTTTACTATCCACATACACTATTGGTTTATCGACTTCATACTCTCGGTAGTGAAAAAGCCATCATCAATTTGTCGGTTGTAGATGACTGTTTTGTAGATCATTACCGTTTTTTGGTTTGGTTTGCCGGCAGGTATCATTTCAAAACGGGTAGGTATTAGTCGTCCGTCCATTATCCTAACATCAGACGCTACCATAGTATTGACCAGCAGCCCATCTTCATCATAAAAGCGTGAGTAAAGCTCCAGGTAATCCTGCTTATCTATGCAAACTGTTAGTTTACCCCAAACCACCGGGGCATCTTTTTTGGGCAACATTTCAATGACATAACAACTCCGGCCATCAATGGTAGTATCCTGCAGGAAACTGTGATTATAGTCATTGATAATGGATGATTCCCTGACCAAATCATCATTTGTAAAATCGGTCCCCATCCAGGACTGGGACATCATTGATGGCGGCAATTTTATCAACTTTTCCAGGGAGGGGGTCCAGTTCCAGACCTCCAGCTTACGTTTGAGGAAAACGATACCTTTATCCTTCACCGGAAGTTTTATTAATATCATGGCTAAGTCCGAACCCTTCATCCAGGTTTTTATACTCATCTCGCGGGACCATGCCGGCCTCACCGTCTGAATCACGATTTCTGCCAAAGAGGTTTTCCCGCGCATTTTTGAGTCAGCAGCCATTACTATATCCCTGGCAGATTGCCCATACAAGCTGGTAGCTGAAAGTAATGCCGTAAACAAAACATAACCTTTCAATGTAGATTGACTTTATATGTAAATTAGGCATATTTAAGCAGGGAGATAATGATCCTGATCAATAGAGAGGCAAATTTGGGAATAATAGGTATGACGTTGGTCAGTGCTTTTATTAAGTTGGGTCCTGGATATTTGATGCCTGGGGTATTAAACATAAGGAAGCACAAGCTGACATAATCACTTAAACAAAAAAGCGCACCTGGATGCGCTTTCTAAAAAGTTCGGTAAACTTTCACAGTTGCCGTTTAAATCTCAAGAAACTTCAGTTCCACACCGTCTTCATTTTTCCATTCCACCCTACCATTTGCGTTTCTTCCCAATGTTGCTGCAGCCGCTCTGGAAGGTGAATTAAATATATAATCTTTAGTGAGCCTGTAAAAAGTTCCTTGTATCTCAAGAATACCTTCATTTAGCATTTGTTCTCTTTCAAGTTTTATACCCTTTGGGAAGGCATTTTGTTCCTGGATTATAAACAAGGAGTCCTTATAAACTATAAAACCTTCTGTAGATGGGCTACCTGTACTAAATGCTCCTGCTCCACTCTTACAATAAAAAACCTGTTGGCGGATCTCACCATGATCTATCGTCTCTTCTAAAAGTTCAAATAGCTTATGTCCCAGGGAGGATGTCAATACTTTAACATTAGATAAAAACTCCTCTAGTTCCGCCTGTTCAGCTTCAGATAATCCGGGCTTCGTCGGAATATTTTGATCAATGGTGTAGCGACCAGCTTTTACAGCCAGCTCGTATAGCCGGTTCTCCAGGTACTTGACACTGGCTTTATTCAGGTACCGATCTTTACTAGCAAAAAAAATGACTTCTGTCCAAGAGTCTCGATTGGCAATATGTTGTGCTAGCCGATCTTTAACCACTTCCGCTTCACCGATATATGCTTCATCTTCATTATTTTCCCCTTTTCCAATGAGAATATATACCCCTGGCTTCTGAAACTCGGGACGATTGCTATATTCTTTAATTTTGATACGAGGAACCTTTACTCCAATTCCTGTCCAATTACTCAGTTCAGCGGTGGTAAGACCATTTGCGGTTCCATCTAGTAAAAATAGGCGGATAGTTTTACCGAAAGTGTTCATAATAATATTTCTTTTTAGCAATCAGACTTCGCTCTTGAAAATCAAATTGGATCTAATCCCAACTCCCTCAAGAATTCATTATGCTTGTCTGTATTAGTCTTTATGCTTTCGTTTATTGAAGCCAGTTTTTTATTCACTTCCTTCAAGTCAATCTGTACTTCCTCTACGGCCGTGCTTACATATCTCGATATATTCAGATTATAACCATTCTTTTCAATTTCATCCATCGATACGCGTCTTGCATATCGATCAACATGCTCTGGCCGGAACTGGTACGTTTCCACAATCTTTTGGATGTGTTCTTCTTCCAGGGTATTTTGCTTTTTACCCGGTTTGTAATGTTCACTTGCATTAATGAATAATACATCATCATTCTTTTTGCATTTTTTAAGAATTAAAATGCAAACCGGAATACCGGTGGAATAAAACATATTATAAGGCAATCCGATTACTGTATCAATGTGGTTGTCTTTTAAGAGTTTAGTACGAATTCTTTCTTCAGCACCACCGCGGAACAGCACTCCATGAGGCAATATAATAGCCATGGTCCCTTCCTTAGACAAATAATGGAAACCGTGCAGCAAAAAAGCAAAATCAGCAGCTGATTTAGGCGCTAACCCGTAATTTTTGAAACGGAAATCTTCACCCAGTGCTTCGGTGGGTTCCCAGCGTAAACTAAATGGCGGATTGGCAACTATTGCATCAAATTCCATTTTCTTACTTGGATTCATTTCATTGAGCAAAGGCCAATGATTTTCTAATGTATCACCATGGTAGATTTCAAATTCACCATCTTTCATACCATGCAGCAGCATATTCATCCGCGCAAGGTTATAAGTAGTAATGTTTTTTTCCTGTCCGTAAATCTTGCCGATCGATCCGCCACTGTCCTTCATTCGCTTCCTTACGTTAAGTAACAATGAGCCGGAACCACATGCAAAGTCAAGGACTTTATGTAGCTTCCCTTTCTTCCCTGTCTTGGGTTCCTGGCTATCCAAGGTTACGATTTCAGAAAGTACAGTTGAAATTTGTTGTGGCGTGTAAAACTCTCCTGCCTTTTTGCCTGACCCTGCCGCAAACTCGCCGATAAGATATTCATAAGCGTCCCCAAGTGTATCTGTATCCGTAGTAAAATTGGCTATCCCTTCAGCAATTTTCTGAATAACAGTACACAACCTCTTATTTCGTTCTGTATTGGTTTTACCGAGCTTTTCCGAATTCAGGTTAATTTCGGAGAACAAGCCCTGAAAGGCACTTTCAAAGGACTCGTTTTCGATATAACGAAAACCCTCATCCAATGTTTTGAGCAACCCCTCATCCTGCTTACGAGCCATTTCACTAATATTACTCCAAAGGTGCTCTGGCTTAATAACATAATGGACTTTTCGGCGCATCTGCTTCTCGAATTCCGGAACTTCTGATTTATTAGCAGTATACCACACCGATAAAGGTATTTGGCTTTCATCTTTTGCCAATACAGGGTAGTCTTTGCCTAATTCTTTCTTTGCAGCTTCCTCATAATTGAAGGATAAATATCTTAGGAATAAAAACGATAGCATATAATCGCGAAAATCATCTGCATTCATCGCTCCACGTAATTTATCTGCTATGCCCCAAAGGGTTTTACCCAATTGCTGTTGTTGCTCTGTCATTCTGTTACATTTTGAATCTCATCCTTAAATATTTCTGGAAAATAGAATTCATATTTAGTGAGAAATCCGTCTAAAATACGTTTGAAAAGTTCTTTAGTATCATCCCCCATCTCTACAGGGTCGAAAATTGAATATTTACCATGGCTAAATAACTGCAGTGCTCTATCAAATAGCACCTCATCTTCTACACTCAAACTTCCAATGCATTTATCAATTTTGTCATATCCAAAAAAACTGGCAGTTTTTTCTAATATGCTTCTCAAAGAATTAAAGTGATAAGTATAAATTTTATTTGATTCAGTTACTTGCTTTAGCTCGCTTAATATTGCAATATGGTGGAAATATGGTGTATCACTTGTATCCTGCAGAGCGTATCCTGTAGATTGCTTACCATGCAGAAAATAACGCTTATGCTTGATTTTCCTACCAATCTGATTACACATGACATTAAAGAACAGACTATGGTGTGTTGAAATCACTGCCTTTATTTCACTATCTTCCTTTGTCAACAAACTGGACAAATCACAAGCAACAGAAATCACATTATTTTCATCAAGAGATGAGATAGGATCATCAATGTAAATATACTTCACCCATTCGTAGGCAGGGTCTTTATCGATGGCTAACTGACAGATCGCAAGAAAGAAACACCAGATAAACAGATTTTCCTCTCCTCTTGAAATTTTAATATTTTCAATATTTTCAAACTTTTCCTCATCCGCGTCAACCATAACCCTCCGTGAAAAAGTAACTGTGGATGACTTATAATCAATATCAAACTTCAAATCTACATAGTTATGAAAAAAGGCTTCAATCTTCACATCTAAATCCAGCTCATGCAATCCGTTGAAAAATGCAGAATCCGCATTCAGCTTAAGAAATCTATTGGTATCATTTTCTAAATCATTATTCCATGAAAATAAATCTTCGGTAAATGCATTAAAATATAAGGTATCCCTTGATGTTGTTTTGCCTTCACTGTCAAATTCTTTACCCGCCTGCCTGTACTCCATTGAAAGGCGGGTTTTGCCTGTACCATTATGTGCGAATAATAGGATGAGGTCTTTGGTGTTTTTGCTTTTCTCATCAAATGTCTTTCGCAAATGCTGAGCCACCTCGGTAAGATTTTCGAATTTTGACAGTGTATTCATTGCTAGTCATTCATTTTGGGAAACAAGCCTTGCATTAAGCCTTTTTTATGTTGTATCAGTTGTTCTATTTTTTCTGTTTGTGCCGTGATTAATTCGTCCAAAAATAAAAGGCAGGAGGCAATTTTTTCTTGCTCCCCCTTGCCTGGCAAAAAAATCGGCATATCTGTGATCATAGCTCTTCGAACCGAGTCAACAGAATTCTTTGCATTCATCCTCATCACTCTTTCATAGAAATGCTGTGAGAAATACATGAAAACAAATTGACCACATACTTCCTCAGGAAAGTCATAAATGCAATAAACACGCTGATGAAAACCAAACTTACCATTGATATAGTGAAAGTTCTTTCCAACACCTACTCCGTCACCTGTCGTTAATATAGCCTCCCCTTCAAATGAATAAGAATTAATACGTTCAACAGTTTGCGAGCGAACGAAAAATGGATATAATCCATTATCTACTTTGTCTTGTGTATTCTTATTTCCTGTAGTAACTTTTGCTATTTGTTCAATTGTTTTTCTCTGCCACTCCTGGGCCTTAACAAACTCTGGAAACCGATATCTCGGAACCTTCTCCCCCTCTCGCGGAAAAAGATTTTGCATCAGGCTTTTCTTATGCTCTTTCAGTAGGTCGAGTTTTTGGTTGTGGGCAGCAATCACCTCGTCCAAGGAGGAAAGGCAGGAAGCGATTTTTTGTTGCTCTTTCAGTCCTGGAATTGGAACAGGTACTGATTTTACGATCTCACCCGAAAGGTTCCCTTGCCCCCCCTGAATAAATTTAGTAACAATCCATTCCTTCCTGTACGACCATAAATAATGTGTAAACACATTACTATAATCAACCTTTGCTTGTAAACACAAAATTGCTTGGTTTATAGCTCCGTTGATTTTTGAAATTGCTGAGTCACCACTGTTTGCCCCATATAATGCAATTAGTAAGTCTCCTTTATTCACCATTTTAGCTGAAGAAGACACGAGCCCTTTTTCTGTCAAAAACAATTCAGTTTGATCTCTATTTATCTCTGCGGAACGGATAAAAGGTATTAGGCCGCCATAATAATCTTTTTCACTAGTACTTGGAGTACCGCCACTAAACGAAATAAATCCCTCTCCTATGAGTTTAACAATCCACTCTCCATCCCCCTCAAACTCTGGAAATCGCAATTCCGGTATATTTTTTTTATCGTTATTCATATGCTCCTAATCCAGAAATTTCACGCCCTTGGGCTAATTTTTTTAATTGCGGTAATAAATCCTCCATCAAAGCCAGCTCCTTCACTCTACGCTCTCTCCAGCTAAGCTCTAATGGCGCCAACAAATCAGTTAATTTTTCTCCGTCAAAAAACATCCGATGAATAATAGTTTCAACAAATGTCTTTAGCGGTACCATCTCCAAACCATGTTTCTCTGCAATAGCAGCTAACTCTTTGTTGTGTTTATCCTCCTTAAACCTTTCATATCCAGTACGCAAGCTTTCAACACTTTGACCGCCCTCCCAATCCAGGCTTTTGATATACTCAGTCAAATCCTCTTCCTCATCCATTAAGTTGGAATTGGATTTTAACAGGCTGATTATCTGCGCCTTGGTCATCTTTTGCTTGGCCGGTTTCTTTTGTGTATTGGCAGCAATAAGGTTCATGATATAATCATAATCTATCAATGCAGAGGCAAATAAAACAAATTCAAAATCCAGCTGCTGAATTTCCGGAGGTGCATTTTCACCTTCTTTTTGCTGAATATCTCTTAAGCCTTTCGCAGTTTCCAGGTAAGAACGCCTGAAGCTTTGTAGCCTATCAGTCGGTAAGATAGCCTCAATCTTTTCCTTCTGTGCTTCATCCAAATCCGTGTATTGGTCGAGCTGCGTTTTAAGTCGCTGCACTTCCTTAAAGTTTTTCACAAAGGCGAGCCGGGTAGCATCACCTCTAAGGTTGTATACCTCTGAAGCCTCACTTACTAAGCCTTGCTCTTCCATAAATTCACCCAACTTCTCTACCGCCGCTTTGAACTTATCTATCACTACCGGCGCTGGATCTACCAGCCAAATTTCCCGAGCCTTTCCACTGTCCTCACCGGAAAAGAGTGCAATCGCCTGGTTCACCGCATCCTGTTGTGAACGGAAGTCTAAAATATTACCATAAGGCTTAGTGTCGTTTAAAACCCGGTTCGTCCGGGAAAATGCCTGTATCAATCCATGGTACTTCAGATTCTTATCCACATACAAAGTATTCAGGTATTTGGAGTCAAAACCAGTAAGCAGCATATCCACAACAATTGTAATATCAATTTTGTGCTTGTGCGCATAATCTTCGTTACTATACTGTTGGTCTTTAATGCGCCTTTGGACATCCTGATAATACATATCGAATTCGTCAATAGAATGATTAGTTCCGAATTGCTTATTATAGTCGGCAATGATTTCTATCAGTGCTTTTTTCTTTTCCTCCGGATTTTGCTTATTATCTTCCTTCTCCTGAATCAGATCTTCCTGGAGTTGCTTAATGTCGGCCGCATTTTTCTGGCTTTGCTGATCACCATTCTTTGCAATTAGTTGCGCCGGTGGAGAAAAGACACAAGCTATATTTACTGGGGAATAAGTTGAGTCCTCCGCCAGTTTCTTTTTCTGAATTTCTTTAAAGAGTTGGTAGTATTCTATCGCATTATTAATAGATGCTGTTGCCAACAGCGCATTAAAACGTCTTGAATTGGTAGCAGCATCATGCTTATCCAAAATCGCATCTACGACTGCCTGCTGCGCAATAGCTTCTCCTGGCTTTGGTTGCTGAGTACCTTTTCCTTTATAATAATCTATATGAAACCTCAGTACATTCTTATCATCTATCGCGTGAGTGATCGTATAAGCATGTAGTCGCTTCTCAAAAATATCCTGTGTTGTCTTATAAGATGCATATTCCCCCTCCCTTGTGCTGTAGGTAGCATTTTCATCAAAAATAGGGGTACCTGTAAATCCAAATAATTGGGCTTTTGGAAAAAACTCTTTGATCGCCTGATGGTTGTCTCCAAATTGAGAACGATGACACTCATCAAAGATGAATACCATTCGTTTATTGCTCAACGGCTGTAACCTTTCTTTATAATTTTTCTTATTGGTACCGTCAAGCGCCAATCCGAGTTTTTGAATGGTAGTAACAATTACCTTATCTGAATAATCTGTGGAAAGCAATCGCCTGACAAGGGTTTCCGTATTTGTATTCTCCTCCACACTACCTTCCTGAAACTTGTTGAATTCTTCGCGTGTTTGTCGATCAAGGTCTTTCCGATCCACCACAAACAAACATTTCTCAATTGCAGGATTATCTTTTAGCAAAGTAGACGCCTTAAAAGAAGTCAGGGTTTTACCACTTCCTGTAGTATGCCAGATATATCCATTTCCCCTGTTGTCATCTATACATTCAACAAGAGAATTTACCGCATATACTTGATAAGGTCGCATAATGAGCAATTTCTGTTCACTTTCCACAAGGACCATGAATTTGCTGATCATTTCACCCAAAGTACACTTGGAAAGAAGTTTATCGGTGAAATCGTGGAGATAATTTATTTTTTTGTTATTAATGTCTGCCAGCTGATACACTGGTAAAAACTGCTCATCTGCATTAAATGCGAAATGTTCGTTTCTATTATTGGCAAAATACAGCGTGCGATTAACATTACTTACTATAAACAACTGCATAAAACAGAGCAGTGAATTTCCATATCCATTGCCTGGTTCCTGTTTATAATCCACTATCTGCTGCATGGCCTTCCGGTGGGATATATCCCCTTTCTTCAATTCAATTTGAACCACAGGCAAGCCATTTATCAACAAGACAATATCGTATCTCTGATGGCTATTCTCTGTGTTAATCCGCAATTGACTGACAACCTCAAAATCATTCTTACACCAATCTTTATTATTCACCAACGTATAATACAATGGGGTACCATCTTCCCGCTGGAAATATTGTCTCTCCCGTAATAACTTGGAGGCTGCAAAAACATCTGGATTGATAATTTCCTCCCTGAGCCTTAAATACTCATTCTCTGTAAGCCGAACACGATTTAGGGTTTCAAACTTTTGTTTAAAGTTTTGTTCCAGGGTTTTTCTGTCGACAATATCCTGCCGATGAATATATTTAAGCTCGGTAAGCTGCTTAATAAGGTTAAACTCTATAGCGTTTTCTTTTATCATTACAGTTCTTCTTGATACTTTTCGCGATCGTCATTTTGCTTATTTTTCCAAAAGAAACTCACTTCCTCTCACACGATCTAATATAGTAAAAATACACTGATTAACGCTGCAATTTACAGACAACATCTGCATCTTAAGAAAACTATTTTCAACACTATCTGCTCTTAATTATTATTACTTGTAATTAAATGTAATCAATTTGAAGGAGGCAGGTTTTTAGTAACAATGGTCGACTTTTCTTGTCCAGTATGCTGGTGAGTTATCAATTTCTTTCTACGCCAAGACTACAAAATGAAAAGGCTTCAAAACAAAACTGTTCTGAAGCCTTTTCTCTGTGAACCCTATGGTACAAAACTCGAACCTTTTTATGTTTGATCTCCGAAAATTGGCGGAAATAACCTGAATCGAAGTATTTTGTCATAAAAATGTCAAAAATCAATATCATATAACAGCATGAAGATTCAAGGAATCTTCATGCTTCCGATATTAATTATATTTTATATTTAATTTTTATTTTGAATTGAATATTCTCAAAGGCATGAGTACGCCTACTTCTCGCCACAATCTAATGAGCAATTGCTTCCTCAATTAGTTGCCTTTATGTAGTCGTAGCATTTTTAACCCATCTAAATAGGTTTGCTTTGTTAGAATATGCTTAGATCACTCACAAATGAGGTTCTTAAGGTTGGGGGCTTATTTATTTGTTCTTAGCTATATTATCTTTACTTTTGTATTGAGTTACAATGAAAAGAAACAGAACCATACAATTAAAAGCAATCTTTCTGCTGACGGTATTTTCCCTAAATACGCTGCTAGGGTTTGCCTGTGCGGTTGGTTTAAATATGGGGTTTAATGCTAAACATCATCACGAAGAAGGTGTTGTTGCTCCTACAATAATTACACATCATCATGAAGGATTAACACATCACCACCACCACGAAGAAGCAACGAAAGCTAAGAACACAACTGAAGATCGTAATTGCTGTAATAATAGTGTAATCAAATTCTCGCAATTAGAAAAACTACTTGTCCACGCCGTAAACGTAGGTATTGAAATTCCGGTTGTGCTTGTGCATCTTCATTTTATATGCCAGTCTTATTTATCTTCCTTCGTTATAAGTCGTGAGCAAATACAGGTAGTCCGACCATATGTGTTAAGCTCCCGTGGGATACGTGTGTCCATTCAGTCCTTCCAGATTTGATTTTGCTATAAACAGTCAGACTCCCCCTGCTGTTATTATACATGCTATCCTTTTCAGGCATAGTGTTATGTGTTATTTTATTAATGCAAAAATTAAATCTATTTACGATGAAAACGTTCTTTCTTTCAGCAATCTTATTTGCTTCCATTTCAGTTTCTTCAATGGCTAATAGTATTGTGGTTGTTCACGAAACCCCACTTTCTCATTTACTCACATTGTATTACAATATCAAAAATGCTTTAGTAAGTAGCGATGCCAATACTGCGGCAAGTCAGGCCGGTGAATTTGTAAAGGCCATTAAAGGCATAGACATGAAAGCACTTTCAGCAACAGATATGAATGCCTTTATGCCATTACAGGAGAAACTGACCTTTGACGCAAAGCACATTTCAGAAACTAAAGAAATCGGCCATCAAAGAGAGCATTTTCAGTCATTTTCAAATAATTTTTATACGCTGGCCAAAGCCGTAAAGCTGTCTGATAAACCAGTTTACCAGGACTATTGTCCTATGAAAAAGGCTTACTGGTTGAGCAGTGAAGCAGCTATTAAAAACCCTTATTTCGGCAACCAGATGCTTACATGTGGTAAGGTAAGTGATACAATAAAGTAATAGGTGGATAGTAAAGTCAGCAGCTATGCAGATATATCTGTATAGCTGCTATTAATCAATTGATTATCATTAATATTAACATTAAAATAATGAACCATCTTTTTTTAATAATAGCCATTGCCGTCACTATTTTCACAGCCTGCAACAATAGCACTAATCAATCAACAAAAAGGGGCAGTGACAGCACACAAGCCAAACCGGAAGCTCCAGCAGTGGCAGCAACAAAAGCCACAACTCCGGTTAAAGACATTCTCGCCGGTTATTTGCAATTGAAAAATGCACTGGCCAATGATAACGGAAGCGATGCCGCTGCAGCAGGTAATACAATGGTATGGGCTTTTCAGAAATTTGATAAATCAGCATTAACGGCAGCACAAAAGAAGGTCTACGAAGATGTTGAAGATGATGCCAGGGAACATGCAGAGCATATCGGAAAGAATGCTGACAATGTTCCTCATCAAAGGGAACATTTTGATATGTTGAGCAAAGATATGTATGAGCTGGTTAAAACCTTCGGTGGCGGGCAAAACTTATATCAGGACTATTGCCCAATGTTCAATGACGGAAAAGGTGCTACCTGGCTTAGTGAATCAAAAGAAATAAGGAATCCGTATTTAGGAAAGAAAATGCCCACCTGTGGCACAGTAAAAGAAGAGCTTAAATAAACTCAACAATATGAGCCGCATAAAAAAAATGTTGTTGGGATTATTGATAGGATTTATTGCTATACAGTTCATACAACCTGCACGTAATAGTAGCGTGCAGGTCTTACCCACCGATATTTCGAAGCAAAATAGTCTTCCCACAAATGTACAGGCTATTCTAAAAACTGCCTGTTACGATTGTCACAGCAATAATACACAATATCCCTGGTATTCATACATACAGCCGGTTAGATGGATGTTGGATAGGCACATCAGACAAGGAAAGGAAGAACTTAATTTCAGTGATTTTGGTTCTTATACGGCTAGAAGGCAGGGAAGCAAACTAAAATCAATTGAGAACAGTGTTCATGACGGTACCATGCCGTTGTCTTCCTACACTTTGATTCACAAAAATGCAAGGCTGTCGCAAGGGGAAAGGGAGTTGATAATGGATTGGGCGCGAAAAACAAGGGATAGCCTTTCATCGAAAAATGAATAATTATGCTTAACCTAATTGGTAAAGGCATTGTGAAGATCGTGAAAGCTATTTTCATCAGGAAGAAACAATGCTGCCAATAGAAAAAAAATGAAATGAAATATATAATAGTAGTAACACTATTGCTTTTGACTGGATCATTTACATGGGCGCAACAGGAAAAGGGCAGACAGCAGCAGCAATCGATCATATACACCTGCGTCATGCACCCGGAGGTACAAATGAATAAGCCTGGCAACTGCCCAAAATGTGGTATGAAGCTGGTTGTAAAAAACGTAAAAGTACCTGTTTCTCAATCCAGGGAGAAAGCAATGCCAAAAGATACGGTCAAGCCAATGCCCATGAATATGGGTAATAAGAACACCATGCAAATGCCTGCGCAGGGAAATAACAATGCGGCACAGCCTACCACGTACACTTGCGTAATGCATCCCGAAATCCATGCTACCAAACCGGGGAATTGCCCTAAATGCGGTATGAAACTGGTAAAGGAAAAAACAACAAATTCTCTTCCGGTCAATCATCAGCAGGATAATATGCAAATGCCAATGAAAGACAGTGCAGGGAAGATGGGTAACATGGACAGTACAAAAATGAGTGGAATGGAAATGGGAGATAATGGCACACTCATGGAAAATATAAAAACAGCAAAGACTAATTTAGGGCTAATAAAAACCATTGCAGCCACAATGCCACCACGTACTGTCCGATACGATTTATACATTGCCGATACCGTTGTAAATTTTTCAGGTAAATCCAAGCGTGCTATTGCGGTCAACGGCCAGATCCCTATGCCCACGCTTACCTTTACGGAAGGAGATACAGCGGAAATTTATGTTCATAATAATTTGAACGAAGAAACAGCCGTGCACTGGCATGGTTTGTTTTTGCCCAATAGAATGGATGGGGTGCCCAATCTTACCCAGATGCCTATCAAGCCACACACAACGTATTTATATAAATTCCCCATCATTCAACATGGCACCCACTGGTATCATAGTCATTCAGGCTTGCAGGAACAAATAGGAATGTACGGCGCCTTTATTATGAACAAAAGAAAAGAATGGGATATTCCTACGCTCCCCATTGTATTAAGTGACTGGACTGATATGAGGCCGGGTGAAGTGCAACGTAGTCTGCACGCTGCGACCGACTGGTTTGCGATAAAAAAAGGAACCACCCAAAGTTATGTGGAAGCCATACGAACCGGCCACTTTAAAACCAAAGTGACCAACGAATGGAAACGCATGAACGCAATGGATGTAAGTGATGTGTATTATGATAAATTTTTGATAAACGGGAAAAACCAAAATGAACAGCCCCAGTTTAAAGCTGGCGACAAGGTAAGATTACGAATAGCCAATGGCGGTGCTTCTTCCTATTTCTGGCTTAGTTACGCCGGAGGTAAAATAACGGTGGTAGCTAGCGATGGCAACGATGTGGAACCAGTAGAAGTAGACAGGTTAATTATAGCAGTTTCTGAAACTTATGATGTAGTAGTGACCATTCCAGAGAATAAGAGTTATGAGTTTTTGGTAACGCCGGAAGACCGTACTAAATCAGCTTCTTTATGGTTGGGCAGCGGAGAAAAAGTACCTGCAAAAAAACTGCCAAAGCTCAAATATTTTGCCGGTATGAAGATGATGAATGATATGATGGACATGAAAGGTGATTTAATACCGATGGAGGGTATGGAAATGCGTAACCAGATAATGGATATGAATACCGTTATGTATCCTGAAGTAACCGGGGAAGAACAACTCAGGAAAGGAAAGAAAAAGGATACGACCAATAATATGGAGGGAATGAATATGACAGCGGAAACGCCGGATATTGTAACTCTGAATTATGAGATGCTCCGCGACCCCAATAAAACCACTTTACCTCCTGGGCCATTAAGAGAGCTACATTTCACTCTTACCGGGAATATGAATCGCTATGTCTGGAGCCTGGATAATAAAGTGGTTTCGGAAAGTGACAGGATTCTAATTAAAAAGGGAGAAAATGTAAGACTTATCCTATATAATAACAGCATGATGCGGCATCCTATGCATCTGCATGGCCATGATTTCAGAGTGCTGAACGGACAGGGCGATTATGCTCCTATGAAAAATATCATAGATATGATGCCGATGGAAAGAGATACCATAGAATTTGCCGCCAACGAACCGGGAGGCGACTGGTTCTTTCATTGCCATATTCTATACCACATGATGAGTGGCATGGGCCGGGTTTTCAGGTATGACAACAACCTGCCCAATCCTGAAATACCCAATCCTAAACTGGCACAACGGAAGTTGTTTGCTGATGACAGGATGATTCATCCAATGGCAAGGGTTGGTTTGGAAAGCAATGGAAGTGATGGTGAAATCATGTTTGCCAATACAAGGTATCGTTTGCAAACTGAATGGCGGATTGGTTATAACCAGCATCACGGATATGAAAGTGAAAGCCACTTTGGAAGATATTTAGGGAGGATGCAATGGCTATTTCCCTATATTGGTTGGGATTTCCGTAAGCGCACATTAGATGACCCGTTTGAAAAAAACCTGTTCGGACAGTTACTTGCTCCTAAAAAGAATTTATTTGGTCAAACAAATACTAAAAATTTCAGACAAGTAATTCATGCGGGAGTTGAATATACGCTTCCTATGTTAATAGTAGCGGATGCCTCCATTGATAGTGAGGGCAAATTGCGTTTTCAATTGAAAAGGGAAGATATAGGCATAACAAAGCGTTTGCGATTTAATTTTACAGCGAATACTGATAGGGAATATGCGTTTGGTTTCAGGTACATTGTAACTAAATATTTTAACCTTTCCACGCATTTTGACAGTGATATGGGATTGGGAGCAGGAATAACATTCGTCTATTAGATTATAATCAATTGTTACTTAAACCATAACTATTATGAGAACCACTATTTATATGGCTGTAACGGCTGCTATTGGCCTTGGAATAATTACTGCAATGTCCTGCAGCAAGTCAAAAAATGATGACATGAATATGAATGAAAAAAATATTGACTATCCCGCCGCCTATGTGGTGAATGGTCAAAGTAGCAGTATTTCTGTTATTAACCTTACCACCAATACAATTACAGACAGCATTGAGCTAATGGGTAGTGGAAATAATATGGTGATGTGGCCACACCATATATCATTACATAATGCCGGCAATGTACTGCACCTGGCCCTTGGAGTGCCGGGTATGGATTTAAGTAAAGGACATTCTGGTAATATGTCCGGCATGAAAGGTAAGATATTGGTGCTGGATGGCATTAAGGGTATTGTTCAGAAAAATCTGGAAGTACCAGTAGCCAATCATAACGCAGCCTTTTCTCCTGATGGCAAAGAAATATGGACTTCGCAAATGGATATGGATGGAAAGGTATTAGTATATGATGCAGCAACCTATACTTTGAAAAATACCATTGCTGTTGGCATGGAACCGGCAGAGGTTACCTTTTCTGCCGATGGCTCCAAAGCGTATGTAGCCAATGGAGGGGATAATACCGTTTCAGTTATTAACCCTGCTACCAAAGCAGTAATTGCTGCCATTCCTGTTGGGGAAGATCCTGTAGGAGCCTGGGTAGGCTATGATGGGAAAATGTATGTTGACAATGAGAAAGGCAAAAGTATCAGCGTACTTGATGTTGCCACCAATACCATTGTGCAGATTATTCCTTTGGGTTTTATGCCAGGTAGTACATCACATAACGCTGCCGCAAAAGAATTATGGGTTACAGATCCGGATAATGGTAAAGTACATTACTGGTCATGGGACAATAGTGTGAGCCAATGGATGCATGGTGGCGTTTTCAATACTGCCGAAGGCGCTCATGCAGTAGCTTTTACCAAAGACGGCAGCATAGCTTATGTAACTAATCAATTGGCGGCAAGCGTTTCAATTATCAAGGTGTCTGATCATTCCAAAATAAGAGATCTGGTCGTAGGCCAAAAGCCTAACGGCATTGTGATTAAACAATAAAAACAGCATACATGGAAAACCAGCATAACCATCACCAAGGTCACCATGAGCATACTGATCACGATCATGCTGCTATATCAATGCCGGAACATACCCATCACAAGCAACAGGATCAGCATCATGACCATGATGAACATGCCGGACATAATACAGGAGATTTTCTAAAACGTTTCTGGCTGTGCCTGGCGCTTACCATTCCTGTTCTGCTGCTGTCACACATGATACAGCAGTGGATAGGGTTTAAACTATCTTTTGCAGGTGACAAATATGTGCTACTTGTATTTAGCAGTTTCATTTATGGTTATGGTGGCTGGCCCTTCCTAATGGGACTGGTACGGGAACTAAAACACCGAAACCCCGGCATGATGACATTGGTAGCAGTAGCCATTACCACGGCCTATGTGTACAGCGTAGCCATAGTATTCGGATTAAAGGGGATGGACTTCTTTTGGGAGCTGGCCACCCTGATTGATATTATGCTGCTTGGTCACTGGCTGGAAATGAAATCACAGATGGCTGCTTCCCGTGCGCTGGAATCACTGGTGGCATTATTGCCAGCCGTGGTGCATGTGGAGCGAAATGGTGAAACAAAAGACATTTCTTTACAGGAATTAAAGAATAGCAATGTAATTGTTGTAAAACCCGGTGAAAAAGTTCCTGCGGATGGTTTGATACAGGAAGGCAGCTCTTATCTCAATGAAAGTATGCTTACGGGAGAGAGTGTACCGGTAAAGAAAGAGAAGGGGGCTAAAGTAATTGGCGGTTCCATAAATGGTGATGGCGTTTTAAAGATACAGGTTACCGGCGCTGGTAATGACAGCTACCTCAACAAAGTAATTAACATGGTACAGTCAGCCCAGGGCGCTAAATCCAAAACGCAGAACCTGGCTGGCAAGGTAGCCATGTGGTTAACCATAGTATCCATCAGTGTAGGCGTTATTACTTTTATCACATGGTTGGGACGGGGGCGGGAGTTGTCTTTTGCGCTGGAACGGATGGTTACCGTCATGGTCACTTCCTGCCCGCACGCTTTGGGTGTGGCTATTCCGCTGGTAGTGGCTATATCTACCACCTTGTCTGCCATACATGGGCTACTCATTCGTAATCGGACTGCCTTTGAAAATGCGCGAAACCTCACCACCATTATTTTTGACAAAACAGGTACGCTCACCAAAGGCTCTCATGAAGTACAAAAAATCATTCCGTTGGATGGGCAGTTTTCTGCTGATGATATTCTTCAATATGCTGCGGCCATTCAGCAAAATTCAGAACACCATATTGCCCACGGCGTAATGCGTAGGCTGAAAGAAAAGAACCTGGAACTATGGAAATCTACGGATTTCAATTATATGCAGGGCGTAGGTGTTACCGGTATAGTGAATGGGAAAAGTGTTGTTGCGGCAGGGCCCAATTATTTTAAACAGGAAAACAGGGAGATGCCCGCCATACCGGAGGAAGTTGACCAGTCGGTAGATACGGTGAATTTTGTATTGATAGATAAGGAGCCGGTCGGTATTATTACACTGGCAGACAGTATAAGGGAAACCGCTGCGGAAGCAATTGCTGATCTAAAATCGATGAACATTAAATCATTTCTTTTAACCGGTGACAATGAAAAAGTAGCGGCTGCTGTGGCCAAAAAGCTGAACATGGATGGTTATTTAGCCAATGTATTACCCCATGAAAAACAAAGTAAAATAAAAGAGTTCCAGGATAAAGGTGAAATTGTTGCTATGACCGGTGATGGTGTGAATGATGCCCCGGCGTTGGCACAGGCAGATGTAGGCATTGCCATTGGCTCCGGTACAGATGTGGCAGCAGAAACCGCCGATATTATACTGGTGAACAGCGATCCCAAAGATGTGGTGCAAATGATTGCCTTTGGCAAGGCAACTTATCGCAAAATGATTCAGAACTTACTATGGGCGGTGGGTTACAACGTAGTGGCTATCCCACTGGCAGCAGGCGTATTGTATCCAACGTTCCTGTTAAGCCCGGCTATGGGTGCTATCTTAATGAGTGCCAGTACCATCGTAGTAGCCATCAACGCCAAATTATTAAAAGTAAAATAGCTATTAATCACTTAATGTGGGTTTCGTTATAAATGATGGAGCCGGCAAATACCCACTCCATCATTTATTCCCTACTCCCGATCTCCCGCAACGTAATAAGACTTGCCACATCAGGCTTAAAGGAGGGGTTAATCTTTATATACCCCCACTGCTTCAAATCTTTCATACAGTAATAGTAGATTCTTTCAGATCGGATTTTAGCTTGATCCCGTAGTTGTATTGAAAAAACCTGTACCGGATTAATACCACCCTGCTTACGGAAAAAATAAAGAATAGCCAACATCAAACTAATGTGCTTAGGGCTAAATTTCGGATCTTCACCTACTATATCCATAAAATCACCAACATAACTCTCAAAGCAAATCATCCCGTTGTCTGTTTATGCTGCTTTCTTGGGGCCTTTGGCTCACCATCCTTCTGTTTCTGACCTTTCTTTGTAGACTGCTGCTGTTTCTCCTTTTGATCTTTAGTTTGGTTATTCGTTTGCTTATTATCCTGCTGTTCCGTTTTCTGTTCTTTTTGCTGCTGTTCAAGCTGTCGCTGTTTTAACTTTTCACCTAACTCCTGACTGATATACCCTTTCTCAATCTGCTGATCCAAAGGAATCAGCTTTTTATCCAGGTCGTAAAGAATTAAACTACCAGAGCGGATAGCAGGGGTGACATACAATTCCTCCTGCTTCCCTTCTTTATTTAAAAACTTCTCCTTTTGAAAATTGCCACGTTCCAGCGATTCTTTCAATGAAGATTTGTATACAACGGAATATTCGTCAATTACCTTTCCTACATCGTAGCCGTAGGCTTTATCGAATCTTTCCGAATTGAAATTGCCGTTTTGCAATTTCTCCTTTGGCTTTATCCTTTCCCATGAATCACTTTTAGCATGGTGAACAGGTCTACCTTGCAGGAAGTTATATGCCATTTTATAAGTAAAATTATCCTTCACTTTCTGGCCTTCTTCCTCCTTTTTATGATTCAGGTAAAAGGTTTGTGACCGGGTTTCTCCGTTCTCACCTCTCTGAGCAGTCATGTCGAACTTATGAAGAAAATAATCACCAGTTGTAGCTGACTTCCTCAAGTGAAAAACAGTGTCACTATTTCCTTCATCATATTTTTTAGAATACGGATGCTCAATAGAGGGAAGCCCTTCCTGCATTTTCTTTATAAGAGTATCGTTATATGCTTCCTTCATGCCAATGAGCATAAAGTGTTTTTGCGTTATATTAACTTCATTTCCTTCCATAGAATAAACTTTTTACTGGTGACATTCGTAGGCTGAATATTGGCTTACACCTGTTATCTAACCTTTCTAAGTAACTTTTTAATTGGCGCAAACTTCTCAATTATTGTCTGCTTAATAGACTTCCCTTTTCCAATATCAGTGCTTTGTACAACGTTCAATTTTAGATTTGTGGCTTCCTGCCTTTCTAGTTTTTTACCCAGTTTCTTACTAATTAATTCTTGATCAATCTGTTCCTTTATCGGCACCAGTTTTCTATTCTCATCAAATAAATCTAGGCTACCAGATGTAATCGCTGGGGTAATGAAATAATCACGTTGTGTACCATCTCTAGTAATGAATTTTTGCTTTTCCAAATTTCCAGCTTGCAAGGATTCCAGAATGGATAGCTTATCATGAGGATTGAAAAAAGAATACTGGTCAAGCACCTTCCCCAAATCATAACCATAGCTTTGATCGAAAGCCTCGAAAAAGAAACCACGTTTATAGGATGGGCTTGGCACTTCCTGCTCCCAAATTTTATTATTAGGGAAGAATACCGACCTACATTGGAGAAAGTTATATGCTTGTAAAAAGGTGGTATTATCTGGTTGATCACCGCGTTCGTAATTCCGATGATTAAAATAAAATGTATTCCCATGCTTAATGTTTGTCCCTGCTATAATTGTTGACATATCCATCTTGGTTAGGAAGTAATTTTCCGTAGTAGTAGATCTTTTGACATGAAAAACAGCATTGGCGGCTCCATCAGGAAATGCCTTTATGTATTCATGTTTGATTAAAGGCTCATACGCTTTCAATTTTTCAACCAAATCCGCTGTGAATGCCTCCTTTGCCCCAATTTTAATAAACTGATTTTTCACAAATTCCAACTGCCTTTCTTCCATATATTATATTTAACCACTACAGTAATCAGCCACCACCAGGTTTAAAAGTAAATTATTGAATGCCCGTCCCAGAGGTACGTAAAAACGGAACGTCTGATATGAGGCTTCTAGCCCGTAATAAATACCGATGCCTGAGTTTCAGAATAAGGGTTCTACCACCATTCAATTCGCCAACCTGAATAAACAAATTCTGATTACGAGGGATGGTAAATGCCGGGAATACAATAACAACGCTGCCGGAACTATCACCATCTATGGTAGGATGCTTAGTAGAGAATAATGGATTCAACACTTTTTCCTGAATGGCTGTTTTCTTTGCTTTCTTTCTATCCTTAACAATAAACTTTATATAGTCAGGTGTATAACTGATTTGAGAACTGTTCCGAACGGTAAGTTTAAAAAACATAACATTCTCCCGCATGTTTATACTACCTAGTGAGAGGCTTACCTTTTGTTCAGAAGTTCGCTTACGCAAAAAACCTCGATGTTCCATTACCTGTAGGCTCGAATTTTCGTAGAACTCTTTATCATGCTCAAATCCTTTCAGCATTACTCCTTTGCCATCTTCTTCACCTTTATAGAATCGCAAATTCAGCACCGAAGGTTCGTTAGCATACTTTAGCAGGAAAGAATACAAACGCCCATCTGCTGTAATTACCGACAGGTTTGTTTCAGGAAAATCTACTGCCGCAGCTTTCACCTGCAATACATTTTCGGCACCCTTTGCTTTCTGAGCGAGGATTGAACTACTGCCACGGTCAACACTTTTAATTTCGTATGGAAAAATGAGATTGCTGGTCTGATTAAGGCTCACCCATAAAAAATAAGGATCAATTTTCTTTGCCCTCATTTCAGGATAGTCTGTTACTTGCCCGATAGCAGTAACGAAAAAAATACAACTCACAATCCATGTAGCACAAAACCTTTTCATATTCTCGTTTTTAATTGATTATTACCGATTTTTCACGTTGTTATCCACAAGAAGCACATCGTAACCACTGCGGATATTTACCTTTACCACTTTCAATTTTCTGCCAACTAAAGACTTTGCGGCCTGAATACCTGCACTGGCGGCCTGCGCACCAATACTAGGATCAAGACTGGCGATACTTAAACTTTGTATTGCCTGATCTGTAGTCTGCTTCGTAACTTCCGTTGCCATGTTTGCATTTACATCAACGCCCAGGATTCCATCCATGTCAAATACACTTAAATCAACAGGGAGAATATTGTTACCATATTGTATTGATGTTATGTTTATTACAAATCTGCCATCAGTCAACTTACCTTTACCCCAAACAAAGGCGTTTCGAGGTACAAGCACACCAGCAACATAAATATCCTCCAACAACCGCAGCTGAACTTTTGAACCATCCATTACCTCTTTGGATTCCGCGATTACCGCCCGGACAGTATTCTGTTTCACATCACCGGCTTCATCGTCCAACGAATAGAACTTATTAGAAGTTCCCAATCGCGCCGCCCTTAATGAATCCAAAAAGGTGTTTCTCCTTCCGGTATCTGCTTCCAAAAGGGACACCACATCATTTCCGCGTAAAGGTTTGACGCTAAAAACCTGACTTCGATTGGATTCTGACATTTCCTGTAAACGATCTTTAACACGTCCGGGATGTTGTATATCTAATATTTTTTCAAGCACACCAGAAATCTGTTCCATTTGTTTATCCGGTTTATCTTCACTCATTTCCTTCATCATAGCTTCCAATCTATCTACACCTTGCAAATCCACATTTCCCCGCGGAATTTCCGCGGTTGGCATAGGTGCTGGTTCTTTAGTCGCACTCCTTTCAAGTTCGCTGTTGATTGCGGCGATCTTCCGGTACACTTTTTCCTCGTTCTCATCTTTACCTGAAATTCCATAAAGGCTTTTCTTCTGCTGATCACCTCCCACATATCCGATTCCTGATGTGTCACCACTAAAAATATTCTCATATACTGATGGAGTGGCGTAATAGGGGTCTTTCTCCTTCAACGTGCGCAACTTCGCTGAATCTTTATCCGCCATCTCGTAGTACATCAATTTATTCCAGCTACTATCACCGGATGCCTTAGCCCCCGGCAAGTCCGTATTGATGCCATCCTTTTTGACAACTGTAACGATGCCCTTGCCTTTACCTCCAATCACACCGAAAGATGATAATAGGATAGTCAAAAATGGAATCACCAAAACGGGCATTACCATCAAAAACTGCCGTTGTTTTCGCAGCTTTTCATTAACTGCACTTTCATCATTTTTCATAAACTATTTTTTATTGTTATCTAATTCTTCCATTTGATAAAGGCTGTCTATAAGACCGGGCCTAGCAACCAGCAGACTATCATAAACTCCCATTCCGATTTTATCGCTTTTCAAACTATCTAGGTATCTCCGAAATTGCTTCATTCTTTCAGTCACATATAGCGATGCTGGCGTGTTACTGTGATTGTCTGATGGCAAAACATTCTTGGGTATCAATATTGGCCGGATGCGAACATGGCTATCTGCGGATTTACCTGCGTTTATCAGCACCAAAGCGGTAACAGTTACATAGCTGAAAATAAATACCACCAATATCACCTTTACCTTAAATGATGACCAGTTAGCCGCCTTCGCATTCAGCCAATCAGCCCATCTTCTTTGCAGATGTTCCGCCTTCCCGGAGAAACGTTGTGAAAGAGCCTCTACAACAGTAATACGATTTGACTTCCGTCTAAATAATTTCCACATAAGAAAACAGTTTAACGTTCCGTAGTATTTATATCCCGATTTTCCAACGTAGACCATCTTTCTATTAAAAATCCATGTGAATTATTGTCACTACGACTGATATTTCGTATATACCCTTCGGTAGTAAGGCTTCTTATCACTATACTTGTTGCTCTTATGATTCGCTGGTGGGCATAGCACCTGAAATAATATGGGTACTGATCCACATTCACAGAAACACTATCTACTTCGATTTTCTGTGAAATATTTCCTGAGATCACATTGTTATAGTATCCGCTTTCCTTTAGATTTTCATACTGCCTTTTCGCAGAAGCATCAGCCATATATAAGGCACGGACGATATTGTTCTTAATGACAGTTTCATCGGGATCTAGTGTGAAGAAATAGTAGTGAAACATTTTGACATGATCCCGCGCTTCTACAGGGATATTGTCTTTCTTTTCACTGGCAAATGCTTCCAGTACTTTACCATTAGCCAGGACATAAATTCTATCCTGTGTTTTTGATGCCAGCAACATAGATTTATAAATGGTAAACGCTGACAAAGAAAAAGACAACAGCACTATAACAAGGGTGAAAATCCGCACATGCGCAAAGGCACCCTGAATACTTTTCATTTTTTGAAACATACACTTTCACTTTTCATTCAACACATTGTTTCATCAATCACCCGCCACGCCTATTTACTCACGAGGTATCACCTCCTTTCAACTTGTTAGCCATATGCCCGTAGGCACGACCTGCATCAGCAGCCAATCCTTTACCAGTACTGCCAGAATTATATCCATCTTTGATATTATCCGGCGCATTATAAAGGTTCCTCAAACCTGCTTCCACAGAATTATTATCGGCAAACATCAGATCGCCAAACCCATCAGCGGCGGCCCCGGCAGCTTTTCCCGCCATTCCAGCAGCTCCCATTGCAGCGCCACCAGCAGCACCGGCAACACCTCCAATTGCAGCAGTCATTTTGCCCGTCAGCGCATCCCCACCAACAAACATGATATGATTGGCGATATTAGGAATAGTGGTATATCCGTAAATTCCTATTATCAAAAAAACCATATAGCCCAAATCTGTTCTGCTAAAAAAGGTGTCCCCGGTTTGACCAATTTGCGTAAGGTCAATCTTCAACATCTCAGCCTGAATAGTCGCTATCACGGCTCCAAAAATCTGCGCAATCGGCAACCAGAGAAATACGTTTATATACCTTGCCAACCAATGTTTAAGCGTATGCTGAAATCCATCGAAAACCGACAATCCAAAAACCAATGGCCCCAATATTGCCAAAATGATTAAATTGAACGTGCGCATGGTATTAATACACAATGAAACAGCTGCAAACAAAAGCTGTAAAACTTCCGCAATAACTTCCTTTATCGCATTTCTAAAATTGTATGACGCCTTTGCAAAAGCGAATCGTATATCGTTGCCCACACTAGCAAAGAAACCTTCATCTGTACTGGGCTTTCCATCATGCGTGTATTTATACCACTGTTCCCGGTCACCTTCACCAGTTGGGCCAACATACATCTGCCATACATCTGTTTTCTTGATCGCTTCTTCTTTTTGTTTTAACAGTGCAGCCACAGATTCATCAGCCTTATCAACCATCTTTGCCGTTCCTGTAACAGTGGGTTGCATAACCCCATTGATCATTGTAATAACAGACGGAAATATGAGAATAGCAAAGCCAATAATGAATGGCCTAAACAGCGGATAAAAATCAATAGGTTCCGCCCGTGATAAATGCCCCCATACTCGTGCGGCTATATACCATAGAGCAGCAAACCCAGCGATCCCGCGTCCAACACCTATTAGTTCAGCACACAGTGGCATCAACTTGTTATACAGTTCAGCCAACACTACATGCAGACTTTTTATATCATCCGCTGCGCCTCCCGATTGTGCAAAGAGAAAACAAGGGAAAAAGAGAAATAGAAAACCAGCCAACACAGCTTTCAACCGCACATTCATATCCCACGATTTTAAAATGATAGTTATTTCAACCCCTCCATACTTCTCATGCGCTCCACTTCCTTCAGTTCTTTCATACGCTGAATAGCCATAACAGTATTGGAAGAATTGAAGTGCCTTAAAAATGTCAACTTATCCAACACCTCAGCGTGTATCTTATCAATTGCATTCAACCGTTCCTCATCTGACATTCTAAGATTACTTGCTGTGATAACAGTTACCAAGTCATCCAGATTTTGAAGTGAAGCATCGAACAGCCGCCCATACACTCTCCCCATATACTCAATTTCCTCTATCGTAAAACTGCCTGATTCTTTTGCATACTGGAATGCCCTCTTATACTCCTTCACCAGCAAAACCTGATTATTAACTATATCGGCGACGCGGCTATATTTCTTAATTGCCGGGTTTACTTCCATTAATCCATCCAAAAAAACTTTGTGTAATTGAAAATTTCCCTGACTGATATTTTTGATTGTATTATAGCCGCCCGATAAAATTTCATAACCCTTTTTGAGATCAGAAAGAATTTGTTTGAATTGCGCCAATTTTTCGATATTGAGAGCGAGTTGCGCCAGTTCTTTTGCCTGCGCATTGCTTTGACCAGGTGCGGCCAAGAACAAAAAAAATAAACTACATAAATAAAAACAGAACCACTTCCTGCACTTTTTCATAGACACCAATTTTATTCTGTTACTTTTCGCATTGTCTTTACATCTCGCATTTCCTGCTGTCGCTGTAGCACCTGCACTTTTGTAGAGGAACAAAAGGACTTTGTGAACAGATAACAATCTTGCATATCAGCATAGATGGTATCTATTCGTTTGATACGCTCATCGTCGCTCAGTTCCATCTTCCCGGAAGTAATCAACGGCACGAGGTCAGATAACATATTCTCGCAGCTTGTGAGCATTCTGATTCTAATGTCCCCTACGTAAGAAACCTCAGATCCAGCGAATAGATTACTCTCTCGCATGTGTTTTAATACTGCGGTAAAGTCCCTTGATATTTCAAGACTACTGCTGATAATCTCAGCGATGCGCGTATAATTGCGGATTTTCGGGTTTATAGTTTCTAGCGAAAGAAAAAAGTTTTTGTCAAGGCTAAAGTGACCGTCCTTTACATTACCGATAAACGTTAAACCTTGACGGGCGATCTTATAACCTTTCTGTAGGTATTCTAAATAAACCTTGTTAGCTGCTATCTGCTGGATGTAAACCTTGATCTGGTTGCCCTGAGAAAAAACAGGCAGGTGCAGAAACAGAACCGAGCAAAAAATTATCAGAAGTTTCATAACACACTATTTTAATCCGTACATCATTTTTATCTGCTCAACGTCCTTTTGATCCCTCGCTCGTTGCAATACCAACTTCTTATTTTCATTATTGAACGAGCGCAAGTCGTTTAGGTTTAGATCAATACGTTTTGCAACACCATTGAGGATTTCGATTCTTTTACCATCGGTCATTTTGGTACTGAAAGAATTAATGACAAGGAATAGATTATCGACATTCTTCAAACTTTCGTCAATAATGCCGGTATAAACTTTCGTCATGTAATCAATCTCCTGAGCGTTGAAATGTTTGTCCTTTTTGAAAAGTTTGAAAGCAGCATTATACTCGTCCACGATAGCCACTTGTTTGTTGATAATCTCTTTTACTCGTTTATATCCGCTGATAGCCTGCTTTACTTTATTGAGTTCATCAAAATATTGCTGGTATTGCTCTTTGTGCTTTTTAGTCCAGTCCGAAATTTCATCGAGTTTCAATTTTGTTAGAATATTCTCTACCTCCTTTTGAGCATTTTGCAACCATATGGTTTTATTTTGCAAACGTTGTACAGCAAGATCGGCGGCTTTAATTGCAGCAATGAGCGCCTGCCTTGCAACTTCCCAGATAATCGCGTGGCTTTTCTTTGTCGGTGCAAGCACCAGGCAAAAACAAAGCATCACCGTCACAAAAACCTTGTTCATACACTTTGAGATTATGGGTTACATAATTTTTTTCTATCTGCCACCATTTGCTCAATCGCTTTTTCCATGCTACCCAAACTTTCCGCGTACTCCAATACCTTTACCCTTTCCTTCCCCTCCGTAGTAAAAGCGTAGTACTCATGTGGGCATAAGTCATTTTTATAAACCTTAGCAACCTGACCGCCTATCTCCATGAATATTTCCCGGTTGTCTTTATTCACACTGAGAAGGATGGATTTAGCTTTTTCTGATAAGCCCAGTGCAGCTTGCAGATGATCAAACTTGTTCATGAACTTTCGCATATCCATGAGAATCTTTACATCTGCGTTGGCTATTATTGCGTCCTTGATGATGGGGGAAGAAATCAGATCGTCTAATTCTTGCGTGATGACAATGGGAACGCCATTGAACTTTCTGAATGTTTTAAATCCGTACTTAGTAAACTCCGCCATAGATGGCTTTGCGATGGCTTTCCACGCTTCATCGATTACAAAAACTTTTCTTATTCCTGCCAGCTTACGCACCTTAGAGATAAAAAGTTCCATACAAATCAGGGTCACAACGCTAAAAAGTACGGGGTGCTCCTTAATATTGTCCATTTCTATGACCGTGAATCGCTGATTTAACAAGTCCTGCTTACCTTCTGCATTCAACAGGTAATCAAACTCGCCTCCACGATAAAATGGCCGTAGTACATACAGGAAATTGTCAATATCGAAGTCACGATCTTTGAGCCGATGTAGTTTCAATTCATCAATGAAAAAGTTCTGTAGGTATTCGTAGAAAGTATTGAAGCAGGGGAAGGCTGTAGGATTTTCAGAGAGATATTTATAATACCCTGTCAGTGCATTGGAGAGGGCCACATATTCAGAGCGGTTAAAGGATTCACTTTCCTGCTTCCACAGCGCAACGAGCAAAGATTTCAGGCTTTCCTTCTTTTCGGTATCAAGTACCTGGCCCTCCGGGATATAAAAGGGATTAAAACGGATAGGGTTCTGTTCCGTATAGGTAAAATAATAACCGCCAACAAGATCACAAAGCCCACGATAACTACCACCAATGTCGAGGATCACACAATGCGCACCCTGTTCGTACATGGAATTTAGCATGTGATTTACGGTCATGCTTTTACCTCCGCCCGATGTACCGCAAACCAGCGTACCCATATTCGAGCTAATCCCCTTCATACGCGGCGCTGTGTACGGATCTACGAATACAGGTTTACCGGTCAATCGGTCACAGAAGCGTATACTTTCCTGTGGGTTATCCGAACGATAATTACTTTCAAGGTTCAGAAAACAACATGCCTGTTCAGCAAACGTATCAAAGGTGTCATTTGCTGGGAAATCAGCAGAGTTACCGGGAATACCACTCCAAAATATTTGGGCTGCACCTATTGTTTCTTGTTTTGCAATGGCGTCCATCTGCGCTAACGCAGACGTAACCAAATTGCGAATATCCTTTGCTTCTTCCGCCGATTCCGACCATGCCAAAACATTGAAGTGGGCCTTGACGGGAAGGCGCTGCTGGCTGATACTTTCATTCAGAAATTCATTGACAGCATCGCGGCTGATCGCGTTCTCTCTGCTATATGCAGCCAGTGATTGCAAGCGCAATCTCTTACTCTCAAATTTCTTTAGCGTCTGTTGAGCATCATCGATGATGATGTACTGATTGTAAATATGATTGCAAGGCAACAATAAGCCCAGGTGCGAAGCAAATCCAATGGAAAACTTTGTCCGGTCGGTACTATACTTGTCATAGTTGATTCGTGAACCGCAAACACTCGGTAAACTATCATTGCCTGATAATGTAAATAACTGGCAATCTTTATTACCAACTCTCAACTGATCTCGTAACTCAATATCCTGTACTAATAACTCATCTTCCTTATCCAGCAGGTAAAGGTATTTTTCAACCAGTCCGGCGCGTCTATCATGACTTAGTAATTCATCATTACCCATTCGATGCAGGATGATGCCAACATCTGACAAAACTTTTTGAAACTGACCTGCTACATCTTCAAATTCCTGTAATGCTACTGCGCTTAATGTTTGCTCAGGTACAATATTGGGTCTGATAAGGTTTGACATTAAGGACGTAGATCCTTTGCGGGCCAACGACCTTTTTGTTAGCATGATGTAACACTGATGGTCAAGAAACGGCCTGTTATTAAAGTACTCCTGACTACGTTTTTTCAGAAAGCTATCTGCATCTGAAAACTCGCCTTTATAGCGGTTTTTCACAAACCAATCTTGTTTATGAAACACGGTATTTTTGGGCAACAGTTTAATAGCTTTTATAAGCCCCTGATGCCATCCCTCAAAATCCTCTGCATGTCCGGTGAAAATCTCCGGCAAATCAACCCGGTAGGCGATTGTTATATCACCTTGTTTACTTAATATGCAGTTATGCTCTATATCTGCAATCGGGAAAATATTCTTTAGCCACTTTTCCATCTTCACAAATCTTTAAATGCTTCAAAATCATAAACCCTTTCTCAATGTTTACCGGTGTTCCTTTTTGAAGATGTGCCGGTCATTGCTCTTTACAACCTTCGGAATACCTCTGCTGGCGATCTTCTTCATCATTCCATGCTCTCCATATTTGTTACTTAGTTTATACACCTTCGTAAATAGAAAAATGGTAAGACCTGCCACCAGGACAATGCAGAAGTAAGAATTGACCCCAACGAGATAGAGTATGGCAAATAGTAATAGCGCGATTACTAAACCTCCACCTAAGTACCAGATGTATTGCGCCTTCAAGCCTTTAAACTCTATGGAGTTGTTCACCCCTTTGTTAATCCTGTATACACTATTTGCCATACATCACATAATTTATAATCCAAAGAAGGAGCGCAGCACAGTGGCTACGATTACGAGGAAAACACAACTGCCGAACCATGCTGCCGCAGTCGAACCCGTGTCCGGATGGCCTGATGACCATTTCTGATAAACCCGTACTGCACCGATCAAGCCGAGAATTGCGCCTACAGCATACATTAAATCACACCCCACATCGAAATATCCACGCACTTTGGTATTCGCCTCCTGAATCCCCGCTTTACCGTCCTGCGCATATGCACAGACAGTAAGCATTAATGAAACCACTGTCAGCATGGAGGCTTGCAGTGAACGCACTTTTAAGCGATTTAGCAACAACTTCATTTTCATACACACTTCGCTTTTATTGTTATCAAAAAAGTAAGGACAATAAAAGGCCCTACGCGCTACCTGACCCGATTTCACTAACCATCCAACACTATCAGGTAACGGCAGGGCCGAATACACTACAACAACAACTATTTAAAAAGAAACACTCCGCACCGTTCCCTACGCACTTGGTTTTCCTGCACACCGGTGCTGACGAGTGTTTCCTTTACGGTACTTATTCATCCCACATAGCACTTAATTCCTCCGCACTGAAATGAATACCGCATTGATCTTCCGCGATTACTTCGATTAGGTTGGTAATACCATTCTGATAGATACTACCTTTTGTTCCGGGATATTTGTTCAGCAGCGTTTTTAGGCGATCCGACAGCTCATCTTTCTCCATCTTTTCTTTTCCCGCCTGATTAACCAACGCTTGTAACTCGTCCACCAGTGAATGCACAGGAGCCATCGTAGACACATCGTTGCTTTCCTGTACAGTTGGCTTACCTTTGAACAAAACATCATCCACTGCTTTCTTTTCGACAGCTTTTCTTTTAATCCGTAAAATCGAACTGCCTTTTGCCTTGAAAAAGAAAACCACAACGGCATAATAAATTACCAGCCCTAAGCCAAGCCACATCGCGTAAGTAGTCCATGAGATCATAATTGCATTGTTTGATTTACTACACAAAAATGAATCACTTTGAAAACTGGTTTTCACACTATGATCAGACGCAGGAGAAATATTTATTTACAGGAAGGAATATTCAAACAAAAGCGTTGGTGCGTGCATATATGTATATATAGGGGCACGTCCACGCATACATATATTTCCTGAATGCTACCTACAAAAGTTAAGCGGGTATATGTCTACCACCAAACAGATGTGTGCATTAGAATCTGGCCCTATATATATCCATACACGCATACATTCAATTTTGAGGCAAAAAAAATCCCACTTCTGACCGAAGTGGGATTTCTCGTATTGTGCGGCAATTATTAATGACAGTAGTTCAAGAAATGCAGGTTGGTCAAAATACTTGCGGGACTATTGCAATGCTTGCTATTGCTTCGGGTTTTCATCCCAGTAGTTCATTCTATCTTCCAGCCGGTCGATAAGTTGATTCATGAAAGAAAACCGATCTTTCTTTCTCAGACGGATTTCCTGAAATGTCCGATAGAAATTACCAATATCAATGTTAAACAATTGGGAAAGCTCGGCTGCAATATCCTTTACTTCCGCGTTACCATCATTGATAACGCCAGCTGAAAAAAGGGCATAGATAAGTTCGGTAAGAGCGGTCTTGGAGCCTGTCCAACGCAAACCTTTATTTCCTTTTCGTTGCGCAAGTCCGACCTGTTGCTGCGATGCGTCTACCAATGCCAATTGCTCGTACAGGTAGTCGCAGTAAAGTTCATTGGCAATAAACTCGGCAATGGTGCTATCGTGCTGTGTTTGAAACTGGCTATCTACTATCATGTAAGTACCATCTGCATACATCAGATCGTCCACCTTCCTGATAAAATAAACTTTATCTAAAAATGTCTGCCCTGATTTATAGTAGTAATGCAGATCGGCATTTTTCTTAACGTGTTTCGTTATCCTGCGGATCTCACGTTTAAAGTTTTTAACAGAGTTTAGTTTATCTGCCGGTATCGGTCGGTTAACCTCCAGGTCATAGATTTTACGAAAGAAAATAAGTCGGCTCATAAATTGGGGCTTCATTTCCTTGAAAAAGGAAATTTCACTTTCTTCATCAGCAAAGCCGTTTTTTATTACCTGCTGTCTTAAACGCTCTATAGCTAACTTTACCACTTCAATTCCACGCCGTGCATATTCAATTCCGCTAAGGTTTTCTTTTTCTAATCCATCTAACTCATTTACCATTTCGCTATGGAGCGATACGTATATGGAATATCGCTGCTTCTGCATAGGGAATAGTTTTATAACTTTATATTACCCATACAATCAGCACAAAACCCGTGCAAATCAGGCTTTCAGGATAGATCAAAAAGGAAGTTTAAAACAGCAAATCGGAAATATTTCAACTACATTGATTCTGGCCTTCATTTACCTATATTTCGGCCTAGAAAAAGGACACTCAGGGTTTTAAAGAGGAAGGAAAAAACGTGGATAAAATTATGGACAATAGAGGCCCGCAAGCATAGTTTTTGTATTGCTGGTAGTATACACTTTCTAAACAAAAATGATCATGAACTATATGAGCATTCCTGATGGAGCAATGCGGTGGAGCGGCAGTAGGGAAGAATTTATAGAATTTGTAATGATAGTGGCAGACTTTTGCATCTGTAGTGATGAAAAATACTTAGCAATAAATAAACAGGATTTTTTCAGTCTATGCGATGCACTGGGAAACGACTTATCAGTGTTCTTTAAAGTTGATATTTCCCCACACACTTGTTTTTCCGACTTCCGAAAAAATACCACAATAGATAACCGCTTCACTAAACGTATAATTAGTTTAATGAAGCGGCTAAGGGACGATGAACAGTTTTTATTGTTTCTTTACGAACAAAAGATCATGCCGTCCATTGAGTATATAAGTGAGGAAACAATTAAATGGAACAACGCAGAAAAGATCGCCACCTTACTCTGGCTTTACATTAGTCAGCGATGATTATAAATCAAACTAATAAGGCTATTCACGCATTGAAAAAACGTCAATGCGGAAAATCGTTCTCTGCCAATATCATCATCACATATAATCACCGATTCCAGCATACACAATAATTCCGCCCGGACATACCGTTTCTTATAGGATTTTGCAAACTCAGTCAATACGGGAAGAGTATTCTCCCTTTCTTCCTTTGATAGCGCAACGCATTTATTTAACTTCTTAAACAACTTCCTAGCCTCACCTTTGAGCATTTGCAAAGCCTTTTCGCGTGCCTTGCTTTCAATATAAAAGGCTTCAATAATGCGCTCAAAATCTTCACAAAACGCCATCAGCATTTTCCGATCTTCACCGGTATCATAACCTCCATAATCGTTTGTCAGACAAATATGCAACCAAGCCTGTAATCGCTCTCTCATGCTATCAAGGTCAAAATTGGAAAACACTACAGAAAGTATCTCATGCCGAGATCCCCTTAATTGATAGTGCAACGTATACTCCATTTTTTTGTCCTGAGATTTCTTCATACGGCTACAAATTTAGAGATTATTCAAGTGCTTTCACATCTAATAATCCAGACTTTCCCGCATCCACCAGTATATCCAGTACCAAATTGGCCTTTCCCCTTAACTTCAAAACATTGGGCATTGCCGGAGAAAAATCATACGCATATCGAGCACCAACGTAGGACTTCTGTAGTAGTTCCAGCAGCTTTTTACGATCCACCTGGTCAGCAGGGAAAACCTCCAACAATTTATAAGTTACAAGACCTGCATATCTCAGGAGTCTATCGATACTATGAGTATCGACAACAAAGCCACTGCCAATCAAAATGAGTGTTTTTAATGACTGTTCAAAACACTGATGAATCATAAATGCAGCTAACTCCGCTTCATCCCGTGCAATGTATAAATCTGCACCCGCAAGAAACTCTGTGGCACGATGTACGGTTTTCTCATACTCCTTTTGCCACTCTCTGGGCTGCTTTACTTCTATTTCGTTGAGATCAGGTAATTCGATACTACCAGCGTCATATAGAACAGCGCCAGCCTTTTGCGCAGATGTTGCAAATATGTTTCCTTCCTTATACTTTTCAGTAAAACGCCCCTTCTCCATTACTATAATGGTAGTCCTCATTACTGGGGCGCATTTCTGCTCCAAAATATCTTCCCATTCGCTCATCGGCCTACCTTCCAAATCCGGTATTATTACTAATAGAAAATAGTCGCCCATATAGTTTGATGCAGGAGAGGTACAATTGAAAATCGTTTCAGTACGGCGCTGGTAAAGCGAAGACCCCAACAGATAAATTATTTCCGCTGGTACTGCCTCTCTAATTATTCGTACAATTTCAGGTTGTGCATTTTGAAAAAGACTGCTATGGGAATTGAACAAATTAAAGGTTCGCATCGGTTGTTGTTTTGTATTATTAAAATTATAGGCTATAGTTTATTACTGTTTTTTGAACGGCTAACCAGTTCGATCATTTCAGTAGTAAGTAGGGAAAAGTTCTTTGTCGTTACACGACCTATCATTTCAGCGTCAGCATTGGATAAAGTCATGTTGTACTTTCTATGGAATGTTGAAGTAGACCAATTGCATTGTTCCATGATCTCTGTTCTATTTCTTACCATAAAATTCTGGATGACATTATTAATATCCGCTAAAATATTGCCGTTCATATGCTGCGCTGCCGCTTCGATCTCGCTGCCAATAAACCGCGACTTTTGATTGTAGTAATCAGTGCTGGATGAAGATGTATAATCGGGCGCGTTTGTATAACTCATATTTGGTGGATGCCGGTCTTTTTTAGGCTTATTCTTACTTCCAATAGGCCGACCTGCCTTTCGTTTACTACTATCGGGTTCACCATCACTATTTTGCACTGGCAACACTGAATACCGAATCTCTTCACGATTTTCCCAGGCGAATGCCTTTGTCGGTTCAAGCGTATCAGGATCAATCTTTGGCCGTACACCTAAAGATTTCCAATTTCCGGGCTTACCGGGTAGCCCCTGATTAGATTTCTTACCGGAGCCGGCACGAAAGACAGCTTCCTGCTTTGCGCTCAGTAACTTTTTGTTTTCATTCGTATAATCATTCATTTCAAATTCCTGTAGACTGTTCATTATAGAATAAGCGTTTAATTGATTATTTTTTGACTTTCTTTTGCCACATCAACCACGTAGCCTCTAAAAGCATTTCCATTTCAGTATAAAAAAACAAAGACTGATGTGCTTTGTCGTGATGGATACTTTCACGGCAATAATACCCTACGCAACAGCTGTAAAAATCCCACAAGAGTGTTCTCGCATCCTGCAAAGTGAAATTGTTATAGAAGCATTCAATTGCGTCCAATGATGAATGGATATTATTTTCCTCCATTCTGGATTGCCTGAAGCATAGTTCGGCAGCATACTTTTTTTTCATATCGCGTAATTTTTATGCGATGGTATATTTTTCTGAAAGGGGAGTTAAAATGGCTTCGCCAAAATCCTTTTTATGCTCTTTAAAAAAACAGATATGACCTATTCTATTGTACCATTGGGCAATCGCTGCATCCTGATAGGTTGAAAACATATACAACCGGCCTTGATGTATAACAAAGAAAGGATAGCTGATATTGAATCCTGATATGGGTTTGCCTTTGATCTTTATTCCTAAATCCATTTGGAATCGCTCTTTTGTATAGGTTACCTTGAAATAGATAACTGGGGTATCTGCGCAAACTGCTATCCGATTAGCATTTGATTTATTGGGGCGTGGCCTTCTGCGGAATATCCGTGACCCAAAGTAATGATAGGTATATATGAATACTTCATTTTGTAACATTGGAAACAACTTTTTCCATTCGTTATAAATTACCTGCGTCTGCTTATCCCAGTTGGGTTCCCTGCAATAATCACGTTGCTCTCCTAATGCGTCTGACTTCTCCCTGAGCTGATCGGCTTTAATAGACAGGTCAAGCTGATGTACGTTCATCAGCTTTTCATGTTCACTTTCCACCATAGGCAGAAATTTTACCCACGACAATACTTTATCATTCCCTATGGTTAGCCTACCGAGGGCTGGCATCAAAAATGGCAATTGTCTGCCACTGTGGGGCAACATCACGAAAAATGCAAGTGATTCACGTTTCGCGGGGAATCCTACTTCCGGTGGAACTTTCAATTTCAGCATTTCATCTAACGGCAGCGGGTAAGCTGATTTCTCAAATGGAAACAACTGCATGACCTCTTTTCTTTTTTTTACAGAGATCCCGCGCTCATTTTCTTCTTTGTCAAAAGATGCCGGGTAACTAAAGGCAAGATCAAACACGTTATTTCTCACCAGCTGAGAAAAGTAGCCCTTGCCGTATTTACCAGTTATCGCCTCTATTGTTTTGTAGGCGTGTAAACAGGTTCCGGGTCTTTTCTCTTTACAGCTGCAAACAACCTGTAATGAATTGTCAACGATTTTAAATTTCACTACATAGTCGTTGGAAGGGAAGAAACTATTGAGCGTAAGTTGATGACTTTTGTACTCCATGAATTTAATGGTAGGTACGCCTATTCCTGTGAGCAAATCTGCATCCAGACAATTTTCTTTGAGAATTTCAAGGGAGATACCGTAGTCTTTGGTCAATGGTAGGATCGCAGTCCCCGCTGCTGATCTTGGAAATGATTTAGCTGTAACCATGATTGTTTTGTTTCTCGCAAATCACGGAGTTATCAAAACGAAAACCACATTTTCAAATCTGTATTTTACCACTCCTTAGTTGACTTTTACAAATACTGAAAGACATATACTTGTATTGATTATTATGCTTATGACAAATTGTTCAATACACGAAGGGAAAAATGTTAGAAAGCTAAGGCTGATCTTAGGACTAAAGCAGAATCGGATGGCATTTATACTGGGAAAGAATTGGAACCAACAGAAAATATCTTACTGGGAAGGAAGGCATAAAATAGAGATTTCCACGTTAAATGAAATTTCCCATGTCTTACAGGTTCCTGTTTGGATTTTTCAGATTCCTGAAAATATATTTAATGGAATTGTATTACAGATTCAGAAGCCGATAATACTTGATGATTATTTCTACATGCAAAAAATTGTAGAACTTTACGAACGGTTATTACAAAGCGAAAGAGAGAGGTATGCCCTTTTAGAAGCAGTAGAGTGGGTTAAATGTGCAACGAGTAGCAGCGAATCAAAAGAAAGCACTAATCAATCTTTTGATTTTTAGCGTTCAAAGATTTTAATATCAATTCGAGTGTTTCTGAAATCTTATCGTATTGATTTGAATTGTTTGTCTGATGAAAGTTATTAGCAATTGTTGAAGTTTGAACTCCGCAATTTTCATAAAAATTCAATGTATTATATTGTACCTTTTCATCACTAAAATCGATTAGCCCTTGTTCTGTTACTCCTAAAGCAACAGCGATTTCTTTTAGCCTTGAAATTTCAATTTCGCTTAACTGTTCAAGTTGCGATACCTCTTGCGCAGATATGCCCAGGGCGTTGCCCAAATCAATTTCGGTAAAACCCCGTAATTGACGTACAGCACTAATTTTTCGGCCTAGATGTTTACTATAATTATTTTCAATCACTGTCATTCAACTATTGTTTATCTTTTCTCAATTTTTCAGCTTTCAATCGTTCTCCTGCAATCAATTTTTCATACAAAGACATAGCCTGATGAATATCGAAAGTATTAAGATTCTCGATGTTATTGCAACAGATCCCGGAAGCAGATACACCACTTGAATCATAGAAATTAATAGTATTATATAATACCTGATCCTCATGGTATTTTTTTAGTCCCTCTACGGTGACTTCCAGAGCTTCTGCAACTCTCTCTATTTTTTCATCATCTAATTTCTCACTTTGTTCTAATTTTGAAACGGCTTGTTTCGACATTCCACCCAGTCTTTCGCCTAACTGAGTTTGTGAAAACCCACGCAAACGTCTTATCCTTTCAATCTTTCTGCCCATGTGTGCAGAGTTATTGCTATTTATAGACTTTTCCATTTGATTTTATATTTATTCTTTGGTAGAAATTTTCTTTAACATTTCAACTTTCTCTTTTTCACTGGTTAAAAGCCTTTCGTAAAGTTCTACAATTTTCTCAACGGGATTAAATGTACCTGCAACTGAATTTATTGAATTATCAGAGAACGTGCAATCTCTAACGTTATTTATATTATTGATAACATTTCTTTCATCAAACTCTTTGATTACCTCAGCCGATACTCCTAATGCCTCCGCTACTTTTACCAACATAGCATCATCGATATTTTCCTGCTTTTCAAGTGCAGAAATGTCCTGCTGAGTTAATCCTAAATCTGTAGCTAAGGCATTTTGCTTAACATTCATATAGACCCTGATCTTTTGAATGTTCTTTCCATGATGCTTAGTCGTTTGTATTTCGGGAGAACCTGTAACCATAAACGAATTTTAAGCACAATATAGTAAAAGTCAACCAAATTCCAGTTAAAGTCAACCAAAAATCCCATGAAAGTAGAACAACTACGACTAATTTGCTAGTAAAGTTAATTTCCCTTGCCGTTGGCGATAATATAAACATGGATACGAGTGGCATTTTACCCGGCACCAGTCAATATTTCTAATACAATCTAAATCACGCATGAAGTTTTTCCTTTTCATTGCGCTGGCCGTTATTTGGCCGGCACGATCCCCCTTTGCGCAGGATCTCCAACCTGCAAAACCTCATCGCCTCTCCGTGGGTGATACTGTACCGGATATTTCCTTCTTCCTGTGGCCTGAATCCAAGCCCACACAGCTAAGTGACTTTTCCGGCCAACTGGTTATTCTGGACTTCTGGGCTACATGGTGTAATAGCTGCATACGCATGTTCCCTAAAGCCGATTCCCTGCAAAAGCAGTTTTCCGGGCAGGTGCAGTTCTTACTAGTAAATAGTTGCCGGCCTACACAGGACAGCACCCCGCAGCTACAAAAGTTTTTCCGGCGCTGGCAGGACACGAAAGGACAGCCTTTTCCCCTTGCTACAGCCACCAACGACACTACCGCATTCAAACTGTTCCCGCACATCTACATACCACACTACGTATGGATTTCAGCAGATCGAAGGGTATTAGGCATCACCAGCGCGGAAGCAGTTACTACCAGCAATATACAGAAAGCATTGAACGGACACATTCTACAGGAGCCTATTAAGGGCGACAGATACGACAAGGATTATTGACACAACCAAAACAGCATTTTTCACCAAAACACCTTTTATCAATGAGATTTATTTTTGTAGGATTTCTCTTTTTCTTAACCGCAGCAGCATCGGCGCAGCCGATTGCCCGTGTAAAGGTCAGTGGGCGGATATTTTCCAATGAACAACTGCCGCTGGCTGGTATTTCCATATCAGCTTCCCAAAGCAGTGTAAAAACTACGTCAGGCGCAGATGGGACTTTTAGTATCACGTTATCAAATATTCCCGACACCCTTCAATTTACCCATATAGGATACCAACCGCTGCGGATACCGGTTACCAGCGTGGCAAAGCCGCTGGAAATCATTATGAACATCGTTGCTACCGAACTTTCACAGGTTACCGTCAGTACAGGTTACCAGCGGATGAAACCTAACCAGGTCAACGGCTCATTTTCTGTGGTTGATAATAAACTGCTTAACCAGCAGACAGGAACCAATATCCTGAACCGTCTGGAAAGCGTCACACCGGGCCTGAGCTTCAATAAGGGTTACGGAAATGCCACCCGCAACCGTAATAGTACCGGCATTAATATTCGTGGCCTTAGTACAATCAATGGATCGTTAGAGCCACTGATCGTACTGGATAACTTTGTGTTTCAGGGGGACATTTCCAATATCAACCCCAATGATATTGAAAGTATTACTGTTCTCAAAGATGCAGCGGCAGCTTCCATTTGGGGGGCGCGGGCCGGAAACGGGGTCATTGTCATTACCACTAAGAAAGGGCGCTTTAATCAGAAACCAACCGTTTCCTTTTCTTCCGGTGTGATAGTGCAGGAAAAGCCCGATCTCTCCACCCTGCGGGATATGAGCGTAGCCGATTACATGGGCCTTGAAACCTTTCTTTTCGGAAGGAATTACTTCAACTCCGCCCTGAATCGCAGATACGTACCTGTTCCACCGTTGATTGAAGTATTACAAAAACGTAAAATGGGATTGATCTCGGCAGCAGACAGTGCGGCGCAGGTGAAGGCATTGCAGGGACAGGATAGCAAAGCCCAATACGAAGAACACTTCTATCGTCCGGCAGTAACGCAGCAATATGCTTTGAGCGTAAGCGGTGGTAATAGCAACATGATGTGGCTATTGGCCGGTGCCATCGACCGCAACACGGACAATCTCAGTGCCACCTACGACAAGGCAAACCTGCATCTTTCCAACACCTTCAAACTTTCAGACAAACTACAGCTAGAAGTAAACGCCTACTATACCAATAGCAAAGCCACTACCGGTAAGGAAAGTTTCGGCACCGTGGCAAGTGTAAATGGCAGGTATGCACCGTATCTTTCCTTTGCAGATGCGGATGGCAATCCGTTATCCGTACCCAAGTATTACCGGAATAGCTATGTTGATACGGCGGGGGCAGGTCACCTGCTGGATTGGAAGTACTACCCACTGGCTGAATATAAGCAGCGCAGGGGCACGACCCGAACAGATGAATTATTAGCCAATATCAGAATGAGTTATAAAGTACTTCCATTCCTGCAGGCGAGTGTCCTCTATCAATATCAGCAGCAGCGTACCGACCAGCAAAACCTTTCCGGGGCCGAAAGTTTTGATGCACGTAATACGATCAACCTCTTCAGCCAGGTCAACCGAACCACCGGGGAAGTGACCCGCGTAGTACCTGTTGGCGATATACTGAATACTACTTTTACCAATCTCAGAAGCCAGAACCTCCGCGGCCAGCTGGATTTTAACCGCAGCTGGAAAGATCACAGCATAATCGCAATAGCCGGTGGCGAAATTCAGGATATTAATACCGACAGTTATAAGAATATCTATTACGGATATGCTGCAAAGCCGCTTACCTCTGCAAAAATGGACTACATTAATCCGTACCCTACTTATATTAATGGCGTGGAGCAGATCATACCTGATGCCGGGCCACCGTCCAGTACCACGAGCCGCTTTGTATCACTTTTCACTAACCTGAATTACACCTACAAAGACAAATACAGCGTATCGCTCAGTACACGGCGCGATGGCAGTAACGTCTTTGGAGTAAAAACCAATGATAAGTGGAAACCATTGTGGTCGGCTGGTATTGGGTGGGATATAAGTCAGGAGGGCTTTTACAGGCTGCAATGGCTACCGCAGCTGAAAATCCGCGCAACTTACGGCACATCAGGCAACGTTGATCTATCACGCACCGCTCTTCCGGTTGCGGTGTATTCTGTAGATCCTCTGACCAACCTGCCTATAGCCGCTATTACCACTCTGAACAACCCGCGTTTACGATGGGAAACGGTTAAGCAATTCAACGTAGGCGTGCAATTTTCCAATAACTTCTTATCCGGCAGTGTTGATTACTATACTAAGCACGGCGCTGATCTGTATGGGCCTATGGCATATGACTATACAGCATGGGGAGCATCCAATTTTATTACTGCTAATGTTGCAGACATGCGCGGTAGTGGCATTGACGCTATCATAAATACCCAAAACTTAAAAGGAAAATTCAAATGGAATACCACTTTCATTTACAATTATGTCAACAATAAAACCACAAAATATTTTGAGGATCAGGCGCAAACAATCAACACCCTGCTGAGTGGCGGTAAGAGCATTACACCGGTGATCGGCAAACCGCTGTATTCAATCGCAGCTTTCAATTGGGCGGGCCTCGATGCAACAGGAAATCCGCAAGGGTACTTAAATGGATCAATAAGCACCGACTATTCAGCAATGCTGACCTCTACACCCGCTAAAGACGGGCAACCGAGTATCGTTTACATCGGTTCCTCCATTCCAACTTCCACAGGAAGCGTGACGAATACTTTCAGCATTTCAAATTTCGAGGTATCGGTCAATGTTGCCTATAAGTTTGGCTACTGGTTTCGTAAACCAGCAATTTCCTATTCAGGCATAGTCGCAGGCGCAATGGGAGATAAAGAATATGCAGACAGGTGGCAACAACCCGGCGATGAACATCGTACCAATGTCCCTTCTTTCGTTTACCCGAATAATGCAAGCCGGGATATGTTCTACGCATACAGTACGGTCAACGCGCTCAGAGGTGATCATATACGGTTGCAGTACATAAACCTGACTTACACGCCCGTTAAACCGTTTGGCATTACCTCTTTGAAATTACTACAGTTCTATTTCAATGTAGCGAATCTCGGCATTATTTGGCGGGCAAATGACTATCGTTTAGACCCGGATTATCCAAAGGGCATACCTGCACCGAAAACATTTTCCGTAGGCATTAGAGCCTCCTTTTAATCAAAAAAAACAAATCATGAAACACACCATAACTATCATTCTTATTGCACTCTTAGGCGGTTTACCCGCTTGCAAAAAATATCTGGACGTACAGCCAGATAAAAGTATTACCACACCAAAAACATTATCGGATTTACAGGCATTGCTGGATAACACCGACAAAATGAACCTGCAAAGAACACCCAATTTATCCGAGGCATCAGCAGATGACTATTTTCTGCCTGCTGACCAGTACGATAACATCGAGGTCGAACAACAACGCATCTACACATGGAAGTTGAAGGATTATCTCTTTCAAAATGATTGGTCGATTGCATATGAACCTATTTTCATCACCAATCTGTGTTTAGAACAGTTGAAGGAACTTCCTTCCTCCGGCAACCAATCAGCATGGAACCAAGTGAAAGGTGCGGCTTTGTTTTTCCGTAGTTACTACTATCAACAGTTGTTATGGACATATGCCCCTGCTTATGATGCTGCTACAGCCGGGTCAGATTATGGAATAGTGCTGCGCAACACTTCCGATTTTAACGAGCCTAGCAAGCGGGCCAGCATTCAGCAGTCCTACAGCCAGGTCTTACAAGATGCAAAAGAAGCAGCTGCGCTACTGCCGAATCTGCCATCATTACCCACAAAGCCATCGCGGGCAGCTGCATACGGTTTGTTGGCGCGTACCTACCTTTCCATGCGCAACTACGATAGCGCGTATCATTACGCGGATGCTGCATTACAATTAAAAGGCAACCTGATGAACTTTAACGGCGATGATGATATTAACGGCAGTATTACCGAGCAAACCCCGTTCCGCAGGTTCAATAAAGAAATCACTTTCTATTCCGAAATGAACACTAATAATCCGCTGCTTAATTCAACACGCATAGCGATTGATTCCAGTATCATGCAATCATATAACCCGGATGATCTCAGGGTTACCGCATTCTATTACAAGGTAGATAGCCTGTACCGGTTTAAGGGCAGCTATACAGGTAGTGAGTGGCAGTATTTTACCGGTATTGCGACCGATGAACTCTACCTGATGCGTGCTGAATGTGCTGCACGCACCGGGAAAATGCAACAGGCTACGTCTGATTACCAGCAATTACTTTCTACCAGATGGCAACAGTCAGGCTACCCTCCGGCACTTGATCCCGCAAAAGCTGTCAACACTATATTACTGGAACGTAGGAAAGAATTGTACATGCGCGGGCTTCGGTGGATGGATATAAAGAGGCTGAATAAAGAAGGCTATAACATATCCCTGCAAAGAAGCGTAGCAGGGACAAAATTCAAATTGAATGCAAACGATCCATATTTCGCACTGCCACTACCTAAAGACATAGTGAGCAGTTCTGTACCTCAAAACCCGTAACGCCACATCGATGAAAAACCAAGCGGGCTGCCAGTTGGCAGCCCGCTTTTTTATTTTATGGCAGCTATTTCCCACCCTTTATCAGATAGCACAAGAAGTGCTTTTTCTTTTTCTACACCTTCCAGTTTGTAGTGGGTGAGTTCTGCAAACGGTGTATTATTCTTATGCTCTATCGTATACTCTACTATCGCCTCCTGACCCTTTCCTTTTCCTTTGCCTTTTCCATCCATTTGAATGCTGGTGATTTCTTTGAAATGCAATTCACCAATTTTTACCTTCTGAATACTGTACTCTTTATCCTTCTCAGTATTCGCTATCAGGTACGGTTGTGCCTTTTCCGTAAATGTAATAAATGGTTGCCCCGCCTCCGCCAATGATTGCGTTTTCTGCACCTTGATATAGCCCTCCGTTTCTAGTTTTGATCCAAGAGCGCGGGCAGCGTGACTGGGATCAGCCCGGAATATATCCCAATCAAGGGTTTTCGGATATTTCTTTGCAATAATTTCTGCGGCCTTTTCTCTGGACAATTCCTCAGATCCGCAGGACATAAGTACCATTGCTGTCAGTACATATAAAAATGTTCGCATAGTAGTATTTTGTTTATCTGCAATTTACTAAAATAATCCGTTGAAATACCGCACCATAGCTATTTTAGTCACCGACCACAAATAGCGAAAGACCGCCTCCCGCGAAGGAGGCAGTCTTTTATGTATGCTACTAAAAATTACTCAGTCCGGCTGATTGGAATACAGGTTGCCGCTACCGGAAATACCGCTTACATGGGCAGTAGTTCCGCTTTGTACTGCGGTAATAGTTAATCCTGACAACTCAGAAGGACTAGACGGATTATCAACATAAGCCGCACCTACCAAAACCCGGCAGGCTTTCTGATTAACACTTGCGCAGCCTGCTAGGTTCTTTCCTTTGTATTCCCAATAGGTATTAGAAATATCCTGAACGTTCGCCTGTGTGTAAGGCTGCGTGCTGCGGAACTCGAAAACATACATATCAGCACGTTTTGCACTTTTCGCTTCCTTAAAAGCAAAGCCAGTAAAGGCTACCACTACGGCACATATGCCGATTAAATACTTTTTCATAAAATGAGAATTTGAATGTTATTGACAAATGTTTAAAATAGACCGGACAGTTAACCCTGATTGGCAGGTGGTGCGCGTGTTCCATCGTTGCTTCGTTTACCACACGCAATTAAGCCCAGTATGGATATTACAATCAGTACCACATTCAATGCAAGGTGCATCCTCCAGGACAGAGATTCCAGCAACCCCGCGCACATGCACGGTAATTTCGGAGCAAACACCATCATATAACTGAGGTACAGCGTGAATGCTGATAGTAGCACCACAGACGCTTTAAATCCATACTTGCGCGTCTGTGGCATAAATAGCAACAATGCAATAAAGAGTTCTGACGTAGGAAGTGACCAAGCCAATAAGGTGGCGTACCCTGATAAGACAGGCGATTTTTGAAGGGCATCCTTAAACTGCGATTGATGGTATAATTTATCTATACCAGTATATAGGAACAAGCATATCAACAAACCCGCTGTGCTATCGGCCAGCAACTTCCAACGTCTATTGAAGGTGACTTCTGTGTCGTATGTTTTATTGAGGTTCATGTTACAGTATGGGCAAAGCAATTCCAGATAAGGACTAACCTTATTGTCTATACGCTTCCATCTTTTGTTGGTAATTAAATGTTCCTCTGCAATTGTCTTAAAGCTGCTGGCTACAGGATTACTATTTACTCCGTTGATTCTATACTAAAGTTAGTAACCTGTTCATTTGCTAACAATACGCTACAGTTGAAATTTCCTTTTTGATGCAAAAAATTTCCTTTTTGACATACCAGAAACTCAGAGCATTTCACTTAACAATAATTCGATCAGGAGTTGAAAAGCCATTCCTAAATTCTTATCACGCCATAATGATAGCTTGGTTTTATCCGTTGAATAAAAAGCCCGGCGTAGATTATTATACGTACCAAATCCGCATCGCCGCGCCACTTCGCTAAGGGGCAATTGCGGGTCTGTAAGCATTATCTCTTTGGCTGCGTTGATCCTTTGGAATGTGAGGTATTTATAAGCAGGTAAGCCGAACACCTGACGGAATTTGTATTTAAAATCCGTAGTGTTCATCCTTGATTCCTTAGCCCATTGCTGTAAGGTCATTGCTTCAGGAAACCTATGCTGGATCATTTCTCTTATCAGAAAAATATTTTCTACCTGCTCATAGGTAATCTTCTTATCATGCCCCTTATTTTTGATCAGCGTGGTGACTACCTGCTGCACTATCTCCACTGCAATTTTATCTTGTGTTGGATCTTGCAATAGATTTTCCATATTATCCAATACAGTATAACTGCTCCATGCTGGCTTATCGGAAATCCAAGCAGGCTTATCTGATCCTATCATAGCGGCAAAGGCTTCAAATGTGCGTCCACGTTGTTTTAGCTGATAAAATAAGGATGGCGATACCTGCATATCCACTACTTCATATATTTCATTTCCTTTCAGCATCAGCTCTACATCTGTGAGTGGAGAATAGGCAAAGTGCATCTGGCCCTGCATAATGGCGATAGGTCGGCCCAGGAACAGATGTGATATGTGTTTCTTTAGCATCATTCTGAACCCTAGCCATTTTACCTCTCTTTTTACCCGCAGTGAAACATCCTCATACGGTCGGTATGTACTTCTCCATATTGTAAAATTTTCCTGCTGAACTTCCTGATAATAAAAATCGCCAAAATTGTTGGTGGACTGATAAGCGAGGCTTCCGGGAATGTAGGACTGTGGCAGTTCTTTGGGATCATTTGGAACAAAGCTAACTATCCCCTTGTGCCTTTCGGATAAGGTAAACATATAGGGTGGGTTTAAATGTGATTAATGGGTTTGCTGCTTATAGCGTTGCTGGCATTTTTTCCGTGTTTTAAATGGTTACTGAATAACAGGGAATTGTCCGGTCATTTTGTCCCTATATAAATTTACTAAACTCCGCCGATTATTGGTTACACAGCTTTGCTGGCATCATTTACATATTTATCTAGTGAGGTATTGAATCCTAATTATTTCGACGAAATCGGGGTAAACATTTATGTTGACACGAGGCTACCGTATATAGTTAGGGTATTTGGGTAGTCGGCGTAGAAACATCAATAAGACTGCCGTTGCGTCGCACTCTTGTACGCATATATCGCTATTCTCCACCACTATCTGCACAGTATATGATGTAAGGTTTCCTTTCCACTTCACAATAACGTCCACGTACACACGATCACCACTCCATTCCTTCAATATTCAATAAAGCTGTATTGTTTTTCTCCGAGCCTACGAACAGCCCTGGAAAAAATTTTTACCTCCCATTTCAGGTAAAATTTTTTTCTGGCGGGCAGTTCATCCGGCCTCCGAAAAACAATGAACAGCGTTGCTGGCGAAAAAGAAGAAAGCGGCACACAGATAAGCCGCAGTTATAAACTCAAAACTTTTCGTTATGCAAACAATTCCTAACAACTTATCAGAGATCGCAAAGATCATCCGCGCAGACTGGCAGAAAGTACACTACACCGCCGCCCCTTATTTATCTGCAATGGAAACATTAGACAGCATCAACGATTCTTTCTATGAGGACAGCGCCCGTAGTATCGTTGTTTACTTCCTCAGCAATGCGCACTCATGGCATGGTGATACAGCAAAAGAAGTCAAGCAGAAATTAAATGAACTGCTGAAAGAACCCAAACAATAAGCCTACCGCCGGGGGCTTTTCCCCCGGCATTTTTTCTCACTAATAAACTTTATCAAAATGAATAATCAAACACTTTCCCGCCTGATGCGCATGTCATGGCAAATACAGCGCCGCCGTCATACAACAAGATCAAACGCCCTGTTTTCCGCGTGGGTGATCCTGAAAAATGATGATATAACGGTAAACTACTTACGTGCGAAACATAGCGCCCGCACGAGCAAACCCATAGCCTCTACCAACTTTTCCCTCTTTCACTTCTAAAAATTACGGTCATGAAATATTTCAATAATTGCAAAAATGTAGAAGAAGTAAAAACACTTTACCGCGAACTGGCAAAAGTACATCACCCCGACAGGGGCGGCGATACCGCAACAATGCAGGAGATCAACGGTGAATATGCCTTTGCTCTCGCCTTCATCGGTAAAGCCTCCGGCATGACGGATGAACAGATAGACTATGAAATTAAACTATCTGAAGAATACACGGCAGTCATTGAAAAAATACAGCACTTACCCGGTATCAACATTGAAGTAGTACGCAACTGGATTTGGGTAACTGGCAACACTAAGCCGGTAAAAGAAATCCTCAAGGCTGCCGGGTTCTTTTTCGCTTCAAAAAAGGTTGCATGGTACTACCGGAATGAAGCCTTTAAAGTCCGTGGTAACGGCGCATCGCTGGAAAAAATACGCGCTAAATACGGCTCTCAAACCGTAGCGGGAAAATACAAAAAAGAATTGCAGGAATCATAACAACTAACGGGGCGGTATATACGCCGCCCCGTTTACCCCCTCATTTTTTCACCTCAAAATTTTACAGTCATGAAAAAGATTAGTCAACAGGCAACGCAAATCTTTAGTCAGATCATAGACAAAATGGGCAACCGTTCCCATATGAAGTTGGAATCTTCCGGTTATATGCCCCTTACAGTGGAATTATTAAGCCAATTCATTACAACAGCAGCAGGACAAGGAAGGCTGTATAGCCTTTGTCATTACTATAAGCTAAATGGGGATTTAATGCGAGATCCTGAAATGTGCTTTTTAGTGGTGGACAACAGAACGGAACCTAACGACTTTAAGCAACTGCATATATGCCCGCAAATGTATCAAGACGATAATTTCAGCAAGTATGAAGAAAGCATCGAACTAGAGAATAACGCTGTAATGGCTTTTTGGCCCGAAATCCAACATAAGCACTGCGTTTTTGCAAACTACTGGTTAAATAATCTCCAGCAACAAGGTTTTATCAGCTAACAACAACAGCGCGGAGCAATCCGCGCTCCTTCTCTCACTTCAAAATTTACATCATATGTCAGCACTTCATGAAATGAACAACGTTCAAAAGGCAAAACTAATCTGCCAACTCTTACCGGCAGATATTCCCGGCTTCCTCGACTTCGCAAAGGCTCTTTCAAATTCCATAACTGCCGATCCGGACGGCCTGCGTAAGCAATGGACAGAAAACCCAATCATCGGGCCGCAGCACTGGATTGCTTACGCTACAGAAACTATCCGCGTAATTGACGAATGCGGAAACAAGTTAGCCAGGTCACCGAAAATATTTTCAGATCAGCTTTTCGATGGCATGTTAGCACTTTACACCGTTCACTGCTTACAACAATACGCGAAGCAAAAGACCGCCAGTGAAAAATTTAAACTAGCCGCTGATCTCATTTTTTCATCACGCATTTAAACACCACACAAATGAAACCTACAATTTATGTACGGCCTGAAATGGCATTGCCCGACAATGACCAATGGCAACACCGCTTCAATGTAAAGAGTGAAACATCTAATCGCCTTTACGTGATCTCTCAAAACAAAAAAGGCAGGCATTGGGGCTGCTCTTGTCCGGGGTGGAAGGCACACCGCACCTGCAAACACCTTTCTGCTATCGGTTTACCCGGTAACTGCCAACCGTATGAAGTAACGCTTATCAATTCTTAGCAATGGCAAAGAAAAATAACTTCCTCGATGGTTACCAGACCTACGACACTAACAGCGGTTATGGCAACGCTGAAAGCTGGAAAGGTGCTTTTAAACAGCGAATGAGTAAGGAAGATGCAGCCCTGCACTTTACCGCCAATGCACAAACGCCACACGAAGTACTCGGCCTACAAAAAGGTGCATCTAAAAGTGATATTAAAAAGGCATTCCGCACCCTTATTCGTCAATGGCACCCCGATGTAAATCAGCACAGGCTTGCAGAAGCCGAAGCAATGAGCAAAAAGATCATTGCAGCCTATACACTTCTTTCTTAACAAATATTTCTTAACCGGTTTGCCCTCTCACAACGGGAGGGTAAACCACCAATTTAAAAATCATGAAACATAACTATGAAGAGCGCCGACAAAACCGTATCGACTATGCGAAAGAAAAAGCGGCCAAACTGCAAAAAGAATCCAATCAGCTGTATAACCATGCGCAAAAAATGGCATCCGTTATACCAATGGGCCAGCCTATACTGGTGGGGCATCACTCCGAAAAATGGGATCGCAACTACCGGGGGAAAATTCATAACACTTTTGGTAAAGCCGTTGCCGCAGGTGATAAAGCAGATTATTACGAAAACAAAGCGGCCACGATAGAAAGCAATGACGCTATATCCTCCGATGATCCGCTGGCACTTGACAAACTACGGAAAAAACTGGCACTATTGGAGAGTACGCAGGAGTTTATGAAAAGCGCAAACAAATGTGTCAAATCAGGTAACAAAGTAGCTTTTATGAAACTTCCCCATGCTACAGAAAAAATCTGGATAGAAATTACAACACCTGATTTTTTGAAACGTGTCGGATTCCCCGACTACTCCCTCAAAAATAATAATGCGAATATCCGTAGCGTCAAGCATCGCATTGCGAAGCTGGAAAGTATCGAACAACTTGCTACGTCCGAAAAGATTATTAACGGTGTTCGGGTAGTGATAAATACAGAGGCCAACCGTGTACAGCTTTTCTTTCCCCAAATTCCCCCGGAGGACATTAGAAAACGGCTGCGTGACCGTGGTTTTCGTTTCTCCCGTTCAGAAGGCAACGCATGGCAACAATTCATCAGTAACAGCGCGGTAGGTCATGCCTACATGGTAGCAGGTCTTTACCAAGCAGAAAGCAGCGCAAAATAAGTATTACACGGCGGCGCTTTTACCGGCGCCGCCATTCCCTCATTCCCTCAAAATTTACGATATGACAAAACGAAAAAGGAAAAACGCCTATAACGTTTTCCGCCGCTCTGCTAGGCGTGTCCTCATGGCCGATGCAGTATCTGATCCTGAGCAATACCCATTTGCTCAGGATTATGAAAGCGAGGATGATATTATCGCCTTTCATGTTTATCTCGATGGGTACTTTTTTTTCGAGATATTTTCAGATGGTCAGCTGCGATACCAGGTACTCACTGAAACAATGCACCCCATCTTTCAGCTGCGCGAAGATGCAGAGGAAGAACTTTTTTATATGTGGAAAAAAGAAGAATATTAAAAAAAAGAACGGCGGTAATCCCGCCGTTCTTTTTACAATTCTTAACCAGCTTATTACTGGCAACTACGGATCATTTTATAACATCGGCCAATGTAACACCTAAGCCCCGTACCATCTTTATCAAGGTCATCGTAGTTACATCAGAAGTACCTTTTAAAAATTTGTCCACCTGCACATGCTCAATATCAGCTGCCGCAGCTATAGTGCGCAGGCTTATTTTCTTCTCCTTTTTAATTCGATTCAAATTGGCTCGAATAATATTTAACTGGTCGTAATCTTCCGGCTCGTTCATAGATGAGCGCCAAAATGAACAAAATGATATTGGTTTATGTCGTATAATTATACTACATTAGAAATCGATTAATCGGGAGCCGCCACTGGCACCATCCCTCAACTGATAAAAACCCTTTGCAAATGCAATCTGAAGTACAAACCCGCAGGTTCCTCCGCATGGAGAACATCAATTTTGAATGTAAAATAATACTTATATGAGCCGGGTAAGCACTTCATTTTGGGAAGATGGCCTATATTACAGAGTAGTTATCTGTAAAGTATCGCACAATTACCTGCGGATTGTAGTCAATGGCTCAAAATCATCTTATTCCATCTTACCCGGTAACGATCTGCAATATGAGGACGGCATTGTAATTTTTGGAAGCATTTATGAACGTACCAAAGAGGTAACCTTTCAATACTTCCAATACATGAGCGAACCAAGACAATCCAGATACAAACAAAAGATGGAATAACCTTCCATCACCATCAAAACAATTATTCCCCTAACTCCAATGTCCTGAATAATGTACTACGTGTTATTTTTCGATTTTGCTTCCCTTGAAAATTTAGAACTGGTAAAACAACTCAGGAAAAGTGATGTTCTGAGCGATATACTTTTATTACACCAGCTGGAACCACCACTACAAAAGGAAACTTTTTCTACGCAAGAAGAAGCACATCAGTTCGTTAATGATTTGGCCGATCATTGCGCATTATTCTGCATCGTTGATGCAGATGACAATTTTATACTTCAATCCCCGGACTGTAAAGAAATGATGGAGAAAAACAAAGCCGCAGTAAATGCAATACAAGCAATACGCGCTATCCAAACCATCTTTCAGTCAACCAATAATTAGGCATACAAATATAAAATATTTATCATGAAACCGTTTAAGGGAGGTGTGACATTCCCTTTGACGGTTTTTTTGCCATAATAATCGTAATTTAAGGGAAGAAATCGCCATATTTCCCCACATAGCCATATCTGAAAATTTGCAAAACCTTAGCATCATGAAAAACGCTTTACGGGTACTAATTGCGGACGATGACGCAGAAGATCTCTCATTGCTATTAGAAATTTTTCCGGTCATATATCCGGGAGCAGAAATCATTTCTTTTCCTGATGGAGAACAAGCCTTACTGTTTCTTCAAAGATTGCCTGATTCACGTCTTCCCGAAATATTGATTCTCGACTTCAATATGCCACATCTCAACGGTGGTCAAGTGCTGGAGCAATTATCTTTGGATGAAAGATATTTTTCCATTTCTAAAATTCTCCTTAGTGATTGTTCAGAGGAAAATACTATTCAGTATTGCCTGCAAAATGGCGCATGTTGTTTCTTAACGAAAGCAAATTCCTTTGAAGGTATTAAAGAAAATATACTAGAAATTATCCGCATCCACGAGCAGCGGGTTTCACAAGAAATATAAACAAGTTCATATAAAACTGCCGTCCATAGCATTGCGCAATGGACGGCAGTTTTCGTTTAAGACCTTATACCCGGAATACTATATTTCCAAGCATTTAAGAGATTCCAGAAATGGCCTATCCCTTCTCATTCCGATCTTCAACTCATACCTGCAATCAAGTGGACAAAAAGCAAAATCCACACCGTCTTTTCTAAACTGGTAATTCCGCAGTTCCTTGTTCAGAAATACTGTAATTTGAAATTTCAGTCCGCCCTCCTGTGAGAAAAAACCGTTAATCCCCATTACCTTTTTTGCCCAAATTTTGAAGTCCAGTCTTGCAACAACCAGTCCGGTAGGTACTAATTTCATTTCAAAAGGATAAGCCATCGGGTTTAATCCCATCTGTAGGGCTTTGCTCCACGCCAGTACATTGTTTTCCATAGCCAGTTTATTTCTGCGTTAACAATGCTATCTTCTCATTCAATTCCGTAAGGCCCGCCTTTTTTAGCAGGTCTTCTGCAATGCCTTTTACTGCGTCTACAGTGGCCGTATCCATACCGGTAAGTAAAGTATCCTCCCTGCTTTTAAGTCCCGCGTCAATCACCTTTGCCAACAGCAGTATCAACTTGCGGGGTTGCACCAGACTAACTTTTACAGAATCGCCCATTCCTGGACTAGCAAGTAATGTTTCAAAAATCACTGTCACATCTTTCGCACTTAACATACACTTGATTTTTTGTTTTAAACAATATTTTTCAATTGTAAAACTATCTGTATTTAAATCCTTTTCAGGTTTTCAGCTACTACCTTATTTGCAGGGGTATATTCTCTGCTGTGCCACATATCTACTTTTGTAGCAGCAATATTGATTTGTGAAATCTGAAACTGTGAGTTATGACAATAGAGCAAGCTAAGTCGCTGGATATGGTCGATTACCTCGCCAAGCTAGGCTTCCAGCCACAAAAAATAAACGAGCCGCATTACTGGTATTTTTCCCCACTTCGACCTGACGAGAAAACGCCTTCGTTTAAGATCAATCGGCAGATGAATAAATGGAAAGATTGGGGCAGTGGGGAAAGCGGAAACCTTATTGATTTTGGCATTCTGTACCACCAATGTTCTGTAAAAGAACTCCTGCAAAAACTAGACGCTAATGCCCCCATGTTCAAACCAACAAAAGAGTATTCACCGGCGATCAAAACAGATAGCGAAATCACCATAAATCGTGTAAAACCTATTACCTCCATACCATTGATTCAGTATGTACGGCAACGTGGTATTCCTATGCCTACAGCTGAAAAATTTCTAAAAGAAGTACACTATTCTCTCAAAGGCAAAAATTACTATGCCCTCGGTTTTCCAAATGATGCCGGAGGTTATGAACTCCGCAACCAATATATCAAGGCCAGCAGCTCTCCAAAGACCTCCACTTTCATTGATAACAAAGCTGGTGAACTTGCAGTATTTGAAGGTTTTTTTAACTTTCTTACCCATCAGGCAATGCACCGTAATAACCCGCCGAAAACAAACTATCTCATACTAAATTCTCTCTCCTTTTTCGACAACAATTTATCCCGGATGACCGCCCATGATAACATCAGGCTATTTCTTGACAATGATAAATCCGGCGACAAATTCACCAAGAAAGCATTAGCCATCGACTGCCAAAAATTCATCGATGAACGCAAGCTATATGCTACCCATAAAGACCTGAACGAATGGGTTACCAGCTTAGGGCCACAACAACAAAAGAACCAATCACAACAACACAACCACCGAAGCCCCTAACAACTCCCGTCAGCAGATCACAGATTGCCCAGGGCTTCGGGCTACTTCCGCAATAGATCCATTGCAGCATCCATACCGCCATAGCCATTTTGGTCACCATGCCAAAATCTGAGATCATCTGCTGCGCCATGATCGGCCAGATGTACGGTTGTGCCACAAGGCTCAACCGAATCTGGCCGGCCTACCTCCGAAGTCGGGGCCGGGAACCGCCACAGGCGGCAAAGGAACCATTTCAAACCATCTAAAATTTATCAAATGAAAGGACAAAAGATCAATCGTGACAAGCACCTCCACGTCCGGCTTACGCCGGAAGAATACCAAAAGCTATTCAACCAGTTCTCCGGTTCGTCCAGCCAAAAGTTCAGTGAGCATATCCGAAAAATCCTGCTGGACAAACCTATCAAAATGTATCACAGAAACCAATCGCTCGATGACGCAATGGCAGTACTAATTCAGCTTAAAGATGAATTAAATGCCATCGCCAATAACTACAACCAGGTCGTTAAAAGGCTTCATATGCTCAATGCTAAATCCGACCTCTCAGGATGGCTTTCCCTCAATGAAGCAGGACGTAAAACCTTGTACGAAAAGGTCAGTGAAATAAAAGAAAGAATCGCCCAAATCAGTGAAAAATGGTTGCAAGAATAAATGCCGGTAAGTCATTACGGAATGCGTTGCACTACAATGAAAACAAAGTGCGACAGTCAGCTGCTGTGCTTATTCATTCCAAGAATTTTGCGAAAGATACAGGCGAACTAAAACTTACCGATAAACTCGGAACCCTACAGCATTTTGCAGCACAAAATGAACGCACAAAAGTTAACAGCGTCCACATATCTCTCAACTTCGACCCGTCAGAAAAATTGGACAAAGAAACTCTCCAGAGTATTGCTGATTCTTATATGCAGAAAATTGGTTTTGGTGACCAGCCTTACCTTGTTTATAACCACTCCGATGCCAGTCACCCGCATATCCATATCGTCACTACCAACATCAAAAGAAATGGGAAAAGAATCGAACTCCATAATATCGGAAAGAACCAATCTGAAAAGGCTCGTAAGCAGATAGAAAAAGACTTTAATTTGATACGTGCAGATTCTAAACAACGCCAACAGATTTACGACATAAAACCAGTCAACGCGGAGAAAGTAATCTACGGCAAGAACGCTGCATCAGGCACCAAACGCGCTATCACAAATGTGCTGGATAGCGTACTACCAAAATACAAATACACTTCATTACCGGAGCTGAATGCGGTTCTTCGCCAATACAACATTATCGCAGATCAGGGCAGTAAAGAATCCCGCATTTACAAGTCCGGGGGGCTAGTCTACAGGGTACTCAATACTGCTGGTGACAAGGTTGGTGTTCCAATTCCCGCCAGTCATATCTATAATAAACCAACCTTAAAACATTTAGAACAAAACTTCCAAAAAAATCAGGTTGCACGCCGCCCTCATATGCAGCGTGTACGAAATGCCATCGACTATACTCTTGCAACAAAAGGACGCATCACAATAGACCAATTACAGAACTACCTACAGAAAGAAAGAATCTCCCTTGTTATCCGCCAGAATGCGCAGGGAATCATCTATGGTTTGACCTACGTGGATCACAAGACCCAATCCGTTTTTAATGGTTCTGATCTCGGTAAGCCATACAATGCAAATCAACTGCAACAACGTATTCAGCAGATTCCGATCATCCAACAGCAGAAGCCACAGCTTACAAATAAAGACAACATTTCCAGCACCAACGATACGACACTTTCAAATACCCTCAAAGGTGCTATAGACTTAGTTTTCGAGGTGGAGAAAGAAACATCTCCATTAGCGGAATTTGACGAAAGAAAGAAAAAGAAGCGTAAAAGATTATTCCACTAAAACGAGTTTACCATGAAAAGAAAACTTATAGTTTCCTTCAGCGGAGGTGAAACCTCAGCTTTTATGTCACAGTGGTTATGGCAACACAAATCACAGGAATATGAAATGCAGTTTGTATTCGCCAATACTGGCGAAGAAAGAGAAGAAACGTTAGAGTTTATTCAGCAGTGCAGCGACTATTTCGGTTTCCCGGTCACTTGGATAGAATGTGAGCCGGAAAGTAAAACAAAATACACAATAGTAGATTTTTTTACAGCTTCCCGCCGGGGAGAACCTTTTGAAAAGGTGATACGAAAATATGGTATTCCTAATATTGCACTTCCGCACTGTTCCCGTGAACTTAAAGAGGTGCCTATAACTGCCTTCTCAAAAAAAATCTTTCGTAAGCATTACTCTACAGCAATCGGCATCCGGTCTGACGAAGTTGATCGGATCTCACCCTATGCACAAAAAAAGAAGCTGATATATCCCCTAATATCGGGAGGTTTCCACCCCGGCGTAAACAAGGTAGAAGTTAATCTATTCTGGTCTAAAATGCCCTTTAGACTTCGCCTAAAAGGGTACGAAGGCAATTGCAAGTGGTGCTGGAAAAAATCGCTAAAAAAACTATTGAGGATTGCAAAAGATGATCCAGCTGCATTCAATTTCCCGTTACGAATGGAGAAACAATTTGGCAACTACATACCACCCAACAGGGTTTCATTGCTACAGCAAAAAGGAAAGTCAATTGCTTTACCTATTACATTCTTCCGAAACCATATTTCCGCAGAGGAAATTCTATTATCCGCTCGATCCGCGAATCCCATAATCCGGGATGACAACAGGATATACACCCAACAAACCACCATACCATTTATAGATTTTGGTGACACCGATTTTGTCGGTGGGGATAGCTGTGAAATATTCTCCGACTGCCGGTAGACATTATTCATTTCAAAATTGTGCGATATGACAATGAGGACTGGGGAAAACGAAATGGGTCTTAAAAAAATTATTGACCTCACACGAATGATTGCAATTGTAGTGCTACTTATCCACTGCTATTACAATTGTTACCATGCTTTCAAATTGATGGGTTGGACAAGCAATATTTCTGACCAGATTCTTAAAAACATTCTCAAAACCGGACTATTATCTGGTTACATCAAATCAAAAATAATTGCGCTTATCTTTCTTTTCATTTCCTTACTCGGTGTACGTGGGAGAAAGGATGAAAAATCAGATGTAAAGGCCGGTATTGCGTTATTGTTTTCCGGCCTGATCATCTACTTTCTCAGCGGCTTAATCCTCTTGATAACAGGACTACCGCCACAAGCCGCTGCAACAGCCTATATTCTCTTAAATGGCCTTGCATTCATTCTGATAATTACGGGTGGCAGTGTAATAGCCAGGTCTTTAAAAAAAAGATTGAGCGGGGATATTTTTAACAAGGAAAATGAAACCTTTCCGCAGCAGGAGAAAGAACTGGAAAATGAATTTTCAATAAACCTTCCTGCTTACTACTACTATAAAAACCAGCGCCGTAATTCAAACATTTCTTTTGTTTCACCAGCAAGGGGGCTTTTATGTGTTGCAAGTCCCGGAGCGGGTAAGTCAAGGTATCTAATAGAACCTGCTATCAGGCAATTGCTTGCCAAAAATCATGCAATGGTACTCTATGATTTCAAGTACCCCGATTTAAGCATAATCGCCTACAATCACTATCTGAAAAACAGAAATAATTATCGTAACAAGCCTTCATTCTATGTTATAAACTTTGACGACTTATCTCACAGTCACCGTTGTAATCCGCTGTTTCCAGAAATGATGCACGACATATCCGATGCGGTAGAAGCTGCACGCATTTTAATGCTTGGCACCAACCCCAGCTGGTTAAAAAAACAAGGTGATTTCTTTGTGGAAAGTGCCATCAATTTTACTATTTCAATCATTTGGTTTTTGCGAAAATATGAGGATGGTCGCTACTGCACTTTACCACACGTCATAGAACTGATGCAAGTAAAGATGGATAAACTCTTTACTGTGCTACAAACGGAGCCTGAAATTTCGGCCTACATTTCACCGTTCGTTTCTGCATTCGTTGAAAATACGATGGAGCAATTGGAAGGACAAGTAGATGCTGCAAAGATCGGCTTGGCTCGTCTTTCCTCTCCAACAATTTACTACGTGTTAAGTGGAAACCACTTTACTCTGGATGTTAACAACCCTGATGCACCAAAAATTCTTTGCCTAGCCAACAACCCACAAAAGCAACAAGTATTTGGCCCTATTCTCAGCCTTTTCATGACTAGGATCAGTAAGATCATGAATCAGCCAGGTAAGCTAAAATCTGCTGTTGTACTCGATGAATTTCCCACCCTGACTTTCTTGGAACTCTCCACCCAAATAGCCAGTGCGAGAAGCCACTTAATTTCTACCATTCTCGCCATGCAATCAGATCACCAGCTGCGCTTACAATACGGCAAAGAGTGGGCAGATGTAGTCCTCAATATTTGCGGAAACATCATGATCGGTCAAACAAGCGGGGAACTTGCCAAACAGGTTTCAGAACGGCTAGGTAAAACGATGCAGGATCGGGAAAGCATTTCGATAAATAGCGGGGACACTTCAATTTCCCGAAGCAAGCAATTGGAAATGGCCGTTCCGGTAAGTACCATTTCTAATCTTTCTTCCGGTGAATTTGTGGGCATCACTGCTGACACACCAGAACAGCCCATCGACTTAAAACGGTTTCATGCTCACGTCAAAGTAGATAGCGAACAACTAAAAATTGAAAAGGATTCTTATCTACCCATTCCGATAGTCAAGCAGGTAACCCGCAAAGATATTATGGACAATTTTGCTATTATTAAACAGGATGCACAGGATATTGTGGATGCAGTATTGCAATCGGTACTAAACGACCCGTCACAAGAAGGGCTTATTGTAAAAAAATAGTTTTCAACACTGCCTTATTTCGCCACTGCTAAATCCTTTTCAGATTCATTTTCAGGGGTTGGCAGAAAGACGTAGAATGTTTCCCTGCTACGTTTTTCTGCCACAAATTTTCCGCCACCATGTATATTTAAAATGAACTGATCTTCGCGGCTAAGATCCGCTAATTTCCTAGCAATCGTATTCTCATTTAATTCCCCATTGAGTTTCTTAGCAACAAAGGAAGCCAACGCACCACGGGAATATTCCCTTTGCAAAGTAAAGGCTTCTGCAAGCGCCGCATGTAGTTCATTACTTATGCCTGTTCGTTCCCTTTCTTCTTTCTCGTCCTCTTTAAAATCTACCTTCACCAATGTTTCCAATTCTTCATCATACTTAATGTAAATAGGGGCGTTTCGTCTTTTAAACCTCATTTTTTTAAAGACAATCTGAAATATATCGATGTCCTCTTTGTCACTTCCTTTATCCTGTTTCTCGCTTACCTTACGTATTTGTAACTGTGTGGAAGCCTTAAACGTTAGTTCGGTTCCTACATGCCCTCTTGCCTTATCGTTGCCTCCCGGATTTTCATGTATCAGCAACAGAAAAGTCATATCGAAATCAGTTCTCATAACGTTCATCCAGTCATGAATCCTATTTGCGCTGGACGACGAATTGAAATCATCAATGCAATCTGTAGAAACATCTAGGACAATAAGCATGTGTTCTTTCACTTTTTTTCGCAGCTTCTCTACATAATACTGCAAAACGTCCAGCCTGTTAATACGTGATATATTCAAGAGGGGAACAGGGGTAAAGCGAGAAGAAATTGAACGTTCCTTATGACCTGCATTTCTATTTAATGATTGTATAGAGGTTGGAAATTCATCCTGCATGTTTCTTTCTGTATCTACATATAAAACATGGCAAGGAATATCGAAATTAGCTTCAATTTCAAGATGATTACCGCCCGGCTTACCTACGGCATTTTACCAGCGATTGCAGCGGTACAAATAATCTCTGCCAACCTACTTTTATGACTTCCTTCCTTTCCTTGTATTGCGTTAATTGTAAAAGGCCGGAAAAGTGGTTGCCCTCCAATAGTCAGCAATGCAGGTGGTTGTGCAATAGTGCTTCGAGATGCTTTTTTTACCTGCTCTATATTACTTCCGAGCTTTTTCAGTTCCTCTGAAATTATTGGATCAATGTTATTCATAAAGATCAAAAATGGATGTTGTAAAATACATTCCTTTTAAATCCCAAATCTTAATTGGGTGTTAACGAAAAAGAATTAACAGTATCGCAAACTTATTTGTGCAACATATGCGTGTGTGTATCTGTATATATATGGGATCATTCGCACACGCATTAATCCTTTGACAGAAGATAATTTGGTTGGAGCAGGCGAAGGTATGTTATCTCCTGCAATTGTACAACAATGCGAATATACCAATGTTGGCGGTAAAAGTCAACAGCTGCTCGGTAAAAGTCAACAGCTGCTATTTTTTTATTCATATTATTTTTCTTAGCTTCCTATTATCATTTTTTGTTGTGCTCTTGTTATGATACTGTTCCCTCAATTAATTCCCACCCGGATATTAAAAAATATATCCGCTGCAAGATTACAGCTTCAATTGAAATCAGTTGAAGCCCGACTTTATCAACTCGGCCAGTCTATTTCCCAAATCACCAAAACCGAACATCAGACCCCCTTCCTGAAAGGTCGTTTGTACTTCTATAACTGCCAGCTAGGTTACTATTTTAGCGTATACGAAAAGCTATATGAGATATGGTTGGAAGTGTCAAAAAATGAACTTATTGCCAAGCATCCAAGAATGAAAGCCCTTTTCGACAATGGAACAGTTAAAGATGTTCAACATCTGATAGAGTTAGCAAAGAATGCCAAACAGAAACGCGATTCTATTGAAAGCACATCACCCCCAAATACATAAAAAAATACCTAAAAATATTTTCACTTGTTCAGCACTAACTTCTTATTGTCTAAAACCCCTTACTACACTTACTTTTCCCGTATGACCGCAGCAGCAATTACACTCATTTTTTCCTTTAAATGAACATTCGGTAAAAGTCAACACTTTTTGGTAAAAATCAACACTGGCCCCAACCGTTTTTTTTCTACTATTCCATATTTTGCAAGTAGCTTTTTGAGTGTTTGAAAAACATTCAAATTGGTAACTGATTTTTGCTTTTTTTCTAAATTTTAAAATCTTGTGACACATTAGTACATCTTGCTGTTCTATGGCTCATTTTTCACCTGCTTAACACCATATACAACCATCAAATTCTATCCTTTTCGTTTGTAATTTCGTATTATCCCGCATAGCACTTGGATTTGTGAATTTTGAATATGGGTGTGTTATGGAGCAGAAAATGAAACCTGAAACAGCTATGAAGCTGTTAAGTGAACAAGGTATTACTGTAAGCCTTGATGAAGCAGTTGCGATTCTCGAAATCATCTACCAATTCGCAGAAATTACAATCACTGAAATTTTAAGCCATGAAAGCTGATTTGTATATCCGCGCCCGGTGTGACAACCGGGCAAGTCAGTTTATATTTGAGCGCCGACAAGAGGACGCACTTATAAACTATTGCCAATTCAATAAGATCACCATCAGGGAAAAAGTATTTGATAACTGTTCTGCTGGTAATTTCCAAAGGCCCGGCTGGTCGAAATATTTTGACAGCATTAAATCGTCATCTACAAAACCAGCATTACTCCTTTTTACCTCGTGGGATCGTTGGTCAAGAAACATTCCAGAAATGATTGAAGCCAGGTCAATCCTCCGGCAAATGGAGATCACCGTCATGCCCATAGATACACACGATAGTTTTTCGGAAGCCTTGAAATTCTATTCTCACGAAAGTGAGCAGCGTTCTAATATAGATGTTCTTCATTTCTATATGCTTTTCATGAATGAAATGAAATTGTGAAAATGATAAAATTTACTTTATGCAAGTAGCAGACTTATATATACGAGTTAGTACAGATGACCAGCGCGATAAAGGTTTCTCGCAGCGGAGCCAAGAAGAGGTTTTGCGAAAATACTGTGATCGAAATTTCATTCAAATACGGCACGTTATTTTTGAAGATCATAGCGCAAAAACATTCAACAGACCACAGTGGAACAAGCTACTAATGGACTGGCGAAAAAAAAAGCATCAGGTAGACCTGTTGCTTTTTACGAAATGGGATAGATTCAGCCGAAATGCAGGGGATGCTTATAATATGATAAGTATTATTCGCAAACTAGGGATAGAACCGCAAGCAATTGAGCAACCCCTCGATATGACCGTCCCCGAAAGTAAGATAATGATGGCTGTCTACTTAGCCGTACCGGAGGCCGAGAATGATCGCCGGGCTTTGAATATTTTTTATGGTATGCGCCGTGCGCGGAAAGAGGGTCGATGGATGGGAACAGCCCCAATAGGCTATCAAAATAAAACAGATGAAACCGGGAAAATTAAATATATCGCACCCTTTCCGCCGGAAGCCGACATTATGAAATGGGTTTTTGAAGAAATTGCCCTAAGTAGATTTAATACAGAACAGATCCTACAACTGGCCCGCAAACGCGGTTTAAATTGTAGTAAGAATAACTTTTGGGTTGCCATTAGAAACCCTGTTTATTGCGGTAAAATACACATTCCAAAATTCCGTGATGAAGAAAGTTTATTCGTGCAAGGGAAACACGAGGGTATTATCACTTCAACACTTTTTTATCAGGTGCAGGAAGTCCTCGATGGAAGGAAGAAGAAACAACGTACCAAAATTGTTGTTGATAAAGACTTGCCTTTGCGTGGTTTTCTTCTATGCCCACGGTGCAACAGAGTGCTAACGGGCAGTGCTTCCAAAGGCCGCAATCGACATTATCACTACTACCATTGTATTACTTCCTGCGGCTGCCGATTCCCCGCAGAACACGCAAATCAGTTGTTTTCAAAAGAACTACGGAAATATGTGCCACAATCTCCCTTTCGTCAGCTTTTCCGTCCGGCATTGGAGTACTATTTTCAAGCCCAAACCAAACACGCTAATGATGAAAGAAATAGCCTGCTTTCACAAATTGAGGCATATACGGACTTGATAAGGGAGGCTCGAAAGTGTTTATTTCAGCAAAAAATAACACCCGAAGACTTTAACGAAAGCAAAAAGGAGTATGAAATATCTATTTCTAAATTAGAAGAACGATTGGTAGAAGTACCTCAAAGGAATTTCAGTATAGAGAATATACTTGAAAAAGGAATGGAAAATATGTCCAGAATGGATCTTCTTTATGAAAGTGGAGAGGTAGAAACGCAGCGAAAGATCATTGGTTCGATATTCCCTGAGAAACTAATTTTTACAGGATTTGCATATCGAACCACAAGAGTTAATTATGCGGTTCAGCTAATATACAATATGGATAAGGCTTTCATGGAAAAAGAAAATGGGACAAGTGTAGATATTTCTAACTTGTCCCATCAGGTGATCCCGCTGGGACTCGAACCCAGGGCCCATACATTAAAAGTGTATTGCTCTACCAACTGAGCTACGGAATCAATCACCCTCTTTTCAATTGGGAGTGCAAAGATAGGAATTATTCATTCCCAACCAAATTTTCTTTAAAAAATTTTATTTGCCTGCAAATACAGCTTTGTAGCGGATCACCGGATCATCCTTGTCCTCAGGGCGGAAAATATGCAGCAGGTAGTATTTACCGGCTACCCAGTCGCCAACGGCGTTCTCGTAATATGGCGAGCCAGGGTTGCCGCTCTGCCCACCAGGATAGATCCCGTAGGCCTCGGTTTTATCCGAGAGCTGCACCACCATTCGCCAGGAAGGACCGTGGTTTTTCTTGGTCGCATTCACAATGTGCATACCTCCGCCGGTGTTCAGGTTGTTAGCACCAAAAGGCTTCAGCACCCGTGTAAGGTGACGGATGTCCGTTCCGCGGTACCTGCCCAGGGCCAGCTTGCCGTCCTTATCAGCAGCAGCGGCGTCAGCAGCGGTAGCCACAAAAGCATCGCGCACCAGGTCGGATAAAGTCTCCCGCTGCGGCGTGTGAATGTTATCGATGAATTTGAAGGCAGTGTCCTTTAACAGTAACATCAGCGTAGCGGTCGACTGCGGAAATGGCAGGTACACGCTGTCGTTCGGGTGTAGCTCATCCAGCCAGATGGTATCTTCAAAATGCATCCAGAACTGGTTAAACAGCGTAGCGCCGCGACTCTCCGCCGATGCCACCGCATCCCAGCCCACCAACTCACGCCAGTAAGCACGCTGCTGATTATTTAACGCTGCGGTGTCCATATGCTGACGCAGCAGCGGCAGCGCCACAGCCGCAAACTCATTGTAGTTGTCGTTCTGCAACGTCATCATGTCCTGCGGGGTAATACCGGACATAGCCGCCAGCTTTTCGTTGATACGCTTGCCGCGGAACAGATCAAACTCACCATACAAACGGTAAGGATACGTACTGTCAGTAGCCCGCTGATTGGCAGAACTCACAAAGCCGCGCGCCGGATTTTTAATATGCGGCAGCTCCTCATGCGGAATATATCCCTGCCAGGCATAGGTACTGTCGGAGCCAGGCATAATCAGTTTGCCCTGGTCCTTCCAGCGCAATGGATACTGGCCGTTATGCCAGATCGCAATATCACCCGTTTTCGAGGCGAATACGAAGTTCTGGGCCGGACATTGATATGTACTCAGCGCCTGCAGGTAATCCTCGTAATTTTTAGCTTTATTTAGCTTGTAAAATGTCAGGAACTCATTGGATGGGTCCAGCGCCTTCCAGCGCATCGCCAGGAACTGCTGACTGGTAGTATGCTCCGGAAAGGTATTATCATACATCACCGGGCCCCACACGGTGTACGCAACGGTATCATACACCGTAGCACCACCCCGCACCTTTATTGTTTCCACCCGCTGGTCGGCTGTGCGATAGCTACCGTTAAACAGGTATTCCCTGCGACCATTACGGAACTCCATGCGATAAAAGTCCTTCACATCTTCCTCCCCATTGGTTACCCCCCAGGCAATATGATCATTCAAACCAATGATCACACCAGGAGCTCCCGGCAAGCTCGCACCATACACGTTCATATCCGGTGTATTGATCTGCACTTCATACCACAGCGATGGTAAACTCAATCCCAGATGCGGATCACTACAAAGTATAGGCGCACCCAGCCTGGTTTTAGCACCACCCACTGCCCAGTTGTTACTGCCATTGGCAGGATCAGGATTATTGGTACGGTATTTCATAAAGGCTGCATCCAGCGCCAACACGCTGTCCGGCGGCGCTACTGCTTTCGCAGTGGCAGCCTGATAGGCGGTCCCTTTCGGAATGATTGGATCTGTACTATCCAGAAAATCAGGATATAAGAGGTTGAAATCTTTGATATCAAACAGCTGCCGCGCTTTCGTATATTCAAGATCGTTAGCAAAGCCGGCGAGGTCATGTGCCATATATTTCAGCAGGTAAGCGGAGTTAATCAGCTCCCAGTGCTGCGGCTTGTAATCGAGGATTTTATATTCTACAGGCAGGGTCGCATCGGTAAGGGTAGCGATGTAAGCATTTACGCCTTCAGCATACGACTCCAGCACCACTTTGGTTTCAGGGTTAGCCAGCATCTCCTTCAGCGCCTGCTCTGCGCCATAGCCCATCCCGCGCCTGCGCGTTTCCCGGTCGTAGTTCACCATTGATGGCCCCAGGATCTCGGACAACCGCCCCGCCGCCGCAAAAGTTTGCAGCTCCATCTGCCAAAGCCTGTCCCGGGCAGTAATATACCCCTGCACATAATAGGCATCCGCCTCCGTTTTAGCGAAAATATGCGGCACCATACGATCATCAAACCACACTTCAGCCATGCCCTTGAAACCCGGCAGCTGCACGAGATCACGCGTGGCATCTATCGGCTCGGCGTTCATCCAGAAGCCTTGCTGCGGACTCAATAACTTACCCAGTGGCGGAACCGATCCTATTTTGGTGTTGAGCGCCCAGGTCAGTGATAAAGTGACAGCGCCTGCGATAACTGCGGGGATAATTCTCATATGATTTCACAGAATGTAATTTCTAAAATACACCAATTTTAGATTATTACCATTACTGTTTTAAGACGCGGAGTAACTGGTCGATCTCCGCTTTGGTATTGTAACTGTGTAACACAATGCGCAAACGCTCTTCCCCTTTGGGTACGGTCGGATGCAGGATCGCACGTACATCCAGTCCGGCCGACTGACAAGCCGCCGCCACTGTTCTCGTATATTCGTTACCTTTAGTAACCACCGCCTGTATCGGCGTGTCGCTTCCGATCAGCTCCAACTGTGCCGCTCCCGCCCGGAAGTAAGCCACCAGCTCGCGTAACTGCTGCCGCGCCTCGGGCATATACGGGAATAAACTGTAAGCCGCCTGAATAGCCGCCACAGCTGCCGGAGGTAACGCTGTCGTATATATGAAAGCCCTGCAAAAGTTGATCAGGTAATCGCGCAACACCCTGGAACCCAGCACTACTGCACCATGACAACCCACTGCCTTTCCAAATGTATGCACCCGTGCATAACACTGCTCCTGCAAACCCAGGTGCTGCACCAGCCCCTCTCCCTTCTCTCCGATCACACCGGTAGCATGCGCTTCGTCTACTACCAGCAAAGCATTCAGCTCCTTACACATCGCGGCCATGGCCACCAGCGGCGCCATATCTCCATCCATACTATACACCGATTCAACGGCTACGAACACGCGACCCGCCGCCCGCTCAATCTTCGCCCGCAAATCCGCCAGGTCGTTATGTTGAAAAGCAAACGACTGCGCCCTGCTCAGCCTCACCCCATCGCGGATGCTTGCATGAATCAACTGATCATACACAATGGTATCACCGCGCTGCGGCACTGTACTGAAAAATCCCAGGTTCGCATCATAGCCGGAGTTGAAGACTAGTCCTGCCGCTGCCTGATGAAAGGCCGCCAGGTCCTGCTCCACTTCCTCGATCCAGGCATAGTTACCAGCCAGCAGTCTGGAACCGGTACTGCCCTGCCAATGCGGCCTCTCCTGCAGTAATGTATGCACCGCTTCCTGCATAGCCCCGCTCCTGGCCAATCCCAGGTAATCATTAGAACAAAAATCCACCAGGTTGCCCGTTTGCCGCAAACTGCGGAAAGAATGCTGCGCCAGCCGCTCCTGCAGCTGTTGTTGTAAGATGTAGTCCATAATACCCGTCAAGTTAAAAATCAAACTTATCTTCGCAAAAATTACATTTTCAAAAATATCATGAGTAAAGTTTCCATATTAGGCCTGAAACTCCCGACAGATCCCCGTTGGGTGAACCTGGCAGCCATATCCCTGACAGATATCCTGACAGATCACGCCTACTGCGAACAAAAGGCCGCATCTTCTGCCATTTCCCTCATCCAGCGCAATCCTAACAGAGTTCGCCTGGTCGAGGAACTGGCGCCCATTGTTACGGAAGAATGGGGGCATTTCCGGCAGGTACTGGCCGAAATGAAGAAAAGAGGCCTGCAATTGGGTAAACAACGAAAGGACGATTATGTTAATGCCCTCCTCGATTTTAAAGTAAAAGGCGGCAGCGCTGATGACGCCCTGCTCGACAACCTCCTCATATTCGCCCTCATCGAAGCACGCAGCTGCGAGCGCTTCCGTTTACTCAGCGAAGGCCTCGAAGATGAATACCTGCGCGAGTTCTACCGTAAATTCATGATCTCTGAAGCCGGCCACTACCGCCTGTTTATTGATCTCGCCAATGAATATTTTGATGAAGAGAAAGTGCGGAACCGCTGGCAGGAATGGCTGTTGCGGGAAGCAGATATTTTGAAGGAGATTGAGGTGAGAGGAGATAGAATGCACTAAAAATTATTAGTACCTGTTCCTCCGCCTTCGGCGGAGGAACAGGTACTTCTTCAATTGACGCCGAAGGCGTCAATTGAAGAAGTAAAAAATTTAGAAGTTAAAGCCCATATTCACATAAAACCTCACCCGCCCCACCTGGTCACTATACATCATCGTAGCCTCAATAGGCCCCAGCCTGCTGCTGTAACCCAGCCCGAGCCCATATCCGCTCAAATATTTATATTTCCCGCTGGTACTGGCATTCAGGTCATATACCGCAGCCCCCACTCTCGGCATACCAAAAAGATTTCTTAAAAACTCCCACTGCCAGGCCACCTGGACGGCCGCCACACTGGTGGTAATAGCTTCTCCCTCAAACAAACCCACAAACGGAATCTGGTTGTGCATCACATCGGTCATACCGCCTATGAAATAAGTATTTACACCCGATTGCTGATTACCGAAATTCACCGCACCGGCTGCATTCAGCTCCACAGCCGACTTATCATTTAAATGCAGGTAATACTTTGCCTTTAGCATAGCATGCTGGAAATCGCGGAAACTGATGCCCACACTATCCGGATCCACCGGCTGGCCATCCATGCTCACCCTTATACCGGAATGCTGACTGTAGATATAACCGGTCTGAAAATCCAGCAACATACCTTTGGTCGGGTATATTTTTCTATCGAGAGAATTAATGCCGAAGTAAACAAAGCTGTTCATTTGATTAGTACTGCCCCTCAGCTCCAGCAGCGGGGAATACTGCGGCTTATACTTGAGATACTCCCACCTGGTGGCCGCTCCCATGGCCATGGTACCGCCAAACGTAAACTGAACGTTCATTCCCACATGCGCATACTTATTGCGGTAGTTCTGCATTTTTTCAAAGTCCTGATCATAGAAATTCAGGCCGTTGTTCTCATAATAAGCCTGCAAACCAAACCCAAAATTCCTGCGCCTACCCAAATATTTAAAGTACTGTGCTTCCAGTCGGGGATTTTCACTGATTCCCAGCGTCACAAAACTACGGGAGTTCTTCACGATGAAGTTGCGCTGGGTAAGGTTCAGTACCGCCATTACATTGGTAAAACTATTGTAGTTCAGGGCAAATTTTGCATAGGTCAGCGCGTTTTCTTCCACTGTAATATCCATGCGACTCCTCCCATACCCTTCAGGAGTAAGGTTATACGTAATCAGCTTGTAAAACCTGGTGCCAAATACGTTCTGCACGGCCTCTTTCAACTGCTGGGAGCTGTAGCACCCGCCAGGCTTAAGTCTCAACCTTTGTTTAAAAAACTTTTCATCGGAATGCACCAGCCCCGTTACGTGTATACTACTCAGTTCTATATCCGCCGTAAACGGTAAACGATCCACCTTAAAACTGTCCTGCGGCGGATATAACGCATTCAGGGAATCCGCCAGGTGCTTAAAAACCGGGTACATTTCCCGCCCCACCTTTTGCCCGGCAGCAATAATGGAATCAACACTGCCAAAGCTGGCAGCGGAATAATCTTTTAAATCTTTGTTTATGGAGATGTAAATATCGCATTGCTTGCGGGCCTCCTCAAAATCCGCCGCATCTTTGTAAAATCCAAGCTGGTAAAGGATATCTATAGGCGTAATGAGTTTATCAGCCGTTTGCAGCCCCCCGCTTACGTTAGACCCGATCACCAGATCCGCCCCCATCTCTTTGGCAGTAATAATCGGAAAATTGCGTACCACACCGCCATCCACGAGCTTGCGCCCATCAATGGTAACGGCGGTAAACACAGAAGGAATGGCCATACTGGCACGCAAACTGGTGACCAGCTCACCACTGTCGAGGGTAATGATATCCCCGGTGGCCACATCGGTAGCAATGCACTTAAACGGAATATTGAATTTGGTGAAATCTTTCTGGTCTTTCGCCGGCCAGCAGAGCTTTGCCAGCTGCAGCCAGAGGGCTTCGCCGGAAATCACGCCGGAAGCGAGTTTGGGCTTGCCGTATTCAAACGGAATTTCAATAATGTATTTGTTGTATTCCCCCTTTTCTTCATAGGAGATGTCAGAGATATTCGGCTGATTACTGAAAAGGATATTCCAGTCCATATTTTTGGCAATGGCTTCTATCGAATCTCCCGAATAACCGATGGCATACAGTCCACCGATAATACTTCCCATACTCGTACCCGTGAGATAATCCACTTTCAGCCCGGCACTGTCCAAGGCCTGTAAAATACCGATATGTGCCAGCCCCCGTGCACCTCCGCCACTCAGGGTAAGCCCTATCTTTGGCCGATGGCTGTTTTGTGCGGACACCAGCAGGGCTCCACATAACAATAAGGTTAGTAAGGTAACACGACGGAATCTCATGGATATAAACAGCTCTTCTCTAAAGATAAAGAAAGATTGTATGCAGTTATGAAACATAATAAAGATTCACTAACTTTTACGGATACTTTTTATCATCCAATCCGTCTACACGTTTATGAAAACACTAACTGCTAAGCAGAACATCTGGCAGGTCATCTTCGCCTCCTCGGCAGGCACGCTGATAGAGTGGTACGACTTCTACATCTTCGGTAGCTTATCGTCTATTATCTCTGAAAAGTTTTTTCCACCCAGCAACCCCGAACTGGCTTATATTGCCACCCTTGCCTTTTTTGCGGTAGGCTTCATCGTACGCCCCTTTGGCGCCATCGTTTTTGGCCACCTCGGGGATAAGGCAGGCCGAAAATACACCTTCCTGCTCACCCTGATGATCATGGGCGGCTCTACGTTTGCCATAGGCATCATCCCCAGCTACGCCACGGTGGGCCTGGTGGCGCCGGCACTCATCCTGGTACTGCGACTCCTGCAGGGACTTGCATTAGGCGGTGAGTATGGTGGTGCAGCTACCTATGTGGCCGAGCATTCGCCGGCCGACAGGCGAGGCTATTATACCAGTTTTATACAGACGACAGCCACGCTGGGCCTGTTTGTATCGCTGGGGGTTATCCTCGCTACGCGCACCAGTATGTCGTCAGAGTCGTTTAATGAATGGGGCTGGAGAATACCTTTCCTGCTCAGCATCCTGCTGGTGGTAATGTCGTACTACATCCGCATACGCCTCCAGGAATCACCGCTGTTTGCCCAGATGAAGTCGGAAGGCAAAACCAGCGCTAACCCCATCAAAGAAAGCTTTGGTAATAAAGAAAACCTGAAACTGGTGCTCATCGCGCTGTTTGGCGCTACCATGGGCCAGGGCGTGGTATGGTATACCGGTCAGTTCTATGCACTGTCGTTTCTCCAAAAAACGATGAATATAGAATTTGTGCAATCCAATATCATTATCGCTATTGGCCTGTTACTGGGCACGCCGTTCTTTATTTATTTCGGCGGGCTCTCCGATCGAATCGGCCGCAAAAAAATAATGATGGCAGGCATGCTCATTGCCGCACTCGCCTACTACCCTATTTATGCGGCCATGGACAACATCGGCAACGTGAATAAGAAAGTGGAATTAAAAGATGCTTTCCGCATTGAAAACAAAAGCCACCGCAATGATGCCGGCGAAATGGTCACCGTTACCACCCGGGTGCATACCTACGACGATGCCACCATCCTAAATGAAACAGATGGCAAAAAGGAAATCACCGTAAGTATGAAAAACATGACATTCCTGGTATTACTGGTATTTATACAGGTACTATTTGTTACGATGGTATATGCGCCTATCGCAGCTTTCCTCGTAGAACTCTTCCCTACCCGCATCCGCTACACGTCGATGTCGCTGCCGTATCATATCGGCAACGGGGTGTTCGGAGGACTCCTGCCTACGATATCTACCATTCTCGTTACACAATACAATAATCACCTGGCCGGATTAATTTATCCGATTGCCATAGCGCTGATCTGCTTTGTATTTGGCGTGGTAATGATCCGCGAACGTAAAGGAGAAGCTTTATAATTGTTGTGACTGCAGCTGTTGCACCAGCTTGTGCAGCTGCAGCTCCGGATGTTCCTGCATCAGCTTTCTGACCTTTTCCAACTGGGAGGCCACGAATTGCTGATGCCGGACGCTGTCCGGATTGAATGGCCGGTGAGCCGCGGCCTTGTTGAGCTCTGTCAGTTGCTTCAGTAATAGCTGGCTTTGGGGATGAATACAATGCTCCACTACTTTACCCCACACATAATCGATCGCCTGCTCATTGGGATGCACCATATCTTCCTTATAAAACCGGTAATCCCGCAAATCATCTATCACCAGCTCGTAGGCCGGGAAGTAATAGAGTCGCGCAAATTTGTTTACCAGGTGATGAACGGCCTGTAACAACACTGCTTTACTCAGGTTATTTTCCACTACCCCGTCGCGGATATAACGTACAGGGCTAACCGTAAACAGGATGTTCACCTTTCTGTTTCTGAAAAACAGGCGATGCATCACGTTATCCAGCGAGGTAATGATTTCTTCCGCGCTGCACAGGCGTTTATAAAAATTGGCGCCTGCCACTTTATGGTTGTTGGCTACCAGGCGGTTGCCCTCTTTCAGGTGGTATGCGTAGGCAGAACCGAGGGTGAGGATAAGCCAGTCGGCATTTTCCAGCTGCGCGGCCGCCTGCTGCTGGTGGCGGTTAATCTCTCCCAAAACCTGCTCGGGATCAGTACCCGAAAAGCGGCTGTGATGATCCCAGCTGTGCCACAGGTCATCGTGGAGGAAGAGGTCATTTTTCGCATATACCTTACCGTCGAGGTAGGTGGTAAGGGCATGAGTGATACTGAGAGGATTAAACAGTATGCCATGCGGATTGATAAGGGTATCGAAATAATTTGCTTCCAGTTTGCCGCCTATCTCTTCTGCAAAGCAGGAGCCCATGAGCAGCAGCTTATCGCTGTGCTGTATGGCGTTTTCCAACGTATCTACCGGAAAGCTCAGGTGAAATTGCATGTAATCCGCTTAATTCTTAAAAACGATATCGGCCAGGGCCTGTGCTTTGTGCAGGGCTGAAGGGTCCAGCTGCAGCGGGGCCTGGTGCTGTTCGCAAAAAGCGATGAGGTTTTCCGTAGCCAGGTTGCCCACCAGCTCATCTTTAGCCATGGGGCAGCCGCCGATCCCTTTCAACGCGCTGTCGAACCGCCTGCAGCCGTGTTCCCAGGCTGCCAGCACTTTCTCCTGCCAGTTGTTGGGAGCCGCATGAAAATGGGCGCCAAACTCCACCTGTGGATAGGCCGGAATCAGGTGATTAAACAGGTTGTTGATGGTTACCGGATCCGCAACGCCTACCGTGTCGGCCAGGGAAATGGTGGTAATTTCCATTTTTACCATCTCCTCCACCCAACGCAGCACTATTTCCGGACTATAGGCGTCCCCGTAAGGATTACCGAAGCCCATGGAAATGTATACGACCAGCTCTTTTTTATTTTTTATACAGAGTTCCTGGATGGTTTGCACCTGCTCCAGGGACTCTGCAATAGTTTTATTGGTATTTCTCAGCTGAAAGGTTTCAGATACAGAGAAAGGGAAACCCAGGTAGTTGATTTCATCGAATATCACGGCTTCTTCCGCCCCTCTTACATTGGCAACAATGGCCAGCAGCTTACTTTTAGAGCCGGAAAGGTCCAGTTGTGGCAATACCTTCGCCGTATCCGCCATCTGCGGAATCGCTTTCGGCGATACAAAGCTGCCGAAGTCGATGGTGTCAAACCCTACTTTCAGCAGGGCGTTGAGGTACTCCACTTTTTCTTCCGTGCTGATGATCCGGTGCCATCCTTGCATGGCATCTCTGGGACATTCTATCAGTTTAAGCATATGCATAGTTTGGAATAAGCAGATAAGATCCGGTTACATCCGCTGCTTCATGGATTCGTAGAGGATGATCCCTGCTGCTACGGATACGTTGAATGATTCAAACTTACCCGCCATCGGGATGCGGAACAGTACATCGGATGCTTTACGCAGGGCCGGGAATACGCCTTTATCCTCGGAGCCCATGATCACGGCCACTGGTTCGGTGAGGTCGCACTCATGCAGCATGGTTTCGGTTTCCATTTCGCTGGTAAGCACTTTGATACCGTTGAGATGCAGGGTATCAATGGCTTTGAGCAAACTGTTTACCCGACAAACTGCAATTCTTTCCAGGGCGCCGGCAGAGGATTTCATGGCTTCTTCGTTGAGAGCAGCCACGCCTTTGTCCGGTATGATGATGGCCTGTGCACCACAACACACTGCGCTGCGGGCAATGGCACCGATATTACGAACATCTGTAATACCATCCAGGATGAGGAACAGGGGTGTTTGTCCCTGATCAGTTACATGAGAAATCACATCCTGCAAATCCAGGTAGGTAACATTACCGGCCAGGGCAATAACACCTTGGTGATTGGCCTGGGTAAGCCCGTTGAGCTTTTCCACCGGTACCAGGTTTACAGGTATATTGTAAGATTGTGCCGCTTCTTTGATCTGTGGGATAATATCTCCCGTTGCACTGCGGAGCATGAATATGCGCTCGATAGGCTTGCCACTGTTGATAGCTTCTATAACAGGCTGGCGGCCTATGATCAGCGATGACTGCTTCGGACGCGGGCTCGTGTGCTTCTTAAATTTCCTTTCCATTGGCACAAAGATACTAGTCCTTGCGGACATACCGAGCTAGTACCCCAGCAGTCGCAGTTTCATTCGCTGGATAGCCGCCACGGATATGGAATCCGTGATTTCCATGTCCTGCACCATCCGGTAGGCTTCTTCAAAAGGCACCTTGCGTATGGTGAGCTGCTCGGTTTCTTCCGGCTCCGACTCCCCCTGGTGCAGGCCTCTGGCCAGAAACACCACTGCCGTTTCGTCGGTAACGGAGTTGGACGTATCAATACGGGTAAGCAGTTCCCATTCGGATGCTACCAGCCCTGTTTCCTCCAGCAACTCTCTCTTGGCTGCATCCAGCGGATCCTCGTCCAGCGCTCCCCCGCCCTCTGGCAGCTCCCAGCTGAAGCGGTTCAGCGGAAAACGGAACTGCCCCACCAGGTAGGTATTCATCTCCTCATCCAAAGCTAATACACCAATGGCCACATTTTTAAAATGCACGACGCCATAAATACCGGGGTTGCCGGCAGGGTTCAGCCCTTCGTTATGTGTAATCCTGATCCAGTTGTTTTCGTACTTCGTTTCACTGGAATGTATTTTCCAGGGATTCTGATGTTTATCCATCCTGTAAATGTAAAATGAAAAATGAACGGTTAAACGGACAGATAGTAGTAATAGAAATCGGTGTCTTTCTTAAATCCTTTTTCTTCGTACAGTCGCTGTGCGGTTTCGTTAGTCACCTCCGTTTGTAACGTTACATATCCTGCTCCGGTATCGATGGCCAGCTGTCGGGCTGCATCCACCAGCATGCTGCCGGCACCTTTGCCACGATGGGCTTCCAGGACAAATAAATCGTTCAGCAACCAAGCACGTTTCATGCCAAGAGAGGTAAAAATTGGATAAAGCTGCATAAAACCTACGATTTCGTCCGATTCGAGGGCCACATAAATGCGACTCTCCCCTTTTTCCATGCGCTCGGAAATGAATTTCAGCGCCCCTTCAAAATCAGGTGCTGCCTTATAAAAAGTACGGTAAGTATCGAATAATACAGCCACTTCATTGAGGTGCAAAGTGCTTGCCTGGATGATTTCCATTTGAATAGTTTTTAATAATGCTCAAGTTAACCCTTTTCCCTAAAAATAGTTCAGATGCCTGATCCGGTAAATACCGGGGCGGCATCTGACTATACTTCTACCTTAAAATTTTTCGTATATCTGTTTACGTTATTATTCTGTTAACGCCAGCTGCTTATTTTTTGCCACGGCTCCATTTACCAGGTACACGCCAAACAACGTTATCAGGGTACCAATTCCCATCATCCAGGTGAGCTCCTCTTTGAGCCAGAACCAGCCCAGCAGCACCGCCACAATCGGATTGATGTAGGCATATACGGCGGCCAGCGAGGTAGGCATGTTATTCAGTACGTACACATAAGCACCGTATGCCAGCAGTGAACCTACCAATATCAAATAGAGCAGACTTTCCCATAGCTCCGCACTGAAGGTGGAAAATTGAATTGACTCCCTTATGAACAAAGTAGATATCAACAACATGACCGCCCCTCCGAACAGCATCTGATAGCCGGCTCCATAGAGGAAATTAATATGCAGGGCCCATTTGGCAGTAAGCACAGAACCCAGTGCCCAGCACATGGAGGCAAACACACATAACATAATACCAAAGCGAAAATCAGGATTCATCATACTCGCCAGGTAGTTATAAAAGATAGCTGCCACTCCCGCAAAGCCCAGCAGCAGCCCAATTCCCAGTTGCAGACTGATGCGGGTACGCTGCACCAGGAAAAAGCTGAAAAGTGTGATCCATATAGGAACAGTGGCGCTAATGATAGCACCCAGCCCACTGGGAATGTACTTCATGGACCAGGTCATTAACCCGTTGCTACCTACCAGCATCAGCAGCGAGATCATAAATAGTTTTCCTAACACGGCCCGCGGTGGCACCGCATTTCCCCGTACCAGGAAAAATAAGACAAGGATTAATCCTGCGGTACCCTGCCGCAGTCCTGAAAGGGTAATCCCGTGCAGGTGACGCACTCCAATGCTGGAAGCCATATAGGTGGTGCCCCAGAATATGCTAACGATGGCGAGTGCCAGGTATCCGATAGGTGTTGCTTTACGCATGGCTCAATTATATTGTGGTTAACAGTTGCTGCATAGTTTCCCATACCAGCGCTACGTCTTCCGTGGTGGTACGCCAGTTGACCAAAGCCGCCCTGATGGCGGGCTGTCCCTGGTATTGCGTTTTCGTCATGTATACTACGCCGCTCGCGTTCAGTGCCTGCAATAAGGCCTCTACTTTGGCTGCCTGCTCCGCTGCTTCCACATCTACCGTAAAACAAACCACACATAACCGCACTGGTGCGAGCAATTTTAGCCGTGCATCCGAAGCGATGTAAGTCCCCAACTGCCGCGCGAGCTTCACATTGTTTTCCACGATGTGCCGGTAGCCATCCTTACCATAAGCCTGTAACGTAAACCAGGCGGGCAATGCCCTTAAGCGCCGGGAGTTTTCAGGCACGTAATTATTGTAATGAAATTCCTCCTGCGGATCACCAAGGTATGCGGCGCCGGGATTTTGAAACACGCTCACCTGCAACTGCGGATGGCGACTGAAAATCATGGCGGAATCATATGGCACGTTCAGCCATTTATGCGCATCGATGGTGATGCTATCGGCCTGCTCCCAGCCTTTCAGCAAATGGCTGAAATCCGGACTGCAAGCGGCGAAACCACCGAAAGCAGCATCTATGTGCAGCCAGAAATTATACTTTTTCTTTAGTGCCACCATCGCTTCGATATCATCGAAATCAACAGTGTTTACCGTGCCTGCATTGGCAACTACTATAACCGGCTGACCGGGATTTTCACGCAGGTAATATTCGAGTGCGTGCACCTCTACCGCTTCCCGGTTGGGAATGGCTGGTATACGCACCAGGTTATTACGACCTATACCCAGCATAGACAAAGATTTGAGAATACTGGAATGGGGTACTGCGGATAGGATTTTAAGATTGGGGAGAGATGCTATCCCTTCTGCTGCCACGTTTACCCCGAGCTGCTCCCCCAGCCACTGCCGGGCAATAGCCAGTCCGGTGAAATTAGCGGTGGTAGCGCCGCTCACAAAGGCACCAAAGAAATGCTCCGGAATCCCGAAGAGCGACTTCAACTGTTGGATTGCATCTTTTTCGATGTGTAATGCTGCTGAACCGCTGCTGGAACCGTTCATATCTGTAGCGCCGGCTATCCAGTCGCCCATCAGCGCAGCCGGTGTTACACCACCGGTTACAAAGCCCCAGTAGCGGGGGCCACTGCCGGCGGCCAGGTGGTTACCATACAACGCAGTGAACTTTTCCAGCGTTGCTGCTGCCCCAATCCCTTGTTCAGGAAGCGTGGCAGCGGGCAGCGACGGAATAATACGATGTGGGGCGAGTGAATTTAATCCGGCGAGATACTTACTGGTGAATGCCTGACTGAGGGCTAATAACTGATCTGTGGACTGTAAATCTGCTGCTAATTTCATTGTGCCGGAATTAAGGGTGAAACAATCATTCGCTAATCGCGACACAAAATTCATACAATTCCGGTTGCTAAAACAGATTCAGTTTTGCAAATTTTATACAGATCAGATTTTTTCCCGGCAAGGATTGTATCTTTTTTCTCGCAAAGGGACATAAGGATTTTAAGCTGGGGCTTTAGGCGCCTTCGGCGCCAGGGTGCGATCTTTTTTGCACGCAAAGCAGCAAAGCAGGTAAGCAGCTAAGGCTTGTGTTTTGTTGTTTGTGTTTTGTTGTTGAAGAGCGATTTATTTGTTTTCCGCCGTCGGCGGAAAACAAATCTCCGTGAGTAAAGACCTTCGGTCTTTACTCACGGAGAAAAAAATTATCGGAACATAATGCAGGCCTTTGCTGCTTATGCCCCTTATGCTGCTTTGCGAGAAAAAAAATTCGCGTGATAACATTCATCTCAGCCCTGTGAAGAGGTCGCCTCTTTCATGATCCAGCAGCCACCGTTTGCGCCACAGACCACCTGCATAGCCCGTCAATACACCGTTTGCGCCTACCACCCGGTGGCAGGGTACAATAATAGCGAGGGCATTTTTGCCGTTGGTGGTACCTACTGCGCGTATGCTCTTCACGTTATTAATGCGTTTGGCGAGTTGCAGGTAGGTAATGGTATGGCCGTAAGGGATTTTTACGAGCTGATTCCATACGGTATGCTGAAAAGTGGAACCATGCTGGGAGATGGGCAGGTCGAATTCGCGCCGGTCGCCCGCGAAATATTCAAAAAGCTGCTGCGCGCATTCCAGCAGCAGTGGCGGGGCTTCGTGAAAATCTTCTTCCGGGTCGTCTGTAAAATGCACGGAGGTAATATACGCGGTGGTGCCGCTAATCAGCAGTGCTCCAACGGGGGTGTCTATACGAAGATGATACAGCGTATCCATATATAATTTATTGGGGTAGTAATGTTCTCCACAGATAAAAGGTAGCATAGGCGGCATGTTGGCCCCATTTGCCGGTGATTTCTTTCAGCTGCGCTGCGGTTGGTTTGGCTTCCAGCTGCAAACGCGCTTTGATTGCGTTATGCAGGCCGGCGTCTTCCAGGGGCAGCGCTTCCGGAAAGCGACCATATTTCATCAGAATATAGTTAGCGGACCAGTTACCGATTCCTTTGAGTGCAAGCAATCGCTCTTTTGCCTGCTGGTAATCCATGCGGTCCAGTGCTTCCATTGAAAAAGTACCATTCACTATTTCCTGTGCCGTGGCAATCAGGTACCTGGCCTTGCCGCCGGAAAACTGCATGCCTGCCAGTACCTCCGGGGTAAGTGCAGCAATCACTTCCGGGCGTGGGAACAGGTGGAAGGTATGCCCATCCAGCGCTACGCTGTAGCCGAAGTGGGTGATCAGCCGCTGGCGCAAGGTATAGGCAAATGTCAGGTTGATTTGTTGCCCTATGATCGTCCAGCACAGCGTTTCGAATAAATCCGGGATACCGATCAGCCGCAGGCCTTTGTATCTCTCCGGCAGGCCCGACAGCAAAGGATTTTGAGCAGCATAATCATAAAACGACTGCAAGCTCCCATCCAGGTGCAGCCAGCGCGTTACATAACGGGTGATATAGGCAATGGCTTTTTCCGTGAGGGCTGGTACCCGTTCCGTCAGCTCCGGAAAAGTTACCGGTGACATCTCCACTATTAATTGATGACCTGTTTCACCTGTAACCGTGATCAGCACCGGGATACCATCTGCTACCACCAGTTTCTGCAAGGTGCCGTTACGGATAAAATGCAGATTTTCCTTATCCGATCTGCCCAGGAACACCAGGCATGCTGCAAATGAAAAATTACCGGGGTCGTTGATGTCCACTAAAATCTGCTGCGACTTCATATCCTACAAAAATAAAAAAACGGTGCACAGTTGCAAGCCCGATTATTGCGAAAAAACAGATTCAATTTACTACTTTTACACCATATCAGATTTTCAACGAGATGTTTAAAACAGCAGAACACCTATATATCCAGGTAGCGGATAATATTGAGCAACTGATAGAAAAAGAAGTGCTTAAAATCGGCGAAAAGCTGCCATCCGTACGCACTTTAAGCAAGCAACAGGGGATTAGTCTGAGTACAGCCTTTCAGGCGTACTATCACCTGGAATCGAAGGGATTGATTGAATCGCGCCCTAAATCCGGCTACTACATCCGGTTTAACAGCAAGCGCATGCCGGACCTGCCTGCCAGCTGCGAGCCTGTAAAGAAGGCAGCAGAAGTAACTGTGCATGAAATGGTAGCAGCTGTATATAATCTGATGGCGGCGCCGGACATCGTGCGGTTTTCCGTAGCCACGCCGCCACCGGAGATACTACCTGCTGCAAAGATGGCAAAAGCAGTAGTACAGGCCCTGCGCGAGTTACCTGATTACGGGGTAGCCTATGATCCTTTGCAGGGAAATCTGCGGCTACGGCGGCAGTTGGCGCTGCTGTCGCTCAGCTGGGGTGGCGCCTATACGGAAAATGATGTGGTGACTACCAACGGCTGCGTAGAGGCGCTAACGTTATGCCTCAGTGCCGTTACCCAGCCTGGCGATACGATTGCGATTGAAAGTCCGGCCTACTACGGTGCATTGCAACTGGCCGAAGGCCTGGGCCTGAAAGTGCTGGAAGTGCCTACACATCCGGCTACCGGCGTGGACCTGGCTTATCTGGATAAAGCTATACCCCGGCATAAAATTAAAGCCTGTTTGTTTGTGCCCAATTTCAATAATCCCATTGGGTGTTGCATGCCGGATAAGCAAAAAAAGGAGCTGGTGGGTATTATAGAGAAGTATGATATCGCGCTGATAGAGGACGATATTTATGGGGACCTGTACTTTGGTAAACAGCGCCCTGCTACCTGCAAAACCTTTGATAAGAAGGGTAATGTGTTGTACTGCAGCTCGGTTTCAAAATCTGTAGCGCCGGGCTTCCGCGTTGGCTGGACGATGCCGGGCAAATACAAGGATCGCATTCTGCAGCTGAAACATATGCATGCCATAGCATCGCCGAGTATTACGCATGCGGCAGTTGGTAATTTCCTGGAAACGGGGCGTTATGAAAATCATTTAAGAAATCTCAGGAAGAAATTACATACCCAGTATCTGCGGTATTCGCAGGCCATCATGGAGTATTTCCCGGAGAGTGCCCGTGTGAGCCGCCCGCAGGGAGGCTGTGTATTGTGGATTGAACTGGAGGGGCATATTAATACCTATGAACTATTTCAGCAGGCACTGAAGCACAAGATCAGTATAAGCCCAGGCAGGATATTTACGTTGCAGGACCGTTACAGCAACTGTATGCGGCTCAGTTATAGTGTGCCCTGGAGCAAGCAGGTGGATGATAGTCTGAAAACATTAGGGAAGCTGCTGCGCAGGATGGGATAACCCAAAAGTATTTCCCGCCAGGAAGCTACCTGCGGGAAATACCGGGACAATTACAACATTACAAATCAACATTTCAAGATTATCCTGCCAGCGGATGAACGGCGAGGCCACCGTCAACATTTACTTCGGAACCGGTAATGAAGCTGGCATCCGGAGATGCGAGGAAGCTCACCAGTTTGGCTACTTCTTCGGGTTTACCAATGCGCTTAAGTGGTACCAGGTTACCGAACTGGTCAACTGTGCCTTTGTCGATGCCGGCCTTATCGAATATCGGGGTGAAAATGGGCCCTGGATTTACCGCATTTACACGAATATTTTTAGCTGCAAGTTCTCTGGAGAGCGTGCGGGCGAGCGAGTTGAGGGCCGCCTTGCTGGCGCTGTACACGGATGCATTAGGCATACCGCTGATAGCGTTGATGGAGGAGAGAAATATGATGCTGCCGCCTTCATTGATCAGTGGCAGGAGGTATTGAGCGGTAAAGAAGGCGCCTTTGAAGTTGATGTCCATGGTATTGTCGAAGATATCTTCGGTAGTATCTTCAAAGCTGGCGAATTTTCCTACGCCGGCGTTGATGAAGAGCACGTCTATTTTACCATAACGGTTTTGAATATACGCAGCCAGTTCTTTGGTGTCTGCGAGGGATTGCTGATCAGCAGTGAACCCTGCTGCCGGCTCACCGAGCTGTTGTACCGCTTTATGTACGGCGTCTGCATTACGGCCGGTGATAAGCACCCTGTATCCTTTCTTTAAAAATTCTTCTGCTGTAGCGTATCCTATTCCACTGTTGCCACCTGTGACAACGACTGTTTTATCCTGATAAGTACTCATTTTTTTAAACATTTAAATATTTCGATATAATAGAGGAAAAAATTTTGGGGCAACCTATCCCGCCTGCTGTGGGAAGATTCAGAGAGAGTGAAACCTCCGGTTTCATTACTCCTGAATAGCCACAAGGAAGTATTTACAAATATCCCTCCTTGCTGGATAAGACCTTGGAGCCCGACAATGGATGAAGTGGTTTATAAGGGGTGATGGATGAAGTCGACCTGGTTGGAGAATACAATTACAATTATGGCAAATTGGGTTACCCTGCTAATGGATGAACAGAGAAGCCTCCGTCGATATTGATTTCGGCCCCATGTACAAAGCTGGCTTCGCGGGAGCTGATAAAGCCTACCATACTGGCTATTTCTGCCGGTTGTGCCACTCTGCCCAGTGGAATGCGGCTGGCCATGAATGAAAGAGTATCTTCTCCCAAACCTGCTTTTTGTAAAATGGGTGTGTTTACGGGACCGGGAACGATGGTATTTACCCGGATGTTGCGTGGGGCTAGTTCTCTGGACAATGTTCTGGCCAGGGAACTGAGGGCCGCCTTGCTCGCCGAGTGTACTGCTGCTCCCGGCATACCGCCGTTTGCATTGCTGGAAGAGAGGAACACAATACTGCCGCCTTCTTTCATAAGTGGCAGCAACTGCTGCACCGTGAAAAATGCTCCTTTGAAATTAATGTTCATCAGTTCGTCAAATAGTTCTTCTGTTGTTGCTTCAAATGGTCCGAACTTCCCGATACCGGCGTTGATAAAGAGCACGTCTATCTGGCCGTAGCGGGAGCGGACAAATTCCGCCAGTTTTGTGGTGTCTTCCAGTGATTGCACATCTGCCTTGAATCCTTCGGCCGGATAGCCCAGCTGGTGTACGGCCTTTTGTATGGCTGCAGGGTTTCTACCTGTGATCAGCACGCGGTAACCTCTTCCTAAAAATTCTTCTGCCGTAGCATAGCCTATTCCGCTGTTGCCGCCAGTGATGACGATCGTTTGCTGTTGTTTCTTTACCATTGCTGTTGTTGAATTACCTGTGTGAACAGATAGAAATCCCTTTTTAGCTATACAATCTGTTATGATGAACTCAGCGTATTTTTTAGTGAAGATCTTTCTCTCGCAAAGCAGCGTAAGATGCATAAGCAATAAAAGCCTGCATTATTCTGATAAGTTTTTATCAGCGGAGAGACCTTCGGTCTCTCCGCTGGGTAGGTATTTTCCGCCGTTGGCGGAAAATACCTACTTCCATACCCTGCTTTGCGAGAAAAAAAGAACTACAACAATCAAATAATCTGAGGAAATTCCTCTGCTGTGGAAGGTTCCGCTCTCCCCGCACCCGTTGCGGGGAAAGCGCCTCCGTTTGTACTTACCATTAACCAAAATCTGCCTTCAATGCCCGTTTTGAAAACAGATCGCTTATGATTCCTTTGATTTATTTAAAAGTTTCGATGTTTAAACATTTAAAAAAAGAGATTTACATCTCCCATATCTAAACATTTAAAAAAATCGATGTTTCAACGGATAAAAAAAGCTGGTAGCTTTCTCTACGAGAAGCTGATCAGCTCAATTTAAGAAAGAACATCGACAGCTGTTTCATCATCTCTTTATTGATGGTGAGTTCCAGCACGCGACCGGTCTTTGTTGAATTAAGAACTCCACTGTCCACCAGGATCTTTACGTGGTGAGACACAGTAGGCTGAGATAAACAAGTCAGACCGCACATATCGCCACAAGCCATACTTCCTTTTTTCGCGATCTCCATCAGAATGGATAACCGGTGTTTGTCCGCTATGGCATTGGCTGCTTTTTCAATTAATCCCAAATCCATGATGCAAATGTAGTACTAATTTTGAAATATCGAAATTTTTCGATGAATTTTTTTTGAAAGGAATTTTTGACTTCCGGAAAATGCAAATTTACATATTATAATGAGTACCGCCAGGACCTAAAAACGTTTCCGCTGTCACCCTTTTATAACCCAGGGCGCAAGCCCTGGGTTATAAAAGGGTGGGGGCCGCCACTGGCGGCCCCCACACCCTCTCATTAAGCGAACAACGGGGATAAGGGCGCCGAAGGCCCCCTTATCCCGTCTGTTAATTAAAAGCAAATTCCACTGTAAACGTAGTCCCCTGCCCTTCCCTCGACACCACACTGATCTTCCCCTTGTGCAGCCTGATGATCCTCGAAGCCAGCGGCAGCCCAATACCCGTACCATCGGCATACTGCCCGTTAGCCCCCCGGTAAAAAGGCGTGAAGATATTAGGCAGGTCCTTTTTCACAATACCCACCCCATGATCACTGAAACGCAATATCGTATGCCCTTTGAACCAGGTTACCACCACCTGCATCTCATGGTTGTCGGAAAACTTACACCCGTTTTCCATCAGGTTCACAAAAGCCACCTTTAACAGGTATTCATTTCCTTCAATAGATAAATAATCCGGCGCGTCCTCGCCTTCTTCAAAATTTACATTGATCCGGTAAAAAGGGAAAGCTTTCAGCACCTCTTCCCTGCCCTCCATCAGCACCTCATCCAGGCGGAGCGGTTTAAACCTGATCTCTGCGGGATCATAACTGGCCTTGGCCAGGTCCAGCAGACTGTTAGAGAGTCGCACCAGCTGCCGTGCATCAGCAATGGCATGTTGCATACTTTGCAAATACTCATCAGCCGGCCTTTCCCGGGAAGCGGAAATTTCCAGCTCCGCCATCATAGCGGTTAGCGGGGTACGCAGCTCATGGGAGATGTTAGACACAAACTGCTTCTGGGCATCAAACGACTGCTCCAGCCGGTCGAGCATAGCGTTGAAGGTAACGGCCAGTTCCGCCATTTCATCCTTTCCATTGCCTTCCGGCACGCGCTTATCCAGGTTGGTAGCAGTGATCTCCTCTACCCGGTCCACCATTTGGGAAACCGGCCTGAGTGCCAGCCGGGCAAAGAAGTACGCGGCAATAATAATACAGATCAGGGCCCCCAGCCAGGAGAATCCCAGTATCCAGGCCAGGTACCGGAGTCGCGCATAGCCATACTCATCTTCCGCCACCGCCGTGATCAGGTAGTTTTTCCCCTGATGCCGGTACGAAAAGCCCACCACCTGCAGATGCCCCTGGTTGAAAAAGATTTCCTCGTTCTCCAGGATATTTTCCAGCATGGCAGGCGTTTCCTTCACCTTGTCAATATCGGCCGCATCATGGTACAGCAGTTGAAATGTAGTATCGTAAATGGCAATTTCTTCCTGGGCCAGATTTCCGCTGCTGTTGCGGTAAATCAGCTGCAGCACCTGCGGATCTATGTGCGCATCCAGGAGCAGGTTAGCCTTTGTGATGGCTTGCCGGTGGAGGTTTTTATAGTAGTCTTCCTCACGGTCACGGGCATATGAAATATAAATCACAATCACCAGCAAAAGTAAAATAGCCGCAGTGATCCCGGAAATCAATAGCGTCAGCCGCGTTCGGATTTTCATTTTATCCAGCTTTTAAAATGAAGCCCATACCTGTTCTGGTATGGATCAGTTTTACTGCAAAATCTTTATCAATCTTTTTTCTAAGGTAATTTATGTAGACGTCAATGAAGTTAGTCCCCGTGTCATAGTGTGTGTCCCATACGTTCTCGGCCAGCTCCGTGCGCGAAACCACCACTTCCGGGCGTTGCAGGAAGTATTCCAGCAGCCGGAATTCTTTCGGAGTCAGACTGATTTCCACGCCATCCCTGTTCACCGTCTTAGCGCGGAGGTCCATTTGCAGGCCTGCATATTGCAGCACCCTGGAGGGCTGCTGCCGGCGGCCACCGTAGCGCTTCAGCAGGGCTTTGATCCTCACCTGCAGCTCCCGCAGGTCAAAAGGCTTCACCAGGTAATCGTCTGCACCGGCTTCAAAGCCTTCTACCTTATGATCCGTAGTATCGAGGGCGGTGAGCATCAACACGGGTATATCCGGCAAAGCCTCGCGGATACTGCGACTGAGCGACAACCCATCCACCCCTGGCAGGATGATATCGGTGATCACCAGCTCAAACTCGCCGGTGAGGGCCAGTTTGAGCCCTGCATTGCCATCGCGGGCCAGCGTAACTTCGTAACCACTCTCCTCTAAACCGCGCCTGATAAGCGTTCCAACACGTTCTTCATCTTCTATGACTAAGATCCTGATCATATCCAAATGTCTGTAATTATGCGCTAACGTTATTAAAGTTCGTAGTATTTCAATATTTTGTCGGCAAATTCTTAAAAATTGTGAGCAAACCAATACTTGTCATAAAATTTGGAACCGCGTCCATCACCCGGGAAAACGGTGACCTGGACGAAACGGTGATCGCCGGCATTGCCCGTCAGGTAGCGGAGTTGCACGCATCCTATCATATCGTGCTGGTATCATCCGGCGCAGTGGCCGCAGGCAGGCAACATCTGAAAAATTATTCCGGCAGCATCAGCGAGCGCAAAGCCGCCGCCGCTATCGGCAACCCCCTGTTGCTGAGCAAATACAGTAAATACTTTGCCCCGTACGATATCGCTGTTGCCCAGAGCCTCTGCGAACGCCACCACTTTTCCAACAGGGAACAGTTCCTCCAGCTCAAACGAACATACGAAGAACTGTGGGAAAACAATATCATCCCCATCGCCAACGAAAACGATGTTGTCAGCAACACAGAACTGAAATTTTCTGATAACGATGAACTGGCCACCCTCATCGCTGTTGGCTTTGGCGCCACGCAGCTGCTGTTTAGCACTTCCGTAGCCGGTGTACTGGATCGGGAAGGAAAAGTGGTGCCGAAAATTGATGTGATCGACCAGCACGCACTGGGCCTTGCAGATAAAGAGAAATCTGCCCTGGGACTGGGTGGCATGGTATCCAAACTCACCTTTGCGCGACTCGCTACCCGCATGGGCATACAGGTGGTAATATTCGGTATCCGTACTACCGACGGTATCCTGAACGCTATCAACGGCAACACCGGCACCCTGTGCCTGCCGCAGCCATGCAGTATGCCAGCCCGCCGCAAATGGCTCGCCAGCGGAAGCCTGGTAACAGGCCGCATCCTCGTGGATGCCGGCGCACAACAAGCCCTGGAAAGCAGACATTCCCTGCTCGCCGTAGGCGTAAAAGAAGTACTGGAAAAGTTTGAAGAAGGCGAGGTAATAGAAATGGTAAACGAAAATAATATAGCCGTAGCCGTAGGAAGGGCACGACTCTCTTCCGACATGCTGGAAAAAAGCGGCCGTCAACAAAATACAGAGGTAGCACATGCAGATGATATTGTGCTGCTGTAAATGACCCCCATCATGCAAAGCATAGACACCTTACTGGAACAGGCGCAGCAGGCTGCGCCTTCGCTCCGGCAGCTCAACGACGCACAGCGCCAGGAGCTGCTGAATGAACTCGCTGAAGTACTACAGCAAAAGACCACCGAAATTATGGCGGCCAATCAGCTGGACCTGGATAAAATGCCGGATGAAGATCCCAAAAAAGACAGACTCCTGCTCAACAGTGCACGTATCCGCGGACTGGCAGCAAGTTTAAAAGACATTGCCCGCCTCCCCGACCCCGCCAACGTGCTGGTATTGGAAAGGCAGCTGGAAAATGGTTTGCTGGTACAAAAGAAAACAGTTCCCTTAGGCGTAGTAGGTGTTATCTATGAATCACGCCCCAACGTTACCGTAGATGTGGCTGCCCTTTGCATTCGCTCCGGCAACGTATGTGTGCTCCGTGGCGGTACGGATGCGCTGCATACCAATACCATTCTCGTTAATATCATCCAGTCTCTCCTGGAAAAATACCATACCAACAAAAATGCGGTTACACTCATGCCGCCAGACCGTGCGCTGGTAGCAGATATGCTGGCTGCCGTGAAATATATCGACATCATTATTCCACGCGGCTCCCAGCAGCTGATCGACTTCGTACGCGCCAACTCCAAAGTACCCGTTATTGAAACCGGTGCAGGAGTTTGTCATACTTACGTGGAAAAGTCGGCCGACCTGGAACAGGCCGCCACCATCGTTACCAACGCCAAAGTATCCCGCCCATCCGTGTGTAATGCGCTGGATACCGTGCTGGTAGATGAAGCGGTAGCAGGGGAGTTTTTACAACTGCTCGCTCCGAAGCTGGCCGCTTATAAAGTAGACGTATATGCGGAACCGTTAGCATTTCATCTCCTCCAACAACATGCTTATCCGCAATTACATACCGCCACCCCGGAAGATTTTGGACGCGAGTTCCTGGACCTGAAATGCTCCGTAAAAGTAGTACCCGGCCTGGAAGCCGCCCTGGAACACATTCAGCGGCATTCTTCCAAACACTCGGAAGCCATTATTTCCCGCGATCCTGTTGCGAGTGAGCAGTTCATGAATACGGTAGATGCTGCAGCAGTATATGTAAATGCCTCCACCCGGTTTACGGATGGTGGTGTATTTGGATTAGGGGCAGAAATTGGTATTTCTACGCAAAAACTGCACGCCAGAGGACCGTTTGCACTGGAGAAACTGGTGACGGAGAAATGGTTTGTGTATGGCAGCGGGCAAATAAGAGAATAATCTTCGGAGTTTTAAGAGGGCCGCAGGCCCTCTTAAAACTCCGAAGATCGTGGGCCGAAGGCCCACGATCTTCGGAAACTATGCAATAGTTACTTCATTACTCAAATACACATCCTGAATAGCCTGCAGCAGCGCCACTCCTTCTTCCATCGGCCGCTGAAACGCTTTTCTTCCTGAAATCAACCCCGCTCCACCAGCACGCTTATTGATCACTGCCGAACGCACCGCATCTGCAAGGTCTCCTTCCCCGGCGGAGGCGCCACCGGAATTGATCAGGCCCATACGCCCCATATAGCAGTTGGCTACCTGGTAGCGGCAGAGGTCAATCGGGTTGTCACTGGTAAGTTCCGTATAGATGCGTTCATCCAGCTTGCCGTAGGTAGAGTTGCCTGTGTTCAGCGCCCTGTAGCCACCATTTACTTCCGGCAGCTTCTGCTTGATGATATCCGCCTGGATAGTCACGCCCAGGTGGTTGGCCTGCCCTGTGAGGTCGGCAGCCAGGTGATAGTCCACATCCTTCTTAAACGCGTCGTTACGGAGGTAACACCAGAGGATGGTGGCCATTCCCAGCTCGTGGGCATGCTCAAATGCCTGTGCAATTTCTACCAGCTGCCGGTCCGAATTATCAGAACCGAAATAAATCGTAGCGCCTACTGCTACCGCGCCCAGGTTCCAGGCTTCTTCCACGGTGCCATACAGCACTTCATCGAAGCGATTGGGATAAGTGAGCAGCTGGTTATGGTTAATTTTGACAATAAATGGGATTTTATGGGCATATTTACGCGAAACGGCTGCTAATACACCAAAGGTAGAAGCAACTGCATTACAGCCGCCTTCCAGGCCTAATTTCACGATATTTTCCGGGTCGAAATAAGCCGGGTTCTTCGCAAAGGATGCGCCCGCACTGTGCTCCACGCCCTGATCTACCGGTAAAATGGACATATAGCCGGTATTAGCCAGTCGCCCGTTGCCAAACAACTGCCCTAAACTCCGCAATACCTGCGGGTTGCGGCTGCTGTATCCGTAAATATCATTCACGGTTTCCGGACCCGGCATGTGTAAGGATGACTTATGGATCGTTTTACAGGAATGCTGGAGCAGCAACTCGCTGTCTTTCCCTAATAATTCACTGATTCTCTCAAAGGATAACATAACATAACTATTTTGGCTATCTAAATTTAACCTTTTGCATTCGAACCTACCCGAATGATTTTTTATCTTTGCAGATTAACATATCTATAAAAAACGAAATGACCACTCGTATAGCAATCATCAGACACGGAAGTACAGCCTGGAACAAAGCAGGAAAATTACAAGGCAGCTCGGATATTCCCCTGGACGAAGAAGGAAGAGAGCAGGCACGCAGGCTGGGATTACGCCTGATGGGTGAAACATACGATATCGTATACAGCAGCAGACTTCAACGCGCTAAAGAAACAGCGCAGATCATCGCCGATGCCATGCAGCATCCACATATTCTCCTGGAAGACGACCGCATCCGGGAAGCAGGCGGAGGCCTCACAGAAGGCACTACCGAGGAAGAAAGAGTAAGTAAATGGGGTAGCGACTGGAAACAGCTGGACCTGGGCATAGAAACCCCTGAAGAAGTAGTAGCCCGCGGCACCGAATTCTTATCTGAACTGGTAGCCAAATATCCCGGCAAAAAAATCCTGATCGTAAGCCATGGCGGATTTATCCGCAAAATGATCCGCGAACTGGTGCCGGATGCGCCTCATCAGCATATGTTGAAAAATACTTCCATTACAGAAATACTGCATTCAGATAATAGCTGGAGTTGCCATCTTTACAATTGCGTTCAGCACCTCGAAGATTAATCACAACTTATGCATACTGACTTTTATCCATTCCCCTCGCTCAGCACCAACCGGCTGCTCCTCAGGGAGTTACAGCTCACAGACGATGTTGCCATCCAGGCGCTGCGTTCTAACGCTGACGTAAATACGTACCTGGAAAGACCTGCAGCCATCGACCTGGCTGCAGCGCGGCAATTTATCACCAGCACCAACAACCGCTTCGCTAACGCAGAAGGGCTCTATTGGGTCATCACTACACCCTCATCTTCCCAACTCATGGGTACCATATGCCTATGGAACTACCAACCGGCAGACGGCAGCGTGGAAATCGGCTATGAACTCATGCCCAAATACCAACGCCAGGGATTTATGCAGGAGGCTATCGCCGCAGTGATCACCTTCGCCTTCACGCGCATACAGGCAAACGTGATCAAAGCAGAAGTAGACGTTTCCAACCAACCCTCGATCAAAGCACTGCAAAAACACGGCTTTACTGAAATACCACATCAACGCCTGCACGAAATTCTGCATTTTGAATTACGCAACAAATAGCAACAACTTATCCAGCCAAAGAAAAATATTTACAAAACCTATATCTGGTATTACATTTGATTAAATACAGCCGGTAAAAAATTCCCTGTATCATTCAAACCGTTATAGTTAAACAATGAAAATGCAAATCTCCCCGGGAATGTGAGTGTATCATCACCTCATTCCATACTGTTACATATACCTATTTTCTAACAACATCTCCCAATACATGATTCGAAAATCGCTGTTGGCAGGGCTGTTTACGCTCCTGTATTCCGGCTTGCAACTGTATGCACAGGAAAGGGTAATGCGCCTGGACCCTAAAATGGCCAGGGGTGGCACTACCGGCAAAATCTTTGAGACTATGGAATTTATTCCGCTGGAAACCACCAAAGCCAGTTTGTTTGGAAAAATTGATCAGCTGGAGGTTACTGATGATTATTACATTATCCTCGACGGTGCTACCAATTGCGTATTAATGTTCAAAAAAGACGGCAGCTTCTACAAAAAAATTGCAGGAGGCAGCCCGGATAATTACAGGAATCTGATACGGCATATTACGGTTGACCGAAATAAGCGGATTATTTACGTTCAACGTAATATGAAGCCCATGCGGGAAGGCTATGATTTTAATTGTAACCTTATCAGTAAAGACTCTGGTATCAAGGATAAATTCGTCAGTACCCTGCTTGCTAATGGTTACCTGGTGGCGCGGCATTTCTATAACCGTGACAACAAAAAAGACAGCGTGATAAATCGCATTGTGATTTATAAAGACTCGGTAATAACCAAAGGACTGCTGCCACTCAACTCTTTTGGCGGACCTGATGCAAATACTTTTACACTCGCCACTTCGCAAATGAATTTGCTGCGAAGTGAACAGGATACGGTGGTGTACCTCTCCGATTATAATGAGCAGGTAATATATCGTGTTACGAAAGATACAGCTACCACTTTTCTCCGCTTTATATTCCCACTGGCGCAAACCGTACCGCTGAATGCAATGCGCGATAGCATTGGCAAGCAAAGACCATGGGAATACTTCATAAAACACCCCAATTATATCAGCAGTATCGGCAACACAGCCATGATCGGTAATTACTTGGTATTCAGACTTAACACCTTTTCAAAGCCGGCTACCATGATCATGAACCTCAAAACAGGAAACATGATACAGCTGGAAAAAGTAAGTACAGACAGCAGTAGCTATTTCCTGCCGTTTGCCACTGGAAATGACTGGAATAATGAAGGCATTACCCAGATTGATAGTGGTTATCTGTATTGCGCTGCGGCTGCCTCCCTCATGTTTAGCGCCCTTGAGAGCAATACAGCATATCGTCAGGTAACCTACCCCGATCATCTGAAGCAATTTTTCAAAAAAGGAAAATCTTCCGACAATCCCGTACTCATCAGGTTTAAGCTAAAAGACAATCTCTAGAAAAATGAAATTTGTCCATATACTGTTTTACACGCTATTAATTGCTGTGGCTAGTCAGGCGCAGAAAAAAGATAGTACCACCCTGGGGAGCATTCATGGGAATGTAAAAGATTCTGCCTATGACTTTGTACTTCCGGCTGCCACCATTGCGGTTTACAGGGCGGCTGATTCCTCCCTGCTCACTTTTCAGCTGACGGACGGTCTGGGTGATTTCCATATCGAAAAAGTACCGCTGGAACTACCGTTGAAAATGGTAGTTACCTTCATGGGATATCAACCTCATATCATTAAAACAAAAATTCAGGCATCCGAAGTAAAACTTGATCTTAAAATAATTAACATGGAACGCGGGGCACATACATTGAAAGATGTAGTGATCACCCGGCCACCCGTGGAAATGAATGGCGATACGCTGGAATTCAATGCAGATGCCTTTAGGCTGGATTCTAACGCGGTAATCGAAGACCTGTTTAAGCGCCTGCCCGGCATTACTGTTTGGGGAGATGGGGCCGTCACCGTGAACGGTCGCACGATCAGTAAAATACTAATCGACGGAAAAGAGTTTTTCGGCGGCAATATTAATATGGCACTGGAGAATATACCCAAACAGGCAGTAGACAAGATCCAGGTATACCAGCACACCAAGGATCCTACTGTACCCAGCACGGATTCCACCACAGATATTAATATAAAGCTCAAAAAAGACTGGAAAACAGGTAAATTCGGCAAAGTATCAGCAGGGGCAGGCACCGATGACCGGTATGAGGCCGACCTGATGCTCAGTGGATACACTCCTAAAACACAGGTGGCGGTAGTAGCTGCCACCAACAACATCAATAAAAGTAGTAATAACCTCAACGATCTGTTCAATAATGGCTCCTACAAAAGTTTTTCAGGGATAGGTGCCTACAGGCCCGATTTTTCTCAAAGCGGCATACGCAAAACGGTAGCTGGTGGCCTGATATTCAGGAATGAATTCATTGAAGGAGGCAATGATTATAGTAAAAAAGATGCATTGGACGGCAATTTTAAAGTGGACCAGGGCTCTACCAGCAACCTGAACACCAATACCACCACTACCCTGCTCACCGCAGGCCAGTCACAAACCGCCTATGCAAACAACGCCAACAGGTACGATCAAACCACGATGAGTGGCAGCGTGCAATATGGCCAGATCAATGATAAACGCTCCCTTAACATTGTTGCAGATGGTTCGTATAACAACAGGGACCATTCCAATATCAACAGTAGCAATAACTTTGGCACCAACCATGAAGCATTGAGCAACAGCACTAGCACTTCTACTGGCACCAGTGATACCCGCAGGCTCGCCCTGAATGTATCTTATGGCAGCAGGAATGGCTCTGTTTACACAGCCGACAGTAAACGGCTAATGTATACCGTCAATTACCGGCTTACTAATACCGGCGACAATAGTATGTCAGACGGGGTCACTACTTTTAATTCACTGATCGATCATCAACGGAACCAATACTTCAACCGTCGGTACAACAACAACAGCAACGCCACAAGCCAGGTAGCGGATTTTAACATCAACAACCTGTCTCGGTTTATCCTGCCGGCATCCGTCAGGAAAAGCCTTTTGCTGAATATGAGTTTCAAAAATACAGCAGAACTCAACGGCAATAACAATAATGCTAATGTACTCGACTTTGATACCACCGGTAAGCGCTATCAATCAAATGCATACCTGTCCAACAGCACGAATGGTACGACCATCAGAGAAGTACCACAAATCGAGATCAACCGCACTTTTTTCAAGTTCTTTGCAAACCGGTATAACCGCAGCATTACTTTTGCCATAAATGGTTCCCAGGAATTTTTTTTCATGAAAAATAATTCAGACAAAGCTTTTCAGAACCTGAGCAGACAGTATAGCAACTTCCTCCCAGGCGCCAGCATCAGGTGGAATAAGTATGTCGATAACCGCAGTTACACCAGCTTTAACCTGGACTACAAGCAAGCCATGGCTTATCCAACTATTAACCAGCTGGCTCCGTTGATCGACAGCAGTAATGTGATGAACATCACCACCGGTAACCTGAACCTCGAATCAGTTAAAAGCCACGAAATAAAGTTTAACTACAATTACAACTCGCAATCGAGAGTGAACACCTTTTTTTATGGCATTAACAGTAGTTACACCCTTACACCCAACGCAGTGGCAGACAGTACTATTTACGATGAAGATGGCAAAACCAGGCGCTACTGGATTAACGGTAACGGGCGTACGATATTTTACACCAATGCCTACTTGAAGAAAGGCCTGAAAATTCAAAAACACACCATTAGTGTGGAACCAAATTTTCGCTTTAGCAACGAAAAATTCTCGACATATGTGAACTCTATCAATAGTGAATTCAGTTCCAACAGCCTGGGCATGAGCCTTGCCGTTAATTACGAATGGCTGGATAAATTCCGAGTGTCGCTGAAAGAAGACCTTTCGATGTCCACCTCCAAACAGAGCTATCGTAATAATACCAGTGATGCTACCAATAACTCCCTGGCGCTTACAGGATCCTGGCAAGTGTTAAAGGGCTTATGGGTGCAAAGCATGCTGGAGCGCAACACCAGGATCAGTACAGGCATTGAAGGCAACCGGTTTACTATCTGGTCCGCCAATGTTACTTATCGTTTCCTTAAAGGAAAAAATGCGGAAGTAAGACTGGCGGCCTTTGACATCCTCCATCAGAACCAGGGTTTACAGACGTATACCAGTGGAAACATTATCCAGCGTTCACAGAACAATGTAATGCAGCAATTTTTCCTATGCACGTTTGCATATTATCCGCGATTTTTTGCACAGCGGTCGCCGAAGAAAGCACCGTAACAGCTATTAAAGGAGAGGCTTCTGGTCTCTCCTTTTTCATCTACCAAAAGCCCTGGGCCTTTATACTACCATTTTCTATCCCGAGCTGCCGCAGGAATTTTCGTGTATTACCCACCAGTTTTGAATTACCTGCGAGATAAAACACATAGTCAGTTCCTGTGGGCAGTTCTTCCAGGTAATTATCCAGTTGCGTAAAGTAATCTTCGTGGCGGCAGATGGTATGTAAGTTAAGCCAGGAGTAGTTTTCAGCTACCATCTCTTTATGTGCAGGCTTGTTTACCATCATGAAGCCGGTGGTGTTGGTATGATTACCTGCCAGCTGCTGTAATGCGCTAAAATGGCCGATTGCAGTATGATCCCCGATAAACACGGGGGTGGTGCCCGGTATGGGCGAGTGCCGTACGGAGTCGATAGAGGCGTAATACAGTTCGCTGCCTGCTTGCAACGTACGCAGCCATTGGCTGCCGCGGCCCGGGTGGCTACCGTCAATAAACAGGGTACAGGTTTTGGTATCTACATCCCATCTGGCGGGCGTGTAGTCGCAGTAGTGAAAGTTACTGATCCGGGTGGCAATGCGTTGCGCGGCTGTCCAGTTTTCTGGTTTTGCCTGCGGCAGATGCAGGTCCAGCTCATAAAAATCGCCCGTTTCCCAACAGCGCACCGCCAGTATGGTGGCGGATTTAACGAAGATATTTTCGAGAAAGGATAGCTCCTTTTTTCTTGTTAGTGTTTCCATACCACAAAGCAATCGCATTGTGCTGGTGGAAAATGGTACTGAAAGGGGAAGTGATTGGACTATTCACGGAATTGCTTCCGGAACATCAACGCTGTGCTGCCGGTTACTTTTTTAAAGAGGCGGGTGAAATAACCTACGTCTTCATAGCCCAGGTCGTAGGCGATTTCAGTAACGGTCATGCCCGTGTGATACAGCATGCGTTTGGCTTCCAGTATTACCAGCTGCTGGATATGCTGTGATACCGGGAGGCCGGTAATATCTTTTATCGTGTCATTGAGATGGGTGGCGGTAATATGCAGTGCGCCGGCGTAATCGGCCGGACTTTTCCACTCTTTAAAATGGTTTTGAAGCAGCTGCTGAAATTCCCTGTTGATGATGGCTGCGCGGGTAGTATGCTGGAAATCCGCGCCGGAATCGTCCAGGTTCTCGGCGATGAGTGCCAGCATGGCTTGCAGTAAACCGTGCAGGGAAAGTGCCTTGAAACCGTTGTGCTGCTCATCTTTGAGGCGGGTCATGATTTCCAGTATTTCATCCAGTTGCTCCAGCAGGTCTTCCGCGGGCCGGAAGCCGGTGTTAGTCGCAAACCACTGATCGATATAGGGATTAAGGGCGGCAGGCATCAGCGATGTGTCAAAGCTCACCGTATAGGCGCGGGCGTTAGTAACTTCTTTCAACTGGTGCACCTGCCCTGGCAGGATCATGAGGATAAACGCCCCTGACATCTCCACAGACCTGAAATCAATTGTACCATGGAAACGCCCGTCGAAACTGATAGCCAGCAAATAGTGATCATCGCGGTGAGGCGCAAACAGGTCGTGATTTTCGGACACCTCCGTCACCATATCCGCGTGGGTATGTATTTCTATTCCGGCCTTTACGTAGTCCGGTAATCTGTAATGAGGAATAGGCGCCTTTCTCGATTTCATCCGGTAAAAGTAACACCTATTGTTTTCCGATGTAACACCGGTTGCGCAAAGAACTTTTCCACAACCCACTTAAACCCGCCAGCAACAAGGATCTCCGCCAGCAATTATTTTGATTTTTTCCAGATAGTATTGAATCCGCCAGTACAGCCCAGCGGTAATATTTCAGCTACCTGGCAGTCGAAAGTCTGTAACGATTTTATCTTTTTGGTAAGGAGTGAAAACGGAAATACATCTTCTACAAAATTGGTTTTGGAAAAACGGATGATCTCAAATTTATTAGCCTTTGCCAGTTGCTGCAAATCCTTAGTGGTAAAGAATTGTACGTGATCCAGGTTATCCGCCTGGGATTGTACCGTGGTACCTTTATAGCCCAGCATATGCTTGACTTTATTCACCACGGCCTGTAAGCGCGGGCTTTTACGCAGGCGCAGCATGGGTTTGGTCACCAACACCTCCCGCGGGCCCATGCCGTTAGGCACGGTCACGATCAGGGTACCATTATCCTTCAGCGACTGATAAATCGTGTGTAGCAATACACCAGGTTCGTGCAGGTGTTCGAGCACTTCGCTGCAAATGATCGCATCGTATTGCTGACCACTGGCAATTAATTCTTCCGCGCTGATTACGGCAAACTGTACATTGGGAAGGGTATTTTTACTTTGGGCTACCGCGATGGTTTTTTCGCTTACATCTATACCCAGCACTTCGTAGCCAAACTGACCAAGGTGGCGGGTAATTACACCGTTACCACAGCCTACATCGAGGATCCGGGCGTTGGCAGGAATAGCAGATTGCAGGCTGTCAGTAATAAAGTTCAGGCGCTTAATATCGGTAATGCGCTCGTATTCATAAGTAATCTTGGGGGACATCATGTAGCAATACTACAAAAAATTTGATTTTTATTTTCCAAATTATCCTGTGCCTTCGGCACAGGATAATTTGGAAAGAGCGGTGCCGATGGCACCGCTCTTTCCAAATCTTAACAACAGCCTGCAATGGGTGATAGTTTCAGGGGTAGCCCACCGGTGGCCCCGCGCTTTCCAAAATTATAACAGCCCTGCGATGGCAGCCGCAGCTCCCTCCGAAAACAAGTTACCTCACTAACTCCACCCAGCCTTTATACTGCCTGTCACCGCCACCAGGTAGTTTCAGCTTAATGATATAGTAGTAGGTACCTTCATTAAGGCCATCCCCATCCCATTGGTTATCATAATTCTTGCTTTGGTATACCTGGTTACCCCAGCGGTTGTAGATATATACTTCCGTATTAGGATACTGGTTGAGACCCGGAATAATCCATTTGTCATTTTTACCGTCGCCGTTAGGACTGATCACGTTCGGCACGAAAATCACATCATTGCCCCGGATGCGTACCAGCATGGAATCGGTGGTAACGCAGCCTGCGGCGGTGGTCATGCGGATCAGGTATTCCTGGTCGGCCGTAAGCGTGGCAATCGGGTTCTGCACAGTGGTACTGTTCAGTCCTGTGGCTGGTTCCCACAGGTAGGCCGTATTGCCGATGTTACGCGCCAGCAACTGCGTCGGGCTATTCAGAACGGTGTTCACGGTGGAGAGCCGGATGCCCGGATGCGGTATTTCCACGGTAATGGTTTGGGTGATACTATCTGCCAGGTTGCGGCAGGTTTGCGTTTGCACTACCAGCTTCACCTGATAGGTACCTGACTGACTATACGTAAATACCGGTGAAGCCGCGGTACTGGTGTGGCCTGCGTTATCTGACCAGCGGTAGGTAACGGGGCCGCTGCCGGTTACCAGCGACTGGTTAATGAATGTAATCGGTTCGTTCTGGCAGCTGGTATTATAGTTGAAAGCAGCGGTTGGTTTCACAGTACCTGATACTGTAACGTTACCTGCTTTGAGCGTATTACAGCCCGCAGCAGTAAAGATATCAACTGTATATACACCGGCTGTCCTGGCCTGATAGAGACCGGCAGTGGCGCCGCCGATGGCATTGCCATTGAGATACCACTGGTAACGGGTACCACCGGTAGCAATTAATGGTACAAAGGAGCCTTCACAGAAGTTGACACCATTAGGTACGCTGATATTTCCTGTTGGCACTGCATTAACAGTAACATTATAGGCATTATTTACAGCCGGAACAATACAACCAGCAGGAGTAATACCTTCCACCGTTATACGCCCTGTAACGGTGGTATTCTCACCTGCCGTAGCGCTGAAAGATGGTATATTTCCGTTACCGCTGGCACCCAGACCTATATCCAGGTTACTGTTTTTCCAGCTCCATTGTGTACCTGGCACATTGCTGGTCAGCATCACTGCCGGTACTGCCGTTCCCGCACATACGCTCATATCCGCAAGTGGAGAGGCGAGGGTTGGCGCCGGTTCTACTGTTACATTCAGCACCACGCTTGTGCTACAGCCTCTGTATGTTAGCAGGAATGTGTAAGGCACTACGACCGGGCTACTGGTGATGTTCACCAGTTTTTCATTGATGGTAACACTGCCGTTAGCATCTCTCAGGCCAACTATCGGTATGGATGGTCTTGACCAGGTAATAACCGCTCCCGGATTATTGGTAGTGGCAGTATACGAAAAATTCGTACCGGAGCAAATTTCCGAAGGATTTGTACTACTGCTTAATTTCAGGTCAGGTCCTACAATCAGCACAACGTTTTGCGTATTTACGCATCCATTTGCATCCATGGAGTAGCTGTAAATCGCCCTGGCGATATCATTGGAGATATTAACCAGCACTTCATCCGGACTTCCCACGCCGGAAGCAGCCGGATTTGCCAGTACAGCAGAACCATTTCTGGTCCAGCGGAAAACAGTTCCTGGCACATTCGCAGTAGGGGCATAACTAAACATGGTGTTATTACAAATATCAGGTGGCGATAGTGGGCTGGTCAGCGTAGGACGTGGTTTCACCTGAACCTTCACCTCCGCGGTACTGATAACGCAGCCTGGCACCTGTATTGTATACACGTAAGTAACCGTAATTGTATTGCCTGTTGTATTTTCCAGCGTTTCGTTGATATTACCGGTACCAGAGCCTGCAGGATTGGTGATACCAGGAACGGCGGCTCTCGTCCAGGAAAGCACTGCTGATGGCTGGTTGGTGGTGGCCAGGTACGTAAATGGTACATTACCACAGACCGGTTCCGGCATGGTAGTACTTGTAAGTTCTGCTGTTGGGGTGATCACGTAACCAAAATTAACTGCTGTACCTATGCAACTACCTGCTGCCGGGGTTACCTTTATTAAAGCTGTTTGGTTCATCAGGGTATTGTTAACAGCCACAAACGAAGGGATAGTTCCGGTTCCACTCTCACCCAGTCCGATGGATGGGTCATCGTTGACCCAGTTAAATGTAGTACCTGTCACCGTACCAGTAAAGGCCACCGGTGCGGTGGTACCGCCGGCACAGATTACCTGGCTGCCCACGGCCGCAACGGTTGGTACCGGATCAACCGTGATGGTAAATTGTATGGGTGGGCCTGCACAACCCCTCTCCGCTGCCGTTACCGTGATGGTTGCCACTATTGGGTTTGCCGTATTATTCACCGGTGTAAACGCACTGATGTTGCCGGTACCGTTTGCCGCCAGGCCTATTTCCGGATGATCATTCGTCCAGGTATAAGTTGCGCTGGTAGCGGTAGATGCGAAATTTATATTATTCACCTGTACCCCCGCACATATTATTCTGTCATGTGGCTTAGTGATAACCGGTTCAGGATAGATTTCTACAAGGTCAGTCCCGGTTGCAGCACCCGCACTGGTTTGCACCGTCAGTGTAACCGTATACCTTCCTACTGCAGCATAGCTATGGGAAGGCGTTTGAAGCGTACTGGTATTACCATCACCAAAATCCCACAGGTACTCATTTATGGTAATACCTGGTGTTACAATGGTAGTACTGTTGTACTGGATCAGGTTACCGGTAATGCAGGAGGAAGTAGGGACTACATCAAAGTCCACTACGATGTCCGGATTTTTAGCTACTGTAAGTACCGTTGAAGCCACCGCATTGCACCCTTCTGCACTTGTGGCAGTCAGTGTAACCGTGTACGTTCCTGCCACGGCGTAGGTATGCTGCGGATTTACGTCAGTACTGGTTGTACCATCTCCAAAATCCCACAGGTAGGTCAGTGGCTGGCTTATACCTGTAGATGTGTTGGTAAACTGGAACTGCCCATTAGAGGCAGGTGCTATTACATTGAGCAGGAAACCGGCTGTTGGCGTGCTTTTCACGATTACATTCTGGCTGCTGGCAGTGCGGCAACCAGCCATACCTACAATATACAAGGTTACCGTGTAGATACCCGGAGCGTTGTAACTATGTACTGCATTTGTCGTGGTGGCACTTGTTTCGTCACCAAAATCCCAGATATAGGAATCACGGCCGGGTAATCTTGATGGAGAAATATTGGTAAAGGTAAATACATTACCATCCAGGCACTGGGCAGGGTTATCTACCGTAAATGCAGATTGACTGGCAGGCAGCACGTTTGCATTCACTACCTGGGTATTCGTACAGCCGTCAAAATTAAGACTATAAGTGTATGGAACAGTGTGAGCCGTATTATCGGTTATCACCAATGTTTCATTGATACCATCGCTACCTGTTACAGCGGGATTACTGACACCGTCAATCAATGGCCTGGACCAGGCGAAAGTAGTGCCGGTTACCGTAGCAGAAGGCGCGTAAACGAATGGTGTGCCAGAGCAGATAGCCCCAGGGTTGAGGTCGGAATTTAATTCCGGTGTAGGTTTCACATTTACACTAACACTGGCATTACCTACACAACCCGCGGCAGTAAGCCGGTAGGAGTAGTTAACCGTAATTGGTGCGGAACTTAGGTTGGTCAATACTTCAGAAATAGCACCATTATCATTTCGTGCATCCTCCCTCACCGCCCTGTTGATGCTGCGCTCCCAGGTAAATATTGTTCCTGGTGTAGTAGTGGCGGGAACATAGTAGAACAGATCGCCACTGCATATAGCTCCGGCATCAGAAGAACTGGACAATACCGGAGTCGGTTTTACCGGTAAGGTTACCTGTTGCGTATTGGTACATCCATCGGCTGCCATGGTGAAGTTATATACCACACTTACGGTATCGGGTGTGGTATTAAACAGCGTTTCATTGGGATTGCCGGTACCGCTGGCTGCCGGGTTGGAAATACCTGGAACAGCAGCGCGGGTCCATGCGAAGGTAGTACCACCGGTAGCACTTGTAGGTACGTAGCTGAATAATGCCTTGTCACAAATAGCAGTTGCCGACAGGTTGTTATTAAGTGTAGGCAGCGGCTTAACAGTGATAGTGGTAATTTGCTGCGGACCGGTGCAACCATTAGCCGAAGGAACTACTACAATATTTGCTACCACTGGCACTGCCTGTAAATTGGTAGCGGTAAACACCGGGATATCCCCTGTGCCGGCGGCAGGCAATCCGATTGCAGGATTGTCGTTGGTCCAACTGAAGATAGTACCTGCTACACTGCTACTTAGTACTATCGGCTGTGTAGGCGCACCGGTACACAATACCTGTGGCGTAAGTGCATTTACGGAAGGAACCGGCCTTGCAGTAATAGTAAACGATTGCGGTGTACCTGCACACCCCTTGTACAACGGAACAACTGTAATAGTAGCCACATTGTTAACAGTGCCAGCGTTCTTCAAGGTGAAAGATGATATATTTCCAGTTCCACTTGCGGCCAGTCCTATGCTGGTGTTGTTATTGGTCCATTGATAGGTAGTCCCACCCAGCGGACTACTGAACACCACACCATTAGTAGCCTCGCCGACGCACCAAATTTGCGAAGCAGGCTGATTAACTGTGGCCGTTGGAATCACCACTACCGATTGCCTAACTGACAACTGCAACCCGTTGTTGGTGGTAACGGTAAGCGTTACATCGTAAGTACCTGCAGCTGCATAAGTATAAGCTACGGTAGCACCGGTCTGTGCAGCACTACCATCTCCCAAATCCCAGGAATAAGCGACAATGTTATACCCTGGCGCCACCACAGAACTATTCGTAAACACAAACTGATTACCGGTCAAACATTGCTCATCGTTGTTGATGGAAAACTTTGGTGATACATTCGGATCAATCGACACCAGTAACTGATCGGTTTTCGTACTCACACATCCATTATTGCCCGTAACAGTGAGTGTAACAGTGTAATTACCACTCTGCATATATGTATGCACAGGATTTATTTCCGTGCTGGTACTACCATCTCCAAAATCCCAGAACCAGCTGACAGACTCACCCGCATCCACAATGGAGGCATCGGTAAACTGGAAAGTATTATTCACGTTTTGCGAAATAATGCTGTATATAAAATTGGCAACAGGTGCAGGGGTTACATTCACAGTTCTGAAAGCAGAATCTTTACAGCCTGATGGCTCTGTATGTACCACCTTCACGTTAAAAGTACCAGTAGCACCATAAACATGTGTCGGAGAAATTGCCGTAGCCGTAGTACCATCTCCAAAATCCCATAGATAAGTACCTGTATTGGTACTGTTAGTAAATACAAAGCTATTACCTGTAATACACTGGGTAGGGTTATTAATGGTAAAGCCGGCGCCAGGTAAAGGATTCACTGTGATATTAAAGCTATCTTTTGTTATACATCCTCCAAAAGAAGCCATCACTATTATCTTGGCGGTAGTGGCGGCACTGCCGCTGTTGACCGGCGTAAAGCTGTTAATGGTGCTACCACTACCCGTTGCCGGCAAACCGATAGCCGTATTATTGTTAGTCCAGGTATAAGTAGCACCGGTAGTATTACCCGCGAAATTAAATGGTCCGACCACCACCCCAGGGCATGCTGTTACATTGGCCGGTTTCACCACATTTGGTGAAGGGTTGATAGTATAGGTAACATTCACCGGCAAACCATTTACGACTATGGGAGTACGGTCTTTAGGATTGGTATAAGTGTAAGTAGGAGTAAAGGTATAGGTGGCAGTACCTGCAGTGGGACCTGTATTGGTAAGTGTGGGACTGAAAGCCAGCACGCCGGCAGCATCAGCCACTGCGCTTCCGCTCACAGCGCCGGTTATATTACCGGTAGTAGCCACCGTCCAGTTAACTGTGGCGGTACTCATGGTTTGCAGGTTGGTAGTAAACGGCTGGCCGCTGCAGATTGTCGGATTACCTGGTTGACTGATTACCGGCCTCCGGTAGGAATAAAATATAGCCGTATCGTTGCTCGGATCAGGATCATCGAAGCCCGCAGGAGCTTTTGCATAAAATACGTTCCTCATGATTTGCGGTAAACTATCCGAAAAGGCTACACGACCGGTAAATCTGAAGGAGGCACGACTTAGCGCCTGTAGGTTTACCTTTCCGCCGCTGAAAACCTGATTAACGACAGCACCGGCGCCGTCATAAGTATTACCGGTATATCCTTCATTAGAGAAGTTGACACTGCTAACTATTACCTGCGGTGGCAGAGTATCGGTTACAGGTACGCCTGCCATGGCATTGCGGGAATCATTAAAAACAGCAGTAGTATACTGGCCAGGCTCATTATTGGTAAACAAAACAGGTCCTGTTTTTTCCGTATGTACGGCTCCCGGAGTGGTAATAGTCAGATTACGTATTTCATGGTTAGCAGTATATAATCCTGTGGAAGCGGCAAAGCCAAGTTTTAGGTAAGGAGGCGGGGGGTGGTAAGGGTAATAGGTCCAAATACCGCACGCATGGAGCCGGATTCTGCAACCTGCATGGAAACAGTGATTTGGTAGTTTGTGCCGACCTTCTCCAACAGGATTTGAACCTTACGATAAAACAAGGATGAAGTAGGCCTGCTGGCAGCCACTCCAGGGTAGCTGATGGTTTGCCCGGCGTATACCGTACCGCCTAAATTCGCACCAGTGCCGGTGATATATGATGTATGACTGGCAGTAGGGCCACGCAGGGCAATGGTGTGTGCCCTCAAACCAGGTGCGGTATTATCACTCGTTGTTTGTTTGACTGAATAGTTTCCAAATTCATCCAGGCCCAAACCCAGGTACCCTCCTGTAAGCCCTGGACCCAGTGTCCATCCGGTAGGGTGGGTTGCCTGATCTACCTCCCCATATCCCAAGGCACCACCGTCCTGCCCTATCTGAAAATTACCAGGGCCATAGGTGGAGTCGAACAGGTACATACTAAAACCATCTGCTACAGGGCGTGACGCTGCGGTAGGTGACCATGCCGTATATTCAAATTCTATTAGCAAACCCAAGTCAGAAGGAAAGCCCTGGTTTACATAACAAAAACCTACCTGGTTGGTAGTATTTCCGGTGAGTCGCAGCCATCCGCTGCCTAATGGATCTATACCGGCAGCAGCAGTTAACTGAGCACTTCCTCCCATAACCAGCCGGGGCGACAGAAGATTATTTTCACCAAAACTTTCGCGGATAGTAAATTGTGCCTTCAGGGTTGTTGAAAATACAATCAATAGCGTTATAATGAGGGCAACAATACCTGTAGGAACTCGATTTTGGTTTCCAGGCATATCATAAGGGTTTACCCCATGAAACAGCTGACGACTGATTTAGTTTAAAAGTGGAATTAAATGGAGTTACATTTTTTGGCTCTTGGATCACCAGCACCTGCGGTGCTGGTGATCCAAGAGTGCGTGAGGCGGTGCCTCACGCACTCCCGGCTACTGTTTATAATTTCAATAACTGCCTCGCACGGGCAAGGTTATCCGTAGATTGCAAAATTTTCGCTTTCAGCTTAGGATTATAATCAGGATGGCTATCTAAAAAAACCTGTACCATATTCCAGGCTTCCGCATCCTGGTAATTCCCAAAAATCGCATTCAGCCAGTTGGCAGGGAAAAAGATATCGCCGGTACGCTGAATATCTTCCAGCAGCTGCAAACTCTCCGGCAGATATTTCCTGGAGGTTTGCTGGCGGAGTGGATGATGCAGGTAGTACAATGCGGATACCACCCAGGCTTCCTTACTGCGGCCTTCGCGCTCCCGCAGCGAAGCGAAAAACTGATCCCTGTCGGCCTCACCGGCAGATAATGCAGGTATCAGAAACCGCAGCCTGTCTTTTTTATCCTCATCCTTAAGACGGCTTATCTGTTGTGGTATAACGCTGATGGCTGTATCATTTTTCAGGGAGATGGTAAGTGCCAGGGAGATATAGTCTTCCTCTGCCAGCTTAACCCCTTCCGGCGCTTGTTGCGACGCCCAAATCTTGTACATGCGCTCCCCTGCTTCCACCGAAGTATAGATATCCTGATAGGCTTTAAAAATCAATTTACGGTTATTGCCGGATGGCTGTTGCTCCAGCGCAGCCCATAATTGGTTTTCCAGTGCCGCTGCCAAAGCATTTCGATCTGCCGGTGTAGTGAATTCCCAATAAAGGGCGCTGATATAATTTGTAAGCTGTTTGATACTGGTTTCTTCCTTTTCAATAGCAAGACCGGTGGCGAAAAGTTGCAGGGGCTGTTGCGGTTTATAATAACGCCCTGCCAGCATATTTTCATAGGCCGTCAGGTAAGCCGATGCCCGGTTGAGTGAGGTACCGGTGGTAAACAGGTGTGGATTGATGGCTGTATCAGACGGGAACAGGCCGTAACCGAGTCCACTGGCGTTGAAGAGGATATATTGCGGCTTTGGCAATCCGGCAGCCCCTTTGACCTTCAGCCGTGCGGCATTCATGTCTACCTGAATAGTTTTAACAGCATCCGGATATACGAAAGCGATATCAAACAGCTGCGGCCAAACATCTGTACCACCAAACTCCGGATGCTGTGTGAGTTCCAGGTCCTTTATCCGGTTACCGCTATACGAAATTTGATAATCGAACACCGGGCGGTGTGGCTGGTTTACCCAAACAGCATTCCACTTATAAAGGTCCTTTTTGGTGTACCTGGCGAGGATGGCAATCAGGTCGTCCCAGGAAGCATTGCTGTAGGCATATTTTTTCAGGTATTCACGTACACCTTTCCGAAAGTTATCCTTGCCCATCAATAGTTCTATCTGCCGCATCATCACAGGGGCCTTGTGGTAAATAATATCGCCGTACATGGTACCTGCATCCTTCAGATTATCCAGCTGCTGGCGGATAGGATTGGCCCCCTTCGTACGGTCTACATTATACGCTCGCGGGTAATGATCCTGCAGAAAACGCAGGTTAAACTGCTCGGACCCCAGTATATCCTCTGCTACCTTATCAGCCATGAAGTTGGCAAACACTTCTTTCATCCACACATCGTTAAACCATTTCATGGTCACCAGGTCGCCAAACCACATATGTGCCGTTTCGTGGGAAATCAGCTGGGTGCGGGACAGGAGCTGATCTTTGGTAGGACTTTGTAAAAAGAAGGAAGAGGCCTTATAGTGTACTACCCCCGGATGTTCCATGCCCCCGAACTGAAAATCCGGAATTGCGGCATAGCCCATTTTCTGGAACGGATATGGAATGCCCGTCCATTTTTCGAGGAAACTAACGGATTCCCGGTGCAGGCGGAAAATGCTGTCGATATTACTGCCCGGATCTTTTTCGCGGTACAGCAGCGTTACTGGCTGGCCTTTGATATCCTGCACGGCGGATTTAAACATACCTGCTACAAAGGAAAACAGGTAGGTAGGCAGTTTTTCCGTGGTGGCGAAATGCCAGGTAGTAGTGCCGTCGGTGTTTACCACACTATCTTTCGTAGTACCGTTGGCCAGCACCGTCCATGCGGAAGGGGCAGCCACTGTTAGATCATAGGTAGCCTTCAGGTCCGGCTGATCAAAGCAGGGGAATACAAACCTCGCTCTGTCGGGCACAAATAAGGCATATAAAAATTCGTTATTGCGGTTCAGGGAGCCATCGCCGGCAAGGAAGGTTAATTCAATTTCATTTTTGCCCTGCTTTAACAGCGAGGGTTCAATTACCACGTGTTCTTCCTGCACCGCAGGCGTAATGGATTTGCCATTTACCACCAGTGCAGTAATACTCTGGGTAGGTTGTTTAAAGTCGAGCTGTAAAGTTTGCCCTGCATTTTTCAGGGAGAAGGTAATTTTCTCTTTTGCAGGAATAACCGCAGTTTTACTGGCAGGAAAAGTAAACGACAGCGCATAGTGAATGTTGCTGATGTTTTTAAAACGCTGGTCTGCCAGCTGCCTGGAAACGCCTGCCGTTATGGGTACAGCGGCTGACTGTTGTTGCGCATATGCCAGCGGTGCGGCCGCCAGCAATAAAAGGGAAGTCACTAAATTTTTCATCATAATTGGTTGGCCGAAGGCTGTAAATATAGGACTTTACAGCCAGCATTTCCCTACCTTTAGGGTATGAAATACCTGACCGTTTTTCCTGAAGCACGCCTGCAGCACATCGTCCGGTTTTACTGGATACTGGAAAGTGAGGATGGCTATACCCACCATTCCCTGGCGGATATGTGCCCGGAACTGCTGTTTCATTACAACGGGCGGTTTAATGAAATTTTGGGAGATGGCAGTGCCACGCCCAGCTTCACTGCCGGCATACACGGACAGAGTGCACAGGTGAGCAGGTTCAGCATCCACAATGGTTTTGGTATGATTGGCGTATACCTGTACCCCCAGGCAATACCGCTGGTATTTGGTATACCTGCGGCGGAAGTCACGAACCAGATGCCGGATCTGCAATCGCTGTTAAAATCAGAAGCAGTAGCGCTGGAAGAAAGTATTTTCAACGCTGCCGGCAACAGCGAGCGCATTCAGCTGATAGAGCAGTTTCTGCTGCGCCGCCTCGCCGTAACGGAAAAACCGGAGCCACCGGTATTCAAAGCGATTGCAGGTATTATTAATGCACATGGGCAGCATAGCATTGCCGACCTGGCCGCTACGCACTATATTTCAGAACGGCAGTTTCAGCGGCAGTTTCGCCATTACACAGGATTTACGCCTAAATTATTTTCCCGCATTGCCCGCTTTCATGGTGCGATGAAACGCTACGGGGATAAAAACATCTCTCTCACCAACCTGGCACTGGAATGTGGCTATTACGACCAGGCACACTTCATACACGACTTCAGCCGTTTTTCAGGGCAACACCCCAGGATATATTTCTCCGGTAAATCGGGCGCTACCGACTGGATGGAATAATGTCGGTTTTTTACAATTCTGCGGATGCCGGTGGTACTAGTTTTGTGGTACAATATTCATTAAAATACTGAGCTATGAACATTCCTACAGGACACCAAACCATTATGCCCTACCTGATCCTTAAGGATGCAGACGCATTCCTTCAATTTATGCAGCAGGTATTTGGCGCCACCGTTTCCCACAAGTCCATGCAGCCGGACGGTAAAACTATCCGCCATGCGGAAGTGCAGGTGGGCAACTCCACTATTATGTTCAGCAATGCCACCAAAGAGTATGGACCGCAGCCCGCAGGAATCTTTATTTACGTACCTGATGCGGATGCTACTTTTAAAAAGGCATTGGCGCATGGTGCCACCAGCATTATGGAGCCGGCTGACCAGCCTTACGGCCGCAGTGGCGGCGTGCAGGACACGAATGATAATTCGTTTTGGATTACTTCTGTACAGTAACTTACGCTGGTACGGCCATTAATGACCGTACCATTTTTTTTATATCTTACATAGGAGAACGACTTCGTGAGTTTTGCTTCACCACCTGCCAATTTGTATTATGAAACTCGCCATCAGCGGTATCCTATTGTTACTATTTGTTGCTGCCACACCCGTTTCAGCCCAGCTCAACCAGCGCATCGATAGTCTCTTCAGCAGCTACAACCTGCAAAACACTACCGGCATCAGTGTGCTGGTGATCAAGGGCGGGAAGGTGAGCTACAAAAAAGCCTTTGGCCTGGCCAACATTGAACAACAAACGCCCGCCACTACTGCTACCAATTACCGCATTGCCTCCGTTACCAAGCAGTTTACAGCTATGGCAGTTCTGATATTGGTTCAACAAAAGAAATTATCGCTGGAAGATCCGATTACCAAATTCTTTCCCGGCTTTCCACCGTACGGGAAGGAGGTAACCATCAGGCGCATGCTGCACCATACCGCAGGCTTACCAGATTATAGCGATCTGATGCCGCAATCGCGCACCACTCCCCTCTCTGATATGGATGTGCTGGACCTGGTGACCCGGCAGGACACGGCCAACTTTACCCCAGGCAGTAAATTCTCCTACAGCAATACTGCCTATGTATTACTTGGGCTGATAATAGCCAAAGTATCCGGCAAGCCTTTCGCGCAGTTTTTGAAAGATGAAATTTTTGGGCCGCTGAAAATGCGCCATACTACCACCAATGCACCAGATGCAAACATTCCTGACAGGGCCTATGGCTATAATTTACGGGACGGACAGCTGAAGCAGATGGACCAAAGCAGATATAGTTACCTGTTGGGAGATGGCGGCATTTACTCTTCCGTAGATGATTTTTATAAGTGGGATCAGTCGTTTTATACAAACCGGTTATTACAACCTGCTTTGCTCCAGGAGATGTTTACGCCTGGCGCGTGGCCTAGCCCTACGTTGGGCTATGGATATGGTTGGGAAATTGAAGAGAAATATGGGATGAAGCGTTACGTACATACGGGCGGTACTACCGGATTTTCTTCTTACTATGTAAGATACCCGGAGGCACGTTTATCTATTGTGATTTTGGGGAATCAGAATGATGGCTTGGAGCTGGGGCGTTATGTTGCTGCGATTGAGCAGATGTATTTAAAGCAGCAATAATTTTCCCTGAAGCTTTTGTCACCTCTGGTTCCGGATGTACAGGGCCTGCGCCCTGTACATCCGGAATGAATTAGAAAGTGAGCGTGGTTGTACGCTTTACCTTCCCCAGTGAAGCGAGCAATAATAATTATTCCTATTTTTGACATACACCTATGCGTAGCAAATTCGATTAGTAATGGAAACTACCACTCGAAAGGAAAAGATCATCAAATGGCTGAAGCGCCTCGGTTTTTGGGGGTTTATGTTCTTTTTATTAAAAGGACTTTTCTGGCTGTATTTGATTTATTGGGTAGCTAAATAAAGGTAACTAACAGCTTCGCAGGATCTTATTCCTGTAAGATTTCCACAAACCCCTCCGTACCGTTTACCCTTATCCATTGTCCGTCTTTTATCAGCTTAGTAGCATCCTGCACACCCACTACTGCGGGGAGGCCGTATTCGCGGGCTATTACGGCACCATGCGTCATTAACCCGCCTACTTCTGTTACCAGCCCGGTAATGCCTACAAAAACTGGTGTCCAGCTGGGGTCTGTGAAGGCCGTTACCAGGATATCACCTTTTTCCAGGCGGGCCTCAGCGAGGTCCAGGATTACGCGGGCACGCCCTTCCACTACCCCGGAGGATACTGCCAGACCTGCGATGGCATTGGCTGGGAGGTAATCACGTGTGTATTTACCCGTTATGATTTCGCCGTCGGAAGTCATTACGCGTGGCGGGGTAAGCTTTTCGAATTGTGCGAAGACTTCCCTGCGTTGCCGGATGAGTGCGTGATCCGCTTGTTGGGTGCGAATCACCTCCCTCAGTTCCTCAAAGCTGAGATAGAAAATATCTTCCACGTCACTGATAACACCGGCTTGCCGGAGCCGTGCAGCCTCGCCCATTAACGCCTGCTTATATACGAAGTTGCGGCTAATGATGCTGTATTTCGGGTACTCACGATAGCCGCTGTACTGGCGAACCAATTCAATCATTCGTTTTGTTTCTGCCACTTTTTCCGCGCCGCCCGGCAGCTGCTGTAAGCGATCGAGCAGTTCCTTTTCCTTTTCAGTGGCGGCTTTGAGGCCCTGGGCAAACTTTTGTGCAGCTGCGCCCGGAGGGAAGTTATGCAGGTTATTGAGGATCATGGGCAGGAGGATCGCAGGATTTTCGGCCCAGCGGGTTTTGGTGATATCTATTTCACCGGCGCAGCGCATGCCATATTTTTCCAGAAACGCTGTAATGGCAGCGGCGGTTTCCCGCCCTCCCGGTATGGCAGGGAGTTGATCCAGGAAACCACTATCCGTTGTTTGTTCCAGGAAATTAATTACTTCCGGATAAGGGCGAAGTACATCGGCAACGTTCATCAGCTCGAGCCCCATTTCGGAAGTGACGTTGTTGGCAACGGATTGGGTGAGGATATCCGCAACATTTTTATCCCCCAGCCATGCCTCGATGTTGTCATTTAGCCAGGTAGCAGCGTTCATACCTGTGATGATTACATTCAGGCTTTGCGGATCGAATAATACCTTAGCCGATTCCCTGATATGCGTGAGGATAAAATCAATTAAATCCAGCCCTGTTTTGCCTTTGATGTCAGCTTTGAGCTGTTTGCTTGCTGCCTCGTTGGCAGCGATCAGCTTCGCTACAATATGCGGATCATAATCTATTCTGACGTTGTAGTCGTGCATGGGCACGGGAATGGTATCAGCTTTGTCCACCTGGAATTCCGCTCGTTGCAGCAGGGTAAGTATCGCATCCTTAATCAGTGGGTCCGATTTACCCAGCACGCCGGTGAACATTGCCCTGCGGGCAGGCACGGCCAGGTCGGGTGCCACGTCTACAAACAAACGCCCTGCGGCTTCGTACATGGGCCGTGGTGTGGTAAGCTGAAACAAAGAGAGCCCGAGTGGCTTCATGGCATCGGTCATCATTTGCTGATGGCCTACGGATATATAGGCATGAAAAAGATCATCCTCCACTTGCGGAATGGGGAATAAGGTGGTAATAGGGCGGCTTTGTACAATAAAGAAAGTATCATTATCGAGGCACCATTCGATATCCTGTGGTTGGCCGAAATGAGCTTCAATTTTTCGACCCAGCTGCTCCAATGCCAGTAGCTGTGCATCGGTCAGCACCGATACCTGTTGCTGGTCCTGCGCAATGGCTTGCTGCCGCGTGCCTCCTTCCGGCGCCGCGAAAATACCGAGTTGCTTGGCTGATATCTCCCTGGCAATAACCCTACCCTGCTGTATTTTAAAGTGATCAGCATTTACCAGTCCTGATACCAGTGCTTCCCCAAGTCCGAAGCCGGCATCTACGGAAACAGTTTTCCGGTTGCCTGTTACCGGATCGGCGGTGAACATAATACCCGCCCCATAGGGGAACACCATTTGCTGCACCACCACTGCCAGCTGCACTTTTTGATGGTCGAAACCATGTTGGATACGATAGATAATAGCTCTCTCCGTAAACAAGGAGGCCCAGCACTTGCTGACATATTGCAGGACTGCGGGAATACCCGTAATATTCAGGTAGGTATCCTGCTGACCTGCAAAAGAGGCGGTAGGCAAATCCTCTGCGGTGGCGCTGGAACGCACCGCCAGCGGAACCGCTTCCTGGCCTTGTAAATGCTGACGGATAGCGGCGCTGACATCCGCCGGCATAGCGGCCTCCTCAATAGACAGGCGCAATGCAGTGCCGATGGAATGGATTGCTGCATGATCGTGGATGGTTAAACCGGCTAACTGTTCCAGTAGCTGATGAATGGAGGGAGATGCTGCCATCACTTGTTGAAATGCTGCAGTAGTGATACAAAATCCCGGTGGCACGTTTACACCCGCGATAGTAGTAAGTTCTCCGAGATTGGCACCTTTACCGCCGACAATAGTAAGCATGGTACGATCAGTTTCCGAAAAGCTGCGAACATAGGATTGCATAGTGAGTGGGTCAAAATTTGGTTTAGAGAGAAGGTGATTGCGTACAAAAATACAGCATGAAAGGAGTAATTTTCATTTTTCGTAAATTTAATCATGGTAACTTATTTCGAAGGCCCCGTATTATGGGCACAATTAGACGCGAATATGCACATGCGGCACAGCGCTTATGCCGACTTTGCGGCGCAGGCGCGATTAAATATGCTGGATAAACTGGGAATGAAGGCAGAAGAGTTGGTGGCACTGAAGCTGGGCCCTATATTATTCAGGGAAGAGCTGATTTATCATCGGGAGGTAGGCCCCAATGATTACCTGAAAGTGACCTGTGTGATGACTAAATCCCGTAAAGATGGCAGCAGATGGTCCATCCGCCATGAGATTTACAGGAAGGACGGCGTGAAGGCAGCCACCATTAATGTGGACGGCGCCTGGATAGATGTGGCGAAGCGGAAACTGGGGACGCTGCCGGAACACCTGTATCAGCAATTCAAGCAGCTGCCGGTCAGTGAAGACTATGTGGAAGAATAATTAAAACAGAAAGTCCGTTCCTGTAAACACAGCAACGGACTTCTTTTTTCAAAGGGGAACAATCAGCGACGGGTAATCGGCTTTTCACGGAAATATACCAGCCGGCCCGCTTCCAACTCCTTAATAAAAGGTAAGTTGTTTTGTATATAAGACTTGGTGGACTGTTCGAAATAGCTGTCGAGCTGGAAGAACTTAGCTGCACGGTTAGCGCCCAGCAACTTATTCATCCGCCGGAAATAGCGCATTTGCAGGTGGCTATATTCCAGGTCGTTGTTCATCATTTGTTTGGTTAATGAATTGAGTTTCTTTTCGTCCAGCGATGTGAATTCCTCGTTGTACATTCTCAGCAGGGCCAGGCGTTCGGCCTGCCATGGCTGCTTATCTGTTTCATAATCCATCAGGGCTTCCTGGAACCCTTTTGTTTCTACAGGTGAAATGCGCAGGTAATCCTTCATCAGGGCATCTTTGTTTTTGCCGAAGATCTCAGTGATGATATCTTCTCCCTCCAGTGGCATGGCCACCTGAACAGTTTGGGCTTGTGCTCCCAGGGTGGCTAACAATACTACCAACAAACAAAACAAATTTCTCATGGTCATAAATTTTGTGGTGATCGGTTGTTTGAGATCCAACGCCCTTTGGCGCATATCACCCGCAGGCACGACTTAGCCTGAAAAAAATGCTCGGAATGTTTACCGTTGTTGTAACTGCATGCACTGATCAATACTTCCGGGGCTCTAACAAATAAAAGGGTCTTCATATGATTACCAGATGCCGACGTAATAATAGAAACCAACAATACCCGGCTTAGCCTGATGTAGTACTTGCTATTCGCTGTGACGTATCGCTTCCAGTTTCGCGGTTACTTAAAGCTACGGTTACATTGAATTTAAACGACATTGCGGCTTAGATCTCTGTCTAGTAAAATATTATTTCATTCACACGCATTTTTTAGATTAGATAAAATCCTCCTCAGCAAGCCTTTACTGACTTGTCAGATTTGAGTTACTATATTGAAAAAGTTATGTCAGAAAGAATTGCGGAGTGGGATCACTCCGCAGTCATTCATTATAATTCCACGTTACGAAAAAGAAGTATCTTTTATCAATAGAAATATGATTACTATAAATACATTGATACAGGCTACTTTTCGACTAAGAACTTTGAATGATGCTAGAGGTCAATGCTCAGGAGTAAATCGTTCTAATTACGCAGGACTCCAAATTTAAATGTTAGTTTTTTATCCACCAAATAAATAAATTTATCCACACACAGAACAATTCTCAAAAACAAGAAAGCCCCCGGTTCACGGAGGCTTTCAGCGATTTTAAGGGTGTTTATAACTCCGCAAATTTGATGTAATATTTACCATAATTACCTTTTTCTGCCAACGCAGCTGACAGGTCGTTATGTAGTTGTTCGCGGGTAACCTTCTTTCCCTTTTTTTGTGGTAACAACTGATCCGCCGGGATGGATTCCACCAGCACCTTGGTAGCAAACCAGGTAATGTGCTCATGGGGCAGCGCCACGCCTAATATCATACCAGGCAAGCCTGTAAAGGATTCTGGCCCGCCGGGAGGAATGATCTGATCGGTGAAAAATGCCACCACGTAAATGCTGTCCATAATCACGGCATTTGCGCGGCGACAATCGAACCCAGCAATATTCCTTCTTTCATCCGTGATCTTCCAGCTGATATTCCGCAGGCTATCCTGGATCAGAAAAGTTTGTTCGAATACATGTTTTTGGGAGACGGTACGGCCGCTGCTGAGCACATTGTACACAATGTTGTCATTTGCCGGAAACTCCCGGGCATTCTTCATATCCGGACTTTCCCTGCCTGGCCTGTACAGCGTTATGGAATCAGTAAACCAGCAGTCGAAATACTGGGTGGTGAACTGGGGCAAACGCTGCAACTGTAACTGCACCCAGCCATTATCAGGATCATCTTTATTCATCTCCTTCAGCACTGCATGTACATTGGTACGCTTCTCAAACTCAATCCTTCCGGTAGTAAAAAACATTGCCTCCTGCGCCTTCACCAGTTGCCCTAAACACATACTTAACAGTATTCCTAAAAGCATTTTCATCTTCATAAAAAAACTATTTGCTGGCGGCAGTGCTTCCACCAAACTTGTTAAAATTCCAGAGAAAAGTAACCATGGCATAGCGGCCGATGATACCATACGTGCTTTGCGATACCGTGTTACCATACATGTTTCGATTAATCCCCCGGCGCTGCTTCAGCAAATCCTCTACCGAACACCTCAGCTCAAAGGCATCGCCCTTTCCGAACTTCTTACCTAAGCCGGCATTCCAGATAGCCATGTTGTTATTCATGGCAAACAACGCAGTTTTAGGCCGTATAGTATAATCCATATCTGTATTTAACTGCAGTTTCCAGGGCAATGTAACCGTTACGTTGGCATTCAGCGGAAACTCCCAATAGGTAGTGGTCAGCGATTGCTGTATGGACGACACGGTACTATTATAACGAGCGCCCGCACGTATGGATGCTTCATATTTCTTCTCCTCAAATTTCCTTAAGGAAACCAATGCTGCAACGTTATAGGTGTTGGAGATATTCTTTACCAGATTTACCAGGTCCGTGCGCCTGCCCATTTCTCCATTGGACTCTGCGCCAAATCGTACCCCTTTCCACTTCAGTTTCCACTCGCCCGACATCCAGTACCTGATACTGCGGTTGCCATCCACATTTACCGTCATGCTTTTGCTTCGCCCACTGGCATCTACCTCCGTTGCATTACCAAAATCATTCAAGGCAAAACTATAATTGAGGCTTACCCAAAGATTCCGCTCCGTGAACACCTTATAGTCGCTGAAATTTAAATTCATGGAGCTGTAGTATGAGGGTTTCAGTGCCGGGTTACCCACCACAATATTGATCTGATTATCATTGGACACCAGTGGCTGCAACTGATTCACATCCGGCTGACGGGTATACCCGTTATATGACAAGGAGATACTTTGTTGCTGGCGACGCTGATAACCTATACGCGCCCGCGGATTCCAGTTGATAAAACTGCGATCCCAGGTAGTACCGGTAAACATATTATCCTGGTGATACTTCGTTGCACCTACATTAGTACCAATGTTGAAACGGATTTTTTTGTAATTATAGTTATAGGCCAGGCCGCCTGAATTAGTGACTACATTGTATTGAAAGTCATTACTGTAAAGAGAATCCAGCTCCTCATACTTTCCGTTGTCCGCCTTATTATAGGAACTTCGGCCGGAATGGTTATTATTCAGCTGCAGCCTATAGGAGAATTGCATTAACCCGTTTTTCCCCAAAGGCTCCGTATAGGTTACGTTGCCACCGATATTGGATTCTTCACTGGTATTTAGTTTATGCTGATCGACTGTCAATACAGAATCCAGCACGCCGGCGGTGTAAACACTTGCATGGGACAGCTGCAACATATTGCTGTTGGATTTCTCATAATTCTGCGATAAGTTGACGGAAAGGGTTCGCCCCTTTTTTTGAAAACGCTGCTTCCATAACAAGTTGGTACCAAATTTATCGCGCTGCCCATCGCTGCTGGTATTGTTCTCATTTTCATTGAGCAACTGATCGTTTTCATTTGTTACCTCCCCTTTGGTACGGGAAAAGCTGGTATGATTATCCCGCCCTGCCTGTACGTTGAACTTTACAGTAGCCATGCTGTCGATCTTCCATTCGTACATACCATCAGCACGGACCTTCTTATCCAGTACCTTGCTGGTGTTGGTATCTTTGGAATACTGCACGGTATTATTAAGTACGTTCTGATTCAGGTTGGCGGACCACTGTTCCACATCCATGCGCAAACCTTTCGCGTTAGCGGCCATACGCTGCTTATCCTGGTTCCATTTGTCCTCGTAGTGCACCCCGCCTGTTTGTGCCAGCGGGAATCCCCTGCCATCAAACCTGCCGTCCCAGCCACCCAGATCATCATTGTTATAGCCTATATAATAACCGCCAACTTCATCGTAGCTCATATTATCGGCATTACTCTGTCCAAACTTATCCCGTTCTTCCCAGTTAAGTCCCGTTTTTCCGGTGTTGGAAGCGATGCCAAACACTGCTACCTTGCGTTTGCCCTGGAAGAGGTTGGCCATGAGCTGCGTATCAAAATAGCCATGGGTACCGCCGCTGGCACTGGCTTTCCCGAAATAGCCCTTCTTCTTGTCTTCTTTCAGGGTGATGTTAATGGTCCTGGATTTTTCACCGTCGTCGACACCGGTAAAATCAGCCTGCTCACTTTTTTTATCGAATACCTGCACTTTATCCACCATATCCGCGCGGAGGTTTTTAGTTACCAGTGTAGGATCATCCCCAAAGAACTCCTCCCCTTCCACCAGCACTTTTTTGACCTGCTGCCCCATGGCGGTTATCTGTCCGTTTTTATCGACCTGTATACCAGGCATCACCTTCAACAACTCTTCCACATTAGCATTGGCAGCGGTTTTGAAGCTGTCGGCATTAAACTCGGTGGTATCGCCTTTAAAGCGTATAGCCGCGACCTGTTGCTTCACCACCACTTCCTGCAGCAGTCTTGCCTTCTGGATCATATTTACATTACCCATATTATGCAGGGTACTGTCAGTAAGCGTTACCGACTCCACATAGTCCGCAAATTTCGGGTAAGTGATCATGACCAGGTACTGGCCGGGTTTCAGGTTTTTAAGTTCAAAGCGCCCATCTCCGGCGGTTCGTTGAAACCGGTACAGGATGGAGTCTTTCGCATGCAGTACAGCTACCACCGCATTGGAAAGGTTGACACGATTCAGGGTGTCCGCCACCTTCCCTTTTACTATCGCGGATTGCGCCCAGGTTGTTTGTATGGTAAACAACAAAGCAACCAGGAAAAAAAGTTTTTTCATTAACGGGTTACAGGTTAATAAGGAATTCACAGTTCCCGCACACACACGCATTGATTAGATGCAACGCGGTCAAAATTCCATAAAAAAATTCAACATGATTTTATCGTGCGTGATAAACATCTGTTAAATTGTACTCTACTTATCGAGTAGGGTGATGGGGTACAATAAATATTTTGATTGAGGTTATCCAATGACACCTTCGGTGTCATCGGGGAGGTCACAAAGCGAGGAGACGGCTAGCCAGCCGTCTCTACGCCGCTATGCATATTGAATTCAAATTCGATGCACGCTGTTGCTAATAAATTATTATCATAATGGCACGATAACTGACAATGCCGTTTTTCAGATATGACAAGGAAAGCAGTGGCACAGTACCTACCTATTAATAACTCTCTATCAACTGCACCAGCTCCTCCGCCGACAGCTTCACCGATTGGTCCGTTCCTTCCAGCAACTGATCCGCGAGGGCGCGTTTGGTATGATGCAGGGTAAGGATTTTTTCTTCGATGGTATGCATAGTCACTAAACGATATACCGTTACCGGTCTTGTTTGACCAATACGCCTTGCCCGGTCGGAAGCCTGCTCCTCGATGGCGGGATTCCACCACGGGTCCAGGTGGATGACGTAATCAGCTGCAGTGAGATTGAGGCCCAGTCCTCCTGCTTTCAGGCTGATTAAAAATACATCCGCCGCTCCTGACTGGAATTGTTTCACCAGCGATGCACGTGTAGCCACCGGGGTGCTCCCATCTAAATACAAAAACTTAACCCCTTTTTGCAGCAGTGCCGCCTTTATTAAATCCAGATGCATTACAAACTGGCTAAACACAAGTGCCTTGTGCTGATTTTGCAACAACTCCTCTACAATCTCCATAAATACCTCCAGCTTGGAAGAAGGTATATCCATATTGCTATCAATCAGTTTAGGGTTGCAGGCAGCCAGTCGCAGCCGCGTGATTTCAGCGAGTGCTTTGATGTGGCGTTGCCCAATATTATCCTCGCGGGTATGGAGCGACTCTAATGCCTTCCTGCGCACAGCTTCATAAAGGGCGGCTTCTTCCGGAGTTTGCTGTACCAGTTTTACTATTTCAGTACTTGGAGGCAGCTCCTCCAATACAGCGGTTTTGGTGCGCCGGAGCATAAAAGGCGACAACAATTTTTTCAGTTGCTTCTTCACCGGGCTTTCCGGATTCCGGAGAGATGGAAATACATATTGTTTGTTGAAGTACTCCTGGCTGCCCAGCAGCTCCTCATTCAAAAAGCGGAATAGCCCCCATATCTCTCCCAGGTTGTTTTGTACAGGGGTTCCCGTGAGCGCGAGCCGGAAATGAGCATCGAGGCCATAGGCAGCTTTAGCTGTACGGGTACCGGCATTGCGAATGATATGTGCTTCGTCCAGCACTACGGTGTGCCATACCTTTTTATGCAGCAGCTGCGCTTCAGAATGTAATAGCCCGTAAGTAGTTACCACTACCGTAAAGGTCGTTGCTTCTTTTATTATAGCTGCACGATTAACTGAGGAGAGATCTACGACATTCAATGCAGGCGCAAACTTATTGGCTTCGCTGATCCAGTTGGGCAACACAGAGGCAGGACATACTACCAGGGCAGGCCCCTGTGGTGCCCGATGCAGGAGTAACGCCAACGCCTGTATGGTTTTGCCGAGGCCCATGTCATCCGCCAGGCAGGCGCCTGCACCCCAGGAAGCCAGTTGCACCATCCAGCGGAAGCCTTCTTCCTGGTAGCTGCGCAGGGAGGTTTGTAATCCTGCGGGGACTTCCACTTTCAACTCCTTTGCCTGTTCCCACTTTTTGAGCATGTTGCGCCAGGCAGTATCCGTTTTTACGGCTTCCAGGTCCATGAGGGCTTCGGAAGCAAAAGGCACGATCATAGGGCGGATACGTAGCTGGTCTTTCTCTTCCATGGTAAATGTAGCCAGCTCCTGAAGGCGGCGGCGAATACCATCGGTGAGCGATACGATCTCCCCGTTTTTGAGTGTATAGAAACGATTATGTTTAAGGCGGTTTGTATCCAGCAGTTCTTTCAGGGTGAGCACCGTGTATTCGTCGACCCGGATGCTGCCATCGGCAGTAAACCAATGATCCTTTTCTTTGATGGTGATGTGCAGCTGCGATGCATCCAGCTCCTGGCGGATGCGGTAGCGCTCCCCTTCCGGCCATTCAGCCACGGCGATGTCAGGATGGAGGCGGATTACTTCCAGCAGCTGCAGACAATCCATGGCATCTTCAAAAATGATCTGGTCGTCATCTACTTCCTGCATCACTTCCAACTGAATGTAACCGAGGAGTTCCTTGTAATTGGCTAATTCCTGATCCAGGTTGCGGCGAGCCTGACAGCGCTCTCCGTTCATAATGCCCAGCACCGCGCGGCCACCAAGTCCCGGTTTGCAATAAGGCGGATCATTGCGGAAGGGCTTTACAAAAAAGGCCGCTTTCAGCCCGGTGTTTACCGGCAACAACTGCACTACAATCCTTGCATCCGCGGTGATGCTGCGTATATCCGTTGGTGTTTCCAGCATGTCCGCATGTACGGTGAGGTGGGTAGCTACCTGTTGCAGTACTGCGTTGAGTTTATCCTTGCCGGTTAATGGAATCGTATGCAGCTGGTGCAAGGTACGCAACAGGTGCTGCTGCCAGGTATTGAGTACAATCACTTTGAGGCGGGTATTACTCTCTCTGATAAAAATCATGGGAGTGTTGAAATCATGGATGTTGGTAGAAATCGTATACCCTTTAGCGTTAGTGATCACGTTGATTTCAGGAACACCTTTCACCACTTCAACGGGGGCGCCGTTGTTAATATCAAACAACAGCGGATGCCCTGCCATTTCCTGCCATACGCGGGGCTCGAACGACCAGCCATCCGATCCTGTATTATAATAACTCACCTTTTGTATGGCGGTGCCAATACGGAGGTCCTGGTCCGTCATCCCTTCTGCACTGCCATCTTTGAGGCGGCTCAGCGGCAAGGGGCGGCCACTACTCCACACTTCGTCTTTAAATTGCTGCAACACCGGCTGGATGGTGTACTGTTGCAGGTCCAGCAGGTAAGCGATGCGATAAGGCACCGCAGCTTTTTCTCTTTTCTTCTCCTCATGCCCCAGGAGTGAATTCAGCACCCGCTCCCATTCCGGCACCTGGTCGGCAGAAGCACCCAATGGCTTTAAGCCGGTAGTGGCTGCAAATTCATCGTAAAACGACTGGTAACCGTCGTAGTTTTCATCCCTGGTGTGGTAACAGTATTCGAATGCCGGCAAGCCGTATCCATTGGCCACAGCCCTTGCCAGCAGCACGCGCCGGGAAGTTTGGTGTAATACCAGGAGTTTATTTTTAGGGTGATACCACCTCAGCGCCAGGTAGCCCAGGAGGGCCATCAGGCGTTTATCGGCTTCCCTGGCGGCATTTTCGAACAGTATTTCCAGCAGGTTTTCTGCCCGCTCCCGCTTACCCATGTGGAGGTAGAGCAGGGCCAGTGCAGGCACGATTGCCGGAAAGGGCTTGCGCTCGTAATGCGTGGTAATTTTTTGTATGAGGGGACTACTATCCGCAGGCGGCAGCAGCGCCAGGCAGCAGGCGTAATAAAAAGCATAGATGGCAGTAGTTGGCAGCGTGTTTTTCTTGTCGGTGCTGCGTTGCTTTTTAATGCCCAGCTCAAACATTTGCCGCGCTTTGGCGGATGTATCGTGGTACAACAGCCATACGGCCTGTTGAAAGTGCTCGTCTGTTGTTTCGGGAGATGGAATAGCCGCAAGGCTACCATCCAGCAGGCTTACTTCGGGGCATATACGAACGGTGCTGAACGGCGTCAGTTCCTCCTGTAATTCCTTTAGCACTGTGATTGGCTGCATAAGCTGCTCCTGGAATCGCAAGGACCAGCTAAACATTGCTGCCACGGCGTTTTCGGAGAAGAAGTGCAGGATACCTTTGTAGGCAGTACGGCCAGCCAGGCACGACAAATAAGGCAGGTACTCCGTCAGGTTTTGTTCCATTTTCCGCACTGGCAGCTGGAGCAGGGAGCGGTCGCCGATGAAATAGGCTACCAGTATGCGCTGCATTTCCTGCAAGGCGGCGTGTGTACTGTAAAAATGAAAATCGTTGGCAGGAACAGCCCGCAGCATATCCTGATAGTGCGGTTGCATAATCACCGCAGGAAATAATTGCAGGCAATACTCCAATGGCAGCAGGAAGCTGCCGGAAACGTTTTTTACAACGATGCCAATGTCCGCCAGCTGCTGTAACATCTCCCCCACCACCACCGGCTGCAGTGGCAGCAAAGTAGCCATGGCAGCGTTTAGCGTAGGTTTGTCAATGGGATACATATAAATAGCCAATACATCCGTCATGATGCGGAGGTTGGGCGACAAATGATCATATTGCCTGGAGAAATGCGGATCTTCGAACATGCGTGTTTACAGATTGCAGCAAAAATAAAGTTTTAAGCCCTTTGGATTGCGGAAAGGAATGTCTATTTTTGGAACTATGGCGAAACCATTATTTTTAGGTACACTTCCTCCTCCAGTAGTAGCCCGCTAAGCTGAATCAGAAGCTTGTTCTTTGCTACTTGTTACCTGCGATTGGCAGGTGATCGGATGTTTATTGCTCGCAGAGACTTATTTCGCTGATGGTGCCTTCGGCACCAGGGGAGCGATCTTTTTTGCTCGCAAAGCAGCCAAGCAGGTAAGCAGCAAAGACTTGTGTTTTGTTGTTTGTTGTTTGTTGCAAACATAGGAGCAGCAAAGACTTGTGTTTTGTTGTTTGTTGTTTGTTGCAAACATAGGAGCAGCAAAGCAGGTAAGCAGCAAAGACTTGTGTTTTGTTGTTTTTGTTTTGACGTATTATCTGATAAATAGCCCAACTTCTTATTCAGCTCCACCTACTTTTACAGACTTTTTCCGACTTCATCATTTTTACTGATACTTATTGTCGTGCCTGAGCGGCACTGGCATCTACCTAAATTTTTATGAAAAAATCATTTCTGCTGCTGCACATTGCAGTCATCCTGGCAGGATTTACAGGCATATTCGGCAAACTCATTTCCATTAATGAAATTGGCCTGGTATGGTTCAGGGCCTTATTTTCCATGATTTTGCTCTACCTTATTCTGAAGGGCAGCCGCAAGTTTATGGTATATGAGCGGAAACAGCAATGGCAGCTGATGGCTTCCGGGCTGCTACCGGGGCTGCACTGGCTGCTGTTTTACGCCAGCATCAAATATTCCAATATCAGTATCGGCGTGATATGCTTTTGTACCTCGGGATTTTTTACCGCCCTACTGGGACCAGTGGTAGCAGGAAAGCGCTTTTCTGCAAGAGAGCTGCTGCTAAGTTTACTCACTGTGATTGGCGTAGGACTCATCTTCCACTTTGATACCAGCTACCGGCTGGGCATTACGCTGGGCCTTATTTCGTCCGTATTCGGCTCCCTGTATATGCTGACCAACGAAAAGCTGATCCGCCGCTACGATGCTGCTATGATCAACTATTACCAGATGGCCGGTATCACGCTGGGCATTGGACTGCTGATACCCGTGTACGTATATACGTTACCGATAGCCGTGAAGCTAATACCCACCGGCACCGACATCGGCTATCTCCTGATCCTGGCTTCGTTTTGCACCATTGCCATTTATGTGATGGTAGCCGAATCCCTGCGGCGCATTTCTGCTTTTACCGTGAGCCTGTCGTTTAACCTGGAGCCGGTATACAGCATATTGCTGGCCATCCTCTTTTTCCAGGAAGGGAAACAACTGAATATGGCATTTTACACAGGACTGCTACTGATCATTACTTCCGTGCTACTGCAAATGTTCATGTCCATTAAAACGAGTAAAATAAAATGAGTTATCTTTCAAGTCATATACAGTTGACAATGAAACGCATACTCCTGATGCTGCTCGCCGTAGCAGCCATTTCTTCGTGTAAGGTAACGAACCGCAGCGGCAATCGCCAGCATATTTACGTGCAAAAGCAAGGCCGTGAACACAAAACGTGGAAACTCGTTTGGCAGGACGAATTTAACCAGCCACAACTGGATACTTCCCGGTGGACACGCATCCCTCCTAACAACGCCGCCTGGGGCAAACATATGAGCAGCAACGAAGCCTGCTACCGGCTGGATAGTGGCCTGCTCTACCTCCGTGGGATCGTAAACCCGGATACTGTGGCTGATCCGCGGCCTTTCCTAACAGGCGGCATCTGGTCCAAAGGTAAATTTGCATTTCAGTATGGAAGGATAGAAATCCGTGCTAAGCTGGAAGGCGCCCAGGGAGCCTGGCCTGCCATGTGGATGCTGGCCGAACAGGATAAATACGGTAAGTACCCGAAAAACGGAGAGATCGATATCATGGAGCATCTTAACCACGATCAGCTTATCTACCAAACCACCCACTCCTGGTATACGCTGGAACTTAAGCAGGATAAAAATCCACCTCATGGCGGCACCGCCAAGCTGGACCCGCTTGCGTTCAACACCTTCGGTATCAGCTGGTATCCGGACAGGATTGAGTTTCAGCTCAATGGAAAAACTACGTTTACCTATCCCCGTGTGCAGGGCGTAGACCCTTCGCAGTGGCCGTATGATCAGCCTTTTTATATCCTGATTGATCAGCAGTTAGGAGGCGACTGGGTAGGCAAAGTACATCCGGAGCAGCTGCCGGTACAGATGATAGTAGATTGGGTGCGGGTGTATCAATAATATTTTTTTTTAATGAGGAAGGCGCTTGAAACTATTTCAGGCGCCTTCTTTTTTATTAAGGTATTATCGCTGCCTTCGGCAGCACGATGAGAGGAGGTGCCTTCTTTTTTATTGGAATGTTATCGCTGCCTTCGGCAGCGATGGGGAAGGTGCCGCGCCTTCGGCGCGGTTGTAAATGCTAATTTACACCGGGATTTAAAGCAAATAAACTCACTGCAAACAATGCCGCAAAATCTCTATACTTTCAGTTGCTTCCTTTAAGGTCATGTGTCCGAAACCCAGGCGCATACCTGATAGTTGCCTGTGTTGATACAACAGGGTTTTAGGAATAAAGAGATTATTTTTCGCACATTCTTTTGCCAGCTGAAAGAGATTGACGGGTTGTTTCCACTCCGTCCATACGGCGAGGCCACCGGAGGGCTGTTGGAAATGAAGGTGATCCCCCAGGTGCTGCTGTAGCAGGCTGGTGAAGTGGTTGCGGCGTTCGTGGTATACTTTTAGTGATTTCTTAAGGTAGCGGTGAATTTCTCCTTCCTCGATCATTTCACCCAGTACCTGTTCCATGAGGATATCCCCCTGCCGGTCGATGATGCCAAGGTGTTTGCGCATTTCCACCATCAGGTTTTCCGGTGCAACGATAAAGCCTGTACGAAAACCCGGGGCCAGCGATTTCCCGAAGGCGCCGATGTATACCACCATACCTTTTTTATCTGCGCTGGCCAGCGGCAGCACCGGGCTTTTATCATAATGAAAATCGTAGTCGTAATCGTCTTCCAGAATGATGAACCCGAATTCAGCGGAGAGGTTGAGCAATGCGAGTCGCCGTTGTGCGCTGAGCGTTACCGTGGTGGGATAATGATGATGCGGCGTAATGTAGAGCATCCGGATCGTTTGGCGAGTACAAATATCCCTGACGGCGTCCACGTCAATTCCTTCTTCGTCGATAGGCACTGGCATGATCCTCGCCCCCGATTTCTGGAAAATCATGTTCACAGAAAAATAGCTTAGTGCACCCACCAGCACAATATCTCCCTTAGATAATAATATTTCGGAAGTAATGTACACGCTCATTTCCGTACTGCGGGTGATAAGCAGGTTGTTGGGGGAGATGTGAAGGCCGCGGGTAACGTTGAGGTAATTGGATAAATTCCGTTTGAAGAATTCGCTCCCGTCGTGGTTATAGTAGCCGAGCTTGCGGTGATTGCTTTTGCGCTTCATGTTGGCGCTGTAGAGGCTCGACAGGTGGGCAACCTGTGTGAGCCGGATATCCGGCGTACCATCATTGAAAATATACTCACAGGCGGCATGTTCGAAAGGGCTATCCAGTAAACTGGATTTTTTAAAGGAGAAGCCGGTGCTGGTGGGGTATTGCACCAACGGTACTTCTTCCGTCGCACGTATTTTACGGGGCTTCGCTTCCGGGTTGCCGATGACATAGGTGCCTTTGTTGGGGCGGGACTCCACCCAGCCCTGGGCGTCCAGCTCCTCGTAGGCTGCCACGATGGTATTGCGGTGTAACCGGAGCAGTTCACTCAGCTCGCGGGTGCCGGGAAGCCGGGTGCCGGGCACCACGTATCCTCGCTGGATGGCGTTTACCAGCTGGTTGGCGATCTGAATATACACTGCTGTGGCTGACTCACGGTCGATCTGAACAAAACTCTCGTATGGCACGCTCACCGGACTACCCATATTTGCAATTTTTTAATAGTCCGGCAAAATAAAGCTTTTATCCGGACTAGCTGAAATATAAAATCCGGTCTAGTTTGACCATCCGGCAAGCCATTACATTTGAACCGAAAATCAGCAACTTATGCATCAATTACTTCAACATATAGTAGGGCAGCCTCACCTGCACGCCCGGTGGCTCAATACCTTGTCGTTCATGGAAAATGCCGGCGCCAGGAAAATATCCGGCTGTGAGCATCCTACCAGCGTAGATCTGATTCAGCTGAAGCATGCTGCAGAGGAACACCGCCATGCCTATTACCTGAAAAAGCAGATCCTGAAACTGGATGCGCAGCTGTGTAAAACCTACCTGCCACACGAGTTACTCGCTGCCACGCATACACGCCATTATCTCCATTCGCTGGACCTGCTTACCTCCCGTTACCTGAAGCAACAATTCAGCCTTAGCGGGCAGGCGCTCAAAAATGCCGCTTATCTCTTTGTAACATATGCTATAGAAGTACGGGCAGATGAGCTGTACCCGGTATATCAACAGGCACTGGATCAGGCCAACAGCAAGGTGATGGTAAGGTCCATCATCGTGGAGGAAGAAGGCCACCTGGAAGAAATGATCAGCCAGCTGAAAACATTTTCACGCGACTGGGAACACCACGCCCGCCATATACAGGAGCTGGAAAACGGCCTGTTTGTAAAATGGCTGGTAGCCATTGAAGAAGAATTGAATATCTACGCCTAAGCATATACGAAATTAAAATCTATAAGGAAGCATGACAGCTGAAATCAGACACGACTGGACCAAAGAAGAGATCCAGGCCATTTACGACCTCCCGCTGATGGAACTGGTATACCAGGCCGCCGGCGTACACCGCCGGTACCATGCCGCTGATGAAGTGCAGGTTTGTACTTTATTATCCATTAAAACCGGTGGATGCCCGGAAGACTGCTCTTATTGCGGACAGGCAGCGCGCTACCATACCAACATTAAGGTACAGGCCCTCCTGCCGGTAGAAACGGTGATAGCCCACGCACAAAAAGCAAAAGACACCGGCTCCACCCGCTTCTGCATGGCCGCCGCCTGGAGAGAGGTACGGGATAACCGCGACTTCGACAAAGTAATTGACATGGTGAAAGGGGTGAATGAACTGGGCATGGAAGTATGCTGTACTCTCGGTATGCTCACGGAGGAACAAGCCATCCGCCTGCAGGAAGCAGGCCTGCACGCCTACAACCACAACCTGGATACCTCCGAAGAATATTATAAAGAAATCATCTCTACCCGCAAATTCGATAACAGAATCAATACCATTAATAACGTCCGCAAAGCCGGTATTACCGTATGCTCCGGCGGCATCATCGGTTTGGGTGAAACCCATCACGACCGCATGGCCATGCTGCTCACACTGGCTACCATGCCTAAGCATCCGGAATCTGTACCGGTAAATGCACTCGCAAGGGTAAAAGGAACACCGTTGGAAAATAACCCTAAGGTGGACATATGGGATATGGTCCGGATGATTGCAACAGCAAGAATTATTATGCCAGCCTCCGTAGTGAGACTTAGCGCAGGCCGCATCGAAATGACCGAAGCAGAACAAGCCTGGTGCTTTATGGCAGGTGCCAACTCCATTTTCACCGGAGAACGTCAGACCTTACTGGTGACGCCAAATCCGGGTGTGGATGAAGATATGCAAATGTTGCAAACGCTGGGACTCAAACCTATGGAAGCCCGAAAAGAAGCACACTCCTGTTAAGGAGTTAAACCCTAAAAAGAAAATCACCACTCGTCTGAGTGGTGATCTTTTTTGCAATTGTTCGAAAGCGATTGCCCGTGATGCCTTCGGCCTCACGGAGGAGGGGCCGCGCTGCGCGCAGCATCCGCATTTAATAAAGGAGTACTCTACAGATTGATATACTCAATATCCACTACCCTGCCGAAGCCACTAAATGTATAATAACTTGGATGGCTGGCAAGTTCCATATTCACAATATCTACCTTTCCTCCCATGGGGCCTTGCGCGGGATTGAACACCCCTACCATCAGGCCTACTACCGGTGGCTCGATCTGCGCCCGGTTATAATTTTGTGGCCTTAACAGATACGCTGCCCAGGAAGGCAATACGCAGTCCATTCCCGACTTCAGCATCGTTATCTCGGCGCCTGCGCCGAAGTCGCGCAGCAGCCATTGCTTCTTAGCATCCATATCATAGGCATACAGCTTTTCCTTTACACTGTAGATCAGGAATCCGTAGCGGATATCCACTTCAAAATGATCAGCTGCTGCCAGCTCCGGAAGATTTACTTCTTCCAGTTTTTCAGCTGAAGTAGTACCACTGGTAGTAAGTGTAATGCGGGCAATAAACCTCTTATTGGCTGCGTCTTTCAGCACTGCCACTGCCTGGCCGCCGAAGGCTGCCGTGTGCGCCATATACACCAGATCCATATTTACATTATTGGGATCAAAACCACCCACTTTGGGCAGCAGCGCCGTCATATAACTGGTAGCAGCACCGTAATGTTTCATAAAGCGCTTATTGTCCACATCATACACAATAGACAGCAGTTCCTGCATGTTTAACGGTACGGCCATATACGGAGAAATCTTAAATGTTTCCCCGGTATTGAGCCGGTTAATAGGAATACCAAAAACCTCCTTGTTTACAGAGTAGGATTTATACAACTGCCCTTCATAGTAAGCATAAGCCACACCAGCACCCTGACTGTGTACCCACAATGGATTGGAAGGGTATAAATTTGCCGTTTCGAAACGGAAAGAGTAACTCGGGTTCTTCCAGATTAACCCATTGGTGATATTGATCTTCTCACCAGAAAATTCGGAACCCAGGTACAACCAGTATTTATAGCCTGTTTCAGCTACATTGACGCTTAAATTTGTCACGTTCAAATACCTTGGCTTTCCTTCAAGGGTCAAAGGTTTGCCACTCACCGGATCTTTGATTTTACTCAGCAGGTCCGTATGCCTGATCGGATATACGCCCAATTGTGCCATATCTTCTTCCCAAAATTGTACATTGGTTTTACCATCCACATCGGACATAAAGAACCAGCCTTTTTTGCCCAGGGCCCCTACTACGCTCATCACAAATTTTTTGGACCAGGTAATGCCGGTCGACTTCTCCTTTACCGTATAGTATACATTGTAGTAGCCTGCCTGTAAAGGTACTTCCACCGTGAGGTTACGGCTGGTATCGAGCAGCCTGAATTTATTGTCGGTGGCATTGTCAATGGCCATCCATTCGTAGGTAAAGTGCCCGGCCACGGTATCCTGCGTAAAGGTCAGGTCCGGCCTGATTGGAACAATCGTCCCCAGCTTCACTACTACTGTATCAGGAATCCCCCTGATCTCCAGTGCATTTACTTCTTTGTACTCATAATTTCCCAAATCCTTTCTACAGGCAGCAAACAGCACTACCAGCGCAAGTAAGCCTATATATCGCATCATATTCGTCATGATTGTGTGTTATTTAATTAAAGTACCAAACGTAATAGGATCGCCATTTTCATCGGTATAGGTGCGGCCGTTTTGTTTTTCCACACCCAGCCACCAGTAAAGGTATTTGCACCAGGTGGCAATCTTATCCAACAGCTTGCCCTTGTCGGCCGTAGTGGTAGGTAACACTGTAAACTCTTTAGGGTCCATGCCAATCACCTGTGTCAGTAACAGCACCTTGGTACGCGAATACTTGCCGAGATAGTAAGGCACATAAGTCTTAAACCAGGGGTCCGACCACACGCCGGGCTCCCCGGTGATATCGTCCATATCAATAATATACTCTATGATATTGAGGGAGTCGCGGCCATTGTAACTCCGCTTCCACGGGAAATTGATACCAAAGTTTTCATTTGCTTTCAGGTGAAGCGCCAGCATAAGGGTATCTTTCTGAAAGTCCGGAGAGCGGTGAAATTTAATCAGTATAGAATCCCTGGTATTTTCCGCAGCAATCTTAAACGGCTTGTTCAGGAACTCAAAATGCACTCCTTCCTTCATGGTGGATGAATCTGCCACTTCTACGGTGTAGGTTCTGTCAGCTGAAGCTCTGCCACCCGTTGGCCGCACGTAAATCGCTATCACCGTATCTTTCACGCCTAATGGCGTATAGCCGAGACTGATATACCGGCGACGGTAATTATCCATAATATCCGCGGAATTACTACCCGCAGCGTAATTGAATTTCTCCAGGAAATAAATATCATTTTTAGCAGTCTGATCATCATACAGATCAAGGCCCTGCTTTTCACAGGATACACCTGCTACCACTAATATTAGCGCAGCAATACTGCGGAAAATTTTATGTTGCATTTACTAATATTTTAAAAGGTTATCTGACAGAGAGTTCTGATTCCGGAATCGGCGGCACATACAGGGCAGGTGTCATTTTCAAGCCGCTGTTGAAGTTGGCCGATGTAATGGTGGTCAGTTGCTTACGTTTGAAGTAATACCAGATCTGTCCTTCTCCATAAAACTCCTTTTGGTACTCTTTGGTAATTTCTGTTTCTACATCCGCGGTGGGCAGGAGGTCGACCGGTGTTTTCTGCCTGTTAGCCCTTACTTTGTTGAGGTAACCCAGTGCAGTAGCTTTATCCGGCTCACACTCTGCAGCGATGTAATACATTTCACTCATGCGGATCAGCGGTACCAGATAGCGGTATTTGTAATAATCCTTACGAGCCGCATCTATGTATTTATAAAAGGTACGATAACTCACACCGGCGCTGTTCAGCTTCCAGTGCTGGGTATAGCGGTAATCCGCCTGGTTGCCTTCGTATACGGTTTCCAACAGTGTGGAAGTGCCCGCAGCAAGTATGCTATCCGGTGAGGCCTGGGGCGAAAACAGGTTGTTATAGGTTTGGTACATCCTCCCCGCATATACGCCAAATAAGACTTCTGAGCCAAAAATGCGGTCATTAAACCCTTCCGACTCCACTACGCTGCTATAGGTAGCCCATGGAAAAACCGGCTGGCCTATTGCTATTACTTCCTTCGCCTTCGCCAATGCAGCCGGCTTGTTGTTCCGATACAGCAATACGCGGGCCTGCAAAGCCTTTACTGCAATGAGGTTAAAGCGATAGTTATCCTTGCTGCCTTCATCCCGGGAGCCTTTGGTAAGTACCGGGTCATTGGCCAGCAGCGTTTCTGCCATCTTCAAATCATCCAGCACACTATCCAACACCTGACGGGCAGGAATAAACGGCACCACTTCCGAAGATAAGCTGCGGTAGTATGGTATTGCCTCTTTAAGGGAATCAGTAGTATAAGCATGTCCCCAAAAGCGTAGCACATCAAAATGCAGGAAGGCGCGTAATGCGTATGCCTGGCCCTTATACAGGTCACTTTTTTCAGGCGTTAAAATGGTGTTGTACTTATTGAGATTACTCAGCAACTCGTTGGCACCGGCAATACCGAGGTATAATTTCTGCCACATATTATCCAGTGTAACTTTAAAGCCTGATTCTGTGTAGTCGAACCTGCTCACCGGATAAGCCTTCATGGTGGTATTAGCAATAACGTAGCGCTGAGCCATGATGTCCAACATGGTCATGGTCAGATTTTTACCATAGAGTTCATCGGCAGCCATCTTCATATAAATACCGTTCAGGGCATCGGAGAAACCCTGTTCGTTGGAAAAGATCATTTCCTCCGTGAATTTATCTTCAGGTTTTACGTTCAGCCACTTTTTGCAGGAGCTCAATGCCAATACCAGCAGGCAAAGGAGCGCTATTTTATATTTTCGTATATGCTTCATGCTGAAATGTATTTATTGGAAGTTGGTGCTTAAACTAAATGAAAATGATCTGGCGAAAGGATAATCGATTCCACGTTCGCGCCGGATGGTCGACAAACGGAAAACATCGTTCATGTATCCACTGAGTTTGAGATTAGTAAGTCGCAGTTTTGTTAACCATGGCTTATTACGGAAATCGTAACCAATGTTGAGCGATTCCAGCGTGACCGTATTTTCTGTCTGCACAAACCGGCTGCTCATCGGCGTAGAGGAGGTAATGGAAATAGATTTAAACTGCGAATAATCGCCCGGTTTTTTCCAGCGATCGTAGAATGCCCGTCTATCCTGGTTGTTTTCAATAATACTGCGGAAGCTGATATTTTCCACGTTATTATAAAGTGCGGTATTGAAGATATCCTGATCCACGATATACCGGAAATTCAGGTTTACCGTAAAGCCTTTCAACAACAGATTACTACTGAATACCCCTTGCACCTTAGGCCTGGAATTACCTACTACTACCTGGTCTTTATAATCAAAATCCATCGTATGGGTACCATCTTTTTTTATGAAGATTTCACGGCCGGTGTTGGGATCGATGCCAGCGCTAGGCACGGCCCATATGTCATCCGGAGAAAAACCATCCATGTAGCGTGTTACTGAGTTGAGCTCACGCAGCTTTTCATTAATGCCATGCAATGCGCCACCCAGGCCCTGGTATGTTTGTTTATAGAAAGACCCCATAGCTCCCAGGGTCCAAACAATATTTTTTTCGGGCTTGAATACCGGTGAAAAACGCACGGTGAACTCCGTTCCTTTAACGTCGAGAAAGCCGGCGTTATACGGGTAGTTGGACAGGCCGCTGGACGATGGCAGGGATACGGCAATCACCAGTGGGTCTGTTAGTTTCTTGTACCAGTTTACCTGCAGGGTCAAACGGTTATCCATCAACGTTGCATCCATACCCACACTTGTTTGCAGGGTATTTTGCCATTCCAGATCCGGATTTCCTTTTGTAGAGATGAATACTCCCTGACCAAACACTGTATAGGAAGGCAGATAGTTATACGTACTCACAGAGGTATAGGAGTTGAAATTCTGATTACCCGTTAACCCGATATTACCTCTCAGGCGCAGCTGATTAATCCAGGTATATTGTTTGAAAAATGCTTCCTGATCCAGGTTCCAGGAGCCTCCTACGCTGTAATATGGGGAGTAGGGATTATTGGAACCGAAGGAGGTAGAACCATCGTAGCGGAAGGTGATATCCGCGTTGTACTTGCGGTTGTAGGAATAGTTCACAGAAGCCAGCAGTGCGTTGCGGCGTGACACGCGTTTAAGCGACACCGGTGTCCCATCTTCCTTATACCCGAAAGCAAACTGCATGTTACCGTTGCTGGCGGTAGGGAAACCTTCCATGGCAAAGTCGGATGCCTGGTTGTTTTGCTCCTCTATTTCCGCGCGGGCATTAGCCGTAAGCGAACTTTTATCCCATACCTTAAACCAGGTAAGCATGGTATTGGCGGTATAGGAGAAGCCATCTTCGCGGGAGTAATCGAGGGTACCTTTCTTTTCAAAAATTAACTTGTTGAAGGCGGTGTTGAGTGGAGATACGAAACGTTCTGCCACTTTATTATTTTTCCTCAGTTGCAGGTTGGTAGTCCAACGCAGTGAGTTGCTGAAGTCATAGGTAGCCTGAAGGTTATTGGTCACCACAAAAGTTTTGGTGCGATCAAAACTATTCAGGCTGGCATTATAAAAAGGGTTTGCTACCCGGATAGAGTCGAATTCGCCCCTGGATGGTATTACATCGAGGAAGGGTATATTTGCCGGCAGTTTACGGAAATACGGGTTTACGTTTACCCACGTAGAGAAGGAACCGTAAGGAGATTCTGTTCCTTTTACTCCATTGATGTACAGGTTGTTGCTGAGATTGAATTTACCCGGGCGGTATACCAGGTTCAGTCTTGCACCGTAGTCATCTTTTCCGCTGCCGATCATGGTACCTTTTATACGGCGGTAGTTGGCGCTGGCGTCAAACATCAGGGTATTGGAACCTGCAGATGCGTAAATGGAATGGCGGTCGGAAACACCTGTTTGTAACGGTTGACTGAGCCAGTAGGTGTTCACGCCTCTTTCCACTTCCTGCAGTCGGCTGGAGTAGAGGCCATTGTAATACGCATAGAGGTCTTCTTTGGTATCAAAGCGACTGTCGGGCTGATACACGCCTGATTGCCTTTCAAACTCTAACTTTTCCCTGGCGTCCATACGGTTATAGCTGCTCAGGTCCGGCATTTCCACCGTGAGGTCGTTGGTATACGAAAAGCGCGGCTGTCCGGGTTTAGGCATTACCGTTTCAATCACCACTACCCCGTTGGAGGCGCGGCTACCGTACATGGCGGTGGAGGCGGCATCTTTGAGGATGGTCATGGAGGCGATGCGGTTGATATCCAGGTCCATTACCGTGCGAAGGTCTGTTTCAAAACCATTGAGGATAAAGAGTGGCTGATTGGGATCAGTAGAGAAGCGGTCGCGCAGCGCGTCTGTACTGATACTGGTTTGGCCACGCAGTTCAATGGTAGGCAACACATTAGGGTTGCTACCTGCCAGGTTATTTTCCATGAGGAGAAAAGAAGGATCGAGGGAGCGGAGGCTTTGTACCACGTTGGTATTGCTGACGGTGCGCAGCATTTCGCCGGTGTAGGTGGCGGTGGCACCGGAGAAAGTTTTGGCGTTACGTGTAACCATCCCTGTTACCACCACATCTTTGAGGGATTCGCTGCCGCTGAGCAGTCGTATTTGAAGCGTACGGGCGTCCGTCACGCGTTTTTCCGTGGTCTGAAAGCCCAGGGAGGTAAACACTAGTACATTACCAGGCGGCACTGCTATGCGGAACTGCCCCTGTTCGTTGGTGGCTGTTCCGGTGTTACTGCCTTTCACCCGCACGCTTACGCCTGGGATGGGTTGGCCGACTTCATTGAGCACCTGCCCGCTGATATGCAGCGCCGTATCGATCGGTGTGGTAATGAAAGCCGATACCATGGCAGGTTTTGGTTTTATGATCACCGATTCGTTTTCTACCTGGAATAGCAGGTCCGTTTCGCGGAGCGTCAGCTGTAGCAGCTGGCGTACGTCCATAGCTTTTACATCCAGGGTAACATGCTTCGTTTTTTCGAGCCTGGCGGCGTCGATCACGAGGATGTTGAGTCCGGTTTGCTGGCGGATGGCCCTGAACACGGCCTTCACCGGCACGTCTTTCATTTTCAGCGTTACAAGTTGCCCGCTTGTGCGGGCGGATACCTGCAGCAAAGCGGCCAATAGCAGAACAGATGTTAACTTCATTGCTCTTAGCAGTTGGGATAAATACATATATTTGCTTCGTTGTTTGGTTGATTAAAAAGGTTTAGCGGCCTTGTTTAAAGTCAAATAACATCCGGCTCCTGTTACCGCAGGAGCTTTTTGTTTTTAGTTAGTTGGTTACTGTCTGTTTTAGGTTTAGATAATTAGTTTGACGTCACGATTAGTTTTTTTCCTTCGATAATAAATTTCACGTCCGCATCAGCATTGGTTAATAAGTCCAGCACTTTCGACAGCGGCGTGTTTCTGGAGATCATCACCATATAGGTTTTATCACCCGGTGTGGTGTTGTATACCACTTCTACATCGTACCAGCGGGAAAATTGCCGCAGTATTTCCGGCAGGGTGGTATCATCGAAATAGAAGTTGCCTTCTTTCCAGGCGATGGCCTGTGCCACGTTACCATCATTTAGCGTGATGCTGGTGTTGCCTTTGATAACTTCCTGTTGTCCGGGGCGCAATACCTTTTTAGCGGAAAGGGATTGCACCTGTACGGCGCCACTTACGAGTGTGGTGGTGATCTGTGCTTCGTCGGCGTAGCTGTTGATATTAAAGGCGGTGCCGAGTGCCTGTACTTCTACCGTTGACGTATGCACGATAAACGGCTGGGTGGCTTGTTGCGCTACGTCAAAGTAGGCTTCGCCCTGGAGTTCCACGCGGCGTTCCGGCCCGTCGAACCGGGTAGGATAACGCAGGTGGGAGTCGGCGTTGAGCCATGCGATGGTACCATCCGGCAGCATGACTTTATATTGCCTGCCTCTGGGTACGGTGAGTGTGTTGTAACTGGTAGTGGTGGCCTGTTCATAATTGAGCTGACCTTCTCCTACCTGTACCTGCAGGCCGTTTCCCAACAGGAGTACTCCCTGCCGGGTACTGTCCAGCTGTACACTGGAGCCATCGGCGAGCGTAAGTACCGCGCCGGTGCTGCCAGGACTGACCTCTGCAATGGAAGTCGCGGGCGCAGGTGTACGGTGTGTCAGCAGGTAAACACCGGCCGACAATAGCAGTGCCACGGCCGCAGCGGCGGCATAGCGGTACACCAGCCTAAATGGCTGTTTATGGTTGGTTCTTGATGGATGCAGTATATTGGTTAAAATGGCATCGGCCCGATCCGGTGCAATGATGTGCGTTGTTTCCTGCAACTGCTCCCCCATTTCAGTAATCCATTCACTGATCAACTGATCATCCGTATCCCGGAGCAATGCCGCCAGTTCCTTTCTTTCCTGTTCGGTGGCTGTTTTTGAATAATACTTTTCAAAAAGTGCCCTGGTATTGGTTGTAGACATAAATTAATTCGCATCAGAGCCGTCTGTTATAATAGACAACATCCACATTAAAAAAGGGGGAATGGCAATGGGAAAATTTTAAAAAAAGTTTTTGTCCTGTAGTTCCAGGAGTAATATCAGTACAGTAATTCTTCCTTTAACATGGCTGGTAATGGCTTTGGTAGCCAGTTGCAGGTGTGTTTTTACAGATTCCTTTCCAATATTGAGTTTTTCGGCAATTTCGGCATAGGTGAGTCGCTGGTGGCGGTGCAGCAGGAATACTTCCTTTTGCCTGGCCGGCAGCTGGTCTATCGCTTCATCGATGAGTGTCAGTTGAAAAGCGCGGTGCTGTTCCGGTTCTTCCGCTTCAAATGGCGGAAGGTTTTCGGTGGTGGCTTCATGACTGAGGCGGCGCATCATTGACTTGAGTGCGTTGAGGGCCTCATTACGGGATAAGGTGAGCAGGTATGCTTTTATATAGGTAACGGAAGATAGTGTTTCCCGCGTCATCCATATCTTCATAAATACATCCTGTACTACTTCTTCTGCCAGGTGGGCTGATTCAGTGATCCGGTAGATATGCGTTGCCAGATAGGGCTGCCAGTGGTGAAAGAAGGCGCTGAAGGCCGATTCATCCCCTGCTGCTATTTGTTGCAGCACGCTTGCTTCATCGTATGTAGTGGTTACACTCACGGGGTCAAAAATAGAAAAAATGTTTGTTTTAGGCCGACCTTAAATCCGGCGCCTTCGGCACCGGATTTAAGGTCGGGGAGGGCACGCCGGTGACGTGCCCTCCCCGACGTTTTGAATTGGTGGGATTCCGGACCGCCCAGCTACCACAGTTATGGCTTAACTCCCACGGCAATTATCCCTGATTCCGGGTATATTCCGGAATAAGCAGAAATTGTACTTTTGTTTTGCCGATAAGGCTGATTATTATGAAAAAACTATCATTTCTATGCCTGTTGCTGGTAGCTATCAGCAAATGTACTTTCGCACAAAGTGAAGAAGATTACCCGGATATGCGCAGCTGGGCCATGTATGGCGACTCCATTGAACGCTACGTATACGCAGACACTGCTTACATCAGAGTATCCCCTGATACCCGGCAAGCCCCTGTTGATACGCTGTTTGCAGGTGACAACCTGGTTGTACTGCGCACCACCAAAAGCGCGATCACCGTCCGTGGCCTCAGAGGACCCTGGCTGCAGGTTACGTACAAGAAAAACGGAGAACAGAAAAATGGCTACATCTGGCAAGGACTGGTGAGCCTTTCCCCGCTGCGCCGTGGCGATACGAAGTTTATTGCTGCCGTGGAACGCCGCGCCGACAGCACCTACCTCAATGAAGAAAAACGCCGCGACACCATACGCCGCCTGCTGGTAAAAGTAAAAGCAGTGCAAAACGGTGTAATCAAATCCACCGCCACCTTTATTACGCCTGACGATGAAAGCGCCAACTTCGGCTATGGTAAAATCATGTCGGGCATGGGCCTCACCAATGTTCAAAACATTGTAACCATGAGCTTCAGTGGCGAAGCCTGCGGCATACCTACCTATACCTATTACCTGGCCTGGACCACGGACCAAAAGTTGGTGAAACTGCCCGGTAAGATGACGGTAGGTGACGCCGGTGTATTTTACCATGACGAAAATTTCATCTTCCCAAATGAAAAAAATGGGAGACCCGATTTAATTACCTGGGAAATGAGCACGGAAGAAGCAACGGACAAAGTGGATAAAAACGGGGAATATGTGATGGAAATCACGGAAAAAGGTAGTAAGACCTACATCTGGGACCCGGGGAACTATACGGTTACCGAAATGAGGAAATAAGTCTCTCTGCAAAGAGAAAAAAGAGCAGGTGACACCTTCGGTGTCACCTGCTCCTGGCCGACTGCCGCCGGCACCATTTTATCCAATCCAGGCAGTATAATAACCGTTTTTACAATCCAGGCGGATGATTTGAATTACCCCTAAGCCAGCGCTTTTGATGTACGTATTGCAGGCTTAAGTTTTTTACTTTTCTTACCCCACCAGATAATAAAACCAGTGATCGGCAAGCTGGCAGCAACCAACGACGCCAGGAAATATATAATCTTAGAAGGAATACCCCATAACGACCCTACATGGAGAGAATAATTTATACGGCGCAACCTGTCCCCACCATTGGCTTCATTAAACTTATCTACATCCATCCCCGTGCCTTTCAGCTGCCTGCCGGTAAACTGATCGAAATAGTGAATCTGGTAATGCGGGCCTTCTGTATTCGTATATACATAGACGGATTCATCTTTTTCATCGGGAATACCCAGTATCAACGCAGGACTATTGTGATCCGCCAGCTCCGCTACAGAAAACTTCCAAACCTGATCCAAGACCTGCATCAGTGGTGTGGCAGCCACCTGCGTGGTATCGGAAGACGGCACGTAATACATCGGCACCAACTTTCCGCCAGAAGCCACCCAATAGGCAGATTTCATCACCCAGCCCAGTCCCATGAATAGTCCGGAGAAAATGATGAATACCACAGGTATCAGCGGGTAAAACCCCCATACATTATGGAGGTCGTAATTCACCCGCTTTAACTTCGCTTTCCAGTTTACCCGGAAAGCATTACGGATATTATGCCTGTTCCATTTTTTGGGCCACCAGAGCACCATTCCGGTGATCACCAGTATCCCGAACACCAGGGTACCATAAATGACAAACTGCCGCCCAATAGCTACCGGCAGCCACAAAGTGGTATGGCCCGATTCCATCAAATGAAAGAAATCTTCATGGTCGGATATCCCTCTTACCTGCGCGGTATATGGATCTATCCAGAGCGTAGAATCGCTATGGAAGGAAACTTCTGCCGACTCCCCTTCCCCGTGATAGGTCAGACTTCTTAACTCAATGCCCGGGAATGCCGCTTCAGCGGATTTAATCAATGCCGACGGCGGCAGCATTACCGCTTTCGCCTCCGGAGGCGATAACCGGAACGGCTGAATGATTTTGTAGATATCTTCTTCAAAAACGAGGATGCAGCCCGTGATGGAAACGATGACTACGATCAGACCGGAAATGAGGCCCAGCCATAGATGCAGCCAGGCGTTTATTTTGGATAATGTTGATTTCATTGTGTATGTCTTTTGAAGCGGCAAACTCCCCCGCACCGAAGGTGCGGGGGAGTTTGCCAGGTAGTGCAACAGCCGTTGTACTACCCCAGCTATAGGTTAATGGAACTATTTCAATTTATCCACACGCAGCATGTAGTCATAACCACCTACTACTTCCAGCCCAGGCGTCGCCTGGTCTGTAGCGATATCATACATCCATACATAGTCTTTTTCGCTTTCTGCATTTACCATGATGTACACCGTGTTACCATCGCGGGTAACGGTTTCCAGCATCTCCCCCTTATCCAGGGGTAATTCATTCAGCTTGCGCAGCAGTCTGGCAGAAGGCAGGTCGATCACAGCGTAACCGAAGATGTGGCCGGCATCAGTACCATCGTCCGGGAGGGCTTTATATTTTACGATAGCCTTGCCGTAACCAATACCATACAAGGCTACTGCAGCACCACCAAGGGTTGTATTGAGATTGAAGAAGTAGCTGGCATCATATTCCGCAGCACCGTTCCTGATACGATAAATCGCAGAAGGAAGCGTAACGGACGCCCCTACCGGCTGGGCCAATTCATAGATATCTCCCTTCTCATCCACGTGTGTACCCTGCATCCACATATTGGACTGTCCCATGCTGGCGGAGCGGTTATCTTCCAGTTGCTTCACCGGGGTGAGGGATGGGAAGTCGTAAATGGCGGTAATAGCAGCCGGATATTCCGGCGCCGGCCAGGTAGCCGTGTAGGCGATGGTAACATACAGGCGGCCGTTGGCGTAGGTCGCGTTTCTTGTTTTTACACCGGTAAAACCAACAGGGATAGGATTTACAGGTAACTCCTGGTTCCTGATTTCGAGGGTGTTGGTATTTACAACAGAGCATAACACTTTGCTGTTTGCACCATTGGTGCCCACCATGATCAGCGTAGTGTCGTTTGCAAAAGCGTAGCCACTGATGCCTGACTGGTAAGTAAACGGTACTTCTTTTACAATACCCAGGTTATTATTGCTCAGTTGAAATTTGGTGAAGCGGCCGGTAGTGGCGCTGGTACTGGGATAGTAGTAAAATCCTTTATGAGGGATGATCCCGTAGTCAGCTTTGGAAGTTACTTCTGCACCATTGCCTTTCAGGTTTACCGCACCGGATGACAACGAGGACGCGCCCAGCACATACTGCGCTGTATTAGGCCAGCTGCCAAGTTGCAGCCAGATAGCATATTTATCCGACTGTTCCCCATCATTGCTCACGATCAGGTCATTTTCGTAATACCTGGTGCAGGAACTGATGCCGCCAATCATTGCAACAGAGAGGGCAGTGTACAATAACTTCTTAGAGAAACTAAACATGATATAACGAGTTGAAATTTTTAGTGAATGAAGTAACGAAGCTTAACATAGAAGGCACGACCAGGTTTTTGCAGACTAAAGTTGTCGTATACACGCTGATCTGTAAAGTTTCTGCACTCAGCAGAAATATTGTACCTGCCATCCTGTAAGGAATAAGTAACAGCGAGATGCTGGATGTACTGCGTAGGCACTTTTGATTTGGTACTGGCGGCGGCAAATTCTTCCCAGGTAAGGAAAAACCAATGTACATACTGGAAATCCCAACCCAGCTGCAGGCGGTCCTTTTTGGTAAACAGGTTGTTTTGACCAATGCTGGCAGCCGCGTTACCAAAGAACCAGGGTTGGTTAGGAATCTTGTTTTTATAGGTTGCTTCCGGCGTACCGGTTTTACTACCAGAGGCGTACTTCGTGTTATTGATTGCGCTCTGGTAACTCGCGTTGGCAGAGGCCCGGAAGATATCTCCGTACTCGTACTGTACTTCTGCTTCGAAACCTTTTACCTGTACTTTGGAAGTATTTTCGAACCTGCTCACTTTGGAGTTGGACTGATAAGCGCGGGCGTAGATGAAGTCGACCGCATCGCGGTAGAAGGCACCTGCCTCGCCGTAGATCCGGTGCTGACCAACTTTCAGGTTGTAGAATGCACCGAGGTTAAAGTTGTTACTATTCTCAGGACGCAGGTCCGGATTTCCCGTTTGATCGATACCGTTACCAAACATCTCTCCTACTTCCTGGAGGCGGTAGGCTTTTTCATAAGAAGCTTTTACACCCAGTGCAGGCAGCACCATGTAGCGGGTAGCTACACCGTATCCGAAATAATGCTGGTTGTCAGCTGCGGAAGTGATTTCACCGGAACCGGCTACTGATCTCGGCTGGCGAAGGTTGAGCCCATAATATTTACCGAAGAAGGTATTTTGGAGGCGGCCATCCACCAGATCCTGGCGGTAGGCAAGGCCTACCAGATTTTTGCCGAGTTTAGCAGGATTATCGTCTTTATCCGCCAGCAATTCGTTGTACGTATTATTGGTTACCTGATCAAAAGTATAGTTCAGGTTAAACGAATGTGCGGCAGAGAGTTTATAGCTCAGGTTTACGCGGGCATAATTGCGCGGACGGCTAATGTGATTAATGCTTTTAATCTGGTTCAGCTCCGCCTGGTCGTATGGCCGGTAGCTGCCGTCCCAGCTGTACTGTACTTCAGTGGTGTCGGTGATTTTTGATTTATCCGCTGTATGAGATGCAAATACATTGAGGTCCAGGCCTTCCGTAAAAAGATTATTTTTCTTGTACCGCAGGGTGGTATTCCAGGCGCTGCCACTTTGTACGGCTGCCCCGTAAACCCGTTCCTGGTCGGTGCCGGACTGAATATCACGGCCGGTGTTGCTCAGACCTGCACCTATAAATAAAACATCTGCCCATTTTTTATTGGCGATGCCTGCTTCTGCCTGTACCATGGCGGAGCGGTACTGGTCGTGAAAACGGCGAACATCGCGGCGGACATAAGTTTTTTCTGTGGAGTCGTATACTTTCATCCGCTTCATGGTATAGTCGTTATCCGAGTAGTTAACGAAACCACTTACGCGTGCAATAATGCCGGTTTTCTTACCTGTTATTTGCCCGGTGATGGCGCCGCGGTGACTATTAAAAGAGCCAACGCTGTAGCTGGCGTCGAGGTAGTTTTTTATTTGCTGGTTGGTGACCAGGTTTACAGCGCCGCCCAATGCATCCGCACCTAACGTTACCGGCAACACGCCTTTATATACTTCCACCCTTTCAGCGAGGTTTACCGGGATATTGTTGAGCGACATAGCACTTCCCATTACTTCCATGGGTACACCGTCGATGAAGAAGCGTACCGCTTTACCGGAAAGTCCGTTGATGCTAAAGTTAAAGTCGGACCCCATACCACCCTGTTCACGCACTTTTACACCGGTAGTACGGTTCAGCAGCTGGTTCATATCAGTAGTAGTATTTGCCAGCAGCCTGGTTTCTATCGCATTTACCGCAAAGCCGCTTTCTTTTACCTGGCGGTTTTGGGATTTGGAGATGACGGTGACGCCTTCCTTGGTAACACTTTCTTCTACCATTTGAAAGTTTTCGGTGGCTTTGGTACCGGCGGCGATGGTCACGCTTCTCTCCTGCTTCGTATAACCCATCATGGTTACCACGAGGGTGTATTTGCCTGGCTTTACTTTTTCGATGATGAACTTACCCGTGGCGTTCGTATATGCGCCGTTGTTAGTGCCTTTCAGTGCAACGGCGGCATCTGCCAGTGGATGGCCTGCGGCGGAAGTCACCTGGCCTGATAAAACAGCAGTTGGTTGTTGTGCCTTTGTGGTAATGGCAACGAGGGTTGTGATTACCAGCAGGACAAAATAGTTGAATTTCATATAGCGTATGTGAGCGAAGGTTCGGGGGGCAAAGGTGGGGTGTTATCGAGGGAGGGGGAAATCGGATCGGGAAAAGTATTTGTCGGATACGGAAATTCTGAAGAAAAATTGAATTTTATTCGATTCATCGTCCAGCTTTTGGCTGGACGATGAATCGGAGGTAACCAGCTTATTTGGTTGCAGGTTCGTAGATTTCCGCTTCAATGATGCTCAGCGTGCCTTTGGCTTTGGAGTCATCCCTGGCGACGCCATCGTCCAGCTTTTTGCCGGTGACTTCCACCAGCTGGCTACCTCCCTGATCTTTGGAAATAGCGGCCAGCTGAATGCGCACCCTGCTACCTTTGGTGGGTTTGCAGGACAGGGTGCAATAGCCCAGGGTGAGCGGCGTTTTGCCGTTGTATACCTCGGTACCGTCGACGGTTATACGAAGCGGGTAGGAACGGGACTTGAAGTTGTTCAGTTTAAGTGTGATTTCATGGATAGTGCCTTTGCGCTCCAATTCGTACTCTACCCAGGCGGTTTCCAGTTTACCATCGTTTACCCAGTCGGACAGTTCGTTATCGTCATAACTCATAAACGCCGAATCTGCGTTGGCACCGGCGATAGCACCTTTTATACGCAGGGCTTTACGGGTAGGCACATACGAAGGTGTTAAAGGCGCCGGGCCGCGCACCAGGCTTACCGGCAAATCAACACCAGGCAAGGAGGTCGAAAGCCCTCCTTTGGTCAGGAATGGTTTGGAATGCAGCGTAAGGGTGGCTGATGTAAGTCCGTCAGTAGTGGCTTTCACCGTTACCTTACCTGCTGTGGTGGCAGCGCGGATCAACGCCCTGTTCACCCCTCCTTCTACCGGAAACTCACGGGTAAGGGTATAGTTATCCGGGCCCATGGCCATGCCGCCGATCCATTCTGCCGGGCCTTCCACTGAAAATTTGATGGTATTTAACGCATCAGGCACACGGTTACCGGCGGCATCTATCACCTCCACCTGTAAGAGTGCCAGATCATGCCCATCGGCCGTAAAACCATGTGGCGAAGGGATATTGGTGAGTTTCAGGGCCACCGGTGCACCGGTGGTTTTCTTCTCTCCCGAAATTACCTGCTTACCCTTGCTATCGAAGCCCACTGCACTAACGGTACCTGCCTCCCATGCCACTGCCGGGAAGGTGAACAGAAAACCATCGCTCTTTTCCCCAAAGCCCTGGGATTTACCGTTGACTTTCAGTTCCACCTTATCAGCCGTGGAGATCACATAAACCGGTTTCTTTACGCCGGGTTTATAGTTCCAGTGCCCTACGATGTGAAGGCCTTCCTGCTCCGGCACCACCCAGCCGTTCCACATCACCTGGTGCGCAAAGAAGTTTTCTTTTTTGATACGAAAGGCATCTACCTCTCCACTCCTGCGGTAATTTTCTTCGCCACGGTGATGGGTATTGGTGTCGGAGAACACGATATTAACCCCGCCGGAGCTCACGCGGGAGCCAGTACCGGGACGTTCGCGCCAGAACTCGTACCAGCGTTTCACGTTTTCCACCGCGTGACTTTCCATATTCCTGTTATAAACGGATGCACGCTGTCCATTATGGTCGGGGCCTTCACCATCTTTATGATAGGGCGGCGTGTAGTCGTCCCAGTATTTACGGGAGCCCTCATCACGGGAGTATTCCATCGCCCACATGGGAATGTGTGCACTTTTATTGGTATAGAGCATTTCACCACCATATTCCGCTACCTTGCTGTTGAGCATTTCACGGGAGCCGATTGCACGGCCGCCATGCGAATCGTACTGATCACGGATGGCTTTCATCTCTCCCATATGTATTTCACTAATACTCTCATTGCCGCACTCATAAAAAATGATACTGGGGTTGTTGCGGTTATAGATCATGGCATCTCGCATTACAGCTTTACGCTGCTCCCAGCGGGTACCATTTACATCCGCTTCCGCATCGCCGGCTGGCATGGCCTGCATTAGGCCTACCCTGTCGCAACTTTCAATATCCTGCTTCCATGGCGTGATGTGCATCCAGCGTACCAGGTTACCATTGCTTTCCACCATCAGGCCGTTGGAGTAATCGCTTAGCCAGGCCGGCACGGACAAACCCACCGAGGGCCATTCGTTAGACGTACGCTGGGCATAACCATGTACCATGATCACGCGGTCGTTCAGGTAGACCATCCCATCCTTAAACTCCGTTTTGCGGAAGCCTGTGCGGGTAACCAATGCGTCCACCGGCTTATTATTGATTTTGAGTGTGGTGGTTACATTATAGAGATAGCCATAGCCCCAGCTCCAAAAGTTCAATTTTTGCACAGGGGCCGCCGCGGCCAATACCACAGCCTGACCCGGGGCAATGGTTTGAGGCTTGCTGCTGAAATTACTGACCGGTTTATTGTTGATATCCGTGAGGGTTACCTCCAGCGAAACCGCTTGCGGGGCGGCAGTTTCATTCTTTACTTCTGATTCCGCATGTACCGTTGCCGACTGCCCTTTTACATTGAAATCGGTTGCATAAATATACGTGCCAATAGTGTGCAGGTGGGAATTAAGTGGCAAAGTTTGGTACACTCTGCCTGTTACATGCAGGTACACATTTTTATTAATACCACCATAATTGGCGTTGAAATTTTTATCTTCCCACTGGAACTTTTGATTGGTGGCCTTTTCGCGGTAATCCCAGCTATTATCAACCCTGACCGCTACGGTATTTTCAGCGCCCGGTTTTACAAGGCCGGTGATATCAAAACCAAATGCAGTAACACCATTTTCGTGTATGCCTATATGTTGGCCGTTGACATAAAAATCGCCTGCCTGGCGGATACCTTCAAATTCCAAAAAAACTTTCTGACCAGCCGCAGACGCAGGCAGGGTAAACGTTTTACGATACCAGGCGATGCCGGTACTCAGGTCTTTAATATCTTTACGAAAGGCTTCCTTTTCGTTCCAGGCGTAGGGCAGCGTTACTTTTTTCCAGCCGGCATCGTTGAAATCGGCGCCGGAAGCGGTGGTGTCGCCGATGAATACTTTCCAGTCGCTGTTGAAATTGTATTTGGTTCGCTGTGCGTAGCTGGTGACACTTAACAAGGTACACAGGAAGGCCAGTTGAATTATTTTCATAAGTTGTAGAATTTATGAAAAATCGGGAGGGCCTGCGGCCCTCCCGATTTTTCGATGATAGCGGCTGGCGAGCCGCTATCAATGGTCCAGGAATTCAGCGATGCCGGCGTTGGTGGCATCCATCCTCCATATGATTAATACCCAGGGTTCTGGTAAGCGGCCATGGCGGCAGCATCCAGCGGTTTACCATTTGCATCTGTTAGCTGTAACAGGTAGTTGGAAGGCCAGGGACGAAAAGTATATTCCTTTTTCATTTGTCCTTTACCGTTACCATCCTGTCCGCCACCATTCACCGGGTTATCCGCTACCGGCCAGCGGCCAGCCAACGGAGACGCCATCTGGTTCAGGTAAACCGTTCTGTCGTAGAGAATACCTGCATTGTGCATATCTTCCCATAACATACCTTCACCGAGCAGCTCCCTTGTCTTCTCATTATAAATAAACTGTACAAACAGCTCCGCTTTGCTGGTGGCAGTAGGTATATAACGCTCTGCCAGCGCCTGTGGAGTACCGGGCGTAAAATATTCTTCCGTGGCCCTGATCGCATTGAAAGATGCACCATTAGCCGGGTAAGGAGTTGTTTTTTCACCAGCGGTGAGTGCAGCTGCTGCCGGTTCCCACTGGATCAGCACCTGCGGGCGGCTCTCCCCTGATTTGTATGCCGCACGCTGACGAATCACATTGATATCGGCCAGCGCATCGTTGTACATACCCTTACGGCCATACGCTTCTGCGCGCACCAGAAAGGTTTCACCCAGTCGCATCAGGATCGCATCTCTTGTACCGCTTTCACTGTTGAAGTTACTTTCATCAGCGCTTCCACCACGCAATGGATCCACAAATTTCTTCACAGATAAATATGGCGCAGGACTACCGGTATTCAATCCAATCGGGTTCTGGTTGTAGTTTACACGGTAGTAAGTACGGCCAGTTACAGCAGATCGGATCCACCTTACCGCAAACTGGTAAGGCTGGCTCATTACCATTGTGCTATCCAGCGCTTCGCTCTTCTGGTTTTCCAGGTAAATGAGCGCGCGCTTGCCCAGGGTAGCTCTTGGAGCACCTGCTACTACAGCAGGTTCACCGGCTGGCTTGTTGGCATTCCACCAGGCAGCCGCGTTTGCGTTCCAGGTCCAGGAACCGGCCGCATTACAGATATATTCGTACTGAAAGGTCTTGTAGTAGCGGGAATCGTTTACCTTATCTGTAAACACATCGTAACCAAAGTCGGTAGGTTTAAACGTACCAAACGGACGACCATAAGCCATGGCACGCGTTACACCGGTTGCATCGGTATAGTTACCGGTGTGATAGTTTACCGAGCGGTTATTGAAGCGGCCATTCAGCGAAGTATTTACATCAAACTGGGCAGCCCACAACACTTCCTTGCTAGGGGTTGTTTCAGAAACTTTCGGATCAAATAAAGTCCAGTAGTCCTGTGCCAGTCCGGCGGCACCGCCGGCAGTGTTGATTACATCCGTGGTAATGCTGATCACCGAATCCAGGTCCGTTGCCACATTACCCTTATACAACATTTTCAGGGAATTATCGCCACTGTTCTGGAAAGTAGCGGCTTGTGCGCGTGCTAAATATAATTTGGCGAGAAAGTGACCTGCCGCCAGCTTAGTGACACGGCCTTGCTCAGATACAGTTGCCGGCAGGTTGGCGTATGCCTCACGCATATCTCCTATGATCTGTTTATATATATCTTCCAGCTTAGCTTTGGGATAATAGTAGATGCCGTTGTCCGCACGTTTAGGCGTGAGCGTTAATGGTACATCACCGAGCTGATTGGTCACCAGATAGTAGGCCCAGGCGCGAAGAAACAGGATCTCACCCCGTTTGGTTTTACGGTAGTTCTCATCCGTACCAAATTTTCCCGGCTTCTGGTTATCAATGATATCCAGGGCGATGTTACAGTTGTTGATATGCGGGTAAACGCCCATTGGCGGATTATCCGCATTGGTAGCACCCAGGAAATTATACATGTTGGTGGAGGCTATCGTTGCCACATTAGAGCCATAGATAGCTGCTGTCATAGTAGCGTAGGTGTTGGTGGCAGACATATAGGCATCTGTTTCTGCCTGCACCAGCCTTGCACCGCTGGCATCCCATTCATTTTTCAGACGGGAGATATTGTATAACCCGTTGATCAGTGAATTCAACCCCTCTTCTGTATTGTAGTAGTCCTGTGTCAGGTTTGACACTTGCTTTTCCGTTAAAAACTTCTTGCAGGAATCCAGCGAACCTGCCAGCAGTACCAGGACTATCGGAATATATCGTTTCATAATTTCTGTTAAGATCGTTAAGGATTAGAATGCTGCACGTACCCCAAATACGATACTGCGTGGCAGGATGGTATTGTTGTTTTGTCCGCCCACCGGGCTGGTGAAGAAGGAGTTGGCCTGCGATTCTGATTGCCAGTTGGTTTCATCATCCGGATTGAGTCCCATCTTTACTATATCGCCACCGAAAATGAATGGGTTCAGCACCTGCACGTTTACCTGAATATTTTTCATTTTTAGTCTGTTGATCACACGCTCAGGCAGGTCGTAGGAAAGTGAAATATTTCTTACTGCTGCGAAGGAACCGTTATAGTACTGCATGGCGGATTCGATATTGGTAACGCCGGTAGCGCCCAGGATAGGCAGCGGCCAACGGCCAGCCTGGTTATCCCAGCTCCAGAGGTTGGTTTCGTTTCTGCCGAATACACCCGGATAACCGCCGAAGTAAGTTTGTCCTACACGGGCATAGATGAAGGAGCTCAGCGACCAGCCCTTATAAGTAAAGGTATTGGTGATGCCGCCGTACCATTTAGGGCGCGCGGTGCCACGGATTACGTAGTCGGCCGCGTCGATTTTATGGTCACCGTTCTGGTCCACCACCCTTACGGTACCTGGTTTGAAATCGAGGCCACCAATAGATTTGAACTTGGCCATCTCTTCCAGATCTTCTTTACTGTTACTCCAGATGCCGGCATCCTGCAGTTGGTAGAATACCTGCCATGGCTGACCTATGAAAAGGCGTTGTGCCACCATATCCTGTTTACCATTGATCAGCTCCACAATTTCTTCGTGGTTGGTAGACCAGGTAAGGTTGGTGCTCCAGGTAAAGTTTTTGGTGCGGATATTATCAGTATTGATTGTTACTTCCCATCCTTTATTCCTTGATTTACCGATGTTCATCAGTTTACTAACGTAACCGCCTACAGCGTTCAGGTCTCTGGAAAACAAGAGGTCAGAAGTTTGCTGATTGTAGTATTCAACAGAACCGGAGATGCGGCTGTTCAGCACGGCGAAGTCGATACCGGCGTTGATTTGCGCGGTTTTCTCCCAGCTCATATCCGGGTTTTGCGCGGTCAGCGGCAGGTAGCCTATGGCCGGTGTGGAGCCCCAGGAGTAGCTGGCCCTGTCGAGCGGACCACTGGTAGTATATGGTGCCACGGAGGAGTTACCAGTAACGCCATAGCCTACACGAGGTTTGAGCTCATTGATCCAGCTGATGTTGCGGATCCAGTTTTCTTCCTGCATTTTCCAGGCGAGCGCAAAAGAGGGGAAGAACTCCCATTTGTTGGCCGGCGCCAGCACGGAGGAGCCGTCGTAACGGCCGGAGGCTGTCAGCAGGTATTTATTCATGAGGGTATAATTGATTCTACCCATGAATGAGCTGAGTGTATTTTCGGTAAAGCCGGTACCGATGCCGGGATTACCTTGTGTGTTGGAGCCCAGGTCGTACCACATACTCAGTGGTATAACTACGCCGCCTACACTGGTGCTCGTATTCTCCTTCCTTGATTTCTGTGCGGATTGCAGAAGGGTGATTCCCAGGTTATGGTTTTTATTAAAAGATTTATCGTAGGTCAGCAGGTTTTCCACCACCCAGGAGAAGTTTTCTTCCCTGGCATAGGAGGCGGTGTTGGCGCGCTGACTGAGGTGACCGGTTACGTTAGGGCCTGTCCAGGCGCCATTGCGGAAGTTACGCATCTGTGCGCCGAAGTTCACCCGGTATTTTAGCCCAGGGGCCAGTTTAACCTCTGAATAAACATTGGACATAATGGAAGAAGAGCGTCTTTCATTAATCGACTGGTCAATATCTATCAGCGGGTTCCAGGTATTGAGGTTACCACCCGGGTTGCGGATAGCAACGCCGTTGCTGTCGTACGGGAATGCCCATGGGAACTGCGTGGTGGCGCGGCCGTACAGGTCTTTCGCTCCTGTATTACCACTGTTTGTGGAGATACCAAAGTTTTGGGTGGACATGCTGGCGATAACAGACACGCCCATCGTGAACCACTTGTTTGCTACTACATCCCCATTGAGATTGAGGTTGAAACGTTCGAAGTCCTGGTCTTTCTGTACGCCGTTTTGTTTGTTGTAGCCTACAGACATATAGAGTTTAGCCGTTTCCGAACCTGCGGACAGCGACAGCTGATAGTTTTGTGTGACACCGGTACGGGAAGCTGCATCTCTCCAGTTGTAGGTAGGGATGTTAGCGGAGTTGTATACGGGGATCATCTCTGGCCAGCCGAGGGCTTTTTCTTCCGCGGTGGTCTGGCGCATTTTTACCGTACCGTCGTTGTTCCATTCATAACCTTTCATGGTGGCGGCGAGCAGCTCAGCATAGTTGTTGGTAATGCCGGAAGCAGGAAATGCGAGACTGTCCAGGTGTGGATCAGCATACCATTTCTGCGGTGCTACGGTGAGGTCTGCCGGGCTGCCGGCCTGGTAGCGGCGGCCATTGATAAGACCATAACGGATACGATCGATGTATTCACCGCCTGTCATCCAGTCGGTGAGGTTTTTATAGCTATCCAGCGATACGTTGGTAGCGAGGTTAAGTGATACCTTTCCTTTGGAGCCTTTTTTGGTGCTCACGAGGATTACCCCGTTGGCGCCCCTGGAACCGTAGATGGCCGTCGCGGAAGCATCTTTGAGGATTTCCACCGAGGCGATATCATTTGGATTGAGGTCATTGATGGAGAAGGAGGTGACGCCGAGGGCGCTGACTACAGGGACCCCGTCGATCACGTAGAGTGGCTCGTTGGAGGCGTTCTGGCTACGGGTACCACGGATACGAATACTCGGTACTTCACCCGGGCGCATGTTGGTGGCCACATTCATACCCGAGGCCTTACCCTGGAGGGCCTGTGCCACGTTGGTAACAGGACGTTCCTGGATGGTTTCTGCGGTGATACGGGAGAGTGCACCGGTTACATCACTTTTTTTCTGGGTACCATAACCCACTACTACGATATCGTTGAGTTGGGATTGTTTGGACGACAGGTGGATAGTGATAGATTTGCGACGGATTACATCTTCTGTAACGGGGACCTGTTTGGTATCGTACCCGATAAAGGTTACTGCGATAGTTTCTCCGGCAGCAACGCTGAGGGTGATCGTACCATCACCGCCGGTTAATCCTCTTCTTTCGGATTTACCGATCATCACCGAGGCGCCGGGAAGCGGCATGCTGGTGGTATCCTGGATGTGGATAACGATGGGCGTCAGTTGCTGACGGATGCTGGCGACAGCGTTGGTTGGCATAACTACGGCCATCAGGCAGATGGCACCCAGCAGTGATAACGTTGATTTCACAACAGTATGTGATTGCATTACCCGTCGTCGGAAAGACTTGAAGACTGTAATAAGACGGGCACCCGTGTTGGAATGGTGGCAAGCACTTGTTCTCATAACTTGGACTTATATTTAGTGATTGGTCGATAAGATGGCCAGCTCCGGTTTTGTCGGAGAGATTATACCAGTTGACCAGTAATTCTATCTGTTTGGTTTTCCGTGAATAAGGAGCAAAGTATAGCCCGGGTTCAGTTGTGTGTTGACAATGTCTCTCATTCTACATTTACTATCTGCTGCGATTTATCGTTGTGCATTTGACCGGACTACTTTTCAACTCGAAATATACTTCTATCCTGATTTCTACTATCCTGCTCTGTCCTGTGGGGCATAAAAAAACCCGATAGTAACGGACTATCGGGTAAATGCAGTAGATAAGCATCTGGGCACTTCAGCTTCCTATTTGATCTATTTCCTGTATTTGTTTCTGTTTTCGCAGTTTATTAATCTGATAGCTGGTCAGCAAGGTACTGAAAGCTATCAATAGGTTTTGGATTGTACAATCAATACTTCCGAATATCTTATACAAATGGCTGCCGGGATCGGCAAAAAAGCGGGAGGATATTGATATCAGGAACATTATGGAAGAAAATACGCCGACAACTAATAAGAATATTCGGGTACTTTTCTTTTCCATCCACATTGGAAGTTGCGGATTCTTTGTTTTTGCTTCCATGGGTAACAGTTTTATTAAAGGTTAAACAGCTTAATCAAAATTGATTAAGCTGTTTAATCGCTGGTAATATTTTTGAACTATTCCTGGTCGATTGTCATAATATCTCTATCGAACAGGTACAATCCGCTCTTATCATCGCCGATAAGTTCGAGCTTATCGTTACAGTCGCGGGCGAGTCGTTCTTCTTCCATTTGTTCCATTACAAACCATTGGAGGAAGTTGTGGGTGGCATAATCCTTTTCGGCCAGGGCGATTTCCACGAGGTCGTTGATACTTTCGCTCACTTTCACTTCATGCTTGAACAATTGTTCGAAGGCTGCTTTCAGGGATACGAAAGTCATCACTGGTTGTTCCAGGGCCGGAATAACGGCAAAGCCCCCACGCTCATTAACGAAGTGGATGAGTTTGAGCATATGCATTCTTTCTTCTTCGCTGTGGCGGTAAAAGAATTTGGTTACACCTTTTAAGCCTGGTTGAATTTCCGCCCAGCTTCCCATGGCCAGGTAGGCTTGTGATGACTGCGCTTCCATCAGGATTTGTTTGTTAAGCGCATCTTTCATTTTTTGTGATAGCATGCTAGTATAAGTTCAGGTTAAATATTGGTAATTAATACGGTTGCCGGATGCCAGCAGGTATTCCTAACGTTAAGTTCCTGAAAAAGTACGAATAAAAAACATGTCCGATGAAGAAAAAATAAAAAAGTGCAGGCTGGGGTTACCCTTTATGTGGCGGCATCAATTCATCATATATTTCATCAAATGATTTTCCTTTATGCCGCTGCCATTGTTCAGATAGTTTAATTTCTATCTCTTTTAATAACTGGATACAAAGGTCTTTATCATCGTCTGTGAGCGTATTGAGCAGCATGGTTGCGTTCTTCTCAATTTTTGCTTTGCTTTCCTTTATTACTTTTTCTCCTTTGGCGGTGAGTTCTATTCTTTTTGAGCGTTTGTCTTCCTTATCGGCATATTCTTTTATCAGGCCACGTTTTTGTAGCCTGTTAAGCATATCGGTACCACTGGATAATTCGAATAAGTTAGCGTATATCACCTCCGTTTTTCTTGGCGATTGCTCCTGGCGGATGGTCAGAAGGATTCCAAACTCCTCAATCTGGTGCAGTCCTGTTCCTTCCAGCGCTATATTGGCGTAGGACATATTCAGTTTACTGATTCTGCCGATTATCTTCATCAGTAGTCCTGCTTTCACTGGTGGCACTACGCCACCAACCAGTTTCCCGGAGGCCGGAGGCTCTTGTTGTTGCCGGGCCAGATAATACCTGCAAAAATCGGCTATGCTTCCATTTGGATGCTTCTCTTCAAAACTCCCCCAGTGGTTTACCAGTTCTACGGTCTTATTCATAATACTTCGGTTTCGTAACAAATTTATCAAATAAACTACGAAAACATTATTTTATTTCAAAAACGTAGTATATTTACCGAAACAAATTCGGTTTCGAAGTAAATATATTCATTATGGAACAGACAAAATCGAACAGCACCCTTTACTGGCTGGCTAAAGTTTTTATCAGTTTTTTCATATTGTTCAGCGCCTGGTTTTCTTATACGCATGCAGAGGATTTAAGGCAGCTTGGGTTTCCTGATTATTTCCGGATAGAGTTGGTGATAGCCAAAGTCTTGGGTGCAATAGTACTCCTATTACCTATTACACCCTTACGGGTAAAAGAGTGGGTATATGCCGGCTTTATGATCGCGATGATCTCAGCGCTTATTGCGCATATATGCAGTGGTGATCCATTATCGCGGATTGTGTTTGTAAGTGTGGACTTATTATTAATGCTGATAGCGATACGCTATGTTTCCCAAAAAGAATTGCTGAGTAAAAAACTATCATCATGAGTACGTCAATTTACTACGCAGCACTGGTGTTGCATGTAGTCGGCATTACCCTTATGGCCGGCACTTCCTTCATTGACTTCATTGTTTTTCGAGCTTTCAACAAAACTTATCCGGAGGATTTAAACCAAAGCGAGGTACTGGTGAAATTCCTTAACCGGCTGCAACGTTTCCTGGGTATCGGAATGGGATTGATATTGCTGTCGGGTATAACCATGATGGCGAAAATGCATCAGGTATGGGGGGCGCAGCTATGGTTTCGGATTAAGATGATTTTGTTACTGGTGGTTATATTCAATGGCCTGGGCTTGCGGCGGGTACTCGGGAAACAACTTAATCAATTATTTGCCACAGCTAATCCCGAAAATAGCCGTTGGCACCGTATTACCACCCGTTTTTACCTGGTGCAGCTAGTGCAGTTAATCCTTTTTATATTGATTTTTATCCTAAGTATTTTCAAGTTTAACTAAGTATTTTTTAGGGAGAGAATGAATTTCTCAAATGATAAACCCTGCGGTTACGTAGCATCCTATCACTAACCAGGATTGGAATACCATGATCCGGTGATTCACACTTCCGAAGTTCTTAGCCCAGAAAGCGATCAGGTGCAGCAGGCAGGAAACAAGGAGACAGAACCGGCCTATCCATGGATTGACGGGCGTACCGGAAAAATGGATCACCAGCAAGGTGCCTGCAAGGAAGAGCAGGAAAAGGAGGATATTAAAGAGAAATTGTTTTCGCATGGGTGGCGAAGGTAGGTTTTTTTTAGGTTAGAACGACGCCGATACCCGGTATCAACATTTAAATAAACAATTAAAAATCAACATTTTACCACTCGCATTTACCTCATTCTGAATGTTGGTTATTTTATGTATTTTTGCACAAATGTTAGATAATGATACCAGAAGCAAACTTAAAAATATCATTGACGGAATTGTCATTGAGGGGACAACAGATACTTGCACAACAACCAGAAATCACCTTTGCACAAGCTTTAGCACAAGTACAACGGTTAAAAGAAATTTCGAAAGTAAAGCAATCACAAAAGAAGAACAGGCCGAATTCTTAGTAAAATATGCCACAAAAAACAACCTCCTATTAGAACATATTCCCCAAAATGCCATTTATCTAGCAAGGGGTGGCGAATCCAAAGTTTATTTCATTAATAGCCCTAAAAGCGTAATAAAAATTAACGATGCTATATATTACGCAACATGGCTGGAATTTTTTAACAGTGTAGTAATACATAACTTGCTTTTCCCAAGCACAACCTATGAGTTTTTGGGATTTTTAATATTGGAAGATTCTCTTTCCGCTGTATTAAAGCAGCCCTTCATAATTTCCGACTGTCCAGTTGATCTCGAAGATGTTAAGAAACTATTAGCATACAATGGTTTTGAAAATACGTACAGAAGAGGCACTCCAACCAACAACTATTACAACAAGGAATTAGGCTTAATCCTTGAGGATATTCATGATGAAAATGTAATCTCTAATACGCAAAATTTGTTTTTTATTGATACCGTATTTTATACTGCCTTTCAAGAACAAATGTAGTATGCCGGCAATTTTCAGGTCCAAATAATTTCATCTTCAAGATCACTTACAGAAAAACCCTCCATGAGTAATATCCGTATCAATGAGTTATTTGATAAAAGCCTTTAAGGTCGTATCTCGCTCCATTTATCTACAGTTAATTTAGTTCCTACTAAGAATCCTCAAATTATGTTTTACCCACGAAAACAGCATCTTAACTCAAAACATTCAAATAAATTTGTGTAACTCAAAAGTTACACTTAAATTTGAGTAACCTAAAAGTTACATATCATGAATAGTATCCAACATACTTACTTTTATCAGCAAGCACCCGCAGCCGTATGGGCTTACCTTACAGAATCCGAGTTACTGGCTCAATGGTTGATGCCAAACGACTTTCGCGCTGAGATCGGGCATGAATTCACCTTCCGCACCCGTCCAATGCCGGCATTTGATTTTGATGGCATCGTATATTGTAAGGTATTGGAAATAGAGCCTAACAAACGATTAACATACAGCTGGAAAGGAGGTCCCCGCCCCGGTGAGATTACGTTAGACACATTAGTGGAATGGGAACTTCATGAAAAGGAAAAAGGTACGGAACTGAAACTACGCCATACTGGCTTCCAGGATAAAAATGCTTTGATTTTCGGCATCATGGACAGCGGATGGCTGAAAAACATGGGCGAAATTGCCACTTTACTGCACAAAGAGACCGTATGACACCCGACATATTTCAAACGATAGCAGATCCCAGTCGCAGGGAGATCCTACATCTGCTATCCCGGGAAACGCTGACCATCAACGAGCTGGCAGAAAATTTTGAGATGAGCAGGCCGGCGGTTTCCAAACATATTAAAATACTGTCACAATCCGGATTTATCACTATCCGCGATATCGGCAGGGAACGGTATTGCCTGCTAAACCAGGATGGATTTAATCAATTGCAGGAATGGATAGCCTATTTTGATAAATTTTGGCAGAATAAGCTCCGGAAACTAGAAACTGTTCTCAACAACAAATCTAATAACGCTTAAACCTTAACAAAATGAAAACCAATGACTACAGCTGTAGCTTTACAGTTGAACAACCCTCCCATGCCATATTCCAGGCCATATGCCAGGTTAACAGGTGGTGGGCTACTAACGTTGTCGGCAATACGCAAGCGTTGGACGAACCTTTTACGGTAAATTTATCATGCGATACCTGGGTAACCTTTCGGGTAGCCGTTTTCGCTCCTGACTGGCACATTGCATGGCTGGTAACTGATTGCCATCTGCCATGGCTCAGCAACCAATCAGAATGGAACCATACCACTCTCCATTTTTATATCACGCCAACGCTGAATGGAAATAAACTGACAGTAATCCATCAGGGATTGTCACCCGACCTGGAATGCTACGACCGTTGCGAACAAGGCTGGAATAACTTCGCCGGCAAAAGCCTGTCTAAACTTATTACCACCGGCCATGGCATGCCTGATACTTTCAAGGCGAAAGTTTAAATGCTGATTTGTGGCAAGCTGCAGCTGAACAGAATTACTTAGTTTTGTTCACATGAATACCAGAGACCAAAAACTGGCACAAGTAACTGCCTGGGCTTCCGCCAATCCCGACATCCGGGCCATGCTCCTCACTAGCTCCTTGGTTAACCCGCATGCCCCCGTGGACGAATTCAGCGACCTGGATATAGAACTAATCTGTTCGGACGTAGCCAAATATATCAGCAACAATTCCTGGCTGCAGCGTTTCGGCGCTATCATAGCAACTGTAGAAGAGGGTGAAGAGGTATTTGAAGGCCGCCATGCAATGAAAATGGTATTGTACGAGGATCATGTGAAAATAGATTTTAAACTCTATAGTGTACCACATTTCCTGGAAGATGCCTCTGGTAATGAGCTGCCGGAAGATTGGGATATTGGCTATCAGGTGATCTTCGACAAAGACAACATTACTGCACTTCTGCAGCCTCCCTCCTATGCACCTGCATTTATCCACCAGCCTACCGGATCTCGGTTTTCCCAAGTGCTCAACGATGCCTGGTGGGACATGACCTACGTTGCAAAATGCCTCGCACGACAAGATATCTTTTATGCAAAGTTTATGTCGGAAGATATGATGCGCACCAATTACCTTGTTCCCATCATCGAATGGTACATTGGCTGTTTACACGACTGGAAAGTAAGCACCAACAAACATGGACGCTTATTTCCACAATACCTTCCCGGCGAGCTATGGCGTGCCATACAAAGTACTTTTTCGGGTGCGGACATCCTTGATAACTGGCGCGCACTGTTTGCCTATGCTGACATCATTCATCAGTTGGGCACAGCCGTAGCAGACAGACTTAATTTTGTATATCCGCACGAAACTGAAACAAAAGTGCGAAAGTACCTGCGGGAAGTCCACAAAGTCTATTCAAGAAAATAAAGAAATTGGTCTGAAAGGGCTGATTTGGTGCTAAGCCCGTGCCAGGAGGCTTTAAAGCCATATAGCCTTTGCCAGATGCCTTAAACCTTAAAAAGCCATTTATTTATTATCCAGATGACTACTCATTTCACCTCTTTCTTCGAAAATCTCCAGCTCCCTATTCACCTCTTCTAATAACTGCTTCTCAGTTGGAAGGTAAAGCTCATACTGGCTTGCAATAATTTGCTTTTGACCTTCCGGCAAAGTAAATTTTACTACTGTATCATTTTTACTGGCACAAAGCAAGATACCTATGGTAGCGTTTTCATCTGTCAACTTTTCCATCCGGTCGAAATAATTCACATACATCTGTAATTGCCCTATGTCCTGATGTGTGAGCTTATGTGTTTTTATTTCAATGATTACAAAACACCGTAGCAACCGATTATAGCATACCAGGTCTACATAGAACTCGTCGCCATCAAGATGAATGCGTTTCTGTCTCGCCACAAAAGAAAAACCATTACCCAGCTCCAATAGGAAATCCTGGAGGTGAGTGATAATGGCACTTTCGAGGTCGCGCTCATAATAGGAGGCTTCCCGCTTCATACCAAGGAATTCAAGCACCATTGGATCCTTAATTATCTCCTTTGCTTCCGAAGGTACTTTCTCTTTTCTTGCCACTGCGAGCACACTTTCTTTATCGTTGCTTAGTAAAAGGCGATTGTACAAACTACTATATATCTGACGTTCTAACTGCCTTACTGTCCAATTATTTTTTACCGTTTCAGCAATATAAAAGTCCCTTTCAGATTCATTATCAACACTTAACAACAATTTATACTGACTCCAACTCAATTGTGCACACAGTGTATGCACAATTGGAAACATACGATAAAACTGACGGTAGAGATTTATTTGTCGGACTGAGTAACCGCTACCATACTCAGGTTGAAGTTGTTCAGAAAGGTACTTGATAAGGTAAACACCATAATCAGCTCTTTCCTTCCCCTTCTGTTCTTCTTCAAATATGCGTTTGCCAATATGCCAATACATAAGCGTCCGCTGATGGTCGACAGCCCGAATGGCCATTTCCCGTGAATCAGTGATAATCGTTTTAATGTCGCTAATAAATGTTTGATTAATAATCATGCCTTGCTTTTATCAATTTGGTTAACAAAAAAAGTCTCTACGCATGATTCAGGTTCATATGCAATTTGGGGATTCCTAAATGCAGGTTAACAATTATTAAATAGCGTTTTTCCGCATTTACTAGTTACAAAAATAATGTTTAAATTAAATTGACCTAAAAGTTTTTTTATGTTTAGACACAAAGGAAAAGGAAGAACATATACTCATAACCTCAAACTGGCTTCTATCTTGTCCCTTGTTGCAGGATTGGTAAACATTACCGGCGTACTGGCAGTTGGCACCTTAACAACAAATATCACCGGGCATTTTGCATATTTCTCTGAACAGTTGTTTCTAAAAAATAGCAGAATGGCATTGATCTACTTAATATACATCCTGTTTTTTTTACTAGGGGCATTTATATCAGGGCTTATTATTGAATGGACCTCCAACCATAAATCACACACCTCCTATATAATGCCCTTATCCATCGAGGTAATGATTATTTCTGTTATTGGTATCTCAACTAATTTATTTCCTCATAATACTTCCATCTCTCTGATAATATCTGTGTCACTCCTTTTTGCGATGGGTCTACAAAATGCACTGGTTACACGTGTTTCCCAATCCGTGGTTAGAACGACTCATCTTACCGGATTGTTCACAGACTTAGGAATTGAGCTGTCACAGCTATTCTTTTACCGTCAAAAAGACCAGCAGCTACAATTAAATAAAAGCATCTTTCTAAAGGTAATGATCATTGGTTGTTTCTTTATGGGATGTATTGTTGGGGGATTCACCTATCAACACTTTCAACTTAAAACGCTTTTTCTCCCCGCGGGCTGCTTACTTTTTGCATTGTGGTACGACAGCCTTCTATTTCAGTATTATCATCTAAAAAGAAAGTTAAGGTAAGAATGAATAAAACTACAACATTCTTAAACTGGTTTAAGAATGCTGTACAAATTGAAAGGTAGCTTTACCCCATCAACGGAATCATCATGAATAAAAAAAAGTACGCAAGGTAAGTTTCAACAACTATACCTAAGAATAGCTTTAGCTACAGCATTATTGTCAGCAGTCGCAGACCGGCTTGGATTTTGGAGCAACCACGCCGCTTGGGGAAATTGGGAGAATTTTGAAGCATATACCCGTCAGTTGACTTTTTTCCTGCCGGTAACCATTAGCAAATTAAGCGCTTATGTGGCTACCTTCCTGGAAATAGCATTCGGCATTTTGCTGTTGGTGGGGTTTAAAACTAAAATAGTGGCTAATCTTACCGGGGTATTATTAATGATATTTGCTTTATCAATGAGCGTGTCACTGGGTATCAAATCTGCCCTTGATTACTCCGTTTGGGTAGGGAGTGCCGGAGCATTCCTCCTGGCATGCCAGTCATTTTTTCCATTTAGTGTTGATCACACGCTTAGTGCAAGTGATAAATAACAGGATAAGGTCCGCTTTTCGCGAACCTTACATGCAGTGGATGAAAAAATACGGCTTTACTCCTTAACCAGATGAATTTGCACAATTTGATCAGACAGCAATTTATGCGCTTTCAACTTAAAAGTCGATTCAAGGTTAGCATTGGTTCCAAGCTCTCCCCCGTTGCCTGTAATTACCGGAATGATGTTGAAATAGATGTCAGTTACCAGGTTTGCGTTCAAAAATGCATTGTAGGTTTTAGTACCGCCACCGATAGCAATTGTATTAAAACCTTTTGCCTGTAGATAGGAAATGGCTTCCTGCGGACTATTAACTACTTTATAAGCGCCCGCATGCTGTACGGTACCGGACAGTAAGACAATTTCTAAATCTGAGAGGAATCCCCTGGCAGCCTCCGGGAGTTGCTCGATGAATTCAAGGGTTTTTCTACCCAGAATCAAATTTCCTGCTTCCATAGCCACCTGGATAAAGCTGGCACTTGCTTCCTGCGGTGCATGATGATGTTTGTTTTCGGAAAGTAAAACTTTGCCGTTGGCCGATATGTTGGCTACTAATGTTATTGTCATAATAGGTGTTTTAACCGGATGTAAAACTACAGTATACCAGTTTCATTCACCTTATTGCTTACCTTTAGGAAAGTAACTTTATCAAACATGATCTCAATCAAATTCGGCGATGAAAAGCTTTGCAGGGAAGCCAGGCTGGCATTAAGAGATGCCATTGAGTTGCTGGGTGGCAAATGGAAGATTTGCATCCTGCAGCACCTGGAGTTTGGCACAAAACGGTTTAAAGACCTGCAGGAGAAAGTGGTAGGCATTTCTCCAAAAGTACTGGCGAAAGAACTCCTGGAATTGGAACAGAACCTGCTGATTACAAGAACGGTTAACAATACCAGACCGGTTACTGTTTCTTATTCATTAACGCCGCATGCTTATGAAGCGCAGGCAGTATATAACGCTTTGCTAAAGTTTGGGACACAACAGCGGGCAAGAGTAAAAGCGCAGCTCTCCCATAAGAGCAGTTCAGCAGAGCGTAATGTTTAGTCAGCATTCTTCCGTGGTATTAGCGGGATTATTTTTTATACCTCCGGGATTTTAATTACGTAGCTCTGGTACCATTGTGTTGAATTGACTATTTTAGTTCATATGCAAGAAAAGACTTTTACCTATAACCACACTCCTGACGAGCTGTTTTCCAACAACGTCGTTAAAGAAGGTATTAATACCCCTGGCCTCACGGAAATGAATCTGCGATTTACCACACCGGATATGACCGGGCAAATTCAAAGCTGCTGGTTTGACGGTATACGCATCGGCTATTCTGAATGCCGCCTGATGCGGGATATGCATTTTGAGTGGAATTCCGACCTCGACCTGGTGACGCAATTTTTTAACCTAAGGGGCAATACCAGTACGGCAACGTCGGTTTACGGGGATGATTTCGCCCTTGGTAACTACCAGCACAACATATTCTACTCATCAACAAGCAGTGGTACTATCAGGAGTCATGATACCAGCGTGGTCACGTTTATGGTGCAATACCGGCCCGAGAAATTCATTGAATTAACGAAAAATTCGAATGAGGTATTGCAGCAGTTTGGAACTTATATTCAAACTGGCAAGCCTTGCACATTGTCGCCACGGAATTTGTATATAGATGGGTCTATAGTACAAACGATTGAACAGATGCGCAATTGCCCTTATACGGACGGCATCAAACAAATATACCTGTTCTCTAAGTGCCTCGAATTACTGGTGCTGCAGGCAGATGCCCATCATAAAACACAAATCCAGCCCAGTAGATTCCTGAAATCAGCCGCGGATAAAGAAAGTATTTTATACGCACGGGAGTATCTGCTTAACCATATGGAGGAGCCACCTACTCTTACTGACCTTGCCCGGATAGTGGGTATCAATACATTCAAGCTGAAAAACGGCTTTAAGGAAATGTTCGGCAACACAGTTTTCGGTTATCTCTCAGATAAACGACTGGAAATAGCAGCGGCAGCTATTGAAGAAAAGCGAAAAAGCATTAGTGAAATTGCGCTGGAAACGGGCTATTCATCTGTACAGCATTTTAGTAAAGCGTTTAAGAAAAAGTTTGGCACTACGCCAAAGAATAGTAAGCGGGGGTAATCGTGATAGCGGTAAGGATTGGGAATCAGGCGTCCACTACTTCATTATTATACCGGAGCGGATATATTTATCAATAATATAGGCTGAAACTGGTTTCAGCTCCCTATCATACACCACCGGATGTTCTCCTCCGGCGGTGTAAAACTCCAATTTACCTGCAATTTTTGAGTACCAAACCCTTCCTATTGCCTGGTAGGTAATAGTATCAGGTCTGGTTATTTTCCTTAGATTTTTCAACCTAACAGTATCCAACGCAATTAGCCTTGCATTGGAGACTTTCTGATCACATCCTATCGGCTCATAATGATCCTCCTTCCAATACATGCAACTGCCTGTAGCAGGTACCTGGTTGATAATATTCCACGACCATAGACCTCCTGTACCCAATACCAGCGCAGCCATCACTGTGATGGCAAATGTTTTGACAGATTTCCTCTTAAACAGTCCCTTCTTCCTGGTTTCCAACAAATTAAGTACACCACTATCTTTTCCTCCGGAGCTGGTAAGTGTAAGAGGAACCGGTGGATTTTCCGGAATTTCCGGTTTTTCCGTTTCCTTATCAATCGCTGGTGTGGTATTGTGTACCTGGTGTTTCCCTTCGACCTCCCCGTCCGTTTCTACTGACAATTCCGCATCTAAACACTGCTCATAGGAAATATTCTTTCCATACTCCCATGGCCTACCATTAAAATCTATTAACCATGCAAGCAGTTCTATATTCTTCACATCTGTTTTTTCAGACTTGCCCTTCAAATAATTGACAAGTGGCTTGAATTTATCTCTATCACATCGTTGAATAACAGCATAACAATTCCTGGATTCATCTACATCTGCACAAAAATCCCTGATAATCTTTTCATCTCTTTTAGATACAGCTCTGGTACATCTTTTTATGCATTCCTCTTTGACATTGGCGGGAGTTAGATGCTTCAAACCATAGGGTAACGTATTTTTTACTTTCTTATGCTCATACGCCTGCATAATCATCTGCTGGTAGTCAGGAAATTGTGTCCCCATAAATGTGATTTTTAAACTGAATAATCGGAATTCAACCCGCATTTCCGGAATTACATAAGGAATACAAGGAATTACCGGAATTATTGGAATCAACTGTAAATCAACCTCTTACCTCACTCTATCTTTGTTCTGCAATCGGATAATACCTCCTTAGCTAAGAGGTGCACTGTACAGAGCCGATGCACTGCGGGCAAAGAAAGCAGAAGCCGGATACCGGCTTGGGAAGCGATAATCAGCTTCTGTACTCTGCGCCCAACCTTCCCAAACTAGCAAGAAGCGCTTCTTCACTAACTCAAAACGCTGCTGCCGCTGAACGGCAACTGGCAGCTCATTGCTAAAACATTAAAAAATACTTCAACATGTACACTATTATATTTAGTTTCTTATTGGCATTCCTGTGCCCTGACCATTCTAACAACAACAACCATAATAATGGCGAACAGGTCACCACCTTGGATGATACCGGCGGTGAAACCGGAACAATACCTCCAAGAAAACCAACGAATCCATAATTCGTACAATGTGAGGCAAGCAGGTGCTTGCCTCACTTTTGTATTCAATAATAATCTTTCTCAAAACTGAGAAATTTGATATTTTTAATAGAAACAATTATAAGTGCGTCCCTCACCCTTCATCCTGTTTATTTTTCTCCTTAGTCTATGGGCATGTTCATCCAATCGGGAACCGCTGCATACTGTTTCCTCACCCACATTAGAAAAAGGTGAATCCTACTTCAATATAAACAACGATTCTGCCTTTTACTATTTTAATCTGGTAGCCACGAGTGCCACTGATAGTTTAGAAATTGCTATGGCCTATACTTATATGGGTATCATCCAAGCGCACGAGGGAGACCATTACGGCGGACAGGAAAGCCTGTTGAAATCCCTTACCTATCTAGATGAACGCAAAAAAGGAGACCAGGAATGCTTAAGCTCAAATTATCATGAATTAGGTAACATCTGCCTAAATCTTAAAAATTATGAGACAGCTATCAATTATTATCAAAAAGCACTTACATTCATAACCCAGGGTATCGACTCGTCTATTGCCATAAACAGCATAGCGCTTACCTACCAAAAGAAGGGAGATTTCGACCAGGCTATTCAGCTATACAAATCCATGCTAACAAAGGCTGAACGCACGAAAAAAGAATATGCCCGCGCACTTTCCAATTATGCCAGGACCAGATGGCTGAAGGATTCTACTTACCCTGCCGGGACTGAGATGCGGGAAGCATTAAAAATCCGTAGCGATTCAAACGACATTTGGGGACTTAATGCCAGTTACGCACATCTGTCCGACTATTACACCCTCATACTGCCTGATTCGGCACTTTATTTTGCCATGAAAAGATACGAAATCACCAGGGAATTAAATAGTCCTGATGATGAAGTGGAGGCTCTTTCAAAGCTTATTACACTCAGTCCTACCGACCGGCTGAAACCCTATTTCATTCGGTATCAGCACCTGACAGACAGCATTCAAACGGCTAAAAATACTGCTAAGAACCAATTTGCACTTATTCGTTACGAGGCCGCAAAAAATAAAGCCGATAATCTTCAGCTCCAGCAGGACAATACACAAAAGAAAACGCAACTGATTGTTCAACGATTCATATTAGCACTTACCATTCTAGTCTTCCTCGCATCGGGGATTATATTAACTCTCCGTAACAGAAAACGCCGGCAGCAACTACAATTTGAATCTCAGCAGGCGATAAAGGAAAATCAACTTAAAATTTCCCAAAAAGTCCATGATGTGGTAGCAAATGGCTTATACCGGATCATGAACGAGCTGGATTACAAAACTTCTATGGATAAAGAGGAATTAGTAGATAAAATTGAAGTACTATATGAGCAATCCCGTGATATATCTTACGAAGCTCCTTCCTCAAATATTCCTTTTCAGGAAAAACTCGACGACTTACTGATGTCTTTCGCATCAGACCGGATCAAGGTCATTATCGTTGGAAACGGCCGACTCCTCTGGAGTAGAATCAATCAACAAAAAGCGCACGAAGTAGAGCATATTCTTCTGGAATTGATGATAAATATGAAAAAACATAGTCAGGCTGACTCGGTAACGATAAAATTCGAATATCAAAACGGTCAGATCCTGATTCACTATACCGATAATGGCATCGGCATTTCCCCGCAAGTTAAATATGGAAATGGTTTACGGAATACGGGAAACCGTATTAAAAGAATTAATGGGCAATATACATTTGAGCATCCTGCTAAAGGATTAAAAATTCATATTTCTTTCCCAACAGATCGGTCTATATGATTAAAAAGGTACTTGTTGCTGAAGATCACGAAATCGTAAATATTTCGGTACAGAAAACACTGGAAGATCTTGCTGTGCAGGACATATCGTATGCTTATTATTGTGATGACGCATTATATAAAATCACTCAGGCCTTTAACGCCGGGAATTCCTATGATCTGCTGATTACCGATTTACATTTCGAAGCAGATGGCCATAAGCAGACGTTATCAGGAGGTATAGAGCTTATTACTGCTGCCAGGAAAGTACAGCCTGACCTACGGATACTAATATTTTCTTTGGAAAACCGAACTGCCGTTATCGATAACCTTTACAAGAACTATCATATAGATGGATTTGTCGCCAAAGCCAGGAACGATGCCCGGGCGCTTAAAGAGGCCATCAATGAAATAGGACAATACAGGAACTATTACCCACACCATTACAGGCAATCGACCAACAAAAAAAATGCTTACTCATTTTCTGAATATGATATCAACATTATAACGCTGCTTGCTCAGGGTATGCTTATAAAGGATATCCCAAAATACCTGCAACAGAAAGGGATTAAACCATCCGGCCTGAGTACCATAGAAAAGAGACTCAACCAGATGAAAGAGGCACTTGGATTTACCAAGAATGAGCAGTTAGTAGCATATTGCAAAGATACCGGAGCGATGTAAGATTTATTAATTACGTTAAAATATCAAAATACGGTTTCCCGTAAAAACACAGTGCATCTGAACACTACTTTTGTTTTATAAATCAATACAAAGCTATGAGACAAAAGTACTATGTAAACGACACACCACAATCACTCACCGGTGATCACGAGGTTCACTCCATTACCTGCATCTTTTATCCATTCATATATAGCAAAACTTATTTAGGCGAATTTGAAAACTGTCATGACGCAGTTCGGGAAGCGAAGAAAAAATACCCGAAATCAGACGGCTGTATAAATTGTTCTAAAGCCTGTCATAACAGGTAGAAAAAAAGGCCATACCAATTCAGTTCCTCAAAATTCTCCTGAATAAATTTTGCATGAAATTACTATGTGCCTGGTTGCTCATAAGCTTTATCCACTGCAAGCCAGTAACAGTGTATATATGTGACAGTAAAAGTGCGATGCGTTACCACTTTACCCCAAGCTGTCGAGGATTGAGCAACTGCAAGCACGAAATTGTTGGCATCACACTGGAAAAAGCGATAAAGACCAGGACGCTGTGTAAGTGGGAACAATAAATTGGTATAACCGGCAATATTTCGTTTACTCCATTATCACTAATATGACAACACCCAAAATCTTTCAAGATAGACCCGGTAGATTCAAGCGAACTCAAATTCATAGTAGATACATTAAAAAAACTGATACTACCATACCTACACCACCCAACAATGATGGCTTATTATCAGCAAAATCACATGGTAGCTATGGGGCCTTATTACTCCACCCCAGGTGGAAAGCAAAACGTAAAGAAATACTGGATCGTGATGGAAATCGTTGCATACACTGTCGCAGTGCTAATAACCTACAGGTACATCACAGACAATATCATTTCGAAGCTGACACGCAAACGTATCGTGCCCCATGGGACTACCCATTGAATCTGCTGATCACGCTGTGTGAGTCTTGCCATCGAAATGGGCATCATCATTATAAAGTTCCTACCATCATTATTTAACTAAAAAAAGTATGAGTCTGTTCAATTTTTTTAACCGGTCACGACGAAACGGTCAAATCCCAACGTCGGCAGTTGAAGGCGCCATACCCGTCATCTCCGAATCAACATTCATTGAGAAAGAACCTGACTCCAAACAGGAAAATCAGGCGTCCCCGCTTAACGAAGGCATTCAGCTTTTATATGAATTTCTAGACAAGAATTACGAAATCAAAGGTTACGATGACGCCTTGGTAAATCCAGACAACACCCATCTGGAACAAAATGTGATTGCATTGAAAAATGACCTGGAAAGGTCTATCAGGAAAGTGAAAACTTTCTACGAAGACTTCATCCGTGAAATCAACTTCCACATTGCGAGTAGAAGCAGAAGTGGCATGATAGATATTGTGGAGGAGCTTACGGTCAAGAAGGAAACTGCAGAGAGCCATATCAGTCAGGTTATAGAAATTGAAGAGCAGTCCAGGCGCAATGAAGGAGTCGGCCACGGCATCATCATCAGCTATACGCGTGGATTCAGAAATGGCCTTGCCGCAATTTCCAGTCATCTTATTCTGAATAAAAACTATTAAAAATCGGGATAATGAAACATCTATGGATTCGATTCGGCTGCTTCATGACCGGATACAATTACAGCATTCTGCGAAACTGCAGCGAAGCAGCTTTTAAAGCTGTGAAGAAGTACACTGCCGCCATACTAATTGTGTGCATCCTTTGGTTTTTTATCGGTTTTACATTTGCGCATCGTTATTTAGCGCTCAGCTTACCAGGCTGTGTGTTGGCAGGCGCAATTTCCATTATAATCATTGTTCAGGTGGAGAAGCAAATCATCTTATCCATCCATCCTAACCGGCTACTGGTTATTTTCAGAGGTTGTTTAGCAGCTATGATGTCTATCCTGGGAGCAGTAATTATCGACCAGATATTATTTGAAAAAGATATTGAGATCCAGAAAATCTCCTACATCTCAGAAAAAGTAGACAGGATACTTCCCTCAAAAACGGAAGAGTTAAGAAAGCAGGTTGCGACCCTGGAAGCAACGATTACCAAGAAAGAAGAGGAAAAAAACAAGTACATAGAAGATATTGCCAAACAGCCAACCAGTACAGCCAAAACTACTCAAAGCGTTACAAAACGTATACCAGAGCGGATAGTAACGTCTACCGGCAAGGATTCTACCATTTGGAAAACAACAAGTGATATTACGGTTGCATCTGCTTTGGTTCCAAATCCTAAAATAGCGCTCCTTCCAGGCATTGATATGGCCATTGACGCGCTGCGGCAACAAAAAAATCAAAAAGAAAATGAATTACTATACATCAAACCCGCACTGGAGAAAGAAATGAAAGCAAATACAGGCTTTCTCGATGAGTTAACGATTATGAAACAAATGTTATCCGCCTCTTACGTTGCATTGGGATTCTGGATTCTTTGGATTCTATTTTTCCTGTTTCTGGAGATGTTGGTATTATTTAGTAAACTGGGCGACAGGTCAAACGATTACGAAAAGGTGGTATTGCATCATATGAGCCTGCAGATGCGGCGACTAGATACACTTGGAAAAAAATTTGAATAAAAAACCTCTCATAAGAAAAACAAAATAATTCCCATGGATTTTAAAGATGAGATCAAACTTTTCGGCGACAAAGTCGAAAAGCTCAAAAACCAGATTCAGACTGAAGAAGCTACTAAGAATGCTTTCATTATGCCATTCATTAAAGTGCTCGGATATGATGTATTTGATCCATTTGAAGTAATGCCGGAATTTATCGCAGACATTGGCATAAAAAAAGGGGAAAAAGTGGACTATGCCATCATGAAAGACGGTAAGCCGTCCATACTCATTGAATGCAAGCATTGGAAAGAAAGTCTGGATCCACACAATTCACAACTCTTTCGATACTTCCATACTTCCTCCGCAAAATTCGGTTTATTATCTAATGGGATAGTTTATCGGTTTTACACGGATCTTGCTGAACAAAATAAGATGGATGATAAGCCTTTTTTTGAATTTAATGTTACGGATATAAAGGACAACCAAATAGAGGAATTAAAGAAGTTTCACAAATCCTACTTTAATCTGGAGAGCATTCAAACCACCGCAAGTGAACTTAAGTACATGAATGAACTGAAAACATTAATAAATAATGAATTTCAAAATCCTTCTGAAGGTTTAATAAAGCTCTTTACCAAACAGATTTATAAAGGGATGTTAACTTCAAAAATCATTGAACAGTTTGGCGCACTTACCAGGAAATCAATACAGCAATATATAAATGACCTTATTACAGAACGGCTTAAATCCGCACTTAAAAAAGAGAATGAGAGCTCGCCTGCTGATGAAGAGAAAGAAATAGGAAAACCCAGCATAGAGGAAAAGGATTCATTAATTGAAACAACCGAAGAGGAAAAGGAAGGTTATATGGTTGTAAAACTAATGCTACGGCAAAAGGTAAAACCGGCCAGAATCGCATACAGGGATGCACAGTCTTATTTTGCCATCCTATTGGATGACAATAACAGAAAAACGATATGCAGATTGTATTTCAATGGTTCACGAAAGTACATTGGTACTTTTGATGAGCAAAAAAAAGAAACAAGGACAGAGATTTTTACTGTCGATGACATTTTCAAATTCGAAGATATTCTTAGTAAAACGGTAGAATGGTATGATTCGGAAAAAGTGCAGCCCCAAACCTTCCAGCCTGTATCTCAGTGAAAGGTGTCGATACTTATTATTTTCTGGTATATATCATCCGGGGTCACTACACAGTTAAATTACGGTACTTAATAAATTCAAATTATTCTTATGTTGTTAAAAAAACATCCTTATTGGAAGACAGTTGTTATTATTTGGGTAATTATTAGTTCATTTTATTCAGCTTCCTGCCAATCGACAAAATCCGATTCAGACCCTAAAGAGCAAAAAAGCAAAGCAGAACTTTTTTCCAACAAATCAGGCTCTCTGATTCAAAAGCAATTTATTGATATTGGTTCGCTGAGAGGCTGTCAGATTAAAGTAGTCCAGTTAACAGACTTGATTGGTGGTGAAACCACCAAGGCGGTGCGTTTTGAATACATTTATCCGGGAGCCTATTCTTCTGATACGAAAATTGGCATACTTGATATAGATGAGGTAGATGCATTAATTAAGTCTTTAAACATCTTAAAAGACAAGGTAATACCGACGACACCAGAACTATATACTGAGATTGCGTATAAAAGCCGCGGCGGCTTCCAGGCAGGCTGCTTTATTTCAAGAAAACAATGGTCCTCCTTTTTAAAACTAGAGCAATTTGATGATAAATCCTATGTGTTTATGAAAGATGGGGATATTATTCAGTTGTTGTCATTATTGAATGATGCAAAGGCCAAATTCTAATAATATGATATCCGGATGTCATCAACTAATTTGGAAGCCAGGTATTACAAATCATTTTTAGAAAAATACACATCCCATAAATGCAAAAAAGCCTTCACGTAATGTGAAGGCTTTTAAATATCTGCGGAGAGTCAGAGATTCGAACCCCGGGACCTGTTACAGTCAAAATCATTTTTGCAAAGACTCTCCTAAATCTCCATAAAGTCAAAAAGCCTTCACGCAATGTGAAGGCTTTTAAATATCTGCGGAGAGTCAGGGATTCGAACCCCGGGACCTGTTACAGTCAAAATCATTTTTGCAAAGACTCTCCTAAATCTCTATAAAGTCAAAAAGCCTTCACGCAATGGGAAGGCTTTTAAAATTTGCGGAGAGTCAGGGATTCGAACCCCGGGACCTGTTACAGTCAAAATCATTTTTGCAAAGACTCTCCTAAATCTCCATAAAGTCAAAAAGCCTTCACGCAATGTGAAGGCTTTTAAAATTTGCGGAGAGTCAGGGATTCGAACCCCGGGACCTGTTACAGTCAAAATCATTTTTGCAAAGACTCTCCTAAATCTCCATAAAGTCAAAAAGCCTTCACGCAATGTGAAGGCTTTTAAAATTTGCGGAGAGTCAGGGATTCGAACCCCGGGACCTGTTACAGTCAAAATCATTTTTGCAAAGACTCTCCTAAATCTCCATAAAGTCAAAAAGCCTTCACGCAATGTGAAGGCTTTTAAAATTTGCGGAGAGTCAGGGATTCGAACCCCGGGACCTGTTACAGTCAACAGTTTTCAAGACTGCCGCAATCGACCGCTCTGCCAACTCTCCAGTGGACCACAAAAGTATAAAACCATTTGATTTTAAAAAATTTTTAGCCATTTTTTTAAAATATATTTTTAACGTATAATCAGGCGTACGCGAGGAATGCGGTGAATCCCACTGCCCTAATCCCTACAGCTGCCACTTTTGCTGGCAATAAAAATCAAAAATCCTGTGCTGCAGCTGGTATCAGCACACAACTTTATATTATTTTAGCAGTATGAACAACCTGGCCCAGCATAAACAATTATTCGAAAACAAGGGATTTGATATTGTAGGAGATGTGTACGACGCTGCTTCTATCGATACCATTATAGCCGCCATTCAGCAGGCCGATACTAATAGACCAACATTTCGCCGCTCCGCCGACCTCTTCGCCATACGCCGGTTTCTGCATGAAATCCCGCAAGTATTGCCGCTGCTTTTAAATGAAAACATGCGTAAGCTTATCACCGAAATCATGGGGCCAGATTACTTTATTGTAAAAAGTATCTTCTTCGATAAGCCAGCAGGCTCCAATTGGTATGTAAGCTATCACCAGGACCTTACTATATCCGTGGATAACCGGCAGGAATTAGCTGGTTTCGGCCCCTGGACGGTAAAAACAAATCAGTTCGCCGTTCAGCCCCCACTTGCCTATTTGCAAAATATCGTCACACTCCGTATACACCTCGACGTTACCACCGCCAACAACGGCGCACTCCGCGTTATCCCGGGCTCACATAAACAAGGCGTTTTCCGCCCTGAAAATATCGACTGGTCCACCACCAGCGAAAGCACCTGTGAAGTTCCTGCCGGCGGAGTCATGCTCATGAAACCGCTGTTGTTACATAGTTCCGGCAGAACCACCAATGAGCAGCAACGGCGTGTCATCCACATCGAATTTTCCAATATGGCCCTGCCATCTTCCATAAACTGGGCAGAAAAAATAACGCTACAGTAGCTTGTATTGCCTGTCGCCCGTGGTGAAGAGGGCTTTGCGCACCGCCGCAGGACCGGCAAACCTATATTGCACCCCCACAATGGCAGTGGGTGAATTTTGCGCTTTCAGGGTATAGACGGGGTTCTCATTTACATAAAACTTATATACGCCATCAGCAGACGTTATTTTCAAATCCACCCAGTTACGTGGATCACAACCAAAGCCTGACAAGTCCCCCATAGCACTGTTCACCGCTGCACCTCCCGCCACGAGCGATAAATCACCGATACAGCCCTTAGCACTTAATGGCACTATGATCACATCATTTTCACATAGTAACAGCACCTCTATACGCTGACAAGCCCCGCTCCCCTCTTCAAAATCGCTACGTACACTGGTTTCAAAAGTAAAATTGTCGTTTCGCAGACCCGGCAGCTGCTGTACATTGTACATGCGCACTTCCGGCAATTTAGGCTGCAGGGATATTTTATATTGCTCTAACAGGGCGCGACTAACAACGATCATACTATCCCTTTCATAATCTGTTTTTTTGAAGTAGACAGGTACCTCTTCCTGTGGCTGCACCGCCAGCCAGCCGTCCGAGTTAATGATCAGGTCGTGGTGCCGCACCTCATCCGCGCCGATCAGCAGCCTTGCCCTGAAAAATCCAGGGTAATAATAAATACTCGAAAAAGCAGTGCGGTGCTTATCTACCGCCCTACGGCGACTCACATCCCATGACTGGGCTATAAATACGGAATCGTCACTGGCAGCTTGGGCATTATAATTAAACACCACCGAGTTAGGCACCCCGGCAGTCAACACTTTCGTACTGCTAAACTGGTAGGCGCTGCTATCACGAGTACCAGCCTTACCCCTACCAGGCCTTGCCACCCAGGCCAGCAACCCTAATATAACCACCAGCAATAGCAGCGCCCACCAGCGCCAATGAAAAGACCCCGGAGCAACTTTCACAGGTTGTATAGTAGCAATGGATTCCTCAGGCGCAAGCGATAAACGAAAAGCCTGCCAGTCCGTAAAGCCGGCATATTGCGCCAATGCATTCAGGGTGGTTACTGCCGGTGCACTGTTATATTTCACCCGGCCAAATACCCGCTTCAGGGTGGTCACGCTTAGCAACACACCCGTCTTTTCTTCTATGGCCACACTCAGTTTTTCATAGTCGTAATTACTCCAGGCAGTATGGTCCCCGCGCCCCAACGTAGCTACTACTGCCGCCAGACATTTATTTATGTAATATGAATTATCTACATTACTCATTGTATAACAATAAAATACCAACTTGAACAGGCTTGCACCAACTTGCTTCGTGTATGTTATCCCGTTAAGGTAAGTAATATTCAGTTTTGCTGCAGTTAACAATTAAAAAAGCTGAATCACATGAAAATTTCCTGCGGCAAAGTATTATTAACGGCATGGATATTATCTGCCACCTTCGCGAATGCATCCGCACAGCAAAAAGAAATCAAAGCGGTTATGACCGCTGAAAACTGGCAGTTCGAACCTGGGCAGGTGGAGTTCCTGAAAGAACAGGGTAAACCAGTAATGAAATTACTAAAATCCAGGGCCACCTGGAAAGGAGTGGATTTTGCTACCGGCACCCTTTCCTTCGATATATGGCCTGGCGATCCCGACTTTGTTTCCTGCTACTTCCGGGAACAATCCATTGACGAAAGGGAATGTTTCTATTTCCGCACCAGCTTCGCCGGCAATCCGGATGGCTACCAGGGTATTCAATATGCACCATTCCTTAATGGCGTTAACCTATGGGACCTTCTGCCGGAATACCAGACCGGAGCCACCTTTAGCAAAAACCAATGGAACCATGTTAAAATGGTCATTTCCGAAAAACAAATGCGTGTATTCATTAACGATATGCACGCACCAGCGCTCGTGGTACCACACCTCGAAGGCAATACCACACACGGCGGGATCAGCTTTGAAGGACAGGCATTGCTCACTAACTTAACCATATTACCCGGCGCCATTGAACATCTCCCAAATGAACCTGGTTTTGATATTACTGATAATGACGCCCGGTATATACGTAAATGGGAAACGCTGAAGGAGTATAAACTACCCGGCAGCACCGACTTTGACGCCTCCTGGTACCCCGACAGCAGTGCCACCTGGGAACCCATCACCACCGAAAGAAAAGGCATGATTAACCTCACACGAAAAGTGGGCATTAACCACACCCGTAAAATCACGTGGCTTAAAACTACCATCACCGCTGATGCAGCCTGCACCAGGACATTGCGATTAGGCTTCAGTGATGACATCTGGGTGTTCGTTAATAAACAACTGACCTATGTAGATAAGAATATCTACGGCAGCCCCATGGCCAAATCGCCGGAAGGCCGTATCAGCCTGGATAACGGATTTCTGGAATTACCGCTGCAGACCGGACGCAATGAGATCATGATCGCCCTGGCCAGCAACTTTTATGGATGGGGACTGATAGCAAGGTTTGATAAAAACGAAGGCATACATTTAATACGTTAAGGTGCACGTCTGCATCCGGGGGCAGGAAAATTAACGCGACTTCACATGCAGGAAATGCAGTAAATTGTATGCATGCATAGTAAAGAAAACTTTTTCATCCTTACCGGCGGCCCCGGCGCCGGTAAAAGTACTCTCCTGGAGGCACTCGGACAGCGTGGGTACGACACCGTACCCGAAGCCGGACGAATCATTATCCAGGAACAGGTAAAACTAAAAGGAAACGCGCTGCCATGGGCAGATACCGCCGCCTATTCGCAAAGGATGCTGGAAAAATCAATTGCAGATTACCAGGAATTCCTGACCACCACCAATACCTGTTTTTTCGACAGAGGCATACCGGATGTTCTCGGGTATGTACAACTGATTAACGGGCCTGACACCGCGTTGTATGAAAGTGCAGTAGCCGAATTCCGCTACAATACGGATGTATTCATCCTGCCGCCCTGGAAAGACATCTACCAGCAGGACACAGAAAGAAAGCAGGATTTTGAAACCGCAGTAGCTACCTACAGGCAAATGGTGGAAACCTATACCGCTAACGGCTATACGCTAATAGAAGTACCCCATGACGTACCTACGGCCAGGGCCACCTTTGTGCTCAATCACCTGTATACCTTGCGGACGTTATAACAACGACTGTAGCTTATTCAACACCTGATTCAGGTTGATCCCCTTGCCCAGTAGTCCTTTCAGCAGATCTCCCTTTTTCGCCAGCCGCTCCGGCATTGTATAGATGTTAAAATCCTTCATATTCAATCCTTTCTTTACCTCACTCCAGCTAAGTGGTGCAGACACGGTGGCCCCTGGTTTTGGCCGGAGAGAATAGGCGCAAGCCATCGTTTGTATCTGACGATTCTGTAAAAAATCCAGGTAAATAAGCCCTTTGCGCTTGGCAGGCGTGCGTACTACACTGGTGGTTTCCGGCAGTCGTTTGTTGACGATACCTACTACCAGATCCGCCAGCATCCGCGACTGATCAAAAGTATATTTCGCGCCCAGCGGAATCAGGATATGCATGCCCGTAGAGCCGGAAGTTTTTACATAAGAATCGGCCCCAATGGCATCCAGCACATCTTTCACTACCAGCGCAGTTTCTACTACCTGGCTAAAAGGGTTTTTATCCGGATCCAGGTCGATCAGGCAATAATCGGGATTATCCGGTTTCTTAATAGTGCTATGCCAGGGATTCAATTCAATACATCCCAGGTTGGCCATGTAAAGCAAGGTAGCCTTGTCCTTACACACCAGGAAGGACTTCGTTTCCCCGTCCGACTCACTCGTGTACGGAAAGGTGGAGATCCAGTCAGCCACCTTATCTTCCACATTTTTCTGGTAAAAATTAAAGCCGTTAATGCCCTCCGGGAATCGGTTGAGCGACTGTGGCCGGTCTTTCAGATACGGAAAAATATAATCCGCCACCGCTGCATAATAATTGATCATATCCCTTTTGGTAATCTTTTCCAGCGGCCAGTAATATTTATCCAGGTTGGTAAATTTCAGCAAATGTCCATCCATTTTCACTTCCACGTCCTTTTCATCTGGCGGTAAAAATCCATTGGCGGTATTGCCTTTTTTATTTCGGGGAGATGTAGTGGCTTTCTTTGCTGTAGCGCCTTTTGCAGGAGCGGCGGCAGCTTTTTTAGGTGTGGCCTTTGCGGTGGCTGCCTTTTTCGGTGTAGCCTTTTTTGCAGCTGCTTTTTTGGGTGCAGCCTTTTTAGCGGCTGCTTTCTTTGGTGGTTTTGCGGTGGTTGCCATTTTTGTAATTTTTTCAGATGGAGGTGTTGCTACTACCTTTTCATTTTTTTCATTGGCGCCTTTCTTATCTTCTCTCAGTCCAAGAAATATAGGCTGGCGAAGGATGCCTTCCTGCGTCACTTCTGCGTACTTCACCATACACACCAGTTCCGGCTTGAGCCAGGTAACCGGCATATTGGTTTTAGGCACGGGGCTAAATGGGCTTTTATCCGTTTTGAGCGGCTGAAACTTTGCATAAAGTTCCTTCAGTAGTTGTTCATTGAAGCCACCGCCGGTATGCCCGATATAATGCAACTTTTTTCCAACGTACTTCCCTAATACCACGGCTCCAAAGTATTTACGACTGTTACGCCCTTCCGTATAACCGCAGATGATTGCTTCCATTTGCTGGTTATTTTTAATCTTCAGCCAGCTCTCTGCTCGGCGGCCGGTAGAATAAACACTGTCCGCCGCTTTCGCCATGATGCCCTCCAGTCCCCGCTTTACAGCCGCTTCAAAAAAAGCGGTACCCTCACCTGTAATGTGATTGCTGTACAATAATACCGGGTTATCCTGCGGCAAAATGCTTTCCAGCAGCTGCTTGCGTTCCAGTAATGGCAGCTGCCGCAGGTCACGGCCATCGTACCATAACAAATCGAAAATATAGTATACAATGTGGGCACTCCTGCCTGTTTTCAGGAAGTTTTGCAGCGCCTGAAAATCCGGATCGCCATTGTCGTTAAGGGCTACAATTTCTCCATCCACCACGGCTTTGGTGTTCCATTCCTTCAAGGCATCCACTACGGTATTGAACTTGGTGTTAAAGCTAATCTGGTTGCGCGATAACAGTTCTACTTTCGCTTTATTGAGATACCCGATGGCCCGGTAGCCGTCCCACTTAATTTCGTATATCCAGTCGGGTTTGTCGAACGGCCCTTTGGTAAGCGTGGCCAGCATGGGCTGCACTTCTTTAGGCATGGGCGCTTTTTTGCCGGCAGGTTTTACCGGTTCAGGTGCAGCTTTTTTTCGTACAGGCTTTTCCGTTACCTTCGCAGCACGGTTGCTTTTCCATTCTTTTTCAGGTGCAGCGGCTACCTGTTCTATTGTTTTGGAAGATATGACCGACTTATTTTTTTTAGTGACATCGGCCGTGGTAGCATACTTATCGTTTAGCTTCATGAGCAGCCAGGCATTCTCCCCGCGGCCGGAGGCTTTTACCAGTGCAAACTCACCTTTTAGCTTCTTCCCTTTCAGTATAAATTTTATTTTACCGCTGTACAACTGGTGGAGGAGCTGCTTTTCAGGTGATGTCTTTAGCTTTTTGTCGGCTTCCGCCGGCAGGTATTCACCTTCATCCCAAACGATAACGGTGCCGGCACCATAGTTCCCTTTGGGAATAATGCCTTCAAAGTCCTTATAATCGAAGGGGTGATCCTCCACCATCATAGCCAGGCGTTTTACTTCCGGGTCCATAGACGGGCCTTTAGGTACGGCCCAGCTTTTGAGCACGCCTTCCATTTCCAGGCGGAAGTCGTAGTGAAGGTGTGACGCATCATGCTTTTGCACTACAAAATGCAACGTTTTACCTCCACTTTTACCACCTGTAGGTTCCGGTGTTGTGTTGAATGTTCGCTTTTGCCTGTACTTCGCTAAACTCATACGTAGGCGTTTACTCTTATAAAACAATTAAGGGCATAATAGTTCATTTCACCGTAGCGGCCACATGCAATGCCTGCAGGGCCATGGTAGCCGGGCAATTCAGCACCTGTCCGTCCGGGCTATAGCGTGCGCCGTGGCAGGGGCAGTCCCATGACCTTTCTCCGCTGTTCCAGTTCACATCACATTTGAGGTGGGTACATACCGGGCTTACGGAGTGCAGCTCCCCGGTTTCATCTTTATAAACGGCCATTTTTTCCGATTCGTAGGTAATCACCCGGCCTTCTCCCGGCGCCAGATCGGCCAGCAGGTGAAGGGAGGCGGCAGGTATCAGCTTACCTACAAACTGCATGGCTACATCTGCATTGTGCGAAATGAAATTACTGAATCCCGCGATGGGTTTTAGTCGGTTGGGGTCCAGTATCATTTCCAGCTCATTGGGCACACCCAACAGCATATCGCGCAGCAGCAAAGCCGCTATGGTTCCGTATATCATGCCGTTACCACTAAAGCCGGTGGCTACGTAAACATCTTCTTCTTCGCCCGGCAGCTGACCTATGTACGGCAGCCCATCCACCGGTTCGTAGAATTGTGATGACCATCGCTGGGTGATTTCTTCCACCTTGAAATGCTTATGCACCCAGGCTTCCAGCTGCCGGAAGCAGAGGGTGGTATTTTCATGGTGTCCTGTTTTATGATCTTCCCCGCCCACGATCAGGTACTGCTGCCCGTCTACTTCCTGACTGCGTATGTAGTGGAAGGGCTCTTCCATGTCGTAGTACAGGTCCTGCGGGTAATCGTTTTGTGCGAGTCGCGCCGCTAATGCATAGCTCCTGTAAGGTATACAACGCAGGTGCAGCAGATTGATGCCTGGGGGGATATGAGTGGCCAGCACCAGTTTTCGCCCGGTAAACGTTTGTTCACCGGCGGTAATTTCAACCTTTCCCTTATGTTCAATTTTGGTGACTCGTGTATTTTCCAAAATTACACCGCCGATATTTTCAAAGGCCTTTGCCAGCTCGTATAGGTATGGCAGTGGTGAAAACTTGGCCTGTCCTTTTACCTGTATGGCGGAGATGCAGGATATAGGCAGTGGTAGCGTAGCAACGCGGCTTACATCGAGGCCGGCGTTCGTAGCAGCAGTAGCTTCGCGATCCAGTGCTTCGTCCTGCTCTTTGTTTTGCGCATACTGGTAGGCATCGGCTGTGTTAAAGCCGCAGTCGATGCTATATTCCTGTGTCATTTTTTCGATGAATGCAATAGCATTAGCGCTGGCCTTCGCGATGCTGCGGGCTGCAGGCAGACCGAAATTTTTCTCGATTGTTTCGTAAGAAACGTCCAGCAGCGTGTTAAGGTGTGCGGTGGTGCCGCCGGTGGTGCCGTAGCCCAGGTTGGCGGCTTCGAGGAGGAGGCATTTAAACCCTGCTTCCTGTAGCAGTAAGGCGGTGGTAACGCCTGTGATGCCACCTCCCACTATTATTATGTCGTATACCTGTTCATGGCGGGTACTGCTCAGTGGAAATGCAGATATATGTTGCTGCCATAAACTGATCGTGTATCCATCTCTGTTAATCATAACCAGCAGTTTTTATGATGAAACAATACTTCCTGCCTGCAAGGCTGCCAGGAAATGCCCCAGTATTTCGTTGGAGAAGTAATAACGTACCGCCAGCGGATCATCCGGTGCTGCCAGAATTTTCCCTGCGGCTATTTCTTTTTTATCTTTTGCAATGGAATAGAAAGCATAAAGTTGTGTTATCCCTGCTTCCGGTACGGGCGAGGCGTAACCGGTGATCCCAATTCCCCAATTTGATGAAAAGAGGGTACAACACTTTTCGGCCATGGTAGTAGCTGTGTATGCGGACACACAATTACAACGCTCTCCGTGTATAGGATCCAGGTGCAGATGCCTCGACTTCTGCCCCAGGTTATAGGTAGTAATACCACCCTGGAAAAATGCAGTTGCATTAAATGCGGACGAAAATGCCACCTGTAACATACCGGCAGTAACGCTTTCTGCTACTGCCAGCGTTTGTGCTGCGGCTACCAGCCTGTCCCGTATCTGGTTAACTGTTATCTCATCTATCATTTTCATATATCTTTTTTATTCTAACACTGTGCCATGAATGGCATAGAAATTAGCATGCCTTTTTAAACAACAGTTTTGGATATGAAAACACAGATAGATCAAATGGCAGACTATGTTACCCGCAAAAAATGGGAAGATCTGTCGCCCGAAATACTGTCCCAGCTTAAAAATCATTTGTTAGACAGCGCAGCCTCGTTTGTTTTTTCCCAAACGCAGGAAACGCCCCAAAAGGTGGCTGCATCTCTCCAAAAAATCAGTAACAGCCTGCAACTGCCCGCCGATCATGCCGCTCAATATTATACCACGCTGATCAGGTATCCTGACTTTATGGACAACTTCCTAGCCAAGGAGGCTACCTGCCACCCTTCCGACAACATAGGTGCGCTGCTGGCCGCCTGCCAGCTAAAAGAAGTGAGCGGGAAGGATTTTCTGCTGGCGATGGCGATTGCATATCAAATGGAATGCAGGCTGACAGAGCAGTTACCGGTTATGATCAACGGATATGACCATACTGCTTTACTGGCCTTTTCTGCCACTGCCGGCATTGGCCGGCTGCTCGGACTCACACCTGATGAAATGGCCAATGCACTGGCTATTGCCGGAGTCAGCTATAACCCGCTGGTTACTTCCCGGGCCTCGTATACTACTGAATGGAAGGGGCTGGCATCTTCCTTAGTAACAAATGGTGCAGTGAATATTGCCGTGATGGCGCAGCAACAGGTAACGGGCCCGCGCAAATTATTTGAGCTGCCTGAAAAAGGATACAACGCCATTTATGGATTGAAACTGGAATACGACTGGGAGAAGGAAAATTTTGAGCTGATTCCGAAATGTATCCTAAAAACATTTAACGCGGAAGTACATACGCAATCGGCACTGGAAGCCATACAGGAACTAACCATTGCACATAATTTAACGGCAGAAAAAGTCTCGGAAATTGACATCACAGTTTTTCTGACGGCCCTGCATATTGTTGGAAATGGTGAATACGGGGATCGTATGCATGTGTATTCGAAGGAGCAGGGCGACCATAGCCTGCCTTATGTTGCAGCGGCTACTTTAATTGACCAGCAGTTATATCCACCGCAGCTTACACCGGCACGCATCAAACAACTGGATGTACAGGAGTTGCTCAAAAAAGTACATTGTCATACCGGTCTGCCTATTCACAAACCGGTGAAAGTGGTGGGCATACTCGATCCATATACGGTGGCCTATCCTGACAAGGTATGCAGCAAAGTAAAAATCACCCTGACCGATAGCAGTCATTACGTGTTGGAAAAAGAAGACTACAAAGGATTTTTTACCCGTCCGTTAACGGAGGATGAAATTAAAATGAAATTTGAGAAAATAAATGCGGATAATACCGGGGCGGCCTACCGGCAACGGCTATACCAGTGTATTGAACACCTGGAAAACCGCAGCGCCAATGAATTACTGGAGCTGTTATTACTGCCGGACAAAATGGAATAATCTTCGGCTGCTGTAGGAAGTCGGCCGTTTCGTTTACCTTTGTGTAAGACGAATCAGAAAACATGAAAGATAAGTTAAAGATCATAGCCTTTGATGCCGACGACACGCTTTGGGTAAATGAACCGTACTTCCGCGAAAACGAATTGAAATTTGCTGAATTGATGGCCGGGTATATGTCACAGGACGAGATTCTGCAAATAATGTTTCAGACGGAAATGAAGAACCTGAAACTATACGGATATGGCGTGAAGGGGTTTATGCTTAGTATGATAGAAGCGGCAAACCTGATTACAGGAGGAAAAGCAGATGCCGCCATCATCAATAAAATCATCGCACTCGGACAGGATCAGTTGCAAAAACCGGTGGAATTACTGGATGGTGTTGAAGAGGTGTTGCAGCATCTGCAGGGAAAATACAAGCTGGTAGTAGCTACCAAAGGGGATTTGCTGGACCAGCAGCGAAAGGTAAAAAGTTCCGGTTTACAGGATTACTTCCATCATGTGGAGGTAATGAGTGACAAGAAAGCGGCGGACTATTCCAGTATGCTGAAGAAGCTGAGTTGCACACCTTCTTCGTTTCTGATGCTGGGAAACAGTATGAAATCAGATGTGCTGCCGGTGTTGGAGCTGGATGGTTATGCGTCGCATATTCCGTATCATATCACCTGGGCGCACGAGCTGCATGATGAGGAGCCGCAGCATCCGAATTATATAAAATTGGCTAATATCAGGGAGATATTAGGGCACCTGGATTAGATTTTTTTAGCTGTTTAACGGTCTGCCTTCGGCAGACCGTTAAACAGCTAGCCCACGGCCGCTGGCCGTGGGCTAGCTGTTTTTTTGTGAATATTTTAAATGCCATACGCACGCATTAATTGTTTCCCTGAGCCGAGTCCGTCGATGCCATATTCAATAATATCACCGGGGCGGAGAAAGCGGGGCGGCATTTGCCCGATGCCACTGCCGGCGGGAGAACCTGTGGAAATGATATCACCGGGAAAGAGCCCGAAAAATTCGCTGGTATAGGCCGTGAGTTCGGGTACTTTCCAGATCAGGTCAGCGGTGGTACCGTTCTGCATATATTCACCGTTTAATTTCAGCCATACCTTTAGATTTCCCGGATCCGGTATTTCATCTTTCGTAACAAAATAAGGACCCAGCGGCGCAAACGTATTACACCCTTTGCCTTTATCCCAGGTACCTCCCCGCTTTTTCATGTAGGCACGTTCGCTGATATCATTGTGGAGAATATAACCTGCCACGTAGTCCATGGCCTGCGGTTTTTCGATATTGGTACCGGTTTTACCGATCACGATGCCCAGTTCCGTTTCCCAATCTGTTTCCACACTGTTCTTCGGGATGGTAACGCCATCGTAAGGTCCGTTAAGTGCACTCATGGCTTTCAGGAAAAGGATGGGCTCTGATTCGCCCACAAAACCGGTTTCGCGGATATGATCCTTGTAGTTAAGCCCTACACATACAATTTTGCCTGGATTGGCCAGCGGGATACCTGTACGCGCCAGCGCCGGAACTTCCGGCAACCTTGTGCCTTCTTTTTCCAGGAAGAGGGCCAGGCGATCCAGGCCACCGCTGCCTAAAAATTCGTTCGTATAGTCTTCACCGAGAGCGGATACATCGTATCGCTTGTTGTTCAATAGTATCCCTGGCTTTTCTTCACCGGGATTACCCCATCGTAGTAACTTCATCTATTTGTTTTTGATTTCAGGCTGGTGCCAGTCCAATTTAAGACTTTTACTGGTCCAGTTCCTGATTTTAGTGATGAGTGCGGGATTACCTTCCAGTTGGGTACCATAGGTAGGTATGAGTTGTTGTAAGGTATCCCTCCATTCATCTGTTACCTTATCGGGGAAGCAGGTTTCGAGCAGTTCCAGCATGATAGGCACCGCGGTGGAAGCGCCGGGGGAGGCACCCAGCAATGCGGCGATGGTACCGTCCTTACTGGTAACCGTTTCTGTTCCGAAACGCAGTTCTGCCCCCCCTTTGGGGTTGTTATAAATCACCTGCACGCGTTGCCCTGCTTCCTGCAGGGTCCAGTCTTCCGCCTTTGCTTCGGGGTAAAATACCCTCAATGCGTCGATGCGGTCATCGAAGGAAAGTGTGAGTTGTTGCAGCAGATATTTTTCCAGGTCAAAATTTTCCAGCCCCACTCGCATCAGCGGCAGGATATTCCAGTATTTGATGGATTCAAACAAGTCCCAGAAGGAGCCTTCTTTGAGGAATTTAGTGGAGAAAGTGGCGAAAGGTCCGAACAGGATGGCTTTTTCGCCATCGATGATGCGGGTATCCAGGTGGGGCACGCTCATGGGAGGTGCGCCCACGGAGGCTTGTCCATATACCTTTGCGTGGTGGCGGTTTACCACCTCAGGGTTGCGGCATACGAGCCATTCACCGCCTACGGGAAAACCGCCGTAGAGGCGGGATTCGGGAATGGCGCTGTCCTGCAGTAGTTCCAGCGCGCCACCGCCGGCGCCAACGAATACGAAATCCGCCGTTACAGTAACGGTGGATTTGCTGCGACGGTTTTTGATCCTCAGCTCCCAGCGGCCATCGGTCAGTTGTTTCAGGTCTTTTATTTCGTGGTCGAGATGTAATTTTACGCCCGGCTGTTTTTCGAGTTGATGAATAAGCGTACGGGTGAGGGTGCCATAATTCACGTCTGTACCTAACTCCATGTAGGTAGCTGCCGCTTTTTCTGAGAGGCTGCGACCTTCCATTACCAGCGGTATCCATTCTTTGAGTTGCTGTGGGTCTTCGGAATATTCCATTCCCTGGTACAGCTGGTATTGCTGTAAAGCTTCAAAGCGTTTACGCAGGTAGGTCACATCTTTTTCGCCATGCACAAAGCTCATATGGGGTACGCTGCGGATGAATACTGCCGGGTCCCTGATGTAGGTGGCATCTACCAGCGAAGCCCAGAATTGCTTGGTTACTTCAAACTGCTCAATAATATGCAGGGCCTTATGCGTGTCAATACTGCCATCTTCTTTTTCCGGCGTGTAGTTTAATTCACAGAGCGCGGAGTGGCCGGTGCCAGCATTATTCCAGGCATCAGAACTTTCAGCCGCTACTCTGTCGAGCCGCTCATAGATGTGTATCGACCAGTCGGGGGCGAGTTGTTTCAATAATGTTCCCAGTGTAGCACTCATAATACCTGCGCCAATCAATAACACGTCCGTATGAAGCTGTTGTTTTTGCATATAGGATCAATTTGTGAAGTACACTTATATAAAATGAAGTTTTATTAAAAAAGTTTATGAACTTTAAGAGATATAAACATTTTTTTATGAAAAGGTACTGGATACTGATCATGGCAGGCATGGCCACTGCCTGTAATCAACCCACTCAACAATCAGGCCACGAGGCCGACACCATACATCCTGCTGCCGTAGAAACCGCACCTGTTACGGACTCCACAACACTGATCCAACCGGGAAAGCGCATAGGCATTACTGTTATACAGGCGAATGCCGACTCTCTTATAAAGATAATCGGGAAACCTGATTTTTCAGATGCGGCGATGGGGACTTATTTAAACACCTGGTACGCCAGGCATACAGACGGGATTTATCAGACCAGTATTTTTAGCCAGCGTAATATGGGTGGGCCGGATGAGGCTATCACACATGTAAAGTCCGTATACGTTACCTCCCATGCGTTCCGTACTACGAACGGTTTAGGGCCTGGTACACAGATGTCCACCATACAAAACTTATATACGTTACAACATACCGGCACCTTTGTGAAAGATAAAGATAGTCTGGACTTGTATGAAGATTTAAAATCCGGTATCAGCTTCGAGGCGGGTAAGGACGGAATCTGCAGGGGAGTGCTGGTATATGCGCCGGAGGATAGCGGTGCAGCACGGCGGAGTGTGCATAGCGATTGGACATTTGTAGCGAAAAAGTGAGGTACTCAAAGAAGACGAAGCGGGGAAGCGCACTGCGTGTGTTTCCCCGCTTTAGTTTTTTACAGGGCTGTCCGGCGGGTTTTAGCAACCGGTACACGGGTATGCACCCCCGCTACGTTTACGGTAACAAAGGCATCAAAAGGCTGATAAGCGGCTACGGTACCTGTTTGGGTAAGCCCGTCTTCCAGTTCAAACCAGACTTCCGATCCTTTGTAGTAATAAAAAAGGAGGTCCAGGTATTCCAGCTCTGCTTTCATATCCGCGTTTTTGTAGGTAAACAGCGGATAGGAGTTTTTTTGAAAAACGCGGTTACTGATTTCCGTTTTAATATATGAATCGTTGAAGAGGTTGGGCAGATTATTTCTTTCTGCTATTTTGAGGATGGTATTTTCTTTACCTTCTTTTACGCGCCCCCAGTACTTCTTGTCTTTTTCGCTCTGGTAGATTTTCTGTCGGATATCCGCTTGTAACCATTCTACCTGGAGCACCACAAAAAAATCGTAGATAGACAATTCACGGGTCTTCTCACACTTAAGCGTTAATGTTTCCATAATTAGGATATAGGGTTTAAATGAGGGGTTAAAAATCAAATGGGGATCCAGGGGATAATGTCGGGGAAAAGAGTCACTTAATCAGGAGGAGATTAAATGACTCTTTTATTTGCTAAAACATTTTTTTGAAATAGTAGAGTGCGTAATAAGGCGGCATATTTTCGTGAGGCTGGTTCTCACCTACTTTTGCCATTGCGTTAGCTACGGCACCATTTTGATCCCCATCCCATGGTGGAGTGGTTGCTTTACCGTTTTGTACCATTGTTCCTGTACCGCTCGTACTCTGGCTGCCGGAGGCGTTCAAACCGTGGCGGTGCTGTGGCATCTGGCCTACGGTTAGTGTTACAGTAGCAGCGCCACCGGTTTTACCCAACTGATAACTTAGTCCTGCACCCAACACGAACCGATCTCTCAAGTCTGGCGTGCCTTCCCTGCCATCGCAAAGGTGATATCCAAAATAACCTTTTACCTTACCCCAGCCATTTGCATCAAAGAGGTTGCCAATAACGCCATCAGTAGCTGCAATGAGGAAGGGTTGCTGTAATTCATAGTTGGCTGACAGGCACCAGTCATTACCTGAAAACACACAGTTGAACACGATACCTCCATCATGATTGAGCATATGCCATACATCGGCAGTAGTAATTTTCTTCAGGATATCAGGGTTTCCACCTGCATAGTTACTAACGATATAGATATTTTTACCACTTAATCCAAGCGCGGTACAGTCAAAATGAATGGTAAACCGGTTACCTTCGACCGCACCATCATTGCTCAGACTGATGTACAGGTCATCATTCAGTGTAACATTACCTGTTACGTACTGGTAGATTTTTTCCTTCCCTACCTGCAACTGCATGATTTGTGTATTGGTAAATGCACTGATGACATTGACGCCATTCACATCTCCCTTATCCATTTTACCTACAAAATGACTATAGGAATAAGCGGCGGCTCTTACAGGAATGTAACCTTTTGTTTCGCTGGAAGTATACGGCTGATAAATTCTGCTATCTACTGGCTTCAGCAGTCCTCCAGTTGAAAATGAGGCTTCTGAAAGAAATCCGTGCACATCATCAGAAGGCAGTGCTTTATAGGGAGTATAGCTTTTCTGCGACTGGTAACGGTAAGTGATCAGGTAATTACATACAGGATCTTTATAGGCATCTACCTCGCAAATACCATACAGGGTATTTACAGGAAAGGTGTATTCAACTTCCACGTTGCCCATGTTGTCTGTAGGATCGGGAGTACATTTTATAATCACATGGTCACAGTCTGGCACCACCAGCATGTATTCTCCTGTCATAAAACTTTCACCACCATCAACAGATACATCGTCAATATTGAGTACATCCAGTTGCAGATTGATGGCAAGGCCTTGTTTTACGGAAGATATTACCCGGCGATAGATCCCATTCGGGAAATACACCCGCCAGCCGTTGAAATCGCCGTTGGTAAAGTCTTCGGTAGATTTATAAATACCGCCGGTCGCGCCTCCTAATAATGTGAGGATATTGAAAGAAGCATCTACCGACCAGTTTTGTGAGCGCATACCCCAGGCAACCTGGATTTGGTTTTTATTGGCCGGCGATGTAGGATGCTGCCATTTAACTGACTCTATGCCTATCAACGGATTATCATTCGGATCGAGTACGATGTCATTAAAGTCGGCCTTCGTCCTCCAGTATTCAACGCGTTTGTCCTGGATAATGACGTTTCCACCTTCTGCCTTTATGCGGGCCACGTAAAAATCGCGGCCAACGTTTGGGGCCCCCGGGGTCTGATTCTGTTGCAGTTCCTTTTCGAGGGAATAAGTGCCACCGTCGTATTCAAAGGGATATTTATTGGCATTCGGAATGGCTGCACCAGGCGTAAAGGTACCTACTACACGGTATTTCAGGTGTTCTTCCACTACAAACTCAGCAATACCGGTGGTGGTAGTGGCAGGATGTGCCACGCGGGCATGCAGGTCGTCGATTACTTCCAGCACATCGTACTCCTGTTTGTTATACCGGGAGCCAGGGAAGGAGATCCTTGAAGGGAAGTTCGGCAAGCCACGCAGGGTGTTGGTAAATTGGGTCCCCACCCCTACCAGGTCGCCGTTAATGGCAAGGCTTACGCTACCCTGTTCTTCATACACCGGCTGATAGCGGAGCTTTACCCAATACCAGTTACCATCAGCCGGCACGGGAATACCATTGGTTTCCGGCAGGAAGATAAAATTACCATCGGCATCAATACCTTTTGCTTCCCTGATTTTAATTGTTTTCTGACCAACTGTTGTATCGAGATCTCTTTCTACTTTTGCATTCAGGAAATCCGGATCCTGCCGTTCGTTTTTGATAAGGCCGAAAGTCATTGAATTCTCCAGGATATTCTTTCGGAATCCCTGCTGATCCATAAAATCAGCAAACCTGTTGAGTTCAATAGCTTCTAAAAATAAGTCAGGGCAAAATTTAAATTTTGACATTTACGAGCTTATAATAATTTAACAATCTGTTATTAACTTATCACTTTATAACCTACACCCGGCAAGAGTTCATAGGATATATCAGTATCACTGAGTAATTGCTCCGCCGGGTCCAGGCTGAGGTCAAAAATGGCCTCTCCCCTGTCTCTTGTCAGCAGCATAGTATCGGTATTAGTGACCTGCGTATAGGTATCCAGTACCTGTGTATCGGCTGTTACCGCGTCGGTGGTAATGATACGATAGTTGAGCAGTACGCTGGCGGTAGCGGGTTGTGTGAGGTCTGCGTCCTGGAAGAAGCGTACATTAACGTTTGCGCTGCGCACAATCTTCTTGCCGTATGGCAGTACCGCCTGTTCGGTTACGGTGTTATTGGTAATTGTTAAGCTGGCATAAAGCAGTGTAACCGGTTCATCGCCACAAGTGCCGCTGGACAAGGTCACTGCCACACCTTCCTCACCGTCTCCGAGTACAACATCATGGAAAATGTATAATCCATCTCCCTGGTATGGCTGGCAGACAGTTTTATGCTGGTAATCGGCTTTTACTGAGCCCGCAGTACCTGCGATGGTTACATACATGTCATAAGTTCCTTTTGGAGGTGTTTTCAGCAGGGCACCGTCTGTGCTGCCTAACGGAACATCGAGCAGGGTAATAATATCCCCGTCTCCGTCCGGGCGCAATTCGATTTGGGTGATAAATGCCTGTTGCGCCAGGGAGTCGACATATGCCAGCAAAGTACCGTTAGTATTTGCTTCTCTGGCGTTAACGGTAATACTTACCTCATCCTGACCGATGGCTCCACGATTATCCGTGACGGTTAATCTGAATTTATAGAGTCCGGCAACGAGACCACTAAGTACTGGCCGTGCAATATTCGGATCGCTCAGTTGATAAGCCACCGGGCCAACAATTTTATCCCAATGCCAGGCAACGATGTTGCCATCTCCATCTGTGCCGCTTCCCTGCAGTTGTACAACAGGTGTATCTTCTACAAACACGGCAATGTCAGCCCCGGCATTAGCCACTGGCGGGGTATTTTCGACGGAAGGAATGGTGGTATCCGTCATAATAAACTCCAGCAAATTCAGGCCACCAGTAGTGGTGCGCGGCAGAAACAGATGATCCCATATTTTACCTGAATTAATATCCATAGTGGTGGTAACAAGGTCTTGTGTACCATCAGCGGTGGTATACCTGATGATCAGGTTGAGGGATAATTTTTTAGAGAAGCTATTGCTTACCATGGTAATTTTCCACCATTCAGCCACCTGCTTCGGAGGTTGTGTTACCAGGTCCAGTGTTTGACCTGGCAATACCAGGCATTTATCACTATAAAACGCGGGAACACTAGTACTCTTATCCCATGGTGCTATTTCCAGGTGCTGAAAACTAACGAACTGGCTACCACTGTACACAATCCGTACATTCAGCCGGTTACCGTTTACCGGTTCTACCGGAATTACCGGGCAGGTTTGCGGATCATAAACCGGTGGTGCATAATCAGGGTCTGTCAGCTTATTGATTTTTTTTCTGCCGGTAGCCTGCCCCGTGCCTACTATATATTCTTCGAGCCGGAGGTATTTAATCATCCCGGTATTTTGCATAATAACTGTATTTGGGGTTAATTAATCGGACAGGTAGTAGTATCCGGGACAGGTGGAAAGTAAGGTCCCGTACCCGTTCCCTCGATGTTTTGTTCTATATAGCCATCCGCCACACCTCGCAGTAGTCGCTTGCGCCTTCTATACGCCAGCTTACCGCTGTTGTGCTGCTTAACAGTATCTACCAGTACCTGGCGACAAACAGAGCTACCATTATTATAGTCGAGGGCATACCCTGCCGGGCAGGAATAGCCTCCTTCTCCGGTATGGAAATACTGACCGCGCATATCCGCAGTAGACCACAATACAGTAGGTATGCGTGAATCTTCCCAGTAAAGTTCGTCCCAGGTATTACTATAAATTTCTGCACCAAAACAAAGTAAATTGTTTACCCCTGCCTGTCCTTCCATTTGTATGATATTCCTGCCGGCTTTGAGCGGTACTTCAAACAGGCGCCATTCGCGATAAAGCGTAGTATTTGAAAAACTTACGATTGTCCTGTTGGAGCCCGCCTGGTTCGTGAGTATAATTCGGCCTGATGTGGTTGCGCTCACTGCCACCAGTACAATTTTATCAGCAGGCATTTCCAGCGTGGCAGTAAACCCTAGCCATTTATTCAGGATTGCGTCAGCTGCACCATCATTATTGAGGTCCACCCAAAGGCCGCACCGGTTCATTGCTCCCTCTGTTGATACCGCAGTAGGATTGGCCCAGAAAGGGTTGTTATAACCGAAATAGTAAGGAGAACCACCACCGGTAGGGGTATAAGAATTAATCCTGTAGATGAGCGCATAGTTATTCTGAAATGCAGTATTCGAGACTGCAACAGATTTATAGGGCGTTGCCGGCGGTGTTGCCATAGTATCAGTAGCCTTAATACAACTTGTGCTGTCTGCATTCATTACATAACCTGGAGCACAATAGAAAGAAGTGGCCTCACAGTAAGGGTCAATGGGCTCCCATACGTATGGAAGCGGACAAATATCAAAGTCCATCATTGGCTGTACATAATCCGGGTCAGCAGGATCGTTTGGCTTACGTACTCCTGTGGGCTGCCCTGTATTGGCATCTATTTGCACCAGCCACTGATATACAAGTTTTCCGGTATTATCAAGCATCGTTGAATTTTTTTAAAAAATTTTTACCACAATCTTTGACAGCATTTATATATCGCGACACGGACAATTCCTCAGGTACATGATAGCGTTGCATCACTTCAAAGGGTTCTGTGTGTCGAAATTTAGTTTTGTCGAATACCCTGGCATCGAGGTGGTGATAAAGTTTCACATTACGCCTCCAGCCTTTTCCATATTCAAAATCCAGTTCCGGTGAGAGTTCTGTTTTAAAGCCCCTGTCCCATATATTCCAGATCCAGGCACGCATCTCACAAATCCATCTGTCGTATTGGACATCAATATGCTTGCACATATACTCAAATAACCGGATACTGTCTTCCTCTACCTTATACCAGAAGTCTGCGTTTACCCCCGTGCCTATAGCATGAAATCCGCCTGGTTTACTTGTCCTTGGCTGCATGCCGATCACGTGTTCAAATTTTCCCGTTTCGATGAATTTACTGGCGTCACTCCAAAACCAGGTATCCGGTTTCAGTGGCACCTCGGGCAATGCGGATATCAACATATCCTGCTCAGCAAAAAAGAAATACTCCTGTTCACATGCCGGATACATCTCCCAGAATCGCCCGTATAAATGGGGCTTACAGGAGGGCTTATAAAAGCGCTGCTTCTTATCCTCGAAATAGTGACAGGTAGCTAATCGTTCGAATTTCCGGAAGTCTTCAGAAGGCTTGCCTTTAATTTCTGTCAGCAGAATAATATTTTGTTTAGGTATTTCCAGGTGTTCGATAGAAGAAAAGAAAACTTTGAGCTGCCAGTTGAACATAGTGGTATCCGCCTGCGTCAGCAACAATTTATACTGCATGCTTATTTTTTTGTGATCCTGACGAAAAAGTCCCCAAAATATTCGGTTGATAAGTTGCGACTTACTGTTGCACCGGCTTCTATTGTTTCGAGAGTAATTCTTGGTAACTGCATCCATCCACCATCGGGACCATCCGGGTCAACGGGCACCGAATCACCATCATAGGTGGTGACTTCCATCAACAAAGCATAGGCGTTACTGTTAGTACCATTAAAATCCGGAGCGGGGTGGTAGTAATCCACATCATAGGACCCGAAGGTATTGGTACTATCGAGTGTCACTAATGCGCCATCGTTACCTATAAATGAAAAAGAAGCGGTACCAACATCCGAACCCAGCTGTATAGCCACTGCGCCTGCTTGCCGGTAATATCCCCTATCGGAAGACACCACATTTATCAGCACTTCGCCAGACAGTTCGGGGAAAACAAACTTTTCCCATGATTCTGCCAAACAGCCCATTGCGGTGAGGCGGCCTTGAATAAATACAAACGCATCATAAGTAATAGTATTCTCTGCATATCTCCAGCTTTGTCCGACCCGTTCACCAGATATTATAACAAGGTGGTCTTCTCCTGATTCTGTAAAAGCGCTGCTTTCTGTTGCCTGAAGTGTAGCTGTATTCACGCCGGTACTAACAGTATAGGTAATAGGACCAGCCTGCTCTTTAGAGGTAAAATTATTGATAGTGAAATGTGTATTCTGCACGGGTATAAAAGGGCATCCTGTTGCATCTTCCACCGGTGCCACGTAATCCGGATCACCCGGAACATTCGGCTTTACCACCCCGGTAGGAAGTCCTGTGGTGCTGGAATACTGCACGAGCAAGGCATATTGTTTCTTTCCTGTATTTGCCATATTATAAAGTTGGGGGATTAGGGGTTTCGTCACCAAAATTTTCACAGTATGCCGTCGCATTTTCACCGATCCAGAAAAATTCTTTTTCCTCACAGGTTGGACTCACCGGTCTCCACGCGGTAGTTTCACAATACGGTGCCGCCGGTTCCCAGAAGAACGTTTCCGGTACTTCCTCCGTTTCATTATATCCCGCGTCACCTACATCTGTCAAAGCCATCCACGAATTATATGGAATCAGGTAATGCCTGACATAGCTCGTCACCTGGTCAATCGCAAAGGAATGATTGCGGTTACGCATCCAGATACTGATAAAGTTGTTTACCTGTACCAATCCCCTGGAGTAGTTCGTTTGCATAGGCAGCATTCGCATTCCCCAAATGCTTCCGGTACCAGCTATTTCAATTATAGGAATAATATAGGTTGTATCCTGATGGAAGATCAGATCGTTACCCTGCTTTATTTCTGTGGTATCCTGGGCAAAGGTTTTTCGGTTGCGGTTATAAATAAACAATTTGACCTGCAGGTATTTATCATTTCGGACTAACTGCACTGACTCAAAGAAATAGTTGTTATCAGTACCGTCTTTATAGGAGCGTGCATTCAACATTGCTCCATCCTTGTCAAAAGAATGAATACCTACTGATATCCGGCTGCCGGCATCCAGTTTTACAAGGAAGGAAAACTCATAATCCAGCCGGGGATCTACCTTGATCCAGAAATCGGGATTACTGTTCTTCAAGCCACCATCCTTGATTTTCATCACTGACTTTTCTTCGTCCATTACTACACTTACATCTCCATACACCGGATATTTACTGAGATCCTTAACATCAACGTGGGTTTCATAATTTTTATTGATGTTATCATTCAGATGAAGTCCTTTGTACAGCGGAGAGGCATTGCCCAGGTTCCATCCAAAATGTTCGGGTTTGTAGAGATTGAACAGCAGTTCGTCTTCCTGCCTGTAGTTGATCAAGCGCAGCAGCTCTCCATCGATAGCGGCACCCAGTTCTTTTTTATCATAAATATGCGTGGTGCCACGGTAGGCAATCTGGTGATAGAAATGCTCCATCAGTTCAGTCATTTCCGGCAGGCTGTTAGCCTCCGACACGGCGAGCCCACGCTGTGTGATGAAGTCTGACAGCAGGAAATCCGTTTCATAGAAATGCTGGAATTTACGGGCATAAATCACCATGTACGAAACGAAATGCGCAACAGATTCCCAGAAAGCAATGAAATCTTCATTTCCATTAGCTTCATTTTCCCGGTCCATATAATTGGGAATAATGCCTTTTGCATATAATTTTTGCAAGACATTAATGTACCAGCTGATCACCTCCGGATCATAGGCCCCAAAATACCTGGCAAACACCGAATTATTAAAAGCCGGCGTTTCCGGTAACGGTGCTGTAGCAGTGGCTTCCAGGGAAGCAGCTGTTACCTGCAGGTCCATACTGGTATCAGCAAGTATCCGTTCATACTTCAGTTCGAAGTATACCACTTCTCTTCCGGCGAACTGCAACTCCGTCAGGTGATCTATCGTGAGCTGCTGCCATTCCGTGTAATCGATTCCGTTAACTGCATAGCGGAAGTATTTTTCAAAGTAATTATTTCCATCTTCGCCGGAAGTGGTATCGGCAAAGGAAGCGATGCCGAGAATTGCCACTGCCGGGGCACAGGTGAGGATAATACTGTTTCCCTCTTTCCTGAATGTAGCTGCTTGAATAGCCATAATTATAAATCTAAAATGGTGGACATGTAAGCGTGATCGATCACGTTTGGATAATACAGTGGTGAAAGGGTACCGCTAAAGTTTGTTATGATTTTCCCTTCGAGGTCCAGCATCAGGAAGCCACGAAGCCGCGGCAACGCAAACTGATCGATGGATAAGTCGGTGCGGGGATAGAAATACTGGTCCGGCACATACTTCACTCCCGGCGTATTTTTCACAATTTGGAGCAGATTATCCCATTCCACCCGCATCGCAGATGGATCAAAATACCGGAAGTCCAGGTATTTGGAAATTACAATCTGTATATTTTTGCGGATCTCGTCTGGATTAAAAGCATTATCCAGTTCTACACGGAAGCATATGTCTACCGGCGCATAGTTTGCATTTCTCAACTCGATGCCATAGTACTCCGTACCGAAGGGTTTGTATTCAGTCAGCGAAAAATACATTGCGCTTTTCCTCAGCAGGTCATCCATCTCGGTGGAAGTAAGGAGGGATCCGTCCTGTGTAACGATACCCAAAACTACCTTCCCGGAATTACTGTTGCCATAATGAAATACACGTAACACCTTCCGGTTGATCGCGATAAAGAGCTGCTCCAACATGGCCAATGTTCCGCGGGCCAGAATGTTTGCGCCATTTTTGATACGGATACGGAAAAATTCATCCGGTTCGGTATCGCGGCCAAATTCAGCGCGACTTTCATTGATCACATTCAGGTGTCCGCTGGGAGCGGGCACTACACGGGAGATGGACAATGCATCAACGTTTGTGGCGGCACCTTTTTCAATGCTTCGTACTTTTGCGTAGGTAAAACCGGCGGCTCCCACTACAAAATCTTCTTCAAATTCAAAGCGGATGCCTGTCGTGGACATAGGAAAATGCATCGCTGCTTTATAGTTGGTTCCGGGATTAGCCATTACTCTTACGTAGGTGGTAGCACCCAGGCTGCCCATGCGAGGGGCTACGCCAAAGTTCAGTGCCACCTGGTCGAGCTGGGAACCGAATGCCGTGTCAGGAAAAAGCTGGCTTAGGGCCAGTACAATATCCTTTTCACTCTTACCTACAATTTTGGAAATACCTGTGGCGATCCCTGACAGCACGGAGTTATCTGCCACCTTTGTTACCTTATCCGTGGTGTTGATCAATGTTTCCAGAAAAAGTAATCTTCGTTCAACGGATGTAGAGGGTTTAATATCCAGTGCCATGATTATATTGTAATACTAGCTTCAATCGTTTCATTCAATCTTGTACTTACCTGATAATTGATACGGAGGGTATCGTTTACCACTCTGATATCGTTGATCTGAAAGTCTTTCAGTGTATCATCCGAAGCGAAGGTGGCCGTCATCTGCCTGGAAATAACAGGAAAATTGAGCGATGCCCGGTTACCGCCAATGATAACAGCGGTTTGCAACCCATCATTGGGGGCATGCGGATTATCATTTACTTTGAGCGATGCCAGAATTTCCACACTTTGGAATACAGTCTCCTCTTCCGTGAGGGTAAGCAGGTCGTTATCTGCAAACTGCAGTGCTCTGTGCAGGTCTTTTCCCAGGATACGTTTTCCTTCCATCGTATCCACCACCGCCGACACCTGAATAGTGCGGGGGCCTGCGGACTGCGTCAGTTTCAGGGGCACGCCGCCATCGGGAGTATAGTCTTCTTCCCGGATATTATTACCGATAGCAATTTCCGCCCAGCTATCTTCCGGCAATGCCTCTTTGAGCATATCTCTGGAAATTCTTTCCAGGGTTTGTCCGGCAGGCATCACATAGTCAAAAGCTCTTTGGTTGTTAAAAGCGGTATTGGAACGGGTGGAACGCGCCCATCGGCTGATATTCCGTATTGTTTTAAGGCGGCTGTCGATCTGCTCAATTTCTTCCAGCAGGAACCACCACCGGCTGTTATTCAACTGCACACCATGCGTCTGGAAAGCAGTGAGGTAAACCTGTGTTTCTGCTTCCAGTGCAGCCAGCGTAGCAAACGGATCACTTTTCACACTGGAAAGATTACCTGCATAATAGGCTTCCAGCAAAGGATAATCCTGCTGAAAAAATCGCAGGGCACGCTGCAGGTATTGGCCGATGGCTTTACCCGTGATCTGCTCAAACTTGGTGAGTGTATTCATGTTGATCGTTTTGGGCGATTAAGTCGTCAATGCGGTTGGCGGAAGCTGCTATTTCTTCATGTACGCGGCGTGCCATTTCCAGGTTCTCGTATCTTTTTACGGGGCTGATAGTTACTTCTAAAGGCGCAATTGCTTTTAAAGCCAGCGCATACTGATGTAGCATGTTATTATCTTCCGACATTGATATTTTGAAGGACACCGGTTTTACATAGTAACTATTTCCAAATGCGAGATTATAAAAGATGAGAAACCGGGGGCCTGCCTCATCTACTCTATCAGCTTCTGTAATCAGTTCTTCCATTACTTTCAGACAGCCGTATCCCGTTTTCACACGGTCATCAAATACCTGCCTGCTGGCATCTTTATCGGTCTTTGTATTACTGCTGGTATCAGATTTCCTTACAGCGCTGACCATGTCGGTATAATCCCCGCCCAGCATCACCCTGAACTTCCGGCCAAAATTCCCTGAAAGGGTTATATCCACAGGTGAAAATGTTGTACTTGACATCGTAACGATACCTCCCAGGGTTCTTTTAAAACTGGTTGGCTTAGGCTGCGATTCATCCATATTAGAGGGCATCACCGGGAAGATGAAGTATCGCAGGGTATTTCCTGCTGTATCCACCAGCTCGAGCGCACAGATATACTGCTCAAACTCTTTGGGGTACATTACGTTCAGTCCCTCTTTGCCGCTCTGCTGTAAAAGTGCATCTCTTCTTTGCACTGCGTCTTGAATACTCATTATTTTACAGTTGATTCTAAAACAATCGGCGTTACATTCGCGGCAGGGCCCATTGCTGTTTGTACGATGATGGCACCTGGCGGAATGGTGATCGTGATACTTCTTACGGCGTTATAGACGTCGGACTCCAGTTGTTCGCAATAAGCATTAATGGCAGCGCTGGGGCTATCCTGTTTCTGATTGTTTGTCTGCTGCATCTTTGCTTTGAGGCTTTCTGAAAATTTCTTTGGGATTAACGGCATAGCTATTTATTTATATATCCAACATTACTTAAGAATTCATCTGTTTTATTCTTAAACGCGGCTATCTGCGTGGCGTTTAACAGGGGTTGCTGGCCGATAGCGGTTGTCACCGTAGTTTTACTGATCTCATCAATCAGGTCAGATAAAAAGCTCTTCAGCTTATTACCCAGCACCAATGGTTCTTCCCCATTATTGATGATAAACTTTTCTCCCTTAAAACTGTTTTGTCCCGGGTACTGCTCAAATACAACTGTTTTACTGTCGTCGCCTTCCTCTGCTGTTCTGTCCACGGTAGTACTCCGAAACATCCCTTGTTGTTTGAACGAAACACCTTCAGATGCATTACAGCTTATATCGCCATTCACCGCCATCGCAAGCTGCCCCGGCTGCTGACCGGTTACCTGCCACAACATTGCTCCACCTACTGTACCGCCATCGACGGACATGGAAAGATTTTTATTTTTCGGAGAACCTTCAATTACCACATGCGCATCTTCGAAGGAGCGGGACCATTTGATAGCCCACTCATGTGCATCGCCCATTTGATCGGCTACCGGAAACCTGGCGATGATGATGGGCAGACTTTGCGATTCTTCCGTTACATATACAACCGGGGATCCAAGTTGGTCGATTGCAGCCGGAAATTCAAGGTGGTTCATTACTTCCGGCGAAACGGGCAGTCGGTTCATGAAGCTGCCGTCATCTCCCCAAACACTAATGGTATAGTTCCGGTAACAATCACGGATATACGTTTCTCTGTCCACATCGGCCGGTATGGCCACATAGGCAATACCAACCGTATATTTCAGGTCCAATAATGGTGTTCTGCCAAGTGTATACATAGCAATGAATTATTGTGATTTTTTAGGGCGTTTAGCGATTATTTCTACCTGCGGGTTATCATTTGGGCCAACCTGTACATGTGTATTGGTATACTGTTGATACAGCGGATTCATTTGCAGGCGTTTCATGAAATAATTGAACACCGGCTTATTTACCTTAAAGTATTTAAACACATCATCATTTCCTGCCACGTACTTTGGTCCGGGATCGGATTGTGTTTTATTAAGTACTTCCTTTGGCGGATCTGGTTGTACATAGGATTCACTTTTGCCAGGTAGTGCCAGCAGGGAATCCTTTATCTGGAAGTGCACAGGATCATAATAGGGTGTACCACCGGACCTGCTCGGAAAATTACCATTGCCACGTCCGTCTGTCCATTGCATCCCCATTCTGTCACCAATTTCAACTACCCTGGTTGCCTTCCACACATCTTTGGGCGTACTTTTGGAAATCACCTTGTTTGTCACTTTATGTTTCAGGGAGATATCCAGTGCGGCTCCTTTCTCATGCCTGCTGGTGCCGGGGCGGGCGTTCTTTTTATTCTGTTCCCAAAGTATGGTTTGCTCTGCCCTGGTTCTTGGACCTGCATCAGGCAGGATGATTACCCAGTAGTCAGTCTGGCTGTTTATGGCCCGGATGAAATCACGTATAATGGGCCACTGTGCTTCTGAATAGCGTTCCAGCACACCTTTGGCGATGTCATTATTCGCGTCCAGTTCACTGCGGCGGTTCGCTTTGTTTACAGTCAGGTTTAGCTGTTCATCCTTCCTTACCGCAGTAGTGGCAGCTTTTGCGGGTGATGCCGGGGCAGTGGCAGGTGATGCAGGCGCCGATGCGGCAGCAGGTGTTGGAGTAACAGGCGACTGCTTATGCTGCTTTAGCTCCGCATACCTTGTTTCAGAAATCGTTTGAATGATATTAAAGTAGGAGGCATACACCACTTCCGTATCAGCTGATCCAGGCTGAGCTTCAATGTTGATGCCGTAAATCAGCTGTTCTACCATGCCGCGACTCACCTGTATAGAGGTTGTAGCTTCCACTGAAGTATCAGTAACCTGCAGATTATGCTGCACCGCTTCTACAAAAAATATTTCACCGGTTGGCTGAAACCTGATGAAGTTGCCTGCTTTAATTCTCCTGTCGCGCAGTATTGAAATGGTTCCCTGCCTGGTAAACGGAAGGTAAGCTGTAGATTCTATCATATGCTTCAGGTCGAAAACCGTCTGCGCTTCTATCACGTTCAGATCTCCGGCAGTACGGCCGTTAAATGCCGTGCTGGGCAGGTAATTATGCGTAAGCTGCATTGCTCTGGAACCGAAACATTCCGCATATTCCGGAAAGTAAAGTGCCGGTAAAGCAGCCATGGCAAATGAGTTCCGTTGGCCAATCGGGTTAGCCTTAGGAATCAGCTGATACCATGAAACTGCTTCTGCATCAGCAAATTCCAGGGTTTCTGACAATACCTGGGAGGATTCAATGGTAATAACCACCGGCCTCTTTTTCTCCTTTTCTGCGCCAGTGGTATCTGTGCCGCTGTCTTTCTCTGTACGACTGGTACCATTTAAGGCGCTCAGTATAGATTTGCGGTCGAACGGTGGTTTACGCAGCATGATATAAAACATATCACCATAGGTATCCATCTGAAACTCCACAAAAGGGTGCTGGCATACTTTGCGGAAAAAATTGATCAGGCTGCCGCTGGCGGTAGACAATGAGCTGTCTATTAACATACGGTTGCTGATGCTTTCATCTACTACCAGTTTCACAATCTGCCAGATACCTTTTGCCAGTTGCTCCTGCAGTTCCGGCTTGTGTGCAAGCTGGGTGCCTTCCATGTCGATATAGGCATCGATTTCAGGAATCCACTTATCCAGGAAAAACGAGGATACAGCCGGATCATATTGGTTGGAGGTGCCATACAGTGCAGTAATAATATAACCAGCAAGCCAGTCCCTGCGAATGTCTTCATTGCCCCCTTCCTTCTTTACATAAGTATTTCTGTCCCAGCCAGTGGTGGCATTTCCCGATACCCGTCTTACTTTTTTCTCCCGGATATGCTTAAAGAAGCGTACTGTTTCAGCAAAAATTTCTTCCACCTTTTTTGTTTCATCCGCCTCATCCTTTAATGTAAGGGCTTTCTGACTGCGCAGGTTCGCAAAGATTTTTTTTGCTGCATTTTTATGTGCGTCCAGCTTACTCCGCAGTTGTTCGTTGGAGGTAATATTTGCAGGCACAGGGTCATAGCGCTTGTTCAGCCGGGATTTATCACCCGTATCGTAGGCGCTGAAGAGGTCATCCGGTACAATCTTAATAGTGGATAATTGTTGGATGATAAACCGGATGATATTATCCAGCGACCTGTTATTGAAAGCTGCCAGCTGGTGTATTGCATTTTGATCCGACAACCTGTTTAATAATGGGTTGCTATTGGCGGCAGATCCGAAGGAGCCCATATTGCCTTTTGCAAATTCAAATGGGAAGAAGTAAGTGCCGTCATCGTAAATTAGTTTCGATAAATCGCGGCCACTCACCTCGATAGTCACATCATTAGCCCCTGCATTCACGCTGATGCTGGTTTTATCCACCAGGCCAATCATATCGTAGATTCGATCGGGTAAACTATTTTTGCTGATAACATCGGCCAGCTGGTCTTTTTCCCGCTGTATCTTCTCCATCTCCAGTGTTTCCAGTCTGATAAATACCACATCATTGGGAGTGATGATATTGTTGAACAGGAATGAATTTCTGGCTAACGTTCTGCTGCCGTCTGCGCCAATAGCGCCATCAACTTTAAACAGATTACTGTTTGCAAAAAATTCTTTCCGTCCGATGCTGTTGACATTATCAAAGTCCTTTCTGTCTGCCGTACGGAGTATCCACGTATTATTCACCAGTTCACAACGGATAGGCGCCAGCGATAACTGGAAGTGACCACCGTTGGTTCGGGATACGTTTGTTACCAGTCGGGTGATATAGGGGGTGAGGTCAAATATTTTCCCGTTTATGTCTTCCGACTTAGGGTCTGACAGCGCTTTGGTCCAGATCCAGACCGTTGCATTCGGATAGCGTTGCATGGTTTTTCCCAGCCATGCGATATTGGGATCGCGCTGGAGGTCCACCGCCAGTTTATAGCCGGTATCTGCTTCGAGGCTGGCCAGCTTTTCAGCTTTAAACAGGGTGATATCATTGCTTACTACTTCAATTCCTTCTGTCAGCAATGCACAGCGGTCCACTTTATCCACTTCGATTGCCAGTTTGGTATGGGGTACCAGCTTAATGTCTTCCGTTTTTGCCTGATCTGCCACCTTCCTGTCCGCTGCCAGTAATTGTGCTTCAATGAGTGCCTGCCTGTTGGTATAACCTTTCCTGATCTCCACTTTACCGAATGCTTCTATATCATTGGCATAAGCGAATGCAGGGGATCCCATTTCATTAACAAAATCACGCACCGTTTTTATGGCAGGATTGGTATGTGTTACGATATATACTTTGTTGTTCATGGCAATGATTTAGAAAGAGAGGTGCGGTATCGCGACAATCGGATTGGCGGCGGCTTGTAACTGGGCCTTATAGGCATTCGCAGTCATGGTTTTATCCCTGGCCATCGGTGGCGCTGCCAGGAACAGCTGAGATCCCGCTTTACCCGGTTCGAGTGTTCCGTTTTGCATGGTGATGGTGGCTCCTCCCAGGAATCTGACAAACGTTTCTGCCATTTTATCGCCAACGATGGTGGCCATTTCCGCCATACCTTTTACATCTTCGTCTTTTTCCTTAGCAGTCTCCCTGTCCATTTGCGTGGTATTCATTGCTGCCAGCGGTCCAAAAGGCACTTTCAGCTTCAGCTGCTCCAGGTATCCCTGGTCAGTTACGCCATTCAGCTTATCACTCTTATCGTACAGTTCTCTGGCTGCGGTATAGCTTAATCCGGGGAAATAATCTTTCAGAAATTGACGACCATCATCATCGTTGCCGATGGTATGTGCTGTTTTAACGATAGACTGCATGTATTGCATTCCCTTTTTACTGGAAAGCCCTTGTTCCTGCATTTCCATAAGGTCAAACATGGAAGCGTTGGGATCCAGCTTTCTCAGTGCCATAAAGGAGAAGGCCTTCATGGATTCAGAGCCGGGGTGCTGCAAACCATCCTGTACGGCCATAACGTTATTCATGCCACGGGGGTCGGTCATACTAAACATACCGCCTATTCCATGGAACTTACCCATAATATCGGCTGTGGTACCGGTTCCTACATACGTCTGATTTTTTAGGAACTCATAGTGCAGGGTAGAAAATTTGGCGATTAAGTCGGCCAGCCCTGAATAGTCACCCCGTTTAAGAATACCTGACTTTTCACCTTTGAGGATCAGGCCGGATACAAGATCTTTCAGTGAGTCGTTGCCATCTTTGTTGGTTCCCTGTAATTCGATGAGGCCCATCAGGTCATTTTGCCCAACGTTGAAAGCCTTGCTGACGGTCACCACATCTTCGGTATTACGGGCGGCATTTTCCATTCCACCTTTGGTGGCTACCTGCTCCATGATTTGGGCTGACTGAAATGCATCTACACCATATTGACTCAGGCGTGGTACGACTACTGGCTTTTCGTGCCCGGTAAAGCCATTGAGTTTATTTACCAGTGCCTGAAAATCTTGTTTGGCAATAGCTTCTTTCTGATCTTGCTCACCTTTGGCGGCACCAATAGAAGTCCCGATGGAATAACCCATCTGTGCACCGATAATAGGCATTCCAACAAAATATCCTGCGGCAGCACCTACTGCCCCTAATCCGATACCCCATGCAGTTTCAGAATTTTGTTTGATACGTTGAAAGCTGTTTTCTGCATTGTGATAATCGGAGTATTGCTTGGCGCCATATGAAACGAGCCCCGTATAGGTCTCCGGGTTAAATGCTACCTGTCTGAATGCATTTGCAATTGGAGCGGTGGGGTAGCGTCTTCGCCAGCGATAATAGGTCCGGAAATGTTCCAGGTTTTCAGGGTTATAGCCATCGCCTCCCCCGCCTTCACCGCCACCTTCGCCGCCCCCTTCAGAAAGCTGATCACCGAGTTTGCTTACTTCTTCCCTGACTGCGTCAATTGCAGCAACGATGGAGGAGGCCTCATTACTGAAGGTGCTGGTCTGTAACTGAATGGCATTGGAAACCGACTCCGTATTTTCCTGAATTGTTTTCAGCAGTTGATCCAACTCGTCCTGACTGTTATTATCCTTTGCCTGCAGGCCGAAGTTTTGGCGGGTGGTGGTGTAACTCCAATCCAACTGCCCTACGCCCGATAGGCTTGCAGCTCCTGCTGTACCACGTCTTAATGATTGTTGTCCGCGGATGCGTTGCAACTCCATCTCACTCTGCAGTTGTTCACGGTAAAAATCCCTGCGTCTCCGTGCCATAGCTATTTCCAGGTTACTGAGCTTCGTCAGTGCATCTACCTGGTCATTTATCATTTTCAGTTGATCCTTCGCCAGTTTATTTTGTGCTTTTGCGTCTTCCTGTAGTTTCCTGTTGGTTTCCGTTGCCTGTTTTTGCAACTTAGTCAGATAGGCTGTCAGGTCTAATCCACCATTACTAATCGTAACTTGAATACTGTTTTCTCCAGCCATAAGATTAATATTGAATAGTGTTTAAATCGATATTGGACAGATCACCGAATAATTTATCCTCTTGTTCAGGATCTTTGCGTTCTCTGATCCAATTACCTTTTTTCAATTCTTTTTCATTCTCTTCCTGGTGTAAATAGAAAGCTCGCGACTCTTCGAACACCTGATCTTCCAGGAACTCGACCAGGATATTGATCTGGCACAGCTCACGATGAGCGGCTGTGCCAAATCCTACCTGGTATTTTTTCCTGTACCATTTGTCCAATGGGAAACGATTATTCCATTTTACAGCATATAATTTCAAGTTATCCAATGCCGGATGTTTCATTATGGTTGCTTGTCATTGGGAACAGCGAGCAGCTTGTCCCATTCTTCAAACCAGGGTACTACTGTGCTGATATAAGCCTGGAGTACCATTTCCATTTTGTCGCGATCCAGGGCAAAGAGCGACTTTACAGTCAGGTCTTCTCTGAGTTGCGGCAGCAGCACATTGAGTGTGGCTACTGCATCTATCGTCACTGCGCTGCGCAGGAAGCCTGCATCATAGCTGTATTTCAGCTTTTCATAATTGCCTCCGGAGAACTGTGCCTTTAAAACGTCAATATCAATTAATTGACCGGTGTTGGGATAGTTAATGGTATAATCGTTATTACCTATACGGACAGATACGGATCTGAGCGGCATTTTCTTTTCGTTTGTACCTTCGTTCATTATGAAAAAGCGGTTAAATTGTTTACAATTTTGTTAGGGGTGGATTACCTTATTGGATATAGGTAATCGGGGTGAGGTATTTGAAGGATTGATTGTGGCCAGCAATAGCGGCTTCGCTGATATTAAAGCTGTCAGATTCAATCAGACAGTTTTTAACGCTGGCATAGGGCTGTAGTTTAGGTTTAATAACACCTTGTGCATCAATTACGTCCGATACCTTTTTGAAGATATCCAGTTGCACACCTTCAGTATCCAGGATCAGCTGATCTTCAAAGGAGGTACCATCGTTGAGCACCTGGGAACCGATACTCGGGAATGCCCTTCTGATCGCATTTTTGATCCCGGTTTTGTCAAAACGTACTTCCATAAACTCACAGGTCAGGGTACCTTCCCATTCAGTAACTGCCTGTTCAGAAGCCATGATAGTGCCGATACCTCTTACGGGTACTCTGCGGATATTTTCGGTAGCGGTTACGTTACGCATTAAACCGATTACTTCTCCGTCACACTTAATTAAAGCTATAGCTCCAGTAAAAACCTTTTCTGCCATTTAAAAAAAATATAAAAACAAGAAGCGATCTTCAATCTTTTCAGGAGGAAGTATTAGGCTTCCAGGATCACACCGGTGATTACTATTTTATTCACTTCAAAGTTTGGAACAAACTCATACTGCACATAATAGTTATCGCCGGATACGGTTGCACTTACATTACCGAAGCGGATGATGAGGTTATCTGTGAGTGCGTTGGCGGTTCTGCTCTGCAGGAACCCTTCCAGCCATGCTTTCAGATCAGCTTCGGTTACGGTATTGCGGTTAGGACCTGCATTATCTTTACCGAAGAATTTACGCTTGGCGTTTACAACGATTTCTTTGTTGAGCTGGGCAGTAATACGTTTTACTGCGATGCTTGGAGAGGTACCATCTTCATTTACGAGATACTCGTTTTGCTGGAGGGTATTAATGCCCTGCAGAATTACAAAGTCATCCAGTTCGTAATCGTAGTGGGTAACCAGCAGGCCGTTGTTATTGGCCAGTTCCAGCTCTGCGTTGTCCAGTTTATGCACTTCCCCGTTGATACCGATACGTTTGAAGGTAGCTGGTGTTTGTGGGGCCAGGCCGGCGATACGTCCCAGTACGGCCGCAGCTTTATACAGCTGGCTTACCAGTTTGAAACCTGACTGGGTAGTGAGTTTAGCGGCGCCGTGAACAAGAATCACTTTGTCGCTATTGTAATAATGCGCGGCGGCGATGCTGGAGTCCTCGCCGGTGTTGAATCCTGCTTTGTCGGCCTGCGCGGCGGCAACCATAAAGCGTTCGTATTTGGATTCGCCGCCGGTGATGAAGTCGAGCAGTTTCTGGTTGTTGGCATGTTTCACTTCTGCTGCATAGCGGGTGCTGAAGAAGAAGGTAAAGTCCTGTGTATTCAGTGCGCTGAGCGCGGCATCAAAGGCTGCCGGAGTATAGGTTTCCGTTGCGCCGGTGGCCAGCACATAATCAGGGTAGGTTACCAGGTCGGCCGCCACAATGGCACCGGTGGTAGTTACAGCTGAATTTTTCAGGCGGAATCCTGTTTTAAATGCGGTGCTGGCATTCATCCATGCAACCAGTTCTGTGATGGTGGCTACTTCCGGAGAGGATACCAACTGTGCAGCCCTGGTGTCAGCGGCAGCGATGCCATCATATGGCGCGTTGTTCAGCGGATCAGTACCTTTGAATGCACCATGGTAAAGGGACAATACAAATTTTGTTTTGTCAGCAACACCAGCGCTGAGTTTAGCGGCATAACCACGTGCCAGTTTACCGGTTGCGAGCACACCATTGGCATTGAGGCCTTCGTCCTGTGTTTCAATATCCAGGCTGCCGTTGGCGAGGTCCAGGCTGATGGTTGCAGGCGAAGTTTCCCGTGCATGGATGAGAAATACTTTACTTACACCATTGATAGGCTCAGCGGATGATCTGGCAGGTTTGAACAGCGGTAAAGCCAGGTTCCACAGCTCACCACCTTTCACGAAATCACGCATCGCCTGCAGGGAAGAAAATTCGTAAATACTGTCGCCCCCCTGCTTTGCAGTGCCCAGCACGCCTGTACCTGCGCCGAAACCAGCACCAATACCATCATCAATAATTACAATGTTACCATAAGACAAATTGGTTGGCGGGTTAACAATGCCTGATTTGGTAATTGCATACACGCCTGGTAACGACGTCAGCTTTCCGTTAATGTTTACTTTTGTTGCCATTAAAAATACTAATCAATAATGAGGGCAATCTTTACTCAAGATTTAGTGAAGCGATCTTTTATGTAGAAATAATCCTGCCTTATTGCAGCCCCGCAGGAATGGAAGGAGCGCTGTAGTTATATTCAAAGTTTAACAGGATCACCCTGTTGGTGATGGCGGGTAATAACGCCTCATAACGTTCGCTGCTTCCACCGCCTATCGTCAGCTGCTCCAGCCCCGATAAATGCAGATGCAATTGCACAGATAACAATAACCCTGTAATGGTCGTATACAGCATGGCTGCTTCAGCAGGATTATCGGATAGTATCGTCAGCGACATCGTCGCTTTTTTTCGCCGTGTAAAATAGGTAGACTCTCCATCTCCCAAAACCAGGTCATCAGCCGTAACAAACCCCTGCCCCAGCGCCAGCCACTCATTGGTGGATGCCGGCTCCTCCGTTTCCGTAGCAATGATCAAAGCCGGAGAAGGCGTTTGCTGCGCATCATACCTAAACCCCATGGTCAACTTTCTGCCACCGGATTCAGCTATCAGCAACTGCCTGGCCTGCTCGTAAAAATCATACCCTTCCCATTGCATCCCATTCAGCAATACGGCCAGGTAATCCGTAGTACTCTCCCTGACATGGGACAATGCCTTACTCATACTTTCCTTCACCAAGGTTTCAGGAAAAATATTCAGTGATTCCACCATAAAAAATACAATTGAAAACTTACCCCGATGTTAACAAACCCCTGCAGATTTACTGGATTAACAAACTAAAAAATAAGCATGCAAAATTATTGTTCACAAAAAATATTGCATCTCTTAAAAATGGCTGCAGGAAAGTATTTCAGGGATTAAATCATTCGGTTAACTAACAATCTTTTGATAAATCAAAGATAGAAATTACGGAAAAGAAAAACAAGTTTAAATGAATAAATTTCAAAACTTTTTTCCTGAAAAATCTAAGCAGCAGATCGCAAGAATTGCACCACCGGCACATCGCTGGTATCAGCAAAAATTTTCAGATTCAACTGCTGTATCTCCGCAAAATAAACCATCTCGTTCAGCGTATATGGCACTCCTTTACTCCAGCAGTAAAACAACTGTTGATCCAGGTAAGAAGTAATCCCGTTGATAGCTGCCAGGTAAAACTGCTCATCCCTATTCAGCGGGTCTTTCAGGGTAGTAGCCATACTCACGGATATCTTCCTTTCCACATCTGTAAATGTAAGCTGATGCATTAATCGTTATGTTTAAATTGTAAATAATAAGTCGCCATTTTTTTGTCATAGGCATTCAACGCATAAGCAGCACCATTATACTTTTGGGCAAACGCAGCGAAATCCTTTTGTTGCAAGGCCACCTGTAACTGTTGATGGCATATAAAGCGTACAAATCCCTCCAGCTGTGCCTGTTCACCAGCATTGAAACTCACCACCATATCCGCCACGGTATCATACCCCGCCGCTGCATGATTGAAACCCATTATCTGAAACATACCATAGCTGGCACTTTTCAGCGCGGCCTCTTCATGGATCTGGCGTGCGCGGTTGAGTTTATTCCATTGTACATCGTAAGCGCCATGGTCCGTACGATATTGTGGATACAACACATCCTTATACACCGTAGCATATCGCTGCGGATTTATATTTTTCGCCAGCAGCTGTTGCCAGAAAATATGCGGTTCAAATAAAATCTTCAGTTTACCATTGTTATCAAATCCCGCCCCTGCGGACTCCACCCGGGCTACGGCTTTAATGACGGCCACTTCGCATCCCAGCGCTGCCGCCGCTGTTTCAAAGGCATTTTCGCTTATCATCTTTTGCTGAATTTATTTATTATGATCAGTAATATAGCCACCAGCGCCACTACGTACCACCACCATGGTATGTGGGCTGTTTTACGTGTATGCGTCAAAGTTTGTTGCTGTTGTGCCGTGGCTGCTCTTTTACTGGTATTTATTGTTTTTCGGGAGATAGTAACCGGCACCCGGCGCGGCTCCGCGTAAATCTTCGCCTGCAATTGCTGTGTACGGGTATTGAAAACCGCTTTTACACGCAGGCCGTTCCCATAAACTTCTCTTTGCACTATGCTATCTTTACAGGTATTACATTGCAGGTCTATCGTAGAGGTAAGACTATCTCCTGCTATCTCCACCAGCGTATCCAGCGTGGTAGCGGTGGTAAGGGTTTGCAGTTCGGTCCATTGCGCGGATGATTGCATCTGCTGTACCGACCTCACTGTTTTTCCACAGGCTGCCAGTCCCAGCGGCAGCAACAGCAACAGGTATTTCATAGGTCTAAGGATGAGGATTTTTATCAATGATCTTCGCCAGCACGGTATATTGGGCAGCTGCATCGTGCAACTGCAGCAACGCAGTATCCAGCTGCTGCAAATTGCGGTGATGCGTCATCACAATCATGCTGTCAATCGGCTTAAAAACTTCCGGTGCGCTGGCCGGCACGGAGGCCGACGGGGAGGCACTCATGGTGATCATCACCAATACAACTACAATTATTGGCTTCATTTAATGGTGTCTTGTTTAATATGTTCTTCTATCTTTTTCCGGATGTCGGTCACTTTCTTTAGCTCCATAGCCGCTTTCAGGCGGAGACTATCAATCTCTCTGTCTTTTTCATCCAGCTTCTGCTGCGTCCGTTGCTGCAGGTCTACCGCAAAGGCAGCAAACTTTTCATTGCAGCGGATCGTTTGGATTTCGTTGTGTACTCCCCAGGAAAATAGCGCGATGATCGCGGCTATACATCCCATAAAGGCCCCGATTACGAAGTCTTTTCTCAGGCTTTTGTCGAGTGTCTCATAAATACTTTTTTTGATACTCATTGAATTCTTTTAAAAGGATACCATTCTTTTTCATGCATGACTGCTTACCTGCCGGTCAGCAGGCGGTTATACCATAGCACATCGCTCATAGCGGTTCCAGTCAATGGTATAACCACCTCCTGCATGTAGAAAAAACGGGCGTTCTTCCTGAATGATAACCAGCAGGTTTTCATAGGATACAGGCAATTGCATTTCACGGATGATGACATCGGTTAATTCTTCATCGGTGGACCACTGATCATCCGCCAGTACATCTGCAATCTGCTGTTTCATTTTCAAGGTTAGGGACATAGGTAATGATGATTATTGTTCAGCCATAAGTATAAACCCATACTGTTCTTCATAGTCGTTATACTCATGCCTTCCATCCAAAGCTATCGTTCCTTCTGTTTCTGTTTCGATCCTGATTTTACCCTTCCAGGCACGGCCGTCAAAGGATGTAAATCTGGTAGTTACATCCAGTACAGCGTCGTTGTACAATTGCGTGTTGGTAATAATAATACCTGGCTGCTGCATCCTAATTTGTTTTTTCTTCACTTACGCTTTCCGCCAGCACTCTGGACTGAAATTCATAGAAGCGTTTCTTATCGATCATATACACCACGGTACTTCCTTTATGTACCGCCGCAAACCTGCCGGTATCAAAGGCGCGCAGCAGTGATAATTGCAGCAGCTCCAGCCCCTGTGTTTGTGCATACGAAAATGCCTGGGCTCTGTGAGGAAATAGTCCTGCGGGCAACTGATCATCTACATAAAAAAGTGTACGGTTTACTTTCACCATGCCTGCGTGTAATTCCGGCTTTCCCATTACCGGAATGTAAAAGGGTGCGCGCATCACCAGTGTTTCCACCTGCAGCAACTGTTCCTTCAGCTCCTGCCCTTCTGCAAAAACAGGGATCATCCTGGCTTCCGCGGGGTGCAGTACCGGCATACTGATATTGGCCGCAATATTGTCCCATACCTGATCAAAGTGCGCACGCTGCCTTACAGACAGGCTATGGCCTATCGGATGTAACTTCTTCATATCAAAGGTGATTAAACGGTTAACAAATTATTGTTCGGGCACACCATACAGCAGCGGTTGATTAATACCGGGGTTCACCTGGGTAGTAACCACGCCCATATCAATCAGGCATCTCAGCTGGGTGGTACCCCATACTGCAGCTACGCTGTACGGGATGCCGAAGTCGAGCCCGACTGTTACCGGGTGTACAAACGTCCCTTTCCTGTTTAATAAATATTTATAAATGCGGAATTGTATTTCCGGTACGTTATGATGGAGAATGGTGTAGGCAATAGCCGCCCCTTCTTCCCTGCGGGAAATCACTTCTGGCTTCATGATAAACGACTTTAAATAATGAACAAACAATGGTATCCGGCGCCCTGAGGGACGGGCACAGCAAACCGCACACGGTTATAGTATGGCATAACGCAGGCAGTGGCTTTACCGGGAAAATCCAGGTTTAAATAGGATATTACTTGTCAACAGTCATGACACGATCTGTTAAACAGTCTGCAATCTTCGATACTTGAGCGTCCAGATAAGTGAGGTAATCTGAGAAAAGATGATTCGGATACACATCTGCATTTTACAACGCGAATAATAGGGTACAACATCACAAATTTAAATTAAAAACAGGTTCACACAAAATTATCCGACACGAAAAAACAACGATTTTTTATACTTGATAACTAGCTTGTAGTTGGTTGTTTTTTACTGTGGCTTCCAATACAAAGTACGCATTTTGCTACGCATTGGATTTGCGTAATAAAGAAATTACTGCTAAGATTTTTCATAAAAAAAGTGGCTGCACCCAAAGTAAATTCCATAGCGGACTATACTCATCTCACTCCTTGCAAAACTCCGGCTGTATTGGCTTTACAAGTAACAAAACTTTCCGTCCCGGTAATTCACTTCAGGCACAACCACTGTAGGTTTTTGGTTTATCTCAGAATGGTTACTTACGCAGGAATATCATCCACAGCTTCACGCTCCCAGAAGCGATGTTGTGCAATGGCCTGAATAAAGGCATCGGCATCATTCCCTGTGAGCAAGCCTGCCGCTGGCGTATCCGCCGGCAGGGCTGTTTTCCGGAGAAATGCAATGGCATCTTTATGGATACAAACAGCTTTACAATGCTTGTATGCTTCGTTTACAAAATGTATAGCCGCTGGAATTGTACTCAGTTTGGTAGCACTATCCGCACCACCAGGTACATACACGGCATCAAACAATACAGATGCTGCCGTCAGGAAACTCTGATCCACTGCGAGCGCCTGCCCGTCAGCACCACTCACCTCTCCCAAATGCATCGCAATCACCTGTACCACCGCACCTGCTGACACCAACGCTCCCTTCATAGCACTTACATCTGCCACATCCACTCCTTCTGCCACCAGGAAAGCAATCTTCCTGGTTTTGATAGAGTCCTTTACGGTGTTAGCCATGCTTAAAGCTGCGGAAGCACCCACCTGTTGCGGCACCGACTTAGGCTCGTACTCATCCGGGCCAGCATCTGCCGGGCGTACCCTGTTGATGGGCTTTTCCAGCACTTCAGGCACCGGCATACCCAGCCCCTCGGCTACTTTTTCAGCCAGGTAAGTATCTACCTGACTCAAAATTCCCAGCATGCGCTGGCGGATCTCCTTACGGGAAACCTTGCCCAGCTCAAATCGGAAGGCATTGATGATATGTAATTTTTCAGGTTCGGACTGACTGTTAAAAAACAATGCGGCCTGACTGAAATGATCAAAGAAACTTTCGCTGCGACCGCGCACCTTGTGTGCATCCACGCGCTCCTGGTAGGAAGTAAAGCCACCCTGCTTCATCATAGCCTGGTACGGACAACCACCTGCCACTGTATTAGGCTCATAGGAGGCCGGAGAACGATTAATCGTTTGGCGCATGAAGCCATCCCGCTGATTGTTATGTACAGGCGCAATAGGCCTGTTAATAGGTATTTCAGCGAAGTTTGGCCCACCCAGTCGTATTAACTGTGTATCATTATAGGAAAATAAACGCCCCTGCAAGAGCGGATCATTAGTAAAGTCAATACCCGGCACAAGATGCCCCGGATGAAACGCCACCTGCTCCGTTTCGGCAAAGAAGTTATCCGGGTTGCGATTTAGCACCATTTTACCGATACGCTGCACGGGCACCACTTCCTCCGGAATTATTTTAGTGGGGTCGAGTAAGTCAAAAGGGAATTTATGTTCATCTTCTTCCGGTACCAGCTGTACGCCCAGCTCCCACTCGGGATAATTACCCGACTCTATGGCTTCCCATAAATCACGTCGATGGAAATCAGGATCCTTCCCGGAAATTTTCTGCGCTTCATCCCAGGCTACGGAATGCACACCCAGCAAAGGCTTCCAGTGAAATTTCACGAAAGTCCCCTTTCCGGCTTCATTCACAAACCGGAAGGTATGTACACCAAAACCTTCCATCATACGCAGGCTCCGCGGAATGGCACGGTCACTCATCACCCACAGCACCATGTGCGTACTCTCCGGCGAAATACTTACATAATCCCAAAAGGTATCATGCGCGGAGGCCGCCTGCGGTATTTCGTTTTGTGGCTCCGGTTTCACGGCATGCACAAAGTCCGGAAACTTCATGGCATCCTGTATAAAAAACACGGGTATATTATTTCCAACGAGGTCATAATTTCCTTCCTCTGTATAAAATTTAACGGCAAAGCCTCTCACATCACGCGCCAGGTCAGTACTTCCACGGGAGCCAGCCACCGTAGAAAAGCGCACGAATACTGGCGTAATGCGGGAAGGATCGGTCAGGAAACCGGCTTTGGTATATTCGGCCATCGACTCATACACCTGAAAGTATCCATGGGCGGCCTCTCCGCGGGCATGCACCACTCTCTCCGGAATACGCTCATGATCAAAGTGCGTCATCTTTTCCCGGAAAATAAAATCTTCCATCAGGGTGGCACCGCGCTCTCCTGCCTTCAGAGAATTCTGATTATCGTTGATACGTACCCCCTGGTTAGTGGTCAGGAATTGTTCGGCTCCATCCTCGGTATGCCGGGTTAACTGCTCATCTTTTTGAGTAGGCTTATCAGATTGCTGCTTCTTTTGCATGGTCAGGATAGTTTTTTATGGTAAGTGGTAACAGCGAATAACACAAACCATACCCAACAGTCGCGCTACCATGCAAACCCGCTACAACGCTACATTACAGCCAACACCCGCTCATCCGGGTGATGTGGCGTTTATCCCCCAGTAGGCACAGTGTGAGGAACTGTACCGTGCTACAAATTATTGACAATAAGATTCCAGGTACTCGGCAGTAAGGTTTACCCCACCCAGACTTTTAGCTCTCCGAAAGGCTTCGCAGGCTTCATCACGATTGTTCATCTCCATATATATCCTGCCGATGTTAAACCAGGCGAAGGAATTTTCAGGATATATTTCCAGACTCTTCCGGATAATGGCCAGCCCTCTTTCCCGGGAAACAGACATGCCCTGGGCGTAACCTATGGTATTCATAATGGTGCCGGTGAGCTTTGCATCTTTTGTATAGTTAAGCGCTTTGGCGCCGTACACGCCGGCGCTGTCGTAGGCCGCGCCTTCCGCATAGTAATAGGCCATATTGGCGAAGATATTGGCATCCGCGCTATCGATGGTGGCAGCTACCTGGAGGTAATCTACCGCGGTGCGGTAGTCGCCGTTGGTGCCGGCCAGGTAGGAAAGATTGATCAGCGCAGCGGTCTCTTTCGGGTCCAGTGCACGTACCCGCCGCAGGTCCGCCATGGCGCTGTCGATATTCACCTGCCTCATCCAGGCGTTGGAGCGTAGTAGCAATGCTTCTTTATAATACGGACTGGTGGCAGATAGTTTGTTGATAGCTGTGGTTAAAAATCCCATTGCCCCTTCGTTCTCTCCCTGTATCAGCGCGGCTTTCAGGTAGTCCACCGGCGTGGCTTTTCCTGCACCGATTTTTTGCTGCAATTTTTGCCAGCCGGCAGCGCCCTCCTTTTGTATCTGCACGAGCAATAGCTGGAGCGGATTATCCTGGCTATACGCAACCAGGGGACAAATAGCTATAAACAGGAACAATAATTTCTTCATACCAAAAACAAATGTAAAAAAATAACCTGACGGCCGCTATACGCAACCGCCAGGTTCAGGGTGTATTCGGGTTATCCGGACTATAATTTCATAAACTTCTTCACTTCATACTCCTTCTCTGCCTCCACCCCAATCAGGTAAATCCCCTGCGGCAGATAACCGATATTGAATGGCACGGAATGACCGGTGCCGATGGCGGATTGTTTGATTTCCATCAGCTTACCGTCGTTAAAGTAAATCAGGCGCACTGTAATAGCCGCTGCCCTGGAGAGTTCCACATCTACTTTAAACTGGCCCGTAGTAGGGTTCGGGAAGATGGTAATGTTACGAATCAGCTTTTCTCTGTAACCGAGCACGCTGTCGATGGTTTGCCGTTCTTCCACCGGTACTACGATGACCGTTTTGGTAATGGCATCGGAGCATTGTGCCAGCTGGGAAGTAAGCGTGATATCATAACTACCCACCTGTTTAAAGATCAGCTGCTTCACACTGCCATCGCCGCTGCTGCTGATTTCTGTAATGCGCTCCGGTAAGGTCCATTTCAGGCTGGATGGCTTCGGCTGCGTTACGTCTACCAGTATTAAAGTATCGCCCAGGGTGTTGTAGGACGACATCAGGAAGTCCGTTTTCAGCGCCGTGAGCGAAGTGGTGATCGAGAAGTTTTCCTGCGCCACACAGCCCGCGGCATTTTTAACGGTAACGGTATACTTCCCGTCTTTACTCAGTTTAACATCCGCGGTGGTGGACAATACTTCACTACCTGCCTTCCACTCATAGCTACTGCCTATGTTACCGGTGCTCAGCTGTATTTCCTGGCCTACGCAAAGCGTGGTATCGGTAAAGCCCAGGTTCAGCGGAATGACAGCCGGCTGTGTAAGCACAGTTTTATCGGTCAACTGGCAACCGTTGGCATCCTGCATCAGTACTTCGTACACGGCACCTTTCAGTCCGGTGATCAGTGGTGTGGTAGCGTTGCTGCCGTTGGACCAGCTATAGCTGTACGGTGCCACGCCGCCAATGAGCGCTACCTGTATACTACCATCAGCCGAATAGCTGCATACCGGATGGTGGAAGTCCTTGGTAAAGCTGAGTGGCTGCGGCTGTGCCAGTGCCACGTTTTGCGAAACGATACACCTGTTTTCATCCGATACAGACACCAGGTAATTACCCGCTGTAAGATTTCTGAAGGTATTATCCATTTGGTAAGGCAGGTTATTCAGGGTATAGATGTAGGCACCTTTACCACCGGTGGCTGTAAGCACAATTTCACCGCTGGCGCTGCCGAAACAGTTGATATCCTTACTGGTGAAGGTGGCCTGCAGTTTGGCCGGTTCGGTAATGGTGGCCTGCAGCGGCACGGTGCAACCCTGTTTATCCGTAACCGTTAGCTGGTAGTTACCTCCGGAGAGGGCGCCAAAGTAGGCAGACGACTGGCTGGTGTTATTCAGCTTAAAGGTATAGGGCTGGGTGCCTCCGGCCGCATTGAGCATAATTTCCCCGTTGCCATTACCAAAGCAATCAATGTTTTTCACCGAAGCAATACCGGCAGTGAGCTGATCCGGCTGATTCACCGTCACCTGCTGGCTGCTGGTACAGCCGCTGTTATCCGTTACGGTAATGCTGTAGGTACCAGCTTTCAGGTTGGTATAATTACCGGTAGATTGTGGTGTACCGGTGCCCATGGCATAGGTATAACCAGGTGTACCACCGCTGGTGGTTAAGCTAATCAGGCCATCAGACAATCCGAAGCAGCTGACATCTTTAGTGGACAGCACCGTGGTTTGCAGGGCTGCCGGCTGGGCTACCGCAGCGCTCAGCTGCACGAGGCAACTGAATGGTATATCCCTTACCGTTACCTGGTAGGTTTTATCACCGGCCAGGTTATTAAATGTCGGGGAAGATTGCCAGGTGTTGCCATCCAGCGAGTACTCGTAAGTGCCGGAACCTCCGGTTACATTACTGATTACCACCGTTCCGTTTGATTTGCCGAAGCAGGTAGCTGCGGTGGTAGCAATGTTTCCCCGAATGGCAGATGGCCCATACAGCGATATATTCTGGCTGGTGGTACAGCCCGCAGCATCTTTCAGGAACACGATATGTTCTCCGTTGACCAGGTCATTGAAAACGGGTGATGTTTTATAGTTGCTGTTATCCAGGTTATACTGATAAGGTGATAAGCCCCCCTGCGCCTGTGTTACACTGATGCTACCCTTATCGGTACAGTTGAGCGGCGGCGTGCTGCTCAGCATCATGGTCAATGGCTGATAAAGTTCCACGATAGGAATATTAACGGTAGCCGTACAGTTATTAGCATCCGTAATAACAATCGGGTAATTTTTCTTACCGAGGTTGGTCCAGGTAGGATTAGACTGTGCTGTACCTCCATCGAAACTGTAGGAATAGCCACCGGCGCCACCTGTAGCTTCCAGCTGTATTTCTCCGGTGCTCGTACCCGCACAAAGTATATCTGTTTTACGCAGCAACGTGTACCCGATAGCGGTAGGTGCCGTCATCACTGCGTTTACCTGGGTGGTACAATTAGCCGCATCCCGAATGGTGATGGTATAGTTGCCGGTGCCCAACCCGGTAAAGATATTACCGTTTACATAAGTAACACCGTTAAGGCTATATTGATAAGGCATGGTGCCACCTGTAGCAGTTACCGTTATAGCACCATTAGCACCACTATTGCAACTTACCTGTTTGAGATCGGTGACGCTGGCGGTTAATTTAGCCGGCTCATTGACCTGCAAGGTTGTGGATTGCTGGCAGCCGTTTTTATCCTGGATGATTACTTTCGGATTACCGGCTTTTACATTGAATACGTTTGCTGCCTGGAAAGTGTTGTTATCCAGTCCGTACATGTACGGCAATGTACCACCTGCACCGTTGATGGTGATGGTACCATTGCTCTCCCCGTTACACAGTACAGGCGTCACCGTTGTGGTGAAGCTGAGCAGCGCAGGTTGCCCTACAGTAACGGTAGCGTTTACACGACAGCCTTTATCATCTTTCCCATAAACAGTATAATTGCCCGCAGCAAGGTTCTGGAATACAGAAGTAACACCGTAGCTGATATCATCGCGACTGAAGGTATACCCGCCATTACCGCCAAACATACTGTTGACGGATACGGTACCATTGGCCTGACCAAAGCACAACGCGTTGGTGCTGGCCAGCGTCATTTGCAGTGCTGTTGGCTGTGATACGAGCAGGGAGGAAATCTGTGCTTCACAGCCGTTATCATCACGGGCAATAATAGAATAGGTACCCGCAGGCAGATTAGCAAATCTGCCGGTTGTATTGGGAACGGTCGGATTATTACTGATGAAAAAGCGCAGGTTGCCGGTTCCCCCGGTGGCAGCCACTTCTATCTCCCCGTTAGTACCTCCGTTACAGCTGGCGGGCGTAATATCCTTAGCGAGTACCAAAGAGATAGGCAGCGGGTTATTGATGGTTACGCCGGGTACGGAGTTTGTACATCCTTTACCATCTTTCACGAAGATGGTATAATTACCGGAGCGCAATTGACTGAAGGTGGTAGCGGCGTTCCATGTATAGTTATCCAGACTGAACTGGTAATTACCATCCCCATACTGACCTTGTATATTCAGGATTTCTCCGGTGGCGGCGTTGAAGCAAAGCGCATCTTTGGTTTGATAGGTAGCAGATACTTTATTGGCTGGCTCAGTAATTACGATTTGCGTGGTTGGTGATGAACAGCCTTTACTATCATCCACCCGGAAGTTATAAGTCCCGGCGGGCAACGAAAACACGTTGGTGTTTTGGTCGCCAATACCCACGTTAATGTACTTGAACACACCGGTACCACCGGCGGCGGTAATGATTACCTGCCCGTCTCCATCGCCTTTACAAAGCGGGTTGGTAGCGGTATAAGTAAATGTTACAGGTGTAGGTGAACCCACCGTAACCGTATGATGTGCTTCCACATTTTTATTATCCATCACCCATACTTCGTAGGTGCCGGCAGCAAGGCCAGTGAACAGGTTATCGTTGGTACGGTATACCCCATTATCCAGTTTGATTTTATAGGGAGAAGTTCCTCCGGTAATATTCAGGTTAATGCGTCCATCTTCAATACCTACACAGCTTACCGGTGTGCTGGCAGCGGTGAAATCCAGCTGCTCCAGCACCACTGTTACAGGTGTTGGCAGCAAACATCCGCTGGCATCCCGCACAGAGATGTTATAGCTGCCTTGTGGCAGGTTGGAGAATACATTGCTGTTTTGCCAGTTACCATTGTTAAAATTATACGTGTACGGAACCGTACCGCCGGTAGCCGTCACTGATATCTCCCCATCACTGGCTCCCCCGGATGGCGCCTTGGTACTATAGGATGTTATACTGATAGCAGCAGGTGTAGTAACGGTCACCGTTTTATTACAATCATTTGCATCATAATAAGTGATAGTGTAGGTGGTGGCTGGTGCCAGACTGGTAAACAGGTTGGTACTCACTCTGCCCCCGCCGTTTAAAGCATACGTATACGGCGCTGTACCTCCTGCCACATTTACAGCAGCTGCGGGCTTACCATCTACACAAGATAAGGAGGTAGTGGCCGACAGGTCCTGCTGAATACCTTTCACTTCCGGCAAACTAATCGTGCGCGGACATTCAGAGGCCTCGTTTTCGATGTACATGGAATACACGCCCGGTATCACGTTCACCGTTACAGGTGCGGTGGAATTCACGGCCACGTTATATGTTTTGGCAGGACTGGTAAGTGTGAGGTTCAATGTTTTTGTACCATCATAAGCCGCACCACTGCCATATCTGAAGTCGCTGAAGGTAAACGATCCTTCGCCGCCAAAGCAGAGCGGGTCCTTTTTAACCACAGCAGGTGCAGGCACTGCATCGGTGAAGTGGAAGGTAGGTTCATCAGAATATTTATAGCGTACATCTCCAAAATCAGCGATGGCACGAATGGAAATATTTTTTGTTATGTCGATGCCAATGCTGGCAAAGTCAGCTGCTGTACCTCTGAACTGGGAACCATTTACCCAGGTAACCGTGCGAAAATACTCACCGGTGTTAGCAGCTTCCCAGGTTATCCTGTCTGCGGCAAATGGAAAATTGAACTCTACATATTCATCCTGGCAAAAGGCGGTTTTACTTTTTACATTCCACAACCGGAGATACATTTGTATGATCGTTACCGTTGCCCTGAGGGTTGCAGTGCAACTTCCCGTTCCTTCAGAGCCGGGATTGGTAACATTTCCATAGTCTACCAGCTCGGTAGTACTATAGCCATACTCATCAAATGTTTGAGTAACGGGCCCCTGGGCTGTAGTATTACCTGTACCGGCCGAAGCGGAAAAATAAACGTGTGCAGGTAATTCTTCTGTATAAAAATTATCCCCATAGGAACTGGGACCTGGCAAATAAACGCCGTATTGCATTTTATTCCAGATACTGCTATAATCGCCACGCATGAAAGTGGTATAAACGCTGGCATTTCCATTATAACAATTCCAGCCGCCGGCACTTGAATAATCACCACTAAACATGACCCTGTAAATCAGCGCCTGGCCAAAGAGCTTAGGGGCAGCTCCCAGCAGCATTATTACCAATAGTAGTTTGTAAAGTTTTTTCATAGGTAATCGCGATAAGAATAAGTTAATAATTTACAATAGCTTCATCCGTATAGCCGCTTCGGCCATTGCTCGTATTCATCATTCGCAGCTTGTATTTATAAACCGTGTTAATGAGTAGGTTAATGTCTTTATAACTATTTTCTGCACCGGTAAAGGTTTGGTACAGCTGATAAGGTCCATCGCCGGCGGCGCGGTATACATACACTTTATCCACTCCTGTAACCCGCTGCCATTCCAGCTTCACGAGCTTATTATCCCTGTCGATCCCGATGCGCAATGCTTTTGCTACCTGGAGCCGTCCCATATCGATGCTGGCGCCACTCACCGGTTTTGAAATCCCCTGTAGTCCACTATCGTCTGTAGCGGTTACCTGATAATGATATTGTACGCCGGCGATGGCACTAGTATCATTGTAGGCGCGGGTGCTGTCGCCCGCTGTATAAAACTGAATCACTTCCCATACACTATCCTTTGTGCGCCATAGTTCATGACAGGCTACATCTTCGCTACTGCTGGGCCTCCACTCCAGTTTTACAGCACCTTCTGCCGAAGTCACTTTGGTGAAGAAAGGTGCTACCGGTGGAATGATATCCGGCCGTTTCAGCACTAACATCTCCGAGAAACCTGAAGGGTTATAATGTTTATCCAGGGCCACTAGTTTGTAGTATACATTTTTGGTGAGGGTATGCAGGGAGATAGTATCGGTATAACTGTTGACTTCTGTAGCTTTGCGGGTCACCTGTACAAATTCTTCTTCCGGGGAGTTGGCCCTGAACACGCGGTAGCCAAACAGGTCTTTTTCCTTATTTTCTTCCCAGGTTAGGGATACAATTCCTTTTTTATCGATACTGCCTGCGGCACCTACCGGCGGCACGGGCGGGATGGAGTCTTCCTGCTGCACAAAATGCGGAAATGAATGCATTACCTGGCCATCCTTTGTAGTGGCCTTTATCCGGTAATAGTTACTATTCAGCGGCTGTTCGTCGGTTACAATCGAATCCTTTTCTGCCAGTGGCTGTGCATTCAGGGTGCTATATTTTTTTTGGGGAGATGTAGATCTTTCGAGGTCAAAGCGTACGATATTGGCTTTATGCGAAGGCATCTTCCAGCGGATAAAAACTTTGCCCAGTACCATTTCAGTTTGCAGGATCACCGGGCTTTCATTGAGTTTCTGTTGCACCGTTACTACAATGGTATCGGAGGCCGGGCCGGTTTCGCCAAAAGCGTTGATCCCCCTGATGCGGTAGCTGTAAGGCTTTCCGGCTACGAGGCCGGTATCTATGCGGTAAAAATCATGGATATTGTCCGACAGTCCTTCCTGGGTGTTAATCAGCGGCTCTTTACTCACCGAGCTAAATGTTTTACCGTTATCTGTGGATTTTTCCAGAATCCAGGCGTTGTAGAAGGATTCATACATCGCTTTGTTCCAGCTAAGCATCACGGCATTTTCAAGTCCGTTGCCTTTCAGGCCCTGGGGTACCGGCAAAGGCCTGGCATCCGCCACCCCACAAAATACATAACCGGTGTCATACTTCAGGTCCGGCGCGATGGCAGCCGGAAACACGCGGTACAGGTATTTCTCATTGGGTTTCACATCACAATCCACCCATCCCAGGGCGGCCGCTTTGGCCACGGTAAAGTCCTGATCGGCGGCAAACAGTGCGAAGCCAAACCTGGATTCCTGTTCCTGTGATTTATGATAGATATCAACGATCGTGTTGCCGTTGCTGTTAGCATCTACTTCAAACTTTTCACCGTAGAGTGCCTGTGCAAAAATGCTCCCATACTTCTCATGCGTTTTCACAACTGGTTCCCAGGCGGCTAATGGCAATGGTTTCAGCGGGCCAGTCATCACCGTTGTCACCAATGGCCTGGGCAACATTTTATTATCCCGCATCACCGTGAGGCGTGCAATCATATAGCCGCTGGCGTTAGCCTGCTGCCACAGCATTGCTGTTGTGGGAGCCCAGCGTAGCAGGATGGAGTCTTTTACAGGACGGGCCATCACCGCTATTTGTTGTGCAGCCGGCTTCTTTTGCTGCGCCCCGGCCGTTAGCCCAAAGCCTGCTACTGTAGCAACTATGATGGTTATTACTTTGTGTTTCATTTTCATCAGTTATTATAGCCCTAACGGATTTTCGATGGTAATAATTCTGGAAGAGGTCACCAGGTTGGTGCCTGGCAGCACGTAGCTAACTTTAATGCGGTAGCTGCCTTTTCGTACTGCTTTAAATGGCTGCTGTATCATGGTCATCACTTTAACCGGATATTCCACTCCTCTTGCATAAATATTGTTTACGATCCTGCTGATCAGGTTATAGTTATCCCGTTCCATATAATGCGGCAGGTTATATACGAAGGTGCTGATGCCGGTATACTTCGTTTGACCGTCCGCGTTAAGCAGGAGCCCCTGGTTGTACTGGCGCATATTTACAGCGCGTACCGGCGGCACACCCAGTGTTTCGGCCAGTCGCCAGTCCACCGTCACCGGCGTTGCATTGCCATAGACCGATGCAAACGGATAGCCATCGTATACGAAAGGATAAATATCCTGGTCGTACCAGGTATTACCATCCAGTAATGCTTCATATTTCAGCACGGTACTCCCCCCGTTTATATCCAGCTCATAGCCATCAAACAGCTCATTGTTGCTCAGCTGGTAACCCAGTTCATGTACACCGTCGCGGAGCGGCAGGCGGTATGAATCGCCTATTCCCAGCGCATCCAGCTTCTGGTTAAAGGTGTTATAGGTACTGGTTCTGAAGTCCAGCTCGAAAAATGATTTTTCAGAGCCGGCGGTAATGGTTTTGGTGGCCTTTTTCGTGGTAACGGTCATGGTGCCTGCTTCCTGTACGTCCACCTGTTTTTGTTCCGACACTACGTTGCGGCTGATGTCCATTTCATCTTCTGTTGGCACATTTACTAACGCGAACGTATACACTTCATCGTTCTTCAATCCATCCGGAATGCGGAAGGTGAGTCGGCCGGTATCGTAGCTAAATGGTATATTCAGCGGGTCGCCTGCGGTTGGTACCAGTCGCGCCGTTTGAGTAAAGGAGCTATCCGTGCGGAACATAGGTGCCAGGTCCTGGGTAAACTGCATATATCCCAACCGGGATGGTGATTCGCTCTGGTAGAAGTTCAGCTGATTTTTCAGCGGATAGGTGAATTTGATTTTGTCAGCAGGAATTTTGTCTGGCAGGTTACCGGTACTGAAGGTGTTATTTACTTCTTCCACATAAGGTTTACCTTCTACGAGGTAAGGCGTCCAGCTGCCGTTTACATTTTCTTCAAAGGCTACTTTGGCGGTGAGTTTATAGATAGATTTAGGCTCGAGGCATTGGGTGGTATTGAGTACCAGTACGGTGTTGTCGCCATTCCATTGCTGGGTGCCGGCTGCGTTTTGTGCTTCCCGGCGGAGCGACATATAATCCAGCCTGGTTCTGAACTCGTGGTATTTACCGGCATCGTCACTGATGCGCATAATGTTGCCGATTGGCATATTGAATACCAGCTGTGGTGCGGTGAAGATGCTCTGGTCTGCTTCGCCGTCGCGCGGGGTAGCGTCACCAATCACCTGTACGCCTGCATTGGCAAAGATGTTATTACTTACAATTTTACATTCCTTACCGAGCGTGAGTTCGAAGTTACACCTGCCTTTGATGAGGCCACCAAACAGGCTGTAGTAGCCACCTACGATACCACGCATCCAAACCGGGTTCGGCATTTTGCTTTGCAGCACAATGGCGGCGCCGAGGTCGATGATATCGAAATTACCTTTCTTAAAGAAGAGGTTTACACGAATCCCGATCTTTCCCTGGAAGTAGCCATATACCTGGCCGTTGGCATACCAGCCGTTGATGCCGAGCGGACCGTTACTACCTTCACAATGAAACTGGTCCCCGTAGTTTTTCAGCATGATATCGAAGCCCAGTCCGGCACGGAGGCGTGCATAAAACATAAGGAACTTAAGGTCGCCGGTGTCGAAGTCGAGCCCTGCACCAAATGCAAAGCCGGAGCCTTTGCAGAGGGCGTTGAGATCGCGCATATAATCCAGATCCATACCGCCGAGTATTTCGGATACGATAGGCGGTGGCGGCGGACTTCCCGGCAATCCTGTACCCACCATAAAGTACGAATGTGCTTTAGCGATACCGAGGATATTGATCCCTATCGGATTATCCGGCTTACCGGCAAACAGGTGCCAGCCTTCAGGGCCTACATAAAATTCGCCTTCACCTGCCAGGTTTTTAGGGCCTATACCGGTGAGCACGCCGTACACATCAATATATACTTTCAGGTTAGCGAGCAGGCTGCTGTTTTCAAAGTCTACATCTACCAGGAGGCCGGCGGAGATTACGCCTTCCGGTGTAAAGGTATTCGGGTCGTAGCCGCAGTCGCCCGCAGGAGCGTCTGCCGGGCCTGGTTTCATCATGCCGCTGATGCCTTTGAGCAGCGCCACGTTACCGGGCGACAGCCCGATGGACATCACGTTTACCTGTCCGCGGAAAGTGATTCTTTTCAGGCCACCAGATCTGTTAAACGCCAGCTCCAATCCTACCATGCCGCTCAGTGTTTTTTCCTGCATGGCGATGAACTTGAGCGAGGCTTTGATACCCAGGCCGGCGGTGGGGTCGGGCTTATAGATGATACCCGTATTAGTTTTGCCGAGGCGGTAAGGCCCGGTGTTTTCTCCCTTGCCGAGTACGGATACCCCGTAGAACAAGGCGCCGCCGAAGCCTTTGATACTTACTGCTGGCGGGAATATGAAGATGGCCACCGGCAGGTCGACCATGATATCGGCATACCAGTACCTATCGCCATTTACATTGCCAAACAACGCTGTGGAGGCTAATTTTACCTCGGCCTTGCAAATTTGCAGCGAAGCCGCTATATCTCCCCTAAACCCATTGCCGTACACGGCGTCATCAGTAAAAAACTCGAGTGCACCGGCCAGTGCGAATACGCCCTGGTGAATATCAATGCCTACGCGACTCACTTCCAGGCCGGAGAATTTATGGCGGATACGCCCGTCTGCATCTTTGGAAGCCACGCTCATGAGTGACATACTGGCATCTGCTCCAAAACCATTTTCTCCTTTGCCGCTGATATTTACTTTGATGTTGAAGCTAAGGCCGCGTTTCTCTCCGCTTTTCACGAGTCCGAGCCGGTCGATAGAGAAGCTAAAGCCCGCTACGGTCGGCAGTTTCAGCGGGGAGGAGAAGGAGAACACCCCTTCGTGAAAATAAGGTGCTTCCGTGGAAATGGTGAGTCGCTCGAAGGCCAGGTCCGGCACATTCAGTTTTTTCGCTAACGCGGACGCACCTTCGCTGTTACTACCGTTGATGGATATATTACCGTTCAATACTGCTTTGGCCTGGAAATGCTCATCTTTCACGGCTACTTCCAAACTGGAGCTGGGCAGGAGTTTGGCTTTGCCTATGAAGATGGGAATGTCCACGGTGTCTTTGGCGGCCACGGTAAAAATATAGTCGTTACCGGGATGAAACACGGCGGAATAATCAAATCGTGTATTTTCTTTTGTGATGGGGATGTTGATGCCGCCGGCGAGTTCACCACCTTTGAGTTGGTTGGCGACGAAGCTGAGGCCTACTTTATCAACGGAAAAGTTCCATCCGCCGAGGTCGCCGTCTTCCAATGGGATAAGGTTGGTGGCAAATATATCGCCGGAGAAGCCACGATCGTCGATGAGGGCGTTGCGCACGCCTATTACCGGTGGTTTATCTGATTTGCGGGAGCGTATTTCCGGTGGCAGCTGCACTTCGAACCGGCGCAGGAAAAAGCCGCGCCAGAAAGTTTTATCATCATTGTTGTATTCATTGGGGAATACCACATCCGGGCTGTTGTTAGCATCGCTGAGGTCGATGATGGCATCCTGTACGGTAAACTTCACATTTTTAACCCCTCGGATCTGGAAGGGCTCTATCGTTACACCGGCGATGATATCGTGTATATTCGAAGTGGCTACTTCAAAGGTGGCCTTTACTCTTTCTTTTGTATCAGCTTTAGCATCCGCGCTGGCAGGCACCAGGTGGGAAGGTAGTTTGATTTCCGCGCCGAGTCCCAGCCGCTTAAAACCATCGCAGTCGAATTCCACGAACGTTTTACCGTGGAGGAAGGTCATCACGGCATCGTTGCCAAAGGGGTTAAAAGGCTGGTCATTTACCAGTTCGAGCCGCGCGATGCCTGCCAGGCCACCGTTGCGACTCACGGGGATTCTGCTGGCGGCAAACATCAGTTCCCGGCCATCGCCCGGCACCGGGATCACGAAGTAGGCGGTGATTTCGGCATGGTCTGGCAGAAAGCGGATACTGTCGATAATAATCGGGGGATTGCCACTGTTACCGCCGCCGATGCCCACCGGCAGCTTAAACTGGCTGGTGTCTTTCAGCTGATCGTAGAGGTCTTTATTGTTGAGGGTATTAGCAGCACGGCGTTCCAGGATCAGCTGGTTTACGTCGTGGATATGCTGTTCCAGTGGCGTGCGCTGTTGGGCATTCAGTGATGTGGTGATCACCAACAGACCCAGCAACAGGGGGAGGTAGCAACGGCTGATAAAACTAGGCATAGGATATATCGGGCAATAGGTATAGGTAGATGCTGAGTCAGCGTTTAGCTGACGTCATCGGGTTTGAGTGAATAAATCTCCAGCTGGCGGTCCCCATCGTTATTTTTCAGCACTGTAAATAATTGATCTTCCTTCACTGCGAACAAATAACCCAGCAACGACCATCCTGCTGTTCCAATAACATAGAATCTGACAATATTCCCCGTTTCACTGTTAAAATGCAGGATTTCACGGGTTTCAGGATTACCCAGCAGGATAGCCGTGTCCGTTATGGCCAGATAGGTTCTGTTATAAAATGGCTCTTTTACATAGGAATCGTATTTTATTTCCTGAAAGATTTCACCGCTCGCGTTTATAGCCAGGATATGACTGTTACCCGCGAAATAGGTGGTATCGTTATATACAGCCGGTACCGTTGATTGCACCAGCTCATTATAAAAACTCCATTCGAGCCGGCCGGAATAAACATCCACTTTCAAGGCTTTACGTGATTTCGTATAGCAGAACAGGTGATGGCCGTGTACTGACGGAGGAATCGTTGTTCCCAACACTTCGTTTTCCACCAGGATAGCTACACGCTGTTCCCAGAGCACCTTGCAGGATGCTATTTCAATGGCCATCAGCACATGCTTTTCATCTGATACTATTACCACCTCCGGATGGGATACGTACCACTGATAGTCGGCGGGGATACTAATCTCCCCTGTTATGGCACCGGTTGAAATGTCGAGGAGCTGCAGGTTTATTGTATCACCGGCTATACCATCTTCCTGAAAAACATGCGAAGGCCCGGCAAATGCAAACAGCTTTTTTGTAAGCTGCACACGATGCAGCAGCTCGCCGGTAGCAGAATCATAGTAAGACAACAGGCCATCTTTTTGCACGATGATACGGTCAAACGACAGCTGGTAAAACTCCCCCGGGGCCACGGGTATATCCCAGGCAGTGGCCAGGTTCGTATAAGCGCAACCGGTAAGGTGGCCCGGAGTAGTCACTATTACGTGCTGCTCCGCCAGAATAAAAGCATCAGTATGATTAATCGTATGTATAAGTTTCATGTTTACTCAATTATTTGGAATATGTCCTCAAAATTTTTCATTACAAACTTAACAAACTCGTCTTTAGTTTGATTCCTTGGAACATATTTCGATAAGAGTGCAGGATTTACATCTACCTGCTTAAGCGCAGCTTCTACCTGTGTCTTCAGCTTCGCCAGACCGCCTGCACCGGCAAAGTCGCCTTTACCTCTTACCAGCCACCTCATGTTGTCAAGAGTGAGCACATTTTCCAGATCTACCAGTAACTGTTTGGCATACGCGCTGGTGAAGGACTGTACGCTTTTTAATTCGTTGAATACATCCCCTACCCCTTCGGAGGTAACGATATCCACATAGCGGCCTTCCCCTTTTAGATAGAACTGGAATTTCTTCACTGCGGAGGCTTTGAATGGCGATTTAGCGTTGCGGAGCAAATAGATCACAAACTCCTCCCCGATATAACCAGCCCCGTTATACTGCGTTTTAGCCAGGTTAGCAATCACCGATTCTGCATTTTCCACGTGCGAGAAGTGTTCTACAAAATGGCCCAGGTCATCTCTGAAGCTGGCGAACTCACTCACGTTGCGGGTAGCCAGTGCTCTTGCTTCAAAAATCTGCGCCAGCCTGGCATGATCCAGTTTCAGTGCGGCAGCTTTGGAGTTCGTCAACAGCTTTTGGAAGAATTTCTGGTTTTCCAACAGCTTACACGCGTCAGGGAATACACTGAGCACCTTCCAGGTTTCCATGCTTACCTCAGTACCCTTATCAAATAAACGAAGGATGTCTGCATTGTCGCCGAACTGACTGAAGAAACGCAGCCTGTCCTCTATATTCAGGCCTTCCAGCTTGGCCATGAGTTGTGTGAAGTCGCCCGCTTTTTCGGCAGCCGCTTCAAAAAGTTTAAGTTTTTTCCAGTTCGTTGGGTTCAGGTGATCGGCAACATGAGTGGCATTTGCTTCCATTTTTTTCAGCATGGCAGCGTCCTCTCCAAAATCATCCATGAAAGCCCTTTTGAACTCTTCTCCGAATTCATCCAATTTGCTTTTTAGCTTTGGAAAGTCTTTCAGCAGGTTGTCGATTTGCTCGATGGTTTTAATTATCCGGCCGAGTGCCAGCTCCTGCTTACCGGCATTTTCCACGATTACCAGCATGTTGCCGGCATTATCGCGGAAAACCTGCCCGTTTTCCTCCACCGCTTCTATGAACCGGTAGGCCTCTTGTTTCGCATTATTTAGCGTATTAGGTGCTATGGCCAGCTGTTTGCCATCAGCCATGGCCAATACCAGGTCATTTTTAAAACGGAAGTAATTCCATTTTCCGGTAGCCTGATCCAACCACTGCAATATGGGGCCCAATGGTTCCACATGGATACGGACAACGAATTTCCCCATCTGGTAGATACCTTTCACCGCCTTTTCGGATATTTTAAAGGCATAGGTGGTGATCTTACCCACACCTTTGAATACGTAGGTGAGTGGGTCAATCGCCTCCATCATTCTGCCTATCTGAGCAGCGGCACCAGTTTTTGCGAATGCAAAATAAAAGGAGGCGATATTGATCACATCTACTCCTATCGTATGACTCACCTTACAGGGATTGCCGGTATGGGCATCTTTGATCATGGTCCCAAACATGCCAAATACACCCGATATGCCTTCCTTTTCATACAGGTCACCTAACTTTTGCAGCCCCTCCTTCATGTTATCCCACTCCTTACCGCCGGACAACATATTGAGTGAGTTAGCGATACCTTTTACAAAATCGACGGTGCCGTTCCAGAGCCCTACAGTGAAGGCAAAGTTTACACGGGTCATGCTGAATTTATCCGTATCCGCACTGCCCCTGATGGCTAACAGGATAGGAGCAATCGGCAGCGCCACCGCGTTTCCAATAGTGGTACCGAGCACTAATCCGGGCAGGGAATTATACTTGGGATCTTCCGGATCATAATATTTAGGAGGAACAATAGCTTTACCAATCAGACCGGCTATGGCATCAAACATATCCGCCAGCGGATTACCATGTAACTCCGGTAATACTTTCGATAAGATGGCTGCAAATGCGCTGATATCCTGCTGTTCCGGCACATCTTTACCGTAACCGTATTCATACTGAATCGATTTGTCTGCGTCTATGTGTACCCATATTACAATCTCCTTATTACCTGCCGGATTGGCTACATAATCCTTTACCTTTTGCAGTACATCATCAGGTGTTACATAAGAAGTGATGAAGATCTTTGGCTCATAGCCTGTTTCTGCCGACGTACTATTTATACCTTCGAGGATTTTTTTCATTTCCTCCGGCGAAATACCGTGGCTGTAATCAATCACCGGTACACCGCGTGATGCGGGTGGGCTGGGGTCTTTACCACCATCCTTATATTCTTTGGGGGCCTTGTCAGCCAGCTCGCTGAAATAGGTGTTTAAAGATGGTTTAAACTTGTTCTTTAGTTTTACCGGAACCGTTTTAGCTCTGAATGCCTTATACAGCGCTGCCGGATAGGTAGTAAGGTATGCTACAGGGCTGCCGATGCTGGACACCCCTTTCAAATTAGCATTCAATATCTGCAGCTTCCCCGACGAGATGCCATTTCCCTGCGCCTGAGTAACCGCCATTACCTTACTCACAGCCCTGTTATACAACAACACTTCCCGCCCATACACAATGCCTATACGAACCGTAAAATCATTTTGTGAAAATCCTACCTGGTCCCAGATTTCCTGATTCAGGTCATCAATGGCCTGGTCTATCACATCCACCGCGCCCGGCTCTGCATACTTTTTCAGGCTCAGTAAATTGGGGACCGGGTCTTTGGGGTCTACAGTTTTAGTAAGATTGAGAATGTAACTGTTAAATACCATTACATATACCCCAAACTCCTTCTTGTTATCGGCTGCGTGATTGACTTTTTTCAGCGCCTCATTGATGATGGCTTCCTGCTCACTGGATACAAACTCCTTTTGCCATAATCTGCCGGCACCTTTCTCATCCTCTTTCTGATGGATATAGGTGGTATCCAGCCGTACCAGATACTTGTTATTCTCAGCCTGACCATTGGCTTCATTCCAGGCATTTTGTGCCATCACCTGTTTCAGGGCGGCAACCCCGCGCTGTACAAGTTCCTTGTGCTGTAAGCTGTCCAGCGGATCAGCCTTAACCGACACGACTGTAACACAATACACTGCTATTATCAGCAATAATTTCATCAGGACTTTCATCGCTAATACTTTTCTAATATTTCAGCAATCAGGGACAGGATAGACACGCTTACTTTCTTCACTGTTCCATCTTTATCGGTTTTCACCGCATCAGATGCAATAACATCTGTTGCAGGTTTCCCATCCACTTTTAGTTGTTTAATCACTTCCTTATCGGTGCTTTCATCTTTATTATCGTGCAGGATCCGGATAAGGGTACTTTCATTTTTTTGATACAGTGCATCAAGGTAGTCCTTAATGGCAGCTACAGTGGAGAGGTCCAAGGATTCAGCCGGTAGTTCTTCCACTTGTTGCAGTAACACTACTGTACTGTCGCTGCTGGTAGTCTTAACTTGCGCCACCGGATTCACGGCTTTCAGGTACTGCTCAAATGCCACCTTTTTCTGATGATAGCCACTACTATCCAGCTGCGCTCGGTCTTTCACCAATACATCCAGTGCCAGCTTATAAATATTGAGCAGGTCTTTCAGTTTCTGTTTGGCCATTTCAAAAGCCGTTTTCGCATCAGCAGCCAGTTTCTTCAGGTCGCTGCCCAGCTTCTGCCCTACGGATTGCTGTTCTTGCGGACTCATATCAGGATATTGTGCCTGGTAGGTTTGCAGTTCTTTGAGCTTTTCCTGTAATTCGCCGAGTTGGTCTTTGGTGGCCTGATCCAGGTCATCCCAGCCTTTCATCTTGTCGATTTCCGACATCATCTCAGCAGCGTCAATGAGGAATAGCTGCTTAGGATCACCGGAGGCCAGCATGGTATCCAGCTTGCTGAATAGATTATTGATGGCGTTATCCAGGTTTTGTTTCACTTCAGCATGACTGCTTTGCGCGAGCTCTATAACGCCGGCGTACATACGCTTATCAGTATTTACGCGGATGTTGCTGAAGGTTACCGGCAGGTCCAGGAAGCCGAGCAGCGGCACCATCACCTGGCCCGTACCACTAAACCGCCCATTGCTACCACTTACGGTGGTAAGTATCACCTTGAAATCCGCCGCGAAAATGGTATCCTGGATACTTAGTTGCTCGATATTATTGGTGTTCGTGATTTTTTGATCGCCGGCATTTTTACCACATACAAAATCTCCTTCGCTAAGGGTTTCATTTGGCATGCTGAAGCTTTGAATGGCGGAGTAATCACCATAGCCCCACATACACTGGGCTTTAACCTGGTATTCATATTGCCTACCCGGTTTCAGGCCGCTGATGGTTACCTGAGGAGTGTAGCTGGTTTCTTCATACCATTGGGATGGCTGGTTGCCTGCTTCGCGGTAACGCACTGTAAATCCCTGTTGCGATACTGTAGCGACCCAGGATATTTTCAATTCGTTTCTGCCGGCGAAGGCGGCCACGATCTGTTGCGGTACACTACATTTTTCACCGTAGGTAAATTTCACTACCTCGCTGAAGCCGTCGTTGATGAACATATCCTTGCCATCGGCCTCAATGGCCTGCACCTGCACGGCGTAGTTGTTACCCGGTGTGAGCGCCGGTTCCCCGGGGCCGTATACAAGAGATGTTTGCTGTACAATGTTTTCGTATATAGGTCGCAGTGAGCGCATGGCATCGTTTGGATCCCGATCCTGGGGCACCAGTTCCACCAGGCGGAATTTGTAGACAACGTTGAAGGCAGCATTTACGGAGGCGGTGTGGCGGGGCATCCATTGAAACAGTACGTTCTGCGGGTCCATAGCATCCACTTTAGCATTAGCCATGGGCAGGTTGATGATGGGCGGGTAGCTCAGAAAGCTGGCCACCATGGCCGATCCGGCATTGGATATCACCGTATTGCGGTTGTAGTCAATTACTTCCACCGTAAACCGATAAATTCCTTCCGGCAGTTTGGCGCCATTTTTTGTAAAGCTGTTATCCAGTCCCTGTACAACGAGGTTGCGGGGATCGAAATAGGGCGCGAGATCGGCCCCTGATAAGGTTACCATCTCCCCCCCATTAATTAAAAAGGGCGTTACATAAAAACCTGTTCTGTTTTGTATGGTGATGCCAATACCTTCAATGGTTACACGGAGGCGGCATTTATAATTGGATTCTGTCAGGTCTTTGAGCAAAATATGCACCTGCATGCGTTGCACGTCAGGTGCGGCATAGTCGCTCAGGTACAAGCTATAAGGCGGATTCAACTGCACATTCACCATCACGGGATGGTTGATCTGTGCGGCTGCCCAGAGTGGCAGCAGCAACAGGGTGAATAAGATTCGTTTACCTATTGACAAGTGCATGTGTTAAAAGTTATAATTGTATCCCAGCGTGGAAGTCAGCTCCGAAATACTTTTTGCGGAGGTACTGCTGCCCGATCGGTTCAGGCCAGTAATCCCCAGGTTCAGGTTATGCTTTTTCTTTACCGTATATGCGCCGGAAACCCTTGCTGTCATTACCTTTACACCGGAGCTACCGTTGCTGAAATTCCCATTCCACGACACGGTGCCGGACGTACGCAGTTTTTTATTCAGCAGCGTTTTGTTTACACCCAGTGTAGGGCCCAGCGTCATGCTCTGGATATTCATGGCGGAGTTGCGGTTGGCGTTGAAGCCCAGGGTAAACGACATGTTTTTAGGTATCAGCTGCATGCTATAGGCGGTGTTCAGGTTATAGAATACCGTACCGGTGGGCTGTTTTACGCCTCCCTGCAGGTCGCTGCTTTTCATGAACGACACATTACACATCAGCATCTGCGCTTTCTCTTTGGTGCGGGAAATACTGTAGTTCATGCTCACACTGGCGTTACTGGATATCTGTGTATAATTGAGTGTATCCAGGTTCTGGTAGGGCGACACCTGGTTGATATAATCGAAATCGGATTTGATATTTACGAAGGATTGGAAATTGCTGTAGGAGCAATTGATGTTCATTTTCTGGGAGGCCACCCAGGAGAGGTTCAGGGCGCCCACCCAGCGGCTCATCGTGCTTTGCTTGTCTTTTTTCAGGTTGTTATGTTGAACACCGGCATTGAGGCCGCCGGTCACCTTATCTTTCAAAAGCCGGAACTGAAGATTGCCGGTAATATTTTCAAAGTCGTTCGTAAAGTAATAGGCGCCCAGTGTTTTATATTCCGGGGCTACCCATTCGTATCCCATACCCAGTGAGTATTTGTTGGCCGAGTAGGTCATCACTGCCTTATAGGCGGTATACAAGGCGGTGGTACTATTTTTTTGTATTAATCCGAGAGATGGGAATTTCACCTGGTTAGCGGTATCGGACTCCAAACGGGCATCCCTGGTAAGTGCACTCCAGGCTACTTCCGCATTAACGGTTAGCCGGCTAAGCAGCTGTTTGCTTACGTTCACGCCCAGCACCAGGTTTTCCTGCGGCGTTACGTTGTATTGCGGACTGAGCGCGGTGAGGGAGTTGGGATCGTCTTTGCCACGGAAGAGGATCAGGTCTATATTATCTTTTCCTGTACCGTAGCTGGCTTTAAAGCCATAACCCATACGCTTATACGCCGGGATGATTTCGGTGCGGGAAGTATCCGGTGCTACTGCCTGCTGGAGGCGACCGTACATGGCACTGAACTTAAAACGCCCTGCGGGTGCCAGGTCAACCCCTATCCCATTAAACAGGTGGCCACTGAGGGTATAACTGGAAAAGTTCATGCTGGTATAACCGATATGACCGGTAATCCATTTATACGTAGGCGTTAGTCCGTACTGATTAAAAGGCTGACTAAAAGCTACTCTGCCCTGGTTAGTATAGGAAAATGAGAAGGGCACTGCCCATCCGAAGAGGTCAAAGTTGATGTTACCAGTTAAAAAAAAGTTATAGGGCTCTCTCCGTCCTTCCTGCAAGCCTGATGACAGATATCCTACCTGTTCGAGGCCAATTCCGCCGGTCACTTTGATGGGTTTTTCCTTTCCGATGGCATCCAGGCGCTGGGCTTTGGATGTAAGAGGATTAAGCAAAAACAATGCAGATACAAGTGCTACTGTTCTGCAGGCATAGGTATGGTATTTGGGCCGATTCACAAACTTTGTGATTTAGGTGATCGGGATTCTCAATAGGGATAAGGTTAATCTTTTCTACTGCCCACAAAATAGAAATTATTTATATACATTAATATTATTATTCGTACTTGAAAAGTTCGGACGTATAACCAATTGCTTTTCAAAATAAAAAGGTCGGCGCCCTTCGGCACCGACCCATCAATTAAATCGACTTTCAGCAGCATATTAAATGGCAGCTGTTTCCGGAAACCTCCTCGCCTGCACCTTATCATATTCCTTCACATAATCGGGATGCTCTGTACCCATGAGTCGGTCCCATACCCGGAAGTAAAGCCCATAATTCCCTTTAAACTTACTATGATGTAAGTTGTGATGTACGGAAGTATTAAACACTTCAAATGCCCAGGTATGACGGTACCAGCGTGGCATCAGCTCATAGCCCAGGTGGCCGTATACATTGATGATAAATCCGGTGATGGTAAACAGCAGCACCGTCAGCGGATGCAGCGGCATAATAATGGTGATCACCAGCAACACACCACCTTCTACAATGGCTTCCAGCACATGAAAGCTATAGCTCGTCCATGGCGAAGGGTTGGTACTCTGGTGATGCACCAGGTGGGTGCGTTTAAATAATGCAGGATGATGCATGATGCGGTGCATCCAGTAAAAATAGGTATCGTGCACAATCAGTGTAAGTACCAGACTTACCCCGATATACCATATCGGGTAGTCGTTAATGTTAGTATACAGCTGAGTGATATTCCGTACCGGCGTAAGTAGTACGATCACTGAAATAATGGTGAATACCAGGGTGCTGGTCATAGAATACCATACTTCCCGGAGAAAATCCTTTTTGGCGGCCAGCCGCTGCTGGATTTTCCTTTGGCTGTTTTTGCGGGGAAACAACAGGTAAAAAAGAATGAAAGGTATGCCCGCCAGTAAAAAGTACCGGATGACAGAGGTGGTGAAGATTTTAATTGTAGCTGCAATAACTGTTTCCATTTCCGTTGAGATTAGTACCTCAAAAATAGCTACAGTGGCACGCATGCGGGGTTAACAAAGGATAATAAAACAAATTAACAAAGGTTAATTTCCGTCCTCACTTTTGCGGCCCCTGGCATGTAGTCGCTTACGGATACGGCTCAACGAAACGGGCGTTACACCCAGCATAGAAGCAATATATTTATCCGGCACCCGGTTTACCACCCCCCATTTGCTGTCCACCAGCCGCAGGTAGCGCTCTTCGGGCGACAAAAACACAAACCCTTCCAGGCCATCCAGCGCCTCTGCCAGCATCTTCATCAGGAAATAGTTGCGAAGCGGTTCAAACTCGGGATGATCTTTGAGCACCTGCTCCATTTTATCATAATCGATTTCCAGCAAGGTCACGGGCTCCATGGCCCGGTAAATGAAGCGGCTGGGCTGCTGCTGGATAATAGCATCGTGGGAGGCGATCAGCTGCCCTTCCCAGCGGAGGAAGAGCGTGGCCTCGTCGCCACTTGGCTTTTCCTTGTAGGCGCGCATAATTCCTTTTTCAATAAAGGCCAGCTTTCGACTCAGGTCGCCCTCCCGTATATAGACTTCTCCTTCTTCCAGCTTCAGCACCCGGGTAATGATAAAAAGCGGTGCAGTATCCGCCGGCAGCACGCCGCTGAGCTCCTGCAACAGGCCTTGTAAAATATTTATTGAAAAAGACATTTATAAAATTTGACAGCAAGATAAAAACTATTTCGCGGAATGATGCTCCGCCCCTGCCGGCTGCTGGCGGGTGAGCGTACGGATTAGCCAAGGCAGTGAAAGGCCCTGGCCAATCAGAGAAATCAGCACAGCCACTACGGAAATAAAAATGATGATGTCCCGCTGCGGAAACGGTGCGCCTCCTTCCAACGTTTTAGGTAAACCTATTGCAATGGCAAGCGACACAATACCACGCATCCCTGCCCAGGAGATGATCAGGCTGGTTTTATAATCCAGCAGGGCATTTGCACTTACCCGCTTATCCTTACGCCGGAATGCCCGCTGCAAGGAGCCCTTCTGCATAAACACCCGTATCATTCTCACTACTAATGCCACTATATTTACCAGGAAAGCATAGCCTACATACAGCCACACTTTATCCGGTTCAATGTTTTTCAGTACATACGGAAACTCCAGGCCTATCAGGATAAAGATGAGACCATTGAGCATAAAAATGATGATGTCCCAGATGGATTTGGACTGTAGTTTAATACTGTCAGGAAATACTTTTTTACTGAAGCGGGAAATGCCCAGCCCCAGCATCACCACCGCTATCACACCGGAAACATGCAGCTCTTCTGCCAGCAGATAAGTGATGAAAGGCATAATCAGCATAAAACTGATGGTGACCATATCATTGCCTTTCACACGGGTAAGGATAAACGCCAGCAACTTGGCCATCACAAAGCCTATCAGGGCGCCACCTCCCATAAGCAGGAAAAACTGCAATAAGGCATGCCAGAAAACAAAGGCCGTTCCCGTAACTGCCGCCAGTGAAAAGCGAAAAGCTACCAACGCGGACGCGTCGTTTACCAGGCTTTCTCCTTCCAGTATTGTCAGGGTTTTATGGGAGAGATGTAAGCCCTTCGTAATACTGGTGGCCGCCACCGCATCCGTTGCCGACAGGATGGCCCCCAGGGTAAACGACATGGCCCACGTCATGCCGGGGATCAGGAAATGCGCCAGTACCGCAATACAGCAGGCAGTTAAAAACACCAGCCCTATGGCCAGGGTGCCAATAGTGTTGATGTTGGTTCGGAAGTCGGGAAAAGAAATATTGAACGCAGCATCGTACAATAACGGAGGTAAAAATATCAGGAAGATAATTTCGGGGTTCAGCGCGATCTCTGGTAAGCTGGGGATAAAGCCAATGGCGATACCGGCCACAATCAACATCACCGGGTAAGGTAATTTTATTCTGCCTGCAAATGCGGACAAACCAATCATGACTGCTAACAGAAATAGTACGATGCTGTAGTTCTCCATGGAATAAAGATAGCTAATTTATCCTGTGCCTTCGGCACAGGAGGATGGGGGGACTGGCGCCCCATCGGCCCCCCGAGAGCAATGAGTGGTGACACCGAGGGCGTCACCACTCATTCAAAGTTTAACTTGCAAATCCTATTCACTAATGAAGACTCCAAAAAAATGTTCAAAAAGTTTTATGATACCCTGAGTGCACACCCGGGCGAGTTTGTCAACCTGTTCGGGAAAGATGTAGGCATCACCAAACGGGATACCGTATACGCCTATCCGAAAAGAGTAGGCATCATCATACACGCCAAAAATGGCAGCACCACAGAACAATTCCTGATGGCCGCCAAACAAAGCCAGAAGGTAAAATTCTTTGGTCGCACTACTCATGGTATGCTCGATATTTCCAATGTGCACATTGTACCATCACCCTGCAAGGATTTTGAACTGTACTATGGCCTGTCCAGAAGCATGCGTATTCCTGATTTCGCGATTGATGACATTGGCCTGCAACCGGATTATTTTATTGACCGGACGGTGAAGGATGATCAGTGGGTGAGGTTTGTGAGCGAAACGCTGAATGGTAGGAAGAAATAATAGTGACAGTGCGTTCCAAACCTTGTGGTTAAGACAGTGCCGTACTATAGATAAATAGGGGAGAGATAAACGCCGCGGCGCTTACATCTCCCCTAATAATTTACAGCAACAACTCCAATTGGATGCAAATGCACATCAACGGCTAAATTCTCAGTCCATAGCCATAATAGCAGGCTTACTTACTCTCCTCGACATTCAATAGCCTGAATAAGTATTCATCTACATAAGACTGCAGGATTTTCTCCTGTTCTAACCGGTTTTTTAAGGGATCAGCTTTTAATTCACTATATAGTAGGCCTTCTTCAGCAGTAAGGCCCTGCAGTTTAACCGCAGGATTCCGTTTACCTTCCACTATATAATGTGCGAATGCTTCATAGGTAGCTTTATCCATCATAACACTTTGAACATTAGAATGATACGATCTTAATTGATGTAAAATCTGAAAACCATGCTCATCGATATCTCCCCAATAAAGTATACGCAATCCTTGCATCCAGGGTACACTTTTGACTGTAGATATATTAAAACCACCACCCACCCAAACTGCCATAGTATCGGGTAATGCCGGCAACGTCAGAAAATTCATCTTGTTTTCTGTCATAATAATATTCCTGGCCCTAAACACAGTTGCTTGAAAAGAAGATAGTGGAATACTAAGGTCCCTGAAGATTCCGGGATTATCAGACTCATTTCCTAATAACCTCATTCGTACCAATGGTTCATCCTCTCTCATAAAAAAACGTGAGGAAAAATTTTTCTGTTGGTGGTCCCTGATATGCTGTGGTATAAGAAAATTCAGTAATGAAGTAATGAGTGTAGCATGCTGCTCGATAAACTTCGTATGTACTTTTATTGGTAATTGGCGAATATATAAATTAGGCCTTGGGTTTTCGAGGAAGTACTTACAAACGATTAAGATTTCCGTCCAGTTGACTGCGGATTTAGTAATCGAAAGCGGATTTTCGTACATCCATTGTTCCAATTCAGGTACTTCCTCCTTTATTATAGCGCAATTACAAACGAAGCATTCCCACTCCGCCTGTTTGCCAGTAAATGCCAGGTAGTCTTCCAGGGTTTCAAAGCTGACATAATCTGGCATCGTCAATGTACCTGCACGCCGGTAATTGCGATCATAGGTAACTACAGTATACCCCAAAACTTTATACTTCTTAGAGTGCTTAAACAGGAGCTCCATCTCTTCCCTCACTGTTTGATGTTCTGCTATTATCGCGTCAGGATTTACCTTTCCTATTTTGGTAATGTGCTGAGGAAAAAATGAGTCACCTGATAAATGACTTTTTAATAATGGCACCCACCATTTTAAGGCTTGATCTTTAACTTTTTCAGGGCTAATCACTGTGCTAATTTTTGTTTAAATATATTATTTCGTTTCAATTTTTCTATAGCGTATTCAGACTTTGTAAAATTATTAACCTGTGAATTATTCCCTTCCCGATTGCTTACGAAATGAAAAGAATTTACATGCCCTTCAATAATATGGATTTTCTGAAGTGGCGTTACTATGAGCAATTGTAAATTCAGTTTTTGAAAAAGCTCCAGGCCATACCTGGTACTATCGTCACTACCACGGCCAAAGGCTTCGTCAATTACAACAAACCTGAAGCTGCGGCTTTTGGATTCCCCAAATTGAAGACCAAATTGATATGCCAGTGCACTCGCCAGAATGGTATATGCTAACTTTTCTTTCTGTCCTCCACTTTTCCCCCCGGACCCTTCATAAAACTCCTTCTCTGTATCATCAGCTCTAAATCGTTCGCTTGCATTAAACTCAAACCATTGGCGTACATCAGTTACTGAGTTTGTCCACTCTTTGTCCAGATTCTCCATACTTGCAAACCGGTCAAGAATACGCTTTACCTGCTCATATTTCTCTTCCGTATATAAATCTTCAATATCAAAAGCGTGCAAATAGCACTTCTTAAGCTCTTCCCGAAATAACCGAATTTCCTTATTTACTGACTGATCCATCAGTATGGTAATGTAGGTATCCTGTACTGCATTATAGACGATTTCGTGCAGGTGTTGATTGATGGTTCTAATTTTCTCCTTGATATCTTTTTCATGCTTTTGCAGCTGGTTATCAAAAACAGCAATACTATTGATTACATTCTTATTCAACTCTTCCTTGAAGCGCTGTTCATGCCTTTTCAGGTCTTCTCCGGCCAACTGTTCAAACTTCTTCATATACTCATGGCGGGCTTCAATATTTTCGGCAATTTCACTATATTCGGCCTTAGAATGCTCTTTTATTTGCCGCATTCTTTTTTCAATATTTGTTTGATAGGCTCCTTTGCTGCTATTTAGCTTTCTCAATTCTCCGCCTTCTCCCTGGTATTGCTTTCTGAATTCATCTTTCTTCTGATCTATATTCTTAATCGTGAGTTTTACGTCAGCCATTTTAGCATCCAGTAAAGGGTACCATTTAAGTTTATCGCTATCCAAAACACCATTCAGGTCTGCAAGCGCCTGTTGCCTGCTTTCCGAATGCATTTGAATTGATTTTTTAAATCCTCCAATCGCTTCAAGGCATTGTTTTACATTATCTTTACACTGGCGAATGCCATCCTCCACTTTTGCCTTCGCTATTTGAAGTTGGGCAAGTATGTCATTGTTTTCTGATAGCATCAGATATTCCTGTTTTAGCTCCTGTATGATCCGTACATGCTTTTTCCAGTCAATACTGTCATAGTCTTTTATTCTTAGGATACGGTCGGCTGCTAACTTCGAATTATTATTATCTTCCTGTTGCTTTTCTATACCCTTTAGTTCCACCTGGAGATTATGAATATTATCTTCCAATTGTTGTACAGACCATTGCAGGGTTTTAATTTTCTCAGTATTGCTCCAGCCAAGAACATAATTTCGTTTATCCTCCAGCTTACGGCGATCATCTTTGGTATGCCTGATTCGTCCACTTTTTATTAATCCCTGCGGGGTAATACCGAAAGGCACGTGCTGTAATCCTAAGGTATCCGTACAAATATAATCCCCGAAAGTCCTGCTCAAATAGGCATCCAACCAGGTATACATGGCAGAATCGGGCTTGATATCCAGTTTATATACTACACTATCTTGATCCAATTCTTTATTAACACGGGGAAGCTGTTGAAGATTGGTATCTAAAAAGGTTAATTTTATACCTCTTCCATCAGCTCCTTTTAGTGGGTTGTTATTGATATAATGACTTACACTTTTATAATGTTCCGCAGGCACTAACAAGCTGATTCCCAAATCATGCATCAATCGTTCCACAGCCCCCTCCCATTTCTGTTCTTCTTCATTTACCTGCAGGAGTTCTCCTGCAAAAGGCAATTCTTCTTCCGGTATTCGTAAATCCGTGCAAAGCTGTATCCTGAATGCTACCAGCCATGCCGGCACCTGCGTTTTGCGTGCCTGGAGAGATTGCAATTCTTGTTTTTCGAGACTGAGTTCCGACTCCAATTTTCGCACCTCTGAAATAGTAACATCTCGTTTCTCCCTTAACAGGATATCTTTTTGCTTTGAACCCTCCAATAAGGCTAAAGCTTTTTGAAAATTTCGCTGATAATCAGTAATATTATTGACTTTACCCAATCCGCACGCATTTGCAAGAACGTCATACTCCTCCATATTCTCCAGTTTTTTCGTCTTTTCGCGCTCCTGCTGCTGAGTTTCCTGTTCGATTTGTGCGAGGCGCCTTCCTCCATTATTTTCAATATCCTGCAAAATAGTGGTGCGTCTATTTTCATAATCTTCCTGCAATTCTATCAACCGCGTATTTTTTTCATTTTCCTGGGCAAGCAATTCCTCTTCTTTCAATATTTCTACCCCCAGCATGGCGTTCTTCTTCTCTGCGAACCATGCGGGCATCAATTCCAGCATAGATTCGATTTCTGCTATATGTTGTAACAATTCGCCATATTCTATACTTTGTTCCGTTAGCGGCTTTAGTATTTGGTATTGCTCTCTCGCATTTACTACGGCAGCGTGGGCCTTGTTTAAGTCGTCAAAACGCTTTAACAGAGCGGATATCTGTTCCTTCACATCTGTTTTTTCGAGCATTTGCTCCCTCACAAACTCGGTCAGGCTGGTAACAGATTTCATGGATACGGTTTGATAAAACAAATCAATTGCCTTATCGCTATTCATGCCAAACAACCGTCGAAAATGCTCACTGTATTGAGTGAAGTTATCATTGAACAATTCTATGCCCTCTATTGCACGCAATTTTTTCTTTAGGTCATTAACATCCAGGAATCCACTGAAATGGTCCTTTATATTTAAGGGAATAGTGGCTATGGCCAGCAATTTATCCACCTTCCCATCTTTTCCAATCCAGAAAAATTGCGCCAGGCTTATAATTTCTGAAAATCCCTCATTTTGAAAACCTCCTATAATTACTGAATAAGTATCGTCTTCCGGCCTCAGGTATATCTTTTTGGCCACCTTCGTTATTTCCTCTTTCTCCTTTTTGTACTCTCCCCGGACATAGCTAAGAAGATTCCGCTCCTTCCCTTCGGCACCTGCAGCCTTATTGAATATAATTTTATTATGCGGCACAAGTAAGCACGTAAGGGCATCCACCAAAGTCGATTTTCCGGAGCCGATATCCCCGGTGAGTAGTGCATTATTTCCATCAGGCTGAATATGCCATCTCACCTTATCAAAAGTCCCCCAGTTCAGCACTTCCAGATATTTAAGCCGGAAACCTGCCTGTGCTGTATTTTCCAACATTGGAGCTATTATGTTTTCCATAGCAGTAATTATTCTTTGGAGCTTTTATTTTGGATATATTCCTGCAAACTCTTCAACGTAGCATCAATTACATCCGCGTTTATAAATCCTTTTATAATCCGGTGCACTTCATAATTATTTTCCTGATCATCCAGTTTTCTTAAAAATCCAATATCGACAATCTTATTGATGGTGGTAACAATCTTTTCCTGTTGTTTTGCCTCATCGTTTACAACCGGTAGAAATACTTTGGTACGGTTCACAATTTCTGCCTCGCTGATAATGGAACGCACCGATCCTCCCTGTGCATCGTGTTCCAGCAAATACTTACGAAGCACTATGCAAATCAGCGTAGTAAAGAAATTAAGCTGTCTTTTCTCTATGAGTTTAGGCAATGTCATAACATCTTCCTCAAATGCTATCTGACGCAAAAACGCAAATCCTTCGCTCTTGTCAATGTATACTTCCAATCCAAGGTGGGTAAAGTACTTTCTTACATCGGATTCATAAGTAATCATGTTTCCCCAAACCTCCTGCTGATGATTGAATACCAGTCCCTTTAACAGTGAGATGAGGCTCAATGAATATTCCTGCATAAAATATTATCGGTTATAAATAATCAATGGTGCACTTAATTTATAGGACGTTTGCTCGGCTGTATTAAATAGTAACAATTCCTCTGTTCTTTCATTATCAATATAATGCCGCGCCTCATTAGCGGCGATTTGGATATACCCTATTACTTCTGCCATTCCTTTTGTAGGTTCAAAAGAACGTAAAACTTCACTTAGAGATACTTGTGATTTTTCCCTCAAACACGTACTAATATTTTGTTTCAGCACTTCCATATCCACATAAAACTGATCAAAAACAGCAGCGGTTACCTCCCCAGGACTTCCATCTTTTACTATGCTGTTTGCGAAGATTACTTTTCTTGGTGGCACAAACAACGGACGCTCCATAGGGAATGATGGTTTAATAATTCCGTCAATGCACATCCATGGAGCCTGCCAGTCCAGCAATTCCTGATGCTCAATTAACAAATGCTCAATATTTTCGATATTTTGAAGAATATGCCTGCTCTCAGCAAGGTTTTTTTGCTCAACAAACTTCCTCAGCTGCTCTACCAAACCGTCATTACTTCTATTCACCTTATCCCCGGCATCTACCAGGTTAAGCTTGATCATATCAACCGTACGCTCCTTCTTTACTTCTATAATGGCCGGTACATCATTTACCCTATCCAGCAATACCTCCAACTCCTCCTGCATCCGCTCACTCATTAAAAACTCCCAGAATGAACGAAAACTTTTCCCCTGGTCGGTATTCCAGAGATAATCCTGTTGCATAAATACATTATCCAGAATTTCCGCTTTACCCTTATTACTTTTGATAATGGTTTGACGGGTATGAACATCCAGCTCCCTGAAATTTTCTTCCACCTGCCGAAAATCTGCTAACAACCGTTTTGCAGTTTCTTCAGCCAGGAAAAAATGTTCCTTAATCTGAGTATCAGAAGGTTTAACAAAATTTCCAAGCTTTATCTGATCAATCTCAGCATCGATCTTTTTTCTTGCTGCTTCCAACTCTTTGATACGTTCATAGGGACCGGCAATCGCGCTTACTATTTGTTGGAGTAATTGAAAAAATTGTAAGAGACGACTATGCGTACCGATAAATTCCGGCTTATTTAAATCATCTAACCATTTCAAAGCATTTTCTGTAGCAGGCGACAACTCATAAACCGGATCATCCGATTTTTCGTAATACCTCCTTAAATAACCTTGTTGTGACCATTTAGTTAGGTAATCCAATGCAGGATTGTCATAATCATCTATTCCTTTTTGTTCAAGCGAATAAATATAATCTGCCAATAAGCTCTGAATTTCCGGTTGGAGATAACTAATCCTGTTTTGTTGCTTAAATGCTAAATGAAAAAAACTGAGCAGTAAGGGAAAGTGCTCTGCCCGTAATAGCTGCAGTGTTTTATCATTACGATAAAGTGCCAAAGCCTTTTCATAATTCATGGCTCTATTTTTTACAATAAAGGGGGTATTACACGCAAACCCAGGGTTTTAAGATAAGGGACATTTTTAGGTTATTTTTTCGAGTTTGGCTGATTTTCATAACTGAATATCCCCATGACAATATTAAAATCAATTTTACCATTTATTCCAACAAAAAACAAATTGCTGTGAACGATTCCTGTAATGATAGCCTTCAACTAGCACCATATGTGTTTTCTCAGGAAAAAATCCTATACCCCGTAAACTTTTCAAGCCATCCTATTGAAACAAAAAGCGGAAAAATCCTGCCGGATTCTCTGCAGACAGTTCCTATTATTGGTTTTCTATTCGAGACGAATATACAGGCACTTGACAAGTATACCTGGTCAGGCATCCTGGCATAAAATACAACCCTTCCTGTTGGTACAGGTATCCCCCTCTGCCTTTACATCTCCCTAAAAAATTATATAGCGAGATGTAAAGGCCGTAAAAAAATACAGAGATAGTAAAGCAAAATTTGCAACTTTGCAGCAGCACTAACAGGGACGACCCAACGTCAATTAAACAAGCCATCTTATGAACCCATTACAACAACCGATCCAGTCCAGGTTTAATGCCAGCAGTACTGCCAGCGAAGTGGCCGCAGGTCATCAGCTGCATGGAAAAAATGTAGTCGTAACAGGCGGCAGTGCCGGCATTGGTTTTGAAATTGTACAAACCCTCTCACGGACAGGGGCCAACGTAGTGGTTGGCGCCAGGAATGCGGCCAAAGCCAACGAAAAGTTAGCCGGCATGCCAAATGTATCATTTATACCGCTGGACCTTGCTGATCCCGCGTCTGTAGATGCTTTTGCCCATCAGTACCTGGCCACGCAGCAGCCGCTTCATTTCCTGTTCAATAATGCCGGTGTCTTTTTTCCGCCGGAGCGTAAAAAAGATATGCGGGGATATGAATTGCAATTTGGCGCTAATCACCTGGGGCATTTTCAGCTTACCGGGCTACTCTGGCCGGCGCTTAAAAATGCGGGTGGAGCGAAGGTCATCAGTCATTCTTCCGTTGGCCACCGCCGCATGGGATTACAACTGGATGATCCGAATTTTGAGCAGCATCCCTATGATCCGATGAAAGCCTATGCACAGTCAAAAACAGCAAATGCGTTGTTTGCCGTGCATTTAAATAGGCTGGGGCAATCCCACCGGGTAAGTGCGTATTCCGTGCATCCCGGCGCCATCCTAACGGATGTGGTGCTGAATTTAACGGACGAGGAGCTGGAAGCCTGGAAGCAGCGGGTAAAAACCTTTAAATCAGCCGCGCAGGGTGCTGCCACCGCTGTGTGGTGTGCGCTTGGTGACGAGCTGAATGGGATTGGTGGGGTATACTGTGAGGATTGTAATATTGCACCGTTTGTGCCTGATGATCCTACTATTGTATATGGCGTGAGAGCGTATGCCGCGGATGCAGCCAGTGCGGCTGAGCTGTGGCAGTTCAGTGAAAATGCGACCGGGATAAAATGGCCATCCTGATATAAATGAAAAGATCCGCCTGACGCGGATCTTTTTTTATTACTTATGTTTCAGTGCAGCAATTCGTTCCACCAGGTCAGCCAAGCGGTTCGAGTAGCCGTACTCGTTATCGTACCAGCCTACTACTTTTACCAGGTCCCCTACGATGGAGGTCAGTAAAGCATCAAAAGTGCAGGAATAAGGATTGTCCACGATATCGATTGATACAATCGGATGCTCCGTATACTTCAGGATATTTTTCATGGGGCCTTCGGCGGCTTCCCTGAACTTCGCATTAATTTCCGCCACGCTGGCCGGCTGCTGCTTTAAAATGCAGGTAAAGTCGGTGAGGGAACCATTCAACACTGGCACTCGTATACCAGCGCCCCCCATTCTGCCTTCCAGGTGTGGGAAGATGGAGGTGATCGCCTTAGCGGCACCGGTAGAGGTAGGGATAATGGAAGCGGCGGCGGCGCGTGCCCTGCGGAGGTCGCGGTGAGGGGCATCATGCAGGTTCTGGTCGCCGGTCATGGAGTGCACTGTAGTAATATAGCCGTCCACGATACCCCAGTTATCATCCAGTACTTTCACCATTGGTGCCACGTTGTTGGTGGTGCAGGAGGCATTGGATAATACCGGTGCGGTAAGGTCTATCAGCTGATCATTAACTCCCAGCACTACGGTTGGGATGTCCTTATCAGACGATGGGGCAGACACAATTACCTGTTTGGCTCCTGCCTGCAGGTGCAGCTCTGCGGATGCCCTGTTAGTAAATTTGCCGGTGGATTCAATCACCAGGTCCACTCCCAGCGCTCCCCATGGGAGTTGCAGCGGGTCACGCTCTGACAACAGGCGGATGGGCTTTCCGTCGATCACCATGGTATTGCCCGTGATGTTCACTTCTCCTTTAAACGGGCCATGTACGGAGTCGTACATATAAAGATGCGCCATGGTGGCGGCATCAGCCAGGTCATTAATGGCAACCACTTCTATACCCGGCCTTTCCAGGGCCATCCGTAAGAATATCCTGCCGATACGTCCAAAACCGTTGATAGCTATCCTCATGTTGATATTGTTGTAAACTGCAAAATTATCTGAAAAGGAAACGCTAGCAAAATCATTATCAGGGCCTTAGCGGCTACAATGGCCATAGCGTTCACAGGCATCCTATTACATTTTTTTGTTAACGATTTGTAAATTCCTGGTACCACCTGCGTCATTTTACCCTCATACCATTAAAATCATAAGTAGGAGATATGAGAAAACTACTATTAGCTTTCGCTACCTGCCTGGTAATCAATCAAGCACAGGCTCAGATCAAAGAAGTAACCGTGAGCACCGGCCGTTACGACATGGATAATTCCTCCCGCGCCAAGATTGCGCTGCTTTCCGTAGGATGGGAAACATGGGCACTTAACAAGTTCAACCCGATTGGTAAAGCATCCGACATCGACAACTGGGATTTAAACGGTATGAAAAAAAATGTCCTGAAGCTGGAATGTACCACTAAGGACTGCCTGGATAGCATGCAGTTAAACATGCTTTATACCCAATTCAATTTTTCTGAGCCCATGAAAGAGGGAGGAAAATTTGATGTGGATATAAAAGTGGTTTTTGAAGACTCCACCGGTGTCACCAAAACACTGAAACGCTCCATGGAAGTACATGTACCAAAAAATTCCCTGACCGCCATGTTAAGCTGGGTATGGGAAGAACCCCAGGAGGTGAAAGAAAGGAAAAAAAAGAAGGAATAAGCAACTGCGCATCACTACATCTCTCCAAAAAAATAAAAAGCCTGCGGAATAATTCCGGGGCTTTTACCATTTGATGGTGTATCCCGTTTTTATCAAAAAAGGGATAAAAATTATTCAGGATAAGTTTTTTGCACTGATAAGCGAATACAACGTTCGAGGTATTACCCCTATTAGCACAGCCACAGAGAGTTACATAAACAACATCTTCTCATATTATTTAAGTAATATAATTATAAAGACAGTAATTTAGCTCCCTATTAAATCATATGTTATGATAAAGATTCCTGCGTCGATGAAGGTTTTATCGGCTGCCCTGTTACCTTTACTTGTTTATTCCTGCGCTACTACCGACAATGCGCCCGAACCCGCTCCTAAACCTCCTGTGTATGAGATTCCTAAAACACATCAGGATACATTAGCATTTATTTATTCGAGAACATTAGGTCTGGATTCCACCGCAGTAAAATCGATGGACGCCAATAACTTCCTGGTAGATGGCGACATGGTTATGGCCAAGTCCACCCTCACCGAGATGTTCACTTCCTTCCCGGTGGTAGAAGCAAAAGACTCTACCAAGTCCATCAAAAGCCCATATGTACTGAACAATTACCGCGTTTTCAAAATCGGTATAAATCCTGGTCAGATGGCTACTGGTGTGGAAAGTGCTTTATACAGTGCTATTGGTTACTGGAACGGCATTTTAATTCAGCACGGTGCGGAGTTTAACTTCATGGCTTATTCCGATCCGGCACCAAGTGACATCATGTTCTATACATCCGCATATCCAAACATGGATGTACCTTTCCTGGTAACGCTGCCAGGCACTAACGGCCTTCCGGGTGCTGCCATCACATTAAACAGCAGCTACCTGCAGGCGCATAATGTTACCAGAGAACAACTGGTAAGCGCAATGGTGCATGCCTTAGGTCATATACTTGGTTTACAGCATAGCGACAGAAAGAAAACAGCTTATTACGATGCTGGTAACATCGGCGATTCTTCCTCAGTAATGCATTCCAATTTCCCTAAAGGTCCACATACAAAAATGTTCTCCAAAGGAGATACTGCTATGGTGAAACGCCTGTTCCCTGCGCCTAACTGGCCAGTTCAGTCTGCAGGTAATATTTCAGACCTGGCAGGTATTGAAATAACAGCAGGTAACGCAGTGCTTTACTACACCAAAAGCGGTAAAGTAGTAAGAGGGTCCTGGAATAATGCAGTGGGTCCAACCACTACCTATGCAGGCCGCACAGAAGCTCCTATCACTGACATTGTGGAGATTTCAATGACTACTGCCAACAGATTCTATGCATACTTCTCCAATGGCTACTATATGGATGGTGAGATGTATAAATTGGGCAACAACCCTGTTGGTGGCTACAATCAGGCAATCCCTGCTCCTGGGCAGTCCCTGTCTACTTTTATTGGCACCACTGTTAAGAGAGAGAATAATGATCACCTTTACTGGTATAATGATGGTACCTATTCCGTAGGCCGCAGCAATGAATGGGCTAAATACTCTTACGGTAATACGTATACTGTACCTGCCGGTAAAAAATTCACTGATATCAAAGCCGTTGGTACTGATGATGAAGGAAGGTACTACTTCTGGTACAAGGATAACACCGTATCAAGAAGTAATAACCTGAATCACAGCAACCCTGAAGGGCCTGTAGCAGTAAAAATGAACTAATTTTTATAGGGAGATATAAAAGTCCCGGTAGCCAAAAGCTACCGGGACTTTTTCGTTATAATATTTATCGCCAGCCCAATCCTGGAGCTACGTGTTCCAGGATTGCCGACAGTACATGTATGTTATACTCCACCCCTAAGGTGTTGGGTATGGTCAGCAGGATGGTATCTGCTTCCTGAATGGCTTCATCGGCAGCCAGTTCCCTGATGAGTTGATCAGGTTCAGCGGCGTAGCTTCTGCCGAAGATGGCGCGCTTATCATGTTCTATCATGCCGATCTTATCCACCCGATTGCCCTCCTGGCCAAAGTAATATCGATCCTGTTCATTTACCAGCGCAAAAATGGATCTGCTCACGGATACTCTTGGTTCGCGCTGATGTCCGGCCTTTTTCCATGCGTCTTTATACAGTCTGATCTGTTCGGCTTGCTGAATGTGGAAAGGCTTTCCACTTTCATCATATTTAAGGGTAGAACTTTGGAGGTACATCCCGTTTTCGGCTGCCCAAACAGCGGTGGCATTACTAGCAGCACCCCACCAGATCCGTTCCCGTAGTCCTTCCGAATAGGGTTCCAGGCGTAAGAGGCCTGGTGGATTCGGAAACATGGGATTAGGATTAGGCTGCGCAAAACCAACACCTTTTAATTTGTCCAGGAACTCCAGTGCTTTGCGGCGTCCCATATCCGCATCAGTTTCGCCGGCCGCCGGCTCGTAGCCGAAATAGCGCCACCCGTCGATTACCTGTTCCGGTGATCCTCTGCTGATACCCAATTGTAGTCTCCCTTCCGAAATCAAATCTGCAGCACCGGCATCTTCTACCATATACAGCGGATTTTCATACCGCATGTCGATAACGCCAGTCCCGATCTCTATCTTACTTGTTTTAGCTCCAATGGCCGAAAGCAAGGGAAAGGGCGATCCCAGCTGTGCTGCAAAATGATGTACACGGAAATAGGCACCATCTAAACCAATTTCTTCCGCGGCCACGGCCAGGTCGATAGACTGAAGCAGCGTGTCGCTGGCGGAGCGGGTTTTATAGGCCGGGTGGTTAGCCCAGTGCCCAAATGATAAAAATCCTATTTTCTTCATAGCTCATCTTTCGTACTGAAAGGTAACGCTATTTTTGTCACTGTTGCAGGTAGTGCAAAGCAATGCTTCCTGACGGGAATGTCCGGGTATCCGCTAGTTTTAGTGACTGCTGCTGTTGCAGGATGGTACCATCTAACAACCGCCTTCCCTGCCCTGCAAGGACAGGGTGAACGAGGAAATAAAATTCATCCACCAGCCCCAGTTTGATCAATTCTCCCGGCAGCTCTACCCCACCAATCGAAATGTTCTTTCCCGGCGCCTGTTTGAGTTGCATTATTTCTTCAGCGAGGTTGGTGCGAATTACCCGTGGATTGCCAGGAAAGCTGTTTGACGAACGGGAACAAACAATTTTTTCAATGGAATCGAAAACCCGGGCAAATTCATTTGCTACTTTGTTTTCTGTTGGGTTTTGAGCTACCTCCGGCCAGTAAGGCACCATCAGCTCATACGTTTTACGACCGTAGATGATCAGGTCCGCCTCCCGGAGCAGGTCCGTGAAGTAGATATGCATTTCATCGCTTCCACTCATTTGGGTGTGGTCGCAACAGCCATCGGCGGTAAGGTTGATACCGTATATTATTTTTCGCATCGGATGAGTTTTACCATGCAAAGGTAAGACAATGCCACCGCCGGGGCGGGGTGATCTGCGACAAATAAGGGGGTAAATAGGCGATTAGCTAGTCATTGGCCAATGCCTCCTTATTGTACCGGTTACGGTATTCCAGCGGGGACATCCCTGTAATCCTACGAAACACCTCCCGGAAGGCTTTGATGTCGGCATAACCCACCTCATACATCACCTCATTGATGGTTTTTCTGGTGGTTTCAAAGGCACGTTTGGCTGTTTCAATTTTTAGCCGCTGGAAATATTCAAGCGGGGTATTACCGGTAGCTTTAATGAACCGTCGGTCAAAGTTACGGCGTCCGACAGCGAACTTTGCGGAAAGCTGCTCAAAGGAAATCTTCTCCCCCATCTTTTCCTCTATGTACGACTGGGCGGCCCTTACCATATCATCTCCGTGCTCTTTCTGCCCGTTAAAAATCATGAAGGCCGACTGACTGTGGCGGTCCATTTCAATCTGGAAGACTTTGGAACAATAGATGGCCACCTGCCTGTCGAAATACTTTTCGACCAGGTAAAGTATCAGGTTGAGGAACGAGTAGGCGCCACCGTTAGTATAAATGCCGTTTTCTTCCGTGATAAGTTTATCTGACTGCACGTGTATGTTTGGGAAACGCTTCCTGAATTCGTCCGCCGCAGCCCAGTGGGTGGAGCAGGATCTTCCTTCCAGGATACCTGCTGCCGCTAAGAGGAATGCCCCGGTGCAGATGCTTGCAATTTCGGCGCCTTTCTGGTACTGCGTGCTTAGCCATTGGATGATCACCTTGTTTTGTGAGATAGCTGCATCATAAGCATGATTCAGTGAAGGAACGATAATCAGGTCCGTCTTTTTTACTTTGGTAATGGAGGTATGCGGTTTTACGCTGAAAAGGCCGCCATAGAACTCAGTGGTGGGTGAAGTTCCTGCCAGCTCGATTCTGAAGAGAGCTTTGCCATGGTGTTCCTGCCAGTAGGCATTGGCACGTGAAAATATTTTGTAAGCACCTACTATACTGCTGAGGTTGTTCTCTCCACCGGGAACAACAATAGTCAGATGTTTCATTGCCTGTTTTATACAAATATACGCTTTCAAAATGTCCAAATCAACCCACCAAATGGTCCATATCGCCCTCTTTAAATTCAGCAGAAGACGGTAGCTTTACATCAGGAAACAACCCGTTATTCATTGCTGCCACTTTCGCTGCTTATTACCCCGGCAGTTAGCGGGTGCATTAGATTACAGCCAGCAAAAATTCAAAAAGTCATACTATGAAAGCGCAAGATTTCACGACCTCCTTCCTGGTTAAACAGTCGCCGGAACAAGTATTCAAGGCGGTGAATAATGTCCGTGGCTGGTGGTCGGAACAAATTGAAGGCCGGACCGATGCCTTAAACGAAGTTTTCGATTATCATTACCAGGATGTACACCGTTGCAGGATGAGAATTATTGAGTTCGTTCCTAACCAGAAGGTGGTTTGGCTGGTGGAAGAGAATTATTTCAATTTCACCCAGGACAAAACTGAATGGAATAACACCAGGATCAGCTTTGAGATAAAGCAGAAAGGGGATCAGACAGCACTCCTATTTACGCACATAGGCCTGGTACCCGATTACGAATGTTATAATATTTGTTCGGATGCCTGGGGCACGTACATCACCCAAAGTTTGAAATCCCTGATTGAAACGGGCAAAGGCAATCCGAATCCTTACCAGGTGGAAATCGACCATGCAGAAAACCCAAAAAATGGTGCAGCGCATTATAGCGTTAGTTTTCTCCTCGATCGTGCACCGGCCACGGTGTACCAGGCTGTTACGGAGGTCAACAAATGGTGGAACACCGGACTTACAGGCACTTCCACTGCCACGGGCGATGAGTTTGAAGTTACCTTTGGAGATGTGCATTACACTAAGCACAAGGTGGTGGAGGCAGTACCTTTTAAACGCATTGTGTGGCTGGTAACTGACAGTAAGCATACGTTCGTACAGGATCAGCAGGAATGGACCGGCACAAAGAACATCTTTGAGATTAATCCTGAAGCCGGCAAAACCCGCCTGACGTTTACCCACCTGGGGCTGCAGCCAACGCTGGAATGTTTTACAGATTGTTCCAACGGCTGGAACCAGTTTATCCAGGGAAGCCTGCTGCCGTACATATTGGATGGCAAAGGGAAACCGTTTTGAGAATGAAGTTATTTGATAGGTAAATGGTCAGACAGTCTGCGGAGGCTGTCTGGCCATTTTTATTGTAAAAAACTTTCCCATGAATTTTTAGGGAGACAGGAGTGCAACTGCTGTTAAGCCTCCGAAAATTGGGCTATATTCATGGACCTAAATTACCTGATATGGATATTGTAACCGTGATGCCGCATCAGCGCCTGAAACATGTAGTTAAGAGATTCTGGTATGCCAATATTCAAAACCTCGATCAAGCAAACAAGACTTATAAAATATTGGCAGACGGAGCAATGGGGCTTGTTTTTCAGCATAATAATGGCCATTCTGCCTTGACGGATACCAATGGTGACTTATTCCCCATCTTTTTTGCCTATGGGCAAAAGCAGGACAGCCCCTGTATCAATACATTTCATGGTAGCCCTTTTGTGGTGGGCGTAAATCTGCAACCTACGGCTTTTAAGCAACTGTTCTCCATCAATGCGGCAACAATTACGAATTCAGTTATAGGAAGTGAACATATTTTCCCAGGCGAATTTACGGAGCAGCTCCTGCATGCGGCTACTCCTGAGGAAGCTGTTCGTTTATTCAGTAACCAGCTCCAACATAAGCTGCAACAAGTCAGACAGGATAAAATGATCGACCATAGTGTTCGATTGATTTTTGAGGATGCTAAGGGGATGGATTCATACGAGCTCTCCTCACACTTTTCTATGTCCCGTCGCCAATTTCAGCGAAAATTTAAGGAACACCTCGGCGTAAGCCCAGAGACATACCTGCGCATTATCCGGTTTCAAAAAGCTATTCATTTATTAAAGTCCAGACCGTTTCACAAATTGAGTGATGTTGGCTATTCCCTCAACTATGCAGACCAGTCGCACTTTATAAGAGAATTTAAGTTGTTTGCCGGCTGCACGCCAAAAGAATTTCTATCCGCAAATTACCCTCCTTCAAATGAAAATACTGCATTCGAGACAATTCGCATATTAGGCGGGTGATGTCGCCAACGTTCTATTTTAAATGAACTACAGGTGATTACTTAGCAGCAGGAATCACGAAAAATTGTTGCTATGGCAAAAATACATCATCTTAATTGTGTGGACATTCAATCTCCGGCGGGCGGTGGCGCAATAGGCCATTGTTTACTATTGGAAACAGCCAGCAAACTTGTGCTTATTGATACAGGAATTGGCCTTTTAGACACGCAGCAGCCGGAAATCAGGATTGGACGAAGTTTAATTGACCGTGTAGGTTACCGTTTCAATGAAGCCTTAACGGCAGTCAGGCAGATAGAGCAGTTGGGCCTGAGCCCGGAAATAGTTACCGATTGCATTATTTCCCACCTCGATAACGACCATATCGGAGGACTGGCTGATTTCCCTGAGGCAGTAGTGCATGTTAGCCTGGAAGAATATGAGAATTACCAATCCGGGAATCCCCGTTATATAACGACTCCCCTGTTGCATCATCCCCAAATCATCACTTATGCCCCATCAGCAAACAAATGGCTGAGCTTCGAAGCACGGAAAATCCAAATTGACATAGATTTTGACATTTACCTGATCCCTTTATTTGGTCACACTAACGGTCATTGTGGTGTGGCTATACAGGACGGTGATCAGTGGCTTCTTTACGTCGCTGATGCGTATTATTTACGGGCTGAACTAACTGAACTTCATCATCCGATTAACCAGTTGGCTAAGATGAATGCAGATAATGATGATTTGCGGATGGAGAGTCTTGATAAAGTTCGAAAGTTAGTGGAGGAGCATCCGGAAATAGAAGTCTTTGGATATCATGACAGGGAGGAATTTGATAATTGCGGGCGGTTTGCTGGTGAAAAAGCAAATAATCTGAGGTGAAAGTAAGTTGAAATTAACGCCGGCTTATTCCCATAGCGGCGTTTAATTTTTCAATAATTCTTCCTTCTTCATTATGCCCATTAGTAGATAATCTAATCAACGGCAATCCTATTGTTTCCAAAATACGGTCTTTCTTATTATCTCTTCCCTGCTGCAGCGCGTTATCATGAAATGATACGCCATCCACTTCTACAGCCAGTATGGGTGTTTTATCCATTTTATTATACAATAGGAAATCGATCCTTGAATTATTTTTGATAAAGCGGACTTCCTCTGCTGAAAACGGTTGGAAATCCCGAACAAGGTCCATGAGCTTATATTCCCTGACCATATCGATGGAGGCATATTGAATATTACTCAATATTTTCTCCGTCAACAGCTTATGAATAATAATTTCTGCCGGTGACCCTCCTATACTCTTGTAAAATGAAAGAAACGAGGTAAAGACTTGATTATACTCTTTGTACAAAAGGTCAAAAACGGAACATATACGCCCCTTAATAATAGTTTCAGCCGGATTAGTGGTATAACAAATGTATCGGATCATATCTCCAATGTTTGTTCCATGGGGAAGTTCCATGGACGCTGGCTTAACTACTATAAACTCTTTCACAGCCCTTGACACTGCCACATTTATCAGGTTAGGATTGTCTATAAACGCTTCTATGTTGTTTTTAACCGTATTAAATACAATCACGTCTTTCTCGCGTCCCTGAAATTTGTGTATAGTATCAGCCTCGGTGCCGGCTGGCAGCTGTTGCTGCAGTGAATTTGCATGATTCCTATATGGTGCGATAACACCAACTCTCGTATAGTCATCTGCGTAATTATCGCGGATATAGAGATCTGTTTCATCAATCTGTCTTTGATTCCGGTTTCCTCGTTCTCCGGCGATATTTGTTTCAATGATTCTAAAAGGATGGTTGTATCCGGCAGTCATGATCGCCAGGTTATTATTGTAGTACTTTTTATTACAGTACCCAATAATGAGCGGGTGACACCTGTAATGTTCCTTTAACAGTACTGACGTGATGTTACCGCCGTACAGAGTTTTAAGAGATTCCAGTATATTCTTATTAACATAGTCGTACGCAGGAGAAATATTGTGCTTTATTTGAAACTGGTCTGCGGCTGCTCTGCTTTGTTCGTCTACAATGTGGGTAAGCTGCATGCTATCACCCACTACAATGGCATTTCTGCAACAGGAAAAACACAGAGCAGACTTTATAATATCTACCTGCGACGCTTCGTCTATTATCAGGTAGTCGAATAGGTGGCCTTTAGGAATGCTGTTATGCAAGGAGAGCGTAGAACTCAGAATTACAGGAAACCTTGCTGTAAATAAATTGAACTGCCTACGATAATCTGTAACTTTAAATGCGACTTTATCCATTCCGTTATACTTGTCAAATAGCGTAGCATTGAATATCTCTTTAGAGATCTTATTGAACTTGCTAAGATTAGTTGCTTCATTATTTGATTGCAGCCATTCTTCAATACTGCCGATTTCCTTTTTTATTTCAGCTATATATATTTCGTAGAATTTATGATTTACATAAATAGGCAATTGTTCCCTATACTGGTCAATACTTTTCAGGTCAAATACCCCATATTGGAGCACTAAACGCAGCTTACTGAAGAAGGACAAGGGGGTCTCGGTGCCAATGACGGAAAGCAAATTTTTTAATTTTAAGGCCCTGTCGGAAGTCCATTTACGGTGAAACTTGTTGTCGAGTATAGATTTTATTTTTTGATCCAGTGGTTGTAGTACTGCTATATGACTAAACTCTATTTCCGCATCTGAAAGTGCAGTTTTCAAGTAGGCCAATTTATTCTGCTTCTTAAAGCAGGCTGCAAGTATGGCATCCAATTGTCGAACTTCCAGCTTTAGGTTGTTTAATTGCTCTGCCGACACCTTAAAATCATTTGGAACGGTTTGTTCTTCCAGATTTTCGAAGAAAGAAGTTTTGTTGCTGTTATTTCCAAGTGAAGCCACGATCATTTCATAACCGCACTTCGCCAACTTCTCCCTGACATTAAATATCGCAGCATTATTGTTGGAAACAATTGCCACTGTTTTATCATTTAAGATAAGGTTGGCAATAATATTTAAAATAGTTTGTGTTTTCCCGGTACCCGGAGGGCCTTCTATAATACTGATACTATTGCTGAGGGCCGTTTCCACGGCCAACTTTTGGCTTTCATTACAGCCGAAAGGATAAATAAAAGTTTCACCGGGAGGAGTATGAGGGGCATTGATCCCATCAAAGTAACTGGACATTACCGACCTGGAATCCTCTATATCTATATTATCAAAGGCTTTGGATAGTATTTCAGCACTCAACTGATTGGTGTCTTTTCGCTCCACTTCATCAGTTGGAATATCAAATGAGATGGTATTGCTTTGTTTTAGGATATACCTAAAGTAACTGATAACTGATTCGGTCTGGCGGGTAATCTTTTTGACATCGCAGATTTCAATATTGGCATTATTCTCGACCGGAGCAGAACAATCATCCCCATTTCTAAAAATCAAATAACAACCATAATTATCGACTGTATTATATTTTCCGTTTAATTTACCATTCTCATATATGCGCACATTTTCCCGTCGGGATATACGGGGATAATAATGCACTTTGTCCGCTCCATAATTATAACTTCTGCCGTTCTGGAAAGTGATGAGGAATCCTTTATCCGTGCGAACAACAGTTGAAACATCGCCCTTGTATTCAAATTTTAGGGTCGTTTTATTCTTTAAGTACACTATGAACGAGTGATCCATTGAACTTATGTATTAAACTCAGTATTGGCCTGAAATTACAAATTTAACCTACTTATTTAGTGCGGTCAAATGGCTTGAACGCTTAACACAAATCGCAAACTTATCATGATCGGATATTTACCGGTCTGAGTTAATTAAGTAGCGATAACAAATGGCGGCAATAGAAGGTTTGAACTGCGATTGCAGTAATTGCACTGCCGGGGCCGGTAGCTTTTTACAGAGCCAGACCCACATCTCCCTAAAAATTAAAAAAAGCAGTTGAAATAGGTGGAATTGGAGCCTTGAGCAGCATTCTTTCGGCAATTCAGGGTTACAAATGCCTGCCTGAAGGAGTAATTTGTCCGGTTGGGCAACTCCCTTTATGCCGGCAGAATTTTGCAGTTCATCTTTGTGTCATCATTTACAACTAAAACGTGTATGTTATGAACACAAAAACATCAAAAGTAATTTATTGGACAGGTGCTATTTTAATCTCTTTATGGTTCGGTGCAAGCGGCTTCTTCGAGCTGACGCACAATCCGATAGTGTGGGACATCACCGTTCAGTTAGGCTATCCTCCCCACTTTATCTATATTCTTGGCGTAGCTAAATTATTAGGAATAACAGTCCTGCTGATCCCCGATCGTTTATTGAGATTAAAAGAATGGGTATTTGCCGGTATATTTTTCGATATCCTTTTTGCTTTCTTTTCCAAAATTGCCGTACTGGGCTTTCCAGCGACAATCGACGCTATTATCGCATTCACCATTATTTCAGTGACATATACCCAATATAGAAAATTATATCCGGCCACTTACACCAAAGCATAACCAGGTAATTAATAACTTATAAATCCAAGCGCATGCAATTCTTAATCAGGAGCAATAACAGACTTGTTATAGTAGCTTTATTTACTTTGCTCATCCATCTTGATGTACATGCTGGTACCGGCACGAACAATAGCCCGGCCCAGGCTTTTGATTCAATTAAGCAAATCAGGGCAGGTGTGCTGAATGTTGGATATGCAGAAGCTGGCCCTGCAAATGGGGAACCTGTTATCCTGCTACATGGATGGCCTTATGACATTCATAGCTACACCGAAACGGCGGCATTGCTCGCAAAGAAAGGATATCATATATACGTTCCGTACCTGCGGGGTTATGGCAGTACACATTTCCTCTCTGGCGACACTCCACGCAACGGTCAGCAATCGGTTTTCGCAGTTGATATCATTGCTTTTATGGATGCGCTAAAGATCAGGAAAGCCATTATTGGTGGATTCGACTGGGGGGCCAGGACCGCTGACATTATAGCTGCCTTGTGGCCTGAGCGTTGTAAGGCCCTCGTGTCTGTGAGTGGTTACCTGATTGGCAGCCAGCAGGCCAACAGCACCCCGCTGCCACCTAAAGCCGAACTTGCCTGGTGGTATCAGTTTTATTTTGCAACAGAGCGTGGAAGCAAAGGCTATCAGCAGTATACCCGTGATTTCGCCAGACTCATATGGCAAACCGCTTCACCAGAATGGCATTTTGACGACAGCACCTTTGCCAGATCAGCTTCAGCCTTAGACAATCCTGATCAGGTAGCCATCACGATTAATAATTATCGCTGGCGGCTCGGCCTGGAAAAAGGAGAAACGCAATACGACAGTCTGGAAGCAAAACTGGCCAAAGCTCCTGTAATCACCGTGCCCACGATTACGTTGGAAGGAGATGCTAACGGCGCCCCACACCCTGAACCAGCTGCCTATGCAGGTAAGTTTACTGGAAAATATGCGCATCATACGCTCAAGGGTATAGGTCACAATTTACCGGAAGAGGCGCCGCAGGAATTTGCCAATGCAATAGAGGAGGCAAGAAAACTAGCGGAATGAGGTAAAAATCTGATAGGGTGAATTGAACGAGCCAGACAAGGTGATAAAGGAAGTGCTTTCATTTTTGCTAAAACATCTGCTTATTTAAAAAAGCCCTCGCGACCTGCGAAGGCTTTTGAATTATAGTTACATTTGCGCTACTCATCACATCCACCATGAAAATCTATACCTTTTTAATGCTGTTAGCATCAAATCTTTACTTATCAAAGCCATCAATCAATACAGATACTATTACAGATCCTGCCAGGGATATAATTGACAGTGCGTTAAATAAGATGATCACAAAGCCACTGATTCACGCCGCTTCGATTGGTTTGGTTTTGCATGGAAAGGAATATATAGGACATTATGGTGAAATGGAAGTAGGGAAAAAGAATATCCCGAATAATGGAACCATTTATGAAATTGGTTCCTTGAGCAAAACTTTAACGGGGATGTTGACAGCGAAAGCCATACAGGAAAAGAAATTACAACTTGAGGATGAAGTACAACAGTATTTAGGAGAAAACTATCCAAACCTAAGTTATAAAGATCACCCTGTCAGAATCAAGGATTTGCTGTCGCACACAAGTGGCATTCCCGGTATGCTTCCACTTGAAGCAAATACCATCCTGGAGCAATTCACAGACCATAGCACCCCGGCCAGGCTCAACACATTATACCGTAATTACAAAAAAGAGGATTTCTTAACGGATCTGCATCAGGTAAGCATAGATACGGTTCCAGGTTATAAATACGCTTATTCCAGTGCCGGCACACAATTGATGGCCGCTATTTTAGAAAAGGTATATAAAGTAGATTTTGAAAAATTGCTTACAGATTACCTATCTGAAAATATGGAGGCAGAAAATACTAAGATCAGTCTTTCCGCTCGGGAATATGAAAGGCTTGCCGTTGGCTATCATAGCGATAACCCTGTAATTACCTCTCCTATGCCGCTATTACCCTGGGGAGCATCAGGTAATGTAAAATCAACTGTACCTGATATGGTTAAATACATCCGGTTTTTGTTACAGAACAATGCAACAACCCGGGAACTATATAAGCCAATTGTGAAATTTGATCCAGAATTTAGTATTGGATATTTTTGGAATATTATTACAGACAAAAAATTAGGCACCTATTATTTGCATCATGGCGGTGTGCCGCGTTCGCAATGCTATATTTATATCATTCCAAAATATGAATTGGGCATTTTTATTATTACCAATCAAAGTGGCAATCAAACAGCGTCAGTAATGGAAGCGGCTTTAGGTGAAATATTGGATAAGATAATTTAGTTCTTCTCACAATGCGCAGGCTTTATTATTTCTTCGAAGCGTCGGGGTCTTCAAACTCCGGCAACTGAATTTATGGGATGAATATTTAATTTTTTCCTAACTTCATTCAAATGGATTTTCCTCCACCCATACAAATTCCTCCTCAGCTGCAACCCTACATTTCCCGTGTATGGTATGCAGAAGGAGCTGCTGCAAATGCCTTCCCCATCTTTGCAGATGGCCGAACTGGTCTCATTTTCCAGCAGTCAGGAATGATAATGAGCAATAGTCAAAAAGTGCTTGCCCACTCCTTTGTATTTGGCCAAACCCTTGACCCCATTATTTTACAAACGAATCCTAATTGCCGGGTCCTGGGCCTTATCTTTCATCCACATGTACTGCCATCTATTTTTCCGCTCCATGCCAAAGAGCTGACAGATGAATGTGTGGACATTTCCTTGCTCCCAGCCGTCCCCAGGGTCAACCTGAATGAACGCCTATGGAATACTGTATCGCCCCGGCGACAATTTGAGATACTCTTTTCCTACCTGGAGAAGCTGATCTCCCCTGTAGACCCTGGTATGCAGTATGCTACCAACCTCATTCTGACCGCCAAAGGCAAAACCTCGTTAAAAGAGCTGCATTACCACCTCAACCTCACTGAGCGCACGTTTGAGCGAAGATTTGAGCAATATGTCGGCATATCTCCGCGCTTATTCTCCAATATTGCCCAGTTCCAGGCAGCAATCGGTATGCTGGAAAGCGGGGAATTCTCAAAGCTATCCGACATCGCCTATGCAAATGGCTATGCAGACCAATCCCATTTTATCCGCTGGTTTAAGAAGTTTACCGGCGTCACCCCACTCGAACATTGTCGGAATCATTCTATTTTAAAAACCGGGAGCATCTGACTTTTGTGTTGTTAATAACACATACAGATGACACATTTCCTAATCTTAATAGTCTTTCTTTTTCCAAAACTCTCTGATTACAAACAGGCAGTACCTTATGACGTGGCTACGCCATTATTCTCTGATTATACCGACAAAGAAAGGATGGTCAGTGTCCCATCAGGGAAAAAAATAATCATCACTGACAATGGGTTACCGCAGTTTCCCGAAGGGACTGTCCTATTCAAAACCTTCTCCCGGCAAGGAAGGAAAATAGAGACAAGGGTTTTATTAAAAACATCCACTGGTTGGGAGCCAGGCATCTATATCTGGGATGCCTTACAACAGGATGCATACCTGAGCAAAGGAGAAGAAAAAAAGGTCAACGGCTATATACTCCCTACCATCAAACAATGCCATTCCTGCCATGGCAAAGATATACAGCCTATTGGGTTCAAAGCCAGGAACATATATCACCAGATTCCCACTCTCGTAGAGGCTGGTATCCTGGAAATACCGGATCTATCGAAGATATCACCGCTTCCTGACTGGCAGGATACTACGTACTCAATAGAGAATCGCGCCCGCGCCTATCTGGATGTGAACTGTGCCCATTGCCACCATTCCAACGGCGTGTGCAATAAGTCTGATCTGCGCCTGGCATATGACGCATACTTGGACACCAAATACAAGAAAAACATTCTAAAATTCATGCAAAATGGCAAAATGCCTTTGCTGGGTACACATATGATCCACAAAGAAGGCGTTGCCCTCATTGCAAAATATATTGCCACTTTAAAATAAATATCATCATGAAAAACATTTTCGTATTAGGCGCCAATGGAAAAACAGGTCGCCGTGTAGCCGCACGCTTGCAAACATTTAATGTCCGCTTAGGCTCCCGCAATGCCCCTATTCCATTTGACTGGGAAGACAGCCACACTTGGGCGCCAGCGTTACAGGATATGGATGCCGTATACATTTCCTTTCAACCCGACCTTGCCGTACCAGGTGCAGATCATACTATTGCTGCATTTTCAAAAACAGCATTAGCAGCAGGGGTACAAAAACTGGTTTTATTATCCGGCAGGGGTGAACCGGAAGCAGAACGCTGTGAACAGGCAGTCATACAATCAGGAATCGACTGGACAATTGTGAGAGCCAGCTGGTTCATGCAGAATTTCACGGAAAGCTACATGGCAGAACCTATACAGGCCGGTTTTGTAGCCTTACCTGTAGGTGAAGTGGGAGAGCCTTTCATAGATGCGGATGATATTGCAGATGTTGCCGTAGCAGCCCTTACAGACAATAAGCATTCTCAAAAAATCTATGAAGTAACCGGCCCTGCATTATTAACATTCAGGGATGCAGTAGCTGAAATTGCAAAGGTAACGGGCAAGCATATACAGTATGAAGCTATCTCCATGGATGACTACACTACACAATTAGCCCTTCATGGCGTACCGCCGGACATCACAAATTTGTTAACCTATCTCTTCACCGAAGTACTGGATGGTCGAAATGCTACTGTTGCCAATGGCGTAGAGCAGGCATTGGGGCGTAAACCCACCGACTTTCACGCATTTCTTAAAAAATCAATGCAATGAAAATAATTACCGTTGTCATACTTGGGTTGATTGCAGGCATCTTCTATTGCTGGTCTGTATCGGTAACAAGAGGACTGGCATTACTACCGGACAAAGCATATATCATAGCTTTTCAGAAACTGAATCAGGCTATACAAAATCCGCTATTCTTTATCTGCTTCTTTGGGCCAGTGATTTTATTGCCTGTTTGCCTATGGCGCAATTTTAGCATTTGGTTACTAATGGCCACGCTGTTTTATTATATCGGCGTGATGGGTGTAACGATAGTGGGTAACATCCCCCTTAACAACATGCTGGAAACATTCTCTGTTCAAGGTGCCGGGATGGAAGAGTTGCGGCAGATGCGTGCTCAGTTTGAAGGGAGGTGGAATATGCTGAATCATGTCAGAACATTGTGTAGTTTGGGTTCGTTTGTACTGACACTGATAGCTATGCTTTAGCGGCAGGCGTCACGAAATGTGAAGGCTGTTAAGGATCTGCGGAGTGGCAGGCGTTGGTAATCATTTTGATTGCCTGGCATACACCTTGGGGGTACAACCTACAAAACGTTTAAAAACGTTGGTGAATGAGCTTTCAGATTCATAGCCCAATGAGGAGGCAATTTGGTAAAGGTCCTGGTTACCGGCTCTGAGTTGTTCCCGTGCTATCATGATGCGCCAATGAGTTAAATACTCCAAAGGTGATAATTCCATTATCTCTTTAAATTTAAGCGCAAACCCGGAACGCGACATACCTGCTATTGCTCCGAGTTCAGCTACTGTCCATTTTCTGCCGGGAGTTGAATGCATTGCATCTAAGGCCAGCCTTAGTCCAGGAATGGATAATGCAGCCATCCATCCAAGCTGCCGACTATCGGCAGAAGATAGAAATACACGAAGAGTTTGCATAAACATGATAGGCGCTATATGTTCCATCATTATTTTTCTTCCTGGCATATTACTAAAAAACTCTTTAGTGAACCTATCCAGTTCCCAACGCAACACGGCTGCCTGATCTTTTTGCTCCGGCACATGGATGACTGGTGGCAATTGCCCAAACAAAAAGCGCGTATGCTCGGCTTCAAAATGAAATCTTGCGCCAATCAAAAAGAAATCACCACCGCCATTGCAAACAGCGGTATTATTTACTGCATTGCTGTAAATCTTTTCAGCTGGAATTTTATCCAGTGAATTATCATTGGAAAGTATAAATCTTCGGCCGCTGGTCAGGAGAAAGCAGTCGCCAGTTTGCAAAGTAAATGTATCCGGACATCCTTCTACTTCTAACAGGCAACTACCCTTGACAACGGCATTAAACTTAATACCGTCATGCGCTGGAAATTGAATAGCCCATTTTCCTCCTGCGTCTAAACCAGCGGAAACGAAAGTTTGAGGTTTAATAAAAGACAATATACTGGAAAGTGTATCCATGTAAGTATGTTTGGACGATTAGTGCTATTTTTTGGACAATCACATAGCAATGGTACAAATATAGGACTGTAGTTTTGCTTTTATATTATTGGAATTATGAAAACAGAAAACTTTCAACAGCCACTGAACAGCCCATTTGATAAAGACTCCACAGCCACTGATGTGTTGAAGGACATTTCACTTGCCGGCAAAGTAATAATTATTACAGGTGGGCATTCAGGCCTCGGGCTGGAAAGCACACGCGCATTTGCTGCTGCTGACGCCCGGGTCATTGTAGGCGCCAGAAACATCATTGCCGCACGGGAAGCTGTAAAAGACATACCAGGCGTAGAGGTATATGCGCTGGACTTATCTGATCTAAGCAGTGTAGCCCACTTCGCAGCAGGCGTGATGAAAATGCACCCGCATATAGACATATTGATGAACAATGCAGGAATCATGGCATGTCCTTTAGAAAGGTTAGGCTCTAACAATCTGGAATCCCAGTTTGCAATAAACCACCTCGGACACTTCGTGTTGGTAAACAGGTTGTGGCCGGTTTTAAAAGGAGGTTCACGGGTTGTAGTCACCTCTTCAGCCGGGCATCACCTCTCCGATATTCGGTGGAATGATATTAATTTCAATGAAGGGTATGATAAATGGCTGGCATACGGGCAATCCAAGACAGCCAATATTCTCTTCTCTGCTCACCTTGATTATTTAGGCAAAGCCGATGGCATACGGTCATTTTCACTCCATCCGGGTAAGATATTTACGCCATTGCAACGTCACCTGACGATAGAAGAAATGATTGATGCCCAATGGCTGGATAAAGATGGCTTGCCTGCAGATCCCACCTTCAAAACACCTGCACAGGGTGCAGCTACACAGGTTTGGGCCTCCACCACTCCCCTATTAAACGGAATGGGTGGTTTATACTGTGAGGACTGTAATATTGCTGATATCACGCATCAAGCCAGCTTTGTGGGCGTAAGAGATTATGCCATTGATCCTGCTAAGGCTGCGCGACTATGGGAGTTGTCGCTGAAACTTACTGGTATAACTCATTTTGACAAAAACTGACCTAAATCTCCATAAAGCAAAAAGCCTTCACGCAATGTGAAGGCTTTTAAAATTTCTGCTTGGTATCAGGGATTTCACCCCCGAAACTGTTACAGTCAAAATCATTTTTGCAAAGACTCTCCTAAATCTCCATAGAATCAAAAAGCCTTCACGCAATGTGAAGGCTGTTAAATATTTGCGGAGAGGCAGGGATTCGAACCCCGGGACCTGTTACAGTCAAAATCATTTTTGCAAAGGCTGACACAAATCTCCATAAAACAAAAAACCTCCGGATATTATCCGAAGGCTTTCTAAAAAATTTGCGGAGAGGCAGGGATTCGAACCCCGGGACCTGTTACAGTCAAAATCATTTTTGCAAAGACTGACACAAATCTCCCTAAAACAAAAAACCTCCGGATATTATCCGAAGGCTTTCTAAAAAATTTGCGGAGAGTCAGGGATTCGAACCCCGGGACCTGTTACAGTCAAAATCATTTTTGCAAAGACTGACACAAATCTCCCTAAAACAAAAAACCTCCGGATATTATCCGAAGGCTTTCTAAAAAATTTGCGGAGAGTCAGGGATTCGAACCCCGGGACCTGTTACAGTCAAAATCATTTTTGCAAAGACTGACACAAATCTCCCTAAAACAAAAAACCTCCGGATATTATCCGAAGGCTTTCTAAAAAATTTGCGGAGAGTCAGGGATTCGAACCCCGGGACCTGTTACAGTCAACAGTTTTCAAGACTGCCGCAATCGACCGCTCTGCCAACTCTCCAGTGGGATGCAAAGGTATAAAACGAAACCAAATTTCCAAAAAAAATTTCAAATTCTTTTCAAACCCGCCCCCACAAGGCTTCCGCTTAACGAAGAATGTACGAACCAGGCCCGTTTTTTCTGCCAGTCTGTTGATTTATGGTTCATAGATATCGCTGATTCACCACTCTTTACCTGGTCCGTACTTCCTGTTAAATTCTTATTTCCAGCCTCCGCCAAGGGAACGGTAAAGGTCCACCATGGCCGAGAGGCGCTCTCTGTCAATATTAGCCTGGTTCAACTCCGACTCCAGGGCCTTGCTCTGTGCCGTGATTACCTCCAGGTAGTTAGCCATACCGCTGCGGAACAACAGCTGCGCCTGCTGTATCGCCAGCTGGGTAGTGCTCACCTGGCGGGCTACAATCTCCTGGCGGGTTTTGAGCTTATCCAGCTTCACCAGCGCATCGCTTACCTCACCAATCGCATTCAGGGCCGACTGCCGGAATTCCAGCACCGCCTGCTCCCTATTAATGCGAGCCACCTCTAATTGCGTTTTTAACGCCCTTTTCTGGAAGATCGGCTGAGCAAGACTACCAGCCACTGTCCCGAACAAGGATGCCGGCATAGTGAACCAATTGCTCGCTTTAAAGCTGTTCAATCCTCCGCTGGCAGTAATATTCAGTGATGGATACATGCTGGCCTGGGCCACGCCTACCTTCGCATTAGCTGCCACCAGGCCCATTTCGCTGGCACGTACATCCGGGCGGCGACTGATCATCTCCGCAGGAATGCCAGCCGGTAATGCCGCAGGAACACTGAAATCACGCAACCTGCTGCTGCGGGATACCTCTCCTGGCAACTCACCGGTAAGTATACGTAAAGCGTTTTCCTGGATAGTGATGCCCTGCTCCAGCGCCGGCACCAGTAACTCCGCCGTTTGCTGCTGCGAAATCGCCTGCTGTATAGCCAGCTCCGTTACTTCGCCGGCAGCTTTCTGCAAGCGGATCACCTTCACGATCGTATCCGTCAACGCCACATTCTTACGGGCAATGTCCAGCTGCTGGTCCAGCATCAGCAAATTAAAATAACTGTTCGCTACCGCTGCTACCACACTAGTTTGCACCGCATGTGCACCTTCGTATGATTGTAAATAGGAAGCTAAGGCCGCTTCTTTCTGACGACGGATTTTTCCCCATACATCTATCTCCCACGACATGCTGATACCAACATTATAGTCTTCGATATGATCACCCATGCCAAACTGGCTCATGTTCATACCGTTCAAACTATTTTTGGATGGGAAATTAGTAGCCGCACTCACCTGACCATTAAAGGAAGGCAACCAGCCTACTTTCACCTGCTTCAGGTACTCCTGGGCCGCGTCTACCCTTTTCACTGCAATCTGCAGGTCCAGGTTGCCGCTCACCGCTTTGTCGATCAGCTGTTGTAAGGTAGGATCAGTAAAAAACTTTTTCCATTCCATCCCGGCAATACTGCTGTCGGAAGGTGCTGCGCCATTAAACTGCGCAGGCAGCGGCATGGGAGGCCGCTCGTAATTGCGACCCACCCTACATGCTGCTAAACCTACAACTATAGACAACAGAATTAAAAATGAGCTATAACTTGTTTTCATTTGTCTTTTTTCTGATTCTGATAATAGATAACGCTGATATTTTAATGTATCAGCTTTGCCTCAGGTGCTGCTTCCACTTCCGCTATCGGCTTACGGCTGATTTTCTCTTGCAGGAACTGGAAAATTACAAACAGCACAGGTATAATAAATACCCCGAGGACCACTCCGGTAAACATACCTCCTACTGTACTCCAGCCTATTGAATGATTGCCTTTGGCAGATGCGCCTTGTGTAAAAATTAATGGCAACATACCAACAATAAAGGCAAATGATGTCATCAATATTGGACGAAGACGAAGCTGTGCTGCTTCCAAAGCTGCCTGAACAAGCTTATAGCCCGCCCTTCTCCGTTGTATCGCAAACTCCACAATCAGGATCGCATTTTTAGCCAATAATCCTATCAACATGATCATACCAATTTGTACGTAGATATTTCCCTCTATACCCTTAAAGCCAATGAAACTATATACACCCAATATACCCGTAGGTACCGTTAAGATTACTGCCAGTGGCAGAATATAGCTTTCATACTGTGCAGCCAGCAGGAAGAATACAAACAATACACTCAATAAAAACACGAACGCAGTTTGGTTCCCTGCTCTTATCTCTTCCCTCGTAATACCCGTAAACTCATAGGCATATCCTTGTGGCAATGTCTTTTTCGATACTTCTTCAATGGCTTTAATTACATCACCGGTACTATAACCTGGTTTGGGTGTAGCATTGATGGTAACAGCACTATACAGATTGTTTCGTGTTACTGTTTCCGGGCCATATACGCGTGTGAATTTGGCCACTGTATTTACCGGCACCATCGTACCCAGGTTGTTCTTTACATAAATAGCATCCAACGAACTTTTATCCATCCGGTATGAAACATCGGCCTGCGCCATAACGCGGCTATACTTCCCGAAACGGTTAAAGTCCGAAACGAAACTACTACCATAATACGTTTGCAGCGTATTCAACAAATCACCAACAGATACACCCAGTTGTTTCACTTTTACTTCATCTATATCAATGGTGTATTGTGGGTTACCCGTATTAAAAGTAGTAAATGCACTCGCCACTTCCGGCCGCTGACTTAACGCACCAACAAACCCCCATGCGGTTCCTGCCAATTTCTCCAGCGATCCGTTTGTTCTGTCCTGCAGCATCATTTCTACCCCGCTCACATTACCGAAACCCTGTATGGTTGGAAAACCAACAAAAAAAGTCAAGGCATCATGTACTTGCGTCGATTTGCCTAACAAACCACCTGCAATGGCAGTAGGGTCTTTTACAACACCTCTCTCCTTACGATCTTTTAACCTTACGAATATCGCAGCATTAGGAGAAGCGTTCGCATTTGTTACGAAGTTCATCCCATTGGCAGCCCATACATCGCTCACACCCTCATCGTGCATCACAATTTTACTAATCTGGTTCGTTGCATTCTCCGTTCTGCTAAGTGAACTACCGGGAGGTGTTTGGGTAATACCTACTACAAATCCCTGATCCTCATCTGGAATAAACCCGGTAGGTGTAGTTTTGATCAGCCAAAAGGTAGCAACCACCACAAGCAACAATCCGGTAATGGCCACCCATCTGTTCTTCAGCAGGAATTTGATGCTCCGTATATATCTTGCCGTCATGGCATCAAAAGCGGTATTAAACGCATCGAAGAAACGGGCACCAAAACCTTTTTTGTGTCCACCTTCGCCTATATGCTGATTCTTTAAGAACAAAGCACACAACGCCGGACTTAACGTTAACGCGTTCACTGCAGAAATAACGATAGCAATGGCCAGTGTAAAAGCAAATTGTTTATAGAATACGCCTGCAGGACCTTGTACAAAGCTCACTGGCACAAACACTGCCGCCATTACCAATGTGATGGAAACAATCGCACCGGATATCTCACTCATCGTTTTAAGGGTGGCCTCTCTTGCCGGTAAATGCTCACGTTCCATCGTTGAGTGTACAGCCTCTACCACCACAATGGCATCATCCACCACAATACCAATAGCCAGTACCAAAGCGAACAATGTAAGCAGGTTAATGCTGAAGCCGAATAATTGTAAGAAGAAGAAGGTACCTATAATCGAAACAGGAACAGCAATTACCGGGATCAATGTAGAGCGCAGATCTTGCAGGAAAACAAAAACTACGATGGCCACAAGGATGAACGCAATGATCAGTGTTTCTTTTACCTGGTCGATAGATGCATCCAAAAACTCCTTCGAGTTGTACATTATCTTAAATTTCATACCATCCGGTAACGCCTTGTCAAATTCCCCAATCTGTCGTTCCAGTTCGGTAAGAATTTCATTGGCATTGGAACCCGGTGTCTGCACAATACCAAAACCAGTAGCCGGTTTGCCATCAAGCAAATTCGAGGCAGTATAGGTATAGCCACCTAGTTCCACCCTGGCCAAATCTTTAAGGCGAAGAACAGAACCATCGTTCTTTGCCTTAATCACCATATTTTCATACTCTTCCGGCTTATTTAATTTTCCCTTGTATTTAATAATATACTCGAAAGATTCTTTACTACTTTGTCCCAAACGCCCTGGTGCAGCTTCTACGTTCTGATCCTTGATCGCATTCATCACTTCTGTGGTAGAAAGATTATTAGCGACAAGCCTGTCGGGTTTCAACCAGATACGCATCGAATAATCTTTTGAACCAAATGGCTGCACCTGTGCCACCCCTGGTATACGCTGTAACTGAGGGATGATATTAATTCTTGCATAGTTATTTAAGAACAGTTCATTATACTTAACGCTGTCCTCACTATATATCGCCACAAACATCAGGAAGCTGCTCTGCACTTTCTGTGTAGAAAGCCCAGCTTGTAATACTTCGGGAGGTAGCTGGCTGTTAGCTTTTGATACGCGGTTTTGTACGTTTACCGCCGCAATATCAGGATCTGTTCCCTGTTTAAAATAAACTGTTAAGACGTAGCTACCATCATTGTTGGAATTGGACGTCATATACGTCATGTTCTCCACACCATTTACCGATTCTTCTATCGGGGTAGCAACTGTACGGGCTATCACCTCCCCGTTGGCACCGGGGTAATTGGCTATCACCTGTACGGATGGCGGCGCAATCTCAGGAAATAAAGCCGTAGGCAGGGAGTATAAAGACAACGCTCCCAGTATAACCAATATGATAGAAATAACCGTAGATAATACCGGCCTTTCAATAAATCGTTTTAACATAAATAACAATTATGGGTTGCGGTATTTCCGCACGAACACAGGCAGCCATGTGTGTAACAACACTGCCTGCGTCACAATTTGAATAATGTTTTGTGTAAGCATTCCTGACACGGCGCGCTTTCACGTTTAATTCTTCTAAAGCAGCGGCTTTGCTTTCAACAAACTATCTATAGATACCATCTGTGGCTGAATAACAACACCATCTTTTAAACCACCCATCATCATGGTAGATTGAGAAGATAATACAATCTTATCCCCCGGCTTTACGCCATCCGTCACCAAATAATAATTAGACGTTTTGCCGGAAATGGTAAGTGGTTTTGTAACGATTTTATTACTATCGGCCACGGTATAAACGAATACTTTGTCCTGCAATTCAAACGTGGCCTCCTGAGGAATTACCAATGCAGCAGCATGTAACGTAGGTACTCTCACTTTACCGGTACTTCCACTTCTAAGTATTCCCTGTGCATTAGGAAAGCTGGCACGTAAACTAATTGCACCAATAGTTTTGTCAAACTGCCCTTCCACTGTTTCAACTTTTCCTTTTTCAGGATAAACACTACCATCTGCCAGGATTAATTCTACCTCTGGCATTCCTTTTACTTTTTCAGCAACACTATTACCTGGATATTTTTCCTTGAATTTGAGGAAATCGGTTTCACTTAAAGAAAAGTAAACACGCATGTCCTTTACTTCAGAAATAGTAGTCAATGCGCCTGCCATTCCTCGGCTAATAAGGCTTCCTGTTTTAAAGGGAATACTACCTACATAACCATCGCTGGGTGCAGTAATATTGGTGAACCCAAGATTGATACGGGCAGCTTCTACCTGAGCCTGGGCCTGGGCAACATTTGCTTTCGCTGAATTGTAACTTGCTTCTGCCGATTTTACTTGAACATCTGATACCACATTATTACTAAGTAGCGGTTTCAATTTATCAACGTTGATTTTTGCATTCTCTAATGCCGCTGTTGCAGCTTGTAAATTTGCAGTGGCATTGTTGAGTTGCTCTGCATATGGCCTTCTGTCGATTGTGAAAAGTGTTTGACCTTTTCTAACGTAATCGCCTTCATCTATTGAAATATTCGTCAGATAACCGTCTACCTGCGGTCTTATTTCCACATCACGGGTTCCTTCTACCGAAGCAGAAAAATCCTGAAACGTTGTAGTAGGTAATGTAACGGCTTTAATTACAGGTAATGCCGCTGGTGGCGGTGCATCTGTTTTTGCCTGTGAAGTACCACAACCATACATGGCAGATAGAATAACAGCACTATAAAGTAAGCCTGATGGCAGTTTTGCAAAGATTGATCTCAATGAATTCATACGTTGTTCTTTTTTAGGTTGCGACAATAACATCCCCTATGCGAACGCAGACAACTCTTCTGGTTTCGCAAAAGCTAGTTCTATGACAGCAATCGGGCGTGAGGATACAGGTAACATATTGCATAGCAGTGTATCCGGGCATGCATAACGGTTTACGGGCGGGTGTTATGCATCCACGAAGCTCACTGTGCATTCGTATAAATAAACAGCAATGTTATACGATTACATGCAACAATATGTTACTCCTGTAAATGAAATAATTAATTAAGCAATTCTGAAGGTTGCGGTTAATCTCTAATCGCTAATTTCCATGGCTTTCAAATTTAGAATGACGTACGGGCAGCGTCATTATATTATTCACGATGCAAAAATAGATAAATATCTTTTTGATCGATTTAAATTTTTGCGGGTTTAATTGTACTTTTCACGGCTTTCTCGTTGAAATGCCGCCGGAGTTTGTCCGGTATGCTTCTTAAAAAAGCGGTTGAAGTAGGCGTCATCTTCAAAATTCAGGTGGGATGCAATCTGCTTCACAGAGTGCTCACCCCAGTACAGCAGCCGCTTTGCTTCGAGTATACGCTTCTCATCTATCACATATTTCGCATTTCGCCCCATGAGGGACTTCACCGTATCGTTCAGATGACCAGGGGTCACAAATAACATTTCAGCATAATCTGAAACCTGCGCCTTTTCGTGGTAATGTTTATCCACCAGTACCTTGAATTGTCGCGCCATATTATATTGTGCGCTCTCCACCCGCAACCAGATGTTGTCACGCGTAACGGGTTCGGATATACGCCCACAGGCAATAATAAAGGCATTTAGCAGGTTGCGGATAATTTCTTCCCTGCGGATTCTGTTCGATACATATTCCTTTTCGATCAGGTAAGCGTAAGAGAGCAACTCTTCCAGCTGTTCATTATTTACGGGAATTACCCCTGAACCGAAGATGCAACGCCAGCAGCTCACCACGCCCTGCAATTCTGACTGCAGAAACTCATCGGTAAAATAGATACTGATCATTTCACAGTCCTCCTCCATTTCATGGAGATGCACCTGGTCAGGCTCCATCAGCATTATTGCCGGAGCCATGACCTGGTGCTGGCGGAAGTCCACCGACTGATGGATACTCCCCTTTACTATGATATCAATACTATATCCTGTATGACGATGAGGAATGGCAAAGTCTTTCACCATAGGCTCGCTTCCCTTCATCCTGGCGATCAGAAACGGAAAACCATCAGTGCAGTCTTCCAGTCGATAAACAGGTATAGGCACTTTACTTGCTACTTCCATCTTCGGTTCATTTTATGGTAATTGAATTACTCGGATACTTTCTCTTCTACTACTACCAGATCGCTGAGTTTTACGTTGATAGGCACTTTACCTAATTGTACAATCGCGCGTTTATCGCGGATTTCAATCAGCTTACCTACCTGCCGGTTGCTCACGATTTTCACCTGGTCGCCTACCTGGACTTGTCCGCCCACTTCCTTGAATTTATCCTGAACTTTCTTGTCAATTTTCTCGTTGATCTGTTTTTCTCTGCGTCGGAAAAGCAGTATTTCAGCGGCTTTCATCACTTTCTCCCGCTCGTCGTTTTTCTCAGCGCGCTTCCATTCCACCACTATCTGCTTGAGCTTGCGCTCCATATCTTTCAGATATTGCAGGTCATCTTCCTTAATCTTATTTTGCAATTTAAGGAAGGTTATCTGCTGGTTTTTGCGCTCCTTGTCGGCCAGCTCTTCGTATTCGCGTTTCAGTCGCTCGTTTTCCTTGATCAGTTTATGCAGATCTTTCTTTTCGGTTTCTACTTTCTGAAGATCCTGTTCTGCCTTGTTCAGCAGTTTATCCAGCTTAAAGTGACCTTCGTCCACCAGTTTTCTCGCCCGCGCTATCAGCGAGGGATGCAAACCAATACGTTGTGCAATGGAGAACGTATAGGAGCTGCCTGGTTTACCAATCAGCAGTTTATACAGCGGCAGGAGGGTTTCTTCGTCAAAGCCCATCGCACCGTTGATAATACCTTTTACCTTGTTGGCCATTACCTTAAGGTTGAGGTAGTGGGTAGTCACAATACCGAAGGCATGTTTCTTGGCCAGTTCCTCCATAATCACCTCTGCAAAGGCGCCTCCAAGGTTAGGATCGGACCCGCTTCCCAGCTCATCAATGAAAAACAGCGTTCTTCCGTTCGCGTTTTCCATGAAATATTTCATGTTTTTCAGGTGAGATGAATAGGTACTCAGCTCAAATTCCAGCGATTGGGTATCCCCGATGTGGATCATGATCTGCTTGAAAATACCCATCTGGGAGGTAGGATGAACCGGCACCAGGAGTCCGGATTGCAGCATCAGCTGCAGGAGCCCCACCGTTTTAAGCGTCACCGTTTTACCGCCGGCATTGGGTCCGCTGATCACAAGGATGTGGTTATCCTTGTCCAGCGTAATGTTTACCGGAACGGTAGGCTTACCGTTTTTGCGGTTATACAGCAACAATAACGGGTGGTATGCCTGCACCAGGTGTACCTGGGCATGCGGCACCAGGGCCGGGTAGTTACCGTCCATATCCAGGGCCAGCTTAGCTTTGGCGCGGATAAAGTCGTATATACCCAGTACATCATGGTAACTGTTCAGCAATCCGCTGTAGCCGTTGAGCTTGGCGGTGAGCTGACGCAGGATGCGGTATACTTCGCGGTTTTCTTCTCTTTCGAGCGACTGCACATCATTATTCAGCTCAATGGTTTCGTCCGGCTCCAGGAAGGTAGTTTTCCCGGTGTCTGACTCCCCGTGGATGATACCTTTTACCATGCGTTTGTTTTCCGCATAGATGGCTACCACACGGCGACCGTTGAGGAAAGCCTCGCCCTGGTCGGCCAGGTAATTGGCTTTCTGCAGTTTCTGCATCACCCGTTCAAATGCGCGGCGCAACTCTGTACGCTTGCGGAACAGGGACATACGGATCTTTGCCAGCTCAGGGCTCGCGTTATCCTTTACCTGTCCTACTTCGTCGAGCACCTCGTCGATTAAAGCGGTGATTTTCTTCTCGTAATAGGTTTCTTTAATAACCTCGTGTAATGCAACATATTGCACCTTACGATCATGATCAAAGAAGCGGGTGATGGCATGCATGCTTTCCGCCAGTTTACGGATCTGCAAGGCTTGTTCCCCGGTGAGTACCGCCCCCTGGATCGACAGCAGCTTCAGCTCTGTCTTCAGGTTCAGTACAAAATCATTGGGAAAATGCTCCTGTAATAAGGTAAGTTGCTTGTATTCATGCGCCTGTTGCAAGGCGGTTTTTACATAATCTATATGCGTGTGCAGCCGGAGATCAATGGCCATCTGTTTACCCAACTCCGTCTTACAGTGCTCCGTCAGGAGCTGTTGTACTTTATCAAATTCCAACTGCATCAACGCAGATTCAGGAAAATATTTCAATTGTAATGTGTTGTTTAATAATAAATCAGACCATCTCCTTACGTGCTGCTAACATAGGCGGTGGTCAGTAAGAAATTCATTTTACTTTTCTGTTTGCTAAGGTTAAAAACGCTGCTGCTGGGCAAAAAGAATGTTAAAGTTACTTAACTTGTCGTTCTCTTGTATCAATTTACACGTAAATAATATTTGCGCTGTAAGGTTTGGGCAATTTTTGCGTCTTACTGATAAGTGGTTTAACCAACAATTAAAAACGGTTTCATTATGCGAAAATACTCAATATTTATATTTCTGATCACCCTGGCGCTGTCAGCCTGCGCCCAGCATAAAAAGGATAAGGTACCCAACGATATGGAAGTAAAGAACAATACCAGTCTCCAGACCGCCACTTTCGGCGGCGGATGCTTCTGGTGCACAGAAGCACAGTTTCAGTACCTGGACGGTGTGGTGAAAGTGGAATCCGGTTATTCCGGCGGTAACGTCCCCAACCCCACCTACGAACAGGTTTGTGAAGGCAATACCGGCCATGCGGAAGTGATACAGGTGACCTACGATACCACTAAAATCACCTACGATGAACTCCTGGAAGCCTTCTGGATCAGCCACGACCCTACCCAGCTTAACCGTCAGGGTAACGACGTAGGCACCCAATACCGCTCGGTTATCTTCTACCACAATGAAGAACAAAAGGAAAAAGCGGAATATTACAAAAACAAACTGCAAAGCTCCGGCGCCTACGAAAAACCCATTGTAACGGAGATAGCGCCGTTCGATAAGTTCTACGTGGCGGAAGACTACCACCAGAACTACTATAACCAGAACGGATCACAGCCCTACTGCTACTTTGTGATCAAGCCTAAGCTGGAAAAGTTCAAGAAGGTATTCAAAGAGCATTTGAAGAAACAGTAAATCTTTTAACCCCTGGAATCCCCCGCGCCTGCGGTGCGGCGGGATTCCAGGGAAAGGGTACAGCCTTTGGCCGTACCCTTTCCCTGGAAAGAAAAAAGTGCCATTTTAATCAGCCTTTTTCGTTATCTTCCATCAGTTATAAAAACTGAAATTCCATTAATGAGCACCGTAAAAGACCTTGCCGCTGCCTGCCCGTACTGTGGCAGCCATGATCTCATCCGCGCTATACCTGAAACAAATCCTGCTGCTGTAATCATTGTGTGCAACCATTGTCAGAAGGTGGTACCCAATTCTCCGTCCCCCTTTCACACACAGGCCCAGCAAAAAAAGGCTATTAACGACCAGGTGGTCGACCTCTGCCTCAGCCATGGGCGTATCCACGGTATCCAATACTACCTGACGGAGATGAAAAAGCTGGGCAGCGATAAAATCTCCCTGGCACATGCTAAACAGGAAGTAGATAATTTATTGGCAACCAGAGGACTTACACATGCCATAAAAAAACCAAACAAAAATGGCTGCGTGATTGTGCTCATCGCACTGCTGCTGATCGCCGCCAGCCTCGTTTACTTCTTCAGCCGCTGATAATTTCCTTATTCCCCGCTTTTATTGTAACTTTGTACTGTAATAACATTAATTACAGAATGAATAACGGCAGATTTCCGATCTCTTTACATATACTCACCCTGCTCGCCAGGGCGGGAGGAAATTTATTGTCGTCCGACTTTATAGCCGGCAGTATCAACTGCAACCCCGTGATTGTCCGCAAGGAAATCAGTAACCTCCGTAATGCCGGACTGGTAGAAAGTAAAGAAGGTAAGAACGGCGGCGCCACGCTGGCAAAAGCCGCTGAAAATATTATGCTGTCTGATATTTATGGTGCAGTGCGACAATCATCCCTCCTGGGCAACAGCCGCAATACACCTAACCCTGATTGTGCCGTAGGCAGGGATATCAACACCCACCTCGAAAACCTGTACGCTGAAGTAGAAGACGTACTGGTGAATAAACTACATGGCATTACGCTGGCCGACTTCTCCCGCCAGTTTGATTAATCGGCCGATTTTAAACTCTTTGCAGGATTGGTGATGGCTGCTTTTATAGCATGGAAACTCACCGTAAGTAATGCTACCACAAGTACTGCTAATGCCGTGGTGATAAACAGGGATGCCCCCAGCGGAATATGGTACGCAAACTGATCCAGCCAGCGACTCATATACCACCACGACATCGGAATAGCCACTAGAACAGCTATTAATACCAGTTTCACAAAATCTCTGGACAGTAATCCTACTATCCCCCACACGGATGCACCCAGCACCTTACGGATACCAATTTCCTTATGGCGCTGCAGGGTCGTAATTGCCGCCAGTCCCAGCAAACCCAGACAGGCTATAAAAACCGCCAGCAGGGTAAACGTAATGAATATACGCTCCTGCACCCGCTCGCGCTGATATTGCTTACCGAATGCCTCATCCAGAAACCGGTAGGAAAAAGTGTTTTCCTTATCAAACTGGCGAAACACTTTTTCAATATGTTGAATTGCTGCCGGAATATTCTCTCCGCTGAGTCGCACATACAGATTGTCTTCCATACTCACCTCCGGTGCCATTTTTAGCACCAGCGGCGCTATCTTGTGTTGCAGCGAATAAATATGAAAATCGTTTACCACGCCTACCACCGTACGCGATACCCTGGTGCCGGCGGCATCAATTTCAAACGCTACTTTTTTACCAACAGGATCATCCCAGCGCAGTTTTTTCATCAGGGTTTCATTTATCAGCACACCGTTATAGCGGTCCCCTTCTCCCATATTGCTAAAGTTACGCCCCTGAATGACCTTAAGATCTAATGTAGGAGCGAAATCCGCATCTACATAAAAATTCTGGGCCAGCATTGTTGCTGTTGGCATCTTCCCATGCTGTTCAAAATAATAACCATTAGTACCAATATTGTTATCGCCGATAGGATTGCTGGCAGCCGATACGCTTTTAATGAGTTTATTTTCCAGCATCGCCTGTTTCATCGCCGGTATGTGATTTCGACTTTCCACCGAAGGCAGGTGGAACGTAAGCACCTGGCTTTTATTGAAACCGATATCTGCATTCATCACATACTTCATTTGCCGGTAAGCCACATTAGCGCTTGCGGCCAGCAAAATGGCCACACAAAACTGGAATATCACCAGGCCTTTACGGAAGTAATGATGCGCAGGCATGGCACCTGCTCCTTTGATACTTTGTATCATATTGTAGCCCGACATTATCAGCGCCGGATAAGCGCCAGCAATCAGCCCTGTCAGCAATGTCACTACCAGCACAGCCAGCAGGGTTTGCACTAAACCTCCATCCCATACCTGGATTTGGTTGCCCGTCATATTATTAAAATAAGGCAGTGTGAAATAAACAATACATGCCGCCAGCATCACCGCAACTGAAGTCAACATAAAAGCTTCGGCAAAAAATAGCATCGCTACCTGCCTGCGGTCAGAACCCAGTGCCTTTCGCACACCTACTTCCCTGGTCCGCACCACTGCCCTGGCTGTGGAAAGATTCGTGTAATTGATACAGGCGATCACCAATATCAAAATAGCGGCACAAAGAAAAATATAGACATACACCACATTCCCATTGGTGTCCAGTTCAAAGTCCAGATGTGAGCGCAAATGAATATCCCTCAAAGGTTGCAGTGACATGTGGTAGGTCACACCTTCCCCCATATACTGCTTCAGGTATTTGTCATAAAACCCACCGAGCCGGGTTTGCAGGGTACCTGCACTGGCACCGGGTTTCAATAGTAAATAGGTATACACTTCAAAGTTCTGCCAGCCATCGGAATGATAATCAGCCGGCATGGGCCTTACAGCGTCAAAATGAAAATGAGTATTTGCAGGCACATCTTCCACCACTGCAGCCACCTGGTATACGATGGACTTATTCATCACCAACGCCTTGCCTATCGCTCGTGCGGGGCTGCCAAACATTTTCGCGGCAATGCTGCGGGTGAGTACTATGTTATTGGGAGATGTTAGCGCATCCGGGGCATTACCTGCCAGTGACCGGAAGCTGAATACTTTGAAAAAGGTGGGATCAGTAATAAAAAGTGAGGGAATATCGTACCGTTTACCTCCTGCTTCCAGGGTGTTACTACCGTCAGCGGCTACACGAAGGGCTGTTTCCACTTCCGGAAAATCACGTTCCAGCACAGGACCAAAGGGTGCGGAAGTTGGCGCCAGATTGAGGCTTCCTCCCGTCCAGGTGGCCGAATTTACCACGCGGTAAATCCGGTCACCCTTGTCGAAATAATCATCATAACTCCGCTCCCGGTGTACATACAGCAATAAGATCCAGCACGCCGCGAGGCCTATTGTCAGGCCAGTCATGTTAATGAGCGTATACAAAGGGTAGCGGATCAGGTTACGCCAGCCAATGAGCAGATAATTGCGTATCATGGGGATTGTTTTAGCCTACTATTGCACGCCATATGCCAACCACCCAATGCTTAATTTACAATAGTAAACACATATAATATTACAACAAACTGTTCGGTTTTAGTACAGTCTTGTCCGTTATTACGCTTTCAGGTAATCGCCCTCCATCTGCACTACATTATTTTCCACGCTGGCAGCAATGCCTTTGAGGAATTCCGCCCGCATTTCTTCCGTCACCCTGCTGAAACCAAACATCTTGGCCATGAAGGGCACAGCGGCTTCCGGTTGTATAGCCACGGCATCTTTCACTACCTTCTCCAGCGCCACACTCATTTCTTCCACTGCAATGTAATTCACTTTCCTGGCAGATGCCGGCAGTTCACTACGGTCACGCACCAACGGAGATGGCAAGTCCACATGCCAGAGGAACTGCCCTTTGATACGGATGCGTTTACCAGCATCGGCATGGCGTACTGCATGGCGCAGCACTTCGCGTAGTCGCGGCCCCACTCTGGTAACGCCGGCGGCTTCCACCATCCTGCGCGCCAGCTCATCAAAATGAACGGGACTCTCCACTTCCACCACCTGCTGGATCCAGCTACAGAGCTGCCCTATAGGCGCCTGGTGTAATTCCTGTTCGCGAATATCTTCCGGCAGGGAAGCGACCCTGTAAGGTACCGCTTTTTCTTCGGGCACTTCCACGGCGGTACGCTCCATGGCTATTTCTTCGGCGGTGATGAAGTCCACCTTATCTGCTTCCTGGTGTGCATGCTTTGCAGCTTCTATTGCTGCGATGAGTCGCTCCAGCTCTGCTTCCGGATGATGGAACCAGTCGGTACTCCATATACGGTGTATCTTCCAGCCCATACCTTCGAGCACCTGCTGCCGCAGTCGGTCACGGTCGCGGGCCGACCTGGCCGAGTGATACGCAGCGCCGTCGCATTCTATTCCCAGCAGGTAACGTCCCGGGAAATCGGGATCTACCACGGCCATATCGATATAAAAGCCTTTGGCACCTACCTGTTTGCGGATCGTGTAACCTTTTGCGGTAAGTGCGGCGGCCACATTTTCTTCAAACGGACTTTCTGCCGGCAGCCCCGTTTCTTCCGTGAAGTTGAGCTTCCCATGCTGTGCGTAGTAAAGGAAACTCTTCAGGGCACGGATGCCGTAGCTCTGGGTGCGACTCTCATCGATATCATCAGCGGTAATATTGGTAAATACCTCGCAGCGCAGTTTAGCGCGGGTAATGAGTACGTTCAGCCTGCGTTCGCCGCCTTCGTTGTTCAGCGGCCCAAACGACATCGCCACATATCCTTCCTCCGTACGGCCGTAACCGATAGAGATATAGATGACATCCCTTTCATCCCCCTGTACGTTTTCAAGGTTCTTTACAAAGAAGGGTTCATCATGATGACTGGTAAAAAAGCTTTCCAGCTCGGGATGGGCTTTGCGGCGTACCTCCAGCGCATCGCTGATGGCTTCGCGCTGGCTGGTGCTGAAAGCTACCACGCCCAGACTCTGGTGCGGAAATGCTTTTGCATGGGCAATAACGGCATCGGCTACACGCTCCGCTTCTTTTGGATTAGTGCGGGTTTTTCCTCTGTCGTATGCAGTATCTGCCAGGTGATGGAATACCAGGCCGGCTTGTTCTTTGGTGCCGGGCCCGGGGAAGATGACCAGTTTATTATCGTAAAATTCGTGGTTAGAAAGGGTGATCAGTGATTCGTGGCGGCTACGGTAATGCCAGCGAAGCATGCGCTGCGGTGCTCCCTGCGCATCGCAGAGGCCCAGGATGCTTTGCATATCAGCCGTCACGTTTTCTTCATCATCAATTTCGCGGGTGAGCGTATCAAAGAAACTGGTAGGTGGTAGCTGACGGGTATCTCCCACTACAACGAGCTGCTTACCGCGCATGATGGCGCCAAGGGCATCCACTGGTCGCACCTGGCTGGCCTCATCAAAAATGACGAGGTCGAACTCCACTGATTCCGGCGGCAGGAAGTTAGCGATAGACATCGGGCTCATCATGAATACCGGCTTGATGGCCTGTATAGCCCATCCCGCGGCCTGCATCAGCTTGCGCACCGGCATATGCCTTGCTTTTTTGTTGAACTCCGTTTTAAGAATGTTTACCTGACCACCTGCTTCCGTTTTCGGCATTTGCTCCCAATGGTGCAATGCCGCACGTATACGGTTATACTGTAATTGCAAGGTATCCAGGCGTTGGAACTGCCGGATCAGCTCTTCATGGCTGGAGCGGTTAAATTGCCGCAGCTCCGGATATTGTCGCACGGCCTCTTCCAGCAGATATTCGTACCAGCTTTTAAGCAGTGCTGCTTTGAGGTATTGCCCTGCTTCCGGCCATTGCATACCTGCATCCGTGAGGCATTGCAGGTTTTCTTTTGCAGCAGTGGCGGATATATTATTCCAGGCTATGGTATGAGTTATTTCAGGGAGATGTGAATGCCACTCAAGGAGCGTTTCCTGCTGGGCGGCAAATGGCTGCTCCTGCAATGGTGGCAGGGGTAGGCGTTTACTTTCTTCCATTTGCAACGCTTGCAGGGCTGCCTGTAATTTCTCTTTGGTAAGAATAATTTGTTGATGCAGGCGCTGTTGTTCCTGTGCGGCTTTTACCGGGTCGGCCTGGCGTTGCAGGCAGTCGATTACCGCAACGGGTACCGTACCATGTTGTATTTGCTGGTGCAGCTGTTGCAGCCAGGTAGCGGCGGTGTTGAGCACGGGCCAGTCGCTGTGCAGTTTTTCCCAGCGCGTAGCAAAGAGGCCATCGGTGAGGGGCGCGTTTTCTTTGAGGATGGATTCGAAGCGGCGACAAGCCATCACATCGTCCACATATTGCAGGCGTGTTTCGTTGTCATCAGGCAGTCCTTGCAGGCAGAGTGCCGCCAGCTGTTGCTTGCTGCGGCGCCACGAGCCGATGAGGAATTTATACCATTTTTCGCCATGTGCCAGCAGGTCCTGGCGCACCTGCAACAGGTCCTGATCCCAGGCTTCCGGAATCAGCAGCGATTTATATTGTTCCCGGAGGGCAGTTGCCTGCTCTCCGGCGGATAAAATTTCTTTGATTAACTGTGATTGTCGCAGCCAGGCGGGATGACTGATATTCATTTCCCGTATATCCGGTTGACTGGCGATTACCTCGCAGATGGTGAGCAGGCTGCTGGCGGCGGCCATCGTTTCCGGTACTGGCAGTTGCAGCCAGGCAGCGGTTTCCTGGCAGCGGGACTGTAGCTGCTGCACAGTAGCCATGGCCTCTTCGAGTACCAGCTTTACGTTTGCCTGTTCATGTGGGAGCAGGCTGGTAAGCATGGAGCCTCTGAAGATGGCGGTGGCGGGTACGCCCGTCATGCGCAGGCAGGCCTGCATACGCTCAGCCAGGGCTACGGCTTTGCCGGCAGTGTAGGCGTTCCAGTGATGAATATCGGGAACGGCTATACGTGGCAGGGCTATGTTTTCGGTTTCCTTGCGCAGCTGCAGCAGGTTACCGATGATTTGCTGCGGGGTGAGACTACTATTTTGTATCTCCGTGTTGATGGCGAGGCAGTAGTCGTTCAGTTCATCGCGGGTATTATCCAGCAGGTGCAGTTCTTCCTGTAGCCTGGAGGCGGCGGGCTTACCCAGATCGAGTACACGGCGGAGTTCCTGGTGCAGTGCTTTTTTGTTGGCTTTATGGCTGTGTAATTCCAGGCAGGCCTCTCCGAGGTAAATATTATCCAGCCTGCGTTTTACGACTTCGAGCGCGGCCAGTTTTTCCGCTACGAACAGCACTTTTTTACCGCGGCCGATGGCATCGGCTATAATATTTGTAATGGTCTGCGACTTACCGGTACCGGGAGGTCCCTGGATCACGAGGTTACGCCCCTGTTGCACAGCCAGCATGGCCATGATCTGTGAGCTGTCGGCATCTACCACCTGGAACAGTTCCGCAGCATCGGTATCCCTGTCAATGAAAGCATCTTCGGGGATATCGGGGCCCTGGTCCTGAAAGCCTGCGCCGAACAAACTGGAAATCAGCGGGTGCTCTTCAGGCTTTTGGCCAGCGGGCCAGTTGCTGCTATCCAGGTCGTTATAGATCATGAATTTCCCGAAGGAGAAAAAGCCCAGCTCTATGGCGTCGGGAATTACCTTCCAACGGTTAAACCCTGCGATGGCGGCTTCCACGGCAGCGAAGTATTCGCTGACATCCACATCTTCCTGGTCCGGTAGTTCCGGGATGTGGATATTAAATTCCGTTTTCATTTTCGCCTGGAGGGAGATATTTTCACCTACTTCTTCCAGGGTATATTTCAGTTTAAAGCGGTCGCCTACGTTACTGCGGTCCAGCAGCACCGGTACCAGGATGAGTGGTGCCAGCCGTACTTCCTGGCTGCTATCCGTTTCGTACCATTGGAGCATACCGAGGGAGAGGTAGAGGATATTAACCCCTTGTTCTTCCACGCTGGTGCGGGCGGCATAATAGGTTTGCAGGAGTTTATGCTGCAGGGTAACGTTGTTTTCGTTGGTTTGCAGTTTAGTATCCGTAACAGGATCTTTTACTGTGGCAGCAGGTGTTTCCAATGGCAACTCCTGGCTACGCGCCGCTTCAGCGGCGGTTTTGCCGGCAAAAGTCATTGTTCTGTTCTCGCGAACAAGAATATTATAAACAGCGGCAGACTGCTCCTGCACAATATGCAGGCCTTTGCCGGTGGGTAACTTATAGTTGAGCAGGGGATTTCTAAGGCCGAGGTCCAGCAGTTCTTTGCGGGAGGCTTCCAGCCTGCTTAAAATGGATCCGATCATAACAGCAGTGAGAAACTGTAAATTTATGGTTTATTTCCTAAAACGGGGAAGTATAGCCTTACAGTATGCGGAATGAGGAAAATTAAGCAGGCGGGAATAACAAAAGTCCTTATTGAGAGGACTCTGAAGGAGAGTCAAAAATAATATCACTAATCGGCTGCCACAAGGGTGACTCTACACTAAAACCATTGTCTATCACTGGTGGCGAATAGTAATCGCCTGCCGCAATTGTAGCTCCCTTCTCTTTTAACCCCCTCCGCACGAAGCCTGTTTGCCCTCCGTAAAAGGGCCAATCATTTTTCTCAATTACCTGATCAGATTCCTTCCTGCGGATTCGATGATACCACTTCATAAAAAGCTTAAACATGTAATTAACATTTATAGTGAAACTAAAAATATATTTGAGCATCTAAGTTGGAATTATCATCCGGGTTGCGCATAGGTTCCCATTGCGGATAAACAATGGACCACTGTTTATTCATTCGTGTTATTGGAAATCTTTCACCCAGCTGATGCGCCAATTGTTCATTATCGATTGCTTTTGCCAAACCGTTTAAATAATTTGATTTACTGAGTAATCTTTCTGGTTTGTCATAACGGGCATAGTACGCCTGTCTTCTTTTAACAAACCACAATACAAAATATTTGAACATACTTTATTACTTTAATAATGAAATAAATAATACCAAAAATTCAATAGAAAAAAAACGAGTGTTAGGATTGAGTACCTGATTCCTAGTTGCAAATACCTTTGCTTATTCAACAATAGGTAGGCATGCTCTTCCAACACTCTTTCTAAATCATACAAGTATAATTTTTTGAGCACCTCATTGATAGATGTTTCCAGCGCTATTTCGTCAGCAGGTATTCTCTCTATTAAGTAATCTTTGATTTCGCTATAGTAACGTTTAGGCAGGTATATCACAAATAAATCTCCCGTAATAATGAGCGAAATTGCGTAACGTATAGAAATGATAAGCGAGCAACTAAACAACAGAAATAGCACAGCCAACATCCAATCCACACTCCCTCCCTTTAGCAACTGCTTAACAACCGGTACACTCGCAGCCATCAGTACAGAATAAAACACAAACAACATACTAAACCGCGAAGTCATCTGCTGGGCTAACGACGCATACTCCGCACATCGCTTCTCATTCAGCTCAATGAGAAAATCATTATCATAAAAAGATTTCATACAGGTTAAGTTTTTCACAATGGTTATAATCAAATGTAAGTAGTTCTAACTAATTTCGGCTGTTCATTTTCATTCGCGAAAAAATGATCTGTTCATTATCATTCATTTTGGCTGGAAAGCATTGACTATAGCGTAAAGATGCGTTTTTTACACCTTTTTGCGGGATCTCGCTAACATAGAAGCATAGTACTTGGCAGCATAATAATACAACTCGCATTCGGCCCTGCGCTGCTCCACCGCAAACAGCCGGTTAATAAACATATGCACATAACTCCCCGCTAAGCTTAATACAGACGGCGCCATACCGGTGCGCTCCGCAGCCCTGCGTATTTTTTCCAGCAATGCCTGCTGTACTGCATCAACCGGCAGTCCCATACACGCCGCTATTTCTTTTTGCAGCAAACGATAATTACGGTCCAGTTCCAGCTTCATTGCGGCATCATTTTCTTTCCCCAACTCTCTGCTGAAACCCTGAAAATGCCGCTCCGCCAAATAAGCCCGTTGCTCCAACGTTAAGTCCAGCCCCGCGAAATAAGCCGCCAGTCCGGTTAACCCCGCCAGCTGCCTGTTGGCACCAGCATCCAGCAACCGTACCACCTCACTGCTATCCCGGTCAAATACCATCTCCGATAGCAACATTGTTTTCTCCCCATAACGCTCCACTTCCCGCTCGTAAGTATCCAGCATCACCTGCGCAATTTTCCCCGCCCTTGTTTCCCTGTTAAACAACGCATAAAAAACCTGCATCACTGCTGCCACCTCCTGCTTACGCTTCACCTGTACCCGCACACGTACATGAAATGCAGGATCATAATAACGGATGAAAAACCATTTTACCACCAGGCCGCTCTTCTTCAACTTTGCCACCAAAGGCGCCAGCCGCGCAGTAATCAGCGTATCAGCATAATTAACGCTGGTATATAGTTTAAAATATACCCACTCCGACCCGGGAATGAATACACGCTCCACGCTGCCGCTCAGTAAATAGTGCCTGCCCGGCACGGACAGTACCTCCCGCTGCCTTGTGAGTGGCAATATGTATTCATTGTTATAATGTAAACCCTCATTTGTAACAGGTGAAACACCTGTCATTACAGTACTTTCCACCAGTTTTATCCGCTCACGATGCTCCAGCTCCCTGCATAAAAACTCAATGGTCAGTTCCGAGTATGTATCCAGTATCAGCTTATTATCCCCCTCCACATATTCTATAAACGCCGGTAAACCACATTGCTCCAGGTACCCCTGCAACAGCGCTGGCGTAAGCTTTCCGGTAGTTACTGCGCCAACTGTTATTTGCCAGGTGGCAGGGGATAAAATCACATTTTCATATCGTACACGCGGCAAAAAGCTATCCTGGCTCATACGCTCCCAACTCCACCCCACTACAGCCCGCAGGCCCTGAAACTGTAAATCACAGAGAAAATTATATACAGGCAAGGTAGTATCAGAACTGAAGTTATGCGCGGACGATAACCGCGGTACCACCTCCTTTCCAAGGCTGCGCGAAAATAATATCACCCGTTCATCCTCCACCTTCAGGTATAAATCCTGTAAGGACAACTGCTGCTCCTGCGGCCTCGACGATCTCGCCAGAAAAGGAATTTCATACGCCCTCACATGCGGACGGGTTAAAATATTGCCGATCCTGGGCTGCGGCAGATGCACGATCTCCGCGAAAATCTTATCGGGATGCAATTGCTCTTCCTCTTGCAGTGCAGCCTTTACCCAGTCCTCCAACTGCGCATCCAAATGGCAAAACCGGCCCAGTAAGTTGGCTGCGGACGGACCGGCGGCAGCACTCAACAGTATATCCTTTTCCGTTAGCTTAAACAGCACATACATGGAATCAGGCAACTCCGAAGCCGTTGGCAACGGAAACTTTTCCAACGCTGCATCGGTGATTACAATCTCCTGGTGCTGGTGCAATTTCGCTTCCAGCAACTTTTCCATCTTATACCGTGATACCTGCTCCTGTTGTGGCGTCACTGTGTCCAGGGCGGACAATTTCTTGTAGTCAATTCCAATATCCGGGTCCAGTGCTTTCAACAGTGGCACCGACTGCCGGTCGTATTTTTTGATAAATGCCTCCCGGAAAGCATTCACTTTACCAGTAGCGGTTCCGGACGTACCCAGCCGGGAAACCGCCCGCAATGCCCGCTTCACGTCTGCAACCACTTTGCTGTCCAGCGTATTTATGGTACACGGGCGACCGGCATCTACCTGAAAAACCTGGTTTTCCTGCCTGGGCACCAATAACGCATTTACCTGCTGACGCAAATGCAGGTAAGGCGCCAGCCCCCTATCCCCTTTAATGGCTGCCGCCAGGGCATGAACATTCACTAACCCTGCCATCATCGGATGCGTCACTTTCATCTCCCTTAATTTCTCCAACAACTCCTCCAGATAACCCTTACCCGTTACATTAGGTTCCAGCTCCATCACCAGCAACTGGTTTTCAATCAGGGTATCCACGTAAGCGGTGGATTCCAACTCATCATACCCCTGCTCCCTTACCAACACCACCAGATCACGATACCTGCAACCAGCCCTGGTGGCCCGTAACAGGTAACTGATCATTTCATCCTCTTTAATCTCGGCAATTGTATGGGACTTAATACCATTGGAGGTGTAACCTACTTCAATATAACGGAGCCGGTTACCCGAAGCGTAAATCGTTTTATTGGGAACAAATACTGACTGCTGCTTCACTTCCGGCATTTTCAGCAGTTCAGTCATCACGTCATAGAGGTAAGCCATATCCAGCCGCACATGGCGCTGCATCCCCAGCTTACTGAATTGCACCGCTGTTTGCTCACTCACTACTCCCGTGCTGCCGGCAGCAAAAATACCGAAGGGCGTACAGCGGTAACAGCTGCGGGTATAATACTTCAGGAGCGACCATTCCAGTTTCGCTATGGCGCGTGAATCCGTTAGTTCCCCATCCAGGTACTTCTGCACCTGACCGTAAAAATCAGGGGAGGCCAGGTACAGCGCCTCTTTAAAGTCAGCCGATTCCAGTATACCACTAAATACTTTATATCTCTCCCCACCCCTTAAACGAACATAAAATTCCTGCAGTTGCTCCAGGGAATACAAGGGTGTACGCAAAAAAAAGAAACCTGCTTTATAGGACTCAAACATGCAAATAAGTTTAGGTCAGGAACAGACAAACAACACCAGGGTAACATCTTATCTAAAAATCAAACCACGCACTAACCACAAAAGGCAGCACGAATACAGGTTTTTCAGCAGGAAAGGTGTGAGGGTAATTATTGCATCATCTTCTCTTTCATCATCTCCAAAAATGCCGGCTTATAGGTTTCGCCCAGCAGGATATCTGCTTTGATATTTTTCAGCTGGATCTGATTGCCTTCTATACCACAAATTTTAGGTACGGCCACAATAAACGACTTATGTATGCGCATAAAATACTTACGTGGCAAACGATCTTCGAGGTCCTTCATATTCAGCAGCGCCATGGTTTTAACGCCGTTATGATGAATGGCCACATAGTTTTTCATCCCTTCGATGTAGTCAATATCCGGGAGGTTAACTTTCAGCATTTTCCCTTTTAATTCTGTTTTTACAAAGATGTAATCTTCGTACTGCGAATCGTCGCTTGCCGGCAAAGGCGCGCTGCTGGCAGCCAGCACGGTAAGTGCCCTTTGGGCAGCCTTCAGGAAACGGGGAAATGGAATTGGCTTCAGCAGATAGTCGATTACTTCCAGGTCGAAGCTGTCTGCCGCAAACTCGCTGTAGGCGGTCGTCAGGATCACCCTGGATTTGCCCTGGATAGTTTTAATAAAATCAATGCCGGATATTTCAGGCATCTGGATATCCAGAAAAATGAGGTCGACCTTTTGTGTACTCAGGATTTTCAGTGCCTCCAGCGGGTCGGTAGTGGTATGCACCAGGTTCAGAAAAGAGGTTTGCTTTACGTAGTGTACTAATATGTCAATAGCGTGTTGTTCATCATCTACTATCAAACAATTAATCATATCATTTTTAGTTTGTGGTTAATGTCGGGTTCAAGGGTTTGGGTGGTTACACCACTTTTACTGTCGTTGAAATAGATATATAGGTTTGTAAAGTAAAACTCATTATTCTCCCCACTGCTGCCGGTTTCAAACTGGTAGTTGTGGTTATAGGTCCAGTTGAGCCGCCTCCTGATATTTTCCACACCAATACCATGGGATAACTCTTTCGGGCCTTTCTTCTTTTTATTATAAGTGCTGAACAACAGGCTGGTACGGGATTCATTCACTTCCAAAACTAACTTCACAGGGTACCCGGCATCGGTTAACTCGCCATGTTTGAAGGCATTTTCAACCAGGGTAATCAGTACCAGCGGAATAATTTTCAGTCCGGTAATATCTCCTTTGATCTCCAAATCCAGGTGCAATTTGTGACTAAACCGCAACTGGTTGATCCTGATCACATTTTTCAAATGCTCTACTTCTTTTACCAGCGACACCGTACCGGTATCGTCGCCTGATTCCAGCGAATAGCGCATTATTTCCGACAAGGTAAGAATTCCTTCCGAAAGTTCTGCACCACATGCCAGGGATTTAGCATAAAAAAAGTTGAGGGTGTTATGTAAAAAGTGTGGGTTGATTTGTGCGCGCAAAAAAGCGTGTTCCGCCTGTAAGTGCTCCTGCTCTACTTTCAGCTTTTGAAGCTCCACGTTTTTAAGTTGCTTAGCTCTGCGTACCGCCTGTATAGCAAAATAATAGCCGAGCGCATAAGAGGCATATATGGCATATGCCCAAAAGGTGCCCACCAGCAGATTGACCAGCCGAAACGCAGGAATTGGTGCTTCAGGGTTAATAATACCTAAGAACACATAGCCCGTTAAATAGTAGACATTCATCATGCAGCAGAAAAGGAGCACCTCTGCCAACGGAAGAAACCAGCGATATTTCCGGCGTTGTGCAAATTGCATGAGCACATAATAATGCCCGTAGAATATCATTACCGGGGGCAAATGCGTCACAATAACGTCCAGAATGTGAAGCTTATAACCAGGGATAACAAATACACCCTTCAGGGTACCCAGAGAAATATATACTACCCAGGCCAATATATGAATCAGCACATGGTTGTACTTCCTGAGAGAAGTAATGAGGGAGGATATAAAGCGGTTGACAATCATCCTGGATGGTCTTAATTACGGAATTCTGTTATCAAGATATCAAAATAAAATTGATATTTAATCAACCTGCGGGTTCATTTTCCGGGATCGGATTTCCAAACTTCCTCTACCCAATCGGGTATATCTTCACTGATCAGCACATCCGGCACAATGCCTAAATTATCTAGTGGCTCATCAGGCAGGCGGTTACTGCTGCTGGTGGGATACCGTAACACAAATATGCTGCATGGCATAGGCGTAGCCAAAACATCTGTATAATCCACGGCGCCCATGGTATGGGCTCCATACAGGGTAACCTTGCTGCTCTGCTTGGCCTTCAGCAAAAACATTTCGGCACTGCTGGCGCAGTTGCCGTTAATAATAATGGCCACACGGGCAGGGTATTTTCGTGCAGCCGGCAGCGTGATCGTATCATCCGGCCACAGGTTAAAATACTCGCCCACATGTTGCTGCAGCGTTGCCAGCTCTTTCCTGAAAACAGCCTTCATGCTATCGCTCACGTTAGGGTACTCGGTAATGCTGTAATAATCGCGGATATTTTCCGGGGTAGCCCTTACCCGCGAGCCTCGGGTAACAATAGGCCGGGTATAGATATAAGGAAGGATGTTTTCGAAGCACAGCACAGACCCGCCGCTGTTATTGCGGAGGTCAATAATGAGGCGCCGTGTGGTGGCCAGGATATCCGCATTTTGCCGGATCAGGCTATCAATCATGGGTTTATAGGCCAGTCCGAAGCTGGGCATCGTAAGCAGACAATTATTCTTATCCAGCACACGGAATACGGGCTCCCGCTGCCGGGCAGCCGAAACCGCCGTATAGCCGGCGCCGTTATCTCCCGATACCACCTTATGCCATACTCCATAAATACCCATATGAATGGTGGTTCCGGTGATGGTTGCCGGTGGCAGCAACAGGGTATGATCCCTGGTATAAAATGCGATTATGCGGTAATTATCCCCGGTTTTGCGCAATTTCATCTTGATTTGACCCGGCAGCCAGAAGATGCTGTCCGCCCGGAGGATGAAACCCGAAAACAGGGTACTATCCTCCTGCTGCTCCTTTTTAATCCCTATCCGGTAGATTTTCGTTTCATCTTCCCAGATACCTTCTATAGTATCCAGTGCAGGCGCATTCCGCGCCAGGTAGGCGGTGAATGTTTCCGGAGATTCGGCAACCGTTTCCGCCTGCCGGAAAGCTCTCCGGATAATATCATAGTTACTGGTATCTTCTTTAATAAACACATTCATATGCAGGTCCCGGAAAAACCGGAGCCAGGTGCGTAATACTCCCAGGCACTGATAGGTGTTGGACTGCTCAGCCACCTGAAGGAGACTGTCTGTCAATTCCGCGAAACGTTGCTGATTGGATGGTGTTACCTTATCATCATACCCTGCATAGTTCTGCTGCACCTTTTGCACCATAAAGCGAAAATCCTGTCCGCAGTTACAGTCCTGCCCCTGCAGGGCATTATAAGTCAGCAAAAGGAAGAGGGTGACGTAATATTTCATTGGGCCGGCCTTTAGAAAATAATGGTTGGAAAATGATTTACGAAAGCGGGGCTCACAATACACTAAGGGAAGTAATGGTCAGTGTGTTTGTCACATCGCACTCCGGACGGGTAGAACCAAACTGCTGTGCGCTGGCATTGTTATTACCATCCCAGATCTTGTTTACAGGGGATTTATCCAGGGATACTACAGTGATCTTACCTAAGCTCAGAGGGCGTTTTTTGATAGATTTGATTTTCTGTTCCATAGCGTTTTTTAGATTTGGTAGTTAGAAATAGGTTTTGATTTTCAATGTTTTCCGGAGTAATTCCGTTTGTTGAAATAAAAGTAGACCTATTGGCAGAGGCGGTATAAAACGATACACGTATCCCCCGATTCGAAGTACCAATACCCCGAAAACGCTCTTTTTAACTACCAAATCCTGCTCAGTTCAGGAAACTGAGTATACGCTGGATGAGCCGTTTGTTAGCCGTCACTATTTCTGCCCGGCCATCCATAGCTTTATATATATCGAGTGGTTTTTGATAACTGGAGATGTTACCGTCTTTCAGCTGTATATCTATCGAAACGGCTCCATTGCCCGCCGGCAGCGGCCTTGATAATACCTTTCCTGCCAGTTTCCCAAACTCGCCGCTGGGATAGTCGTTCAGGTGGATGGATACCTCCTGCCCTATCTGCACTTTTCCTGCGCCTGCAGATGGCAGTGTAACGGTGGTAAGGTAGTCGCCATGTTCAGGCAGTATACTAAGTATCAGGGTAGGTTTTGTATAGATGATATGGCTGTCGGTACTACGTTCGAATACCACCTTACCCGCTGCCGGGGCGGCAATAGTATCTCCCCCGGAATGCAAAAGCAGCGCCTGCCCCTTAGTTACCACCTGCCCGTTTTGCACCAGCGTGCTTTGAATACTCCCGTTGTTAATGGTAACGGAGGTCGGTGCCTGCAGCGGCGCCACAGTTACCTTGCCCGTAATAATATCCGGGTAACGGATCAAACCGGACAACGTAAGAAACAACAATATCACTGCGAACAAGAGGATGTTACCCCAGCGCATCATAAAGGAAGGCCCCGCCCCCAGCACTTCATTGACTTCTTCACTCATCAGCGAGCTTTCCAGTGGTATATGTTTGACTGACATAAAAAAATATTTTGAATATTTATGGATGATACCGCATGGCACACCAGGTATGCCATGCGGAATGATGCGTTAATTGCCCAGCTCCAGCTGGTTCCTTACCAGGTTAAAATAATACCCCTGTTCCTGGATCAACTCCTGGTGGGTACCGGCCTCTGTGATCTGTCCTTTTTCCAAAACGATGATTTTGTCGGCGCTCTTCACTGTGCTAAGGCGGTGTGCAATCACCACCACGGTGCGGCCTTCAAAAAAGCGGTTCAGGTTTTCTATGATCACTCTTTCATTCCTGGCGTCCAGCGCGCTGGTGGCCTCATCAAAAAACAGGATGGCCGGATTTTTATAGACAGCCCGTGCAATCAGGATGCGCTGCTTTTGCCCGGTACTGAGTCCCATCCCATTCTGGCCAATCTTGGTATTGTATTTCAACGGTAAGGTTTCGATATAGTCGTGAATGTTAGCAATGCGGCAGGCTTCGAACAGCCGCTTGTTATCGATGGTTTGCTCTCCTACGGCTACGTTGCCGGCTATACTGTCGTTGAAAATATAGCCTTCCTGCATCACCACCCCGCAGGATGCCCGCCATTTAGCGTGACTGATATCTGCCAGTGCATGCCCGCCTACGTATATCCCTCCTTCCTGCGGATCATAGAACTTGAGCAATAGTTTGAGCAGGGTACTTTTGCCGCTGCCACTGGCGCCTACAATAGCCGTTACCTTCTGGTGGGGAATCAGCAGGTCCAGGTTCTTAAGCACCGGCTTACTCCGCGATGTACTTTCATATTGAAAAGTGAGGTTGCTAATGGTAATATCGCCGGAGGGCACTTCCTGGATCTTCTCTTCCGTTTCGCTTTCTTCATCCGGCTTGTTGTGGATTTCGTTGATGCGGCCTATGCTGAGGCGCGCATCCTGCCAGGATTTCAGGAACTCCACCAGTTGTAATATTGGCCCGTTGAGCTGACCTATAATATAAGAGATAGACAACATCACCCCCAGGGTAATCTTCCCATCAATTACCAGCTTGGCGGCCAGGAAGGTGATAATGATATTCTTCAGCTCATTGATCAGCGAGGCGCCGCTGGTTTGCGCCTGGCTCAACTGCAATCCTTTCAGACTGGTTTTGAACAGCTTTACCTGTAAATGCTCCCACTGCCACCTCTTCTTACGTTCGGCATTATTCAGCTTGATTTCCTGCATGCCGTAAATCAGTTCCAGGTTCTTCTCATTGTTTTGCGACAACTGTGTAAACCGTTTGTAATCCAGTGTAGCACGCCTTTTCATGAAAAAGGTAACCCATATGAAATAACATACGCTCATACTGGCAAACACTGCGAATATCAACGGACTATAAATCACCAGCACTATGGTAAATATGATCAGGTTGATGAAGGAAAACACAGTGTTCAGTGTGCCGGAGGTAAGGAATAGTTCCACCCGCTGATGGTCGGTAATACGTTGCAGGATGTCGCCCGTCATCTTCACATCAAAGTAGCCGAGGGGCAACTTCATCAGCTTTCGGAAAAAGTCGGACAACAGGTTGATATTTATCCGGCTGCTCAGGTGCATGAGAATAAAGCCCCGCAAAACTTCCACACTCGTTTTCCCGAAAAACAGCAGCAGCTGTGCCAGCAGCACCATGTAAATAAAACCGATGTTGTTATGCTGTATGCCGGTATCTACAATGCTTTGCGTAAGGAAAGGGAATACCAGCTGCAACAGGCTTCCCGCTACCAGGCCTACCAGCAGCTGTGCTATCAGTGCTTTGTATTTCAGGAGATATTTATAAATAAACATAATACCGCCATTCGTCGCCTTTTCTTCTTCCCCGATGGTATCAAATTCCGGCGTGGGCTCCATAGACAGGATGATTCCTTCGTTGTTGACGCCGGCACCCCAGCTTTTCAGAAACTCCTCCTTTGTATAGGTAATGAGGCCGTGGGCCGGATCGGAAACATATACTTTATTATTCCGGATCTTATATACCACCACGTAGTGCCGCTGGTTCCAGAGTGCCAGGCAGGGGAACGGTGCTTCTTCTGCCAGGTCGTCGTATCCGAGTTTTGCCCCAATGGTTCGGTACCCTGTTTTTTCGGCAGCCTCACTGATGGCCAGCAGGCTGGAACCCGAGCGGGTGGTGTGGCATAGCTTACGGAAGTACTCTATAGAGTAGGTTTTACCGTAGTACTTACTGACGATCCGCAGGCAGGTAGGGCCGCAGTCCATTTCATCGTACTGCCTGTATTGAGGAAATTTGTTTAACATATCATCAGCTTTTAAAATTTTCAGATCGCTGCTTTTGCCTTCTGACGGGCAATGGCAGATTGATAATATCTTGAGAGGAAATCGTAGATCACCATTTCATGCTTACGAGGATTGCTGGTGGTAATTCTGTTCAGCAGCATATGGATATAACTGGCCATCAGGGAGGCTAAAGGCACCTGTAACTGTCCCGCCTGCACGAGTTGCAAAATTTCATCTGCCACCGGCTGCAAGGCTTTGGACTTCACATCCAGGGCCTCTATCAGTGGGTATATTTCCTCTGCCGGGTCCATTTGTTTATTCATGAACAGGTCGATATTCTTTTTATGATACCGGTATTTGTCATTCAACACCAGCTTCACTGGCTTCTCCACACCAAACTCTGTAGCAAACATATTTTTGAGATGATCCAGCAGGGCGAATTTATCAGCCACGGTGAACCTGAATACATCCAGCAGTTCATCCACCGCGCGCATGCCCCACAGCCAACGTAAGCTTTCCCGCTCGTCCCCGTAGGTGTTATCCAGCAGTTCCAGCAGTGCTTTGCTGTCGTGATAAAAGAAAGTTTCTGCCTGGGTGATGGTATTGGCCCCATATCTGTCGAGCTCTCTGCTGTAAGTATCCGCTTGTAGTTTCCAGATATATCCTTCGGAGATATAAGGCTGTAAGGCATCATGAATGCGTTGTATCGCCTCACCCGTGCTACCGGTGTCGGTTATATGAAAACGCAGCCGGATGTGAAATCCGGGGTCGTTGTAGCGGATAAAAAACCATTTGTCGGCAATACCTGCGGCCTCCAGCGCTTCGCTGAGTGGCTTTACCGCATCCAGGAGTATTTTATCGGCAGACTTAACGCCACAGTAAATTTTGTAGTACAGCCACTCTGAGCCGAGGGAAAACTTTTGCGTCACGGTTGAAGCAGGTGGTGCTTTTACCGGTGTATTGGTTGCATACGAAGGTGTTGTTTTACTCAGCACTGCCACAAACTGGTTTACATAGGCGTTGCCGTTAGTATCGGTTACCTGCTGCTGATCATTTAAGAACTCCCGTAACATAAATACCGAGCGGTTCTTCACCGTATCCAACCATACACTGAGCATTGCCTCTTCTTCAAAATCTATGAGCAGTTCATTGTCGCCATCTGCCAGCACGAGCAGTTTGGGAAGGTTCCACTGCTGGCGGAATGCCGCAGCAGCCTCCTGTAAAGCGGCGCCTTCCAGAGCTGCCAGATGTTTCACTTCCGACCAGGCAAAGCTCCAGCGTGCCAGGTGCAGGATTACATTTTTATAGGTTACCCTTGGCAAAAAGCGGTGTTGTATCTGCAGGTTACCCCAGTTAAAAAATACACCCGGCCGCTTGTCCTGTATCTGTAGATCGCATAAAAACTGGTATACCGGCAAAGCGCCATGGGCATAATTATGCGCAGTACTCAACCGCGGTACTACCTGCTTGTTTAATCTGCCAGAACGCAGGATCACGCGGTTATTCTTTACAGATACATACAAATCCTGCACCTCTATCTGCTGACTTTTATCGAGCGATGACTTAGCCAGGTAAGGAATTTCATACCCTCGGAATACAGGATGTAACAGGATGTTACCGACCCTGCTTTCCGGCAGGTGAATAATTTCTGCGTAGGCAACCTCAGGGTCCAGCGCCTGTTCCTTTGCCGTGATCCTGTTGACCATAGTATGGATAGCTGCGTCCGCATGGCCGAAGCGACCCAGCAGGTTGGCGGCACTGGAGCCGCCTACGCTCTCAATGTATAATTGCAGGTTATCGGTGCCGACTATACGAAACATTACCGGCAGGGAAGGCGCCAGGTCGTCCCAGTTAGGCGTGAGCTTAGCAATATCATCCTCATTCAGTGCTACGGTGTTGGATCGTTGCGCGTAGGCGTCCATCAGTTTATTATGCAGCAGAGTTTCCAGCTTTCCCCAGGCAATGTTTTTTTCTTTCTCTTTGGCAGCACCGCCGGGGATACCGCCTATCAGCGGGGTGATACCACCGGTGGCACTTTCAAGGTAGCCAATACCCGTTTCTGTATCCAGTACTTCCAGCAGCGGCATTTCTTTATCTTCATAGCGCTCATAAAAGCGGCGGGCAAAGGAGCGCAGGTTTTCGCCCGGCTTGGCCGCGGTGAAGCGGTTGAGCACTCCGATAGCTTCCAGGAGCTGCGCTTGAATATTTTCATCCACGCCACTGCCACCCAGGTGCTTCACCACATCCGTCTGAAACAATTTATTCTCTTCATATTTAACCCCCAGCTGATCCAGAATGGTCATAAGGCCACGGTAGCGGGTTACGTCATTGGCAGGGGTAGTATCCAGTTCATGCAGCACTTCCAGCACCTGCAGTAGTACAGGCAAAATATTGGTTACAGCGGACGCAGTATCCCGCAGGCGTTCCAGTACATCGATGATCTGGTGTAAAAATTCTTTACCGGTGATGGCCGGTTCCAGCTCGTTTACCAGGAGTTGCGCCTCGATGAGTTGTTCTATGAACGTGGTGGCCTCCTCAGTAGTAATATCATCTCCCTGTACCCAGCTTATCATTTGTGCCATAGTGGCCCCGTTAGCGGCAGAACGGATCACGCGGGTAATGCTTTCCGTACCTGTTACGGCACTGATCTGATGCCTCCTGCGACCATGGCGGTAGGTATATTCTACATAACGCAGCTCATCGCCAATGGTGTAAATGCTGTTATTGGGGTAGTATAATAAACTATCCTTAATGCCTGGCAGGGTAGCCAGCTGCTGCGCCAACGCACAGAGGTAGTGCATGTCCAGGCGGGTATGGCGACTAATCTCTTTTTCATCCACCACCACCCTGGTTTTTTCTTTGCCCCAGTTGAGCACCGCACAGCCGGAAAATAAACCAAAAGGTGTACAGCGACTACTCATGCGCACAAAATATTTGCTGACGGATCTTTTGAGTTTGTCGATATCTTTCTTTGAACTGATCTGCCCGTTTCTCCATTTAATGCATTCATCGTACAACACCGGCGACGCGAGGTACAGCGCTTCCAGGAAAGCATTGTTTTGCAGCAGCGCATCAAAATCAATCTGATTGATAGCGGCGGTGAGCGGGAATCTCGGCGTTCTTAGTACTAATTGCGGATCGAATAAATATGGGATACTCATGGCAAAGAGTTTTATGATTATTTAAGTGGTACCACGTACAGGACTCGAACCTGTGTTTTTTCCGTGAAAGGGAAACGTCTTCACCTCTTGACCAACGCGGCATGTTTATATTATTAAGCGAGGAACAGCACCCTGTCCCAATCGTTATCTTCCTGATCCCCCTGCAGGTAGTCCATTAATACAAGACCCATACCTGCGGCACCATCCAGGATACCCGCCATTTGCACAAACGGGCCTCCGTTATATTTTTTAAATCCGCCAATACCATCGGGATGATTGCTCAGTTCCAGTGTTTTATCCATCCACAGGTGATAGCTGGCATTAAATATTTCGTTGCCCGTAAAGCGGTACCATTTCTTGTACATGTGTGCCAGTCCGGCGCCACCGTGGCACAGGCAGGCGTCATGTACCAGGGCCGTGCGCGGGGTATTGCGTTTGGCAGCAGCTAAGGCCAGGCACTCGGCTTCACGCAGCAGGTCATTGTCCTGCAATAAGCTACCAGCGCGGTATAGCCCGATGGAAACAATGATGTCGCCATAGCACCAACCCAATGGAATATTATACGTGGTGTCAATACCTACTGCATTGACCTTTACAATAGAAGGATACAGTGAAATAGAAGCCGGATCAGTGGATTTGAATTGCAGGAGGCAATCCACGCCCGCTTTCAGCGAAGCGCTTACCGCATCCTGATTATCCGCCAGTGGATGATATTTAACCAGGAACAGGATCATAGAAACGATGCCGTGCGCCATACCACAGTTCACATACACTTCTTCCTGCGGGGCTTGCCGGTCATGCACCACTTTATCGAGTGAGAGCCGGATAGCTTCGCCTATCTCCCGGATGCTGCTTAGTGCAACTGCTCCCGACTGGTATCGATCCAGAAAATAAGCAGCCAGTCCAAGGGAGCCATGTAGCAGGTCTGTATTGGATTTGAGCTGCATCCTTCCAAAAACGCTGTAAAGAATTTCATCGCATTGAATTAAGAAGTCAGTGATACTGTTGTCAATAAAGTCCTTTTGTTGCAGGTAGTTGAGCAGGTAAGCGTAACCAGCCAGTCCGTCGCAATAAGTATAGGAACGAATACCTTTGTTAATCTCTTCCATTGCCTCTTCCAATATGGCGGCTGCGCGGTTGCGGTACTGTTCATCGCCGAAATGGTGGTACATATGGTAATAGAATAAGGCGAGTCCGCTGTTGCCGGTCAGGAGCGCCAACCTCGATTGTTCGTTTGCGCTGGCGGTAAGATCCCGGTCGAGCTGTTCCAGTTTATTGTTAATGAAGGTGGCTGTTTTCATATACCCGTTGTAGTTATAGATAAAAGGATTTCGCTTACTTTCCTTAATACCGGGGCTACGCTGAAAATGGTAGCCCCGGATATAAGTTGTACAACACCATGTGAATTATGCCTGGTCTTCAGCAGCAATGCCGGAGAGGGTAGTGCAGGCGCAGCAGGTGAAATTGTGGTGAGTGCTCAGGCCGGAGGCAGTATCTACTGTATCACCGGTTTTAACTTCATCGATTCCACCTTGTACGGCGTCCAGTTCCTCGCCAGTCAGGTTAGCGATTTTTTCTTTGCTGAATGGGAGTTTGCTGTTCTGTAAAGCGATTGATTTTTTCATGATTGTTGATTTTTGGTTGGTTTAAAAAATTGTGAAAAGTAAAGGGGTAATAATTAAGCTTGCTCTTCAGCGGCAATACCGGACAGGGTGGTGCAGGCGCAGCAGGTGAAATTGTGGTGAGTGCTCAGGCCGGAAGCAGTATCCACTGTATCACCGGTTTTGATTTCATCGATTCCACCTTGTACGGCATCCAGTTCTTCACCGGTCAGGTTAGCGATTTTTTCTTTGCTGAATGGGAGTTTGCTGTTCTGTAAAGCGATTGACTTTTTCATGTTTGTTGGTTTTTGGTTGGTTGTGAATGAATGGTTGTTATTGTTTTTGATTTTTACTGTACCTGTTACACTTAAGCAATACCTGACAGGGTAGTACAAGCGCAGCAGGTGAAGTTGTGGTGAGTGCTCAGGCCGGAAGCGGTATCAACTGTATCGCCGGTTTTATCGTCGATAGGTTGTTCTACCCCGCCTTGTACCTGGTCCAGTTCCTCGCCGGTGAGGTTAGCGATTTTTTCTTTGCTGAATGGGAGTTTGCTGCTCTGTAAAGCAATTGACTTTTTCATGTTTGTTGGTTTTAATTGGTGATTAAATATGATTGGGTTTTTGATTACTGCTGTTGAAGCGGGCGATCACCACTTTCCTGGTTGAAATAATCGCAGTTAAAGTCGTCCTGTGTGCTTTGGGGCGCACAACCCAGCGTGATTCTGGCGATGGTATCTTCCATTCCGGTCACAATTTTTTCCATATCGCTCTTTGTCAGGATGGCCACACTTTCTTTATTCAGAAATAATTTTGACTGTGATAATCTCTCCTGCTTTTTCATAATAAATGATTTTTGAGTTGAATGATTTATCCTGTAGTACAGGGGTTTAAAATATTTTTAGGTTTAATTGTTTTCTACTCTGCGTTTCTCTGTTTCGATACCTGTTTTCCTTACTGCGCTTGCTTTTACATTCTTATTACCCCATTTGTAGTTGAACTGCAGTTTTACTATCCGGCTTTCCACTTTTGATATATCATGTAGTTGCAGGTCGGGAGATGTAATACTGTACTTATTCACCAGTGTATTGAAAACATCGGATACATTGAGGGTAATGGTTCCCGCTTTATCCAGGATGGTTTTGGACAGTCCGAAATCCACTGCATATCTGCTGTTAAAGCGGTACTGGCCCATTGCCATCGGGGAGTAATAGCGGCCGCTTAGTTCCAGCTTAAAGCTCTGTGGCAGCTGAAAAATATTGGTGGTGGTAAAGTACGCAGTCACCTGTGCATTATCCAGGGCCAGGCTACCACTGCCATTGTATTTGGCATAGAAGGCGCCGAGGTTATTGACCGTACTCCATTTGTTGTGCAGCAACCGTTTACTGTAGCTCACACTACCATCCAGGTATTCGCCGCTGCTCACATTGTCGTAGGTAGATATAACGGCATTTCCGGTAGCGGCTTTCTTAAACACATCGGCTACAACCTGCTGGTGATGCTGATAGGTAAAGGCGGCCATCCATTCCATGCCACGGGCGTAGCTAAGCTCAAAGTTGTGTGAGATGGAAGGACGCAGGTTAGGGTTGCCTTGCGTATAACTAAACTGACTAACGTAGATCAGGAAAGGGTTTAGTATTTCAAATCGTGGCCGGTCAATCTTTTCCTGGTAGGAGAAACCGAACTGCTGTAGTTCCGACTGGTTAAAGGTGACGCTGGCATTGGGAAATACGTTGAAGTAATTATTTTTATTGACGTCACCGCTGGTTACAGAGCGGCCTTCTGTATTGGTTTGCTCTGCCCGCACACCTGCCTGCACATCAAATTTGCCAAAGGTTTTAGAGAGATTCAGGTACAGGGCATTAACATTTTCCTCGTAAATAAACCGGTTGGATCTGCCTTCATCAGTTTTCCAGTCCCCATTGATCTGTTCCTGCCACAGCACATCATTATCGATGGTATTGAAGTTTACTTTCGCTCCGGCTTCCAGCTTCACGGACTTGCCGGGCTGCGTGTAGTCTACCGCCAGGGATTTGATGGTATTATCCGATGGCAGGGCATCCCGCTGTACCAGTGAAGGTAGCAGCTCAATGAATTTATAATCGTAGTACCGGGTGAGCAGGTCATCATTCCATTTACGGTTGTAGTTGAAATAGTCAGCATTCACCACCAGTGTTTTACCGGCACTATCCAATATGGATTTTAGGTAGATGTTAACGGCGGGGTTAAAATACCTGGCGTCCCCTGCGGTATTGACCGTGGATATGCCTGCCCCGCTTTGCGTGGCCGTGGCCAGGGCATCATGATTCCGCAGGTTATACATTCCCCGGAACAGGAGGCCAATGGTATTACGTTTGTTGATATCGTAATCCATGCCGGCTTTGAAGGAATGATTATCACGGGTACGGATATCCCGGGTTTGCTCAGTGATGTGTACATTATTAGCTGTCAGCTGCCGGTCGGAATTATTATCTGCAAAAGTTTGTGTGTGCAGGTAATCGTAGCTGCTGAAGAGGTTGAGTTTTTTAGTGCGGTAGTTGATGGATGCACCACCCAGATAGCGGGCATAGGTACCGGCTCCGGTGCCTGCAGTAAGTGTGCCGTTGGCCCCCAGGCGTTTATCCTTTACCGTAATGATGTTGATGGCGGCACCGCCGGTAGCATCGTATTTGGCAGAAGGATTGGGAAGTACCTCTATCCGGTCAATACCATTGCTGGGCAAGGAGGCGAGGTACTCTTTGATATTATCTCCCGTAAGATTGGTATTGCGGCCATCAATCAGCACGGTCAGTCGTTTACCCCGAAACTGCAAGCCGTTGTTTTCCATCATGCCGGGTGTTTTCAGTACTACATCGTAGGCATTGCCTCCTGCAGCTACAGGGCTTTCGGCTACGTTCAGCACAATCCTGTCGAGGCGCTGTATAATGAAGGGTTTGGAAGCGGCTACTTTCACCCCTTTGAGCAACTGCTGATCCGGTGCCAGGAAGATGGGCGTACTGCTGCCATCCAGCGCTATTCCTTCTTTACTGTAGGTTTTATAACCGATGTAGATGACAGACAGGGTGTAAGTGCCATCAGGAATATTTTTAAAAGTGAAAGTTCCTTTATCGTTGCTGAGGGAATGGAAAGTGGTATCTTTTCCTTTTAAAATCACCGTGGCGTTGGGCAGGGCACCTTTGGTAAGACTATCGCCCACCTGTCCGTGCAACTCTCCCCTTTTGATCTGCGCTGTTGCCAGCTGCATACCTGAGAGCAGTACCAGTATTGTTGATGTGATTTGTATTGTTCTCATAAATTTGTTTTTTGAACTTGTTGATACAAACTTATCGCGAACAAAACGCCTCTTGAAATACGATACACCAATTGCTATTATCGCAGGACGAAACCGGTAAAATTCAACGGACAGGTTTTTGGAAGAATGGTTAACATCTCCCTAAACAATTAATTACCAATAATTTAAAAAATTATTTTTTGGGGAGAGATAAGAGTGATGCATGGACAAAACCGGCGAAAAATTAAAAAAGCCGCTGTTAAAAGCGGCTCCTAAAATGTTTCGTATATATAATAGCGTTATTCGCTCCCGAGGAATCCTTAAAGCGCTGAAAAGCCGGAAGAAATATTGCACCTTTAGTCCGGATATGCCACTCAATGAATATTAAGCATTAAGCTGGCGTCGTTAAGTGACAAAATATTCGTAATTTGTTGCTTAACGACTCCAAAATGAAACACCTGCTATTCGTACTCACGCTGCTTGCCTGCACCTGCTGCCAGGCTCAAACTGCCCAACGGGCGATGATCCCCGGAGATACCTTATTAAATCGTATATCCGCTGTCGTGAATGCCCTTACCGGCGACCGCTGGGATAGCGCATCGATAATTTCCTCGCTGTCGGCCTCCGATCGTTACTTAATTGCCATCGACAGCACTTCCGATCCGTTAGCACTAGTTATCAAGTCGGAAGTCCCTGACGTAGGTGCGTTCAGGTTACAAATCCGCATTCCTGACTCCCTGGCCAAACAAATCCCGCTTGATTCCATCAAAGCACGCTTTGGCGAGCCGGTGCCTGATATACTGGGCAATGAGCTGGTGATCCAGAAAGAGCCTATACTGGCGTATAGGATCAGGCAGGTGAATGTGGTGTTTAATAGTGTGTATGGGAGAGATGGAGAGGAAAAGGTGGTGTATGATGTTTATATTTATAGGTAGGTGCTTTATTAATCATTGGTTAATCAGGAAGAATAATAATTGAGGTGGTTGAAATAAATGTAAGTTGCAAGCAATACACTTGCAATACAAAAACTTATGAAGAAGAAAAGGAAACAGAAATTACTCCTCGACACTTTCAAGGTTCGCAGAACCAGGAAAGATTACAGCAATGACGACTTCTTTGTAAAAAAATTGGAATTGGCTAAGGAATCATTGACCAAATGGGGATTACCTCCGGAATCCTGATTCTGCTAAATGATCGCCAATCCTAAGCTGACACTCCCCCACACCGCACTTTTCGAAGAGAAATCAACATCTCCCTAAATAAAAATTACCCGCCTGCCATAAGATAATCCCTGCAACTTATCATGCGAATGCAGTAGGTTCCTCTACATTTATATCGTTACCCATATTATTTCAACCAAAATCTGGAGCACTCATGAGAAAACTCTTACTCATCGTCACAGCATTGCTGTGCACCACCTCGTTGTATGCACAGGATTACTGGAAAGCCCACACTGATCTCGCCAGAATCACTACCGATAAAGCGGTAGCCCGGCTTGCTTTTCCGGCATCCTACAAACTGTTTGACCTGAATATAAATACTTTCCGAAGGGAAGTTTTTAAGGCAGTAGCAGCAAGAGGTACCGCCGTCAACACCATCATCTCCCTGCCCAATGCCGATGGTCAGATTGAACAATTTGAGATCACCGAAGCATCCAACTTTGAACCCGCACTGCAGGCGCAGTTCCCGGACATCAGGGCCTTTTCCGGAAAAGGTATCACCGACCCGTACGCCACACTGAAACTCAGCATTTCACCGCAGGGCATTCAAACCATGGTATTCCGTACCGACAAGGAAAATGAATTCATTGAACCGTATTCTGCGGACCATACCGTGTACACCGTGTTTAAAAAGCAACCCAGAACCTTACCCTGGAAATGCAGTACGCCGGAACATGCACTGGCAACGGGTATTAGCAGCCAGGTACCCAACAACACAGCCCGTTCTACCGGCGACGTTAAAACATTACGTTTAGCCCAGTCCGTTACAGCAGAATACTCCAATTACTTTGGCGCCACCAGCGCTGCACAGGTAAACCTGGTGCTGGCAGCTATTAATGCCACCCTCACCCGTTGTAACGGCGTGTACGAAAAAGACCTGGCGATTCACCTTAACCTGATTGCCACCGATACCGCAGTGATTTACTATAATCCCAATACAGATCCCTACAGCATTGCCTCCCAGGGCGCCGCAGGAGCCTGGAACAGTGAATTACAAAATACCCTGAATACAAAAATCGGTGCCGCTAACTACGACATCGGCCACCTCTTCGGCGCTTCCGGCGGTGGTGGTAATGCGGGCTGTATTGGCTGTATTTGTACCGACGCCAGTAAGGGAAGTGGTTTCACCTCTCCTGCGGATGCTATCCCGCAGGGCGATAACTTCGACATCGATTATGTAGTACATGAAGTAGGCCACCAGCTGGGTGCAAATCACACCTTTTCCATGAGCAATGAAAATACAGGCGTGAACGTAGAACCCGGATCCGGTATCACTATTATGGGATATGCCGGTATCACCAATCAGGATCTGGCGCCACATTCCATCGATATCTACCACGCAGTTTCTATCGGTCAGATACAAACGAATCTGACCAGCAAAACCTGCCCTGTTACTACCAGTATCTCAGCAAACAACGCTACACCTGTAGTAAGTGCCGGCAGCAACTATACCATCCCTATCAGTACCCCGTTTGCACTTACCGGATCTGCTACAGATGCCAACGCCGGGGATGTGCTCACCTACTGCTGGGAACAAAAAGATGTAGCTTCCTCTTCGCAAACAGGCGCCAACAGCGTGGCCAGTGCTACCAAAGCATCAGGACCTAACTGGATTTCTTTTGCACCATCTACCTCTCCTACCAGGTACTTCCCTAAACTGTCCACTATCCTGGCCGGGGGACTGGTATCAGGCCCGCTCACCGGCGGTGATGCCGGCGCCAACACAGAAGCACTCAGCTCTGTTTCCAGGAATTTAACCTTTAGGTTAACCGTAAGAGATAACGCTCCTTATAGTTCTACCGCACCCGTAAAAATTGGTCAGACCAATTATGCTGACATGACAGTAACGGTTACCAATACTTCCGGTCCTTTTACTGTTACTTCACCTAATACCGCAGTCACCTGGGCCGGCAACTCTTCCCAAACGATCACCTGGAATGTTGCCAATACCACCGCCTCACCGGTGAGCTGTGCCAAGGTCAAAATATCTGTATCTACGGATGGCGGTAACACCTTTAGCACGCTGGTGGCCAGTACTCCCAACGATGGCAGTGAAATCGTCACCATTCCTAATACGGCTACTACCAACGCCAGAATCAAAGTAGAAGCAGTAGGTAATATCTTCTTTGATATTTCAAATGCGAGCTTTACAATCACGGCAGGATCTTCCTGCGCATCACCAGCGGGCCTGGCCGCATCCGGCATTACCACCACCGCGACCACCCTTGGTTGGACGGCTGTGAGCGGCGGCGATTCGTATGATGTAGATTATAAAGCGACCAGCTCCTCCACCTGGATCAACGCAGCCACCGCCACCACCGCAGTATCGGTTGGACTAAGTGGCCTTACCGCCGGAACCACCTACGACTATCGGGTAAGAACCAACTGTACCAGTGGCAGCAGCGCTTATACTACCGCCCAGTTTACCACTACCAGCACTTCAGGATGTACAGCGCCGGCAGGATTAACCAGTGCGGCTGTAACCAGCAGCAGCGCCACCGTAAGCTGGACAGCTGTAAGCGGTGCAAGCAGCTATGCAGTGGATTATAAACTAAACAGCGCAAGTACCTGGACCAGCGCGGCAACCGCTACTACTGCCACCGCCGTTAACTTATCCGGATTAACATCCGCCTCCTTATACGATTGGAGAGTAAGAACCAATTGTGCCAGCGGCAACAGCACGTACACTGCTGCGCAGTTCACCACGCTGACTTCTTCCGGATGTTCAAACGTATTGGATAACAGCACGAACGGTACTACCGCAGGTGCTGCCGTGATTCCGTTTAACACGGATGTTACAGGCCTGATCAGCCCCAGCGGGGATATTGACCATTATAAATTTGTGATCACCACAGCTGGTACAATTACTATTACTCTGGGTACTTTACCGGGTGATTATGACCTCAAACTGCTTAACAGTGCAGGCACACAGGTAGCTATTTCACAGGCTGGCAGCACTACCAGCGAAACCATCAGCAGAACGGTGAGTGCAGGCACTTACTATGCACAGGTGTATGGTTATAATGGCGCCAACAGTAGTACCAGTTGCTACACCTTACGCGTACAATTAGGCACCGCCATCAAAGAAACCGACAGGCTCACCAAGGAAGGGCCACAGGTAACGGTGTTCCCTAGTCCTGCCAGCAACATGCTCAACATTAATATCGCCGGCAACAAAGGCAAAGCGGAAATAAGAATTTACGATGTAAGTGGCCATGAAGTAATTCGCAGACTGCAAAACGCGGCCACCCTGCAGGTAAATATTGGATCCTTACCAGCGGGCGTGTATATGGTGAGTGTGAAAAATGAAGATGGCACCACCAGTATGACGAAGTTTATTAAACAGTAATAAAATTAAAAGCTATAGGAAGTGAGGGACGGAATCCCTCACTTCCTTTTTTTTACCGGAAATTTATTAGCTTGTGATGTAACTTATACCTATTCAAGATAAGATGGTACATCTCACTAATAAACCTGTTTACTAATGAAATTTAATGCAAAGTCTGTTATCACACTTGGTGTGCTGGTATTCCTGATTATTGTCTTCTTTTTTTCCTGCACGAGAATAGATGCCGGCCATGAAGGTATCCGCGTAAAACAATATGGTAGTGATAAAGGCGTACAAGACGTTTCCTTGGTAACGGGACGGGTATGGTATAATCCTTTCACAGAAAGTATTTACGAGTTTCCCATCTTCGTGCAAACAGCGGATTACGATCCATTCACGGTGAATGCTAAGGACGGTAGTGTTTTTCATGTAGACCCTACTATTTCCTTCCGGGTTATTGCCGGTAAATCGCCTGAAATTTTTCGTAAATACCGCAAGGGTATTGATGAAATTACCCGAACCACGCTGTATAACTATGTGAAAGATGCGTTTCGTATACAGTTCAACCGTTATACTACCGATAGCATGATCAGCAACCGCGAAGGTTTTGAAAACGCAGTTCAGAAACAACTTTCCGATGAGCTGGTGAAAGAAGGGTTTACGCTGGAGCAGCTGACCTCCGGCCTCCAATATCCGGAGAGTATCACGCAGGCAATAGACCAGAAGAACAGCGCCGTGCAACAGGCTATCCGCGCAGAAAATGAGCTGCGGGTAACGGAAGCCAACGCAAAGAAATTACTCGTGCAGGCAGAAGCGGAAGCAAAAGCCAACCTGTTAAGGCAGCAATCGCTGACACCCTTGCTGATCCAGCAGCAGTTTATAGAAAAATGGGACGGAAAAACGCCGCTGTATGGAGCAGCACCGGTGATGTTTAAAAATGTGCAATAAATAATTTAAATAGTATGCAAAAGGTCCTGACGGCTTAGCCAGCAGGACCTTTTGCATTATTCCTGTGGCATGATTATTTCGTCGGTTAACGTAAAAGTCTGCCATGAAAAAAGAACCTAAAATTATAAAAATGGATCTGCCCGATGTGAGCGATATTCCGGGACAGGAAAACTTTAAAGTAGAGAAGCTGGGCCCGGATACGCCATCTTCTGCCGATGAAGAAGGCGAAGGCATCCTGGACGATAATAACGACACCGACCTGAGCGACGACAGCAACGTAAGCAATACTGAGCGCCGCATGCTGGACGAGGCTGCCAATGAAGACCCTGCCTACGAGGATGAAACCCGTATGCATGAGGCGGAGGTAGACCAGCGGGATGAGGACGGGGAGCTGCTGAACGAAGATGAGTCGCTGGATGTGCCAGGCAGTGAGGACGATGATGAAGCTGAGTCCACCGGTGCAGAAGACGAGGAAAATAACGACTACAGCATCGACAAAAATAGTGATTAGCTTCCGCTGTATTTCAGCAGCTGAGATACCATCGTGTCCGCGGTTTTACTATAGTCTTTATTATAAATTTCCATAAGCATCTCCTTAGTGGGATGCTTATCTTTTGCCTGCTCTTTGGATTGTACAGCGAGAGAGCAATAAGGCGGGAGCAGCATTCCCAGCGCATTGCAGAAGTTGCTGATATTTCCGATAATATGTTGTGACCCGTCGCTGTCGCCTGTAATAATCACTCCTGCTACTTTACCTTCCAGCCTCGAAGGTTTGCCTTGAAGTATTTCGTCGTGCAGGTTATCCAGTCGTTCAATAACTTTTTGTATTTCAGATGAGTGGTTGCCCCACCAGATAGGTGTCGCGAAAATGATGATCTGCGCGGCTTCCAGGCGGGCTAATATCGACGGCCATGCATCCCCGGGGCCCATATCACTGTAAGTACCCGGTAGAATATTTTCATTAACAAGATGAATAGTTTCTACGCTGACGCCGTGCCGGCTGAGCCGCTCGGTAAAAAACTCAGCGAGGGTAGCTGTGTTGGAGAGTCCGGATTTTTTTAAGGTGGCGAGTAGGATAAGTGCTTTCATTTGGTGTATGGTTTAGGAAAGAGTTGCGAGGATTGTGCCAGGGGATGAACGAAGTAGTCTTTTTAAGCCAGGAGAAGTATAGAAACGGATGTATCTGTCAGGTAGAATAAGCAAGTTACTGTGTAGTATGTTCGTCAAATCGGGTAAATATATCAATGGATATTCGTATCATTAACACTCAATTCATTAATCAATATTCATGATGCAAATATTCAAAGAAAGTTTATGGAACCAGTTTGGCGCCAGTATCGACATGCTGACCAACGCCATCTCCTCCTACCCTGAAAACCTGTGGTACGAAAAGAAAAAATTCTTCTACATATCTTATCATGTCGCTATATTCCTGGATTATTATACCACCATTCCTGCAGCAACGCTATCCTCACCATTACCATTTACACTTAGTGACAACATCCCTGAAGATGGTATCGACGACATTGTGCCGGATAATATTTATAGTAAAGAAGAAATACTCGCATATATACAATCAGGTCGTAACAGAGCACAGGAGCTTATTTTCAATATGACTGAAACTGATTTCGCTACATTATGGGTGGAGATAGAGAGTGATAAGGTAATGCCGGTGTTTGAACTGTTTTTATATAATTTGCGGCACGTGCAGCATCACGCAGCCCAGCTGAATATGATGCTGAGAACTGATACCGGAGATGCTCCGAACTGGGTGAGGTCCGCCCAAAAGTAACACCGCTGGTACTACCCATCATGGCCAACAAAATTTTGGGTAAGTACCAGTATTCCGGTATCTGTCAATTACAGTAAATTGGAAAATTCCTTTACCAAAATATAAATACCCATTAATAACACAAACCACCCAAAACCCTTTTTCAAACTATTACCAGGGATTTTCCGGCTCAATAATGTGCCTAAAAATATACCGGCAACTGCCAGTATTGTTACTGTCGACAATAACTTCCAATCCATTCCCGCATCTCCTATATTACCCATAAATCCAATCAGCGAATTAAGCGCAATTACCAATAGCGAAGTTCCTACTGCTGTTTTCATGGGTAAGTGCAATATGAGTACCATGGCTGGTATGAGCAAAAAGCCGCCACCTGCACCAAGTATACCGGTAATGAGGCCAATGCCGATCCCAAAGATTACCAGTTGCCTTAGATTGATGCTTTGCGTCAATTGCAAATTGTCTTCCTTGGGCTGTTTCCCCTTCATCATAAAAATTGCGGCTACCACCATCAAAGCCGCGAATAGCAGCATCGTCAGCACACTCTTGGTTATTTGTACACCAAAAACAGTTGCAATATGTAACGGAATAAAAGGAACCACCCACTTCCGGGCAATAAATACCGTCACCATGGAAACCACAGCGAATAATAACCCCATCCTTACATTCACTTTGCCCTGGAAAAACTGCTGGACAGCACCAACCATACTGGTGGACCCGACTATAAACAAAGAGTAGGAAGTAGCCATCAGTGGTGATACCCCAAACAGGTACACCATTACCGGCATAGTAAGGATGGACCCCCCTCCCCCTATTAATCCAAGTGAAATTCCTATCAGCAGCGAAGCAATATAACCTAGCAACATCTCTTCTTTTTACAGGCAAAATTACCTGTCGCTCATTCCCTGGACAGTGACTACAATCACATTGCAACTCTTTAATTCAAAAATTTGTTGTGTGAGTAAAGTCACACAAAAACCAATGGTCAAATGCTATATTTGCAATATCAACATATAAAATTTAAACATCATGCAAGAGCAGTATAACATACGGCAACTATTTCCGGGGCTGGAAGAAAAGCTATACCAGGAGATGGAAACTCACGGTGAAATCCGGCATATTGCTGCAGGCGATACCTTACTGCGTAAAGGCCAAACAATCAGGTCAACCATGTTAATTCTTGATGGCATCGTGAAATTATACCAGGAAGATGAGGACGGGAGCGAATTTTTTATGTATGATATAGAACCAGGAGAAGCGTGCGCTGTATCCATGGTATGCAGCTACCGCCAGGAAAACAGCCAGGTACTGGCAAAAGCATTAACTGATGCCACCTATATGATGATCCCTAATCAATACATGGATGAATGGCTGGCCAAATACAAAAGCTGGCACTACTTTGTGATAAGAACCTGGCGCACCAGGTATGAAGGGCTCCTGAATACTATTAATGATATAGCTTTTAAGAATATGGATGAACGCCTGCTACTCTATATTGAAGGCCAGGTAAAGAAAATGGGCCGCCATATAAAGCTTACCCACCAGGAAATTGCTACAGATCTCAACTCCTCACGTGAAGTGATCAGCCGGCTCATGAAAAAAATGGAAAAAAATGGCTGGTTAATTATCAACAGAAACTCTTTCGAATGGATTAAACCCTGACCGTCTGCTGCATATTTCCTTAAGTGACTTATGTCATAGATAGCAATTTTATACCTGGGTAATTTCGCTGTAGTAACTCAGGTAAATATGAAACACTTAATAAAGAAATTTAGGAGAGATTGGAATATTCTCCGCTTTATACGGCTGGTTTCCGGCCTTACTGCCATCGTTTTCAGTATACTACATAAAGAAGCCTTACTGGGGGCCCTGGGAGGGTTTTTAACACTTACTTCCCTCCTCAATACCGGTTGTGCCGGCGGCAGCTGCAGCATTCCCCGCAGAGATATATCCAGGTAATGCCAGCATCTTCCAAACTAAATGAAGGCGCCGGGGATGTGCATGTAGCTTCGCTAACGGGGAAGTATATATTTAATACGACCATCAGGATTTGTTCCAATGCACCAGGTCATACGGATAATACGGACTATCCTTAAAAGCTGTATCATCCAGCTGCATAATCTTGCTCACCGCACCAGCCTCCCAGCACCAGTAACCGGTATAAGCGTGATCCTTCTTATGACTATCATACCAGGGATCATTACGGTGCAGGCTATACCAGCTATCGAGGTACTTTTTCATTGCTGCGGTAGCATCTTCCTTATTCATCCTGATAATATCCAGCAAATATTGATACAGAGAAGGCCAGATCACTGCTTCCGGCTGATTACCTCCTCCTCTTTTACCGTTGATGATAAACCAGAGAATAGCATCCGGTTTCCATTCCGGGTAATCGGAACCGGCGTCAGCCTGCTCCACCACCTTTACAATGCCGTTAAATTTATCGTCAGGTATTTGCAACAGGTAGCCCAGTGCCACCATGTCGAGCATATCTGCATACGTGGAATCCGGCTCCCAACCATTCGCAAACCAGTCAGCAGCATGGATGAAAATGTCATAGCACTCCTCAATAGGTTTACCCATAGAATAGGTCACTGAAAACTTCTGCAGGTAATCATAGGAGACAGACCAATCATGGTAAGGCTCTGCCCGGCCCTGTTTCATCAGGTCGGACCTGGTTTCCATATCCACAGCAATATTCCGGTCCTTCTGCTGCAGCATTTTCTCAAAATAGGCGGCGTTCTTCAATGCTGCTCTCTGACCGGGAGAACGCTCATCTTCGTTAGTATTAGATCCGCCGAACAATTTGTTTAAAAAACCCATTAAATGATATTTTAAAGAATAAAATCAGAACCAGCTTCCTATTGTCTTTCCCAGTCCTCCTCCAAGAATACCGCCAATAGCACCACCTACCAGTCCCCCGATCACCGTTCCTACTCCAGGACAGATAGCCGTACCTATAATGGCACCTATTTCAGCACCTGCCCAGGCTCCGGCGATAGCTCCTGCCGCACCTCCCACAGCTTCCTTTGTCTTCTCCCCAAAATGCCCCTCCTCCTGGTAAGTATTGTAAACATTTAATACCTCCAGGCCAATGCCTACCACAATCAATCCCCTGCCTGCCACTTTGCCTGCGGTACTCAATACCGGAGAGCGGGATACAGCCTGCGTAGCCTTAAACAAACTATTATTGGCTCCTGTAGCTAATTTACTACTTCTTACCGCTTGAGAGAAATTTGAATTTGCTAATGCAGTTACCGGCCTGGAATTGCGGATGGACGACCGCACACCATTGATCAACGTACCGGCACGGCTCGTCTTTACTTCCATCGCCTCGCGCTGACCACGGGTTTGCTTATATCCACGGTCGTTCTGTGTTTCGGAATGCATATCCCCGTTCGGCATCGTCTTTACCATTTCACGCTGCAGGGTACCTGTATCATTCGCGCGGGAAAATGCTTCCCTGTCCGCCGGATTAATGCCGCCATTATCTGTATGGAACTTCGTCCAACGCCTGCTGGTTTCACGTCCGTAGGTGGCCGTATTCTCCAACTTCGCGCCGTTATATTTAGCGTCCGTCAGTTTATAGGTACCGTTCTTTTCATAGGCGCCATCAATGCCCGGCGACGTCGGCTTATCAATATCCATGTTGGGATGCTCCGAGCGCACATCTCTCCAACCCTCCTGCCTGTGGAATACCTGGTCTTTCATCTCCCCATAATTCCCTCCACGCCTGAAATCATTCGGACTGTTATCCCTTACCAGACTCAGTTTGCCATTTTCCACATCATGAATCACGCCACGCTGTACATAGTCAATAGCAGCATCATAGCTGCCAAATGCCCATGCACCGGCACCAAGGCCCGTCAGGCCATCGGCCGCCATACTACTGCTGCCCGATGGTGCGTCAAAGTCCACCTTTACTTTACCTCCCTGCTTACACAGCAAACAGGCGTCTTCGAACACCAGCTTATAACCGTTTACTTTAACGCCTTTGTTACATTTGTCCCAGTAAATAGGCTCTGGCTGACAACTCCCGCCAGTAACCGAACAGCGCCCCATGGGCATGATGTTTTCACCCGGCACCATATCCATTTCACTGGCCAGGTTCTCGCCGTAAATCTTGGTGTTATTGTGATGGGTTACTTTCAGTCTCGAAGGCGCACTTCCTTTATCACAAGTAAGCCAGCTGTTATCTGGAATGTATTTTTTAGATCCCATAATGCCGGATATTTATGCGGTATACTCCGCGGCAACATTGAAATTCTTTTTAAGTGCAAGTGCCCTGTCCTCGTCAATCCGGTCCAGCACATGCGCGGATGCCACCTGGTACCAGTCAGCCACTTTGGTTTCCAGATACATCTCTCCTGCCGTCAGCCAGCGATGTTTATCATAATGAAATTCTTCTTCCATCAGCAGGTCCAGCTCAGCGCTCACATTAAACACACCCGTAAGGTCTTTTAACATTCGGCCAAACTGCTTGCGGTCAAAACGGGGCTTATCCAGTTTTCCCTTATGAGTCAACTGACAATGATATTCACCGATGCCATATTCTTCCTCCCAGTCAGCGGTAAGTGTGAGCGGCAAATCCACCTGCCCGAAAAATCCTTTGAGTAATAAAGATTGCTGCGATGCGGTAGCTTGCCCCTTAAAATTATCCTGGAAGAAAAACCGCCAGGCACTGAAGCCATTCAACGATTGCACAAAGCGCGACTTATCTTCCAGCAAAGCACTGGTGGCTGCCATCAGCTCCTCCAGCCCTTCTTTCTGTTTTTTATATTTCCGCCGCAGTTGATTGGCATACGTGCTTTCCCATCTCTCACGGATTTCATACAGGTTACGGACATCCTTGAGCTGTCCGTTTGCATCCAATACTATTTTCAGGGGAGATTGCAATATTTCCATATCCATCGCCCACTCGTGGATCAGCGCAGTCCCTTCCACCTGTTGCGCCAATAACGCGTATTCGAAAACAGTATCTTCTCCTTCCTCACCGATCATCTTCATCCTGACCACCTTCTGTTGTACGAATTCCATCAGCCGCCCGCCCACAATCGTCCTGTTGGCGGAGGTCAGGTGATACAGTGCGCTGTCGCCAGGTTTGGGTTTATTGATATTTAACATTGGTTGATCTCTATTTCGTTAGCAACAAATTCACCGCGGGCACCGCCACTGGCATAAAATTTCTCGGTAGCGGTGATAGATACTTCTTTTGAATCCAGTTTATACACGCCTGCAGCAGAGTTAATAGCAACATCTCTTGCAGTAGCCGTAAGCGTAATGTCCTCCGTATCCGCAGTACCGCTGATGCTCTTTTTAGCACTGATGCTAACGGTACCTTCCCCTCCTCCCTGCTCGCCAGGCTGCGCGTTGATGGTCACACTATTGCTGGCGTTGAGTACAAAATCCGTTGTGTTAATAATCATTTTCTGAGGAGCGTTCAGGGTTACGGTGCCATCTCCATGCATGATCAGCACATTACCACTGGGATCTTTTACAGTCACGCTACCTTTATTATCATCCAGGGTAACGGTTGATCCGGAGCGGGTAGTCAGGCTTTTTACTCCATTTGCTGAACCACCACCACCACCGGTTTTACCATGAAACACACTTCCCATTACCAGTGGTCTGGCAGTATTGCCTTCTTCAAAAGCTACCACCACCTGGTCTCCTTTTTCAGGAACGAAAGTGAAGCCCCTGTTCTTACTAACTTTGTCGGAGCTGCCGGCATCCGGCGTCACTACCCGCAGCCATTCGGAAGCGTCGTTGCAACTGCATTCCCATTTGAATTTAACTTTCACGCGGCCTTGTCCTTTCGGATCATCATTGTCTTCCACAATGGCCAGCTGCATATCTGCAAACGGACGATCATATTCGCGCACCGGAATTTTTTCCGCATCGGCAGTGATACCTTCAAAGGTGTGATAGTAGTGTCCTACGCCATCAATATGATGATAAACCGCCGTCACCAGGAAGCGGCCAAGTTGCTGCACACTGAAGCTGAGCGCCTCTTTCACGCTCATGCTAACATCTACTATTTTACCCAGCCCCACTTCCGGATTATCGCCTGTGGCAGTAATCTGTAACAGATCGGCAATATTGGCTTTATCTTCATTTTCTACGAAGGTGTCCATCTCCTTTTTGGTGGTGATGCGCACATTGGTAGGTTGAGAATATACTTTACTATAGAGTTCATTGGAAGCATTCACTGCATGTGCCAGGTCCGGCTGCCCGCCCGCCTGTGCCTTGGCTTCCGCCTTAAACAGCTCATCATCCGCCGGCTTGTAGGCAAATTTGCGGCTTTTGAGGGGCGCCACCTGCATGGCATATTGCAGACTGTTTACATCGCGGCCATACACCAGTTTCACTTCTTCCAGCTTCTCCGGTTTTCCAAAGTTGAGCTTAGTACCGTCGTAATAAAACCATTCATGGTATTCGGCGGACAAGCGATTGATGAAATCGTAATCGCTTTCCCGGTACTGAATCATATAATCTACCGGCTCTTTGCGGGCCGGGTTCAAGGTCAGGTTAAGCTCATTAGCCGGTGCATCCTGGGTGGCTTTTTTGATGATACCGCTGAGGTCTTTGTTGAGATAAGAACCCAGGTCAGGACCACGGTCAATCAGGATACTGGGGCTATAACCGCTGATGATGAGCGTGCCGTGGTAGCCGTGACTTTGCGACAATTCCACCCGCGTTACCTTCCCTACGAAAAGCTGCTCTTTCCCCAAGTCTTTACCAAACTGCACGGTGATACTTTTACCCATAAAGGCGCGGGATTTCTCCAGCGAGATCATGCCGGGTGTCCCCTGTTCATCGTGGTTAAAGCGCAGCTCAAAATAATGATGTGCATTAAAACGCTGCTCCAGGGTAAACGCCGAGAAATGCAGTATCGGCGTATCTTCAATGTTAATTGTTACTTTCAGTTTACCTTCCATAGGTTCACCTTTTTACGTGTTGAATGTCAGCCTTTGACCGGCCATTTTGCATAATAGGCTACCACCTTGTATTCACCGGCTACGCGGCCAAATACAAAAGCAAAGAAACTCTCCGCATGACCATTCTTTTCCGGGTACTGCTCATATACTTCATAGAGCTTCGAACCCTTGTCAGTCCCTTGCCGTAGCGTGTTATAGTAGTCCTCGTTCATCATTTCATCTATTTCCTGCAGGTTATCTTCCCCTGCTTTCGGAAGCAATCGCTTAACTGCCGCATGAAAGATGTTCGGGTAATATTCACTGAATTCATGAAAACCCACTTTGCCGGCAGTTTTATCTACCTGCGCTGTTTTCAGCTCTTCGTTGGTCCATTGCAGTGATGTTTGCAATGGGAAGCAGATACACTTTTTTATCTGCGCTTCATCATTCTTTTTCACCGCCTGCTGCAATACTGCCAGGGCTATACGAAATTTTCGTTCGTCCCCTGTTGTATCCAGGGAGATGTTACCGCCGCTGCTATCGGTAACTGCCCGTGCCGGAACAGTAGCTGGCGGCTGCTGTACTTGCTTTGCCGGCTTTTGCCCTTCCATGCAGGCCGCCAGCCAGACAATCATTAATACAACGCTGCCAAAAATTAATATGGGTAAGCTTCTCCTCATTTGACTTAAAACCTGGGTATAAAGATGAGTCCTCTCTCTTCCATTCGCTTTAGGATCACCGCCGACCCTAACTGGGCCGACACTGCATCTTTATCAAACTTGCCATCCTTCACATACTTACCTTTCGTATAGTGATTGGAGTAACTCCAGAGATAGGGTGAATTCATGTTATGATATTTAAAGTATCCGAAACCGTTGTATGCTTCGAGCTTCCGGAGGATGAAGGGCAGTTTCCAGCTGGTTACCTTATCAAACCCCATTAACTTCAAGGCATCTACGGCACTTTCTTCAAATGTAAATGGCGGCGGATGGCCTACTTTAGGCCTGCCTGCCGGCACCTGCACGGTGTATCCCGTCAGCGGATCTCCATTATGCAAATGCTTTTTAAAACTAAAGCTGCATTCCAGATAATGAACGCATGCGATGAAATACCAGGGGATGCGTCCATTTCCTACCAGGGAAATATCGCCCCCTAACTGGCACATATATCCCAGTCCAAGTGGATTGGATGGAGGCTTAAAATTGAGCGACAACGCAGGTGCACGGGGGGACAACTGCTGAAACAAAGGTTCCGGCACCTGCGGTACCGGGTTGGCCAGTTGCCGCTGTGCAGTAGTTGAAAACGCGTTAAAGAGGGGCCTGCTCCGAAACAGGGAGGAGGTACTGAAAGTTTGCTGCTGATCAAGCATAGCGCCTCCCTGTACCATCGTAGCAATATCTTCATACCTGCCGCGATTGGCCACCACTTTGTCATCAATAATTTTATCCACCTCCGCCAGCTTCGCAGTGGTGATCGTACAGGTATCAAACAGTTGCTGATACTCCACATCCGAAGGTGTGGAAGGTACAGGTTTCGGTTTTGCCTTCGCTTTTACCTTTGCCTTTTGTTTGGGTTGTACCGTTGGTGATATTTGTTTCTTTTTCTTCATGTTGGCGGTAAAGAGGAAAAAGGGGTGTGCTGCCCTAAGGCAACACACCTGCTGTGGTTAATATTTAGAGGAGTCATCAACAAATTAACCTCTGCCTGGCCAGTCGTTAACATGTTCGGCATTACCCAGCTTCAGAGTACGTGCAGAGATGACAAAGCTCAGCGTCATAGGATGATTACCTACCACGTTGATGCCTTCATTATATTGAATGATGTAGCTATCAGAGAATGTCAGTTCTTTCATTTTAGCATCCTCATCTGTTTTTTTGATGATGATTTTGCCGCTGAAAGGTTTATACTGGTTATTCACCATGGACTCAATAACAGAAGTATCTTCGGTTGATTCTACTTCTACATGGATCGTACCGCCGTACACACCGGAAGAAGGACGGCCTTTAGCGTCCACATCGCGGTTTAAGGAAAAGCTGCATTGCAGTACATCATATTCTTTGGAGCCCAGTTGAATTTTTGCGTTAAAAGCCATTGTAAAGAGATTTTAGAAATTTCAGAAGTTGTTTGTACAAACGCACCATCGTTGCAGTCAGGCTGTAACGGGGTTGTTGCGGTGCATTAAAATCAGCGGGAACGCTGGCATTGATCAGCTCACCGGAGGTAGCAACTACCTCATCAGCGGTTATGGATCGATGACCAGGGTTGAGTTGCTTATGCCTTATCTCTACCGGGCCAGTCATTTACATGCTCAGCATTGCCGAGCTTCAGCTTCCGGGCAGAAATAGTAAAACGCAGCTTCATAGGATCGGAGCCTATAACATTGATGCCCTCTGAATACTTAATGATATAAGCATCTTCAAAGGTTACTTCTTTCATTTTCGCATCTTCTTCAGATTTCTTGATGAGGACTTTTCCGGCGATAGGTTTAAACTGGTTATTCACCATTGCCTCTACGATAGAGGTATCTTCTGTGGATTCTACTTCCACATCAATGGTACCACCATACACGCCGGACGCAGGGCGGCCTTTGGCGTCCACATCCCTGTTTAGGGAATAATTGCAGCTGAGTACATCATACTCTTTACCTGCCAGGTTTAACTTTGCATTGAATGCCATGGTAATGAAAATTTATAGGTAAATAATAAAAAACAATGGTAGTCCCGGGCGCCGCGGCGCAGGGTTGGGTATCACAAAACATCCAATATGGTTACTGATAGTTTCGGTTCTTCTTCGGTACAAACAATTATCGTCTGATGGATCCGGTTTAAAAGGTTTTTAAATAGAAAATGGTTTTGCTGTTATTCAAATATTAATCTGATTATGGTGCTGTCCTGTCGATAAAAATAATATAAATTCCGCGTGTATGTGTCTTTCGTATAGTCATTTCATGCAGTGTTAACATATCACCGCCTTACATAAACTTCTCTCCGAAAGCGGTCATTTTCATACACCATTTTTTAGCGTAATCATTTTCCGGCGCATGTACATAACCTATGGTGCAGGTACGTACCGGATTCACTCTGCAACGCTCCAGCACCGTGCGTTTGATTGCGTGGTAAGTTGGCTTTTTATTCATCTGCCATTCTTTCCAGCTGGCTTCGTCGAGTACGGATACGATCCGTGCCGACTTCCCCGCATACAACTGGCCGGAAGGAAACAGCCGGTCGAAAAAGCCGGAGAGTTTTGCCGGGATGGAATTGCGATCCACCGTACAGAACAACACAATATGATTGGCCCACTTTACTTTTTCGGCTGCATCCAGCAGGTCCGGCTCCAGTGGTGTAATCTGGTTATTGAACTGTTTGTTGGGAAGGAATTTAAGCTCCATGATATGTATCTCTTTCACGATAGCACCTACTTTTTCCGCTCCCAGCCTGTATGCCTTTGCAAACTCCTGATTGATGCCTGACCTATCCGTATCGCCGTGTAGAATTAACAGATTCTTCATACGCCCGTAAAATAGGGCTTTCGGCAGAAAAAATCAAAACACCGGCAGCACACTTATTTCTGAACGGCAGCATACTCTGTATTCCAGGTTCTGCTCTCGTCTTCTCCCTTATAACCATCCAGTTTCACTACAAAACTTTTGGCCGGGAAATAAGGTGTAATATGAATATCCAGGTGAATACGATCTTTCTGCACTTCATCCTGTTCGAAGCGGATGATCTTAAACCGTTCAATGAGGCGATCGGGTCCCTGAATATTATCCAGGAATTTCACGATTTGTGCGCGCAGGTCGTGCTCGGTTTTAGAATTCCAGTTTTCGAAAGCCCGGCGGTTCAGAAAATCGAACAGCACTTTGGTGATATAATCGAATACCCGTACTACGGAATACGTTTGTAAACCGATGTTATCACCATTGAAGAGCGTTTTGGCGGAGAAGGCCATTACCTTTCCGTATTCGTTTACCATGGGCACCAGGCCTATACGTTCCAGTTGTGAGATTTCACTTTTCTTAAGGTCGAACCGTACGCCATCCGCTTCATTCACCGCACCGTGTTTTTTACCTGCGGTCACCTGGCTCATCAATGTGTAATACATTTTACCAGCCAGCGAAGCAGATCCCGGCACATGCAGGTCATCTTCTTCCCCTGCAGCTTCTACTTTTCCACGGCCCACCAGCCAGTTGCAGGTCATGATTACATTGGAGCGGTAAGCATCTGCGCCTGTAAGATTAGCAGCAGTGAACAGGTCAATCACATCATCGGGCTGATCCAGATTGGCGAAATCTGTTACCAGCATGGCTTTGTTACTATGTGCGATTTTCGCCCATCTTTCCACCACCTTGTTTGCGCCAAGGTAGCCGGGTATTACCAGCAGAGAATAGTTATCACGCAGGTCGAGGCGGTCGTAATTCTGCTTTAGCTCTTCAGCCACATGCTCAATGAACCGGGGATTATCCAGGTCAGTAAGCTGCGACATGGCAGCGTTCATAATATTCACGTTGGTGAGCTTGTCGCTTTCGGTATTTTTATAGAACTGGTGCACGGTACGGTAAGCCTGTTCCAGCTCGCGTGATGCATCCAGCGCCTGGCCTATATTTTTCTGCAGCAGGGCTTCTGCCTCATCGGCGCGCTGCTGGCTTTCATCTTTCAGTTCAGCTACCGATGCATCTTTTTGCAGCAGGTCCTGCCACAGCTGAATCTTTTTCAACAGTTCCTGCCGCTCCGCAGCTTTATCCTGATCGGTCAGAAATATTTTTTTACGAGCTTTACGTTCGGGGTTAAGGTTCTGCAATCCATCCAGGATGGCTTCAAGAAAATCGAAGCCGCCTACCTTCACCAGTTTCTGCAAACTGTCTTCCAGGGACAATGCGGGAGTTTCGGGAACTGCATGTTGCAGTGCCGGCTGCTCTTGCTGAGCTGCCTGCATTCTTTCGTTTGATGCTGACATGTGTTAGCGTTTATTGCCACTCTGCGGGGCGTGTATTAATTCAGTTTTCAATCTATGGTTACGTGCTGTCGGGTCATACAATGAGCTATATGGTCTGCTGCAATTCTTTTGCAAGGTTTTCCAACGCAGCAGCAAACGCCTGTCGGGTTTCCGGGTTCTCCAGGGTTGCTTTCAACGTTTTATTTGTTTTCAACTGACGGACGATGTTCAGGTACATATCACTTTCCACCTGCAGGTTCCGCAGTTGGTTACTCTGCTGCACCATGCTTTTCACTGAAAAATCTCCGAGATGATCGAAGTGAAGTGTTTCATTAACCGTAGATCCGTCTTTCCCTTCGAAATCTACGTTCACTTTGGGTTTGAAGTGCTTAAACACTTCTTCCACCGTCTTCAGTCCTTCAACAATTTCTGGCTTAATGGGTTCCTGTTCGGTTAACTGTTGAATGAATAAGGTTTTATTTGGGGAGATGTCAACAAACGTTTCTGTCGTATCGATCCTCCTTTCATTACCGCCTATTTCGTAATTAAACATGCTGGGTACTTTTTTTAGATGATAGAAAACAGTCTTATAAATCTAATAATTTTCTGCTGTACTCGGCACACATCGATATTAAATTTTTATGCCGATGTGATTTTCCAATCCAGCTCTTCCGTTCCGTCTTTTAACTGCAGCAGAATTTTTTTCCCTGCGCTCAATTCTCCTGAAATAATTTGTCGGGATATAGGCCTGCGCAATTGATTCCGGATTACACCGGTAATCTGCCTCGCCCCATACCTCGGCGTAAACCCGCTCAGGGCAAGCATCTTCATCGCATCATCTGATATCTCCAGGCTGATGTGTTGTTTATGCAGGGCCTCCAACAGGCTTTTTAGTTGTATCTGAAAAATCTTCACAACGTTTTCTGCCGTGATCGGACCGAAAGGCACGATCTCGGATAAACGTGCAAGAAACTCCGGTCTGAAATGCTTTGTCATTAACTCCATCAGCTGTTGCGACTGCGGCATTTTCTCCTGGTTAAACTGCTCCGCTATCCACTCACTGCCTATATTGGATGTAAACAGGATCAGCGCATTGGAGAAGTCACCTTCTTTCCCAAGCCGGTCGTGGATCAGGCCTTCATCCATTATTTGCAGAAAGATGTCAAACACGGACGGATGCGCCTTCTCGATTTCATCAAAGAGTAAAACGGTATATGGTTGCTGACGGATTTTATTCACCAGCAGCCCGCCTTCCTCGTAACCTACATAGCCCGGAGGTGCACCATACAGCAATGCTGCCGAATGCTCCTCTTTAAACTCACTCATATCAAAGCGGATCATCGCCTTCTCATCGTTAAATAAAAACTCAGCAATGGATTTGGCCAACTCCGTTTTGCCGGTACCGGTAGGCCCCAGCAGGAAAAATGATCCGATGGGCTGTCCCTTCTTTCCCAACCCACTTCGCGATTCCAATATGGCCGCAGAAAGGGCTTTTAAGGCATGGTCCTGCCCTACTACCCTTTGTTTAAGGTGCGACTCCATATTCATCAGCTTCTCCCGCTCCTGGGTCTGTATTTTGCCAATTGGAATGCCTGTTTTAAAAGCGATCACGGCAGCAACATCCTGCCTGCCCACTTCCAAAATTTTTTCCTTTGCCAGCACACCCAACTTATCAAGTACATTATTCAGGTAGGAATGCAAACCTTCATCATCTTCCGGCGCCTCAGCATCCAGTCTCCCCAATAATACCGGGCTCAACTTTCTTTTCATACTAACCAGTGTATCCTTTGCCGATAGTCGCAGCTCTTCCTCCAACAATTCCAGTTCTCTTTCCGACGTATCATTCATCATCCTGATAGCCGCCATGGTCCTGTCCAGCAGGTCGAAGGCAGCATCCGGCAGCCGCCGGTCCTTCATATAGCGCTTTGCCAGGCGTACGCATTCCTCCACCGTACCTTCCTGTACTTTCAACTGATGGTGCGATTCATACCGTTCTAACTGGCAATGCAGCATTTTGGCAGCCGTATCTGCATCCGGCTCCTGCACCTGCACTACCTCAAACCGCCGACTAAAAGCCTTCTCGGGCTCAATAATCTTTCTATATTCTTCGATGGTGGTAGCACCTATAACGGTAATATCCCCACGCGCAAGTTCAGGTTTCAGCAGATTTCCGGCACCGGACCCGATAGCGCCCTTCGCATCCAGTAGCGCGTGAATCTCATCAATAAACAATATCACCTTGCCTGCATCCTTTAAGGCTGCGATGATTTTCTTCAGCCGGTCTTCTATCTCCCCTTTATAGGAAGCACCAGCAATCAGCGCACCTGTATCCAATTCCAGAATCTTTGCTTCCTTTAACGCAGCAGGCACTTCCCCCTTCACAACCTGTTGTGCCAAACCATCAATCAAGGCAGTTTTCCCTACGCCTGCATCTCCTGTAATGATCACATTGGGTTTCGATCGCCGGCACAGCACCTCCATGACCATACGCAGTTCCAGGTCGCGGCCTATGATCGGATCCGTCTTATTTGCGCTGGCTGCTGCCGTCCGGTCGATGGTGTATTTGGCCAATGCGCCGGCGGCGGGTTTATCTTCCTTACGGCTGACCTCCTGAATCGATTGCTGCACGTCCTGGTCATCCAGGTATACCTCTATCAGATCCCGCTCCTTTACAGGAAAGGATTTCATCTGATCAGCAGGGAACCCGATATTAGGCTTGCTGAGGGCCGTCAGCACACATACCGGCGTTATCAGATCCAGTCCCATTTTCAGCCGCACATCGTCTGCCTCTTCAAACACCAGGGCTACTTCCGGTGTACTTTTCACATCCGGGTGCAGTTGTCGCGCATTCGGAAATTCGTCCATACGGATCTCCGCCCACTCCTGCAGGTATACCGGGTCTTTATCAATGGCATTCAGCAGAGAGCGCAGCCCAGTTTCCTTATGCATCAGCCCCGCAAGCAGGTGCGGCGGGCCATAGCTGCCGTGATGACGCTCCTTTGCCAGGGATTCAGCCACATGCACTGCATGCTTCACCGATTCACTTAGATTTAGCATGTTCATAGCTTCCAGTCGCTTTGTGTGATATAAAAATATGGCTCTCCGTTAGAGATAAAATAATCTGCCGTTTGCAGCTGCTTCTTCACTACCTCATTGCATTTACGTAGATAATTGATGTATTTTTCAAAGTCAGCCGCAGCCATATTGCGCTTCAGGTCACTCACCGCGTACCGGTCAAACACCTCCAGCTGTTGCGGCATACCGGTCACTCTCTCCAAAAACAACGGCAGCTTCATACTACGTATAGCCCCGCGGTTATACATATCTTTCCACTGACTCTCTCCATAAGCCACATATTCCTTCGCCAGCTGCTTACGGAAATTCTTGTTATCCTGCTGCAGGTTATCACCTGTCAGTCGCGATAACAGGTCCGACAACTGCAGAATTTCGTCCTGACTCAGCAGGATAGCATATTCCATTGGTGAGTTTTTATCTACCAATGGCTCTTTTGCTTCTACTTCAAAATAATATTTGAAAGCATTGTGTGGCAGCTGTTCACCGAGGTTAGCCGGCAGTTGATTTTTATTGGTATTGACAGCAGCCATCACTGGCATGGTAATTTTTTCCTTTAGTCTCCCTGAGATCATGAATACACTGTCCAGCGATTTAATGATCTGCCGGTTATCCGTATATACCTCTCCCAGAAAGCGGTTGAGTGCCGTCATCATCTCCCGGTTTGTTTTTACCGCACCTCTGCCTGGAAATACAATGGCCCCCGGGATCAGACTACCATCCGGGTAGTTGAGGTAATAAGAAACAGAGTCTGTATACGCTGTATTAAACTGCTGGGTAACGGCAAGCCCTTCCCCTTTCACCATGCGGAGTTTTTTCTGTTCCGCTTCCATTTGCGCCGTTTTCTCTAATATCTGCCTGGATTCCAGCACGAAGTTGTTGAAGGACGGGTCAAACTTATTATATACCTGGAATACCAGCATACGGGCATCTACTTCTGCAAGCCCCCTCACCAGCATGTCTTCGTTGATCCCGTTGGCATGCTTGTTACCTGTGCTACCTGCTACGATAATGATATTCGTTTGCATCGGGTAGCGCTTCAATATTTTCACAGCTTCCATCAACCCGGTATAGTATGGCTGATCGTTTACCAGGCCATTACAGCGCTGGGTCATGGTAGCCTGTTTGTTGATGAAGTCTACTACGCGGCTAAAGTTATCTGAAGGCTCAAATACGTTCATACCGGGCGACTGCACACACCCTTCGTTACCACGGTATACCACGGCACCGAAGCGGTAATTATAACTGGCATATCCTTTCTTACCGAAAACATCTTCAAAGTTCTGTATGGTATTGGTGATGCCTGGCAGATAATCCCGCATTGCGCTGCCCCCGTCTACTATGAAGATTACATTTACATGATTGCCAAACCTTCGCAGGCGGAGGTAGTTATTGTAATCGATACGGGTACCTTTGATGTTAATAACCGTATTGGAAGATTTATCAAATACATTGTGCGCCACTGCTGAGCGATAAGGCATATTCAAGCCCAGACCCCGGTGTTGTACCACCGGCACCATACGAAACAGGGGATTATCCGAAGGCAGCAGCGGATCATATTCAAAGTTGCCGCCATCGGGTGTTACCGGCTTCAGGTGATCATGAAAATATTTTGCAGTAAGGGAATCATTATCGTAAGACGCTGTATTGCCCATCCCTACATACAGCCGGCTTCCCCAGAGGTGCACTACCTCTGATGATACCCAGCCGGCGGTGAAGGCAGCGGCGCTGTCGGCCGTAAGCTGGCTGGCATGGCCTACCAGCGCCTTTTTACCATCTTCTGAAAATTTGTAGATATAAATCAGGTCGTTCAGCTTCAGCTTTTCCGATGCGGGCGTTTGCAATTCAGGAGAGGTATACACGATGATAGAATCGTGTGCAAAATAGTAGCGTGGCTGTGCAATGGGACCTGCTCCGCTGATAATGCCCACCGCTTTAAATGGAAACCTGGTACGATCATCTACCAGGGCTTTCTGCCACATCAGTACTTTGCTGCGTGGTATCCAGCCGTAACTGACTGCTTTCCGTTTATCCCCTATGCGTGAACCTTTCTTCAGAATGGAAGGATCATATTTTACAATGCGCAGGTAGCCGTTTTTCTCATCGCTGACGAAAAAAGGCTGCATAAAATTCAGCTTCTTGAATACCAGCGTACCACCTGGAGTAGTGGTGGTATAGTTACCTTCACTGTCTGAAAATACGATCCATGCGGTACTTTCAGTTTTGCCGGAAGGGTCTTTGGTTTGCGGGGTAGGATACCTGAAATTCACAGGCATCTTTTCGATGCGCTTACCCGAATAAAACTGGGCCTGCGCCTGGAAACAAAACAATGTGGCTATTAACAATACGAGAACTCTCATCTGCTTAAATAGAGATATGGATTTAGAAATTACTTTTCTGTTCTATGCTGCTGCACGTTCACCATGCCTACACATTTTTTTGGCGACAACGTAAGCCCTACTTCATCAATCACAATGTTTTTGCTGAAAGTAAGTCCGATGCAATAGGAGTAGAAATCAGTTTTCTTACTCCCGGTTTCATCCGTTGCCTGCGCCGAAGTTTTTTCCCCGTTGCAGAGGTATTTTTTAACAAGATAATAATAGTGCGTATTAAAGTTTTTACCGTTGGCAATCGCCTGCAGGTGCAGTTTAAAGTCATCCATCATGGCTGCACTGCCTGCGCCGGGGTCAATCATTTCCAGGTCGTCAAACTCGGTAATATTGAGCGTGTAATACACAGGTGCAGGGCTTCTGTCGGTTTTAAGCACTACATTGTACCTGCCGGGGCTTCGGAATGTATAAAATGCCGTTCTCCCTTTGGCATCCACCCGGCCGGTTTCGCCGAAGCTCCATTCAAAGATGTTCGCCTCTCCTTCTGCTTCCAATCGGAGTTGTTCTCCCACAGTCCCTGACGTAGGTCCGGTGATACGGATACTGTCTAGCACCAATACCGGCACCGTATCCTTTACCACCACGGCAAACTGCCTTTGCATCTTCCCATCCACGGTGAGCCTTACAAGATAGCTGCCGGATTGTTTAAACCGATAAAACCCGCTCTGCTTCGTTATCCTTTCACCATCCCCAAACTCCCACAGCCATTCTTTTGCACCTGCAGTATTATCAGTATATACCAGGTTTTCATTCAGGTAGATTTCATCTTTCAGCAGGTGAGCGTTTATCTCGCGATGGCTGAACAGGAGCTTCATCACCAGGAATACAACGGCCAGGACCAGTACTGCCAGGACGATATACAGGTAGATGCGGCTTCTATTATCTGTCTGAACGGCTTTCTGTTTCGTTGTTCCTTCCACTAATTCCTGTTTTGATTGATAATAGCCTCCTGAAGTCCACGCTTAGACAGCTTGCAGCGGTCCAGGTCGCTGTTCAGTTTTTCGATATTATGATAATTACCCCGCAGTTCTTTTTTGTCATAGAACAAAACCTCCAGCAGTTGTGCTTCCTGCAGGAATACCTTATATCGTTTATCATATGATCTACGCTGATAGGCAGCCTTGATGCTGGCAATGGCATTCAGGATGTCCGACTCCAGAAACAGTGCCTGCACGGAAGGATCAAAGTCCATTATCTTTTTGTAGGTAGAATCTACCGCCGGGCGCATTTCTGCAGCCACCATTTCAAATTGTTGTTCTTCATTTATTTTCTGTGACAGTTTATCCTTCATCTCGCTGCTGCCAACATTGCTGCCGGAAAATATCAGCCATGCGAGCAGGGATATGGTAAAGAGACTTAGCACCAGCAGAAACACAAACTGTTCCTGTCGTGCTTTAATGCTTAAATGCGCCATATATGGTCTAGTATCCGTTTAATTTCTTCATCGCTTTTTTCGTGGAATGATCGCAGTCTTCGAGTTGTTCGCGAAGACTTTCCATCTGGAAGCGGGTTTGCGACAGTGAATCTTTCAAGCTGGCCAGGATCATTACATTTCGGGTCATTTTTCCGTAGAGCTCATAGCTTGGGACTACATCTGACTGTTTGCGCTCATCCAGCAGGCCACGCACACGGTTATTATCCGACTGCACTGCATTAATAAGGAGCGCCTGGTTGCTGAGTTCCTGCGCATCTGCATTGACATACTGCGTCAGGGACCTGAATTTAAGCAACACATTATCGAACCGGCTGGTGACCTCATCCCGGTAATAGGCTACCTGGTCGTAGGTACGTGACTGTTCTGACAGCAACTGTAACTCATGCCTGCCAGTGAAAAAAAAGCACGCCACACCTATTAACACAAACAGGATCAGCACAACAAAATGAATAATAAAATTGAAATAAGACCTATTCAATTCATGTAAATTGATCGGCTTCATATGATTATTATGGTTGCTGTTTAAAGCTCGGTTCTATAATATGGTTTATAAAAAATATTGGCTAACGGGGTAACTTGTCAAGTTCGTTGTGATCATGTATGTTCGGGCTAATAAACGATCTTCTTAAATTCATGCTTACATAATCACAGTTCTAATATACTTACAAATATTATACTGAAAAATGTTTTTCCCGGATTTTTTTTTAGTTTTGAAAATGTTAACATGTTAACCGATGGCCATATCCTTTTATAAAAAACCGTTTGATTTTTCCCGTGTTTTCTCCAACGCCCCATTGGAAAGCTGCGACCATGGAGCGTCCATTGCCCAGCACATTGAACTCATCATCTTCACCCGCTTTGGAGAACACCGGTTCAATCCTGATTTTGGCTGCGAGGTATGGGAGCTTGATTTTCAGTTAATCGTGAATCAGTCCATGTGGGAAGACCGGATGTGTCAATCACTTAAGCAGGCCGTAACCAGCCAGGAGCAAAGACTCTACGGCATTGAATGCGAAATCAGTGTCACCGATGTTGAAAAAGTATTTCCGCTTCGCAGGATCACTGAAATAAAAAAACGGGTGGATATTATCATAAAAGGTAAACTGGCCGCCACCGGCGAAAACTATGTTTTTAACACCGCCTTATTTCTCAGTCCATTATCTTCTGAATAAACTATGCAGTTTCCATCTCAATATACCTCAAAAGATAATATCCGTGCGCGCCTGATGCAAACGGCGGCAGACTTCTGGGGCATCAGGTCCACCGCGGATCTGGACCCGCTGGTACGACTCCTTATAGAAGCTTTGTCAGGCGAGCTCTACAACCTCTCCAATGATCTCAGGAATACCGAAAGCCGGTTACTCAATAAATTGGCAGCACTCCTAACGCCTGATTTATTAACTGCTGCATTGCCGGCTCATGCACTGATGCAGGCCATGCCCCTGGAATCCAGTGAACTACTTGCCGAGGATCGGCACTTCGTTTATCATCCTAAAAATGAAAGCAGCACCCGGGAGGTATTTTTTTCTCCCGCCACACCTGTACGCATATACGATGCGCAGGTAGCATTTATGGCAGCAGGCCCCAACCTATACACCAATGATCCCCAACGGGGTAAGATATTGATCGGATCCGGTAAATATCTCCCTACACAATGTTTATACCTTGGACTGCGTATCAACAACCAACTGGATACGTTAGAACACCTGACCTTTTATTTAAACTGGCCTCACTTTTCCTTTAACAATGAATGGTACCGGCTGCTATCGCTTTGCACGGCTGCTATAAACGGACAAGCCATACCCCTGCACCCTGGTTTCCCTACAACTGCCGGCGCGCAAACCGATAATATTTTGGAACAGACGCTGGCATTTGATGTAATGCCCGTTATCACCCGCGACGTACTTAATTATTATACGCCGCATTTTCTCCATTGCAATCTGCAACCACCCCTATACGAAAAGCGAACATACCCTGAGGCTTTTGCAGTGGCCTTTGATGAACGTACCCTCCACCATTTGCAGGAAAAACTGCTCTGGCTCGAAATCCATTTTCCGCCGGCAATTCAGCTGCATAACCTGGAGGTATATACGAATGCAGTGCCCGTTATGAACAGGCGCCTGCACACCATCACGCACCGGTTTAAAGGCATCGGCAATATTATCCCGGTGAAGCCCGGACAGCAGGAAGCATTTTTAAATGTGCACCAGTTAACGGATAGTCACGGAAAACAATATTTCCCCGTGTCTTATAATAATGGAGAAATAAATATGCAAGATGCCTATTCCGTGCGACTTGGAGGGGCAGAACGGTTTGATAGTCGCAACGCACGGGAAATGATCAACTACCTGTTTGAGCTCCTGCGTGATGAAAGTGCGGCTTTTTCCGCCTATGGTTACGATTTCCTGACAGATGTACTGAAAAGCTTGCAGCAGAACCTGGAACTGGTAGAACAGAAAGCACGCAAATCACTGCACACCATGACGGAGGCAACCCGTTATGTGATTGTAAAGCCTTCCTCCGCCACAGAAACCATGCATCTCAGCTATTGGACTACCCAACATGAAATTGCACAACAATTACGTAGCGGGACTTTACTGACTCAATTTGAAGGGTCCGGCACCAAAGCGGATTCACTCTTATTACTCACCAAACCCACCGGCGGCAGGCATGCTGCCGACCGCAGTAACCTGCTGCAGGCCTATAAATATGGGCTGATGACGCGTGATCGCATTGTAACGGAAGATGATATACGCAATTTCTGCCGGCATGAACTGGGTGGAACTATTGCTGATATACAGGTACAACGCGGGGTTATGGTATCACCACACCCAAAAGAAGGATTGAAAAAAACCACTGACATCCTGATCAGGCCGGCGCAGCCCATTGATAAAGAAGAATGGGAGTTCACCCAACAGGCCCTACTTCGCAAGCTGGTAGCCCGCAGCGGCCTGCTGGTAACTTATCGTATCCTGCTAGTCCAGTAAACTCCAGGTGTTCCTGGCTTTCGTTTGCTCGATGGTACGCTGCTCCGCTACCACGATATTCTCGCGGCGCTGACCCACAAATTCAAGGCTGCTCAGCTTATTCCACAACGCTGACAAAACGTGCATACAATCATGCAGCTGTTGCATTGATTGTTGGATATGATAGTGGTCATAAGCGATGTCGATCGTACGGGTAAGCAGGTCTTCAAAATTGCCTGGGGTTACATCTCTCCACTCATAAAAATATTTCAGCATTTCCTCTTTTGCACGGGTGCCGGGATAATGCAGGGTAGTATAAAATATATGTGCCAGGTTGGAGAAAATGCTCACCATAACAACGGGTGGCTGCTGATGCACCATATTGCGATAGGAGAAAAAAACCTGTGCAATGTAGTCCAGCATTCTTTCACAGAGCAGTTTAATATTTTTCGCCAGGTCAGTACTCCGCTCATTCGTAGTAACCTTTTCGATTATACGAAAACTGCTCATTTGTATCTCATTCAGCAAGCTGCTGAATTGCTCATAATAGCGGATCAGCGAAGGGTGACTTACAATGGCAGTGCAGGGCGGAATAAACTGTTCATTGACAGTGGTGCGTCCGTTTTTGCGTATCAGCTGACCTATCACCAGGTGATTCAAACTCATTTCAGCGGCCGATACCTGTTCGGCTGGCAATACCACCAGATCAATACCGTTCAGCACATGCGGATGGCGCGGTGGCGTTTCTTCCGGGTCAGGTGTACCGGCTGGCACGCGTTCATAAGGATTTACGCTGAGGACTACACTGTAATATTTTATCTCTCCCTCTTCCTGTGGTGCTTCTTCGGCAAAGGAGTAAGAGCGAACCACTTGTTCCTCATATGCATCCGGCTGAATGTGGATGCGCACTCCTCCTGCAGTGATGGCATTACAATGTCTTAGCCGCAGTTCCACCTGCCTTGTTACCCGCTCGTTTAATTCAAAATCGCAGCTGAGGCGCTGCCCGCGGAACGGTGGCAGCAGGCCAAAATCGTAGCTATGAAGAAACAGCGAGGCAGTATCGCGGATGGCATCCGTAAAGTGGTTTTCCGTTTCCATAAAATGGCGGCGGGAAATTTTCATCCCGTCTACCCAGTTCACAGCAGCATGTTTGCGTGGAAATAGCATAAGTAATTTTTAATAGATCATAAGATAACAACCCGGTCCTCCCCTCCTGCTTCCTGCTGCAATCGGGTTACTCTACGTGCAAAGATGGTATGCTTTTCATTTACCTGGTTTTGTGTAATGGTAATAGCAGGATCGATGAATTGCTTACGGGAGAAAAAATTGGGTTTCAGGTAGAATATCCAGCCGTAGGCCTCTTCGCCGGCAGCGTATTGAATACCGTTACGCGGAAATTTAATATTATAATCATCTATAAATTTCTGAAACCAAGCTCCAAAGCTCATTTCAGGCGGAGCCTTTACTTTTACCTTCAGCGGCGAAGGATCGTTGACAGCTTTAAAGAGTTCAACTTCCAATACTTTCAGTTTGTCGATATCCACATCAAACATATCCAGCGGCTGTGTGCTTCGTGGGTAATACCATACAGTATATATTTCGGAGGGGATACTGATCATGGCCATATACGTCCACCAAAACAGGAGTGGCGCCATAAACATAAGCACGGAGGTAGCCGCGTACCAGCCATATTCCAGGTCGTTCAACCAGTTAAACACCAGCATATATAAATAGATACCGAGCAATATGGTGATGACTCCCAACAACACCGTCATTCCCTTCTTGTGCTCCAACGCTTCCGGATAGTGCCTGGATAGCAGGTAGACACCGAAGATACCCAGCAGCACATAACTCAGCTGCGACAACAGGTACCCCCATGGCATAAAGTACATACCCAGCAATCCGAACAGACCGGGAATTGCCAGCACCATACTGGTTAACAATAAGGTAACAATGAGCCTGCGACTGCTCATCAGGCGGTTCTTTTTATTCAGGATAAGCATTACAGCCCCCATAATGGTGGCAACCAGCGGAAAAAGAATGTAGCTTACAAAAACAGATTTTACATCCATAGTTATTGATATGGTCCGGAGCGGTTAATCTAAAAAAAATTAGACAGGCAAGGGTTCAATTTTTAGGGTTTTGCCTGATTTTATATTAATTTAAAGAGTACAAATTTAAGCGATTAATTGATTTATGGAAGATACCCCATTTTTTAAAATAAACAATTTTCATACCGATTACAAGGCTGCTGTTTTGGCCGCGGAGTTGGTGGAAGCGGGCATTGACCTGAACCAAATTTTCATCTGGCCGGCGGGTGCCGGCAGGCGCAATTTTGCCAGGGATATACGCAGCGTGGAGTGGTATGCACCTGATGGTGGTTATAAAGATTATCTGTGTATTAAAACTAACCGGGAAGGCCTGTACGATATGCTGCCGGAAGGCCTGTTTCATACGGCTGTTCCTTATTCCACTACCCGTTCTACAGAGGAGTTGATTGACCAGATTAAATTGCATAAAGAACAGGAAAAGGAAGCCAGGAAATTTTTCATGCCGCTGGAAGCAGAGATGAATCATTTCAGGGTGCTGATTGAGTTGTATGAAAACAAAATAGATAAGAAGAATTTTTATAATGATCTGATAGATATCTTTCGTCCGGGATGGGAAATATTTGAATTACTGGATCAGCAACAGGCCAACCTATTTTTGCACCTCATCCCCATGTTACATGATACCAAAGGGGACCTGGAAAAGCTGCAACAAGTGCTACATCTGATGCTACAGATGCCCGCAGCCGTCTATCCCGTGAATGGACGATCACGTGTAGCCGTCACCGATTGCCTGCTGGGAAATGCCAGGCTTGGGGTGGATATGATTGCCGGCGATAGTTTTTTAGAAGGAGAGGAAGAAATTATGATTCGCGTAGGACCGGTACCGGTAGTACAGGCCTTGCAACTCATGCCGGGCGAGCGGCTGGAAAAAATAGTCCGCTGGCTGGTGAGTTATTTCATACCGGCAGACGTGGAGGTACAGTTGGAAACGGAGCTGGCAGAACGAAAGATACAATTCGAGGAAAGTGTACTGGGGTATACGGCGTATTTGTGATAATCCTTCAATATGCTTGTCTTGTTATTTTAATGTGGTGACAAATTTAGGAAGATGACTATCTTTGGTTTACCTACATGAAAATTCACACAACACTTCACATCGGTTCCCATCACATTAATTATTGCGAAGACTATCTGGTGACAGCAGAACCAGGAAAAGGAAAATTACTTTGTGCAGTCATGGATGGGTGCTCAATGGGTATTGACAGTTATTTTGCCGCTACCCTTACAGGGAAAATTTTGAAACAGGTAGCCAAAGAACTTGCTTATAAAGAATTTGCAGATCAAACACCTGTTGCACCTGCAGTTTTGATGAAGCTCATCTTACAGCAGCTATTCGAAAAACTAAAGTCCATTCGTAATCAACTCGACCTAAAGCGGAATGAGCTACTGAATACGCTGATACTGGCGGTAATAGACACAGCGAATAAGTCAGGGGAGTTTATCTGCATTGGAGATGGCGTCATTCACATCGATGGAACGCTCTATGATTATGATCAACAAAATAAGCCGGATTATATCGGATATCATCTGACGGAAGATTTTGAAAATTGGTATGCTAATCAGCAGCAGCGATTATCTGTCAGCGTTATAAATGATTTCAGTCTGGTTACAGATGGCATTTACACATTTAGTAAATTCGACCACAAGGCTTATGATCCGCCTGGTAATATCGCTGAGTATTTATTGGTCGATGGAGATGCAAACAGCGTAGAAAATATGCTGCATCAAAAAATGATTGAGATTAAAAATAACTGGGGGCTGGCACCCACAGATGATTTGGCTATTGTGAGATGTATCTTGTGATTTGGTATCTGCAATCGAATGGCGTGGAAACCTGTGATAAAATGGAGGAACTACCTGAAAACAGGCACTGGATTATGGATCCCGCGGGAATAGTGTTAACCTCAATATCCATCACCAATACACTTTTGCCTTTCGTCCTGGAAACTATCAAAAGTTCCTTATCATCATTTACAGCATCCAGATTTTCCTTCAAATGACTTCGAAAGTCAGCATATCTCAGAATACGCATTTTATACTTTAATTATGTACAGGAAATAGCACTTTTAAGAAATCAGCAATTCCATCTCCCCAAAACAAAAAAAGGAAAACCGCTTTCGCAATCTTCCTTTTTCAGTCTGTGTGTCCCGGATTGGATTCGAACCAATGACCTACTGCTTAGAAGGCAGTTGCTCTATCCAGCTGAGCTACCGAGACATCCCATCCATCCTGACATCAAAATTGTTATATTTATCTGTCATTTTGGGAGTGCAAATGTATAAATTTTCTGATTAAAAAAACAAATTAATTTTATTTTTTTTCAATAATGTTGTGATTCTATGGACGTAAAAATTGAATCAACCTGGAAAGAAGTCCTGAAAGACGAATTCCAGAAATCGTATTTCGAACAGATTGTCATGTTCCTGAAACATGAAAAAGCACTCGGTAAAACCATCTTTCCCAAAGGCGAAGATATCTTCAACGCCTTCGATAAAACACCTTTCGATAAAGTAAAGGTAGTTATTCTCGGGCAGGATCCTTATCATAACGAAGGACAAGCACACGGCCTCTGCTTCAGCGTGCAGGATGGCGTTAAACCGCCGCCCTCACTGGTGAATATATTCAAAGAAATGCAGGCGGACCTCGGTCTCATTCCGCCCGCCAGCGGTAATCTCACCAAATGGGCCCAACACGGCGTACTCCTGCTCAATGCCATGCTTACCGTAAGAGCCCATGAACCCGCCTCCCACTCCAGAATAGGCTGGGAATCATTTACTGACGCCGTTATCCGTAAAATATCCGACCAAAAAAAGGATGTCGTATTTTTGCTGTGGGGAAGGTTCGCGCAAGACAAACAAATCCTCGTGGACGCTACCAAACACCATATTCTCAAAGCCGCCCACCCCTCCCCACTCAGCGCCCATAACGGATTCTTTGGCTGTAAACACTTCTCAAAAACAAACGAACTGCTCGCAAAAGCAGGCATAGAACCGGTAGACTGGCGATTATAATTACATTGAATAAAATTTAATATATTCGGAGATACGCTGAACAGCATATGAAACTGATAAAAAACATCTTCGGAAGAATCTTTGCACTGTACGCACTCCTCCTGTTCGCAGGTACCATGCTGATCGTGTTTATCCCTATCTGGATATTCTCCTTCTTCCCTGATCCAAAGAAAACACTGGGCTTCATCACCATCGGCAGGATCTGGATGAAAGTCTATATGCCCCTGATCGGATGCCCCGTGCGCATCAAAGGAGAAGAATATTTTGAAAAAGGGAAAACCTATGTGGTCGTATGCAACCATAATGCACTCATCGACGTTCCCGTAACCACACCGGGCGTACCCGGCGTAAATAAAACACTCGCTAAAGCCTCTATGGGTAAAATACCGCTCTTCGGCGTACTATATCGTATAGGCGGTATCCTCGTGGACCGGAAAGATGAACAAAGTCGCAAAAACAGCGTAGTAGAAATGCGGGAAGCGCTCGCAAAAGGCATGCACATGCTCCTCTACCCGGAAGGTACGAGAAACCGCACCAACGAGCCGCTAAAGCCCTTTTATGACGGAGCTTTCGCCCTCGCCATAGAAGCCCAGGTACCCGTCATCCCTTCGCTGCTGTTTCATACTAAAATAGTCAACCCGGCCGATAAAGGCTTCTACGCCTGGCCGCACCACATAGATTATCATTTCCTTCCTGCAGTACCCACCGCCGGACTCACCAAAGATGACGTGCCTGCGCTGAAAGAAAAAGTATTTAAAATCATGTGGGATTACTATCTCCTTAATGATAAATAATTCAATACAACAAAACATAAAAAAAGACGAAGCCATACCGCTTCGTCTTTTTTTATATCTCTACGTATATCCTTCTACGTTATTGACTGTAAAACGTTCGTGACCGGTTAAGCCGCAAATCACGCAAAATCCCCGCCTTCGGATTGATCGTAATGCTAAACTGACGATAAGTTCCGAAAGGCACGAGGTTAATCGACATCTGCCAGCAATGCAGATCCCTCGATATATACAGGTTCGTATAGGCAATCTCCATCGAAGTGAAGTCAAAACCACTGTTCATACCAATCTTCCACTTCGGGGTAAGACTAAAATCTCCATTGAAACTCACATACTGACGCAACTCTTTTACCACACCACCTGAATCAGGAATGACACGGTTTGTATACGATAAACTATAGGACAGGTCTAATCTCCATGGAATATCAAAGTCAACATACTCTCCCGGATTTTGACGCATCATCTGCAACTGCCGCTGCTGCGCTGCCTGCAGCGCATTAGCATCCATTACATTCTGTAAGCTGTCCAGCGTTTTCTGCCGCTGCTCATCTCCCCCCTTCTTATCTTTTGACTGGAAAGAAGTAGACATTGTAATGGAAGCATTCGTTAAACGGCCCAGACTCAGCTTACCATCCTGCCATACATAACGGTCTTTACGTACCCCGCTCACCTCATTGGTAACATAGGGATCCAAAGTACCACTGGCAGAAATATTCAGTTTATCAAAAAGATTCGTACGGGCATATAAACTGAATGGCGACAGTTTAAAGGAGTCAGCCACAAAGTTGTAGTTGGTATTCAGGCCAAAACCATCCAGCAGCTTCACTTTACGCTCATGGTTTCCGCTGGTATCCTTACGACTGTAAACCTTCATTTCCAGGTTATTGTCCAGGGAAAAACTCATACCACCGAAAGAACCCTCGCCGGGTACACCAATCACCGACCCCTGGAAGTAAGACGCACGCTGGTAATCCCCCTGTGCGTTATACACCATGTCATAATAGGCTCCCTTGGTAAGGTCCGGCCGGTAGGTCAGCCCAATGGAAGGGCGCATAACGTGACGAATCTTACGAATCTTACCCTGCCCGAAATCATACATACCATAGAGCGCAGTTGCCAGCGACAAACTGGTACTCAGCTCATGCTGGGCGAAAAAGCCTGGAATATAAGTTGTATCCAACGCTCCTTTCTGGCCTGTTCCCAGGTTTCTTTTTTCAGGATTCCACTGACGTTCCGTTTTCTTCGTGTACCAGTACTCCGTAAAGTTCACGCTTGGTGAAAAGGTAAAAGACTTCATCACCGGTATAGAAAAAGAGATCGGGATATTCTGCTGCATACCGCTCTGTAACGCATCAAACATCTCCTTTTTACCAAAGGAAGAATCTTTGAAATAAGCCTGGTTACGGAATTGGTTGGTATAGCTGATACCAATTTTGTGATACCATTTAGCGGTTCCTACCAGCTCTTTAGGCTGGAAAGGATAGATCGTTTGCACGGAAAAGTTCGCATCCGGGAAGGTCAGTGACACGTCACGGGTTTGCAGGTTCTGGTTGTCTGATAAGTTTACGGTGAGATTGTAAGGCTTATTCTGCCAGGTTTTCGAGAAACTAATACTGGAACCGATGTTATTGTTTACGCGCGTCGAGTAATCGTAGACGTTATACTGGTTATAGGAGCTGGTACCGAAGTTTACACTTGCTCCAAAGTTAATACCCGGGCGGGCCTTGCTATCCATGGTGTGGTTCCACATCACACGGAAGTCGCGGCTGTTCACAAACTCCTGTGGCACAGAAGGGTCGCCCAGCCTGGTATTGGCGAAGCTCAGCGTCATACCGCCGCTGTACTTATAGCGTTTGCGGTAGGTTGGACTGGCCGTCAGCGCCCAGCTGCCGTACGAGTAAATATCCCCGCGCAGGGTCATGTCCAGGTGCTCCCCCATCCCAAAGTAATACCCCCCTTGTTCCAGCCCCAAACCTTTCTGTGCATTGGTTACAAACTGCGGAGGCAGGATACCGGAGCGCTGGCCCTGGGTAATCGGGAAAATCGCGAAAGGGATGAATAAAGGCGTTGGTATCCCCTGAATTTCCAGGTTGGCGGGCCCTGAAACGATCAGTTTATCAGGAATTACCTTGATTTTCTTAGCCCGAAAGCTAAAGTGCGGGGTGTCCAGGTTACAGGTCGTATAGCCGTTCTTGAAACCGAAAATGGTATTATCTGCCATTCTCTTGGTCTTTTCACTGTGCACATACCCCTCCCCGTACTGGGACCTTGTATTAAAAATTAATGCTTTTGAAGAGGTAAAGTTGTACTCCAGGGTGTCCGACTCAGCACTCTGCCCACCGTCGTTCATCACCGGGCGACCAATATACTTCCCTGCAGTGTCTTTCCCGTGAACGGCCGTCATTACGCCCGTCTGCTGGTCAAAGCTCACCTCATAGGCCGTCAGATCGATGGTTTTGTACTTTACATTGGCATTACCGAACAGGTAAAACTGCTTCTTCTGGACCATGAGCACCATGGAATCCTCCGCTTTGGCGGTTACAACCGCATCCAGAGAGTCTTTCGATGCTTTGGGCAATAACAGTGAATCCACTGTAACGATCGTTGTATCCTGCTGGGTGGAGTCTCCCGGCAATTTTAAAGCCGCAGAATCGCCTGTTTTAGGCACAATCAACGTATCTTTAGGCCTGGAGGGAACAACCGGTTTAATCGAATCCGTTTTTTTCGCAGGCGGAACGGTGTCTGCAAAAATTTTGTTAAATCCGAAGAATCCGTGTGGCATATTCCCTGCCGACGCATCTATAATAAAGGGAACGGCGATAACGATACCTGCAAATGCCAGGTATGTCTGTCGCAAAAACTTTTTATAATTATTTTTGTAGCTAGAGCTCATGTGTTAAGGCGGGCACAAACCTACAAGTTTTTGGACAATTTATTACAAATGATAACTTGTAAAGTTTGACGGGAAAGAAGTATATAGGTGGTTGAAATGCGCATGTGGCCAGTAAATTATTAAATTGATAAATAAACTTATTTTTTATTTTTTGTGATTACAGCACCCATTAAAAAGAGAATCATGCGCTGGAACCGATTTTGGACTTTAGGACTGGGAACTTTATTCACCTGTACCTTTTTTATTCAGGCAAAAAACACACCAGTTTCCCCGACACAGGACGTTTCAGGGAATCAGGGCAAGCCTATCAGAACGATCGTAATTGACGCAGGCCACGGCGGACACGATGTGGGCGCCCGCGGCAGCTATTCCACCGAAAGCCAACTTACCTTGCAGGTAGCTTTGAAGCTGGGAAAGATCCTGGAAGAAAACATGCCGGATGTAAAGGTAGTGTATACACGTAAAACAGACCGCTTCGACGACCCAAGGGTAAAAGCCAACATCGCCAATGACGCCAAAGGCGAACTGTTCGTGTCCATCCACTGTAACTCTGCAGCGAAAATCAAACGCCAGACAGGCTCCCAGACCGTGTACCGGAAAAAGGGCAAAAAGAAAGTAGCCGTAAAGGTACCTACCTATGCCTATTACCCTAACCCGGCCAAAGGTACGGAAACCTATATCTGGGCCACCAGTAAGAACAACGCGAAAATGGAATCCCTGAAACAGAATTCCGTAATCGTGCTGGATGCCGATTCCGAAGAGTCACGCGCCCTTATGGACGATACCGACCCGGAAACATTCATCCTGCTCAACACCCTGCGTAACGCTTACTTCGACCAGAGCCTCCGCCTGTCCACCCTCATCGAAGACGAGTTCACCAAAGTAGGCCGTATCAGCCGTGGTGCCAGACAACGTAACGAAAAAGGCATCTGGGTGCTTTCCGCCACTGCCATGCCGAGCGTACTCGTGGAGCTGGGCTTCATATCCAACCCGGAAGAAGAAGACTACCTCAACTCCTCCAGTGGCCAATCAGAACTGGCCAATGGTATCTATAAAGCGATTAAGCGTTACCGTGATGAACTGGACCGCTTTACCATCAATCGCCAGCAGGACACCGAAAACACCAATACCGTTAGCAGCCGCTAATCCTCAATAACTTATATCCCCATACCGGGAGCTACTGCCATCAGGCCGCTCCCGGTACCAGGGAAACTCCCACCCTCCCCAAATTCTCCTCCCTATAATTATCAACATTTTATTTCAGATACGCCCCGGACATCCTTTTTGATTATTTTTGCGTTGAACGTATACGAATCACATGCTCAAATTATCAAACGAAACAAAAGTGGGCATACTTACTGTCGTAGGTATAACCCTCCTTGTACTGGGCTTTAATTTATTGAAGGGAAAGAGCCTGTTTAAACGCACAAAAACTATCTACGCTGTATATACGCAGGTAAATGGCCTGCAACCTTCCAACGCCGTACAGGTAAACGGCCTCGTGGTAGGTAACGTTGCCAACCTCGATGTTATGGACAAAAACGCAGGCAGAATCCTCGTTACCCTTACCATCACCAAAAAAATTGAAATCCCGCGCAACTCCGTAGCCCGCATCAGCTCCGACCTGCTGGGAAGTAAAACCGTGCAGCTCGACCTCGGCAACTCCGGAGAATACCTCCAAAGCGGCGATACTGTATATGCTGCCGTAGACGGCTCCATGACCGACGCACTGAAGGAACAACTCAACCCCCTCGTGAAAAAACTCCAGGGGACACTCATGAATATCGACTCCGTATTGCTTAATGTTAACGGCCTCCTGGACTCTACCGCCAAAGGTCACCTCCATCAGGCTATCGGCAACCTGGAAGTGGTAACCCGTAACTTTACCCACACCAGCGCCTCACTCAATACCCTGTTGGACCATAACGGCGCCGTAGCGGGTACCATGAACAACCTCCAGGATGTTACCGCCAACCTGAAAAACAGTAACGAAAAAATTTCTGCCATCCTCGACAACGCCGAAAAAGCAACCGGCTCACTCGCTAATGGCAGCATCGATACTACACTCGCCGCACTGCAGGCTACCGCCGCTAGCCTAAACGCGACCATCGCCAAACTCAATACCACCGACGGTACCGCAGGTATGCTGCTCAACGATAAACAGGTATATAATAACCTGCAATACTCGCTCAGCAACCTGAATAAACTGCTGGAAGACCTGCGCATCAACCCTAAACGGTATGTGCACTTCTCCCTCTTTGGCAAAAAAGATAAAATAAGACCAATACCTTCTGACTCAGTAAAAGCTCAATAATCTGTCAATGCGTGCATTCATAAAATCCGGGCTATTACTGTCTGCAGTCTTTCTGGCAGCACTGATCCCAGCCAGGGCACAGGTTCCAAATCAACCTCCCCCCGCTCAGGGCACCAGGATCGAAATTATTCATGCCGACTCCCTCCTGGATATCACAAAAGATACCCTGGCAGTAAGAAAACTGATCGGAAAAGTCCACCTTAAACAAGGTACCACCCAGTTCTGGAGCGATAGCGCCATCCAGAACCTGAAGTCCAATATCATCGATGCCTACGGTAACATCCGTATCAACCAGGCCGATAGCGTGTATATCTATGGGCGCGCACTCAATTACGACGCTGCTACCCGCATCGCCACCCTCACCGGCGACGCCCGTATGACCGATAATAAAGTGACCATCACCGGCCCTGAACTGGTATACGACATGAACGCCAAAGTAGGCTCCTACCTCAAAACCGGTAAGCTCGTCAGCGATAGAAGCGTGCTCACCAGCGATGAAGGCTTCTATTATGTAGACATGAAAGAAATGCACTTCCAGCGGAATGTAGTCCTCGTAAACCCGGACTATACCCTCACCACCGATGCATTGCTCTACAATACCGAAACCAAAATTGCCAACATCATCGCGCCTACCACCATCAACGAAGGTAAACGCATCATGTATGTCACCAGCGGCTACTACGACACCGATAAAGGCTACGGCAACTTTACCAGTCGCCCCCTCATCGAAGACAGTACCGGCACCCTCACCGCCGACCAGCTGGAAATTGACCGCATCAGCGGCAAAGCCTATGCTACGGGCAACATGGTGTACCGCGATACGATCAATAAAATGTCGCTCCTGGCTAACTACGGCGTAGCCGATCAGAATAATAAAACCCTGCTCGCTACCCAAAAGCCACTGCTCATCATGGAAAATAAGAAGGACACCTTCTATATGGCCGCTGATACCCTCTTCACCGGGATCATTAAGCCGGGCGACAGCCTCTCCATCCCATCCGTGCAGGGCCTCAGGAAAGCGCCACCACCACTACGACTCACCCCCGTGAAGTCCAGAACAGCAGAAACGATCATCGACAATATGCCGGAGTTCCTCAAAAAAGACGAACTGCTGGCTAAACAACAAAAAGATAGTGTATCCGGCACCGTTATGATGATGATGGCCGATTCGGCCATGGCCAAATCCAGGGATCGTATGCAGCTCAACAATGTAGGCAACGTCAAAATTGCCCCCATGAAAGCCATACAGCCTGCCGATTCCCTGCCTGGCATTATGCACTACGCGGATAGCATTGCTCTCACCAAGCCGAAAGACAAATCGGCCGACACCGCAGATATGCGCTATATCCTCGCCTACCATAATGTACGCATGTTCTCCGATTCCCTCCAGGGTGTTGCTGATAGCGTTTATTATAGCACCAGCGACTCTGTATTCCGCTTTTACAAAGATCCGGTGCTCTGGAGTAACCGGAAAACACAGATGTACGGCGATACCATCTACATGTATACAAAAAATCAAACGGCAGATAAAGTGGTGATGAAGCAAAATGCCTTTATCATTAATGAATCAGGCCCCGATCTATATAACCAGATCAAGGGTAACCTGATCACCGGTTATGTGAAAGATCAGTCACTCGACTGGATGCACGTGGAAGGCAACGCCGAAACAATCACCTATGCCACCGATAACCAGGGCGCATATATGAACGTAAACCGCACCCTGTCTGCCACCATCAAGCTGTACTTTGCAGGGGGAGAACTACAAAAAGCCGTGTTCTACACCCAGCCGGAAACCACCGTATATCCGTTTACGCAACGCCCGGTGGAAGAGCTGAAGCTGGAACATTTCAAATGGGACATCAAGCGACAGCCGAAAAATAAATACGAATTAATGCATTAACCGAAGATTAGTTCCAAACAACATACAGGGGCTGGGCAGAAGTACATACTTCCGCTCAGCCCCTGGTAATTTTCCCTATATTTGCCAGGTTACATAACCCGGAAATATATTCGACTGTGCTGAAAAACTCGTTCAATATCATTAGGAAATCTTTGCTCTCGCCTATCTACACGTTCATGAAAGATAGTCGTGCAGTAGGCATTGTACTTATTATATGTACCCTGATTTCTATGGTACTGGCCAATTCCGGCATACAGCACGCCTACATTAATTTCTGGAACGAGCTGTTTGATCCGGCTGCCAGCCATCACTATCATTTCCGTTTCCTGCTGTTACCTAATTCCATACTGTTATGGATAAACGACGGCCTGATGGTGCTCTTCTTCTTCCTCGTGGGGATGGAAATCAAACGTGAACTTACAGTAGGTGAACTCTCCAGCATCAAACAGTCCATACTGCCTGTACTGGCGGCAATCGGCGGAATGGTGGTGCCGGCCATCATCTTCACCCTGTTTAACAGGGGCACCGATTATGCGCATGGCTGGGGTATTCCCATGGCCACCGATATCGCATTTTCCCTGGGTGTGCTATCCCTGCTCGGTAAGCGTGTGCCGGTTAGCCTTAAAATCTTCCTGATGGCCCTGGCCATTATTGACGACCTGGGTGCCATCCTCACCATCGCCCTGTTTTATACTCCACACCTGGAAATAAAATACCTGCTGATCGGAGGCGGTGTACTACTGATACCTATTGTACTCAATCTCTTTAAAGTAGAAAGGCTGATACTCTATTTCCTGCCGGGAATCGTACTCTGGTATTGCATTTTCAATTCCGGCATCCATGCTACCATTGCCGGTGTGTTACTGGCATTCTGTATCCCGCAGTCAAGAATAGAAGATTTGGTGCACAGCCTACACGACCCGGTAAACTTTGTGATCATGCCCCTGTTCGCCCTGGCCAACACGGCTATTGCATTGCCAGATAACCTGCTTTCCTCGCTGGGCCATGATATCAGTTATGGAATTATGGCAGGTTTATTCTTCGGCAAACCGCTGGGCATTTTCCTCATGTCGTTTATTGCCGTGAAGCTTCGGCTGGCAGTGCTGCCGGAACGTTCCGGCTGGCTACAGCTGTGGGGAATCGGGATGATTGCCGGCATTGGATTCACCATGTCTATCTTTATATCCACACTTGCCTATGCAGAACGATCTATACAAACCATTGCCATTATATCTGTCATTGCAGCCTCTCTGGCTGCTGGACTAGCCGGTTTTTTCTACCTGCGCCTGTTAAAAAAAGCCTAACGTTTACGCCTATTGGCATTGTTATTGTTAAATGTTGGTGAATTTTTTTGGGAAGCCATATACTTTAGAGAAAAATCTAACGTTAAAGGACTCAAATATTTATTTTCTTTAATTCAAATCACATCTATGAAAAAAGTCGTGTTACTTTTCAGCCTCTTCGCTGTTCTGGCAATACAGGCTAACGCGCAAAAGAAAAGCAGCTACCGTGGCGGCAGTTATGGTGTAGAAAACTATAACACTGCACTGGGTATTCGTTTGAATCCATGGATGGTAGGCTTTACCATTAAACACTTCATTCAGGGCCCTCATGCTATTGAAGGTTTGGTAACCACTAACGTTTCCAACAGAACTAACGTAACTTTTACTGGTTTATATGAATACCACTGGAACGTGGGTATGCAGGGCATGAACCTGTATGCCGGTGGTGGTGTACACCTGAGCATCCTGGATCGCCTGGATTATGACGAAGATAAATTCCATGAGAAAGGAAAAGGTACCTATGCAACCCCGGGGCTGGATGGTATCATCGGTATTGAATATACTTTCAAGAAGTTCCCGCTCAATATCAGCGCGGATCTGAAACCTTTCGTACAGTTTGTTGGTCCAACCAGCTACATGGGCGAAGAAATCGGTGGCGTATCTGCCAGATTTGCCTTCTAAAAAATAGGGAAATAAAAATGTACTTTAGCGGATTATGGGGCTCCCATAATCCGTTTTTATTTGGTACAAATGCTAACTCCCTGCCATGAAGCGCCTGCTATTCCTGCTTATTGCCACTTTACTCACGCATTCGGCCTGCAATAAACCAGCGCCGGAAGCACCGTCCGTAAAACAGCCGGCGCAGCCTGCCAATGGCTACGGGGGCGCAGCGTATACCCACAACGACATTGGAAAGGTAAACTACGACGAGGGCAATAATGGGTTCTGGCTATATTACCCCATGAGCCCAACACCAAAGGAGGCACCGGTAATTGTGTTCAACCATGGGTACGGGGCCTGGAATCCCGCCTGTTATGGCAGCTGGATCAGGCACCTGGTACGCAGGGGAAATATTGTTATTTTTCCGAGATACCAGGCTACCCTTGTTACCACACCTACAATCTATTCCTCCAATGCAGCTGCTGCCATCAGCCAGGCATTAAAAACCATTGCGGCCAATCCCTCCTGGCCCCAGCCCATCAAAGGTAAATATGCATATGTAGGCCACTCTTATGGCGCCGTAGTAAGTGCCAATCTTGCCCTTACTCCGGGTACTTTTGGCGTTCCAACCGCCAGAGCCTTAGTACTGGCATGCCCCGGTACCGGTAATGCTCCCCAGGGTGCCGCTGCTTCTTACAGGAACATGTCGGGCAAAATCAAAATGCTTTTAATTACGGAAGAAGATGATAATCGCGCCGGGACTGCCTTTTCGGACATGCTCTATAGCACAACTGCTTACATAGCACCCGGCAACAAGAATTACATCATTCACCAGGCGGATAATCACGGCTCCCCTGTTATTTCTGCCAACCATAGCGAAGCTGCCTCCACTGATATGTGGTTCGATTCAGGCCAGCGCAACACCGTCATCAGCGCATCGTTTACGGGTACACGTACTGATGCTGCCGACTATTATTGCTACTGGAAACTCACCGATGCCCTGCTCGACTGCGCCTTTTACCAGAAAGGCTGTGATACCGCACTTGGGAATACCCTGGGCCAGCAGTATACCGGCCATTGGAGCGATGGCAATGCAGTAAAACCACTGCTGGTGAAGTAAGCGATTAGCGAATATTCCCTAATTTTAGGGTATAAGCTATTACTATGAAGATCTTCAGCGCAGCACAAATACGTGAAGCCGATGCCTATACCATTCAACATGAGCCCATCAGCAGTGTTGACCTGATGGAGCGTGCCGCAGCGGCCTGTACTGGCTGGATAGAAGATCATTTCCCCCCTGCACATCCTGTTTATATTATTTGTGGTAAAGGCAATAATGGTGGCGACGGCCTTGCCATTGTGCGACAATTGCTGGAAAAAGGTTACGAAGCAAACGCCTGGCTACTTACCGGCAATGCCAGTGCCGATAACCTGGCGAACCAGGCACGGCTGGAGCAGCGCTTTCCAGGCCATATCCATCCGCTCAATGATGTGCAGGAGTTTCCGGCAATCGCGGCTGATGGTATTATTATAGACGCCCTGTTTGGGACTGGCCTCAACAAACCTGTGGAAGGCTGGCTGGCAGGGGTTATTCACCGTATCAACGATCTGCGTACGCGCCATACCGTGATAGCCATTGACATGCCTTCCGGCCTCCAGGCGGACAGCAGTTCCCTCCATACCCCGGTAGTACAGGCACATTATACGCTCAGTTTTGAAACCTACAAGCTGGCTTTTATGTTGCCTGAAAATGCAGTTTTTGGGGGAGAGATTCATGTGCTGCCTATAGGGCTCCATCCGGATTTCCTCACGCAAACGCCTGCACGCTTTCACCTCACTGACCAGGAGACGATCCGTACCATCTACCAGCCCAGGAATCCATTTGGGCATAAGGGCACTTATGGTCATGCACTCCTGATTGCCGGCAGCTATGGAAAAATCGGTGCCGCTTTGCTGGCTACCAGGGCCTGCTTAAGGGCTGGCGCAGGGCTGGTGAGTGCTCATGTTCCCGGCTGCGGGTATGAGATCATGCAACTGGGCGAGCCCGCCGCCATGTGTGTTACGGACGCCGACATGCAGCACAGCACGCATTTCCACCTGGATATCAACGAGGCAAAATATAATAGTATTGGCATAGGCCCCGGCCTGGGCACTCACCAGCAAACAGCGCTGGCGCTGGAAAAACTGCTGGACAATTACCCCTTGCCCATGGTGCTGGATGCAGATGCCCTGAATATTATTTCCGTATATCCTTACCTGTTATATAAAATACCAAAAGGCTCCCTGCTGACGCCCCACCCCAAAGAGTTTGAGCGCCTGTTTGGCGCCACTGCCAACCAGTTTGAGCGGCTGGACCTGCTGAGCCGGAAATCAGTAGAAACAGGTCTTTATATTTTATTAAAAGGGAGATATAGTACAATCGCCTGCCCCGATGGCTCGTTGTATTTCAATCCCACCGGTAATGCAGGAATGGCAACCGGAGGCAGCGGCGACGTGCTGACAGGCATACTCACCGCCATGCTGGCGCAGGGCTATACTCCTAAAGCAGCAATCATATTGGGTGTATGGCTGCATGGCTACGCCGGCGACCTTGCCGCGGCCAGATTATCGCAGGAAGCCATGACGGCCGGTGACATTATCCATCACCTGGGGGATGCCTTTTTACAGGGAATCTGACCCCAAAAAACCTGCCCCCTAAAACTCCCTCCCATAGCGAACTTTATTAAAAAATCGACTCACATACGTGAGTATTAATTTTTTATGTTTTATATTTATTTGAAACACTATTTGGAATCTTATGATCTTTTAACTATTAAACAAATTTTGTCAACCTTGCATTTTTTAAATTCGCTTATATGAATATAGTTTACCTCGTTCCATGTTTTGGATTACTAGCCTTGTTATTTACCGCGTTACGGAGCGCCTGGGTTTCCCGCCAGGATGCCGGCAACGAAAAAATGATGGAGATTGCCGCCCATATCGCAAAAGGAGCTATGGCATTTCTGAAAGCTGAGTATAAGATCCTTACCTATTTTGTAATTATTGCTGCTCTTTTGCTGGCTTATATGGGAGCCACTCACGAAAATTCGCACTGGTCAATCGCACTGGCTTTTGTAATGGGTGCTATATTCTCTGCAGTAGCAGGTTTCATTGGTATGAAAATCGCCACTAAAGCGAACGTGCGTACGGCGCATGCAGCGCGTACCAGTTTATCAAAGGCCCTGCAGGTATCCTTCACCGGAGGTTCGGTAATGGGTATGGGTGTTGCCGGCCTGGCTGTATTAGGGTTGGGTGCGTTATTTATTGCCCTCAGTTCCTTCTTTGGTGCAGCAGCCAACACACCTGAAATGATCAAAACAATTGAAGTGCTTACCGGCTTCTCCCTGGGTGCGGAGAGTATCGCACTCTTTGCCCGTGTAGGCGGTGGTATCTATACTAAAGCTGCTGACGTAGGCGCTGACCTCGTAGGTAAAGTGGAAGCCGGTATCCCGGAAGATGATCCGCGTAACCCTGCTACCATCGCTGATAACGTGGGCGACAACGTAGGTGACGTGGCCGGTATGGGCGCCGACTTATTCGGTTCCTACGTGGCAACTGTACTTGCAACCATGGTACTGGGCTCTGAAACCACCAGCCAGGACGCGTTTGGCGGCATTGGCCCCATCCTGCTGCCTATGCTGATTGCAGGTTTCGGTATCATATTTTCTATCATCGGCACTTTCTTCGTACGCATCAGCGACAGCGCAGGTCTGAACACCAGCGTGGTGCAGCGTGCGCTGAATATGGGCAACTGGGGCTCCATTGTGCTCACCCTGATTGCTTCCTACTTCCTGGTAAACTGGATTCTGCCTGATTCAGAAATGCAGCTGCGTGGCCACGTATTTACCAGAGGCCAGGTATTTGGCTCTATCGTGGTAGGGCTGGCAGTAGGTACCCTCATGAGTATCATTACCGAATATTATACCGCCATGGGCAAACGTCCGGTGCGTTCTATCATTCGTCAGTCGGCCACCGGCCATGCTACCAATATCATCGGTGGCTTGTCTGTAGGTATGGAATCCACTACCCTTCCGATCCTGGTACTGGCTGCCGGTATCTGGGGTTCCTACGCGTTTGCGGGGTTATACGGCGTGGCTATCGCCGCTGCCGGTATGATGGCTACTACAGCTATGCAGCTGGCCATCGATGCCTTCGGTCCGATTGCAGATAACGCAGGTGGTATTGCTGAAATGAGCGAGCTGCCAAAAGAAGTACGTGAAAAAACAGATATCCTGGATGCGGTGGGTAACACCACAGCTGCAACCGGTAAAGGTTTTGCGATCGCTTCCGCGGCCCTCACCGCACTGGCATTATTTGCTGCCTTCGTAGGTGTGGCCGGCATTTCCGGAATTGATATTTATAAAGCAGATGTATTGGCTGGCTTGTTTATCGGGGGTATGATTCCGTTCATCTTCTCCTCCCTGGCGATTGCGGCAGTAGGACGCGCTGCCATGGCGATGGTGGAAGAAGTGCGCCGTCAGTTCCGCGAAATTCCAGGTATTATGGACGGTACCGGTAAACCGGAGTATGATAAATGCGTGGACATTTCCACCAAAGCATCTATCCGTGAAATGCTGGCACCTGGTGCTATTGCATTGATTTCCCCGTTGCTGATCGGCTTTATTGCCGGCCCGGAAGTACTGGGTGGTTTCCTTGCCGGTGCAACCGTTAGCGGCGTACTGATGGGTATCTTCCAGAACAACGCCGGTGGCGCCTGGGATAATGCCAAGAAATCCTTCGAGAAAGGCGTTGAAATCAATGGCGAAACTTATTATAAGAAATCAGAACCACATAAAGCTTCTGTTACCGGTGATACCGTGGGTGATCCTTTCAAAGATACCTCTGGTCCTTCTATGAACATCCTCATCAAACTGATGTCCATCGTTTCACTGGTGATTGCACCTACCCTGGGCGAAAAATTCCATACCAGGGATGCAGTGCCTGCTGCAAAGGTGATTATGCAGCCTGAAAAAGCTGCTAAAGCACCTGTGGTGACTTATGTAGCGCCTAAAAAATAAGGTTTAAGTAACTGTTAGCGGCCGGGTAGAAAGGAGATGACTCCTTTCTACCCGGCTTTTTTTTGGGGTATATGTTTACGTTGGGTCCGCGGTGCGCACGGGCAACCAAGTTTCCCCGGAGAGCTGGGGAGGGCACCGCCCTCCCTTCTAAATCCCGGGCCGAAGGCCCGGGATTTAAAGAAAAATCTTTTGGCTCCAATCAATTTCCTTCTTACCTTCGTACTGTAATCATTATTATTACAGTTTAAATTTATAAAGATGAAAGTTGCAATTATAGGCGCATCCGGCTTTATCGGACATGAAATACTGAACGAAGCCCTCAACAGAGGACATGAGGTAACCGCCATTGTCCGTAACCCGGGAAAGATTACCGTATCCAATGAGAAATTAACGGTGAAACAGGCAGATGTTACCGACGCAAATGCAGTAGCAGCCGCCGTTGCAGGCACCGACGCTGTGATCAGTGCTTATAAGGCAGTAGATACCGACACCTACGTGCAAGCCACCAAAGCCACCATAGCCGGTTTGAAGCAGGCGGGCATCAAAAGATTTATACTGGTGAGCGGCGCCGCAAGCCTGGAAGTAGCACCAGGCCACCTGCTGCTCGACAGCCCTCATTTCCCGGCTGAATGGAAACCAATCGCCGAAGCTACCCGCGCAGGCCTCCTGGTGTTAAAACAGGAAAATGACCTCGACTGGACCGCTCTAAGCCCTGCCGCCATGATCGAACCTGGTCCGCGCACCGGCAAATTCCGCCTGGGTGGTACCACGCTGGTAACCGACGAGGCTGGCCACAGCAAAATATCTGTGGCAGATTACGCCGTAGCACTGATAGATGAACTGGAAACTCCGAAGCACGTAAAACAACAGTTCACGCTGGCATACTAATAAGTAACGGAAATATTAAAAGCAAAAGGTGCCGTGCCCGGCACCTTTTGCTTTTATAGAAAGAGGTATCAGTTAATGTTTAATCCTGCTCGGACTCACGCCAAACTTCTTCCGAAAGGCAGTACTGAAATGCGGGAGGCTGGAGTAGCCCGCTTCATCCGCAATGTCGGTAAGACTCTTAGCCCCATCCAGGATCATATCTTTAGCCAGTTCCAGCCTGTAGTCACTCAGATAACCAAATACAGTAGTGTTATATAGTTGCTTAAAACCATTCTTGAGCTTAAACTCATTAATTCCCGCCATACGCGCCAGCTGCGCCAGGGTTGGCGGCTGCTGCATGTTGGCCAGTAATACACTCCTGGCATAATCCAGCCTTTCACGGTCGGATGCCGACAATGGCTTATTGGATTTATGGCTCATTCCCTCAATCACCTGGCTGCATTGCAACGCTAGCAGTTCCAGCGTTTTGGACTGCAAAAACAATTTTTTAAGCCCACCCTGAAAGTTGCAATTAGTAATTTCCTCGATGATAGCGTTCATGCGTGGGGTAATATGCGGATTCTGATCCTTTTCCAGGATAGCGGCGCGATTGCCCGCCACCTCATCTGCCATCTTCCCCAATATATCCCCGTTATGCTCAGCCAACGATAAAAAACGCTCCGCTGTAAAGCTGATCATAAACATATTCAACCCGTCCTGCTTCTCTACAGAAGCCGTTTCATCACCGGTAGGCGTATATAGGAGATTATGCTCCAGCGTGGAAAAACGCAGGTTATCCGTTACCCCTTCCAGGCCGGTATTGAACCTGCCACGCTGCAAAAACAACATGTCCACCAACTGCCCGGGGCCTTTGGAATGTGAAATATGAAGATTCTCGTAAATCTGGGCCGTACCATGGCCAAGGTGATAACCATCAAAGTACAGACTATTAAAGGTAGCATTGCCAAAATCAAAAGACAGGTTTTTCACATCTTCCAATATAGTTGGCGACGACAGCTTCGTTACGTCAAACGGCATCTCATCTTGCAACAGGATGTCGCTGGCATCATTTTTTATAACTACGGCCATAAATAATCCGTTTCATATAAGTTTTACTCCTTCCGGTGTAACAGTTAGTTGGGATAACTATAGCAAATTTGCACAAAAATATTCCGAATAACCAAATTAGAAACAAAATGATTGGAATATTCCGAACAAATATTACCTCCGTTCATGATAAAAACAATGTCATAAAGGCGATTTCGTCCTCCTTTGAGGTACAGGCCTGCAGTGTAGACCTTGAAGACTGCGACCGGGTGTTAAGAGTAGCATGTCCGGCCATTTTCCAGGAAGAAGAAATCATTGAACTGGTCACCAACTTAGGTTTTGCCTGCGACATTCTGGACTAATTACTGTATCTGAACAACTCTTTCCACGGGTTTACAGTCGGCGTTGTAACATTAATTTTTTACAACGAATACTGTAAACCCGTTTTTCATTTTTATTTTCACGGCGTGTAGGGGTAAGTTTAATCCACCTCGTCATATATGCATGTTACAAAACCGAAAAAACTCAATTAAACTGCATTTACCTTTTATGAAAACAAGGGCTACCATGCTGCTGTCCGCCATTTTCCTATTGTTAGGCGCTACGGTAACGTACGCGCAACAAGCCAGGTACACTGTTAGCGGATATGTGAAAGATAAACAAAACGGCGAAAGCCTGATCGGTATCTCGGTTGGAAAACCGGGTACCAGCATCGGCACCGTCACTAACCAATATGGCTTCTATTCCATCACCCTCCCGGCAGGTGAACAGGAACTGCAATTTAGCTATATTGGCTATGGTAATTTCAAAACTACTATCAAACTTCAGAAGAACACCACCCTGGATGTAAAGCTGGAAGCCAGTTCCAGCCAGCTTAATGAAATAACCATTAAAGGCGACAAACAGGAAAAAGCGATCAACACCATTAACACCAGCATCAACCGCCTCGACATTGCACAAATGAAAGCAATGCCTACTTTCATGGGAGAGGTAGATGTACTGCGCGCCATTCAAACCCTCCCGGGTGTGGCTACCGTAGGTGAAGGCGCCTCCGGCTTCAACGTTCGTGGTGGTAACAGCGACGAAAACCTCATCCTGCTGGACGAAGCACCGGTTTATAACTCCACACACATGCTCGGTTTCTTCAGCGTTTTCAACCCTGATGCGGTAAAAAGCCTGAACCTTATTAAAGGTGGTTTTCCGGCAGAATATGGAGGTCGTACCTCCTCCGTACTGGATATCCGTATGAAAGACGGTAATAACCAGAAACTGGCCTTAAATGGCGGTATCGGTAATATATTCAGCCGTTTGTCATTGGAAGCACCTATCGTAAAAGATAAGTCTTCCTTTATCGTAGCCGCCAGAAGATCGTATATCGATGTGCTGATGAAGCCTTTTGTAAAAGGAGATATGAAAGATACCAAGCTGAATTTTTACGATCTCACCGCAAAGGCTAACTATAAATTCAACAGTAACAACACCCTGTTCCTGAGTGGTTATTTCGGAAGAGATGTATTTGGTTTTGGGAAAGATGTAAATATGAACTGGGGTAACGCTACCGCCACTTTACGCTGGAACCATGTATTTACCAATAAACTGTTTTTGAACCTGACCTCCTACTATAGCAAATACGATTATAGTCTGCAGTTCAGCAATGGAAGTAAAAAATCAGAAACTGAGCCTTCACAGAGCTACGACTGGACTTCCAACATCATCAACTATGGCCTCAAACCTTCCTTTACCTACTATATCAACTCCGCTAACACACTCCGTTTTGGTGTGCAGGGCATCTACTATACCTTCAAACCAGGTACCGGTATCGGCACCGAAGGAGATGACCAGCATATCAAAACCATTCCGGATAAACATGCCCTGGAATCAGCCGTGTATGTGGATCATGAGTATAAGCCCAACAAACATTTCGGTATCCAGTACGGGGTAAGGTTTTCAAACTACCAGACACTCGGCAGCGGTACTGAATACTATTATGCAGATACTACCCCGGGCATCAGAAAACGCCTGATTGGTCAAAAAGATTTTGGTGCAGGTGAAAAGATGACTGCATACAGCTATATTGAGCCACGTGCCAGTATCCGTTATGCCTTTAACGATTTACACGCGGTGAAAGTAGCCTTCAGCCGTACTTCGCAGTTTATGCACCAGCTCTCCAATACGGCCTCACCAACCCCGCTCGACATCTGGACACCAAGCAGCAACAACGTGGCGCCAATGGTTTCCAATCAGTATACTGTCGGTTATTTCTTTAATGCGCCAAACGATAGCTACGAGCTGTCAGGTGAAGTATTCTACAAAACAACAGACAACCAGCTGGACTATATCGACAATGCCAACCTGCAGCTTAATCCGCAAATTGAGGCTGACCTGCTGCCTTCACAGGGCCGCGCTTATGGTGTTGAATTGTATGCCAAGAAAGATATTGGAAATACCACCGGCTGGATCAGCTATACCCTGTCAAGAACCGAGCGTAAAACGCCTGGCATCAGTATGAATGAATGGTTCCTGAACCGCTACGATCGTACGCATAATGTAAACATCGTGGTCTCTCATACATTCACTAAACGTATATCAGCTTCCGCTAACTGGGTGTTTGCATCCGGGACGCCGGCCACTTTTGCAGATAACCGCCTGGAATTCCAGGATTGGGATATTCCATACAACAGTACGGAAAAACGCAATAACTACCGGTTGTCGCCCTACAACCGCCTGGACCTGTCCATGACGCTGAAGGGCAAGCAACTGAAACGCTGGAAAGGAGAATGGGTGTTCTCGCTGTATAATGTTTATGCACGCCGCAACGCCTACACCGTTTACTTCCGTCAAAATCCGGATAATCCGGATGTTAAGGAAGCTGTTCGCTTTTCCATCATCGGTACCATTGTGCCTGGTATCACTTACAATTTCAAGTTCTAACTGCTAAACGTGTAGCCATGAAAAAGTTCCTTTTTTATATATCACTTATTATCGCCGGTGCTTTTACAGCCTGCGAAGATCCTATTGATCTCAATGTGCCTGTGGGGCAATCCTATCCCGTGCTGGATGGCTGGATTACCAACGAAAAGGGCGTACAGAAAATCCGTATTACCATGAGCGTGCCCTATACCCAACAGGACCCGGCGCCGGTGGTAAACGATGCGAAGATTACCCTGCACGATCTTACCAGCGGCGAGAGTTACCCTTTTAATTATAACAACGGCTATTATACCTACGATGCAAGTGCAAAAGCCATTGGTGTAATCGGCCATGTGTACAAACTACACCTGGAATACAAAGGCGAAATACTGGAAGGTCTGGATACACTAAAACGTACCACACCAATTGATTCTATCACGTATGAATACAAATCAAAGGAAGAGTCTATTTCCGGCAAGGAAGGCTACTATGCACGTTTTTATGCAAAAGATCCGGCAGGTGCAGTGGATTATTACTGGATTAGGTCCTACAGAAACGATACCACCACCCGCCTCGAAGATGCTTTCTCTGTAGACGCAGGCTTTGATGAAGGAATTTATGATGGCAATACCTTTATTCTGCCAATTCAGCAAAGTATTACCGATTACGATAAACCGTTCCAGCTCGGAGAGAAAATCATAGTAAGAATTAAATCTCTCTCTAAACCCAGTTATGACTTTTTAACCCAGGTAAATGAGCAGGTAAACGCAGGCGGACTGTTTGCGAAAGTGCTGGAAAATGTGAAGAGCAACATGCAGAATACCACTGCAAACGGTAAGGTAAAAATGTTAGGTCGCTTCGGTACTTCTGCGGTGAGCAGAGCGGAAGTTACCGTGAAATAGCGGCCACCGGAGGCCGGGCCCCATGTCCCCCTACTTCGGAAAAAGGTCGATGCCAAAGGCATCGGCCTTTTTTATGCCATCAAAATTCAGTAACTTAATGGAAATACTTCCACCTTATGCCTCCGCAACTCATCATATATGCTATTCCCGGTTTTGTACTCCTGATACTCGCGGAGATCATCATTACCACGATCGACAACAGGCACCGTTATGAAACAAAGGACGCCGCCAGCAGCATTGCGATGGGCCTGGGAAATGTATTTACCGGACTGTTTACAAAAACCATCATCTTAGGCACCTATATGCTGGTGTATGAAAAAATACGGGTGTATACACTTGGTTTTGAGTGGTGGGTATGGATTTTATGTTTTTTTGCAGATGATTTCAGTTACTACTGGTTTCATAGGATCAGCCACAGCGTGAGATTTTTCTGGGCATCCCATGTGATTCACCACTCTTCTGAAAAATATTACCTGGCTACGGCGCTCCGGCAAACATGGACAGGCAATTTCACCGGTACCTTCCTGTTCTGGCTCTGGATGCCGTTTGTAGGCTTCCATCCGGTAATGGTAATGACTATGCAGGCCATCAGCCTTATCTACCAGTTTTGGATTCATACAGAAGTCATTCATAAACTGCCTAAGCCCTTCGAATATATCCTGAATACTCCTTCGCACCACCGGGTACATCATGGATCCGACCTGAACTACCTGGATAAGAACCACGGTGGTATCCTTATTATCTGGGACCGGCTGTTTGGCACATTTACAGCAGAGCAGGAACGCCCTACCTATGGGTTAACCTCCAATATACATACTTACAATCCATTACGTATAGCCACACACGAATGGGTGGCGATCTGGCAGGATCTGCGTCATTCCAAATCCATCAAAGAAGCCTTACACTATCTGTTTGATTCCCCGGGATGGAGTGCAGACGGCAGCCGCAAAACCACGAAACAATTGCGACAATCACAACAAAATCAATGATTTATATTTTTCCCTGAAAAATATTTTGCAATTACGAAAACTATCGTACATTTGTTTACGAAGATATTCGTAGATGTTCGCGCATCGTTTTAAGGATACACATTTCGTCATCATAATCGCATTAAAGTGAAACAGCAAAAACCTACAGAGAGTGAGTTGGAGATCCTGGGGATACTTTGGGAGAAGGGAGCCAGTACGGTTCGTGAAGTACACGAAAAGCTGGCCGAAACCAAAGACGCAGGCTACACCACTACCTTGAAGCTGATGCAGATCATGTATGAGAAAGGACTGCTTACCCGTGATGCCAGCAGCAAAACGCATATTTATGCAGCAGCGGTATCACAGCAGGAAACACAACAACAACTGCTCAGCAAAATGATAGACACCGTGTTCGGTGGTTCTGCGAGCCAACTGGTATTGCAGGCACTGGGCCATCATAAATCGTCGGATAAGGAACTGGATCAGATCCGTCAATACCTCAACGATATCGAAAAACAACAGCGATAAACCATCTAAATCCTGTCAAATGACTTTCTTACCTCTCACTGCAGACCTGGTACGTGCGTTAGGATGGACCATTTTACATTCTACCTGGCAATCGCTGTGCGTATTTGCAGCCTTACGGATAGTACTGGCGCTGTGGCCAATGGCTTCTGCCAGGATAAAGTACAACTTATCCGTATTATCGCTGGGAGGTATATTCACCTGGTTTGTGATCACGCTTTACCAGCAGATCAGCGCCTTCCAGGAGGCCAGGGAGATTGTAGCAGCTGCGGTTGCCAACCTGCAACTGACGGCAGCAGTTCCCGAAGGACTGGTGGTGGAAACCATGTATAAAAGTCAGGACGGACTCACCGGCTTTTTCCCGCAAATGGAAAATTGGTTCCCGGTATTGGTAACGCTATATGTGATCGGTTTCTGTATCATGACGATCAAATTGTTTGCCGACCTGGCGCAGTTACAACGCATCAGAACAGACAAAACAAGTCCGATGGACGCAAGCTGGGAGCAGCACCTGGCAAGGCTTTCCGCTCAACTGGACATTACCCGTCCCGTAAAATTACTCGTATCCGGTTACATCCAGGTACCTGTAATGCTGGGCTTTCTGAAGCCTATAATATTGCTGCCGGTGGCCATGGTGAATAACCTTTCCACCGAACAGCTGGAAGCCATCCTCCTTCACGAGCTGGCGCACATAAAACGCAATGATTATCTGTTGAATATCTTCCAATCAATTGTAGAAACAATCCTGTTCTTCAATCCTTTTGTATGGCAGATTTCCCGAATCATCCGGCAGGAGCGCGAACACTGCTGCGATGACCTGGTTGTCAACTCCGTACATCCCCTGCACTACGCCAAAGCCCTGGTGGCACTGGAAGAATACCGGTTATCATCCAATTCACTGGCCATGGCTGCTGCAAACAACAAACAGCATCTGTTTAATCGCATTAAACGTATCATGGAAATGAAAACAAAAAATCTCAACTATAGTCAAAAATTTCTTGCTGTAATGATCATTGCCGCCGGCCTCATTTCAATCGCCTGGTTAAATCCTGCGAAGGTGAAAGCCTCCGAAAAGGAAGCACCAGCCACTAAGGAAGTTCTTGCCCATGAAGCCATTGCAGCCACCAATAACACTACTACCGAAGCGGTGGTAAGCATCAACGAACAGCATGCAGAAGATGCAGTTTGTACAGATACCGTACCACCACCACCAGCTCCTCCTGCTGTACCAGGCGTTCCTGATGCACCGCCGGTACCGGCACCACCAGCGCCGCCAGCACCTGGAGAAGCAGACTTCCCTGCCCCGCCTGCTCCACCTGCACCGCCAGCACGGGTAAAAGGCGCTTATGTTTACAGCAGCCAGGGACTGTCGCCTGCACAACAGAAGAAACTGGAAAAACAAATCCGTGAAGCGGAACAAACCATCCAGAAAGCAATGGCCCAGCTGAAAGAGGTGGACATGAAAAAGATTCAGGCAGAATCTAAAGCAGCCCTCGATAAAGTGGACTGGAAACAAATGAACGCTGACATAGTAGCTGCACAAAACGAAGCCAGAGAAGCACTCAAAGGCATCAACTTTGATGAAATGATGGCTTCCGTAAAGAACAGTGTGAATGTAAATGTGAACGTCGACTCCATCCGCAACTTTGTGTATAGCCAGGTGGGTAGCAACATGAAATACAATGGCCAGTATCACTACTATTACAATACGTCCGGCGATACTACCGGTTTAGCAGCAGCAGAAGCGGGTCGACTCGCTGCGCACAGAGGCCGCCTGGCTGCTGAAAAATCACGCATGGCCGCTGAAAAAAACAGGCTGAATGCCGAAAAACAACGCGCTGTTACCGAAAGAAACAGAGAACTGGCTGATAGAAACCGGCAGCTGGCTGACGAAAACAGGGCACGTGCTGACCGCGACCGCGACGTCGCCCATGCCCGCTCCAACAGGTATCACAAAATCATCGACCAGATGGCCGCCGATAAACTGCTGGACAAAAACAGCAACTACGAAATTGAGTACAGCAACAATACACTCCGTGTAAACGGCGTTACCCAGCCTGATAACATCACCCGTAAATACAAATCACTGATCGACGAAGACAACCTGAAGATCTCAGGTGGTAAAGATCATCTGAATATCTCTTCATCCAACAACAATAAGCAGTAAGCATTTACCGGCTGTACTATCATGCAGCAAAACAGCATCGCTTAAAGCTATCAGTTTCAATAGCAACGACCCCAAATTCCAAATTCGCTCTTCATTTATAAAATAGCACTGTTTGCTACCGCAGACAGTGCTATTTTTGCAGTAGCAACAATTAACTTTAGCCAACATCAGCAATCTACTGCATTATGAAATCAATCTTTCTCGCGTTACTCTTATCCGGCACTGTGGCGGCCTATGCGCAGGACAGCAGCCTGGTAAACGGAAAACTGAATGCCACTACCAGCGTAAAAAATCAACAGGCTACAGGCACCTGCTGGTGCTTTGCCACTACCTCGCTGGTGGAATCAGAGTGTATCCGTAAAGGTGAATCTACGCCCGACATCTCAGAGATGTTTACTGTACGAAACATTTATATCGAAAAGGCAAAGAATTATATCCTGCGCCAGGGATTTGCCCGTTTTGATGAAGGAGGCCTTGGACACGATGTGATTCAGTCCATCGCCAAATACGGAGCAGTACCGGAAAGCGCTTACACTGGTCTTACCAATGGTGCCACCTCTTTCAACCACGGTAAAATGGTAAAAGAGCTGAAAGCCTACCTGGATTCTGCGCTAAAAAAACGCCGTCCGGTGAATGATAACTGGCTCGACAGCACGATTGTAATCCTGGATAAATACATGGGTGCACCGCCGGCATCATTTGAATTTAACGGTAAAACCTACACGCCGCAAACCTACGCCAAAGACGTTCTGAAGTTCAACGCAGACGATTATGTGGGACTGACTTCTTTCACACATCATCCGTTTGACGAGCGTTTTATACTGGAGGTTCCGGATAATTTCAGCAACGGTGCTTATTATAACATTCCGCTCAACGAGCTGGTGGATGCCTGCAAATCGGCCGTAAAGAAAGGCTACACTGTAGCCTGGGATGCCGATGTATCCAACCGCGGATGGGCCATGGGTCGTGGATACGCACTGGTACCCACAGTAGACTCCCTCATGCGTGCCAAACCATTCAATCCTGATCAGGAGGAAAACGTGGTTACGCAGGACTCACGCCAACGCTTATACGAAGAACTGGTAACAGAAGATGATCACCTGATGCACATCACCGGCATTGGTCAGAGTCCTAAAGGCAAAACATTTTTTGTGGTGAAAAATTCCTGGGGTCAGGCGGGGCCTTATCATGGCTACCTGAATGTATCAGAGGCTTATTTCGCTAATAATACTATTTCAGTGGTGATACCAAAAGCTGCGCTGGATAAGGCGTTGAAAGCAAGAGTAAGTAAATAGGAATTATAAATACGGCTTTTCCAGCCTTTGGCAAGAGGAAAGCAGCAGGAGGTCCCGGGCCATTGGTCCGGGACCTCGTGTTTAAAGCAATACGTCATGCGGGTTTCCTTCGGGTGGGATGCTGCCAAACCGCCCGAAGGAAAACGCTCTGCCACAGCGCTGTGGCAGGTCAATAGTGTAATGATGTCGAATGCTCCGGTACTGTTAGTGAAGGATGAGAAAGTCTTTAAGATGCTGTACATCTCCTGGAACCACTACCATTTCCCTGACTTCTGCGGGACTTGGTCCGTTGCGGCACCATTTCAGAAAGGTTTCCATTACTTCTGCAGTAGCTTCTGCCACAATAGTGACGCTTCCATCGGATAAGTTTTTAACGCTACCCTGAACACCCAGCAAATCGGCGACGTGTTTGGCATTAGCGCGGTAGCCTACTCCCTGTACAAGACCTTTTACGAGGATCTTATTGTGTACAATTGAATTTGTTGCCATGGCAATAAAAAGGAAATAAAGTTACTAGCAAGAATCAACCAACAAGACAAATTTTTAAACCCTCACATACTGTATAGTTATGGCAGTTTATGGGGAACAATTATCACCTTTATGGCTTTTTTGAGACGTTTTTTACAACGTTAAAATCTAATAAGCGGAATTCTGGTTGAATTATACTTCCTCTAATTTAAGTCTAAATCCAATACGTCTCAAAAGATTTCTGGCTAGCATGGTTGCTAAAAATTGTTAATGGGGTAGCAAGTACTGGTTACTTTGAGGGTTGGGATCAAACAAACATGGATGAACAATGGACTCTGAAGTCGGCTTTGCAATAGTTTTGATAGCGCCGCTTAACAGGCCAGCCGGGGCCTGCAGGCAGCTGGTATTTTAAAGGAGGAATTGCCCGCAGGCCTGTCTCACCGCTCATTAGCGGAGTAACTACCCAGTAGCATGCACCTGGCACTGCCTTCGCATTTTCCCTGCGCAACCTCCACTCTCTCTCTATCAAACCTCTATTTGCGCACTTTCATTGCAAGACACTTCCATCCGCAATATTTCCATATTGCAGAGCAGCTTATGCGAGACTACGTCCTGGGGTGCAAATCATCCAAACTTCCGGTCATCGGAAACGTAGGCTGCCATTAAATGTTAAGGGCAGTAAAAAAGATAATACAGGTTAACAGGCAGTAGTTAAGCAGCGTAATTGAACAGTGAGCCTACCATATGCTCGATATCTCCGAAGACGAAATCACGCACCCGCTCGTATTTCCCTCCTGTAGAAGGTCGGCGGAGCAAACTGAAACAATGACAATTAAAACTACGCACAAACATTTGCTGAGAAAGCTGAGGCAAAGAGCGGGATAAGCCCGGATGTTGAATACGTCCCGCTACCATGATATGCGGGCGGTAATCCTGCTGGGGTAAATCAAAGCACTGCAATAACGCACGCTGTAAACTAACCAATGGCTTTACATTCGCCACATTCACGAAAATACTACACCTCCCATCCTCGTGCTGATGACTGTCGATCCGGGAAGTGTACACCGCAAACCCCGCCTGCTCCTTAGCAATGCCCTCCAGCGTTTCCATAAACATCTCCTGAAAACGCTCCGGAAAAACAGAACGGAACAACGGAATCTGAACGGAAGAATTCACCACCCCCTCATCTCCAATCTCTCTCCCAATAAACTGCCGGATGCGAACGATATCCTTCGACACCAGCACATCTGGATTTACGACAACCAGATAATCAAATAACGCTTCTGTATTTTCAATACTCGTATTCATAACAGTTTCTTTTAAATCTGTTTGTTAGAATGACAATACGAATATACAACCTTTTCTTTGAAATACTAATTTTTTTAGCAATTTTTACTAAAAAAATACGCAGATATATATAATCTGCGTATTCTCAATTTATTATAACCATTAAGGCAGTTTGCTGATAATAGCGGTGAAATCAGCCGCCACCAGGGAAGCACCACCGATCAATCCGCCATCCACATCAGGGCAGGCAAACAGTTCCGCCGCGTTACCCGGCTTAGCGCTGCCACCGTATAGGATAGACATACGCAGCGCTGCCTCACGGCCAAACTTCGCAGCAATCTGTGAACGGATGTAAGCATGCATATCCTGCGCCTGCTGTGCACTGGCAGTTAAACCTGTACCAATAGCCCAGATTGGCTCGTAGGCAATCACCACGTTTTTCAGTTGCTCTTCGGTCAGGTGATATAAACTCTCTTCCAGCTGCTTAGCTACATACGCATTCTGAGTTTCCGCCTGACGGATCGCCAGCGGCTCACCGCAGCAGAAAATAGGCTTCAGGCCATTGGCCAGCGCCAAATCTACCTTCTTAGCCAGCATCTCATTGCTTTCCTGAAAATATTCTCTTCTTTCTGAGTGACCAATAATCACATAATCCACACCAATTGACTGCAGCATTTCAGCAGATACCTCACCGGTATAAGCACCGGATTTCTCGCTGTAGCAGTTCTGCGCACCTGTAAAGAAACCAGGATAGTTCTTCAGCAAAGACTTCGCCTTCATCAGATAAGGGAAAGGCGTGGAAATCACCACCTCCTGGCCTTCCGCCAGTTTCAGTCCTGCAGCCAGAATATCATTAATCAGTTGTTCGCCCTGTGCCAGCGTGAGGTTCATCTTCCAGTTCGCTGCGACAATTTTTTTTCTCATAATATAATTGTGGTATTAAGTTTTTAAAGTTCTGTACGATCACTACGCTGATGTAATCCCTGCAGTATAGCGGCATCCGCAGCCGTTAGTTCCCGGCCTTTCAGCTTCATCCAGGCAGCAGCATCTTTTAATGCTTCCTCCCCGCGATAGCGGGATACCATGTCGCCCTGCGCCCAGCTAAAAGATGGCAGGTATTTCGGCGGCATCACGCCCCCGAAAATATTGCAGGAAACACCTACCACGGTGCCAGTGTTCAGGTTGGTGCCAATGCCGGTGCGACTATAATCCCCCATCAGCACCCCACATTTCAGGCCGGCCACTTCCGCTTCATTCTTTGCCTCCATCCATACGCGTACACCGGAAGCATTGTTCTTCATATTACTGCTGTTGGTGCCGCCTCCCAGGTTACACCACTCTCCTAAAACCGCGTCGCCTAAATAGCCTTCGTGCGACTTATTAGAATAACCAAACATCACCACATTCTTAATCTCCCCTCCTCCAATACAGTGAGGCCCCAACGTGGTAGCACCATATACTTTGCTGCCCATTTTGAGCACGGAACGCTCACCCATGGCAAACGGTCCGCGTACCAGGCTGCCTTCCATTATCACCGCATCCCTGCCAATATAAATGGGCCCTGTAGCAGCATTCAGTACGCTGCACTGCACACTTGCACCCGGTTCTATAAATACCTGCTCAGCATTTATTACCTGGTTGCCCGCCGGCAGAGGTTCAGAAACCCGGCCGTTGGTCAGCAACCGGTAATCATCCCGGATCGCCTGATCATTGAGCGCAAAAATATCCCAGGGTTTATGAATTCCCAATACCTTGCCCGTATAATTTTTTCGGGCATTGGCTTGTAGCAGATGCACCTCCTTCCCCCTGACTACCTTGGCAATCAGGTGGTTGTCGTGGTACAACTCCTCATCCGCCTTTAAGGCCATAATAGCTGCCACCAGTGGCTCATCGGGTAGCAGATGCCCGCTGATTAAAATATTAGTGGTATCAGTAGTACCCTGGTGTAATGGGAACTTTTCTTGTAGATGCTGTACGGTGAAATGACTAATTCCTGCACCCAGCCATTTTTCCCATTTCTCCTGTATGGTAAGTATCCCTACGCGGCAGGCTGCAATGGGTCTGGTATGTGTAAAGGGGAATAACAAATCACGTACGGGCGTGTCAAATAGTATAAAATTACGCTCCATAGGTGCTAAAAATAGAAAATCCCATCGATTAACCGATGGGATTCTCTGAAAAAATATTTTCGAAAACGACTAAGCTTTCTTAGCGTAGCGTTTGTTGAATTTATCGATACGTCCTGCAGTATCCACCAATACATTCTTACCAGTGTAGAAAGGGTGAGAAGTATTGGAAATTTCCAACTTAATCAACGGATATTCGTTACCATCTTCCCATTGAGCAGTTTCTTTGGTAGGAGCGGTAGAACGGCTTAAAAAGCTAACACCGTTTGACATATCTTTAAATATCACAAATCTGTAACTTTCTGGATGGATTCCCTGTTTCATATCAAAATTTTGTAAATACAGAGTGCAAAGGTATATCTTTTTTCTTAAACACTCAAAGATAATTCAAAAAAAATCAGGATTTCATGTTGATATACTGTAAAGGAATACCCAGGTTGGAGTTCCTCGCCAGTGCTATAACTTCCTGTAAATCATCGATTTTTTTACCGGTAACGCGTACAATATCGTCCATAATGGCGGCTTGTACCTTAATGCCGGAATCTTTGATCATTTTCACAATTTTCTTGGCATCTTCCTGTTTGATTCCATTTCTGACAGGAATTTCCTTTTTAAAGACTTTACCGCTCTGATAAGGCTCCTTGCTCTGGTCATAAATGCTGGCATCCAGTCCCTGACGCATGGTGCGACTAACCAGCACATCCAGCACCTGCCCCAGCTTCATATCACTTTCCACTTCCACGGTGAGCGAGAATTCTTTCTTATTCAGCTCAATATTGACATGTGAATCCTTGAAATCAAATCGATTGGTAATTTCCTTCTTTACAGTGTTAATGGCGTTATCCAGTGTCTGTAAATCAACTTTGCTAACAATATCAAAGGACGGCATAATTGACAAATTTTATTTTATAAGCGGCTTTCTTACAGCAGCAAATATAAACCTATTTGTCATTTTACCCTATATCCTGCTTACAGAAGCACCGCCGGATGTGGATTTGTTCACAGCAGGCTCACCTTTATAACGTACATTACTGCCACCGGAGCAACTTGCATTCAGGGATTTCACTGCATTCACCGATACAGAGGAACCACCGGAAGTACCTGCATTCACCGCATCGGCACGCAGGTCAGTAGCTTTTACATTCGCTGCACCGGAAGTACCAAAATCTGCGCTGGATGCGTTACCACTCACATGTAACTGGGCAGCTCCGGAGAGGCCTGCATTCAGGCTTCCTACTGCAACATCCAGTTTGCTTTGGGCTGCGCCGCTCATGGCAATCTTCAGTTTCTCACCTTTGATCTGGTTGGTACCTTTGAAGCTGCTGGCACCACTGGCTTCGAGCTCAGAAATGCTTTTCGCAGTCACATATATAGTAATGTCTTTTTTGGGTTCGATGTTATAGCCTTTTTTGGTGTGGATTTCCAGGCGGCCGCGGGATACTTCTGTTTCGATATATGGCAACAGGTTATCTTCTGCTTCCACGCGCACTTTTTCTTCATTACCCATGGTCAGTACCACGTTGTAAATACCAGAGGTGCTGATTTTTTCAAATCCTGAAACGCTGCGCGTTTCTTCCTTCACATTGCCGCTGCCTTTGACACGCTCATTATTGCCAATAACAGGGAGGGTTTTGAAGGCGGATAGTACCATGGCAACTGCCAGTACAGGTACTATCATCAGGCTGTATAATGCTACTTTTTTCATGACGTTTTATTTTATAAAGAAATGAGGGTTATTCTGCTATTAATTTTACATCGCTGTTAGTGCCTGCCACACGCAGGATAGGCGACTGCTCTCCCGCTCCACCGGCCAGTGCTGTATAAACCGCCGTGGTACCAGTTTTTACCGACTGTACATTCTTCACATCCAGTCCGTTTACTTTCACATCACCCAGCGTCATTCTCAGGTCCAGTCGCAGCGCGAGTCTTTTTGAAACTCCCAGGCGTGCATTCCCGAAGGTCAGTTTCACATCTCCTCCCCTGAAAGCATTGGTTACCTGCTCTATTTTCAGATCACCGTAGGTTAATTTTGCATCCAGTTTTTCCTGTAAAGTACCAATCGTGAAATCAGAGTAAGTACCTTTTGAAATCAGGCTGAAAACATTCTGTATTTTATAATTATCATAAGTAGCTTTGATATCGGCCATGCCAATAGTTTCAGCCTCTATGTTACTATAGGTAGATGCTACCGTTAAGGATTTCAGTTCTGCACATTTTACCTCGGAGTAATTGCTGTTCAACTTTACTTTGTTTGCATTACCGATTTTACTTTTGTTACAGTAATTAATACCCAGTTGCAGATCTTCTGCATCGCGGATATCAAAGTTGCAGTAGTTCAGCTTCATAATGGCCGGGAAGGTGAGCTTATCCACCGCCAGTACATCACCGAAATTATTTTCAACGTAAGCCTGTGCTAACGACTGTGGCACATACACATCATAGTCAATGTTTACGTAGTCCTTAGAATCTTTTCCACCACTAAACATAAACCATCTGGAGCTGGATTTCGCATTGTAATCAGTGGCTAATGTTACACTGTTGTTGGTAGCCGTACTGTTAATATTTACTTCTGATACAATATTCTGTGCCTCTGAGTGGTTTTTACCGAAACCTGTGATAGTTACAGTTGCTTTGATTTCGTTTTTGTTCCAGGTGTGAATAATAATTTGTCCGTACTTGTTGGTTAATTTGAATTGTGCACCGGAGGTGACTTTAAATTCTTTTACTTCTGTTCTCTTGAAAGATACTTCCCCACGATTTGCCAGTGCCAGCAAGGGAAGGAAGAGGCATAACAGGAAACTAAATTTTCTCTTCATATTGCTTTTTTAAATCTCCCGGAGTGGCATGTTTAGCCTCAAGCTCCTCCAGGATTTTGTCTAGTAGATCCAATTTCAATTGATAGTACCGGATAATGGCCGCGCGGATTCTTTCATTGCCCGGATTATTTTTCAGCTCTTTTTCGAGCATCTTATAAGTATCGTTTTTTAGTTCCAGTTCGCGCATGGCGGCACTGTCCAAACCAATCTCACCGGCGGGGTACAGCCTGATGGAATCAAGGCGGGCTTCGATTTTGGAGCTATAATAAACCTGCGCTTCCTGCATTTCAGGGAGCATCAGGGCGAGGTCATTTTTCTGATGCTGTCTGCTCTTAACAAATAAGAACAGCACGCCTGCGTTAATAATAAGTAGTGCTATCACGGCTGCTTTAAACCAATTTGATGACAGCATACTCACTACCCGGCCTTTTTTCTGTTGCCCCAACTCTTTCTCCAGCGCCTCCCATACTCTGGGAGATGGTCCGGACTGCTCAAAGGCTGTCCTGTTTTGTTGAATAAATTGTTCGAAATTGTCCGACATCAATTCATAATGTTTTGCTGATTCACAATCTGTCTTACTTTCTCTTTAGCCCGCATATACTGTGTTTTGGCAGTAGATTCGGATATTCCCAGCATGTCTGCGATTTCCTTGTGGGAATAGTTTTCAAAGAGATAAAGATTCAGCACCGTACGATAACCTGTAGGAAGCGCTGTGATAGCTGATTTAACAGCTGTCACCGTGTAACTAAACTGCGCTTCATCCAAACCGGCGTCTTCAGATATCTCCATCTCTCCTACTTCTTCGAAGTAGACTTTTTTGCGGCGAAGATAGTTCAGACAATGGTTGACTACAATTCTCTTGATCCAGGCACTTAAACTGGTGTCTTTCTCCAGTTTGCCAATGCTGCGGTAAACCTGTATAAACGCCTCCTGCAATACATCTTCTGCATCACTAACCTGATTGGTCATACGAAGGCAAATATTATACATGGCTGCAGAGTAGGCATCATAGATTTCGCGAAATGCGCGAACATCCCCCTTCTTGCAGCGGTCTACTACATTCTCGGCTAATGGCGTCTGATTCAAGTTGTTTTCTGATGCTTTCATTATAAAGACAATGATTGTGTGAAAGGTTGCACGCTTTAGTTCAAAAATTCAGGCAAGAGGGTCACTTATCAGGGCTTTCCAAAGCGCTGCACAACTATACTTATTTGACTGTCAGAATACTATAGATTATTAAAAAAGCAATTCCTGTCGAAGATTTTTTTTTCAAATGTAGATGCAATCCCTTTCTGTAACCAGTGAAATTCCACCAAACAGCATTTTTTTGTGACGAAATGAAAAAAACGCGGTTCAATTATCTTGTAACCGCGCTTTTTCATCCTTATATATACCTAATAAACCTTACGGAGTGGCGCGGTATTAGTTGCTGCTGGCCTTACTGCGGCTTTGTTCCGCTTCCAGACCGGTTTTGCGGCTACGGGCAGCTTTTACATTCGTATTTCCAAAACGGTAAGTGAAGTTCAGCCTTACCTGACGGGCATCCCAGCTGCTTCTTACCCTCGTGTCCATACCTGCGTTAGCAAAGGAACCTCTGAAGTATTGGGTGCCCAGTACGTCGGTTACGTTCAGTTTCAGACTACCTTTACCTTTCAGGATTTTTTGCTGTAATCCCAGGTCCAAAGCCCCCATGGACTTCATTCTGAACAGCTCACCATCGGAGATACCCGGCGCTACGTAGAAGTAGATGGCTTCAGCAGTCAGTGTTTTAGACAGGGTGAACGTATGCTGGGTACGACCAAAGAACCCTACTGCATTCATTTTTACGTTGTTATCGTTTACGAAAGCACTGTAACCGGTGTAGTAAACAGACAGGGTGGTGAAAGTACTCCACCATTTTGCTATCGGGAATGGTGCAGAGATATTCAGACTCAGGTTATCAGACTTCGCCACGTTCATATACTTGTACCTGAGCAGGGAAGAATCACCGGTAGCAGGATTTTTATCTGTTTCGATGATACGCATCATCAGGTCGGTCGTATGAATGTAGTTCACAGATGTCATCAGGAAATCTTTGAAGGTATGCGACACCTCCAGGTTATGGGAATACTGTGGTTTCAGATTCGGATTACCTGCCTGAATAGTATAACGGTCCATGTAGAATTCAAACGGGTTCAGATCTTCGTAGCTTGGGCGCTGAATGCGGCGACTGTAGCTGAATCCAAGCGTATTGTTTTTGTCTGCCTTATAGCTCAAAGCCATGCTTGGAAACAGGTTGAAGTAAGACGTATCGTTTTTAACAGTGCCTTTTTGTGATTCACGCAGCGATGTTGATTCACCGGTAACGTTGGTTTGCTCAGCGCGGAGACCTACCTGCAGTGTCAGTTTTTTGAACTGTTTGTTGAAGTTTACATACGCGGCGTTCACATTCTCCTTATATATAAAATGGTTGGAGCGCATGGTATCCGCCTGCCAGTTATTCATCCGTAAAGAATCGAAACGGGCATCGTTATCAGAAGTCACAAAACTAATTTTGGCTCCCATTTCCAGTTTAGCCTGCTTACCTAACGGGTGGATATAATCAGCTTTTGCAGTTTTGATAGTAATGATAGATGGCTGATTGCTACGGGAAGTATCTGCGTTTAACAGTTTATTAAACACCGGATCAGAAGTGGCGGCAAAGATATTAGCATACTGCCTGTCAGAACTCTTTGAATAGTCCAGATCTATATTCAGTTCTCTGCCGGTAGAATCCAGTACACCACGGTAGTTGATGTTATAAGCACCTCTTTTCCAGGTACCGTTATTACCACCATTGGTATGCAGAATGGAATCAAGTATGTTGCCATAGCCAATATTGGTGATCGCACTTGTTGGATTAACGTATTTATTTTGTGCCAGATCTACCAAAACACCTACCGTATGATTTTTGGCAACGAAGAAGTCGGCTCCTACTCTTCCACCCTGATAGTTATTTTCATGATGTGACTCATTCGATTGATCAAAAATCTGCTGGCCATTCTTGTCGTCTACAGTTCTGTAAATATTAAGTGACTGCTGGTTCTCCCTATGGCTGTAATTATAGGAACCGAAAACGTTCACAAATTTGCTGCGTGTGTTCAGGTTGAGTGCACCGTTGTAACGGGGCCAGGTACCGTAAGCGCCACCCAGCGTAAGGTTACCGTTTGTTCCGTAGTTGCTGTTTTTCTTGAGTTTCAGGTTGATCACACCGGCGTTGCCGGCGGCGTCGTATTTAGCGGAAGGATTGGAAATCAGTTCGATCTGATCCAGGCTGGTAGCCGGCATGGATTTCAGCAGTTCTGCAATATCCTGGTTGGACATGCTGGTTTGTTTCCCATCGATCAGGATCATGACTCCTCCTTTTCCTTTCATGGAGATGTTACCGTCTTTATCTACCGTGATATTCGGTGATTTTTCGAGGGCTTCCATAGCAGTACCGCCGGCGGTGGCGATGTTGGCTTCCACATTTACCACCAGCCGGTCCACTTTCTGTTCGATGAAAGGTTTGCGGGCGGTTACATCTATTGCTTTCAGATTTTTGCTGTTTACAGTCAGTTCCAACGCTGGTGCGGTGAAGGAGCCGCCTTTAGCTTCAAAAGGGCTGCTGTAAACTTTATTCATACCTACAAAGGCGGCGGCGATGATGTATTTGCCGTTTTTGATCTGTTCGAATTCGTATTTACCTGCGATATCAGCTACAGCACCTTTCACAAGGGATGAATCGGTTGCCTTCAGGAGGGTTACGGTGGCAAATTCTACGGGTTTGTTACCAGCCTGGATTACCTGGCCGGAAATGCGGTTGGGGGTTTGAGCCTGAGAGCTGAAGGAAGCGCCTATTACACTGGTTGTCAACATAAACGCTTTAACAATTGCTTTCATACAAGGGCGGTTTAGGTATTTTTAGATTGATTTAGTACTTATAGCTAATAAGGAACCTTGGTTTAACAACTACAATACTTTATCAGCTACAATGTAAAAGTAGGTATTATGCTTTACATAGTACCTTTTTCTACACAAACGGTCTGTAGATAGGGATGATTGGTAATTTTCGATTTTTCAGGTAAAAGACGACTAAGGAAAGCTTTAGTTGCAGAAGCCTGCAAAAATCGCAATTATGTCGCAATAAGCCCATAAAGGGCTAAATGTGTTATTATTTTGTTTTTTAGGGAGATAAGAGAGGACGTTAAGCCTCGAGGATCAGTAAAGAACAAAGGCTATCGAGGTAAAATGGCGCTTTTGGGGTGCTTTTTTGGGGGAGATGGTAAAGCGCGCAAAGGTTATACGTTTAGTTATCACCCCGCACATCCCGCCAGCCATAAAAAAACCGGGAGAGCGGAACCAGCGGCTCCTGCATCTCCCGGAAAAAAAACAGTGTAGGTAATATATTATATAACAAGTGTCAATTCAGATGCTCATCAATGCGGAACAGGTGCGGCTCGCCTTTTCTGCGCTGGTGAATAAACTGCATGGTGTACACGAATAGCACCATCAGCAGGCATACCACTACAAACAACCAGCTATTATATATGGATTGCAGGATATCGGGTGTACCAATAGTACCGAGTGCCTGGTGCGGCATCCACTCCGCCAGTTTATCCGTATGTATATTAAAAGCGGTGTAACTGGCGTCAGCAGCAGGCTGCAGCGCGCGGGCAAATACGGGTACAGCCTCCATCACTTTGCCCACACTGGATTTGTTACCGAATATATTGAAGCACAGCTGCCCATGCCGCATAAGAAATCGCAGTTCATAATTAATAATGGTACCTCCACCCGCATTCTTCTGGTAAGCCAACGGCCAGTGAAAAACATGTGCGGCCGGATCATAATAAGGCGTTACCAGCCAGTTTATTTGCAACTGCTGGCCCGGATGGTCCTTTCGGCGAGCATCCAGCAGCTGGTCATAATCCATTTTAAGTGCATCAGCTTCCGCCAGGTATCCTGAGTTTTCGTACACAATGGTGGCACCCCAGGCTTCGGCGGATAACAAGTCCACATTTTCAGGCACCAGCATCCCCTGTAACCCTGGATGCACCTCGTTGTGCCAGCAATCATGCAACAACTTATAGCTGTCACGCCTGTTCAAAAAACGGAAACCATCCGGCACACGCAACATATGACCTTCTGTAAGTACCTGACTCTTTGTTTGCCAGGAGAAGGCGGACAATTCACTATCAGGGTCCACTGCGGCTACAGCGCACTGGCAGATAAAAAGACAGACTACCCAACAAAGACTACGCATACAATACTTATTGGCATTAAAAAACGTGGACTAAAGCAAAAAAAAACGTAACGTCGAGGTTAAAGCAATACGTGGTTAAGAATTATTACGATAATGAAGATAAAAAAATCCCCAGAAGAACGCAATAACACAAAGCTGGTATCTTTCTTATCATGATATGGCAGCTTTGTCCTATAAAAAAAGACTGATGCGGGTCGCATCAGTCTTTCCTGTATTTTTTGACACCCTATGGGGATTTAATCCAGCTTGAGATTATTTAATACGGCTGGCAACTCCCGCTGCAACAGCTCAAAAAACGACCTCTCTTCTTTACGGATATGTGCTTCGAGGCTGGTGGCCAGTGCATCCATATCTTCTTCCAGTTGCGCGCTATCCGTTAAGCCAGCGTACATGCGGGAAATAACATGGTGCTCCTGCTGCAATTCTGCAATGGCAGCATCTACCAACGGATGGTAGCCGGCACATTTATCAAAGAGGTGATCTTCTTTCTGGATATGTGGTACCATTACTTCCTGGAAAATGCGGACCACATATTCAAACTTTGCCTGTGTTTCCAATGGAAATCCTTCGTATGGCGCGGCATCTTTCTTCAGGTACCGGCATACAAACAGCAGGCGTTGATGCTCATGGGAGAGCGGCACTAATGCGGAATGTCTTTGCATATCTCAATCAAACGCTCGTATCAGGATACTGCGGCGGCAGTATTGCTTTTATTCTTGCGGCAGTACCAGATCAATACCAGACCGCCAATTACCATTAATGCTGAAATGATTTCTGCCTGGGTAGGATGGAAACCAAATATGTTGTACTTCGTGTTGACCCTGATTTTTTCGATGAAGAAACGCTCGGCACCATTCATGATCAGGTAGATGCCAAATATAACGCCTGGCGTGGTAATCCGCTTGCGGATGGCCCATAGTACCAGGAATAAACCAATACAGGCTATGATCTCATATAACGGTGTCGGATATACGGCGATAGGTAATACTTTGCAGTACTGGCCTTCGCAGCCGGCGATTTGTACTCCTTCTCTGATAACGTTGTGCGGGTAGCCATAAGCGAAGAACCAGTCAGGCAGAAAGCCCAGGGAAGCTGGTTTCTCAAATGGAATATGCGGAATCTGATCCAGGCTTGGGTATTGGTTCAGGAAGAACTGTGCATTCCTTTCCACCTCGGCGGAAAACTGTGCAGGCGCCACTTTTACCACTCTGCCGGCAGCATCTGTGGAATAGGCACTGTTATAAACGCCCCAGTCACCATCTCCCGAAAAATGGCAACCCATTCGACCAATACCATAGGCCAGCATCAGGGCAGGCGCGGCACTGTCGATCAGGTGGCGGATGGTAATTTTTTTCTTGCGGGCATAGTTAATGATCACAATAGCGGCTACGATCAGGCCACCGTAGAAAGTAAGCCCACTGAACGAAAGCAACGCCCCTACCGGGTCCTGTACGAAGTCGTTCCAGTTTTCCAGGTTATGGAAGATTTTCGCACCGATGAGTCCTGCGATGGCAGCCATAACGGTGAAGTCAGGCACCCGCTGGTGTGGCATTACGGTAACGATCTCTTCCTTTTGCTTATTGTTTTTGAGCGTTTGTTGTCTCTTATATATTTTATAACCGGCAAAAGCAGCCGCAAGGACAATACCGGCGGCCAGGCTTCCCTGCCCGGAGAACATATAAGATTGCAGGTCCTGCATGGCAGTATCCCACTGGAAAAACAAACCTAATATTTTAAAACCGAGGAGAAATCCGATGCCGGCGTTGACGATAATTTCTGCATTGGTAGCGGGTTGGCCTACCAGTACTTTCTCTTGTACTCCCTGCAGCCATCCCAGCTTTTCGCGACGTTTAAGCTCCAATGTGAGCACATAGGCAGCAGCAAGGAAAGCGATAGCAACGAAAAAACCAAAAGTTTGGAACAGCTTAAAGAAAGGGATTTCCAGGCCTAACAGGTCCTTAAAAGCGTAATATAAATTTGGATACATAGCCAAAAAAAATTGGTGATCTGAGTTTTCCTATGAACAAAGCCGAATTATCAAAAGGAAAATCAAACCACCAAAGTACGTTGCAAATTTGAATTTAAGAATTCAAATTTCTTTAAGATTAAGTTAGCAATATTGTTCGAAAGCATCTGCCAGGTTCGCTGCAATCATTTGAGCAGAGCGACCTTCGATCATATGACGTTCGATAAAGTGAACCAGCTGACCATCTTTAAACAGGGCAATTGCCGGTGAAGACGGAGGATAAGGCAGCAGGTGCTCACGAATAGCAGCTACACCTTCCAGGTCAAAACCTGCAAAGCTGGTAGTAAGTCTGTCTGGTTTTTTCTCACTGTGGGCAACAGCCAGCAACGCACCCGGGCGCGCAGTACCTGCGGAGCAACCGCAAACAGAATTAATGACAACCAGTGTTGTTCCTTCTTTCTTCAGTGTATCGTCTACCTGTCCTTTAGTGAGCAATTCCTCGAAACCATAATCGGTCAGCTCGGCCTTTCTAGGCATTACTAATTCCGCTGGATACATATAATTATAATTTTTTTTAGTTGAAATTTCGATCAAAGTTAATCAAACCAGCGCAGAATATAAAAATTTGGAATCAGAAGTGGACTTTTTGACACGCAACAAACAATCAACATGACAACTCGTCATAATCTGTAATGTTTTTACTAACAAAATAGCAGTTTTGGTGGCATGGTATCCGATTTGATCTGCATAGGGTGTAAAACAAAAATTAAAAAATTAACACCAAAAAATAATTAAGACTATGACACACGTAACATTTGGACCTAGAACTATCAACGGAATTGTAGGCGATATCTTTAACAACGGCTGGAACAAAATTGCAAAAGACGATTTTCTGACGAACGATTTCTTCACCGCTCAGCCTCCTGTAAACATCTCCGAAACTAAAGAAGGTTTCGCCCTGGATGTAGTGGCTCCGGGTTTCAGTAAAGAAGATTTCAAAATCAATACAGACGCAAAAACATTAACCATAAGCGCGGAAAAGAAAGCAGAAGAAAAAAATGAGCACGACAAACAGGTACGCCGTGAGTATACCTTCAAGTCCTTCAAACGCTCTTTCACCATCAGCGATGCGATTGATACTTCTAAAATTGTTGCAAAATATGATAATGGTGTCCTGAAAATCACCCTTCCTAAGAAGGAAAATGCACAGGATACTCCGAAATCAATAGTAGTTGAATAAGGGTTAGTAGTGATTTCAAACGGAATTGCTAATAACATGGGGGTTAGAAAACAAAAGGGCCGCATCATGCGGCCTTTTTCATTTTTTCGTATAACCGTTGCAGAAATACAGCACTAATACATAATTCACACGAACGTTTCATCAATCCTTACTTTTAATACAATAATTTGCCATTAATAAGCTTGGATAATGGCAAATTTTTTCAGGAATACCTGGATATTCATAAAGGGCATTTACCAACGTGCCGAAAGAGCTGCTCTGGGAAATATTGTTAACCGTAGCACCGACTTGTACGAACACGCAAAAGCCAAACTGATTTTTGACTACGCCTTTTACTATACGATGGCCCTCATACCGGTGACCGTACTGGCCATCGTTACCTCCAATGAGGTCAACCTGATCGTCATACCGTTCCTGGTAGGGATGCTCTTCATCTGCCTCGTACTCCTGCGCAATGGCGTATCCGCCAAAGTGGTAGGTGCACTTACTTCCCTTACCACCCTCGTGATGCCCATCCTCTCCTCTTTTTTCAATAACCAGGACATCTCTCCTAAATATGCTACCATCTGGATCGTAAGCATCCTATTCTGTTATATCACCGCCAACCTGCTCACGGCAGTGCTCTGGTCCACCATCATAGTTGCCTACCTGGCACTGGTTGCCTATATTAAATTGAATGGCATCTCCCTGTACGTATCTTCCGGGTTCTCCAACAGCTACCTGTATATCTCCAACCCGATCGTCATCACCGTTTACCTGCTTTTCATCATCCGGTCGATGGGCATGTACTATCAGAATGTGATCAGTATGGAACGGAAACGCACGCAACAGCAACAAAAACAACAACTCAGCCTGATACACCAGCACCTCACCAAACAATTTATGCTGGTAAAAGGATTCTCCAGATCCGGCCGCACCGCATTTCAGAACGGGGAACTGGAACTGCTCGAAGCCTGCTTCACGGAAATAGAAAAGCAGTGCGGAATCGCTATCAACTACCTCGATGAATCAAGCGAGCAAAAGCATAACGGTGAAAACTACACGGAAGTGTGACACAATACATTGGATAAACTATTCGTTTACTATGGTTTAGGAAGCATATTATGCAAAACTTCCAATACCGGCGGGCATTAACCACCCCTTCGGGTGACATAATCATATCAATATCGCATTAAAAAAATTACAACTTTTTGGGCTTATTCATATATATCCCTGATGGTACCTTTGTACTGTTAGAAAATATTCCTATTGTCCTTATACTACGAAATTAGCTAAATCTAACCTATGCCGTGATCGGCCTTCATTTCCCATGAAGGCCATTTTTTTTATTATATCTCTACCGCCACCTCACTGCGCAGTCAGCATTTATTTTCGTACGACCCGGTCCGTTACCCCAACTTTTAAAAGTTCATCATATATGACAAGCCCTGTTAACTTAACATCTGCCGATTTCCTGGCACAGCTGGAAACCGTGATCCGTCAGTTCGATTATTACCATTACCCGAACGAGAACATGCCCCGCCATCATTGGAAACAACTGGTGGATGCCGGTGTATACCTGCCGGTTATCCCCCGGGCATTGGGTGGCAGGGAAAGCCACCTGGAACTATGCGAAATATCCCGGCTGGCAGGTTATCACAACCTCGCCCTTGGTCTTTTCCTTATGACACCCCTGAGTATTTTCACCAGAACACTGGTGCACTTTGGCTCTCCGGAATTACAGCAGGAAGTCATTCATCACCTGCTTACCCAGGCACACATCGGCGGTTTTGCCGTAATAGACCCCGACGCTCCTTCCGGTGCCACCACCATGCATACGTTGTGGGAAAAAACGTCGGAAGGATACCACATCCACGGCCGCAAACACTGGCAGGGATATAGTCACACGGCGGACTGGTGGCTGATTGTAGCCAAAGACCAGGCAAACGGCACCGCAGGCGACAAGGTCGATTTCTTCATCTGTAAACGATCCGATGGATTTAATACCACGGAAACGTTTTATCCGATGGGCATGCGGCTCATCGACTTCGGTATCAACGAGGTCAGCGCCGTCGTGCCGGAACATAACAAACTGGCTATCGCCAATTCCAGCTTTACGGAACTACTGGGTCTAATTACCGGTGGCTGGGGGCAGTGGAGCGCCATGGCCACCGGCTTTCTCACACGGATATACGAAGAAGCAAACCGCTTTACCAGCAACCGGCTCACACGTGCCGGTCACCTGAAGGACCTCGGATTTGTGCGTTATAAACTTGGCCTCATCGGCGCCTACCGCGATGCCTGCAGCGAGCTGTTTACGTATGTCAAGGAACAAACAGATATACAGGACAAGTATCCCCGGGAGATGTTTCCTATACAGGCTATCAAAGCGGTCACCTCCGATTACATGTACCTCGGTGCCAACGAATACCTGGAACTCTGCGGTGCAGAAGGCTACCGCTACTCGGCCGCCAGCAATTTTGCTGCACAGGCCATGTCAGATGCGCGTGGGTTTTCCATCCTTGGCGGGGCTAATGATTTACTGTATTCGCAACTGCCTCAATACTGCCTGCAATCGCCCGCCGCGGAAGGCAAAGGCGACTTTCTGGAAATCCTGGAGAACTATGCTCACACCCGGGAAGCCTTACATCACCTGGGTTCCAACAGGCATCTCTTAAAGCAAATACCATCTGGGAATCTGCAATTGGTTTTTTACGGGAAGATACTGGCGCGGCTGTTCACCTTACAGCTGCTGGAAGGCAGCAACCTCACGCCTGCTTTATCCGAAGCGGCGCAAGCCTGCTGCCTTGCAGAGATTATTCAGCTGTTAGGATCGTTTACACTGGCAGAAAAAATCGCGGATAAATCACCGTCATAATCCCACACCACATATAAGGCTCCCCAGGTAAACCCGGCACCAAAGGCTGCAAACAACAGCCGGTCGCCCTTCCTCAGCCGTGGCTCATAATCCCAGAGACATAAAGGAATGGTCCCGGCTGTGGTGTTGCCGTAGCGATCCACATTAAACATGATTTTTTCCTTTGGGAAATTCAGCACCTCGGCGGTCCGCTCAATGATTCGTTTGTTTGCCTGATGTGGCACCAGCCAGTCAATATCGCCGACGCTGAGTTGATTGCGCTGCAATATCTCCCCGATGGATTCTGTGAGTCGCTGCACCGCATAATCAAAGATGGCCCTGCCATTCATATACATAAAATGCTCCCTGTTGGAAACCGTTTCATTTGTTGCCGGCCAGGCGGAGCCTCCAGCTTTGATATACAGGTGTTGCCCACCATGACCATCGGTTTTCAGCAAAGCATCCTGGATACCGGCATTCAATGAGCCCGGCTCCAGCAGCACACCGCCGCCGCCATCCCCAAAGAGGCTGGCAGTGATACGATCTTCCTCATCTACCAATGAACTCATCTTATCCGCTCCTAATACCATTACATATTGATAAATCCCCTGCTCTACGTACCGGGAAGCGATGTCCATTGCAGAAAGGAAGCCACTGCAGGCGCCGTTGATATCTATTCCCCAGGCGCGACTGGCACCAATTTCTTTGGCCACAATACTGCTGGTATTGGGCGCAATCATATCCGGTGTGGAGGTTGCCAATACAATAGCATCCAGCATTTCAGGGCTTATACCCCGCTTGTTGCAGATTTCCAGGGCAGTGTTCACACATATCACGGATGTACCAACGCCTTCTCCTTTCAGGAGTCGGCGCTCTTTAACACCCAGGTATTTTGGAATCCAGTTTTCGGGAATATTCAGTCGTTCTTCTATTTCGGCATTTCCAATGATATGTTCAGGTACATATCCACCCACAGCCGTTATTACAGCACTATACTTTTTCATGGTTAACAATTTGGGAGTGATTAATCAAATAAAAAGATCTGTTACGATGAGCAGGTTGGCGTTTATCCGTGCAGGTGAGTCGTAGACATGTGTCAGGATTTTAAAGCGTTGCCGGCCGGTAGGCACCACCTTGTGTTGTAAGTACAGCGGCTTTCCTGTTTCAACAATTCGCCACGCGTATACTTCTACGTTAGTGGGCAGCAGGCCGGCAGGCTGAAGGCCATGGATTTTTTCCAGCCATTGATAAATCTGCCGGGTAATGGAAGTTTGCAGAAACACGACCGGCACAAACGTAAATTCAGGGAAATGGCCCTGACAGTGCGCCTCGGTGAACGGTGCCAGGGTAACGCTGAAACGCTCTTCCGTGCATGCAGTGAAAGTGGCATGCGGCATGGTTGCATCAAAATCCTGGGGAGTCGCCCCGTGTTTGTAAACCGACGGGAATCTGGCCAGCATTTTTTCTTTAGTAAGCAAGTGATAATCAAATTGCAGCAGCAGGTTAGTGATACCCGCTTCATCTACCAGGTGAATAGCTGCTTCATGCAATTTACCGTTGAACAGGGTTTCCAGTGAAATATACCAATGGGCCAACTCCCGGGGCTGGTGTAGCAGAGTGGCTTTAAGCCCTGATCCGATGATGTAAAATGGCTGGCTGGCATTACGTTCATGTATATACGCGAGCAGGTTGGCGCTCAGGTGAGTGAGTCGGGAAAAATGCTCATCGGTGAAATTGCGGACAGGGCCCAGTGCCGACCATACACTTGAACCATTCATTAGCACCGGGTGTGCAGGTGGCTGATAGAAAGGCGGGCTCATTTGGTTATAGCGGGCTTGTGCCGGCAGCAATGTTACGATCCTTTCCGGAGCGGCTGCGGCAATAGCGTTTTCAGTCAACAAGCGAATAAATTCCTTAATTGGCAACAGGGTTTTAACTTTTTCCATATCCTGCATTTAGCGGTGCATTACTCAACAATGGAATTATAAAGGCACTAATACAGCCGGTGGTGGGCCAGGGTTTTCGGTAATTCAAAGGTAGGGCTGGCTACAGGAACTGGTGTTACAGTGATCAATTTTTTTTAGGGAGATGGTAAGGATGGCTGATAAGGTGGTTTCGTACGGGCAGGCACAAAAAAAGAAGGTGTGTCTGGTGACACACCCTCTTGTAAAGGATTACTAACCCATTATTTTAATAACCCAAAATTTTCAACATGCTTTGAGCGGACTGTTCTTTTGCATAGAGCCAGTCTTTCAGCTGACCGTTTTTGTCGTAGCCGACAATCACGTGTTTTGGAGAAGGGATCAGACAGTGTTTGATACCTCCGTAGCCGCTCAGCTGGTCCTGGTAAGCACCGGTATGGAAGAATCCGATGTACAGCGGTTCGCTGTTATTACCTTGCTTAGGCAGGAACACGGCATTTATATGCTCTTCAGATGTATAGAAGTCGTAACCATCGCAGGTGATACCTCCCAGGTGTACTTCCTGGTATTCCTGTTCCCATTTATTGATGGGCAGCATCAGGAATTTCTCACCTATTCCCCAGGTATCCGGCAAAGTGGTAATGAAGGAGCTATCGATCATGTACCAGATTTCGCGGTCGTTCTGGATTTTTTCACCCACTACGCTGTAGATAACAGCGCCGCTTTCGCCTACTGTGAAAGAGCCAAATTCGGTGTAGATGTTTGGTACCGGCACCTTATTTTTCTTACACATGTTTTTGATCTGAGCTACAATTTCATTCACGATGTAGTTGTAGTCATAATCAAAACCGAGGGAATGTTTGATGGGGAACCCACCGCCTATGTTGATACTGTCCAGTTCAGGGCAGATCTTTTTCAGCTGGCAGTAAAGGTTCAGGGATCTGTTGAACTGGCTCCAGTAATAAATATCGTCCTTAATCCCTTTATTCATGAAGAAGTGGAGCATTTTCAGCTCAAACTTCGCGTTACCTTTCAGTTTATCTACATAAAACTCCAGGATGTCACGGGAGCGGATACCGAGTCTGGAGGTATAGAAGTCAAAGGTAGGCTCTTCCTCTGCGGCTATACGGAGGCCGAGCTTTACTTTATCCTTTGTACGCACCAGTTTCTGGTATTCTTCCAGTTCTTCCTTATTGTCCAGCACCGGTACTACATTTTTGAATCCGGTGTTGATCAGTTTAGAGATCGCCCTGGTGTAAGGTTTGGTTTTGAAGCCATTACAGATCACGAATGTTTCTTTGGTGATCTTTTTGCGTTCATACAGTTTATTGATAATATCAATATCGTATGCGGATGAAGTTTCGATATGGATGCCGTGTTTCAGCGTTTCTTCCATGATGAAAGAAAAGTGAGAACTTTTGGTACAGTAGCAGTAGTAATAATCTGCGCCGTACTTGTTCTTTTTAATGGCATCATTGAACATTTTCTTCGCTTTATTTATCTGCATACCAATTTTGGGCAGATAAGTAAGCTTAAATGGTGTACCGTACTTGTCGATCAACGCCTTAATATCCAAACCATTGAACTGCAGGTAGTTATCTTCAACATCGAAGCCCTCCTGAGGGAATTCAAAAGTTTGTTTAACGAGGTCTGTGTAGGTGTTATTCATTTACTGCTGAGAATGAATTTTAGGAATTAGTAATAAAATTTAAACTTCAGGATAAATGCTCCTTTCCCCTCGCTGGAAAACTCCTGGTTTACACACCTACGTCAGTTCGAACCCCAGCAAAATTGGTTGCAAAGCTAAATATTTTGTCGATTGCTCCGCTAATTTTTTTGTTAAATCAGATAGGTGCAAACTGCAAATATACAAACAATTACAAATCAGAGTTTTAAATAAGAATAATTAATATTTTATTTGGACTCACGTATCACCTCCAATGCCTGTTTTCCTTCACAGAAAAGCAGATCGAGGATGCTCATTCCCGGCAGGAAGCCGGTGCGGTCTTCAAACACCTGGGCATATTGAATACCAGGGAACTGTACGGTACCTGGCTGCAGTTTATCTCTCATATCCGTAACGCCGGTTACCTCTTTCTGATAACCATCCGTAAATGATATTGTTTGCTGTAACCCGAGTTTGTTATTGGCCCATTCCAGGCATGCCACGTTCCAGTCGAGCAGGTAGTCGAACTTCTTTTCATATAATTCCTCTAATTCCGGCTCATAATATTCGAACCAGGGTGAGCGGCGATAGGCGGACACGAGCGTTTTCCAGTGTAGCGACTGCCAGCGTTCCTCATTGCTGATGCGAACATCCTTCATCACGGTCCGCTGGTTCTTCCCTTTAGTGAGCGGAACACTCAGGATCATTTTGCCATTTGGGCCAGCCAGGTAACAACGGTTACGGTAGCTCACCTTTTGGTAGTGCTCATATTTTTCCAATAATAATATATCATGCTCAATTGAAGTTTTGTAGAAATCAATTGATGGAAAATATTGAGACTCAATCAACAAAGTTGAATTATTTGCACTCACTGACATACTGTCAAATTTTCTTTTCGAAGGAGGCGAAAATTAGGTTTCAGCCCCCTCGGCTACTTAAAGTCTTGTACTTAATAATTTACTTTAAGCTAATGACTAACAATTCATAGAAAATAAATAAATATGCTAATGCAGTTAGTATTTTACTTAAAGCCCAGCTTGCCTGGAAAAATGCAAATTTACTAAAGAAATTAGTCGCTTACGAATTGATTTTTAGCGAGCTGTGGAGGAATTTCAAAGATATCGGATTTTTCTAAAACCAGGAGTTTTTTATATAAAAATTAAATTTTAAGCGAGAGGGCCAATTTTACCAGGTCCGTTAATTGTTTCCTAAATTGACTACCCCCTTTTGAGATATTTTTCTTTTGATGTAGGTTTGATAAAATTTTTAGTCAGCCGTTTTAAGCATGAAATACATCCGTATCATATTAGCAATTTTCATTACATGTGGTATCTTCTCTTCCTGCGAAAAAAATAAAGATCTCCAGTTTGTCAGAGTGGCCGGATTCAGTTTGGGTGAGCTCGGTATGTCCAAAAGTATCGTGAACATGACGCTGGCCTATTACAACCCGAACAATTATCGCCTGCAACTGAAAGATGCAGACTTCGATCTTTTTATAGACGATACCGAAGTGGGCCATTCCATCCAGGATACCATTATTAATATCCCTGCCCGTGATACTTTTTATTTTCCGGTGAAACTGGAAGTAAATATGGGTAACGTATTTAAAAATGCATTTAGCGCATTCAGCAATAAAGAAGTGACCATCAAGGCAACGGGTAAGTGTAAAGTTGGAAAAGGTGGGGTGTATCTTCCGTTTCCGATAAAATGCGAGACCAAGCAGGCGCTGAAGTTCTTTTAATTTGGTTTCGGTTTTAACCCGCTGCCTTCGGCAGCGGGTTAAAACCGGGAAGGGCGGGCCCGGGCCCGCCCTTCCCCACAGCCAGGTACTATTTACATAAGTCCGGAAATACAGAAACATCCATGATGAAAGCACCTCAACGAGTATTCGCGCTTCCATCAATAAAACCAAAAACACGCTCACATTTGAAGAGTCCTCTGAGCCTTTTAACTAAGTAACCGCACCATACTCATCAAATGCCGGCTTTCCTCCAGCGTCTTCACCGGTGATAACCCGATTTCCTTTCTCAATTCGTTTATAGCTCCGAGGTCAGGCGGCACTGTTCCCCTGGTTTTATACTGCCATGCCACTGCCGTTTTCAGCACGCCGGCCTTTACACGTATGCAATGTGCTGCATACCGGCCCGGATGCAGGTGTATATACTGCTCCCGTTCGCTGTAACGCAATACCCATAAGGAACCATCCGATAATATCACCTCACGGAAACCACCGTTGTCAGCCACCCACTGCACAAAGGCCGATTTCTCCTGCACTTGCTCCCGTTCCAGTGCGGCCATAATATCTCCCAAAATAACAGGAACAGACAGCTCACCACAATATAGGTCCATCTGGGAAGCACCCAGGGTAAGCAGCGCAGCAGTAAATTCGTCGGGAGTAGCGGTACGGATAAAATCCTGCAACCAGGAAAGATGATGCTTTAAGGCGTTGAAGAGAATCGGATAGTAAGGCATGACATAAAAAAAGCCAGTCTGGTCGGACTGGCTCTGTATCTACATTTAATGTTTCTTATCTGGCATTCCACCCCCATCTTCCGGCTTTTTGCAGCAGAGCGGCAGGCGCTGGTAAGATTCGTCGTTGGCGGTAACATTGTCCGCATCATATCCACAGTTTGCAATGGCAGTCTTGATGTTTTCAACGTTGGTACGATCGGTCCAGTATTTAACCGTCGTTACATGTTTTTTGACATCCACTTTGGATGTTTCTACACCCTCTTCTCTGGACAGGTATTTTTCAATACGGTTTTTGCAGGATTCACACTGAACAGTTGGCGTAGCTATCTTAACGGTAGCCAGTGATTTCTGTTTCTGCTGGGCAGACGCAATACCGAAAGTGGTCAGCATCAGCACCAGTACTAATTTTAAGGTACGCATAGTTTTCTTTTTACAGATCCAATATACTGATTTTCCACTATACATATGGATAGCCATTTGTTAAAATCAGACGCAAAACCCAGGGTTTTGCAATGGAATAGTCCGCGCTTCGTGCGGCATGTCCTTTAAGATTACGTAGCTATTTACCCCAGGTATCCGGAGAAGTTCTCCAGGCCTGCAGGGTAGCGATTTCATCTGCATTTACGATACCCTTTTCTTCTGCCAGGGCGATCATGGCGTTGTAGTTGCTCAAGGAATGGAATGGTACGCCGGCAGTTTCGAAAGCTTTGACCGCCACATCAAACCCATAGTTGAAGATAGACACCATGCCAATCACTTCCCCACCAGCGGCACGGATAGCCTGTACAGCTTCCAGACTGCTTTTACCGGTAGAAATCAGGTCCTCTACTACCACCACCTGCTGCCCCGGCTGCAGTACACCTTCAATCTGGTTGCCCATGCCATGTTCTTTCGGCTTGGAACGCACATATATGAATGGCAGCTTCAGCTGATCAGCCACCAGTGCGCCATGCGGGATACCCGCAGTAGCTACACCCGCAATTACGGCTGCATCCGGAAATGTTTCAAATACCACATTGCACAACTCGGATTTGATATAGTCGCGCACATACGGATAAGAAAGAATCTTTCTGTTATCACAGTAGATCGGAGATTTCCAGCCGGAAGCCCATGTAAAAGGCTGCGCCGGACTCAGCTTAACTGCCTGCACCTGCAGCAGTTTTTCTGCAACTTGTTTTTCGCTTACTTTAGTCATACAAGCGCCAAAATTATTGATTTAATTTCTAATTAGAATGTCTTCCAAATAATTCATCCGTATTACTTTTGCATTCATGACCACAAACATCAATATATATCTGAACGAACGCCCGCTCCTGCTTAGTGCGGACCGCGCATCCATTCCTGCCGGCTTTGAAGATGCCGTTGTATACGAAGATCCTAACACCGAAACAATAGAACAGGTTTTACTGGAACTGGAAGAAGGCGATCGCCAGTCAGCTGTTTTTATCCGGGAAGATGTTAAGCAACTGCTGAAAAAAGTTTCCCTGCACTTTACCGTACTGGTGGCGGCAGGCGGCCTGGTAACCAATGAAGACAAAGAAGTGCTGATGATGTTCCGCCGTGGCAAATGGGACCTGCCTAAAGGCAAACAGGACCCGGGCGAAGACCTGGAAACCTGCGCCCTCCGCGAGGTGGCAGAGGAAACCGGCTTACACAATATTAAACTCACGGGTAAGATCACGGAAACTTTCCACTACTACCCGATGAAAAATAAAAAGGTGCTGAAGCACACCTACTGGTACCGTATGGAATTTACCGGTACCGAACTTACCGTTCCGCAAATTGAAGAAGACATCCTGGATATCCAGTGGGTAAAGCCGCATAACGTAGAAAAGTACCTGCAGTTTTCCTATGAAAATATCAGGGAGGTGTTTAACGTGGCGAAATTAATGACCAAATCCACCACCGGATTTTAAATAATAAACCTCATGGAACTGCGCTCCATGAGGTTTATTCTATTCTGCTGCCATGGCAGCAGCATCTATTTTTTAGCAAGTATCGCTACGGTTAGCCGGCTCACACATACGAGGCGGTGCTCATCATCCGTAATGCGAATATCCCAAACATGGCTGGTAGCTCCCATATGCAAGGGCTTTGCAAAGGCATGCACATATCCGCTTCTGACGCCACGTATATGGTTGGCGTTAATTTCCATACCCACACAAATTGATTTCGCCGGGTCAATGATCAGTCCGGACCCTACGCTGCCAATTGTTTCGGCTAGTGCTGCAGAGGCGCCGCCATGCAATAACCCGTACGGCTGTACGGTGCGCTGGTCTACCGGCATCATCATTCGCAGGTAATCGGGACCGATTTCGGTGAACTCCATGCCCAGGCAGGCAGCCATGGTGCTTGTACCCATTTCATTTAACTGGTCCAGGGATACATTCAGGGAATGCCAGATCGCTTTCATATACAATCAGTTTATTTTTTCAGACGGTTCATACCTTCTAATACAGCCGGGGGCACAAAAGCGTTCACTGCGCCGCCATGCCTGTAAATATCCCGCACCAGCGTGGAGGCGATGCTGGCATACAAGGGAGAGCAGCTGAGGAAGAACGTTTCTATGGACGGGTCTATGGTACGGTTCACGTCTGCAATGGCCTTCTCATACTCGAAATCGCCCACGCCACGAATGCCCCGCAGTATAAACCGGGCTTTTATCTCTCTGCAAAAATCAATGGTAAGCCCCTGATAGGACGCCACTTCCACCCTGGAATCATTTTTATAATGTTCCCGGATCCACTGCATTCTTTCTTCCAGCGGAAACATGGGCTGCTTATTGCTGTTGTAGCCAATGCCGATCACCAGCTTATCGAAGAGGTCCAGGGCACGGTCGATCACATCAGTATGACCGTAAGTGATGGGATCAAAAGTGCCGGGGAAAAGACAAATCTTCATATGGGTTTTATTTGAAAAGTTCCGCCGGTACTAGCGTTTGAGCTCCTCCCGGTTGATAAACACCGAGAAGATGGTAGCGCCGTAATTCCTTTCTGTGCGGAAGTATGAATATTTACTGAAGTTGTTATGATTGGTATGCTCAATCACGAGCCAGCCTTCGGGCTTTAGCAGCTGCTTCTCGAAAACCACCAGGGGCAGCTTATCCAGCGTATCCATGGCATACGGTGGATCAGCGAAGATGAAATCGAACTGCTCCGTACACTGCTGCAGGTACTTGAATACATCCATTTTCACCACTTTGAGTGTGGTAATGTCCAGTCCCCGCGCTGTTTTACTGATATATTCGGCCATAGACGGATCTTTTTCCACTACGGTCATATCAGTAGCCCCTCTGCTGGCCAGCTCATAGCTGATACTGCCGGTACCGCCAAACAGGTCCAGGGTTTTTAAAGTCGAAATATCCAGGTTATTTTCGATGATATTAAACAAGCCGCCTTTGGCAATATCTGTAGTAGGCCTGGTATTAGGCATTTTTGCCGGTGGCTGAAATCTCCTGCCCCCACTCGCTCCTCCGATTATACGCATAATGCTAACGCATACAAATTATGAAAATAATATCCCGGTATTTCCTGCATTTTGCTGATGTAGGAAAATCCCGGTAGTCGCTGTGCCCATTCCAGGTTAGGTATGAACTTATACATTTCCTGGTATACGGCGTTGTCCTTCACTAAAGCGCCGGACAGTTTCACTTTTACCTCTTTTTCATCCATTCCCAGCAGCCGAAGGGTGTTGACCACAGTATATACCACATCCAGTCCGCTCTGGTATTCCGCTTCCTGGTGGATGAGCAGTTTACCTGCTTTATAGATCGTGATGGTTATGGCATTACGTTGAACTTCTACAAAGGCTATTCCTTTTTCATTGTTGAAATCGAAGTCCATGGGATAAGCCAGCAGCAGCGCGGAGCTGGCATGTATCACGAGGTCGGAGGAAAACTCTTTTCTCAGGAACCCTACCAGGTCTTTATCCAGGCTGTATACATTCACGAATGGCTGGCCGTATATCAGGTCCGACAGTACGGCTTCCTGGACTTTTTCCGGTTGCACCAGGTGCAGGTAGTCCTTTTTCAGGCCGGCGTTAAAATACTGCTGTGGCACCAGTACGCCGCTACCCGTATCGAAGGCCAGCAATACAGAACGGAATGCAGTAAACAAGAGTTTATCGACCTCAAATACTTCTTCGATCATTTCCAGGTCCGCCAGTGCTATTTTCTGGGGCTGAAAATGATACGACTTCAATGCCAGGAATTTCTTTGCAACAGGCTCATACACCACATAGCTGAAAGTGCCGCTGCCCACCAGCACCAGGAGGTGGCAGGCGGTAAGGTCGGTTTCCAGCAGCGTTTCATCGTCTACTGTAAATGCAGGATGGATGTTATAGGCCACAGGCATATTATAGAGTTCAAATGAATTACAATAATAAACTTTTTACTTTAATTGCCTTGCAGGAAGTATATCTTTGCCTGCATCAAGACCCGAACCCGTACCATGCAACTGGAAGTTTCGAACAGAGATATTATTAAGATTGCAGCACCTATATGTCTGGCACTGATCATACCGCAGGTAAATCACATGACGAATACTGCGTTTCTGGGCAGGCTGGGGGAATTTGAGCTGGCGGCCAATGGCATAGCGGGTATCTATTACCTCGTGATGTATATGATTGCTTACGGGTTGAATAACGGGATGCAGGTGCTGATAGCGCGGCGGGCGGGCCAGCAGCATTATGCAGGGATTGGTCAGCTGTTTTCCAACGGGTTGATATTAGGTCTTTTCTGTTCCCTGTTTGCCATCGCGATCACCTTGTTATTTGCCCCTTATTTCTTTTCACACACCTTACATAACAAGGCGATTTACGAAGCGGCGGTTTCGTTTATCCGTATACGTATCTGGGGCTTGCCGATGTTAATGCTGCTCAGCATGGCCAATGCGTTTTATATTGGCAGCGGGCATTCGCGGGTATTGGCTATCACTTCGCTTTGCCAGGAGGCGATGAATATTTATTTCGACTACGGGTTGATTTTCGGGAAGTTAAGTATGCCGGCACTGGGGCTGAATGGCGCTGCGGTGGCTAGTATTATAGCTGAGAGTACCGGTTTTCTGGTAGCCTTCAGCATCCTGTTTATACGCGGGTTTCACCGCAGGTATAGTTTATTTAATTACCTGAAACCCGCCTGGGGCGTGATGCAGAACATCCTGAACGTATCGGCGCCTATCATAATACAATTCCTTTTCAGCATCGGAGGCTGGTTTGTGTTCTTTATTTTCATTGAGCATATGGGCGAGCGGCCGCTGGCTATTTCTAATATGTTGCGCAGCATTTTCGGGTTCTTCGGGATATTTACCTGGGCGCTGGCGGCTACCTGTAATACAATGGTCAGTAACCTGATTGGGCAGGGCAGGCAGGAGCAGGTGCTGCGGGCAATTAAGCGGATCATCCTTTATTCGGCTACCTGTTCAGTAGTGGTTTGCATACTCGTAAACGTATTCCCGTATACGTTATTACATATTTATACGGCAGATGCCAGCCTGATCAGGGATTCGCTGCCGAGTATCCGGGTAATTACGCTCAGCACCATACTGATGGCCATATCAGCCGTGGCTTTGAGTGGTGTTACCGGCACGGGGAACACGCGTATGAACCTGATGACCGAAATCATAGCGGTGGTCGGATACCTGATTTATTGTTACATCGTGATTGAGCGGATGAGGAGCCCTTTACATTGGGCATGGGGGGCGGATTTCTTTTACTGGACGATTATTTTTGGGATCAGCGCGTGGTATTTGCAGAGTGGGAGGTGGAAAGGGAAAGAGATTTAGTTTAATATTTGCGAGCCTCCCGTCGCCTCCGGCGACGGGAGGCTCGCTTTAGAGGCCGGACCGAAGGTCCGGCCTCTAAAGCGAGTTATTGGAGATCATCCAACATCTTCTTCACATCAGCTTTTATGCTGGCATCATCATAAGTTATATTTCTCAGGGTGAGTGCTTTTTTGAGCACTTCCACTGCTTTATCTTCCTGGTCATTTTCTTTGTAGGCGCGGGCCAGCTCGTAATAATTGAGAATGAAGCCAGGATCTAACTGGCGGCATTTTTCATAATTAGCGATGGCGTTGGTAAGGCTGCCTTCCGGGATACCTCCGAACAGCATTTTAGCGGCACTACGCTCAAATACGTTGAGTGTGGCTACTTCATAATTCCATTTTCCCAGCACATGGTAGGCCGGACCAAATTTTGGGTCCAGCTTAATGGCCAGGTCGGCGTATTTCTTCACGTCTTTGGAGGCGGCTACTTTATCTTTTGCGCCGGAGATGAGGGCCATACGTCCCATGGCTACGGACATGGCGTAATTGGCCATGGCGCTGTTGGGATTTACTTTCAGTGCGGCGTTGGCGTAATCCTTTGCCTGGTTGAAGTAATTGGTTTTAGCTGTTTTATCTTTCTGGCGGTTGCCGATGCGCGAAGCCATTTCGCTGGCCTGTATGAGGGCATCCAGCTGGGTGGGTTGTATTTTCAGAATTTCCTTATCCTTATCAAAAGCTTCCTGCTCTTTCATTTGCACTTCCAGCTGCTTGGCCTGTGCTACCATTTCATCTACTGTTTGGGCTTGGGAGATGAGGGTGCCGAGGAGGAACACGGATGCCGTTATGATCTTTTTCACCATAGGACAGGTTTTAGTTTGAGTGTAAATATTGATTAGCTTATAGATATAAATATACTAAAATAACAAATTTAAACCTGCAAGGTTACGTTAAAAATCTCAGTAGTCTTTTTCCAGCGACACCATGGAATTGCGGATGGGAGCGCCCATTGGCGGATTCATTTTACGCAGGGTGACGTGGCTGTGGGTGATGTTGGGGTAGCGGGATTTCAGTGCGTCGGTAATGGCGTATACGACTTCTTCGAGAAGTGGTTTTGGGATAGCCATTACGGCTTTGGCGATTTCGTATATGCCCTGGTAGTTAACGGTTTCGGAGAGGTCATCCACGGGCACGGTACCGGGTATACGAACGGAGATATCCAGGATAAATTCGTTACCGATGATAGTTTCTTCCGGATAATAGCCATGGAAGGCATGAAAGGAGGCTTTTTCCAGTGCGATGGTAAGCATAATCAGTTGATTTAAAGCAAATGCCGGGCTGGTGATAGTCCGGCCCGGCATTGAATATTGGTATCAGGATTAATGGTGCTCTTTTGCAGAGAGGTATCTTTCTGCGTCGAGGGCTGCCATACAACCGCTACCGGCGGCGGTTACAGCCTGGCGGTAGATTTTATCCTGTACGTCGCCGCAGGCGAAAACGCCTTCTACGCTGGTACGGGAAGAACCAGGTACGGTAACGATGTAGTCTTGATCGTCCAGCTCCAGGTAATCTTTGAAGATTGCGGAGTTAGGCTGGTGACCGATGGCAACGAAGAATGCGCTCACTGGCACTTCTTTCTTTTCACCGGTTTTGTTGTTGTGGATGCGAACGGCTTCCACTTTGTTTTCTCCCAGTACTTCATCGGTTTCTGAGTTCCAGTAAACGATGATGTTGGATGTTTTGAGCACGCGGTCCTGCATTACTTTGGAGGCGCGCATTTCATCGCGGCGTACGAGCATATGTACGGTGCTGCACATTTTAGAAAGGTAGAGTGCTTCTTCGGCGGCGGTATCACCGGCGCCAACGATGGCTACCTCTTTACCACGGAAGAAGAAGCCGTCGCACACTGCACAGGCGGAAACGCCGCTACCGTTGAGGCGTTGCTCAGACGGGATGCCGAGCCATTTGGCGGAGGCGCCGGTGGCGATGATGATGGCATCAGCGGTGATTTCTTTTTCTTCGTCGATGATTACTTTATATGGCTGTTTGCTAAAGTCAACTGAAGTGGCCAGGCCATAGCGGATATCGGCGCCCATGCGGGTAGCCTGTTTTTCGAAGTCCACCATCATTTCCGGGCCCTGGATTCCTTCCGGGTAGCCTGGATAGTTTTCCACTTCCGTGGTGATAGTGAGCTGACCGCCTGGCTGGATACCCTGGTACAGTACTGGTTTGAGGTTAGCTCTTGCGGCATAGATTGCGGCGGTGTAGCCTGCTGGGCCTGAACCGATGATCAATAAATGCACATGCTCTTGCTGGTTCTTGTTTTCCATACTTCTAAGTTACTGTGTAATATTATTGCTAATGATTGGTGTATGATGATTTTTAGCCTGCAAAAATACGAGGCTTGCGCCAATATAAAAACACCGGCCATGTAATTACAAGGCCGGTGTTCTTATAGAATAAAGAGGATATGTAGATTTCTTTATTATCTGATGTAAGAAACTGCGCGATGCGCCAGTTTTCAGGATCGAGAAAATTCCAAAATGAATTATCCAAGATAGGATTTTAAAGCGCCACTATAGCGGGCTTTCTGCAGCCTTTTAATAGCACGTTCTTTAATTTGCCTGATTCTTTCCTTAGTCAGATCATATTTCTGACCAATTTGTTCGATTGTTGCTCCGTTTTCACCATCCAGACCAAAGTAAGCGTTCACGATCTCTGCTTCACGCGGGCTGAGGGATTTCAGTACCCTGCGGATCTCTTCACGTAATGAATCGCGCATAACGTCATCGTCGGTAATGTCGCCACCTTCCAGAAGGTCACCCATTGCTACGTCTTCAGCTTCATGTACTGGTGCATCCAGTGACATATGGCGGGTATTGCTTTGGAAGATATTGTTAATTTCCGATTCAGACATTTCCAGGATTTCTGCAAGTTCCTCGGTAGAAGGCTCACGCTCGTTTTCCTGTTCAAAAGCCATATAGGCTTTGTTTGCCTTGTTATAGGTGCCAATTTTATTCTGCGGCAGACGAACAAGACGACCCTGTTCAGCCAACGCCTGTAAAATGGATTGGCGAATCCACCATACAGCATAAGAGATGAATTTGAAACCTTTTGTTTCATCGAAACGTTGCGCCGCTTTAATCAAACCGAGATTACCTTCATTAATAAGGTCACTGAGGCTGAGCCCCTGATGTTGATATTGCTTTGCCACGGAAACAACGAAACGAAGGTTTCCTGTAGTCAATCTTTCAAGAGCCTTTTGATCGCCCATTTTTATACGCTGCGCCAAAACGGTCTCTTCCTCAGGTGTTAACAAAGGGATCTTCGAGATTTCCTGCAGGTACTTTTCTACCGCCTGCGAATCACGGTTGGTGATCTGGGTGGCAATTTTAAGTTGCCTCATATGAAAAATTGTATTGGTTTATAAATAAAGTAACAGAGAAAGAAATATTTTGTTTTGTTCAAACGTCGAAAATTATATAACTTACAAATTTTCCTGCTCTATCTGTTCTTTTGTTTCAAATTAGCCTGCAAAGATCGTGCTAAGCAATCACATCTCCAAATCTTCTTCCTGCTGCCAAATCTACTAACAAAGTACCCTATATAAACGAAATATCATAGCCCTTTAGTTCTCTTATAACGCAGCTTTAGTCAAATTTTAACAATTGGTAAGTATTTATCATAAACCCAATTGTATTCACTAATTTTCGGTTACGGAATTTGCAAATTATCCAATAATATGATCGATTTTAGAAGCGACACTTTTACACGTCCCTCCCATGGCATGTTACAGGCGATGAACTCGGCGGAAGTGGGCGACGATGTTTTTGGTGAGGATCCCACCGTTAATAAACTGGAAGCCATCATGGCAGACTATTTTGGCAAAGAGTCAGCCCTTTACTGCCCTTCCGGCACAATGTCTAACCAAATAGCAATCAATGTACATACGCGCCCGGGCGATGAAGTTATCTGCTCCAACCTGGCCCACGTATACGTGAGCGAAGGAGGCGGGATCGCCTTTAACTCCGGTGCCCAGGTGCAAACACTCGTGGGCGACCGCGGCCTCATCACCGCTGCACAAGTGCAGGCAGCCATTCAGCCGGACGATGTACATAAACCGCATACCAGCCTCGTAAGCCTCGAAAACACCTCCAACTTCGGTGGTGGCTGCTGCTATAACATGCAGGACATACTCGATATCAGCGCAGTCTGCGATCAGCATAACCTGGCACTCCACCTCGACGGTGCCCGCCTCTTCAATGCCCTCGTGGCCACCGGCCAGGACCCGAAAGTTTACGGCCAGGCGTTCGACAGCATCTCCGTTTGCCTTAATAAAGGAATGGGATGCCCTATGGGGTCCGTACTGCTGGGCAGCCGCGAATTTATCAAGGCAGCACGCCGCGTACGTAAAAAGCTCGGCGGGGGTATGCGCCAGGCAGGTTACATGGCAGCTACCGGTATCTACGCCATGGAGAACAATATAGGAAGACTCACTGAAGACCACCTGCATGCAAAACAAATTGCAGCTGTTCTAAGAGAAAAATCCTTTATCGGTGAATTCCTGCCGGTAGAAACCAATATTATCATCTTCGAAGTGAAAGGCCGGTTTACACCTAAAGACCTTACCGCCTACCTCAAAGACGAAGGTATACTCGTGATCCCGATCTCTCCTACCCAGGTGAGAATGGTGCTACACCTGGACGTTACTCCTGAAATGGTGGAACGAACCTGTAAGGTGCTGGCAGCGCTGTGATAATTCAAAGAGTTTTTTGCGAAGATCAGAGCGCATCCCAATGACGCCTTCGGTGTCATTGGGATGGTTCCGCGCTGCGCGCGGCCTGCAGATAGCTGTAGTGGCGCAGGCATTGCACCTCTACAATAATACGGTACAGATAACGCCATGGTTGCCTCCTCACGCGTCTACCGGTGCAGCAGCCAGCTGCCGCCCCGCAAAGCCAACGCCGCTCCCTTACTTGCAAAATAGCCGCAGGAGAGGCAAATTTCTCTCTATAAAAAATATAATAACCTGACAATCAAAAAATTAAACCAGCCTCACAAATATTGGGATATAATTTCCTTCTGTGGTCAATCTCCTTTATTTTTGCAGACTTATATTTAATAGCATGGAACTTTCAAAGAACTACCAACCTGGAACGGTTGAGGAAAAATGGTATCAACATTGGATGGATAAAGGCTACTTCCGCTCTAAACCGGACGGTCGCCAACCTTTTACAGTCGTCATCCCTCCACCAAATGTGACCGGTGTACTCCACCTGGGCCATACCCTCAACGAAACCGTACAGGACATCCTGGTGCGCCGTGCCCGCATGAGCGGTTACAACGCCTGCTGGGTACCCGGTTCCGACCACGCGTCCATCGCTACTGAAGCCAAAGTGGTAGACATGCTCAAACGCGAAAAAGGGATCGAAAAATCCCAGCTCACCCGCGAAGAGTTTCTCAAATATGCATTTGAATGGAAAGAGAAATACGGCGGTATCATCTACCATCAGATCAAAAAGCTCGGCTGCTCCTGCGATTGGGACCGTGTGACCTTCACCATGGACGACCACTACTACGAAGCCGTTATCAAAGTTTTCGTAGACCTCTATAATAAAGGACTGATTTATCGCGGTGCCCGCATGATCAACTGGGACCCGAAAGCTAAAACAGCACTCAGCGACGAAGAAGTAGAATATAAAGACATCCAGGGTAAACTGTATCACGTGAAATACGCGCTCACCGATGCAGCTGGCAACGCTACCGGCGAATTCATCACCATCGCAACCCAACGCCCCGAAACCATCATGGGCGATACCGCGATCTGCGTGAACCCGGAAGATGAGCGCTATGCCCACCTGAAAGATTGCTTCGCCATCGTACCGCTGGTGAAACGCCGTATTCCCATCATCTTTGATACCTACGTTGATAAGGAATTCGGAACCGGTGCCCTGAAAGTGACGCCGGCACACGATCTGAACGACTATAACCTCGGCCTGAAACATAACCTGGAGATCATCGACACCCTCAATGAAGATGGTACCCTCAGTGCCGCTGCACAGGTATTTGTAGGCGACGACCGCTTCGTAGCCCGTAAAAAGGTGATCGCAGCACTCGCAGAAGAAGGCCTGCTCGTAAAAGAACAGGAATACACTACCCGCGTAAGCTACAGCCAGCGTAACCCTGATACCGTAGTAGAACCACGCATCTCTACCCAGTGGTTCGTGAAAATGGCCGACCTGGCAAAACCGGCACTGGATGCAGTGGTAAACGGTGATGTAAACATCCACCCGGGCGACCGCTTCCTGGCCACCTATAAATACTGGATGGAAAACGTGAAGGACTGGTGTATTTCCCGCCAACTCTGGTGGGGACAGCAGATCCCGGCCTGGTACACTGCCGACGGTACCTTCGAAGTAGCTGCCACCGCAGCAGAAGCCGTTGCGCAATTCGCAAAACGCGGAATAACCGTAGCAGCCGCCGACCTGAAACAGGATGAAGACTGCCTCGATACCTGGTTCTCCTCCTGGCTCTGGCCAATGGAAGTATTCAACGGTATCTCCCAGCCAGATAACGCTGACATCAATTATTATTACCCAACTTCTGTACTGGTTACAGGACAGGATATCATATTCTTCTGGGTGGCCCGCATGATTATGGCCGGCCTGGAATACAAAGAAGTGAAGCCGTTCAGCGACGTTTACTTCACCGGAATGGTACGCGATAAACTAGGCCGGAAAATGAGTAAGCAGCTCGGTAACTCACCAGACCTGCTGGAACTCATTCACCAATACGGTGCTGATGCCGTTCGCTTCGGTATCATGATTGCCTCCCCTGCTGGTAACGACCTGCTGTTCGATGATTCCAGCTGCGAGCAGGGACGTAACTTCAACAATAAAATCTGGAATGCACTGAAGCTGGTGAAAATGTGGGAAGCGCGCCAGGAAGTAGATCAAACCAATATCGCCGCCAATCACTTTGCCGTGAAATGGTTCCAGAGCCGCCTGCGCGAAGTACAGGCTGAAGTAGAGAGCCTGCATGGCAGTTTCCGCCTCAGCGAAGGACTGAAATCTATCTATAACCTGATCTGGACAGACTTCTGCTCCTGGTACCTCGAATGGGTGAAACCTGGTTTTGAACAGCCAATCGCTGCCTCACTCTATCAGCAAACCATTCAGTTCTTCGAAGAACTGATGCAACTGCTGCACCCTTACATGCCGTTCATCACGGAAGAAATTTACCAGCTGCTGAAATACCGCAATGCTGACGACTCCCTGATGATACTGCAGTTCGGCAAACCGGCAGCTCCTGTAACCGAAATGCTGGCAGACGGTGACCTGCTGAAAGAAGTGATTAGCAGCATCCGCGATGCAAGAACCAAACATCAGATCAAACCTAAAGATCCAATCGTTTTACATATCGAAACCAAAAACGAAAATGCTTACAAACAAATCGAAAGCATCCTCGTTAAACAGGTAAACGCAAAAGCTGTCATCTATGTAACGGAAGTGGTTCCCGGCTGTATCAACCTGGTAGTACAAAAAGATAAATTCTACCTGGGTACCGAAACCGAAGTAGACACCGCCGCTCAAAAAGAAGCACTGGAAAAAGACCTGGCCTACCTGCAGGGTTTCCTCGAATCGGTAGAAAAGAAACTTTCCAACGAGCGCTTTGTAGCCAACGCAAAACCTGAAGTAGTAGAGGTAGAACGCAAAAAGAAAGAAGACGCCGAAGCCAAGATCAAGGTGATAGCCGAAAGTCTTAAATCTTTATAATTTTTTCAATCGCCCGGTCGTTAAATACCGGGCGATTTTTTGTCCGCTTAAACTATGATCAAACACCTGTTACTGCTCACCTGTCTTCTGGCCACCATCCACACCATGGGCCAAACTACCAAACCTGCTGCCAAAAAGCCAGCCGCTGCCACCTCCGGCAAACGTCCTACTAAACTGGTCAGCACCTGGGGGAATTTCCTCAGCGACTCCCTTCCTAAAAATGAACTGGTTAAACTGATCGATTCCGCACTGATTGTACGGGACGAAAAAGGTGCTAAATACCCGGTCATCTCCTTCGCATTTACTTACGAAACCAGGGAAGCCTACCTCAACGATACTACCGGACAACCGGGACTATATAAGGATTATATTGGGAATAACTTCCAGGATGCCCGCATGGACAGCGTTTGGCGTAAAGGCATGAAAGAGAAACTGGAAAAAGGGAATGTGCTGTATTTTGATGAGATATTGATACAGTATAGTGCTGATAAGATTTATAAGGCGCCGGCGCTGAAGTTTATAGTACGGTAGAATATTCGATGTAAATACAGGAGGCGCCAGTTCAACACTGGCGCCTCTTGTATTTAATAGGCAAACAACTGCTGTAACGGTATGATAAACTCCACTCTCGTTTTAGCGTTATCGGCCGGGTCCGGATCAATCAGGTAACTCACCCGCATCCCAAACGTAAACGGAATCACGTTTCCGATTTTGGTATCGAAATACAACTCCCCCCCTGTGGAGCGATACAGGTTATCGCGCTTCACGATATAATTATGTGCACTGCTGTAATCATAGAATGCATTTGCACGGATACGTGTGATATACAGGAGCTGTGCAAATCCCCAATCGGGGTACCAGAGTGGGAAATGATAATTGGCACCCAACTTATAAATACGGTTGTAAAACGGTGTGTTATACCCTCTCGCATATACGAAGCGATCCGTAAAGCTGTAGTTACCCAGGGTATCCCGCTGCTGATAAGCCGCCTGCAACTGGATGCTGTGATTTTTTGCAATACCGGGCAAATTCAGGTCGAACCGGCCATAGAGCTGCTCTCCCTTGAATGATCCGATGGAATGGTTGTATTGCAACGCCAGGTATTGCCCAAAATGAGAAAGGATGTTTTGCGTAGCACGGATACGCTGATTATTAAAGACCAGCGAGCTGCTGGTGTATTGTTGCGGGTTTATACGGAAACGCAGGTTATCTGCGTATAATTTCTGGATATAATAATTGGAAGACAGTGACAACGAACGGCTATACATGCCGGAGGACAGCTGCAACGGAATAGTAAAGCCTGCATGCCAGCTTAGCTGGTTCCAATAATAACGTTTGCCTTTTAGCAGGGCGCTTTTGTTCAGCGTATAGTCGAAACCGGTACCCAGCCAGGGGAACCAGGCGCCGTACATAAAGTTGGCACCCACCGTGGACGTTCCTTCGTTACGGTTGTACGTATAGCCGATGGAGGTAGAGGTGGTGTTCAGGATGTTGTTACCCAGCAGGCTGATGCTGTATTCCGGATCGTTGAAGGACGGCACCCAGCTGTGAAAATTGAAGAAACCGGTAGTTTTCCGGTATTTTTTCAAAGAAAAGGAGTCGGTTGGTACCTTATCCAGGATGTCCCCTCCTTCCTTCAAATCCGGGTTCAGCCAGCTACCGTGTTGCGTTTGTGTGATATCAATTTGTTTCCAGGGAGATGTCAGGGCTGCTGTGTGCAGTTTGTATCCTTTGGCGGTGAACTCACTGAACACCAGGCTATCTGCCGCCGGCGCCATGAACAGGGCGGAATTAGGACGGTCTGTCACCTGCCAGGTTTTTCTGTCAGCTAACGTGATAGCATACACGTTATTTACATCCTTTACACTGGATGTGAAATAAACAGTATCACCGGCTATAGCCGGTGCGCCAATGATATTAAAGGAAAAGTCGGACAACCTTGTGATTTCCCCGGTAGCCAGCGATTGGCTTACCAGCGCCATCTGGCCCTGATGGTTTCTGACAGCGCTGATCACAGCGTTGTTATTATCTGTGAATCTTGGGTTGGTATAGTAGTAGTTATCAGGGTTCGGGAGTACTTTTTCCACCTCGCCGGTGCTGGTGTTGATTAGTCGCAGGCTGTACTGCATCTCTGGGGTTGCGGATACGGCTATTACTTTTGTTCCGTCTGAATTTATATCGGGAGAGAAGTATTTGCCTTTGCCGGAAATGGTGGAGGTACGGCCAGTAGTTCTGTCATAGATACGGATGGCGGAAAAATCCTTCCAGCCCCAGCGCGCATCAAATCGTGCGGCTGCCCAAACGATGCGGTTATTGCGATAGCTGAAGTAATCGTCGAATACGATGCCGGGCCGGGTCAGCAGGGAGGTACTGCCATCGGGCCTGAGCAGGTAAAAGCCAGCCACTGTGTTCCAGCTGGCTTTGAGTATAATGAATTCATTGGGAGAGCCTGCCGGGTAGAGATATTTATAGTTTGTGAATACTTTTTCGGTGGGTAGCAGCTGCGGAGCGGGTGTGATGCCGGGCCGCTGCGCGTTGGCCGTCCAGATGGAGTCATAATACCGCATGGTAGCGTGGTAGAAGCCTGTAACGTTCATGCCTGTACGTTTTTTCAGGCTGTGCGACATGGGATAGAACACACCCCGGAAGCGTACAGCATCCGAGGTTACGTCTTTCCAGAAGGTGGTGCCGTAGTGTTCGCGGCCATACACGCTCATGAGATAGCCGAGCGGGTAATGGTCGGGGGTATAGTCGCGGTACGATCCATTGCGGATCTTCATGTATTTATAATCCTTATGCGCCAGGTCCAATGCCCGGAAGCCATCGAAGAAAGCCGGCAATCGCCCTCTCCCCTGTTGGCTCAACGCTGTTTCCATAGTCACCGCATCTCCTTCCCAGAACCAGTTAGGCACGGCGATATTGGTAGCGGCGGCCTGTCCCAACTCCCCTCCCAGCCAGGAGAATACTTTGGAGGCGCCCTGGCGGAAGTTCATATTTTGTAGTACGTGGCGGTATTCGTGCAGGGAAAGTTGATCTACCCAGTTGAGTGACCCGAGGTTATACGAAGTGGGCGGAGGTGCCAGGAAGAATTCGGAGCGGAATGGCCCCAATGCTACGTAACCGTTGGATTCCATCGTTTGGTTTTGCAGTACGATATTTACTTTTTTTTGCAAGGGGCCGATGGAGAGGCGGTTAAATCTGTTGAGGTAAGTAACGATATTGGCTACACGCTCGCCGGCATTTCCCAGGCCGGCAGGAAATATAACCCTGACTGTGTCGGTGTTGATCTGTTGCCACTTCAGGCTGGAAGGATTTCCTCCGAATTGTTGTGCAGAGAGTTGCAGGCATGTCAGCGTCAGCAATACGACAAGTAAATAGCGCATAGGAGTTAGATGAGAAGGGAAATTAGAGTTTTTTTTGGTTCTCACAAAGCTTGCTGCAGCTGTTTCTGGTCCTTCGGACCAGAAACAGCTGCAGCAGAAAGCCCCCGCCAATGGCGGGGGCTTTCTGCTGCTAAAAAAAGTTAGGCAGGTATTAGCACTCGCTCAGGCTGATCGGGATATTTACTGCCAGACCGCCATCAGAGGTTTCCTTATATTTCGAGTTCATGTCGAGTGCCGTTTCCCACATGGTTTTCACGACAGCATCCAGGGATACTTTTGCCAGTTCCGGATTGCTTTGCAGGGCCAGTTGGGAAGCCGTAATGGCTTTGATAGCTCCCATGGTGTTACGTTCAATACATGGTACCTGAACCAGGCCGCCGATAGGATCGCAGGTGAGGCCGAGGTGGTGTTCCATGGCTATTTCTGCGGCCATTAACACCTGGCGCTGTGAGCCACCCAGACACTCTGTCAGGGCTGCGGCCGCCATTGCGGAAGATACCCCGATTTCTGCCTGACAACCGCCCATGGCAGCTGAAATAGTTGAGCGTTTTTTGAAGATACTTCCGATTTCAGAAGCGGTGAGCAGGAACTGCAGAATTTTATCTTCGTGCAGGCCGTCGCAGAAGGCGATGAAGTACTGGAGTACAGCAGGGATCACGCCTGCGGCACCATTGGTAGGTGCTGTAACTACGCGGCCGAAGGAGGCATTTTCTTCGTTTACGGCCAGGGCGAAACAGCTTACCCAGTCGAGTGTATAGGTGAAATGTTCTCCACCAGCGCGGATAGCTTCAATCCAGGAAGCGTAATCCGTATAGGTGCGGCCTTTCAGTAATTTTTTGTTGAGGGCGGCAGCGCGGCGGGCTACCTTGAGGCCACCTGGCAATTCGCCGGTGGTATGGCATCCGCGGTAGGTGCATTCCTGCATCACGCGCCAGATGTTGAGTACGCCGGCACGTGTTTCTGCTTCCGGGCGCCAGGCATGTTCATTTTCCATTACCAGTTCGGAAATGCTGTAACCTGTTTTGATGCACCATTGCAGCAACTGGCGGGCCGTATCGATGGGAAATGGTAAGTCTACCTGGTTGGCACTGCTGCCGTTTTCTCCTTCCTGCACTACGAAACCGCCACCAATGGAATAATAGGTAGCTGCGCGTTGTTCACCGTCGTTAAACGTAACGAGGAAGGTGAGCGCATTGGGGTGGAAGGGCAGTGATTCTTCGAAGAGGAAAGTAACATCTTCCATCGGGTCGAAGTCAATTTCATATTTACCGGCCACCGTCATTTTACGGTTACGGCGGATGGCATCGATTTTAGGAGTGATCTGGTTTACATCGAAGGTAACGGGATCATCGCCGCAGAGGCCCAGCAAAACGGCTATATCCGTACCGTGACCGTGACCGGTTTTCGCTAGAGAGCCGTAGAGCAGCACCTGCAGGCGGGATACGGCGGACAGGCGGCCGGCAGCTTCCAGGTCATGCAAAAAACGCAGCGCAGCGCGCCATGGGCCTAAGGTATGGGAGCTTGAAGGGCCAACGCCAATCTTAAAGATATCGAATACTGAAATACATTCGTGTGCCACTAATTTGTTTTTATTTATCTGTAAAATTACGGCAACTTAGGCAGATAAAATGAATGTGTTTTTGCGGGATGATTTGTACTGCCGACCACGGAGGCGCGCAGCGAAGATGTTAATTCCAACGCAAAATTCCGGGATACTTGTCAAGCCCTGTATTAAACCAAAGGCGCGGCTCGTTATTTGTTTCAAATGCTCAAATCCTCCGCCTAATATGAACTTTACCAAATCCCTGTTTACGGCTACTGCAGTATTAGTAGCATCACTTAGTACACAACAGACCATGGCCCAGCAGGCCCTTACCCCACAGCAGGAAGAAAACCTGGCTGCCTTTGCGAAAATGTATGGGTATATCCGGTACTTTCATCCCTCGGATGAAGCCAGCAGTATCTCCTGGGAGAATTTTGCCAACTACGGCAGCCTGGAGGTGATGAAAGCTGGGAATACGCAGGAACTGGTGACTACACTCAACCGCCTGTTCAATCCTATTGCGCCTGCTGCCGTCATTTACAGCGGGCAGGAGCCTTCACTGCCATCTATTACACCTCCGGATAAAGCAGGTTATCGAACCATTGCCTGGCAACACGAAGGCGTGGGTATTCTTAACAGCAGGAACAAGGGCGGTATTTACAAAAGTCAACGGGTGAATCGGCCGGTGGAAGCATTAACCGCAAATCAGGGATGGTGCATGGTAATGCAAACGATAGATGCTAATGCTTACCGGGATTGCGAGTTCAGGTATTCAGGCCGTATGAAAGTACTTTCTGACAATGCGTGTAAAGGGCAGCTTTGGTTTAGGGTAGACAACCCATCACGGACCGGCTTTTTCGATAATATGAATAGTCGCCCGGTGGTTTCCGACCAATGGCAAACCTACACCATCAGCGGCCGAATCAACAAAGACGCTGATAACCTGGCCTTTGGTGCCATGATAATCAATGATGGTAAGGTACTGGTGGATGATATAAAGCTGGAAGTGAAGAAAGGTGATAACTGGGTGGAAGTGCCTGTCCCGAACGGCGACTTTGAAGAATATAGTAACAATCAGCCAGGAAAGTGGCAGGCAGGAAAGCAACTGGATGGCTATAACTATCAGACGGAGAGGGCGGATGTGAGCAGCGGTAAAGCAGCGTTGGTGTTTTCATCTCCCAAAAAAATCATTAATACTACGCGGGCCAAACCTTTATATGACGGCTATCCCGGGCCCGGTGAATATACCCGTGTACAGTTAAGTGCAGCTATTAATTGTGCATTTCCCCTGACGCTGTATGGTACGGACTTGCATACTTACCCCGCCGGCGATTCCATCTCCCTGAAAAAACTGCAACAGGAACTGAATACCACGTACAGTAAGGGACAAACGGCAGATCTGCCAGGCATCAGGTTTTCTGCAGTAGTGATTACCTGGAATATATTCAAGCACTTTTTTGCCTATTGGGAAGATGCCAGTGCTACGCCGGAACAAATACTGCGGAATAGCTTAAAGTCTGCTGCTACCGACAAATCCGGGGATGATTTCATGATAACGCTTCGAAAGATGCTGGCGCCTTTAAACGACGGACATATCTGGGTATACGGAGGTGGCATGCCCGGGAAAACCCCTGTAGGAGTAGTGTTAGCATTTGCCGAAGGAAAAGCGGTGATAGCTAAACTAATAGACACCACGCTGGCGGACCGGCTTATGCCTGGGGATATAATCACACACGTGGACGGGGAACCTGTGGACAGCGTGGTCACCAGGCTGACGGCCCTTTTCAGTGGCTCCAGACAATTAAATGAAAAGCGGGCAGCGGAGCTGCTACTTTCCGGAGTGCCGGAGAGTGCTGTTAAGCTTGATTTACTCAGGAATAACACCTCATTAACGGCAACGGTTACACGCAGTACAACACCTCAGGCTTACAGTGCAGCCACCAGAAAAACATACCCTATGGGCTGGATAAAACCAGGTGTGTATTACATCAACCTGGATCAGGAACCGCTGGATTCTATAAACCCGCATCTGCATGAAATAGCCGGGGCCAAAGCGTTGGTATGTGATCTGCGGGGATACCCAAACAGCAATCACGAGCTGCTCCGGCATATGCTGACAAAGAAGGAAAAGCGCAACTGGATGTATGTACCGCGGATTACGAAGCCTGACCAGGCTGAAGTGACGTACCGTGCGCTGGGCTGGAATCTTACGCCTTTGAAGCCGCATATTAGCGGGAAGGTATTTTTCCTGACAGATGGCGGGGCCATTAGTTATGCAGAAAGCTATTTAGGGTACGTGAAGGATGAAAAGCTGGGTACTATTATTGGCGGGGCAACAGCTGGTACAAATGGCAACATTAACACGGTGGCTTTGCCTGGTGGATTTATGTTCTCCTTTACCGGTATGCTGGTTAAAAATCATGATGGGAGCAAGCACCATTTGAAGGGGATAGTCCCTGATGTACCGGTATCTCCTACGGTTGCTGGTTTGGCAGCTGGCCGGGATGAGGTATTGGATAAGGCTTTGGAGCTGGCAGAAAAATAAAAATAAAGCCTCCGGTAACTGGTTACCGGAGGCTTTTTATGTTAGCAAGGTAAGGATTAGTTACCTACGGAAAAGTCGAAAAGCTTGATATCGAAGATCAGCACGGAATTGGCTGGAATTTTTGGTTGACTTTGATTGCCATATGCCAGGTAAGAAGGGATATAAAGTCTTGCAGTACCTCCTTTTCTCACATAACGAAGACCGATATACCATCCCGGAATTAGTCTGTTCATCTGTAATTGCAAATCGAAGTTAGTGGAGTCGGAGCCGTCAAATTTTGCACCCAGTTGTGTACCGTTCATTAAGTATCCTGCGTAACCAACGGTTGGGTAGCTGGTCCATCTGATGGTATCGTTACCAGTGCCCTGTTGCTTGATTTCAATTACAACTCCTGTAGTGTCTTTGATAACATTAGTGATATTATTGGCGGTCAGATATGCTGCGATCTTGGTGGAATCGATTACATATTGTGCGCGCTGATCATAATTATCTTCCTGACTATCTTTTTTACATGCGGTGAGGATGCCAATAATGGCCAGTCCCAGGATCAGAATTTTCTTCATCTTAGTTTGTTTGCTCGGTTTTATTGGTATTGAAAATATGAAATCTTACTTAATATCTACGAGTTCTACTTCGGAGACGAGAATAGCGTTGGGTGGTATGTTCTGGGTGGGCACGCCAACGGACCCAAACGCCAGTTCAGGAGGGATGTACATACGGATGCGGCCGCCTTTAGAGATTTTGCGCAGGCCTATCTGCCAGCCGGCAATATGATTTTTCAGCGACATGTTATCGAAGTCGGTAGGCCCAAAAGAGCTGGCCACCACGCTTCCATTCAGCAGCTGATAGGAATATGAAACGATGGGTATGGAATTAGGGGTCAGGTAATGGATGGAATCACCCGGTTTAAGGATGATGTAATATAATCCTGACGGGTCTCTGTAGGCCGTTTCATTCTTTTGCGTGATAATGCTTCGGATGGTACTATCGGAGGCCCATGCGTCGCGATAAATGGCTTCGAGATTAACGTCATCTCTTTTGGTGCAGCTGGTGCCCAAAGTGATTATAGTAAGGGAAGTTATAAGTAAAAGTAAATATTTCATCCGCGTCTGTAATTTTTCTCTTCTGGCTGTATAAACGGCTGGTGAGGTTGTAAAGTTACAGTATAATAAAATTTAACGGGAAAAGTTTGCCCGGAAATCCCAAAGGACCTGCGGCCCTTTGGGATTTCCGGGTGGAGGGGTGCCGGTGGCACCCCTCCACCCGGAAGAGGTCTTATATCGGGGATGAGAAGCAGGTGCAGGCCTCTAAGCTGACAAAAAAAGCTCTTCCCTCACCGGGAAGAGCTTTTCCAATATGCTGATTATGAATCAGATTAGTAATCCATACCCATACCGTGACCACCTGGCATAGCAGGAGCAGCGGATTTAGGTTCTGGTTTGTCGGCGATAACGCACTCAGTGGTCAGCAGCATACCAGCGATGGATGCAGCGTTTTCCAGGGCGATACGACCTACTTTAGTAGGATCGATTACACCGGCAGCCAGCATTTTTTCGTAAGTCTCGGTGCGGGCGTTGAAACCGAAGTCGCCTTTACCTTCTTTTACTTTCTGCACTACGATAGAACCTTCGATACCGGCGTTAGCGGTGATCTGACGGAGAGGCTCTTCGATAGCGCGTTTAACGATAGCGATACCTGTTTGTTCGTCTTCGTTATCGCCTTTCAGTTTTTCGATGCTTTCGATAGCGCGGATGTAAGCTACACCACCACCTGGAACGATACCTTCTTCAACGGCAGCGCGGGTTGCGTGCAGGGCGTCATCAACGCGGTCTTTTTTCTCTTTCATTTCTACTTCGGTAGCAGCACCTACGTAGAGAACGGCAACACCGCCAGACAGTTTAGCCAGGCGTTCCTGCAGTTTTTCGCGATCGTAATCGGAAGTAGTTACTTCGATTTGCGCTTTAATCTGGCCGATACGAGCCTGGATATCTTTTTTCTGACCACGGCCACCAACGATGGTAGTGTTGTCTTTATCGATGGTTACGGATTCAGCACGACCGAGGTAAGTCAGGTCAGCGTTTTCCAGTTTGTAACCTTGTTCTTCAGAGATAACGATACCGCCAGTCAGCACAGCGATGTCCTGCAGCATATCTTTTCTTCTGTCGCCAAAGCCAGGAGCTTTAACAGCGGCTACTTTCAGGGTACCGCGGAGTTTGTTTACCACCAGGGTAGCCAGTGCTTCACCTTCCAGGTCTTCAGAGATGATAACCAGTGGAGCGCCTTGCTGAGCTACTTTTTCCAGGATGTGCAGGATATCCTTCATGGTGCTGATCTTTTTATCGTAGATCAGGATGTAAGGGTTCTGCAGTTCAGCCTGCATTTTTTCGCTGTTGGTGATGAAGTATGGAGAGAGGTAACCACGGTCGAACTGCATACCTTCTACTACTTCTACAGTAGTGTCAGTACCTTTTGCTTCTTCTACAGTGATAACACCATCTTTGGTAACTTTTTTCATCGCTTCAGCGATCAGTTTACCAATTTCGCTGTCGTTATTAGCGGAGATAGTAGCAACCTGTTCGATTTTTTTGGTATCGTTACCAACTTTTTCAGATTGTTTTTTCAGGTTTTCAACGATGCCTTTCACCGCTTTGTCGATACCGCGTTTCAGGTCCATTGGGTTGGCGCCTGCGGCAACGTTTTTCAGACCTTCGCTGATGATAGCCTGAGCCAGAACGGTTGCAGTGGTGGTACCGTCACCTGCCAGATCTGCAGTTTTAGACGCTACTTCTTTCACCATCTGAGCACCCATGTTTTCGATAGGGTCTTCCAGTTCAATTTCTTTTGCAACGGAAACACCGTCTTTAGTAACAGCCGGAGCACCGAATTTCTTTTCGATTACCACGTTACGGCCTTTAGGACCGAGGGTAACTTTTACTGCATCCGCCAGAACGTCAACGCCTCTTTTCATTTTGTTGCGGGCGTCTATATCGAAGAATATTTGCTTTGCCATGATTCTTTAAAATAATTTTAGAGTTTTGATACAAATTACCGGATATCAGAAGAACAGGGCTTAAACCACAGCCAGGATATCAGATTCACGCATGATTAAGTAGTCACCACCTTCGATGCTGATTTCAGTACCGGAGTATTTACCGTACAGTACTGTATCACCCACCTTAACAGTTACAGGCTCATCTTTTTTGCCAGGACCAGCTGCCACAACAGTACCTTTCTGAGGTTTTTCTTTTGCAGTATCCGGGATGATGATACCACCAGCTGTCTTTTCTTCTGCTGCTGCAGGTTTCACAATTACCCTGTCAGCTAAAGGTTTAATACTTAATTTTTTAGCCATAGTAGTTTTTATTTAAAGAAGTAGTTGAAGTTTTTTAGTGTTGACAAGGCCCACGAGAATTATGCCAAGGGCCAATATGGGTCAAATTTTCAGCCTTTTGGGTGCTTCTGTGCCATTCATACTGACAAATCATCCCCGGGACCAGGAAAAAATGACAGAGCGCCATGCTTTAAGCTGAATTTAACGCCCGTGACAGGTCCGGAATCCGTAAATATCGATTTTTTTCTCTACTTTTGCGCCCTTATACCAGTTCTTTTTTATACGATGATCAGTAGAAGAAATATCCGGGTAAAAGTGATGCAAACACTTTACGCCCTGGAAACGATGGAGCAAAGCAGTATTAAGCCGGGTACGGCTACCAGACTTTTAAACGAAAAGCTGGATCAGACCTGCCAGATCTTTACATATTTACTTTATTCGGTAACGCAGGTAGCGCAATACGCAGAGATTGACGCGGCGGCCCGTGCTTCCAAACATTTGCCTTCCGCAGAAGATCTGCAGGTGAATACTAAAATTGCAGGTAACGAATTCCTTTATCAGATTATTAATGACAAGGGATTTCAGGTAAACCTGGAACAATGGAAGATGAGACACCTGGCAGAAGAGGAGTTGATACGTAAAATGTACAACCTGCTGGTGGCAACCGATACCTACAAAGCCTATATAGCAGATGACCAGCGTAGCAAAGCAGGTGAGAAAGAGATACTGGAGTTCATCTATAAAGAAATACTGGCGAAAAGTGAATTGTTCCAACAGCACCTGGAAGATACCTTTCTGCACTGGGGCGATGATGCAGATATGATGAATATCCTGCTCAGCAACTACTTCAACAAGCCGCACCTGTTCAATTTTATGCAGCTGATCAGCAAGGAGAAACTGGACTATGCCAAAGAACTGCTGCTGACAGTGATCGATAAAAAGGAATACTGCCTGGAGCTGATCAAGCCAAAACTGCAGAACTGGGATCCGGAACGTATTGCTGCCGTGGATATGTTACTGATGGAAATGGGTGTATGTGAATTCCTGTACTTCCCTACCATTCCTACCAAGGTAACTATCAATGAATACATTGACCTGGCAAAAGCATACAGCACGCCACAAAGCGGCCAGTTCATCAACGGTATCCTGGATAATATCCTGAAAGACCTGGAAAAGGAACAGCTGGTAAAAAAACAGGACCGTCCGAAAAAATAACCGGAATAGCTATTTTTACTCAAATTGCATCATCATGAAAGCACTGTTCTATGTCCTTGCCGCAGGTTGCATGGTTATGACTGCCTGTAACGGAAGCGAAGGCCGCAAAGCTGCCGCCATCGACTCCATCAAGCAGAAAACCATCAACAGCAAAGACGTCGCTATTACCTTTGAAGAAAAAACCCATGATTTCGGGGAAATCGTGCAGGGTGAAAAAGTGGAATACTCCTTTAAGTTCACCAATACCGGTAAGGTAGACCTGGTGATTGAAGATGCAATTTCCAGCTGCGGATGCACTGTACCGGAATGGCCTAAAGAACCGTTGAAACCTGGTCAGTCAGCCTATATCAAAGTAATTTTTGACAGTGCCGGTAAAGAAGGTTATACACAAAAAGAGGTAGCACTTAAACTCAACGATGGTGCCGGTTACCATGTAGGTCCCATCATCCGATGCAATATTGTAAAGAAATAATTTTAATAAACTATTAAATCAATTATAGATGAATATGCTGAATGTTTTATTAGCAGCTCCTGCACAAGGCGGTGGTAGCGCGCTCCCACAGATGCTGATCTTTGGTGGTATGATCGTGGTAATGTACTTTTTCATGATCCGCCCTCAGACTAAAAAAGCCAAAATGCAGAAAACGTTTATCGAAAACCTGAAAGAAGGTGATAAAATCGTAAACATTGCTGGTATCCACGGTAAAATCAAAAAGTTCAATGACGATGGTAAAACCCTCGTGATGGAAGTAGCTCCGGGTACTACCCTGACTATCGAACGCTCCACAATCAGCATGGAGTACTCTGCTGCACTGAATGCACCAGCTAACGTAAAAGCGTAATAATCTAACAAACTCATACCAGGAGCCTGTGCAATTTTCTTTGCACAGGCTTTTGTTTTTCCCAATTTTTGCTAACTTGGTCAGGTTATGTTAAAGGTTGGAATCACAGGAGGCATTGGCTCCGGCAAAAGCACTGTCAGCAAGATTTTCGAACTGCTGGGCGTCCCCGTTTACTATGCCGATGATAAGGCTAAAGATATTCTGGTAAGAGATAAAGACCTGGCGGAACAGGTAAAGCAACATTTCGGTGCTGAAATTTATGCAGCCGATGGATCCCTTAACAGAAAACTGCTGGGCAATATTGTTTTTAATGATAAAGACAAACTGGCATTGCTCAACTCCCTCGTTCATCCTGCCACTATCCGGGATTCGGATAAATGGGCAGCCGAACAACAAACACCTTACGTACTGAAGGAAGCGGCCCTGTTGTTTGAAACAGAATCGTTCCACCACCTCGACAAAATCATAGGAGTTAGTGCTCCGCAGCCATTACGCCTGCTCCGTGTCATGAAACGCGATAATGTATCCCGCAACGATGTACTGGCAAGAATGCATAAGCAGATCGATGAAACGATTAAGATGCGTTTAAGCGATTACGTGATTTATAATGATGAGCAGCACATGGTAATTCCGCAGGTACTGGCACTGCATCAGACGTTGCTGGAGCTGGCGGGGCAAAAAGCCTGACCATACGGATCATTTACCTACCTTTGCTAAAAATTCAGACAAATGGAGGCAGGTTTTAATGTAGCATTGCAGTTTACTCCTGCAGCGCAGGCAATGGTAAAGGAGCTGCTTAGTTCAATTGCTACAGCCCCTTATCTGCGTGTAGGCGTCAAAGGGGGCGGTTGTTCCGGGATGGGCTATATGATAGGATTTGATGAAAAGGCAGCGGATGATATTCAGTTGGATATCGGGGGTATTCCGGTGATTATGAAAAAGGCACATACCATGTACCTGGCCGGAATGCAGATTGATTATCAGCAACAAGAGGATAGCAGCGGGTTTGTGTTTAGTGCTCCGCAATAACATTCATTTGAGTTTATAAAGAGATAAAAGGCTGACCGGCAGGTTGGCCTTTTTTATTTTGGAGAAGGAGTTGCTGAGACCTTCGGTCTCAGCGGGATGGGTGCCGCGCTCCGCGCGGCCGCGGCGAACAATAAAGACAGTAAAAAAAAGGCTGGCTCAATTGAGCCAGCCTTATATATTATCAAACATTTTTCCAGTTAAGCTTACTTAGCAGCTACTTCTTTTTTAGCAGCTACTGCCTCGCTTTCGTTGGACAGTTGGTTGTGCTTGTCGAAGTCAACCAGTACCGGTGCCGCTACGAAGATAGAGGAGTAAGTACCGGTGATCACACCTACGAGCATTGCGAATGCAAAGCCGCGGGTTACTTCACCACCGAACACGAACAGGATCAGGATGGTCAGGAATACAGTGAGTGATGTCATTACTGTACGGCTGAGGGTATCATTGATCGCTTTATTGATAACGGTATCACGGTCTTTACCATGTGCACCGGTACGGAAGTATTCGCGGATACGGTCGAACACGATCACGGTATCGTTCATGGAGAAACCGATAACGGTGAGGATCGCAGCGATGAAGTGCTGGTCAATTTCCAGTGTGAACGGTACGAAGCTTCTGCACCAGGAGAATACTGCCAGGGTAACCAGTACGTCGTGCAGCAGGGAGAAGATGGTACCCACTGAATACTGCCATTTGCTGAAGCGCAGCAGGATGTACAGGAAGATCACCACGATCGACAGGATAGTAGCTTTGATCGCACCTGAACGGAGGTCATCGGAGATGGTTGGAGAAACTGTCTGAGAGCCTACAATGTAACGGTTCACAAATGCATCTTCCGTTACTGACGCGTCATAGAATTTCTGCAGACCATGGAATAGTTTGGAAGTAACTTCTTTATCCACTTCCAGGCTCTGCTCTTCGATTTTGTAAGCAGTAGTGATGTTCAGCTGGTTGGTGTTACCAATTGTTTTCACGTAAGGCTCAGAACCAAACTCAGTGTGCAGGGCTTCTCTTACCTCATCGGATTTCATCGGGTGTTCGAAACGTACGGTGAAGCTACGGCCACCGGAGAAGTCGATACCATGATCAAAACCATGGAAGAAGGAAGATACACCTGCCACCATTACAATAGCAGAGATGATGTATGCATATTTACGTTTGCCTACGAAGTCGAAAGCAGCGTGTTTAAATACTTTACGGGAAATTGGTGTGAAGTATTCGAAGTGACGTTTTTTCTTCATCCAGAAATCAGTCACCATACGGGAAACCAGGATACCGCAGAACAGGGACAACAGGAGACCGATGATCTGGGTGGTAGCGAAGCCCAGTACAGGACCAAGACCGAAGTAGAACAGGATACAGGCAGTGAGCAGGGAGGTAACGTGACCGTCCAGCACCGGAGCGAGGGAACGTTTGTAACCTTTCTCTACCGCGTCTGCGTATGACAGTCCGTGGGTGAGTTCATCCTTGATTCTTTCGAAGATGATTACGTTCGTATCTACCGCCATACCGATGGTGAGTACCAGACCGGCGATACCGGCCATGGTGAGGGTAGCACCGAGGGAAGCGAGGATACCGAAGGTAAACAGCAGGTTGAGGATCAGCGCGATGTTAGCTACCCAACCGGCAGTGTTATAATATACCAGCATCAGTACGAAGATGATGGCAAAAGAGATCAGGAAGGATTTAGCACCTGCGGCGATGGATTCAGCACCGAGGGTAGGTCCAACGATCTGCTCCTGAACGATTTTCGCAGGGGCTGGCATTTTACCTGATTTCAGGATGTTTGCCAGGTCACCTGCTTCTTCCGGCGTAAAGCTACCGGTGATAGAAGAACGACCACCAGAGATTTCGCCCTGAATAGAAGGAGCGGAGTAAACGATGTTATCCAGTACTACTGCAACATAGTTGAAGGTATATGGATCTTTTGGATTAGCAGGAGCCAGTTCACCGGTGAGTTTTCTCCACTCGTGAGCACCCTGGTTGTCCATGGTCATGCTGATTTCAGGCTGGTTATTCTGATCAACGTCCTGGTGAGCTTCGATTACTCTTTCGCCACCAACGCGTGGAGCAGGGTTAGCAGGGTTTACTTTCAGGATGTAAACTTCCAGCGGACCGTGTTTATCAGTTTTGTTTTCCGGACCAAATGCGAAAACCGCATCTTTAGGCAGAACGGCCTGTACGCCAGGCAGTGCCAGGTAACGACGGAAGGTAGCGGTATCTTTTGGCAGCATCATACCCACGGAAGGACCAGGGATGATAGAGCCGGATTGTTGATCGTAGCGAGGGAACAGCACAGCGAACAGTGGATTCTGTTTCTGTTGTTCACGCATCAGTTTTTCCTGGGAAGCGAGACCAGTGTCAGCTTTGGCTTTACCGCTGTCTTTCGCGAGGTAGTCGCTCAGGCTGCCGGTTTTTGCAGAATCAGCCGGTGCACTTGCAACAGCAGCAGAATCTTTTACAGCTGCGGCGGAAGTGTCTTTAGCTGCAGGAGCATCTCCCTGTGCCAGTCTGATGGCATCGTTCATTGGGGAGAGGATGTTCTGCAGTACTTCAGGACTGTTTTTGTAAACTTCTCTGAATTCCAGGTTAGCAGTAGCCTGCAGGTATTTACGAACGCGTTCAGCGTTGTCAACACCGGCCAGTTCTACGGAGATCAGACCTTTATTTTCGTCCAGGCTAATGTTTGGCTGAGCCACACCGAATTTATCGATACGTTTCTGCAGTACGATATAGGTGTTTTTGATGGCTGCCTTAGATTCTCTGCGAATCATATCCAGCACCTGCTGGTTGGAAGAGTTAAAGTTGATGTCTTTCTGGTATGCATTTGCGAAGATGTTCGCCAATTTGCCCTGGGGAGCAACTTCCGCATAAGTTTGTCCGAACAAAGTAACAAAGTCGGTCTGGCTGGTTTTCTTTCTTTCCTTAGCCATTTCCAGCGCTCTGTTGAAAGCCGGGTCTTTGGACTGACCGGATAAAGCGCGGACAACGTCTTCAACGCTTACTTCCAGTACTACGTTCATACCACCAACGAGGTCAAGACCGAGGTTCAGTTCTTTTTCTTTAGCCTTGTTGTAGGTTACGTTCCATGGAAACCCTGCAATCTCTTTATTGCTGGTGCTATCCACGATCTCTTGTCTTCTTTGTTTCACAAAGCCTTTAAGTGTGTCGGCGTAGAAACCCTGCAATTGCGTATTTCCAGGATACTTCGTCTCGGCGGAGGGATACTGTTTGGCGATGTCCTTTTCGGCCTGCTGCTCTATCTTCTTCTCAAAGTTCCGCACCAAAAACGTGAAGGACAATTGGTACAAAGAGATAAGGATCAGTGCGATGGCAAAAAATCTTACCAGTCCTTTAAGTTGCATACTATTTGTTTCGGGTTTATAATAAAAAAATTTTAAAGAGTTGCAAAGATAGAATTTAAATTGATATATTAAAGCCCTTTAGAAAATAGGCGCAAATTAGCTACCGGCTTGGGTTTGCTGGACTGTTGGCACATAAATTTTACAAATCTGCGATTCTGGTTTCTACTGGTTTTAATATATTTCCATTGCTTTACAGCACGTTAATACCGACAAATATATGCAAACCCTTCATTATCGCACAACAGATTATTTCCCGGAAAGTTGGTGGAGGAGAAAAAAGGGCATACTGGGCGAGATTTTCAGGCGGGCAGAGCCTTTCCGGTTACAGGTGATTTATACACAAATAGACAGGGATCAGCAGCAGCGCCCCCGGTTCAGAGATTTTCGGTTTCAAACCGGCCCTGGTGTTTACTCCTACCCTGCTTCTACCGTGAAGCTGCCGGCGGCCATACTGGCCCTGGAAAAGCTACGGGACCTTGGCATAGCCGGGCTGGACATGCATACACCTATGTATATCAATCCCTTAGCTGGGATTAACACCGGCGTTCACCAGGACGCGTCGGCTGCCAGCGGCTTGGCTTCCATCTCTCATTATATAAAAAAAATATTTTTAATAAGTGATAATGACGCCTATAACCGGCTCTATGAATTCATTGGGCAGGAGGCTTTTAACCGGCGCCTCTGGGAAAACGGTTATACGGACGTTCAGATCAGGCACCGCCTGGGCCTCCCCCTGCATGAGGAAGACAACCGGCATACGAATGCCATGTATTTTAAGCAGCACGATCGCATACTTTATGAGCAACCGGCGGCCTACAGTGAACTGGACTTTACTTCCCGCCGCGACCTGGCCGGGAAAGCCTGGCGCACTCATAAAGGCAGACTGGAAGAAAGTCCGATGGACTTCTCTATCCGCAACCGGCTTCCCCTGATGCACCTCCACGAAATGATGCGCAGTATTTTTTTTCCGGCGGCTGTAACAAATCAGCAGCGCTACCGTTTAACGGAAGGCGACTATTCATTTTTGTATCGTTGTATGTCGCAATACCCAACAGCGTCGGAGGACCCTGTTTATGATCATCAACAATATCACCAGGCCTATTGTAAGTTCCTGCTGTATGGCGGGAGTCAACAGGCGGTAATCCCCCCGGATATACGGATATTTAATAAACCGGGATGGGCATATGGATTTTTGACGGACACTGCTTATATTGCCGACTTTGGAAATAACATAGAATTCCTCCTGTCAGCCACAGTACATGTCAACCATGACGGAATATTAGGAGAAGATCAGCAGGCCTTTGAAGAAATCGGGAAACCGTTTTTAAAGGCGCTGGGAGAATTGATTTACACGATAGAACTGGAAAGACCGAAGCCAATAATACCCGATCTGAGCCGCTTTCAACCATAGGGCGCAATCGGCAAACCAATTAAACAGCTAAAATTCACACATACTTTAAAAACTGAGAGCAAGATGCTAACTAAGATCAATCGTGTATGGGCTATTGTAGTGCTGATAGCCGCGACTATGGGAATGACTTCCTGTCTGAAGAACAATGTGGATACAACACCGCAGCGTCCTACATTCTGGCTGAATGTGGCTAACCTGTCGACCTATTCCGGAACCATGGACCTGTATGACAACGGTAAAAAAATTACCAACAGCGGTATCTCCGGCTTCTTTACTGAAGTAATCGGCGGGTACAGCGGCCCTCATGAAATGAAGGTAACGCCACTGGGTAAAGATTCTGTACTGGCAACTGCCAGTAGCCAGCTGGACAGCCTGCATTATTATACTTACATGATCTATGGTGGCAATCCTGTGAAAGCGGCCCTGGTAGAATCAAACTTAACTAATTACAGCCCTACCTCTATCAACCTGCGTTTCTACAACCTGTCATCTTCAGTTGGCCCGGTGGATGTTTATATGGGTTCTAAAAAAGTATTTGAGAATGTAGTTTATGCAGATGGTTATTTCCGTCCTGATTTTACCACCTTTACAGATATCACTGAAGGTAACGTAATAACTGTTAAGAAGGCGGGTACTACTGAAGTTGTTGCTACCAACAACAGTCTGAAAATCAGCAGCCTCCAAACCGGTGGTGTATATACTGCTTATGTTACCGGCAACGCTGGCAGCACTGGCAACGATAAACCAAGCACTAACATCATTTACGGCGCCTACTAAGCCTTAAAAAATATTCATTCCTTTGAACGCAGAAGGGGCCGGATTATCGGCCCCTTCTGCGTTTATACAGCACCTCACAATATCTTTCCCTGTGATTTTTCTTTTTTTTGTGTAGGTTTGTCCTGGTCAATCCGATATTAAACTTATGAATCAACTTGCAGAGAGGCTGTCCCGGATTTCCGAGCCTCAAACAATCAAAATGGCCAAGCTCGGACGTGAGCTGAAAGCCCAGGGAATAGACATTGTAGACCTTAGTATTGGAGAACCTGACTTTAATACGCCCGAGCATATCCGCGAGGCCGCCAAAAAGGCGATCGACGAAGGCTTTACCCATTATACCCCGGTAGCCGGTATCGCCGAACTGCGTCAGGCAGTGATCCACAAACTGAAGCGGGATAACGGTCTTGACTACACGCCGGAACAGATTGTAGTGTGCACCGGCGCCAAGCAATGCCTGGCCAACGCTGTACTGGCACTCGTTGACCCGGGAGATGAAGTGATCATTCCTACCCCTTATTGGGTGACCTACTCCGAACAGGTGAAGCTTTGCCAGGGAGAAGTTGTTTTTGTGCCATGCGGTATCGAAAACAATTATAAAATCACCCCTGCCCAGCTGGAAGCCGCTATCACACCTAAAACCAAGCTGTTCATGTTCTCTTCCCCCTGCAATCCTACGGGATCTGTATATTCCAGAGAAGAGCTGGCAGCACTGGCGGAAGTATTCGAAAAACATCCACAGATCTACATCATTTCCGATGAGATCTATGAATATATTAACTACGTTGGTAAACACGAAAGCATTGCCCAGTTTGGCGACCTGAAAAACAGGACCATCCTGATCAATGGACTCAGTAAGGGTTTTGCCATGACCGGCTGGCGCCTCGGCTACCTGGCCGCTCCCCTGGACATTGCAAAAGCATGTGATAAAATCCAGAGCCAGTTTACCTCTGCTACCTGCTCCATCACCCAGCGTGCAGCAGTGACCGCCCTCACCGGCGATCTGAGTTCTGCCACAGCCATGGTCGAAGAATTCAAAAAGCGCCGTGCCTACATTCACGAAGCCCTGAAAGCAATTCCAGGCCTGCAGGTGAATGATCCGGAAGGTGCATTTTATATGTTCCCGAATATCAGCGCTTTCTTTGGCAAATCCTTTGAAGGTCAAACCATTAATAATGCTGACGACCTCTGTATGTACCTGCTGCACCGTGCACACGTATCTACCGTTACCGGCGCCGCATTTGAGCAGCCTAACTGCATCCGCCTGTCCTACGCTACATCCATGGACAAACTGCAGGAAGGCGTTAAACGCATGAAAGAATGGCTGGGCAAGCTTAGCTAGTCCGGTTTTCCACCATAATATCCCTCCTGGTACTATGCCGTTGGCAGAGAACCGGGAGGGAAGGGGGAAAGGGTCCACAGGCCCTTTCCCCCTTCCTATAATATAAAACCCGAATCACTATACATGGATACGCAGAAACTACTGTACATCGTACTCGCCCTGGGCGCTGGTTATATGATTTACAGTACCGCCAAAGACCTGATTAAAAAGAAACCATCCAAAGAGCCGGCGGAACCGGCATCTTCCAATAACAACAACAGCAACAGCAGTACCATATTGCCTTTGCAGCTGCAGGCATATGAGAGAATGGCGCTTTATGTAGAGCGGATATCGCCACAAAGCCTGATTGGCCGCATTTATCAGCAGGGCATGACTACCGTGGATATGCAGCTGGCCATGGTACAGCAGATCAAGGCAGAATACGATCACAACGTTACCCAGCAGATTTATGTATCTGCCCAAACCTGGGATGCCATTAAAACCCTGAAGGAGCAAACCATTTCGGTGATCAACCAGGTGGCAGCCAGTTTGCCGGCGGATGCACCAGCCATGGAGCTGAACAAACAGATCCTGGAGGTATTCGCGGAAGCAGGCGCCTCTCCTTCTGAGCTGGTAGCACAGATCATCAATACCGAAGCAAAAAAACTGATGAAATAATGGTGGCAGGGGCTATCTGACATGAATCACTTCATTCATCAGGTAGCCTTTTCCATTGAAATGAATGTAGAGCGGATAACCGAGGTACCAGGGTATGCCCGGTTGCTTAAAATGTACTTGAATATGTAAATGTGGTTCCGTGCTAAAGCCTGAATTCCCGATACAGGCCAGCGGTTGACCTGTTACCACTTCCTCCCCTTCGTGCACGATCACACTGTTCATACGGAGGTGTCCCATAAAAATATAGCTGTTGGGCGTTTCCAGCAGTACCTGGTTTGTGTTTTTAGGTCCCCGCTTCATGTTGGGCGGAATATTATCCGGGTTATTCCCATAAGCCCTTACCACGCGGCCATTGCAGGGGGCATATACGGTATCCCCAAAAATTTCATAGTCATTTAATTTTTTTGAGAAGATACGATTTGCCCTTCCGCCGAAGTCGTTCAGTTTTACAATATCCATGGCGTATACCGCACCGCGTAAGCTGAAATGAAACAGGTTGGTAGGCAGCCCTTTTCCCCCCTGTAACACAAAGTAGTTCCCCTTTTTAAACGGAAAGGTTAAGTTAATTACATCCGGTTTTCCGGTAGTGCCGGTAAAATAGAGTATACTCAATACCGTTAGGAGGCCGGTAAAAAACAGGTTCAGCGTTACCTTCCACCGGGCTACCGGCGGCAGTTGCCAGTTTTTTTTCCGGAAGAAGATCAATGCCAGCGTGAGCAGCAGTAGTATCCCAAACGCATAGCCAGCATAGATGGTGAGGTACACCCAGCTACCGAAGAGATATAGAAAAACGCCAAGAGACAAGCCTGCCAGCAGCGTGCTGTAGGAGGCTGACAGCGGGCGGTTGCCCGACTTCCATATAAGCCGGATACTGAAAAAGGCCAATAGTAACGTAATTCCAAGCAGCAGGTAGATGATCATCGGCGGCGTTAACTTTACTGCAAAATATCAATATTTTTCTCCACGGCGAAGTACCGTAATAATTATGTAACATTGCAATGATAGTACCAATCTACGATGGAAAAGCATATTCAAACCGATTCGGGCATTAACATTGCACCTGTATACACCCAGGAAGTGCCCATGCATGAACTGCCAGGGGAGTTTCCTTTTACCAGGGGCATACATGCCACCATGTATCGCGATAAACTCTGGACCATGCGCCAATACGCTGGTTTCAGCACGGCAGAAGCATCCAATGAACGTTACCATTACCTGCTTAGTCAGGGTGTAATGGGGCTCAGCGTGGCCTTTGACCTACCCACCCAGATCGGGTACGACTCCGACCATGCCATGTCCGAAGGGGAAGTAGGAAAAGTAGGTGTGGCCATTGATTCGCTGGAAGATATGGAGCGGTTGTTTAAAGGCATAGAGCTGGAAAAAATTTCCACTTCCATGACCATCAACGCTACCGGCTTTATCCTGCTGGCACTCTACATTGCACTCGCTAAAAAACAGGGTGCCGATCTGAAAAAGATTTCCGGCACCATCCAGAATGATATTCTAAAAGAATACGCAGCCAGAGGCACTTTCATTTACCCGCCAAAGCCCTCTATGCGTATCATCACAGATATATTTGATTATTGCAGTCGCGAAGTACCTAAGTGGAATACCATTTCCATTTCCGGTTATCACATCCGCGAGGCCGGCGCTAATGCGGTACAGGAGTTGGCTTTCACCCTGTCTAACGGGAAGGCCTATCTGAAAGCGGCACTCGACAAAGGCCTCGATATCAATGTATTTGCCAAGCGACTCTCCTTCTTCTTCAACGCGCATAACCACCTGTTTGAAGAAGTGGCGAAGTTCCGCGCGGCCAGGCGTATGTGGGCACAGATCACCACTGAGCTGGGCGCCACTGATCCTAAGGCACAGATGCTGCGTTTCCACACACAAACCGGTGGCAGCACGCTCACCGCACAGCAGCCGCTCAACAACATTGTACGCGTAGCTATTCAAACGATGGCAGCCACCATGGGCGGTACGCAGTCGCTCCACACTAACGGTTACGACGAAGCACTTTCCCTGCCTACAGAAGAAGCGGCACGCATTGCGCTGCGTACCCAACAGATTGTGGGATATGAAAGCGGCATTCCTGACACCGTAGATCCTCTGGCAGGTTCGTTCTATGTAGAAGCACTCACTAACGAGGTGGAAAGCAAAGCCTGGGAACTGATTCAGAAAATAGATGCCATGGGCGGCGCTGTGAGCGCCATTGAGCAAGGATTTGTGCAGGATGAGATTGCAAAAAGTGCTTACCGCTACCAGAAAGAAATTGAAAGCAACGAGAAAATAATCGTGGGCGTGAATAAATTCACCTCCACGGATAATAATCCACCGGAAGTTTTCCGGATAGACGACAGTATACGCAGGGTACAATCGGAGCGACTGGCAGACCTCCGCAGCCGCAGAAACAATGAGGCTGTAAATGTACTGCTGGCACGCATCCGCGCGGCAGCACATACTACCGAAAACTTAATGCCTATCGTAGTGGAAGCAGTGGAAAACCTGGCTACCCTCGGCGAAATTGCCGATGCCCTCCGGGCCGAATGGGGAGAATATCATTAAGGAAAAAAATATTTAATATTAAATTTGCGACACAAAATAACTGCATAACTTGATTTACCGTAATACTTGTCCGCTTTGTGGTTCTTCTCAGATTCATGAAGTATTAACTGCAAAAGACTACACTGTATCTAAAGAAACCTTTGGTATCTGGCACTGCGGCACCTGTACCGGCCGCTTTACCCAGAATGTACCTGACGGCGCCAATATTGGCCGCTATTATCAGTCGCAGGAATACATCTCCCATTCTGAAACTAAAGAAGGATTAATCAATCGTTTATACCACAGCGTTCGTAAAATCACCCTGCGCTCCAAACAAAACTGGGTACGTAATGCCACCGGCATGAAAACAGGTTCGGTACTGGATATCGGCAGCGGCACCGGTGCATTCCTGCATTACATGAAAACCGGCGGCTGGACGGTAACGGGCCTGGAACCGGATGAAACTGCGCGTCATAATGCGAAACAGCTGTACCAAATTGAAGCACTGCCGGTTGATCAGCTGTTCCATTTACCCCATAAACAATATGATGCCATTACCATGTGGCATGTAATGGAGCATGTACATGAACTCCATGCTTACATCAAACAAATACGTCAGCTGGTGAAGCCGGAAGGAGCCATCCTGATTGCAGTGCCTAACTACACTTCGCTGGATGCTGATTTCTACAAACAATACTGGGCAGCCTACGATGTGCCACGTCACTTATATCACTTCTCTCCCACTTCCATGGAGCAGCTGCTGGCGTACCATGGTATTAAAGTAGTGAAGAAACATCCGATGGTGTTTGACGGCTTTTATGTGAGCCTGCTGAGTGAGAAGTATAAAACCGGGAAGAGTAGGTTGTTGCAAGGTTTCATTCATGGATTAAGGAGTTATCGGAGGGGATTGAAGCAGGTGGACAGGTGTAGTTCGATTGTGTATGAGTGTAGGTTATAAGCTTTTTTTAAGCAGGACCGAAGGTCCTGCTTAAAAAAAGAGAGGTTCCCCCGGCGGGGGAACCTCTCTTTTTTACATTATAAATGATCAATTCACCAATTTCATCTCCTCCACCAGTCGCGTGCAACCCGCAAACTTATCCACGATGAACAGCACATACCTGATATCTACCATGATATTCCTACAGATAGAAGGATCATAGTTAATATCGCTCATGGTACCTTCCCAGGTACGGTCAAAGTTTAACCCGATCAGCTGACCATAAGCATTCAGGGCAGGACTACCGGAGTTACCACCGGTGGTGTGATTAGAGGCGATAAAGCATACCGGCATACGACCGTTTACACCATACTTGCCGTAGTCTTTTTTCTTATAGAGTTCTATCAGTTTTGCCGGTACATCAAATTCATAATCACCCGGAATATATTTTTCCATTACGCCATCCAGCCAGGTATAGTAGTCGTATTCCACTGCATCCTTAGGGCTGTAACCATCTACTTTACCATAGGTAACGCGGAGGGTACTGTTGGCATCCGGATAGAAATTTTTCTTTCCTTCAAATACATCCATCTGGGCTTTCATGTACGTGCGCTGACGTTTGTTGATATCCAGCTGCAGCGCATTGAGAGTAGGCGCTACCTGGTTAGCGAAGCCTTCGCGGAGGAAGATGGCCAGTTGCACGGCAGGGTCGTTGACCGCCTGCTGCATCATTTGCTCAAATGGTAACTGCGCCAGCGCATTTACTTTATCGAAGCTGGTGAATGCGGAGGTAGCATATACGTAGTCCGCCAGTTTGCGGCTGTCGCCATTATACTTTTTCCAGGAGGCGTTGAATTTTGCGTCGCGGAATTTTTCCGGTACTTTGTTAACGTAGATATCCATCAGGCTGATGAATACATCTTTATCCACCCCGGCATTGAAGTTGGCGTAAAATGCTTTGATAGTATTCTGGAAGTCGGTGCGGGCTTTCGCATAGCCGTCCGCGTTACCTTTTTGCTTTTCAGCATTGTCGGTATACTCCAGAAATTTATCGATGGCGGAATAGATTTCAGCGTTTTTGGTAAGCTCACTGTAATAATCGCGGGCCTGTGCATATGGATTGATCTGCACGTAAAGGGCATTCAGCGTATCCAGCACGCCGGCATATTGTTGTTTCAGTGCAGGGTTAGCATTCAGCAGCCTGTTATATTCCACTTCATAGCGCTGTTTTTTACCAATGCCATCGGTTTTTTTGATACCCAACATTTCGCCCTGCCATTTTTTCCAGTAGTTGGCGGTAGAAGCGAATTTGGCTGCATATTGAATTTTGATCTGCTCATTTTTACGCATGTAGCCATCAATAATTTTGAGGGCGGCATCGCGCATTTCCACTTTTGCGAAATCCAGGACCTCTACGGTCTGTTTTACCGCCTCGGAAGGGAGATACTCCATTGTGCGGCCAGGAAAGCCCATTACCATGGTAAAATCGTCTTTTTTGACGCCTTTCATGGAGATTGGCAGAAAGTATTTAGGTTTTAACGGCACATTGTCTTTGGAATATTCCGCCGGCTTACCATCTTTCCCGGCATAGATGCGGAACATGCTGAAATCGCCCGTATGACGCGGCCATACCCAGTTGTCGGTATCTGAACCGAATTTACCGATGGAAGATGGCGGGGTACCTACCAAACGTACATCCTTATAGGTTTCGGTGACAAACAGGTAGTATTTATTGCCTTCGAAGAAAGGTTTAATCATTACATCCTGCCAGGATTCGCGCTTGGCGGACTTTTTAATTTCCGCCAGCTTTTGGTCGATTACTGATTGCCTTTCTGTTTCGGACATCGCTTTGGTAACACCTGCGGTTGCCTCTTTGGTAATATCATCTATCCGAACGATGAAAGTAGCGGTGAGACCTGCATTGGGCAGTTCCTCCGCAAAGGTTTTGGCCCAGAAGCCATTTTCGAGATAGTTATTTTCCAGTGAAGAATGCTTCTGGATGGAGCCATAGCCACAATGGTGGTTGGTCAGTATCAGTCCCTGGGAAGATATTACCTCCGCTGTGCAAAAACCACCGAAACTTACAATAGCATCTTTGAGACTGCCTTTATTGATATTATAGATATCTGAGGCGTTGATTTTCATACCCATACCCTTCATCTCCTTCTCGTTGAGATTAGAGAGCAACTGCGGTAACCACATTCCCTCAGTAGCATAAACGTGCTGCGACAGTACGATCAGTACCAGCAACAGGCTCGACTTCACCGATTTTAACAACATATCTGATATTCTTTTAATAAAGCTGGCAATTTACATCATTCATCGACATAATCCCCCGGTTTGAAGAGTTATTGACAGATAATTGGCCAGATTGAGCCAAATTTCAGTAGCGTATTTAAATTCTGTCGTGCATGATCCGCTTAAAATCTTCTGTCGTTCTCTCTCACCTGACCGGGTGGCTGATCCTGGTGTGCCTGTCGCTGTTTTTCATCAGCGGGCAGTCAGACGATGATCGCGCCTGGACAGTGCTTTGCTCTCCGGAGTTTTTTATTTTCATCTTCACCTATTCCTCCCTGTTTTACTTTCATACGAATTTCCTGTTTCCACAATTATTTTTCCGGAAGCATCACCTGCTGTACTTTTTTTCGCTGCTGTTACTGCTGCTGATGGTGAACCTGATGCAGCCGTTTGATCACCTGTTCCGGCGCTTTACGGGCCCGCATATGCGCATGCCTATACCCCCCGGGCCGCCGCCCATGCCGCATCTGCCCATGCACCTGCATATGGACTATTTCAGCCTGTTTCTGTTTATGCTCACCATTGCGTTGAGTGTAGCCATTGAAACTACACACCGGTGGCGGCAAACAGAAAAACGTGCCTTGTATGCCGAAACCCGGAAAACGCAGGCCGAGCTTTCGTTCCTGAAAGCGCAGATCAACCCGCATTTCCTGTTTAACACGTTAAATAATATTTATTCCCTGGCTATTACCCATAGTGAATATGCCGGACCAAGCATTATGAAGCTCTCTAACATGCTGCGGTATGTTACGGAAGAAAACAAAAACTATGTACTGCTCCAGGGCGAAATTGCCTGCCTGCACGATTACATCGACCTGCAGCGGCTGCGCCTGAGTAAACAAACGTCCGTTGGCTTCGTCGTTTCGGGGGAAGCCAGCTTTAAGTGTATTGCGCCACTGGTGTTGTTGCCGTTTATCGAGAATGCATTTAAATATGGCATCAGCAATCATGAATCCAGTGCGATCAATATCTCCTTAAATATTGAAGAGGATGCCGTGCACTTTGACTGCACCAACAGGATCTTCCGCATGGGCCAACCGGAAAACCGCATGGGTATTGGCATTTCCAATACCATTCAGCGACTCGATCATCTCTATCCGGAAAGATATTCACTCATCACCGAAGAAGTGGACGGATACTACCATGTTTCATTAAAACTGCAGGGATTGTATGGGGATAAAATTCGTAGCGATCGTGGAAACCGATCAACAGGGGAACTGTATTGACAAAGGATAATTAAAGGGAGGCGCAGCACTCTTTGTGCTCGACAGATTTACACCCAAAATATGATAAGGGGTAAACCCTGGCTGCACCTCCCGGGAAGTTTTACCGCAAATAATTTTTGCGGGCAACGCCAGGCCTGGGGCCCGGCGTTACGCTTTTACCCGGAATCAATACCGGTATAAATGAGTTAAGAAGATGATACCTTATTGATACAGGTATTTCAGTGCAATCACGTCGTTAGCGTTGAAGGTACGGTTGCCACCATTGGAGCAGGCCAGCATCCAGGAGTTAGGATCAGGTGTGCCAGGAGTTCCCGGGATCTGAATAGCACCTACACCGGCAGCGCCTTCGTTGGTAGCAGTTCCGCCGCAGCTATAGGAACGGTCCATATAGTCGGTATGACGCATACCCAGGCAGTGACCGATTTCATGCTGAATTACAGAACCAACATACAATACATTTGGATTGCTACCGTAAGCATACTGGTTTGTGTTCATCAGGATTTTGCTGTAAGGGTTACCTGCGTTGGTAGGGAAGCCGGAAGAACCTAAGGTGATGTAACCACCACTTGGTCCCTGGTTGAAGCCCTGAATAGTGATGTTTGCAGAACCAGAAGTTACACGCTGGAAGGTAAGGCGCAGTCCCAGTCTGTTATAACGGGCAATTGCCGTGTCGGTACCTGCGATAAATGCAGTTCCTAAACCAGTCACTTTAATTTTGATTACACGTGGCAATCCGGATACGAGGTTAGTAGTGCGGTACTGTTCAGTTTGTGCCACCTGTAAGGTAGGACCACTAACTTTTTCCTGCAGCTGAGCATGAGAGAGGAAGATATCGCCTTCCACAATCACACCACCGTCAGTACTGTGAACATTGTTCGTAGAAAAGCCATAGGCTTTGATTTGGGCTAACACATCTTCAGAAACTTCCTGCGGTTTAGCGTCTGTGTTTGTGTTACTTTTTTGACAGGACACAACGGCTACAATAGCCATGAGGGCAAATAAAACACTAAGTGTTTGTTTTTTCATAGACTCAGATTTTGGGTTTTTAGAATAAAAAATATCGTCTCTCCTAGTTTTTCACATAGTATTTCCAGGATAATGCTTTAGGCATCATCTGCATTTACTCCGCGCTGCGCGCGGCTTCCGTAACCACGATAGCATACGCTGGTAAAGGTATACTACCCTTCCCTACTGCAGCGTGATTAGCGTGTATCGTTATGAAACTAACATTGATGGTAACTCGGTGATTGCTATAGTTTAAGGTGCATACTTGTTGTAGGCAAGTAAAGGCTCTCAGTTTTTCTCATAGCAAAACTACAGCTCACGAGGAGGCTTCCATAAACGGCAGTTTTCTTAATGATTGGTGATGATTTACGAGGCCGGTATTAACCGGTATTATTCAGATTTGCTCTTCAGATTAACTTACTAATTATCGTGCGATCCAGCTCAGATTTTGTTGAAGTTTTTCATTTACAACTTACTTATTCAATATTACAACTTTCGTTTTATTTAAAAAAAACATTTTGCAAAACTCTTTAGAAAAAAATTGGACCAAACAATTTATTGCAGTAGATTAGAAAGTCTGTTGCCATTCTAAACGCAATATTTCGCCTTGTCCCGCATGAACCACTATTTACCCAAACTCATTCTGCTATTCACTTTGCTGTTTTGCTGCCGCAACATTTCCGCGCAGCAGTTGTTGCCTGCAGACAGTGTGCGGTACCGCTATGGCTTACAACCGATTGCCGAAACGCAAACAAAAACATCGGCTGAAAACTGGCTGGTGATTTTTAAAAAAACGGTGTCGCCGCAGCGACTCGAAGCTTATGGCCTGCGGAAAATAATCAATGCGAAAGCCTTCATCGTTCATCAGCAAATCCCTGAAAATGAATTAACAAAACAACTCGCTTATCAGGGCCCTGCCAACTTCAACTGGAAGGCCAGTGAAGTACTACTGCAGCAGTTGGAAAAATCAGCTGACACAGATAGCATCACCGTCCGGGTAAGTATTAAACAGGACCTGCCGGCGGTACCTTATATTACGGTTATTAGTATAAGGAGAGATTATAATATTGCAATGGTGAAGCTGCCCGTAAAACAATGGTCCTCTTTTATAGCGGATACCCTGATCGTGTTTGCGGATAAGCCGCGAAAGGCACTGACGGAAATGATTCTGAACGGCGCCAATCCATATATAAACCGCATTAACATCGCACAGGAAAAATTTCCCGGCATCGATGGAAAGAGTATAGCCGTAAGCGTTAAAGAGGATAAGTTTGATACTACCGACCTCGACTTTGCCGGTCGCATCATCTATAACCCTGACGCCTCTACGAATGTGACCTCCCATGCTACCACCATGGCTACCATTATTGCAGGAGCCGGCAACACCGGCGCACTTGGCCTGGGAGCCGCGCCCGCAGCGGGACTCAGCAGCTCCAATTTCAACATTACCCTCCTGCCTGATACGGCCACGTATTACCGTAAGTATAACATCTCCCTGCAAAACCACTCTTATGGTACTGAAATAGAAAATTTTTACGGTCCCGATGCCGCCGCCTATGATAAACAGATTTACGAATCGGATACCCTTGAACATGTGTTTTCCGCAGGGAATATAGGCGGACAGCCATCCAACTCCGGCATCTACCAGGGATTGATTTACGCCAACCTCACCGGTAATGTAAAGCAGGCTAAAAACCTGCTGGTGGTAGGTGGTACAGACGCTGCCGGTAACTTCATCTCCCTTTCCAGTCATGGCCCCGCCTACGACGGGCGCATCAAACCGGAACTCTCCGCCTTCGGGCAGGATGGCACCTCCGGCGCAGCGGCCACCGTTACCGGCATCAGCACCCTGTTGCAGGACTACTGGAAACAGCAAACCTTTACGCCCATGCCTTCGGCATTGCTGAAGGTAATCCTGCTTAACAGCGCCGGCAGGGCCACCGGTACCGGCCCGAATTATAAGTCCGGATACGGTAGTGTAAATGCCCTGCACGCCCTGCAAACGCTGAAAGACAAGCATTTCGGCAATGGCAGTACCACGGGCAACAACAGCACCAGCATCGACCTGAATATCCCCGACAATATACAGGAGCTGAAAGTAACCCTTTACTGGAACGACTTACCTGCTTCTGTTAACGCGACCAAAGCCCTTGTAAACGACCTTGATTTACGTGTAACCGGCACCGATGGTAATTTATATCTCCCCTGGATATTAAACCCGGCACCGGACTCACTGGCAGTTCCGGCTAAACGAGGCAGGGATACGCTCAATAATATAGAACAGGTTACCATTACCAATCCAGCTGCCGGCACGGCACGCATCCATATCAGCGCCGGCCAGCTACGCGGTACACAAACCTGGTACTATGCGTACGAGCTGGTACCCAAATCCACCTTCGCCTGGCATAACCCCGACGCCCAAACGATTTTTGAAGCCAATACCAATGTGGATCTCTATTGGGAAAGCACCTACACCGGCAATGGCAATGTGCAGTACTCGCTGGATAGTGGGGCCACCTGGCAAACGGTAGTAACGAATTATCCTGTCAGCAGCGGTTACCTGGGCTGGTATGTACCTGCCACCTTCAGCAAAGCGATGCTGCGTTTTCAGCTGCCAGACACCAGTTTCACCAGTCCGCCCTTTATTATTTCGCCGAAAGTGACCATACAAACCGGCTTCAACTGCGCCGACAGTACCTTCATTTTCTGGGACAACCTGCCGAACGCCGTACAATACAATATTTATAACATGGGCAAAACCCGGCTACAGCCATATCAGCAAACAGCTGATACGTTCCTGTTTATCGCCAAAGCCCAACTCAGCTCCAGCAACTTCGCCGTTAGTCCGGTGAGCGCCGCTGGATGGGAAGGGCTCCGCAGCTATACGGTGGACTTCACCACCCAAGGTGTGGATTGCTATGTAAAAAGCCTGATAGCTGATAAAACCACTGATAACGCCGTACAGCTGACCCTCAACCTCGGCAGCACCTACCAGCTGAAGGAAGTGGTATGGCAGCGCTATAACGGCAAATCGTGGGATAACCTGCAAACCACCCCTATAACCGGCTCCCTGCTGTATTATTATACCGATCCGAATACCTGGGAAGGATTAATGTACTACCGGGTACAGCTGAATACCTTTGATGGCAGGGCGTTCTACTCTGGTATCTCCACTGTGCAGATCTTTAAAACGGATAACATCATGGTGTTTCCTAACCCGGTGGTGAATACGCTGGGTATTATGGACCCGGTGGTAAGGGAGCGACAGGTGGTGATCACCGACATGAGTGGTCGGGAACGGATGCGGGTAACGATTACAGATAGTTTGGCGGGGATTGGTATGTCGCAACTGCCGGCTGGCGTCTATAATTGTACGATCTATTATAACGGGCAGCGGATATATAACAGAAAGTTTGTGAAATTATAATAAACATGACACCTTCGGTGTCATGGGGATGGTTGGGTGCCGTGCGCGGCACAGCTTTAGCCATCAACAAAAAAAGCCCTCGCGGATGCGAGGGCTTATTCATCTATATGCTTAATTAAAGTAATTCTCGATGAATGTCGATTACAGGTGAATTGCTTCGCCGTAAGCTACTTCGATAGCGTCTTTTACTGATTCGCTCATAGTTGGGTGCGGGTGGATAGAATCCAGCACTTCCTGGTAAGTAGTTTCCAGTTTACGTGCCACCACTGTTTCAGCGATGATTTCAGTAACGTTAGCACCGATCATGTGCGTACCCAGCCACTCGCCGTATTTAGCGTCGAAGATCACTTTTACGAAACCTTCTGTAGCGCCGGCAGCAGTTGCTTTTCCGGATGCAGAGAATGGGAATTTACCCACTTTCACTTCGTAACCAGCTTCACGGGCTGCTTTCTCGGTATAACCTACAGAAGCTACTTCAGGCGCGCAATAAGTACAGCCCGGGATGTTCATGTAGTCGATAGTAGCAGGTTTGTGAGCGTATTTTTTCTCGTTGTAAGCCAGTGCTTCCACGCAAACGATCGCTTCTTTGGAAGCAACGTGTGCCAGTGCCTGACCAGGAACCATGTCGCCGATAGCGTAAACGCCAGGAACGTTGGTTTGGTAGTAACCGTCTACTACAACGCGACCTTTATCAGTTTTAATACCCAGTTGTTCCAGGCCGATGTTTTCGATGTTAGCAGCAATACCAACAGCGCTCAGTACAACATCAGCTTCGAGGGTGATTTCACCGGTAGCGGTTTTAACTTTCGCTTTAACGCCGTTACCAGTAGCTTCTACAGCTTCTACAGAAGAGTTGGTCATGATTTCGATGCCTTTCTTCTTGTAGATTTTTTCCAGTTCTTTGGAGATATCTTCGTCTTCTACCGGAACGATGCGAGGCATGAATTCAACGATAGTAACTTTAGTACCGAGGGTAGCGTAGAAATAAGCGAATTCTACACCGATAGCGCCAGAACCTACAACGATCATGGATTTAGGCTGTGTAGGCAGCGCGAGTGCTTCGCGGTAGCCGATCACATTTTTACCATCGATTTTCAGGTTAGGCAGTTCACGTGCACGTGCACCAGTTGCCAGGATGATGTGTTTTGCATCATATACGGTAGCTTTACCATCTTTATCGGTAACTTCTACCTGGCCTTTGGATTTGAGTTTTCCATTGCCCATGAGCACATCAATCTTGTTCTTTTTCATCAGGAACTGTACGCCCCTGCTCATTTTATCAGCAACGCCACGACTACGTTTGATTACTGCCGGGAAGTCCACCTGTGCATCAGCAACGGTGATACCATAGTCTTTAGAGTGCTGCATATATTCCAATACCTGTGCAGATTTCAGTAATGCCTTAGTAGGAATACAGCCCCAGTTTAAACAGATACCACCCAGGTTTTCTCTTTCCACGATAGCGGTCTTAAATCCCAGCTGTGAAGCACGGATAGCAGCCACATATCCGCCGGGCCCACTACCAATTACGATAACGTCGTATGCCATATTGTTTAATTTTTATAAAACTTGCCAAAGGTAGAAATTAATTATTGAATTCCACATCCGGAATTAATTATCGCAGATCTACCACTTCCACACCCGGATATTTCTTAGGGTCGAAAAGGAATGTTGCGTCAGTTACAGCCGCATTTGGCGTAAAGTTGGTGATTTCGTAAGTATAACGGTTGCCATTTTTCTCGAAAACCTTCATTTTCGCGATATTCTGGGCTTTTTTGTCCACTGACACGATCACCTTGAAGATGTTCTTGGACTTGTCGGTAGGCGTCATTTCAACGTTCTGCAGCACCTTACCCTTTTCGGTAGTTTCCGGTGTCAGGCGGTACAGGAAGTCTTTATCATAAAAATTGGTAAACAGCTTGGCAGGGGTGATAGCGCCGCTGCTTTGATCTACGTTATTGATGGTAACCTCGTTTACATCTTTTGCGTAGGTCCAGGAAGTTTTATTATCGCTGATAATCTCCTGGCCGTCCATGGTTACCTTGTATTTGGAACCTTTCATGTATACGGTGCCTTTCTTGGAATCGGCCACGCTGTTGTTGGCACCTTCCACTTTCAGCACAAAATTAGCGACTACGGACTTCAGGGTTTTGAACCTGGAGCTGACCCCATCCAGTACGGTTTTAGCTTTAGGATCGCTCACCTGTTTGGTTTGCGCCATACCGCTGAAAGTGATTCCGCTCAGTAACAATCCTGTTAATACATATTTCTTCATCGTAGTTCTTTTTTTAATTTACCCCCGTATAGTCAAAAGCTATGCCGGCAGGGCTGGTTGTGTCATTTGAGTGCCCAAAATTCGTATAATTCTGCGAAAAGCACCCTCATATTTGATTTTTTGGTAATGATTATAACAAATCATTAAGAATTTCCTGGAGGTCTGCATCGGTTTTCACCAGCACTTCCCTGGCCTTACTACCCATGTTAGGCCCTACGATACCGGCGGCTTCCAGCTGGTCCATTAGTCGCCCGGCCCTGTTGTAACCCAGTTTCATGCGGCGCTGCAGCAAGGAGGTAGATCCCTGCTGGGTTTGCACGATCACCTGTGCGGCCTCTTCGAACAGCGGATCACGGTCGCTCAGGCTTAGCTCGCGGCCGTCCGGATCTTTGTCATCCACATATTCCGGCAGCAGGAACGCATCAGGGTAGCCTTTCTGGTTACCGATAAACTCTGCCACGCTCTCCACCTCCGGCGTATCCACAAAGGCGCATTGCAGCCTTACCAGCTCTCCGTTAAAGGATACCAACATATCCCCCTGCCCAATCAGCTGCTCGGCACCACCAATGTCCAGGATGGTACGGGAGTCGATTTTAGAAGATACCTTAAAGGCGATACGTGCCGGGAAGTTGGCTTTGATGGTACCGGTGATAATGTTTACGGACGGGCGCTGGGTAGCAATGATCAGGTGAATACCTACGGCGCGCGCCAGCTGTGCCAGTCGCGCAATCGGCATTTCCACCTCTTTACCTGCCGTCATGATCAGATCCGCAAACTCATCCACCACCAGCACAATAAACGGCAGGTAGCGGTGGCCTTTCTGCGGGTTGAGGCGGCGCTGGGTAAACTTGCTGTTGTATTCCCTGATATTACGGGTACCGGCTTCCTTGAGCAGGTCGTAACGCAGGTCCATCTCAATACACAGGGCATTGAGGGTATGAATTACTTTCTTGGTATCGGTAATAATGGCATCGTCTTCTCCCGGTAATTTGGCCAGAAAATGTTTCTCTATCAGCTTGTAGAGCGAGAGTTCCACTTTTTTCGGGTCCACCAGTACGAATTTCAGCTGGGAAGGATGCTTTTTATACAGCAGGGAAACCAGCAGGGTGTTGATACCTACGGATTTACCCTGACCGGTGGCACCGGCCATGAGCAGGTGCGGCATTTTGGCCAGGTCGGCAATGAAGTTTTCATTATCGATCTTTTTACCGATGGCGATCGGCAGGTCCATGGTGCTGTTCTGGAATTTTTCGGAGGCCAGCAGGGCTTTCAGTGATACAATCGACTTCTTCACATTAGGCACCTCGATACCGATGGTACCTTTACCCGGAATAGGGGCAATGATACGGATACCCAGGGCGGACAGGCTCAGCGCAATATCGTCTTCCAGGTTTTTGATCCGGGAGATACGAACGCCCGCTGCGGGCACAATCTCGTACAGGGTCACCGTTGGCCCTACTGTGGCGCTGATCTTCTGAATAGAGATATCGTAGTTCTTCAGCGTATCGATGATCTGGTTCTTATTCTTTTCCAGTTCGGTGGTGTCCTGCACAATCACTTTATCAGCGTTGTGGTTCTCCAGCAGGTCCAGTCCGGGGAAGCGGTAGTTGCTCAGGTCCAGCGACGGGTCGTACGGGTCTACCGGTACGGCTTCCCGCACGGGTACTATCTCTTCTCCCTCATCTTCCTCATCACTATAGGTGGGCTTGATTTCAAAGGCTACTTCATCCGTATTGTTTTTCTTTCTGGATGGCGGTTCGGCCGGCAGGTCCAGGTCCCGGGCCTTTTCCACGGACTCGTCGATATAGAGCAGCGGGCCGGCGGCTGCGAGCTCTTCTTCCGTGTAGTCTTCATCATCTTCCAAAGTTAAATGCTCAGGCTCCGGAGCTGACAAAGGCACTACGGGTGCATGATGGGCCGGGATGACGGTGATATCTTCCTTTTCTACCAGCTGCATTGGAGGCAGTTCTTCCTCCTCTTCTTCTGCTGTGGGCGGTATCACCATCACGCCTGCATTATCTTTCAGGCCATTGCTTTTTTGTTGGGGAGATGTCAGGGGCTGTTCGGCAGCAGGTACGATGGGACTCACTGCCGCCGCGGGCACAGGTACCGGCTTAGGCGGTTTGGGTTTACTTTCCGGCCATTTGAAATCAAAATTGAATTTCCATATCAGCCAGGAGAAGCCCAGCACCAGCAGCAGCAGGGCGGTTCCGGTTTTACCAACAAACCCGGAGGTCCATTTGGTGAGTGCGTTGCCCACGGCGCCGCCGAATGGGAATTCCGCACCAAATGACAGGAACGACATCGACATACTGATGAACAGTAAGCCGAATAAAATATACTTCACGTTGCGCCATACACGAAATACGCGGCGGCCAACGATAAAATTCACGCCGATGATAAAAAAGAAATAGCAGAAGAGATAGGAAGCGATGCCAAAGCCATTGTAGAAAAAGCCATGGGAAACAAAGGCGCCGAGGCGGCCCAGGAGGTTATCAACGCTTACATCTCCAAAGAATAATTCACGGGTAGAATAGCGGTTAACTTTATCAAAATCTTCTTCCCAACTGAAAATATAGGAAGTGAAGGCGATGAAACAATAGATAGATAGCAGCAAAAAGAACACACCCATCACTTTATGGGTACGCTCATCCTTCACCAGCTCCTTCACTTTTACATCCGCCTCTTTATCTTTCTTCAACACTTCAGGGTTGGGGGCTGGAGTGGCTTTGGCTTTTTTGCTCTCCGGTTTTTCGGTTTTCAGTTTATTCTTGGACATAATTTCTTTCAAAGTTGTGACTACCTGCCCACCGGCGGCAACTGTAATATCCAGTGCGCGATGAATTCCGGTACCAGGGGGTCAATGGTTTGCTCCAGTGTCGCATATTCCTCGGCATCGCATGTTTTGCAGGACTGAAACAGGTGATTTAAACCTGCAAATTTGCGAATGGTAACCATCATATTGCCATTCTCGATTAATCCTCTTTCCAATCCTTTCAGATTGGGCTCTGCCAGTACTACTTCATCCATTGCGCCATTAACAGCCATGAACGGGCATTGGATTCTTCTAAGATATGATACTGGTTTATAACGTAATATAGATAACATTTCCGGACTAACGATATCTGCGCCTGAAAATTGCTCCTTATCAGTAGCATCTTTCAGTTCAGCAGGCAGGCTGTCGTAGATATGTTCCAATGCTAATTTCGCATCTGCACGGGTAGCAGCCAAAGGTTTTTCTGCCAGCAGGGCATCCCAGTATGGCTTCATGCGGGCGTTTGCCGTGGCATATTCATCGTCTGACATACCCATCGCCCGGGCTGCGGTTAATTGTTGCTGCTCCCACCATTCCATCCCATTCACGCCTATGCCTGCCATGGAAATTACAAATGCAATGGTCGGGTTATCAGCGGCGAGGATCTGTGCAGATGCTGCACCGGCGCCATATCCGAGTACACCAATGCTATGCGGGTCTACATCTCTCCTTGATTTTAAATATCTGACCGCAGCTGCTGCATCCCTTGCCGTACCATGGATATCCACGGAATCGGCATTGCCTCCGGAACCTCCTACCCCACGTTTATCAAAGCGCAGTGTAGCGATCCCATTCTTTGCAAAATAATCCGCCATCACCAGGAACATTTTATGGTAGCTCACTTCATTGTCCCTGTTCTGCGGACCTTCTCCGGGAATCATCACCATCACCGGATAATTTGCCGTAAAGCCCGATGGCCTTACAAAAGTACCTGCCAGCCTTACGCTATCCGCATCATTCCTAAACGATACTTCTTCCGTATTGTAGGCATACGGAGGCTTCGGCTCCTGCGGACGCGGGTACAACGCTGCCTGTTTAATTTCTTTATGAGTTAACGTTACATCCTGATTAATATTTCCCCAGATGAGTTTTCCGGAGATATTATCTGCGTCAGGATTTACTTTCCCGATATACACCAGGTCCGCTGTGTGGAGGCGCAGGAACAGGATGCCGGCATTCAGACTTACAGAGTCCAGGTTTTTGATTTCCGGAGATTTATCTGGAAAAGCAATGGTACCGGTGAGTTTACCGGTGCGGGGTGTAAGATTGATTACTACTCTGAGGTGCTCATTGTTGGCATTTACCACACCATACCAGCGGCCTGTCATCTTTTCTGCCTGTTGGGCAAAAGATACCTGTGCAGTCGCCAGTATCATCATCCACACTAATAGAAGTCTTTGCATCCTGAATGTTTTCTGTGACACCTTCGGTGTCAGGCGTTTGATTTTTTTCACGCAAAGCAGCATAAGCGACATAAGCAGCAAAGGCCTGCCTTTTGTTATTTTACGAATATTTGCGAATAGCGCAGGACTGCGGGCCCTGCGCTATTCGCAAAAGCCCGGATGCCGAAGGCATCCGGGCTTTTGCGAACTATGACTTAATCTTTAATACAGAAAGTAACAACAGCACCCAACCTACGATGAAAAACACGCCACCGATTGGTGTGATAATCCCGAGTTTGGAAAGCCCTACCGTTTCGGTTGCCTTCATCATGGTGAGCAGGTAGAGTGAACCGGAGAACAGGAAGATACCGATAATGAAGCATCTGCCGGCCCAGAGCATTTGAGCGCCTGGTGCCTGTGCAAAAAGGATACCGGTTGCGAGCAATGCAAATACGTGATAGAACTGATAGGTAACGCCAGTCTGAAAGGTCCCTACTGTTTCAGGAGGTACCAGCTCTTTGAGCTTATGTGCGCCAAACGCGCCCAAAACTACTGCCAGGGCTCCCAAAGCCGCCGCCCAAACTAAAAAACTCTTATGCATGGTCTATATTTTTGGTAAATGTTTCCAGGGAAATATCATCCGAAGCGATGATATGCTTTGACTGCTGGTAGAACGGCAGGCGCTCGGCCAGCTTTCTTTCCACGAATACGGCCAGCTCTTCATCATCCAGGTCCTGGATCAGCGGGCGCTTGGCCTTTTTGCGGGAGAGTCGCTCCACCATGGTAGGCACCGAAGGATTGATCCAGATGGTGATACCACGCTCGTTCATGAAATCCATGTTGTCTTCAAAACAAGGCGTGCCGCCACCACAGGAGATCAGGAATTTATCCTGCTTTGACAATTCACGCAACAACATACTCTCCTTTTCCCGGAAGTAGTCTTCCCCTTTGGTAGCAAAAATATCGCTGATGGCCATTTCTTCTGCCTCTACAATCACATCGTCGAGGTCATAAAAAGGCAGGTCCCACACATCGGCGAGTTGTTTACCCCAATAAGATTTGCCGGCTCCCATAAAACCGAGTAAGAATATTTTCATATTAACGGTACAGTTATGAATTAGTTTGACTTTCAGCAACCGGATGTGTCCATGCCAGGCATAGGTCGTTCTCCAATATATATTGCAAATATAGTTGCGTATTTGTATCCGGCTTCACAAAATTGGCGGTAATAAATCCGGCCGGCATAAAGGGGAAAGGCTGTAAGCGCATATTCTCCCGGAAATCAACACTGCCGAGGCCGTACCACTTGAACATGGCCTCTTTGACGCTCCAGCAAATGGTTTGGTGTTTCAGTGTATTCACCGGGTCAATGAACGCCTGCTCTTCGGGCGACAGGAACTTAGGCGCTACTTTACCGATCTTCGGCTGCACCCCTTCAATATCAATCCCAACGGCACCTTTACGGCTCACGATGGCGGCGGCATAGTCGCCACAATGGGAAATAGAGAAATGAAAACTGCCACAATGTAATACAGGCTTGCGCGTGTCGGCCACCACTACCTCGTCCAGGGGAAAATCCGGGAACAGGGTGATGAGGAGCAAACGACCTGCATAATGCTGTAAACGCTTATGGGGGTGGTGTATGGCCCTGCTAATGGTTATTTTCTCCTGGAAGAAGGCTTCTTGTTCACTAATTTTCCACAACCCAAGCCTGGTGTCCGGATCAATTTGTATGGTACGTATTAATGGCATATCTTGCCAAATTAATAGAAAAAAGGTGAAAAAAAGCGCAATCCCTGCCGGTATTAGCTTTTCTTTAACCGCTTTTTACACCAATCCGAATTACTAACAGCTAAAGCAAACACCTAGCACATGATTTTGTCAGACAAACGCATCTTGGAGGAAATTGAGAAAGGCACGATCGTGATTTCTCCGTTCGACAGGAAGTACCTTGGCACCAACTCTTACGACGTACACCTGGGCAAATACCTCGCCACCTACAAGAACCGCGTATTGGATGCACGCCAGCACAATGAAATTGAGCATTTTGAAATTCCTGAAGAAGGCTTTGTGCTGCAACCTGGCACCCTCTACCTGGGTGTAACCGATGAATACACTGAAACACACGCGCACGTGCCTTTCCTGGAAGGTAAATCCAGCACCGGCCGTTTGGGGATTGATATCCATGCTACTGCCGGTAAAGGGGATGTGGGCTTCTGCAACACCTGGACACTGGAAATTTCCTGTGCACAACCGGTACGCGTATACGCAGGTATGCCGATTGGTCAGCTGATCTACTTTGTGGTGGAAGGCGATGTGGAAACTTTCTATAACAAGAAGGGGAATGCGAAATATAACGGTCGTACCATCAGGCCTGTGGAGAGCATGATGTGGAAGAATGAGTTTTAATAGCTGCATCATATAAATGAAAGCGGTTGCATATGGTATGCAACCGCTTTTTTGTTTTGGGATGATACCTTCGGTATCATCCCGGGGGAGCCGCGCTGCGCGCGGTGGCTGCCATTGCTTGCCGACCTGTTCATCATTCGTGTGTGGGTTGGACAGCGCTAAGCGCCGCGTTTAATCGGCTGTCAAAGGCACACGATTAAACGACATAAGTCACTTCATGCGCCTCCGTTTGGCCTGGCACTTCCAGCTTACGCATCAGCTGCCGCAGCGCCTTTTCGGGAATAGCATATTTCCGTTGCGCATTCTGCTTCAACAGCTTATCTGCCGGCACTTCCACATATACAATAGTTACATGTGCATGATAGGTCATGCATAAGCTCACCAGCTGCTGCCGCATTTGGCGGGTGATATTGGTGGCATTCCACACAAAGTTTTTACCTGCGCGCAGGTAGGCCCTCGCCTGCTCTTTCGCTTCCTGGATAATGGTACCATTGGCACTCTTGTCTGTCGGGTCTACTTTCTTTTCCCTGCGGAGGTTATCGGGAGATACCATTGCCCACTCCTTGTAGTTGCGCTGTACATAAGTATCTTTCCCTGCACCCGGCAGGCCACTCATCAGTATCACCTCACTGCCTGCAACCGGGAACGGTACATAGTCAGGCGCCACCTCCTCTTTTGTGAGGTAGTTCATTTTCGCGGCAGCTGTTTCAAAGGCTTTGGGCTGGCCCCAGCATTGCTGCTCACGGGCAAGGGCCTCGAAGCAGTCGATACGGTACAGCAACTCCTCCTGGTCATTACAAATGCGCCCGAGCACATCCGCACGGGCCAGCGTAGCCAGCATGGCAGTATCTACGTCCAGGCTGGCGCTGATCAGGGCTTTTACCGGATCAGGCTTATCAAACACCCATAGGGGCAGGCCATGGTAGCGTATCAGCCAGGAGATCTGCTCGCGGATGGCAAATGGCGTGGGTATTTCCTCAAAGAGGATGTTGCGGGCCGTCATGGCACCGCGGCGGGCATGGCCCGGCGACACAATACTGCCGTCGTCCAGCGTTTCGGTGGTGCTAAACTTTTCCACGTCGTGGAGCAGCGCAGCGGCCCAGAGCAGTTCCTGCTGCTGAGGCGGCAGTTGCTGCCAGGCAGGCAGCTGCATTAAGGCTTCCACCACCATGCGGGTGTGGATGCCCACATTCCCTTCTGCGTGGTGAATGGGACTTTGCGGCACATTGTCCATGCGACTGATCCAGTAATAGTGATCGTGCAGGTGCGCCCAGGATTTATTTTTATCGATGGTCCACATAGTTACCTCCTTCATGATTCAGCCGGGCCCTGCGCCAGTGGCGGGTCCAGTGCTGATCGGTTTTTACGTGTCCTTTTCTTACATATTTAAACACGTTGTTAGCAAATTCACTTACCGGGTAGCCGTTGGCGTTACGACTCACCAGGCCTTCCATGGTGGTAGGTAGGCCGGTCACGGTGTCGTAAGGATCAAAGCTGCCCCTGCCCTGTACCAGCTGCAGTGTATCCTGTTCGAACGCTTCGCGTGTAGCCGGTGGCGTTACCACCGCTACTACCGGTACGGTTGGCAGGTCCAGCATATTGGCGTAAAACACGGTTTCTTCCCAGCTAAGCCAGCGCTCCTGCTCCCGGATGCCAAACACATAAAAGTGATGGTCCAGGTTTTTGTACGCAATAGAATGTATGGCGTACAGGTTTTCCAGGAAGATTTCAAGGTCGCCGAGGTCGTGCCGCACCTGGTTCCAGTAAGTGCGGATGGAGGCTGTCCACGCCGATGTAGTGGGCGCTGCATGTGAGCGCGCAAAAACACCGTGGCGGGAGAGACAGTTATTTTCTCCATCCAGTTTCTCCGTATGAATAATTTGCGGGATCTGCTGTAATGCATCCCAGTAGTTATATTGAATACGATCGTCGCTGGTGGTACCGGGAGAAAACGGGTAATGCCAGGTACGGCCGTACTTTTGTGAAATTGCCATGATGAGCGGTTGGTGTAAACAATAAGATCACAGGCCGCTTCCGGAAGGAAACGACTAAGGCTGGAAATTAATATGCCTGCGATATTACATGGCTCAAAGTTTTGCTATTTTATATTTAAATGCGGTGCAAAAATACAGAAAAAAACCATCCATGTATAACATCCCCTGCCGCATTGGGCAAAAATAGTATCTTACAGGACAACGTTTAACATACTGCAATGAGAAACATCTTACTATGCGCAGCTGCAGCGGCATCCCTCGCTGCCTGCAACAATGGCAACAGCACGGGTAAAGGTACCGGTGTGGACAGTGCCGTCAACCAGGCATTTGCCGCTTATCAGCAACATTTTATTGATGACCTCTGGAAGGAGAACCCAGGCTGGGCTACCAGTGTAGGATATCATAAATACGACAGTGTACTGGTGGTACGCAACGAAGCTGCCACGCAGGCTTCGCTCGCATTCAGCGCCCGCCACCTCGATTCGTTGAAAACGTTTCACCTCGACCAGCTCACCGATGCCAATAAAATTGACTATCATTTGATGGAGGACTATCTCAACTCCAATGTGTGGTCCATTAAAGAACTGAAATCAAACGAGTGGGACCCTTCTGAATTCAATATCAGCGGTGGTTTTGCAACTATACTCAATGAAAATTATGCGCCGCTGGAGAGCAGGCTGCGTAGTTTTTATGCGCGACTCAAAAATGTTCCTGCCTATTATGAAGCGGCTAAAGCGCAGGTAAAGGACCCGGTGCCGGAGTTGCAGCAGCTGGCCATTGCGCAAAATAATGGCGGCGCTTCCGTATTTGACAAGGACTTCGTAGACTCTCTCAAAAGCACCAATTTTTCTGCCGAAGAAAAGAAAGCGATGACTGCCAGCGCACAAGCTGCAGCTGCTGCTATGCGTGGTTATGCCAACTGGCTCAGCGCACTGAAACCTGCCCATCCACGCAGTTTCCGCCTCGGTAAAGATTTATACGATCAGAAGTTCAGGTATACCGTTCAATCATCCTATACTGCTGCACAGATTTATGACAGCGCCATCGTTCGTAAAAAATATGTACATGGCGAAATGACGAGGATCAGCCGTGAACTCTGGCCTAAATATTTTGGTAATGCCCCTATGCCGGCTGATTCACTGGAGTTGATCGGACGTATGATTGATACCTTGAGCGTACAACACGTTAAGCCGGCTGAATTCCAATCTGCCATAGAAAAACAAATTCCTGAACTGGTGAAGTTCATTAAAGAAAAGGACCTGCTCTACCTTGATCCAAGCAAACCGCTGGTGGTGCGCAAAGAGCCCGCATATATGGCTGGCGTGGCTGGTGCTTCCATCAGTGCTCCCGGCCCGTACGATAAAGGCGGCAATACCTATTACAATGTTGGAAGTCTGGAAGGCTGGTCTGCTGTGGAATCAGAAAGTTACCTGCGTGAATACAACCATTACATCATGCAGATACTGGATATTCACGAAGCTATTCCCGGACATTATACCCAGCTGGTTTATTCCAATCAGTCGCCAAGCCTGATTAAATCTATCATGGGCAATGGTGCTATGATTGAAGGCTGGGCGGTATACACCGAGCAAATGATGCTGGAAAGTGGCTATGGCAACAATGCACCTGAGATGTGGCTGATGTGGTATAAATGGAACCTGCGTACAGTTTGTAATACCATCCTCGATTACAGCGTGCATGTGAATAATATGAGTAAGGAAGATGCGTTGCATCTGCTGACAAAAGAAGCGTTCCAGCAACAGGCCGAGGCAGAAGGAAAATGGCGCCGGGTAACGGTTTCGAGCGTGCAACTTACTTTTTATTTTACAGGTTATAAAGAGATTATAGACCTGCGTGAAGCGTATAAAAAGAAAATGGGTAACGACTATAAGCTGAAAACATTTAATGAGAAGTTTCTCAGTTATGGTAGTGCACCGGTGATGTATATCAGGCAGCTGATGTTACAATAATTTTTTTGGTCGATGCCTTAGGCATCAGGTGAAGAGGTCCCGAGCTGTGTGCGGGGCTGCAAAAAAAAGGCCGGTACCATTGGTTACCGGCCTTTTTGTGATTATAGGAGTATTATTTATTGAACTTACGCTTTTGCAATAATTCAATAACACGTGCTAACTTTTTAGGATCGTGTACATAAGGCGAAAGGTCGAATAGTTCTACTTTGCGGAAGGCTACCGGATGGCTTTCGCTTTGCAGGGAGATGGAACCTTCTGTTAAAGGCTTCCCGTCAATTTTCACTTTAGGATCGTAGTTACTAACGCTGCCGCCGCCAATTTGAGGCTTGCTGTATACAATCACCGTATCAGTACCTGCGATATGTTTGAGGATGGAATCACCTATTACCAATGCTTCGGCATGCACCCACTGGTCACCTGCGTAGGTTTTGGAAGTAGAGCTGATGCAGTGGTCGGTAATGAGTTTCTTGTTCATCACCACGTTGGTACCGGGGGTGCAGAGGTTACCGGTAGTGCGTGGATCTTTGCCATTGCCACCGAGTAATTGTTGTTCCAGGGAAATGGGGAAGTCCTGATCCTTACCCATAGTATTAGCAGGCTGACCATGCAGCATGATGCCGCTGTTGCGGTAGGCCCAGCCTGGGCCGCCTTTTACCTGGTCGCCGCTAAAATGATAATCCACCACTATCAGATATGCTGAAAAAGGTTTTTTGTAAAAGATGTGACCGTATTGTTCGTCAAACTCCTTGTATTGGTCATAGCTGACGGTGAGTTCGCCGTTTACAACGCGAAAGGTGTTGCCAACATTATCGTTCAGGTCGTGCCCTTTGATTTTCACATCCCATCCTTTTAAATCTTTTCCATTAAACATTTTCACCCATTTGCCAGGTGCGATGTCTTTTTCTGTTTGGGCATAGCCGCTGATCGCGGAAAAAAGCAATAACGTGGTAAGAAAATTTTTCATCTGTTCATAGTTTGTAATGGGTAAGATAATAAAAATTCCTGCTGGCGTACTGTGTAATATTTTTCGCAACGTACCCATCTTTCCACAAAAGTTGTAAAATATTATATATCTATTATTATAATTATCAAAATGTTAAATAATTGCAAGGTTTTGGTGGAGGTAAAAACAAACTATGCTTTATGATGAAAAATAACCAGTTGAATGGTCAGGCTCAGCCAGAAGCAGGACTGTTATACAATAGTTCAAGTATTATTAATGTTAGTCCGGAAGGGCGTTTGGTGTCTATATTTTCAGGTGCATGGCTGCTTGGCTCTGCGATTAGCCGGGTGGATAAGAAGCCGGTAAGGAGCCTGCTGAAACTGATTGGAGCGGGTTATTTGCTTTACAGAGGAATTTCGGGCAACAGCCTGTTTAATGGTCTCACGGGCAAGCGCCAGCCTGACAAGCATACCAGGGCGGTGAATATTCGTACCACTATTATGATCGACAATCCACGGGAAGAAGTGTATTATTTCTGGCGACAGTTAAGCAATCTGCCAGTGTTTATGAAGCATTTGCAGACGGTGGAAGAGTATGATCCCCTGCATTCGCACTGGGTAGTGAAAGGACCGGGAGGTATTGGCACATTAGAATGGGATGCTGAGATTGTAAAAGAATATCCCGGGGAGTTTCTGGGATGGAGATCTTTACCGGGCAGCAGCATAGCTACGGCTGGCCGGGTTACATTCATGGACATTCCAGGTGGCGGTACGGCAGTGGATGTAATGCTGACCTACCGCGCGCCGGCTGGTTACCTTGGCAGCGGGCTGGCATGGCTGCTAAATCCTGCCTTTGAGAACATGATAGTGAACGATATTAAACGTTTTAAATATTTTATGGAAACCGGTGAAACGGCAAGTTAAACCTGTCATTTCATGTATAAAAGCAAACGACTGATGCACTTTGCATCAGTCGTTTTTTATTTACCTATGAGGGTAGATTGTTTTGATTTGATTGCAATGACACCTTCGGTGTCATTGGAGGGGATCCGCGCTGCGCGCGCGGTTATGCTTATATGGATGAACTGTTATGATAACGCTTCTTTCTTAAAGTTGTGATAAGTATTCTTTGTTTCATTGATCAGTTTGAGTACTTTTTCGCGTACATCTTCGCTGAGGCCCGATACTTCCTTACCGAACACATCTTTCAGTTCATCGAGGTCACCGGCACCTTTACCTACGAGTTTATTTACTTTGCGGCGCCATTTTCCAGCGGTGTATTTGATTTTGCCGCGAGTTCCCTCGCCACTATCCGGGGCTGTTAATACACCTATAATTAAGCCGGCGGTAAGCCCGGCCAATGCTCCTGCTAAAAATTTCGTAGTAGACATAAACACTGGTTTTTATGGTTTAACAAATCATCTCAGCACTTAGTTCAAACGGTGCTGCACATGGAAATTTTCAAATATTAGGCCAAGAATGGCCCAATAGACTACATAGGCTGAATTAGTGATTCAATCAACATTAAAAAGCGTCTAAATATATTTTTATTAAACCAGTAAGAACGTTTGCTCGTTGACGTTATACTTTTCTGCTGTGTAAGGCATACTTTAAAGTTCTACAGCTCTCAGTTCAGTAACGGGAATTCATCGTCCAAAAATATCAAAAAAACAGCCGGAACAATATCAACGTTTTGACATCGTTCCGGCTATGTGGATAAGATAAGCGAGTAGATAATGGAATTTATAAAGTCAAACGGAGCAGTAAAATAATCAGGATTTTTTGTTTTTCAAAACTTTTTGAAAGAAACGAAAATAATAAATTAATTTAAAAAGTCCTGGCTCCGTTATTCCCCCCTCCTACTCTGCTAATAATTTATCAATCAATCGGTTGAAATTGTATTTGAATTCTTCATAATGTTCGCCGGTGCCGGGGCCGTTAAAGCCAGTGTGCACCTCGCTTACGTTCCCTTTTTTGTCCACAAAAATGGTGGTAGGGAAGCCTTTGATACCGGTGAGCTGTGGCAGCGTTTTAGCGGCCTTTTCCGGATCGCCGGGTGTTACGCCTGTGATCAGTACGGGATATTGCACATCGAAGCGTTTCAGGAAACCGGAGAGACTGTTTTTGGATTTCTGAAAGTCGTTTGTACGCTCGTAGGCGAGGCCAAGCACTTCCACCCCACGGTCTTTGTTCTTCTTATACCAATCGCTCAGGTAGCCGGTTTCATCCATACAGTTCGGGCACCAGGAACCCATGAGCGTGATCACTACTACCTTATTCTTGAATCTTTCATCCTGCAGGCTCACCAGCTGGCTGTCCAGGTTAGGGAAGGAGAACGTCAGCGGGCCTGCGCCGGGCTTTACTGTGGCGAGTGTGGTTTCATCCTGCAGTTTGGCGGAATCGTCGCGGTAAGCGCTCCAGGTTTCCTTACCATCGCCGATGCCGGCAAAGAAGGTACCGTTGATGAGGCTGTCGCCGCGGAGCAGCGCTGTAAACAGGTAGGCGTGTGAGCCGTCGAAGGTGGAGAGTTTGAGTGTGTCTTTATTCAACACGCCATCAAGAAAGCGGTAGTCGCCGGTGGTGGTCAGGAAGGTGCCTACTACCCTGTTACCGCTTTCCTGGCGGAATTCACCGATCGCATACGATGAATCACTTTTGTCTTTCCCTACGAACCAGGTAGACCAGCGGCCGGAGATTTTTCCTTCCGGTGCGGCGGATACCGGGAATCTTTCCGGCGTATCAGCAGTTGCAGTAAACGGAATACTTACGTCTTTATCTGCGAGGTGACGGGTCCAGGCGCCTTCCAGTCTGCCGCCATCCTGCAGCCGGGCTTTGAAGTCAGAATCAAAAAAAGGCATCCGGATGAAAACGGAATCACCCTGCAATTTCACGTTATCTACCAGCAGACGATCGTTGGCATTGAGGATATAGAGTACTTTTTGCCCGGCAGTATCTTTCACTTCAAAATTGAAAACGATGTCTGCCCCGTCGGCCCGGTGCAGCTTAGCCTGCCAGGTACCATTCTTTAATTCCTTTACGGCAGCCGATTTACATGCGGCGAGGGATAGTCCTGCCAACAGGCAGATCCATAATTTCTTCATAGCAAAAACCTTAATTAATTATTTGTTGTAGTTTCTTTCTCCAAACAGCAGGCTACCGATGCGGATCATAGTACTACCTTCTTCAAGGGCAATATGATAATCGGCGCTCATACCGGTGGAGCGTTCTTTAAAGTAGTCCTGTTCGCTGAAATATTTATGCTTCACCGTATCGAAGATAGTTTTTACCTGCTGAAATTCTTTACGGATCTGTTGCTGATCATCGGTATTGGTGGCCATGGCCATGAGGCCTGCAATACGCACGCCACCAAACGTTGGCTGTTCCTGCTGCCAGGTATCCAGCAGTGTATATAATTCGGTGGTGTCCATACCGAATTTCGTTTCTTCCGCTGCAATATGCAGTTGCAGCAGACAGTTAACCGTTCTGTTATGTTTTAATGCCTGTTTGTTGATTTCCAGGAGCAGCTTGTAGCTGTCCACCGCATGAATGGTATGTACAAACGGGGCGATGTATTTAACTTTATTGGTTTGGAGGTGACCTATAAAATGCCATTCGATATCATGTGGCAGTACCCCTTCTTTATCCACCAGTTCCTGCACATAATTTTCCCCGAAGATTCGTTGGCCCTGCCCGTACAGTTCTTCGATATCTTCTACGGGTTTGGTTTTAGAAACAGCTACCAGTCTTGCGTTGTATGGTACCAGCTCTGCGAGTACCTGTTTGTATGCGGTCAGATTAATTGCCATGGGGCAAAAATAGGGAAAGTTTTGATGGCTGCTTGTGGGGAACTTTTCCCGCCAGGGTGTGTAAGTTTTTTTTAAGCTAGGCGCCTCCGGCGCCAGCGAACTTTTTTGCACGCAGAGCAGCAAAGCAGGTAAGCAGCAAAGGCTTGTGTTTTGTTGTTTGTTGAAAATGTGGGAGCAGGTAAGCTGCTAAGGATAGTGTTTTGTTGTTTTGCATAAATACAAAACCCCGGGCCTTTTACCCGGGGCTTTGTATCGATTTTTTCAGTATTCAATTAACTATGAGAGGATGGATCTCGCGATAACGATACGTTGTACTTCGGAGGTACCTTCGTAGATCTGGGTGATTTTAGCATCACGCATTAGTCGTTCTACGTGGTATTCCTTAACATAGCCGTAGCCGCCGTGCACCTGTACTGCTTCGGTGGTTACCCACATGGCAGTTTCGGACGCAAAGACTTTAGCCATGGAGCCACTCAGTGTATAGTCGAGGTGGTGATCCTTTTCCCAGGCAGCCTTGAGGCAGAGCAGGCGACTGGCTTCAATTTTAGTGGCCATATCCGCCAGTTTGAACTGGATGGCCTGGTGCTGGCTGATTTCTTTACCGAAAGCTTTTCTTTCTTTAGAATATTTCAGTGCCAGTTCGTAGGCGCCGCTGGCGATACCGAGGGCCTGGGAGGCAATACCGATGCGGCCTCCGGAAAGAGTTTTCATGGCGAATTTGAAGCCGAAGCCATCTTCACCGATGCGGTTTTCTTTAGGCACTTTCACATCCTGGAACATGATGCTATGTGTATCACTGCCACGGATACCCAGTTTATTTTCCTTAGGTCCTATGGATACGCCGGGGCTATCCTTCTCCACAATAAAAGCATTAATACCCTTGCTACCTTTTTCCGGGTGTGTTTGGGCAATCACCAGGTAGGTACTGGCAGAATTACCATTGGTAATCCAGTTTTTGGTACCATTCAGGAGGTAGTAATCTCCTTTATCTTCAGCGGTAGTGCGCTGGGAGGTAGCATCCGAACCGGCTTCCGGCTCGCTGAGCAGGAAGGCGCCGATTACTTCTCCTTTGGCCAATGGTACCAGATATTTTTGTTTCTGCTCTTCTGATCCGAATGTTTCCAGCCCCCAGCAAACCAGGGAGTTGTTTACACTCATCACCACAGAGGCAGAGGCATCGACTTTAGAAATTTCTTCCATGGCAATCACGTAGGAAATGGTATCCAGTCCGGCACCGCCGTATTTAGGACTCACCATCATCCCGAGAAAGCCCAGTTCTCCCAGCATTTTAATCTGTTCTTTGGGGAAAATCTGTTTTTCATCTCTTTCAATTACTCCCGGCAAAAGCTCATTCACAGCGAAGTCGCGTGCTGCCTTACGTATCATGAGATGTTCTTCTGTGAGCTGATAATCCATTAATAGTTGTTGTTTTAGTGTGATAAACACAAATTATCCATAAATCAGGAGCTAAAAAAATGGTGCTCAGAAAATTCAAACTTGTATACCATATAGAGAAATTTATTGAACAAATCGCTGTAATAATGCAGGGGTTGTTGGATATAGTCTATTTTAAACCGTTTGTTTTAAAAGCGGTAAACGTCAGCTGCTTTGCCGGTTCAGGTAAAAACCATTAGCTTGCTAACTGGCATATTCCCTTTTTATGAAGAATATCAAGATAATAGAAGTAAAATCTGAGATTGGTGCAGGAACGCGCGGTGCGAGTTTAGGCGTAGATGCCATCAAAATTGCCGCCCTGGATTTCATGAGCAACTTCTTTGTTCACTTTCCTACAGAAGCCATAGAAACTGAGAACAAGCTGCTGTTTGAACCCATTGAATCGCCTTACGCCAAAAGAATCAAAGGTACGCTCGCCATGTATGAGCGCATCAGCAAGAGTGTATGCGAAACCGTTAAGGCCAACTGGTTTCCGGTGGTCCTTTCCGGTGATCACAGTACCGCCGGTGCTACCATCGCAGGACTGAAACTGGCACATCCCAAATCCAAGCTGGGAGTGATCTGGATCGATGCCCATGCCGACCTCCACACACCTTATACCACGCCTTCCGGCAACATGCACGGTATGCCGCTGGCTACTGCCATTGCAGAAGATAACATCGACTGTAAGGTGCATGAAATTGACGAGCAGACCTCCAACATGTGGAAAGCCCTGAAAAACATTGGTAAAATTGCGCCAAAGGTTTTACCGGAAGACATTGTATTCATTTCGCTGCGCGACTACGAAAAGGAGGAAGACTACCTGATTAAGCAGTACGGCATGAAAGTGTTTACCACCAGTGAAGTAAGGCGTAAAGGACCTGAAGCGATCTCCCGATCGGTGTTTCGCTACCTGAGTGATTGTGATTACATCTATGTGTCGTTTGATGTGGATAGTCTGGATTCCTCTATTTCCAAGGGCACAGGCACCCCAGTGAGCAATGGTTTAAGGGAGCGTGAGGCGGAGGACCTGATCAGTAAGTTTATGCAGCACCGTAAGATCTGCTGTTTTGAGATCACGGAAGTGAATCCCACACTGGATCGTGAGAACCTGATGGCGGAGATTGCGTTTAATATTTTGCAGCGGAGCGTGAATGTGCTGATGATGAATTAGCTAGTTAATTTGCTTTATAATTTGATCGATTGTCGGCCCCTTCGGTGCCGACGTGAAGGGCCGCGCTGCGCGTGAACCTTCGCCTTCGGCGATCGGGAAAAAGGTAAGGGGGACTGCCAAAGACAGTTCCTCTTACCTTTTAATTTATTTGGTAATACGCCATCAGCCACCCTGTAACATCGCTATAGGAGCGGATACCACGGCGCTGGTTATTTGCCTTGAGGTATTGGTCATAAAACATGGTGCTGTATTCATCGGCTTTGCCTTCATATTTACTGTAAAACTCCACGATATACCGGTAATCTTCTTTAATACCGGGAACGGCTCTCTCCCATACATTCCTGGCCAGGGTGGAGTCGCGGTGGCCCAGTTGCCGTACGCTATACAGGAACATTTCCAGGTTGGCGGCATAACGGAAACGGTTATCCGCAGCGTTGGCTGCGGTGAGGTAGCCTACAAAGTTGGCATCTTCCTCCGGCGCGTAGCCAAGCTGGTGGGCAATTTCATGACAGGTAATAAAAGGCTGTATCATGGGTGGCGCGTCGGTATTCACCTGTGCTTCGTTGGTCCAGGGGTTGAGGTAGCCGGTAACGCCGAGGTAGTTGAGCCAGTGGCCGAAGATGGCTGGTTTCACACTGGGGCGCTTGTACCGGAAGGCTGGCCAGCGGGTGGCGGCGGTATCGTACGCCTGCAGGGCTCTTTTGAATACCGGCACCGGGCTGGGGTCCGACATGATAACATTAAGCGTATCGCCGGTAAGGGCTTTTTCTCTGTTCACCAGTTGCAGCAGGGTATCTGACAGCTGGTATAACTGCCGGGTATCGTAATCGCCGGTGATGAGCCCTGTGTCGCGCTGTAGCGGTTTCCGGTCGTAGTTGAGCCCCCAGAGTACGAGGAAGGCGAGGTATAAACCCAGGAGGGAATGAATCCCTTTCAGGAGGTAGTAACCTGCGTCAGCCCAGGCTGTTTGCAGGAGTTTATAACATAGTTTTAACAAATAAAATATTCCTGTTATAATCCAGGCGACATAAATTACGTCGCCAACACTGAAGGGCACTATACCTGTGATTTGTCTAAAAGCTGCGCTGGTCCACTTATACCACCCATGAAAGTAAAATTCTTCGAAGCGGTAACTCCAGGCCATTAATCCTTTTAACAACAGTATAGCCGCAAGTGTTAGTACAATACGGAGAACCTTTATTCTAAACTTGGTTTTTAATTCCATACAATAAGGATCATGATAGATGAATCTTTACAAATACTGCTTGGCGGAGCTATATCTGAAAAACTGCAAGTGAAAATACACATTAATGAGGCAAAAAGCGTCAATGGCGGGGATATTAATAAAACATTCCGTATAGGCACCAACGAAGGATATTTCTTTTTGAAGTTAAATAATGCCGTGTTGTATCCGGACCTGTTTCAGCAGGAATATGCCGGGTTAACGGAGTTGCGCAATGCGCAGGCTCTGGCTGTGCCTAAGCCGCTGGCTTACGGGGAGGCAGCGGGTAAATCATTTTTATTACTTGAAAATATCACTAAGGGTACGGCGATTGGCGATTTCTGGGAGAATTTTGCGGCGGGGCTGAGTAAGCAGCACCTGCGTACGAAACCGCACTTTGGTTATGTGAGCCCTAATTACATTGGTACTTTAAAACAATACAATACGCCTTATAGCAGCTGGCCGGTGTTTTATGCCTTTAACCGGCTGATGCCGCTCACGAAGCTGGCTTACGACAAGGGCATTATAGAAGCCGCTACAGTAAAGCAGATGGAGCGGTTATGCAAGCAGTTGCCGCAGATTTTTCCGGCGGAGAAGCCGGCATTACTGCATGGGGATTTATGGTCTGGTAATTTCATGATCGGGCCGGATGGGCGGGCCTGTGTGTATGATCCGTCGGTATATTACGGGCACAGGGAGGTGGACCTGGCGATGACCCGGTTATTTGGAGGTTTCGACACCCGATTTTATTATGCCTATCAATCTATTTATCCGTTAGCGCCGGGCTGGCAGCAGCGGATAGGCGTATGTCAGCTTTATCCACTGCTGGTGCATACGATTTTGTTTGGTGGCAGTTATTATGGTAGTGTAAAGGAGGTGTTGGCTGCTTACTGATGCTTAGCGGAGTCCGTTGGCTTCTATGAATTTCCGCATTTTCTCATATTCTGCATTTACTACCGGGTAGAATTTATTCATTTCGGCTACTATTTCGTTGTACAATCTGGTGATTTCTGTTTTGCGCTGGTCCTGATCGGTCAGGAGCAGGCCTTCGAGCACCTGGATTTTTTCCGTGATCCAGGTGAGTCCTACCATGGCGAAGTTAGGTTTGAGTTTATGGAGATTGAATTTCATGGTCGTCCAGTCGTCCTTTGCGAGAAGGTCGCCTATTTTACCGATTTCATCGCGGATGATGCGGATAAAGATTTCGAAGAGGTCGGCGGCATAGGATATATTATTTTCATACAGTCCGTTGAGGAACTGTACGTTCAGGTCGGGATTAAAATCATAGCCGCTTATATTCTGCACTTCTTCCATTATTAATTCTGTTTCGTCTTCGTTTAGATATTTGTTGAACACCTGTAATAACTGGTCGGGTGTATAAGGTTTGATGAGTATGTCGGTGATACCGGCGGCCCTGGCCATGCTGGCGGTGCTTTCCATGGCTACGGCGGTGGTGGCGATCACCGGTGTTGCTACGTTTGGGAGGTCTTCGTTTGCTCTTATTTTCTGTGCCAGTTCGAGGCCGTTCATACCGGGTATTCTGATATCCATGAGTATGAGGTCGTACTGGCGTGATTCCAGGAAATAGGAAGCATCGGGTCCGTTGGTGGCAACGTTATAATTGATTTTGTATTTCTGCAACAGGCTCATGATGTAGCGGAGGTTCATCTGGTTATCTTCCACTACCAGGATCCTGGCGTTTTCAAAAGTTCGTTGTTTGAGTGTTTTACCGGGTTTACGACTGCCGGCGGCCAGGGGTTTACCGGTATCGATGAAGGGGAGTTTGAAGCAGAATACCGTTTGAAATCCGGTCATTTCTTCCACTGCGATGGTACCTCCCTGCAGTTCTACCAGTTGTTTGGCGATGGCCAGTCCCAGTCCTGTACCTCCGTATTGTTCACGTATGTCTCCTTCTGCCTGTTTATAGTTCAGGAAAATATGTTCCAGTTTATCTTTTTTGATGCCTATACCGGTATCGCATACACGAAAGCTGATCCATGATTTGTGATTGAGCCAGCTGTCCTGGTGGATGCGGATGGCTATTTCTCCTTCCGTTGTGAACTTCTCTGCATTACCTAACAAATTGAGTAGTATTTGGTTCAGGAGCATATTATCTCCAATGAGCCAGGTATTGATGGCAGGATCGAGTTCGGTGGTAATTTTTACCGGCCGGCGGCCGAGTTTCAGTTCAAAGGTATGTCGCAGGGATTGTATCAGTTCCCTCAGATTGAATTCCCGTTGATTTACCTGGAATTCCCCTGCTTCGATGCGGGAAATATCGAGAATATCACTGACAATACCCAGCAGTATGCCGGAGGAGTGTTTCAGGAGGTTGATATATTCCTTTTGCTGGGCGTCGAGGCTGGTTTCTTCCAGGAGGTGTGCCATGCCGATGATGGCGTTGAGAGGTGTACGGATTTCGTGGCTCATGCTGGCGAGGAATTCCTTTTGGGCCTGCCGGGCTTCTTCGGCGGAGCGGCGGGCGTTTTCGAGGTCCTGCTGGAGCAATTTCTGGCGGGTGATATCCATATGTACGGCGGCGCCGCCAATGATCTGACCGGATTGGTCGTATACGTTGGTGGAGCTGCAAACGACCCATTTGCGGGAGCCGTCTTTCAGGACTACTTCCAGGTCGTAGAGGAGTGGTACGTTATGATCGAGCCTTCTTTTGCGGAGGGCTTTGGCGTAAAGTTTCTTTTCGGCGGGCACGAATACTTCGGTAAGGTTTTTACCGAGGAGTTCATCTTCTCTGTAGCCGGAGAGGCGGCAAAAGCTTTCATAAACGCGGGTGATATTACCTTCGAGGTCGGTTTCGCACATGGCTGCGTTGAGGTTATTGAGCACGGTGCGGAACTTCTGTTCGTTAAGGCGGATGGCTTCCTGAACGCTGTTGCGCCGGGTTACGTCTACTATTTGCCAGATGCAGCCAACGAATTTTTCTCCCTGGAAAACGGGCAGGTGGGTTACTTCTCTGAACTGGCCGTTCAGGAATGGGAGTTCCCATCCGAACCATGGTTTTTTATCTTTCCGGAGAATCCGGAGCTGTTTATTAAAAGCTGCCGGGTTGGCGAGCATAGGTGTCAGGGCGGTAATCATGCCGGCGTAGGAGTCCCCTACCTGGATGAGGTTGCCGGTATGTTGCCTGAGGATATCATTGATCCAGATGCAACGGTACTGTTCGTTAGTCACCAGTATTCCGGCGTTATTATGCTGTAGCCAGGCGGTGATGGGCATGGAAAATAAGTCGGCTGCACCGTTATTGGCGTTACCGGCTACGGGAGCAGTGTTTTTCTTTGCTTCTTTTCCTATGGACTTCATCGTTTGATGGAATAGGGGGACTAAGGGTTTTCAATATTTACTGACAATGCGAAAATGGCGCTGGAATAACGGTATAAAAGATTACCTTTGCAATTCGCGCTGGTCCGCAGGGACAGCAATATGGTTGATATTTTATTACTATATAAATATATATTAAATATAATATCAATAGTGAACAAATTTAGGAAATTTTTGCAATTGCAAATATTTAATTACCTTTGCATCCCTCTAAAAGTGAGGATATGGATATGAAACCACACCGCGAATTTGAAATAGCCTTTGTAGGATTAAAACCAGGGGTGCACACATTTCAGTACGAGGTGGATGAAAGTTTCTTTGAGAACTACGATGGTCCGAGGGACTTTAGTAATTGCAAAGCGACGGTGAATTTGAGTCTTGACAAGAAGAGTAATTTCTTCATGCTGAAGTTTGAGATAGGTGGTACTGCTACTGTTAATTGTGACAGATGTGGAGAGCCTTTTGAGCTGCAGCTCTGGGATGATTTCAACCATGTGGTAAAACTGGTGGACAATCCTGAAGAGATGAACGAGTCGGAGGAAGATCCGGATGTATCATATATTTCGAGGACGGAGTCACATTTAAATGTCTCTGATTTGATTTATGAGTTTATACATTTGAGCATTCCGATGCAGCACATTCACCCGGATACTGCCGATGGCAAGAGCGGGTGCAATCCAAAGGTGATAGAAATGCTGGAACGTATGAACCAGCAGGCAAAAGAAAACGATAACCCAATCTGGAAAGGGTTGGATAAATTTAAGGACAATTAAAAATTAAATAAAATGCCAAATCCTAAACGCAGACATTCTCAGCAAAGATCAGCAAAGAGAAGAACGCATTATAAGGCGGTAGCGGATACATTAAGCACAGACAGCGCAACCGGAGAAGTGCACCTGAGACACCGTGCTCATTGGGTAGAAAACAAACTGTACTACAAAGGAAAAGTAGTGTTGGAAAAACAGAGCGCTGCTAAATAATAATTTTTACTAATTTTACCCGAGCAAACAAGAACAAACTTGAGTTACATGAGAATCGGGCTTGATATGATGGGTGGCGACTTCGCCCCCGCAGAAGCAGTAAAAGGAGTAAAATTATATTTAGACACTGTTGCATCTGATGTGCATCTGGTTCTGATTGGAGATGAACAACAACTCGCTCCCCTCTTAGCCGATGCTCAGTTGGACCAATCAAAATATTCAGTTGTTCATTCATCTCAAATCATTGAGATGAATGAACACCCTACCAAGGCACTGAAAGAGAAGCCACAATCCTCCATCTCTATTGGCTTCCATCTCTTAAAGAACGAAAAGGTAGACGCTTTCATCAGCGCTGGTAATACCGGGGCTATGATGGTGGGTACCTATTACTCTATTAAGGGTATTGAAGGTGTGCAACGTCCTACGATATCAACTCCTGTTCCCCGCGAAGACGGCAGTTTCGGATTGCTGCTCGATGTGGGTATCAACGCCGACTGTAAACCTGAAAACCTGGCACAATTTGCCCAACTTGGCTCCCTTTATTCCCAGTACATACTGAACAGACCTAACCCTAAGGTTGGCCTTCTGAATATCGGAGAAGAAGAAGGTAAAGGAAATTTGCTTGCCCAGGCTACTTATCCGCTTCTTAAAGAGAACAAACAGATCAACTTCATCGGTAACGTGGAAGGACGCGATGTGTTCACCAACAAAGCAGATGTGATCGTTTGTGAAGGCTTCACAGGAAATATCATCCTGAAAATGGCCGAGTCGTTCTACGATATTACCCATCGCCGTGGTATCAACGACGAATACATTAAGAAATTTGACTTCGAATCATATGGTGGTACCCCCGTTCTCGGCGTGTCAAAACCCGTTGTAATCGGCCACGGTATTTCCAAAGGCGGCGCCTTCAAAAATATGATCTCGCTCGCTCAGCAAATGCTACAATCTAAACTGTTGGAAAAGATTACTGCCAGCTTTAGCAATAAAGAAGCGTAATGCTGCTATAACTTATTTGAAAAAGCCTTCGCAATTGCGGAGGCTTTTTTGTTTTTATCCCGGTTTGAACCAGTGCCTTCGGCACTGGTTCAAACCGGGATAACGGCGCGGGTGCGCCTGCAATCCCCTGTTTTTATCAGGTGAATTTGATGCTGGTTTCCCCGATGTTATTCGGGTTTGCAGCACAGCAGGAACAGTACAGCCGTGCCGCGCTGACATCTCCCTAAATTACTCCTCGTACAATGGCATTTTTACATAAAACGTAGTGCCTTCATTCAGCTTGGTTTCAAACCAGATCTCTCCGCGCATCTGCTCCACAATATTCTTACACATCGCCAGTCCCAGACCGGTGCCGGAGGATTTGGTGGTAAAGTTGGGCACAAATATTTTCGACTGTACTTCCGGACTGATACCATCCCCGTTGTCCGCCACACTGACGATCACATATCGGTCCTCCGTGGTTTGGAAGCGTACAAGCACCCGCCCCTCCCGGCCCTCAGGAATCGCCTGTATGGCGTTTTGCAGCAGGTTGGTGAACAGGCGGTTCATCTGGGTTTTATCGGCGTATACATAAAAATCTTTCAAAGGCTCCTGGTAGATCACCGTGCAATGATCATGGCTTTGGTATAAACCGGTGAGGGAATGAATCACTTCATTGACCTGCACCACCTCGTTAGAAGGTTCACCTATACGGGCAAACGCAGAGAAGTCCGACGCAATGTTGGCCAGGTGCTCAATCTGTTCAACGAGGGTATTGGCCACACTCTTCGACATCTCCTTCACATTAGGCCGGTCCTCAGCGATGGCGCGCTGCAGGTATTGAATACTCAGCTTCATCGGCGTAAGCGGATTCTTGATTTCATGCGCCACCTGCCTTGCCATCTCCCGCCAGGCACCTTCACGCTCGCTCTTCGCCAGTCGCGCCGCACTTACCTCCAGCTTTCTTACCATCTTGTTATATTCTTTTACCAGCGCCCCGATTTCATCATCCTTATCCCAGTCAATTTCATCGTTACGCTGGCCCAGGTTTACGTGACGCAGCTTTTCCGTAACAAGGGAGAAAGAACGGGTGATGGAATTGGTTATCAGCAACGCGATGATACCGGCGATCAGGAAGATGAATGCGTTGAATGTAATAAGCGCTACCAGGAAGCTGGAGATTTGTTGCTTCAGCTCCGTTTGGGTGGCAAAATAAGGTACGTTCAGATAAGCAAATACTTCTCCCACATCATTTCTTAAAGGAACATAACCGGAGAGAAACGCCATGGTACCAATCTGCTCGTACTGGATATACTGAATTAACTGCTGGTTGTACAGCTGGTAATAGCCCAGGGGATTCATTTTTTTGGATATTAACCCCTTCTCCACCATCAATGGTTGTGTGGTAATTTGCAGGTTGCCGTCCCGATCATATACGTTGAGGTCCATCGCACGATCGTCCGCTATATTTGCCAGCGAGTTACTCAGCTGCACCAGCAAATGCGAGTCATAAATATCTCCCACCTGGTCATGCGTTTCCTGGTTATCAAATACCTTTTCCACATCAGTGGCCACTTCGCCCATGGCTTTGCTGAGCTTTTCCTTATTCTGGACTTCTGAGCGGTAAATGAAAAATTTGATGGTTGTTAAACCCAGTATTACAAAGGAAAACACGACGATGAAAATAATGGTGCCGTGTACTTTTCTGCGGATACTGATTTTTACCAGCGTGCGCAGATTGCTGATGCGCATGCGTGCTTTAATCAGCAAATCAAATACCTTATAAATCACGATAATCAGCAGGAAAAGGCAGAACATACACGCAAACAAGGCGATAAATTCTACAAACGACCGGCTCTCTTTTACCACCAGCACTACTTTATCAGCAGTGGCTTTGTATACCAGTTCCGAATGTCCTCTCTCCCATCGCAGGGATACATCCGAGGCCGGCAAATCGCTGGCATACAGCCGGATCGGGAATGGGAAATCGTTAAAATTGCTTACCAGGATGCCTTTATCGTATATGGCGTAAGAATAAGCGGACGCATTTTCCCTGGTGGCATCTGACACATCTCCTTCCACCAGCAGCTCCGGATAAATTCTATCGGTGGCAGATACTTTAGGCGTGATCACATAGAGCAGCCAGCCAACGCCTGCATGGTCTACCGGACTATAGAATTCCTTCTTGCCGATATAACTGTATTGTTTAAAACTCTTCTCGTAATAATACAGATCGTTGCCTCCCTGCAATACCGGTGCGGCTTCCGGGTCGTACAACATACGTCTGTTAAAGGATATCAGGGAGATGGTATCAGACGCATAGATCGGATCCCCGTTTTCGTCATAAGGATAAAAGGTGATATTGAACCTGCTCAGGTAGCCCTGGAAGTATTTCTGCAGTAAATCATTTTCCAGTTCTGATTTATGCGGCACCGACTCCCGGTGATCAAAGAAGCTTTGCAGGTATTCGTCGCGCTCCATTTTTTTGCCTACATCGTTGAGCAGGATTTCCAGGTAGGGGTCCTTTTGCTTGGAGAGGTTTTTGGCAATATTGAGGCGGGTGGAAACTTCTTTCTGATTGTTATAGTACACGATGGTGCCCGACGTGGTAACTGTGAGCAGGAACAACCAGAAAAGGAAAGGTACGGTTGCTACGGTGCTTTCAAACCTGTCCGCAATAAAATCCAGCAACACGATATACAGTAGCAGCCAGATCACCATGGTAACGGTGAAGGGCACGTCCGGATTATGCAGCCGGAAAAGTATCCAGAGTATACCTACCGCTGCCAGCCAGATGTATTTGGTACGGTAGCGGAAGTTAGTGAGCTCGTTGAGCAGGTAGTTAATGATCTGCGAAAAGAACAGGAAGCTGAATGAGATAAAGCCCAGTACCACAAAGCCGATAACGCTGTACTCATTCAGGCTGAAAAAGTTGGTAACATCAAATGAGATGCGGGAATCAATTACCAGGCTCTGGATCAGGTCAGCCAGGAATTGCTCTACGATATAAAGCAGCAGGCTGGCTACAATGATGACCAGGCTTTGCATCCAGCGCTTTTTAATCACCGGTGGGTTGATGGTTTTTACGTGTTCCCGGAAGAATACGATGAGCCAGAAAACGAGGATGACGTTGATGGCGAGGTCGCCCAGGGAGCGAAAAATTTCATCTTTGGCGTAGATGCTGGGATCGAAGATATTGAGACTCCGCATATTAAACGGAAACGCATATACGTAGCTGAGTATCCGGAGGCCAAACACCACTACAAACAGCACCAGGAAGGCGTAGAGCGGATTTGAATTTTTTGCCAGCTGGGTAACGAACAGGTTCAGGAATATGAGCACACAGATGCTGCCGAGTACCCGGAATATGACGCTGAACAGGTTGGGAGGCCTGCTGTGAAAGGATTTGTTATAGTCGAGATAAAAGAGCGTTTTATTACTACTGTTCACTACCGGCAGTACTATATGCTCGTTGGACATATAGTTATGCGGGAAGATATGGATCTGATATTCTGCGCCCAGCGCGGGTTTATCAAAAAAATGATTGACGAGATAATGGTTTTGCAGGGCGTATTCCATGCGTACCGGAATGAGGCCAACGACTCTGCGCGTACGTCCTTCCGGTGCTCTGACTCTTCTGACCACTACATCATAGTAGCCGTTTTTGAGTTTCAGGAAATATTCGCCGTGCCGCCAGTCAGCCGGCAGTTCGTCGAGCTGTACGAGGTTGGTACTCCAGAAGGCAAGCCAGGAGCCCTCGGCGGCGGAGGAGTCGTACGCAAATACGTAGAAATCGCGTTTACTAAGCTTTTCCACTGATTTTTCCGTGTATGACCTGGAGAACAGGGCATTTACAGCGGAGGTATCCAGCAGGAATTCGTTGAAATCTTTTTCCCTTTCGCGGATACTTTTTTCCAGGCTGTGTTGTACGCCTTGCGGGGAGGAGTAGTACGACCAGTAGTTGCTGAACAGGAATGCGAATGTAAACAGCCATGCCGCTACGATCAGCAGGTAGCCATGTCGCAGGAAAAATAAACGTATTTCTTTAGCGTCGATCAATGGGAGTATAGTTTGGGCTTAAGCTTTTTCTTGCGCTTTCACTTCGTTCCAGAGTGCATCCATTTCCGTCAGGGACATATCATTGAGTTGTTTCCCCTGTTGGAGTGCCATGATTTCCATTTCCTGGAAGCGGCGCTGGAACTTCTTGTTGGTACGTTCCAGGGCATTTTCAGCATCCACATTCAGGAATCGGGAGTAGTTGACCAGGGAGAACATCACATCACCGAATTCTGCTTCAATATGATCCTGGTTGCCGGTTTCAATGGCTTCTTCCAGCTCAGCGAGTTCTTCTTTTATTTTATCCATTACCTGTCCGTTATTTTCCCATTCGAAGCCGGTTTGTTTGGCCTTTTCCTGAATACGCATGGCTTTTACCAATGCCGGCAAGGCTTTGGGCACGCCACCGAGGACGGATTTTTTACCCTCTTTAAGCTTTAGTTTCTCCCAGTTTTGTTTTACTTCTTCTTCATCCTCCACTTTTACATCGCCGTAGATGTGTGGGTGGCGGTGGATGAGTTTTTCGCAGACGCCGTTGATGACATCGTTGATATCGAATTGTTGTTGTTCTGCACCTATTTTAGCATAGAAAACCATGTGGAGCATCAGGTCGCCCAGTTCTTCCTTAATGGCCTGCCAGTTTTCGTCTGTGATGGCATCTGCGAGTTCATAGGTTTCTTCTATGGTCAGTTGCCGGAGGGATTGAATGGTTTGTTTTTTATCCCAGGGGCATTTTTCCCGCAGGTCGTCCATGATCTTCAGCAGTCTGTCGAAAGTAGCGTTGTTTTCCATATGCCGTAAAAGTAGTTAAAAATGTGCATCAGGGAGGGCTGAGACAGCAATATCCATGCTAAAAACTGTTAATTTCTTTTTCTTGGGAAAAAGGCCTTTTTAATTACATTTGCGAGCTACAATTAAGCGATTGTTTTTTTGCTATAGTCGTACGACAAGTACCTGTAGTATTGAAATACATCCCAAAATGAATTAACATGAATTCGAAACACATTGCACTGATTTCATCCGAATTAGGTATCTCGGCCAAACAGGCGGAGAATACCATGAACCTGTTATCTGAAGGATCAACAGTACCATTCATTTCACGTTACCGAAAAGAGGTTACCGGAAGTCTGGATGAGGTGCAGATTGGCCGGATAGAGGACCTGCAGAAGCGCTACAAAGAGGTGGATGAGCGTCGTGAATTTATTATCAAGACGATCACAGATCAGGAGAAAATGACGCCTGAGCTGTTGGAAAAGATTGAATCTACCTGGGTGTTAGCGGAGCTGGAGGACATTTACCTGCCTTACAAGCCTAAACGTAAAACCCGTGCCACTGTGGCGATTGAGAAAGGGCTGGAGCCGCTGGCAAAGTTACTTTTTGATCAACAGGATGGCGATGTGTCGGCCGCGGAGCAATACCTGAATGAGCAGGTAGCTTCATCAGAGGAGGCGCTGAAAGGTGCAAGGGATATTATTGCTGAGTGGATCAATGAAAATGCCGAGTGCAGAGACAAGCTGCGTAAGCTGTTTACCCATACCGGCAAGCTGACCTCCAAAGTGGTGGAAGGCAAAGAGGAAGAGGGCAATAAATACAAGGATTATTTTGAGTTTTCAGAGGATTTGAAGGATATGCCATCCCATCGGGTGCTGGCGATCCTGCGTGCTGAAACGGAAGGTATATTATTCAGTTCCATTGCTCCTGTTGAGGAAGATGCTATGGACATCCTGAACAAGCAATTTGTAACTGGCAAAGGTACGGCTGCTGAGCAGGTAGGGAAAGCTGCAGCAGATGCTTATAAGCGTTTATTGCGTCCTTCCCTGGAAAATGAGTTCCGTGCGGGCGCCAAAGACAAAGCGGACGCCGAGGCGATCGAGGTATTTGCGGAGAACCTGCGTCAGCTGTTGCTGGCGGCTCCTTTGGGGCCTAAAGCGGTGATTGCCATTGACCCGGGATACAGAACCGGTTGTAAGGTGGTAGCGCTGGACAACCAGGGTAACATGCTGGATCATGATGTGATTTTCCCGCTGGAAAAGAACTATAAGAGAGATGATGCAGAGGCCCTGTTGCGTAAATGGGTGCAAAAGTATGACACTGCTGCTATTGCGGTGGGTAATGGTACCGCAGGCCGTGAGACGGAAGAATTTGTAAAAAAGATAGATTTTGGCCAGAAAATCAACGTTTTCATGGTAAATGAAAGCGGTGCATCTGTTTATTCTGCTTCTGAGGTGGCTCGTGAAGAGTTCCCGGATCAGGATGTGACCGTGCGTGGTGCAGTTTCTATTGGCCGCAGGCTGATAGATCCGCTGGCTGAGCTGGTAAAGATCGATCCTAAATCCATCGGCGTGGGTCAGTACCAGCATGATGTGAATCAGTCGCACCTGAAACAGAGCCTGGACCGCGTGGTGGTAAGCTGCGTAAACAACGTGGGTGTGAACCTGAACACGGCTTCCAAGCACCTGCTGGCTTATATTTCCGGCCTGGGTCCTTCCCTGGCGGAGAACATTGTAAAATACAGAAAAGAAAACGGCGCATTCAGAAACCGTAAGGAACTGAAGAAAGTGCACCGTTTGGGCGATAAGGCGTTTGAGCAGTGCGCGGGCTTTTTGCGTATTGAAAACGGGGACAATCCGCTGGACAACAGTGCGGTGCACCCTGAGCGTTATCCGCTGGTAGAAGAGATTGCATCCAAGCAGCACCTGAGCGTACAGGACCTGATGGGTAAGGAAGACCTGCGTAAGCAGATCAACCTAAAAGACTTCATCAAGGAAGATGTAGGTATGGTGACGCTGGAAGACATCCTGAAGGAGCTGGCTAAGCCCAGCCGCGATCCCCGTGATGAGATCAGCATTTTTGAATATGCCGAAGGTATTCACAAGATTGAGGATGTGAAGCCGGGAATGGTATTACCGGGTGTGGTTACCAATATTACTGCCTTTGGTGCCTTTGTGGACATTGGAGTGAAGCAGGACGGGCTGGTACATATTTCCCACCTTTCCAACAAATTCATCAGCAACCCTAATGAGGCGGTAAAACTGAATCAGAAAGTACAGGTAACTGTGCTGGAGGTGGATGCAATGCGCAAGCGTATTTCCTTGTCCATGAAGGACAATGAGAAAGGCGGCGGTGGCAACCAGGGCCAGGCTGGTGGTCAGCGTAAGGAAAGAAGAGAGAAGCCTGCGCAGAAAGAGGCACCGCTGAACGACTTCCAGGCTAAGCTGGCGGCGTTGAAGAACAAGTTCAATTAATTACGTTTTTTAATAAAAAAAGCCCCCTTTTCCGGCATTTCTGTGGAAAAGGGGGCTTTTTTTATGGAGTAATTTATGGGCGTGACCGTTTGAATTTGCTCATCCAGGTGCGGAGCTGTTTGGGGTAGTGCGTATCTCCTTTTTCACTGAAAATGCGGAGCTTATGTTCGACCGCCAGGCCAACGTAGATGATATCATCGTCCATATCCACGGCGATGGCGGCGGCGTCAGACTCTCTTTCACCGGGCTCGTAGCCTTCATCGAAGAGGACGTTATCTTCTATTTCAAGTGGCGGGGTGACTTTAAATCGCTCGAGGAATTCCTGGTGATTTTTGGGTCCCAGCAGTTTGGCCATTCGGGATTTGAGTGGTTCTTTGTTGAGGATATCTGCATCTTCCGGGTATTGGCCTTCCATGGTGGCGAAGGAGGTCCAGGAGCTGATAATTTCTGCGTGGATGGTATCGGCCACCGTTTTCATGGTATCTAATTGCGGCGGGGTGAGATCATCCGCCAGCACGATGGCGCGTACCTGTTGCACTCGGCTGTTGCAGGCTGTTTGGGTAACGATACCGCCGAGGCATATGGCTAGGAGCAGCAGCCGGGCGGGTAAAGGATGTTCGTTTTGCATAAGTTGATAGTTTCCAGTGCCAAACAGGTACCACCATCCGGTTTGACAAGGTCTAGTGGGTTAACAACTCAAATAATAAAAAGTTTAATAATATTAATTAGCGGCCTTTGAAATCCGGCGTCCGTTTTTCCATGAAGGCCTGCATACCTTCTTTCTGGTCATCGGATGCGAAGAGGAGGTAGAAGTTTTTTCGTTCGAAGTGGAGGCCTTCTTCCAGGGTGGAGTCGAAGGCTTTGAGTACGGCTTCTTTGGCCATTTTGATGGCGATGGGGCTCATGGCGGCTACTTCAGCGGCGAGCTTAATGGCTTCGCTGAGGAATAGTTCTGTGGGCACGATGCGGTTGATGAGGCCGGCCTGGTGGGCTTCCTGTGCGGTAATGAACCTGCCGGTGAGCACCATTTCCATGGCGAGGGCTTTACCAACGGCGCGGGTGAGTCGCTGTGTACCGCCGGCGCCCGGGATAACGCCGAGTTTAATTTCCGGCTGTCCGAACCGGGCGGTTTCGCTGGCTACGATCATATCACAGAGCATGGTAAGTTCGCAGCCGCCGCCGAGGGCGAATCCGCTCACGGCGGCGATAATGGGTTTCTTTATTTTTTTGATGGTATCCCAGGTACTGAACTGGTCGATATTATACATATCGATGGCGGTTTTGCCGGCCATTTGTTTGATATCGGCGCCTGCGGCAAAGGCTTTTTCGTTGCCGGAGAGCACGATAGCGCGTACCTGGTCATCCGCATCCAGTTGTTTGAGTGCATCACGTAGTTCGCCCATCAGTTCGAGGTTGAGGGCGTTGAGCTCTTTGGGTCTGTTGAGCTGGATGTGGGCCACATGTGGGACCACTTGTTGGTGTATGATAATAAATTGAGGTTGCATTTGTAAACTTACAAAATTAATGCAACAAGGAAACCCATTACTATCGTCATTACCCCTAATACCATTAACACGTATGATATCCAGAGTAATGAGGCTTTCCAGATGCTGCGCCGCCACGACTGGCCGTAGTTGTTGTACAGGGCTACTACCAGGTAACCGAATATCAGCCAGTTGGCCCAGGTAATACCGTTTGCACCGGGGAATATGGACATGATGATTACTGCCAGCAGGTAGAGGATGAACATAAATGAATGGAAGTGCAGCGCAAAGATGGCGAAATCTGCATATACCCATTTTTTCTGTTTCCGGTACATCCATTTCATCAGGAGTGCTGCCAGAGGTAACAACAGGAACATGACTTTGGGCGCATTATGTTTGAAGTACTCCCACATGAGTTCCCGGACGGCTTCCTGGTTGGGGATTCGGCCTTTTACGAAGTCTCTGACGAATAAAGTCCTGCGCTTCAGGTTGGCGTAATATTTATTATCGCGTTGTGCGGGCGGGAGCTTTGCCTGCTCGTCGTCGTAGCTTTTTGTTTCAGTACCGGCGAGGGAAAACAGTGGCTTTTCGTGACCATGACCCGTTGCAATGGCCGGGTGGTCCGTTGCCGAATCGGAGGAGGCTGAATCATGTGTGTGTGCCATGATCGGCTGTTCCGTGCCTTTTGTTTTTTCTGTGGTAAGAATTGAATCTCTCTTTAAATTATTATGGCTGGTATCACTTACAGGTGCAGCATGATAGCGATAACCGTGCACTGTATCTCCTTCAGCTATAATTCTTGTTGTAAATTCCTGTTTTTCCTTTTTAGGTGCAGGATCCTCCTCAATTTCGATGTCCCTGTCCCAGTTTTTAGACAGGACGCCGAAGGCTGTCAGAAAGAAGACGAAAGAGACGAACACATAGAGTTTAATTGGGTTTACGTAGCGTACCCTTCTGCCGGCCATATATTCCCTGGTAAGGAATCCGGGGCGGATCATGAGATATTTGAGTGTGATCAGGAACTGGCTGTCGTAGTGAAAGATATCCGCTACAAAATGTTTTACCAGGTGGCCGAATGTTTCATGTTGTACGGTATTTTCCTGGCCACAATGGGTACAGTATCTTTCTGGCACTTCGTATCCGCAGTTCAGACAGTGTTTGTCTTCACGTAAGGGTTGAGTTCTCACAAGCGATTTAGATTATTGGCGGGCTAAAGATATAAAATTAATCGGCATATGGCTAAGGTCGGCGGGAAAATCAAACATCTGAAAAATTTTAAATTGAATTTTACGTTTAATTTGCAGACGCAAAAGCGTAGTAACCTATTCATGAAGAGAACAATAGCAATTTTGATAGGCTTTTTGGGCATTGCCACTACAGCCAGCAGTCAGTATTATTTCCAGGACATTGTGAATACACAGCGCACGGTTGCTAACATGGCGGTGTTGAAGCAGCAGAAGGTGACGGCGCAGATGGTGCAGACCTTTGATCCGGGGATGCAGCCGGACAAGGATTTCAGGTGTGTGCGGCTGGTGAGTCCTACGGGACATCAGTTGCGATCTGTGACAAACAGCAGCGCTACGGGGTATGAGGTGCTGGTGAGTACGTTTTCCTCTAAAGGGTTGCTGACTAAAACGGTAGACAGTACGGATGCGAGCATTACGATTACCCAGTACCGTTATGATGAGCAGGGTAAGCTGGTGCTGGTGAGCAGCAGTTCACAGGCGACTGCGAGCAAGCTGAAGTTCGAGGAAACGCGCAGTTATGCGTATGATACTGCGGGCAGACTGCAGCGGATGATACGCAGGAAGAGTGCGACCAATGATTCGCTGGTGGTGGTGTTTAAGACTGACAGTGCGGGGCATGTGACAGAAGAGCAGCCGGCGATGGGTAAGCGTACGTATTATAATTACGATGCAAATGGTCAGTTGACCGACATATACAGTTACAACGCAGTGAGAAAGCGTATGTTGCCGGACTATATGTTTGAATATGAGGGTGGGTTGCTGAAGAAGATGACGTCGGTAAATGTGGCCAGTTCTGAGTATACTATCTGGGAGTACAGTTACCAGGCGAGCGGGTTACCGGACCGTGAAAGCTGCTATGGCAAAGGGAAGGAGCTGTTAGGGATGGTAAAGTACAATTATACTTTTAATCAGTAATGCATAAAAATCTTTGAATCATCTGAAAAAAAATTTGTAAATTCAAAAAGATTCCTATCTTTGCAATCCCAACGAAAAACGCCATGAGCGGGGATTGGAGGGAAAAAGTTCTTTTAGAAAAGCGGAAGTAGCTCATTTGGTAGAGCACGACCTTGCCAAGGTCGGGGTGGCCGGTTCGAGCCCGGTCTTCCGCTCTGAATCCTCTTGTTAGGATTTGATACCCTGGTGGTGGAATTGGTAGACACGCTGGACTTAAAATCCAGTTCGCAGCAATGCGAGTGTGGGTTCAACTCCCATCTGGGGTACTTCATCAGAACTGGCGTTCTGAAAATTGCTGAAAGGCATCGCGAGAGCGGTGCCTTTTTTGTTTTATGCGAATACTGATTGAAACTTATGTTTCCCTCTATATTGCAAGAAAGACTTAGAGGTCAACTTTAGAGCGAGGACATCTCTTTATTAATGGTATTTAGAGCCGTCAAAATTGCCCAAAAGATTTTCTTCAACAGGATTATCTAATGGAATATTCTTCTCCTTACAATAGGCTTCGGATTCTGTTTCGGAAACAAAGAAAGGATCACAAAAATTAGCCAGTTCCTTATTCAATGCAGATATATATTTAGCATCCGCCGTAATATACTTTTCCACCTGCTCTACAAAACGTTCAAATTCAGGATTAATCTTACAAAGCTTATCAATAGTAACAAAATCGAGATCCTTATATTTTGCGGGCAAAACTATTTCACTCTCAAATGGATTGCTGCTTAGGCGGATTATACCAATTCCAAATGCCTGATTCAGGCGCTTCACCTCGTCCATCAATACATCGCTGAGTTCAAAAGTCACCAGGTAACCATAGTTAGCCCAACTAGAATTGGAGACTGCCTGAAAAAAACACTTTTTCAGTTCGTAATCCGTTTTAATTTCTTTTTTTATTTCATAAGCCGTCAACTCGAATGTGCCAAGCCTGTTAATTGCCTTCAGAAATGCTAAACTCGTTTGCGTATGTAAATTGAGGAATCTTATCCCAATCATGTCCGGGTGAATCCATTTTTGGTGGCTATCCTTCGAATTGGACTGCTCATGAAAAATAGTCTTGGAATAAACACCTGTTGAATTAAGAAAACTACTCAACAACTTATGCAGGCTTCTTTCGTCGAAACTTCGGTTTCCGGCTGTTACAGGCAATGAAGATGCACTAGCATTTTCTATACTATTTACGGATTCTAGTGCCTCAATGCTGATTTCACTCTCAAATTTCGTCAGGAAATAAGTGTAGTCGCCTCCTTTTTGCGGTATTCTTTTTACCCTGGAATCGCGGTTGCGAATAAAATTGCCAAGTAATGCGGAGACAGTAGATGCAGGTGTTTTTGCATCTTTAAAATCATAATAATTCTTTTCCTTGATTCTTTTATAAACATCCAAGTAGTTAGCCGGAGTCTTAATTTCCTCAAGAGAGGTTATTATAGCATCATTTAAAGTCATTCCTATATATTTTCTAAGATGATATAACGACGATTCTTTATAAAACAAAAAGAATAGTGCTTGTAAATCAGAGGCCCTATCCTTCTCACTTAAGTAATGCCTATGCCTTTTTAGCTGCCAGACTCGAAATAATAGCCCTAAAACTTTCTAACCCTGCCTCCAAATTTTCCACAATGTCCTCTGCCAATTCATCAGGATCTGGCAGGTTATCTAAATCCGCCAGGGATTTATCTTTCAACCAGGTAATATCAAGATTTGTTTTATCTCTTGCCACCACCTCATCATAAGAGAATTTCCGCCATCTGCCTTCCGGATTAGTTTCGCTGAATGTTTCTTTTCGTTTATGGCGATTCAACGGATTATAGCAGGTGATAAAATCGCTAAGATCTTCCAGTTTAAGCGGATTCTTTTTTAAGGTATGATGCACATTAGTTCTATAATCATACACCCACACTTCTTTGGTCCATGGATCTTTGCTTGCTGGTTTGCCATCAAAGAAAAGTACGTTTGCTTTTACCCCATTGGCATAAAAGATACCAGTTGGTAATCGTAGTATTGTATGTAGATCTGTTGTTTCTAATAATTTTTTTCTGATAGTTTCTCCTGCTCCGCCTTCAAACAAGACATTATCTGGCAAAACCACCGCAGCGAGGCCTGTTGTTTTCAACATGGATTTAATATGCTGCACAAAGTTCAATTGCTTGTTACTAGTGGTTACCCAGAAGTCCTGACGGTTATAAGTAAGGTCTTCCTTCTCCTGCTCTCCTTCTTCATTGGTGAAAGTCATGCTACTTTTCTTTCCGAAAGGGGGATTGGCGAGAATATAATCATAGCGGGTCTCTGGTGCAGAGATCAATGAATCATTAGGAGATATCATGACCTGTTCGCTATCAATATCACCTATATTATGAAGGAACATATTCATTAGCGCCAATCGTCTCGTGCTGGCCACAATTTCGTTGCCGAAGAAAGTGTTGTATTTCAGGAATTGCTTCTGGCCTTTGTCCAACGATAGGTTATCTGTCATCCAATCATAGGCGGCCAAAAAGAAACCACCTGTTCCACACGCCGGATCCGCTATTGTTTTCAGGGGCTCAGGACGGAGACATTCTACCATCGCTTTAATCAGTGGCCTCGGGGTAAAATACTGCCCGGCGCCGCTTTTGGTATCTTCTGCGTTTTTCTCCAACAGACCTTCATAAATATCTCCCTTGTCTTTCACTCCCATCAGCACCCATTGCTCTGCGTTTATCAATGCAATGAGCTTATAGAGCTTGGCAGGATCTGTTATTTTATTCTGGCTTTTGGTGAATATTTGTCCAAGAATACCTTTCTCTTTTGCCAGTTCACGCAACAAATGATTGTAATGCACTTCCAGCTCATCGCCGGTTTTATTAGTTAATGTCTGCCAGTTATAGGCTGCAGGAATAGGCATTTTCCTGTTGTGTGGCGGGTGAGTATATTCATCTGCCATTTTCAGGAATAACAGGTATGTTAACTGTTCCAGGTAGTCTCCGTAACCTACGCCGTCATCTCTTAACGTATTACAAAACGCCCATACTTTGCTGACAATACTGGAAGTATTGACAGACTTGTTCTCTGCTGATATATTTTTTTCTGTTGATTTCTTTGCCATGACGGTTCCGTTAGATTAATTTTCCTTCGAATGCTTTTTTGAGAATGGATTGTTTCAGTGTTTCTGCTTGTTGCAGGCTTTGGGTGATGGTTTCTTCGAGTTTGTCGGCGACGCTGAGTCGGGATTCGATGGCTTGGACAACTTCTAGCTGCTCATCAATGGGCGCAAGTGGAATCGGATAAGTTTTCAGCTTGGTTCCATTAATATTTGATTGATTTACACCAAAGCTTCTAACAGAATTTCCATAGGATCTAGCTTTGTGACTATTTAAATAAAAGGTTAGATACTCAGCATCAATTAATGATTTAATTCTATTAATTCTAATAAGGTATCCAGCAAAGATTGCCGGCCGTTCGCCCCTAAATAAAGCAGTTTTCCCCACAAGTTCAGCGCTGTTTGTTCGATTAAATAGTACATCCCCTTTTTTGAGCAAATATTTATCTATTTCAGCTTTATCATCAGTATAAACTAAATCGCTCCAATCAAACCTTCCATTTTGGATGTTCCCCATTCTTAGTACAGGAACCTCTCCTTGTTCTTTGGATTTGGTAGACGAGCCGTATTCTACATCTGTGCAAAGATCCCCTAACATGACCCATCTCCAGTCTTTAGGCAACTCACCTTTCCTTAAATCCACATTCGTTAATCTCCCTTCAAATGCCCATTTCAACACACTTTGTCGATATGTTTTTAATTGCTGCTGAGCTTTATGCAGACTTTCAACACCTTTATCCAATTCACTAAAGAGTTCTTCAATTTTGGAGACGATGGCTTGTTGAGTATTAATTGGGGGCATTACAAAATCAATACTCTTTAACCTTGATTGATTAATTGAGGATTGATTTACAGATTTCTGGGCAACATTAATAAACTCACCATTTCTTCTCTTATATTTAAATTGATAGTAAAAATAATCAGCCAAAACTCCAGCCTTTAGTCTTATCAACAAAAGATTAGTACCATGTATTAAGATACTTGTCTGACTTTTGAATATCGCAGTTTTGCCTAAATGAAAATCACTGTTAATGTGGCTAAATAATATATCATTGTACCTTAACGAATATTTAGCTACAAAATCAGGGTCTTTTTCAGAAATATACTTAACCCTTTCCAAATCAATCGTTTCATTCCAAATTGTTTCAATCCTCGAAATCGGAAAGCCTATATTTATATCCGACTGTTTAACGTTAGCTCCATTGGAAATCCTTTCACAAACATCTCCCAATTTAACCCATTTCCAGTCTTTTGGAAATTGTAAGTCATTTTTACTTCTGGTCATTCTTTATTTAATATTGTGCAATAGTATTCAAAATCAAAAAAATTACGCCGCCAACACCTCATTCAACTCCTCTATAATCTCCTCCGTCTTCTCCCCAAACAACTGCCACATCCTTCCCAGTCCGCCATTTCTATTAAACGGGTCCAGTTCAAAATCGTCTTTATCCAGGTGGAAGCTGGCTGCCACATAGTCTTTGATCATCCGTAACCATTGCATTTGTTCTTCCGTAAACTTCGTAGTAGTTCCTGCTTGTTTTTTAAACACCCAGGTCTGAAAATTTCTATCTACTACTTTATCATAACCGGTGAGGTTAGCATCGATACCGCTGACTTTACGAATCAGGCTCACTAACGCCATTAACTCATTTTTTGGATCGCCATTGGTTTGCTTTAATTGCTCAAAAGCACGCCAAACGCTCAAAGGCGCCAACAAAGGCTGTTCCGTTTTGAGTTTCTCGCTGAGATCTCTAATCATGGAATAGGTCAACTCCCGGCGACGGTATGGTTGATCATAAAAGATTTCCAATGCCGTAATTTCATCCTTGTTGGCCTCTATCCACGCCGTAAAGTTACTAATAGTCAATTCGGCGGCAGCATCCATATCTTTCACCCAACCGATATTGGTTACCTCATCCATGTTAATATGGTCAATAATCTGGTCATACTTTTTTCGAACATCGACGATAAAATTCCGGAGATCAGGATTGTCAAAGACGGCGACTGCCTGTTCAATGAGCTGTTGTTTGGCCTGCGCAATAGTATCCTCAATTTTCACAGGAGGCTCCCCCACTAGTTGTTCCTTTGTATTTTCTTCAATATTGAAGTGTACATCCGGATCATACGCATTCAAAAGATTCCTGACAACCTGGCTAATAGTTTGTCCATTTGCCTGGGCCGCGAAGTTAACTTTTTCTTTATCATTAATCTGCTTTTCCAGTCTTAACAAACGATTAGCTAATGTAGAAAGAATTTCTTCAGTGGTATTGCCCATAGCAACATTTTGCAATACATCTTTCAGGCTCATACCTGGAGACCTTTCCAGTGGCCGGCTATCTGTTTTTTGAGACGCCTCTACGCCTATTGCGTCAATGATTACGAAATGATCTTTCGTAAATTTTGCAGACGGGGTACCCGTTGCTCTCAACTGCTCCAGGGAACAGGTGCGGGTTCCACGGCCTTTCATTTGTTCATAATAACTACGGCTTTTCACATCCCGCATAAATATCAGTACTTCCAGCGGACGTATATCGGTACCCGTGGCTATCATATCTACAGTAACAGCAATTCGGGGATAATAGTCGTTGCGGAATTGGGAAAGCACCTCTTTAGGGTCATCTTCACTGCGATAGGTGATTTTCTTGCAAAACTTATTACCCTCCCCAAACTCTTCCCGTACTATTTCTATAATATCTTCAGCATGGGAGTCAGTTTTAGCAAATATCAACGTCTTGGGCACTTCAAAATTATCATCCTTGTCCTTCCTGTCCGGAAATATAGCCGGTAGATTCTCTTTTACAGCACGGATAATAGTTCTGATAGTACTGGGGTTGACAATATCCTTATCCAGTTGTTTCCCACTGTATTCAATATCTTCATCAACAGCTTCCCAGAACTTTTTTCTGGTTAGCCGTTCGCGTTTATCCACACTTTCCCCTAATTTAATTTTACTCCCTTGTTGGGTGATCTTTGTTTGAACGGTGAAAACATTATAAGGCACCAACACCCCATCAATTACCGCTTTTTCATAACCATAGTCGCTTACAAGGTTTTGCTTGAAATATCCGAAGGTTCTATTATCCGGGGTGGCAGTCAGCCCCACCTGGAATACATCGAAATAGTCAAGTACCTGTTTCCAAAGGTTATAAATACTACGGTGGCATTCATCAATGATGATGAAATCAAAAAACTCCGGAGGTACTTTTTCGTTGTAGACTACAGGTAATGGATCCTTGGATTGGGCCCTCTCATTGGGATTTTGTTCCTCCACACTTTCATCCAACTCTACTCCTTTTAATATGGAGTACATACGTTGAATGGTACTGATATATACCTGGTTGTCGGCTGGGATGAAACTGCTTTTCAACCTGGTTACACCGTATAACTCTGTAAATTTTCGGTTGTCATCATTAGGCACATAAGCCATGAACTCCTGTTCCGCCTGTTCTCCCAAATTCTTTGTATCAACCAGAAATAATATACGTTTAGCTTTAGCATATTTCAGTAGCCGATAAACAGCCGTAATAGCTGTGAATGTTTTGCCAGACCCTGTAGCCATTTGGATCAATGCCTTTGGTCTGGCGTCTTTAAATGACTTTTCAAGGTTAACAATCGCGGTGATCTGGCAATCCCGAAGGCCATCGTGTAATAACGAAGGCAAATCATGTAGCCGTGTTCTTAAAGATTTGGTATCCCGTAACCATTCGACAAATGTTTCGGGACGGTGGAAGCTGAAGACCTCTCTGGAGCGAGGCTTACTATCCCTATAATCCGTGAATCTGGTAATATCCCCGGTACTTTCGTAGACAAATGGTAGCGGATCATTCTCGCAAAACTTGAGCTTTGCCTTGGCGTATCCCTCACTTTGCGCTTCATGAATTGACATATGGACAGCCTCTTCCGCCCGTTTGGCTTCTATAATTCCAACCGGTTTTCTATTTACAAACAATACATAATCTGCAGGCCCCACGTCCGTTTGATATTCACGGATCGCAATGCCGATGCCCTCACTGAGGTTAATTCTGGATTTATCCTGAATGATCCATCCGCTCCTAACCAGTTCAGCATCAATTTGTTCACGGGCTTTTTGTTCAGGGTTTAGGTTCAAGGTCGAAAAGAATTAATTTTCAAAATAACCAAAATTATCTAATTGACAATAATGTTATCTAGTATGATTTACGACAAATTATGTCACGAAATAGCATTTCACGACATAATTTGTCGTAAATTTCAGCAAAAGATGAAAAAGCCATGATTTCAGAGAAAGCCACCCTTCTAAAAGCCATTGCAGAATTTCCAGATGGAGCTTCACTTGATGAGATTATTGCTACAAGTGGCTTCAGCTTCGGCCGTCGTACATTTCAACGCAGATTAGAGGAATTGAAAAAGTCCGGCGAAATAATAATAACCGGAGCTACCCGGAACCTGCGCTACCATATAGCCGCTCCAGACTTCTCTGCAACCAAGCTCCCTTCCAGTGCCATCACTTTATCGGAAGCTGCCCAAGAGCTATTGAAATTGGTTCAACGCCCTGTTCAACAGCGCCAGCCAGTCGGCTACAACCGTAGTTTTCTCGAAAAATATCAGCCTAATATCAGCAACTATTTATCTACGGCAGAACTGAAAAAATTGGCAGAACTAGGTGGTACAGCCCGATTAAATGAACCAGCTGGCACTTATGCAAAAGAAATCCTGAACAGATTATTAATAGACTTATCCTGGAACTCCAGCCGTCTGGAAGGTAATACCTATTCTCTCCTGGACACTGAAAGATTGATTTCTTCAGGGCATGTAGCAGACAACAAGTCTGCGAAAGAAGCCCAAATGATCCTGAATCACAAGGACGCTATCGAATTTATTGTACAACTAGCAGATGAAATTGGATTTAACAGGTATACGCTGCTAAACCTTCATTCCTTGTTATCCAACAACCTTTTACCCAACCCCGCTGCATCAGGGAGGCTAAGACATATTGCTGTAGGCATTCAAAACAGCGTATATACTCCACTGGCTGTTCCCCAACTCATTGAGGAAATGTTTGATTTGATGCTTGACAAAGCCTCTCAAATCGAGAATCCCTTTGAACAGGCATTTTTCATCATGGTACATATACCTTATTTACAGCCATTCGATGATGTAAATAAAAGAGTATCCAGATTAGCATCTAACATTTCACTGAATAAACATAACCTGGCACCCTTATCCTTCATTGATGTGCCGAATGAATTGTATACAAAGGGCCTTATCGGAGTTTATGAGCTAAATAACGTTGAGCTATTGAAAGATGTCTTTCTCTGGGCTTATGAACGTTCAGCCGCCCAATATGCTGTACTCAGACAATCATTAGGGGAACCAGATCCATTCCGGTTTAAATACCGCGATCAAATCAGATCCATCATCCATAAAATAATATCTGAGGCAATGGCCAAATCCCAGGTAGAGCCATACATAAATGATCAGGCACAGGAATTACCAGAGGTAGATAGAAATAAGTTAATCGAAGTGGTAGAATCAGAGTTACTAACGCTACATGAGGGGAATTTTGCCAGATACCTGGTTCGCCCCTCCGAATTCAAGAAATGGCAGGAAAAATGGAAATATTAAATTTGATACCAATCAGTGCGGCCACTGTCCGGTCATTTTATGGGACAATGTTGCACTGTTTTGCCTCTTATACATAGTTTAAATTTTCAAAATGTAATCGTACAAGGACTTGGTTACTTCCCCACACAAATAACAATCCTGTCAGTACCGGCAAATACCAGGTTGGGGTGCCGATTCACCAGCAAAAACATTTCATTATTATGATCAATTACCCGGTAATCTGAAAGCTCTTTCGGTAGTTCCAGGGCTATAAGCTGTTTACTATCCAACTCTAGTAATTGCTGTTTATTTTTCCAATCGTCTGATTTAAATGCTGGCGTGAGTATGGCATACCTGCCTGAGGAAGAGAATGTACATTCTTTACCTCCTTTTTTACCCTCTTTGGATAACCTTCCCAGAGAAAATAATGTCTCTTTTATCGTTCCTTTATCATCGACAGTACTTAATTCTGAATACTCCATTCCCGGCTTTAAATAACCGCCATCTCTGTCGCCGATCCCGTACAGGAAGGAAACGCCGCCTTTATTTAGCGCATGCAAGATCGTACATGGTTTCTGCGGCTTATCGAAACTTTCGTTTTCCAGGGCGATTAATTGTTTGTTATTCCAGTATTCTAAATCCAGCCAGGTGGCAGTCCCTTTATCTACATTCACTTCCAGGTTGGCTGCATATACAGGCAACATGCCAGCGTTTGTAAATAGTATAGGTATTATGTTGGTATCAGTGTTGCCGGCCGTATGGTAATTAGACAGAGGTCTGTCGAAATTTGGATACTTTATTTTAGGAAGGTGATTGGTGATAGTAATCCTGATGGGTGTAGTTTTATTGCTTTCATCATATAGCAGGACCATATCATTTTTAGAAGAATAAAGTCCTGCATAATTTTGAAAATGAAAGAAAGCGGGAGATTGGAAAACATCACAGGCCAGTTCATCTACCTTTGTTTCCACGATTTCATTTCCTTTAAACCATGCTAAGTAGCAGGTATCATCCTGTGAATAAAATCCAACAACGGTGCCTGTATGTAAGAGTACGATCCTGTGAAATTGTTTTTGTGCGGCATGCTGGATTTCAAGTGTTTGGATGGGTGCTAATATCATGATGCGTTGTTTGGGCTTGGGAGGTGGAATGCACGAAGTGTTGGGCATTAGCTATGACTCCATTCATCCTTATGAAAAAAAATTTCCATCATTAAAGATAATGACTTCCCTCAAATCACCGATTACTAATCTCTCCCCGGATCAGTTCAAAGTATTCAGAAGGCTGATCTTCAAATATATCTTCACCGTCCAGCATATATGCCCGCATAAAGTGCTCTTTAGCTTTATCCAGCTGCTCCCACCCAAAATATACCTGCCCAATGCAGAACCAGATATAGGGATTTCCAATTCCGTCAGGTGCTTTTAGGGCTTGCTGATACGCATCCATTGCATTTGGCAAGTCTTCTAAACTAAAATATGCATCCCCCATTGCAGTATAGAGCCATGTGGCAGCTTCCCAATCAAGCTTGGGACTGGGTAACAGGTCTAATGCCTGCTGATATTCTATTAATGCAGCACTAAACTGCTCACTTTCCGCCAGCACATCCCCTTTTTCGGAGAGTTCCAAAATGCGGTCGTATACGTCATCAGCAAGTTCCATGTTATTTGCCTATTTGTTTTTTAAAGAATGTGATATATTTTTTATCCTGCTCTTCGAAGCATTTTCCTTTAGACTTGTCATTGGCAATACGAAAGTTTTCCAGCGCCATTTCCGGCTCGCCTGCTTCATAGTAAACCTTGCCTTTCAGGAATTCCCAGTCGCTCATAATGCCTTTATTTTTCAGGTAATTCCCCAGTTCTTCCACCCATTTTATTGCATTGGGATAATCCTGAATTTTCAGGTAATTCTCCACCATCCACTCAATTACGTTGGATGAATCACCATAATCTTTTTTAGGTTCCGGGATCATTGCCAGGCATTGCTCATACTTTTCAAAGGAAGCCCTATAATCCTTTTATAGAAAATCTTCATACGCTTCATCGCTCAGGGCGTCAAATGCATTGTAAATGGGTTCCGGCAGATCGAGGTATTTTTCAACTTGCATATGGGTTATTTTTATCAGATAACACCTATAAATTAGTATAAAACGCCTAAATAGCCAAGGCAAATACTATTTTATCCCCTATCTTTCCACTCAAATCATTCCAAGCCTTATGATCCAAAAACCTCACGTTACTAACATCGCCAACAACGAGTGGGCATTCATCCAACCCGCAGCATTTTCCAATGAAGAAACCCTGCAGCAATACACTGTAGCCGTAGGAATGCTGGATACCAATGATGTTTACGCCGAACTGATTCTGAAAGCGATCATTAAGGACCACCCCTATCACCTGGATGCCTACAACCACTTATCCGTGGCGTTCAGAAACCAGGAGAAAGCATTTGAAAGCTACCTGGTAGCAGAGAAGTCATACCGGCTCGGTAGAGAATGCTTTCCTAAAGAATTTAAGATAAAAAACGCCAGACTCCCCTATATCAACTCCGACAACCGGCCCTTTCTTCGCGCATGCCATATATGGGGACTGGAACTGCAGTTCAATGAAGAATATGAAAGAGCCATTGAGATATTTGATGAGATGCTGCAACTGAATCCAAACGATAACCAGGGAGCCAGGCACCTGAAGCTGGAATGCCTCTTTGTGCTGAAGGATTTTGCTGCAGCAAACCAGTTGCTGCAAAGCTACCCTGGAGAGTCGTCCATTGAATTTACCTATGGAAAAATTTTCATTGCCATATTAGCAGGTGACCAAAAAAGTGCGGAACAGCTTTTAGGAGATGCGGTGGCCACTAATCCATATTTACCCGCAGAGATTGTGAAGAAGCGGCATACACCACCGCCGGGCTTCCTGGACGAGGAAATAACCGTAGGTTCCCGGCATGAAGCGTATGAGTACTGGTTCGACTATGCAGATATCTGCATGCAGCAGCCAGTGATCGAGTTCTTCGAAAGTATGAAACCAGTCTGGAGCAAGAAAAAAAGTAAGTAAAGCAGCTTCGCAGCTGCTTTACGCATAAGTTTAATATCCGCCGGAGGCTCCTCCTCCACCGCCATCACCACCGCCAAATTCAAAACCATCCTTCGGCGGAGCACCTACCTTGTTAAACGTTTGGGCGATAATCAATGACTCAAGCTGCACCGCCGCTGCCTGGTCTTCGTCCACTTCCTCCGAAGTGAACCCGTTCTTCGGCGTTTTCAGGTAACGTATAAGTATATACGCTATGAGTATCATAGCCACCCCTGCCAGGGTCATGGCTACTTCCAAAGGTGCAATACTGTGGTAGTACCGGATGGTAAATACCATAGCAGCTACCAGTACCAGCCCCGAACGAAGCAGGGTTCTGTTTTTTCTATAAATGCCAAAAAAAAGATACACCAGCGGTATCAGTACGGTGCTCACCCAAAATATCTGTTGGCTTTGCTCCGTTACCTCGCGGACAATGAAATAATTACCGGCGGCATACAAGGTGAGCAAAGAGAGCGACTGCAATACCATCGCATTATTTTCGTAGTACTTATTTTTCAGATTGCATGCCGCCAGATATATCCCGAGCGACGCCGCCATGATCAACCATGGGCTGGAACTAAAACTAAACAACAGGAATATTACACCGGCGAAAGCTGCCGCCGTGGCCAGCATATCAGCGAAACGCAGACTAAAATAAGCACCCAACATAGTTACTATCACCGCTATTCCACGCTCCGAATCCCCGCCGTGATTAAACATAATGAAGGCACTCACGATACAGATGCCGCTGCAATAAATTAACGCATCGTCGGCACCGGACTTATAGTGATGTTTTTCCCTGATCAGTAACTCCGCCCCCACATAACTTATTACACCAAAGAAGACCAGCAACCCGCCAAAGGCATTGTCCGACCCGCCATGTACCATCATTAAGGTAAACAAACCCAATGAGAATCCCACAATGATCGCAGTGAGAATAAAGATACCTAGACGCACGAAAAAATTCGGTGTATAAAACGCCACCGGATGCGCTGCAATAATCGCATCCTTTTCCTCCGCCGTGATTAACTGTTGTTTGAATGCCTGTTCTGTAGCTGCAACCACCTCAAGGTGGTCCAGCTGGGTTTTATTATAAGCTAGCATGTTTGATCTTTTTATTGGCTTTTACTAAGAAGACGATCAGGCCGATGGCAGAAGCAATGAAATATAGAAAACCTGTATATACTGCACCTATATCATCTACCAAAATCAACAGGCGAATAATCACGTAACTCACCGCCACATAAGCATACAACGATACGATGAGCAAAAAGTAAAAGCTCCGGTGTTTAAAGGCATCCCTAAAGCACCAACAACAGCCTGCGGCCAGCAGGATAAACCACACAAAATAGTAGTTAATACCCTCGCTGATAGTAAAACCGAAGTCGCTACTAAACATCCCAGCCAAACAAGCGATGAGAAATATATGCGTACCGAAATTGCGGTAAGTAAAACCGAAATGCGCTTTCTTGTGGAAATGATTGCTCAGAAAGTCAGCCAGGCAGACCCCCACGCCCAGCAAAGCACCGGTTCTGATCAGGTGTGAATCGTTCAGCGATAAGCCACCCATCAATGCATAAGGCGAAATATTTACCCCCAGCCAGGCAGCGAAATTGGTAATGGCCAGACTCAACACACCAATATGATCGAAGTAGTACGCACTAAACAACAGCACCACCAGCGGAATAAATACGGCCGTGCCGTAATGATTGGCAAAAACCGTGTAGGTGCCTTGCAAGTAGGTGATAAAAGTGATGAAGAGCAGACAGCCCAGTAATAAAATATAATCGAAAAACGGCGTCGGGGACGATACTTTTTCCCATGTAAATGGCTTTTTGTGCCTGTAACAATAATAGAAACAGCCCGCACAAGCCGCGGCAATGGCTACCAATATCACCTGGTGACCAATAGTATCAATGTTTTTATAAACGAGGATTCCCAACCCGCCACTCAATAATAATACACCCAGGTACAGGATCGTTTTCAATTCCCAATGGAGGCTAAACAACCTGGTAGCAGCGGCGTTTTGGAGCTTGTCAGCGGAACCCGGGGACAGGTGTCCGGCGCGCTGCAGTTTGTCGAACAAATGGATATTCATGAGTGGAAAAATAGGATATTCCCGTCAGGTTTCCATACTTTCCATTTAATATACATCAAGTATCTCCAGCTCCATCTTATTAAATTGAAAGTGATCGCCTGGCTTTTTATGTAGTAATAGTCGCGCCAGCGGGGCTTGTGGTGAAAGGAAAAATACCTGCTGGTCATCGATCAACTGTTTGCCCAGGCCGGCGGCAATATAAAAAGCATAGGAGGCACATTGTATAAAGGCTCCTGATTGTACCGAGGCAAAAACGGTGTTGGTGGCAACTTTCATCAGCTGATCCAATTCTTTTTTGTGCTCCAGTAGTTGCCGGGTATACATATCTTTCTGCAGATTCCCCATCGCACGACCAGTTTCATATTTATCCCCTGCTGAGCTTTTCTCCTCGCTGTTAGCTGCTTCCTGTGCAGCATCAATTGCCAGCTTTGTAGCTGCTATCCTTTCAGTAATAATGGCTTCCCCGGTGGACTTCAAACGGGTTTTGAATGCTACTTTTTCCTCGTTTGTCATTTTTGAAAACTTAATACTCCCTGGTAAAACTAGTAAAATTAGCTTTAATGGCCGTTCATATCTCCCTGTACTATACTTATAAAAGCTGTGTTGTCGAAATCACACTCTAATCAATAAATTTTGTAAATTAGATACATAACCTCAACCGCGAAAAACCATGTCTAAATCAACCAAACAAAAATTGCAGGAACTAGCGCATGAAGTGAAGCTGCTAAAGGAGCAAAAAGCGCAGCTTGGAACCCAGGAAGAAAAAAAAGCCGCAATATTGGATATGATGATTGCCATAGCAGAACAGGAGTATAATTTGGAAGCCCGCAAAAAACGGGCACCCGCGGCTGGCAACAGCCAATTCCCCGGGCTGTCCGGCGAACAGTTTTAATTGATCCTTGCATCGCCAGGTCCAGCACTGCCTTAGGGGTGAAGCTGCTGATCATCGACGGCGACTTTCTTCAATAAAAAATGCGACAGAGCAGGGCCCTGTCGCGACAAATTTTATTCTACTATACTGGACGATGCGGTTACCGGCCTGTCAGCATACTTCCACGCGGCATTAAAGTCTGCCAATGCCTGCTGCGCAGCAGCATCCTTATGTTGCTGTAGCAGCGCGTTGTGCAGTCCTATCAGTGCCCAGCCATTCTTACGCCATATCTTCAGATCCTGGCGATACACTTGTTCTGCCTCCTTGAATTTACCGGCTTTCAGCAACACTGCTCCCAGATGATGACGAACGGAAAAGAACCAGTCCGGCGGTTCGTTGTAATTCAGATTATCCTCAATAACCACGGCGGCTTTCAGGAAAGCGACCGCAGTATCTAACTGGTTCGCCTGTACGGAGATGCCGGCGGATAACACTTTATGGGCGATCTGCACCAGGTCGGCCGAGGTGTTGATGCCCCAGATGGTAAGGTGTTGTAAAATAGTATCTGTACTTAGTTTATTCAGACTGTCCATTTCTTTCCGTGCACCTGCGAGGTCATGTTTGCCCAGAAAGGCCATGCCCCGCGCATAATGCCATACCGCCCGGGGGTATACCAGGTCGCTACCGGGAGCCGGCATTGCGATGATCGTATCCCACATGGATAACTTGGCAGCGATATAATAAGGAATGGTATAATAGTGTTGGAGCGTACTCCATCCCGGCATGCGCATGATCTCTCCGGATATTAGCTCCTGCAGCTTCGTAGCAGATTTCCAGGCGAGGGCTGTATTGCCTTCCAGCGTGGCGGTAGCGGCCAGGAAATGATAATTATGCGGATACAGCCCCAATGGATAGGTTCCTGCAGCATAGCACGCCGTGGTATAAGCGCTGTCCACTTCTACTGCCCGCACGTTGGTCAGGGAACCGTCGTGATAATCGCCGGTATTGATATAGATGTGCGAAGGCATGTGGAGCAGGTGACCTGCGCCGGGCACCAGTGTTTCGAGCAACTTTGCACTCGGCAGTGCCTTTTCAGGTGTAGCGGATGCTTCCAGCGCATGGATATAAAAGTGATGCGCTCCCGGATGTTTAGGGTTTAGCTGCATCAGGTGCTCCAGGACCTTAGTTACAGGAGGTGTCCACGGTTTAGGTGTTTTTGTTTTTTTATCATAGAGATCCCATGGATGCAGGTCCATCAGGGCTTCAGCGTATAACGCTCCCACGTCCGGATCGGAAGGATACTGGTCATACACTTTTTTCATGGCAGCAGCATAGGCGCTGTCGAGCGGCGCACGATTGGCCGGCGGGTTCTGTGCATAGCGAGTGGCGAGCGCCTGTATTAATGCATTTTCCTTAGGGGTAGCGTTGGCAGCTAATGCCTGCGCTTTTACCACTGCTTCATAGGCACGCTGGAAATTATCCGGTTCCATGCCACCATTATAGTTGGGTCCCAGCACATAGGCAAAACCCCAATACGCCATGGCTGCACCAGCATCCAAGCGGGTAGCTTCAAAAAACGACCTGGCCGCCTCTGCATGATTAAAGCCATAGGCCAGCATCATCCCCTGGTTAAAGTAGGCCTGCGCTTCCGGCACGCTGGTGGTGATTTTAAAATCAATCCCTTCCAGTCCTTTAAATAAAGGTGCTTTTTTACCGGAGGAATACCAGGCTTTATCAGTGGTGCGGGGCACGGCACAGCCTATGGTGGGCGCGATGCTGTCGGCAGCCTGCTGCTCTTGGGTCCCCTGGGGACTATTACAGGCAAAACAAATAATGATGGAAATAATTGAAAAGCAAAGCTTTTTCATGATTCAAATTTTGGAGTTGACGAAAACAAAACGTGTACAGATATAGATCGTGGTATGGGGCTTGGGGAATTCCTGGCTTGTAAAGCTAAATTAAGAAAATTTCGGATTTTAAGGTAGTTGTTGGCTATTCGAAAAAAGCTGCGGGGTATTCCACCGTTCCAGTTACGCCCTGGAGCGCACCTGTTGCCAGTTCGATCACCATGCAATTTTCGTCGGGCACGTCGAATGGGAGGCGAATGCCATATTCCGACGCTTTACGGTAGCCAAATTTGGGATAGTAGTCTGCATGCCCGAGCAGAACAATGGCCTTATAGTCAAGTGCCTGTGCTTCCAGATGCGCCGCCTGGATAAGGGCAGCTCCTATTCCTTTGCCCTGGTATCTCTGTAAAACAGCAACAGGAGCCAGCGCCAACGCTTCAAAGGCTGTGGCTTTATCATTTACAATTTTAATTTTTGTTAGCAAGATGTAACCCACGAGCTGCCCATCGGCTTCGGCCACGAGCGACAGCTGCGGCATGAAAGCGGCGGATTTCCGCAGGCGTTCTACCAGGAACTGTTCCTGGTGGTCGCTCTTTGCCTCGTTTTTGAAGGCATCTTCGACCAGGTCAAATACAGCGTTATAGTCATTGCTGGTTTCGGGACGAATATGCAGTTGCATGTATGTAGAATTGAATTATTCTCTCATCGGGATATAAATATCGAATCTTGCGCCTTTTTCCAGCTCGCCTGTGGCGATAACAATGCCATCGTGATTCTCCACTATCTTCTTTACGATGGCGAGCCCTATACCTGTTCCCTGGTAGGTAGCTTTATCATGCAGGCGCTGAAACACCTCGAATATTTTGTTACTAAACTTCTGTTCAAAGCCTACGCCATTATCCTGGACGGAAATGTGGCACAGCTGCGTATCTGTTGCATAAGCCGGCAATAATTTCTCCCTGTTATCAATAGTTTCACATTTTACCTCAATCACTGGTGGAATACCGGGGCGGGAAAATTTAAGGGCGTTACTGAAAAGGTTTTGCATCAGCTGCCTGAATTTCAGCGGAATAATACTAGGGGTACAGTTATGCTGTACTATAATCGTCGCGTTTTTTTCTGCTATCACTTCGCTGAGATCCGACTTAACCGCTTCAATGATTACATCCAGGCTGGTTACTTCAAACTGGCCATCCGTATTCCCACGTAAACGGGTAAACGAAAGTAGGTCTACAATCAGTTGCTGCATGCGCGCAGCGGCTCCATTCATGCGATGGAGAAAGTCCCTGGCACGCTCGCTGAGGTGCGTTTCATCCATTTCAATAATGCGGGAAGCAAAAGTTTGAATTTTTCGCAAGGGTTCCTGGAGGTCGTGGCTGGCGATATAGTTGAAAGAGGCCAGCTCCTGATTTTGTTTGTTGAGTTCCTGATTTTTTAATTCAAGGGTTTCATTGGCCAGCCGTAATTCTTCCGTGCGTTCTATCACCATTGTTTCCAGTTCTTCCGCCAGTTTACTCAATTTTTGTTCGCTTTCAATCAATCTTTTGTTGGCTATTACCTGCTCTGTAACATCAACAGCGAGTACCAGCAGGGCATACATTACCCCAACGGAATTGCGCAATGGTTCCACGGCAAAATCGAAATAATGGAGTTCCTTTGCATGATCCGGTGCGATATTAAGCCGAAGCGGAAATTCCTTCATGGCGAGTGGTCGCTCGGACTGATATACCTGGTTAAGGATTTCCATGACCCCTTGTCCATCAATTTCCGGAAACACTTCCCGGACGGTTTTGCCCACAAGATCGCTTTCACTACGATTCACCATTTTTTGATAAGCAGCGTTCCCCAGCACAAATTTGAAATCTGAACCCTGTACCACTGCTATAGCAGCGGGGGCAACTTTGAATATATTATGCAGCTGCGACTGGGCATCGGTTCTGATCTTATGTGTTTTTATCTGGCCGGCTACACGGGCCCGCAGTTCCTTTGCGGAGAAGGGTTTGATCAGGTAATCGTCCGCACCGAAATCATAACCTTCCATCCGGCACTCTTCCCCCGCCCGGGCGGAAAGTATGATTACCGGCAGCGATGCAGTGGAAGGACTGCTGCGGATTTCACTTACCAGCTGGGCCCCATCCATAATTGGCATCATTACATCAGTAAGTACCAGGGCCGGCTGTTCCCTCCGGATTTTGATCAGTGCCTCCAAACCGTTGACTGCACAGATGACATTGTAATCCTTTTCCAACAGGGCCTTCAGATATTGGCGCATGTCGGCATTATCATCTACGACTAATATAGTATCCTTTCCAATATCACTTGGGGCCTGCCCTGCGGCAGGATTGATACGGTCAGTTACACGCATGTTCCGCAGCATGTCCGTAGCTTCTTCCAGATAAATATCCGACATCACATCCGGGAAGGATAGCGAGGTACTGATTTGCGTTTGGGAGAGGTGAGCGTTTCCCACGGGAATGGTCACACGAAAAACAGAACCAGCGCCTTCTTTACTTTCGACTGTAATCTGGCCCTTATGAAACCACACAAGTTCACGCGTGAGTGATAAGCCGATTCCGCTGCCTTCATAGCTGCGTCCGGCACTGCCCTGTACCTGGTGGAAACGTTCAAAGATCTTTGTCAGGTCTGCAGCTGGTATTCCAATGCCGGTATCCGATACTTCCAGTACCAGCTGTTCGTTTGTGGTAAACAGCTTTACGGTTACGCTTCCTTTCCAGGTATATTTGAATGCATTGGACAACAGGTTGAATAATATCTTTTCCCACATCTGAATATCTACATATACCGGCTGGCTGATAGCCTCTATGTGAATATTATAAGCCAGCCCTGCTCTATCCATTAAAGTATTGAAGTTACTGGCAAGCTTTTGCGTGAGGGTGCCTACATCTACCTTAGTAAAATTAGCCTGCATTTTTCCGCTTTCAATCCGGCTGAAGTCCAGCAATGTATTCACCAGCTTTAGCATGCGCAGCGCATTGCGATGGGAGGCATCCATCATCTCCTGGTGCCGGGTAGAAAGGTCAGCATTGTTTTCCAATAAGGATTCCAGGGAACCTAGTATTAAGGTAAGTGGCGTTCTGAACTCATGACTAATGTTGGAAAAGAACACGGTTTTGGATCGGTCAATTTCAGCCAGGGCTTCTGCCCGTTTGGTTTCCTCTTCCAGCACCAGCATTTTACTCAATTCTAACGACAAGCGTTCTGCAATGGAGATACAAAACTGTTTGTATACATCGTCATACAACCGGTAAGGGCTCAACGCAGTAATGATCAATGCATATGGATATTCTTTGCCGGGAATGCCGATGGGGATATAAGCCAGTTGGCTGGGAGGCACTTTCCAGAAGCCGGTGGGCAGGTCAGTGATATCCGGGTTAACGGGCGCCAACACAATTTTGTTTTCATGAATAGCGGTATGTATTGTTGAATCTGCCGCCTGCAGGGAAAAATCTGCTGGCAACACATTGCTGTTTTTATGCATCCCAATTGAAGCTTTCAGGCGAACGCTGGCATCATCCTGTTTAATTTCGTATATGCCTGCAAAAGGGAAATCCTTGTTATTGGCACCTAAAGATTCAATAATATTTTGGTACAGTGTATCCGTGATGCGTTTATCAAAGCTGAGTGCACCTACTTCTTTGAGAGTGGCCAGTTGCCGGGTGGTAATCACTCTATCCGTTTCATCTTCACAAACACAAAACAGGCCTTTGACTACCCCGTCATCCCCGGCAATGGGGCTATAGGAAAAATTGACATAAGTTTCTTCTGCATAGCCTTTCCGGTGCATGATAAACATGGCACCGTCGTCGTAGGTACCTTCATTCTGATACACCTTATCTACCTTAGGCTGCAGTTCTTCCCATACTTCCGACCACACGGTTCTGCCACTCATACCCAATGCCTGCGGGTGTTTAGCGTTCAAAAATGCCGCATAGGCATCGTTGTAGAGATTTATTAATGATTCTTTTCCCCACCAGATAAACATGGGTTGGGGTGAGGTCAGCATGATTCTTATACAGGTTTTCAACGATGCATCCCAGCTCTGCGGAGCACCCAGGATGGTTTGTTCCCAGTCATAATCGCGCATCATGGCTCCCATCTGCCCGCCACCCATTAAAAAACTACCCGCGCCTGAGGACGCTGGCAACTCCTTATTTGCCTGAACATTCACGGACATATATTGCCCCATAGTCAGATGATTGATTTGTTAAAATCACCGGTTAAAACAAAATTTTCCCGTAACGGACGCTCCCATGCATGGTTGCGGATATAGTTTATTGACAGATGCAACACTTCTTTTAGATGTGTAAAATCAGTAGGTTTTTTGATATAGAAACAGGCGCCTTGTTTATAGACCGTATCAGCTATTTCTTCTTCCATTGAAGTAGAACAGATAACCACCGGGAGAGATTTAAGTTTATCGCTTGCTTTAATTTCGTGGAGGCATTCCAGTCCCCCTTTGCGGGGCATGTTCAGATCAAGATACAGCACGTCCGGTAATTCACTGTCGTGCAATGCATGTAACCGGTTAATCAAACTATCACCATCATGTACTATCATCAATTGAAAATCCAGGGGCAATTCAGTTAATGCATCCTCTATCAGCAAACAATCGTCCTGGTCATCATCTGCAAGTATGATTTGGATTTTTGGGCTTCGCATAACTAAATATAAGCAATTGGAGTTACAAAAAGTACGGTGGGTTCATATTAATTATTGATGCATAGGTATTTACAGATATTGATAGGTGTTATGTTGATGAGGTTGGTATTTCAGCTGACACCTTCGGTGTCAGCTGGGGAGCTGCGCTGCACGCGGCACGGATGTTTTGGGAAGGAGATAGACAGCATAACTGCTTTTAAAGATTGTTACAGGCATGCAGGATCTTCCACATTTCACGCGGAATATCCTGCATACATATCAGCTATTGCGTGCACTTATTGCCTGGACAGTTCCACCATTCCTTTCACCTCAGCTACGGCAGCATCGTCACCACCGGAGAAGCCTGTGAAGCGGAATCGGATATTACCGTTTTTATCAATCACAAATTTAGTAGGGATACCTTTTACACCATAGCTGTCTACCACCTTGTTAATGCCGGTGGCTGGGTCTTTCAGGTCCATCAGTACAGTAAACGGATATTTATTGTCGTGTACAAATTTTCCGGCGGCGGCAGTTGGATTTGGTTCGCCACGCTCCCAGGTGTGTACAAACAGGAATACCACGTCAGGATCGTTTTTATAGAGGCCTTGCGCCTTTGCCATTGCAGGGAAGGAAGCCTTACAAGGGCCGCACCAGGTAGCCCAGAAGTCGAGCACCACTGTTTTTCCTTTTAATTCGGAGAGCGTTACTTTTTTACCTTCCAGGTCAGTGAGGGTAAAATCAGCTGCTTTTTCGTTGATCATCTGCCCGGCGAGTTCCTTGCGCACTGCTGCGTCCAGCCCACCTTTCAGGCTATCGATATATTGTTCAAAGCCCTGTGTGCCACGTATTTTTGTGTAGGCCTCCGACAGCATAGTTTTGCTGGAAGGCGTAAGCATACCCTTGGCGGCTACTTCGCTGAGGCCAGTGAAAGCATTTTGGTAGTCACCTTTGGTGAGTTGAATTTTCGCTAATGTTTCTAAAGTGGCAGGACTCGGTTTACCACCTTCTGCTTCTACTACGCGTTGGATATATACGAGGGCTGAATCGTATTGCTGCGTTTCATAAAGTGACTTCACATACATTCTAAGATAGCCAGGATATCCTGTGGCAGCGAACTTCGCGCCTTCTTCATCTTTTCGTGTGGTTTTAAATGCCCATGCGTCATCAATCGCTTTCAGTATCAATGGCTGCGCCTCCGCATAATGTCCTTTTTTCATGAACATACTGGCAGTACCTGACCAGCCTTGTCCTTTCCAGAAGGGGGACTGTATTTTTTCAGCGTATTCCAGTGCCTTAGGTACATTATCAGCTTCTGCATAAGCCATACCCACTGCATTCGCTGCATAGTCATAGGCGATCACATCTTTATCACCTTTTACCGGTGGAAATTTCTTCAGCCATTCCTTATACAGCTGCTCTTTTTTTACCGGATCTTTTTCATCATATACCACCTGCACCGCATTATTGCGTGCAACCACTCCTTTGGGAAACTGTATTGCTGCCGCCTTTTGGATGGAGTCAGATACGCTGTTTTTCTTAAGCTGGAAAAAATAGGTAGCTGCGGTAATCCAGTCCTTCTCAGCTTTACTTTTCAGCAGGGCATACATTTTATTAACCAGCAGATTTTGTTGCTGCTCGTTACCTTTGAGGAGGGCATCGTATTGTTTGCGGAGAGTATCCTGCTTTTGCTGGGCGATGGCACTGCCTGTTGCCAGCACCAAGCAGCCGCTGATGAGGACGAAGAGTATTTTTTTCATGGTGGTATGTTTTTACATTCTGTTTCGTGGTGAGTATTGGGTTTTGTCTTTTATGCTCGCAAAGACATATTGGGCTTTTGGCGCCTTCGGCGCCAGGGAGCGATCTTTTTTGCACGCAAAGCAGCAAAGCAGGTAAGCAGCCAAGGCTTGTGTTTTGTTGTTTGTTGTAAACATCAGAACAGGTAAGCAGAAGGCTTGTGTTTTGTTGTTTGTTGTAAACATCAGAACAGATAAGCAGTTAAGGCTTGTGTTTTGTTGTTTGATGCAAACATCAGAACAGATAAGCAGCCAAGGCCTGTGTTTTGTTGGTTAAGACTCCTCTCCAGTCAAAAAATTTATAGAACAAATTGCAGGCCTTTGCTGCTTATACCCCTTATGCTGCTTTGCGAGAAAAAAAGACCGCTGTAAATCCGCCGAAGGCGGATTAGTTATAACCTGGGTTTTGCGTCAGCGCTGTATTCAGCTGACGTTGTGCATCCGGAATCGGATACAGTACATCCGTACTTTGCCAGGTGGCCGGGCGCATGCCTCCCACTACTTCATCCGCGCGGGATTTGGATGGGTCCACCCTTCCCGGCGTACGTTTGAGATCAAACCAGCGGGCTCCCCATTCTCCAAACAACTCTGCCTTTCTTTCATTTTCAATCGCGAGCAGCAGGTTAGTTTGGGAGATGTTATTGTCTAACATTGACAGGCCTGCGCGTGACCGGATTGTGTCCACATCAGCAATGGCGCCACCGAGGTTGGCAAGTTGTGCACGTGCTTCGGCGCGGATCAGGTATTGTTCAGCGAGTCGCAGCACTACATTGTACTCATTACCGGTAGTGGCACCGGTAGGTAGTACACGTAACTTGTATTTTGTAACCACCTTATAGTTGGTACCTCCAATCACCGTAGGGGTGATCCAGTTAGCCTTGCGGAGGTCGCCGGCTTCCATGCTGTTATAGAGTGTATCCGTTGCCGTTAAGGCTGGTACTACTCCCGGTGTAGCGGCAAAGCTGCCTCCTTTGGCGTCGGTATTGGTAGTGAATACGGACAAACCGTTGAGCGTGGCAATCTGCCAGATGATCTCATTGCTGGTATTGCTGAAGATGGTATTCAGGTCTTTATTCAGACTATAAATACCGGATTTAATCACCGCATCAGCTGTTGTTTCCGCCAGCTGCCATTGTTTGGTGTAGAGGTATACTCTTGCCAGCAGCGCGTTTACGGTTTGCTTATTTACACGGGATCTTAATGTAGACGGATAAGTATCCGTGAGGAGTGCCTGTGCTTCTGTCAGGTCCTTTTCTACCTGTTTCCAGACGTCAGCAGCTGGCGTACGCGCCAGTGAAGCGTTGCCGACAGGATCATCGGTAAGCGGCATTGGTACATCTCCCCAAATATTTACCTGTTGAAAAAGAAGGAAGGCTCTCCAAAATTTTATTTCACCCATCAACTGGTTCTTTAACCCGGTGGATAAAGTAGTGCTTTTAGTAACGCCTTCCAGCATGGCGTTGGCCTGCGCCAACGGTGCATAACTGTACGCCCATAGGTTGGTAGCAACATAACCATTGGTAATGGTGATACTGTTATTTTTAAACTCATCTAAACTGGCGTTGGGCACATTATTCTGCAGCTCATTGGCTGATATGCCCGGCAGCTGCGTTAAAGGGAACATCAAATCCCTGGTGAAAGAAGCATTGTAAATTCCCAGCACTGCACTCGTGGCAGTAGCATCTGAAGCAAAAGCCTGGTCCAGCCCTACCTGCGTGGCAGGTGCGCCAATTTCCACCAGTTTTTTACAGGAAGAAAACACGGTACCTGCCAGCAATAACGCCGCTAATACCTTTTTATTTATGAAGCTGTGATACATGACGATTCCGATTTTAGAATGAACAGTTTATACCAAATACAATGGTTCTCAGCGGAGGCATTGCTAAACCACCGGTTCCCAGGCCTGGCGCACCACCGGCCTGGCTGGTTTCCGGATCAAAGAGGTATTTGCTTTTAGCCCAGGTAAACAGGTTCTGACCTTCAGCATACAGCCGTAGGTTGCTGATTTTTGCTTTGGCCAGCCATACTTTAGGGAAAGTATAAGAGATCGACGCATTTCTCAACTTAGCGAAACTGGCATCTCCCCATAAAGCAGTAGAACCGGAATACGGCGTATAGCCGTTATAGATAGGAGACCCTGACGTGGTGGTCGCCGCCGGGAAAAAGGCCTCATCCCCTGGCGCTCTCCATCTGTCGAGCGCGGAAGTATTATAATTACTCCTGCTGGCACCAATCGGTGTACTGATGTTATTGGTAGATCCTTTGCGGTGGTGAAACTGCAGGAAAAAGCTCAGGTCCCAGTTTTTATAGGTGAAGTTGTTGGTGATACCTCCAAAGTAAGGTGTACCCGGCTTGATTACCTGTCTGTCGTTATTGTAATCAATAGCGCCATCCTTGTTCACGTCTTCATACTTAGGAATACCGGTATTGGGATCATAACCTGTGTACACATATCTTCTTACCACGTCAATTGGCTGCCCTACGAGATAGCTGCTGGCATAAAACGATTTTTCAATACCAGGGAAGGAGATCAGCTTGTTTTTATAGAAGGTAAGGTTGAAAGCGGTTGTCCAGGTGAAGTTTCTTTGCTGGATATTTTTTGTGTTCAGCTCCAGCTCCACGCCGTTGTTCTGCACCAGTGCCGGCAGGTTCACGGTATAGCTGTTGTAGCCGGCCTGTGTAGCCAGTGCAGCAGATAACAGCTGATCGTTGGAGCGGTTCTGATAATAAGCCCCGGTGAACATGATCCTGTCTTTCAGGAAGCCCAGTTCCAGCGCTGCTTCCAGCTTACGGGTAGTTTCCCATTTTACAGCAGGGTTAGGCAATACCGGGCGATACAATGCATTGGCACCCTGGTAAGTACCGGCGCTTGACAACAAAGGCAGGTAAATGTAATTGCTGATCTGGTCATTTCCGGTACTACCGTAGCTACCTCTCAGTTTACCAAAGCTCAGCCATGGTAATGCCTCCGCAACAAAATCTTCCTGTGTAAACAACCAGGCAGCTCCTACGGCGCCAAAATCCGCATAGATGTTATCGGGACCAAACCTGGAAGATGCATCGCGGCGGAAAGTGAGATTCAGCAAGTATTTCTGCCTGTAATCGTAATTGATTCTACCAAACAGGGATGCAAACTTATAGTCGATATAAGTAGAGGAGCCGGTCAGCAAACCAGCACCGGTGAGGGTTCCCATCAGTGCTTCGCTGCTGTAATTAGTGGCGGAGATGTAATTCCCCTGCATTAAGCTGCGTTGGTAGGTTCCACCCACGAGGAAGTTAAACTGGTTTTCCTTAGCGCGCAGACTATAATCCAACGTAGGCTCTACGATGTAGTTCTGCAGTTTGGTATTGGAAAAGTAGGCGTACGATTGTGGATTATTTGCCGGGTTCTGCGTAGACGCAGGTGTTGGGTTTACCTGATCCAGCCCAGTATTGGTATAGCCCAGGTTCACTTTAAAGTTCAGGTTTTTGATGATGGTGTAACGGAGGTTTCCGTTGGCCAGCATGGTACCGGTATTATTGGTATAACGGCGCTGCAGCAGGGCAATAGGATTGCTGAATCCTGACGACCATACCAGTTTACCGGTGGCATCATACAGTGGCATGTTAGGAGGCAGGTTGTATAGCGTCAGCAGGTCCTGGCCTGGCAACACCGTTTTATCACTGGAATAACTGGCGGTAACAGCTGCGTAAAAGCGGTTATCAGCAGAAGTGTGATCTGCTGTGAGTCGGCCGCTATAGCGGGTGCTGTTAAAATCACCCGGGTATACGGTGGTTTCTTTATGATAGCCGCCGCTAAACATGAAATGCGTTTTGGCGTCACCACCGGAAACCTGGAATTGTCCGTCCGTGGTATGGGAGGTACCGCCAACAAGCATATCCTGCCAGTCGGTATAGGCATGCTGGTCCCATACGGTGAGCTCCGGCGCATTGGCTGCCGTAGGTGTCACGCCATCGTTTTTGAATGCTTCCCTGCGCAGTTCCAGGTATTGTTGTGTATTCAACATGGGAATCTGGCGGTTCAGTTCACCGAAGCCCGTATATACGTTTGCGTTAAATTTCGTTTTACCGGCTTTTCCTTTTTTAGTCGTGATCAGGATAACACCGTTAGCGCCTCTGGCGCCATAGATGGCCGTTGCATCGGCATCTTTCAGGATATCCATGCGTTCAATATCATCCGGGTTAATCATGCTGAAAGGGCTGATGCCCGCGTTCGCGCCGCTGGTACCCCAGGAGTTGAGGTTGTCTGAAGGCGGATAGGAACCGTTATAGTTCGTGAAGGGCACCCCATCGATGATATAGAGCGGTACGTAGCCGGAGTTCATGGAACCTTGTCCGCGAATTTGAACCGTTACAGCACTACCCGGCAAACCATTTGTTTGCGTGATCTGCAGGCCGGGCACGCGGCCAGGCAAGGCGACCAGCGGGTTGGAGATCGGTTGCTTTTCGATGTCCTTTGCAGTAAGGCTGCTTACAGCGCCGGTGTTCATTCGTTTGGTGGTGGTACCGTAACCGATTACCACGGCTTCATCGAGCGATTTCACATCTTCTTCCAGCACAACGTTGATGATCGCACGCCCTCTGATACCTACCCGCTGTGGCAGGAAAGAGATATAAGACAGCACCAGCTCTGCATTGGCAGGCGCGTTGTTGATAAAATATTCCCCCTGCTCGTTGGTCATGGCACCCAGTGGTGTACCGGGAATCACCACCGATACAGCAGGCAGTGGATTACCTTTGGTATCTGTTACTTTACCTTTTACGATAATGCCGTCTTGCACCTGTTGCGGTGCGGCAGATGCATTTTTCAGCCGGATGGCAATGAATTTTCCTGAGATGGAAAATGCAAAAGGCTGGTTGCTGAAAAGTGTATTCAGCACGTCGTTAAGCTCCTGGCTTTTCACCGAGATATTTACAGGGGCAGCCTGACTCAGCTGATTTTTCCCGTAAATGAAACTAAAGCCTGTTTGTTTTTCGATTTCCTGGAACGCTTTTTCCAGTGAACCTGATTTCATCGTCATCGTCACCTTCTGTGCAAATGACTGGGTGGCCGTCAGTAGCAAGCCCATCATCAAACAAATGCGGGCATAGCTGGTAGTAGCCCTTTTTTCAGCAGGTGGCTGGCATAGTAGACTTTTCATCTTTCTTCCTAGCATAGCTTCTGGTTGATTTTTAATTATTAATACCGTCGTTGCGGTGGTTCAGGACATACCTTTCCTTACTGTCAGGCTTGGTGGGGACCTGCAGGTAAATATTGTGCTGGTGTATAATCTATTTCATTACTGTTACTTTCCTTCCTTCAATCCTGAAATGCACGAGATTGGTCATCTCCAGCAGGTTTAGCAATTGAGAAACGGGGACATCCCTCGGAATTTTTGCAACAAATGAATCTCTGACGTTGGCCTGGTACACTACTTCAAGATTGTAGTAGCGCTGAAGCTCCGACATAATGGTGTTGATATCGCTGCCATTAAAATAGAATAGCCCGTCTTTCCAGGCGGTGGCCGATGTCAGGTCGGCGTTCGTTGTAAGCTGTATTGTGCCGTTGTCTGATGCGGTGGCCTGCTCTCCAGGTTTCATCAGCCGGGATACGGTGCTGGTATTGAATTTCACTGCCCCGTCGACCAGGGTAAGTTGGATGTTTGACTCGTCGGCATATACCCTAATATTAAATGAGGTACCGAGTACATCTACCGAATAGCTTTTGTTGGCGGTGCTAACGGTAAATGGCATATTACTGTTTTGTGCTACTTCAAAATAAGCTTGTCCGGTGATGTTTACCGCACGTGTTTTGCCGGTAAAGATGGTTGGATAGGTGAAGCTGGAGCCTGCGTCTATCCATACTTTGGTACCATCTGCCAGAATAATTTTGAGCGGGCGGCTGCCGGCAGGCAAACTGATGGTATTGGTGCTGGCGGTAGCGCCGCTGCCGGAATAGGCGATTTGCCCATCGGCGGTTTTGGCTACGTTTACACCTCCCTGTACCGCGATGGTGCCATTGCCGGCACTATCCAGCAGTATCTGCTGACCGTTGCCGAGCGTAAGCACGGCGTGGTTGGCCGACGGCGCGGGAATATCATTTTGAAATCGTTCTGCCTGCGGCGCAAGCCGTACTTCCTTAGGCCTCAACAGTACTATGGATACACTCACCATCACCAGCACAGCAGCAGCTGCGGCCCATTTGTACCAGCGCATTACCGGTCGGGCAGCAGGTTTGCGCAACGTTTCTTCCAGGCGCAGGCGGATGGCTGCTTCCATTTCTTCCTTATTCCCCAGCGTATGTTCATCCCAGTTTTCCTGCCGGGTAAGGGCATTGAAAACCTGGTTATACTGCATCAACTCCGCATCTGTGGCGGTGCCTGACACAATCTTCTCTGTTAAAAATATCAACTCTTCTCTGGTCATACGTAGGTGTTCCATTAGTATGGCAGTTTTAAAAATCAAGACCCCTAAAAGGTTCAAAAAAAAATTTCAATCGGGTAGGATACTAACTACAGTGGGTAACAACGGGGAGTAGTAACAAGGCCAGCAGATGAGGATCTACGGCAGTTCTGATGCGCTTTAGTGCAATGGTTTTCTGTGCTTCTACTGTTTTTATGGAGAGATTCAGTAAATCTGCTATTTGTCGATTCGTCAGCTGCCCATCTCTGCTTAATAAAAATATTTCCCGGCATTTTTCCGGCAGATCCATAATGGCCTGCTGGATGATAATTTTCAGATCATTGAGCTCCAGGAAGTCCTGTGGGCCTGGTTCTGCCGGGAGGGTTATCCCTGCCAGCTCTGCATAGAAGTCAGCCCTGATTTTACCGGAACGGATATAATTAATTACTTTAAACCGGACTGCGCTTCTAAGGTAAGCAGGTACTGTTTGAATGTCCAGCTCCGTGCGCTTTTCCCATAGCCACGCAAAAATGTCCTGTACAATATCCATACAGGCATTTTGATCTCTCAGCAGATAAAAGGCTGACTGGTACATACCAGCCCAGTGGCGGGAGTATAGCAGGTCGAATGCCTGCACATCACCTCTTTTCAACATGCTTACCAGTTCCAGGTCACTATAAGCGTTATCCCTTGTCAAATTTGCGCATTTTCAGGCACTAAAATAAAGAAAAGGAGGTTAGCATGTGGGAGGATTTTTTGCTTGCAAAGACTTATTTGCTTTTAAGGCGCCTTCGGCGCCAGGAAAGCGATCTTTTTGCTCGCAAAGCAGCGAAGCAGGTAAGCAGCAAAGACTTGTGTTTTGATGTTTGTGAATTAGCTAAGGCTTGTGTTTTGTTGTTTATTGCAAACATAGGAGCAGCGAAGCAGGTAAGCAGCTAAGGATTGTGTTTTGTTGTTTGGTGTAATTGCCGGTCCGCCTTCGGCGGACGAGAAACTATTTAGGGAGAGGCCTCAGGCCTCTCCCTAAATAGATACTTGCTGATTAATACAATCTGTAAAACAGCGTTTTGCCGTTACCGGTACCGGTGCTGCCGGTAATAGTAATATGGCCGGTATTGCCGTTGCCATCATAGCCGGAAGCCAGGTTGTAGCTGGAAGTACAATTAGTAGCCGTGTGTGGCACGTTTTGTCCGGAGCTGCCGAGTTTAAAACCGTTACCATCACCGCTGCCGCCGTAGCCGTTGTTGGTAGCGGTGCAGTTGGTAATTTTTACGGTATAAGGCTGCCCGTACAAGTCCCAGCCATCATCAGAATTATGATTGGCGGTACAGTGATCAAACAGGTTACCGGCCCCGGCAGAGAGCTTGCAGGCAAAGCCATCAGCATTTTCACCTCCATTCTGTGTGTCATAGTTGTCGTTGGACTTACAATAGCTGATGTTGTTGTGGTGCGACTGATTGTAGATCTGTAAGCCTGAATCATGGTTGCCGGAAGTGGTAACGTTGTACACGTAGTTATAGCCACCATACTGGAATACGAGCCCGCAGTCGGGGGCATTTTTGATGGTCATGTTGGTGATGTTCCAGTAACTGCCGTTACATTTTACTCCCCATCCGGAGGAAATGCCTGAGCAATCCAGCACACCACCGGTAAAATTGATTTTGGACGTGGAGGTGCCGCTGTTAAGTAATTGTAAGGTACTGGTAAGTTTGATAGTGCCGCTAACAGTAATGATATCGCCTGCTTTTGCCGCGCTGATAGCGGATTTCAAGGCTGATTCAGTAGTAACGGTAATGCTTTCGACATTGGCAGCAGGTTTTGGGGAATCGCTGCCGGGAGATGCTACATCGTTCTTTTGACAACTGGCAAATACAATGCATAGCATCATCATAATAGGGGATTTTTTCATAACAGTGAATTTTTATGAGTGGAATTATTGCGCGCCGGGTTATCCTGAAATTCGTAAAATAATTGATTGGGAGATAGTCATTGCGTCGATTTATTTACGCAATCGTTATCGGCAACGATTGCGTGACCTGGCGGGCGTTTCCACTGCATTTATACCGCAGTGGGCGGGTAATAAAAAGGCCGCCGGGTGGATACCTGGCGGCTCTTCATTTATCAACCTATAATCTGTGTTATATACATTAGAATTGCTTACGTGTTAATGCATGGTTTCCGTTCACGAAAAGCTGATATTCAGACTACTTATCACTGTGAAAGTTTAATCCGGCTTATTTCCCAATTTTTACTGCCGGCACGGTTACATCATCGCGTACTTCCTCCGTGGCGTTGGTGATGAGGGTATCGCCGTCGTTCAGTTCACCAAAGATTTCTGTTTTACCGTCTTCGCTGCGACCGGTAGTGATAGGCACCCATTTGGTTTTATGGTTGTCAATCTTAATTACAAAAAGGCCTTTGGTAGAATTCAGTACCGCGGTGGATGGAATCACGAAATTGGTGGTAGCGCTGTTAAGCGGGATATTCACCTCTGCCACCATTCCTGGCAGCAGACTTTTATCGGTGTTAATTACATCCAGTTCTATATGTTGAGATCTGAGTCTTTTATCGAGCGCACCCGCCATACGCACAATTTTGCCGGTAAACTTACGGTTGTTGAGCGAGCGAACGGTAAAGCTCACTTCATCCTTGCCATTCAGGTAAGCGCTGTAAGCCTCCGGCACGCTCACCACTAAACGAAGTTTACTTTGCTGCTGCAAGGTAAACATAGGCAGTTCGGAACCTTTACCGGTAGGGCCTACATAGGCACCGGTGCTCACGTTACGCGCAGTAATCACACCGGAGAAAGGCGCCCGTATGGTCAGGTAATCCCTGTTGTTACCAATTTCACGCAGGGAAGCTTTGGCTGCTTCCAGCTGTGCGAGATCAGATTTTTGTCGCGCAAAGGCAATGTCCAGGTCGTTCTGTGACACCGTTCCCGGCGTTTTGCTGGTTTCCAGCAAACGATCGTAATTAGCCTTGCTGGAGAGGTAAATAGCCTCCTGTGACTTGAGCCTGGAATCGGCACCGGATAACTGGGAATTGATTTCAGGTGCTTCCATGATGGCTAGCACTTGTCCTTCCTGCACCTGGGAGCCCACATCCACATTCAGCTTTTTCACAAAGCTGCTGACTTTGGCGTAAAGGTCTACAGAAGAAAAGGCCACCAGTTCACCGGGGATTTTGATATTGGAAGACAGGTTGCTTCTTTCCAGTGCAAAAGCCTGGAGGGCAGGCGCCGCTTCCGCAGCAGCAGATTTTTCGTCTTTAGCATCGGAGGTACCGCAGCTCTGCAGGCCCGCAGTAAGGGCTATCGCCGATAATAAAGGAAAAAATAAACGCAGACCGCTATTCATATGATATTATTTATTGAATGATTTGTAATACTATTAATTAACTTCCGGAATGTAGTGAATGCTTTCTTCATCTCTCGGATGCAGGGAAACACTTTGTGTAGTGGTACGTTTTTGTCCCCATGCAAACGCTAACGGCAGTACGAACAGTGCCGCAAACGTGGAGGCAATCAAACCACCCACTACTGCCCTGCCTAATGGCGACGACTGATCGCCCGCTTCACCGAGGCCGCTGGCCATAGGAATCATACCTACCACCATCGCTAGTGCCGTCATCAGGATAGGCCTCAAACGTAATGCCGCCGCCTCTCTGGCTGATAGTACGGCATCGCCGTTTGCTTTGCGTAGTTGTTCCGCATTGGTAATCAACAGTACCGCATTGGAGATAGATACCCCAACGGACATGATCATACCCATGTACGACTGCAGGTTGAGCGTAGAGCCGCATATCATCAGCAGCAACAGGGAGCCCAGCAATACCGCAGGTACGGTGGCCAGTACGATACCTGACACTTTAAACGACTGGAAGTTTGCCGCCAGCATCAGGAAGATCACCACAATCGCCACTACAAGGCCACTCTGTAAGCTGTCCAGTGTTTCGGTGAGCGTGCTGCTCATACCAATCAGGTCCACACTTAAGCCACGCGGAATTTCCCCCAGGTTTTTAATTGCTTTCTGCACATCTTTACCGGCATAGCCGAGGTCTTTTTTGTTGATACTGGCAGTCACGGTCAGCATCGGCATGGCACCCAGGTTATCGATTTCACCATAGGTGGTACCGTCTGTAAGCGTGGCTACGTCTCCCAGTACTGGCCTGGAATTGTTTTTCATCAGCGGGATCTCGGTGAGGTCCTGTTTGCTGGCCATCTTACTTTCCGGAATCTGTACCTGTACATTGTAGCTGTTCGATATTTTTTCATCCACCCAGATATTTTTTTCCGTAAAACGGGAGGAAGAGGTAGAAGCAGTAACCGAGCGGGAAACATCAGCCATATCCAGTCCCAGCTGTGCTGCACGTACGCGGTCCACATTTACATTCACGGATGGATATTTAACGGACTGACCGATTTGCACATCGCGGAGGTATGAAATCTTTTTCAGTTCATCCACCATTTTTTGTGCGTACAGTTCATTCATTTTTTTATCACGGCCAGAGAACCTTACCTCTATAGGTGTTGGTGATCCCTGGCTAAGGATCTTATCTGTCAGCTCAATTGGTTCGAAAGATAACTTCATCTGCGGATTTTCCTTCGCCATTCTGTTCCTGATTTTATCCTTCAGTTCGTCGAGGTTTACATGGTAGTCTTCTTTCAGGGCTACCTGTAAAGCTGCTTCATGCGGACCCGCCATCCAGAGGAAGATAGGGCTGGTAGAGAATTGCTGGGGATGTGTACCTACATAAGCAGAGGTAATGGCAACATTTTCCTTACCTACAATTTCACCGATGGCATTGGTTAGCTTGATGGTTGCAGCTTCCGTATTTTCGATACGGGTACCATCCGGTAAGCGCATACGAATCTGGAATTGACCTGAGTTTACCTTTGGCAGTACATCGCGGCCGATATTGGCAAACAGCAATGCTACTATTCCTCCTACGATCACGAGGTAGCTGATTACTACAATTCTGCGGTAAGGCATGAGCCGGTCCAGGAAGCGGAGGTAGCGGAAACGGAGTTTTTCAAACCGGGAGATTTTACCGTCGCGGTTACTATCTTCCTGTCTTACTAATATTTCCTTCTGATCCCAGGTATTTTTTTCACTACCGGCAGGTAATCCGGCCGCTTTATATTCTTCCGCATCTGTCATGATGTGGCCGTCTTTAGCTTTGTGATGTTTTACTTTCATCACCCAGTTGGCCATTACCGGTACAAAGGTTTGTGCCAGGAAGTAAGAGATAATCATGCTGAACCCGATCGCCAGTGCCAGCGGCAGGAACAGGGATCCCGGAATACCACCCATGGTAAATGCAGGGGCAAATACCGCGAGGATACAGAAGAGGATCAGCAATTTAGGGAAGGCGATTTCCTGACAGGCGTCCCATATGGCCAGGGCCTTGGGTTTGCCCATATCCAGGTGCTGGTGAATATTCTCAATTGTTACTGTACTCTCATCCACCAGGATTCCGATAGCCAGGGCGAGGCCGCTGAGCGTCATGATATTGATCGTTTGCCCTGTAAGGGTTAGGAACAATACTGCGGAGATGATGGAGGTAGGGATGGTTAGAATAACGATGAGGGCCCCGCGGGCATCTCCGAGGAAGAGCAGTACCATCAAACCGGTGAGAATAGCACCGATGATACCTTCCGAGAGGAGACTTTTAACGGAGTTGATTACGTAGGTGGATTGGTCAAATTCATAACTCAGCTTCACATCTTCCGGAAGTTGCGACTGAATACGTGGGATGGCTTTTTTCAGGTTTTGTACTACTTCCCAGGTAGAGGCATCCGCGCCTTTCGCAATACTCAGGTATACCGAGCGACGGCCGTTCACCAGCGCATAGCCGGAGGTTACGTCGGCTCCATCCTCTACGGTGGCTACATCTCTCAGATATAAATTTTGTACATCCCCTTTAAACAGCGGGATATCTTCAAAATCCTTTACTGTTTTGATGGTGGTATTGATGGGGGTGATAACGTTTTTATCACCGATACGCACGTTACCCGAAGGGGAAGTTTGGTTATTGAGGCGCATGGCTTCTACCAGCTGATCCGGTGTAAGGTTGTGCTGGCGGAGCAGCTCAGGATCTGCTTTGATCACCACGGTACGCACGTTACCACCAAACGGCGGAGAGGCAACCAGGCCGGGGATGGAGGTAAAGGACGAGCGTACATATACGTTTGCCAGGTCGAGCAATTCGTTGTTACTGCGCTTGTCGCTGCTCAATACCAGCTGCCCAACCGGCAGCGTGGATGCGTCGAAGCGGATGATAAACGGCGGGTTGGAGCCGGGTGGGAAGATGGCCTGAATCCTGTTGGAAAAGGCGCTTACTTCCGCCGCTGCCTGGGCCATGTTGGTACCCGGGTAGAAGTTGATCTTCATCAGGGTGAGGCCCTGGATATTTTTGGTTTCAATACTTTTCACCCCGTTTACAAACAGGAAGATATTAATGTATTGTTTAGCGAAATAGGTTTCCATCTGGGCGGGGTTGTAACCGCCGAAGGGGTGGGAAACGTAGATCACCGGCAGATCCAGTTTGGGAAAGATATCTACTTTGATACTCGTCACCGCTTTGATCCCGAAGAAGAACAAACCGGCTACCAGCACCAGGATGGTAATAGGTTTTTTAAGTGCAAAGCTTATCAGATTCATAATAGTCGTTTCTTAGAAATAATCAGCATGGTTTCCGTTTATCCGTCTGCGTTAGTTTAGTAGCTAAATATGTTGAAGTCGCCGGCGGCGGCTGCTTTCAGCAACAGTGCCTGCCAAACATTCACATAAGCGATATCGCGGTCTGTTTGTGCACGGATAAGTACATAAGCCGCTTGTGTGAGGTCTACCAGGTTGGTAAGCCCGTTTTTATACAAAACTGTTTTTTGCAGATAGGCGTCGGAAGCGGCTTTCACCTGCACCGGTACTTCTCTGAAGTTCGACAGTGCGTTTTGCAGTTTGGTATCGGAGAGTGCGTACTGCGCTTTTATTTGTTGATCGGCGAGTTCGTACTCATACTGTAACCCTTTGCTGGTAAGCTCCTGCGCCTTCACCTGTTTGGAGATGCGGAATGGCTGCGAGAGGTTCCAGGTAACACCCAATCCGATGAGGTAGTTGCTGCGGGTTGGTTTCACGCCATCCCAGTAGCTGTGGCTGAAGTCCGATTGGTCGGAAGCGTAGCCGTTACCGAACCCGGAGCCACGGGTCTGGAGCACGCCTACCAATGAAAACGCCGGATAATAGAAGGTTTTAGAATACTTCGCCTGTTCATCTGCCAGGGCGATGCGGCTTTTGTACCATTGTAATACCGGGTGTCTGGATTCATCGAGGCTGTCGCCCGGCAGATTCGGTATCCGTTTAACAAATTCCGTGTCTACTTCGAAGTCGCGCACCGGAATACCCAGCAGTTGGGCGAGCTGGTTGCCCTGCTCCTGCTCTGCATCCTTAGCCTTGGTGTAGGTGATGCGTGCGCTGGAATATTCTGCATTGGCCTGTGAGGAGTCGACGCCTGCAATCAGGTGGTTTAATACGCGGATGCGTACTACTTTCCGGATGGTGTCAGCACGGTCCATATTGTCTTTATAGGAGCGTGTGAGTTGCTTTGCTGCTACGAGGTTTAAATAAGCAGCCGCCACTTTAATTTTGTGTCTGAAGATCTCTTGTTGCCAGTCTTTATCGTTCTGAGTAGCGGCTGCGACTGCGGTTTTAATTTTTTCCTTTGCGCGTCCGAACGCGAAAAAATCCCAGTTTATGTTAGTGAGGTATAATGCACCGAATGCTGCGTTCCAGTTCTGGTGGTCGAGCGGCAGTCCTGACGAGGAGGCTGCGAGGCCACCGAAGCCATAGAGCGGACCGTTTTGTCCGTTGATGGTTCCATAATCCTGTTGGGCAGAGATGTTGAAGTTAGGCAGGTAATCGCGGCGCGCCTGCTTTACTTGTTCGTTAGAGGCGGCGGTATAGGATTGCTTGGCCTTAATGGTTCCGTAGTTGGCGACTGCTGTGTCGATGGCTTGTTGCAGGGTGAATACCTGCTGGGCATATATATATTTACCCGTTATAAATGAACAGAGCGCCAACAACAATAATTTCTTACTCCACATGATGAGTTTGGTTTTACTAGCGGTGGAAGTTCATCTGAATTTCCAGGTGCAAAGTGACCATCACATTTTGAAGTAAATTTGAAGAATCTTCAGAATTGAGAAATTTGTCTGTTTGTATTAGCTGACTGCCAACTTTGTTCCGGGAACGGGGCAGAGTTTTTCCGCTGCTGGTTTGGCTTCTGGCAGACCAAATACAACTTTTACCTGGTGCCAGCCATCTTCATAATTGTAAGTCACCGAAAAGTCATTTACGGTACAAATCTGTTTTACGATGGCGAGTCCGAGGCCGGTGCTTTCGCCGGACTGGTTTCCTTTTTTAAAGCGGCGGAATAATTCTGCGGTGGGCAGTTCCGGTGGGTTGCCGGTATTGCTGATGATGAAGTTGTATTTGTTGAGTTCCACTTTTATCTTGCCGCCTTCCAGGTTATAGCGGATTGCGTTGCTAAACAGGTTGCTGAGCAGGATTTCAGCGAGTGCCGGGTGGATATTGAGTACAATATTTTTGTCCAGGTTGGTGGAGATGTCAATTTCTTTCATTTTCACCCAGTCCTCGTAGGTGGATATAACGCGCTTGGTGATAGCACAGAACTTAATGCTCTCTGAAGTGGCATACTCGTGGTTTTCCAGTTTGGTGAGGAGCACCAGGGACCGGTTGATATGCGAGAGTCGTTCGATGGAGGCTTGCATATCGCCGATGAGTTGGGCCTGTTTATCGTCGATGGAGGTTTGGCTGAGCAGGTCGAGTTTACTACGTACAACGGCCAGCGGCGTTTGCAGTTCATGGGAGGCATTTTCGCTAAACTCTTTGATGGCGGCGTAGTCGGCGCGGGCTTTTTGGGCCATGGACTCGATGAAGTCGTTCAGTTCCTTAAATTCGGTAGTGGTGGTATGGGCGAGTTGTAATTTCTGATCACTTCTTTTAACGTCGAAGTGCTTGATTATTTTGAGTCCGCGGTAGAAGGGCTCGAGTATAATGCGCGACAGGAGTCGCGCTGTGAGTCCTACACAGAGGATGATGAGCAGCATTTTCCAAACCACGGTGCTGAGCATACCGGCGAAGATTTCTTCGGACTTGAGTACGTAGTTATACGAGGATACTTTATAAATCTGTTTACCTACCTGGTAATAGGAGGTAACACTGATACGGCATTCGTTTTGGGCCAGGTCTTCGTTGCGGGCTACCTCTTTTACTGTTTGCACTCTTTCGGCGGGCATGGGGCCCTGGAAGAGGCTAACCTCGATGGGGCGGCCGTGGGTATAGTGGTCCAGTTTCACACCCGTGAGCAATTGTTCGTATACGTGGTCGTTGACGGCGCGCATACGTTGTTCTTCTGCTTTGTCGAGGTGCTTTTTAATGTTGTTGCGTGAGATCACCATGGTGATGGGAGTCACCAGGAAGATTACGCCAATGAACCAGACTGTTATTTTGTTGAGTAACTTCATTGTTTGGACGTATTAAACTTATAACCCAGGCCATATACTGTTTCGATATAGTCTGTTCCTTCGGCCACACTAATCTTTTTCCGCAGGTTTTTTACGTGTTGGTATACAAAATCGAAGTTAGAGAGGTTGTCGGTATAATCTCCCCACAGGTGTGCTGCGATGGCTTGTTTTGACAATACGCGGTTTTTATTGACGATAAAATACAGCAGCAGGTCAAATTCCTTTCGGGTAACATCCAGTGGTTGATTATTGACGGAGGCCTCAATGGTATCGGTATTGAGTTCTATTTCATTGAATACTACCTGGCTGCTGGGGCCTTCCAGCTGTTTGCGGCGGTAGATGGCGCGGAGCCGGGCATGCAGCTCTGACATATGAAATGGCTTGATGACGTAGTCGTCGGCACCTTCATCGAGGCCTTTAACTTTATCGTCCAGGGCATCTTTGGCGGAGATGATGAGGATACCGCTGCGGATGTTTTCCTGCCGGATTTGTTTGAGCAGTTCGAGGCCGTTGCCATCGGGCAGCATGATGTCTACCAGGATACAATCATAGGAGAAGAGGGACAGTTTTTCGGTGGCGGTTTCGAAGTCGTAAGCCGGTTCACAGATATACTTTTCTCCGGTGAGATAGTCGGCTATACCACTGGAGAGTTCCTTATTATCTTCTACGATCAAAACTTTCATATGTACATACTTGCGCGCAAGGTGCAGTGCAAATTTATATCAATTTTGAAGTTTGAGCAATTTGTGTGTATGTATCTGTATTTTAATCTAATATATATGCATACTATCCCAAAAGTCACACAGCGCCACCGTACTTTACGGGCACAGCAGTACTGATACCACTGGTAGTGGTTTAATTTCCGCCTTTGCAGGAGATGAGATGGGAGATGGCTTTTGGGATAGTATGGTTGTTAAGGATAGCTAATGTAGGAAAAAGGGTCAGACACCTTCTGTAGTTGAAGATTCGTTTTCTTCAAGCATATCCAGACGAAAGTTAAGTTTATCCAAAACATTATCAAGGAATGAAAAAGATTTACCAAAATACAACAGGCTTCCTATCACACCATCAGCCTCCTTTCTCATAAAACCGATGTGGCTTATCAGCTTGTCGTACTGCTCTGTAATTCCAGCATCCTTAAATGGATGTTTTTTGCCTTCCCGTTTAAACTTTACATAGGAAATCTCGTATCTATCCTTCAATTTATCAAACCTTTCCTCCAGTTCTTTCGCTAAATCGTCCACAGCCCTGGCAAGTGGTTTTAGTTTCTCGCTTTCTAAAATTTGTGACATAAAAAATTTCAATTTTTAGGTGAAGAAATGCTTTTAATTGTGTTCCGGATTTACTGGTGTAATGACTTTAACATCAGTAAGGTCCACTTTACAGGATTTTTCGAGTGCAAGTATCAGTAGGTCGAATTGGCGACCGAGCCTGCCAGTATCCTCCAGCAATTTAAAGGTATGCGTACATGCTAAATCAGATCTACCTCCGGCATATTCCACTGCCTGACTCATACTTTCCATCTCCACTTTCACGTTTTTCATCTCACCTTCAATACTCTCCATTCTACCTTCCAGATTATCCATTCTACCTTCAATACTCTCCATTCTACCTTCCAGATTATCCATTCTACCTTCCAGTGTAGTAAGTCTACCTGATATAATTTTTAAATTCTTATCCACTTTTCCAAATCGCTTCTCGAATTTTTTTTCCATTTTCCCAAATTTCTGGTTAATGGAAACATCGAGCACCTCAAATTCCTTTTTCAGGGAATCATTAACAGCGGCATTAACAATTTCGGTTAACATGCCCTTGAATTTTTCCTGGTCGTCAAACATGGTTTTCAATTTTGAGTTATAAAAACTGTTATAAAACAAGGTGACACCCAAAAGTCAAGACACAACACCTCCCGGCGCTACGGTGGCTATGAGCACAGGAAAGCCAATACCATCTTAAGTGGCATTCAGCTTCCGCCATTTATGCGGTGTTTATCGTTGGGAATTGACTTTTGGGTACAGTCCTTGGTAGTTAACTTTATCTAAAGTTGAAGGCAGGTTATTCAGCAGGAGGCAGTGCATTTTCTTCAGCCAGCTCTAACCGGAGGTTAATCCTGTCACATTTTTCTTTAAAGATTCTCCAACCTGCATTGAACATAAAGTAATCACTATTAATAGTTTCAATTTCTGCTTTTGTATGTTGTAAGGTTTCTTCTAATGATTTAATCCGAGAGGTAATGTCGTCCCAATCAATTGGATGCTCTCCTTCAGAGATAGAGCTATTATTTCTAACTTCCGTATACCGTGCTTTCACAGCATCCAGATAATCATCCATTTCTTTCTTTTGCTGTTCGACCAGGTTCATAACCTGTCGAATACTAGGTTCTATCATCATAATAGTAAAAATTTGGTTGTTAAAAAATACAAATAATAAATAGCGAGTTATCTATGGTTTTTAAATGAATCACTTTTAATAACATCTAATTTAACCTTAAACTTTTCTTCAATAGTAGCCTCCATTAGCTTAAAATGGCTGATCAAAGCATTCTGGTTACTCAATAAAGTCAGTAGATGATCTGCACCTTTAGCAATGTGACGGCCATTCACCACTAATGTTTTCTGGATATCGTCGATCTTCGTGTTCATGTCGGCAAACTTCTTGTCGATTCCTTTAAATTCAGTATCGATTCCTTTAAGTTGCTTGTCTACTCCCTTCAGTTGCTTGCCGATCCCCTTAAATTGTTCATCAAATCCTTTAAGTTGGCTGTCGATTCCCGTAAAACGTTCGTCAAACCCATTAAGCCGGTTGTCGATCCCATTAAAACGTTCACCAAACCCTTTAAGTTGGTTGTCGATCTCCGTAAAATGTTCGTCAAACCCATTAAGTCGGTTGTCGATTCCCGTAAAACGTTCGTCAAAACCATTAAGTCGGTTGTCGATTCCCGTAAAACGTTCGTCAAAACCATTAAGCCGGTTGTCGATTCCATTAAAACGTTCATCAATTCCATTAAACTTTTCATGGACTTCATTAAATCGTTGATTCATGGAACCTTCCATCTTCACTTCAAAAGCTTCAAATTTTTTATCCATCGAATCACTTACTGCGGCGTTAACAACTTCGGTTAACATAACCTTAAAAGCTTCCTGGTTGTCAAACATGGTTGTATATTTTTTTCAGTTGATTTTATACTGCGAAGCTAGGTATTTCCCACAATAAAAAAATCAATCCGGGAGGAAAAATCTTCCTCGCAACAGATTGATTTTAAGGTTATTATAATGATAATTAGCGTATCACAACTCAGCGTTTCGGCTGCCTTTTAGGGATCAACTTTGGCTGCCCGTTTGCATCATAAGGATCAGATAAAAATATCTTGTTTTTCTTGAGGTCCGTCTTCTCTGTAAGCGCTGCATCATAGGAAATTTTCCCTTTCTTAATCTCGTAAAAACGAGAAGCAACGTAGTATGCAGAGTCAGTTCCCGTATACACCGGCGGATTTTCAGCACCACCAAATTCCAGATTACCATCACCATCCCAATCCTTCACATCAGAAGCAATCGCGTTCACTACCGTATCCGCTAACGAGTGATCAATATTGAACACCAGGAACCTGTTTTTATACGGTGCATTATCTGTCTCCAAAAACAAAAAAACAGACTTGCCATCTTCCACCAGTTTATTACGCTTGCTGGCATAGTTGATGTTATCCTTCTGGAAGATAAATGCTTTATTGCCATTCACGAAAATGGTCCCCTTAAAAACGGTGATCATCTGAGCCTGCCCACTCTTAAAGTGCAGCTCATTTTTTTCTTTCTGCGCCTGCGCTGCAAAGCAGCTGCCGAGGCCAAGGCATAGTGTAATCAGGATTTTATTCATAGCTTACTAAATAAGTAAAAATTTATTAATTACCACTATTCTTCTTCAGCCATTCCACCCGGCGCTGATCCGGCAGGTGCTTCACTTTAAAATACTCAAACCTGGCCTGGAAACCATTTCCGTCCGGACTCGCGGCCATCAGGCCCACCATCACGGGTTTATTATCCTGTAAAGGCGCGTTACGGGTCATGATGTAGTTTTTATCATCCAGTGAATAGAATATTTCTACCGCATCAAGGCGACGCACTACTTTAATCCAGATATACGGCGGCACCTTATCCAGCGTGGTTACACTCCAGTCGCTCTTCGTATGTGTTACCACAGTACTTACATTGAACTTTCCATCTACAAACTCCACTCCTGTTTTGATATAGTTTTCATGATCAGTACGCAACATCAACCCCATCTGATCAAAACGCGCCTTATAGGCACCGGTGAGCTTTACTTTAGCTTCAAATTCACCTCCATAAGTGGTATACAGAAAGGGGGCATCATCCACCGTAAAGCCATAGTGGGAAATCCGCCAGTAGTCCGACTGCGGCGTTACCTGCATCACTAAACTATTCTCTTTAATCTCCCACTGCTCTGGTTCATTAAACCACTGCATTTTATCTAACGTTTGCGCAGAAACGAAATTTGCTGCCAGTAAAAATGCCATTGCGCCAAAGAGGCTATTCATTCTCTTCATATAAAAAATTTGTACCAGCAAATATAAAAAAACAAACCGCATAGCACCGGTCAATAGTGCTATGCGGTTCTCCTGATTTTAAATGCTCATCAATCGTAATCCGACACCCTTACACAAAATACCGTTCTGTTGTCCTGCCCGTACTTACTGGTTTCATATTCTGTCAGGTTCCAGAGATAGCCGGTGGCGGCATCATAATAGAAGTCCTCCGCTCCGTGCGGCCAGCGGTAACGTACCCCTGCGGCCGCCCCTTCGTTGAAACGTACCAGTCGCGCCGTGGATCCTTCATAGGAACTATTGCCCGTAGTAGCCATAAACGTCTTACCCACCATATGATATACCCCCTGCATCCCATATACGTTACCGTTAGTATTATCAATAGGGGTGATAATAACAGGCTGCGTAGTAGTGCTCACAGCGCCGGCAGCATCTACCGGGAAACCAAATACCTGCGGGGTGGGCGTTTCATCCGCGGTGATATACTGACAGGTCCACAGCATTTTTTGCGATGTGGTGGCGCCATCTCCCAATTCAATAGCCGAGAAAGGCTTGGCATTGGTAATTTTGTAGTACCCCGACTGTGGCAGGATATACGCATAGTTAAATGCTTTCAGCTCTCCTGTAGTTTCCGCACCGCAGCGGGTTTCAGTGGCATCCGCCTCTGCAGAAACGAACTTTGACAGGTCAAACACCCGCATACCCAGGTTGGTATCCGCCACATAAATCTTACCGGCATAATAGGTTACCCCACCGGCATGAATGGTAACCGGGCAAAAGCTTCCCAGCTGGGTATAAGCATTGGAGGCCTTATACAAACTGGTATTGGTCATGTTGGCCTTGTTCTGCACCAGCAGTATATGCCGGTAGGTAATATTGCTCATATTGGTGATATCCACCAGGGCGATGCGCACGCCTTTATGCTGGTTATTGATACCGGCAATAGTACCGGGATCTACCCCATACCAGGTGACCAGCAAAAACTTCCTTGTTCCCCAGGTAAACCCGGCAATCCCCTGCGGGCGCCATTCTTCTGTACCTTCATCCCCGCTGTTCCACTTAAAACCCATTACCTGATTGGCCGCGGGAATATTAAATCCATACACGGTATTGTAACCACTGGTAGTGCCCACGCGGTTCAGGTTCAGCTGATCCGGTGTTTTATAACCGTAGCCGGATAAACTGTTTACAAACGCCGATTCGTCCGTGTACGTGATAATGCTTGCTTCTGTAGCAGGTTTTGTTGGGGAAGATGCCGGTGCCGGCGATGCAGCATTTTCATTTTTACTGCAGGAAACCACTGTTGCCGACAGGAGTAACAACAGGGCATAACAGGTGTGCTTCATAGGAATTCGCATTTATTGGTTGAAAAATATCCTACAAAGCTAAAAGGCTGGGGCAATTATCATACAGGATTAACATCTGTTAATAATTATTTCACAAATTAAAAAACCCCGGTGTCGCCTATACGACGACCACCGGGGTAACAGAAATAAGTGAAATGATTTTATTTGAGGCGTGCAGTGCCATGAGCCGATAAAGCGGTACCAGTGCTGGAAGCTTCATCTTTTTTAACCCCATCTACCCAAACTTCTACTTTCAGGCTGGAGTTAACGTTGGTGCCGGTTGCAGATATTACCGCCTGTGCCATCAGGGCACCCGCAGGTACGGTAATCTCAGGGCTGGTCCAGCTGGTGCCGGATAATGCAGAAGCAGTGGTCAATTCGGTATCATAGCCATAAACAGCGGTGCTGATCTGAACATCACTTGAACCAATGGCTTTAAATATCACTTTGTGACTGGTACTGGAAGGTCCATCATTTTTGTCTTTGGAGCAGGCTGCAAACAAAAACATCACTGCCAACAATGGAAACAGGAGCTTTTTAAATAGTTTCATAATCAAAGATATTAGTCAGTACAAAAGTATCGACATCCGCCAGGGGCAACAATCCCAGGTATTCAGTATTTCCGTCTACCTGTTTTCAGGTAGATGGAAATGCCGGAAATTGGTATGCTGCGTAAATGTTATTAATTTTCCGGTATGAAAAAGTTAGTCATCCTTGTTTTCCTATATACGCTGCCGTTATTCGTGAATGCGCAAACCACAGCTAATGAAAAATCCACGGAAAGCCTGCTGCTGCAGCTGAATACAGCCGGTACTGACAGTGCCAGAGCCATGCTGTCGTTCGAACTGGCGGAACTATATCTCGGGAAGGACAGCCTGAAAACCGACCGTTATCTGAAAAACGGATTACAATTCAGCAAAAACACGGGCATACCCGCCGCGGTATATTTCTACTATGCCGGCAGGGTGATCGAAGGAGCCGACCTGGACCAGGCCATGGCCCTCTACCTGAAAACGGATACCCTCCTGCAGCCTTATAAAACGCCGCAGGCATTGTCGTTCCGCGCCAAAGCATGGTACCTCTACGGCGCCGGCGAGCAAAAAAAGGATAACCCGAAAGGCTTTGCCGACATCCTGCTGAACAAGGCCATCCCGCTGGCACAGCAGGCGGGCGATAACACCATGGCAGGAAAAAACCTGCTGGCTGTAGCCATGGTATTTAAAAACGCAGGGGAATTCGATAAAGCAGACACATACATTAAATCCGCTTTCAATACGCTGAAACTCCCCGGTGTACCTACCCATGAACTGATCACAGCTTATACCACTGTAGCCGAAAACTACTCCCTCAGCGGCAAGGCCGCTGAAGCCAGGCAGGCCCTCGATAGCGCTGCCAAACTGCTCCCCGCCTACCCCGACTCAGAATTCTACCTCGACTACTACGCGGCCGAAGGCATGAATTATACCGTGATGGGCAAGTTTGAGGACGCGCTGGCGAGCCTGGAGAAAGGTATCAGCATGGCTGCCAAAATGGGCAAGGCCTACGATATGCAACGCATGCAGCTGCAGCAGTTCTACGCTTATTATAATGCCCGCCAGTTTACCAAAGCAAAGAATGTACTGCTCCTCCTTTCGGAAAAACCGGAAATGATGATGCTGGCCACCAACCGCCTCCAGGTTTTCTATGGTCTCGCACTCACCTACGAAGAACTGAAGGACTTTGGACCAGGCTATACCTGGATGAAAAAATATGCAGAGCTGAATGATAGTCTTAGTAAAAGTCAGCTCACCAACGACGTGCACGCCCTTGAAATCCGCTACCGCAACGCCGAAAAGCAAAAGGAAATTGAGGCCTTGAAAGCAAAGAATATCCAGGAGAGCCTGTCAGCCAGCAACTCCAGGCTGGTAAGCGGCCTTTTTGGCTCCATCAGCATGTTCCTTGTGCTGCTGCTTACTGCCGGCTATATCATCTTCCGTAACCGCCGCAAACTGCACGAGCAAAAGGAGCTCAGCTACCGCCAACATCTCCATGAAATAGCACAGGAACAACAATTACGCTTTAGCCAGGCCATTATGCAGGGTGAGGAGCAGGAAAGGCGGCGCCTCGCACGCGACCTCCACGACGGCCTCGGAGGCATGATCGCCGGTGCACGTATTAATTTGTCGGCCCACATGAAAAGCGGTGAAATACCCACCGCTGCGCCCCTGGAAAAGATTACCCAGCAGCTGGATAAATCCGTAACCGAACTTCGTCGCATTGCGCATAACATGATGCCTGCCACCCTCCTGGAACAAAGCCTGGAAGCAGCTATCAACGACCTGTGCGAAAGCATGATGAACGACCATACACGCATTACCTTCCAGGCGATACACCTCTCCGATCATACCTTAGCCGAAGATGTACAATTACATATCTACCGCATCATCCAGGAACTGCTCAACAATGCCGTGCGCCACGGTAAGGCAAAAAATATTATGTTGCAGGTCAGCATCGATGAAGGCAAATGCTATATCACCGCCGAAGACGACGGTAAAGGATTTGATATTACCAACAGCAGTAAAGGCATAGGATTGAATAACATCCGCAACAGAGTGGGATTCATGAAAGGAAATATTGACATAGATTCGCGCATCAATCAGGGAACCACCGTAAATATTGAATTGAATGTCCAGTAAAGAAATTACCATATCCATCGTAGACGATCATCCGGTAGTACTGGAAGGCCTGCATAAATTATTATCCGAAGCAGATGGCATGGAGGTCATTGCGTGCCATACCACCGCCCAGGCATGCCTGAACGCCATGGAACATGAGCCTACGGATATCCTGCTGTTAGACATCAACCTCCCGGATATGAAAGGAGCAGATCTCTGCAAAGCAATAAAAACTATTGCACCAGGTACGCATATCCTCGCCTTCAGCAATCACTCAGAACGAAGCCTGATATTACAACTGCTGCAAAACGGCGCTTCCGGCTACCTACTTAAAAACGCCGCCGCCGAAGAGCTGATCAGTTGCATACAGGAAGCACATAACGGCCTTATCACCTTCAGTAAGGCAGTAAGAGAAATCATGGCGCGCCCTTCTGCACTGGATTTACAAGGCACCCCACAACTTACCAGCCGCGAAAAAGAAATATTACAGCTGATTTCTGATGGGAAAACTACGCCGGAAATTGCTTCGCAATTGAACTTAAGCCCGATGACGGTAGAAACACATCGCAAAAATCTGATGCATAAGTTCCAGTCCAAAAATGTGGCAGCGCTGATTAAGGCAGCGATTACACAAGGGTTTATTTAATTTTGTCTTTTTTCTCGCACAGCAGCATAACGATTTTAAGCTCGTAAAGACTGATGGGGCTTTAGGCGCCTTCGGCGCCAGGGTGCGTTCTTTTTTGCACGCAAAGCAGCAAAGCAGGTAAGCAGCAAAGACTTGTGTTTTGTTGTTTGTTGCAAACACAAGCAGCAAAGGCTTGCATTTTGTTTCATTAAATTTTTCAATTGAGGGAAAACCGAAGGTTTTCCCTCAATCTTTTCTGGGTCCGTCGAAGGCAGACCCTGAAAAAGATCTTATCCAACAAAACACAATCCTTTGCTGCTTATGCCCCTTATGCTGCTTTGCGAGAAAAAAAGATCGCAAGGGCCGAAGGCCCATTACGCCTACTAACGTCAACGCATTTACGTAATTAGGAATTTTTTCTCTCTCAATCTTTTCCGGATTTGGAAAATGACTTTGTAACCACACCCCTACATTTGCAGCGGAAACAAGACTTATATTCTTACTGGCATGCGCTACCCGCACACTGCTGCGGGATTTTTTTGCCCATTTACGAATGAACTGATCTACAAAAGAATAAATAATGTACCTGAAGAAACTATTGCTATTAAGCCTGCTGTTATCCCTGACCTTTACCATGTTTGCTCAGTCAGGAAAAGACGCTACCATTAAAGGAATACTTAAAAATGAACAAGGCGAAAGTTTGGCCGGCGCCTCCATTTCCCTGCCTGATCATACCAACAAAACTATCTCCGATCACCGCGGACACTTTGAGCTGCAAGGCATCCGCCCGGGAAAACGCATGCTCATCATCTCCCTGATAGGTTATAAAAAATATCAGGTAGAAGTGAATGCTGTTGCAGGCGAAACGGCTACTGTAAATGTGCATATGCAAGTCGATATGAAACACATGGAAACGGTGTCCGTTATAGGCCGTACACCCTTACAGGAGGTACAGCGACAAGCATACAACCTCACCGCCATCGATGCAAAGAAACTGCATAACACCACACTTGACCTCGCACACGCACTGGACCGCGTTTCGGGTATCCGTGTACGTGAAGACGGTGGCCTTGGCTCCCGCATGAACTTCTCCCTGAACGGCTTTTCAGGGCGACAAGTGAAAATGTTTATTGACGGTATTCCCATGGAAAACTTTGGTTCTTCCTTTCAACTCAATAACATCCCCATTAACCTCGCAGAAAGAGTAGAAGTATATAAAGGCGTAGTACCCGTATGGCTCGGCGCTGACGCGCTGGGAGGAGCGGTGAATATCGTTACCAGCAACATCAAACACAGCTACCTCGATGCCTCTTACAGCTTCGGCTCCTTTAATACACACCGCTCCGCTGTAAATGCCGCCTATGTGGCAAAATCAGGTTTCACCGTGCAGCTGAACGCGTTCCAGAACTACTCCGACAACGACTATAAAGTACGCGTACAGGCTACCAACCTGGAAACAAAACAATATTACCCTGCCACCTGGGTAAGGAGATTTAATGACACGTACCACAACGAAACCGTAATTGCCAACGTAGGCGTGGTGGGAAAAAAATATGCGGATAAACTGCTCGTAGGTATCACCCTCGGACAAAACTATGCGGAGCTGCAAACAGGTGCACGCATGAAAACTGTATATGGTGAGCTGCACCGCCGCGGTAACATCGTGATGCCGACTTTAAAATACCAGGTAAAAGACCTGTTTGTAAAAGGCCTCCACCTCAGTGTAAACGGAAACTACAACCTGGGCACCGAACAGGTAATTGATACCGTTAGTCGCCTCTACAACTGGTTTGGTCAGTGGGAAGCAAATACCAAAGGAGCAGAGCGCGAGCGCTCCCTATATAAGTTCAAAAACAACAACGGTATCGGTACGGCTAACCTGAACTACCGTATCAACGAACATCACCTCTTCTCCGTCAACAACGTATACACTACCTTCAACCGTACCGGCAGTGATGAGCTGTTCCCGGAAAATGCTAAATATGAGCAGCCGCAAAAATCTTTTAAAAATGTATTTGGCCTGGGCTATCAGTACGACTACAACGAAAAATGGACCACCTCCCTGTTTGCCAAAAACTACAACCAGGTAAATAAATATGCGGAAAGCTACAATCCTACCGGCGGCTGGGGCGATGTGGCCTACCGGGAACTGTCCAACAAAATGAACAACTGGGGCTACGGTGCCGCTACTGCCTACTTCCTCCTCCCTACCCTCCAGGTGAAAGCCTCCTACGAAAAAAGCTACCGGTTACCGGAAGGTGAAGAACTGTTTGGCGACATGCAATTGCTGGAAGGTAACGTAACCCTGCGCCCGGAAAGCAGCCATAACTATAATGTGGGTGCCAGCTGGCAAACAAAGCTGAACGAAGATCATCGTTTCAGCGTGGACGCAAACTTCCTCTACCGCAATGCTACAGACTTCATCCGCCCTACCCTGAACCGTAACCAGATCAAGCAAAGCAACGAAAACCTGGGTGGTATCACCAACATGGGTGTGGATGGTGAAATCCGCTACAGCTTTAAAAGAATATTCACTGCAGGGGTAAACATGACCTACCAGAACCTGCGCAACAATACCAGGTTCGAGGCTGAGCAAAAAACGGTAAGTCCTACTTACCGCGACCGCATCCCTAATATCCCTTATATGTTTGGTAACGCGGATGCTTCGCTGTTCTTCAAGAACGTGCTGAAAAAAGGCAACCACCTTACGCTGGGGTACAACTTCCAGTATGTACATGCGTTCTACCTCAGCTGGCCAGGACAGGGCACGGCAGGCGAAAAGCTGACCATTCCGCGGCAGTTCTGCCAGGATGTGAATGTGGTGTATGCGTTGGCAGATGGCCGCTACAACGTAGCCTTCGAATGCAAAAACCTGGTAAACAACCGCAACTACGACAATTTCAGCTTGCAGAAGCCTGGCCGCGCCTTTAACGTAAAGCTCAGGTACTTCATCAGCAAACATTAATTCTTAAAATATTTAATACGCCGCAATGAAAAATTTGAACAGGATATGGATACTTGCATCTGCAATGGCCCTCGTAGGTACAGGATGCGATAAAGATGATATAGATGCCATCTATAATTTCGGAGACAGAGAAACTTCCGGCAAGTATAAATATGTGATCACGGCCACTCCTGCCGGCACTACCGGCATTGCAGATTACCTGCTGAGCACCCCTCAGCTGGACACCGGCGCCATCACCACCTCGGGTAATGGCATCGAACAGGATGGTTCTTACCGTTACTATATGACGCACAAGGGCAGGTTCTTCAGCTTGTTGTATGGCCAGGGGAACCCGGGTGCAGTTACTACCTACCGGTTTGATTCCGCAGGCGCCAGGCTGCTGAAAACATCTGAGTTCCAAACAGAAACCGTACAGGCGTTCACGAAAGTAAATGATGAATTGCTGCTGATAAAAATTCCGCGAAGCGGCGTGGAAACAGCTTCCTTCTACCGGATAGATGCATTGAAATCGCAGCAGATCGGCAGTGCCGCCATTAACATCGTACAGCTGGCCGCCAACGGCGAGCGGGCGCACTTCACCTGGGCTACCCAGGTAGGTGATAAAGTATACGCACCCTATATGAGCATCAAAGGCTGCTGCAATGATGCCTTTGGCACGGTATATCCTGATAGTACCTGGATTGCGGTGCTCTCCTACCCCGACCTGAAAGTAGAAAAAGTAATACGTGACAATCGCACCAGCTATATCGGTAACTATTTTAACGATGGTTTAGGCGTTACAGAAAACGGCGACATTTACGGCTTTTCTTCTGCGATTGCTACCAATACCAGCAAGGTAATTTCTACCAAACCCTCCGCTGTGGTACGGATACTAAAAGGCACTACGGAGTTTGATAAAAGTTACTTCTTTGATGTGGAGGAAGCTTCCGGCGGACATAAAATTTCCGCTCAAACCTACCTTGGCAATAACAAGTTCCTCCTGATGATGTATGGCGACAAGCATGCAAACACCGGCAACCGCAAGATGGCACTGGTGGATGTGGTTGAAAAATCTTTCGGCTGGATCAAAGGTGGCCCGGAGGATATCCAGAGCTCTTCCGCACCTTACAACAACAATACCGGCTCCGGTGATGGTGAGCTGGGCTACATCGGCATCAACACTGCTTCAGGCAGCTGGATTTATAAAATTGATGTTAAAACGGCAACGGCTATACGCGGATTAGAAGTACAGGGAGGAAAAATTACGGCCATTACTAAAGTAGAATACTAATGCAGAAAAATAAGAAAGCAACGGCCGGGAAAAAACCAGGTTCCCGGTCGCTTTTCTATAAGATATCCGCCTGGTTGCATCTTTGGCTGGGACTCGTTTCCGGCATTGTTGTTATCATAGTATGCCTCACGGGTTGCATATGGGTGTTCAACGAAGAGATCACCGGTTTGCTGGAGCCGGAAACTAAAATTGTCCATCAGGATAAGCCGGTACTGAAGCCATCGGCGTTAATCGCCATTGCCGCCAGGGAGTATCCGGGGCAGCAGGTGGGGTATATGTTTTATAAAGATGGTAAAGCTGCGGAGCTCAATGTAGGCGCCCGTCGTGGCGGTTCTACCATCAAAGTAAATCCATACACGGGTGAGGTGATAAGTAAAGTAACACGCAAGCCCGGAGAAGTAAACTTTTTCCGCTGGGTACTCAATGGCCATCGCTTCCTCTGGATGCCGTTCAAGATTGGTCGCCCTATAGTTAACTACAGCACACTTATTTGTGTGATCACGTTGCTGACAGGCTTGGTATTGTGGTGGCCTAAGAAGTGGAATAAAAGTACCCGTCAGCAAAGTTTCACCATCAAATGGGGCGCAAGTACCAAACGCGTCAACTACGATCTTCATAATGTATTGGGCTTCTACGCACTACTGGTATTGTTTGCCATAGGCTGCACCGGTATGGTGTACGGGCTGGAATGGTGGAGCAAGGGCACTTACTGGGTCACCACTGGTGGGCGTTCCATGCCATCCTATAAGGAAGCGGTTTCCGATTCCTTACAGGCCGGCAAATTACAGCTTACCATGGCGCAGCGGGTGGATGCCGTTTGGGAAGCCACTGCTGCCAGGCATCCTGCGTCCAAAGGTTTTTACATCGGCATAGCGGATACGGCTAAAGCAGGTTCCAGTATTATGGTGATTGCCTATCCGAGTAAAGGTAAGTTTTATGACCTGCAGCGTTATTCCTATGACCAGCATACGCTGGCGCAAATCAAAGGAGATCCAGAGAGTGCCATGTCGTACGCAGAAGCCGATTTCGGCGGCAAGCTGCGTCGTATGAACTACGATATACATGTAGGAAGTATCCTGGGATTACCGGGGAAAGTGCTGGCGTTTTTTGCCAGTTTGATCGGCGCAACTTTACCTGTTACCGGGTTTATCATCTGGTGGGGGAAGGGTAAGAAGAAGAAAAAAACACCCGCACAGAAAACTATTAAAACAGTTGCAGCTTCAATTAATTAGGATGCCATATCAATATGTGTAGAGACGCCTCGCAGGCGTCTATCCGCTTAAGTCTTCGCTAAAATCTCCTACATGATCCTTCAGATAACAGAAATATTTTGCGGAGATCATATAGGAGATTTGTTCGGATAGACGCCTGCGAGGCGTCTCTACACAAGATAATAATTCCGCATCTATTTCAACAACCCTACCACCACTGGCTCCAGCGCCCTGGCCCACATCCGGTATCCTTTTCCGGTGAGATGAATACCATCTTTCGCATAAGCGGCCGTATCCAGGTTACCGTTTTCGTCGGTAAATGTTCCCGTCAGTGGCAGGTACGTATAGCCGGTATGGTTAGCTGCAGCAAGTATCCGCTGAATGCCCTCATATTTAATTCTACGTGGATCATCGGTGGTAAAGCCGGTTGGCAGCAGGCCTGATAATACCAGCCTGGTGTCCGGCATGTTTTTTCTCACCCAGGCCACGAGGTCCAAAATACCGGCAGCAATTTCTTCGGCGCTGTCGTTGTCCCCAAAGTTGTTGACGCCGATAGTCACCACCATCACCTTTGGTTTTGCGGCGGCATAGTTGCCGTGCTGGAAGCGCCACAGCAGGTGCTGCACACGGTCGCCGGAGATGCCGGCACATTCCCAGTTCCATCTGCCGAAGGTGGAGTCGAAAGCTGAAAAACCGCTTCTGTTGGTGGTTTTGGTACGATGCCCGCCGGTGCCCTGGGTGATGGAGTTGCCGGCAAATACAATATCCAGTTTACCTTTTTGCGCCAGGAGCAGACTATCAATATCTGCATGTTGTTCCCACCAGCCGCAGTCCTTTTTCCAACCGGCGGCAGAGCGGTATTCTGCTGCAGGAATAGGCTTACGGGCGAAATTTATTTTATGGCCGGTGGCAGCCAACATGAATTCTACAATAGGGCGTGGGTTGGCCAGACTATGTGGATGGTGCCCAATACCGGGTTTATGAATAACGGTAATATTACCGCCGGCTGCTTTCACCTGTTGCTCAAATGGGGTGGTATGCTCGCTCACAAGTACCAGGCTGTCCGCATCTCCTACCACGTGTAGCATAGGGAAGCCCAGTTTTGCAATTTTAGCAGCATTGTTGAGTGGTGAGTTATTAAACTGTACTGCCTGCGCTTCCGTTAACTGGTATTGCTGCTTAAAAATCTCCCAGTTTTCATTGCTGCCAGGGCCTTTGCCGTTATGTCCGGGCCAGCGGGTGATGTCGAGCACCGGTGCATCTGCGTAGATGGCGGCAACTTTTTCCGGGTTAGCGAGTGCCCAGTTATAAATATACATACCACCGCGACTCATCCCCTCCAATATTGTTTTTTTCGCCAGGCCGTTGCTGGTGAGCAGAGCATAAAATTTATTCCAGAGCATGATGCTTGCGGGGTTGCCAAACATTTCCGCCACATCGCAATACACTATGTGGTAGCCTCTTTCCAGCATGGCGATATCTGTTTGCGGTTCGTGGCCCCAGAAGCGTGCGCGCCATACCCATGGCTTATCCTTAGCTACCAGCCGGGGTTTCACCACTTTGCAGTTACGGCCGTTGAAGGTAAAATCAGCGCAGGCATAGCCGTAAAAGGAACTGGTTTTCACCGGCATTTTCAGCCGGGTAAATATATCATAGTTTTTATCCGGGGAGATAGTAACGGCCTCGTATAAACGCCGGGCTATTAATGCAGCGCCTATAGAGGAGGGATGGATCTGATCCGGTAACAAATCTTTTTGCCCGGTGAAGGAAGGGTACAGATCAATAATTTCCACGCCCGTTTCATAGGCCACCTGGCGGATCATGGGTTGTATATCTCTCCTGATAATACTATCATTAATACTGGCAGTATCGTCCAGGTAGGCGGGTACCGGCATCAGCAGTATAATACGGGGAGATGTAGGTTTATGCTGGCTGCGGAGCCGCGTAATGAGTTGTTTGTAGTCGCTGACAAACTCGTTGTAATAAGGCCGGTTAACGGCTTTGCTGTCGTTGGTACCAAATTCAAGGAAGATGATATCGCTCTTTGTTTGCAGGGCTTTTTCATATACGGGCTGCTGGTTGTAGGGCCGGTTGCCGTGTTGCAGTAAGGTAGCACCGCTGGCACCAAAGTTATTCACCTGGTAGTTGTTTCCCAGCAGGTATTGCAGTTGCCTTGGAAAGTTGTTTTGTTCCCGGTTGTACATACCTGCCCCATAGGTGATACTCGTGCCTAAGCACGACACTACTATCTTACCGGCAAAGGAAAAAAGTGGCAACAACAGCATGCATGCCATTAGCGCCGCATTTATGAGCTTGTTTTTACAATACATGGAATTTACTTATACTATTGAGAATGGTCAAAAATAGACATCCCAAATCCATATCAGTTAAACAATAATGATATTTAGTAACACTATCTTACCAAATTTTCTATCTTCAGCAAAAACCCAGACATGAAAAAAGGGATGCTGTTAGCGGCTGTACTGCTTTGTGGTATTATTGCCCGGGCACAGTCCACACTTGTAAAATTCACCACCAACCACGGCACTTTTACCGTGATGCTGTATGATGACACGCCGAAGCACCGGGATATGTTCCTCGCAGAAATGAAGAAAGGCACCTACACGCAGGCGCTTTTTAACCGTGTTATTAAAGAGTTTGTGATCCAGGGAGGCGTGCTGGACGATACTACCCTGCTGTATGAGCAACAGCATCCGGAACTGGGAGCGCCCCGCTTTCCGGCGGAGATAAAGCTTAACCGCTATCACAAACGTGGTACGCTGGGCGCAGGCCGTGATAATAACCCGGAAAAGGCCTCTTTCTTCAACCAGATATATTTTGTGGTGGGCAAAAAATATACGGAGGCCCAGCTAACAGAGCTGGAAAAGAAAAAAGGGGTTATTATTCCGGATGAGCATAAAAAGGTATATGAGTCTGTTGGTGGTATACCGCGACTGGACGGCGATTACACCGTTTTCGGAGAAATTACAAAAGGCTATGAGGTGGTTGAAAAAATCAGTCAGCTACCTACGGATAAGAATGATGTACCACTCACGCCCGTTACTTTTTCCGTGACTATCCTGAAAAAGAAATAATCATTTCAATCGTTTTCATTGCCACTCATCCAAAAAAATTGTCCGTCGGGATGGATTTTCTTACTTTGATTCAAACATCCCGTTATGATCCGGAAGAGAGACGGCTTCCAGGGGCAGCGTGCAATTGTGCTGCCCCGCGGGCTTTTAGCCACACAGTGTACAATGAATCCGGCGCTTGCGCCCTTATATATTACCGATATCGGCTTTTATGATAAAGCTAAATTCCATTATAAGAAACGCGCCCAGGGCGCGGATCAGCACATTTTAATTTATTGCAGGGAGGGCGCCGGGCAGATAATCCTGGAAGGCCATGCCCATCAAATGCAGGCGGGCAACTGCTTTTTGCTGCCACGGAATGTATCCCATGAGTATAATGCTGATGCGAAGGACCCATGGACCATTTACTGGGCGCACTTCACCGGCACCAGCAGCGACGGGCTGATGGAGGCCGCCCTGAAGGAGTGGCAGGGGTATAAAACTTTCCTGCGCTGGTCTGACCAGCGGATAGAGCTGTTCGATAAGAGCTACCGGCAGCTGGAGAAAGGCTACCGGACGGAGAACCTGCTGTATGCGAACATGCATTTCTGGACATTCCTCGCAAACTGCATTTATTCGGAAGCCGAGCTCACCGTGGCTCCCAGCCAAAGTGCCACGGACCTGGCCATTACATTTATGCGAAAAAATCTGCATAAAATGCTTACGCTGCAACAAATGGCGAATGCTGCCAACCTGTCGCAGTCGCACTTCAGCTCTCTGTTTAAAGCCAACACCGGCTTTTCACCAATCGAATATTTTAACCAGCTGAAGGTCCAGGATGCTTGCCAGTACCTGCTTTTCACCACATTAAGAATTAAGGAGATAGCAGCGCGGCTGGGCATGGATGATCCGTATTATTTCTCCAGGCTCTTCACCAAAGAGATGGGCGTATCGCCCAATCAATACCGCGAAAGAAACACTTAACCGTAAAATAATCCATCATTTCCGACAGATCATCTAGTAATCATCAGCCAGGTCCTTCTTAATTTTAGGATACGTCAATCATTAATCTAATGCGTTATTCCACTACGCGTCGGAACCTTACAGTGAACATTTGCATTGCCCTGGTTGCGGGCAGTATCATCGCTGCATGTAATTCCACGCGAAAACCGGACTTCAGTACAGAAGTCAAACCGATATTAAACAAGCATTGCATCAGCTGCCACGGCGGTGTAAAGCAGAGTGGCGGATTCAGTGTGTTGTTCCGCGAAGAGGCCCTTGGTGTCACCAAATCGGGCAAGCCCGCTATTATTCCCGGTGATCCCGATCACAGCGAATTTATCCGCCGCCTTACCTGTAAGGATCCCAAAGAAAGGATGCCACAGAAAGGTGAGCCACTCAGCAAAGAAGAAATCGGTATCCTTACCGACTGGGTGAAATCCGGTGCGGAATGGGGAGAACACTGGGCTTATGTATCTCCCAAAGCCGCCACCGTGCCCGACCAGGAGCACGCGATCGATTATTTCATTAACGAAAAACTCGAAGCCGAAGGCCTGAAAGCCGCCGGTGCTGCCGATAAAATGACACTGCTGCGCCGCGTAAGCCTGGATCTCACCGGATTACCCCCTACCCCGGAAATGGCAAAGCAATTTGCGGCGGACAACAGCGATAAAGCCTACGAAAAGCTGGTGGACCAGTTACTGCAATCCCCCCGCTACGGCGAACGCTGGGCCAGCATGTGGCTGGACCTCGCCCGCTACTCCGACTCCAAAGGCTACGAACGTGATAACGGCCGGAACATCTGGCGATATCGCGACTGGGTAATCGACGCGTTTAACCGCGACCTGCCCTACGACAGCTTCGCCATCGAACAGCTGGCCGGCGACCTCCTGCCCAACCCTTCCAAAGATCAGCTCATCGCTACCGCGTTTAACCGCAATACCATGAGCAACGACGAAGGCGGGACACAGGACGAAGAATTCCGCACCGCCGCCGTAATGGACCGTATCAGCACCACCATGGATGTATTCCAGGGCGTTACCATCGCCTGCGTTCAATGCCATAGTCACCCCTACGATCCATTCCGCTTCGAAGACTATTATAAACTGCTGGCCTTCGTGAATAATACCCGCGATGAAGATACCCACATGGAACATCCTAAACTTCGTTTGTACGACAGCGTTAGTAACCAACAGGTACAGGCCATCACCAGCTGGGTAAGTAGTAATGGCAATGCCACCCAGCAGCAGGACGTTAAAGAATTTATGACCGTGCTGGAACCCAAGCGCCACGCACACGACTGTGACCAATACATCAACGGCGCCCTCGCCGATACCAAATACCTCGGTATCAGAAGCGGCGGCAGCTGCCGCTTACCTAAACAGGAACTCAGCGGAAAAACACGCTTCCTGATGAACTACTGGACCGGCACCCCGGGCGGCGTGATGGAAATCCGTTTGGACAGCCTTAATGGCAAGACATTAGTAACACATCCGCTCGCCGTCACCAAAGGCCGACTCGCGATCAACATTCCAATTCCTGCCACCGCAGGTATTCATGATCTCTACTTTATTTTCCGTAACCCCTCCCTGCAAAAAGAAGCATCCGTATGTGGGGTAGAGTGGTTCGCTTTCCGTGAAGAGCTGCCAGGTAAAGGCACTCCGGGTTACGACAATATAGCTGCCAAATTTATGGAAGTAGTGAACATGCAGCCGGAAGAAGTCCCCGTAATGGTAGAGAATCCGACATCTATGTACCGCCCTACCCATATTTTTGAAAGGGGCAACTGGATGGTAACAGGAGCAGAAGTAAAACCGGATGTACCACATTCACTCAACCCATTCCCGGCTAAAGCCCCGCGCAATCGCCTCGGCTTTGCCCAGTGGCTTACCTCCGATCAAAACCCGCTTACGGCAAGGGTGATGGTAAACCGCCTCTGGGAACAACTGTTCGGCATTGGCATCGTGGAAACGCTGGAAGACTTCGGTACGCAGGGCTTCACGCCTTCGCATCCGCAACTGCTGGATTACCTTGCCTATAATTTCATGCACCGCTACAAATGGCACCTGAAACCGCTGTTGAGAGAAATGGTGCTTTCCGCCGCTTACCAACGTTCTTCCGTTAATACACCGGAGCTGCAGGAAAAAGATCCTGCTAACCGCTACCTGGCCAGGGGGCCGCATTTCAGGCTCACTGCCGAAGCAGTGCGCGACCAGGCACTCAGCGTGAGCGGATTGCTCAACACCAACATGCATGGACCCAGCATTATGCCTTACCAGCCGGACAATATCTGGCAATCAGTTTGGAGTGGTGAATACTGGAAAAAAGCAGAAGACGGCAACCAATATCGCCGCGCAGTATATGTGTACCAGAAACGTACAAGCCCATACCCTTCCATGGTTACGTTTGACGGGAGTAGTCGCGAAGTATGCCTGCAACGCAGGATACGCACCAACACCCCATTACAGGCACTGGTAACACTCAATGATCCTGTGTATGTAGAAACCGCCGTAGCACTGGCCAAACAAATGCAGACACAATCCAAGGATCCTGCTGCGAGTATCCGTTGGGGTTATGAACGCGCGATGTTCAAACCTATTACCGACAGCAAACTGAAAGTACTGCTTTCCTTATACAACAAGGCATTAACCACTTACCAGAAAGATCCTGCGGCGGCCTGCAAGCTGCTACAGTGCAGCAGCAACACGCCTGAGGCACCGTCCGCCGCCGCACTGGCCACCGTTGCCAACGCGTTGATGAACCTGGATGAATTCATGACCAAATCTTAAAATCATTCGTATGTCCAGATACAAAAAACTGATAGACGAAGCCAATAAGGAGCACCTGCGCTCCCTTACCCGCCGCCATTTTTTAATGGACTGCGTCACCGGCATAGGCGCAGCAGCCCTGGGCTCCTTCCTCGCAGGCTGCGGTGGCACCAGTGCCATACCCAGTGCCGTAGCGGCTGACCCAATGGCGCCCAAAGCACCGCATTTCCCCGGCAAGGCAAAAAGCGTGATATACCTGCACATGGCCGGCGCACCTTCACAATTAGAGTTATTCGATTATAAACCTGCCTTACAGAAATTACATAATCAGCTATGCCCACCTTCCCTGTTAGAAGGAAAGAAATTCGCGTTTATCCGCGGCGTACCAAAAATGCTGGGACCACAGGCGGTGTTTAGCCAGCATGGCGCCTCCGGCGCCTGGATCTCCGATCACCTGCCGCATTTTAGCTCCATGGCAGATGAAGTGAGTTTCCTCAAAGCGGTACAAACAGACCAGTTTAACCACGGTCCGGCACAGCTGCTCATGCAAACCGGCAGTGCCCGACTCGGCAGGCCCAGCACAGGCTCCTGGGTTACGTACGGCTTAGGTACGGAAAACAGTAACCTGCCAGGCTTTGTAGTACTCACCTCCGGAGGTAAAACACCGGATGCGGGTAAAAGCATCTGGGGCAGCGGCTTCCTGCCATCGGTATACCAGGGCGTGCAATGCCGCACCAAAGGCGATCCGGTGCTGTTCCTCTCCGATCCGGAAGGGATGGACCGTGACCTGCGCAAAGCTTCCATCGATGCCATCAACCGCATTAACGAGGAAGAATACACGGCCTATGGCGATCCTGAAACCCTGGCCCGTATTTCACAATATGAACTGGCGTATAAAATGCAGATAGCCGTTCCCGATGTGATGAACATCCAGAACGAACCAGACTATATACATGAAATGTATGGCACGCAGCCGGGTAAGGAATCCTTTGCCAACAACTGTTTGCTTGCCCGCAAGCTCGTGGAAAAAGGCGTGCGCTTTGTACAGCTGTACGACTGGGGCTGGGATAGTCATGGTACGGATGAAAACCTGGCCATCGACTACGGCTTCCGCAATAAATGCCGCGAAATTGACCGTCCTGTTACCGCACTGCTGCAGGACCTGAAGCAACGCGGCCTGCTGGATGAAACACTGGTGATCTGGGGCGGCGAGTTTGGTCGCACCCCTATGCAGGAAAACCGTGATGGTAAAGACATGCCTTTCCTTGGCCGCGACCACCACGTAGAAGCCTTCACCATCTGGATGGCAGGTGCCGGCATCAAAAAAGGCTTTACCTGGGGAGAAACCGATGAAATAGGCTACGCCGCCGTAAAAGGCAAGGTAGCCATCAATGATATACACGCTACTATTTTACAGCAGCTGGGCTTTGATCACGAAAAACTGACCTACCAGTTCCAGGGAAGGCCTTTCCGCCTTACAGACACCGGAGGACATGTAATCACCCCTATACTGGCTTAAACATTTCACCACAGCATGAACAGCGATAGAAGAAATTTTCTTAAACAATCATCGATACTGGGCGGCGCATTTTTATTACCGTCGCTCCCTTCCCTGGCAACACCTGCCAGCAATATTAAACCGGGCTACAAGCTCTCTATCATGGCCACCGACTGGGGATTCACCGGTGGCATCACCGCCTTTTGCGCCGCCGCCAAACAGGCCGGCTACGATGGCATTGAAGTATGGTGGTCAGGTAACCCGGACGTACAAACGGAGTTATTCAAAGCATTAAAGGATAATGACCTGGCAGTTGGCTACCTGGCTGCTGGCAGCAGCAGCAACTTCGACAAACATTTTACTGAGTTTGAAACCAACCTGCAACGTGCTACTGCTAAAGCGGAGGTAAAGCCATTATATGTCAACTGCCATAGCGGAAGAGATTACTTTACCTTCGAGCAAAACTGCCGCCTGATTGATATGACCACGCGCATTTCCAGGGCCAGTGGCATTCCGGTGTACCACGAAACACACCGTAGCCGGATGCTCTTTGCAGCGCACATCGCCAAACAGTTTATTGATGCCAAACCGGATCTGCGTTTAACATTGGATATTTCGCATTGGTGCAATGTGCATGAGTCCCTTCTGCAGGATCAGCCGGAAGCGGTGGCTGCGGCATTATCGCGGGCAGGGCATTTTCATGCGCGGGTAGGCCACCAGGAAGGGCCGCAGGTAAATGATCCGCGGGCGCCGGAATGGGAGGCTGCGGTAAAAGCTCACTTCAGCTGGTGGGATCAGATAGTACAGCGCCACCAGGCCGAGGGCAGGCCACTCACTGTGCTCACTGAATTCGGTCCGCCGAACTACATGCCTACCCTGCCCTATACCCGGCAGCCGCTGGCCAATCAGTGGGACATCAACGTATACATGATGCAGCAACTGCGTGCACGCTACGCCGCTGCTAAGTGATCTGAATTACTCAACTATTTTCTGCATGATTCTTTTAGAAAGTACAGGCAGCTGGGCCAGCCTCACCGGGCGTATGCATCCGCTGCTGGTGCATTTACCGATAGGCATATTGATCGTAGCACTGCTGTTTGTGCTCATCAGCAAACTACCCAGGTGGCAATCACTGCGATCAGCCATTCCATTTACGCTGTTCCTCGCCTTTGCGGCAGCCGCTTTCAGCTGCCTCACCGGCTACCTGCTCTCGCAGGATGGTGGCTATGACGAAAAAACGTTAGACACGCACTTCTATCTCGGTATAGCCGTTGCCGTTATCAGTGGTATATGGTGGCTTACTTACCGGATGCTGAAAAAAAGTCCTAAGCTGGAATTGGTGCTGGCACTGGTAATGCTGGTACTGATCAGCATCACCGGGCATTATGGCGGTACGCTTACTCATGGCGACAACTACCTGGAAGCAGCCATGCCGGCGGCGCTCAGCGGATTCTCTAAAAAAGCAACTGCTGCGGGCACGAGCAACTATAAGGACATCGGGGATGCGCTGTTATATGAGGACCTGGTACAACCTGTGCTCAACAATCGCTGCATCAGCTGCCACAGTCAGCAAAAGCTGAAAGGCGGTTTGCAACTGGAAACATTAGCGTTGATGCGTAAGGGTGGTGAAAATGGTCCGGTATTAAAGGACAGCATGCCCGAAGAAAGTGAAATATACAAACGTATTATACTTTCGGAAAACGATGAGCACCGCATGCCTCCAAAAGGCAAACCTTCGCTCACGCCTGCGGAAACGGAACTGTTACATTGGTGGATTGCCTGTGGCGGCCCGGCAGGCAAAAAGGTAAAGGACCTGCCTAAAAACCCACGCATCAGCGCCGTACTGGCTGCTATGCAGCCTTCCAAGCCGGTGGACCAGCTGGCCACCGTGCCGGAAAAAACAGTGGGTAAAGCGCCGGATGCTGCCATTGCAGCGCTCACCGCCAAAGGACTGAAAGTATTACCGGTGGCGGAAAACAGCAACTACCTGTCTATCACCGCCTTTACAGCACAAGGTTTTAATGATCAGGACGCAGCACTGATGCTGCCATTGAAAGAGCAGCTGATCTGGCTGGATCTATCCGGTACCGCGGTAACAGACCAGGTGTTCAGCACCCTCGGCCAGTTGAAAAACCTCACGAAGCTAACGCTGAAAGGCACTGCCATCAAAGGAAAAGAGCTGAAAGCGTTAAATCAGTGTGCGAACCTCATGTACCTCAACCTGGTACAAACGGCTACCGGAGCGGCCGATATCATCTCCCTAAAAAATAATAAGCACCTGGAACAACTGTATGTAGGCCAAACAGGAATACCTGCCAGCACTTTACAAGACCTGCACAAACAACTGGAACTGATGAAAATTGACACCGGTGGATACAGGCTGGCACAGTTGCCGACGGATACCATCGCTTATCATAAAGTGATGAATAATTAACATTAAAAAAACCGTGACACATAAACGTGTCACGGTTTGTAAGTGATTGGTTGGTATAATTATTTCAGAAATTTCTCCAGCGCCTGCTCCAATGCTTCCCCCCGCAGGTTCATCGCGATTATTTTGCCGGTAGGATCAATCAGAAAATTAGTAGGAATAGCATTTACCATATACATCTTCGGAATACTTCCGGCAAAACCCGCCAATTCCGCAATGTGATGCCACGGAAGCCCGTCGTCTTTAATAGCTTTCAGCCAGGCCTCTTTACCATTGGGCCTGTCGAGCGACACCGCCAGGATATCGAAGTTCTTATCCTTAAAACGCTCATATGCTTTCAGCACGGTAGGGTTTTCGTGCCGGCATGGCCCACACCAGCTGGCCCAGAAATCGAGCAACAGGTATTTGCCTTTGAAAGAGGCAAGCGACAATTCATTCCCGTCTTTATCAGGTGCTGAAAAGCGCGGTGCCTGCTGCCCTACATTAATGCGTGCCGACTGCCCGATCAGCGTCATAATACGTTGCCCTAAATCTGATTTTTTCAACGCAGGCGTAAATCTCGCAAAATCTGCCTTGGCCTGGGCAATATCATTCACCCTGCTTCCTAACATCCTGCTGAAGGTAAACAGGCTTACATAATAATCCGGGTGTGATTGGATGAATGCTTTCTTTATACTATCCTGCACCGCTATTTCAGCCATCAGCCTGTCGCTGCTGGCTCTGAATGCCACTGAATCTTTTGATGACAAGCGACGGTGGCTGGTACGTAATTCCTGCAATTTTATTTCAGATGGCGCCAGGGCTGCCAGCAATTCATCCTGCTGTTTCGTATAGTCGGAACCGGTAATTACAGCTCCTTCCATACTATTTTTATCACTTTTTATTTCCGGTTGTGAAATCACGGTCACATCACCCGGTTTCAGGAAGATACGGCGATAACCAGGCAGTGGAAGCTGGCCAGGCCTGCGTAACACCGCTGAAATCATGCCGGAGAATGGCTGCTGAGTGGTATCCTTTAATTCAAATTTACCGTCCCTGATAACAGCCGTATCTACGTAGGAGGTACGTAATCCTCCATCATCCCTGATCAGCATGATCGTAACACCATTAAGTGCTGCGGGTGCAGTACCTTTAATAATGCCTGGCTTTTGCTGCGCCTGCGCGCTAAATGTCACAACAGAAAATACGGTGGCCGTTAATAGCTTATTTTTCATTCGTCTTATTTAGCAGGTATTTGTCAATAAATGTTTTCATCACCTCATTGTAATGCGATAGTTTATCGGAAATAACAGCGTGTCTGTTACCAGGGTATAACATCAGTTCAAAGTGAGTATTATTCTCACGTTCCAGTTTATCCACTAACGATAATGTATTATTGATATGCACATTATCGTCTTTCACACCATGTATTAACAGCAATTTCCCTTTCAGTTTATCCGTATACGTTAGAACGGATGATTGTTGATAACCTTCCGGATTCTGAGCCGGGGTATCCATATATCGTTCGGTGTAGTGGGTATCGTACATACGCCAGTCCACCACGCTGCCGCCGGCAATGCCGTATTTAAAATAGTCAGCACCGTAAGTGAGTGCATAGCAGGTCATGTATCCGCCAAAGCTGTAACCGCTGATGCATACTTTTTCCGGGTCTACCTGTACATTGTCGATCAGCCATTTTAAACCCTGGATGTAATCCTGCAGGGCCCAGTAAGCCAGGTTGCGATACATGTAGTTTTGTCCAACCTTACCAAACTCGTAACATCCGCGGTGGTCGATGCTGGCATGAATAATTCCATCATTACTGCCGTACTTAGGATTTATAAACTCGTCGTATACATTCGCCGATGCCGGGCCTCCGTAAATTGCCAGCACGAGTGGATACTTTTTACCAGCCTCAAAATTTTTTGGGAGTGATAAATGGATGGGCAGGTCAAACTTCCCGTCTGCACTTTTTACGTATATGGTGCGCATGCAGCTAGCCACTTCGTCATTGAAATCCGGGCCTTTACTATCGCCCAGCTGGCTGATCACTTTCCCTTCGTTAGTCACCAGTGCAAGGCGATCTGGTGTGGCGCTGTTGCTATACTGGGTGGTGAAATAACTTCCATCCGGCGAAAAAGAAACTTTGTGGTTATAAGGGCCAAAAGTAAGTCGCTTCAGATTTTTACCGGCAAAATCTACCCGGTATAAATCCTGCCTGTTTAAGCCGTCTTTATTACAACTGAAGTAAACGACTTTCTTTTTTTCATCGATGTATTGAATGTTTTTCACTACAAAGTTTCCGCTGGTAAGCTGGCTTTTCAGCGTCCCGTCTGCATTGTGCAGGTACAGGTGCCGGTAGCCTGATTTATCAGATATAAAGATGAATTGCTTACCACCATTTAAAAAAGTGATGCGGTCTTCTTCATCCAGGCTGATCCAGGTAGGCTGGGTTTCGTTGTACAACAGCTTTTTGCTGCCGTTATCCCTGTTGATGGCGAACAGCTGGTAATTGTTCTGATCCCGGTTCAGCCATTGCACCAGCACCGTTTTGCTGTCGGGGTTCCATACTGGAGTGCCGAAATACTGATCCACAGCGGGGTTAAAGTCGGCCCAGGTGGTATTACCGCCTGTAGCTGCCACTATACCGATTTTAACAGCAGGGTTCGGATCGCCCGGTTGTGGATAACGTTGCTTTTCCACATAGCCATGGTAGCCGCTGCCGGCGTCGGTGATGGTATACTCCGGTACCTGGCTGTCGTCTGTCTGAAAATAGGCGATGGATTTACTGTCGGGGCTCCACCAAAATGCGCGCCCGTCGTACTGGCGTCCCAGTATTTCTTCCATATATACCCAGGAGGCCTTACCGTTCATGAGCATGGCGGTGCCGTCGAAGGTAAGCCGGGTTTCTTTACCGGTGGCCAGTTCCAGGGTATACAAATCATTTTGCCGAATGAAGGCAATGCGGCTGCTGTCCGGCGAAAACACCGGAGTAGTTTCCGGGATGCTGTCGTGTGTCAGCTGTTTGCGCAAGGATCCCTGTTGCAGGAATATATCATGATCTTTTACCAGCAGCTTTGCGGCGGGCTGCTTAGGCTTTGGCCGGTAGCTGGTATCTGCCACTTCCTGTCCCGTGGCTGCATTAACTTTTACATAGGTAATACGGTTTTTTTCATTTCTTTTAGAGAGAATGAAATGCTGGCTGTCAGTCCAGCTGTCGAGTACCGGCAGCGGCCGTACGTAATCTTTACCGTTCTGCTGTGCCATGGCCGACGAGGAAATTAACATCCCTGCTGCCAGTAAGCCTTTCCTGAGTGTTTGCATCTAAAGTTGCTTTATTTCCAGTAAGTATTTTGGATCATGTTGGAATTTGCCTGGAGTTCTGAATATGGAATAGGCATACAATAATTCTTCAGCTCAAAAAAGCGGGATTCCAGTAACACCGGTGTACCGTATACTTTCGTGGTACCCGACAATTTGATATTGGCGCCATAAATAGTTTTGTAAGCTGCCTGGTCAGCGATGTGCCAGCGGCGGATATCCCAGAAACGCTGGTCTTCGAAGGCGAACTCAATTCTGCGTTCATGGCGGATGCGCTGGCGCATCTGGTCCTGGGTAAGTCCTGCCGGCAATGCTGGCTGCTTCGCACGGGTACGGATGGCATTTACGGCGTTGTACACGGTGGCATCCGGGCCTATAGCCTCGTTCTGTGCTTCGGCGTAGTTCAGCAGGATTTCCGCATAACGGAGGTATTGCCAGTTCTGATCGCTGCCGTAGGTAGCATCACCGAGGAAATTGAAAGTTTCGTTGCAGGCTTTGCGCACCAGGTAAGTGGTTTGTGTTTTGTAAAAACCCGCGTTCGTTTGATCGTAACCGTTAGCATAGGTTTGCAGCACACTGCCTCTGTATGTAGCGCCATCATAGGCTACGCTGGCGTAAAAGCGGGCATCCCTGTTGGCATAAGGGGTGGCACTGTTATATAATGCTGATTGTGCAGGGAGCTTACCATCCGTCATTTCATAATCATCTACAAGGTTCTGGGTAGGGTTGCTCCGGGAAAAACCACTCATAGAGCCTACGGCCATGTCGCGATCGTAGGTATGGCCTCTTTCTTTGGCCATATTATTATGTTGTACGGACAGGATGCACTCCTGGTTATTTTTAACGGTGAACAGGGTTCTATAGTCTGGGTACAGACTGTATTTCCCCAGGTCCATCACTACTTTGGCAGCTGCGGCAGCAGCCTGAAACCGGCCTGCATACAGGAGTACACGCGCCTTTAGTGCCAGGGCAACCCCGCTGTTTAACCGGCCGGCAGGGCTGGTGTAGCTGGCAGGCAGGGAGCCCAGTGAAGCGGCTATTTCATCCAGCTGACCAATAATATAATCCACCGTTTCTCTACGGGTGCTACGTGGAATGTTCAAGGTATCTTTCCCGTACTGCTGTGCTTTCTCCACAATAACTACACCCAGCGCATCTTCATAGCCAGGCACCAGTCCGGAGGGCGCAACAGCGCCGGAAGCCGTGATGGGGTCATCTCCAAAGTAATTCAGCAGTTCCGTATAATAGTAAGCTCGGAAAAAGTGTATCTCATTTTTATACTGCTTTTTAAGCAGGGAGTCGCCCGGCACGGCATCTATGTGTGCGAGGAAATCATTGGCTTTTCGTATATTCTGATACGTAGTGGTATAGTAGCCATTAAAGGGTGCGTTGGTGGCGTTCCAGCTGGCATCCATAGTGAGCGGCTTTACGTAAAAGATATCGTTGGCTAGTCCATTCATGCCGTCATCAGTAGCGGCAGACAGGTAGTAGTTACGCGAATAACCGCTCTGCAAAGTGGAGTAGAAATAATTTACGTAGTTCCCCACCAAACCGATATCATTCCATACAGTCAGCTCATTGATGCTATCAGTTGGTTTTTTATCTAAAATATCCTTTGTGCAGGAAGCAAAGCTAACGAGGCTACCTGCCAGCAGTATGTATATGATATTTCTTTTCATGACCATTCAGGTTAAAGAGTTAATAAATCAGAAGCTCACGTTTACGCCTGCACTCAATGTTTTCTGCGGACCGTACGGCGTGGTATTATCATTTTCAGGATCGGTAAATTTCACCCTGGAGAATACCAGCAGGTTGCCGCCCTGCATGTTAATCACCACATTATTAATCCCCGCCTTTTTCAGCCATAAAGGAGCCAGCGTATAAGCCAGTCGTACATTGCGTAAGCGCAGGTAGTTACTGTTTAAACCGTAAAAATCAGAGATACGGATATCGCTTGCGATGGAACCCAGTTTAGGCCATGTAGCATCCGTATTTTCCGGTGTCCATCTGTCGAGCTGGCGGGAGTCGTAGTTAGTCCATGATTTACCCAGGTTAGTATTTGTATAGTCGCCAATACCCTGGAAGGTTACATCGAGCGATAATTTTTTCCAGGTGGCCCCCAGTGAGATACCGTAGTTCAGCAGCGGGATAGCGGTATTATCTTTTACAATCACGTCTTTCTGGTCAATGATATGATCTCCGTTGAGGTCCGCATACTTTATATCTCCCGGGTTGATGGTGGTATTATTTCTTCCATCCTGTACAGCCCAGTTGTCAATTTCTTCGCGCGACTGAAATAATCCCACTGCGTGATACACGCGGGCGATATTAGCGCCCCAACCGTTTACCTGGCGGGTATCCCATGCCGGTAAGCCGCTTTGCTCCCCGGAATAGTCGGTGATGGTTTTGGTATGAGAAATGGTACCACGTACATAGTAACTGAAATCTTTACTGATATGGTTATTATGCGTCAGCGACAGCTCATAACCGGTTGTATGGTTACTTCCCCTATTTACTTTTGGTGTGCTGGCGCCGTAGCTTAAAGGCACATTGTCGGATACGGATATGAGGATGTTTGTATTGTTCTTGCGGTATACGTCAAACTCCGCACCGAGCAAGCCTTTGAACAAACTCACATTCATGCCGAAGTTAGCAGCCTTAATTGTACCCCAGGTTATATTGAGGTTAGGGGCGGTATTGCCAGGATACACAGATGGCACATAGCTGCCGCCAAATACATATCCATTTCTACCGGTAGTGGAGCTCGGTCCTGAATTCTGTCCTACGGAAAAGTTATAGAGGTAAGAGCCATAACCGGAGCCGGTTTCATCACCTGCCATCCCATAAGATGCGCGAATTTTCAGTTCATCTATCCAGGTAATATTATCCTTGATGAAGTTTTCTTCTGACATACGCCAGCTGGCAGAAACAGAAGGGAAGGTTCCCCAACGATGTCCGTCCGGATAGTTCACAGAGGCCTCGGAGCGGAAGCTCGCATCCACATAATATTTACCATTGTAGGAATAGCTGGCGCGGCCTACGTAGCCCACTCTCCCAAATTCACTGGCAGTACCATTGTTAGTGGAGTTGGTACTGGCATCGCCGGCAAACAGCTGGTCAATACTGGAAGAAAAGATATTAGACCGGGCAGCACTGAGCGTACTGGTATTGGACTCATTGGTAGTATACAGCAGCATACCGGATACGCGGTGCAAACCGAAGGTTCTGTCGTAGTTAAAACCCCACTCGGTATTGGTATAGTTCGCACGATATAGGTTTTCACTGAGTGTAGGTTTCAGATCAGCGCCTTTACTGTCCACCCCGGCCACCGGAATATACTGGCCGCTGGCATTTTGCCTGTATAATTTATATGGCGTAGCGAAAGTCTTATCTCCGTAATTATTCCTGTCAAAAGAAGCCATAGCATGTGCCGTAAGCCCTTTTACAAACGGAATATTGTAATCCAGTTTTAGCTTTCCGTTGAAGTAGTTGCCTGTTTTGCGGTAGTACCCTGAGTTGGATTCCTGCACCACCGGGTTGGTAATAGTACCGGTATAGTTGGCCGCAGGCAAACCATTACTGAAGTATACCGGTTGCAACGGAGATGCCAGATATACGTTGTTGAGGATGCCGTTGGCACCAATGGCAGCCGGATCATTTAACTGTTCATTTACATAACGAATGTCTACGCCCATTGTCAGGTTCCTGTTTACTTTAGCATCCAGGTTTGAGATTAGCGTGTAACGTTTGAAAGCGTTATCCGACACCAGCGAGCCCTGGTTGTTGTAGCCGCCGGCAACATAATATTTCACGGCCTCGTTGCCTCCGGAAACATTCAGGTTATAGTTTTGTCCTTTAGCCCAATCCTTTAATGCCGCTTTTCTCCAGTTGGTGTTGGCAAACTTATCCGGGTTGAGACCCAGGCGGATAGTATCTAAAGTGGCATCAGAATATACAATGCCTTTGTTGGAGTTGACAGAGAATTCGTTTTCCAGTAATGCCTGCTGATAGGCGTCCACAAATTTAGGCTGCTGCGTAGGCTGCGACCAGGTGGAGTTGGCGGTAAAATTAAATGCGGACTTTCCTTTCTTACCTCTCTTTGTGGTGATCAGGATTACCCCGTTACCACCTCTGGAACCATAGATAGCGGTAGATGCTGCATCTTTCAGCACCGTTACGGATTCAATATCTGCAGGGTCCAGGTCATTGATGCTGGCCTGCCCAGCGAAGCCTCCGGTGGAAATGTTATCATTCAGTGGCACGCCGTCAATTACAATTAATGCAGGGTTTACAAATGATGAACTGCGTACCAGCAGCCGCGATGCATCCCTTCCCGGAGAGCCGCCGGTTTGCCTTCCGAACAATCCCGGGATAGTACCTACCAGCGCGTTACTCAGCATAGGAGTAGGCATCTGCGTAATGGTTTTATTGTTCACTGTTCCCACTGCATTCGTCAGTGCTTCTTTTCTTTTGGAGCCATAACCGATTTCCACCACTTTCACTTCATCCAGCGTATTCACGTTCTGGCTCAGCGCAATGCTGGTCACCTGTCCATGCAGGGAAACCCGCTTAGGACGGTACCCTACCATACTAACCACTACTTCCAGCGGCCTGCTATCGGCAGCTACATTGCGTAAAATAAAGCGGCCACTGTTATCCGTAAGGCCACCATGACTACCATTAACCGACCGTACGGTTACCCCCGGCAGTGGTTCCCTGCTGGCGGAATCCAACACAAAACCACTGATTTCCGTTGCATCCACAAATTGGCCTCCCTCCTGCCTGGGCAGCTGGGCTGCCACTGCAACTGCCAGCTCTTTAGGACTCCCACTGACAGGACGCTGAATGAGCATGTAAGTATTTTCATTTACGTACACAAACAACAGGTTGGCAGGATAGAATATCCGTTTCATCACTTCTTCCAGTGGTGTACTTTTAGGCAGGTCAGTCACACTAATACTGGTGAACTGTCCTTTTATTAAGTCCGGCTCAAACACAAAATGTGTACTGTAGCGTTTAGTGATATCCGTTAATGCGGTTGCAATCGGAATCTTTTTCCCACCATTTGCTGACTGGCCATAGGTTGCCACGGTCAGGATGCTGCATAGCAATAGCAGCCAAAATTTCAATGAAATTTTTTGCATAAGAATAAGTTGGTTAGCGTTCTGATTTGGTTGAGCCGACTAATTACGTTGTTTGAAAATCAGCATGTGATTCTTTTTTTCAATGTTCATCTTTAATATGCCAGACAGGATGAAAATGATATCATCTTCATTTTTTACGGTGATTACACCCTGGATTCGCCTGCTCAAGATAGTTGAATCGGCAATCGCTGACTGGTAGCCATAAGTATCTTCCAATAATTCCGTTATTTCCTGAACCGTCATATTATCCATGACCAGTTCCTTATTTTTCCAGGCGCTGACGGTGTTTACCTGTTCTGTTGTTCGTTGTAACGTTTGCGTTGTTTCGCTATAGCTGGCTACCTCTCCGGGTTGCAGTAGCAGCTGTTGTGTCCCCTGCTGCGCTTTCAGCTGTACGGCGCCGGAGCGCAGTCCTACTTCGGTAATGCCGCGTCTTTCTTTTACATTAAATACGGTACCCAGCACCTCTACATCCAGGTGTTTCGTGTGTACAATAAATCGCTCCGAAGCCTTTACCGGCAAAGCATCCTGCTTTAAGTGCCGCACTTCAAAATAAGCTTCGCCTTTCAGCCATATTTCTCTTGGCTGTCCGGCTTTCCAATTCTTTTTATAGGAGATAGTAGAGTTCGCATTGAGCAATACCCTGGAACTGTCTGGCAGTAATACGCTGGCCAGCTTACCATAGTCGGTGCTCACTTTTTTATCCGCCATTTTATAATAGGCAGCTATGCCAACAATAAGTACCGCGGCGGCTGCAGCAGCTACCATCCAGCGTTTACGGATTACGCGCAAGTGCGATCGATGCGCTACGTGTGTTATATTGGTTTGTATCTGTTCCCATACTTCCGCTTCTACAGCGGCGGATGGCAGTATACGCCTGGCAGTAAGCAGCAGTTGCAATTCCGTTCTGGCGGCATGGAAGGCGTGGAGATTGGCAGGTGCCCCCTGCACATATTGCTCCCATACGTCGATCTTTTCCCCGCGGACAAAGCGGACAAAGCTGTCATCGTCCAGGAAATCCTGTTTATTATATTGCTGATACAACTCACTCATAACTACACCCGGAGCCTTACCTGTAAGGTCCATTTCTCATTAAACACCGGTGGTATACATATCACCCCACGGAAAATGAAAAAATCTTTAATTTTTTTTCAGTCAATATAAACTGAACTGCAAACAGGGAATAAAAAAGGAAGTAAACTACCTGCTGGCAGCAATTTTCAGCAGGCAAATCAGCGTAATGAGGGAGATATCCATTATTTCCCGCAATGCTTCAAGGGATCGGGCGGAGAGCTTATAAGCACCTTTTACGGAAACATCCATGACAGCTGCTATTTCTTTATAATCTAACTCCTGGAAATAGCGAAGATATATAATTTCTTTTTGCCGGGGAGTTAGCTGCTCCATAGCAGCTTTTAATGCGGCGAGCTTTTTTTCAGTCACTTCCCGCTCTATGTAAGAGGCTTCCGGAGAAAATTCCAGTTCAAAGTCATAGTCCTCTTCAAGGCCGTTAATGCGGCGGCGCTTCTCGTCCCTGAACTTATTATATATAATAGCGCGCAACGAAAAAAGCAGGTAGGGTTTAATTTTAGTGACGGCAGCCAGAGAGTCCTTGTTAGTCCAGATCTTCACAAACAGTTGCTGGATGCACTCTTTCACAAAATCTTCCTCATCAGAAAAACGCATACCATACTCATACAGCATCGAAAAATGCGAACGGTACACCTGCTGAAATGAACGGTCGTCCCCAGCAAGGAGTAACTGCCATAATTCAATATCATTAGTTGGTGTTAGCATACCTATTCAAAATCCCCCTTCGTTAAGGGCGAAAAATACGACCATTTCCCGGATTATTTCTACCTGGCGGCTTTTTGTTTTTAGCGTAAATGACAACGGGCCCTGTGGGCCCGCTGTTATTTTATACAATTTAGTTTCCGGTATTACCGCTGTCCAAACAGCGGAAACACGTCCGACTCCACATGTTCTCTTTTAATAATATCATTCATCTGTGCCGCAATTTTTGGATATTGCGCAGCCACATTATTTTTCTCCTGCGGGTCTTTTGAAAGATCATACAACTCTACTCCTGCCCCGGGATCCTTTTGCACATTGTATTTCACGGCTTTCCAGTTGCCCATGCGCACGGCCTGGCGACCATTATTCTCATGAAATTCCCAGTACAGGAAAGGATGTTGCGGCTGCCTGCCTTTGCCTGTCAGCTCCGGAACGATGGAGATACCATCAATATTGGCAGGGGCTTTCTGCCCAGCCAGCACGGCGAAAGTTGGCATCATATCCCAGAAGGCGCCCGCGAAATCGGAGGTAGTATTCGGTTTGATTTTCCCGCTCCATCTTGCAATGAAAGGCACGCGGATACCACCCTCATACAGATCCCGCTTGATGCCACGGAAACCACCGCTGCTGTTGAAGAACACCGGATCAGCACCACCTTCGGCGTGCGGGCCGTTGTCGCTCGTGAAAATAACCAGGGTGTTATCATCGAGGCCTAGTTGTTTCAGCTTAGCCATTACCTGGCCTACATACAGATCGAGCCTGGTAACCATGGCGGCAAAAGAGGCGTGTGGATATTGCTGCGACACATAGCCGTGCTTACCACCGCCGGTATTATATTCAATTCCTTTATAGGGTTTTTCTGGGAACTGGCCTTTGAAACGTTGCAGGATGCTGTCGTCCGGCGTCAGCAGCTCTGCGTGCGGCAGGTTGTAGGTAAGCCAGAGGAAGAAAGGCTGATCCTTGTTGGCATCCATAAAGCGGAGTGCCTGTTGCTGGATGCTGTCCGGGGCATATTGCACGGTATGTTCCAGATCACCGTTTGCAGTGAGTTCAACGCGGGTATCGTTGCTCCAGAGGTGAGAAGGATAATAGCGGTGTGCTTCGCTCTGGCAGTTGTAGCCATAGAACTGGTCGATGCCTTGTGTGATGGGATCACCTTCGGACTTCACCGGTCCCAGTCCCCATTTGCCGAATGTACCGGTTTTATAACCGCCCTGTTTCAGCACTTCAGCCAGGGTAATCACGGTATCGGCAATAGGTTGCTGGCCTTCCGGCTTCATTTCCTTATTGCCTCTGATATAGGTATGCCCGGTATGTTTTCCGGAGATAAAAGAGCAGCGGGAGGGCGCACACACGGAGGTGCCGGCATAAAACTGTGTGAAGCGCTTTCCTTCAGCAGCCAGTTGGTCGATGTGGGGGGTACTGAATCGCTGTTGTCCGTACACACTGAGGTCACCATAACCAAGATCGTCGGCCAGTATAAAGATGATGTTGGGCTTTTTCTGTTGCGCAGCGAGGGGCGACAGTCCAGCTAACCCGGCCCCTAGCAGGGCGGTTAATCCGATTCTTTTCATTGTTATCATGCACGCGGTTTTTTCGTGCAGCTAAATTAACGTTCAAAATACACTTATCATAACCATTGGTGTAGATAGTGGCCATCTTATATTATTTTTTTGGGAAGATTTTATTAAAAAAGCTCATATTGCAGCCTACCTATAGCAATCAACTTAAACATCACAATGGCTAAATCAGAAGAGCAGCACCTTAAAAGAGGACTGCAAAACAGGCATATACAGCTTATTGCCCTGGGAGGTGCTATCGGAACGGGTTTGTTCCTCGGCATTGGTCCTGCGGCGGTGCTGGCCGGTCCCTCCGTTATATTAGGCTATGCCCTGGCAGGTGTCATAGCATTTTTTATCATGCGACAATTGGGAGAAATGGTGGTAGAAGAGCCGGTTTCCGGCAGTTTCAGCCACTTTGCCTATAAATACTGGGGTACTTTTGCCGGTTTTGCTTCCGGATGGAACTATTGGATTCTCTATATCCTGGTGAGCATGTCTGAGCTCACCGCCATCGGTGTATATGTTCACTTCTGGTGGCCGGAAATACCCCTGTGGGCATCCAGCTGCTTCTTTTTTGTAGCCATCAATGCGCTGAACCTCACGTCCGTAAAGGTATACGGCGAAGCGGAGTTCTGGTTCTCCATCGTAAAAGTAGTGGCTATCATTGCCATGATCATATTTGGGGTATACCTGCTTGTTAGTGGCAGCGGCGGCCCGGATGCAACAGTAGCTAACCTCTGGAACGATGGTGGATTTTTCCCTAAAGGCCTTATGCAGGCCGACGGCAAAGGAGGCTACCAGGGCTTACTGGCAGCTATTTCGCTGATCATGTTCTCCTTCGGGGGGCTCGAACTGATAGGCATCACCGCTGCAGAAGCAGATAAACCGGAGAAAACAATTCCTAAAGCTACCAACCAGGTAATCTACCGTATCCTGATTTTTTACGTGGGCGCGTTGATTATATTATTCTCCCTGTCTCCCTGGAAAAGTATTACTACGGATAGCAGCCCGTTTGTTATGGTGTTCGAAAGCCTGAAAGGCTTCCAGTTTACCCTGTTTGGTAAAACGGTGTACTTCACCAGCCTTATTGCTAATGTGCTCAACCTGATTGTACTGACCGCCGCGCTGTCGGTATACAACAGTTGTGTATATAGTAACAGCCGCATGTTGTACGGACTGGCAGAACAGGGCAATGCGCCAAAATTTCTCTCTAAACTTAATAAAAACAGTGTACCCGTGCAGGCAATACTCGTATCAGGCCTGTTTGCCGCCATCTGTATTATTGTAAATAAGCTGATGCCGGAAAAAGCACTGGAGGTGTTGATGTCGCTGGTAGTAAGCTCGCTTATTATCAACTGGATCATGATCAGTGTGGTGCACCTCAAGTTTAAACACAGCAAGGAGTTACACCAGGAAAAAACGAAGTTTCCTTCTTTCATATACCCGGTGTCTAATTACATCTGCCTGATATTTTTGACGGGGATACTGGTGCTGATGTGGATTACGGGGATGAAGCTGCCGGTGGCACTGATGCCGGGATGGTTGCTGTTCCTGTATATCTGTTATCTGGTTGTAAAGAGAAATAAAACAAATTAAAGGGAAACTTCCCATGGATATACGCTCCCGCGATGAAAGTGGTACCACAAGTATTACTTTCATCGCGGAAAAATAAACAGCTATACAAACTGTACCCCATACCTGTCACAAATCGCTGCCACTACCGCCAAATCAGGCGGGCCCGCAGGCAAACGTCCCAGCTCCTCAAACATAAACTCTAACCCCGACGGATATACGCTACACTCCACCCGTGCCGGACTGTTCCCCACCACTTTAAACGAGTGTGCTACGCCACGAGGCAAAAAGATCATGTCACCAGCAAGCAGGGAATGTATATCATCTTCTATCTGGAATTCCACTTCGCCGCTGATGACATGAAAAAATTCATCCTCCCTCGTATGCCGGTGTTTAGGTATCTGAATCCCTGGCGGATTTTCCTGGATAAACGTGGTAAAAAGCCCCCCGGTATCTGCTCCGGTAAACTTAAAAGTTTGATTATCTCCCAATACATTTAGCCGGGAGCCTTCTGCTGATCGGATAACTTTACTTTTCATAAGGGTATATTTTGGGTTTATTCCTGATAGCGATGTAGGGTATCAACAAAACACTTTAGCTAACTGTAATATACAAAAACACTCATGAGCGTAAAACTCTTCTTAATCCGCCACGGCCAGTCCCTCTGGAACCTGGAAAACAGGTTCACCGGCTGGAAAGACATAGATCTCTCCGAAAAAGGTGTGCAGGAAGCCACTGAAGCGGGCAAGGAATTACGGGGCGAGCAGATCGATATTGCGTTTACTTCTACCCTTATACGGGCACAACATACCCTGGACCTGGTACTGCAAAACTCCGGGGAAACAGGCATCCCTGTTGTGATCAACAAAGCACTCAACGAGCGCTCCTATGGCGACCTGGAAGGACTCAACAAAGCCGACACCGCCGCCCAATACGGGGAAGCACAGGTACACATCTGGCGGCGCTCTTTCAGCACACGCCCTCCTGGCGGGGAAAGCCTGGAAGACACCTATAACCGCGTGATTCCCTATTTCATGCACACCATACTGCCGCATATGGAAGCCGCTGAAAACGTGCTGATCGTAGCACATGGGAATAGCTTACGTGCACTCGTGATGTTTATAGACAACCTTACGCAGGATGAAATTCTGCAAAGAGAGATAGCTACCGGCTTTCCGCTGACCTATATTTTTAACCGGGCAAGCATCGATGCTTTACGGGCGCGATTCGGCAGTAGTACGCTGGCGTAATTATTTAGTGCGGTTTACAAATTCAGTTTTGAGATGCAAACCAGGCTCCTGCTTGGTTTCAGACAATACAAACAAACTGCGGATTTTACGGATGTTATCCAGCTTGGAGAGTTTATTGGAATAAAAGCCGTCGTAGGCTTCCATATCAGCCGTTACAATTTTGAGCAGGTAATCAAACTGACCACTCATTTTATAGCACTCCTGCACTTCTGCAAAGCCATTCATACTTTCTTCAAAGGCCGATAATCTTTCATGCCCATGCATTTCCAGGGTAACGCTGGTATAGGCCACCAGTGCATTTCCCAGCTTGTTTTTGTTGAGCACGGCAATGTAACCAAGGATATAGCCTTCTGCTTCCAGCCGCTTCACACGCTCGAATATAGCAGTAACAGACTTCCCCAGTTTTGCGGCAATCTCCTTATTGGTGGTTCGCGCATCCTGTTGAAGTATGTCCAAAATACACATATCGAGCATATCGGGGATGAAGGCCATGTCTGATTTTCTCCAAAAATAGGTATCCGGCCACAAATGCTGAAAAAAATTCCGAATCGCCTCCCTAATTCAGATTTGTTTTCGGTGTTGGGAATCAATCGATTCAGGAAACGGTATCGGGGGATACCTTCATTGTCTAAACAGCATGTTATGAAAGATCATATAATTCTCCCACTCGAAGCCGTAACGATGGAATCGCTGCCGCTCGTAGGCGGCAAATCCGCCTCCCTTGGCGAAATGATAGGCAACCTCACCCAGGCAGGAGTTAAAATCCCAACCGGTTTTGCCATCACTACCAAAGCTTATTACGACTTCCTGCAACATAGCGGGCTGGAAGCATATATCCGTGAACAAATCGCCCATATTGACTTTGAAGATATCACCAGTCTCCGCCGCGCGGGTATGCGTATCCGCCAGGCCATTAGCAGCACCCGCTTTCCGTATGAGCTGAGCAGCCAGATTATTGATGCGTATAATGAACTGTCCCGTGAATATGGCCAGGACCAAACGGACGTGGCTGTACGTAGTTCCGCAACCGCGGAAGACTTACCGGACGCTTCTTTTGCTGGTCAGCAGGAAACGTTCCTGAACGTGCGCGGCCCCGTGGCCCTGATTGATGCTGTGAGAAACTGCTTTGCCAGCCTGTTTACTGACCGTGCCATCAGCTACCGCTCCACCTTTGGCTATGATCATTTTAGTATAGGCTTGTCCGTATGTGTACAAAAAATGGTGCGCTCTGACCTCGGTGCTTCCGGGGTGGCATTTTCACTCGATACAGAATCAGGTTTCAGGGACGTAGTACTGATTAATGGCTCCTGGGGATTGGGCGAAATGGTAGTGCAGGGCGCGGTGAGCCCGGATGAATTCATTGTATTCAAACCATTGCTGGATAAAGGTTATACCCCTATCGTAGAAAAGAAGCTTGGGCATAAGGATAAAAAAATGGTTTATGGAGAAGGCAGTGACGAAAGGACGAAAATTATTCCGGTAGAAAAACAGGCGCTGCATCAGTTCTGCCTCAGCGATGCACATATTATTCAGCTCGCATCCTGGGTCAATTGCATCGAGGAGTACTATACGAAAAAGAAAGGCCACTGGTGCCCTATGGACGTAGAATGGGCGCTGGACGGACTTACCAACGAATTATATATTGTACAGGCAAGGCCTGAAACGATCCACTCCCGTAAGGATCATAGCAAGGTGAAGTCGTATGTAATCAATGACAACGGCGCTCCCCGTGAGGAAATCGTGCGCGGTATTGCCGTGGGTGATAAAATTGCGGCCGGTCATGTCAACATCCTGTTTTCGCTGGACAACCGGTTGAATGCCGGGCTGGGCTTCCAACCGGGGGACGTGCTGGTAACCGACATGACTGATCCTGACTGGGAACCTATTATGAAAATGGCCTCCGCCATTGTTACCAACAAAGGAGGAAGAACCTGTCATGCTGCTATTGTTGCCAGGGAGATGGGAATTCCGGCAATTGTTGGCTGCGGCGATGCTACTGAAAAACTCACGTCTGGGCAGGCCATTACGGTCAACTGCGCAGCAGGCACTGAGGGAGTGGTATATGATGGCATACTCCCTATTGAAGAACAGGAAATGGACTTGTCGTTGCTGCCACAGGTAAACACCCAGCTGATGCTCAATGTGGGCACGCCTTCCATGGCTTTCCAATATACCCATTTGCCAAACCGCGGCATAGGCCTGGCCAGAGAGGAGTTTATCATCAACAACTATATCAAGGCGCATCCACTGGCGTTACTGAACCACCGTGAGCTGAAGGATGCTGATCTCACAAAAAAAATAACACAGCTAATCAAGGGGCATAACAGCGAATCAGATTATTTCATCAATCAGCTTGCATACGGCGTTGGTAAAATTGCCGCCTCCTGCTACCCTGAAAAAGTGATTGTACGTTTCTCTGATTTCAAGAGTAACGAATATTTCAACTTACTGGGAGGTAAGTATTTTGAGCCATCAGAAGAAAATCCGATGATAGGCTGGAGAGGTGCTTCCCGCTACTATTCCGATGCTTACAAACCAGCGTTCCGCCTGGAATGTGAGGCGATCAGGAAGGTACGTGAGCAGATGGGATTAACAAATGTGGTGGTGATGATTCCGTTTTGCCGTACCGTGGAAGAGCTGCAAAAAGTACTGGACGTGATGGCCGAATTTGGGCTGAAGCGCGGCGAAGAAGGACTGGAAGTATACCTGATGGCAGAGCTGCCAAGTAATATAATCATGGCCGAAGAGTTTGCGGAGTTTATTGACGGGTTCTCCATCGGCTCTAACGACCTTACCCAGCTTACATTGGGGCTGGATCGCGATTCCAGCATTGTTGCCTCACTTTATAACGAAATGAATCCTGCGGTACAACGTATGATTGCAAGGCTGATCAGCGTTGCCAAAGAAAAAGGAGTGAAAGTAGGTATCTGCGGACAAGGGCCGTCCGACTTCCCGGAATTCACGCGGATGCTGATCAGCATGGGCATTGACAGTATTTCTGTAACACCCGATGCCGTTACTAAAACGCTGAAAGCCATCCAGGAGGCAGAGCTGGAAGCAGTAGAAATTTAATGATACATATGGCTGCATACGGATTTATTTTACTAAATTTATTAGCAAATTAATATCTGTATGCAGCAAAGGCTAACACTCATTACATTAGGTGTAAGGGACTTGAGTCGCTCATTGAAATTTTACGAAGAAGGATTAGGCTGGAAAAAATCACCCGACAGCCAGGAGGCGGTAGCCTTCTTTTCACTGGGAGGTATTGTACTCTCTTTGTTTGGCTGGGATTCACTGGCGGCCGATGCAAATCAATCGGCTGAGAGCAGTGGTTTCCGGGGCATAACGCTGGCATACAACACCCGCAGCCGGGAAGAAACCGATGCTGTATTGCAGCTGGCGGAAAAAGCCGGTGGCAAAATTGTGAAACCCGCGGAAGAAGTATTCTGGGGTGGCTACAGTGGCTATTTCACGGATCCTGACGGGCATTTGTTTGAAGTGGCGCATAATCCTTTCTGGGAAATGAATGAGCAGGGGCAAGTACTGCTACCTTAAGATATTTATGAACAGCTACCCGGGGGTATTTACCCACCATAGCTTCCGGAGCATGAAAATGCTGATTATCGGATACCCACACATTGACCGATGTACAGCTGGCACAAAAGGTGCCGGCTGCGTGGGGTCCATCTCCACCCTATCATGATAAATTTGCAATCAATTAATTACTTCGTGAGCGCTTTTTTCGATAATTTTGGTTTCAACCCAACTAATTTTATCGCTTATGAAATCGTTAGCCATTGCTTTTTGTTTGTTGATGTCTTTCTGTTACGGTGCTGTAGCCCAGGATTCCACCGGTTACTTACGTACTTCCCAATACATCAATGCTATAGACCAACTCACTATGGGAAAGGATATGGTGTACAATTTCACCACCACCGCCAATACAGTTGGCACTCCTTACCTGTACGACGGATGGGCTTATATGTGGCTGGATTCACTGGACAACAAGCCGGTGCAAAAATCAGTCGTATATGAGGCCAATCTTGATCTGCAAAAAAATCAACTCATCATCAAAGGTGGCGACGGTAAAGCTTACGCACCGGAGATCTTCAATGTACAGGCGCTGCACTTCAAAAAAGGTGATGAGATGCGCTTCTTTGTACGTGCTTACCTGAACGGCTCTATGAAGTTTGTGGAGCAACTTTCCTCCGCCGGAAAGTATACTTTACTGAAAGATGTAGCCGTTGTTTATTCCAAAGCTGACTTCGTGGATAAAGGCATGGTGCAAACAGGGAAAATGTATAATGAATTCAGACGTAAGTATACTTATTACCTTGTGCAAAACGACAAGGCCACCAAGGTAATATTGAAACGTAAAAACATTTTGGCTGCTTTCGACAATGATCCGCAGGCAGCAGAAACAGCGAAGAAATTTATGATTGCAAATAACGGTTTTGATGAAACGGTTTTAGCACAAACCGTGAATGCGATTAATATGGAAACAAGTACAAAATAAGAGAGGATGCCCTCATGCTCCGGCAGCGAGCAACCATCGCAAAGGCAGGGCGGCCGCAGGCTGCCCTGCCTTTGTAACAATGAATATTCTTATCTACCTCTTGAAAATAATTTTGCAGATTCCGGGAATTTCTCCACATTTACACCGTAATTTCAACCACAATGGAATCTGACAATTCGGACATTATTACGTTCCTCACTGCCTACATCTTATCTAAGTTCAATACTTCTCCGCCACGCGCATAATTTTACTTCTGGCATACCTTTTGGATATATAGCGCCACAAAAATTAAAGGGGCCTCTTTGATGCATGTCTTCAGCTACATAATCAACTGATGTAATCATTTTCAATACATACATTCTCTAACATCCCTAACAATGGAAAACGTATCTGCAATTACGTGGGTAATAGCTATTGCTGTGCCCATACTACTCCTTGTATTGCATAAGGTAATACTTCGTATGCTCTTTGGCGTGGTAATCGTACCGGAAGACCGTATCGGTCTGGTAACCAAAAAATTCGTGCTGCTGGGTAAGCAGGAACTGCCGGAAGGCCGCATCATTGCTACTGACGGGCAAGCGGGTTTTCAGGCGCAAACACTGGCTCCCGGTATCTATTTCTGGCGCTGGATATGGCAATACAGCGTGTCGTTTCAGCCATTTACCATCATCCCTACCGGTAAGATCGGACTGGTACTGGCAAAGGATGGTATGGAGCTGGAAACCGGTGCTATTCTTGCGCGCAAAGTGCCCTGCGACACCTACCAGGACGCCGAAGCATTTCTGAAAAATGGTGGCCGCAAAGGCCGGCAAACCGCCATCATCACGCCAGGTTCCTATCGTATCAACACCTTCCTGTTTGAAGTGGAATTGACCGATAGTATCACGGTACCTGAAAACGCAGTAGGTATCGTCACCACACTGGAAGGTAAGGCCCTGGAAGCCGGCTCCATCGCAGGTAAACATATTGATCATCACAACAACTTCCAGGATGTGGACACCTTCCTTGAAAACGGCGGCTATAAAGGATTACAGGAGCAGGTAGTGCTGGCAGGTTCCTACTTTATCAACCCCTGGTATGCACGCATTGAGCTGGTGAAAATGACGGAAATCGCCATCGGTCATGTAGGGGTGGTTATCTCCTTCGTAGGTAGTGATGGCGTGGACCTCAGCGGCGTTGAGTTTAAACACGGCAACATCGTATCCAAAGGTAATAAAGGTGTGTGGGCGGAACCACTGGGACCCGGTAAGTACCCCATCAACCCATATATTATGAAAGTGGAACTGGTACCTACCACCAACCTGGTACTCAACTGGGCAGCAGCCCGCAGTGAAGCACACCAGCTGGATAAAAACCTGTCTACCATCACCGTGCGTAGTAAAGACGGTTTTACGTTCAACCTGGACGTGGCACAGATCATCCATATTCCTACCAACGAAGCACCAAAAGTAATTGCGCGCTTCGGTAATATGAGCAACCTCGTAACACAGGTACTCGAACCTACTATCGGTAACTACTTCCGTAACAGCGCCCAGGGCTCAGATGTGATCGGCTTCTTAACCAGTCGTAAAGAACGCCAGGACTCTGCGAAAGAACATATCGGCCATGTGCTGGAACAATATAATGTACACGGCGTGGATACCCTCATCGGTGATATCGTACCGCCGGAAACACTGATGAAGACCCTCACCGATCGTAAGATTGCAGAGGAACAGAAAGTGACCTACGATACGGAAAGACTGGCGCAGGAAACACGTCAGAAACTGGAGAAAGAAACCGCCATCGCAGAAATCCAGAAGGAGATCGTAAAGGCCGACCAGGGTGTATGGATCGCCGAACGTATCGCCGATGCGGCGGTGAAAAAAGCTACCGGTGACGCCAACAGCGTACGTTTGCAGGCAACCGCGGAAAGTGACCGTATGAAACTGATGGCTGCCGGTGAGGCCGAAAAAGTACGCCTCCTCGCCAAAGCAGAAGCAGAACGTACGGAGTGGACTGCTAAAGCTGATGCGGAAAAAATCTCCCTCATCGGTAGAGCAGAAGCAGAAAAAATCCTCGCCACCGGTCAGGCCAGCGCAGAATCGTATAAGCTTGCCGTAGAAGCCATGGGCGGCGATAACTTCACCCAGCTGAAAGTAATGGAGGCTATCGGTGAACAAAACATCCGCATCATGCCTGAAATACTCATCGGCGGCGGCGGAGATGGCACCAATGGTCCTATCTCCGGCCTGCTCGGCCTGAAGCTGCTCGAAGACGTTGCAAAAAGAAAGTCAGATAAAGAAAAACAAAACGAGCAGTAATTGCTGCTCGCCTTCCGCCATCTATAGCCACCGAAGCGCTGCGTCTGCAGCGCTTTTTTTTATTTCCGGAACTGCCTTCGGCAGTTCCGGAAATAAAAAGGACGGGCACCATCGGCGCCCGCCCTTTTCAAATAGGAAAATTATTTCACCAGACTATTCAAATACACCTCCACATTCGTATACCCTTTATCCAACTGATGTCCGTTTCCATCGGCTACAGCCGGATTCAACCCATTGGCTTTTTCCCAGGCATCCGGCATACCATCACCATCGGTATCCAATGGCGCAGGCGCTGATTTCAGCTCCGGGTAGCCTCCAGCTTCAGCTGGTGTATCTACAATCCCATTTTGCTTTTTACCATTTGTGGAGATGCCGGTTTCCACTTCGCGAATGATACGCGTATCCACTGCATCTCTCCGTAAGCTGGCACCGGCGGAGGCCAATACCGCTTTATAGGCATTGAGCGCATCAGTAGTTTTTACAGAACTAACTTCGAACGGCACTTTTACAACAGCAGCCGCGGGATCGTTGCATTGTACTCCACCATTGGTATTATTGGCCGTTACGGCCGGATCCTGATAAACGAAATTACCATCTACATAAAACTGCCCATAAGGTTCAGAAGGATTGATGATCCTGTTGCGCACCTTTTTCTGGGTGGCAGGGCCGGCCTTATAATAGTTGTTAACCATATTGTAGCGCCCTTTTTCACCACCGTATGAACTGTTGAAACCCCAGTTATATACCACGTTGTTACGATAGTCGACCAGCTCATCTTCCGTATTGGTAGTAGTGCTGGAACCGCTGAAGCGCGGATTACGGCTGTTATTGTTGGCAATCAGGTTGTGGTGAAAGCTAGCTTTCCTTCCACCCCAGATGCCGCCATAACCATGCGCACCTTTGATGTGGTACGATTCATTCAGTGCTTCTGCCACCAGGCACCACTGCAAAGTGAAATTGCTGTTATAATAGAAAGAAGCACATTCGTCCATCGCCCAGCTTACTGAACAGTGGTCGATGATCACGTTATCCGTATTTCGACCACCGAGGGCATCTCCTTCCTGGTGGGAATCATCCCCCAAACGGAAACGCATATACCGGATAATCACATTGTTAGCTTCCACGTAGGTCGGGTAGTTGCGTACACAAATACCATCACCCGGGGCCGACTGTCCCGCGATCGTAACATCTCCCTCCTTTATGCGGATAGGAGATTGTAAGGCGATAGTGCCGGAAACACTAAACACAATGGTACGTGGGCCCCTGGCGGCTAAGGCTTTGCGTAAACTACCAGGGCCATCGTCTTCCAGGTTGGTGACATAAATGACTTTTCCATTCCGTCCGCCACTGGCAAACTGCCCGAATCCTTCCGCACCAGGAAAAGCCTGTTGCTGCGCATTCGCATCGGCAGCAAACAGGCATCCTCCAATCATCATCTGCCAGAAAAAATTTTTGCTAATGAATTTCATATGAATAACGTGTTAAATGTTTTTTCTCGCGAAGGAGCATAAGGATTTTAAGCTCGCAAAGACTTATTGGGATTTAGGTGCCTGCGGCGCCAGGGCGCGATCTTTTTTGCACACAAAACAGCAAAGCAGGTAAGCAGCAAAGAATTGTGTTTTGTTGGTTAAGATCGAAAGTAGTGCGCCAAAGGCGCACTACTTTCGAAAAAGGAGGAAACCGAAGGTTTCCTCCTTTTTCGAATAAACTTATTGGAGCAAAATGCAGGCCTTTGCTGCTTATGCCCCTTATGCTGCTTTGCGAGAAAAAAAGATCGCCAGGGCCGAAGGCACTTATCTCCAACGCGGATCACCGGCAATAGCCCTGCCAGGGAAACCGTTATCTTTTATCCTGAAAACGCCATTGTAAGGATCGGTAAACAGCGCCGCAACAGTGCTGCTATAGGCCGTTACACCCGGTATGGCATTAGCCGTGGCGGAGTAATCACCGGTGGTGTAAGTGGAACTGGAAGAAATGGAAGTTCCTGTACCTGCACGTGCACCTCTCACGGTAATAGCGCCTGCGTTGATCCTGCCGTGACCAATGATACAACTGTTGAATTTAATGCCGCTGGTAACATTGATCGCGTTGAAGTCCACCAGATAAGCACCACCGCCGCCCTGCGGCGCCTCGTTGATAGTACAGCCGGTAAACTCAACAGACTCCGCCTGCTTAGCCCCTACCACTACCTTCTGCATTTTATACAGGGTACTGTTGGTAAACTTAATATTTGCAAGGGCAGATTGCGCATTACCATTCACCACACCATAATCTGCAATACTATCGATTACACAGTTGTTAAAGCTGATCGTGTTGATGGCAGTACCGGCAGCATCCGCTGTTTGTACACGTATCACCCCACGGAACATTTCCAGGTTGCAGGATTCAAAGTTTACTTTACCAATGCTGCCTGTTTTATTGATGTTCATCACGTAGGAACCAGTATACACGGCACCTTTCAACGATACTTCCCTGAACAATACAGAGTCAATAGTGGAACCGGCAGTCAGGTTCATGGGACTGTTGAAAGTAATCACAGGATAGGCAGGATTGAAACTGATTTCAGCTACAATGCTCAGTGATTTATTCAGCAATACTTCTGAAGTGAACGCGTAGTTCTCGGCGCGTCTGAGAATAATAGTACTGCCGGAAGGCACCACGCTAATGGTATCCATCAGTACAGAAGGGCGACCGGTAATACCAGAAAGGTCAATCACCGTTCCGTTTGCAGGCACTCCATCTTTGGTCGTGAAAGATATATAACCTTTACTTTTCCCCGCTGCATCGTAAATTTCAACAGTATAGGTAGTAGCCGCTTTAAGGCCGTTTACCTGCACGTGTCCGGCCTGGCTGGTGGCAGCATCCAAAGGCACTGTAATCACGGGCTGCCCGTTGGCTTTCAGTTCCAGCTTTACAAATCCGGCTGCAGGTTTCCAGCTGATGACAGCCGCCTTATCAATGATATCTGTAGCAGCAGGATTGATCAGCCATTGCTCCCCGGAAATGGAGAAGCTTTTACTGGTCAGCCAGTGAGAGTTTTTCGTACTGTCAGCATTGTTAGTACGGATTCTCACGAAATATTTAGTACGCGGCGTCAGGAAGTTATCGTTGATCCTGATGCCGGAAGTATCTGTAGTAAACCGGTGTTCGTAGGTAGCGAAGGTGGTATCTTTCGATAAATCAACTATATAGGTTGCCTTGGTGGTATACAATGCCGCCTTCCAGGTGATGATGGCCACCGTATCTTCAGATGAGATATCAATGCTGCCGGAAGGCATGAATTCACGCGGCATGGCCAGCTCGTCTTCGGTACGTTTGCAGGACCACAGGCCGGCTACTGCCAGCAGCAATACTATGATATAATTATAGTTAAGTCTGATAGTCATGATAGGGATTTTTATTTGTAACCAAAGTTCTGCTCGAGTTTGTAATTACTGTTCATTGCATCCAGCGGAATCGGGAACAGCTCTTTTTTGTTGGCTTCGAAGTAACGCACGTAACCTTTACGGTCGCCGCTGATATAATCTTCCGTTACAGATGCCCGCCATGCCTTGGAGGTATAGCCTGACCCACTTGGTGCAGAGGAGGTACCAAGGCCCGGTTCGAAGAAAACTTTAGCAGGAGCTCCACCGTACAGGTCCATGGTTGCCATTTCTTCTCCGGAAGATTTTACTGCATAAGGGGCAGCCTTGGTATAGATATACGCCGGTACGTTGGCGTATCTGCCGGTGCCGTTCATAAATTCGCGCAGCTTATCTTTAGTTTCAGCAAATTTGGCAGCGATCAGGTTCCACCTGATGAGGTCATATTTACGGATACCTTCGCCTCCAAATTCCAGTAATCGCTCCTGTACAATCGCTTTGAAAAATCCTTCTTTATCCTGTGGAATAGCAGGAATCCGGCTTTCATATCCTACGTAGGCGCGTTTACGTACCTTCAGCAGTGCATCCTGCGCTGTGGCAGATGGGGCTCCGTTGATTTCATTGTCCGCTTCCGCATACATCAGCAGGACGTCGGCAAAGCGCAGAATAGGCCAGTTCACCGCCAGGTTCTGTGCGGTACCGATAATGCTGGTCCAGGAACGTCTGAATTTACCGTCCGTCATGGCAGCACCGGTAGTGGCGATTTTTTTGCTGTCCGCGTCAATTTCAAAACTGTTAAGGGTTACATCTCTCCTTATATCACCTATAGAATCAAACTCATAGAAGTATGTTGGAATGGCATTGATACCACCGCCACCGCCGCCATATTTTGAACTGGCATTGTGACGCATACCGTTGTAATAACCCAGCTTACTGTCGGAGCTGGCATTACCACCAAACGCCCCTACTTCAAATATCAGCTCATGCTCGTTGTCCAGTCTGGTAGCGGAATGCAGGGTTTTGAAGAGATTTTCATACACCGGGTTCAGCGAGTGTTCGGTAGGATGATCCATGATATCCTTACACTCATCCATCGCTATCTGGTAGTATTTTTTGTAGTCGCTTCCGCGTTCCATCGTTTTGGACGCGGTACGCAATGCATAACCACCACGCGCCAGCGCAATTCTGGCGCGGAGGCCTTTTACGGCAGCTTTGGTGATACGGATGTTCTGGTCGGGCGATTCACTTCTCCAAGGCACCAGCTCTTCTGCGGTGGCAAGGTCAGCGATGATGTGGTCCAGGATACTGTCCTGGTTGGTACGTGGCAGGTAAGGATCGGTGAGGTCTGCAGCCGGCACAAAGTGTGCTGGCAGGTCGCCCCAGTTACGTACGGCCTCGTAGTAAAACTGTGCACGCAGGGTGAGTGCTTCACCCAGCATCTTACGCATCATCTTTTTATCATTTTCCGAACCGGAAGTATAGGGTTTGGATAACGGGATGTACTTAATACAGTTGTTGGCCCGCTCTATTCCTTTAAACAACTGGTTAAAACAGTTCGGCAGGTCAGTGTTAGCCGGGCTTGCGCCATAGCAGCTGATACCGCGACGATCATCTGCGTTGTAGTCGCCGGAGGTTCTGAAATCATCACCTGACTGTGGAAACAGGGTAGCAATACGGCTACCGTAGCCATTATCCCCGATCAGCATCGCATAGGTACCAACGATGGCACTGTTGGTATTGGATACACTGTTATAAACATCGTCCAGCAGCACTGTAGAGGGTGAATCTACAGCCAGGTATTTTTTACAGGATGCTACAGTAAGTATACCAGCAGCAGCCAGGATTGTATATAAAGTACGTTTACGCATAATAAGTCACAATTAAATTCTTAGAAAGAAGCATTTATACCAGCCAGAATGAAACGGCTACGCGGATACGCAGAGTAATCAACAGACGGTGTCAGCGGATTATTGCGACGGGTATTGGCCTCCGGATCATAACCACTGTATTTAGTGAAAGTATACAGGTTATTAACGGTCGCGTATACACGGAAACGGGAGAATACATTTGTACGTTTCAGCAGTTTGTCAGGTATGGAATAACCCAGTGTGAGGTTGCTGATACGAAGGAAAGAACCGTCTTCGATGGCGAATGAATGCAGGAAGTAGTTACCCCCTGGTGCGGACCAGTATTTGGTATCCTTGTTCAATGCTTTAAGTGCTTCCGGATCTGTTACTTTCATGCCGTTATCGTCGTACCATTTCCACTGGTCTTTCATGATCTCCAACAGGTTATTGTCTTTATACAGATACTGCGTGGTGAACTCCATCCTGTTGGCATTGTATACTTTATTACCATAAGAGAAGTTCAGGAAGATGCTCATATCGAAGCCGTTCCAGGTAAACTGGTTGTTGATACCACCAAAGAATTTAGGCTGTGCGTTACCTAATACTGTTCTGTCGTTGGCACCGATCACCATGTTTTTATCATCGGTAAGTTTTTTCAGTTTCAGATCGCCCGGCTGAGGATCTCTGTTGCCGAGTGCCACTGCACCTGCGTTTGGCACATCTGATTTCAGTGTATACTTCTGCGTAGATGGGTTATAATCAAAATCATCCACACTGTAGTAACCATCGGTTACATAGCCATAGAACTGACCAATGGGCGCACCTACCTGTACCAGGAAGTCGTTCAAACTGTTTACCCATCCGGATTGTGCGAAGTAAGAATTCAGTGGTTTACCACTTGGATCAGTACCTAAGCTAACGATGGTATTTTTATTATGCGCGATGTTGAAGCTCACATTCCAGTTGAATTTCTTCTTAGCGAACAGGGAAGCATTCACCTGTAATTCCACACCGGTATTCTTGGTTTTACCAACATTCTGCATTTGAGTGGCATAGCCGGTGGTTTGCGGAATCTGTACGGCCAGCAAGAGGTCGCGGGTATTGTTGTTATAGAAGTCGATGGTGGCGTTTACCCTGTTATCCAGGAAACTTACATCCAGTCCCAGGTTGCGGGCCACCGTTGTTTCCCATTTCAGGCGTGGGTTGGCGAGCGCCACAGGTGCCAGACCGGGCGTAACGGCTTCTTCAAAAGCATAGCTGGCGGTTTTAGGATCAAACACAGTGCGGAACAGGTCATTAGCGATTCGGTTGTTACCGGAAGTACCCAGGCTTGCACGGAATTTAAGATCGGATAACCAGCTGATGTTGGCTTCCTTAAACCAGTTTTCTTCTGCCACCCGCCAGGCTATTGCCGCGGATGGGAAGAATGCAAAACCATTGTCGTAGTTGAACTTGGAAGAACCATCATAACGACCTGTTAAGGTGAGCATATATCTGCTGTCGTAAGAGTAGTTTACCCTGCCGAAGAAAGAAATCAGTTTGGCCTGTGTTTCACTGGTAGAGGCAGGGTCCTGAATATACCCGGAAGGCGGCGTTGCTTTATCGATACCTGCAAACGCTTGTTCCGGCGTAAGGTCCACCGGCATAAACTTAACGGTGGAATTGAAAGTAGTGGCTTTTGTCTGGTATAACTCCTGGCCGAGCAATACGTTTAGGTTATGCTTTTTCGCAAAAGTATGTTTATAGTTCAGCGTGTTGGAGTTGGTAAGAGTAGTAGTTTCGCCGGTGGTGATGTTTACAACCGCCAGGCCTGCGTTGCTGCGTGCAACACTTGTTACTTCACCGTTGTAGGTATTAGCACGGCCATTGTTGGCGGTGATACCTGCCACGGATTTGAAGGTAAGGTCTTTTGTGAGATCATAACTGAAGTAACCGCTAAAGTTACCATCATTGCGGTAATCGTATTTCAGTTCGTTGTGTGCCAGTAATACAGGGCTGGTAAGGTTGGTGAGATTGGCATATTCGGGATCGAATACATCCACTACATCTTCCTGGCCTGTACCTATAAATGGTTTGTAACGAACGGAGTTACGTAAGCGGTTGGTTCCCTGCGAACCGGTGTTGGAAGTACCTACCCCGTCTATACGCTGACGGCCATAGCGTGCGGTGAGACCCACTTTCAGCCTGTCGGATGCCTGGTGATCGAACCGGAACGACAGCATATTACGGCGATAACCTGATTCGAGCATTATACCTTCATCTTTCAGGTTATTGAGGGTGAGATTAAAGCTCGTGGTTTTAGAACCGCCGCTAACGGTTACTACGTTAGTCAGGTTTTTAGCATCACGACCAAACACTTCATCCTGCCAGTCGGTAAACGGCATATTTTTATATAGCTCTAAATCTTCCCAGCGACCATATTTATCACGGAAAGAGTTGGAGGTAGCTTCGTCTGTATTATAGTTATATACTTTATACTGGTACTTTATGAAGTCGTATGGTTTCAGTACCGGCAGTTTATTAATGATGCTGCGGGTACCGGCGTAGCCATCGTAGCTCACGCGGGTTTTCATTTCTTTACCGCCTTTGGTGGTGATGATTACCACACCGTTTGCACCGCGTGCACCGTAGATGGCAGTGGAAGCCGCATCTTTCAGTACGTCGATGGATTGGATTTCCTGTGGGGAAAGTAAAGAGAGTGCATTTTCTACCTGGATACCATCCACGATGTAGAGGGGGGAGTTATCCTGTGTGATGGAGCCACCGCCGCGTACGCGGATGAGGATTTCTGCACCAGGGCGACCTTCCGTAGTTGTTACCTGCACACCGGCGAGGCGGCCTGCCAGTGCTTCCGCTACGGTGTTAGCCGGAATGTCTTTTAACTCTTTAGCTGCATTGATGCTGGAAACGGAACCTGTAAATTCCCTGCGGGACATCGTTCCATACCCTACTACCACTACTTCATTCATGTTGGCATTGGTTTGATCCAACGTAACGTTAAGGGTTTGACCGGGTTTTACAGGTATTACCTTAGCCTGGTAGCCAATGTAGGTAAACTGCAATTCCGCTGCATTATCATTTGGCAAAGTGATCGTGAAGCGGCCGTTAACATCTGTATTAACCCCTGTTGAAGTGTTGCGAAGGCGAACAGTTACTCCCGGTAAGGGATCGCCTGCTTCTTTGTTGGTGACTGTTCCCTTTACCTGACGGGATTGGGCAAAGCCAGCCATACTGCCACATATAATGGCAACAAGGAGAAGAATTCTTTTCATAAGTGGAAAAAATGATTTAATGTCCGGTGAAGAACTCCTTTCGAATGAAATTTAGGTTGATAGAATCAGCTTTTCAGCTGTATGACATGCTATATATTGTTGGTGTCTATAGGTCAGGAAGCATCCTTTAAATTAATTTTCATTAACGTGTCCAATGAAAAGCTGATAGCCTGTTAGTTCGTCAGTTCCATAGCTCTGGTAACAAGTTTACTGTCTAATTTTCTAACCGCCAACAGTTTCCCCCTATTTATTTACGCAATCGTTCCCAAAAGGGTCATTTTTACGTAAAAGCATACAAAAAATCCCTCGCCGGAAAACCAGCGAGGGAATGGGCAAAAATACACCGCATCTACTCAAAACGGTATCTTGAAAGAGGGGACCTCTTTGTAATTATTTTGTGGCCCCGGATTCAATCGGGCCGAAGGCCCGATTGAATCCGGGGTGGGCGGCGCCGGTGGCGCCTACCACCCAATGGAAGTTCAGTGACTGTTAGTACCTGGCTTCCGCATTGCGGGTTGTTGCGCCTGGCCCGCCGCCACCTGATGAAAGTTCCATATGCAGCTGTTAGTAACTACCAGGGGGCGGGCAGCCGAAGGCCCGATTTAATCCCGGGAGGGCAGTGCCGGTGGCACCTGCCACCCCACCTGGGGGATCTTCAGGCAATTATTTCTTCTTCAGCTGATACACTTCCGACCCTGCCAGCAGGAAGCATCCCAGCCCATAATCTTCAAAGTCAGGAATTTTATCGTAGCTCACCGGCTGACCGTCCTTAGGTTCTTTACCGGTGCTCTGCACCCAGCCCAGTGCCCCGTCAGGATGCACACAGTCCTTCAGCATGGCATTCCAGGCTTTGCTCAGCACTGGCAGGTATACCTTACGGTCAATGATACCTTTGTTAATACCCCAGGCCATGCCATAAACAAACAGGGAAGTACCTGTCAGTTCTTTTCCCGGGTACTCTGTAGGATCGGCCAGGCTTACATTCCAATAGCCATCCGGGCGTTGAAGCGGCAGCAGCGCTGCCAGCATATCTTTATAATCCTGCAGGTATTCCGCATAGTGAGGATCGGTTTTCGGCAGCTCCTCCAGGGTACGCACAAGGGCCGCAACCACCCAGCCATTGCCTCTGCTCCAATAGCACTGTTTACCACCTACGGTAGTATACGGCGGCACGAAGTCCTTATCTCTCCACCATAATTTATCAGCTGCATTATACAAGCCGTTAGTACCATGATTATGTTTGGTATAACTGTACATGCGGTACATGAAATCGAAATAGCTGTTGTCTTTATTATCCACACCCAGCTTCACAAATACCGGCATCGCCATCTGCAGCGCATCAATCCACCACCAGTCATCCACTTTATCAGTGCTCTTCATGTTGTCGATAGCAGCCTTTACTTCTTTGATGTACTGCGGGTCTTTGTCAATTCTGTACAGGTCGATGTAAGTTTGGCCGGCACAGATGTTATCCGCATTGCGCACGGTAGGTCCACCCCATAAACCCCAGTGGTGGCTCTTTCCCCAGTCCAGTGCATACTGCTTGTAGGCAGGCTTTTTATCAATACTGTACAATGCCATCAGTCCTTCATAGTACACCGCCCTGGTCCAGAGGTTAGACGGACGTTCCTTTTTCACGAACGTTGGTTTGCCGGGATCAGCGTACTTTTCCATGAAGTACTGGTTGGTTAGTTCCAGTGCTTTCAGTGTTTCCTTTTTGTTGGGTACCTGCTGGGCATTTGCCTGCAGGGCCCCGATCATTGTGAATGCTATCAGTATCTTTTTCATCTCAGGTAACTATTAAGCGTACATCCAGGTATTTTTTTCAGTCCTTCAATAACGGCGGCTGCGTTGAGTTCCGCGCCTTCTTTACCGGTGTGGGTATGGTCTCCTTTAAACAGCGGGGCTACTTTTTCCTTGCCCATCGCGTCATATTTATCTGCAATGATGTTGTTCAGGTCAATGAAGAAAGCACCGGTGGTATCAGCTGTTTCATGTGCCCATAGGCCATAATCGGCATTGCCGCGCTTTGCCTTTTCGCCATTCCAGTTGTCGCGCGGCACCGGTGAGCAGATGATGGCGATAGCGCCTTTTGCTTTGGCTTCCGCTACATATTTACGCATATACCAGCCGTAGGTGTGTACTACTTCCTGCTGTTTACGGATCGGGTTATAAATCTCTTTTGACTCCTCACCTGTTCCGCGGATGGTTCCCCTTGCCCTGGAAGTATCATCCAGCGGACCTGCATCGTTGTGACCAAACTGCATGATTACGTAGTCACCTGGTTTAAGATCGGCCAGGATCCTTTCCCAGCGGCCTTCGGTGAGGAAGGTGCGACTACTGCGACCACCAATGGCATGATTCTGCACATCAATTTTAGCAGTATCAAAGTAGCTGCCTACCATTGTACCCCAGCCCCATTGGCCGGTAGTACCCTTGCCATCCCCGTTTTTTACGGTGCTGTCGCCGATGATATACAACACCGGTTTTTTCAACTGTACAAAAGCACTCATGATCAGGCACATGGCGGCCAGACTCAAATATTTCAATGTCTTCATGGTTTAATAATTTTAATGTTGGGCTTTGCCGGAGCTTTCATGCCCTGGCCCAGGAAATAGCCGGTATGTGGTGGCTGATTGTAACCTACGTTTTGCCAAACGATGCTCAGGCGGTACTGCGGGTCCTGCATGAGCGTATACAATTTCACATCCGTAGGTATGGTGGTGGTAAATATGCGCAGTTCCTTGTTGTCCGCGGTGCGATAGATCACTTCTTCGCGCCAGTCGCCAAACAGGTCGGCGGACAATACCGGGTTTGATTTAGTACCATTATTGCTCACACAACCGTACGCGCGGGTATCCAGCAAGCGGTTACTTTTACTGTTGGCGTAATCCCACTTATCGATGGTGGTACCATTCAGGAGTTCGCTGAGCACGTCGCCATCCCAGTATATGCCCATGTTTACGGAAGGTGTTTTCTCGGAGATCACGTTTCCTTTGGCGTCGAACATACCGCTGATACCGGCACCAGCCACCCAGCTTTCATAACCAGGATAGCGGGGATCTACGTCCAGGGCGAGTCCGCGGCCGGGACCTTCTCCGTCTTCACCGGCTTTTACGGAAGCTTTTTTCCAAAGGATTTCTCCGGTGCGGGCGTCGCGGAAGCTGGCGCCGGCATCATCAAATCGTTCCTGGATATCGAATATTTCCAGTCCGGGACGTTCCGGATCGAGGTCAGAAACATGTAGGGCATCACCATGACCAAGACCGGTGGAATAGCGTCCTTTTCCGTTGTCGTCGATTACCATGGCGCCGTACACGATTTCGTCCTTACCGTCATTATCCAGGTCCGTTACCGTGAGGTTGTGGTTACCCTGGCCTCTGTATTTGCGGTTTTGTCCGCCTGGTGCATCACTGTCGAATGTCCATCGGTGGGTGATTTTTCCATTTTTGTAATCCCATGCAGCGAGTACGGTGCGGGTATAGTAACCACGTGTCATTACAAAACTGGGATGTTGCCCATCGAGGTAGGCCACACAGGCCAGGAAGCGGTCCATGCGGTTACCGTAGCCATCACCCCAGATGGCTTTAAGTTCTTCTGTGGTGGGCGTGAGTGACGATGGGTGGCGTGCGGGGATATAGTTGGTGGTAGCCATGGCCTTGCCGGTTTTGCCGTCGAATACGGTGAGGTATTCGGGTCCGGCGAGGATATATCCGTTCGCGTTACGATAGTCTTTGGTGCTGTCGCCTATAACGTTGCCGAGTGCATCTATGGAGCCGTCGGCCGTTTTCATGACGATTTCCACGCGACCGTCACCATCGAGGTCGTACACAAGAAACTGTGTGTAGTGGGCGCCTTCGCGTATATTTTTTCCGAGGTTGATGGTCCACAGCAGCGTTCCATCCATTTTATAGGCCTGGAACACCGGTGGATCTGTCAGACCTGCATGAGAGTTATCATGTGCTTTACCGGTGGCGTGGAGGATGATCTCATAGGCACCATCTCCGTCAACATCTCCCACGGAACCATCGTTGGCGGTGTATCCTTCGGGGAGTTGCAGTGGTATCGATAAAAAAGGTTTGTTACCGGTTTTTTTTGTGAAGACTTCACTGCTTTCTTTTTCCTTACCGTTTACTACCATTTTCACCTGGTAGCTGAGGGTAGCGGCCGTGTCGACGGCTTTATCCAACAGCCAGGTAACAGCTTTCACTGGTTGGTTATTGATTTTTACATTTCCGCGGTATACGTTGAAGGCGGCGTTTTCCGGGTCGGTAACCAGGGAGCGCCAGCTGATGAAGTTGCCTCCTTCCGGTGCGGCGATAGCCACTACGCCCCGGTTGAGGTATTCCATATTTCGTTGTGCCGTTGCCGTTACAGGGAGCAACAGAAGGCCCCATAAAAGGTATTTCATTACTCGTTGATTTGCACGTTTTTCGAGTCGGTTACCTGAAAAGGTTTCTTATCAGCAGCGCTGAGTTTACTATCTGTGATGGTCCAGTTCTGTACTTGTGTGAGCATTCCTTTGCTTTCGGCGGCGATGTTCAGCTGATCGAAGCTGAAATCTTCCAGCTGGGAGGAAGGCAGCCCCTGTGCAGTGATGATGCGGCGCACGGAGGTGGCATTGATGTTGCTCACGTGTACATTGCGGAAGTGTGGTGTACCACGTTCCGGCGTTACCTGCATCAGCATGGTTTTCCAATGAGCAGGAATAGAATCCGGGTTGTAACCTTCAGGTAAGGTGGAGTAGCTGTAAGCAGGGTTCCAGTTCATGGTGAAGTGGAATGCCGTAGTTACCTCTTCCATGGTGATGTTGTTGAAATAAATATCTTCTACTATACCACCACGGGTGGTAGCGGATTTAATATGAAAACCGTTAGTGGTGCCTTTTGCCTGCAGGTCCGTAGCGAGTACGTGACGGATGCCGCCGGAAGTTTCACTGCCCAGCGTGAGCAGCCCACCGCCTCTGCGGGCAATGCATTTGCGGATCACTACATATTCCGTAGGTCTGTTTACCCGGAGGCCATCATAATCGCGGCCGGCCTTTAAACAGAAGTCATCATCATTACAATCAATATCGCAGTTCTGCACCAGCACCCAGGTAGAGGAGTCTACATCGATACCATCGGTGCTTGGGCCGGTACCATCTTCGTTGTTGCGGATTACCACGCCGTCAACGGTGATGCGGGTGGAGTACAGCAGGTGTACAGTCCAGAAGCCGGCATTTTTGATGGTTACATTTTTCAGTGTCACATCTTCGGATTCCTGGACCAGCAGGGTACGTACGCGTTTGCTATCGTAGTCTACAATCCAGCGGAGCCCTTTAGGTTCGTATTCTTCCTTCCGCATTTTCCAGTATTTATCCCAGCAGAAACGGCCACGGGCGTTGATCACGCCATCTCCTTCCAGGGAAGCATTTTTCACTTTCAGGAGGTTGATCATAGCGGCAGGCCATCTCATTTCAATACCAGCGATGCGAGTATCGATTTCGGGATAATCTTCAAAACGCTGGCTACCAAGGAGGGTAACGCCCTTGTCTATACGTAAACGAACATTATTCTTTAAAAATATGGAACCAGTAACATAGGTACCTGGTCTGAATGCCACGATGCCACCACCTTTGGCGGCGCAGGCATCAATCGCTTTTTGAATCGCTTTTGTATTTATGGTAACGGTATCACTTACCGCACCGTAAGTATTGGCATAATACACCGTTGTGCCTTTGGGAACGGAGGCGGCACCCACCTTCTTCACCCAGTCTAACTGTTGCGCATGCACGGAAAGGGTAAATAAGCAAAGTATCAGTAACGCGGATCTAATCATAACGGTAATTATCGGAGATCAAAATACAAGTTCCATTCTGTGAAACTATCCTGTGCCTACCTGTATAACTACCGGGGCAGTTGGTCAAAAACGGCTTTACTTACTTTAAACGCTGATCCGTGGCGGATTCCGGAAGGCATTTGTAATTGATGTGATTCGTCTTGCACCCCATTGTCCTGCATCTTCACTACACCGTATTTATGATCACGATACTTATCAAAGTATACCAGCCAGGTGTTATTGCTGCGTAAAGCAGTTGGTCCTTCTGCCCAATAGTTGCCGGTGATCGGCGAACCTGTCATCACATATTCACCGGTAAGCCGCTTACTATATGCTACACGCAGGTTTTTGGCAGGTGGAAAGCGGGTTTCATCCTTAAAAAACATCACCCATTGATTACCATCCTTTTGAATAGTAGCATCTATACAATTAAACCCGGGATCATACAACAACTTCGCTTTTGAATACTTCTTAAAGTCCTTAGTGAGTGTATAATACAGGCGGTGATTATATTTATCATCGCCGGTGGTATCACCGGCCTGAAACCGGCCCGGTATGGTAGTGGCCCAGTAAATCATATACTGCTTGCCTGCCGGGTCATAGGTAATTTCCGGTGCCCAGCAATTCTTTGCTGTGGGTTCATGTTCCATTACCGGCACCGTTTGCTGCTCACTCCAGTGAATGAGGTCAGGAGAAGAGGCGTAGCCGATCGTCCGTTCATTCCAGCTCACCGTCCACACCATATGAAATAATTTATCCGGCCCCTGGATGATACAGGGGTCGCGCATGAGCTTATCGTTTCCGGCGGTGGGTTTCAGCAGGGAACTGTCGCCGTTGAGGGCCGTCCATTTATAACCATCATGACTATACGCCATGTGCAAGCCATCCTTTCCGTTGTCTTTAAAATAGCAGAACAGGTATACTGAATCCTGTGCCACTGCGGATATATTTACAAATATTAAAAGCAACAACAACCATCTCTTCATAAAAAAAATTTTACCTGCATAAAGTAAGGGACATGAGCCCAATTATAACATCGTTGGCCTGCGTATGGACACTCAATGTGGCCAGTGTTTTATCGGGCTGCAAACGCATTTGCAGCACGGTAGCTGCGCCACCGTCTACCGCCCTGGTGGTGTACCCTTTGATAGCTGCATATTGCTGCATGCCTTGCGAAAACTTACCCTGTTTCAGGTAAAGTCTTTCCGGCACGGGTGCATTGGTAGTAAAGGCTTTGCCATCGTTCATCAGATCCTGCTCGATAGGCCACCAGTTTTGCGGGTTGCGCAGCAGCAGTGTATCGCTGGAGCCATCGGTATAGGTTACACGTACAAAACCATTGGTAAACCTGCTTTGCATGGCGTTGGTAGACCCTGCCATCAGCAGCCAGGCGCCCTTAGCTTTACCGGTCAACGGTATGCTTATACTGTCAGGATAGTTATCCCACAGGGACGTATACACGATATTTTTTTCGGTAATATCGCCAGGTGTCTGAAAGGGTACACCTGCGGTGTTACGCACTTCATTCCCTGTTCCGGCTGCGGCTCTCAGGCCACTATCATCGATATTAGCGGTAGCCAATGGATAGCACCAGTTGCCGATCCCTTGTACAGGCAGCTGTAGTGTAGGCACTGCTGGCCGCGGACTTAAATACTGCTGCTGGAAGATGTCGGTAACTTTGCTGTTGAAAAATTTATCTAACGGCACTTTCTCATAGCTGGTGCCTAAATCTGCCATAGCACTGGTTGCTTCCTCCGGGCGAAGATGCCTGCCTGGCACCCACCAGCTAAACCCATCTTTTTCGAACTTATCAAAGCTCACCAGCGGCATTTGCCTGCGGCCTGTCAACTCCAGCTTCCGCACCATATGTTTGGGCGGAGTGGTTACCACCACTTCGTAAGTGGCTGCCAGTGGTAAATCTATCTGCATGGTGGCGGTTCCAATGGCATCTGCCAGTGGCTTATAAGCTACCGGCTTACCGTTAACCATCACTTTAATTCCTGTGGTAACGGGTGCAGGAATGATCAAACTTACCTGCAACTGCTTGCTGAAAGAAGGTTTAATAACGTACTTTCTTTCTGCATATTTACCGGTATACGCAAACGTTATATCCGGTGTTTGAATCGATGCCTGCTCCCACGCCGCCGGAAACCCCGGCTGCACCAACAACTTCCCATTCAGCGCATCCGGCTGAATCCCGAAAAGTCCTTCCACCAGTGAACGAGCGGCCATCGCTACCGGGTCGGCAAAATCCCTGTACAACTCCCCTCTGATGGCATCTTCCTTTGCCAGCTGCTCAAAATTCCCCGGCGATGATCCCATGAACATGCTTTCCACCAACACACTACGCCAGAGCTGATAAGCCTTTTCCGGGTTACCACCCTGCCAGTAAGCCAGGGCCGTATGCAGGTTTTCCGCCAGGGCCACGTTGTTGAGCGACCACGTATAGGGCTGCCAGTTAGTAGTACTGAGCAGGTACATATCTTTCCCAATGGGAATATGCGGAATGTATTCATCGATATACCGCAGGCAGGAATATGCCTGGAAACGGTCCGCCACTTTTGAATCCAGCGCGTGATAGATGGTCCATAAACCTGCGCTTGGGTGCAGCAGCTGCTTACCCATTTTATCTTTATACTCTGCAAACCATCCTTTTTCCGGCATCCATAGCTGTTGCTGCATCGCAGTCAGAATATGCGCCGCCTCTTTCGCATAAGGCGACGGGTCCTCCCCTATCAGTTTTGCCAGCTTCGCGGCTGTTGCATTGGAAAAATAATTATAGGCAGATGAATGTGTTACGCCGCCGGCATTGTACTGTAATGCATCGCTGGCCCATATGCAGGCGTAGGCATCGTACAGGCCATCCCCGTCGGCATCAAAATTTCGTTTTTCCCAGGCAAGGTGGCGGGTAATCACCGGCCACATTTCCCTGACATAGGCCGTATCGCCTGTCCAGTTGAAGTGCCGCAGCAGCTGGTCAATGAACACGAGGTTCATATCGTAGTGGTGCGCGCGTATGTCGCCATTTGGGTTCCGGCAGATGTAACCGTCGCTGAACATGGCAGTTCCGATCTTTTCCAGTTGCCGGGCCAAGTGCAAATTGGTATCTGCCACTACTCCCAGTGTAGGCGGTACCGTTACCTGACTTTTAGCGTAGCTGGAAAAATGTTCGCGGGCACGGTCGTGCCAGCCGAGGGCATCCCCGATATAGGCGCCTCTCCAGGCATTGAGCCGCATACGCCAGGCGACGGCACCATGCAGGAAGGTAGGGCTTTCCCAAACGGCATCCGCGGCCAGTGCGAGGGCGCTGCCCAGATTATTGATACAGGAATCCGGGGTATTTACTTTTATCCGGTCCGCAATATCCCTCGCTGCAGCTTTTGTTTTTTCAAACAAACCGGATAAGCTCACCGGTTGTTCGCCTGTGTTCAGGGAGATATCAGTCACGCCATTGGTAAGTGGCATGTGAGCGATCAGTATCGCGGCGCGTGGGTCCTTCGCCGTTAGGGCGGCAGGAAGCTGGTCAGCACGTTGCAGGCCGGCAGCCTCACCCACGGCGAGCGTGGCACCTTTAGGGAACGAGCCTGCAATGGTCTTGCCATTAGCGAGTTTGAGCCTGAATTGCTGGTCTGTCAGCGTATAGGCATTGCCCGCGCAATTGGCCTCGTGGAGGTCAAAGAGGCTGGGCGAATCCGCGCCTATATCACCATCGCGACTAAACTTTTTCCCGCTGGCGCCGCCGTACACGCAGTACAGTGTTACACCGGCAGGCAGTTGTTGCGTAGTGAACCGGGCAATGAGGCCCTCGTGGCTATACAAGGCCATTACCGTCAGGGTAATCTTACCTCTCTCTAAAACAGGATCAGCAATATCATATTGCATGGCACCATGGCCATACCGGGAAGTGATGTCCGCTGCATCGCTGAGCCACTTAAAATTTTTCCCTTTTTTAATCGCAAACCTAAGATTTCCGCCCATTCCGGGCAGGTACATGGCAAACATGGGCTTGTCGCCCGCTTCCACGCGGAAGCCTGTATTACCGCCATAAAGGGCACGGTTAAACCTGAGTGAACCGTTATGAATCACGAAATCGCCCTGCTGCGGCTGGTAACGCATTTCACGTTGCGCGGCCGCCGTAGTAGTGAGCAGGCAGCAGCCTGCTATTAAAATATTTTTGTAAATCCTTCGCATTTCACTTTCCATTGTCCGTTGTCTGGGAATCCGTTTATGAGCGTTGGATCCGCCGCTGTGCCAGCGCACATCATGGCAATGGCGCTGAGCAGCCCCCCGTTGCCAGGCAGGTAGATCGTGAGTCGCTCGTCCTGAAAGTTATGCCCGTTTACCAGGTAGGTATTGGTACGGATAGGTTTCAGCAAGGCCTGCACGGCCATTTCTGGCTGGTGCAGCCTGGTAGCCGCCATGGCGGTCAACGGGAAATCCCAGCCCCAGGTATCATTCCATCTCCACTTATCCCATACCAGATTTAACGTACGGAGCATAGTAGCAGTATCCAGGGCAGGACTACCGGGAATACTGGCATAAGCCCCTAATACCGCCGGATGATCCCCGAGGTAACGGGAATTCGTATACCCGTCAGGGTTACTCTCTGCCGGCAAATAAACCCCATTTAACACAGGCAATGGAGCCAGCTGCGTACAAACGGCATCCCATTTGGCTACACGCGGCAAGCCGGCTCTTTCCCGCCACTGTTGAGCGGTTTGCAATGCCCAATGCCAATAGGCGAGTTCATAAGTAGGATTAAAAGTTTGTAAAGGATCAAAGCACTCCTGAGCGGGAATCAGCCCTGGCCCGAGATTGTAGCGGTGCTTCACGGAATCATAGCTGGCGTAATCGGCCATAAACTCCGCCGTTTTATACACCAGGTCTGCGTACTTCTTAATCACCTCGGCAGATTGCTTCCTGCTCTGGTACAACAGCTCCGTCATATAAATAAAATGCGGCTGCTGCCATATCAGGAACGCACCTACGGACGAAGGTGATTCATCTCCGCTGTGATCCACCATCTTTTGCCAGCGCAAGCCGCTGTAATGCTGCCGCTGCGCCAGCTGCTCCGCTTTGGCCGACACCGTCCGGTACCAGTCCAAACTCTTCTCCATCAACTCCGGGCGACCCCATAACGCAAAGTGCACGGCATGCCACCAATGCATTTCCAGGTGAGGCTTGCCGTACCAGCTGTTATAGGTAAGCCCCGTTTCCTGCGGCGGAAAATTACCGGAACATTGCAGCTTAGTGAGGTATTCTGATAATACTACCCTGCGTTCTATTTCTTTCGCACGCGGGTCCTTGCTGCCTGCGAAGTCCACCGCAGCACCACTTTCCCAGAAATGCTTCCAGCCAGCGATGCTGCTCTGGTCCACCTGGTCGGCGGTCATATAATTTGTAGTGCGCTTTTCGGTAAACTGCACAGTAAAGTCCAAACCCTTTGCCCCGGCCGGCTTCACCTCATAGGCATGCAAGCCGGCTTTTACCAGCGAAGCATTTCCCGCCACACCAATAAACCATTGGCTGGTATCTGCCGAGCAGGCAATAAAATTATCACGCAGTTCAGTATTTAACTTCGTATATCCTTTAAAGTTATCCGCAGCATCTTTCCAGCCACCGGCAGGCTCAGGTACGCGTATCAGCACGCGCAGCCGACTTTGGGCCAGCAGGGGCGATTCCACATGAAAACCTACCATATCCCGCTCCTGGTGGCAACTGGTGGTTACTTCCACCGGCACACCTTCCACGGTAAACTTACTGGTGATAATACCGGTATATACATCCAGCTGCTGCCGGATATCTTTGATATCTGCAGCGGTAGCCAGCCGATTGTTTCGCAGCGTGATTTCCATGCCCACACTGCCCAGCTGCAAACGATGCGGGTTGACGCGGAAATAATCACATGCTTCTCGACTGCGGTCCGGTGATTTTATCTGAACGGAATAAGGCCTTTGCTTACCCTGTAAATCATAGTTTCTGAGTGTTTCCTCAAATTTGTAGTGATGGGTATTGGGAAAGCTGTGCCATCCCCATTCCGACTGCGTACCTAAAGGCACGCCACCGGCGTACAGTGCAGGAAACGACTGCATGCCGGTAGCATCTACTGTAAAAGCAAATTGTCCGTTGCCCACCGACAACGACGACAGGCTGTCTATCTGTTGAACTTGCACATTGTGGCGGGTTACCACCTGCCGGCGATTGATACTTTGCGCATCACTGAGGTGGGCTATACCCAGCAAAAGCACGATTATACAGGTTCTCATAATAACTCGTTTACCTTAGGTCTGTTGAACTGCTGCGCTTTCTCAGTCGACTTAGGCAGTCCGAAATAGAAAAACAGGGTACGTGTGTGCATGCCTGTTGGGTGATTTAATTCACTGGCGGGGCCTAATGCGGCTGTACCATTGGTGATATTAAATGCCAGCTTGGTACCTACCGGCGGAATGGTTTCCAGGAAGGAAATATCACCCTGAGGCAGTGCCGGATTAGGTTTCACATCCTTCACACCATAAAATTCGAACAGGCGTACATACAATCCGGGGTCGGAAGTTCCTGCATAAAACTTACCCTGCACGGTATTAAACTCCATCCAGGTAACATCGGAAAAATATCCCTTAAACTCCGGGAACTGCCAGGGAGCAGATCCTGCGGAAGCATTGTTGTAAGCATTCTCCCAAACATCCAGCGTTACGCCCTGCAGCCGGTTTTTCCAAACCCTGTAAGGGCCTTTACCCAGCCATTTGGCGCTGAGCATGTATTGCTCCGGATAATTAAAGCTCACCCCTGCAAAAGGGGCGTCGCGTTTGAGTTCCCAGTTGTATTCCATGCGCAGCCAGCCGTTGTTGTCCATGTACCATTTCACTTCTTTCATATCACCGTTGTAATGGAACACTATGGTATCTGCTACTACCTGCATATCTTCCGCGGTAGCCTTACCGGAAGTAAATACCGGCCCACCGGTAAACGATAATGCGTCAGCAGCGGCATTGCGTACAGTTTTGATCATACCGGTACCGCGGTCAAACACAACGGTTACCTGTCCACCGGTAAGGGTTACACTACTGTCAGTAGTCGTAACGTTGCCCGCGCCGGTAGTGGTACCCGTCAGGTCTTTTATCAATACGGATGTTGGTTTCACATGCCATACCCAGGTGTACAGGTCACGACCAAAAGGATCTGTAGCGGTCAAACTCAATGCATCATAGTTTTTCCAGTCGGCAGGCAGAGGCAGTTGAATACTGCCTTTGACTACTGGTGCCACATCCGGCGCCGTAGCTTGTCCTGACTTCATGATAAAGTTCCCGCTCTGTGCGTCAAAGGGCTTGCGGTAATTACGGAGTTCCCACTTAAAGCTGCACTTATTCAGGTTCGTGAAATTAAAGCGGTTTTCCACTGGTATTTCACCGGAAAAGTTAGCAGGCAGCTGTTGCATATCTATTTTTACGGGAGAATATATTTCTCTCGCTGCCCAAAAGCTGCCTTCTTTTTCGCGGTGCGGACCCAGCACCCCATCCGGCGCATTGATGCCGTTTACATCAATGATATTGTGCTGATCCCTTCTTACCACACCTTCGTCGAGCATGGCCCAGATGAAGCCACCAGCGCCCAGTTTGGCGTTCCAGTGCAGGTCCCAGAATTCTTTCAGTGCAGCAGCGCCGCCGCCATCATCCTGCGCATGCAGGAATTCAGTAGGCATGTAAATGCTGGTATCTTCCAGGATTTTTTTAGTACTGTAATAGTCTTCGTAATGGTTGCAGTCGATACCGTTAAACTGGTTACCGGGGCGGTGGTGCGCATGTATCACCGGGCGGCCGGATAAATCGTATTTGCCGAAATCGTCATCCAGGTCTTTATTGTGGCCACCTTCGTTGCCATTACTCCAGAAAATAATGCTGGGATGGTTTACATCTCTCTCCACCATTTCTTTTACCAACGGCTCACCGGCTTTAGTGCTGTAAGCCTTTTGCCAGCCCGCCAGTTCATCGATCACATAAATGCCGAGGCTATCGCAATACTCCAGGAAACGCTTATCCGGCGGATAGTGCGAGCACCTGACAGCGTTCATATTCATTTCCTTTATCAGCAATGCATCCTGCAGTTGTATGCTATCGTTGAGCGTACGGCCGGTTTCCGGCCAAAAGCAGTGACGATTGATGCCTTTCATTTTTACCTTCACGCCATTCACATAAATACCATCCTGGCGGCGAATTTCAATAGTTCTGAAACCAAACTTCTCCGTTACGGTATGGATGGTTTTGCCGCCACGTTGTAACTGCAAGGTGTATTTGTACAGCTCCGGTGTTTCCGCACTCCAGGTGGCCGGGTTGTTTACATTACCTTCCAGTAAGGTTTTGGAAGACGCCGGTGCTTTTATTTCTGTTAACTTCTTTCCTGCTTTATCGGTAATGGTGGCCAGCAGCACATCGCCAGGCTTAGATTCCGTGAGCTCAGCCTGCAAACGCAGGCTGCCGTTGGCTTTGGCATCTATTGCCACCTGCCGTATATGCGTTGCCGGCAGCACTTCCAGGAACACGGGTCTGAAAATCCCCCCGAACACCCAGTAGTCCGCCAGGCGCTCCGCGTTATTCACTGAGGCATCGGCCGACATTTTGCTGACCGTTACTTCCAGCGTATTGGCGGTACCATACTTCAGCAGAGAGGAAATGTTGTAGCGGAAGCGATAAAAGCTGCCCTGGTGGATAGCTCCGGCGGATACGCCGTTTACTTTCACTTCCGCATCGGTCATTACCCCATCAAAAACGATGTTTATCGTTTGTCCTTTCCAGGTGGCTGGCACCTGGAAAGTATGTTTGTATAATCCCTGCTCGTCGGCAAAGCGGAAATTTTTACCGTAGGTTTTATAGTCCCTGCCGTAGTTGTAGCTGCCAAAACCTTGCTGCTCCCAGCAACTGGGCACGGCAATTTTAGTCCAGGCGCCGCTGTTACGGCCACCGGTGCAATAGAAATCCCATTGCACGGTGGGGTGATTGTCCTTGCCAGACAGGTATTGAATCAGTGTCGATTGTGCATAGGTTTGTCCACTCAGCAACATACCAAGCATCACTGCCAGTTTCCGTTTCATTATTGTCGTGGTTTAGTAATCTTGAGGTCCAGTAATTTACGTTGAGGCGTCAGCGTTACTTTGCCTAATAATCCGGAAGGCGTTGGCTGCCATCCTTTAGTGGTGAATAATCCGTCATCACCGCGGTTTTCCGGGAGTCGTGCCGGCATGTTAATGTTATAGAATTTCTTCCATTGCACACCTTTCTTTTCCAGCGCAATCATCCTGTTGGCCATGCCGTTGGTAACGAGTATACGCAATTCATTATTTTCCTTAAAGGCACTCATTGGAATCATCACACGGTAATCAGGTCCCATTAAGGTAGTAATGCGTTTACCATTTAAAAATACCTCCGCGGTTTCACCTACTTTTCCGAGGTTGAGCTCATAGGCATCTACATTTCGTTGCGGCTTTTTAATGTTAATCGTATATGCCGCTGTGCCGGAAAACTCGCTGGCATGCGCCACCTGCAAATCAGTCCAGGAGCCGGTTTTAGTGGTAATCTTCCCTTGCGGAATATCCGGCCCTCCCTGTAGGAATTGCAGTTGCCAGTCGCCGGTTATTTCTTCCGGCAGGCCTGCGGAAATCATGTAAGGATAAGCAGGAGCGGTAGATTTTTCAGAAGAGGTTTGTAAGATGCAGCTCTCTCCTGCTTTCAGGTGCATATATACCTGCCGGCCCACCGCATGCGCTACACCAGCCTCCTGTGTCATCGGGTTGTACTGTACTACCGAGGCAAATGGTTCGGAAAGCGTGATATAGCTGTGGTATTCCTTACCGGTGGTATTGGCAATGAAGTAGGTGCGGCCTTTATCCCAGCTTCTGCGTTCGAAGGAGAGGCCATTCATCTCTTCTTTAACGATACCGGCTGCACGCATTAACTCGGACAGGTGGTTGTTGAGTGCAGAGTTTTTATTAGCGCTTACTTCCGCTAGAGTTTTATGGAAGGCTGCACGGTTTTGTTCCAGGTTATGGTAACCTGTTACATCTGCCGGCAGGTTTTCGTAAAAGAGAATTTTAACACCGGCTTTAGCCAGGGCATTGAGTTTTTGCAGGGTTTCCAGCGGCAGGTACTTTACATCTGCCAGCAGTATGGCTTTGTATTTGCCACCCGGCATCTGCACCTTACCGTCGGTAGCCTTGCTTTCCAGCAGCTGCCTGTCGGACACCATGTCGAACGTCCAGCCTTCTTTCAGCATTTCTTCTGCCACTGATTCAAAGTAGGTACCTGAAAAGCCTTCCATCCCGTCGAAGTGATGGAGCATATCCCTGCCTGGTTGCATATTACGGTCGTGGAAAGGGAAGTACAGCAATACATCATTATCACTTTGGCCTGCCTGTAAAAAGCTCTGGCACCTGGCCACGTATTCATTGAGCGTATGAAAATCCTTCCAGAAAGAGTTGGCTGGTGTAAAGTGCACCGCTGCATAAAACAACCATCCCGGGTACGGTTCATCCTGCGGGGAATAGTTGGTACCATGATAGAAGATGTGATTGACCCCACCAAGGAAGTATTTGTCCACCGCTTGTTTTACATCTCCCAAACTGGATTTAAAATGCTCCCCTAACCAGGTGGCCGCTTCTGCACTGGCGAACTGCTTACCGCTCACATGCGCGGCAGAGGAGGCAAATTTGAAACGCAATATTTCCGTGCCTTCTGTTTCAGGTATGTCCACTGTTTCATACAGGTCAAATATATTGGAAGGCGAGCCATGACTCTGGTTGCGGATCAGTTTCCCCTGGGCCTTTGCCCAGTTATGCCATGGCTGTGTGAATTTTTCCAGGAGGAGGTCGGAGATCGTCATGCGGTAATCATACAGTACACGCAGGTGCTCCTGACTATTATCTTTTGCCAGCAACAGCGGCATTACCGTACGAAGGTCGTATCCACGTAGGCGCTGGAATTCGCTGAAGAACTCAGGTGTCCAGTTGGCCTGTCCGCGCGCATCATCTACTTCATAGGAATCGTTGAAGTAGCTGCGCAAGCTGGCAGTATTCCTGCCTTTAAATGCTTCATCAAATTTAGCGAGGTAGTGTTGTAAGGCGGGTAATGAAAAGTGATCGATGGCGAGGCCTTCTCCACCGGGGGCAGCTCTTTCCACCATCTTACCATGCCATCCCATGAAGAGGGCGTAGATGGTTACGTCTTCCGGTGCGCTCCAGTTGAGGCGACCGTCAGCGGTTGCATATCGGGTAACGTCGGTCATGTTGCCCTTGCTGTCGTACGCGAGTACTGACACCAGCGGCAGTGGCTTTCTGAACCTTACCTGGTCGATGGCAAGCTCCTGTAAATTTTTATTGGCACTGACAGGTTCCAGCACTTTGGTATCCGGTGGCAGTGGTTTTGGATTAGCACTGCGCAATATTGGCTCCTGTATAAATTCCAATTTTTCTGAAAGGCTGCTACCCTTCTTTATTTCAAATTTTTTATACGCCAGATATTTGCTGGCATCTTCATTGGTAACCCATGGCCCGCCGAAGGGCCAGCCCGTACCGGTAGCCATATCGATTCCCAGCTTAAGCCTGGAAGCCTCGCTGAGCGTGTATTCCAACATGGTCATCCATGAAGGGGAAAGAAAAGGTCTGAATCGTGCTTCTGTTCCTTTCACACCATAAATCGGTGTGATTTCCAGTCCGCCAAGGCCGGCCTTTGCATACAACTCCATCGCTGCAGTGAGCCCGGAGGAGTCTACAGCACTACCCTCCCACCACCAGCGTGTCCATGGTTTGGCCGTTTGAGTAATAGCTGGCCATTGTACCTGGGCTTGAGCAGCATAATTACATACGAGCATTGCGGCAATCTGTAATACTTTTTTCTTCATCTCAACAAAATATAAAATCATGAGCATAATTTCCCCTTGTAAAAAGCAGCAAAAGCAGCAAATTTCTCTGCTGCTTGTTTGCTGTGGGAATCGATAAAAAATCAGAATTTGAAAGGCAGGTACCAGCCGGACTTATCCATCAGTTTAGCCCTTGCTGCTTCTGCACCCGGAACATTATCCTTCTTCAGTTTCTGATAAACTTTGTCAGCAAGGAAAGCCGGATCATTCCTTCTCAGTGCTACGCGCAACAGGTCAGGCCAGCGGGTTCCTTCGTATGCGTCTTCCAACGCGGTTTCGTTAATCAATCCACTTTCGATGGATAGGGTGCTGTCTGCCCCCGGTGCTACGTTATAGTTCACCAGGTTGGCCCTTTTACGGATACCGATGTTACGGTACCACGGAGCGCGGTAGTAAGGAATACCCGAACTTCCACTGTTTCTTGCGTCGAAGTTGAAAGGATATGGTTCAAATAAGGTGTTGTGATAATTGGTTACATCGGAGGTAGGTGCAGGGTAAGCGCCCGCAATACCGTTGTTAAAAAGTCCCCATGCCAGCAGGTGTTTACCGGCGCGGTTGGCTGCTTCCGCAAAACGCATGTGCAGGTGCGTTTGCTTAAAGAGGAACCAGGTGCTGCTTCTCTTTAATACATCTACTGGTAGCATGCTGGACCAGTTGAGGTAGTTCCAGAGGTATTTCATCACCACCGGCTGACCATTAATTTGCTGACAGGTGAGGATACCACGTGCATCGTACGGTAAACCGGGAACGGCCGGTGCCGAGCTGTTGCCGATTTGTTGCTGGCTGTTCCAGTTGTCGAATGCTTCCTGGCTGGGTTTCACCAGGTATTTACCACCAATTGGCGAAAACAGTTTCACAAATGGATTTTCCGGTTTGAACTTGGAATCAAACGGCATTGCCCATACCCACTCTCTTTCGTAACCTTTCGTATTGGCAGCCTGCTCGTACATGATGCGCCACTGCGTATTCCACACCAGGGAGGTGGCATCGCTGATGCGGCCATAGCTGATATAGTGATCCACATCACCATTGGAGTCCCAACCCACTTTGTACATGGTATACATCGTAGCATCGTTGGAGTTATTGGCAGCAGTTTCCATCACCTGGCGATACCACGTGGCCGCCTGTACGTAGTTACCTCTCCAGAGGTTCAGATCACCCAGCAATACTTTTTTGTTGATAAACCATTTCGCGGTAGGATAGCCATCCACGGTAATGTTTGGTGAAGTACCGGAAGGATATTCATCTTTATATGTCAGCGCTTCTGTGGATTTAATCAGTGTATCCAGCAGCGCGTCGAAACTTAGTTTAGGAAAGCGCTTCACATCTTTTACTTCTTCCACTGATTCCAGTGTGGAGGTTACATAAGGAATTTCTCCGTAGTGGATGCCCAGCTGCAGGTATAGGAAACTACGCAGGCAGGTGATATCGGCATAACGCACCGCGTACTCCGACTCCTTCATTTTTTTATCCTTCAGCATGATGTCGAAGTTCTTCAGTACATCGTTGCAGTTAAGGATCACTTCATAAAACGGACGGGGACTTGCATAGGGATTATCGGCCGTAACGGTATGATTACTGAGCTGTCGCAGGTATTCATCTGCATTGTCGGTATAATCCAGCATATCCGCACGGAGTTCATTCAGCAGGATGTATCTTTCCGCGAGGCCCTGGAACTTGCCATAGATACCAATTACTGCGGCATCTGCATCATATACGTTACGGTACATCTGCGACTGGTCCAGTTCATCACCCGGCATTACATCCAGCATTTTCTTACAGGAAGAAAGCACCGTACAGAAGCAGGCCGCAGATAAGAATAATATGGTGAGCTTTTTCATGCTAATCGTTTCAAATTGTTAATAACCTAGAGGCCTATACGAATTCCGAGTGTCACATTAGGACTGATGGGATCCAGGCCTGTATCTATACCCTGCGCCAGCGGACTGTTGCTGCTGCTGAATTCCGGATCATACCCCTTGTATTTGGTGAGGGTAACGAGGTTGTTACCGATCAGGTAAATTGTAGCATTTTTAATCACTTTACGATTTACCGGCAAATAGTATTGTACGGATACAGAGCGCAGGCGGAGGTAAGAACCATCTTCGATCCATCGGTCGCTGAAGCGGCTGTTACCCAAAGGATCACCCCAGGTAGCCTTTGGCATACTGGTTTGCTGTCCTTCGTACTGCCAGCGGTTATTCACGCTTTGAAGCTGGTTACTGGCATCAGTCATCGATTCCATGCGGTAGCGGGTATAGTTGAATACGTCATTACCCTGGGAGAAAGTAATCAGTGCATTCAGCTCAAAACGTTTCCAGCTAATACGGTTGCTGATACCACCTATGTAATCCGGGTTAGGATCACCGATAACGGTGCGGTCATCTGCATTGATCACGTTATCCCCGTTGGTGTTGGCGAAGCGTACATCACCAGCGGTGAAAGCACGCAGGCTGCCATCCGGTTGCTTTGTATAGACCTGTGCTTTTGCAGCATCGGCGCTGGTAGCGTAGATGCCTTCGGTTTTATAACCATAGAACAGGTTAGCCGGCTGACCGTTGGCAGTCAGGATGGTAGCACCTGCATATTCAGTGGTGAAAGCGCCGTTAGGTACAGCAATCACCGTATTTTTGTATTTGCTTACGTTTACGCCCAGGTCCCATTTGAAGCTGGCATTATCCACAATGCGGGCGTTGAGCGACAGGTCCACACCGGTGTTTTTCATACGGCCGGCGTTGGTCAGCATTTGTTCAAAACCGGTGGCTGCCTGTACATTTTCATATACCAGCATGTTTTTGGTTTCTGATTTATAGGCATCCACACTAAGCGAGAGGCGCTCGTTGAGGATCGCCACATCGATACCTCCATTCAGTTTCACGGAAGTTTCCCATTGCAGCTCAGGGTTGGCGATGCCTTTGCGCACCAGCCCCTGTAAACCGAGGAGATTTTGTGTAATGTATGTCTGGCGGGCAGTATAGTTACCAATATCATCGTTGCCGGTAACGCTATAGCTTGCACGCAGTTTCAGCAGGTCAATTTTAGAATGTGCCATGAAGCTTTCAGACGATACCAGCCAGGCACCGCCAACAGAAGGCATTACCGGAAACTTGCTGCCGTTGATAGTAAGTCCATCCTTCGCTGCTTTACCGAAGCGGCTGGAACCATCCATAGCCACGTTCAGGGTAAGGAACAGTTTATCGCGGAAACCATAGTTGGAACTTAGGTAGGTATTAAACCAATTCCATTTTCCCATGCCACCACCAATTACACGCAGGGCTGGCAAACCGTTTTGAACGCTGGTAAGGTCGTCCGTAGCGGAGTTGAAACCGAGGGCGTAATCCTGTTCTGCATTATTGGTTTGGGTGCGGAGGCCGGCGCGCACATAGAGCTTATGGTCCATGTTAAAACGCTGCTCGTATTCCGCCCAGGTATCGTTATAAAAAGTGAACATACGCTTAACCTGTGAGCCCATGCGGTTTTCCGCAATCGCATTGGCCAGCGTATCTTTTACGATACCAATGCCCGGTACAAACATATTCTCCCTTACTTTATTGAGCACCACCCCAACAGTAGTATTCAGGTTCCAATGTTTACCCAGGTCGTATTTAAATCCAAAGGAACCGAAGAAACGGTAAAAGATATTGGCACCAATCATTTTATCAATAACTGCGGTAGGGTTACCCGTACCCAGTAAATCCACATCTGCCAGGTTAGGACTCTGTACCCCTGCATCGTTCACTTCATGATCCTGTAAGAAAGGAGATTTAGTGCGCGCCAGGAATAAAGGAGAAGTTCTGTCGGCAATACCCTGGTCTTTCAGTTGTTGTTGATTGTAGGTGAAAGACAGGTTGGCAAAACCGGTGAAACGCTGCGTAAAGTTGAACTGCGCGTTGAAGCGGGTGTTATAGCGACTCAAATCCGTACCACTGATCGTACCCTGGTTTTTCATATAGCCCATACTGAGGCCATAGGTAGCGATGTTATCGCCACCGGTTACTTTCAGGTAGTAGTTGTTGCTGAAACCATCTGTCAGCACTTTATCCTGCCAGTTGGTTTGGTTATGGTAACGTGCATAACCGGGAGCGGTGGGATCGTCGTTCATATAAGGCTGGGCAGCCAGTTCTTCCGGGCTCATACCTTTGGACTGCATCATGCTGCTCAGGTAGCTGCGGAAATCGGAAGCCCCCATTACCGGCAGGCCTTTAGGTGCGGCAATGTAACCGCCATAGGCTCCAAAATCAATATGAGTAGCCTTATCCGTAGTATGAGAGGTGGTGATGATAATAGCACCGTTAGCACCTTTGGTACCGTAAATGGAAGATGCATCTTTCAACACGGTGATATTATCAATATCCTTTGCATCAATCAGGGATAAAGGATTGGTATAATAATTTGCGATCACGCTTTCGCCGTAATCCTCTGTATCAAAAATCATGTTATCCACCACTACCAATGGTTTGTTGGTGGCATAGATAGAATTGATACCGCGGAGAAACAGGGTGGCACCTGCGCCCGGCGTACCGGAGCGGCGGGTTACATTCAGTCCGGCAATGCGGCCCTGCAGCAGTTCGTCGGGCATGGCACTGTTTTGCTGCCAGCCGTCCACATTATATTGCTGTGCGGCAGAGGTAATCTCCCGCTGTGGTATAATATTTACCGGCATCACAATATTTTCCTGGTAGCCGGTATGAGAGGCGTCCATCAGTGTAACGTCCACTTTCTTTCTGCCCTGCAGGGGAATCATGCGGGAGGCGTAACCATCGCCGTCTACCAGGATGGTGACGTTATAGGAAGGCACCTGTAATCTGTATTTACCGGAAGTATCAGTAATGGCTGCTGAAAAATCCTGCATGGATACGTGTACACCCGCTGCCGGTTTCCCGGTGGATGCATCGAGAATTCTGCCAGTAACAGTCAGGTTCTTTTTACCGGTAACCGATTGTTCCCTGCTGCCGGTAGAATCTTTGGCAGACTGGGCGGCTGCGGTAACAGTGATCAGCAGCAAAGCCGCGCCACATAATAGTTTTATGCCGTTGTATTTATATTTGTGCTGCATAATTAATTGAATGAAGGTTCAATCCTGATATAATCACATACCAGCGGATTTGTGGTTGCGGTGGTGTTGGCGGCTGCGGTAAGGTATACATTCATTGCAGAACGGTAGTTACTGATAGTAAACTCCCCGAGGTATATTTCCGAATAGTTGTTAGGCGTTACAGTAACATAGGCCATTGATGCATTGGTAGCGCTGTCCACACTCAGTCGCTGTGTAAAGTTGGTCGTCATCCAGTCGTTTACTGCCACACAATAGGCTTTGTACTTCATGGTATGCACATTGGTAATACGGAAACCCAGGCTGAAGCCACTGGTACCATGGTTATACACCAGTACATCCTTAAACGGTATACCCGTTGGCGTTACCCTGTCGCGGAAGTAAGTATTGCTCCGTTTGTTGCTGGTAGAGGAAGTATATTCCTCTCCCTGTAGTATCCATTGCTGAAATTTATTTTTTGGGGAGATATCTACCTTCCCCATTATAAATATGGTACCGTTACTGGTAGTAATGCTTCGCTTGATCTGTGCACCTTCCACGGGAATTTTCACGTTAAATTTCGACAACACGGTATCCGGAATATTATCTGAGGTGTAGTTACCTTCGGTGGCCAGGTCTTTCAGCACTTCCCAACTGGCCAGGGCAGCGGTGGTATCCATACCGCCGGTAACGAAGTACGGGTAGTAGGTTTGGGTAGCACCCTGCCAGGCGGCATCTTCCATTACAAATAAGGCATAGCGTTTTGACTCATCTCTGAGATCGTAAACACGCTGCCAGAACAGGTTGGTATTAACAGAATCTGTTCCTGCCTTGTAAATTGGATTTCCTGTTTTAGGGTCCACTCCTATCTGCACCGCGTTGGTAGGATCAAACACATTTCTGAACAGCGACAGCATGTAAGCCTTTTGTACTGCAGGAATGGTGTTATCGTTGGTCAATGTTTCCCAGATGTTATCCGACATTGGCAGCAGGCTGCTGATCACGTGGTATACCCCGTTTTTAGCGGGCTTGTTACCACTGGTGATGGTAGCATTTCCCATGAGGGCAGCGTGCAGCAGGTGGTATTTACCATTCAGCATCTGCAGGTAGCTGGAAGCGGTATCTTCTGTTTTGCTGTTCCATGCCTGCAGGGTGATGTAGTTGGATACAAACTGTTTCAGTTTAGCCGGATCATTCTGCGTGGCCGGATCCAGTTTAGATACAGCGTCGTTATCGGGAGCAAATACCGTATATACTTTGGAAGATGTTAAAACCGAGTCCAGGCCAGCCTTTCTTACCAGCTCGGCAAACTTGCTGGTGGATGGTTCTGCGGCAATGCGCTCCATCAGGTTTTCTTTCAGTACCTGGTCGTTAATGGTAATGCTGTCTTCCCATTTTTTACAGCCTTGCAGCAGCACTGCACAGCACAGCAAAGGGAGCAAGGTATATGCGATCGTCTTATAGGACATCATAATCTCTTTTTTATTGGAATATTTGGGTACCATCTGGCTTGAACCTTGGAAAAACCTGATTATCATCAACAGGAATGAAATGGATCATATCCAGGTAGTTATCATTCTGTGTACCATTGATCGGGTTGATACGGATAATCTGGCGGTCGGTGGTGGTAAACTCATAAGTACCTACGAGGCGGCCCACCATCTGTGATGCCGTGTTTTCCGTATACTGTTTGTACCCGATCGCTTCCAGCTCAGCAGCAGTACCGGTAGGGCGCTTCACTACAAAGTTGAATGTACGTGGCATCAGGGTACCGTTTACGTATACTTCGCACAGCTGTTGGGAACTGGTAGACTGGTTACGGGCGGAGTAGCAGATCCAGATCTTGTACTTCCCTTTGATAATCGGCGGTGTGCGCAGCTCCAGGTAGGTAGGCCTGTTAGGCAGCCCCAGTGGCATTTTGATGGCATCCTGATAGTTACAATACATGCCGATACTTACAGTAGGTGCGTAATAATAAGTCAGTACATTCGTACCTGCCAGCGCTCCCCAACCCCAGGTGATATCCTTGAATGGCTGATCAGCCTCACTTTGTCTGGTGAAATCTTTCGATGCCTTTCTGTAGGTGGCCGGAAGTTTCAGAATTTCTTCAAACGTGGCCACATCCCAGAATACAGCTGTAGGTTTACGGTATTTCACCTGGTAGTGCCCTTCGATGGAATGCCATACGCCGTTGGTAGCAGCGTTATCGCTGGCTACCCGGTCGATGGTCATCCCTTTTTCCAGCACGCCATTAAACACATTTTCGTTCACTACCACCTCCTGGTTGATCAGCTGTGTGCTGATGACCTCCTGCGGTTGCAGGGTCTGGTGGGAAGGCGAGTTAATAATATCTCCCAGAAATTTAATACCCCCCAGGATATGGTAAGCCATGTACATGTGCAGACTATCATTAGCACCGGCAGGGTTACCGGTATGACTATAACGTGCTTTTAAATCTGCGAAAGAGAAGATGCCACTGTCTGCCAGGGTCTTATTGCTTTCCGCAATCACCGTCATCCAGCGTTTAGCCGTATCCGGGTCCACCCTGTTAAGCAGGTCGTAATAGCCGGTTGCTTTCATGGCTTCCACAAAAATGCTGAAGTCAGATTTGGCGGCCAGCTCTTCGGCAATGCTTTGCTTAGCTGGTTCCAGCACCTGGTCAATCACGTGGATCAAACCATTTCCCACCTTCACATTCGATCTGGTTACGGCTCCCTGACGATTAATCAGGTAACTGGAACCTCTTTCACCGGAGGCTACGCCGGTAACCAAAAACTGACCATACATGGTAGGTACGGGCAGTTTGCCATCTTTAAAAGAGGCGGTGGTCAGTGTATCATTGAGGAGATGGAACTTAACCATATCCTGCAGCGTATTGATATCAGCGGCTTCTACGTTGCCGGCTTTAATTTTGGTAAGCCAGAGCTGCACAGCGCTGTTGGTAGGAACAAAGCAGGTATAGGCACCATAGGCGTTCAGGTAATCGCTGTAGCCTGCGCGCACCAGCACTTTTTCGAACAGGGAGAAGGAATCCGGATGTTGCCGCAGGTATCCGACTATATTAACATCCTCCGTAGTGCTCTGTTTGAGCGTAGTTTTGGTGCAGGCGGTCAACACACCGCAAATAAGCACCATCATGTAAAACAGTTTCTTTCTGGTCATAACGTGCGGTTGAATTATTTATAGAATGGATTCTGCACAAGCAGCTTGTTGGTCTGTAATTCATACAGGAAAATCGGCATAAATAAGCTGTTCCTGTCTCTCAGCTTGCCGAAGGCCGACTGCTGCATATCCGGTGCAATGCTTTTAGCTGCTGAGTTAAGCAGGTAGCGAATACCCGCATAATTGTTGCGTTTCGCGTTTCTAACGAGATCGTACCAACGTTTTCCTTCAAAAGCAAATTCCCTTTCACGTTCCTGCAAAATGAATTCTTCCATGCTGGATTTGCTGGTGCTGTCCATGGCATCGCCAAAATCCAGTGCAGTAGCACGCTCCCGGATAGTTTTTACCAGGCGGGAAGCCTCCAGCGGCTGATCCAGCTGGTTGATTGCTTCTGCTTTCATCAGCAGGATATCCGCATAGCGGTAAAAAATCCAGTGTGCATATGACTGATCAGCGGTGCGCAGGGCTGTGCCGGCATCGTTGGCACCAATGTATTTCCAGATGGTGGCATCTTCTGCACGTAGTGCCATACCGTCGCCACGTGAATCTTTTAGCGGAATGGTATTTACGGCATCTACCCCATATACTTCTTCCATCAGGTGTGACGCGGCACCCCAGCGACGGGAGTTGGCAGCAAACATATTGAAGAACGGATTCAGTTTCTGTGCATCAAATTGTAGTTCAAAAATGCTTTCCACGGCATTACCTTGCCAGAACAAAGCATTAAAGAGGGAGTTTTCCTGACCTATGAGGCCATATCTGCCGGAGTTGATTACCTTATCGCATTGGGCAGCACATTCTGTATACTTCTCCATCCATAGGTAGGTATCTGCCAGAATCGTAGAAGCGGTGTATCTGGTAGCACGACCTCTGTCAACAGCACTGTTACCATAACTCTCCGGCAGGAAGTTTTCAGCCGCTCTGAGGTCGGCTACAATCTGGTTGAGAATGGCTTCGGAAGGACTCTTCGCCATTGACGACAGGTCATTGTCGCTCACAGTAGGTTCCAGTTTCAGCGGCACCTGATCAAAGGTACGCACCAGGTAGAAGTACATCAGCGCACGAATGGTAAGTGCTTCTCCCAGGGCGCGGTTGAGCATATCCTGGGTAAAGGTGTTATCCTGGTTCAGCACATTCGGCGCCAGTTTGATCACCGTATTACAGTAGTTGATCGTTTCGTAGAATGTCCTCCAGTTAGCAAAAGAATTGGTAGGCAGGATATTCATGTTAATGATATCAGTTTCGTCCGGTTTCACACTAAAGCCCGGCGTCACCATATCTGCCCTTGCTTCTCCCCACACAAACAGGTACTCGGGCATTGCCAGCGTTTTGCCGGAAACACTGCCCAGCATACTTGCATAAATACCGGTAACAGCGGCGGACACCTGTTCTTTTGTTTTCCAGAAGTCTTCCCGTACCAGGCCATCATTAGGTTTCAGTTCCAGCCATTTATTGCAGGACGCAGCTCCCGCAAGGGTAAGGAACATGGAAATATATATCAGCAGTTGCTTCATATCAGATATCTTTTTTAGGATCAAAAGTTGGCCATCAAACCAATCACATAGTTTCTGGATGGTGGAGTCATAGAATTATCCATCGCTACACGGAAAGGATCTGTTCCCCTGTCGGTAACTTCCGGATCCTGCCCGGTATATTTCGTCAGCGTAAAGAGGTTTTCCGCAGTGAAATACACGTTGAGTGACTTCATTTTCAGTTTGCTCAGCTGTTTGCTGTCGAAAGTATAACGAACGGTGAACTGTCTGAAACGCAGGTAGGATGCATCTTCCACATACCTATCGCTACCCAGCCAGTTGTAAGCACCACCAATCACCGCGCGTGGCATGTCGGTCACATCTCCTTCTTTTCTCCAGCGGCGTAATACTGCGGTACTCTGGTTGTCGAAGCCATACATGTTGGTGGTGGTCATCTTCGTCGCATTCACCACATCGTAGTTCATACGGAAATTGAAGAAGGTGGTGATGTTAATTTTGTTTTTCCAGTTGATGGTAGGTCCGAAACCACCGTTCAGCTTAGGATTGCTGTTACCGAGGTATACCACATCCATATAGTTGATGTTGCCATCATGGTTGATATCTTCGTAGATGGCATCTCCGGGCTGGAAAGTATAATCCACATTGGGATAGTTAAATTTCATTCTGATGATCTCCCCGTTAGGACCAATAATGGGTTTTCCGGATTCCCCTTTTGCTACGGTGGCATCTGCATCTTTATAAACTCCTTTATAACGGTAGCCGTAGAAAGAACCAAAAGGATTATCGATCTGCAGCAGGCTCATATAAGTTCCCAGAGCGGTTACATCACCTTTGGTACTTGGGTAGAATTCAGAGATACTGCGGATCACGTTCTCGTTTCTAGCCAGGTTCAGGTCAAATCTCACCGTCCAGTCTTTAGACTTATACGGGGTGGTGAAGATGGCAATTTCCCAACCCTGGTTATCCATGGTGCCCACGTTCATGTTCACCGCTGTGAAGCCGTTTTGGGAGGCTACCTGTAGGTTAGGCATGTACATGTCGTTGGTGCGTTTGCGGTATAATTCCGCATCCACACGGAAGCGGCCCTGCAGGAAGGAAGCATTTAAACCCAGGTTGGCGATGCTGACAGACTGCCAGCGCAGGTTCTGCAACTCCATGGTAGAAGGATAAACAGCACTTTCTCCCATATAGCTCCAGGGCATGGTAGAATAGCGGTTGTAGAAGGTGTAGTCTTTATCGGGCGACTGACCAGAAAGACCATAAGATGCTCTGAAGCTCAGGTCATCGAGTTTTTTATTGTAGCGTTGCATAAACTGCTCACCGGATAAGCGCCAGCGGGCGCCTACAGATGGGAAGTAACCGTAGCGGTAGTTGGGACCAAAGCGGGAACTACCGTCCATGCGCACACTACCCATGATCATGTAGCGGTCATCATAACCGTATTGAGTGGTAAATGCAGTACCAATGCTGCGGGTTTGTGACAACCCATTGGTTGCCTTCAGTTCTTCATTTTGCGTACGGCCGCCGGCAGAAGGGTCTACCAGCAAGGAGGACGCTGTATTGGAAATCATCACTTCCTGATTTACACTCTTACCATCGTCGGTAATGATGTTGAGGAAGCTGGATAATTCGTGTTTAGGATTTTTGAAGTGCGGCGTGTACTCTACGGTCAGTTTGGAGGTAACACCAAACAGGTCGATATCCCCATCGTATGCGCGGTTTACTACTGTTTCCGTATAGGGGCGGCCGGTCGCTATCTGCGGCAGGAAGCTGGTATTTTTTGTATTGTAGATATCAAATTGCACGTCTGCAATCGCGCGCAACACATCCTTATAGATATTGTATTGCAGCTGGAAGCGTGGTACTATACGTTCACCGAGTACACCATATTTTGCTTCCTTCGCCATGGCTACAGGGTTGTAAATGCGGGAGTACTGTCCCTGCACGTTGGATGCCGGCGAAAAATAGTTAGGGGTAATATTCCCCTGTTCATCGTACTCAAACACGCTCATGTTAGGCATCTTCAGGTACGCCACCCCACGGATGGCACCGTCTTTATCACTCATGTAGTTACGGCTCTGGTCCGTATGCGTGTAGGCAATACTGGTAAATATTTTTATTTTTTCAGAGATGTAATAGTCCAGGTTGATACGTGTGTTCAGTCTTTGAAGGCTGGTACCCACGGTGGTACCGGTTTGGCTGAAATAACCCAGTGATGCGTAATAGCGGGCTTTTTCACCCCCACCATTCATACTCACCGTATGATCCTGGATCCATCCGGTTCTGGAGATGGCATCAATCCAGTTGGTGTTGTTGCTATAGTTATGGTACCAGTACGGATCGTTGGGATCGTAGTTAAACTCACGAACGGAGCTGGTATTGAGCGCGCTTCCCATCCTGTTGATATACGCTTCGGGGATCAGGGTGGAGTACTGATCACCATTGAGCATCGGGATAGGGTCCGGCAGTTTTGACATGGTTCCTTTGAAAGAATAGGTAATGGCCGGTTTACCGATACCACCCCGTTTGGTGGTGATCACCAGTACACCATTTGCAGCGCGTGCCCCCCAGATGGCGGTTGCAGCAGCATCTTTCAATACAGAGATTTCACTGATATCTGCCGGCGCAATGTTGAGAAGCTGCGCATAGCCCTGTTCATCGGCAGTTCCGAAGTTGAAGTCGCTCGGAATATCCGTCTGGTAAGGCATACCGTCCACAATGATGAGGGGGTTGTTGTTACCGGAAAGCGACGACACACCACGGATACGGATGCTCATAGCCGCGCCGGGATCGCCGCTGCTGGCAGTGATATCCACCCCACTGAGGTGACCCTGAAGGGCCTGGTCAATACTGGAAGCAGGCATTTCTTCCAACTCCTTGGCATTAATTTTACTTACTGCCATGGTAGATTTCCTTTCCGGGATGCTGATCATACCGTTGGAGGAAGTAGCTCTGGCGGACACCTTGAATTCTTTCAGGTCGTTGGAGCTGGCGCCTAATTGTACGTTAATGGTAGTGCGACCGTTGATAGCATCCTTGAAGGTGGCGTAACCGATGAAGGAAACGTTGATTCTGCTTCGGAGGCTGGTCACTTTCAGTACATACTGCCCGTTAAGGTCGGTGGTAGTACCTTTCAACACGCGGCCATCCGCATCCACTTCCATAACCGTAACACCAATCAGTGCTTCTTTCGTGTTCTTATCTGTTACCTTTCCTTTAATAAGTATGGAGGTAGCCGCAGTAGCCGGGGCCTGTGCCACAGCGGTTCCTGTGAGGAACAGCACTGCACACAATAAGGGGAGAATTGTAAATAGTTTTCGCATACTAAACTGGTATTGGGAACAGATTACTCTGTATATTTCAGATAGTTGTTAATAAGGTGAATCACACAGCGGTTGCCGAGGAAGTTGCTTTGATCCATTCTGATGTTTGAAATGCGGTTAGCCGCATCGGTAACCGACATGGAAGTACCGGTGGTGTTGGTGATGAACAGAGTTTCTGCATCGCCTTCCTGGTTCTTAAACAGGGTGGGGAATGCACCGCTTTCCACACCGTCGCTGGCTACTACTTTTTTATCCAGAATGTGATACTGGATAAATGATTCCACCGCGAATTGCTCTGCCGGCGTAAGCCCGGTATATTTTGGAGTTTTGTTTGGCGCTGTGCCGGTACCCGGCAGTACGCCAGCGTTTACTGCCGCCAGTATAGCTGCGTTATCCGGGATAAATACAGTATAGAATGCACCTCCTGAAACGCCGGTAATATCACCGGTAGTAGCGTTAAACATCGTCGCATTTTTCAGGTACTGGTAGAAGTAATTAAACTGGGAGGTGGTGGCAGCACCCAGTGATTCGATATGCTTTCCAACGGTAGTTTCAGAGAAACTTAAAGCTTTATCGAGGTATTGGGCAGTACCATTTTTCGCCGTTTTGGCATTCGTTACTTTAGCTGCGGTATTGGTCGCAATTTCTCCGCTGGCATATACCTTATTCGCATTGTACTTGATGAATTCACCACCGTAGGTTTGTACCACACCGCTGCCACTGAGGTCGTTCAGGTCGCGCTCAGGGATGATGCAAAGACTGAGAATACGCAGTAAACGGTTCAGTGCATCCGGACCTGTCAGCTGCGTACCACCTGCAGGAGGGGTATATCTCCACTGGTACAGCGGGTTGGTATTCACCATCGGATCAGCAAAGTAACCTGCTGCATTGAGCACATCGTTGCTCAGCATCAGGATGGAGTAACGCTGACGGATATTCGAAATCTGGAATTTCAGTTCCTGGTTGAGCAGGCTGGTCATCATGCTGTAAGCAGGGTCCAGGTATGCTTTTCCATATACGCTGCTGAACACGTTGGCATCCTGTACTTTGTTGGTACCATAGAAGATGGCGTTACTCAGTATCTTACGGTCGGTGATATTGCTATTGGGATCGAAGCGGGCTTCTTCTCCCACTACGTTATAGGTAGTAGCAAATTTACTTGGCCATACGGCCGTTTGCCAGAGATGCGCATTGATGAAATCATAGATGATGTTCACCGGCATGTCTGAGAGTTTATTATAGTGTTCCAGCAACACATTTTTAATAAACGGCTCCAGGGCTTCGTTGGTAGGTACAAAAATGCTGTAGGCATTTTGCTGACCATCGTTGTCCTGCAGTTTCATGAAGTTTTCGTTATTGGGTGCAAATGCCAGTGCCGCATTGAATACTTTGGTATATACATTATACTCAGAGCCGGTGATAGCCTGGTATTTGGCCGTCATATTGGCATTCAGGGCATACTTGATCAGGAACTGATCGAAGATTTTCTTAAACTCACTGTATTGCGGATTTTGCGCCAGGTATTCATCGATGCCAGGCAAGGTGGTGATCACCTTATTTACTACGTGGATAATTCCATTTTCCGCAGCAATATCTTTTTCGGTAACCACAGCATCCAACACGTTAAACCCGGTATAGGTGGTGTTGGGGTAGAAGTAGTTGTAATCGGCTGCAGACAGACCTTTTGCCAACATGAAGTTATCCGTGAAGTAAGTGATGTACTTGTTGTTATTATCAGCATCCGCATAAATGGCAGCGCCGTTACGGTTGCTGTTAATGACTTTAATTTTGTTACCCAGGCTGTCCGTACCATCATATACACCGGTATAGGAGGCGGTGCGGCGGCGGAAGCCCAGCCCTGGAATCCAGCCGGTAGTACTTTGATAATCCGACATGCGCTCCAGGCGGAAAGCGTTGTACACTAAGCAGTACGTAACAATTTTCTGGCAGGCGGCACTGTCCAGTTGTGCAATGCCGCTGATGTTGTTGGCCTTGAAATACACGTCGAACGCGGAGTCCGAAGGAGCGAAAAATGTCCAGTAACCTGCAGCGGATAAAGTAGCTTTATACCCTGCCTTATCAATGGCTGCCAGCATGTTTTTGAAATTACCCTTCTTTTCAAGTACCTGGTAAATCGGGGGCTCCAGATTGTCGGGGCGACCGTAAAATTCATCCCATGCTTTCTTTTTGCATGACGGTAGCAGGATAAAAACGGATAAGTATAGAAATAGTGTGGAAGAAATTACTTTCATCCTGGATAGCTTGTAATCCATTACTATCGTGGTTTTGTACCCGGGGGTTGACTGCCCGGTTGTTTAATCAATAACGTGAATATTGTTCATAACGAGTGTCTACTCTGGCGACACTCCCGTTGGTTGCTGGTGTGTTTCTGTTTTAAAAATATCTTATTTGCATTACAGTACTGTCCTGCGCTATCCTGTTTTACTAAATTTAATTGTGTTTTTGACACTTATTTCAAAAGGCGCAGGACGCGAACTTACTGATTGTTAAATTAATGTAGAAAAAAAATTAATTTCCGTCAGGTTTGGCAGATGCTCTCAGTCGGCTCATTGGCCAGTACAGCATTTCAGGAGAATCAGGATGTGCAGGATCAAAAGCAGGGAGATTTTTTCTTAATAGTTTTACAAGCGGAATATTATTTTCCTGGATTTCTTTTACTACACATTTGGCTACCTCCCAGGCGCCAAAATTGTTAAAATGAGTATTATCTCTTAGCTCCGTGGTTTGCCCCGGAAAGGTGTTGGCAGGATAGTGCACAAATGCCTTGATTGACTTTTCTTCTCCCCATGCTTCATACATTACCTTTGTAACCTTGTTCAGGTCAATCAGTGCCGTTCCTTTTTCTTTTGCCACCGCGCGTACGGCAGCAGGATAATCGCCCAGGGTATGCTGGATATGGCCGGTACTGTCAAAACTTCTTCTCTGTACAGAAGTCACCAGCACAGGAATTCCGTTTTTCTTTCTCACCTCATCTATTACATACCTCAGGTCTTTACTGTAAGATGTAAAGGCGCCTATGCCCTCCCCTTTCTGTTTCTGGTCGTTGTGCCCGAATTCTACCAGCAGGTAATCACCGGGCTTCATTAAACTGAGTACTTTCTCAAATCGTTTGGCATGAATCCAGGAGCTGAGGGATTCACCGCTTTCCGCATAGTTGGCAACTGCCACTTTACCAGGTTGGAAAAACGCAGGGATCATTTGTCCCCAGGAGGCCCATGGTTCTTTGTCCTGGTCTACCACGGTGGAGTTGCCCGCCAGGAAAACAGTGACGGCAGTAGCATTGGGTTTTATGGTAACCGTCCTGATGGCGGGCGTATCGCCTGCAAATTCAAGGGTAAGCCGGTTATCCCACTGGGCATAATTGCGTTCACGTGGCTTAATACGCACACGGTCCACTACCGCATTAGCCGCATTACGGATGAAGGTATCACGCACATGTACCGTGAATTGTACGGAGGTTAATCCTTCGGGGCGGACATCGATTTTATCCGTCATATTACGGCGGTTTTCTGCACGGATGGCCACATGTGAAGGGGCACGCTGCCCTACCAGGCCTACTGTAACATCGTAATTACCTTCCGGCACTTTTACTGAAAAGAAGTAAGGAGATTCACCTATGACAAGGCTGCGGCCTTTCGGGCGTATGTCCCGGACGGCTGATCCTTCGAATCCAAATCCTAAGCTGTCGGTATAAACGGTATTGGCAGTTACCTGTTTGCAGCCACGTACATTTTCACCACCGAAATAAAATTTCGTCGTGTCTGACGGAGGGATAAGTCCCGCCAGCAAGAGCGTCGCATGTAATAACATTTAAAGAGATTGTCGCATTGTTAAATAAAAAGGAACTTCTATTTGTGCGGTAGTATTTTCAAGAATCAGCTGTGCAGCTGTTTCGCCCATATATTTAAAGTCGGTAGATATAGTGGTGAGTCCGTTCAGGATCAGTTTTTTCAGCGGTGTTTCGTTGTAAGAGATAATGCCTACATCCTTGCCGATGACCAGGTCCAGCGAGATAATTTTTTCTATCAGCGTTACGAGATCACTTTCCCGCATGTTGATATATACATCTCCCCGGTTAATGGTTTCTTTATCAATATCTTTTACGATTTCATACTGGAAGGCATAGTTCTGGCAGAACTGCAGGAAGCCCTGCTGGATTTCTTCCGGGTAGTAGCTGTGATCCGGGAAGATGATTTTTATTGTCTGGTACTTTTGCAGCCGGTCTTTGGCCTGTTCCAGCACGGAAATAATATCTTCCTGAAAATTTTCATACACTGCCCCATAGTCACCGGTTACCCCTTTTAATTTTTTATCGAGGAGAATCAGTTTTTCCTTTGGAATGCTGTTCACGACCTCGTCTACGTTATCCCAGCGCTCCCGGAAATGCGGCAGTATCACCACATGCGTATAGGCGTCCAGGTTTTGGGAGAGCAGCTTACGGAACAGCCCGAAATCGCTGTTGTATATATAGAAATCGATACTGGCCTGCTCCCCGAGCTTATCGGCGAAGCTGTCGTATATAATTTTTTTATGCTCGCTTAATTTATTGAACAGTAGCAGTATTTTAAACTGCTTGCCAAGGTTGGTATGTTTAATGAAATATCCTTTACCAGGTACGGAGCCTAATATCCCCAGTCCTTTGAGGTACTTATAGGCTTTTTCGGCCGTATCCCGGGAAATGTCGAATACACAGCTTACTTCGTTGATGGAGGGCATGATATCGTCCTGTTGCAGTTTGCCGTCTGCAATGGATTTGATGATAGAGTTGGCCAGCTGAAAGTACTTCGGTGTAACCGAGAAATCATCAATATATATATACTTAAATAGCGGATGTTGTTTGATCAAATCGCTGTGGAATTTATCGTTTCAGCAACAAGTTAGTAAAATTACTGAAAGTCTGTATCATAAGCATGACAGTACATGACAGTTAGACATCCCCCATTATATAACTTTAAATATCAAACCAAAAACAACTTTAGCCTTAAAATTCCACCATGCAAGCAATTCTAGGTATTCTGTTCCACTTTATCGGCGGCTTCGCCAGCGGCAGCTTTTATATTCCTTATAAAAAAGTAAGAGGCTGGAGCTGGGAAAGTTATTGGATTACAGGAGGTATTTTCTCCTGGTTGATTGTTCCACTTATCGCAGCCTGGCTTACGATCCCCGGCTTTATGGACATCATTGGAAATACTGATTTCAGCACCCTGTTCTGGACATACACGCTGGGTGTACTGTGGGGTATTGGCGGGCTGACCTTTGGGCTGAGCATGCGTTACCTGGGAATGAGCCTGGGTATGGCGGTAGCTTTGGGCTTCTGCTCTGCATTCGGCGCCCTGATTCCGCCTATCTACCGGGAGTTTACGGGTGGCAGCGAGGATAACTTTTCCCGCATGGTGCAACAGCCCAGTGGCCATTTCATCCTGCTCGGGGTGGTTGTTTGCCTGTTAGGTATTGCCATTTGCGGCCGTGCTGGTATGTTTAAGGAAGATGACCTGCCGGAAGAAAAAAAGAAGGAACATATTAAGGAGTTCGATTTAAAGAAAGGACTGACCGTAGCAATTATTTCCGGTATCCTCAGCGCCTGTATGAGTTTTGCGATTGCTGCCGGTGAGCCGATGGGCCGCGCCGCAGTGGAAAACCAGGCTAACCCGCTGTTCCGTAACAACGTAATTTTTGTCATCATCATGTTGGGCGGACTTACGACCAACTTCATCTGGTGCATGATCCTTAATACCCGTAACAAAACCTTTGGTGATTATACCAACCGCAACACGCCGCTGGTGAACAACTACGTGTTTGCAGCCATTGCCGGTACCACCTGGTTTTTACAGTTCTTCTTCTATGGTATGGGCGAAAGCAAACTGGAAAATGCGCCCAGCTCATGGATACTTCACATGGCCTTTATCATCCTGATTTCCAGCCTCTGGGGCTTTGCACTGAAAGAATGGAAAGGCGTCAGCAAAAAAACTTTAACCACCATCCTTATTGGTATTACCACCATCATCATTTCCGTAATGCTGGTTGGCTACGGTAATTCACTGGATAAATAAGATCAAGCGAAAAAATAACAGCAATTATGTCAATCAACAATGGCACTATCACCCAATTCAAACATGTAAGTTATTTGTGGGATGCTGAAAAAGCCGCATCCATGGCGGGTGACGAAGTTGCCCTCCTCATCTACCGCTCTAACCTGCTCGGCGCCGACCTGCGCCTGACCAACTACGGCGGCGGCAACACCTCCTGCAAAGTAACAGCCACCGATCCATTGAGCGGGGCAGAAACGGAAGTAATGTGGGTGAAAGGCTCCGGCGGTGACCTGGGTACGCTCAAAAAAAGCGGCCTGGCAGCACTGTACGTGGAAAAACTGCATCAGCTGAAAAATAACTATAAGGGCAAACACATGGAAGATGAGATGGTAGAACTGCAGAACTACTGCATCTACGACCTCCAGTCAAAAGCACCTTCCATAGATACCACCCTGCATGCTTTCCTGCCTTTCAAACATATCGACCACCTGCACCCGGATGCTGCCATCGCCATTGCTGCTGCAAAAGATGGTAAACGCATCACCCAGGAACTGTTTAACGGCACCATCGGATGGGTAGAATGGCAACGCCCCGGCTTCGATCTGGGACTGAAACTCGCCCAATGCCTCGCCGAAAATCCAGGCATCCGTGGTATCATGCTCGGCTCACACGGCCTCTTCACCTGGGGTGATACCGCTTACGAAAGCTATATCAACACCCTCGAAGTAATCGAACGCTGCGCCGCCTTCATCGCTGAAAACGAAGGCGTAAAACGCCCGGTATTCGGCGGACAAAAATCAGCTCCGCTGCCAGCGGCCGACAGGTCCCAACAAGCCGCCACCCTGGCTCCGGTACTGCGCGGATTCTGCTCCAGCTACACTAAAATGATCGGCCACTTTACCGATGATAAACGCGTACTGGAATTCACCAACTCCAACGACCTGGAACGCCTCGCACCGCTGGGAACCAGCTGCCCGGACCACTTCCTCCGTACCAAAATCAGTCCGCTGGTATTGGAAATAGCTGCCGACACAGATCTCTCCAATACAAAAGAAATAAAAGAAAAACTGGCACCGCAGTTTGAAGCGTACCGTAAAATGTATGCCGACTACTACGAAACCTGCAGGCACGCTAACAGCCCCGCCATGCGCGACCCTAACCCGGTAGTGATCCTCTGGCCAGGTGTAGGTATGTTTACCTTCGCAAAAGATAAACAAACTGCCCGCGTAGCTGCTGAATTCTATATCAACGCCATCAACGTTATGCGCGGCGCTGAAGCCATTTCGTCCTATACTTCCCTGCCCCGCCAGGAAGCATTCGACATCGAATACTGGCTGCTCGAAGAAGCGAAGCTGCAACGTATGCCTAAGCCTAAACCACTCTCCGGCCGCATTGCCCTCGTTACCGGCAGCGCCGGCGGTATCGGTAAAGCCATCGCACAGAAATTTGCCAATGAAGGCGCCGTAGTGGTGATCTGTGATAACGACGCTAACCGCCTCGAAGTAGCCAACGCCGCATTCGAAAAGCAATACGGTAAAGACGGTTTCACCGCACACCTGATTGATGTTACCGCGAAAGACAGCGTAGTGGCTATTTTCCAGCACGCAGCACTCACCTTCGGTGGTGTGGACATCGTGGTGAACTGCGCCGGCCTCTCCATATCCAAACCGCTGGACGAGCACACAGAAGCCGACTGGGATCTGCTCTATGATGTACTGGTAAAAGGCCAGTTCCTCGTTACGCAAGCCGGTGTAAACATCATGCGCAAACAGGGTGTGGGTGGCGATGTACTCAACATTGTATCTAAAAATGCACTGGTATCCGGCCCTAACAACGCTGCCTACGGTTCTGCGAAATCCGCACAGCTGCACCTGAGCCGCCTCAATGCCGCTGAACTGGGCGCCGACCGTATACGCGTTAACGTAGTAAACCCTGACGCCGTTATCTCCGATAGTAAAATATGGGAAGGCGCATGGGCACAAGGCCGTGCAAAAGCCTACGGTGTGAAAGTGGAAGACCTGCCAGCATTCTACGCCAGCAGAACATTACTCAACGAAATCATCCTGCCCGAAGATATCGCCAACGCATGCTTCGCCTTCGTTGGCGGCCTGCTCAACAAAGCCACCGGAAACGTACTGAACGTAGACGGCGGTGTGGCCATGGCTTTCGTAAGATAATCATCTAAATCCCGTAGTATGCCCAGGGTAGCATCTAAAATGAAACTCTTCAAAGGCTTTGAAGAGGAATATAAAAAACGCCACGATGAACTGTGGCCGGAACTGCACGCCCTGTTGAAGGAAAATGGAATAAGCAATTATTCCATTTTCCTTGATCATGATACGAATTACCTGTTCGCCCAAATGGACATCGAAGACCCAAAAGCGCTGGAAAATCTGCCGGATCACCCGGTGATGAAGCGCTGGTGGGCCTACATGAAAGACATTATGGAAACCAACGAGGATAATTCTCCTGTGAGTTTTCCGTTAAAAGAAGTATTTTTTCTGGCCTAAAAACACTACACGTTATGGATATTGAGAAATACCAGATTGAAGCGTATAACGAACCACTGTTGGCCGCGCATGGTAAGGCTTTTGATTATATCGCCTCTACCGTGCCTAACGCTGCTGCTATTATAGACAAGCTTCGCGCTTTCCAGATAGCCATCCCCAGCTGGGCACTCGGCACCGGTGGTACCCGCTTCGGCCGCTTCCCCGGTGGTGGTGAACCACGCAACCTGGAAGAAAAAATTTCAGACATCGGTATGCTCCACGCACTCAACAGATCGAGTGGCGCTATTTCCCTGCATATTCCCTGGGACATCCCCTCCAATCCATCCCATATTAAGGCATTAGCTGCCCAGAAAGGGATTGTATTTGATGCGATGAACTCCAATACTTTCCAGGACCAGCCAGGCCAGGCACTGAGCTATAAATTCGGGTCCCTGCAACACGTAGATGCGGCTACCCGCAAACAGGCGATCGACCATAATATCGAAGTAATCAATTACGGTATCGAACTCGGTTCCACCTCCCTCACCGTGTGGCTGTCAGATGGGTCCTGCTTCCCTGGTCAGCTCAACTTCCGGAAAGCCTTCCAGAACACCCTCTCCGGCTTACAGGAAATTTACAGGGCATTGCCGGAAAACTGGAAAATGTTTGTGGAATACAAAGCATTTGAGCCTAACTTCTACTCTACAACGGTAGGCGACTGGGGCCAGAGCTACCTGTACGCCAGCAAGCTGGGACCACAGGCATATACCCTGGTTGACCTTGGCCACCACCACCCGAATGTAAACATCGAACAAATTGTGTCGCTGCTGCTCATGGAAGGTAAACTCGGTGGCTTCCACTTCAACGACTCCAAGTATGGCGATGATGACCTCACCGTAGGTGCGATCAAACCTTACCAGTTATTCCTTATCTTCAATGAACTCATCGAAGGTATGGACGCCAGAGGCATGGAACATGCCACTGACCTGGGCTGGATGATCGACGCCTCCCATAACGTGAAAGACCCGCTGGAAGACCTCCTGCAGTCCGTAGAAGCGATCATGATCGCTTATGCGCAGGCCCTGCTGGTAGATCGTAAGGCACTCACAGAGGCGCAGCTGCAAAACGATGTGGCCCGTGCTCAGGAAATCCTGCAACAGGCCTACCGTACAGATGTACGTCCGCTGGTAGCGGAAGCCCGCCTGCTGGATGGTGGCGCTTTACAGCCACTTGCTGTATTCCGTGCTGCTGAGATAAGAAAAAATCTTGTCAAAGAAAGAGGCGCCGTGAGCATCGCAACCGGATTATAAAGAAACCCAATACTCAAGTTCAGCCATTCATGCGTTGGCCCCAAAATCCTTCAGGCATGAAAAAGATTCCCGTTATAGTCGTATTCGATGTTGGTAAAACCAACAAGAAACTGTTCCTCTTTGATGAACAGTACCAGCTTATTTTTGAAAGAACAGCCCGATTCAATGAAACAACAGATGAAGACGGAGATCCGTGCGAAAACCTCGAAAGTCTTCGCCTGTCTGTGTTTGATTCCCTTCGTGAAGTTTTCAAAAAGAAAGATGTAGAGATCAAAGCCATCAACTTCTCCACCTACGGGGCTAGTTTTGTGTATGTAAATGAAGATGGCAATCCGCTTACCCCCCTTTATAATTACCTGAAACCTTACCCTGCCGCTTTGCAGCAGCAGTTTTATGATAATTATGGGGGAGAAGATATTTTCTCGGTGCAAACGGCCTCGCCCGTACTCGGCAGCCTCAATTCAGGGATGCAGTTATACCGGCTCAAGCATGAACGCCCTGATGTGTTCCGCTCCACCCGATATGCACTGCACCTGCCACAGTATATGAGCTACCTGCTCACCGGCCAGGCAGCCACTGACCTTACCAGCATCGGCTGTCATACCAACCTCTGGAATTTTGGAGAGAATAAATACCACCAGTGGGTACACCAGGAAGGGATATACGAAAAGCTGGCACCGGTTATGCCGGCCACCCAGGTGCTGCCCCCACTCTTTCCCGGGGGAGGCTACCAGATTGGTACCGGCCTGCATGATAGCTCTGCGGCCCTGATTCCGTACCTGGTCTGCTTCCACGAACCGTTTATATTACTGAGCACCGGTACCTGGTGTATCAGCCTGAATCCGTTTAACAATAGTCCACTCACAGCTGAAGAGCTCCGCCAGGACTGCCTCTGCTACATGACCTACCAGGGCAACCCGGTAAAGGCATCCCGGCTGTTTGCAGGATATGAGCACGAACAGCAGCTGAAACGCATTGCTGCACATTTTGGGCAGGCAGCCATGAAATACCGGCATATGGACTACCAGCCGGCCATTTCTCTGTTACCTGCGGGCAACTTTGCGGACCGCGACCTCCGCATCTTCCCGGATGATACCACCGCTTACCACCAGTTGCTTTTTGACCTGGCTACACAACAGTACCATGCCACCAAACTGGTGATGAACAACGGTGATGTGAAAAGAATCTTTGTGGACGGAGGATTCAGCAAGAACCAGATTTACATGAACATGCTGGCGATGCTGTTTAACGGTATAGAAGTATTTGCCGCTTCCATGGCTCAGGCAACCGCTATGGGCGCCGCTTTGGCCATTCACCATTCCTGGAATTCGAAGATGATTCCAAACGGTATTATAGAGTTGAAATATTACGCCGGTGGCCTGCCCTCCATGGCGGAATAAATAAAACCTGATCCTAAATTTTAGGATCAGGTACAAAGTTCAAAAAGGCCTGCTTATTGGCGTCGTAACGCTTCCGGTCGATCCGGTAATAAAAGGCTCCTTTCTTGGAGTTTAACTTGTCTTTGTCCGCCAGCTTTACCAGCAATTTGGTGGACAATATCTTGCGGGAGAAATTCCCTTTATCAAATTCCGAATTATATACCGACTCATACAACTGCTGTAGCTGCGGAATGGTAAATTTCGCAGGCATCAGCTCCAGCAATAACGGGTGCAGTGCTGCTTTATAACGCAGTTGCTCTTTCGCTTTATTGACCATCAGCTGGTGGTCAAAGATCAGTTCCGGATGTTGATTGATAGGAAACCAGACGGCGTGGAAGTCTTCATGCAGGTGCTGCTTAAACTTCTGCAAATCGATCAGGGCAGTGTAGGCAACTGACACCGTGCGTTCTACCGTGTCTCTGTCGGGGTTGCTGAAGGTATGCAGCTGCTCCATGTAAATGCCATCGAGGCCGGAAAGCTTTTTGAGAATCCTTGCTGCGGCAGCATCAGCGCTCTCGTCGGGTTGTACGAACCCTCCTACCAGGCTCCACTCTCCCTTCCTTGGCTGAAATCCACGCTGGATAAGTAACAGCTTGATATCCTGCCCGTCAAATCCGAATATAATACAGTCCACTGCCAGGAGCATCCTGGTTTGTTGCGAGTACTTTTTCATAACTGAATTAAAAAGGGATCATCTTCCCGTGCAGCAAAGATAAGTGATTGCTTCACGGGAAGATGATAAAAGTTTGTTGTCAGGTCCGGTTTTAACCCGCGCCTTTGGCGCAGGTTAAAACCGAAGAGGGAGGACCGCCGGTCCTCCCTCTTCGTATAACAGGATGGAGATTACCGGAAGCTCGCATCATTCCAACGAATCTCATTCTCAAACTGGCGCAGCTGTGTATCCTGATCTATCAGCAGCATTTCAATACCGGCGATACCGGCAAAGTCCTGCAGCTGCGACGAGGTCACGTTCTGGCTATAGCAGGTGTGGTGTGCCCCACCGGCAAGTATCCAGGAGGTGCAGGCCGTTTTCATGTCCGGATAAGGCTTCCAGAGTACGCGTGCTACCGGCAGCTGTGGCAGTTCCCTTGGAGGAGCTACGGCCTGTACTTCGTTTACCACTAGGCGGAAGCGGTTACCCATATCAACCAGGGAGGCATTAAGTGCTTCACCGGGAGCTACGTTGAACACGAGGCGTACCGGATCAGCTTTACCACCGATGCCCAGCGGATGCTTCTCACAGGAAGGTTTACCGGCAGCAATGGAGGAGCAGATTTCCAGCATGTGCGCACCCAGCACCATTTCATTGCCCGGCTCAAAGTGGTAGGTATAATCCTCCATGAAGGAGTTACCACCAGGGAGGCCGTGGCCCATTACTTTCATGGCACGCACCAGTGCAGCGGTTTTCCAGTCGCCCTCACCGGCAAAGCCGTAGCCCGCCTGCATGAGGCGCTGTACTGCAATACCCGGTAATTGGATCATACCATGCAGGTCTTCGAAGGTATCAGAGAAGCCTTTGTAGTTACCTGCTTCCAGGAATGCTTTCATGCCCAGCTCGATTCTGGCAGCATCGCGCAGTGCCGGGTCCATCAGCAGGTTACCGGAAATCGTGTAGGCGTCGGCGTATTCTTTCACGAGGTTATCCACCTCGCCATCGCCGATTTGATTGATCACCTGTACCAGGTCACCAATGCCATGGGTGTTACAGGAGAAACCGAATTGTGATTCTGCTTCTACTTTATCCCCATCTGTTACAGCTACAAAGCGCATGTTATCACCGAAGCGCACATAGCGGGCGCCCTGCCAGTCGTTCCAGCCGGCGGCCACACGTGCCCATGCACCCAGTTCTTCGAGTACATCTGCATCCTGCCAGTGGCCGGTGATCACCTTGCGGTTCATGCGCATGCGACTCATCATAAAACCAAATTCACGGTCACCATGAGCACTCTGGTTCAGGTTCATGAAGTCCATGTCAATAAACTGCCATGGAATATCGCGGTTGTATTGGGTATGCAGGTGACAGATGGGCTTGGATAAGGCTTTGAGGCCGCGGATCCACATTTTAGCCGGTGAAAAGGTATGCATCCAGGTAATTACCCCGATACAGTTTTTACTTACACTGGCTTCCATGCATACGTTATAGATTTCTTCGGGGGTGGTTACCACCGGTTTGTATACCACGGTAACGGGCATACGTTTATCGTTACTTAATGAAGCGGCAATTTCCTGGCTGTGGGCAGCTACCTGCTTTAATGTTTCTTCTCCGTAGAGGTGCTGGCTGCCTGTAATGAACCAGAGTTCGAGTGTTTTCAGGTTGATCATAACGTATGAATTTATTGACCGTAGTAGGAGTTGGGTCCGTGCTTACGTTCAAAGTGTTTACGAATAAGGGCATCTTTCAGTCGCGGTGCGTTGTGATTGATGCTTTCAGTGAGTTGTGCCATTTGCGCGATGGATTCCAGCACAGCGCTGTTGTACACCGCTTTGGCAGCGGTTTTTCCCCAGGTAAAAGGAGCGTGGTTACCTACGAGAATCATTTCTATATCATGGTAGGTAAGGCCGCGTTGGGTGAGTGCATCCATGATCTGAAAGCCGGTCTGGTATTCATAATCGCCCGCAATCATTTCATCGGACATGGGTGCCGCGCAGGGGATATCCACCGTGTTGTGATCGGCGTGGGTGGTGCCGTACAGCGGTATGTCGCGCTGACTCTGAGCCCACGCGGTGGCGAAGGTGGAGTGCGTATGTACGATCCCGCTAATACCTTCCCAGTGTTTGTATAGTACGGCGTGGGTGAGGGTATCGGAAGAAGGCCGCAGCTGGCCGTCTACGGTTTTTCCGTCGAAGTCAACAATCACCATTTTTTCGGGCGACAACTCCTCGTACGGAACACCGCTGGGTTTGATGGCGAAGATGCCTTTGCTGCGATCGGCCGCGCTCACGTTGCCGAAGGTGAATATCACCAGGCCTAACGCAGGCAGCTGCATGTTGGCAGCATATGCTTCCTCACGCAATGTCTGATAGGGCTGCATGTGCTTTGGTTTTAGTAAGTGTAGTCGTGAATTCGCCCAGCGCTTTGTAGCGCTGGTATCTTTTTGCGTATATGCTTACCCGTGTGGCATCGGGATGATATTCTTTTTCGAAGCCCTGTCCCATGGCCTGCATAGCATCTTCCACCTTGCTGTACACGCCGGCGGCGGTGGCGGCAAACATGGCGGCGCCGAGGGCGCAGGTTTGTTCGGAGCGGTGAATGCGGATAGGCATGTTCATTACGTCCGCCATCATCTGCATGATGAAGGCAGATTTTTTAGCTACCCCGCCGATGCCTATCAATCCTTTTACCGGCACACCTTCTCTTTCGAAGCGCTCTACGATGGCTTTGGCGCCAAAGCAGGTAGCTTCCGCGATGGCGCGGAAGAGCCGCGGTGCATCGGTGGCCAGTTGCAGGCCGGTGATGCTGCCTTTGAGCTCCTGGTTGGCGTCAGGCGTACGTCGACCGTTGAGCCAGTCTACCGCCAGTTCACTGGATTCGTCTACCGGTAGCAATGCTGCCTGCCGGGAGAGTTCAGGGATCATCTTATCCAGGATTTCTTGTTTGAGTTGGGCGGCTTCGGGCGTAGCCGGCAGGAGGTGCTGTAATGGCCAGGCCAATACATTGCTCAGCCAGGCGTAGCAATCGCCAAAGGCCGATTGTCCCGCTTCCATCCCCATCATACCGGGGATAACGGAGCCGGGTACTTGTCCGCATATCCCTTTTACGAGCGTATCGTTCACCTCTTCCATAGGGGCTACCAGCATGTCGCAGGTAGAGGTACCCATTACTTTGGAGAGATGATAAGGTGCTATCTGGCCACCTACCGCGCCCATGTGGGCGTCAAAGGCGCCAATACCCACGGTAACGGAGGTACGTAATCCCAAACGTTCGGCCCATTCGGGCGACAACTTCCCGGCGGCTTCGCTGCTGGTGTAAGCTTTATCGAACAGGCGGGCACGGAATCCTGCCAGCAGTGGGTCTATAGCGGTAAAGAATTCTTCCGGCGGCAGTCCTCCGAATTCGGCGGCATAGAGTGCTTTGTGGCCTGCACTGCAGATGCCTCTTTTGAGGTCAGCAGCTTTTGAACCGCCGGTGAGGAGGAACGGAATCCAGTCGCAGTGCTCTACCCAGCTGTGGGTGGCTTCCCGCACTTTTTCATCCACTCTGAGGATATGCAGCAGTTTAGCCCAGAACCATTCGGAGGAATAGATACCACCTACAAACCGCAGGTAGTTACCCGGGAAGGTGGCGGCGGTGGTATTGATTTCTGCGGCCTCGCCGATGGCCGTATGATCTTTCCACAACACGAACATGGCGTTGGGATTATCCTGAAACGCCGGAAGCAATGCCAGTGGCGTGCCGGTGGCGTCTACAGCTACCGGTGTGGAGCCGGTGGTATCCACCGAAATGGCTACCACGGCGGCGGCTACCTCGGGGCCTGCCTGCGCCAGTACTTTGCGGATGCCTGTTTCCAGGCCTTCGATATAGTCAAGAGGGTGCTGGCGGAAGCGACTCTCTGCGGCGTTGCAGTAGAGGCCTTGTTTCCAGCGGGGATAGTGTACTACGGCGGCCGCTACCTCGTTGCCGTTGCCGGCGTCTACCACGATGGTGCGTACTGAGTCCGTGCCGTAGTCAACTCCTATCACATATTTGCTGCTCATATTAATTGTTTGTATGACAATTATAAAAATGGGTATGTTAAGTTTTATGCTGAAATCCCGCAGCACCTGCGGTGCTGCGGGATTTCAGCAATATCCGTTGCCGAAGGCAACGGATATTGCTGAAAAAATTATTGCAGCGTCAGCATCACCACTGAAAACGGCGGCAGCTTTACCGCGAGCGCACCATTTTTCAGCGCGGCACCGGTAAAGGCAGCAGGCTTAATACGGTCGGGGCGGGAGAAACTGTTATAATCCTGCAGTTTGGCAGAAGTGAGTATACGGCCGCTTACGTTTTTATAACCTGTATTTTTGGTATCCACCGTGATGTCCTGCGCTTTGTTGGCGTCGATATTTACCAGGGTAATATGAGTGACACCACTTTTATCTTTGGAAGCGGAAACCGATACAGCCGGCAATTTTTCATTACCATACGTATAGTCGTTCGTGTTGATCCTCATAGGAATCAGGGTGGCATCCTGGTGCACTTTGTACATTTCCATTACGTGATAGGTAGGCGTCAGGACCATAGTATCTCCCTTAGTAAAAATAACAGACTGTAAAACGTTGATCGCCTGTGCCAGGTTAGCCATGCGTACCCTGTCGGCGTGATTGTTGAAGATATTAAGTGTAGAACCTGCCAGCACAGCATCACGCATGGTGTTTTGCTGGAAGAGGAAACCCGGGTTGGTACCTTCTTCCACATCGTACCAGCCACCCCACTCATCTACCACCAGCGCTATTTTCTTCTGAGGATCATATTTATCCATAATGGCACTGTGGCGGGTTACCAGCGTATCCATAAACAGGGCGGAACGCATGGTAGCAAAGTATTGTTCTTCATTAAATTTCACGGCAGGACCTTTACCTTCCCAGCGGATCACCGCGTAGTGGTGGAGTGCAATCCCTTCGATCAGGTTTTTAGGGATGTTACGCATCAGTACATCTGTCCAGTTGTAATCGGAGGAGTTGGCACCGGAGGCGATGCGGAAAAGTCTACCACCGCTGCTGCTCATGAAAGTGGCATATTTACGGAATTCATCCGCGTAATATTCGGCGCGCATATTACCACCGCAGCCCCATGCTTCGTTACCAATGCCCCAGTATTTTACCTGCCATGGGGTAGCGCGACCATTCTCCGCCCGTAGATCCGACATAGGGCTTTTGCCTTTGAAGTTGGTATACTGCACCCAGTCACTGAGCTCCTGCACCGTACCACTGCCCACATTGCCGGACAGATAAGGTTCTGCGCCCAGGGCTTCGCACATATTCAGGAAATCGTGTGTACCGAAGCTGTTATCTTCCGTTACGTTGCCCCACCAGGTGTTTACGATAGTAGGCCTTTTTGCCTTTGGACCAATCCCATCTTTCCAGTGGTAAGTATCGGCAAAGCAACCACCTGGCCAGCGCAGGTTGGGTATATTTAAATTTTTCAGTGCTGCGATTACATCTTTACGTACCCCGCTGCTGTTGGGAATATGCGAGGTATCACCCACAAAGAAACCGCCATAGATGCAGTTGCCAAGGTGTTCCGCAAAATGTCCGTAAATGTCCCTGTTGATCACCGGGCCGGTGGAATCAGTAATAAAGGAGGCTTTGTTTTGCGCGCTGGTGGCCTGCCACGAGAGTAGCAAACCCATTATTCCCAGGCGGAAGAAATGAAATTTTTTCATAACGAGGTATTACATGTTTTCATTGACGACGTGGACCGTCTTGTGCCCAAAAAAACAAATTAATTGTCACATTAACAATTATTAATTGGAAAATATTTTACCGTTCGTAAAATTACCGGTTCCGGTCCTGGGGGAGGACCGAAGGTCCTCCCCCAGGACCGGGGTTGGTCCGCCGCAGGCGGACCAACCCCGGTACGAAATATCAGGATGGGAGACCTCAGCAGACGAATATCTCGTAAGCTGATTCCCGGCGTGCAAAAACATGCATGGCGAGAGATGCAGGTGCAGTACCGTCGGATTAATGTGGCGACATCTGCGCCACATTAATCCGACCTTGTTTCAGGGCCGCAGGCCCTGAAACAAGGTCGGCAGGAAAAGCCCCCCACATGATAACCAAGCCACTAATTTCCCCCTCTCCCCCTATCATATCTCGAACCTTTGCCTTAATTTCAGGTTGTACTTAAGAAACGAGCGCCAGGAATGAAGACACTAATGCGTTTGTGCCTGCTACTGCTGATCACCACTGCAGCACAGGCACAGGAAAAAAAGGATTATACCAGTATGTTCAGGTTGTATGAAGACAATGACTTCATCAACTTCACCAGTTTTGACAACGACGAGGCATATACCAACGGCACCCGGTTCGACCTCTTTTATCAGCCGGAAAAACGGTCGCGTTCCATCATGGACTGCTGGATGCCCAAGGCTGGTAAAGCCAGCGTGAACACTTACGGATACGGATTTATGCAAACGATGTTCACCCCGTCCAGGCTGATGACACCGGACCCGGATCCTGCTGACTTCTACTATTCCGGTGGCTTATTCGTTACCCATACCCAGCACTCCTCTAATCCTGAAAAAAAATACAACATACAGACAGAACTACTCCTTGGAGTAATGGGACCACCCGCCCTGGCTGAATCCACGCAGCGCCTCATTCACAGCATCATGAACTACCGCAAACCCCAGGGCTGGCCTAAACAACTCAAAACCGACCTCCTGCTAAACCTGAACATGATCGTGGAAAAAGAACTGGTGACCGTAGGAGAACATTTCCAGGTAAGTGCTGGCGCCCAGGGTTTCCTTGGCACCATGGTAAACGGCATGGCAATCTATTCCAATATCCGCATCGGCCGCATGACGCCCTACTATAACGGCTACATCCAGCAATACAGCAACCGGGAACGATGGCAGCTATATGGTACAATCCGCCCCAGCTTATCCGCCAACTTTCACAACAGCCTCGTGAGCGGGGGATACTTTAGCAGCCTGCCCTACCCCGCTGCACAATCCGAGCACGAAAGGCCATATGCTCAACATAAGGTGCTACCCCGGCTCGATTTCTCCCTTGCTGCCAGCATAAAGCGATGGGGCTTTTCCATCTCCCAGAAAACCACCACACCAGTGGTAAATGGACTATCAGACATGGAAACAGGGAATATTTCAATTTATTATTCCTGGTGAGCAGGAATGCGCTAACCAGCGGTGTAGAGACGCCTCGCAGGCGTCTATCAAAACACAATCTCCGCTAAAACCTATTCCACAATTATATCTTGTAGAGAATAAATTTTAGCGGAGATAATTGTGGAGATTTACTTGCGCAGACGCCTGCCAGTCACTACTTCGCAAAATAAAATGGTTACCAAATCTCAATAATTATTTGAAAAAACCATTGGAAGCACTATAATCCCCAGCAACAAAATTTTGTTCCACTTTACTTTTTACTGCCTGCTGATACGACCAGTGCTCAACTTACCTTCGTTGTTAAGAATCAGCAGGTAATTGCCACTGCTTACATTCGATAACGGAACCGCGAAGGTATGCTTTCCTGCCGGCAGCTTCCCGCCAACAATATTGCGGATAAACCTTCCGCTTACATCATACAGGTTCAGCGCCACACGGGCAGGCTGCTTGAGGGTAAACGAAACGGTGGTCTGAAGGCCGGCAGGATTCGGATAGATGTCCAGCTGCTCTGTACTGGTAACAGCCAGCTTTGGTGTGGCCGCCATCACTGCACCGCCTGAAACAGCATCCAGCGTCCCCGCTGTAATCACCTGCACCTCCGCATAACTGTTCCACAAATTACTGCTGTTGCCATGCCCGATGATACGTACATACTTGCCTGATACCGCCGTGAAGTTGAAAGTTTCCAGTGCAGTGGTAGTCCCGCTGCTCACCAATCCGGTGGCCGCCGTAGTAAGACTGCTGGTGTCATTCCCCACTTTCACATCAAAAGTGCTGGTGCGGGTATTACCGCTGAAGAAGGCGATCTTAACACCGGTCACACTTTGCGTTGTACCGAGGCAGAGCTGTATCCACTGACCGTTGCCATTAGCGGACCAGCGGGTGTTTAAATCATTGTCCAGCACGTTGGCAGGCACATTGCCATCATCCGCACTGGCAATCACCGGCACGCAGGAGGAGCCGGTAACCACCTGCACTTCTGTAAAGCTGTTCCAGGCATTTACGCTGTTGCCATGGCCTACAATGCGTATATATTTTGCAGATACCGGTGTAAAAGTGAACGTTTCAAGCGTTCTGGAAGTACCGCTGCTGGTGAGGCCCGCAGCCACCGTAGTAAAACTGCTGCCGTCGTTGCTGGCGAGGATATCGAAAGTGCTTACTCTGCTATCGCCATTGTAAAAAGCAATTTTCACTGCGGAAACAGATACCACACTGTTCAGGCAAAACTGTATCCATTGGCCGTCGCCACTGGCAGACCAGCGGGTGAGCGTATCCCCGTCCAATACGTTGGCTGGCACATTGCCATCGTCAGCACTGGCGCTGGCAGGCACGCAGGTACCTACAGGCGTGTCGGAGCCGTTTACGCCCACCATGGTGCCGTCCAGGATACGGGCAGTTACTGCCGCGGTGGACACCTCATCAGCACCGATATCAAATGTACCACTGCGCGACTGGCCATCCATATCTGTATTCAGTGTACCATAGCTGCCAGTAGCAGCATTGATGGCAGGGCTACCGCTCTGTAAATGGAAGGTACCTGTAGCATCCCGCGCCAGCAAAGGATTTGCCGTAGTGTAAGTACCGGAAGGCACTGCGCCTGCACCGCTGGTATTATACAGGATATTACTGCCCCAGGTGGCATTCGTATAGGGGCCGGCGATAGAAGCCGCCGGACCACCACCCTGGATAATATTATTTACAAACGTGGTGTAAGTGGCGCCTAAACCACCGGTGCGGCCAGACTGAACGTAGTTGGTAGGGCAATTAACGAGCGTGTTAAATGCGATTACACAGCGATCCGGCCGGTCGTGACTGGTGAGCGCTGCTCCATCCGCCACTTCCCCATCGCCATTACCGATGTTAATACCCGGACTGCAATTTTCGAAATGGTTACTGTATACTTTATGGTCATCGCCAAAAATGCGGATGCCCTGCGTGTTCAGGAAATAGTTGCCATACACGTTACAGAAATTTCCATGTCGCAGGGTAAACTGTGAAACGCAATCCCTGATAGTGTTGTAGCGTAATGTTACTGCGGATGCCTTGATGGAGATCATTTCATTCTCTCCCTGACAAGCCTCAAACACATTATACTCTACTATACTATTGGAAGATGATAAGCTATAGCCGCTCAGCCCAAACTGTAATGTTTCAGCGCCATTGGCGGTTTGCGGCTGCTGATCGTAAAAATAATTGTGGTGGATATGCAGGCGCTGCGCGATCTGACTGCCGCTGCCTCTTACTGCAATAAAACGGCCCATCGCATCTTTATGCTGGAAAGTGTTGTAGTCCACCTCGTGATCACTACCGTTGAGCAACAGGTTTTCCCCATCACCCGGTGTTTCAAAAAGGTTACGCGTCCAGCGGCAAAAACTGGTACCGGTAGCCATGGTGGCCTGACTAGCACTGAATTTAAATTTGAATCCTTTGATGATGATATACTTCGCAGGACTCACAATGTTAATACCTGCAGTACCATTGATTTCCACTCCGCCAATTGTTTGCGCCTGAATGGTAATGGGCTGTGAGGCAGTACCCTGTTTGCTGATGGAGATGTCGGTGCTGGCAGTGTACACACCATTGGCCAGGATAATTACATCGCCCGCTACAGCATTGTTGATAGCAGTTTGCAGGGCGGATAGGGAACTCACATTAATAGTGGCCGCAGACAATGGTAACGCGGCAAATACAGAAAGGAGTAATAAGAGCCACTTGCGGGCACTACGGCATGACCGTGAGTAAAGAACGGGAATCATTTGGGTGATTTTAAATAATGATAGATTTTGGTTTACACAACAGCGCATTTGTGTGACGGGACTCACACACTATTCTCATAAAGTGGAACAAAATTTTGTATACTAAAAATAGTAAAAATCAGGATAATTGCAAACGATTGCAATAATTGGCAATTTTAGGCCGTAATATAATACCATAAAGGATTTACAGCCAAAACAACCACTAATACTCCTTTCGCTGTTTACGGTATTTTTTTAACCGCTGCTTTTACGGGCAATTTTTACCTGGTACTAACGACATCTTTTCTTATACAAACAGCACACTTCCTTATACACACACAAATGGCGGTCACCATCAATTATAGTAGTTTTCAGGTTTGGGAAACTGAGCACAAAAAAGACAAATATCCAAGTATCAATATGAAGAAGTACATTTTATTGATTTCCACGTGGTTGCTATGTTGCTGTATCACCTATGCGCAGGAATTAAAATCACCGAATGACCAATTTACCATGGCCTTTAGTTTACTCAATGATGGCACTCCTGCCTATCAGCTGAGCTACAAAGGCAAACCAGTGATCAAACAAAGTACACTGGGCCTGGAATTGAAAAACGACAAGCAGTCGCTGCTCCATGGCTTCAGCATTACCAACACCACCAACAATAAGGTGGACGAGAGCTGGAACCCGGTTTGGGGTGAGGTAAAAACCATCCGTAACCAGTATAATGAAATGGCTATTACCCTCAACCAACAGGAAACCAACCGCCACATCATTATCCGCTTCCGCCTCTTTAACGACGGGCTGGCCTTCCGCTACGAATTCCCGGCACAGAAAAACCTGACCTACTTCGTGATTGCTGAAGAACATTCGCAGTTCGCCATGACTGGCGACCATACAGCCTTCTGGATTCCGGGCGACTACGACACACAGGAATACGACTACACCACCTCCAGGCTCTCTGAAATCAGAGGGCTGATGAGCAAAGCCGTAACACCTAACGTATCACAAACCACCTTCTCCCCAACCGGCGTACAAACATCCCTGATGATGAAATCCGCAGACGGTATCTACATCAACCTGCACGAAGCAGCACTGATCAATTACTCCTGCATGCACCTCAACCTGGATGATAAAAACTTTGTGTTCCAGTCGTGGCTTACCCCTGACGCACAAGGTAACAAAGGTTATATGCAGGCGCCCTGCCAGAGCCCCTGGCGCACCATCATCGTGAGCGATGATGCCCGCGACATCCTCGCCAGCAAAATGACCTATAACCTCAACGAGCCTGCGAAAATCAAAAATACCGACTGGATCAAACCAGTGAAATATGTAGGTGTTTGGTGGGAAATGATTACCGGAAAATCCACCTGGTCGTATACCAATCAATACCCAACTGTTCAACTGGGCACCACTGATTTTGTACATGCCAGGCCCAATGGCACCCACGGTGCTAACACCGCTAACGTGAAAAAGTATATCGACTTTGCAGCCGACAACGGCTTCGATGCAGTACTGGTAGAAGGCTGGAATGTAGGCTGGGAAGACTGGTTCGGCAACTCTAAAGATTATGTGTTCGACTTTGTAACGCCATACCCTGATTTTGATGTAAAAGGTCTGCAAGCCTACGCCGCATCTAAAGGTGTAAAAATTATCATGCATCACGAAACCTCCGGCTCCGTGCGCAACTACGAACGCCACATGGATACGGCCTATAAATTCATGCGCGATAATGGCTACAACGCCGTTAAAAGCGGATACGTAGGTAACATCCTCCCTCGCGGTGAACACCACTACAGCCAGTGGATCCTGAACCATTATCAAACCGCCATTGAAAAAGCGGCGGACTATGGCATCATGGTAAACGCCCACGAAGCCGTACGCCCTACCGGTATCGCACGTACGTGGCCCAACCTGATCGGCAACGAAGCTGCCAGAGGTACCGAGTACCAGGCGTTTGGCGGTAATAAGCCGAATCACGTCACCATCCTGCCGTTTACCCGCCTCGTTGGCGGCCCGATGGATTATACGCCCGGCATCTTCGAAATGGACATCGATAAAATCAATCCCGATAACCATTCGCATGTCAACAGCACGCTCGCTAACCAGCTGGCTTTATATCTCACCATGTACAGCCCCCTCCAAATGGCTGCCGACCTGCCAGAACACTACATGCGCTTTAAAGACGCTTTCCAGTTCATTAAAGACGTAGCGGTGGATTGGGACGACAGCCAGTACCTGGAAGCAGAACCCGGTCAATACGTGACGGTAGCACGTAAAGCTAAAGGCACCGGTCAATGGTTCCTCGGCAGTGTACAAGGCGATAATGCCCGCACCTCCAATATCTCCCTCAGTTTCCTGGAGCCAGGCAAAAAATATACAGCTACCATTTATGCGGATGCAAAAGATGCACATTATAAAACTAACCCACAGGCATATACGATTAAGAAAGTAGCTGTAACAAGTAAATCGAAGCTGGCTACTTACGTAGCGCCGGGTGGTGGCTATGCTATTAGTTTTGTGGAAGAGAAGAAATAACTTATCTGTTTGTTTAGCGCCATTTATCCCTACGGGATGAATGACGCTAAACGCGAAGGAGGAGGCCATTGGCCTCCTCCTTCGCGTTTAAATAAGGATTACTACTGAAATAAATAATCCGCTGCTACCACCTTACCCAACCCACCCAGTGTATAATACACCGTAGCCGGCACCGGATCAGTCGTCACTCTCAATATATCCACCTTACCGGAAATATCAGGCATGGAAGGATCATACACCCCTACCTGGATACCAATAACAGCCGGCTCCAGCTGCTCCCGCTGCACCGGGTTAGTGAGCTTCGCCACATCAATCCAGCGCAATAGTTGCGGGTTACTGCGGGCTTTCAACATGGTAATCTGGAAGTTGGAAGGATACTCCCTGTACACGAGCACCTCTTTGGTATCCGCATTGTAGCGATATACTTTGTTGCCTGCGGCATAAAACACATATCCAAACCGCTCGTCGGTGGCAAACATAGTCGCCTTACCAATATCCGGCAGCTGACTGATTTCATCGAACGACACCGGCGTAGCAGTGCCATCGGTGTATATCCAGCTGAGGCGCGCCAGGTAACGCTTTCCCTTGCCGTTATCAAATACGGCGTAGCCAAGGCCGCCCTGTACCGGCGTATAACCCAGCCATACGGCATCCATACCTACATTACTGGGGTCAAAAGAGCCATTACCTGGCGCCAGCAGCTTCACATAGTTATAGTTTTCGCCGTCATGCAGCAGTAAGCGCTTGTTGGTAATATCAAACATCAGGCACTGCATGAAGATCGAGTTATAGATCGTAGCAAATAATGGCGCAATGTCAAATACCTGCCCATTCATCTGGTTAATCGGCACATCAAATGCCTGGATGCCCGAATAGTAGGACTTAAACATTTTCTTATCCTGGTAAGCATATCCGGCGCCGATATATTGTCCCTTCACCCATTCCGGATGCTGGCACATTTTGCTGATCGCTTCCTTCTGGAAATTGTACTTATCTTTTTTCCAGATAAAACCATCCGTAATGTTGATCTTCTCAATCTTATCAGTAGTGCCCACGTAAACCCAGGTTTTTGCCCTCGCCTCGGCCGGTGCGATGGTATTAATCCAGATGCTCATGAAGGTAGGCTTGCCGCTCAGCACCAGCGGCGTTGCATCCGCAGGATCACTGAGGCGCTGGCTAAAATCCCGGTAGGTTTGCAGGTACGTGCCCAACGAGGCAACGTCTTCCTGGTAGTAGTCCAGTCGCGCCGCACCTTTTACTTCCGACAATACAAACCAACCCTGCGGCTTTACTGCACCTACCACGGATATCTTAAATCGCTTCTGCCAGATAATACCCGTGGCGTTTTCCGTTACCTGGTAAAAAGCATCGTAAACACCTAATGAGGCAGGAATGGTGACTTTCAGGTTTCTTTGCACCGACAAAATCTTATTAGAACTGGCGCCGGTAGTGCCAATCAGAATCCACTTGTAGGAGTAATCACTTTCACCACCACCTTTGGCAAAGATGATCTCCGGAACCACCGAGGCTGTATCTCCGTTTCTTACCATTACGGTATCCGGTATACCTTTGATCTCTGCTGAATTAATGGCCACATAATCGTAATTACCAAGATCCTTATAACATCCTGTGCTCATTAGGAACAGGAAGGCAGCCATCAGTATATAATGAATTCGCATAGTACTGTTTTGTTTTTCGTGAGATGTTATTATCCTTGCGCACTCGGTCCCATCGTAATCGGCTTACCGTCAGAGGTAGTATAGGTGCGGCCTTCGGTGGCTTCCTTTGCAAACCACCACACCATATAGCGCGACCATACAAACCAGTTGTTACGGTCAAAACCTCCTTTTGGCATAATGGTGAAGTCGGTCATTTTCAGACCAATGGCTTTCATCATCAGCGTCACTTTCTCCGGACTGTATTCTCCAAAAAAGCTGAGTGTACCTGCCGCATAGGTCGTATTTGTCCAGAGATACGGTTTGCTGGTACTGTTATCCGCATATAGGGTATACTTCAATAAATTGATGGAATCACGGTAAGACGTATACGCAGTTTTGGCAAAAGGCATATTGATAAACAGCTCAGGGCCGCCGGCCAGCTGAAAGTCCAGGCGCAGCGGCTTCGCTATCATGAACTCATTACGGTGCACTGTAATCTGCAGGCTGTCTATATACTTACCGGCACCAATTACGGCCCGGGTAATTGTATAATCGCGGCCCTCCTGCATAGTGGTGGAATCCAGTGTCAAAAGCCTGTAAGCACGGTCATGATCAGCGGCCTTACCGGTAATTTGAACGGCAAACGATACCACACTGTCTTTCACCTCCGCCGGGAAAAAGCCCATGCCCACCCAGAAATAAGTAGCCGTATCCGTTTGAAAAACGGCACTGGACGACTTACGGGAGGCATCAAAGAATTGCTTCAGGTAAATGTTGCTCTGCGATGCTTCCTGGTCAAACAGCTCCAGTGGCTGTTGCCGGCAGGCTCCCAGCAGGCAGGCAATCGTTATGATAAAGATGATTTGTTTCATGTCTCAATCAATTTTAATTATCTGGATGAGATTTCAGAATCCGGGTAAGCAAATACAAAGCGCCCCGATGCTATATCCAGGTTACCATTAGTAGTGTTGGGAGTAGGTACCAGCGTTATATTTTTACGCTTATAATAAAACCATAACTGCCCTTCACCGATAAACTCCTTGCGGTATTCTTTCTGAATCTCCGCATCCAGCCTGGCAGGATCTGTGATTTTAGTGGTAATCCCCCTGGCGGCAATCACCGTGTTCAGGTAGTTCAGTCCATCCGCCGGGTCAGGATCAGCTTCCGCCGCGATGTAATACACTTCACTCAGCCTGATCAGCGGTTGCAGGTAACGCATCGTATAACCGGCTACCTTTACATCCTCATACTTCCTGAAGCTCCGGTAACCCAGTGGCGAGGATAATCGCCACAGGATACTGTAACGGAAATCTTCCAGCTTACCCTCGAATACTTTATCTGTAAAATTCTGTGTAGCCGGCGCCGTTATCTTTCCTCCTGCCAGCACGCGGGCATCCGTGAGGTTTTCATCATACAACTGCGTCTGATAGCTATACAACTGTTTGTTATAAATTCCAAACAACACTTCGGTAGCAAATACTTTATCCGTACTATCCTGGTTCAGTTTAATATTATCAGGATTTACCCAGGGAAAGAGTTTCGGATTATTAGCCGCGATCACTTCCTTTGCTGCGGCAAAGGCTGCGGGCTTGTTGTTGCGATAGAGGTACACCCGCGCTTTCAGGGCCTTCACCGCAAAAAGGTTCATACGTAAATTGTTGTAGCCTTTATAACCTGCTGTGGTCACCAGGTCTGTTTCCAACAGCTGCTCTGCCTGGCTGATATCCCTGCAAATCGAATCCATCACCATCGTTGCCGGCAGGAAATCGCTCACATTCACACTCACTTTATCATACACCGGAATGGAAGCTTTAACTGAATCCGCCGAAGTATAGCGTGGCCCCCACATGCGCAGTAAGTCGAAATACAGGAAGGCACGCAGTGCCAGTGCCTGGCCCTTGTAAAATTTAATCCTGTCCGGTGCTATGTTACGTGCGTGATCTATATTCTCTATAAAATTATTTAAGTTGGCCACCGCCAGGTACATACCATTCCAGATATTCTGTAAATCCCCGGCCACCGCGGCATCCGACTGATTTATGGTGGTATACTGGTACCAGGTATAGCTGCTGTTGGTACACCAGTAGTTTTGTGCAAAACAGTCCAGCACCGTCATCGTCAGATTTTTGCCGTACAGCGCAGAAGTAGTCATCTGCGCATACACGCCCGTTAATGCATCGGATACATTGTTTTCCGAATCAAATACCGCTTCCTCTGTTATCCTGTCTTCCGGCTTTACATCCAGCCATTTACTACAGGATGTAAACAGCACAGCCAATAACAGCAGCGGCCCGAAGGTGGTCTTTAATATCTTCATAATCATAATTTTTAAAGCAGGCTGGCAGACAGCGTGAAAGAAAAGGTTCTGGCATAAGGGTAGCTGATACCGCGTTCCCGCTTAATGGTGGAAATACGAAACAGTTCATTGGTCATGCCCATCAGTCGAATATTGGCCAGGTGCATACTACGCAGCCAGGCCTTGTCGCGGAACGTATAGGTAAGGCTGGCCGACTCGAGCGAAAAAGTATTTTCTTCCTGCATAAACCGGGAGCTCATATAACTCTTATCGTAAATGCTCACACCTTTAAACTGCGTTACATCGCCGGGCTTTTTCCAGCGCTCGTACAGCGCTCTTTTATCCTGGTTGTAGTTCGCCATTTTATCGAAACTGATGTTTTCCACTTTGTCGTACAGCGCACTGTTAAACGCATCCTGCCCCTGTATGTATCGGCAACTCAGGTTCAGCTGAAAATTTTTGACGGAGAGGTAGGAGCTCAACACGCCTTGCAGCTGCGGGCGGCTATTCCCCACCACAATACGGTCCTTATAGTCATAATCATACGTTTGGGTACCATCTTTTTTCAGGAAGATTTCACGGCCGGTGCTGGGATCAATACCCAGGGACGGCACGGCCCATATATCATCCGGCGCATATCCATCGCGGTACTGCACCAGTGAATTTGATGCTCTCAGCTTATCATTTACCGCCCCGAGATATTTATCGAGGTCACTGTAACGGGAAGTGTAGTGGGAGCCGGTGGCGGACAATGTCCAGGTTATTCCTTTCTGCTGGTTAGCAATCACACTGTAGGAAACTTTAAACTCCTGGCCTTTGGTGGTAAGTGTACCGGCGTTAAACGGATAATTGGACAAGCCGGTGGATGCAGGCAGGCTCACCGCAATTACCAATGGGGACGTACGTTTTTCGTAATAATCGAGCGTTAGTTTTAACCGCCCGCCAAAGAAACCAGCGTCTATACCCGCACTTTTTTCTGCGGTATTCTGCCACTGCAGGTTCACGTTACCTTTTGTAGCCAGGTTCAAGCCAACCGTATTAACATAGGCGGCACCGTTATAGACGTAGGTAGATACAGAACTGAATGCATTGAAGTTCTGGTTACCGGTAACACCGAAGTTGGTGCGTAGGCTCAGCTGACTGATCCACGTTGTATTTTTCAGGAAGCCTTCTTTCGCGAGGTTCCACCTGGCACCTACGGAATAGAACGGCGAATATTTATTAGCGGTGCCGAAGGAGGTGGAACCATCGTATGCAATAGTTCCATCCACACTATAACGGTTATCGTAGGAGTAGTTTACACTGGCCAGTATTTTATTTTTTCGGGAGATGTTAGTGACGTAGTAGGGTAAAGAGCCCTGTGCATAGTTAAATGCAAAGCGCGGATTACCGTTGGCCGTATTGGGAAAGCCTTCCAGCCGATAGCTTTCCAGCTGATTTTTATTCTCAGAAATATCACTACGGACATTGGCGTTAATCATATGCTGGCCTAACATCTTATAATAAGTCAACATCAACCAGGCAGCATAATTAAAAGAGCTGGTTTTAGCATTGGCGTAGGTCCCTTTTTTTGAGGGGTCAGTTTGCGCAAATGCCAGGTCGCGCGGGCTGGTATACACTTCGTTTACCGTATTGGTGGTGGCCAGCTGCAAGGCACCGCTGATGCGCAGGGCATCCGTAACATCCGCGGTCAGCCCCAGGTTATTGGTGATATTGAGCGATTTATTTTTGTCGTAATTACCCAGTGCTACCGCATACATTGGGTTCTTCACCCAGAGGTTGTTGGTGTTTGCATTGGTTTTATTTCTTGTTTTATCGAGATAGGGTTCATACGCCGGTAATTTTTCATAGTAAGGGTTTGTGTTTACCCAGGTAGAAAAAGTACCGTAGGGAGATTCGGCGGACGTGTAACCGGAAATAAAGGTACTGTTGGAGATATTCACTTTCCCGGTACGATAGCCCAGTGTGAGTCTGCCGCTCCATTCATTTCGGCCGGAGCCTTTCATTACGCCCTGTACTTTACGGTAGCTGCCACCTGCATCAAATGTAACGGGTCCTGAACCACCGCCGGCATATAGCGAATGGCGTTGCGTAATGCCTGTGCGTACCGGTTCATTGAGCCAATAGGTATTTACCCCCCGTTCTACATCCTGGAGGCGGCGACTATACAGTGAATCATAATAGAGATATTGATCCATAGCTCCATCAAAAACGCCGTTGGCAATATACCTGCCGGCGAGCTTTTCAAATTCCAGTTTTTCACGGGCGTTCATCATGTTATAGCTGCTCAGGTCAGGTGCATCTACTGATAAATCCGAAGTATACGTCATGGTTACCTTTCCGGCACCGGCACGAATGGTTTCTACCACCACTACTCCGTTGGCGGCGCGGCTGCCGTAGATTGCCGTGGAGGCAGCATCTTTCAGAATAGTAATAGAGGCGATCCGGTTAATATCCAGGTCTACGATCTGGCGCAGGGTAGCTTCAAATCCATCGAGTATAAACAGGGGCTGATTGGGGTCGCCGGCAAACTGGTCGCGCAGGTTGTTACTCGAAATGGCCGACTGTCCTCGCAGTTCAATCGTTGGCAGTACGTTGGGGTTGCTGCCTGCGATGTTGTTTTCCATCACAAGGAAGGAAGGGTCCAACGTCCGTAGGGCCTGTACTACGTTGTTGTTGCTGACAGTCTTCAACTGTTCACCGCTATAAACCGCTGTGGAGCCGGCGAAGCTATTTTTATTACGTGTAAACATCCCCGTTACTACCACTTGTGATAAGCTCTGGTCCGTGGTTTTGAGCGTGATTCTCACAACAGATTTGCTACTGGCATGAATGGTTTGCGTTTTAAAACCGATGGAGCTGATTTGCAGCTGCACATTATCCTGGTCCGTTTTGAGTTCGAAGGAGCCGTCGGTGCGGGTAGCCACTCCCATGGACTGGCCGGCCACCGCTATGCTTGCGCCGGGGATGGGTTCACCTTTTTCATCCGTTACTTTACCGCGGATGATCACCTCCTGCTGTACCGGCACCGGTACGGGCGCAGGAGGCTCCTCATCTTTTTTGCGAAGCACCACGGTGTTTTGGGTGATACTGTACGTAAATGGCTGGTTTTTGAAACATACTTCCAGGACCTCTTTCAGCGTGGCATCCTGGAGATGAAGATCCACCTTTCTGGACTGGGCCATCAGGTCATCGCGATATACAAACGTATAACCGGTTTGTAGTTTAATTTCTTCGAACACCGATTCCAACCGGGCCGCGCGGGCCTCGATGGTGATTCGCTGTCCCATCGTTTTTGCACTGATGTGCAAAGCAAAAAATAGTAATAAGCAGGAAGTCAGCTTCATTATGCGTCCTATTTGTCTGATATTCAGAAAGTGCCGCCTACTCTCCGTTATTCCGGGGGGCACGGCTTTGCCTTTTGCAAGTAATTGCATAGATTTGAATGTGTTTGGTTAGAAATAACAATCTTCCGGATTGAGAAAGCATACCAGACCCCTGCCGGGAATACTGCGAATATTTCCGGCTTTTTTATGAGTATGCCTGTCTGTTAACTTTGCTGGCTTTAATGAAAGCGGCGGATGTTCTTTTCTTTTGGTTGATACATAATTGCTGATTTTGATTGATGCTGATAAAATGGTTGGTTTCTGCTATTAATACACTACGATAGTTTGTTCTTTCAGTTCACAGCGGATGCCGCTGTAGTTCATGATCTTCAGTACTTCGGCCAGGCTGGTGCTGCGTTTAAACTCTCCTGACATGAGCACCTGCGGGATAGCTCCTTCATAGGAGATATCCACATTATACCAGCGGGCAATCATATTCATTACTGCCGGCACTTCCATGTTTTCAAAAGCGATCATGCCATCTTTCCAACTGGCTATTTTATAGGCGTTTACTTTTTTCAGGGAGATGTGGGTGCCGCTGTTCACTACGGTACCTTGCTGATTGGGCCTTACTACCTGTTCTTTTTCTGCTGTATTTATTTTTACCGCGCCGGTAAGCACTGTAGTGCTGATCTGATGATCATCACTATAAGCGTTGATATTAAAACTTGTGCCGAGCACCTCGGTGGTTACTGTGCCGGTGATTACTTTAAACGGCCTTTCCGGGTTTGCTGCCGGCTCAAAAAACGCTTCACCTTCCAGAGTCACCACACGCTCGCTGCCGCTAAAAGCGGCGGGATAATGTAGTTTAGAATCGGCGTTGAGCCAAACCTTACTGCCATCGGGCAGTTGCAGCGTGTATTGTCCGCCGCGGGGTGTTACCAGTGTATTCATGCCCGTAGTGGCGGCGGCGCTGTAGCGCAGGGTGCCGTTATCCTGCTCTATGGCCTGCTCCCCCTGTACAATCGTTTTTCTGGCACTGTCCAGCTGCAGCACCCTGCCATCGGCCAGGGTAAGCGTGGCTTTGTTTCCTCCGGGTACGGCCATGGCTATACGCGAAGGTGCCGGCGGCTGGTACAGGGATAAATATGCAATGGTTGAAATAATCAGTATACCTGCCGCCGCAGCGGCCATCGTGAGCAACTTCCTTATGCGGCCACGGGGCGCCGCTACCGGCTCCTGCTGCAGGATGGCGGGCAGCAATGCCTGTAATCGCGCTATCACTGCCGGGTTTACCTCGCTGGCCCCTGGCATGGACGCCAGCTGCTCTTCGATCAGCGCAACCGTTTCAGGGTCCTTCGCCACAGCGGGAGAACCCAGCCAGCTGATTAGTGCAGCCGTATCTGCCGGTGTACAGGAATCTGTTAACAGCCTGTTGAACAGGGCTGCTTTATTGTTTGGTTGACTCATCTTACTATAATGACAACGGAGAAAAGAAATGGAGGGGGTGCCGGCAAGGTATTTTTTTTAATTTTTTGTAACCACATTAAAAAACAGCAGTAATAGCAACACTTTGCCGGGGTCATTACCCAGGGAAGTGCGGATCTTACGGTTGGCTTCTTTCAGGTATTCTTTCACGGTGTATATGGAAATGCCCAGCTGTTCGGCAACTTCGCGGTTGGTAAGTCCATCAATACGGCACAGGCGATATACCTTCGCCTGCTGCGGGGGCAGCCTGTCCAAAAGCTCATCCAGCATTTCCTTACTGTCCTGGTAATGCAGTGCCTCCTCGATATGTGAATACTGGACTTCCACGTGTTGACGGAACTGGTCCAGCTTTTCCTTATCATGTTGCAACTGCCGGAAGTAATTTATGACCCTGTTTTGTCCGGCCCTTACGAGGTAGCCGGCAAAGTTGGCAATTTGTATCTCCTTCCTGTTTTTCCAGATTGCAGAAAAAATCTCCTGTATAATATCCGTGGTGGCAGCTTCATCTTTTATCATGCCCTGCACTACTACGTATAACCCAGGGCTGTAGTGGTAATACAGCGCCGTAAAAGCCGCCTCGTTGCCCACCCGGAGGTCGGACAGCAGTTGAGCTTCATTGGATAAGGATTGTACAGTCATGATAAGTTTTATAAGCTACAGACAAATCTACTAATTGGCGGCTCAAGTTGTTAAAAAATCGGAAAAATAAAAAGCCTGTTGCCGTAAAAGCAACAGGCACTTGTTTCACCAAAAAGGAGCAGGACTACTGCAAAGTGCTGGTACCAGTAAATGTTACTACACTACTTGCTGGTACATTTACTACAAACCCACCTGATGCGTTAGCATTCACAGGGGTTGTAGCCGCCCAATGCGCTGTGCTGGCAGCAGAAGTCACATAGCCGGTGAGGGAGCTGGCTGCAAAGCCACTTAACGCTACGGCGCAGTTAACAGGTACAGATCCGGTATTGATTACCACCACGCTGAATTTACCCGTGGCAGGGTCTTTATAGGCCGACACACGAAGGTTGCCGTTATTGGATACGCTGGCAGCAAAACGGAAATAACCTGGACGTACAAACCGGGAGAACTGACCCATTACATCGTAGGTTTTAGGAAACTCCAGGCTACCGTCTGACCTGGTACAAATCAGCGCTTCGTTGTTCTGAAATGCCAGCATACCCAGCCAGTATACGTAAGCATTTACGTTACACTCCGCCAGAAATTTATGCATGCTGGTGGCAAGTTTCAAACCCATTGCCATGCTGGCATCATAGGTACCGGCATCATCAGAGGCTTCTGTTACCCAAACAGGTTTGTTACCGGTAGCGTAGTTCCAGATGGAAGGATTTTGATTTAATCCGCGGGTGCCTACAATCAGGTCACCTATTTCCACATAACCATGCCCAGCCAGGATATCCACATTGCTTTTATCCATGGAAGAAAGGAAATTGTTAGCAGTGCCCCAGGCAGCATTTTCTGAAGAAATAATTTTTACTCCATTGAGGCCCTGTGCATTTAAAGCCGGACGCAGGTTATTGGTGATGAATTCGCCCAGATGTGCAGCCGTCCAATAGCTGGCAGGCCAGTCGGAGAATACGTTTTCCGGCTCATTGCTTGGCGATACGCCGTACAGGCTCACTCCTTCATTCTGGTAGCCTTTTACAAAGCCAGCTACATAATTGGCAAAGGAACTGGAGCAGCAGCTGTAATTAAGCCCGTTAAACCACTTGGCGCTTACTACGCTGGTATTGGTTTTCATGCTGAGTGGCGGCGTCCAGGTGCTGGCAAATGCAATGGGCGTACTATAGCGTTGCTTCACCGATTTCATAATCCACAGCTGGGAAATATGTGTTTTCTGATCTGCGGTAAGCCCGGTATAGGCGGCGGCTGTTGGGGATACATCAATATCTACCGTGGCAGGTTTGATGGTAACCGCGCCGGTAGAAGAATTGAATGGATAGGTGTGTAATACTTCCCCGCGGATCATGTTGAGCTGCAGGCCACTGTTGCCCCAGAGCAGGTCCAGGATGCTGTCGCGCTTCGGTGATTCAAAGAAAGGAGTAACACGACCGGCAAAAGCACCGAAGCCATCAATTTTCTGATAACCCTGTGCCCAGTTGAGGGAAATGTTAGCGCTGTCGATGCCTGGCGTGGAAGAGGCGATCTGTGCTTTAGCGCCGGTAATTTTTTCCAGGTTGCCCTGGCTGGCATCTTTAGAACAGCTAACGCCGAAAAGAGCAATGATTGCTGGCAGCGCAAGCTGCCGTACGTAGTTGTTTTTCATTATTCAATTTTGGGTTTAGAGAAAAGGATATTGCGTAGGGTTACACCCTTGGGTAATGCTCTGAATAAATAACGCGGACAGCACAGCTCTTTTCGTAACTAAATTTAAATGGAAAAAACAGGAATTACTATTTTGGGAAATGGCTGCAAAAGTTTGGATAAAAAAGTATCATTACTTCTAATAAGCAAAGAGGTCCACCGCCAACGGCGGTGGACCTCTTTGCTTATAGTGCGGGCCATAGGCCCGCACTATAAGCAAAATAAAAAATCAGTACTACTCCTCACTGGCTTCCTCGTTAATAGTACTGGTAGCGATCTCTGTCAAAGCCACATCCGTAGCTTTTTCATTTTCAAGAGTTTGCTCCAGTAATTCCATTACATCCGTATGACCCATGTTTTCTGCAAAAACACGTAAGGTACCATACGTAGCAATTTCGTAGTGCTCTACTTTCTGGGCAGCCAGGATCAGGGCAGCGTCGCGCACCATAGAACCCCCTTCGGTATCTTCTATAATGCTCTGTGCTTCTGAGATCAAACCTTCCATAGCATCGCATTTTTTTGCCTGCGCTTTCTGACCCAGCAGTTCAAAAATCTGTTCCAGGGTTTGCACATGCGTTTGTGTTTCCTCTGCATGTTTTTCAAAAGCATCCTGCAACTCCTCGCTGGTAGCGGCTTTCTTCATTTTAGGCAATGCTTTGGTCAATGCCTTTTCTGCCCAGTATATATCCTTCAGCTCATCAACAAACATCTGGTGGAATTCAGAATTTTCCATTTGTTCGGAACGGGCGTTAGAACGGGAAGACGAAGCACGTTTAGCGGTGCCATTGGAGTTAGACCTGCCGGTGGATTTGCTGGTAGCAGCAGAACGGGAGTTAGTACCGGATTTTGAGCGAGAGGTAGTTTTAGATGCAGCTTGTGATGTAGCCATAAAAAATGTTTTTTAAGGTTCTCAATATTTTTCTAAAAGAAAAACCAAATTGCATGCCCTTGTTATAATGCCATTATTTAGAAAGGAATCCTTACCTGATAAAATAAAAATCATCATGAAATATACAATTCATTCATTTTCAACAAAATTCCCGCATAACAATAATTTTTTATCGTTTTTCGATAAATTTATGTTGTATTTTAATAAATAAAAAATATCTTCGTTCTATTAAATTTCACTGCTCATGAAAATCAAACACCTCATTACAATTCTCAAATTCATGCTCATACTGGGGTTCATAATTGTTGGCGCCTCATTAATATTCATGCTCTATAATTTATTCACGGGAAATACGAACAGTCGTTACCTTACAGCCACATCCTATGAAATGCAGGCCTTTGGCCTAAAAGAGCAGCCGGTTAAATTATACAGTGCTGATTCCTCCATATCCTATGCGCAGCTAAATGATCACTATAAGGTAACCCTTGAAAAAAATAAAACGCGTAATGCACTACCCATGCTATTATCTATCTTCCGGTTGTTGACAGCACTGGCCATTATGTGGATATTTCTGCGTATACTGAAGGAACTGGACCTCAGCAGGCCTTTCCATCCGCGGATTGTGCGTTACGCTAAAATAGCGGCAGCGCTGTTTATATTCACGGATGTACTCAACCTTGTAGAATACAATGTGGTAAACAGCATCGTACACAAGGCAGTACCAGTCCCCTATCTATCTTATCTCAAGGAAATCGGCAGTAGCACTATTACTGGTGTGATCACGTTCCTGCTGGCGGTAGTATATCAACGCGGTGTTCAATTACAATCAGATCAGGATTTAACTATTTAGTATGGCCATTATCGTAAACCTCGATGTAGTGATGGCCATGCGTAAGATGTCGCTCACAGAGCTCAGCGAAAGAGTAGGCATCACCCTCTCCAACCTGTCTATTCTGAAAACAGGCAGGGCAAAGGCTATCCGGTTCGAAACACTGGAAGCTATCTGCCGCGAGCTCAACTGTCAGCCGGGCGATATCCTCGCCTATCAGCCTGATGAATAACCATCGCAATGGTATAATTCCTGTGCACTTTTTAAGTAAAAAACACATGGAAAAGCTATCTAAAGCCACCACGGATCACAACACTATCCGGGAGTGGTGGAATCCCGTGAAGGCAAGCCCGCACAGGTAAAAGGCACCGGAGCCAACGGATAAGCAGGTGTATTGCGCATCGATTTCCCGCACGGCAACAATACACTGGAACACATATCATGGGATAAATTCTTCGAAAAATGTTTCTGTTTCAGGATGAAACCTCAGAAGGGGGAAACCAGTTATTTTAATAAATTGATTTATGAAGAGGATAGTGATAAAAAGTAATCTCCGAAAATGGCCGGCACCTGCGGTGCCGGCCATTTTCGGCTTTAGCAGGCGCCAAAAGCGCCTGCTAAAGCCGAAAAAATTCAGGCAATAATAACAAAAGAATATCCTTTGCTGCTTACCTGCTTATGCTGCTTTGCGAGAAAAAAAGACAATACATAATCCTTATACCTCTTTGCGAGAAAAAATCAAGTGAGGAATTCTCTCACTGAAGAGCTCCACCAACCGGGCAATTCTCTACTCATTAATTCACATCCTGATGTAAGTCCCCATCCAACTTCCGCGTTTCATCATTAATAAATTCCCGCTCCTGCCTGCTGGCACTGTGTTCGGGCAACTTTTCACCTTCCGCCTTCTCACTGATTTCATTCAGCTTGCGGGCATTTTTTGCGGCAGCAGTAGTACCCAGTAAGTCACTTAACCATACATGCATTTTTGTTTTTGCACCTGATATAATTTTACGCTCCCCCTTCATCAGCGCATCATATCCATCTTTTGCCACTTCTTCCGGTGGCGCCAGTTCTGATTCCCTGTAGGTAACGGTATCTTCCTGGTGCGCCTTATGAAAGAAATCCGTATCAGTAGCACCCGGCATCAGTACGGTAACCGTAATGTCAGTATCCCGCAACTCCTCTGCCAGCGCGGCGCCAAAGCTGATCACAAATGCTTTGGTAGCAGCGTATACGGACAAAAGCGGCATCGGCGTAGCGCCTGCCTCCGAACCCAGCAATAAAATTTTCCCGGAATTACGGCGCACCATATCCTGTAAATAAAACTTGGTGAGCGACAACAGCGAAATAATATTCAACTGCACAATGTCTATCTCCCGCTCCAGCGGCGTTTCTACAAATGGCCCCCACTCGCCCTGACCGGCATTATTCACCAGTACCTCTATATCGATATTCATTTTTTTAGTGAGTCCATGAATTTCTTCGGCGGCGGCAACAGTAAACAGGTCTTTGGCTACCGGCGTTACTTCCACGGCATAGGCCAGCTTCAGCTGGTCCGCAATATCCTGAAGGCGGTCCTCATTACGGGCTACAAGGATCAGGTTGTAACTGTCAGCAGCAAATAACTTCGCCAGTTCATATCCGATACCACTCGTTGCACCAGTGATTAACGCATATTTGTTTCTGTTTTCTACATGTATTTTTTCCATAGATTCTTTTATTTCCACCTTAACAAAACCAGCGCCAGCCCGCCTAGCGCTGACGCAGCTACATATGGCGCGTTCTTTGAACCAGCACTGTTAAAATACTTTTATGACTAAGCATACTAACGCCAAAAAACAAGACACCATCCAGGAAAAGGTGCAGCCTAATACCGCTGATTACCAGCAGGCAAACAAAAATCCAATGCAAAAACCGGAAACCGGACTTAGTAGGGGACCATTAAAGGGAAAAGACCAGACAGACGATGAACTGGCGGCAAAAGCCAATACCACCCCGAAAAATGGCCCTAAAACAGGAAAACAAAAAAATGATGTAGCGGACGAAGAAGATATTTCTGCAATAGATGAGATGGATCCCGACCTGGATGAAGAAGACCTCGAAGAAAATAACCTATCCGATGAAGAGGCAGATGATATAGAATGGGATGACGAAGACCCTGAGAAATAAAAAAAGCACGGGGAAAGATCGATCTTTTCCCGTGCTTTACATACCAGTGTATTTACTCATCTTCACCAGTATTCTTCAATTTCATCAATAACGTATAGGCGTTTTTCGTTACCACCTGTTTTCCGCTGAGGTCCGTACTGATGGCGGTAAACCCATCGAACTGTGTACCTGTTTCAACGGGCAGCATGGTAAACTTATTGGCACCATCAGCCACAAAAACATAAGGCTTATTACCCCACTTTACTACGGCATCATCCGGTACGGCCTGCACCTGGGCGTTGTTCAGGGAAATTTCCGCATTCATAAACATGCCCGGTACCAGCTTTTTATCGAACTGATTAAAGTGGCAGTGCACTTCGCTGCTGCGGTTTTCATCCACATTCCTGTTGATGAGGTGAACGGTAGCCGTGTATTTTTGGGAAGGGTTGTTTACTGCATAGCAGGTAATTTTTTGTCCTTCGGAGATGTGATCGATATCCTTTTCAAACACCGTCAGACTCAGGTGGAGGTCCGCCGGGTTAATGAGTTCAAACAGCACATCCGTAGGGCTTACGTAGCGGCCTGCGTTTACATTTACTTTGGTCACGTACCCGGAAATCGGCGAATAGATGCTGGCGGATCTGGTTATGTTACCGTCCGATAGCTTATCCGGGTTGATATTGATCAGCAGCAGCTTTTCACGAAGGGCTCCTGCGGTAACGCGCTGGCCTTCGTATTCTGCCTTAGCCTGCTGGAATACCTTATCGCTGTTGGCTTTGGACTCGTTCAGCTCTTTCTGACGGAGGTAGTCCGCCTCTAGGTAGCGCAGCTTACTCTTTGCCATCAGGTAATCCTGCTGCAGCTGAATGTACTGCGGATCTTCGAGGGTGGCCAGCACCTGTCCGCGGCTTACCGGCATACCGGGCAGCAGCTTCATGGTTTTGAGATAACCACCAAGCGGCATGCTTACCGACACAACATTTTGCGGCGGCACATCCACGGTACCGTTTACACGCAGCACTGCTGCCATGGAGCGGGTAGTGGCTGCACCAATTTCAATATTACCATTTTTAACCTGTACCGGTGTGAGTTCTACAGTGGTAGCCTCCACTACGGCAGCAGTGTCTTTAGCGGCCTCCTGTGCCGGCTTTTCACCGTTCTTACATGCAAAGAGCACGCATATGATAGGAATAATCTTTTTCATCAATTGTATATTAAATGTTACCGCTCAATTTTTCTACTGTAAAGGCAGCATTGTTCAGCTGCTCAATAGTGCTGTAATAGCTGCTTCTCATCTCCAGCGCCTGGTTAATGAGGATCACCCAGTCGAGATAACCGATTTCACCGCTCACCATCCGTTTATTAGCGGCATCGATCACCAGCTTTGCGTTGCGGAGGGTCACTGTTTCATAATTCTGTAACAGCACCAGATTGCGGTTGTATACCTCAATGGCATTTTCCAGCGCATTGCCCAGCTGCTGCCTGGAGGCTTCCAGCTCCCTACGCTGCTGCATTACCTGCACATTACTGGCTTTGATACGCGCCCGCTGGCCGGTATTGAAAATAGGTACGCCTACGCCTACACTGACAGACGAAAAGCGGTCGCCACTACCGAAATACTGCTCCTCATTACCTACCCGCTGATAGCCGATAATGCTCATGTTGTTATAGCCCAGGTTCAGCGTAGGCAGCAGTTTACTTTTTTCCAGCAGGTACTCCTGCTGACTCCTGTTGACCAGCTGCTGCTGCATGGTCACCAAAGGAGTGCTGTCGATCGCAGTAGTATCAGGCACTAACGGTAAGTGATATACGAGTTGCTCCTGCTGCGGCACCAGCATTTCCTGCTCATTGAGCAAAATACGGAACTGGTTTAAGGTCACGTTATAATCCGTACGCAGGGTGGCGAGCTGATTGGCAATCTGCTGACGCTGGTTTTCGGCGGTGGATTTTTCGAGGATATCCGTATCCCCTACTTTGAAGCGCAGCGAGGCCTTTTGCAGGAATACGTTATACATGCTGTCCGCCTCGAGCAGCAGCCGCTCCCGTTGCTGCATTACCAGCAGGGAATAGAACAGCTCTTTCACCGCCGCTTTAATTTCATGCGTTTTCTGTAAGGTATTGATCTTACTCAGCAGTATGTTGGTGTTATTTACGGCACGCTGGCGGGAGTATACGGTAGGAAACTGTATTCCCTGGGAAACGGTGAACTTGTTATCGTTCGCGATGCTGTTGATTTTGCCGTACTCCACCCCTACATTAGTTTTATCTATATCCAGGTTGCTGCGTTTGAGCGCCTGGTAATACTGCTCTCCCAGCCGGGAAGCCTGTACCTGCAGGTTGTTTCTGACGGCCTTCTGCAAGGCGCTGTCCAGCGTAACGGGCTGCTGTGCACGCACTGCAAATGGCAGCGATAAACACAGTATAGCCATTACCGTGAGTGCTTTCTTAGCCCGGAAAAATCCGAATCCTTTTTCAAAGAGGATGTAGAACACGGGCAGCACAAAGAGTGTAAGCATGGTTGATATAATTAAACCTCCGATTACTACAGTAGCCAGCGGCTTCTGTACCTCTGCACCGGCCCCCTGGCTCACTGCCATGGGAATAAAGCCGAGCGAAGGCACCAGCGCGGTCATGAGCACAGCACGGAGCTTAGTTTTGGTAGCATGAATAACAATTCTTCTAACGTCCGTCCAGCCTTCCTTGCGGAGGCGGTTAAACTCGGTTACCAGCAATATACCGTTGAGCACTGCCACGCCAAAGAGGGCGATGAACCCAACGCCGGCGGATATACTAAATGGCATATCCCGCATCCAGAGCGCGAGGATACCGCCAATGGCGGACAAGGGAATAGCGGTATAAATCAGCAGTCCCTGCTTCACGGAGTTAAAAGCCATATATAACAGGAGGAAGATCATCAGCAGCGCCACCGGCACCACGATGGATAAACGTTGCTTGGCGGCGGTAAGGTTATCGAAAGCACCACCGTACACTATAGAATAGCCCGGCGGCAGTTTCAGCTTCGCTTCCACTTTTTGTTGCAGCTCATGTACGATGGTTTGTACGTCGCGGCCGCTAACGTTAAAGCCTACGATGATGCGGCGGCGGGTATCTTCGCGCTGTATCTGGTTTGGTCCTTCAATTTCTTCTACCCGGGCTACCTGCTGCAAAGGTACCTGGTTGCCGGAAGGTGTAGGTACCAGCAGGTTTTGCACATCACTGATGTTGGTACGGGCATCGGCAGCGAGGCGCACCACCATATCAAAACGTTTTTCACCTTCGTATACTACGCCGGAAGCCTGACCTGCAAACGCCGTGTTTACTACGCGATTGATGTCAGCTACATTCAGCCCGAACTGCGCCATAGCATCACGATTGTAGGTAATCACCAGCTGTGGCATTCCCGTTACTGTTTCTACATACAGGTTCACGGCACCGTCCACCGTTTTAATAATGTCTCCCAGATTATTAGCATAATGTGCAAGTGAATCTAAATCCTCCCCGAAGATTTTACACACCACATCCTGCCGTGCACCGGTCATGAGCTCATTAAAACGCATCTGTACCGGAAACTGGAAACCAACGCTAATGCCTGGAACGGCAGACAATTCCTTCGTCATTTTCTCCGCCAGCTCAGGGAAGGTTTTAGCGGAGGTCCACTGCTTCTTATCTTTCAGGATTACCATCATATCACTGGCTTCCAGCGGCATGGGGTCAGTAGGGATTTCAGCACTACCGATTTTGGTAACCACTTTTTCTACCTCCGGAAATTTTTTCAGCAAAATGCCGGAAGCCTGCTGGGTAGCCTGGATGGTGGTATTCAAATTACTTCCCGTTAACAGCCGGGTTTCAACGGCGAAGTCGCCTTCTTCCAACTGTGGTATAAATTCTCCCCCCATACCCCCTAATATAATAACGGCCACGGCAAACAATGCCAGCACCCCGGCAATGATGGTTTTAGGATAATACATCACCCTGCCTAACAAGGGCTGGTAACGTTTCTCCAGCCAAATCATCATTTTATCGGCTAACGATTTTTTATGACTGATTTTCTTACTCAGGAACAGTGCACTCATCATGGGCACGTAGGTGATGGATAGCAGGAAGGCCCCTAATATCGCAAAGCCTACAGTGAAGGCCATCGGCTTAAACATCTTTCCTTCGATGCCCTGCAACGTTAGGATGGGAATATATACAATGAGGATAATGATCTGACTGAAAACGGCGGATTTGATCATCTGGCCGGTGCTGGCATTCACTTCTGCGTCCATCGTAGGCTGATCGATCTTCATCAGGGTTTTAAATTGCTTCGAATGGCTGAAGCGGTGCAGAATCGCTTCCACCACGATCACCGTACCATCTACAATCAACCCGAAATCAATGGCGCCCAAACTCATGAGGTTACCCCCTACGCCAAACTTGTTCATGAGGATGATGGCAAATAGCATCGACAATGGAATCACCGAGGATACGATAAGGCCGGCACGTAAGTTACCGAGGAAGAACACGAGTACGAACACCACGATCAGCGCCCCTTCTATCAGGTTTGTTTCCACGGTTTTGATAGCGTTGTTCACCATTTTAGTGCGGTCCAGGAAAGGCTCTATCACAACGCCTTCCGGCAGGGACTTCTGAATAGCTGCTACTTTCTCTTTCACGCGCTTGATAACGGCAGAAGAGTTTTCTCCTTTGAGCATCATCACCACTGCGCCGGCTACCTCCCCTTTATCGTTGAAGGTCATGGCGCCATAGCGGGTGGCCGAACCCAGCTGCACTACCGCTACATCGCGGATCAGCACGGGCATCCCACCTGGCAGTGTTTTCACCACGATCTTCTCAATATCATCTATGCTCTGGGTAAGCCCTTCGCTTCGTATATACAATACCGTTGGCCCCTTTTCGATATAGGCGCCACCGGTATTTTCATTGTTTTTTTCGAGGGCGTCAAAAATATCTGCAATGGTTACATTATTGGCCTTAAGCTGCCCTGGCCTTACGGCAATTTCATATTGCTTCAGCCGGCCACCAAAGCTGCTCACATCGGCGATGCCCGGGGTTCCCAGCAGCTGCCGGCGTACGATCCAATCCTGAATAGTACGCAGTTCCATGGGACCGTACCTGCTTTCATAGCCGGGCTTGGGTCTCACCACATATTGATATATTTCCCCTAAACCGGTAGTCACCGGGGCCATCTCGGGCGAACCTACGCCCGCAGGGATTTGCTGCTGCACCTGTTGCAGGCGCTCTGCAATCTGCTGGCGGGCCCAGTACACATCCGTTTCATCATCGAATACGATGGTAACAAGGCTCAGTCCAAAGCGGGAAAAGCTGCGGATTTGCTTCAGGCCCGGAATGTTGCTGCACGACTGTTCAATCGGGAAGGTAATGAGGCGCTCTACATCCGGTGCGCCCAAAGCCGGCGACACGGTAATTACCTGTACCTGGTTATCGGTAATGTCGGGCACGGCATCGATGGGCAGGCGGGTGACTTCAAAGCTCCCCCAGCCAATCAGTGCAAGTACAAACAGCCCAACGATCAGCTTGTTCCTCACGGAAAAGCTAATTATCTTATTAAGCATGATAATAAAAATTGGCATTAATAATTGATCCATGCCACTGCATGGATAACAGTATAAATCTGGTAAGGTTTATACCTGTGGAGGGCGGAATAAGGAGGATAAGGCAGGTTCAGGGAGATGAAACTGCTTCAGCACCGGGTAGTTGATATCGATGGTACTACTGAACTGTGGCCGTTCGGCAATCACCCTGGCCAGTGGTACGTAGGCATGCTGCAGCACCTGTACGTTTACACTTTTGTAGGGCAGCTGCATATCACGGTCGTAATCATCATCTTTATCGTCATCGCCGATATAATGCATACAGAGAAAGTCTGTTACTGTCAGGTTCTGATTCAGCTGATGGTGCTCCTGGTAATGGATGACCAGGGTAGGCAACTTCAGCAGCTGATCCACCGTTGTGTTGTGCAACAGAAATATGCTCAATAATATGTATGCGATGATACGTTTCACAAGGTTGCAAAGATATAAAAATACCCCGTATAACGAAAGAAAGGGCACATGGCCCTTTCCTAACTAAATTAACGCTCTGTGCAGGCTAATGATTCTTAATCCATTCTAGTATTTCCGATGCATCGTCCTCCCAGGTGGGGAGTCCGAGTACATAATGGTTCCGTGGCTTTACGATGAAGTCTGTTACGGAGCCTTTATGCTGATAAGCCCTGAAATTGCGGCGATTCAGCGTCCATGGGATACAGTGGTCGTTGCTACCGGCCACGATCAGCAGCGGCTCATGGGGCTTTTTAAAATTTACTTTCGCTGCAGGTCCCAGTCCGCCACGGATAGCCCTTTTGGATTCAGGGATACAGTGGTCGTAATAGGATTCCTGTTGATCCTCAAATGGCATTCCGTTGGTAAATACCTTACGCCAGCTTTTAAATGGCATGAGGTAGGTTTTACTGATATCGGTAAACAGGCCTAATGCGGCTGTATTACTGAGGTAAAACCGGGGCTCCCAGGCGATCACACCTCTTGGTGGTACGGAATGAATCGCGATACCCGCTGCTGCCAGATCGCGGTTAAGCAGTATCTGTGTGAGCAGCCCTCCAAAAGAATGGCCTATCACGATAGGCGTTTCCGGCAAACCGTGTATGATGGCTGCATAATAGGAAATCAGCTCCCTGATGGTAACTGCTGCCAGTACCGGGTCCGGATGTCGGCCCCGCAAGGTCTCCGCATCTGCATCTTTTGCCGGCCATGGTGCTACTATTACCCTGTAACCTTTATGATGAAAAAACTGCTTCCAATTGTCCCAGCACCTGTGGTCTATAAAAGCACCTGTAATAAACAGGATCGTTTTAGAAGTGATCCGGGCCATAAAGCAGCATAGTTTGTCCGTACAAAGATAGCTGCCACCATTGCCGGCATCAACGGACAAATTGCGCTAACATATGTATATTTCAAATATCAGTACCGGGTTTTATCGATACCCAGTTTTTTGATACGGGAGTTGAGGGTGGATACATTCATGCCCAGCAGTTCTGCCGCGCCGTTTTTACCGAATATTTTCCCGTTGCATTTGATCAGCACGGAAATGATATGTTCTCTTTCGTTTTCCTCTATGGTCTTCACTTTCGGGGGTTCAGCAGGTTTAGCAGCCGGCATGGGTACCTGGTTAATGGTTTTCCCGTCGCTCAGGAGTACAGCTGTTTCCATCATATGTTCCAGCTCCCGGATGTTGCCTGGCCAGTCGTAGCTCAGGAACATATCCATGATTTTGGGAGAGATGGACTTGATCTGCCGCCCGGCCTTCGCGTTGTAAATATGCAGGAAATGATAGGCCAGCAGGTGGATGTCTTCCTTCCTTTCCCGCAACGGGGGCAGGGTGAGCGGGAATACCCGGAGGCGGTAGTAGAGGTCCATGCGGAAGCGGCCTTCCGCCACCTCCTGTTCCAGGTTTCTGTTGGTGGCGGCTATTACCCGCACATCTATTTTGATGGTGGTATTGCCTCCTATACGTTCAATCTCGCGCTCCTGCAATACACGCAGCAGTTTCATCTGAAGGTCCATTGGCATCTCCCCGATTTCATCCAGGAAAATAGTGCCTTTGTTGGCCTGTTCAAATTTACCGATGCGGCGTTCGGTAGCACCGGTGTAAGCACCCTTTTCATGCCCAAATAGCACGGATTCAATCAAAGTGGCCGGCAGGGCGGCGCAGTTAACCTTCACGAGTGGCTGCTGGCTCCTGGCTGACAGTTCATGCACCAGTTCCGCTACTTTCTCTTTACCTGTGCCACTTTCCCCCAGGATCAGCACCGAGGTATCCACGGGGGCTACTATCTGCAGGTGCTCCAGCATTTTTTTAAGGCTGCTGCTGTGGCCAATGATCCCATGAAAATTGCTGTCCGTGTCTGTTTCCGGTTCGGGAGATGTTACCGTATTGCGGATCATGGACTCGAGACTGTGCAAATGCAGGTACCTGGCCACTTCCAGTGTTACCAGCACATCTTTCTCGCGAAAGGGCTTCACGAGGAACCCGTATGGATAGGTGGCCTTCGCCTGGTCCAGTATTTCTTTATTGGAGTTGGCGGACAGGTAGATGAAAGCGATATTTTTTTCGCGCAGCACCTTTGCCAGGTCAATGCCGGTGGCAGGCCCCTGTAAAAAAATATCCAACATCACCATATCCGGCTTGTCCTGTTCGATGAGTTTCAGTGCAGCAGGCACTGAACGTGCAATCCCGCTAACGGCATATCCAGCGCGGGTTAAAATCATTTCGAGGTTGTTGGCTTCAATAAACTGGTCTTCTACTATCAGTATTTTCTCCTTCATGCTGTAAGCGACATGGCATTTAAGTCAGTACTGGCTGCAGGCATGTCCGTCATTTCACTACGGGCAAACGCCACTGTAACAGTCGTTCCGTTTTCGGAACTAACGGTAAAGATACCATTTAAATCATCAGTAAGTCCCTGCATGAGTCGCATGCCCAGGCTTCCACGGCGTTTGCTGTTGAAGTCGGCCGGCAACCCGATGCCATTATCCGCTACCAGCAGCTGTACCTGGCCATCGGCGGCATATGCCATGCGAATTAAGATTACATTATCTTTTCTGGCTGCCGGAAAAGCATACTTGATACAGTTGGTAATCGCTTCATTGAGTATCAACCCCAGTGGTACTGCCTGGGAGATGTCAATTTCAATCCGCTCGGTTTGTAAGTCAAATCGGATTTTGCTGCAATTGTCAAAGCTGTCCTTCAAATGTGCTACCAGCTCGCGCAGGTATTCCGCGACGTCCACCGTCGATACATTATCCGTCTGATAAAGTTTCTGGTGGATTAACGACATCGCATATACGCGGTCGCGACTCTGCGTAATGGCCTGCACAGCGTCCTCATTGTGCTGAAAGGCCGATTGTGATTCCAGTAAGCTCATCACCATGTGCAGGTTATTTTTTACGCGGTGGTGTAATTCTTTAAGCAGCCATTCCTTTTCACCGAGGAGTTGTTGCAGGGAGGTATTCTTACTTTCTATTTTCGTTTGCTGTACTTCCAGCTCGTGGTTATGCCGGTTTTTCATGATGTACAGGTAGTACAACAGGCCCGACATAATCACCAGTACGGCGATGCCTCCCAGTGTAACCTGCTGCTTCATCTCCGCCTGCCGAAGCTGCGCCGCCTGCAGGGACGACTGATTATTCAACTCTTGTATATTTTTCTCCTGTTGTACCGTCTGATATTTCACTTCCAGCTCGGAGATCTGCTTACTTTTATTTTCGTTGAATATCGAATCCGATAATTCCTTATTGATGCGCAGGTGATTGAGGGCAGAGCGGAAATCGTTTTGTGCGCTATCCACTTTGTACAGCATAAAGTGGATATCCATCAGGGAGGCTACTGCATTTTTCTGCGGATAATAGCTCAGGGCCTTGCGGAGAAAAGTGCCGGCGCGCTGGAAGTCGCCCCGGGCGAGGTAAAACCTCCCGATATGCTGTTGCAGCTGCTGTGACCCTTCAAAATCCATATTGGCTTCCTGGAACTTGCCCAGTGCCGTTAAGAAATATTTTTCTGCGAGGGGGTATTGTTGCAGGGCATCGTAGCAGTGTGCCCGTGTTTGAGCGATGATGGCGTGCTGAATGAGGGTGATGGGTGGCACCTGTACTACCAGGTTATTGATCAGGTCCAGTGCTTCTTTAGGCTTGCCCTGGCTGATCATTTCCCGCACTACCTTGCTGGCGGCGAAGAACATGGCAAAGTTAGGCAGGCCTTCCTGTTTCCAGGTATCCAGTGAGCGTTGGAAGTAGCGGATACTTTCCTTGTGGTTACCAATGTCTTCATAAATTTTGGCAAGGTCGCCGTAGAAGCTGGCGGCGCTCAGGGTATCCTGTGTGGCCTGCATGGTTTCTACCGTAGCGATGGCGTACAGCAGTGCTTTATCGTTATCTCCCTTTACCCTGCTGGCAACAGAGAGCAGGTTATAGGTGTAATGTAATTTTTTGTATCCGACAGCTTTATATCTCTCTAAAATATCCAGCAGCATATCTTCTGCCAGTTGATTTTTCCCTTCTGTGAGATGCATCCAGGCTATTTCTTTTTGCATCTTTATTTCGTTGAGGGTGTCGTGCAGTTCTCTGTAGAGCTGCATGGACCGGGCGAATGCGTGCAGCACTTTTACGTAGGAGCCGAAGCGGACCCGCTCCCATATGCCCATTCTGAAGAGTGTAGCCGCTTCCGTAGCTTTATCGTTGGTGCGTCTGCATTCTTCTATCAGCTGATTGTAGATCTTTCTGCCCCCGGCGGAGTCGCCCCGTTCCATGGTGAGCACCATTTCCAGACTCTTAATTTCATGTTTCCAGCTCAGTTGGCCAAGCGAGTCGCTGAGTTTTGCGGCGGCCTGCAGGAACTGCTGGCTGCTATCCAGGTCGGCCCTAGCTTCGCCGGCTTTATACAGCTGATATTTGCCTAACTCCACGAGGATGCTGATCCTGGTGGTATCCGCGTTGCTGCTGCGCAGTTCTTCCTGTAGCAGCATGACCATCTGTCGGTTAATATTTTGTGCCTTAGCAAAGGAGCATAATAACAGGAAACAGGTGAGTACAAATATTGGCGCTCGTTTCAACTTCATATGTTACGGTTGTGAACAGTCCGATCCCGCCGGGTGCAGTTTTGACCTTCAAATATAGCGGGTTTTTCTGTTTTACACCATAGCTTCCTGGCATATCAGCTGGTCTTTCAGCACCTGTCGGCGGAAATCTGTGAAGTTGACACCTGAGTTATTTCTGAAAAATTTACTGAAATGCGAAGCATCTTCGAATCCAAGATCGTAGGCAATTTCTTTCATACTCATTTCAGAATAGCGTGCTTTCCGTTTGGCTTCCAGGATGATTTGCTGTTGTATATGGTAGCTGGCCGGGAATCCGGTGACGTGTTTCACTGTTCTGTTGAGATGACCAGGGGTTACCCAGAGTATGGCGGCGTAATCGGCTACCATCTTACGTACGCGGAACTCCGCCCGCACGGCCTGCAGAAATTTTTCTGCCAGCACCTGTTCCGAACTAACGGTGGTGGTTACACTTTCTGCTACCGGCTGTTCGGCCAGGTATAGCAGGAATAGTTCGAAAAATCTTTTTAAGATAGGTTGCCTTACAGTGGCATGCGTCATGTATTCGCGGCGCAGCTTCAGCAGGATTTCTTCTGTTTCTGCCAGCAGCTCGCCTGTTATGGAAATGGCGGGGTTGGCGCGGAGGAATTGTTCCATGCCGTGCATTTCGTGTTGTTCCAGAAACTCGCGTGTTACATGGATACAAAATCCTTCGCAGTAATCATCTATCATGATCTTACGGAACTGGCCGGGCCTGAGGATGTGCACCGTGTAGTCGGAAAGGTTCCAGTCGGCCAGGTCAGCGATCATGGTGCCACTACCGGCTTTAAGCCAGATGATTTCATAGCAGTGCAGTTGTGTGGCCGCGGTCTGGTTTTGTTGTACCAGCCACGACAAGGGTTCAATACTTATTCCTCCGTTAATGGTAACAGCTATCATGTTGCCCCGGTACTTCCCGCCATTTGCAGGAGTCAGATGTGGTGTTGCGTAGTATGAGGGTGCCATCGTCTATTGATTTAGTATAATGGCCTGTAGTAGTCAAGCGCCGTGCCATAGCCATATCTACTTAATAATCAATTAATTACAAGGATATCATCGTAGTATTTTAGCGAAATATCGCTAAAGACCTCCGTGTTTTAGTGATATTTCACCATTTTAGCAAGAACCGGGTTTAAGGGGCGTTGCAACAGGGATACTTTTACAGAAAAAAATGCAGAACGAAATAGCGCAGCTACCCTGGCAGATCTACCGTGAAACGCTGCACAACAAAGGATTTGTGATCATCGACAATTTTCTCAGTGAGGAGCAATGCGATGCGCTGAGGCAACAATACGATAATCCGGGATTGTATCGAAAAACCATTACTATGGAGCGGTATCGTTTTGGAAAAGGTGAGTATAAATATATGAAATACCCGCTTCCGCCTCTCATACAATCCTTACGGGAAGCGGTTTACGAGCAGATAGTGCCGGTAGCTAACCAATGGATGGAGCAGGTAAAATCAGACACGCGATACCCTCCGAAACTTTCGGAGTTACACGAGTTGTGTGCGGCACATCAGCAGGTGTTACCTACCGTATTAATTCTGAAGTATCAACAGGATGGATTTAATACGCTGCACCAGGATTTATATGGCGATATCTTTTTTCCATTACAAATGGTATTTATGCTCACTGAGCCGGAGGCGGATTACAGCGGCGGGGAGTTCGTCATCACGGAGCAAATACCAAGGGCGCAGTCGAAGGCCAATGTGCTGAAACCACGTAAAGGCAGCGTACTGATATTTGCCACTAATTACCGGCCTGTAAAAGGTACACAGGGGTATTACCGGGTGAATATGAAACATGGTGTAAGTACGGTACATAACGGGCAGCGGTTTTCGCTGGGCGTTATTTTTCATGATGCGTTAACGTGAGGATTTTTCCCGCAAAGAGGCGGAAGGATTTTAAGCTCGCAAAGACTTGTTTAGCTTTGGGCGCCTTCGGCGCCAGTAGAGCGGGTTTTTTTGCTCGCAAAGCAGCATAAGCAGGTAAGCAGCTAAGGATGGTGTTTTGTTGGATATATTAACAGCGGTCCGCCTTCGGCGGACCGCTATTCAATTAATAAGGAGACCGAAGGTCTCCTTATTAATTGAATAGGTTCTGGTAAAAAACAAAACCACCAAGGTTTTTAGTTATCCTTGATGGTCTTATCAAATTGGTAAGTTTAGCCCTAAAACTAAAAGTACTATATGATTTATTCTTCTAGTACTTTAAAACCTGGATGTTCGTACCATCCAGGTTATTAATACAAATTTAGGAAAATCTATACAAAATCACAAATTCAAATAAATACATTTTCAAATACGGAAACGAGGACAACCCTTTATTCCATAATCTGTTACGTTATTTGCTCAATTGCTTCGCCAGCACTGCATGCAGCTTTTCACCACGCAGGTTTGAAGCCACAATCTTGCCATCCGGATCGATCAGGAAATTAGTAGGAATTCCACTTACCATATACATTTTTGAGATATCACCGCTCCACCATTTCAGCTCACTTACATGATGCCAGTTAAGCCCGTCTTTTGCGATGGCTTCCACCCAGGCATCCTTAGCACCGGCGCGGTCGAGAGATACCCCGAGGATATCGAAACCTTTATCTTTAAATGCATTGTAGGCTTTCACTACGTTAGGGTTTTCAGCGCGGCAGGGTCCACACCAGCTGGCCCAGAAATCAATCAGCACATATTTACCACGCAGGTCGGAGAGCTTCAGACTTTTACCATCAGGTGTTTCAGCTGCGAAGTCAGGTGCCAGCTGCCCAGGCGCAAACCTGGCGGATTTTTCAATCTGCTCCCCTATTTGTTTACCCAGTGCAGTGTTGCGCAGTTTCGCGTTAAAGCGGTTGTAGGTTTGCTGCATCGGTGCAATGTCCACAATCCTGCGGGTAGTTTGTGTGCTCAGCAGGTATAACGCCAGGTAACTGTTGGTATGTGTACGGATATACGCATCACGGATCGCTTCATTTTTTGCAAAAGCTACATCCATTACTTCCATCTGCGCTGCTCTGCCGGTGGTATCCGTACGTTTCCGATCCATCAGCAGCGCACGTGCCGAATCCATAATTTTATTGGCAGGTGCCAGTAGGGCGTTATAGGCAATGTATTCGTTCGTGAGTTTGGAGCCACTCACTTTCGCCTGTTCCAAAATATTGCGGGCAGTGGTTTTACCGGTAGCGTCGATGCTTAGTTTATCCTTTACATCCAGGAACAAAGTTCTGGCGCCGTAAATCAACTCGCCATCAACATATTTACGCATGGTAAGGGTAACCATTTGCGGATCATCCAGTGCACCACTGAAAGTAAATGCACCATTTACTACTATAGCAGAATCCATTAGTACCACCCGGGAAGCTTTCATGTCCCCCTTGCGAAGAAATACTTTTTCACCGTTCATCTCAGCAGGTACCTTCCCACTAATTTTAAATTCGTTTTGTGCAAACAAGGATACAGACGACAGCAACGTAGCCGTCATAAAGGCGGTTGTTTTGAAGTGTGACATCATGGTTGGTTATAAGTTGACATTCATATCATCAAATGAATTTTCGATTTAGATGGAGACCTTCGGTCTCCATCTAAATCGAAACTGGTCCGCCAAAGGCGGACCAGTTTCGATTTAGCACCTGTAAAAAATGTGCTTATTTATTCAATTCCTTCGCCAGCACCTCGTGCAGCTTTTCACCACGCAGGTTAGAAGCCACGATCTTACCATTCGGATCGATCAGGAAGTTAGCAGGAATACCATTGATCATGTACATTTTAGAGATGTCACCGTTCCACCATTTCAGCTCACTTACATGGTGCCATGCCAGGCCATCCTTTTCGATTGCTCCTACCCATGCATCCTTTGCACCTGGTCTGTCCAGTGATACACCCAGGATATCGAAACCTTTATCTTTAAAGGCGTTGTATGCGCTTACCACATTTGGGTTTTCAGCGCGGCAAGGTCCGCACCAGCTGGCCCAGAAATCAATCAGGATATATTTACCACGGAGGTCAGAAAGTTTCAGTGTTTTACCGTCTGGAGTTTCGGCTGCAAAGTCAGGCGCTACCTGTCCTTTAGCGAATCTGGCAGACTTCTCAATCTGGCTGGCAACAGATTTACCCAGCTCAGTAGCGCGCAATTTGCTGTTTAATGCATTAAAAGTTTTCTGGAAACCTTCCACATCTTCAATCCTGCGGGAAGCCATGCCGCTCAGCAGGTATAAGGTGATGTAGCTGTTGGTATTCTTCTTAATAAATTCATCCTTGATTTTATCGTTCTGCTCATACAGTTCTTCCCATTTAGTACGCAGTGCATACATACCGGTAGTATCTGTTTGCATGGTAGTCATCGCGATGTTACGCAGGGAGTCCATACCCTTGTTACCGGGTGCCAGCAAAGCCTGGTAACCATCGTACTCTTTCTGCAGTTTAGAACCGCTTACTTTAGCTTTGGCATCATCGAAGATAGCTGTACCGGTGGCTGTTTCAGGCACTTCAATTTTAACCTGATCTTTTTTATCAACGATCAGTCCCTTTCTACCGCCCAGGCTACTGCCTTCAGCACGCTTCATTACGTAAACGGTCATTACTTTAGGTTCTTCCGTCTGACCTTTGAAGGAAAAGGTACCGTTGGTAACTACTGCCGAATCGAACGGTGTGCGTGCCATTGTTTGGCCTTCCCCTTTAATGAGGAACACTTTTTCGCCGTTCAGCGCAGCGGGAACCTTACCGGTAATGCTATAATCCTGTGCCATTAAAGTCATGGACGACAGCAGGGAAGCTGTCAGGAAAAAGGCTGGTTTCATGTTTGATTTCATGTGGTTGGTTAGTTATATGCCAACAAATCTAACGTATTTGGAGTAACGGAGATGCAGGTCTGTATAAGTGGCAAGTTTTCCTTGTTCAGCGGAGATTTGTGTTTTGTCGAAAGTTCTCGCCCGGCCTGAGGCCGGGCGAGAACTTTCGTTTCTGAATGGCCCCTTCGGGGCCATACAGAAACGAAACTAATTGGGCGTATTCCCATCATACTTATCTAAAAGCGCCTGCAACTCCTTCACTTTCTCCGGATATTGCGCCGCCACATTATACTGCTCTCTCACATCTTCCTTCAGGTTAAACAGCTCCACGGTACTATCCGCTACCTTGCTGCCTCCACGGCGGAATTTCCAGTCGCCCACCCGGATAGCCTCTGCCACACCGTAGTTGACATAATAAATCGGAGAATGCGTATAGTGCTCCACTTTACCCGTCAGCAGGGCATCCACCGGCTCACCGTCCAGCTTGCGACCGGCAGGCAGCGGGGCGTTGGTCCATTTAGCCAGGGTAGGCAGCACGTCCATGCTGGTAAATACATCTGATATCTCCTTACCCACCGGTACATGATTTTTCCAGTAGAGAATAAATGGTACCCGGTGACCACCTTCATAGGTATCTCCTTTTTTGCCCCTGAAAATACCCTGACTACCCACATGCCATGGCTTGGTATGGTTGTCCTTAGACATGCGGTCCGGGAAATCTATCCACGGGCCGTTATCACTGGTGAATATAAAGATGGTATTATCCGCCAGCCCCTGTTGTTCCAGCGCCTGCCATATCTGGGCGAGACCACCGTCAATCTCTTCAATTACATCTCCATACAAACCACCCGGCGAATGACCTTTGTACTTACTGGAAGCATCCACGGGCAAATGCGGCATGTTGTGCGCCAGGTAAAGGAAAAACGGCTGATCCTTTTTCTGCTGTTGAATGTATTTGATCGCCTCCTTGGTGTACAGCCCTGTTAAACTGGTGTCCTGCGGCCTGATCACCTCCGGCGAAGTGTTGCGGAAAATCTTTATGGTCGTATCCGTTACTACGTAAGGGAACCGGTAGTCATGGCTGTACAGCATCCCGAAATACTGTTCAAAACCCTGTGCAGTAGGCAGGTTGTAAGGTTGAATATCTCCCATATGCCATTTCCCGATCATGGCCGTATGATACCCTACACCTTTCAGCATTTCAGCGATGGTAACATCTTCATCCGGCAAACCAATCTTATAACCCGGAGGGATAGGGAAGTTCAGCTGCGACCTGGTGGGATACCGGCCCGTCATCAGCGACACACGGGAAGGCGTACACGTAGGGGACGATACCATGTAACCGGTGGACTTCACCCCCTTCCGGGCCATATTATCCAGAAACGGTGTGCGGATCAGCGGATTACCATAACAGCTCAGATCACTGTACCCCATATCATCCGTGAGTACTAGGATTACATTGGGTCGCTTTTGCGCGGTGGCACCATGTACCAGGCCAGCCATCAGCAACAAACTAAGCAGTCTCTTTTTCATATGTTCAATGTTTGCTTTTTATCTTTCTGAGGAATAAAGATAATAGCAATTCCGAATTTTCTCTGCCACCTTAGGTGACAGAGAAAATTCGGAGGCTGGCCCCGACCGGCGACAGCTACTCAACTACTTACAACCTACGGAACCGCAGCATAGCTGCCTGCAATAAAACCGATGTCCATCATGCAGCTTAATAAAAAAGGCTCCCTAAGGAGCCAGTTTTGATTTTTAGTGCTTCAGCATGTCGTTTCCGTAGGGGGTATTTCAATTTATTCTTTTAGTATTTCTACTTCTGTTCGCCTGTTTACTTCATGTTCTGCATCGGTACAGCTCACCCCTTTTTTACAATGATTCAGCAGGTTAGTATCGCCCCTGCCGGCAGAACTGATGCGTTGCCGGCTGATACCGTGATTAATCAGGTACTCCACTGCTGAGGCAGCACGCTTTTTGGAGAGCTGCAGGTTATAGGCAGATGAACCGCGACTGTCAGTATACGATACCAGTCGCACATGCATCGTAGGATGCGCACGCAGAATATTTGCCAGGCTATCCAGCACCAGCGCGGCATCCGGACGAATATCCCACTTATCAAAATCGTAGTTGAAGTTTTCCAGTACGAACTTGGTACCAGCTTTTAATGGTTTATCACGACAAATAATTTTCTCTATCGTTTCGCCATCCTGCATACCGCGCGTATTGAATTCTATTGAATCCACCCTTACTCCATTTTCCACTATCCGTATCACGTAATCTGTTTCTTTTTCCAGGGTGAGATGAATCTCCCTGTTCGGGTCACCGTTAAAGCACCAGCCCATATCCCGCTGCCGGTTATAGATGTAAATGCAGGCGCCGGTTAATGGCGGGCATACCTTGCCGGTGAACGGTATCGTAAGTCCGGGCGGCACATAGCGATGAATGATTTCCATCTCATAAGCAGCGTAAATATCGTCACTGCCAAAGCCACCGGTTCGGTTGGATGCAAAGTAGCCACCACTATCTCCATAATTCATATAGTAGAAATCATCAGCGGAAGAGTTGAACGGATAGCGCAGGTTTTGCGGCGTACTCCACTGCGCTTTACTGCCACCGCTGCTAAACATATCAAAGCCTCCCATGCCGGTATGGCCTTTACTGCTGAAATACAAGGTACCATCCGGCGCCACGGTAGGAAACTCCTCATCATCGGCTGTATTGATGGCCGGGCCGCAATTCACGGGTGTACCCCAGCTGCCACCGGATAGTCTTTCACAATACCAGATATCCGTGCCGCCGGCGCCACCAGGCATGTCAGATGCAAAATAGAGTACGCTCTCATCGTTACTGAGGGCTGCGTGGCCCAGTGAGTACTGATCAGGCTTATTGTACTGAAAGGGCTTTGGCTCGCTCCAGTTGCCGTTTGCATCTCTCTGTGATGTAAAAAGCTCCAGCCGCCTGTAACCATATTTAATTCTGGGACGGGTATCAGATTTTTGCGCCGGCATTTTCTTATCCGGGAAAGTGAAGGTGACAAAGCTGTTGTTAAAAGACTTGTCGAATGCAATGGGCCCCACGTGATAACGGGTATCATTAAACGAAGGTGAATAATCATCAATAAACACATTGCCATAACTTCCGGTATCGGCTACATATAATGTATAATAAGGGCGGTTTGTGCGACCATAATCATTTCTGTTAAACTTACTCCCGGGTTTCAGTTTATTCTTCATCAGCGTGTCAGACATAAACACCACTCCTCCGGGCACACGCGTGGCGCCCCAGTCGGAATGCGAGGAATTGAGCCGCTGCACGTTGCTGATGCTCGCATCCACCGGATGCTGCATCCATAGCACCGCCGAATCGCAACCCGCTATTCTTTCATTTACCAGCACCGCCTGCGGATTGCTTTGTGCATATTGTCCATAAGCTGTTTTTGCTTCCTCATAGCGGCCTAAGCTCTTCAGCGCATCTGCATAAAACAAACGGCTTTCAGGCGGAGCATCGCTATGTGCCAGCAATTTAGGATACCATTCCGCGGCGGCTGTGTAGTTATTGGTTTGCCGGTAGCAATCTGCCAGTTTCACCAGCACGGCGGTCGTGGTCTTATCTTTTTTCTTATCTGCAATCCGCTTGTACATGGAGGCTGCGCGGGCATATTCGTATTTGTCATACAATATATCCGCCTGCGCCTGTAAAGTTTTTTGCTCCTGCGCCAGGGCTACCAGACTGGAAAAAAATATGATGAGTAAAACTGAAATTCTTCTCATAGTCTTTATTTAAGAATCAAGCGGAATTAGAAGTAACGGGGGCTGGTTACCCTTGGTCGTTTTCCGGTGAACAAATAGCCGATGGACAGCTCATGTGAACCACTCTGGTAAGAAGCCATTTTACTGATGGTGAGATCATATGCATAGCCTATTCTTAACTGCTGGGTTACATTAAACTGTACGATAGCACTTGCCGCATCCAGTTGCTCCAGGTTTTTATCCAGTGCAGGTTTGCTCCATAATTTCACACCGGTGCGGTAGGAACCACCTACCCACAATCTGTCAGCAATCAGGAATAGTGCAGTGAGGTCCACATTGGTAGGCCCTTTGAAATCTTCTTTAATGAGAATGGAAGGTTTCAGTTTGAGGTTATCAGAGAAATTGAACATCACTCCGGCATTCACATACAGGTGCTGGGTTTTTCGGATGGTTTTATACTGGTATCCTTTCCAGTAGTACCTGGAAGCATCCGTGTACAGGGAGAATAAGTCCATCACGGAAGCACCCACGTACCAGGTGGGGGTATAATAGTAGATCCCGAAGCGTGCATCAGGCACCCACGTAGAAGCCCGGCCCATGGGGATGCTCGGGTCATTGTCGTCATTATAGACCAGGACCGAACCATCAATGGCGTATTGGGTAACGCCGGCGCCTATACCGAAACATAATCTTTTGTCGCCATCTTCATTTACCGGAATACGGTAGGAGTACATACCATAAATAGAGGTCGCATCCTGGGGGCCTAGTTTATCATACATGATTTGCGCTCCCAGCCCCACTCTGGCATCCCGGGAAGAATTGAGTGCGCCATCCACGGAAACACCGCCTGTTTGCGGGCCGCCGGGAAAGCTCACCCACTGCTTGCGGTAAATGGCGTTAGCAAACAAGTCTTCCTTGTAGCCTGCATATGCGGGGTTAACGGCAAGCATATTAAATACATATTGACTAAACTGAAGATTTTGCTGCGCAGCGGTATTATTGGGCCACAGATACACTGAAGCGTATAGTACCACTGCACTCAGTCCCTTAATTAGACTTCTTCCCATAGGAGTTTCATTTTTATGCCAATAGTAATCTTTAACGAATCAATTCAATCCAACCTTTGTATTCACGTATACCAGTTGTTGGAGCGTTTAATTTCAGAATATAGAAATAGGTGCCTTCATTGAGGTCATTGCCATTCCACTTGTTATCATAGTCCTTGCTCTGGTATACCTGATTACCCCACCTGTTGTAGATGTATACAGACGATCCAGGGTATCTGCTCAGTCCTGTAATAAACCAGGTATCGTTTTTACCATCTCCATTTGGTGTGATCACATTCGGGATGAAGATGTCTTCCCCGGTGACAGGCACACGTGCTATGGTAAACGTATTATCCGAAAGATCTATGTCTGTTTCATCACCAGTTACGGTAGCCGTGTTACCTACATCCCCACCATTGATCAGTTTAACCGTAAACGTGAGTGTTTCGGTGGTGCCGCTTGGCATTTCCGGAATTGCCCAGATAATGTTGCCAGCGTTTTGATCGAATGTAGCGGCGCCCTTACTTGCGTTGAAGCTCAGCGGCGCGCCCAGCATGCTTTCCAGGTGATCAGTCATGATAACGTTATGGGCTGTATCAGGGCCGTTATTAGTGACGTTAACCGTAAACTCAAGCGTTTGGCCCACCTTCAACGGCAATGCCGTATTAAATAGTTTTGTCACTTTGAGGTTTGCATAACGATCACTGTCTACAATTAACACAGAAGTATCCGGAATTGTTACGTCAGGTGGACCAGTTATTACGGCCACATTTCTGATCTGCCCACTACCGGTTACCGTAGCGTTGTAACTCCAGTTCAGTGTTTCATGTGCGTTCAGCAGGCCGATGTTCCAGGTGAGCACCCCATTGCTGAGCGTAGCGGTGCCACGTGGCGGATTGGTGTAAACAGGATTTCCCAATACGGAGGATGGCGGTAAAGTATCCACCACCACTACCGGGTTCACACCTGCTTCACCGTTATTGGTGGCCGACAGGGTGTAGGTTACCTGATCCCCGATCTTATAAGGTCCTGCCGGACTGATGGATTTATTCACATCCAGTTGTGCCTTTGGAAGTACCCTGGTAACAACAGTCTGGCTCGTATTGTTGGAACTATCTGCATCCGGCATACCGGTAGGGGTATTTACCACGGCAGTATTATTCAGGGTTCCGGGCTGCTGGGCTATGCCAGTGATGCGCAGCACTGCCTGTGCGCCTGCCGGGAATGTCCCCAGTATTGCCCCGGCCGCACCATTGGTGATGCCCACCTGCACATTAGCGGCTCCGCCGGCGGTACTTACCACCGAAATGGCTGGCTGCAGCAGGGCGGTTGGCAGCACATCCTGCACTACTGCACCGTTTGCGTTTGACGGGCCATTATTGGTAACCGTGAGCTGGTAGGTAATCAGCTGATTAACGTATACCTGCGGCGTACCGGTTTTGGTGATGGCCAGGTCGGCGCGACTACCAATGATACTAAACACCGCATTGGATTCCACCGTAGTAGCGGCGGTATGTACACGGGCTATATTCACTACCGTACCAGCGGCGGCATCCTGCCTTACCGTACCTCTGATCACCACTTGTATACTGCTGGAATCCGTTCCCGGAATGGTACCTGTAATGCTTACCTGATTGCCGCTTCCGGTGGCACCGGCAGTAATTGTAGCGCTGCGGCTGGCAGTAGCCGTCCAAGTTACATTGGTGAGCACCGTTGGTATGGAGTCCGAAATATTTGCATTTATTGCAGGACTGAGGCCAGTGTTATTCACCGTTACCACGTAGGTCACCTGGCCGCCTCTCGTCATGGCAGCAGGACCCGTTTTGGTGATATGCAGCTGCTGATCCACCACGATGGTACTGTTTACCGTAGAGGATTTAGGCGTGGCTTCCGGCTCAGATGGTGTTACCGTAGCGGTGTTTACAATATTACCCGTAGCTGATGGATCTACTGTGCCCTGCACGGCAATCACAATATTATTACCTGCGCCGGTTGGTATATTACCATTCAGGGAGATGTTATTGCCGCTACCGTTAGTGGCACCGGTGATGGATGCCCTGCCGTTATAGGTAGCCAGCCACAGTACATTCGTTAAGACAGATGGTACCACATCGGTAATATTCAGGTTCACAGCATCGCTTAAGCTGGTATTGGAAACGGTGATGGTATAGAACACCTGCTGGCCGGCAATAGCCCTGGTAGGTCCTACCTTGGCGATAGTGAGTACCGGCACTGCGGTAACTACCGTTTCCACCAACTGCGAGGAATCTGTTTTACCTGTTTCTGCAGGGGTGATGGTAGCCATATTGCGGATGGTATCCCTGAAGGCAGGGTTTACACTACCATTTACGGTGATGGTAATATTATTACCCGCACCCGGCGGTATATTCACATGCATGGCCACCGTATTACCAGTACCGTTAGCACCATCGATGATGCTGGCAGCACCACCGGCTACGGCGGTCCATGTAACGTTTTGGATAGCTGCCGGCACCATGTCGCGGATCAGCGCATTCTGCGCATTACTTGGGCCTGAGTTCACCGCTGTAATGGTATAACTGATAGGCTGTCCGGATTCTATGGTGGATGGCCCGGATTTCACGATATCCAGTCCGGGGTTCAACACCACCAGCGTATTTACCACGGAAGTATCACCGGTGCCTGTTGGCTCGGACGGTGTTACCCTGCCTACGTTACTGATAGTACCTGCAAATGTGGAATCAATTTTACCAGTGATGCTGATGAGGATACTGCCCTTCGCCCGGATGTTTGCAGTGATGGCCACATTATTACCTGCACCTGTACCGCCGCTTATGATGCTGGTAGCATCTTTGGTCACTACCTGGGAACTCCAGGTAACGCCTGTAAGTGCGGCCGGCACCACATCCGTGATAGAGGCATTCAGCGCATCGCTGATTCCCTGGTTAGTAACGAGCAGCTGGTAACTAATTTGCTGACCTGCATCGGCTACGGCAGGCCCACTCTTACGAATGGTGAGCAGTGGTTTGCTCTCAATCAACGTAACTACTTCCGGAGATACCACCGGTGTATTAACACCATCATCCGGAGGTGTGGCGGTAGCGGTATTTCTGATGGTGCCGGTAGCATTGGCAGCTATTGTTCCGGTAACGGTAACCACTACATCAGCGGTGCCGCCAGCCGGGATATCAGCGTTTACAAGGATTTGTGGCGTAGTTCCGGAACCGCCGCTGTTGATGGTAGCCCCGTTGGATGCTACGGCTGTCCAGCTGAGGTTAGTGAGGCGACTATCTATCGTATCACTGATCACGATTCCGGCGCTGTTGCTCGGACCATTATTAGTAGCCCGGATAGTGTAAGTCATGCTTTCGCCGGCAGTTACCTTAGCCGGGCCGCTCTTATTGATGTCCAATATGGTGAGTCGGCGTACATGCGTAATAAGCGTATCGGTAATTGCCGGTATGCTGGCGTTGCCTGCGGATACCACGTTGGTGATGTCACCGTTAAATGCCGGATCGATAAATCCTGCTACGGCTACCACCGCGAGATTCTGATCTCCCGCAGGGATATCAACAGTAGTATTAACATTGCCGGTACCGGAGAACGGACCGGTAACACTGGCGGCGCCCTGTACCAGCACGTTCCAGGATACATTGGTAATCATTGGCGGAATCACATCGGCGATATTAACGCCGATGGCATCCGAAGGCCCTTCATTACCGATAGTGAGCGTGTAAGCGATGGTGTTACCCGCCACAGCATTTTGCGGACCTCCTTTATTTACCGTAACACCATATTCCTTGGTGATGGTGGTATTGGTTACGCTACCATTATTGGCAGGATTTGCATCTACCAGTACACTTTCCAGTGCGGTAGCAGTATTAATAATGCTGCCTACGGTAGTAGCCCCATCTACGACACCATTGATGCGGAAGGTGATGAAGTTACCGCTGCCGGCAGCAATTTTCGCCGGCAGGTCGATCAGGTTGCCGCTGCTATCGATACGCACACTATCCATGATGGAGGCGTTGCCGGTAGCAATGGCCGTCCATGTAACTTTGGTCACCACTGGCGGAATCACATCCTGTATACGGATGTTATCCGCATTGCGCGGACCACTGTTAAATACCTGTAAGATGAAGTTGACCGCCTGACCTGCTACTACTGTTGAAGGCGCATTTTTCACGATGCGCACATCCACAGAGTTATTCACTGCGGTAACCACGGAAGTTTCTTTATGTGAACCGGCTGTTACGGAGGCGGTGTTGGTGATGGTGGTACCTGCTGTGTTGAGGATGACACCATATATATCTATTACAATTGAGTTATTACCCACCGGAATATCTCCTGTGGTAGAGATACTATTGGTAGCCCCGGAAGTAGCGCCGGTAATGGTAGCAGTACCGGTGCCGGTGGCCGTCCAGTTGTATACGCCAACAGTGGCTGGCACATTATCCACCACCAGAGCATTGGTAATATTACCTGAACCGCCATTAGTAACGACTACCGTATAGTGAATAGTATCCCCGATATTAGCCACCGCAGGGCCAGACTTAGCGATGCGCACCACCGGATCATTATCAATGGAGGCGACCACAGTGCTGGTGTTGTTCGCGGTGATTGGATCTATAATACCTGCTGGTGCAGTTACAGTGGCTGTATTGGTTAATGTGGCGCCATTCGACATTGAAGGGTCAACGACACCATTTATAGTGACGGTTATATAACTGCCATCCGCCGGCATATCTGCTGTAAGGTTTACATTTCCTGAGCCAGTGGTTGGGGAGAGATTTGAGATATTTCCTACAGCGGTGGCTGTCCAGGTAGGATTGAGGATGGTTGCCGGCAACACATCGGATATACTTACCCCTGCTGCATTGGTTGGGCCAAAGTTCTGAATACGCAAACTATACTGGATAGGCTGTCCGACTGCACCACTGGAAGGACCTGATTTCACGATCCGCAGATCCGCTTCGCGTGTAATCGCTGTGGATACTGTAGCCGTATCACCAGAAGGCAGTATGCCTGCCGGATTAAGGACAGCAGCAGTATTCACAAGGGTGGTACCGGTAAAGTTTGGATCTACCGTACCATTTACCACTATCACCACTTTAGCACCCGTGGTATCCGGAATATCTGCGGTAAGCGCAATATTACCGGTACCGGTGTTACCTGCAGTGATTGATGCACCGTTTACTGCCGTGGCTGTCCAGGTAGCATTAAGGATGCCCGCAGGTATCACATCCGTAATGGTAACATTCTTAGCGTTGCTTGGGCCGCTGTTCACCGCTTCGATCGTGTATTGGATCGGGTTACCCGCCGCTACTGTTGGTGGCCCCGCTTTGCTGATTTCCAGTCGTGCCTGTTTGGTCACCGTGGTTTGCACGATGGACCTGGCGGTATCGGCGCCGGCTTCTGCCGGGAATATCCAGGAGGTATTATCTATCGTACCTTCAAAGTCAGGGTTCACCCTTCCTTCTACGAGTACTATCACACCGTTTGCACCACCTACAGGAATATCCGCATTAACATCGATGATATTACCTGTACCGCTGGCGCCGGTGAGCACGGTAGCTTCACCGGAGGCTACTGCACCCCATCTGATAACGGAGACATTTGCCGGTACGGTATCACGGATCATGGCACCGCGTGCATCACTCGGGCCGATGTTAATAGCCCGGAAGCCATAGATGATGTGGCTTCCTGCATATGCGCCTGAAGGTGCTGCTTTGGTAATCAGCAACCCTGGTTTGCGGTTAATGGTAGTAATAACTGTATCCGCATTTACCGGCGGGATGCCTGGCTCTGACGGCGTAGCTACCGCCGTATTAGATATGGATGTAGCAGTGCTTTCACCGGGAATGGTACCGGTTACCACTATATTCACGGCACCACTGTCGGCCGGTACATTGGCTAATACCCGCAGGGCATTCCCTGTGCCGCTATTACCGCTCGTAATGAATGCCGGAGCGGTGGCAGTAGCTGTCCATGTCACATTGGTAAGCTCAGCAGGAATCGCATCAGTAATTTCCGTGTTGGAAGAGTTGGATGGACCCAGGTTGGTAACGGTGAGGTTATACGTAATTGTCTGGCCAGCGTTAGCGATAGCCGGACCGGATTTACGGATACGGATTTTCGGTTCCTGGGTAACGGTAGTAGTTACCGGTTGAGCTCCTGCTGGTGTGGTACCTGGTTCTGCCGGGAAGGCACTGGCACCATTGGTAAATGAACCTGCGAAGGCAGGATTTACCTGGCCTACAATGGTAATCACAATACTATTACCAGTTCCTGCCGGAATATTACCCGCCACACTGAGCGTGTTGCCGGTACCGGTAGCATTGTTGGTTACCTGTGCCGCACCGGTGGCCACTGCCTGCCAGGTTGGATTGAGCACCGGAACAGGTATGTCATCTGTAATCAACAGGTTGTCGGCATTAGACAAACTGGTGTTGGTAACGGTAAGCGTATACACTATTTTTTCACCGGCCGACAAAGTAGCCGGGCCCGATTTGGAAATCGCCACCACCGGGATTTTGCGGATCCTTACAGCTTTGGTGGCACTTACCGGTGGTACCTGCTCTGTTGGCGTGGCGTATACGGTGTTAGTGGTCGACGCTTCCACAGCAGGATTGGTTTTCCCTTTTACCGTAATGGTGATTTTATTAGCGGCACCGGCTGGAATATTAGCGGTAATACGAATGATATTACCGGTACCGCTGCCGCCGGTCAACACTGCTGCTGCCCCCTGTACGCTGGTGGTCCAGGAAGGATTGAGGATGGCAGCAGGAATGGTATCAGTGATCACTGTTCCCAGGGCATTGCTCACGCCCAGGTTAGCTACTTCAATTGTGTAGGTTAAGCTGTCGCCAGCCAGCACCTGGTCCACCGCAGCTTTGGTGACGGAGAGTCGCGGCAGGCGCTGTACCACCGTAACCTTGGTAGCAGTATCTCCTGTGCTGCCAGGTTCTGATGGTGTTACAATGGCATTATTCACCAGGTTACCATTGTAAGAAGCTGAGACGGTTCCTGTAACATTAATGCGGATAGCATTCAGCGTGCCCGCTGCGATATCGCCGGTAACAGTGATATTGTTTCCGGAGCCACTGGCACCAGTGAGTACACTGGCATTACCTGTGGCATTGGCCACCCAGGTAACGTTCTGGATATCTGCCGGCACGGCATCGGCGATGGTAACACCGCGTGCATTACTCGGACCATTGTTGGTGGCAAAGATGGTGTAGGTAATGGTATTACCTGCCTGTATAGTATCCACACCTGTTTTAGTAATAGCCAGGTTGGCCTGTGCTGCAATGATGGTAGTTACCTGATTGGAGTTAACAGGCTGAATACCCACTTCCGAAGGTGTGACCACCGCCGAATTTATGATCGGATTGAGGGTGGTTGGCTGTACATAACTGTTGATCAGTATCCTAACGGTGGCGCCTACATTTAGATTTGCGGTAACAGCTACATTATTTCCTGAACCGGTAGCACCACTAACAATATTTGCCGTACCATCTGCCACAGTTGCTGCCCAGGTTACATTATATAAGGAGGAAGGTACCTGATCGGCAATGTTGGTATTGGTGGAATTACTAGGACCCGTATTGGTTACATCCAGGACATAGGCAACCTGACCGCCTGCCACAGCAGTGGCAGGACCACTTTTCACAGCCGTGAAATTCACATCTTTCAACACCAGGGCATTATCATCGTCCGACACAGGATTTACTCCGGGTTCTGCAGGTGTGGCTGTACCAATATTTGAAAGCCTTCCGCTAAACGATGGATCTACAGTGCCTTTAATATGAATCAGCACGATGTTGGAATTACCTGCAGGTATATCAGCAGTTACGCTTAATGCATTACCGCTGCCGCTAGCACCGGAACTGATGGTGGCTGCGCCCTGTGCCTCCGTAGTCCAGGTGGGATTTAAAATCTGAGCCGGGATGGCGTCCGTAATAACCGTACCCACAGCGTTACTGGGGCCATTATTATTTACCTGGATCACATATTCCACCGGCTTACCTGCTATCAAAACAATATTTCCCACATGGTTTTTCTGAATCAGTAAACCTGGAGAACTACTAATCAGTGTGGTGGTAATGTTGGATGGAATAGGATCCACGTCTTCTGTAAGTGTTGCAATTGCTTCATTGGTGATATGATCCGTAGCATCTGCGGCAACGGTACCATGAATGGAGATATATACTTTACCTGTATCGCCGGCAGGCATGCTGGCAGTTACGCTCACATTATTGCCTGTGCCGGTGGCGCCGGCGCTGATGGTAGCGCGCCCCGTAGCAACGGCAGTCCAGCTGACGTTGGTTACTTTCTGGGAAACAACATCGGAGATAACGGTATTCACGGCATCTCCCAAGCTGAAATTATACACCGTAACGCCGAAAGCAATAGCGTCACCAGCCACAGCAGTTGCCGGGGCCGACTTCACATTACTCAGGTACGGACGACGTACAACCGGCACCGTGATAGTGCTGGTAGCACCATTATCATCCGGCACATCCGGTGATACCGCTACAGCTGTGTTGGTAATATCGCCGTTAAGGGAGGATGACAAATCTCCTTTCACTACAATTACCACACTTGCATTTTGCGTAGGTATATCTGCAGTAATATCAATATTGGTAAGCGTAGAATTATTGGTAACGATCCTCGCCGCACCTGTAGTACTTACATCTACACTGGTAGCGATAAAGGTGGATGGCAACAGGTCAGTAATGCGTACATTGGTTGCATTGCTCGGACCTACATTCGTTACTACTATGTGATAGTCGAAATCCTGACCAGCCAGGTAAGGTCCATTCTGCTGAACGGTTTTTACTATCTGAATATCCGCTTTGCTGATGTAGTTGATCACAACGGTATCCGTGCTTGGCGGGCAAATGCCATTGGCCACGCTCCACACCAGGGTGGCACTACTGTTAGCAGGAATGGTAACTGTGGTATTAGCCGCAGCCGTATTCGCCACGGATGCATTACCACTGATGACTGACCAGCTGCCGGTACCATTTACCGGCGTGTTGGCATTCATGAGAAATGCACCGGTATTAAACTGCGTTTGATCAGGGCCGGCATTGGCAGTAGTAGGTGCAGCCAGGACAGTGATTTGTACCTGGTCAGACTCTTCCGAACACACCTGATTACCGATGGTCCATATGAAGGTATAAGTCCCGGGCACCAGGTTGGAGACGGTGGTATTCGGACTGGCGCTATTGGCAAAACTCACCGTACTGGGGCCTGAGGCTTCCGTCCAGCGACCGGTTCCGTTTACGGGTGTATTACCTTGCAGCGCCAGGCTGGTTACATTACATACAGTAGTGTCGTTACCGGCATTCGGTGCACCCGGCAGCGGCACTATGGTAAGGTTAGTACTTACCGGGTCAGATACACAACCGGTAGTAGTATTGCTAAAGGTAAAGGTAAGCGGATAGGTACCGGGAGCTGTGTTATCAGGAAGAATTACGGTTAACGGTGATGAGCCCAGGATCGCATTTGTTACGGGAGTAAAACCAGGAATAGTACTGGTAATACTATAGCGGTTAGCCGTTCCGGAAGTAATAGCATAACTGATGCTGGCCATGTCCACCTCTTCACAGATAGGGTTAGGTGGCGCCAGGGCACCAATGATTTGTGGTATTACATTGACGGTAAATACCTGCGAAACGCCGGCACCCCGGCAGTCTACAATTATACCAGTTACCCGGTAGTAAGTATTTGCAGTTAACTGGTCAGTAGCCAGCGCAGGACCGGTTTGGCCGGATATGGTAGTCCAGGTATTTCCATCCGGACTTGATTCCCAGATAAATGTTCTGCTGGTAGTAGGTACGTTACTGTTATTACGCGGGGTAACCACCGCGGTGAGTGTGGTACTGGTGTTATAACATATGCTGGATGGGCCGTTGATCGACATGCTGAAATCGACCACATTGAGGGTTACCGGATCAGAAGTTACCCGGCAGTTGGCATTATTGATTTCTGCAGTGCCACCGGCGGCGAGTACCCGATATTCCATGCCTGCCTGCGCATTGGAAACAGGGAAGGTATAGGTATTGTTAGCGCCATTATTGATAATACCGCCAACATTGTTCCAGTCCGCGGTACCCACCTGCCTGTTTTGCAACTGAAAAAAGTAGGAACCATAACTACCTGCAGGCAAACTTACAGACAATTCTGTATCGCCGCCAGCACATACTGTTCCGGCAGCTTGTGTAAAGGTGATAGGAGGACCACAGGCAGCGAAGGCGATATCATCTAAAGCCAGGTCGTTACCCTGGCTGCTGGGCGTATTACTGATAATACGCAGAATCACGGAACTGGTGGTGCTGGGCATCTGGAAGATACCTGCCAGCCGCACCCATGTGCCGGGCGACTGATACGGTACATTTCCCGTGGAAACCTGTGCGATAGGCGCACCGTTTGGGTTATTTGCGTCGAGGATATCGAAGCGGAGGCTGGGATTACTTACGTTTGTCAGCTGGGGGTTGATATTCATAATCCAGGCGGAAAACTCGAAAGTAGTACCCGCACAAAGACCTGTAATAGTGCGTTGGTAGAATTGTCCGGGATTAGCATCCGCGTCTACCACCATCACATAGCCAGTACCCGTTCCCGTAGTATGGTCCGGGCGATCTACGAAGTAAGTATTGTTATAACCACGGGTAGTATTGGAAATGGTATACTGCCCGGGATAAGGCCCTGTAGGCCGGCCGGCAGTACCCGGGCTATAGTAGGTATAATTGGTGATACCATTTGGCAGCGGCGCACCCAGTGTAGGCTTCACAGTGGTACCTGCGTCGCCAAAGGTTTCGAGGAACACCGGATCACCCAGGGAGCCAGTACAGGACTGCGCCATGGATGCATTAACGATACCAAGGAGCAAAGCAAATAGTAATAAGCAAAGTTTGGCCGGGTAGCATTTTTTCATAGAGTTTCTTTTACGGCAGATACATCGTGGTCAACATAGACTAGGTTCCGTTTATTTCAAAGGCTTCCAGGATAAAACAGGCCGTTTCCATCACAGCCACCAATAAGGGGCTTTCCATACATACATCGTTAAATATCAACAGCATTACAACAATGGAACGGAGATAAGGTTCAATAATTCTTCCTGCTATTAGTCCACAAATATTGTGTACTAATAAAAATAGTATTACTTTTGCGACGTTGTAAGGTAAAGGCACTGTACCCATTTACAGCTGGAACGATAGCACATTTTTAGCACCACCCGATAAAATGCGCTATAGCAGGCCTGGTTTCCCCAACATTGATTTATCATTAAAAATTGAAAAGATGTCAACCACTCTATTCACTATCCACTTTATCGGAGCCAGGTGCTGTTCTGTATGTTGTTGTAAGATGTAATTGTCTCCCATTACTATTTTACTGTAATAAATAAATTCTTTTAAGGCGCTGCTGTTAAGCATTCCCGTTGATCTCACGCGCCGAAGGCGCGTGAGATCAACGGGGTATACGATGGCCTTCGGCCATCGTATACCCCGGGATAGACAGCGTGTACAAAACTCATTGCACCCATGAAAAAAATTATACATGGCGGTAATCTGGTATTCACCGGATTATCACTGCTATTGCTATTGCCTGCACTATTGCTGGCACAAGGCACTACTCCCCTTATCAAATCACATTTAAGCGGGATCGTAATAGATGCGAAAACAAGAGAACCCTTACCCGGCGCAGCTGTCAACATCAAAGGCACTACCCACGGTGTAGCCACCGATGCAGAAGGACGTTTCGCTTTTGTAACCGGACAAAAATTTCCGTACACGCTCATCGTTAGTTATATCGGTTACAAAAAAGCAGAAATAATTGCCAATACCGGCAGTATCACCATCGCGCTGGAAAGCGTACAGGCACAGCTAAACGATGTGGTGGTAGTAGGTTACGGCGTACAAAAGAAAAGTGACCTCACAGGCGCCATAGCCAGCGTAGGCAATGCGCAGCTCAAACAGCCCGTGAGCTCCATTGATCAGGCATTGAAAGGCGCGGTATCAGGGGTGCAGGTAACGCAAACTTCCGGCCAGCCCGGTGGTGGCGTGAGCATCCGGATCCGCGGTGGCAGCTCAATACAGGGCGGCAATGAGCCTTTATATGTGATCGATGGTTTTCCTATCTACAACAGCAGCATTACTGCTGGGGTGATCAGTGGTGTACCTGCCAATCCACTCGCCAGCATCAACCCCGCTGACATTGAAAGCATCGACATCCTCAAAGATGCCTCTGCCACTGCCATCTACGGTTCCCGCGGTGCCAACGGGGTAGTGATCATCTCCACCAAAAAAGGTAAAGCCGACAGAAATAATATTGTGTACGAAGGCAGCTACGCTTCGCAAACACTACGTAAAAAAGTGGATGTGCTCAACGCACACGACTTTGCCATTCTCCGCAACGATGCCTTGTATGATACTAATCCTGCCAAAGGGAAATATCAATACCTTTCCCAACAACAGATAGACCAGCTTGGCGCCGGTACTGACTGGCAGGACGCCGCCTTCCGAACGGCAGGTTCGCAAAACCACCAGCTGAGCATCAGCGGCGGTAATGCAAAAACAAGATACCTCCTGTCCGGCAACTACTTTACACAAGATGGTATCATTCGTAATACGGACTTTGATCGCATTTCCTTACGGGCCAACGTAGATGCGAACCCGTTAGATAACCTGAAAATAAGTGCCAGTTTCACCGCCAGTAAATCCGATGCCAACGTGGCGCCTTCCGGGATTATCAATTCACTGCTGATCATGCCTCCTACTGCTACCATTTATGAACCGGATGGGAGTTATACGCTGCGTAATCCCTTTGAGAATATTTTCGCCAACCCCATTGCCACACTCAACGAAACGCAGAATAAATCCACCGCAAACCGTTTACTGGCAACAGGTTTCGCAGAATACAGCATCATCGACGGTTTAAATATTAAAATTCTATTTGGAACAGATGTCAATAACACCGTGGAAAAAAGTTATACGCCTTCCTACATCTACGAAGGTTCACAAACAAAGGGCATTGCAGCGAGAGGCACCTATAACGCTTATTCCTGGCTGAATGAAAATACCATCAGCTACAGCCATGCATTCGGTAAACATCACCTGGATGCACTGGCGGGCTTCACCCAACAGGAATTTAATATGGAGCAGGTAACGGCAGGCTCCCGCCTGTTTGTAACGGACGACCTGAGTTACAACAGTCTCGAAAGCGGCGCCACCATTGACCGCCCCAGCTCCGACGCTTCGGCCTGGGTACTCCACTCCTACCTGGCACGCGTAAACTACAACTACAATAATCGTTACTATTTAACTGCCAGCATCCGCTCTGATGGTTCTTCCCGCTTTGGAAAAGGCAACAAATGGGGCAACTTCCCATCCGCCGCCGCATCGTGGCGGGTGAGTAATGAACCATTTTTCAAGTCATGGTCACGCCGGATCAGCGATCTGAAAATACGCGCCAGCTTTGGTACCACGGGCAACCTGGAAATTGGTGAATACCAGTCTCTCGCCACCTTATATTCCCTGGGATATTTATTTAACGGCAACGTGGTTACCGGCTTCGCCCCCTCCCGTATTCCCAACGACCAACTCGGATGGGAAACCACCTATCAGTACAATGGTGGCATCGACGTAGGGCTGTTCGATAACCGCCTTAACATCTCCCTGGATGCCTATTACAAACGCACTTCCAACCTGCTGCTAAACGTAGAAATACCATGGACTTCCGGCTTTGCCAGCTCACTGCAAAACTTTGGTACCGTAGGCAACAAAGGACTGGAAGTAACGGTGAACAGTAAGAATTTTATCGGCGATTTCAACTGGAACACCGACTTCAATATTTCCTTTAATCGTAACAAGGTGCTCACCATCGGCAACGGCGCATCGTCCTACATCAGCGGCAATTACATCATTAAAGTAGGAGAACCACTGGGTAGCTTTTATGGCAACGTAACGGATGGTATCCTGCAAACGGGAGAAGAAAAAGACAAAGGGAAATATACCGGCAATGCCAGTCCCAAACCGGGCGACAGACTGTATAAAGATATCAGCGGGGACGGTACTTTTACTACCGCCAACGACCGTACGATTATCGGCAATGCACAACCGGATTTTATTTTCGGACTCACGAATAATTTTGCATGGCATGGATTTAATCTCTCCATATTCCTGCAAGGCTCCTATGGTAACCAGATCCTGAATACCAACCGTCAGAACCTGGAACTGTTTACCGGCCAGCAAAACGCTGCGGCTTCCGCACTCGACAGGTGGACGCCTGAACATCCGAGTCAAACCATCCCACGCGCAAAGCTTGACCCGGCGCCGGTTTTCTCCGATCGTTTCATAGAAGATGGTTCTTTCCTTCGTGTGCGTAACGTAACGCTGGGGTATACACTACCGAAAGCTATCTCCGGAAAGATCTCTGCCATCAACCTATATGTAACCGCACAAAACCTGCTTACCTGGACCAGCTATTCGGGCTTTGATCCTGAAATCACCAGTGGCAGCAACGTTTCGCCGGGTACTGATGCCGGCATTTATCCGGTATCCCGCACGCTGAGTGCAGGCGTTCGTGTAACACTTTAATGCTTCAAATTTTACAACATGAAACTTAAACATATTCCCCTGCTGGCTGTAGTGCTTTCCGCCTGCTCCAGCCTGGATGAAAATCCCAAAGCGATTATTTCATCCGACAACTTTTACAAAAACGAGGCACAGGCGGATGCCGCGGTGGTAGCATCTTACAGAAAATTATATGAAACCGGGCAGTCCCTTTACAACAGCCTGTTTCAGATTGGTGTAGAAATGGCCACGGATGATTATGAGGCCGGCCCGCGTGCCCGCAATGCGCATGTACGCGCTATCTCAGGGCTTACCCACGATGCTTCCAACGATCGCATGGAGCAACTCTGGAAACAAAGTTATGATGGTATTAACACCGCCAACCTGGCTATTGACAAGATTACTGCCATAACAAAAGAAAATATTGCGGAAGATGCCAGGGCACGCCTTATCAACGAAGCAAAATTCCTGCGGGCATTACATTACTTTAACCTCGTGCGCTGGTTTGGCGGTGTACCGTTGATTTTACACACCCCGGCGTCCCTTGATCCATCTGCACTATACGTGGCCAAATCGACTGAATCAGCAGTATATGCGCAAATCGTAAAAGACCTGCAGGATGCGGAAAACCTGCCTGCGCCGGCCGCAACAGGTGTGGGCCGCGCAAATAGCGGTGCCGCTAAAAGTCTGCTCGCCAAAGTATACCTCACACAACAAAACTGGCAGCAGGCAGCCGCTAAAAGTAAGGAGGTGATCGACAAAAACTGGTATGCGTTGTTCGACAACTTCGCAGATGTGTTTGCCGTGAATAAGAAAAACGGGAAAGAGCACATCTTCAGTGCACAGTTCCAGGGCAATGCCGGTTACCAGGGAAACAGCCTTGGTAGCAGGTCCGCAGCCAATGAAGTACCCGGCATCAACGGCGACTATGCCGATGCCCTGCACAAACAGGGAGGACTATACGAATCTTTCAGTAATACAGATACGCGTAAGGCGGTTACGTTTATTACGCAGATGACGAGCCCTGTTGATGGAAAGCTGTATACGTTTGATCCACATTTCAACAAGTACTACGATCCGGCTGTAGTAGGCAACCAGGGGCAATCTTCCGTAAACCTGCCGATTATACGGTATGCGGACGTATTGCTGATTTATGCAGAAGCACTCAATGAAATTAATCACGGCCCTAACGCAGAAGCATATACGTACATAGACCAGGTACGTACCCGCGCCGGCATTCCTAAACTCGCGGATGCGGCCCCAGGGTTGGGCGTGGATGCCTTCCGCGATTCCATCTTCCAGGAAAGAAGAAAAGAGTTTGTATATGAACACCAGCGCTGGTTTGACCTGGTACGCCGTGGACCGGATTATTATGTACGTGTGCTGAAGGCCGCCGGTAAAACACTGGCAGCACCGCGGCATGTACATTTCCCTACACCGCAGCGGGAACTGAATCTTAACCCGAACCTGAAACAAGACTCCCTGTGGGTCAACTACTAACCTTGCCAATTACCTGATATGAAAATAAAAATCCTGTCGCTGGCACTACTGGGATTTAGTGCTGTCAGTGTTGCACAAAAACAAACACAACCCAACATCATCCTGATTATGGTGGATGACATGGGCTATTCAGACATTGGCGCCTACGGATCGGAAATCCGTACGCCTAATCTCGATCGCCTTGCTGCGGAAGGCTTGCGGCTGAAAGAGTTTTATAACAACTCTATCTGTGCACCTACCCGCGCCTCCCTGCTCACGGGGCAGAGTAATCACAAAGCAGGCGTAGGTTATTTCAACGTCAACCTCGGGCTGCCGGCTTACCAGGGCTACCTGAACCGGGAATCGCTCACACTTGCGGAAGTACTGAAGCAGGCGGGCTACAGCACGCTGATGTCCGGCAAATGGCATGTGGGAGATGATAGTATTGCATGGCCAAACCAGCGCGGTTTTGATCGCTTCTTCGGCTTTATTGGCGGCGCCAGTAACTATTATGACATCAACGGCTACACGGACAAGGCACCGCCGGTACCATTGGTAGAAAACAACCAGCGTATCAACCTCGCACCGGGCAAATACCTCACCGATGAAATTGCAGGCCACGCCGTACAGTTTCTTGAAGAACAAAGCAAAACCAACAAACCGTTCTTTTTGTATGTGGCCTATAACGCGCCACATTGGCCACTCCAGGCGCAGCCGGAAGACATTGCCCGCTACAAAGGCAGATATAGCATTGGCTGGGATTCCCTGCGCAGCGAGCGCTTCGCCAAACAGCAGCAGCTGGGCCTGATAGCTCCTAACAGTACGTTAGCTCCCGATCCGGAAGTACCGGCATGGGCTAGTCTCACCTGGGATGAGCAACAACTATGGCAAAAGAAAATGGAAGTATATGCTGCCATGATAGACCGGATGGACCAGGGCGTAGGTAAGATCCTCGAAACACTGAAAGCACTGAAGAAAGACGACAACACACTGATCGTATTCATCTCCGACAACGGCGCGCAGGGTGGATTTATTCCTACCGGCCGCAGGCGGCAACGCAGCTCAGGCCCCATAGGCACTGCCGGCTCTTACGACTACCAGGAACAAAGCTGGGCGCATGTTTCCAATACGCCATTCCGTTCGTATAAAGCCAGCGCTTATGAAGGTGGCATCAGTTCCCCGCTCATCGCCTGGTTTCCGAATAAAATCAAAGCAGGCAGCATTGCTACCGGCACTGCTCACCTGATCGACCTGGCACCTACTTTTTATGAGTTCGCAGGCGCACAGTATCCAGCTACCTACCAGCAGGTAAAAACAAATCCGCTGCAAGGGGTAAGCCTGGCGCGACTCTTCCGCGAAGGCCAGGAAATCAGCCGCCCACAGCCGCTATTCTGGGAGCGGGCTGGCAATCGGGCCGTGCGTAAAGGTAAATGGAAAATAGTATCGTCTTATCCATCGAAGGATTGGGAGTTATTCGACATTGCCGCTGACCGTGCAGAAACACGCAACCTTGCAGCTGCACATCCCGAAGTAGTGAAAGAGCTTGCGGCCGATTATGATCAATGGGCTAAGGCCAATGATGTAGTGGACTATGATAAAATAAAACCACAGGGTAACCAGGGCTTTGCAGCACCTACCGGTGCCAACACCGCAGCAGCCCCGCAAAACAATAAAAGACCAAACCGATAACAACATGAAAAAATTAATGATACTGGCCATGGCAGGCATGTTCACCACTCCTGCTTACCTGACCGCCCAACAAAAGAAACCCAACATCATCCTGATTATGGTGGATGATATGGGGTATTCAGACCTCGGCTGCTACGGCTCCGAGATACACACGCCTAACCTGGATCGCCTTGCCAGCGAGGGTTTACGACTAAAGGAATTTTACAACAACTCCATTTGTGCGCCTACCCGTGCCTCGCTGCTGAGCGGGCAGTATCAGCACAAAGCAGGTGTTGGCTACTTTGATGTAAACCTTGGCCTGCCAGCCTACCAGGGATATCTTAACAGGGAATCCCTCACACTGGCGGAAGTGCTGCGCAGCGGCGGTTATAACACCCTGATGTCCGGCAAGTGGCATATCGGAAACGATAGCTTGTCGTGGCCCAACCAGCGCGGCTTCGACCAGTTTTTTGGGGTAATAGGCGGTGGCGCCAATTACTTCAACGCCAACCCTATGCCGCTGTTTGGCCGCCAGTATCCGGTGATCATTGAAGAAAATAATAAGCGCCTGCATCCTGCAGACGATAGCTATTATTTCACGGATGAGATTGCGGGGCACGCCATCAAATATCTGGAACAGCAGCGCAACAGCAGCAAACCATTTTTTCTGTACCTCGCCTTCAACGCGCCGCATTGGCCATTGCAGGCCTTACCGGAGGACATCGCAAAATACAAAGGCAGGTACGACATCGGCTGGGATTCCCTCCGCGAAGAGCGACTTGCCAAACAGCGCCAGCTGGGCATACTGGCGGCAGGGCAAACCGTGGCACCGCGCGATGCAGATGTTCCGGAATGGAATAGTCTCACCTGGGATGAAAAGCAACTCTGGAAAGCAAAAATGGAAGTCTACGCTGCCATGGTGGACCACATGGATAAAAGTGTAGGCCAGGTGCTCGCTAAACTGAAAGAGCTGAAAAAAGATGACAACACACTGATCGTTTTTATTTCTGACAATGGTGCTCCGGCGGAAGACGTAGCACATGGCGGTGCGAAGGCTGCCCGCAACCTGGGGCCGGTGGGCACTTCCGGCTCTTTTGAGTCGCAGGGGAAAAACTGGTCGTATGTATCCAACACACCTTTCCGTGCGTTTAAAAACTTTATGTACGAAGGTGGCATCAGCTCCCCGCTGATTGCATGGTTCCCCGGAAAGATAGCGGCTAACACCATTTCCCAGGGCACCGCTCACCTGATCGACCTGGCGCCTACTTTTTATGACCTGGCTGGTGTTAAATATCCGCAGCAGTATAACGGTGTTACCACCAATCCTTTGCCTGGCAAGAGCCTGACAGGATTGTTTTTTCACAACAGCGTCCTCCATCGGGTGGAGCCAATTTTCTGGGAGCGGGCAGGCAACCGGGCCGTGCGCAAAGGCAAGTGGAAGCTGGTATCTATTTATCCATCGTATCGCTGGGAGTTGTATGACCTGGAAGCTGACCGGGGAGAAACCAATGACGTAGCGGCCAAAAACACACAGGTGGTGAACGAACTATCGGCTGCATATTTTGCCTGGGCTAAGAAAACCGGTGTGGTGAATTATGATGACATCAAAGGATCGAATCCGATTGAGGGTGTGTTGAATAAGAAAGGGCGGTAGACCGACAGGTGGAACGAGGATTTAATGCATGGCGGCGTAGAGACGGCTGGCTAGCCGTCTCCTCGCTTCAATCTACTACATAATCTCGCAAATGATCAATTCACATTATCGAAGACCTAAGCGGAGACTGACTCGAGGAGACGGCTAGCCAGCCGTCTCTACGCTTCAATCTACTACATAATCTCCCAAATGATCAATTCACATTATCGAAGACCTAAGCGGAGACTGACTCGAGGAGACGGCTAGCCAGCCGTCTCTACGCCGCTAATCAATGTAATTGACAGTATGTTAGTATTTCACCAGTAATCAACAATTCAAAGTAATTGACAGCATGCTAGTATTCCACCGATAATCAACAATCTCAGCGTAATTGACTGTATCCTGGTATTCCACCATCAATCAACAATTTTCATGTTTTTCATAAGCACTTGCAGCGTTACGCCGCTGAACAATATTTTTTTATTGATCAGCATTTTTTAGTAACTTATTACTAATGCAAACCCTTGACACATATCGAATACCCTGGTGGAGAAAGACTTTGCTCTTCCTCCGCCGTTTCTTTCAACCAAAATCAATCTACCGCAGCCAGGAAATCAGGTGGTTTTTTACTAAAGATGACCCCGGTATCAACGCCTGGTTTGCGCAGCAGGGGAAACTGCCCTCCGATGCTGTACCGCGTACGGACACCTACTTTTACCTGCCAAACATGGATCATTCCAGCATTAAACTGCGGGAAGGTAATATGGAACTAAAAAGACGCGTGACGCCTGCTGAAATGGTACGCCTCTCCGCTACGGTACAGGGCATCATTGAATCCTGGGAAAAGCTGACCGGTAAAGAAATCCCCAATCGCGTGCTGGACGATGTAAATACCAATAACAACTATCTGCGTGTTCGGGTGCATAAACGGCGTACAGGCGTGAAGGTGACCCGCAACGGAACCGCTGACTTTAACGTATTTGACATCTCCCAAAAATTAGAAAGCGGATGCCAGATAGAATACACAGCCTTAGAAATTCAGGACAAGCAATTCTTCACTTTTGGAATAGAATGGTTTGGGGAAGCAGCACCGCAGGAGTATGCGGAGTATCTGACAGGTGTGGTGGCGGAGTGTAATTTGCCGGCGACAAATTCGTTGTCTTACCCGATGTTTATTAAACAGATTATGATGGATGTCTAAACGTTTCCCAACGCCTTCGGCGTTGGGAAACGTTTAGAGACCAGTGCCTCGGGCACTGGTCTCTAAAGCTATTCATTAATCTGCAAGTCCTTGCCGATATCTTCCCAGCGATAGAAATGAAATGTTTTATCGTCGCTCATCACCACAAATAATCCATGTTTGAAAGTACTATCCAGCGGAGTGCTCACCATATCAGAGCCATCACTATGGCCAGCGGCCACCGTTACTGTTTTCAACCATTCGTTGTTACCGGCCCGATTGAAGATCTGGAATTTGTTGGCACCCTGATCCGATACCAGGAGATAGCCTTTATCAGGAGCGGTTTTATAGATACTAATTCCTTCGTGATCTTCCGTGAAGCCGGTTTTGGCAAATACGGCCAACTCGCTGTCGCCCCTGGCAGGGTCTGCATAATATTTGCGTACACCAAACTGCTCGTCTGAATAGTAGACATAACCCAGTTCATTATCTACCGCAATTGCCTCAATTTCCTTCTTCCCGCTGTATTTCCCGAACTTACGAACCAGCGTGGCTTTTACCTTACCCTGGCCATCATCGGAGAGTTCATACTGCCAGAGGTAGCCACCTGCGGTAGGGCCGTTTTTACGGCCGGCGATGGCATAGTGCTTTCCTTCCGGGGACGTATATACGGCGATGCCCATCAGGTCGCGGTACATTTCGCCGGTTTCACCTTCAAATACCGGCACACCGCCGTTATCAATGGGCTTCATATCCGGCAGGGAAAAGAAACGCAGCTTGCCAGTCATACGCTCGCTCGCTACAGCAAAATCCACCGGTTTGCCATTCAGCATAAGTCCGTAAGCGATGTCCACATTGTTGGGGCGTTTAATATCACGCACTACCAGCTCCGGAATAATTTTTCCTTTCAGGTTAAATACATACAGGGCGCCGTCTTCTGCTTTGTCAGTGCCTATCACCAGGCTTTTGGAAGGATCGGCCTTGTTGATCCAGATAGCAGGATCATCAGAGTCATGCTTTACTGCTTCTGTAACGATTACAGGCTGGATGGCATCAGCTGTATTACGGTTTCCGCTCTTGCAGCCGGCGGCCAGTATCAGCGCCGCTCCGGCAAGAAGGATACTATTTTTATGGTTCATGCTTTTAGCTTAAAACGTGAGTTGCTTATTTAACACCAAATGCCCCGATATTGGCAGATGGCGCCGGTGAACTATACTGGGTACCATTGATAACAATACCGGCCGACCAGTTGCGGCTGAAGGTATTAATACCCGCACCAATCGCAGGAGAACCGGACTGCAGGCGGAAATCCCAGCTAAGGTCAAAGTCGGGACTGCTCATGGTGGTAGACAGCGGATAGTTTACAAATTTAGGATCATTATCACCTGCTTTGGTACCGCGGATTTCATTTTTGCCGCCGATAATATCGTTGCCCGGCTGAAACTGGTTAACGGTCGTTTGATCGTAACCGTAGTACAGGTTGTTACTGATCACGGAGCGACTATCTTCCAGCTTCTTGGTATCGTGTTTAATACCGAAACGCGCATTTGCGAACAGGTTATTATAAATCTCTGCATACACAGATGCTTCCAGCCACACGCTGCCACCTTTGATGGTAGGCCTTCTCCAGCCGGTGGTAACGATGGTATTGTTATAAGCTACAACGTGCGCCTGCGGCGTACGGTCGCCGGAGTTAGAGAGCTTTAAAGCGTTGGTGTTGGTAGAATAAAACAGGTTGTAGGCTACGTCAGCAATACAGCCGGATTTGATGTTAATACCTTCACCGCCGGTTAAACCGGTTGTATAAAATTTGTTGTTGGAGAAGATGATGGAACCACCTTCGATATATGTACAATCTTCCTGGAAGTTACGGAAGATACAGTTGGTAACCACCAGTTTACCTTTGCTGTTGATAAACCACAGGGCGGGTAGGTTTTCGCCGGCCACCGCCTTGTACAGTCCTTCTTTTACCGAAGCGGAAGCCTCGGTAGTGGTAGCGCCGCCATATTCAATAATAGCATTATCCAGCAGCAACTCCTGGCAGGTAGGCGCCGCGAGGATGCCTCCCCATTGCTTACCGAATTTTTTGGCAGCCGTTCTGTAGCCTTCTTCGATGGTGATTTTCACCGGGAACTCCGGTGTACCTACTGCATAGAGATTTCCTTTTACGATGAACTCCGGTTTGGCGAGGGTATCCATGATAACCGTTACGCCTTCTTCAATCGTGAGGGATTTACCTTCCGGAACGGTGATGTCGCCCACTACACGCTTCACACTACCTTTGGTCCAGATGCCGTATACATCACCTTTAATACCCTCGGTATTGCTTTCCGTTCCGGTAGTATCCACATCGATATTTGCTTTCTTACATCCGGTGGCCATCATTACTGCCAGCAACAGGAAACAGATATATTTATTGAAAGTCATAATTATAATGTTTAAAGTTTATAGCGTACACCCAGCAGATAAGTTTGTCCGTAGGTTTCTTTGCGGATGAGTGTTTCCCTGCCGTTGAGCGGCTGGCCCGGCACATCATCATTTTCTTTGTTATAGCCTTTAATAAAAATAGTGGCAGGTGTATTCAGCAGATTGCCGGCTTTGGCATATACGGTGAAATGATGGCGGAAATGTTTTTCGATCGACAAATCCATCTGTATAAATCCTTTCTGCCAGAGGTCATTATCCAGAAACTGTGAAACAGTATTGATACGCGGGCCGGTGTAAGCGCCTGCCAGCTGTGCATCCCAGCCACTGCGTGCATCCTTGAAAAGCAGGGAAAGGTTGGCGATGTGCGCCGACTGACCATACATGGGCCTGGTTTGATCCACCTGAATCGTTTGCAGGTCACCTTTCTCATCCCGGATTCGTTTGCTCTTGTTAGTAGTAATAGCAGAATGGGTATACGTATAGTTGGCTTTTACACCCAGTTTGCTGAAGAAGTGGATATAATCCGCTTCAAAGCCATAGTTACGGGCAGTACCGAAGTTGCCCGGGGTGTAGTAGGAATCCTGCGGACGGGAAGCATCCGGCTGCAGCGTATATTCGATTGGGTTAGTAATAATTTTGTAAAATGCACCTACCAGCAGCTGATCACCTGCCTTGGGAAACAGTTCATAACGCACGTCGAAGTTATCGGCGATGGCGCGTTTCAGGTCCGCGTTACCGCGTTCCATGTAATCTTCCAGTACAATTTTAGCCGGCACAATTTCAAAGAAGCCCGGACGGTTTACGGAACGGAAATAGCTGGCGCGCGCCTGCTGATGGCCCCCCAGGTCGTATTTCAAGTTCAGGCTGGGTAATACATCCGTATATACCTGGTTGTTAACCGGTCTTTTTTCTCCCTGCGGGAAGAACATATGGTAGCCCTGATCGGTGTTTTCGATACGCACACCTCCTGTTACATCCCAACCGTTTACCTTCAGCTTAAACATACCGTAACCGGCAGCGGTTTTCTCTGAAGCGTCGTAGGTCAGCGCGTTTGCTACGGCGCCGCCCGGGTTCTGGATATCCCATTTAATGTCTGTGTATTTGGTAAAGTCCACGCCATACGCTGCGGCGGCTACTGCCGGCAGAAAGGTGTAGTTATTAAAGAAGTTGCTGCGTTGTTTATCGCGGTACAATCCACCGGCGCTGAAATCTACTTTGGAGCTTCCGATTTTGGTGGTATAGGTCAGGTCGAGGTATCCGGCCAGGTCGTTGTCGGTATTCCTTTCCCAGCGGCGGGAAGCCCTGTCTACATTGGTGCGGGTGGATACAAAATTGGATTGTTTACCGTTTACGGTGATGGTAGTATTATCCGGCACATCATTTCTGGCGGTGGATACTACTGCTGACCATCCCAGCTTCAGTTTACCAGGTAGCAGGTCGTGATCTCCGTGCAGGGTACCGTTGTATATCTGCTGATCGATGCGGCGGGTGCGGGTTTCATACTTCAGCTGTGCATTCCCTTTCTCCGGATCATAGCCACCGATACCAAATTCCGTAATGATACCATCGCGGGTTTGGAGGTTGGTGAGCATCATGAAAGCGTTATAGAAAGAGATTTTGTTATGGTCGTTGAACACGTAATCCACCTTACCATGGAAGCCGCTGCGGCGCTGCTGTTCATAATAAGTGCGGTTGTTCATACTGTTGATAGCGGCAAACTGCTGCACGTCATTTACGCTATGGTCGTAGAAGCTGGAAGTAGTGGTGCGGAAGTTATGCTGGTAGCTGGCTGCTACAATAACGCCCAGTTTGTTGTGGAGGAAGCGGTTACCTACACTGAAGCCCACTACGGTGTTAGGGGTAAAGTTGCGGCGTTTGTAATCAAAGGTGCCGCTGTTAAAATCTCCCGGTGTGGCCTGGTAACCCTTACCATTTATTTCATAGGGAGATGTAGTGTTCATCTTATCAGCGGTAAACGCGGTATATCCTTTATCGTGCGTCATCTGGCTGTAACCGCTGGCAATGTTTGCGTTGAGTTGCAGGCCTGGCGTAGCATCCTTCATCACCATATTTACCACTCCGCCAATTGCATCGCTTTCCATGTTTGGTGTCAGGGATTTGTATACTTCCAGTCGCTCCAGGAGGTCCGCCGGGAACAGGTCCAGGGGTACATAGCGATATTTATTATCCGGGCTGGGAATTTTTACGCCGTTAATCAGCGTATAGTTATAACGTTTATCCATACCGCGGAGGATGGCGTATTGTCCTTCTCCGTTGCTGCTACGTTCAATGGATACCCCGGAAACGCGCTGCATCACGTTGGCCACGGTGAGGTCGGGCGATACTTCAATGGCAGCGCCGGAAACGGCGTTCATCACAAACGGTGCTTTCTGTTCAATTTTACGGGCCGTATTTTCGGAGGAGGCTTTGCCGGTGGCGGTAATAATTACTTCCGTTAGTTCTTTGCTGCTTTTTTCGCTGAGGTAAATATCAAAACGGGGATTATCTTCTTTTAAGATATGAATGTCTTTTTTCAGCGAACTGTAGGTAAGGTGTGATACTACGAGGGTATAATCACCTGCGGGTTCCTCCTTAAAGGCATAGGCGCCATCTAAACCTGTAACGGCTACCTGTTTGGTGGGTTGCAATAAAACGGTTACTCCCGGCAGTGACTCGCCGGATTTTTTGTCGTACACATGCCCTTTGATTCCTCCTGCGATTGCATGTGCCATGCCGAGAAAAACGAAGAGAAAGATTTGTAGCAATGATTTCATTGGTAGTTGTTTTTGCAGGTTTCGGTGGTTTTTCCGAACCCGGTGCAAATGTGGGGAGGCACCTCAAAAATGGCAAGAAACAGGCGTAAGCAAATCGTTAGCAGCGTTAACAACGGCGTAAACAAAGCGTTAACCGTGTATACATTAACGTTATAACTATTTAATTTTCAGCACATTAACCGTTACACAATTCACCATTACCATTACGTTAAGCCAATATTAAGCGAATGTTAACACCTACATTTGCTGTGCGAAAGTGTTTAAGGAGTCTCCTTCCGGCAGGTTTAATTTTTTACGTACGCGGTACCTGGCCACCCGTAAACTGTCCTGCGAAATACCCAAAATGGTAGCCATATCTTTTGAATTGATATTCATTTTATGGAGGGCCACCAGTTTAATATCGTTGGGTGTGAGGTCAGCATGTAAGGCATTGAGCTTATCAAAAAATGCCTGGTGCACCTGTCCGAAGATGCTGTTAAACTCTTCCCACTGTTTATCGTGGTGTTGATGCTGTTCTATTTTGAGCAGCAGCTGTTGAAGTTGTTTTTTATTATCGCGCTTATCTTCCTTTACAATGCCGGTGATACTGTCCTTTAGCTCGTCCATAAACTGTGTGCGTTGGATGAGTTGCAGCGTGTGGTTAGCGAGCTTTTTACTGTTGAGTTCCAGCTGGTCTTTTTGGGCGAGATGTAGTTGTTCATTCTTCTCCGAGATCGCCTTTTGTTCGGAAATCCGGAGTTTTTGGCGGGAAATCACTAATAATCCCACTACCCCCAGCAGCAGTACTACAGCGCCAAGGGCGCTGTATATGATTACATTCATGCGGTGACTCCCTTCCAGGCGGAGTATCTCATCGTTCTTTTTATTTACATCGTACATGATGCGGAGGAAGTTCATCTGGCGGTTGTTCTGATCGGAGTATATATTAAGGAGCGACTTTCGGCTCTGTTCCATAAACAGGTAGGCGCTGTCGTTTTGGTGCAGCAGGTGATAAGTTTGGGCAATGTCTTTACAGGCGGCGGCTATCTGGTAGTTGTTATTGGTAGCATGTGCCAGGTCCAGTGCCTGCAGGGAGTAGCTCATCCCCTGGCGGAACCGGTTGGTTTTGCGGTACACATCGCCGATATTATTCACTACCTCTATACTGCCGGTTTTATCGTTATTGGCTTCGTATATGGCGAGAGCTTTCTGAAACAGCACCAGGGCGGAGTCGTAATCTTCCTGATCCTCGCAGATGCTGCCAAGGTTTTCGTAGATACCGGCGATCCCGTAATTATCTTGGATGCTTTCATAGGCTTTGAGTGCCAGTTGCTGGTAGGCATAGGCGCTATCGTGCTGCTGATTTTTCTCAAAGAGATGGCCAATGTAGCCGTAGGTAGCTGCTACGCCGGCGGTATCGGCAGCTTGCTGATAAAGCGCCAGTGCGCGGCCGTGCAACTGTTTGGCAGCGGCCTTATTGGTATTGTGAAAATACAGCAACCCCATTTCATTGAGGTTGGCGGCATGCAGGCGGCGATTGCCGGATGCGGCCAGCAGGGTTTCGGCCTGCTGATAGTATTCCAGTGCTTTGGAATAGTAGCCCTGATCCATACAAAGCTTGCCCATCTGCTGGAGGCAAACGGCTGAGGTAAGATGGTCCTTCTTATTCACTGCGGCATCCTGAAGATTACGCAGCAGCTGAAAGGCAGAATCGGGATATTGCCTGCCCAGCGCTATGGCGGCGGTAATAGCAGGTTCCTGAATGGATTGGGCGTTAGCAACAACATTGATGGAAAGAAAAAAGATCGTTATAAGCTGACAAAACCGGTACATGCAACACTGAAATATGTAAAACAATGCACAAAGAAATATTTTTAGTGTTACCTGTATGTTATCAAATTATAACCAGCGATCAACCGGCATGTGCAAGCGGCTTTCTGCGTGGGGCCATCACCTGCTGCAGGCGTACTTTTAACCGGGAGATCAGATTAAATACACGGTATTCGTCGTAAGTGAAATATACTTCATCGTACTGACTAAAAACGATGCTTACATATGTCATGCCGGGCAACACCTGCACGGCTGTACTGAATGATTGTCGCGCATGAAAGCTGTCGTTCACATTTACAAATACATATTCCGGACGAAAGTCGGGATGCTGCTGCAGGTATTCCAGCCCCTGGTTCATATCTGCAAAACAGATACAGGCCTTGCAGTTACCTAACAGATCCAATGCATAATAATATTGTACGCGGCGGTCCTGATCCGCATCAATCAATAAGCAGGTAATTTCCATTTTTCAGAATAGTTTAGATTGAGTATGGTATAGTTCCCAGGGTTCGCAAAGTTACAGTTAATCACTTTAGCATCTCGGGCATCAACAGTTAATTAATTATCAAATTGGATTCCGATTTTTTACTCATCCTTGAAAAACTGCGTCCACAGCGTATTTTAGTGTTTTCAAGCATGCGGTTGCACAAGTGTATTATCTACGCTTTGTTTCTTTTCTTTCCACAATGTGGAACTCATCCTGTATTTTAGCCATTGCTGATAATATCTTATCATGCAGATTTGATATTGATCAGGCCAGCTTACCTTCAATATCAACCTGTAGATCAACCAAATTGTTCGTCCTGTTATGATGTATGTAGGGAGATTCCCACTGCTGAAATATTTACTTATTTATACCCTGCTCTTATGGTTCCTGCCTGCCCTGGCGCAGGAAAACAGGGTGAATTTTACCAGGCTTGGCATTGCACAGGGCCTGCCACAAAGTACCGTCCATTGCATATTGCAGGACAGCAAAGGCTTTATATGGATAGGCACCGAAAATGGTTTATGCCGCTACAGCGACGATGAAATAAAAATCTTCCGTTACAGCAAAACCAATAAATACGCCATCAGCAGCAACTTCGTTTATTCCCTCGCGGAAGATGATAAAGGCAACATACTGGTTGGTACTGCTAACGGACTCAATATTTACGATACCCGCAAGGAGGTGTTCCGCATGGCCACCGGCGCGCCTGGCGTACAGGATGTATGCGCGATCTACCGGGATTCCAAAAACCGCATCTGGGTGGGTGCTGCCAGCAGATTTTTCAGCTACCACTCCGCAACGGAACAATTGCAGCGCATTCCATTAAAGCAGGACCGCTCCACAGCCGTTGTCCGAGCGCTCGCCGAAGACAAGGACGGTAACCTCTGGCTCGGCTACGGTGTATCTCTCCTTAAATATAACCCAGCCACCGGCATACCACAACCAGGGCCTGCGCAACTGCAAATAAAATCCACCATACATTGTATCACCTTCCACAACAGTGAAATATGGGTGGGCACCCAGGGCCACGGCCTTCACCTGTTTGATACGGCCACATCTGCCTATATCAACTACCAGGCGGGAGATAACAACTATAACATCACCAATGAAATGGTGAAAGCCGTGAAATTTATTGGCAACGATTGTTGGGTAGGCACCCGCAAGGGAATTTATGTACTGCGCAACCGCCAGGTGGTGGCCCATTACACCAACGATAAATATGATCCGGGATCACTTAGCTATAACTCTGTATGCTCCATCATCCAGGACAGGGCCGGCACCATCTGGATCGGTACCTACTGGGGTGGCGTGAGCCAGGTGCACCCCGGCAGCGATATGAACTACATCTCCTGGCTGATGAAAGATGGCATCGGAATGAACAGCCGTATTGCCATGGCGGTAGCTGAGGATAAGCAGCGCAACCTCTGGATTGCCACATCCGCCGGGCTGAACTATTATAACCCGGTAGCGCATTCCTTTAAATATTTCCGCATACCCTCACCCACGGACAATGCCAATACGGAAATCATTAAATCTCTCCTGATAAAAGATGACCAGCACTTGCTGGTAGGCAGCCTGGAAGGACTGTATCAATTTGATGTCCCTTCCGCCACCTTCACCCGTATACCGCTGAAATCCATACGGGATAAGGACGGGAAGCAAAACCATGCCTGCTATGCGCTGGAAAAAAGTAAAAACGGCTGGTGGGTAGGCACAGAAAACGGGTTGTATTTTTTAGATAAAAAGCTGCAATCCTACAGTTTTCACTATAACCCTAAAGACTATAACAGCCTGAGAAAAGGTGAAATAAATTGTTTGTATGAAGATGCGCACGGTACCCTTTGGGTAGGCACCACGGAAGGGCTTTGCTACCTCCGTTTTGGCAGCAACCGGTTTACAAGGATCAGCAACCGCTGGGTAAGCATGGCCGATAACCCCAATAACATCCATTGTATCCGGGAAGATAGTCATGGGCACATCTGGGCGGGCACGCATGATTTTGGGTTAATGTATGTAGACACTATTTCAAATATGCTGAAAGGCCTGGAGGCGGAAACCGGCCTCTCGGACATTATCATACGGGGCATTGTGGAAGACGACGCCGGTGACCTTTGGCTTAGCGGCCAGGATAATATAATGAAGGTACTGCAGGAAAACCCCGGCACCGACACCAGTCGCCTCGCCGTTACCAATTACGGGGCCGCCAGCTGGGCAGGCACTACGGAGTACCTGAATCCTGCCGAAAAAATGCGGAATGGAGATATTCTTTTCGGCGGCATCAACGGCATTGTGCGGTTTAACCCTGCTACCATGTTTAATAACACGGCCAGGCCGGAGGTAATCCTTACCGGCATGCTGATCAAAAATATCCCGGTGAATGTGACAGATAAAAATTCCCCGCTCAAACAATCCGTTACCTATACGGATAATATTACGCTCACACATGACCAGGCTTATTTTACGCTGCACTTCGCCGCACTGAACTATATTAACCCGGCCTCCAACCAGTTTGCCTATAAAATGGAAGGGCTGCACTCCGATAATAAATGGCATTATGTAGGCCATCAAACCTCCGCCACGTTTACCAACCTGGACCCCGGAAACTATACATTTAAGGTAAAAGCGGCCAATAACGACGGTTTATGGAGCAAAATACCTACATCTCTCCATATAAAAGTATTACCGCCGCTCTGGAAAACCTGGTATGCTTACCTGTTTTACGTACTGGTGCTGGCCGGCCTGCTGCTCTGGTATTATTACTATACCGCCCGCACTACCCTGCTCAAACATGAAATCCTGAAGCAACAGGTATTCAGGGAGAAAGAGCGGGAACTGGCCCAAAACAAAATGGATTTCTTTACCAATATTTCCCATGATATTAAAACACCGCTCACCCTTATTATGGCGCCAGTGGAAACGCTGTTGCAGCAAACCGGCAGCGACAAGGCTGAACGGCAGCAACTGCTGCTGATCCAGCAAAACGGGGAAAGGCTGATGCGACTCATGGATCAGCTGCTGGACTTCCGCCGGCTGGAAGAAGGTGGTATGCCGTTGAAGGCCGCTCCTTCCAACATAGTAGTGTTTTGCAGGGAGATCGTGAGTGCCTTTGAAAGTCTGGCTGCTACACGCCACATTGCCCTTGCTTTTTATGCCGCTCAACCAGAAATGATCGTATGGTTTGACCCCGACAAGCTGGAAAAAATACTTTTCAACCTGCTGTCCAACGCCCTGAAATTCACACAAACGGGCGGAAAAGTCGAAGTTTCACTGCATTTCGAAGGCGACAAGCTGCTTTTGCAGGTTGCGGACAACGGCATTGGCATTCCTGAAACGCACTTCGATAAAGTGTTCGGGCAGTTTAATCATTATGATTTCAAGAACCTGCAAACCGGCGGTACCGGTATCGGGCTGGCTTTCGTAAAAGGGTTGGTAGCCCGGCATTACGGCACCATTAGTTTGGAGAGCCGCGTAGCAACCGGTAGCGAAAGGGGATATACCTGTTTTAGTATACGCATTCCCGTTAGCAATGAGCACCTGAGTGCGGATGAAATGGCGGAAGCCAGCCAGGAAACCATGCTGCGGCCGGAGGTGATCGAAGACCGGCAGCTGCCGGTGGAACCGGTGGAGCACAATGACCGGCCGGTGATGTTGATTGTGGAAGATAATAAGGACGTACTGAAATATCTCGCGGATATGTTCCGCACCCACTATGCCCTGCATCTGGCGGCCGATGGCCTGCAGGGGCTGGAGCTGGCTACCACGCACCTGCCTGACATTATCATCAGCGATGTAATGATGCCGGGAATGAACGGGGTGGAATTATGCCATACCCTGAAGAATGACAACCGGACCAGCCATATCCCCATCATCATGCTCTCTGCCAGGAGTACTGTGGCGCATATCCAGGAGGGGTATGAAACCGGTGCAGACGACTATGTGACCAAGCCCTTTAGTGTAACGCTGCTGACTACACGGGTGCAAAACCTGCTCGACTCGCGCAGGCGCCTCCGGGAGAAATACAGCCAGGTGGCCACCCTGGCGCCGGACGAGATTCCGGTGACAGGCCCGGATGACATCTTCCTGAAAACCGTCATGACCTATATCGAAGAAAATATTGCCGAGCCAACGCTGAATGTGGAAGACCTGGCGGCAGCGGTGAACATGAGTCGCATTACCCTGTACCGAAAACTAAAAGCACTTACCAATCAAACCACCATAGAGTTTATACGCAGCATCCGGCTGCGGCATGCGGCCCGGTTGCTGGCCACCCAACAGTACAACGTAAACGAAGTGGCGTATATGGTGGGCTTCTCCGATGTGGACTACTTCCGCAAATGGTTTAAGAAGGAATTTAACCAGCTGCCTTCCGAGTACGGGCGTAATTAAAAGATTATCAATGTTTTAAAACAGCGGGTCACTTGTTATTGTAACAGGTGACCCGCTGTTTTTGAAACAAAATACAGGTAGTTTAGACAGATATGACCGGTACCTGATTCTGTGAAGACCCTATTTTTACGAACAGGAAAATGAACCAAAATCACAAGTAAGTTACAGGACTTCGATAACAACCTGAATCGATCATGATGTAGAAAAATCACCAACAAGGCTATTTCCAAGTGAATAATGAAAAACTGCAGGCGGCTGTCATGGGACAGTTGTAGCCCCTGCTATTGCATTACTTTTTTAAATCAATTAACAATGCGCCTGATTCCCTTATTCCATTTTTGCGTGCTACTGCTTGCATGCTCATTGGTGGGCTGTAAAAAAGATCCTGAGTCGGATCAATTCGTTAAAAAGCTGTGGAATATTCAAATGAAAGGTATCAACGTGGTACCTGCTACGCCCGGCAACGGTGCCAGTGCCAGTGCACTGCTGTACCTGCGGGACGATTACCAACTGTATTACGATATTTATTTCGACTCCCTTCCTGCCGGAATTACGCCTGATGGCATCGACATTCGTATAGGCGGCCCCGTGGAGAACAATGCCACTCCCCTGCTGACCATCAACGGCACTTTCGCCGGTAATAAGCTGAAAGGCAATATGGCCGTACCGAAAGCCGTAGCCGACAGCCTGATGAAAACACCCGGCTACATGACAATCACTGCTAAGTCGGCCCCCGGCGGCCTCGTCCGCGGGCAGCTCGACAAAAAGATTACCTGGACCATGGACGTAAACCTGACGCCGGGCCAGGTAGTACCTGCCGCCGGTAACAGCGCCTCCGCCAGATTGACCATGCGCCTGACAGAAGATAACGTGCTCTATTATGCAATCGATGTAAATGGGGTACCGTCCGGAGATGTGCTGAAAGAAGGACATATCCATACACCCGTGGGCGCCTCCCTGCTGAAGCTCACCACCACCGCAGCCGATTACAACAAACAGCTGAACATGACCGTAACCGGGGAGCCGCTGCGTGCCCTGAAATCGGACCCTTTGTATGTAGACGTTCACTCCACCCTGTTTCCGAATGGACTGGTGCGTGGCACTTTGCGATAAACATTTACATCCCTAAAATCTAAATCAATGAATTACTTATATAAAGCAGCGGGTGTATGCATGGCCGTGATGGCCACCGCCGGCATCAGCACCGCGGCAACACTGCCACAGGACACCGCGGCTACCAAAAAAATCACCCCGGCAAAAGACAGCGCCTGGTTTGCACAACCGGTGTATCTCTGGAATAAAACGCTCAGCCGGGCCAACATGACCGGTGCCGCCAGCTCCATCTATCACCAGGATGTACAAAGCACACCGGTAGCGGATATCTCAAATGTGCTTACCGGTCGCCTCGCCGGCCTGCTCAACACACAATACGGCGGTGCTCCCGGCAAAGATGCAGCCACCATGATCTTTCGCGGGAAAATGCCGCTCATCGTGATCGATGGCGTAGTGCGCGACTTTACCGCATTCAATCCCAACGACATTGAAAGCGTAACCCTGCTGAAAGATGCCGTGGCCAACGCCATGTACGGACAACGATCCAGCAACGGGGTATTGATGATAACTACACGCAGTCGCGGCCGTAAGGACTTTGAGGTGAGCGCCACCGCGCAATATGGCGTACTGGAACAACTGTACCGTCCTACCTTCCTGGGCGCCTACGATTACGCCTCCCTCTACAACGAGGCACAACTAAACACCGCTCCCGGCACCACGCCACGCTTTACCCAAAGCATGCTCGACGCCTGGAAAAATCATACAAACGATCCGTATACCCAGCCGGATGTAGACTGGCAGGATGCGGTGACAAAATCTACCGGAAACCAGCAACGCTACAACATCAACATGGGCGGTAAAGCAAAGAGCTATCACTACTTTGCTTCGCTGGAGCATTTCGGGCAATCAGGCATGTTTACCACCTCCCCATTGAACAGCTATAATACCAACAACGATTACAAACGGTATAATATCCGCACCAATGCTGCGGTGGCATTCAACAAGGACATTGAGCTTACACTGAATGTATTCGGCTCCCTGGCAACCGGCTACGAGCCCGGTGAGCAGACAAACGAAACGCTGAGTAAAATCGCCAATACTGCTCCCATTGCTTTTCCTATTTATAATAAGAACGGCTCCTTTGCCGGCACCAATATCTACCGGGATAACCCCATGGCAATGGCCGTTAACTCAGGTTACCTGATGAACACGCAGCGCCGCATCAGCGCGGACATGGGCTTACAGTATAAACTGGATGATTTTGTGAAAGGCATGTGGGTAAAAGCGCAGCTCTCTATGAACAACTTCTATAGCGAAGTGATTGACCGCTCTAAAACCTATGCTGTATTTGAGCCAGACACCAGTACCGGCGCACTTCCGAATTCATATATCCAATACAATACCGAAGGAATCGTCAAAGCCGGCAGGGCCAGCGTAGCCACCCAAACCCGCCAGAACTATTATAATATAATGGTGGGTTATAGCCATAACTGGAACGAACACACGCTGGATGTATTAGGTACCTATAACCAGGATAATAACATCGCCAGCTTTTACCAGCTGAACACCGTGTACAGCAACTTTGGGGTAAACGCCAACTATAACTGGAAAAATACTTATCTGGCTGAACTGGCGCTGATATATGGATCGCTGAACCGCTACCAGCCTGGTAGTCGTGGCGCTTTCCTGCCAGCATTAGGCCTCGGTTGGGTGATCAGCAATGAAAGCTTTTTCAGCAGTCATCTCATCGACCGACTAAAAATCCGCGCTTCTATTGGTAAAAACGCATACGGTGATCCGGACAACTACTACCCTTACCTCTCCAATTATAAAATTGATACCACCGGCTACAACGTAGGTGAATCTGCCTCCGCGGTTTCCGGCGCTACCAAATCACAGGTGGCTAACCCGGGATATACCTGGGAAAAATCACTGAAGCTGGAAGTAGGCATTGAAGCGGCTTTACTGCATAATCAGCTGTCGGTAACCCTAGACTACTACCGCAACAAATTCTATGACCTGCTGCAAACCCGCGGTAAAAACAGTGGTATTTTCGGACAGCCGTACCCGTTAGAAAACATTGGCACCAACCGTTACAGCGGCATCGAAGCGGTGGTGAACTACAGCCCGGAAGCGCGCCAGGGATTTAAGTATTATGTGGAAGGAAACATTTCTGCGGCCTATAGTAAAGTAATCAACACGGGCGATCAGCTCTATCCGTATCCATGGCTGTACCGCACCGGCCAGCCAGATTACCAGCTCTTTGCGCTAGTGGCCGATGGATTTTACCAAACCAGCACTGACATCTCCAAAACAGCTAACTACCAGGGCTACACGCCGGCACCAGGTGATATCAAATATAAAGATCTCAACAACGATGGTGTAATCAACGAACTGGATAAAAAAGGAATCGTTACTACCAAACCTACCATATTCTATGGCGTAACAGGTGGTATAAACTATAAAGGTTTCGACTTCAAGCTCCTCATTCAGGGTGTTGCCAATCGCCAGATCATAATGTCGCCTTCTTCCATGATGCCTTTCTACACCACGGCTTACGCCAACGCGCAGGAAATGCATTTCAACCGCTGGACGCCGGCCAACAACGTGAATGCAGAATTCCCCCGCCTCACCCTCGGCAGCAATGTGAATAACAGCCAGCTGTCCACCTTTTGGCTTAAGAACGGCAGCTACCTGCGTCTCAAAAATATTGAGCTGGGATATGATTTCAAAAACATTGCTTTCCAGCAGAGCAAGCTGAGTCAGCTCCGGGTATTCGTAAACGCTTACAATCTGTTTACCAGCAGCCACCTGGGCGACCTTGATCCGGAATCGACCTATACCCCGCTCAGCAATCAGCGCATCATTAACGGAGGGATAACTATTGGCCTGTAATTCTAAACGAAATTAGTAATGAGAAAATATACATTATTACTCCCAGTGCTCGCCTGTATTGGCTTTGCCGCCTGTCAGAAAGATGTGATAGAGAAAGAACCACTGGAATTTATTGACGACGACCTCGTGTTCGACAAGCTCGACTCACTGGGTGTTTACGCAGAAAGATACCTGTATAATGTTTATGCAGATTTACCGAGTGGCTTCAACCGCATATCCAGTAACATTTTGGATGCAGGTACAGACGATGCAGTGCCTAACAATGCCACGGCCACTGTCCAGTACTTTTCCAACGGACAATGGACCCCGTATAACCTGCCCGATAACCGCTGGACACAGAACTATAACATTATCCAGAAGGTAAACCTGTTTCTCTCTAAAATAGACCAGGTACCGCTTAAAACTGCCGGACTTAAAGATCAATGGAAAGCAGAAGCACGGCTGATGCGCGCCTGGGCCTATTTCGAACTTACCAAACGCTGGGGCGGTGTACCACTAATCGGCGACCAGGTGTTTGATATCAACAGCGATATTTCGTACCCCCGTAACAGTTATAACGAATGTGTGAGCTACATAGTGAAAGAAGCGGATACGGCACGTAAATACCTGCCAACAGCCTATGCTACTGCGTATTATGGTCGCCTTACCAGCGGCGCCGCTATGGCGTTGAAGTCCCGCGTGTTGCTATACGCCGCCAGTGAGCTCAATAACCCTGAGCACAACACCGAAAAATGGCTGGCAGCCGCACAGGCAGCAAAAGATGTGATGGATACTAAGCTGTATACCTTACCAGCTGCGTTTGATGATGTATACCTGAAGCGTAAAAACAGCGAAATCATTGTGGCATATATGACCGGCCAGGGCTATACCGTAGAAATGCTAAACGGCCCTGTAGGCTCAAAACGCGGCGATGGCGGTGCCACCAATCCTACCCAGGAACTGGTGGACGAGTTTGAAATGGCAAATGGTAAAATGATTACGGAAGCTGGTTCCGGTTATGATGCCAATAAGCCTTACACGGGTCGCGATCCGAGGTTTTACTATACAGTGTTTCATAATGGAATGTCGTGGCTGGGACGTACAGTGGAAACATTCGATGGTGGCATCGACCGTGCACTGGGCTTTGGCAATACCGTAAGTGGAGAAACGCGCACCGGTTATTACATGCGTAAGTTTCTCACCACCGCAGGTACTACCAGTAGCTACACCAGTGCGGACCACTGCTTCCCTATTATCCGCTACGGCGAAATCCTGCTCAACTATGCCGAAGCGCTCAACGAAGCCAGTGGCCCGGTGAAGGAAGTATATGACGCTGTACAACTGATTCGCCAGCGAGCTAAACTCAACCCCTATACGCTGCCGGCAGGTCTTACCAAAGAGCAAATGCGGGAACGCATCCGCCACGAACGCCGTGTGGAAATGGCTTTCGAGGAGCAGCGCTTCTGGGATATACGCCGCTGGAAGATTGCAGACAAAGTACTGAACGGATCACTCCATGGTGTACAAATCACCAAAGCGCAGGATGGCAGCCTGACTTATACCAAAGTGGAAGTTACGCCCACCAAATTCCTCGCCGACCGCATGTACCTGTATCCAATCCCTTACCAGGAAATGATCTCCAACGGTAACATGCGCCAAAATCCAAACTGGTAATCACTTAAAAAGGCTAACAATGAAAAAATTCATATATCCCGTTTTATGCATTTGCCTGCTGATGCTGGCTATGCCTGCGCTCGCGCAAAATTCCGTGAGCGGTGTGGTAACGGAAGGCGCCCAGCCACTCATTGGGGTGTCAATATTCGAAAAAGACCTTCCTTCCAATGGCGTGGCTACAGATGAAAAAGGTCGCTTTACCCTTAACCTGAAAGGTAAATCGCATATCCTTATCTTTTCCTATGTAGGTTATTTAAAGAGAGAAATACCTGCTGCACAGGCCAAGGGCACGGTAGTGCTTAGTCCTGACGTAAAGGGCATGGAAGATGTAGTAGTCATCGGTTATGCCACACCCAAAAAACCTACTGTAACGGGTGCTGTCAGCTCCATTTCCGGTGCTCAAATCCGCCAGAGCCCCAGTGCCAGCTTGCAGAACGCGCTCGCCGGCCGCCTCCCCGGCCTGTTTACACAACAGCGTGGTGGCCAGCCTGGTAAAGATGGTGCCGTGTTTTCTATTCGTGGTAACAGCTCGTATAATACCTCTGATGGTAACTCTGCCAACAACCCGCTCATCATCGTAGATGATATCGAGTTTTCGTACGAGCAGGTAGCACAGCTGGACCCTAACGAGATTGAAAGCATCTCCATCCTTAAAGACGCTTCCACCACTGCCGTATACGGTATCAGAGGCGCCAACGGCGTGATGGTGATCAGTACCCGCCGCGGTAAAAGTGGTAAGCCCATGCTCACCGTACGCAACGAAACCGGTGCGCTCACCCCTACCCGCCCGCCAAAAATGAATGATGGCTATACTACCTTGAGCCTCCTGCGTGAGTACGAAACACTGGGCCTCCGTGATCCGGCAGTGAAGTATCCGCAGTTCTTCGCCAACGATAACCTGGAATACTATAAAGATAACAGCGATCCGTACCTGCACCCCTACGTAAACTGGTGGGATGTGCTCATGAAGGATTACAGCCTGCAAAACAGGACTAACTTCGACATCAGCGGCGGTTCCGATCAAATCAAATACTTCATCTCCCTCGGTTATCTCACCCAGGGTGGTATCTTTAAAAACTTCAGTAAAGGTGAAGGCTATAACAGTAATCACTTTTATAACCGCTATAACTTCCGCTCCAATATCGATATCGATCCTACCAAAGACCTGCATATTCGTGTAGACCTCAGCGGTAGATTCGGAACCACCAACGAGCCGAATGACAAGGCTTTCAACGGTGGTGGTACCACCTTCCAGTATATGTGGAACGGGGAACTGTCCTCTTTCGGTTACCCGGTGTATAACGAAAACGGTACTTTCGGCAGCAGCCTTGGTGCGGCTAATTCCACCGGCACCAAAATGAACCCGGTGGCCGTACTCAAATATTCCGGCTACAAGCGCAGCTATGAAAATAACTTCAACGTAGTGGCATCTGCCGTTCAAAAACTGGATAAGGTAACCAAAGGACTGAGCGCTAACCTGCTGGTATCGCTGGCCAGCGACTACTCCTTTGAAAAGAGCCTCACCCGCGCTAACAACGAAATCCTTACCTACTATTACGACGCCGTAGCGGAAGCTTACAAACCAACGGTAAATAACCTGTACAGGATGGGCCGCCTCAGTGCAGGCGGTGGCTATCGCGGCAGCGCCAGAAAACTAAACCTGCAGGGATCATTAAACTATGCCAGAAGTTTTGGCGATCATAATATTACCGCGCTCGCGCTCTTTAACCAGATCACCAATACCACCAACTCCTGGAATGGTTCTGATGCGGTAGATGCCGGTATTCCCAACAACTTCCGTGGCTTTACAGGTCGCATCGGGTATAACTACAAACTCAAATACCTGTTGGATGTAAACGCCGGCTACAACGGCTCCGACCGATTTGCAGGCGGTAAAAAGTATGGTCTGTTCCCGGCCATTGGTGTGGGTTGGAACATCAGCGAAGAACCATTCTTCAAAGAGAACATTCCATTCATTGATGCGTTCAAAATTCGTGGTTCCTATGGCCTCGTAGGCAGCGATAAAGTGGGTGCCTACAAATACCTCTACGAGCAGATTTATAAAGATGGTAAAGGCTACAACTTCGGTGAAAACTCTACCAACGCCAGCGGCATCGTTGAGGGCGACCTCGGTAATGACGAGGTTACCTGGGAGAAAGAAAGAAAAACAGATATCGGGGTAGATATCAAATTACTCAATGGTAAAATTGGTATCGTAGCAGATTACTTCGACAACTATCGTTACGACATCCTGTCTACCCGCGGCACCGTTCCGTTACCGATCGGTATCGGCCTGCCACCGATGAACCTGGGCCGTGTAAGTAACAAAGGCTACGAGGTAGAAATCGAGTACAACAACCGCTCTCACAAAGTGCAGTATTTCATGAGAGGCCAGGTGAGCTTCGCTAAAAACAAGATCCTGTACATGGACGAGGCCAATGCTAAATATCCATGGATGGCGCAAACAGGTAAGTCGATCGGACAGCAGTTTGGCTATAAATACATTGGCATGTTTGAAGACATTGAAGACCTCTACAAAAGTCCGAAACTGGTTACCAGCATCCCGCAGCAAAACCTGTTCCCTGGTGCGCTGAAATTCGCGGACCTCAACGGCGATGGCATCATCGATGAAAATGATAAGATGGGCATGGGTGTAAACCTGCCAAGGTATATCACCGGCTTTAGTTTCGGCTTCTCCTACAAAGGCTTCGACTTCAGTACCCTGTTCCAGGGGTCCTTTGACTATGTGATCAATATTCAGCGCGGCAGCCTTGCTTATAGTCGCCCTGAAAGACAATCCACTCCGTTTAACCTTGGCCGTTGGACGCCATGGAGCACCGATGCCTCCTATCCTTCCATCGGCGATGGTCAGGGTAGCCCGCAAACCTCTACCTACTGGTTCAGACGCGGTGATTATGTAAGGTGGAAAAACGTGGAATTCGGCTACGCCGTACCTGCCTCCCTGCTGAAGCATAAGCTGATTAAGAGCATCCGCATCTATGGCAACGGATACAACATGGCGCTGGTATACAACAAACTGCCGGTGGCTATTGATCCTGAATCTGCCGTAACGTCGAGCATAGGCGAGTATCCACAGCAGCGTATCTATAACCTGGGTATCCAGGTGGGACTGTAACCACAGCTATCACATCAAAAATTATCAAATGATCCAACAACTTCTTAAATATACCGCCGCAGGATGCATGGCCCTGGCCCTGTTTGCCGCCTGCAAAAAATCAGACAGCTTCCTGGATAAAAGGCAGACGGAAAGCTTAACCGAGCAGATGGTATTTGCTGACTCAGCAAAAACACTCAGCTTCCTGACGGATATGTATGTATATACCGGTTGTGACATTATACATGACCGTTATACCCTGATCACCTCCGTGGTGGGTAATGACTACGCCAGTTTTGAAGATATGACCTCCCACTCTGTATCCTACTACAGTGACCCGCAGGCCAGCTTTATCACCGGCGCCAGTACGCCTAAAAACTTTTTCTCCAATAACTATTACAAAACTTACTATATCAAAATCCGCGCAGCCAATCAGTACATGGCGAAGGTTAAAAAGTCGCCCCTGTCGCCTGCAATGCAGGTGCGCACAGCTGCAGAAGCCCGCTTCCTGCGCGCCTTCTTCTATTCCCAGCTGGTACGTTTATACGGCGGCGTTATGATCGTATCCGATACTGCCTACGACCTGGCTACGCCTATGGTATACAAGCGCAATAGCTTCAAGGAATGTGTGGATTACATCACTGCCGAATGCGATAAAGCCGCTGCAGACCTGCCATCTGCCATGGAGCAGCCGGCAGCAGACTATGGCCGCATCACACGGGGTATGTGTCAGGCTTTGAAAGCAAGAATGCTGGTATACGCGGCCAGCCCGCTTTTCAACGGGGGGGCTATTTCGAACGATCCGCAGTTGCAGCCGCTCATAAGTTATAGTAGTGCCTATGATGCAACGCTTTGGCAAAAAGCGGCGGATGCCTGCAAGGCCATCATCAATAGCAATGAGTATACACTGTTTGAAACAGAAACCAATGCCAGCGCACGCCCTGGCTATAGTTACTGGAAAATGTTTCTGTTGCGTAAAAACAGCGAATACATTATGCCATATATGTTTTCACCAAATACCAAAATCGAAGGTTCCCGCTTCCCGGTTTCCAGAGGTGGCAGCGGATGGAGCACACCCAGTCAGAACCTCGTGGATGCTTTTGGTATGGCAAACGGTAAAGCAACCAGTTCCCCCGGTTCCGGCTACGATCCTAAGTTTCCCTATACCAACAGAGATCCGCGCTTCTATTGCTCCGTTATCTACAACCAGGCTACTGTGTTTAACAACAGTACCAAAAAAATGGACCCGGTGGATATCTATAAAACCTGGCAGGGACAGCTCACCGCCGACGGCTTACAGGCATACTCCACTAAAACCGGCTATTATAGCCGTAAAATGGCGAACGACAGCACCGGCAGATACACCAATCAAAACCGCGTACTTCCTGTAATCCGCTATGCGGAAATACTGCTGGGATATGCAGAAGCAATCAATGAACTAAATGGCCCTACCCAGGAAGTATACAACATCATTGCTGCAATACGCCGCAGGGCAGGCATTACACCCGGCGCTGATAACCTGTACGGACTGGATGCCGGTATGAGCAAGGAAGCTATGCGTGGTATTATCCGCAATGAATACGAAGTGGAATTTAACTACGAAGGCCACTGGTACTACGACACCCGTAGATGGAAAACAGCGGAAGTAACCGAAAACAGAACCATACAGGGTATGATGGTCACCAAACAACAAGATAACACCTGGGCCTATCAGCCGGTAGCTGTCCTCAACGCAGTTTTCCTCTATCCAAAAATGTACTTCTGTCCATTGCCATTTGACGAAGTGAACAAGAGCAATGACCTGATCCAAAATCCGGGATGGTAATATCATCTCCCTGAAAGAAAATGAAAAAGATAATTATAGCAGCCGCCCTGCTGGGAAGCATTTTCCAGGCAGGCGCACAGGAAAAGAAAAACAGCGCCATACCATTACAGTATGGCGCCCAATACAGCGGCAAACGTACAGACGATGCCATGAACAAGTGGCGCAGCAACCGATTTGGACAATTCATCCACTGGGGACTTTATGCCATCCCTGGTGGTGTGTGGAACGGGAAAACCTATAACTATGCTGCGGAGTTTCTGAAAGCCAGTGCCAACGTGCCCTCTGCCACCTGGGACTCTTTGATGTATCAGTTTAACCCGGTGAAGTTTGACGCGAAGCAATGGGCTAAAATGGCAAAGAAAATGGGCGTGAAATACATGACCATCACCACCAAGCACCATGAAGGCTTTTGCCTGTGGCCCAGTAAGTACACGGACTTTTCCGTGGCCGGCAGCCCTTATAAAAAAGATATCCTTAAACAGCTTGTGGAAGCCTATAACGCGGAAGGTATTGATGTAAACTTTTACTATTCCGTGCTCGACTGGCATCATCCCGACTGGCGCAATGATATTAAATCACCGCAGGATAGTGTAGCCTTTAAACGTTATCTCGATTTTGCCTACAACCAGCTGAAAGAGCTGGCCACCAACTACCCCACTGTGAAGGCTTTTTGGTTTGATGGCACGTGGGATAACTCCGTAAAAAAGAACGGTAAATGGACCTATGAAGTGGAAAAAATGCTGAAGGAAGTGAGTCCCGGTGTGATTGTAAACAGTCGCCTCCGCGCCGATGACTACGGCAAGCGCCACAAAGATTCCAACGGGCAGCTCATGGGCGACTACGAATCAGGTTACGAACGTCGTTTACCCGATCCTGTTACAGACACAGCGGTTACCCGCTGGGACTGGGAAGCCTGCATGACCATCCCAGAAAACCAATGGGGATATCATAAGGACTGGACGGTAAGCCATGTAAAATCGCCTTTGGAACTCCTGGAAATGCTGGTGCACACCACTTCAATGGGAGGCAACTTCCTCCTGAACTTTGGCCCTACCGGCAATGGTGATTTCCGTAAAGAAGAACTGGATATTGCTACGGTAATCGGCAACTGGATGGGTAAATACGGTGATGCCATCTGGAACTGTGATTATGCTGGTATGAAAAAAGAAGACTGGGGTTATTACACGAAAAAGAAAAATAGCAATCAGCTGAACATGGTGGTGTTTAACTGGCCATCCAGCGGTTTGCTGAAAGTGCGCACACCGCGTGGCATGGTGCTGGACAAGGCCAGCTTTGTGGATGCGAAAGGGAATGCACTGAAGGTAGAAGAGATTGCCGATAATCAGTACCTCATACAGGTGCCTGTTAAGTTATATACTTCACCACAGGTAATACAGGTGGACTTCCATCAGGGAGCCACCAACGGGAAATACCAGAAAGCGAAGACTTAAAGTATATGCATGATCGGTTAGCCCCAAATGAAAAACGGCATCGGCTTTCGCCGATGCCTTACTTTTTTAGTCTTTATAGTCACTTACAGTTTTCTTCTTTGGAACCGGCTCCGGGTGTATGTTTGTATCAAATGGATCATAGTAATACAAGCCTGCTGCTTCAAATAATTTCAGCTGCGGTTTAAGGCGCTGCATAAAGTCCGCTTCATTTTTCCTGTCCGGCGCCGTCCAGCAGATTTCCGCGAGGGCGCAGAGGCGCGGGAAGGTCAGGTAATCCAGGCGTTTTGTATCAGATACCGTTTCCGTCCACAGGTTGCCTTGCATACCTGCTATCAGCGATGGGTTTACACCGGATGGCAGCAGGGTGAGCGGATTAAATTTATAGACACTTTCAATTGCGTTATACTGCTTACTCCACTTGCGGCCATGCTTGTTGGTACTGTCTTGTACAAAATCAAAGTACAGCGGCAGTCGCGGACAAATAACAGTTGTATACCCTTTTTCCAGCGCTGTGTTCAACGTATTAGGCTTATCATGACGCCACCAGTAGATGATCGTTTTATCCTTTGGCAGGGAAACTTCTGCCATCTCGTCCCAGGCCAGCATCTTGCTGTTTAACTTGTAGAGAGAGTCGGACATGCGTTGCATAAAATACAGTTCCACTGCTTTAATATCCGGCAGGTGCTCCCGTTGCATGAGTGCCTGGATATCTGGATTGGTATTCCATTTTTCGTTGCCATAGCTTACTTCATCCCCACCGAGGTGAATCATATGTGCAGGGAAGAGTTGATTTACTTCCCGCAGGATGTTGGTGAGGTAAGCATAAGTGCCTTCTTTAGCGGGGTTGAAAGTAAATTCAGGATGGCCTTTGGAGCCACCACCGCTAAATTCAGGGTAGGCATAGTTGGCTGCGGTGGCGTGGCCCGGCATATCTATTTCCGGGATCACATCGATATTTCTGTCTGCCGCGTATTTTACAATTTCTTTGATTTCTTCCTGCGTGTAGTAGGTGGCAGGCGCCTTAGGATCGGTGTAATTACCGATACCGCCTACTGTAGTCAGCTTAGGGTATTGTTTGATTTCAATCCGCCATCCGGGTTCGTCTGTCAGGTGCCAGTGGAATTTGTTCAGCTTGTAGTAGGCCATCCAGTCCAGCAGGGATTTTACCTTTTCTTTTCCGAAGAAGTGGCGGGATTCGTCCAGCATATAGCCGCGCCAGGCGTATTGCGGTGCGTCTTTGATGATCCAGTGATGGAGGTTTCCCTTTTCATTGCGAATTAACTGCAGTAAGGTAACAGCACCGTTAAAGAGGCCTTTCCCTGTATTTGCTTCAATCTTTATCACCTTATTCGTAACAGATAACTCATAGTATTCCGGATGATTATTCTGAAGTGCCTTGATGGCCAATGATAATTTCGGTCCTTTTTTAGCAGCAGACAATTCGCCAATTTTCGCCCGTTCGCTGCCAAGATACCTGGCTACATCATGTATTTCGTTATTCACGAAACCACGTTCTATTAAATAATTTGACTCGAAATTTTCAGAGATGGCAACTTTTCCATTATCCAACGTAGTAGCGCTGGCCGGCATTGGTATCACCGGGCACTTCGTTTGTGCGTACGCGTGGTGCACACAAACGAAAGCTAAAAGTGCAAAGGTTTTCTTTAGTATCACTGTTCTTATGATTTAGGTTGACATGAACTGTTACAGCACTAAGGTTTCCAGTAACCGTTGCAGGGTAGCTGCCGGGTCGGCGGTTAAGCCGGGGTGCACCTTAGAGGTTTGCAGCATCGTGCTGCGTGTGGCAGTAAGCCAGCGGAAGCGGCCGGCAGCATCCAGTTTGGCGATAGGACTGTTGGCTGTTGCTGCGGCGCAGATGTTGGTAAAAGCATCCAGGTAGGATTTAATCAGCGTTAAATCCGTGAGTGGTGAAAAGCAGCGGAGGCGGTCTTCGTCCAGCGCTACGAGCGACTGTAAAAATTTCTTCTGCCGGCAATACAGCACCACTCCTACATTGAGGAACTCTTCCCGCTCCACCCTGGGCACAATGCGGATGACCGCATATTCATATTCAAACAAGCGTTTCTCTTGCATCTTGGGCTGCTTTTACAAAAATTTCTGATGAGGCAATCCTGGTAGTCAGGAATTCAAAATATACGTTGCGTACTTCGTCTGGTGTTTCTTCCCAGTCGCCGCTGCTGGTAATCCATACGTCGGGGATCAGATTCACGATGCCGCGGATCACTTCCGGTGTAAGCATAGCACGATATTGCTTATCCACGGTTTCCAGTTCAGTAGCCTGTGGCAGTAATACGTGGTTGGCTATTTGTGCAAAAGGTCGCACGGCCTGGTCCTTCCAGTTTTGCCAGGTATGGTGGAAATATAATGACGCGCCATGGTCTATCAGCCAGAGTTCATTTTTCCACCACAGCATATTGGTGTTGCGGGAGGTGCGATCTACGTTGGTGAGCAGTGCATCCAGCCATACGATTTGCGATGCCAGCATAGGTTCTACGATGGTAACTGCCGGGTCGTAGGTAGCGGCGGCCGACAGGAAATGCAATGCCAGGTTGAGTCCCTCGCTGGAGCGCAGCAGGTCCTGAATTTCCTCGTCTGCCTCTGTTCTGCCAAAAGCTTCGTCCAGCGTGGCAAATACCAGCTCGGGCACTCGTAATTTCAAGGCCCTTGCTATCTCCCCACCAATTAATTCTGCTATTAATGCCTTTACTCCCTGGCCGGCGCCACGGAATTTCAACACATACATAAAGCCATCGTCAGCTTCTGCAAGGCCTGGCATAGAGCCGCCTTCCCGCAATGGAGTGATATAGCGGGTTACATGCACTGTCCTAAGCTGTGGTTCCATTTCATTCATACATACCGTATTTTCATGCCCAACAAAGACAGTCCGAAAATTAGCTCATTTTCTTCAGAATGTGGTAATATTTGACAAACGGGTGCCGCTGCTGTTAACAACCCGGACAGCTTGCTGCTGCTCCCGTGTTTTTTGAATCCGCAGGCCTTGCAACGTGGCGCCCACCACATCTTCCAGAAAAATCCCATAGCGGTGATCCGCCTGCTCAAAGGCAAAAGCAGCGTTTTTAATTACCAGTTGCTGCACATGACGGGCCCACAGTCCATAGGCAGGCTGAATTTTCAGGTCAGCCGCATTGTACTGGCCCACGCCCAGCTCCTGGGGCACTTGTGCAGTGTCAGTAATGGGGTTACCGCCTTTAGCTGTGAGGTATATATCTGTGAAATGAATATTGGAGATATAGCCCGTAGCGCGACCATCAGGCAAGGTAAAACCAATATTTTGTGGCAGTGCATATCCAGCTACAATAGCCGCAAAACGGCGCTGTGTACCGTCGAATGGTTTCCAACGGTTACCACTATACGAACTGCCGCCGTATACTTCCGTAATGTCGATCCCATTCAGCAGGATATTTTCCACCTTACCTATGCTCACATTGGTAACCAGTAACTCCTTGTGATCACGACCATGTTCGCTGTAACTGAAGGTCGCAGCCTGGGCGCCCAGTATCCTTGCTCTGTTGGAAATCGAAATAAAGAACGGCGCCGCAGCACGCAACATTTTTGAACGATGGTGCAATGGGCCGGTATGTCCGCAGTTGAGATGGATATCACTGATATGTGCGCCATCATTGGTGGAGATGGAGAAGCCTGCTTTGTTTGCACCCAGTACATAAATGTTATCCACACAAATATCCCTGATATCGTCCGCAGTTTCGGAACCAACCTGGAACAGGTTACAGTTGGTATCTCCAATAATATTACGTACCCTGTAATGCTTTGCAGGCCGGGTAAAACCTAGTGAGCAATCGCTGCCCGGCTTCACAATATCATCAGAACTAACACGGGAATAAATATTTGTTACAGTTACATTATTGCAGGCCATGAAATCATAAATATCCCTGGCATTTTTCGGGCTATGCTTACCAAAATAGGTATCATGTACAAAGATGCTATCGGTACCGGTGGCCAGCAGCACAAAATGCCCCGCCTGATCGATATGCAGCATGTTATCCGTGCCCGGGTCACCGCTGATGTAATAAGGCTCATCTTTCTGCTTATCATACCAGAGATCATCTTTGCGGTAAACACCGCCGATTTCCACGTTGGTACATAGTTTCAGGGAAATCATTTTATCGCTGCGGTTATCCGGTGCATTATTCATTACCTTATCGCTGGTTACCAAATTGCCGTTGCCGGTAATGCGACCGTTGCCGATGATTTTGATGTTATCCAGGCGTTCGCCGGTAAACATGGCATTCTGGAAATAGTGATGACCTACATCCTGTTTGGTGAGGTAGTTTTCAGGATCATCGTAAGGACCGTGATCTGTGGGGGATGTGCCCGAGCGGTAGGCTTTGTCGGAGAACCAGGTAGATTCGGGCGCGTCGCCTCCTTTTAAAGCTTTGATGGTGGCGCCTTTGCCTATATACAGGTATACATCATTTTTCAGGTGAACAGTACGTACGTTATAGGTACCGGGTTTAAACAAGATGGTGCCGCCACCAGCCTTCGAACACGCTGCTATCATGGCATTGAGTTCATCTGTACAGTCAGCCGTATCCTTTGGCAGGAAAACCTGTTTACCGGAATAATATTCCAGGTAGGGCGAATGGCTACCATCCCCGAACTGCAGCATAAAGCGATAATATCGATCCGGCATAAGCTGATTTACCTCCGCCTGTAAATCCCCCATTCGCGCATGGGCTGGCTGCCAGGTTTTCCCCTCATCCAGTGACTGCATAACCTTTACCTTACCTGGCTTATACCATTTAAGGCTAACATGGGTATAAGTATCTTTTGTTTCCACATACCGCTCCATTCGCCTGGTGATCAGGTACAAGCCTTCATTACTGTAGCTTACGGGTACCATACAATCAATGATACCACTGGTCAAAACTTCGGGTTCGGAGGTGATATATTGCGCATAGATTTTTTCAAGGGTATATCTATTAATAACGGCACCGGGCAAACGAAAAACAACATCTGCTCCATTTTTTGCACGCAGATCTAAATTTTCCAGGGTAATCAGGTGGGAGCTATCTTCCTGCAGCGCAATGTTACCCTTGCCAATAAAAGGATAAGGATACCCCGCTCCGAATCTGCCGGAGCTGGTGGTTGCCAGGGCGGCTAATGGCACCTCGCCCCGGCCGATTACATTTACCATTACCTGCTTGCTATCAAATTTTATGGCAGCAGGAATCACTAATTGCATGTTAACGTTAGGAGAGCGCTGGCCTGCGGTGAATTCAATCATTATATCTCCGGGAACATGTTCGGGACGAAAAGGTGAGGATACCTGCAGGTTAGCACTCAGTGCGGCTGCTCGTTGTTTGAGAAAGTATGACCGGGGCTCCATGGCGTGCCCTCTGAGGATAACTGTGGTATCATCCTGAAGTGAGAACCGCAGTATTGGGTTATAAGCCTCATTAAGCTGTGCTATAAATGCCTGGGGAGTGACGGTGGTAGCTACGCGGCCTTCACCAGGCGGCGTATCAACAGTATAGGCATAAGTGCTACCCGTGGCCATGTAAATAGTATCATCCCCAAACTCCACTAAATTAGGGGCATAGGTAAGCTTTTGCGCAAAAAGTGCCTGTGCTGTTACCATACAGATAACGGTAAGCACTATATTCCTGAATATTTTCATAACGTACAATACCTTTCTTCATCCAAGATAAGGCATTGATACAGACGTGTGTGGTATTATCTTACCTTATAACTGTACTATCGCCACCAGTCCCATTCCTCCTGCCGTACATATAGATATCAGCGCTCTGCCACCACCACGCTCATGCAGCACTTTAGCGGTTTGCCCCAGTATCCGCGCACCGGTAGCTCCAAAGGGATGACCGATTGCCACACTGCCGCCGGTTGTATTAAGCTTACTACGGTCGATGCTGCCCAGTGGCTGATCGTACCCCAGGCGCTGGCAATAAGCCGGATCTTCCCAGGCTTTCAGGGTACATAATACCTGTCCACAAAAAGCTTCATGTATTTCATAAAGATCAAAATCCTGCAGGGTAAGGTGATTGCGCCGGAGCAAACGTGCTACTGCGTATGTTGGCGCCATCAGCAGCCCCTCTCCGTTTACATAATCCACTGCAGCGGATTCAGCGTCTTCCAGGTAGGCCAACACGGGCAGCCCACGCTGACGCGCATACGATTCTGACGCCAGCAGTACCGCCGCGGCACCATCAGAATATAATGTACTGTTGCCGGCCGTTAAAGTGCCGGCGCCTGTGGTATCAAATGCTGGCCGTAGTTTCGCCAATTTTTCGAGTGTGGTATCCGGGCGGATAATGGTATCCTTTGTAACACCCTTGTATGGAAAAACCAGATCATTGAAAAATCCCGCCTGATAAGCCTTTTCGGCATTCATATGGCTGTAATACGCCAGCTCATCCTGGGCTTCGCGGGTAATGCCCCACTCCTTCACCATTCGCTCGGTATGCTGCCCCATGGATAAGCCTGTACGCGGCTCCACAATACTGGGATATACCGGGGATAAATCTTTGATACGGAAAGAGGCCAGCACTTTCAGCTTTTCACCGAAAGTTTTTGCATGCCGGAGCGCAATCATCTTCCAGCTAAACTGCTTGCTGAAAAGTATGGGTAAATCACTGTTCGTGTCGCTACCGCCGGCGATGCCCACTGCTATCTGCCCTGCCTTAATTCTTAAACCGATCTGCACAGCGGCATCCAGGCTGGTGCTACAGGCACGTACCACGTTGTAGCCTGGCGTATGTGAGTCCAGGCCGCTGCCCAGCACACATTCGCGGGCAAAGTTCCAATCGGTACTGCGGTTCATAATAGCGCCCAGCGCCACATCGCCCAATCGCTCCCCGGCGAGATGGTATTTACTGACAAGCTGCTGCAGGCAGGCAGTAAGCATATCCTGGTTGGAGGTACGGAGGTAATGTGTGAAAGACTTCACAAACGGCACACGCTGTGATCCGATGATGGCTACTTTTTCCATGATAGCAGGGTTTTACTAAAGTTAAGATTAATTGGGAGGATGGGGAAATGGCAGGCACGGGATTATCATGGAAATGCATGAGATGTACCCCTACTTAATTGTCTCCGCGCTGCCGAGACAAAGATTTACCTTACATGTACGCAAAAGCAGTATATGTTTTTGCAAAGTCCCTGGACTTTTGACATAAAGGGTTGCCGAAGGCGCCCTTAGCTAAATTAAAAAAGCGGTCGCTCTGAGAACAGAGCGACCGGTGCGCGTAGGACGATTATTAACACATGTATGATTAATTGCTTTATCAGGCGGGCGACAGCCTGCGGGACCTCAGGTATACTGCCGTACGGTTCAGGTACGGGAACAATAGTATGAGCAACAATGTAATGATGATCAGACACGACATCAATTCATAGTAATCCATCGCAAAGCGTAAATGCCCCTGCGTGTTTACACTGTTGATCAGTAGTTTGTCAGATGCCCGCATGGCCTTGCCGGCAGCCATTCCCTTGGCTTCCAGGTGATGGGCCTGCATGCGGAGGGTTTGTTTCACCACAGGGTCCACTTTGGTAAGGTGATCCTGGAATGCGTTATAGTGCCTGCTTTTACCAAATAATTCAAAATAGTTGATGAGCGCAATGCTCACACAAAATCCCATGAAACGGATTGCCAGGCATACGGCCGAAGCGCTGCCCCCCCAGGCTACCGGCACGGCCGAAATGGTGTATACAATGGTAGGTACCATAATAAAACCTACGCCCGCTCCCTGTATAAACAGTGGAAGGAAATAATTAAACTCATCGGCCTGTATATCAAACAGGAAAAACATCCAGACATGAAAAATGAGTAACAGCACAAAGCCAGGCACCCATAGCGTGCGGATGTGCCGTTTCTTTAGAATCAGCCAGCAGGCGACAATTACACCGAACACCAGCCCCGCAATATTCAGCAGGTTGATGTAGGAAAGATGCATGGGATCAAACTTCAGCACGCTGGTGTAAAAAGTATTGGTAATACCGGATGCAAAACGGCAGATATACATAATGAATAACACCAGCAATCCAACCCTGAAATTCCGGAATCTGAAAATCCCCATATCCAGGTAAGGCCGGCGCATTTTATGCTGTCGTACAATGTAGATCAGCAGCAGCACCGCAATACCGATCACACTGTTACGTATGCGCGCATCTTCCAGCCAGTAATATTCCTGCCCGAAAATCATGATGTAGGCAAAGAGGCATAAAGCAGTACTGTATAGTGTAAAGCTTTGCCAGTCGAGGTTATACAACGGGAATTTCACTTTCAGCCGTACGCTGTTCATCATTAGCAACAGTAATAACAAACCGGGTACATATGTAAATGCTACTGCCTTGTATACAATGTTAAAGTTGTATGCATCGATCATATCAGCAGTTACAAAGTTGTTGAATGGCACGGCACACAGCAGGAAGCCGAAAAATACGGAGAAGCTAACTTCCCGTGCCCTTTCACTTACCAGCCTGGTAAACATCAGCGACAGCGACAGGTTTACCGTACAGGCAAACAACATTCCCTGAATAAATCTGACCGGCAAAAAGATGTACAGGTCGTTTGTGAGGTAGCAGATGATACAAGTGACTACCTGCAAAAAGGTAAATATTATATAATATTCCTTTGCCGCCAGGTACGCAAAGAACCTGCGCTCCAGGCTGTAGAAGCCTACATAACCTGCATAAAACAGTGCTACGGCAAACTGTATGTCCGCGGGCTCGCTGCCATAGTAGCCTGCTGCTGCGCTGATATTGGCCATCGGCAAAAAGAAGATGACGATGCCTGGCAGTATCAGCAGAAACAATACTACTTTGATAAGCCACTCGGGCGCCATGGACTTGAATATGGGAATAGGAGTACCCTTATCCATGGTGTTGTTTTTTAGGCAAATATACGTTCACGTTCATTCCTACTTTAAGCCGGTCTATGTCGGCACGTTTACCGTCCACACGGATGCGTACCGGCACACGCTGTACAATTTTCACATAGTTACCCGTACTGTTGTCAGGTGGCAACAGGGAAAAGCTGGAACCTGTAGCGGGCGACAGCGAAATGATAGTTCCTTTGAACTGCTCATCCGGAAAGGCATCCGCGATAATATTAACGGTATCGCCTATACGCATTTTTTCGACCTGTGTTTCTTTGTAGTTGGCAACCACCCATTTGTCCGTTTCGTTGTTGACGATGTAGGCGAGCGTTTCGCCGGCATCAATCATCTGGCCTACCTCTACGGTGCGGCGTCCCATGCGGCCGTCGTAGGAAGCGCGGATAACGGTGTAGCCTACGTCAAGACTACGGCGGTCGCGCAAGGCTTTGAGTCGCGCTATTTCTGCCTGTACCACGGCTTTTTCCGCGTAGATATCCTGGATATGAGCGGTAGCAGCGCCGTAGTTTTCTTCTGCTGTTTTATAATCGCTGTTATTGATATCGAGGGTGGCCTGTACATCTTCCAGCTGCTGTTTGGTGGCGGCTTCGTCGTCGTACATTTCCTTATAGCGTTTATATTCCAGTTCCTGTTTCCAGACTTTGGCTTTGGCGCCGCTGATGCGGGATTGAGCAGCGCTGGCGGTTTTTTCCAGGGTATGGATATTAGCGTCCAGTACCTGCAGCTGTGCCTGTGCTTTACGTATAGCCGCTTCCGTTTGATCCACTTCCAATGTGTATTCCTGGTTATCGATCACCAGCAGGGTATCCCCTTTTTTTACGAGCTGGTTTTCTTCGAACTTAACGGCTACAATGAAGCCGCCGGCGCGTGATATGACGGGGTTCACGTACTCCTGTACCTGAGCGTCGTTGGTTTGTTCAAAGAGATAATATGAGCGGAGCGACTGGAAGCCCCAAACGGCCATAGCGAGTACAATAATGCCAGCCATCCAGCCTGTGATCCTGGTGATCAGCCTGTCGGATACTATGTATTTCTTTTTCATTTTGTATTATAGCGTGCCTGTGATGTGGCGGAGTAAGTAGTATTTATTTTGGGCGATAATTCTTGCGGCAGCCAGCTCGAAGCGGGTTTCCAGCAGCTGCACATCTGCATCCAGCAGATCGGTCACCAGCGAGGCCTGGTGAAAGTAAGCGCTTTTGATAATGCGGGCATTTGCCTGTGCTCGTGTAACGTTGGTTTGTGCAACGTCGATTTGTACCAGCGACTCCTTATAACGAAGGAAGGCTTCCTTCACTTGTTGCCGCACCTGATCTTCGGTGTCCTTATGTGCTTCTTCTTCCTTATCCAGCTCGATTTTCGCAGCGCTTACTTTATGTGTGTTATGGTATAGCGATGAAAGGGGGAATGATACTTTTACCCCTGCAATGCCAAGTGAATACCAGCTTGGGTTGTAAGGGTATAAAAAGATTTGTGGGTTGGCGTAGTAGAAATCTCCGTACAGGCCTGCTTTTGGCCGTACGTTCGCTTTCACCTGCCGGAGGTTTATTTTGCTAAGTGCTGTTTGGTTTTCGGAGAGATGATACTGATACGAATGGGCCATGGCTTCCTGCAGGCAGTGGGTGTAATCAATCCCTGTTTCGGGCATTTCCAGTGCCGCCGGGGTGACCGGTCTTTCATCTTCTTCTCCCAAAATAATATTGAGCTTTTGTGTAGCCACCAAAATATCATTTTCAATTTTCACCAGCGTGAGCTGGCGTTTGGAGAGGTCCAGCTCTACCCGCAGTACATCACTTTTGAGCACGGTACCGTTTTTATAAAACGTTTTAATTTCCTGTAACTGCTTCTCCTGGTCAGCAATATCACTTTTGATCAGGTCCCTGAAAATCAGTGCCTGCTGCAGTTCCAGGTAATGTGCAGCGGTTTTGTAACGTATCTCGGAAGTGGTTTCTTCTTCCCGGATGGTAGCCATCTGGTGTAATACTTTATCCGCCTGTAACCGGAGATTTAACTTGTTGCCGTTGTAAATATTGAAGTACATATCGGCACCTACTTTATATAAGGTGTGAATAACTTCATGCTGACTGGTAGGTTTGGTGAATACACCGTCGCCGTAAATGGGAATGTTGGTAGCTTTTTCAGCGCTTCCTGCTACATCCAGTTCGGGTAGTCGCTCTTTTTTACGATCCTCAATTTCTTCGGCTGCAATGGCCGTACTTTTTTTCCTGATGGCAATTGCCCTGCTGTAGGCTTCCGCTTTTTGCCAGGCCTCTGGCAGCGTAATCTTCAGGGTATCATTTACTGTGGTGGCCTGTGCGTAAATGTGCGATGAATGAATTGCCAGGAGCAGTCCCGTGGCAATAATTCCTTGTCTGTGATTCATAATAATAGATACCTAAATCAATATCCGGGTGCAAAATTATCACGAGTTACAATATGCCACTTCAGACAAAACGTCAATCTTTTCATCATTCCAGCCAAATTAAAATTTTACCTTTACAGGAGATTAATTATGCCATTATGGGATTGATTGCATCATTGCCGGAGATCAACAAGCAACGCAACGCCGTATTTGTAATGCACGAAAAGTCGGAGAAACTAATACCCCTGCATACACATAATAAAGGGCAATTGAGTTATGTAGAAGGTGGTATCGCCTATATCACTATCTCTAACCGTACCTATGTAGTGCCCGCCAGGCATTACTTCTGGGTACCACAAGGCATGCCACATATACTACGCATCGGGCACTCGGCTACCGTGCTGCGTTCCCTGTATTTTTATGCCCATGACGATGATAGCAACGCTTTTTACAGTCAGCTCGGCATATACCCTGCCAGCGAACTGCTGATACAAATGATCAACTATTCCGAACGCTGGGATGGCCGGCATGTCACCAGCCAGGACGATAATTTCGAATTCCTGGTAGCTATAAAGAAATTATTGCCGGAGCTCAATAATAAGGCGCTGCCTATTATTCTTCCTACTACCGATGACGGCCAGATGCTGGGCATAATACGTTATATGGAAAAAAATATCGGGGAGCGACTCACCCTTGCCGGTGTGAGTAAGCATTTCAATCTCAGTGAGCGGTCTATGTCGCGCCTGTTCCAAAGCTCGTTGCAGATTTCGTTTTTACAGTACCTGAAAACTTTGCGTATGGTGAAGGCAATAGAGATGATATTAAAAACATCGAAGCCTGTCAGTGATATTGCCTATGAGGTGGGATATACTTCTATCAGCAGCTTTTCAGATGCGTTTCATGAGTTTACGCATTCGAGGCCTACGGATTTCAGGAAGAGTTGATTTTTTTTCCCGGATTCACCCGGACCTTCGGTCCGGGTGAATCCGGGTGGGGGGAGGCCTGCGGCCTCACCGCCGGCCGGGAAAAACGCCGGGTGGCGTAACGAACGGCCCGGTGCCAGCCGGAAATATCCGGTGGCAGGAACCTTCCCCACGCTGCCAGCGCGTAAGACGTGTACAACGCGTGCGACGCGTGCAATGTGTACAACGCGCGCCCCATTCAACGCGTGCGACCTGTGCGACGTGTGCAACGCGTGCGACCCATGCAACGCGTGCGACCTGTGCGGAGTGTGCGACCTGTGCGGAGTGTGCAACGTGTGCGACCCATGCAACCCGTGCGACCTGTGCGGCGTGTGTTTAGCCAGTACCCAGGTCCTGACTAAACACAAAAAAAGAGAGGGCCCACAAGCCCTCTCCAATAGTTTTCAATAAAAATATTCTGATTAAATCAGACAGCTTCCGCCATCTGTGAGCTGAGGTACATGCGTGCGTAACGGCAGGCATTCCATTCAGCAGTCGTGCAGTCCAGTGGAGACACCTCATCCAATGCGGATTGTAATTGCTCCAATGATGCAGCCTTGTTTGATTCAGACAGATCACCTACAGCATTCTGGATGATTTGTTCTACTTCGGCGATGCTTTCACCTTTCTTAAGTTGACTCATTATCATCGGGATATTTCCTTCTGCTTTCATCATGCTTTTGTTTATCGCTTATCAAATTATTTTTTAATATACATCTTCAAGAGAGTGTCTACTGAGCAATCCACCAGGTGATAGGCAGGTGGCACTTCATCCCCGAGACTATGAAAAGTCACCAGTCGCGTACCTGAAGGTTTTGCATCCAGGACTTTAAACAGGTACTTACAATAGTAGACGTATAAGCTCTGTGAATATTCTATTTTATGATCTATTCTGTCCTGGTGGTCAAGATTCTCGAAAAAAGCGTTGTAAAAGTAGAAATTATCATAATCATCCATGTCCAGATGAGTAAAGTTTCCGTGAATAAAATCTACATTAAATTTTCCTGTCATATTTCGGGCGTCCATGGCAAGGTCATACAACTCTTCCCGTTGTTCCACTCCGAAAAATAAGGCGTCCGGATTATAATGGCCGCCTACCAGGCAAAATTTCCCTACACCACTGCCAATGTCCAAAATTCGCTTTCCTGGTGCATTTGCAAGAAACCGGGCCGAAGCCTTTGCTACCCCCAGTGGTGTCCAGTGTCGCCTGGATAAACGTTGTATGCGCTCAGGATACAGCCAGTCAAATGCCCCGTCATTTAAAAAACAGTTAGGCTTAACCAATCGCTCACTCAAGCCAAAGCCTGTTGATAATTCCATCCTGCAAAGTTAACTTTGCATTTAACCTGTTGCGTTGATAAAAATCAATTTTTCAGGTTTTGGTATAATCGTGCGTATGAGCTTAACTGGCATTTTTCCGATAGACAAATGGAATTTCAGGTCGCAATCGATCTTCCTGAACTTACCCGATGAAGAGTACGAACTCCTCTGTGCAAACCAGCAGGAGCAAGTGTTTGAGCAGGGTGAAATCATTTTCCGCGAAGGCGGAATTCCCTCCGGTATATACTTTATTAAATATGGTAAAATAAAGAAATATAAGGCCGATAAAGATGGACGGGAACAAATAATTTATGTGGCAAATACTGGCGAAATAATCGGTTATCATGCCATTCTGGGGGATGATCGCTACCCCGATTCTGCGGCTGCCCTGGAAGATTGCCTGCTGAAATTTGTGCCAAAAGAAGATTTTCTGGCCGCATTACAACAATCTCCCATACTTACCCAGCGGCTGCTCAAGGCGCTAAGTCATGAGTTCGCCGTGCTGAGCAACACGATCTCCGTATTTGCCCAGCGCTCCGTAAAGGAACGACTCGCCATCGCCCTTATCGTATTACGGGAGAAATATAAAGATGACAGCGCACCCGGCGAAGAAGTGACCATAAATATCTCCCGTACTGACCTGGCAAACATTGTGGGCACTGCGAAAGAAAATGTAGTCCGCTTCCTCAAAGAATTTAAAGAGCAACAGCTCATTCACACCGCCGGCAGAAAAATCCATATCATCGATATCAAAAAACTAATTGAGATATCGAATTATGTTTCCTGAAAATGAGTCGTAAACACATATCAATCTTTCAACACTTGTAGTACTATTTTTCCGATATGCTCACTGCTTTCCATCAAAGTATGGGCAGCAGGAGCTTCTGCCAGCGGAAATACCTGACTCACTACCGGCTTGAATTTACCTGCGGCGATAACCGGCCATACCTGCTCCCTGATCTCCTTCGTAAGCGCCGCTTTAAACGCCAGGTCCCTGTTCCGCAAAGTACTTCCCGTGATTGTGAGGCGCTTCTGCATCACCGCCAGCGCGTCGAGGGTATCTTTTGCACCCCGCATCACATTGATGAATACCAGTCGACCGTCCACATTCAGCAAATGAATATTTTTATGGATGTAATCACCACCGATCATATCCAGGATCACATCCACGCCCTCCGGCTTTAACCGTGTTTCAAAATCTTCTGTGCGGTAATTCACACATATGCTTGCGCCCAATTCCAAACAGGCTGCGCATTTGGTATCCGTGCCCGCTGTGGCAAACACCTTAGCGCCAAAGGCTTTAGCCAGCTGAATAGCGGTAATGCCTATGCCACTGCTGCCTCCATGAACAAGGAAATGTTCGCCGGGCTGGAGTTTCCCACGCTGAAACACATTGTGCCAAACCGTATACACCGTTTCAGGTAATGTACATGCCTGTATGAAATCCCACCCATCTGGAACCGGCAAACACTGCCCTACGGGCGCTACCGCATATTCTGCATAGCCTCCGCCTGCCAGCAAAGCACATACTTTATCCCCGATTTTCCAGTCGCGCACATCTGCCCCTATCGCCTCAATTTCGCCGGCCACCTCCAGTCCCGGAATATCCACCGGCGCCCCCGGCGGCGCTGCATAGTTACCTTTGCGCTGTGCCACGTCCGGACGGTTTACACCCGCAGCATGTACCTTTATTAACACTTCCCCTGTCCCCGGCTTCGGTGTGTCTCTCTCCATCAAATGCATGACCGATGGCGCACCTGGCTGTACAATAATAATTGCCTGCATAACATATTTTTTGTAAGTTGAATGTAATTAAGCATCCCAACAAACTGCTCTCAACATAAATAACCACAAAAATTGTGGTATTTCTTTTGATCAAGCTATCACACCCGTTATATTCGTAACAACCATAACGCTATTCGATTGTTCTTTCATTAAAGTAAATATCTTCATCTTATGCAAACTATTCTGGCATTAACCGATTTTTCTGACACAGCGTTCCATGCGGCTGAATATGCCAGCTTTCTGGCTAAACACTATAAAACCCAGCAATTAATCCTCTTAAACAGCTACTTCCTGAATCCTACCGCGCTGGCAAATCAACCCGTTGTAGCCTTTAGCTTGCCGGATATTAAGGAAGAAAGCGAAAAACTAATCGCACAATGGCAAACAGAAATGAGCGTGATCACCGGCGAAAATACCAAGGTGCACGGTATCACCTCCAACCTGCCCATCAACGAAGTGATTGAGCAACTTACCGCAGAAGAAGATGTACGCTGCGTGGTAATGGGCATGAAAGGTAAATCCAACCTGGAAAAAGTACTGGTAGGAAGCACCGCCATCCGCACCATGAACAGCACCAACATTCCCCTACTGCTCATACCCGCAGATGCCCCAATTACTATTCCTAAAAAAATAGTACTGGCAGTAGACCTGGAAATTTTTCAGGTTGCTGAAAAATCACAGCTCACAAGAGTATTGGATCTCTTCCAGGCACAAATACTGGTGATTAACATAGCAAAAAATGAAAGATACCAGACAGAACTGAGAGATGAAATCCAGCAGCTGCATGAACTACTCGATCCCTATAACGTAGAATATACCTACAGCACCCATCGCGACGTTGCAAAAAGCATCAGCGAATTTGCCCAGAACAACAGTGCAGACATGATTATTACCATTCACAGGAAAAATAACAGCGTACTCTCCTTCTTCCAGAAAAGCATTACCCAGAAACTGGCCTGGAACAGTAACATCCCATTAATGGTGCTCCCTAAGTAAAAATATGCTAATGACAACAGTAACCGCCGACTGGCTGCAAACCGTTGACGCGCTTAAAGAAGTACCGGTCAGTCAGCTCCAATGGTTCATTGATAACAGCGAACATCACCACTATCCCGTTGGCAGTACCTGGTTTAAAGCTGGTGACGCCGTTCCCGGAACACATATCGTGATTTCAGGCCGCGCTAAACTATACCTGCAACAACACAACGATATGGTGGAACTGATGACACTGGAACCACAGTCCATCACCGGCTACCTGCCCTTTTCCCGGATGACCAAAGCCGCCGCCAGCTGCGAGATAATGGAAGATATGCAGGTGCTCACCTTCCCCCGGGAAAAAATCGATGACCTGATCCATCAACATTTTGAACTCACGCAGGCACTGGTACATGTGATGACCAGCCGCGTGCGCGATTTTACCAGTCTGCAACAGCAAAGCGAAAAAATGATGGCATTGGGCAAGCTCTCCGCCGGACTTACCCATGAACTGAATAACCCCGCATCCGCCGTGCTGCGCGGCGCCAGAAGTCTTAAACAACACCTGCAACTGGTACCGGATGTGTTTAAAGCACTGATGAACCTTCAGCTGACGGAAGCACAGGTAGATGCGATCAACTGCATTATGTTTGAAGTGATCCACCAGGGTCCGCCACCGCCCATGGGCATGCTGGAACGCAGTGATAAAACGGATGAGCTGCTGGATATACTCGACAAATACAAGGTGGAGAATGCAATGGACATCGCGGAAAACATGGTAGATTTCGGGTTTTCTGAGGTACATATCGAACAATTCAGAAAACATATTGCTGATAAAGCCGTTTCACCAGTACTGAACTGGATCAACACCAACCTGGTAACGGAGAAAATGGTAACAGACATTGAAGAGGCAGCCTCCCGGATCAGTAAACTGGTGGACTCGGTGAAATCGTTTACGCACATGGATCAGGGGCAGGATAAATCCTGGATAGATATCCATACCGGACTGCAAAGCACGCTCAATATGCTGGAATACAAACTCCGTAAAGGTAATATCGAAGTTACCCGTAACTTTGATACCAGCTTACCGCAGGTCAGTGCTTTCGCAGGAGAGCTAAACCAGGTATGGACCAATATTATCGATAATGCTATTGATGCCATGGAACCTAACGGCAAAGGGCATCTTACCGTGACTACCGCCATGGATGGCAAATGCCTGGCCGTGAAAATTACCGACAACGGCCCTGGCATCTCACCGGAAATAAAAGACAAAATATTTGACCCTTTCTTTACTACCAAAGACATTGGAAAAGGAACCGGAATGGGACTTGATATTGTAGCACAAATTATCCGCCACCATCGTGGCCATCAAAAAGTAAACAGTGAGCCGGGCAATACTACCTTCACGGTATTACTACCGCTGCACGACTAACAAATAATGCTGAAACCTGACATGAGCCTCCCGATTATTCTTTGTATTGACGACGACCCACAGGTGCTGCGGGCGATAGTACGCGATCTGAAAAGTAAATATCGCGAACAGTATCGCATTATCAGTACCGCTTCTGTAAAGGAAGCCAGGGAAAGTTTGACTGAACTGAAAAACAAAGGCGAAACCATCGCCATGTTTATATCCGACCAGCGCATGCCCGAAATGGATGGTGTGAGCTACCTGGAATACGCCCGTAAATTTTACCCGGAAGCCAAGCGGGTACTGCTCACCGCCTACTCTGATACCGACGCGGCTATCCGTGCGATCAACAAGGCACAGCTGGATTATTACCTGGTGAAACCCTGGGACCCACCTGAAGAAAAGCTTTATCCAGTACTGGATGAACTATTGGACGAATGGCAGCACAGCTATCGTCCTGCCTTCAAAGGCATCAAGGTGGCCGGCTATCAATACTCCCAGAAATCCCATACCATCAAGGATTTCCTGGCAGGCAACCTGATTCCTTACCAGTGGCTGGATATACAAACATCCGAAGAGGCACAGCAACTGCTGCAACTCAACCAGCTTACGGCAAAAGAGTTGCCACTGGTTTTTTTTGAAGATGGCAACTGGCTATCAAACCCTGGTATCCAGGAACTGGCAAAGAAAGTAGGGCTTAACCCACAGGTGAAACACGACGTGTATGATGTGGTAATCATCGGCGCAGGCCCTGCAGGCTTAGCAGCCGGCGTATACGGCGCCTCGGAAGGATTAAAAACACTATTGATTGAGAGGCGGGCCCCTGGCGGCCAGGCGGGCACCAGTAGTCGCATAGAAAACTACCTGGGCTTTCCCACTGGCCTCAGCGGTGCAGAGCTTACCCGCAGAGCCATTACACAGGCTACCCGCCTTGGCACTGAATTTATCACACCGCAGTCTGTATCCAGTATAGAACAGATAGACGGCTATAATAAAATTAACCTGGAAGATGGCAGCTCGGTAAATACCCGCAGCATTATCATCACAACCGGTGTGGATTATCGCACCCTGGATACGAAAGGCCTCTCCAACTTCACCGGCGCAGGCGTATACTACGGTGCCGCTATGACAGAAGCCACCGCCTGTATGGGCGGCGATGTATACATCGTTGGTGGCGGCAACTCCGCCGGCCAGGCAGCTATGTACCTTTCCAAGTTTGCCCGTAAGGTGATCATCCTTATCCGCAAGCCTGACCTCACCAGTACCATGTCCGCCTACCTGATTGATCAGATCAATGACACCCCTAACATTGAAGTACAGGGTAAATCAGAAGTGACAGAAGCCACAGGTGGCGACAGGCTCGAACAACTCGTGATCAGCAACATCAACACCGGTGAATCAGCCACCGTGGATGCTGTGGCGTTGTTTATATTCATTGGCGCCAAGCCCATTACAGACTGGATCTCCCTCAATATCATCCGCGATGAAAAAGGCTTTATTGAAACCGGCAATGAGTTGAAAAATTACAATGATTTCCGTAGCATCTGGAAGCAGAGTCGGGATCCGTATTTGCTGGAAACCAGCTGTCCTGGTATATTTGCTGCCGGTGATGTGCGGGCGAAAGCGATGAATCGTGTAGCCGCTGCGGTTGGCGAGGGGTCAATGGCGATTAGCTTTGTGCATAAGTATTTAGCGGAGGTGAAATAATATTGCTGAAGACTTTACATGTTGGAAACAGCCGGCACGCTTCATGCCGGCTGTTTTCATTTTCCAAAAACAATACGACTAGTCACTGCTATTTTTCAGCATCGTATATCCATTACCGTTATCACTTTTATTTTTTCGGGGAGATGAAATATTCCAACGCATAGCCCACATAATAATGGGTAAGCACCCAAATCTTCAGTTACTCATCCGGTATTCGTGCCAGACGAGTGACTTACAGGAGATTATTGCCGCCTAATCCGCCATGGTACCAACTATGAATTAAAATAGTTAATCCCGGATCAATTCACTACCTTTATCCAACCACCATATCCGTAATAGAGAATTTACGATTAATCGAAAATACCTGGTATCAAGTAAACCCGGCGCTAAAACAAAATAATAAACCATGCATAAGCGTACCATAATGATGATCGATGATGATGCCGATGACAGGCAACTGTTCTGCGATGCACTGCAGGAAGTAGCCCCCGGCACACACGCGCTTGTGTTTGAAAGCGGTGTGGAAGCATTATCCAGATTACAGGATAATACCGTATCTGTTCCGGACTACATCTTCCTCGACATCAATATGCCGCTGATGAACGGCAAAGAATGCCTTTCCGCCCTCAAAAAAATCGCACATCTCAAACTCACACAAATTATCATGCTGTCCACCTCGGCTATGCGGGAAGACTTCAATGAATCCATGGAACTCGGTGCACAATTCTTTATGACTAAGCCAAGCTCCTTTACTGATTTATGCGAAAATATCCGCAATGTGCTGGAAAACAAGTTCAAACACATGCTTAGAAATTAATCTATCACCGCACATCATTTTTCCGGCGATCTCTTTGCAATCGTTTGCAATAAAGCTTACTTTAGCGGAATAACTTAGTCCGCGATATGAAAATGAAGGCTTTAGGCATCATCTCAGCCATGATGCTATCCATCCCTGCCATGGCAGTAAAAGTGAATGTCAACACCATCGAGGCCCTGCAACAGGCCATCGGGAAAGCAGCACCCGGCGATGAAATCATTCTGGCAAACGGTATCTATACCACCACCGCTGATATTACCATCGCCTGCACCGGCACCGCCACCAAACACATCACCATCAGAGCAGCATCTGCATTAGGCGCCGAAATCACCGGCAACGGCGGATTTATGCTCGCAAGCCCCGCCGCCTATGTGGATATCTCCGGGTTTAAATTCACCCACCGCTCCAACCACACCAAAACAGCACCCGGCACCAGCTTCTGCAGGTTCACCCGCAACCTGTTTGAAACAACCGGCGACGGCGAATACCTGATGCTGGCCGGCAGTGACCACCAGGTCGACTACAACACTTTCCAGCACAAAAACAGCATGGGCCGCTTTATCGCCATCCGTGGCCAGGGCAGCCAGATCGCTGAACGTATCTGGATCCACCACAACTACTTCAACGACTTTAAACCACAAACCGGCAACGGCGCCGAAGCACTGCAGTTCGGCCTCAGTGGCTTCAGCATGTCCACCAGCAACAGCATTGTGGAACATAACCTCTTTGAAGATTGTGCCGGCGAAAATGAGCTGATCTCCGTGAAGTCATCCGGCGTTACACTGCGATACAACACCGTGCGTAATTCCAAAGCACAGTTTACGCTCCGCCACGGTAACTACTGCAACGTATACGGCAACTACTTCTTCAATACACCCGGCCTACGCATTTTCGGAGATCATCACCTGATATTCAGCAACTACTTCGAAAGCTGCCAAACTGCCATCACCATTGGTAATGGAGATGGAGAGGTAGCTACGGGCAGCCTGCTCACCTGTCACGACCGCCCCGACTCGGTATACATCGGCTTCAACACCCTCATCAATAACAAAAGCAATATTGAACTGCCGGAACGCAAAAACGGATTAGGCGCTACATCGGTAACGGTGGCCTACAACATCGTGCAGGGTGGTAATGCAGCAGCTACCATCAAAGGTACCTATCCAGGCGCCGTATGGACCTGCAACTATATCTACCAAACCGCCGGTGCTGGCGACATGCCCGCAGGCACCTACCAGGATGTAAATCCGAAACTGCAAAAAGATAAGCTAGGCATCTGGCACCTGACAAAAGGAAGTCCTGCCGCCGCTGCCAGCAAAGCTGCCATCCCGGGCATCGGATGGGATATGGACGGCCAGCCCCGCACTGCACCATTGGATGCAGGCTCTGATCAGCTGTCGGCCGCACCCATCACCGCACACGCACTTACCGCCACCGAAACCGGCTGCTTCGCTAAATAATTTAGCAGCATTTCTTATCTTCGGACCTTTAATTCAGGTATGAAGGTTTGTATTGCTGAAAAGCCCAGCGTAGCACGTGATATCGCTACCGTAATAGGGGCCACTCAACGAAAGGATGGATATTACGAAGGAAACGGTTTCCAGGTAACCTGGACATTCGGGCATTTCTGTACCCTGAAAGAACCACATGATTACTACGAACAGTGGAAGTACTGGCGACTGGAAGATCTGCCCATGATCCCACCCAGCTTCGGCATCAAGCTGACCGAAAACAGCGGAGTGGAAAAGCAGTTCAAAGTCATAGAACAACTGGTGCAGCAATGCGAAGAAGTGATCAACTGCGGGGACGCCGGCCAGGAAGGGGAACTGATACAGCGCTGGGTACTGCTGAAAGCCAAATGTACCGCCCCGGTGAAGCGACTCTGGATCTCCTCACTAACAGAAGAGGCTATACGTAACGGCTTTCAGCAGCTTAAGGACAGTGAACAATACAACAACCTGTACGCTGCCGGGAGCGCCCGCGCCATCGGCGACTGGCTGCTCGGCATGAATGCCACCCGTCTCTTTACAAAAAAATTTGCTGTAGGAAAAGTTGTACTCTCCATTGGCAGGGTACAAACCCCTACCCTCGCCATGATCGTGGCCAGGCAGAAAGAAATCAATGCATTCGTTTCAGAGGAATACTGGGAGCTCAAAACGATCTACCGCGAAACGGAATTTACCGCTACCATAGAGCGTCTAAAAAACATCGAGAAAGCTAACAAAGGCCTGGCCTACCTCAAGGAACATCCTTTTGAAATTACCAGCTTCGAAAGAAAGGAAGGCAAGGAAGGCAACCCACGACTATACGACCTCACCGCCCTGCAGGTAGATGCGAACAAAAAATTCGCTTTCTCAGCGGACGATACACTGAAATATATACAAAGTCTGTACGAGAAAAAGTTAGTGACCTACCCCCGCGTAGATACCACCTACCTCTCTGAAGATCTCCATCCGAAAATCCCCGGCATCTTACAGGATATGACGCCCTACGCCGCGCTCACTGCACCGCTGCTGGCCAAGCCTATCCCAAAACTGAAAACAGTTTTCGATGATAAGAAAGTAACGGATCACCACGCCATCATTCCTACCGGCGTATATCCGCAAGGGTTACCTCTGGAAGAAAAACGCATCTACGACCTCGTGGCAAGGCGCTTTATTGCCGCCTTCTACCCCGAGTGTAAGATATCCAACACCACCGTACTCGGTGTGGTAGGTCAGGTAGAATTTAAAGCCACCGGTAAACAGATCCTCGAACCAGGATGGAAGGAAGTATATGCCAACGACCAGAAAGACGAAGAAGAAGAAGAAGGGGAAAAGATTATTCCTGAGTTTACAGTAGGTGAATCAGGCCCACACGAACCACGCATCCACAAAGGTAAAACCACGCCGCCCAAAGCCTTCACCGAAGCCACATTGCTGCGTGCCATGGAAACCGCCGGTAAACAGGTGGAAAATGAAGAAATGCGTGAGATGCTCAAGGATAATGGCATCGGCAGGCCTTCCACCAGGGCGAATATCATTGAAACGCTGTTCAAGCGCAAGTACATCGACAAAAAGAAAAAGAACATCTATGCCACACAAACCGGCATAGACCTCATCGATACCATTGAAACTGAAATCCTCAAAAGCCCTGAACTCACGGGCCAATGGGAACTGAAACTCCGGCAGATCGAAAAAGGCGAATACGCCATGGAAACGTTCAAACAGGAGCTGATACAAATGGTAATCGACCTCACCAAAGAAGTAAAAACCGGTAGCTACAAGGTGATCACCATTGCACATGAGCCACCGCCAGCTGCAGAAGAAAAACCAAAGAAACCAAGAGCACCGAAAAAACCGGCACCGGAAATCCAGGAATTGCAATGTCCGAAATGCAAATCACATCCGCTCAAAAAAGGCAATACCGCCTACGGCTGCAGCAACTTCCAGGTATGCGGATTCAAAGTACCATTTGAAGCATTCGGTAAAAAATTATCCGACAAACAAATCAATGATTTGCTGACGAAATCCAAAACCGGGAAGATTAAAGGGCTGAAGATGCCGGATGGCAGCGAAAAAGAAGGTAAGATCCTGTTGAGTAAAGCTTATACACTTGAGGTAGAGTAATAGGCAATTCAATCCTCCACCACCGTCAACTTATAACTCTTCGCATGCCTGCGTGGGACAATCGTTTGCTCATTTACCTCTGCCCAGGCCCTGGTAAACGCTGCACCGAAATAAAATATCATCGCTGTATAAAATACAAACAACAATAACAACACCGTGCTGGCAGATGCGCCGTAAATATTGTTGATACTGCTGTAATTCAATGCCACACGCAATATCAGCTTACCAATATTAAACAGGATGCTGGTTACAAAAGCACCGGTAAACAGTACTTTCCTTTGCGGACGGCCAGCCGGCAGAAAATAAAACACCAGCGCAAACCATATGGTAACCGTTACAACGCCCAGCCCATAATTCAATGCACTGTTGAAATAACCGGTAAGCGCAGGCACATAAAAATCGATAAAGCGCCCTATGAGTTGCTGGCCAGCACTGGCCACCAGATCAATGATGAAGATGACACCGATGAAGCAAATGACGAGTAAGCCTTTGAGTCGCGCCAACAGTATATCCCAGAAATTCTCCTTATCCACCACACGCACCCCCCACAATTGATTGAGACTGCTACTGATCACCTTAAACAGCGTAGTGGCCACAAATAAGAGGAAAACAAATCCCAGTACCGTGATCAGCTGATTTTGTGCAATACCGCGTATAGCCTGCAACGTATCAGCCACCATGTGAGCAGTTTCTACGCCTATAATGCCTTCCAGTTGTTCAAACAGGCGCTTCCCGGAACGGGGCACCCGAAAGATCAGCCTGAGTAGTTGGATCAATATCACGAGAATGGCAGGTAATGCAAACGTCGCAAAAAACGCAGTTGCGCCCGCCAAACGCAGCGGGTCATTAATCATGAGGTTCTTAAAAGCTTCCTTAAAGGCTGTGAACAGTCTCTTCCAACGCATACACGAAATTACGACAGTAGTTATTTGTAAAAAAAGAAAAAAAAGTGTATCCTTATCTGGAACCAAAAAATTACGGAAATATGCGAAAGATTAAACTTTACATTGCTGTAAGTCTGGATGGATATATTGCTACCACCAACGATAACCTGGACTGGCTGATCAACTTCCCTGTACTCGAAGGCGTAGATTACGGTTATGCAGCATTCCTCGCAGGAATCGACACCTGCCTGATGGGCAATGAAACCTACCGCTGGCTGCAACGTAACCAGGAAGAATGGGCTTATCCTGACCTCACCACCTACGTTTTTACACGCCATGCCAACACCCTGGAAGCACCCTATGTTAAATTCTTCAGCGGAGATATCCCGGCATTGGTAAAAGAGCTAAAATCCGGTACCGGCAAGGATATCTGGCTAATGGGCGGCGGGCAGATCAACTCCATTTTACTGGAAGCAGGCCTCATTGATGAAATGATTATTACGCATATGCCGGTAACCTTAGGTACCGGAAAACCATTGTTCGGTGCTACCATATCGCAGCAGCAATTTAAGCTGACAAACCTCGAAAAATACAATAACGGTGTTACCCAAATGCAGTACAGCAAATAAGGAAATCCGCACCTGACCGCGGTTTCCTCGAAAAAAATTAATATATTAGCGAGCAGACAAAGAATCTCGATTCCGGGCTTTGATCAATAGAATAGCACGTTCCTGTGCTGGCACAAAGAATATTTACGCGTAATTAAACCACCTTTTCTGTATGCATGTACCACAACTAATTATTGACCTGGCCTTGATTTTGGGCGCCGCTGGAATAATCACTTTATTGTTCCGGCGGCTGAAGCAACCTATGGTGCTGGGTTATATAATTGCAGGTTTTATCGTTAGTCCTAACTTCAGTTTATTCCCTTCCATCGGCGATACCACCGGTATCAAAACATGGTCTGAAATAGGCGTGATATTCCTGCTGTTTTCCCTTGGCCTTGAATTTTCCTTCAAGAAATTAATGCGGGTAGGAGGCACCGCCGCCATTACGGCCTTCACCGAAATTGCCTTTATCACCGTTGCCGGTTATTTCGTAGGGCAATGGATGGGATGGTCTTTTATGGATAGTATTTTCCTCGGCGGTTTGCTCGCCAGTTCCTCTACCACCATCATTATCCGCGCCTTTGAGGAACTGGGCATCAAAAAGAAATCTTTTACCAAAATAGTTTTCGGCGTACTCGTTATTGAAGATATAGTAGTGATCCTGATGATGGTGTTGTTGTCTACAATGGCCGTCAGCAAACAATTTGAAGGCGTAGAGATGATCCTCACCATCGGCAAACTGATGTTCTTTCTCGCACTTTGGTTTATTGCCGGCATTTTTCTGCTGCCAACTTTTCTCAAGAAAATGGAAAAATATATCAACGGTGAAACACTGTTGGTAATAAGTATAGCACTCTGCTTCGGTATGGTGATCCTGGCCACCAAAGTAGGTTTCTCCGCGGAACTTGGTGCCTTCATCATGGGCTCCATCATCGCAGAAACCACCTCTTCTGAAAAAGTAGAACACCTGATTCAACCTGTAAAAGATTTATTCGGCGCCATCTTCTTCGTATCCGTGGGTATGCTCATCAACCCGGAAATGATCATCGAATACAAATGGCCGGTACTCTGGATTACCCTGCTCACCATCGTGGGTAAATGTATCAGTACCACCCTTGGTGCACTGCTATCCGGTCAGCCGCTTAAACAGGCCTTACAGGTAGGTATGAGTATGGCGCAGGTAGGTGAGTTTGCCTTCATCATCGCAACACTGGGTATGACGCTGGGCGTTACCAGCGACTTCCTCTTCCCGGTAGCCGTGGGTACCTCTGCCATCACCACTTTCACCACACCTTACATGATCAAAATGGCGCTGCCATTCTATAACTGGCTGGAAAAAGTACTGCCGGCCAAATGGATGGAATCACTCAACCGGTACAGTGCCAGCTCCCAAACCCTGCAAGGGGAAAGCGACTGGAAACTGGTATTACGTTCATACGTTCGCGTGATAGTGCTCAACGGCATCCTGATGCTGGCCATCACTTTGCTATGTAAATATTATATCGGGCCGTTTTTCATGAAGCAGTTCGCCAGTCCTTTCTGGGCACGCATGTCCACCGTATTGCTCGGTATGATTGCGATGGCTCCGTTCATCTGGGCCATGGTGGTGCAAAAGATCCAGAGTATTGCGTATAAGTCGCTCTGGCTCGACTCCAAGTATAACCGCGGCCCGCTCGTGGTGGCGGAGCTAATGCGCAGTGTGGTAGCTGTGCTCATTGTAGGTTTCTTCATCAACCAGTTCTTCCCGCTGCTGCCGGCCCTGATAGGTACTATCCTGGGTATGCTGGTAGTTTTAATTTTAGTGAGAAGTCAACTGCAGAAGTTTTATAACCGTATCGAAAAGCGATTCCTCACCAACCTCAACGCGCGTGAAACGGCGGCTGAAGAGGCGAAGGCCAAGCAACTGGTTACTTTGCCATGGGATGCGCAGGTAAGTGAAATCGATATCGATCCATGGAGCACCCTCGTCGATATACCATTGGAGCAACTGCAACTGCGTGAAAAATATGGCATCAACATCGGGGCTATCCGTCGCGGTGATGTTACCATTTACACGCCATCCCGCTACGAGAAACTGTTTCCATATGATAAAATCACCGTGATCGGTAATGAAGCCGAGCTGGAAGCATTTAACAAAATCGCCAGCAGCAGTATCAACCACGTGAAAGCCGATGAAAATGGCGGCAGTGAAAACATTGGCCTGGTAAGCATTGTAGTGGATGAGAATAATGGCCTCACCGGCAAAACCCTCCGCAATTCCGGCATCCGTGAAACCACACAGGCGCTGGTAGTAGGCATTGCCAGAGGAGGCGAGAAAATGCTCAATCCTTCTTCTGATACCGTTTTTGAATGGGAAGATGTAGTTTGGCTCGTGGGTAACCGCAAGCGGATACAGGATTTCCGGGGATAATATTTTTTTTATGCTTTAAAGGTGGCCGCCAGCTGGCGGCCACCTTTAAAGTTTTTACGATCGCCGAAGGCCATCGTAAAAACATATTACGCTTTCTTCAAAAAATCTCTCAGCACATACTGCAAAATGCCCCCATTGGTATAATACGCAATCTCAATCGCCGAATCCAGGCGGCATTTCACATTAAACACAATGTTGTTGCCTTCAGCCGGTGTAGCCGTTACCGTTAATAGTTTACCCGGCTCCAACGCCTCGGCAATACCAGTAATATTAAAAAGCTCCGTGCCGGTAAGCCCCAGCAGCGCCGCATTCTGGCCGTTAATATATTCCAGCGGCAACACGCCCATTCCCACCAGGTTACTGCGGTGAATACGCTCAAAGCTCTCCGCCAGCACGGCCTTCACACCTAACAGGTTGGTACCCTTAGCGGCCCAGTCCCGCGAAGATCCGCTACCATACTCTTTCCCGGCGAGTATCAGCAGCGGCACCTTTTGCTGCGCATACTGTACGCTCGCGTCGTAGATAGACATCACCATGCCGCTGGGTATCACCGTAGTAAAACCTCCTTCCTTTGGCGACAACTCATTTTTAATACGCACATTCGCGAACGTGCCGCGGATCATCACTTCATGGTTGCCACGGCGGGAGCCGTAGGAGTTGAATAAGCGGGGATCAATCCCATGGTCTATCAGGTATTTACCCGCCGGGGTATCTGCCTTAAAAGATCCTGCGGGAGAGATATGATCCGTCGTCACAGAATCGCCGAGTTTTAACAACACCCTTGCGCCGGCAATATCCTGTGCAGGTGCAGGTGTATCGGGCAGATCTTCAAAAAACGGTGCCTCGCGGATGTAAGTACTGTTGCGGCTCCAATGGTAATTCTCTCCTACCGGGGCCAGTAATCCCTGCCATTGATCGTCACCGTCGAAAATTACCCGGTACGTTTCCGCGTAATCGGACTGTAACACGGCCCTTTCAATTGCTTCATTGATTTCTTCTTGTGTAGGCCAAATATCACGGAGGTATACCGCTTCCCCGTTAGGGTCGTAGCTGAGTGGTTCGGTAAGCAGATCGGTATCAATACGGCCAGCCAGTGCGTAAGCTACTACCAGCATAGGAGAAGCCAGGAAGTTCATTTTTACCTGTGGGTGCACTCTTGCTTCAAAGTTACGGTTGCCGGAAAGCGCGGAGGCCACTACGAGGTTGCCTTTGTCTACCGCTTCGGCAATGTGTGGCGGCAGCGGACCACTGTTACCAATACACGAAGTACAGCCATAGCCTACAATGTGAAAGCGCAGTGCTTCCAGGTCGGTGAGCAGGCCACTTCGTTTAAGGTATTCCGTTACTACCCTGGAACCCGGTGCCAGGCTGGTTTTCACCCATGGCTTTACGCTCAGGCCGCGGGCTACTGCTTTTGCGGCCACCAGGCCCGCACCAATCATTACGCTGGGGTTGGAAGTATTGGTACAACTGGTGATAGCGGCAATCACCACCGCTCCGTCACTCAGTACATATTCCTGGTTCCTGAGTTTGATTCTTACGGATTGTAAACTGTCCTGTTCCACTTCCACATCTTCTGTAGGCTTTTGTATCTCATAGGTAAAAGCGGTACCGGAACCACCTTCGGACAACCAGGCGGTATCGCGGCGCTTGCCTTCCGGGGTGTACATCCGTTTGAACTCCTTACCAAGCAGTTCTTCGAAGCGGTCGTGCACTTCTTTTACCGGAATACGGTCCTGTGGGCGTTTAGGGCCGGCCACAGCGGATTCTACACGGGAAAGGTCCAGCTCCAGGATATCGGAATATTCAATCTTCTCTTCACCGGCGCGCCATAACATATTTTCCTTGCAGTACTCTTCCACCTTGCGCACCAGCTCTTCCGGGCGGTTTGTACGCCGCATGTAGCGCAGGGTTTGATCATCGATCGGGAAGTAAGTAACGGTACAGCCAAATTCGGGCGACATGTTAGAGATCGTAGCCCTGTCCGGCACCGTGAGGTGATCGAGGCCATCACCGAATACTTCCACAAACTTGTTTACCACGCCGTATTTGCGCAGGAGTTCTGTAATAGCAAGTACCATGTCAGTAGCCGTTACGCCTTCTGAGAGTCGCCCGGTTAGTTTGAGCCCTACCACCTGCGGGCAGGTAAAATACAGCGGCTGCCCCAGTATCGCCGCTTCTGCTTCAATACCGCCAACGCCCCAGGCAATAACGCCGATACCGTTTACCATTGGCGTGTGTGAGTCCGTACCTACCAATGAATCAGGAAAGATCCAGCCGTCGCGCTCAATGATGCCATGGGCCAGGTATTCCAGGTTTACCTGGTGACAAATACCCATGCCTGGTGGCACTACCGTAAAGTTTTCGAATGCCTGCTGGGCCCATTTCAGCAGCTGGTAACGTTCAGTGTTACGTTCGTATTCATAGGCCACATTTTTCGTATAGGAGTAATTGGTGCCGTAAAAGTCCACCTGTACGGAGTGGTCCACTACCAGGTCCACTGGGATCAGCGGGTTAATGCGGGTGCCATCTTTTCCTCTGCGGATTACTTCCGAGCGGATGGAGGCGATGTCCACCACGGCGGGTACGCCGGTAAAGTCCTGCATCAGCACACGTGCCGGTTTAAAAGGAATTTCTTTATCTATGGGCGCAGGTGTCCAGTTGACAAGCGTTTCCACATGTTCATCCGTGATGGCAAATTTATCGTGATTACGCAATACGTTCTCTAATAGAATCCTGATGGAAAAGGGGAGTCGGGAGATTTGTTTCCCCTGTTTTTCCAGCTCTGTCAGCGAGGCTATTTTTGCTTGCATTAGTATAGATTTTGACCATACTCTACAACCAGTTAGCCGTCTATATTGTTCGCGGGGAAATGCGGTAGGCACAGCGGCGGGCGCCCTGTACGATATGATCTATGCGGTTGACTATCACTTCTTTACCGAGCACCGACTGAAAAGCCTCCAGCTCTGCTTTGCAAAAGTTCTGACAGGATTTGGCGGCTGCGCAGATGGGGCAATGATTTTCTACCAGCAGCAAGCCCTGTTCATCTTCGATGCATTCGGCCATATAGCCTTCGCTGTTGCGGATGCCGGCAAGGGCGGCTACTTTGTCCTTCAGTGCCGGGTATTGTTTTAATTCCGTGTTATATTTACGTATACTGTTTTGCTGCTGCGACTTTATCACCGCTTCGAGGGCGGATTCGCCCAGGGTATCGCGGATGGAGTTGATAAGGCGAACGGTGAGGTCCGCATGGGTATCGGGGAACTTTGCCTGGCCTTTATCGGTAAGCGACCATATTTGCTGGGGGCGGCCCCTACCTTTAACAGCCGTGGCTGCCTGCACCAGTCCTTCTGCCGCGAGCCTGTGCAGCTGAAAGCGGGCGCCTTCGGTGGTTACGCCTAATGCATCAGCGAGGGCCTGTAAAGGCAACGGACCTTTTGTTTTAAGTATCCACACCGCCTGCTCATTATCCGGCAAATTATTTTTCATAATAAACAAAGTATTTATTTGGTTTATTCACAAAACTACTAACTTTGTTCCACACTAAAAATTCAAACTGCCAGTATGAAAGTTTTATTATTTAACGGTTCGCTGGAGAAAAAGCCTACCAGCACCTCCTTTGCGATCATTGCCTACCTACGTGAGCAATTGGAGCGAAAGGGCATGGACGTAACTGTATTCAACCTGGCGGAAGCATCTATCCCATTTTTTGATACCGCAGGCTTGCAGGAAGTTCCTGATGCCGCCAGAGAAATGACTAAAATCTTCCGCGATGCGGATTTGCATATATGGCTGACGCCATTGTACCACGGTAGTATGACTGGGGCTATGAAAAATTGCCTGGACTGGATTGAGATCAGTTCCCGCGAGCCTGTACCTTACCTTACCAATAAGGTAATAGGTATGGTTTGTTGGGCAGAAGGCGGTCATGCGATGCAGGGCATCAACACCATGGAAGCAGTTGCCAAGGCATTGCGCGCATGGGTACTGCCCTACTCTGTGCCGGCAGTAAGAGGCCACTTATACAATAAGGCCGACTACAGCATTTCCGAAGAGTATAGTAAGAAATTTGACCTCCTTGTAAATCTGTTAACAGACGTTAAATTCCAGTTTGCAGAGTAACAGCCCTGCCCTGGAGATGTAGCAATGGCAGCATCGGGCTGCTGCTATTGCTACATTACGTTCTTTCACCCCGCAGAGTTATTCCCTTTTATCTATACCCGCATAGTTATTACCAATACCTTATTCCCTTCTGGTACTTTTTTCAGCGGTAAATTTGTATCTCTCCACAAACACCTGAAAAAATGAAGAAAATTAAGCTGGGCATATTGGATCAATCGATTATAGCAAGACAAGATACTGCTGTGGATGCCATCCGCCGTACATCGGCACTGGTAAAATTAGCGGACGAGCTGGGCTACACCCGTTTCTGGGTGTCGGAGCATCACAATTTCCCTAAGATCGCAGGCTCTACGCCGGAAGTGCTCATCGCGCACCTGGCAGGCGAAGCCAAACGCATCCGCGTAGGTTCCGGCGGTATCATGCTGCCTAACCACAGCGCGCTGAAAATGGCGGAAAACTTCCGCATGCTGGAAACACTGTTTCCCGGCAGGATCGATCTGGGGATTGGTCGCGCCCCGGGCGGTGACCGCCAAACGGCCTCCCTCCTCAATCCATCCAACACGTTTAACGACCAGGAGTTTCTGCAACAACTCAAAGACCTGCGCAGCTGGCTAACGGATCATAAAAATGGGGAAGGAAACTATGATAACATCATCGCCATTCCGCAGGCCGAAACAGTGCCTGAAATGTGGATACTGAGCTCCAGTGGCGGTAGCGGCTATTTTGCGGCGCACCTGGGTATGTCCCTGTCCTTCGCACATTTTATTAATCCGAACGGCGGCCCTGAGGCAGTACAGCAATACCGCCAGCATTTCCGGCCTTCCGAACTCCTGAAAACACCGCAGGTAAATGTGGGCATCTTTGGGTTTACTTCCGAAAAGCAGGAAGAAATAGACCGCTGGCTCGCTGAGATGGATTTCCGCATGCTCTGGATCGAAACCGGTGCTCGTGGGGAATATCCCACCTTTGAAGAAATAAAGGAAATTGAATATACACCTGCCCACCTGGCACGGATTGAATATAACCGTAAACGTATGCTTTACGGCACGCCTGACCAGATGAAGGCGAAGCTGCTGCAGATTGCGGAGGATTATGACACGGACGAAATCATTCTTTCCACTTTTGCGGATGATTTTGAAGCGGTAAAGAATTCAGTGACGATTTGCGCGAATTTATTTTAATAACTGCTGCATCCAGGTATACAGTCGTTAGCGGAGCACGGACCGCCGGTCCCCGCATATCGATGTAATCTTCCACCGCAGGTGGAAGATTACATCGATAATAAATAACTTTTTCTAACTAATTTTGCACTCTTCTAATAACTGAAGAACCGCGCGAGGATGTTTTTAAACTTACACAACGAGACCCGGGAACTCACTGCCAAACATTACAGAATAGCAACTTCCGTATTTTTCTTTATCTCCGGATTAGGTTATTCTTCCTGGGCTTCCAGGATCCCCTCTATACAGGCGCAGCTGCACCTGAACGAAGCACAGCTGGGACTGGTACTGCTGGCGCTTCCCATCGGCCTGATGGCTACCATGCCTATCACCAGCCACCTGCTGGGAAAATACAGCAGCCGTAAGATCATGATGTTTGGCGCGCTCTTCTTCAACCTCATTCTCAGTATGCCGGGGTTTACCCAATCCATCTGGCAGCTGGCACTGGTGCTCTTCTGCTTTGGTTCCGCCCGTAACCTGCTCAATCTCAGTATGAACGGACAATCGGTACTGGTGCAGAAACTCTTTACACAGTCAATTATCACTACTTTTCACGGGATATGGAGCATTGCCAGTGTTACCGGTGCCGGGCTCGGTTTCCTCATGATTAAGTACAACATTGCTCCCAGCTGGCACCTGTTTGGTGTAAGCCTGCTGTTGCTGGTGTTTACCATACTTTATTATCCTGCTACGTTCCCGGATACACCGACCCCGGCAAAGGAATCTGAGAAAAAGCCGGCTTTTTCTCTCCCTGACAAATCCTTACTTAAATTCTCCTTCATCTGTTTCGCCTGCATGGCTACTGAAAATACCATGTACGACTGGAGCAGCATTTACTACGAGAAAGTTGTAGGCGGCACCAGGGCAGATGCAGCCACCGCTTTCTGGATTTATATGAGCGCCATGACGCTTGGCCGCCTGTTTGGAGATAAGGTGGTGCAGCGCACCGGTATCAAACCGATTCTTAAATACAGCGGTGTACTTATCTCTGTAGGACTCGGCACCGCCATCCTGTTCCCGCACCCGGTAACGGCTATAGCCGGGTTTATCTGTGCCGGCCTCGGCGTAGCCTGCGTGGTGCCGCTGGTATTTAGTCTGGCAGGCAAAACCAGCCATGCAAACAGCGGGCAAACCATTGCCAGCATATCCACCATCGGTTACCTGGGATTCCTCGTAGTACCGCCACTGGTGGGTTTTGTGGCGCAGGCTTCCAGTCTCCGCATCTCTTTTTCTATCATGGCCATCTGCGGCCTGGTGATCATATGGATGGTCAGCAAAATCAAAGAAGATTAATCCGTTAAGAGATTTAACATTTCCTGGTGCAGAAATTTTCACTTTGTATTACAAAGTGACGTAAATTTGTTGTGTGACCCAAAATTGTCAATATATGGACAAACAACAAATCCGCAACGCATATAAGATGTATTTGCTGGAAAACGGGAAAGAACCGGTATCTGTATACATGCTTTGCAAGAGTATGGATATGCCGGAAAGTGATTTCTACGGATTTTACAGCTCCCTGGAAGCAGTGGAAAGAGACATCTGGCTGGCAGTGTTTGAAGACACCCTCCAGCAACTACAGGCCGATGAAACCTATCCGCAGTACAACGCGCAGGAAAAACTCCTCTCCTTCTACTTCCTATGGGTATCCAAACTGCGGGAAGACCGCAGCTACTTCCTGCTACAGCGGGATATCTTTACCGTTCCGTTAATTTACCGTAATAAACTGTCCGCTTTCAAAACGGCATTTTACGACTACATCTCAGGCCTGGTAAAAGAAGGATATGTATCTACCGAAATAAAAGAGAGAAAATATATTTCCGACCAATACGTTCACGGATTTTGGGTGCAGGCCCTGTTCGTACTCAAATACTGGCTGGAAGATACCAGCGATAACTTCGAACTCACCGATGCCGCCATTGAAAAAGCGGTGAACCTCAGCTTCCAGCTGATAGGCTCCAACACTTTCGATAGTTTGCTCGATTTTGGCAAGTTTATATTCATGAAGAAATAGTGATGAAGGAACAATCCAATATACCCACCGGGAAAGTAGAACGTGCCGGAAAGTTTGTTACCACCGGCCTCAAAGTAGGCACCAACTATATTAAGCATTACACCCGTAAGCTGATGGACCCTTCCATTAGCAAGGAAGAACTTCACCAGGATAATGCCGCCGATATTTATAATACCCTCAGCAACCTGAAAGGCAGCGCCCTCAAAGTGGCGCAGATGCTCAGTATGGACAAGGGTATGCTCCCCAAAGCCTATTCAGAAAAGTTTGCCATGTCGCAATACAGTGCGCCGCCTTTATCAGGGCCGCTAGTGGTAAACACGTTCGTAAAAACACTGGGCAAAACACCCAGCCAGCTGTTCGATAAATTTAACATGCATGCCTCCAACGCCGCCTCCATCGGGCAGGTACACAAGGCAGAGAAAAACGGTAAACAGCTCGCCGTTAAAATCCAGTATCCGGGCGTAGCCTCCAGTGTGAAGTCGGACCTGCGTATCGTAAAACCCTTCGCCATGCGCATTGTAGGCATGAACGAAGTAGATATGGATAAATATTTTGAGGAGATTGAAACCAAGCTGCTGGAAGAAACCGATTACAAGCTGGAACTGCGCAGGTCCATGGACCTGTCGGCCGCCTGCGCCCACATTCCGGGACTCCTGTTTCCCGGCTACTACCCGGAATATTCCTCCGACCGCATCATCACCATGGACTGGCTCAACGGCCTCCATCTCAAAGAATTTCTGCAAACAAATCCCAGCCAGGAAATCCGAAATAAAGTAGGCCAGGCCCTGTGGGACTTCTACCAGTTCCAGGTGCATAAACTCCGCCAGGTACACGCCGATCCGCATCCGGGCAACTTCCTGATGCAACCGGATGGTAGTGTGGGTATCTTTGACTTCGGCTGTGTAAAGGTGATTCCGGAAGATTTTTATGTCAATTACTTCCAGCTGGTAGATAAAGAGGTCTTGAAAGATACCGCCCGCCGCCACCAGATATACATCAACCTGGAAATGCTGCACCCTAACGATACACCGCAGGAGATCGCGTTTTTCTCGGAGTTGTTCCAGCATATGATTGACCTGATGACCTTACCGTTTACCCTGGAAACATTCGACTTCGGCAACGACAGCTATTTCAACGAAGTGTATGCCTACATGGATGAACTTTACAACATGAAGGAAGTCAGGGAATCCAAGGTGGCACGTGGCTCCAGCCACTCGCTGTACATCAACAGAACCTACTTCGGCCTGTACAGCATCCTCAGCGACCTGAAAGCCAATATCATCACAGGTCAGCACCGCATTCAGCAACTGGTGGAAGGTCATCAGCCCGAATAAGGATTCGTCGTATATTTTTCGCAGTTGGTCGCATTATGGCCCCCTAAAAATCTATTATCTCTACCTTTATCGGATGAAACAAGGTTGGTATAATAATAAGTGGGCCATAACTGCCATGCATATATTTGCGTGGGTGTTGCTGTTTATGCTGCCACGCCTGTTGAAGCCTTCATACGAAGATCCCAAACCATCGCCGGATCACGATGCCTGGCAGTTTTTCTCCGTTATCTACTTCCTGGCGCTCATCGGGTTCTTTTACCTGAATGCACTCGTTTATATTCCCTCCTTTGTTTATAAAAAACGTTACCTGGAATATGCAGCCAGCATACTTACCGTGCTGCTGGCCCTTTACAGCCTGCGTTACGCATTTGAAATGGTGTTTACCGAGGCCCATAAGGTAGATGTAAAACCCGCATTCCTCTTTACTTTTTTCACTGCATTCTTCATACTTTCTACCAGCACAGCTTTTCAGATGATACGTGACCGCTTACGCGAGGAACGGCTGACATCTGAAAAAGTAAATGAAAACCTGCAGACAGAATTATCACTGCTGCGTTCGCAGGTGAGCCCGCATTTTATGTTTAATGTGCTCAACAACATGGTGGCGCTGGCGCGGAAAAAGTCAGATGCGCTGGAACCTTCGCTGATAAAGCTTTCCAGCCTGATGCGATACATGATCTATGAAACGGACGAGCAGCAGGTGGAGCTGGCAAAGGAAATTGATTACCTGCAGAGTTATATTGATTTGCAGCAGCAACGCTTCGGGAAAAACGTGACCATCTCCTCCAAATTAAATGCCCCTGAAACAGGCTACCAGATAGAACCCATGCTGCTGATTCCCTTTGTGGAAAACGCTTTCAAGCACGGTACCGGCATGATACAGGATGCCCTGATTGCCATCAACCTGGAAGTGCAGGACAATGTGCTGTATTTTACGGTGAGAAATAAGTACATGGACTTACCGCAGGAAATAAAAGATAAAACCAGCGGCATTGGCCTCGTAAATGTAAGCCGTCGCCTGAACCTCCTGTACAATCAACAATATAAGCTGGATATCCGCAAACAGGATGGCTGGTTTTCTGTATTATTGCAACTAAATCTGCACTGATGCTGAAATGTATTGCCGTTGACGATGAACCACTGGCACTCGACCTGTTGGAAGATAATATTGCCAAAGTACCCTACCTCCACCTGATAGCTAAATGTAACAATGCTTTTGAAGCCATTGAAGTATTGCAGCGCCAGTCGGTGGACCTCATTTTTCTGGACATACAAATGCCCGGCCTTACCGGTTTGCAGTTTTTACAGTCGATGGCCAACAAACCCATGGTCATCCTTATTACCGCCTACGAAAAATATGCACTGGAAGGATTTAATTTAGATGTGACCGACTACCTGGTAAAACCCGTGGCCCTGGAGCGTTTCATCAAGGCATGTAACAAAGCTCATGAGCTGTTTCTCCTGAAAGCGGCCAGTAAAACAGGTAAAGAGCCGGCGCCTGAATTCTTCTTTGTAAATGTGGATTACAGTCTGTTCAAAGTCGTGTTCGATGATATCATCTGGATCGAAGGCCTGAAGGATTATGTGCGCATTCATTTAAAGAGCAGCGCAAAACCTGTTGTAACACGTATGTCCGTTAAATCAATGGAAGAGCAGTTACCTGCCAGCAAATTCCTGCGCATACATAAATCCTATATTGTAGCCGTGAGCCACATTACGGCCATCCGCAAAAACAGTATTTTCCTGGATGAGCTGGAACTCCCTGTAGGCGATACTTTCAGGGATGCCATACAGGCACTTACCGGAAAGGCCGGATTTTAAACGGTAACGATACAACGAAGAATTCGGCAATTTCGTAGCATTATTTTCAACACTGGTCGCATTTACTGAAAAACATAATTTCTGCGGAATACTTTTGCATATTCATAATTCCTTCTATAATGCAAAAGTATTACTTGTTAATTACCATGATGTTGTTGACCCTCGGTGTATGGGCACAAGCCCCTGCCGGCGGGCCTCCCCGCGGCGGCGCCATGCCTGCCATGGGTGGTATGACCGGACATCTGTATGGTAAGATTCTTGACAACGATGGTAAAGCAATCCCCTACGCATCTGTAATCATCCTTCAACCAAAAATGGACCCGGCCACCAAAAAAACGAAGGATGTGCTGGTAAAAGGTGCACTCACAAAAGTAAATGGTGAATTCAGCCTGGACGAAATTCCAATGGGCCGCGGCCTGAAACTGCGCATCAGCATGACAGGCTTCAAAGCCATTGAGCGCCCGGTAGCATTTCCTCCTTTCGATAAAGACCTGGGCAACATCAAAATGGAAGCCGATGTAAGTCAGCTCCAGGGTGTAACCGTTGCCGGCAGCAAGCCGCTGATGCAGCTGGATATCGACAAAAAAGTGTTCAACGTGGAAAAGAACCTCACCAGCGCCGGCGGTACTGCCGTAGACGTGATGAAAAACGTTCCTTCCGTAAACGTGGACATCGATGGGAACGTTTCCGTTCGTAACGCCAGCCCGCAGCTGTATATCGACGGCCGCCCCACCACCCTCACCCTCGAGCAGATCCCTGCTGATGCGATCGAAAGCGTGGAAGTGATCACCAACCCGTCCGCTAAATACGACGCCTCCGGTGGCAATGCCGGTATCCTCAACCTGGTGCTGAAAAAGAACCGTAAAACAGGATACAATGGTAACCTCCGTGCCGGTGTGGATAAACGCGGCGCAGTAAACGGCGGCGCCGACTTCAACCTCCGCCAGGGTAAATTTAACATCACCGCCAGTGCAATGGGCAACCAGCAAAAAAGCAGAAGCACCGGCTTCACAGATAGAAATAACTTCGGTGACCAAACCCCTTCCCATGTCCACCAGGACAATAAAAACAGGACCGATGGTGGTTTTGTATTCGGGAAACTGGGTGTGGATTACTTCATGAATAACCGTACTACTTTGTCCGTTGCAGGTATTAAAGTACATGGTTCCATGAAACCTAACGAAGTAATTGACATCACCACAGACAGCATCTTCTCAGGCACTAAGGAGACGTATTACAGTCAAAGGGTATCGGACATGAAGAATGAATTCAATGCCAACGGGCTGGTATTGGGCATGAAACACCTGTTCCCCAAAGAAGGTAAAGAGCTGACGGTTGATGTCAACTACTTCGGAGGTAAAGCCGAAAACAATTCGCTGTATACCACCAACTACCTGAAGGCTACTGAGCCTTCCAGCATGGATCAACAGCGCATTAACGGCGGCGGTAAGATTTCTTTCCTCACCGCGCAAACCGACTATGTGGACCCGCTCACCAAAACCATGAAGCTGGAAACAGGGCTGCGATTCTCCCGGAGAACCACAGATACCAGAAGTGATAACTACTTCCTGGACCCCGCAACCGGAGAATTCAACTTCATTGACGCGGCCAGCATCCACTACAAAAACAACGATAACGTATACGCAGCATACGCCAGCATTTCCGATAACATCGGCAAATTTGGCTATAAGGTTGGCTTACGCCTGGAAAGCAGCAACTACGATGGCGAAATCATGGGCAAAAGCGAGAAATTCAGCAACAGCTACCCCGCCAGCCTCTTCCCATCGTTGTTCCTGAGCCAGAAGCTCAATAAAAACCAGGAACTGCAACTGAGCTATACCCGCCGCGTCAACAGGCCTAACTTCATGCAGCTGATCCCTTATACGGATTCTACTGACCGCCTCAACATCAACAGGGGTAATCCTGACCTGGTACCGGAGTTTACGCAGTCGCTCGAGTTTTCCTACCTGAAAACGTTCGATAACAAGGCTACGTTCATGGCTACACTGTATTACAAATACACGACTAACCTGATCACCCGTTACCTGACCAAGGAAGCCAATCCTGCTACGGGCGACAGTATCCTGATCAACACCTACATCAACGCTAATTCCAGCTATGCTGCAGGTGCGGAGCTCACCGCCACTACCAATGTTACCAAATGGTGGAATCTTTCTGCCAACGTAAATATTTACAACAGTAAGATCAATACCGACATTGTAAGTGCCTCCCAGGATGCGCTGTGGAGCTGGTATGGTAAGCTGAACAACAACATTAAACTGCCGCTGGCACTGGAACTGCAACTTTCCGGTACTTACCAGTCCAAAACCAACCTGCCGGTTAACAAAGAGCAGCGTATGGATGGTCCGCCGATGCAGCAGGCACAAAACGCCTCCCAGGGTTACATCAAAGGCTTTTATGGTGTAGATGCTGCACTGAAGAAAAGCTTCCTGAAAAATAATGCTGCCAGCATCACCTTTGCTGCCAACGATATTTTCAGAAGCCGTATCAACGAGCAGTACTCCGAAAGTACTTTCTTTAACCAAACGTACAGCCGTTTGCGTGACCCGCAGATGTTCCGCCTCACATTCGCCTACCGCTTCGGTAAAATGGATGTGTCCCTTTTCAAACGTAAGAATATGGGCGCCGGAATGGAAGGAATGTCGGGCGTAATGCAATAACACACACAAGTCCTATAGTTTAGAAAGCCGGGCAGCGGAAAGGTTCACTCCGCTCCCGGTTTTTTGTTTATTTGCGGCCGGGCCTTCGGCCCTGGCGATCTTATCTCTCGCAAAGCAGCATAAGCAGGTAAGCAGCTAAGGATTGTGTTTTGTTGTAAAAAGATTTGGGAGAGACCTTCGGCCTCTCCCAAATCAAACAAACTTATTAGAACAAACTGCAGGTCTTAGCTGCTTACCTGCTTATGCTGCTTTGCGTGAAAAAAAGTCTCTCTCCTGGCGCCGAAGGCGCCTAAAGCTAAATAAGTCCTTGCCAGAAAAAAGACAAATTTTTAGCTAATTTTACACCATACCTATACAACTATTCCGCATGCCTGAAGTTCAGAAAAGTGCCAGCCACGGCTGGAAAGTACGGGACCTGGACAATATCGCCGAAACGCAGTCGCTGCCAGCCAAACCCGGTAAACCGGATGCCCATACGCGGCTGGCACCGCGCATTACCGAAACAGATCAGCGTTACGAACGCGTGTCCTACGAAATGCTGGAGAAAGGCTGTATGCTCGTATCTGTACATATTCAGGCAAAGCAGGATACACATTATCACCTGGCACCTAATTCCAACAGCGATTTTTATTACCTCGCCTATGCCTCCTATGAAGGCGGTGTAGAGCGGACGCCGCTGGTGCCTGACGCCGGTGGCGAAGTGATGGGTGGCAAAGAAATCTGTAGTTTTTACAACAACCAGTACGGTTATGAAACCAGCATGAAAGCTGGTGCTGTCATCGATTCCCGCATTTTTGCGTTTACCCGCGAGTGGCTGGAAAAACGGGTAAACCTGGCGGCCATTCCGCAGGAGCATGCGTTGATGAACATCATTGATAAAACGGCGGACCGCATCGCTATTTTGTCGCACCATTTTAACACCGATCCTTTACGGGAATTAAACACACTGCTGGAGGAAACGCCACGCTCGCCCTTGTTTCCGCTGCTGTTGCGGAAATTTGCGTATAGCCTTATCAGTAATATTTTCACCCTGCTTTCACAGCCGGCGGAGGCGCTGCTGGGTAGCAATGCTTCTTACGAAATGTCGGTAAACCGGATCAGGCATTACCTCGAACAACACTACCGTGCGGGATTCCCGGGGATACCTTTCCTGGCGGAGCTGGCAGATATGAGCGAGGCCACTATGCGCCGGCAGTTCTTACATCTCACCGGAAAAACAGCACATGAATATTTCAGACAGGTGCAAATGAACTTTGCTTACGAAAGCCTGCAACAGCAGGTAAGCGTAAAGGAAGTAGCCCTAACTTTAGGTTTCCGCAATCCCGCCAATTTCACCAGACTTTTCAAAGCTAACTTCGGCATTACCCCTTCTGCCTTCAGGGAGAAGTTATTTCCATCGCTGCCTGAACACAAGTGAGTACTATATGAACACATTAGAGTAAGCACCCCGGCTATCTTTGCACGTTTAAACCGATTACACATCCCTGCCGTTTAAACATGCCATTTAGTATGCGACCCTTCCAACATTTCAACGGGCTGCTTATTGCCGTTTTCATGCTCTGTGCCAGCATGCCTGCCAGTGGGCAATCGCTTGGGAATACCAACGCTGCCACCACTCCTTTGGGAATACAATTTTTCCTTGATCCCTATATGGCCAATCCGTCCTTTGCGGGACTGGATTCCGGCCTGCACATCAGCATCGCCTACCGTAAACAATGGACCGATATGCCGGGTAGCCCGCAAACCAAGCTGCTGGCGGCCAACGGCTATATTGGCCATCGGGTGGGCGCTGGTTTGCAGGTATACAATGATGTGGCCGGACTATTATCCAACACCCGCGTAGCCGGTACTTATGCCTATCATTTACCTTTGGGAGATGATAACCAGCACCTCAACTTCGGTATCTCGGGCGTGTTTTACAGCAAATACATCAACGCTAAAGATATCAATGGTGACCCGAACGACCCGTCGGTAGGCGCTTTCAACCGCCGCGACAACTACTTCGAATCAGATTTTGGGATATCCTATACAGATAGTCACTGGATGGTGCAGGCAGCGGTGCCGAATATTTTTAGTGTAACCCGTGAAGAGAGCCGGGTCGTAGGCACCGAAAAATTCATTGCCGGCACAGGTTACAAATTTTTTATCGGGGAAGAAATCAGTTTTGCTACACCAAAGGTCTTTTACCGGAATGTTTATGGCCATGAAAGTGTGGTGGATGCAGGTGTACAGGTAGGCTTCCTGCGTAATTTATTTGATGTAACAGGTATGTATCACAGTACCGGAAACTTCACTGCCGGTGCGGGTATTGGCTGGCTCCCCTATGTACAGCTGCAATTCCTTTATACCTCTCAAACCAACGGTTTACGATCCTACACCAACGGAACCATGGAGCTAAACCTGCGTGTGCATCTCTTTTAATTATATCCTAACCTATAGCAGACTATTTGCATGAAAAAAGTATACACTTCCTTCCTGTTTATCCTTTTTACGCTACAATCATTGGCGCAAGGCATTTGCTATGTAAAGCAATCAGCTGCTGCCGGTGGCGATGGTAAAAGCTGGGCTACAGCATTTAACAGCCTGGATGATGCGCTGGCAGCGCAACAAACGGATGCCAGCATTACTAAAATATACATCACAGCAGGTAATTACATGCCTGTGGTGGAAGCTGAGCCCGGAAGCCCCGGCAGCAAAACATTTTTAATTGATCATCACCTGGAAATCCTGGGAGGCTTTCCACCGGATGCATCCGGCTCCATGGGCCCCGAAGCAGCTAATCCTGCGTTATACAAGACAGTATTGGCTGACCTTACCTCTCCGGACGTACAGCGGCCATGCCACATCATTACCGTACTTGGTAATGGCCTGAATGTAAAGCTGGAAAACCTGACTATCAGAAGCGGTTATGCCGGCTGGCGTACCCCTTCGGCCGACATTTATCATAGCAGTGGCCTGATGGCCATGCAAACCTATGGGGGTGGTGTATATGCAAACGGCGCTAACCTGAACCTCACCAGGTGTTTGATTGGTCAGAATACTGCCAGCACCGGTGGAGCTATTACTGCCTTTAACGGTACGCTCACGCTGGACAGAGACTCTTTCTATCTTAACAGCGCGGTTGACTATGCCGCTATCTATGTAGCCAATGTGCAAACAACGATTACCAATTCTATTTTTTCCGGTAACGTTGCTACCTCCCAATTTTCCAGCTATATCATTTCCAGCTCCGGCCAGAATCAGCAACAGATGAGGGTTTACAACTGTAATTTCTACCGGAACCAATGCAACTATGCCGTATTAGGTGGCAGCCCGTACGAACTATGGAACAATATTTTTATAATAAACAGAAGTCTGACCCAGGCGGCCGTACCTCCAATAGGCTCCGGCAATAACCAGCAATCAAATTTAAACATTACAAACGATGTGTCCCTCAGCACACATTTTCAAAATCTGAGTAAAGGGTTTCAATTGAAAAAAACTGCGCCGGGTGTGAACGCCGGTTATGCTCCTGCAGCAATAAACTCCACAGATTATTACGGCAATGCACGCGTTACCGGCATAGTGGATATAGGAGCTGCGGAATCCCCTTATCCGGGAAGTGCCAGCATCACCACGTTTACCACTATGGACCCACTTATTACCAATGCCGCCACAGTAAGGTTTAGAATCATGTTTACCACGGCAGTATCCGGTGTAAATACGGCTAATTTTGGGGTGGGCGGAACCGCCAGTGCTACTGTAACCGCTGTAGAAAATGATCAGACTGACCTGCGTGCGTGGATCGTGACAGTTAAGCCTGCCACTGAGGGAACAGTAGGACTGCAAATGACAAATGATGATGGTATCGATTATATTATTACCAGTTTGACGGCAGCAGACAGAGGCTACACCATCGACCGTACGCCACCACAACTGCGTACACCTGTGATGGGTTCCAGCAATACCACTACTCCGTCCCGTTTTGCGAAAGCTGGTGATATGGTGTCGGTCACCTTTAATACAAATGAGCCGGTGAGCCCGGCAGGAGGTACCATATCCGGAATTAATATGTCCACCACCTCTACCGGTAATAACTACCGGGCTTATGTGGTGGTACAGAACAATACGCCAGAAGGCTTAGTGGTACCAGATTGTAGCTTCGCTGATGCAGCAGGGAATATTTCAAAAATCACCAGTGCTTCTTTTACCGCTGGTGTACCCATTACCATCGACAGAACAGCACCTATAGTTACGGTGGCCCCCATCACCGTATATCCGGATGAGTTAGGAAAGGTTACGGTGCAACTCACAGACCTGAATATTAGCGGTACAGATAATTATACACCACAGGACCAGTTGATATTTGATTTTACTACCACCACATTAAACTGGTCCGCCAATCAGGGTGTTATTAATTTGAATACCACTGCCAGGGACCTGGCAGGGAATTTCCGCTTTACACCGGTAGCCGTTACTTTTGCCAAAAGAATTATTACGTCGATGGACCCGTTTTCCCCCATTAACGTGCAATGGGGGACCGCACCATCGAATGTGACTTTGCCAACGGCTGCAAAAGTTACCTTTAACACCGGTAAAATTGAGTACAGGTCAATCCTCTGGAATCGCGATGACCTGCAAACCAAGATAACCGGTACACATACCATCACGGGATCATTTCCGCTCAACGCTTACGATGACGGCAGCAATACCGTTACACTTACCTATACCGTAGGGCCGAAGCTGATTGCAGGCATTGCTCCTGTTGGCAACATCACGAAACCATATGGTACGAGTCTGGACGGATTAAATCTGTCATCCACCGTTATTGTAAATATTGTAAACCAGACTAACCCCGAACAGGTGCCGGTAGTCTGGAATACGGCCAGCTACAATCCAACACAACCGGGCACGTACAGGCTGAGTGGCATGCTTCAGCTTCCGCAGGGTTATACCAACCCCAATAAATACACGGCATATGTACAGGTTACCGTGGAAAAACGGTACGTTACCGCTTACACAGCAACTCCCCTGGCAGAGGTACCGGTAGGCTATTCCGGCTTGTTGAATAAACCAGCACAAATAGCAGTCACCCTTAGCGATGGCACTGCCACCAGCTACCCTGTAACATGGAGTGGTGCTGCTGATTACAATAGGATAGGCAGCTATGATTTTACAGGTTCCTTGCAAGTGGACTATCCAACGGATAATACGCTGGGCATTGTCCCTACCTTTACCGTTCATGTAGTGAAACGCAATATGCAAACACTGGAAACTACAACGGGGGCCACTGTTGCATATGGTACTGCGTTTTCCCAACTGCCTTTGCCAGCCACCCTATACACCATCTATAACAGCGATGTGAAAGAAAACGTCTATATCAACTGGCAGGCAGGTGATTATGATGCAACGGCACCAGGCACTTATACGCTCTATGGAGATCCGGTGACAGATGCCATCTCCACAAATAACCTTCCCTTAAAAGGCAGTATAAATATTACAGTAGATAAACGATATGTAACGGCAACGGCTACACTACCGCCAATGCATGTGCCGTATGGTAGCAGTGCAGCAGCATTAATACTTCCTGCAACGGTAGCGACTACCTATAGTGACCATTCCACCATTAACACCGGCATCACCTGGAATGGCAACGCTGATCTCCTCACAGCCGGCACTTACACCTACACCGGTACGCTGGTAACGGATAATGTGTCTGACAATCGTAACAACATACAGGTAACGCAGGAAGTAATTGTGGATAGGCGTCATCTTACCAGCATTGCGCCCGTAGCGGATATCAGTGTACCATTCCATACCTCCTTTGAAAACATTGGATTACCTGCCACGGTGCAACTGCATTTCGATGATCAAACTGCCCTTACCACAAATGTGACCTGGGATGGAAGCAGCTACCTGGCTGACCAACCGGGCGAATACATTCTCCAGGGCAGCTTTACGCTGGATGCCAACACCCTGAATCCAAACAATTTGAAGCTGCAGACAAAAGTAATCGTGGATAAACGTTACCTCACCGCTATCACGGCCGCAGCGGATATTACCGTTCCTCTCAGCAGTGACCCTGCGGACATTACTTTGCCGGCTAACCTTTCGGCTACCTTCAGCGATGGCACTACCGCCATGGTACCTGTTAGCTGGACAGGAAGCACAGATACGGAAACTGCCGGCACCTACCACTACCAGGGTATTCCGGTATTGGATGCCGTTACGGACAACCGGAATAATGTACTAACCAGCCTGCGCGTGGTAGTGAAAAAACGCTTGGTTAGCGTGGTGCATTCACCAGCAGCCATCAACGTGGCTTATAACACGGCCTTCCAACAGATAGGATTACCCACAGCTATCCAGGTAGACTTTGATAATGGCAGCACGGCCCAGGTGCCTGTTAGCTGGCAAGCCGGGAGCTATAATCCGGCATTGCCGCAAACGTATACGCTCACAGGCAGTTTGCAGACAGATGTAAATACGGACAATGCGGCCGGAGAAACGGCCCGGTTGCAGGTAACAGTGGAAAAGCGCTTTATCACTGTAATCCATCAATCGGCTGATATACATGTAGCGCTGGGCAGTGATCCTGCGGATATTCGTTTACCCGCCACCGTTGATATCATTTATAGCGATGGTACTGCAGCTACGGCCGGCATCAACTGGGCGGGCAATGCCAACACGGCACAAGCGGGCAACTACACCTATACCGGGACGGTTATCATGGATGCCGTTACAGACAACCGTAATCAGGTTTTCGCAGGCATGCAGGTGGTGGTGGATAAACGGAATATGACAGCATTAGCAGCCATTAACAACATCACGGTGCCAGTGGGCACCTCCTTTGGCCAGCTTACGCTGCCGACTACCGTCCGCATCAGCTATGATAATGGTGACCATGCCGATGCCAATATCACCTGGCTGCCGGGAAATTATGACGGCAATACTGCCGGCACTTACCCAATCTACGGCATACCGGTGGCAGACGCTAATAGTGCCAACCCGCAACAGTTACAGGCTACCATTACCATCACTGTTAGCAAACTGCAGCAACACTTGCAATACACGGCCCCTGGCGTTATTCATGAAGGCGATGCGAACTACGACCTGAAAGCTGCCTCCAGCGCCGGATTGCCGGTAAGTATCCAGTCGGGCAACACCCGGGTGGTAAGTATCCAGGCCAGCCAGCTGCACTTTGAGCAGCCAGGTAAAGCCCTGATAACGCTGACACAGGCAGGTAACGGCACCTATGAACCTGCCAGCCCTGTCACCTTTGAAGTAGAAGTATTAGCATGGCCGGAGGCGGAAATCAGTGCCGGTAGTAGCTTAGCTTTTTGTCAGGGAGACAGGGTGGTGCTCTCCGCTACACCTGGCGCGGCATATCAATGGGTGCACGATGGCATTGCCGTACCTGACGCTGCCGTATCAACGCTGGAAGCCACCGCATCCGGCACTTACCAGGTGCAGGTAACTTATGCCAACGGTTTCCGCAAAACCAGTACCCCGGTGATGGTTACCGCGCATCCGTTGCCGACAGGTACTATCGCTGCTGATAATATCAACATCAGCAAAGGGGCAGCAGTGCAGTTACAGGCAGGTGGCGGCGATAGCTACAGCTGGACTTCCACCGCCCCGCTCAGCAACAGCCATATTGCGAACCCGGTATCCCGCCCTGAAAACGATGCACGATATGAAGTAACCATCACCAGCGCCGCAGGCTGCAGCGTGAAAAAAGATATAACCGTTACCGTAAAGCATGATTTCAACCTCGTGGCCACCAATATCCTCACCCCTAACGGGGATGGTATAAACGATACCTGGGTGATTAAGAATATAGATATGTACCGCCAAAATGAGTTGAAGATTTTTGATCGTAGCGGCAGGTTGTTGTATACAGCAAAAGGATATACTAACAACTGGAATGGTACGGTGAACGGGCAGCCGTTAGCAGAAGGTACTTATTATTATATATTGGAATTTGAGAATGGACAACATCAGATAAAAGGGTTTATTACCATTATCCGGTAGTCTCCACCTGATTCGTTTAGGGACCACAGGTCCCTAAACGAATCAGGTGGTTGTCCCCACCGAAGGTGGGGGCAACCACCTGAAAAATTAGCTTTTCAACACCCGCACAATATCCCCAGACTCCAGCGTACTACGCTCATACCCCTTTTCCGTCACTACTATCATCGCCCTGCCGAGCTCCCTCAGCGTACAAACATAACTCCTGAATGCCCACCGCCATAGGGGGTAAAGCCATGAAAAAGCGTAATAGAATTTATGAGTGTTCTTTGAACCGCGCATAGGTTGTATATAAGCCGGCCGGAAATTGTATACCGCTTTAAATGGCAGTTGAAGCAGGGCGTTTTCGGTCTGCCCTTTAATGCGGGCCCACATGCGCCTGCTGGTGCCGGTGGTGTCCGTACCGGCGCCGGATACATAGCAGAAGGTCATCCCGGGGTTTTCTTCCGCAATCACGCCCGCCATATACAAGGTAAGATCATACGTAAAATGCCGGTAAATTTCTTCCTTCATACCCAGTGAGGAAACCCCCAGGCAAAAATAACAGGCATGAAATCCACGTAGCTGCGGGACGATTGCAGTAATATCAAAGAAATTGTGATGAATTATTTCTTTGAGTTTGGGATGCACCACGCCACAAGTCTTGCGGTTAATGACCAGAACAGCGGCAATGTCAGGATGTTCGAGGCATTCATACAAAACGCCTTCGCCCACCATACCGGTCGTACCTGTTATGATCACATTAATTTTCATCGAAATATGTCATAGGAAAGTTACAGAAAGTAACCGGAATCCTTAAATTTATGTATGACCGTATTCATATGACCATCAGCAACAAGGGGCAGATCACAGGGTTTACCGAGGAGCAGCAGGCTGTTATTGACAGCCTGATGGAAGAACGTACCCGTACATTGACTGCTACTGTAGAAGAACTGAAGAACAGGCTCCGTGCAGAACAAGCAAAGGACAATGCGCTTCAGCGAATGAACAGCTTCCTGAACAGCATCTGGAACAATGCCGATGCCATCATGATGGTGTTTAGTCCGGAAGGCTATATCCGTTACTTTAACCCAACGGCAGAACGCCTGCTGGGTTATAGGGCTGTAGACGTGATTGAAATAGAATCCCCCCTCCTGTTCCACGACTACGCAGAAATGGAAACCAGGGCTGCCGAGTTTTCCTTACAGCTGCAGCAGATTGTAGATCCGGGGCTGGATACGCTGACTATTAAGGCCAAGCTTAACATGCCCAATGAGTACGAGTGGAACTATATCCGCCGCGATGGCACAAAGCTTCCCGTATCGCTTACCATCAGTGCCATCAGGAATGCCAACCAAATCACCGGTTATGTTGGCATTGCCATCGATATCTCAGAAAAGAAAAGTGCGGAAGCTGAATTAAGGCAGGCATTGGAGAAGGAGAAGGAACTAAATGAATTGAAATCCAGGTTTGTATCGCTGGCCTCTCATGAGTTTCGTACCCCGTTGAGTACCATCTTATCTTCCGTATACCTGATCAGCCAGTACCAAACCAGTGATGATCAGTTAAAACGCGATAAACATATCCAGCGGATCGTTTCTTCTGTTAATATGTTAACTGATATTTTGAATGATTTCCTTTCTGTAGGTAAAATTGAGGAAGGAAAAATTCAGGTCCGGAATAGTACCTTTGAGCCGGGCAAACTAATAGGCACTGTCATTAGCGAAATGCAGGGACTACAAAAGGCGTCACAACACGTGGAGTACATACACGAAGGCGGTCAGGAAGCAATGCTCGACCCCGGCCTCCTGAAACACATTGTGATGAACCTGGTGTCCAATGCCATTAAATTTTCACCGGAAGGATCGGTAATCACTGTCCGGAGCAAAAGCGATCATCGACACAACCTGCAACTGTCTGTCAGGGACAATGGAATCGGCATATCGGAAGAGGACCGTCAGCATTTATTTGAACGGTTTTTCCGGGGAAGTAATGTATCTCATATCCAGGGAACTGGCCTGGGCTTGCATATCGTATCCCGGTACACCGAAATAATGGGCGGTAACATCCAATGTCACTCTCGTATAAACGAAGGGACTGAGTTCATTGTAACCTTTCCTGTGCGGGAAATTTAAGCTTATGGAGAAAATTTTATTGATTGAAGACAATCGGGAGATTCTGGACAACATGACCGAAATTCTCGAATTGGCCAACTACCAGGTGTTAACTGCAACAAACGGTAAAACAGGCGTGGCAATGGCGATAGCGCATAAGCCCGACCTGATTGTATGTGATATCATGATGCCTGTCCTGGATGGATTTGGCGTTTTGCACCTCCTGCATAAAAACGAAACACTGCAGCATACCCCTTTCATATTTCTGACCGCTAAAACGGAACGCAGCGACATGCGCAAAGGCATGGACCTGGGTGCCGATGACTATATCACCAAGCCTTTTGAAGGCACTGAGCTGCTCAATGCCATTGCGTCGCGGCTGCGCCGCCGCACGGAACTGCAATACGAGCCCGTAGCCAGCACCACACAGCTCTTGCAGCACCTGAGCACACAGGAGCTGCTCGATACCCTGAAGCAACACAAACCCACTAATCACTTTAAAAAGAAGCAACAGGTATACGCCGAAGGTAACCAGCCGCAGTACCTCTACTATATCTTTCAAGGGAAAATTAAAATCTCCAAAAGAAATGAAGAAGGAAAAGAGCTGATCGTAGGATTGTATAACGAAGGCGATTTCTTTGGCTACCAGGCCCTGATGCAGGGATGTATGTACCAGGAAGATGCGGAATGTATGGAAGACTGTGTGCTGGGACTTATACCACAGGCCGACTTCGAACTGCTGATCAATCAGCATCCGCAGGTGATGCGAAAGTTTGTGCAGCTGCTGGCCAGGAATGCAGCTGAGCGCGAGAAGCAGCTGATAGGCCTCGCCTATAACTCACTCCGTAAAAAAGTGGCGGAGGCGCTGCTGATGATGGATAAGAAATTCAATAATACCGGCAACGACTATACGCTGCATATCAGTCGCGAAAACCTGGCTGCCATGGCAGGTGTAGCGAAGGAGTCCCTGATACGGACGCTCGGGGATTTCAGGAATGAATCACTGATACAGTTAAAAGAAGGAGATATTATCATTACTGACCGGGAGAAGTTAGCGACGCTTATTGCGTGATTTGCTTTTTCAAAAAGAAGGATCGCCTACAGCGACCCTTCTTTTTGAAAAAGTCCCGGGACGAAAACCCCGCGACTTTTATATAGTAATTCTCTGGCTGCTCACCTGTATATGCTATTCCTATGTTTGCAACAAACAACATAACACAAGTCTTTGCTGCTTACCTGCTTTGCTGCTTTGCGTGCAAAAAGATCGCGTCCTGGCGCCGAAGGCGCCTAAATCCCAACAAGTCTTTGCGAGCTTAAAATCCTTATGTCCTTTTGCGAGCCAATGAGTGCGGGAAGAATTATGAGCGCTCCACTCCTGCAAACTGCAGGAAGTTGGCTCTGAGTGTTACAAAGTCAAGCTCAGTTCGGTCTATGTCGCGCTGTAATCTTTCGGGCGAATGTGGATTTGTACCTTTTTGTTTCCCTTTCAGCCATTGCCGTTGTTCACCTATTTCATGACGTAATAAAAGTAGTCCTTCTTCAACGATAAGAAACCTTGCCTGATATTTTTCAGCGGTTTCAACAAACTCCTGGGTTACAGTGGTTGATAATACTGCTGCCAGCAGGCGGATTAACAACGCATTTTCTTCCCTCAGATCTTCTACTATTGTTAACCATGAACAACAAATCCTGTCAAGTTCCGCCTTTGAATGAGTGCTATTCTCTAAATAATGCATACTAGTTCAGATATACCTGCCTGTTGTGCTGCTGTTGCCGCTGACTCCATTGCTGGAGTACGGAAATAAGCTGGTACTGGATGGTATTAAAGGCTCTGATAGCCACTACGACTTCTTCAACATCCTGGCGGGTGCAATCAGATGGCAGGTGGTTATAACTATTTTCTGTTTCAAGGTTTTCCTGTAAAAATTCAATGACCGCATTGCCGTTTAAAATAAACTGCTTAATTAAGTGCGACCATTCATTACTGAATACATTCCCTGCATTTGTGCAGTCCGGTGTACGCTTTACCATTGGCTTGGCAGCCTCCTGCTGCCGCAGCAACACCACTGACTGATAATTGGACAGCTCGTTGTAATAAGTACTAAGCATGTCCGTGAAGGTGGTAAATACCGCAGCTGTAGTTTGCTCCGACCGATGGTTGCTTTCAAACAACCGCTCTACCTGCCGCATCAGAGCAATACCGTTAGGAATGGCGACTTTATTGATTTTCTCCAACAACTGCTGTGCAAAGAAAACATGAAAATCAAACGCCACCTTCCGCTCTTCCAATACCTGGCGAATGCCGGAATTGGGCTTGTACTGCTTATATATATAGTTCCCAGACTTCTTCAACTGCTTAAACGGAAAAAACAGAAAACCTTCGCAAAATCTTTGTTGGATGGAGTTGAGAGAAAATTCTGTATACATATGATGGTACGTTTTATTGTAATTGTCACTGGAAAAAAATGTCACCGCAGCTAGCTGCGGTGACGAGATACCGGTAAAGACCGACATCCGTTTAACTTTAGATAGATGTTAACTGTACAACAAATCTAATACACCTGACATCTAAAACAAAATGATGTTTATACAAACGATGATGATTGTAATCAACAAAAGCATTGACGACGATCATCGGTTATTCTAAATCCCTGACTACCGGAGGCTTATAATCCGTACAGCGGAATACCAGCCATTTTCTAACCAGCCTGCCGTTACGCTTCACCACAATAGGTTCCAGCGGAGTGATGCTGCTGAAATACGGTTGTAAATCCTTCACAAAGGCCTGCTCATCAATATCATCTTTTACATCCGTGAGCGAATTGATAAAAATAGCATTCCTGCCTTTCAGCGTCTGCAAATCAGTACCCACATAATCAAACTCCAACGCCCGCCTGCCAATAATGTTCTGGGAGTAAACCATCTTCCCCATATAAAGGTTGAGTATCGCACTGGTTTTATAATCATCTGCTGAAAAAATAAAATCATCAGGATAAGTTGCGTGTAACTGCTGCACCGCTTTTCCCAGGCCAGGCCAGCCCGCCCAGGTATCGTCCGACTTCACCGGCACCGGATAAAACAAAATTTCCACCCCTAATGCCAGATGCACCACCAGCGAAATAATATATTGCCAACGCATCCAACGCTGCCCTATCCATACACTTACCCATATAATCCCCGTAATATAACCCGGCATCATCCAGTTTAGTTTCACCCAGTATATGGGGGATATCAGGAAGAAGCCAATGAAAACAGGTAAAAAGAAACATAAGAGCCATAGTTCTTTCTCCGGCACACGCCACCAACGTATGCCATAACGCCGCGCTGCTCTCCAGATAAAATAACAGAGCGCAAAAAATAATACCGGAATCAGTATCGCCGCCTGATGCCCTACCACACCCAGTACATCCAGCCAGTTCAGTTCAATATCACCTGCCCGTTCGGACGACTGAAACTTAAACGATGCAAATCCGTTATTTACATTCCAGATGATCACCGGCAAAATTGCAATGAAAAAACATACGATTGAAAGCAGAAACCACGGTGATAGCAGCCACTTCCTGCTGCGTGCACTCAGCAGCAAAAACAGGATGGTACCCGCCGGCAAAAACACTGCGGTATACTTACTGTCAAAAGCCAATCCCATGGCAAAACCCGTCCATATCCACCAATGCCCCTTTTGCTCAAAAATTACTTTATACAAACATAACAGTGATATTGCCCACCATAGCATCAGCGGCACATCAGGCGTGGTAACCAGCGATAAAATAGTAACCATCAGCGTGGAAAGCATGAGTAGTAAGGCTTTCCAGGATTTATGCGGACTCAGAAACTTTTTCGACAGCATATAAAAACATCCTGCCATCAGCAAGGTCACCACTGTATCACCCAGCTTAATGGCAAAACTATGTGCGCCAAAAATCTCTGTGAATGTTCGTGTCAATACCGCCACGCCGGGAGGATGATCGAAATAACTGAGCGCAGGGTGCTGCCCGTAGAAATAATAATAGGCATCCTGTGGCATCGGTCCCATCAGCCATATAAAAGCGACACGCATTACCAATATCATCGCCAGGGAAATATATACCCACTTATCAGTTTTAATATAGCCATATAGGTTAGTCGCCGGTTGGATCATGCATACCCCAGTTATTGTGTGACAGTCTTGTTTTTTGCCCTTGCGCAAATACCATGCCCCCGAAGTAAATAGCATATTATAACAAACCTGAATAAGTATTGTTGCATATTTTCTTCCACAATTTGTAAATGCAGGGGCAAAGTATGGACAGTTAACTAAACCGGCGTAGAAGAATCGATGAAGCTGTGAATTTTGTCTGCCTGCCACTTCACCATGGAAGCCGGCAGCATGGGGAAACATCCCCGGGATCCTTCATGCGGTCAAGGATCTTGCTGCTGCGACGCTCCTGGTGGTTGGTATCAATATTTTAATAATACTGGTTTGATACTTAAGTGAGCAGGCAACAAGATGCTGGTGAGAATTAATAGCAGGGCCTTTCAGCAACAGCTGTGCTGTGGCGTTTCATCATTGTTACACTGTTCGGAGGTTAAAGGTATAAAAAGAAAAACAAATTATTAATATACCCCGATTATTCCAGCGGAATAATCGGGGTTGGGATCAGGGCCCGCGGCCCTGATCCCAACCCCGGTCAACAAAAACCGTAAAGGCATTATCTTTGCTCCATACCCCCACCACCAATAAACATATTATGAAGGTTTTTGCAACAAGAGTAATTCCTGCTGAAGGCCGCATCCGCATGGAGCAGGCAGGAATACAGGTAACAGAATGGAAGGAAAAAAGAAGCCTCTCGCCAGATGAACTGGCGGATACACTGAAAGCCTACGAGGCACTATATTACGCCGGCGGCAAAGCCATGAACCGTGATTTCCTCAACAAATGCAGCCACCTGAAAATCATTGCACTCATGAGTGCCGGATACGATAATATTGATGTACAGGCTGCAAAAGAAATAGGCATTCCCGTTACCAACGTACCGGGCGTTCCCAGCAAATCCACTGCCGACGTGGCTTTTCTGCTTATGCAATCTGTTGCCCGCAAGGCTTTCTATATGCACAAACGCATCCTCAATCATGAATGGGGCTTTTCTGATCCTACGGCCAATCTGGGCATCGACCTGGAAGGTAAAACGCTGGGCGTATGGGGGCTCGGCAATATCGGCACTATCCTGGCACGCCGCTGTCAGCGCGCCTTTGACATGAACATCATTTACAATAACCGCCATCCTAACGCGGAAGCAGAAAAAGTACTTAACGCCACCTATGTCAGCTTCGAAGAGCTGCTGCATAACAGCGACGTGCTGAGTGTACATACGGCCCTTACCCCCGAAACAAAGGGCAGGTTTAACAAGGAGGTTTTCAGGGAGATGAAACCAACGTCCATCTTTATTAACACGGCCCGGGGAGGCATACACGATGAAACAGCCCTGTACGAGGCAATTCAGGAAGGCCTCATCTGGGGCGCCGGCCTTGACGTCACCAACCCGGAACCCATGAGCCCTGATAACCCGCTGCTGTCGCTGCCTACCGTAGCCATACTCCCGCATATTGGCTCCGCCACCGCCGAAACAAGAGGTAAGATGTCGCTGCTGGCCGCTGAAAACATTATCGCTGCAGCTAAAGGACAGCCGCTGCCCAGCCTTATTAAAAGCTAGAAAAAATACGGTAAAATGAATATCTTGGGAATAGCAGATACTGTTCCCTATGAAGTACAACATTTCCCCGTGCTTGTCCATCCCTATCCTGTTAGGATTAACAGTAAGTACGATGGCACAGGATAAAAACAATATCAGACTTACAGACAAACAAAGTATTCCCCGCGTAGTAGCGGCTATGACACCAGAGGAGAAGGTGAGCCTGGTAACAGGTATGGGCCTGCGCATGGAAGGCCTCCCACCCGGCCTCCTCCCGCCCGGTGACCCGAAGGATGCCGACATCCCGGAAAAAGTACCCGGTGCTGCCGGCCGTACGCATGCCATCCCGCGACTCGGCATCCCCAGCATCACCCTGTCCGACGGCCCCGCAGGCATCCGCATCAACCCCTACCGCAACAACGATTCCACCAAACCTTACTATGCCACCGGCTTCCCCGTAGCCACCCTCCTGGCCTCCAGCTGGGATACGGCGCTGGTAACGCAAATCGGCAAAGCCATGGGTAAGGAAGCACTGGAATATGGTATTGATGTGATCCTCGGCCCCGGCATGAATATCCAGCGTAATCCGCTGGGAGGGCGTAACTTCGAATATTATTCAGAAGATCCGCTGCTCACCGGCCATATGGCCGCCGCCATGGTTCGCGGCGTGCAGTCTACCGGAGTAGGTACCTCCATCAAGCATTTCGCCGCTAACAACCAGGAATTCAATCGCATGCAACTTAATACTATCGTGAGTCAGCGTGCCCTCCGTGAAATATACCTGCGCGGTTTCCAAATGGCCGTAAAACTCGGTCAGCCCTGGACGGTAATGTCTTCCTATAATAAAATTAATGGCTTATATACTTCCGAAAACCCCGCGCTGCTAAAACGCCTCCTGCGCGATGAATGGAAATTTAAAGGCATTGTAATGACTGACTGGTTTGGCGGCACCAGCCCGGTGAAACAGCTCAACGCCTGGAACAACCTGCTGATGCCAGGCTTCCACGCCCAATCACAAGCCCTGCTCGGCGCCTTGCAAGACGGCTCCCTTACCACCCAAACGCTGGACGCCAATGTTACAGGCATCCTCCAAATGGTAGTGCAGTCCCCTTCCTTCAAAAAATATAAATATTCCGATAAGCCGGACCTTACCACTAACGCCGCCATCGTACGCAGGGCCGCCGCAGAAAGCATGGTGCTGCTCAAAAACGATAGTACCCTGCCCATTGCTCCGCCGGGAAAAATAGCGCTGTTTGGCGTTACCTCCTATAAGCTCATCGCCGGCGGTACCGGCAGTGGTGATGTAAACAAAGCTTACGTCACCGACCTCGACAAAGCCTTGCTGCAAGGTGGCTACGTGCTTGATGCAGGCCTGCAAACAGAATACGCCCGCTATATTGCAGAAAAAACAGCACAGCTGCCGAAACCCACCACCCTATTCAGCACGCCACCACCCATACCGGAGCAACAGCCGGATGCAGAGGCCATCAGCCGCCTCGCCAAATACATGGATGTAGCCATCATCACCATCGGCCGCAATGCCGGCGAGGGCAGCGACCGCAAAGTAGCGGACGACTTCCTGCTACGCGACGATGAACACTCCATGCTGAAAGTAATCAGCGAAGCATTTCATGCGAACAATAAAAAAGTGGTAGTTGTACTCAACATCGGTGGAGTGATTGAAACAGCCAGCTGGCGCCGCTATGCAGATGCAATCCTGCTGGCCTGGCAACCCGGTCAGGAAGGTGGCAGCAGCATCGCCGATGTGATCAGCGGAAATATTAATCCTTCCGGGCGACTTGCAGCGAGCTTCCCTATGCAGTACAAGGATGTTCCCTCCGCTGCAGACTTCCCCGGAAAAGAACTTCCCGGCGGCAACGATAATGGTAATCCTATGATGGGCAGGCCTGCTGAGGTAAATTACACGGAAGATATTTATGTTGGTTACAGAGGATATACCACACAGAAGATTGCCACTGCATTTCCTTTCGGATACGGATTATCCTATACGAATTTTACGTATAGCCGTCCACGTGTAACGAGTGCGCCCGGTGTTACACCAATCCGTGTAGCCGTAACTGTTACCAACACCGGCACCCGCCCTGGCAGGGAAGTAGTACAGCTGTATATAGCTGCACCGGCCATTAAACAGGGCCGCCCGGTAAGAGAACTGAAAGCATTTGCAAAAACTGGTATACTGCCACCAGGTGGAAAAGAAACACTGCAGTTAACCCTGGGAATGGCCGACCTGGCCTGGTTTGATGACACGAGGATGGCCTGGGTAGTGACACCCGGAACTTATAAAATAGAAATCGGCAGTAATGCGGAATCGGTTATTACATCTACCGAATATAAAATTGGGAAAGAAATAATTATAGAGAAAAATATGGCGGTATGGTAGGACTATGATTTCGTGAAGTAGAGACGCCTCGCAGGCGTCTATCCGATTACATCTCCCTGCTAATCTACCCTAAAATCAACTCACTCCAAAT
>NZ_FRBL01000007.1 GCF_900142605.1 Chitinophaga jiangningensis
ACTCTCCATTGTAAAGAAGTTTTGATACTGACTAATTTCTCTCGAAATCAATCGGATCATTAATTATGTTTAGCTGTAAACATTACCTGTGTTTTGAATCAAACTATCACTAATTTGATTCGTGCTGTTGTTTCCAATCTTTCAAAGAACTTTCACTAATTACTTAGTGTGTTGTTAATGTAGGAGATCCGATCTCTGTGCCCTTTCGGCGTACATTTCAGTATTTCAATTCCGACAATCGCTTTTCGTTTATCGCCCCGTTATCGTTGGGGTTGCAAAGGTAATCAACTTTTTATTTCTTCCAAATTTTTCTTTAAATTTTTCTGAATTTATTTTCCACTTTCTTCTTTCTGAAACGCTGCATTGGCAATGCATCCGAAAGATTATTTATCAAGTGAAAAATCAAGTTGTTGCCGTGTCGTGAAGAACTTTTATTTGTGTGCTTTCTATCAAAGCGGGCTGCAAAGGTAAGCGGATTTTTTAATCTGCCAACTTTTTCTTCTCCCCAAAACAAACAAAAATGCCAAAACCCTTTACAGTAAAAGGTTTTGGCATAATATTTTTTTTCAGTACTACTTAGAAAACGGCTGTAATAACCCCTCCGGATACTTCACTTTCATCAAAAACAACCCCTGCCCAGGTACCGCGAAGTCCGCATTAGAACAATCCTTACTCTCTATCACCTGCCTGAACTGCTCCATCGTCAGCTTCCCCCTACCTACACGTAACATAGTACCAACAAGGCCCCGCACCATTCCACGCAGAAAACGGTTCGCAGTAACGTTATAGACTAAACGATCCGGACTAATGCTCCAGCGCGACTCCTCTATCTTACATATAAAAGTCCTTACCTGGGTATTACGTTTGGAAAAAGTCGTAAAATCACTATACTCCATAATCACACGGGCCGCCTCATGCAGGGCATCTGCGTCCATCTTATACGGGAAGAAATAACCCCTGTCCTGCATAAACGGGTCCTTATGCGTGTACAACGTGTATTCATAAGACCTACCCAAAGCATCAAAACGGCTATGTGCTGTTTCCGGCACTTCATACACCTGGCGCAACACCACGTCGGGCGGTAAAATAGCATTAATCTTATATACAAACTGAGGATGCAAAGGCAGGTCCGTATCAAAATGAAGGAAGTTCTGCTGCGCATTAACACCGGCATCTGTTCTGCTACTGCCCGTAGTTACAATCGGGTTACGAAACAGGATACCCAGCGCCCTGTCGATCTCGGACTGCACGGTATGCGAATTCTCCTGCACCTGAAAACCGCTGTATGCGGACCCTTTGTATGCTACCTCAATAAAGTATCTTTTCATATGGCGCGAAGGTAATACGAAATATGATCTTATTTGATCAGGATGACACCTTCGGTGTCATCCTGGGGGAGCCTCGCTGCGCGAGGCAGACTGCCGGAATACCTATGCATCCGGGAATTCCTTAAAAGCACAAGGGATAGCGTGCTGACGCTATCCCTTGTATCCACTTAAAGTGGTGCTAATTATTTATGCAACATAGCCTTGAAACGGCCTTTGTAATAATTATCCGTTAACACCGATTCCAGCGAACCGTACTTCTCGGTATCATATGTTTTGCTATAGGCCATATCCAGCAGGCGATAGCGGGCATCCTCCCCTACTACCAGCTGCGCCAGCGTTTTGATCTGGGAAGTTTCCATACAATAGTTACGGGTTTGTTTGCGGAAAACATCCAGCATACCGTCGTCGGAGCTGGAGCTCACAAACTTACGGAGCAGCTTCTTGAAAGTACCTTCATCCATGATATTACCGCAATCGCTGTTGATCAGACGTGCGCTGGCTGCCGGCTTATCTTCCGTAGCTTCGGCTACTTCTTCTGTTTTCTTTTTCCTTTTGGGAGATACCGGCTCCGCCTCCACAGCAACTCCTTCAGTCACGGCTACAGGTACAGCTTCTTCCGCGGTGGCATTTTTACGCCTTCTCTTTTTGGAGGCGCTCTCCTCCGGCTGATCGTAAATAGCCACACCATAACCGCTGGTGTCAGTAACGATTTCGCCTGTACGAATATCTGTTTCCTGTTTTTTCTTTTTCTTTTTGGGAGATGTTACCTCTTCTGCTGCTACAGGGACTTCTACCGGCACAGCGGCTGCGGCTGCAGGCTTAGCTTCTTCCTGGAAATCGATGAAGTCAGGATTATTCTCTTTTTTCTTATTGCGACGCGATTTCTTTGATTCACCTTCTTCACCGGCCTTTGCCACATCAGCAGCGGCGGCTTCGCTGGCGGCGGTACGACTCTCTTCCGCCATTACCTCTGCCAGGATAGCTTTTTCCTCATCGGTGAGTGGTGCACGCTCCAGCTTCTCTTTCACCTCGTTCATCGGCTTCTTTACGGAAGGCTTAGGCGCGGCAGCGGCAACTTCTTCCTGAATAACCTCTTCCCTGTCGTCCCCACTGACCACTACCTTATCCAGCGCCGAGGCAAAGCCATTGCCAGACTTAGCAGGCTTTTTAGCCGGACCGGTGATAGTAGCGGTGCTGCCTAGCGCGGTTTCCAGGTCGCCCTGCATTTTGGTCAGCGTTTCCTTTGCCGTATCGGTGGTTTCAGCCACCGCTGTTTCCGGCTCTTCTTCTTTCTTAGTTTCACCGGCAGCCAGCAACAGGTTATCGGATTTCAGCTCCCGGAAAGTTTGGAGGTTATACAGCGTATAAGCATTGGCTGTAGCCTTTTTCAGGAGGAAACCCTGGTCTTTCTGACCTACCTTCAGGTCAAAATGCTGCTCAGGAGCTTCATTTTTAGGAAATCCCACGGTGATAGGCGTGGTGCCGTTATTCAGCTTAGGCAGAATAAGGTAGCCGCGCTCGGAGGAACTGAGCACCTGGCCATTATGTTTTACGTAAAAAGGCTGCCCCTTTTCACTCTGGATATACACGTAATAGTGCTGGCGCTGTTCGTTCTGTGCCCGTAAAACGGTACCGAACAACAGGCAGACACACACAGCGAAAACTGTCCTGTAATTAAAAAGCATACTTATTGAATGGTATAAAAACTCTCCTGAACAAATATTATTCCAGTACGATCAGTACTTCCCCCTTTTCCACTGCAGTACGCTCTGAAACTTTGATTTCCCTGACGATAGCATCAGCGGCAGATTTGAAAACATTCTCCATCTTCATGGCTTCCAGTATTAATACCGGATCACCTTTCTTAATTGCCTGGCCTGGTTCTACCAGTACTTTCAGCACCAGTCCCGGCATGGGGGCTTTAATATCATTTACCTTTTTAGCCATGGCATCTTTGATACCCATGGCGGCCAGCAGCTGATCTATTGGTTCTTCTATGGTTACTTCGTACTGCTGCTGATTTATTTGCAATAATACGGTTTTTGCCTCTTTATCCACTTTAATTACCTGGGCCTGGTAACTAAAGCCGTCCATAATAACGCTGTAATCGCCACCGGGAAGCTGTATGGCAGACCAGTCCACCTTTTGTCCATCCGCAGTGATTTCCTGCTCCTTATTGACGGTAAATGTGCTTTTACCATTCACTATTGCTTTGATCATGATAATTCTGTTTTAGGCCCTATCTGTAACAAAAATAGCATTTTTAACCACTTACCTCATTTTTAACCCATTTGTTTAAATTTGACCCACTTTACTGGAAAGTAAAGCAGATATTCACACAAAACTATATTGCATGAATCAACATTTGAAGCTGTCTGTGTTTGGACTGCTGCTCGGCGGAGCTGCCTGCCTGGGATTTGGCCCACAAGCCAGCGCCCAGACGGCGAAATTAACCCCTGAAGATTCCCTACTTAAGATCTATCGCGCTTCTGCCACCAAAATTAATGACCTGGTCCATACCAAGCTGGATGTGAGCTTTGACTATGCCAAATGCTATCTCTATGGAAAGGCATGGATTACCCTTAAACCACATTTTTATAATACCGACTCCCTCACCCTCGATGCCAAAGGCATGGATATCAAGGAAGTAGCACTGGTGCAGAACGGGAAAAACCTGCCTTTAAAATATACTTACGACAATATGCAGCTGCATATTGACCTGAATAAAACCTACACCGCCAACGACAAGTACACGGTGTATATCAGCTATACGGCTAAGCCCAATGAGCTGAAAGTAAAGGGCAGCGCCGCCATCTCCGATGCCAAAGGCCTGTACTTCATCAATCCTGACGGGAAAGATCCGAAGAAACCTATCCAGATATGGACACAGGGCGAAACGGAGAGTTCTTCCGTATGGTTCCCTACCATCGATAAAACCAATCAGAAAACAACGCAGGAACTCAGCATGACGGTGGACAAGAAATATGTTACCCTCTCCAACGGCAAGCTGGTAAGCCAGAAGCAGAATGCCAACGGCACCCGTACTGATACCTGGAAAATGGACCTGCCACACTCTCCATACCTGTTTATGATGGCAGTAGGCGACTACGCCATCGTGAAAGATTCCTGGAAAGGCAAGGAAGTGAGTTACTATGTGGAAAAGCCGTTTGAGAAGTACGCCCGCAACATCTTTGGCAACACCCCGGAGATGCTCACCTTCTACTCTAAGATGCTGAATTACGAATATCCATGGGTGAAATACGCACAGATCACCGGTCGGGATTACGTTTCCGGCGCCATGGAAAACACCACCGCCACCCTGCATGGCGAGTTCCTCCAGAAAACAGACAGAGAGCTGCTGGACAACAATAACTACAATGAAAACGTGATTGCCCACGAACTGTTTCACCACTGGTTCGGGGATCTGGTAACCGCCGAATCATGGAGTAATCTCACAGTAAATGAGTCATTCGCGGATTATAGCGAATACCTCTGGCTGGAACATAAGTACGGCAAGGACGCTGCTGACGAGCACCTGCTCGACAATGGCAACCAGTATATGCAAATGGTGCAATACAGCGGGGATAAGCACCTGGTGCGTTTCCACTATGTTGACAAAGAAGATATGTTTGACCAGATCACCTACCAGAAAGGTGGTTGCATCCTGCACATGCTGCGTAATGCAGTAGGCGATTCGGCTTTCTTCAAGTCCCTGAATCTCTACCTGAAAACAAATGCATTTAAATCCACTGAAGCCCACCAGCTGCGCCTGGCGGTAGAAGAGGTAACCGGCCAGGATATGAACTGGTTCTTTAACCAGTGGTATTTCGGGGAGGGCATGCCTCAGCTGGACATCAGCTATAAATATGCACCAGGTAAAGTAACGGTACTGCTGCAACAGATTCAGAAAGACGAGAAAGTATGGCAGCTGCCAATGGCTATTGATGTGTATGAAGGCGGTAAAAAAACGCGTCACCAGGTATTTATGCAAAACAGGATTGATTCATTCACCTTTAACGTGAGTGGCAAACCTGATCTGGTAAATGTAGATGCGGATAAAGTATTACTGGCTAAAAAAGACGACCACCGCGACTTCAGCACTTATGCTTATCAATATGCCCATGTGGATAACTACCTGGACAGACGAATGGCCATTGAAGAAGCTACCGACTTACAATCCGGCAATCCGGAAGCGTTGAAGGTAATGCAGGCTGCCCTGAAAGATAAGTATCACGGTTTGCGTGTGCTGGCCATTGACGGGCTCAAGTTTGGAAATGAAGCCATCAAAGCTGCTACCATTAAGGAGGTAGAAAATATAGCGAAAACTGACAAGAATGCCCTCGCCCGTGCAGCAGCCATTAAAAAGCTGGGCTCACTGAAGGATCAACAGTTTCTGCCACTGTTTGAAGCGGCGATCAAAGATCCTTCCTATGGCGTAGAAGGTGCGGCGCTGGAAGCACTCGGACAACTGGATACTGAAAAAGCGTACCAGGCAGCTAAAACCCTGCAGAACGATGCGAAAGGTAAGCTGATCAACTCCATCACCCTGTTGTTTGCAAAGAAAGGCAGCATTGATGACCTGGATTTTATTGCGAAAAAATTTGAAGAAACCGGTGGCCAGGATAAATTAAATGCCGCTTTTGACTACCTTGGCTTCCTGTCAAAAATCAACAATACACCAGCGGTGACCAAAGGTGTGGACCAGGTACAGGCGATGACCGAGCAGTTTAAAAACGCGCAGGTGAATAAATATATCGCTAACTGGCTGGAAGAAATTGCGCAGGCGAAGAGTGAATCTGCTATCCGAGCAACCGGAGCAGATAAGGAAGCACTGCAACAGCAGGCTGCTTATATGAGAGAGAAAGCGAAAGTGATTAAGGATAGTAAAGGCGAGTAAACTCGCTGGTAAAATTACAAAAGCCCGTATGCCAGAGGCATACGGGCTTTTGTTTTAAATCGCCAGGGGCGATTTAAAACCTGCTATTTATCAATCGCTACTAACCGTTTCAGTGTTTTACTCCAGCGCCATGGGCTTGTTTTGAGTCGCACCCCACCGAGCCAGCGATGTTCCATGGAGGTATAGTCAATATAATTCTCTTCATTTTCCAGCACTTCTATCCCCAGGGAGGTAATGCGCAGCATCTGATCGTCGCGTTCGAGTACGCCTGTTCTGCTCATGCGGCTGATCATGATATCAAGCTGGAAGTCGCCGAAGCCGTATATGGGCATTGTATCCCAGAATAATTTATAGAGGTCGTACCAGCGGTAGCTGCCCATGCGGAGTCGTTGCAGGAAAAATTCCTGGATGACATTGAGTCCGTTATCCGTATTGGGAAACCGGGGCAGGTGTGCAGCGATGGCGGTGTTCAGGTGTTTGAGATTGCCGGTATTCATGCGGGAAAAGAGTTCCAGTGCCTGTGGGGTATCGAGGCAGAAGGCGTCCCAGGCGTCGTCGGCCATTTCCAGATCTGCGGGGGTGAGTAATACACGGGAGTTCATGTATTGATCAAATGCGGATATGTCCGGGTGCCGGGGGAAATCGACCAGGGAGATGGGTGGAAGTTCTTTAAACCGGATGCTGATGAGGTGAATAATGAAGAGGAGGTTAAACTGGCAGAATACGTCGTAATCGAACCAGAGGATGATTTCAGATGGGGAGGAACCGGAGGGTTTGATTTTCTCCAGTTCCTGCACCACCTGTGTATGGTAAGATTGTTTATCGATACCGTAATGAAATTCGAGGTGTTTGGCCCTGCTTGCGAAGAATTCTTCGGGGTCTTTGGTATACTTCACTTTGCCTTCGCACATCACTTCCCTGCAAACGACGGGTTCACCGGGCAGCTTACTTTGCCGGAACAAGGTAAGGGAAGCATCTCCATTCAAGACGTGCAGGTAAGACGACATAACAATTTTATTTTAGGTAGATTACCAGCTGCCGCTGGCGCCGCCGCCGCCTCCTGAGCCTCCTCCGAAGCCACCGAAGCCGCCGCCACCACCGCCACCGGACCAACCGCCGCCACCGCCGCCGCCGAAGCCACCCATACCACCGATTACCGGCCATATCCAGCCTCCTCTGCGGTTGTAAGTGGTACCACGGCCACCGCCGCCGGATCCACCACCGCCTCTTCCGAGGAAGGAGATGATAAGGACGATCATGATAATGATGATGAAGAGCACACCAGGGCTGATACCTGGTTCACTCTTCCGGGGATTTGCCTTGTATTCCCCTTTCATGGCTTTGATGATGCTGGTAGTAGCGTCATCGAGGCCCTGATAGTAGTGACCGTCGCGGAAAGCAGGCTTGATGTCCTGGCTGATAATCTGATTAGCTAATGCATCAGGAAGTGCCCCTTCAGCTCCATATCCGGTTTCTATCCTGATCTTTCTGTCATTTACAGCAACAAGTATCAGTATACCATTGTTCTTGCCTTTGGTACCAATTCCCCAGTCGCGGAGAATCTTCAGTGACACCTGGCTGATATCGTATTCCCCTACAGATTTGATGATAACTACAGCAATCTGTGTGGAAGTACTATCATTGTATGCCACCAATTTGCGTTCCAAAGCATCATCTTCTTCACGGAGGAGTACGCCGGCGAAGTCATTCACCAGTGTGGGAGGATTGGGTCTGGGTGGGATATTCTGCGCATTGGCCAGCAGTCCCGTCAGCAGTAAAAGTCCCGGTAGGAACCAACGTAATATCCTCATTGTATACAGCTAAAAACGTTTTAAAAGCGTGGACCCAGGCTATTTGCCGAAGACGATATCGTCTGGCAGTTCGTTGCCGTCGCCGGCTTCGTGTGGGAAGTGTGTACGGAGGGATTCCCCAATTTCGCGGATACATTCTTCGATACCTTCGATGATGTGAGCGTCTTTGAAGTGAGTGAGCAGGAGGTTGGCTTCTTTTACCCAGAAGTCGTTTCCTACCTTATCGTGGATTCCCTGGTCCCCGAGGATGGCAAACTGCCTGTCTTTTATGGCCACGTATAACAATACACCATTGCGTTGTTTGGTTTTCTCCATGCCGAGGGAGAGAAATGCTTCTCTGGCGCGGTCCATGGGGTCTACGTACTGGCAATGGCTTTCTACAAAAAGTCTGATTTCTCCGGAGGTGAGTCTTTCCGCCACCCGGATTGCCTGCACAAGTCTGTTCTTCTCCGACTCTGAAAAAATTTCTTTTCGTTTAAAAGGGAAAATCCGCATTGATGAAGGATTTATCGGAGAGATTATCCCCGCTTTGTGGCGGGGACTTCTCAATTATTTCTGCAAATATTAGAACTGAACTTTCGGTGCGTCTTTGGCGCCTTCGTCGGCGGTGAAGTAACCTTTTGCCTTGAAACCGGTGATACCGGCTACGAGGTTGTTAGGGAAGGTACGGATAGCGCTGTTATAACCGTTCACGGCATCGTTGAAGTCGTTACGGGCTACGTTGATCCTGTTTTCAGTGCCTTCCAGCTGCACCTGCAGGTCGCGGAAGTTCTGGTTTGCTTTCAGGTCAGGATAAGCTTCTGATACGGCGAGCAGGCGACCTAAAGCCTGTGACAGCTGGCCCTGCGCAGCCTGGTACTGCTGGATTTTTTCAGGGGACAGATCGTCCACGTTTACGTTAACACGGGTAGCGCTGGCGCGTGCTTCCATTACTTTGGTCAGCGTTTCAGTTTCGAAGTTGGCAGCTCCTTTAACGGTGGCAACCAGGTTGGGGATCAGGTCCGCACGGCGCTGATAAGCGCTTTGTACAGCACCCCATTTATTTTTCACATTTTCATCCTGCTTAACCATTCCGTTGTATTTACCACAACCGAACATTACCAAAAGTGCTAGTACAATAAGTACAATAATACCTGTTCTCATCTGAGTTAGAATTTAATTGTTTATAGGTTGCCGGACTATGTACAAAACTTATTCCTGTTTTGCCTGAGGCCGGTGTAAGTAGTTAATTCTCCGGTGAAAGCTGCAAAAATGGCGGTAAACGTCCCAATTGCGCCGGTACCCGGATGAAGGTAAAGAAAGTTACTAAAAGTGTAACGGAATGCGAAACGATAAATTTTAAAAAAAGTTCATCCATAGATTGAAAATTTCATGTCAAAACAGTATGTTTATACGTACCTTTACACCGCGGTGCGACTGCTAAAACGGCAGCGTTGCCACGAATAATGAATGGGACAGAGTCGATTACTAAATCGTTTTTTACGTTTCATTGTTTCTAACTCATTTATTATTACTAACTTGGATCTAAGTCTTCTTAAATGAGTGCGCAACACATTACCATACTCTATATCGATGATGAAGTTCACAATCTGAATGCATTTAAGGCTTCCTTCAGAAGGCTGTATAATGTGTTCACGGCAACTTCTGCGGAAGAAGCAGAGAAGCTGTTGAAGGAGCAGGAATTTCATATCATCATTTCCGATCAGCGCATGCCCAAAATGACCGGAATCGAATTTTTCGAGTCTATTCTGGAACGTTACCCTGAACCAATCCGTATGCTGCTTACCGGCTACGCAGACATCAATGCTGTAGTAGATGCCATTAACAAAGGGCAGGTATACAAGTACTTCTCCAAACCCTGGAACGAGGAAGAGCTGAAACATAACATCGAAAAAGCTTTTGAAGTCTACTCTCTCCGTAAAGAAAACAAGGAGCTGACTGCCAAGCTGCTGGATGTGAATGAAAAGCTGGAGTTCCTCGTACGACAGAAATTAATCTCCTAACCGGATTTTCAGCGATGTAACCAAAATCCTTAACTTGCACCCTTTGTGAAACTTAACTTCCTCAATCATGCAAGTTTGGAAAGATTACCAGGCACAGAATAAAGACCGATTCCTGGACGAATTGCTGGCATTGTTGCGCATTCCTTCCGTGAGTGCTGATTCCCGCTATAATAAAGACGTTCAGCAATGTGCTGAAGAAGTGAAACAACGCCTTGTAGAAGCAGGCGCTGAAAATGTGGAGGTATGCCCTACTGCAGGACATCCGATTGTATATGGTGAAAAAATCATAGATCCTTCTCTCCCAACCGTACTGGTATACGGCCACTACGATGTACAGCCGGCCGACCCGCTGGAACTCTGGCACAGTGGTCCTTTTGAACCGGTTATCAAAGATGGTAATATCTACGCCCGCGGCAGTGCTGATGATAAAGGACAGTTCTACATGCACGTGAAGGCTTTTGAAACCATGCAGAAAACCAATTCCATCCCTTGTAACATCAAATTCATGATCGAAGGGGAAGAAGAGGTGGGCTCTGCTAACCTTGGCATCTTCCTGAAAGAAAATAAAGAACGCCTGAAAGCAGATGTAGTACTGATTTCAGATACTTCCATGATCAGCCTGGAAGACCCAAGCATCGATACAGGTTTACGTGGACTGGCCTACATGGAAGTAGAAGTAACCGGCCCTAACCGCGACCTGCACAGTGGCGTTTACGGTGGTGCTGTAGCCAACCCGGCTACCATCCTGGCTCAAATGATTGCCAGCCTGCACGATGAGAACAACCACATCACCATCCCCGGCTTCTATGATAAAGTACAGGAACTTTCCGCAGAAGACAGAGCCGCCCTCAACGCAGCTCCGTTTGACCTGGAAGAATTCAAGAAAGACCTGGGCATCAACGACGTTTGGGGTGAAAAAGGTTACTCCACCATCGAAAGAACCGGTATCCGCCCAACAGTGGAAGTAAACGGTATCTGGGGTGGCTACACCGGCGAAGGCTCCAAAACCGTACTGCCTTCCAAGGCTTACGCTAAAATCAGCATGCGCCTGGTGCCCGATCAGGACTGGCACGAAATCTCCGATCTGTTTACCAAACACTTTGAAGCGATTGCACCTAAGAGCGTAACCGTAAAAGTAACCAAACACCACGGCGGCAGCCCGTATGTAACACCTACGGACTCCGTGGCATTCAAGGCGGCACAACAAGCCATCAATGCTACCTTCGGTAAAGAACCAATCCCGGTGCGCGGCGGTGGTAGTATTCCTATTGTAGCACTGTTTGAGTCCGTACTGGGACTGAAAACCGTGCTGATGGGCTTTGGTCTGGACAGCGACAACCTGCACTCTCCTAACGAGAAATATGGTTTGGCTAACTTCTACAAAGGGATCGAAACAATCCCTTACTTCCACAAATACTTTGCGGAACTGAGCAAGTAGTCATACCCGAATTTTTTAGTGTTGGTCCGGTCCGCCCATGGCAGATCGGACCAATCTTTTTAATTTCACACTATGAGTACCAACGAAAAAATCAGAGTAGATAAATATCTGTGGGCCATCAGGGTATTCAAAACCCGTAGCCAGGCCGCAGATGCATGCGATGGCGGTAAAGTAAAAATGAACGGTAACTCCGTAAAAGCCGCCAAACCCGTAGCTGTAGGAGATAAATTTGAGATCAAAACAGAAGCACGCAAGTGGATCATTGAAGTTACCGGATTGATTTCCAACAGAGTAGCTTACAGTGAGGCCGTAAAATACTATGTGGATAACACACCCGAGGAGGATAAATCAGGGACCAACTTTATGCCCAGCGTATTCCAGACGGGTAAGCGCCAGAGTAAAATCGGCCGCCCTACCAAAAAAGAGCGCCGTGAGCTGGATGATTTCATGGGCAATCCAGAGGATTAAACCCCTTAAAAGCCCTTGCAACCCCTTACTTTACAGAAAATTAAAAATTCTCGCATTTGCGTAGTAATTTTGCCAACTAAATAATAAATCTAAGGATCAAAATGCCTAAACAAAGTGACGTGCTCGCCACCGATTACCTGGTGAAAATAGCAGAAGAATTTGGTACCCCGGTATACATCTACCATGCGGAAAAGATCAAAACTCAGTACGAAAAGCTGCAAAAGGCCTTTCAGAAGTCTGACACCCGTTTCTTCTACGCTTGTAAGGCATTGACCAACATCAACATCCTGAAATACATCAACTCCCTGGGTTGCGGCCTCGATACCGTATCTATCCAGGAAGTACAGCTGGGATTAAAAGCTGGTTTTGATCCTAAAAACATCATCTTCACCCCAAATTGCGTAGACCTGCAGGAAATCATTGCAGCAAAACAGCTGGGAGTAATTATCAATATCGATAATATTTCCATTTTGGAGCAGTTTGGCAACCAGTTCGGTGACAGCTACCCTATCTGTATACGCCTGAATCCACACATTATGGCAGGGGGAAACTTCAAAATTTCCACCGGCCACGTAGACAGTAAGTTTGGTATCTCCATACACCAGATGCGCCACATTGAACGCATTGTAAAATCTACGAAGCTGAAGGTAACAGGCCTGCACATGCACACTGGTTCTGAGATCAAAGACGTAGATGTTTTCCTCCGTGGGGTGGAAATCATGTTCGAAATGGCAGAACACTTCCCGGATCTTCAATCCATCGATCTGGGCAGTGGCTTCAAAGTAGCTTACCAGCAAGGCGATCCTGAAACAGACATCGACCTGCTCGGCAAAAAACTCACCGAGGCATTCAATAAATTCAGCGCTAAGCACGAACGTCCGCTGCAGCTGTGGTTTGAACCGGGAAAATTCCTGGTGAGCCAATGCGGTTACTTCGTAGTGAAGGCAAACGTCATCAAACAAACGACTGCTACCGTATTCGTAGGTGTGAACTCAGGCTTCAACCACCTGATCCGCCCTATGTTCTATGATGCTTTCCACCTGATCCGGAATATTTCCAATCCTAAAGGCACGGAAAGAATCTATACCGTAGTAGGTAATATTTGCGAAACCGATACTTTCGGTTGGGATAGAAAAATTAATGAAGTGAGAGAGGGCGATTTCCTGGTATTCTACAATGCCGGAGCCTATGGCTTTGAAATGTCGTCCAACTTTAACTCCCGCCTGAAACCAGCAGAAGTGCTTGTTAAAGACGGTAAAGCGCAGCTCATTCGCAGAAGGGACACCATTGAAGATCTGCTTAAAAACCAGATCGAATTAGCATAAGCAAAAAGACAGCAGGCCGTTATCATAAATTTGTAAGATAATGGCCTGCTATCCTTGATAAATACAATATTCCCCTTTCCCGCTCGCCTTCATTATTATCCTGACCCCCTTGAACACTTAACCTTCACTGTTTTCAACTGTTATAAATCATTAATTGGCTGGCATGAACCATCAGATATGGTTCATAATATACATATATATGAAAGTTTTAACTGCACACCAGAATCTGTTTGAAGAGGATCAGATCATACAATCGAATATCTCGTTTGCCCCTTTTCTGCGTTTTCTGAAAGATAAAGTAGCGCGCGAACATGATGGCCGTACCGGCTTTTACCAATATATACTGGATAAATTTAACGCAAAACCGGAACTGCTTCAAGCTATTCCAGACAATGTGAGCCTGGAACCTTACCGTGAATACCTGGACCTCGTGATTGCTTCCATTTTCCCGGTAACCGTAGATACCCAAAAAGATATCTACGGCATCAGCATACCTTTTAAGTTCGCCATCTTCTATTATTCAGAGATGTTTAAACGTCTTTTCACGGAAGAAGATGATTTACTGGCCACCGTTCCCCAGGGCATTAGCATCAACCGGGTAAAAAGAGATAAAAAATTATGGTTATATAAATTGATTCTCGACAGGCACTACCACTTCCCTATCGGCTATCAAAACGATATCATCCACACAATTGATACACCGGATGGCGTTCGCAAGCAGGTGAAAGTAAATATCGACGCCCGTTTCGTGGATGTACGGGTAAAAGGAAAGCTGCCGGAGCTGGACTATAATAATTTTTGTACCAGGCAGATGTCAGTGGACATGCTGGAAACCCTGCTACCACTGGACAATTTCGTGCTGGAAGGCTTCGCCATCTGGACCATAGAAGACGTAACGCAATCCGAAGCGGTGAACACCATTAAAGGGCTGGTCATGAACATGAACAGCAACAATGAAATCGACAGCTATCGCACACTCGAAAGAATGGTACCTGCTATCCTGGGCATTTTTGATATCACCGCCCATATGGTGCCGTTTCCTAAGGTGAACAACAAGCATGTGCTGGAAGATAAGTTCACCCCGGTTGATCCGGTGCTGGGCATTGGCAACAAAAAACAGGAACAACTCCTGTTTACCCAGATGGTGGAGTTCCTCTCTAAAAACCCGCAACCGTTGATTATTCCTGAGGTAACAGAAGAAAGCATAGCGAACTATCCGTTTCTAAAGTACCTGACCCTTAAAAAGATCAGGAGCTTTGTGCTGTTCCCAATTAAACATAAAAGCGAAGTACTGGGTGTGCTGGAACTGGCAGCCTCCCGGCCTAATGCGCTCTCAGAGCGGCCGCTGTGGCAATTGCAAAGCATTTATCCACTGCTGGTACTGATGCTGAACAGAAGTATCAACATTCTCGAAGGCAGGATCAACGAAGTGATCAAGGAACAGTTTACGGCCCTGCAGCCATCGGTGGAATGGAAATTTGTGGATGCCGCCTGGAAACACCTGCTCACGCCTGAAGAAGAAAGGAAAGATATCGCCAACATCAGCTTCGATGAGGTGTACCCGTTATACGGTGCTGTGGATATCCGCAACTCCTCTATTGAACAGGGCAACGCCATCCGCGAGGATTTGCAGGAACAACTGCAACTGATAGATGAAACGCTTTCCATTGTTACCAAAACAGTAAAGCTGAACCTGCTGGAAGAATTGCAATTCAAAACCAGGGATATTATGCAAAACCTGCATGAAAACCTCACTGCCGGCGAAGATGTGAAGATCAATGACTTCATCGACCAGGAAATACAACCGGTGCTGGAACATCTCTGTAGCAATAATGAAGCGTTGCGGCCTGTGCTGGAACACTACTATTCAAAGATCGACAAAAAAGAAGGACACGTATATCACCACAGGAGAGAGTATGAGGAGAGTCTGGCCCAGGTGAATACCGCCATCAACCAATACCTGGAGAAAGAACGGCAGTATATTCAGCAGTCGTTCCCCTGCTACTTCGAAAAATACCGTACTGACGGTGTCGAATACACGATTTACATAGGGCAGTCTATTGCACAGGAGAAGAAATTCGATCAATTATATCTCCGCAACCTCCGCCTGTGGCAGCTTTCATCGATGGCTACCATTGCCAGGCTGACACATAAAATGGCACCAACGCTGAAAAATCCGCTGCAAACCACGCAGATGATTCTCATGCACAGCTCACCTATTACCATCAGCTTCCGCAATGATGAGCGCAGGTTTGATGTGGAGGGTGCCTACAATATCCGCTATGAGATCATTAAAAAGCGTATTGATAAAGTGCATGTAAAAGATTCCGGGGAAAGGCTTACACAGCCCGGCATGATAGCCATTGTGTATTCCAATGCACGTGAAATGGAGGAGTATAAGAAGTATATAAATTTTCTGCAAAGCAAAAATATACTGCTGCCCGATATGGAGATGCTTGACCTGGAAGAGCTCCAAGGCGTTAGCGGCCTCAAAGCTCTTCGTGTAAAAGTCAATTTGCAGGAATTAGAACTTAAATCCTAAAGTAAAATATGGAAGGGTTTCTTCTTTGGAGTGACCGATAACGGCAGTCACAATGAGGGCATTTACCGGTGCTACGTATAAACCGCCACCAAAGCCATCGTGCCATACATGTGATTTTTCGCCTGGCGCCCATACCCTGCCAATATCATTAAAGGCCAGCAGGCCTACGCCGGCAGGCAGGAGGAATGTTTTAAGATCGAAGAGTTTCAGACGTACTTCGGTATTATTATATACTCCTGCCTCGCCCGCAAAACGATAGTTGCGATATCCACGCAGGTTATTTACCCCGCCAATAGAATACGCCTGGAAGTATTCATAATTACCCCATACTTTTCCTCCACCAAAACGGGTCACCAGCACAAATCGGTCAGGGTTATTAAAGCTTAGGTAGACACTAAGGTCCGACTGCAGGGCAGCTAAGTTATTACTGAAATTATTCAGTCCGCCATAACCACTGAAGGTAGTTGTCCATAATACGCCGCGTGTGGCGATCAGCTTATTATTCCTCGTATCCAGCTGTGCCACCACTTTAGCTCCCGCATACCCCTTGTTATGGTATACGCTGGCGGAATCCAGCCCGTTGTTGTTAAAGTCGGTGATATAGCGGTTGTTGTTTTCTGTTTTATTAAACTGGTACCAGGATACAGCCGGGCCGTATGACAGCGACAACTTCTGACCAAAGTTGGTATGTAGCAGTACATCTGCACTATACAACTCAAACCTTGCGCGGTAATAGCTGATTTTTCCCGGCTTGGATTTATCGAACACGGTTTCATTACCATAGCCGAAGAAGTTGATGGTATTGTTAGGCGCCTTTGCGGTAACGTGTGTGATAATGCCGGTATTGCCAATCACATCATTCCACTCACCCAAGTATTTGAAGTTCCATGCTTTGGTAGCCAGCGCATGTGTGGCTGCAAAAGTGTGACGGGAGGCGAAAGGCTCTTTACGCCAGGCCTGGTGCTGATAGGAAGCACCTACGCCGAGCAGCATACCATCGTCTTTATTGAAGCCTACCGCCAGCAGCGGCAAGAATTTATCGTACTTAAAGAACTTACGTTCATAGGCGATATTCTCCGGCTTATCAGAAAGCTTAAGGGCCTGATCACCGTGGAGGAGGAAGGTATCTTTTCCACTCTTCAGGTCGTATATGCGTATACGTTTGCCGGCGCTGGTGGTAGAACTGTCGGTATAGCTATCCGTATCGCGGCCGCCGATAAAGCGGATGCGTATAGGCGTGCTGTTGTTCCCGGTGATTACCCAGCGGTCCTGGCCGCCCATGCCGTAAATGTTCAGTTCCTTGGTAACGTCTGGCTGGAAGGTTCTGCTGAATACGGAGTGTTGCACCTCTCCTTTTTTGGATATTTTGGAGATATTAAGTGACACGGCACCATCATCTTTCCGATCCAGTTGTATCAGCTCGTCTTTAGCAGTAGCAGGCACGTATACACGTTTGGAGAGGAAGCGGTAATATTTAAGCATTACATCTTCCATACCGCTCCTGCGGGCTTTGAGCGTGTTCAGCATATACGGATTTACGAGGTGCTTTACGGTATCCGGGAATGCGTTCACCGCAGCCTCGAGGGTACTGTCCGTCATTTTTTCCAGGAACTTGCTGATTTGTTTCCTCCAATCCTGCTCATCCAGTTCGTTGAGGAAGGAGCGATCGAAGAAGCGGGTAGAGAAGTTCCAGCGGTTCAGGTTTTTAGTTTTGGGGCGGAAGCCGGAGAACTGCGGCATCAGGAACGGCGCAGCAACGATTTTAGACAGGAATCCGTTATTCACAAAAAAGGCCTGATCGCGGTCGCGGGGCACGGGATAGTAGTAATCCACCCCTTTATGTTTTTCACGGAACCAGCGCCATTGGTCATCGTGGCGGTCATAGTCCATGATGTAGTTATCCAGGAGTCTGGCCCGCAGTACCGACTTTTGATCCACGAGGTAATCATTATCTGCCTGTATTTTATCCACCACCTTGAGGGTGTTGTATGTTTTTTCTCTTTCACCGGTAACGGGTTCCCGTTCTTCGAACAGGTACACATCATTTCCAAAATCATTTACATAGATGCCCAGTGCTGTATCCTTTGGCAGGTATACGAAAGTTGGGTTGGTATGGGGGATTTTGGCCGCTTCTGCGAGCACTGCCACTGCCAGCGGCGCATAGGGATTTGCTGCTGAAATCTGGTCCTGTACTACTTCGCGGGCAATAGTTTCTCTCAGCAAAGGCGGAATAGCTACCAGCGGATACTTCTTCAGGGAGCGCATGGCGTATTCCACACCGGCCGTATCTGCCAGTCGCAGGGAGCGGGTTTGCATACCACCACCGCGTTGCAGGATAGTTAGCCCTCCCGGCTTGGCCGTGCGGAGGTTGAGCACCGGAAAGTTGAGCGGCGCCGCCCATACTTTTCGGTAGGTTTCGCCGAGCAGCCAGCGGTGGAAGTTATTCACATCCTCATACTGGGTATCTGCGGGCAGGGTTACTACGGCAGGTAATGTATCCGGCTGTGTGAATTTTATACCGAGGCGATTGAAATCGGAGTAGTGCAGTAAGGTATTTGTAAACGCAGGCTGCGACAGGTTTTCCGCCAGGTAGTACTGAACGTTTACGGTACTGTCTTCCATCACTTCGAGCACGCTGAAGCCATTGTCGCACGTGGCGTATAATGATTTACTGCCCTGTTTTACGCGATTGTTTTTAGCGCCACTGCCGCTCACCACATAGCTATTCCCTTCATCTTTGATCAGCTGCAGGGTGTGGTCGTGGCCGGAAACAAAAACAATGGGGCCGTGTTGGCGCATAGCATCTTCAATGCCTTTTACCATGTCTTTATACAGCGGATGCGGCAAATCTTCCGGGGTACCAAATACGCCGCGTGTGAGCGGATAGATGGAACCAATCACCGGCAGCGGCACATAGAGCCATGGCTTCATGTCAGTCAGCGGAAAGATGTGCTGTTTGATCGTATAGTAGCCACCGTGGATGCCATAGCTTCTGAAAGGATGGTGTGTGGCGAATACGATGAGCTTATTGCGGTTTTTCGCTACTATCTCCGAGACTTTCACCAGCACCTCATCTTTTTCTTTACACTCACAATCGTCGTCTACACCGGGTTTATCGTATGGAAACAGCCACCATTCACTATCCATGATGATGAGCGTTACCTCATCGGAGATTTTCACTTCCTCCGGGCCCGGGCAGCCATCTTTAGGGAAGAAGGTGACATTTGGGAGATGAAGTGAATCCACATATCGTTGCTGGTTGCGGATGGTAGCCCAGCCGTTGGGCTTACTTTTTTCCCAGTCGTGGTTGCCGGGAATGATAAAGCCTTTGGCGTTGGTACCGCGTACGAGGTTTACCTGATAATCGAGTATCTGGCGGGCGGTAGGGTAGCTTTTAGTCAGTGAATCGGGTAACCCTTTAGGATATACGTTGTCGCCCAGAAAAAGTACGGTATTGCGGCTGTCCTGGAGGTCGTATTTGCTGCGAACGGCGTCGATCACCGGGTTGCGGCCATTTTCATGCAGTTCACCGGCGTCCCCGATGAGGATAATGCGTTGTTTCACATTACCGGACTGGCCAAATGCCAACGCCGGCAACAGGCAGGCAAAAATTAGTGCGTAGAATGCTCTCATTTCTTTTTATAAGTGAATTTGAGAATATTGGCTACTCCATCGTACCCGCCTTCATTGGAGATATACATATCTCCATTAGGTGCAAAGGCAAGGCCTTCGGGTTGGAGGAACAGCCGGTGTCTCAGGTTGTAGGCTTCCTGTACATGGCCTTCCAGGTCTGAAATTACCAGCAGCTGATTAACGGAGGCCACAATATACAGCCTATGCTCAATAGGATGTATGGCTGCGGCGCTGGGTTTGAAAAAGCGCATGTCGATTCCCGCTAGTTTAGCTATTTCCTTGTCATCCAGCTGAAATACGGGGTCAGATTCAAAAACCATACTGTCAAGCCGGAAGCTGTAGGCACTGGTAACGCCTAGTTTCTTATCGTCCTCACAATTCTTACAAATGGTTATGATACTGTTTTTGTTCTTGTCGAAGTAGGCAGTTTCAAACTCTTTTTTCCCCTTCTTTCCAAATTTGTAATGAACGGATGTCACCGAGTCGGTAAACAGGTTGCGGATACGGAAAAGGCTTCCGTTGCTTTTGAGCACGAAAATTCCGCTGTCCGTTTCACAGAGGTCCTCGTAGTCGTCATTTTTCCCAAACTTCCAGGTGGGATAGGCTTTGGTTGCTTTTACATCTATTTCGAATATTTTTCCTTCTTCGTCGTTGATAGCCAGGATACGGCGCTCGTCCGGATAGAGGGCTATACCGGATATTTCCTGCATAGACTCACGTACCCGGTAACGTACCGGCGATCCCAGGTCGTAGCCCTGAGGAGAGGAATAAACTTTCTGCGACCTGTCTGAATAGTTACAGGATAGCATAAAAAATAGGAAGAATAGCAGGATTCGTACATCCATAGCGATACTTTATAGCTTAAATTTAACTCAAAAATACAGTAACTTCAGATTGGATTTAATCATCTTCGCATATGCAAAATACTGCCCTCATAGATGCAGCCAGGGAATACATACTGGCAAAATACAGGGACAATCCGCAACCAGCACTGGTTTACCATAATCTTACACATACGCAGGGCGTGGTAGATGCCGCTGCACAAATTGCTGCGCATTACCGCCTCCAGGACGATGAACTGACTGCTGTATACATAGCTGCCTGGTTTCATGATGAAGGATACCTGGAAGGAGATGGCAGCAGCCACGAGGAAGCAGGCGCCGAAGAAGCGGTACAATTCCTCCGGGAGCATAATGCATCGGAGCAGCTGCAGCAAATGGTAAGCGGCTGTATCCTGGCCACTAAAATGCCTCAATCTCCCAACACGCTGATCGAACAAATTGTTTGTGATGCTGATTTATTCCACCTGGGCTCCAAAGAGTACGCCGAAAGAAGTAAGCTGCTCCGCCACGAAGTGGAGATGGTACACCACAAGGAAGTGGATAAAATCGAATGGCTGAAAAGCAATATCCGCTTCCTCACCCAGCATCAATACTGGACCGACTATGCCCGGACATTACAGAAACAACAGAAAGACGAGAACATTAAACAAATGCAGAAAAAGTTAGACAAGAAACTGGCAGAAGAAGGCCCCGCAGTCAATAACAGCACTCCCCTGCCCGACGGTACCACCACCCACTTTTTTGTAGAAGAAAAAGAAAAACATAAAGACAAAGATCACAAGCATAAGGAGAAAGAAGAGAAAGCCAAAAAGCCTGACAGAGGCGTGGAAACGATGTTCCGCATCACAAGCACCAATCACATCCGCCTCAGCTCTATGGCCGATAGTAAAGCACACATCATGATTTCGGTGAACTCCATCATCTTATCTATCATGCTGACGTTGCTGATCCGCCGGCTGGAAGACTATCCTAACTTTATCATTCCATCTCTTCTGTTTGTGATTACCTCTGTAACTACGGTGATATTTGCCGTACTGGCTACCCGGCCCAATGTAACCAGCGGTACCTTTACCCGGGATGATATTTCCCGTAAAGACGCCAACCTGCTGTTTTTCGGCAACTTCCATAAAATGACGCTGGAAGAATATGAATGGGGCATGAAGCAAATGATGAATGACGCAGACTTCCTCTATGGCAGCATGACCAAAGACGTTTATCACCTGGGTGTGGTGCTGGGCCATAAATACCGCCTCCTTCGTATATCCTACAACGTATTCATGTTTGGATTAATTCTTTCTGTACTGGCATTCCTGGTGGCTGCCATCTTCTTTCCCGTAAAAGCATAAGTATATTATGATTCCTTTGTTTAACCGGGATCTCAGCTGGTTGTCATTTAACTTCAGGGTGCTCACCATGGCACAGGACCCACAGGTGCCCCTGTACGAACGCATTAAATTTCTATCGATATACTCCTCCAACCTGGATGAATTTTTCAGGGTAAGGATGCCCGCCATCCTGGCCGTGAATAAGCTGCTGGAGAAGGAGCCGTTTGCCGGCGGCGATGAATCAGTGACCACCGATACGCTGCGGCAGGTGCTCACAGAAGTAAACCGGCAGCAGGAAACCTACGGTCGTATACTCGTTACCGGTATACTGCCCCTTTTGAAAGAGAATGGCATTCACCTTTGCTACAAGGAGGAGTTTACCCCCGCGCAACTGGCTGTTACCCGGGAATACCTGCTAACCACCGTTTTAGCTTACCTGCAACCAGTATGGCTACATGCTGCTGAAAAGAATTATTTTCCGGAGAACAATGCGCTTTACCTTGCGGTATCGGTATCTCCCCTGGAAAAACCAGATATGATGGCTTATGTGGTACTGAATATACCTTCCGTACTGCCGCGGTTTTACCAGCCACCAAAAGAAAATGAATTGTACCAGATCGTTTTGCTGGATGATATTATTCGCTATCACCTTGAATACATATTGCCGGGCTATATGATCAACGGCGCCTACAGCTTTAAACTCACCCGCAACGCCGAAATGGACATGGATGAGTTTAAGGGTGACATCCTGGAAGAAGTAGAAACGCTCATCCGCAAACGCGAACTGGGCGTGCCTACCCGCTTCCTGTACGATGCTGAAATGCCACTGCCGCTACAGCAGTACCTGGCCAATATCTTCGACATAAAACCCGAGGAAATGGTAGCCGGTGGCAGGTATCACAACCTGAAAGACCTGAACGACCTACCGCTGCCAGTGCCTGTTCCAAACGTATTTTATCCGAAATACGCTCCCGTGCAAATTCCGGAAACCGCCGCCACTGACCATATCCTTGACTTAATCCAGCAAAAAGACCTGGTGGTGCACGTGCCTTACCAGCGTTATGACTACGTGTTACGCTTCTTTAACGAGGCCGCTATTGACCCGGATGTACAGGAAATTTATGTAACGCTTTACCGCATTGCCTCCAGCTCTCAAATAGCGCAGGCACTGATTTCTGCTGCCAGGAACGGCAAACAGGTGACGGTGTTTGTGGAACTGAAAGCACGTTTTGATGAAGCCAATAACATCCGCTGGTCAAAGCGAATGAAGGAGGCCGGCGTGAAAATAGTATATAGTATCCCTGGCATGAAGGTACATGCAAAAACGGCGCTGGTAAAGCGCAAACGGGGATATCATTATGACTATTCCGGATTAATTGCCACCGGTAATTTTAATGAAACTACTGCACGCTTTTATGGCGACCATGTACTGTTTACCGCGCATGCAGGCATCACCCGTGAAATGGAGCTGTTGTTTATTTACCTGCAAAGCCGCGAGCAACCGGGGGAATATGGGTTTATACAGTTCAACCACCTGCTGGTTGCCCAGTTTAACATGATCAACCGCTTTACCCAACTCATTGATCGCGAAATTGCCAATGCCAAAGCCGGCAAGCCAGCTAAAATCACCATCAAGCTCAATAACCTGCAGGAAAAAGGCATGATCGCTAAACTGTATGAGGCAAGCGATGCCGGTATACAAATTGACCTGATCGTTCGCAGCATCTGCTGCCTGGTACCATCGCCAAACATACATGTGGTAAGGATTGTAGACAGATACCTGGAACACGCGCGCGTGTTTATTTTCCACAACGAAGGGCAGGAAGAGGTATATATTGGTTCAGCCGACTGGATGAACCGCAACCTGCACCGGCGTATTGAAGTATGCGTACCGGTATATGATCCTGCCATACAGCAGCAGCTGAAAGACATCGTAGCACTGCAACTGGCGGATCCTGCCCATGCACAGACGAACATTACAGGGTATATTGCGAAAATGCAGTAAATTACAAGTATAGAAAATTTGATTATGATGAAGTACGTATGGATGCTGATATTGAGTGTAGGATTTATGATACCTGCTGCCAGCGCACAAACACCAGACCTGCAGCATATTTACAATCCCGAAGCCAATGCCAAAGCCGACATTGAGGCTGCTGTAAAGCAGGCCGCCAAAGAGAAAAAACATGTATTGCTGCAAATTGGGGGTAACTGGTGCATCTGGTGCAAGCGCTTCTACAAATTTGTGGAAGATGACTCCACTCTCAAAGCTACCATGGAAAGCAATTATGTAGTATATCACCTCAACTACAGCAAGGAAAACAAAAACCTCCCAATCCTGAAGGAGCTTGGTTATCCACAGCGCTTTGGATTTCCGGTGTTTGTAGTACTTGACGCCAAAGGTAACCGCCTGCACACACAAAACTCCGGACTGCTGGAATCTGCTGATTCGTATGACAAGAAGAAAGTGGGCGAGTTTTTTAAACAATGGGGCCCGGCGGCTTTACTGCCTTCCAATTATGTAAACGAATAAGTATATACCATGGATAATGGCATCACTTACTTTAAAACGGATGCTGTGCAGTCTTTCATGAGATTTGCACAGCATCCGTTTAAGTTTTCGGCCTTTCTGCTGATGAAGCTACCGGCTGCATGGCTGGCGGGTGTACGACTGGTTTCCGTTTCGGAACAGGCTTGTGTAACCCGGGTACCGTATAGATGGCTATCGCAAAATCCGTTTAAATCTACTTACTTCGCCTGCCTGGCTATGGCCGGAGAACTCAGTACAGGATTGCCCGCCATGATGTATGCACGAAGTACTGAAAAGCGTGTATCCATGCTCGTTACCGGTATGCAGGCCACCTACTTAAAGAAGGCGACCGGCACCACCTGGTTTACCTGTGCAGATATACCTGCCATGAAGGCCGCTATAGAAAAGGCTATTGCCACGAATGAACCAACTACCGTCACCATACGTTCTGAAGGTAAAAATAAAGAAGGCATACAAATTGCCACGTTTGATATTACCTGGTCCTTTAAATCCAGGTAAAAAAGTTTAACCAAATACCCTTAATTATGAAGATTGCATTTCATGGTGCTGCGCGTACTGTAACAGGTTCCAAGCATCTGATCACCCTGAAGAATGGAAAAAAGATCCTGTTAGATTGTGGTATGTTCCAGGGTATGGGAAAAGAAACAGACTCCTTAAACAGAGATTTCGGATTTGACCCCACGGAGGTCACTTATATGGTGTTGTCGCACGCACACATCGATCATACCGGGCTTATTCCCCGACTGGTTAAACAAGGGTTCAGAGGGCCGATTTACTGCACACATGCTACCCGCGATCTGGCGGAAATACTGCTGCTCGACTCCGCAGAGATCCAGGAAGACGATATCAAATTCTCCAATAAAAAGCGTGCAAAGGAAGGTGCTCCTTACCTACAGCCGCTGTATACCGTAGATGACGCCAAGTTTGCCATCAATTTTTTAAAGCCGGTGAACTTCAATAACTGGATCACCATTGATCCCGATATACAGGTGATGTTTACCGATGCGGGCCACATCGTGGGCGCTGCGTGTATTCATTTACGTATTACGGAGTATGGTAAAACACAGCAAATTACTTTTAGTGGAGATATAGGCCGTTACAACGATGCGATTTTGAAGTCGCCGGCGGTATTTCCCCAGGCGGATTATATCCTCATGGAATCCACGTATGGCAGTACTTTGCATGCAGATGCTGCTCCTGCTGATGATGAGCTGCTGCGTTATATCCATGAAACCTGCGTACAAAAAGGTGGTAAGCTGATCATCCCTGCTTTCAGTGTGGGGCGTACACAGGAGTTGCTGTACACGCTCAATAAAGCTCAATTGGCAGGTAAGCTTCCTAAGGTGGATATCTTTGTGGATAGTCCACTGTCCACAGAAGCCACTGCTGTTACCAAAGCGCATCCGGAAGTGTTTAATCGCCAGGTATCTGACCTGTTAAAGAAAGATAATGATCCTTTCGACTTTCCAGGGCTGCGTTATGTGAAGTCCGTAGATGAATCCAAAAACCTGAACTTCCGTAAAGAGCCCTGTGTAATCATCTCCGCATCCGGCATGGCGGAAGCAGGAAGGGTAAAGCACCACATTGCCAATAATATTGATGAGCAGAGAAATACGATTCTGATTGTGGGTTATTGCGAGCCGGAATCACTTGGCGGGCGGCTGATGCGCGGTGCGAAGGAAGTTTCTATCTACGGTACTCGTTTTGAAGTGAGAGCAGAGGTGGGTGTGATCAGGTCTATGAGTGCGCATGGCGACTATGAAGATCTGAGTCAGTGGCTGGCTTGCCAGAATCCAAGAGATATTAAAAAACTCTTCCTGGTGCATGGAGAATATGATGTGCAGCAGATTTTCAAGAAATGGTTATTTAAAAAAGGCTTTCTGGATATTGAAATTCCGGATCGTCATTATGAAATCGGGCTTACCTGATTTCTATAAATACAAATCCTTGGTTGGTTCCGCGCTGTACGTTGGTGCGGAACCGTTAATACCCGGATGTATGCTGTATGTCGTGTGTACAACACCGTTAGCTCACTCTGATAACAAATCCTGCGGAAACCATAGTACCACCCGGGTGCCGGCGGCTTTGCATTCGCTGTCATACAGGTCTTCAATTTCAAAGCCTGCCTGTACGTGAAACCTGCTGTTATAGATCGCGAGCCTGTCGCGGGTGATCTGCAGCCCGCGGGAATGGTGTGAATGGCCTTGCATTTGCTTAATGGCAGCCGATTTTTCTCTCCCTACCCCATTATCCTCAATAGTGCAAAGAATACGGCCAGGTGCTTCTTCGAAGGTAATTGTGACGCGCCCTTTTTCCTTTTTATGCACCAGCCCGTGCCAGATGGCATTCTCCACGAAGGGCTGTACAATCATGGTAGGGATTTCCACCATATCGGCGTCCAGTTTCGGATCAATGATGATTTTATATTCAAACTGGTCGGTGAAGCGAAGTTTTTCCAGTTCCATGTAATTCTCCAGCATGCTTACTTCACGGGAAACAGAAATGTTATTGAGCTGTGAATTATCCAACACGTTGCGGATCAATTTGGCAAACCGGCTGAGGTAGGACAATGCGGACTCTGTCTCGTTCTTCATCATGAAGATCTGGATGGAGTTTAGCGCATTGAAAATAAAATGCGGATTCATTTGTGAGCGGAGCGCCTTCATTTCCAGCTGTGCCATTTCCTGCTGGATGCTGGCGCGCTGACGAGCTTCACGTCTGATGATATTTATGCGGAAACGAACATACAGATAGATTACAGCGATGGCAAGAATAATGGCCAGCATCCTGAACCAGTCCGTTTGCCAGAATGCCGGCAGGATGTTGATTTGCAGGACGGTCACATTATCCGAAAAGGTACCGGTGGCATTTGCCGCTTTCACCAGGAAAGTATAAAAACCAGGTGGCAGGTTAGTGTATTTGGCTACCAGCAAGCCTTCCGCGGGCACCCATTTTTCATCTACCCCTTCCAGCTGGTAGTAATAATTTATTTTTTCCTGGTGATACTGAAGACTTTTAAACTCAATAGAAATAAAGTTCTGGCGGTGATTGAGCTGAATCGGTGTGGTATCAGTCAGCGCTTTCCCGATTTGAATGGTGCTATCCATCACGCGTACGTTGAGGATGGTAACATCCGGAGGAGGCGGTGCTACCTGCAGTTTTGCGGGATCAAATGTTACGGCATGGTCAGAGGCACCTATGAGCAGCATACCGTTGTGAAGCTCCAATATGCGTCTCCTTACCTTTCTGTCATTGTCGATAATATCATCTCCCTGAACAAAAGACTCCAGTTTTTCCTGCTTTAGTTTTAATTTATAGAAGCCATGCTGCGTGGTGAGCCAGATGTTTTGGTTATGGTCGCCGGCGATGCTCAGTATCCATTCATCAAACAGTTGTTTGCCATTGAGTATAGGGTGAGATGTACGGGCAGCTGTATTTACGATCCAGAGTCCGTGATCGGTGCCGGCCAGCAGTGTGGTATCATTGTATTTATACAGAGAAGTAACGTTAACGAACACTCTTTTATCCCAGCGGAAAGTGTGTTTATGCCCGATCTGCCTGGTTTGGGGATTAAAAAGCAGGAGTCCCGAAGTGCTGGTAGCCAGCCATAGCTGACCATCTTTTTGCGGCACGATATCCATTACGGACGCCGGGCGCTTCAGGCTGTCGAGTAGGGTATTGAAATACGTAAACTGGTCTGCCTGTGGATTCCAGGCGGCGAGGCCTTTTTTATAAAGGCCTAAATATACCGTAGTATCGTTGTAAGGATGAATATCCAGCAGCGTTTGCTGTTTCAGGGCATCGCTTTGCAGGTGTTTGATAAAGCGTTTGTTTACCGGGTCAAAGAGCGAGAGGTTGCCATTTTCCTGGCCTATCAGCACAGTACCGTCCTTTAATTCTGCGAAGCTCCATACCAGGCTGCGTTCTTCGGGTATGGAAACAGTGCGGTCAGTAGCCTGGTGCGTATAAAGGTTAGCGGAGGTGAGGTCGGGCGACAGACAGGCAAATCCTTTGCCCCAATAGCCAATATATACGTTTCCGTTAGTCCCCTGGAAAAGCCCGGTTACTTCCGCTTGCGGGAGTTTGGTATTGGGGGAGAGAAATGAGGTGCGCTGGTCGAGCGTGTTAAAGGATTGGCCGTGGAGGCTCAGGATGTTTATGCCATGATCTGTTCCTATCCAGAGATAGCCTTCGCGGTCGCTCATGATGCAATTGGCTTCATAATCGTAGTGCAGCCCTTGCGGATCATTGTTATTTCCGGGAATATTAAGGTCTACTTTCCCTCTGGCCTGGTTATATCGGAAGATACCTCCTTTTTCTGTTGCCAGCCAGATGTTGCCAGCGGCATCTCCGTGTATGTCGAATATGGCATTCCGGAGATAGGAAGGTTCTGGCAGGTCGGATGGTGAACGGAACTCAAAGGTGTCCAGCTGCTGATTGGCAGCATTGTATTTATAGCCGTATCCACCGCGGCCTGCGAGCCATACTTGCTGGTGGGTATCGAGATAGATCTTTTTAAACGAATTGGCGATATTTAGTGCCGGTATATGTTTTGGATTATAATCTTTATGATAGAGTTGACTTCTGTCGGCACTAAGAATAAAGGCCTGATGCGCTCCGCTAAACCAGATATTACCTTCTTTATCCTCCATGATGGCGTCCTGGATTTGCTTTCGGAAATGCTCGGGAATATTGGTTGCTTTTTGAAATACGTTTCTTTTTTCGTTGTAGCGCAGGAGACCGTCGGTGGTAGAAGCCCAGATAGTGCCATGTCGATCTTCGAGTACGTTATTACAGGATAAGCCTTCTGTGGTGTTGGTATGTTCCGGAATGGGAATTGTTTTCACCTTGTTGGTAACGGGGTCGTATACACGTATGTTATCGGGTGTTCCCATCCATATGCGGCCGTAGCGGTCTTCGCAGAGGCAGATATCATCGTAATAAATAGACCCAGGTACGCGGTCGAAGGTGGCGACTGTGATCAGGTTGGTACCGTCGTATCGTTGCAGTGCTGTGCTGGCGATCCATATAAATCCTTTTTTATCCTGCAGGATGGCGGATACGTGGTTACTGGCAAGGCCGTTGGATATATCGAGGTGGCTAAATTTGTGAGTAAATGGGTTCTGGGCAGTACTTTGAAGGTACAGCATTAGCACTTGCAGGATGGTAAACAGCACTGCCTTGTGTAAATCTGGAAGTACAGCGAACAGCCGGTTCATTTGGAGTATGGCGTGCTTAGGCACGATTAACAGATAGTTGATAGTTGGCGATAAACGAATAATAGTTTTGGTTTATGCCATTTGATACAAGTTAATAAATGTAGGATAAATCCGGTAGTGGATAAAATAAAAAAAGCTGCATTACTGCAGCTTTTCTTGTACCACGTACGGGAATCGAACCCGTGATTCCTCCGTGAAAGGGAGGCGTCTTAACCCCTTGACCAACGCGGCGTTTTCGTTTGGGATTGCAAAGATAGGAAAACCTTTATATCTACCAAATTTATTTTTAGAATTTTATGAAATTCTTTTGGTGACTTGTCTTGCTATCAATGAACCGGGGTGCAAATATCGGAATTAATTTGAATTAACCATCATCTTTTAAATTTTCTTTTTCTTCTGGTAGATTTTAATGGAGGTGACGAACAAGGTGGCGGCGCTGGCTGTAGTCTTTACAGACAAACACTATCCATGCCCATACACGTTGCCATTACCAGGAAAGTGCTGCCTGGGAAAGAGAAAGAGTTTAAAGATGCACTGCGGAATTTTTTAGGAGAATCCTTTGCACAGTCGGGTGTAGAAGGTGCCGGCATGATTACTTCCCTGCATGGGGAAGGCAGTAATGAAATAGGTATCCTCCGAACATTTGCGGATGCAGCTGAAAGAGATGCCTTCTACAATTCCAGGCAGTTCAAGGCTTGGGAGGCCTATGCTTCCACACTCACAGAACCTCCCGTATATCGGCAGCTAAATGGCCTGGAAGCATGGTTTCGATCACCTGTGCCGCCGCCGCGGTGGAAGATGGCTGTTGCTACCTTGTGCGGCGTATTCCCTACCAGCGTGTTGCTTTCGTATACCGTTGCTCCACTGATAAGAACATTACCGTCGTTAGTGCGACAGCTGATTTTTGCCGCCTGCATGGTAGGCTTACTTACCTGGGTGGTGATGCCGGTGGTGATAAAACTATTACGTAACTGGCTGCAGCCGGCAAAGTAGTTAAGGCAGGATGAATTTATCGTTGGTGGGAAACTTATTAATGAGTTGACCACCTACCGCGAAGTTACCTTCCAGTATATCCTTCGGATTTCCGCTGAGCCACATGCTCAGGTCTATTGCTTCGTAGTTGCCGCTATTGAAGCCAAGTAGTACAATCAGCACCTCCTTTCCGGTATTTTTGATATAGTGTCCCGCGCCCATTGGAGCGTAGCCCACATCGCCTGCTTCGAACTGTTCTTTCACAAACTGCCCCTGCGCCAGGAATACGCCCATCTCGGCTGTACCCTGGATGTAATATTGCCATTCATCTGCATTGGGGTGCCAGTGTAGTTCCCGTAATCCACCAGGCTCGATTTCGAATATGGATCCAGTAATGGTTTTAGCGATAGGAAATTCGCGTTGGGTTACTACCCGTTGAGTACCGCCACCAGGCACCAGCTTCGGCATCTGTGCACCCAATGGATAACGGTGTGGAGAAGTAAGGTTGGCATTATCTCTTGGTACTGCCAGGCCTGAATGTACATCCGGCAATTGTGATGGCGCGAAATACATTTCATGCTGCGGCAATTGCGCTACTTCCTCCAGCGATAAACCCAGGTTCTGCGCTGCAATTTCCGGTGGTACACTGGAAATAAAATCAGTAACGCTGAATGTATGATCTTCAGAAAAATCTCCATTATCAAATATCAGGATGAAGTGACAGGGGTCGTTGCTGATACATTGTAACACATGTCCGAAGCCTCTGGGGAAGTACCATACATCACCGGGGCCAAAAAGATCAATATAGGTATTGCCTTGCGGATCAATAGTAGTGGTACGCATTCGGCCTTTCAACACATATGCCCATTCAGCAGCGTTGGCATGCCAATGCAGTTCGCGCATGGCACCTGGATCGAGGTGCATACTCACACCAGCAAGATTTTGAGAGGCCGGGAACTCACGCACAGAAGCGCCGCGGGTGATACCGCCAGGAGCCGTTTTGGGCGTGGCTTTTTCAAGTGCGTATTTGAAGCTAAGGGTGGTTGTTTCCATTTCAGGGAGTTGGGTTCGAAAGGGAAACAGGTAAGTGGGGGAAGTTGTTGTCCGGAAATAACAGCGTTAAATGATATTGAGTAAAAAAGCTTGTAATATTGCTGCTGCTCTTTTCAAACCGCATTTTTCAAGCTTCAAGAGAACTTCTGCTATAGACATTGGCGGGTTTTTCAATGCGCTGACTTGTGCCCTGAGTGCATCCCAAACAGCAGAAAAATTTGTCCGCAGTAACTCCACTACCAATTCATCCGGTGTAACAATCCCAATATTAAACCTGCTTGCTATTTTAGAAGGGAAGTCCTTCTTATTAAATGTAATGATGATATCCGCCTCACACTTAATGGCAGCAGCCAGTACGTGGCGATCATTATCATCCGGCTATATTATTCCAGGTATTAATCCTTCAAATTTGATGGTATTTGCATCAGGAAATGCCTTGTCCATTTCATTGCAAATACGGGTTAACAGGTTTCTTTTCAGATCTGGTCTGTTCCGTAACAAGCTTTCTATCCATTCATGCTGTATTTGCGCTGTCCATTTCGGCACGATAACACCAACTTCTGACAAGCGTAACAACAAGTCTCTGACAGGCGCCGGATACAAAACATTAGCATCTAAGAGAACCACTAATCTCTTTCTACTAATCATTTAGTATCCCATTTTAAGTTTTTGCGCCTGCTCAGCCAGAAAGTCAAGACTTTCTTTTCTGGCCTTTTTAAGCTTCTTTTCATATTTAATAAGGTCTTCCATTTTTACTCTGCGGTGACTCCCAACCTTATGAAATGGGATTTCACCTTTTTCCAAAAGATTTACCAAAAAAGGCCTTGACACTCCTAATATTTCAGCGGCCTGCTGCGTGCTTATTTCTTCGTCATTGCCGGAGAATAATATTGCAAATGAGCTATTCGAAGCCATTTTTTCTAATATGGTAAAGAAAAGCATAAGTGCAGATTTAGGTACTTCAAGTCCGTCGCCATGACCTGAAAAATGAAGGGTAACTGCTTCAGATTTGGAATTCAGGATTTGCGCTGATAATTCAGCGACCTTCGGCTCCAAAGCCTTAACTATCTTCTGATCGCGTTTACTAGTTTTCTCAAGAATTGTCTCCATTGCTGTGGATTTTAATTCAATAAAATTACGAAAATATTCGAAATAAACGAAACAAACGAAATAAACGAAAAGAACAACTATGAGGAGCTACCATGCCCATGGGCACACAACATCAATGAGGAAAATAATATTAAATTGAAAAATTTAAGTCAGGCAGGCAATGACTTTCAGCGGAGAGAAATGTACCAAAAACAAAAAAGGTCACCTTCCGGCAACCTTCTGTTTCTTGTACCACGTACGGGAATCGAACCCGTGATTCCTCCGTGAAAGGGAGGCGTCTTAACCCCTTGACCAACGCGGCGTATCGTTTTGGGATTGCAAAAGTAGAACCTTTTTTGATATTTCCAAAATATATTTTCATAACCTAAAAATATATTGATTTCTACGGCTATAGATTGTAAATTCGCCTTCGATTTTTTCATATTCAAATCACGATGTAAAATGGGAACTACTCTCAAAATTGGTATTAATGGGTTCGGCCGTATTGGTCGTTTGGTATACCGCCAGATTTACAAAATGCCCGGCATTGATGTGGTTGCGATCAATGACCTCACCAGCCCTAAAACGCTGGCACATTTGCTGAAATATGATTCCGCTCAGGGCAGATTTGATGCAGAGGTTAAGCATTCTGACAACTCTATCAACGTTAACGGTGAAGAGGTAAAAATATACGCACAGAAAGATCCGGCTCAAATTCCCTGGAAAGAGCACGAAATCGATGTAGTAATCGAATGTACCGGTTTCTTTGCTGATAAAGACAAAGCTTCCGCTCACCTCACCGCCGGTGCAAAAAGAGTAGTTATCTCCGCGCCTGCTACAGGTGATCTGAAAACTGTTGTTTTCAACGTAAACCATAACATCCTCGACGGTTCTGAAACCGTTATCTCCTGCGCTTCCTGCACCACCAACTGCCTCGCTCCTATGGCGAAAGTGCTCCAGGAAAAATATGGTATCGTTAACGGTCTGATGACTACCGTTCACGCTTATACCAACGATCAGAACACCCTGGATGCTCCACATCCAAAAGGTGACCTGCGCCGTGCACGTGCAGCAGCTGCTAACATCGTTCCTAACAGCACTGGCGCCGCTAAAGCTATCGGCCTGGTTCTGCCTGAACTGAAAGGTAAACTGGATGGTTCCGCTCAACGCGTTCCTACCATCACCGGTTCCCTCACCGAACTGACCGCTATCCTCGGCAAAAAAGTAACTGCAGAAGAAGTAAACGCTGCCATGAAAGAAGCCGCTAACGAATCTTTCGGTTATACCGAAGATGAAATCGTAAGCAGCGACGTAATCGGTATGCACTTCGGTTCCCTGTTCGACGCTACTCAAACCAGAGTTCAAACAGTAGGCGATACCCAAATGGTTCGTACTGTTTCCTGGTATGACAACGAAATGAGCTACGTATCTCAGCTGGTTCGTACTGTTAAGTACTTCGCCGAGCAGATCCAGAAATAATATCAGACAAGCCCCCGCTCCGGCAGGGGCTTCGTTTTGAATTCCGCGCAACTACACCATAACAGCAAACCAGCCGGTACTACCGATGTAAATGCTTTGTGCTGTCGGTTCCGCGGTTTTTTTATTCAATCCCCCTTCTTATTCTATAAACTGATACTCCATGAGTAAGTTTTCCGATCATAACTTCAATGGCGAAAAAGCCTTGATCCGCGTAGACTTCAACGTGCCGTTGAACGACAAATTTGAAATCACCGACGATACGCGTATGCGTGCTGCCGTTCCAACCATTAAGAAAGTTCTCAAAGATGGTGGCGCCGTTATTCTGATGTCGCACCTCGGCCGGCCAAAAGACGGTCCTACCGATAAATACTCTTTAAGACACCTCGTATACCACCTCATCTCCCTCCTGGACGGCGTTACCGTTAAATTCGCGGAAGACTGCGTGGGCCCCGTTGCAGAAGAAGCTGCTGCCAACCTGCAAATGGGCGAAGTACTGCTCCTCGAGAACCTCCGCTTTCACAAAGCAGAAGAAAAAGGTGACCAGGAATTTGCGCAACAACTCGCTAAACTCGGCAACGTATACGTAAACGATGCCTTCGGCACCGCTCACCGCGCCCACGCCTCCACTGCCATCATTGCCCAGTTCTTCCCTCCTGAAAACAGAATGTTCGGCTACCTTATGGAAGCAGAAGTTTCTAATGCGGAAAAAGTACTGAACAACGCGGAGCAGCCTTTTACTGCCATTCTCGGCGGCGCTAAAGTGTCCGATAAGATCCTCATCATCGAAACGCTTATGGAACGCGCTAATAACATCATCATTGGTGGTGGTATGGCCTTTACCTTCCTTAAAGCACAAGGCAAGGAAATCGGTAACTCCCTCGTGGAAAACGATAAACTCGACCTCGCCAACGACCTGCTGGAAAAAGCGAAAGCAAACGGCGTGCAACTGCTTCTGCCCGTTGACTCCGTAGCTGCCGATAAATTTGCTGCTGACGCTGCCACACAGATCGTTTCCAACGATAACATCCCTGCAGGATGGATGGGCCTCGACGTAGGACCAAAATCCGTAGCACTCTTCAGCCAAACCATCGCAGCCTCCAAAACCATCCTCTGGAATGGCCCAATGGGCGTATTCGAAATGGAAGCCTTCCAGGGTGGTACCAAAGGTGTAGCTGAAGCTATCGTAGCTGCTACCGCTAAAGGCGCCTTCTCCCTCGTAGGTGGCGGCGACAGTGTTGCAGCCGTAAACCAGTTCGGCTTTGCTGACAAAGTAAGCTATGTATCTACCGGCGGTGGCGCTATGCTCGAATTCTTCGAAGGCAAAGTGCTCCCGGGTATTGCAGCAATCTAAATAACAAAAAAAGGCTCCTCGCAGGAGCCTTTTTTCTTACGCTACGTGTTCCCGTATCTTCACAAACATCTTTAAGCAAAACATATCCTTGCGGAACTCATTTCTTCTCTTCATCGCCAGGAAATATTTCTTGTATTTAAAGAAGAGTACCATGCGTTTCCAGCTATCCCCAAATCCTGTACTGGCATAGCTTTCATAAAGCTCTTCCAGCACCTGCTTTTCTTTCGCATGCGCTGTATCACATTTCCCGGCAAATGTTTGCAGTCGCTCTCTCGCCTCCCTGATCTTTAACTCCTGCGGCTTCTTATCTTTTGTGACATTAAAGCCATGCTGACGCCATTTCACCATGGCCTTATCATAATACAGAATGGTGCCGTGTAAAGTGGCATTAAAGGCCAGCCACAGGTCGTGTGGCATCACGGTTGGAAATGGCATACTTCCCATCACTACTTCCCGCTTCGCAATCAATGCATGCCCGCCAACACAGTTATCAGTAGCAAAATAGAGGGGATTATCGAAATCCTGCAACTTCTTCAGATTGTTATGGGAAATCCCCAAACTCTCCAGGTTTCCATCTACCATTGCAGAATCACAGTAAATCATGGGATGGTCACCAATGGCATCCATCAGCAACTGCGTTTTATCCAGGTCCCATACGTCATCCTGATCCGCGTAGGAAATGTATGCTCCTTTTGCCATTCCGCTTACCTTTTCAAAGTTTTTGATATAGCCAAGGTTGTTATCATTCCTGTGAATCTGAAAATGTGGATAACGAGCGGCATATTCTTCTAAAATAGCCCAGGTACCATCTTTACTGCAATCGTCCAAAACAATGATTTCCAGGTTGGGATAAGTCTGATTTACCAGTGAATCCAGCTGTGGTCTTAAAAATCGTTCTCCATTGTAGGTGGCGGCCACAATCGTGACCAGTGGGCTTCTCTTGTCGGAAGTAAGCATATATCTGAATTGATTGCGGCAAAAGTAGTAAAAGGATTTGTTTATCTTTCCTCCCGATTTCAATCCACCTTTTATGAAGAAACAACTACTCTGGTATCCGGTTATCATAGGCGTATTTGGCGCCCTGATCTGGTTTGTGCTGGACAAAGGACAGTCTCTGCCTGTAAAGCAGACCACTATTGTACCAGCGCATCCGGTGTCGGTACTGGCTGTCAAAAGCACCTGGACGCAGTACCTGGAAAATTTCAGGCATCCATTGAGCCTGTTATTACTTCAGATAGTCGTGATCATGTTTGTGGCTCGCCTTTTCGGTAAGCTGGCCAATATGGTGAAACAACCGGCAGTAGTTGGTGAAATCATCGCTGGTGTGTTGTTAGGGCCATCGCTCCTGGGTTGGATAGCCCCTTCCTTTTCCGGCTTTCTGTTTCCGACAGAATCCATGAAAACCTTACAATTCCTCAGTCAGATAGGACTTGCCTTCTTCATGTTTATTGTAGGTATGGAGGTGGACCTGAGCAAGATCAGAAATAAAGCCCACGATGCGGTTATGATCTCGCATGCGAGTATTGTAGTGCCATTTTTCCTTGGTGTTGGGCTCGCCTATTTTATATTTGAAGCCTTTGCTCCCGCGAATGTCAGTTTCCTGGCTTTTGCCCTGTTTATGGGCATTGCCATGAGTATCACCGCTTTTCCGGTACTGGCAAGGATAGTACAGGAGCGAAAGCTCACGGGAACTCCGTTAGGCACACTGGCTATTACCTGTGCAGCAGCGGATGATATTACGGCCTGGTGTATCCTGGCTGTGGTAGTGGCGATAGCACAGGCTACGGGCCTGGTCATGGCGGCCATTACAATAGGCCTCGCCATCCTGTTTGTAGCAGTTATGTTGCTGCTGGTGCGCCCATGGCTGAAGAACTTCATTACACGTCAGTTGCAGACCAATAACGAGAAAACTGCTGCCGGCGCCGTATTTTTCACCTTACTCATCTCCGGATGGATTGCTGAAGTGATTGGTATCCACGCCTTATTTGGGGCATTCCTGGCAGGCGCTATTATGCCGGTGCAGGAAACGGTACGCAAGCTCTTCACAGATAAGGTTGAAGACGTCTCTGTGATGATCCTCCTCCCTATTTTCTTTGTATTCACCGGCCTGCGAACGCACATAGGTTTACTGTCCCAGGGACATTTATGGGCAGCCTTCGGTATGATTATGCTGGTAGCTGTAGGCGGTAAATTTGGCGGTAGTGCGGTTACGGCGCGATTAATGGGGCAAACCTGGCGGCAGTCAATCTCCATCGGTGCACTGATGAACACCCGTGGGTTGATGGAATTGATTGTTTTAAACATCGGATATGACCTGGGCATCCTCTCTCCCGAAATTTTCGCTATGCTGGTGCTGATGGCGCTTGCTACCACATTCATGACCGGCCCCTTGCTTGACCTGGTGGATTTATCAGAAAGGAAGGCGCACAAAGCCGCCACTGCTTAGCTTTGCAACTTATTTATATCTTAAAGGCCGGTTGTAGCTACAGCCGGCCTTTTCTTTTGTTTTATAGGGAGATGTAAAGCCGGCATTACCATGTTATTTTCTTAACTATGTAAAATGCGGCTGTTTATCTCTCTCCTTAAAAATATTTAGGGAGATGCTAATCCCGCACGGCCAGGTTTCCCCACCGTTTTACTGTAGTCACGCGGCTGTTCATTTCTCCTTAAAAAGATTTTGTGAGATATAACCTTGCGTGCGGTTGCCCGATCCCTGATATTAACCACAGAATAGCGGCTCCCGGTTTCGGCTATATGCCATAAACGCGAAAGCCGGCTGTAGGTACAGCCGGCTTTCGCGTTTATATTGTTTAACCCTTATGCTTTTTTAGCAGTAGTGGTTTTCTTTTTAGCAGTAGAAGTTGATTTCTTTTTGCTGTGGTAAGCCGTTTTCTTTTTAGCGGCAGCAGTTTTAGCTGCTGGTGCTTTTGTTGGTGCCGGTTTAGCTTCTGGCATTTTAGCCGGTGCAGGGAATTTGGATTTATCCAGTCCTACGGCTTTATCATCGAGGGTCAGTTGAACTGACTCTTTCAGGATTTCTTCTTTTTCTGCCATGAACTGCTTCATTTTCTCTTTCGGGATGCGCAGGTCATATGCATTTACAGGAGAAGCCAGCGCTTTTGCGAAACCAGGATTCAGGCGGTCCAGTGCGGCCACTTCCATATCCAGTGATTTGGCGATTGCTTCCAGGCGGTATTTGCCGGAGATATTCACTTCTACCGTGCTGAAAATTTCGTCTTCTGTGAGCGGGCCACGGGCCACAGCAGCAGCAGGAGCTACATTATCAGCGGTGTTGGTCACTACGGCATTATTTTCATCCAGGCTCACACCAAAGAAGTTGTTGAATCGGTCGAGGATGTAGCCGGTAGCGATGAATTTATACACGTGGTTGCGGGATTCCGCCGGCAGGAAGTATTGCATGCCCCAGAAATCTTCGCGGCCGCTGGCTTTCATAGCGCGCTGTACGCCGCCGGCACCACAGTTATAAGCAGCAACTACGAGTAACCAGTCGCCAAACTGATCATACAGTTGGTTGAGGTATTGTGCTGCTGCGAGGGTGGATTTATAGAAGTCTTTACGTTCGTCTACTTTTTTACCTACGCTCAGGCCGAAGATACGCGCGGTACCGGCCATAAACTGCCATGCACCTACGGCACCTACTCTGGAGCGTGCGTTGGTATTAAAGCTGGATTCGATTACGGCCAGGTATTTCATTTCTTCAGGGATACCGTGCTCACGGAAGATTTTTTCTACCGTTGCAAAGTAAGGCTGACCTCTTTCGATCATGATCTGGAGGTGCTGGCTGTAACGGGTAGCGTAGTTATTCACATAACCGGCTACCAGGTTGTTGTTGATTTGTTCGTATACTTTGGCGCTACGAACAGTATTAGGAAGGCTTTGAGCCGCCTTTTTTACCGCAAGGGAGGTTGGAGATGCGTGAACGAGGGTATCCTTGGGTAATTTAACTTTTACCCTTGATGTATTCAATCCACTAGTGTCGGCCGCGACAGTGGCGAAGCCGATCTCTTTAGGTATGCCGTTGCTACCCGCTTTCACTTTTCCTAAACTCAATGCTGGCAACAGCGTAAGTAAAAAGATTTTTCTCATACAATTTATTTTAAACAGTCGCCACCTGTTTGCTATCCATCAATTGATGGGCAATGCTTAACAGGTTAGCCTCGTCAAACTTCTTTGTAATGATCTGTACACCAAATGGCATCCCGTTTGAATGCTTTCTCATGGGGACGGATATAGCCGGAACCCCTACCAAATTCGCTAAGACCGTATAAATGTCGGCAAGGTACATAGCTATAGGGTCATCTGTTTTTTCCCCTAATTTAAATGCCGTTGAAGGCACAGTTGGCATTAATATGGCGTCGTACTGATCTAAAATTTCGTTCAATTTGTCAGCTACTAAACGTCTAACTTGCTGAGCTTTAGTGTAATAAGCATCGTAATAGCCTGAGCTTAACACAAAAGTCCCCAGTAAGATACGCCTTTTTACCTCTTTCCCAAACCCTTCGGACCTACTTTTTTTGTAAAAATCGGTCAGATCGAGGTTTTTTTGCTCCGTTCTGTGGCCGTATTTCACGCCATCGTAACGGGAGAGATTGCTGGATGCTTCGGCAGTTGTGAGCACATAATAGGCTGGCACAATGTAGTCGATCAGGTCAAATCCGCTACCGGAAACCGTATGACCGTTGTCTACCAGATTTTCAAAGAAATCTATATAAGCATCTTTCATCTCGGGATCGAGGCCGTCGTGGTACAATGCATCCCTTAAATACGCAAATTTGTAGGATTTATTGTGCGACAAACCAGATTGGTAATCAGGTACTTCCTTTTGAGAGGCGGTACTATCGAACTCATCCGGTCCGGCGATGACCTGTAGAACCGCGGCCACATCGGCAATATCCTTGCCAAAAATCCCAATTTGGTCAAAAGATGACGCGTAGGCGATCAAGCCATAACGGGAGATGCGACCGTAAGTCGGTTTAAGGCCTACGATACCGCAAAAATCCGCCGGTTGCCTTACGGAACCGCCGGTGTCGCTACCCAGACTCACCTGACATAGATCGGCCTGTACGGCCACTGCGGAGCCTCCGGAGGAGCCACCCGGTACGCGGGAAGTATCCAGCGCATTTAAGGTAGGTCCGTAGGCCGAATTTTCGTTGGTGGAACCCATCGCAAACTCGTCGCAGTTCAGATTTCCTATAATAATAGCATCTGCCTCCAGCAGGCGTTCGACCGCTGTGGCAGAATATAATGAGTTAAACCCTTCCAGAATATGGGAAGCGGCACTTACATTATGACCTTTATAGCAGATAACATCTTTAATACCTATCACTACTCCAGCCAGGGGCCCTACGGGCTGACCGCCTTGTATGCGGGCATCCAGTTCACGGGCTTTATCCAGGGCTTCCTCCTCATATACCTCCAGGAAGGCATTTAAATGTTTTAGCTCCTGAATACGGTTGAGATAATAGCGTACCTTATCCGTACAGGTTATGCTGCCGGCGTATAATGCTTTGTGAAAAGTATTAATACTGCTGAATTCAGACAATGCTAAACCAGTTAAAATGAAAATATGATTATACGAATTGTAACGTGTTACCCGGGCAATTAAGCGTTAGGGGTAGTATCTGTTGTAGAAGATTGAGTTGCAGCGGCTGGTTTTTCTTTCATGCCTTCCTCAATTTCCTGGCGCACGTTGTTTTTTGCGTCATTGAACTCACGGATACCTTTACCCAGGCCGCGCATCAGTTCAGGAATTTTCTTACCGCCAAACAGCAGTAAAACCACAATCGCGATCAGCAGCAGTTCAGAACCACCTACATCGGAAAGAAATAAAAAAGTCGATTTAGCGAAAACAGCAGTCATCTTCTCAGTTGTTTAAAGTTCTAATACACAAAGGTAAATTATTAAATCCGCTTTTTCACCCGCCAGTGGTTGCTGCCGGCCAGATTTAAGATCATTTTAAGGAAATGAAAAAAGCGGAACCGTTAAGGCTCCGCTTTTTACTAATTTCCCTGTATTTATACTAAACCCTTTTTTCTTTAATACGGGCTGCTTTACCAGCGCGTTGACGGAGGTAGTACAGTTTCGCTCTTCTTACTTTACCTACCTTGTTTAACACGATACCATCGATGTTAGGAGAGTAGAGTGGGAACAACCTTTCTACACCAATACCGTCAGAGATTTTTCTAACAGTGAAAGACGCAGTAAACCCTGTACCCTGGATTTTCACCACATCACCTTTAAAGGACTGAATCCTTTCTTTATTACCTTCCACGATTTTATAATTGACAGTGACGTTGTCGCCTGCTTTAAACTTCGGGTACTGTTTTTTAGCTGTCAGTTGTTCGTGAACAAACGAAATTGCGTTCATCTTTCAAATATTTATGGGAGTGCAAAAGTAAGTCAAGAAATAGCATTTACCAAATTAATGCAGTATAAATTCTCCAAAAATCTCAAAATACCTTCCGACTAATATCTAATTAATTAATTTACAATAGATCCGGGCGTCTTTCCTTCGTTCTTTCCAGTGCCTGCTGGTGACGCCAATCCTCAATTTTGCGGTGGTCCCCGCTTAAAAGTACATCGGGCACTTTCCAGCCTCTGAATTCATCCGGGCGGGTATATACCGGCGGCGCCAGGAGATTATCCTGGAAGGAGTCGAATAATGCGCTTGTTTCATCATTAAGTACGCCAGGCAACAACCGGCCGATGGCGTCCACGAGTACGGCAGCGCCGAGTTCTCCGCCCGACAGCACGTAATCTCCGATGGAGATCTCTTTGGTGATGAAATGATCGCGGATACGCTGATCGATTCCTTTGTAGTGGCCACAGAGGATCATCAGGTTGCCTTTGAGGGAGAGCTGGTTGGCCATTCTCTGGTTCAGCGTTTCTCCGTCGGGCGTCATGTAGATGATTTCATCGTAGGTCACTTTTGACTGCAGCGTTTCGATGCAATTCACAATAGGTTCCAGCATCATCACCATCCCTGCTCCTCCACCAAACTGGTAGTCGTCTACCTGCTGGTGTTTCAGGGAGGAATACTCCCTCAGGTGGTGCAGGTGTACTTCCAGCAGCCCTTTGGCCTGTGCGCGCTTCATAATGCTGTGGGAAAGCGGACTTTCCAGCAGTTCAGGAAGCACGGATATTATATCAATACGCATAATGCCGGTTTGTTAATTGATTCTGTCTTAGCCGGTATACAGTTCCACCAGTCCTTCCGGAAGGTCTACATGTACTACCTGGCCCTTTTTATCCATTTTTACGAGTGATTGGTCGTTGATAGGCAGCAGGGCTTCTTTTCCCTTGATCTGCACTTTAACCAGCACCTGCATGGGCATTTCGATCACTTCTTCCACTACGCCAAGGGTGCCATGGTGGGCATCTTCCACGGTGTAGCCCAGGAGTGCCAGCGGCGACGAAGCGGCTGCCTGTTCCTTAAAGTCGGATTCCTGGAGGTATAGTTGTCCTGGCAGGAGTTTCTGGGCAGCTTCCTTGGTGTCGATCCCTTCCAGCTTCACGTAAAACTGATCTAAACCTTTGGCCTTCACTTCTTTGATAAAGTAAGGGATAAAGCTGTTTTTTCTTTCTTCCAGGAAAACTGCCTCTACTCCTTTCAGGGTGGAGCGTTTGCCGAGACTATGTTTCACCAGGATTTCGCCCTGGAGGCCATGTGCCGACACCAGTTTGCCTATACTGAAGTAATTACTCATAATTGGAAATTAAAAAAGGAAATATTTGCGGTTGCAAATATTTCCTTTTCAGGTATTTGTAAAACGTTGCCGTTTTATGCTTCTGAGCCTTCGCCTTCTGCAGACGGAGCAGCAGGAGTGTCTTCTACTTTTCTAACGATAGGAGCAGCAATTTTTGCTTTTCTGTGGCTATCGCGGCGAGCAGAAACTTTTTGTTCGTGTTCAGCTTGCCATTGTGCGAACTTTTGGTAAGCAGTAGGCTCGTCGAACAGACCCAAGGTCACACCTCTTAAGAGATGCTTCAAATACAATACACCTTTGAAGGAGAGGATTCTTCTTACAGTATCAGTAGGCTGAGCACCTTTCTGTAACCAACGCAATGCTTTTTCAGTATCGATGTTGATTGAAGCAGGTACAGTCAGTGGATTGTAAGTACCGATTTTCTGGATGAATTTACCATCTCTTGGAGCGCGAGCGTCAGCTACTACGATAAAGTAGAAAGGTCTTTTCTTCGCGCCATGTCTTTGCAGTCTGATTTTTACTGGCATAAATAAGTCAAGTTATTTTTTGCGAGTTAGGAAATATTGTTTAATTAGGGATGCAAATGTAACCTCAACAATTGACATTTACAAAAATATTTTTCGCCAAATAATTAGCGTTTCATCATTCCTTTAAGTCCTTTGCCACCAGCGCCGAACTTATTCATCATTTTCATCATCTGGCGCATTTGCTCGAACTGTTTCATGAATTGATTTACGTCCTGGATATTTTTTCCGCTACCGGCGGCGATACGCTTACGTCTGCTACCGTCGATCACGTCAGGATTACCTCTTTCTTCGGGGGTCATGGAGTTGATCATGGCCTCGATGCCTTTGAAAGCGTCGTCGCTGATATCGATATCCTTGATAGCCTTACCTACCCCAGGGATCATGCCCATGAGGTCTTTCAGGTTACCCATTTTTTTGATTTGCTGGAGTTGTTCGCGGAAATCGTCGAAATCGAACTGATTCTGGCGGATTTTCTTCTCCAGTTTTTTTGCCTGTTCTTCGTCGAACTGGGCTTGCGCGCGCTCTACGAGGGTGGTGATATCACCCATGCCGAGGATACGCTGAGCCATACGTTCAGGGTAGAAAACATCGAGGGTATCGAGTTTTTCGCCCATGCTAACGAATTTGATCGGCTTTTCAACGGTGTATTTGATGGTCAGTGCCGCACCACCACGGGTATCGCCGTCGAGTTTGGTCAGTACCACGCCGCTGAAGTCGAGGCGATCGTTAAAGGCTTTGGCTGTATTCACCGCGTCCTGACCGGTCATGGAGTCGACCACGAACAGGATTTCATGTGGTTTTACGGCTGCTTTTACGTTGGCCACTTCGGTCATCATAGCTTCGTCTACAGCCAGGCGGCCGGCAGTATCGATGATGATGACGTTATTTCCATTGGATTTAGCGTGTTTGAGGGCGTTTTCAGCGATTTGAACTGCGTTTTTATTGTCAGGTTCGCTGTAAACTTCTACTCCGATCTGCTCACCCAGTACTTTCAGCTGATCGATCGCCGCGGGGCGGTAGATATCGGCAGCAACCAGTAAAGGTTTCTTATTCTTTTTGGTTTTGAGATAGTTCGCCAGTTTACCGGAAAAGGTAGTTTTACCCGAACCCTGTAAACCTGCGATCAGAACGATAGTAGGATTATTTTTAATATCGAATTCAGCTTCGGTGCCGCCCATCAGTTCGGCCAGTTCGTCTTTCACGATCTTTACCATCAGCTGGCCTGGGGAGATGGAGGTCAGTACCTTTTCGCCCTGTGCTTTATCTTTTACTTTATCGGTAAATTCCTTGGCAATTTTGTAGTTCACATCCGCGTCCACCAATGCACGGCGGATTTCCTTAACGGTGGATGCCACGTTAATCTCGGAGATACGTCCTTCGCCTTTAAGTTGTTTAAACGCGGAGTCGAGCCGCTCTGATAGTGATTCAAACATTGTCGGTATTTTAAACGGATGGCAAATGTAGTTTTTTTCCGTGAGTTTTTTCTCGCAAAGCGGGCTAAGGATGCTAAGCTCGCAAAGGATGGTGGTTTGTCTTTTTTCCTCGCCAAGCAGCCAAGCAGCAAAGACTTGTGTTTTATTGTTTATCGCAAACCAGGGAGGCCGTTGGATTTGCTTCCTGCGATCCTGCGGCCCGGGAGGGTCGCAGGTTAGAGGAGAGGCGAAGGCTTCCCCTCTAACCGGTGAAGCACTCCGTGTGAGTGGAGCCCCGGCGGCATTTACATCTCCCGAAACAAAAAAGGAAGCCTACCCAATGGGCAGGCTTCCCGGAAATATTATAGGTGGAGAATCAGCTTCCGAGGTAATTGCGGAGCAACTTGCTACGGGAGGTGGTTCTCAGTTTGGTAATTGCTTTGTCCTTAATCTGGCGAACGCGCTCACGGGTCAGACCAAATTTCTCTCCGATATCTTCAAGGGACATTGGATGTTCCACGGCGATACCGAAGTACAGCATGATGACATCTTTTTGCCTGTCGGTGAGGGTAGAAAGCGAACGTTCGATTTCGCGGCGGAGTGAATCGTGATGATCCAGCTCTTCATCGGCGCTAACGGCGTTCGGATTTTCCAGTACATCCAGGAGGGAGTTATCTTCTCCGTCGATGAATGGTGCATCCATGGAAACGTGGCGGGCGGCAACTCCCAGTGTGGCTTCTACTTCATCCGTATTGATTTCGAGGATGGTGGCCAGCTCGTCGGGAGATGGTTCACGCTCAAACTCCTGTTCCAGCTGAGAATAAGCTTTACTGATTTTGTTGCTCAGGCCTACTTTGTTAAGCGGCAGACGCACGATTCTGGATTGTTCAGCCAAAGCCTGGAGGATGGATTGGCGAATCCACCACACCGCGTAGGAGATGAATTTAAAACCGCGCGTTTCATCAAAACGTTGAGCAGCTTTAATTAACCCCAGGTTGCCCTCGTTGATGAGATCGCTGAGTGACAGGCCCTGATTCTGATACTGTTTGGCAACGGAAACCACGAAACGCAGGTTGGCTTTGGTAAGCTTCTCCAACGCTCTCTGATCGCCCTGCTTGATGCGGATGGCGAGATTTACCTCTTCCTCCGGCGTAATTAAATCCACTTTCCCAATCTCCTGCAGATACTTTTCCAGGGATTGTGACTCCCTGTTGGTAATGGATTTAGTGATTTTGAGTTGGCGCATTGACATAGAGTCGGAACAGTTACAGGTTAATAAAAAGTTAAGATTTGATGAATGCCTGACAAAAATAAGTTTTTTTAGATACCGCCCAAAAAAAATCTGTCAATTTTAAATCATTTCCAAACAAAATCGATTGATGGTTAAGTGCTTGCAAAATCAGAAAAAATTTCGCATGGGCACTATGCGGCTAATTTACATCCATATGTCAAAATTTAACATTATTATAATTAATAATAAGTAGAAATTATTTAAAGTGAATAAAGTTTTCTGCCAATAGTTAAAAAAAAACCGTAAATTATTTTGACAGAATAAATAATTTTCTATAATTGCAAACTGATGATATTGATTTACTAATTAATTGAAGAGATGTCTAAGAAAGTGCTATATGAGCTGGAATTCCCGGTAAGATGCTCACCCGGTATATTATACGAATTTCTTTCTACGCCGGCCGGCTTACAGGAATGGTTCGCTGATAAAGTTGATTTCCGAGATAATGTATTCTCTTTCTCCTGGAATGGTACAGAAGAAGAAGCTGAAGTGCTGGAACAGGAAGAAGACGAGTTTATCCGATTGCATTGGACACACGCCCCGAAAGATGAATACTTCGAATTCAGGATACAGATCTCAGAAGTTACCAACGAAACTATCCTTGTCGTAAAAGATTTCGCCGAAAAGAAAGAAATTAAAGATCAGAGTCAGCTGTGGGAATACCAGGTAAAGGATTTATTCCACAGGATCGGAAACTAACCCGCTTTGCTGTTAAGTAATACAAGCAGGGTTGCATAAGCCGCCACTACTTCGTTTTTTACTTCACCCCATTGCGACAGCGTAAACGGCTTCGCTATTTTAAGGAAATCATAACGATCCGTAACTACACTCCAGTCTGCTAAACTGATACTTCCTATGGGCTTGTAATTGCCTCCTTCAAAATCATGTTCCCAGGGATCATCCCCCAGGTAAACCTGAAAACCATTACCGGCCAATGCTTCATGGCTGCCAACCAGCGCATCCCTGAACGCTGCTTTTACACTCCCTCCCAGGTGAAGGGTACAGATAAAATAATGCCCCCACCAGAACATAGTGCGAAATGCAAATGCCTCCTTACCACTAAAATAACGGGGGAAATCCAGCATTACCCATGGTAACTGACGGTACTGCTCCCCTCTTGATATCTTCGCCGAAGGCTTCAGCCACTCCTCCCGGAACGGAAAACGGACATGACTATCGGCCGCCTCCAGTCCACGATGTACCTCTCCCAGTAGTCCCACCACCTTCTCCATTACCCTGTTTTTTAATAATATTATATCCGGGCTACCTGCAATAGCTGCTTCCGCTGCTGTTAATTCAAAATTTTCCATATAATTTAACGGTAATTTCAGCGACAGTTGGTGCCACTTTGTGAATTCGTACTAACTTTACGGTTTAATATAGCATTATCAGTGAAAAAACTCGACAAACTCATTATAAAAACATTTCTGGGTCCATTCATTGCCACTTTTTTCGTGACCTTGTTTGTACTGATCATGCAATTTCTCTGGAAGTACATCGACGACCTGGTAGGTAAAGGCCTGGACACCACCGTTATCATTCAGCTGATCGCCTATACCAGTGCCACACTGGTAACCCTCGCACTTCCCCTGGCCGTACTGCTCTCTTCCATCATGACCTTCGGGAACCTGGGTGAAAGCTTTGAGCTCGTAGCCATTAAATCCTCCGGTATATCCCTTTTGCGCTTCATGCGCCCCCTCCTGTTTATTGCCATTATCATTTCAGTGCTGGCCTTCCTGTTTGCCAACTACGTTATTCCGGTGGCCAATCTGCAGGCCAAATCCCTCCTCTGGGATATCACCAATGCCAAACCCGCCTTCAATATCAAAGCAGGCGTTTTCTATAAAGATATTCCCGGCTACACCATCAAAGTAGCCCAGAAAGATAAAGACAACCAGACCATCCACCAGGTAATGATCTTTGATCATGCCTCCGGTGGTGGCGGCGATAAGGTGATCCTGGCTGAAAAAGGCCAGATGGTGCTCACCGCCAACAAGCGCTATCTGTACTTCATCCTCGAAAACGGATGGAGATATGAAGAGAGAGGTAACCGCGGTTTCAGCGTTCCGCAGGATATGATCCGCCTCGGCTTCAAGAAATACAGTAAGGCTTTTGACTTGAGCGCCTTTGCCTTCAACCGCCTGAACATGGACCTGTTTGCCTCCAACCAGCAGATGCTGAACATCCGGCAGCTCGACTATGCCATCGACTCCCTGAAGAAAGTAGAATCCGGCTATGGTAAAACAGTGCATGCGTATGTAAGCAGCCGGTATACGTTTTCCAAATGGAAAGACAGCGCGTGGCTGGCCCAGGCTCCACCATTAAAAGTTAAGAATTACGAGGAGGTAATTCCTGAGGACCAGCGCAGGAATATCCTGGAAAGAGCAGAGCAAACGGGCCGTGAAGCACTTTCATCTCTCGAAACACCCGCAAAGGATTATGAAAGCAAACACGGCGCTGTACTGATGCACAAAGTGGAATGGCAGCGTAAGTTCACACTGGCGGCAGCCTGTATTGTGATGTTCCTGATTGGGGCACCACTGGGCTCCATTATCCGTAAGGGCGGCCTTGGTACACCACTGGTATTTGCAGTGATCTTTTTCGTAATATTTAACGTGTTTTTCATGGTTGGGGAGAAGATGGCCAGAAGTGGCGTAATGGAAACCTGGTCAGGTATGTGGCTCTCAAACATGGTACTGTTGCCTATCGCGGCTTTTTTAATATATAAAGCCATGAATGATTCCCAGCTTTTCAATAAAGAATTCTATTTTCGTATATATCAAAAGATAAAGAAGTTCTTACAAAGATTTAAGAAGCAACCTACAACTTAAAACCTACAAACGTGAAAACGCTGTTTACACTGTTCAGAAAGAATGCCTACTTCTTTCTGCCGTTCTTCCTATGGCTGGTCATAGGGGGAATAACAATAATCAGCTTCAGCCAACGGGAGATCTTTCTTGGAATCAACGGAGTGCATTCCGAATGGGCTGACATGCTGATTTCTATTCTAACCTACCTGGGAGATGGCATTATGTTCAGCCTTTTGCTGTTGATGATGCTGATCATGCAACGATTCAGGCTTTTCTTTATGGGCCTGGTATCCTTTCTGCTGGCCGTGCTGATTGTGCAGGTAGCCAAACATTATTTCAATGCACCCCGCCCTGTCAGCTATTTTGGTGATGAGGCCTGTGTATTGGTGCACACGGTGAAATGGGTGACTGTGCACGGAAGCAACAGTTTTCCTTCCGGTCATTCAGCCGGAGCCTTTTGCATGTTTTGTTTCCTGTCCCTTATTTCGCCGGAAAAGCGCTGGGGATTTGGATTTGCAGTACTGGCATTTATAGCGGGTTACACAAGAATCTACCTCGCACAGCACTTTTTTGCGGATGTTTACGTTGGTAGTATAGTGGGTACCCTTAGTGCAGTTGCGGTGTTCGCTATATTCAAATTCCGAAACACCACGTCAGCACCGGAACTTTGTCCGGAAGCTGTGCTAAACGCCAATGCACCAGCATAGAAAAACATAGACTATTATAATGAGATACCTGTTGATTGCCCTGTTTGCGGCGCTGCTCTTTATTCCGTTCCTCGGAGAGGCACATCTCTTCGACTGGGACGAGATAAATTTTGCCGAAGCCGCGAGGGAGATGATTGTAACGCACAATTTCAGCCAAGTTCAAATTGATTTCCGCCCGTTCTGGGAAAAGCCGCCTTTATTCATCTGGATGCAGGCCGGCAGTATGATGCTCTTTGGCGTCAACGATTTCGCAGCCAGGCTCCCCAATGCCATCATCGGTATTGTGACCCTGCTGTCGATTTATGCCATCGGCAAAAAGCACGGGGATGCAAAACTGGGCCTCTGGTGGGTACTGGTATATGCCGGCTCCTGGCTCCCTCACTTTTATTTTAAGTCGGGCATTATTGACCCTACTTTCAATCTCTTCATTTTCCTCGCTATTTACTTCGCTTACCGTATCGCCTATACGCAGAAAACCTTTGCGACCGCTGCGCTCAGTGGCCTGTTCCTGGGGCTGGCTGTGCTTACCAAAGGGCCTGTAGCCATACTGGTGGCCATCCTGGTACTTATTGTGTACTGGATTGCCAATAAAGGGCGTATAGCCATTAAGTTTAGTCATATCGGGATTATCGCCTTGCTCGCCTGCTTTACCACCCTGCTGTGGTTTGGCTATGAAATCCTTATGCATGGCTGGTGGTTTGTAAATGAGTTTGTGAGATATCAGATCCGCCTGCTCACCACCGAAGATGCCGGTCATGGCGGGCCATTCTTCTATCACTGGATTGTGTTGCTGGTGGGCTGTTTCCCGGCAAGTGTTTTCCTCTTCAATTACCAGCAGCGCAGCCGCAAGAAATCGATCTACACGGCCACCTCTGTGTCCTTTGAGCTGAAAGACTTCACCAAGTGGATGTGGGTGCTGTTCTGGGTAGTATTGATTCTCTTCTCAGTAGTAAAAACAAAGATTGTGCATTACTCTTCCCTCTGCTATTTCCCGCTGACTTTCCTGGCGGCCGTGCAGGTATACCGCCTGGCAGAAGGCAAGAGCACGTTGCGCTGGTGGAACCTCACACTGCTGCTGTTCATCGGTGTGGTGCTGGGGATAGCGATTGGCGCATTACCGCTGGTAGGCGTATACAAGGATCAGCTCATACCTTATATACACGATCAGTTTGCGGTAGCTAATCTGCAGGCCGATGTACCCTGGTCAGTTGCCGAAGCGGGTTATGGCCTGGGCTACGCCTTACTGGTAATTATCAGTGGTGTTTTGCTGGCAAAGAAGAAAATGCAGTCCGGGTTAATCATGCTGTTTTTGAGTACTATCCTCGCTATACAGGTAACGGTGGTGCATTTTGTGCCGAAGGTAGAGGCTTATTCGCAGCGTGCAGCCATTGAATTTTTTGAATCATTTCAGGGCAGGGATGTATATGTAAAAGCCCTGAGCTACCATAGTTATGCGCAACATTACTATTCCCGTGAAATGCCGCATAGCAATAAGAATTACTACAACACCGAGTGGTTACTGAACGGGCAGATTGATAAGCCTGCTTACTTCATCTGCCGGATTACAGATTCGGAACCCTACCGGCAGCATCCTAACCTGGAGGTGATCGGAGAAAAGAATGGGTTTGTGTTTTTCAAACGTAAATAAGCAACGGATCTTTTTGTCGACATAGCTGACAAAAAAATCCGTTATAACACGGCCGCCTGAGGCGGCCGTGTTATAACGGATAATCATTCAATTTCACTGCTATTATGCAGTAGCAGCTTTATATCTCTTCTCTACTTCATTCCAGTTAATTACATTCCAGAATGCGTTGATATAGTCAGGACGTTTGTTCTGATACTTCAGGTAGTAGGCGTGTTCCCACACGTCCAGCGCGAGGATAGGCGTGCCCTGCTCTTTCACCAGGTTAGTCATCAGGGGATTATCCTGGTTAGGAGTGTTGATTACCGCCAGTTTTTTTCCTGGTGTAACGATAAGCCATGCCCAGCCTGAGCCGAATACTGTTTTAGCAGCATCGTTGAACTTTTGCTGGAACGCTTCCCATGAACCAAAATCCTTTGATACAGCAGCTTTCAGCTTATCAGAAGGCGTGGTTTTTTGTGAAGAAAGCAGGGTCCAGAAGAGGCTGTGGTTATAGTGACCGCCGGCATTATTTCGTATAGCCTTATCCGTTGGTGCGGCAGTTACTTTTTTCAGGATTTGCTCCAGGGTAAGGGAAGCGTATGGTGTGTTGGCAATGGCATCATTGAGATTTTTCACATAAGCCCCGTGGTGCTTATCGTGGTGGATTTCCATTGTCTGCTTGTCGATATTAGGTTCCAGCGCGTCGTAGCCGTAAGGCAGTGGCGGGAGGGTGAAGGGAGCCTTTGGATCGTCTAAATTGGTTTTCACGGTAGCTGACGTGTTAGCCAGACCAGAAAGCGGGCCGCTTAATACTGCGGCGCCGGCGAGGCCGGTAAGCTTGATAAATTCTCTTTTGTTCATATGAAAAGATTGAATTTGTTTTAACTGATGGGCATACAAATCTAATTGTTAGCCAGTAAAAAAATTTATCAAATTTTGCACCAGCCTGTTACATTTACAATTTCCTTAAAATATTTCCCCCGCCCTATTTTGTTGAGAACCAGCGCCCCAGGTGATTTTACCTGTTTAAAGCGTGAAAAATACGGGTTGACTTTATGGATAATTCTGGAAATAATACTATTTTACCATTACCTTCATGTGAAGATGAGTTGATTTTAATCTTTTTCAGCTAATGAAACTGTTTATCCCGGGCGCTGCTAACTGCGGAGATAGAATTGCAACCCTTGCTACTATGACCAACAAAAAACGTAAAGCGCAAACCCTGTGCTGGTGCGGACTGTTGTTAGTATGACCAATATCAGTGGAAAACTGTCATTATAAAAACTATTCCGGTTTTGTTCGAGCAGCATGACCAATCCCGGTTAATTAAGGTTATAAATTATTTATAAAGCATACCAGTTACATGCTTAAGGTTAGAGTATTCAAGGCGATAGAGTATCCGGAAGAATGCCTGCAATACATTGCAGGGCATCGGAAAGTACTGGAAGCGTATGGCGTTACCAAAGTAACTTCTGCCAACGTAGACTGGATGTACGAGCCTCATACTTACATTATAACCGTTAGCAACGATGACTACACCAAAATGTATGGTGGTTGCCGCATTCAGCTGGCAGGCGGATCCGTTCCGCTACCCATTGAAACGGCCATCAACACCATGGATCCAAGAATATTCGATATTGTAAAGGAACTGGCGGCAGACGGCGGCACCGGCGAATTCTGCGGGCTCTGGAACTCCCGGGAGGTAGCAGGCTGGGGAATAGGCAGCATTGTCCTTTTCCGTGTAGTCAATGCTGTATTAAACCAGTTACCTGTAACCACTTTCCTTGGGTTTTGCGCCCAGACAACTTTCCGAAACAGTATCCGCACCGGCTACCAGATCATGACCAACATCGGGAACCAGGGCACGTTTTATTATCCCAAAGAAGACCTCATCGCTACTGCACTTATCCTCAAAGATCCGCTGGAACTGAAAAGTGCGCATCCGGAAGACAGAGAGCGGATGTTGAGTCTGCGGTACAACCCGGTACAGACGATTATAGAGAAAGGACCCAAAGGCGAAATGCAGGTGGACTATGATCTGCGCATCATGTCGGCCGCAACCAGTGACTTGCCGATGGTCCGATAGCATAAAACACCAGAGAAATGAATACAACATTAGCTAAGGCAATAGCAGCAGGCAGGAACCAACATCAGGACAGGAACGTAACCTTTTACCGCTTGCAAGACCCCGGTCAGGCCTCAGCACTGGCTACCCTATTACAACAACATCCGGCCATCAGCGTGTTCGACGAATTGCAGGCCCAGCTGACTGAGCTGATGAAACTTCGTCATCCATCCGAACGACTTACTGACGCACAACTGCAGGAACTTGCATCCGCCCATTTGGAGAATAAAGCACCAGAAGCGTATGGGGTATGGGTATATTATCCCTGGTCAGCCAAAGTGGTGCACCTGCTGGATGAAGCCGAATTCATAGAACTCCGTACCAGCAGAAACCAGCAAAAAATTACCACTGAGCAGCGTGATCTGCTCAGCAAAAAGAAAATCGGGGTGATCGGCTTGTCCGTAGGACAGTCCGTAGCACTGGCACTGGCCATAGAGCGGCTTTGTGGGGAACTGCGTATAGCCGATTTCGATAGGCTGGACCTCAGCAATATGAACCGTATCCGCACGGGAGTTCATAACATAGGCGTCCTGAAAACTGTACTGGTAGCCAGGGAAATTGCTGAAATTGATCCTTTTCTGCCGGTAGTCTGTTATGATGAAGGCATCACCGACGATAATATACACCAATTTCTCACCGAAGGTGGTAAACTGGATATCCTGGTAGAGGAATGTGACGGGCTGGATGTGAAAATACTGGCGCGCCAGCATGCCCGCAGTTTAGGCATCCCTGTACTGATGGATACCAGCGACCGGGGAATGGTTGACGTCGAAAGGTTTGATGTGCAGCCTGATTTACCTATATTGCATGGAAGAGTGCCAGAAACGCTTACCCCGGCGGCTGTACGTAGTATGCAGGGACCAGCCAGAATGGCACTGGTAGATAGTATCGTCGACTTCAGCTCATTATCCTCGAAAATGCAGTACTCATTGCAGGAAATAGGGAAAACAATTACCACCTGGCCACAGCTGGCATCAGCAGTTATGCTGGGCGGGGCCGCTATCGGGCATATTTGCCGGGAGCTCAGCCTGGGTGGGAATATTGAGTCAGGCAGATATTACGTAGACCTGGAACAAATTTTCAAACAAATAAAGTGACCTCCATCTAAATGCGACATCTGATCCAACCGGTATATTCAAAATTCGTATGCCTGTTACTGTTAGTAACGCTATTCCGTTTACCAGCTTGGGCAGATACTATTCACATATCTAAAAACTTTCCGCTTCAGCTGGCAGAATACGGCCAGCTGGAGTTTTTGCTGGACCCCTCGGGGAAAATGCAGTTTAAAGATGCGCTGCACAGCACCAGCTTCGAAAAGCTAAAAAAGCAAATCCCCAATTTCGGTCTTACCAAAGACGCCATATGGCTGCGGTTTACCATCCAGAATACTTCCGGTGAAAACGACCTGATGTTCAACGTCACCTACCCCATCCTGGACCTGATCGACCTCTACTACCCCGACGCCGATGGCCGTTACCAGATGATTCCGGGAGGTGAACTCCGGCCATTTAAGTCCCGGCCTGTTATCCACCAGAACTTCATTTACAATATCAATATTCCGAATACCACGTCCCAAACTTTTTACCTGCGTATACAAAGCCGGGAAACCATACTGGTGCCCATTTACATAGGTACAAGCCGGGAAATTTACAATAAGCTTTACAACGATGACCTCCTGCTCTCCCTGTACATAGGAATCATCCTCGTAATGGTGTTCTATAATACCTTTATTTTCTTTTCAGTAAGAGACTGGAGTTATTTCTATTACATATTGTACATCCTGTTTGTAGGCCTTACCCAGATGATCATACATGGATTTGGGTACCGTTTCTTCTGGCATGATAACCTGTTTATAACGGAGCAGAGCGTAAACTGGGCGGGCGCCCTGTCAGGCATTGCGGTGCTGCTCTTTGTCCAGAACTTCCTCCATGTGAAGGAAAAGGCGCCGTGGGCCTACCGGATATTTACGCTGTTCATTATCGTGTATTCCAGTACGTTAGTACTCAGTGTGTTGGGATATTATTCGATCGCCTATGCGATGATCGATTTTCTGGCCATCACCGGGGTTAGCTTTATCCTGCTGTTTGCTATATCGCAGGCCTTCCGGCAGTCGAAACCAGCCAGGATATTCGTTTTTGCATGGACGATCTTCATCCTGGCGGTGATCACCTTTGTATTGAAAGATATAGGCATTATTCCTTACAATATTTTTACGAGTCATATTCTTGTGATCGGCTCGGGGATGGAGGTAGTGTTACTGTCGTTTGCACTGGCCGATAAAATTAATACCTTCAAGGCCGAGAAAGAAGCCTCCCAGGCACTTGCGCTCCAGATTTCCAAGGAAAATGAGCAACTGGTAAGAGAGCAAAATATTATCCTGGAGGCCAAAGTACAGGAGAGAACGGAGGAGTTGCAAAACAGTAATAAGGACCTGAATGTGGCCCTGACCAACCTGAAAGACACGCAGACCAGGCTGGTGGAGAAGGAGAAGATGGCGTCCCTTGGTCAGCTGACGGCAGGTATAGCCCATGAAATCAACAACCCGATCAATTTTGTAACTTCAAATATCAAACCGCTGAAGCTGGATATTGCGGACCTGCAGGAACTGTTAAACCGGTATGCCCAGTTAAAGGGCAGTGAAAATGTACAGCAGGAGCTGGCCAGCATTGAGCAGTTTAAGCGTGAAATTGACATAGATTACATCCACGAAGAAATATCCTCGCTGATAAAAGGTATCGAAGATGGTGCAGCCAGAACGGCAGAAATTGTGAAGGGATTGCGTACCTTCAGTCGCCTGGATGAGAGTGATGTAAAATCCATTGACATCCACGAAGGGCTGGATTCCACGTTAGTGCTGCTGAGAAATGGTATTCCCTCAAATGTTAACATCATCAAGGAATACAGTGAATTGCCCAAAATTGAATGTTATGCAGGTAAGGTGAACCAGGTATTTATGAATATCCTGAGTAATTCCCTGAATGCAATCAAGAGCAAGAAAGAGCATGGGCAGGAGTCTATTACGATTGCTACCCGCCAGGAAGGAGAATTTGTTGTAATTACTATCCGTGATACAGGTATTGGAATGTCCGCCGAGGTGAAAGAGAAAATTTTCGATCCGTTTTTCACTACCAAAGATGTGGGAGAAGGTACCGGTCTGGGACTTTCTATCGTATTCAGCATCATTGAGAAGCACCGGGGCAAGATAATTGTAAACTCGGCGCCTGGTGAAGGAGCCGAATTTATTATATATTTACCTCTCGACCTTTCCAGTCACCTGTAGCTTAACCATAACTACCAGATGAAAGAGAACCGAATCAGAATACTTTATATTGATGATGAGATCCATAACCTGAATGCGTTCAAGGCAAGCTTCCGCAGGAGTTATGAAATCTATACCGCTACCTCGGCCCAGGAAGGTAAGCAGTTGCTGAAGGAGATAATGGTGCATATCATTATTGCCGATCAGAAAATGCCTGTATCCACCGGGGTGGAGTTCTTCAATGAAATCAAGGATGTGCTGCCGGACCCTATCCGCATACTCCTGACGGGCTATACGGACGTGGACGATATCATTGACGCGATCAACAAAGGCCATATCTTCTCCTATGTTAAAAAACCGTGGGATGAGCATGAGCTGCACCGGACCATCAACAATGCGTACGAGATTTATTCCACCAGGCGACAGCTGAAGGAAAAGATTGTGGAGCTGGAGAAAACCAATGATGAGCTGAACCGCTTTATCTACTCCACTTCCCATGACCTCCGTTCCCCGCTGATGTCGGTATTGGGGATTATTAACCTGTCGCGGCTGGATAACAGCGTGACTGACCCTAACGGCTATCTGAACATGGTGGAAAGCTGTGTATTGAAGCTGGATGGCTTTATTCAGAAGATCATTGAGTATTACCGTAATTCCCGGCTGGAAATTGAATATGAGAAAATCGACTTCAATAACCTGCTGAACGACTGTATCACCGTTTTCCAACCGCAGAACACGGATATACGTTTTCAGACGCAGGTAGAGCAGGAGATAGACTTCCGGGGCGATACCTTCCGAATCAGCGTTATATTGAACAATCTCATTTCCAATGCTGTTAAATATCAAAAGCCGGAAGAGGCCCACCCAATGGTACATCTGTCCGTTAAAGTAGAACCACACAAGGCTACCTTATGGATCCGCGACAATGGTATAGGCATACTCAGCGAACATCTGAACAACATCTTCAAAATGTTCTTCCGCTCCAAGAATAACAATAAGCCTGGCAGTGGAATCGGATTATACATAGTGAAAGAGGCATTGAATAAAATCGGCGGTACGATTAACGTCGAGTCTAAATACGGCGAAGGCACTCAATTTGAAATTACCATTCCGAACAGAAATGAATTCGATACCTGATCTGAGAGTCATATTGATTGATGATAATGAAATCGATCTGTTGTTGCACGAAAAGCTTATCACGTTGCAACAGATCAGCAGAACTGTGTTGTCGTTTCTGAACGCGAACAAGGCGCTGGAATTCCTGTCCAGTAACATTTCCCTACCGCGCATCCCTCCTACCATCATCCTGCTGGATATTCAAATGCCCGAGATGGATGGCTTTGAATTTCTCCAGGCCTTTGACGCCTATCCGCAAAAAATAAAGTCGCAGTGCCATATCATCATGGTATCTTCCACACTTGATTATAGCGATATTACCCGCTCAAATGCCAATCCACTGGTCACAAAATTATTGCGCAAACCCTTACTGATGAAGGAACTCCGCGATGCAGTGGAAGGAATTTTCAAAGATTTTGTATAAAAATTTTGGATTTCAAGGGAATTATATATTTTTGCATCCCGCAAGGGGATAAAAAACTTTGCAATGGGGGATTAGCTCATCTGGTAGAGCGCAAGCATGGCATGTTTGAGGTGACCGGTTCGATCCCGGTATCCTCCACAAAAAGGTTCGGAAATTTCCGGACCTTTTTTTTTTGCTCACAAAAGAAGCAAAGGATGATGTTTTGTCTTTTTTGCTCGCAGAGCAGCAAAGCAGGTAAGCAGCTAAGGCTTATGTTTTGTTGTTTGTTGTTTGCTTTTTGATTGTGTTTAGTATCTTTCATAGTAAATATAATCACTGCACATGAAACCCACCTTCTTCACCAAGGCAGCCGACTTCCGCAAATGGCTGGAAAAAAATCATGACACCGCCACTGAACTCATTGTAGGATTCTACAAAACCAGCAGCGGCAAGCCTAGTATCACCTGGCCTGAATCCGTAGACCAGGCGCTGTGTTTCGGCTGGATTGACGGTGTAAGAAAATCCATTGATGAAGAAAGTTACCTGATCCGTTTTACGCCAAGGAAAGCAGGCAGTATCTGGAGTGCGGTGAACCTGAAGAAAATGGAAGATCTAACCGCTAAAGGACTCGTGCACCCTGCCGGCCATGCCATCTTCCAGAAAAGAAAAGAAGATAAAACCAATAAATACTCCCATGAACAAAAGGAGGCTGTAACGCTGGATAAAGAGAGCGAAAGATTGTTTAAGGCCAATAAGGCTGCCTGGAAATACTTTACGGCGCAGGCGCCTTCCTATCAGAAGACAATCATCTGGCTGATTGTAAGTGCCAAACAGCCGGCAACAAAACTCAAGCGGCTAAATGAAGCCATTGAAGCGAGCGCGGAAGAAAGGAAAATTGATATGTTCAGAAAGTATAGAAAATAATTAAGGCTTTCAGTCCACCTGCGGTGGACTGAAAGCCTTAATCGTGAAGCTACCAGCCCATGATCTAAGCTGAGATAGCCGAAAATTACATGGGTTTCTCCACATTCACCATCCAGTGAAAGCCATATTTATCCGTCAACATTCCAAAGCGTTTAGCCCAGAACGTTTCCTGCAACGGCATCACCACTTTACCTCCGGCCGACAGCCCATTGAAAAACTTTTCTGCTTCCGACTCATCCCCGCAGGAGAGCGTTAAGCTAACGCTGTTACCAAAATTAACAGGCCCCTGGTGCATGCTGTCGCTGGCCATCAGGTTGAAATCCCCGTTGCGCAAAGCAGCATGCATCACCGCATTGTGAAATTGTTCCGGCACTTCATCTTTCATGGGGGAGTCTTTCACCGTCATTAAAAACAATTCGCCGCCCACTACACTTTTGTAGAAGTTCATGGCTTCAGCGCAGTTACCATTTAAGGTCAGATAAGCGTTTAGTGTAGACATAACAATGTATTTTAGAATTACAGGTAGGAATCCTAAAGTTACAGAATTTATGGTGCTGCGATGTTAACCAATCAATACTTTATTACGTACCAGCAGGCAGGCGCCAATAATGCCGGACTTCTCTCCCAGCCTGGAAATTTTGAGCCTGGTATCGTTGTTTACCAAACTGAGGGAGTACTTGTTGATTGCACTTTTTATAGGGAGACGGATAAGGTCGCCGGTGGCAGCGAGGCTACCGCCCAGGATCACCAGTTCCGGGTTAAAAATGTTATTGAGTATCGCCAGGCCTCGCCCGAGGTTTTCCCCTATCCTCGCTATCAGCTCAATAGCCAACACGTCATCATGAGTAGCAGCGTCGATAATATCGGGTAATGTTATGTCGGCATTGGAAATATTTCGGCGACTAAGCAATGAGGAGGAACCTTCTGCCAGCTTCTGTTTGAACATACGTTCCAGGGCCCATCCACTGGCTTCTGTTTCGAGGCAACCTTTCTTGCCACAATGGCAAATGATTTCGTTATCGAATAACGGGATATGCCCAAACTCACCGGAATAGCCGGATTTACCGTAGTACAGCTTTCCGTCAATCAGTACGCCCATACCAATGCCATAGTCCAGGTTTAGGAAAAGCACGTTCTTCTCGCCATGAACCGAGTCGGAGCAAAATTCGCCGTAGGCCATGGCGCGACTATCATTTTCAAGGAATACGCGAATGCCGATTTTGGATTCGATGATTTTGCTCAGGGGCTCTTCATCGAAGTAGAAAAAGCTATAGCTGAAGCCGGTGGTGTAGTTGATGCGGCCGCTCAGGTTAATGCCGATTCCCAGGATTTTTTCTCTTGGAACGGGTAAAGCTGTTATAAACTCATTGATATGCTGACAAAGTTGTTCCAGGGAATTTTTATTGTTATCGAGCTTAAAGTTCACCCCTTCAACAGTATGTACGAGGTTTTTCTGCAGGTCCGATAAGCCAAGGTTCAGATGGTCCTGCTTGATGTCTACGCCTATAAAGAATGCGGAATCCGGCACGAGGCCATAGAGGTTTGGTTTTCTACCTCCGGTAGATTCTATTTTCCCATAGTCTTTCACCAGCCCGTCCTGTATCAGGTCGTTCAGCAGGTTGGTGACTTTAGGGGCACTGAGGTTCAGCTGTTTGCACAACTCGGCGATGGTGGCATTGCCGATATTAGCGAAATAGGCCAGGGCAGCCTTTTTCAGGTTGATATTTTTGTATGCAACCCCAGTTACATGGTTGCTGTTCAGCTCTTCAAAAAATGTTTTGGCCATAACCGGTGTGATGCTTTTGGTCGTTTTATACTCCAACTGTTAGCTGCAGGGTTTATATCACTAAATAATAAAATATCTGATTGCTTGCTTCCTGTCTACTTAATTTCCTAATACTGGCATAGAAAGTAATTATTTTCTGATAGTTTTCATAGCTTTTTAATTTCTCTGGTTATGGCAATAACGATTGGAAAGGCGCATGGATACTTTTCCACGGTACATGACAGCCAACAACTGTAGATTTATAGCGGAATTGGGTTGCTATCTCTATAGAAAATCAAATCACTAAAAAGGCATAATACGGGTCATAAATATATAATAAGCTGCTGATTATTCATGATTTTTTAGGGAGATGTCAGCGCAGATCAGCCCGGGTGATACGTATAGCGGTGATTTCATCTATAATAGATTTTGTTAATTGTTAAAAAAGAATACCTTTGCAGTCCTTTGTTTACCAAGTTCTGTAATACAGGGCTTTTTTACAAAGTTCATCACTTGCGGATGTGGTGAAATTGGTAGACACGCCAGACTTAGGATCTGGTGCCGCGAGGCATGGGGGTTCGAGTCCCTTCATCCGCACTAAGGGGGAAACCGGCAGGTTTTCCCTTTTTTTATGCCAGTTCATACCGCTAATAACCCCAACAGGCAAGGCATTACATCCATTTAAGCAGTACTAAATCCCGTTAATCTATGTACTGGTCATAATCAGGAATGTCCAGAAAATGCTGTAGCAGCGCTTTATCATACCAACAATAGCAATAGTGGTCGTCACCTTCAGGCAGGCCCAAATACATATAACCACCGGCATCAATCATATAGTGATACAGTGTATCATTCACCATTACATTTCCTTCCATCGTACCGGGCAAGAAACTACAGGGGCCAAGATCCAGTGCCATATCATCCGTAGGTGAGGCGTGATGCAGAAGCTTCAGGATGGTCAGGGAGTCGAGCCGCCATTTTCTGTTGGCTTCAAATTCCGACGGAGGCGTGGAAGTGCTGTTATTCCAGCCCGGTCTAAAGGATAGCAGGTGTATTTTGGCTTTTTGCAAATCTGGCTGGTGAGCGCGCCAGGTACTATCATCTATTGCACTTGTTTCTGCTCTGGATAGAGCTGGCCGTGGTAGTGGTACCATTGCATTGGGTTTCTGGAAGGATGGTAAAATAACGGTGTCTTTTTGTGCCGGTGTTTGTTGCTGACCGCAGGAAAGCCATAGGAACGCAAACAACAGAAATAGGGTGAACCTGATCATCTCCCAAAATTTATATAAAAAATATAGTAAATGCCTGCTATTTTAAGGCAATTGGGCTAAATTTTAACCCATTTTTACCCTTTTACTTCGATAAAACGTACTATCTTCGCGCTCTGCTAGATTGGGCGTATTTTCATAATTTTATGGAAATCAATATCTTAGTCTATAAGATAGGACAGAAAAGCATAGGAAAAGAGGGAATTGGAGCCGCGGGCAAGGCAGGTATTATGCCATTATGACAACACCATCAGGTTATCAGGTCTATATCTTCCGGCGTTAGGATGTTCGGGTAAAAATCAGGTCTCCGCTTACCTTTCAGAAATATTCCAGGGAATCCCCGGCATTTTTCAAATGACGTCATGGCAGAAAAATAAAAAAGGAATTATTATTGCTTCTTAAAGAACACTTTATACAATTCAATTATGGCAACCGTTACCAGAGAAAACATTGGTTTATTGAACGATAAGATCACTGTGAAAGTGAGCACGGAAGATTACCTTCCTAATTTTGACAAGGCAGTAAAGCAATTCACTAAAAGTGCAAACATCCCGGGCTTCCGTAAAGGAATGGTGCCTGCAGGTATGGTTAAGAAAATGCACGGTGCCGCAATTTTCAGCGACGAGGTGTTGAAAACTGTGGAAAAAGAGCTGATGGGTTATATCCAGAACGAGAAACTGGAGCTGTTTGGTCAGCCACTGTCTCTGGAAAAAGAGGCTAAAAACCTGGACTTCAATCAGCCGGCTGAATATTCATTCGACTTTGAAGTAGGTGTAAAACCTTCTTTTGAGGTTACTCCACTGGAAAACAACAAAACTACTCTTACCAAATATAAAGTGACTGTTACCGACGAAATGGTACAGGAGGAAGTTGAGCGTTTACAGCTGAAAGGCGGTAAAATGACAGAACCTGAAACAATTGATTCTGAAGATAACGTTATAAACGTTAAATTCGATGAGTCAGATGCAGCAGGTAATGTGATCGAAGGTGGTATCAGCAAAGAGAATGCGCTGTTGGTGAAATACTTCACTCCTGCTATCCAGGAGCAGCTGAAAGGCAAGAAAGCGGAAGACACCATCGTATTCCAACTGGCTACTTCTTTTGACGAACAGCGTCTGGGCTGGATCCTGAAAGATCTGGGCTTCGAAGCGAACGATAAAGATGCTGCTCAAAAATATTTCAAACTAACTATCACTAAAGTTGGTTTAATTGAGAAAAGAGAATTAAACGAAGAGTTCTTCAAAGAAGTTTATCCTGCGGATAACATCACTACAGAAGAAGCGTTCCGTGCTAAACTGAAAGAAGAAATCGAGAAGTACTGGAATTCCGAAGCGAAGAACCACATGCACAACGATCTGTTCGAAGTACTGGTTCACGAAACTCCGATTGAATTACCAAAAGATTTCCTGAAACGTTGGCTGCAGGTTGGCGGTGAAAAACCTAAAACTGCGGAAGAAGCGGAAAAAGAATACCCTGGCTTCGACCATCAACTGCGTTGGACACTGATCAGCGACAAACTGATTCGCGATAATAAATTAGAGGTTTCTTTCGAAGAGCTGAAAGAAAACGCTAAACAAAAAGTATTAGGCTACTATGGTGGTGCTGCTGCAGACGGTGCTGAATGGTTAGACAGCTATCTGGACCGCCTGTTACAAGACGAGAAATTTGTAGACCAGACTTACCGCGAGATGATCACCCAAAAACTGTTTGACTGGGCTGAAGCGAAGGTGACTATTAAAGAAGAGGAAATCAAAGCAGACGATTTTGTTAATTTACCTCATAAACATCACCATCATGAACATTAATAACGAATTCAGAAAATATGCGATCAAGCATCATGGGATCAGCAGCCTGGTAGTGGACAGCTATGCAAAAAGCCACCAGATCAACAGTCTGACTCCGTACATCCTCGAGGAACGCCAGATGAACATGACTCAAATGGACGTTTTCTCCCGTTTGATGGCTGATCGTATCATTTTCCTGGGCGACCCTGTGAACGACTACGTAGCGAACGTTATCACTGCGCAGCTGCTGTTCCTGGAGTCATCCGACCGCAATCGTGATATTCAGATGTATATCAATAGCCCTGGTGGTAGCGTTTACGCCGGACTGGGAATCTATGATACCATGCAGATCATTTCTCCTGATGTTGCTACTATCTGTACCGGTATGGCTGCCTCTTTCGGCGCTGTATTGCTGGTAGCTGGTACAAAAGGTAAACGTACTGCCCTGAAGCACGCACGCGTAATGATTCACCAACCTCACGGCGGTGCGGAAGGTCAAACTTCTGACATCGAAATCACTGCCCGCGAGTTCGTAAAACTCAAAAAAGAGCTGAACGAAATCATTGCAGGTCATAGTGGTCAGCCAGTGAAAAAAGTGGAAAAAGACGGCGATCGTGACTATTGGATGACCGCTGATGAAGCTAAAGAATATGGCATCATCGACGATGTGCTGCAGAAAAATCCGAAAAAACAGCTGGATACTCCACAGTAAATCTTAATATCAGATTGGGTTTTACCTGATTTAGATTATTTTAACAGTCCCGCTGCCAGCGGGACTGTTTTTATTTAGCCGGGGCCCGGATTTTTAGTGTAAATTTGTAGCCCTGTCAATTAATAGCAGGCAACGCCCAAGATTCGTCGAAAAATAATCTATTCCGAAATGAAAGAATCGAAAATTCGTTGTTCCTTCTGCAACCGCTCTAAAGAAGAAGTACAAATTCTGATTGCCGGCGCCGAAGGACATATCTGTGAGAACTGTGTAGCGAATGCGCAGGAAATCATTGACCAGGAGCTTTTTGCCCCGGGCAAAAAACCTGTAACATCCCCAACCTCACATTTCGCACCTAAGGTTTCCAAACCAGTGGAAATCAAAAAATTCCTGGATGAATATGTAATCGGTCAGGACGATGCTAAGAAAATCCTTGCCGTAGCCGTATATAACCACTACAAACGCCTGAACCAGCAGATCGAAGATGATGAGGTGGAAATTGAAAAATCCAATATCATCATGGTCGGCGAAACCGGTACAGGTAAAACCTTACTGGCGAAATCCATCGCTAAACTGCTCAATGTACCTTTTACCATCGTAGATGCGACCGTATTTACAGAAGCAGGTTATGTGGGAGAAGACGTGGAAAGCATTCTGAGCCGCCTCCTGCAGGTTTGTAACTACGATGTGGAAGCAGCTGAACGTGGTATCGTTTACATCGACGAGATCGATAAAATTGCCCGTAAAAACGATAACCCTTCCATTACCCGTGACGTAAGCGGTGAAGGTGTACAACAGGGCTTACTGAAGCTTCTGGAAGGTACAGAGGTACTGGTACCACCTCAGGGCGGTCGTAAACATCCGGAACAGAAACTGATCAAACTCAACACGCAAAATATCCTCTTCATCTGCGGTGGCGCATTCGACGGCGTAGAAAGAATTATCAGCAGAAGAGTACAAACCCACTCTATTGGCTTTAACGTCAATAAAGAAAAAGAAGAAGAAAGCAGAAAGCAGATCCTGCGCTACGTAAACTCTCAGGACCTGAAATCATTCGGTCTCATTCCTGAATTACTCGGCCGTCTGCCGGTAGTAACCTACCTGAATTCTCTCGACAGAGATACGCTGAAAGCCATCCTTACCAAGCCTAAAAATGCGCTGGTAAAACAGTATAAAAAGCTGTTTAAGGTGGAAAACATCGATCTGGTTGTGGAAGAAGATGCCATCGACTACATCGTTGACAAGGCAATGGAATACAAACTTGGTGCTCGTGGTCTCCGCTCCATCTGTGAAGTGGTGCTCAGCGACGCAATGTTTGAGCTGCCTTCTGCCAACGAAACCAGCTTTACCCTTACCAAGGAGTACGCAGAAAATAAACTGGAAAAATCTACCCTGGTAAAATTAAAGGTGGCCTAATACTGATTACGAACCTTTAAAACCCAAATATCATGCAGGAACTTATTCAACAATTACAGGAAAAGGCAGGTCTTACTGCAGAACAGGCAGCACAGTCTATTGATGTAATCAAAGAATACGTGAAAGGCAAACTGCCTCCGTTTATTGCCGGAACTGTTGACAACTGGTTTGCTGGTGTGGCCGGCAAAACAGAAGCTAAAGGAGAAGGCTTTATGGACAAAGCAGGTGATTTCCTGGATGATGTGAAAGACACTGCTGAAGACTGGGCTGATGCCGCTAAGAACAAGGTGACAGACTTCTTCAACAAAGAAAAGGATCATCAATAATCCGTCTAAGGAACTAATTAAATGAAAAGGTCCCGCAACTTGCGGGACCTTTTTCGTTTTTAAATAAGATATAGACAATCGAATTTCCAATAAGATAACGTGGAGATTACAGGTCTTAATAATTTTTTCAAACTATCTACATAATAGCTTTGAAGTTACTTCTAAAAAAAGCACCCGGGTTACTGGGTGCTCAAATTGCGTAAAAGTGTTTCAAATCTTAGTTTGATTTTTGTGTTAAGGTTGATAAACGGTAAAGAGTGATGAATTAACCCAAATTTAACGTTCCTTTTGCAATTATTTATAACACAAAAGGGGTAATGTTTCATTTAATTGTCAAAAAAGATGAGTGGTTTGTAGTTGATATTTTTTTACATTAAAAAATTTTCACACTCTTAATCACAGCCATACCAATTTTCTTATCCCTTATTCTTATCGTAATGCCTCTCTGGCAATCACTATTTTCTGTATTTCAGAGGTCCCCTCCCCAATGGTACATAATTTAGCATCGCGGTAGAATTTCTCTACCGGGAAGTCTTTTGTATATCCATAGCCACCGAAAATCTGTACTGCATCGTTAGCAACCCTTACTGCTACCTCAGAGGCGTAGTATTTGGCCATGGCGGCCTGTTGGGTCATCTTTTCCTTACGGTTCTTCATATCAGCTGCCTGTAGTGTGAGTAATTCCGCTGCTTCAATCTCTGTAGCCATATCTGCCAATTTGAAAGATACTCCCTGGAAGCTGGCTATCGGCTGATCGAACTGGTAGCGTTCTTTGGCATATTTCAGGGCAGCATCACGGGCGCCTTTGGCAATACCCAAAGACAACGCTGCAATCGAAATACGGCCTCCATCCAGCACTTTCATGGACTGAATAAACCCGTCTCCTACTGTGCCCAATACATTTGCTGCGGGTATGCGGCAATTGCTGAAAATCATTTCTGCTGTTTCAGAAGCGCGCATGCCCAGTTTATTTTCTTTTTTACCTCCACTGAATCCAGGGGTGCCCTTTTCTACTACAAAGGCAGTCATACCATGACTATCCCGCACATCACCGGTGCGGGCTATTACCACCGCCACATCACAACTTTTACCGTGGGTGATCCAGCATTTGGTGCCGTCGATAATCCAGTCGGTGCCATCCTGTTTGGCCACGCATTTCATATTCATGGCATCAGAGCCGGTATTGGGTTCTGTGAGGCCCCATGCACCAATCCATTCGGCAGTTGCCAGTTTTGGCAGCCAGCGTTGCTTTTGTTCTTCATTACCGAATTGCAGGATATGCCCCGTGCAGAGGGAGTTATGCGCGGCTACACTCAGCCCTATGGCGCCACAGAAGCGGGCAATTTCGCTTACTACCGTTACATATTCCAGATATCCAAGTCCACTGCCGCCGTATTGTTCTGGTACTAAAACGCCCATCAGGCCTAATTTCCCCAGCTCTTTAAATAATGCTACCGGAAATTCCTGCTGTTCGTCCCATTCCAGCACGTGCGGCAAGATGGCTTTCTTTCCAAAGTCCCGGATTGTTTGTGCGATCTGTTGCTGTTCTTCAGTGGGCTCAAAATTCATAACGGGTATTGTTTAAGGTTTTATCTGTATGTAATATTCAAGTTTACGATAAATAATATCATCCACCAACGGCAGGCTGCGTAACTCCTCCATACTCCTGAAACCCGCATGGGCATTACGATACGCTACTATCATACCTGCCAGTTTATAACGTATATATGGATGGGACGCCAAAGTTTTTTCATCTGTGAGGTTGAGGTCCATAATTTTTAGAGAACTGTCACCGATCTTAAGAAATGGTTTGATTTTTTTGAATACGGAATCAGGAAGTCCATATGTTTCGGCTACCTGCTCCACGCTATAGAAGCCTCCCAGCTTGTCCCTGAACTTACAGATACGACGGGCGAAACCCGGTCCAATGCCTGGTAACTCATCCCAGCGCAGGGTATCGGCCGTGTTGATATCCAGTATGCCCGGCATTTTGCGGTATTGTCGTTTATCCGGTGCCGTTACCCTTTCCTTATCCGCAATTCTAACATAGGGTACCAGCTTATCTGCCAATGGCGGCGGCATGCCATAGATTTTGTGCAGGTCCTCCGGCTTTCTGAACTGCCCGCCCTTACTCAGGTAGCGCTGTATACTACCGGCTGTTTTTTCGCTGACGCCCAGGCGTATCCAGTCCGGCACCGCAATACGGTTAGGATCAAAGTAAAAGCATGTGGATGGTAGGTTTATCGCAGCAGCGGTGTCGCTCCTGCAGGCAGCATTTGCCAGCGAAGCCTCAAACAGCAGCACTTCCTGCCGGAAAGCCAGTGTATCCGCCACATCTGCCCGCCGGCACCAGGATATAAACCGCGGTGTGATACAGCCAAGTATTACTAGTAAAATCAGGGTATAAATACCAGCCCTCTCCTTCCGGGAGAAAGAGAAATACTCCTTCAGTAAGAAATTCCACATGGGTTAACAAATTTTGGACAGGCAAAATTATTATCTGCCTGAAAGCAATTCCTTTATTAGATGTTAACATTTCGCTTTTTTCAGACTGCCTTCGGCAGTCTGAAAAAAGCGAGGGGTACAAGGCCTGTGGCCTTGTACCCTTCGTATGCTTACCTGCAAAAGTTTAAATATCCAGCTTAAGTCCGTCATATGCCAGTGCCATACCATCCGGCAGCTCCCGCGATACATCCGCGTGCTTACCCAGCTGGTGGCTGATATGCGTAAAATACACCTGTGGTATATCCAGCTCTTTACCCAGCGCAATGGCCTCATCCAGCGTAAAGTGAGAGATGTGTTTTTCTTTCCGCAGTGCGTTTACGACTAATATTTTGGAGCCCCTGATCTTATCTTTTTCCTCCGGCGCAATGAAGTTTGCATCTGTAATATAGGTGAAGTCATGAAAGCGGAAACCGGTAACCGGCATCTTATAATGCATCACCTGTATAGGCGTTACCGTTAGTCCGTTGACTTCAAACGGTTCGTCATCCAGCATCTTCAGATTAATTTCTGGTATGCCCGGATATTTATAATCCGCAAATGCGTAGGCAAATTCCCGCATGATCACGTTCTGACTGAAATCAGTCGCATAAATATCAATGGGACTTTGCTGGAAGTAATTGAATGCCCGTATGTCGTCCATACCGGCAATATGATCTTTATGGGAATGCGTGATCAGTACAGCTTCCAGGTGTTGCACCTTTTCCCGCAGCATCTGGTAGCGAAAATCGGGAGTGGTATCCACCACGATATTTCCTGCCGGCGACGACACCATGATACTGCTCCGCAGGCGCTTATCGCGCGGATCGGCGGAGGTACACACCTCACAACCACAAGCTATTACTGGTACTCCCTGTGATGTCCCGGTTCCTAGAAATGTTACTTTCATGCCCTATTCATTTGTCATTACCTGCTTATTCTGCCTGATCCGCTTCCGGGGCTATATCGCCTTCTTCTGCATCCGGTACGGGTTTACTGTTGATAATCTGTTTGTATAGTTTATGAGATTCTGCTGTCAGCATCTCCTCGTCGAGCGGGAGCGTGGTGAGGATATCCAGCAGGGTATTAATGCGCCCTTCCAGGTTGAGAAACTTATTGACTACCACTACCTTTTTATGTTCCAGGATGCAATAGCCGGAGTTGAAGGAGCCTTTCTCGAAACGAAGCACATATTTGGCATCTTCGAAAATCTTTTCCAGCTTACTCAGGTTATTAGGCGTGACTTTCATATTCATGCTGCAAAAATAGTTAAAAGCGCTTTAGCAACCGATTATTTAGAGACCATCCTTGCCACCGGAACAATCATTTCTTCCAGGCTGATACCTCCATGCTGGAAGGTATTACGGTAGTAGTTGACAAAATAGTTGTAGTTATTCGGATAACAGAGATACCCATCTTCACGGGCGAAAATATAAGAGGAGTTTACGTTGGGCCTTGGAAGTCCGGCATCTTTCGGATCGCGGAAAGCCAATACTTCCTTAGGATCGTAATTCAGGTTACGTCCATGTTTATAACGGAGGTTAGTGGTAGTTTGCTTGTCGCCAATCACTTTTACCGGCGTTTTTACCCGCACACTGCCATGATCCGTGGCCAGGATCAGGTTTATTTTTTTGTCGCTCAGCTTTTTGAGTGCCTGATGAAGCGGACTATGTTCAAACCAGGAGGCAGTAATAGAGCGGTAAGAAGTTTCATCTCCCGCGAGTTCCTTTAATACCTCCATTTCAGTGCGGGCATGACTGAGCATATCCACGAAATTGTATACGATGATGCTGAGCGGATAGTCGAGCAGGTTATGAATATTACTGAGCATCTGCTGTGCATCGGCGTGGTTTACGACCTTGGTGTAGGAGAAGCGGCTGTCCATCCGGAGGCGCTGCAGCTGGGCCGCAAAAAACTTCTCTTCATATAAATTTTTCCCTCCTTCCTCATCGTCGTTTTTCCATTCCTGGGGAAATTTCTGTTCAATATCGATGGGCAGCAATCCTGCAAAAACCGCGTTGCGGCTGTATTGTGTACTGGTGGGCAGGATACTGTAAAAAGTGTCTTCTTCCACGAGGCGGAATGATTCCTGGAATATCGGCAGGATGGCTTTGAACTGGTCATAGCGAAGGTTATCAATCAGCAGGAATACGTTAGGTACTGCCGGATCGAGCATGGGCACAATCTTGTCGCGGAAAAGGGTGTGCGACATAATCGGCGCATCTTGTGCTTTGGGGTGTAGCCAGTCGGCGTAATGGCGACTGATATACTTGGCAAATTCGGTGTTAGCTTCGGCTTTTTGCGTGTTAAAAACTTCCAGCATCTCGGGGCTGTCCGTCTTTGACATTTCCATCTCCCAGTAAACCAGTTTTTTATAAATATCCATCCACTCATTATAATCCGGGTTGGAATTGAGTGCCATAAACAGGGTGCGAAACTGTTGCTGATAAGCACTGGTGGTTTTTTCGGCCACCAGTCGTTTGTTATCAATTATTTTTTTGAGCGATAATAATACCTGGTTGGGGTTTACGGGCTTGATAAGATAATCGGTGATCTGTGAGCCAATTGCATCGTCCATCACGTTCTCCGCTTCGTTTTTGGTGATCATCACCACTGGGATTTGCTGGTCTATTTCCTTGATCTTCCCCAGTGTTTCCAGGCCAGTAATACCGGGCATGGATTCGTCCAGCAGCACCACATCCACTACCTGCTCTTTCAGAAATTCCAGCGCATCATAGCCATTGGTAAGGGCAGATACTTTATAGCCTTTGCTTTCGAGGAAAATGATCTGGGATTTCAGGGACTCGATTTCATCATCTACCCATAGTATATTTATCTGGCTCATAGTTAGTATTAAGGCATGCGTTAAAACAGAAATTTAACCCATTTTTTCGTCAAAAATCATTCCCCCACTGTCATGGGACTGAAATTATATGTTAAAAACTGCCTCGTACTGCAAAATGAAGCTGTGAAAAATAGGGGCGGGTCATAAAGTTATTTACCTTCGCAGATAAAATTTTTATAGGGGTAATGACTCCCTCAGGCGTCATACTTATTAAAATATTACATATAATATATTTCCTGATGTAGTTTTGTAGCTACCAAGGATTAGGGTGTGGAAAAACCGTTTGGATTGAATAATTAACTGCAATGACCGAAAGCAAGCGAAAAATTGTTAATGATCCGGTGTATGGCTTTATTACCATAGATCACCCGTTGATTCTTACACTTATCTCCCATCCATATTATCAGCGACTTCGCCGCATTCACCAGATGGCGCTGGCGCACCTGGTATATCCGGGAGCGGTACATACGCGGTTCCATCACAGTTTGGGTGCTTACCACCTGATGTGCGGAGCTTTACAGGAGTTGAAGAGCAAGGGGGTAGATATTACTCCCGAGGAGGAAGTGGCTTCGAAAATGGCAATTTTGCTGCATGATATAGGCCATGGGCCTTATTCCCATGCCCTTGAAAACGGCATCATAGAAGGTGTTTCGCATGAAGCCATCTCCCAGTGGCTGATGGAAGCGCTGAACAAAGAAATGCACGGTGCACTTTCCCTGACCATTGATATTTTCAATGGCCGCTACCATAAAAAATTCCTGCATCAATTGGTTTCCAGCCAGTTAGACGTTGACCGGATGGATTACCTGAACCGGGACAGCTTTTTTACAGGGGTTTCAGAAGGGGTGATCAGTTATGACAGGATTATTAAAATGCTGACCGTGCATCACGGGGAGCTGATGGTGGAGGAAAAAGGCATTTATTCCATAGAAAAGTTCATTATAGCAAGGCGGCTGATGTATTGGCAGGTATACCTGCACAAAACTGTGCTAAGCGCCGAAAATATGCTGGTAAAGATCTTAGTCCGGGCCAAAAAGCTGGCTCAGGCAGGAGAAAAGCTGTTTTGCAGTCCTGCCCTGGAGTATTTCCTTTACCATTCTATCACGAAAGACAACTTTGAAAAGGATCCGGAATGCCTTAAAATGTTCTGCATGCTGGATGATTACGATATTCTGGGGGCAATTAAGGTATGGACCACACATAAAGACCCGGTACTTTCGTTATTATGTAGCTGGCTGATCAACAGGCAGTTATTTAAGGTAGTGCTTAGTCATGACCAATTCGACAACAATTCATTAGAACTATTGAAGAAACAGGTAGCACAAAAATGGAATATTTCCGGCCCGGATCTTGACTATTTTGTATTCTCAGACGCTGCCACACTGCGGGCATATAATATCAATGACGAAAAGATCAATATTCTTTTCAAAGACGGAACTGTAAAAGACATTTCCTCTATCGACAATGCACTGATTAGCCATACACTGGCTATACCGGTAAAAAAATTCTACATTTGTCATCCAAAAATTCAGGCTAACGGTACCTTATAAGGCACTAAAGCATATGAAAAAGAGTTTATATCAACAGATGTAGCCTGAAAAACTATTACAAATTTAAACTATGCAGTTTAGCGCATTACAATTAGCTACCATGCTGGATGGTAAGCTGGAGGGGAATCCGGATGTGAAAGTGAGCAATATCGCCAAAATTGAAGAAGCCGGCGAAGGAATGCTCAGTTTCATAGCAAATCCTAAATACGAAGAGTTTCTGTATACCACCAGTGCTTCCATTTTGCTTGTCAATGAGAGCCTGGTAATAGAACGTCCGATAAGCCCGACACTGATCCGGGTAAAGGATGCCTACAGTAGCATGGCGCTGCTGCTTGAAAAATACCGCCAGCTGACCAGCAATAAAGCCGGAATTCAGCAGCCTTCCTACGTGCCTTCTTCCGTAAAACTGGGAGAAAATGTGTTTGTAGGGGCTTTTGCATACCTCGGTGAAAATGTAGTGCTGGGTAATAATGTAAAAATCTATCCGGGTGTATATCTGGGCGACAACGTGATAGTGAGTGACGATTCCGTCCTGTATCCTGGTGTAAAAGTATATGAGAACTGTGTAGTAGGCAGCCGTGTGGTACTCCATGCCGGTTGTGTGATTGGTGGCGACGGCTTCGGCTTTGCGCCTCAGCCGGATGGTTCGTACAAAAAAGTACCGCAGATCGGTAATGTGGTGATCCATGATGATGTGGAAATTGGCGCTAACACGACCATTGACAGAGCTACCATGGGATCTACCATCATCCAGAAAGGTGTGAAGCTGGACAACCTGATACAGGTGGCGCACAACGTGGATATAGGGCCTAATACCGTTATTGCTGCGCAAACCGGTGTTTCCGGCAGTACTAAAATTGGTAAGAACTGCGTGATCGGTGGCCAGGTGGGTATGGTCGGACACATCCATATCGCTGATGGCACCAAAATCAACGCCCAGAGCGGGTTATCCAAATCTATCACCACTCCTAACTCTTCCCTGACCGGTTCACCAGCCTACGATTATAAAAGTTCGCTGAAAAGTCAGGCAATTTTTAGAAATTTGCCGGACCTTGAAAAGAGGGTAAAGGAATTAGAGGAGATGGTAAAACAACTGCTGCAAGAAAAGGCAGGCGTTTAATTACTAATTGAAGAGGAAACAGTTATACATTAGATAATTATGATGGAAAATCAACAGTTGGAGAACCAGCACACCCTGAAAGGTGAGATCAGCATTTCAGGCGTTGGTTTACACACTGGAGCCAGTGTGAATATGACGCTTAAGCCGGCATCACCAGGCTTCGGGATCAAATTTCAACGTGTAGACCTGCCCAACCAGCCAGTTGTGAAAGCAGATGTGGACTACGTAGTAGACACTGCAAGAGGTACAACCCTGGAACACAACGGTGCACGGGTGAGCACGGTGGAACATCTGCTGGCTGCCCTGGTAGGCACCGGTGTCGACAACGTACTGATCGAGCTGGATGGACCCGAAATTCCTATTATGGACGGTAGCTCCATGCCATTTATCGAAGCCATCGAAAAAACCGGTATTCTGGACCAGGACGCCAAAAAGATCTATTATACCATTGATACCAACATCACTTATTATGATGAGCAGAAAAAGGTAGAAATGGTGGCGCTGCCTGCGATCAACTATAGCGTTACCTGCCTGATCGACTTCAACAGTCCGGTACTGGGAACACAGCACGCGAAAATGAAAGGCCTGGAGCAATTCAGAGATGATATTGCTTCTTCCCGCACTTTCTGCTTCCTGCACGAGCTGGAATACCTGTTGAACAACAACCTGATCAAAGGTGGAGATATCAACAACGCCATCGTAGTGGTAGACCGTCCGGTAAACGAAGACGATATGACCCGACTGGCGAAAGCTTTCAACCGCGAAACCATGTCGGTACAGCGGGAAGGTATCCTCAACAACATTGAGCTGCGTTTCCCTAACGAACCAGCCCGCCATAAACTCCTGGATGTAATCGGTGACCTGGCCCTGATCGGCTATCCTATCAAGGCACATATCATCGCTAACCGCCCGGGACACGCTTCCAACGTGGAATTTGCACGTAAGATCAAAGCGTATATCAAAAAGAACAAACACAATCAGGGCGTACCTGTTTATGATCCAAATCAGCCACCAATCTTTGATACCCCACGTATCGAAAGAACGCTGCCGCACAGATATCCTATGCTGCTCGTGGATAAGATCATAGAGCTGGGAGAAGAACAGGTGGTAGGTATCAAGAATGTCACCTTCAACGAACATTTCTTCCAGGGTCACTTCCCTAACAATCCGGTAATGCCGGGTGTACTCCAGCTGGAAGCACTCGCGCAGGTAGGTGGCATCCTGGCGCTCAACCGCGTTCCGGATCCTGAAAACTACGATACTTACTTCCTGAAAATTGACAACTGTAAGTTCAAACAGAAAGTAGTTCCGGGTGATACCATGATCCTGAAAATGGAATTGCTGAGCCCAATCAGAAGAGGATTAGTTGAAATGCGGGGAACAGTATTCATCGGCAATAAGGTAGCAACCGAAGCTGATATGATAGCACAAATTATTAAAACAAGAGAGAGCAAATAACAGCAATGATCCACCCGCTTACATATATACATCCGGATGCCAAGGTGGCTCCTAATGTAAAAATTGATCCATTTACTGTAATTCATAAGAACGTTGAAATAGGTGAAGGCACCTGGATTGGCTCCAACGTTACTATTATGGAAGGTGCGCGTATCGGCAGCAACTGCCGTGTCTTTCCGGGCGCCGTTATTTCTGCAATCCCACAGGATTTAAAATATGCGGGTGAAGAAACCACAGTTGAAATCGGTAACAATACCACCATCCGTGAATTTGTAACCATTAACCGTGGTACAAAAGATAAATGGAAAACTGTTATCGGTAACAACTGCCTCATTATGGCTTACAGCCATATCGCACACGACTGCGAAGTAGGCAATTATTGCGTATTCTCCAACAATACCACCCTGGCAGGACATATTACCGTAGGTAATAACGTGGTGCTGGCTGGTATGGTGGCCGTACAGCAGTTCTGTAAGATCGGTGACCATGCCTTCGTAACCGGTGGTTCTCTCGTTCGCAAAGATGTGCCTCCATACGTAAAGGCCGCGCGCGAACCATTATCCTATGTGGGTGTGAACTCCGTTGGTTTAAAAAGAAGAGGTTTCTCCCTTGAAAAAATCAACCACATCCTGGATATCTACCGGGTTATCTTCGTGAAAGGATACAAATTATCCAAAGCCATCAGCATCATTGAAGCCGAATTCCCTGCTACCGACGAAAGAGATGAAATACTCTCCTTTATCCGCGATTCCGGCAGAGGTATTATGAGAGGTTATACTACCCGTTCCAATGATGATATCTCTTAATCAGACAGGCAAGCGCTTTAACTACGACTGGATCTTCCGTCGGGTGAGCCTTACCTTTCAGGCAGGAGAAAGATATGCCATACTGGGCCCTAACGGCTCCGGTAAATCCACACTACTACAGGTTATCAGTGGTGCCATTCAGCAAAATGAAGGCACCATACAATACAGCACACCGGAAGGAGTCATCGCCAGCGATGAATTCTTCCGGCACTGTGCCATCGCTGCTCCCTACCTGGAACTGATCGAAGAACTTACACTTGCTGAACTGATACAGTTTCATCTCCAGTTTAAAAATTTTTTACCAGATATTACCCCTGCAAGGGCTATGGAACTGGTAGGGCTTGAAAAATCTGCTAACAAGCAGATTCGTCACTTCTCCTCCGGTATGAAACAGCGTACCAAGCTGGCTTTAGCCATCTTTTCCGATGTGCCCGTACTCTTCCTCGATGAGCCCTGCACCAACCTGGATGCCGCCGGTACCAGTCTGTACCAGCAACTGATCAACGACTATGGCGGCAACCGCCTGATCATCGTGAGCTCCAATGATGAGCGCGAGTACTTCATGTGTAAACACCTGATCCGCATTAGCGATTATAAATAATCACACTTTCCTGCACTTTCAGCATTCAGCTTTTATTATATCTTCGTTCTCTACTAAAAGCTGAACACGCGCATGCAAACTGCCAATAAAAAGGTAATTAACGGCTGGGCAATGTACGACTGGGCTAACTCCGTGTACAACCTGGTAATCACTACTACCTTCTTCCCTATCTACTTCCTGGCTGTTACGAAAGGCGATACTGATGGCATCGTAACTTTCCTCGGAAGAAAATTCCAGAACTCCGCTCTTTATAACTACACTGCCGCCATGGCCTACCTGCTGGTAGCCATCGCCTCTCCTATTCTCTCCTCCATAGCGGATACCAGGGGCAACAAAAAGAACTTCCTGATTTTTTTCACCTTACTCGGTTCCATCTCCTGCAGTGCACTTTATAATTTTAATGACAGCAACCTTGCCTGGGGAGTGATCTTCTTTCTCCTGGCTACTGTGGGATATTGCGGCGGGCTGGTATTTTATAATTCTTACCTGCCTGAAATAGCGGCACCGGAAGACCGTGACCGCATATCTGCCAGAGGCTATTCCCTGGGCTATATCGGCTCCGTACTGATGCAGCTGCTGGGCTTTGCGCTGGTTACCCTCAAACCTTTTGGGATGACAGACGGTAAGGCTGTTCAGTTTACCTTCCTGCTCGTGGGCATCTGGTGGCTGGGTTTTGCGCTGATCACTTTCAAACGGCTGCCGGCCTCCAAACCTGTGGCAGAACGCTCCAAAGGCAACGCTGTGGCGGAGGGCATCAGGGAACTAAAAAAAGTATATGCACAGGTAAAAGTTTTGCCGGTATTAAAGCGTTTCCTCCGTGCGTTCTTCTTTTACAGCATGGGCGTACAAACCGTAATGCTGGCAGCAACCGTATTTGGCAGCAAAGTACTGAACCTTGAAAGTTCAGTACTGATCGCTACCGTGGTAGCTATTCAGGTAGTAGCCGTACTGGGCGCCTGGGCAATGGCCAGACTCTCCGGTAAATTCGGCAACATGCCGGTGCTGGTGGTAACGGTGTTACTCTGGATCGTGATCTGCATCATGGGTTACCGGATGAAAACCGCTATGGACTTCTATATCCTAGCCTGTGGTGTAGGCCTGGTGATGGGGGGAATTCAGTCACTCAGTCGCTCCACCTACGCGAAACTAATGCCTGAAACTAAAGACACGGCCTCCTTCTTCAGCTACTACGACGTGACCGAAAAAATCGCTATCGTTATCGGTATGGCATCATTCGCTTACATCGATGATTATACGAAAGACATTCGGAACTCCGTACTGGCGTTAGTGGTGTTCTTCGTGATCGGCCTCGGCTGGCTTATTTCTGCCTTGATCAAACAACGGCAATTAAATAAGGAAGGCGTAACTTCGGAAAAAGCATAGCGATGAAATTATACACCATAGAAACGGGCTTCTTTAAACTGGATGGCGGCGCCATGTTTGGCGTAGTGCCAAAAACAATCTGGAATAAACTCAATCCTGCGGACGAGAACAACCTCTGCTCCTGGGCGATGCGCTGCCTGCTCATTGAAGACGGCAAGCGCCTCATCCTGGTAGACAATGGCATCGGTGATAAGCAAGACGCGAAATTTTTTAGTCACTACTACCTCCACGGTACCGATACACTGGATAAGTCCCTTGCTGCACACGGCTTCCACCGGGACGATATTACAGATGTATTCCTCACACACCTGCACTTCGATCACTGCGGAGGCAGCATTGTAAGGCAGGGAGATAAACTGGTGCCTGCATTTAAAAACGCCACGTACTGGAGTAATGCGGACCACTGGAAATGGGCTACACAGCCCAATGAAAGGGAAAAAGCATCCTTCCTGAAAGATAATATCCTGCCTATTCAGGAAAGCGGGCAGCTGAAATTCGTGGACCACACGGAAGGCGTGGCCTTTACCAAAAACATGCAGATCCGCTTCGTAAATGGGCATACCGATGCCATGATGTTACCGCAGCTGCGCTATAAGGACCAGACTATCCTGTATATGGCCGATCTGCTGCCTTCTATCGGACATATCCCACTACCTTATGTAATGGCCTATGACATGTTTCCGCTGACTACGCTCAACGAAAAGAAAAGCTTCCTGCAAGAGGCCCTGGATAACAAATACGTCCTGTTTTTTGAGCATGACCCTGTCAATGAATGCTGTATCCTGCAACAGACAGACAAGGGCATCCGCGCTGGCGAAACCTTCAAATTGAGCACATTGTAAGAGATATATGTCAGTATGTCACTTAAAAATGCTCCTGCATTAAATTTGATAGCTTACCAGTAGAAAAATAAAAGCAATGGCATTACATATCACACCGGATAATAAGTTGAAAAAGCTGATCGTAGTGGGCGACCGCGTACTGATCAAGCTCACAACACCGCATGATCGTACTACCAGCGGATTATACCTGCCTCCCGGCGTGCAGGAAAAAGAGAAAGTACAGCAAGGCTATGTGATTAAAACCGGGCCGGGTTACGCCATACCAGTACCGGTAGATGAAGATGACGCCTGGAAGCCGGAAGAGGATAAGATCAAATACATCCCATTACAGGCCAAAGAAGGCGATCTGGCGATCTTTCTGCTCAGTGGCTCTACAGAGGTGGTGTACCAGGAAGAAAAGTATTATATCGTACCTCAAGGGGCTATTTTGATGTTGGAAAGAGAGGAAGATTTGTAGAAAATATTTTCATTTTGAAGGGCAGTTTCCATTTCGGGAGCTGCCCTTTTGATTTTTAGTTGGGAGTGAACCCGTGCCGTTGGCACGGGTTCACTCCCAACTCCCCCGGCACCACAGGTGCCGGGGGAGTTGGGAGATATAAAACTCACCTCATTTTATTATCTTCATACAAAATCGCACGCCATGTCCAATAAAGATGCATTTCTCGCCAGCATTCAGAAAGGATATACCTTCAAAGGTGAACATTTCAAATTAGGTTGCGCAATACTGGATGGTGAAGTTGTTACCGGCGCAGACGTTAATCTCCCCCTGAAAACCATGAACAGGCATGGTTTGATCGCAGGTGCCACCGGTACCGGTAAAACAAAAACATTACAGATCATTGCAGAAGGACTGAGTGATGCCAGCGTACCGGTATTGCTCATGGACATCAAAGGTGACCTTAGCGGCATTGCCGCCGCCGGCACGGATAATCCCAAGATACAGGAAAGATATCAGCTGATCGGGGGCACCTGGAGCCCGTCCGCTTATCCTGCTGAATTACTTAGCCTGAGCGATGAAAAAGGCGTACGTTTACGCGCAACCGTTAGTGAGTTTGGCCCCATTCTCTTATCAAAAATACTGGAACTGAATGACACGCAAGCCGGACTGGTGGCCATGTTATTCAAATATTGCGACGATAATAAACTACCGCTGCTCGACCTGAAAGATTTCAAAAAAGTACTGCAATTTGCCAGTGCTGAAGGGAAAGCAGAACTGGAAAAGGAATATGGGAAGATATCCACCACTTCTACCGGCACGGTGCTGCGTAAGGTGATAGAGCTGGAACAACAGGGAGCTACCCTGTTCTTCGGCGAAAGATCATTTGAGGTGGATGACCTCATGCGCATCAGCGACGATGGGCGTGGTATGGTATCCATCCTGCGGGTAAGCGATATACAGGATAAGCCAAAACTCTTTTCCACCTTCATGCTTAGCCTGCTGGCAGAGTTATACGCCACACTGCCGGAGGAAGGCGATATGGACAAACCTAAATTGGTGATGTTTATTGACGAGGCGCACCTGATCTTCAATGAAGCCAGCGATGCCCTGCTCAAACAAATAGATACCATCATCAAACTGATACGTTCCAAAGGTGTAGGGATATTTTTCTGTACCCAAAACCCGATGGATGTTCCGGCCTCCGTGCTCGGACAACTCGGACTGAAAGTACAGCACGCCCTGCGCGCCTTCACCGCAAACGATCGTAAAGCGATCAAACAAACTGCAGAGAACTATCCTACTTCGGAATTTTATAAAACAGATGAGCTGCTCACCCAGATTGGGATCGGGCAGGCCCTCATCACCTGCCTCGATGAAAAAGGCGTTCCTACTCCCCTTGCGGCCACTATGCTGGTATCCCCGCGGAGCAGAATGGATGTACTCACCGAAAGCGAAATTGACGCACTGGTAGGCAGTTCCAAACTGGTGAAGAAATACAGTGAAACAATCGACAGCCAAAGCGCTTACGAAATACTCACCGCCAAACTGGAAGAAGCCGCGGAAAAAACCGCCGCCGACCAGGCCGCCGCACCCGCTAAAACCGGAAAAACGAAGGAGGAAAAGTCAGTACTGGACCAGGTGCTCGACAGCAGCGTAGCCCGGCAGGTAGGCCGCACTGCCGCCAATATGATCACCCGCAGCCTGCTGGGCGCGCTGGGACTAGGTGGCAGGAGCAGTAAAAAGAAAAGCTGGTTTTAACATCATAAATATTTTCACAACTCATGAGTAAAGTTATTAAGGTTGGTATATGCTCGTTTGGCATGTCAGGACAGATTTTCCACGCACCGTTTATTCACGTTAATCCAAACTTCGAGTTCACCGCTGTGGTGGAAAGAAGCAAGCACCTGGCAGCTGCCAGGTACCCGGGCGTAAAAGTTTATGCCTCGGTGGATGACATGGTGAAAGATCCTTCACTTGATCTGATTGTGGTAAATACGCCCAACTACACGCACTACGACTATGCTAAAACCGCACTGGATGCAGGTAAGCACGTGGTGGTTGAAAAGCCGTTTACTGTGCATAACCAGGAAGCACAGGAACTGATAGAACTCGCCGCCTCTAAAGGCCTGCTGCTGAGCGTGTACCATAACCGCCGCTACGACAGCGACTACAACGTGGTAAAAAGTGTGATCAACTCCGGTGTACTCGGCGACGTACTTGAGTTTGAAGTACATTACGACCGTTTCAAGGAAGAACTGAGCTACAAGAAACATAAGGAAGAAAATCTTCCCGGTACTGGTGCACTCTACGATCTCGGAAGTCATCTGATCGACCAGGCACTCACTATTTTCGGCATGCCCCGTAAGCTGTGGGCGGATATCCGCATCATCCGCAAGGATTCCGTAGTAGATGATTATTTTGAGCTGGTACTCTACTATGATTTCCTGCGTGTACGCCTGAAATCCAGCTACCTGGTAAGAGAAGCCCTGCCTGCCTACCAGGTGCATGGCCGTATCGGCTCGTTCATTAAAAGCAAATCAGATATCCAGGAGGCGCAGCTGCAACGCGGCCTGATGCCGGATAGCCCGGACTGGGGCGCAGAAGCGCCACATGAATGGGGCCTGCTGCATACTACCATCAATGGAAAAACCGTAAAGGAATATGTGCCGGGTGGTAATGGTAACTATATGGGTTATTATAACGGTATTTACGAAGCGATTGTGAATGGCGCGCCCAATCCGGTGAGTGGTGAAGATGGTGCGAATGTGGTGAGGGTGATTGAAGCGGCGTTTGAAAGTAGTAATAGTGGCAAGGTGGTGCCGATTCATTAACTTTTTTCCGGATTAGCTGGAAGGCCTTCGGCCTTCCAGCTAATCCGGGATTGGCCGTCGCATATGCGACGGCCAATCCCATTAATCCTCAGGTTAAGATTTAAGTAATCTCCCTTCCCCATCCCTCCTGATCAACCCCTCACTTTCCAGGAACTTCAGCACTTCCATCAAATTCGAACGGCTCACATCTGCCAGCTGTGTTTCCATACCTGCAACAGTTTGCGGTTCGGCCAGCAGGGAGATAACGTGATCGGATATACGCTTGAATGCAGCCGCGTCCAGCGCTGCCGCCTTCTTTTTGAGGCAGGTATCACAAACCCCGCATGGTGGTGTGCCTGTTTCCCCGAAGTATTGTACCAGCAACTGTGTACGACAGGTATCACGGTTACGCACATACGTAAACGCCGCTTCGAGTCGATCGGTGTACACCTTCCGACGCACTTCCACCCGGGCCATGTTTATCCGCAGGTTGGCCGCCGACACACGTTCCTGCAGAAAGCAGAGCTGAGGCTCATCGCGGCGGGGATAATATTTCATAATACCAAACTGATGCAGCTGCTGCAGCATCGCCTGGATTTCATCTTCTTCAATGAGTAATAAGCGGCTGATTTGCTTTTCGTAGATAGGAACAGCCGTATCGAAAATACCTTCGTAGATGCGCAGTAGGGTCTGGATCAATTCTGCCAGTGCGGGATAAGCATCCTCGAACTCGTACAGTGTGGCCTTGTTGGTCACAAACTCGCCGCGGGAAGGCAGCATTACGCTTTCGCTCACCTGTAATACGCCTTCCTGTTCCAGCAGGCGGATAGCGCTGTAAGCGATGGTCAGGTTTAGCTGAAATACCTTTGCAAAATCGTTGATATCGAAATCGAAATATACACCTTCTCCTGCGCCTACCGGCACCTGCAGGTAGTTTACGATGCATTGGTATACTTCCCTGATCTGTTCCAGTGTAGGAAATTGCAGTGCAATGCGTGCATACATCTCCGTTAGCTCATCTTCGTTCCAGAGAAGTACTGCGTAGGCCTTATCTTCATCACGGCCGGCGCGGCCGGCTTCCTGGTAGTAGGCTTCCAGACTATCAGGTACGTCGTAGTGCACCACCACACGTACATCCGGCTTATCGATACCCATACCGAAGGCGTTAGTGCATACCATGATGCGGGTATCGTTGTTAATCCAGTCTTCCTGGCGCTGGGCTCTTTCGGCTTGTGGCAGGCCTGCGTGGTAATAGCTGGCAGAGATGCCCTGTAACTGAAGCAGGTTGGCGATTTCGCGGGTACGCTTGCGGTTGCGGCAGTATACAATTCCACAGCCAGGCACACGGTCCAGGATGTGCTTTATTTTATCAATCTTGGTAGTTTCTTCCAGTACACTGTAGGAAAGATTAGCGCGGGAAAAGGATTTCCGGAATATACGCGCTTCTTTCATCAGCAGTTTATCGCAGATGTCCGTTTGTACTTTTGGTGTAGCCGAGGCCGTTAGTGCCAGTACCGGCGTGTCAGGGAAGTAGCTGCGGATATCGGCGATTTGCAGATAGGCTGGACGGAAATCGTAACCCCACTGGGAAATACAGTGTGCTTCGTCCACAGCGAGCAGGTTTACGTTTAAGCCGTCGCAATAGGTTTGAAAGAGTTTGCTTTGGAGTCGCTCCGGGGATACGTACAGGAATTTGCAGCCTCCGCGGCGGGCCGCTTCCATGGCGCGTTCCACGTCTTTATAATGCATGCCGGAGTAGATGCAGTAAGCGCTGATGCCGCGGCGTTTCAGGTTCGCTACCTGGTCTTTCATCAGGGCGATGAGTGGCGTGATTACCAGACAGAGTCCGGGTTTCATCATTGCAGGCACCTGAAAGCATATTGATTTACCTCCACCGGTGGGCAGTAATGCAAGCGTGTCGTTTCCCTCCAGCACCGACCTTACAATATCTTCCTGTAAAGGCCGGAACTGATCATATCCCCAATATTGCTTAAGTACGTCTGCAGGCTCCAATATAAAGTTCAGTGTTGGTTACGCGCAATTTACCACTAATTGGTGACTCTTTTGTAGCGCAGCCTTACGGAGTTCACGGCCAGTATTACATCCGACAGGCCCATTACGCCTGCACCCATGATAGGATTCAGGAATCCCAGTGCTGCAAATGGAATGGCGATGATGTTATAAATAAAAGCCCAGAAGAGGTTTTGTTTGATGGTGAGATAGGTATGTTTTCCCAGGCCAAGTGCCAGCGGCAGTGCGCCTAGGTGGTTATTCAGCAGTACCACATTCGCACTCTGCATGGCTACCTGTGTGGCATCGCTGAGGGAGATGCCGATGGTAGCTTTCGACAGTGCAGGCGCATCGTTGATGCCATCACCTACCATGGCGGTGGGTGCGGTTTCCATCAGCGTGGTGATCTGTTGTAGCTTTTGCGCGGGACTCTGCTCCGCGTATATTTCAGTGATGCCAACCTGGGCTGCCAGTTCTCGGCATTTCCGTTGGGTGTCGCCACTCAGCAGGATAGGCTTAATTCCCATTTTTACCAATTCCGCTACTACGGTGGGGGCTTCCGGCCGTATTTCATCGATGAAATCGATCCAGCCTATTAGCAAACCGTTTTTCAGGAGGTAGAGTTGGTGGCTGTCGTCAGTGGCGGCATTACCGGCCATTTTGAACGAGCCGAGTTGCCATTCGTTACCGGCTTTGTCGCTGGCACGCATACCCAGTCCTTTATGCTCCCGTACCTGTTGCAGCGGGTATTCGCCGGCTGATTTCCACAGGTTCACGATAGAGCGGGCTATCGGGTGGGAGGAGTATTTTTCCAGGCTGTATACTACCTGTTTAAATTCTGATTCGGTGAGCTGTTCGTAGTGGTATTGGCCCATTTGCAGCTTGCCAGTGGTGAGCGTACCTGTTTTATCAAATACGATTTGGCGAATATCTTTAAAGAGTTCCAGTGTGTGACCGCCTTTGATGAGGATACCGTTTTTGGCGGCGCGGCCCAGTCCTACCATCACAGCTGCCGGTGTGGCTAATCCCATGGCGCAGGGGCATGCAATAACGAGAACGGCTATACTACGCATCATGGCGGTGCCAAATGTGGTATGACCTACAAAGTACCAGCCGAGGAAAGTGAGCAATGCTATGGAAAGTACCAGGGGCACAAATATGGCGCTGATGCGGTCTGCCAGCTTTTGCATCGGCGGTTTATCGTTCTGGGCCTGTTTTACGAGCTCAATGATATAGGATAATACCGTATCCTTTCCTGTGGCAGTAATGAAAACTTTCACACTACCATCTTCCAGCATCGTACCACCTATTACTTTATCTTTTTCCTTTTTGGCTACCGGCTCACTTTCGCCGGTGATCATGGATTCGTCAACAAGGGCATTCCCCCAGTACACCGTTCCATCCATGGGGATTTTATCACCGGTATTTACCAGTACGCAATCACCTGTTTTAAGCGTGCGATTATCCACTTCATGAATGTGCTCATGGCCATTTTCCGTGTGTATGAGTCGTGCCGTGGTGATCTGCATTTTCGCCAGGTCGGTTATGGCAGATGTAGTTTGTTTCACGGAGCGCTCTTCCAGCCAGTTTCCCAGGAATACCAGGGTGAGTATGGCTGCCGTAGTTTCATAAAATAAATAACTATGATCCTGGTAGATGATAGTGCCAACGAAGCTATACACAAACGCAGCTGTGGCGCCCAGCGTCACGAGCACGTCCATATTGGCCATTCTGTTCATCAGGCTTCTGATGGCGCTTTTGCCGAAGTGTAGCATACCGGTAATGTAAACCGGCAGGGTTAGCGCTAGTTGTACCCATGGATTATGCAGCCATGGCCAGTTTACCCACATATGCAACATCAGGGGAAGGGTGAATATGAGGCAGCATATGAATTTAAATGAGAGGGTACTATACGGCGACACACGGGCTGGTGCCTGATCTGGTAATACCACCCGGAAGCCCATTTGGTTAATCCCTTCGAGTACGGCGGCTGAATCGCCGCCAGCAGGCAGGTTAAAGCTTACTTCTTCAGTGGCAAAACTGACGTTCACTTCCTGCATTCCTTTTTTCTCCAGGTATTTGGATACACTCAGTGCACAATTGGTGCAATGCATTCCTTCTACCTTGCAACTTATTGGTGTCATCTTAACACAAAGGTACCGCTGTATACTTTCCTTGTTTAAATTATTAATGCAACATAGCATCAAAACACTTATATCTCACTAAATATAAATAAGTTATGGATAAAAATATACCACATACAAGCTGTCCGTTAATTAGTCAAAAAATGCGATAAATTTGTTGATGCAATGGACATTTTCACTGGATGAACTACCGGAAATAGCGAAGGATTTCTGGAGGCAATATGGAGATAAACAGGTATTTACGCTCGAAGGCCCAATGGGTGCGGGTAAAACCACCCTTGTAAAGGCACTTTGCGCAGCCGCTGGTGTGGAAGATACCACCGCCAGTCCTACGTTCTCGATCATCAACGAATACAACTACCGCGATGCTGCCGGTAAAACCCGCCGGATCTATCATCTGGACTTATACCGATTAAGAGATGAGGATGAAGCTATTACAGCCGGTGTGGAAGACACAATCTACCAGGATGCGGTGAGTTTTGTAGAATGGCCGCAAGTGATTGCCTCTTTATTACCGGAGGATACGGTACATCTGGAATTGCGTGTGCTGCCTGATCAAAAAAGGCAACTTACCCAAGCGGGCACACGGAACAAATGATGTATCTTTGATAGTTACCTTTTAAAAAAGAACAACAACTCTGACCGTATGGAGCAAAGGCAAAAACCTGTAGTGAGTGCTGGCTTTAGTTATTCACCACTGGAAGAAACGCTGGACATACCAACCAAAAATTCCCGTTTATTCATCGGTATCCCAAAAGAATCTTCTTTCCAGGAAAACCGCATCGCACTTACACCTGATGCAGTAAGCATTCTGGCGGCGCAAGGCCACCATATTGTGGTGGAACACAAAGCCGGAGATGCAAGTCACTACTACGACACTGACTATTCAGAAGCAGGTGCCGAAATAGTATACGACCGCAGGGAAGTATTTAAAGCGGAAATCATACTCAAATCAGCCCCCCTCACCGATGAGGAGATAGAACTGCTGCACCCGCACCAGATCGTCATTTCACCGATTCACCTGGCTGCCCTTAAAGCCTACCAGGTGCAAAAGATGATGGATAAACGTATTACCCTCCTCTCTTTCGAAAATCTAAAAGATGATGCCGGTACCTATCCGATCGTGCGTGCGATGAGTGAGATTGCCGGCGGCGCCGTGATGCTGATTGCCGGTCAGTACCTCAGTAACGACAATAAAGGAAAAGGCATACTGCTGGGCGGTATCACCGGTATCCCACCTACCAAAGTAGTGATCATCGGTGCAGGTATCGTAGGCGAATTTGCTGCCCGTACCGCCATGGCTCTGGGTGCATCCGTTAAAGTATTCGATAATAACATCTATAAACTCAAACGCTTACAGAACAACATCGGCGTTCGTGTATTCACTTCCGTTATTCATCCCAAAGTACTGGCGGAACAGCTGCGCAATGCAGATGTAGCAGTGGGCGCGCTTTCCAGCCAAAGTGGACGTACCCCAATTGTGGTAACGGAGTCCATGGTGAGTAATATGAAAGCAGGGTCTGTTATTGTAGATGTCAGTATCGACCGGGGCGGTTGCTTCGAAACTTCAGAAATTACCACCCATGAAAATCCGGTATTCAAGAAGTACGACGTAGTGCATTATTGTGTACCCAATATCCCTTCAGGCTTTGCCAGAACGGCTTCTGAAGCCATTTCCAATGTGCTGATGCCATTACTCGTTGAAGCGGCAGACGACGGCGGATTTGAAAACCTCGTATGGATCAAACGGGGTGTACGAAACGGTATCTATCTCTATAAAGGCGCCCTTACCAACTACCATTTAAGTGAGAAATTCAAGTTGAAATATACAGACCTGGAGCTGCTGCTGGCAGTAAAAGGTTAAAAGAAAAAGGTTCCGATGCCGAAGGCATCGGAACCTTTTTATCGCTCGTGCCTTCGGCACGAGCGATAAAAAGCAAACTAAATCTCAAGTTTGTATCCCATCAAAATGGCTCCAATAATTGCCAGTCCTACCACAATCCTATAGTATCCCCACATTTTAAAGCCAAACTTTTTCAGGGAGTCAATAAAGAATTTTATGGCGATCATAGCCACCACAAAAGCTACCACGTTACCTACCAGCAACAGGTTCAGCTTATCAGGGTTAGCCATGAGCAATTCTCTTCCTTTTAATATTTTGTAGCCGGTTGCTGCTGCCATGGTAGGCACCGCCAGGAAAAACGAAAATTCAGCGGCCACGTTGCGGGTCAGCTTTTGCTGCATACCGCCAATGATAGAGGCCGCGCTGCGACTCACACCCGGGATCATGGCAATACACTGGTAAAACCCGATGCGCAGGGCAGTGAAGAGATTGATCTTCTCGTCTGTATCGATCGTGGGTTCCTTGAACCAGTTATCCACAAACAACAATACAATCCCACCCAGCAAAAGGGTAATACCAACCGTGAGCGGACTTTCCAGCATCTGGTCAATAATATCGCTGAACAGGTAGCCGCAGATGAGTGCCGGTAACACCGCCACAAAGAGCTTCACGTAAAAGTTCAGCCTGTTTTTATCGAATACAAAGAATTTTTTCCAGTAAAGCACCACTACCGCCAGGATAGCTCCCAGCTGGATGCATACTTCAAACAGTTTGGTGAATTCGTCCTTATTAATGCCAAGCAGGGAGCTTACGATGATCATATGGCCGGTGGAAGATACAGGCAGGAACTCCGTCAATCCTTCTACAATCGCAATAATGATAGCCTGAAAAAGCGTCATGAAAAAATAATATGGTTAATAGTGATAAAAAAAGCGATGAGCTTTATGGTTCATCGCTACAGGGAAATAATGTAAATGCTGTTGGTGTATCCGGTTATTGTTTCGGACGGCGCATGATAGCGTATACTTCTATCAGCAGGCCAAGCACAATAACGATTGGAGCCAGGGTGATACGGCGGAAGCTGTACACGTCGTCGGCATTAAAAGTATTGGCATCCGGTGATTTACCGCCTAACATCAGCAGAAACCCTATGATCACCACTACTATGCCAATCAGCATAAAACGGTAGTTTTCTTTAGGGAAGATGGCACGTTCTTCGACCAGCTGGTCCTCGGTTTGTGTTGGTTTAACCATTGTTTTGTTGTTAATATCCTTAATAATCAGTTTAGTAAAGGTCGTCCAGTTTCAGGCGCAGGTATTTCATCACGGAGCGGTGCGTGCTAAACAGGGAGATGGCAATGCCGATCAGGATCATTCCCAGGAACAGCAGCCCAATCATCATGTTATCACGCATCCCGTTTAATTCCGGTAATACCTTATCTGCAAAAGACAGCATCGCCAGCAGGCCGGCAATGGCCACTATCGCGGCAATGGCGCCGTTGATGATACTACGTATATCAAATGGCTTGGCAATAAACCAGCGGGTAGCACCTACCATCTGCATGGTTTTGATCAGAAAACGGTTGGAAAACATCGCCAGGCGGATGGTATTATCAATCAGGAATACTACTGCCAGGCAGAGAATACCACAGATAATCAATACGATCAGGCCTATACGCTGTACGTTTTCATTCAGCTTACTCACCAACGTACGCTGGTAGGATACCTCGCGCACAATGCTCTGCTGCGTCAGTTTATTTTCAATCACCCGGAGGCTGTCCGCATTCACATAGTTGGCGTTGGCCTTAATGTTTATGCTGGCATACAGCGGGTTATATTCCAGCAGATTGATGAAATCTTCCCCGAATTCTTTCTGGAAGCGCTGTGCAGCTTCTTCCTTGGAAACATATTCAATAGATTTCACATATGGTTTAACGGCAACAGAGTCCCGCAGGGCAATAGCCTGGGCTTCTTTGACATTATCTCTCAATATAACCTGCACTTCAATACTTTCCTTAAAGTACTTACTCAGCTTATTTGCGTGTATCACCACCAATCCAAGGGTTCCCAGCAGGAATAGTACCAGGGCCACTCCTATGATGGAGTACAGGTAAGACGGTTTCGACTTCTTTGCTGATGATCTTCCTGATTGCGCCATTAATCTGTTGTTTATCGGCGAAAATAATAAAAATTAGACGTTATGTGTTTAATTTTGCCAGCCAAAACAACTGGATGTTTCCGGGTGGCAATATAAAAAGTTGTATGGGCACATCATTGTTGTATTAATGAATTTAACATTATTTTGCTAAAACGGCCCGTTACAGCCGGATCAACATATTAAATTTACTTTGATAACGTGATTAGGGCAGGATGTATTGTACATCGGCTTGTTAATCACTCATCTGCAATTATATGGAATACAATTTCAGGGCTATTGAAAAAAAATGGCAGGAACAATGGGCAGACTCCCATGTTTACCAGGTAAAGAACGACACCAGCAAGCCTAAGTGCTATGTGCTGGACATGTTCCCCTACCCCTCCGGTGCCGGGCTGCACGTAGGCCACCCGCTGGGCTACATCTCTACGGATATCTACGCACGTTATAAAAGACTAAAAGGCTTTAACGTACTACATACCATGGGTTACGATGCTTTTGGCCTGCCGGCAGAACAATACGCTCTGGAAACCGGCCAGCACCCCGCTGTAACCACTGCCAAAAACATTAAAACCTTCCGCGAGCAGCTGGATAACATCGGCTTTTGTTACGACTGGTCCCGCGAAATCAATACCAGCGACCCCTCCTATTACAAATGGACGCAGTGGATCTTCCTCCAGCTGTTTGAAAGCTGGTATAACCGCGGCACCCAGAAAGCAGAGCCTATCCAAACGCTGATTGCAGCGTTTGAAAAGCAGGGTAATGCCGGCATTACCTGTCCGGGCGATCGTTCGATCCAGTTCACTGCTGAGCAGTGGAAAGGCTATTCTGAGGTAGAACAGCGTGAAATACTCATGCAATACCGCCTCGCCTTCCTCGCCTATGCTGAAGTAAACTGGTGCGCCGCACTGGGTACCGTACTGGCGAACGATGAGGTGATCAACGGCGTGAGCGAACGCGGTGGCCACCCGGTGGTGAAAAAGAAAATGCGCCAGTGGTTCCTTCGCATCACCGAATACGCTAACCGCCTGCTCGAAGGCCTCGAAACCGTGGAGTTCAGCGAAGCCATGAAAGAGATGCAACGCAACTGGATCGGTAAAAGCCAGGGCGCCGAAATCAAATTCAATATCAAAAACTCCGACGAAAAAGTAGAAGTATATACCACCCGCCCGGATACCATCTTCGGGGTCGACTTCATGGTAATCGCTCCTGAACATGAGCTGGTACAGAAAATTACCACGCCTGATCAGAAAGCCGCCATCGAAGAATACCTGGATTATGTACAGAGTCGCTCCGAACGCGAACGCATGTCCGAAGTAAAACAGGTAACCGGCTGCTTCACCGGCGCCTACGCCATCAATCCTTTCGATGGCCGCGAAGTGCCTATCTGGATAGCGGAGTATGTACTCGCCGGCTACGGTACCGGCGCAATCATGGCGGTGCCATGTGGCGACCAGCGCGACTACGGCTTTGCGAAGCACTTCCATCTCCCTATTACCAACATCATCGGTGAAGGATTTAACGGAGAAGAAGCCAACCCTACCAAAGACGCCATCCTGCAAAACAGTGGCTTCCTCAACGGTATGGAAATGCGCAAGGCTGCGGACCTCGTGATCGATAAACTGGAAGAAATGGGCATCGGCCGCCGCCAGATCAACTACAAAATGCGTGACGCCGGCTTCAGCCGCCAGCGCTACTGGGGCGAACCATTCCCGATCATCTATAAAGACGGTATTCCTTACGCCATCGACGAAAAGGACCTGCCTCTGGAACTGCCACACGTAGAAAACTATAAGCCGGGTCCGGAAGGCGAAGGACCGCTGGCCAACGTAACCGACTGGGTAAACGTGGCGCCGGGCGTAAAACGCGAAACTAACACAATGCCAGGCTACGCCGGCAGTAGCTGGTATTTCCTCCGTTATATGGACCCTCACAACACCCACACCTTCGCTGATCGTAAAATCACCGACTACTGGAACCAGGTAGACGTGTACGTTGGCGGTACCGAGCATGCCGTGGGTCACCTGCTGTATTCCCGTATGTGGACGAAAGTATTGTTCGACCTTGGCCACATCGGCTTCCAGGAGCCTTTCAAACAACTGATCAACCAGGGAATGATCCAGGGATCTTCCCGCTTTGTATACCGTATTCACGGCACCAGCCAATACGTTTCCCACGGGCTCAAAGACCAGTACGAAACCGATAAGCTGCACGTGGATGTGAATATTGTGGACGGCCTGGTACTCGATACCGAAGCCTTCAAAAAATGGAGAGAAGAGTTTGCCGATGCCACCTTCATCCTCGAAGACGGCCAGTATATCTGCGGCCAGGAAGTGGAAAAAATGAGTAAGAGTAAATTCAATACCGTTAATCCAAACGACCTGGTAGAGAAATACGGTGCCGATACTTTCCGTATGTACGAAATGTTCCTGGGCCCGGTAGAGCAGTCAAAACCATGGGATACCAAAGGTATTGAAGGAGTACACCGCTTCCTCAAAAAACTCTGGCGCCTGTTTGTAGACGAGCAGAAAGGTGTGGTGGTAACAGACGACAACCCTACGCCGGAAGAACTGAAGATCCTCCATACCGCAATTAACAAGATCGACAGCGCCACCAATACATTCTCCTATAACACGGCCGTGAGTGCGTTTATGATCTGCGTAAATGATCTGCAGTCCATCGGTTGCCGCAAGCGCAATATCCTGGAATCCCTGCTGATCCTGCTCGCACCATATGCACCGCACGTGGCAGAAGAGCTGTGGCAGCTCATCGGTTTCAACGAAAGCATCCTGAACGCACCTTATCCGGTGTACAAGGAAGAATACACCAAAGAGAGCAACTTCACTTACCCGGTTGCACTCAACGGAAAAACGAAAACCGAAATGAGCCTGGGCCTCGACTTGGATAATGCAGCGCTGGAAGCCGCTGTACTGGCTAATGAAGCAGTACAGAAATTCCTGGATGGTAAAACACCTAAGCGCGTGATTATCGTGAAAGGAAGGATGATTAACCTGGTAGTGTAGGCACTGCCGTTATAAAATAACCCGATGCAACTTTCTCCCGGGGAGGAAGTTGCATCGGAACTAAAAAGGGACCTCCGGTTCCTTTTTTTGTTCCGGATAAGGCAACAGCCCGCTCCACGGGGGCTACGCGTCAGTGGCGCCAAAGTACATACCCATCACCAAAGCATGTAATTACTGAACAGGAAGTTTTGTATATTTAACCACCCATCATGGGCGTCCCTATTATGCTGAAAGATATTCTCACGAAATATCAAAGCTCCTTCCAACCGGTAATTGCTTTGCTGGAGCCCGCAGAACCCTTGCTGGCCATGGATTTTACGCGCAAGAATGATGCGCTCACCACGAGCATCCTGCACGACATTGACAAGTTCTGCACTTATATACAGCAAACGCTGAATAATAACGGTTACCGCCTCGGTATTGGCGGCTATGGGGAGCACCGTACCATTTATGCCGTAAGTCCGCATTTCGATGCCGGTGAAGAGCCGCGCAGGCTGCATTTGGGAACAGATGTATGGGGAGATGCAGGTACCCCCGTATTTGTACCTTTAAACGGACATGTGCACAGCTTCCGGTTCAACGATCATTTCGGGGATTATGGTGCTACCATAATTTTGCAGCACACCCTGGATGGTTGCACTTTCCATACGTTGTATGGCCACCTGAGCTTATCCAACCTGCAGGGGCTATACGAAAATATGCCGGTGATTGCCGGGCAGCAGCTGGCCTGGTTTGGCCTTCCTGCCGAAAACGGCGGATGGCCGCCGCATCTGCATTTCCAGGTGATCGAAGATATTGGCGCTCATCGCGGCGATTACCCCGGCGTTTGCCGCTACAGCGAGCGGGATAAATACCTGCGCAACTGCCCCGACCCCGATCTTATTCTACAAATGAACCGCTATATCCGTTAGTGTAAAAATAATATAGGTTTCCACCCGGCTAACTTATTTTTACCAGCTAAATCGATTGAGTCAATGAAAAAAGTCGTTACCATCCTTTTATTATTACTGGCTGGCTGTACTGCATTTGCACAGCTGCCGTTACACGTGATGTCGTTTAATATCCGCATGAATACGCCGCACGACAGCCTCAATGCCTGGCCATACCGTAAAGACAAAGTAGCCGCTACCGTGCAGTTTTTTGAGGTGAACACTCTTGGTGTGCAGGAAGCATTGTATGACCAAATGCTGGACCTACAACAGTCCTTACCAGGTTATAAATATATTGGTGTGGGTAGAGATGACGGTAAAACGAAAGGAGAATTTTCTGCCATCTTTTACGATACTGCGAGGCTGCAGATCCTGGATCAGCAAACCTTCTGGTTGTCTGAAACTCCTGCCGTACCCGGCTCTAAAGGTTGGGATGCTGCTATTACCAGGATAGTTACCTATGGTAAATTCAAGGATAAAAAAAGCGGGAAAATATTCTATCACTTCAATACACACTTTGATCACATGGGCAAAGTAGCACGCAGGGAAAGTGCAAAACTGCTGCTGCAAAAAGTACATGATATCGCAGGTAAAACACCGGCTATCATCACTGGTGATTTTAATGCAACGCCGGATGATGAGCCTATTCGTGTAATCACTAACGTTAGCGACCCCTTATATCTCACCGATAGTAAAAGCCAGAGCAAAACGCCACACTTCGGTCCTGTAGGTACTTTCAACGGCTGGAAGCAAGGAGAGGCGGAGCCGGCTCCGATTGATTATATCTTTTTGAAGGGGAACTTTGAAGTATTAAAGCATGCTACGATCTCTGAAAGCTGGGGTGGCAGGTACGCATCTGATCACTTTTCTGTATTGTCTGTCATCAAAATTAAATAAGCATAAGTGAGGCTGTAACAAGTATTGAGGCAACCGGGACCATGGGCCCCGGTTGCGTGGGTGCCGCGCTGCGCGCGGCCTGCCGACCTTTCGGCCAATGCTGTACTTGTAACAGCCCCACTTAACACTCCTTTTTATAGTTAATCATGCGTATGCTCAACGGACATGCTACCTTCGGCAGCTCCTTTGATCTTGTCATGCACAGAGGTGTTCACATCTACATTGATAGTGATTTTTCCATTGGCAAATGAACCAGTGAAGTCGCCCACCTGCAGTTTGCTGATCAGCAGATCCATAGACAGTTGCAGCTTGCCTTTCCAAACAATGCTGCTGTCAGTTACTACTACATCTTTACCTTGCGCTTTCAGAGAAATGGAACCAGACAGTTGGATATCCATTGGGATATCTTTGCCATCCCAGGTGAGACGGCCTTTCAGCACAACGGCAGGATCTTTCTTATCTCCTTCTACCAATGCGCTAACTTTTACCTGCTGGTAAGTACCGAGTGGCAATTTAATGGTTCCCAGTTGACTTGGGATAGCGAGCAGGTCTACATACCTGTCAGTTTTCAGTTTAAACTCTACTTCATCTTTACCACGTTTAGCCTCGAACGTGATTTGTTTCAGTTTGGCAACGGCGGTGTCCCAGGTGATGTCGAAGCCGCCTGTACGCGCCATGGATGCATCCCCGGTGATGGTCGATAAACGGCCGGTAGCGTCCGCTGATAATGACGTGGACGTGCCGATTTGCTCGAGTTCATAGTTGACACTTGCCGCGTTTTTGTCGTCAATTGGTGGTTGACTCGGCTCAGTCATTTCCGTGTTACATGCTACAAACATAAGGGCGGCCATGCCCGCGGTAGCGCACATTTGGAGAATTCTGGTTTTCATTTTGATATGGTTTTAATAAAATCTTTCGTATAGGGCTAACGCAGTAAAAATAACGAAGAAATCCGGATTATAGTACGGATGAGAATTAATTTAAAAAGAAATATCCGGTAACGTAGCACGCTACCGGATACTTATATGAAATAGTTAAAATACTTACTACTCCTGAGTTTGCTTAATTCGTGTAGGCGTATCCGTTCCATTTACGATACTCGTTGCGCTGATTGCAATCGCACGAATAATGTCTGTAATATTAGTCACATCAAGGGTTTGCAGCTCATCACCTACGGTATGATAATACTGGTCCTTATCTATCTGTGTGGTTGACACGGTATGTGCAGGCACTCCTAAACGAGCCAGGGTAGCGTTATCAGAACGATAGAATAAATTCTGTTCAGGATATGGATCGGGATAAAATTTAAACGTAGAGCCGTTGAGGTTACGTTGTAAAATTTTTCCAAAATCAGATAAATCAAATCCGGTAATGAATGCGCTGTTTTTACCAAACTTCGATTCTTTACCAATCATCTCGATATTAAACATGGCCACTACTTTTTCAGGTGCCAGTTTACGGGAGAAATACTGGCTGCCATGGCCACCGGATTCTTCTCCGGTGAATGCTACAAATATCAGACTGCGTGCAGGTTTGGTGCCACGGAAATAATTAGCCAGTTCAATCACCGCTGTTACGCCGGATGCATCATCATCCGCACCGTTAGCGATAGAGTCGGCCCCCGGCGCACCTGGCACAATACCCAGGTGATCATAGTGACCACTAAACACTACATATTCGTCTGGTTTTGTAGTACCCTGAATCACACCTACCACGTTCGTAAACGGAGATTCCTGTAAAACTCTTTCCGCTTTCACGGTCCATTTACTGTCGTCCGCTACGGGTTCGCCCTCTACGGCAAACACCATATTGTACGGAGTTTCCATCGGCTGGATGTTATCGATATCAGCGGGATTTTCGTAAAACTTTTCAGAGATGTGCTCTTTCACCAGGTCCACCATATGCGCGATACTCGGGTCTACCCACACCAGCGTGTTCATATCCAGTTTACCGCCTTTGCGGGCCAGCGCAAACAGGGCTCTGTCGCTTTTAACATGCACAATTTTGAAATTAGCAGTATCGGCCTGCCAGTCGATGTTGCGGGCTTTCCCAACTACGGTTACCGGCCAGTTTTTCGTTGCGCCGTTAACGGTGAGTGTGGCTGACTGCTGGATCAATTGGTACTTTTTGAAATCCTGCCGCAGGCTCATACCGGATAATGGGCCAAGTCCTGCTTTTTTGAACTCCTCTTCAATAAAACTGGCGGCTTTAAAAGCGCCTGGGGTACCGGGCTTGCGGCCCATCATATCGTCTGCAGCGAGGGTGCTGACGATACGTTTCACTTCTTTTTCCTTAATGGCCTGTTGGGCATAGGTATCAGAGACAGATGCTGCCAGCAGCAGCAATGCAAATAATTTCTTCATGTTTAAGCTGATATTAAACTTTGTTGGCTGAGTAAAGTAGGGTGAAATTAGCACTTTATAAGGGAATCCGCCAAAGCATAATTTTCCACCGGCTTTTGCGTACTTTTGGGATCACTGAAAGATATGTCCAATCAACCTTTAAGACCAGATGAGAACAGGCTCAGCGCCGCTGAGAAGGAGTTCGAAAACAATATACGTCCGAAGGAGATCATTGATTTCTCCGGACAGGATCAGATCATCACTAATCTGAAGGTATTCATTCAGGCGGCCAAGATGCGTGGGGAAGCGTTGGATCATGTGCTTTTCCATGGTCCTCCGGGTTTGGGTAAAACCACTTTATCCCGCATTGTAGCCAATGAGCTGGGGGTGAATATCAAGGAAACTTCAGGACCGGTGATCGAGAAGCCGGGTGATCTTGCCGGGTTGCTCACCAACCTGGAAGAGCGGGATGTGCTGTTTATTGATGAAATTCACCGGTTAAGCACGGTGGTGGAGGAATATTTGTATTCGGCCATGGAGGATTTCAGGATAGATATTATGATCGATTCCGGGCCAAGTGCGCGGTCTATCCAGCTTAACCTGCTGCCTTTTACACTCATCGGCGCCACTACCCGATCCGGTTTGCTGACAGCTCCACTGTTGTCGCGCTTCGGCATTAAATCCAGGCTGGAATACTATACCGCTGATACCCTGCAGAAGATCGTATGGCGTGCAGCCGGCCTGCTGGGCAGCAAAATCACCTCTGATGCTGCCGGTGAAATTGCCCGCAGGTCCAGGGGCACCCCGCGTATTGCCAATGGCTTGTTGCGACGGGTACGGGATTTCGCGCAGGTGATGGGGAATGGCACTATTGACCTGGAAATTGCCCAGTTCAGTCTCAAAGCCCTCAATGTGGATGAATATGGTTTGGATGAGATGGATAACCGGATTTTGCAGGTGATCATCGAAAATTTCAAAGGAGGTCCGGTGGGCATTACCACTATTGCCACTGCTGTTGGGGAAGAGCCGGGCACCCTGGAGGAGGTGTATGAGCCGTTCCTGATCCAGGAAGGCTTTATCAAGCGTACTCCCCGGGGGCGTGAGGTAACGGAAAAAGCGTATATACATCTGGGCAAAACGCCGTTAAGGGGTAATTCTAATCTCTTGTTTTAGGGAGAGATAAAAGCATAAAAAAGCACACCCGTCCGGCAGCCGGACGGGTGTGCTTTTTTATGCTTCTGCCGCTACGCGGCTATTGTTATTCTTTGACTACCAGGCGGAAGCCGTTTCCGTGAATATTAACAATTTCGATGTTGGAATCGTCTTTCAGGTATTTACGCAGCTTGGCGATGTATACGTCCATGGAGCGACCATTAAAATAGGTATCGCTGCCCCAAATCTTTTTGAGTGCCAGTTCTCTTGGGAGCAGGTCGTTTTTGTGCTCGCAGAGCATATGGAGGAGCTCATTTTCTTTGGGCGACAGCGTATGCGATTCACTATTACGGGTGAGGGTGCGGAGGCGGGAGTTGAACTCGTAGGAGCCTATTTTAAACTCGTGCTGTTCCTCTTCTTTGCTGTGCAGCTCCTGATTACGTTTCAGGATGGCTTTGATTTTGAGCAGCAGCAGTTCGCTGTCGAATGGTTTGGAGATGTAATCATCGGCACCCAGTTTATAACCCTGGATGATATCTTCCTTCATGGTTTTGGCGGACAGGAAGAACAGGGGGATATCCGGATCTACGTCCCTGATTTCCTCTGCCAGTTTAAATCCGTCCATATTAGGCATCATGATGTCCAGCAGGCAGATGTCAAATTTCTCACGACGGAAGGCCGCCAGCGCCAGGATACCATCTCTGCAGAGCTCTACGTCATAATCGTTTAGCTCCAGGTAGTTTTTAAGCACCATACCCAGGTTGGTATCATCTTCTGCCAGTAATATTTTAGGTTTACGTTCTTCCATAATCATAAAGGGTTGATTATAACAAATATAAAGTTTTTCTGCGGCACGAAAGGTCGTAAAAATACTGACTGCGGGCCGCCAATGAATTGTTAAAACTGCTGTAGTGCGCTATTATAACGCTTACAACTACACGAAGGTTGTGTGTTACCGCTGTTTAATCAGGGAGGTGAAAGGATAGCGCAGGTTGCTGTAGTTGATCATATCTACCACTACGCTGCCCACGGAAATAGGGCTTTCAATGCGGAGCGGCACCTTATTGGCGTCGTCGCTTACCCACACGGTCATTTTCTCGCCACCTTCAAACATGGTTCCTTTGATCAGCAGGGGTCTGAACTTGATGGCGCGGAATGTCCCGAATTTGGTTTTTATCTCTTCCTTACCCATATAACGCACGTATATGTTGTATACCTGGTCGTCGAGGAACATGGCGAAAGGGATTTTATCTTCCGGTTTGTATTTGCTGAAGTCGATGTTACGGGCGTAGTAGATGGAGCTGATAACGTCCTGCACGCATGGCGGAACCGTAAAAGTACCTGTGGTACTGATTGCCTGGTGGCCTGCCTGGTTGAATACTACGTTATTATAGATTTTATAGCCGCCTTCATTTACGTTGCGGATAAACTTCAGTGGCTGGAGGGTGGCGGTGTCGAGGTAGGTTTCGTAGCGGTCCCTTACTTTGAATACCCAATCATAGGCGCGGTAGGTTTTACCATCGGCTACGATATGATACACATCTCTGTTGGCGAACCTTTCAAGGCCTACGTTAAAGGTAGCTTCGCCAGCGCCGATAAACATTTTTCCGAGGGCATAGAATACTTTAAGGGTAACGGATTCGCCTGTTTTGAAGCTGGTATTTCGGATCGAACAGAAGTCATTCTGCGCTTTTGCTGGGCGTATACAGGTTAAAAATAAGATGATAAGTAAGAAATACCGCATTGCTAGTGGCTATTTGTCCTTAATAATTTTAACTCCCAGCAGGAGCACCGTACCCGCTATGGCCGGCAGGAAGAGGTTTATTAACCAGATTCCGCCAGTGGCTGCGAGGATGGCTACGTCGTTGGAACTAAGAAAACCCAGGAAGAAGATACTTACTTTTCCCCGAACTCCAAGTTCTGCGATGGCAATGGTGGGAACTACGGCCATTACCAGGTAAATTACGCTGTTGAGCAGGAAGGCCTGCCACCACAAAAATTCCACACCCAATGCGTCGAGCAAAAACAAATACTGTGCCGAGAAGACTAGGTACCGGAGGGCTGAAAGCAGCAACAGATAACGTAATTCAGCGGGTTGATAGCCGGCGATTATCTCTACGTATTTCTTGATTTTACGGAGCCAACGCACTTTTTCAAAAACAGTCAGAATAATTCGTAGCCGAAAATATAACAATATCGTCAGTGAGCAAATAATCAATAGTACAGCGAGGACGAAATTCCCCCAGAAATTGGGGTCGAGCCACCTGGAAATCCCCACTGGCATGAGGCGGTGAATGAAAAAAAAGAGCCCAATTAACCCAAAAATAACAGTTACGATCAGCTGACTGAAGCTACCTACAATGGTGGCTGCAATAGCTTTGAGTTTATTTTCATTGCGGAGATACAGCACGCGGCCACCGTATTCGCCTATACGATTTGGCGTATTGATGGAGATGGACACACCGGAAAGTATGGCACTGAATGCCTTCTTAAATGATATTTTCTCGAGCGGCTGCACCAGCAGCTGCCACTTACGGGCTTCAAATCCCCAGTTAAAAAACATGAGCACCACCACCAGGAAGATACCTGTCCAGCCTTTATGGTGCAGGGAATCGCGCATCTGCTGGATAGATTCCTGCAGGTTGTCGCGGTGGGTCAGCTGCAAATAGATCGAGTATCCTAACCAGATGAAAAGCGTTACACCTAATGTGTAATTGAGAATTATTTTGGTACTTTTGTTCAGATATTAAGTTTTCGCAAAAATAACCTGTGGTTGGCAAACAAACCGAAAATAATTCTTGGCATTGACCCTGGTACCCTTGTAATGGGCTACGGCCTTATACTGGCAGAGGGTAAAAAAGTCAGTCTCATAGAGATGGACGTGTTAAAGCTATCCAGGCATAAGGACCATTACGAACGCCTGCAGGCAATACACAGCAGTATAGCAGGGTTAATCATCAAACATAAGCCGGACTGCTTTGCCATTGAAGCACCGTTTTTCGGCAAGAACGTGCAAAGTATGCTGAAGCTGGGCCGGGCACAGGGCGTTGCAATCGCAACGGCCATGCATGCAGGACTGGCGGTAACGGAGTATTCCCCAAAGAAAGTTAAACAGTCCGTTACCGGCAATGGAAATGCAGACAAGGAACAGGTATGGTTGATGTTACAACGTATCCTGAAAATCAGCGACAAACCAGCCTATTATGATGCCACCGATGCGCTGGCAGTGGCAGTATGTCATTTTTATCAGGACAGCAATCCGCTGGCAGGCCTTACCAAATCCAAAGGATGGGAACAGTTCCTGGCACAGCACCCCGAAAGAATCGTGCGTTAGGAAAAGCATATTTCATAAATTCCAAAATTGTAGTTACTTTGTTGAAATTCGATTGTAGTCTTTTGCTACAGCGTTACACGCCATGATCCAGCTTAACAGCTTGACTATGAAAAATTACTATCATCCGTTGTACACCAAAAGTGCAACGACTATTTTTATATTAACCAGCATCAAGGAGATATGAAAGCGAGAATCTTATTAGTGGAAGACGATCAATATATCGGCGCGGCAACTAAGAAAAGATTAGAGGAGGCAGGTTATGATGTGGTGCATAGTATTGATGGCCAGGCAGCCTGGGAACAGTTCCAGTCCCGCACCTTCGATATATGCCTGCTGGATGTAGTTATGCCTAAAAAAGATGGTCTTGCGCTGGCTGAACAGATCCGAAAAGTGAATGATCACGTCCCTATTTTGTTTCTTACCTCCAAAAATGAGAAAGAAGACAGGATTAAAGGTCTGCGCACCGGAGCCGACGATTATATCAGTAAACCCTTCAGTATGCAGGAACTCATCCTGCGAATAGAAGTATTCCTGAAGAGAACCCGTAATCAACCGGTAGAAAAATCCAACATCTTTCACCTGGGCAAGCTCACCTTCGACTACGAAGATCTGCGCCTGTACAACGAAGAAGGAGATATTTCCATCAGCCTCACCCAGAAGGAAGCGGAACTACTCCTCTATCTCTGCAATAATCCCAATAAAACACTCAAAAGGGAAGAAATCCTCGCCAATGTATGGGGTAAGGACGACTACTTCCTGGGGCGCAGCATGGATGTGTTTATCACCAAGCTGCGCAAGCATTTCAAATCAGATCCGCACATACGGTTGGAAACATTGCATGGTGTAGGCTTCCGCTTCAACGTTCCTGGCAAATAACCTACAGGCGGGCTATTATTGCCTGCTGGATAGTTTCAAATTCTTCCGGAGATAACTTTAGTTTGCTCCTGGAAAAATTCATGTCGTCCACTGAATTGATAGGTATCAGGTGCATATGCGCATGTGGTACCTCCAGGCCTACTACGCTCACCCCTACACGATTACAGGGTATCACCGCTTCTATCGCCCGCGCAATAGGTTTGGCAAACAACAGGTATTCAGCCATCAGCTCATCTGACACATCAAAAAACTTATCCGTTTCCACTTTAGGGATCACCAGCGTATGCCCTTTTGCCAGCGGGAAAATATCCAGGAAGGCATAAAAATGTTCATTCTCTGCAATCTTATAGCTGGGGATTTCTCCGCGGATTATTTTCGAAAAGATGGTCATGGTTCGGATGTTATATGGTGGAAAATAAAAGGGCCCTGCCTTGGCAGGACCCTGTAAATATCGTTAAAAAGCGCAACGGTTTACGCAGTAATATTTTCAATTTTGAAGTTGATTTTTCCATTAGGTGCTACCACCTCTGCCACATCTCCAACTGCTTTACCTAATAAACCTTTTCCGATTGGTGAAGTAACCGAGATTTTCCCGGCCTTCAGATCAGCCTCTGTCTCTGAAACCAATTGATAGGTGAACGTTTTCTTATTGGCAACATTGGTGATTGTTACCTTACATAAAATTGAGACTTTAGAAGTGTCAATGGAATCAGCCTCCACAATGCGTGCGTTAGCAATCGCATTTTCCAGCGTAGCGATTTTGGCTTCATGTAACCCCTGTGCTTCTTTGGCGGCATCATATTCGGCATTTTCCTTCAAGTCACCCTTTTCCCTGGCTTCAGAAATAGCCCTCGCGATCTCTGCACGACCTTTTGTTTTAAGGACATTCAGTTCGCTTCTCATCTGTTCAAGAGTTTCTTTTGTAACATAGTTTACGCCAGACATAACCTGCTGTGTTTTTATGGTTATAAGAAAAAAAATCAACGCCCCCACTTGCATGGAAGCGTTGTTTTTCTGGTTCTATCGCAAATATAATGATTTTTGTTTAAGAAAAGTAATTTACTTTTCGATTTTAATATACTGAAAATCAGTTATTTAAATCGAATCACCACAGCCTGTTCCGCTGCTTAAAGTATATTCAACTTCTCTAAAACAACACGAGGCATCCGTATACTCGCCTCATGGGAATAACCCGCGATATGTGGCGTCAGTACTACGTTTGAGGCAGCCAGGAAATAGGCCAGCTGTTCTTTATCCTCTGCTGAGTAAGTCGTTAATTTTTCATTTTCCAATACATCCAGGCAGGCACCGCGTACGCGACCATCCTCCAGGGCTGCAATCAGATCGCTGTTTTTAACCAGCTTACCCCTCGCCGTATTCATAAACCATACGGGGTGAGCAAACGCACTAAAAAACGAATCGTTTGCAATATAACGGGTTTCCTCCGTAAGTGGAAGGTGTAAACTTACCACATCGGCATTGGCATATACTTCTTCCAGTGTTACTTCCTTCACCTCGTTAGTCCCGAAGCCCTTCCTGTATTTATCATAAGCGATGATGTTTACATCAAAGCCCTTCAGTTTACGCGCAAATGTGCTGCCGGTATTACCATAACCAATAATCGCTACTGTTTTACCACCCAGCTCGTAAGCCCGGTTGCCGTCCCTTTCCCAGATACCCTTACGCAGTTCCAGATTGCTCTTTAACACGTTGTGCATCAGGCTGAGCAGCATCCCTACGGCCTGCTCTCCAACCGGATCACGGTTACCTTCCGGACTGCTTACACAATGAATACCCTTGCTTTCTGCATAAGGCACATCAATCAGCTCCATACCGGAACCCAGCCTGCCAATCCATTGCAGTTCCCTGCCATGGTCTATAATCTGTTTATCCACACGAATGCGGGTGGTTACTATCAGACCCACACAGCCGGGGATGGCTGCATATACTTCTTCGTAGGTAATAGATGGCTGGTAATCTACTTCAAAGCCCTTGGTTTCAAGTTGGTCCACCAGGTATGGATGCACCTTGGCGGTAATTAATACTTTCTTACTCATATCATCTTATGTGATAAGGCTGCAAAATCCGCAACAGTAAGCTCTTCAGCTCTTTTACTGAAAATCGGGTCCTGCAGTGTTTCTTTATCGAATAATCCTTTCAGGGGATTGCGTAGTTGTTTACGACGCTGTCCGAACGCAGTTTTTACCAACACAAAAAACTTCCGTTCAGAAGCCACATCCGCCGGCTGCTCCAGCCTGGTAAGCCGGATCACACCAGATTTCACCTTTGGCGGCGGATTAAAGCAGTTTTCATGTACATCAAACAGGTACTCGATATGGTAGTAAGCCTGCAACAGCACACTCAGGATACCATAGTCCTTATTACCATGGCCGGCCGCGAGCCTTACTGCCACCTCCTTCTGGAACATACCCACCACTACATCCACACTGGAACGCCATTCCAGCACCTTAAACATAATCTGGGTAGAAATATTATAAGGAAAGTTACCTATCAGCCTGAACTGCCCCTCAAACGGCAACTCCGCATCCAGGATGCTTACGTTCAGCAGCTTACCCCGGATTTCAGGATAAGTTTTTTCCAGATACTGTACTTTTTCGGTATCCAGCTCAATTGCTTTAAAATGAATACCGGGAATCTGCAACAGGTATTTGGTAATGGCTCCCCCACCAGGGCCCACTTCCAGCACTTGCTGGCCTTCGCTTACAGGTAGCGACTCAACAATTTTCATACAGATGTTCTCATCCTTGAGAAAATGCTGGCCTAATGATTTCTTTAGTGTATACATGACTGAGCCGCAAAGATAGCTAAAACCCGGATAACAGCGGTCCGGAAAACCAGGCCTCAGAAACTAACTGCTTTCTCTTATCTTTGTCCATTATTGACGCTATAACAGCATGAGTACTCCCAACATGAATAAACCAGTAATAGGCATCACCGTAGGTGACATCAACAGCATTGGCGCAGAAATTATCATAAAAACCTTTCTGGACAACAGGATGATGGAATTCTGTACGCCGGTTATCTTCGCGTCCAATAAAACCATCAACTTCTACCGGAAGCTGATGAATGAGAATAATTTCAACTATCAGTCCATAAAAGACTTTACCCGCCTTAATCATAAGCAGGTAAACGTATACAACTGCTGGGAGGAAGAAGTGCAGATTACCCCGGGCATCCTCAACGAAGCAGGTGGTAAGTACGCCGCCCGCGCCCTGGAAGTAGCCATCCAATGCCTGAAAGAAGGGCATATCGCCGGCCTGGTAACCGCTCCTATCCACAAAAACAACATCCAGAGCGAAAAATTCACCTATACCGGTCATACCCCCTACCTCAAAGACGCCTTCGATGCAAAAGAGGTACTGATGTTTATGACCGCCGATAACATGCGCGTAGGCCTGCTCACCGAGCACGTACCTATCGCCCAGGTAGCGCAGTTTGTTACAAAAGATAATATCCTTTCTAAGTTATATATGATGAGAGAGAGTCTGGTGAAGGACTTTGGCATCGACAAACCACGTATTGCCGTACTGGGACTTAATCCACATGCGGGCGATGAAGGCCTCATTGGTAAAGAAGAAATTGAGCAGATCGCTCCGGCCATCAAACAGGCGAAAAGTAATGGCATCATGGCCTTTGGCCCTTACAGTGCCGATGCATTCTTTGCCCGTGAAATGTACGCGAAATTTGATGGTGTACTGGCCATGTACCACGATCAGGGCCTGATTCCGTTCAAGTCCCTCGCCAGCGGTGAAGGTATTAACTATACCGCCGGCCTGCCTATCGTCAGAACTTCCCCTGACCACGGCACCGCCTTCGACATTGCAGGTAAAAACATGGCAGATCCAAGCTCTTTCCGCCAGGCGATTTTCACCTGTCTTGATGTGATTGAACAACGTGAACGCTATGCGGAAAATACGAAGAATCCGCTGAAAAAGACGGAACTGGCTTCTGAATAAAGTTAATCGCTATAAGTTAAAAAGGACCGTGCCGATGGCACGGTCCTTTTTAATTGCGTCCTGCCGAAGGCAGGACGCAATTAAAATCTTATTTGGATGCCTGCTGCAACAACTGCTTCGCATACCCTTCTCCCCAATTAGGATCCAGCTTACCGGCAGGTTTGAAAGCCGCATACTTCTGCAACGCTACTTCCAGCAGTGCCTTACCGCCTGTTTTGCTGCCACCAAAAGCCTCTGGTGTGAACAACAACGCCTGGCCCTGCAACAGGTATACCCTTGGATTTTCTGCATTCAGCTTCTTACCTTCTTCCAACGCCTGTGCCGAAACAGGACCATACTGCGCGGCGCGGTTCATCGGGTCTACCGTGAGTCGGGCAGTGGCAATCAGGGATTTTATACAGGAGATTTCAGAGCTGTTGCCTTCCAGTTGCTCTGCCTTGGTAATATCCACTTCTGCCTGGTCTGCCAGCGCATCTACCTTACTTTTATCCTGTTGCATTAACGCACTCATTACATTGCAATAAGCGGCATAATAGTAAGGTTGCCACTGACTTTTTTCTGCACCTGCAATACGTTCAAACAATCCGGCTTTTTGTACCAGCGCATCAGGTGTAAAAGTAGCGCTGCTGTCCAGCTCACCGATATTTTTGGTCATCGCCTGCTCATACTGGGCGCTCTGCGCCATGGTAGCCGAAGTAATACCGGCCATTACTACTAACGATAAAATGAAACGTTTCATATTAATTGATTTTTAGGGAGAGAATTAGAGATTGTTAATAACATCCTGACGCCTGTCAGTACCGAAGTTCATGAACATGCCCACGAAAATAAACCGGGGCACATTTGGCACGATCTCATTCCGGCGCAGCCCATCACTACTGTAGCGGTAGCCGAACACCTGTTGCTGGTTGAATACGTTCGTGACCTGCAACACCAGAATGGTGAAAGCTTTGCGAATTGATGTCAGGTAGCTCACGCTGGCGCCCACTGAATTATAATTGATCGTTTTGTCGGTCATAAACTTATCCGCCGGCTGATTGGGATTATAATACGGGCGACCGCTCGCAAAGCTGTAAGTAAGGCCAAAGTTGGTTTGAATCTTTGTAACAAAATATTTAGCTACTATACTGGCTGTATGATTGGCGGCAAAGTCAGGCTGTACCCGGTAAGGATAATTGAGGTAATCCCGCTTGGTATCCAGGTAAGAATAAGACACCCAATAGTCCATGTTCTTCACTGTTTTTCTATCTCTCCAAAACAACTCAATACCTTTTGCAAAGCCATCCCCGTTGTTATTATAGTCCGGTACTGTTTTTACGAGATTTTTATATTGTTTGTAGAAAACTTCTGTACGGAAAGTATAATAATTGCTGAGTAGCTGATAACTGGCAATGTAGTGGGTTGCTTTCATGTAATCCAACCCGCGATCAAAGCGCAGATACTGTGGCTCCGGCTTTTGATAATAGTCGCCGTAAGCAAGGGAAACCTGCCCATTGTATCCCACCTTGTATGCCAATGACGCCCGCGGTGCAAAGTTCACTTTACCCAGTACGGAAGAATATTCTGTACGGCCCCCAAATCTCCCTGCCAGAGCCGGAGTAAAATACACATCCGCTTCAGCAAAGCCGGCTGCGTAATTATCCACATAGTTCAGGCTATACTGGTTAAAGGCAGAGCGTTCCACCGCATACTGGTATTCCGCGCCCAGTCGCAATGCGGAGAAATTACCGAGGCCCTTGGTGAGCATCAATTTTGTTTGGGTAAGATCAGAACGTACGCCAATATTGGTTTCCGTCGGATTCTTAGGAATGGTGTCTGTTTTAATTTTATCTGTATTAGTGCTGAAAGACGCACCTGCATAAAGTTTCCAGCCGCTACCCAAATTTTCTTTATAAGTGAGGTTAGTGTAAATATTATGGTTCCTTACCTGGTAGGATTCCGTACTGCCGGGATATTCCAGGCTTTTGTAGTCAAATCCCATATTGCTCCGGTTGGCATAACCATAAAATTTAAGCATACCCGTTTTAGAAATCTTTCTCCTGAAATTTGCAGAGGTACCAATGATTTCAGGACCCAGATTCACTTCCTGTTTAGGCTTTATTACGTTGAAGTAAGGCGCCAGGTTGGTGTAATCTGCTTCTACGCCATAAGAGGTTTTCTTGTCCTTCGACAATGTTTCCAGCCCGCCACTGACACCGATTACAGATACACCTAATGAAGAAGATGAACGGGTGGGCAGGTCAGTGGACTCCAGGATTAACGCGGATGAAAGGCCTTGTCCGTACTGGGCGGAATACCCACCGCTGCTGAAAGTAGTGCCTTTAAACAGGAAAGGGGAAAACCTCCCTCTGCCGGGCATATCAGGCGCACCGCTGGAAAAAGGGTTTCTTACCAGCATACCGTCAATCACGGTTTGTGTTTCATAGCCGGTACCTCCTCTCACAAAGAGGCCTTCCCGATCATTGGTTTGCTGGGTACCAGGCAGTGTTTTAATCGCATTCACGATATCGGCACCGGCCCCCGCAGTGGTCACAATATCAAGCGGTTTTAAAACGGTATTCTTCTTTTCATCGCTGGCTTCAAAGCTGCCGGCAGCAATGGTCACCAGCTTCAGGTCGCGCGCTGCATTCTTGAGTACGATGTCCAGTTGTTGTGATGCAGCAGTATTTATTTTCATTTCCAGCGGCTGATAACCTGTCATAGTTGCTATCAGCGTTTGTTCGCCGGCAGGTGTTACCTGGAAGCTAAAGGTGCCATCTGCTTTTGTAACAGCACCATCGTATGAATCTTTTATAGAGATGTTAGCGCCGGCAACAGCGCGTTTTTTACCATCAGTAACTTTTCCGGAGATAGTCACCTGGGCGGAAACCCAGGCTGGCAGCAGTACAGCAATTATCAGAAATCGGTTGAACAGTGACATAATCGTAGGGGGATCATTTTGTTGAGTCAAAGGTATATCGACTCCAAAGCAGCACAAAAAAACGCCTTAGATATTCGGTCAATTTTCACCGAATATTTAAGGCGTTTTACCGATAACACTTTACCAGTAAAGGATTTAGCAAGAAACAATCCCTGGTATCTGTCCGTTTCAACCACCCTCCGCCGGTAAAAATCACCGGTGAAAATGGTTTGAATTGCTACCGTACGAGTTCTATCCAGCCTTTATACTCCCTTTCACCGTTGCCGGTATTCAGTTGGAGTATATAGAAATAAGTGCCTTCATTCAGGTTATGGCCATCCCATTCGTTATGGTAATTCTTGGACTGGTACACCTGGTTGCCCCAGCGGTTATAGATGATCAGCGTGGAGTTTGGATAGCGCTCAATACCTGGTATTTTGAAGTAATCATTTTTACCATCGCCGTTAGGAGAAATGATATTTGGCAGGAAGATATCATCGCCCGTAACCGGTATAGCCGCAGTAGTATCGTAGTTATTCGCCAGGTCGAGGTCAGGCAGCAGGCCACCCACCGCCGCGGCGTTCCTTACCGAACCTGTATTGGTGACGCGGGCCGTTAATGCCATAGTATGTGCATCATTTACCTGCATGGCACCGATGGACCATATGAGGATTCTGCTGGCAGCATCGTAAGTAACGCTACCTGTGCTCACCGTAGGTTGCCCTGCTAATTCCAGGTTAGGCTGCAGTGTGTCCCTTACCGTTACTAATCCGTCAGGTCTTGGTCCTGCGTTGGTGACTGCGATATTAAAGCTGACCCTGTCGCCCACATGCAGCGATGCTGCTCCCTGATAGGTTTTGGTGAGTTGCAGGTCTGTTTTTATCTGCTGTGTTACCACGGAATTGACTACCCTGCTGGAATTATTTTGTGGCACCGGATCTGTAACGCCGGCAGGCACTTCAATGAAGGCCTGATTGGTCACTACACCCACTCCAGTCAACTGACCTTTAATCACAATAATTACGCTGCTGCCTGCCGGGAATGTGCCTACAGTAGCCTTTAATAAATTGTTAGTTAAGTCAATGTTTACGTTTCCTGCCCCATTTTCAGCTAACGTTACATTACTGGTGATTCCTGAAATTCTTGCTGGTATTGCATCGGTTATCACAGCACCGTTTGCCGATGCCGGCCCGTTATTACGGGCTACCAGCGTATAGGTGATGAATGCCCCTTCTTCCAGTTCCAGGTCACCATATTTAAGGATTGACACATCGGCTACTCGCGTCACAGTGGTCACCACGGTATTCGAATTGACAATGGTACCACTCACGGCCGCCGTTCCTGTGTTGGAGATTTGCCCGCTGAAATCAGCCCTCACCTGCGCGGTGATGGTGAGCACGATAGCATTGGTATCTCCCGCAGGTAAATTAGCCAGCACATTCACAGGTGTATTAGTGCCAATGGCGATGCTGTTCAGCGTTGCTTTGCCAACGGCGGCAGCAGCCCAGTTGTAGCCGCTGAAATTATTGGAGGAGAGCACGTCCCCGATTGTGACTGCTGCACCATCAGACGGGCCGCTGTTGGTCACCCGCAATACATACTTAATACTATCGCCTGCATTGGCAGTAGCAGGCCCGGTTTTCACCACCTTCAGTGCAAAGCGCTTATTGATGGTGGTTACCACGGTATTGGAGCGGGCAGTGGTACCATCCGCTGCTGTTACCGCCGCTGTATTGCTCATGCTGGTAGCCGTTGCATTGGCCGGTATACGACCTGTAACGCGTATCTGTATTGAGTTAGCGGCACCTGCCGGTATTGATCCTTTCAGGGAGATGTTATTGCCGCTGCCGGAACTTGGTCCGGTAATAAACGCCGTTCCTACGCCGGAAGCGGACCAGGTCACATTCGTCAGTAATGCAGGCACAGTGTCGGTTATCACGGCTCCGTCGATGTTGGAAGTACCGAGGTTGCTAACAGATAGCTGGTAGCTCACGGCATCGCCTGCGTTCGCCGTTGCAGGGCCTGATTTGGCGATACCCGGAATGGCCTGTTTGGTAACCAGGGTGGTAACGGTCGACTGTTTGGTGCGTCCTTTTGAATCCCTGCCAGTAGCGGTATTTACGAGGGTACCGGTGAAGTTCGGATCAATGGTGCCCTGCACCACCACATGAACATGATTACTGTCACCTGCCGGCAATGTGCCGGTTACGTTTATATTATTACCGGTACCGGATGCCGGTGAAGTTAACACGGCGTTTCCGGAGGTAGTTACTGTCCAGGTTACGTTTTGGAGATTATTCACCACCACATCGGAAATAGTGGCGTTCAGCACATCACTTGGTCCATAGTTGGTGGCATCGATCAGGTAGGTGATGCGACTACCGCTGGCAGCCCTTGCCGGGCCTGATTTCGTTAGCTGCACATTTGCACTGTTCATCACGGCCGTTACTACATGGTCACGATCCAATATGGTGTTACCTTCTGCCACATGGCAAACATTGCTGATGCTGGCTGTATCCGCCGCATTCACAGTACCGGTAATAGTAACAGTGATATTGTTTTGCGTACCTACTGCCAGTGTACCCGTTACCGTTACATTGTTTCCACTGCCGCTGCTGCCACCGGTAATGGTTCCTCCTGTGGCCACTGCACTCCAGGAAACGTTCTGTATTTCCACAGGTACCAGGTCGGTGATGGAAAGGTTATTTAACGGAACCAATCCGGTGTTTTGCACAATCAGTGAATAAGTAATGCCCGCTCCCGCCGAAACCGTGTCAGGACCTGATTTTTGTATCGTCACCTTTGGCGCTGAAATCACATTGGTGGTTACCATGCTGCTATCCATGACACTGCCTGTCTGGACCTTGGCAGTATTGGTCAATGCACCGGAGAACGTTGGATCGATTGTACCTATTATGCTGATCAGGATGGCATTATTGCTGCCTGCCGGTATGCTGCCTGTGAAGGAGATATTACCTGTGCCGGACAATGAAGAGCCGCCGTTAATGGTGGCACTGCCCTGTACAGCAGCCTGCCAGCTGGCGCCCTGGATGGCGGCTGGTATAATGTCGCTTATCTGGATCGCCGGAGCATCAGATGGACCTGCATTGGTCACCACGATGCTATAGGAAGTTCTACCTCCTGCTTTTGCTTCCGGCGGACCAGCTTTTACAATGTGTACACCTGGAATGGAGCTCACCACTGTATTGATGGTATTGGAAGGCACATTTACGCCATTTACCACCCCTACCGCATGGTTACTGATAGTGCCCGTAAATGATGGCGCTACCCTGCCGGTAATGGTGAGCAATATGCTGTTGGCCGCGCCGGCAGGCATATTAGCCGTAAAATCAGGATTGCCTGTTTTGTTGATCACATTACCGCCCTGGATGGTGCTGAGGCCATTAGCGGTAGCACTCCATTTCACATCCTGCAGGGCTGTTGCTAAGGTATCCACTACCCTGATGCCGGTGCCGGCACTCGGACCGTTATTGACAACGGTAACGCTGTAAGTGATCAGCGAGCCGGCGGCGGCGCTGTCAGGGCCGGTTTTATGCAGATCCAGGCCCGCGAAATTGGTAACTGTAGTCACCACCGTATCCGTGAGCCGTGCCTGGTTTGGCAATTGGGCTTGTCCCACGTTGGTAATGGTACCGCTAAAGGTAGGGTCAATAGTACCGCGTACAGTCACCACCACCCTGCTGGTGGCGTTGGCCCTGATATTGGCGGTGAGCACCACGTTGCCCGGAATATTGGTCGTATTGCCACTGGTTATCTGGGCACTGTCCTCTGCGATGGCGGTCCATACGGGGTTCAGTATTTGCGGCGGTATCAGGTCACCGATCGTCACACCAATGGCATCCGCCGGACCGCGATTCGTAACGGTGATTACATAGTCCACCGGTGCACCTGCCTGTGCTTTTGCAGGGCCTGTTTTGGTGATGGCAATACCAGCCTGGGTAGTTACTACTGTGCGTACCTGGTTGCTGGCGTAATCGTTACCCCCTTGTGTGCTATGAGCTGTATTGAGGATAGTGCCGGTGAAGTCGGTTCGTATGGTACCATCAATGAAAATACGAGCAATACCTCCATCGGAAAGGTTGGCCTGCACATTCAGCAGGTTGCCGGTACCGGCAGCCCCACTGGTGATGGTACCGTTGATGGCGCGGGCCTGCCAGCTCACATTCGTCAGTGATGCGGCGATGGTATCCAGAATAGCAATACCGTTGGCGGTAGCCGGGCCCGGGTTGGACACCTGTACCACATAACTCACATGGCCACCGGACGAGGCGGCATCCGGGCCGGACTTCAGTATCTGTAAAGCCGTATTGGCGGATACCACCGTATTCACCACGGAGGTTACCGGCGACGGGCCGCTTACTCCCGGCGGCAGCGTTGCCACAGCCGTGTTGGTAATTACTCCCTGGAAGCCAGGATCTACCGTACCCCTAACGGTAATGAATACACTGCCCTGATTAGCAGGAATGGAGGCGTTGAGGGAAATATTACCGCTTCCTGAGGCAGTGCCTACGGTAGCACCATCCTGCCCTGTTGCCGTCCAGGTTGGGTTAAGGATGGCGTAGGAGATGGTATCTTCTATAAGGGCATTCACTACATCCGCCGCACCTGCGTTGGAAACGGTGATGGTGTAAGTGATCGGCAGGCCTGCCTGTAATGCGAGCGGACCTGTTTTATTGATCTTCAGGTTTACCGATTGGTCAATGTTGGTTACCACTGTAGATGACTGCGGCGGAGCAGTATTCAGCGTAGCCGTATTGATCACCGTTGCACCCGCTGTAGATAAAACAATCGCATCTACCGTAATAGTAATAGCACCGGATAAACTGCTGCCTACATTAACAGTAGCTGCAATATTGTTGCCTGTACCTGATGATGGCGTAATAGATGCATTGCCTACAGGCACTGCATTCCAGCCGATCACCTGCAATCCTGCAGGCACGTTATCCGTAAAGGCAATACCATTCAGGTCAGTAAGGCCATTGTTATCGATCGTCATTACATATTGAATCGTATCACCCACATGAGCACTGGCAGGCCCTGATTTGGAGATACCTCCACCCGGCACTGTATTGGTAACGGAGGTAACGGTACTGGTGTTATTGGTGAGGTTATCATCTGTTAATCCAGCAGGAGGCGTAACGATGGCGGTATTCGTGATGCTGGCCGCCACACCTGGCGTTACCACACCATTGATGGTAACAATCACCGCATTGCCTGCACCAGCGCCTATGTTTACTACCAAAGAACCATTCTGGCCAACAATAGACGGCGACGTAGCGCTGGCATTGCCGGTAGTGGTGGCAGTGGCACCCGTGATAGTAATACCCGCAGGCACCGCATCCGAAATTGTAGCACCCAATACATCGGAAGGCCCGTTGTTGGTCACTTTGAGGGTGTAAGCTACCTGCTGCCCCTCCCGGATCGTTGCCGGCCCCGATTTGGTGATAGCCAGGTCCGCATGCGGCGCTACTGCTGTTACAAATGTAGCGGCAGCCTGCGGCACGCCGGTAGCTATTGCTGAAGCGGTATTGATAATATTACCTGCCTGCACATCCGGCTTCACGGTAGCATGGATCACCACCTGGATACTGGCTGCGTCTGCCGGGAGGTCGCCTGTAAAGGATACATTACCGGTGCCGCTGGTGGCCGATACGGTAGCACCCGTGCCGGTAGGCGTTGCCGTCCACGTGGCATTGGTAAGGCCGGATGGAATTACATCATTAAACGTATATCCGTATACGTTACTAGGCCCTGCGTTAGTCAAGGTAAGCGTGTAAGTGATATTTTCACCAGCTGCTGCCTGGGAAGGTCCGCTCTTAGTCAGCGTCATATCTGCGCTGGAAGTAACGGTGGTATTTACCGTAGATGCGACTGGCAGCGTACCGGGAATGGTACCGACAGCAGTATTTATCAACGCACTTTGCTGATAAGCAGGGTCCAGTTGTCCGCTTATGGTAATACTGATTCTGTTGCCTGCCCCTGCTGCGATGCTGCCGGTAAGGTTGATATTACCCGTGCCGGAAGTGGCATCCACTGTAGCATTACCAGTGGTGGTAGCCGTCCATACAGGATTGAGAATTGCGGTGTTAATCGCATCTCCAATGCTCATAGTTGTTATATCAGATGGTCCGGCGTTGGTTACATTGATCGTATAAGTTACGGCATCACCCGGATGCAGCGAAGCCGGGCCTGTTTTTTTCAATTGCAGTCCGGGACTATATACCAGACTGGTGTTTGCCGTATCGGTAATTACTGACTGACCCGGAGCGCTTACGCTTGCTATATTTTGTAAGGCAGATGTCGTGGCATCCGGCTTAACAGTGCCACGAACAGTGACGTAGATAGCGTTGAGACCCACAGCAGCAATATTACCGGTAAGATTAATGTTATTGCCTGCACCGGAAGAAGCAGATGTTATCTGCGCATTACCTACCACGCGGCCAACCCAGGTAACGTTGATGATATCTGCCGGTACAATATCAGTGATAGTAATGCCTGTCGCATTGCTGGGGCCTGCGTTACGCACCAATATTGTGTAATTGATCTCATCACCAATATTGGCTTTTGTTTGTCCGATTTTCGTTACTGATAATCCGGGTTTAGTATAAACTATTGTCTGTGTTTCGTTTGATACAACAGGAGGTTTTCCGGTGATATTCACCACGGCGCTGTTCGCGATAGTACCAGTAAACGCCGGATCCACGGTAGCAGTGATATTAATCCGGATATAGTTATTGGCACCAGCCGCAATATTGCCTGTTACCAGCACATTATTACCACTGCCTCCACCGGTTACCACACTCGCATTTCCAGATGATACAGAGGTCCATGTTACGTTGCTAAGCGTAGCCGGCAAGGCATCTGTAATATTGAGGTTGGTAGCATCAGAAGGGCCGCTGTTGGTCACCAGCAGCGAGAAGTTGATCGTACCACCTGCGGCCACTGAATCAGGCGCCGTTTTCACAATTTTGATGTTTGGAGTATTCGTCACCGTAGTAACGACGGTATCGCTGTAGTTAATCGCATTGCCCGGCGTAGCGATGGCGCCGAAGTTGCGGAAGGTGCCTGTGAAATCAGGACGCACGGTACCTGCTACGTTTACAAATATATGGTTGCCCGTATTTCCGGGGATGTTGCCCGTGATCACCACATTATTACCACTCCCCGTCTGGCCGCTGGCGATAACCGCATCACCGGTAACACTGGCGGTCCAGGTTACGTTGGTGATTTCAGGTGGCACCACATCCTGCAGGAGGATATTATTTGCATTGGCGGTGGAGAGATTGGTGGCAATCAACGTATAGTTAATCACCCTGCCGGCGCTGATCGTATCCGGTCCAGTTTTCTGTAATACCAACGCAGGATCGTTCAGGATCAGGGTTTGAACGGTAGACTTCAGCGAATCAACGTGATCAATGGTTTCAGCTGCCACATTCAATACCGTACCTGCTGCGGAAGGATCGGCCATAGCGTCAACGATGATACGTACATAGCCCGTGGATGCAGGAATATTGGCGTAGGTAGCTACATTGTTACCGACACCTGTTGTATTGGTTATAATAGATGCGCCACCGCTCACAAAAGTTCTCCAGGTTACGTTGATCATTTCTGGTGGTACCAGGTCGGATATATCTACATTCTGCGCATCTGAAGGGCCCTGGTTGGTAACATCGATGGTGTATACGACCTTACCACCTGCTACTACGCGCTGCGGGCCCGACTTCTGAATCAGCAGTTGCGGGCGACTAACAATGGCCGTAGTTACCGTATCGCTCGGCACCGCGGTACCTCCGCCTGGGGTAGCGGTAGCTACATTTTGAATGGTGCCCTGGTAACCTGCGGCCGATTTACCAAAGATGAATACATCAATGAGGTTGCCGGCACCATGCGGGATGTTGGCAGTGATGTTCACGTTGTTTCCCGTACCTGTAGCGCCGCTGGTGATAGTGGCTGTACCGGCTGTTCCCGTGGTCCAGTAAACGTCCGTAAGTGCTGCCGGCACTACATCGCTGATCACCACCTGTTGTGCGTCAGAAAGGCCGTTATTGGTCAGGCGCAGCAGGTAATTCACGGACAGGCCGGCCGACACTGTATCAGGGCCACTCTTCACCACCTGCAGCTTAGGCTGGCTTAGCACCTCTGTGGTCACTACGTTGGATGGATACCTGTTGCCATTACCGGTAGTGGCCCCCGCCTGGTTAGTGATGGTGCCGCTAAATGCAGGGTCCACCAAAAGGTTCACTGTTACATGGATGGCATTACCATCTCCTGCCTTAATATTTCCAGTTACTTCCAGCACATTACCGGTAATGATTACATTGGTAACAGCCGCGCTACCGTCTGTTGACGTTTTCACGACGGCGTTGCTTAACATAGCAGGAAAAGTATCTTTCAATGTAATCAGCGATGCATCAGAAGGGCCCGGATTCAGGACGGTAAGGTTGTAGGTAAGGGTACCTCCGGCCGCTACCGTAGCAGGGCCACTTTTCACCACCTGTAATTGTGAATTGCTGTTTACGATCGTTTCAATCCTGCTGGAGGTAGTTTGATCGCCGTTCACCGTTGCGCTGCCCTGGTTGGTGATTACACCCACCACAGCTGGTTTGATGGTGGCTGTAATGGTGATGGTAACAATATTATTGGCACCTGCAGGGATATCTGCTGTAACATTGAGCGTATTGCCGGAACCGGTGGCGCCGGATTTAACAACAGCTGCGCCCACTGCTGTAGCCGTCCAGGATACATTGGTAAGAGACGATGGAAGGTCATCGGCAATCAATGCATTCACGGCATTGGAAGGTCCGCTGTTGGTAACCTTCAGCGTGTAGGTAATTATGGAGCCTGCATCAGCACTGGCCGGACCAGCCTTCACAATACTAAGTGCCGGCTCGTTTTCCACCATGGTAATATTATTCGCATTTTTCGTAGTACCGTCAGCGGTAGCATAGGCCGTATTGCTCAGAAGACCTGTCGCATTAGGATTTACGGTACCGTCAACTGTCAGGATAATCTGGTTGCCGCTGCCCGCAGGAATATTCACTGCGCTGCCGATTATATTTCCGGTACCGGAAGCCGGAGCACCGGTGGCTACGGCTGCCCCTCCGCTGCCAGTAATCCGCCACGATACGTTGGTGATGGCGGCAGGCACTGTATCTCTCAACAACACATTAGTAGCGTTAGAAGGGCCACTATTAGTAACCGTAACAGTATAACTGATAGGATCACCTGCTACCACGTGGCCGGAGGCCGGACCTGTTTTCAGTATGTTGATACCTGTTTTGCTGGTGATTACTGTATTTACCTGGTTGGATGAATCAGCGATACCACCAGGAGGTGTAACCGTAGCCAGGTTAGTAAGCGTACCGGTGGCATCAGCGGCTACTGTGCCGGATATCAGCACCGTAAGTGTATTATCTGTTCCCGCCGGAATATTGGCAGTAAAGTTCACATTGCCTGTGCCACTGGCTGGTGTAGCGGTGGCGGCGCCGGAAGGTGTAACCGTCCAGCTGGGCGAAGAAAGTTTCACCGGCAGTAAATCCTGTACCGCCGCATTTAGCAGGTCGGAAGGGCCATCGTTACTGATCACCAGCGTATAGCTCATTGGCTCACCGGCAGCTACGGAGGCCGGTCCGGACTTCTGTGTGGTTATATCCACGCGACTTTCCTGGTTATCAATATCAGTAGCCGTATTCCCACCCGGATTGATATTCGTATAGCCGTCAGGGATAGTAACCGTAGCTGTATTCACTAACTGGCCGGTATAGCCGGATGGGATCGACAGTGTGTACTTTATCGTCAGAGTAGTACCAGCCGGAATATCTACCTGCTGGTTGATGGCACCAAAGCCGGAAGAATTAACCAGCGAATTGGAATTAGAAGTAATGGTCCATAAACCCAGCGTAATGCCCGGTGGGAAAGGATCTGCAATAGTAGCACCTATCAGGTCGGAAGGGCCGTTATTGGTAACTGTGATGAGGTAAGTGTTAGGTACCCCCGGTGTGTATGTCAGTTTATTATCGGTTTTTGTGACCACTACTTCCACTGCCTTTGTCACCGGTGTAGTTACTGAGTCTTTTGGTTCATTATTGTATACGGAGCCTACCGGCGGATATACCGTGATGCGGTTAGTAATAGATGGCTGCTGATAGGTAGGCGCTACGGAGCCAGTAGCGGTGATAGTTACACTTTGGCCGGGTGCCAGCGTAACACCGGTCACGTTGCCACTTGCCTGGTCAAATGTTCCCTGCGAAATACTGGTGCTTTGCAGGATGAAACCTGTTGGCAGTGTATCCCTGACTGTAAATGTTTCATTGGGATATATCGTAGAAGGCCCGTTGTTGGTAACCACGGCGGTGTACGTGAGGGCACCACCAGCGGCCACTGTAGGCACGCTGGCGGATTTATCCACCGTCATGTTCAATACCGGCGGAAGAATACTGATATAGACATTTGCATTATCACAGGCGCCGTGTGAATCACAAACGCGGTAAACAAACATATCTGTTCCCTGGTAACCCGGTGCAGGCGTGTAGGTGAAAGTACCGTCCGCATTCAGCTGCACGGTACCATGTGCCGGTTGCTGTACCGGTGTAGTCGTTACCGTTAGCGGATCATTTTCCAGGTCATAATCGTTGGTTACCACGTTTCCGGAAACCGGTACATCTCTTACGGTAGCATAATAATCGTCCACTGCCACCGGCGGATTATTAGGTACCGTACCTGTAACGGTGGAAGTATTATTGCTCAAGTCCGGGTCTGGAATACCCGTGGCCGCACTCGCGGTAGCAGTGTTGGTAATAACGGTACCTCCGTTAGCGGAGGAATCTACAGTACCTCTAACGGTAACGACTATCTGATTTCCTGTTGCAAACGGAATGTTAGCCACCGCACTGATATTATTCCCGGTACCGGAAGTAGGGGTAATCAGCACATTAGTGCCTGTGGTGGCTGAATTCCAGCTTACATTGGTGAGTTGGGCCGGCACTGCATCGGTAATCGTAACGCCTGTAGCGGCCGCAGGACCCAGGTTTTCGATCAGCAACCGGTAAGTAACGGTAGTACCGGTTTGATAGTTGCCACTTACCAGGGTTTTAGTGATGCGCACATCTGCCTGTTGTAAATATTGTAACACCACAGTGTCTACTGAGCTGCCGCAGGCGCCGTTGTTGATCGTCCAGGTAAGTGTGGCGCTGCTATTAGGCTGTAGGGTTACGGTGGTATTGGGGTCTGTGGTATTGGAGATGTTGGCGCTGCCGGCGATCACGGCCCAGGTTCCGGTACCGGTGGCCGGGCTGTTAGCATTCATCACAAAAATGCCGCTGTTATATTTTGTTTGATCCGGACCCGCGTTGGCAGTATTGCCGCCAGTAACCACGGTGATGTTTACTGTATCCTGAGTGGAAGGGCAACTACCGCCTTGTATACGCCATACGAAGGAGTAAGTACCTGTTTGCAGGTTTTGTATGTCGGTGGTGGGGCTGCCGTTATTCAGGATATTGGCCTGACTTGGACCGGCAATCTGCTGCCAGTTACCATTTTCATTCTGGCCGGGGGTATTGGCCTGCATGGTGGTGGAGGTGGTGTTACAGAGCTGCTGATCCGGGCCGGCATTGGCGGTAGTGGTACCTGCGTTTACCCGGATGGTTACCTGCTGGGAGTTAGGCGGGCATACCGGTCCGTTGGAGGTGGTCCACACAAAAACGTAGGTGCCCTCGATGAGTCCTGATACGGTGGCATTGGGATTGGCAGGATCGTCGAAAGTGGCGTTGTTAGGGCCGGAGGACTGGCTCCAAACGCCGGTGCCGGCGGTAGGTCGCTCCGCCTGCAGCGTATAGGAAGTGCCGCAGATGGTGGCATCCCCGCCGGGGCGGGATGGTGTAGGTTGCTGCCAGTTAGTGATAAGGACGGTGTCGGATGCGTTGCCGCAACCGCCGTTGCTCACGGTCCATACAAAAGCGTAAGTGCCGTACTGTAAATTATTCACATTGGTATTGGGGAAGGTAGGATTATTGATGGTGGCGGTGGTGGGTCCATAGGCCTGCGTCCATACGCCGGTAACATTATTTCCCTGGAGGTTGGCACCGCTGTTTTCGCAGTTATTCTGGTCGGGGCCTGCATCAGCCGTAACGGCGTTCGCCACTAGTGTGGTGTCTCTCTTTATGTTATTACAACCGCCACCAGAGGGGGCTGCATTGCATTCCTCCTGCTCATTGCCTGGCACCTGGTTATTAGGGTTGGAGGCGTCTGTATCGAGGTCGGTACCGGATCGAATCACTGCTACTTCTACAATGCCCAGGTTAGCCGGTGCCGGCTGGGTTACCAGCACATTAAACACGAAAGTGGCCATCCCGTTAGGTGTGAGGGTGATAGAGTCGATATAAACGCTGTTTACCACGCTGCCGGTACCAAAGAAGCCACCTCCGGCCGTTATGTTTTTTCTTACCAGGGAGATGTTATTGACCGCGGTGGTAACGCCCACCTGTAGTTTGGCGTTTACAGCGGAGTCGGGGCCATTATTGCGGATACCTACCTGTATAGTATAGGCGTTGTTGACGCAGGCATTTGGGGGTGTTTCAATGAAAGTGACTTCCATGTCCATGTGCCGGCGGGTATCTATGATATCGGTGGCGGAGTTGTTGGCAGCATTATTATCATTAGGAGTCGTAACGGTAGCTGTATTGGTGATGGTATTAGGCGCATCGGAGGCTACTTTTACGGGGATGGTGATGTCCGGGTAGTTATCCCCACCGCCGCCAAGAACATCTGAACGGGTGGCGGTAATGGTGTTGCCGGTGGTGGTGATCGTCCATCCGTTACCGGTAGGTGTGCCGGGTATAAGTCCGGCTGGTAGTACATCCGTTACCGTTACCAGGTTGCCACCTACTTTAGAAGTGCCTAAGTTTCTGACGGTGAGGGTATACGTTCCCGTGAGACTCTTACGCAGATTGCCGGAATTTGTTTTGGTGATGGTCATGTCCGGATTTTGCGCCATGGTGGCCTGTCCGGAGGCTAAAAGAATAGTACAGAACAATAGAATAGTGTAACGCAGTACAAACTTACCCATAGATTGGATTTTTAGGGAGGCTGATGATGCTGGTAGGGGATCAAATAGGTCAGTTGATGTTTAACCATTTAGCAGGGGCTTGGGTTCAGTTTTCGTTGATTTTTTGGCATTTATGTTCCGGGGTGCTGGGTTCAGGAATACAAAAATTCTCGCTGCTGCAATGGGCACCGATGGTCCTGATGATCCTGAAACGCAAACTGCCTTTTGCACCTGGCCGGGTGGCAAAAGGCAGTAAAAGAAGAAAGGCTCTCCGGTATCCGGAGAGCCTTTCTTATATCATTCAATTCGCTTATGCGAATCTTGGTTTCAGTTCATTTGCGAGCGTAACCATTTTTTTGATACCATCTTCTGGCAGGTTACCTTTTTTGAACTCGAGCAGTACGTCTGGCAGGCGAACATCCATTTCGTTCAGGAATGCTTCTTCGAAAGCTTTTACCTGTTTAACTGGTACTTCACGCAGCAGGCCGTTGGTACCCAGGTAGATCATAGCAACTTGCTTTTCTACCGGATAAGGGCTGTACTGAGCTTGTTTCAGGATTTCCACGTTACGCTGACCTTTGTCGATTACGGCTTTGGTAGCAGCATCGAGGTCACCACCGAATTTGGAGAAGGCTTCCATCTCACGATATTGAGCCTGGTCCAGTTTCAGGGTACCGGATACTTTCTTCATGGATTTGATCTGCGCGTTACCACCTACGCGGGATACGGAGATACCTACGTTGATAGCAGGGCGGATACCGGCGTTGAACAGGTTACCTTCCAGGAAGATCTGACCATCGGTGATGGAGATTACGTTGGTAGGGATGTATGCGGATACGTCAGAAGCCTGTGTTTCGATGATTGGGAGCGCTGTCAGGGAACCACCACCTTTTACCAGGTGTTTGATAGATTCTGGCAGGTCGTTCATCTGGCGGGCGATTTCATCTTTGTTGATGATTTTCGCAGCACGCTCGAGCAGGCGGCTATGCAGGTAGAATACGTCACCTGGGTAAGCTTCACGACCTGGAGGGCGTTTCAGCAGCAGGGACACCTCACGGTAAGCTACGGCTTGTTTTGACAGATCATCGTAAACGATCAGTGCAGGGCGACCGCTATCACGGAAGAACTCACCGATAGCAGCACCAGCGAATGGCGCGTAGAACTGCAGTGGAGCAGGATCAGCGGCGTTAGCAGCTACGATGATGGTGTAAGCCATTGCGCCGGCTTCCTGTAAAGTTTTCATCACACCGGCAACGGTAGATGCTTTCTGACCTACAGCAACGTAGATGCAGTATACTGGTTTACCAGCTTCGTAGAATTCTTTCTGATTGATGATGGTATCGATACAGATCGCTGTTTTACCAGTCTGACGGTCACCGATTACCAGCTCACGCTGACCACGGCCGATAGGAATCATCGCGTCGATCGCTTTAACACCTGTCTGCATTGGTTCTTTTACTGGCTCACGGAACAGAACGCCTGGTGCTTTACGCTCCAGTGGCATTTCGTACAGTTCACCAGCGATAGGGCCTTTACCATCGATAGGCTGACCCAGTGTATTTACTACGCGACCAACCATACCTTCACCTACGTTGATAGATGCGATTTTTTTGGTACGACGTACTTTATCACCTTCTTTAATACCTGTTGACTCACCCATCAATACCACACCTACGTTGTCTTCCTCGAGGTTCAGTGCAATTGCCTGAACACCGTTACTGAACTCAACCAGCTCACCGTAACCTACGTTACCCAAACCGTAAATGCGGGCGATACCATCACCCACCTGCAATACTGTACCAACCTCTTCCAGGCTTGCATCAGCGTTGAAGTTGCTTAACTGCTGGCGTAATATCGCCGAAATTTCATCAGGTTTAATATCAACCATAATTATGCTTTTTAAAAAGAGTCGTTAGAGTAATTGATTGTAACGACAACAGCTTTGCGTGTACGCAGCGGCTGCTGTATTATTAACGTATCTCGGATACGTACATATTCTTAGTGAATTGTTGTCTGAGGCCATTCAGTTCATTCTGAATAGAGGCATCATACAACTGATCTCCGGCTTCGAGTACAAAACCACCGATGAGCTCAGGTTTTACCTTAGCTTCCAGCTGTACCTGTTGCGTACCGTCGGCTACACGCTGTTTGATCAGATCCAGCGTAGCTTGTTCCATAGGAACGGCGGTAGTGATTTTAACAGTAGCGATGTTTTTGATCACATTGTACTGTTGTCCAAATTCCGCGGCAATTTCAGGCAGGTTGCTTTCGCGGCCTTTATTTACCAGCAATTTGATGAACAGCTGTGTAGTTTGAGATACACGGCCATTCAGCACTGCGTCCAGGATTTTCTGTTTCGCATCCGCCTTAATGATCGGGCTTCTGAGTAACAGTACCAGGTCGCGGTTTGTTTTCATCACCTGTTGTAAAGACAGCATATCGTTATGCACTTCTTCGAGCTGATTCTTTTCCAGAACCAGGTCAATCAATGATTTTGCATACCGGGATGCTAAACGGGGATTCTGCATATCGCTTATAGCTTTTAGCCTTTCACCAGTTGTTTGGGCTGATGAACTGCCTTATTCTTAATTCAATTTGATTTCCTGTGCCAGTTGTTTTACGTAACCTTCCTGAGCAGATTTATCTGAGAGTTCTTTTCTCAGGATCTTCTCAGCTACTTCGATAGCGAGGTTACCCACCTGGTTTTTCACCTCCGTTAACGCAGCCATTTTCTGACTTTCGATAGCGGCATATGCTTCAGAGATGATCTTTTTAGCTTCTGCCTGCGCTTGCGCTTTAGCTTCGCCGATGATCTGATCTTTAGCGTCTTTAGCTTCTTTCAGGATTTTGCTTCTTTCTGCTTTAGCTTCAGCCAATACATGTTCATGCTCCGCTTTCATCTGCGCCATTTCTTCTTTCACTCTTTCTGCAGAAGCGATAGAATCAGCAATAGATCCTTCCCTTTCTTTCAACACAGCCAGGATTGGAGTCCAGGCAAATTTCTTCAGGATGAGGAATACAATAACGAAGATTACAAAGGAGATGATAAATAAGCCGACCGCTGGTATCAACAGATCCATATTACGAGGATTTAATTTTTTTTGTGTTTGTAAAGATTACTGCATCCATTGCCCTGTGCGCCGGATGCAGTAAAAAGTTTGGCTTACATAACTACCGCTAACAGACCAGCGATTACACCGAAGAGGGCAACACCCTCTACCAGCGCAGCTGCCAGGATCATGTTTGCACGGATGTCATTTGCAGCTTCTGGTTGACGAGCGATAGATTCCAGAGCGCTCTTACCGATGTTACCAACACCCATACCAGCCGCGATAGCAGCGATACCAGCGCCGATTGCACCACCAGCTTTAGCTAAACCTGAAGCAGACGCAGCAGCTTCGTTAGCAGCCTGCAATAAAACAGTCAAAAGTGCCATAATGAATATGTATTTGAATTAAAAATTAACAAAATTGAATTAGTGATGTGCACCATGTGCATCATCATGACCACCTTCCATCGCCTGACCAATAAATACAGAAGTCAGCGTAGCGAAGATGAACGCCTGGATAAACGCTACCAGCAATTCCAGCATCATCATTACGATGTTGAACAGGATAGTGATAGGCAGGAAGCCATAACCAGCCACAGCGCTGATGCCTCCAAATATAAATACCAGGGAGATAATGCTCAGAATGATAATGTGACCAGCCAGGATGTTGGCAAAAAGTCGGATAGCCAGTGACACAGGCTTGGTGAACACACCGATCAGCTCCACAGGCGCCAGGATGATTTTTACACCACCAGGTACAGGAGGATTCAGGATGTGACCCCAGTAATGCTTGTTGGAAGCAAACAGGATCGCGATGAAGGCAATGATCGCCAGCGCCGCAGTTACTGCAATGTTACCGGTTACGTTGGCAGAACCTGGTAACAGACCTAACAGATTGTTAATCAATATAAAGAAGAATACAGTCAGGATAAATGGCGTGTATTTGTCCGCCGCTTTACCAGGAATGTTAGGTTTCACTACCTCATCTCTCATGAAAATGATCACCGGCTCAATCAGCCCCTGGAAACCTTTAGGCGCTTTCTTGCTGCCACGGGTTTTGTAAGCTTTCGCCACATTCAGCATCATCCATACCAACAGGATAGCCGCAATGATCATGGAAGTGATATTCTTGGTAATAGAAAAATCGTAGATTTTTTCGCCGGTAGGATTGTCGTTCGCGTCCACTGCAATGATAGTTCCGGTAGCGAATTTCTCGCCCAGACCCTTCTCTTCCAGGTAATGCTTGGTAACCAGTCTGTAACCATCATGGGATTTATGACCATGCTCGAAAGCAGAAGACATAAAAGAAGAAGTTCCACGAACAGGATTGTAAATGATCACTGGTAACGGAATTGTTACAGGAGTGTGCTCATTGAGATCCATAATATGCCAATCGTGGGCATCCTTTACGTGACCCAGGATTACTTCCTTAGCATCGAAAGGTTTTTTAGCCTCCGGAGCACCAGCTTCATGATGCTCAGTGCCATGGCCACCTTCATTGTTTGCAGCTGCAAAAGAAGAATTACTAAAACCGTGAAGGCCTAAAACCATCACAAGTGCTACCATACTATGTTTGAACCGACTGAATGAAATCACAGCTTTCTGAAATTTTGCGCAAAGATAAACACTTTTATCTCAAAAATTCAGCGATGATGAAAAAAAAGGAAGGTATATTATAAGGTTGTTGATAATCACCCGGTTACAAGGGCATTGGGATCGATTTTTTTTTGGAATTTTTCCCGTTTTTTGACGGGTTGCATGAGTCGAAATTTATATTTATTTTTTCACCATATCTTATCCCGCCGCGGAAGCGTTGAATTGCATACTGTGCAGCTTGTAATAAAAGCCCTCCAGCTTCAATAACTCCTCGTGACTACCCATCTCCTTAATCTCTCCTTTGTCCAGCACAATGATCTTATCCGCCTTGCTGATCGTAGATAAACGATGGGCAATGATAATAGCGGTACGGTCCGCTATCAGTTTATCAATGGCATTTTGTATAAGTTGCTCTGATTCAGTATCTACGGAAGATGTAGCCTCGTCCAGGATCAAAATGGCCGGGTTATATAACAACGCCCGCACAAAGGAAATCAACTGACGCTGCCCCAACGATAACGTACTGCCCCGCTCCATCACCTGGTAATCGTACCCACCCGGTAACTGCATGATAAAGTCATGTATACCAATCAGTTTTGAGGCAGATATTACCTCCTCCCTGCTAATGGCCGCGTTATGTAAGGTAATATTGTCGTAAATAGACCCTGAGAACAGAAATACGTCCTGCAATACCACACCTATCCTGCTTCGCAATGCCTGTAAGGAATAACCCGCCAGGTCAATGCCATCTATCTTAATACTTCCCTTCTGCACCTCATACAACCGGTTAAGAATACTGATAATCGTGGTTTTACCGGAACCGGTATGGCCCACAATCGCTACGGTATCCCCGGGCTTCGCATCAAAAGTGATGTCCTTCAGCACATAACGGTCTTCCACATACGCAAATGACACATGGTCAAAGCTAATCGCTCCCTTCATGTCCCTGCCCTGCTCATGGCCCCTGTCTGGTATATAGTCCTGGTTATCTAAAATTTTGAACACACGCTCACTGGCCACCAGCCCCATCTGCAAGGTATTGAACTTATCCGCCAGCATCCGCAGCGGACGAAACAGCATATTCAGGTACATGATAAATGCAATCATCACCCCCTGCGTAACCTCGTAGTTCAGCACCTTATTGGAACCCCACCAAACCATCAAACCCAGCGAAATCGCCAGAATAATTTCCACCACCGGGAAAAATACAGAGTAGGCAAAAATCGCATGTATGTTCGCATCCCGGTGATCCTTGTTGATCTGGCGGAACCGAGCAAACTCACGCTTTTCCCCTGTAAATGCCTGCACTACCACCATACCCGTGATATGCTCCTGCACAAACGCATTCAGCGCGGATACGGCGTTGCGCACCTGGTAAAACGACTTATTCACACTCTCCTTGAAAATATAGGTAGCAATGATCAGAATCGGAAAGGGGGATAAACTTACCAGCGTTAAACGCCAGTCCTCTAAAAACATGACCGTCAGGATGGCTATGATCATCAGCAAATCAGCTACAATGCTGATAATACCTTCTGAAAACACATCGTTAATAGCCTCAATATCGTTGATAGTACGGGTAGTAAGCGTGCCTATCGGGGTTTTATCAAAAAATGCCAGGTTCAGGCGCACAATCTTTTTGTATACCGTCACCCGTAAGTCCTTTACCACCGACTGTCCCAGCCAGTTGGTCAGGTAAGAAAAGAAAAACCTTACTACCGTTTCCAACAGTAGTAAGGCTATCTGCAAAATTGTAACCCATACCAGCATTTGCAGCAGCTGGTTGGAAATATATTTGTCCACCGTCACCTGTATCAGATAGGGCCGCAGCGGCGAAATCACCGCCAGCACCACCGTCAGGAGCATGGATATGATAAATGAGCGCTTGTACGGCACAGCAAATGAGAAGATACGTCTTAGGAGACTGGAATCGAATACTTTCTTTACTGCGATATTTTCCACGTTCATTTAGCTATTAGTTGTTCTATGATTTCTTTTCGTCTTTCATGATCTGCCTGTAAGCCTTGATAAAGATAGCACCCAGGTTTTTATGTGGTGGCACATAGTCGCTGAACAGCTCTTTGTTACGGGCATCGCCGGCAAACTTCTTGGACAGCTGCGCCCACATAATCACCCAGTCTACGTTCTTACCACTTCTCACCACATCTTCCAGGCTGCGGATAATCGGCTCATTCACAAAACGGGTACCCACCTGTTTGGAAGAAATAATATGCGCTTCCGGTGATTTCTCCAGTACTGTAGCCAGGTTATGATAGCCTCCGCAGGAGCCCAGCACTACGATTTTGGCGGAGCTTTGCAAGTTATCCAGCGTTGTGTTCACATGGTAACTGTGACCACGGTGAATGAAGATGGAAGGATGTATATCCTGCTCATCCAGATATTCAGAGAGTTTGCTGATCGCCTCCTTATCCCCAGGCTCATCGATAGGCAGGTTCGCATAAATGGTAGTAGGCTTACCTTTCAGGGAAGAAATGGTAGTCCAGTACTTGCCTTTTACCACCCGCCAGTCGCCGGACGGGAAGTTGCTCATAAAGCTGGCGTATGATTCCTGGCCATCTTTATCTCCATAGAAAAATACCTGCTGGTATACACGACCACTATCGCTTTCCAGGCTGTTGAAGGTAACGTAGTTGATTGGAGGCAGTTGCAGCTTGCTGGCCATATCCGATGCCTTGCTGGAATCGTTACCATTTTCTGCTTCTGTTTCAAATAAACTGGTCAGCAGCTGGTAAATTACGGTACCACGGCGATCATTATGTTTTTTCACGTATGCCAGGTTCTTTCTCACCTCTGCACGCAGGAAGTCCAGCAGCTTAGGATCGCGGATACTACCAAAGGAGTTGGCCACATCTACGGCATCTTCCAGGTCTTCCGTTTTTTCCAGGTTCTGCACATACTTCTGCATCAGGTAGTTGGAGTTCTCCGGCGCCATGGATTTCAGAAAGTTGTCCAGGGTGTTGAAACCCGCTGCCATTGCGATAAACTTCTTAAAACGGTCAAAGTTCACCATCATCAGTAAGCTGTCGCCACGGGGAGGCTTCATGCGGATCATCATCTGATCGTACAAACCGGCGTTGTTATGGTTGGTATAGCTGGAAGTATACAGTTCCTCCTGGCCGTTTACAATCAGGTAATACAGTTCTTCCGGTGTAAAGTCGTTTACGATGCGGAACCTGACATTGGCCGGCTCCTCGTGCAGATCATTTACATCGCGGATATAAATCAGTGATTTGGCCTGCATATTTTCCATCATGGCTTTCATACCAATGGGCTGGTGGCCTTCACTTTTCATCTTTTGCAGGTTGATGGTCGACTTTACCATCTGGCGGTAATACTGGCGGTCGTTGTCGGCTACTTTCTCCAGGTCTTCCACGGTGGTGGTACCGGCGAGAATTTCATCGATGAAAGGCAGTATACGCGTGCTTTGCGGGGATTTACCAATGCGTACGATTGTTTGCACAATCGGATCCTGGTTACGCTTGATAGCCGTAGCCATCGGCGTGTAGGAGGTAGCGTAAGTCAGCACCTGGTTAGGATACTTACGTGCTACAGCCGCTACAATGGAGTCGGTACCAGGATATCCGAGATAATCACTGAGCTTCGGCATTACCGTCTCCAGATTATCAAAGGCATACTTGGTAAACACCAATCCCCTTGCCTCTTTATAGCCCGGGTTATCTTTAAACACTTCAATCAGTCTTTCCGAACCTTCGAATGAAAGGCCCTGGATATAGGGATAGATGCTTTTGCCTTTCATGTCGGCATGCATCATTTGCTGATATGCGTTGATGATAGCCGGTGCTTCTTCCGGCTGCAGCAGGGTGCGGGCCCGCTTGTAGTTATAATCTTTGAGAACAGCGTAGATGCCGGTAAGGTATTTCACTTTCAGACGATGGTCTAGGGAGCTGTCCCGTTCGATTTCTTCCTGGATTTTGTCCACCTGTTTGATGAGCGCATTGGTCACCTGCAGGTTGATGGTTTGATCGTCAGACACGCGCACCAAATCGTCGGCCTTGCCGTCGAACTTAGCTGCTGCTGCCTGTTCCTTGTCTATATTATCGTGAAATCCCTGCCTGGTAATAGGTATCTGCAAATGACTGTTCTGTGCGTGTACCCAGCTGCTTTGAGAAGCCGCCAGCAAGAAAATGATTAAAAATTTCCTCATTATAATTCTCCTTTTCAGCCAACCTGATAGCAAATTTACAACCAATTTAGCAACCAATTGTGTAAATGCCATTAGGGGCTAGCTTTTAAGCACAAATAAATATGTTTTTCCTATATCTTTATAAAGTGAGGCAGAAAATTCCGCCTAAGGAGTAACAATTAATCACGGACAACTGTTAAATGGAAATCATTTATGCAAACATTTACCAGCGATATATCCGGGCAAAAGTTCCCGGAGTCAGAGAAAGTCAGCGCCAAACTGATCCGTCCTTCGCTCATGCGAATGATCAAAACAGATCATCCCAGCTTTAACCACAAGTGCCATATTGCCCTGTCGGAGCTCACCCACTACCGGCAAAAGTTCTATGAATCTCTTTTTTCTGAAGAGATGGGAGAGTTATCTGCGGTAGAACGCCAGGTACTGGAAAACCTCAAAAGCAACCGTACCCTGTCTGACAAACTGGAGGAGGACAACCTGGCGTCAGACCTTACCTATGGCCAGAAGCTGGCGGATAAGATTGCGGATTTCGGGGGCAGCTGGACCTTCATCATCTTCTTCCTGTGTTTCATTTTGGTGTGGATGGGAGTCAATGTATTTTTCCTGCTGAACAAGGGCTTTGACCCTTATCCGTTTATCCTGCTTAACCTGATTCTCTCCTGCCTGGCAGCTTTACAGGCGCCGGTGATCATGATGAGCCAGAACCGCCAGGAAGAAAAGGACCGGCGCCGGGCGAAGAACGATTACATGATTAACCTGAAATCGGAGCTGGAAGTACGCATTCTGCACGAAAAAATAGACCATCTCATCATCACACAGCAACAGGACGTGCTGGAGTTGCAACAGGCCCAGTTAGAAATGATGAATCAGCTCCTGGCGGCAGTAAAATCTAATCAAAACCATAAAGATACAGATAGCAAACAACCTTAATAGTAGGACCGCCAACATTTTGTTTTACCTTGCGGAAGTATAGGAAACCAGGGGCTTTTATGGTGAATTAACAATTTCATAATGTTATTTTTCCATTAATCACAGCGCTCACAATCTAATTTTGTGTCGTCTTTTATAAAAGCAAAAGTATATGATAGACCAAGCCGTAGCTGGAAAAATACTGGTAGTAGATGACGAAATCGATATTCTTGAGATTATCAGTTATAACCTCAAGTCTGCCGGGTATGACACTGTAATTGCAAAAGACGGCAATGAGGCTATCCAGAAAGCTAAAATTTTCCGTCCGGACCTGATTATGCTGGACATCATGATGCCGAACAAGAACGGTATTGATACCTGCCGTGAGATCAGGAAATTCCCGGAGTTCAAAGATACCATGGTGCTGTTTTTAACGGCCCTCAATGATGAGAAATCAGAGATTGACGGACTGAATATGGGTGCTGATGATTACATCGCGAAACCTATTAAGCCAAAATTGCTGGTGAGTCGTATCAATGCGCTGTTCCGCCGTTTGCATAAACCGGAAGAGCAGCAGATGCAGCTGGGCGACCTTGTCATCGACCGTGAAAAATTTACGGTTACCTATAAAGGCCAGGAAATTATCCTCGCTAAAAAGGAATTTGAACTGTTGCAATTGCTGGCATCCAAGCCAGGCCGTGTGTTTCTCCGCAATGAAATCCTGAACCAGGTATGGGGTACGGAGGTAATTGTGGGCGACAGAACCATCGATGTGCATATCCGTAAGATCCGTCAGAAAATAGGGATTGACCTCATTACTACCGTTAAAGGTGTGGGGTATAAATTTGAGATGTAATTTTTCCCACCATATTATTTGGCCGCCGCTGGCGGCTTTCTTTTTCTTACCTCTTTTTTCCCCGGAGATGAGGAGCACCTGCGGTGCTGCTCATCTCCGGGTTTCTGCCGGCCCGAAGGGCCGGCAGAAACCCGGAACAAGCTATTCGGATCTACACTACCAGACAATTTTATGGCAAGTAAAAAATTTAAAGTAATTTCCCACTATTACAATAATTACTCACTCTGGAGTATGTTTAAAACTAAAAACCTTTCGCCGCAGAAGCTTGCAGGATTCACAGCTTTGGTCATTTCCTTCGTGATTGCCCTGTTTAGTTACCTGGTTTCGGGCGACTATAAAATCACCGCCGGCGCATTCGTGCTTACTTTTCTGGTGTCCTATTACCTGTATTTGTACACCTTGCAGAATTTCATCTACCGGAAAATAAAACTCATTTACAAATTCATTTACCAGACAAAGGCTTCCAAGAGAGAAGAGTTTTTCAACAAAAACATCCTTCCGCTCAAAACCATCGAAGAAGTAAGTGAAGATGTGGAAAAGTGGGCCAGCCAGAAGAAAGAAGAGCTGGAAAGCCTTCGCCGTAACGAGGAATTCAGGAAAGAGTTTCTCCTGAATCTCTCCCATGAACTCAAAACCCCCATTTTTGCCGTACAGGGCTATATACACACCCTGCTGGACGGGGCGCTGGAAGACCCGAGTGTAAATAAAATGTTCCTGAAAAACGCGACCAAAAATATTGATCGCCTCTGCCGCCTGCTGGACGACCTGGATGAAATATCCAAGCTGGAAAGCGGGGAAATGACGGTAAACGTAGAGGATTTCGTGATACAGGACTTGCTGAAAGACGTATTTGATACCCTCTCGCTGAAAGCCAACACCAAAGGCATTAAATTCAGCATAAAGAAAGGTTGCGAAACGCCGTTGCACGTAATTGCGGATAAGGAAAAGATCCGTCAGGTACTCATCAACCTGGTGGACAACTCGATCAAATATGGCAAGCAGGATGGTCATACCATTGCCAGCATATACAATATGGATGGCAAGCGCGTACTGATTGAGATCTCTGACGACGGTATCGGTATGGCGGAAGAGCACCTGCCGCGTGTATTTGAGCGCTTTTATCGTACGGACCGTGCACGGAGCCGCGACATAGGCGGTACCGGCCTCGGTTTAGCGATCGTAAAACACATCGTGGAAGCCCACGACCAGTCTATTACTGTTAGAAGTAAGCCGGAAATAGGCAGTACTTTCGGGTTTACACTGGAAGCCGGTAAAGGAGAATTCTAAAAACGGTATTGGAGGCGACAGGTCAGCACGTTATCGTCCAGGTCTTTTTCATAACCGGGTAAAGCGGTTGCTTCATTTTCCACCCAATCATAGTAAACACTGAGCTTCAGGTGCTCGTTTAAATAATACAGGTATCCGAAGCCCAGTGTATTATAGCGTATATCCGCCTGCGTTAACCCACCTCCTGGTGCTCCAATCTGTGTTCCTTTCACATCTGTATTCGGGTCGTACCAGTCGTATCGTACTACCACCTGGTGCTTGTCGCTGGCGAGGTTTTGTATGAAATAAAGATAGGCGCCATCAAATTTCCGGATATACAGCGGTGCATATTTACCATCCGGGGTCAGTGGGATAGTACCTGGTGTTTCAGTAGTTGAAGCTGTGGCCGTTTGTTTACCACGGATATACTCTGCCCTGAACTGAGTAAAGCCCTTTCCTTTTCCATTCGGTATTTTCAACTGCATATCCGCTCCGTAATAGTGGCGGGGGGCTATTTTACCGGCATTGGTTACCGTTGAATCCACTTTAAATGCGTGGGCGTTATCCATGGTGTAGATCACATTGGTAAACTGCTGCATACCTCCCATGAGAACAGACACACCTCCTGACAATCGCCAGTTTTGTGCATTCAACTTTCTGGGTTTAATGTAAATGCGTCCGATGAAGTCCTTATGGCTGTCGAAGTCACTTGGCCCGGTGAGGCCCTGACCGTTGAACAAACCTGCGTCTATCTTCAAAAACCGCAGGGGGTGGTCTTTTTTTCTAGGTTCAAAGGATAACATTCCTCCGATGTCGCGCTCCGTTTTCATCAGGATTTGTGACATACGGCCACGCTCCGGTGTTTCACGATCGCCGGACGACAGGTTTACCTCCCATCCAAACGGGCGGGCAAACATACCGGCGGCAAACGCAAAAACATTGAATTTGGTATCGAATACGCGGCCATAGAAGTCGCGGATGTTCACTCCTCTCTCCGTACCATCGAACTGAAAAGCGAACTGTAATACCGGCATATCCTGGTCGTTATAATGCTCATAATCTACGCGGATACGGCCCCGGCGGAGCATCCAACGGTTGTCAGACTCTTTATTGAAGTTCCCCCCTGCAAAGGTGTTGATTCCTCTGGCGGAAGCCATCTGGAATTGCGGCTGGATATAGCCACTGAAGCGGAGTGCATCATATTTCTGATACATGGAAAGCATGCCTTTCCCCACCGCTTTGGTAGTGTCAATCATATCCATCAGGAACTGGGCCCGGGTGGCAAGTGTCGTCAGCATCAAAAAACAGGCTACCAGTAAGAATTTAGCAAAACGCATCCGCAATTTAGATTTGGCGCAAAAGTACAGCATCGCCGGTGAATTTCACACCCGATAATTCATGGATCATATTTATGTTAATCGTTCGTTAATCAGCAACCGTGACAGTGCGCATTAAGCCTTTTGAGCCCGTTTAATACGAACTTATGAGAATAAAATAGCAACTATGCGAACTAATACTTTTGCCTACTGGAAAGAAAAGGTGGATAAAGCGATTGCTATTAGTGACAACCACCTCTCCGGCGACATCTCTATCAGCAAAATAGCCGACGAACTGTGTGTAGATGCACAAACACTAACGAGAAGATTTGAAATGTTTCTGGGTGAATCCTACAAACAATTTACGAAGCGAAGAAGGCTGGAACAGGCAGGTGGATTGCTCTGGCACTCGGCCTATAACATCGGGCAGATTGCTGCCTATTGCGGCTATGGAAGCCAGCAGTCCTTCACAAAGGCTTTTACCCAGGAGTATAATGAAACACCGGCACATTACCGGGACAAACCGTTCCTCCCCAACGAAGAGGAAACATTGTATATCACCAAAGTCATCACTTCTTCCGACAGTGATCAGAAGGAAATCTTTTGCCTGGACAATACCACAGAGATTCACGAAGGCAGCTTCACCCTGTATTACACTATCCTTCCGAGCCAGCATGATCCGATCAGAAACATGGTGAAGTATATGATGCATTACATCAGCAAGTTCAGAGTAACCCGCGCGGCCCTGATGATACCGGATGCCCGGATTATTACCGGCACACTGGATTCCGTACCGGTTACTGCCTATGATAAGATGATGATGTATGTGGGGTTGCTGGTACCGAATGTAAAGGCATATGAAACCATTCACCGGCAGCTGAAATTCGGGTTTGATACCTGCGGGCTGCTGGAGAAGCATATCCCTGCTAATAACTATAAGCACCTTAAACTAAACATGGGCTTCGCCGAAGCCGGCTTGCCCATGTATAATTTTATCAACAAAAGTTGCAGGGTGAGTGATTTCAAGATGAACAGTAATCACTTCTTTATCTCTCTGACGGGGCTCAACGATTGCGAAGTGTTTATCCCTTTTGAAAAACGTTACGGCTGCTAGAACTGGAAGTAAATCGGAATCATTGGCTGCGTGCTCTTCACCTGCGCCAGCAACCACACAAATGCTACCATTACCGCTACACTTGCCACCACTGGCAGCTTTGAATAGATATTTTCCATAGAAAGCTCTGCTTTTGCCGGCATAAAATGCAGCACAAAGCCCATTACCATCACCCAGAAAACAGCAGTATAACCGGTGTACAGCTCTGGCCAAATTTCAGGCTGGAAGTCGTACGCGATCTGATGTATCAGCGCCCACGCGTCGTGGAAGGTAGCCGCCTTAAAAAATATCCAACAGAAGCAAACAAAGTGGAAGGTAAACAGCACGCCCAGCACTTTCAGCAGGCCTCCTGAGAAGCCGCCAAACTGGATCTGGCGTTTCTTCAGGTAATCGATCCTTACCTTATCAATGGCCAGCATACTACCATGCATACCGCCCCAGAATATAAAATTCCAGCTCGCACCATGCCAGAAGCCTCCGATCAGCATGGTCAATGCCAGGTTGATGTACTGCCGTACCTTACCTTTCCGGTTACCTCCCAAAGGAATGTATAGGTAATCCCGCAGCCAGCTGGATAATGAAATATGCCAGCGGCGCCAGAACTCAGTAATAGAGCGACTCTGGTAAGGGGAGTTGAAGTTAGGCGGAATTTTAAAGCCGGTCCAGCGGGCAATACCCAGCGCCATATCCGAATAACCGGAGAAGTCGCAATAAATCACCAGCGCATAGCCATATACCCCCAGCAAACACTCCAGGCCGGTATGTTTGCTCGGATCATCGAAGATGTATTGTACGAAGTTGAGGTATATAAAGTCCGATATCACTATCTTTTTAAACAACCCGCTTATGATCAGGTACATCCCCTTCCCGATATCATCTGAATCGATCACATAAGGCTGCGATATCTGCGGGATAAAATCAGCTGCACGTACGATAGGGCCCATCATCAGCTTAGGGAAGAACGACAGGAAGAAAAGGTAATCCATGAAGTTATCCACAGGTTCGATTTCATCCCGGTATACATCGATCGTATAGCTGAGGTTTTCGAAAGTATAGAAGGAAATACCGATCGGCAGGGTGAGTTTCAGCAGTGGAATACTGCCTGCTGCAAAGTCGTTAAGAATACCGATGAAGAAGTTGGTGTACTTAAAATAGAACAGCAATCCTATGTTGAGGATGATGCTAAAAATAAGCAGCAGCTTTTTGGTGGACTTCTTTGGCGTCCGGTGAATCCATTTGGAAAGGTTAAAGTCTACAATGGCGGAAAGTATGACCAATCCTACATAATAGCCACAGGCCTTATAAAAGAAATACAGGGAAAACAGGGTATACACCCATACCCGACCTGTTTTGCTTTTGTGTACTGCCAGGTAACAGAGCAGAAATACTGCAAAATAATAGAAGAAGAAAGCACTGTTAAAGAGCACCGGATCATTAGGATCGTAAAGCAACAGGTCGAACAGCTTATTGACGTCGATCATTGGATGTTAATATATTTTCTTGGTTTCAGCCTGGTATTTTTTGTAGGCAGACATTATTGCTTCGTTGAGCAGTTGCCCTTGCAGCTGGTACCCTTTTGCACTGAAGTGTACATGATCGGCGCCCCAGTATGGGTTAAACCTGGCTTTCTGTACTTTATTCACTGCATTAAAATCCCAGCATGCCAATCCTTTTTCGCGGGCATACCCTTCAATCTGGGCGGAGGCCATGGCGATGTAAGGATTAGGTGTAATGGTAGTTTTGCTGTATCTACGCCATTTCCCTTTCACTTTTTTCCGGTATGAGCTTTTGACTACCCTCATACAGTCCGGAGGAGTAGTCAGCAAGATACATACGTTTGGGTTTTGTTCCCTTATCAGTGTAACGGTTTTATCAATTTCATTTCTGAAGGAGAGGGCGTCGAATCGGCCGTAGGCTTCATTGGTACCCAGTGATATGATCACCAGCTGCGGTTTCAGCACCGACATCTGGGCAAGGAGTATGTTACTGTATTCGTTGTAATGCTGGTACATGGCGCCGTTGATACCAACGCTGCTATAGATCACTCCATTCTCACCGTTACGTAAAAACGCACCATAGAAACGGAAAGGCCCTTTGGCGGTATTATCGAAACGGGCGGAAAAAATCTGTTGCTGATCCCTGAAACTCAGGGTGGCTTTTTGAATGGTTGGTGAGCCGGTAAAGGGCTGCGGTGTAATAATTACATCGGCGGTGGCAGCAAATACGGTAGTAGAGTCATTTCCAGGATCATACACCAGCTCGGCCTCATTAAATGAGTTTTCCTGGAAAGAGTCCTGTTTACCAATGAAACTGAGGGAAGGCGTGGTAGCGTTTGTAGTAATGGTAATACCTCCGGGGCCGAGTACGGGCGATTTATACCGATCTACCACTCTTTCGCCGTTCCATTTGACAGGGCTTGACCAGCGGTAATCTTCCGGACCGTTGGTACCTGCCAGGTTATAGGGAAATACAAATCCACGGCCTGCGTTACCAAACTGCTGTTGCAGCATGGCGCCATTGGTTTGTGGATAGTAGCCAGCCTGTACATGTGAATCGCCGAGGTGTAATATTGAAATCACGGTAGTATCCGCATGATCCAGTAACCTGAAAATCCGGTACAGTGCTGTATCCTGGGCGATGGAATTATCGCCGTCAAAACCTTGTGCAACCGCTTTTTTACCTCCCAGCAACAACAGCAGGGCTAAACTACTGAACAGTACTTGTCTGCCTATATTCATTCATAATAGCTTTGTATAGCAGCGACGCTACCTTAGACGCTCCTAACCTGTTAAAATGTGTGTAATCCTTGTTCGCACCTGGGGTTTCACTTTCCACCCACTTCACCATTGAATTTTCTCCACCCATTGCTGCAAAGAGATTCCAGAAGGCAGTCCCGTGTTCTGCCGCCAGATCGTGTTGCACAGCTAACAGCGCTGGTACGCCCGGCGCGGTAACGTATTGGTCGCCCTTACGATAGGATTTGTCGGCAGTACCGATGATAAGGAATGAGGTAGCCGGGATATCGTTGCGAAGCGAATCCAGCACCTTATTCATCGGGCGCTCAAACCAGCTGTAGTCGGTCAGTTCCGGCCGCCATAATACATTGGCGCCGTAGTGAAAAACTACCAGGTCGTAAGTGTGTTCCTGCTGCATACGGCGGATCATGTCTGCCGACAGCTTTCCGAGTTCGATACCGCTGATACCTCTGAAGGAGTAGTTATCCACATAGATACCGTTATCGTCTTCGAAGCTAACACCAAAGAGGGGCCCTGCGGCACCTCCGGCGTATTTGATAGTTACCGATGGCAGCCCTGTATCCTGACGCAGATCGAGTCGGTTTACAGCGGCGTTGCCGTCGAGCGTATAGCTTTTATCGTTTACCGTAAGGCCAGTGCCGGAGGCAGGGCCATACAGGATGGAAATTTCATTAAACTTATCCAGTCGCGCTTTTTTCACCGGGGTATATCGCACCCAGCTGTTGGACGACGGGATGAAAGTATGCCCGGATAATCCGAGCGGAATATTGGATGGGGGCAGTTTTTTATAGGAGTAGTCTGTCCAGTCCTTCGAGTAGGTATGGGTGATAGTGGTTCTGAAGCTGGCCACTACCGAGGTAATGGGCACGAAGCCCACACCTTGTCCGCCGAAGTAATGTTGCAAACTATCGCGCAGTTCACCGGTGATCAGGTCACCTTCGATCATGGAGTCGCCGAAGTATGCGATGCGGACTTTCTTTCTTTTACCTGCTTTCAGGTCGGCCAGGGCCTGGAGGAATTTATGCAGGCCGGCGGCATCTTCACTGTATTGTGCCGAGGCGTATTGCATGATACCGGTGTATTCCATGTAGTCGTGGTGGGCATCCGGGTTGGGCAGTGTAGTTACTGTTCCGGAGCTGTCAACCACGCTTACGGCGGTATCTGTAACAGTACCGCCCTTACCGGTACGACCAGCAAGGGCAGTATTGTTTTTATCTTGTCCGGGAGATGAAGTCCTAAGGTCGGACAGCATATCCAGTTTTCGGAATTGGAAATCCTTGTAGGAGAAGCTGTAATTCAGCTGGGATAAAGCCACCAGGCATGCCAATGAACCCGCGATAATCAGAAATGGGTAGGCAGCCTTATTTTTGCCAGGCATATTATTCATGTATAGTCAGGCATATTACCGGAGCGCCTGGCAACAAGTGGCATAGTGCAAAAGTGCTTAAGAACCGCTTGCAACGCTGCCTATGGCCGCATCCAGCTTATACAATTTATAACGGTTAATAATAGAAGTCACACGTTTTATCCATTCCTGGCCTGCAGTTGAATATCCGCTATGGTTCATTTTATGAAGCCAGGTAGAATATTCCATGTTTCCTTTCAGGTCTGCAAACCACTTCTTTTTGGCTAACAGCTGTACAAAGTGTTCGTAGGAAGCCACATCTGACAGGTATTGTTTATAGCGGGATTTGTATCCTGCGTTTGTCTGTTGCAGATTGTTTTTACCAACGATGCCAAAATGATTGTGCAGCAATTTAGCATTTTTACTGGTACCAGTGCCAGATTCCAGCATCGCAATGCCCAGAATTACACTGGCAGGAATTCCGGTTTCCTGCATTAATTCCACAGATACCGGTTTGAATTTTTTCAAATAATTGCTTGTCGATTGTTGAGCATACCCAACATTGCTGAGCATTAGCAATAAAAACACCGCACAAATACAAGCCGCAGCTTTGCTCATAGTAGAGTTAATCATACACATAAGCTTAGTGTTAGTTGTTGTTACAGGTGATAGATTGTTGTTTGTTTTCAGCATCATTTCTTACCTCACATATCAACGATGTCCCTACACCGCAATATTACTTTAAAAATTTAGATAATACGTTTCTTTCGTCTACTCGCTACTCTTTTCCGTTAATGGCTTGTTAAAAAATATTGTTCTATTATTTGCACTAATCCCCTTTGATGCGGCCTGAACCATATCAAAGGGGATTTTTTTATTTGGGAAAGTCCGGTAATTGCAAATACTATGCCGGATCTTGTTTTATCAAGCTGATCCGTAACTCATCGAGCTGGTGTTGATCGATTGCAGCAGGCGCATCCAGCATTACATCGCGACCGGAATTATTTTTCGGGAAGGCGATGAAGTCCCGGATACTTTCGCTGCCACCCAGCAGGGAGCAGAGACGGTCGAAGCCGAAGGCGATACCTCCATGAGGCGGTGCACCGTATTCAAACGCACCCAGCAGGAAGCCGAACTTGTGGTCTGCTTCTTCCGGTGACATCCCAAGGGCAGCGAACATCTTTTCCTGGAGGTCGCGCTGGAAGATACGGATAGAACCACCACCGATTTCGGTACCATTTAATACGATATCGTAGGCGTTAGCCTTGATTTTGGCGTATTGGGACAGATCGTCCATTAAGGCGATATGTTCCGGTTTTGGAGAAGTAAACGGATGGTGACGTGCCACCCAGCGGTTTTCTTCTTCGGCATATTCAAAGAGTGGGAAATCGATCACCCACAGTGGTTTATATACGTTTTTATCCCTAAGCCCGAGGCGTTCGCCCATTTCGAGGCGGAGGGCACTCATGGCCTGGCGGGTGCGACTTTCTTTACCAGCCAGCACCAGGATCAGGTCGCCTGGTTCAGCTTTGGTAGCTGCTACCCATTTTTTCAGCTCTTCTTCATTGAAGAACTTATCAACGGAACTTTTCAGGCTGCCATCTGCACCATATTTAACATAGATGAGTCCGCTCATGCCGATTTGCGGGCGCTTGACCCAGTCGGTAAGCTCATCCAGCTGCTTACGGGTATATTCAGCGCAACCTTTGGCGGCGATACCTACTACCAGTTCCGCATCATCAAATACTTTAAAGCCTTTGTTTTGAACGGTGCCGGTCAGGGTAGCCAGTTTCATCTCGAAACGGATATCTGGTTTATCGTTGCCGTAGTACTCCATGGCATCGTCCCAGGTCATGCGAGGGAACGCATAATCAATATCCAAACCTTTAATCTCTTTGAAGATATATTTGAACATATTTTCAAATGTATTCAGGATATCTTCCTGCTCCACGAAGCTCATTTCGCAGTCGATCTGGGTGAACTCCGGCTGGCGGTCAGCGCGGAGATCCTCATCCCTGAAGCACTTCACGATTTGATAGTAACGGTCGTAGCCGCTCACCATCAGGAGTTGCTTAAAGGTTTGTGGCGACTGCGGCAGGGCATAGAACTCATTAGGGTTCATACGGCTTGGTACCACGAAGTCGCGGGCACCTTCCGGCGTAGACTTAATCAGGAAAGGTGTTTCTATATCCATAAAGCCCTGGGTGTGCAGGAAGTTACGTGCAGCACGGCCTACGCGGTAGCGTAGTTCCAGGTTTTGTTTAACGGCATTTCTACGCAGGTCGAGGTAGCGGTATTTCATACGCAGCTCGTCACCACCATCTGTATCATCGGTTAGGGTGAAAGGAGGGGTTTTGGCAGCGTTGAGTACCTTAAAGTCAGCGATGGTAATTTCCACATCACCGGTTGGGATATTTGGATTTTTATTAGAACGCTCGGTAACCACACCTGTAGCCTGGATCACGAATTCACGGCCTAAAGGCTGGTCATCCAGTCGGGCATTAAGGTTTTCACCAAATAACAGCTGAGTAATGCCATAACGGTCGCGCAGATCCACGAAAGTGATGCTGCCAAATTTCCTTACCGTTTGTACCCAGCCGGCCAGCGTAACCTGCTGACCAACCTGTTCCATTCTGAGTTCTCCGCAAGTGTGCGTCCTATACATGCGTAAATTGTTGATTTTTAAAATTATATGGTTGAATTCCCGGGAAAGCCGTTCACTGTGGTTCACCACTTCTTCCAGCGATTCAGCCATGCCCGCAAGGGGGGCAAAGATACGTTTTGCTCGCTGGATTTTACTGCCGGGGCATGTTAAAATATCTGTTTACGCTGATCTCGGGCATTATTTCCGTTTCGCCGGCTATTACCCGGCTGAAATGGTCCGCCATCAGCGGGGCCAGCGAAGTCCCCTTGGTTCCCAGCCCGTTGAAAATACCTATAAGCGGATATTCCGGATGAAAACCGGCAATTGGCCGGCGATCATGGCCTGATGGCCGCACGGCCGCCCGCTGGTCCGTCACTTCATACGGCACTTTGAGCAACTGCTGGATTTTTTCTTCCAGCACCGCCCGTTGCGCTGCCGTCGGCAGCTCATCCGGATAATCCCAGGCAAAGGAACTACCTGCCCAAAACTGCCCGTCCGGCTGGGGCACTAACGTAATACTTTTTTTAATAATATCCGATGATTCCAATCCTGGAATACGAATAATTAATACCTCACCTTTATTTGGCAAAAATTTGATCGCCTCAAAGTAAGAGTTTGATGCCGCAGCAGCCCCATCACAAAATATTATTTTCTTTGCTGTTATATGATGGTATGTAACTTGTACATTATCTACCAGCTGCAACTGCGATAATTCAAAATGCTCATCCAGTAAGGCCTCCTTACTAATCAGCATTTCACGGTATGCAGGCAGCAGATTTTTTAAGTTAACCGTAGCCCCTTTAATGACTGCAGCTCCAAAATGCTGTTGCAGATATTCCTCATATTGTAGTTGCTGTGGAATTTCCGCATATTTTCCGTTGGTCTCCTTATCCGCCTTGGCTTTGAAGGCATCGCGCATTTGTGCAGAGGGGAAAACAGTCCACAAATTACGCTCGATTAATATATTTATTTTTAGCAGGTCCGACAATTCGTCATATGTCGATTTGGCAAAAGGAAAAATTTCTTCGTATAGCCATGCAGGTTCGAATCTTCTTCCCGAAACCGGATTGATAATACCTGCAGCTACCCGTGATGCACTGTTCTTCTTCCCATCATCTATTACCACCACGCTAAAGCCCCGTTTCATTAAAAACCAGCTGAGCATAGTACCAGCTATCCCCTGCCCTACTATTATGTAATCTACTTGTTTCATGCAGATACGAAGGTATAAAAACAGATTGATTGCTTGTTTTTCCAATGACAGCGAAGCTGACATTGGCGCGGATTCCGCGCTGCGCGCGGGGTACTTGTTAGCAAATTGCTGGTAGTAGAGCACACATCCACTGAGGTTATCAAAAAGAAAAGGGCCTTTCGGCCCCCTTTCTTTTTGATAGATTATTAAGAAATTATTTCTCCACCACCTTCACATTTATCCCTTCACTATGCGCATTAAACTCAGGTGCATACATACATTGCACCGTAGCCACGCCATTGGAGAAAGTACCTTCGTGTGTTACATACATCGGGTATTCAAATACCCAGGTACCTTTCGGTAATGCGTTAAAGAAGAAGTCGGTGCTGGCATCTTTAGTACTTTCATAATACCCCATGCCACCCTGATATTTAGCTGTACTGAGTACATTCAACGGCTCAAAAGCCGCTGCACGCATGTCTTTCAGGTGTACATATTCCATATCCCTGTCAACCCGCAGTACAATTCTAGCCTTCAATTTATCACCAACGTGCAACTGGTTACCATCGTTGAGTTGCGTGAGCACCGGACCATTGGCCGCGTTTACTTCTTTATACAATTGTTTTTCTATAGTCAATGGTGTTTGTGCCGCTGTGATTTTATCCAGCTGCTCAAAGTACTGCCAGTACACTGCTCCCCAGGAAGGCTGGCCCTTGCTGCCTTTTACCGCCACTTCAATTTTACCCATGGCAGGTTTAACATCTTTCCCATTAAACTGCTTACGGATATACCCGGTGCCAGCTTCTGCATCTGATGAAGCACTGCTGATATCAACTGCACCCAGTTTAATATCAACAGATGGTACCGCTGCCAGCCAGTTATCACCACCGATCAACATAGCATAACAGCCGTCGGCAGTGGCTTTGGTAGTATTCCAGTTATTGGTTTGTTTGTTTTTCAGCAACCATGTTTTCATCTGTGCAGCAGATTGTTTGTCGCCCGCAACGGTAGTAAATGCATCGATCAGCATCGCCTGCGTTTCTACCGGAGCCTGACTCCAAAAGTACCCGCCTGTATTGGATTTCCAATACATACCCATTTCAGGAGAAACAATGGCATTTTCTTTCAGTGATTTTACTATAGCCGTTGCCGTTACATTATCATGGAGGCGGTGGAACAACAGCGCCGCCATTGCTTTTTCATAGAGGGTAAACTTCAACCAGTCTTTTTTCGCGAGTTTGAGGTAGTAATTGTGTAACGTAGTAACCTCTGCACTCTTCGCTACATCAAAAAAGCTTCTTGCATATAAATACTGGATATCTATACCGTATACATGCTGATTTTCAGGCTTAATTTTTTGCGATATCATGCGTTTGTAATCCGCTACCAGTTTCGCGTCCAGGTATTTAATCGCTTTTTCAGCAATGGTATTTGCCTGGCCGTTTGTGTTACCGGTAAGGCCATTCAATCTCCCTATACCTGCTACTATATACTGCGTGATAAAGCGATCATCAGACAAGCCCGCAAACCAGGGGAAGGAACCGTTGTGGTTTTGCTTAGCTGCCAGCTGCTGTAACGCTACGTCCGCACCGGTCCTGATATTAGCCGCATCAAATAGTTTCGCAATATTATGCTTCTGCTGATTTTCATTTTTTGCATCCAGCACCCATGGTGTTTGCTGTAACAATAGTGATTTCAGGTCCTGATTCTTTTCCAGGTTGCTCATCAGTGCAGCAGTATTCGCTGTTTTCCACTTTTCAAAGATTTCTTTGATGGCCGGGCGCTGCGATACAATCCAACCACCCAGCACGTTTGCATAGTAGCGGTTAAACACCTGCTCTGCACAATCATACGGGAACTCCATCAGGTACGGTAACGCCTGTACGGCATACCAGGCCGGATTGCTCGTATATTCCACTGTAACCGCATGCTGCTGCAGGGTTTCAGAAGCATCGCTTTCTTCAAGCTTTTTAAAGTTCACCGTCTTGGTACCGTCACCGATCATGGACAGTGGTACTGATTCCGTTACCAGCATACGATTGGTTAATACCGGCAATGCATTCTCTTCCCCATCGCTGAAGTTGCCCGCCTGTGCAGTAATACGATAAATCAGCGTACTACCGAAACCGTTAGGAACCTGCAACGGGAACGACACCTGCGTGCTCTGTCCTGCTTTTGCAGTAAAGTGCTGCACCGGGAAAATATTCTGGAACCAGCCATCTACCGGCTGCATGGTAGCAGCGTCCAGCAGTTCCAGATGAGCCTGCCCTATCAGCGGCGAATCTGCCAGGTTACTGATTTTAGCAGTGAAGTTAATCTTGTCGCCTTCCCGCATAAACCTGGGTGCAAATGGCTGTACCATCAATGTTTTCTGTGTCACAATTTCCTGGGTGAGCAGGCCAAATGCAGCTGCCTTTGTATGTGCCAAGCCCTGAAACTTCCATTTGGTAAGGGCTTCCGGCATGGTGAATTCAAAGGAAACGTTGCCGTTAGCGTCAGTCCTTAAATCAGGGAAGAAGAAAGCGGTTTCATTGAAATTGGTGCGTGCTTTGGCAGGAGCGTTGGCAGATGAGTTAGCCGGTGCTTCAGGCGCTGGCGGAGGAGGTACTGTTCCAGTACCTGCGGCTGCATCAGCCATTTCCATTTTGGCAATTCCTCCTGCTGGTGCTGCACGCTTGGCACTACGTGATTCTTTTACCATCATGGCCGCAGCCGGTGCGCCAGCTCCCCTCATGTACAACCTGGATGCGCCAGACAAATCCAATCCCCATCCAAACCAGTTCAGTGATGGATACACCACATTCGTATACTTGTTTTTATCTTCGAGGTAACTGATAATTGAAGCCGATTCACTACCACTATTATCGCTCATGCTCAAGCCACCGCGCATATAATTAGTAACTCCCAGCACCGGCAGGTTCCAGGAAAATGGACGTAATGCATCCAGCGATGCATCATACATTCCTGCGAGGAAAGAGGCTTCTGCCTGCTGCGCATTTTCACCGCTCACTTTTACTGACCATTTTTCCTTTTCCCCAGGTGCCAGTTTATCACGGTGAGATGCCAGCTCAACTTTTAACGACTTATCGTCCGTGGCTACGGGGAACATGATGGCAATGTGCTGGAAGCGGTTGTCCCTGATCCAGTTGAAATTCACCTGCGCTCCTCCTAAGTCTTTCTGTGTCAGATCATATTTACGTGTATCCGTTCCAGTTAGTTTAAAAGCAGTAATTACAGTAGGCTGTTCACCTCGCATTTCTTCCTGCAATACATAAGCATCTTTAGCAGATGCCACTTTCACTACTGCCTGCTGACCCGGCTTGTAGGTTTTATTTTCTGTATAATACCAGCTGTACATCGGATACGGCATCGTTTCCTTACCCGGTTCCGTCACTTCAAAAATTTCTTTTTGCACAACCGGCTTACCCTTGGCAGGGGTAGCAGTCACTTCCAGCTGATAGAAGCCAGGCTTAAGTTTTGAATAACCCGGATCAGTAATACCTTCCTTCACGCTGCTCAGCTGTTTCTCAAACACTGCCGGCAACAGCGGGCGTTTTTCCAGCTGGTCCTCATCTTTATAAACATCCAGTGGGAACAACCTGGCATATTCTTCTGCACTGTAAATAAACTGGTCCGGTTCCTCCCAATATCTTGTACGCAGCAGGCGCTCCACAGGCTTCAGCGGCTGCAGGCGCAGTTGCAGATTCGCCGCTTCAAATTCACCGTTCAGGTTAGTGGTAGTGATTTTCACTTTATTCCATGCATCCACCTGTACTGACAGCAACAGGGTATTATAACCAGCGTTGATATCCTGCGTCTGGCTGCGGGTTTCCCCGTTGATATCTGTTACAGTGGCCGATACCTGGTACACGAAATAAGGCGCCAGGGCAGTATCTATTGTTTTATCGGGGATAGCAGTAAACTGAATATTGAACTTACCCTGCGCATCAGTAACAGTAGTACCACTCACGATTTCCTGGCTGTTACCTCTGGGTATATAATACTTGTAACCCAGCCATGGATAAGGAAAACGTGGCACACGTACTACACGGTAACTTACCTTTGCACCATCCACGTTATTTCCGGCAAATGCAATCGCTTTACCATTGGCAGTAACGGTATCGCCTACACGATAGGCAATTTTTACCGGGTCAAACTTCACTTCAAACTTAGGACGTTTGTATTCTTCCACATTGAAGTTCGTACTGGCGTTGGTGATAGCATCTGTAAGGCGGTAGGTACCGGTAAGGCGGCCCAGCGGCAGGGTAAATTTGCCGGAGAAAGCACCGAAATCGTTGGCGGTTACTACTACAGAATCCACTATTTCGTTATTGGCATCATGAAGGTGCACGGTGGTTTTAAATCCTGCCAACACGCGACTATCATTATTTCCCGCTTTCTCCAGTACTATTCCTTTGAAATACAATACCTGTCCCGGGCGGTACAGTCCACGGTCTGTAAAGAAAAACAGCCGCCTGTTATCTTCCTTCACCGGTTGCACATATCCACCGCGTATCCGAAAGCTATAGTCGTTGATATTGGAAACAATCAGCTGCTGGTTTTTGTAAGTCCACAGCATCCACTTGTCTGCATAGCGCTTGGTGCTATAGGCCACTGTAATCTTTCCGTTATTATCTGCGCTACCGGAAAAAATCTTATCAAGCTGCTTAGTATCCGGGTTAGGCGTCATGGTGCTAATGTCCAGGCGCGCTCCCGGCAAAGGCTGCCCGGTAGTACGATCCAGGGCATATAAAGTGGAGTCACTGGTAAGAAAAGCGATATCAGATACATCGAAGAACTTGCCAACCATCAGGTTATCATTGGTACTGAAAGTATTGTTGGTACTCATCAGCAGCAGGTACATGCCGGGTTGCAGTGCGTCTACCTTTACTTCTGCGGCATGACCGAAATGGTCCGTACCGGCGGGCAGTGGCTGATTCCAGCTACGCACCGCTGGTGTATTCGTAATAATTTTCCGAAACAGTTCTGTTTCATCATACCATTTCATTTCCGTCAAAGCCTTGCTCCATTGACTTTCCGTTACGGGAATCAACTTAAAGTAGGCGGTACCGGTATTTCTGTATTTGGATAGGATACGCAGGGCCTGACCGGGTACATTAACTTTTTCCGTAGTCAGTTCCATTTCCGGGAACAGCACGCGGTTTTTAATGTTCTGGCATTCGGCGGCGCCGGCAGCTTGGGGATAAGCTTTCAGGGCTTCCTCCACGATTTCCAGCACCTGGGCTACTTGCTGGTGCTGTGTGGGCGTTACAGGTTTAATATCACCGAAGCCAAGCGGCAAATCTTCCAGCAGGCTCTCGGCCTTCATAGCAGCTACAGTGGCGTATGCAGGGCTGGAACGATAGGTTTGCAGCATGTGGGTAAGCGCACTGTTGTATAATTCATTTTTCTCAGCGGCCACACTGATCTCTTTCACGTATTTCAGGCGCTGCACATCTGCTTCTGCCAGGGCTGTTTTCTGTTCATCCTTCAGGTGAAAGGCTATCAGGTCCTGGTACAACAACAGGGCTTTTAATTGCAGGCTGCTGGTATCGGGAGATGTAAAGGCATGCACGGCAAATTCCGTGGCCGGGGCAAATGCGGCGGGGTCAGTAAGTTCAAACTGGTTAGCCGGCTTATTCATGGTATTATAACCGGAGCGGTAGTAATTAATCGCACGGTAAGCCAGTAGGTCGTAAACAGTAGGTTGCAGGCCATTGGCATTTTGCCCTTTATCAATTATCTGGCTATAGGCAGATATAGGTGCTTTTTTGAGCAGTTCCGGCTGGGCGAGCGATGCCTCGTAGGCCTGGGTGATGGCGGTGTTGAGCCGTTGGGCGGACCAGGTTCTGATGTCCTTGCTCTGGTCGTTCACTACATCCAGGCGGCTCATGATGGCATAAGAATTTGATTGCAGGTAGGTCCACAATATTTCGGCCTTCATGCTGTACAGGATGGCTTTGGCTGGCCCCTGAGCTTCAGCGGTTTCCTTCTCCAGCCTTTCCAGGCCATAATCCAGGCTGCTATCCTTTAATACCGACGCATATCTCAGCTGATAAATCAGTGCTTTAATTTTCTGTTCCTGGTTTTTATCCGCCACAGCTTTACGGAATAGCTCGTCTACCTTTTTAGCGCCGGAGGTGGAGAGCCCTTGTGTTTCCAGCTGTTCTACTTCTTTCCATAAATTGCTATAATCTGACTGGGCCATGGTGTTGGTAACGGTTAAGGTTAAAACAATGCATAATGCTAACAGGGTACGCATACTGGGTTTATTTGGAATTGGAGTAAAAGAAAAAGGTGAAAAGTATAGGGAAATCCCCATTACTCTCCACCATTTCAGAATATATTAACTGTCGGAAAATTAAGCCAGTGCAGCTTTTTTGCTCAGCACTTCTGCCATAGTTTTACCGATGTTTGCAGGGCTTTCTACAACGTGAACGCCGCATTCAGCCATGATTTTCATTTTAGCAGCAGCGGTATCTTCTGCACCACCGATGATGGCACCAGCGTGGCCCATACGACGGCCCGGAGGAGCAGTTTGGCCAGCGATGAAACCTACCACAGGTTTGGTAGCGTGTTCTTTGATCCAGCGTGCAGCTTCAGCTTCCATGCTACCACCGATTTCACCGATCATAATGATACCTTCAGTTTCAGGATCGTTCATCAGCAGCTCCACCGCATCTTTGGTTGGAGTACCAATGATTGGATCACCACCGATACCGATAGCAGTAGAAACACCCAGACCCGCTTTAACCACCTGGTCAGCTGCTTCGTAAGTGAGGGTACCGGATTTAGATACAATACCGATTTTACCTTTTTTGAAGATAAAACCAGGCATAATACCCACTTTCGCTTCTTCAGCAGTGATAACACCAGGGCAGTTAGGTCCGATGAGGCGAGTGTTAGTACCTACCAGGAAGTTTTTGGCTTTCACCATGTCCTGAACAGGGATACCTTCAGTGATACATACCACCAGGGCAACACCAGCTTCAGCAGCTTCCATGATAGCGTCAGCAGCAAATGCCGGCGGTACGAAAATGATAGAAACGTTAGCACCGGTTGCTTTTACAGCATCCGCAACGGTATTGAATACCGGGCGCTCCAGGTGAGTAGATCCACCTTTACCTGGTGTTACACCACCTACTACATTGGTTCCGTAATCGATCATCTGTGTGGCATGGAAAGTACCTTCAGTACCGGTAAATCCTTGCACAATCACCTTACTATCCTTATTAACTAAAACACTCATCGCGCTTGTTTTATTGGTTTATTTTATAATGTTTATTTTTTCCGGTGTGGCAAAAATAAGCTGATTTAAACAATTCTGCAATTTACCCCACCCGCAATCAGGAGTATTTTGCAATTTACGTTATGTCCCAGTAAGTTGGGGAAGAAAAATTTGATAGCAACTCACACCAACAAAGCTGGGTACTAAACACTGTTTATCTAACTATTTTTTATCATCGCCGCTCTCGTTGCCCCCTTTATTCTTCAAGTCTTCCTTCCATTTACCACTGCTAAACAGCTCATGCTGACGCATTTCCTTGGCTTCACGGAGGAACTCGGAGGCAAAAATGAAGTCGTTCAGCAGCTGGTCATTGCTGAACACAATTTCTTTATTGGAGCCTTCCCACTGCTTCTGGCCCTGGTACATGTACACAATATGGTCGCCGCTTTCCATTACGGTGTTCATATCATGGGTATTCATTACGGTGGTGATATTGTATTCTACGGTCAGTTCCTTGATCAGCTGGTCGATCAGCAGGGATGTTTGCGGGTCCAGCCCGGAGTTAGGCTCATCACAAAACAGGTATTTAGGGTTCAGCACAATGGCCCGGGCAATCCCTACCCTCTTTTTCATACCGCCGGAGATCTCGGCCGGGTATTTCCTGGCTGCATCCTTCAGGTTCACACGCTCCAGGCACTCCGCAACGCGCTTTTTCTTATCGCGGTAGCTGCCGGTACCGAACATATCCAGTGGAAACATTACATTCTGCTCCACCGTCATGCTATCAAACAGGGCCGATCCCTGAAACAGCATGCCTATTTCCTGGCGTATCGCCTTACGCTCATGGGTATCCATGGTAGTGAAGTCCTTGCCATCGTAGAGGATTTTACCTGCATCCACCTCAATCAGCCCCACTATACACTTCATCATCACGGTTTTTCCGCTACCACTGGCGCCGATAATAAGGTTCACCTTACCGGATTCCATTACCGCCGAAACGCCCTTTAATATCTCCTTATCGCCAAAGCCTTTTTTTATGTCTTGCAGTTCAATCATGATTCGTAGAAATAGCTTACAGTAAAATGGCTGTCAGTGCATAGTCCATAAACAACACCAGCACACAGCTCACCACTACCGCAGTGGTGCTGGCCTTACCGATTTCCAGGGCGCCGCCTCTTACATTATAACCGTAGTAGGCCGACACACTGGATATTATAAATCCAAAGGTATATGATTTCGCCAGGGCGAAAAATACGTTATAAGCCCTGAAATCCTGCCGTAACCCTTGCAGAAACTCATCGGGAGAAATAATGCCGGACAGTACACCGGCTTCTTTACCACCCCATACTCCCAGAAACCCGGCAATCATTACCAGTACCGGTATCATCAGTACTGCTGCCAGTATTTTCGGTAAGATGAGATAGCCCTTGGTGTTAATACCCATGATCTCGAGCGCATCAATCTGCTCGGACACACGCATATTCCCCAACTCAGAGGCTATTTTAGAACCCACCACACCTGCCAGTACAATGCTGGTAAGCGTAGGCGCAAATTCAAGAATAATGGTATCCCGTACTACCTGGGCGATAGTACTCTTAGGAATGATCGGGTTTACAAGCTGATAGGCGGTTTGCAAGGTAGTAACCCCACCCATGAACAGGGAAATGATAAATACTATCCCGAACGACCCTACGCCAATATCCACACACTGCTGCATAAACTGTTTCCAGTACATCTTCATGTTTTCCGGGCGGGAAAACATGCCCTTGAGCATCAGCAAATAGTTTCCAAAATGATAGAAAAATCTGAATTCCATAACCGGCCAAAGATATGACAGATTTTGTCAAACCTGCCTGAATTTCCGATTAATTCAGCAGCCCTATTTTAAACTGCTAACCAACAGCCGTTTCAGACTGCGCTCCACGATCTCCCCCATGGACTTGCATCGGGCAAAGGCCTGGTCGTGATAATATTCCGCCAACTCACTGCCCAGCTGGTGTATCTTCTCGGGAAAGGATACACGATCCGTCATGATCACATCCCGGAGGTCCTTGATGCGGTGCCGCTGCACCTTAATACGCCGGGCTATGAGCGCGCGCTCCTCCTGTTGGTACTGCTTCACCACCTCCGCATTCAGGTGCTTGATGGCCAGGTCCACAAATACCCTGTTTTCCTTAAAAAACTGTGGCATATATAATGTGCGCTTCCCCTCATAAAACTGCTGATCAAAGTCGATCGCCCGGATGCGGAACTGCACATCATCAAAATCGGGTGTAATATCAAATACAAAGTTATAACTGCGCATATCCCCCAGCAGCCGCACAAAACAGCGCTCGTTGAATTTTACAAACTCTTTGGCTATACGTTTAGGGTTAAACTCCGGCCGTTGCAGGTACTGATCAATAAACTGATCGCCCGGAACACCGGCAATATGCTCTTCCACCAGCGTATTCCCGTCTATGAGGAAGTTCATCCAGTAGGGCGAGAGAATATGTTCCAGTTCCAGGCCATAAATCCTGGAGGCATCTGCTATCTTCACATAAAAATAATCGTATACCTCGTTGTAGTTATTGACGATCTTGATCCGGAACGGATGGCTGTTACCGAAGGTACAATAGTCGATCCGCTCAATGTGGAGGTGCTCCTCGGCCGACTGATCCCCACCTGCTTTCAATATGGAGTAGATACGTTTTAACCCGGCATGAATCGTTTCCTGCATGCTATGCGGGTAAAACACCGTTTCCCAGAGGGTATCCTTACCCTGCTTGTCGTACACGGGAATGGCGTATTCATAGTAACGCAGTTCCTGGTAGTCCACCGGCAATTTCACTTCCCGCTCATAGAGTTTCAGGTAATTTCTGAAAGCCTGGTTAATCGGGAAAAATATCTTTTTTCTGGAGATCTGCTGCATGACTTAAATATAGTACAATTCATGCAAAAAAGCCATCAGCGCGAAGATGGCAGTAGTCGTACCGCATCTCCACGCTGATGGCTATATTAATCTGATCAGACTATTTCTTTTTCTTTCCTTTGGATTTCTCTTCCGCTTTTTTATCGCGGCAGCATTTTTCCTGTGCATCTACTACGGCGATATTTACCATGTTCACAATCTGGCGAACGGTACTTCCCAGTTGCAGAATGTGTACAGGTTTTTTCATACCCAGCAGTACCGGGCCGATGGCGTCAAAACCTGCTACTTCCTGGAGGAGGTTATAGGCTACGTTACCTGCGGTCAGGTTAGGGAAAATGAGGGTGTTTACTTCACCATCCATCAGTTCAGTGAATGGATAGTTATCCTTCAGAATTTCCTTGTTAAAGGCCATTGCTGCCTGGATTTCACCATCCACAATCAGGGAAGGATTTTTTTGTTTCACGATATCGCGCGCTTTGGCTACCAGCTGTGCCTCAGGGGTAGGACTGGAACCGAAGTTAGAGTACGACAGCATAGCGATACGCGGCGTGATATTGAAGTGTTGAACTTCTTTTGCCACCATCAGGGTGATTTCTGCCAGCTCTTCCGCAGTTGGGTTGAAGTTGACAGTAGTATCAGCCAGGAACAGCGGTCCACGCTTGGTTTGAATGATGTACATACCTGCTACTTTCTTCACGCCATCTTCCATACCGATCACCTGCAGTGCCGGGCGGATGGTATCAGGGTATTTGCGGGTAAGGCCGGAGATCAGTGCATCTGCTTCACCGGTTTCCACCATCATACAGCCAAAGTAGTTACGCTCACGCATAACTTTTTTCGCTTCATATAAGTTAAAGCCTTTACGCTTACGCTTTTCGAAGAACAGCTCACCAAATTTGTGGCGTTTTTCCTGCATTTCATCGCTCTTAGGATCGATCAGCTCAATACCTTCGATATCGATCGCATGTTCAGCAGCGAGGTTACGGATACGGGTTTCGTTACCCAACAGGATTGGGATGGCGATACCTTCGTCGTTAACTACCTGCGCAGCTTTCAGCACTTTGATATTATCTGCCTCCGCAAATACCACTTTCCTTGGATCACGGCGGGCTTTGGTACCAATTACGCGGAACAGCTGGTTATCCAGTCCCAGACGGCCGTTCAGCTCAACTTTATAGGCTTCCCAGTCCTTAATAGGATGCTGTGCTACACCGCTATCCATCGCAGCTTTAGCTACAGCTGGCGCTACCGTGCTGAGCAGGCGTGGGTCAAGCGGCTTTGGAATGATGTATTTAGGACCGAAGAAGATATTCTTTTCGTTGTAAGCAAGGTTCACAATGTCCGGCACCGGCGATTTCGCCAGTTCGGCCAGGGCGCGTACAGCTGCCAGTTTCATTGCCTCATTGATCTGGGTGGCTCTCACGTCCATGGCGCCACGGAAGATATAAGGGAAACCTAATACGTTGTTTACCTGGTTAGGATAATCAGAGCGGCCGGTAGCCATGATTACATCCGGACGTGCTGCCACGGCTGTATCATAGGCAATCTCAGGGTCAGGGTTAGCCATCGCCATCACGATCGGATTTTTGGCCATGCTTTTGATCATCTCCTGGGTAACCACGTTACCAACAGATAAGCCCAGGAACACATCGGCGCCTTTCATGGCTTCTGCCAGGGTTTTTACTTTTGATTTGGTAGCAAACTGCATGTGCATCGGCGTAAGGTCTTTACGCTCGGTATTCAGCACACCATCTTTATCAAACAGGATGAAGTTCTCCAGCTTCGCACCCAGCGCGAGATAGAGGCGAACGCACGCCATAGCAGCTGCACCGGCACCATTTACCACGATCTTCACTTTATCCACTTTTTTCTTCACCAGTTCCAGACCGTTCAGGAGGGCTGCACTTGAAATGATCGCCGTACCGTGCTGGTCGTCGTGCATAACAGGTATTTTCAGCTCCTTGCGCAGTCTTTCCTCAATTTCAAAGCATTCCGGACTCTTGATATCCTCCAGGTTAATCCCCCCGAAGGTTGGTTCCAGTGCTTTTACGGCAGCCACGAAGCTGTCCGGATCTTTAGTATTTAATTCTATATCGAATACGTCAATGTCTGCAAAGATTTTGAACAATACACCTTTACCTTCCATCACCGGCTTACTGGCTTCCGGACCAATATCGCCCAAACCCAATACAGCGGTACCATTGCTGATAACCCCCACCAGGTTGCCTTTCGCGGTATATTTGTAAACATTTTCCGGATCGTTGTAAATCTCCTTACAAGGTTCGGCTACACCTGGAGAATAAGCGAGGGAGAGATCCCATTGTGATTTTGTATCTTTCGTAGGTACTACTTCAATTTTGCCCGGCCTGCCTTTTGCATGATAGTCTAATGCATCCTGCTTGTTCAGTTTTTTTGCCATATCAAGTTTAGATTGTTGTAATTGGGCGTGCAATATACGAAGTATTGCAGTACCACAACCAGTTAATCCCCCGGGCTTATCGTACTCAACTCATAAATAACAGTTAAATTTCCTTACTTTTACGGCGTTAAACATTTGCAAATAATATGATACAACGCATCCAGAGTCTTTACTTACTTTTAGCCGCCGGCGCAGGGGTGGGAGTGCTTCTCAGTAACTTATGGAAAGCAACTTTTTCTAATTCCCCGGAAATATCTTACGTAAACGCCTCTAATAACTACCTGATGTATGTGCTCTACATCATCATCATATTAATGGCTTTTGCATGTATCTTCCTGTATAAAAAGAGAAAATTGCAGTTTCGTTTAACTGTTATTAATATCCTGCTGACCCTCGGGGCTATCGCATACCAGTATTATTTGGTTTCGAAAGAAGCTAACGCATTGGTTGCCAGTGGAAAAGTTATTGCAAATGCATCCTATCTCCCGGCATCTTTCCTGCCGATTGTGATGGTAGTGTTACTGTTTTTGGCTGCAAGGGGTATTTATAAGGATGAGAAACTGATCAAATCACTGGATCGCCTGAGATAATAAAAAATGCATTTATACAAAAAGCAGCCGGTTTCCTGATACCGGCTGCTTTTTTTTGCCCTATCTTTTGCTACATTTCGGAGCATCCCTGTTAGGGCTCTTACGGAAGCTGCAACCTCACATCTACATAAATCACCTCAGGCAGGTAACCAAACACGTATTCGGTTACTTCGCACAACCACATTTCCTGTTGCACCGACTCGCCTTTAAAACGCTTCATCAGATAATTACCACCGCCAACAGAATCTTTTAAGTTTTCTATCAGCTTTATTTCATCAGCCCCATCAAATGGCTGATCACTAATATCGAGATAACAGGCGTTGGTGTTACCGCTTACCTTATCCAGCATAGTATCAGCACCCAGTACCATCTGCAGGGCGTCAATATCTGCCGGGTCCCACCCCGGAATATCAATATACCACTTACTTTCCGGCGTTTTGTAAAATTTAAAAGTACCTCTCATATGCATCATTTTTTGGGGATGGAATGTAACAAAAAATCAATTATCACCAGCACAATCTGCGACTCACAAAACAGGTGTAAGTGCACATAAATAAGGCTGCTCCATTTATCAGAGCAGCCTTATAATTTTTATTTTTTAGGGAGATGTCAGAGGTATTGTCCGGTGTAACTTTCCTTGACTTTCTTAAGTCCGTCCGGCACACCTGCATACAGCAGTTTACCGCCACCGGCACCGCCTTCAGGTCCCAGGTCGATTAACCAGTCGGCGCTTTTGATTACATCCAGGTTGTGTTCAATTACCAGCACAGTATGTCCCTGCTCTATTAATGCATTGAAAGAAGCCAGCAATTTCTTGATATCATGAAAATGCAGACCAGTGGTTGGCTCATCGAAGATGAACAGGATATGCCCCTGCGCCTTTCCTTTACCCAGGAACGATGCCAGTTTCACACGTTGTGCTTCCCCACCGGACAGCGTATCACTGCTTTGTCCGAGCTTCACATAACCGAGGCCTACATCGCTCAGCGGGCGGATTTTATTACATACGTCTTTCTCATCTTTGAAGAACTCCAGTGCTTCATCCACACCGAGTTCCAGCACCTCATAGATGTTTTTGCCTTTGTAGGTTACTTCCAGCACTTCGTCCTTAAAGCGTTTACCATTACAGCTTTCGCAGGTAAGGTGCACATCTGCCAGGAACTGCATTTCCACTACTACTTCACCTTCACCTTTACAGGCATCACAACGGCCTCCGTCTACGTTAAATGAGAAGTGTTTAGGTTGGAATCCACGCATTTTGCTGAGCGGCTGCTTTGCAAACAGGTCGCGGATTTCATCGTACGCTTTGATGTAGGTTACCGGGTTGGAGCGGGAGGATTTACCGATTGGGTTTTGATCCACCATTTCAATCTGTGTGATATCATCAATGGCACCAGTGATAGCCCTGTGATTACCTACACGTTCAGCGAATTCCCCTTTCAGTTTCATCAGTGCAGGATAAAGGATTTGCTTTACCAGCGTGGTTTTCCCGGAGCCGCTCACCCCGCTTACTACGGTGAGCACCTGTAACGGAAAATCAACCGTAACATTTTTAAGGTTATGCTGCCGTGCTCCTTCTACGGCAATCGCCTTCTTCCATTTGCGGACTTTTACCGGCGGATCGATGGTGAGTGTACCGTTGAGATAGCGGCCGGTAAGGCTTTTCGGGTCTTCGAGTATTTCAGGGTAGGTACCTGCAAAAATCACTTCCCCACCGAGATGTGATGCCAGCGGCCCCATATCTATGATATAGTCGGCCTCCTGCATCATCAGATCGTCGTGCTCCACCACTACCACTGTATTACCCAGGTCGCGCAGTTCCTTGAGTACACCAATGAGGCGGTGTGTATCGCGGGCGTGCAAACCTATGCTCGGTTCATCCAGGATATACATGGAGTTGGTGAGATTACTGCCGAGTGAGCGGGTGAGTTGTATACGCTGACTTTCTCCACCGGAGAGGGTATTGGCCACCCTGTTGAGGGTAAGGTATCCGAGGCCTACGTCCAGTAATGTTTTGAGTCGATGGTAAATTTCAATGAGTATACGTTTTGCAATTTGCTGATCAAATTCGCTCAGTTCGAGCGCATTGAACCAGTTGCTCAGATCGGAAACCGGCATATCTACCAGTTCCGCGATATTTTTCCCTCCAATCCTGATGTAGAGTGCTTCTTTCCGAAGTCGGCCACCGCCACAGTCAGGGCAGGTGGTGCGGCCACGGTAGCGGGACTGAAGCACACGGTATTGCACCTTATACAGGTTTTGTTCTACCATTTTAAAGAACTCGTTCAGCCCGTAGAAGTGTTCGTTACCGGTCCAGAGGAGGTTGTATTGTTCGTCTGTGAGGTCGGCAATGGGCTTATGCACCGGGAATCCGAATTTGCGGGATGCCTTGATCAGTGCTTCTTTGTATTCGCCCATTTTTTCACCGCGCCATGGTGCAATGGCATTTTCGTATACGCTTAACCGTTTGTCGGGTATAACGAGGTCCGCATCAATACCGAGCACTTGCCCAAACCCTTCACAGGTAGGACATGCGCCGTAAGGGTTATTGAAGGAGAAGAGGTTGGGCACTGGTTCTTCGAACTGCATACCATCCAGTTCAAAGCGGTTGGAGAAGTGCCTGATTTCTTTTCCATCTACTTCCACGAAGCTATCACCTTCACTTTCGTAAAACTGTGTTTGTACGCTATCGGCTATACGATGTTTATCATCTTCATCGAATGTTTTTACTACGAGGCGGTCGATCAGCACCCATGCATCTTTAGGCACGGCTACTTTCTTAGCTTCCAGCAGTTCTTCGATACGTAGCAGGCCGTTGCCTTCGCCGCCGGGTACGTACAGGCGGGAGAAACCTTTCTGCATGAGGATATTGAGCTCTTCTTTCACGTCGCGCTTGGCGTGGCGGCGGAAAGGTACGAGCAGTAATACTTTGGCGCCGGCCGGTAGTTTACTGATAAAGTCCACTACATCGCTCACTTCATTCTTTTTCACTTCCTGACCGGAGATGGGCGAATAGGTTTTACCTACGCGACCAAAAAAGAGGCGGAGGTAGTCGTATATCTCGGTCATGGAGCCTACGGTGGAGCGTGGCGTTCGGGTAATTACTTTCTGTTCGATAGCGATGGCCGGGCAGATACCTTTGATGTAATCTACATCCGGCTTGTTCATACGCATGAGGAATTGCCTGGCGTAGGAGCTCAGACTTTCCGCGTAGCGGCGCTGCCCTTCGGCGTAGAGGGTATCCATGGTCAGGGAAGATTTTCCTGACCCGGAAACTCCGGTTACTACAACGAGTTTGTTACGGGGAATGGATACACTGACATTTTTAAGGTTGTGTACCCGGGCGCCTTTTATGAATATGCTGTCCTGAGGGCTAACTTCCTGAGGAACCGCTGTTTTTGCCTGTTTTTTTACTTTTGTTCCCATTACAGAACAAATTTAAGGTAAAAGATGTTACTAAAGTAATTAGCATTTTACTAATTCCTGCGATGCAGAATCCTGATAATTTCGGCGCCCTCCAAACCGCCCTGAGAGAGCTATTGCAGTGATATTGAGGGGATTTTTTTATTATTTGTTTTATTGAACTATTCTATTATATTTGCATAGGACTTGATATATTCTCGTACCGGCTTCATTAAACTTTCAACCTAAAACTGCACACTATCGCATAAACTCTACTTAACAAAAATTACAACAACCAAGAGGCTGTAAAGTCCAGATTATCATTTTACTAACCCGTCTAGTTGTAGAAGTTTATGCAAATAATGTACAAATTGTGCGACGAGCAATTGATTACCCTTTTTAAGAAAGGCCACTCTTCGGCTTTGGAAGAACTGGTGCACCGTCATAAGGATAAAGTGTATACTTCCATCCTCTTGCTGGTAAAGGATCAATTCCTTGCAGAAGACATTTTCCAGGATACTTTCATCAAGATTATTGATACTATTCGCGCAGAACGTTACACAGAGAAGGGGAAATTTCTTCCCTGGGCCATGCGTATTGCACATAACCTCTGCGTAGATCATTTCAGAAAGATCAAGCGGACGCCCATGATCAAAACGGGCGACGATAAAGATATTTTCGACGTGCTGGGCTTCAGCGACAGCTGTGCTGAAGAGAAGCTCATCACCCGCCAGAGCCACGACCGTGTTAGGCGCATGCTGGATATGCTTCCTGAAGAACAAAGGGAAGTAATCATCCTTCGCCATTATGCGGAGCTGAGCTTTAAAGAGATCGCAGATCTTACCCAGGTTAGCATCAATACCGCCCTTGGTCGTATGCGGTATGGGCTGATCAATCTCCGTAAAATGATGACGGAGAAGCAAATTTGTCTATGAACGACCCTTTTTTTGCTTGCCATCAACGGGCGGCCGGATGTAATGTCCGACCGCTCGTTCTTTTTATATCCCTCCCCGGAGGAGCCTCAGAGCCTGCGGCCCTGAGGCTCCTCCGAATTGCGTGTCACCGAAGGTGACACGCAATTCGGAGGATTAGTTGTATTACAATCTCTCAAAAATAATGGCCGCTCCCTGCCCCACTCCAATACACATGGTAGCCAGCCCATAACGTACTTCCGGGCGGCGCTGCATTTCATGCAGCAGCGTACTGCTGATACGTGCGCCACTGGCGCCCAGCGGGTGCCCGATCGCTATTGATCCACCATTTACATTTACTATTTCATCATGGAGATGTAAATCCCGCATGCAGGCGAGGGTTTGTGATGCAAAGGCCTCATTCAGCTCCGCCAGCCCCAGGTCCGCCACGGTGATCCCTGCACGCTGCAGTGCTTTCTGGGTAGCTGGTACCGGGCCAACGCCCATGATAGAAGGATCTACCCCGGCAACCCCCATGGATACCACCCTGGCAATGGGTTGAAGGCCAAAGTTCTTCAGCGCCTGCTCAGATACCACCAGTAAGGCAGCCGCACCATCGTTAATACCGGAGGAATTACCTGCCGTAACAGTGCCGTCCTTTGCAAATGCAGGCTTAAGGGCGAACAACTTGTCCAGCGAGGTCTCCCTGGGGTGCTCGTCTTTAGTGAACAATGCCACCCCTTCCTTTTGCGCTACCTGCAGCGGCACTATTTCTCTCTCCCATTTATTAGCATCCAATGCAGCCTTGTACCTACGCTGACTCCCCAGGGCAAATATATCCTGGTCCTCCCGGCTGATATTCCACTGCCGGGCCACATTCTCTGCGGTTTCACCCATAGAAAACGGATAGTACATATTCGCCAGTTGCTTGTTAACAAAGCGCCAGCCGAGCGTAGTATCGTAAATCTCCGGCTTGCGGTGAAAGGCCGCATCTCCCTTTGGCATTACAAAAGGGGCCCGCGTCATACTTTCGACGCCGCCGGCAATAAAAACATCCCCATCTCCACACATTACCCCCCTGGCCGCATCCATGATGGCTTGTAAGCTGCTGGCACATAAGCGGTTTACAGTGGTACCGGCTACGGTAACCGGTAAGCCGGCCAGCAGGGCCGACATACGTGCCACATTACGATTGTCTTCCCCGGCCTGGTTAGCAGCACCGGCAATTACGTCCTCTATAGCGGCAGGATCTAAACCAGGATTTCTCGTCAGTAAAGCTTTGATCACGTGGGCAAACATATCATCCGGGCGGGTATTGCTCAATGCGCCACCATAGCGCCCTACAGGCGTACGTACCGCATCAACGATATAGGCTGACTGCATGTTGATAAAACTGTTTGTTTTGGTAAGATAAAATGTAATGCTGCAAGTAAACTATTTCCCCCAACATCGCCAATAAAACCTGGCAAACGGGCCAAACTTAACAGACCCAACCATTTACACCGCATTAACGTTAACTGTCATTGAATTTAAGTACCTTTGCAGATACTTTCCGACTGCCGTAAGGCAGCCAATTGCTTATTTAAAGGTCAATAATGAAGTCTGACAAGAAGAACATCCGGCACTTTAGCTTGCCACAATTACAGGAATATTTTAGCGCAATAGGTGAAAAAGCCTTCCGTGCAAAACAAGTGTACGAATGGCTGTGGCTGCGTCATGCCACCACTTTTGACGCTATGACTAATATCTCCAAAGATTTACGTCAGAAACTGGAAGAAAATTTCGTACTGCCTGCCGTTCAGGTAGACGCTACCCAGCACAGTAACGACGGAACGATTAAAAGTCGTTTCAAACTGCATGATAATCACCTCGTTGAAGGCGTACTCATCCCTACCGATTCCAGGCAAACCGCCTGTGTTTCATCCCAGGTAGGTTGCAGCCTCAGCTGTAAATTCTGTGCTACCGGCTATATGGCCCGTAAACGTAACCTCGATTACGACGAAATCTACGACGAGGTAGCCCTGATTAATCAGCAAGCCATGGAGTCCTATGGCAAGAAACTCAGTAACATCGTATTCATGGGCATGGGCGAACCCCTGCTCAACTATAAAAACGTATTGCAGGCCATCGAGAAAATTACTTCTCCGGATGGACTGGGCATGTCGCCCAAAAGAATAACCGTTTCCACTGCCGGCGTAGCTAAAATGATCCGTCAGCTGGGAGATGATAAAGTGCGCTTTAATCTCGCCCTTTCCCTGCACGCGGCCAACGACAAGAAACGCAGTGAAATCATGCCTATCAACGACACTAACAGTCTGAAAGAGCTGATCGATGCACTGAACTACTTCTACAAGGCCACCGGTAATGAGATCTCATTTGAATACATCCTCTTCGATAACTTCAATGATAGTAAGGAAGATGCGGATGAGCTGATCAAAATTTACCGCCAGGTACCCGCTGACCTGGTAAACATCATCGAATACAATCCTATTGATAATGCAACATTCCGCAAGCCTGACGCCCTCAAAGCGGAGCAGTTCATGGAATACCTCGCAAAAAACCGGGTGAATGCCAGGTTACGTCGTAGTCGTGGTAAAGACATCGATGCGGCCTGCGGACAACTGGCTAACAAAGGATAATATTCAACACTCAATGCAATCAAGCCGGCCATCCTGATGGCCTCAATCAATACATATTTATGAAGAAAAAATTACCTGCTAGTAAAGGGTTCTCTCCTTTCAAAGAAAACAAATCCGGCAAATCAGAAAAACCGGCAGCAGGCAACCGCAACCGCCCTTCCTTCGATGGTGAAAGGCCTGGAAGAGCATCTGCAAACGATGATACACGCAAGCGCAGCTTCGGCAAACCGGAAGATGGCGACGCCCCATTCCGTAAACGTGCTGCCGGCAAAGATGCGCAGGATGATAAACCAGCGTTTCGTAAACGCACTTTTACTAAAGACGGTCAGGACGAAAAACCTGCATTCCGCAAGCGTACTTTTACCAAAGATGGCCAGGATGAGAAGCCTGCATTCCGTGGTAAACGTCCATTCAACAAAGACGACCAGGACGAGAAGCCTGCATTCCGCGGTAAACGTCCATTCAACAAAGATGATCAGGAGGAGAAGCCTGCATTCCGCGGTAAACGTCCATTCAACAAAGATGGCCAGGATGAAAAGCCTGCATTCCGCGGTAAACGTACCTTCGAATCTGATAAACCAGGTCGAAAAAAGCCTGATAACTATAAGTCATCCAGCGAAAGCAGCTTCCACGGCGATTTTGAAAACGACAAATCCGCCAGGGAAACGCCAAGTGGCTTTAACCGCAAGAAATTCTTTGATCGTACCAACGATCGTTTTACGGATAAGCACGAACGTCGCAGAAAGCCGGTAAAAAGAGGTGAAAGTGCTGCTGCTCCTGTATTTAAGAAGGAAGCGAAGGAGAAAAAAGAAAGCATTTTCGGCCCTGGTGAAATGCCGCTGAATAAATTCATTGCCCATTCCGGCCTCTGCTCACGCAGAAAAGCAGTTGACTATATCCGCGAAGGTAAAGTAACGGTTAACGGAGAAGTGGTGAAAGAACCAGCTACCAAAGTAACTGCGAAAGACAACGTAGCACTGCTGGATAAGAAACTCACTATCCAGAAAAACCTGGTGTATATCCTGCTGAATAAACCCAAAGGTTATATCACCACAACTGATGATCCCGAAGGTCGCAGAACCGTAATGGACCTCATCGAAGATGCTGTGGAAGAGGAAAGAGTATATCCTGTAGGCCGACTGGACCGCAATACTTCCGGTTTGCTGCTGCTCACCAACGATGGTGAACTGGCACAGAAACTGGCGCATCCAAAACATAACATCAAAAAAATATACCAGGTAGAACTGGACAAACCACTTACCAAAGCGGATTCTGAAAAGATCGTTGCCGGTTTGACGCTGGAAGATGGTGTTGCATTTGTAGATGCACTGGGTTACATCGACCCTAAAGATAAAAAGCAGGTAGGTATCGAAATCCACAGCGGTAAAAACCGTATCGTGCGTCGTATTTTCGAGCACCTGGAGTATAACGTGGAAAAGCTGGATCGTGTGATGTATGCGGGTTTGACCAAGAAAAACCTGAACCGTGGCCAATGGCGATTCCTGACTGAGAAAGAAGTTATCCTGCTGAAACATTTCAAATAACTGGCTGGCACAGATGCGAATAGAAGAGCATATTATTTTAGAAACACCGGATTTTGTTATCATTAACAAACCATCAGGAATGCTAACCTTACCTGACAGGCATGATAACGAACTAACGTCACTGCTTGGATTGCTGAGAAAGCATTACGGCGAAATCTTCACGGTACACCGGCTGGATCGTGACACAAGTGGCATCATTCTTTTTGCCCGTAACGAGGCAGCTCATAAATACTACTCCCAACTGTTTGAAAGCAGGGAAGTAAAGAAGTTTTACCTCGCGCTGGTTACCGGGCAGATTGTGCCTAAGCAGGGCATCGTGGACGAAGCGATTATGGAGCATCCGGTGGTGAAAGGTAAAATGGTGACTAACAGGCGCGGTAAGGCTTCCCTGACGGACTATGAAGTATTGGAAGAGTTTGGCCTGCTGAGCCTGGTAAAATTACAGATTCATACCGGCCGTACGCACCAGATCAGGGTGCATATGAAGCACCTGGGTCACCCGGTGGCGGTGGATGAAATGTATGGTACCGGCGAGCCGATCCGGTTATCTGCCATCAAGAAAAAATTCAAGCTGGGCAAGTATGTGGAAGAGGAACGTCCTTTGCTGAGCAGGCTCGCGTTACATGCCGCTGAGCTGGAGTTTAAGGACCAACAGGGTAAGGAGCAGAAAGTGATCGCTCCGCTGCCAAAGGATATGGCGGCGCTGCTGAATCAGTTGCGGAAGCATAAAAGCTAGTAAGATTATATTTTTTTAGGAAGACCGCCGATGGCGGTCTTTTTTTTGCGAATCCCCCGGGACCGAAGGTCCCGGGGGATTCGCAATGGTTGTCCCCGCCGGCCGGCGGGGACAACCATTGCGAAAAGTAGTTGAGGCTGCGTATGGGCACAAAAAAAACGGGGAGAAATCCCCGTTTCGTAAAAATCAAAAACCAACCATTAAAAAATCTTTATCGGATAAAACCTTTACCTGGTGGTGGAGTAAAGATTCCGGTATAATTATTTGTTTGGTTGTGGTGTAGTTCTCAGATAAGGCTTAATGATTTTGTGGCCTTTCGGAAAACGTTCAGGGATGTCGGCGGTAGGCACTGCTGCCGTAACGATAACATCTTCACCGTCTTTCCAGTCAGCAGGCGTAGCAACACTGTACTGCGCGGTAAGCTGAAGGGAGTCAATCACTCTCAGTACTTCAAAGAAGTTTCTGCCGGTAGAGGCAGGGTAAGTGATTGTGAGTTTTACTTTTTTGTCTGGTCCGATGATAAACAGGGATCTGACAGTAAAAGTTTCTGAGGCATTAGGATGAATCATGCCGTACAGGTTCGCCACTGTTTTGTCTTCGTCAGCAATGATAGGGAAGGTAACGTCACAATTTTGTGTTTCGTTGATATCACCTATCCAGCTTTGATGTTTATCCAATGGATCTACGCTGAGGGCCAGCACTTTAACATTGCGTTTAGCAAACTCGCCGTTAAGTAATGCTGTTTTTCCGAGCTCGGTAGTACATACTGGTGTAAAATCTGCGGGATGCGAGAAAAGTACGCCCCAGCTGTCTCCAAGGTAATCGTAAAAATTTATTTCTCCTAATGTCGTTCTAGCTGTAAAGTTGGGAGCTGTGTCGCCCAGTCTTAAACTCATAGTTTTACGATTTACTTGACCAAAAATAGCATTTTCCTATAAAAGTTATAGACTTTAAAGGAACTTTTTATTTTTTTTCAAGCCTTTGTGATGGGCGGAATAAAAAGGGTTAACAAACAAGGGTTATCAAACAAGGACAAATAAGGGTTAATTCATCTGGATAAAAGCTTTGACAGCCAGGCTGTTAGTGGGGTTAACAAGTACCGGCGTTGCAACAAGGCCGCAGTTAGGCCCTCCTGCAACCGGCTATTTCAGCCTGGCTTAAAAAATCATTAATATTTTCAGGAGGCGGCATGATGCAGCTGCCAGGCATAATAGGCAAGGCTGAACTTCATGTCATCTGTCAGCTCCGCCTCCTGACGGGCAGCAGCATCTTCCAGCTCCAATTCAAGGTATCCAAGGTATAGGTCGTAATTACGTTCCAAAGCCTTTACACAACGCCTTATCTGCTTGTTGATATCCCTGCGGGCCGCTGGTGGAAGCCCCGGTTTTTCCGGTTCCTGCGGTGTTACTGGTAAAGCGATTATTTTTCCCTTTTCTTCCGCAACTTCTTCCATCTCCAGCCAGTTAACCTGCTGCAGAATAGCACCAATTGGAAGCGGCTGCCGACTACTGATTGTACGTGCTGTGTTCATTGCCTTAGGATTTAATTACAATACAAAAATACCAGGCCGATACGCAGAGGATATGCGTAGTGAAAACAATTCTGTACTTTTAATCCAAATTTTTTTGTTAGTGCCAAAGAATAAAGATGCAGTATCGCGATACCGCTGGATAGATGAGCGATTACGCAACAAAAGACTGCCAAAGCCTACCCTGGAAAACCTGATAGAGTATGTTTCTGAAAAAATGGATGCCGTTTTGTCTACCCGTACCATACAGAAAGATATACAGGACATGCGCCAGGACCCGGAACTCAACTACATGGCGCCCATCGTTTACGACCGGGCCAGCAAAACATACCGCTATGCTGATGAAAACTTCTCCATCAGCCAGCTCCCTATTGAAGAAGCTGACCTGCAAGGCCTGGAAATAGCCATCGGTATACTGGAACAGTTCAGGAGCCTGCCGGTGGTACAACAATTCGAAGACTCGATCCTGAAAATTGCAGCCAGCCTGAAAATCAACAGGGAAGCGCTGCAAAACCAGGGACTGATTAAATTTGCGCGCACCACACAATATAAAGGCGCTGAGCATATTCCCTTCATCGTTGATGCTATCAAAAACCTGGAAATAATCCGTATCGCCTACCAGAGCTTCGACCGCGATGAGCCAAAAGAACACTGGGTAGAGCCATATCACCTGCGGGAATACCAACATCGTTTTTATCTCATCGGTAAAAGTCAGCAAACCCGCGGCGGTGCAGTACTTACGTTCGCCCTGGACCGGGTAGTGGAAATATGGCCAACCATGAAACACTTTGATCAAAAAAACTTCGATGATGCCAGCTATTTCAAACACGCTATAGGTATCACTGTATCCGATGGAGATCCGGAAGAAGTGCTGCTGTCGTTCACACCGCGACAGGCCAAATACATTAAATCACAGCCAATCCATGCTTCTCAGAAAGTATTAAAGGATACGGCAAGGGAATGCCATATCTCCCTGCAGGTCGTAGTAAATCCCGAACTGATCATGACGCTGCTGAGTTACGGTGCTAATGTAACAGTGCTGCAGCCACAGTCGCTGGCCGATAAGATGAAGGAAGAAGCACAGCACATGTTGAAGAATTATAAATAACGCCGAAGAAACGTTCAAAATATTACGGGGAGAACGAAAGCTGCATGCTTGCGTTCTCCCCGTAAAAATATAATCTGATAATCCTTACTGCTGCTGTTGCTTAGGCTTGATAAATAAGCTGTCGGCCACTGGCTGATTCACCGTCATTTTGTTGATCTTCAGCGTCATCATACCGCCGCCCTGTGTACTGGTAGCAGGATACACATAACCTTCGGAATTCTTGCTGTAATCAGCAAATTCTGAAATCAATTCCTGCTCTTTGCCTTGTATTTTTACAGAGTTTAATGCCCGCACAATGTAATAACTGCCTGCATCCAGAAATACATAACCTACATTTCCTTCTTTGGTAGTCACTTTCAGCTTGTAGGCAGGCTTACCTTCTACGGTATCTTTACCTACCAATGCTACCTGTTTGCCTTTTGCAGCATAATCATATAGTTCACTACCGGAAATATCCAGCATGCCTTTCATGGCATTAAAAGTAGCAGAATCCATATCCTCCGGGCTCAGCTGGCCCATTACCGGCATCCAGATCCAACCGGATTTCTGGTTCAGCACCTGCACATTGCTGGTGCCCATCACTTCGAATTGCAGGCGCATGGCCTTATTATTCTGCCCCCACTTTTTAAAGGGTATCTCCTGACCCTGCGCCAGGGTAACACCTTCCACATACTGGGTCTTAACTCCTGAAATCTTAGCTACTCCACCCATTGCTGCATAGTGTTTATTTAAAATGTCGGTGAGCGACTGACCATACGTACTCGTTACGGCCATCACCATCAGCAACACCAAAACACTCAGATACTTAACTGGTTTCATAATCATAATTTATCGAATAAAGATAACATAAAAACGTTTCCACCAAATTCTCCCTCTATCCTTTCTGTCAAACTCCGTGCTAATGATTAGATTTACAATATGAATAAATTTGAAATTACCGGAAACCTGGTAGATGTACTTCAACAGGAAATATACCCTGCTACCCTGCAGGTGCAAGACGGTCGGATCAATAAGATAACACGCCTGGAAAAGCCCTGTGATGGCTATATTATGCCGGGATTTACCGATGCACACGTACATGTGGAAAGTTCTATGCTCATTCCTTCAGAATTCGCGCGCATGGCGGTAGTACACGGTACAGTTGCCACTATCAGCGATCCGCATGAAATAGCCAATGTTTTAGGTGTAGCTGGTGTGGAATATATGCTCGATAACGGTAAAACGGTTCCTTTTAAATTTAACTTCGGCGCACCCTCCTGTGTACCGGCTACCACTTTCGAAACAGCCGGCGCCACCGTTACTGCCGAAGATGTTGCGCAGCTCCTGCTTCGCAATGATATTAAGTACCTCACGGAAATGATGAACTTCCCCGGCGTACTGCATCACGATCCGGAAGTAATGGCAAAAATTGCTGCTGCCAAATCCATGAATAAACCGGTAGATGGTCATGCACCCGGCCTGCGCGGCGAAGATGCCCGTAACTACATCAACGCGGGTATCAGCACGGATCACGAATGTTTCACCATAGAAGAAGCCCGGGAGAAATTATCCTACGGCATGCACATCCTCATTCGTGAAGGCAGTGCTGCCAAAAACTTCGAGGCATTGATTCCATTGCTGCCGGATTATTACGAAAAAATTATGTTCTGCAGTGATGATAAACACCCCGACAGCCTGGAAGACGGGCACATCAACGTGCTCGTAAAACGCTCGCTGGCAAAGGGTATGGACCTGTTTAAAACACTACGTGCAGCCTGTGTAAATCCTGTACTGCATTATCAGTTGGATAATGGGCTATTGAGAGAAGGAGATGCCGCCGATTTTATATGGGTAGATAACCTGGAAGATTTCAATGTGCTGGGTACATGGATCAACGGAATCAAAGTAGCGGAAAATGGTAAAACACTCATCCAGTCAGTAGTTGCGGATGTTGTTAATAACTTCGATTGCGAACCTAAAACTCCTGCTGCATTTCGAATTCCTGCCCGCCAAAGCGAACAGGAAGTACCTGTAATTGGTGCCATTGAAGGCGAACTGATTACCAATAAACTCAGCGCTGTACTGAAAGCTGAAGATGGCCATCTCCCCGGTGATATAAACCAGGATATACTCAAACTCACCGTGGTAAACAGGTACCGGAACACTACGCCAGCACTGGGTTTTATTAAAGGATTCGAATTGAAACACGGCGCCATCGCTTCATCAGTGGCACATGACAGCCACAATATTATTGCAGTAGGCACGGATGATAACAGCATCTGTGAAGCAGTGAACGCAGTGATAGCAGCCAAAGGCGGCATCAGCCTGGTGCGCGACGGTAATGCAGAAGTATTGGCACTGCCGGTAGCTGGTTTGATGAGTAACCTCGACGGCTATACGATTGCAGCACAATACAAGGCGTTGGATAAAGCCGCGAAAGAGCTGGGGTCACCACTCGCCTCTCCTTTCATGACCTTGTCGTTTATGGCTTTGCTGGTTATACCGCATTTGAAGCTGAGCGACCTGGGATTATTTGACGGAGATACTTTTACCTTTGTACAACCTGAATAAAATACAAATGGCCGGATATGCATCCGGCCATTTGCTTATTGAAAAATCAATCATTTAGTTAATCCACAGTGCGCCACCAATGCTATCGCGGCTGGCGCCAGTCACGGACGACAGCACGTTTTCCTCCTGCCTCCAGCGTAGCGCACCAATCAAAGCCATCACCAGGGCTTCCTTGCAACTCACAGTTTGCTCATCCGGCACTATTACTTCGATATCCAGCGGCTCCAGTTGCTCCCGCAGGCAGTTCACCAGGAAAGTATTAAAGGCGCCACCACCGGTAATCAGCATTTTCGCCGGTGCGGATGGATCTGTCATTTTATGCTTTAATTCACTTACAGACTTCGCTACCTGCGCAGCAATATGCGCCACGTAGGTGCTCAGTTTACCCTGTACAGATATTTTCAGTTCCTGGAACATTGGCAAAATGGTACCGGTTCCAAAATCGTTAGCCAGCGATTTTGGCCATGGTTCAGCATAGTACGGCAGGGCATTCAGTCGGGTAAGCAGCGCCTCGTCAGTAACACCGCCGGCAGCCAGCTGCCCCCCATCGTCGTAAGCGCGGCCCAGCGCAGCCACGAGGCCATTCAGCACGCGGTTGGCAGGGCAAATATCAAAGGCTGTAAAGCCTTCCGGCAGCAGCGCCGAAATATTGGCGATGCCGCCCAGGTTAAGCCAGTATTGAAATCCAGGGAATAAATACTTTTCACCGATAGGAACAATAGGGGCACCCTGACCTCCCAATGCTATATCCATCGCGCGTAAATCGCTGATCACGGGCAAACCGGTGACCGCAGCAATGGCAGCACCCTCGCCCAATTGAGCCGTCATTTTGCCGGCAGGCACATGAAAGGTAGTATGGCCGTGGGAGGCAATGAAATGTACTTTATGATCCAGGTTATTCTTTTCTATGAACGCTTTGATCCGATGGCCGGAATAATGGCCATACTCACTGTGCAGCAGCAGGTAGTCACGGGCCGGCAGCTCCGTGGCATGGGCCAGTTTCTCTACCCATTCCTGCTCATAAGGAAGACTTTCGGAAGCCTTGATAACGTATGTCCATTGTCCGCGCACCTCTGTCAGCTCTGCAAACACAATATCCAATCCGTCCAGTGAGCTGCCCGACATAGTGCCTATCACATTGTAAACCATCTGAAAAAATTTCCAGCAAAGGTAAAGTATCTCCCCAAAGTTTTTTTCAGGGGTTTTATGGAATCGCGGGAAGGAGGTGCATCATGCCAACAGAAAAACTATCAGTCATGAAAAAGATATTCCCCCTCCTGGCAGTAATGCTGCTGATTAGTATCTGCTCCCTGGCGCAGTCCAGGCTTATTAAGGGTACGTTAAAAGACAGTACTGCCAAAACACCTATTGTAAATGCGGTGGTACGGATTAAAGGCACAGATGTGATGACTGCCTCCGACAAGCTGGGCAACTGGCAGCTCATGATCCCTAAAACCGCCACCACTATTGAAATTGTGGCCTCCGGCTATCCCCGCCGGGAAATGGTCATAAAGGAAAATATCACAGCTGTGGCGATTACGCTGGTACGCAGGCCTGCAAAACGCGTGATGGCGATGGAAGACTCCAACCGGAACATGGTGAAACAAAGGTTTGCACAGGTGGAGATGTCCGTAGCTTCGGCCGCTCCCATGACGCGCTACAGTGCACCGTCGGTCAACTATGGTGAAACTGAGGCCTACGCCCCTATCAATGAAAATATTTTCCATGCCGTAAAGGATCAGCCACTGAGCACTTTCAGTGCCGATGTGGACCGCGCTGCCTACAGCAATGTGCGCCGGTACCTGAACGGGGGCGACCTTCCCCCTGCTGATGCCGTACGGGTGGAAGAAATGATCAATTACTTCGATTATCACTATCCGCAGCCTAAAGGCAAAGATCCGGTGGCTATTGTAACGGACATGAGCGTATGCCCCTGGAACTCCCGCCACCAGCTGGTTAGAATTGGTATACAGGGCAAGCTGGTAGATAATAAGGATATACCAGCCAGTAACCTCGTGTTTTTGCTGGATGTATCCGGTTCAATGGAAGCACCGAACAAACTGCCCCTGGTGAAAAAAGCATTTGGCGCGCTGATTAAACAATTACGCCCGCAGGACCGGGTAGCGATAGTGGTGTACGCAGGTGCTGCCGGTGTGGTATTACCATCTACCCATGGAAATCAGAAAGAAAAAATTACAGCCGCGTTGGAACAATTAGAGGCCGGTGGCTCTACTGCCGGCGGCGCTGGCATCTCCCTGGCATATAAAATTGCCAGAGAAAACTATTTACCTAAAGGTAACAACAGGGTAATACTGGCTACAGATGGCGATTTCAACGTGGGCGCCTCCTCCAGTGGTGAACTGCAGCGACTCATTGAAGGGGAAAAAGATAAAGGAATCTTTTTGTCTGTTCTTGGTTTTGGCATGGGCAACCTGAAAGATGTAAACCTGGAAACGCTTGCCGACAAAGGAAATGGCAACTACGCCTACATAGATAATTACGAAGAAGCCCGCAGAATTTTTGTGACTGAATTTGGTGGTACCCTGTTCACGATTGCCAAGGATGTGAAGTTACAGGTAGAGTTCAATCCTAACTTCGTGCAGTCGTACCGGTTAGTAGGATATGAAAACAGGCTATTACAGGCAGAGGATTTTAATAATGATAAAAAAGATGCTGGTGACATGGGGGCAGGACATACCGTGACTGCATTATATGAAATTGTGCCTGCCGGTGGTGTAAAAGGTCAGGAGGTAAATTGGGTGGATCCCCTGAAGTACCAGGAGGCTAAAATTCTCGGCAACCGTACGGAGGTGCTGACGGTGAAAATGCGGTATAAAGAGCCGGATTCCAATACCAGCAGCCTGGTACAACAGGTGTTGCATTATCAGTCCAAACCGTTTGAAAGCATGGACACTGATTTTCGCCTGGCCGCTTCGGTAGCAGCCTTTGGGCAGCTGCTGCGTGAATCCGCCTTCCAGGGAGAGGCCAGCTATGAGCAGGTTTTGAAATGGGCGGCTAATACCCGTGAAAACGATCCCGAAGGCTATAGAGCTGAGTATCAGCAGTTAGTGAAAAAAGCCCAGTTGCTGCAAAAATGAGAATCAACAATTTTCGGTAATTTGCCGCCTCAAAGGCAAAGCAAATGATAATAAATTTAAGTGAAACTAATTCGCTGGTAGGTGAATGGCTGAGTGAAATCAGAAACGTGGACGTACAGCACGACCGTATGCGTTTCAGGCGTAACATGGAGCGCCTGGGTGAGGTGGCCGCCTATGAAATCAGCAAAACGCTGGAATACGTAGAGAAAGAGGTGACCACCCCTATGGGTATAGCCAACTGCCGCGTCCTGAAATCGCAACCGGTACTGGCTACCATTCTCAGGGCAGGATTAGCTTTACACCAGGGTTTGCTGCATTATTTTGACAAAGCCGACCATGCATTTATTTCCGCTTACCGCAAGCATAATCATGATGGCTCTTTCGATATCAGCCTGGAATATGTAAGCAGTCCTTCTATTGAAGGTCAGGTACTTATCCTTTCCGACCCGATGCTGGCCACCGGTGCCTCACTTGTAAAAACCATCGAGCACCTGGAAGAAATCGGTAAACCAACACATATTCACCTGGTAGTGGCTATTGCCTGCACCGTGGGTATTGAATATGTGTTAAGAAACACGAAAGCGAACCTTACCATCTGGGCAGGAGATATTGATGATGAACTGACAGCTAAAGGCTACATTGTACCGGGTTTAGGCGATGCTGGCGACCTGGCTTTTGGAAATAAATTACAACAATAGTCGTTATTTTAACGTTTAACGGATATACGGAATTGATACTTATTAAAATTCCGTATATCCGTTTTTTTATGCCTATATTTCTTTTTATACATGGATTTAATTTGAAATATGACTTAATTGGTGTACCTTCACCATTATTGCATAAACCCTATGCTACAAGCTTTGCCATATGAAAAGAGCTTTACTATTCCTGACCATATTTTTTAGTCTGAACAACGCCTTGCGGGCGCAAGACCCGCACTTCTCCCAGTTTTTTGCCTCACCAATGACGCTTAACCCGGCGTTTACAGGTTTATTTTCAGGTGATTACCGCCTGTCAGGCAACTACAGATCACAATGGAGAAGTATATCTACACCTTTCGTTACCGGAACTGCAGCGGTTGATTTTGGTATCCTGAAAAACGTAATTAGCTATACTGACATCTGGGGTGTGGGCCTGATGGCCATGTATGACCGTAGTGGCGGAGGTGCACTTACCTCCACTTTTCTGAGTGCCAGCACAGCCTATCACAAGGGGCTGGACCCGGAAGGAAATCACACCATTGCGATCGGTTTACAGGGAACGCTGGTGCAGAAGCGCGTGGATAATGAGAAACTGCGTTTCGAAAATCAGATTGATAACAACGGCTATAATCCTTCTATACCAAGTGGTGAAACGCTGATCAATCCTAAGATTTCATACTTCGATCCCAACATCGGTATATTGTACAATGGCCTCATTGGCGAATCATCCAACATTTACATGGGTGCTTCGTACTATCATATCACGCAGCCTACAGAATCGTTTATGGATCAAACACAGAACAGGCTTAGCTACCGTTGGACGCTCCATGGTGGCGGTTCTGCACCGATCAATGGGGTAAACAGAATTCACGGTAGCATCCTGTATATGAAACAAAGCACTGCTACAGAATTCACTTTTGGCGGCGCTTACGGCTTTACCATGGACGACACGGATGATAAACCAACTGTATTTTATGTAGGTAGCTGGTATCGTTGGAAAGATGCGGTGATTCCTTACATTGGCCTGGAGATAAAAGGTTTCCAGGTAGGCCTCACCTACGATACCAACGTATCCAGTCTGAAGCCGGCATCCAATTACAGAGGAGGTCTGGAACTTTCCCTGATTTACATCCACTCCCGCAATTCGATGAACAAGTACAAAACGCTGTGTCCGCGATTCTAAGACATTCGTAACAAAAGCAAGATATTTCATAACAAATAAGCCCGGTCGTATTGATCGGGCTTATTTATTAGGTGGATTTTCGCTAGTTTCGTTGCACCTTAGCTTTAGAGGAAAAACTCAATCTATTTACACTAAAACTGAACACACTTGTTTTCATTCAGAGAGGTGCTGTCCGCTTTTCAGGCTTACGGTAAGGCGCACCATTTTATCATGCAGCATAAATTGTGGAAGTGGATTCTCATCCCAGGAATCATTTATTGCTTGTTGTTTTTTGCAGGCTTTTATTTTGTGTGGGGCTATTCAGGCGAGTTTGTCGAATATCTTACCCGGTTATTCCATATCACTGAATGGGTGCAGGATGTTGAAAGCAGCTGGATAAGTTTCCTGTTTTTGCTGGTAGCATTTAGTGTCAAGGTTATTTTCGTATTCTGGTATTTCTCTTATTTCAAATATTTTTTCCTGATCCTTGGTTCCCCGGTATTTGCGTACCTCTCGGAAAAAACGGAATCTATCATCCAGCATAAAGATTTCCCATTTAGCTGGAAGCAGCTGTTTGCAGATATTTTCAGGGGGATAAAAATGTCGTGCCGCAACATTGTGTACCAAACGGCCGCTATCCTCATCTTACTACTGGTATCGTTTGTACCCGTGGTAGGCTGGATCACGCCAATGATCGGCTTTTTCATTGAAGCTTATTTCTATGGTTTTTCCATGATGGATTATAGCTGCGAGCGGAACAGAATGAACATGTCACAAAGTATAACGTTTATACGTCAGCACAGGGGCATGGCACTGGGTAATGGTATTGTGTTTTACCTGTTTATGCTGATTCCTGTGGCCGGCTGGATACTGGCCCCTTCTTACGCTGTAATTGCGGCTACCATTGATTTACAAAACAAAAAAATTCGATAATGACTACTGGCAAAGTGTACCTGATTCCTACCGTGCTGAGTGCTGATGCCTTATACAGTATACCTCCTTACGTTACCGAGGTAGCCAGGAAACTCACCGTTTTTTATGTGGAAAACGAGCGGACAGCCCGCCGGTACCTGAAAGCGCTGGACCGCAGTATTAATATCGATGCATTGCAACTGCTGCCCATGAACGAAAACCAGCTGCCCGACACAGAAGCGGCTAAAAAGTTTCTCCGCCAGGGTATCGATATTGGTGTCATCAGTGAGGCGGGATGCCCTGCTGTAGCCGACCCGGGGCATCTGATCGTGAGAGCCGCCCATACCATTGAAGCGCCGGTGATTCCTATGATTGGCCCCAACTCTATGTTGCTGGCCCTGATGGCCTCCGGCATGAACGGCCAGCATTTCCAGTTTGTTGGCTACCTGCCCATTAAACCACATGAGCGAATTAAAGCTATTAAGGAGCTGGAACTGCAATCACAAAAGAAAAAACAGACGCAGCTTTTTATTGAAACACCCTATAGAAATAATCAGCTGTTAAAAGATATCCTGGATAACTGTAAGGAGCATACGAAAGTATGTGTGGCCGCGGATATTACCGGCCCGGAAGAATTTATCCGGACCAAAACAGTGAAGGAGTGGAAAAAGGCATTGCCGGAATTGCATAAGAAACCGGCGATTTTTCTGCTTGATTCAGAATAAACGAAAAAGGGACGGAACCTGCGGTTCCGTCCCTTTTTCGTTTTGGTGCCGGGCCTACGGCCCGTAATCTATTCTACAATGCGTTTACCAGTTTGCTGGTCGGTTATAGAGATAATACTGTCTACTATGAACGGACTAAAGCCTCTCCACGGAATCGCACCCAGATATTCCTTATAACTCAGTTCCACCCATTTACCGGAAGCGGTCATCAGCTTTTGTGCGATACGCTCGTTGGTAACTGAAAACTGGAATTCATTGCTCTGGATAGTACCTGCCACCTGGCCCTTGTAGCCCGATTGTATCAGCTTTCCTTCATAGGTTTTGAAGATATATCCTTTCTGTACAAAGTAGTTTAATTCTCCTGCCTTTACTCCCTTTCCAAATACGAAATAAAATTTATAAAAGAAGATGCCGCCCAGGATTAAAACAATGACTGAAACGACGATGAATACAAATCGGCCCATAGGGTTATGTGTTTATTAGTGAATGTTAGAAACTTTTATCCACCATGTACAGCAGTGCAGCCATTGCAAATGCGCCCAGTTCAAGTTCACGTTTATTCACATTTTCAAACACATCATTAGGGGCATGGTGAATATCAAAATAACGCTGGGAGTCCGGCGAAAGTTCGGCCATAGGTGCACCTATTGCTGCGTTCAGCTGACCTACGTCCACTCCGCCGCCCGGCTCATCAAAATCGTATATGCCATATGGTAAGAACAGCGGACGCCATGCGTTTACTTTGGCCCGTTGCTCATCGCTCATGGTCATCATAAATCCACGTGGTGTAAAACCGCCGGCATCACTTTCCAGTGCAAAGATGTGCTTTTCGCCGCGTTCTTTGGCCACCTGTGCATATTTCTTACCTCCGCGGGTACCATTTTCTTCATTGGCAAACAGTACTACGCGCAATGTACGCTCCGGCTTAATGCCCAGCGCCTTGAAGGTACGCAGCACCTCAATGGACTGTACGCAGCCGGTGCCATCATCATGTGCTCCTTCAGCAACATCCCAGGAGTCGAGGTGACCGCCTACGGTCAGATACTGATCCGGATATTTACTGCCTTTCAGCTCCCCGATCACATTGTGACCGATAGTATCTGCCAGCATCCTGCAATTTGTTCTCAGGAACACCTGTGCGGAAGGCTCGTCTTTGATACGCTGGCTCAACCTGTCCGCATCCTGTAACCCGATAGCCACTGCCGGGATCCTTGGATAAGCGGTATCATACTGCATGGCACCCGTGTGTGGCTCATTATTGGCGCCGTGCGACATAGAACGTACAATTACTGCCAATGCTCCGTATTTGGAAGCCCTGCTGGCACCACTACCCCTGAATTTCACGGCGTCGCCATAGGAATGGAATGTTTTGATGAATTTCGGGTTAAAAGGATAGTTGTAGAATACGATCTTTCCTTTGACCTCGTCCTTCCTGGCCTCCAGCTCCTCGTAGGAAGATATTTCCAGGACTGGGGCAGTCACCCCTCCCTCGCCACTGCCTACGGAGTTACCCAGTGCCAGGACGTTTAAAGGGGGTGTATAATCTCTCCTTTTGGAGATAATGCGGGCTTCTTCGCGGGCGCCCCTTACCCAATGCGGTACCATGCAGGCCTGCAGGTATACTGTATCAGCTCCGGCGGCCTTCAGGGCGGCTACGCCCCAGTGCTCGGCCTTCACCATACCCGGCGATCCTGCCAGCCGGCCTCCCACCTCTTTGGTGAGCACCCGGAGATTGTCGTATGCGGTGCTATGTGTGAGTACTTCATCAGCTATCTGTCTGAATATCACTGAGTCCTGCTGCTGAGCCGACACCAATGCGGGTACAGCACAGCCCAGGAAAATTGGCAAAAGGTATTTCCTCATAAAGCGGTCTGTTTGGGCGATAAAACTAATTAATTGTCCCCAGCCTACAAATAACAATAAAATGGTTTAAACGGCTCGGGGAATTGATTTAGGTGCCTTACCTTTGCAGATGCATTTATGGATAACAGCTGATAAGGGCACGTATTACTGTTTTTCATACTATGGGCTTTCGTTTTTAGGCTTAAATAACAAATCATGCGTATTGGAATAGTATGTTATCCTACATACGGTGGTAGTGGCGTACTGGCTACAGAGTTGGGAAAAGCTCTGGCCGACAAAGGCCACATGGTCCACTTTATCACGTATCAGCAGCCGGTTAGGCTCAACGCGTTTCACGCGAACATTTATTATCACGAAGTACAGGTCCCTACATACCCACTGTTCGATTTTCCACCTTATGAGTCGGCGCTCAGCAGTACCATGGTGGATGTAATCATTAATCAGAAGCTGGACCTCCTCCACGTTCATTATGCCATTCCACATGCATCTACTGCATATATGGCCAAGCAGATCGTGGCTAAACAGGGTCGTGTAGTTCCATTTATCACCACCCTTCACGGAACTGATATCACGCTGGTAGGTAAGGATAAAACCTATGCCCCGGTGGTAACCTTCTCCATCAATGAGTCAGATGCCATTACCGCGGTATCGGAAAATCTCCGTGATGAAACCTATAAATCTTTCCAGATAGAAAAAGACATCTCTGTGATCTACAACTTTGTGGATACCCAGCGATTCAGTCGCCGCGAGCTGCCTCACTTCCGCAAGGCCATTGCGCCAAACGGGGAAAAAGTGCTGCTGCACGTTTCCAACTTCCGTAAGGTAAAACGTGTACCGGATGTGATTATGATCTTTAAACAGGTAAGAGAAGCCATGCCGGCTAAACTGCTGCTGGTAGGTGATGGCCCTGACAGGCCAACCATCGAATGTATGTGCAGGGAGCTTGGTTTATGCGATGATATCCGCTTTGTAGGTAAGCAGGAACAACTGGAAGATGTAATGTCTATCAGTGATCTGTTCATCCTGCCTTCGGATTATGAGAGCTTTGGACTGGCGGCCCTGGAGGCGATGGCATCGGAAGTACCGGTGATATCTTCTAACGCTGGCGGCTTACCGGAAATTAACATACCGGGTGTTACAGGTTATATGGGAGATGTAGGTGACGTAGATACCATGGCTAAGCATGCGATTCGCCTCCTCCAGGACGAAGAGCTGCTGGCACGTGTGCGCAAAGGTGCATGGGCACAGGCGCAGCGCTTCCATATCGACAATATCATTCCTCAATACGAGGCTTTATACGAACAGGTGCTGGAAAATCAGCGTCAGACGCAGTTGCTCTAACGGGCACGGATCCATCTTTCAGGATTCTGCTTCACCACGTTCTTATATATCTGCAATTCAATCTGGCCGTTGCTGCTGCCCGGAGAGGCGGCAGCAACGCCTAAAGTTTGTCCCCTGGCTACTTTCGCTCCTTTATTCACTTTCACATCCAGCAGGTGTACGTAGTTGGTAAAATATTTTCCATGTCGCAGCGTCACCATATACCCTGATCCCTGGATGTTAAATACCATGATCACTTCGCCTTCGAAAATGGCTTTCACCGCGGCGCCAACGCTGGTATGAAATACCACTCCGCTGTATTCCTTTTCTACCTTGCCAACCATGCCCATACCGAAGTGACCAACAATACGTCCGGCAGAAACCGGCCATGGCAGTCGCCCGCGGTTGGCTTCAAAGTTTTTGGAGAGGGTAAGTTCACCCGGAGAGGCTACCAGCACATCTTCGCTGGAGGTTTCCTTCTCTTCCGGCTCTTCTTTTACCTTAGGCTCTGGTGGTGGCTTCACACCTTTTTTAGCGGCAGCTTTACGGGCGGCCAATGCCTTGCGGGCAGCTTCTTCCTGCTGCTTTTTACGTTTGGCAGCAGCGATACGCTTTCGCTCCGCCGCCTCTGCAGCAGCTTTGCGGCGTGCCGCTTCAATTTCCCTGCGGATAGCTGCCTGGATAGCATTATCTATCTGCTTCGCCTCCGCTTTGCTTTTCGCAATGCTCTGCTGCAAATCTTTCTGCTTGTCCTGCAGCTCCCTGATGGTTTGAGCGGTTTCTTTCTGGTCGTTGACCAGCTGTATTTTCTGGCGCTGCTCTACGTATAGGGCACCCGTCTTGGCTTTGCGTTGTTCATGTAATTCGGCCAGCTTCTTTCCCAACAGTTGCCGGGTCGACAACATACTTTCCGCCTGGCGGCGCTTACTTTCGCGATACTGCCGCAGGTATTCATACCGGCGTAAGGCATCGTTAAAGCTGGTGGCAGAAAACAGGAAGTTGAGTACGTCGTAGTTGGTGCGGGATTTATAGCTGTACACCAGCAGCTGGGCATAGCGGGCACGCAGGGAGTCTACTTCTTTTTCCAGTGTTTCCACATTGCTGCTGGTGTTGGCGATGTCGCCTTCAATCTGGCTCAGCTCTGTATTGATCACTTTAATCTGCTCGTTGCGGGAGCTGATTTTAGCCTGTAATTCTTTTTGCAGGGATTGATTTTGCCGGGTACTTTTCCGGGTCTCCTGGAGGGCGCGGGTAGCTTCCGCTATTTCTTTCAACAGCTGTTCCTTTCTGTTTTCCAGGGCTGCACGTGACTGCTTACTCCGCTGTGCCATGAGCACGGCGGGTAACAGGCATAGCGCCATTATGAAAGGGATCAACTTTCTCAAACAATAATGCATTAGGTTAGTAAGTAGGGCCATTGCAGGTTTAGTGCAGGCCTATCGGCGGCGTATCCACTGCTCAGGATTCTGTTTAGCGTTACCTTTCCAGATCTGCAGTTCTACCTCGCCGGAATTTTCAATATCGTTTACACTCGCAGTACCGATTACCTGACCGGTTTTCACCATGTCTCCTTTCTTCACACGTGTGGTTTGCAAACGTATATACGTCGTGAAATATTGTCCGTGGCGGATGATAATCATATAGCCCATACCTGGCATTACCACTACGGATCTCACTTCCCCGTCGAAGATGGATTTTACCGGACCGCCTTTATTGGTAGCGATAACTATGCCATCTGAAGGTACGGTGATGCGTTCCATAACGGCGTGCTGGTGAATACCGAAGTGTTCAATGATGTTACCTGCATCTACCGGCCATGGGAGTTTTCCGCGGTTAGCCTCAAAGCTTTCAGACAATGCGAGTGCTTCCGGTGTGGCTTCCAGTACGTTCTCGCTGCGTGTAGGCGCTGGCGGTGGTGCTGGTGCCGGTGTAGGTTTTTCTACCGGTTTCTCTGCAGGTTTTTCTGCTGGCTTTTCTGCCGGTGGCGGAGTGGCAGCAGTGTTATTATTAGCATTAGCGGCTTTTTCAGCGGCGGCTCTGGCCTTTTCGGCAGCAGCAGCGGCGGCGGCAGCTTTGCGTGCTTCCTCTTCGCGGCGGCGTTTTTCTTCGAGGGCTTTTTTGCGGGCGGCTTCCTCTTCCGCAGCCTTACGGCGCGCCTCTTCGATCTCGCGCTTAATTACGTTACGGATGGCAATCTGTACTTTCTGGGCATCTTTCTTACGCTGATTGATGTCCTGTACCAGTTCCTTCTCCCGGCCTTTCAATTTGCTCAGTACCTCATCTTTCTCCTTTTTATCCGCTTCGAGGATGGAGCGTTGCTCCTGTTCAGTTTTCAAGGCATCACCACGTTTTAAACGTTGTGATTCGAGATTACCGATTTTTTTGGTGAGCAGGTCCTGTGTTACCACGATGTTATCGGCCTGACGGCGGCGGTATTCACGGTATTGCTTCAGGTATTGAAAACGTTTCACCGCATCATTGAAGCTGGATGCAGAAAACACGAAGTTCATCAGGTCGTAGGTGCTTCTGTTTTTATAAGCATATACCACGAGTTGTGCATATTGTGCTTTTAAGGTATCCAGGTCTTTCTTCAGGGTATTCACATCGCGGTAGGCGCTGTTGATATCACCGTTGATGAAGTTGATTTCGTCGTTGATATTGTTGATCAGGCGGGTACGCGCAGTGATTTTATCGCGCAGGGCTCGCAGCTGCCCCATGCTTTCACGTGTGGATTTTTTTGTTACCTGTAGTTGCTCGTTGGCCTCATCAATTTCGCGTTGTAATTCTTTTTTACGACGTTCCAGTTCTTCCCTTGATTGCGAAGGCTGCTGCTGACCAGCATTTTGCTGGGCCACCACCATTGCGGGCATCAACCATACAACCAACATAAACGGGATAATCTTCTTCAAATACAACATGACTATATTTAGTAACTGCGAATATTAATATCAGGTATATAAACGATAAATATACAACGTTTATTAGTTTAAAGCTGCGGAACATTTGCCGCAGTTCTACTACATACGCTTGTATCCTGATGGCGTGCTGAACGGAAAAGTTACGGGCACATCAAAATCAAAGCGGGTGAAGTCCAGCGCCACTTTCGTGGTACCTTTTTCCTCTACGTATATGCGACGGGTTGTTGGAAACTTCCTGTTGGCGGTGCGGGAATAATCACCGTAGGTCAACTCACAGGAGCGCCGTACCGCCGGATCTTTATCCATCACTTTGCTTTGCTGCAGGCCGTAGTCATCTGCATACACGTTGAACAGACTGGTAAAGTCAGGCGCATCGCAACTGAAGGAAATGATAGCCGGTGTTTTTGTAATCTGGTATAATGAGTCGGTAAGATATACAGGGTTACCGATCAGCAAATCCTGCAGGGTGTTGAAATCAAACGGCACATTAAGCATGTCTTTGGCATCTGCCAGGTTACGCAATACCAATTGTTTTTTCAGGCGGTTATATAACTTCAGGCTGTCCGGTGTAATCACGGCTCTTACCACCTCGTCAATTACAGGCGCAGAGATAGAAATCCAGATGATACTGTCTTTCCGCATACGAACGTTCACAGAAAGCCCGCTTTTGCTGTCCTGCTCATTTTCGAAGGCAAATTTTGCACGGCCCGAAAAGGAGTTGAAATCTATATGATTCTTCTGTATTCCAGCCAGCATAGAGTCTTTAAACCTGTTTAACTCCTCACCGGAACCATCCGAAATCACTTTCACCTTGCCGGTATCGGCAGCGGGAAAGGTAGAACGAGCCAGTTCTTTAGGGCGGCGACAGGAAACGGTCAATACTCCGATTAACCCTACAAATAACAATAATCTCATACTTGCATGCATCTTTTGACAGCCATTCACAACATAGGCAAGCGCCTATTGAACATATCTTTTCTCAGCGATTTTTTTGGTGAGGGCTACAGAAGAAGCTCCTTTCTCCTGGGCCATCTGCCAGTATTCTACCGCTTTATTAACATCATTTAAATTATAGAGTATATCCCCGTAGTGCTCCAGCATGCTGGCATTTTGGAGGGAGGCCGGAAACAGAAATGCTTTATCCATCCACTCTTTGGCTTCCTGGTACTTTTGCTGACGGAAAAGAATCCAGGCGTAGGTATCCATAAAAGTTGGGCTCTCCGGATCTATTTCGAGGGAGCGGCGCGACATCTCAGCGGCCTTGCTCAGGTTTTCACCACGGAGCGACAGGTAATAACTGTAGTTATTGAGTACAGTGGCATCTTTCGGACGCAGCAACAATGCTTTTTCGTAGCTGCTGTCGGACGATGCATTTTGGCCGGTGGCGTGATAAGCATCCCCCAGCAGGGAGTAGACATCTGCCGTAAATCTTTTTTCTGCATCCCCCAATGCCAGTGCCTTATTCATGGACACGATGGTGGCGGGGTACTGCCGCAGCAGGTAGTTGGCCAGTCCGTTGAAATAGAATCCCATAAACTCTTTCGGGAACAGCCGGGTAACGGTATCACTGAGTGTCAGCAAGTCGTTAGCATCATCCTTACGGGAGGTAATCCACATTTGCTGATACCATACGGAAAAGCGGGTGGAGTCCAGTGAGAGCGACCGCTGATAGTTGAGTTGTGCACTATCCAGGATATCTCCCTGGGAGTACATATCGCCCAGGAGTGCATATGACTTGGCATCGTTCGGATGTGCAGCCACAATCAGGTGTGCCAGCTGTAATCCTTCCTGTAGCTTGGTGGTATCTGTTTCCAGCATGCGGAGGTAAGGATATACGTAGGCTACTTTTTCGTCGATGCTGTACGTATTGTTTGCAAAGGCGCGGGTCATATAGTCCCAGTACGCCGGCATATCCTGCCGCTTTTTTGCATAGGAGCCCAGTGCTATCAGTGCCCTTGCATTTTCCGGATCGCGGGAAAGGATATCGTTGTAAACAGCAGTAGCATCGGCAATCTGGTCATTGGCGTCATACACTTCAGCCAGCAGATAGTAGTAGCGCGTTTCAGAAGGGTTGGTATCGATGAGGCGCTTTATTTCTGCGGCAGCTTCATCGGCCTTGCTCATCCTGAGCAGTAACCGTTGCTTCTGGTAGGTTACTTCTTCTACCACACCTGTTTTTTGTTCCAGCTGATTAAATACCGCCAGTGCTGCTTCCAGCTTATTGGCTTTGCTCAGCAAAACACCCTGGTTATAGAGGTAATCATCGTTTTCAGGGTATTTGCGGGCAAGATTTTTATACACCATGGCGCCGCTGTCGAATTTCTCCGATACGGCATAGGCATCAGCGAGCAGTTGCTGAAACCAGTGGTTGGAAGTATCCATAGTGGCCGCTTTGCGTGCAAAGTTGAGCGCATAGGGGCCGCTATGGGTTTCCATGAGCAGGCGTGCAATTTCATAAAACACCACAGCATTGCTTCTGTCCAGCTTCAGGTAGTCGGAATATTGGGAAAGCGCGGCGCGGTAGTCCCCAATCATTTTCGACCGCTGGGCGGCGAAGAAAAGACTATCCGTACGTTGCTTCAGCAATACGGGATCAACGGTGGCATTGCCACCGGCCCGTTTGCTGGTGCTGCATGCAGCAAAAACCAACGTCAGGGATAAGCCTATCACTGTGACGTATACACGCATTTATCAGGATTTACCGGTATGACCAAATCCACCTTCGCCCCGTTCTGTAGTGCTCAGTATTTCCACCGGCTGCATCGTTGCCTGTACGAATGGTGCGATCACCATTTGGGCAATACGATCACCCGGCTGCACTACCTGCGGTTCGTTGGATAAGTTGATCAGGATGATTTTTATCTCTCCCCTATAATCAGCATCAATGGTGCCGGGAGTATTTAATAATGTCAGTCCCTGCTTAATTGCCAGGCCGCTGCGTGGGCGGATCTGCGCTTCATAGCCGGAAGGCAGCTCCATAAACAAGCCGGTAGGCACAAGCGTACGCTCCAGCGGTTGTAAGGTCAGCGGTGCTTCCAGGTTTGCCCGGAGATCCATTCCTGCAGCTTCTGCAGTAGCATAAGCCGGCAGTTCATTTGCCGACTTATTAATTATTTTCACAATTACTTCAGCCATTCAGCAAAGATATTTTTTTATGGTAGAGTTTAACCTTAATTATTATACTTTTCGAGGAGTACGGTGGCATAAGCCATCACCCCTTCCTCGCGGCCTACGAAGCCCATTTTTTCCGTTGTAGTCGCCTTTACTGATACATCTTCCACGCTGATACGCAAACGCTCTGCGATTACTGCCTGCATCTGGGGCACATAAGGTTTGATCTTGGGCGCTTCCAGGCAAAGGGTGCTGTCCACATTCACTACCTGGTAGCCTTTTTCACCAATCAGCTGGGCGCAGCGCGACAACAGGATTTTGCTATCGATATTTTTGTAGGTATTATCAGTATCCGGGAAATGCACCCCGATATCACCCAATGCCAGGGCTCCTAACATCGCGTCGCAAATGGCATGCAGCAATACGTCTGCATCGCTGTGACCGAGTGCGCCCTTGTGATGGGGTACCAACACCCCTCCCAGCCAAAATTCACGACCTTCAACAAGTTGATGAAAATCGACACCCAGTCCAATACGAATGCTACTCATAAGATATTATTTTTTAATCGTTTTGCCAATCCGCAAAGTACGGTATAAAAAGCAAATCCCTCCTTCCGGAGGGATCTGTTTATGTATTTTAACGCAATTTTTAAGGTATTACCAACCCGTTCTGCTCTCTTCTTTTGTTCCCAGGTCAAAAGTAAGGGTAAAGCGCAGGGTGTTGGACAGCGGATTACGCTGGATACCTGAGCCGGAAGGCACCAGGTAAGAGAAGTTCAGACCAAAAATATCGTATTTGATTCCCACACCGGCGGTGAAGTATTTACGGTTACCCTTGTTCTTATTTTCGTTGAAGTAACCGGCCCTCACAGCAAACTGCTGGTTGTACCAGTATTCCATACCTACGGAATACATCAGTTCCTGCAGTTCTTCCTTGAAGCCGCCGGGTGCATCGCCAAAGGAGGAGAACATACCTTCCAGCACGGATTTATCTTTATACGCCCCCGTGGTGTCAGGTGTAGGCACCATCAGTTTGTTGATATCCAGTGCAAAAGTAAGGGTGTTCAGCTCATCCAGCGACAACTTATAGGCTGCTCCCAAACCGAAGTTGGTAGGGATGAAGTCCTTGTTTTGTGCAGAGCTGGTATAGGAGATTTTAGTACCGATATTGGTAATTGCTAAACCAACGCTCAGTTTATTCACCGTACCATCGTCTTTTTCAAAGTCTTTGGTATAGTAACCGGAAACATCGGCAGCAAAGGCTTTACCCGGACGGATAGTCTGGTCGTTTACCGTTTGGCCGCCTGCCAGGTTGGAATAAATGAATCTACCGGTGAGGCCTACCCCAAAATGTTCGGACAGTTTGCGGGCATAACCTGCGTCGATAGCAAATTCACGTGGACGGAAATTACCCTGGTCAGTATTGGTAATATCCCTGAAATTGATGGTACCAAGGGAGAAATAACGCAGCGATCCTGATACTGCCTGATTTTCATCTATTTTGGTATAACCACTTACAGTAGCCAGGAATACATCGTTGACAAGCTCTTTGAGCCATGGAGTATAGGTTACGGCAATGCTGGAGTTGACATCTGAAAACGGCAACTTCGACAGGTTATAATAAATGGAATTGGCATCCGGAGAAATGGCAAGACCCACATCTCCCATCGCACCACTACGGGCATCCGGCGTGATACGCAAGAAAGGAACAGCTGTATTAATAGTGTTGGTACGACCATCTAACTGACCAGTAGAGTCTATAGTCTGGGCTGAGGTTCTTAAACTTGTGAAAGTACTATATATGAACACCAGGCTCAAAGTTAACTTTCGGATCATGCAATGTTCGTATTTTGATAGGATGTAAAAATAATGTAATTTATAATATATTTATCAGTTAAGGGGTTGATAAGGAAGCCGGACGTCAGATAACTTCATACTGCATAGGTTTTACTACTTAAAATAACATTACTTTGCCGCCCTTAACCTTTCTCTTACCATTACTGCTAATAGTTAGTCTATAAAGATATATACCTGGGGATAATTTTGCTCCCGAATCCCCGGTGCCATCCCAGGGCATGCCATCAAAACGATTGCTTCCCGGAATTATTGTGTTAAAAAGAGTTTTCATCAGTTTGCCTTCCAGGTTAAAAATCTGAAGGGTAAGCTCCATGCTCATCCCCTGTTGATTATGTGTGAATACAAACCTCGTTTCACTATGGAACGGATTGGGATAGTTGGCGATATCATCCACCACAAGGGAACCTGCTTCAGTTACTTCAAAAGTGATTGTGCTATTGGCCGAATTATTTTGATTGTCCCATGCTGTGATGGTGATGCGGTGTTTTCCGGGGGCGATTCCTGCCAGCGGATAGGCCACAGTCCCTTTCCTATAATTATCTAAAGATGCACTAAAATAATCATTTAATACAATATATTCTGAACTGTCTAATAATGCAAGCAGTTTATGCGCTTTTATTAGTCCGGAGATGTTAATGCCGCTGGTATCAGCAATATCCACGAGCAGCAACGGATCAGGCCCTACCAGGTCGCCATTTTTGAACAGCCTGTTATTAAGCCAGGCCTGCAAAGCAGGCGGGGTTTGATCAGTTGCGGGCGTCACCAGCTCTGTTATCCGGATTTTTTCGGTTAACCCGCCGGCATCTGGCTGATTACCGCTGGCATAATAACTGATTTTTCCTATTCCCTTTGCCTGGGCTGCATCCACCGGTACCATGGCCGTTATCCGAAACTTGCCGGCGGTAATAGTCTGCGCTCCCCTGGAAATCACATTTTCCTGCTGCGCAAAGGCCGTTGCCTGGCTGCCGGCGGTATTCCCCAGCGTATTTGCATTTACAGGCGGGGCAAATATCGTCGTATATAGCTGCCCGTTATAGTCACTGACCACAACGCCACTTTCATCTTCTATATGACCTGTAACATATAACAGGGAATTTGCGGGCACCCCGGCAATATTATTATCAAGCTGCTGATTATTGATGCTATCCGTCACAATTTTATACTGCGGAAACGCAAGGGTTAATGCCGGATCACCCAGCAACTGGAATTTTCGGTTATTAATAATATCGATGCTGGTGGCGTAGGTTAAATTTTTTGCTGCTTTAGACGCCTGCCCCAGACTTTTCCAGGAGCCATCGGCATTTCTGCTCAGTGCCGCATTGATATAATTGATATTCATTTCCTTATTGGAAGCGGCAAACACGGCTCTTGTGGTAGTCATGAGTGCAATTGCTCCCGTCCGGCGTTGCAATAGTATACTTTGCCCCAGCGAAAATACTGCAGGGTTATCAAAAGGTGCAAAATCGCAGGTGGCGGTGAGTAATAGCGGCAGTCGATCTTCATTTTTCCAGGTGGCTGCGTTGTTCCCATCGATAATATTTTCTTCGGCCAGACGGGTATTGCTGCCATGACCGCTGTAATTCACGATCAGGGCCCCCTGGTTGATCCGTTTAATCAGCTGATCTACCGCATCCGGGTAAGTTGCGCCGGTACTTCCGCTTAGCCGCTGATAGGCATCCAGGTATATTTTGCTGACGTTAAACTGTGGGTATTGGCTGCTGACGATGCTGGTAAGGGCCTCCGCATCTTCCAGGTGGAGGTTATTATCTTCATCATCTGCAATAAACACCAGGCGGTTACGCCAGTCGCCACGTACGGCCTTGTCCCGGTAGGCGATAATTTTATCCACTGCCATGGCTGCTTCTGTGGCATTCCGGGCAGGAATGCGGCCAATAGCTACCTGCAGTTCATTTCGTATATCCGTCCGGTTTATATCATCCGAATCCCGCAACAATCCATAGTAATCGTCTGAAACATAGGAGGCTACCGGGTCAAGCGAAGCGGTACTTTGCCAGGAAGGCACCAGGTTGGTATTATTTTTAATCCGGTTCCGATAATCGTAGGAGGCGGCCCCAAACAACAGCAGGTATTCCGGCGCCCGGCCTTTATCATACTGCATTTTCAGGAAATTTCTGAGCGCAGTGGGATCCGGTGTGCCAGCAGAGAATTCATTGTATACCTGGTCCATGGTGATCACCTTGGTTTCAAGGCCCTGCTGCTGATGCCAGTTGGCGAGGCGCTGTGCCGCCGGCTGTAATGCCGGAACGGTGACGATAAGCATCCTGGCAGCAACGGCCAACAGGTCCTGGTTGGCCACTGTGCCGGCATATACCGGGGATTGTATGCCCTCCGGCTGGAAGGCTACCAGTTCCCTAAGGGTGTCAGTCTTAACGGTAACGGTTATGGAATCAGCCACCAGGTCCGCCTTCAGCACCAGTGGCTGGCGGGGCCGCGTTACGTCCCATACCTGCGTTTGTCCATTTGCGTTATATAGGGAGATGGAGGTGGCGCGTCCGTCGGTGAGGGCATCTGTACGGAAAGAGAGGAATCCGCCGGCCGGCATCACCGCCTGGCAACGGGCCTGAATCTCGAGATAGTCCAGCCACCCGCGGGCGTTATTATCTCCCTGTAAAAAATCTACGTCCGCCTGAATATTACTATCCGTCAGGTAAACTCCGCCGGTGCCCGTAGCTGCGGTGGCAAAGGCTTCAAAAACATTTCCGCTTACCGGCAGCAGGTAAGCAGTAGCAGCTTCCTGTTTGTTAAAACTCACCTTGAAATTACTACCGGTGGCCCCCCTGGCGGCTACCCGCATATTCACATTCACCAGGCCTTTAGGTTGGGCGGGTAAGGAAAAACGATAAGTATGCCGGCTGCCGGCTGCGGGGTCCAGGCTAAATTCTTCAGCAAACCATTGCTTACCACTGCGTAAAAAATTCAGGCTGTCCTTTTCATAAAAAGTATGATAATCAAAGAGATACTGGTGCTTTTCCGGCGTATCCCTGCTTACTTCAACGGCTACACGGGCGCCGGGCAGCTCTCCAACATTTAAATAATACCAGGCAGTATCGCTATAGATATTATACTGATGGCTGTAGGTGCCGGAAATTTTATTGTACGACCAGCTATGGGGGCCGGGGGCATAAAAAAGAATATAGTCGTTGCCGTTAACAATATTATCCCCTCCATCGTTAACCATTAGTGCTACCTCCTGCAATGCTTCCGGATGCACGCTGTGATTTTCCGGTAACAGGGCGCCGCCGTTACCAAAAATACGGATTTGGCCGGCCGGCAGCTGATCCTGGTTGAGGCCCGCTTTCCGGAGAAAGGCCGCATCTATTTTATAAATCCCCTGCCGGGAAACTGCCAGTTTAATCCACTTACCAGTGGCCAGTACACTGTGATCGTGATAGGTAAATGACTGAGCAGCAAGCTGGTTGACTGCAATTATTGAAATGGTAAGGGCTAGTATATAATATTTTAGGACTTTCATTATCTTGTTCCCTGCTTGTGGGCAAGTAAGCACAAAGTAAAAAATCACCGGTAAATAGGGAAACCAAAAGCTGCCGTAGTGGGGTTCATTACAAATTAAATTATTTCACCATAAAATAAAAAAGATTACATTTGCGTTTACTGTAAATATAATCGACTAAAGCTGTATCACATGCGTAGATTAACCTCTTTGTCATTGCTCGTAGGTACCAGCGTAATGCTATCCATGACTGCCTGTCGTAAAGACGGCGGGGGGCTTTTCGGCAAAAAGAAAGAAACATCTTCTGCCACCGGCTGGAACTACAACGACCCTAAAATGGGAGGTTTCGCAGTGGCTAAGAATAAAAACCAACAAACAGGTCCTGGCCTTGTGTTTGTACAGGGCGGTACCTTTGCCATGGGCGCCACTGAGCAGGACGTAATGGGCGACTGGAACAATATTCCACGTCGTATTACAGTATCCTCTTTTTACATCGACGAATCTGAGGTAGCCAACGTACACTATCGTGAGTACCTCTTCTGGCTGTCCCGCGTATACGGGGAATCATTCCCGGATGTATACCGCCAGGCTTTACCGGATACCCTGGTTTGGCGTAGCGAGCTGGCTTACAACGAGCCACTGGTAGAATACTATTTCCGCCACCCTGCCTACAATGATTATCCTGTGGTAGGTGTAAACTGGAAACAGGCTACTGACTACTGTAAATGGCGTTCCAATCGTGTAAACGAAAAATTACTGATGGACAAAGGTCTGCTCTCTAAAGCAGATATTGGCAATCAGACAGATGATAACACTTTCGACACCAAAGCCTACATGGCTGGCCTGTACGAAGGAACTCCGGGCAAAATGTCCAAAGGCACCAAATCAGAATTTAAAAATCCTGATGGTACCCCACGCAATGCCCAGTTCGAAGATGGTATCATGCTTCCAGGCTACCGCCTCCCAACAGAAGCTGAGTGGGAATATGCGGCACTGGGTTACATCGGCCAAAACCCTGGCCCTTCCAAGAAAGAAGGTAAACATGGTGAGGAGCTGATTATGAACAAACAGGTATACTCCTGGGGAACCAATACCAGCGGTTTGCGTGATATCCGCCGCGGTAACTTCCAGGGTATGTTCCTGGCCAACTTCAAACGTGGTTCCGGTGATAACATGGGTGTGGCCGGAGGTTTGAACGACCGCGCTTCCATTCCCGGACCGGTTCGCTCCTTCTTCCCGAACACTTTTGGTATCTATAACATGTCAGGTAACGTGAGCGAGTGGGTACTGGACGTATACCGTCCGCTGAGCCCTATCGATGGCGACGACTTCAACTACTTCCGTGGTAACAAATTCCAGACTGTTTACCAGAACGCTGATAAAGAACTGGAAAAGGATAGTCTCGGTGGCCTGAAAATGCGCGATGTAACCGACGAGGAAAGTGCTAACCGCCTCAACTACCAGAAAGGTGATGTGATCAACTATCTTGATGGTGACTCCCTCTCTCAGGTGGAATATGGTTACGGTATCACTACTTTGATCAACGATAAATCACACGTGATCAAAGGTGGTAGCTGGAACGACCGTGCTTACTGGCTCTCTCCGGGTACACGCCGTTACATGCAGGAAGATATGGCTACAAACACCGTAGGTTTCCGTTGTGCGATGGACCGCGTGGGTAGTCCTGAAGGTAATAAGTTCAAAACTGGTAACCTGTTTAAGAAACAGCGCCAGAAGAGATAATAATTTTAAATTCAGAAACGAAAAATGCCGGGGAGATTTCCCCGGCATTTTTCGTTTCTGACATTTTCCTTTGCTGTAAAAAGCGCGAGACCTTCGGTCTCGCGCTTTTTACAGCAAAATCCCCCGCCAACGGCGGGGGATTTTGCTGTAAATTATTTCCAGATCTCCAGAATCTCTTCCGTATGATTCTTCGTATCCGGCTTCTTAATGATGTGATCAATTACGCCCTCTCCATTAATCAGGAAAGTAGTTCTGTGAATGCCATCATAAGTTTTACCCATCATTTTCTTTTCACCCCAAACGCCGTACTGGTTCACGATTTTCTTGTCTTCATCGGCCAGTAAGGTGAAAGGCAGTTCATATTTTTCAATGAACTTCTGGTGGCTTTGTTCACTGTCGGTGCTAACACCAACTACTGCATAACCTTTTTTAAGGAGGTCACTATAGTTATCACGGAGGTTGCAGGCCTGGGCGGTGCAGCCTGGTGTCATGTCTTTCGGGTAAAAGTACAGCACCACTCTTTTCCCTTTGAAATCAGTGAGAGAAACGGTTTTGCCGTGTTGGTCCTTTCCTTTGAAAACCGGCGCTTTATCGCCTTCTTTTAATGCTGCCATGATGATATAAGATTTTATGTGTTTATCTTTTAAATGTGAGACGATAGGAGCCTTCGTTGCCGGCGATGTCCGTAACCTTCATTACGAGTACATGCGAGCCGGGGCCGCAATTTTCGTCAAACGTGTAGGTGAGTACGTTACCTTTCCTGGAAAAGAGTAACCATTTACCATCCAGCTCTGCGCGGTAGCTTTTGATACCGGAGGCATCGCTCATGGCGAAGGATATTTTGCCCGCTTTGCTGAGGATAGCTCCGGGCTTGATTCCCAGCGGAGTTACTTTTGGTGCTATTGTATCTATTTCCAGGTGGAAAGTGCCGAAATCACGGAAGGTACCTTTATACCATCCGTGTTCCAGTGTGGTGGCTGATACGCTGCTGCCCTCTCCTTCTCTCACCATCACCACTTTACTTTCCAGGCCATCAGGAACTGGTTTGGTCGCATGGAGCCTTACGCTGAAATAATCGTGAACCGGCACCAGCGCGGTATGCAGGCGGAAATTATTGGATATGGATTTAGCACTGGTAGCTGCCGTTTCCGCATATTTAAAGCAGATATTGTCGTACAGCGCCTGTTCATCCAGGTAAAATTCAACCCGGTTATTTTCAAAGATGTTATTGGAGCCGGGGTACATGGTATTGGCACAACTGGCTTCCGGCGCGGGTTCCGCGGATTGCTGCAGGGCAAATTTCACAGTGGAGGTATTGCCATAGGCATCTTTTACGAGCAGCTGCATGTTATGCACAGCACCGTCTGTGAGGTCTACGGTACCGTCACCATTGAGGTCCCGGTAAATATCCAGTTCATTGCCTGGCAGGGAAAACAGCAATTGCAGATATGGCCCGCCCCCTTTTTTTACCTTATAGTCGATATGTGCATTGAGGTACCTGGTTTCTTCATAACCAATATTATCCAGCTGAAAATCGATTTCAGGTTCATCGTTATGAATGAGTGTGGCCTCGTAGATGCCGTAGGTATTAGGCACGTTGTTCATGCGGTCGATGGCGCCAACGGCCACTCCTGCTTTGTTGGCGGCTACCTGGATCACTGGCTGTGTGGTTACGTAAGTATTGCCAACCTTTTTTACGAGTACGATTTTAGGCGACTGCTCATAGATACTTTTTTCGCGGTCATAGATCGCGATGCGGTATACATCCGGGGCTTTTGAGTCTGCTATTTCAAAACCGAACAGCAATGGGTTCAAAGGCTTTTCGGTAGCGGTATTTCTGATTTCGAAGTGGAGATGTGGGCCTGCGCTTCCGCCGGTGTTACCACTATAGGCTACGAGGTCCCCTTTTTTAACGGGAAATTTTCCCGGTGGAATGGTAAGATCCGTTGCCCAGCTTTCCTGTTGGTATTGCTGGCGTTTAACGTAAGCCTGCAATGCAGGGAAATAGCTGTTGAGATGGGCATACACCGTAGTATAGCCATTAGGGTGGGTAATGTACAGCACATTACCGAATCCCGTGTGGGATACGCCTATGCGACTCACATAACCTTCTGCGGCGGCGTGTACCGGCAGGTTTTCGCGTTGCTGTGTTTTAATATCCATCCCGGAATGGAAGTGGTTTGGCCGCAGTTCACCGAAGTTGCCGGCCAGTTGAATGGGGATATTCAGGGGATTCCTGAAGTATCCCTGGGGGTAGTTTTTTTCAGTGCCGGGCGTCTGGGCATTTAACAAATACGGGAGTAAGCAAAATAATCCTATGACCTTCTTCATACCTGCAAATATAGTATTCAATGACTAGCTGAAAGTTAGTGATTTACAGGCAGAATATTTTCGTGTATACGTGTACGTTAAACCTGGCAAGGCTGCCGGGGGTGAACCAGGCAGCCTAAGGGATAAATACTACAGACCTGCGCACAAAGTACTGGCTCCCCAATGGCGGAAGGAGAACGTTCAACTTCATACAGGTAGCGTGTGAAAAAAAAACTACATTGGTAAGTGTTTAGAGAATTCTGTTTGTGTCCTTTTGATTACGCATAATGTATAGGAGCTCCTACAAATGCAATAGATATGCCAATCTATAAAACTATGTTAAAAATTGCATGTTTTAAGCCTGTAATCTGACGAGTAATCTATATATAATGAGGTCTTTTTCAGGGGCTACAGAACAACTTTAATCGAGTATAATAAAACCTGAATGCTTTTCGTACATTAGTTGCCGCAAAGCAATAAAATACGTTGATGTCAATTAAGGTTTCATCACTCACCAAGATTTACGGGGAACAAACAGCAGTAAATGCCATCTCCTTTGAGTTAAAAAAAGGAGAAATCACCGGCTTTCTGGGGCCCAACGGTGCAGGAAAATCCACCACCATGAAAATGATTACCGGCTACCTGCCTCCCAGCAGCGGCACCGCCACCGTGTGCGGTTTCGATATTGTGAAGGAGTCGCTGGAAGTACGTAAAAGAGTGGGGTACCTGCCGGAATCTAATCCTTTGTACTACGACATGTACGTAAAGGAGTTCCTGGAATTTATGGCGGGTGTGCACCAGCTGGGGAAAGCAGCCTCAAAGCGGATAGCCGAAGTGATTGACCTTACCGGCCTGACGCCGGAGAGCAAAAAAAAGCTGGGAGCCTTATCCAATGGCTATAAGCAACGTGTAGGACTGGCCCATGCACTGTTGCATGATCCGGAGGTATTAATCCTGGACGAGCCTACCACCGGCCTCGATCCTAACCAGCTGGCCGAGATAAGAAACCTGATAAAAACGCTGGGGCAAAACAAAACGGTCGTATTATCTACCCATATTATGCAGGAAGTGGAAGCCCTGTGCGACCGTGTAATGATCATTAACAAAGGGAATATTATTGCAGACGATAAACTCGCGGTGCTACGGCAGGCGGGTGCCGGCAACGGGTATATTGAGGTAAGCTTCGGCGAAATGGTGACCATGGGCGAGCTGCTGGACATATCCGGCGTAAGCCGGGCAGAAGCACAGGAAGGCAACTACTGGCGCCTGTACACGGCCGAGGTGGAGGCAGTTAGAAAAAACCTCTTACAATTTGCTTTGATTAATAACAGGAACATACTTTCTTTGCAGAGCAATTCACAAAGCCTGGAGACCATATTCCGGGACCTGACAAAGTGATCCCCGTTGGTTTTTGCAATGTAAGTGCTCATTATTAATAGTTTACAGTACTAGCCATATAACAATTTATAATTTTCGAACTATGAGTATTATTTCAGAAATCCATGCCAGACAAATTCTGGATAGCCGCGGTAATCCTACTATTGAGGTAGACGTAACAACTGAAGATGGTCATTTTGGCCGTGCGGCGGTACCTTCCGGAGCTTCTACAGGTAAACACGAAGCAGTAGAGCTGCGCGACAATGATAAGAGCGTTTACATGGGTAAAGGTGTACTGCAGGCGGTAAACAACGTTAACGAAATTATTGCAGCAGAACTGGAAGGCTGGGACGTAACCGACCAGGCTGGTATTGATAAATTGCTGATCGAACTCGACGGCACTCCAAATAAAGCTAAACTGGGTGCAAACGCTACCCTGGCAGTGAGCATGGCAGTTGCTAAAGCAGCTGCTGAAGTATGCAACCAGCCACTGTACCGTTACCTGGGTGGTGTGAACGCCTTCACCCTGCCTGTACCTTTGATGAACATCATCAACGGTGGTGTGCACGCTGATAACAAAATCGACTTCCAGGAATTCATGATCGTACCTGTAGGTGCTGCTACCTTCTCCGAAGGGCTGCGCTGGGGCGTGGAAGTATTCCACCACCTGAAATCCGTTCTGAAAAAGAAAGGTTACAGCACTAACGTAGGTGACGAAGGCGGTTTCGCTCCTGAAATTCAGAGCAACGAAGAAGCTATCGAAACTGTACTGGAAGCTATCAAAGCTGCCGGCTACGTTCCTGGCGAACAAATCGCTATCGCACTGGATGCTGCCAGCAGCGAAATGTTCAACGATGCTGACAAAACTTACAAATTCTACAAATCTTCCCAGAAAGTTATCTCCAGCGATGAAATGGTAGCTTACTGGGCTGAATGGTGCGCTAAATATCCTATCGTTTCCATCGAAGACGGTATGGCTGAAGACGATTGGGATGGCTGGAAAAAACTGACGCAGGCCGTTGGTGACAAAGTACAGCTGGTAGGTGACGATCTGTTCGTTACTAACGTAATCCGCCTGAAAGAAGGTATCGATAAAGGTATCGGTAACAGCATCCTGATCAAAGTAAACCAGATCGGTACTGTAACTGAAACCATCGATGCAGTAAACATGGCACACAAAGCCGGTTACACTTCCATCATGAGCCACCGCTCCGGTGAAACCGAAGATACCACTATCGCTGACCTGGCGGTAGCACTGAACTGCGGTCAGATCAAAACCGGTTCTGCTTCCCGTACCGACCGTATGGCTAAGTACAATCAGCTGATCCGTATCGAAGAGCAGCTGGAATCAAACGCGGTTTACCCAGGTAAATCCATCAAATTTGGTAAAAAGTAAGTGATTACTTCCAGATAATTCATTCGCGGGCAGATACTTAAATGTGGCTGCCCGCGTTTTATTTTGAACTACAAGTTGTAATTTGCAGTATGCAGAAAATCAAATCCATAAAAGTACCTGGCCTGTTAAAGAATTTCTTCTTTGTAGCAGGTGGCCTTTTCCTGTTATGGATCGCCTTTCTGGATAAAACCAACCTGATGTACCAGTACCAGTTCCAGTCGGAAGTGAATAAACTGGAATCTCAGAAAGAGTTCTTTATCAGTGAGATAAAGAAAACCAAGGAAGAACAGCAGGAACTCCTTTCCAGCCCCGAAAAACTTGAGAAATTCGCCCGGGAAAAGTACTTCATGAAAAAAGACAATGAAGACCTCTTTATCCTCACCCCTACCCCTCCACCGGCTAAGTAGCCAGGCCCCGTCAATTGGCCATCTCAAAAAAATACCTTAATTTAACAATAGATTCTGCACATCTGTCGTTTATATTGCTGTTAACTATATTTCCTGTATTAAATTAGTAATGCATGAGTAATTTTACACATTCTGTCCTTTCTAATCTGTGTCTTGTTACTGCCAGCGACCTTCAGCATCTTAACCAGGAACAACCTAGCCTCAGTACCGAGGTAGAAGCCAGCCTGGAAAATGTGAAGTCTACACTGAACACTGTCAGCTACTCCCCCCGGATGTCTACCTTACAGCAAATCTTCGACTACGCCGCCAGCACAGCCGAAAAACAGCTATAATCGTATATTCCACAACGTTATGAAACTGATTCCCTGCTCCACGCAGGTGGAATAAAAAAGCAATTTCTCTATCTTTACAGCATGACTAAAAAAGAGCGCTACGCATTTGTGCTGGACTACTTTGAAAAGCATGCGCCGAATGCAGAAACCGAACTCATTTACGATAATCCATATCAACTGCTGGTAGCCGTTATACTCTCCGCCCAGTGTACTGATAAACGGGTGAATATGACCACCCCTGCTATATTTGAAAAGTACCCGGATGTAGCAGCACTCAGTCATGCCACGTTCGATGACTTATTTCCGCTCATCCGAAGCATTAGTTATCCTAACAATAAAACCAAACACCTTATTGGCATGGCCAATATGGTGATGGAAGACTTCAACGGAGAAATACCTTCCACCGTACCCGAACTGGTGAAACTGCCAGGCGTAGGCCGCAAAACGGCTAATGTAATCACTTCCGTGGTACACCAGCAACCCAATATGGCCGTGGATACACACGTGTTCCGCGTGAGTGCCCGCCTGGGACTTACTACCAACGCCAAAACACCTTTACAAACCGAACTGCAGCTGATCAAAAATATCCCGAAGGATAAGATCTACATCGCTCATCACTGGCTGATCCTGCATGGCCGCTATATCTGCCTGGCACGTAGTCCAAAATGCGGCGAATGTGCCCTGCGCCCTGCCTGCAAATACTATAAAACATTGATAAAAGCCAGCTAATACCCTGGCAAACGCGCCACCAGCAAAACTTTTGAAACAGACAGGGTTTCTGTCAGGTTATCATATTTTTTTGTTGCTCATATCCAGATTTTATTATCTTAAGCCACATTTTAAGATTAAACCGTTATGAGATTATCAACGCGATTGCAGCTTTCTTTCATGATGTTCCTGGAGTTCTTTACCTGGGGTGCATGGTTCGTCACATTGGGAACCTTCGTTATCCACAACCTCCGGAATACTACCGATAACAGTGTAAGTACTGCTTTCCTCACCCAGTCATACGGCGCCATTATTGCTCCGTTTATTGTGGGTATCCTGGCCGACCGCTTCTTTTCTGCCCAGATCATGCTGGGAGTGATTCACCTCCTGGGTGCCGTGCTGTTATGGTTCTGTGGCAGTATGACTGATTTCGGACCTTTCTACGGCCTTATCCTCGCTTACATGATCCTCTATATGCCTACACTGGCGCTGGTAAATTCCATCTCCTTCCGGCAGATGGCTGATCCGAGCAAGGACTTTTCCGTGATCCGCGTATTTGGTACCGCAGGCTGGATCATTGCAGGGCTGATTATTGGCAAGCTTGGCTGGGAACAAAGCAACACCTTACAGCTTACATTCAAAATGGCGGCTGTTTCCTCGCTTATTTTGGGCTTATACAGCTTTAGCTTACCCAAAACACCTCCTTTGAAAAAAGGCAGTAAAATCGACGTAAAAGAGATCCTGGGACTGGATGCTATCGGTATGCTGAAAGATCCTTCCTATCGCATCTTCTTCATCTCCTCCATCCTCATTTGTATTCCACTGGCCTTTTACTATAACTTCACCAACCCGTTTCTGAATGAAATCCACATGCAGGCAGCCGCGGCTAAGCAGTCGCTGGGCCAGGTTTCAGAAGTATTGTTCATGCTGATTATTCCGTTCCTGTTCCGCCGCCTAGGTGTGAAATGGATGCTGGGTATCGGTATGCTGGCCTGGGGTATCCGCTACCTGCTGTTTGCGAATGGCGATGTGGATGCTAACCTATGGATGCTGCTGGTGGGCATACTGTTGCATGGTGTGTGCTACGACTTCTTCTTCGTTACCGGACAGATTTATACAGATCGTAAGGCAGGTGAGAAATTCAAAAGCTCTGCACAAGGCTTTGTTACGCTGGCCACTTATGGCGTAGGAATGCTGATCGGGTTTCTCCTCAGCGGCCCTATCGTTGAAAAATACAGGACAGGTCCTGATACGCACGACTGGCACGCCATCTGGCTGATTCCAGCTGGTATTGCGGTGGCAGTGCTCGTACTGTTCCTGATTGCGTTTAAAGACAAGGATAGTGATTCTTCAGCAGTTATAAACCACTAGTACTATGGCAAAGATAGCAATGCTCGGCTCGGGCTTCATCGGGCGCTTTTATGCAGATTCCCTGCAGGGTCAGCGCAGTCGCGACAAAATCGTCAGCATCTATTCCCGCAGGGAAGAGAGTGCGAAGAAATTTGCGGAAGATTATAAGGTTACGCACTGGACTACCACCATGGAGGAGGCAGTTGCCAACCCGGAAGTGGAGGTGGTTTGCGTCTCCCTCCCTAACAACCTTCATGAAGCAGCAGTCGAACTTTGCTGCAAACATAAAAAAGCGGTGATCTGTACCAAGCCACTGGGGCGCAACGCCGCTGAAGCTAAACGGATGCTCGAAGCGGTAGAAAAAGCCGGCATCTTCCATGGTTACCTGGAGGACCTGGTATACACACCTAAATTCCTGAAAGCACTGGAAAGCGTGCAGCAGGGCGCCCTCGGGCGTATCTTGTGGGCTAAGTCACGCGAAACGCATCCTGGCCCGCATAGCGAATGGTTCTGGGATAAAGAGCAGGCAGGTGGTGGCTGTATCCTCGACCTGGGTTGCCATTGTGTGGAAATCGCACGCAGCTTTATTGGCAAAGACGTGAAGCCGGTAGAAGTCATGTGCTGGGCCGATACGCAGGTAAAGCCTATTGATGCGGAAGACCATGCCATTGGTTTGGTGAAATATGAAAACGGTGCCATCGGGCAGTTTGAAGTAAGCTGGACCTTCCGTGGCGGGCTTGATCTCCGCGATGAAGTGATGGGTACAGAAGGTACCATCTGGCTGAACAGCTTCCTGCGCACAGGTTTCGATATGTTTACCACCGGCAAGGGGGCCGACTATGTAGCAGAAAAAGCGGAAAGTAACAGTGGCTGGCTGTTTCCGGTGGGCGATGAGCTCAATGAACTGGGTTACAACCACATGTTTACAGATATGTTTAATGCTATGGAAGATGGCAAGGCCGCCCGGGAAACCTTCTACGACGGCTATGTAGTGAATGCGATACTGGATGCGGCCTACAAAAGTGCAGCTTCCAAGCAATGGGAGCCGGTACAGCTGGAAATATGGCGTGGTAAAGAAGGATTAAGCAAGGAAAAGACCCAGCAGGACTACGATGAGCAGTATTACCTGGTGAAAGAGGAAATGACCCATTTTGGCGCGAAAAAAGTGATTTTGAAGGATAAGAAAACGGGTCAGATTATAGAGAAAACATTGGCTTAGAATTATACTTCCTGAAATGCCCGTCCGCCTGCGGCGGACGGGCATTTCAGGAAAAAGGTGGGACCGCTGGTCTCACCTTTTTCCTGCATTATATTATTTAGCAATCAACCCTTTAGCCTGATAAAATGCGAAGCCATTATCCAGCATGGCTTTAATATCTCCCAAAACCTGATTTTCCGCTTTTTTAATATGAAAGCAGGATTTCCCTTTCAACAGTGGGCGCAGGGATGGGGGGATATCCGCAAATTCATTGGGGTGGGAATAAATCGGGAAGAAGTATAACCCCACGTATTTTTCGTAGGCTGCTACCCCGCCGAAGTACAACTCCGGGTATTTGCGCCCCGCCAGCTCTACTTCAAAAGGATAATACATGTCGTATCGGTTGTTTTTGCCATCGGCCCTGGGGACCAGTGGTGGCACATAGTGATCCAGCAACGAATGAATCGAACTATAGATCTCAGGGATAATCGTGTTCATAAAGTGCTTAGCTACTTTTGACAATGATTGCCTTGCCCAGTACATGGTCTACCTCCACCTGTACCAGTGTGCCATTGTCGTACTTATAGATGTTTTTTTTGCCCTCAGGTAATTGCAGTTCATATTGTCCGCCGCCTAGTGATTTCAGTGGCAGGAACTGGCCCAGAGTTTCAGAAAATGTACGGTTAATATGTTTAGGTTCGCTAAAGTATAAATCACCTACACAGTGTTGAATTTCGTTGGTATTGATCACCTGTCGTTTTCCATTCACCACAATGGAATAGCTGCTGCCTTCCCTGCGGGTGGTAGTTAATTTATCGTCACCGTTTTTGCCGGATTGCCTGGTTGATTTTGCCAGCGTGAGTATGTTGTTATTATACTCGTTAATGATATCGCTGTTCACTTTTGAAAGCATCACCTGGATATGGGTTTTGATTACAATGCTTTTGGCATGTCCATTCACATCCTGCCTGGCTTCGATGGTGCCTACCGGATGGTTGGCGATTCTCACTTCAAAGGTATTCGTTTGTGCCCACAGCGGGGAACATACTACAGCTAGGGTTACGGTGTAGAGTAATACGCGTAAAGTATTCATATAATATCGCTTGATCCTTAAAATATGTCGAAGACGTAGCTGTAATACTCTTCATATTGTTAAAGTACAAAAAAAACGCCATGAATTGCGCGCAATAAAAAGGGCAAAACCTGCTTTATGCAGACTTTGCCCAGTAAATCATATTAAAGTGTTATTACCGATGCCTTTAGGCGAGTAACTCTCTTATTTTGGTAACCAGTTCACTTTTGGTGATAGGTACGCCCATGATCTTGTGGTATCCTTGTGCGTCGATGAGGAACTGGTCGCGGATAATTTTGATCAGCTGGCCGTTATTGATTTCCGGAATAAGCACTTTATCGTAGCTATGCAGGATTTCAGCCAGGTTTTTAGGGAACGGACGCAGGTGGCGCAGGTGAGCGTGTGCTACCTCGTGGCCTTCTGCCAGCAGTTCCAGAACGGCGCTTTTAATGGAGCCGTAGGTGGATCCCCATCCCAGTACCAAGACCTTACCTTTTTCAGGTCCGATTTCGATTTTCTGGTTAGGGATGTAATCGGCGATTCTGTCTACTTTTTCCTGTCTGATTTTCACCATTACCTGGTGGTTTTCAGGATCGTAGCTGATATTACCGGTGATGTTTTGTTTTTCCAGGCCACCAATGCGGTGTTCCAGGCCTGGTGTGCCAGGCAGTGCCCATGGGCGAACCAGTTTTTCATCACGGTGGTATGGCAGGTAGGTTTCTTCACCTTCTGCCAGTTCTGTTTTAAATTTCACTGCGATTTCAGGAAGGTCTGCTGCTTTAGGGAAGCGCCATGGTTCTGCACCATTGGCGATATAACCATCACTGAGGAAAATCACTGGTGTCATGTGCTGCAGTGCGATGCGGGAAGCTTCAAACACGGCGTCGAAGCAGTCTGCAGGCGTAGATGCGGAGATCACCGGCATCGGGCACTCACCATTACGGCCGTAGTAGGCCTGCAAAAGGTCGGACTGCTCTGTTTTGGTTGGCAACCCGGTAGAAGGGCCACCACGTTGGATATCTACAATCAGCAGTGGAATTTCCAGCATCACTGCCAGTCCCATTGCTTCGCCTTTAAGGGCTACACCCGGACCGGAGGTAGTAGTTACTGCAAAATGGCCGCCATAGGAAGCACCAATAGCGGAGGTGATACCTGCGATTTCATCTTCTGCCTGGAAGGTGCGGATATTAAAGTTCTTGAGCTTACTTAACTCGTGCAGGATATCGGAGGCCGGTGTAATGGGATAGGTACCCAGGAACATCGGGAGGTTTGCTTTCTGGGCAGCGGCCACGAGGCCGTATGACAGGGCGGTATTTCCGGTGATGCTGCGGTAGGTACCTGGCTCCATGCGTGCTTTTTCCACACGGTAGCGGGTGCTGAAAGCCTCTACGGTATCGGCGAAGTTGAAGCCGGCGTGGAGTACTTTCAGGTTGGATTCCAGGATTTCTGGCTTTTTACCGAATTTATCGCGGAGGAAGTTTTCGGTGTTTTCCATGTCGCGGTCGTACAGCCAGTAGAGGAATCCGAGCACAAACATGTTTTTAGCGCGGTCTTTCTCTTTCATCCCCAGGGTAGATTCTTTCAGTGCTTCGCGGGTCATTTTGGTGACGTCCATGGTGTGCAGCTGATAATCGGTGAGGGAGCCGTCTTCCAGTGGGTTTACGCCGTCCGGGTAGTTGGCCAGGCGCAGGTTTTTGGAATCGAAGCCGTCGGTATTGGCGATGATGATACCACCTTTTTTAAGGCCTTTAAGATTGGCTTTAAGGGCGGCGGCGTTCATGGCTACGAGTACGTCGCAGGCATCTCCGGGGGTGAATATTCTGTTAGAGGAGAAATGGAGCTGGAATCCACTCACACCTGCCAGGGTTCCTTGCGGGGCTCTGATTTCAGCAGGGAAATCCGGGAAAGTACTCAGGTCGTTACCTATCAGGGCAGTGTTATTAGAAAACTGACTACCCGTGAGCTGCATACCATCGCCACTGTCGCCTGCGAATTTTATTACTACATCCTCCAGCTGTTGAATCGAAGTATTTGGCATCTATTGATCTTTTTAAGGTATATCTTTTATCAGGGTGTAAATTTAGGCAATCAGAAGGTAGAACCCATTCAAAAAATTGGCCTGGCCGCCCTGTGGACACAAAAGTACACAAAGTTGGTAGACTATTATAACTCAAAGTGCTGATTGCCATTACTTCTTGTTATGGGTGATAACCAGAAGTTATTGCATTGGAAATGCTAATATTTCTCTAAAAATTATATATAGAAAAGGTATGTATCAATGGGAAGTTGTAATTTGGCGTTAATAATTTAAACTCATATCTATGGCATTATTTCAATCAAACAACCCTGTACTGAAGGAGAGCATGTTTAACAAGGCTGCTCAGCAGGGTGAGGCCATGACACTCCGTGGTACTGTTAACAAGATGTCTTTTATGCTGGTGTTGCTGATTGCGGCGGCGGTATTTTCCTGGGGTCAGTTTACAATGGGCACTGGCAATGCGTTTCCACTGATGATTGGTGGGGCGCTGGGTGGTTTTGTGCTGGCATTGATCATTATTTTCAAGAAAGAATGGGCTGGTTACCTGGCACCTGCATATGCGTTGGCGGAGGGTTTATTCCTTGGTGCCATTTCAGCGGTTTACAATGCGCAGTCACATGGCATTGTAATGCAGGCAGTGGGCCTCACCTTTGGTGTATTTATCGCCATGCTGATATTGTACCGTGTGGGCGTAATCCGTGCCACTGAGCGTTTTAAATCCATTATTATCACTGCTACGCTTGGTATTGGTATTTTTTACCTGGCTGCAATTGTGTTGCGCATGTTCAATATTGAGATGCCATTGATTCATAGTAGCGGTACATTTGGTATTGTTTTCAGCCTGATCGTGGTAGCCATTGCTGCACTGAACCTGATTCTTGATTTTGATATGATTGAACAGGGTGTGGAGCAAGGTGCGCCAAAGTATTTTGAGTGGTATGCTTCTTTTGGTTTGATGGTTACCCTGGTATGGTTATACCTGGAAATCCTCCGGTTACTGAGTAAAATAAACAGACGATAAGTCGCTTCCATAAAGCATTTAACGAACCCGCCGGCATACCGGCGGGTTTTTTATTTTGTTAAACTGAACCAAAAAAATTGTTAAATGGCATGATGCCATCATTTTATGGCATCGTGTTTGCAAAATTGGTATACAGAAAGCAATAGTACAATTATAGCCAAAGAGCAATAGTTGGTTTTCATAGGGGTTAATCATAAAGCCGGCAGTATATCTATACTACCGGCTTCTTTTTTTTGTTTAGGGAGATGTAAATGCTGCAGCGCTGTGGTGCAGCGGCATTGATTAATTAATTACTGCCAAAATGAAAGTATTAGTCGGCAATCCTCACTTGTTTATTTTTCTGTACAGATAGGGGTAAAACGACATCATGACGTCATAGTAGTAAAAGTACATGGATGGTCGTATGAAGTTATCCGGTTCCGGCCGGGAAGTTTTTGTAGCCTATGCGTGTCTGGGTATCAGCTGGGTATTGATGATGATATTGATATTCAGTTGTATGTTGTAGTGCAACCCGGCTGGCTGTAACAGCGGGTTGCGCTGCCCCCAACATTTAATTTTTAATCGGGTGTTATCCGGGCCGCAGGCCCGGATAACACCCGATTGGCTCCAGGGCCTTTAGGCCCTGGAGCCAATCGGGAAATAACACAAAAAAGGGCTCGTACAGGTAGTACGAGCCCTTTTAATATTTGCAGGTGAGCGTTAATTAAGCGCCACCGAGTTTGCATTTCTGCAGTACTTCCCATGATTTGCCGTTGTGGCGGAGGAAGTAGAGGTTGTTTACTTTAAAGGTAGCCTGGTATTCTTTGTTTTCATATTCAGGCCATGCTTTATTGAATTGTTCGTCGTCCAGGTCTTTGAAGGCCACGGTAACGTGCGGAGTAAATCCGGTGCGGGCCAGCATGGTACTGAAGCCAAATTCCTTACGCAGGAAGTTGATCAGCTGACGGTGCATAGCCGACATGGTTTCGCTCTTTTCAACGTTAATGAAGAGTACACGGTTTTGTTTGTTCGGGAATGTACCGAAACCGTTGAGTGACACTTCGAAAGGAGCCTGAGTTTTTGCGAACTCAGTCAGTTCATCACAGAAAGCTTTTTCCAGGGCTGGATCAGCGGTGAAAGGTACCTGCAGGGTAATGTGCGGTAATACTTTCAGTGCGTACACCGGACCATATTGCTCAGCGAATTCCTGTTTGATTTTTATGATTTCTTTACCTACTTCTGCAGTTGGCAGGAGCGCGATAAAGTAGATTTTATTATCAGGTTTTGGTTCTGGTCTGCGACGCTGCATGCCAGGGTTTCCGCCGCGGTTGTAACCGCCGCCATAACCACCGCCGCCGCCACGGTTGTAACCACCGCCGCCACCGCCGCGATTGTAACCACCGCCGCCACCGCCGCGATCGTAACCACCACCGCCGCCGCGATTGTAACCACCACCGCCGCCGCGATCGTAACCACCACCACCGCCACGGTCGTATCCACCGCCGCCGCCGCGATTGTAGCCACCACCGCCATCACGGTTATAGCCACCACCACCGCCTTCGCGATTGTAGCCACCGCCGTCACGGTTATAGCCGCCACCACCGCCTTCGCGATTGTAGCCGCCACCATCACGGTTATAGCCACCACCACCGCCTTCGCGATTGTAGCCACCACCATCCCGGTTGTAACTGTTTCCACGGTCGTAACCGCCGCCTCCGCGGCCGTAGCCACCACCGCCTTCGCGGTTGTAACTGTCACGATTGTTGTAATCGCGCTGGCGATACCCGCCATCACGGTCTCCATTGTAGCTAGGACGGCTTTCGCGGTCTCCGCTGTTGTAGTCGGGTTTTCCACCCTCCCGCTCACTGTTTAAGTTGGGTTTGAAGTCACCTCTCTCCTTATTGGGATCATTCTCTTTGTTGGTATCAGAAGAGTAGGGCCTGCGGGGGCGTTCGTTTCTCTCAAAATTCATCTTACTTAATTAAGCGTTTGAAGCAATATTTGCTATGATTTCATAAAAATGAAACACATCCTGATAAGAGTTATACATTGGAGCCGGTGAAACCCTAATTACTCCGGGTTCCCGCCAGTCCACGATGATACCGGCGTCAGTCATCTGCTGATGTATCTCTTTTCCTTTATCCTTGAACAACAAAGATAGTTGTGCGCCACGTTCATTACAATTATTAGGTGTAATTATTTCGAAATTAATGCCTTTCAGTTGTTGCAAAAGGAACTCCAAAAAGTTGGTCATTCCGATGCTCTTATTCCGTAAAGCCTTTATACCGGCTTCTTCAAATAATTCCAGGGAGGCCTTTAAGCTAACCATGTTGAACACCTGAGCGGTGCTTTGTTGCCAACCTTCGGCATTGTCTTTAGGCACAAAACCTTTCTCCATTTTAAAACGTATGCGCTCTTCGTTGCCCCACCAGCCACCTAAACGGGGAAAACCGCGGTTGCCGGCATGTTTTTCGTGTACAAAAGCGCCGCCTACAGCGCCGGGACCTCCGTTCAGATACTTATAAGAGCACCATACGGCAAAATCTACGTCCCAATCATGCAATTGTACCGGAATATTTCCTGCTACGTGTGCCAGGTCGAAACCTGCGTATGCTCCTGCCCTATGCGCAGCAGCCGTAATTGCCGGGATATCAAAAAATTGTCCGGTGTAATAATTTATTCCGCCAAATAAAACTAATGCTAAACTATTACTTTCTCTGTTAATAATTTCTAAAATATCTTCGGTTCTAATCAATTGTTCGCCGGGTCGGGGTGAAACCTCTATAATCGCGCTTTCTGGGTCGAATCCATGAAATTTTACCTGGGTTTCTACTGCATACTGATCACTCGGAAATGCTCCTGCTTCCATTAACACCTTAAACCGTTGTTTGGTTGGCTTATAGAAACTTAACATCATAAAATGCAGGTTTACCGTCAGTGTATTCATCACCGTTAGTTCCTGCTGACTTGCACCCATGATCGAGGTCAATGGCTTGCTGCAATACTGCTGGTAGTATAACCAGGGATGCTTAGCCCCCCAATAACCTTCTACCGCGCACTGCTGCCAGTCCGCCAACTCCTGCTCAATTGCTGCTTTTACATTCCTTGGCTGTAATCCCAACGAATTTCCACATAAATATATTGCGTCCTTGCCTTTGCGTTGAGGAAATAAAAACTGCTCTCTAAACTTTCTTAACGGATCCTTTTGGTCCTGCTCTTTAGCAAATGCTAACGATGCTACGTACTCCATGGTCTTCCAATCTTATACCTATAATCTTTTAATGGCTGCTCTTACCCTACCCGTCAATTATATCTACAATTCTATATCTCAGTAAACAGGCAAACAGGTCATAACTGTTTTTGTCAGAACGTTTTCATTGGTAATCACTACTTTACGTGGTTACGTGGCTTAGGATATACAAGGCTAGTAACGTGAAAAACAATCTGAGCGCCAAAAGTAATAAAGGCTGTCCATATGCAGCCACTTCCAAATGTTAAAATTTGTTAATCAGGGTAAATTTACCGGTTTTTCCCAAATATAATAAAAAAAACCGTCCCGAAGAATCAGGACGGTTATTGTTAACCTACAACTGTTACACTGTATAAAAAAAATCGTTTTCGTCTAATTCAGCGTCACTTTATCAAGCTTCCCCTTCGCCGGCTGCGGCACGTCTTCCGGCGCGTTGAAGAAATGATAAGGGCGTGGCGATACATAATTCGGATCATGCATCTCCCTTACCACACTACGCTTCGTAAACAGCTTGATTATCAACGTCACAAATGGAATATACTTCAGCCCCCTCGGCAAATGATGGTAATCGAGCACATCAATTGAACGCTTGTTCATAGCATACATCACCGGCACCAGTATCAGGGTCAGGAAGGTCGCAAAGATCAACCCGAACACCATCGTCCAGGCCAGCGGTCCCCAGAATGCTACGTTGTCCCCTCCGAAATAGATATTAGGCCTGAAGTGAGCAAACAGCCCCTCGAAATCAATATTGAAGCCCACCGCCAGTGGTATCAGCCCCAAAATCGCCGCAATGGCCGTCAGCAACACCGGCGTCATACGGGTACCACCCGCTTCCACCACGGCATCATATACATTGGAGTCCTGCTGAATTAATAAATCGGTAAACTCCACCAACACAATACCATTCCTTACCACAATACCTGCCAGTGCCATAATACCCACACCGGTCATTACAATCGAGATATCCATCCCGAATATGCTGAAGCCCAGGAACACCCCGATGATACTAAACAGGATCTCCAGCAGGATAATTGCCGGGCGACCCACGGAGTTAAACTGCGTTACCATGATCATCAGCATCAAACCAAATGCCCCCAGCATCGCCATCATCAGGAAGTTCATTGTTTCCATCTGATCCTCCTGCTCACCGGTCATACGGATAGACACATCGGGAGAATGTGAAAAGTCGTTGATAGCCCGCTGTATCTGTGCTACCACCTCATTGGCATTGTAGCCGGTGAGCACGTTGGAATACACGCTGATCACACGTTTCTGATCAATACGCTTAATACCCGCATAGGTATTGGAATACTGAATATCGGCCACGGCAGATAATGGCACCTGCCTTACCGCCCCACCCATATTCATATCACGATATACCATGTTGAGGTTCATCAGGTTGTTAATATTATTACGCTGATCTTCTCTCAACCTTACCATGATCTTATACTCATCATCGGCATCACGGATCTTCGATGCCTCCATACCAAATAATGCGGTACGCAGGTTCAAACCGATGTCCCTCGTGGAAATACCTTCCTTGTTAGCCCGCTCCCTGTCTACATTCACGATCACTTCCGGCTTATTATCCTCAAAGTCACTCTTCAGCTCTTCCACCCCATCTATATGTAAGGAATCGAGGTAACGCTTAAGCCTGAACGAAGTAGCAGTCAGATCATTGAACTCATCACCGGAGATTTCAATATTGATAGGCTTACCGGTTGGAGGTCCGCCCTGCTCCTGCTCTACGGTGATATTGGTACCAGGAATACCTTTCACCGCATCGCGGATTTTAGAGAGATACTGAACGGTGGATTGCCCGTTCCTTGCGCCAAATTCCACGAAGGCCACCGTCACCTTACCTTTCTGCGGCTGGGTACTCTGATCCATTTCATTAGGGTCACCTGCTCCTACGGCCACGTTGGAAATAATAGATTCCACAATCGGGTTATTGGCTCCTACCACTTTAGTGATACGATTTTCCACGATGCGGGTAATGCTGTCTGTATACTTCTGATCAGTACCGTTTGGCAGCTGGATATAGGTATATATAAAGTTCGGATCAGCCTGCGGGAAGAACACCACTTTAGGACTTCGTATAGCCGTTGCCATTATACTCACCACCAGCAGGCCAAATGTAGCTACCAGTATCCAAACCGGGCGCCAGCCTACCAGGCACCACCTCAGCACGCTTTTATAGCGCTCCTGTACTTTAGGCCAAAATTTCTGCTGAAAGTTGCGTGCAACGCCGGCTAGCCAGAATTTCTCCAGCGCAATCACCAGGTATACAAAGATCACAAAGTTGCCTACGCCCGGACTCTTATTCACATAAGCAATCAGTGCAACTACGGCAAAAACTGCGGTGAGTATCTTAAACCGTTTATCAAACCTTGGTTTAGGGTGATGCTCACCTTCATGGCGGTCCATAAAGTCAACCGCAAACACCGGGTTGATAATGTAAGCCACAATCAGTGAGGCACCCAGTGTAGTGATCAACGTTACGGGCAGGAAGAACATGAACTTACCGATCACACCCGGCCAGAATAGCAGCGGGAAGAAGGGCGCCAGTACGGTGAGTGTTCCGGAGAATACCGGCAGGAACACCTCACCGGCCGCTATCTTGGCGGCTTTCACAATGCCCAGATCCTTTCTTTCATTGAAAATACGGTGTACGTTTTCTATCACCACAATGGCATCATCCACCACAATACCCAATGCCAGCAGGAAGGAGAACAACACCATCATGTTTAACGTGAACCCATATACGGGAAGTAACAAGAACGCAATAAACATGGATATCGGTACCGACAGCGCCACGAATATGGCATTTACCGCACCCATAAAGAACATCAGGATCAGCGTTACCAGCAGGAACCCAATGATAATGGTATTGATAAGGTCATGCAGTGTAACACGGGTACCTTTCGACTGATCGGCTGTGATAGTCACATGCAGTCCCTTAGGCAGGTGATTTTTCTGCATATCCTCAATGATAGTGCGGATCTTGTCACTGGCATCAATCAGGTTTTTACCACTCTGTTTGATTACGTTCAGGGTAATAACGTTTTTACCATTGAGGCGTGCATAGCTTTCCTGCTCGAGGAAGCCATCCACTACGTCGGCGATATCGCGGAGATACACGGTAGCGCCGGATTGGCCACGGACAATAATATTGGCGATCTGTGCAGGATTTTTATATTCACCCTTTACACTCAGACTACGCTTTTGCCCGTCCATAGAAACAAGCCCACCGGAGATGGTCATGTTTTCACCCTGGATCGCTCCGATAATATCATTGAAGCTGATGCGGGCGGCGTCCATTTTGTATTTATCCACGTTAATCTGGATCTCTCTTTCCAGGGCTCCTACAATGTCCACACGGGTTATCTCGTTGAGAGATTCAATTCTGTCCTGCATATCATCCGCGTAGCGCTTAATGGTGGGCAGGTCAAAATCACCCGACAGGTTGACGTTCATGATTGGAATCTGCGATACGTCAATTTTGAGTATGGAAGGGTCCTGGGTGAGGTTCTGGGGCAGATCCCGCTTGGCGTCATCTACCTTTTCGCGCACTTGTTGCCGTGCGGATTCAATGTCTTCACTGGCATTAAATTCAATATTGATCAAAGAGAAATCCTGCATGGAGGTACTCTTGATTTTTTTAACACCACTGATGCCATTGAGTTGTTTTTCGATCGGCTTGGTCACGAGGGTTTCCATATCTTCCGGAGAGGTACCCTGGTTGATCGTTGTAATGATAAACTGCGGGAAAACCACCTCTGGAAACTGTTCTTTCGGACGGTCGATATAAGCCAGAATACCGGCGATAGCCAGGAATAAGGTAGCTACATATACGCTCACCTTATTATCGATGGCCCAGCTGGTAGGCTTAAATTCTTTACTAAGATCATCTTTCATAAGCTTGCTTTAAACAGTGTGCTTAAGATTTAATAAGGTCGTTATCGTTGAGTCCCTGGAACCCGGTAGTCACTATTTTATCTCCCTGCTGCAATCCTGCTTTTACTTCTGCTTTATCGTTATAAGTGCGACCGAGTTCAATATTGCGGCGTTGCGCCACGGTTTTACCACCTTGTGTAGCGGCTACGATTACGTATGGTTTACCGGCGGAATACTGGATAACCCCTACCGGAATAACGATGGCGTTAGCAGCGCTGTAATCGATGATACGGAGCTGGGCAGCCATGTTAGGACGGAGGTCGGTAGCTGGTTTCAGCGGCACTTCCACGTTGATGGTGCGACTCAGCGGATCGATGGTGCGACTGGCAAAGCCAATATTGGTGCGTACCTCACGTTTCAGATCCGGGAAGTTGATGATCACCGGTCCACCTGTTTTCACCAGCGGTGCATAGGCTTCCGCAACATTGGCGGTCACTTTCAGGTTGCTGGCATTTACCACGCGGAAGGCGGGCAGGCCGGGGCTTGCGTTATCGCCCAGTTTGGCAATTACTGCATCCACAGTACCGCTGATAGGGCTGATGATCCGGGTTTGCGCCAGCTGATCCTGCATGGTGGTCAGCTTACGTTCCAGCGCTTCTTTATTCGTTTTGGCGTTGAGGTATTGTAGTTCTGATCCGATTTTCTGGTTCCAGAGATTCTGTTGTTTCTGGAAGAGGGTATTTGCCAGGTCTAACTGCGTGTGAATCTCTGCGATGTTGGCGCGGAGCACCTGATCATCTACTTGTGCGAGCACCTGGCCCTTACTTACGCTTTGGCCTTCCCGCACATTAATGGCAGTAATCACACCAGGCACGCGGGCGGATACATTTACGTTTTCGCGGGCATCCACACTACCTTGCACATCAATGTAATGCTCGAATGAAGACGTTTCCACGGGAGTAATCACTACATCTTTTACCCTGGCACTATCACTTGTTCCCAGCTCAGTTTCCAGGGCAGCGATTTTCTTATTGGTTTCTTCCAGGTATTTTGCTTTTTCTGCTTTCAGTTGCTGCAGTTCTTTTTCCTTCGCTGCTTTGGAGTCTTTTGTTCCTCCGCAGGAAGCCATGATAATGGTAGTCAGTGGCAGCAAGAAAAAATATTTAGTGTTCATATAGGTAGTGATGAAGTGATTTATAATTTACCGTAGGCTTTCATCAGGTCTATTTTGGCCACGATGGCGTTGTAGAGTGCTGTGAAATAATTGTTCTGAGCGGTGAGCAGGTCACTTTCGGCGGTACTCATTTCCAGGCTGGAACCTACCCCTTCCCGGTATTTGATGCGGGTGGTGCGGTAAACATCTTCCGCTAACGCCATATTTTTTTCCTGTGCCTGCAGGGTGAGTACGTTGTTTTTGAAAGTGGAACCGGACTGTTCTCTTTCCAGGTCGATGGCTAACTTCACATTTTCAAGGGCTACATCTGATTTCTCTACAGCCAGCTCTGCCTGGTCCACCTGGCGGCGCCGTTGCAGACCTGTAAAGAGCGGGATAGAGAGGTTCAATCCTGTGTTGAGGTAGCCATACCACATTTTGTTTTCGAAGTAGTCGAATTTATCACTTCCCCTGAGTGCGCCGGTAGCGGCAAACAGTTGCAGGGAAGGGAGTCCTTTGAGTTTATATCGTTTAAGATCGTACTCATTGGCTTTCTTCTGTGTTTCGAGCAACTGGTATTCGATACGCTGGTGGTAGTCGAATTGGTCCGTATTCATTACATCCGCCACGATCTGCTCGGTAGAGAGTGTATCCGTGAGCGTTATTTGTTGTTTGAGTGGCATGCCCATCTGGTATTTCAGTGCGGCGGTGCCTATTTCGATGAGGTTATTGAGTTTTGTTTGTTCTGTTTCCAGGTTGGTATATTGTACCATCAGCCTGTCTACATCCAGTTTTTCCACCAATCCGTTTTTATAGATTTCGCGGGTTTCGTTGAGGAGGCTCTGGAGGGTAGACAGCGTACCGTTGAGGATATTGAGCGCTTTGCGGGCCGAGAGCACATTGTAATATGCTTTGTACACGCTTGCTTTCACATCAATTTCCGATTTGGTCACATTCTTTTTCACGAGTTCTTCCAGGGTGGTACGTGCCTGGAGGGCAACGAGCACTGACGGGTCAAACAGGGTTTGCGTGAGTCTTACTTCTCCCAAAAGATTATGAGCAAGCTGGAAAGACGCAACAGTGTATGAGTCTACGGGAAGCCCGAAGTTCTTCATATTAAACTGTTGTTTTTGTGTAATTGGGTTGTACTGATAGGAACCATTTCCGGTGATGGATGGAAGGGCGAGGCCGCTTACTTCCTTGTTCTTGGCCAGTTGTATCAACTCGTCCAGCTTGGCGGTTTTTACGGCAGATTGGTTAGCGAGCGCGTACTCTACGGCATCGCGGGCAGTAAGCCGGATAGGTTCCGTATTTACTACCTGTTGTGCCAGTGCAGAATAAGCATTCATTAGCCACGCTATCAGCCCGATGCAGGTAACCCTGTTGAAGAATAGCATAGTTTATTTGTTTTGCGATAGTTGTTTGTACTTTTCAATGAGTTTGTATCCCTTTGACGAAGCCACACCATACAAGAAATTCTCCAGCAATACCTGTTGCACTTTGGTCATATCATATTCACCAGGGAAGGCGTCGGGCTGAAAGCAGAGCGTACAGCCATGCACGCGGTAATTGGTCAGGATGCGGACATTGAGGTCCTGCCGGTACAAACCATCTTTCATGCCACGTTCCAGGTTTTCAGCTATGACGGCACTGAGATGGTTTTGCTGGTAGTCCAGAAACACTTCATATGCTTTAGGATGTGCTTTCTGGAGGTCGAGCAGTATCACAGGATTGATGTTCCGCAGTTTGCGATCGATCATTTCCATTACGAGGAAAAGTTCCTCGATTGCATCTTTGGAATGTTGTTTGTTTTCCAGGCATTCTTTGTGTATCTCGCATATGAATCCTGATATGGATTGATACACGAGATCATCTTTATCCGAGAAATGGGCGTAGAGTGTTTTTTTAGAGATGCCCATTTTTTCGGCAATATCGTCCATGGTGATGGACCTGGTTCCGAACTGACGAAAAAGGCTAAAAGCCTTATCCATAATGCGTTCCTGAATTTCCATAAGATTACGGGTGCTAACAGATGATCAATGCAGAACAAAACTATGGAAACTTTTTATACTTCAAAAGTTTCCAGTAATATTTTTTTACATGTCATAACATCCATTTATGTTTGTTAATAAAGCGGTGGGCATTCCGCTTTATTGAGTAATTTTGCCGGATCAATTGATATCCATGTCGCCAAAGCTTCGATTAAAAGTATTTGCCTCGCGCCTGCTGCGCTATTTTTTTCAGGGATTGCTGATATTGGCGCCGATTGGGATTACTGCGTTAACCTTGTACTGGGCCTTTATGACGATCGACAACCTGATTCCGAAGGATTTGATTCCGGGAGATTCAGCGTTCAGCATATTGCGTTTCAAGGGAGTGGGTTTTGTGATGGTATTGTTGCTGGTAGTGATTGTAGGATATCTGAGTTCCTCTTTTATAATCGGGCGCATCTTTGATTTGTTTGACCATTTGCTGGAGCGCACGCCGTTCATCAAATACATTTATACTTCTATTAAAGATGTGTTTGATGCGTTTGTAGGTGAGAAGAAGAAGTTTGATCATCCGGTGCTGGTGCAGGTGTATGGGGTAGATGTGTGGGAGCTTGGGTTCATTACACAGTCAGACGTGACTAATTTCGGACTGGAGGGATACATGGCGGTATATGTACCACATGCCTATGCTATCACCGGTAAGGTTTTCATGGTGCCTAAGGAGAAGGTAAAGCAGCTGACGAACATTTCCGCGGGCGATGCCATGAAGTTTGCGGTGAGTGGTGGTGTTACGAACATTACAGCTACTGCGCCGCACGACAATGCCGGGCGGGAATAGCGGATGGCCGCATATAAATCCCAAATTGCAGCGTTAAACCCTTAAAGACATTGCTTTTCAGAAAATTTTTGTTCGGGGATCAAGATCATGAAAAACGTGTGTTTTGCTTCCAGGTATAGTTTAACTTAGTTCACATAGAAACTAAGTGACATGTTAACCCGCAAGACTATACGATTTTCTTTTACCTGTTTATTGTTGTTTCCTGCGCTATGGCTGCATGGCTGGGGATTTTTTGCACATCAGCGGATCAACCGGCTGGCGGTATTTTGTTTACCGCCGGAGATGATGGTATTGTACAAGCCGCACCTGGAGTACATTACCGTGCATGCTACCGATCCGGATAAACGCCGTTACATGGTACCTGCGGAGGGGCCGCGGCATTACATTGACATTGATGTGTATGACAGGCCTCCTTATCAAAACATTCCCCGTAGCTGGGAGCAGGCGCTGGCTAAGTATTCCAATGATTCCCTGCAGCGCAATGGCATATTACCGTGGTACCTGGAGAAGGAGTTAGCGTTGCTGACGCGTGCGTTTCGTGACCGGGACCAGTACCTGATTCTGAAGGTATCGGCAGAGCTGGGGCATTATATTGCGGACGGGCATGTGCCGCTGCATGCCTGTTCCAATCACAATGGGCAGTTTACCGGGCAGCATGGCATTCATGGTTTATGGGAATCGCGTATACCCGAGCTCTTGGCGGATGCTTCGTTTGACTACTGGGCGGGGCGGGCAAGGTACCTTCCAAATCCACGGGCTTTTTTCTGGCAGGTGGTAACGGAAAGCGGCCTTGCTGCCGATACGGTGCTGCGGGAAGAGAAGCAGCTATCGTTATCAGCGGATGCGCCGGCCAGGTATGCATTTGAACCGCGTAACGGCAAGCTGACGCGGAGTTATAGCAGTCCGTATACCACCGCATACAATACGTTGCTGGGTGGCATGGTGGAACGGCGTATGAGGCAGGCAATTCATGCCGTGGCAAGTTGCTGGTACACCGCGTGGGTAAATGCGGGGCAGCCGTCGTTAAGCACCTTATCGCACACGACACTTACTGTGCAAGAGTTGCTGGATTTTAGTAACTTGCAGCGTCAATGGCTGCACGGGCAATTGCAGGGAAGATCAGAAGAAGAATAGCAGATCAAATATTATATTAAGGCTAAACTAAATAATTTAAAAAAGATATTTTATCTTTGTTGCACTAGCTTTTAGCCTATCCTACACCACGCGCCTTACTGGTTTTAACACCCGTGCCGTTTTTTTCCGTTTCCTTAGAAAAACCAAAACAAAGTGGAAAGATCAAAAAATGAATTTAATCTAGATCGCAACATGAAGGTGCACAATTTTAACGCAGGTCCTTCTGTATTACCTAACGAGGTATTGTACAAAGCCAGCAAAGCCCTGATCGATTTTGAAGGTTCGGGGATGTCCATACTGGAAATTGGTCACAGAACAGCACCGTTTATTGCGGTGATGGAGGAAGCCCGTAGCCTGGTGAAGGAACTGATGCAACTAGATGACGACTTTGAGGTGCTGTATCTGCAGGGTGGCGCCACTATGCAGTTCATGCAGGTCCCGATGAACCTGTTGGACAACAGTGGTACTGCTGCATATGTGGATACCGGCGTTTGGTCCAATAAGGCAATCAAAGAAGCCAAATTGTTCGGTTACGTTGATGTAGTAGCCAGCTCCAAAGAAAGCAACTACAATCACATCCCAAAACAGTTTACCATTCCGCCACAGGCGAGCTATCTGCACATCACCACCAACAATACCATTTACGGTACACAGTGGCAGATGACCCCGGTAACCGATGTGCCGCTCATCGCTGACATGAGCAGTGATATCATGAGCCGCAGCATGGATTTCAACAAGTACTCCCTCATCTACGCAGGTGCGCAGAAAAACATGGGCGCCGCCGGCGCTACTATGGTAGCTATCCGCAAAAGCATGCTGGGCAAGGTTACACGTAAAATCCCTTCCATCCTCGATTATAAAAATCATATCGAGAATGGCTCCATGCTTAATACCCCGCCCGTATTTGCCGTTTACATCTCTATGCTCACCCTCCGCTGGCTCAAAGAGCAAGGCGGCGTGTCTGCCATCGAGCAATTAAACGATAAAAAAGCAGCCCTCCTCTACGACGAAATCGATCATAACCCACTGTTCCGTGGTACCGTTGTGAAAGAAGACCGCAGTAAAATGAATGCCTGCTTCGTGATGGACAAACCGGAAATGGAAGAGGAATTCCTGAAATTCTGTAAGAAAGAAGATATCGTTGGCATCAAAGGTCACCGCCTGTCAGGAGGTTTCCGCGTATCCATGTACAACGCACTGCCGTATGAAAGTGTGGAAGTGATGGTAGAAGCCATGAAATATTTCAGCCTGAAGAAAGCCTAATAAACAGGCTTTGCTTTTAAACATAATGCCCCCGCCTACGGCGGGGGCATTATGTTTAAAGAAGGGTGAGGGTCGTTGACCTTCACCCTTCTTTAACAAAAACCTGTTGAAAGGAACAAAAGTCATGGCCTTTTTATTGTTATATTTAGTATTCATACATTAAAAAATACTATGGCTATTATAAGACCCTTCAATGGATTAAGGCCTAAAGTAGCACTCGCAGCCCAGGTGGCAGCAAGGCCTTACGATGTACTCAGCGCGGCAGAAGCTAAGCAGGAAGCAGCCGGTAACCCGTATTCCTACTATCATGTATCCAAATCCGAAATAGACCTGCCCGACGATATCGATACCCACAGCCAACAGGTATACGACCAGGCAGCTGCCAACCTCCGCAAATTTGTACAGGATGGTACCCTGTTCCAGGAAGACCAGCCGGCTTATTATATCTACAAACTGGTGATGAATGGCCGCGCTCAAACCGGACTGGTATGCGTTTCGGCAGTGGCGGATTACAATAACGGGATCATCAAAAAACATGAATTTACCCGTCCTGACAAGGAACTTGACAGGATCAATCATATCAAAACCACCCTGGCACAAACCGGCAATGTATTCCTGGCCTACAACGATGTGCCGGAGGTAAACGCCCTCATTGAGCAATGGCAGGAACAACATGCACCCATATACGATTTTACTGCGTCTGATGGCATTTCTCACACTGTTTGGGTAGTCAATACCCCAACTGCTGTGCAGGAAATCACCACGCTGTTTGCTGAAAAGGTGCCGGCTACCTATATCGCGGATGGCCACCACCGGGCAGCTTCAGCCAGCCTTGTACAGAAAGAGCTCCAGGAAAACGGTAAAATTACCAGTGTCGACAACCCTGCTAATTACTTTCTGACTACCATCTTCCCAGCCAGTCAACTGGCGATCATGGACTATAACAGGGTGGTAAAAGACCTGAACGGGTTAAGCAAAGAAGCCTTCCTGTCTAACCTGGATTATTTTTTTAATGTAGAAGAAATAGGCCACCTCCCCCAACAGCCCACCATGCTGCATGAGTTTACCATGTACCTGGAAGGCCGCTGGTACCGCCTGGTAGCCGAAGAGGGTACTTACACCACCGATCCGATTGGGGTGTTGGATGTGACCATTCTTTCCAATAACATACTCTCCAAATACCTGGGCATTCAGGATCAGCGTACTGATAAGCGTATAGACTTCATCGGTGGCATCCGTGGCTTACAGGAGCTGGTAAAACGCGTGGACAGCGGCGAATGGAAAGTGGCCTTTGCCCTCTACCCTGTTACAATCCAGCAGCTATTTGACATTGCCGACAGTGGCAATGTGATGCCGCCTAAAAGCACCTGGTTTGAGCCTAAGCTGAGAGATGGCCTAATCACGCATCTTATCTAGCTGGCATAATCCACCAGAAAAAAGAAAAGAAATATATATTTTGAGCCTGCCGGTGTCGGCAGGCTTTTTCAATTGTACTAATCAACCTGTTTATATGTCCTTAGACCAAAATGAATCTTCCATCTTTTCAGAAAAAGAATTTGAAACTGCTGTTAAGGGAAAGGCTTATCCAACGGTAGGGCAGCTGTTTGTGCTGATACCAGTGGCAATCGGGGCCTGTATACTGGCTGCAATTCCTTTTATGCTATATGTTGCAAAGAATCCATCCGAACAAAGAAATACGTACAACTTCATGGGGATTGGCACCGGCGTAATCCTGGGAGTTTTAGTACTGCTCGCCATATTTATGTTCTGGCAAAAGAAGAAACATGAGCCGGATTATAAGTTCACCTTTCATAAGCCAATACAAACGGACTTCCTGGGCAAAGCTACCCTGACCTTTTTGATTTCCAATGTTGCCTTATACCTGGTGGCTGAAAAGCTGAAATTGGATGCTCTTTCCTACTCCATGGGTATGTATGCTAAACAACTGGGGGACCTGGGGACAGGTGTGATGTTCATTTGCAACGGCCTGGTACTGCCGATAATATCGGGCACCATACAGTATGATATAATTTATGACGGCCTGTTAAAAAACTATAAAACCGGTAATGTGATGATAGCAGTAATAATCATGGCACTGCTGAATTTGAAGCTGGGACTTATACTCGTTTCACTACCAACTGTCATTCTTGGATTCCTGATTTATAATCGAACCCGTACCATCCTGTATTTACTGGTTTCGATTATACTGATGCCAGTGTTGATGATGGGAATTCTGATGGTGATGCCGCTGGATGATTTTCTGACAGCACTTAACGCGATTCCGGTTTGGGCCACACTGCTGGCACTGTTGATCGCAGGCCTCTGCTGGTTCGTGTTATTAAAAGATTTGCAGAAAATGGAGCCGGCTAGCGGCGATGCCGTCTAATCACATAAAATAAAAAAATAATTTAAAGAAAAGTAATAGGTCAATGTCGCGGGCTTACCTGTGGCACATTACCCCATTTTCCTTACTTTTACATGAAACGACGGACAGGAATGCACATTAGGTCTTCTTTATTGAAAACAATTTTTATAGCAGGGGTACTATTTTCTCAGACGGTGTTTGGTCAGGATGCCAGGGAGCTGTTTAATACGGCCACCGGGTTTCAGCGTACAGGAGATTACTCCAATGCCATACTCGTTTTTAACCAGGCATTACAACTGGAGCCGGATAATTTTGAAACCAAGAAACAGCTTGGCTACACCTTTTACCTGAAGGGGGATCTTAACCGGGCTAAAACGATCATAGAACCTTTACTGAACAGTAAAGAAGCGGATGTGCAGGTGTATCAGATAGCAGGAAATATCTATGTGAGTCGGGAGGACTGGAAAGTGGCGCAGAAAATGTACGAAAAGGCATTGCGTAAATTTCCGGAGAGTGGCGAGTTGTATAATGATAACGGCAACCTGCTGATGAATTTCAAAATGTATGATGCCGCGTTAAACAGCTGGCTGAAGGGGATTGAAAAGGATCCTACTTTTCCGGGTAACTACTATAATGCTACTAAAACCTACAGTTTCAGTAATAATCCGATGTGGTGCATCCTGTATGGGGAAGTATTCATGAACATGGAAAGCTTCACCACCCGCACGGCAGAAATAAGGAACATCTTACTGGAATCCTATAAGCGACTGTTTAATGATCCGTCATTATTGAACAGCGTGTTACCCGACGAAGGAAAGAAGAAAGGCAGAAGTGGCGACAGTGGCTTCTCCCAGGCATATAAACAAACTATGGGCAAGCAGATCAGTGTTATTACAGGCGGTGTAGACCTGGATGCATTGGTGATGGTGCGTACCCGTTTCCTGCTGGACTGGGATAACAGCTATGCGTCAAATTATCCGGATGCATTGTTCGATTTTCAGCGTAAGATGTTGAAGGAAGGGTTATTTGATGCTTATAACCAATGGCTGTTTGGGCCTGCCATCAATCAGGCGGCTTACAGGGGCTGGACGGCATTACACAAACAGGAATATGACACGTTTTCAAAATACCAGCGTAACAATCCGTTGAAACCAAGGCCGGACGAGTATTATAATGATGGGAAGTTTTCGTTGGTGAACGCCGGGTACTGATACCTGAAAAACCACAAAATCTAAATATGCTTGTTGCTAAACACCAAAACACAATTGAAAATGCGGTAAAAGCTAATCAGAGCAGAACATTTTACTCGCAATATCCTGAACACCCCAAAGCATACGGCGACGAAGCACATGCCATTGGCGTACAGAGTTACCAGCAGATGCTGAATAAACCGTTTAAGCAGTTATTGCAAACCGGTGAAACCGGCTGGGCTGGTGAGGAAGTATCCCCATATAGTGGCGAAGTACTGGGGGTTACCTATCCCCTGTTTACCGTTAAGGACCTGATTGCCAAAGCTACGGAGGCAGGTAAAGCCTGGGCAAAGGTGCCTGTAGAGCAACGGGCGGCCGTGCTCACTGAAACCCTGGACAAGATCAGGGATCACTTCTTCGATATTGCGAATGCTACTATGCATACTACCGGGCAAAGCTATATGATGAGCTTTCAGGCATCGGGGCCTCATGCCAATGATCGTGCCCTGGAAGCCATTGCGGCGGGGTATGACGAAATACGTCGCTATCCCGGCAACCTGCTGTGGGAGAAGCCGATGGGCAAGGTGAGTATAAAACTGGCGAAGTCGTTCCACGCGATCCCTAAAGGCGTGGGCGTGGTAATTGGCTGTTCCACCTTTCCGGTATGGAACTCACTCCCAGGCATGTACGCAGACCTGATCACCGGCAATCCGGTGATTGTAAAACCACATCCAAAAGCGATTTTACCTATAGCCATTGCCGTTAGCAGTATTCAGCAGGCACTGGAAAAGATGGGTTATGATCCTCATCTCTGCCAGCTCGCGCCAGATACTTCTGAGCACATGATTACCAAAGAACTGGCGGAGGATCCGGCGGTGAAACTGATTGATTATACCGGTGGCAGCAGCTTCGGCGATTATATAGAAACGCTGAAAGGCAAGACTGTATTCACCGAGAAAGCGGGTGTCAACTCTGTTATTATTGATAGTGTGAAAGACCTGGATGCCGTAATCCAGAACCTCGCGTTTTCTGTGAGCCTCTATTCCGGTCAGATGTGTACTGCACCGCAGAACTTCTTTATACCGGAGCAGGGCATTAATACCAATGCCGGAATTGTGAGCTTCAACGAGGTGGTACAGAAATTTAAGGAAGCGGTGGAAGCTTTGGTGAATAATCCTAAGATGGGCGCAGGCACCCTGGGCGCCGTGCAGAACGAGCGTACCCTGCAACGTGCCAAAGAGGCGGCACAGCTGGGGGGTAAGGTTATTTTGCAGGGGCAATCCATTAACAATGAGGAGTATACGAAAGCACGGATGTTTACCCCTACTATCATTGAGTTGAGCAGTGCCGATAACAATATTTATGAGCAGGAATTATTTGGACCTATTGTATTGATTATCAAAACAAAAGACACCAAACATTCCGTGCAGCTGGCAAAGCAGATGGCGCAGAAGCATGGGGCTATTACCTGTGCGGCCTACACCACTGATCCGGCGGTAAAAGAGGAGATCCGGGATGAGATGAACAGTGTGTTTACTCCAGTATCGTTCAATCTTACCGGGTTCATCTGGGTGAACCAGCATGCTGCTTTTTCTGACTTCCACGTAACGGGGGGCAATCCGGCGGGCAACGCCAGCTTTACCAATCAGGAGTTCATATTGAAACGGTTTGTATGGGTGGGTAACAGAGAGCTGGCAGAATAAAAAAACTAGCAATAATTGTAACGGCTACCCCAGTGGGGTAGCCGTTCTTCAATAAAATACGTTATATTTAGATATATGACTAAACGGATTGCATATACCATTTTCCTGCTGATTATACTGGCAGCCTGCCAGGAGGCACCCCGTGCCGACAAGGCAAAGGTTGGCGATGTACAGAAAGTAAAAGTAGGAGAAGGACATGCATACCTGGTGGATACAGCAACGAGCATTATCGGCTGGATAGGTACCAAGCCTACCGGCAAGCACCATGGAACGGTGAAGGTATTGAGTGGGGTAATATATGTGAAAGACTCCATTGTGACCGCTGCTCAGTTTGTAATCAACATGAAAACGATGGAGAACGTGGATCTGGCAGCGGATACATCTATGAAAAATAAACTGGAAAGGGAGTTGAAAGGGCCCCTGTTTTTTGATGTAGCCCAGTTTCCTACCGCCAGCTTTGAAATGACCGCGATAGAGCCTTTCAAACCTGCGGTGGACGAGGATTTGAATTTGAAAGATGCCACTCATACCATTAAAGGTAATTTTACCATTAAAGGGGTTACCAAGAATATTTCCTTCCCTGCGATTCTCACCTTTTTGCCTGGCAAAGTATCTGCCATGGCTAGCTTTAACATAGACCGTACCCTTTGGGGCATTACTTACCGGGCGGATAAATCCGTGCAGGACAAGCTGATAAATTCCCTGGTGAATATCAGTTTTACCGTTAATGCCAACAGATAGTGAATTTTAGGTTTTTTTTGCTGGTAAAAACGCGGAAAAAAGATTAAATTTAGAACAACAGCATAATCGTAAAAGCTGTGACTATATGGAAAAAACCAAAGAAAGAGAGGACCGGTTATGGCACATCAAAGCTAACGCCGCGTTTAAATCTCATCTTATCCTGTACCTGTTTGCGAATGCGGGTTTATGGGGATTGTGGTTTATTACCGACAACGAAATATATCAGGGCATGCCCTGGCCCGTATGGCCGGTAATTACCTGGGGATTATTCCTGGCATTCCAGTATTACAATGAAAAGCGACAGCAAACACGTTATTAAGCCAAAACAAAACTTATACAGTATGGACCAGCCGCAACGACTATTTGACGTCATTAATTTTCAGCTGGAGCATTATCCCAAGGAGGATATGCTGGCAGCGAAAGAGAATGGTCAATGGAGGAAGTACAGTACCCGCGAAGTAAGTGAAATAGTCATGAAATTCAGCTCCGGATTATTGAAGCTGGGCATCAGACCGGGTATTAAGGAAAACGAGGAGAAAGATAAAATTGCGGTGATTGCCCCCAACCGTCCGGAATGGATTATGACTGACCTGGCCTGTCAGCAACTGGGGGCGGTGCTTACCCCCATTTACCCTACTATTAGTCAGCATGAACTTGAATTTGTACTCAATAACGCCGAAGCCAGACTTCTCTTTGTAAACGACAAGGAACTGCTGGAAAAGGTCCTGGAAGCCCGTGATAAGTTCCCTACCATCCGTGAGATCTTCACGTTTGAAAAGGTGGAAGGGGCACGTCACTGGAAGGAGGTGCTGGAAATGGGCGATCCGGCCAATTACGAGCTGATTGAACAAACGAAGGCTAATATCTCTCCTGAAGAATTAGTTACGATCATATATACCTCCGGCACCACCGGTACACCGAAAGGGGTAATGCTGAGCCACCGTAACGTGGTTAGCAATGTGATGGCCTGTAAACCATATCTCCCGGTAAATTCTGATTCCAAAGCACTTAGCTTCCTGCCTTTGAACCACATTTTCGAACGTATGGTGACTTATCTGTACCTGACAAAAGGTGTTCCTATCTATTATGCGGAAAACATGGATAAAATTGGCGAGAACCTGAAAGAAGTGAAGCCCACTATTTTCACTACTGTTCCACGTTTACTGGAAAAGGTATACGAGAAAATAATGGCTACCGGGCTGGAACTGAAAGGCATTAAAAGGGCGCTCTTTTTCTGGTCGGTGGACCTGGGTAAGCGTTACGAGATCAATAAGGACCAGGGGCTGTGGTACAATCTACAGCTGAAGCTGGCGAACAAGCTGGTGTTCAGTAAGTGGAGAGCCGCCCTGGGAGGGAATATACAGGCGATTGTAAACGGCGCTGCGGCCTGCCAGGTGCGCTTGCTGAAGATATTTACTTCTGCCGGCATTCCGATCATGGAAGGTTACGGGCTTACGGAAACCTCCCCTGTTATCAGCGTTAACCGCTTTAAGGTGGAAGATCGTATGTTCGGCACCGTTGGTCCGATCATTGACGGCGTAGAAGTGAAAATAGCTGAAGACGGGGAAATCCTCGCCAAAGGCCCCAACATCACCATGGGCTACTACAAACGCCCCGACCTCACCGCTGACGCCATTAAGGATGGCTGGTTCCATACGGGCGACATCGGCGTGATCATCGATAATAAGTTCCTTAAAATTACCGACCGGAAAAAAGAACTGTTCAAGACCTCTGGTGGTAAGTTTGTGGCGCCACAGCCTATTGAAAACAAGTTTAAGGAGTCGCCCTACATTGAGCAGCTCATGGTAGTAGGTGAAGACCGTAAATTCACCGGCGCGCTGATTGTGCCTTCCTTCGGAAACCTGAAGAAATGGGCGGAGAAACGGGGCCTCAACTGGACTACCAACGAGGAAATGCTCAAAAACCCTGAAATCAAGGATCTTTTCAAACAGGCCGTGGATAAGTACAACCAGTTTTTTAACCATATTGAGCAGGTGAAAAAGTTCGCCTTACTGCCACAGGAATGGACAGTGGACGCTGGTGAGCTGACGCCTACCCTGAAGGTGAAACGTAAAGTGATCCTGGAAAGATACAAGCATGAGATCGACGGTCTCTATGCACCAGCCGGCGGAAAAGTAGATATAGAAAGTATTTAAAAATTAATTTAAATATCTTACTTTTGCCACCCGATCCTCAGAAATGAGGTCGGAACCGGCCCGGTAGTTCAATGGATAGAATAGAAGTTTCCTAAACTTTAGATACAAGTTCGATTCTTGTCCGGGCTACTGAAAACATATTTCGCCTGAATGCAGCTTGGCTGGATTCAGGCGAATTTCGTTTAGGGGCGGGGCTTTCGGAGGAAAGAGGAATTAAAGTAAGTAAAACCAGGCAAACGCCAACAGGCCCCAAAACAGGCCCCAATGGTCCCCAGGACAGTCCCCACATTTTTGACAGCCGGGGACCAAAAGCAGACCTTACCCACATGCTTACTGAAACATTGTTAACATTAAACACACTGTGACAATGGAAGTAAGTTTTTACCTGAAAAGACCGAAAGCGGAGAACAGTACGATACTTGCTAAAGTCTGGTATGAAGGGCGCGTTTTACGTTATTACCTGGCTGAAAAGATACCCTGTGTATTTTGGAACAAGGTCACGCAACGGGCACACAAAACAAACAAGGATTTCCCGGAACATCCAGAGTTTAACGCGCGGATGGATACCCTTGAGCATACTATCAAAACAGTGTATCGTCGCTATCGAAATGATAATAACAATATCATTCCAGAGCCAGAAACCCTAAAGGCCTTGCTGGATATAGCCACAGGCAAAAAGGTAACAACTCGTCCTACCTTTTTGACCTATTTCGACAACTTCATCACACGGGCACAGGACGGTACCAGGATAAGCCCTAAAACCAAAAACAGTACCTCCCCAGATACTAACAAAGGCTATCTGACTACCTACAATCATCTGATAGAATTTCAAAAGTCCTACAAACGGAAGATTGATTTTGACACGGTAGATATTCGTTTCCATGGCGACTATACAGCACATTTAACCCATGCAAAGCAATTGGCAGTTAATACCATTGGTGACCATATAAAACGGATAATTACGGTCATGCGGGACGCTAAAAGCAATGGAATCAAAGTATGTGAAGATTTTGAAAGCGACTACTTTTTTAAACCCCATGAGGAAACCGACAGTATTTACCTGAGTGAGGAAGATTTAAAGGCGCTTGCTGATCATGACCTCTCAAACGATCCGCGCCTGGATCGTGCCAGGGACTTATTTCTGATTGGCTGTCATACTGGTTTACGGTTCTCGGATTTCTCCCGGCTATCCCCTGAGCATATCGATGATAATTTCATCAACATCAGGCAGCAGAAAACAGGTGGGAGGATCGTAATTCCCATACATCCGGCTATCAAGGATCTACAGCGGAAGTATAACAATAGTTTCCCCAAGGCGATCAGTAACCAGAAAATAAACCAGTACATAAAGGAGGTATGCCGGCAGATTGAAAGGCTTCAAACGTCAGTAACCATTACCTACACAAAAGCTGGTAAGAAAATAGTTGAAACATGGCCTAAGTGTGAGCTTGTCACTAGCCATACCGCGCGGCGAAGTTTTGCCACTAATGAATACTTAGCAGGTACGCCTGTGCTTACCATTATGGCGATAACTGGTCACAGGACTGAAAAAGCGTTTATGCGGTATATAAAGTTAGGGACTACAGAGCACGCGCAGCTGCTACAGAAGCATTGGGAGAGCAGAATCAAAGTATAATTTTATCTAGCCTCGTCTTATTTGACGGGGCTTTTCTTTGCGCATATACATTGCGTAACGGTGATGTAATTTAATAGTATTGTTAGCAACTGTTAGTAACCCCTTAAAACCTTGTGTATGGATAGAGTAGAATTAAGTTTCGATCAGGCTAAATCATGGATTAAGGACACCGAAGGTGTAATACAGCAACTCTTAAAATTTTCCACGCCCCTTAAACCTGGACTCCAGAAATTCCCTCAAACCATTAAAGACCTTTCCAAAGACGTATTTTCACTGTTGAGCGAAAGAAAGAAAGCGCTTGACAATACCAAAGCAGCTATTAGGCACCATCTTTTATATGCTGAAACCGAACAGGCCCAGCATAACTTCCTATTTCTTGTGTTGAAGCTATACGCAGAGAATTGCCAACAGCTACAAGGTTTACGGGAACAGAAATTGCAAGCACAGGACCTTTACAAGCACGGCCCCAAAACGGTTACAGCTATTATTGACGATTCCCGGGATATGTTCCCTAACGGAGATGTTATTAACACGGTTGAAGAATTGGCGACCATCCTTGCATCCCTCCTTTCCTCTGCCCTGGATTATCCCAGATTGTTACTGGAGATTTTAAGCCTCGAATTTGGGCTTAAACCAGAAGAACTAAACACTTTATTACATGGAAATCCTGATTACCCTATACCAGTACCATTCCATCGATTCAAGAAGCAATTATGCCGGTCTACCGGGACTAACACAATCTATAGCCACAAATTAGCCTGGCAGGGCACCCAAAAGGAATTTGCCGAGCTTATTTTATCCCTTGAAAGCAAAGGTTGGATTAAGTCTATCGCCCCAGGGGAATTGACTGGTACGGTGCAAAGCCTGGTTTATAGTTTTGATTTATCCCAAACGCAAAAAGGAACTGCAACAGATGCCCAGCGAAGCCTTACACAGCTACTGAAACCCAGCGAGCGGGAAACCAAAGTATATACTAAACGGTATGATTGTAAGTTTCATAACATATTGCCAAACAAAGGTAAAACTGGATAATCTGCATATCATAATCGGGCCTCAAACCTTGACAAACCTTATCATTTTGTAACTACTAACTAACTACCGTAGTTGACTCCGGTAGGGCTGTTGTTGTTCCTTTGCTGATATCAAAACTCAGTGAACATATGAACAACGACTTAATCCTCACGGCCCTGCCGTTAGACCAATTACGCCAGCTAATAGCCGACACCCTCAAATCAGAGCTTTCACAACTTTTGGAACAAAAGCCAAATGACACTAAGGAGGAATTAATAACAAGGAAAGAGGCCGCCAAGCTGTTAGGTATCTCCTTACCTACCCTTTTGGATTTCACCAAAACCGGCAAAATAACCGGCTACCGGATAGGCACACGAGTACGTTACAAGCGTAGGGAATTAATAGAGTCCCTAAAGCAAATTCAGGCTGCGAAATCACAAAGGAGGTTGTAATGGAGGATAACAGCGCAAACAGAATCGTCCCGGATTTCACTAAACAGGATGCAAAAACATTTGCTCAGTTTGATAAACAAATTATCACACCTGATTTAATCCGGGACCATGCAAACCAGCTACTGCGGCCATCTTCCAATATAAGTCACCAGGAAATAACGTGCCAATTGCTGAAAAAAGTTGAAAAACTGGATTTTCAGCAATTGGCTTACCCTGAAGTGCTAACTGCGTGAACAGCTGGCAGATTTACAAGGAAAAGAAGGCAATTCAGAAAGCAGCCAACAGGAATCAATCATTAGGCAAGAACTGAAAAAGAAACGCGTTAGTCAAAGGCATCTCCTGGTTATTTGTATTGAGGAAGTGTTACACCTCGCACATGCCAACGACTGGGGACTATGTAAACGCCACGATTTCATTTATGCTTACAATGGTGCCTACTGGAGTCTGTTAGCGGAGGACGAGCTAAAAGGATTCCTGGGAAATGCGGCCGAGTTAATGGGAGTAGACAAATACAGTGGTCGGCATTATCAGTTCAGAGAGCATTTGTATAAGCAATTTCTTGCCTCCGCATATCTCCCTACGCCCTTACATCCGATCGGTGTTGTTTACATCAACCTTTTAAATGGCACATATGAAATCGGTCCAGATGGCACTACACTACGCAGCTTCAGCCGGAATGACTTTTTAACCTATCAGTTACCGTTTGGTTATAATCCAGGAGCAAAGGCCCCTTTGTTTACCCAGTATCTTAATACAGTACTTCCGGATATACAGCGACAACTGGTGTTAGCTGAGTACATCGGCTACCTCTTTATCGGCCCTGGCATTTTAAAGCTGGAAAAGGCGCTGCTTTTATATGGTACAGGCGCTAATGGCAAATCGGTATTTTTCGAGGTCATTAGCGCCTTATTAGGCCCTGAAAACGTATGTAGCTATTCCTTACAGAGCTTAACCGACAACACTGGCTATTATAGGGCTAAGTTGGCCAATAAGCTGGTAAACTATGCCAGCGAAATAAACGACAACCTGGAAGCAGCCATATTTAAACAGTTAGCATCTGGGGAGCCAGTGGAAGCACGCCAACCCTATGGCCAGGCTTTCAACATGACGCACTATGCCAAATTGATTTTTAACTGCAATGAGCTGCCTGGCAATGTAGAACATACACAGGCGTACTTCAGACGTTTTCTGATCATTCCTTTTGACGTAACAATTCCAGAGGCCCAGCAAGATAAAGAGCTTGCCCGGAAAATCATTGGTACGGAGTTATCAGGCGTATTTAACTGGGTGCTTGAAGGCTTAAACCGGCTATTGCGCCAAAAGCGCTTTTCCGATTGTGAAGCTGCCCGGCTAAAAGTGGAGGAATACCAAAAGCAGTCGGACAGTGTAGCCATGTTTATAGAGGATGAAGGTTACAGGCCCTCATTAACCAGGTACTTACCATATAAACAAGTATTTACAGCGTACCGGCTATATGCGACAGATAACGGTTACCGCCCCTGCTCTACCAAAACTTTTACCGAACGGCTTCGGCGGCACGCTTACAGCATAGAACGAAGGACCGCCGGAATGGTCATCTATATGGAAAAATAATTGTTTCCCCTGGTCCTACATACTCTACATATCCTACATGCCTAAATGTAGTGTATGCAGGCTATGTAGGGCCGTACAAACACTTTTTATTTATGTCTGGCTTTAGATATATACTGGAACGTGGGAGTAAAAAACATACCTGTCCTGCATGTGGAAGGAAAACCTTTGTTGTGTACATTGACACAATGACTAACCAGGCAGTTACCGGCGATTATGGAAGATGTGACCGGGAGGTGAATTGTGGATATTTTCGGAAGCCTGGCCATGTACCGGCATTCATACCCTCAGCTATTAAGGTCAACCCAGCACCAGCTGTTAACATCCCGGTTGAGATTTTAAAACAGTATCGTACTAGCTATAGTGGAAATTCCTTTGTGCAATACCTGGCTAAATTGTTTGGTGCTGACATCGCTTCGGAGCTGGTTACACGTTACCAAATAGGCACATCAAATAACCGCTGGCCGGGCGCTGCGATATTCTGGTTTATTAACCAAGCCGGGGAAATAAGGGCCGGCCAGGTAAAGCTGTTTGATCATGACGGACACACTGCCAAATACCAGGATAAAGAAGGTAATGTAAAAAGTGCTACCACCTGGATTCATAGTATTTTACAAAGGGGCTTTATGCTAAAGAAACAGCCACTACCTACATGGCTTGAAAGTTACACACAACAAAGCGGCTCATATATATCCTGTCTGTTTGGTGAGCAGCTACTCAAGCAGGATAAAACCAAGCCAGTTGCCATAGTTGAAGCGCCGGCAACTGCTATCGTGGCCAGTGTGTATATGCCGGAATTTATTTGGTTGGCAGCTGGCAGTTTGTCTTATCTCAATAGCGAACGAACTAAGGCCCTGCATGGTAGGAAGGTGGTGTTATTCCCTGACCTTTCAACAGATGGCAAGGCATTTATCAGATGGCAGCAGGTGGCAAAAGAGCTTTCCAATTTCATGTTTATTCAGGTTTCGGATATCCTGGAACTGCATGCAACCGAAGATGACCGGCAAAAGGGGTGTGATTTACGTGATTTTTTGACTCACTTGAAACCCGCTATAGGGAAGGATTCAGAGGGAAATTTGTTGAAAGTAACCTTACAAAACCTGACATTTGAAATAAAATCACTCGTAGCGGTTTCGTGCCCTGGAAAATATACTGATGGATTGCAGCTTGTCACCTTTGAGATGGTGGGAGGTGGGCACTGTGAAGCTATTGTGGACGGTAGCGGGGAGTTTTACAGTGGGGAATTTTCCGAGTCCTTAAAAAGGATGTGGGGGAATGATTTTAAAATTGGACAGGCTGGAAATGCCGATTGCTGGTTATCAATTAAGTGTTGAAGAATGCCAAGATTTTTCCGATATCTATTGCGCGGGAAGGTTTTTTATCGGTCAATACGCACGCGTGAAAATCATAATTGTCGAACTCTAATTTTCTTAGGGGTAAGGGTTGCAAATACAGGCTTTTTAAGCTGGGTTGATTTTAATAAAATAACTAATGCCTCAGCAATTTCTTCATATTCATAGAAAGCATAACGCAGAAAGAGAACACTTAAATCTTTCACATGGTGGGCAAATACCCACTCACCAAAATCTTTGTCCTCAGTAAGTAAAAAATAGTCATTTTTTAAAGCCCATTGGATAACTTCCTCGTCCTTAATTCCTTTATTCAATTCAGTGATCGAAACGACTTCAAAGCCATTTTCACGAAGGAATTGCACTATGTGTGTGTGAATATTCTCGTCAGCCAGGATCATGCTACAGCGATAATTGTTTCGTTACCGATAGCATCCGAAGCATAGGCAAGCACTGCACTGATTGACTCAATAGTCAAAGCGGGATATGCTTTTATTAAGTCTTGTGGGGATGCACCCTCTGAAAGTCGTTGCAATACCAATGCTACTGTAATTCTTGTGCCCTTTATAACAGGCTTACCAAGCATCACATTACTATTAGATTCTATATAGTTTAAGTAATTCATCATCATAGTTTATATCCAAATTTAAACATTTCTAGGTAACAACATTAGTTTGATAATTCAAATTGGGCCTTCGACTGCCTTAAAGAGATTACTTACCAGATCTGTTACCTCTACGTTTAACCCTGCAGCAAGTTTAAAGACAGTGGGAAGATTCACGTTCTTTTTACCATTCTCAATCTTAGATAAGGCTCCTTCACTAATCCCAGTAGCAACCTCAATATCCAATAATGTCAATTCGTTTCTCTCTCGAATTGAGCGTACCCGCTCGCCAAATGATTTTCTAAGTTTTTCTTCGTCTATCATCTAACCAAATTGAGAGAAAAACTCATTTAAAATCTTGCTCGATCGAGCAAGATTTTAAAAAGAACGCCTATATTTGACCTAATTTTTCTTTACTTAACCAAAACCACCCCCATGGCTAAACGTCCCAAAAAGCCCAGGACCAAAAATTACCTGGCAAATTTGCACCTGCTAACCACCCGCTTTCCCGTTCTATTCCGGGAACGTGTATGCATTGAATGCAAGTGGAGTACACCAACCTTTTACCGTAAAACCAAACTTCAGGACAGCATCAGCACAAAAACCGATCAGGTAGAAATGGTACTTTCAAACGCCGAAATGGAGAAAATTGAGGGTATTATGTCAGAAATGTTAATTATGCTGAATCAAAAGCAGCGGATATACGCCCGAAGGCATAAGACCGTTTTGGACACATTACAGAAACAACTGGATCATGCAACAGCCTGAGTACATACAGCAGTTAGAAACTGAGTTGAGAATTTATAAATCACTTCTCCGCTCAATGGTGCTGATACTGGCAGCGGTTGCCGGCATTTCCCTGTATGCAAATGTGAAGTTCAAGATTGAAGCTGAAAGGAGCTTTAAACAGGTTGTTAAACCAACCACCCAAGGGTTTTCCGCTATTACGGGGCGGTAATCCCGAAAAGGCGTTAGTTTATACTAACCCTTTTTTATGGACTCCATTAATTTTCCCCAAAACCGTACCCCAACGTTGAAATTAATCATCTAACAATATATAAATCAATTAATTATGAACAACGTTACTAACCTTGTCCGGGCTACCACTCAATCGCCGCAAACGCAATACAGTATTGCATTTGCGGTTTTTTTATTTTAGGGCGGTTGTCATTTTTGTTGTCAGAAACTATGTTTCTACTCAACTGCCCCTTTTCATTCTAAATCAAAATTCAATAATTCCTTTGGTGGTATATCCAGCCCCTTTGCCAGTTCTGTAATAGTAATTAGCGTTACGTTTACCTCTCCCCTTTCCATAGCGCCAATCTTACTATAGTCAACCCTGCACCTATGCGATAGCTGGCGCTGGCTTAAATCCTTTTCATTACGCAGTTTGGCCAGATGCATTCCAAACCGTTTGATTATCTCTTTATCTTCTTCGTTAATCATCCGGGTAAATGTTGATTAACACAAAGCATCAAAGAAATTGTAAAAAAATTGCGTACTAACAAGTACGCAATTGATATTTTCATTATTTTTGTAGCGTCATCTTTTTTGATAACCTCGTTAAAAATTGACCTACAATTATATGAAGTACAGCAATAACAGTCCTTAGCAAGACGTATATTTGCAGGCATATAAGGAAATTTAAGCGTGTTTGCTTTACTCTCTAATCAGAAAACTACGACCTTTCAAGACTACGAGAGAATAAGGTAAATCGCCTGTACCATATTGGTGTGGGCGTTCTTATTTCGTAGTCGGGGTGTCGTAGCCCTTCTGATACGGTAGGAACCAACCCGCACCTTTTTTATGCCCTCCCCTTTTGAACCTAACAGCATTGTTTATACCCATATATTTCTCCAACTAATGACTAATAAACAGAAGCGGACAGTCACCCGCAAAAATGCCTTATCGGTTTTGCATGCACTATATACAGACCTGCCAATTGAGTTCCGGGAAAGAGTTTGCAAAGAATGTAAGTGGAGTATTCCTACCTTTTACCGTAAAATGCGCATAAAGGATATACAGGATATAGAAACAAAAGCTATTACCCCAGCCTTAAGCAACGCCGAAAAGGATAAGATCATACAAATTTCTGAAGAAGTATATAAAGAAGGCTGGAAAAGACTGATACGACCAACTAAAAGCAAAGTAAATACAAAGTAGTATTAACTAATAATTTCTATTCTGGCTACTAATTCCGTCATGTTCACTCTAATGGCAATTGTCTACTGCTACAGCTCAGACTGTACTTTCACCTAGAAGTTAACGCGGTAAGCTTCAAAGGGTTAGGAAAGTTATTCTGAACTTTAGAAATTGTTTCAATACTAAATCTTACACTCTTTGGAGTGAATCAATCTTATCATATCTTTTAACACATTAGCTTACGCCATCTAAACCAGATGAAAGACAGTGCCATTGATCTTTCATCTGTCAGCAAATCTGGCAAAACTTTACATAGTTATTTGCGTGAGTTTAAGAACTTCGGCACGAATGGAAAGAGGATGTTGCGGGAGTTTAAGGAATTTGAAAAATTTTCGAAGAGATTCATTTTAAACAAAATGTGAGTTTATTGCTTAAGAAATAATTACCTTATATTTGAATATTCCCTTTACAAGAAAATTACATTCCATATGAGCCCCCGCATGAATTGGCAGAAATTACTATCTACCAAAAGAGTATCTGAATTTCAGAAGTGCTCAACCAGCATTAGCCAATCACAATTTACCGATCCAAGAAGTCCATATGAAAAAGATTGCGATCAAATAATCTATAGCTATCCTTTTAGACGCCTTCAAGATAAAACGCAAGTCATTCCATTTCCAGAATACGACTTTGTTCATACTAGATTAACACACAGTCTTGAAGTGGCTTCAATTGGTCGATCATTAGGTAAATTAGCTTTCCCTCTAATAATAAAGGAATTAGATGCTTCTTTTCGGGTCGATAATCCAATTCTTGCAGCAGACATCGGCGCGCTAGTTGCTGGAGCTTGCTTAGCACATGATATTGGAAATCCCCCATTTGGCCATTCTGGAGAAGCAGCAATTTCATATCATTTTACAAGCGACAACTCATATTTCCGTCCTCATCCAAATATTAAGGACGCAATAAAAGAAGATGACAACAACTTCTATTTTAATGACTATGACTATGATAATAAAATAACAGTAGAGAAGCCTTATGATAAAAAATTAATGATTCAAAAAAATAAAATTTGGAAAGACTTCTCAGTTTTTGAGGGAAATGCTAATGGCTTCAGAATCCTTACAAAAAATTGTGAAAAAGGAATCAATCCCACAGCAGCACTCTTAGGTACATTTAGTAAATACCCACGAGAAGCATTTCTTATAAAAAAACCTTATGAAAAGGGCAAAGAACCCAAATCCTTTACGAAACATGGATTCTTTTTTTCAGAAAGAGAGTTATTCGCAGAGATTGCGAACGAACTAGGCCTATTATCTGTTGAAGGCATCAGTGATGGAGATCTTGCATTCCATCGACATCCCTTATGTTATTTGATGGAAGCTGCTGATGACATCGCTTACGGCATGATTGACTTTGAAGATGGTTGTCGCTTAGGATTGATTGATATCGACAAACATTATAAATCATTCAATTTCATAAACAAAAAGGGAGAATCCGAACTAGTAACTATAAACAATACCCCCTTAGAAATTTTATCAAACATTGCATCAATAGATAACTCCTTTGATAGCAACAAAATTACCTATGCCGAAAATTACAAAGACACTATCTCTTATTTACGATCTAAAGTAATAAATGTATTAACACACGAGTGCTTTCAGATATTCAAGAATAATTATGAGGATATAATGCATGGCGGTTACATGGGGTCTTTGATTGATGACATACCTAGTTCCATCAAAGATAATCTCAAAAAGATGAAATATTTAATTCGGAAATATGTTTATAATTATCGACCTGTATTGGAAAGTGAGGCAAGCGGGTTTGAGGTAATGGACGCGCTGATTCATAGTCTGGCAATTTCAAGCGATATTTGCTTCTCTTGTGGTGAGCAGGAATCAGAAAAGGCCAAAAAATTAAGTAGTTTGTTACCAGAGGAATATAGACCCAAAGAAGAAAAAGAGCTAAATAGTCTTACAGATTTAGAGAAATATGATCGTGTTTTATCCGTACTTGATTATGTATCAGGAATGACAGATAATTATGCGATGGCTTTATATAGAAAGATAAAAGGAATTTCTCATAGATAAAAACTGATAGAATGATTAGTCCAAAATGATATAATTATTCCAAAATTGAATATGACGTTGAGATCATAATTCGTAATTAATTTTAAACCGATTATCAGAAGTATGAAGGAAACTTTTTTATCTCCGATTGCCTATACAACCTATGCGTTTATTACGCTTATGTTGCTGCGGTTTCTATTAAACATATATAATCTTCGACAAACTAGCAGTCTTTTAAAAAAGTACAACCACTATCTAGCAAAAAATACTTGGGAATTTAATCAAGAAGTGCCTGCTATTATTGATCTCTTTAAAAAAGCCGGTATTAAAGATTCTGGGGTCACACATCAGGAGTTTTTGGGATTTGGAAACTTTGCGAATTATCGTGTAAGCACCTTTGATAACATAACAAATACACGTTCCGATATCGTTGCACATACTATAGGCCATTTTAACCAAGCGATTGGCGTATTTCGCAAGCGAGCAACTGATTCATTAAATCCGCTCTATTGGATTGACTTTATCTTGTGTCTCCCTCAACATCTCCTAAGTTTTTTGGGTGTACTCCCAGAAAGTGTAGTCGTAAAAATCATCTTGGTAATATATTGGATAATCGCTATGGTTCTGGGGTTAGAAAAGTTGGATGTTATTAACATAGTTAAATCTTTCAAATAATAAAATCTAACAATGTCTTAGTTGATAGTTATTTCAAATGACGAAGGAGTGTTCATAGGTCCTCTCTGTCCTATGAGAAAGGGGCAAATTGCACCTTCACTAAATCATTTATTTCAAATATGCACTACCTGCCTCTACTTAAGCACTATTTTGCTATTGCAGAGATATATTAGACATTCTCTGAGATAAGCTATGAAGACAGCTATAAATTGAATTATAGAAGTTGAGCACAATTACACTATACTTCAACTAAACTTTATAACCTAATTTCGAATGTGAACCAAGCCATAGTTTGTAGTAGTATTCCCCCGGCGGCTTTTGCTGCCTTTTTTATGCCCTCACGGCACCACCTTCTCCCTCCTCAACTCATCAAACAACCGCATAAACATCTCCTCCGTATCCACGTACTCATGAAACCCTAAACGCCTCGCTTTACTCCCATCCGCAAAAAAATCGTAATCCCAGGAAAATACGAAGTCGCTGAACTTCCAGGCGGATACTGCATCATATGAAGCACTCAACCCATATTTAACCCGCATGGCCTCCCATAACGGAGCTTTGTCTGACATCACTGTATCCAGTGGCATAGGCAGCGGCGGTGCCACCTCCAAATCAAAATAAGCGGCTATTTTAGGCCATAACTGCTCCCATCTGAACAAATCCCCGTTGGTGATATTAAACGCCTGGTTAGCCGCCTTAGGAGTGATAGCTGCCCATACAGTAGCTTTGGCCAGCAGGTCGGCATCCGTCATTTCCATGATTTTGTTATAGGCTGCTGCTTTGCCAGGGAAGCGCAATGGCAGGTTCAGTTCCCTGGAAATGCTGGCATACACTGCAATGCTGAGCGCCAGGTTCATAGGATTGCCCAGGGCGGTACCACCCACCACAGAAGGACGGATAGCCGACCATCCCCAGCTTTTACCCTGCTGTAACCGTTCCAGGTAGTATTGCTGATCCATGTTGAAATCCGGAGGCATATGCCTGCCCGCGTCAGATTCCTTAGCCGGCGTAGTAAATGCACCAAGGTGCGCGCCATATACCTTGTACCCCTGCATCAGGCTCACATGCTGTAGGTTTTTAGCCACCGGCTCCACCGCTTCCATCAGGTTTACCAACATCGCCATATTAGGCGGCACCAGCGCTGCCCAGGTAGCGGCATCCTGGTAAGCGGTATAAAATATATGTGTTACCGTAGTGAGATGCTGGAGCTGCTGTTGCGCATTTTCGCGGTCCTGAAGGTTTACCGCAATGTATTGCAACTTATCTGTAGCCTCTCCTCCACGCCTGGATAATCCGATCACCTCCCAATCGTCCAGGGTGAGCAGATAGTTGATCAGGTTCTTTCCTATTACGCCCTGAGCGCCCGCTACCAGTGCTACTTTTTTATTATTTCCGGTGTTCATATGCTTTGCTTTTTATACCACAAAGATCAGTTGGGCAAAAAGTGTATCTGTTGTACTTTAGTAGGGTTAATTTGTATTTTTCCAGGAATGAAACGTTATATACAACATGAATACCTACGCATATCACACTTCACCGGCAAGGTGTGGGAGCACCCTGTGCACAACCACAACCACTTTGAGCTGATATTTGTACATCAGGGCGAAGGCCTGCACTGTGTATCCGGTGTAACAGTCCCTTATGCACATCATGCGTTATTTCTGCTGGGCCCTGCTGATTCCCATCACTTCGAGATAGCAACCCCTACTACGTTTACCTTCCTGAAATTCACCAATGCCTATCTGGGCGCCGGCGAAGCCACTGCCCAACAGCATTGGAACAGCGTGACCGAAAATTTACTGCAGGCATTTCAACAGGACAGATTACATCTCTCCCCAACAATAAAAGAAAGAATAGATCAGCTGATCCGACTGATAGTGACCGAATGGCAGGACGACAAGAACGAAAATAACCACACGATCCGCCTGCTCGTACAGGCGCTGCTATCCATGGTGCAAAACAACATCTCCCCCACCACCCAAACTATTACAGGGAAACACAGCGAAAAAATTACGCAGCTGCTCAATTATATTCACGAACATATCCACCAAACGGATGACATTCAAACAGAACAACTGGCTGAGAGGTTCGACTACTCCAAACACTACCTGGGTACGTATTTCAAAGAACAAACCGGTGTAACACTGCGTGAATATGTAAACAACTACAAACTACATCTCATCGAAAACAGACTCAAACACAGCTCCTTTTCACTGAAAGAAATCAGCAATGAATTTGGATTCAGTGATATGAGCCACTTCAATAAATTCTTCCGGAAACACCACCAGATGAGCCCTTCCAGCTTCCGAAGTAAAATTGCAGATAAGCAGTAGTACTTCTACCTGGGTAAACCGACATCTCACCTATATAAATCCACTTTTGATGAAAAAAGTAATCATCGCGGTATGTTGTTTAGTCCCTTTCCTGCCAACCAAAGCGCAGCAAGCACTGGAAACATATGTTCATAAACATGCTGCTGCCATTGCCAGCACTGACCCTGCAAACACCGACTATACAGACCTGTATGCGCTGAAACAGGCCATAGGCAATAGTCGTATCGTTATGTTAGGGGAGCAGACTCACGGAGAAGGCTCTACGTTTTTAGCTAAAACGCGCATCATTCAATACTTGCATGAACAGCTGGGGTTTGAGGTATTAGCCTTCGAAAGCGGCTTTTATGACGTAAATAAAATTTGGGGAAATGTACAGGCAGGGGCTTCTTTGAAAGAACAGGCTCCCAACAACCTGTTTTATATGTATGCCACCAGCGAGCAAATGTATCCCCTATTTAACTACGTACAACAACAATTGAAAAGTGCAAATCCCATAACAGTAACAGGCTTCGAAAGCCAGCACAGCGGAGCGAAAGCAATCAATGAAATGATGCCGGACATGACCCAGTTCCTGTTCGACCACTACCCCGGCGAGCTGGATAGCGATTGGAAAGTATTTAAAGCCATTTGTCCTACGCTGTTTAAAACCAGGAACTACAAGCCAGATACAGATTCCATGACAATATTTTTCCGCAAAACCCACCTTCTCAAATTAACACTGGCTTCAAATAATGCATCATCCGATCCCCAAAGTCTGTTAAACAAGGCTGGCTTCTGGTACCGCGCTGTATGCAGCATTGAGTCCCAGGCCATCCGCTATTGGGGCCTGGCAAAAGGCAATGAAATTAATTACCGCGACCTGCAAATGGCTGACAACCTGATCTGGCTGGCCGACACCGTATATCCCGGCAAAAAGATCATCGTTTGGGCACATAACGGACACATCGCCAACACCATGGGCAACAGCGAGGGAAAAGGCGGTCTGCAGGACTTTTATAATACTTTCATCCCCATGGGGGCCAAGCTGAAAAAGCATTTTGGAAACAACGTATATGCGTTAGGGTTTTCAGGGTCCGAAGGAAAATATATGGACTATGTAAGCCTGAAAATCATGGATGTACCGCCGCCGCAGGCGGGCAGCATTGAAGCTGCGCTGGCCGCCACCAATAAACCAGCTGCCTTGTTGGATTACAGGCATGCCGGCAAAGTGTTACAGCAAAACCAGGTAGCTTGTATAGGAGACTTTATGGCTGCAACAGCAGTATGGCCAAGGATCTTCGACGGGTTATTCTTTATCCGTACCTCCACCCCTGTGATCAGGTAATCAAATGTAACCGATCACCCTCAGTACTGTAAAAGCAGCTACCAACACGGAAAGAAGGTATAAGGTAAAATTGGCTCTTTTCCGGCGCTCGTCGGTGAAGAGCCGGCTTTGGTAGGAGCGCCGTGCGAATATATTCAGGAATGCGATGATGGCCAGGCCGGAAAGCGTCAGCAGAATTTTATCGTCAGTAAAATAATACCCGGCAGCGCCGCCCAGCAGCAATAGCATCCCCAGCCACCAGAATTGCTCATGAAAAGCTTTTTCATCCGTTTCATCAAAGGTGCGGATGGAAGAAAGTTGCTTTTCCAGCTCTTCATAGTTATCAAGTCCGTCGGGGATTACCATAACAGCGTCCGGGGACTCGCCACGCACCACAATGCCATTACGGGTTTCTGCCATACGGGCAATTTCAAAAACAGAGAGTGAAAGGTCCGGAGAATGTTTCTGACGGCGGATGATATGAAGGTCGTTGATTTCAATTTCAAAGCTCCTGTAAACGTCCATCGACAGCTTGATACGGCGGAAGCTACTCCAGGCAAAGTAAACAATCAGCACCCCGAAAATGATGTACATTTCCATGCGGTTGGGCACCTCATCCCGATAGAGGTAAAAGTAGGACAACATGGCTACCAGTATGGCAAAAATAATCACCTGCCGGCGGATGATACGCCTTTTTGCATCCCTGATACCTTCTTCGCTGAATTTGTATACCGCCATAAGTCCTTCTGCTATAATTGATAACCTAATATAGCAAGCTTTCTTTTAATAGAAAAGTAACGGAGTGGGAGTTTTGTTGGTTGAGGCCAAAACACATTCGGCGTCATGGTGCAGGTTACAGCCGCAAAAAAGGGACCATGTAGTGGTACATGATCCCTTTAAAGTATAAAGCAGGTTTATTCTTCGTCTTCTTCCTCTTCTTCGCCATCGTCTTCTAACCATTCCATGTAGGAATAGTACCAGTCTTCCAGTTGCTCCAGCAGTTCAATTTTCTTTTCAGGAGCATTTTTGAAGAACTCTTCAACGTTGTCGATTTCATGAACGATGTCGATATAGGCGGTTTCCTCATCTTCTTCAACGCGTTTTGCGAAGAAGCGCGGAGACTGCGTATGGAAAATATACTCGTTCTCAGGATCTGTTACTGGGTCGTCTGCGATCAGGAATTTAGGTAGCTGTGCCATAATGCGCTATTTACTGTTGAATAATTTCAGTGTTGATTATAATACAAAAGTATTGATTAAATAGTTACAAAAACGGCAGCAAAAGAAGAAAGTTAACATATAAAATTCCAACTTTTTTTCACATCTTTATAGGTACTACAAACCCCCATGTCAAATGGAACAATATTGGAACAGATGGGAGTTATGGATGCGTGAACACGCCCCCAAAATGCTTAGTATCCTTAACCCCGGTGTATCTCTCAACGATATTGCCGAGCTGGAATCCGCTACGGGAGTCCTGTTACCCAACTCATTCAAACACTTTTACAGCATTCACGATGGTCAGATGGTATCTAAAGCCGGCCTGGTCAACGGCGATAAGCTGCTATCCATCCAGGATATCCTGGATGAATGGACCACCTGGCAGGAGCTGCTGGATAATGGCGCTTTTGTGCATAATGGCGACCGCCTCCTTTCCGAGCCCGACAGCGGCATCCGGGACGACTGGTGGAATCCGCGCTGGATACCATTTACTTACGATGGCCTGGGCAACCACCTCTGCCTGGATTTTGACCCCGCTCCCGGAGGCAGGTCCGGACAGGTGATCACACTTTGGCATGACGATGCCCATAGGGAGATGATAGCCCCCTCCTTTGAAATATGGCTGAGTAACTACCTGGATGCCCTCGAAAGAGGTGAATATGTATATGCTAAAAGATGGGGAATTGTGCGGAAAGACAGCCGCTATCATTTTAAAGACTAACGCTTACGGAGCCACGAAGAAAGCCGGAGATTTAACTCCTGCGAAGCCACGCAGGCACTCTGGGCGCCGGAATATGCGTATTCCAGCCAAAAATTCTGATTCGCCTTCTCCCATAGTACGTAATTACCACGTCACCAGTTAATTGTCTGGCTTCACAAGATTGATCCTGCTCCCGCGTGATGGTAGACGCACAGGTGGCAGGTACAGGGGCTACGGCGCTATCCACTGGTATGCTGACAGCAGGTTTCACCGGCGCCACAGTTGTATCCTTAGTTTTAACCTGTTGGGCACTCGCTGCTCCATGCACCAGCAACATGCCCGCTGATAGCAGTATAACCGGCACCAGCCGGTATTGTGGCTGCATTGGCAGTAGATTTCTGTTTAACTGACTCACATTAAAATGCCCACACAATCTTCCTGTATGTTTACTGATTAAAGTAATTATCTGTTCATCAGTTAGCTGGGTAAAATCAACTACCGTTTTGCAGCAGCTGTCGCAATACCGGCCTTCACCGGAAATTTCCATTTCATCCCAGCTTTTACTGCATGGTGAAGGAATAGAGAAATGCAGACTTTTGTGTGCCATAAGAGGAGTGGTTATCTGTATAGGGAATTTACGGAGATCAGGTGTAACTACAACACAGTAGCCATTCATCTCCCTAAAAAAAATACTAACGCTTACGCAGCCACGAAGGAGCCTGTGGCACCGGTATATGCGTATCCCAACCAAAAATAATGATGGTCCTTCTGCGTTTTTTGAGTGGCGCCCCTGAATATGAGATTATTCCGCCTGTTACACTGGTCACCTTTCTTACGCCATAGGCCATCACGGTAATTTCCGGTAAGTTTACCACACAGGGCTGAATAGTATCAACAGACTCAGTCTTACATGCCTGCAGAACGGTATCACTCACCACAACTGAATCCCGCGTTGGATTATTCACCTGCGCATCCGCCGCCCCCGCTGCCAGCAGCATCCCTGCTGTCAACAACATTGCCGGTACCAACCGCTGCTGTGGCACCATCGGCAACAAATTCCTGTTCAACTGATCAGCACGCACATGCCCGCACAAAGCACCTTTATGGCCTTTGAGAAAAGACAATATCTGCTCATCGGAATACTGAGTGAAATCGATAACAGTTTTGCGGCAGTTGTTACAATACCTACCGTCGTTTGCAGCAACCATTTCGTCCCAGCTTTGATCACAGGGAGAGGGAATAGACAGGTACAGACCTTTACGAGCCATAGGTAGGAAGGATTATCTATCAGGAATATACGAAGATTTCAGTGCAAGTACAATACAGCGGACTCAAATATCTACATACAACTATTTAACAATACATAAGATTTTCATTAACAATTAAAGTGCTGAACTGGCATACTTGTTGAAACTATCTAGTACAACAAATTAGTTTAACAAAAACCATATTGACATGAAAGCTCCAAAAAATTTGTCCATGTTGATATTCGCGGCCTCCTTAGGTATTACCGCTTCTCTGGTAGGTCAGCGCGTATTTGCACAGGGCATCGACAGTACAGCAAAAAAGGTTGGAAATAAGACTGCCTCCATCGCCGTAAAAGGCGCGTCCACCATCACGGATAAAACTTATAAAGGCAAGGAAGGACCCAACGGAGAAGTAGTATACATCGACAAAAAAGACAGGAAGTATATCGTGGACGAAAAAGGTAAGAAAGTATACCTGAAACCAAGCCAGATACACAACAAGAAAGATTAAGAGGTGCTCACTAACCACAGCCAGTTTTAGTCGAAATATAAAAGCCGGAACAGGATTAATCCTTTCCGGCTTTTTTTGTTATTTAACACTATGCATTTTTAAGATGGCTGGAATGTTCCCTACCGGTAACCTGCGGCCTTTGCCGCCAATTTTCATCGTAGTATACAAAAAAGGCCATCCACACCGTGCGACTCAAACGCATAATCAGTGGCTGCAAAATCAGCAGTAGCAAGCCATTGAAGCCTAACCACCAGAAAATTCTGTTATCGTAAATGGAGAAGCCTATAAACAGCCACCAGGCAATTAAACTCGCCACACAAATTGCGATGGACAATGCGTAACTAACATAGCCTGTTCCATAATAAAATCCTACCTCTACTTCCACCTTCTGGCCACATACCGGGCACTCTTCCGGCATATCCATGCAGTGCTTTAAATCGTAGGGATTAGTACTGGAATAGATGCTTCCACGGCGGCAACGCGCACATTTATTGCCAAGCAGTGAAAGAATGAAATTGGGCTTTTTGTCGTGAGATTTATCTGCACACATGGCTTTAAGTATTTTATCAAACAATATTTTTTCTGAACTCCTCCGGGGTAACACCTGCATACTTTCGGAAAAACTTCGTGAAGTACGAATTATCTGCAAAGTTGAGCTGGTAGGCGATGGCGGAAATGTTAGTATCAGCATTCACTAACAGCCGCTTCGCTTCCAGTAGCACACGGTCGCGAATCACCTCCCCTGCTGATTTGCCAAGCATGTGCTGACAAAAAGCATTGAGATAATTAGGTGTTACGTACAACATGGCGGCGTAATCTTTTGGGAGCCGGAGCTGCATATAATGCTGCTCTACCAGCTTGCGGAAATTACGGAGCAACAGGTTGTTATGCAGCATGTCCTGCCTGATAGCACCCTGTTGGGTACTTCTGCCCACGCGGATGAATAATTCCAGCATCAGCAGCCGCAGCATATCCATGTTAAAGGGCTGATTGGTAGCCACTTCCTGAAGCATTTCCTCAAAAATGCGTGTGACTTCCCTTAGCGCTGTTGCCGTTAACTCCACCACGCCTTCGGCTGCTACCCCGCTCAGAAACGGAAAGCGTTCTATATAGTCCGCATCCTTCAGAAAAACATTGAAAAAGCCGGCAGATACATTGATCACGTATCCATCCACCTTTCCTTCAAAATACCAGCCATGCACCTGACCAGGTACCATAAAGTACAGCTGACCCGGCTTCACGGGAAAACGCTCGAAATCGATCGTATGCGTACCGCTGCCACTGGTAAAAAGTGCCAGATGATAAAATGAATGCCGATGCGGAAAATGAATATCACTATGGGCGGCCAGGTATTCCGGGAACCTGGCTACTACGACATCCTCCTGTGTGGGCTTTCCCATTACCAGGGAACAGATATCGTATGTAGGGATATTAGCCTTTGCCATGATATGACAAAGGTACTACCGGGATCGTTAACACTATTGTTATAAAAGGAGCTTTAATGGTACTTTTTACTTATTGAGGAGATTTGGGGTATTTAATGATTGGCGTAAGCCCCGCAGGACTTACGCCAACTGAATTATTTTACATATTTGCTAAGCCATTCGTCCATTTCCCACAGCATGTGCAGGATACTTTCCTTAGCAGCATAACCATGGCTTTCCTGTGGTAAAAACACCAGTCGTGCAGTGCCGCCATTGCCTTTCAGGGCATTATACAGGCGCTCACTCTGGATAGGGAAAGTACCGGAGTTATTGTCAGCTTCCCCGTGAATCAGCAGGATAGGCGTTTTCAGCTTGTCTGCATAGGAGAAAGGCGACATTTTATAATACACATCGGGCACCTGCCAGTAAGAGCGCTGCTCGTTCTGGAAGCCGAATGGCGTAAGGGTACGATTGTATGCACCGCTGCGGGCAATACCGGCCTTAAACAGGTTCGTATGTGCGAGCAGGTTAGCAGTCATAAAGGCACCGTAAGAGTGGCCGCCTACCGCGATGCGGTTTTTATCGCCGATGCCCATGTCGCTGATCTTGTTCACGGCGGCTTCGGCGTTCATTACCAGCTGGTCAATGAAGTTGTCGTTAGGTTCTTTATCACCTTCGCCTACAATCGGCATTTCGGTGGCATCCATTACAGCAAATCCGCGGGTTACCCAGAAGATCGGAGAACCGTAGGTTACACGGGTGAAGCGGTATTCGGAACCACGCACCTGTGCAGCATCGCTGGCGGACTTGTATTCCCGCGGGTAAGCCCACATGAGTACCGGCAGGCGACCATCTTTTGCAGGATCGTAGCCTTTTGGCAGGTACAGCATGGCGGTAAGGTCTACGCCGTCTTTACGTTTGTATTTCAGCAGTTGCTTCTGTACCCCTTCCAATTGTGGCTGTGGGTGCGGGAAAGCGGTTAACTGGGTGGAAGTTTTTTTCTTCAGGTCCTGTACAAAATAGTTAACGGGAGATGTAACCGACTCACGGGCGATAACTACCAGTAAACGGGCAGGATCAATCACGTTGGCCACCTGCTCATAATAAGGAGCTTTAGAACGCCATATGATATTTTGCTTTTTTGTCTTCAGGTTAAATGTAGCCAGGAATGGGCGGTCGCCTTCCGGAGAAGCACCTGGCGCATTCATCAGCAGGTCGCCGGCTGGTGATACGTATACCACTGAACGGTTGAATTCATTTTTAGTGGTTATTGGCGTGCCCGGATCGTTGTAACGGTCATTTTCGGATCTGTCGATGAGCAGCACCGGGGCCTGTTCCGGATGGGAAGGGTCGATGGTGCTTACTTTTATGCGCTGTTTGGAGGAATTTGATTCCGTGATCAGTGCCAGCTGGTTGTTACCCCAGGTAACACCGTAGAGTCGTTCCGGCGTTTGCGCCAGTGTAACGGCTTCGCCGGTAAATGGTGCTGCCAGGCTTTTCAGCTCATCTCGGAAAGGCACGTCTTTTTTAGGATCGCCGCCGTCCAGGGCTTTGATCCAGGTGATGGTGGCAGGAGCATCGGCTCTCCAGGTGAAGCGGCGTGGATAGTTGGAGGCAGCGTCGAAGCCTTTAGGCCGTACTTCGTCCAATGGCTTGTCGGACAATACTTTCACCTCTTCACCGGTTATTTTACGTATAGACGTTACTGTTGGAAACCTGTCGGACCCAACGAGGTAGCTGTATGGGCGGTGCTGTTCTGCTACCAGTAAATATTGTTTATCGGGAGATGGGGAGGCTGCCATAAAAATTCCCGGTTTGCTGATCACGGTTTCATTAGCGCCATCCACGATTACCAGCTCCGACTGGAAATAATAATCGTACAGTAATTCATCGAAAGGATTTTTCAGCATATCCTGGTAGGTGGCTGCCGGAGCTGCTTTACCGCTGGTTTGCTGTGTAGTAGGGCCTTCAGGTGCCAATGGCTTTACCGGCGCGTTACCAATGTTTTGCGGTACGGCGAATACGATGAAGCGGTTGTCGTCCAGCCAGGTGAAGCCGTTACCATCTGTGAGGTTCAGCTTACGTTTGGTGACCTGTTTGGCTGCGCCGGTAGCCACTTCAGCTACCCAGAGGGTGATGCTGTTATTATCACTAACGGAGAAGGCTATACTCTTTTGTGATGGTGACCAGGAGATGCCACTGATACGGGCGTTAGCCGGTAATCCGGTAACAGCATACTCTTTTTTGGCTACGAGGTTTTTGATTTTAATAGCGGTAAAATAAGGCGCGCGGCTGGGACCAAAGTTGGCAGGGTTGATACGGGAACCGGCGAGGCGGTATTCCGGCTGCGACAGCTCTTCGATGGTGGGATAGCTGGATTTTTCCAGCACCAGCATTACATCTCCTTTTCCGTTAAAATCTACCGTTGGCGAAGGTGCGGCCATAGCCAGGTCCAGGATGCTCTGGGCAGGCGTCTGGTACTTTAGTGCATCTTGTGCATACACCCTGAAAGACATTAACAGGGTTAATGACAGAACTAATTTTCTCATATAGCAGTTTAAGTTAATACTGGTTGTAACGTAAGCGTATAGGCTGATCGCGACAAAATAGGATTTAATCACAGAAAATTAAAATCATTTGTGATAAGCGTTTGGGGAATTTGATTATCTTTTGGAAACCAATATAACCCTCACCTATGATGACGAACGAGGAGCAGATCCTATGGGAGCAAATAGATAGTTTCAATCCCGATTCACTTAATGCCAGCTTCACTTTCACCCATCGGCTTGCGAGAGAAAACAACTGGGACATTGCCTTTGCCGAGCGGGTTGTTGCAGAATACAAGTGCTTCATTTTCCTTACTGCTATTACGGATACGGGCGTAACGCCATCTGAAGCGGTGGACCAGGCGTGGCACCTGCATCTCACCTATACTAACTCTTACTGGAAGGACCTTTGCCGGAATATTATCGGAAAAGAAATCCACCATAATCCCACGCAGGGCGGAGAAGCAGAGAATAAGAAATTTTATATTTTTTATAGGGAGACATTAAGGCTGTACCTGGAAAAGTTCGGGGTAAAGCCACCATCGGACATCTGGCCGGATGTGGATGAACGGTTTCTCCCTGCGGAGAATGTGTGGGTGGACCGTAACAGGCACTATGTGATCCGTAGGCCAGGCTGGCTAACGCAAATAACGTCCACCCTCGTATGGAAGGCCATCATTTTTGCAATATTCCTGGGTTTTATCCTTTGGCTGGCAGGCTGGAGTTTCAAATTTATACTACTGGGAATCGTTTTGACAGGTATAGCCGTTTTGGCTTTATCCAATATAGGCGGCGGGGATTCTACTACGACCAGCGGCGGATGTTCCGGGAGTTGCGGCACAGATTCCTAATGTTCCGTAACCTTCATCAAGACAAGTTTTCCGTTTAAACATCGGAATCTCCCTACACGCTTCTCCGCCATGGTAGCCGATCCCACACACGGCACCTGCCTGATGAAGGCTGTAGCATCTCCCTAAAATCAATTTTACAGAGAAATTTTAATTCGTTTACCTTTGCAAACATCAGATGATATGATGAGCAAACCAACTTCTCCCTTAAAACGAATGAGCCTGGCCGAAGAGGTAGCCGGCCTATTACAGGATGCAATTGAATCCGGCAGGTACCGGGTGAATGACCAGCTCCCACCGGAGCCGGAACTGATGGTGCAATTCGGTGTAGGCAGGAGCAGTATCCGTGAAGCGGTGAAGATCCTTGCCAACCGTGGCTTTGTAAAAGTACAGCAGGGATTAGGAACGTTTGTTACATCACAGAATGGCTCGGGAGAGCCGCTCACCCAGCGCTTACAGCGTGCTGATTTTGAGGACCTGAATGAAGTAAGGCTGGTGCTGGAAGTAAAAATTGCAGAAAAAGCAGCGCTGCTCAGATCAAAGAAAGATGTGGAAAAGATGAAAGGCTTTCTGAAGAAACGCTTTGAATATGCTGTCAGCAACCAATTGGAAGCATGTATACAGGCTGACATCCACTTTCACAGCGCCATCGCAGAAGCCGCGAAAAATGAGCTGATGATAGAGCTGTACGGAACCGTGGCTAATATGCTGAAACAATCATTTGTACAGCGCTACGGCAATACAGATACATTCATAGAAACGCAGGAACTGCATGAGGCACTGCTGCACGCTATTGCAGACAAAGACCCAAAAAAAGCATGGTCCTGCGCTACTAAAATCGCAACACACGGTAAATAACCGGATTTTTTGACAATCAAACATCAGATGATCTGATCTTAAAAAGAAACATCATGTCCACAACATTAGCCGAACAGCAAGAACCTGCCGTGGTGGAGAAAGTAGCCCAGCAAACAGTGTTCTCTATCCTGATAGCCTTAAGTTTTACTCACCTGCTAAACGACACCATGCAGTCCCTCATACCCGCGATATACCCGCTGGTAAAGGACTCCCTGAAACTTAGTTATTCCCAGGTAGGCCTCATCACCCTCACCTTTCAGATGTCGGCCTCCATATTACAGCCCCTCGTAGGTTTGTACACGGATAAAAAGCCGCAACCTTATTCCCTGGCCATCGGCATGGGCTTTACGCTCATAGGCCTGGTGAGCCTGGCATTTTCTCACACATTTGCCATGGTGCTCGTGTCCGTAGCCCTCACCGGCGTAGGTTCTGCCATCTTCCATCCGGAAGCATCCCGACTGGCACACATGGCCTCCGGCGGTAAACACGGCATGGCACAGTCGCTGTTCCAGGTAGGCGGAAATGCGGGCAGCTCCCTGGGGCCCTTGCTGGCCGCGGCCATCATCGTTCCTTTCGGGCAGTTTAATGTAATCTGGTTTTCACTGGCAGCACTGCTGGCCATTGTGGTAATGATGCGCATCAGCAAATGGTACACCCAAAACATGCATCGTGCGAAGCCTAAAAAGGCCGCACAACATATAGAAAAAGCGAAGCTGCCCACCTCCACCGTGATCTTTTCACTGGTGATCCTGCTGGTGCTGATCTTCTCCAAATACTTCTATATGGCCAGCATGACCAGCTACTACACTTTCTATCTTATCAATAAATTCCATGTCAGCGTTCAAAGCGCACAGGTATACCTGTTTGTGTTCCTGTTCGCCGTAGCCGCAGGTACTTTCTTTGGTGGTCCACTGGGCGACCGCATCGGCAGAAAATACGTGATCTGGATCTCCATCCTTGGAGTAGCACCGTTTTCACTGCTGCTGCCACATGCCAACCTCTTCTGGACTGCCGTACTCAGTGTATTCATTGGCGTTATTCTCTCTTCCGCCTTTTCAGCCATTCTCGTGTATGCACAGGAGTTAGTACCAGGTAAAGTGGGTATGATCGCCGGACTGTTCTTTGGGCTGGCGTTTGGCATGGCTGGTGTGGGCTCTGCCCTGCTCGGAAAATTAGCCGACAGCACCAGCATTGATTATGTATATAAAGTGTGCGCTTACCTTCCATTGATGGGGTTATTGACAGGACTCCTGCCAAACCTGGAAAAGCGGAAAGTATAGCGATTGCATGAATAAGGCTACATTCGCACCATAGAAAAATTTAAGTTATGTGGAAAGGCATTTTGCTAGTATTGCTTGGGGCTTGTAGTTTCGGAATTCTGTCATCCATCGTGAAGCTGGGCTATCAGCAAGGCTTTACCCTGGGAGAATTATGTAGCCTTCAGGCCGGGTACGGGATGGTGGCGCTTTGGTTGATTCACTGGATCTCCGGCGCTGCCACCTATGGTCTGAAATCAAAAGATGCACGCACCTGTTTTATTCTGGGAAGTTCTACCGGCCTGGTAAGCATTACCTATTACCAGAGCGTTCAGTACATCCCGGCCAGCATCGGTATCATCCTGCTCATGCAGTTTACCTGGATGAGTATGCTGGCAGAATGGATGATTTATAAAAAGAAACCAACGCCAACCCAATGGGTGGCAGTGGCACTGATTCTGGCAGGTACTTGTTTGGCCGGTGGGCTAATCAGTAATGGCGCTTCCGAAATAAATCTGGCCGGTATCGGCTATGGCTTGCTGGCAGCGTTCTTCTACACGATTTTCATTGTGGTGAGTGGCCGCGTGGGCCGTTCCCTTACGCCAGTGCTGAAAAGTGCCTGGATTGTAACGGGTGCCTTTGTAGTGATCACATTAATATTTCCACCGGTATATCTGATTAACGGTCGTTTTACGGAAACCAGTTTATGGATTTGGGGGTTGCCGCTGGCCCTGTTCGGCACGGTATTGCCCCCATTCCTTTTTTCAAAGGGAATGCCGCAGACAGGTGTGTCGTTGGGCGCCATCCTGAGCGCAGCAGAGCTGCCCGTGGCTACTATAGCCGCCATGGTGCTGCTGCATGAAAAGATTACCATCGTGCAGGTAGTGGGTGTTTTTGTGATACTGGGAGCGATTGTATTGGCCAACCTGAGAAAGAAACTTAGTTAGTGAGTAATTGGAAACCGGCAGCTTCGCTGCCGATTTTGTTTTTTTGCGGCCTGCGGCCGCTGCCAGCCGGAAAAGATTGCCAGACCTCCGGGCCGGGTTCAACCTAATCAGCAACCGTCACAGGTGGTTCCTGATTCAGGTACCATTTCTAAAATCACCCATTTTTAAGGTGCTTTTTTAATTATCTTTGCTGCCTCGTATAAGAAATAAGTGAATTACGAACAGATTCTCCATGAAAGCATTTAACATTTTTATTCTATATCGCTTTCCAATAGGCATTATCCTGTTGATTGGCGGTATTGCCCTCGGTCTGACAGTGGGTTGGTGGGAAGCTACCATTGTATTAGTACTGGCGGTAGTGTGTTTGGTGACACACCTGATGTTTGGACCTATGCGACTGGTGCAGGAAGCCGTGGAAGCCGGTGATCTCGACAGAGCCAACGCTTTAATGAGCCAGGTAAAATTTCCTAAACTGCTGTATAAACCCATCCGTTCTGTTTACTTCTTCATGCAAAGTAACATGGCGATGTACAGCAACGACCTGGATAAAGCCGAAGCTACCATCCGCCAGAGTATTCAGTCCGGCAGCCCGATGAAAGAATACGAGGGTATGCAGTATTTCCAGCTGGGTACCATCGCTTACCAGAAAAACGATCTTAAAACCGCAGACCAGAACCTGAAGAAATCCCTTCGTATGGGCCTGCCGGACAAAGAAAATACCGCTGCCGCACTGCTCACCCTGGCGTCTATTGCCATGAGCCGCCGCGACTTCAAATCTGCCAAGGAATATTTCCGCAGAGCAAAAGCGCAAAAGCCTACTACCGAGCAGTTAGTAAGCCAGATCAAAGAGATGGACAAGTATATCTCCAGAATGCCTGGTTGATTTTCGCCCAAAGCGTTTCAGCAGGATAGCGATATCCTGCTTTTTTTTATCCACGAACTACCGATTGTTTCGCTGCAGTTTTGCTAACCGACGTAATCCGTAGTTCGTTTTTTTATTCCATATATTTTGAGAACAACTATTGCAATCATCCTCATGGCTGCGTCTATTCCAGCCATGGCACAGGACTCCAGCCGCATCAGCCATCTTTCCGGCGTTACAGTTACCGCCACCAAAGGCCCCCAGAAAGCCAGTGAAACCGGTAAGGTAGTCACCATTTTATCCCGCGAATACCTGGAAAGGAACAGCGGTAAATCAGTAGCCGCCATCCTCAATGAGCAGGCAGGCATGGTCGTAAACGGAAGCAATAATACTCCCGGTACCGTGCCTGAGGTGTATATGCGCGGCTCCTCTAATGGCAATACGCTGATCATGATCGACGGGCAGCCCGTAAGTGATGCCACTTCTATCCCCAACAGTTTCGACCTCAACTTCATACCGGCCGAACTGGTAGAACGCATCGAAATCCTTCGTGGCAGCCAGTCTACCCTCTATGGCTCCAATGCCGTAGCCGGTGTTATCAACGTGATCACCCGCAAAGGCAGCGGTAAAAAAATAGGCGCCACTGCTGGTTTTGGCTATGGCAGCTATAACGACAAGCAGGCTAACGCCAGTATCCACGGCCAAATCAATAAATTTTCCTATCTGGCAGGCTATCGCTATGAAAAAACCGATGGCATGTCCGATGCCTATGATTCTACCGGTAAAGCAGGTTTCGATAAAGACGGATTCCGCCAGCATGCCGTGTTTGCTAAACTCGGCCTCGATGCCGGGAAGCGCTGGCATCTCCAGTACCTCTTTAATTTTAACGATTACCATCACGCACTGGATGAATATGCGTATACTGATGATAAAGATTACAACGGGAAATCCAGGTACCAGCTGCATGGCTTCCACAGCACCTATACCTTCGGTAAAGGGAGCTGGCATATGCTGTACAGCTTTCAGCAAACTAACCGGAATATCCTGAACGACTCCGGATACATTACTCCTTTTGGCTATGCCAAGTATGATAATACCTCTTTCCGCTCCAACATTCACCAGGCAGAGAGCTATGTGAATGTGGACCTGAACCACCAGGTAAGGCTGATTGGCGGCGCTGCGTTTACCCGCAGTACTATGGAACAGGAGGACTTCCTGGTAAAAAACAGCATTCCGGCAACACCACCCGTAATTACCTATATTCCGGCGGATTCAGCCAAGAGCAACCAGATCAGTGCCTATGCATCCGTATTGCTGCACAATATGAACGGATTCAACCTGGATGCCGGCGGCCGTTATAATCACCATAGCCTGTACGGTAATAATGCCACCTTCAGCATCAACCCGTCGTACCTGATCAACGACAGACATAAACTGTTCCTGAACGTTTCTTCAGGGTATAAAGTACCATCTCTTTATCAACTCTATTTCCCCGGATATGGTAACAGTGGGTTGAAACCGGAGGTAACTACCAGCTACGAAGCTGGCTACCAGCTGGGATTAAATCGTGTAAACGTACGTGCAACGGGCTTTTACAGGCATACCAGGGATCTGGTTATATTCTGGTTTGATCCGGTAACTTTTATGAGTCAATACCGCAATGCGGATAAGCAGGAAGCCTACGGCGGAGAACTGGAGGCGGACGTGGAAATCACCAAAGGCCTGAACCTGACCGTTAACTACTCTTATACCGATGGCCAGATAAGCACTTCACAGAACGGCAAGGATACTTCTTATTACAACCTCTACCGTATCCCCCGCAATGCGGTAAATGCCACGCTGGGCTACCAGGTTACACCGGCATTTTACGCCGCTGCCACCTACCGTTATGTGGGTGAGCGCTGGGAATCAAGCAATCGTATGGGAGATTATTACACCCTGGACCTCTACGGTGAATATAAATTTGGTAACTTGCTTAAAATTTTCGGGCAGTTTCGGAATATTACAGATATAAAATATTTCGATATCACTGGTTATAATTCCCGGAGATTTAATTTTAATACGGGTATAATTCTTAACTTATAAATTCTAATACCAGCATATGTCTTTAAAGAATCTTAATCCACAATTTGGCGTGCTGCTGCTGTTTATTCTGGCTGCAGGCGTTATCAGAGTTGTGTTGGGAGCGGATGCAAGCATGTCTCCCATTGCTATGTTCACTCCCGTAGGAGCGATGGCTTTATTTGGTGGTGCTACTTTCCAGCAGAAATGGAAAGCCTATGTATTTCCTTTACTGACGTTGTTTCTGAGTGATGTGGTAATGATGCAATTCTTCCAGAAAGAGTTTGCACAAGGCCTGCTGTACAGTGGCTGGATCTGGAACTATGCGAGCTTTATCCTGATTGTGCTCGCAGGTCAGTTATTGATTAAGAAAGCTGCTGTGGGCAATATCCTGGTGGCTTCTGTGGCTGCTGCGGTGATCCACTGGCTCGTATCCGACTTTGGCGTATGGATTGGCGGTGGCTGGGATATGACTACCGGCAAACCTTATACGAAAGATATGGCCGGCATCATCAGTTGTTATGCACAGGCGATCCCTTACATGCGGTTCTTCCTGGCTGGTACGGTTATCTATTCTGCCATCTTTTTTGGCGGCCTTGTACTGGTACAAGGCAAAAAACTCCGTGCTGCGCACTAATTCCATCACATAATATTTTAATTTAGAGATTTTTGAGTGCATCACTCCGGTTTTGCACTCTGGAATCTCTAAGTTATTTTAGGGCCTGCCTAAAATAGCTGCATTCAGCAGAATTCTGTCTATAGCACGCTGTATGAGCGTATAAAACGGCATACAAATAAGGACTATCAAAACAAATCAATAGCACATGCGTAAATTTTCACGCTCCCTTCCCGTTTCACTGGCCCTGGCTGCAGCACTCACGATCGGAATGGCTGCCTGTCAGAAATACGAAGCGGGCATCACGATCCCCTCTGTGACAAACCCGGGAGTAACAAATGGATTGGATACTATTTATCTGGGTGATTCGCTGAAAATAGCGCCTACCTTAGGAAACATTGCCGGCGTTCCTACCTACCAATGGCTGGTAAACGGTGTGGAAGCAAGTACAGATTCCGCCTTTGTATTTAAACCTACTGCCAACGGAGATTATACCATCTCTTTCAAAGCCTTTGCCGGTAACTCTCTCACCGGTTATTATTACCGCATTAAAGTATTTGCACCATACGAAAATGGTTATTATATCCTCAACGAAGGTTCCTTCCCTAATCCGGGCAGCCTGAACTTTTATCGTGGCGGAGAAGATACCATGATCACTAATATCTTTGCACGCCTCAATCCTGGCAAAACACTGGGAACTACTTCCCAGTATGGTCAGTTGTATAACGGCAAGCTGTATATGGTATCCAAGCAGGGTGCTTTTGTAGCTGCGGACGCCAATACCCTGAAAGAAACCGGCCGCATCGCCAGCTTGCCAGCCGATGGCCGCGCCTTCTGCGGAATCGATAACAGCCGTGGCCTGGTAACTACCGCCGACGGGGTATATGTTATCAACCTGCAAACCCTTACCTTGGGAGCCAAAATAGCGGGTATTACAGGTCAAACCGGTGGCATCATCAAATCCAACAACTATGTGTTTGTACTGTCTGAAACTGATGGGGTGATTGTACTGAATGCCAGTGATTTCAGCATCGTGAAGAAGTCAGTGAAGGCAGATGTTGGTTTCGCGAGAAGCCAGGATGGTAATATCTGGGCAGCTTCCGGCAAAAATTTGTATGCTATTAACGAGGGTACCCTGGAGGTGAAAACCTATGCGATCCCCGTTAACATCTATGATAGCTGGGGTTATTGGAACGCTGGTTCCCTGTCTGCCGCGAAATATGAAAACGCCGTATACTTCAGTGAAACGGATGCTTACGGCAGCGGTACTAAAATTTACAAATTTGTACCTGGTATAGATACTACCTTAACAACACCACTGGTGAAACTGCCAGACAACAGGATTCTGTATGGCGCCGGGGTAAGGTATAATTCGAGAGACACCACGCTGATAGTAACTGCACTGACCTCCGATTATCAATCCAACACACTGTTGATTTATAATGCGGTGAACGGTACACTGAAGAAAACCATTAACTATCCTGGGTTATACTTCCCATCTATGCCGGTATCTAACTAATTAATACTGCATGATAATACTGATCACAGGCGGCGTCAGATCTGGAAAAAGCCGATATGCGCAGGATCTGGCATTGTCGCAAAGCGCGCACCCTGTTTATGTAGCCACTGCCCGCATCTGGGACGAGGATTTTAAGGAACGGGTACAGCGGCATAAGGCCGATCGTAGCGCCGCCTGGATTAATTTTGAAGAAGAGCGTCATGTGAGTAAACTGCCCCTGGACGGGCATACCGTTGTTATCGATTGTGTAACCCTATGGCTTACCAATATCTTTGAAGAAACCAGCCATAATATTCCTTCCAGCCTGAGCGCCATTCAGGCCGAAATTGACGCCTTGCACCAAAAAGCAGGAACATTTATTATTGTAACCAATGAAATAGGGATGGGCATTCATGGAGAAAACGCTGTAGCCCGCCACTTTGCGGACCTTCAGGGTTGGACCAACCAGTATATTGCCCGTATAGCCGACACCGTTGTGCTGATGGTATCCGGCATTCCCGTTGTGATTAAAAAAGAGGAGAAATAATGATGATTACACCCGTTTCAACTTTGCTGAGAGAAGCATTACAGGAAAAGATTGATCAGAAAACCAAACCACCAGGCTCGCTGGGGAAGCTGGAGCAGATTGCCTTACAGGCAGGGCTGATCCAGGAAACCTTAGAGCCGGAGCTGCGAAAGCCTGCCATTATCGTATTTGCGGGCGACCATGGCATTGCGGCCGAGGGGTTGGTAAACCCATTCCCACAGGCTGTAACCGCCCAGATGGTGTATAATTTTCTGAATGGTGGCGCGGCAATCAATGTGTTTTGTCGCCATCAGCAATTGGACCTGAAAATAGTGGACGCGGGGGTGAATCATTTATTTCCGGCACATCCGCAGTTGCGCGACCGCAAAATTGCCATGGGCACGGCTAACTACCTGCATCAGCCGGCAATGTCGCTCGACCAGTGCAAACTGGCGCTCGCTGCCGGCAGTGAGGAAGTACAGGCTTTGCATGAGCAGGGTTGTAATATTATTGGTTTTGGGGAGATGGGAATTGGTAATACGTCGGCCGCTGCGTTACTGATGAGTTATTTCACGGGCACAGCTATCGATCATTGCATTGGTGCCGGTACAGGCTCAAACGCACAGCAGCTCGAACAAAAGAAAGCGGTGTTGCGCCAGGTGCAGGTATTCCATCCGCAACCTAATTCGCCGATACAGGCGCTGGCTACCTTTGGTGGCTTCGAAATCGCGATGATTTGTGGTGCCATCATCAAGGCTGCGGAGCTGAAGATGATGATTGTGATAGATGGATTTATTGTTTCCGCTGCGCTGCTGGCAGCAGCAGCCATGCACCCTGAAGTAACCGGCTACTGTGTGTTTGCACACTGTTCCGACGAAAAAGGCCACCAGGCGATGCTCAGGCACCTCAACGTTTCTCCCTTACTACAGCTGGACATGCGCCTTGGCGAAGGTACCGGCGCTGCACTGGCTATCCCGCTGATACAGCAGGCCGTAGCCTTCCTCAACAATATGGCCAGTTTCAATAGTGCACAGGTTTCAAATCGTACGCTATGAGAGAGCAATGGCAACTATTCCTGACGGCTGTCATGTTCTATACCCGTTTACCCGTTACCGTTAAAGAGCCTTATAGTCCTGAAATGCTGAACAGGGCTACCAAGTACCTGCCGCTGGTAGGCTGGATCATAGGTATTTTTATGCTGGCGGTGATCTGGGCTTTCGGCGATATTGCACCGCGACCATTGACTGTACTGCTGGCATTATGCGTGAGCATATGGTCCACCGGCGCGTTTCATGAAGACGGGTTCGCAGATATGTGCGATGGCTTTGGGGGCGGATGGACGAAAGAGCGCATCCTCGAGATCATGAAAGACAGCCGCATAGGCACCTATGGTATGCTGGGATTATTACTCCTGATGGCGGCCAAGCTGGTAAGCCTGATGAGTTTACCGATTCACACCATGATGCTGGCGGTGATTGCTGCACAGCCATTGAGTCGTTTTACGGCCGTCACCGTCATCTACACCCAACAATATGTGCGGGAGGACGAGTTAAGCAAATCTAAACCTATTGCTAAAGGAATCAGCACCCAGGAATTAGTGGTAGCTGGTATTTTCGGTTTACTGCCTTTTGTGGCCGTAACAGTCTACCTGCAGAATTATGGATTGCTGATTACGCTGCTGGCTGTGCTGATGGCCAGGCTGTACATGGGGCGACTCATGAAGAAATGGATTGGCGGCTATACCGGCGACTGCCTGGGGGCGGTACAGCAGGTTGCAGAATCCGTCATATATTTGTGTTTTTGTATTCTGGCATGGAAATATACCTGATCCGGCACACTACGCCGGCCGTAGAACGCGGTATTTGTTATGGTTTTGCTGATATAGATGTGGCGCCAACTTTTGAGACGGAAGCTGCCCGGATTAAGGGATTGCTGCCGCAAAAGGCAATGGATGTATATGCGAGCCCGTTGCAACGCTGCAGTAAACTGGCCACCTACCTGTTTGGGAAGACTTTCACTACCGATGAACGGCTGAAGGAGCTCAATTTCGGCGACTGGGAAATGCAGCGCTGGGATGACCTGGGCCCCGATGCGCTACAAAAATGGATGGACGACTTTGTATATGTGCGGGTGCCTAATGGGGAAAGCTACCAGGACCTGTACGAGCGTGCGGTGGAGATACTAAATGAGGTAGTTGCCAAAGGCCGTGATGCCGTGCTGGTGACCCATAGCGGTATCATCCGGGCGCTGCTCGCACATGTATCGGCCACCCCTCTGGAAAAATCTTTTGAAAGAAGAACAGAATATGGTAGAATTGCGTGTTTGTCAGTTACCAATAATCAACTAAATATTGTTTTTTACAATTCGTAATTAATTCTCTACCAATATATTATACTTATTACACGAAATATACCGGCAAAATCCTGAAAAAACCGGATTTCGTGCTAACTTTATGTGAAGTTTGATAGTAAAAAAATAAAAAGAACACACTAAAACCTGTTTATAATGACAACATCAATCTTGAATATTCCTTTCTTGTTCTTGCAGGAGATTGGTATAAAAGAAATACTGCTGATTGCGCTGGTAATTCTGTTATTGTTTGGTGGTAAGAAAATTCCTGAATTGATGCGTGGTTTGGGCAGCGGTATCCGCGAGTTCAAAGATGCGAAAGATCAGCCAGGTGCTAAAAAACCAGCCGCTGAAAACAAAGAATAGTATCTGTTACCTACCAATAGAAAAAAGGTAAATCGTGCATGAATCATCACGATTTACCTTTTGTTTTTTTACCCGAGTCCTAATCAGGCAATCTGCACATCCCCACTTACAACGGGATTATTTTTACCATTCATGGTGAGGAACTTTTTTTTGAAGTACAAGGAAGAGGCAATCATAATCACAATCCCCAGCAGGCTCGTACCCAGTACAGCATCTATAAAAAACTGGCTCCAGGAGAGCGACAGGCTGTAAAAGTTTTTTACCAGCATAATCACCACACTTCCAAGATATCCGAATGAATCAGCTACATAAATGATAAAACCTACGTTGCTGACGTATTTGAAAACGGCGATCAACCGCTCGAAGAAAATACAATTGAAAGGAATGTAGCCCATGTACAATCCCAGACCGGTGAGCGTCATCCACCATACGGGATGGAGCAGGTGCGCCTGAAACAGCAGCGTGCTGAATAAGGTGATACTGAATCCCAGCACTACAATCAGGTGATTTAGCATAAACGCCTTGTAGTTGTTTTTCACAAATACCAGCAGTCCCATGATCACAACTATGGCGATAGAAATGGGAATTTCTGTTTGTGTAAAAATAGCAGAGGCGCTGCCGTAACCCAGGTCCTTCCAGATGTCGGCGGCAAAGTTATCCCGCATATCCCTCAGCACCGTAAGCATTACATAGCTCACAATCAGCATTACCAGGCCCGGCAAAAAAGTAACGAGAAATTTCCTGCGCTCCTGTTTATTCATCGGTGCACGTTTGGTACGAACGGCTACATCTTGCGCTGATGGCGGTGGTATCTGCTCTAACAATAAAATAAAAATCAGGATGGGAACAATGAATACAAGGCCGGTTATAAAAGGCATCCAACGCTCTCCTACTCCCCAGTCGATAATCGTCATTTTACCTACTGATTTTACAAATCCTGAGGAGAAGATAAAGCTGATGCTGAGCACTGCCCCCATAAATTCAGTAGCGCGGCGACCTTCGAGGTAGCTGAATACGAGCCCCCATATCATGCCCAGCGGGAAACCGTTCAGGAACAGCAATGGAATATTATAGGGAGCGGGAATCATAGCAAATAACAACAGGGATATCCAGGAAATCAGGATCAACAATATGATGTTGCGGGCGCGGTTAGCTCCTTTCATTTCAGCGATAAACCTGATACCATAAAATTTACTACAGGCGTAACCGATAGTCTGTATCATCACCAGCCATATCTTATAATCTATTCCCAGAAAGGTTTGTCCTTCAAAAATGGCTGCTGTAAAAGGTTTTCTGAAGGCATACATGCAGGAATAGGTGCCGAATGCCACCAGGGCTGCATACAAGGAGAAAGTAACACTGCCGGCCTTTTGCAGCCGCTGCTGTATCCACGGAATAGCTAACATTAATATTCACTGTTTCTCCAAAGGTGAAGTTCCAATGTAAACTTAATGTTAAGCAGAGCTAAACTTAATGTTAAGTATTATTAAACTCTTTTTTATAAATGGACCTTCGGTCCTTTTATAAAAAAGAGAGTCGTCCGCCGGTGGCGGACGACTCTCTGAAGGTTTATTAAATTTTTCCAGGGAGATGTCATTACTTCACTAACCACATGGCCGCGTTAATATCATCCGTTCCGCTGCCAAACTGGCTTTGCAACGATGCCGCCCAGTTCACAGTATTAGAGGTACGTTCTGAATCAGGGTATTTCCAGCGCTTAGGTAATATGCCGCTGTTGCCTGTACCTGCACCTGTACTGAAGGTAGGTACTCCGGTACGGCGCCAGTTGAAATATGCTTCCCAGCCTGAGTTTTCAAAGAATGCCAGGTACTTCTGCTGCAGTATCTGCGTGAGACCCTGCGCGTTATTACCCTGGTATTTAATGCTGGCCTGCTGGTAATATACGCCTTCAAAGTCGAATGGAATGGTATAGCTCTTACCCCCGTAACTCTTTACCACCTCGCCTTTCATTGGGATACCGTAAAAGCCCAGCGAAGCCCTGATACCGTTTTTATACCAGTCTTCCGCGTTGCCTTCGGCCCATCCGCGGTTGATCGCCTCCGCGATATTAAAGCATACTTCCGGATAACCTACTAATACACCCGGCTCCGCAGCGTAGCTGCTGTAGTAGCGGGCACGGCTTCTTACGGAATAAGCGGCGGTGTCCACGTTGGACATCAGGGAGGACATATCTTCCAGACTCTGGCCTGATGGGGCACCGACGTAAGCCGTAATATCAGCCGGTGACTTCTTGTTTTTCGTCAGCTGTAATGTGGCCGGTTCGGCGGTGATGTAAGCGCGTGGGTCGTTGAGCGTTACCAGGGTATTGAGGTAAGTGGCGGACATATTATAACGCGTCGCATCGTTCCCCAGGTTATCCGGGTTGGAAGGATACTTGTTGATATTGTTGTAAATGAACTGCAGATTCTGGTCCATTCCCTCTATCAGCGGGTACTTAGCCGGATCTGAGAGTAGGGCTTTAATGGAAGCTGCCACATTCAGGTCCGTATCTGTTGCTTTTTTGCTGAGTGCGATTAATACGCGCAGCTTAAAACTGTTCACTGCTCTGCGCCATTTGGAAAGATCGTTGCCGTAGTAAATATCTCCTTTCAATACCTGGCCTTCGGCGGTATTACTTTTATCGGGATTGTTGATGAGTTCGGCCAGCTGGGTATTCGCATCGTCCAGCCATTGCAGGATATGCACAAATACTTCCTTTTGCGTGGCATACTTAGGCGTTACCACGGCGGTGCCTTTCAGCGCATCATCTATGGGCAGGTCGCCCACCAGGCTGGTCATACGATAGTAGAAGTAAGCACGGATAAACTTACCCAGGGCATTGTATGGGTTAACGGCTTTACCTCCCAGGCGGGCGGCTTCTGCTTCCATCTGCTGTACGTTGGTGAGGGAGAAGAAAGAGTTCAGGTCCGCCCCGCCCCAGTCGTAACGCTGGTCACCGTAGTAGTTATAGTTGCAGCAATCGAACTGGTTCCAGCGCATTACATTACTCCATGGCTTATCCACATTCATATTGGCCAGCACACCGCCGATCACCATACTGGGCGGGACCTGAGCGGGCCGGTTCTGATTGATGTTGTATTCCTCGAATTTTTTATTGCAGCTGCTAAACACAATACCAGTAAGCGCTGCCAATGATAATATTTTAAGCGATTTCATGACCAATAATTAAAAAGTGAGGTTTACGTTAAAGCCATAGCTGCGGGTGGTAGGCGTTTGCAGCGAAGACGAGCCCTGATCTGCACCTGGATATTGATCCATATCTACATCCTTGTTTTTCGCGAAATACAACAGGTTCCTACCCACAAAAGATACATTCGCGTTTTTGATGAAAGTGCCGTGCAGCAAGGTTGCCGGTAGCGTATACCCTAACGTCACCTCGCGCAGCTTAGTGAATGTTTTACTGATCAGGTTTGCTTCATTGTTTCTGTAATAAACGCTGATATAGTCCTGCAGGAAGGTTTTGGTGGTATTTGGTGCAAACGCCAGTTTATCACCATTGGTGATGTTACCGTTGTTATCGTACTGAATAGGTACGCCGTTGTTTACCACTACGCCATCTCCCAGCCAGGATTTTACGCCTTTATAGTCCTGGTAACGGGCTTCACCCATGGCGCCCTGTACAGTCCGGATGTTGCGGCCACCGCGGAAAGTCTGCTGCTGGATATAATCGATCAGGCTACCACCTACGCGACCATCAAACTGGAAGCTGAAGGATACGCCTTTATAGCGGAAGCTGTTGTTGATGCCCCATACCCAGTCGGGATTGGCATAACCAAGTTTTTGCTGCACCGGGTTGTTGATAGGGCGGCCATCTTCTCCATTGATAATTTTACCATCAGCGGTACGTACGAATTTGGTACCGTAAAACACGTCTACCCTGTCGCCCACGCCGATGAAAGGCGTCAGTTTTGTCTGGTCGCCGTAGATGCTTTCATATCTTTCTTCAAAGGTGGACCAGTTGGCTGTTACATCCCAGCTCAGGCCTGTGGCGGATCGCAGCGGAGAGCCGTTGATAGTGGCTTCCCAACCCTTTTTGCGGGTGGTTACGCCATTTACCAGGGCACCGGCGTAGCCGGTGGATACCGGCATAGGAACGGTGTAGATTCTTGGCCCGTTCAGGTTAGTATAGTAAGTAACGTCCAGGCCTATACGATTTTGGAGGAATCGTATATCCATCCCCGTTTCAAACACTTTACTGGTGAATGGGCGCAGGCTTGGATTAGGTACCAGCTGGGTGTAGTAGGCGCCGGCCTGTGTTTGATAAATTGGTTGTACCGAGTAGGTACCGGAGTTCTGGAACGTGGGCCCGTCGTACGACGACTGGTATTCGGCCCCGTACCCCAGCGGATAGGTAGCCATTGGCGTAGCGCCGATGGTAGCCTGGGTAAGGCCGCCTTTCACATTCGCATAAGAGCCTCTGAACTTCAGGAAGGATACGGCTTCCGGCAGTTTCACGTAATCGGATACCACGGTGGTTAACGATACGGATGGGTACCAGTAGTCGTTCATACCTGGGCTAAGGCTGGAGTTTTTATCCAGTCTGTCGGTCAGGGAGATGGTAGCGTATTTCCCCAGGTCAATGTCCACGTAACCGTAGGTACTCAGCACCAGCATAGGTGCGGTATAGTTGGTGGCGAATAACGGGTCGCGGCTGTTGGCGAAGCTGTACCAGCCGGGCGCGTTGAGGTAGCCGGTAGAAACGAAGCTGGAATTGTATTTATACGAGCGTACGTTTCCGCCCACAGAAGCGTGTACACCAATTTTATGTGGGAAGATGTTAGTGTATGACAGCAATACATCCGTGTTGCTTTCGAAGAGGGAGCGTTTATCTTCACGGTAGTCCCCTTTGCCTTCTTCGCGACCGTAAGGGTGTGCAGAGTAAGGCATTTTTTCGTTGCGCATGAGGTCATAGGAAGTTACCTGAGTGCGCACTAAGGCTTCTACTTTATCGGAAATTTTGTAGTTGAGTTTTACGTAGCCGTTGATATCTGTTTTGTAGTGTCCGCGCAGCCATTCGTAGGTCATGAACCAGGGATTGTGGTAGCGTTGGTACTCCGCGTATACCGACTGTATACCTTCTTTACCGGGCTGCCAGTAGTTGCGCATATCATCCATACTCCAATCGGCGCCGGCCCAGATGAGGGTGTTGTAGATAATGCTGTTGGGGCCGTAGGTAACATCCGGGAAGTTGTCGGTATACTGGCGGTTGTAGTTGATATAGGCATCGAGGCGGAGGCGTGGATTAAAGTTATAGCCTCCGGAGAAGTTAAAGTTGGTGATGTTCAGCTGAGTATTAGGAACCAGGCCTTTCTGGTAGGAATGGGACAGGGAAAAGCGAAGGTCTGATTTGTCTGTATGGCTGGACACGGCGAGGTTATTGGTGCTGAGCATGCCAGTTTGGAGGAATCTCTTCAGGTTGTCTTTGCCGCGTGCAATCCATGGCGTACCGGTTCTTTTGCCGGTGGCAGGGTCTACTGGCGAGTCGTACTGCGGGATGAGCTGTCCTTCGAATTTAGGGCCCCATACGTCGTAATCCGCATCGTTAGTACCGCCGCCTTTACCGTCGCCAAAGGCGTATTTACCGTGGTCGCCGGGGCCGTATTCGTCCTGTACTTCCGGGATGGCGATAAATCCTTTGTTGAACATGGTGGAGGAGTTGAAGTCGATGGAAAACCCGCGTTGATCTTTCGTACCTTTTTTGGTGGTGATCATGATAGCGCCGTTGAGGCCACGGGAGCCGTAGAGCGCGGAGGCGGTTACCCCTTTGAGGACGGTATAGCTTTCGATATCATCCGGGGAGATGTTCCACGTATCGGAGTTGATGGGCACGCCGTCTACGACATAGAGACCGATGTTATTGCCGCGCAGGAGAGCCATGGGTGCGCCCAATAGCTCAGCGGAGGCGCCGATGGTGAGGCCGGCCACTTTACCAACGAGGCCGTTTATGGCGTTGGGTTCGCGAGCCTTGGTGAGGTCGGCACCTTTCACTTCCTGAACGGCGTAGCCTACCCGCTTTACCTCTTTACGTATACCCAGTGCCGTTACCACTACTTCATTGAGGGCTTTTTTATCTCCCTGTAATTCAATGGTAACCGAGTTTTTACCATTTAGCGGTATGGTAACCGGGCTGAAACCGATGAAGCTCACCAGCAGGGAAGCGTCATTGGAGGCTGATAATACGAAGGCGCCGTTTACATCTGTAACGGTACCTTTGTTGGAGCCAACTACTTTCACGGAGGCCCCGATGATGGGTTGTTTATCATCCGCGTTGAATACTTTTCCGGAAATAGTTTGCTGGGCATGGGCTATGGCTACGTATAGAAACAGCATTAGCATAGCGCTGAGCCGTTTGACGGCCAGTTGTAGATTTAGATGCATGGCAATTTAGATTAAGGGGATATTTTTACCATGCAAAGGTTCGGGTCCTATGTGACCAAAATGTTAACCTATACTAAATTAAATGTTAAGTATTTTTAAACCCTACTTTTCTGCATCGATGAAGAAGTAGACAACGAGGATGAGGGCATCTTCTTCTCCGATGTTGGCGGGTTTATGGCCCAGGCGGCCGTCGAAGAAGAGGGAATCGCCAGTGTCGAGCAGGTATTTTTCGTTGTCGATGAGGTATTCGACTTTACCTTTAATGATGTATTTGTATTCGTAGGCGTCGGTTTTAACGAGCTGGCTGCGGCGGGCGCCTTTTTTTAGTTCGAGCAGTACAATATCAACCGGAAAGTTCTTGATATTTTTAGTGAGTACGCGTTTGTAGTTGAAACCTTTGGCGGGTTCTTTTTCAAACGGCGTGTATTCGTCGTTTTTTTTGACGATGACTTTAGCGCCCTGGTTTTGCTGATCGATTTCGTTGAAGAACTCATTCATATCCAGGTTGAGGGCGCGGATGATATTGATCAGAACCAGCAGGGAGGGCACGGTGCGGTTATTTTCTATCTGGGAGATGAGACCTTTACTTACCTCGGCTTTATCGGCCAGTTCCTGGATAGTGATGCCTTTGGCTTTACGCTTTTCCTTGATTTTATTGCTGATCTGGATGATAATATCTTCTGTCATGATTGCAAATATAACTCTCTATCTTTACGGGAACATAAATTAACCTCGATGTTTAATTTCGGCCAAATTCTGACCATTACCTTTACATTATTTGCGGTGATAGATATCCTGGGATCTATACCCATATTGGTATCCCTGAAGGAGAAGCTGGGCCATATTGATGCCGGCAAGGCTACGCTGGCTTCAGGGGTGCTGATGATATTGTTCCTGTTGGCGGGAGAGCCGTTTTTAAGGCTGATGAGTGTGGACGTGCATTCCTTTGCGGTGGCGGGTTCCATCGTAATTTTTGTGATCGGCCTGGAGATGATCCTGGGCATTGAACTTTTCAAGAGTGAAAAAGATGCGAAGGCGGGTAGTATTGTGCCGATTGCGTTCCCGCTGGTAGCGGGTTCCGGTACTTTGACCACGATTATGTCGCTCAAAGCTAACTTTGACGAGGCCAATATCCTGGCGGGGATTGTGCTGAACCTGACGCTGGTGTATATTGTACTGCGGTCCCTAAGCTACATAGAACGCTTGCTGGGTAAGGCCGGGCTGATGGTGATCCGTAAATTTTTCGGGGTAATCCTGCTGGCGATAGCGGTAAAAATATTTAAGGCGAATATCAATCTATAATGTAATTTGGGATTATAAGGTTTAAAATGTAGTTTTGCCGTCCTTTATGGCCTCGTAGTACAATGGATAGTATAAGAGTTTCCGAAGCTCCAGATCCAAGTTCGATTCTTGGCGAGGCTACAAAATGAACCCGGCTTTAAGCCGGGTTTTGTATTTAACCCACTTTAAAGCCTATACTTAATGAAATTTAAAGCTATTTCGCTTAGCCTTTGCGCCGCTATGGGTATTGCAGGGCAGGTGTATGCACAGGGACTTGAAGCGACTATGGCAGGCGGCAACAGCACCTCTTATACATTGCGTTTAACCGGTACAGGTGCGGTGCCGACTTCCGGTTCTGGCCTTGAGCTGGCCCACACCACTAACGGTGACGGTATAAAAAACAGCTATATACAGTCATATGACCGCAGTAATAATACCTGGCTGCCTTTGAATCTCGAGTCCTCGTTGATCCGTACATTAAACCGTGTTACCATCAGTAATAGTACGGACGATGGTTTTACACCTTTGCAAGTTAACGGTGCCGTTAAATCATACGGAGGTAACTTTCGGGCATTTACTGCCAATGTGATATATGGTTATGGCACAGTGGATATTGCGGAAGATGGCAACCGCCGTGTGTTTATGGGGTTCTGCAAGGGGCCTGGGATTGAAGAGTACGGGACGTTTGGTGTGGTGGATAATAGTGGAAACGAACGGGGCTTATACATAGTAAGGGCTAATGGGAACGTCGGTATCGGTACCACTGTTCCTAAATCCAAATTATCCGTAAATGGTAATATCACTTGCCAGCGGGTAAAAGTCACCATTGATCCTCAGGAATGGGCCGACTTCGTTTTCGCCCCCGACTATCAACTTCCAACATTGACTGAACTCGAAAACTATATCCGGCAGCATCAACATCTCCCCGATATACCAACCGCGGCAGAAGTAGCAAAGAATGACGTAGACCTTGGAGAGATGAATAAAAAATTATTGCAGAAAGTAGAGGAGCTGACGTTATATATCATACAGCAACAAAAGGAAATTGAAGCACTGAAAGATTGGAAACAGCAGGTGGAATCAAAAAAATAACACCTGTTAATTCACTGTAGAGCCGCCACAAGAAATGCTTGTGGCGGCTTTGTATTTTAAAATTCAGTCAAACTTTTCGAAGTAAAAATGTAAATTAGGTAACTGTTTGATTTTTGTGACCCGATAGGACACACTCTTTTTATTGAAAACCGTATTTCCATTTTTAACCATATCAACCTACTCAACCATGACAACTTTGCGCATTGGGGGATTAGATGGATTTAGATTTCTGGCTATCTCGCTGGTGGTACTGTTCCATTATTATGTCCGCTGGGCTCCTCCTTACATTGATCAGTCCTATTATCCTTATGGAAATGCCTACAGTAACCCTTTCTTTGAGCATGGGCATATGGGTGTCCAGTTCTTTTTTATGATCTCTGGCTTTGTGACTTTCCTGAGCATTGAAAAGTGTCTGTCATTGAAAGAGTTTATGCAAAAGCGTCTTATCAGGCTCTGGCCCCCACTGTTATTATGCAGCGTGGTGACTTTTGTATTTGTAGCCATGGAGGATCCTGTGAATAAATTCCCGTTTCATAAAAGCGTGTTATCCTTCCTGCCCTCGCTTACGTTTACGGATCCTTTAGCATGGCAGTATATATTGCGGGATCCGGATATTGCACTCATTGATGGAGTTTACTGGTCATTACTGGTAGAGATGAAATTTTACCTGTTAATAGGGTTTATGTATTTCCTGATTTCCCGCAAGCATATACTCAGGTCCTGGAACATACTGCTGATAGGGCTTTTATGTCTCCATTACCTGGCAAAATTCAGTGGATTTTCTCCCTTGCAGTTGCTGGATAAAGCTGCAGGCTTATTGTTTTTTTATGAGCATATGCCATTCTTTACGCTCGGTATTTGCTTTTATGACTTTTATGTGGGAAAGAAGTTGAAGGTTGCATATATAATCCCTGTTTTATTGCTGATTAGTTCTATGCAGGACTTCGATTGGATTAGTCTTACGATGCTGGCTGTTATGCTATTGCTGTTCCTTGCGCTGGTAATGGACTGGCGGGTAATCAGGCCAATGGAATGGAGCGTTTTCAGGAAAGTTGGGGTGGTTAGTTACACGCTGTATTTGTTACATCAGAATATCGGTTTGATCCTGATTGATAAAATATGCGGCTGGATACAAAATCCAGCGGTGTATGCCTGGGTGCCTGTGGTGGTGTATGGAATGATTGTGGGAGTGGCGCTATTGTTATTTGACTATTTCGAATTGCCGGTGAAGCGGGTGTTGACGGAATGGTTATTCCGGCCGAAGGTATCTTCACCACAAATAAAAAAACCAGCCTTCGACTGAAGGCTGGTTTTTTAAATATATGATAGTCTTATCTGGCCATCATAACCGGTATAGTACATATTTTGCCCTGTGGGGTGGATACGGTTACATATACCATGCCTGCGGCTCCTTTCAGCGGCACCCTTTCATGGAAAGTATCTTTCACATTAAGGTAGCCCCGTTCATAGATTTTCCTGCCGGCACCGTCTGTGATGGTAATAACCAGGTTTTGTTTTTCTGAGAAGAAGGCGTGGACCATTACGAAATCTGTTGCCGGGTTTGGATAGATTTTCATATCCAATTTCCGGGTAACTTCCTCTGGTATGCCGGTGAGAAGTTGCTGCTTCCAGACAAACGGCGCGCTCTCAGCGGAGAGTTTCGTGCCTTCGATGGTAGCGTATATACGTATCCGTGATTTGGCGTAGCGGATGCCGGTGGTGTTGCCGTATTTAAGCGGCACCTGCCAGTCGTAGTTACCAGTGTTGGTAAGATTAGCGGCGATCGTAGTCCAGGTGGCACCGTCATCGTCCGATACGTCAATCGCTATAAGCGATGATCCAATGTTTTGTGCATCCCATTTAATGGGGTAGCTTACTCCGGTTTGAAGGGTATCATCAATAGTAGGCTTCAGGATGATAAGCGAAGGAATGTTTTCACTTGTTCTGATGGTAAAGTTTTGCTGGGTGACAGAAATAACATTATCTGCTTCTTCAGCTATTACGCGAAGCAGGCATTTGTTGTTGATTTCTCCCAATAATCTGGCTGCAGTCGTTCTGGTGCCGCTGATCTTGGATGGAATAGTCCATTCGTAGGTTCCGGCGATAGCAGGCATCCTGTCTACCGTTTGCCATGTTTTACCACTATCCAGACTTAACTGGATTTTTACTGAATCCTCCAAATTGACGGACGACCACTTAACTTCGAATGTATTACCGCTGGTGAGCACTTCCCCGCCAGTAGGTGATTTTAGAAAAAGCCTGGTAATATTTGAGCGGCCAGCGAATCCATCGAAAATGCCACCGGTATATTTGGATAAATCGGAAGACGGTGCGGCAAGTACCTTTACGACTTTATCTAATGTATCTGTTAACACGGGTGAACCTGTAGACCTCACCATTAAATAAACCACCGCTCCTGCGTTAACAGGAGTATTCCAATTTAATGTGGATACTTTGGCAGAAGTCATAACTGTAGCAGAATTCCAGCTCAATTTATTATCAACTGAATAAAATAACTGGATACTATCCACACCAAAAGAATTCACTTTTATTCCTATTGCCTGTTTTTCAAAAATATAATCTGGTACACGATCCGCACTCATCGCCAATGATCTCTTTCTTATCGAGAGACTTCCTGGAATGATGGCATAAATATCTGCATCTTGTGCCGAGGCAATCTTCAGCATGCATCCGTCTGTTACAGTATCCTCAACTACCCACGTTGCTTTCCTGAGAACCGCGGGTAATTTTCGGAAAATGGTATCCCAGGAAATTCCATTATTCAAGGAACGAAAGATATCTACTGAATCGACATCATTACTTAGCCATGTTATATCCAGGCTTGCACCTGCCAGAATTGTGGCGCCTGGCTGTGGTAGGAGATATCTTATTTTACCGCGGTTACTACTACTCATAACAGCACCATCGTACGAGCTGCCTTTATATTTATAAGGGTTGGAGATGGCCAAAGGAGTAATTGTTACGGGATCAGTGCTGATTGCTACCATTGCGGGATTGGCGACATCAACTACTTTGAAGTAAACGCGATTCAGCACTCCTTTCGGAATGGACCAATTTAGTGAACGCCTTTGTGCAGGCACATTATTCGCAATTGCTATCCAATTGCTGCTATCACTTGAGTAATACACATTCACAGCTAGTACCCCTATTGCATCCCATCGAATTGGCCATACCGTTCCTTCATATGCAATACCGGGTGATTCAGGCAAACTTAATACCTGATCTCTTACGAATATTTTCTCTGAATGAAGATAAACAGTTGTATCCGCCGTATTCACTAATTTTAGGTGGAAATAATGCAACGGTGCAGCCTGTACTCTCCACGTATAGGCTTTCTCTACTGCCTGAATATTTGTGATTGGTTTCCAGGTTTTCAAACTGTCAACTGAGTAAAGCAGCGCAAGGTTGGCAATATCCTTACAGGTCCATCTGATAGTAATAGTATCGCCAATTATGACCGTATCGGTAGGTTGAGGATATACCAGGCCAATTTCAGGACGGAGAAGCTTGCTGCTATGATTCATCGAAAAACCATCGTAAGGTCCCCCGCGATATTTTGCGGTTAAGGCTGTTGGAGCTGATGTTACAACTATTTGGACGGTATCAAATATGCTGGCATCGCTTACATCTTCAACTTTCAATGTACAAATTTGCCCGGCGTAACCAGGCAATGAAATCGGATAACTGGTGCGGGCATTTGCAAGATTAGTTGCGATCGTGGTATAGGCAGTACCAGTAGTATAACTCAATTTTACGTTGAGTACGGAGGAGCCTTGCCAGGATAAACTAACCGGGCTTCCCTGAGGGCCGGTCCGGTTAATCATATTTTTATTCCATTTCAGGCTCTTAGGCAGAATTGTAATTGGGCCAATCACGCTCGAAATAGCCGGGTCTAACACGTCGGAAATCCTGATATATCCATTTTGGGTAGGCACTTGTGGTACAGTCCAATTGTATTTCAGCGCGGTAGCCGGATAGGTTGCTGTTATAAGGGACCAGTTTTGTTGATTGTCTGCTGAGTATTCAATTTTTATATTATCCAGGTTCGAATATTGCCAGGTAATCTCCTTTATGATCCCAGCTGACAATACTGATCCTGGGGAAGGACCTGTTAAAGATAGCGCCTGCCCCCATACTGCTATATGAAATAGCACAAGTGCTATGCTCAGTGTAAAGATTTTCATCAGTATATGAAATAAATGGATGGGAGATTAGTTTTCTGCAGGTGCTGATCTCACTCCTCTGAAACCGGAGTTACCGTCGGTATTCATATAGGTGCCATACATACCGCTTACAAAGTTTGACTTCAAACCATAAGCAGTAGTTTCCTCTACCCAAGTTGTAATGTTCGTATACCTATAGGAAGAGTTGATATATCCATCACCATGTGTGCTATAGGTTAAATCTGGCTTTGGCACACAAAATTCCACATACTCACTCAAATTAGTGGTAAGATCCTGAATTCCATAATAGGAGCTGGCCGAGGAGATTCTGGTGCTATTAGGAGTTGCAAATATACCTACACGAAGCGGGCCGCTACCACCATCACCACCACTTATTTTAAAGGCAGTCGGAGGAACAGCGAAGGTGGAAGTAATAGTTTCTGTTCCATTTTCCTCGCCGCTCAATGTTAAAGTAATGGTATTGGTAGGTGGACTTGTAAGGCCGACAAACGTCCCCCCTGCATTTTCAAAAGCCACGGGTGCAAGTGGTCCTCTACATGCTTTTTCAAATTCCAGCTCTGACATAGGCCTTAATCCGGCCCAGTCTGCAAATGCATAAATATTCTTCGCAAGAGCTGTTAAATAATTGCATGCCCTGTCAGGACGTGTAGCCAGAAATACGCTATCCTGGCGTGATATAGTAAATCTGTTTCCGGGATTAACGGGAAATAATTGTTGTCCAAGTATCAGCAGGTAGGTGGAGGCTGTTTGTCCATAATTCGCGTCGGTGGAATCCAAGGAGATAGTGTTAAGAAAGTCAGCAAACTGTCCTTGAGAGGTTTCATACTTCATACAATAGAAAGGTTTGTAACCTGTGGGATAGTCGGCATTATCTATTATTCCATCCGAATTTTTATCGAGTCCCCTGATTCCATCCACCCGGAATGCGGGTGACGTACTTCCATTAAGTGGTGTTCTCACCATGGGATCAGACAACGTATCATTAATAATCAGGTATTCATAACCGTAAGCTGCATTTCGCAGGTTGGTGGCCATATTATAGCCATCAGGCTTGGCTCCGTCTCCCACGGCGAATGAACCACCGGGCACATATACCATTTCCGTTGCGAATACTCTTACTTCAATATCGGAAAGATTGCTAATACCATCAGATCCGTAGTTCCAAAGAATTTTCACCTTTGTGAGGAGGTTATCACCATTACCCTTTTGTACCCTGTAGATAAAAGCACCTTTTTTATCTGCGGGTACAGTTATTTTCATTTGTGCATTGGAGGAATCAATTGTATTACCATTCACACTAAAGTTGGCATGTCCCCAGTGACCATTTGGCTTTTTGAATTTAACAATTACCCAGGCAGCATCCCAGTTAATGTCATCTCTCCAGGAATTGCTCCATGACAGGTCAAAATTAATCAATACTGACTTATTAACAGTATCGGTGTCGGTGAGCGCCACCTTCTGAACCAGTATATTATTGCTGTATACGTTAAAAGCGATACAGATTAGTAGCACAATATTTACCAATGTAAAAATTCGTTTCATAGCAGGGATATCTTATTCAAAATAGAAAATTTAAATTAAGATAAATGAACGGCTTTGTCATAAAAAAGACGCGCAAAACTATCTTGTCAGTGTAACTTTCATAATATCCATCCGAATAGCCTCCTTTGCCACATAAACTATAATATGAAGGCAAAAAATTAATATCAGGTCCATTTTATTTTCCCTAACTTTGGGCAACTCAGTAGTATTCATCCTATTCTCCCCTACCACCACTTTATTACCGTTAATTATTACTCATGAAAATTCTGCCATTTCTCTTGCTGATAGCCTGGAGCCTTATCTCATGTGCTCAGGATGGAAAACTTATTCTTGTCAATAGTGGGAAAACGGCTTATCGTATTGTGGTACCAGCCAGGGGCACAGCGGTTGAAACACATGCAGCCAATGAGATACAACATTATCTTGAAAAAATATCAGGAACGAGTATCCCCATTGTCAAGGATATTACACCCGCTATTCCAACGGAAATATGTATTGGCAAAACAAATAGGGGATCAAGTAGTATTGCAGACCCAGATGGGTTGAGTATAGAAACAAAAGGGAACTCCATCTTGATTTCAGGTGGAAACAGAAAGGGAACATTATATGGTGTATATGTCTTCCTGGAAACCTTTTTTAATTGCCATTATCTTGCAAAGGGGGTAGAGGTTATTCCTACCAACAAAGTGTTGGCAGTACCTGCTTTAATTAATGTACAACAAAATCCAGCTATTAGTTTCAGATCACCATTATTCTATTTTTCTGAGAAAGATACTTTAATGCGTAAGTTTGCAGACTGGAATAAGATTCAGTATGTATACGAATTCAGGGGGTCGCTGGCACATACGTTTGAAGTATTGTTACCTCCAGCAAAGTATTTCAAGCAACATCCAGAATACTACGCCCTGGTGGACGGTGTTCGTAAGCCCACACAACCATGCTTGAGCCAACCTGAGGTATTTAATATCATGTTGACTAATCTGAAAGCTGATATGGCTAAAAACCAAAATTTCAAAAATTGGTCGATCAGCCAAAATGATAACAGAGATTATTGTCACTGTAATTTGTGTGAACCTAAGCATATCCGGGAAAACAGCTACATGGGCACTTTGTTACCATTTGTTAACCGATTTGCTGCTGCCTTTCCTAATATGACCATCAGTACACTGGCATATAATCAAAGTATCAATCCACCTGTAACCTTGAAACCAGCGAAAAACGTGGAGATTTTCTTCTGTGTAACTGAAGTGGATCGTGGCCGTCCCATCAATACCAGCAATGACCAACATGCGGCGGCTTTAAAAAATACAATGGCTGGTTGGAAAAAGCTTGCTAAAGAAATATTCGTTTGGGATTACCCGATCAATTACTTCCATACGCTTTGTCCATGGCCCAATTATCAAACGCTACAACCAAATATCCAGTTTTTTAAAGCCAATAATGTGACTGGGCTTTTTGAACAAGGTGTTATCTATCAGAAAGGAGAATTTTCAGAACTACGTGTATATTTACTTTCAAGGTTGATGTGGGATCCCAATTTGAATTTTAATAAAGTGAGAGATGAATTTCTAACTGGATTCTATGGTCCAGCAAAAGATGACATTGTCAGATATATGGACCTCCTGGTTGCCGAATACCAAAAATCAGGAATTGCATTGACGCCTTGGCAACAACCGGATGTTTTCAGAAACAGCTATTTAAGTCAGCAAAACCTGGATAAATACCATAACATTTTCAGACACGCAGAAACAGTAACAGCCAATAGCCCCTATTATTCCCGCGTAGTACAAGAGCGATTAGCTGTGGATTACGCTGAATTAGAAATGAAAAGAACAGCACCCACCAGTGCACTTGCAAGAGGCGTAACAGCCAATAATGATGAGCTGAAACAATTTGTAGCTGATTGCGATAAATTTGGGATTACGTGGCTGGGTAATGAGGAAAAAAGCGCACGTGATTTTCAGCAGAGCTTTGGCAACAAATAGTTACCTCGCTAATATCATTGCTGTCAGGGTTTTACAGGAACACCCTGACAGCACTATTTTAACCCTCTATCTCACTAAGTTCAAGCCAGCGTATTGATTTTTCATCCAACAATTCTAGGATTTCACCCATTCGCGTGGTGAGAGGTGCTATTTTTTCAAAGGGCAGGTTACCACAGGACAGCTCATTTTCAATTTCTTTCTTTTCTCCTTCTAACTTTTCAATTGCCTGCTCTAGCATCTCCAATTCTCTCTTTTCTTTAAATGACATCTTCTTGCCCTTTTCAGGTGCTTGCGTAACTGCTTTGGTACTATCCGGAACAGGTTTTACTTCTTTTTGTGCCTGCGTCTTTCTCTTTTCTTCCTCTTTCTCCCACTCTCTATACTGCGTATAGTTACCAGGATAATCGCGTATCTGCCCTTGTCCTTCAAAAACAAATAGGTGATCTACCAATTTATCCATAAAATAACGGTCGTGGCTTACAATGATTATGCAACCTTGGTACTCCTGCAAGAAGGATTCTAAAATACTAAGGGTGGGGAGATCCAGATCGTTCGTAGGCTCATCAAGTACTAAGAAGTTAGGATTACGGAAGAGAATGGAGAGAAGATGTAGGCGGCGCTTTTCTCCTCCACTGAGTTTAGAAATATAGGTGTACTGCTTCTCTGCCGGGAACAGGAATAATTCCAGGAATTGAGCAGCGCTTACTTTAGTACCATCTGCGAGTGGGAAGTTTTCTGCAATATTTTTCACGAATTCGATTACACGTACATCTTCTTTAATCACTAACCCTTCCTGACTGTAATCACCAAAAACTATGGTTTCACCGACGTTGATTTTCCCGGAATCTGGTTCTTCTTTTCCGAGGAGCATATTGATGAAAGTAGATTTACCTACTCCATTTTTCCCCACTACACCTACACGTTCTCCCTTTTTGAAGGTGTAGTCAAAGCCTTTGAGAATGGAAAGTTCACCGTAAGATTTATATACTTTTTTAAGTTCCAGAATTTTGCCACCCAGGCGCGTCATTTTCACATTCAGTTCCAATTGTTGGTCCTGAATACGGGTCGTGGCTTTTGCCTTTACTTCATAAAAATTGTCCTGGCGTGATTTGGATTTCGTAGTACGGGCCTTGGGTTGCTTACGCATCCACTCCAGCTCTTTACGATATACGTTTCTCGCTTTTTCTACAGAAGCTTTATCACTTTCCTCACGAGCGGCTTTCTTCTCCAGATAATTTTCGTAATCTCCCTTATAGATAAAAAGTTGTTCTTGATCTAGTTCCATTACTTCGTTGCACACACTATCGAGGAAGTACCTGTCGTGCGTAACAAGCAGCAATGTCACTCTTTCCTGATCCAGGTAATTTTCCAACCATTCGATCATGGAAACATCCAGGTGGTTGGTTGGCTCATCCATGATCAGCAACACATGTTTATGCTCAAAACCAATATCTATCAGCACTTTTGCCAGGGCCACACGTTTTTGCTGGCCACCAGAAAGGCTGCCGATTGGTTGATCCAGGCGGTGGATATTCAGTTTACCCAATATTTGTTTCACTTTGGAATCAAAATGCCAGGCGTTGAGTTCATCCATTTTGGTAATGGCAGCTGCCAGTGCTTCATGGTCTGGCTCTGGGGCTTCCTCATCAGTCAGGGCTTCGTATTCCTTTATCGCATTTAAGATAGGGTTGCTATGATCAAAGATATTTTCTAATACGTTTTTAGAGAGGTCAAAGTCGGCCTGCTGCTCCAGCATTACCACATTTACGTCTTTATGTATCCAAACCTTGCCTTCATCCGGAGATTCTTTGCCGAGAATAATCTTCAGTAGGGTTGATTTTCCGGAGCCATTAAGGGCTACCAGGGCGATTTTATCACCTTCTTCTATATGGAATGAAATATCTCGGAAAAGCGGTTTGGTTCCGTACGATTTAGTGAGTCCTTCTACTGTAACGTAATGCATAGGGCGAAGTTAAAGCATAATTTCAATTATCTATTTAACAGAAGTGGCAGAAATCATGCTTAGACCTACTATCTTAATTTTTCGCATATTAAAATACATTAATACGAAACCTATCCTAGCAGACATCTACCTAATTTTCAATTAAATCTTGGCAGTCGCGTTTGGGTCATTACCTGGTATTTTTGCCCTCTCTATACTTGAGCGCTCAAAGAGGGCGTCTCCTATGTTTGTAAGAGCTAGTGGAACATCCTTTTTGAGCGCTGGGTAACGATTGTTACCCGTCGTCTCTTAAAAATCATAATAGAATTGCCTGAAGGTACTTCTCAGACCAATATTAAATATCAGATCAGTATTTTTACCAGCATCGTTGTTCACTCTTCTGGCAGCCAGTGAGGTTTCTATCCGCAGGTTATATTTGGGATTGAGTACATAGGCAATGGTACCTTGGGCATAAAGCATATTGGTACGCTCGCCCTGACCAATATAAACGCCATAGTCTTTTACCCTGGTCGTATATGGTTTGGAGATATCATGGCCGTAGTTTGCCGCTTCATCCGGATCATCCCCATACATTGCGTACATTAATTCTCCTCTGCCATACCAACGTTTATACCTATATGTAGCTATACCCAATACTTCTTGAAAGTTGGCTCCAAGTGGGTGCGCTAATGACTGGTTATAATGTTCGTAATTTATTAAGGTACTTTTGTAGCTATAGGTGTATGGCCTTACTGCATTATATTCTCCTTGAAGGTCTAAATTCTTCACGTTGGCCAGATCGAAAGTACGGAAGCCAAGCTGCCAGCTCTGTTTGTTTGCCCACCAGCCATTTCCTTTCAGGACTTCCTTCACTTTTAATTCATCAAAAAGTAATTGACCGTAAAGCGTTGTTTTAGGAAAGAGTTTGAATTTAGCATTGGCACCCACCAGTGCGTTATCGGATGACCCTTCAGAGAACTCAGCAGAACGCAGGAATATGATGGGGTTCATGTAGCTCCAGTCGAAACCACGTTTGCGTCCGGAAGAATCAGCATCAGGCCATATTACAGCGTCAAAGAGGCCAATAGTTAATTTCTTACTAACATTCCAATCCAGGAAATGAAATACCCCCCATTTCTTGTAGTAGCCTAAATCATCGTAGGCGCTGGCAAACGTCTTACTGTGTTTATCCATAAACTGGGCCCACATGGCGGTATACTGTACGCTTCCAAGCGCACCTGTAAGCTTCAGGTAGGGATAACTGAATGTTATGTCAGACAACAGCAGGGATCTGTATCCGTCGCCAATAAAGTTTTGACCATATCCGGCCGTTACATTCAGGTATTTGTTTGGTGTATAGGACAATAATGCATTAGCATAGTTAAAATCAAATGCCTTGCCTTCGCTATAGTCCTTGATGCCACCTTGACCAGGAACGATATCGTTTTTCCGGATGTATTGATCCAGGTAATAAGGGAACTTTCCCTGGTTTTCGAAAAAGGACGATTCAAAATAGAATTTGGTGCCAATGTTTCCCTGAATGATGGCGCCACGGGTGTTTATCCAGGTGGTGCGACTACCATCTCTTGATTTACCCACCTGAAAATCCGGCAAGAAATCAATAAATACGTTATAGTCTTGATGACGGTATTCTAATAGATGTTCTTGAAATAATTTCCGGTGAAACCAGCTACGTTTAGTGGTATCCGTTACGGTATACATAGCACTGGTATCGACGTGTAGAATAGGCTTGAATGCAGTATGATGATTGGCCGCATCTATATACAATTCCCGGATGTTCTGCGGGTTGTAGGGCAGTGTCACTGGCAGCTTCTCCTGAGCAAATATGCCACTGGCAAGCAGTATGAGTGCCCCCGTTGTAACGAGATATTTCATTAAATATATTTTGTAATCAAAAGATTGGTTTCCCGGACCTGGTAATACAGACACTACACTTTGGACATTACTGCATCAATATGACCATAGGATACAGTTTTCACTTATCAACAAAGATAGTGTTTTCGAAAAGAAGTGATGACAGTTTAGGGGTATTTAATTCAGCCAGCAATCCTGTTCTGGACTGCTGGCTAACGGAAGCAACAATTACTTCCAATTATTTTTGACCTCATTATAAACCTGTGTTACTCCGTCTTTCAGGCCAATATTTGCCTTCCAGCCCAAGCGTTCCAGTTTGGATATGTCCATGAGCTTCCTTGGGGTTCCATCAGGTTTGGTGGTATCGAATACCAGGTTACCTGTATATCCAATCACCTCCTGAACGAGCTTCGCTAATTCTGCGATGGAGATATCTTCTCCTACACCGATATTGATAAGCCCCGACTCATCATAATTTTGCATCAGAAACACACATGCGTCCGCCATATCATCTGCGTGCAAGAATTCACGACGCGGTGTTCCGGTGCCCCAGATAGTAACTTCGGGCGTACCATGAAGTTTTGCCTCGTGCATTTTACGAATCATTGCAGGCAGCACATGCGAATTTTGCAGGTCGTAATTATCATTCTGGCCATAGAGGTTAGTGGGCATCACAGATATGTAATTACAGCCGTATTGAGCCCTGTAAGCATCACACATTTCTATGCCCGCTATTTTGGCAATCGCATAAGGTTCGTTAGTGGGCTCTAAAGGACCTGTAAGCAAATACTCTTCTTTCATTGGCTGTGGGGCCAATTTAGGATAGATGCAGGATGATCCGAGGAACATGAGTTTCTTTACGTTATTCAGATAGGCATGATGAATAACATTATTTTGAATCATGAGATTCTCGTAAATGAACTGTCCTCTGTAAGTATTATTGGCAATGATCCCTCCTACTTTGGCTGCTGCAAGGAATACATAGTCGGGCTGCTCCTTGGAGAAGAACTCCGCCACAGCAGCCTGCTCACGGAGATCCAACTCAGCAGAGGTTCGATACACAATGTTGCTGAATCCAGCTTTTTGTAACTGCCGTACAATTGCAGAACCAACCATGCCGCGATGTCCGGCTACATATATTTTATCTTTGACCTGCATTGTTATTCAAGTTCTTTCAGAATGTTAAATCCGTGATCACTTAATAATTTCTCCTTCCGGAAAAGTTGGACATCAGCAGATACCATTTCTTTAACAAGAGCCGGCAGATCATAAGTTGGTTCCCATCCGAGTACTTCCCGTGCTTTTGTAGGATCCCCGATGAGGAGGTCAACCTCCGTTGGGCGGAAGTATCGCGGATCCACGGCTAACACTTCCTGTTCAGGCACAAAAAATCCACTGCTGCTATCAGACACGGATTTTATATATCCTTTTTCATCAATTCCTTTGCCCCTAAACTCGATTTCAGCACCTACTTCCGCAAATGCCATTCTTACAAAATCTCTTACAGTGGTGGTTTTACCAGTCGCAATAACAAAGTCCTCCGGCTTCTCCTGTTGCAAAATTAACCACATCGCATACACGTAATCCTTCGCATGTCCCCAGTCTCTTTTTGCATCCAGATTACCCATGTAAAGTTTTTCCTGCATACCAAGTGAAATTTTGGCAACAGCTCTTGTTATCTTTCTTGTAACAAACGTCTCTCCACGGAGCGGGCTTTCATGATTAAAAAGTATTCCATTGCAGGCGAACATGTTGTAGGCCTCTCTGTAATTAACTGTAATCCAGAAAGCATACATCTTAGCGATTGCATAAGGGGACCGGGGATAGAAGGGTGTCTTTTCTGACTGTGGCACCTCCTGTACAAGCCCATATAACTCCGAAGTGGAAGCCTGATAAATCTTTGTTTTATCAGTTAAGCCTAAAAGCCGGATTGCTTCTAACAAACGAAGTGTACCTACTCCATCTACATCAGCTGTGTATTCAGGTGCATCAAAGCTGACCTGTACATGGCTCATAGCCCCAAGATTATAAATCTCATCAGGCTGTACTTCCTGAATGATACGTATCAGATTTGTACTATCAGAGAGGTCACCGTAGTGGAGTTTAAATCGCATTCCGGATTCATGAGGATCCTGGTATAAATGATCAATACGATCTGTATTGAAAAGGGAGGATCTCCGTTTGATACCGTGTACGAAATAACCTTTCTCCAGCAATAGATCGGCTAAATAAGCGCCATCCTGACCTGTAATACCGGTTATTAAAGCACGCTTCATCTAATTATTTTTGAATTTATAAAGTTTTAAATGAAAAATTATCCGGCCTAACTATGCTAAACTAAGATTATTCAGCCTGTTTCAGTTCAGTTCTTACTTTCTTTAATGCATGTGCTATCACATGGTGCATGTCATAGTACTTATATTCAGCCAAACGCCCGCCAAAAATAACATTTGTTTCCTGAGCTGCTTTATCTTTATAAAGCAGGTAAACTTCTGAATTCCTTGTATCATTTATGGGGTAGTATGGTTCTTCCTGATCAGTCCACTCATTGGGATATTCCCGAGTGATGATGGTATCATGCTGTGTACCGAATTCAAAGTGTTTGTGCTCAATGATTCGGGTAAACGGCGTTTCGCTGTCCGTATAATTCACTACAGCATTACCTTGATAGTTCGGAGTATCCAGATGCTCATGCTCAAATTTAAGACTTCTATACTCCAATTTGCCATGGCAATAATCAAAATACTGATCAATCATACCGGTATACACCACTTTTTCTGCCATACCAGTAAAATAATCTTTACGCTGAAAGAAGTCTGTATTTAGCAATACCTCTGTACCTTCCAGCATTTTATCGATAATTACGTTGTACCCACCTACAGGAATACCCTGGTATTTATCGTCAAAGTAGTTATTATCAAAAGTGAATCGCAGCGGCAATCGCTTAATGATAAACGCGGGCAAATCCTTCGCAGAACGTCCCCATTGCTTTTCAGTATAACCCTTAATGAGTTTATTATATATATCTTCTCCAACCAACGACAAAGCCTGTTCTTCCAAGTTAGCCGGGTTCAGCACTGCATGTTGCCCTACTTGCTCATTTATTTTCTTCTTCGCTTCTTCAGGTGTTTTAACTTTCCACAATTGATAGAAAGTATTCATGTTAAACGGAAGATTATACATTTCTCCATAGTAGTTGGCTACCGGAGAGTTAGTATACCTGTTGAACTCTGCAAACTGGTTAACATATTCCCATATTTCTTTGTTGCTGGTGTGGAAAATATGTGCGCCATATTTGTGAACATTAATTCCATTTACATTTTCGCAATAAATGTTTCCTCCTTTATGGTCACGCTTGTCTATCACCAAGCATTTCTTTCCTGCTTTGGTTGCTTCATGTGCAAATACGGAACCAAAAAGGCCGGCACCAACTATGAGATAATCGTATTTTTTTTCCATTACTTCGTATAATATTTTTTGTATCCAAAATATGCCCAATGGCACAGGTAATAAACACTCCTGATCCAGCCCAGTTTTTCCACTTTAAGATATACAAGAAACTGTGGTTTAATCACTTTCTTCTTATTGCCGGTAACACTTGAACTCATCACCCTGTAACTGGCTATCACATTAGGATTACCGTATGCTACTTTGGTTTTCTTTATTATTTCGAGCCAGTATACATAGTCATCCCTCAGACTTCTGAGATCTTCCCTCAAATATATTTTCCCAAATCCTGTGGTATCGTACAGCCCTGTCAGACAAGAAATAGAACAGGTCTTGAGCAAACTTTTATAGGTAACTTTTTCAGGAACAATGAATGGACGGTGAATCTCTTCAGATTGTTCATTTATGAGCCTGTGAGAAGAATAAACAAGTGCTGAATTTTTATCTTTCATCAGTTGAATCTGACTATCCAGGAAATTGCTATCCCAGAGATCATCGGCATCCAATAATGCAATGTATTGTCCGTTTGCACGGCGGATACCGTTATTCCTCGCTGCCGCTGAACCACCGTTTGCCTGCGCAAAATAAGAAATTCTAGTGTCCTGCTCCACATACTTCCTGATCACTTCTACGCTATTATCCTTAGATCCATCATCAATGATGATCATTTCCCACTCCGGATAAGTTTGAGCCAACACAGAATCGATTGTTTGTGATATGAATCTTTCTGCATTATAAACAGGTGTAATTATAGATACGAGTCCTTTTTTCATAGTTGTACTAAGTTAGTATAGATTAGCTGCAAACCGTCTATTTCATGTATAAAAAATGTCTGTCAAATCGTCCCTTTATTCCATCATTCACACTATTGAGATACAAGCGATATTTTTTTAAACTTAGCGGTTTCTGAATCAGGAATAAATAAGAATAAACCAGGAACTTGAGTGCAATTCTATGTTTGCCTGTATAGTTCCAATAAATGTATGTGCTATTCCTTACCAGGCAGATAAATCGCCAGTCGACATCTGTATAAGGCACCTTGTACAGTCCCCCGATAATCGGTTCGTACGACATCTTATTGGCAGGATGGTAAAATTCTGCGTCCATAATAGTGATTGGATCATAACCTGCCTTTCTACAACGCCAATAATGCTCATATTCATCTCCCCATAAAAACAGCTCTTTCTTTGGAAACCCTACTTCTTCTACTATTTTTTGTGATAACAGCGATCCATTAAAAGGAAAAATAGAGTCCATTGTCTTACCCCATGACTCCTTCAGTTCAGCATAGTCAATGGTTTTAGGGCCTGATTTCTTGCGTACAGGCCAAGACAACTTCGTAAAATCTGTTATATCCACACTAACAGGCATTACATAATGATGTTCATCTATATAGGCTAACTGCTGCTCCAGACACGTTTTGGAAGGATAACCATCATCATCCATCATCCAATAGTAATCAAATTGCTTCAGGTCCAAAGCCCCTTTAAGACCCGCGTGGAATCCTCCGGCACCTCCAGAATTGGAAGACAATCGGAGGTAGTAAATCTTAATATTTCCAACTGAAGTGACTTGGTAGCTGTTTTCTTCCTGCAATGGTTGAGGAAGTATTCCATGTTCCTGGAGAAATTCAAACGTATTATCTGTGGACGCATTGTCTACAATCAGCATCGCATTCACCTGCCGGGATTGTTCCAGGATTGCATTTAAGCATTGAAGCAATAATTGCTTCCTGTTGTAGGTAACCACTATGGCACAGACCCTTTTCATATTTGGTAAAACAAATTATTTAGTACTAAATTGGAATTACTAACGTCAAACTGATTTGCCCGTTGCTTTCCGGCAACTACAAAAGATTCAGCCTGGCGCTCGTCTGTTAATATATCTACTATCGCATTTTTCATAGCTGTTCTGTCACCTACAGGAACCAACTTACCTGAGGCCCCATTTTCCAGTATCTCCGCTGGTCCTACCGGACAATTAACTGACAACACGGGCACCTCGCAACATAAAGCTTCCAGCAACACCATTCCAAAACCCTCAAACCGTGAACTAAAAATAAATAAGGACGCCTTCGTCATCCATCTGTATGGATTAATATCGTTACCCGGTAGTAGTATATCCGTGGCGTATGGCGACTTATCTATATATTCCTGAATCGTTCGTCTATCCTCCCCTTCTCCCAAAAATACCAATTTATAAGGCTCTTTCATCAACAACCGCGCAGCACTATAGGCGTCAATCACCGTGATGAAATCCTTTGTACGCATATCCAACCTTGCTACCATCAGCATAAACCTGCCTGCTACTCCATTAAGTGGTTCATTCTTTCTTCTCTTAATGTCAGCCACATTGATGGAGTTGTAAATTACCGTTACTTTCCCAGGGGTAATCGCAGGAAACAGCTTAAGCAGCAAGCTTCTCTGATCATTGCAAACACAAACGATGGTATCCATACCACCGTACAATCTAAAATATATCTTACGCCACCTCGAAACAGCTATCAGTTGTGGATTCAGATGGATCCAAGAATAACGCTTCCCTCCTCCAAACCTCGCCAGTAGTAATGTAGATAAAGTATCAGAAAAATTCACCCAGTAATCCGCCTTCAAAGAAGAGCTGGAGGCAACATACCAGCACATTAATAATAGCTGGAGCAAGGCACTAACTGGCTTTAAAAATGAAAATTTCTGCCCCATTTTGTTCACCATCGTTATCATAGGCTTACGTTGCAATGCCACTATCTCCACATTTGCTGGAATCATATTGTAGATGCCATCAAAATCACTATTTAAAACCAAAAGTCGAATTTTGTCTGCTTTCAGTTGTGAAGATACATTCAGGAACATCTGCTCAACCCCCCCGGTTCTAAACCGATGCATAAGGAAGTTTACCGTGATAGTTTTTCTATTCTTCACCATAGTACAGTCTTAAAGGGTAACAAGTTCATTCCGTCAAAATGAATATTCGAGTAAAACAATGCCCCTAAAAAGAGTAGCGAAAATACTACAAATACAGACCTCGCCTTTACATCAAATGCTCTTAATGACAATGGCATAACAAATATCATCGTATCTATCATGTACTCAGAAATTCGCATCAGGATATCTACTCCAAGGAAAAAACAATAAAGTACTACTCCAAGTGAAAAAATGTTACAAATGACTGCAGATTTTTCGTCTTTTACCCAATAAGGAGATATAAGAATCAACATCAAACTCACAGACACCCTAAGGATAACACCTATACCAGAGTCCATATTCGCAGAATTCCTGAACAATTCAGCATAGCCTCCGTAGTGGCCAGTAAGGCCACCCACAGCCATTTCAAATACTTTATCTGTAATCCCTGCCCTTGCACACCCGTAAGCTAGCACCGCACTAATCAAGATCAAACCACTGTTAATCCTACCCCGGGGAATGAAATACAATGGTACCATCAATAAGATGGAATTGTGGAATAACATTCCAAATCCGATAGTTATGAGGTACCGGAAAAACTTCCGTTCCACAATAAATCTAACCGAATAAAGAAATATAGAAATTGTAAAACCCTGTCTGACACCACTAAAATAATATACCCAGTAAACACCAATACTTATGAAAGTAATGTAGGCTAGCCATTTCCCTGAAGGATATTCTGCCATTACAAAATTTACCGCCTTCACAATAAACCATGCGGATATTAATGCTGAAACAAATAATACCAGGCTAAAGCTACCGTGCAAAAATGCGATGTATTTATTCAGGATAAAAAATCCGGATTCTACATTATAAGAAGTTTCGTTGTAGGATGATATTTCAGTAAAAATAGTTTTATATGCCGGCGTATCTGTGCCAAGTCCATCACGCAAACCGGCAAAACATACCAGCAGCAATAGCAGTGACCACTCAAAAAACTTAGCTTCTGTTTTTTTTGTGTAACTCTGCAATATTGCTAAGACAGCAACTAGAACAAAAAATACAATGTATACAACCATTAACTTAATTGGCTTTGAAGCCTGGATGGTAGATTAAGCGTACAAAAATTTTTTTGATTCACTGCATCAATAGCCTCACTAAGATTATAAATACCTGCTTGTGTATTACTTCCTGCTTGTCCTTTAGATCCCATTTTTCGTTTCAACACTTTCAGGGCCAGTCGCAACCCACTGGCTGTCAGCACTGCCAGTATCCTGGCACGATGAAACACGCTGTTTTTACCATTCTCTTTATAAAGATGTGCCGATCGCTGGTATGACAATCCCGCCAGACTTTTCACTTTTGGCCATGGTAATTTCCCGAGGTATCTCATATTCCCCAGAATCACAAATGGGATGAGATCATACATATCAAACAACTCATACAAATCAGTACGATCCATTTCTTTGGTAGCCTTTAGTCCACTTTCTGCCCATATAGTTTCAACACTATAAAAATATGGGACGTTCGTTTCCCAGGCATACGGCTCCTTGCGGTTCACAAAATGCGCGGCATCCTTTAGTTCCCCTGAATGGGTTCCCTGTAAGCTACTTACCGAAGTACTAGCAGGACATGCACCAGCAATGGTAAATGGATAGTCAAGTACAAAATGATTCCGGGCCACAATTGAAAGAGAAATCGTTGAGTATATATCTGGGCTCAAACCTCCAAAATAATGTCCTGTCTTCTCCCGGATTTCAGTCATTAACGAACGTCTTACAATACCGTGGTAGATGCGTGGCAAGCCATAAATCTGATAGTTTACAATGCCGTTCCTGAGTAAATCCTGTAAGGCCTGTTGACAATTGATTTCCTTTACTCCACCACTATACGAAGGTATTTCAAGCCGCCCTGTGGTACAGTCTTTCAGCGCAGGATTAGGCCATACATAATTAATATGGGTAGATGACGATACTGAATCAATTTCTTCAGACTCCATCCACCTAATAATTTCAAAAATGACAGGCAAAATAGTATCATCGTCACCAATCATACATAGGTACTTACCCGTAGCAAGTTCCATCGCTTTATTGAAGTTGTCGATAGAGGTAATTGGGGAAGGATCGTATGCATAGTTTATACGGCTGTCATTGCAGGATGCCACAAAATCTCTTAACATGGTAGAAGCACTATTATCTGCAATAGCGATTTGAAGATCAGTATGAGCTAGTGCGCATATCGATTCGATTGCGGATATACAATATTTTTCCCTGTTTTTTGTAGCAATTACTATAGACAGTAATGGTTGCATGCTATTAAATTTTAAATTTTCAGATCACTTTCCTCACCGCACAATTGATGGCTGGTCATTCTTAATTATTTCCTACATCAGCCTGCGCCTCCTTTACTGGTATCATTCTACGAAAATCCAGCGGCGACAAAGGATGTAATTTGTTGTATAAGATTAAATTAGCAACCAGCGATACGGTTCCAATCACTGCACAATATACTAGGATCAACCAGCCTCCCGGCAACATATGAGTAGCCAGGTACAGTGTATAAATCAGTACGCAAGTCATCAGGGTGGGCAATAGAATATCCATAGATGCCCACCTTTGCAGCTCCCCTGGTAAAAATTTTGTAAGGAGTAGATAGCCAAGCAATACAAAAGCTATAAGATTAATCGTCATCCAAGGTATGCCAGCACCAATCAACTGCCATTTCTGTATAAGAAATATTAAAGAAGGTACGAGCAAAATAATTACCATTAATCCGATCCGAACATTCACTTTATTATACCCGTTAGCAATTGACAAATGATAAGGCATCAGCTGGTAAGCAAGAAATACTCCTCCAATCAATAAAATTTTAGCCACAATGTCTACCTTGTCTGCAATCGTGGGGTTATGTGTCCATAAAGTGATCAACTCTTTGGAGTACAAAAATAGCAGGCAACCAATTGTTACAGCAAAAACAGTAATGATAAATGAAAACCGATGGAAAACCCGGGCCAATTGACCTTTGTTCTTCTCTGCCGTTAATTTCGTCATTTGAGGAAGCACTGCTAGTGCGATTGGGGTTGTGAAAATAACGGGTACCTGAGCGAAGGTTGTGGCAAGTGAATAGTAACCAAAATCTTCCAGCGATAGTATCTTGCTGATCAGTAACTTATCGAGCTGTGTGTTAAGTGCCGAAATGATTCCCATTGCCATCATTCCCAAGGCAAACCCCCACAATCCTTTCATAATGGAAAAATCACATACAGCTGGTATGTCCGACTTTAATGCTTTCCAAAGTTCAAACCTCGTTAGCATTAAAAAAATTGCATTAATTAACATCTGCCATATAAAAAAAACAAGCAGATTGGGATAAAAGTAGAGAGGTAATAACGCGACTCCAAACCTAAAAATGCTCCAGGTAACCTGAAGCCCGTTTGCAAGCACTTGCTTTTGTAATCCCATCAATCCACCATTATATAAGGTGGAGTAAAATTGGAGTGCAATCCCAACCCCTATCATTACCATGCAAAGGGTGAGATCTCTTTCCGGTATGGAATTCGATTTCAGCCAATGGGTAGCAATTGTATTTGAAAAAATACCGATGGTTAACGCAATACCTATACAGATAAAAAGGTATATCCTCTCCATGGTAAAAAGTAAATTCCTGGTGTATGATCTATCCGTAGATCGAGCAAGTTCTCGGTTAAGCGTGGCAGTCAATCCGGCATCTGCAAAAAACAACATCGCAAGAATAACAGCGTAAAAATTAATGATTGCGTAGGATTCAATTCCCAACATCTTGATATAGATGGGAATAAAGATATAGACAGAGACAAAACTCCATATTTTCCCCAAATAATTAGCAATTATGTTTTTTGTGAGTAGGTTATTCATTTGGAATCAATCTGCGGAAGAAACCGTGCCTTATTGTTATAAATAAATTTGTAAAACCTACGTTCAAGGGAGGTTAAACGCTTGGTGTATGTTTTAGTAACCAGATTGAAGTAGGTGGTAGTGGGTGTTAATGCTGGACTATGTTCCTGGTTACCGATAATTATTTGCTCGTTTGACTGTCCCTTCAGTATAATTTGATCTCCATTTACTATTAATTCAACATCTGCATTGGCATTTGTAAATTCTTTACTCCAATTGACCATCATCTCAAACTTATCTTTCAGCTTCGGTTTATACCAAAGTTTAAGCTTTTCCATTTTTTGGGCAGGATTTCCTATGTAGGTAGCTCCCTGCTCTGTATTCTTCTGTACAAATGAGGTAGTCATGCAAATACTTTTTTCTCCCAGCGTTACTCCGGAAGCAATAATGCAAGACCCCACCAACCATACATCGTTTTCAATAATAGTATGTCCGTAACCATAAAGTAAACAGCCTTCTAACTGTTCTCCACTAGCAACATGTGACCATATTTGCGAATACATGCCCACTCTTACGCCATTACCGATAGTGAGCCCCCCACTTCCATCCAAAATGCAATTCTGCCCAAACCAGCAATTGTGCCCAATGGTGGTAGCGGTGTTACCAATCCCAGTTAGCAATATTTGATTGTGAAATACATTCCAATCTCCAATGCTAACGCCATTTGATCCAATCAGTATTTTTACATTTTCATTAAAGACATTACAATCCCCTATCGTCAATTGTCCGGAAGGAGATAATATCTCAAAACGTACTCCTTTACGGATAATGTTATAGTTTCCTAATGTAACATTTTCAGGTAATTCGACTCCTTCTTCAATAATGTTACCAATCCCGTGTTTAGACATATCACCTTATTTACGCAAAATTTAACACACAACCACCCCAGGAATATCCAACACCGAAACCAGCCAACAATACGCGATCGCGATCACTTTTAATTTTACCGTCCTCCATTGCTGCTTTTAAAGCAATGGGAATGGTGGAAGAAACGGTATTCCCAACCTTACTCATGTAGAGGAAAAATTTTTCTTCGCTGATTCCAATTTTTCTTCTCAAAAAATTGAGCATATACTGATTTGCCTGATGAAAAACGTACAAGTCAATATCTGCATCAGTCAGCGTATTCTTACTGAGTGTGGTTTTGACTAATTGCGGAACAGACTCCAAGGTGAAATTGAATATTTCCGAGCCATTCATGTACAAGCAATCAGGAGATATGGGATCATTACCATCGAAAGTGGCTTCAGCAGGGATGGCAGAACGGGGAGCTCTTGATCCACCATTTCTAACAATCAGATTTTCAGCTCCTCTTCCATCGGTTCCCAACTCAAATTGGCCAATTTCAGCAAAACCTGAAGTGGAAATTAAAGTAGCCGCTGCTGCGTCTCCAAAAATAGTACGGTTCCCCTTGTCCAGCGGATGTAAGTATTTAGAATAGGTTTCTGAAGTAATCAAGAGTATATTCTTTGCTATTCCTCCTGCGATTAATCCTTTAGCAAAAGCAAGACCATATACAAAACCTGAACAACCGAGGTTAAAATCGATTGCTCCTGCATTAGTAGGTATGCCCAGTTTATTTTGGACCAGACAGGCGGTTGTTGGCAAACAAAAATCAGGGCTCTGCGTGCAGAGCAACACAAAATCTATATCACTGGCAGGAATATTATATTCCTGCAGCAAGGCTTCTCCAGCCTTCACCGCCATATCCGAAACAAATTCATCTGGAGCGGCAATGCGTCTTTCCTGGATGCCAATTTTTGAGGCTACCTTCTCCACAGACCACTCTGGAAATTGAGTCACCAACATTTCATTGGTGAGCACTTGTTCTGGCAGGTAGTAACTGATTGCTTTAATGTATGCATTCATTATTTTAATGTATATCCTCCATCTAAAATCATTATATTCCCTGTTGCCCATTTACTCTCATCAGCCAGATAGAATACTGTTGCATTTGCAACATCTGCAGGTTCTCCATATCCAAGAGGATATTCTTTCTCTGCATTGTCGAAACGTTCCTTTTCCATAATATCCTTGGCTGTGTCCAACAATGGTGTTCTCACAATTCCAGGTGCGATTGCATTTACTCTAATTTTTTGCGAAGACAATTCAGCAGCAAGTACTTTCACGGCCGCATTAACAGCAGCTTTTGAAGAAGCGTAAAGTAAAGTTCCTGGCACTCCCAATTGCGAAGAGATAGACGAAATAAAAACTAAAGCGCCTCCCTTTGCAATTTTCTTCGCTTTGAGTATTTGTTGACAAAGTACAATCTGACTATTGTAGTTCACTTTAAATATCTCTGCTATTTTCGCTTCATTTGAAAAAGCTGCAGGCAAATAGGTAATCACCCCTGCACAAAAAACTACACCTGTTAATACAGGTAAGCCTTTTACCAACTCTGCTAATAATGCCGAATCTGTCAAGTCTGCAGGTATCATTTGATGCCCTTCTCCAGCCAATGCTTGAAGCGTCTCTGACAATCGCTCAGTGCTCCGCCCCGTAATTATTAACTGTGCTCCCTGGCCGGCAAGCGTAATACAAATTTGCTTACCGATTCCAGAAGATGCACCAGTTACCAGAACAGTTTTTCCTCTTAATGAAAACATTGAATCTATTTATTACCAGCACTTTTCTGTTTAACTAACTCAAATAAGTCAGTAACCGTTTGTGCGTCTTTTATCTCATCTCCGGATACCCTCACTCCGTAATGTTCGTCTACCATTGCAACTGTGGCAAGTCCTAATAAGGAATTCCATTCTTCCAATCCTTTAAAATTGGTCGTTTCTCCGATTTCTGCCTTTGGAGTTTCATCAAACAAATTTGCAAAGTTGTCAACAAATACAGTAATTTCCATGTTAAATAAATTTTTAATGTTACTGATTCATCCACCAGCCACAAGGCAGAGCAAGATGCGTACTCATAAATTCTTTTACTCCTTTGAGCTCTTCCTGCTGACCAAATGCAGAGTAGATGTTGTTATTGATATGCACCCCAGACGCATAAAAGCCTTCCTCCCGGAATGATTTCATCAGCTGGTCCTTATCTTTTGATAACACACTAAAAACCCAATAGTTTGGATTTATTTCCTTCCGATTGCCCAGCATCCGCATGTCCGGATAACGTTCTGAAAGGTTTTCTTTCCACTGTTCAGCATTACTTCGTTGTTTACTAAGCAATTGCAGCAATTCCGGCATTTGAGAAACCCCTATATAAGCGTTGACATCGCTCATCAATGCACCATATCCTTCAAGCGCAATATCACAATTAGGACTAATTTCGTTCATGCTGTCCCGAAATTGGCTTCTATTGATTCCATAGTCTCTAATGATCGCAGCCTTTTCATACAATGTTTTGTTTTTGAAGGAGATAGCACCTCCATCAATTGTATTCGGTAATCTGACAGGCTGAAAAGAGAAAATACTAATGTCTGTATCACAATTTCCTAACAAACGCCCATTGTAGCTAGAACCAAATGCTTCTATACAATCATCTATCACCGTAATGCCAAATTCTTTTCCTATAGCATTTATTTCATTGATGTATCCAGGATACCCACAAAAGTGATTATGCATAATCACTTTTGTTTTGCCAGTAATCTTACTTCTAACATCAGCCGGATCTAGTGTTCCAGTGTTAGGGTCCACATCAGTCCAAATAATTTTCAGCCTTTTGGTAATGAAAGGTTGATTCGATGCAAGGCAACTAACCGGAGAAGCGATTATTTCATCTCCCGGCTGTAAATCTAATGCGGACAACACTACCAAAATGGCAATGTTATAGGAGTTCACCGCAAGGATTTGTGGATGTCCGATCATATTTGAAAGCTCTGATTCGAACTGCCTTCCCCATTTACCATAACTTAACGCACCTGAATAAAGAATCTCATTCAGCTGGCTAATGTTTTTCGACATGTATGGCTTAAAAAGAGGTACCATTATTATCCAATTTATCTATCACAATGTGTTATTTGATGATCCATGCAACCATCCACTTACCATCCTGAATTAATTGCTGATACAATCATCTCACGATCTTCCGCGGAAAGCCACCATCCGCAAGGAATATGGACCATCTTTTTATAGAACTCATTAAAAGCAGGTAGTTCGGTTGCTGATTCTTTGAACAAACTGTGGCGATCATTTCTCAGATGCAATTCTGAAGCAGAAATATTATGGGCAGCCATATGCTTTATAAATGCATCCCGATTATCAACCTTCATTGTATAAAGCCAATAAGATGGTGAGGTATCATCATAGTACTTCAGGAGTTCAATTCCTGGAATATTTTTGAGAGCCTTATCAAAATATTTTCCATTCTCAATATAACTACCTACAATTTGTTCTATGTATTGCATCTGTACGATACCAATGGTAGCATTCACATTATTCATGTGATATTTGTAACCTGCTTCAGTAATATCATTTTCCAAACGAGGTCGGGTTTTATCCAAGCCAAACCACCTCAATTTACGCGCACGATCAAATGCTTCTTGACTTTTCAGGCAAAGAAATCCACCATCTACCGTAGTCATGTGCTTTATCGCCTGGAGAGAAAAAATTGTATATTCAGATACTCCCCCAATATTTTGCCCCTTGTATTTGGCTCCTAGCGCATGGGCAGCATCCTCAATGATAGGGATATTGAACTCCTCAGAGATTTTAGTAAACTCATTTAGGTCCGCAACCATACCAGCATAATGCACCAAAATAATAGCTTTGGTCTTATCTGTAATTTTGCTTCTCACGGATACGGGATCCAGCAACCCGGTAGAAGGATCCACATCTGCCCACACTACCTTACCACCAACAAGCTTGATCGCTACGTTGGTAGGTTCTGCGGTAAGAACCGTGCTAATAACCTCATCACCTGGCTTAACTCCTGCCATAATCAGTGCAATGTGCAGTGCAGCTGTACCTGAGTTTAATGACAGTGAAAATGGGTTATTGACATATGCCCCAAAAAGCTTTTCAAACTCGTATACTTTTTCGCCCTCCGCTATATATCCACTGTAGAGAATATTTTCCAACTCAGGAAATAGCTTTTCCTTTGGTGGAATATAAGGTTTCACTATTGGAATCATCATGATTAAATTTTTGAAAACTCTCCTTTTTCCACATGTACTTCCGCCGCCTTTTCATCAGCATCACGAATCAGTTCCTTTATAGCAACCATATCACTGATCACTTCAAGATCCGAACTATACTCCTGTTGTAACTCAGCGAAGGATTTATTCGCCCACCATGGATGAACTGTAAAATAATCTCCATGATCTTCCGTACGTTGCAGCTCTTCTTCCGTAATCAGAATTTCATGTAGTTTTTCACCAGGAAATTTGCCAATAACTTTTATCTCATGAGGCTTGTTAAAATCTGCTGAAAGCAACGCCGCAATATCAACAATTCTTGCACTAGGAGCTTTCTTAACAAATGTTTCACCACCAACAGCATTTTCTGTAGCAAACATCACCAAGTCAATCGCATCACTTAAGGTAAGGAGAAAACGAGTCATGCCTTCATCTGTAATAGTGATCGTCTGACCTTCACTTAACTGTTTTCTAAAAAATGGTACTACAGAACCTCTCGACAGTAACACATTACCATATCTAACTACACAAAAAATAGTACCGCTGTTTTCGGGAGAGTGATTCGCACTAAGCACGAGCCTTTCCTGCGTTGCCTTTGTCATTCCCATTACGTTTACCGGCTTAACTGCTTTATCTGTACTTACACAAATAAATTTACCAACCTTATGCTTCAGTGCAGCAGTGATTACATTCTGAACTCCAATAATATTGGTTTTAACAGCTTCAAATGGTGAATTTTCACATACCGGCACATGTTTAAGGGCAGCAGCCTGGTATACAATATCCACCCCCGCCATCACTTCATCAACCCTTGTGTAATCTTTAATATCTCCAATAAAGAATTTGATACGAGGATTATTTTTGTAATGAATACGCATATCATACTGCTTTTTCTCATCGCGACTGAGAATACGTATTTCTTTTACATCATACTGCAATAATCTGTGTACAATGTAATTACCAAATGATCCAGTGCCTCCGGTTACTAAAATCACTTTATTTGAGTAATGCATAAAACTAAATTGTATTTGTATAAGTTATGGTTGTCTTTAATCTGCGAAAATACTTTTGTAAAAACGTATGGCAAGGAGCAACACAGCTACCAAGCTACCTCCGATAATCCCCCCCAGCAATAATCCCATTGATTTTCTGACTTTTACTTTCTCCAACGGCAATTGCGGCACGTCCACCTCCTGGATCAAAGGAGCGTCTTGCGACATCGCAATTTTACTCAGCTCCAAGTTCTTTACCACCTCTCCATACATTGTCTGCAGCATTAGTTTGTCTCTGCTGGCCAACTCCGCACCCACAAGTGTAACCCTTCTGGCCGGATTAGCATTCAAGTCGGCTTCCACAGCTGCTGCATACGTTTTCTTATTCATCAGCGCTGCAATGGAATCGGCTTTTGCCTGTAACACAGCAACGTTCGCCGCAGACTTCTTTGTTTTCATCTTTGAATAGAATTCAATCGCTTCACCCACTACCCGTGTAGCAAATTTCTGCGAAAACTCCTCATTCCGGGATATACACGTAACAACGATGAAGCCTAGCTTTTTATCTGGTTTTCCAACTGCTAGCACATTTTTTAGAATATCTTGATATAGTACCTTTAGCAAGCTATCTCTTTGTAACTTCTTGCGAGGATCACTACTATAATCGTTTTCACGTGAAAACTTAATATCGCTCAATCCGGGGTCCTTACTCCATTGCTTTTTCCAGTCATGACTTTCAACATAAAGATCAGCAAGACTTTCAGTCCCTTTCAAATTTCCAGTTCTTGGGCTAAGTAATGCTCTTTCTACAATTAAGTTCGTTTTCAAAAACTCCAGGATATTATCTCCTGAAAACAATCCACTGCTTGCCCCTCCAGATAAATCGATTCCAAACTGACTAGCGATACCAGCGTAAGCTCCTAACCCACTACCTTTTGTTTCTTCCATAACAAAAGATAAATTGGCCACATATTTGGTCTTGGCGACCAGAGAGTAAACAAAGCCAAGAGCAGATCCAAAAATCACGGCAATTACAAGTATCCATTTCTTGGCCCACAGAAAACCTATGGCCGCAAATAACTGAATGAGTATGTCTTTTAATGATATCTGCTTCTCTGATGCACTGCTTTGAGATTGCCCTGGTGCTTGCATGCCTGCTCTATTGATGAATTTAAAAAATTACTTAACGGTATTTAAGATCGTAACAATGACAAGCGCAATCGACGCAAGCCCACTGGCTATTGCAATTCCTTCCTGACCACTCAGCCCTTTCTTCTCCTTCTTTGCCGGTACATATACCTCCGCTCCAGGCTTCACCTTAGGATAGCTATTGAAGAAAAATACACGCTTGGTATTCTTCACCTCTCCATTAGGATATACAATGTAGCTTCTCCGCTTCAACGCCTGGGAAGTAAATCCACCTGCGCCATGTATATAATCACGGAAAGTATAGTTATTATCAAATCTTACCTTCTTCGGAAAATACACTTCCCCAAACAACTGCACCGTCTGCAACTTCTTCGGAACACGAATCACATCTCCTTCTTCCAATAGTAAGTCATATTTGGATCCTGGATTCTTAATGATCTGATCCAAATTGATTCCCAACAATTGCTCGTGACGAGAAACCGACTCCTTTACCCTTACAATATCCGCACTATCCTGCAATTTATTAATAAACACCTCCAGCTTATTCGCCAATATCAAACTATCCCCCTCATTAATAAACGTCTTCCGCAACATCACCGCACCTTCCGCATACGCCTCAGGCCTCAACCCTCCGGTGCGCTTGATCAGATCTGAAATTCGCTCAGCCCTGGTATTAATTGTGTAATCGCCAGGATACACCACCTCACCACCAATCGACACATTCGCCTGTCTAGAATAAACGGGTGAACGACGGATCGACACTTCATCAAACGGCAATAATACAAAGTTCTGGGCGTCTGGATTAGTACTCAGGTCTTTATTGACATCAAAATATTGCACAATAGCCTTTACCGTATCCTGCGGGCTATAAACACCATTACGAATCCTGCGGGACACCTCAATATGCTGTGTAGATGCCGCATCATTCAAACCTCCTGCCAGCAAAATCAAATCCTCCAGGTGCATACTATCTCCATATGCATAATAACCTGGTTTATTCACCTCCCCGTCTATACGTACTTCATATTCTTCCCGGAGGTCCAGCTTAGAATAAATCATTACACTATCCTCCTTTTGCAACGTGATATTGGATTTACCAGCCACAGCATCCTGCACATTAAAATTAATATACGCCGGTGTAAAGTCTGCCTGCAAACGACGAATGAGTCCGCGCGTCAACGAAGCCTCTTCCCTTACTCCATCCGCTCTTTTCAACAGATCAGTAATTGTCATTCCCTCTTCCAGTGCATAATTGCCAGGATGAAAAACAGCACCACTTATGGTAACCCTGTTGCTGTAACGATTCAATATCGAATCCACCACGAAATTATCACCAGACTTCACCTTAAAGTTACCCAGCTGATCAGCGGTGATATTCACCACCTCTCTTTCTTTATTATTCACCCGGTATCCACGGATCACATCCGTATAGGCGCGATCGGTATACCCACCGGCGAACTCTATCATTCGCTGCAGTGACTCATTCTCTTTCGCTTCAAAGATCGCAGGGCGTTTTACTTCACCAGCCAGCTCTATTCTTGTCTTGTAAGGATTGATCTTAACAATATCCTGATCCTGCAACACAATATTGTTCGTAAGGTCGCCATTGGCCAGGAAATCATATAAATCAAAGGTTGCAGCAGGCACACCATTACGGATCACCTGGATATTACGGAAACTACCATTTTCATTCGGCCCTCCGGATACATACAGCGCATTCGCTACCGTAGCCAGTGACGGAACAGTATAAGAACCCGGCTTTTCCACTTCTCCAATCAGGAGCACGCGGATACTACGGATACTTCCCAGGGACATCTGCACAAATGTGTTACCAGACTTAATCCCCGAATAAATAGTGGCTAATTGTTTTGTAATCCGGTTTTTCGCTTCTTCTATGGTTAATCCATTCACGTATACGGGGCCTAAATTGGGGATTCTGATATAGCCGTCCGGGGTAACCTTTAAGCGATGCTGCACCTCTGAGTATCCATACACATCAATCAGTAGCTCGTCATTAGCGGCCAGCCGATAGTTAGGAGGAGTGGCCATCCGGAGATTCGGTTCAAAAGTCAGATTCTTATTTGAAAACAACTCTGCTCCAAAGATCCTTTTCCTTCGCTTCTCCCGCTCCTTCTCTTCTTTAGTCAGCTTGGGCTCGGTTGAATCTTTGGCCTTATCGTCCTCATCATCTACCTCTCGTTCCTCTGATTTTGCAGCGTCTTGCTTAGTTTTAGTCTTATTCCCGGTTAACTCCTTATCCAATCCCATCGCTCTGATCCTGTCCTTCAGCTTTGACGCCTCCACATCGGGAATGCCTTTCTGCTGGGCATAAGTATCTATATCGTCAAAAGACAGGTTATTCTTCTTCATCTCGGCCACCAGCTGCCTAACCTGATCATCGCTCAGGTTATCCACCTTCATCTGCTTCATCTGTTCTTTGGAAAACGACGGAACCTGGGCATTCACACTATAAACAACAAACAGGAACAGCTGGATCAGCAATAACTTTCTTAACATTATAATAGGATATATTATTGTTCTTTCTCGAATTCGTTCTTTTGGCTTTAAATATCGGGCTTATCTGACCAAAAACCCGCCAAATAAGGTGCAAATCTATATAAAATAACATATAAATGTTACTAGACAAAAAAACAGTTTAATGACCGTTATAACACTTATCAGTTGCGAATGTTCCTGTTACCCGCATAATAATGCCAGAAATCACCCCGATACGTAAAATTTTAATTTTAAATAGAAAATAATATAATCACAATCAACATATGTAAATTATTACATATACGGAAGATAATAACAAACCGTTTTGCCATATTATCCGTTAATATAGATAGAGTATCCGTGCTTATACCAAACCATGTGTCTTTTTAAGGACATCCTAAGATGTCCATTCCGTCTTGTGAATGTGAAATTGCTGTCCCGATTTAATTGATTTTTAAGTTAATAGATAGAACTAACCTTTCTGTTTCGATGAATTTTGTTTAAATTAGTTAACACAAAACTTAAACGTTTATGTCATCTGTTGAATTTAACACCTTACTTGTCGGTAACGCCGACTTCCTGAAACCCTTCGCTTATACCCTTACGAAAGACAATGAGCAGGCAAAAGATCTTTATCAGGAAACTATCTTCAGGGCCCTTACCAACCAGGACAAATACCTGGAGGGCACTAATATTAAAGCATGGCTTTTTACTATCATGCGTAACATCTTTATTAACAACTACCGCAAAAAATCAAAAAATCGCATGATCACAGAACCTGTCATCAGCGATTTCTTCATTAATTATCAACGCGGTGTAGTTGGCAACAGCGCCGAAACAACCATGCGCACCAAAGATGTACACCTGGCGATGTATAAGCTGCCCGTTATCTTTAAACAGCCATTCCTGCTATACCTCGAAGGGTATAAGTACTTCGAAATAGCAGCCATCCTCCAGGAACCACTGGGTACCATCAAAAGCCGGATCCATTTTGCCCGGAAAATCCTGAAAACACAAGTTCAACGCTAAAAAACCTTATTTACTAATTTTCTATCCCCCTATAAACCAAGTTCAAATAACGCTGACGTAAGGCACCATGAAAATAAAATCCACCTGCCATTACCACCACAGCCCCCAGTAACACCACCGGCTGAGGCCAGCAATAATATACCGAGGAAACCAATATCACAAACCGCGCATATTCAAGATAGAACACCCACCGCTTCTGTTCCAATATCGCGCCGCAGTTAATTAAAGTCGATACAATCAACATGCTTATGCATACCTGGATAAACACAGGTACATAATGCTCCAATAACAAAAAAGAAAATAATAACAATAACGTAACCGCGATCTGCCAGATAACATAGTTATTCAGCTTAGGCGTTTCCGTTACCGTATCCTTACCAATAATAAACCGCTCTTCCAGTATCGCCCTGGCAGCAGGGTGCACATTGTCCGGCCGGCCAAACACAATCCTGAAACGTTCCCCCCACGTCCGCGCATGCCGCACGGAATACACCATCTCTAACACAAAATGAAAATGCTGCCATAAAAAACTGTTGCTGTTCAAAGGCTTCGTTAACCCGTACACCGGCTCCTCCGTCTCCTTCGTAAACGTACCAAACAACTTATCCCAAATGATAAACACGTCCCCGTAATTCCTGTCCAAATACTGCGGATTACTCGCATGATGCACCCGGTGATGCGACGGTGTCACCAAAATATACTCCAGCACCCCCAACTTCCCAATCGTACGCGTATGTATGAAAAACGGATACAACCCATGCACCAGCAACATACTGGTAATCATTCCCGGCGGAAATCCCACCACCGGCAATATCGCCCAGAAACCCGTACGCAGAAAAGCCTGAAACACCGTTATCCGCGCCGATACCGTATAATTAAACTCCTCACTCTGATGGTGCACCACATGCGCACACCAAAATAACGTTACCTCATGCGCCAACCTATGATACCAATACCACACAAAATCAGTACACAACAACAACGCCACCCATAACAACACACTCGGCCGGATACTAAACAGGGCATAATGCTCATACAAATACCGGTACACAAAGTAAAATAAGCCCACTGTAAATGTATCTGCCAACCGCTCGGCAATACCCACACTAAGATTCAGTACCGTATCGTTAAATCTGAAATAAGTTTTCCCCTGCTTCGTTGCCACCAGATACTCTAATCCTATAAATGCCAGAAACAAAGGCACCGCAAAAGCGAGATAGTTTAAATGCACTGTTTTATTTTTTAATGAGTGATTGCATAGGTTTTAAGAACGAGACCTTCGGTATCGTTCAGGGAGATACCGTGCTGCGCACGGCATGCTCGCAGCTTCACAACTTCTTACTCCCAGCAGAATGCCAGTTGAATCCTGCGATTATTCGGTTAATTGGTGGTGGTAAATTGAAACAATATTAGAAAATAAATTTCAATTATCCTACAAATTTAGTAGACTAATAACACAAAGGGGCATAACGTAAAACAGGCCGACACATTACATGCCGGCCCGGCGCAACCACTCCGATGGCGGTAAGAATGATTGCATATATCTGTAAAAATTAATCCTCCGAAGGGCCAGGATCAGCCATCCGCACAATCTTAGGCGTAAAACGGCCAATGATATCCACCAGCTCCTGCTGCGCAGCCATCACCGTATTAATGTCCTTATAAGCCATCGGCGCCTCATCCAAACCTCCACCAATCAATGTTACCCCATGCTCTTTCAACACAGCCCGTAAATCATGACCGGTAATGCTTTTCAACGCCTTACTTCTGGACATCTGCCGACCCGCACCATGACTGGCAGAATTCAAACCCTGCTCGTAGCCACGGCCACGCACAATAAAGCCCGGAGCCGTCATTGATCCCGGAATCACTCCCAACACCCCCTCACCGGCAGGAGTAGCGCCTTTTCTGTGCACAATCACGTCCTTCCCTTCATAACGCTCCTTCCAGGCAAAGTTGTGGTGGTTCTCTACCCGCAATAAGATATTACCACCTACTGCTTTAATCAACCGCTTATGAATCAGGTGATGACATGCAGATGCATAATCACCCGCCAGGTTCATCGCCAGCCAGTACTCCTGCCCCGCTTCTGAATTCAGATCCAGGTAAGCCAGGTGTTGTACATGCTGCGGCAGCGGACACAGCTCTCTCGCCAGCTTAGTATACTCATTGGCTACCTGCGCTCCCATCCCTCTTGAACCGGAATGCGATAACAACGCCACATAACGGCCTGGTGGCAGATCCAATTTGTTCTCCACATCCAGAACCTCCACAATACCCCATTCCACAAAGTGGTTACCGGACCCGGATGTCCCCAGCTGCATCACCGCCTTATCCTTCAGCCGCTTCAACAGCGGAATCTCTTCAAACTCCTTACGGTCCAGCACTGCGTCATCTTTATCTGCCTTTAAAATACCTCCGGCACCAAAAACAGTTTTGCTTTCCAGCTCTTTCTTAAACTTATCATACTGACCAGTTAAAACAGTTTCCGGTAAATCAATGATGCTCAAACACATCCTGCACCCGATATCCACACCCACACCGTAAGGAATCACGGCATTTTCTGTAGCCAGTACCCCACCAATCGGCAAACCGTAACCCTGATGCGCATCCGGCATCAGCGCCCCGGCCACCGCCACCGGCAAATGCACGGCACCAGTCATCTGCTTTACCGCACCTTCATCGATAAACGAGGCTCCGTAAACGGTATAAGGCACCGCCTCTTCCTTTAAAGGAATAATAGCAGGCTTCTCCACTTCCTCCTGGTACAGTTTCACTGCAATCTTATCCAGCAAGGCATGCTCCAGATAATCCTGCGGCGCTGCCAACACCTGCAACAGCAGTTCCCGCACCTCATCTTCTGTGGAATGTTTATAGTTAGTATTGATAACGCTCATGGCTACACTGATAACGGGCCCCTGCGGGTAACCAATACCTAATAGCCATTTTCCGTTGATTTTAAATTTTGCCATTTTCTTAATTGAGGTTCATTAATTAACTAATTCTTCTGCCAGCTCGCGTCGGAAGCCGATCGCACGCTGCTTTGTTTCAACCGCAGCTTCCTGCGGATTAGTGATTTCCGCCACCGTCATGGGCCTGCGGATGATCTGGTTAAAACCCAGGGAGTCAGATAAACGCTGCGCCTTTTCTACGGATAACTTACCAAATTCATACCGGGCTATCAGCCTGCCTTTGCGCAACAGCGCACTGTCAACAGATCGCAGGTCACTGTTAAAGGAACAGATCAACTGTACATTCAAACAGTCAGACAGTAAGCCATCAGACAAGTTCAGCAGACTGGATACGGATGAACTCCCCGTTATCTTCCTGTCCAATATAATGTTTTCTGCATCTTCTATCACCACCACGCAGTTCGGATTATCGATCAGCAAGTTCATAAAGGAAGGACTGGTAATATTCTCTGCCATATCCGGTGATACAAACAGCACCTTCTTTTTAATCCGGCCAATCAGGTAACGCAGGTAGGTGGTCTTGCCAGTACCTGGCATGCCATGCAGCAACACGATACCCTTATCTTTGTTTTTACGGAGACGCTGCTGTATCGTTTGATCCACCGCCAGGAAATCATCTTCGTAATAAAGTGACAAATCCAGTTTCGTGCGTTTCACCTCCATTGATTTCAGTGCTATTGCTCCGTCTTCCAATGTAATCAGGTTCATTTCATGTGGTTGCCTTTTGGCCTTTGCCTTCATTGGCACCACTTTGTCACTCACCATCTTTACAAATTCCTGATCCGATCCATCATGCAGTATTTCAAGGAAACTTGCTTCCCAATACAACAATCTGTTATCTTTCAAAACATAAATTGCTTTGTAGTAATAATACTTATCCTTATCGCGGTTATAATATTTATCCTTATATACATGTAGTATTTCAGCCACAAATGTATCTTCTATCCACCCTATGACCTTATCCATATCCAGCCCGTAAATAGTGTCCATACTTGGCATCGTGTTAAAGTGATGCATGTACACACTTATTCTTTGCACAAAATCATTAGTTGGCAAATAGTAATTATTTATATCAGGGTTTCTATATGTGTTTTCCATTTCGTTTATTCGTTTAAGTTAGATAAAGACTTACCGGAGCTTTTTGCTCCGGCAATTCATCCTTATCATGAGTGGCCTTCACTTTTGTAGCCACCTGGGGGTTAATTGGGTTAATTCAAACAGAGACGAAAAAAGAATATTTTTAAAGCAGCTACAAAATGTAAGGCAGGGCAGGAATACCCCGCCATTACAGTGTTATGTACCTCCTCAATAAGTCAGTTAAATAAAAAAACCCGGTCCGTTTTACACGGACCGGGTTACTAACGTTAACGCATATACTACGTTAAGGCATACCTTGTCCGTTTAGCCTGCTTATGTGCAAAGCTATGTCCAAACGCTTGATGGAAGCTGCTTCCAGCTACTACCAACCATTCATGGCTCCAAAGTTTTTGTTCGATTACAGCTTTTTTCATCAGCAATCAGGCAATAAAAAAAGCCCGGGATTCACGGTCCCGGGCTTCAATTATTGATACAAATATATTATCTACCTGTAATAATAAAACGCCCGGAACCAGCCGCCAATCAGGACTGCGCCCTGCTCTGTGCTGTTTATAGGTGAATTAAAGCGTTTCATTTTTTTACAGTTTATTAAATTAGTAATTGTTTGACGATGCAAAGATAATAGTATCTATTTTGATATTGCAAATTTTTGACAAATTATTTTTTGAATATTTTTGCAACATTGTTTAAGCTTTTTTAAACAGCACTTTCTGACCAGTAAAATCAGCCGCTGCATCAATCATTTGTAACATACTTTTCCAGCTGTCCGCTTTTTCAAAAGCATGCTTGTAAACCTTTCTCACAGTGAGGTGCAGCTTATCACCCGTCAACTCACCTGTAACCATAAACGAACCGCAGTCATTGTCAACTTTTCTTGATAGCTTATCCACTCCTTCCACCTTATATCCCGCAGGTACCGAGATGTCGATATTGTATTCATACGTACGTGCAAACGGTTCGTATATATCTACCTTACGTTCCCGCTGCTCAGGCTTGATCGTTAATTGTCCGCCGATTAATCTGCCCACATCCAGTATGTAACTACTGCCAGCCTTCTTCAGGAAGCCTTCCAGGCTAAACTTCGTATCATATATAAAATCCGGCTGATCGTGGCGCAGCGCCATGTTACGTACTTTAAAAGCAACCGGTGCTTTAGGTGCTGTCTCAAATTGATCTTTCACATCACTATCAAAAGCTTCCTGTTGTTCCTTCCGCGCCTCGGCAAATGCATTGGTATATTCGTCGGCAAGCGATTTATTTTTCCTGCTGTCAGCAAATGCTTCCATAAAGGATTCTCTTACCCCCAGCGCTTTTCGCTCTGATTCATAATAATCCTCAAACAAAAGGAGATCCCTTTGTGCAGCAGTGCGTAATGCTCCTTTAACCGTTGTGGTTCTGTCTACAAGCAGCTGTTCCATCTTATTATCCAGGGAGATGGCATACTGCTCCTGACGAATATTTTCTTCGGGCTTGCTGTAAGGAATTTTCACCTTGCTGGCAAATGGTGGATCATTCTTCCGCTGAGCGCCGCCCACGACGTCCGTCACATGCGCATCCTGCCCCTCATAATCAGTAGAAAAATTATTGCAGTGCGAAAACACCCCGGCAGATGACATGTACACCGGCTTCGCAGTTCTTGTCTTTAATATAAACTCAAAATCAGTCGCATCCAGCAGCTCTCCGCTTTCAGGGCCGTAGCGGTTGGTAGCCAGCACCACATCACTTTTTATATCCAGCTCACGCAGGGTAAACGCCAGTAAGCTGATAAACAGCATATTGTTCGACTCATGCATATTTCTGGCAAGCCCAACATTAATGCGACTTTGGGGCAATACCCTGTAAAACACCATGTATCGCATAGCATAATAAACATAGTAAGGAATACTATCTTTATTTAATTTCTCATTATCACGCTGATAGATCTTAATCATATCACGAACAGCATCTACATATTCAACCGGTCCACGACTACCTGCGTACCTATACGCTTCCTTCGCCAGTATTTCAGAGCTGTTAATAACATCTCCATCTTTAATATTTCTGCTGTACCCACCTGGAGGCACCAGCAGTCCGAAGCCATAAGAATATCCTCCATAGTTAATGTTCATGCGAATGTTGGGAATCTGCCTGTAGGGCGACATCCAAAGCTGCGTAGGCAAAGCAGGCAGGTCAGAAACCACCAGGTCAAAGGTAGTTTCACCAGGCCGCTTCAGAATAGCAAAATCAGGTGCACCATTTGCCGTGGTGTATCTTATCGCAAACTTATCACTGATTTCAGTATGCACACTATATCGCTTAATTGGCTTATCATCTCCCAAAACAAACATTTGCTTATCTATACTTTCGCCGGTAGCCTTCATTTCTTCTACCAATACAAAATAGTCGATGATATCTCCTACCTGCAGATCCGGGATAGCCAGTTTGCTTTTCTTCTTTTTATCTGCATCTTCTTCTGTTACTAATTCGTCATCCACTTGAATTTCTTTGATAGTTCCATCCGGCTTAATAATTCTTACGCCGATGATGGTAGTGGCCTTTGCCCTGAAACCGTTGAGGGTTCTGAATTTATTAAAACTAATCTGGGAGTATTCTTCCAACGCCACCTTGTCGTTAATCTTTACCATTTCACGAACCGTAGTACCGTAATAAAAGTCACGTTTCACATAAAATTTAATCAGGCTGGTATTCACATCTTTTGTGCTGAGTAATTTCACATCAATATGTTTGGCCAGCACTACAGCCGATTGCTTCGTATCAATTTTCGAGAGGTCGGGGTTGTTGAAGGCAGCGATATCCCAGCCCCAGACTTCTGCCCGTGCGGCCTCGGCGCGGGCATTGTATTTCTCGGTTACTTTCCTGCTTTGGGCAACTGCCAGTGCCGACAGCAGTATACAGCACAGAGATAAGGTAAATAGTCGCATAGTAAAGGGAATATTACTTTTTATTAAGGGTTACTTGTTCCAGGTAGGCTTTGTTTAGCAATTGAACATCCTCGTTCCATTGTTTGAATGCTGATTTGGCCAGCCAGTTATTACGGATGATGATCTCCTTTTGATAAATCACCTTTGATCCGGTTTGTTTATAGGTGAGATGAAATGCATATCCGTCGCGGTCTACATTTAAATTGGCCGGTAATTCTGCTTTATAACCTGCCGGTATATCCAGGTCAGTTTCATGACGCACATGATGCTTGAAGCTAAAGAGGTAATCAGCACGACGTTTAGTGGTATCAATGGTGAAATCGCTCAGCTCTTTACGGAAGTCCATTTCAATAAACATATCATCCCCAAAGCCGGCTACGGCATCCTGGTAGCGGAGGTCGTAGTTGATACTCAGCTGCTGGTTCCAGTTATTAACATCCGAAGTTTTCAGATTGGTGATACCATACTTATCGTTATCGTCATTCAGGAAGCGGAGCATGGCATCATTGATTTTTTCCTTACGCGTGCCGTTTACCCGGTTGAGCAGGTATTCCTTGCTTTCTCCTTCCCAGAGGTGCTGCACCGTGCCTACGAGGGCATTGCCATCTACCCGAAGGGTACGTTTTTCGACCTCAGTATTTTGGGTATACTTACAGTCAGGGATACGGTCAAGGATATACGATTTATCATTTTCGATCATCACCTGCCGGTTTTGGATCCTTTGAGCATATTGGTTAAAACCGATGTAAGTTTCGGTGGCATCTATAAAGTATCGTTTGCCTTTGTAATTCAGCGCACAAATCATGTGGTTATCCACAGCCATACTGGGGGTGGAATAATCATACGCGATGTGATCTGTTCCTATCCAGCAAAGGCGGGCATCAAAACCCAAGGCTTTCAGCAGTCCGCGGGTGAGGTTGGCCATGCCTTTACAATCGCCGTATTTATGCTGCAGTACCGACTGTGCGGCCTCCGGTTTAAAGCCGGCAATCCCATCTTCAAAAGCGATATACCGGATATTATCCTGTACCCACTGGTATACGGCAACAATCTTAGCGGTGTCGCTGGAAATGCCTTTAGTAATTTCCAGGGCTTTTTGTTTGATAATGGCCTCATCATCACCGATTTGTTGTACCAGGGAATGGTACCAGGCGTACAGGTCTTCGGTTTTATTGAAGTAGGTTTGTGTGCCTTTGGAGGTGGTGGCTGATTTAGGGAGCATTAACAGGTGCGGATATACGTAGGACGGACCTGGTGCCTGTGCATCATTTTCCCTGGCTGCCAGGTTAGTGGCCGTGTAGGTGTATATATCCGCATCTTTCTTGTTGTCGTAAGTTTTATCCAGGGAGATGTTATGGCCGCCAAAGTTCATTTCCTTAATTTCTATCTTCATCCAGCGAGGCACCACTACCGCAATTACTTTAGAATGAACCGGATAGGGCTCAGAAAAGTAAATGCTGGTCAGGTACCTGGGATCGAGGAAACTTTTTTCCAGTTCCACCCTGGTTTCCACTCCTTTTTTTATCAAGTCCAGTTGGAGCCCGCATATTTTAGCGTCGGAATAAAAGATGTTGTCGATGCTGTAGTTGGCAAAAATCGGCTTCACCTCTTTTCTCCGGTCGTTGTCCACATACACCCTTACGTCCTCTATTTTACTCTTATCATCATAAAATTCTGCGAAGGGAATGGTAGTTCTGTATTGTTCGCATACGTAGGCTGCTTTCAGCGACTGCTGTATGTTTACAGGGTTTGCTGCATCGTTGGCGGCTACAAACTCGTAGCGTTCTTCCTGGGACCGTATGACCACGTTTTTGTCGGTATTATTTTGGGCATAGCTGGTAAGGTTGCTAAGCAATATGCTATAGCAAAGGCATAGGTATTGACAGATTTTGGCCATAAGGGTTACTGATTACCGTTTAAATATATAAAAATATTTCATGTGTCAAGTAACAAAAAAAGCCGGCAGATTTACTACCGGCTATAATCAGCATACCAGGGAATTAACAATAATAGATGACCTGATTGGTCGACCTAAAAGTTATATGAATACCGCGTCTTCTTCGAACTGCTTTTCCAGTCGTTGCATTTGATGGATATGGCGTTCGATGTGCTTGGTAAGGAAATAGATGTATTGGTAAATATCCAGTTTGCCCAGGTGGTTTACGGACATGTTGGTAAACACGAGGGTTCCTTCACCGTTTTTGAGCAGGGATACATTGTACCAGCATTGTGCGTATTGCTGTTTGAGTGTTGCTTTAATTTCCGCGAGGCTTTTAAGGCCTTCTGGCTCCATATGTTCGGGTCTTACCCATCCGAATGATTTGCTGCTGATCACATCGATCTGAGCAAACTTATCTTCATAATCGGCGGGCACTACAACAGTATGGCCGTTACGTTTACGGTCCAGTGCGCGGCGTGTAGCCTTGTTAATAATGAGCAGCAGGAAATAGTTGGTTAACGTGATGTGTTCCAATACTTCTCTGATGCTCCATTGGTCGGCTTCCGGTTTAAAGTCCAGCACGGCAGGATCTTTTTCAAACCATTGGTCTAACTCCCTGAAATTGGTGAGTAAAGCCTCTCTTACTACTTGGATTACGTTCCTCATGGTGTTTCGTTTTTGGGGTTATGTACATTCCCGGCTTTCAAGGTCCCGCACATAACATTTACTAAAATTGTGTTTCGGTTTTGCCAATGGCATAAAAAAAGGCCCGGCTAAATACGAGCCAGGCCAAATAATGTAAGGGTGCTTACAAAATTACATACGAGGTCCGTATGGCTTTTTTAAGGCAAAGCCATCCTGCTTGCAACACGCTCGTTGCGCGGTGCAATGTTTATGTTTAGTTATCTCTTGAATCTTTTTCAATGTCGTCATCTCTGGCTGCTTCAAAAGCAAAAGGTCCCGCGATTTACTGCGGGACCTTTGTTTATATCGTTTGATAACTTTTCTATCGTTAACAATCGGTGCAACATGCCCGCATCATACCCTTGACCTGCTTTTGCTTGCAGGCCGGCGCGATGATCTTATATGTTGATAAAAGTTGCACGAGTTATGTTCAATTGAAACAAAGATAATTTTTATTTTTTATCCACATACATTTCTTCCCTACTTTTTTTGTAGAGTTAACAATTAGTTCATTAAATCTACGTTGCACCTTTGTTTCAAAGCATTGACCCTGTCTCTTTCCCAAAAGCTACTTTATTACTCCATAAAAACCCGACCGCTATGATGGCCGTATAAGCGCAGTTAGCGCCCATCCTTATGCTACCCAGCGTTAACACATCTATTACGCTGGCTTCATTAGCAGCGCTATATCAAATTCGAACCGTTCCCAACTTCCCCGGACCTCCATGCTGTTTAAAATAAACTCAGCTGCGAGGTTGGTCGCTTAAACGCCTCCGTATTAAATTCAAAGCGTTCCTGGTTTAGCCCGTGCTTCTTTGTATGAATCCTGAATTGTTGTCTTATCAGTTCGGCGATATTGCCATCACCCCGCATTCTCCTCCCGAATTCACTGTCGTTCACATTTCCGCCGTGCATGCCTTCAATCATGTGCCATACTTTATCTGCCCGGTCCGGGAAGTTTTTATACAACCAATCGTTGAAGATTATCTTCACGGCATCATTGAGCCGAACGACGGTGTAACCGGCAAATTTCGCACCATTATTAGCAGCTGCCTCAATCAATTTCGGTATTTCATGGTCATTAAGTCCCGGGATGATAGGTGCCGTCATCACTCCCACAGGGATTCCCACGTCACTTAAGTCCTTTACAATTTTAAGGCGTTGGGCTGCGGTAGTAGTTCGGGGTTCCATTTTCTGACGGAGATCTTCCTGCAGCGTGGTAATGGAAACATATACACATACGAGGTTTTGCTGGGCCAGTTGTTGCAACAGGTACCGGTCCCGCAGCACCAGCGAGTTTTTGGTGATAATTCCCACCGGCTGTTTGTATTCCAGGCATACTTCCAGGAGCTGGCGGGTTAGCCACATTTTCCGCTCCACCGGCTGATAACAATCCGTATTACCGGAAAGGGAAATCGGCTTGGGCACCCAGTTTTTATTATCCAGAAACTTACGCAACAGTTCCGGCGCATTGTGCTTCACAATAATCTTGCGCTCAAAGTCCAGGCCTGCACTTAATCCCCAGTACTGATGGGCATTCCGGGCATAACAATATATACAACCATGCTCACAGCCCTGGTAGGGATTCATGGAATACCACATACCCACATCCGGGCTATCCACCTTATTTACCAAGGTTTTGGCATGTTCTTCAAAAATCTGGGTGGGTACATCTGCCTGCCACCACTCGTCAATCCCTTCCACATGTTCCTTTACATACTCCCCTGCAAGAAACTTGTTTTTAGGATTGATCTGAGCTCCGCGGCCCTTATAATACTGGTTTTCAGACATCCCTTCCTGGAATGGCAATGTCATACACTAAATATTTTAGTAAAGCTACTAAAATATTTAGTTATACAATATAATTTTATCAGCGATTTTTTATATGATCTGCATCTGCTTCATCAGGAACGTCGCATTCTTATTACGGGCAATACCTTCCCGCATGCGATAGTCGAAATACAGATGATCGTCTTTAATGGTGCTCTCAAAGCAATAATTGCGGATACGGGTGGGATAGGTATCTTCCAGGTGCCCCAGTTCCAGGTCGTGCGTGGCCACCATGCCCAGGCAGGTATAGCTGATGAAATGTTCTATCAGGCTCCGGGAGCCGGTCAGCTTATCTTCGGAGTTGGTGCCTTTCAGTATCTCATCCAGCAGCACAAATACCTTGCGGCCCTGCTTCAGCTGTTGAATGATATGCTGCAAGCGGAGCAACTCCGCCTGGAAATACGAGGTATGGCTGGCAATGCTGTCTTTAATCCGCATACTGGTCATAATATGCATGGGGGTAAATTCGAAATGCTGTGCACATACCGGCGCACCGCACATGGCCAGGAGCAAATTACTACCCACACTCCGCAGAAAAGTACTTTTGCCGGACATATTGGAGCCGGTTATAATGAGGAAATCAGCCTTTGTGCCGATCTCTCCATCATTCTGCACACACTCTCCCACCGGAATCAATGGATGCCCCAGCGCTTTGGTAGTCACCAGCAGTTTGCCTTCCTTCACCTCCGGCCAGTTAAAATCCTGATGGTTGTAAGCAAAGGTAGCCAGGCTATCCCAGGCCTCCATTTGGGCAATTACATCCAGCCATTTGTTCATGTCACTCCGGTGATCGTCCTTCCATTTTTCGAGCCGCACCATGCAATGGAGGTCGTACATCAGGATAGGATTGATGATTACCGCCACCAGCAAATTCATACGCTGATCCAGGGCAGAACTGATTTTCGCCAGCTTTCTCAGTGCTGTATCAGCCTCGTTAGCCACCGCCTGCTGCTCCAGCAATAGTCGCGCACCACCGAATGAAGCAGTTCGCACCTCCTGCAGAATACTGTCAAACCTGCTGAGGATGCGCTCTTTATGCGCCATCAGGTTATGCTGGGCGAGGATGCGTTTCTGGTAAGTAAGCAGAAACATCCAGTTGGCACTAAAGCTCAGCAGCATCCAGTAGTAAGCGCCCGTAAAAGCATAGATGAAAACCGCCGCCACAAAGCCAACGGGCAACCCCCATCTCAATAAATTAATTTTTTGTTTACCCAGGAACTCCAATGGCATTTGCATCCACAGGTTAATTTCCTTCTTGTCCTGATCCTCTTCCTTTGCCAGTGTAGCCGTAGCCGTTAACTGCTGACGGAAATCCACCATGGGCGTTAACACCTGCAGCGCTTCCTGGGTATCCCTGATCAACCTGGCATCCTGTAAAGGATTGCGCAGCGAATCAGCCAACTTCCTGCTGCCGGAAAGGGTACCAGTGCGGTTGATATGCTGATATATAGATGCAGGACCAAAAACATCCAGATCGCCCGTAAAATCATGGCGGTCATCTATAAACTCACTCCCATCGGGAAAGCCCGCCACATAGGCCATGACCAGTGCCAGTTCCTTTTCATTCAGTTCCAGCAATACTTTAAACAGCTGTAGCTTATCCTGGCTCCTGATGTAACGCTTCAGCAGCAACAGAAAACCTACAATGCCCGCCAGCGTGAGCAAAAGCCAGGGCAGGTTGTAACCCGAACGTATAAACTGAACCACACCCCACACCGCCGCAATAAAGGCCGCTAAACGGAGCCAGGCAAGTAAAGATGAGGTTTTTTGTTCTTTCGCTATATCTGCTTTAAAAGCATCGATCCGCTGCTGGTATACTGTTGCTACTGACATTTGTACTGAATTATATAGAAATAAGAAGGAGCAGGAATCAAAGATATCCAAATCTTTGATTCCTGCTCCTATACAAAGTTATCGGCTGAATTCCGCTTACGCGTATTGTCTTTTCAGCAGCTCCGGATACTCATTACTTACTTTCAGTATCAACTCACCAAACAAGGTATTGGCCCAGGCAAACCATTTGCGGGTAAACTTGGTGGGATCATCCTTCTGGTAAGATTCATGTATAAAGCCGGTGTTGCCATCCGTGTTACGCAGGGTTTTAATGCAGGCAGCAATTTCTTCCTTATCATGACTGGTCAGTGCTTTCATGATGATGCTCATTGGCCAGATGTAGTTTTCACCGGTATGCGGACTTCCTACACCATCTCCAAACTTACCCTGGTAGAACCATGGATGGAATGTGCTCCATACAAAGTGGCGGGAAGCCTGGTACAGCGGGTCATCGGCAGTGGTGTAACCCAGGTATGGAATCGAGAGCAGACTAGGCACATTGGTATCGTCAATGAATAAACGATTTCCGTAGCCATCCACTTCGAAGCCGTACATGTTACCCAACTTCGGATGCTCCACAATGGCGTATGCCTTGATAGCGCGATCCACTTCATCTGCCAGAGCGGTACATTCCTTCGCGAAGGCGGCGTCTTTATACACATTCTCACTGATTTCCGCCAACTGACGCAGGGAAACCACGGCAAACATATTGGAAGGAATCAGGAAAGGGAATACCGTAGCATCGTCGGAAGGGCGGAAGATACTCACAATCAGCCCTACCGGCAGCATCGGCGAACCGTAGCCGGAGTTAGGCACGGTGTCTGACTGCCAGGCTGTTACACGCTGGAATTTGTAAGGACCTTTGCCCTCTTTACGTTGCTGCTCTTTAAATGTTTTCACAATTAAGTGAGCCGCTTTTTTATACTGATCATCAAACACTTTCGTGTCGTTGGTATTTTTCCAGTAGTGGTAGGCCAGTCGCACCGGATAACAAAGGGAATCAATTTCCCATTTGCGCTCATGGAGTTCCGGCTTCATATCGGTAAGATCTTTTTCCCATTCGCTGCCGGTAGGGCCATCGTTAAAGGCATTGGCATATGGATCAATCAGGATGCATTTGGCCTGGCGGTGGATTACGCCGGCAATCAGCTGCTGCAGTTTCTGATCATCTTTTACCAGTGCCAGGTAAGGCCATACCTGTGCGGAAGAATCGCGCAGCCACATCGCGTTGATATCGCCTGTGATTACGAATGTATCAGGTTTACCATCTACCACTTTGTAGTTTACAGTGGTATCCAGTGTATTAGGGAAGCAGTTCTCAAACATCCAGGCCAGTTTATTGTCGGCAATCTGCTTTTTTACTGCCACAATGGTTTTCTCCACCGCGTCGCTGGTGAACTTGCGTTGTGCCATCGGCGGACGCTGAGAAGTATACCCATCCCATCCCAACACTGTTTTCGGCAATCCTAAACTTACGGCTCCTGCCAGCAGGGCACCGTTTTTAAGAAAATCTCTCCTTGCAACCATAGCTGTTTTGTTGTTTATGAAAGTGTAAAATAGCAAAGATTTCGGGATTTGCTAAATCGATTTGCCTAAATTTCATTTAAACCCGTTCCTAGCCTGTTGCCGCAGGCAACAGGCTAGGAACGGGTAGGGCCGGGACAATCGTCCCGGCCCTACCCGTTCTTTCTTTATAATACCGGATTACATATTTCTTCTATACTGCCCTCCCACTTCATACAGTGCATGGGTGATCTGGCCCAGCGAGCAATGCTTCACCGTCTCCATCAGCTCCTCAAACAAGTTGCCGTTATTAACGGCTACCTGCTTCAGGTGCTTCAGTGCTGCCTCCGACTTAGCGGCATGGCGCTGCTGGAAAGCATCCAGGGTGTTGATCTGGAAGTCTTTTTCCTCAGTGGTACTACGGATAACTTCCGCAGGAATAACGGTAGGTGAACCGTTTTTATTCAGGAAGGTATTTACACCCACAATAGGGTATTCGCCGGTATGTTTGAGCGACTCATAGTACATGCTCTCTTCCTGGATTTTATTACGCTGGTACATACGCTCCATGGCGCCCAGGACGCCTCCGCGCTCTGTTATACGCTGGAACTCTGACAGCACCGCCTCTTCCACCAGTTCGGTCAGCTCTTCGATGAAAAAGGAACCCTGGATCGGATTCTCGTTTTTAGCTGTACCCAGCTCCCGGTTAATGATCAGCTGAATAGCCATTGCCCTGCGTACGCTTTCCTCCGTAGGCGTAGTGATAGCCTCATCGTAAGCGTTGGTATGAAGAGAGTTACAGTTATCGTATATCGCGTAAAGCGCCTGCAGGGTGGTACGGATATCATTGAAATCAATCTCCTGCGCGTGCAGACTTCTTCCGCTGGTTTGAATGTGATACTTCAGTTTCTGTGAACGGTCGTTACCCTTGTATTTATACTTGATGGCTTTAGCCCAGATACGGCGTGCCACACGGCCTATCACCGCGTACTCAGGGTCCATACCGTTGCTGAAGAAGAAGGAGAGATTAGGTGCAAAGTCATCGATATTCATACCGCGACTCAGATAATACTCCACATAGGTAAAGCCGTTAGCCAGCGTAAACGCCAGCTGCGTAATCGGATTAGCGCCCGCTTCCGCAATATGGTACCCGGAAATACTTACCGAATAGAAGTTGCGCACCTTGGTATTGATGAAATACTCCTGTACGTCGCCCATTAACTTCAGGGCAAACTCAGTGGAGAAAATACAGGTGTTTTGTGCCTGGTCTTCTTTCAGGATGTCTGCCTGCACAGTACCGCGTACCGTGCTCAGGGCATGCGCTTTTATCTTTTCATATACCTCTTTATCCAGCACCTCTTCGCCGGAAATGCCCAGTAAGGCAAGCCCCAGCCCGTCATTGCCTGCAGGCAGGTCGCCATTATAATGTGGCAGCGGATGATCTTTAAATTTATCCCGGATGATGGCCTGTACTTTTTCAGTCAACCCATTTTCTTTGATGTACTTCTCGCACTGCTGATCGATGGCAGCGTTCATGAAAAAGGCCAGCAGGATAGGCGCCGGGCCGTTGATCGTCATTGATACCGAGGTTTTCGGATCGCAGAGGTCAAAGCCGCTGTAAAGTTTTTTGGCATCATCCACGGTGGCAATGCTTACACCGGAGTTACCGATTTTCCCGTAGATGTCAGGCCGCACTGCCGGATCTTCGCCGTACAGGGTAACGCTGTCAAATGCGGTAGACAAGCGCTTTGCCGGCTGGTCGAGTGATACGTAATGGAAACGTTTATTCGTTCTTTCCGGGCCGCCTTCACCGGCAAACATACGGGTAGGATCTTCCCCTTCGCGCTTCAGCGGGAATACGCCTGCTGCATACGGGAACTCACCGGGCACGTTTTCGGTAAGCTGCCAGCGGAGGATGTCGCCCCAATCGCTGTACTTAGGCAGGCTTACTTTCGGTATACGGCTATGACTCAAACTTTCCGAGTAGTTCGGCAGTTTGATCACCTTATCTCTCACCCTGAATTCATAAAATTCTGCCGTATACTGCTGCTGTAAAGCAGGCCAGTTGTCGATCAGCTGTTTACAATCAGGGTGCAGTTCTTTTTGTAGTTGCTGCTGGATATCTCCCAGTGTGGTCATTTTAGCATCGTCGAGCTGAAGCTTCATTACGCCTGCAATCTGGTACAGCTGTGTGGCGATTTTGCATTGCTCATTCACCCAGGTGCCGTAATCCCCGATAGCTTCGGCGATTTCTGCCAGGTAGCGCACGCGTGCCGGCGGTATGATCTGGGATTTGGTGGTGGTGGCTTTCACACTTTCCTGTTCAATCTCCCCGAATGAAATACCAGATTTTTCTACCACTTTTTCCATTACCCGTTCAAACAGCAGGTTGATGCCGGCATCATTAAACTGGGAGGCGATAGAGCCTACCACTGGCAGTTCTTCGTCTTTGGCAGTCCAGAGGTTGTGGTTACGTTTATATTGCTTGCGCACATCATGCAGGGCATCGAGGGCGCCGGCTTTATCGAATTTGTTGATGGCGATTACGTCCGCATAATCGAGCATGTTGATTTTTTCCAACTGGGATGCGGCGCCATATTCAGGCGTCATCACGTAGAGGGAAACGTCGCAGTAATCGGTGATAGCTGTATCGCTCTGCCCGATCCCGGAAGTTTCCAGTATGATGAAGTCAAAAGCAGCGGCTTTGCAGATATCGATAGCTTCCTGGATATGCTCACTGATGGCTTTATCGCTTTCGCGGGTAGCCAGGGAGCGCATGTATGCCCGCGGGTGGTGGATGGAGTTCATGCGGATACGATCCCCCAGCAGGGCGCCACCGGTTTTTTTCTTGGAAGGGTCCACTGAAATAACCGCAATGGTTTTATCCGTATGGCGGTTGATGAACCGGCGTACCAGTTCATCCGTCACACTACTTTTACCGGCGCCGCCGGTACCGGTGATACCCAGCACGGGAATACCATCGGAGGTGGTGGTAATCTCTGTAACATCCTCTCCTACGGTAACGGCTGTACGGGATTTTTTGCCGTTCAGCATGGCCACCGGAATATCGCTTTCGGCCAGAGAAATGGCTCTGGCGATGATTTTCGGATTTTTATCCTGCTGGAGGCGGGCAATATCTTCCCCTCCGGCTCCTGCAGGCAATGGTTCTATCGGCGTATCACACTTACTGATCAGGTCTTCAATCATCCCCTCGAGGCCCATCTGGCGGCCATCGTCTGGTGAATACAGCCGTGCGATGCCATAAGCATGCAGTTCTTCCAGCTCCGTAGGCAGGATTGTTCCGCCACCGCCACCGAATATTTTAATATGTCCACAGCCTTTTTCTTTTAACAGGTCGTACATGTACTTAAAAAACTCCACATGGCCTCCCTGGTAGGATGTGACAGCAATGCCCTGTGCATCTTCCTGGATAGCACAGTCCACTATTTCCGCAGCAGAGCGGTTATGCCCCAGGTGAATGACCTCAGCTCCTTTTGCCTGCATGATGCGGCGCATGATATTGATAGCAGCATCATGACCATCGAATAAGGCGGCCGCCGTTACAATGCGAACCTTGTTTTTTGGTGTATACGACATATTATGTTCTTATTTAGCCCGCACAGGTTTGTGCGATCTGCAATTTACGTATTCTTTGGCCGGAATCATCCTGCTGTTACCGGAAGGCGGTGGAATATCATTAATCAGCATTCAATAGTAACGGGGAATCATAGGGGTTTCTGAAACGAACCTTATCGTAGGTTAGATGATTATTAATGAGGGTTGGCTTATGAATAAAATTGTCGAAAATGGAGATTTTTTATCCCGTCATAGCGGACGACCGAAGGTCGTCCGCTATGACGGGATGCGGCCCCAAGGCCGGGGCCGCATCCCCTGGTTCAAAGTCTCTTTCACGGGGAAATCTGCCTCAGCAGGGTTAACATCTCCCGAAAAAAAATTCCCTTGTACGGGCAGTACAAGGGAAATTAAATAAAAGACACCAGGCAAAAATGCGAAGCAGCCTTTGTTTCATAACGTGGAATTATAAAATCAACTATAGAGAAAAAATTTTATCAATTATTTATTTAGTGATGTAAGAAAAATCAGATAGATACTTTTCTGAACAACAAGGATTTCTACATACTGGTCATTACAACAATTTCTTTAGCGATTATACTTTCGGCAAATATGGCATCATCAAAAACAGATGATTTCTTAGGATGTGTATATCTTACACAATCTTAATTAAAATTTTGTTAAAAACAAACTTTTTTGAACCTTTTTTAGAAAATAAAATTGTAAAAATGACAAATCCATGCAACAGGCTTCTAAGCCTTTACAGTAAAGGATTTGAAAGAAATTTTATTTTAACGGAGATATCTCTGAAGGCCTTAGGAGGTGATAAAAAAATATCAGTTTATGGTATTTAAAAGCCAATACCTAAATAACGCTTTTTACGCTGATCGTACTTGTCAAAATTGAATTTATACAACTTCGCCGGTCGGTGAGGAACGTCGGCTTCTTCCTCGTTCAGGTCCATCAGCAAATCCATACTCAGGAACTTCTTGCGGAAATTTCGCCTGTCCAGTTGTACATCTAAAATAGCCTCGTAGAGATTTTGCAGTTCGCGCAGGGAGAATTTTTTAGGGAGAAGATTAAACCCGACCGGCTGTACCATCACTTGCTGCTTCAGCCGCTCATGGCAGGTATCCAGGATCTGTTTATGGTCAAATGCCATGTATTGTATGTCCTTGACACTGTGCCAATGGAGTTCATTATTATACATCTTCAGTTCTACATGCTCAATATTTACCAGGGAATAATAGGCCACCGTAATCACCCTCCCGGCAGGATGGCGCTGTATGCCGCCAAAGGTTTGCACTTGCTCCATATACACATCCTCCAGGCCCGTTCGCTCTTTCAATACCCGGTAAGCCGCAGCATCCAGTTCCTCCTCGGGCCGCACAATGTCGCCCAGGAGCGACCAGTTGCCCTTGAATTCCTTCAGGTCAGACTCAATTAATAAAACCTTTAACTCATCATTATTAAAACCAAAGATGACACAGTCGACCGAAATGGCGACCTTGAAATAATCTTTTATTTCAACAAGGTGTGTATTGATGTTCTTGGTGGACATGGATGACATCATAAACAACGTGGAATTACAATAAAATGCTGCTTTTCAAAACGTAGCTTCAAATAACATAAAAATTACCAAATTTTTGAAACTTTAAGCAGTATTTTTTCCATTTAACCCAGCGCTGGCCTTCGCCAGCAGAAAAGATAAGTTTATTTTTACAGCTCAGTTAAACGACTATGTATACAAAAGATATTGAAATAACCCTTAGCCAGATGGCCAAACAACTGCTGGACCACCAACAGAAGGACCAACTGCTTCACGCATCCATTGATGAAACCCTGGAAGGCCTCCGCCGGGTAATTTCGTATAACGACTGGCGTTATTACGTACAAAGCGATCCTGTACTGAGCGATTATGAATATGATCAGCTCTTTGCCTGGCTCAAGAAACTGGAAACCCTGCATCCTGACCTGGTTAGTGCCGACAGCCCTACCCAGCGCGTAGCCAAAGGCCTTACTAAAGAGTTTCCTACTGTGCAGCACCTGGTGCCCATGCTCAGCCTGGAAAACTCCTATAATGCGGATGACCTGATCGACTGGGACCGCAAGGCCCGCGAAGCCGCCGGACTCTCAGAAATTGAATATTGCATCGAACCTAAATTCGATGGCGCCAGTATTTCCCTGATCTACGAAAATGATATGCTCACCCGCGGCGCTACCCGTGGCGATGGTATCTCCGGTGACGACATCACCACCAACATCCGTCAGATCCGCAGCATTCCCCTCTCCGCCCGTTTTTCTCAATACGGTATCCAACAGATAGAAATACGTGGGGAAGTACTCATCAATAAAACCACCTTCAAAGCCTTCAATGAAAAGAGAATGGCTGAAAACCAGCCACCACTGGCTAATCCAAGAAACGCCGCTTCCGGCTCACTCCGGATGGTAGACCCTGCAGAAGTAGCCAAACGCGGCCTGGAAGCCTTTCTCTATCATATGAGCTACCATACCATGGAGCCAGGCAAAGACGAACCTGCACAACTGCAAACGCATAGCGGTACGCTGGACCTGCTGTCCACACTGGGCTTCAGGAGTCCCGCCAGGGAAAAGAAAGTAGTAAAAGGTGTGCAGGCGGTAATCGACTACTGCCTTTGGTTCGAAAATGAAAGGGATAACCTGCCATATGAAATCGATGGCATGGTCATCAAAGTAAATGACTACGCCCTACAGGATAAGCTGGGTATGACCACCCACCACCCCCGCTGGGCTATTGCCTATAAATTTAAAGCGCGCCAGTCCACCAGTAAACTCCGCGCGGTGGAATTCCAGGTGGGCCGCACCGGCTCCATCACACCGGTAGCTAAAATTGACCCGGTACATATTGGCGGAGTTACCGTGTCGTCCATCTCACTGTTTAACGAAGAGGTGATCCGCGAAAAAGACCTGAAGCTCGGCGATACCGTGCTGGTAGAAAGAGCCGGCGATGTAATCCCTTACATCGTTAAGTCCAATGCCGACCTGAGAGATGGTACCGAAACAGATATCGTGTTCCCTACCCATTGCCCGGTATGCCACGATAAACTGTTTAAGCCGGAAGGGGAAAGCGTATGGCGTTGTATCAATATTAACTGCGAAGCACAGGTAGTGGAGCGCATCATTCACTTTGTGAGTAAAGATGCGATGGATATCAGAAGCTTCGGAGAAAGCAACGTGCGCAAGTTTTATGCGCTGGGGCTGCTCAAAGATATCCCCGGCATTTATGAACTCGACTTCGATAAAATAGGCCAGCTGGAAGGGTTTGGGAAGAAGTCGCTCACGAACCTGCAAACGGCTATTGAACAATCCAAAGCGCAGCCACTGCATCGTTTGATCTTCGGCCTGGGTATCCGCTACGTAGGAGAAACCACGGCCAAAACCCTTGCTAATGCCGTATCCAATATAATGGACCTCGCACAGTTTACAGAGGAGCAAATTTTATCTCTGGAAGATATAGGACCAAAGGTGGCAGGGTCCATCAAACAGTTCTTTAGTAACGCAGATAACATACACATGTTGGAAAAGCTCGCGACCCTGGGCGTTAACATGACCAATACAAAAAGTGCTGCCGCCGGTACCGGTGAACTGAGTGGTCAAACTTTCCTGTTTACAGGTACACTGCATAAGCTCAAACGCAGCGATGCAGAAGAGATGGTAGAAGCACACGGCGGTAAAATCCTTAGTGGAGTAAGCAGTAAACTCAACTACCTTATTGTGGGAGATGATGCCGGCAGCAAGCTGGAAAAAGCAAAAAAAATCAATACTATCAGGATCTTATCAGAAGATGAATTCCTGGCAATGATACAGTAGCATGATGGATGATCAGTATTTTATGAAACAGGCACTCGCAGAGGCCCGCAAAGCTTTTGACGCAGGCGAGGTACCGATAGGCGCAGTAGTGGTGCTGAACGGACGTATTATTGGCCGGGGTTACAACCAGGTGGAAATGCTCAACGATTGTACCGCACATGCGGAAATGATTGCGTTGACGGCGGCATTCAATACTCTCAGCAGCAAGTACCTGATGGATGCTACGCTCTATGTAACCGTTGAACCCTGTCTGATGTGTGCAGGCGCATTATACTGGAGTAAAATCGGGCGCATTGTTTACGCAGCTCCTGATGATAAAAACAGCTATCGCCGCGCTACGGGTGCTACATCTCCCTTTCACCCCAAAACCAAACTGGAAGAGGGTCCGGGAAAGGAAGAGAGTCTGACTTTAATGAAATCTTTCTTCTCTTCACGTAGAAAATAATCCGCGCGAAGCGCGGAACATACGCCGAACGGAACCCAAGGTTTCGATTATAAAAGCAAAAGCCTGATGTGTAACACATCAGGCTTTTTTTATCAGATTGAGGAATCCTTACTTCTTAGGCATTCCCGGGTCCATCAGTTTATTCATGGCCATCATCTGCTGCATGGTTTTATCCATTCCTTCAGAAGAACCATCCAGGAAAATAACGTTACCCTTGCCGTTTTCAGCGAAGTTCTTGATAGCTTCTGTCCACATAGAGAAGAGGATCACGGAAGTATCAAGATTAGCCTGTTGCATTTCCTTAGCAGCAAGACTCATACCTTTGGCCACCTCTTCACGGAACAGGGCCACACCCATACCACGCAGCTGTGCTGCCTGGCGCTCTGCCTCTGCAGCAATTTTGATGGCATTACCATCTGCTTCAGCGGCTTTGGTTTTAGTGATCAGCAATGCCTGCCCTTCGTTTTCAGCAGCGGCTTTCAGGTTATTGGATGCTACCACCTGCGCCATGGAGCGCATGATAGCTTCGTCAAAAGTAATATCGTTCATCTGGAGGTCTTGCAGGTGATAGCCCCACTCTTCCAGCGTTTGGTCAATCTGTTCTTTTACGTGTTCTGTAATATCGCGGCGCAGTCCCAATACTTCCGACTGGCGTTTGGTAGCCACAAATCCGCGGATAGAACCCTCGATGGTACGTACGAGCGCCTGCATAAAGCTGCGTTCATCCATGAATTTGAAGGCCACGTTTTTAATGGTTTCTTCCTGTTGGTTCCATACAGAATACAACAGCATTGCTTTAAAGTATACATTGGCCTGGTCGATGGTAATCGCCTGGAACTCCAGTTCTACAGACCGGTTCTGGATGGATATTCTCTTGAAAACCTTTTCAATTACAGGAATTTTGAAGTTAAGACCAGGAGGAAGTGAACGATTGTACTTTCCAAAGATGGTGGTTACAGCAATGGTTCCCTGTTGCACCGTAACGAAACAGGACAACAGAAAAAGGACTGCCAATAGAATAATGACATACGTAGCAATTTGCATAAGCTTACAGTTTAGGTAGGGTTTGAATCCATAAATATAAGCAAATAAAATTCACCTGCCAGTTGGGTTGGACAGCCGGTATGGGGTTATTTTGAGGATTGTTTGTTAGAAGACAAACAATGGATGAACTGAGCTTAAAAATACAACGAATGAAAATCTAAAAAGCTAAGTCAAATCCTCTGTTTTCTTCTGAAGAATATGAATACGTCATCTAATTCAATCTGTTTCAATTGATAGGCAAGCCGGGTTCTCAGATCCTCTGTTTCATCTTTAATTTTTCTATACTGATCTTTCAAACTCTCATAACGGGCTACAATCTCTTCAGCAGAAGCCGTTTGTTCCAGCTGCAAAATGTAAAATGCTCTTTCCTCGGTTATCATAGTGATAGGGGTGTTTCAGCCAATAATCATATCTGGATGTTAATAAAACATTCATAATATTATTTTACTAAATTACTGGAGATTCAAAAGCGAGCAAATACCCAACCTTGGGTATTTTTCGAACTTTTTTAGCAATGTTTAGCAAAAACGACACCGGCTTGGGAACTCTTATACTTTGGTTTTCAGAAAAATACAATTTAAATGATAAAATTTCAACAGGTATAATGATTTGTTGGCATCAAATTTTATCTAGAAAAGTCTGCAAAAAACCGATACTATTTTCTCTTTAGTGGTTATTGAAATCCGATCTTACGTGCCAGTGAAACCAACTCTGTACTATTCCTGACTTTTAATTTCAGCCGGATGTTTTTGCGGTGAGTTTCCACCGTATACCTGCTGAGATTTAACGTGTTTGCAATTTCTTTATTGTTTAAGCCCTGTACAGCAAGGGCCAGTATATCTTTTTCACGGGCGGTAAGTTTATTCAACAGGTTTTCATTTTGCCGGCGTAGTATTTCAGCAAGTGCATCTGACAGGGCTGCATTGGTATCCATTGCGCCGGACAAGTCCAGGAAGGCACAGATGATTTCTACCACTTCCCCGTTTTCATTTTGCGTAAAAGGCACTTCGAGGCCTAATAGCCAGCGGTAATCATCTTCTCCCTGCTTCTTAATTCTAACAATGCCCCCGAATTGCCTTTTATGATTACGGAAAGATTGCTGGGCCACAGTGGCCAGTTTAAAGTCCTCCGGGTGCATGATACTTTTAAAAAAGTCCATGCCCAACCCTTCCAACTCGGCCGGTGTGCAACCAAATGCCTCCGCCAAACCCTGATTACACCAGGTTATACTTTTCTTGTTATTATCGTAGCTGTACAACATGGCGGGTACATGATGCAGGATACCTTCCAGCCATTGCACGCGATGCTTCAATTGCTCGTTCTCCTTTTGCAAGGCGGAGAGGGAAAAGTTCTGGCCTGATTCCGAGGCTGTCTGCATACTAAACGTTTTAAACAAACAATAGGTAACTCACAACATATAGGCATATACGAAAGTGCCTGTGTTACGTCCTGTTAAACCGAGTGTCTGTAAATTTAAAATAAAAAATCATATGTCCAACTCAACCATTCATGTGATGTGTGGATTATATATTTCTAATTGATAGGGGTATCAAAATTCTTAATTGATTTTTAGCCAGATAGGCAGTAAATTTGGCGACTATCTCGAAAAAAATATTATAAACCCATAAAAAACTGAGTTATGGCATTTACACTTCCGAGCTTACCTTACGCTACAGATGCGTTAGAACCACATATTGACAAACAGACAATGGAAATCCACCATGGTAAGCACCACCAGGCTTATGTTGACAACCTGAACAAAGCTGTTGCAGGCACTGAAAACGAAAACAAATCCCTGGAAGAGCTGGTAGCCAACGCTGGTAAAATCAGCCCTGCGGTAAGAAATAACGGTGGTGGTCACTGGAACCACAGTTTCTTCTGGAACATCATTGGCCCAAACAAAGGTGGTCAGCCTTCCGGTAAACTGGCAGACGCTATCAACAGCGCTTTCGGTTCTTTCGATGCTTTCAAGGAGAAATTTAATACTGCCGGTGCTACCCGTTTCGGTTCAGGCTGGGCATGGCTCATCGTGAAAGACGGTAAACTGGAAGTTACTTCCACTCCTAACCAGGACAACCCGCTGATGGACGTTGCTGAAGTAAAAGGCACTCCTATCCTGGGTGTTGACGTTTGGGAACACGCTTACTACCTGAAATACCAGAACCGCCGCCCTGAATACCTGGCTGCTTTCTGGAACGTAGTAAACTGGGATGCAGTTAGCGCCCTGTTCGAAAAAGCATAAGGATACTACCTGATAAAAAAAATCCTCCCCGCTAAAAGGCTGGGAGGATTTTTTATTTAGGGAGATGTTAACTGCGCAGTACGCAGCATCTCTTACTTCAGTTCTTTAATTTTCACGTTCTTAAACCAGATTTCGCTGCCATGGTCCTGGAGCGCAATCTTGCCTTTAGAGGCTTTGCCATAACCAGCAGCATCTTTCCACTTGCCGGTTTCTTTGGCCTTTTTCCATTCCGGACTATTGATGGTATACTCAGCCGTTTTCTGTCCGTTCAGCCAATGTTCCACATGTCCTTTATTGACAGTTATCTTCGTATGATTCCACTCCCCAATTGGGTTAGAAGCCGCTACCAGCGGAGGATTCATCGCATAATTAGCACCGGTTTTCTGCCAGTCTTCCAGCTTTTCAGGGAAGTTATTATCATCAATGATCTGGTATTCCGGCCCACTTAAATAAGGTGCATCAAATTCTTCCGTAACGAGATAAAGGATACCGGAGTTCCCTTTGGCCGCCAGTTTCCAGTCGGCATCCAGTTCAAAGTTTTCAAACTCTTTATCACTGGTGAGATCCGCACGCTTATCGCTCTTGTCCGTTTCGCTGCCTATACAGTGCAGGATACCGTTTTCCACCAGCCAGGTGTCAGTTGCCTTTCCTTTATAGCCATGCCATCCATCTTTGCTGGTACCGTTGAACAGCAGCTGCCAGCCTTCTGCTTTTTCTGCATCGGTCAGTACGTTATCTGTTGCAGATGCAGTTACCGCGGCCACTGCGGTGCTATCGGTTTTTTCTACTTTCACGGAATCAGCACTGGTACTGGTGTTTGCGCCACCGCAGGAAGCGGCGGTCAATACTACGGCTGATAATACGGGTACAATAAGTTTTTTCATGTTCATACTATTTAAGAATTAGCTCACTACTTTAAGATTGTTTGGATCCCATTTGATGATCTTGTTGTTGAAATAGCTGTCGTTACACAGCAATGCAGGTGCCGCCGCGCGGAAGCCGAATAACGGATCTTCTGCTACTTTACCTTTGTTGCGCATCGCGTTGAACAGGTTATAGAAGTGATCGAAGTGTGCGCCTTTGTAGCCCTGCTCTGCCTCGTACACCAGTTTCTCCGGTGGCAGCATGGACTTACGGTCATATACATACGATTTTCCGGTATTAGCGTTGTTTTTAGTAGCGGTCAGCGGATCGTTGTTATCCACCTCGTTGCGGTTCTTGTAAAGGGTTACCTTATCCCACTCTACTGTCATGGAACCTTCGCTGCCCACCATCCTGAGATAGTTGGTGCCACCGGTACCGTCTACGAAGTTGACACGGAGCGACAGGTTAAATGCAGGGTGTATGGCGGTTTCAGGATAGTCGAACATACCCAGCATGATATCCGGTACTTCTCTTCCATCTTTCCAGTAACGGAGGCCACCAGTAGCCATAACCTTATCAGGGCCTACGGAGCCTGTTACGAAATGCAGACTTGAAAACAGGTGCACGAACAGGTCGCCGGAAACACCGGTACCATAATCGCGGTAGTTACGCCAGCGGAAAAAACGCAGCGGGTCGAAATCGCGCTTGGGGGCGTTTTTCAGGTAAGCATCCCAGTCAACCGTTTTGGTGGAAGCGTCCGCAGGAATCGGATACTGCCATGCGCCTGTTGGCGACATACGTGCCCAGAAACCTTCGGCGTAATTGAGTTTACCAATGGCACCTTCAGCGAGCAGCTGCCTGGCCTTCTCATTGCCGAGAGAGCTCATACCCTGACTTCCCACCTGGTACACTACGTTGTTACGCTTTTGCGCATCTACTACTGCGGGACCTTCGGTGATATCGTGTACCATCGGCTTTTCGCAGTATACGGACTTGCCTTTGTTCATGGCAGCCACAGATATCTCTTTATGCCAGAAGTCAGGTGTAGCAATGATCACCGCGTCGATGTCTTTACGTTCCAGTATTTCATTGTAATTACGGGTAGTGTAGATGTCACCGCCCCATTTCTTTTTGGCATCGGCCAGTCGGCCGTCGTACAGATCACAGGCTGCAATCAGTTTTACACCTGGTACCGTAATGGCTGTGTTGGCATCTGCAGTGCCCATACCGCCGGCACCGATGAGTGCAATCTGGATTTGATCATTGGCACTGTACTTTTCGTTTAGTCGTGATAGTGATTCGATGTTCCGCTTTCTATCAGCCGCCGTAATGATGTTGGGGAGCAGTGATGCGCCTACTACCCCTTTGGCAAATTTGCTGATAAAATTCCTGCGGGAGTTTTCGTTGGAATTTACTGGCATGAGTACCCTTTTAGCTTTTTAAAATGATGATAGCTTAAGATAGGGACAATTGCTAATACTTGCAAAGTATAGGGAGAAGTTTTACATAGGCGGTTTTTTCATTCGCCTTCAGCGAATGAAAAAACCGCGGCAGGCGCCTGGCCTGGCACCCCCGTGTATGCTGATCCGAACTTTCTTTTTGCTGGCCTTCGGCCAACAAAAAGGGAAGGAATCACCGTGCCACAGGCCTGGTGATTCCTTCCCAAAAAAATGTCTGCCTTCCTATTTTGCCGGCGTCAGCAGTTTTTTATAAGCCGGCTGATCCAGCAGTAAAGCAATTGCTTTGTTTACTTCGTTATCCGACTGAAGGCCTTTGGCAATGCGGCCTTCCATCATATAGTACCGGTTTACGATTTCCTCTTCAAGGAGGCGTTTAATCTCTTCTTTATTTTTCAGCAGGTCCTGCTTTTTGTCGTGCTTCAGCTTTTGCTCCAGCTCTTCCAGGTCTTTGGACACTGCGTCATAGTATTTTTCTTTTCGGGCAGTGGTTTTGAAAGATTCCAGTGCATCTTCACTACGTGTTTTGTAGCTATAGTCCTTGTTCTCCAGGAAACGTTCGAAATCCTCGAAGTCGGCATCAGAGAAACTAAAGGCTGTAGCAGCCGCTATTTTAGGGTGACTATAATAGTACTGTGTAGCATAATCGAAAATGAACTGTTTGCGAAGCAGTGACACGGCAACCGGGCTCAGGTAGGTAGGATCAACCTTTGCATCCGGCTCTATACCGCCGCCATCTTTAACGGTTCTGCCGCTGATGGTTTTAAATGATTTCCTCATGGAGTCGGCTACGTAGTCCACGCTACCATCTTCTCCGCGGTGGGAGTAGTCGATGGCCTGGATACAGCGGCCGCTGGGCGTATAATATTTTGCGGTGGTTACTTTCAGTTTGGTGTTATAAGGCAGGCTGCGTGTGGTTTGTACGAGGCCTTTCCCGTAAGAACGTTGCCCTACGATGATACCACGATCGAGGTCCTGCATGGAACCTGCTACAATTTCAGCGGCGGATGCAGAGGAGTGGTTGGTAAGGACAGCTAATGGAATATGCAAATCAGCTGGTGCGCCGCTGGTTTCGTAGGTACGGTCCCAGTTTTTCACCTTGCCGCGTGTGCTTACGATCAGTTTATTTTTATCCACGAAGGTATTGGCTACAATCACGGCTTCGTCCAGCAGGCCGCCGGGATTACTGCGGAGGTCGAGGATGATACCTTTGATGCCCGGGTTAGTTCGTTTGAGCTGTTCAAAGGCTTTGCGCACCATGTCACCGGAGTTTTCGGTGAACTGGGTCATTTTGATATAGCCGATATCGTTCTTCACGAATCCTGAGTAGGATACCGGTTTCACGTTGATTTCCTGCCGTGCTATTTTTTTGGTGGTAGTGGCGTTGGTCAGCGGGTGTCGGAATACGATGTCGATGGTGGTGCCAGGTGTGCCTTTCAGGAGTTTGCTGATACTGTCCTGTGCGATGTTTTTCATGGATTTACCGTCCATTGATTCGATGATATCTCCGGGTTTCACATTGGCTTTATCCATAGGGCTGCCGGGATATATATCGGTGATGCTCGTCCATTCTCCGTTGGTATTGATGGAGGCACCTACGCCGCCATATTTGCCGGTGGCCATATATTTGAGTTCATCGAGGTTTTCTTCTGCGATGAAGTCGGTATACGGGTCCGTTTCATCGAGGATGGCCTCAATCCCCTTTTGAATGGTTTTTTCAGGCGGCAGGTCATCAACGTAGTAGGTGTCCAGCTCGCGGTAGAAAGCGGCGAAAATATCCAGGTTTTTGACAATCAGGAAGTATTTATTGTTTTCGTCGAAGGCGAATATACCGGTAGCGGTGCTCAGCAGCACCAGGATGCCGCAGACGAGTTTCTTTTTTCTGGTCAGGAAGTTACCCATACGAAGGTTACGATAGTTGAACAAATTGTCGTTGGCGGGTTATGGCACTGGGTCATAACCGTGGCCGCCCCAGGGGTGGCATGACAAGATACGTTTTATGGTGAGATAGCCTCCTTTAAAGAGGCCATATTTTTTAAAGGCTTCGAGTCCGTAGTTGGAGCAGGAAGGGGTATAGCGGCATTTTGCTCCCAGCCAGGGGGATATGAGCCACTGATAAAGTTTAATGAGGAATATGAAAGGATAACCCAACCAGCGCACAACACGGTTCATAAACTACTTTTATCAATAATTAGGAATGGGAGGCAGCGGGGGAACGGTTGGTTCGCCAGTGGCTGCCAGTTTCCTTAAAATTACCGAAATTTTGCTCTGGACGGTAGAAAAGGGCTGGATATTTTTGTCGGTGTAGATCAGGAATACAGCCAGTTTACGGGACTGAGACTGGAGCTGTTCATAGAGCTGGTGCTTTTGCAGGCGCCAGGCTTCGCGGGTCAATCGTTTGACCCGGTTTCTGTCGGTAGCATGTGGGAACCGCCGTGTAGAGGCGCTAAAGCCTACCTGTACAGGGTGCTTACCTGCCGGCAGTGCATCTACCGGCATATAAACCACCCTGTACGGAAAAACAGAAAACGCTTTTCCTTCCCGAAAAAGCGTTTCAATAAGTTTTCTGCTTTTTAACCTTTCTTCCTTTTTAAAAGAATAAGTTTTTATGGCAAATAGTATTTAGCTACTAATTATTTCAGCTTACGTTCGTCAGAAACAGTCAGCTTCTTACGACCTTTTGCTCTACGGGAAGCCAGTACCTTGCGGCCATTAGCAGTTTCCATTCTCTTTCTGAAGCCGTGAACGCTCTTTCTGCGTCTGTTATGCGGTTGAAAAGTACGTTTCATTTCTTTTATTTGTTTTTACCTGTACTATACTAAAACTCCCGTTAAGGGAAACTGTTTTTTAAAACGGAAGGCAAAGGTAGCAGATTTTTTTTGAAATGCGAAAATTATTGCCGGAAAATAAAAATGGAATGTGGAATTAGACCACATTCCATTCTCAATATATTGATTATCAATTATTTGATGCCCAGTTTAGTCTTTACAGGAACGAGGATATCGTCGCCTGCAGGAGAAACCAGCAGCATACCATTGCTGTTGTCGATCACATAACCGTAACCTTTTTCTTTAGCTACGTCTTCGATAGCCTTGCGGGCTTTATCGTAGATTGGTTTCAGCAACTGAGCCTGTTTTTCCTGAATTTTATTCTGAGAAGCTTCGCTGTAGTCCTGGATACGTTTCTGGATATCCTGCAGGTCCTTAGCTTTGATCTCCTTCATATTATCAGTCATGCTAGCTGCCTTGTCGTTGAATTCTGCGAGTTTTTTCTGGTATTCATCATACATCGCTTTACCGTCTCCTTCGAGAGATTTAGCGAATGTTTGCAATTCAGTTTCTGCTTTTGCAGTTTCAGGCATAGCAGTTACCAGTGCCTGAGCATTGATATGCGCTATTTTAGCCTGTGCCATTGCATTTACGCTGAACAAACCGGATACTGCCACAAAAGCAATAATAACGAACTTCTTCATGATGTTGTCTGTGTTTAAAAAAATTTAAATACTTATAGTTAAAAAATAGGTGCCAGCTTTATTTCTTTACGCCGAGGGATTTAAGAATCTCGTCACTTTTATCCAGTTTAGGATCGTAAAATATAACGGTTGCCCCACCTGATTTATCCAGTACGAAATCAAACATTCTACTGGCAGCGAGCTTCTGAACGGCATTATATATTCTATCCTGAATAGGCTTTACTAACTCCTCTCTTTTCTTAAACAGATCTCCCTCATAACCGAAACGTTTCTTTTGCAGGTCTTTGGCATCTTTCTCTTTCGCTACTATTTCGGCTTCTCTCTTTTGCTTTAATTCTTCGGTGAGCATTACCTGCTCCGCCTGATAAGATTTATACATCTTATCTACCTCCTGAAACTTGGCATCAATTTCTTTCTGCCACTGGTCAGCAACAGCATCCAGTTTCGTCTGCGCTTCCTTGTATTCAGGAATACTTTCCAGTATATATTTTGTATCTATCACACAATAGCGCTGTGCACTTGCTCCCCACGCTGCGGCCAGTATAAAGGCCATTGTAATAAATATTTTCTTCATGCTACATAGGATTTAAACTGCATCCCGGTTAGCCGGGTTAATTCATGCAATATATAATTTATTTTCTCATTATTCGGGTTCGAAACCGAGCATAAAGGTAAACTTAGCCGCGTTCTTCAGACCCTGACCAGGCTGTATCCTGTCAAATCCTATACCATAGTCAAATCCAAGCAAACCAAACATAGGCAGGTAGAAGCGCATACCCAGACCAGCAGAGCGACGCAGCCTAAAAGGATTGTAATCCTGGATGTCACGATAACCATTTGCTGCCTCCACGAAAGCCAGACCGAAGATGGTCGAACTTGGGTTCAAACTGAAAGGATAACGCAGCTCCATCACGTACTTGTTGAATACGGTGAAACCTTCGTAACCCACCGGCTGACCGCTTTCAGGATTCACATTCGGGTTGGAGGTATAATACACCGGATAACCTCTCTGGGAAATGATATCACGGTCATAGATCGCGAAGTTACTCAAACCATCGCCACCCAGCTCGAAGCGACCAAATGGTGACAAGGTAGTTCTGTTATTGTAACGGCCAATGTAACCAAATTTGGCAGCTACTTTCAATACGAAGGTTTTATTATCGCTACCCATTGGTTTGCTCAAAGGCACATACCACTCGGCATTGAAACGATATTTCTGGTACTCGATAAATTTAAACTGGTCAGCAATTGGTTCTGCCTTATAGTCCTTATCCGGATTAAACAGGGAATAAGGTGGTGTGAACTGTGCACTCAGCATAAAGTTGGAACCACTGCGCGGGAAAATCTGCTGGTCCACAGAAGAACGAGCCAGCTGCAGCTTCAGGTTCACGTTATTTGCATTACCATTCGCAAATCCCGGAATACCGAAGTAGTTATAGTTCTTCAGGCGGTACTGCTGATAGTTCAGTGAATATTGCAGGGAGAAATAGTCATCCGGCCATTTCAGCTGCTTACCCAGCGCTACAGAGGCACCCAATACGCGGAAGCTTCCGTTTGGCGAAGTGGTAGTATCGTTATACAGTTGCTTGTAGTAATCGTTGTAAGCATATGGGTTCTGATAGCTGCTGTAGAAGCTTACGCTCAGCATATTTCTCTTCTTACCACCCAGCCACGGCTCAGTGAAAGAGAAGTTATAGGAACGATATGCCTTACCGTTAGAAGATACACGGATAGAAAGTTTCTGGCCATCACCACTTGGTAAAGGATCCCAGGTCTCTTTTCTAAAGATATTTCTCAGGGAAAAGTTGTTGAAGGTAACACCGAGGGTACCGGTCAAACCGATGTAACCACCCCAGCCCGCGGAAAGTTCCAGCTGGTCGTTTGCCTTCTCTTCTACTGTATAATCAATATCCACTGTACCATCCTGTACGTTAGGTACCGGGTTCATACCAATCTTTTCAGGGTTGAAGAAGCCCAGGTTGGCAATCTCACGGTTGGAACGGATCAGATCCTGGCGGGAGAACTTTTCCCCCGGAATGGTACGCAGCTCACGGCGGATTACGTGCTCGTTGGTTTTTTCGTTACCAGCGATACGCACTTCCTTAATGGTAGCCTGCGGTCCTTCGCGCAATCTGATTTCATAATCGATGGTATCGCCATGGATCGCTGTTTCTACCGGATCGATCTGGAAGAACAGGTAACCATAGTCCATGTAGTAGCTGGTGATATCACCACCTTCCTGCGACATCTGCTTACCCAGGCGCTTTTCCAACAGTTCCAGGTTATAGATGTCTCCTTTTTTGATACCGAGGATTTTGGTCAGGGTGGAGTCGTTATACCTTACGTTACCTTTCCAGGTGATGTCCCCGAAGTAGTACTTTTTACCTTCAGAAACCTGGATATCGATATTCAGGTTTTTGCTGGCAGATTTGTAAGTGGTGTCTTTTACCAGTAACGCGTCCCTGTAACCATTCTTATTGTAGTAAGCGATGAGCTTACCTTTATCTTCTATGTATTTACCTTCGTTGAATTTGGCAGAGCTGAACAATTTAAAACGGAAATAAGGATCCAGCTGCTCCAGCGCCCTGGTAGGCTGCAGGAAACCGTAGGTTTGCCAGAAGTTGTCCGGCTGCGGGATGGAATCCTTGTAAAGCACTTCTCTGTCTGGGTGCAAGGTAATGTGGGTCATTTCCTTGGTACCTTTCATGCGCTTTTTCAGCTTGTTATCAGCGATATTGTAGTTATCAACAATGTTGATATTGTTGATACGGGTTTTATTTCCTTTATCGATGGTGAAAACGATAATGGCACTGTTCACGGCGCCGCTGTCGATACGCTGGTCCACACGGATGGTAGCGTTACCGAAGCCTTTATCCGCGTAGTACTTATGTACGGTACCAATTACGTTTTGTTTTACACCTTCACTCAGCACGTTTCCTTTACGAATACCTGCTTTACCGGCGATTTCATCTGCTTCTGTTTTTTTAATCCCTTTAAAGGCGAAGCTTCCGATACGTGGCATTTCCACCAGGTCAATTTCCAACCAGATCTTACCATCTTCGATTTTGGTAACATTGATGGAGGCACCTGCAAACAGGCGCTGTGACCAGAGGCTCTGCAAGGCTTTTGCAAACTGATCACCACCAGGGAATACCACCTTATCGCCTACGTTGAGGCCGGACAGAGACAGCAGTAATGACTTATCGAGATATTGGGTACCGGTAACGGTAATATCTGCAATCTCGTACTGTTGCGGGGTACTCACATTACTGGGGAATGTGTACTGAGGATCAGCAGGTGTTGGAGGTGGGGGTACGGTATCTTTGACTTGTGCGGATACACGGATCCCGGCGCCACAACATAATGCTATAGCCAGTAGGCCCTTAGGAAATAATTTCTTCATTCTGCTGAATTTGTTCGCTTGTTTTGCCAAAACGCCTTTCTCTGGTTTGGTAATTTAAGATGGCTTCGTAAAGATTCTCATTGCGGAAGTCAGGCCAGCGGGTATCTGTAAAATACAGTTCCGCATAAGCCAGTTGGTATAAAAGGAAATTACTGATCCTGCATTCTCCACTTGTACGGATCATTAACTCCGGATCCGGGAATCCGGCGGTACAGAGATATTTCTCGAATACATCGGCGGAAACAGTGGCCGGGTCCAATATACCTTTTTGTGCATCAGCTGCAATTTTTTTGGCCGCGTTCACAATTTCCCACCTGGCGCTATAGCTCAGGGCCATTATAAGAGTCAGGCCAGTATTATGGCTGGTCAGCGCGATGGCTTCTTCCATTTCCTGCTTGGCCTGGGCTGGCAACATGTCCAGATCCCCGATCACATTCAGCCTGATATTATTTTTTGAAAGGGTATTCACCTCCTTACGGATAGTGTTTACCAGTAATTCCATAATCCCATTCACCTCATAAACCGGGCGGTCCCAGTTTTCGGTGGAGAAAGCGTACAGGGTCAGATAACCGATCCCCAGTTCTGCACAGGTCTCTACTATATTGCGCACACTTTCAACCCCTTCGTGATGCCCGTACAGCCTGTCCTGTCCCCTCTCTTTAGCCCAACGGCCATTCCCGTCCATGATGATGGCGATGTGTTTCGGTAGCCGCTGTAAGTCCAATTTATCCTTCAAACTCATTTGTGTCAGGCGTATATTAACAGATTATAACAGATTTACTAAAAGTGTGCAAAGATACAAAAATAGAGTAATGACTTTTTTAGCCAAACGCGGCAGGGGTTTTTAACGTAGTTTTAACAGCGAATACAGCACCATAGCGCATTCCAGAGAATTCGCAGGTATTGTTTGGCTGTTTAACGGGAAAGTTTGCCCGCCGGTAGAAAGCCGGGCAAAGGTATCTAAAATTTGCAGTGATAAGAGGTAAATAATATGCTAATGGAGAGCTCGATAGTTATAAACTGGTCCTTATCCCGGCTATTGCCGCGCTGGAAGCCCTTTTCGCCCAGAGGAGTACCTACGGCACCCGACCGGTCCTGCAACTGATAAGCCACCGAAGGCTGCCCGTTGAACACCGGCGGAAACGCCGAAGCCCCGGCATAAGTGGTACTCACATCGTCCAGGTAATCGGTTTCTGTATACCGGTACACCGCCTCTATGGCCACATTCACCTTCCTGGAAATATTGTATTTGAAACCACCTCCGATCAGCCAGGCATAACTCAGCAGACTATACGGTTTTCGCTCCGGATACACCGAAGTCCCCTGCCCTTCCGTGTGCAGCGGCTGTAAAAAATATTTCTGGCCGTTCAGATAAGCATACGGATTATAGTGAAATACACTGATCCCCCCTGTGAAATATGGCGAAAATCTTCTATCTAACGAGCCGGGCTCAAACCGGAAAAAATTAAAATCTCCCTGAAAAGCCAACTCAAACAGATTGCTATTGAAACTCAGGTTCCTGCGCCGCTGAAACTCATTATCGTTATACACATCGGAATAACCCAGCTGCATATACCTGCCATGTGCCCTAACGCCCACATAATCATTGAAATACTTCCGGTAATAAATACCTACGGATGGCTTCATGGCATTCAGCGCCCTGCGGGTATTCAGATCGCCAAAATAATGAGCCGTTCCTACCGAAACACCCAGCTCCCCCACATATTCCAGTTCATTCTGGGCAGCAACGCTCCCCGACAGCAGCAATCCCGCCGCTAACAGCCATGCAGATACGAAGTTTCCAGGATATAAAAGTTTCTTGCGCATAAATCAGTTATACTTAAACGCTACAATACAGGATTTATTTAATATGTGAGGCAGGAAATTTTACCGGCACCTAAATCTTGATCATATTACGGGCATCAATACCCCAAAGCAGCTTATTCCGGAGGGTGTGCAGAAAATTGCTGTCATCCAGTCGTAACAGACTGAGTTTGAACGACTCTTTTCGTATAGCCAGCTGCACATTGCTGTCAATCGTTTCCATCCGCGAATCAAGGGTGCAAAGGAACTGGTCGCTACGGCCCTCCACTTCAAAGGAAATCACATTATCGTCCGGCACAATGATGGGCCTTACATTGAGGTTATGCGGTGCCACCGGCGTGATGACAAAGTTGCCGGCATCCGGAAATACAATAGGACCGCCACAGCTGAGGCTATACCCGGTAGAACCGGTTGGGGTGGACACAATCAGGCCGTCAGCCCAGTAGGTATTCAGGAACTCTCCGTTCAGGTAGGTATGAATTTTTACCATCGCGGAAGTATCTTTCTTGTGAATGGTAAACTCATTCAGCGCATACGGAATATCGCCAAACAGGGGAATATTGGCATCCAGGTGCACCAGGCTACGGGTATCCACGATATAGGTGCGGTTCAATAAGGCCTGCACCAGCCCATGGATCTCATCTTTACCAATGCTCGCTAAAAACCCGAGGCGCCCGAAGTTGATACCGATCACCGGAATATTCGTATCCCGGACGTAGCAAACGGTATCCAGCAGCGTTCCATCTCCTCCTAAACTTATTAGAAAATCTATTTTACCAGGCAGCTCCTCCGCGGTAAAAAAAACGTTGGGAGGCACTTCAAAATTAATATGCTGTACCAGCGTACGATAGAAAGGTTCATACAGGATCGCCGTAATTTCTACGCGATGCAGTTCATCCAGCAATAAGCGGATATTTGTGATGTCTTCTGTGATAAATCCTCTGCTATATAGTGCTACCTGCATACCTGTTAAACTTTACATATCTATACTCGTGTGTAAAAATAGGCCTTTTTGCCCTAACTGGTTAAAGCTGTACTCTATACGAAGACAGGTATCGTAGAAGGAAACGATGTCGAGCCCAAAGCCGCCGCTATACAACATACGGTTATTTAACTCGCCGTTGCCGGGGAATTTGGAGTAACTGTAACCACTGTCGCCATATGCTTTTACAAAGATCCGCAGCGGCACAGAACTGAATTTTTTAGGCACTACCGGCAGCCGGAAACGGGTGGATAGCACCTCCTGGCGCAAGCTGGTTTTCACAATGGCGAAGCTTGTACCATCCACTACAAAGTATTCGAGGCCCCGGAGGTAATCATCGCCATAACCCATTGCCTGGCGGTTAATATACGGCTGATCCGCCCCGAACTTGGCCATACTGCGTAAACCTGCAGCCAGATATGTTTTGGCCGCCAGCTGCCAGTATTTGGCAACGTTGAGCCGTATACGAAAATCATTGATATCATTGAGTCCTGCAAAGCCTCTTTTACCTATCTCCCCCATCACCCGCAGGCCTTTCAGCGGATACTGCCAGCTATCTGCCTTCACATATTCCATGCGGTAAACCAGGTCGAGGTAATTCACCCGGGTACGCCCGTCGCCCAGGTAATCCGGGTTGAGGATGGCCACGGAGTCCACCACTTTTTCATAGTTATAGGCCAGTATCACCTTATGGCGGGTATTGATGCCGGGTCGATAGCTGTAGGTGAGCCCTACATTATATATTTGCCGCACAAAGCCATCCTGGCGGAAAAAGAGCTGCTTATTAAAATCCGTACTGTCGTTTACCTCGCGGTTACGGCTGTACGCAAAGGAGATGCCCAGGCCATGGCGGTAACGTTTATCAATATACGGTACTGAATAGGAAAAGGAAATCCGCTGGGTATAACCTACCTGGATACCGGCATTGAGTTCGTCGTTGCGGCCGGTGAGATTACCCTGGGAACCTTTAACCCCCACATTTACGCGGTCGAGACTATGATTTTTCTCTACCCACCATTGGTTGAAGTTCCTGTCCGCCAGCTTGAAAATGGGGAAAGCGAAGGTGTACCATCTCTCCCACACATCAAAAACAAGGTCTGCATGATCCCCGTCCCAGTTTTTAACGTTGGCGGTCACATTCAGGAACAGGGAGGTATTGAGGAGCTGCTTGCGGCGTTCCTCGAGTGTTTCAGCGAGATCTTTAAGGTAGATCGTATCTCCCGGCACGGTACTTAATTCCCGGAGGATGATGGTGGTACGAGTTTTCTTATTCCCGGTGATGATTACATTTTTAACAATAAGATATCCCTGGTTATCTGGGGTATCACTGGTATTTTGGGCTGCCACGGGCAACACGATTCCAAGCAGGCACAATATTACCAGCAAAAAGCAGCAGCGTCTCAGCATGTAGGCACAAAAAATTAATGACTAAAACCAAATATAATAAATTGGCGATGGAAATTACATGCTGATATAATTCATCAACAGATCATAATTCTTTTTGACGAGGTCTTCTTCCTGGGCTTCGGAGAAGAGGTATTTGATGGTGTAGTTAAAACGTTCGAAAGTGGCTACCAGGGCCTGGAGATCAAGACGGTTAGTTTTGAGTAATACTTCGAGCCGGCCGGTTTGCGGATCAGTAATGGTTTGAACGCTGAGCAGGCTTACATCGTTGGATTCAGCGATGCGGGCAATTTCACTCAGGCTGTAATCACGCGGGTCGAGGTCCAGTGCGATAAGGCCTCCGGGGTCTTTCACGGCGTTAAACTGCGCCAGTGCAGCCAGGAGAGTATCTTTGGAGATCAGTCCCAGGTAATCATTATCTTTTGAAACAACGGGCAGCACGGAGAGCTTAAACTCATAAAACAGTTTAAGTGCTTCGAGGTGGTGTGCCTGTTCAGGGATGGCGGGTTTAAGGTTACCGTATGGCGCTGCTTCCAGGAGTATATCCGGATCTTCCCAGTCCAGCACGGTATCTTCGTCGATCAATGCTGCATACTTATCCTCCACTACCAATGGCAGCTGGGTCACGTGGAACTCGTTCATCAGCCGCAATGCTTCTGTGCCCGCATCGTTTGGATGCAGTACAGGAATAGTGGTAGATATGAGTTCTCTGGCAATCATCGTCGTGTATTCTTACTACAATAATAACAAAGAAAATCCCAACAGAAAAACAATTTCCATGAACAGGCCTGTCAGGGCATGCTGCAATAGCATTGCACACGCATGCTATTCTATACCAATAAGTTGGTCTATTTGTTCTTTAAACTATCCAGAAACTTATGCAGGATCACATTAAATTCACCGGGAACTTCCATCATAGGTGCGTGCCCGCACTTGTCTATGAACTCCAGTTGGGAGTTTGGAATTAATTTTTGGAACTCTTCACCCACCATTGGCGGGGTGATCGTATCATTTTTACCCCAGATCAGCATGGTGGGCTGCTTGATTTCACGGAGTTCATCGCCCAGATTATGCCGTATGGCGGATTTTGCCAGGGTGATGATCTTGATTACCTTGAGTCGGTTATTAACGATTTCGAACATTTCATCTACCAGCTCTTTGGTAGCGATGGCAGGATCGTAGAAAGTAAGTTCTGCTTTCTTGCGGATGTATTCATAGTCGCCACGTTTAGGATAGGTTTCGCCCATACCGTTTTCGAACAAGCCGGAGCTGCCGGTGAGGATCAGCGATTTCACAGGAGCTTCAGGATGCTTGAGCAGGTATACGAGTGCGACATGCCCACCGAGGGAGTTACCCAGCAGGTGAATGTTGGTGTAACCTCTGGCTTCCACAAACTTGTGAACATATTTAGCCAGGCCGCCAACGGATGTTTCCAGGATGTTTAAATCATACAGGGGTAGCATCGGGATAACCACCTTATTGTACTGCTTGAAATATTCGATCATGTGCGAGAAGTTACTCAACGCACCGAATAATCCATGCAATAGCAGCAGTGGTTCACCTTCTCCTTCTTCTATAAAACTAAATTTACCCTGTGTTTTGATTTCGTAATCCATTGCCTAATCTTGAGTCAATTTTACGCTAAAATAATTCTTTTTATTAATCTAAATAATCTTTGAAGAGAGTCAACTAGGTTGAATATGGTGGGCTGCTTCTTCAAAGAAAGCCTGCAATTGTGTGAACAGATCTCTGAAAAGAGGGATCACCTTTCCTATATTATCCACTGTCCACGGGCCTACTTTTTCAATATAGGGATATACTACAGACTGCAATTTGGTTTCGGGACTGAGCCAGTACAGTTGGTTGGCCATCCACAGCAAAACGCTGTAAATTATTATAAAAATGGCGCTATACAATAAAATTCCACCCAATTTATTGAGCCAGCCCAGCAAAACCAGCTCTACCATGCCTTGCAGAGCGGTGGCGCCCAATCGCACCAACAATACTACGGCCAGAAACAGGCAAATATAACAAAGTGCAGGCAGCCAGATGAAGTGTAGGTTCCAGTGTTGTTGTACGTATAATGCTGTAACCGCGCTGAGTTTTAGTGCTACGACCATGCCCAGTACCAGGCCGATCATGGAAAACACGGCGACGATCAGGCCCCGTGTAAACCCTTTGTATATGGCAAAAACCATGATAATGGCGAAGAGTACATCTATCGGCATGGGCGAATTTGGAAGAGCGGCTTTATCAATAGCACCTTTCAGATGCAGCGAGGAAGCCGCCCGGCGACACCGAAGTTGCCGCCGGAATGATAAAGCCCCTTTATATTATTATTTCAATAATTCCTTTACCATAGCAGAAATAGCCTTTCCGTCGGCCTTGCCCGCCAGTTGCTTGGTAGCTACGCCCATCACTTTGCCCATATCGGCAGGTGAAGCAGCGCCTACAGACGTAATAATCTGACTCAGCGCAGCGCGCAGTTCCGCCTCATCCATCTGTTTAGGCAGGAAACGCTCAATCACTACCAGCTCCTCTTCTTCCTTCACCGCCAGGTCTTCCCTGTTCTGCTGTCTGAAGATATCCAGGGAGTCGCGGCGTTGTTTAGCCAGCTTCTGTAAAATTTTGCTTTCTTCGGCTTCGGTAATTTCACCGTTGCCACCTTCTGCTGTTTTAGCCAGCAGGATCGCCGCCTTAATTGCACGCAGTGCGCGCAGGTCAGCCTCTTTTTTGCCCAGCATCGCAGCTTTGATCTCTGCGTTGATAGTCAGTTCTAATGACATATGGTTAATTTTAATGGATTATTATTTTTGTTCAGCCGCCTGTTTGTCCTGGAATTTCTGATAGAAATCCTTTGCAAAAGCGCGCATCTCTTCACCCTGGTCTTTGTACTGGGTAGCTCTCACGTAGGTATCCGCCATGGTCATCAGGGTCTGGAAAAAGAAGTCGGCCATTTCGTCTACCATCATATCTTTTGTCCACAGATCTATACGCAGCGCAGCCTTTTCAGCCGGGTCCCAGAAGGAAACCATCATCGCTTTGGCTTTGGTCATACGCTCTTCCCTGTTATCCGTTGCACTCCAGGCTATTGATTCGGGTATCTTATTCTCGTCCAGTCCAACCTGGATCTGTATGGTAGATGTCTTACTCATGATTTTCAATTAAGGCCACAAAAATAGGTATCATTTAGGGATTTTGTGGTACCGGACCTGTCATAGCGGTCCAAAGCTCTTCTGCGGCCTTTTCCCAACTGTTGAAAGCCTTTTGTGGCGGTATTCTGGTGAGCAACAGCGATCGCAGCTGCTCGTCTTTGTAAATACGACTCATTTTGTCGGACAGGTCATCCAGGTCCGCCGGGTCAGAAAATAAAGCGGCATCGCCCGCAGCCTCCAGTGCAGCTTTCCCTTCAATAGCCACTACCGGCACCTGGCATTGCTGTGCGGCATACACCGGTAAGGCTAACCCATCAAGGCGCACCGGATATATCAGCGCATAGGCTCCCCCTGTGAGTTTTGCCAGCGTTTCCAGGTCGGCATCCTGAATCCAGTTTACATCATTGCGGAATTTATAGGAAGGCAGGGCCCTGGCTATTTCCGCACCAGCCGCCGTGGCTGATCCGGCAATCACCAGTTTGATACTGGATAACTGTCGGCGCTTCAGTGCTGAAAAAGCCTTGAACAGCGGCATAATATTATTACGGGGATGTAACCCGGCAGTCACCAGAAAATACTCTGCTCCTCCGGCAAATTCCCGTTTCACGGCCTCGCGGTCATCCCATTCCAGTGGTTTATATAAATCACTCAGGCCGATGTCAAGCACGGTCAGCTTAGGCGCCACGGAAGGGGCAAAATCCAGCACGGCCTCTTTTCCTGTTTCTGAAAGTACCGCTATGCTGCGCGCCCTCCAGAGGTAGTTCATCAGATTTTTCTTCAGTCGCTTTTGCTGGGCAACAGATTGCAAACCGGCATCCAGCAGGAACGACAGGTCCCTGATCAGCAGCGTGGCCGGTATCTTGCTACGCAAAGGCAATGTACCATCCAGGCCCAGGTAAAGGTCCGGCTGAAAGGCCTTCATGGCCCTTGGCAGCTGCCATTCCAGCCACCAGTATAAATGCCAGGCCTTCTCCCCGCGCAGCGGCAACACCACCGGCGTTACGTTTGGCGGCAATTCCATCCCCGCAGGCACAGGCCCGTCAAAGAATAAAATAAACTGATGCTCCGGCTGTTGCCTGCAAAGTGTAACTATGATTTGTGTGGCCACCGCCCCGGTGTCAGCAGGCAAGTCCCTGCGAAGGCAAGCGGCATTAACAGCAATTTTCATAAAAAAGAAAGTCTTGATCTGCCAGCCTGCAAACCTAAAGCATTTTCTGCTATGGTACTAATTACTAATACCTATAATGGCTTCTTGTTAGTGATATAGAAGATCTTTGGTGTGGCAACGTTACCGGAATTACCGGCTGAAGTGAGGTTGATGGTAACCTTGTAGGTTTTTAATTCTTTCAGATGCTTTAAAGTAACATCATAAGTAGCACTGGTGCTGTTTGCTACGGCATCCTGATCCTGCCCTATACCTGCAGGATCCGACACCACGTTTAAACTGGTGATCACCCCTTTTTCCGGCATCTTGCTGTCCACCTTCACCTTAAAAGTAAAGCTGCTGTCCAGCGCCTGGTTATAGGCACCCTCTTCCACCCCCGACAGACTAAATTTAAGCGCCTCTTCCTGCACTACCGGAGGAGTGTCTGTTCCTTTGTTCTTCTTTTTGCAAGCGAAAAATGCCACTGCGCTCAGCAGGACAACAGCGGGAAGATAGGTTTTCAATACCATAGCATTAATAATATCAGTAAAATTAAATTTTTAAAACATGTAAATCAAATTTTACTTCTGACGTCCAGGGCATCCCGCAGCCCATTCCCTAACAGGTTGAAAGCCAATACCAGTATCATTATAGCTATCCCCGGCGCCAACGCTAAAGCGGGGTTATGGGTGATGATGAAATTGTAATTTTCTTTTATCATGAGGCCCCACGAGGGTTGCGGCGGCTGTACCCCCACCCCCAGAAAACTTAACCCGGCCTCCACCACAATGGCCGTGGCAAAGTTGCCGGCAGCTACCACCATCACGGGCCCGAGGATGTTAGGCAGAATATGTTTTACGATGATCCGTCCATTGCGGTATCCCAAAGCCCTGGCGGCTTCCACAAACTCCAGCTGCCTGAGTGAAAATATCTGTCCGCGGATAATCCTGGCTACCCCCACCCACATAGTAAGGCCCACGGCAATAAATACCTGCCAGAACCCCTTACCCAGGGCCAGCGTGAGGGCAAATACCACCAGCAGCGTAGGCATAGCCCATACCACATTCACGAGCCACATCACCAGGTCGTCCGTACGGCCGCCATAGAAGCCGGCAATAGCGCCCAGGAACACCCCGATGGTCAGCGAGATAATTACCGCTATAACGCCCACGCCTAAACTCACACGGGTGCCAATGATGAGGCGACTAAGTATATCCCTTCCGAATTTATCGGTACCCAGCCAGTAGGTTTGTGTAAAAACCTGCTCCCTGGTCACCTGTTGTTGTAAGGTTTGCCAACTGCCATGGGCTGCCGTCGGCCTGCCATACACCACTACATCCAGCGGATAAACTTCCTTCACGGTAGTGGCCTCATCTACATAATGTTGGATAACAATAGTGGAGTCTTTTATCTGGTGAGATGCTATTGGAATCCAGGTATAAGCGGATGGCTCTCCTGCAATCAACCGGGAGAAAAAGCCGGTACGTGGCAGTTCCTGGTCTTTTCGTACAGCCAGCATGGTTACCCTGAAGCCCGGCCGCTGCCCTTCTACTTCCAAAACCATCCTGTTAGCGTTTGGCGTATGATCCGGCGCAATAAAGTAGGCCAGGATGCTGATCAGCACCGACAGGCACACGATCAACAATCCTGCAACAGCACCTTTGTTGCGCAGCAGTCGTTTGAAAGAAGTTTCAGGAGCAGACAATCGAATAGTTTTATCAGTTTACCTTCCGGCCTTTCCACTGGTAGCTGCCAAATTTACCCAGCCACCCCGCAATTACAATATAAGGAATATGAAATATTTGCCCCGGAATAAACCATACCAGCAAACCGGATTTATTGAAGAAACTAGCCACCGGTAGCAGGAAATAGAGTTCCATGGTAACTTTAAACAATAGTAAAATCAGCAGCCACGGCCACAGCACCGGCAAAAAGAAAGCTGCGACAGCCATACCTAGCAGGCCGGCATTGAAGAAATACACCAGCATCAGCACCCAGGTAATACGCTTATCCTCGTATTTATCCGCTTTGGACGACCATCGGATACGTTGGTTCATAAAGCCTTTCAGCGTATCTACCGGTAACGTACGTACGATTACCTCCTCACTGCGCAGGTACATCACTCCTTCCGGATAGGCGTTGTAAATTTTATACATCAGCAGCATATCATCCCCGGAGGCAATATTGTCGATTCCCTTAAAGCCGCCTACATCGTAGAAAGCATCTTTTTCATAAGCCAGGTTCGCACCATTACACATCGTTCCGGCCTGTAACTGTGCTGCAGCACCGGTAATGCCTTGCATGGTCATGAAATCGAGCGACTGTAACTTTTTGAAAAAATTATCTTCTTTATAAAAACTAACAGGAGCCGCTATTAACCTCGGATGCCTGTCTTCATAAAACTGTACAATAGTTTCAATCCATTTAGGTCCCATAATGCAATCAGCATCGGTGGTCACGATAAGCGACCCATTGGCCTGCGACACCGCAATTTCAATCGCTTTCTTTTTATAGGAATTGAGCCGCTGCTGTTTATCCAGCATCTGACTCATTTGCAACAGACGGATATTGGGCGCACCGGCATTACGCACCACCTCGGGCGTAGCATCTGTAGAAAAATCATCAATTACAATTACCTCCAGGAGGTCTGCGGGATATGTTTGCTGTTTCAGGGCTTCCAGCAGGGGTGGCAGGTTATCTTCCTCATCCCTGGCGGGAATGATCACCGTAACATGCGTGGTTCCCATCCGGGGAACGGGTACATAATTTTTGAGGCGCTTCCAGCCAAGGCTGTACCACAACATCAGTACGCCGTAGCCCAGTGCCAGCACCACCATAAGAATCAGGAAAAAATGCATTCGGGTTTATATGTTTGATTTTATTACTTGACCTAATTGCGCTGATATCAGCTGATGTCCTTTTTCCAGCACCAGCATTTTAGCTGGAAAAGTTCCATCCATAAATCGGGTGCCCAGTTCAGGCGGGATTACCCGGTCGTACTTCCCGAAAATCAGGAGCGTATTTATTTTATATTGAGCCAGCAACTGCCTGCATCGCTTTTGATTGGGCATCATCTTTCGGAGGTTTGTCCAGATTTCATATACCTGGATACGCTTTTCCGGTTGATCCATCCGGTGCATCACGAACTTGAAAATACTTTCATTGAGCAGCCCCATCTTACGCCAGACTTTTATCAACCTGAAAAAGAACTGCGGGTGATAGGTATTATAACGGAAGATGCGATTGCCGATGCCTGTTTGTGTTACAAACAAATGCCAGGGGTTATTCCTCAGGCCATCACCAGCCACCATGATCAGATGATCCAGCTTTGCGGCCATGCCTTCCACCACGCACAAAGATAATCGTCCCCCCATGCTATAGCCCAGCAGAGAAAACCGCTGAAACCCGTGCTGTTCCATCAGCAAGGCGATGATAGCAGTGAGGTCGGCTTTTTCAAAGCCACGGTTTTCCTTCCATTCCGTTTTACCATGCAGCGGCATATCTATCCCTATAATGGTAAACCTATCACCTAATTCAGCTACCAGCGGCCGGAAATGCGCAGCAGTTTCACCAAAACCATGCAGACATATAAGCAGCTGGTTTCCATTGCCTTCGCATATTCCGTGTATACGACTTTTCTTATATGGCAGATAAAATTCAGGCATAACCTAAAAGGGAACAATGATAAGCAAAATAATGCTAGCAGCGGCTGTTAATGTTATTACAGCAGATCGTTAAGGTTGTTTTAAAACTCGGAAAAGAGGCTTTGCGGGCCGCACTTAATTCGCAATTATTTAGTTAAATTACAGAACTACCAAAAACAGTTTTATCATGGACGCAACAGTTGAAAATAAGCAAGCGCTGAAAGGCGCAGAATTTCTTGTTAAGGAAAGTGCTCCTGAAGAGGTATTTACTCCGGAAGATTTTTCAGAAGAGCAGTTGATGATTAAAGACATGGCCGATCAGTTTATTGTGAAAGAAGTCACGCCGGTTGTAGAAAGGCTGGATAAACTGGAAGAAGGACTGATGCCGTCGTTACTGGAAAAAGCGGGTGAGCAGGGCTTACTGGGTGCTGCCTTCCCTGAGGAATTGGGTGGATTAGGTAAAGATTTTGTTACCGCCACCATCATCAACGAAGGCCTGGGTGCCGGCCACTCCTTCTCTGTTGCCATGGCTGCCCATACAGGTATCGGCTCACTCCCCATCCTTTACTTTGGTACGGAAGAACAAAAACAAAAATATATTCCTAAACTGGCCACCGGCGAAATGAAAGGCGCTTACGCCCTCACAGAGCCAGGTTCCGGCTCCGATGCCCTCGGCGCTAAAACCACCGCCAAACTCACCGACGATGGTAAATATTACCTGCTCAACGGCCAGAAAATCTGGATCACCAACTCCGGCTTTGCAGATGTATTCACCGTATTCGCGAAAATTGACGGGGATAAATTCACCGGCTTCATCGTAGATAAAGATACTCCCGGCTTCACCCTCGGACCGGAAGAACATAAAATGGGTATCAAAGGCTCCTCTACCCGACAGATCTATTTCCAGGACGCAAAAGTACCTGTAGAAAATGTACTGGGCGTGATTGGTAAAGGTCACCTGATCGCTTTTAACATTCTCAATATCGGCCGCCTGAAACTCTGTGCAGCTGCACTGGGCGCCGCTAAAAAATGTATCAACACCTCCGTTAATTACGCCATTACCCGCGAGCAGTTTAAGCAACCGATCGCTAACTTTGGCGCCATCAAACATAAACTGGCGGAAATGGTGATCCGCACCTGGACCAGCGAAGCAGCACTCTATCGTACTGCCCAGCTGATCGATGAAAAAGAAAAAGAACTGCTGGCCGCAGGAAAACCCTTCAACGAAGCCCTCCTCGGCGCCGCCGAAGAATATGCCGTGGAATGTGCCATCCTGAAAGTAAACGGCTCCGAAGTACTCGATTATGTGGTGGACGAAGGCGTACAGATTCACGGTGGTAACGGTTTCAGCGATGAGTATATCATCTCCAAAGCCTACCGCGATTCCCGCATCAACCGCATCTTTGAAGGTACCAATGAAATCAACAGGCTCCTGACCCTCGACATGACACTCAAACGCGCCATGAAAGGAAAAATAGACCTGATGACACCAGCGATGAACGTAATGAAGGAACTCATGAGCATCCCTGATTTTGGCAGTGATGATGAAACTCCTTTCAGCAAGGAAAAGAAAATGATTGCCAACTTCAAAAAAGCCATCCTCATGACCGCCGGCGCAGCCGCACAAAAGCTGATGGCTAAGCTGGAAGGTGAACAGGAAGTACTCATGGACATCGCCGATATGGCCATCGAAACATTTGTAGCCGAAAGCGCCCTGCTCCGCCTTATTAAACTGAGTCAAAGCAAAGGAGAAGCAGCTGCATCCCTGGAAAAAGATATGGTTCAAACATACATCTACGATGCAGCCGACCGTATCAACAAATCCGGTAAAGACGCCATCAACGCCTTCGCCGAAGGAGATGAACAACGCATGATGCTGCTCGGCCTCAAACGCTTTACCAAAGCGGAACCGTTCAATACTAAAGACGCCCGCCGACGTATCGCCGATAAACTTATCGCAGAGAATAAATACATCTGGTAATTCAATAACGAAATATGCCCCGCCTTCAACCTGCGGGGCATATTTTCAAATTAACCCCACCTATTTGCCCCGCCTTGTTATCTTTACAACTGACTTACAGACAGGTGCATGAAGCAATTAGTATCTATTTTAGCCTCCATTATCGCGGTTCTAGTTTTTCCAACATTGGCGCTCAGCCAGGCCTCCATCAGATTAAACCAACCCTCCCGGGATCAGAACAATGTCAGCAACGGCAAACAGTTCATCGCCGGGAGAACCTGTATAGGCTGCAAACTCACTATCAATAACGATAGCGTACTTGTGTACCCTACCGGCACCTTCGCCGTAAAAAAAGAGCTGCCCCAGGGTAAAAGTACTTTTGTACTCAACGCACAGGACTCTACCGGTACCACCTATACGAAAACAATAACGTATTACTATAACCCCGCCCCAGCGCCAAAAGCTACGAGCACCTTTCGCATAGATTTTATTGACATCTCCCCGAAAGGAAACCTGGAACTGGCAGACGGTGATACCATACGGGTAAAGATGAAAGGCTACCCCGGCACCAAAGCCAGCTGGTTCAACGGCGAAGCACTCACGGAGCTTCCTCCCTCCCAGTCGTCCGGTGTTCCCGGCTACTATGTAGGCTACCACGTGATTACTGAAGCAGACTCCCTGCTTAACGGGAAAATAAATGTAACCCTCCGCAACGGGAGCACTACCACCCTGGCCAGTCCTAACCGCTACCGGTACATGAAAACAGACAAGATTCTTACCGGGCGTACCATCGATAACATGACCTACCTCACCAGCACCACAGAAGGTGATCGGCTGGGGCCCAATAAACTCGGGTACCTCGATAAAGATGTACTGCTGCAGATCGTAGGTAAACAAGGTGACTATTACAAGGTGCGACTCGCCAACAAGAAAAATGCGTATATCCCTGAGGGTTATCTCGACACAGACATCCCGCAGGAAGGCATTCCGGTGAGCGTGATTTCCAATGCCGCCATCTGGGGCGACGAGAAGTACGACTATGTACAGATTGAGCTTTCCGACAGAATGCCTTACATCTCTACCCAACAAAATGACCCCGGAAAAATTATTATTGACGTGTATGGCGCCTATGCGGAACAACGTATCAGCAACGCCTTACAAAATGCACGCGAAATCAGCCAGGTAACCTGGGGCCAGCCGGCACCGGACGTTTTCCGGATGACGCTCTCCCTCAAACATAATGTGTGGGGGTATAAAATGTATTACGAAGGCAACAAGCTAACGGTGAGGGTTAAACGAATTCCGGAAAACCTGGCTCTCAGCAATATGACAATTGCCATCGACCCCGGCCATGGGGGCAATAACCCAGGCGGAACCGGCCTGGCAGGCGTAGTGGAAAAGCATATGACGCTGGCCATTTCGCTGATGCTCAAAAATGCCTTTGAGAAAGAAGGGGCTAAAGTGCTGATCACCCGTACTACCGACCAGTTTGTGAATAATGAGGAACGACTTTCTTTTTACCGGCAGGTAGATCCTGACCTGTTACTCAGCATACATTTCAACTCCTCGGCCAATCCCGTGGATATATACGGAACGGCCACCTATTACCGGCATCCGTTTTGCGAACCGTTTTCTACGGCTATCCATAAACGCTTGCTGGAAACAGGTTTGAGCGACTTCGGCAATAACGGCAACTTCAATTTTATTCTGAATAATCCAACCGAGTTTCCGGATGTATTGGTGGAAACATTGTTTCTCAGCAATCCCGGAGATGAAGCTGCCATCCTGGATCCCGAATTTCAGCAGTTGCTGATCCAGAAGATTGTGCAGGGTACGAAGGATTATATCCAGGAAGTAAAACGATAGTTTGCCGGGTTTCGTGGGACCGAAGGTCCCGCGAAACCCGGCGCTTATAGGAGGTTAAAGTGCATGCTTTTGCAAATACCCGGACAACCTCACAATCGCCTCAGACACAATCTTAATCTGCTCATCCGCCTCTTTCCACCTCCGTTGCTCAATCGCTTCCCTCACCCCGGGAATAGTTTTCACCCCGTAGCCGGTATAAAATCCGGGCGCATACAGCGTATGCTTATACCAGGAGCGGTTTGGCAGGCCACCGGCGTACAATAACTGTTGCTCCGCCTGATACAATGCCTTATTCACCGCTTCACTGTTAGCACCCTGTTTACGGGCAGATAACTGCTGAGTAACGGAGTCCAGCCCTGCCAGCGCGTTTTGCAGCGGTGTAAAGTCGATGTATGGCACCGGATCTTTCAACGCAGGGGCCGCCAGGTGTTTGGCCGTATCAGTCGCCAGCGCATATTTATTATCGTTTATGAGCTGGTTTTCCACTGCGGTGGCTTCTCTCAGGTTATTGGAGAGATCTGAGAGTTCCGATGCATAGGTGTTTACGGTTTCATAGAGTCTGCGGAAGTCGAAGGGCACATTAACGGCGTTGGCTATACGCAGTACGGTATGTCCTGCGGTTTTAGACAAAGCAACACCATAGTCGAAAGTGGGGTCTTTAAACCGGCGGTAGTCGTCATACGAATCGTAGATGGAATGGTATTCACCGCCTGCATCTTCGCCACCATAGCTATAATCCAGCGACGGTACACCGAGGTGCTGGAGGAAGGAGGAGTAGTCGGAGCCGGAACCCATGGCGTTGATATTGATACTTTGCCTGGCGAGTTTTTCTTTCTTCGCTTTTGGCGTGGCTGCTCTCAGGGCATCCAGTGCCTGGCGGCGTGCGAGCACGCTTACATTGGTTTGCGGGTCAGTGATATCGCGACCCACTTCATTAACCAGGGTTTCCAGTGCATGGGAGCCGCTGGCGTTAAGAAATCCGCGGCCGTTATTATCCGAGTTGATGTATACCACTGCTTTTTCCTGCAGTTCTTTGGCGTGATCTTCCACCCATTCGGTGGAGCCAAGCAGGCCAGGCTCTTCACCGTCCCAGGCACAGTAAACGAGGGTTCTTGCGGGCTTATTTCCTTGTTTGGCCAGTTCGCCGATGGCTTTCGCTTCTTCGAGCATGGCCGCGATGCCACTGATAGGATCGGCGGCGCCGTTTACCCAGGCATCGTGGTGATTACCCCGTACGATCCATTGGTCGGGGAATTTGCTGCCTTTCAAAGTGGCCACCACGTTGTAGCACGGGCGTATCTGCCAGTCGAATTTCATTTTCAGGTGCACGGGTGTGGTGCCCGGACCTATATGGTAGGTGAATGGCAGGCCACCGCGCCAGTCATCAGGAGCCACGGGCCCTTCAAGGGATTGCAGCAGCGGTGCTGCATCGTGGTAGCTGATGGGTATTACCGGTATTTTAAGGAGATTAGGTGCTTCTTCCCTTTTAAGTCGTTTGGCCTCCGAGGTAGCGCCAACGTTGGGTGTGAGCGGGTCGCCGGGATAGATGACCATGTCCATAATGGAGCCGCGTTGCACACCGTATTCGTTTTTAAAAGCGCCTTTAGGATATACATCGCCGCTATAGTAGCCGTCATCGCGGGGGTCGGAATAGATGATACAGCCAATGGCACCGTGTTCCTGGGCTACTTTGGGTTTAATACCTCTCCAGGAGCGGCCGTATTTAGCGATTACAATTTTTCCTTTAACGCTGATCCCTAAACGCTGCAGGTAGTCATAATCTTCCGGCAGGCCGTAGTTAACGAATACGAGCCCGGCTTTCACGTCACCGTCGGCACTCCAGCAGTTATACGTAGGCAGCTGGCCGGCTTGCCCGGAGGTTGCGTCTTCCGGGAGTGCGGGCTCTTTCAGCAAGGCCTTGTAGGGTTTGGGGCCGCCGAGTTCCAGCACCCTTTCAGTCGGAATGGGAAATAATACCTGATAGGTTGCCAGGGAAGCATCCCAGCCATAGCTATTGAAGCGGCGTTTGATTTCTTCGGCTACTTCTTTGCCTCTGGCAGAGCTGATGTGATGAGGCTGTGAGGCCAGTTCTTTAATGGTGGCGCCAATATTTGCGCTGCTCAGGTGCTGGTCAAACTGCGTTTCCAGCCGTAACTGGGCCGCAGCGAGGCTGTCAGGAAAACCGGATAGTTTCTTTGTTTGCCCGCTGGCAATGCCGCTTAGCAGCAGCAGGGCAGCCATCAGTTGACTGATAGGTGATGTGATCATAACAGATTCAGATTGTTGGTAGATGTGGGTTTTGTGTATTATCAAGATACAAATAGTCTATTAATTTAATAGGGTTTTTTATAAGTTTTTGTCAGGGATGATGCCTTCGGCATCATCCCTGGAGGGGGCCGCGCTACGCGCGGCAACGTTTTTTTTTGCCGCCCTGAATGTCGCCCAACAGGGAACCAGCCTGAAGATCTTAACTTGCTTTCTTCTATGCGGCGAGTATTAAGCCCCGGTTTTACAAGGTAGCCCACAGCAGGATCATGGCACGCCTTCCATCCGCTTCCAGAGGACTCCTGCTTCCAGAGGACTCCTGCTTCCAGAAGGGCTCCGCAGGAGCCCCTCCCCATCACCCGGACCGAAGGTCCGGGTGAAACTCAGCTAAGGCGCTATCACCCACTATAACTTTTAGTTATGACGCATAAACACACGTTATAGGCCATACAGTCTACTTAACCAGTAGATTAATCTATATTTGTAAATCCTTTCATAGCTTTAGTGCCTGGAAAACATTTTATCACATTATAAAACAGCATATATATGGGGAAAGCAATCGAGGAGTTTAACGAGTATAGAGCTAAAATGAATGACGTGATTCTGGGCAAACAGAATAAGGTGATAAACCGCCTCTTTAACCTGGATACCAATACCTATGCAGAAGGCGCCCTAAGCACTAAAACAAAGGAAATGCTGGGCCTGGTAGCATCCATGGTACTGCGCTGCGACGATTGTATCAAATATCACCTGGGAAAGTCCTATGAGCAGGGCGTCACCACCGAAGAAATGTATGAAATCTTTGCGGTGGCCAATATCGTGGGCGGAACTATCGTTATCCCGCACACACGCAGAGCGGCAGAGTATTGGGAAGAATTGACAGCGCAGTGATACTTATTTTCCGGCGATCTGTTGTAACTTTACATTCTATATAAAACATATATTTAATCCATTCTAATGTCAACAGCAACTATAGCTCCGCAGGCCTTAACGGCTAAAGACTTTGCCACCGACCAGGAAGTGCGCTGGTGCCCGGGCTGCGGTGACTACTCTATATTAAAACAGGTTCAAACCATCATGCCTTCCTTAGGCGTGCCACGCGAAAATATTGTGATTGTATCAGGTATCGGGTGTTCTTCCCGCTTCCCATATTACATGAATACCTATGGTATGCACTCGATCCATGGTCGTGCTACTGCCATTGCCTCCGGCTTAAAGGCAGCCCGCCCTGAATTGAGCGTATGGATCGTTACCGGCGACGGGGATGGTCTCTCCATCGGTGGTAACCACACCATTCACCTGCTGCGCCGCAACTTTGATGTGAATATCATGCTCTTTAACAACCAGATCTATGGTTTAACAAAAGGCCAGTATTCCCCTACATCAGAAGAAAATAAAGTTACCAAGTCCACTCCTTTCGGCAGTATCGACCATCCGTTTAACCCAATGGCCCTGGCCATGGGTGCTGATGCCACTTTTATTGCCCGCAGTATGGACCGCGATCCGAAGCACCTCCAGGAAATGCTGAAACGCAGCCACGCCCATAAAGGCGCTTCTTTCCTGGAAATTTACCAGAACTGTAACATCTTTAATGATGGTGCGTTTGAAGTATTTACAGAGAAGTCTACAAAAGGCGATGAAACCATCTTTGTGGAACAGGGTAAACCACTCATTTTCGGTGCCCAGAAAAACAAAGGTATCCGCTTCGACGGCCTGAAACCGGTGGTAGTAGAACTCGGTGCTGAATTCAGCGCTGATGACCTCTGGATTCACGACGAAAACGACTTCCTGAAAGCACAACTGCTTACCCGCATGTTCGATGATCCTCGTGTTGAAGGACACTTACCACGTCCTTTCGGTGTGTTCTATCAGGCACATCGTCCTACTTACGAAGACATCATGTCTTTCCAGCTTTCTGACGTTCTTGACAGAAAAGGACCTGGAAACCTTGATAAACTCTTCGCAGGTAATGAAACCTGGACCATCAGGTAACACTGCTTTATTTCATAATATCAAAAAGGTGCTGCGGGGATCCGCAGCACCTTTTTATTTTGATAAATGATTTTTGATTTTCCATGACACCGGGGTGTCACCTGAGTGATATCCGCCGAGCGCGGGAGGTATGCCACCAACATGCCCGGATTTTACAACGACTCATCAATGCCCCAACCCGGATGGATCAAGAAAGATCTTGTACATCAGCACCATACCAAATATGATCATGCTGATCCCCGAAATCCTGTTCAGCCAGGTCACATTCGTTAAAGTGAGCTTATGACGTATCCGGTCGGCCACAAATACTTTCAGAATATCCATCGACACCACCATGGTAAGACAAATGCCATACATAGCAATCTTATACGATGTTGCCTGCCCCGCATAAGCAATACAGATCGGCAGCCAGAAAAGAATAACACCCGGATTAAGGGTATTCATCAGAAAACCGGCCAGCCATATCTTCAGGTAGTCATGCGTACGGAACATCTCTGGCTTTTCCTCTCCGGTGCTGATTCTTACCTTCTTGAATAACAGAGAATATAACCCCATACCCATTAAAAGAATCCCCCCGCAGATACCAATGTAACGGTTGTATTCTGTCAGGTCAGCAATAAATGCAGTGGACAGATTTCCAATTGTCACATAAAAAGCATCACTTAAGGACACTCCTAAAGCAAATGCAATACCGGCCTTGAAGCCATTATTAACGCTGTATTTGATTATAGCGAAAATTACAGGGCCCACAGAAACCGATAATACCAATCCCAGACCTAATCCTGCTATTATTGCTGCTATCATGCTTTAATTATCCTGGTGCTGTTTGTATGATTACTGCTTAACGGTTTTTCCCTCGAGAAATTTTTCCCAGTCCTTCAGCTTCTCACCCTTCATCACTCTTGGGAATTTATTCATCGCCCCTTCCTTGCCTTTGCAACGGAGGTAATCGATAAACACATCGTTAGGCAATACTTCTACAAACACTTCCTTGAGTGCAGATGTTCTTTCCACCGCATAGTCATCATTCACCTCCGCAAGCGTCTGGTCAATGATTTCCCGTACTTTGGCTGCATCCACATTCACATTATCTGTACCTATATACCAGCGGTGCGCAAACAGGTTCTCATACGGGAACCCTGCTACCGTAAATTCTCTGATGTTAATACCCAGCTTCTTCTGCACCGTATCGATCGCCTTGTTCATGTTATCAATACTCATGTGCTCCCCGCAAAGGCTGAGGAATTGCTTGGTTCGACCTACGATCACGATTTCATGCTCTTTCACGGACGTGAACTTCACTACATCGCCAATGAGGTAACGCCATGCTCCTGCACAGGTAGACAGCATTACCGCATATTCCACATCTTCCACCACCTCGTTGATCATGTAAGACTTCGGATTCGGTTTTACCTCTCCCTCTGCATCAAAGTTTTCTTCGTTAAACGGAATAAACTCATAGAAAATACCAGCGTTCAGCACCAATTTGATGCCCCTTGTACCAGGGCGGGCCTGGAAACCAAAGGAACCCTCTGATGCCATGTATGTTTCAATGAACGTAATCGGCTTTCCGAGCAGCTTCTGGAAGCTTTCGCGGTAAGGCTCGAAGGATACCCCTCCATGAATATAAATAGCCAGGTTAGGCCATATTTCATGAATATGCTTTACGCCATGGTATTTGATGATTTCCTCCAGTACGATCTGTACCCAGGCAGGTACACCACAAACGGTACCTACGTCCCACTGTGGTGCTTTGCGTACAATCAGCTTAATACGTTGTTCCCAATTTGGTTTTCGGGAGATTTTACCGCCCGGTTTATAAAACCTGCGGAACCATCTTGGAATATTCTTGGCCTGAATGCCACTCATATCCCCTTCATAATAGTCCCCTTTTTCGTAAAGTGAAGTTGTTCCGCCCAGCATAAGTATGCCTTTTTCGTAAGATCTTGGCGGAATATTGAAGTTAGCCATGGAATACAGCTGCTTTACCCCCACCTTCTTCACCGTTTTTAACATATCCTTAGTAACCGGAATATGTTTACTGGCGGATTCAGAAGTACCGGAACTCAGCGCGAAGTATTTAATTTTCTCGGGCCAGCTCACATTTTCTGTTCCTTCCAGGCACTTGTACCACCACTCTTTATGCATTTTGGTGTAGTTGTGCACAGGGACCTTGTCTTTATACTGCCCTATAAAGTTTGGGTTATCCAGGATGTCCTGGAACTGATAATGGCGTCCGAATTCAGTGTCTTTGGCCTTCTCCAGCAAACGATGTAACACCTGCAGCTGGTACTGCCGCGGTGTGCCTAACTTGAATGTAAACTTTTTCCTGATCCTCAGCGACCTGGAAATAAGATTTCCTATAATGGCCATTAATTTTCCTATTGAACTGCAAAAATATCGAATATTATTACGATTTGCGAATTACCCCTTTGTGGGAGACATTTAAGCCATCACTATATCGTAATTGATATTTACCTTTGCCGCATGTTAAAAGCAACCTTGCTCAAAGCTACTGAAGCCGGCGGAAAAATACTGCAACAATATTTTAACGGCCCTTTTGAGGTGAGCAGCAAAAGCTCCCTGAACGACCTCGTAACCGAGGCGGATAAACAGTCTGAAAAGGCGATCATTGAAGTGATTCACAGCGCCTTCCCCGACCATTTCATCCTCTCCGAGGAAGTAGGCGCCATCGCCTCCGAATCCAATATCAAATGGATTATCGACCCTATCGACGGCACCGTCAACTTCGCCAACGGCGTACCGATCTGCTGCGTATCCATCGGCGTGGAAAAAGACGGGGAAATGATCCTCGGTGCGGTGTATAACCCCTTCATGAACGAACTTTTTGTGGCGGAAAAAGGAAAAGGCGCCACCCTCAACGATAAACCTATCCAGGTATCCAAAAACGGCAACTTTAACCAATGCCTCCTGGTAACCGGATTCCCCTATAAATGGGAAGAATCCCTGAATAACCCAATGGTGGTATTCGAAAGGATTATCAAAATGGGCCTGCCGGTACGCCGGTTAGGTTCGGCAGCTATCGACCTCTGCTGGGTAGCCTGTGGCCGTTTCGACGGGTTCTACGAACACCACCTCCAGGCATGGGACTCCGCAGCAGGATTCCTCATCGTGGAAGAAGCCGGCGGTAAGGTAACCGACTATAACGGTAACCGATACTCGCCCTACCAAAAAACAATACTGGCCACCAACGGCCATATCCATCAAGCATTGCAAGACCTCGTAAACGGGAAATAGTTATGGAACAGGAAAGAACAGAAATTAACGACCTCGGTGAGTTTGGCTTGATCGACTATCTCACCCGAAACATAGAAATACAAAATGCCAGCACCGTCCTCGGCGTTGGCGACGATGCCGCCGTCATCGACCACTTCGGCAAACAAACCGTGATCAGTACTGATATGCTGGTAGAAGGTATCCACTTCGACCTCATGTACGTACCCATGAAACATCTGGGCTATAAATCAGTGGTAGTAAACCTCTCCGATATCTACGCGATGAACGCTACCCCTACCCAGATCACCATCAGCATCGCCTTCTCCAACCGCTTCTCACTCGAAGCCCTCAACGAATTTTACGAAGGCGTTTATGCCGCCTGCGAAAAATACGGCGTAGACCTCATCGGTGGCGATACCAGCAATTCCCAGAAAGGATTGATTATCAGCGTAACCGCCATAGGAGAAGTAACACCTGACCAGTTCGTAAAAAGGTCCACCGCTCAAAAAGGCGACCTGCTTTGCGTATCCGGCGATCTTGGCGCAGCCTACCTCGGATTAACACTGCTCGAAAGAGAAAAGAAAATCTACCTGGAAAATCCACAGCTGGCACCCGACCTGGAAGATCAAACCTATATCATCGGCCGCCAACTTAAGCCAGAAGCCAGAAAAGATATTATCCAGTTCCTCCAGGAAAGCGACATCAAGCCAACCGCTATGATGGACGTCAGCGATGGACTCAGCTCCGAAATACTGCATATCTGCAAACAAAGCAACCTCGGCGCAGTATTGTATGAGGAAAAAATCCCCATCGCCCAGGAAAGTAAGGAAATGGCCCTCAAATTTGGCCTGGATCCTACTGCCTGCGCCCTCAGCGGTGGTGAAGACTATGAATTGCTTTTTACCATGAAACAGGAAGACTACGATAAAATTGTACTCAACGAACAGATCAGCGTAATAGGCTACATGGCTGATATCAGCGAAGGTGCACATATCATCACGAAAGGTGGTAACAAATTCAAACTGGTATCCCAGGGCTGGAACGCCTTCCAACAATAATTTTTTTTGCGTCTGCCCGTCACCTTCGGCGACGGGCAGACGCAAAAGGGGCGTGGAACTTCGGTCCACGCCCCTTTTGCATCTATAAGAAAGTCTTATTCCACAATCACCTGTATCACCTGGCTATTATGCGTTGGTGGCAGCGGATCTGCAAACACACTGCACTTTAGCTGATATTTACCAGGTTTATCCGGCATAATCACCTCCATACTCGTCAACCGCCTGCTGATCGCTCTCGCTAATGTCAACTGGGTTTTTACCGGCGCATACGCGGAATCTTTAGTGGTAAAACCATATCCTATTACCGGTTCATTCTTCCAGTTAATAGGCACCGGCCGGTGATACCAATTCTCCGGAGCCACAACCAGTTTATAATGCTCGCCCTTCCTCACTTTTAGCTGCGTGCTGGCTGGCTTCATCTGGATAAGATTATAAGAGTAATAAGCGGAATCTACATAATAATCCCAGGTTCCTCTTACACTCACCACGCTGTCAGTAATAGGTAAGTTCGGACCGAAAACCACTACCTCCCTGCCCCACAGCGCTTGTTCGGTATCCCAGTAATTGTACTGGCTACGGCGGGCATAACGGGAGTTGAGGCTATAGGAAAGATGACCGGTATAAAACATATACTTGGATGGCAACTGATAGCTGTTGATAAATACCACCGGCCTGTCGCCCGCAGCAGCAGCCACTTTAGCGGTCCATTCCCGGTTATGATGAATCTCCGGACGTATTTCGGTTCCCGGCATAAAATCCCATACCATATACACCCTTACCACCAGTACCAGCAACAGGGTTGCCGGCAAACTGTAAAGGAAGGCACGGCCTTTCCATCCTTTCCTTTTAATCGTTTGATGTGCCAGAATCACTACCGGCGTAAACAGCATCACCGTCCAGTTGGCCTCTACCCTGCCTTTGAAAGTGCTGATCATAAAAAACACCAACACCCCAATGACAGAAAATTTCAGCGCCCGCTCGAACGTATGCTGTATCGGACAAATAAAGGCATAGTACAGCAGCAACCAACCCAGCAGCGGCCCGAAAAGCAACAGCTGCCCGGCGAGGTAATCCAGCGTAAAGCTGATGTGATAACTGGCAGCATTCCGTTCTACCAAATGATATTGTAACGAAGGAAATCCATGATTATACTGCCAGATGATATGTGGCAGGAACAATAACGTAGTAATAATTACCGCTACGTAATACTTGAAAACACGCAGCAGGTTGAGGTTGGAGAGCAGGGTAAAGAAAACCAGAAGCACGCCATGGTACTTACTATAGAACATGAGCGCCATGGAAATCGCCAGTAGTATGGTATTTTTCCAGCTCTGTTCATCTACAAACACCTTGTACGCCCAGAAATAAAGAGCTGCAAAAAAGATCAGCGGTACATCCGGCACGGCCAGCATACCTCCTACCTGCATCGCCCCCATGGAGCCAAGGATCAGGTAAAACAAGCGGTTGTCTTCCTTGCTGAGCAGCTTTGCCGTTATCCACAGGGTAAGCGTGTTAAGCACCACCACCAGTAGTCGTACGCCCAACTCATTATGAAATAAGCCGTAACCTATTTTTATCAGGAGGGCAATCATCGGCGGATGATCGAAGTACCCCCAGTCCAAATGGCGGGAGTATACCCAATAATACGCCTCGTCATCCCAAAGCTCTGAAAAGCAGGCCTGAAGAAGCCCCAGCAGCAGCCATCCCAGTAAAAAAAGATTTCTATATTGATTTTTCCGGAGAAATTGAGGTATGCCCATGCGTTCGTTCTTTCGTAATATTTAGCGCGAATATAAATATTAACAATAAACTGTTGTCTGGCCATTCTCAGGTATCACCAGAAACGACGCTTCACAGCCAGGTGCAATGCGGCCAATTTTATTTGCCATGCCTATCGCTTCCGCAGGATAAAGAGAAGCCATACGGATAGCTTCCCGCAAGCTGCAAACATCATTATTGGCAAGATTTCGTGCTGCCTGCAACATGGTGAGCCTTGAACCTGAAAGCACACCCGTTGCGCTTACAAACCGGTCTTTTTCTTTCAGGTAGATGTAATCGCCCTCCTTATTCTCTTCCACCGCGTCCGTGATCAGGTACAGCCGCCGGCCCATAATCTTTTTGCTGATCCGCACCGACGCGAAGTCCACATGCACCCCGTCTGCCACTATGCTGGCATACACTTCCGGGTGGTCATAAATAGCGCCAACCAAGCCAGGAGCCCTGCTTTCCAGTGGCGACATGGCATTAAAAAGATGTGTGGCATGACGGATACCATTTTCGAATGCCGTATAGGCCTGCGCGTAGGTAGCATTGCTATGACCGGCATATACGATGATACCAGCTTCCTGCAGCTGCTTTACCAGAGCCGGATCACAGCATTCCGGTGCCAGGGTAATGATCTTTACCACATCGCTGCCGTTTTCCAGTATCCAGTCGATATCTTCCTGGGAAGGTTGTTTAATATATTCCGTCAGGTGGGCCCCTTTCTTAACAGGATTGATGAAAGGTCCTTCCAGGTGCAATCCCAGCACGCCCTTCCTGCCTTCCTGCCAATAGGCTCTTACCGCCTTCATGGCTTCCAGCATTATTTCGGGAGATATGGTAGCCACCGTAGGCATAATGTACGCGGCCCCGCCGGCTTTGCTATACTCGTAAGTACCGGTGAGCGATGCCACACTGGGATACATGGAAAAAACCTCCCCATTGCCGCCATAGATCTGTAAATCGATCAGCGCCGGCGCCAGGTAAGCACCTTCCAGGTCTATGATGTCATGACCTTCGGGAATATCTTCGGTAGGTGTAATACTGGTAATCAGGCCGTTATCGGTTGACACAGCGTGGTTTTTCAATACTTCTTCTCCGGTGAATATGGTAGCGTTAACGTAGGAAGTGGGCATATCTGCTATTTTAGGAAGTTATACTGCTTCGTATAACTCTAAAGGTAGCCCATCGGGGTCAGCAAAAAAAGTAAAACGTTGATTTGTGTGGGGATCAGTCCGGATAGGCTCTGTTACTACGCCTTTAGCGGTTAATTCTTTTACAGCTGTTGCTATATCAGATACGGCAAAGGCCAGGTGGCGCAAGCCTTGCGCTTCGGGGCGACTCACCCGCGCCGGTGGATCGGGAAAGGAAAAGAGCTCGATTATATAGTGGTCACCTATAGCCAGGTCCAGCTTATAAGAATCCCGCTCCTCCCGGTATACCTCCCGGATCACACGCAATCCAAGCACATCGGTATAAAATGACTTACTACGTGCATAGTCAGCACAAATGATAGCGATGTGATGGATTCCGTTCAATATCATACTATTAGCTTAGTCTAAGATGGTAAAAGCATCTGCGTCTTTGAGGAAAGGGATATTCTTTCTCACCTCGTCTAGGCGCTCACGGGAAAGGGTATACGTAAATATATCCTGGTCGTGTGCTTTTTCGTAAATGATTTCGCCCATTGGATCAATGAGGCTGGTATCACCGCTGTGGTAGATGTTGTTACCATCATTACCCACGCGGTTTACCCCAATGGCGTAGCATTGGTTTTCGATGGCACGCGCGCGGAGTAAGGTTTTCCAGGCGGTGTTACGTCTTTCCGGCCAGTTGGCTACATATACCAGCACATCGTAGGCGGGTGCGCCAGTTTCTTCCACGATACGATTGCGTGCCCATACCGGGAAACGCATGTCATAGCAGATATTCAGGTTTATTTTCCAGCCTTTCACAGATGCGATCAGGCGCTTGTCGCCACCTTCATAATGCTCGTGCTCACCGGCGTAGCCGAAGAGATGGCGCTTGTCATATGTACCATAGGTGCCGTTAGGCAGCATCCATATCAGGCGGTTCAGGTATTTGCCATTTTCTTCGATGATCAGGCTTCCGGTAATGATGATATTCTTTTCAGCAGCCTTTTTCTTCATCCACTGAAACGCGCTTCCATCCATCTTTTGAGCCAGGCGTTCCGGCGCCATGCTGAATCCGGTGCTAAACATTTCCGGTAAAAAAACTACTTCCGTCCGCTCTCCTATGCTGTTGATCTTTTCGTCAAACATACGCAGGTTGGCTTCAATATCTTCCCAATACAAGTCGGCCTGGATAAGTGTTACTTTTAAATCTGACATCTTTGAAAATTATATAGCAAATTTACTTGCTGCCTGATTAGAAACTTTTTAAATTATGCTACTTAAAATCGGAATTATTTGCGATTTGTTCAAGCGCTTCGCTGATTAGCTCCTGTTCAAATCCCCGCTGCAAAAGGTACTGCATGGTTTTATATTTCCTTTTCATGGGAATTTCACCTTTTAGCGACTGGTATTTTTTCTCCGCCTGCTGCTGTACCACCTGCAGGTAATCATCTTCATCAATTTCTGCCAATCCTTTTTTGATACAGTAGGCTGATACCTGTTTCATTTTCAGGGAGGCCTGGATCTTTTTGCGCCCCCACTGTTTCATGCGAAACTTGCCACCGGCGTAGGCTTTGGCAAAGCGTTCCTCGTTGAGGAAGTTATCCGCGATGAGTGCTGCGATAGCTTCTTCCACTTCATTTCCGCGCATACCCAGTTCCAGTGCCCTGTATTTAACTTCTGAATGGCATCTTTCCTGGTAGGCACAGTACTGCCTTAGTTTTTCCAATGCTTGCGACATCCCTGGATATTAGCGTACAATACGCAGTTTGGCGTAGTTAAGCATGATTTTCTTTTCACCCCCACCTTTAGGGAACACCACTGTGGCGATGCGGTTGTTAGGTGCTCCTTCCATACCGGTGATGGTACCAAAGCCAAATTTCTGGTGCTCTACCTGCATGCCTGGCTCCATTCCTGCCGGATCATCCGGTGCAAAGCCCGGTGTAGGCACGTGTGTGCTAACTGGTCCTGTTGCTGGCTTTGGAGCTGGCCGCGGGCCCTGGTTTTGTTGTTGGGGAGATGACGGTGTTGTCTTCTTCTGCATTCTATCGAACATATTAGAACCTCCTCCGGCGCCCCATCCACCACCATTGGTGCTGCCAAAGGCATTGCGGATAGCACCGCCGCCGGCGTAGCTACGATCGATGAATTTTTCCGGCATCTCTTCCAGGAAGCGGCTTGGCTCATTCTGCACCAGGTTACCGAAGCGGTAACGGCTGTTGGCATACGTAAGCCAGAGGCGGGATTTAGCCCTGGTGATGGCCACGTAAAACAGGCGTCTTTCCTCTTCCAGCTCCTCGCGGGTGTTGATAGACATACCACTCGGGAACAGGGTTTCTTCCAGCCCTACGGTGAATACCACCGGGAACTCCAGCCCTTTTGCCGCGTGGATGGTCATGAGTTTCACCACGTCACTATCTTCCTTGTTTTCATTATCTGCGTCAGTAAGCAGGGTAATCTGCTGCAGGTAAGAGCCGAGGCTTTTATCCAGCAGTTCCCCTTCTTCATCCGGCGTTTCGGTGAATTCCTTGATGGAGTTGAGGAGCTCCTGCACGTTTTCATAACGGGCAAGGCCTTCCGTGGTTTTATCGTTGAAGAGTTCTTTTACGATATTGGTGGATTTACCAACGTTCACGGCTACGTCATAGGCGTTGTGCTTGCCCAGCATAGCCTGGAAGCTGCGGATCATGGTCACAAAACCATCGATCGCTTCGAGGGTACCACCTTTAAAACCAAATTCCCTGGCGCGTTCCAGCACTTCCCACATGGTAATGTTGTGGTCATTGCTGAGCACCAGCGTTTTTTCGATGGTAGTTTTACCGATACCTCTTACCGGGTAGTTGATAATACGTTTGAGACTCTCCTCATCGCGGGTATTCATGGTAATGCGGAGGTAAGCCACAAAATCCTTGATTTCCTTACGCTGGTAGAACGACAGACCGCCGTAAATCCGGTATGGAATGGCTTTCCGGCGGAGGCTTTCCTCGAAAGAGCGGCTCTGTGCGTTGGTACGGTAGAGGATTACGAAGTCGCGGTTATCATAGTGGTTACGCAGCTTTTGCTCTGCGATGGTATCCGCTACAAATTTCCCTTCTTCGTTATCTGTGTTGGTGCGCACCAGTTTGATGGTATCTCCATCCTGGTTATCAGTCCAGAGGTTTTTCTCAATCTGGCCTTTGTTGTGAGCGATCACTTCGTTGGCTACGTTGAGGATGGACTTGGTACTACGATAGTTTTGTTCAAGTTTAACCACGCGGGCGTCGTCGTAGTCTTTTTCGAACTGGAGGATATTCTGGATGGTAGCACCGCGGAAGGAGTAGATACTCTGGGCATCATCCCCTACCACGCAGATATTTTCGTTTACAGCACCCAGGAGTTTGATGATTTCGTACTGGGCAGGGTTGGTATCCTGGTACTCATCGATCATGATATACTTGAACTTATGCTGGTATTTATGCAGTACTTCCGGGAATGATTTGAGGAGCACGTACATTTTGAAGAGCAGGTCATCAAAATCCATGGCGCCGTTTTTAAAGCAGCGTTTGGCGTACATATCGTAGATTTTACCAATCAGGGGTCTGTTGGCTCTCATATCTTCCTGTTGTACGTAATAGTCGTGCTGGTATTCTTCCGGCCCCATCAGGCTGTTTTTGGCAGCGGAGATGCGGTTGTATACGAAGTTGGGTTTATAGTGTTTATCATCAAGGTTGAGTTCATTGATGATGGTTTTGAGTACGCTTTTGGCATCGTCGGTATCGTAGATGGTAAAGTCGTTGGGATAACCGAGGCGGTGCGCTTCTGCGCGGAGGAGTCGGGCGAAAACGGAGTGGAAGGTACCGATATAGAGGTTCCTGGCTTCGCTGCCGCCGAGGATTTTTTCCACACGTTCTTTCATTTCGCGTGCGGCTTTATTTGTAAAGGTAAGCGACAGGATGTTAAATGCGTCTACTCCGTTGCGCATGAGGTGTGCGATACGGGTGGTCAGCACCTTTGTTTTACCTGAGCCGGCGCCGGCTACGATCATCAGGGGCCCGTTGATGTGTAGAACTGCTTCGCGCTGCCGTTCATTCAGCTCGTCTAAATAGTTTGCCTTCATCACGAAATATGCTGTTTATTGAAATTTTTACTGTAGATCTGAAGGGTGTAAAAGTACAAAAATCCTGTGGAGAAAAGCGGGGTAAGTTGGTGGTGGTAATAAATATGGGATATCTGGTTCAGCATAACTGAAGCCCGCAAACAATAGAACAGCATGTGACATTCAGTTACATCTGTGTAGGGGGACAGATGTAACAGCATGACTTTCCTTTAATCAGTTTCTTGCTCACTACAGGGTTTCATAGATTGTAGCAGCGATAACATCAGGTATTGCCGAGGGTTTGCAGGCTTCCGTTACCAAAAAACCTTATATATAACTGATTTACTAGCTTTTTTTAAAAAATTTAGTGTCTGGTTATTCGGGTTTTGAGCATTTTCCTGGCGAAGTGGATCCTGCTTTTAACTGTTCCTAGTGGTTCATTGAGTATAGCTGCAATTTCATAGTACTTATAACCTTCGAAATAGAGTAAGAACGGTTGTTTAAAGATAATTGGCAGATTGTAAACGGCCATTTGTACATCCTTCACGCGGAGTTCGGATTCGGCGAAGTTTCCGATGGCGGAAGGCTGGTGACTGAGCAGATAGTCGCCTACGGCGCTGTCCAGCAGTCTGAACTGGCGGTTTCCTCTGCGGTAATTGTTAATAAAAATGTTCCGCATGATGGTATACAACCAAGCCCTGATGTTGGTCCCTGCGAGGTATTTATCGCGGTTTGACAAAGCTCTGAACAGCGTTTCCTGGTAAAGGTCTTTGGCTGACTCTGAGTCTTTGGTTAATGTAACTGCGTAAGGACGCAGAAAATCGGCGTTTCCTAGTAACAAATTGTTGAATTCGGTGGATGACATAACGGTTAACTTTAAATTTTTTCGAAATACGCTACAGTAACAGCTCCTGCGCGGAGCGGGGAGTAGGATAAAGACCGTCAGAGATGGTATCCACCGGGCTCCAAACCGGTGCTGCTGCCAGTCTTCTCAGACCTGTCGGAAAGGAGTTATCAGCACCTGACCTTCAGCCTGATAGTAAGTGCCGTTAATCTGGTGTTTTTTGTAGTTTCATAGTGATGCGTTTTAGTTAGAAAATATGCTTGCATATGGGGCATTCTGAATAAGGGTAAAATCCGGTAGGCTCATCTTTTATGAAGCCTGACTGATAAAGAGATCAGCATAACGCCTGTGATGATGGCATAAAAGCCGAAGATCCAGGTAAGGGTGACGGCTGCGGCCACCGGGTTGGATAATAGCAATATGCCGAAAAAAATAGTTAAAAGTCCTCCAGCGATATACCATCCTTCTCCGGTAATAACCTTTCTGAGCCTGATTGCAATTATAATCTCGAACAGTCCGGCTATAACAGCCCAGAAAGCAACCAGGTAAATCAGCGCAGTTCCAGTGGCAAAAGGATTAATAATGGTGAGGACCCCTAATATTATACCAACAATACCAGACAAAAGAAACACCCCCCAGTTCTCGGAAGTCCTCCTTGCTGCTACTGCTCCTATTACAGCGAACGTACCGGCGATGAACAGATATGCTCCGAAAAATACTACCAGGGTGGTAAAAGTGGCTCCCGGCCATACAATTGCCAAAATCCCCAGTACCAGGGCAAAAATGCCCCGAAGCAAAAAAATCCACCAATAGTCGCTATAAAAATTAGGCATGCATCCTTGTTTATGGTTTCACAATCCGCTGCAAATAATCGGTAGGTAAGCGTTTAAAGCACAATCAGACATTTTTTCGATAACAGTTATTACAACTCAATAAAAACTTAGAAAACTCAGGTACCGGAAGCACATTCACTACTTGTTGTGTAAAAACCGTTGAAAAAGGGGCCACACTTTGGGGAAATTCTCCCATGCAGGGTGCGACAACCTTACGGTTCCAGGTGTTTTCATATTCGGTATTTCTCTTATTACAGATGGATGGGGTTATCTGATATTGATGCCACAATCCCCCTGAAACAATAAAATACCAATTGAACAACAACAGGTTAATTAAAAATGTTTAACGGGTACCCGGACGCTCTATAAACTAACAGACCGATACTCACTTATGACGCTAAAAACTCGCTAATAGAATTCACATACAACAAACAACATATATGTTGTTTTCTTAAGACTAGGACTCTATTATAAATTTATAAATTTTTGTTAAAATAAACAAAAACCTTTTGGGTGGCCGTTTTACATAACGTTTTTCAATTACTAACACTGACGTACATACGAAAATGAGGTTTTCAATTGGTTAATAAAGTTTGTCTTAACGGTTATTTTCTGACCTGTCTACTTTTAATCTGGCTTCCCTGTTTGCAATCTCCCAGGCCGTATAGTATACTAGCTGCGCTCTACGCGCCAGCAATGCAAATTCGATTTTTTCTACGGTGTCACCCGGCTGGTGGTAATCCGAATGCGTACCATTAAAGTAAAAAATTACCGGAATATTTTGCTGGGCAAATTTGTAATGATCAGATCTCCTGTAAAAATCTTCTGGGTCTCCGGGGTCATTATACTTATAGTCCAGCTTAAATCGGGTAATACCATTGGCCGCCTCATTGATCGGGCGGAGCTCCGAACTCAGCTTATCATCGCCTATAATGTAAATATAATTAGTATCCCGTTCATGGGCAGGATCAATTCTGCCTATCATATCAATATTCAGATCCACTACGGTGGCCGACAACGGATACAACGGATGATTGATATAGTAACCGGAGCCCAGCAAGCCTTTCTCTTCTCCTGAAACCAACATAAAAACCACACTCCTCCGCGGTCCGTTCCCCTCCTGCTTCGCCTTCGCAAACGCTGCGGCAATCGCCATTACAGCGGATGTACCCGACCCGTCATCATCCGCACCGGGGTACAATACACTGTCCTGCACTCCTAAGTGATCATAATGCGCCGTCACAAAAACATACTCGTCCTTCTTATCACTCCCTTCCACTATTCCTAAAATATTTGATGGCTTATAAATATTACTTTTCTTATCTAGGGTTATCTCTATAGGAACCCTAACGTGAACAGGTATACGCAAATGACCTTTGCGGGTGTCTAACAGGCTATCGTTGTAGGCCTTGCCCAGCAAAGCAGCTGCCATGGCAGGTGTGATATAATACAAATTAGGCCCCTCCGCGGCCGCTCCCGGCATATAAATCCCCGTATGACGCAGCTTGTTTTTATTCAGTAACCGGTAGTTTCTGGCATGCGGCGAAATCACCAGCAGGGCCCGTACACCGGCAGCACGTGCGGCCGACAACTTGTTATAAGTAATACCGTAATCTCTTGGTAATCCGCCAGGTACTCCTTCCCGGATCAGTACTACTTTTCCTTTCACATCCACATTTGCATAATCGTTGAAACTGGCCGTGGAGATACCATATCCGGCAAACACAACCTGATCTGTACGGATCGTTTCAGACTTGCTTTCCAACAAGTCAGTAATGAAGTCCTCCCCAAAATGGTAGTCCGTATTCCTGATCCGAATCACTCCTCTGATCAGCGTATCCTCATACATTTCATAAAACTGTTCCCAATTACCGGCAGCACCGGGCTTTACGCCGGCCTGCTTCAACTGGGTGATGATATAGGATGCCGCCATTGCCTGGCCCTTTGTAGCCGTTTCCCGGCCCTCCATTTGCGGACTGGCCAATACCTCCAGCCAGGGCCTGATAGTGCCTGGTTGGATGGTTGCAGCGTATTTGGCAGCAATCCCTGTGGTACGCAGGTCCTGCTGGGCAATGCCAGAGAAAGAGATACCAATCAATAAACAGGTGACAGCAACACGGATAGATTTCATGCGGAAGAACATTTAGCCTGGGATACTTTACTCTTAACAAAAAAAAGAGCCGGGAAGTTCCCGGCTCTTTAAATTACAAAATTTATAACAGCTGCTTAGAGGCAGGTCATTTTACGAACCCTGTTTTCGTGGCGGCCACCTTCAAATGGCGTGTTGATAAACACATCCACCATCTGATTTGCCACTGCCACATCTACAAACCTGGCAGGTATGCAAAGTACATTCGCATTGTTGTGCTGCCGTGTGAGTCTGGATAACTCCTCACCCCAGCAGATAGCAGCCCGGATGCCCTGGTGCTTGTTGGCCGTAATAGCCACCCCGTTAGCACTGCCGCAAATCAAAATACCGAATGCAGCTTCTTCGCGCTCTACCGCTGTGGCCACCGGATGTGCGTAATCCGGGTAGTCCACCGAGTCTTTCGTATGCGTACCGAAATCCTTTACTTTCAAACCTTTTGCTTCGAGGAAGGAGATCACTTCTTCCTTATACTCAAAACCCGCATGATCAGCGCCTATGGCTACCGGAAGTGCAAGATTAAAAGTCAATTTTTCCATAACAAGTAATTTTTCAGATGAATGAAGTTGGCTTACCGTTTACTTTTCAACAATTATGACCATTCTTCAATTTCTACATTCTGCTCTTTATTCTCACGATCACGCATGGCTTTCTTAGATATAAAGATACTGATTTCATACAGGAGGTATAAAGGCGTAAACACAATCAGCTGGTCAATCAGATCCGGCGGCGTGATAACAGCTGCCAGGATCAAAATAACCACTACAGCATGCCTGCGGTATGAACGAAGGAACTTAGGTGTAATGAGTCCAAATTTGGTCAGGAAGAATACCAGCACCGGCAATTCAAACAATAACCCCATACCCAATACAATCTGCGACATCAGATCGAAGTAGTCATCAATAAAAAACTGGTTAACCGCTTTATCGGTAATAGTATAAGACGCCAGGAAGTTAATCGTGAACGGCGCCATCAGAAAATATGCGAAGAATATTCCCAGGAAAAACTGGAAAGATACCCAGAAGATTACCCCCCTGGCGCCTTTCAGCTCTTTCTCTTTCAGTGCCGGCTTCACAAAGCGCCAGAACTCCCAGAAGATATACGGGAACGAACACACGAAGCCAATCATAAATGCCAGTTTAAACTGCAGCATGATCTGGCCAACCATCTTATAGTTCAAAAAGGTTACCGGCACAGGTGTAATACACAAGGCATCACCCAGATTAAAAAAATGCCCAATCGCACAAAGTGCCCTGTAAGAAGGGAAGGTGGCATTGGTAGGTCCAAATATCACATTGTCCAATATCTCCTGCGTATAGAGAAATCCAAAAATACTGAACGCCACAATCGACAATACTGATCTAACGATATGCCAGCGAAGGTCCTCCAGGTGATCAAAGAAAGACATCTCTGCCTTATCGTTATTCTTCGAAAAAAATTTCTTTAACATGTTCTAGTGTTCAAACCGGTTTGAATGCGGTGATCAAAATCAGAGGCACAAATATAGCGGATGGATACAACAAATACAGAACTGTTTTACCACCGGAAATGCATCATTTTCCGCAACGGTTTAAACGTTTTCCGCAGAGTTCGCAATCAAAATAATAAATAAAATGGAAAGAGTAAGATGAGTTAGGGCAAAAAAAAGAGCCAGCCCGAGAAGAATCAAGAGCCGGCCTTTCATCCATTGTTTGTTAACCCCAAAAAAGTTGAATTCGAGAATGTCTTTGGCTCCCAGGTCAACTACTTACCTAATTGATGGCAAGCGTTCAGAATAAGTAAGAATCTCTGGTAGCTTTATTTGTAATACAAAAATAACGAGAAATATTTTATTATCAATGTTGGAACACTTTTTTTACAACCTTTTAACAAAAATCAAATCATTGTGTTACATCATCTATAGCAAATGTATACATTCCGTGTTAAATTCCTACTACTTTTTTAAAAAACGTTTTAGCAAATATTGTTATTGTCTTGTTAACACAAATATTAGAAAAAAATATAAATAGTTTATATTTTTTTTATAAGCGGTTTTTCAGGATGCAAAAACTGCAATTTTTTATCCTAAAATCTTCATTTTGACCATTTCTATCCTTGTGTCTGTCACATTCAGGATATCAAATTCATAGTCATCTATTATGATCCGCTCTTTTATCTTTGGAATGGTTTCGTGGTGATTAATAATATAACCCGACAAAGTTTCACTCTCATCTTCCGGAAAATCCAGTCCGTATTTCTCATTCAAGTAATCAAGTTCCAGACGGCCGGAAAAAATATATTCCTTCTCGGCAATCTGCTTTTCTACGAACTCCTCTTCATCATGCTCATCTTTTATCTCCCCGAAAATTTCCTCTAATACATCCTCTATGGTCACAATACCGGCAGTACCGCCAAATTCATCCACCACCCAGGCAATGCTCTTTCTTTCTTTATTGAACTTACTCAGCAAATCTATCGCACTCATGGTTTCAGGAACAGCCAGGATCGGGTGAATGATAGACTGGATGTCCTTTGGCGCCTTAAACAGGTCCAGCTGGTGGATATAACCCAGTATATTATCTATACTGCCGTCATAGATCACTATTTTCGACAGCTTGGTTTCCATAAACTTGCTACGGGCGTTTTCTATCGGGCTCGTGATCTCCAGCGCCTCTATTTCCTTTCTTGGAATCAGGCAGCCCCTGATCTTCACGTGTGCGAGCGACAACGCATTTTCAAACAGCTCGGTGTTCAGCTCCTGATTTTCACTGACGTGCTGTTGCGACTGGCGGATGAAATTTTCCACATCCACCCGGGAAAAAGATTCCCTGTTTTCCAGCAGGCGTACGTTAAATAAATACTTCAGCATCCATTCAGCAATAGATACCAGTACATTCCCGATAATATACAGCGGCTTGGCGATCATGGAAATCGGCAGCGCAAAAAAGCTCAGCAGTGCCTCCGGTCTGGAACGGAAAATTGCTTTCGGAATAAAAAAGCCCAGGAAAAGGATCAGCAGAGACGCCAGCAAGACCTCCAGGAATATAACCAGCGGCTGCATGTTCGCAATTTCCGGTGCTGCCACTACCCCCAGCGGCTGAATAGCACCTGCCATCATAATGCTGTAGATCACGATCGTAATCGTAAACCCTACCAGGCTGGTAGCCAGAAAACGGCTGGGATGCTCATTTAAACCGGCCAGAATTTTACCGGTAGTCCTACCCTGTTTCTTTTTGAGTTCAATACTGAGCTTATTCACATTCGCGAATGCAGACTCAATACCGGCGAAAAAGCCCGCCAGCAGTACCAGAAAGACTAAAATTATAAGTGTATAAACGTCCATCTCAACAAAAATAACAAATTAGGAAAACCAACCATCACGAGGCTATTTTATATTTAAAAAATCTTTTACAAGATTTTTCACTTCTTCATAGGCCCTTTCCAATACATCATTAACAACAATTTTATCAAATTCATGCGAAAAAGATAGTTCGTAACGGGCTTTAGCCAGGCGTTCATCCAGGGAAGCCTGGGTTTCAGTTCCACGCTCACTGAGGCGCTCACGCAGTGCATCAATAGAAGGTGGCTGTATAAAGATCGTCAGTGCCTCCTGGTGATATTTTTCCTTAATAGACAAAGCGCCCTTCACATCAATATCTACCATCGGAATCTGATCATTACTCCAAATTCGTTCCAGTTCGCTCTTCAGGGTACCGTAATATTTTCCGGCGTACACCATTTCATATTCCGCAAACGCATTTTCATCGATTTTCTGATGAAACTCATCGGTGGTCATGAAATAATAATCCCTGCCATCTACCTCGTTAGCGCGGGCCTCGCGGGTAGCAGCGGAGATGGAGAACGCCAGCTGCGGCATTTCTGCCAGTAATTTTTTTACGATAGTGGTTTTACCTGCACCGGAAGGAGCAGTAACGATAATGATCTTTTTTTCCATATGAATTTCTCGGGTACCCCAAATACAAAACCCAAAAACCAGGATTTAGTTGCTGGTATTTGGGCTCTGTTGGCAGGTATGAACTTGAAGAATTTATTAAATACGTTTGATATCGGCGCCAAGTTTCCGGAGGCGTTCGTCGATATACTGGTATCCGCGGTCAATCTGATCGATATTCTGAATGGTGGATTTACCTTCTGCGCTGAGTGCAGCTATCAGCAGGGATACACCGGCTCTGATATCGGGGCTCGACATAGTAATACCACGGAGGTTGTGCTGGCGGCCAAGGCCGATCACTACTGCGCGGTGTGGATCACAGAGTACAATCTGTGCGCCCATGTCGATGAGTTTGTCTACAAAGAACAGGCGACTCTCAAACATTTTCTGATGGATCATCACACTGCCTTTTGCCTGTGTGGCCACCACCAGTACTATACTGAGCAGGTCAGGGGTAAAGCCTGGCCATGGGTGATCAGAAATAGTGAGGATGGAGCCATCCAGGAATGTCTGAATCTCATACGTTTCCTGAGAAGGTATGTAGATGTCGTTTCCGCGGATTTCGAGGTTGATCCCCAGCTGGCGGAATTTTTCCGGGATAATGCCCAGGTGTTCCACTCCGGCGTTTTTGATCGTGATCTCACTCTGGGTCATGGCAGCAAGGCCAATGAAAGAGCCGATTTCAATCATATCCGGCAGCATGGCATGCTCGCAACCTCCCAGGTACTTCACCCCTTCGATGATCAGCATGTTGGAACCGATACCCTGAATTTTGGCGCCCATGCGTACCAGCATTTTACACAGCTGCTGCAAATAAGGCTCGCAGGCAGCGTTATAGATGGTGGTAGTACCTTCAGCCATAACGGCTGCCATCACAATGTTGGCAGTACCGGTTACACTCGGTTCATCCAGGAGCATGTAAGTTCCCTTCAGGCCGGTGGTTTCGAGCCGGAAGAAGTTATCATCCGAATCGTATATAAATTTAGCGCCGAGGCGTTCAAATCCGATGATGTGGGTATCCAGGCGGCGGCGACCAATTTTATCACCTCCCGGTTTTGGGATAAACGCTTTTCCGAAACGTGCCAGCAATGGACCGGCGATCATAACGGAACCGCGTAAACGGCCTGATTTCTTTTTAAATTCGGGGCTCTGCAAATAATCCAGATCGATCGCGTCAGCCTGGAATTCACAGACATCTCTACTCACACGGTTAATCTTTACACCCGCCTCACCGAGGAGTTCTATCAGGAGGTTGACATCTACAATGTCGGGGATGTTGGATATGGTTACCTTTTCAGGGGTAAGCATTACTGCACTGATGATCTGTAAAGCTTCGTTTTTGGCACCTTGAGGAACAATTTCCCCTTGCAGACGGTTGCCGCCTCTTACTTCAAAAGCACTGCTCACTACTTATTCCGGTTTTTGTTGAATTTGTTATTATGCTTGTTATTATTTCCTTTGCCTGGAGTGTTACTACCGCCTTTGAACTTCTGATTCTGCTGGAAGTTTTTACGTTTACCGGTGCTGGTACGGAAGTGATCACCACCCATTGTATTGCCGGAAGGCTGGGTAAATGACGGGGTGCTTGCTACTGCCGGAGCCGCACCTGGATGATATTCCAACTGGTTGCCGGTAATAGCCAGCAGCTCAGCTTTGATAGCATCATCATGCACGCTCTCCTTATGCCAGTTGCTATAAGCGAGCTTCATGTAGTTGGCCACCACCTGGGTGAAACCTTCTTTCTTCTCCGGGTTTTCTTCGACAATTGCTTTGTCGATCACCATTTCCAGGTTTTTACCAAAGTGCCTGTTTCTTGGATATTTTTTAGGATATGCCAGTCTTTCAGGTCTTGCCTTTAAAGTTTCTCTGGTAGGAATTGGATATGGAGACTCCACCTGGAGCCCAAAGCCGGATATATTGAAGATATGATCCCAAAGTTTATGTCTGAAATCCTCCACATTTCTGAGATGCGGATTCAGCGTACCCATCAGCTCTATAACCGCCATTGCATTACGCTGGCGCTCCATATCGTCCTCTATGGTCAGCAGGTATTCCACCATTTTCTGGATATTCCTACCGTACTCTTTCATTATCAGGTGATTACGCGTGGTATTGTATTCCATTAGTATTATTTAATAAAATTATTTGATGAGGAGACATCTTAATGAGAACAAATGTGATTCTCAAAAGGGAAGAAGTTAATCGGCAACATCATTGCAAACATAATAAAAAAATATGAGGAACATTTCACATCCGGGCATTGTTTATAAAAGCATATCCATGTTATCCCCGGAAGGTATTTTAGGCCAATTACCTGAGTCCCTGGCGGACAGTCACGCGGAGTTCCGTGCATGCCGGCGAGGCAAGCCGGAAGACGTTGCGGTACGATTTCCCCTGAGCGGCAGCCGTTACTTCTTCCGCCACCGGCATTGTTGATCAGTGATGATCACAGGGCCGGGTAAATTGGTTATTTTTTTCTTAGTTTTAACTATGCAGCATCAAAAGATCCCCATTCTCTTATTGCATGGCGCGCTGGGAGCGGCCTCGCAGTTCGACGCGCTTACATCCACGCTGGAGCAGCATTACGACGTACATACCCTCGAATTCAGCGGACATGGTCAGCAACCGTTTTCGGCGGAAGGCTTCAGCATCCCTGTGTTTGCAGGTGAGGTTTTACGTTACCTGGAAGAAAAAAACATCGACTTCATTCACGTTTTCGGGTATAGTATGGGCGGCTATGTGGCCCTGTACCTCTGCCGGCACCACCCCGAAAAGATCGGCCATGTCATTACCCTGGCCACCAAGTTCAACTGGAACGAAGCCACGGCCACCCGCGAGGTAAAGCAGCTGAATCCGGAACTGATCGAAGAAAAAGTACCGGCGTTTGCCAAGGTCCTGGAAACACGGCATGCCGCATCCGACTGGAAAGAAGTGGTAAATATGACCGCCCTGCTTATTGCGGAGCTGGGACATACCAATCTCCTGAAGGCCGCCGATCTGGGGCAGATAGCATCTCCCTGCCTGGTAATGATGGGTGATAAAGATGGCATGGTATCCTTTCAGGAAACCATTGAGGCTTATAAATCGCTCCCGCTGGCACAACTGGCCATATTACCAGATACGGTACACCCGCTGGAAAAAGCAGACGTACCGTTGCTGGCATATCATATAAAGCGTTTTACCACGCAGCAATTCGATTGATTATTCGTCGCCCATGGCGATTTTACCCCAGTTATTCAGTTCCTCTTCTGTCCACAGTTCAGGGAAGAAAACGATCCTTTTATTTTTCGGAGGCAGAAACTGCTGCCAGTTGGTACCACCAGTGGCGGCAATATCTTCCGGCTTTTTATGCAGGTATCTTACAGCAGACTTATAGTGCATCAGCGGCCAGCGCACGTTGATGTTGAGGTCATATTCCCGCAGGAGTGGTGCTACTTCTTCCTGCTCCTGGGGAGTGAGCTGTTTATAGCGTAATTGAATATTATTTTCCTGGTACCTGTTAGCGGTTTTCAGGAAAGTCTCCATATACTTCAGTTCAAACTGGCGGAGGGTAAGGGTTTTCTTACCGGTAGCCAGCTCAGTGGCACCGCTTCTCCAGTAAATATTGTCCAGTACATCCTTTAAAGCTGCACCACGAACCTGCTCCCGCTGTGGCTCATACACCAGGTTGGATAAGGTAGTGGAACAGATTTCAATTAACCGGAACTGACCGCTCTGGAATCCACTGGCGGGCAATAATGCCATCCGGAATTTCAGAAATTGCTCCTTATCCATTCCATCCACCATAATCTCAAAGGAGCTGATCAGGCTTTTGAAATAATTATTGATGCGCTTCAATTGCACCTTAAACGCCTGGGCGGAGGCCTCCGGCGCCTGGCAGATCTGCTCAATAGCCTGGAGGGTCAGCTTAAAGTACAGCTCCGTGATCTGGTGATACATAATGAATATGCTTTCATCCGGAAACGGAGTCCGCGGGTGCTGCAGATTCAGCAGCACATCCAGTTGAATATAGTCCCAATAAGTAAGGTAATCCGCGTACAGAAGCCCGTCCAGGTAGGACGAGAGGTTTTGACCCATCGCGGCATATTTTTCTTCCAGCCGTTGTATTTTTTCGGCGATTTCTGTTGTAACCATGGCGAAATTTAATAATTAAGAATGAAATGGCAACTACGGCCAGCTCATCCCCATATTATTATTCTACCACGTTGATCGTGCGGTAAAAGCTTTCTTCGAGAGAAATGAGGGTTTCAGTTCTTTCAATGCCTTTTATTTTCTGTAATTCGTCGTGCAGAATACGGCGTAACTGGGTAATATCTTTACAGATGATTTCTGCGAACATGCTATAGCTACCGGTCGTGTAATTAAGGCGCACCATTTCTGGTATCTTTCTTAATTCTTTGGCTACCGTATCGTACATGGAACTTTTTTCCAGGTATATTCCAATAAAGGCAATTACATCATAGCCAATCATTTTTAAATCTACATGTAATTTAGTACCTTTAACTATACCCAGTTCTTGTAGTTTCTTCATTCTCACGTGGATAGTACCCCCGGAAACAAATAACTTCTTTCCCAGGTCTGCATACGAGATCTCAGCATTATTCATCATCTCGCTGATTATCTGCAAATCAAGTTTGTCAATATTCAAATTGTGGCTCATTTTTACAATTTGTTTTTGAATGTTTTAAAGTTATATGCAAATATTTAAAAAATATCGAAAATTCAAAAATTTTTCTTAAAAAATTTGCAAAGAATCACCAACCTCTTTAGATTTGCATCATAATCATTACACAAAACGCCGTTGAAAAGCAAAAGCAGTATTGATTATACACATATTGTGGGATGATGAAACTGGCAGACATGCCCTCTTGTCTCGGGGGTGGGGATCACAGGATAAACGTAGTATAATTGGGTTGACCACTAATCTTACTTGTACTATGGCTAACTGCTCCGTGGAGGTTCGACTCCTCCTCCTACAGCTGAATTGGTTTAAAGAGTCCGTGGGTAATGCTCACGGGCTTTTTTGCTTTTGGGAGATTTAAATCCTGAGATTTGAGGATCAGCCGTGCCTTCGGCACGGCTGATCCTCAAAAAGAGAAAGGGCTAAAGGCCCTTTCTCTTTTTGAGACTGAAACCAAAACTGTATTTTTGCGCCCAAATGGGACAAAAAAAATTAGAACGCTTCGCAGAAATAGAAACTTTTCCTAATGTATTGATCTATCCTGAAGGGATGCAGGGAAAGTGGCACGAATTCTATCACAACAACCATCCGGTAACTTTAGAACTGGCCTGTGGTAAAGGTGATTACACGGTAGGACTGGCCCGGATGTTCCCCGAAAGGAACTTCCTGGGGGTAGACCTGAAAGGCAACCGCATCTGGAGAGGTGCAAAAACCGCGCTGGATGAGCAACTCCGCAATGCAGCATTTCTGCGTACCCAAATCGATAAACTGAATAACTATTTTGCCCCCGGCGAAATAGGCGAAATATGGATCACCTTCCCTGATCCGTTCCTGCGTCAGTCGAAATCAAAAAAACGCCTGACACACCCGCGATTTCTCGCTTTATATCAGCCACTGCTCGCCCCTGGCGCTACCATCAACCTGAAAACCGATTCGGAAGAACTTTATGAGTTCACCAAAGAAGTGATACAGCAGGCAGGATGTAAGCTGATAGAGAACATCTCCGACGTATATGCGCTGCAACCGGTGCCAGCACTGCTGCAAATACAAACGCACTATGAAAGGTCGCACCTGGCAGATGGCCGCACCATCCGCTTCCTCAAATTCCAGCTGCCGGATGCGCCGCTGGACTGGCGTAATATTAAATTAGCAACTGATGAAGAAATCGCTGATAGAAAAGGTTGATTTCTATTATAACGAGCAGGGCTATATGGTGTTTACAGAAAAATTTCACCTGGACCGTGGCCACTGTTGCGGTAACGGCTGTAAACACTGTCCATACAATTACGAGCAGGTGCCGGAACCGAAAAGAACGCTCCTGCTAAATAAAAGAAAAGATATACAGCAGCCATAAGCTGCCCCACGCCGGAAGCGGGCTCCCCTCCTGCTTCCGGTATGAAAAAATCAAAAAATAACACCCCGATTGCAACATTGCATAATTTTCCCCATTATCTTTAATTATGACGATACTTAAACTGAAGCTGGATCAGGATCAACTGGTGGAGGACTTTTTTGAGAGTTCCCACTTGATCGGCATTGCCTCCACTGCCCGTGATTACCAACTCTGCTGGCAGATTAACCGTCACCTGCATACCAATTTCCGGGTCAACAACTCTCTGGAAATCACCCTGACTAAAAAAAACAGGTCCTACCACTTCCCCGTGCTGGATTTTCATGAGCCTACCAATGCCGTTGTGCATTACTGCTATAACAACCATTGTCAGGCGGAATTCCTGCTGCCGGAACTCAAACAGATCCATTTTCTCTGGATGATCAAGGGTGACTACTACCAACAGGAGGATGTGAAAAAAATAGTGGAAGAATTAAGACACGTACCGCAGGTACAATTAGTATCTTTACTGGATATTCGAGAGATCAGGAATAAGATGAACCTCATTTTTTAGACAGGACATAACCGATAATAATCTTAACCAGTCCACGTAGAAAGCCCTACGATAAAAGTTTCCGCATATGTGGGAAGAAAAAAACAATCAGTTATTCCGGGCCTTTACCTTTAAAGATTTCCGGGAAGCTTTTGCCTTTATGACCAAAGTAGCATTAACGGCCGAGAAGATGGACCACCACCCCTACTGGACAAACGTGTATAATAAGGTGGAAATCTATTTGTGCACACATGACGCAGGTGATATTGTTACTGAAAAGGACAGGCAACTGGCCAATGCCATCGACCAATTATTTTAGATAATTTATTCGCTATTTGTGAAGCGCATTCTGCTATTAATGTTCCTGTGCTGTTGCACAGCGGCTATCACCTTTGCCACGAACGGGAGCGCACTACCCGATACCTTAACAATAGAGCCCTCGACGGCGCCTGTTGCCATAGATCTGCGCGCTTACACCGGCACCCTCGAAGATGCCACCGGCAACCTCAGTATCGACGCAGTTACACAGCTGCCGTTCTATACCAACAATCAACTGTTTCATGCCGCCCCACGCAATAACAGCAAGCCGAATAACTGCTGGATCAAACTCAACATCAAAAACCCCGGTAACACCAACGCCTCCTGGCTGCTGTTTACCGGCTGGCATGATTTCATGTACTGGTACGAACAGGCTCCGGGGAAAGTCCCGAACCTGCTGATGCAAACAGGACTGATGCTGGACCGCGGTGGCGTGGAACGCTGGAATAACTACGGCTTAATTACCGACATCCCCCCACACGATACCCGCACTTTCTACCTGCATATCATCAATAAATCCTTCAACGAAAACCCGTTTGAGCCTACGCTGTACAACTCAGCCGCATTTGTAAAGTTCCAGAGTGCACAGGTAGAAGGGTACCGCCGCGAATCGGTAGTGATACTCGTTTTGCTGGGAATGCTACTGGTGATACTCGGCATCTCCCTAATCAATTATATACAGTTGCCAGACAGATCCTACCTCTACTTCGCAATTTATGTACTGGGACTCATCCTGTTTTTTGCACTGCGACTGGAAAGCAAACCTTACCAGTTATCGTTTTTCCACCGCTGGCCCATGTTGAAATACTATTGGGATATTCCGGGGCTGCTGTTTTGTTTTTACCTGATGTACCTGCTTTTTGGAAATGCTTTCCTTAACCTGAAGGAGCGTTATCCCTTTATGGAAAGGATTTTCACCTGGGTGGCAGCCGTAGTGGGCGGACTCATTATCATCTGCATATACCTGATAGCCATGGAGCAATATCATCTCCCTACTATCATATATGGCTATGTATACTTTGGCACCCTGGTACCCTTACTGGCAATTTTTATTGCACTGGCAAGGAGATCGCAGCATCACCCGTTGGTGAAGTTCTTCCTGTTTGGCTCGGTATGCCTGTACCTGGCGTGCCTTGGCTCCTTTCTGATTCACGTACGCCCGTTAGGGTTAGTAGGTGCGCTGGGAGAGTTGTCGGCTCCCACGATCCTGCTGATCGGCGGAATCCTGCTGCAGGCCTTCTTTGTACTGGCAGGCCTCAGCTACCGCAATAAGCTGGTACACTTGGAACGTACCCGCACCCAGGAAATGCTGATCAAGCAGCTGAATAAAAACAAGGAGCTGCAACGCAAGCTGAATGAGCAACTGGAAGAGCTGGTAAAGGAACAAACCACTGAAATACTCCGTAAAAAGCAGGAGCTCGAAGAGCAGCGCAAGATTCAACTGGAAACAGAATATGTGAAAAAGCTTACGGAAATAGAGCTGAAAGCAATCCGTGCACAGATAAATCCGCACTTTATATTCAACTGTCTTAATTCCATACAGTTGTTTGTAATGCAACGCGACTTTGAATTTGCCCAGAAATATTTGTCTGATTTCTCCTATCTGATCCGTAAAACGCTTGACTTCTCCCGAAGAAATTTTATATCGCTGGCAGATGAAATTACATATCTGAATACTTATCTTGGTCTGGAAAAAATGCGCTTTGAAAACCGCATGGAATATGAGGTGGTGGTAGATCCGGAAATTGCTACTGCCGAATTGGAAATACCGGCTATGCTGTTGCAACCTTATGTGGAAAATGCCGTGAAACATGGCATGACCAACCCCAAACAGGCCCTGGGCAAGCTCTCCATCCGGTTTACACAAATTGAGCCTGACATGCTGGAGTGTATTGTGGAAGATAACGGGATTGGGATTACCCGCGCGCGGGCGCTGCGTTCTTTGCCCAAGCATCATCAGTCGTCCGGCATGGAAATCAGCCAGAACCGGGCTGATTTGCTGAATAAAATGTACAACACAGAAATACAGATTGAGATAATAGACAAAGCGTTGGAAGCGGAATGTAATGCTGGAACGGTAATCAGGATATTGATTCCACAACTTTAAGTGTATTCGTAAACGTTAGATATGGTAAAAGCAGTTATTATAGACGATGAGCGCAACAGCAGGGATATAATTGCCCTGATGTTGGAAAAATATTGTCCGTTCGTCGAAATAGCGGCTATGGCTACAGATTGTAACGATGGTATTGCACGGATCAGGGAGCATCAGCCGCAGCTGGTATTCCTGGATCTGGAAATGCCTGATGGTACTGGCTTTGATATTCTCACCGCCTTGCAGGAGGAGATGAATTTTGAGGCGATTTTTGTAACTGCTTTTGAAAAAAAGTTTTTGCAGATCATACGTTTGAGTGAGGTAGAGCTGATATTGAAGCCGGTGGATAAGGAGAGTTTATTGCAGGCGGTAACCACCGTGGTGGGGCGCGTGGAAGAAAAAAAGGTGACGCAGCGGTACCAGGTGCTGATGGAGAATTTCAACAGTCTGCAAAGTAACCAGTGGCGGGTAATTATTTCTGATACTGATTTCCGGGAGCGGGTGGTATTATTGGGAGATATTGAATATTTCGAATCAGCGGACGACAAGGCCGTTTTTCATTTACGCGATGGCGGTATCCTTCCGGCGGCCGGAACATTCAGATATTACCTGGAATTATTTTCCGGGTTGAGGTTTTATCAGTTAAATAATTCCCAAATAGTCCGTTTATCAGCGGTGGTGCGGGTTTCCGGCGATGGTACCCGGGTAATTCTGCAAAGTGGCAGCATGTTAGAGCTCTCGGAAAGAAGAAAGAAAGATTTATTAACCCGGCTTCATCATGAGCACTAAAAGCAGTTGACACTGTCAAAAGCCCTGTTCCGTCTATATTTCCTCACTTTGCAGGGCGCTGGCAAGCCTAATAATTAATGCGAGTGCGCGAAGGATACGTAACAATTTCTTAACAAAAAAATTTGGTTGAATAGTTTTTGCCCGTACATTTGACCCGCGAAACGAAAAAGTCAAATAGTCAGACAAAATTATCGTGTTGCAATCGACCAGGATCAGAAGCAAGGTATGTAGAAACAAAATTGAAAGGAAGCACAGTTTTAATGAATATTTAAATTAACGAAAGATGAAAAAGTTGATTGTAATTGCCGCAGCAGCTCTGTTCGGCACCCAAGTAGCAAACGCGCAAATCTCCAAAGGTGATTTCCTGGTAGGCGGTACTGCCGAAGTTAGCACCTCTTCCACTAAAACAAAAGACGCTGATGATAAAACCACCAGCACTTCTTTCGGTATCAGCCCTAAAGTAGGTTACGCCCTGAACAGCAACTGGATGGTGGGTGTGTTTGTTGGCACTCAGTTCGGCGTTGATAAAGCAGCTGACGGTACTAAAAATAAAAGCTTAGCTATCGCTCCTGGTATCTTCGTTCGTAACTACCATATGCTGGGTGATTCCAAATTTGCATTCTTCGCTGAAGGTAATGCTGCTTACGGTTTCGGTAACAACAAAGTTGACGATACTAAAATTAGCACCACTAATGCTTTCGCTGTTAACGTACAGCCAGGTATCTCTTATTTCGTAACTAAACACTTCATGGTTGAAGGTATGTTCGGTGGTATTAACTACACCTGGGCTCAGGATAAAACTGAAGCAACTGGCGTAAAAAGAAACACCAGCTCTTTTGACTTCAAGTTCACTCAACAGTTCTCTCTGGGTGTTAACTTCCTGTTCTAGTAGTTACCACGTGACTTTATGTGAAAATTTTATGGTAATAGAAACAGCTGTCTCATTTGAGACGGCTGTTTTGTTTTAATGATTACCGGCGCTGTCCATTGCCTGCGGCAGAGGAACAGCGCCAGTTTGTTCAGGGCCTGCGGCACCGGACAAACCGGGCATAAAAAAACGCCAGTGAAATTCATCACTGGCGTTTTCATTTATTTTAAAAGTTCGCTTATCCATTCATGGAGATCAGGAACTCTTCGTTGTTTTTAGTTCCACGCATATGTTGCAGCATGAAGTGCATAGACTCGTCGGTATTCATATCAGCCAGGTGATTGCGGAGGATATGGATACGTTTGAGGGAGTCTTTATCCAGCAGCAGATCATCGCGGCGGGTAGAGGATGCAGATACATCGATAGCAGGGAAGATACGTTTGTTCGCCAGTTTACGATCCAGCAGCAACTCCATGTTACCGGTACCTTTAAACTCCTCGAAGATCACCTCATCCATTTTAGAACCGGTGTCGATCAGTGCAGTAGCGAGGATGGTGAGTGAACCACCATTTTCGATTTTACGTGCAGCACCGAAGAACTGTTTTGGTTTCTGCATGGCGTTGGCTTCCACACCACCACTCAATACCTTACCGGAGGCAGGTGCTACGGTGTTGTGTGCACGTGCCAGACGGGTGATGGAATCGAGCAGTATCACTACGTCGTGGCCACATTCTACAAGGCGTTTTGCTTTTTGCAGGGCAATAGCGGAAACTTTCACGTGTTTTTCTGCCGGCTCATCGAAGGTAGAAGCGATAACTTCTGCTTTTACGCTACGTTCCATATCGGTTACCTCTTCCGGACGTTCGTCGATCAGTACCACCATCAGGTAAATTTCAGGATGGTTGGTAGCGATGGCGTTGGCTACTTCTTTCAGCAGCATGGTTTTACCCACTTTCGGTTGAGCTACGATCAAACCACGTTGTCCTTTACCGATTGGCGTGAACATATCCATAATACGGGTAGAGTAGTTATTGGATGTAGTGGTGAGGCGCAGTTTTTCGAATGGAAACAGCGGGGTGAGATAATCGAAAGGTACACGGTCGCGTACTTCTTCAGGTGATTTACCATTAATGGTTTCAACTTTCAGGAGGGCGAAATATTTTTCACCTTCTTTCGGAGGACGCACCGCACCTTTAACGGTATCACCGGTTTTGAGACCGAATAATTTTATTTGAGACGGAGATACGTAGATATCATCCGGCGAGCTCAGGTAGTTATAATCAGATGAGCGGAGGAAACCATAACCATCAGGCATCATTTCCAGTACGCCTTCGCTAACAATCACGCCATCGAATTCGATATTGAATGCAGGCTCTTTTTTGTTGTTGAATTTATTTTTCTGCGCTGCGGGCACGATGGTGTCCGGCTCTTCAGGCATCACAAAGTCATCATCGTCATCCTGTAACTCCTCTTCTTCTTCCTCCTCTTCTTCTTCCTGCACTCTGCCTTTTGCAGCAGGTGCCGGCAAAGGTTTTACCTCTTCCTCTTCTTCATCATGCATATCTTCAGTGAAAGATGGGATAATGATATCGTCGTCGTCATCGAAGGTGAGAGAAGGAATGCTGTCGAGGTCTATATCGAAGTTTTTGATTTTAGGTTTCGGAGTTTCGGAGTTATCGTCGGTTTCCTTGCTTTTGCCTGTGGTAGCTTTTTTTGCTGGTTTCTTTGCTGCTGGTTTTTCTTCAGTATGATGAGGTTCTTCAGCTGCGTGCTCGTCGTCTTTCTTTACAGGTTTGCGTTTGCGTGCTTTTTTCTCTTCTCCGTTTGCTGGGTTATCTGCAGAAGCCATTACAGCTTGTTTATCAAGGATCTTGTAGATAAGGTCTTGTTTGTTCAGTTTTTTTGCGTTTGTAACGTCCAGCTTCTCTGCTATATCAAGCAGCTCTGGAACGAGCATGTCGTTCAATTGTAAGATGTCGTACATCATCGGAATTGTCAAATTTTAGAAGTCATATGAGGCGGGTACCACTGCATACCAACACGCACCAATTACAAATAATTGTTTTGAGTCAATAAATTTAATTTGATTATTAAATTTGATAGGGAATGTTGAGTTCAGGAACTGCTGATGAAGGTGGTAATTTTGGACTTAATCAGACAGATTATAACGCAAGATTAAAACAACTTTCATAATTATCCAAAAAAATTTGCCCCTCATTGCCCTCTCCTTTCCTTGTTGCCGCTAGATTGCAGCCATATTAAGTACTTTTTTAACATTTCCTTGGCAAAAGCAGCCTTGCGTTTTCGAGGTTAATTGCAGGTAAACGGGCTATGCACTATGGATAATTCCACTTATTTTTGCAGTCCTAAAATTTATTTATTATGAGCCAAAGGGTAAAAGTTAAGCAGATCCTGGCAGACGACAGGACTAACTATGAAGTTACAGTAAAGGGTTGGGTACGGTCATTCCGTAACAATCAGTTTATAGCTTTGAATGATGGCTCTACCAATAATAATCTCCAAGTAGTTATAGATACCGAGAATACCGACCCTGCTACGCTGAAGCGCATCACCACCGGTGCTTCCATCAGTGCAGTAGGGGAAGTAATTCCTTCCCTGGGTAAAGGCCAGCGGGTAGAGCTCAAAGCAGCCTCCCTGACCATCCTGGGCGATTGCGATCCGGAAAAATATCCGCTGCAGCTGAAAAACAGGCCCAGCCTCGAATACCTGCGTGAAATCGCTCACCTGCGTTTCCGTACCAACACATTCGGCGCTATTTTCCGCCTGCGCAGCTCCCTCGCATTCGCAGTACACAAATTCTTCCGGGAAAAAGGTTTCGTATACCTCCACACCCCTATCATCACTGCTTCTGACGCTGAAGGCGCCGGCGAAATGTTCCGCGTAACCACACTGGATATGAACCAGCCCCCACGTACCGAAAGTGGTGAAATAGACTTTAAGGAAGATTTCTTCGGCCGCTCCACCAACCTCACCGTATCCGGTCAGCTGGAAGGTGAACTGGGCGCCATGGCACTGGGTGATATCTATACCTTCGGACCAACCTTCCGCGCCGAAAACTCCAACACCGCACGCCACCTGGCTGAGTTTTGGATGATCGAGCCTGAAATGGCCTTCTACGAACTGGAAGACAACATGAACCTCGCGGAAGAGTTCATCAAATCCGTGATCAGCTACGCACTGGAAAACAACCGGGAAGACCTGGAATTCCTCGCTGGCCGCCTCGCAGAAGAAGAAAAATCAAAACCACAGGCAGAACGCTCAGAAATGGGCCTGATCGAAAAATTGGAGTTCGTAGTAAACAACGAGTTTATGCGACTGACCTATACAGAGGCGATCAGCATCCTGAAAGACAGCAAACCTAACAAGAACAAGAAGTTCCAATATCTGATCGAAGGTTGGGGTGCCGACCTGCAGAGCGAACACGAACGCTACCTCGTGGAAAAACACTTTAAGAAACCAGTTATCCTCACTGACTATCCAAAAGAAATCAAATCGTTCTACATGAAGCTGAACGAAGATGGTAAAACAGTGAGAGCAATGGATATACTCTTCCCTGGCATCGGCGAAATCGTTGGTGGTAGCCAGCGTGAGGAAGACTACGATAAACTGGTGGCACGCATGGAAGAAATGCATGTTCCTGTGGAAGAACTGAGCTGGTTCCTGGATACCCGCCGCTTCGGTACCGCCCCGCATGCCGGCTTCGGACTGGGCTTCGAGCGACTGGTACTCTTTGTTTCCGGTATGACCAACATCAGGGATGTGATACCTTTCCCAAGAACACCGAAGAACGCAGAATTCTAATAAAAGTAACTCCCGCACACCGCGGGAGTTTTTTTTGCCCTTAATTTATGGAATGTATCTGACCCCGCATCTTACTGATGAAGGCGCTTTCAACCATTTTCGTTTATACTAAACTGTTATACCATGGCTGAAATGAACAATACATCCAACAACCGTCATGATGGCAAAAGAAGAAGTATCAAGAAATCAACCCGCGTGGATATGACACCTATGGTGGATCTCGGATTTTTGCTAATCACCTTTTTTATGCTTACCACCACCATGGCACAACCTAAAACATTGAACCTCCTGATGCCCCGCACAGACGGAGAACCCATGAAGCTGGGCGAATCCAAGGCCTTAAACGTTATCCTCGGCCCCAACAACCAGGTGGCATGGTACGAAGGCATGGACACCGATCCACAGATACATCATACCTCTTTCGCTAATAAAAATGGTATCCGTGATATACTGATCAGCAAAAAGGCTGCGGTAATGGAAAAATTCCATTCCAACGACCTCATGGTACTTATCAAGGCAGATAAAACCGCCAACTACAAGAACCTGGTGGATATCATGGATGAGATGCTGATCAATAAGATTGACCGTTATGCCGTAACCGATATCACACCGCAGGAAACTGCCTACTTCAACAAATAGCCATAATACCGGTCCTGCTAACCGCAGGGCCGGATTCCATGTGGTAAGGATTTGCTACCTTTACCACTCCAAAACAATAGCATTATGGCAATTACCCACTCCATTCCATCCGTGGACCTCGCGGACTTTACGTCGGGCGACGCCAGTCGCAAGGCTGCTTTTGTACAGCAATTGGGCAAAGCTTATGAAGAAGTAGGATTTGTGGCCGTTAAAAATCACGGCATTCCTGATGAACTGATCGCTGATCTGTACAAATACGTGCAGGAGTTTTTTAAACTCCCGTTCGACATAAAGCATAAATACGAAATTCCTGAACTGGCAGGTCAGCGGGGCTATACCTCTTTTGGTAAGGAGCACGCTAAAGGCTATGAAGCACCTGACCTGAAAGAGTTTTTCCAGTTCGGACAAACGGTGGAGGATGACGACAAAACCGTAGAACATTATCCGGCTAACGTACAGGTAGAGGAAGTACCGGCATTTACGCCAACCTTCTTTAAAGCCTACCGCGGCTTTGAGCAGTCAGGCCGCTACCTGCTGCAGGCCATTGCGCTCTACCTCGGACTGGAAGAGCATTACTTCGACAGCAAAATACATAACGGTAATTCTATTCTGAGAGCGATCCACTACCCTCCTATTAAAGAGGAGCCGAAATCAGCCATCAGAGCAGAACAACATGAAGATATCAATCTGATTACCCTGCTGGTGGGCGCTTCCGCTGATGGCCTTCAGATTCTTGACAAACAGAACAACTGGGTACCCGTTACCTCCCTGCCGGAACAGATTGTGGTAAACGTGGGCGATATGCTGCAACGCTTAACCAACAACAAACTGAAGTCCACCACCCACCGCGTAGTAAATCCTCCGCGCGAGTTATGGGGCACTTCCCGTTACTCCATTCCCTTCTTCCTGCATCCTAAATCAGATATGAAGCTGGATAGCCTGGATAGCTGCGTTACCCAGGATAATCCACTCGCCTATTCGCCCATCACCGCAGGTGAATACCTCGATGAACGCCTCCGCGAAATAGGCCTGAAAAAATAATATCCAAGCGGTATCAATAAAACTTAAAGCCCCGGAAAGTGTTAACCTTCCGGGACTTTAAGCTTGCATATCTGAACTGGTGTTAATAGTCAGATCATGGTTTTTTCGAACATCCGATATGGTTATTATTGAGAGCAGGTTAACTGCCCAATAAATGCGAGGCTACACGGCTACAGATGCAAATGCACACAACGGATAAAAGGCCATAACACAAATTCAATAGTGCTGGATATTACAAGTACCGTGCCTGTAATAGACCTCCTCTTTGGAATAATTAGCAACACTGTTGTATTTTGCAGTACTTTAACTATATTATCTTATTGTATCGCAAAGGCTAACCACCCTTAACTAAAACTGTGATTCTACGTCATATTCCATTCCTGAAAGCAGTACTCCTGCATAGTCTCACTGCCTATGGCGGCCCCCAGGGCCATCTGGCAATGATGATGAAAACATTTGTACAGCAACGAAAAGATGTAACCGAACAGGAACTGATGGAATATAACGCCTTCTGCCAGCTGCTGCCAGGCGCCTCCTCCTCCCAAACCCTTACCCTTATTGGTTATAAAAGAGGTGGGGTACTACTTGCCATTATCACGCTGCTGATATGGATTACGCCGGCCTGCCTGCTCATGGGATCACTGAGTTTCCTGTTACAATACTTTGATAAAAAGGCACTTCATACCGACATCTTTATCTACGTACAGCCGATGGCGGTAGGCTTCCTGGCCTACGGCAGCATAAAGGCGTTCAAGATTAGTATAAAGAATACTGCTACTTGTTGTATCATGATAGGATCCATGCTGGTAGCGTGTTTCCTAAAGTCACCGTGGACTTTCCCGGCCCTGATCATCGGAGGCGGTATCGTCTCCAATTTCAGTGATAAACGTATTCCGGATATAGCCGAAAAGCCAAAGAAGATTCAATGGGGTAATATCTGGCTGTTTGTGCTGCTGTTTATCCTGGCGGGATTCATGTCGGAGCTGGCGCGTACGCACGACTGGATCACCCGTCGTCCGTTCAACCTGTTTGAGAACTTTTATCGTTTCGGAAGCCTGGTATTTGGCGGTGGGGATATCCTGATAGCCATGATGTTGGAGCAATACGTGTTCCGTGCTAAAAGCCAGTTCCTCTCTGCCGAAGAGCTGCTCACCGGAGCTGGTATCATGCGCGCCCTTCCCGGACCTACCTTTTCGATATCGGCTTATGTTGGCGGCATGGCCATGCGCAACCTTGGCATGGGCTACCAGTTCCTGGGCTGTATCCTGGCTCCCGTGGCGATCTTCTTACCCAGCTTGTTACTGGTGCTCTTTTTCTTCCCCATCTGGCATAACCTGAAAAAATATGTAATCATCTACAGGGCGCTGGAAGGCATCAACGCCGTGGTGGTGGGAATTATGTGGGCCGCCACGTTTATCCTCTTCTTTGCGATTCCCGTATCTCCGGTAAACATCATGGTAATGGTGGCCACACTGGCGCTGCTGCTGTTCAGCAAGCTGCCTTCGCCGGTGATTGTACTCACCTGCGTATTGCTGGGTTGGCTGTTATAGGTTAATGTTATATTCCTTGATTTTATTGTACAACGTAGTGAGACCTATATCCAACAGCTCCGCTGCTTTCGTTTTATTTCCCTTCACATGCGCCAGCACCCGGGCAATATGATGCTTCTCCACTTCTGCCAGTCGCATGGAAGCGGGTGTGGAGGCGTCCTGCCGGAAGTCGAAAGGCAGTACATTCACATCCAGTGTATCTGTTTCCGTTAGTATGGCGGCTCTTTCAATAACGTTCTTGAGCTCACGGATATTTCCTTTCCAGGAATGCTGTTGCAGCGCCTGGAGGAAAGCGGGCGTCATGCCGGAGAGGCGCTTATTTAGTTTAGGTGCCACCTGGTCCAGGAACCAGGCTGCCAGCATGGGAATATCCTTTTTACGCTCGTTGAGCGAAGGCAGTACAATCTGAAAGGCGCTTAAGCGATAGTAGAGATCGGAACGAAAATGCCCTGCATCTATTTCTTTCTCGAGGTTCCTGTTAGTAGCTGCAATCACGCGCACATCCGTTTTGGTGGGCTTTGACTCCCCTACTTTATAAAACTCCTGCGCTTCTAATACACGCAGCATTTTCGCCTGCAGCTCCACTGGCATCTCCCCGATTTCATCCAGGAAAATAGTACCTCCTTTAGCTTCTTCAAAAAAGCCCTTCTTATCCTTTATTGCGCCGGTGAAGGCCCCTGCCACATGGCCAAATAACTCGCTCTCCAGGATATCTTTTCCGAAGGCACTGCAGTTAACGGCTACAAAAGGCTGCTGATTGCGGCTACTGGACTGATGAATGGCCTGCGCAAATACCTCTTTGCCGGCTCCCGTTTCGCCGAGGAGCAGCACAGTGAGGTCCGTCATGGCAACCTTTCGGGCCAGTGCAATAGCATTGTGGATTTCCTCGCTGTTGCCGAGGATGGTATCAAAACTATATTTTCCGTTTAATTTCTTTTCGAGATCCCGGACCCGGTATTGCAGTATTGCTTTGTCCATGGCTTTGCTTACGAGGGGGAGAATGCGATTGTTATCGTCGCCCTTGGTGATGTAATCGAAAGCGCCGTTTTTGATCGCCTGCACACCATCTGCAATATTGCCATAGGCGGTGAGCACAATTATCTCGGATTGCGGATACTTACTGCGAATAGTCTGCACCAATTCCACACCGTTTCCATCCGGTAGTTTTACATCGGAGAGTACTACCTGGATTTCTTCCTTTTCCAGCAGCTTTAACGCCGTACGTACGTTGGGGGCTTCATGCATGGTATATCCTTCCAGTGCCAGGAGCCTGCTCATCAGCTTACGCAGCTGATCTTCATCGTCGATAATCAGAATGTGACCTTTAGCCATAACGCTGCAAAGATAGCAGAAAGGCAAACGTGCGCCGCTTGTCTTATTTTTTAGCTTTAGCAGCAGCTTTTTTGGGAACGGGTTTATTTTTTTCTCCCTGGTCTTTCACACGTTGGGGCGTATAGTCCTCACTGTTATACTCCTCCACCGCATATTTATCGTTATGCTTGATCAGCAGCCAGGCATTTGCTTCTGCAGTTTTCATTTTTACCAGGGCAAATTCTCCTTTCAGCTTTTTCCCTTTCATTACTATTTTCAGGTTGCCGGCTTTAATTTCGTTCAGGGCCTGCTTATCAAAATTTTTACCCTCATCGTTGAGGAGGGTAAAAGTGCCTTTATCCCAGATGTAAACGCTGCCGGCACCGTAGTTGCCTGCGGGAATCACGCCCTGAAAATCCTTGTAGTCATAGGGATGGTCTTCCACCTCCATGGCCAGGCGCTTGTCTGCCGGGTTTAGCGAAGGGCCTTTAGGAATAGCCCAGCTTTTAAGCACACCATCTATCTCCAGCCGGAAATCGTAATGCAGGCGGGAGGCCTGGTGACGCTGTACAACAAAAATATGTTTGCCTGCTTCAGGCTTACCCGCCTGGGGTTCTGTTGTTTCCTTGAAATTTCGTTTAGCCTTATACTTTGTAAGCGTCATGATACTTTCTTTTTACCTGATTTACCCAAACTAGCCTTCAGCTGATCAAAGAGGTCGGCACTTTTCGTATGTACCACCCGCATCTTTTTAACCACCGGCTTTTTACCACTTGCTTTGGCTTTGATGATCTTCATCAGCTCGGCATTGTATTCATCTTTATAAGCGGAAATATCAAATTTCTCCGTGTATTCCTTTACCAGGGCAGCGGCCATGTCCAGCTCTTTTTTCTGCAGTTTTACATTGGTAGGCAGGTTCAGGTCTTCGGCCGACCTTAACTCCTCTTCGAAACGCAGTTGCTGTAACAGGAGGTAGTTTTCGCGGGGGCGTATCACCGCCAGGTGTTCCGCTGAGCGGAGCACAAAACTGCTGAGGCCGGCTTTCTTGGTTTTCTCCAGCGTCTGGCGCAGGAGCTCATAGGCCTTTTCTCCTCCTTTGGCAGGTTCCAGGAAATACGGGGATTCGAAGTAGATGTCATCAATATCTTCTTCCTGAACAAAAGACGTTATTTCGATGACCTTACTCTTTTTCGGGCTGGCTGCCTCAAAGTCTTCATCTTCGAGTACAATGTATTCATCATTATATAAATAGCCTTTCACAATTTGTTCCCAGGGGACTTCCTTACCTGTGTCTTCATTTACACGTTTGTACCGGATATGCCCCATATTTTTGCTATCCAGCATATCCAGGCTGATGTGGCTATCCTGTGTGGCGCTATATAACTTCACCGGTATGTTTACCAGTCCAAAACCAATGGCGCCTGACCAAATTGCTCTCATATCTAAAGGTTTTTGGTTATAATTAACTAACACACAAATGGTACCATGTGTTGTATCGTACCTTCCCCGGCAGGCGGCATAACTTTTGGATTTTGATCATTAACCAAAAACCCTTTTTTATGGAAAAGCCAGGCGAAATGACAACACTGACAAGAGTAATGGAAAAACTGCGTGAGAGAGGCTTTGATCATGAATTAAAACTCAGCGACCATGGCCGCATGCAAAATCCGGAATCCAAGAAAATCTATAATCCGGAAGATCTGTTAATTGTCAAAACATATCGGTTTGAAGGTGATTCAGACCCTTCCGATTCCTCCATCCTTTATGTACTGGAAGATAAGGAAGGTGATAAAAGTTTTGTCCTGGATGCTTACGGCGCTTACAGCAGCCATGACGGTCCCGGATTTGACGAGTTTATCCAGAAAATTCCTGTGGAAGACAGGGATGAGCAGCTGCTCTTTGGATAAGCCACGATACACCTCCAATTACCGAAAGAGGGCGGGTACCATTGGCACCCGCCCTCTTTCGGATTTGCCGCTTATCGGCGAAAACAGTTATCATTTAGTTTGAGGATCAGCAGGCTGGTGTGGCGTTTGCCGATCCGGAATTTCCTGTGGAATAGGCCTTATTTCGGGTTGATCCGGCGGAGGTTGCATGGGAGTCGGCTCGTGCCGTCCTGGCTCCTGCCTGTCCGGCGACGGCTTATCCGGCTGAGTTGGAATTGGTTCCTTGTTCCTGTCGGGATTTGGATTATTTGCCATAGCTTACAGTTTTAAGGTGAACATATAATTATTGAAAAATCAAAGTTCGTTCCAGCACAGTTAGTCTGCCCTCACCGTCAGTACCCGCATGAGTTGTAGAAATTCGCGATACAACTGTGGAAATTGTTGCTCATTATCAGCCATGAAAACACATGACAGCTTACCGAAAATTCCGGGAGATACAGTATCTTCAAATGCCGTTGCAGTAACCAACAAAGACGATATGCATTTTTCCGTACACAAGAAAATACAGATTGGTTTTTTCATTGCGTTTACCGTTATCGTGACAGCGTCGATATTCTCCTATCTTGTTGCAAAAAACCTCCTGGATAACGCTGCCAGGCTTAACCACGCTATTGAAGTTTCCAAGCGACTGGAAGTGATCACCAAACAGGTGAAGGAGGCTGAGGCCGCTATCAGAGGCTTTAAACTTACAAAGGACAGCTCTTTCCTTGATCCTACCATGAAAGACAGAAGCCTGCGCATTGAAAAAGAATACCAGATGCTGCGCCGGGTAACGGCCGACAGCAAAATCCAACAGCTCCATCTGGATACACTCCGCCAGCTACTCACCATCAAATATGAGCAGCTGCTGGGCAGCAATGCCGAAGCGGATATGAGCAGGGAAGAAAAAGCCACTGTCCTGGCCGGTGAAAGTGTAATGGACCGCATTGACCACACTGTGCAGGAAATGGTACACATAGAAGAAAGCCAGGTACACGAAAAGTCGGAACTCTTTAACTTCTTCTCCGGCCTCTGGGTGCCTATGATCTTCATTTCTTCACTGGTGGCCATTACCATCGGAATTTATTCCTACATCACGCTTACAAAAGAGGTAAGACTGCAACACCATATCGAATCGAAACTGAAGTCTTACCAAAGAGATTTACAACAAAACATTTCACTCTTAAATAAAACTAATCAGGAACTCGAACAATTTGCCTATGTAGCCTCCCATGACCTGCAGGAGCCCCTCCGCAAAATATCTACCTTCTCTGACCGATTGCAGGTAAAATACAAAGAGCAGCTGCCAGCGGATGCGAGCGAGCTGATAGACCGCATGGTGGCCGCCGTATCCCGTATGCGCGTGCTGATCAACGACCTGCTTACCTTTTCCAGGGCGGGCCGTATTATGCCGGAAAGCATTGTACCGGTAGACATGAATGAGTTACTGAAAGAGGTGGTGAGCGATCTGGAAATCACGCTGGAAGAGAAAAACGCCGTGATTGACATTGATGAGCTGCCTGTAATTGAAGGCAACCCTACCGCCTTTCACCAGCTGTTTCAGAACCTGATTGCCAATGCCATCAAGTTTTCGCACCCGGAAAGGCAACTGCATATAAATATCCACAATGAGTTGGTATCCGGCGAAGACCTGGGTTTTGTAAAGGAGAACCACTGGGAAGAAAAATATTGCAGGATTAGTATAGCGGATAATGGTATCGGTTTCGACCAGACCTATGCCGACCGGATTTTCCTCATATTCCAGCGTCTACATGGCATCAGCGAATACAGCGGAACCGGCATTGGGCTTGCGATCTGTAAGAAAATAGCGGACAGTCACCATGGCTTTATTATGGCCAATGGCTACCCCGATAAAGGCGCCACGTTTACCGTCATTTTACCAATGGTACAACCCCTGAAAAGTGAAGAATATGCAGATCAACATAAAGCTTAGCATCGTTCTTGCTGTAAATCTGCGTGTTATTAAATGCCTGAAATATTACCTGCTACAGCGATGAGTGAGTATCCAGTTAACATACTTATGATTGACGATGATGAGGATGATTTCTTTCTTGTCAACGAACTATTACATGACATCTCTCCAGGCCAGTATAAACTGGAATGGGCACCTACCTTTGATAAGGGGAAAGCAGCCATTAACCGGAGAGGGCATGATGTATATCTCGTGGATTATCGGCTGGGCCCATTTACAGGGCTCGACATACTTCACTATTTCCAGGAGCTGGATTTCCAGGCGCCGGTGATTATGCTTACCGGTAAAGGTGACTATGCTATTGACCGGGAGGCCATGCAGGCCGGAGCCTATGATTATCTTGTTAAGGGAGATATTACGGCTGACCTGCTGGAAAGAAGTATCAGGTATGCACTCGATGAATATAGTCATCTCCGCACCATCGAAGAGAGTGAGAAAAAATACTTCGGCATATTCGAAAAAGCACATGATTTAATATTGCTTGCCGACTGTAACAAGAATATTATAGATGCCAATCCTGCGGCGCTTAAAACACTCAAATACCACAAGGAAGAGCTGTTGAATAAGCACCTGCGCGACCTGTTTGTCAACAAGGAACAAAGCGATAATTTCATTGGGCATATTTGTGAAGAAGGCGAAGCCTTGAGGGAATATGATTTCAAAACCAGCGACAATCAAAAGCTGGTAGTACAGATAAATGCCGTGATGCTGGATGAAGCCGCACAGATTTTTTTATGTGTGATCCAGGATATTACCGAAAGAAAGCGTGAAGAGCAGGAAAAGCAACACCAGGAAAAATTTGTAATTACAGGTCGTATTGCGCGTGTAATTGCACATGAAGTACGGAACCCACTTACCAATATACTCCTTGCCGTTAGCCAGTTTAAAGATGATCCGGCCGTTTCTGCCAGTGATGATGCCATGCTGTATACGGATATTATAGAGAGAAATTGTACCCGCATCAATCAGTTGATTACGGAACTGCTGCATAGCACCCGTATGATGGAACTCCATGCATCAGCAGTGAGCCTTGACAGGTTGCTGAACAATACGCTGGCTCTTTCCAGAGACCGCATGAAACTGAATGAAATCAACCTGGAACTGTTGCTGGAAAATGAGACAATTCAGGTAGTGGCAGATGAAGAAAAAGTAGTGATTGCTTTTCTGAATATTGTTATCAATGCCATTGAAGCTATGACACCGGGCAAAGGTGTTCTGACCATTTCCACCAGGCGTTTTCAGGATAAGGCGATCATCAAAATATCAGATAATGGCCCTGGTATTCCTGAAGAACAACAAGGACGCCTGTTTGATCCTTTTTACACCAGCAAAGCCAAGGGAACCGGTTTGGGCCTCACCAGCACACAAAATATCCTGCTGAACCACAAAGGCACCATACACGTAGAAAGCGAAATGGGTAAAGGAACAGCTTTCACTATAACTTTACCCATTGCGCAATAAAACCTAAACGGTTTTAGTAATTTATATTCAATAACCGCAGCTTGTTATACAGTGTTTTTCTGTCAATGTTTAACAGTTGTGCAGCTTTTGTTTTATTGTATTTTACCTCTTTCAGTACATTGATAATCTTGTTGTACTCCGCCTGCAATGCCACTGACTTCAAGTCATTTTCATTGGAAAGAATAGATGAAAGCTCACCCACCATTGGCATTTCTTCCACCTGCTGATTAAATGATTCCTTCATTTCCAGCGGCAGTGCAGCCATGGTAATTTCCTCTCTTTCAGGTGTGAGCAGGCATGCGCGGCGAATCACATTTTTAAGTTCACGGATATTACCTGGCCAGTTGTATTGGCGGAAGCATTCCCATACTTCAGGAGAAATGCTGCCACAGGTTTTATCCAGTTCTTTTTCTACCTGGCGAACGAATGCCTCAACAAACAATGGCAGGTCGGCCTGGCGTTCTCTTAATGGCGGAATGTATATAGTGAATTCGTTGAAGCGATGGAATAAATCTTCCCTGAATTTACCGCGCTGTACGGATTCAGAGAGCTTTTCGTTAGAGGCAACGATGATGCGTACATCAATTGGAATTTCTTTCAGGCTGCCGACTCTTCTGATTACTTTTTCCTGGAGTACACGGAGGAGTGCAACCTGGATATCATAGGAGAGATTGGAGATTTCGTCCAGGAAGAGGGTTCCGCCCTGTGCCTGCTCGAAAGCGCCGATCTTTGTATTGATTGCGCCGGTAAACGCTCCTTTTTCATGACCGAATAGTTCACTGGCGGCCAGTTCTTTGGAGAGGCTGCCACAGTCCAGTGCTACAAATGGTTGTTCTGCGCGTTTGCTGTGATAGTGGATAAGATGGGCTACCGATTCCTTACCGGTACCGGTTTCCCCGAAGATGATTACGCTATAGTCAGTGGGTGCTACCAGTTTGATCTGGCGGATCAATTCCTGTGAGTTGGCACTTTCACCATACACGTATTTATCATTTTTATCGTTTTGATTGCGCTGCAGCAGGGTTTCGCGGGCTTCTACCTCGCTGCCTGCTTCTACCGGCTGGGAGGCGCGTCGCTCCTGTTCCGCTTCTTTATGTGCGAATGCCTTATGTACAAGGTTAAGAATTTCATCCGGGTACAGTGGCTTCGACAGGTAGTCGTAAGCACCGTTTTTCACCATTTCCACAGCTACGCGTACATCCGTATAACCGGTGATAATTATTACGATGGTATTAGGATTGATCTGGCGAATATCCTGGAGCAGCTGTGCGCCGTCAGTATCTTTAAGCCGGTAATCACATAGTACAAGGTCAAAAGGCTTTTCCTTCATCATCTTGAGGGCTGATGTTCCGGTCATGGTGGTTTCAACAGCAAATCCGTGCTTGGTAAGGAACTTACTAAGCAAGGTACAGATGTTGATTTCGTCATCTATTATCAGAATATTTCTCATACTGGATTCATATAAATTTTGTGGGAACAGCTATCTAATTTAATAATTAAAAATGTGGACTACTAACTTTTTATCTTGCCCAGCAGTTCATCAACGCTTTTGACGTTAAACGGCTTTGCAAGAAAAAAAGAGGCGCCGGTAGTCAGTGCTTTTTGTTTCTCCATCTCATTATCATAGGCGCTGATAGTAATGATAGGCAGCGTAGGAATGATACCTTTGATTACAGGCAATGCATCCAGGCCTGAGCCATCCGGGAGGTGGATATCCAGGAACAGCAGATCAGGTTTGTAAGTTTGCAGGTACTGCATCCCGTCGCGCAGGGCATGAACATATTTTACGGAATAGCCATGCCGAACAAGACTCAGTTGCAGTAACCTGCAAATGTCAGGTTCATCGTCTATAATCAGGATATGTTGTCCTGTTTTTCTCTCCTCAGTTGAAACCGATTCTGGCCGGTTCCAGGCTGTTGTCTTGTTTCGATGTAACATACTTATGTTTATTCCATTCCTCCATTAGCAGACGGCCCATCAGGTAGCAGACGGTTGATTCTGCCCCCTGGTTTTGATTGATGTTATTTGTTTCCAAGCCATCATAGCAACCATACGTCAGGGGATTATATACCAGCTGTTTCAGGTGGTTGTTACCTAAAAACCAGCTGAAAGCCAGTCGTGACCTCTCCAGGCAGGAAGGATCTTTTGTGATATTATAAAATGTATGAAGTGCCAGCATTGTATAGGCTACCTCGATGGGTTGCTCGCCTCCTTCGGCGATTTCGACATCCGTGCGGTGATACCATGATTTGTTGCTGATCATCTTCATGTGATTCTTATTACAGGTTTTGTGCCAAAGGAAGTGCATGCTTTCCTCGGCGGTCTTCCGATACCTGTCGTCCCCGGTTATTTGCCATGCCATCATCATTGCTTCTGGCAGTACGGCGTTGCCATATGTGAGGTAGGATTCATACCATTTCCAGGTGCTGTCGGCCTCCTGGTTATAGGCCTGTTGTAACCTGAAAGCTAAGGTACGTACTATATCTTCCGTAATATCACTGCGACGGTATTGACGGAAATAGTATAATCCTTTGATAGCAAAGGCAATAGCGCGTGGTGATTTCAGGCTCTCCATCCATTTCAGGCATGGCCTGAAGATGGAATTAAGTTCCTGAAGCATATCAAAAGGCAGGTATTTATAGTTGGAAAGGGCATAACCGAGTGCCCAGATAGTGCGCCCATTGGCATCTTCCAGGTTCACTTCATCGTTCATCTCTGAGAAGGAACCATCTAAGTTCACATAGTTCAGAAATTTCCCGGAAGGTTTCTGACAATAGGCAATAAAATCAATGTATTTACGGCTCAGGCTATATATAAAACTGCTTGGCTGCAGTTCTTTCATGTACATACACATGGCTATGAGTGCGCGGGCATTATCGTCCAGGGTGTAGCCTGATTCCGGGTCCGGCGTATCATACTTGGAGAACTGGAGCATGCCGAATTCGGTGGTGAGGCGGTCGATATGATCCAGGTAAGGAGCTGGCAGGTTTGGCAACAGTGGTTTGTCTTCCGCAAACACCTCGTTGATCACGCTCATATGAGCGATGGCAACGTTTTCCCAGATGGAGCTGCGGGTTTTTTCGATGGCATTCTGGCTCATGCTGTGGCGTAGTTCCGGGTTGGCAATCAGCTTAATAGCGGCGGCGGCCAGTTGTTCGTGATTATTAAAATCGATCAGGCAACCGCAGTGCTCATCCAGCATTTCCTTTGCCTGAACGAACTCCGTAGAGATGACAGCGCAGCCGGCGCTCATGGCGTACACAAAAGTGCCGCTTACTGCCTGATGCGGGTCTTTAGAGGTAAAGAGGTAGATATCAGTCAATGAGAGGTAGTCCAGCAGGGCATTGAGCGACAGGTAACTGTTGACGAACCGTACATTGTTTTCCAGGCCATATTCTTTCACGAGTAGCTCCAGAGAGTCACGGTATTTCTCTCCTTCATGGCTGAATACCACTGGGTGTGTTTTCCCGAGGATGAGGTATAATACATTAGGGTCGTGCTTTACGATATCCCGCATGGCTTTGATACCAGTTTCTATGCCTTTATTTTCTGATAAAAGGCCAAAAGTGCTGAGGACCGTTCTTCCCTGTACATCGTACTGTTTTTTCAGTGCGTCAAGGTCATCCACAATATGGGCGTGTGTTCCATGCGGAATATACTCCACTTTGGATGCCGGTACATGGTATACCTCTTCCAGGAGTCTGGCAGAGGATTTCGTCATCACCAGCACTTTGGCCGCAAGTGCACTGATAAGGCTTACCACCTTGGTGCATTTGGGGTCAGGATATGGTAATACGGTATGAAAGCGGATAACAAATGGTTTATCCAGCAGGGACAACATTCCCAGCAGGTTGTGGCCGTATTCGCCACCCCATAATCCGAATTCATGTTCAAATACGATAAGGTCGATTTTACTGTTTGCATTCACTTCATGCGCAAAGGCCACGCAACTGTCAATATCGAATGGGTTAAGCGTGTAAGTTACCTGAGGGTTAGGGTAGGTTAACTGTTTTCCGGCTTCATGTAAGGCGCAAACTTCGATTTCCAGTTTACCGGAGAAGCTTTTTTCCATCGCATTAATGAGGTCTTGGGAGAAAGTAGCGATTCCGCATTCCCTGGGAGGAAAGGATGTAACAAATAGCAATGTTCTGGTCATGTTCCACAATTTTTTTCGTTTTACTAGATACAGCCGTACGGGACAATCAGTTCAAATATTAATCCATCCGTAATAGCCGGTGTGCTGGCTGACCTCTTTCAAGAACTGTAGAATTTTCTCTACAAATTTTACGGTACAACTGAGGAATTGGGTAGGGCAACTGCTGCCCAGGCAGGCCATTTTGTAAATCATTTGTTAATCCGCCATATCGTTAACATCTAGTAAAGGTTTGTTGTAAACATAAATATTTACTTCGTATTACAAAATGCTTAACAAATCACAAATTATTACTCAATTATAATCATTATGACAGCACAAGTTTTACATTACCGGAAGTTTGTCCGAAGGTTGATAATTTTGGTGCAACGGAATAGCCAAAGCACCAAAATGAGAAAAATTCTATGGCAAGCAAGCATCAAATTTAGCGGGGAAATGCTCCTCCATTTAACTTCAAAAACCAGAGTTACATGCGGAATATCTCTTGTACATTCAAAGTAGATGGAGTACCTAACAAAGTGGTACTGCGTAAAGTAGCAAAAGAAAGAAGATTTCAGGCGTCCCTGAACGGGAGTACAACACCAACTGAATACATTATTTCTGATGTCACGAATGAAGTAGAATATTACGATGGTCCGATGTTGAGTGATACGTATTTTGCGCGGGTGGTGTGGATTATCAAACAATATTTTCCCAACGTCAGGGCGATTATGAAAGTGGGGGCTGACAGCTATGACGATTACGAGGAAGAATAAACTAATTATAAATTCTCATCAAAGTGTGCTTTAGATGAGGGGTTACTCATCAAGCACTTTATGGAACACAGCGGGAGACATCTGCCTCCCGCTTTTTTATTTGTAAATAATTTTGCTACCTAAATAAAGCCTTTTTCCAAGGCCATAAAAGCCTCCGTTGGATGCAGCTGCTGCCATAATATAGCATACACGGCCTGCGCCACCGGCATATAAGCACCAATCTCCCGGTTCATTTCATGTAAACACCTGCTGGCATAATACCCCTCTGCAATCATGTTCAACTCCAGCTGTGCGGCCTTTACGGAGTACCCCTTGCCTATCATATTACCGAAAGTACGGTTACGGCTATGCAGCGAATAGCAGGTTACTAGCAAATCACCGAGGTAAGCGCTGGCACTGTAGTTATGCGCCGTGCTCTCTACGCCTTCTTCCGCAGCATGTATGGTTTCATATTGCTTCAGAAAGGTTTGCATCTCCCCAAAACAATTGGTGATGAACACACTCAGAAAATTATCCCCATACTCCAGCCCATGTGCAATACCGGCACCTAACGCATAGATGTTTTTCAATACCGCCGCCAGTTGTACGCCAATCACATCAGTATTCACCACTGTTTGCAGGTTACTGTTGGTAAACTTATCCGCAATAGCCTGCGCCTTGTCAGGACTCACTCCGGAAAAGGTGAGGTACGACAGTTTTTCGTTGGCTACTTCTTCCGCATGGCAAGGCCCTGTAATTGTGAAATAACGATCCAGTGGTACCTGGAACCGCTCCGCCATATAATTATTAATCAGCGTATTCGTACTAGGCACCAGCCCTTTAATAGCAGATATTACCTCCTTGCCTTCAAACGCATTTGCCGGCAGTTCACGCAAGGCATCTTCCAGGAAAGCCGAGGGAACAGACAATACCAGCTGATCGCTTGCCCCTACAATGTACTCCAGGTCGCTGCTCAGTTCCAGCAGATTGGTATCAAAATATACGGACGTCAGGTAATGCTTGTTATGATGGCGAAGATGCATGTGCCTGATCGTATCCTCATTGCGGATCCACCAGTTAATGCGGTGACCGTTGTCGGTCAGAATCTTGGCCAGCGCGGTAGACCAGCTACCACCGCCGATAATACCTATGCTTTTATCCTTACTCACTACGCGAATTTTTACGCAATGTAATGAAATTGCCCCTATTGAAAAGGAAGAAGCCGCACCAAAGGCGCGGCTTCAAGTATCTTATCTGTTATCAGGCTTACTTCTGGTTACCCTCAAACAACTGTGTTTTTGGAACTACTTTCACCTTCTTACCATTAGACAGGGTGCGTGAAACAGCTGAATAAGGCGCAGTGATAATCTCATCCCCTTCTTTTAAGCCGGACAAAATTTCGATGTTCGTATCGTCCTGTACGCCGGTGGTTACATTCACCATCTTAACGGTCATATCTTTCTGTAACACAAATACCACCTCATTTAACGCTGGTTTGGTGCTTTCAGATGAACCAGGGGTAGTATTATCCTGTACTTTCTTATCGCCCTTCACGCTATCCTGGTCACGGGTAGTAACAGCATTAATAGGGATAGCCAGGATATTATTGACGTGCCTTGTCTGAATATCCACACTGGCACTCATGCCCGGGCGGAAAGGATAAATCTTCCGGCCACCGTTGGTAACAGTCATAAGGTCGGCATAGCTCTCAGCCAGCACACGAATATGAACGATGTAATTGGTTACCTGTTCTGCGCTGCTGGTCGCAGCTGTAGTAGTGGCTGCGCCTTTACTGCTACTTGCAATCTGGGTAACGATCCCTTTAAACTTGCGGTTATTATAAGCATCTACTTCAATGATGGCTGTGTCCCCGTACTTTACTTTAGGGATATCGTTTTCTCCAACATCTACCTGCACCTCCATGGCATTCATATCTGCGATGCGTAACATTTCAGTACCGGTCATTTGCGCCGTACCTACCACGCGCTCACCTTTCTTTACGGAAAGCAGTGATACAATCCCGCCCATGGGGGCATTGATGGTAGTACGACCCAGGTTTTTATTAGCCTCGGTGAGGTTTGCCTGTGCGCTGGCAACAGCAAATTTATTACTGTTGATCTGCTGCACTGCGGCGTTATAATCTGCAAGGGAAGCCAGGTAAGTAGCTTCAGCAGTTTCATATTCTGACCTTGAAATTACCTTCTGTTCCAGCAGTTCCTTATTACGGTTATACGCTGCTTTATTCTGATCCAGACGGGCTTTGTAAGAATTAAGCGCGGCTGTGGTGTTGGCCAGCTGGGCCTGCGACTGACTAACAGAGGCTGCAGCCTTGTCCACCATGGAGCCATAAATATCTGCGTATATGCGTGCCAGTACCTGGCCTTTTTTTACGCTATCGCCCTCCTGCACCAGGAGGTCTGTGATTTCACCGGAAACGTCGGAGCTAACTTTTACTTCTACTTCGGGGTAAATTTTTCCGCTGGCCGTTACTACTTCAATAATGTTTTTGCGGCCCGCCTTTTCTGTAGCGACTTTAATACCTTCTTCCTTACCAATAACACCTGTTTTTTTCAGGACGATGAGTAGAACAATAAGTGAACCGAGTATGCCTATGAGCCAGTAAAGTGTCTTTTTCTTCATAAAGCAGTTTATTTCCTGAAAAGCGCTACAGGGATATTTTTTGATCTCTGTAGAACTCCAGCAATTTCATTTTAAATATATAATCGTACTGTGCAGAAACCTTGTCGATCTGGGCCCTGAACAGTTTACTTTGCGTGGTAATATAGTCGATGGTATTCATCAGACCAAGGTTGAATCGTTTAGTCGCGAAGTCATAGGCTTTCTGTGCAGCATCCACTCCTTTTGAAGACGCGGTGTACTTCTGAAGGGCAGCAACAGCATTGGCATGGGCGGTGTAAATATCCTGTCTGAGCTTTTGCACATCCTGTTCCTTAGTCAGCTTAGCATTTTCTACATTCAGCTGTGCTTTTTTGGTATTAGCCCTTACCTGCCAGCCATTGAAAATTGGGATACGCAGGTTCAACTGAATAAACTGCTGGAAGTTATTGCTGATCTGATCACCAAAGGGAGTCATGAAATATGCATTGGAAGGAATGTGTGCCCCTTCTTTTACAACAAACTGCGCAGGGGCATTTGCAAGATACCCCACTGTATCTATTGTTCTCTGCACCTTCGTCAGGTCCAGGCTTCTGAAGTTATTGGCAAAAGAGGAACCCAGGCCTGCGTTAAAACCCAGCGATGGATATAAGCCTGCCCTGGTAGACCTGTAATTATATTCCGCTGCCTGCACTTTATAATCGTCCGCTTTCAGCAAAGGATATGTGGTGGTAGCCGCGCTATACACCATTTCCGGCGCCATCTCACTCAGATGGGCCATGGGCAGATCAAATATATTTTCAGGCACCTCTGGCTGAAATGGAATTTCAAAATCCAGGTTCATATATGCCTTCATCTGCAAAATAGATGTGATAACATTATTTTGAGCAGTTACCAGATTTACGCTGTCTGTTGCCAGCTGTGCTTCCAGATCGGCCTGGTTGCTTTCCGGAACAGAACCGGCAATTACCAGCTTCTTGGTATTTGCCAGGTTGGAGTTGGTAAGTTTTACCTGCACCTCGTTCACCTTTACCTGTTCAATATTCAGCAGTATCTGAAGGAATGCAGTGGCCACGTTAAACGCGAGATCATTTCTTGCTTTATCCAGCAGGAAATTGTTGGCGTGTAAATCAAAGGTATTCGCCTTTACCAGGTTTTGCTTGGCAAACCAGTTAAAGATGTCACCCTGCACGTTGGCACTACCGTTCAGCGATGTGAAGGACTGTTGAATATAAGTGTTGGTTTCAGGGCTGGGGTTACGACCTTCATTGTACGCTCCACCTAAGCTGGCATTAACAGACGGAATTCTGTTCAACTTGCTTTGCTTCAGGGTAAGCTCGGCCATACGCTTCTGTATGTCCTGTTGCCTCACTTGTATATTATGTTGCAATGCGTAATCAACACAACGTTGCAAACTCCACGTATCCTGCGCTACAGCTTGTGAGATGTTAGCAAACATGAATAGTAACAGGCACCAGCCTGCATATCGGGATAATCTCATAGCATTACAAAAATATAGTAATTGTATCGATACTTTCCTGTTCTTATTGACGGAAGGTAAAATTTTAGTAGGTATGGTGGCATACCTCAAAATTTGAGTGTACAACATAATCTTTTTTTATCAGATTATTATTATTGAATTATACCGTCCTGTATCTGGATGATCCTGTTGCCATAGGTGGCATTCACATCGGAGTGGGTAACCTGTACAATGGTAATCTTATCCTGTTTGTTTAACTGGCTGAATAGTTCCATAATTACTTTAGCCTGATCGGAATGGAGGTTACCGGTGGGCTCATCGGCCAGGATGACCTTAGGCTCCGCCACCAGTGCCCGGGCAATACCTACCAGCTGCTGCTGGCCGCCGGAAAGCTGGCTCGGAAAAAGGTCCTTTTTCGCCACCATGTTAAAGCGGTCCAGGATGTCGGCCACCTTGCTTTTCCTTTCGGATGCCGGTACGTTCTTATATAATAAAGGGGTTTCAATATTTTCGTAAACGGTTAACTCGTCAATCAGATGATAGGCCTGAAAAACAAAGCCAATGGCACCTCTGTGCAACTGGGTGCGTTTTTTTTCATTCATGCTATCCACCCGCTCCCCCTGGAAAAGATATTTGCCGGAAGATGGCTCTTCCAGCAGTCCCAGAATGTGCAGCAGCGTGGATTTGCCGGAACCGGAAGGGCCCATTATCGACACAAACTCACCTTCCCGGATGTCCAGGTTTATGTTCTTCAGAATTTCATTCTTACCAAATCCTACCGGATAGTGTTTGGAGATATCTTGTAACTGTATCATAGTTTAATTTTTGCAAATTATATAGACAGAGTGTGTGGACACACTCCCTGGTTACTTGTTCACTTGTTATTCTACTCGTAAAAGTTAAAATATTATAACGCGATGGAATACACGCAGTTAGGTAACGTATAGGTCTATACGTGGAATTGCTCCTTGATATTTTCAGTTACCACACGGCCATCGAACAGGTTAATTACCCGGTGGGCGAATCCCGCATCATAAGGTGAGTGGGTTACCATGATCAGCGTGGTACCGGCATTATTCAGCTCCTGCAGCAACTTCATTACTTCTTCACCATTTGTGGAGTCCAGGTTACCGGTAGGCTCGTCGGCCAGGATCAGGTTGGGCTTGGCCACCACGGCACGGGCTATGGCCACACGCTGCTGCTGCCCACCAGACAGCTGCTGCGGAAAGTGGTTGCGACGGTGCATGATGTTCATGCGCTCCAACACCTCCTCCACCTTCTGCTTGCGCTCCGGTGCCGGCACCTTCAGGTACAGCAACGGTAACTCCACGTTTTCGTAAACGGTCAGTTCATCAATCAGGTTAAAACTCTGGAATACGAAACCAATAGCTCCCTTCCTCAACTGGGCCCGCTGGCGCTCACTCATGCGCGCCACCTCTTTTCCCCAGAAATGATACTCACCGTCAGTAGGATTATCCAGTAACCCCAGAATATTGAGCAGGGTCGATTTTCCGCATCCGGAAGGTCCCATGATGGCCACAAATTCGCCATCCTGTACTTCCATATTAATACCATTCAAAGCTGTGGTTTCTACTTCTTCTGTGGTAAAGAGCTTCTGTAAGTTAACGGTACGTATCATAAAAAGGCTTTTATGGGATTCTGAATATAATATTACTAAAAGGCTAACACATCTTTGTTGCCAAAACTTTCGTAGGAAGAAGTGATCACCTTGTCACCAGGCTGCAACCCTTCCAACACCTCGAAAAACAGCGGGTTCTTACGGCCCAGGGTGATGTTACGCTTTACGGCACGTTTGCCATCCTTATCAAGTACATACACCCAGTTCCCACCGGTGTCTGAGAAGAAACCTCCCAGTGGCAGCAGTATAGCTTCGTTAGACTTCCCAAGTACCAGCCGTATAGGGCTGGACTGGCCGCGACGGATACCTTCCGGGGTTTGCTTTTCAAAGGTAAGATCCGCCTGGAAACGGCCGTTCTTTACCTCGGGATAAACTTTGGTAACCATCATATCGTAACTCTTACCATCAAACTCGAAGGTGGCCTTTAAGCCGGCAAATACCTGTGAAACATAGTGTTCATCAATATCTGCGCGTAATTTGAAGCCGTTCAGGTCATCTATCTGACCCAGATTCTGGCCGGCAGTAATGCTGGAGCCCACTTCCACATCTATTGAAGATAACTGGCCATCCACGGGGGCACGTACAATTAAGCTGTTCAGGTTCTCCTTCATCAGCGCGAGGTTACGCTGTGTTCTTACCAGCGTGCCTTCCAGCTGGGCTATCTGGCGCACGGCATTTTCATCCTGGTATTGCTGGGATTGCTGCTGTATATCCCTTTGCTTGATTAAGCCTTCCAGCTCAATTTTGTTCTTGTTAAACTCCTGGCGGGCCACGATCTTTTCGTCTACCAGTTGCTTGTTGCGGTCGTACAAATCCTGCGCTGCTGCTATCTTCGCCTCCATTTCATACATCGTTTGCTGCATGGTAAATTTCTGCTGACGGATGGCCAACCGGGTATTCTGCAATTCGTTCTGTAAACGGTAAATTTCAGTTTCATGGTTCACGAAATCCATCATCAGCCGCTGGTTATCCAGCTTCAGGATGGAGTCGCCAGCCTTCACCATGCTGCCGCCTTCCAGGTATTTATGACTTACATATCCTCCTTCAATCGCATCCAGGCGGATGGTTTTTAATGGCATTACTACAGCAGTTACAGCTATGTATACATCAAAAGTTCCTTTGGTAACCGGTGAAATGGTAATTTTCTCCTTTTCCACGTTGAGGGTGGCCCTGTGATCTGCGAAGATGAGGTTATATGCCAGCAACAGTACGGCTATACTGCCCGCTCCTATTATCAGGATGCGTTTTCTGGTCCAAAATTTCTTTTCTAATTTTCTGTCCATGATTTATTGGAAAGTTTGATGCCCGGTAGAAGTCAATGCATATGCCAATAACGTAACTTACTATATTACAATGCATTAAAGCGTATTCCGCCGTTAAACTATGTCCTGTTCCGCACAGCATTTGTTCACATTCGGACACTTTCAAATCTTTACTTCCGTGCGGAGAAAAATTCTTTATTATTGTAGCCAATACCCACACAATATCACCGCTATGACCACAATGCAACAGGGGAAAATTCTTATTATAGACGACGATGCAGACGTGTTACGCGCTGCACGACTACTTCTTAAAAGACATTTTGAACAGGTTGACTTTGAAAGGAACCCCCAGAAAATACCCTACCTGATAAGTAATTTCGACTACGATGTGATTTTGCTGGATATGAATTTTACCCGCGACCTCAGTAGTGGAAAGGAAGGCTTTGAATGGCTGGACCGTATTCTCGATATCAAACCCCAGTCAACAGTGGTGCTGTTTACAGCCTATGGCGACGTGGAAATGGCCGTGAGGGCCATTAAAGCCGGTGCGGCCGACTTCGTGCTCAAGCCATGGGAAAATGATAAACTCGTGGCTACTATACAGTCGGCCTACCAAAAGCACGTAGCGGCTACCGCTAAGCCAGGTACCACACACGCCGGCACCGGTGGCAACCTGCTGATTGGCAAAAGCCCGGCCATGCAGGAAGTATTCGAAACTGTATCACGTGTAGCCGGCACCGATGCCAATATCCTCATCCTCGGTGAAAACGGTACAGGAAAGGATATGCTGGCCAGGCATATTCACCAGCAGTCACACCGGAAAGATAAACCCTTTGTGAGCGTGGATCTGGGTGCCATTTCCGAAAGCCTGTTTGAGAGTGAACTTTTTGGTCATGTAAAAGGTGCTTTTACTGACGCGCGGGACGACCGGAAAGGCAGGTTTGAAGAGGCCAGCGGCGGTACCATCTTCCTGGATGAAATAGGGAACATTACCACCCCTTTCCAGGCCAAATTACTGACGGTACTTCAAAACAGAAATGTTACCAAAGTAGGCTCCAACAAACAAATCAATATCGATGTGCGTCTGATCTGCGCCACCAACAAAAACCTCCCGCAGATGGCCACCCAGCAGCAATTCCGCCAGGACCTGCTGTTCAGAATCAACACCATTGAAATACACCTGCCCCCACTACGGGAACGCACAGACGATATCGTGCCGCTGGCAGAACATTTCCTCAACATCTACCGCGATAAGTACAAACGCCCTGTTAATAGTCTCAGCGATGCGCTAATCACCCAGCTTCAGAAATACGAATGGCCGGGAAATATCCGCGAACTGCAACACGCTTTAGAAAGGGCCGTGATTCTTTCACAAGGAAAAACGCTGCAACCTAAAGATGTATTCACCAAGAACAACCAGGCCAATGATCAGGCAGCTGATACCGGTTATAACCTGGAAGATATGGAAAGAAACATCATCACGCAGGCGATGAAAAAGTGCAGCGGCAACATCACGGAAGCGGCCAGGGAACTGGGGTTGAGCAGGGCTGCGCTGTATCGCCGGCTCGAAAAATATAACATATAACTACACTGCATGAACCGGTTCAGTACCAACCTCTGTATACGTGTTGTGCTGCTTGCAGTAACAATTACCGCAGGTGCATGGCTGTTTTTCGATTTCAGCCGGGTGCTTGCCTACCTCTGTATCCCGCTGGTACTGGGGCAGATGTACGGTATCTATCATTACCTGAACCGCATTAATCGTAAGCTGACGTTGTTCCTCGAGTCGATCCGCTACCAGGATTTTTCGATCCGTTTCAGTAGTGACAATAAACTGGGTAAAAGCTTCCAGCAGCTGAACCAGCAGTTCAATGAAGTACTGGAAGCCTTCCGGCAAACACGTGCGGAAAAAGAGGCGAACCTCAAATACATCGATACAATTATCCAGCATATCAGCATAGGCGTGATTTCCTTTGATGCAGCCGGAAAAATTGAGTTGATCAATCCTGCCGCATTTCGTTTGCTCAATATCTACCGGCTGCGGAACCTCTCGGAGCTGAAAGCCTCGCATCCCGGACTGGACGAGCTGTTACTGCAATTACCCTCCGGTAATAAATCGCTGTACGCTACCAAACAGCAGCAACAGTTATCCATACACGCTACCGCCCTGCGCTTGCAGGGGCGACTGATCAAGCTGATTTCCATCCAGAACATTCATGCGGAACTGCAAAAGAAAGAGCTGGATGCCTGGCAAAACCTCACTAAAATTCTGCGGCATGAGATCATGAATTCCGTGACACCAATTGTATCGCTCATCGGTACCATGCAGGAAATAGTGGCACTGGATATTGCGCCGGGAGCCAGCAATGCGGAAGGTATTGCCGACCTGCAGGAGGCACTGGACACCGTGGAGAGTCGCAGCAAAGGCATTATGAACTTTGTAAACGCCTACCGCGATTACACCGCCCTTCCCGAACCACAGTTCACAGTGGTAAATACCCGTTCGCTCGTTACTGCTGTGGCCAACCTGTTTCAGGCGGATCTGAAGCAGGCGGGCATTCAATTCTCCCTGGAAATTAATATACAGCAAACAGAGATTCATGCGGACATTTCGCAGATGCAGATGGTGCTGATTAACCTGGTAAAAAACGCCATGGATGCGTTGGAACACACCACTGATCCGCTAATTACCATGCACGTTTACCAGCCCGGTACTGGACTGTTACATATAGAGGTGACGGACAACGGCCCGGGGATCGATGAAGCGGCCATGGAAAAGATTTTCATTCCTTTCTTTACCACGAAGAAAAAAGGTTCAGGCATAGGTTTAAGCTTGTCGCAACAGATTATACAATTACATGGGGGTCAGCTGCGGGCCAGCAGTCCTGCCACTAGCGGTCATGGCTCTACGTTTTCTATCATCCTCAATATTTAACCATATGATGGCTCCTCTGTTTCGTTCCAAATGGCTATGGGTATACAGTATAATTTTATTGCTGGACGTTATATTCACTGCGCAGCAACTGCCAGTGCCACGCTACGTAACCAAGCCACTGCTCACGGTCGTACTGGCCATTTTCGTGTTAACGGAAAGGGGATACATAAAACGCAGCTATTTAGTCTTCCTGTTATTGGCTTTATTTTTCTCTTTCTGGGGGGATGTATTGCTGATGTTTGACCAGCTTAATCCTAACTTTTTCCTCGGCGGGCTGGGTAGCTTTTTGCTGGCACATGTAATGTATATCAGCTTCTTTTTAAAAATCCGGTATAGTAATCCCCCGGTACCGTTATGTAAATATCCATGGATCTTTCTGCATGCGGCGTTTCTAATCGGCTTCCTGATCTACCTGTTCCCGGTATTGGGTGATCTGAAGATACCCGTGATTATATACGCTGTTACACTTAGCGTCACCGTGCAAAGTTCCCTTCATGCGTTTCATTTGAACTGGCAGAAAGCGGGTGCTTATTGTATAACCGGCGCCGTGCTCTTCCTCCTTTCCGACAGCCTGATCGCAGTAGGGAAATTTGTAGGGCCTTTCCCCGCGGGTGGTGTGCTGGTGATGATCACCTACGGCCTGGCGCAGTGGCTGCTGGTGGCCGGTGCTGTACTGTATTTCAACCCATTATTACAGCGTAACCACTCCTCAATTTAGGGCTATTAGCTTTCAGCTTAATTCGTACTTTTGTTGCCTTATGCAAACAGATTTTCTTGTTATAGGATCGGGTATTGCAGGACTTACATACGCGCTGAAAGTATCGCAGCAGTGTCCTGACAAAAAAATTACTGTCATTACCAAGAGCAGGGAGGATGAAACGAACACCAAGTATGCACAAGGTGGCGTGGCGGTAGTAAACGATCTGGAAAACGATAGTTTCGAAAAGCACATCGAAGATACACTGATAGCCGGCGACGGATTATGCAATCCCCGCATTGTGGAGATTGTAGTAACAGAAGGACCGGAAAGGGTGAACGAAATCATTGAATGGGGAGCCAACTTTGATAAAACTGCCAATGGCGACTTCAGCCTTGGCCGCGAAGGAGGGCACTCCGTTTTCAGGGTAATTCACCACAAGGATATCACCGGTAAGGAAATAGAAAGAGCGCTGCTGGAAGCAATTCACCAGCGGCCAAACATAGAGCTGGTAACGCATTGTTTTGTGATCGACCTGATCACGCAGCACCACCTGGGATACCTGGTTACTAAGTCCACCCCGGACATCGAGTGCTACGGTGTGTATGTGCTCAACCGCAAGACCAACGAAATTGAAAAGATCTTATCCAAAGTAACGCTGCTGGCTACCGGCGGAAACGGCCAGGTATACCGCAGTACCACCAATCCTACCATTGCTACCGGCGATGGAGTGGCGATGGTGTACCGCGCCAAAGGCCGTATTGAGAATATGGAGTTTATCCAGTTCCACCCTACGGCTTTGTACCAGCCGGGTGTTAGCCCGTCATTCCTGATTACCGAAGCAGTTCGTGGCGACGGTGGTATTCTCCGGAATATTCATGGCGAGGACTTTATGCATAAGTATGATCCGCGGCTGTCGCTCGCTCCCCGTGATATTGTGGCCCGCGCCATGGATAGTGAAATGAAGATCACCGGTACTGAGTTTGTATACCTTGATTGCAGGCATATGGATATAGAAAAGTTTATCCATCATTTTCCAAATATCTACGAAACCTGTAAAGCTGCCGGCATAGACGTACAGCACCAGATGATACCAGTGGCGCCTGCGGCACATTACAGCTGCGGCGGTATCAAAACCAACGAGTGGGGACTCACCTCCATCCGTAACCTGTATGCCTGCGGCGAATGCGCCAGCACTGGTTTACACGGGGCCAACCGGCTTGCGTCCAATTCCCTGCTGGAAGCCATGGTGTTTGCACACCGCTGCTTTATGGATGCTACCAGTAAAATCGATACTATTCCTTTTCGGGATAATGTGCCGGATTGGGATGCACGCGGTACTACGGCGCCAAAAGAAATGATCCTGATTACCCAGAGCCTCAAGGAGCTGCAGCAGATAATGAGTGATTATGTGGGTATTGTACGCACAGATGTACGTTTGCAAAGAGCTATTCGCCGCCTGGATATACTGCATGAGGAAACGGAATCTTTGTACGAGAAAACAGAAGTATCTCCCCAGTTATGCCAACTGCGAAATATGATTACTGTTGGATACCTGATTGTTAAAGGTGCTGCCTTCCGTAAGGAGAGCCGTGGCCTGCATTTCAATACAGATTATCCGTTTAAGTGCGAGCTGTTGCAGAATATAGTCCTGTAAGGCAATCGGCTGGTTTTCATTACCTTTGCTATCAATTTAATGATAGGAAGAATGTACTATATACTACTGGTTATATTTTACGGGATTTCGTTGTTGCCATTGCGTGTGTTGTATCTGATAAGTGACTTTCTTTATCTGCTGATATACTACGTAGTTGGCTATAGGAAAAAAGTAGTTTTTGAGAATTTACGCCAGGCCTTTCCTGATAAGTCGAATGCGGAGATTACCAGCATCGCCAAAAAATACTTCCGTAATCTCACTGATATGATGGTGGAAACCATCAAGCTGCTCACCATGAGCGAAAAGCAGCTAAAAAAACGTTTCATCTGCGATCTTACTGTGCTGCGGGATTTGTATGCAAAAGGCAGGAGCTGCCAGATGCACCTCGGGCATAATTTCAACTGGGAATGGGCCAATGTTTTCTGCATGCAGGGCGTGGATTTTCCTTTCCTGGTGGTGTATATGCCCCTTACCAATAAAGCGGCTGACAGGCTTTTCAGGCATTTCAGGGAGAAGGCAGGGTCTATTTTGCTGCCAGCCAACGATATGGGTAACAGCATTAAACCTTGGCTGGATAAACAATATCTCATCGCACTGGTGGCGGATCAAAATCCGGGCAATCCACGCAGCTGCTTATGGTATCCCTTCCTTAACAAGATGACGCCTTTCTACAAAGGCCCTGAAATGAGCGCCAAACGCCATAATATCCCGGTTGTATTCGCAGATATCCGGAAGCCAAAGCGGGGATATTACCATGCTACCTTAACGCTGCAATTTGAAGATCCGGCTAATGAGCCTCCCGGCAAGATCACCGAAACATTCGTGCGGTTCCTGGAAAAAAACATTCACGAACAGCCGGAAGTATGGGTGTGGAGCCACCGGAGGTGGAAACACCGGTATGAAGACCATCAATAACGCTTTTGTTTACCCGCCTGCGGCGGGCAAACAAAAGCGGCATACAGAGACCGAAGGTCTCTGTATGCCGCTAAAAAGGAAATGAAAGTTTAAGACGGAATCTTCAACTTCTGTCCCGGATGAATCAAATTCGGATCTTTGATCTGATCTTTATTCGCTTCAAAAATATCTTTCCAGGATACACCCGGATAATTTTTCGCAATCTTACTCAGGTTATCCCCTGATTTTACTTCGTAGATTTTTTCTTCCGCTGCTGCATCGGTGGCTTTAAGGTTCATCACCACATCGGCCGAGCGCATTTCCGGGTCCAGTTTTTCGTAGGTATCCCACAGCTGGTCCTTTACAGCGGCTGTAGTAGCACCATCAATATAGAGCACATTATCCTGCTCTCTAACTTGCAGATCAGCTACACCGGCTGTTTTAGCCTGGTTTATCAGTTCCTGGTATTTGTCCTGTAAACTCATGACAAAAAAGATTTAAAGGGTTATTTAACTTTAATGTTATTCACAACTTTTTTAGGTTTTGACTCCTGTGCAGTGCGTACAATTTTTTGGAGGTCCGACTTGGAGGCGGTGCCTTCCAGTGTTACCACGCCATCCAGGATAGTTACGGAGATGCCGGAAAATCCTGCTGCTGCATAGGCCGAATCCAGCGAGCGTTTCAGCACATCGTCGGGATTAATAACAACAGGTGCCGGCGCTGGTTCCGGTGCCTTCACCATAATTTTGTTGTCAACAGATTTTACGCCTTTCACATCTTTGAGTGCATCTTCAGCGGCTGAACGTGCTGCTTCATCTGATACCTCTCCGGAAAGAGTAACTACCCCATTTTTTACATCAGCGGAAATGCCGGGGATGGCACTTAGTTTTTCATTCGCTGCCTGTTGAATTTTGCTGTCAGAAGGTTTGCAGGCAAACATAAATACGCCCATGGATATGATCAGGGCAACAAGTAAGGATTTTCTCTTCATGACTGGATGTTTTAGCCATAGAAGTTAAGGATAAACACCCGAATGGACAATTTTTTCCGGCTTTAACTTATTGTAAATCATATATAAACATGACATTAAATTGTCATGTTATATCTTATTAGCATGTAATCGTTACCCCGGTTTTCTTTCGGGCCTTCGGCCCGAAAGAAAACCGGGGTTCAGCCGTCGCCGGTGGCAACGGCTGAACCCCGTAAAGGGAAAGCCTGATCTGCCGCCGAAGGGCACAGATCAGGCTTGAAATATTCTTAGAAAAGTTTTTAGTTCAGTGCAGGTTTTTCCTGTACTACTACTAATCCCTTTTCGTCTTTCATTTTAGCGTACCCACCCTCTACATTGCGGATGTTGTGGATACCTTCTCTTTTCAGGAGTGAGCAGGCAATGATGCTGCGGTAGCCGCCCTGGCAATGCACATAAAAGTTCAGGTTATCTTCCATATCGGCCAGGTTACCCGGGTCTTTCATATCTATCAGGGAGAGATTAACTGCGTCTTTGATGTGACCGCTCGCAAATTCAGCGGGCTTACGTACGTCCAGTATCACGAGATTATCATCGTGCGGGATGTCCATCGCCAGTTCATCTGGTTCTACGGTGATGATCAGGTCTTTTTGCTCGCCGGCAGCTTCCCAGGCAGGGAAACCTCCCTTGAGGTAGCCTACTACATTTTCGAAGCCTACGCGCGCCATTCTTACCACTGTTTCCTCTTCTTTGCCTGCAGGAGTCACCAATACAATATCCTGGTCAAATGGGAGGAGGCTGCCAGCCCATTCAGCAAAGCGGCCTTCCAGACCAATGCTTACCGAGCCAGGTACGAAGCCGTCGCCAAATTCAGTGGCCGGGCGTGTATCCAGGATCAGGGCACCTGCAGCTGCTTTGGCTTTCAGTTCAGCCGGTGTGAGCGGTCGCATGGCTTTTTCCATCACGGCAGTCAGTGCATCGTAACCTTCTTTATTGATCTTTGCATTAATGGGGAAGTAGGAAGGAGGTGTAGAAAGCCCTGTAGTTACTTCTTCGATGAAAGCAGCTTTATCAGTAGCCAGCAGTGCGTAGTTGGTTGCTTTCTGCTCGCCGATAGTGCTGTAGGTGTTCGGACCCAGGTTTTTACCGCAGGCCGAACCCGGACCGTGTGCAGGATAAACGATTACGTTATCAGGCAGCGCTTTGATCACGTTGTTCAGTGAATCGTACAGCATTCCAGCCAGCTCTTCTTTGGTGAGGTTGCCGCTGAATAAATCCGGGCGACCCACATCGCCAACAAACAGGGTATCGCCTGTAAACACTGCATAGGGCTGTTGCTGCGCATCTAGCACCAGGTAGCAGGTGGATTCCAGGGTATGACCAGGTGTGTGCAGCACTTTTAAAGTGAGCTCCCCTATCTTGAATTCCTCGTTGTTTTTGGCAATATATGCGTTGAAGTTAGTAACCGCATCCGGGCCGAAAACTATTTTAGCACCTGTGGCTTGCGCCAGTTCCAGATGACCGGATACAAAGTCGGCATGAAAGTGCGTTTCAAAAATGTACTCAATGGTTGCGTTGCGTTCTTTTGCCAGCTCCAGGTATACTTCAATATCCCGCAGCGGATCTATTACTACCGCTACCCCATTGGATTCAATGAAGTATGCCGCTTCTGATAAGCAGTTGGTGTATAATTGCTTTACGAACATGGTTTTTGATTTTCACAAATTTACGAATTATATGGCTGGTGGAAGTATGGATAAAATCTATACCAAAATAAAAAAGTAGCCGCATGCGGCTACTTTTTTATATAATTTTCTCTGCATAACTGGCGTGGCAGCTATACCGAATTATTAACCTACGAGTTCTTCCACAAATTTAGCCACTTCAGCAATGCGTTGCTTGTTGATAGTGTAGTGAATGAACTTACCATCTCTTTCTGTAATTACGATGCCTGCTCGCCTTAAAATTGCGAGATGCTGTGATGCTACCGATTGTTCCAGACGCAATTTCACATAAATCTCAGTCACAGTCATTTTTTTATGATCCTCCAGCAGCTTAATCATCTGCTGGCGCAGCTTATGGTTGATAGCACGCAAAACCATAGCGGCTTTTTTAACGGCAATGTAATCCAATTTGATCTGGTCTTTTTCATTGTTACCTCTAGAAATAATAAGAGTATTAGAAGAGGTAGTTAATAATGTTTTTTCCATCGCATAATAGTTTTAAAAAATGATGAAATGAAAGGGATCAACGGACAGTACACACAAACAGTTAGACAACAATTGTGGTTATCGATTTATACAAAAATATAATATCTGTCACAATAAAAAAAATTTCTATACCTTATTTTTTCATATATATCCGCCAGATACGTGCAAAAAAGATGTAATTTGACAGAATTATGACAGAATCACACGTCCGTGCTATGCTTTTTTAGGAAAAAAGAACGGTTTAAGGTAAAAAGGACTGAAATAGGCGAGGTCAGCGAAGGATTTTGACGTATATGCAGCCTCCGACAACAGGGACATATCGCCGGCGTTCATTTCGTATTCGGCAAACGCGGCATTTTCCGCTGCAGGCAGCAACTGGCGCCACTTTGGACTACCATCTCCAAAGAAAATAACTTTGTGTTGAGCCAACAGCTCTTTATAGGAACCCTCCTCCAGGATCATGGCCTGAGGTGGCAATACTTCTTCTAACTTACTATTATACACTGCTGTAAATACTTCCATACGGCGTGCATCCAGCATCGGGCAATACAATGCTGCTGCATCCTGCTGTTGAAGCAGCATCCCCTGCGCCATCATCTGCAGCGTAGAAACCGCTATCAGCGGCTTTTCCCAGGCGTAGCACAAGCCTTTGGCAGTAGCCACGCCCACACGTAAACCCGTATACGAACCCGGCCCTGCACTCACAGCAATAGCATCCACCGCAGCGGGACTAATCCCCTGTTCCTTCAACAACTGCTGAATAAATAATACCATCGTAGCTGCATGATCACGCTGCTCTTCACTGTCGAGGGTTTGCATTACTTTACCATCGCGGGCCAAACTAACGGACCCTCTTACTGTTGCAGTATCGATATTTATTATCAGTGCCATGTTCTATATTGCTTCGTATTCGGTTTCTAATAAGGCAGCTACTTCAAAACGGCCATCATTGGCACTTTCCTGCACTGCCTTCAACACTTCATATACATTTTTAACGCCTATACGCTCACACCACTCAAATGGTCCGAACGGATAATTGGTACCCAGTTTCATGGAGATGTCAATGTCCTGGCGGGAAGCCGTTCCTTCCTCCGCAGTGATGTACGCCTCATTGATAATCATACATACCACGCGCGGTGTAACCAGTCCTACGGAATCCCCCACCACGGCATATTCCCAGCCAAGCTGGTACATGATGTTATCCAGGCTTCCGAACTGCGTTTCATCCAACACCGATACCTCTGTTACCGGCATGGTGATAAAACCAGGTAACAGGTTGCATCCCATGATGTTGAAACCCTGTTCAAACGCAGTATGGTTCATTGTTTCAGCCAGCGACACCTTGACCATACATGCCAGTACCGGCACTTCCGGATTACGTGCGTAGATGGCCGCATTGGAAAGCCTGTCGTCAAACAGGGTATCTATCACCAGGTCAAACGCCTTTACTGATAAAACATCTTCCAGGTTGGTTTTCCACTGTACATTATTTTTCCCCAGCCCTTTCTCCTGCAACTCTTCATACCGCTGGGCGTCTGCAATTACCAGGATATTCATGCGTAAAATTTCAGCAAACCTAATAAAGAATCATTAAATATGATGCAACCGCCTCTGTGCCACTGGCGTTGAACCTATTTATTTTATACTTTCGCCTTCATGGAAAAGCAAATCATTAATACCCAGAATGCCCCTGCTCCTATCGGGCCATATAACCAGGCTGTGAAAGCTGGTAACACACTGTATATTTCCGGTCAGATTGCCCTGAATGCAGCTACCGGAGAACTGGTGAAAAGCGGTGTAGTGGACGAAACCCATCTTGTTATGAAGAACCTGCAGGCAATCCTCACGGAAGCCGGTATGAGCTTCGACAATGTGGTTAAAAGCACCATTTTTATTACTGATATGAACACCTTTGCGCAAGTCAACGACGTATACGGCAGCTATTTCACCGGCACTTATCCTGCCCGTGAAACCGTACAGGTGTCTGCGTTACCTAAAGGAGTAAATGTGGAGATTTCTGTTATTGCAGTCTTATAAAAAAGTCCCTTCCGCCGAAGGCGGAAGGGACTTTTTATTCGGGAGACCAAAGGTCTCCCGAATAAAAAAACTTAGTTTTTCCCAAATAATGTAGCCGCCAGCTTGGCATCGTGGCCATATACATCATCCCTGAAATTCAATCGCCCTTCGCTATCCACAAAGGCCGTGAAGTACCCGATAAACACCGGCACCTTCTCTTTCAGCGTTACATATTTCTCTTTACCGGCATTCATGGCATCGTCAATTTTCTTTTCTGTCCAGGAAGAGTCGTTTCTCAACAACCACATGGCCAGATGTTTAGGCTCTTCCACCCGGATACAACCGTGGCTGAACGAACGTTTATCTCTCTCAAATAAATATTTGGCAGGTGTATCATGCAGGTAGATATTATATTCATTTGGGAACAGGAATTTCACCTTACCCAGCGAATTCTTTCCACCCGGCCGCTGCCGCACGATGTAAGGGAAATTTCTGCCGGAATACTTACTGAAATTAATAGCGCCCGGAGAAATAGCTTTTCCGCTGGCACCTACAATTTCCATGTTTTGTCGCGCCAGATATGCGTTACCACTACGTTTGATACCTGGCAGCACTTCTTTCGACAGGATACCCGGCGGCACATTCCAATAGGGACTGAACACCACATATCTCAGCTCGTTGCTGAATATAACGGTATTGGCGCCAGGCGTACCCACTACTACGTTACAACTCCAGTCGAGCTTACCATCTTTATAAACATGCATTTTAAACTCCGGTACGTTAACCAGAATATAAGTTTTAGGTGGTTCTACAGGAACCCAGCGAAGGCGTTCCATATTCAGCAGTACCTGTCTGATACGCTGTGCTATAGGCACATTCAGGGATTTTATGATAGCGGGAGATATTAGACCATCGTCTTTAAGGCCCATACGGATCTGATAGTTTCGTACAGCCGTGTCCGTGGCAGCATCAAAAATGCCGGAACTATCATGGCCGGGCAGGTCGCCATAGGCTTGCAGTCGCAATTTCACAGCGGCAATCAGGGCGGAGGAATCTCCTTTTTTCAGGTTTTTTTGGGGAGATGCCAGTGTATCCCATTTGACATGTTCGTTTACCACTGCCAGTTGCTTCAGGCGTTCGCGCAGCATTTTATATTGCGGATTTACCGGGGCATTGGTTTCAATATTACCTGATCCGGTGATCATGGAGTCCAGCAGGCTGGTCATGTCCAGTTTTTTCCGGGGGATAAACCATTCCAGGTCTTTGGCATTATCGCTGGTGAGGCCGCCCCATACTTTGTTGCCGTAGCTGAAAAACTGTGAGGTCAGCATCATTTCCACGCGTGGTATTTCGGCCACGTTAGCGTTGAGACTGGAATCGCTCAGCTCCAGTGTATCGATGAGCATTCGCAGTTCAGGGGTATTAACCGCGCTGTCCTTAATACCGAAGGCCGCGTCTGTTTTCATCATATTAATGAAGTTACCAGCCTGTTCGGTAAGTCCTTCCTTGTTGATCCAGGCGTAGTGATAATTCCGCTCACTGTAGAAATTTTTGATGAATTCAGCATAGGGCTGGTAGTTAGGGTGCGCGGAAAGGAAGGTATTGAGCTGGTTGCTGTCGAGCGTACGTTCGATGTACTCTTCCTTGCTATAGTGCACCGTGTCCCTTGCTTTTAGGCGTTTGCGCTGGCCACTGTTCTGCTGGCATGCTGCAAAGGCGAGGGCAAAGAGCAGGGCGATTGAGGTATAAAAGCGTAGATTCATATGAGTTATGGATGTGGTTCTAAGAATAAGCATGGCAATTCCGATGCCTGAATAACGGGGTGATCGATTGCGTAAATGTATGAAATTAACCGAGTTAAAGATGCCGGGAGGTGCATGTTCTAAAAATTTAAAGGGAGATGTAACTGCTACTTGTTACATCTCCCTTTAATAACTTATTGGTGCATCTGATTGTTTAAAGCTTTATCTCTTCTTCATTTGCGTCGAAGAAGCGGTATTCCGTGAGGTGGTAGTTAGCATCAGCTTTTACTTTGATCCATTTCTTTAACTGGAAGTACCATTTCCACTGTTTGGATGTCAGGAATCCTTTAGTGAGGTAAGCAAAGAGGATTGGGTGAACGTGAATGCTCAGTCCTTTGTGCTGGTGATTGATCAGGTATTGCAGGTTTTTCTCTATATCCTCCAGAATCAGCATGGAGGCGCCTATTTTACCGGTTCCTTTACAGGTTGGGCAATCTTCTGCCACGGAGATGGTCACTTCAGGTTTTACGCGCTGGCGGGTGATCTGCATGAGTCCGAACTTGGATATAGGCAGAATGGTGTGCTTGGCCCGGTCGAGCTGCATGAATTTCTCCATTGCTTCAAAAACTGTCTTTTTATTTTCAGGCAGTTTCATATCAATGAAGTCGATGATGATGATCCCTCCGAGGTCGCGCAGGCGTAGTTGACGGGCTATTTCAGCGGCGGCTTCCAGGTTGGATGCGAGGGCATTTTGTTCCTGGTTGTTGCTGGATGATTTATAACCGCTGTTCACATCGATTACGTGCAGGGCTTCTGTGGCCTCGATAATAAGGTAAACGCCGGAGTCGAGGTTTACGGTTTTACCGAAGGAGGCTTTCACCTGGCGGGTGATACCGAAGTTATCGAAGATAGGAGAACCGTTATTGTAGTAGTCTACAATATTTTGTTTTTCCGGTGCTATTTTCTGGATATACGTTTTGGTATCGGTATATATATTTTTATCGTTGATCACGATCCTGTTGAAGCTCTCGTTGAGGAGGTCGCGCAGAATGCTGGTGGTTTTAGCCTGTTCACTGAGTATTTTCTGCGGTGCCTGTCCTCCTTTGAGGTTGGACTGGATATTTTTCCAGGTTTCAACCAGGGTGGTGAGGTCTTCGTGTAGTTCTGCCGTTTTCTTTCCTTCGGCGGCTGTGCGTACGATAACGCCGAAATTGGGAGGCTTGATGGCTTCCACAATTTTCTGCAGTCTTTTTCTTTCTTCGGAAGAGTGGATTTTTTTAGAAACCGCTACAATATCATTAAAGGGTGTTAACACGATAAACCTTCCGGGTAGAGAAATTTCGCAGCTCAGGCGCGGGCCTTTGGAAGAAATTGGTTCTTTGAGGATCTGAACGAGTAGATTGGGTTTACCGCCCAATACGTCAGTAATTTTACCGGTCTTAACTATTTCCGGTTCATTTTTAAATTTAGTGAAATCAAAACCTTCAGGTGACTTATCGCCGAGGGCTTGTTGTGTAAATTTAAGAATGGAGCGGATATAGGGGCTTAGATCCGTGTAATGGAGGAAGGCGTCTTTTTCGAAGCCAACGTCGACAAATGCAGCATTTAAGCCGGGAATCAGCTTTTTAACCTTGCCCAGGTACAAATCGCCTACTGCGAAGTTAGGATTGCCGCTTTCGTGGTGTAATTCTACTAACTTTTTATCTTCCAGTAAGGCTATTTCTACCCCTGTCGGAGCCGCATTTATAATAAGTTCCTTATTCAAGCGTCCAAAATTTTAACCTTTAATACTTCACCTTTGGGCTATGCACACGACTGTATATAACAGCTTGCTGCATACCAGATTTTAGCTGACTATAAAGTTAGCTTATTTCGTCACGTACGTGATGGATTGCTTAAGGGTTCAGCGATCACTGCAGGTAGTATCCGGAGAAATCAGTTGCGGGATCTATGGAAACAACCTGCATGACTTTAGCAATTTAAGAATTAAAGCTAAAATCATGCAGGATATATGAAAATTTTTATCCGATCGCCGCGCCGGGTTAATAATACCTGGTTAGTATAAATGGCGGGAAACTGGAGTAATTATTTCTTACCTTTTTTATGCCGGTTCTTTCTCAGTCTTTTTTTACGCTTGTGAGTGGCAATTTTATGTCTTTTTCTTTTCTTACCGCAAGGCATACGCTAATACGTTTTTAGATGATTGAAAAAATAAATATTATTGAATACTTTTGATATAACTATCTACTTCTTTCTTCAGTTCCGGATCGTCCATGAACTGTTTGCTTTTCTCAAACAATTCGATTGCTTTCTTATTGTCTCCCTTACTTCTGTAGGATTCAGCCAGTACAAAGATGACCTTTGCATTGTCCGGATGCCTTTGCATAACTCCTTCCAGCCTTTCAATAGCTTTATCATATTGTCCGGATGTAATGGCAAGGTTCGCTAAAGTAACCTGTGCATCAATATTATCCGGGTGTTTTGCCACTATATCCCTGAGGTTAGCTACGCCTTTCATTGGTTCGCCACTGTTCATGTAAACCATGGCCTGTGACATTTTGAGCGTATCGTTCTCCGGGCTGAGTGCAATTGCCGCATCAAACAATTGTATTGCCTGATCAGCTTCCCATTTGGCAACAGCAGGATTCTCTGCGTGCTGCAGATGAGTTAAAAATAAATTGGCTGCAAAGGTGAGGCTTTTTTCGGAATTTTCCAACTTAGCTGCTTCACCAAGGTAATAAGCAGCTACCGGGGCCTCGTTGAGGGAGTCCCAAGCGGTGTAGAGTGCCTTAAATGCGGCGATCTGCTGGGTCTTTACGTCCCCACGCACCACATTTGTTTCAATCGTGTTTACTTGAAGTAGCTTTTCAGCGGGAATACGCTTCTTGGCTGCATCGAGCAGCTCAGAAAACGCAATAGGGGCCACCTCCTGTCCGCCCTGCATAGGAGCGGCAGTTGACATAGCTTTCTTGTCCGGTTTGGGTACCGTACGGCCAAAGGCATATAATACCACCAATAACGCTACAGCAGCACCAATAAGGAGAACTTGTGATTTTCGCATGGCCTAAATGAATTAGGCTGCGAAATTAAGAACTTTTAAGCTTCTTTACCTCAGCAACAAATTCTTTCGAAGGTTTGAATGCAGGAATAAAGTGCTCAGGAATCTCCACAGCAACGTTCTTCTTGATGTTGCGGCCAATCTTGGCGGCTCTTTTCTTGGTGATAAAACTGCCAAACCCTCGGATGTAAATGTGTTCGCCATTTGCAAGTGCTTCTTTCACTTCCTTGAACATAGCTTCTAGCGTTACTAACACATCTACCTTGGGGATGCCGGTTTTTTCAGCAATGTTGTTAATTAAATCAGCTTTTCTCATATAAAAGCGAGAGGATTACTTTACTCTCAAAGTTAATTTAAAATTTTTAATTGCTGAATTTTAAGCAAATAAATTTTACTATTTTTTCTTATACCTGTATTGGCGATTATTTCTATTTATTTGCATCCCTGGAAAGGGTCATCAGATATGCCTTCATAGGGTTTTCAGGCCTTCGTTTGCCATATCAATATACTAAATAATTTTATTAAAATAATATATAAATGCGTGCCGCCCGACTTTTTTTTACCGAGAAATTACTGGATTGGAACCTGGAAATGAATAACCGCTCCATGCCATGGAAAGGTGAAAAAGACCCCTACCGTATCTGGCTGTCGGAGATCATCCTTCAGCAAACCCGCGTGGAACAAGGCTGGCCCTACTACGAACGGTTCATCGCCAACTACCCCACCGTATCAGATCTCGCAGCTGCTAATGAAGAAGAAGTATTCCGCCTCTGGCAGGGACTCGGCTATTATGCCCGCTGTAAAAATATGCTGGCAGCCGCCAGGGAAATCCAACAAACCTATCATGGTCAGTTCCCTAATACACACGACCAGATAAAAGCCCTCAAAGGCATTGGCCCCTACACTGCAGCCGCCATCGCCTCCTTCGCCTTTAACCTCCCACATGCCGTGCTCGACGGAAACGTATTCCGCGTTCTTTCCCGCTTCTTCGGGATAGATACCCCCATCGACAGCACCGCCGGAAAAAAGGAGTTCGCCGAACTGGCGCAGGAATTACTGCCCAAAGATAACGCAGCCACTTATAATCAGGCACTTATGGACTTTGGCGCCGTGGTTTGTAAGCCGCAACGGCCCGAATGCAGCAGCTGCCCTCTCCAGAAAAAATGCGTGGCATACCACCAGCAACTCATTTCCCTGCTGCCCGTCAAAACCAAAAAACTGCAGATCAAAAAAAGATATTTCAACTATATAATCGCCTCCTGGAAGGACAAAGTGTACATCAGAAAACGTACAGCAGACGATATCTGGCAAAATCTCCATGAATTCGTACTCATCGAATCAAAAGAGGCAGCCGACAGTACCCAACTGCTCTCAGGAACCGATTTTAAGGAGCTCTTTGGCACTACCGTCTACGAAATCACCCGCATCTCCAAACAATTTAAACAACAACTCACCCATCAAACCATTCATAGTCAATTCATTAACATTGAATTGGCACAACCAACGGATATTCCTGGCTACCAACTAACTCCGACGGATACACTGGATAACCTGGCATTCCCCAAAACGATTACCACCTTCCTGCAATCCAAAACAGGCCTACTTTTATAAGACACTGCGGAGAATAATTTTTTTTTGAATTTCCGATTGCAAAAAAATATTAACTTTAATAAGGTTGTTTATTTATTAAAAGAAGAACTTTTTATCAATAGACTAAAAAAAACCTACAACTATGAGAGGTGTTAATAAAGTAATCTTGATTGGAAATTTAGGCAGGGACCCGGATGTACAGTTTTTGGAAGGAAATATTGCCGTGGCCAAATTTTCGTTAGCTACCACAGAAACATTCAAGGACAGAGCAGGCAAACTCATCAGTCAAACAGAATGGCACACAGTGGTTTTATGGCGTGGACTCGCTGAATTAGCACAGAAGTACCTGCACAAAGGGAGCCTGGTCTATATCGAGGGGCGCCTGCGTACCCGCAGCTGGGAGGATAAGGAAGGCAACAAAAAATTTGCTACTGAAGTTGTAGGAGATAACCTGGTTATGCTCGACAAACGCATGGACCTCAACAGCACCGACCACCCCGTACCTCACCATAGCAGCTCAGGCTCCTCTTCCGGAGAAAATTTCCCGAATAACATGGAAATTCCCCCTTCCCTGAACGAGCCCGCAGACGATCTGCCTTTTTAAGTAATATTAAAAAAGTTTAAGTTTTCATCAGGACGTAATCCCGTAATCGGACATTACTTATATTTGCGTGCATGGAAAATTCCCAGTAAGGAAACACTGCCCGAATTTTCTCTATTTTTGATTCGTTACATCAAAGCTGTAAAACTTGGATATCACTCCGGCAAGCAACATATCCTATTTCCTACAAACCAACAGCGTAATTGCTACACCCAACGTCGTGGTGTTTTCGCTGGTGATTTTTGTACTATTGTTACTCACCTTTATTGTTGCAGGTGCAGAAGTGGCGTTTTTTTCCCTGAACTACAAGGATCTTAACGTCTTGAAAACCAGACAGAATGCCTCCGGCAAGCTCATCACAAAGATGCTGGAGAAACCAAAATCACTCCTGGCATCCCTGCAGATCGCCGGTGTAGTGCTGGCCATCGCATTCATTCTCACCACCAACTTCCTGATCACACAAATGGAAGACCTGCAGACACTGCCGGTAGTATCCTACGTGGTGCGCATCTCCATCATAGCCTTCATACTCCTGTTTTTCGGCCAGATCCTGCCAAGGGTTTGGGCCGCCCAAAACAATATTCGCTTCGCAACCTACTTCGCCTGGTTCGTGAGCATCGTACACGCTACCCTCGAACCCGTGAGCGATTTCTTCGTATCCATGAGTGGCAGCATAGAAGATAAATTCTTCCATCGCGGCACCGGTCCGGTAAACTACCAGGAAATCGATCAGGCCATCGAAATGAGCGTAGACCCTACCGCCTCCCAGGAAGAAAAAAATATCCTCAAAGGAATTCTCAAATTCGGCAATATCACCGTTAAACAGATTATGCGTGGCCGCCTCGATGTAAATGGCATCCAGTACGACCAATCCTTTTCTGACGTGGTAGCCCGCGTGGCGGACCTCCACTACTCCCGGCTGCCGGTATACAAAGGCAACCTGGATAACATTGTAGGCGTCATCCACACCAAAGACCTCCTGCCTCACCTCGATAAAGACAATACCTTCGACTGGCATGAAGTAATGCGCCAACCCTTCTTCGTACACGGACACAAACTCATTGAAGACCTCCTGAGCGAGTTCCAAAGCAGAAGAATGCACTTTGCCGTAGTGGTAGATGAATTTGGCGGCACCTCCGGTATCGTGACCCTGGAAGATATCATGGAAGAAGTAATCGGTGATATCAAAGATGAATTCGATGAAGAAGAATTCAACTTCACCAAAGTCGACAACTTCACCTACGTGTTCGAAGGTAAAACCATGCTCAACGACTTATGCCGCATCATTAACATCCCTGCCGATACTTTTGAAACAGTAAAAGGGGAAAGTGACTCTCTCGGCGGATTAATACTGGAACTCTCCGGAAAATTTCCTGATGAAAACAGCGTTATAAGCTACAGCAACTTTGATTTTACTGTACTGGAAGTAAATAAAATGCGCATCCAGAAAGTGCAGGTAACCATCAGGCCCGATGCTGCAGAACAAGCATAGCCTTTAACGTACAACAGACCAATGCCACATAAAAATCTTGCATGGGTACTATTTCTGGCAATAACAATTGCCTTTAATGCCTGTGATACTGCCTATACACCCAAGCCCAGAGGCTACTTCGAGATCAAATTCCCGGAAAGGAAATATAAAACCTTCGATCAGCCAGGCTACCCGTATACTTTCGAGTATCCGGAATATGCCACCATCATTAAGGATACCTCCTTTTTCGGAGATAAACCCGAAAATCCTTACTGGATCAATATCGACTTCCCCAGCCTCAACGGCAAAATTTACCTCAGCTACAAGATCATCGGTCAGGGACAAAACAACCTGCAAAAGCTGGTGGACGATGCCTTTAAAATGACTTATAAACACACATACAAAGCGGAATACATCGATGAAAACGCCATCAGTACCCCGTTTAAAGTGTATGGTACCTTTTACCAGGTAGGCGGAAACGCCGCCAGCGCCCAGCAGTTTTTTGTGACCGATTCCTCCAGCCACTTCCTCCGCGGCGCCCTGTATTTTGATGCGGCACCTAATGCCGACTCCCTGGCGCCTGTCAATAAATTCCTGAACGAAGACCTGCTGCAGCTCGTAAAATCACTCCGCTGGCGCTAAAAAGCACACAATTTCCCGTAACTTTGGGTCTGAAACTAAAACTCGCTGTATCACCGTACAGCCGTACCATACCCAATGATTATTATCGACGATAAGTACATTAGTGACGAAGTAATTGAAGAGCAATTCGTATGCAACCTGTCGGCCTGCAAAGGCGCTTGTTGTGTAGCGGGCGACTGTGGCGCGCCCCTCGATAAAACGGAGATTAAAATACTGAAGAAAATTTACCCTAAAATTAAGTCTTACCTGCGCCCCGAGGGAATCCGTGAAATTGAACATACCGGCACCAACACTGTTGATAAGGAATACGGTTACGTAACACCTATTATCGAAGGTGGTATCTGTGCGTATGCGTCAATTGATGAACACGGACACGTTGGTTGCGCCATCGAAAAGGCTTACAACGATGGTGTGGTGGACTGGAAGAAACCCATTTCCTGTCACCTCTACCCTATCCGCGTTACTAAATATGAAAGCTTTGAAGCGGTGAATTATGACCGCTGGGACATTTGTAAACCAGCCTGTAAAAACGGAAAAGCTTTACAGGTACCCGTTTATCGCTTTCTAAAAGATGCGTTGATCAGAAAATACGGCACGGAATTTTATGAAGTGCTGGATAAAATTGCTCAGAAGCAATACAAATGAGGAAATTATGAATTCATAATTCCTCCGGTATAAACTATCTTTATTACGCATTTTATCGGATATGCTTATGCACGAAACAGCGTCCACCTTTCTGGAAGAAAGCGAAAAAAAAGCGTCTGATCTAGGTCACCGGCAGACTATCAACTTCAACATAGGAAAATATAATACGGCTGTAAAGGCCGGCAAGCTTCAGTTTACGGACCTGATGGGGGCCAGGGAACGCGCCAAGAACATCAAGTGGCGTGCGATTGAGCACCTGGACAAGCACCTGGAAGAATTCGAGATGAATATCACCAGGCGTGGCGCAAAGGTGATCTGGGCTGAAACTGCCGAGCAGGTACAGCAGGAAATCCTTGCCATCTGCAAAGCAAAACAATGCAAGAGCATTGTAAAAAGCAAGTCCATGGCTACGGAGGAAGTACACCTCAACTCTTTCCTTGAATCAAATAATATCGCCTGTGTAGAAACAGATTTGGGAGAATATATCCAGCAGCTGGACGGCGAACCGCCCTACCACATTGTTACACCGGCCATGCATAAAAGCAAGGAAGATGTGGCAAGGCTGTTTGCGGAAAAACTGGGTACTGATCCGGGGCTTACCCCTGAGCAACTCACCATGGTTGCCCGGGAAAAACTTCGCCAGAAGTACCTGGATGCTGAAATCGGTATCACCGGCGCCAACTTTATTATTGCGGATACCGGTTCTATCTGTGTAACGGAAAACGAAGGAAATGCCCGCCTGAGCACTGCATTTCCCAAAACACATATAGTGCTGGTGGGAATAGAGAAGGTACTGCCTTCTATTACTGACCTGGCACTCTTCTGGCCATTGCTTGCCACTTATGGTACCGGCCAGCAGGTAACCGCCTATAACAGTATTTTCAGTGGTCCCCGCCAGGAAGGCGAGATCGACGGCCCTGACGAAATGTACGTGATCCTGATGGATAATGGTCGCACCAACATCCTGCAGGATACTACTGCCCGGGAAAGCCTTTATTGCATCCGTTGCGGCTCCTGCCTCAACGCCTGCCCTGTTTATAAAAATATTGGTGGTCATACCTACGGCACTACCTACAGTGGCCCTATTGGCTCTGTAATTACGCCGCATCTAAAGGATATGGGCACTTACATGCATCTTAGCTTTGCCTCTTCCCTTTGCGGCAATTGCACGGAGGTGTGCCCGGTACGCATCAACCTGCATGAGCTGTTGCTGCACAACCGGCAAAAAGCGGTGGAAGAAAATTATACTTCCGGCAGCGAAAAGATGGCCTGGTTTGCCTGGAAACAAGGCTGCATGAGCAGGAAAATGATGAATATGGCTGGTGGTAAAATGAAAAATTTCCTGTTGAAGCGGTTTTTTTCCAGGAGTTGGGGAGATAACAGAGCGTTACCTGAATTCGCTCCCAAGTCCTTTAATCAGCTTTGGAAAGAAAGAAGATAATTACTGGTCTTTCCGGAAGAATAATCTGACGGAAACATTTGCCGGCTGGCCATTGGCAGCAGGCTTCCATTTAGGACCATCCTTGATAATAGTTATAGCTGCCTTCGTGGCGGCTATATTTTTGCCCGTAATGACGTTTACACTATCAATCCCCCCGTCTGGTTTTACACTAAAGATCAGGTACACTTCGCTACCTGCGATCTCCGGGTCGGAAGTGATACTTCGCCGTGACAGGTATTCCTGGTAGGATTTCAGGCCTATTTCCGGCTCCGGACCTTTCTCGCCTATAAATACCTCTGCTGCTTTTTCGCGGCTTAAAAGGGCTTTTTGCCTGCCCATTCCCCTTACATCTTCTGTATGTTCTTTTGCCTGGGTGGTATAGCGATTGGAACGGTGGCTGTCAGCCAGCATTAAAGCAGGCGCGGCCTCCTGGGTGTAGCCACGGCTATAAGTATCCGCAGCTTTTTTATCATTTGCGGTGATAAGGGAGTCCGCCAGGGAAGTTATTTCCTGCTGGGTATCCGATATTTCTGCCTGTGGTGAGTTCATGGCCAGCACTGGTGTTTCCGCCTGTTTCATTGCGGCAACGGGCGGGGTTACTGTTTTGGCGGCTTCCGGTTTTTTCGCCCCGGCAGGTGCGGTGTCAGCGGCAGGTGCCGCCGGTGCCTGGTGTTCAGTTTGTGCTTGAGGCTGTACCCCTGCAATCTGAGGTTTCACAGCCGGTTCTCTGAACAGATACCAGCCGCCGGTGGCGAGCAGCAGCAGTATGGCTGCGGCGGCGGCATAGCGGTAGTACATAGGCCGCACCCTGGTTTTCGTTGGCGCCACGCGGGCGTTGAGGCGGGCGTGCAGGTCGTCCAGGTTGGGTTGTTGCTGGGGTGCAACCGTTTCAAAACCTTCCAGTGCCTCGGCCAGGAACGGATCGTCGAGGGCCTGGCGTTCCAGGTCGTGCATAGCTTTATCATCCAGCTCTCCTGCGAGATACTGGCGAATCAGCTCCGAACTAACTGACTGGTGTTTATATGGTTGTTGATCAGGCATGCTGGTCCATACAATTTTTAAGATTACGCTTACCGTTTTGGATATAGCTTTTCACTTTGTTCATATCATAGCCGGTGAGGGCGCTCACTTCCCGGTAGCTTTTTTCCTTGAGGTAGAATAGATCTACACTGCGCTTTTGCTCTTCCGGTAAGGTTTCCAGGCACTTTTCCATGGCCTGGAGGTTGTCTTCCAGGGAGGTTCCGTTGTCATGATGCGCGATTTCTCCGTTTTCCATAACCAGGTTATCATCTATTGACACCTGTTTGGATTCTTTGTTTTTCATGGAACGGAGTTTCATAAGGCAGTGGTTGCGGGAGAGCACGTGGAGCCAGCTCTTAAAGTTCTGGACCTCATGAACTTTCAGCTTTTCGATCAGTTCTTCGAAAATTTGCATCACCGCGTCTTTACTGGCATCTTCATCAAAATATTTCAGACACACCCCATATACCAGGTTCATGTAACGCTGGTAAAGGGCTGCCAGTACGTCGAGTTTGCCGGAGCGTTTGTACTCCTGGATCAAATCCGCGTCGGTGGCGTCTTTCATAATATTTTGATGAATAAACAACTGATTTGTGGGTATGTTATGGAAGCAATAATAGGATTTCTTTCAGGCATAAAAAAGGGGCTGAGTTTTTTTACTCAGCCCCGGGAATTTATTTTTTTGATTTCAGAGGCAAAACCTTCGGTTTTGCTGGCAGGACTACGCGCTGCGCGCGTAGCGGCTTTCTTTTGGTAACTACACCCGGAGCACGCAAAGCCACGGGGAGTATCCTACAGACTGGCGGGGCAGGCATAATGCTTCCCGGAAGCCACTGTACTATTAGTGTCTGAAATGTCTCATACCGGTCATTACCATCACCATGTTGTTCTGTTTAGTGAACTCGATGGAGTCATTATCACGAACGGAGCCACCAGGCTGAATCACAGCGGTGATACCTGCTTCGTGAGCGATGCTTACGCAATCGTTGAATGGGAAGAACGCATCGGAAGCCATCACAGCACCTTTGAGGTCAAAGTTGAACTGTTTGGATTTTTCGATAGCGTGGCGGAGGGCATCGATGCGGGAAGTTTGGCCGCAACCTTTACCAACCAGTTGTTTATCACGAACGAGTGCAATGGCGTTTGATTTCAGGTGTTTGCACACGATGTTGGCAAACTCCAGGTCTGCTCTTTCAGCAGCGTTGGCTGGGCGGGCGCCTACGTCGTTCCATTCTTTATAGTTACCGTTATCAGCATCCTGCAGCAGTACACCGTTTAATACATTTTTGTAGGTGTATTTAGCGGTTACCGGCTGTTTCTGTTCCAGCAGGATACGGTTTTTCTTAGCCTGCAGCACGGTCAGCGCATCTGCATCGAAGCCCGGAGCGATCAGAATTTCGAAGAAGATTTCGCTGATGGATTCAGCGGTTTGTTTATCGATTTGTTTGTTGGTAACCAGTACACCACCGAATGCGCTTTCTTTATCGCCGGCGAGTGCTGCATCCCATGCCTCTTTCAGTGTAGGGCGGGAAGCGATACCACAAACGTTGGTATGTTTGATAACAGCGAAGGTAGTTTCAGTGAATTCCTGCATCAGCTGGCAGGCAGCGTCTACATCCACAATATTATTGAAGGAGAGTTCCTTACCATGCAGTTTGTTGAAGGTTTCATCCAGGTTACCATAGTAAACACCACGCTGGTGAGGGTTTTCGCCGTAGCGGTTTACCTGGCCTTCCCTTACTGATACCTGGAAGTAATCACCTGGTTCGTTGTTGAGGAAGTACTGGGAGATGGCTACATCGTAGTTAGCGCAAACTTCAAATGCTTTGGAAGCAAAGTTTCTGCGGTCCTGGATGGAGGTAGCGCCATTGTTTTCGATCAGCACTTTTTCCAGGTCAGCGTACTGGTCTTTAGATGCAACGATTACTACATCTTTAAAGTTTTTACCGGCTGCGCGGATGAGGGAAACACCACCTATGTCGATTTTCTCAATGATCGCCTGTTCTTCCGAGGTGTTTTTAACTGTTTCTTCGAATGGATACAGGTCTACGATTACCAGGTCAATTTCCGGAATTTCGTATTGTTTCAGCTGTTCCAGGTCCTGTGGATTTTCACGGCGAGCCAGGATACCTCCGAAAACTTTAGGATGCAGTGTTTTAACACGGCCACCCAGGATAGACGGGTAAGCAGTTACATCTTCAACTGCTACGCATTTCACGCCCTGCTCTTCTATAAATTTTTGAGTACCACCGGTAGAGTAAATAGTTACACCTTGTTCACCCAATTTTTTAACAATGGTCTCCAGGTTATCTTTATAGAAAACGGAGATCAGCGCTGATTTAATTTGCTTTTGCATGTATGGAAAACATTAGAAATTAATAACATAGGCTCCCTGGTCCGGAACCGAAATGAAGCGCAAAGTTAAGACGTAACAATCATTTTTCCACTGTTCAATCCTCCGCTTACTATTTCCGGGGCCAATTACGAGGGTATCAAAATCATAGAAGGCCGCTATTTGCCTAATATCCACAGGGGGATTGCGTGACAGGAAAATATAATTTGTTCTGAATTTTTTTGCGGGTGCCACATCTGGCAGGGCGGTGGTTATGCTCACCAGTCGTTTACCATGCTGCAACGTATAGTGCTGCACGTGATAAGGCTTGTTGGCCGGCCGCCATTGCAGGTATAACAGCGCTACCAGCGTAAAGTTCAGGCAGCAGATCACGGTCAGCCTTGCCTCCCTGAAGCGGTGGTACCAGTATAGTGCCAGGGCGGCCAGCGCCAGGTAGAGCAACACCAGCATGGCTTTATTGCAGGGGATATTGGTAATCAGTGCCAGTGGCAATGCTCCTATCCATTTCACCAGGAGGTCCATGAACCATATTAACAGGTGAACACAGCGGCCGATCCAGCTGGCCAGTAACGGAAGCGGCGTTAACAACAGCAATAATATCTCCCCGTAAATAATAACAGTGGATAATGGTACTGCCACGAGGTTAGCCAGCAAAAACCAGGTGGGGAACTGGTGATAGTAATAGAGGCATAGCGGCGTAGTCAGGAGCTGCGCCGCCAGGGTGAGAGCCACCATTTGCCAGAGGTAATCCAGCCATTTACGGGAGCAATGCAGCAGGTTGTAAATCTTAGGCTGGAAAAGGACAATGCTCAGCACCGCCAGGTACGACAACTGAAAGCCGGTATCCATGATCAGGTAAGGGTTTACGGCCAGTAATATAAAGGCAGATGCTGCCAGCGCGTTGAAAATATTGCTTTTCCTGGCCAGCACAAACTGCCCTAACGTAGTAGCGGTGAACATGACAGCCGCCCGTAACACGGAGGCTGAGGCACCTGTTAAAAAAGTAAATCCCCAAAGAAACAGCAGCACCAGTAAGGCTTTGAGATAGTCCGCCCGGCGCCCTGTGGGCAGCCAGGAAAGGCATAGCAACAGGGAGGCGTAGAGCAGCGACAGGTGCATACCTGAAATGGCGATGACATGTACAATCCCGGTATTACTGTAATCACGGACCAGGTCTTTATCGAGCCCTTGCCTGTCGCCAATCAGCAAGGCAGCAGCCATACCTGCTTCCGGACCGGACCCCAGGTAGCGGTTAAACGTGGCGATACAAAATCCGGAGGCCCGGTAGAGAAATAGGCTGATCCGGTTTACAGGTGCTATTCCTGCTGGGTGATACCCGTTTGCCGGAATATATACCTGGTGGTAAATACCCCGGTCCGCGCAATACTGTTGGTAGTCAAAACTACTTTCTGCCCTGTTTCGTATAGGCATAAGCGTATTGTTGCTATACAACAGGCTGCCCCATCGTATACTGTCCTTTAATCGCTTGTCAGCATATACCATTACTTTTCCTTTAGGGGAGATGATATGGCCGTTATGCCGGATATATTTTAGTTGTGCTACAGCGCTGATGCTGTTGGTTTTCACCTGCGGAGGGCCGGTTATTTCGAGCAACATCATATCTCCGGGTGCATAAAACTGCGGGTAAAATGCAGTATGATGCCGGAGGTCGGCCATGTATAAACGCAACGCCCCTACGAAAAACAGGGAAAGCCACAGTACAAGGGCCTGCCAGACTTTTAGCCGGAAGCGCCAGGCAGCAGTAAACTGGCGGTATAACCCACTGAAAATCAGCAGCGGAACTACCAACAGGAACGCATATACGTTTAAGTCTAGATAATATTGCAGCAATATACCCGCAGTGAAGGGTATTATTAACCGGATAAAAGGAGCTGAACCTTTGGTGTCAGGGCTCGATAAAGAGGATTCAAATAACATCGGTGGGCTAACAGTTTATACATTAAAGTTAGTATTCCGAAGCATGCAGAACCTTAATCAGATGTTAACTAAAACGATTTTTTAGCGGGGCATATCAATATATGGGAGCTTGAAAATTTTCTTGTTACTGCGTTAATAATGCACCAATAGGTCAAGATTAAATTTTTCATAAATTACTACCAATCAATATATTTAATATTAATTATTTATTAATCTGTTATTGATTAGTTAACATCTTCTTTAAATATAATATTATTTGTAAACTGCATTACCGGTCACGCTATTTGACTTCTTCTAGAATCAATAGTCGTGTCTTTAATGGTTATTTTGAGGGAAAAGAAGGAGCCTGATCTTTATCAGGCTCTATTTTTTTTAAGGGGAAATCTGATAGTTTTTTAACATCCTGTTTCTGGGATAGCCGGTAATACTTTTTTATCTCTTTTTAATTCGTTTGCAAATGATGCCTTCGGCATCATTGGGGAAGGCCGCGCTGCGCGCGGGGCGTTTCTATTTAACTATGCGATTAGTGCTTCTTCAGTTGGCAGGCTTTTGTGAGAAAGCGGAGTTGCTACCTATGGCAGGGCTGTTTATGCTGCACAGGTAGTTTTGGGTATTGCCGTCGCGGGGGCGTGCAGCTGATAGGGCATTGGCATGCGCAAAAGCTTTTTCGGTTACGCGCACTACAGCTTGCGCCGTGTACTCACCTGCCTCTGCATTTGTGCATAGGGTCGCTACCGCGACCCTATACTGAGAAGACCAGGCCTTCGGCCTGGTCTTCTCAGGCGTAAAACAAGAAAGCCCTTCAGCAGTAGCTGAAGGGCTTCCCATTTATTTCAATACCTGATTACTTGCTCAGGTACATGCTTTTCTCTTTGTAGAGCTGTCTGAAGTAAGGATCACGCAGGTCTTTGATAAAGCGGATAGCTTCACCTGTGGATTTCATTTCAGGTCCGAGTTCTTTGTTAACTCCCGGGAACTTGTTGAAGGAGAACACTGGTTCTTTGATGGCGAAACCGGTCAGTTTTTTCTCGATCTTGAAGTCAGCCAGTTTGTTAGCGCCGATCATCACTTTGGTAGCGATGTTCAGGTAAGGAACCTGGTAAGCTTTCGCGATGAAAGGAGTAGTGCGGGATGCGCGAGGGTTTGCCTCGATCACGTACACATTACCATCTTTAATTGCAAACTGAATGTTGATCAGACCGCGGATGTTAAGTGCGCGGGCAATTTTTTCAGCGTAGTACTCCATGGTAGTTACTTCAATTGGAGTCAGGTTGAATGCTGGCAGCAGTGCGTGGCTGTCACCACTGTGGATACCGGCAGGCTCAATGTGCTCCATCACGCCCATTACATGGAATTGCTCACCATCGAAGATACCGTCGATTTCAGCTTCCTGACAACGATCCAGGAAGTGGTCGATCAGGATTTTATTACCTGGCAGGTGACGCAGCAGGCTCAGTACTGATTCTTCCAGTTCTTCTTCGTTGATAACGATACGCATACGCTGACCACCGAGTACATATGAAGGACGCACCAGTACAGGGTATCCAACTTCTTTGGCTACTTCGATAGCTTCGTCTGTGCTGTAAGCGGTGCCATACTTAGGATAAGGGATACCGAGTTCTTTCAGCATGTCGGAGAAACGACCACGGTCTTCCGCGATGTCCATGTTATCGAAAGAAGTACCGATGATTTTGATTCCGTTTTCTTCGAGGCGTTTAGCGAGTTTCAGCGCTGTTTGGCCACCCAGCTGTACGATCACTCCTTCTGGTTTTTCCAGTTCGATGATTTCCCACAGGTGCTCCCAGAATACTGGCTCGAAGTACAGTTTATCTGCCATGTCGAAATCGGTAGATACTGTTTCAGGGTTACAGTTCACCATGATTGCTTCATAACCGCAATCCTGGATGGCCTGCAGACCGTGTGTACAGCAGTAGTCGAATTCGATACCCTGACCGATCCTGTTAGGACCAGAGCCCAGTACAATGATTTTCTTTTTATCGCTGCTAACCTTGCTTTCGTTTTCAGTATCGAAAGTAGAATAGAAGTAAGGAGTTTTAGCTTCAAACTCTGCTGCGCAGGTATCTACCATTTTATAGGTACGGATGATGCTGTTCTCTTTACGTTTAGCGTATACTTCTTCTTCCTCGCAGTTACCGAAGAGGATGGAGAGTTGTTTATCGGAGAAGCCCATTTTCTTGGCGTCGCGCAGCATATCTACCGGAACGCTTTCGAGGTCGTGCTCAGCCAGTTGTTTTTCCAGGGTAACGATATCATTGATCTGGTGCAGGAACCAGCGGTCGATATACGTTTGCTGATGGATATGTTTTACAGAAACACCTTCCATGAGTGCATCTTTAATACGGAAGATACGATCCCAGGTTGGGCGTTTCAGTTTTTCCAGGAGTTGTTCACCTTTCAGCATGGATTTACCGTAGTAGCCCAATCCCAGTGCATCGTTCTCGAGGCTCTGGCAGGCTTTCTGCAGCGCTTCAGGGAAAGTACGGCCAATTGCCATTACCTCACCTACTGATTTCATTTGCAGACCTAAGGTATCATCCGCTCCTTTAAATTTATCGAAGTTCCAGCGTGGCATTTTCACGATCACGTAGTCCAGTGCTGGTTCGAAGAATGCGGAGGTAGTTCTGGTGATCTGGTTTTCCAGTTCATCCAGGGTGTAACCGATGGCCAGTTTCGCTGCAATTTTAGCGATAGGGTAACCGGTTGCTTTTGAAGCTAGTGCGGAAGAGCGGCTTACGCGTGGGTTGATTTCGATGGCGATCAGCTCTTCGTTTTCCGGATTAAGGGAGAACTGAACGTTACAACCACCTGCGAAGTTTCCGAGGTCGCGCATCATCATCATGGCTTTGTTACGCATGTCTTGGAAAGCGGTATCGCTCAGGGTCATGGCAGGAGCCACTGTGATGGAGTCACCGGTATGGATACCCATAGGATCCAGGTTTTCCACCGTACAGATGATCACTACGTTGTCGTTTTTGTCGCGCAGCAATTCCAGTTCATATTCTTTCCAACCCAGTACGGCTTTTTCCACCAGTACTTCGTGAATCGGAGAAGCTTTCAGACCGCGGTCGAGTGCTTCATCCAGTTCGTCTTTGCTGTGTACGAATCCACCGCCGGTACCACCGAGAGTGAAGGAAGGACGGATTACTAACGGGAATCCGATTTCCTGTGCAAACTCTTTACCTTCCAGGAAGGAGTTAGCAGTTCTGGCAGGCGCTACAGGAACACCCAGCTGTATCATCCACTGACGGAATTGTTCTCTGTCTTCCGCTTTGTCGATAGCTTTGATGTCCACACCAATCAGGCGCACATTGAATTTTTCCCAGATACCCAGTTCATCCACTTCTTTACAAAGATTCAGCGCAGTCTGCCCACCCATAGTAGGTAATACGGCATCTATCTGGTTTTCTTCCAGGATCTGCTCAATGCTTTCCACGGTCAGTGGCAGCAAATAAACCTTATCGGCCATCATTGGATCTGTCATGATGGTCGCGGGGTTGGAATTAATCAAAATCACTTTTATTCCTTCTTCGCGCAGCGAGCGTGCTGCCTGGGAACCGGAATAGTCAAATTCGCAAGCCTGACCAATAATAATAGGACCAGAACCGATAATGAGAACAGATTTGATAGATGAGTCTTTTGGCATTTGTGTAATCTATTGAAAATGAAAAACCAAATTGATCTTTCTGCCAACGATGGGAACAAAAAAATCGTGCAAAGTTACGGAGATTAGAGATTACTGCACAATAAAATTTTAATTTTTTTTTCGACCGTCTGTTTTTTGCAGGAAAATTTTGTATTATATATGCAGAAATAATCATTTGTAGGGCATGTTTCCGCAGTACAGAAAAATCGCTGTTAAATATGGCAGTAATGTCCTTTATGTAGAAGGTACAAGAGACCAGCCAGTACATTCCTATTCCTTTGAAATAGACTACCACGGCGCAAAAGGAAGGATAAGAGTCAGTTGGGAAAATCACGAACAGGATTTTTCAAACAATTATAAACCTATCCGGGATCTGTTATGGATACTGGACCTGCTTAAAGGAAGAAATAAGCGGTTCTCCACCACTAGAAAAGAATATAACTATTCAACTGAAATATTTTTCGAGTTACCTAATAACGAGCTCTTCCTTGATGTAGGGCCGCGATCCATTTACCGCAGGTTTATGCAAGGATTTACCGGCAGAGAAATTAAAACCACACCCGGGTTTATAGGGAAGGGCCTGCATATCTATTGCAATAAGGATCGGGAAACATTCAAAACGGCCTTGTTCCGGCTCCTTGAACTCCATAAAAGCGAGAATTTATATCTCACCACCAGTTACCAGGATGCAATTACTACCAAACACAACCTGTACCTGCGGGTGGGCAGTTTTTATAAAACAGAACAGGCACTGGAAACTCTATTGAGCAATTGCCATCAGCTGCTGATGACGATGACAACCGGGGTTAAATCCTGATCCTGCTCGCCAGCACTGCTATCAGCGCGCCCATCACCGCAATCATCGTAAAGGAAACAGAGAGGCTGCTCACCTGCGCCACAAAGCCAATCAGTGGGGGCCCGCAAAGGAAGCCGAGGTAACCGATTGTGGAAACGGTGGCCAGTGCCATACCGGGCGACATGAGCGTTGTTTTGCCGGCGGCACTGTACACCAGCGGCACCACGGAGCATACCCCCAGCCCTACCAGCATGAAACCGAAAATGGCAGAGAAGAAATAAGGGAAAATAACGGCAATCAGCAGGCCTCCAGCGGTGAGTAAACCACTGGCGATCAGCATTACTTTAGCGCCATATTTTACGCGCAAACGATCAGCAATAAACCGGCCGGTTGCCATGGTGGTCATAAACGCAAATGAGCTGGCTACAGCAAAAGAAGGATCAATTTTTAATACCCTGCGGAAATAGATAATACTCCATTCAAACATAGTTCCCTCGCAGATCATGGAGCAAAACGCAATGATACCAAGCGTAAGCAGAAATTTATCCGGCCTGGAAAAAAGCGGTTGGTTGGCGGAGATATTTGTGTCCTGCTGAATGATACGGGAAGATGTAAGTGCTACAATGGTCCATCCCATCATAGCCACAAAAAGGAAGTGATAAACGGGTTCGATGCGCAGGGCCACCATGATCCAGCCTATGCCGATTCCGGCTGCTCCGGCAGCGCTCCAGAGGCCATGAAAGGAGGCCATGATAGAGCGACCATACATCGCTTCCACCGCTACTGCCTGTGTATTCACGGCAATGTTGGCGAGATTACCGCAAAAGCCGAACAGCACGAGCACGCCCATCAGCTGCCAGGGTGCTGTTGCCAGCCCCAGTACAGGCAGCAGTGCCGCGTAGGCGATGCCTGCATTCACTACCACCTGCCGGCTGCCGAATTTGGATACCAGCACGCCTGCCGTGGGCAGGGAGATGATGGAGCCAATAGGCAATGCCAGCAACACGGTGCCCAGCCCTGCATTATTAAGCTGCATGGCCTGCTGGATATCAGCAATACGGGATGTCCAGCTGCTGAAACATAGTCCTGTCAGGAAAAACAGGGCACTTACCGCAATGCGGATGGTTCGTTTACCTGCTGCGTGTAAGGATAACTCGTTTATCATTTACTGTCGTTAATGTTATATCACCTGGATGCCCAGGTTGCTATATGGTTTGAGGGAAGGAAGTTCCGGGTTATCCGTCACGATGGTATCAATGCCTTGTATGTCGCATACCTTGTAAGGTTCTGCTGTCCCCATTTTATCGCTGGTAGCGAGGGCAATGGTTTTATAGGAGGATGCCACCATCTCTCTTTTCACATCGGCTTCATTCAGGTCCAGTCCCGTTACGCCGGCGTCCGGGTGCAGGGAGCAGATGCCGAGGAAGCAAAGGTCGGCTTTAATCCGTTGAAACATTTTAATTGTTTCCATGCCTCCGGCCGTTTGGGAGTCCTTCCCGATGCGTCCGCCGGTAAATATAAGGTCAATGGATGGATGGTCCACCAGTTTAGCTGCAATAGGAACACTGTTGGTGATAATGGTGGCTTTAAGGTGAAGTGGCAGTATCTGCGCCAGCATGAGCGTGGAGGTGCCGCCGTCGAGGATGATGGTTTGCCCGTCGTGTATGAACGACAATGCTTTTGAAGCGATGTGCTTCTTATCATCTTCGTGGTAAACGATTCTTTCTTTAAACGAATATGGGTTGGGTGAGTGCGGGATGGCGCCGCCGCGTACCTTGATGAGCTGACCACTTTGTGCCAGTGCTTCCAGGTCCCTGCGCACGGTATCTTCTGATACCTGCAGGTCGTTACTCAGTTCTGCCTGCAATACTTTATGATCTGCCTGCAGTTTCTTTAAAATATAATCCAGCCTTTCCTCTTTCAGCATAATCTTGCCATTTTCTGCAATATTATGAAATATTTTGCGATAATTTGCTGAATTTTGCATAAGTTTGCAAAAAACAGCAAAATATGGCAAGAATAGCAATTGATATGGACAATGTGATGGCGGACTTAACGGCTCACATGATCCATTTATATGAACAGAAGCATGGCGTAAGAGTAACGAGGGAATCGCTCAACGGGCATCCGGACGGTGGTGGATTTCCTATTGAGGGAGAAACGCTGAAATTTATCCATGAGGAGGGCTTTTTCCGCAGCCTGCCGGTAATGCCGGATAGCCAGGAGGTGATAAAGTCGCTGATGGATAAGCATGAGGTGTTTATCGTATCTGCAGCCACGGAGTTTCCGTTATCGCTTAAGGAGAAGATAGACTGGCTGGGTGAACATTTCCCTTATATCAGCTGGAGAAATGTAGTTTTATGTGGCTCCAAGACCATCATAGAAGCCGACTACATGATTGACGACCACGATAAGAACTTGCGTTATTTCAAGGGTGAGCGCTTATTATTTACGGCTCCTCATAATATCCTGTTAAACGACTACAAGCGGGTAAACAACTGGCAGGAAGTGGCGGAGTATTTTCAGCTGACGCCTGCGCTGGTAAAGTAAACCGTTCACAAACGATAGTCAGACCTGCACTGGTTGTTTCTTTTCCAGTGCTTTCAACCTTCTTACACATTGTTGTAGCTCCATACATTTATCCAGGTAGGCTTCCATCCAGTTTACCTCCTGCAGGGCTGTTTGCGGATTGGTGAACCATGCAGGATCAAGTTGGATGCTATTCGCCAGTAGTTGAAGCTGCGCGGCGGTTAATACCTCCTGGTCTGTCCACTCGTACAATTCATCCGTCTTAATATCCAGCGAAATGGCTACCTGCTTTGGTTTCAGCTTATGAATAGCAAAGTAGAGCAGGAGTCGTTCGCCCTGGTGTGGGGTATTTTGCTCATTCAGGGAGTTCCAGTTCAGGAATTCTTCCAGGGTAATAGGAATGGCCTGGAGCATTTTCATCAATTTTTCCGTTTTGATTTTAGGTTTGAGGAAGTTGTCGTACAGCCCTGGTCGGGTGTACCCCGTCAGCTTTGCGAAGGTGGTGAGTACAAACTTTTTATCTCTTAAAATGCGCCTCAAACGTATGCCGTGATGGATCTCATATTGTGGTACCATAAGCATGTAATGCTGTGCTTTTTAGTTTTTTATGGGGTATACACAGCTGTACAAATATAGCTATTTGTAATTACAAAATAACACTCAATATCATTCTTATTATTTACAAAAGGATGTCATTTTGATACGCAGCGTATCAAATCAGCGGGTTTTTGCGACTTTTTTCACTTCCTGGAGTTCGCGGCGCAGCTGAATCACTTCATCCTTAAGGTTATTGTACAGGTGCAGCAGTTCATTATGGTCTTCGAGGAGCTTATAATATTTCTCTCTTTGGGTCATCATTTCTTCGGTATCGCTATTGCGGGCTTCGGCAACGGTACCGGGGTTCAAAAAGGCCTCCAGGCTTATATCTACGGCTTTTGCGGCCCGCTCCAGCTCACTGGGCGAAAAAGTCTGTTTTTCGAAGAGATTATACATGGTCCTGCGGCTCATATCCATCCGCTCTGCGAGACGACTTCTATTAAGCCCTTTTTCGGCAATAATGGCCAGTAATCGTTCCCCGTGGTGCAGGTTCTTATCCTGCGCAATCAGCTGTGCGCCATTCCAGCGCATAAACTCTTCAGTAGTGATGCCAATGATGGTGCAAAAACGCTCCAGGTTGGCTCTTTTCATATCACTTTTGCGTAAATGATAATGTGCTATCTGGTTGGTAAAACCGGCTTTCTTGGCAAAGTCGATCACCTTAATCTTCCTTTGTTTCAGAATCTGCTTTAACCGTTGCCCCATGTGTATCAGGCTCGTCTGCATCGTTAAGTTTTTTGTTTACATGACTGCTTTCCGGACCCTTCCGGAGCAATCGCCGTATAATTTAGCAAAAAACTGGCGCATGATGATAATTAAATTATTATTTCAACATTTTATTAATCCATAAATGCCACCTGGACAGGCCTAACGCCGACGCGTAAACGAAGAAAAATGATCAGATTTTTATCAGATTTAAAACGGGAATATCGATTTGCGCGTGATATTTTTTATGTCAGCAAACCACTTGACAAGTTTTGAACATTTTTGAGAAATTTTACCCGCCACTGTCAACTATCATATCTTGAAAATTAGCTACAGCATTGGATTACAAAGGACAAATATTGATTAAAAAAATGTATCAATAAATTGTTACATTTAAAATCTTTATAAATATATTTGCTTACATAATAATTCACTCATCCTTTGTTAAAACTATAAATTATGTTACCCGTTCTCAAATCAACCATTGGGAAGTATAAATCCACGATGCCCAAAAGCACTAAAAATATCCTGGCGGTTTTTCACGCCCGACTATCAGACGTTCCGATCACGTTTCGGGAACGAGTTTGCAAAGAATGCAAATGGAGTGTTCCTACATTCTATCGCAAAATGCGCCTGAAAGACAAACCGGATGAAAACGGGGAAATCAATTTTGCGCTGAGCAATGCAGAGAAAGAGAAAATAATAGCAATCCTGTTCGAAGTACTACAGGATACGAACCGCTATTTTGCACGTAACCAGAAAAAAAAATCATCAAAATGATGACATAAACTAATTTTTATCGACACAAAACAATGAGCACCTCACTTTACATTCTTGTAAGCTGAGGTTTTTCTGTTGAATAAAACTTTAACAAATAACCTTCCTTTTTAGATTTTCTCTATCAAACTTCCAATTTTTCTTAAATTTAAAGCCCGTTAGGAAATGCTTGTACTTAACCAAATAACAATTACGGTGCTATGTCGTACCCATACCAGATTAAGAACATTGAAGAATACCAGCAGGCTTATCAACAGAGCGTAATGGACCCGGAAGGGTTCTGGGCTAACATTGCAGACCACTTCCTGTGGAAACGCAAATGGGACAAAGTGCTGGAGTGGAACTTTAAAGACCCGGAGATTAAATGGTTCCAGGGCGGCAAAATGAATATTACAGAAAACTGCCTGGACCGCCATCTCGGTACCCTCGGGAACCAGCCTGCGATCATCTGGGAACCTAATGATCCGGAAGAAAGACACCGCATTCTCACTTATCGCGAGCTATATAATAAAGTAGTCCAGTTTGCCAACGTACTCAAAAACAATGGTGTTAAAAAAGGTGACCGTGTATGTATTTACATGGGCATGATTCCTGAACTGGCCATCTCCGTGCTCGCGTGTGCCCGCATCGGTGCTATACACTCAGTAGTATTCGGAGGCTTCTCAGCACAGTCCATCGCCGACAGAATCAAAGACGCTTCCTGCAGCCTCGTAATTACCTGCGATGGCGCATTCCGCGGCAATAAAGACATTCCGCTGAAATCCGTGATAGACGACGCCCTCATGGGATGCCCTACCGTAGAAAAAGTAATCGTGTGCACCCGCACCCGCACTCCCGTAAGTATGCTCAAAGGCAGAGACGTTTGGTGGGAAGATGAAATCAAAGCGGTAGAAACAATGGGCAACCCTCCGGTAGCCGCCGAAGAAATGGACGCTGAAGATATGCTCTTCATCCTTTACACTTCCGGCTCCACCGGTAAACCTAAAGGCGTAGTGCACACCTGTGCCGGCTACATGGTTTATGCCAACTATACATTTGTAAATACTTTCCAATACCAGCCAGGCGAAGTATACTTCTGTACCGCAGATATCGGCTGGATCACCGGTCATAGCTATATCATCTACGGACCATTGTCCGCCGGAGCTACCACCCTCATGTTTGAAGGGGTACCTACCTATCCTGATGCAGGCCGCCTCTGGGAAATCGTAGATAAATACCGCGTAAACACTTTATACACCGCACCAACAGCCATCCGCAGCCTGATGGGCTTTGGCCTCGGTCCGGTAAACCATAAAGACCTCAGTTCACTCCGTAAACTGGGCTCGGTAGGTGAACCTATCAACGAAGAAGCATGGCATTGGTTTAAAGATAATATCGGTAAAGGCAGATGCCCGATCGTGGATACCTGGTGGCAAACAGAAACCGGTGGTATCATGATCACACCCATTGCAGGTGTTACCAAAGAAAAGCCCGGCTACGCCACCCTCCCACTCCCGGGTGTACAACCAATACTGGTTGACGAAACCGGGAAGGAAATCAAAGGCAACGGCGTAAACGGTAACCTCTGTATCAAATTCCCATGGCCAGGCATGCTGCGCACCACCTACGGCGATCATGAACGTTTCCGTAACACGTACTTCAGCACTTACGAAAACCTCTACTTCACCGGCGATGGCTGCCTCCGCGACGACGATGGTTACTACCGCATCACCGGCCGCGTAGATGATGTTCTCAACGTAAGTGGTCACCGCATCGGTACTGCAGAAGTGGAAAACGCTATCAATATGCACGCCGGCGTGGTGGAAAGCGCTGTAGTCGGCTATCCTCACGATATCAAAGGCCAGGGTATATACGCCTACGTTACCATGGAAAAAATGACCCATGATGCAGAGCTTACTAAAAAAGATATCGCACAAACAGTAGCCAGAATCATCGGCCCTATTGCCAAACCAGACAAGATTCAATTTGTAAGCGGCCTTCCTAAAACAAGATCCGGCAAAATCATGCGCCGCATCCTCCGTAAGATCGCTGAAAATGATATGGACAACCTCGGTGATACCTCTACCCTGCTCGATCCGGGCGTGGTGGAAGAAATCAAACGCGGTAAACTTTAATTGCTATAGCAGCTGCCTCCAGGGGCAGCTGCTTTTTTACTTCCCTTCCCGAGTCAGCTGTAAATACGTAGCCAAAGCCCGGAACTGACATTTTATGAAACTGCTTAAACGCCTGGGATACTTACTCCTGGCCCTTTTCCTCCTCCTGAATGTTATCGCCGCCTTCCACGCGTGGAAGTTTACACATTTCTACAACGACCCTAATCATATCAACAAAAAGCCGGAACAAATGGCCGTGGGCGAAAAAATGCAAATGGTGCTTCTCGGCGTTCGTATATCCAAATCCGTAATAAAGCATTTTCCTGATACGGTGTATAAAGATGTAAATCTTAAGACAGCAAAAGGGATTCGTATAAATTCCTGGTGGATACCGGTGGCCCATCCCATAGGCAACGTTATTCTCTTCCATGGTTACAACGGCTCCAAACAAGGGCCACTGCCGGAAGCAGCTTATTTCCGGAGCCTGGGATACAATACGCTGCTGGTGGACTTCCGGGCACACGGTAACAGTGGAGGTAATACCTGCAGTATCGGGTTTTATGAAAAGGAAGAAGTAAAACTCGCCATGGAATATGTGCAGGCACAATCTCAAAAACCAATTGTGCTCTGGGGCGTAAGCATGGGTGCCGCTGCTATTCTGAACAGTATAGCTCAATACCGGCTGCAACCGGCTAAAATCATCATCGAATGCCCATATGCTACCCTGGTAGATGCCGTAAACAGTCGCATGCGCTCCGTGCATTTACCCACCACCCCACTGTCGCAGCTGCTAACCTTCTGGGGAGGCCTTGAACAGGGATTCTGGGGCTTTGGCATGCAACCGGCCGAATACGCCAAAAAGGTAACCATGCCCACGCTCTACTTCTGGGGAAAAGCTGATATCCGCGTTATGCAACATGAAACCTTATCCGTATTCAATAACCTGGCAACAAAAAACAAGAAATTATACATGGTAGAAAAGGCCGGCCATGAGTCATTTTGCCGCAAAGTGCCCACAGAATGGAGAAGGGAAGTACTCCACTTCTTAAAACACTAAAAGCGCGCACCAACAGCGTGAATGGAAAAAATTATTTTCTAATTACTACAGGTGTACCCACTTTAATGAACTCAAACAGTTCATTCACATCCCGGTTTTTCATGCTTATACATCCGAGGGTCCAGTTAATACGGCCATCTACATAAGCATCTGTTATGCCTGAGCCTGATTCCACGCCATGAATGCCGATGCCGCCACCTGGCGTTGCAGATGCAGCAATGATACCGTTTTCCTGCATGGTCCTGAACTTTTGTATGCTTGCTTCATTCGGGTAATCCAATAACAAAAACCGGCTCCACAATCTGTCAATCCGTTTGCTTTGAATATGAAATGTTCCTTCAGGTGTGAGTCGGTCGCCTTCCCGGCGCTTGTCTGTCTGGTCGCGATTTCCGAATACGACTTTATAAATCTTCCGCAAGGTTACATCTTCATACACATACATGCGGTAATCACTCTTATCTATCAGTAAAAAAATTTTATCTGCATCAATGTTTGAATTAGTTAATCGCACATTATACAGATCATTGTTGTTCACAAACCCTGTTAATGCAAATAACGACAACAGGGCTGCGATCCAATAAAGACGGCACTTTTCCATAGGGTATTCGATAAAATGCTTTTAACGCAGGAAGACCTTTATTTATTGTGATCGCAGGCTACATAACATCCGGAAAGCAGAACGGGGATAAAGCGGCCTATGGCTGCTTTATCCCCGTTTGCGGAAATATGGTTAAGTTTAGTACCCGAAGATTTCTTCGAGAGATACTTTTTTCACTTCACCCAGTTTCTTCAGATCTTCCAGGTTTACTTTTTTCTCGCTGGCCACAATGCAATAGATATATGGCTTGTTAGCAAGATTGTTATCATGGAATTTCTTCACTTCATCGAAATTCATTTTATCGATAGACTCGTATACCTGTTTACGGATGTCGTAATCCAGACCCAGCTTTTGAGCAGCCAGATAGCTGAAGATGATACCATCGTTGGTGATACGTTCTGTTTCGATATCCTGTTTCATGCTGAGCTTAGCAGTAGTGAGTCCTTTTTCTGAACGTGGAATTACATTCAGCAGTTCGTTCATACCTGCAATAGCTTCATTCATTTTATCTGCCTGGCAACCTACGTAAGCAACAGTAGAATATTTCTCATTCTTTCTGTCAGGAGATGCGTAGAATGCGTAGGTAGAATAAGCCAGGGCTTTGGATTCACGGATAGTCTGGAACACAATAGAACCCATACCGCCACCAAAGTAGTTATTAAACAGGCTGATAATACCAGTGTTTGCCGGATCGTATTCGCCGTTGTTTCTTACCCAGTTAACTTCAGACTGTACCATGTCGTAATCCGCAAACAGCACCTGTGCATTGTTGGTAGCTTGTTTTGCAAATTTGGTAGCTGCTGGCGCCTGCGCAAAAGTAGCTGGTACTTTGTGAAGACGGGAGATGTCTGCTGTAGCAGCAGCCAGTGTTTGCGGGCCCCAGTAAATCACCGAGTGTTTGTAATTCATCAGGTTATGCAGCATATCTGTCAGCTCCTTCGCAGTGAGACCATCCAACTCAGCCTGTGGCAGCGTGTAGTTGAAAGGGTTTTTAGCGCCATACATGGCATAGTTGCTCAAACCTTTCTGGATATTACCTTTATTCAGTTTGCTGTCTGTTCTTACTTTATTTAAACGGCTTTTCAGTGCCGCCAGTGCAGCGTCGTTTGGCTGACAGTTGGCAATGATGTGTTCGAATAAAGCTACTGCTTTGTCAAAGTTTTCCTGCAAACCGCTGATAGTAACGGTTGTGTTTTCGCTACCTGCCTGAACGCTGAAGTTACAAGCGATGTTGTAGAACTCTTTGCTGATTTGATCTGCGCTGTATTTATCGGTGCTGAGGTATTGCAGATAGCTGGCTGCCAGCATTAGTTTTTTGTCGTTCAGTGTACCGATATCGAAGCGGTAGTAAAGGCGGAACAGGCCATTGTCTTTGTTCTGCACGTATAAAACATCGGCGTTCCCTACTTTACCTTTCTGAATATCTTTCTGGTAGTCGAGCCACTGAGGCTGTACCGGAGTAGCTGGCATAGCGGCAATTTTCTCCAGGAAAGGAGATTGTGCTTCTCTGTTTACTTCTACCGGCGTGATAGCAGGCTTTTCTACTTTCTCGATGTCTTTGTCTTCACCTTTACGTTTGTACAGCAGCACATAGTTGTTGCCCAGGTATTTGTTAGCGTAATCGATGATCTGTTGTTTGGTAACAGTGCTCATATCGGTTACATAAGCTACATCAGAAGCCCAGTTTTTGCCACGGCTTTTAATGAACCCGTCCATGATGCTGTTAGCGCGGTTGCCATTATTTTCAAGCCCCTGAAGTTCAGCCAGTTTAGCGTTGTTAACAATCGCTTTAACGAGAGACTCATCAAACTGACCTTTTTTAAGGATTTCGATCTGGCCGAGCAATAAGGATTTCACATCTTCCAGGGACTGGCCAGGTTTTGCTTTACCATTTAGCATCAGGATGGAGTAGTCTTTCCATTGCAGGAGGTCAGCACCGGCTGCTAATACTTCCTGCTTTTTATTCAGATTCAGATCAAACAGGCCTGCTTTACCATTCTGGAGGATGGCAGACATTACACCCAGCAGGAGGTTGGATTTGGTATCCAGTCCACCTGGCATTCTGTAAGCAATCATTAAGTTTTCAGCATCAGGGCCCATTACTGTTTTAACGATAGGGGCGCTGATTGGCTTTTCAGGAGCTGGTTTGTATTCTTTAACCGGTTTAGGCTGCATGTAGCTGAAACGCTGGTCAATGGCTTTGATCACATAATCCGGATCAAAGTCTCCTGCCATTACGATGGCCATATTGTTAGGCACATAGTATTCGTTATAAAACTGGCGGATAGCTTTCAGGTTTGGATTTTTCAGGTGTTCCACGGTACCGATGGTAGACTGCTGACCGTAGTTGTTAGTAGGAAACAATGTGCTGAGCATGGTTTCGTACATTTTACGGCCATCATTATCCAGTCCGCGGTTTTTCTCTTCGTATACTGCTTCCAGTTCAGTGTGGAAGAGGCGGAAAACCGGGTCTCTGAAACGTTCTGCCTGTACAGAGAGGTATTTATCTACTGCATTGGAAGGGATGTCTTCTTCGTAGATGGTTTCTTCTGTCCAGGTGTGGGCATTGGTACCTTGAGCGCCCATGGCGGTCATGAGTTTATCGTACTCATTGGCGATGGCGTATTTGGCGGCGATACCGGAGATGCTGTCGATCTGGTGGTATACTGCTTTACGGGCTTCATTGCCGGTGGTTTTATTGTATTTGTCGTAGAGATTTTCGATCTGGTCCAGGTAAGGTTTTTCCTTTGACCAGTCGAGTGTTCCGTACACCTGAGTGCCTTTGAAGAGCAGGTGTTCGAGGTAGTGGGCCAGACCGGTATGATCTTTAGGATCGTTGTTGCTACCGGCGCGGGTACCGATAAGGGTCTGGATTCTTGGATCCTTTTTGTTGACGCTGAGGATAACAGTAAGTCCGTTTTTCAGGGTGTAGAAACGGGCCTTCATCGGGTCGTTGGTCACGTATTTGTAGGTGTAACCGCCCGAGGAGGCATCTTTCCACTCGTATTTATCCTGTGCTCCGGCCATTGAAAATGAGCCTGCGAGCACCAATACCAGGGTCGCCTGTTTAAGAATTCTCATAAAATGATTGGTTTTTTAAAATAGCACTCAAATATAGCCGGAACTATAAAAAAAACCTGTAAATGGGCAAGATAAATGTATAAACGGCAATGCAGGGGTAATTACAACCGGTTGTAATTATCCAGATGGGAAGGGGTGATGGAGTAAGCGGGATACCTCTCAGGGGTTGAGGTCAGTGTTATGACGAGTGGACTGTGTGTAGTTCACCGTGCTTACAAACATCGAGTCGACCTCACTGACAGCGGTAGCAAGGAGGATGTTTGCGTGTTCAGCGGGTTTTCTGTAAGCCCTTGATTTCGAGTGATATACTTTTGCCAGCTGCCTGTCATTAGCAGGTGCAGCTACAATGGTATGTTCGAGTGCACTGGCGGCTGCAAATACAGCACGATCGTTATCAACAGGGCTTCCTGGGCTAGCCAGTGTAGGAATATTTACTTCGGGTTGCGTTCCTACACGAACGCCGAGCAGTCTCTCATCACAGGAATGTACCCATGCAATACAGCCTATGCAGGCCATAAGGGCAACTAATGAACGCATAATTTCAATTTAGAATCTGGTCAAAAACATTTAGAATCCATTCAATCTCAAGCCGATGGAGAATGGATACTGCTGCAAACCGTAGTCATGCAGGGCGGTGAGTGCAAAATTAGCGTACAGTTTAACTGGTCCGTAACCCAGTTCACTGGCGAGTCCGAAACGCCATTTATTCAGATTGAAGTCATCTGTCTTTCTGACTTTTCCTCTTTCATCACTTACCTGTTTAGTTCTGCCTTTCAGGAGGTAACCTCCCTGAACACCGAAGCTTGCCTGGAAGGCGCGTGCGGGTCGGGCAGGGTTAGAATTGAAGTTCAGCATTACCGGAATTGATATGTATTCGGCAAAAAGCTTGTTCTTTGAAAACTCTATACTATCACGAATGATGGTAGTAGGATAGCCCGGTTCGTAGGTGATATTACGGGCATATCGGTAGTTATTCATTTCCAATCCTACAGCATATAACAAGTTAAGTTTGTGTTTTGTTATATTAAGTCGCTGTTCTAACAGCCAGATATTGAAATTGATAGACTTTCCGGTGATTAGTTTAAACTCGGAAGGCGTGAGCGGTTCGCTGGCAGACCGTGGTGCCATAGTGGCTAAACCTACTGCGGAATAGCTGTAGGCGGCCTTATTGGCTGCTGCCAATTGGGTATACTGGTTTACGCCGGAAAAGTAATTAACGTATGCAGCGCCGGTGTAATCACTTCTGTCAATATAGTTATTAAAACCTATATCAAATACGAAGAACCTGGTTTGCAGATTTTTCTTGAGCTTGTTTCTGGCGTAGGCGGTATCACTGTAGAACTTATAGCTGTTACGGCCTTTATCGTTCTTACTTTTTATAATGATGAGTCCTTTGATCTGAATGGTATCGGCCGCTGCAGCGGGGTCTTTGTAAGTATCAACAGCCTTCTGTGCATGAGTTAATCCTGACCACAACATCAACAGCAACAGTGTGAGTAAACTTTTATGCTTCATATGCTATTTTCAAATATTATTTATTCCTTTTCCGGGAGAAAAATTTAGCCACATTGGTCACCTTATCCAGGATCTTACTATCGCTTCCGCTAACAGAGATGATCAGTTCGCCTTTGATTTCCGGAGCGGGACGGCTGGCAGTTGTGCCGGAACTTATTGCCGCATTAGCTGCGATCACTGGTTCTTTCTCAACTGGTTTATCAGCTACAAGCGGGTGATTAGCGGCTACAGATGGTAGTGTAACTGTAGCAGCCTGCTTTTCAACAATTTCCTGGGATACATTTCTGGGTGGTGGCAATGGTACGGCTGCCACATCAGGCTTGTTCACCTGGCTGGCAGCAGTTAGTGGTACAGCTTCCTGCTGCACGGTGGCAATCTTCGATTTTACCGTTGCCTGCAGTTTAGCAGTACTTTTTTCTGCGGAAGGAGTAGTGACAGTATTACTATTAACTAAATCATCGTTCTTATCCAGTACCGTTGGGGCTGGCGCCGGCACAGGAGCTGTTTGGGGAGTAACGTGAGCGAGCACAGGTTTAACAGGCTGATGCTCCGCATTATTAAAAGGCATCATCCATACCAGTATCCCGGCCACAACTGCTGCGGCGGCCCCCCACCATACGGGAGATATGCGGCGCACCTGTGTTTTTGTGGTGCGGTAAAGCAGGGCTCTGTCCGGAAACACAATCTGCTCAGACGGATCAAGTTTTGCCGCCTGAAACCGTGCCAATGTATTAGCTGATTCAGGATGCTCCTGCAAATAAGTGGTCAGTTCCAGCTGGCCGGCAGTATCCAGTTCGCCATCTATGTAATCGAGCAGAAGAGATTGTATATGCTCATCCGACTCCACGCCTCTGTACAGGGAGTGCTTTTGATCAAACACGATCTCCTCATCGGGCTCCAGCCGGATGCTATCCAATAACTCCAGTTCCTGCCTGATGGCCGGATGGTGTTGCAGGAATGCTTCCAGTGCAGACCGTTCTTCCTCACTCAGCTCGTTATCTATATAACTAAGCAGGAAAGACTCATAGTTTGATATGTTAATATCTATTGACAAACTAATTATTAGCAATTATAATAATATCAAATAACATTTTCGATTTTTACGAGGTAGTTCTTCAGATGAATTCTGGCCCTGTGCAGGTAAACCTTTACCTGGGAAGGGTTCAGATTCATGATTTCTCCAATCTCTTCATAACTATAACCCTCATAATCCTTCAACATCACCAGCGAACGCTGTACTTCACTCAGTTTGGCCAATGCCTGGGCTATCACTTCCTTGGCATTGTTTATCTTATGGTCTGATATCTTCTCCTCTTCCTTAAACTGTTCTACCAGTGTTATGCGCTTCACCTTACGGACATGGTCGATCATATTGTGGTAGCCTACTGTAAACAGGTATGACTTGGCCTTTTCAAAAGGCACATCCTGGCAGTGCTTCCACAATATCTCAAATGAGTTCTGTACTACGTCCCGGGCATCTTCCGCGTTCTCTAAATTCTTGACAATGAACCGAAAGAGATTGTCCGAGTACAGATCCACACACTTATTGTACTCCTTTTCCGTCATTCAGGTGGCGCGGGATTTAATGCTAAGTTCCGACAAATACTTCAATGCCAATCCCCGGATCTAATCCGGTTTTATTATCCCACACCACTTACAAACCACACTCTCACACATACCAGTTGCAGGGAACAGTTACAACAAACTGACTTTCTATTTCTTATATATTTGGAGAAAAAATAACTCCTTCTTTATAAGTTATTTGCATCAGTTTACTCCATCATGGCATCAATAATCATGATATTATTATGACGGAGAGCAGTAACTAAATGTTACACCTCAGTCAAACTTTTTACATCAATCTCCTGTTCTGGCCTAAACGATTGATAATCGTAATATTTTAGTGCTGCAACAAGCAATTACAAGGTTAAAACAGAAAAAAAACACATGAATACCAAGTTTACTGCCCGCTTACGGGAAGAACTGGACGAAATCAATAAGGCCGGTCTGTATAAAAGAGAGCGCATCATCACTTCGGAGCAGGGAGCTGAAATACAGGTTGGAGGCGAAACTGTAATTAACTTTTGCGCCAATAACTACCTCGGACTGTCATCTAACCCGGCGGTGATCAAAGCGGCCAAGGATGCGATCGATACCCATGGTTACGGCATGAGCAGCGTACGTTTTATTTGTGGCACCCAGGATATTCACCGCGAACTGGAAGAGAAAATTTCTAAATTTCTCGGCACCGAAGATACCATCCTATATGTAGCAGCTTTCGACGCAAACGGCGGTGTATTTGAACCCCTGTTTGGCGAGCAGGATGCTATCATCTCCGATGCCCTGAACCACGCTTCTATTATTGACGGGGTGCGCCTGTGTAAGGCACAACGCTTCCGTTATGAGCACAATAACATGGCTGACCTGGAAGCAAAACTGCAGGAAGCCAAAGATTGCCGCAGCCGTATCATCGTTACCGATGGTTCATTCAGCATGGATGGTACCATCGCCCAGCTGGATAAAATCTGCGACCTGGCAGATAAATACGATGCCATAGTAATGTCTGACGAGAGCCACTCTTCCGGATTTTTGGGTAAAACGGGTCGCGGTACACACGAATACCGTGGCGTAATGGGCCGGGTTGATATCATCACCGGCACGCTGGGTAAAGCCCTGGGTGGTGCATCCGGCGGTTTCACCAGCGGCCCTAAGGAAGTAATCGACATCCTGCGCCAGCGCAGCCGCCCATACCTGTTCTCCAACTCGGTAGCACCAAGCATAGTAGGCGCTTCCATTGCAGTACTGGATATGCTGAGCGAAACCACCGCCCTGCGCGACAAACTGGAATACAACACCAAATATTTCCGCAGCAAAATGACGGAAGCCGGCTTCGACATCAAGCCAGGCGATCACCCGATTGTACCGGTAATGCTGTACGATGCCGTATTGAGCCAGCAATTTGCAGATAAGCTCCTGAAAGAAGGTATCTACGTGATCGGTTTCTTCTTCCCGGTAGTACCGAAAGGACAGGCTCGTATCCGCGTGCAGCTTAGCGCGGCACATGAACAGGAACACCTGGACAAGGCCATTGCCGCCTTTACCAAAGTGGGTAAAGAACTGGGGGTAATTAAATAAGGCAGGAGTTCCCATCCTCATAAATGCTGAAATTGGCGCAAGGTGTGGCATTGATTGCCTTCACTTTGCGCCATTTGGCTTTTTGCTTTCAGCTTTATACTTACTTTTGCAGCTACCAAATATTAGATCATGATCAAAAAACTCGGCTGGGTGCTGGCAGTTGTCGTTATATCCTTGGCAGCCTGTGCTCCCAACAACGTTAAAGAAGAAAAAAGCTGGGAAAAATACTTTAGTGAATTTAAGGTAGAAGGAACCTTCATGCTCTTCAACAACAGCAATGGTGTGTTCAAAGTATATAACCTGGACCGCGCCAAACAACCATTCCTTCCTGCATCTACCTTCAAGATTTTCAACTCCCTGGTAGGCCTGCAAACAGGTGTGGCCAAAGATACCACCCTCGTTATTCCATGGGACAGTGTTACACGCGAAATGCCGGAGTGGAATAAAGATCTGTCGATGGGCGAAGCCTTCAGGGTATCCGCCGTACCGTATTACCAGGAATTAGCCCGCCGCATTGGTCAGAAAGGCATGCAGCTGTGGCTGGATTCCGTAAAATATGGCAACATGAAAATCAGCCGTATTGACACCTTCTGGCTGGACAATTCCCTGAAAATCACTCCTGATGAGCAATTGGGTCTTGTAAAGAAATTATATTTCGATCAGCTGCCTTTCTCCAAAACTGCGATGAGAGAAGTGAGAGGCATGATGCTTCGCGAAAAGACCGATAAATATGAGCTCTTCCACAAAACCGGCTGGGGCAGAGAAGGCAAAAAACATATCGGCTGGATGGTAGGCTGGATCGAAGAAAACAGGCATCCAACCTTCTTCGTGCTCAACATCGAATCTGAAGATCCTAACTTCGACATGGTAAAGGCACGTGCTACCATCCTTCGTAATATCCTCACGGATGCAGGTTATTATAAAGGGGAGATGTAATAATTTCTTCTCTCCAATGATCGCGTGCCATTGACACACGATCATTGGAAAAAGGCTCAGGACCAAAGGTCCTGGGCCCTTTTCACTTTATGAACCCCTTTTTAGCGTTAAAAAATACCTAAACCCTGCACCCGCCACTTGGAATACGTTACAAAAAAATTATTTTTGAGTTCTTACCTGGTTTACTACCGGTAATGAATATCTTAAAATAGAATATGTTACGATTTCAGCATAGTGAGTATTTATGGGCACTGACCCTCCTGCTGGTTTTACAGCTGGCCTTCCTGGCTGTATCCTGGTGGAAACGCAGGTCTATCAAACGTATGGGCGATCCGGCGCTGGTGGAAAAGCTCTTCACCGGTTACTCCCGCAAACTTTTTGTGCTCAAATTTTTCCTGATATTCTTCGCTTTCTTTTTTGGCGTAATTGGCCTGGCCAACCTCCAGAAAGGCAGCCGTATGGAGAAAATCACCCGTAAAGGCGTGGATGTAATGATCGCACTGGACGTAAGTAAAAGTATGCTGGCCACGGATGTACAACCCGACCGCCTCACACGCGCCAAACAGCTGATTACCAAGTTGATGGACAAACTGGAAAACGACCGTATCGGTCTCGTGGTTTTTGCCGGCAACTCCTACCTCCAGATGCCACTCACCATCGATTATTCGGCAGCAAAAATGTACCTGAGCACTGTATCGCCCGACATGATCCCTACCCAGGGAACTGCGATCGGACAAGCTATACAGACTGCCGATGATGCCTTCAATAAAAAAGAACGTAAACATAAAGCACTCATCGTAATTTCTGACGGGGAAGACCATGACGAAACCGCGGTGCAAAAAACCAAAGCAGCCTTCGAAAACGGGGTGGTTATCAATACAATTGGTATCGGTTCTACCACCGGTTCTCCCCTGCCCGACCCTGAAACCGGCGGCTATAAAAAAGACAGGGAAGGCAACACCGTAGTATCCAAACTCAATGAAGCGGAGCTGAAAGGCATCGCCTACGCCGGCCACGGTATTTACGAACACCTGGAAAATAATACCGATGAAGTGGTCAACTCCCTCGCTGCCAAAATTGACAGCATGGAACAAAAAGAGTTTGGCGAAAACATTTTCACCGATTACAACAGCTATTTTCAATATTTCCTGGGCGTAGCCCTGGCATTGTTACTGATAGAATTCTTTATCCCGGAAGTACGCCGTAAGAAAAAAGAGGAATTGCCATCTTCAGTAGCATAACAACAACAACACACATGAAACTACAGTTAATAAAATATGGATTTATCTGCATTGCAGTGCTGACAGGCCTTTCGGCCAGCGCACAGCAAAAAGGTTCCGGCAATAAATACATCCGCAAGGGCAATGAGCTGTACAGTAAACAACAATTTGCCGACGCGGAAGCCAACTACAAAAAGGCCCTGGAGCAAAACGCACAGTCGGCCGCAGGTAACTATAACCTCGGTAACTCGCTGTATAAGCAAAAACGGTACGAAGAAGCACGTAACCAATACGCTAACAGCCTGAAACTGGCAGATAAAAAAGACCTGAAATCTGATGCCGACTACAACATCGGCAATACCTTCATGGAAGATAAAAAGTGGGAAGAGAGCATCAAATCGTACAAACAGGCACTGAAAATTAATCCTAAAGATGAAGATGCCCGCTATAACCTCGCCTATGCACAGGCAATGCTGAAAAAGCAGCAAAACCAAGGTGGCGGCGGCGACAACAAAGACAAAAACAAGGATAAAGACAAGGATAAGAAAGATAAAAATAAAGACCAGAACAAAGACCAGAACAAAGACCAGCAAAACAAGGATAAAGACAAACAGGATAAAGATAAGGATCAGCAAAACAAAGACCAGCAGGATAAAGACAAACAAAACCAGGAGCAGCAGAAACCAGAACCACAGCCCAGTAAAATGAGCAAACAGGAAGCTGAAAGGCTCCTGCAGGCCTTAGGGCAGGAAGAAAAGAAACTTCAGGATAAAACCAAGAAGGCTAAAGGCCAGGTCGTTCCGGTTGAAAAAGATTGGTAATCAACTAACTAAGCATATAGCAGAAAAATCCCCCCGCCGTTGGCGGGGGGATTTTTCTGAATAACAGGGCACAAAATGCTCCGTTTATTCAGAAAAACTTAATGTTCCTTTCTGCAAGGAATATTGAAGCCCACTTTCTTAACTTTGCACAGCAAGGAAAACATAATCGCATGCAGCTTTATTGCAACTCATTAACATCCTACAAACGTCTGGACACCTTAGAGGTGAAAGTGGGAGACCTGGTGATAGGCAACCATCACCCTATCCGCATTCAGACCATGACTACTACCGATACAATGGATACGGCTGCTACTGTGGCCCAAACCATACGTTGCATCGAAGCGGGCGCTGAATTGGTAAGGATTACTGCCCCCAGCAAAAAAGAGGCAGAAAACCTGCTGGCCATCAAAAAAGAACTTCGCCGTCAAGGTTACCATACGCCACTGGTGGCTGATATTCACTTTACACCTAATGCAGCGGAAATAGCCGCCCGCATAGTGGAAAAAGTACGTATCAACCCGGGGAACTATGTTGATAAAAAGAAATTCGAAACACTGGATTACACGGATAGTGAATACCAGGAAGAGATAGACCGTATCCGGGAACGTTTTACGCCGCTGGTGAAAATCTGCCAGGAAAACGGTACTGCTATGCGCATTGGTACTAACCACGGTTCCTTGAGCGATCGTATCATGAGTCGCTACGGTGATACCCCAATGGGGATGGTGGAGAGCGCTATGGAATTCCTGCGTATTGCGGAAGACCTGAGTTACCGCAACATTGTATTGAGTATGAAAGCCAGCAACCCACAGGTGATGGTGCAAGCCTACCGCCTGCTGGTGCAAACCATGCAGCAGGAACTGGGTCACAGCTATCCGTTGCACCTGGGCGTAACGGAGGCCGGCGACGGGGAAGATGGCCGCATTAAATCCGCCATCGGAATAGGCACTTTACTGGAAGATGGCGTGGGTGATACCATTCGCGTATCCCTCACGGAGGACCCTGAGTTCGAACTGCCGGTATGCCGCGATATTATTAAGCGATATACCAACCGCACTCCCACACCTGAAGCCACAACAACACCGCTGATACATGTGCCATACTCCCCTTTCACCTACAAACGGAGGGACAGTGAAGCCGTTGAGAATATTGGCGCTAAGCAGGTACCGGTAGTGGTTGCTGATTACAGGAATGCCGCAGCGCTTCAGCCTGCCGACCTTACCGCCATCGGCTACACCTACGATGAACCCAGCGACAAATGGAATATTGCAGATGCCGCGGCGGATTACATCTACACTGCCGACCAGGTGCCTGCCTTTGGATTACCAGGCACGTTGCGTGTAGTACTCAATGCCGCTACCTGGAATACCCTCGCTGAGAAAGATCAATATCTCCCTTATTATACCACTACTGAATACCTGCAGGCTGGCAAAGCAGGACCGAAAGCCAAAGAACAGTTTATTGCCGTGAACTGCGATAACCTGGACACACCGGAAATAGCATCCCTGCTGCAACTAGCCACAGACCCCCAACAAGCGGCCACTATGGTATTTTGTGCAGGCAGCACCGGACCTACCGCGATGGCTAATGTACGCCGGTTCTTTACCCTGCTGCTGGAAAAAAATATAACCGTTCCTGTTATTATTCACAGCAGCAGTCAGCAGGAAACAAACGACCAGCACCTGATCCACCACGCTACCGAAGCGGGTGCCCTGCTGCTGGACGGCTTTGGCGATGGCATCTGGTTAACTAACCAGCCAATGGATGCCAGTCAGTATGCTACGCTCAACAATGTAGCCTTTGGCATTTTACAGGCTACCCGTACCCGCATCTCCAAAACTGAATACATCTCCTGCCCTTCCTGTGGCCGTACACTGTTTGATTTACAGGAAACCACGGCTCGCATACGCGCGGTGACCCACCACCTGAAAGGCGTTAAAATCGCCATTATGGGTTGTATCGTAAACGGACCAGGGGAAATGGCGGATGCCGACTTTGGCTATGTAGGCAGCGGCGTAGGTAAAATCACACTGTACAGGGGCAAAGAAATTGTAAAGAAAGGGCTTAACAGCGATGTGGCAGTGGATGAACTGATTAATCTGATCAGGGACAATGGCATGTGGGTAGAGAAAAATTAAATCTCCCTTAAAAAGCCCGGGTGGGTATATTATTTATAGAAATTTTTCTTAATTTTTTGGAAACATATTTTTATGAAAAAGTTTCTGACCGGCCTGATGGCACTTATGCTGATCGTTTCAGCAGCCATAGCGCAAACACCTGCCACAGCCACTAAAAAAGAGGCCACCAAGAAAGAAGCCACCGCCAAGGCTACGCCAACCAAGAAGGACGGCACACCGGATAAGCGGTTCAAAGAAAACAAACAAACCGCCAAAACCGAAGGGCCTAAAAAGAAAGATGGTACTCCGGACATGCGTTACAAATCCAATAACAAAGACGCAGGCAAGAAAAAATCATAAAAACGAAAGCGCCGCAAATCGGCGCTTTTGTTTTTATATTGCGATCATGAAGCAATTACTATTAGCAGCGGCTATTTGCGCCTGTAGTTTTCTGCAAGCCAAAGCCCAGCAGCCATCCACGTTTAAGGCTGTTTACCAACTCAACAGTGACGATGATAAAGTTATCCGTGCTACGTTAAGAAACATCAGCAACGCACTTTCCGACCCGCGACTACAAAACAGGCTTACTGTGGAACTGGTGGCTCATGGCAGCGGTGTAGCGGTATTTCAAAAGAGTAAGCCTTACGAACAGCTGTTGCAGGACCTGAAAGCCAAAGGTGTTATCCTGGTGGAGTGCGAGAATACACTGAAAGAGCGTAACATTTCCAAATCCGAGTTATTCCCGTTTATCCAGTACACGCCGAGCGGTAACGGTGAGCTGATCATCAAACAAACGGAAGGCTGGGCCTATATTCATCCATAATAGCGGATTTTAAGTATTTTTATCACATGTTCGATTTCAGACTCAAAGTATTTCATACCGTAGCCAAGCGCCTCAGTTTTACCAAGGCAGCGGAAGAGCTTTATATTTCCCAGCCGGCAGTTACAAAGCATATTCACGAACTGGAGCAGCAGCTTGGTATGGCTGTATTTGAGCGCATCGGTAACAAGATTAAACTGACCCGTGCAGGTCAGTTGGTGATGCACCATACAGAAATCATTTTTGCCGATTACCGTAACCTGGAATACGACATTAATCAACTCAAACATACCCAGGGTGGTATGTTGCCGATTGGCGCCAGCAGTACCATTGCGCAGTACCTGATTCCACCGCTGATGGCGAAGTTTAACCAGCGTTATCCCGATGTGAAAACTTCACTGACCAGTGGCAATACGGAGCAGATTGAACAAGCGCTGTTTGAAAAAAGTATACAGCTGGGGATTATAGAAGGAAGCTCTAAAAATCCCCAGTTAAAATATGTGGAGTTTGCGAAAGATGAAATTGTGCTCGTGGGCAATTCCAGGCATTCTTACGGTAATGGCGAGCCGTTATCGCCGGCGGAATTAAAAACCATTCCACTGCTGATGCGTGAGCATGGTTCCGGTACGCTGGAAGTGCTCACGGAAGAGCTGAAGCGCCTGAAGCTGAAAATTACGGACCTCAATATTGCCATGTATATGGGCAATACGGAGAGCATTAAATCATACCTCTATCATGCGCCATGTGCAGCGTTCATATCGCTGCAGGCAGTACAGCGCGAGCTGGAAGCAGGTGAGTTTGTGGTGCTGCCCATCCGGAATTTTAAACTGGTAAGGAAGCTGCATTTCACCTATTTGCAAGGCCAGCAGGATAAACTCGCGCAGTTGTTTATCCGTTTTACCCGTCAGAATATTTCCGAGTAGTTTTTTATTTTTTAGGGAGATGCCAGTACAGCATATCTCCGGACTTATATCCCAGCCGCATTCCCAGCTTTTGCAATACCCTTAGCGAGGCGATGTTGGTAGCATCACATTCCGCCACTATTCTTCGTACAGGCGTGGCCGTGAAGGCCCAGCTGATCAGTGCAGCCGCGGCTTCTCTCATATAACCCTGTCCTCTGTATGCAGGCAGGAGGTAATAACTGATTTCGGCCTGACCGTTTTTATCCGGGCGGCCTTTAAAGCCTACATTGCCGATCACTGTTCTTTCTGCCCGGGTAACGATGATCCAGAACAGCCATGGAAAGGCTTTAGGATCATGTTGCAGGGATTCAATAAAATACGGTATCATTTCTTTCAGGTCTTCCGGGGGCCATTCGGCGGGGATGTATGCATCCAGCGCTGTGGCGGCTTGTTCATTCCCGAGGTATATATGTGTCAGCAATGGAAGCCGGCACGGATATACCATCAACCTGCTCGTTGTCAGGGGTAACATAGTAGTTGGTATTACAGATAAAATAGTGGCAGATTTTTACCAATGCTTCAGCTTCAGCCCGGAAGTTTCCAATTCTTCGCCGGGTTTGAGCTCGTGTATTTCCAGGTGCGAAAGGTCTTGCGTCAGTTCTTTTAATCGTTGTGGCGTTCCTGTTAGTGCGGGCATGGTACCGTAATGACAGGGAATAACGTGGTTTACTTTCAGCAACCTGGTGGCGAAAGCGGCTTCCAGCGGCCCCATGGTAAAGCGGTCGCCAATGGGGAGTATGGCAATATCCGGTTCGTATATCTCACCTATCAGGGCCATATCACCGAATACGGAGGTATCGCCGGCGTAGTATACAGATACATCGTCGCTGAGCCAGACGATGAAGCCATTGGGTTGGTGCAGGTAGCCTTGCTTGCCGTCGGGCTGCGTGATGGCTGCATGGTGAAAGGCGTTGGTCATGGTAATCCTTACATCCAGCAATGACACGGTGCCGCCGGCGTTCATGGCTTCAAATACATGTGCAGGCACACTGTTGTTTGCCAGGTAAGCTCTTACGGCGGGATTGGCAATCACTTTGGGCGAGAGGTTGCGGATTATCTCAATAATCTTTTTATCCATGTGATCGCCGTGGCCATGTGTGAGCAGGATCAGATCCACCTGTTCCGGAATGGTTGTACCGGCGGGGAGATACGGATTGTCGGTATACCATGGATCTATGAGAATGGTTCTTCCTTCCGGGGTAGTTATTTGAAAACTAGCATGGGCGAGGAACTTGATTTTGGTGTGCTGCGTGCTCATATAAATGCCGGTTTTACTGCTTACCGAATATACTATTTCTGGGCCGCATAAAAAAAGCCGTTCCGGTTATAATCGGAACGGCTATACGAAATATGTTAGTATCAGATTACTGGCGCTGTAAAGTGTAGATGATAGCTGCGTTGTTGCCTTCAAAGTTTACGTTTGCTCTCCAGGTCATGGTGCTGCCGGCGCCGAGGATATCTACACGGTAGCCGTCGGTCACGTTCTTCGCTTTTTCACCGGAGTAAAGTTTTTTAAACTGGAACTGCATACCGTTGGCACCTTTGAAGATAGACCAAACGATTTTCTGAGAAGCGGGAGCGCAGGCATTATCGCTGGCGCTGAGGGTGTAAGAACCCATGGCAGCGTTATCTGGCAATACCCACTGGCTTCCGATGAAACATTTAGCTTCTGCCTGGTCGAAAACGGTTACTTTGGCGTTATCAGGAATCCCTTCATATTTAACATCGGTCAGTACCCAGTTACCTTTTACAGCAGCTTTATTAATGTCGGTGGTTACGCCTTGTTTAGGAGTGCAAGCAGATCCGATAATAGCGATCATTGCGAGCAGTACAGCAGCAAATGATAAATTTTTCATGGAAAGTGTATTTGTTTATTTTAAATGCTCTTGTTGATAACAACATACGGTATCCCTATAAGGTTTAACCCGTTGAAATCGCCGGCAATTTCAGCATTTGCAATAAACGTACCAAATGAAATTGTAATGTATCAGCGCGTGGCTGGCGGAGAGGGATAATTGTGGTGAATGATCACGTCCTGGAGGCGTTGCACCTGGTTGTGCAGATACAAGGTAGTGGCTGCCAATGCCATCAAGGCTACACACATGGCGATGAAGGCACATCTCCACCATACGCTCACGGTGATTTGTCGTTTCCATCCTGGATTGAGGTGGATATAAGTATCGTTGTTATTATTCGTATAGTTTCTGCCGTTATAGGATTCGTGGGAGTAGGGCTCACGAATCTCATCCATGACCCTGGTTTTGATAGCTGGCGGCGGCTTCACTGCTTCCTCGAATACCATCGTTTCCAGGCGCAGCTCTACAGCCTCCGCTTCCCTGCGCAGGACCGGATATATTTCCCGCAGGTACTGCAGCTCGGCCTCCTGTTCAGGAGTGGCCAATCCAAGCAGATACCGCTCGATGATACCACTGTCGATATATTCCTTAATATTCAAGATAAATAATATAAGTCCGTCAAGCTTAACTAATAAATATATTAGTAATAATACTTACGTCTTTTAATGGCAACTGGATTCTCAAAGTGAAAAAATATTTTCAGCTATTTGGAAACCTGGGAGACTGTAATGGAGGAGGGATGGTAATACAGACCTGTTTTTTTCTGTTCTTCTTTTACCTGTGCATATTTCAGGAAATAGAAGATGGCAAAAAACAGGAGGATTTTTGCCAGTAACACCACGAAAATAAAGAACAACCGCCAGTTTTTGTGGACCGTTATCTGGTCGCCGTCTTTTGGCTGGATGTTGATAAAGGTGTAGTTGGGAGGAGGGTCTGCCGTAGCGCCACCAAATCCGGCACCCGCACCGTTACCTTCCCAGCGAAAGCTTTGCATAACGCGGTCCTTTACCTCTGCCGGAGGTAGTACCGCTTCGTCGAAGGCGGCTCTTTCTATCCTGCGCTCCACCACTTCGATTTCGGTTTCGAGCTCAGGATAAAGTTTTCTCATCAGCTGAAACTCTTCTGCTTCAGCCTCTGATACGAGTCCTAAGACGTAGGATTCAATGATCCCGCTTTCTATGTAAAACTTTAGTTCCAAGTGTCTGATAAGAATTTTCTGAAAGCCTTCATGGCAGCTTCCAATATTTCATTTACCTGCCCTTCTGATATTGCCATCATACGGGCTATCGTTGTTGTTGATAATCCTCTGAAATAACACAACCGGAAAACCTGTTGCTCTGCTGTGGGTAGCCTTACATAAAAACGCTGTAACACTCCTTCTTCATTTCTGATCAATTCGGTGCCGATCAGCGACCCTTCCGGTATGGCCTCTTTGATAGCCATTTCCCTGGTTTTGCGCAACAGCCATGCGAATAGCGTCTTGTAACCGGAGGTCTGATAACTTTTGATATTTAGATATACCCAGGTAAACACCCGGACCATCACATCGCTGGCTCTATCTTTTACAGGAACCAACTGGAGCACTACACCATACAAAGCAGCTGCATATCGGTCATAAAGAAATTCCCTGGCTGCAGGGTCCCCTAAAATAAGCCGATCTATCAGCGCTTGCTCACTTATATGTGCCAGATCTCTCCGCAATTAGTAGTAGTACCGGTTTAGATTGCTAAAATATGACATTCCAAAAGTATTTGATACAGCTGCACCGGCAAAATTTATGCACACTTGCAGCTAGAATGGACAACTCCATTTTTGAAATCGGCCATAGCGGCCTGTTCCGTGATATTAATTATTTTCCAATATATAGATTTATATCTCCCTGAACAAAAAAATGACAAGGGCTGCCCTGCCAACAATTACCCGTTATCACTTGTTCCTATCACCAAACGAAGCCACCCGCTGCGCAGATATGACATTACTCATTTTTCAGCAGCCCCCGGCACCATACATTAGCGTAGTTAAATCCGAACATATGCCCTACACATCTGCTGCAGAAGCCGTACAACTCATTCAATCCAATAATACCGTATTCATACATACCGCTGCAGCCACACCAAAATTACTCGTAAAAGAAATGGCACGCCGCAGTCACGAACTCCAGAACGTACGACTGGTAAGCATTCACACGGAATGGGATGCACCCTATGCCGATGTGGAACACGTCAACTCCTTCCAGGTAGATACCTTCTTCGTTGGCAAAAACATCCGTAAAGCGGTGAATGAAGGTCGCGCCAACTACGTACCCATGTTCCTCAGCGAAATACCCAAGTACTTCCGCTCTATGGACCACCCCATTGATGTAGCCCTGATCTCCGTTTCACCGCCGGATAAAAACGGGTACTGCACCTTAGGCGTGTCATGCGACGTGAGCCGGTCAGCGATTGAACTGGCCCCCGTGATTATTGCAGAAATCAATCCTTCTATGCCGCGGGTATTGGGTGACGGCGTCATTCACATCTCCCGTATAAATGCCGCTGTGGAAGCTGACTACCCCATTTATGAACAAAAAATTAATGCCCCCAGCCAGGCGGAATTGTCTATAGGCCAGCATGTAGCTTCCCTGATCGACGATGGCGCCACGCTGCAAATGGGCATCGGCGGTATTCCCAACGCAGTGCTCCAATGCCTGGATACACATAAGGACCTGGGTATCCATACAGAAATGTTTTCGGATGGCATCATCGACCTCGTGGAAAAAGGCGTGATTACCGGCCGCAAAAAAGCTATACAACCGGGTTTGCTGATTTCCAGCTTCGCCATTGGTTCCCGCCGCCTGTACGATTTCATGGATAATAACCTCATCGTGCGCCTGCTGGATGTGGAGTACGTTAACAACCCTACTAACATCCGCAAAAATCCAAAGGTTACTGCCATTAACAGCGCCATCGAAATTGATATTTTCGGGCAGGTTTGTGCAGACTCTATCGGCATCAGGCAATACAGCGGCGTAGGTGGTCAGATGGATTTCATGCGCGGTGCAGCCCTTTCCCAGGGCGGGAAACCGATCATCGCCATCCCATCCGCCACGTCTAAAGGCATTTCCCGCATCGTATCACGGCTGCAACCCGGCGCCAGCGTAGTAACTACCAGGGCACATGTGCACTACGTAGTTACAGAATACGGTATCGCTTACCTGCAAGGGAAAAACCTGAAACAAAGAGCCCAGGAGCTAATCAATATTGCACACCCGGATCACCGGGAACAGCTCTCCCGTGATGCATTCGAGATCTTCAAGATTTTTTAGCATACACCGGCTCAACAATGGATCATGATAGATGGTTATTACTCCGATAGGCATTAATATCTACGGCATGAAAATAACGCTACTATTGATCCTGCTCATGGGCATCCCCGTTATGGCGCTGGCCCAGATTACACAAAACGCCACACGACTCCTACGGATATACGAAGATGATGACTTCTTCAACATCTGGGGCAAGGGAACTGACAGGGCTTACAGTAACGGTACGCTTATCGGTTACCGCTATATGAAATATAAGCCGAGCAGGTTTCTGGATAAATGGATAATGCCGAAAGCGGGTAAACAAGCGATCAATGTATGGGAATGGAACCTGATGCAGATCATGATCACACCGAATATCATCAGTGATTCTTCTTTTATACCGGACGACTTTTACTACGCCGGTGCGCTGTTTGCCCGCCATGAGCTCACTTCCTATAATACGGAGAAGCAATACAGTCTGCACTCGGAACTTCTGTTTGGGGTAATGGGCCCATGGTCATTTGCGGAAGAAACCCAGACGTTTTTTCATAACCTGATCCATTATCAAAAGCCCAATGGCTGGGAGCATCAGGTGCCCAATGCTCCGCTGTTGAACTATAATTTCACCTACGAGCGAATGCTCTATACCCCTAAACCCTTCCTCGAAATCGTGGGTAGCGCCACTGCTCAAGCGGGTACCATGGTGGCTTCCATGCAGGCAAAGTCAGTGATCAGGGTAGGAAAATTTAATCCGTATTTTGGTAATGCTGATCTGAAAATCGCTACCAGAAACAAATTCCAGGTGTATGCCTTCGGCAATCCCATGTTTAATATCGTGTATTACAATGCCCTGCTGCAGGGAGGAATTTTTAAGTGGCGTAATGAAGATTTTATAGATCAGTCCAGCCAGCAGGTGACGCATATGAAACACTTTACAGTGGGCATCGACTACGGGGTCGGATTCGGCTTCAACCGATGCTCCGTCATCTATACGCAACAAACCAGGTCGGCCTGGATGAGCGGTACCGGCAAACACAGTGTGGGCAACATTTCCCTGCTGATTTCCTTATCAAAGGCACCGGTGCCACCACCTGTTCAATAATTTGAAAAAATTTCTGATTATGCTTAAAACCTTTATTTCCGCTGCCATGCTGATCATGGCGTTGTCCTGTCAGAATACCCCCCAACAACACACGGAGGATATGGACAGCACGGTAGCTACCTCTCCTGACCCGATTACCCAGCTGGACGTAAAGCCGCTGTCAGGTTTTTTTGTGAAGAATACGGTGACGATCACCGATAGCCTTACCTTTTGGGTGATCGATAACCAGCAGACATTTGACAGCCTGTTTGGCATGGCCAGAACGATGGCGGATAATGTAGTAGCCCCTGATTTTGGCACCAGTGTGGTGATTGCGGCTACCATGCCCCCAACCTACTACGGCACACAGCTGTCGCTGGATTCAGCCACCCTCAACACAAACACCAACAATGCTGCCCTGCACTTTTCAGCGGCCGCTAATGCGGAGAAAGGCTCTGCGGCAATCGTTCCGCTATGGCTGGGGAGTATTCCCAAAACCGGGAAAACGGCTATCCGGCTTTATAGTGGCAACGACCTGGCTAAAACCGTCACTGAACAGGAGTAGCCACTACATCTTACCAAATACCTCTTCTACTCTGGCAGTTCTGTAAAGAAACAGCTCCTCCAGCTGTTTCTTTACAAACATGCCATGGGCAAGTGTTCCCAACACTCCCAATGGCAATTCGTAATGAACCAGGTCCTGCATACGCACTCCTCCCGGTATGGCCTCAAAATGATGCTCGTGATGCCACATCCGGTACGGGCCTTTACGCTGCTCGTCCACAAAAAAGCGCTGCGGATTGACATGTGTGATTTCTGTTACCCAGGTAAGCGGGATACCCATAACAGGACTTACTTTGTAGGTAATGATCTGCCCGGGATAAATGCTACCGTCATATGGCGCCGAAGTAACACGGAAACGCATATAGGAAGGTGTGATGGACACGAGGTTTCCGGGAGCGGAAAAGTAGTCCCACACGGCCTCCAGCGGGGCCGGTATGGTTTGAATACGCGAAAGGGAATAAACTGCACCCATGAGTTGTCAACATTAAAAGCTTAGTACGTTTAAGTTAATGTATTTTAGCACACCGCCTTTAAAAAGCACACTCGGGCTTCCGGAAAATAGTGGCCAGGCAATGAATAACAATAAGTTACACATTTATCTACCTGCCCTGCAAGAAGAACATGAAATATAACAACCGCTTTCGAGTCATTTCGTAAGTTTGCCAAATATTCTAACATTCATGAATCAACAATTCAGGAGCTGGACTTTCTGGCTGATATTTATACCAGTAGCGATTATCTTTTTTTCACGCTGTGCCAACATAGTACCGCCGGGTGGTGGTCCGAGGGACACCCTGCCTCCGTTATTGCTGCAGGCGCGCCCTGCTGATTCTACCCTTCACTTCAAGGGGCAGAAGATTCAGTTTACTTTCGACGAGTATGTGGAGCTGGATAACATTAACGATAAGCTAATCGTATCCCCTACCCTGAAGCGCCAGCCCGTGGCTACGGCTAAGCTCAGAACGGTGACTATTACGTTTAAGGATACACTGAAACCTAATACAACCTACACGTTCAACTTTGCGGATGGGGTGAGGGATATTAATGAGCGCAACCCGATTCCGGATTTCCAGTATGTAGTATCCACCGGCGACTATCTCGATAGTTTGCAGATCATGGGGCGCATCATCAATGCAGAAAATGGTACGCTGGATAGTAGTGTATCTGTATTGTTGTACCAGGGGGATAGTCCGGATTCCATTGTGAGCAAGGAAAAGCCGTTATACTACGCAAAAAGCAAGAGTGACGGTAGTTTCCGATTTAAGAACCTGGCACCGGGTACCTATAAAATATTTGCTATCAAGGAAGAAGATAAAGATCTTATGTACAGTGCGGAATCGGAGCTGATAGCCTTTATTGAAAAGCCGATTACGATTACTGAGAAAAATTTGTCCGATGTGAACATGTTGCTGTTTTTGGAGACCGACAGTACCATCAAAAAGGTAAATCCACTGGATTCGCTGGATGTACCGGAGCAGGTGGAAGAAACGGAGAAGGAAAGAGAAGAACGGAGGAAGAAGCTGCCTAAACTGGCTGCTACACCCAAACTGGAGGGAAATAAACAGGAACTGCCGCAACCACTGCGTATAGATTTCAACCAACCTTTAAGAATGATAGACAGCAACAGGATTCAGCTCTTTCAGGACTCCACCCGTGAGCAGGTTACCTATCATTCCCAGCTGGACAGCAACAGGGTTAGCTGGGTGCTGCATTATCCATGGAAGGAGAACACCCCTTATCAGCTGATTATCCCTAAGGATGCGGTGAGAGATACGTCCAACCAGGCATTGCTGAAACCGGATACCGTGAATTTCGTTACTAAAAAACTGGTGGAGTATTCCATTTTCAAGGCTGACCTGGTGGTGAGCGACAGCACCCGCGAAGCGATAGGCGACAGCACCATGCACTTTGTGGTGCAGCTGGTGCAGGATAAGTCCATCAAATATTCCGGTACCACCGTAAATGGGAAGTGGACGCAGGAGCTGATTACTCCCGGTGAGTATACCGTAAGGGTATTGCTGGATGCCAATAACAATGGCAAGTGGGATCGGGGTAGTTATTTTACCGAGCCTAAGCGCCAGCCGGAAAGGGTGATACTGCTGCCGGAGAAATACAACCTCAAGGCGGGCTGGAACAATATAAAAACACTGAAGATTTAGGCATACAGGAATTGCTACCTTTGTAATATGGTATTTTCATCTGCACTTATAGAGAATGCGGTTAATGAGTTTTCCAGGCTTCCGGGCATTGGAAAAAAGACCGCGCTGCGGTTGGTGTTGCACTTGCTGAAGCAGGAGCCTGCACAGGTGCAGCAGTTTAGTGATTCGATAGCGAGAATGCGGGAGCAGATCAGGTTTTGTAAAGATTGCCACAATGTTTCCGATGAGGATACCTGTAGCATTTGCATTAGCCATTCCCGTAACAAACAGATGGTATGTGTGGTGGAAAGCATCCGCGACGTGATGGCGATTGAAAACACCCAGCAATACAACGGGCTCTACCACGTATTAGGCGGGATCATTTCTCCGCTGGATGGTGTTGGGCCTGAGCAGTTGAATATTCATTCGCTGGTAGAGCGGGTACAGCAAAAGGGAGTTACCGAAGTGATTATGGCACTGAACCCTACTATTGAAGGAGATACCACCATTTATTACCTGAGCCGGCGTTTAAAAGAGTTGCCGGTAAAGATCACTACAATTGCCCGTGGTATTGCATTTGGCGGGGAACTGGAGTATGCGGATGAGATGACGCTGGCGAGGTCTATATCCAACAGGTTGCCTTTGGAAAGCTATGTACAGCAAAAATAACTGCTTTTAATTTTTTCGGGGAGATGTAAGTGCCGCTGGGTTAGCATCTCTCGAAATGATAAGAGGGGCCATAGGTCCCTCTTATCATTTTGGACAAAAAAATACGGGTGCTCAATAGCACCCGTCTTCGTTTAACCTGTAATTCCACGTTATGAAAATCATATCAGGGTTGGCTTTCGCCCAGCCCTTCAAATATTGTATGGTTGGTCACTGATTGATCTTGTTCCTTTAACTCTTTCCAGCGCTGCATTTCATACTTGTTAAGGAAACATACCTTAAATACTTCCTGATGATTGGAAGAGAGTTCCGCTACTGGCTGCAACCCCAACCCTGCCAGGTGTTCACGGAGTGTATGGATATGCTGAGATATCGTCATGGTTAGATTTTTTGTTGTAATGATGAAAAAGCGGATGACAATTAGAATAATTAGAGGCAGATACATCGTGCTGCCGGGTAGCAGCTGGAGCCTGACTGGTGGGGAGCCACGGCTGAAAATTGCATTGTCTTTAAACTATCGTGTTGCATGATGCTTGATTATTACCCTACAAATATAGTAGACTTTGTAGACTACTTCCAAATTTTAGTCGATTAAATAGATAAAATCTATATCTTATAACATGAATATAAATGTTAGCCTATGGCTGTGAAAGCATGGAAAACCGGGATAATAGTAAGGAATATAGTATATTTGCAAGGATATACAGGGTGGATTTGTTTATTGTTCCCCTGTTATTTTAACAGTAACTAATAAACACCAATTGAGCCATGAAATCTTTACAAGACTGTGCCGATGAGCGCGTGCTCATCATCGATGGTGCAATGGGCACCATGATCCAAAGATACAAACTGACCGAAGCAGATTACAGAGGCACCCGGTTTGCAGACTATCCCAGCGACCTTAAAGGGAATAACGACCTCCTCAACCTCACTCAGCCTCAGATTATAGAAGCAATTCACAAAGAATACCTCGAAGCAGGTGCTGATATTATTGAAACCAATACTTTCAGCTGTACTTCTATTGCCATGGCGGATTACGACATGCAGGAGCTGGCGTATGAACTGAATGTGGAAGGAGCCCGTATTGCCAAAAAAGCGGCGCAGGAATACACCGCTAAAAACCCGGACAAGCCACGATTTGTGGCCGGCGCTATTGGTCCGTTAAATAAAACATTGTCGCTCTCGCCGGACGTAAATAACCCTGGCTACCGCTCTGTAACCTTCGACGAGGTGGTTGCTGCCTACGAAGAACAAATCAAAGGCCTCTCCGATGGCGGCGTGGACATCCTGCTGATCGAAACCATTTTCGATACGCTGAACTGTAAAGCGGCCATTTTCGCTATTAAAAAATATTTCCGTGAAAGCGGCAAACCTGAGCTGCCCATCATGATTTCCGGTACCATTACAGATGCTTCCGGTCGTACCCTCAGCGGTCAGACACTGGAAGCCTTCTATATCTCTGTAATGCATGCCAATCCTTTCTCAGTAGGACTTAACTGCGCACTCGGCGGCCAGCAGATGCGCCCTTACGTGGAAGAACTGTCCAACATCGCTACCTGTAATGTAAGCTGCTACCCTAATGCCGGCTTACCAAATGCATTTGGAGAGTACGACGAAGAGCCGGAAGATACCGCCTGTATCATTGAAGACTTTGCCGCATCCGGTTTTGTGAATATTGTTGGAGGATGCTGCGGTACCACACCCGATCACATCCGCCATATCGCAGAACATGTGAAGCGTATTAAACCACGTCAGCGACCTGTCCTGACACGTACACTGGCATAGTCAATTTTTATTCAATTCTACGACAAGTAACAATGAGTGTAACTACTTTGAACGATACTACCACTAAAGCAGATGCAACTGTAAACGATCAGCAACGCCGGATCATTCCGCCTTTCATGAGGCTGAGCGGTCTGGAACCACTGGTAATCCGTCCGGAAGCCAACTTTATCAACATCGGGGAAAGAACCAACGTAACCGGTTCTAAAAAGTTCGCCCGTCTCATTCGCGAAGGACACTTTGAAGAAGCCCTGTCTGTTGCCCGTCAACAGGTGGAAAGCGGCGCCCAGATTCTGGACGTAAACATGGATGATGCCCTCCTCGATGGCGAAAAGGCCATGACCACCTACCTTAATCTCCTGGCTGCTGAACCAGACATCTCCCGTATCCCGGTAATGATCGATTCCAGTAAGTTCAGTGTTATTGAAGCAGGTCTGAAATGCGTGCAGGGTAAGTGCATCGTAAACTCCATCTCCCTCAAGGAAGGTGAAGAAAAATTCATTGAACACGCTGAAATATGTAAGGCATTTGGTGCTGCCGTGGTTGTAATGGCCTTTGATGAGCATGGTCAGGCCGACACAGAAGATAAACGTGTGGAATTCAGCCACCGTGCCTATAAAATCCTCACGGAAAAAGTAAACTTCCCTCCGGAAGATATCATCTTTGACTTAAACATCTTCGCTATCGCCACTGGTATCGAAGAACACAATAATTATGCGGTAGAATTCATCAATGCCACCCGCCGCGTAAAAGAACTGATGCCACTGACCAAAGTAAGTGGTGGTGTCAGCAACGTTTCCTTCTCCTTCAGAGGTAATGAAGCCGTGCGCGAAGCTATGCACTCCGTATTCCTGTATCATGCTATCAAGGCTGGTATGGATATGGGTATCGTGAATGCCGGCGCCCTGCAGATTTATGACGACATCGAACCACAACTGAGAGAGCTCTGCGAAGACGCTATCCTCAACCGCCGGGAAGATGCCACAGAACGCCTCATCACCTTCGCGGAAACCGTGAAGGCGAAAGGTAAAACCGTGGAAAAAGACGAAAGCTGGAGACTGGGCACCGTAGAGGAAAGACTCAGTCACTCGCTGGTGAATGGTATCACCGACTATATTGAAGCAGATACGGAAGAAGCCAGACAAAAATATCCACGCCCGCTCGATGTTATCGAAGGGCCGCTGATGGATGGTATGAACATCGTGGGTGACCTTTTTGGTTCCGGAAAAATGTTCCTGCCACAGGTAGTAAAGAGTGCGCGTGTAATGAAGAAATCCGTTGCCGTACTCACACCGTTTATCGAAGAGGAAAAACTGCGTATGCAGGCAGAACATGGGGGAGAAATTAAATCCGCCGGTAAAATCCTCCTCGCTACTGTAAAAGGCGATGTGCACGATATCGGCAAAAATATCGTAGGCGTAGTACTGGCTTGTAACGGATATGAGATCATTGACCTCGGCGTAATGGTGCCGGCTGAAAAGATTCTGCAGACCGCTAAGCAGGAGCAGGTAGATATTATTGGGCTGAGTGGCCTGATTACCCCCAGTTTGGACGAAATGGTGCACGTGGCCCGCGAAATGAAAAGGCAGCAATTTGAAGTGCCGCTGATCATTGGTGGCGCTACCACCAGTCGTACCCATACGGCGGTTAAAATTGCTCCTGAGTACCAGCACGGTGTAGTACATGTACTGGATGCCTCCCGTAGCGTAACCGTTACAGGTAGCCTGCTCAACAAGGCACTTAAAAAGAACTTCCTTGGTGACCTTAACCAGGAATATAATAAGCTCAACGAATCATTCCGGAATAAAAAGCCGGTAAAACAATACTTGCCTTTCCCTGTTGCCCAGGAAAATAAGACAGCGATCAACTGGGATAATTTTACCCCCGTACGTCCTGCATTTACCGGCATCAAAAAGTTTGAAAATTATGATTTAGGGGAGATAGCTAAGTACATCGACTGGCAGCCGTTCTTTATCTCCTGGGAGCTCCATGGAAAATTCCCTCAGATCCTGACAGATGAGGTGGTAGGCGAACAAGCTACCAACCTTTATAATGATGCGCAGGCGATGCTGAAAAAAATCATCGCTGAAAAATGGCTGGGTGCCAATGCTGTAATAGGCCTCTACCCTGCCAATGCCATTGCCGCAGATACAATTCAGGTAACTCCTGAACAATCTGAGATTCCTCCTGTTAAACTTGAATTCCTGCGTCAGCAAATCAAGAAAGCACCAGGGCAGCCTAACTTGTCGCTGGCCGATTTCATTGCCCCTGCTGCCACGGGCAAACAGGACTATATCGGCGGCTTTGCCGTTACTGCCGGCGTGGGCATCGAAAAATGGCTGGAGAAGTTCAAGGAAGAACATGATGACTACAGCAGTATCATGCTCAAAGCCCTTGCCGACAGGCTTGCAGAAGCCTTTACAGAATTGATGCACGAGCGTGTACGTAAAGAGTTCTGGGGTTATGCCAGCGCGGAGCATTTATCAAATGAAGAACTGATCAAAGAATCCTATATGGGTATCCGCCCAGCGCCAGGCTATCCTGCCTGTCCGGAGCATACCGAAAAATACAAGCTGTTTGACCTGCTGAATGCCACGGAAAACACCGGTATTACCCTCACAGAGTCACTCGCTATGTACCCGGCAGCCAGCGTTAGCGGATGGTATTTTGCCAACCCTGAAGCCAAATATTTCGGGCTGGGTAAGATTGAAAAAGACCAGGTAGAAGACTATGCACAGCGTAAAGGCTGGACGATAGAAGAGGCGGAAAAATGGTTACGCCCTAACCTGGAATATGACATGTAAAAGCAGTAGAGCATCATGCGAATTGTTTCATATAATGTGAATGGCCTGAGGTCCGCTATGACCAAGGGCTTTACAGAATGGTTAACGGAAGATCCGGCAGATATTATCTGTTTACAGGAGATTAAAGCCAACAAGGATAATGTCGACTTTGCACAGTTTGATAAACTGGGGTATGAACATTACTGGTTTTCCGCACAGAAGAAGGGTTACAGCGGTGTGGCAGTGCTCACCCGTATTAAGCCTGACAATGTACAATACGGTAACGGTAACCTGCAGAGTGACTCGGAAGGCCGCTTTATCCGCCTGGATTTCGGCGACCTGACGTTGATCAACACCTATATTCCTTCCGGTACCAGCGGCGATGAGCGGCAGACCTACAAATACAAATGGCTGGATGAATTTTTTGCGTACCTCACGGAGCTGCGTAAAACCCGTCCTAACCTGATTGTTTGCGGGGATTACAACATCTGCCATCAGCCGATTGACATCCATGATCCGGTGAGTAACAAGAACTCCACCGGGTTCCTGCCAGAGGAAAGGGCCTGGATGGACAAGCTGTTTGCCAGTGGTTTTGTGGATACATTCCGTCACTTCAATCCTGATCCGCATCAGTACAGCTGGTGGAGTTTCCGGGCCAATGCCAGGAACAATAATAAGGGTTGGAGAATTGATTATATCAATGTAACAGCGCCGTTGAAGGAAAAGCTGAAGCATGCAGCCATCTACCAACAGGTAAAGCACTCGGATCATTGTCCGGTATACCTGGAGCTGGCCTTATAATATAAGGTATCAACAAGTACTTTTATCGCACACATGATCATCTATAATATTACTACGAAAGTGGCTACAGGCATACATCCGGAGTGGATGCACTGGATGCGTGAAGAGCAGATTCCGGCTATCCTGAATACAGGTCTTTTCCATGACTACCGCATGTGTCGGCTTTTGGACCAGGATGATTCCGAAGGGCCTACCTATGCGATTCAGTACTTCACAGACAGCATGGAGAACTACAATACCTTTATGGCAGAGCATTCCGGGGGGTTAAGACAGCGCGGTTACGAGCTGTTTGGCGACCAGTTTATTGCGTTTGGAACGGTGATGCAGACCATATAATAGCACTTAAAACAGTAAACTTATCCACAGGAAATCCACTGTTTTCACGGGCTTGGGACTTTGGTACAATAGTTGGAAAAACTGCTGAACAATGCTAAAAAGACTATCAAAGTAGCTACAGTACAGCGTTTTACGAATTTCACAATACAAATAAGGTGAAAGCGTTGCAAAGGGCAATCTGCTGGAACCGTTACCTGTAGCGTTTTTCAGCCGATAAAAATTTGTATAAAAAAGTTGTAAAAAATTTGGTAATCTGATAAAACGCGCTATATTTGCTCACATCAAACATTTTTTCACTAGTTAAATCTTACTAACTATGAACAAAGCCGAATTAATCGACAAACTTGCCAAAGATGCTGGCATTACCAAAACCCAAGCTAACGAAGCGCTGGATTCTTTCACTAAAGCTGTTGCTGATACCCTGAAAAAAGGTGGTAAAGTAACCCTGGTTGGTTTCGGTACTTTCTCCGTTTCTAAACGTGCTGCACGTAACGGTAGAAACCCACAAACTGGTCAGATCATCAAGATCAAAGCTAAGAAAGTTGCGAAATTCAAAGCTGGTAAAGCTCTGTCTGACAAGCTCTAATCAGTTAGCACAACTTATTCAAGCAAGGAACATCCGATGTTTCTTGCTTTTTTTTTATACAAAACCGCCAGCTGTATAGAATTTCAGCGAATTGATTTAATTTGCAGCTGTTATCAACATCATATTAATAAACTACAAATCATTTGTTATGGGTAGAGGAGATGTAAAAACCAAAAGAGGTAAGATTTCCAATAAATCTTTTGGTAAAGCAAGACCAGCTAGAACCAAAAAAGCTGCTGCCGCTAAAGCAGAAAAGAAAGCTTAAGGTTTCTCGTATACGAAGTTAAAAGGCGCAAATAATCTTGGATAAGATGATTTGCGCCTTTGTATTTTTAGTCCTGTTGCCGCTTATGGCGCCAGGCGCTCAATTTTCCAGTTACCATCCCCTTGCAGAGTGTAGCGGATACGATCATGCAAACGACTGCTTCTGCCCTGCCAAAATTCCAATGATGCAGGCTTCACGATATATCCACCCCAGTAATCGGGCCTTACAGGCGTATTGCCGGCGTATTTTCCCGTAAGCCTGGCTACCTCCTCTTCCAAAACTGAACGGTCTGAAATCACCCTGCTTTGCGGCGACGCAATGGCCCCTATGCGGCTGCCTTCCGGCCGGCTATTATAATAAGCGTCACTCACTGCTGCCGGCGCCTTACTAACGGTGCCCACTATACGTACCTGTCGCTCCAGCTCCCGCCAGAAAAACAGCAGGGATACATGGGGATTAGCGGCCATCTCTTCTCCTTTCTGACTATCATAATTGGTGAAGAAGAGAAATCCTTCATCATCAAAACTCTTCAGTAATACGATACGTGCAGACGGGTGCCCGTCGGGCGTGCTGGTGGCCAGCGTCATGGCATTGGCCTCCTCTACCTCGCCGGTAGTGGCATCGTTCCACCAGCGAGAAAACTGCTGCAGCGGTTCTTTTGCTACGTCGTGTTCATCAAGGGAAGCCATGATATAATCCTTGCGGAGATCTGCTATTTTCTGGTTTAACATGGTTTATAAGTTTAAGGGTAAACTTGCTAAAGTGCAGCTGATAACAAAGGTATGGAAGGATATGCTTAATTTTGGCCTACCTGATATAAATCATACTATGAAAAGAGTAGCCTTATTTTTAGTGCTTGGCCTGGCCGTACTCCTGGCCTGTAACCCCCGTGGCGGCGGTAATAATGCGGAAAAGGACAGCGCTGTTGCCACCCTCAGATTAGTGAGTACTCCCTTTTTCTATACACAGCTCAAAGGAAACCTGGATAACCATCCTATCACTATGCAGCTGCTGAAAACCACGCCAGGCATGTATCGTGGCTACTATTCTTTTGATTCCAGCGGTCAGCCGATAACCATCTGGGGGAATGGAGATTCCGGACTGGTGAAAATATATGAAGAAAGTATTGATCCGGAGAATGAGCGTTTCTTTAGTGGATCCCTGGACGATGCGGGCAATTTCAAAGGCGTATGGCATGGCAACGGTACCTCTCAGCACTTTTCGCTGGAAACAGCCATGAAAGATGCTATTCCATTTGCGGTGTTGTTTGCTACTGACTCTGCTGCTTTGCTGCCGGGTAATCCCCGCTCTCCTATCGGCATGGCCAGCAACAGTATTTTATGGCCACAGCCGGTGGTTACAAAAGAGATCGCTGATTTTATTGAGGGACAGATTACAGCTTCTCCCCTGCGTGATCCACAGCAGTTTCTGAAGCGTAGCATCGATTCCTTTTTGCTGGGATACAGGACCAGTGCTAATATTGCGGATATCAGCGAATTAACTGACGCTTCCCTTTCCGCCACCTGGAACTGGACTTCAGAGAATGATATGAAGGTGATCTACAACAAATGGCCTTTACTGGTCATTGAAAAATATGGTTATGCCTATACCGGTGGGGCGCATGGCAACTGGGGTTCTACCTTTGTGACCATGGATCTATCGAAGAAACAGGTGTTAAAGCCGGCGGATGTGTTTAAACCGGGTTATAAGGAAGCTTTCAGTCCCTTGCTGGAAAAGGCTTTCCGGGCAAAGTACAAGATTGGCAACGATGAGTCCATCCGCGAGGCATTACTGACGCCGTCTATCCTGCCGAATGATAATTTCGTGCTGACGGACAAGGGAGTGGTATTTGTGTATGTGCCTTATGAGATAGGGCCGTATGCGCTGGGACAGGTGATGTTGTATATACCGCGCAGTGAGATTAAGGATTGGTATATTCAGCAGTAATAAATCAACATTTTCCAGAATGGCTGCTCCGATACTAAACATACCTTTAAAGCATATCCCCGCGCGAAGCGCGGAACCAGCAGCAGCAAAACCGAAGGTTTTGCCACAACATAAAAATCAAAAGGCCGGATGAAAAGGTAGCACCTTTCTATCCGGCCTTTTTAATAGTATCTGTAAGAAATTAGTGAACGAGGGTACCTACGTTTTTACCCATGATGACGTTCAGGAGGTTTCCTGGTTTGTTCATGTCGAAAACGATGATAGGCAGCTTATTCTCCTGACAGAGAGTGAAAGCTGTCATATCCATCACGTTCAGTGATTTCTGATAAACTTCAGAAAAGGTAATGGTTTCGTATCTGGTGGCTGTTTTATCCTTTTCAGGATCTGCGGTGTAGATACCATCCACGCGGGTTCCTTTGAGGATAACGTCCGCCTGGATTTCGATAGCGCGCAGGGAGGCTGCGGTATCGGTAGTAAAGTAAGGATTACCTGTACCGGCGCCGAAGATTACGACGCGACCTTTTTCCACGTGGCGGATGGCGCGGCGGCGGATGTAAGGTTCTGCGATCTGTTCCATTTTGATGGCGGATTGCAGACGGGTGTAAAGTCCGATTTTTTCAAGGCCGCTTTGCATGGCCATTCCATTGATCACTGTAGCCAGCATGCCCATATAGTCACCCTGTGCCCTTTCAATACCGGTTTCTGCTTCATTCATTCCACGGTAGATGTTACCACCTCCGATAACGATAGCCACCTGTACTCCAAGGTCAGTAACGGCTTTGATGTCGTAAGCATACTGAGTTATCACCTTAGGATCAATTCCATAATTTCCTTCACCCATGAGGGCTTCACCGCTCAGTTTGAGTAAGATTCGCTTGTACTTTGGCAACATGACGCTATAAGAATATTGTAAGAGTGTGGATTACCAGTGCAATTTCCGAAAAAATTGCTGGTCATGAAAATCTATGCGCAAAAAAAAGGAGAGAAATTTCTTTCTCTCCTTTTCCTATTGGTAAGTTATTAACCTAAAGCAACGCGCTTGAACGCAGTTACTGTAAGGCCAGCATTTACTGATTTCAGGTAATCCGCTACGGATTTGTTGTTATCCTTAACGAAGGCCTGTTGCAGCAGGGTGCTTTCTTTGAAGAATTTGTTCAGTTTACCGGCAGCGATTTTTTCAGCCATTTCAGCGGTTTTGCCTTCAGCTTTAATCTGCTCGATAGCGATTTCTTTTTCGCGGGCGATGGTCTCTTCAGAAACGCCGGAAGCATCGATAGCTACCGGGTTCATCGCAGCGATTTGCATAGCTACGTCTTTACCAACTTCTTCAGCAACTGGCTGATTGAAGCCTACGAGAACTCCCATGCGGTAGTTACCGTGGATGTATGCAGTAACTGCTTCACCGGTAACGTATTCGAATTTGTTCAGGGTGATTTTCTCACCGATTTTAGCAACCTGATCGTTTACTTTATCAGCAACGGTAGCGCCGTCCAGTGGAGCTGCGCTCAGTGCTTCAACAGTAGTGATGTTGTTAGCCAGGGCCAGGTCAACGATAGACTGAGCGAATTTCACGAAGTCTTCGTTTTTAGCAACGAAGTCGGTTTCGCAACCCAGACCAACGATAACGCCGGATTTACCATCAGCAGCAGTTTTAGCGATGATAACACCTTCTTTAGTTTCGCGATCAGAACGCAGTGCAGCTACTTTCTGACCTTTTTTGCGCAGGTAGTCCACAGCTTGTTCGAAATCACCATCACTTTCTACCAGTGCTTTTCTACAATCCATCATACCAGCACCCGTTTGCTGACGCAGTTTATTAACATCAGCAGCTGTAATTGTTGCCATGAGTTATATAAAGTTTAAGAATTATTGAAATGATATTAAACTCAAATTACGAATTACGTTTTTGCGGGATAGTTCCTGCAATAGCGCAATTCGTAATCTGTATTTTAGAAAATATTATCTAGCGCCGCCACCTGGTTTGCGAGGACCGCCACCACCGGTGTTAGAAGTACGACGTTGACCACCCTGGCCACCGCCACGGTTCTGGCCACCACCACGGTTTTGACCACCGCCACGGTTTTGACCGCCGCCTTGGCCACCCTGGCCACGGCCACCGCCGCCACCTGGTCTGCGACCTCTTTCACCTTTTTCGTCGTTGCCTTCAACTTCGAATTTGCGTGCTTTATCGTCTGCTTCTTCTTCCTCTTCTACATCTTCAGTTTTCTCGTTAGCTCTTTCAGACAGACCTTCAGCGATTGCTGCGCAGATATAGCTGGTGATGATAGCGATAGATTTGGTAGCATCGTCGTTCGCAGGGATAGCGAAGTCAACTTTGGTAGGATCGGAGTTGGTATCCACCATACCGAAAGTAGAGATACCCAGGCGTTTTGCTTCAGCCAGAGCGATGTGTTCGTGAGAGATATCTACCAGGAACAGCGCAGCTGGAACGCGTGCCAGTTGAGCGATACCACCCAGCACTTTCTCCATTTTCTCTTTATCGCGACTTAAAGTCAGACGTTCTTTTTTAGTGATATTGTCGAAAGTACCGTCAGCCAGCATTTTCTCGATGCTCTGCATTTTCTTTACAGACTTACGGATAGTAGCGAAGTTAGTCAGCATACCACCTAACCATCTTTCAGTAACGAAAGGCATGTTGATGTTACGTGCAGCGTCAGCTACGATTTCTTTCGCTTGTTTTTTAGTTGCAACGAACATGATCTTTTTACCGCTTTTTGCGATAGATTTCAGGGCAGCTGCTGCTTCCTGTAAACCTTCTACGGTTTTGTTCAGATCAATGATATGAATACCTTTCTTTTCTGCGAAAATATAAGGCAGCATTTTCGGATTCCATTTTTTCTTCAGGTGACCGAAGTGAACACCTGCCTCCAGTAACTGCTGCTGCAATGAGGTATTATTTTCCATGTTTATATTGCTCAATTAAAAGGATCAAATAATAATACTGTAGCGGATATAAAAAAGCATCCGCCAACAGCTCAAAAATATTAGCGTTTAGAGAACTGGAAGCTTCTTCTAGCTTTAGCTTTACCTGGTTTCTTACGTTCAACAGCTCTTGGATCACGTTTCAGCAAACCAGCAGCTTTCAGTGCAGGACGGAATTCGATATTCACTTCGCACAGTGCACGAGCGATACCCAGTTTAATAGCTTCCGCCTGACCTTTGATACCACCACCCTGAGCGTTCACTTTCAGATCAAACTTATCAACAGCGTCAATAGTTTTTAAAGGCAGTTCTACCTGGTTTTGCAGGTAAACCAGAGAAAAGTAGGATTTATAATCTTTGTCGTTGATAGTAATGTTACCGGTACCTTTGTTGATATAAACACGGGCAACCGCTTCCTTACGACGACCTATTGTATTTTTTTGCTTTTCCATGTATCAGAGAAAAATTAGAAAGTTAAAGGTTGTGGTTTCTGCGCTGCGTGAGGATGCTCAGCACCAGCATATACAAACAGTTTTTTGTACATTTTGCGACCCAGGCGGTTTTTAGGCAGCATACCTTTTACAGCTTTCTCAATCATAACCTCAGGACGACGGCGAATCAGGTTTTTAGCCAGTTCTACGCGCTGACCACCAGGGAAACCAGTGTAATGGATGTATTCTTTCTCTTCCATTTTGTTACCGGTTAAAACGATTTTTTCAGCGTTGATAACGATGATATAATCACCGCAGTCAGTATGAGGAGTATAGTAAGGTTTATTCTTACCTCTTAAAATGGCGGCCATTTTAGCAGCAACCCTGCCAAGTGTCAGATTGGTAGCATCTACGATGTGCCAGTCACGCTTTACGTAAGCGTCGTTAGCCGATTTTGTTCTAAAACTTAATGTGTTCATTGTTGTATACGATAAAGATTACGTCTTGTAAACAATTCCCCCACAATGAGGGAGTGCAAAGGTACATTCCCCATTCTTAATAACCATACATTTTAACCAGTTTTTTACAAGGCACCTTTGCAACTAATTGATGTTCAATAAAAAATTTGTTTCAAAGTTATTAACAACATCGAAAGAAATGGTTGATAACTTGTTTTTTTGTAATGTATGGAGATGCAGATGCTGCTGAATTTGCAGATGAGCTTGTTTTGTTGGGTAGCACGTGATGCCTTCGGCATCACGTGGGAGGAGCCGCGCTACGCGCGGCCGGCGCTTTTAAGGCCGCCGCGACGCTTGCCGGGCCAACCGAAGCACTTTCGCTGTTGCAGGCAACCACCTATAGCCATCATAGTGCCTGCAATTAGTCGTACGTATAGACGTTAAATGCATGAAACCGGGAGGGCGCTGCGCGCCCTCCCACCGAGATGACACCGAAGGTGTCATCTCCCTCCTCTTCCGATCCTCCAAAACAAAAAGAGGTTGGCACCTCCAGGCACCAACCTCCCTTTATATGTTTAATATCTCCCTTAATCCCTGTTCCGGGCCCCCAGGAATATCATTAAATACTGTACAAACGTAGCAATGGAAGCCAAAGCCGCTACCACATAAGTCATAGCCGCCCACCACAGGGCATTCTTAGCCTTATCATGCTCCCCGGCCGACATCACCCGGCTGCTGTCCAGCCATGCCAGCGCTCGCCTGGATGCATCAAACTCCACCGGCAGCGTAATCACTGAAAATAAAGTAGTTACACCAAAAAGGATCACACCTATCAGCAGTAATTGCGGAAAAGTGTTAATTAACAGAATACCCGCCAGCAACACCCAGTTCACCAGGTTGGCACTCACCTGCACAATAGGCACCAGCTTCGACCGGAAGCCCAACCAGGGATATTGGGTGGCATGCTGCACCGCGTGGCCGCACTCATGTGCCGCTACTGCCGCAGCAGCCACATTAGCCCCGTTATATACATCCGGACTCAAATTCACCGTTTTATCCGCCGGATTGTAGTGATCCGACAGAAAACCATCCACAGATTGTACTTTTACATCGTATATCTGATTGTCTTTCAACATTTTCTCCGCTATTTCCCGCCCGGTCAGGCCAGAAGAGGTGGGTATTTCGCTAAATTCATGAAAGCGCCGTTTCAGAATAAAGCCAACAAGCATACTGATCCCCACAAAAATCAGTGAAACAAACATAATTCCTGGTGTCATATGCAATTTTTTTACAGAATATTATAGGTACATGAAGGGTCAAAAAATGATCCAACTACTCCAATTTAAGATTTATTTAGCAGACACCTGTCATACCTGCTTCATCCTTCGCCGACCACCGCTCATCAAGAAATTTAACACTGCCAAATTGGCGAAATTGAAGTTTTTTGAGGAAAAAATAAGCCTATTTGTCAGTACGCCAGGACCCATACATCAGTGAGATTTCATATGTAAAAATCCCCAACATCACCTCTATTTATCAACATTTTACGGCTTGCCAATGAAAGTAATATTGAACCAAAATAACGGTCCAAATAAGCGCTGGCAGCCACTTTATAACATTAAAAAAATACATCAAAAGTTATTCACATCGATTAAATAAACTTTTTTATTCTGAAGCCATTTAGTAATTTAGACCTGAATTTAATGGGTTAGTAAGTAGAAAGAGTCAACGGAATCTTCCGTTTGGCTCTTTTCTCATTTTAGGAAATCCCCCGCTTCAATTTTTGTAAATCTCCTTACTTTGTACCCTCTCTTTATACATCGATATGAGTAAAATTAAAACTGCTTTTTTCTGTCAGAATTGTGGATACGAATCTGCAAAATGGAATGGTAAATGTCCGAGTTGCGGTCAATGGAATACCTTCGTTGAAGAAAGAGTACAAAAAGATATTCCGGTAAAACAGGAATGGAAAACCATTGATAACCCACTCGCACGTACGCAAAAATTTGTTAACCTCTCCGACGTGGAAGCAGTGGCGGAAAAACGACTGCTCACCCCGGACAATGAACTCAACCGCGTGCTGGGAGGCGGAATAGTAGCGGGTTCCCTCGTTTTAGTAGGTGGTGAACCCGGCATCGGAAAATCCACACTCTTCCTGCAAAATGCCTTACAGCTGAAAGATATCAGAACACTTTATATCAGTGGAGAAGAAAGTGAACAACAGATAAAAATGAGAGCGGATCGCATCAATGTATCCAATGATCAATTTTATCTGCTCACAGAAACTTCTACGCAAACCATATTTGCAGAAATCAGGAAACTGCAACCACAACTGGTGGTAGTCGACTCCATACAAACGCTGCAATCTCCTTTTATCGAATCAGCACCCGGCAGCGTATCCCAAATCCGTGAAACTACGGCTGAACTGCAACGCTTCGCCAAGGAAAGTAATACCCCCGTTTTCCTCATCGGGCACATCACCAAAGATGGGTCCATCGCCGGGCCTAAAGTATTGGAACACATGGTAGATACAGTGCTCCAGTTCGAAGGCGACCAGCATTACGCTTACCGTATTCTCCGTACCATAAAAAACAGATTTGGCTCCACCGCCGAACTTGGCATTTATGAAATGACCGGCACGGGATTACGACAGGTAACCAACCCTTCTGAAATCCTTATTTCACAACGGGAAGATCTGCTTAGCGGTGTAGCCATCTCTGCAACCATGGAAGGCATGCGCCCCTTGTTAGTAGAAGTACAGGCGCTCGTTACACAGTCGGTGTATGGCACACCGCAGCGCACCGCTACCGGCTTTGACCTGCGCCGGCTCCAACTCCTGCTGGCAGTACTGGAAAAACGCGGGGGCTTCCACTTCGGTGTAAAAGATGTTTTTCTCAACATCGCCGGCGGCTTGCGGGTAGAAGATCCTGCGATTGACCTGGCGGTACTTTGTGCGCTGCTCAGTTCTTATGAAGACATCTCCCTTCCCAACAAAGTATGCTTCTCAGGAGAGGTCGGCCTGAGCGGAGAAATAAGGGCGGTCAACAGAATAGAACAACGTATTGCGGAAGCGGAGAAACTAGGATTCGAAAAGATTTTTATCTCCCGTTATAATAAAAAAGGAATTGATTTCACTAAATTTAATATTGAAGTAATTGCTGTCGGTCGCGTAGAAGAAGTATACCGCCAGCTCTTTTAAACACATATCCATTACGATGATAACCCGTTTGTTAACACCGCTGGTAGATCTTTTCTACCCTCACTGCTGCGCTGTGTGTGGCACGGACCTGGACCTTCAGTCTGATAAAATCTGTATCGCCTGCGAGGCCGTACTCCCTGCCACACAGTTCCATTTATTTCCGGACAATCCAATAGAAAAAATTTTCTGGGGGAGAACTAAAATTGCGCATGCGATGGCGGCCTATTACTATTCGCAGTCGTCCGGTATTCAACAACTTATCCATCAGTTTAAATACAAGAACCGGAAGGACCTCGCCATTTACTTAGGACGCAAAACCGGTTTGATGCTCATCCAAACTTCATGGCTATACGAAATTGATGCGGTCATACCTGTGCCGCTATACCACAAAAAAGAAAAGCAAAGAGGCTACAATCAGGCGCAGCTGCTGGCTGCTGGGATTGCTGAGATTACAGGCAAGCCGCTGGATACCAGTTTATTAAAAAGAGAGACCTACACCAATACCCAGACGAGGAAAGGAAGAGTTGGGCGCTGGAGCAATGTGTCAACCGTCTTCAGGGCTACCCCGGCTGTTCAGGGAATGCACCTGCTACTCGTAGACGATGTGATCACCACTGGCGCCACTACCGAAGCCTGCAGCCAAGCCCTGGTAAATGCAGGCGCTACCGTAAGCATCGCCTGCCTGGCATACGCCTGGAGCTGAAAAAAAATAAATTTTATGATAACGGATATTTAACTTTATGCCTGAGTCTGAGCCGTTATTTTTGTTCCTGCAAATTTTCAACAACCCTGGTTTATGTTTAAGATTACACTACTCTCCATTTTTATGCTGTTCGCAGCAACTGCATCACATTTGTACGACTTTAAAGTAGACGCCGTTGACGGTGGTAAAATTGATTTCTCCAAATACAAAGGCAAAAAAGTGCTGATTGTAAACACCGCTTCCCTTTGCGGTAATACACCACAGTACGAAGGCCTGGAAAAACTATATAAGAAATACCAGAAAAACCTCGTGATAGTAGGCTTTCCTGCCAATAACTTCGGAAGCCAGGAGCCTGGTAGCAACAAAGAAATCCAGGAGTTCTGCACCAAGAAATATGCTGTCACTTTTCCTATGGCTGCAAAAATCTCTGTAAAAGGAGCTGACATACACCCGCTGTACCAGTGGTTAATGGACGAAAGCAAAGCTAAACACCTGGAGCCTGCAGCAGTTACCTGGAACTTCCAGAAATACCTGCTGGATGAAAAAGGTAACCTGGTAGCTGTGTTTTCACCAAAAACGCAACCAGATGCTCCGGAGGTAATTGCAGCGATCGAGAAAAAATAATTTTCAACCTCCCCCCGAACATACTCTTTTGCCATATTTAGGGTAACGAAATGTTACTTCGGTTACGTATACCCGTGACCGTGTGACACTAATATTCATTCACCCTGGAGCAACCATTGCATGAAACATCTACTATTATATTTACGACCAACTATGCTTTGTCTGGCCGCAGCCATCGGGCTTTCCGCATGCCAGAACATCATCGATGAGCCTACCTTATCCTGCCCCGAAATGGTGTTTAACTTCAATACCGAGGGTAAAACCACGCCACTGAACCTTTCCAGCAGTCTATTATTTCGTGCGGAAACAGACAGCGGTGGCCAGAAATACGTGAGTATTGAAGGCATCAGCGATAGCATGAAAGTGATCATCAATTTATTTGACGGGATGTATGTGGACAGCCTCCTGAGCAACGATTCTATCAGATTAAAAACCTATACCTACTCCCGGAAGGCAAAAGTAGAAGGTGGATTAATTATTATCGGCACCAGGGTACCGGGTTTCGATTACCATTTCCTGGAAACGGATACTTCCAGTATCACCATCACCAGAATTAATACCCGGAAAAAAACTATAACCGGTTATTACTATTATGCTAATACCGGCAATACCGTTACCGGTCAGGGAGTATTTCAGAACACCTGTTACAGCTCTTTGTCGCGCTAAGGTTTATCCCCTTTTCATTATCTTGCGGCATGCTTTTTAAAGAGATCATAGGACAGTCCGCCGTAGCACATCAGCTGGTACAATCCGTACAGCAGAACCGACTCAGTCACGCACTGATATTGCTTGCACCGGAAGGTAGCGGCGGACTTCCGCTTGGGCTGGCCTTTACACAGTACCTCGTTTGCGAAAACAAGCAACCGGAAGGCGCCTGTGGCCATTGCCCGGGATGTATCAAAGCATCACAGTACATCCACCCCGATATTCACTTTTCTTACCCGGTAATTCCCCGTAAGGCGGGCGATAAACCGGTGAGCACTGATTATGTGAGTGAGTGGAGAGAATTTGTGACTACTAATCCATATGGTAATACCTATGACTGGTTGCAATTCATCGGGGCGGAGAATAAACAAGGTAACATTACAGCTACGGAGTGCCAGGACATTATCCGCAAGCTTAACCTCAAAAGTTTTGAGAGCGGCTATAAGATCCTGCTGATGTGGATGCCTGAATACCTGGGCAATGAAGGCAACCGCCTGCTCAAACTAATAGAAGAGCCCCCGGTAAATACTCTTTTTATTTTTGTAGCAGAAAACCAGGAGCAGATCCTGGCTACCATTCTTTCCAGGACACACCTGATCAAAGTAAATCCTATCCCTAAAGAGGATATGGTAAAATCGCTCACCGACCGAAACGTGCCGGCAGCAAGGGCCCAGCAAATTGCCACCATTGCGGCAGGCAACTACCGGGAGGCGGTGTACCTGCTTCAAAATTCCGATGACGACTACCACGAGCTGCTGCGCAACTGGCTTAACTACATCTTTACTGGCAACAGGGGCGCGCTACAGGACTGGATTGAAGGCATTTCCAGCGCCAAAACCGGCCGTGAAAACCAGAAACAATTCCTCCGTTATTTCATCAACCTACTGGAGCACGCAGTGCGGTTGCAGTTTATCGATCGTAGCCAGCTGGCCTTTTCTGCGGAGGAAATGGACTTTTCTTCCAAGCTGCTGAAGCTGGCGGGGATGGAGCAGATAGAGCAGATTGTGGAGCTCCTGGATAATGCCTACTACCATATTGAGCGAAATGCCAACGCTAAAATGCTCTTTCATGCACTGTCCATCAAGCTACAATATATATTTAAAAAGAAACCTCTGCCTCAAACGTAATAACCTGGGGCGTTAGGAAGCCATATCCCCTTGTTTTCCTTATCTTTGCTGCTTTCCGTCTTTTTGTTTTTATTACAGGAATACTGTATATTAAGGGGATGGAATGACCTGAAATGCTTATTTCTAAAATTTAAACTATTTAATAATATGGCTTGTGCCGGATGTGGTACGGGTGTAGATGGTAAGCCAGCAGGATGTAAGAGTAATGGAGGATGCAGTACAGGAGGTTGTAACAGACTGAATGTGTTTGATTGGTTATCCAATATTCCACTAGCAGACAGCTTATCACCATTTGACATTATTGAAGTTAGTTTTAACAATGGAAGCCGCAAAGATTTTTACCGTAATGTAACCAGACAGCATCTTGATAAGGGTGAGATGGTTACCGTAGAAGGGATCAGCGGCTTTGACGTTGGAACAGTAAGCCTGACAGGTGAACTGGTAAAACTACAGATGAAAAAACGACGCGCAGAGGACACACCCGAAGTCAAAAAGGTCCTGCGTCGATCAACACACGACGACCTGCAAAGGATGAGTGATAATAAGGCCCGAGAAAAGGAGGCATTGATTAAATCAAGGGCATTAGCCCGCAGCCTGGGCCTTGAAATGAAACTTACCGAGGTCGAAATTCAGGCCGATGGCCGAAAAGCAACGTTCTTTTACACTGCCGATGATCGTGTCGATTTCCGTGAACTGATTAAGGTTTACGCCTCCGAATTCAGAGCTAAAGTGGAGATGCGCCAGATAGGTGCCCGCCAGGAAGCCGGAAAAGTAGGAGGAATTGGTAGCTGCGGCCGCGAATTATGCTGCTCTACCTGGCTCTCTGATTTCAAAAGCGTGAACACCACTGCTGCTCGTTATCAGAACCTTTCCATCAACCAGGCGAAGTTATCCGGACAATGTGGCCGCCTTAAATGCTGCCTCAACTACGAACTGGATACTTACATGGATGCACTGAAAGATTTCCCTGAAGATGCAGACACCATAGAAACTGCGAACGGGGTAGCCACCTTACAGAAACGCGATATCTTCAAAAGCCTCATGTGGTATTCCTACGAAGGAAGTAACAAGCAATATCCGCTGACCATTACCAGGGCCAAAGAAATCCGCCAGCTCAACAAACAAGGTGTGAAGCCGGATGATCTGAAAGCTGTAGAGGTAGTAAATGTGCATAAACCGAAAGAAACCGATCTCGGATTTGCAGATGTAGTAGGACAGATCAGCCTGAAGTCTCTGGAAAAAACTGTTCAGAAGCGCAAGCAGAAGGACAAGGACAAACAGAAACAACAGAAAGGCGAACCGGGCAAACAGCCGCAGCAACGTCAGGAAGCTAAGCAAGAGCAGAAAGGACAACAGCAGGGCCGCCCAGATAACCGCCACCACGATCGTAACAGGCAAAAGCAGGACAACCGCCCGCCCAAACAGGGAGGACAACCCAATCAAGGAGGACAACCTAACCAGGGAGGCAACCAGCAAAACCGCCCGCCACGCGATCAGCACCAGGGCCGCCAGCAACAGCAAGGGCCTAAACAGGAAAGAGAAGGACAAGGACAGGGTCAGCCACCTAAACAGGACCGCCGCCCACCTAAACATCACAAACCAAAACCTTCCAATCCTAATAATAACAACAACAATAAATCATAAAAAAAGAACCGGCCGTAAAGCCGGTTCTTTTTTTATATATAGATAAAATTTTTGTTATCTTGATAGTCGCGCTGCGTAATCTTAAAAGGCCGCCCAGACGGAGCAGCCTTTGTTAATAATTGGTTTTTGCTTATGAGAAAATTTTAAAATTCTTTATAGGGGCCTACTAGGCTTCGTTCTCAAACAAAAGCTTGTAGTAGTGCATATTAGTAGCCTCATCGAACCCACGTTCAATCAGCTCACGATTACCATGTATATAGATATGAAAATTCCTGTCCAGCTTCAGAATGCTCTTAAAGACTTTCTGTTGCTTTTTAACGGCTGGTGCAGATATTTCAAATTCATCAGGGATATCCTGTTGGAACGCTTGCTGGTATTCGTTCCTGTATTCTTTAAACGATGCGATAGCCTCAGGATGGCCCAACACTTCGTTTGCAAAGTCATCTAACTGAAAATGTTCTTTTTCCTTAAAGTATGCGGCTGATTTGTTTAGCAGATCTACCTGATCTACCCTGTCCATTTCATACTCCGTGGGCAGTTTGTTATCTATAAACTGCTTACACATGTTTACAGCCAGTTCCGTCTGATGGTAACTATCTTCCCTCCTGGTCACCTGTAAAAATGCATCTTTCCAATACACAGCTTCTGTTTGCTTTCCAGTGCTGTCCACTATACTCACTTTATAGCCTTCCTCTTCCTCTGTATTAAAGATCAGGCAGCCTTTGTCAAGCTTATTAATATTGATGCCGTCCTCATAATTCACCTGGTAATTATCGTCTTCAAGGAAAACTTTCAAATAGGTATCCCGGTTTTCTGACTTGAATATTCCAATGGCAGGCACTTCTTCTCCATCCACAAGGCACTTGCTAAAGTAGGCTATATAGAGCTCTCCACCTTTTATTTTGGGATGGGTGGAATGTTTATATAGATGTTTGGCAATATTTACAGACTGCTCCTGAAACTCATTTTGGTCGCCAAATATACGGCGACAATATTGAAAAACTTCATTCAGCTGCAAATCTGCTTCGTGAAAAAACCTGAAATACTCTGCCGACTTGGTAAACGGCTGAATAAAATAAGTGATCAGCAGCTGGCTGATGGTTTCATCCTCCAGTTGCAGCGGTGCTTTGGAACAAAGCAGCATCTCCTCATTGGAGGAATTTCCTACCTTATGAATAGTCAGGTGCGCCAGATCTTTAAACTCCGAAACGTGAATCATGCGGGCAAAAGTAGTAAAATACCACGCAACGGAATTTGCTATCTCCCCCGAAAATCCTACTTGATAAATAAAAAGCCCAACAGCAGTGCTTTTCCTTTGATCAAGTAAAAAATATTTTTTTGGAATAGTTGATTATTTTAATGCGGCAAAAATCCATTAAAATGAAAAAAACATACATGCTGGCACTACTCGCAGGTGGTAGCCTGTCCGTCCTCGCGCAGGAAAGGCCTCTTTACACTGCAAAGGACCTCACCGCCGAAAAAATGTTTTCCGTAAACATCGAAGGCCCCAACTTCGATAAGGCCGGCAACTTCTATGTTGTCAACTTCCAGAAAGATGGCACGGTAGGGAAAATTGATACGAAAACCGGTGCAGGCGAAGTGTTCGTGACACTGCCGGACAGTAGTATAGGCAACTCCGTGAACTTTGACAGCAAAGGCACTATGTATCTCCCCGATTTCAAAGGACATAATGTACTTACGGTAGATATGAAGACAAAAAAGGTGAGTGTATACGTACATTCCGACCAGTTCAATCAGCCAAATGACCTTTGCATCAATAAAAAGGACCAGATCTTTGCATCTGACCCCAACTGGAAAAACAATACCGGCCAGCTATGGCGCATCGATACCAACCGCAAACCCGTGCTGCTGGAGGCAAACATGGGTACCACCAACGGTATTGAGCTCAGCCCGGATGAAAAAACACTCTACGTAAATGAGGCCACCCAGCGGAAAGTCTGGAAATACGATGTAGATAAAAAAGGGAATATCTCCAATAAAACCCTCTTCGCTACCTTCCCGGATTTTGGCTTCGATGGTATGAAATGCGATAAGGCCGGAAACCTGTACATCGCCCGCTGGGGTAAAGGGACGATCGCGGTATTGTCGCCCAAAGGTGAACTGATCAGGGAAGTAGCCCTAAAAGGCAAGCAATGCAGCAACCTGACCTTTGGTGATCCGGACGGAAAAACGGTGTATGTAACCTTACAGGACAGAAAATGTGTGGAAACCTTTAGGGTGGAAATCGCAGGAAAGCGTTATTAAGATATCAGGGGCATCACCCCCTCAGTTTTTAGTTGTTGAAAAAAAGACCGGAGGTGGCTCCTCCGGTCTTTTCTATTTTATTTTATGATCAGCAGCCAGCCTTTTCCAGGCGCCACCGGTATGGCGGCATCCTTTGCAAACACTTGTCCCTGCTGGAAATTACGTATATCCGGTGCCGTAATCACTGCCTTTGCCGGGTCGATGCCCAGCTCCTGCCAGTTAATATTCAGATGCACGGAGGTTTCCCCGCCTGCCCAGCTTGCCAGGGATACCAATACCGCCCCGTTCTTACGATAGATCGTGGCCGGCACCTGTGGATCATCTGTTTTTACAGGATTATCATCTACCCAATAGCCCACCATACGGGAACCCTGGATACCGAAATCATCCCATACCTTCCAGATAGGCCGAGGATCAGCATTATCCGACCAGGGCATCCGGTTAGTCATCCCATAAACCATGCCTCTCCATGGATTACCGCCATCCTGCAGCATTTCGCCCATGAGACCAAATGGAATACCACTTACTTCCGTGAGGAAGAAATCAGGTCCGTTCTTTTCATAGTCGAAATACTCTCCAAACCAGAGCCTGTTCAGGTAAGGAAAATGCTCCATGTACAACATAGCGCTGTTCTGGAATCCATCAGATTTATTGTACTGGTTGGCGGAGTGCAGATCGATAATCCCCGGATGCCCATCCTGCGTAAGTACACGCTTGATGCGTTTCATGGTCACCCTGTCGAAGGCTACATCATCCAGGTAAATACCATCAATGCCCACGTTTTGCACCAGCCAGTTCATACCTTCTACATAGTAGTTATGCCAGCGGTTCATACCACTGTTGATGATGGCGGCATCCTTAAATTCAGGAACAAACCAGGCAGCGATGTAGTCTTTTCCCACGTGCTCCTGCAGCCAGGAGAAGCCACCACCCTTGCCGGGGCTGTACACTTCGTGCCCCAGGCTACGCAGCGGGAAGGTTTCCCATGCGTGGTTGGACAGCTCACGTACCGTGTTGTAGATCTTCACCTTCAGCCCTTTGCTGTGTGCCACATCAATGTAATCCTTCATTTTTTTCCACTCAATGAACGGATAATTAATCCATGGGTTGATTTCATTGCCATGGTGGATATTCACGACAGTGGCGCCGGTAGCCTTGATGGTATCCGGGTTGGCGTATTTATGATAGAACCGGTTGGACCACTGAAAATCTGTATTCAGTGTATGGAACGGCGTTATCAGCAGGTTGAAATTGTAGTAGAGCACCTCTCCTTTTTTCATGGTGCGGGTGCCGGTATAAGCATTTGCCAGTACCGACTTGCCTTTGAGGCCAAGTGTGATACCGCCTTTATTGTCGTTACCCCATGAGGTAGGCAGCAGTAAAGGTTTTTGCAGGTAGAAGTTGGTGTTCAGCGGGCGAACATAGTGCTCGTCACGAAGGGTGAATTGCAGCCCGGCGTTCACATCGCCAACCCAGGCGCCATCCTGGTTTTTATGTGCCACATCCCATTTCCAATCCACCATCGACGGGCGGAGGCCTCCTTTCTGGTTCAGGCCCATCATGTATTTGGCTACGGTGGTATCAAAAGGAATGTGGAAAGTAACGTCTTTAAATGCCACTTCTTCGGTGGCGGTTACTTTCACCACGTATTCCATATGTCCGTCAAATTCCAGGGAGCCATCTACATCCATCTGTAAGCCAGGTGTTGTATTCACGGCATGCCAGGTAATTTTCCCATTATCGCGGGAGGCCACTGTCCAGCCCTGGCTGGTCCATTTCAAATCCTTGCCGGTAGCGGCGCCGATGAAGTGGAAGTGCAGCGGCTCAATGATCAGGTTACGGGGCTTGTCCGTAGTGCTGGTCATTTCCGGGGTAAAGAAAGTCTGTATCTGCGCAGGGAAGCCATCTTTATTGATACCTACCTTTCGGCCCAGTAAAGAGATAACGCTGTCCGTCATCACCAGCGGCGTGTACGGCGCTATCACCGCATTTTCCTGTGCCAGTGTAGAATTCAGCCATTTAAGGCGGGTTTGTTTCCAGGGTTCGTTAAACCCGCTGTTGACAGCAGTTTTAGCGGTAACGGTAAGGGTTACACGTACCGGCATGGCGGGTGCTCCTTCCGGTTGCACGGTAACAATACCTTTATATATACCCGGCTGTGCATTGGCTGGTACATCAATGCCGCACCAGAGTGCCTGCACTTTGCCTGAGGCTACATTTACGGTACTGGTAAAAGGTTTGGCGTCGTAGGTAGTACCGGTAGTATTGATGCAGCTCAGCTGGTCAGCCGGAATTTGTTTACCGTCGGCGGTTTTCAGATCAGAGAATCGGACTTGTACATCTTTCAGGTCCTTACGTGCGTATATACCCAATTGAAACGCATAGTACTCTCCTTTATCCGCCTGGCCCTGAAAGGCTTGTGATGGCCCTTTCTGTATCCAGCGTTGCGGAATATCATCCGTCATTTTTATGGGGAAGGCTCTGTCTTCCGGGAAGATGAGGTAACCCGCGCCGGGGTGCTTCAGCAGCAGGGATTTCATTTCTGCCTGGGTAGCAATTACCTCCATTGGGTAAAAGCTGTTGAACTCATCCACTGACTCCATGGCCTTCACCGTGGTATTCGGTTTAGGGGCAGCAGGGAGAGTATCCGTCCAGGTTACATCAGCGGAAGTCCCTGGTGGCAGGTATACGCCCTGTGGATAATTGGCGCGACCTTCATTTTGGTATGGCAGGTAGTAAATGTAGTACTCACCTTTGCCGGAGGTGGGTTCAAAAATAATATCTCCTTGTTCACGATTGATGGATAAAAGTTTAATGTTTTTTATCCTTGCTTTAGTTTTAGCATCCTGGATGACGATGCGTTTGCCCGCTGGATTTTCATCACGGCGGCGCCAGGGAATTACTACCCTGGCAACGTTTCCGGGGCCGTTAAAATAGACCACCACCCGGTGGTTACCCAATGAATCTGCATTCCAGGAGTTGTTACCGGTGGTATACTTCAGCTGCTGGGCCCTGGCGGTGCCAAACAATCCAAAGGTAAGACCAGCCAATATCAATCCTTTTGTTACAAAACGGGTATGAGGCTGAAGTTGTAGCATGTAAGAATAATTGATCCGGGAAAAATATGGAAAAAAATAGCGAATCGCTACTAAGACTGTGTAAGCGGTAAAAAGGAAGGCTCCCTGCTTTCGTAGGGAGCCTTTCATAGTATATGGTTATTCTTATGGGTTTTGTACCAGGTTAGGGTTTAGTACAATATCCTGTTCTGGGATAAAGTGCACTACCCTTGGATTGGTGTACTCAATCGTTTGAGGATTTACCGGGTGATAACCGGGATAATTTCTTACCAGATTTTTGTTATTCCGGAACACGTCGAAGCAACGGTGCGATTCAAACGCAAGCTCCAGGCGGGTTTCGTCGAGTACCACGTCGAGTACGGAGGCATACCCTTTCAGGTCGGCAGTGGTGAAAAGTGCGCTGCCACTGAGTCCTGCGCGACTACGAATAGTATTCACATCTGCGATGGCCTGGTCATTATTACCCATTTTAGCTGCCGCTTCTGCCCTGATGAGGTACATTTCCGCCAGGCGGAATACCACCGGAGAGCTGAGTGTAGGGATATTATCCTGGTTAGAGAACTTCAGGATATACCACTTCTGCACCTGGATACCACCGGCTTTACCACGGGTAGCTATCACCTTGTTGCCACTGGCATCGGTAGAATCCTGGCCGTTGGCTTTCTTCAGTATTACCGGCTGCACAAAGCTATGTCTGGCATCTTCCGGATATTTATCCAGCAGTTTGCGATAGGCTTCTGACGCATAGATTTCGCCATAACCAAGACCGCTCGGAGAAGTATAATACATGGAACCGATGGATGACCAGTCTCTGTCATCCTGTGCGGTATGATGGATTGCCCAGATGGTTTCCTTATTATCTTCATTACCCTTTGTATAATATTTCGCCAGGTCCACGGTAGGCACCAGGGAATAGCGGTTTGATCTGATCACAGAATCCGCATAGGCATACGCCAGGTCATTCTGGCCTTTGTAGAGGTATACCCTTGCCAGCATCGCCATGGCAACGTTTTTAGAAGCATAGCTGTTGCTTCTGTCTTCCGTCATCAGGTCTTTCGCCTTCAGCAAATCTGCAATTACCTGGTCGTATACTTCTTTAACAGTATTACGTTTAGGCTTAGCCGTTATATCCGGAGTGGTGACTACCGGCACACCCAGGTTTGTTTCCGGCGACTGCTGATAAGGGCGGCCGAAAGTGCGCACCAGGCTGTGGTGTACAAACGCACGGAGAAACAGGTTCTCCCCCATCATCTGATCTACATCTGCGGAGGTGCCTTCTTTCATTTCTGCCAACAGCAGGTTACAGGCGTTAATGGTTCTGTAAGCAGCGCGCCAGTAGGCGGAAGTGTTGCCCTGGTTGGTCAGGTGTCCGTAAGTGTATGAATAAAAAAGCGGGTCTGTTGTGGTGCCGCTCAATGCAATATCATCACTTGGGAACTCCCCTATCTGCCAATAGTTACGGGTAAAATTCTCTTCTTTTAATAAGGCATAATTACCGTCTGTAGCATTTTGCCACATAGCCGGATCTTTTACATCCTTGTTAGGAACAGCATCATGCGGATCTTTTTTGAGGGAGCAGGAAGTAGCCAGTAACACCAGCGAAAGACCTGCGAAATATTTTGATATATGCTTCATATAAATCTCTTTTTAATACCTGTTAAAAATTAATTTCCAGACCGGCAAACCATTTTCGGGCAATAGGATACTTGAAACTATTGATACCGCGGTCGTCCACCTCAGGATCAATACCTGAGAATTTGGTAAGGGTCCACAGGTTGTCGCCACCTACAGAAATTCTGGCATTGCCGATTTTCATGCGCTGCAGCCATTCCTGAGGCAGGGAGTAGCTCAGGTTTACGTTTCTCAGGCGCAGGTAGCTACCGTCTTCCAGGAATCGGGAAGATGGCTTGTGAGAGTTATTATTACCGTTCAGTGTGTATTTAGGATGGGTAGCGTTATCGCCTGGTTTTTCCCAACGGCTCCAGCCTTTATCCAGCTGCATCAGGTTGTACTGCGCATAGGCGCCATCGTTATCCATCAGCTCTCTGGTGCTGTTGTAAATCTGGTTGCCGGATACAAATGTGAAGAAGGCGGACAGCTGGAAATTCTTATATCCAAAAGTGTTTCTGATACCACCAAAGAATTTGGGAGATGCAGAGCCCACGTTTTGTAAAGTGGCGCTGTTATAATTGCTGGTAGCGGTCCTGGTAACTTTCCCGGTCGTTGGGTCAGTGGTAACCTTTTCCCACAGCGGATTTCCATTTGCAGGGTCCACACCGAGCCATTTACGCATATAGAAGGTACGCATGTCCTGGCCTGTTTGCAGGGCAAAGTAGCTGCTGGCAGGATCGATGATCTGTGACTGATCACCGTAGAGGGCCATTACCCGGTTCTTGTTAAAGCCGATGTTGAAATCAGTACTCCATTTAAATTTACCGATCAGGTTTTCAGAGTTGACAGCAATTTCCAGTCCTTTGTTCCTTACCTGTCCAACGTTCATTGGAATATAAGGGTAGCCGGCATTTGCTGGCAGCGGTACGTTAAACAGCAAGCCCTTGTTGTCCTTCTGATAAATTTCCACTGTAAGATTCAGTCTGTTCCACAGTCCGAGGTCAATACCGATGTTGGTATTGTAGGCTTTTTCCCAGGAGAGATTTGGCACGTCTAACCTGTACGGGTAAACGGAAGGCAAGCCATTATACTGTGCAGTGGCTGCATAGGAACCAACAGCCAGGTAATCGTCGATGTTGGCGTTACCTGTAGTACCGTAGCTGGCGCGCAGTTTAAGGTTGGAAATCTGTTTGATATTTTTTATGAAGTTTTCTTCTGAAGCCGCCCATGAACCACCGAAGGCAAAGAAGTTACCATATTGGTTATTGGCACCAAAGCGGGAAGAACCATCACGTCTGAAAGAGCCGGTGAAATAATATTTGTAGGCGTAGTTATAATTCGCCTGTACAAAGTAGGAATTGAATGCACGGTCAATTTTGCTGCTTCCGATACTTTGTGGGGTAGCAGCAGCATCCAGTACATCTCTGCCCGGAAGGATACCTTTACCGGTAGCGTCGCCGGCCTGATAATTTACTGTCTGAAATTCAGCACCGAGCAATCCATCAATGTGGTGATCTTTTTTAATGGTATACCTTGCTTTCAGGAGGTTGGAGCTGATATATGCGGATGAATCGATATAGCCCTGATACAGGTTTCCGAGGTCATCGCCACCAGCAGACGTTCTGATGTCGCCATTGTATTCTTCGCGGTAGTGGTAGGATTCAGCGCGATTGGTGCTACTGAATGACAACCATTTGGTGATATCATATTCCAGTTTAAACAATCCTTCGAGGGACTGGCGTTTCCTGGTGTCGTAGTTATATTGCTGGTCATACAGGAAGTTGGATCTGTCCCTGTTGTACCAGGTATCTACATAAACAGGATTAATCGGCTTTCCGTCTGCATCATATGGCTTATCCCATGGGTTGTTGGTGTAGTATTGATACAGTGACCCACCGGAATTATCATGGTCATTTTGCTGGGAAGCAGCGAAATTAGCGCTGATGCGGAACTTGTCATTGATGTTATGATCGAGGTTCAGGCGGCCGCTAAAGCGCTCCAATCCAGTACCTCTGAGGATACCATCTTCTTTGTAATAGTTGCCACCGAGGTAGAATTTCGTTTTTTCGCTACCGCCGCTGGTGCTCAGTTCATAGTTCTGGTTAGAAGCGGTATGGAAGGCGAGTTGCTGCCAGTCGGTGTTGAGGTTGCGGATGGCCGGGTCCATGTTCGCACCGGCGGCCTGTTGCAGGTCAAACAGCTGGGCACCATTCATCAGTTTGAAGTGGCCGGTATTCAGCTGTGCAGCGCCGATGTTGGTACGGAAGGTAGTCTGTGATTTACCTGCTTTACCTCTTTTGGTGGTGATCACCATTACCCCGTTGGCGGCACGGGCGCCATATAAAGTAGTAGCGGCAGCATCTTTCAAAACAGTTACGGACTCGATATCACTTGGGTTAGGCAAACCACCGATGATACCATCCACTACGATCAGTGGTGCATTACCTGCGGTGAGGGTACCGTTACCACGGATACGCACAGACGGAGCTGCGGAAGGATCGCCGGAGCTACTACCTACAAACACGCCGGATACTTTACCCTGGAGCATTTTATCCATGCTGTTGGCAGTAACGTCTTTGAGTTTGGCGGCATTTACTACCTGCGCCGCACCGGTAAGATTTTTAACAGTGGTGGTGGTATACCCCATTACCACTACTTCATCCAGTTTCTTGGTATCAGGTTCCAGCTTAATATTCACCTCGTGGCGACCTTCCAGTCTTATTTTTTGCTGGATATAGCCAATATAGCTTACCACCAGGGTTACATTAGCGTTGGGTGCATTGAGTGCGAAAGTACCATTACCATCAGTAACAGCGCCAGCGCCGCTGCCTTCAACGGTAATCGTTACACCTGGCAATGCTTCTCCTGTTTTTGCATCGGTTACTTTACCGGAGATCTTTTCTGCTACTGCTTTTGAGGCAGGAGTGATTACTACCAGATTGTTTTCCAATACGCGATAGGTGACGTTAGTTTTGTCGAATAACATACCTAAAACATCATCTATCTTTTTGTTTTTCACATCGATGGTTACAGCTTTGTTGAGATCAGAGAAATCTTCATTGTAGAAGAAGCGGTAGTTACTGCTGCCTTCTATCATTTTGAATACATCTTTAACCCGCTTATTGTCAGCGGATAAGGATGCAATACGGTCCTGCGCATACGTAGATGCGGAAGCCTGTATAAATCCTGCGAAAATCAACAGACTCGTCATTTTCATCATAAGCAATAATTTTCGCCTGGGGCAGATAAATTCCGCCAGGTTTGAAGTGGATTTCATAAACTTGTAAAGATTTTAGTTAAACGAATTTTACGGCAGTGGGTCCGTCGCAAAGACCCGGCTGCATCAGGTGATTTTCGTTGATTGGGGTAAGTCGCATTACCCCAATTTTTTTAGTCGTTCATATCGTGCATGAATATTTTTTACAGGTGATTAAATTTTTTTCGTTATTCACTGATTATTACCTGCCCGACTTCAGGGCATTTGAATACTTTTCCTTTAACAACTGATCTACCGACACCGTAACGGTTCCTTTGTCTATCGTGTATTTGAGCGGTGCGGTTAATTTTAAAATATTCAGTACCTGTTCCAGGGTTTCCTGGCGGAAGGTACCGGTGAATTTATAAGCCTTTAGTGCCTCGTCCTGAAAGATCACCTGTACATTGAACTTTCTTTCCATTGTTACTGCCAGTTCGGCAAAGGTTTGTGCTTCTACTATCCAGTTACCGTCTTTCCATGCTGTATAGATTTCTGTATTATCCACTGCTTTTGTTGCTACCGGCGTGGTTGAATGGCCATTATCAGGGGCCGGCGCCGGTTGTTTTTCATTGTTCGTGACAGGTTTTTGATAAACGACATGGTCATGTGGCCGCATCATCATATTAAATGGCTTGCTGGTAGCGGATCCATCGATTTTCACTTCTCCGTCGATCAGGGTGGTTACCACTGTTTTATCTTCCGGATAGGCTTTCACGTTGAAACTCGTGCCCAGTGCCAGTATCCTCAGGTCGGCCGCCTTTACGGTAAAGGGTTTCTGAGGATTGGTATGTACTTTAAAGAAGGCTTCTCCTTCCAGTTTTACTTCTCTGCGCAGTCCATTATAGGAGTGTGCGTATTGCAGTTTACTGCCGGCGTTGAGCCATACTTCTGTACCATCGGAGAGTTCTATCCTGGTGGTGGCTCCTTTGGGGCTGGTGATGGTTACCATGCCGTCCGGGTTGGCGGTTTTCCCCTTGTAAACCCAGGCCAGTACCGCACTACCACCGATGATAAATGGCAGTATAAACGAGGCTGCTATACGAATTGCTTTCTTCCATCCGGCGTACCATACCGGCTTGGGTGATAGCTGTGTCCTCATTTCCTGCCAGGCGCTGAGGGCATCGTAGCTGCCCGTACGGGCAGTAGCCAGCCAGGCTTCACGCAGCCCGAGGAAGTGCAGGCGGTTAGCCGCACTGGCTTCAATCCAGTCCTCCAATTGCTGCTGTTCGGCCGTGGTAGCGTTTCCCGACAGGAACTGCGCAATCAGTTCATCCATTTCCTCGCGCGAATAGTTAGTCATAACAAGAATAAAACAGGTGTAAGACAATCCTCCTGTACCAACAGGGTGACAAGCTGAAAAAAAATTTTTAGTTGATTATTCCTTTGGTTTCAGGACAGGTAGCAGATCATCCCGCAGCTTTTTTAGTGCGCGGGTCATTTGTGTTTTTACGGTGTTGATGGAGATGCCCATCTGCCGTGATATTTCGGGATAGCTAAGCTGTTCAAAGCGGCTTAGCCGGAAGATATCCTGGCACTGAGGAGGCAGGCGGCGGATGGCTTTTTCCACCATGCCAATCATTTCATTGTGTTCCAGTTTTTCTACTGGCGTATGCATGCTCAGGTTCATCAGGGAGGTACGTGATTCTATTTGCTGCAACAGCTCTGACCCATACCGCTGGCGGATCTTGTCCTGCTTTAGGCAATTGAGGCAATTGTTTTGTACCGCCTTATACAGGTAGGCTTTTTCGGAGACTTCAATTTGCAATTCTGAAAAGCGCTCCCATATTTTCAGGAAGGTTTCCTGTACAATCTCTTCGGCCAGTTCACGGCGACCCACAAAATCAAACGCGAAAGTACAGAGCGCGTCATAGTGGACTTTGAATAAATACTCAAAGTCGGCTAATTCACTACTCTCACGCCTGATATTTAAGGTTTTATGCTCCAAAGTATGGCTGGCTGGGGATTATCCCCGGTTCACTGTAGGGCAAAAGATACGTAACTTTGGAATAATAAAAAACGCGGACTTAAGTCCGCGTTTTTTATTAATATAACTTATCAGTCATATAGTAATTACATGCAAAGTCCACCGCAGGTGCTCAGCGTTTGTCCGGTAACGTAGCTGCTCATGTCAGAAGCCAGGAACAGGCATACATTTGCGATATCTTCCGGTGTACCGAAGCGGTTGAGTGGAATTTGAGAAATATAGTTGTTAGCAGCATCGCCTTCTTTGAGGTAGCTGGTCATATCAGTTTCGATGAAGCCGGGCGCTACGGCGTTTACGCGGATATTACGGCTACCCATTTCCTGTGCAATTGATTTGGTAAAACCGATGATACCTGCTTTAGAAGCGGCATAGCTGCTTTGACCTGCGTTACCCATGATACCGATAACAGAGCTCATGTTGATGATAGAGCCGCTTTTCGCTTTCATCATCGGGCGGATTACCTGTTTGGTCATGTTGTATACGCTCTTCAGATTGATGTTCATCACATCATCCCATTGATCAGGGCTCATGCGGAGTAACAGGTTGTCTTTGGAAATACCGGCATTATTCACGCAGATATCGATTTGACCGAATTCTTTCAGTACATCCGCTACCAGTGCTTCGGTTTCTTCAAATACACCTGCGTTAGATTTATATGCTTTCGCTTTTACGCCTAAAGCGGTGAGTTTATCTTCAAGAATTTTCGCTTTCTCATCGGAGCTTACATATGTGAAAGCTACGTTTGCGCCTTGTGCTGCAAATTTCAGGGCAATAGCCTCACCGATACCACGGCTGGCACCAGTTACAATCGCTACTTTGTTCTCCAGTAATTTCATGTTATAGTTGATAGGTTTTTAAGCGTTCATGTTTGATTTAGCAAACCGCAGGATCTCTTCGAGATAGTTGCGGTCGTTGTTGAGGCGTGGCACTTTGTGTTGTCCTCCGAGCTTGCCTTTACTTTTGAGGAATTCGCAGAAGGTGCCTTGTGGCATTACGTGTACCTGTGGTCGTGCCAGTGCGATGTCCTTATGTCTTTTAGCTTCGTAATCGGAATTAATGGTTTTAAGTGTGCCGTCAAGAACGTCGATAAAGTGTTCCATATTGTCCGGCGCCTTATCAAATTCCACCAGCCACTCGTGGCCACCGTTGCCGTTATCGCTGAAATATACGGGAGCAGCCGTATAGTCGTTCACGATAGCGCCGGTAGCTTCGCTGGCTTTGGCGATGGCGGTATCCGAGTTTTCCACGATCACCTCTTCCCCGAAGGCGTTGATAAAGGATTTGGTGCGGCCGCTTACTTTGATCCGGTAAGGCAGCAGGGAGGTAAACTGTACGGTATCCCCTACCATATAGCGCCAAAGGCCGCCATTGGTGCTGATCACCAGTGCATAGTTTTTACCCAGCTCTACTTCCTGGAGTTGCAGCGTGCGCGGCTCTTCCTTACCCAGTTCCTCCATTGGCATAAACTCGTAGAATATACCATGGTTGAGGAACAGGAGTAATCCTTCTTCTCCTATAACATCCTGTGCGGCAAAAAAGCCTTCGGAGGCATTATAGGTTTCCTGGTAATACATCAGCGGCTTGCGGATCAGTTTTTTAAACTGTTCGCGGTAAGGGGTAAAGCTTACGCCGCCGTGCATATATAGTTCTATATTGGGCCACACATCGGCCAGGTTGTCTGTACCGGTGAGCTCAAATATTCTTTTAATCAATACGATGGTCCAGGTGGGTACACCGGCGATGCTGGTTACATTTTCATGTATAACGGCATTGGCCATACGCTCAATTTTTTCTTCCCATTCGTCCATCAGGGCGATGGAGAGGTCGGGCGTGCGGATCATGTTGCCATAAAACGGCATGTTTTGCAGCATCACGGCGCTGAGATCTCCGAAGTAGGAGTCGCTGTCGTCCGACAATTTATTCACCTGGTGGCTTCCTCCGATCACGAGTGATTTGCCGGTGAGCACATCCGAGTCGGGGAAGTTATTATAATATAAAGTGAGTACATCCCGGCCGGAGCGGTAGTGGCACTCATCGAGGCTTTCTACAGTTACGGGAATAAATTTGCTTTTATCTGCGGTAGTGCCGCTTGACTTGGCAAACCATTTTATCGGAGTATTCCAGAGTACATTCTGTTGGCCTTCCATCACCCGCTGGATATAGGGTTTGATGGTATCATAGGTATGAATAGGAACAGCCTTCTTATACTCATCGATCTTGTATATTTTGGAGAATCCGTGTTGTTTTCCGAATTCGGTATACTGAGCGGCAGAGATAAGATTCTGAAATACCTGCTGTTGCACTTGCACCGGATACTGCATGAAATGCGCTATGCGCCCCATACGTAATCTGGCCAACTGTGATATTGCAGGACTTAAAATTCGCATAATAGGATTACTGTGGAATGGTTTATTGTTTAGCTGCTTCGTCCAGGTAATTCTTACGGCGCAAAATGAAATTCTGGCCAAGATACACTTTTCTTACCTGTTCATCTTCTGCCAGCTCTTCAGCAGAGCCAGACTTCAGTATCTTTCCTTCAAACAGCAGGTATGCGCGGTCGGTGATGGATAAGGTTTCCTGTACGTTATGGTCTGTGATGAGAATACCGATGTTTTTGTACTTCAGTTTTGCTACAATCGACTGAATGTCTTCCACAGCTATCGGGTCAATCCCGGCAAATGGCTCATCGAGGAGAATAAATTTCGGGTCTACTGCCAATGCGCGCGCAATTTCTGTGCGGCGGCGTTCACCACCGCTCAGTACATCACCCGGGCTTTTACGCACGTGTGTGAGGCGGAACTCTGACAGCAATGCTTCCAGTTTTTCTTTTTGCTCAGCTCTTTTCAGTTTGGTCATCTCCAACACTGCTGCGATGTTATCTTCCACGCTCAGTTTACGGAATACCGATGCCTCCTGTGGGAGGTATCCGATGCCCATCTGTGCCCGCTTATACATGGGTAACTTGGTGATATTCAAGTCATTAAGGTAAACATTCCCCTCATCCGGCTTGATCAGGCCTACTACCATGTAGAAAGATGTGGTTTTACCCGCACCGTTAGGGCCCAGGAGCCCTACGATTTCGCCCTGAGACACTTCGACAGACACGTGATTCACCACGGTTCTGGCGCCGTATTTCTTTACAAGCTGGTCTGTATGTATTCTTAGTGCCATATTTTGAAACTTAGCAAAATTAAACATTTCATCCACTTGGCCTAGTTATAGTTATCATAAGATCAAAAAACACTATTTTAAGGGGATCAATTAATTTTGCATCCACATTATCCAGCCAATAACATGAAAGTAACCGAACATATAGCCCAGGCGAAAGATACACGCATATCGTTTGAGGTGCTGCCCCCATTGAAAGGTAAGAGTATCGACTCTATATACGACCACCTGGACCCGCTGATGGAGTTCAAGCCAGCCTTTATTAACGTTACGTACCATCGCAGCGAGCATATGTTCAAGAAAAAGGCGGATGGCAGCTTTGAGAAGGTCGAAATCAGAAAACGCCCGGGTACAGTGGGTATCTGTGCGGCGCTGATGAACCATTATAATGTAGATACGGTGCCGCACCTGATCTGCGGAGGGTTTAGCCGGGAGGAAACAGAAAATGCGCTAATCGATCTGGCATTCATTGGAATAGATAACGTATTGGTTCTCAGAGGAGATGCCCCGAAAAACGAGTCGTTTTTTGAACCCGATCCACATGGCCACAGTTACGCGAGTGAATTACTCGGACAGGTAGTGCAGATGAACAATGGCATCTACCTGGAAGATGACCTGCAGGGCGGAGTAAAAACTAATTTCTGCATCGGCGTGGCCGGCTATCCGGAAAAACATTTCGAGGCGCCAAACATGCAGACGGACCTGGCTAACCTGAAGCGCAAAGTGGATGGCGGGGCTGATTACATCGTTACCCAGATGTTTTTCGACAACCAGAAATACTTTGATTTTGTAAATAAATGCCGGGAAATCGGGATTACCGTTCCGATTATTCCAGGGCTGAAACCACTGACTTCCAAAAAGCAGCTGAATATCCTCCCCAGGATTTTCAATGTGGATATCCCTACTGATTTTTCCAATGAGATCCTGAAATGCAAAACAGACAAGGAAGTAGAGCAGGTAGGTACAGAATGGCTGATTGCACAATCCAGAGAGCTTAAGAATTTCGGGGTGCCTATCCTGCACTATTACACGTTAGGCAAGCCCAGGGTAGTCCGGGATGCGGTGGCGGCCATCATGTAGCAGCCACGAACAACGGCAGCTCCGGCATCTCCCTAAATGAAAAATGCCATTATGTAGATACATAGTGGCATATCCCTATAACTGTCACACTTTTAATTTAACTGTCCAATGAACGGGTTTCCCTCCCCAGGGAAGCCCGTTCTGATATATTGACGCATCCCATAACAGATGCCCCTATGTCTCCCTGAAAAAAAATAGGACCACCCGCAGGTAGTCCTAAATAACGACGATCATTGTTCGCAAATATTGTCTGATATGCTACCAGTCTTCCCGGTTTAACAAAACACCAATAGAAATACCGAAGGACCTGTTTTTGATTTTCAGGTCATCGGACCTGTCAATGTCCAGTAAACCCAGACTGTAATTAGCTCCCACGGTAATGTAGTTATTCATTTCCAGAGAGATAAGAGCGTTACCACCAACATCCCAGCGGCCTAGCTGCATGGTACTGTTAGGGACATTCGGGGATTTGCTAAAGTCAATTGGCTGGTAAGCGTCCTGGACTTTTTTACCATCGTCATAAACAGCCAGGTTGTATTTTGCATTCAGACTGTAAGCCACGTATGGTCCTAATCCGAAAGACAGCCTGGCGTTGCCTACCGGCACTTTGTAGACTGCATTTACCGGGAGGGTAATGTATGGCAACCGTACTTTGGTGGTGGCAGTAGAAAAAGCACCTGCCGGTGGTTTGGTAACGGGATTCAGTTTGGCACCTTTTACCTCGTAGTTTACGATTGGCTGCAGGTAAAAGTTGCGCGTCAACGGAATATTCACTACCAGTCCAACATTCCAGTTGTCTGCGGCCTCCGTTCCTGGGACGGCCGTTTGTGAATTGCCCGAAGTGATCGACAAATTGGAGTTTACATAGCCACCTCTCACCCCTAAACTAACCTGCGCTGACGCCACAGAAACAGTCAGGCATGCAGTAGCTACTGCTAGCGTAAAATTTTTCATGAATAGGACATTTGGGATTTATGGTCACTATAGAAAGTTGGAACTTCAATACAAACGAAAAAACTTGCGCAAAGGTTTGAAATAATCTCTACAAAACACAGAAAAGACCGTTAGTTTTTTTGTCTACTAACGGCCTTTATTAATTATCAAATATTTTATATATAACAGATAGTTAGAATATTACCTGCCGCTGAACTTATAACCCAGGGAAACACCAAAAGAAGCATTTTTGAACTTGCGACTGTTGTCAGTATTATCCGCCGCATTTACGAAGCCCAGGTCGCCATTCAGACCGAAATAAAAGCCCATAGGCATCTGGTAGCCTATCTGCAAGGTACCGCCGCAATCGAAGCGTTTTAGCTTGGCCAGCCCGGCTTCGTCATCGAAGGCACCTACATCTCCCGCAATAGTATTTTTGTAATTACCTCCTAAGCCAACGGCAAAGTAAGGCCCCACACCTAATACGAGGTTACCGTTACCTACTTCCGGTGTAAACTGGAACATTACCGGTAATTGCAGGTAGCTGAGCGAAACCTTCACATCGGAGTTTTTAAATTTACCACCCTTACCGGCATATAACAGGCCGGTACCGATCGAAAAATCTTCGGCGATGGGTATATCCACGGTAATACCACCTCTGAAACTGGTAAGAATCTTACTGGTTTCTTTACTGGTAAACCCGAAGGTCCCGAGATTTTCATATGTTACGCTGGAAAAGTTAGGACCCGCAAGGATACCCCATTTGGCCTGACCAAAAGATATGCTGGCGATCAATAACGCAACAATTGATAACAATAACTTTTTCATCTTTTTGGGTTTTTGTTTGGAGTACAGGCAGCAGGCATTACCTGCACTCCGGATCACTTGAGGTTTGGTTTATACAATTGCCTGATTATTTGCATGTTCTATATACAAAACAGCGAATGAATTGTTTAGTTAAAACATACGTTGCCTGCTAATTATTTACCCCCGAAAAGGTAACCTACTGAAAAACTCAGCACGCGGTTTTTACCTTTATCGTCCGTACTATTATCCGCTCCAGACTGTAATTTTCCAAAGCCTAAGCCATACTGAACAGCGATGAGCACGTTGTGTGTTTCCACACCCACCTGCACGTTACCGCCCCAGTCAAATCTTTTTAACTTGTCGTAACCGTAGTTAGGATCTCCGTTGTTGAACGGCGTGTCATCATCCCATTTAATGTTGTTGGAAACTGTAGTAATAGAACCGGTACCGGTATTGGATTCTACTTTGTTTTTACCGGCTACCCCAAAGGCGAAATAAGGTCCTACCCCACCAAAAATGCTGGTGTGTGCCCCTACGGGAATTTTACCCACAAAGTTTAACGGAATTTCTATGTAAGACGGATTGGTTTTTAACGCTACGTATGGATTGGTAACGGTGGGATTGTCCTTGTCTCCTATGTCTATTTTAGACCCTTTGGTAGTGTAAAGTACTCCCGGCTGGAAGGAAAGAATTCTCGGAACTAATGGTAAGTCGGCCACAACACCAAGATTCCATCCCGGTAACATCTGATTGTCTTTAACAGAGCCTGAATTATCGACTGTGATGGTGCTGAGGTTCAAACCACCTTTTACACCTATCCGTGCCTGAGCCATTGCAGCAAAAGAAATACATACCGCGGCGATCGACAAAATAATCTTCTTTTTGAGCATAATGGATGTTGTTTGGTTCGATTTGCCCAAAACCAAAGACTATGCCAATAACGTTAAAATTTTGTTTAAGTGATTGATATACAATAAAATAAGAGGCCGCTTTTCAGCGGCCTCTACTATTAATTTGCAACTGTGGAGTTGGTATTTCTGGTGAGAAACTGATCTAGTTGTTCCACACCTAATCGTTTCGCCACAATTTTTTTCTTTTCATCAAGCAGGTATACTACCGGTGTCGAATATACGTCGTACAGGCGCCTGTAGTTACTGGTCGATTCCGGATCCCATGCATGTATCCAGCCGGTGATGTGGTTTTGTTTAATGAAGCTAAGCCACTCATCTTTGGTGCCTTCTGTTTTGATCCCGATCATTTTCACGCCAAGCTGCTTCCAGCGGCTGTTGTAGGCAGAGTCCAAGCGGGGAATTTCTGTTTTGCAATGTCCGCAGGTAGGGTCCCAGAAAACGAGTACCGTATATTTTGCCTGCGTTTTATACAGTGATACCGCTTTGGAAGCAGTATCCTTCAGTTCCAGCGGGGCCGCCTGCTGACCAATCAGATTAGGTGCTATGGAGTAAGCACGACTCACAATCTTATTCAGCTGTTCATCATTTAACCAGAAGGCTTCTCCGGGTACGTAATATTTTTCTACCAGGTGCACAAATACCGCGTCCATGCCCATGTACGGTGAGGATTCATAATTATAGGTCAGCCACCAGAGTACAAATTTGAATACCTCTTTATTCTTGCGGGTACGGGCAATCATGGCATCGCAATCCGCATTGATGGAATCCGGCATGGCCACTACCAGCTGTGTAAAATACTTCTGCAGCTTGGCTTCCAGTACGGGCGTGCGTACCAGCCTGTCCGAGTTGAGGTCCACCTCATCCCAGTAGTGGCTTTTGAAATAGCGGTAAGCAAACGAAGAGTCCTCTGTGGCTGGTTTTGGCGGCACTACCGGCTCCTTCATAGCTTTGAATATAGTAGTGAGGATGGTTCCCGGGTGATCGGCAATGAATTTATCCCTGTACTCATTAATTTTTTTCATCAGGGCAGCCTGGCGTTCCTGTACTTTGGCAGTATCAGCAGTGGTTTTAGCGAGTTTTAAGTCGGCCTGTATAGCGCGGCTCTCTCCATCCTGCTGCAGCAAAAACTTATTATAAGCTACGAACAGGTCGTTGTCCGGTGAGCCTTTATAAACCGTTTTATTCACGAAATCGCTGGTATCGAGCGACACCTCAAACGTCTGATTTTTATCGATCAGGGTTTCCAGGTAGCGTTGTTTGTCCGGCATAACCAGGAGATAAATCCCCGAATTGAGGTGTGTTTTCCCTTTGAGCACCGCCACTCCTGCCGGGGATATTTCGGCAGAATCAGTCAGGTAGGTACTTTTACCCATGTAATGGCCCAGGAAGAGCTTTCCCTGTTGATAATTCTTGAGTTTTACAGTCAGCTGATACCCTTGTGCCATGAGCTGGCTTTGGCATATCAGCGCAGAAACGAGCATGAATAGCAGTCTACGCATAGGATATATCTAAGTATCGGTAAAAATACCCCAAAATCTTAAAATCACTGTACCTTTGCAGCCGTGAGGAAAAAAAATGTTGTTTTAGAAAACGTACCTGTTACTGCTTATGCGGCAGAAGGTAAGGCCCTGGCCCGTATAGACGGCAAGGTGATATTCATTGAAGGCGGTGTGGTGCCTGGTGATGTGGTGGATGTGCGCCTTGGCAAGAACAAAAAAGACTGGGCAGAAGGAAAAGTGGTAAACTTCCACTCCTATTCTGACAAGCGTGTAACGCCTTTCTGCGAGCATTTTGGTACCTGCGGCGGCTGCAAATGGCAAATGATGCCTTACAGCCTGCAGCTGGAATACAAACAGCAGCAGGTTGCGGATCACTTGTCCCGTATTGGTAAACTGGAGCTGCCGGAAATGAGCCCTATCCTGGGTTCTAAGTATACCGAGCATTACCGGAATAAACTGGAGTTTACCTTCAGCAATAAGGCCTACCTGACAGACGCGGAAATCAAAGCCAACGACGGTGAAATTCCGAGGAAGCCGGCACTGGGTTTCCACGTTCCTAAATTATTTGATAAAGTACTGGATATCAACACCTGCTACCTCATGCAGGAGCCGGTAAACCTGATCCGTAACACCATCCGTGAATACGCGATCGCCAACGACCTCACTTTCTTCGATATTCGTCAACAGGAAGGGTGGCTGCGTAACCTGGTAGTACGTTTGTGTACTACCGGCGAAATAATGGTAAACCTGGTGATTCATTATGAGGACAAAGCCAACAGGATTGCCCTGATGGACCACCTCCTGAAAACCGTTCCGGCCATTACCACGCTGCTGTATACGGTAAACCCGAAGAAAAACGACTCTATCTTCGACCTCGAACCCAAAACTTACTTTGGTAAAGGATATGCCGAAGAAAAACTGGAAGATTTCACCTTCAAAATCGGTCCTAAGTCTTTCTTCCAAACCAATACCTACCAGGGTGAAGTGTTGTATAAGGTAACGCGCGACTTCGCCGGACTTACCGGTTCGGAAATTGTATATGACCTGTACTGCGGCACCGGCAGTATCGGCATTTTTGTTTCCCGCCAGGCTAAAAAGGTGGTAGGCATTGAGCTGATCAAAGAAGCCATTGATGATGCCCGCGAAAACGCAGCCATGAACAATGTGAACAATGCTGAGTTTTATGCAGGGGATGTGGTTGACATCTGTGATGACGCCTTTTTTGCCCATCACGGCCAACCGGACGTCATTATTACCGACCCGCCACGGGCAGGCATGCACGAAAAACTGGTAAATAAATTACTGGAAATAGGTGCACCAAAAATTGTATATGTGAGCTGTAACCCTGCTACGCAGGCTCGTGACCTCGCCCTGCTGGACGAGATGTACACTGTGGAAAAGGTGCAGCCTGTAGATATGTTTCCTCACACCCATCACATCGAAAACGTGGTGCTGCTGAAGAAGAGAGCGAATAAATAAAATCATAAGTTAAGCTAAGATGTATACGTTCAGGCCACGGGGATTTCACCTGCCACCGGTTATAAAGAATCTATTGATCATTAATGGTTTGGTGTGGTTGGTACAGGTAACACTGCTAAGCCGGTTCAGATATGATCTGTCCGATGCATTTGCGTTGCATTACTGGCAGTCTGACCTGTTTCGCCCATGGCAGTTTATAACACATCTGTTCATGCACTCCGCCACCAATTTCATGCATTTAGCCATGAATATGCTCACATTGTGGTTCTTCGGTTCCACGCTGGAAGAGCGATGGGGCTCCAAGCGCTTCCTGCTGTTTTACCTGATATGCGGATTGGGAGCGGCATTGTGCTACATGGGATGGCTTACCTATGACTATATGAAACTTACCAAAGAAGCTCATGCTTTCTTTGAAAACCCAACGGTGAATAACTTTGCGATCATCGATAACCGCTATCAGCTGGGTCAGGGAATGTTTGACATGAATGGTCTGAAAGAGGCCATTGGTGCAGGCAATGAGGGCGCTATAGATATGGCCAAAGGCCTGATTGCCCGACTCACAGATGTGTACCGGAATGCAAGTATGGTGGGTGCTTCCGGCGCCGTGTACGGAACCCTGTTCGCTTTTGGTTACATGTATCCCAACGAGCGCATCTACCTTAACTTTCTGTTTCCTGTCAAAGCAAAATATGTGGTTGGCGTAATGATCGCGACGGAACTTTACCTACAGATTCAAAACGCTGCCGGCGATAACGTTGCGCATATTGCCCACCTGGGTGGTGCTTTGTTTGCCTACCTGCTCCTGCGTAACTGGAACCGGAAATTATTCTAACGCGCCAAGGCTACGGTATTATGGCGTATTTTTGTAGAGAAAACTTTTGATACCATGCATACCCTCGAAAAAGAGAAATTGTCGGGGCTCTCACTGGGAGCTGGAAAGAATATGGTAACGCAGTTACTGGTCATCAATCTTACGATATATATATTCCTCTTCTTTACACTGGTAATATATAAAATGGAAGATGTGGGAGAACCTCGTTTCTACCAGGACATCATTTCTTACCTCCGTGTACCTTCCAGTCCGGCCGAGGCGCTGGCCCGCCCGTGGACAATATTAACGGCCATGTTTACACAGGTACAGGTGGTGAGCATCTTTTCCAACATGGTGTGGCTGTGGGTATTTGGTTCTATACTGCAACACCTTGCCGGCTACCTGCGAATAGTACCGTTATATCTTTTCGGTGGTATAGTGGCTAATATCTTTTTTGTACTGGGCATGCAGTTCATTCCGGGCTTCCAGGCATTGTCTGCCGGCGGAGGCTTTATGGGTGCGGCCGGCAGCGTAATGGCCATCGCAATTGGCGTTACCGTATTTGCACCTACCTACCGGATTTTCCCTTTACTGGCAGGCGGTGGTATTCCATTATGGATCATTACCACTATTTACCTGGCCCTCACGCTGGGCACACATTTCACCTCTCCCGGCGGAACGGTTTATCTGCCAATGCTTGCCGGCGGCGCTATTGCAGGTGCCATCTACATGCAGCAATGGAAAAAAGGAAACGACTGGGGCCGGGGCTTCAACAAACTGGCATTCAAATTTTCACATATGTTCCATCCGCCGGCACAGGCCACTGTTCCTGCGGAAATGCTCAAGCCTTCCGCTGGCGTCACCCATGGAGAACCTCCTTATAAAAAAGTAGGAAAAGTACCCGAACAGCGCATCAATGAAATACTTGAAAAGATTAGCGCCAACGGCATTACCTCTCTCACCGCAGATGAAAAAGACACCCTGCTGAGAGCCAGTAAAACGGAGGAGAATTAAGCGCTTCAGAATATAGGGATTTGAGTATTTTTAACAGATACTCAAATCCCTATATCCCAAATACCTGATGAAGACGTTTTTACGATGGTCGTTACTGACAATCAATATGATGCTACCCCTGGCCCTGCTGGCCAGCACCTTTCTTCCCTATATTTCCCCCGGAACGTTCTGGCCTACCGGCTTTGCGGGACTTACCTTTCCCGGTTTCCTTATCATTAATCTGCTTTTAATCCCCGTGTGGATCCTGCTCAGGAAAAAATACTGGCTGCTACCAGTAACGGCTATCCTGTTGTCGGCAGGCGCAGTTTTTCGTACCTGGGCTATTCACCCATTCCATGAAAATACGCTGGAGAAAGCCAGCGGCAGCAAGGAGTTTACCGTGATGACCTACAATGCCAGCAACATGGGATTACAGTCGTATACGGAGAATAAGGCTATTCGCAGCAATGTTTATAACACCGTGGTTTTCGGGCAGGCAGACATCCTGTGCATGCAGGAATTTTATACCAACGAACACCCTGAACTCTCCCATAACATTGACAGTATCCGTATTAAAGCAGGATATGAATACTATTACTTCACCAAAGACATGGTTTATTGGGATACCTGGCATTACGGAATTGTGCTGTTCTCCCATCACCCGGTGTTGCAGGCAAGTAGTATTCCCTGCGGCGCCAGTGCAGTGGGCAGCGGCAGCAGTTTCCTCCAGGCTGATCTGCTGGTGTATGGGGATACTATCCGGGTTATCACCGGGCAACTGGCTTCTTATATGCTTACCGGGCAGGATTTCCAGGCTTTAAAGGACTTCCATTTCAGGGGCCTGGCCTATAAAATGCGGCAAACATTTACCTGGCGTGCCCAACAGGCCCGGCAGCTGGCGGGGCTGATAGCTGCCAGTCCTTATCCGGTGATTGTTTGTGGAGATTTTAATGACGTGCCTGTTTCGTATACCTACCAAACAGTGGCGGCAACCCTGCAGGACGCATTCCTCAAAACCGGCAACGGCTGGGGACGGACCCTCTCCTACCTTTCGCCCAGTTTACGCATAGATTATATCCTTGCGTCCAGGCAATTCCGGGTGCATGGTTGCGAAGCTATGCGGGTGGCTGATTCCGAGCATTTCCCCGTAATCTCGCGCCTGTCTTTGAAAAAATAGTAACTTTATACGTTCAACAAAGTACGTAGACAGTGCGATTCTTAAGACTTTTTACAAAAGGCTTTTTTGTAATATTAAATGTCGCCCTGGTTTTAATATTCCTGGCAGCATGCCTGGCTCCCTATATCTCGCCGGCGTGGTTTTGGCCGATCAGTTTTCTGACGCTGGCTTTCCCTTTTCTATTGGGGTTACTGGTGTTGTTTCTGTTGGGATGGCTGGTATTCAACTACCGATACGCGTTGCTTTCTTTGACGGCGATATTACTGAGCTGGAAATCTATCAGCGCATTTATTGCCTTCAACATGCCGGCTGGCAACAAACCCATACCTGCAAAGGAAAGCATCACTGTGATGAGCTACAACGTAAGCCAGTTTGGGCTTTACAAGGAGCGTGACAGTAAATATACCCGTCAGGCTATGTTTGCCCTCATCAAGAAACAGGAGCTGGATATTGCCTGCTTTCAGGATTTTTATACCGCTGAGCGAAAAAATGATTTTAATAACCGGGAAGACATCTCCCATGAGATGAACCTGCCCTACCGTTTCTTTTCCAGTGATTTTAACCGCAACGGTAATCAGCACTGGGGGTCCATCATTTATTCCAAATACCCTATCATTGCATCGGATAAGGTAAAAATGAGTAATGGTCCGCTGAGTGAAAGCCTCATTTATGCCGATGTGGTGCGGAGAGGCGATACCATCCGGATTATCAATATGCACCTGGAGTCGTACCGGTTTAACCAGAAGGACTACCGCGCCATCCGCAAGATCCGGAACCAGGAAGATACCGGGCTGGTAGCCACTAAAAGTATTGTACAAAAGATGCGTGAGGCGTATATTCGTCGCAGTCAGCAGGCCGATATTGTGGGGAACTTTATCAGGCAAAGTCCATATCCTGTAATTGTTTGCGGTGATTTTAATGATACCCCGGCATCTTATACTTATTTTAAAATAAGGGGAGATTTACAGGACGCATTTTTAAAGAAAGGTATCGGTATCGGACGTACTTTCAATGGGCTGGCGCCTACGCTGAGAATCGACTACGTATTTGTGAGTCCGTACTTTAAGGTGAATAGCTTCCGGAAGATAAATTCAGATCTCTCTGATCATTATCCCGTAATTTCCAACCTGAGTATAGCAGGAGAAAAGCCGGCAAATGCCGTAAATAAATAAGAAACAATAGATTATGAACAGTATTAATATTTTTAGGTCTGACCGATGTTGTTGCTGCAACAATACTATCGCCATTCACCAGCGGTAGCCACCCGTGCGCAGCACGGAACCTTGTTGGATGACGCCAGCAGTGTCATCTGTAAAAAAATTAAGTCAGTCTACTATTTACAGCATATGTCAGAACTCAAAATATACAATTCAATACATCGTCAGAAGGAAGTATTTACACCAATAACACCAGGCCACGTGGGTATGTATGTGTGCGGACCTACCGTTTCGGGGGAGTCGCACCTGGGCCATGCACGTCCGTACATCACCTTTGACGTGGTAAACCGTTACCTGCGGTTCCTCGGTTATAAAGTTCGTTACGTTCGTAATATCACCGACGCCGGCCACTTCGAAGAAGAAGGCCGCGAAGCAGAAGATAAAATCTCCAAAAAAGCAATCCTGGAAAAGCTGGAGCCAATGGAGCTGGTACAGAAATATACAAATCTGTACCACTGGGCTATGCTGCAGTTCAACAACCTGGAACCGAGCATTGAGCCTACCGCTACCGGCCACATCATCGAGCAGATTGAAATGATCAAAACGATCATGGAAAAAGGCTATGCCTATGAGGTGGATGGCAACGTGTATTTTGATGTGAAGAAATACGCCGCCAGCTACGACTATGGTATTTTAAGTGGCCGTGTGCTGGAAGACATGCTGGAAACCACCCGCGAGCTGGATGGCCAGGAAGAAAAGCGTAATAAAGTAGACTTTGCCTTGTGGAAAAAGGCACCACCGGAGCATATCATGCGCTGGCCAAGCCCATGGGGAGAAGGCTTCCCGGGATGGCACATCGAATGCTCTGCCATGAGTGCCAAATACCTGGGTTCACAGTTTGATATTCACGGTGGTGGTATGGACCTGCAGTTCCCACACCATGAGTGCGAAATCGCCCAGAGCGAAATTGCCCATGGGGAACTGATGGCACGCTACTGGATGCATAATAACATGATCACTATCAACGGCCGCAAAATGGGTAAGTCGTATGGTAACACCATTACCCTTACCGAAATGTTTTCCGGCAACAATCCACAGCTGGAAAAAGGCTACAGCCCAATGGTGATCCGCTTCTTTGTATTGCAAACGCATTACCGCGGTACACTGGACTTCTCCAATGAAGCACTGCTGGCCGCCGAAAAAGGTTTACAGCGTTTGTGGGCTGCATATGAAGTATTGCAGAAACTGACTTATACCGGTAACGGACAGCCAATCAATGAGGAGCTGGATAAGCAGGTGCGTCAGTTATGCGCAGAACTGCCTGAGTTCATGAATGACGATTTCAACACCGCTAAAGTAATGGCCAACCTGTTTGAGCTGGCACCGGTGATCAACTCCCTGAAAGGCGGCCAGATAAAAATGCATGAAATCAGTGAAGATACCTTTAACCTCATGCTGCATTCCTGGAAGACTTACCTGGTGGACATTCTGGGCATTCAGATGGAAGTGCTGGGAACAGATGAGGACAAACTGGATGGCGTACTGCAAATGCTGATCAACATGCGTAAGGAAGCAAAAGCCCGTAAGGATTATGCTACTTCCGACAAGATTCGCAATGAGCTGCTGGCGGTAGGTATCCAGCTGAAGGATGAAAAAGATGGCAGTGTTTCCTACTCCATCGTGCAGGACTAATTGATATTTTAAGCAAGAATGAAGATAATGCGTAAAGCTCTGATCGCGCTGACAGCACTGGCCATGACGGTAGGTGCCTGTCAGCAGAATGGAAAAACTGAGGAAGGTAAAAACGACAGTACAGGTGCCAGCAAGGTAGACCGCATACAGGTACCGGTGCCGGTGTTTTCGGAGGATTCCGCCTATGCTTACACTGCAAAGCAGGTGAGCTTTGGCCCGAGAATTCCTAATACACCAGCCCAGGAAAAATGTGCTGCCTGGCTGATTGCCAGCCTGAAACAATGGGCGGATACGGTGTATGTACAGCGTACAACTGTAACAGGTCCTAAAGGTGAAAAACTCCCTTGTATCAACATTGTAGGTAGTTTTAACCCGGCCGCCAAACAGCGCGTGCTGTTGCTGGCACACTGGGATACCCGCCCTATTGCGGATGAAGATGCCTTTGACAAAACTAAAAAACTCGATGGTGCAGATGACGGCGGCAGCGGTGTGGCCGTACTGCTCGAAGCGGCCAGGAATTTTAAAACGCAACGGCCGGATGCCGGAGTGGATATTTTGCTGGTGGATGTGGAAGACTTTGGTGATCCATCCAATGAAAATTCGTTCTGTCTGGGTACCCAATATTGGGCTAAAAACCCGCATGTGCCGGGTTACAAAGCCAACTATGGCATTCTGCTGGATATGGTAGGCGGACGCGGTTCCCAGTTCTACATGGAAAAGGCCTCCCAGCAATATGCGCCAGGCCCTATGAGAATGTTCTGGGACGTAGCCAATCAAATTGGCTACTCTGACATCTTCCGATATGAAGACTATGGTTCCTATATTACCGATGATCATATACCGGTAAACACCATTGCCAACATACCTACTTTTGATGTGCTGGCCTGGCAGGCCAGTGGTCAGTTTCCTTCACACTGGCATACTACCAACGATAATATGAGTGTGATAGACAAACGTACCCTGAAAGCAGTGGGTCAAACCATTCTTCAGGTGATCTACACACAACCTTTCTCCTACTAAAAAACTTTTGCGGGTTTGTAGCATGAAAGGCAGATGACATATACAATGCGTAGTGGTGTCTTAATTTAGTGCTATGAGCCTGCAGGGAAGTTTATTCGGTCAGGATAACAATCACAAACAGGAGATCAACCTGGAAAATGGTCTCCTGGAATATTATCCGCATTTTTTTACTCCAACGGACAGCGACCGGATTTTCCAGCAGCTTATTGCTACCATTACCTGGAAGCAGGAATCCATGCGCATGTATGGGCGTGAAGTCCTGTTTCCACGGTTGATGGCCTGGTACGGGGATGCCAACAGTTCCTATTCTTTTTCAGGTAATACTTTTAAACCTTTGCCATGGACAGCCGAACTGACCATGATCAGGGATCGTGTGGCAATGGCCGCCGGCACTACGTTTAACAGCGTATTGCTGAATTATTACCGTAGTGGTAATGATTCCATGGGGTGGCATGCAGATGATGAGCCGGAGCTGGGGAAAAATCCGGTGATCGGTTCTGTAAATATGGGCGCTACGCGGCGATTTCTGCTGCGCCACCGTTATCACCAAGACCTGAAATACGAGATTGCGCTTGAACATGGCTCTCTCCTGCTGATGAAGGGCGAGCTGCAACATTTCTGGGAACACCAGGTTCCAAAAACGGCCAAGCCTGTAGGCCCCCGCATCAACCTTACGTTCAGATATATCTATCCATAAAACCGTTACACCACATGAAGAACCTGGTTTTATTAATCGGAAATGACATCAATAACATTTCCGCCGGCCTGAGCTGGAAAGACCTGCTACAGGATATTATCACCTATTGTCACACTTCGGGCTGTATTGAAATTGATGAAAAGAAGCCGTTTCCGCTCCTTTATGAAGAAATCTTCCTGACGGCCATCCGGCAGCATCATATGAAAGAAAAGGACCTGAAAGCCTTTATTGCAGGCAAAACTGCACAGATCACTCCCAACCAGCTGCATACTGCCATCAGGGCACTTCAGCCGGAGCACATCCTCACTACCAATTATGAATTTACCCTGGAAGGAAGCACTCCCACTGAAAATACAAGCCTGATCAGGGAAACCACCTTTAGCATTTTCAGAAAGTATACAATGGATAACATCCATTACTGGCACATTCATGGCGACTGTCTTAATCCGATGAGTATAAACCTCGGCTTTGAGCACTATGGTGGCCAGTTGCAGCTGATGCGAAATTATGTGGTAAGTGGCACTATGTACACCAATAAAGCAGTACCAAAGGAATCGCTGATTCGCAGAATAAAGAACAAGGAAATATACTTTCATTCCTGGATAGACCTTTTTTTCACAAAGGATATACACATCTTCGGGCTATCGCTGGACTTCGTAGAGTCGGACCTGTGGTGGCTGCTTACCTACAGGGCACGACAAAAGTTCCATCACAAAACGATCAGCGTTCCTAACAACATTTATTACTATATCCCTGAAGCCTATACGGAGCGCTCCAAGTTCAAATTAGACCTGTTGAAGGCCAATGGCGTCACGGTAGTAAGCATGCCGGCACCCACCAAACTGGCTTATTACCAGGGAATCATTGAAAAAATCGGGAAAACAAAGCCTGTACGGGATACAGCTATTGCACTTTAGATTACTCAACGACCCGAAAAACCGGCAATTTCTTTGCAAAACTGATTGAGATGTAACAAAATGCAGAACCTGAACGCTTGCATTGTTGTTAAAGTTTAAAATCTTAGTCTATGTTATTGAAATTAGCAATTGCCATGAGCACGCTCTTCTTTGCACCGGAGCCGGAGCAAGGCGGCCCCAAAACCCAGGTGATGTACGTAAAGGAAAACAAGGTGCCATGCACGGGAGTGGCCCCCATGGAATGCTTGCAGGTGAGAACGGAGAATGAATCAGAGTGGTCCAACCTGTATACCAACATCCAGGGATTCAACTATCAGCCCGGATATCAGTATAAACTGCTGGTAACCGTGTCCAACATTAAAAACCCTCCTGCTGATGGCTCTTCCCTTAAATACACCTTGAAAAAGGTGATGTATAAAAAGAAGGTGGCAGTGAGCAACAGTGGAAATCCTTTTGTTAGCGGTAAGCGCTGGACACTGGTGGAAATGAACGGATCGCCCATCACATCAGGCAAAATCTGGTTAGAGTTTGATCCATCCGGAAGCCGCTACCATGGCAATGGTGGCTGTAATGGCATTGGTGGTGAGTTCAAACAAAATGCGACTGCCGGTATCGTAAGTTTCACCCGCGGCATGAGTACCATGATGGCCTGCATCGACGAGAACGATATGCGCAACGAAACCAATTTCCAACGCTCGCTGGAACAAAAAACCTACAACTACCGTGTGGAAAATGGCCGCCTGAACCTATACGGCAATGGCCGCCGCCTGTTGTCATTTAAACAAGGCGCCGGTGAAGAAAAACCACAGCAGCAACCGGACGTATGGGCTTTTATCTCCAGTAAAAGATGGAACCTGATCCAACTGCATGGAACCACGATTAACGAACCTGGCATCTACCTCGAATTTGATCCTGCTAAAGGCCGTTACCATGGCCGCGGTGGGTGCAATATCGTAAATGGCACCTTTAAGCATACTGCCACTACCGTGACGATGGGCCCGGGAATGAGTACCCGTATGGCTTGCGGCGAAGCGATTATGAAAAGAGAAACTGAATTCATGAAAGCAATCGGCAGTAAAACCTATAAGTTCGACGTGGCGGAACAAACGCTTAACTTCTACGAAAAAGATAAGCTGGTGATGATCTTTGGGATGACTGATAAAGAACAAAAATAATTCCCTCACATTTTCATAAAAAAAATACCCTCGCCTTATGACGAGGGTATTTTTTTTGCGCCTGCCATGCAGCCGTTTACCTCCGTGGTAAATTGGCCGCCAGCATTGCATTGGAGTTGTATTCAAACATCAATGAATTGGAAGGATTATCTCCTACCGTTACCGTTACTGGTACAACACCCGCTTTATGAGGCGGCACCTGCACCAGGAGGTAGTCGTTGGATGCATAGAGCACTACGGCCTTTGCATCGCCGAATACCACGGTATTTTCCAGCTTATTGGTGCTGAAACCATTACCCTTGATCCGGATAAAATTACCTGCATTTCCAGCAGTGGTAATTTTAGCGATAGGGTCCTTTCTTTCACTTTCCTTCTTTGGGGTGCACGCTAGCATGCATGTTAATAACAATACAAGGGGCGTCACAAACAATGTCAACTTTTTCATTCTTATTCTTTTTTGGGGGTAAACAAACCCTGGTTAAAATACTTCAATACCCTTTTTGGTATCGATGCGGTCGCAAAGTTACAACACCTCTACGCATTCTATCTGCGTAGTTCCAACATAAATTAAAAAACCGTATTACTACGGGGACGGCTGTATGAATTATTTACGTAAGATATGCGCCTTGTTAAACTCCCAGTTCATGCGGGCAATATGCAGTACTGAAATTTCCTGCGGACACACTACTTCACAGGCTTCCGTATTCGTACAATGTCCAAACCCTTCCGCATCCATCTGGTTTACCATATGCAGTACCCTGTCCTGCGCTTCTTCTTTCCCCTGGGGCAGTAAAGCCATATGCGTGATTTTGGCACTCGTAAATAAGGCCGCACTGGAGTTTTTGCACACCGCAACACAGGCGCCGCAGCCAATGCAGGCCGCTGCATCAAATGCCGATTCTGCCAGCGGTGAGGAGATGCGTGTAGTATTCGCTTCCGGCGCCTGGCCCGTGTTTACGGATATAAAACCTCCCGACTGTATAATCCGGTCAAAAGAAGACCGGTCCACTTTTAAATCACATTTTACCGGGAAAGCCGTAGCCCTGAAGGGTTCTATATAAATCTCCTCTCCATCGCGGAAACTCCTCATATGCAGCTGGCAGGTAGTGGTATTTTTTAATGGCCCGTGCGGGCGACCATTGATCATCACGCCGCACTGCCCGCAAATCCCTTCCCTGCAGTCATGGTCAAACTCCACAGGTCGCACGCCCTGCTTCATCAATTGTTCATTCAGCACATCCAGCATTTCCAGGAACGACATGTCTTCATTCACATTCTGCAGCTCATAGGATTCCAGCTTTCCAGCGGAATCAGTGTTTTCCTGTCGCCATACTTTTAATCGTATATGCATATAGGTTATATTTTTCTGATGATGTTATTTATAGCTCCTCACTGTTGGTGTTACAAACTCAAAATGCAGCGGCTCCATATGCAGCTTGGGTGGCTGATCATTCCCTGTCCAGGCCCAGGCGGAGATAAAGGAGAAGTCTTTGTCGTTACGCAGCGCCTCTCCGTCCTGGGTCTGGTATTCCTCCCGGAAGTGTGCCCCGCAGGATTCGTTCCGCGTTAAGGCATCGTAGCACATCAGCTCTCCGAGTTCCAGGTAATCCGCTACGCGACCTGCTTTTTCCAATTCCGCATTCAGGCCAAGGCCGCCGGGTACATGGAGGTTGTTGTAAAACTCAGTCCTTAACGCTCTGATGTCGCTGATGGCTGCCTGTAGTCCGGCTGCAGAGCGGGAAAGGCCGCATTTATCATATAAAATATGCCCCAGTTTACGGTGAAAATAATCCGTGGATTCTTTGCCCTGAATAGCCATCAATAGCTGCAATTGTTCTTTCACGGCTCTTTCCGCGGCCTCAAATGCAGGATGCTTAATATCAATTGGTCCTGATTTAATTTCATCTGCCAGGTAATTAGCCATGGTGTAAGGCGCAATGAAATAACCGTCGATACTGGCTTGCAGCAGCGAGTTTGCGCCCAGTCTGTTAGCACCGTGATCTGCGAAATTGGCTTCTCCCAAAGCATATAAACCGGGAATAGTGGTCATCAGCTCATAATCCACCCACAGGCCGCCCATGGAAAAGTGTGCTGCCGGCGAAATCCGCATAGGCTCTGTATAGGCGTTTACGTTAGTGATTTTTTCGTACATGCGAAACAGGTTACCGTACTTCTCCCTGATCTTGTCTTCTCCCTGTTCCCGGATAGCCCGGGAAAAGTCCAGATACACGGCATTTTTTAACGGTCCTATACCATAACCAGCGTCGATACGTTCTTTGGCCGCACGGGAGGCTATGTCCCTGGGGCTCAGGTTGCCGAAGGCCGGGTAACGTCTCTCCAGATAATAATCCCTTTCTTCTTCCGGAATTTGATTGGGAGGGCGCTGGTCGTCCTGCGTTTTAGGCACCCAGATACGGCCGTCGTTGCGGAGCGATTCCGACATAAGCGTGAGTTTCGACTGGTACTCCCCGGATTGTGGCAGGCTGGTGGGGTGAATTTGTGTCCAGCTGGGGTTGGCCATCAGTGCACCTTTTTTATGCGCCCGCCAGATGGCAGAGCCGTTACAGCCCATCGCCAGGGTGGATAGGAAATAGATTTTTCCAAAGCCACCGGTAGCCAGTACCACTGCGTGTGCGCTATGCCGCTCAATGGCGCCTGTATCCATATTCCGGATAATCACCCCCCTCGCCTTTCCATCCATCACTACGAGGTCCAGCATTTCATGGCGGGTATATAGTTTTACATGCCCCTGGTGCACCTGGCGCATCAGCGCCTGGTAGGCGCCTAACAATAATTGCTGACCTGTTTGCCCTCTTGCGTAAAAGGTTCTGGATACCTGCACCCCGCCAAATGAGCGGTTGTTAAGATATCCGCCATATTCCCGGCCAAACGGAACGCCTTGCGCCACTGCCTGGTCGATCAGGCTGGCACTGCATTCTGCCAGACGGTATACGTTCGCTTCGCGTGCGCGGAAGTCGCCTCCCTTGATGGTATCGTAAAACATTCTGTATACGCTGTCACCATCATTTTTATAATTCTTACAGGCATTCACTCCGCCCTGAGCGGCCACAGAATGGGCGCGCCTGGCGGAGTCCTGGAAGCAGAAGCTTTTCACATTGTAGCCCATCTCCCCCAGCGAAGCCGCCACGGAGCTGCCGGCAAGGCCTGTTCCTACCACGATGATGTCCAGCTTTTTGCGGTTGGCGGGATTCACCAGCTTCGCATGTGCCTTGTAGTTATTCCACTTTTCTTCCAGTGGTCCCTGAGGTATTTTAGCATCCAGCATGGCCAGTTATTTTAAGAAATGAACATATACTGGGATAATGGCAAAACCAGCGCAGATGCCCACACTGTATATCCATCCCAGGACTTTTATCCAGCGAACATATTTAGGGTGATAGACCCCCAGTGTACGTGCAGCGCTAAAAAAGCCGTGTAGCAAATGATAGCAAAGTGCCACCATACAAATGACATACACACCCACGTACCATGTTTGACTGTAGACCTCCATTACCAGGGTATACAGGTCTTTATTACCACGTGCATCCAGTGGTAACTGCCCGAACTTATACACGTACCAAAAGTCCCTGAAATGGATCACAAGGAAAATAAAAATAATGGTGCCCAGCAGGCCCATGTTGCGGGAGTACCATTTGCTCACGGTGCCGCGGCGGTCGTAATGATACTTCTGCTTTTGCGCCCGTGTATTCGCTGCCGTTATAATGATCGCATACACAACATGGGCGATGATACTGGCATAAAGTACCCAGGAAATAATTTTGATGAGGATGTTACCCGAAAGCAGGTGGGAATAGGCATTGAACTGGAGTTGCGACTCTGCTGCCGGCAGCAGCAGCTGCAGGTTTCCCAGCAGGTGAATCACCAGAAAAAAGCAGAGAAACAAGCCGGTTAATGCCATCCAGATCTTCCTTGTCAGCGTTGTTTGAGTCATACATGGATTTTTTGTGTTTACTAGTTGGCGCTGCCGTTGATAACACCATGTATCTCGAAAATGTTTGAATAAAAAAGCCCGTCCGGTAGTAACCGGACGGGCTTAGTGCTATTGATCAGAAAGGATTATTTCACAATTTTCAGCTCATTGATGATGTTTTTGGCACCACCGAGTTTTTCAATGCACCAGAGTACATAGCGTACATCCACACAGATAGTACGGTTGTAGTTGGAGTCGAACTGGATTTTATGGCTGAGTGCTTCGTAGTTACCGTCGAACGCGAGGCCGATCAGCTCACCGTTGCCGTTGATCACAGGGGAACCTGAGTTACCGCCGGTGATATCATTGGTGGTGATAAAGCACACTACAACATCGTTGCGTTTAGGATCTTTATATTGACCAAAATCTTTCTTGTTGTAGAGGTCTACGTAGTTCGCAGGCAGGTCAAATTCATAATCACCCGGAACATATTTTTCGATCACACCTTTCATGGTACACACGTAGTCGTAATTAACGGCATCGCGTGGGGAGTAAGGTTTAACCTGGCCATAGGAAACACGCATGGTGAAGTTTGCATCCGGGTATCTGTTGGCGTTAGGTTGCATTTGCATGATGCCTTTCAGGTATTCGCGACCCAGGTCGTTGTTTTTAGACACGAACTGGTTGTACAGCGGCAGGTATTTGCCGGTATAGTTTTTAACGAACGCGCTGGCGTATGCAAAAGCAGGATCTGCCTGGAGGGTAACTGCATCCGGGTTTTTAACGAATGCTTCCCATTTGGCATCACTGAAAATCATGGTGTTAGCCATCAGGTTAGCCGCCCATTTACGGTAGGTAGCATCTTCGGTGAGACTACCGTATTTGGAACTGAGTTCCTGGTAGAAAGCCGTTGGTTGCTGATCCTTAGGGATGTCGTTATAATACAGCTGGCAGGTAGCGGCGAGGATTTTTTCATCGCTTGGTTTGTTTTCACCTTCCAGGAATGCTTTGCGTGCTTTATCGGCAGCAGCTACTGCGTTTTTAACCGCATCTTTCGGTGCGTTTGGTGTAACCAGTGCTTTTTCCACCTGCAGCAGTGTGGAGGCGAAGCCGGCAACAGGAGAACCGAGGATACCTTCGGTGAGATATACACGACCTTTTGCGTACGGCGTCCATGCTTTATAGTTTGCTGCGTAGTCGTTCAGAATGTTGGCAAATTCAGGTTTATCCTGTGCCCATTTAGCGAAGGCAGCTTCTTGTTTCCTTTTATCTTCCAGTACGTGGTATTTCTCGAGCTGCTTGGTTTCGCCGTCGAAGAATTTCCAGTAGTTGGCAATACCGGCATAAGAAGAAGCCAGTTGCAGTTTCACTGCAGGGTCTTTCTTCATTTGCTCGAACATGGCTTTCAGGCGAACGTCGCGCAGGTTAACGGTATTAGGGTTTTCTACGGTATTCTTCAGTTCTACGCCATAGGAGGTTTCGTAGCGGTTGGTACCACCAGGATAACCAAAGATCATGGCATAGTCGTTTTCTTTCACTCCTTTGATGGAAACCGGCAGGAAGTGTTTAGGTTTCAAAGGCACGTTGTCCTTAGAGTAAGGGGCTGGTTTACCATTTTTATCGGCATATACGCGGAAGATAGAGAAGTCACCGGTGTGGCGTGGCCATTCCCAGTTATCTGTATCACCACCAAATTTACCGATGGATTCAGGAGGGGTACCAACCAGGCGGATGTCGGTGTAGCGTTCGTACACAAACAGCAGGTATTGGTTGGCTTTGTACATAGGTACTACTTTGGCTTCGTAACCGGTGCCCGCAGTAGCTTTTTCGATGATTTCCGCGTAGCCGGATTGTTCTTTAGCGGTTCTTTCCGCGCCGGACAAACCTTTTACGGCATCTTCCACCTGTTTGGTAACGTCTTCCACTTTTACCAGGAACTGAACAGACAGCATAGGGGAAGAGATTTCCTGCGATTTGTTCTGGGCATAGAAGCCGTTTTTCAGGTAGTTGTGTTCCACGGTGCTGGCTGAGGCGATAGCGCCGTAGCCGCAGTGGTGGTTTGTGAAGATCAAGCCTTCGTTGCTCACGATTTCGCCCGTACAGCCGCCGCCGAAGATAACGATGGCGTCTTTGATTGATGCTTTGTTGATGCTGTATAACTGCTCTTTCGTCAATTTGAGGCCTCTTTTCACCATGTCGTTATACGTTTGCTGCCCCAGCAAATAGGGAAGCCACATGCCCTCGTCCGCTTTGGCCCATTTGATACTTACGGCCATGAGGAGGAGCAAAACCACCAGATGTTTTCTCATAGTTATTGCAGATTTGTTTTAAGGACCTCAAACCTATGCTTTTTTTTGTTAACCATGAAGTTAGACTGCTATGGATGGCGGATTTAGCCACACATGTGGTAATTAAATAAATGTGTTAAATGTTCGAACAAAAAAACTGGAATATGATTTGATAAAGGGACCTTCAGCTGGCTGTGCCAGATTTCAATCACCCCTGTGAATCAGGATAATTTAAAAACCTGTCGTATATGAAGAAATTATGGTTAGTATTTGGAATTGCGGCGCTGGCAGCCTGCCAGTCCGGTCCTTCCCAGGAGCAAAAAAAAGATTCCATCAAATCCGACCTGCAACAGGCTGGCGAGGATGTTAAATCTGCCGCCAGTAAAACAGGAGATTACCTCGAGCAGCAGAAAAGAGAGACGATCGACACACTGAATGCGCGCATTGCACAGATAGACCAGGCCACAGAAGAATTAAAGAAAAAGGGAGATAAAAAAAGTAAGGAAGCCCGCCAGAAACTGGAAGAAATGAAGTTACAGATGCAGCACGAAGTGGAAGATGTAAAGCAGGCCAGTGCGGAGAAATGGGACAGCACGAAGAAAGCGGCCGAGGAATTTGGGGATAAATCGGGCAAACTGTGGAGTGATTTCAAAAGGGATTTTAAGGACCTGTTTAATTAAGGAGCTTGTTCCTTCTTTTTTATTCATGTAATTTTACCCGGCTTAACAGATTTGGAATTGCTACTAACTCGATACCAGGAATTATTATTAGAAGCCGGCTGTGATGAAGCCGGGCGCGGGTGCCTCGCAGGGCCTGTATTTGCTGCCGCGGTAATTCTGCCGGCAAACTTTAAACATAAGCTCCTCAATGATTCCAAGCAGATGAAACCTGCTGACAGGGACTTGCTGAGGAAGGTAATAGAAGAAAAAGCGATTTGTTATGCTGTAGCCAGCGTGGATAATGAAGAAATAGACCGGATTAATATTCTCAATGCTTCGTTTAAAGCGATGCATCTGGCACTTGAAAAGTTAAGCCAGGTTCCGGAGCACATTTTAGTAGATGGTAACAGATTTACCCCCTATGGCAATATACCGCATACCTGTATTATCCAGGGAGACGGCTTGTATGCCTCCATCGCAGCCGCATCTGTATTGGCTAAAACTTACAGGGATGAGTATATGCAGCAACTGCACGTAACTTACCCTCACTTTGGATGGGACACTAATATGGGCTACGGCACCAAACACCACCGCGATGCCATACGAGAGTTTGGTGATACGCCTTACCACCGGAAATCGTTCCGATTGTTGCCTGAACAACTGGAACTCGATTTTTAGGGAGCCAATTTTAATCTAATACAAATACCAATCACTGAAAAATGATTGGACTGAGATATGTTAAAACAGACACAACAACAGAAGTTATTACAGAAGCTGTCACCACAGCAGATTCAGTTAATGAAGCTGCTGCAGGTACCTACTGTCAACCTGGAAGAGCGGATTAAGGAAGAACTGGAGGAAAACCCTGCACTTGAGTACGGGGAGGAAGCCCATGAAGATGAGTTTAAAGAACAGGATGAATTTGAGTCTGACGATGACGAGTTTGAACCAGATGGCAGTGAGTCCGATTATGATAACATCGATATCTCAGAATATGTGAATGATGGAGATGATGAGGTGGCAGATTATAAACTCAGGGACGACAACTATCCCGACCCGGATGAAAGCAATAAAACTATCCCGGTAAGGGTGGAAACGTCGTTCCATGAACACCTGCTTAGTCAGCTGGGCATGCTGGAGCTGGACGACCGCCAGAACGCCATCGCCGAGCAGATTATTGGCAGCATTGATGATGATGGGTATTTAAGGAGAGAAGTAAGTGCGATCGTAGACGACCTTTCCTTCTCCCAAAATGTATCTACAGATGAAGAGGAAATCAGAGAACTGATCAAAAAGATCCAGGAATTTGATCCGCCGGGCGTTTGTTGCAGCGACCTGAAAGAATGCCTGCTGCTGCAATTGAAGCGCAAACCACAAGATGATCCGGGCGTACGTACCGCTTACCTGATCCTGGAAAATTACTTCGACGAGTTTACAAAAAAGCATTACGAGAAGATACAGAAGGCGCTAAGCCTGAGTGATGAGGCCCTGAAGGAGTCCATCAATCAGATTATCCGCCTTAATCCGAAGCCGGGAGGCAATTACGCTACACTGAACAAAGCGGAAAGCTATGTATTACCTGACTTCTTTATTCTAAACAACAGCGGGAAACTGGAGCTGACGCTCAATTCCAGGAATGCCCCCGACCTGCGTATTTCCGGCGGTTACCGCGAGATGCTGAAAGAGTATGACCGTGGCGACAAGAAGGATAAGCGTCAGAAAGAGGCCGTGTTGTTTATCAAACAGAAAATAGACGCTGCCAAATGGTTTATTGACGCCATCAAGCAGCGCCAGCATACCTTGTTATCCACCATGGAATCAATCATGGATTACCAGCGGGAATTTTTCCTGACCGGTGATGAAACCACCATGAAGCCTATGATTCTGAAGGATATTGCCGATCGTACCGGACTGGATATCTCCACGGTAAGCCGTGTAGCTAACAGCAAGTATGTGCAAACCGAGTTTGGTACTTTCAAACTGAAGTTTTTCTTCTCTGAATCCTTATCTACAGATAGTGGGGAGGAAGTATCTACCAGGGAAGTGAAAAAAATACTCTCTGATCTGATTGAGGCGGAGAACAAGCGTAAGCCTTTGAGCGATGAGCACCTGACAAAGATGCTGCAGGACAAAGGATATAACATTGCACGCAGAACCGTGGCCAAGTACAGGGAGCAATTGAATATCCCGGTGGCCCGTTTAAGAAAAGAACTTTAAACCGATCATGCACCAGGAAGCCATACCATACCATGGAAGCGACCACCAGCCGGCGCCGGAGTTTTCGCCGCAGGCCCGTGCCTTTGCACAGGTAGTTTCTTACATTACACATCCGCTTTTCATTCCTACGCTGGTAACCTTTCTGGTTTTACAGTCGCTCCCGGAATATTTTGTAGCGTTTAAAATGTCGAGCAAGCGATTTGCTTTCGACATGCTGTATTTCAGGGTGATTATCATCAGTCTGTTTTTCCCGTTGCTGACGGTGATGCTGGCGAAGATGCTGGGTTTTATATCTTCGATCTATCTGAATACCCAGCGCGACAGGATCATACCTTATGTAGCGATCATTATTTATTATTTCTGGGCTTTTTATACTTTTCTGGAAGAAGGCGCTGCACCAAAATTCTACACGGCTTTTTTCCTGGGCATGTTTCTCGCCATCTCTATCTCCTTCGTAACCAATAGCTTTTGGAAAACCAGTATGCATGCTACCGGTTGGGGCGGGGTGATAGGTTTTTTATTATCGCTGATGTGGGGCATGCAAATGAATGTATCGCTGCCACTGATCATTACATTTTTTGTAGCGGGGATTGTGGGTACCTGTCGCATGATGCTGAAGGCGCATACCCCTGCCGAGATTTACATTGGCTTTAGCATTGGTATTCTTACGCAGCTGGCTTCCTGCTGGATGCTGGTGATTTAATACTCAACTCTGATTCCTTGTTCTGTATTTAGTGATTAAATAAGAACAAGGAATAGAGCCGAGATTTTTAGAATAGCGAAGAAAGTTTTTTTGGGGTTTAACCTGAACAGCCGACTTGCTGTGGTTACATGTCGGTAACTTTGGATGCAAAGGCCGCAAGGCAGGCTAACAAACAACTAACAAACAGAAGGGTTAACATTCAACAACTAAACTTGACAATACAAAAGTCCAGAATTTTCCATTGTGACTCAAGCGTATAACTACGCTTTTTAAAAAAGCGGTAGTATTCCCATCTCCCCCATTTTCATTGTTTTATAAATTTTTTAAAAGATTTTTTCATTGCGCACATCCAATGCGTAATGCCGGATGATCTTTGTATTGTTGATGGGAGTTGATCCAGTCATAAAAAAGGATCTACTATTTTTTTTAGCAATAAAAATAAAATGCTAAAAATTTTAGGAAAATCAAAAATAAGTTTTAATTTAGCAGACCAGTTCGTGATTTGCTTATACTTTAAATTTGTAAAAAACTAACTTATATGTCTACAGCCAATGCAGAAAAACTAAAGGCGCTTCGCCTTACAATGGACAAGATTGAGAAAGATTTCGGAAAGGGATCTGTGATGATGATGGGCGAGAAAGCGGAAGCGCCGATGGAAGTAATTTCTACCGGTTCTTTAGGCTTGGATATAGCGCTTGGAATTAGCGGTTTTCCGAAGGGAAGGATCATAGAGATCTATGGACCTGAGTCTTCCGGTAAAACAACCGTTGCAATACATACAATAGCAGAAGCACAGAAGAAAGGTGGTATCTGCGCAATTATAGATGCGGAGCATGCCTTTGACAGCAGCTATGCGAGGAGACTGGGCGTGGATGTGGATGCGCTGCTGATTTCCCAGCCGGATCATGGTGAGCAGGCTTTGGAGATTGCGGATCGTCTGATTCTTTCCGGTGCGGTGGATGTAGTGGTGATTGACTCCGTTGCGGCGCTGGTTCCTAAAGGGGAACTGGAAGGTGAAATGGGAGAAAGCAAAATGGGTCTGCAAGCCCGTCTGATGTCTCAGGCGCTGCGTAAGCTGACTGCTACCATTTCTAAAACCAACTGCTGCTGTATATTCATTAACCAGTTACGTGAAAAGATCGGTGTTATGTTTGGTAATCCGGAAACTACAACCGGTGGTAACGCACTGAAGTTCTATGCTTCCGTGAGGTTGGATATCCGTCGTATGAGTCAGATTAAAGATGGTGATGAAGCTATTGGTAACCGCGTGAAAGTGAAAGTGGTGAAGAATAAAGTAGCACCTCCATTCCGTCAGGCTGAATTCGATATCATCTATGGTCAGGGTATCTCTAAAACTGGAGAACTGATTGACATGGGTGTGGAATACGGTATCGTTCAGAAGAGCGGTAGCTGGTTCAGCTATGACAGCAACAAACTGGGTCAGGGCCGCGATGCAGTAAAACAATTACTGCTCGACAATCCGGAACTGGCAGCAGAAATTGAAGGAAAAATCAAAGCTAAACTCGCTGAACAAAAAGCAGCAGAAGCTTAATAACAAAGAAATCCTCTGACAAATAATACCATAGCCTTAGTACATCACTAAGGCTATGACAAAAATCAACGCCGCATTGCGGCCAGGGAATGCTATTGCCTGATGTAATTGGGTATTAAGGGTAATAGATTCAGTGGGAAATATTTAGTGAGGAGTATTTCAGTGAGAAGTATTATTCCTGTCAGTGTTAGATAAAGATATCCGATAGAGTAGCAAAAATTGTCTGATATACCTGTACAACACCCATCCATTAACCCCAAAACGGTGTATCAGACAATACATCTATCGAAATGAAACTGAAGATCGTTTTAGTTTTAGTAAGCATTGGGTTAGTATGCACATCCCTGCCTTTTCCTGGGCGGGGATTTTTTTTTGCTTTTAAAAACCTGTATTCAACATCCCTGTTTAGATTGATACAATACTAACCAGGGCGAACTTATCGATCTTATCACACAGCTTACCCATCAACGAACGCCAATCAGCGGTTCGCAATCAGCCATATGTAATCCATAGCAGCTCACCGACGGGCAGGGCCTAGGGATTTTTCTCCTGTGCCGATGGCATAAGTGAAACATCCAGACCTCCACATAAAAAAAGCCGGTGGATCACTCCACCGGCTTCCCTATAATATCAGGCTGAAAAATTATGCCTCAGCTTTATAACTCTTAGCATATTTCTTACGCTCTTCCTCATCCAGCATTACTTTACGCATACGGATGTGGTTAGGCGTAACCTCGATGCACTCATCAGGCTGGATGTACTCCATGCACTCTTCCAGTGTCATCAGGGTTTTAGGCGCAATGTTGGTAGCAGCATCACTTCCGCTCGCACGCATGTTCGTCAGCTTCTTACCTTCGTTTGCATTTACTACCAGGTCACCAGGCTTGTTGTTTTCACCGATGATCATACCCTTGTACACTTCTTCTCCCGGATCTACGAAGAAGAATCCACGATCCTGCAGTTTGTCCAGGGAGTAACCGGTAGTAGTACCAGCTTCCTTAGCAATCAGCACACCGTTGTTACGGCCAGGGATTGCACCTTTCCAGGCTTTGTACTCGCTGAAGCGGTGTGCCATTACAGCCTCACCAGCAGTAGCAGTCAACATCTGGGTACGCAGACCAATCAGACCACGGGAAGGAATTTCAAATTCCAGGTGTTGCATTTCACCTTTAGTTTCCATGATCAGCATCTCACCTTTACGACGAGTTACCAGGTCAATTACCTTGCTCGCAAACTCCTGCGGAACGTCTACTACCAGGATCTCGTAAGGCTCAGATTTTTTACCGTCGATGTTCTTAACGATAACCTGTGGTTGACCCACAGTCAGCTCATAACCTTCACGACGCATGGTTTCAATCAATACACCTAAGTGCAGGATACCACGACCGTATACCAGGAAGCTATCCGCATTGTCAGAATCAACAACACGCAGCGCCAGGTTCTTTTCAGTTTCTTTAATCAAACGATCACGCAGGTGACGGCTGGTTACAAACTTACCATCCTTACCAAAGAACGGAGAGTTGTTAATACCGAACAGCATGTTCATAGTAGGCTCATCCACACTGATCACCGGCAGAGCTTCAGGGTTCTCTGCATCAGCAATAGTATCACCAATGTTGAAACCTTCAATACCTACCACCGCGCAAATATCACCAGCTACTACTTCTGTAACTTTTCTCTTACCCAGGGCTTCGAAAATATACAGTTCGCGAACTTTTTGTTTCTTAACAGTACCATCTGCCTGCATTAAGCTAATCCACTGGTTCTCAGAGATAGTACCACGGGCAACTCTACCCACGGCAATACGACCAAGGAAAGAAGAATAATCCAGGGATGTAATCTGCATCTGCAGGGTACCTTCCTCTACTTTAGGCGCCGGAACGTGTTCCAGGATACCATCCATTAAAGGAGTAATATCTTCTGACTGAGTCAGTGAACTGTTGAACCAACCATTCTTACCGGAACCGTAGAAAGTTGGGAAGTTCAGCTGCTCCTCGTTTGCATCCAGGTTGAAGAACAGTTCGAATACTGCATCATGCACCTCGTCAGGACGACAGTTCTCTTTATCCACCTTGTTGATCACCACAATTGGTTTCAGGTTCAGCTGCAGCGCTTTCTGAAGTACGAAACGAGTCTGAGGCATTGGTCCTTCAAAGGCATCCACCAGCAGGATCACACCATCAGCCATTTTCAATACACGCTCCACCTCACCACCAAAGTCGGCGTGGCCCGGAGTATCAATCACATTGATTTTTGTACCCTTATATTCAACAGAAGCGTTCTTACTGAAGATAGTGATACCACGCTCTCTTTCGAGATCGTTGCTATCCATGATCAACTCACCGGATTCCTGATTCTCACGGAATACGTTTGTGTGATGAAGGATTTTGTCCACCAGGGTAGTCTTACCATGGTCTACGTGTGCAATAATAGCAATATTACGAATATTCATATACTTATATCTTTAGCTATCAGCCATTAACAAATTTTCCGCTAATAGCTACAAAATGAGGCCGCAAAGGTACGAAAATGTGGCGAGAATGAAGACCCCCAGCTTTAAATAAATGTAATCATTTGGTCACGTCAGCGATAGGCATTATAAGCCCATGATTTCCAGAAGTTTATATACAACTGATTGTCTTTCATTCTTCTCTGAATCTAAATACCTTTGTTGAAACCATATTTTATGAGAAAATATATCACTTTACTGCTCACTTTGCTATTTACTTATCCTACTCAGGCCCAAAGCATACCCCCACAAAACGCCACCCTATCCAACTATCAATACCCATTCCCGGTGCAATTCCTGGAACTTCATCTACAACAGCAAACACTAAAAATGGCATACATGGACCTGCAGCCACAGCAGCCAAACGGCAAAACAGTGCTCCTACTCCACGGTAAAAATTTCTGCGCCGCCTACTGGGAACAAACAGCGAAAGACCTCAGTAAACACGGCTTCCGCGTAATCATGCCCGACCAGATAGGCTTTGGCAAATCAGATAAACCCAACCACTTCCAGTACACCTTCCAGCAACTGGCACAAAACACTAAAGCCATTCTCGATACCTTACACATCACCAAAGTAGCCGTGCTGGGCCACTCCATGGGAGGCATGCTCGCCACCAGATTTGCCCTGATGTACCCGGAAATGACCGCTCAACTCATACTGGAAAACCCTATAGGACTCGAAGACTGGAAGTTGAAAGTACCATATCTCCCTATAGACCAATGGTATAAAGGTGAACTCCAACAGAACTACGCGAAAATCAAACAATACCAACTCGATAGCTACTACGACGGAAAATGGAATGCCGATTTCGATAAATGGGCGTCCCTCCAGGCCAGCTGGACGCAATCGCCGGATTACCCCGTAGTAGCCTGGAATTCAGCGCTTACGTACGACATGATCTTCACCCAGCCGGTAGTATATGAATTTGAAAACGTCAAAGCCTCTACCCTGCTGATTATCGGGCAGCGCGACAGAACCGCACTTGGCAAAGCCAACGTACCGGAAGCAGTCCGTAAAACCATGGGGAATTATCCGGCGCTGGGCAAACTAACCGCCCAAAAGATTAAAAATGCAAAACTGGTTCCTATTGAAGGAGTAGGTCACCTCCCTCACATTGAGGCCTATACGAAGTTTATAACGCCACTGCTTGCATTCCTGCAACAATAGCTATTGCAGGAGCTTTACCACATAATCCAATGCACTCTGATTGGCTGGGTTTTCAATCGCATTGGCGATGTCCAGCTTCTCCCGACTGGTAAGGTGCCACGACAGTGCAGCCGCTTTGTCGTGGTACTGCGGCACATACTGGAAAATTACCCGGTGAAATTTATTAGGGAAATACCCTTCCATGTAGTTAATCAGGTCGTCCTGGTCAAAATCCTGCATGGCGCTCCAATGCTGCTGCATGGTGAACAGTGGCTCAAACAGCAGATCCGGAAGGTCCTTTGTTTTCTTGATAGGAGAAATATCATTTTTACGGGTATCACGTACCTGGATATACACCACCCCTGATGTGTTTTCGTTTATCCATTCCCGAAAGCTATACAAATAGCGTAAAGTTGTTTGCTGGCCAAAGTTATCCCGGATGCCGGCATCCATCACGTCCACAATAGGATTGCTCGGCAGGAATGCATTGGGCAATACATAAGGAAAGGTTGCGCACATACGAATAGCACTCGTAACCCGCAGCTGAGGCGCATCCTGCCGGGAGAAATACTGCGTAAAGTCCACGCCGTCTATATCCCTCACCTGCCGGGTCGGATACTTATACTCCGGCGCACACAGATAACTGATAGGTAGCGGACTAATCATCAGCCTGCGGCCATCTGCATTGATCGTGGAATTCCAGATCAGCATTGGAATGGTAGCAGTTTCTTCCGCCTGCTTATAATCCAGGATAATTTTATTGAGGATGTTGTCCGTATTCTGGTTCAGTTGTTTCTCAAAGGCATATCCCCTGTCTTTCGCGTAATGGTTATTCCCTATTTTGAAAGTCCAGAAAGGCGCAATGAAATCATTCACCGCCATGGCTGTAAACACAGGATTGAGCAGGTCTTTGGATACCTTCTCCGGATACACCTGGCTCAGCAAATGCACCTGCTGTCCTTGCTGCTGGCGGTAATACAGTTCTCTGAAGTAGGTTGCACCCATCATACCGCCGGAAGCGCCCGTCATCAGCACGGTATGGGGCATCAAACGCCCCTGCAGCAAGCTGTCCAGGCGTTGCAACACATGCATCGACCAGGTGGCGCTTCTGCTGCCTCCACCACTGAAGTTCATCACGATCAGTGGCGGCTTTTTGTCCGACGGAAATTTAGCCCGCCATTTTTTCAGCACCTCGAGGGTTTGTACCTTATCGGAATCTGATCTCTCCCTGGTAAAAAACTGCTGCAATGCCTGGGGACTATATTCCGGGCGCGCCTCCTTTCTTTTATAATCCAGGCCGTATGCCTTATTCCTGTTATCAATGAGGTCGTGCTCCACCATCCAGTTCACCCCAAACAACATCACCAGTAATATTGGGATAGACCAGGTTTGCAGCATATACGAAAACGCACCTGCTACACCAATCAGGAAGGCAAAAAATACCAGCACACTGGCACCTGCCGGTATCCTGAAGGCATTATAATCCATCATACTGGACAGTATCACCATGAAAATCAGCGCACAGCCTACGGTGATAATGGCCGCAAAGTGATGCTGTTTCAAAATGGAATCCAGATAGTGCTTATTGTAGTGGTCTACCTTTCTTGCCCTTCTGATGCGCCAGAAAGTGGAAAAGTAGTTGCTCACCGGCAGCGCATTCTCATCAGGCTCCTGTGTAGGTTTCAGGATGGTACGCAGGAAATTACGCGGATTTCCGAACTTCCTTTCGAGGCGGCGACCAATATTTTTATCTGCATTAAAAAAATAGAAGAAGGAAAAAAAGATAATGAACAGCACACCACTGATAAATCCTTCTGCGAGCAGGAAAATTTCAGGAACGGTGCTCAGTTCCTGATAACGCTGATATTCCCAGCCGCGATACAGCAGGCAAACCAGGAAAGCGAGCGGTATGATGGAGTTATTCAGGCAATAACGAAAGAAAGGCTGGCTGGTAGTAGCCAGGAATTTAAACCGGCCGGTGTGGAGGATAAAAGTAGTGATATGCCAGCTCATGATGAATGTGCCGGTGGCAATCCCCAAAATGGCCGTACTGTAGAAATTCACCTTGCCAAGGTATTCCGGGGCCAGAAATAAGGCATCCCCTCCGAATACCTTGGCAAATCCACCGTTAATGGTGCTGAATAATATCACCCAGAAGATAAGTAGCACCTGGTACTTCCTGAAATGCAGGAGCAGCAGCTGTACAGGGAAAGAATAGTATGTTTTGATAAGCAATAACTTCACCTTCATCGGACGATAATTACAAATAAAAATACGGATTTGCAACTATGAAACCGTATTTATACCCGTAATTATGCCTTGCCTCTGCTCAGGAAGTAGGTCCATACGAGCGAGAGCAGCAGTAGCATACCCACACCCTGGTGGAGTATCGCGTAAGTGATAGGTATGTACGTCTGACTATTCAACAGGGTAAGCACACCGAGCAATACCTGCAGTAATACCAGTAATAAAGGCAGATATCTGATGGCGTGTAACTGTGTATGTGCAGGTACATGCGCTGATTTCATCCACCAGATCACAACCAGCACAGTAATCAGGTAGGCCAGACCTCTGTGGATAAACTGAACAGCAATAGGATTGTGAATAATATCATGGAAGATGTTACCGCTGCTAAACATACCGGTTGGCACCCACGCCCCGTTGATATCCGGCCAGGTGCTGGCATTTAAAGCCGCATGCATACCAGCCATAAATGCACCATAGATCAGTTGTAATACAAGGATTCCCAACAGCCAGCCATTGAGCTTCCGTAATTCCGGTACATGCAGGATCTGCTGCTGCCTTACGCTAAGGCGCATCGCAAACCAGAATACATAACACAGCAACACCAGCGCGGAAATAAAGTGAATAGCCAGCCTGATATGGCTTACGCGGATATCTTCATTATTCAGCCCGCTCACCACCATGATCCAGCCAATAGCACCTTGCAGGCCACCAAGTAAAAATAGTATCAGCATCGGATTGATCATAGATTGATCAATCTTCTTTTTTGCAATGAAAACGATGAAAGGAATCAGGAAAACCACCCCCATGAGGCGGGCCCAGTCACGGTGAAACCATTCCCAGAAGTAGATCTGCTTAAAGTCAGCTAAAGTGAAGTGACTATTCACCAGTTTGTATTGAGCAATTTGCTTATAGCCGTCAAATGCACGCTGCCACGCTTCCTCATTCATCGGCGGGAAAGCACCCAACAAAGGCTGCCATTCGGTGATAGACAATCCTGAACCTGTCAGACGGGTAATTCCTCCCAAAAGTACCTGCACTATCAGCATGCCCACGCCTATATATAACCATATGGCCACCGGGCGATTCTTCTTTATTTGTACTGCTTCCATAAACGTTGCGAAATTAGGACAGAAATCAACATTACCTCCAATTTTCTCACATTATTTTAACAAAGGCGTAATGTTGGCTTAACTCAGCCGTCTGATCTTTGCGTCAGAAAATTAAACGGCACCATTGTATTAGCTAATACTGCCCAATTAAAGCACAAACATTAAAAAATTAATGTCATGAAATTTGTTTTAGCACCCAAAGTGAGCGTGATACTGACAGGAGCTATTTTGTTTGGTACCCTCAATGCAGCAGCACAAGATAACGTGCTCGCTTTCAACAAATTAAAATCCGAGTACCGCACTGAAAACGGCTCGCCGCGAGCAACAACAGCCGTTAACATGCAGCTCAATCAACAGTCAAAAGATGCGCTGTTATTCAGACTTTCAGTAGAAAATCCGGAAAACGAAAAGCTCATCTTATATATCAAAGACAAAAATAATTTTACGCTTCACCGCGAAGTTTTACCTGCAACTGTAAGGTATGTAGGCAGCTACAACCTTGAATCACTGGAAGATGGAGACTACTCCTTCGAAATCAGAAGTGGAAAGAATAAGATAATGGAAAAATTTGTGGAAATCCACACATCCACCGTTGTTAACCGAAATGCCTCTGTAGAATAACATGCTGTACAGCGGCAAAAACAAAAGGACGCCACATTATGTAGCGTCCTTTATTTTTTATGATCAGTCAGATTAATTACATCATTGCTTCATAAAAAACATCCATCATTTTGCCCCTGGTGTTGAGCGCAGATATTTTCGTATTGGCGCCACCGTTAGGATACACGCGGTTACTCAGAAATACAAATACCAACCCGGTAGATGGATCTGCCCAAACGCAGGTACCGGTAAAGCCGGTATGGCCAAAAGTAGCGCCGGTGGCGAGCCTGGAAGGATATCCTTCGTGGCGGCTGGCATTATTTTTTTCGGTTTTATCAAAGCCCAGTCCCCTGCGGCTGATAGTACTGCCGTAACTGGTAAACAGTTCTACGGTTTCAGGCCGCAGGTATTGTTTGTTATTAAACGTGCCTCTGTTGAGCAGCATCTGCATCAATACTGCCAGGTCATGTGCATCTGAAAATAGTCCCGCATGGCCGGCTACTTCTCCAAACATAGCTGCGGTGGGGTCGTGTACATCGCCGCGCAGCAACTGCATCCGGTAAATAGATTCCCGTTCTGTAGGCGCTATCTGTGACAAGGGAAACCTGTTTCTCGGCAGAAACCCGGTTGTTTCCAATCCTAACGGACCATAAAACGTATCCTGTACATACTGGTTGAGAGGCTTACCCGAAATTTCCTCCACTATTTTTCCCAAAAAAATAAAATCCAGATCGCTGTAAACATAACCCTGGCGGGTGTTCAGCTTACTATCCAGTATTTTTTTCCACAGCGTATCCTTGTAGGCATCCATGAGGTAAAGGTTTTCCGCTACCCTGGTGGTGTAGCCGGGTCCGGCGCTGGAATGAAATATCGTAGTATCCGGCTCCCCAGCTGCATTGATCACTTCCTTATAAAAAGGGATATATGCTACCAGCCCAGCCTGGTGCAGCAGCACATCCCTGATTTTCAGGCCAGCCTTATCCGATCCCTGTGTAAAAGGGAGATAGGTGCCTAAAGTGGCGTCCAGGTTAATTTTACCTTCATCATACAACTTCATTACTGAAAGAGTGGTGGCACAAACTTTCGTAACAGAAGCCACATCGTATATCGATTTAGGTGTGACCGGTTCTTTACTGTTGTATTCAAAATGGCCATAGCAGCGGTTAAATACCACTTTACCATTTTTAAGTGCCAGCACTTCACAGCCAGGTGCAGCGCCTCTGCTGATCATATCACTGGCCAGGTTATCGATGCGCAGTAGTGCCTGGGGATTGAGTCCTTCCTTTTCAGGTGTGGATTCAGGTAAACACGTGTATTCGTTAAGTTTATAGGTAACGCCTGAACCTGCCGGGAACGACGGGCATACAGTTACCGGCAGCTTACCTTCCGGTGCCAGCTTGCCGAATAAGATATCTGCAGCCACTTTCTGGGTGGTGGAATCATCTTCATAGGCAGCAATCAGGTGCGGCGCTTCGCAGAAATACTGCAAGGCATATGGATTACCGAAAACGACGGTAGCTGAAGGTAATTCCTGTTGCAACTGCCGGATAATCAGGCGCTCCGCCATGGTGAGGCCGAAGTTGCCGGCCGGGCGGCGACTGAAGTTATGCAGACTGATGATCACTGCTTTATAATCACGCTGGATTTTAGAAACGATCGGCGCAATCTGTTCTACCGTTTGTTTGCTGGTGAATACAAATGCATCCGTTCCGGGTTTAGCCGCTTTCACCGCTTCGATGAAAGCGTTGCTGGCATCTGCACCAACGGCTACCACAGCGAGCTTTTGCTGGGTCATTGCCGGTGAGAAAGGAATCAACTTATCGTCATTGCCCAGCAGGGTAATGGCTTTCTCAGCGATTTTTCGGCGCAGGGAATCAGTTTTAGCATTGATATCTTCTGTGATGTTTCTGGTGTCAATGAACTGCGGTTTGTTAAGACCGAGATTATATTTAGCGCGGAGAACCCGTTTTACGCGGCTGTTTACCTCTTCCTGGCTGATCTGGCCTTTTTTGATGGCCTTGCGGATGGCATCCACGCTACCTTTTGCAGTGGAAGGAAGGATCATCAGGTCGTTACCTGCCAGTAAAGACTGCAGGGACTCCTGGCCTTTGGAATAAAACTTCCCGATACCTTTCATTTCCAGCGCGTCCGTGATGGTGAGCCCTTCGAAGCCCAGCTCTTCCCGAAGCAGCTTGGTAACGGCTTTATAAGAAATAGAAGTAGGTGTATTTGCTTTAGGATCGATGGCGGGAATATAGAGATGCCCGATCATTACAGACCCAACACCCGCTGCTATAGCGGCCCTGAATGGATAAAGTTCCAGGGAGTCCAGCTGCTTACGGGTTTTATTGATAGACGGGAGGTCCAGGTGGGAATCGACGTTTGTATCACCATGGCCGGGGAAGTGTTTGGCACTGGCCATTACGCCGTTATCCTGCATACCCTTGATCATGGCTACACCCATGCGGGCTACCTGGTATTTATTTTCTCCAAAGGAACGGTCGTTAATAACCGGGTTGTTCGGGTTATTATTCACATCCATATCCGGAGCAAAATCAATATGGATACCGATTCGCTTACATTGTTCCGCGAGCAGTTTACCATATTCATACGCCAGCGTAGTATCCTGTATAGCGCCTACCATCATATTTCTGGGTAGGGAGATGACACTGTCGAGCCGCATACCGAGCCCCCACTCTCCATCAATTGCCACGAGTAGTGGCACTTTGGAAATGGACTGGTAATAGTTCGTGAGGTTGGCTTCTCTGACAGGCCCTCCCTGGAAGAAGATGACGCCGCCTACTTTATTATCCTGAATATCTTTTACCACGGCGTTGATATGATCCTGCCCCAGGTTGGAGTGGGCACGTATCATGATCAGCTGGGCAATCCTTTCGTCGGGGGTGAGTGAGTTGAACACACTGTCGACCCAGGCGCTTGCCGGGTCTTGTTTACGAATAGTGGTAGTGCTTTGTGCAACCGTTTTTTTGTCTTTCTTTTTTGTCAATACCGAAGGCGGTACAGGAATCGCACTTCCGGTCAACATCAAGCCTGTAAGTCCAGCAACCAGTAATTGTTTCATCATATCATAAACTTACAAATTCTGGCGCACTAAAACCAGTGGCAATCAACTAATTATTAATATTAATTATATGACTTTGTCAGATTAGAAGTTTATTACTAAATTAGATGTAATGCCATTGAAGATATTTTACTGATTCCACTAGATAATTGAATTGCATTTAGTATTTTTCAAAAAATTTTTAGATTTTTTAATCAATCGTATTTTTAATTACCAAAGCATTCAATTGTTTGTTATATTTGCAACCTTGCGATTTTTAGTAAGTAAGATTTTTAATAAACATGGTCAATCTCATTTTATTTGGCCCTCCCGGCAGCGGCAAGGGTACACAAAGTGCTAAGATTATTGATAAATACGGATTGCTTCACCTGTCAACCGGTGATTTGCTCCGCAGTGAAATAGGTAATAAAACTCCGCTGGGCCTGGAAGCTCAGAAATTCATGGACCAGGGTTTACTGGTACCAGACGAAGTAGTAATCGGTATGATCAGTTCTAAACTGGATGCCAATCCGGAAGCACGTGGATTCATTTTTGATGGTTTCCCACGTACTACTGCACAGGCAGAGGCTTTGGATAAACTGCTCGCATTGAAAAAAACAGCTATTTCTGTAGTACTTTCTCTGGAAGTGCCGGAAGAAGAGCTGATCAAACGCTTGCTGAACAGAGGTTTAACCTCCGGCCGCAGCGATGATGCCAATGAAGAAGTGGTAAAAGCCCGTATCGTGGAATACCACAACAAAACTGCCCCTGTAGCTGACCACTACGCTAAATTTGGCAAGTTTAAAAAGATTAAAGGAGATGGTAGCGTAGAAGAAATCTTCGACCTGCTGTCAAAAGAAATAGACGAACTCCTGGGGGAGAAAGTTAGCTCGTAAGCCCCTGCACCAGGAGCTTTCGGGAACTGATATACAACGCAAAGATTGTTGGTATGCGTGATTTAGCACATGATCCTGTGCTATTTACGTAAACTTCACGATCTTTGCGTTTTATTTTGTGGTTGTATCAGGGGATACAGTCGTTTAAAATCAAGGTCAAAAGTGGAAAAAGCGAACTTCGTAGATTATATCCGTGTATTTTGTAAGTCTGGTAAAGGCGGTGCCGGCAGTATGCATTTCATGCGTACTAAATTCAATGCACAAGCCGGTCCTGACGGTGGCGACGGTGGCCGTGGAGGGCATATTATCCTCCGTGGTAACTCTCAGCTCTGGACGTTGCTCCACCTCCGCTGGCATAAAATGCTGCTGGCAGAGAACGGGGAAAACGGCAGCGGCGATAACTGCACCGGACGTTTCGGTAAGGATATTATCATTGAGGTTCCTTTGGGCACCCAAACCCGCGATGAGGAAACCGGCGAAGTAGAAGCCGAAATCCTCCACGACGGCCAGGAAATCATCTGGATGCCTGGTGGCCAGGGTGGCCGCGGAAACGCCTACTTTAAGTCCGCTACCAACCAAACACCTGAATATGCCCAACCAGGTATGCCGGGCATGGAAGGCTGGAAAATCGTAGAACTCAAGGTGCTGGCCGATGTTGGGCTGGTAGGATTCCCGAACGCCGGAAAATCCACCCTCCTTTCTACTATTACCGCCGCTAAACCTAAAGTGGCCGACTATGCCTTCACCACCCTCACGCCACAATTGGGCATGGTAGAATACCGCGATAACAGATCCTTCTGTATCGCCGACCTGCCAGGGATCATCGAAGGTGCCCACGAAGGGAAAGGACTCGGACACCGGTTCCTGCGCCATATCGAAAGAAACTCCGTATTATTATTCCTCATTCCTGCCGATAGTGCCGACCACCGCAAAGAATTTGAGGTGCTCGTCAACGAACTGGAACAATATAATCCTGAATTGCTCGACAAACAGTTTCTGCTGGCCATCAGTAAAAGCGATATGCTGGATGATGAACTGAAAGCCGCTATATCTGCCGAGCTGCCTGAAGACGTACCGCATGTATTCATTTCATCAGTTACCAACCAGGGACTGACAGAACTGAAAGACATCCTCTGGAACGCTCTTTCCGCCGATGCCAACCGAATCCCTGATACCCGGGTGCAAGAGGAAGAAGAAGACGAGGCCGATGCAGAGTAAAACTGTCGCAGTCAAACGAGGATATTAAAACTAAACATGTAATGGTTTAATATTCCCCCGTATCATGAAAACTTACTACCTAATGGCAGCCCTATTGCCAGCATGCTGCGCCTGCCATTCATCCGCCCCTCCCAAACAGGAGAGAGCGGTGCAGATCGACACCATGGAACTGGTAGCTCCGCCAGCCAGCCAGGCTACCAGGGTCGCTTCAAATGAGGTATCGGTGGCCAACACCGACAGTACCACGTATATACGCTTTGGCAGCTCCTATCTGTCGCTCGACTGGCTCCAGCCCACGCCGGACCATAACGACTTTGAGCTCCACCCGGATACGATCTACCTCACCCTGAAGCATCCACATACCCTTGAAGGGCAGATGCTCACCTTTACCTCCCCCGGTAATGCTAAAATCAGTGTATCCCAACGGTACGAAACCAGTGCCATCATTGATGGAAACCCGATCCATGTACTCAGGAACTGGCGACACTTTAAATCGGACTGGGAAACACTGATACCCGAGGCAGATAACTTCTTCATATGTAAAAAATATACGCACGAACAAAAAAGACAGTTCCCGGTCACCTCACCACTGGAACTTCAGCAATACGTTTTTAAGCATCTTGGAAAGGATATCTACAGCAAAATTGCTGCTATCAGCAGCTTTCCACAGGCCCCCTGTAAAGTGGCCATATCCCGGTACTATCTTAAAATCTCCGGGATGCTGCAACATAGCTCGGAAAATATCAATAAACTGCTGATCATCGATGTGCCTTTTAAATAAGGCGGACTTGTATATTTACTTAAATTGATTCTCCCCCATGAAAATTTTTACACTCGCTTTTATAAGTGCCTTTCTGCTGCTACAGGCATGTAAATTTACCGGTGATAAAACGGCTGTCACCACCACAGCAGCTGATTCCAGCAGCCAGCCGGCCGATGCCACCAGCATAAAAGGAATATACTCCGGCGACTTTGGCGGCTCCCCTATTTACATTACCATCAATTACGCCAATGGTCACCAGGTGGCCGGCTACAATATCCACAAATCCCTACGCCGCAACCTCAAAGGTGAAATGGTGAAAAACGGCGACCAGTGGCAGCTCACCCTCAACGAACCCGGTGATAACCAGTATGATGGGAAGTTTGAAATCACCCTGAATGCGGAGGATAAAACTGGTAGCGGCAAATGGACACCTAATGATCCCAAAGCCACCACTCCTAAAACGTTCAAGCTGAAACTGATTAATAATGAAGAGGGCAGCTCATACGATGCATCCACCGTTGCCGGTTATTATACCAACATGGATTCCAACAGTGAATTACAGGTAGGAGCCGATGGCTCCGTGGCCATGCTGCTTTACACCAAAATCAATGACAGCACTTACTCCGATCAGGCTATATCTGTTCGTGGCAGCTGGTCGTACGATAAAAACGATTCCACTAAAGTGCTGATCAACTGGATACCCAATGCTTCCTGGCCCGATAAAACCACCCTGTTCAATTTCACAGCTCCGCAGGAAAATCCGGAATCCATTGAAGGTAAGTCCTTGAAAACTGACAGCCTGGTATTCACTGTTTTATTGGCGGGCTAATGTTTACGACCAGGAAATTACTGACGCTTATTGGTGTGCTACTGATTGCATACGGCACCTGGCTCATGATAAAATTGAGCCTGCCCTATACTACGTTCGAGCGTTATACGGATTTCCTGCGCACCAAGCAAATGGCCTGGCATGTAAAGCCCTGGAGGATTAGCTTCTATATACATGTATTTGTAAGCAGTATCGTATTAATTACAGGTTTGTTACAGTTCAGCAGCTACCTGCTTCACCGCTATCCAAGGCTGCACCGTAGTTTAGGCAAAAGCTACGCAGTAGTGGTCCTCTTTATCAGCGGCCCATCCGGGCTGGTAATGGCTTTTTATGCCAACGGCGGCCCCGCAGCTAAAACAAGTTTTGTAATACTTTCAATATTATGGATAGGCGTTACCGTTATGGGATGGAAACGGGCATTACAACGCCGTTGGGAAGATCATCAGCGGTGGATGTTACGCAGCTATGCCCTCACACTATCCGCACTCACCCTACGTTTCTATGTATATCTGATGGGGACATTACATATGCAGCTGCATCCGCGCACTGCATATGTAATGGTATCCTGGCTCAGTTGGACGATCAATATCCTCCTGGCCGAAATTTATATTCAATATAGCAACAAGCGCCGTTTAGCGCAACGCTAAAGGCTCATTGGACTTCTTCACAAAATGACCATCTGCCGCAATGGTATAAAACTCCTTCTTCAGCTCTTTTGATTCCACTTCTTTGTTCTCATCAAACCTGGTTTCTGACACTGGTTTTTCATAGGTAATCTGAAAATCAGTTACGGTGATTTCACCGTTACCATTCACCTCTCCTACCCGGTACGGATCTTCATCCAGCTTTTGGCCACCTACGAACAACTTATCGATCAGCTTTCCCTTATTATCATAGCTCACTAACAGGTAGTAAGGCCATTTATAATCTTCCAGTGCCTTTTCATCCACTGCATAGCAGAGGGTTTTAAAGGAAGTGTCTTTTCTGATCAATCCTACGTAGTAGTACAGCGATCCGGTTTCCCTTTCAAACTTGGCATTTCTCATTTCAGAAACATACCGCTCATAGTCGTATGGAATATCAGTTAACTCTTTGTTGGTGATGAAAGTTTTGTCAAACGTAACAGGTAATTCCATTGGTTTGAAATCGCGCAGAAACATATTCCATTGCAGCTTATCGGCATCACCAATACCGCTAAATGCATCATGTATCCTTCCGTTGAAGCTGTAATAACTCTTACGCACATTTGCCAGGTCAGGGTCTTTCATGATGTTATCCATGTTGGTATAGCCAAACTCGATGGCCGCCACCAAATGTTCGAGGCTTTGGTCGGCGCTGTCACTTTTAGAATAGGCGCAGGCTTTATTATACAGCAGTTTATGCAATGGTTTGTAGTTCAGGGCTTCCGCCATGCTGTAGGCGTCAATGGCTTCCTGGTTCTTTTCTGCATCCAGCAGGGCGTTGCCTAATTCATAGTAAGTTTTTGCCTGTGGTTGCAGGAGGATGGACGCTTTAAACAGGCCAACTCCTTCGAGGTATTGTTTTTTATTGCGGTATACATCCACTGCTTCCAGGAATTTCTTTTCTGCAGCAGTTTTGTTATCGTCGAGCACTTTTGAGGCCAGCTTCACGGAGTCTTCATTATACAGGGCATTTTCGGTGAAGTGGAAATCAGCCGCCAGCTTTTTTTCTTTTGCTGATTTGCCATCACAGGCTGCTAACAGGGCTACCAATGCTATCAATGGTATATGGCGCATAAAACAGGATTTTGAATGTTAAATATAGTGAAGTCTGCCATGCAAAAATTAAATTTCCGCTTATGGAAAATTTCAGGTGCTGCATCTATTTCTTTAATAGCTTGATAAAACTATCCACTCACGAAAAACGCAACCTATATGAACCAATTACATTATCAACCCTTTACAAACGATGATGCCTATATTGTAAAATGTAATCTGGCCTCCAAATACGATGCTATCGTCACCCTGGCAAAGTATTTCCTGCTATTTACGGCATTTGGATTTGGCTTTGTAATTTTGAAGGGAAACCGGAATTCCCCCACTTACTTTTTCTCCGCAATAACGTTGAGTTTTCTTGCATGCTTTGCCTACTTTTGGTTATACACCATCAAAGGTTTGCGCAAAGATCTTCAAAAGCGGCATAAGGTGCAGTTCACCGCCAAAGTGGTGGACAAGAAAAGTTCGCAACAACTGGGCGTTACCTCTCACTATCTTGTAGTGGATGATAATGAGTTTGGCATTAGTAAGGTAGATGTTACTCCTGATATTTTTATGCGCATAGAAACCTCCAGTGTGCTGCGGCTCAGCGTATCCCGTTATTCAGGTACCTTTCTGGAATGTGAGGTAAAAGAATAAGCGGTAGTGCAAATGCACCACCGCTGTCATAGTACTTCCAGGCTGCGAACCTTATGTATAGCAGGGTATTGATGTTTCTCCCGGCGTGAAAAGCATGGCGGTGCATAAGCACCTTTTATGCCCTTGTGACGCCAGCACAGGATAGTTTGCACAACTTTTACAAGCTGTCCAGAATTGAGGGTCTTGTGTTATTTCGGTATAGGTTACAGGCTCAAAACCCAAGCGGCTATTGAGCTTCATCACTGCCAGCCCGGTGGTGATGCTGAATATTTTTGCTTGCGGATATAACTTCCGGCTTAATTCAAATATTTGCTGTTTAATGGCGCTGGCTACTTTCAGTCGCCTGAATGCCGGTGCTACAATTAATCCACTGTTGGATACGAAGCGTGCGTTCTCCCAGGTTTGGATATACGAAAAACCGGCCCATACTCCTGATTTGGTGAAAGCGATGACGGCGTGGCCTTCCAGCATCTTACGCTTGATATCGGCAGGGTCGCGGCGGGAAATTCCCGTACCACGGGCCTTTGCCGAGGATTCCATTTCGGCACATATGGGTAAAGCAAATGCAAGGTCCATGGCGGTGGCACGACGGACGACGACCTCCTCTTCTGCTTCCGGAACGGCTGAAGTAAGTGCCGGTCCATTATGACTCGCATAAGCCGGCACTTCGTATTGGTTTATCATGGTTGTTAAAGTTTATCTGTGCCAGTAAGTAATTAATAACTGGCCAATGGCAGCAAGTGCGATCAGCACTACTGCTATTACTACATATACTGTTTTGGAACCTGGTGCAGGTGGTTTAGGATGTACATGCATACGGATTGTTTTTGGGGGTAGTGCCAAATCCCGTTCCATGCCAGGGAAAAAATGGAGAAGAAACCTGGAAACGCAATGCCATGCGGGCTTTACATCTCCCTAAAAAATAAAACCAGGGAAACTAATTCCCCGGTAGTATATCATTTCAGAAAAGTATTTACAAATTCTGTAGGGTTGTGTATTCGTGTAATACAAAGAAAATGCATTCCAACAGCCTCCGTATAGCGAAAAGGAAAAACTACTTACGCAATAAGGAAAAAGAAAGGGATGTACCCTAAACGAGCACATCCCTTTAAAAATGTCATGCTATCTCTTACAGTAAGCCACCCAGCATACCGCCGGCAGCATTTTTCATTTCTGCTTCCCAGCTGTTTTCAGCAGCTTTCAGGGCTTTGTTGAGGGCAGATATCATCAGGTCTTCCAGTTCTTCCTTTCTTTCCGGTACCAGCAGTTCAGCAGCTACGTCGATGCTTTTCACCTGACGGTTACCATCCACAGCAACTTTCACCGCACCATTGCCAGCTTCCCCTTCCAGGGTTACATTAGCCAGGCGCTCTTTACCTTCTTTCATTTTTTGCTGGATCTGTGACAGCTTACCAAATAAATCGAACATATCTTACTAATTTTTAGGGTTGTAAAGATAAGCTATTACAGTATTCCGTATCTTACCAGCTGGTTATACTATCAGTAAAAATGGAAACAAAAGTTTGTATTATTGGAGCCGGCCCCGGTGGCGCTTGTGCAGCCCTACAGCTGGCTCAGATGGGCATTCCTTCTATCGTGGTGGATAAAGCCGTGTTCCCAAGGGATAAGGTTTGTGGCGATGGACTCAGTGGTAAGGTGCTCACCATACTCGAACGTATTGATAAAGATATGGGTAAACGTCTTCAGCAGGCCGTTTTTAAAATGGACAGCTGGGGCGTGAAATTTGTGGCACCCAACCGCATTGGTATGGACATCCCCTACGCACCTAATTACCAGGAGGATATGTCGAACCCCAGAGGATTTGTGTGCAAGCGCATTGACTTCGATAATTTCCTGGTAGATGAAATGAAAAGACGCCCGGAAATCACGCTGTACGAAGGTACCAGCATCGACAAATACGAACTGTTAAGTGATGGCTACCTGCTTTCCAATAACAGCGGCACTTTCCAGGTTAAAACACAGCTGGTAATAGTGGCCAACGGCGCCCACTCCTCCTTTACCAAAGATGTAGCCGGTATTAAAATGGAACCGGAACATTATGTGGCCGGTATCCGCGCCTATTATAAAGGCATTACAGGCCTGCACAAGGATAACTTTATTGAACTGCACTTCCTCAAGGAAATGCTGCCGGGCTACCTCTGGATATTCCCGCTGCCAAACGGCGAAGCCAATGTGGGCGTGGGTATGCTCAGCAACAATGCCCGCAATAACAAGATCAATCTCAAAAAATTAATGGTGGATACCCTGGCCGCCGACCCGGTAATGAAAGAAAGGTTTGCCAACGCCGAGCTGGTAGGCTCTATCGATGGTTATGGCCTGCCGCTGGGCAGTAAAAAGCGGAAGCTCCATGGGGAACGTTATATGCTGGTAGGCGATGCGGGTTATCTCATTGATCCTTTTACTGGCGAGGGTATCGGTAACGCACTCTATTCAGGCCGTATTGCCGCCCAGAAAGCTGCTGCTGCCATAGCTGCCAACGATTTCTCTGATAAATTCCTGGATGCCTATGATGAAGATGTATACCGCATCCTGGGTCCTGAATTGCAGGTTAGTACGAAGCTGCAAAAACTGATCAAATATCCGTGGCTGTTTAACTGGCTCATGAAAATGGGGTCAAGAAATAAACAGCTGCAAGAGTTGATGTCCTGCATGTTTCATGAGGTGGACCTGCGGAAAAAGCTGGGGAAACCTATGTTTTACGTGAAGCTTCTTTTTAACAGATAACCTCCTGCGGAGGACGGGAACTACGGGAGTGGACGCTGAAGGTGCCCACTCCCGGAAAAACTAAATTGTTTCGGAATCATATATCACCACCTTTTCCCACAGGTGCTTGCAATTATCAATAAAATTCAGGTGAATAGGATGTGATTGGTAGATATCATGGTCTTCCTGATTGTTAAAAACACAGAGCAGGCAGTAGCTGTAGCTCTTGTCAATTACCGGACGGTCGGTGGATGCGGGACTTCCCACATTAAACACCTGGATCTCATCAATTGTCCCCAGAGAACTAACGCCCACTTCAAACTTTCTTACCTCTTCTGCGCTCAGTCCTGGCTTCAGGTAGAAATTTACTACGTGTACAAATTTCTTGTCGTTTGCTTTCATCGTTGGAATATTTAAAATCGGATTAATTACTGATCCTGTAATATGTATTTGCGCACTGTTACCAGGTTTACTATATATACCAGGGAGATGACTACTGCCGCTCCGGCAAAGGTCCAGGCAGCGGGCAGCGGACTCACGGCCATATCGTGCTTAGCCAGCACCACATGGGCCTGGTATTGCAGTACCACCACTATGAGCAGCGATACCACTCCGATAACAATATACAGCGGGATAAACTGCTTCAGCAGGTAACGCTGTAACTGTTTGGGAGCCGTACCCAGTGTAACCAGCAGCTGTATTTCCTTTTTGCAGGAAGCGATGATCAGCTGGATAAACATGCTGAATACCAGCAGGGCAAAGAACAACAGCACTAATCCAAAGAAACCGATAACGGATACAATTGTTTGTACAATCACCCTGGTTTTGCTGAATTTCAGTTTATCCTGGTTGGTCGTGTAGCCATTATCGTTAAGGAACTTCACCAATGCCGGGTTGGATGGGTCTGCGGTTTTGATCACAATTCTGCTGGCGGTGGTGGCGGTGCCGGCTACGCCGTATTTTTCGTTGGCCCAGTCCATAAACGACGCCGGTACCAGGAAGGAAGAAATGCGATCGGAGAACCCAACGATATGCCCGGTATAGGTTTCGGAGATCAGGCCGTTAGAGATGACGATCTGCAGCGGCAGGGCTTTCACGGTTTCCTGTGAAATCTGTGGCAGATCCTGGCTCAGGGAAAAACCAAAGTTATAGAGGTTGAGGAAGTCGTTGGGCAGGATGATGGGAATGACACGGTTGCCAGGCTCCCATTTCCAGTCGTCCTCTTTTACGTCTATAAAGCTGTCCGGAACTGATTCGAAGAACATATCCGTAGCAAAATGCAGTTCCCCCGGGGCCTGCGCTACCACCTTAAATTTACTGGAAGTGATTAACCCGGACGCCTGTACGAAAGGCTGACGGCGGATATTATCTATTTCTTCCTGGGATAGCACCATTTTTTGCGGCTGCCCCATCATGCTGTTGGTAACTTTTTTATTAATAACGAGGAAGTCGGCGGTTTCGTTCTGATTCTTATCACTGTAGAGCAGCTGGTTGAAATCAGAATTAGCCTGTAATGCAATGAGGATCAGCACCATAGCGATGCCCAGTCCCAATGAGGCCATGATGAACCTGCCTTTACCGATCCCGGTTCTTATTATTTTCTTCAGAAGGGCAAAAAAAGCATGCATGTATACATCAGATTAAAGCTGGTACAGCACATTATAGGCAAAGTGCTGATCATCGTCCAGGTCGGTTAATATAAATCCTGCTTTACGCGCGCTGCATTCTTCAGCGATGAGCGCGGCGGCCCGGCGGGTGTTTTCTTCATCGAGGTGGCTGAAGGGTTCGTCCATCAGCAGCCATTCAAAGGGCTGTACGAGGGCTCTTATGATGGCAATGCGCTGCCGCTCGCCGTAGGACAGTGTTTTACTGCTTTGGTGGAGCACATGTGTTACATTCAGCCTGGCAGCCATTTCCTGTACCCGTTCGGGCGTGCAGTAGGGCTGTGGGATCATGACCCGCTTCAGTTCAATATTTTCAAGGGCTGTCAGCTGTTCAAACAGCCGCAGATCCTGGAATATAACGCTGAGCTGCTGCTGGCGCAGGAGTGCAATTTCGTTGCGACCGTAGTCGCTCCACGGCTTTCCGTTTACCAGCACTTTTCCCGTATAGTCGTTCCTGATATTATACAGATAATGCACCAGCGTAGTTTTGCCAGTACCAGACGGGGCTTTGATTTTCACAAAGCTGCCCGGATTAAAAACGATGTTTTCATTCCAGATACCTGATTTCCGTTGGAGGATCTTATCCTTCAGGGGAACAGGCAGGAGTTGATCGAGCTGAATTTGCATGAGGCTAAGATAGTATTTTGGGGCTGCTTTCCCCAGCGTGGGTTGGGAGTAATAGCAGGGGCCGGGCAAAAAGCGAATTATTGCTTTTCATCCGGCCCCTGTCAGCATTTTAGCGCAAAACCCGGAGGGCTTGCTTATGTGGATTCCGCGTTGTGCGCGGCACATTTATTATTGGATAGCAGCAGAATCTACTGGTACCAGGTTGTACAGGCTGTCTTCAGCGGCTTGCTCTCTTTTTCTTTTCTCTTCTTTTGCTTTAGCCACTTTAGCAGCTTCTGTAGCTACTTCCACCAGTTGTACCAGGCTGTTTCTGTTTTGGTCTCTGAAGTTCAGCACTACTTCGCCGCTCTGTACATCACCGCTGATTGGTTTTGCGGAGATGGTGAGGTCTTTCAGCAGGTCTTTCGCTTTAGTGACCACTGCTTTTTCATCTTCACCTACGCTTTCCATAGGCACGGCGCTGGCGAGCTTTTCGAAGTCGAGATAGCCATACAGCATGCTGCCTTTTACTTTACCGTTCACGGCTTCAGGCAGTTTGATTTTGCCTTTACCGCCCAGGTACTGACTCAGCAGAACGGAGTCGGAACCGAGGGTGATGGATTTTTCGGTCAGTGACATGGCTGGCATGGATGCTGCCATTTCAGGAGAAGCCAATACATATTTATCACCTTCTTTAGTGAAGAGGTTAGCCAGCATTGGGGAAGTCATTACTTTATTGAATGCTTCCTTGTTAGCCACTTTCATATTGAAGATCCAGTTAGACTTTGCTTTATCCAGGGTATCGCCTTCGAAGTAAGGGTTAGGTACGCGCTCCATTTTGAAGTCGGAGGAAACGTATACCAGCTGGCCGTCAAAAGCGTTCAGCAGGTCGTCCATGGTGAGGCCGGATTTCTGGGACAGCATCATGTTAACCATACCGTCCATACCAACGGATTTAACGATTTCGCCGATCATGTGGAAATCGAAGGCATAGGCGATGAAACCGGTGATATTTTCACCTGGATATTTTTCCAGCATGTCCATATCGATTTCACGTTTGCCATATTTCTTGAAGATTTCCATCATTTGCTTGCCGGCGTAGCTGTTGGTGTTCATTACCACTTTACCTTTTTCGAAGTTGGCGGTGGCGGTGGTGTAGGAACCTTCCATCAGTTTCTTGAAGTTAGCAGGCAGCATGGTGAGCATGCCACTGTTGTAGGTTGCTTCAGAGTTGAAGAAGAGGCTGATGTCAGCGTTTTCTTTCAGTAATTTTTTGAAAGGCTCCAGGGAACCTGCGGTTTCAGCCTCTTTCAGGTGATAGAGGTGATCTGCTTCGGTGATCAGGATGGCGGCTTCATCAGGCAGTTCAGCAGTTACGTTGGCAACTGGGGTAGCAACCGCTTCTGCAGGTGCCGCAGTATCAGCAGGGTAAGCTTCTACGTCTGCTTCAGTTGCATCTTCCGCCGGCTCACCTACTGCGCCTGGCAGTCCGTTGAGTTTGCTGGTAGGCAGGTGCATCAGGTACAGCACCGTTTTATCGTTCCAGGTAATTAAAGCAGAACTTTTCTTATCCCAGGTATATTTGAAGTCCTTACCAGTTTTTACTTCATATCCTGAAAGGTTGGTTTTCAGGAAGTTCTCGAATTTGGTCACATCTTTTAAGGATGCGGTCGCTTCGATATAGGATTTGTTTTCGTTTACTTGTCCTCTGAAAACAAAAGAAACGAAGAAGTTAGAGGTCAGATCGATACCTGAGTTCTTAGCATCTTCCCATGATTTAGCATCTTTTGCGGAATCACCGGATTGAGCGGCGGCCATCAGTTTGTCCATTGTGAAGCCATTGGTCACCAGCTTTTCGCTCAATTGTTTGGCATTCAGTTCAAATACCAGTCCGGCTTCTTTGGGGATGTATTTGCTCTCTTCAGGTACTTTAGAACAGGCAGACAACATGACCGCGGCTACGCCAGCGGTTAACAACAATTTGGAGATTGTCCTTTTCATAAATGATTAAAATATATTAGATAAAATATGCACAGGATTGAAATAGGTGGTAAGGGGAATCTGGACACATAGTTCGGGCTGCACAAATCTTTGGGACAATTGGACCACATTCCCACTATCGTGGTATTTCATGGTGCCAAAAGTACGTATATTTTTGTAGCATATATGTCTTATTTTTCCCATTCGCTTACAATAATTTCTTAACCGATATAGTTAATACCTTTGTTACTACTATGAAACTGATCACTAAAACCATAGAAAAACCATGTTCCTGATCCTACTACAGTACATCCGTCCGGTGGCGGCTGTCGAGCACTTTATGGAAGCGCATACTGCGTTCCTGCAAAAGTATTTTGAAACAGGTCAATTTATCCTGTCTGGTCGCCGCAAGCCTAAGTCCGGCTCCCTGATATTATGTAAGGCATCCAGCCGAAAGGAAGTGGAAGAGATCATGAAGGAAGATCCTTTAGAGAAATTCCAGCTGGCGCTTTATGAGATCATTGAGTTTGAGCCACAAACCTACGCCTCACTGTGTGAGAAATAGGTCTGCCGTTTTTCCAATTTTTTCCATCCAGGCCAACATTTCGTCTTCTTTTATCTACTGCATAAAGTAAATGACTTTTGTGAGCCATTTGCTACTGTCCTTTTCAGTGCCGGGATCTGTTACATACATTTCTATCATTGGCGGAATTATTTTTTTACCCTTATCATCCGCAAAGTCCATCAGGGCTGCGTGAGCATTAACTATCTTATCGTACGGACCATAATAATCCACATAAAAAGCCTTGGCAGCAGGGAGTTTTATGATGTTGATACCATTTCCCTTAAGCGTACTGCCTTCGGGGACAGGGACTGCTGCGGCCATATCTGTCTGGTGTTTTACAGTATCCCACGTAAAATATAAGCCACTAGGCACGCCAGGCTGCAGTTTTGCAGCCGTAGCGGCCTGGTAAATCTGGTGGAGGTTATTGCTGTAGAACTTCGCGATATCTTTTTGAGGTATCGTTTTACGTATAATGGCAAACGTTGTGGCGGGATAATTCATCTCCTTTACCGTTTCGTTTACCCCGTTGGGAGCGCCCGGGCCGCGTTTATCGGACTCGGATATACTCTTCAGGTTCAGCAATCCCTTTTCAAAATCCGACTGGATGGCACCTTTCATCAGCCAGGTCATGAGGTTTTGCGGGCGATTATAGCGCGCATCAAAGCCCCATACCACCCTGGTTTTCCCATTGGCTTCGGAGAGGTTATAAAAAACATCCGCTTCGGATTGAAATGGTTTTATAAAGGTTATTTTTTGTTGAACCGTTTTATAAGGTTCGAGGGAGAGATGCTGGAGTTTTCCTTCACCGATCTTTTGACCTTTCCAGGAATAAACAGCTCCAACGGTACCATCTTCGCCAATGATGGTGTAGGTAGTGGTAGAATCCATTTGTCGCCAGGTGCTCCATTCGTTGAAGCGTTCGAACTTGATGATGTTATTCCATACAATGCCGGCAGGGGCATTTATTTCTGAAGTGGCTTCCACGTGCAGTTTGGTGGGTGCAATGAAGACCAGTACAAGGAATAAAAAGATTAAAGTTCCAATAATCCAGGCGATCACCTTTAAAGCTTTCATAACTGTAAGGGGTTGATTACTATAAAAATACAGCTTTTTTGGCTAGTAATAACTCCCTGTTTTCAGCCATTTTATTGCTCGTCAGGATTTTGTTGGCGGAATTTTTTGTCGGCTTCCAGGGCCTTTTCGAAGTCAAGTATTACGGAGTTGATACAATATCTCAGGCCTGTTGGCGGTGGCCCGTCATCAAAAACATGTCCGAGGTGCGACCTGCATCTGCCACATAAAACCTCTGTACGATGCATGCCGTGCGTATTGTCCGGCGCATAAATGACACTGTTTTTGTTTACCGGTTGAAAAAAGCTCGGCCAGCCACAACTGCTTTCAAATTTTGCATCCGATATAAATAATGGATTTCCGCATGCTGCGCAATAATAGGTTCCTTCTTCTTTGCTGTTCCAGTACTTTCCGGTAAATGCCCATTCGGTTCCTTTTTCGCGGGCAATGTGATAAACTTCGTCGGGTAATACTTGTTTCCATTCGTCATCTGTCAGGTTAACTTTCCCCGTGTCAGTCCGGGAATAGACATCTGACTTCTTTTTTCCGTCTTGCATGAAATTCTGATTTTCGTCGTTACTGAGTTTAGCTGTTTAGATATTTGATTAACGACTGATTAACACTAAAGTTGCTATGAAATTGTAAAAACTATATTCTCAATATTAAATTTTCATGTATAAAAGTACGTATGAATGAGGTTTATGGATTGTTTAAATACCCAAATCAGGGGGATATTTAACAAAATTCCGGCCTAAATCTTTCAAATACACTGATAATCACGTGTGAGCAATAGGCTATAAATTGTTAACTTAGCGGCAAAAGGCTAGTAAGTGGCGGACATCATCAATTTATTACCAGACAATATAGCGAATCAGATAGCTGCAGGAGAAGTGATTCAAAGACCGGCATCAGCGGTGAAAGAGTTGCTGGAAAATGCAGTGGACGCAGGCGCAACAGAAATCCATCTTATCATAAAAGATGCTGGGAAGGAGTTAGTACAGGTAATCGATAACGGTGGCGGTATGAGTGAAACCGATGCCAGGATGTGCTTTGAACGTCACGCAACTTCTAAGATACAGACCATAGAAGACCTTTTTTCCATCCGTACCATGGGTTTCCGCGGGGAAGCACTCGCCTCCATCGCCGCAGTAGCCCAGGTAGAACTAAAAACCAGGAAAAGAGGAACCGATATCGGCTCTTACATAGAGATAGATAACAGCGTAGTTAGAGTTCAGGAGCCATGCCAGACAGCAGAAGGTACCTCCATCGCCATGAAGAATCTCTTCTTCAACGTGCCTGCACGCCGTAACTTCCTGAAATCCAATGCCGCGGAAATGCGCCATATCGTGGATGAATTCATCCGCGTAGCCATGGCATTTCCTCAGCTGCAATTCACCCTCACCAGCAATAATCAGCAACTTTTCCATCTCGACAAGGGCTCGCTCAAACAGCGCATCATCGCTATCCTGGGCCAGCACTACAACGCCCGCGTGGTAAACGTGAAGGAAAGTACCGATTATATGAACGTGTACGGATTTGTTGGAAAACCTGAAACCGCCAAGAAAACCCGCGGCGACCAGTTCTTCTTCGTTAATAACCGGTTTATTAAAAGCCATTACCTGCACCATGCAGTAATGAACGCTTTTGCAGATATTATCCCGGCAGACAGCTACCCGCTGTATGTCCTCTTCATCGACGTGAATCCTGAACACGTGGATATCAACGTCCACCCTACCAAACAGGAAATTAAGTTCGATGATGAGAAAGTAATGTACGCCTTTGTACAGGCTGCCGTAAAGCACGCCCTGGCACAATTTAGCGTTACTCCTACGCTCGATTTTGACCTGGACCCAAGCATCCAGGCCCTCGACGCAGTTAGCAAACCATTTACGGAACAGCAACGCACAGAGTCGACCCACAGCCCGTTGTACAAGTCGTTTAGCCAGGCCCACCAGGCCCACGTGATCGACCGCAGCAACAGTAACCTGAAAAACTGGAAAGACCTGTACCAGCCTGCTGCCGAAAATGAATCCTACACCACCGCCTACTCCGAAGATCCGGAGCCGGAAACCCGCACCGCCGTTACCTACGAGAGCGCGCAGCCCGCGGCTACCGCTTCCGCCATCGATGAGCGCTGGCAGGAGACATCCAAAGACCTGAAAGTACCCGTACAGGTACATCAGCAATATGTGCTGTCGCAGATCAAATCAGGCTTTATCCTGATCGATCAGCACGCCGCCCACGAACGTATCCTCTATGAGCGCTATCAGCGCGCCCTGCAGGAAGCTCCTGTGGCCACCCAGCAAAGCCTGTTCCCCCAAACCCTGCAACTGCCACCGGCAGATGCAGCCATCGTAACGGAAATGTTACCGGAACTGCAGGCACTGGGCTACGACCTGGAACCCTTCGGCAACCACACCTTCGTTGTGCGCGGTACCCCCGCGGATATCCAGACAGGCAACGACCAGGCTACCATCGAAGGCCTCCTGGAACAGTTTAAACACTTCTCCCACGAGCTCAAAGTAAACAGGCGTGAACACCTCATCCGCTCCATGGCACGTAACAACGCCATCCCTGCCGGAAAAGTGCTCTCCGCCCGCGAAATGCAGAATATCATCGATGAGTTATTTGCCTGCACCATGCCGAATGTGGCCCCTGGCGGCAAGTTTACGTTTATCTCATTTAAACTGACCGACCTGGCGCGGATGTTTGAAAGAAATCAGTAATATCTACTTATAACATAAAAATCGGCTGACTAAATTCGATTTAGTCAGCCGATTTTCTTTTGTGTGGTTGCCAATGACACCTTCGGTGTCATTGGGGAGGGGCAGGCGCTGCGCGCCGGCGGCCAGCCTAATGGCTAATGCGGATAGTGACAGTATAGCCATGTGCATTGGAGTACTGGCAGCCCCGGCAGCCTAGCCTAATTGCCAAGGCTGGACACTGACATTATGGTTATGTGCATTGAGCGCTGCCAGCCAGGCAACTGACTGCTGCCAGCCGCACGCAGCGCAGAACTACCAGCAAAACCGAAGGTTTTGCATCTATACCCGAAGTAGTTGATATAAAGATGTAAACCGTTCATATTGCTGTTGATAGTGATTCGCATGAGTGCCATCCGGCACAAACACCTGTTGCTCACCTTCTCCCCCATTCGCCAACGGTATGCCCAGTGTGGCTGCCGCCAGTTTAATCGCTCCCAGGGCCGAGGCATCCGGGCGGTTATCCAATGTCATCTCCTTACCAAAAATATCCGCCATCAGCTGAATCCAGCCATGGGACTGGGTAAACCCTCCGCTCACGGATATTTTTCGTATAGGCCCCGCCGTTTCCTCCAATGCCTTGGTAATACTTAACAAGGCATAGCTAATGCCCTCCATCACCGCGCGGGTAAAGTGTTCCGCTCCATGGTGCGGCCTGATACCGATAAAGGAGGCCGAGGCCCCGCTGTCCCAGATGGGCGCCCTTTCTCCCAATAAATAAGGTAAACAAATCAGCGCGTCCGGAGGCAATGCCAGTGCCGCCGGCAGCAACTCCTCCAATGGAATAGTCCCCCGCAGGAAGTCCTTCACCAGCCATTGCAGCAATACCCCACCATTATTGCTCGCCCCTCCGCTCACGTACACCTGATCGGTAAGCAAATAGGTGAATAGGCGCTGCTGCTGGTCCGTGGCCACTTCCGGAATAGCCATCCGCACGGCGCCACTGGTACCGATGGTGAGTGTAGCATGGCCAGCATCCAGCGCATCACTGCCCAGCTGCGCCAGGCAACCATCGCTGCCTCCTATTACAAAAGGTGTATCCGCCGGAATCCCCAGCTCCTCCGCCACCGCAGGCTTCAATCCGCGGATGATATAGTTGGCAGGCACCGGCACCGGCAGCTGCTCCTCCCCGATGCCGGCTGTAGCCAGGGCCGTGGCGTTCCATTGGTAAGTACGTATGTCGAAAAGCCCCGTAGCAGAAGCTATGCTATGATCTATCAGGTTTTGCCCAAACAGCTCGCGTATCACATATTCCTTTATCCCCAGGAAGATAGCGGCCTTCCCGAAAATCTCCGGCGCTTCCTCCCGTAGCCAGATGAGCTTACTCAAGGGCGACATCGCATGCACCGGCGTACCGGTACGATGGTATATCTCCTCTCCTAAAGCAGATGCACGCAGCGTTTCAGCGTAATGCTGGCTGCGGTTATCCGCCCAGATGATCAGAGGGGTAAGCGGGTTTCCGGCGCCGTCCAGCGGCATCAGGCTGTGCATTGCACTGCTGAAGCAAATGCCCGCCGGCGCATATCCTTGCTGCTGCACAATTTGACGGATACCATCCTTCACCGCCCGCAATATAATCGCAGGGTTTTGCTCACTAAATCCAGGCTGCGGATGAGTGGTGGAATATGCCTGCTGAAAACTACATTTCACCAAACCATCAATTCCCAGCGAAATCGATTTAGTACTGCTGGTCCCGATATCTGAACCGATAATATAGTCCATGTGATCGCTCATAAAAAAACCTTCTCTTTTACGCATTTAATTTATAGATTTAAAACCTGTGATCCATAAATAAGTCTAAATTTTCCACGCAAATGGCTTTTGAAATTAAAAAAACAGGAAAGGTCTACGATGTTTGTATCGTTGGTTCCGGTGCCGGAGGCGGCATGGCAGCCAAGATACTTTCTGACGCAGGCCTGAAAATCGCGCTCCTGGAAGCTGGTCCAAAATATGATCCTGCGGACCCGGATCAGATGACCCAACTGAAATGGCCGTATGAATCACCACGCAGAGGAGCCAGCACCACACGTCCTTTCGGGGACTTCGATGCAGCCTATGGCGGATGGGAAATCAACGGCGAACCTTATACGAAAAAGAACGGGACCGAATTTGACTGGTTCCGATCCCGTATGCTGGGGGGGCGTACCAACCACTGGGGACGTATATCACTCCGATTTGGTCCGCGCGACTTCAAACATAGAAGCTATGACGGCCTCGGCGACGACTGGCCTATTTCTTATGAAGAGGTGGCCCCGTATTACGACCGCGTAGATAAAATGATCGGCGTATTCGGCACAAAGGAAAACCTGCCGAATGAACCGGACGGCTACTTCCTGCCGCCACCAAAACCAAGGCTGCACGAGCTGATGATTAAAAAAGCCGCAGGCAACCTGGGAATCCCGGTAATTCCTGCGCGACTCTCCATCCTCACCCGCCCGGTAAACAAGGAACGCAGCCCATGCTTCTATTGCAGCCAGTGTAACCGTGGATGCTCCGTGTATGGCGACTTCTCCTCTTCCTCTGTACTGGTAAAACCAGCCATGAAAAGTGGTCACGTAGACCTGTATACGAACGCTATGGCCCGCGAAGTGCTGACAGACAGCTCCGGCAAAGCTACCGGCGTGCTCTATGTGGATAAAACTGACCTCCAGGAATATTCCGTTAACGCAAAAGTGATCATCCTCGCAGCCAGCGCCTGCGAATCAGCCAGGCTGTTGCTCAATTCCAAATCAGCCAAGTTCCCGAACGGACTTGCCAATGGCAGCGGCGTAGTAGGTAAATATCTGCACGACTCCACCGGCGCCTCCCGCAGTGCCTTCCTGCCACAGCTGATGGACCGTAAGCGTTATAATGAAGATGGTACCGGTGGTATGCACCTGTACATTCCATGGTGGGGCGATAATAAAAAACTCGACTTCCCACGCGGCTACCACGTAGAATTTGGTGGTGGTATGCATATGCCGGGCTATGGCTTCGGCTTTGGCATGGAACGCATGAACGGTAAATATCCGGGTAAAGACGGTGCTACAAAAGCCGCTGGTGGCTATGGTGCAGGCCTGAAAGACGACTACCGCCGCTTCTTCGGTGCCCAGGTGGGCTTTGCTGGTCGCGGTGAATGTATCGCCCGCGAAGAAAACTACTGCGAAATTGATCCAAACGTGGTGGATAAATGGGGTATTCCCGTATTGCGCTTCAACTACACCTGGACTGACCATGAGATCAAGCAGGCCAAACACATGCAGGATACCTTTGAACAGATTATTCACGAAATGGGCGGCGTAGCCAATGGTACCAAACCAGGCGCTGACACCATGTACGGCCTCGAAAATCCTGGCCGCATCATCCACGAGGTAGGTACTACCCGCATGGGCGATGACCCGCGAAAATCTGTATTAAATAAATTCAACCAGGCCCACGAATGTAAAAACCTGTTCGTTGTAGATGGTGGCTCGTTTGTATCCCAGGCAGATAAAAACCCTACCTGGACCATCCTCGCCCTTTCCATCCGCGCATCTGAATATGTAGTGGACCAACTGAAAAAACAAAACATCTAAAACTATGGATAGAAGAAAATCCCTTAAAGCACTTGCGCTGGGAACTTTATCTGTAAGTGCCCTGCTGTCTACCACCGGATGTGATGATAAGAAAACAGATGCAGCAAAAGATAGCGACAAGGCCAGCACCCCGGGGTATGGCCGTACAGACGATGAAAAACTGCGCGATAAGCAATTGAACGCCGAACCATACTTCACCGATCCGGAAATGAAAACCATCGCCGTACTGGCCGATATCATCATTCCGGCTGATGAACACTCCGGCAGCGCCACAGAAGCAGGCGTACCTGAATTCATCGGCTTTATCGTAAAAGATAAACCGGAACTGCAGCTGCCTATGCGCGGCGGCCTCCGCTGGCTGGATGTACAGTCCGCCAAGCGTGTTAATAAATCGTTTACAGAATCAACCCCTGAAGAAAGGTTAGCAATTGTTGACGATATTGCATATCCTGAAAAAGCAAAACCCGAAATGAGTCAGGGTGTTGCCTTCTTCAACCTGATGCGTAATCTTACCGCCACCGGGTTTTTTACCAGCAAAATAGGTATCAAAGACCTCGGATACGTCGGTAATACTCCTAACGAATGGAACGGGGTACCTGATGATGTGCTAAAGCAATATGGATTGGCCTATGACGAGAAAACCCTCGCGGAATGCCTGAAGATAGAGGACAGGACCAAGATTATGACATGGGACTAACCCGGAAAGTGTTGCTATTATTCATAATTTAACTAATCATTCCATTTATGCCAGAAAAAAAGAATGAGGGAAGCCATGTATCCCGCAGATCATTTCTCCGCAACGGAGCGCTCGCTGCCGCCGGTTTCATGATCGTTCCACGTCATGTTCTTGGTAGAGGATATGTTGCTCCCAGCGACAGACTCCGCGTAGCTGCCGTAGGTGTTGGCGGTAAGGGCTTCAGCGATATTACCGGTTTTGCAGAAGGTCCTGCTGATATTAATTTCCTCTGCGACGTAGATACGCGCCGCGCCGCAGACGCAGTGAAAAGATTCCCTAAAGCGAAGTTCTATACTGACTTCAGGGAAATGTTTGAGAAAGAACACAAGAACTTTGATGCAGTATCTGTATCCACACCTGACCACCAGCACGCAGTAGCAGCCATGGGCGCTATGCAGCTCGGTAAACATGTGTATGTACAGAAACCGCTCACACACGATATTTTCGAAGCCCGTAAACTAACGGAAGCGGCTAAACGCTATAAGGTAGTAACCCAAATGGGCAACCAAGGCGCTTCCGGTGATGGCGTACGCCAGCTGATGGAATGGTACAACGCCGGCGTTATCGGAGATGTACACACGGTGTACGTTTGGACCGACCGCCCGGTATGGCCGCAAGGCATTCAGTGGCCTAAATCTTCCGCTCCCGTTCCTTCAGAACTGAACTGGGACCTGTGGTTAGGTACAGCTCCTAAAAAGGATTATGTGGAAGGTTTGGTGCCATTTAACTGGCGCGGATGGTGGGATTACGGTACCGGCGCCCTGGGCGACATGGGCTGCCACCTGATCGAACCTCCTTTCCGCGTACTGGGACTGGGTTACCCAACTTCCGTGGAAGCCAGCGTTGGTAGCGTATATGTGGACGAATTCAAACGTGGATATTTCCCTGAAAGCTGCCCTCCTTCTTCCCACGTGATCATGAAGTTCCCTACCAAAAAAGGTAAGGAAATCACCATGCACTGGATGGATGGCGGTATTCAGCCGGAACGCCCTGAAGAACTGGGCCCTAACGAAATGATGGGCGACGGTGGTAATGGCGTCATCTTCATCGGTACCAAAGGTAAAATGATGTGTGGCACCTACGGTAAAGATCCTAAACTGCTGCCTACTTCCCGTCAGGTGAAAGTAGCACAAACGATTGCACGTGTACCAGAAGGACACTACGTGCAGTGGGTAAATGCTGCTATTGCCGGCTTCGACAGCGCCAAGGCAAAAGCACTTAGCTCTCCGTTTGATATTGCAGGCCCGCTCACTGAAAGTATCCTCATGGGTAACCTCGCTATCAGAAGCTACGACGTGCGCGAAGCCAAACCTGATAACAAAGGATTCAACTACCCAGGCCGTTACATCAAACTGCTGTGGGATGGTCCTAACATGAGAATCACCAACTTTGACCCGGCTAACCAGTTCGTTAAAAGAACGTACCGCGACGGCTGGTCACTCGGCGTGTAATCATATTTTCTTATTAAAAAACCCCACCGCAGCTGCGGTGGGGTTTTTTAATAAGCAGATGGCCGAAGGCCATCACCCTAATGACACTAATACAGTGGATTCTGCTTCAGCTTATCTGTTTTCCTTAACTCTGATGAAGGAATCGGCACAAAATAATTCTGCTTGTTAAAAGTCCTTTCCTGCATGGTAAACACCGTGTATTTAAACGGATGCCCCGCCACAAAAGAACCTCTTACGTCAATGCCTTTCGCATCATCGCTCATTACGGTTTCTGCATCCATCCAACGACGCAGGTCAAAGAAACGATGCTCTTCATATGCGAGTTCATAACGTCTCTCATATTTATAAACTGACCACAATGCTTCCCCATCAAGGGTTGTAGCCGGCATACCAGCCCTGGTACGAATCATATTGGTATACGTACGTGCATCACCGTAGTTCTTGAGCAACAGGGAAGCCTCCGCACGATTCAGCAATACTTCCGCATAACGGAACCAAATCCAGCTCTGGTCGCCATTAAGGAACTGCGCATCCAGGTTGATGTCCATGAATTTGCGCATGTAATAACCGGAGAAGGTACCGTTCCAGTTTTCGATGGTACTGTTTCTGGTATCGAGCCCCCACACGCTGTCTTTACCAGCGGCGTTTTCATACCGGCCTGTTTGTATAATACCCACCGGGTCTGTTTGACGGGCATCTGCCGGCCTGGTTTTCCATTTGGCGCCATCATAGAGGATGGTGGCGTAAAAGCGCGGATCACGGTTAGCATAAGGATGCGCGGCCATGTTCGCATCGCCCCAGGAAAACGCACTGCCATCCGCCATCTGATAACCACTTACAAAGTTTTCAATCGGTACATTGCCACCCCAGTTATGATAACCGTTAGGCCCATTGTACTTATCATGACTGGTACCCAGCAGTGATTTATCGTAGAGCTTTACGAAAATCAATTCAGAGTTGCCCTTGTCAAGGAATACACGACCATAATCAGTCGTACCATTTCCAGTTGGTTTATAGAGAGAAAAAAGCCCGGAGTTGATCACGCTATCGGCAGCAGCCAGTGCTCTCGCGGCAAAGTCGGCAGTCATATCCGTCGCGTTTTTCGTCAGATCAGTCATTTCCGGTATGCCAGGTGCATTGTATAACTTGCTGGCAGCATACAGCAACATGCGCGATTTGAGGGCATAAGCCGCATACTTGGTTACCCTGCCTTTATTATCAATTTCTTCATAACTGTTAGGCAGGTACTTGGCAGCACTGTCACACTGCGCCGCAACAAAGTTTACGCAATCTGTAAACTTAGCACGCTCCACAGATGAAAAGTCGCTGTTTTCACCATTGAGGTTAAAGGTGTAGGTAATCAGTGGCACGCCACCAAAATACTTCACCAGCATGTGATAATACCAGCCACGCATAAAGTACACCTCTCCGGTGAGGCGGTTAATCACACTCTGGTTGATACCTTTTACGTCTTTAATTTTTTCCAGGAACATGTTACAGTTCCGGATGGTTTTGTAAAACTGTCCCCAGGTGGCAAATTCACTCAGTCGCCCGATATCATCAGGAGTCATGTTTCCCTGCACCACACGGGAAGTATTATAATCATGGATAAAGCGGCTTTCGTCGCTCATTGAACCCAGCATCACCTCATTAAAGCCCGGGCGCATCTGCACGTACAGGTCATTTACAAATGCCTGTATCAGCCCCTGGTCTTTCCATACATCACTTTCCTCAAATTCGGTCAGTGGCTTCTTTTCAAGGAAATCTTTATTACAGGAAAAAGAAGTTACTGCCAACACCGCCAGTCCACATATATATCTGAATAATTGCAGTTTTTTCATACAGTTAAGATTAGAAGGTTACGTTTAATCCCACATTATAGATCTTGGTTTGTGGGTAATATTGACCGCTACCCTGAGGTGCTTCCGGATCGAATATCTTCACATTGTCGATGGTAAGCAGGTTCTGGCCGGTGAAGTACACCCGGAAGTTTTGGATGCCTATCCTTTTGCACAATGCGCCTGGAACGTTATAGCCGAAGTCGAGTGTTTTAAGACGGGCATAGTTGGTATTCCAATACCAGAAAGTGTTCTGACGGTTTACCCAGTACTCACGGTCACGGTCGTACGCTCTTGGCCAGGAACCGTTCGGGTTCTGTGCAGTCCATCTGTCTTTCACAATTGCTTCCGGGAAGTTGCCGATCAATCCTGACTCCGTACGGATGTATTGACTGGCGCCGGTGGCTGCCTGCCATAACATGGTAAAGTCAAAGTTTGCATACTTGGCCGTCATCGTTAAACCATAAATCATGGTAGGATACTGGGTTTTGTCTACACGAATCCTGTCAAGATCGTCGATCTTCTTATCATTATTAATATCCGCAAAGATCACGTCACCAGGCCGCGCACCACTCAGGTGAACAGATTTATCCACTTCATCCTGCGTATGGTAGATTCCCACTGCTTTGTAATAAAGCGGGGCCTCGATCTGCCCTCCTGTATATTGCTGCCAGGCAGGTACATTAGGAGATTCCGCCCAGTACAGGATTTTGTTTTTAGCGCGGGTGACGGTACCAATGATTTCGTAATGGAATTTTTTGATATCGTTTTTGTGAGATAATACCATCTCGAATCCCTTGTTGCTTACGATACCGATGTTTTCATCCGGAAGTGTCAGACCGGTAAAATCAGGTATAGCAGCATTTCTGGGAATGAGGATGTTGGAACGCTTGGAATAGAAATACTCCCCTTCGATAGACAATTTATCTTTAAAGAGTTTGGTTTCAAGGCCTATGTTATAGTTGTTAGCCACCTCCCAGGTAATGTAAGGGTTGGGTGTACGGATCTGGTAAATCGATTTATTAAGATCAGAGCCGAACATCACACCACCGCCTGCAAAGCCGTAAGTAGTAAGGTACTGGAATGGAGGTACGTTGTCATTACCCATTTGGCCCCAGGAACCACGAATTTTGAAATAGCTCATCGCATGGATGTTCTCTTTCCAGAAGTTTTCGTTGGACAGGACCCATCCTGCAGAGGCCCCAGGGAAGAAGCCCATACGGCGACCTTCAGGGAAGTTTTGTGTACCATCGTAGCGACCGTTGAAATCGAACAGGTATGTTTCCTTATAGTTGTAGGATATACGGCCAAAGTAGTTTCTGCGTGCATATTCAAAGGCGGAACCGTTATTATCCTTTTGCTTGTCGCCACCGGCCGATAGCTGGTCCAGCTTGTCACTCACGAAAAACCTTCTGTATGCACCGAAGTTATCACCCCGGAGGCTATTTTGCTCGAAGGCTGCAAAGGCGCTCACATAGTGCTTTCCGAAAGTACGGGTATAGTTCAGCTTGAGGTTTACAGTACTACTTCTGCCGGTGTTAAAGTTTTCAGTCAGCTCAGGGGCCGACACACCTCTGGAGCCCGGGATCAACGCATGGTTGGTGCTGTTAGGGTCGAGCGTGTACAGTGTCCAGGGTTTCACGAAAGTTTTTCCGAACTGGAAGTTCTGGTCATATGCGAAACTACCATCTACAAACAAACCCTGTACCCATGGAATATTTACCACGGCCACAAAGGTTCCGTTTACCACATAGTTTTTATCGCTCGTATAACCGATAGCGTTAGTACCGGTTACCACCGGGTTATCCCCATATTCGATATCTGGTCCAGGTTCGCCGGTAGGCCAGATGGCGTTTTCCGTAGGGCGGCCGCGCATCAGCGCTCTGAAAATAGAACCGGCACTGCGTGGAGGGAAGTTTCTGTCTTCCAGCCTGCCCGCCAGGTCAAAGCGGAGACGGATATATTCATTTACCACCGCATCCAGGTTGGCTCTTACGTTCTGCTGTTTGTAATTGGTAGCACTGTTTTTATAGATACCATCCTGGAACAGGGAACCGAGCGAAACATAGTAACTCATTTTTTCCGTACCGCCGGAAAGGCTGAGATCATGACGATTCTGAAGCGATACTTTTTTGATCGTGGCATCGTACCAGTTTGTGTTCGGATAAAGCCATGGATCTGATCCATCGCCAAACTTCTTGATTTGTTCATCTGTGTAACGGGGTGCATCACCACCGTATGTCAGGATCTCATTTACAATCTGTGCGTACGTAGGTGCGTCCGCCATTTTGGGCAGGCGTGTAGGCGTTACAAACGACTGGTTGTAACCATAGCTCACGCTGGGTTTACCGCCTTTACCGCGCTTGGTGGTTACCAGGATAACGCCGTTGGCAGCACGGCTTCCGTAGATGGCGGCAGCGGCATCTTTCAGGATAGATACGCTTTCGATATCATTCGGGTTCATACGCTCAAAGCCATCTCTGGGGAAACCATCGATTACCACCAGCGGGTTACTGTTGCCCAGGGTGCTACGGCCGCGGATAAAAATGCGGGAACCGTCGTAACCCGGCTCACCACTTTGGTTTACTGCGATAATACCAGGGATGCGACCCACCAGGGAGTTGGAAATGTTTACGTTTGGTGACTGCTGGAGCTCCGAACCCTTTACCATGGAAACGGCGCCGGTTTTGGTCACTTTCTTCTGCGTACCATAACCAACCACCACGTACTCATCAAGGGTTTTCTGACTTTCCTTTAGTACAATCGACAGGGGCTTGCCATCCACCACCTGTTCTACAGGATCATAACCGATAAATTGGAATACCAATACCGATTCTTTCTTCACATCATTAATGGAGAAGTTACCTTTTTCATCAGTGGTGGCGCCGCGTTTGGTATCTTTTACCAATACGGTTACACCTGGCAACGGATTGCCGTTGATGTCCTTAACTTTTCCTCTGATGGTCAGATTAACCTGCTGCCAGGGGGAAATAGGCAGCGCGCGCGTGCTCTGCGGTTGCAGAACCGACCCGAGAAGGCATAGCAATGCTATTGCCTTCACATAACGTGGAACCATAAATTAAAATTTTGGGTGATAAAACTTAGTCGATGAACGGGCTTTCTTTATCTACGAGTACAGCAAATTCATCTTCGATCAATTTATCAAGATTTATATTAATTTTTTTCTAAAAATAAGCGTACTTTAAACACTTTTGTCTAATTAAAATGCCATCTTTTATACATTATCATTAATCTCTAATTAACAACGATCTATATAAAGGCTACCAGCTTTACATTGCAGGTCTGGGTTCGCTTTTCCTTTTTGTACCGGTGCCCGGAATGTGTGTCTATACGTGAAACTGATTGATACTGAAGCCATGCTGCAGCTGATGACCTGATCATCTCCCTAAAAAAAATATTGGAAACAGTGAATAAAAACCGGGACTTAAGCGTTAATAAGATATCCTAATCTTTATTTCTCATGAAAACCGGCCTCAGTCTGGGAACCATCGTGCTCTGTGTAATGATGCTCTTTTCCTGTAGCAAGGAAATGAGTACGGAAGATGGCGGGGTCAACTCTAAGTGCGATTATGCACCATACACGCAAGGTTCCTCCTTTACATATCTGAATGTGAGTAGCACCGGCGACAGTTCGCAGTACACGCTTACAGTTAATGGGGATACTACGATTAATGGCAATGTGTACCGGAAGCTGGGCGATAGTTCAGCATTTATGTGCTCCAATTGTACCGAAGGCGTTTACACACAAATAGCGTCCATCCTGAGTTTCGACGGCTATACTGCGTCGGACCTGCGCCTGACCTATCTGAAGGACTTCCTGCCTGCCGGCAGTACCTGGTCTGATACGGTTACGGTCAGCTACGGGGGCATCAGCACCAAGGCACTCCTTCAGTATACCATTGTGCAAAAAGGCATCAGTAAAGTGGTGAACGGCCATGACTATACGGATGTAATCGGGGTGCAGCTGGATGCCAGCGCCTCCACGGCCAGTGCTACATTACCGGTAGGTACTGTGGCGGTAAACTACTATGCCCGCGGCATTGGGCTGATAGAATCAGACCAGGCGCAGGATACCACCCGGCTTGTCAATTTTAATATAAAATAACAGGGTTGCCGTTTCAGCAACCCTGTATTTAGTTAGTAGTCTTTATAAATCTTCGTCAGCAGCTTCTCCACTGCCCTTCTCACACTCGTGGCACTCTCCCGGTTATTATTTACCAACACACTGAAAACAAGCGTTTTATTGTTCTTTGTTACCAGGTAACCACTGAGGCATACACTTCCCGTGAGCGTTCCCGTTTTCGCATGCACAAACTGCTCTTTGTAATAATTCTTCAGGGTGCCCTTCCCTCCTGTCGGGAATATTTCCCAAAGCCGCTGCTTAGGGTAGCTTTTGTACATATCCGTCAGCACGGTTACAAAGTCGCGCGGGGTGAGGAGATTATACCGTGATAACCCGGAACCGTCCACCCACTGTGCCTCCTGCGGCAAAGAAGTAAGATAGGTATCTATTACATATCTGATAATGCGCTTCGTGTTAATGCTGTCCCATAGCAAGGCACTGCTCATCATCAGTGTTTGTTCTGCAAAAAAGTTATCACTGCGGTGCATCATGGGCGTAAACATGGAATCCACCGGCACGCTGCGCAGCAGGGTAAATTTCCCGGCGGGAGCGGTAAGCGCCACGCCTATGCTGCGGTGCAGGGTATCTTCCAGCCGCTCCTTCAGGTCTAGTATGGAGCCGGTGATATAGGGCACTTCGTAGGTGGAAGTGCTACGGTCTTTCCGGTTATATCTTATAGAGAAGTTATTGTTTCGTTCATCCCTGTCCGTTAGTACTTCCGAGCTGGTATCGTCTGGCAGCAGGGTGAGGTTGTAGAGGTCGGGGGTCATCCATGAGCTATCCTTTTGGTGCCTGATGCGGACTACGTTGCCATACATTGGCATTTCACTCAGCTCGGGCTGATAATAATCCGGGTAATCGCTCCAGGCCCATCCGGGTCCAAAGCGGCGATTAGCGTTGCCGGTGCTTACCAGCCATATCTGCTTCTTTGTTTGCTGTAATAAGGCCAGCAGTGGCTGATAGGGAAAATCGGGATGCAGGAAAGTTGGATCACCGGTGCCTTTGATGAAAATCGCGGTATCGTTTTCCAGGTAGCGTGCCGCCGGCAGGGAGTCGCCTAATAGCTTCAGTCCTGTAAAAAGGGAAAATATTTTTGTGTTGGAGGCAGGAGAGAAATATTTTTCGTCCTGGTACTGGTACCAGTATTTGCTTGTTGCCGGCTCGTAAATGGAGATCCCGGTATGTGCATCTTTGAGTGGTGGCGACTGTAGCACTTCTGTGGCTGCCCACCTGGCGATGGCCGCCTGCTGTGCATTAGCCGTGGTGGCTAATAATACTACTCCGCATGCAATGATGTAATTCCTCATGGCGGGAAATTACAAATTAATGTAAAGGAAGAGGCCGGGAATTTGTGTGTCCTTTTCCAAACCCCGGCTCCACCGTCATCATTATAATTAACCAACGTATTTCGTAATACCAGGTTTTGCATATGGATATAAGCCGTCAGCCCCCGGAACAATCGGAGGTGCCGCGTCAAATGCATATGTCTTAGGATGCAGATCCAGGCCTGAATCCAGGGCTTTATCCCAATGGATCACCTGACCAGAATAAGTAGCCATACGGCCCAGGATGGCCGACATGGTAGCCTGTGCACCACGCAGTGCATCGGAATACTTGTACTCCCCTTTTGCGATGGCTGCAAACAGCTCATCGTGTTCGGTTTGGTATGGATTATTTTCGTTTCCTTTTTTCTCAAACTGGTAGATCACTTTTCCCTTGGCATCCACGATCTGCGCGCGATCGCAGTAGATGCGGCCCTTTGTACCTACAATCTCTTCATCTACCTTGCTGGCAGCGGCTTTCCAGTGGCGGCACTGGCTGTTCATTACCACACCGTCCGCATAGCGGTATTCCACATAGTGGTGATCATAGATCTCACCGTATTCTTTGCCGGTACGTACTGCGCGGCCACCCATACCGGAAGCGGTAGCAGGCGTATCGTTTTTAAACCAGTTACCTACGTCGATATTGTGGATATGCTGCTCTACGATATGATCGCCACAGAGCCAGTTGAAGTAGTACCAGTTACGCATCTGGTATTCCATTTCTGTATATTCAGGCTTACGTGGCTTTACCCAGAGGTCGCCCTGGTTCCACCATACCTGGATAGACGTGATGTCGCCGATGATACCATCCTGGAAGCGTTTATACAGTTCCCGATATGAGTTCTGGTAGCGGCGTTGCAGCCCTACTACCACGTTCAGTTTTTTGGTGTTGGCTACTGCAGCTGCTTCCAGTACGCGTTTTACGCCTGCCGGGTCGGTAGCTACAGGTTTTTCCATGAAGATGTGTTTGCCCTGTTTTACCGCTTCTTCGAAGTGGATAGGTCTGAAACCCGGAGGGGTGGCGAGGATCACCACATCTGCCAGGGCGATGGCTTCTTTATATGCATCGAAGCCGATGAACTTGTTTTTTTCAGGAACGGCTACCCTGTCGGCTTTATCGCCCAGTGCTTCCTTAATGTTGTCGTAGCTGTCTTTCAGCCTGTCGGGGAATGCATCCGCCATCGCCACCAGCTGCACATTTTCCTTGGTTTTGAGCGCCTGGGTGGCTGCTCCGGTACCGCGACCACCACAGCCTATCAGGGCTATTTTGATCACACCGGCATTGCCGGACCCTTCAAATGAGGCGGCTTTAGACAGAATAGGCATTGCAAGCAGGCTGCCGGCGATCATGGACGATTGTTTTACGAAATCGCGGCGACCCTGAACGTGGAATTCTTGTGATTTTTCAGTGTCCATAAAAGGATTTTTTTAGGTGTGAATACTAGCGGGATCCAACGTATTTATCGATCTGTTCTTCAAAAAATTTTTCTGCTTCTGCTTTAGTAGGCTGTTTAACGGGGCGGACTACACGAAAACCAACGAAAGGTGCGTCGGCGTTCCACCAGCGGCTTTTAGGGTTCTGCGGATCGCGGTCGTTCCACATCGGGTCCGATTTTAGTCGCGCTGCGGCTCTCAGGGCTACGGCATCATCTTCGTAGGTGCCGCCTTTGAGCAGTCGTGGTGATTTCTTGGTAGGCACCGTCCAGGGATTGGTGGTGGCAGCCTGTGCTACCCCCTGCTCATCGTACTGGTCCATGGTCCATTCCTGCACGTTACCCAACATATCGTACAGGCCCCAGGCGTTAGGTTTCAGTTGCGCTACCTGGTGGTATTTACCTTCACTATTATCTTTATACCAAGCGTAGTTTTTCAGTTGAGCGGCGTCGTTGCCAAACGGATAAGTGGTTTTTGCACCGGCGCGGCAGGCATATTCCCATTCTGCTGCGGTGGGCAGGCGGTAGAATACACCAGTTTTATAGTACAGCCAGCGGCAATACATCAGAGCGCCGTACTGACTCATACTGTTGGCGGGAAAGCCGCCGGCTTTTCCCATACCCAGCGTAAGGTCGATGTAGGGCGGGCTGGGGCGGGTCATACCGTCAGGGATATCCGGTTGTGGTTTATCCTGGTCGGCAAACTCGTTGTATTCATCAAAGGTAACTTCTGTGGCACCCATGTAGAAGTCATCGATTTTTACAGTTTTAGCAGGCCCTTCATCAGCTTTCCTGCCTTTTTCATTTTGAGGACTTCCTAACGTGAACGTGCCTCCCTTGATGGGCACCATTTTAAAATGCACTTCAGTACCAGGTATCTTTTGGTCGTAGGCGGTGTATTCACTGTCTTTCTGGGCAAATGCTGGCTGACAAAGCATTCCGCCTACTAACAAGGTCACATAAAATTGATTCATCTGAGTAGATTGGGTGTGTACGTGGTCAAGATAGAAAATGAATTGATTGTTGCAAACTTTTTGTGATGAACGCAAAAAAAGAGGTCTTTTTTTGATTATTTTTCTTTTTGCTAGCATTTATATTCAAAACCTTTTAAATTTAAGGGTGTCCTTTTTACTTTTAATTCATCGTTATGAAAAGACGAAATTTCCTGCAACAGGGTGCTTTAGCCGGCCTTTCCGCCCTGGCATTGGGAGGTGTAACCACCGCCGCACAGGCAGCCTCCACTTCAACAAGTACTGCAGGTAAACCATTTAACCTGGACTATGCCCCGCACGATGGCATGTTTAAAAACAACGGCGGCGCCGACTTCCTCGATCAGATCAAATACATGTATGATCAGGGTTTCCGCTCCATTGAAGACAATGGGCTGCTGGGCCGTGATGTAGCCATGCAGGAAAAAATCGGTAGTCTGCTCGCCCAGAAAAATATGACCATGGGCGTGTTTGTGGTAGATACCGGCAACAACTGGAAAACATCTCTCACCACTGGTAAGCAGGAGTTTAAAGATGCGTTTATTGCCACCTGCAAAAAGAGTGTAGAAACGGCTAAGCGTGTGAACGCCAAATGGGCGACCGTTGTTCCCGGCTTTTTTGACCGTTCCCTGCCAATGGGCATCCAAACCGCTAACGTAGTGGATGCACTGCGCCGCGGTGCTGAAATCCTGGAGCCGCATGGGATTGTGATGGTGCTGGAGCCGCTGAGTGATACGCCGGAACTGTTCCTCCGCACGGCAGAACAGAGCTACGAAGTATGTAAAGCGGTGAATAGTCCTTCCTGCAAAATCCTGTACGACATCTACCACATGCAAAGAAATACCGGTAACCTGATTCCTGTAATGGACCTTTGCTGGGACGAGATCGCCTACATTCAGATTGGTGATAACCCCGGCCGTAAAGAGCCAGGCACCGGCGAAATCAACTACCGCAACATTTTCAAACACTTACATAAAAAGGGTTATAAAGGTGTGTTGGGGATGGAACATGGGAACTTCGGAAAAGGCGCAGAAGGTGAGCTGGCACTCATCAAGGCCTACCGTGATGCCGACAATTTTCTGTAATTTAAATAACGGAGTACCGGATAAATGCAGTAAATTCCATTTATCCGGTGCTTCACCGGTTTTATTTACTAACGCCGTTATTTAAATTATTTTCTATGGGTTTCCTATTACGCATCCTTGTTAGTGCCATTGCCGCCATGTTTACCGCCTATCTGCTGAAACCGGCCGTAAAGGTAGACAGCTTTGTGACTGCGCTCATCCTGGCACTGGTACTGGCTATCCTCAATGCACTCGTTAAGCCCCTGCTCGTTCTGCTTACTTTCCCCGTTACCATAGTTACGTTAGGTTTATTTCTCTTTGTGATCAATGCGGTTATTATTTTGCTGGCAGCCAAACTGGTACCTGGTTTTAAGGTAGACGGCTTTTGGTGGGCGTTACTCTTCAGCATTGTGATGACCATCGTCAACAGTGTGCTGATCGGCCTGGCCGGCGGCAGCAACTAATCTGCAAAATTTACCGTGCATGCATTTCGACAGTTCCAACCTGAGCAGGGAACAACAATTGTCTTTCTATCATTCGCTCGTATTTCCGCGACTGGTAGAGGAAAAAATGCTGTTACTGCTTCGCCAGGGAAAAATTAGTAAATGGTTTTCCGGTATCGGCCAGGAGGCCATTGCCGTAGGCGCCACGCTGGCCATGCATACGGACGAGTGGATACTCCCGCTGCATCGCAACCTGGGTGTATTTACCACCCGTAACATGCCACTGGAAAAGCTGTTGCTGCAATGGCAGGGGCAGGTACCCGGCTATTCCAAAGGGCGGGAACGCTCCTTCCATTTTGGGGACCGTGCACACCAGATCTGCGGCATGATATCCCACCTCGGCCCTCAGCTTGGCATTGCCGACGGTATTGCACTGGCACACAAACTCCGGAAAGATAATCGCGCTACGCTCGTATTTACCGGCGAAGGAGGCACCAGCGAAGGCGATTTCCATGAAGCACTCAACATAGCCGCTGTCTGGGACCTCCCTGTCATCTTCCTGATAGAAAATAATGGCTATGCGCTCAGCACACCGGTGTCGGAACAATACCGTTGTGCCTCCCTGGTGGAAAAGGCCGCAGGGTACGGGATTGAAGGAGTTCAGGTAGATGGTAATAATTTGCTGGAAGTATATCAAACGGTTCGCTCCGCACGCATGTATGCAGCAAGCCATAACAAACCGGTGCTGATCGAAGCCCTGACGTTCCGCATGCGCGGCCATGAAGAGGCCAGCGGTACTAAATACGTGCCACCGGAATTATTGGAAGCATGGGCCGCCAAAGACCCCATTGCGCAATACGAAGCTTATTTACTGGAAGAAGGTATACTTTCCGATGAACGCATACACGATATTAAACACGCGCTGAAAGCGCAAATAGAAGAGGCCGTGGCCGCTGGCTTACAACCGCACCCTGCTCCCGTTAGCACCGCGCAGGAACTCAGCGATATTTACGCACCCGCTCCTGCTCCGCATTACCCGATTGGCACCAGTACAGAAAAACGCTTTATTGACGCGATTGCCGAAGGCTTGCGTCAATCGATGGAAGAATTCCCGCTGTTGATCCTGATGGGCCAGGATATCGCAGGGTATGGCGGTGCTTTTAAGATTACGGAAGGCTTCCTGGAGCAATTTGGTCCCGAAAGGGTCCGGAACACCCCGCTCTGTGAGAGTGCCATAATTGGTGCGGCACTGGGCTTATCTATCCAGGGATTTAAGAGTATGGTGGAAATGCAGTTTGCAGATTTTGTTTCCTGCGGTTTCAACCAGATTGTGAATAACCTGGCCAAAATCCACTACCGCTGGGGGCAAAACGCGGATGTGGTGATCCGGATGCCTACAGGTGCCGGCGTGGGCGCAGGCCCCTTTCATTCACAAAGCAATGAAGCGTGGTTTACCCATGTTCCCGGCCTGAAGGTGGTATACCCGTCCAACCCGGAAGATGCCAAAGGGCTGCTTTGCGCTGCCATTGCAGACCCTAACCCGGTATTGTTTTTTGAGCATAAGGCTTTATACCGGAGCATTTCAGGCCTGGTGCCGGACGAATATTATACTACTGAAATAGGAAAAGCCCGCCTGGTGCAATCCGGCGATGACATTACCATCATCACCTATGGCAGCGGGGTACACTGGGCTATGGAGTATACTGCCAGCCACCAACACCTCAGCATCTGCCTGCTGGACCTCCGGACATTGCTGCCGCTGGACTATACCGCCATTCAGCAAGCAGTAGCCGCTACGGGCAGGGTACTGGTGCTGCATGAAGACACACTCACCGGCGGCTTGGGCGCCGAAATCAGCGCCTGGATAGGCCAGCACTGCTTTCATTTGCTGGATGCCCCTGTGATCAGGTGCGCCAGCCTGGATACACCAGTGCCCTTTGCCACGGAACTGGAAAAAAATTTCCTGGCCAAAGCCAGACTGGATGCGGATATACAGCAATTGATGCAGTGGTAACTGAATTCTTGATTGGGAATTTGCCCCTAAAGTTCTAATTTGCATCCGGAAATAATAAACTCATTATATCATGATGACTTTCTTAGATGTAGTACACACCACCAACTTTTACAAAGTTGGAGATAGCATCGGTGGCTTTCTGGCACCAGCGGCAATTGTAGTTTTTGGACTTATGTTCCTGTATGCCTGGGTTAAATACGCTAAGGCATAACACCCCATCGTTTTTTCACATCGCATTATAGTTAAAAGAGGCTGTCTCAAAAGTAATTTGAGATAGCCTCTTTCTATTTTTAGAAAAAAAAAGGCTTTTATTAAGGTTTTGTGTTGATAAATAGTCTTCT
>NZ_FRBL01000025.1 GCF_900142605.1 Chitinophaga jiangningensis
GTAGCTTTTGGATCGTGGATGTCGCTTACTGTTGGAGCAGTGTTAGCACCAGTGTATTGAACGGTCCAGGTTCCGATCTGCTGGATGTTACCAGTAGATACCACAGGGGTTGCATCCAGGGTGAAGGCAGTGGTTCTACCACAATCTTCCTGATCTGCTCCTGCGTTAGCCGCTGGGTTAGCAGCGTAGTTGTACAGCACCACAACGTCAGTTGTAGCCGGACATTTAGTGTTTACTACACCGTTTACCATGCTGGTTACCGTCCAGGTCAGTTGTACCTGATCACCAGGTGTTACCGTGATGGTAGCTTTTGGATCGTGGATGTCGCTTACTGTTGGAGCAGTGTTAGCACCAGTGTATTGAACGGTCCAGGTACCGATCTGCTGGATGTTACCAGTGGATACCACAGGTGTTGCATCAAGGGTGAAGGCAGTGGTTCTACCGCAATCTTCCTGATCTGCACCTGCGTTAGCCGCTGGGTTAGCAGCGTAGTTATAGATGGTGACTACGTCAGTTGTAGCCGGACATTTAGTATTTACTACACCGTTTACCATGCTGGTTACCGTCCAGGTCAGTTGTACCTGATCACCAGGTGTTACCGTGATGGTAGCTTTTGGATCGTGGATGTCGCTTACTGTTGGAGCAGTGTTAGCACCAGTGTATTGAACCGTCCAGGTACCGATCTGCTGGATGTTACCAGTAGATACCACAGGAGTTGCATCAAGGGTGAAGGCAGTGGTTCTACCGCAATCTTCCTGATCTGCACCTGCGTTAGCAGTTGGATTTGCTGCGAAGTTGTACAGCACCACAACGTCAGTTGTAGCCGGACATTTAGTATTTACTACACCATTTACGATGCTGGTTACCGTCCAGGTCAGCTGTACCTGATCACCAGGTGTTACCGTGATGGTAGCTTTTGGATCGTGGATGTCGCTTACAGTTGGAGCAGTATTAGCACCAGTGTATTGAACAGTCCAGGTACCGATCTGCTGGATGTTACCAGTTGATACCACAGGGGTTGCATCAAGGGTAAAGGCAGTGGTTCTACCGCAATCTTCCTGATCTGCGCCTGCGTTAGCCGCTGGATTTGCTGCGAAGTTGTAGATGATTACTTCGTCAGTTGTAGCCGGGCAGTT
>NZ_FRBL01000009.1 GCF_900142605.1 Chitinophaga jiangningensis
TCTGACAAATTCACAAACGGAAAAGAGGTAATAAGAATTTTTATAGTAAAGATTTTTATTAAGTGTATGCATTGCACAAATCTAAAAGTCTCTACGCCGTTAGGCAATATATTCCCTGGAAGTTTCAAAAGTCATCCAAAGCAAATACCTAGCTAGTTTCTTTTCAACCAACCATTATCCCGAAGCCAGTTCTCCAACCGGTCCAGCCAATGCTCATCGGGATTGCTGGTGCTCATACCGAAGCCGTGGCCGCCGCGCTGATATACATGCAGCTCTGCGGGTACTTTGTTACGGATAAGCGCGGAGTAAAAATTAATACTGTTATCAACTACTACCGCTTTATCGTCAGAAGCATGAACGAGGAAGGTAGGCGGTGTTTCACCGGTTACCTGGAGTTCGTTGCTGAATTCCTGCACTTTTTCTGCTGAAGGATTATTACCGATCAGGTTATTGCGGGAGCCACGGTGGGTGATGCTATCCACCATGCTGATAACCGGGTAAACGAGCACGAGGAAGTCGGGCCGCAGGTTTACCTGGTCACTGTTAGGGATATACGATTTTTTAAAATGAGTACCTGCCGTAGCGGCCAGGTGGCCACCTGCGGATGAGCCCATAAGGCCAACCCTGTTGACGTCTATTTTCCATGCAGCGGCATGCTGCCTTACGAGGCGGATGGCCTGTTGGGCATCCTGCAACGGTCCGATGGAGCGGTCCCACATGGTGGTATCGTTAGGCATGCGGTATTTAAGTACGATGGCTGTTACGCCCATTTCGTTGAGGCGTTTGGCGAAGTTGATACCTTCTTTCGTATAGGCGAGGCCGGAGTAGCCGCCCCCGGGACATACCACCATGGCAGCACCGTTGGCTTTATCAGCAGGTGCTTTGAATATTTGCACGGTGGGCACTGAAACGCGGGTGTAGCCGATGCCGCCGTCGGGCCTGTCGGTTTTTACTTCTTTGTTGGGTCCTTTGCGGCTGTTGACAACACTATCCGGGTATAGCGGCATTTCCTGCTGGGCGTAGGCCGATAATGAGAAGCAGGTAGCCATAAGTGGCAAGATAATTTTTCGCGTGATCATAACGTGTAGCTTTATAGGCAAAGCTAATAATTGATTTTTGTTTTTTATAGGGAGATATAGAACGCGCTTACGGCAAAACCGGAGGCCTTGCCGTGAATTGCGCTACTGCTTACCGTAGGATTATTGGTTTGCACCCCCATTTACCAGTAGGTGCTGGCCGTTCACGAAGGAGGAAAGGTCGCTTGCAAAAAACTCTGCAATATTGGCTACATCCTCTACTTCCGCCAGTCGCCCCATAGGGCAACTGTTGAGCAGCGACTGCCGGAGTTCAGGGTAACTTCCTGGTTCAGCAAAAATCCCTGAATGATCAACGGCGAAGGGGATAATAGCGTTTACCGTTACGCCCCTGTGCCCGATTTCTTTTGACAACACATCTACCAGGTATCGTGGGGTGGTTTTGCTGCCGCCGTATATCGCCATGCCAGGTACAGGAAAGACCGTAGTACTAGAGGCAATATAGATAATACGTCCGTTGTTTTGTACCAATTTGGCTGCCTGCTGCATAGTAAAATAGGCTCCTTTGGTGTTGATGCTGAAAAGGCGGTCAAATTGCTCCTCCGTGAAGGCGGTAACCGGCGTTTCAACCATTTCGATACCCGCATTTGCCACTACGATGTCCAGTTTACCAAAGGCCTTAATGGCTTCACTAAAGAGCTGCTCTATTTCTGCCACTTTACTAACATCTGCCTGGACCGCAATGACGTTGGCTCCCATGGCCCTGATGTTGGAGACCACCTGCTCGGCGGAGGATTTATCTTTGGAATAATTGATTACAATGTTAGCGCCCAGTGCCGCATAGCGTTCTGCAATGGCTTTACCTAAGCCCCTGGCGGAGCCGGTGATTAAGGCTGTTTTGTTATATAAGGTGTTCATATGTCAGGATTTTACAGTTACTAAGCCATACCACCGTTTGCGCCGATGTTTTGAGCATTGATCCATTTGGCATCGTCGCTCACGAGGAAGAGCACGACATTGGCAATATCATCCGTTTCGGCAATGCGGTTAAATGGATTAAGTGCTGCAAGCCGTGCGATAGTTTCCTGTGATTTTCCGTCCAGGAAAAGTGCGGTGGCGGTAGGTCCGGGAGAGAGTGAATTTACATTGATTCCACGATGACCTACCTCCCTTGAAAAAATGCGGGTGAGTTGTTCTACGGCTGATTTGGAGGCAACGTAGTTTCCATAACCGGGAATCATGAGCCGGTTAACGGAGGTGGATATATTGAGAACCGTTCCGTTGTCAGCCAATTTAGTCGCAGCCTCCCGCAGGGTATTGAATACCCCTTTCACGTTTATGTCAAACGTACGGTCAAATTCGTCGTCGGTAGTTTCTGCGATGGTTTTGGTAATCATAATACCCGCATTGTTAATCAGTACATCGATACGGCCATAGTGAGCAATTGCCTGGTCGAAGAGTGCTTTCACTTCAGCAGGATTTCTGACATCGGCCTGCAGGGAGATTGCATCACCGCCATTAGCGGTAATTTCAGCTACTACGGCGTCTGCATCGGACTTGCTACCGGCATAATTAACAATTACTCTTGCGCCGGCTACTGCCAGCTTTTTTGCTACTTCTGCTCCAATTCCTTTGGACGCGCCTGTTACGAGGATTACTTTTTCTGATAAATTTTTCATGAGTCTATCTGTTTTGTTTGATGAAACAAAGATAGACCAGAGAGGTGCCTGGATTATTTCAAGAATTACAGGAAGACTTATAAATTTTACAGGTGGTGCTCTTTCCGGTACTGAACGGGTGTTGAGCCAGTGTGTTTTTTAAAGAAGGTGCTGAAATGGGCCGGTTCCATGAAGCCTAGTTTATATGCTATCTCTTTAATAGATAGATGACCATTTAACAACATTGACTTTGCTTCTGCCGTACTTTTTTCTGCTATCCAGGTGGCAATAGGCTTTCCTGTTTTTATTTTGATAACATTGCTCAGGTAATTTGGATGCAGCTGTTGGGCGCTGGCATAATCCTGTACACGGTAAACGGTTTCAACCGTACCTGCGTTGAGATCCCGGTAATGTTTTTCCAACATTTTTTTAAAGGCAATTACGATCTGGGAACTTCTGTTGCCTTCATAAATAGGGTTATAATCTTCCCAAAAATATGCCTTTATTTTGAGTAGCAATACGGCCAGAAGGTGACCTATTACTTTATATTTTACAGCGGATTCACGCCTGTAATGATCATTGATAAGCAGGTATACGGCAGCTACTTCTTCATAGAACGAGTCAGTCACCACTCTTGGACGCACTGTTTCAGTGAGCAGGAATGGGAATTCCTCGAATATCTGCGGGCTGATATACTTTTTCAGGAATGTTTCATCGAAGGTGATCAGGAAAATATCCTCTATGCGCTCCCACCCGAAAGTGCGGTAGTTACTTGGATTTGTAAAGTAGACCGAATGTGGTTGCACATCAAAGGTATGCTCATCGATTTTATATTTTCCTTGTCCATCTTTCACAAACAGAAAGGAAAAGAAGTTGGGCCTGTAGGAGGCTGATTGATAAGGCAGCTCAAAGCCGACATCCCGGAGGTTGAAAATAGAAAATCCCGTAGTAGGGTCAATGAACTGCAAGGGCAGGTTCAGGTGTTGATAAAGATCGTAAAGTGAGTTAGAAGAGAAATTCGGTTGCTCCATGTTCCGTTGCCTGAAAAACTGTAAATCTAACTGCCAACACTATATAGTGAATGGCAGTTAGATTAAATATAATACTATTTCCCGGACAGTTCAGCAGCCACCTGGACAATGAAATCCGCTACTGCCTGCGGCTGCGAGATATGCAGGGCGTGGCTGGCTTTGAGATCAATTGTTTTTGTATTGGAGCGGGCGTACATGTTTCGCTGAATTTCGGGCAGGATACTTTTATCTTCCGTGGCGATGATGCCGTACGAGGGTTTATGACGCCAGGCTGCCTCCGTTATAGGCGTTACAAAGCATTGCGCATAGAAGGCGCCCTGGGAGGCGTACATAAATGCTGCATCTTCGGCCGGAATATCTGCACAGAAGCCGGCATGGAACGTTTCTTTTGCGTAGTACACAATTCCTTTTTCATTCGGTGCCTGGATGCCGTTTTCTGGCGCCGGAGGCGCGGAACGGAACCATTGCAGGGCCGATTCCCCAGTGTCTGGCTGGAAGGCGGCGATATAAACCAGCGCTGCCACATTCGGATGATTACCAGCTTCTGTGATGACGGCGCCTCCCCAGGAATGGCCGGCCAGGATCGTAGGGCCGTCCTGGTTATCCAGCACCACGGTGGTGGCTGTAGCGTCGTCTTTGAGGGAGGTGAGCGGATTTTGGACGATCGTTACCTTAAATCCCTGTTTGGTGAGGGCGTCATACATGCCACGATATCCCGAACCATCACTAAAAGCGCCGTGTACTAAAACTATGTTTTTGATAGTGGTCATATTTTTATGAATAATGGGTTAAATAAGGATTTCAAATTAAATATAATTCTTCCGGTTAAAAAAAGTTAACTTGGTTTTACAGGGAGATAACATGGCTCCCACCCTAACAACTCAAATAACCAGAAAAATGGACCAGACGATTCAGCCCCCATTGTTGATGAACGCCATGGTATTGGAGCAGTCATGCAGCCGGCTTTTACATCAACGTATACCCGTTCCCATCCCTTCCCCGTATCAGGTACTGATTAAGGTGGCCGCCTGTGCTATTTGCAGAACGGATTTACATATCATAGATGGCGACTTAAAGCAGCCAAAGCTCCCACTGGTGCCTGGTCATCAGATTGTAGGTGAAGTGATCAGCCGGGGCACGTTGGTAACCGATATAGCGGTAGGACAGTTGGTAGGCGTATCCTGGCTGGGCTATACCTGCGGCGATTGCGGTTATTGTCGCAAGGGCCTGGAGAATTTATGCGATCATGCGCAGTTTACGGGCTATCACCTGGATGGTGGATACGCCGAGTATGCAGTAGCGGATCACCGGTATTGTTTTCCATTACCAATGGAGCACGGTGGCTCTTTTGGTGCGCCATTGCTTTGCGCCGGGCTAACTGGCTACCGGTCTTACACCATGTTGCCAACGGAAGCTAAAAACATTGGTATATATGGGTTTGGCGGAGCCGGACACATATTGATACAGGTAGCTATCAACCATGGTAAATCCGTATGTGCTTTTACGCGGCCCGGAGATCATTCGGCACAGGAGTTTGCACGCAGGTATGGGGCTGCCTGGGCAGGCGACTCTACCGCCCCGGCACCGTTTCTGCTGGATGCGGCCATCATCTTTGCACCAGTGGGCGAGTTGGTAGTAAAAGCACTACAAGACACGGTAAAAGGTGGTACTATTATTTGCGGTGGTATACACATGTCAGATATCCCATCACTGCCCTACCAGCTATTATGGGGGGAGAGAAGCATTAAATCGGTGGCAAATCTTACCCGTAAAGATGGACAGGCACTGCTGGCACTGGCCAGGGAATTGTCGTTTCAGACACAGACACACCCGTATCCGTTGCACCAGGCAAACGAAGCACTGGATCATTTACGCAACGGCGATATCAATGGGGTGGCAGTCCTAATCAATTAATCCGGAGGTATGCAGGAAGCCTTACTCGTGGTAGATATGCAGCAGGGGTTCGTAAAACCTCCCTGCGAGCGTATCATCTCCCCCATTATTTCCTTAATAAAACATTTTACTGCTGCCCACAGGCCAGTAGCGTTTACACAGTTTATCAATCCGGCATACAGCAATTTCGAGCAACTGATGCAGTGGCAGAAGCTGCGGCATAGTGCGGAAACCGATATTATTCCGGTGCTGCAGCCGCTTGCGACCAATATATTTGTGAAACACCAATACTCCGCGTTTACACCGGCGTTTGAGTACTTTCTACAGCAGCATCGTGTACAAAAGCTATACCTCTGTGGTATTGCCACGGAGAGCTGTGTGCTAAAATCTGCCATGGATGCCTTTGAACGGGGTCTGCATCCGGTGGTGGTGCAGGATGCGGTGTATAGTCATGCCAGCGATGCCCACCATGCCGCCGGACTGCTGGTGTTGGCAAGAAATATTGGAGAAACGCAGCTTGTAACAGTTTCAGACACACTTCAATCATTATTCTGATAACCACCCCAAACTCATGTTATTTTTCTAATAATGGATCTTAGCGGACCTTTGCGGAGTCGATAAGGAGAACAATCATATACTTATCGTGTTTGAGAAGCAATAAACATTCAACCGCATTCAGATGAAAAGCAATTACATCCATAAAGCACTGTTGACAGGCAGCCTACTTATGGGCCTGTCTTACGCGAACGCACAAACGCAGATCGACCCTGCGGATAACAGCTGGTATCCTTCCGCTTATGGCGCCAATGATGAAATAGGCGCTGCTAATTTATTGTCGCCCGCAGGGGTAATGAGTGCCATTAAACTGGTAAAATTTGGGAAGACATTACCGCTGGCGGTGCCAATAGACAAGTACCTGCCGGCATTCCGCCATCGCAGTTTTCACCTCTACAACATACAGCCCGGCGAACAGGCGGGGCAAACGCTGGGGCCTAATAAATTCAGCTTTAACGATGAGCTGGTGAACGGCTGGACCGGCGTAGGCACTCAACTCAACGGCATTGGGCATATCGGCATCAACAATGTGTATTATAACGGCAATAAAGCCGCTGATTTTGTAACGGTAGAGGGTGTGAAAAAACTCGGCATTGAAAAAGTCCCCCCGATCGTTACCCGTGCGGTATTACTGGATATGACTGCACATTACGGCAAACCGATTGTTCCCGGCGGCACCGAGTTTACCGTTGCTGATATACAGGCGGTGCTGAAAAAAGAAGGAATCACCATTCGTAAAGGCGATGTGGTATTGTTTAATACCGGCTGGCTGGAGCTCATTGGCAAAGACAACAAACAATTTCTGGAAGTGGAACCCGGCATAGGCATGGAAGCCGCCAAATGGCTGGCATCACAGGGAATCGTAGCCTTTGGTGGCGATACCTGGGCCTCTGAAGTATATCCTAACCCATATGGCAAAGAAGAATTCCCCATCAACCAGTTTATGCTGGCGAAACATGGAATATATAACCTGGAACTGATCGATAGCAGACCACTGGTGAAGGAAAAAGTATGGGAGTTTTTATTTGTGCTCGGACAACCGCTGTATGTAGGGTCCACACAGGTAAATGTGAATCCGGTAGCGATATATTAGTACGCATAAAACAGTGTATGACAGGTTGCGGTTGCCCGGCCGCAGCCTGTTACTGTTATCTATTTCCCTACTATCTTTTTCCTGTGCATCATCCCCCAATTCTTCAGCGCCAGCATCACCTCCTGTAACGTATCCGCATACGGCGTTATCTCGTACTCCACTGCCGGTGGAAACGTATCATACACCGTCCGTTTCACCAACAGATTCGTTTCCAGGTCTTTCAACTCCTTTGATAACATTTTATCGCTGATACCTTCTATTTCTTTCGCTATCTGCCGGAAGCGCTTAGGCCCTGCTTTCAGCGATAGTAATATCTGTAGTTTCCAGCTGCCATTCAGTGTTTCCATGGCATCGCGGATGGCGCGCAATGTGCCGGCATTGCAGGTGATAAGATCATGTTTTTTTGCCATAGTCGTTTTTTGATACTAACTATTGAGTTAGCACTAACCAGGTGGTTAGTACTAACCGTTGGTTAGTAAATATAACTAAGTTTGTGTTTAAAAAAATGAATCAGGAGAAAGTAGTATTCATCACCGGTGCAACGGGAGGGATCGGAAAGGCCGCAGCCATCGCAATGGCCCAACGGCAATACACCGTGGTGATCCATGGAAGGAATAAAGAAAGAACGGCCGCAGTAGCGGAGGAAATAAAAAAGCTGACCGGAAACAGGCAGGTGGACTATATCGTAGGCGACTTCTTTTTAATGAGGGAGGTGAAGAAAGCAGCAACGAGTTTTCTGAATAAGTACAAGCGGCTGGATATTCTCATCAACAACGCGGGAGGACTGATGAATAAAGAAAGGGCCGTAACTGCTGAAGGCATAGAAACCACGATTGCGTTAAATGTACTAGCACCGTTTTTGTTGACGAAACAACTGCTACCATTGCTCCAGCAGCGCGAGGATGCGAGAATTATTAATGTAGCCTCCAATGCTCACAAGCTGAATGCCCGGCCAGACTTTAACGACATTGAACTGCATAAACATTATAATCCGCTGAGGGCCTATGGCAATTCGAAGTTATTCCTGATTTGGAATACGCAACATCTGGCGGCGCAACTGAGCCAACAGGGATTGCACCACGTAAGGGTTAACAGTGTACATCCGGGGGCGATAGCCACTAACTTTGGCGTGACCAGCAACCTGGGGGGCCTGATGAATGTAGTGGCCAAATTGCTAAGGCCATTTTTCAAAACGCCGGAACAGGGAGCCGAAACGCTTACTTTTCTGGCCACTGGAGATATACATCTCACCGGAACTTATTTTGAGAAAAATAAACCGGTAGGTGCCTCACCAAAATATTACAGCAAGCGAAATGAGCAGCTGATCTGGGATTATTGTGAGCAGCAGGTGAAGCAGTGGAAGTAATAAAAAGAAGCGGTAGCACCTGCAAGTGACTACCGCTGTTGTATGAACCTACTTTACAATTTTTTAGGGAGATGTAAGCCCTGCTGTTACAACGCTTTTACCGGCGGAGGACTAAAGAAATCCTTTACGTCGCCGATGGCTGTGCGGGTACATCGCATGATAATATCCTGTAAGTCGGTGCCGCTGCTCTGCAAAGGATCGATCGCCTTCACCAGTTGCGTTCTCAACTCAAAGAGTTCTGCCCTGTTAAAGCGCTTTGATTCTTTTACCAGTTCCAGTTTCATGCGTTGTTCCTGCTGGTCCTGCCTGGGGTTGAAAATCCCATTGAGTTGACTACATTGGTCACAGATCCCGTTTTTGTTGACTAGTGCGCAACGGTGGTCGAAGATATTGGTCATGGTTTCCCGCGAATCATTCAGGAGATGCTTCACCACCCCTTCTGATTTATCGAGTATCTGGCAAATTTCCTTCACCGGGAAATCGTAGATATCCTTTAAAATCATGGCCACCTGGTTTTCGATAGGCAGTGTTTTGGAGATGCAGGTGAAACAGAAATCGATATGTTCCCGCATTTCATAGGCGCCTGAAGTATAGTGCTGATGTACGATACGGAATGATCCGGAAATTTCGGGATTACCGATGGCCAGTCGTGCACCCTGGTCCTGCGCATCCACGGGCCAGCGCTTCAGTTTCCGGAGGTGATCATATGCCAGGTTGGTGGCTATACGAAACACCCAGGTTTTCAGGGATGCTTCTGCGTTAAAGGTGCCGATCTTATCGAAGGCACGGATGAAGGTATCATGCGTCAGATCATCTACGTCATTGCGATCAGTCAGCAACCGGTAGAGGTATGATTTAAGTGGTTGCTGAAATGCAGCAAACAGCGATTGAAATGCGTTAATATCCCCGGCCATGGCCTGTTGCAGGATTGCTTCTCTTTCCATTGTATGAATGTTATGGCTAAACAAAAGGAGTGCGACTCCATAAACTTATTATAATATATTCAGTTTTCCGCAATCAAAATCTACGATATGACTGTTGAACACCATGCCGTTGTCGGACACCAGGAAGGCGGCCGTTTCGCCCAGCTGCTTTAACGTAGGCACTGTTTTGAGGATATCGAAGCGGGTGTAATTGGCTGCGACCTGTTCTCTTGGAAGGCCCAGTGCTGCGGAAAAATCAGTGATCATGCCCTGGATTTTGCGGGTTTCCAGCAATGCACCGGAAGCGATGCAGATTGACTTTATACCATGCTGCCCAAACTCTGCGGCCATTACGCGGGTAAGTCCTTCAATAGCTGCGCAGGCTGCCGCAAAGCCTGCCATATTGGGCGTTTTGGACCTGGCCATGGAGGCGGTAAACTGCAACAGCGTACCCTGGGAGCCGGTTTGGATCATGTACTTGGCGGCTACGCGGGAAGTAAGAAACTGCGAGCCACAAATCCTTTGCAGTGGATGCAGGAATTGTTCAAAAGTAGCCATGGTAGTGGGCGTACCGCTACCCGCGTCTTTATAGTAACTGCCGATGCCGTTAAACACCATATCCAGCCGGCCATTATCCGCTACTACCTGTTGAATGTAAGCATCGATTTCCGCTTCATTAAGCGCATCCACCTTACCTGCCTGTGCCTGGCCGCCATCGGCAATGATCTCCGCTGCGAGGGCTTCTACAGCTGCCAGGTTCAATGCCGTTACATACACTTTGGCGCCATGTGCTGCAAATCCCCGTGCTATTGCGCCACCCACCTGGCCGGATGCCGCAAAAACTACGGCTACTTTGTCTTTTAAGTTTTCCATTTTGCTTGCTTTCAGTTTTTGACGAATGAGCGTTGCAAAACGGTCGGGAATTTGGAAGTTTTTTTAAAAAAAATATAAGTAGTTGGTTTATAGAGAGATAAATTGCCAGGAATAAAAATTTTTAGTCCGGTTTGGAGATGTTTCAGTGGAGAACCGGCGGCGTAACGCCGAAGCATAAACGCTCCGGTTACCCTGAAAACGCTATGGCTGAGGCGCTGGTTGAGGGATGTTGTATCCGCAATCACAGGGAATACTGGTAGGCCTGATTGCCTTTATTTTTTGGATTTCTTCTTCCACCCCACGCAGACTATCAGCATGTTTACTTTCCGACACATCGATTTGAATCCCTTTAAAGTTCAGCGTATTGAGAAAGTCGTTCATGGCCTGTGGTCCGGCAGGTGCAGGCGTTAGCACCACGTTATTATCCTGCTTAGTAACGAGGATAGATTTTGCGAAGCGTATTTGTCCTTTTTCCTCCCCTGTACCTATGATCCAGGCCTTTTTGTCCGGCAACACTGGCAGCTTGCCATCGGTGCCATAGAAACCCATTACATCGCTTTCTCCACGAAGCCAACCTCCCTCCGCAAAAATCCTGAGATCAGGAATGATCAGAAAAACATGAGTATTGTTCTTGTAGGTACCGGTAAGGGTTACACGTAAACTTCCCTGCACCACTCCTTTCACGTCTTTCAACAGTATATCTATATTATACCAATCGAAGGTTTTGATCTCAAAAGAATAGTATTGACCGGTGAAGCTTGGGGGGATCACCTTAGAAAGCGTATCCGTTATAATCCCTACCGAAGCTGGGATTTGTGGAGCAGCTGTATGAGTGATTACCATGCCGGCATTGTTGGTTTCAACCAGTTGCCGTTGTTGTATTTCCAGCCGCTGCAGCCTGGCGAGCGCCTTAGTATAAGCATTACAACTATCCTTTGCCAGCAACTGCTGGTTAAAGGTGGTTAAATCAGCCTGTTTACTGTAATTGTCTATATAATCATATATGTCTGTAACTTCAGCTTCAGTAAATCCTGCAAAAGCGGGCATAGCTTGCCTGCCATATGCGTTGAAGATACAGATTGCTTCCGGATCCTCCTTCGCAAGCAAAGCTGCGGAGTTATAGGTAAAGGCAGCAAGCCACTCTCTGGTTCTGCAAGCCGTTACATGCCTTAATGAAGGACCGGTAATATTCCTGTCAAGTGAATGACAGGAACTGCAATTGTCTTCCAGCATTTTTTCTGCCGCTACCCATCGGGCAAAAGTTTTTTCCTGCTGCGGAATACTTACCGGTTCTACCCAGTTCATGTTGCCATTTTTATCCACCTCCCCTCTGTACAATTGCATTCCTTCTCTCACAAAGTCGGTGGGGATTTCAATCCTGATGGGCTTTACAATTCGGGCGTCATCAGGGGTTACCGGCAGTATATTTATCATACCACCGCTACTAAGTATTTCGCCATTGGCCCGCGTCAATAATCCCGCTTTAATAATATCGCCGATCGTATACGCTTCTCTTACCTCCAGCTTAAGCGTGAGGGCTTTAGATTGAATGGCATTTGCCGGAATATGTATACGGGCGCCGTAACTCGTTGTTAGCACAGTATCAACAGTGGTATTAATGGTAAAAACATCGGGGATTAATGCATCAGTATGCAATACGGAGATGTTGTCCTGTGCGTTGTTACAGGCAAAAGCGATCACCACAATTAGCAACACGGCGGAAAGGCGTCGAAGCATAGGTATAGGTTTGAAACACAAAAATAGCACGAGCACCCTTAGGAGAAAAAGAATTTGGGAACAAGGAAACTTGCGGGCACAAAAAACAACTACCTGTTAGTACAGGTAGCTGTCAGCATCATCGTTTAGCATTGTGCTGCAATACATGATACAGTACAGAATGAACAACCGCCGGAACACTACCCCGGCGGCTGCATTCCTATCTCGCCATAAAACCTCCATCAATCGGATAATAGCCCCCAGTGGCAAATGAAGCCTTGTGGCTGCTGAGGAAAGTAACCAGGTGTGCCACTTCTTCCGGCTGGCCTATTCTGCCAATGGGTTGTGAGGAATTAAGGATATCCCACATATCCGGAAAGTTGGTGCTCACCAGCGGCGTTTCAATATAGGCCGGGCCTACTGCATTAACGCGGATATTACGTTCTGCATATTCCAGTGCAGCCGTGATCGTTAGTCCCACGTTAGCATGCTTGGTGGCAACGTACGCGGCCAATCCCGGCAAGGCAATTTTCCCCCCCACGGACGACATATTCACGATCGCTCCACCGCCGGCGGCCAGCATAGCCGGAATTTCATACTTCATGCAATAGAACATACCATTGAGGTTGATGTTAACGGTTTCCTGCCAGTCTTCAATCGAAAACAAATCCGTATCTAGTGGTTGCTTCAGGATACCGGCATTATTACAGGCAATATCCAAACGGCCATAGTGATCCAATGTGGCTTCTACCAGGTGTTTACAGTCGGCCGGCACGCTCACATCCGTTCTCACATAAATTGCGTCGCCACCAGCTGCTTTTATGAGTGCCACTACTTCCTGCAGCGGCCCTTCCTTACGGCCGGCCAGCACTACGCGGGCACCGTTAGCTGCATAGTCAATGGCTACGGCACGTCCAATACCAAGACTGGCGCCTGTTACAATAGCTACCTTGTTTTCCAGTAACATAAATAATAATTATTGGTTTGTGAAAAAACTATTTGTTGGTGGATAGGATGTCAGGGGTCTCCACGCTGGTTAACACGTTTCGGGTCAACTAATTTCACCAAAATTAGCGGGGCTAAACGGAACTATGATTACAGTCAAAAATATTTTCTTTAAAGTTAGGCATGCATATCAACACTGAAATCGCAGCACAGCATCCGCCTGTAATTTTGCCATACATCACATCCCACCATGCATTTATAAATTCTATGTTACCCAAAAATCTGTTAATCCAACATTAAGTCTATTATTATGGCCAACAAATCATCTATCCCCACCCTGTTCCAGGAGCTATCTGTATGGAGGGATAAGGACGTTTTTCATCCTGACATGGATAGCGACGCTATCATTGAGCAGCTCTTTCCTAGAGACTTTGCAGGTTTTACGCGGAGCATGTCTGATATCATCGGGTCCTTTTATGGTATTTTATTACAGGCAGCTGGTAACCTTGGCGGAGTAAATATGCCGGATGCCTTATCGGAATCATTGATGAGGGAACTGGGCCGCGCTAAGGCCAATACACTGCTGCAGCAGTTCCCGGAGCTCAACAGGGATGCGAGAGGTATCTTAAAAGCAATTATTTCTGCTATTTACGGCGCCAGCCCGGAATACAATTTTCAAATTAACCGTTATGAGCCTGACATGGTTAAGTTCACGATGACTGGCGATGACCGTTATCACCGCATCAGCAAGCGGTTAAATTTGAGTGCGCAATTGGAATGGCCGGTGGTTACGCCGTTTTTCCAGGCCGTTTGTGAGGTAATTGCACCCGGATTTACTGTTGACACTGCACTGGAGGAGCTATTCGATTCAAGCGAGTGCAGGTATAACATTAGTATATACAGAGATACCAATCCTGCGGTGCAGGAAAAGGTCCAGACAGGTATGCGGCCTCCGTTTTTCCTGCTGCCCGAAGCGCCGCTAAGCACCGCTGGAAAGTTCCTGGAAATGGAACTGGGAAATGCGGGATCATTTGAAATGGAAAACTTTGCCACGTTAGTGCAGATGGCTATTTCCGGTGAAGCCTGGAATGCGAACCGGTTGTATCCTACGGGCAACCATCAGTATATGCTTGGAGATAAATTCCGGGCTTTCAGGGTAGGTGTTTTTGAGAAGGACACCGTGTATAAGGCAGTGGTAGAAAGTATGGTGGTGCGTAAGCGCAAGCGGAAAAGTATCGCGAATATCTTTAGTGCCAAAGGCGATCTGGTGTACCAGTTGATTTTCGATTATTTCATGTGGAGCGAGGGGGAATTTACCAGGAAGTTTTCTTCGCTAAGGAAGGATGCGACTGCGTTGGTTAATATGCCGGCGGCGCTTCCTCACCTTGCCAGGATTGATTTTACCGACCCTTATCATTACTTGTCAGTGATATCTCCCTTTGAAGTGCAACATTGTCTCGGGCACTTTGAGCATTATCCCTGTGTGCCGGGTTTGTCTCTTTACCGGATATTGGCATTGGAGGCCGGGCGGTGGTTAGCAGAGATGGAGTTACTGCCATTGGTCGGGAAGCCCGTAGTGGATAGTCTCACCATTCATTCCAATATGATCATGCCAGTAGAAACGCCTTATGCAGTGCATACGCGTGTTACGCGGATGTCGGCCCAGATTATCCAATTTGAAAGTAAGGTGGTGGCGATAGATAATCCCGGTATTGTATACACGGTGATTATTTTTGATGTGCAGTTATAATAAAGGGCACAGCAAAGCTGTGCCCCATTGTATTTGAATGATCTTTACATATCAATTCTGAAACCTGTGATTGAATTTGCTGCCGCTCCTGGCGGTAGTGTAATCACCAGGGCATCTGCCTGTTGCTGCCATTTTATTTTTTGGGCGGCACCTAGCATGCGTACTGATTTCACGGGTTTTGTTGTATATGCATTTTGTTTCGCGAATGATTTGATACGGATCTCGTTTGCTGGTGTTTTCATACAGTAAGCATACACGGAATTTCCTTTCGCAGTAAACCGGATGTCTTCAGATTGGTATTGTTGCGTATCGCTGATGCCACCAAAATGGCCTTTCTGCTGGTTACCTTTGATGGTGGAGGGGCCTTCTCCGTATATCTTCCATGGCCTTGAACTGTAGATACCTTCGCTGTTGGCGTTCATCCAGGTTCCAAGGCTATCCAGGATACCTGTTACGTCGGCTTCAAGATCCCCTTCAGGCGTTTGTACCACGTTGAGCAGCAGGTTCCCATTTTTGCTGACGATATCGAGGAGGAGGCGGATAATCTCATTTGCACTTTTATAGGATTGGCCGGTACGATAGTACCAATCACCTATAGAAGTATCCGTTTGCCATGGGAAGGGGCTGATTGTGTCCAGCAAGCCGCGCTCTACATCCTGTACCCATCTGCCACCGGAAGGTTGTTTAGGGGTATACACTGCGGTCATTTTTCCGCCGTTTCTGGCGTAGTTATCATTGTAATAATGGGCTACCATTTCGAGGCCGGTATTTTCAAAAGGAACCCTGCTATCAGAATACAGCAGGTCCGGATGATAGTTGTCTATTAACTCATTTATACATTTAAGCCAGTGTTCATGCCAACGGGGGTTATTGGTAAGCCAGTTCTTCATATCAGCAGAATCGGCTTTTTCATGGTAAAGATCCTGGTATGCCGGATCTGCCCCATCATAAGGTACGCCTGCCAGCGGTCCCGTAGCATCAGCACCATGACTGGTTTGAAACCAGTTAAAGCTGGCTGCCAGATGTTCGGATACACCAAAGCGTAATCCTTCTTTTTTTGCAGCCGTTTGCCAAAGTTTCACCACATCCTTGTGTGGACCTAAGTTAACAGCGTTCCATTTATTTATGGCCGATTTCCAAAGGAAGAAGTTATCATGATGGGTTCCCATACTTACAAAGTAGCGGGCACCTGCTTTTTTATATAGTTTCATGAGGTCTTCCGGATGCCATTTTTCTGCCTTCCAGAGCGGGATGATATCTTTGTAACCAAATTTGGAAGGAGGACCATATTTTTTTACGTGCGCTACATTCTGGTGACTACCCTGGACGTACATATTTTTGGCATACCAGTCGCCTTCGCGCGGAACGGCCTGTGGGCCCCAGTGCGACCAGATACCGAACTTCGCATCCCGGAACCATTCAGGATACTGGTATTGTTGCAAAGAAGTTTCATCCGCCTTAAACGGACCTTTTGTTTGTGCTGCTGCAGAGGATAATATGCAGGCGCTGGCAAGAATAAGCAAAGGTGCTTTCATATTTATTGATTTTATCCGGCTGTATCAGAGTGAAAAAATTTTGTTCATGATTATCCATTTTTCGTCTTCGCGTGCCCATGGGAGTGCCTGCTGATAATTCCACATCAGTTGCTCCCATTCCTGTACTTTGGGGTTGGCAGCATCCTGCAGGGATTTTTTCTCAAAAGAAAATTCATCTGTTGTTTCCATGAGCATGACAAGGCGGTTACCCGTGCGGTATATTTCCATATTTAATATACCTGCATTTTTGATACTGTCGGTAATCTCCGGCCACCGACTTTCCTCCTTGTGCCAGGTTTCGTATGCAGCTATGAGTTCCGGATCATCAACCAGGTCCAGTGCAAGCGTAAATTTTTTCATGGTTTAATTTAGTGGAATGATTTAATGAGTGACATAACGTGGCTTTCAAACAAATGTAATATGGGTGATAAGCAATCAGGAATAGTGAATAAGACTTTGTTTTATATAATTCCGACCCTGCTTTTGCTGATGATGTGTCAGGCCCATTAAAAAAAATCGCTATATTTACTACTGAAAAGCCGGTTCACGGCGCCCCAAAATCGCGTATTTATAATAACTCCAAACATGACAGCCACCACATTAGAAGAGGTCATTGCTAAGCTGGAAGACATCATCAGCCAAACCCACAAAAGCGGGGATCGTAGCGGATATTTTGCCGCCCTGTATTACAAGGTAACCGTAAAAGTAAAAGAAGGTATAGCAGCCGGCCAGTTTGGGGACGGTGTAAATATTGCGCGGCTGGATGTACAGTTTGCCAATCGATATTTTCAGGCCTACGACAGCTGGCAACAGGGAAAGCCTGTCACCAAATCCTGGGAGATTGCCTTTACGGCGGCTAACAGGCGCTCCTGTATCATTTTGCAGCATTTGCTGGTAGGTATGAATGCGCATATTAACCTGGATCTCGGCATTGCTGCCTGCGAGGTATCGGATGGCGACCTGGATAAGCTGCGTGTGGATTACAACAATATTAATCTGATTCTTTCGTCCCTTACCTATGGGGTGATCAGTCAGTTGAACCTATTATCTCCCTTTATGTCCATCCTTGGTTTCAGGGGAACTAAGTCCAACTCGATGCTGGTGCAGTTTAGTTTAGGTAATGCCCGGGATGGTTCCTGGTGCTTTGCAGAAGAGCTGGCGTTACTGCAGGGTGAAAAGTATGAGGAGTTTATTGTAAGGAGAGATGAGGAGATCGCTGAGCTGGGCGGCAGCCTGGTGAAGAATAGTGGATTTCTGAAGATTGGCGTATGGCTGATACATCTTTTTGAGAATAAGAATGTGCGGTATGTGATTGAAGTGCTCAATGACGGGAAGAAGCCGTATAAGAAGGAATTGAAGGGATTTAGGTTGTGACTACGATATAAAAAAACGGCCGTATTTATCATACAGCCGTTTTTAAAGTCCCCGAAAGGGCTAATTCTTTTTAATATGCGGAGAGTTCTCTTTAATAATGTTCGGTGATGACCTGATGACTTGTGTATTATCAACTCCCGGTAATTTATCCTTCTTAAACGCTTATTTCTTCAGCGCAGTAATCAACGTACCACCCATATTTTTTCCATCTTTCATCGAAGCAGTTTTCACTGCACCAAAATCCGGCGCAAACCATTCCGTAGCGTTTATTTTCATGGGAATTCCTTTTCCCATCATTTTCATTTGAAAATTGAGGTCATAGGTGATTTTAAAGCAGTTCCAGGTACCGGCAGTTGTGGTAATACTCTCCTGCCCTACTACCTTCCGGTTACTGATCGTATAGCTAATGCCTACCTCCATGCCGCTCATATTTCCCTGGAGTTCAAAGGTACCTCCCTGTAGCTCCTGGCCTACGTGCATGCCTGCCGGATAGTCCAACAATGCTGCGTTGGAAGTGCCTTCCATCTTCATGTCTTTCATTTGTGGCATAACCGGCACACTTACTTTCATATCAATGGCAACGCCGTTGCTGCTGCATTTGAAATGTCCGGTGCTGGCGCTCATGGCTTTATTGTTTTTGTCGTAAAAGGTGTTGGTAAAGTCTGACTCAGTGGTACCACCGGTATTACGGACGGCAGTAACATGATAAACCGTTTTGCCACCGGGCTTGCCATTGGCATCGAGAATGGTCATTTCCACTTCGGCATTTTCCAACAGGTAATAATATCCTTTACAGTTTTGAGCTACGGCTGATGTAGTGCTGCATAAAGCGATTAAAAAGATGAGTACATTTTTCATGTAAACAACATTTGGGGTGAATAATCGGATTCCTGATTTTGGGGTTTGTGACTGGTAGAGACCTGCCGAATCGTAGAGGATAAATTTACGTAGATACTATGTAAAATCCTGCAATTTCATCTCTATTATTTACTTATTGCTTTCTTCTTTCATTCCCTTTAAAAGACGTAAATAGCCATCACAGGCCCATGCCCAGGTTCAAACTCATCCTTCAGCCAGTTGGTCAACAGCCAGCGTACTGTGATATGTGAGACCAATTAAACATATAAATAATTAATTTTATTTTTAAATATTTATTATTCAAAGTATTACGTTATAAATAGTCAGTGAAAATGATTTTTCTTAACATTTTTGTCTAACAAAAAAGAATTTATAGCATCTTTGTCTTTTGGCAATTAAATCGGAAAGCTTGTGGGCCTAATAATTAGATCGTTGAGTTACGTTCATCCGGATAATGAAGCGCTGTTTCAGGACCTGAATTTTATCTTAAATGAGGGTGAAAAGGCAGCCCTGGTTGGCATCAACGGGGCTGGCAAGTCCACATTACTCCGGTTACTCTCCGGGCAGCTGCAATTATCAGCCGGAGAAATCATTCATTCAGCGCAACCCTGGTATGTACCGCAGCACCTGGGCGAGTACGATACCTGGTCGGTGGCACGGGTGTTAGGTGTAGATAAAAAATTAGCGGCATTGCAGGCAATTTTAGGAGGAGATACTGACGTGCAACATTTTACGCAGCTGGACGATGATTGGGATATTGAACATAAAGTAATAATCTTGCTGGAGAAATGGGGATTGGGAGATATTCATCAAACCCGGTTGATGGGGAGCCTTAGTGGCGGACAGAAAACCAAAGCATTTCTTGCTGCCATGGACCTGAACAGTCCCAAACTCATTCTATTAGACGAACCCTCTAACCACCTGGACCTTAACACCAGAATGAAGCTTTATAGGATGATTCAGGAGAGCAAATCGACCATGCTCATCGTGAGTCACGACAGGGCATTACTCAACCTCATGAACAAAACGCTGGAGCTTAGTGAAAAAGGAATAGCAACATTTGGCGGTAATTTCGATTTCTATCAGCAGAAAAAACAGGAAAAAGTAGCAGCGCTACGGTCCCGCCTAAACGAGCAAATGAGGGCATTGAAAGAATCCGAGAAAAAAGCCGGGGATATGGCTGGTCTCCGGGCACACCAGCAAGCGAGATCGGCGGGTATGAGCGGGTCTATTCCCCGAATCATCGCAGGCGGATTAAAAAACAAAGCGGAGCGCAGTACCGCCAGAATGCTCAGTGCCCATGATGAGAAGATAGCCCTGCTGCTGCATAATATTGAAGAAACCAAAGCACAGATACAGGAGTACGAAACGCTTAAAATCGATATCAGATCTCCTGAAATACACCCTGGCGCCTTGCTGATAGACATGAAAGGTATAAACTTTAAGTACGCGGATAAATTGCTGTGGAATAAGCTTGATTTGCAAGTAAGGTCCGGTGACAGAGTGCAAATCCAGGGCGAGAATGGCAGCGGGAAAACTACCTTGCTTAAAATCATCACGGGAGCGCTGCAACCTTTTGAAGGCACCTATAATAATTCCGGTTTTTCCTACTTTCACCTGGATCAAAACTATTCCATGCTTGATCCCAGGCTGACTGTATTCGAACAAATACAAGCATTTAATAAACGCCGGCTCGACGAGGATGAATTGCATCAGGTATTAGCATATGCACAGTTCAAGCCAGCTGCCTTTGATAAAAAATGCGACAAACTCAGTGGCGGCGAGCGGATGAAACTAGCACTCAGCTGCTTGCTGGTAAGTAACCAGGTTCCCGAGGTAATGATCCTGGACGAGCCTACCAACAACCTTGATGTTCTGAGTCTGGAAGTGCTAACTTTGGCAGTAAAAAGTTACAGCGGCACCTTATTGGTCATTTCTCATGATGATTATTTCATCGACGAAATAGGAATCGATTATAAAATACAATTATGCCACTAAAAAATACAGGCACGGAGCAACATATAAAAGAAACCGCGAAACGGATGTTTTTTACGGAAGGTAAACTGCATGCCACTACTCAGGAAATAGCTGATGCGGCTGGTGTCAACCGAACGGCCTTGCATTACTACTTCCGTTCCCGGGACCTGCTGATTGCGGCCATATTCCAGGAGGCGATGCAGGACTTAAGTCAACGCCTCAACGAATGCATGACGGCGGATCAACCTTTCAGAGATAAAACTGAAAACATAATAGATGTTTTTCTCCGGCACATGATCGCATTCCCTTACCAGGAAACCTTCCTGGTTACAGAGATCAACACACTGGGTAGCAGGTTGATTAACAATATCCAATCCGATCCGGTAAAATCCTACTTACTGGAAGCTGAGACGGAAATGGGTAAAGGCAGTATTCCCCCAATGAAGCCTGTTCATTTTTTAATGAATCTGTTTTCGTTGCTATCGTATCCCTTGATTATGGCGCCTATATACAAGAAGTTGTTTAAGGTGAATGGTAAGGAGTTTAAGGAACTAATGGAGGAAAGAAAAGGTGTGATTATGGGAATGATGTTTAAGGAATAACGCACCTTTCCCTCAGCTCCACGAATGCCAGTCAACATATATACTTCCCGGAGCAATTGATATTATCACTTAGCAGCAACTTACCATCACGCACTTTAGCTGCCAACCAAGCTTGTTCCCATATCCCAACCTGAATAGTTATATAACCTTATTATTAGTAATAAAGTCGCTGCAATCCGGCGCATAAAAAGTAGCAACAAAGCCACAAAGTACTTCACGTACTTCGTGGCTTTGTTGCTCTCTTTACAGGTAAAGAAAACAGACGTTTTAAAACATCCGGCTATTAATATCTGGGTCTAAATCCGGGTCTTGGACCGGATCTGGAAAAACGATTATTTTCCGGTCTTTCGGGTTTTGGACGAGCCTCGTATACTACGATTGCCTGGCCGGCAAATTCTGAATTATTCAATTCCTTAATTGCCTGTAATGCATTGGAATCGTCTGGCATTTCAACAAATGCAAAGCCTTTAGAACGGCCACTGTACTTATCGTAAGCCACATTAATACTATATACAACTCCAAATGGGTCAAATAAAGACCAGATTTCATCTTCAGTTGTTCTTTCACCTATATTACCTACAAAAATATTCACAAATAAAACTTTAATTAAAATTACATACTACTCAAATACAAAAATTCAGTAAGAAACAAGCAGCCTAAACTACATCAGAAGAAGCCCCCTGTAACCATCCTAAAGGTAGAGTAATAAATTGGGTATTGCAGGATTAATTTATGGCAATATAACAAACACGTAAACGGATATACTCCTTTAGCCGGTCCCGTATGTATCCAGGAGGTAAATTTGTTATAATATCTGAGTAAGTTACGCTCAAAAGTGAGGGTCTTTGTGGGGTCATAAATTATTGGAAGGAAGAATGATATAACGGGAATTTGGCACTCCCCTAAAATAAAATAGGTTGTAGTCAAAAGACTTACAACCTATTTTCGTGCCCAGAACTGGATTCGAACCAGCACACCCTTGCGAGCGCTGCGACCTGAACACAGTGCGTCTACCAATTTCGCCATCTGGGCAACTCTGATATTGTGTTTCAGGGTTGCAAAGATACACATTCATTTCAAATCTCCAAATCTTTCTAAAATAAAATATCAGCCACCATGTTCATAGTGGCTGATATTGAGCAGTTAGTGATTAATGTTCCCAGAAATGAGGCGGCTCAATTCCCAGTGCACGCAGGTATACATACCCCTGGCCGCGATGATGAATCTCATTGTCTATAAAGTAAAACAGAATAGAACGAACAGGACCTTCGTAGAAACCCCAGGAATTTTCCACTTCATTGAAACGTGCTTCCGTCAATGCCGGCCATTCCTTGTTGATCTTCTCTGTTACGGAATCCCAATATGCCAGCAGCTTTTCTTTGGTATTAACATCCTTTTGCGAAGCTTCCAACTCTTCCCAGGTAGACCACCTGCCATAAGCCAGGCCATCCACACCGGTAGCAATGCCCCCTACTTCCAATGCCAACGCACTGAACGGACGCATGCCGCCAATGGAAAACTCAAATAAGTCCTTCTCAGGGAACGCTTCTATCACACGACGGGTTAATCCACGATGACCTTGCCAGTACTTTAATAGCTCTTCAGGGGTAATAATAGGACGGGTTGCGTTCATAGTTGCTGTAGACATAATCTTAAGGTTTTAATCGGTTTGTAATGATAACAATACAAAATTGCCAGCGGGGTGTGACAACAGTATGTCAGCAGCAAAAAATAAATCTTAAAAAAATTTCCGGGAATCTAATAATTCCAGATAAAGGAGAAAGCAACAATACTGAAAGAAGAGGCCCCTTTGGCCACAATAAAGAGATCATGCACACCCTCAGCGTGCTTTAAATTACCTACCAGCTTCAATGCATAAGTGGTATCACCGGTATAGGGTACCTCCAGGGTCCCTATGATTTTACCTTTGGGCTTGTCGATCCGGAACTCCAGCTTGGAGCCCTTGTCCTTCGACGTTTTATTTACCTCCACTTTAAACCCTATCTCTCCCAAACTTAAATTTACCTGGCTAAACCCTAAATAACTACCGTTCTGCATCCTGAACTCTGTTTCAAACTTTTTTGCAGATGGCGCTGCCGGGACCGCCTGGCCACAAACAGTCAACGCCTTCAAAGCAAAAATCAAAAACAGGATCAATCTCATAAAGATATAGGATAATAACCGCACCGCTTCACACCAACAGCATCCGTTAAGAGTGAAACTAATGAATAAACGTCATAAAATTAACGAATTACGGGTAAATATATCAAAATAATAACATGCAATCAAGTAAAAGGAAAAATAGTACATTTGCCCTAATCAAAATTTAGCATGACCACAAAGGAGAAAATACTGGCCGCAGCACTGAAATTATATAACGAGCAAGGCACCGATGCCATCACTATCCGCCACATCGCCAAAGAAATAAATATCAGTCACGGCAACCTCCAATACCATTACAAAAACACGGAAGAAATTATCCTGGCCCTTTTTAACCAGCTCGCCGCCGCCATGGACGACGCAATGGCCAAAGCTGAGGCAGTAACCGTTCCCAGCTTTCGGCAATTCCTGCACGACACAGAAGCATTCTTCGATATCGCCTATCATTACCGCTTTATTTTCCTCCACTTCGTTGCTATCATCCAGAAAGTACCGGAAATCAAAACCCGGTACAACAACATGGATGCTCTAAGAGAGATCCAGTTCAACCGCATATTCAAAGCCTACCGCAACCTCGGTATTTTCCGGAATGATATCCCCGAGCAGGTCTGGAAAGACCTGATCCCGCAAATCTATATTTATGCGGACTTCTGGCTGGCACACAACGAGATCAAAACAGGCCTTAAAGGCAAAAAAGCAATCAAACATTACGTTAACATCAGTACCAGCTTATTCTACCCCTACCTTACCCCAAAAGGCATTGCCAGCATGGAGTCAGAATGACATGATAATTATCAGCGTGTGTCATGATGCTGCTCATTTTTGGTGAACTTTACAGCCACTAGCTTTGTTAAACCACCAAAAGCGAAATTCTATGCAAGAACAAGATGTATTACAATTAAGTCAACTTCGCGGAGAACCAGCAGTAACAGTCCTTGTTTCTACCCACCGTACCCATCCGGACAATAAGCGCGATAGTATCAATCTCAAAAACCTGGTCAGCACGGCTGAAAAACAGCTGCTTGACCTGTATGATAAACGCACCGTGTGGCCCATCCTGGAAAAAATCAAAGAACTGGAAACAGGCATCAACCATCAGTACAATCTGGATAGCCTCGTTATCTATGCTTCCGAAAATTTTGGAAGAATCTATAACCTCCCGGTTCCTACCACCGATAGGATCATTATTGGAAAACGATTTGAAATCAGGCCACTGCTCAAAGCATTGCAGCAGGCCACCCATTATTACGCCATTACCGTAAGTCGCCATAAAATCCGACTCCTGGAAGCTGACAACGATTCACTGATCCGTGAAGTACACAACGAAGATTTTCCGTTCGAAAATACCACCTACTTCACTACCGATCCGATGAAACTGCAGCAGGACTCCGTTACCGATGACCTGATCAAGGAATTCTTTAACGTGGCCGATAAACGCTTCAAAAAATATTACAACGAAAATCCATTACCGGTCATCCTGCTGGGAGATGTAAAAATGCTCTCCTACTACCAGGACCAAATGGATATCAAAGGCATCGTAACTGGCACCATCCACGGCGGCTATGATGATACAGTGGATCATGAAATCCCCCGAATCGTAAGCCCCGTGCTCAAGGAATTACAGGCTAAAAAACAGGAAGATGCCAGGGAAGCCATTAATGTGGCTCAGTCCCAGCAACGCCTGCTCACCGACCTGTCCGATATTTATCGTGCAGCCGTTGACGGTAGCGCGGATACCTTATACGTGGAAAGCAATTTCTTCCGCCCGGGTACCATCCATGATGGCAGTATTACCCTCCACCCGGATGAAAATGATAACAAGGACCTCTCCTACGACGTACTACTCCCTATCGTAGAGACTGTACTTCAGAAAAGCGGAAAGGTTATCTTTGTAGACGAAGGCCTGCTAAATGATTATCAGGGAATAGCCCTGGTTACCAGATATTAAAACTGCAAATCGTTTCATCTGTTGTGACCCCTCAGCGCCTGCAATTCACACTGCAGGCGCTGACTATTTCTGAAATCCATGCTTATTTTATGAAAATACTCGTCCCTACAGATTTTTCCGAAACGTCTATAAATGCCGTGAAATATGCCATCCAGCTTACTTCACAGCATACTAAGGCAGAAATAATTCTATATCATTCTTACAGCATCCTGCACCTGTCGGGAGTACCCATGCCCATTCTTCCGGAAGACAGACCCGCCTTCCGTAAACGTATTTTTGAAGAGCTCTCTAAAATCAGAGACCAGTTTGCCGCACTCACTCCGGCCACCACCACCGTTAGCTGCGAGGCAGATGAACTGCCCCTCACAGAAGGCATGCAGGAGATTATCGATGTAAGGAGTATTAACCTGGTGATCATGGGCATCACGGGTAAAAGCGGCATTCAAAAAGCATTCATCGGCAGCAATACGCTTGCCGCCACAGAAAAAATTAATGTCCCCATCATCATCGTTCCGGAAACAGCAAGTTATACGCCATTGAAAAATGTAGTGTTTGCCTATAACCGCCGTCAGCCGCTGCTGAGTCGCCAAAGCAACGCTATTGAGGACTTTACCGCCAAAGTAAACGCTCATCTTGACGTGCTGTACATCGGAGAAGAACAACATCTCAACGCGGCAAAACAAGACATCCAGAAGTTATTACACATCAACGATATCTCTTACCATACCGTAAAACACAACGATACCGCCAAAGATATTCTCGCATTTGCAGACGCTAACAACGCAGACCTGTTGCTGGCATTGCCTGGCAAATATGGCTTTCTGCAGGACCTCTTCCATAAAAGTATCACCAAACAGCTGGCTTACAAAACTAAGGTCCCGCTGATGGTTATCAGCTAAGGTCGCTGTAAAGGCGGCGTTGGTGGCGGCCCCTGCGGTTGTTGCTGCGGTGCCGGCTGCGTTCCTATTGGTACCGGTGCGATGTCAGGCGCTGGCAATGCCTCCTCCGGATCCCTGGCCACTTCTGCCCCTCCGGTGGTTGAATAGTTGCAACCCGGCGTAGGCGCTCCTCCCAGCGAAACCCTGTCACACTCCGCCATCACATCGGAAGAATTACGACGTACCCGTGTAGGCGGTCCAAACAGATTTCTGCGCTCGGCCAAAGCCTGCCTCCTGTCACATTCTGAACCGGTAATGGGTACTGTTACTGCATCATGTGGTGTAGCTGGTCCTCTCGCCGGCATTGGTGGCCGTAGCTTCACTGTTGCCATGCGAAACAGCTGGAAGATGCGATCCCAGGGTCTCGTTCCCCGGCCGTTGTTGGCCACATATTGATCTACGGCAGTAATTACGCGGTTCGCCAAAGGCGACTCCTCCATTAAACCAAATAACGCCAGTCGCTGCCCACGATCAGTTATTTCCCTGAAAAGCGCCAGAAACTCCCTTGTAAGATCCGTACTCGAATACTCTGCTCCTGTAAGCTGCCGCGTTACCTGTGCGGCGGATTCAAATCCATGTGACCGGATCAGGTCCACCAGGTGGCTCCCCACCTCCGGCGGTGGCGCTGAACCAAGTAGTTCCCCTCTTCCCACGTCAATCGGTAAGCCTGTACCTGCCGGCACCTGCGCACGGATCATATTCCGCCAGGCAACCCCACGGTCCAATGCAAGCGATTGGTTCACCGATCTTTCACCACCCTCCGGTGAGGCATAACCACGTATACTGATGATCGTTGATCCTGCCCCCACCTGTCGCACCACCTCCGCCAGGTTGTCCCGGTTAGCAGACACCAGTTCCGGTTCGGTAGTTGGTTCATTGGTAGAATTGTATTCGAAATAGTGTTGTATTTCCTGGTCAGGTAAAGCCACCGGATCAGGAGCAGGGGTATCATCTTCCTGTTCCAGGTTTTCGCAGGTATAGATTCTCCTGGGAGGCGGACATATACAGGCCCTCCTTTCGCAGCGGGGCCGCTCTGGCGGTGTTTCCCTGCGGTAGCCAAAGTTGAACATGTAGGTTTGATCCTGATCACCAATACGTGTAGTGCTAAACGATAACGACCATGGGCCAATTCCCAATCCACCCCTCAATCCCCATTCATGCGGATTTGCCAACCCTGGAATATTCGGCCAGTTCATGTAATTACCTCCCAGCAACAACCGCACGTCCTGCCCGCGAATAGCTCCCAGTCCCAGATTTAATCCCAGATCCACGCCTCCTCCTCCATGACCGGAAGGAATGGAACCAGGCCCCGTACCACTTCCATCATTACCTAATATACCTGATAAGGTAATCCTTGAAACGGTATTCCCAATTCCAAAAGTAAAGTCAGTTCCAACAGTAAGTCTTCCCTCCGGCTCACCCCGGCCATTGAGCCACTCATTCGCCTCGCTCTCCAGCTGCGCATACATATCTGCACGAAAATCATTGCGGCAGTAAGAAAAGGCAATGACAAAGTTATTCAGGTCCGGGTTCATAAACCAGCCGGTTCGCTGAGAGTCACTGGTTCTGCGACATTCACACTGCGCCAGCTGTCGTGTAACCCTTGGCGTTACACTCACATTCCCCCGCCGCTCTACGGGCAAATCCACCGTGCGGGAAGTGCCGATATCCTGTGGCGTATAATACTGCGGTACACGCCGAATAACGTTATCGGATATAGGTTTTCGCTCAATGCTCTTCCCTCCGCCGCCCTGCTGTAAGGTGTGGGTCAACTCATGCGCCAGCAGATGCTTTCCCGAAGAGGTTTCCGGGCTATACTTCCCCGCGTTAAAATAAATATCATTCCCAATGGTGAATGCCTGCGCATTCAACTCATTGGATAAGTTCGCAGCATAACCACCGTCATGAATACGTACTCCGGAAAAGTCACTACCAAAGCGACTTTCCATAAAATCTCTCGTATCTGCCGACATAGCACTGCCGCCCCCTCTTGTAGCCGCAATACTATCACTTACAGATGAACTTACCTGGCTACCTCTCACTCCATCATTACTCCTGCGGATGGTACCAGCCAACGATCTGGGTTGAATTTTTTCTTCTTTATCTGCAGCATCACACGCAGCACAGCGACGTATCACCGCGCTGTTATCTGCTTTCATTTGTACTTCCCCCTCTTCCTCCTCTGCCTTACGTTGTACTTCCCCCTCTTCCTCATCCGTCTTACGCTGCACCTTCTCTTCTTTATCAGCGGCATCACAAGCTGCACAACGACGAATGACCATACCGCTATCTGCCTTTCGCTGTACCTCCGCTTCTTCCTGCTCACAGGCAGCACATTTCCGTTGTACCGATACCGGACTTGCATGAATAGCCGCAGGTGAAGCAGGCATGCGCATCACCTTATCCGCCATTTCATCTGCTTCGACCTCCTGTGGATCATCTACGGCACCCAGACTAAGCTTGAACTGCACCGGTAACCACGAGGGTTTCGGCACGTCATGATTCATTTCAGCCGTGTTGCTGAAATCGGCTGCAACAGCCTGCGCTGCAGGCACCACCTCAGTATCGGCCACAGCTGTGGTATGTTCGGCCATAAAAAGAAAATTTATATGGTTTTACCTTCTTTTCGGAATTCCTTTCGAATGCCAGCCACCAGGTCTTCCGCCGTAATTTCATTCCCATTCCGGTTAAGCGCCATCAGCGACGCGTATTGCACTACGTTGATAATTGCACCTCCGGATAACTCATATTGCTGCGCGATCTTTTCCATAGCACTGGTGGTTGGTGGTAGCGACACCTTACTGAAAGCGCCGTTCCATAACCGCAGCCTCTCCTTCGGCTGAGGTTTCGGAAAATGAATAATTGACTGTAAACGCCTTACAAAAGCCTCGTCCACATTGTTCCGCATGTTGGAAGCGAGGATCACCAGCCCGGGATATTCTTCCAGGCGCTGTAACAGGTAAGATATTTCCTGGTTTGCGTAGCGGTCATGGGAATCTGAAACGTTTGTGCGCTTGCCAAACAGCGAATCCGCTTCATCAAAAAACAAAATCCAGTTTTTGTTTTCCGCCCGTGAAAACACCTTTTCCAGGTTCTTTTCTGTTTCGCCAATATATTTAGAAACCACCATGGACAGGTCCACGCGGTATACATCGAGATCATACATTTTACCCAGCAGCGCCGCTGTCAAAGTTTTGCCTGTACCCGGAGGGCCATGAAACAACGCCTTATACCCTGGTTTGATAGTTTTACTCATACCCCAATCGCGATACAGCGTTTGGCCATGCTGCAACCATATTCTGAGTTCATCCAGTTGCCGGGCAGTATATTCGTCTACCACGAGGTCTTCCCAGTTCATATTGGTGGTAATCCTTCTAGCCGGAAACTCTGTACTGAACTGCGGTTTACGCAGGTTGCCAACTGTAAAGAAGTCCACGTATTCATTGGACAAAGTCAGCGTACTACTGTTAAACGGTTCTCCACTGCTTCCTTCAATGCTGATAATGTTGTGTGCTGAAAAGATATGTTCTGTTTCAAAGAATCCGGATAACATAAAACGCATGGCAAGGTCAGTACCTGCGATCATAAACAGTGCGGTTTCTATTGTAGGGATGAAGCCACTGTGGCGGGTTCCCTTCACACCGCCAAATTCGGTAAATCCACGTCCGAGTGTTTTATTCACGGTAAAAAAAACATCCAGCAGTTGTGGTTCCACATGCGGAATGATGGTAAGGACCAGTAGCAATCGTTCTTCGCGGGTCAACTTATAATAATTGGCGAAGGTCGCATACACAGAATGATCGTTGCTCAGGTCCGGTGGAGGGATACTGGCGGCATCCGGCAGTGGTTGCCCGTTGCTGCCTGCTCCGTCCTGCTGCCCGAAATGTTCGTTCATACGGGCATTCACTACCTGCATGAACCAGTTAATTTCCCTGGTCAGGCATGCTGCATTTTCTGTAATGCGTACTATTTCGTTTTGTTCGTTCATGATCGTTGTAAACTTTTACCATTCCACCATTATCAGGTATTTATTCCAGGGGAATGTCAGGGTATTATACCCCCATGGCACTCCATCCAGCAATACATCCAGCGTTTTACGCTCTACCTGCAACTGCCAGCCTTCCTCTTTCCAGGCCAGCAATCCTTCACGAAGCAGGTAGCTGCCACGGAGTCCTGCGATGGTTGTATTTTTTAACATGGGCCAGTGGCCGATAACTGCCTTCAGCAGTTCGTCCGCCTCCTGTTTTTCAGAATCCTCTATGGTTACATCGGTTGGAACCGGCGCTGCCAGCGGGAGTCCGCATATCACTTTTTCCAGCGACAACGCATGCTCCGGCACTGTAACCTCTTCCGTTGCCAGGTAATGCAGGATATATAAAGCCTTAAAACGGGCAGCATTGCTCACCCATTCCTTTTTTTCTGTATCCCAATAATTGAGGATTTTAAAAAGTTGAGGAATAAAGGGAGATAGTAAAACCAGCCCCGCTTTAGTCACGAGTATTTTTTCCGCTTCCGCGTCGGCCGTATCACTGGTGGGCAACTGCTCCAACAGCTCTTCATAAGGCAGGTCCTTCGCCTCATTGCCGGCAGCTGCGGTTTCATCTCCCTGAAACTGACCAGTAGACACCACAGCTGCTGCAATTTGTAATTCAGCTACAACCTGCTGCTCAATTGTTGGGGACACCCCCTCTCCTGCAGTAGCTAATAGTTGCTGAAAGATTTTTTCAACCAGCGCACTTTGTGTTTGTTTCCCTGACAAAGGAATATTTATCAATACCAGTTTGTGCAGTTGTGAATTTTGTAATTCCACCCACTCGCTGGCTTTGGTTTTTATGTTTTCCGGGAGATGTAGTACTGCGCTTTGCAATATGGCCTTCGTGGCTGCCAGCAACTCACCAGGCAGCGGGAGCAAAGCAATCAGCTCCTCCTGTAATGCCGGGGGCATTTGCCATCCCAGGCGCCACCAGACCTGCACCGGCACTGTGCCATTCGTGAGCCATTGCCGAATATCCTGTGGATAATCCCGTAGCACCTGCTGCATCAACGCAGCTGTACTACTGATTTCCCCGGCAGCAAACCATGGCAATCTGCCGTGGATAAGAAAGTACTGCAATAAAGCCAAGGGAGAAGTATCATAATAAAATCCCTGCGTCTTTTTATCACCAAAGGCAATAACTGTTGCACGTTCCCGCAGGGCCTCTTCCAGCTTATATTCCAGTACCTTTTCAAAATCTTCCCGGAAGCCGTAAGGCGTCATGCTGCCCAAATCCAGCTCCAGCTTATCAATTCGGAGATATACGCCATCGCCCGCATATTTGGAGCATACCCTATCGATTACCTCCGTCACCTGTTCCTGCAGCGTTGCTGAGAAATTATGGCGCAGGTTCAGCGCCAGCATTTCATCGTTGCAGGCTAACTCAAATTCCAGTTTATTGATCAGGTGTCGGGGCATATAAAATTAATTAATCATTACTGCAATCCTCTTCACAGGAGCCACATGGAACAATATGATTCAGGGTATCCACCAGTGGATCCATCTTTTCATAACCAGGCATTTCTGTCTGTGCTATTTCCAGCAGCCATCCCTGGTAAACCTTTTCAAATTGTTGCATCTGGCTGATGCCCACCCACTCTATCCTTGGGACTATATGCGCCGGAAACTCCGTCTGTATAGTCTTTTCCACGAAGTTGCGATAGGTTTCGCTACGGAATCGTTTAGGCCAGCACGGTAGGATCACGGTTGCCCTGAATGAATAAGGATCTTCGTTATTATCACAAGGGTTCGCCTTACAGTACCAGTCCATCAGGTAAGCAAAATAAATAATCAGGCCTTTGATTTCCTCTTCAATATCATCATCGATCCGGGTTCCCTGCTGTTCCTGCAACTGCGTTTTCTTATTATAGAGGAACGCGCTGCGTGCAAGTACTTTTTTCTTGTTATTGTAAATGGTAAAGCGGTATTTGATACCAGTAGAAGCATCCTTCCCATTGTCCTCAATAACATAGTTTATCCGCTCTGACCCAAATTCCTGCAGGTCCTGAATACGCTGCGCCATCAATGGATATGAACGGAATTTCAGCATTTTTGGAAGCTTGCCATCAGGGTAGGTATCCTGGAACAACACGGAAAGTGGCTCCATCACATTGGTTGTTTTGTTGAGCCGGTTGCGGAAGTACTCAAGAATCCATGGCATCTTGTCATAGCATTTGTCCGCGGGTATCCTGGATACTTTTTTCCAGTAGTCAGGGTCTTCGGTATTTTCTCCCAAGCCTATACCGAGGTCACAAGGGTCGAGGCAGATATCCAGCAGACTGGCATCGTCCTGGCGTGGCGGGTCGCTTTCATCCATGAGGATGTCCAGTCGCGGCCGCAGCAGAATATGTTCCACCACGTGCATGCCTTCGTTATCATTTACCTGCGCGATGAGCGTAAGAATTCGCTGAAATGCTTTTTCACGTTCTTCCTTGGTATCGAAGCGCTCACTGGTGGCAAGCAGTACCGCATTATTAAAATCGGGGCCATCATATAACTCAAACCAGAATGACCCCAGCTGCCCCGCGATCTTACGGCTACGCTGTTTCAGCTCATCATGAAACTGGTAATGCAGTCGTATATCAGCATTGGCGATGATATCTCCCAGTAATAAATCTGTACAGCAACCATCCACTACTTTCACACTGGTTAGCAATACTTTATTGTTATTTTCCTTATCAATTAGTTTAATAATATTCAGGTGCTGATTGCGTTTGTTTACTTCCCAGGTCTGCAGTTTGGTTTTTTCATCCACAATCATGGAAGCCTCTACTACCAATGACTCCGGCGTAAGCGACCGGCGGGAAATCTTATTAAATCCCAGCAGGCGACCTACCCTTCTTTCTGCACCACTCACATTACGCGTATCCCAGATTTCCTGTTTCGTGTAGTTGTACCCTTTACCCCTATTGCTGCTGATTTTGATATATTCCTTGTTTTTCAGCACACGGCTTTTATCATGCATCATTCGTTCAGCCAGGTTTTCCGGGGCGATCCATCCATTGATGGTTTCATATTCACTCATATCTTCGGCAAACCTTGCCAGCAGGTGGTTCAGGAATATATTACGGCGTTCGAGGAAAGTTTCTTTTGACTCGGTTATTTCCTGCAATACATTGGCGAAATCCGCTACAATCGCATCCGGCTGGTCTGCGGGCAGATTTTTTGGATTCATCAGGAGTTCCGACAACTTTTCCAGCTCATTCACCACGCCGGTGAAATAAGTATGCGGAATCTCATCATCAAAGGAATAGAGGTCGCGCAGGTGATTGAGTTGCACCAGGTGTTCTTTCAGCAGCTGTTCAAAAAAGAGCAGGTATCCCCGGAGTTGCAATGCCTGTACCTGTCTTTGCTGATCTGCATCTGACGGCAGTCCTGCCCGGTCACTCACACCATAATACATCGGCAGCGAATAGGTAATTGGGTAATAGTCTTCCAGGTTCATATATTCCCCTACCGGCACTTTGAAATCGACTTGCTGGCCCTGCAGCTTATATGCCCGTTCGAGTTTTTTACGATCCTCAAACAGCTTGTTCATGCGGGCCGGGTTACGATCACTTTCTTTACCGAGGTTGTAGGTAAACATTTCCCTTTGTTTGCAGCAAACGACTACTGATAATGCCGTTTTTATCCGGGCGATTTTGCGTTCCGCCCCCAGGAGGGTGACCCACTCATTGAAGTATTGACGGGCATCTCCGTTGTTGGATTCATCCGCAGGGATATGCAGATAGTTGATGGCTTTGATTCCTTTGATGTCTGCTACTTCATTCACGATATCGGATAAACGGATATCACGGTAAAGTGATGTCTTTTCCAGGTCTTTATTGTCGATAAAGCCATGCTCTAATGCAGGTCCTTCAAAGATTTCATCGATCAGGTAGCCTTTGGCCTGCATCTGTTCAATGGTATAGAAGGGCACTGAAGGCGTGAAATATTTATAGATGGTAAAAAACAGGTCAGCTACCACCTGGTCAGGGTCTGCGGCTTCCTCGAGCTCAATCGCGGCATGCACCCCTACGTCTTCGTATTCTACAGCGTCCACTGAAAGGAAGTCCTCACACAGGTTCCTGTTTTTAAGCAGGCGGTCAATAACCTGCTGCCGCACTTCTTCCCGCTGATCTTCCGCCAGCACATCTTCTTCGTAGGCAATCATCACTTTATAAAGGCCTTCCAGCTCCACAATTTTTGGTGGCACCACGGGTTTATCGACATACAGGAACTCGAGCGCTGTTTTGATCAGGCCCATCACTCCCTTGTTCTTTTCGATTTTTGTTCGTGCCTTCTCAATTTCAGCTTCCAGCGTAGCCTTAGTATAAGGATCAATATCCGGATTTTGTAACAGTGCCGTATTTTTTGTGATCAGCTCCTCCTGTGCCTGGCTATCCTTCATGATAGCTGCATTGCGCTCATTCAATGCGGCAGCGGCTTTTTTACGGTTTTCCTTAATCTGATCATTACTCTGCTGAATGGTTCCCAGCTTACCGTAACAGAGTTTTGCACCCGAACCATCTTCGCTGCAGCCACAGTCGTGATCTTCCAGTGATACGGCATTGTAATCTACCCACACCGGCACTTCATATTCTTTTGCCGGCTCGATCCATGCATTCCGTACTCCTTTTACGTCGATGATAAATTTGCGGTAATCATCGATCGTAAGTGGTGCATTGTGGAGGATTTCTCTTGCCGTATAAAAAATATTTTTCCAGGTATCATCACTCAGTTGTTCCGGCGCAAGCAGATCGGCCATATCAAAGCCATTACGATAGGCCAGGTCGGTGATGGCATAGCATACCGCTTCCAGGATAGTGATGCCGGGATCAGAGAAATTGTAATCTGTCCAGATATCACTGGACAGCTCTTCAATATGTTTAATACCCTGCCGGCGAAGGTTTACATAATCTTCAGCGGGCTGGAGCGGGTTTGCTTTTATTAATGAAACTGGAGCATCCATGGGGTCCTGATTTAAGCTTTATCGATAGTTATTGCTTTGGTTTTTTCCGGGGAGATGTAGTAGCTTTTTTCGCCTTAACTTTCGCCGCCGGCCTGGCTGCTGCAGGATCATCGGTGGCTTTGGCCGTTGCATCAGCCTTTTCCGCCGGCGCTGTTCCGGTGCTCAACGCCGCTGACTTGTCTGTCAACGACTCCCTGGAAATATTTGCAGCCACATTTGCAGCAGGCGTAGTAACATTTTCTTTCGGGATCTCTTTTGTGAGATCATTGGCCGCTTTAGGTGCAACGGTAAACGTTGCTGCAGTTGCTTTTACCGGCTCCTTCGAAACATTCGCCGTAACAGTATTTGTATCCGGAGCAGTGGCTTTGTATCTGGAAACATCTTCAGCAGCAACTACATTCAATATGGCAGCAGGTGCCGGGCGATTCCTTTGCTCGCATGGAGACAGTACAGGCGCCGCTTTATATGGAATGATGATATGTTTAGGCACCGACACCAGTATAGACCTTGGTGTTGAAGGAATAGCGACTACCACACCTGTAAAATTTGTTTGCGCAAGCATGGCTGCTTCCACATCATCACAGTTTTCTGCTTTCATCAGCTTTTCTCCCAAATCGCTGTCTTTTTCTTCTCTTTCTCCGCGAATGCGGGTATCAGCTTCGCAACAATCCTTTTTGCATACAAACATCGCAAAGTCTGCAATGAAGTCAACATAGGGTCGTTCTTCGATAAAGTTGATGATGGCAGAAGCATATATTTTCTGTCCGAATACAGGCACCGCATCTTCATCAAATGCCCATGGGGTGAGGAAGCGCACAATTTCATCGTTGAGCTTCTTCAGGAAGTACCCCTTATCGGTGCCGTCTGTAAACTGCACCCTGAAGGCCACCATTACCTGTTCATACAGTGGATTACGCGCACGCACCTTCACAAATGGAGAGGTACGCTGCTGCAGGTATTGTTCGATTTCCAGCAAAGTACGCCTGCTGGTCTTAGGTTGCAACGGATTAATCGCAGTCCGGTTTTTAAGGTTAGCCAGTGGCACCAATAACACATGGCCCGGCGCCTTCTGGGGTGGGCAGCAGAGTGGTTCCCCGTTAGGATTTGTAGCCACGGGCGAATGCCAGCAGATACAATCCGGATCTGTATGCGGAATAGTTTTCACTTTGTAAATGGAAGGATAGCGATTCAGTACGAGATGCTCATAATCCCAGCTGGTGATGGCCCTTCCTTTATGGCGCAGGCGTTCGCTGACACGGGTATAAAACTCCTTACCCACTTCCTTATGTTTACCATCGTAGGAAGCAAATGGTTGTTCCACCTTGCTTATTTCCGCCACCTTCACCGCCAGTTTGGAAATGCTGCCGGCAGGCAAAGCCGCATCAAAGTGACGCTGGTCATTATCCTGATCTTTAAACGTCACTTCTGTCGCCTGTGCTACCACATTGATCAAATGCGGGAAGCAGTTGGCATTGGAAGTTACGCTGGCGCAAAACCAGCTTAAGCCGGATGTGATTATCGTACTCGCATGGGTGATATCTTCCGGAACATCTATTTTGATAATACCGGTTGTTTGAAAACCATAAGTACCATCGCTTACGAGGCATTCGCCTGGTAACGGACGCCATTCGTTGTTGATGAGATACGACCAGTTTATCTGTGGCGGGTCTGTTTCATCATCTTCCGCGGTGCCGTCTGCAAATTCAAAGAGCAGCGACAGCGTTTGCAGCGGAGTAACGTTCTCGAGGCCGATAAAAAGCATTCCTTCCTCCTGCCAAAGTCCGGAATATTGATTCAGACGGTTGCTATTGCTCAGCCCTGTGGCATGAAGCATCAGCTCGGCCATTATCAGGTCGTTGCGTTTTGGGTTTACTGACAGGTTGCCACCTGCCAGGTATTTTGCGTTGTTTACCTTTCCCCCTTCTTCATCCAATGCCATACTGAATGGATCGGTGTAGGTAAACTGCGGCAGCAGCGTTTCATCTGCGTCAATGGGATCTTCCAGTGATTTACCACGCCGTAGTATTGCTTTGGCCAGGTAATTTCCTGAGTCGTTATAGTTGGTGGAAACACCGTTAGTATTAAACTGCTTATCCAGCAGCTCAATTTCCGCCACACCAAATGGGTAAACGTGGAAGAACTGATCAATGCCACGTTCCAGGCTCAGCTGCCGGCTGACATATGACACGGAGACCTGGTTAATTTCCAGCAGGGCTGCAATTTCCTGCGGCGGCGGTGGCGGTGGTGGAAACTCTCCTCCACCGGTAGAAGGATCATAGATATTAGTGATTTTCAGGAAGCCTTTGATGGTATTGGTATCCCAGGTAGTCACCGGTAGAATCGGGTCCCTGTAGAAGCTCAGTTGCTCCGGTGTTCCATTGTCATATTCTGTAGTATAAACCTGCAGGATATCATGACTCAGTTCTTGCTGATTAAAGCTGCCATCTGTTCTGTCTTCCTGCGTGGACAACCGCCTCCATTGCCTGTCCTGCAATATATTAACTGCCACATCTGCGTTGGTGCTCAGGCCTGCCTGGTCACCCGTGCGCTCCACATTTACACCCAGTGCATCCAGTTCCTTATTAAATACTTCTTCGCTACCGAGGTAGAATGATTTACCACGAACAGGGTAAAGTGTAAAAGGATCAAAAGGTTTGTTGCTGGCCTGAATACCGTAGTCATTCTGGATGATCAGTTTTTTCAGCCCATCGAAATAGGGGCCGCTAAACTCCTTGGGATCGTAATTTACCTGGTTTCGCAATGACCCTACCCGCACTTCTATGGAAAAGCTGTCGGCTACCATTTCACGGTAGTCAGATGCGCTGAGGTTCAGCTCCGGGTCGAGCATGATGCGCATTACAGGGAAGGTGGTGTTAAATGCGTAGTCCTTATAGACTTCTTTCTTAAACCCAACCACTCCGGGTGCCTGCAAAGGAATATTTACCAGCAGACAGTAATCTCCTGTTGCGGTTTTATAGGGACAATAAGCCGGATATTCCGGTGTAGAATCCGGAAACACACCCGTATTGATTAAGGCTTCATATACGGCCGGCAGGCCATAAGTGTCTTTGATAGCTACTTCCAGCCATTCTTTTTCCCCGCTGAAATAGAGCTTGAATGGCTGCATGGACGGCACCCTGTTTTCGGGTTCTATGAGTTTGCTGAGGCCATTAAACCGAAGTATCAGGAAACGGCGGCCACCTTCCAGCAGCAGTTGCGGTGAGGCCACGGCAAACCCGATACTGGTTTTATCATTTCTGTATTCCTCCGGAACGGGCTGGTCCAAAAGGCGACAGATGCGCTCACTGTATCGCTGCACTACGGTAGGGCCTTGACCGAAAGTAGGCCAGTGGGGATACTTATCCAGGAACTTGGCGCCTTGCCCGTCGAGCGAGTTGGCTATTGGCCGGGAATAGATGGTACGTATCGTTTTATTTCCCTCCTCTCCCTCGTCCGGATCTTTATCGATATAAATAGTTTTAAGTTCTTTTACTTTTGCCTGGTTTACGACCAACCCATCAGTGGTAAAATAGGTCTGTTCCTTACCCCCTGCATCCTTACCTGCACTGAGCGGCGTACCAGGTTCCACGGCATAGGAAACCACATCTCTGGCCAGTTCAAAAATAACGTGGGCGCGGTCTGGAACGGAAGGCTTTTCTTCCAGGTGCAGCACATCGCGATAATAGAAGTCCAGCATCCGGCCGGTGATACCATTGGCCTGCTGTTGAGCCAGGCGGAACAACTGCAGAAAAGCGATGAATAGTCCCATGTGCGGCTGATGGGAAGGAAACTCCTTCAATGCAAACTGCATATAGGCTTCACCGTTATTCACCAGTTGCAGGAGTCCACCATAAAAACTCAGGAAAATTTCATCTATATAAAGTGATGCATTCCTGATCATGTCCTCAGGGGTATCCCCGTCGTAGATAGAGTTATCCGCATCTATCGGGTCATTTACTTTCCAGAGGTCATCATTTTCGATATCAGTGAAATCGATCGTAATATTTTTCTTTACATCCACTGTGCGGTAGCCTTCCGCATAGGCAATCAGTTTTTTCACCTGTTCACTTAAGGTGGATTGGATAAGCAGGTGCAAGTCTGTCTGCAGCGGATTTCCCGGAATGGCAAGCGTATACCATTCATCCAACAGTACCATGATACTGACGATTGGTTTAAACAACGCTTCATAGTTGTTGAGGTCCGGGATTTTATCCACCGAGGCACGCAACTGATCATAGGTAGCTTTCACCGATTCCGGTTTGGAAGTGCTGACAGCGGCTGCCAGTACGGCCATATCCCGGCGGAAAAATTCCACCCAGCTGGGTTTCGCACCTGGCGAATCAATCGTATTTTCTGCTGCGGGCACATCATAGAATCGCAGCTGTTCGGCCAGTTTTTGGGCGAATAGCAGGAGGTCTTCTATGCTGCGTCCGTCGACCGCTGCGTAAGAAGGATCCAGGGCTGCCAGGAAGCGGTTCAGCTGTCCTGAGCCATCACGGGTAACTTCTGTATGACAATGACAATTACTCATCTGAAAATATTTTACTGCTGCAGTGTAATGCAGTGCGGTAAGTCATGTAAGTATGCTCAGGGTACAATATTGGTCCCTTCTTTCATATAGAATGGGAATACATAGTTGTACCTGGTGTTGGTAGTGATAATGGTATATTCCACGTTGACCATCAGGCGTCCGTCAGCCTGGAAAGGCGTGGCCACTACACTTTCCACAATGATCCGGGGCTCATGGTATACCAGCGCATCTTTCACAATTTTTTCAATCATTGCCACCGTAGGAACATTCATCTGATCAAACACATGGGCCTGGAGGTTGCAGCCATAGTTAGGCAGCATCACTCTTTCTCCCGTGATGGTGTTCAGGATGATCTGGATGCTATTAAGGACAGCATCTTCACCGGAGGCCATTTCCTCTCCGTACCACTCCCGCCGGAATGTTGGCGGGAAGTTCCAGCCGGTACCGAGGAAAGATTTATCTGTTGTTTCCATTTGAATGATTTTCTGGGTGTTAACGTTTACGGCTATCCGCCGATTATTACGGTGTTACAGCCTGCTGTGATACTACCACCATGCGCAGTAGAATCGCCCATCCTGGCAGCGGGCTTGCCTCCGATCATGACGGTGGCCGAGCCTTTAACGATACTGTCGGGCGGTCCTGCGCAAGTACACATACTCCCCACCGTTGCTGCAGGCATGCCGCCAATCAGTACGTTAGGCGTACCCGGAGGCATGATAGGTCCGCCGGTGTGCGGGGTACTTGCTGGTGGCGGATTGGTCATGGGGCAGGTATGATTATCGCCTGCTCTTGCTGCTGCGGGCATAACTGTATTTTTAATTAATTAATACCTGTAAACCTTTAATGGTCACATTGCCGGCACCTGCCGAAATAGTGATGCCACTGCTGTCCATGCTGATCTTATTCTGATTTTCGTCCTTAATTTCTAAGGCGCCAGCGTCGTTATTGAGCACCACGGATTTTTCACCAGAGGATGTTTTCACGGACATGGTGAGGCGTTTGTTGGTATCGTCAAAAATCAGTTTCACATTTTCTTTGGTAACAATACCATATTGCTCGGCACCCTGTTGTTCAGGCAGCGGCGACTTGTGACTATCCTTACTATGCAGGCATCCAAGGATTACGGCGTCGCGGGGATCATCATTCAGAAATCCGAGAATGACTTCATCCTGTGGTTGTGGACGAAAATATACGCCCCTGTCAGGCCCTGCATCAAGTGTGGCCACTCTCGCCCATATCCCTTCATTTCCGGTATTGACGAGTGGTACGTGTACTTTCACACGGTACTGGCCTCCGTCTTCCTGGTCGTCTATATCCAGGACCACGCCTATCTGTAAACCGTTTACTCCCGGCAATAATCCCGAAGCTGGTTTATCCATTACGTTTTCCTTTTTGTAGAACCAGTCTTCCTGCCAGCCAAACTGCACATCTGAATGCCAGTTGCCATCAAATTGATGCAGTACTCCTGTAACGAATACGTCACCATTGAACCGGTCGCCTACACCATCCAGTGTAATGACGGTACCAGGTTTGAGGGCGGCATTTCCTTCCAGTCGCACCCTGCCTGTGATTTTTGACAGGCGGTTGCGCATGGCATATGCATCGGACCAGTCCTGCAGCTGGTCCTGGCTAAGATGGCCGGAGTGGTTTAGCAACAGCTCTCCTTGCAATACACCGGCCAGTTCATCCGGGGAGATATTTCCGTTATCAGCAAAAGAAGAGCTGCCATTGCCGGAGGCTTCTACTTCCTGCTTGGTAAAATCCCAGGACTGGCTGGTGACCGCGGTTATTTGTCTGCGTGCATCCATTTCCGCTTCAAACTCATAAATATTATCGCCATAGGTGGCTGTGAGCACCGGGCTTGAGCTGGTAGCCGGTTTTTTGACGATGAGTTTTCCATCGTCCGTAAATACCAGCATGCCATTGGCTTCGGCGCGGGTGAGCATAAAGTCCCAGTCAGTGGCGTCAAACTGCACCAGTTGTTTATGTGCAACGGTGGTACTTTCCACATCCGGCTGCAGGGCACCGGCCAGTTCTTCGATGGCCTCCTTATCGGTTTTATTAATGAAATACCGGTTTTTTCTGGCCATGGTGAGCTTTACGGCCTTGTCCTTTGCCTCCAGCATCAGTACCGCATGTCCCTGCTGTAAAGCCTTAATACCATGCTTTACGATGATCCCTTCAAAAACAGTTTCGGTATTGCCCTGGTAGCCCAGTTCTATAGAGATTTCATTACCAGGCTTAAACAGGCTTTCTGCGCTCAGCGGAAAGTCGCGGTCGGGCAATGAACCATCCAGCAGTACGACTTTTGCGGAAGCAATCTTGTTGAAAGACTTGTTGACGATAATTTGCGTCACCAGTATCTCATTACTGATCGGACTACCGTTGACATACACCTTGAAGGATACCAGGTTTGTGTCCTGCTGTGTTCCGGGAGGAAGACTGTCTAACATGCTCAGTTCGGGTTTAAATATTTATTTTTTGCCCAGTGGCGGGAATACCAATGTAGTACCAGGCTGCAGCTTCCTGAAGTTTTTAAGCTTGTTATGCTTAGCTACCTGCAGGTAGTAATGCTGATTATTATAAATCTGATAAGTCATCAGCGGCAGGAGGTCCCCCTCCTCCACCATGCGGTGGTGCGTTAAGTCCGGTGACGACAGCATGCTGACAATACTACCCAGTGCTTCCGGCGTACGTTCTGTAAATGTGGCGTTGATCTTAGCGCGTATAGGCAGCCCTGTGAGGTCAAACATGGTGTAGGTAACGGTGCTGGAATTGAGCACACAGTTACAGATAAAGGTGCCATATTGCACCAGCAGGGATGCCGGTTTATGCAGGATACCTCTCATGGAGGTGGTGGCTGCACGAAAGAGTATGATCTGTGCCGTCACAGGAATTTTCACCCCGTTGGTATTCACGCCGGTGCCATCAATCATCAGGTCCAGCGAGAAAGTCCGGGCCTTGGTACGCTGGTATTTCTGATCTGAGGTTGACCGCCCCGGGGCGGTGGACGAAATCCACTCCACATCTTCCTTGATGGCGAGTGAATCCGGGTTAAACATCGCCAGGAAGGGAGGTCCCATGGGGATCAGCTTATCGCTGACCGGTATGATCTTCAGATTAAAAGGCAGTTTTGCCGCACTTTGTGTGTCCATTATCTTTCATTTTTTTCCCTGATGATTTCGAGCACTTTTTCTACCAAAGACGTATCGGCCGCGCTGGGTGGTGGCGTATTGGTTACCGATCCATTGCCACTACTGGCAGATGGGGTTTCGATAACGGTTCTGATCACCACTTCATTTATTTGTACAGGCATGTTGCTTACATTTTTCGTTCGAAATACTGATAGGCCATTTCCAGCGTTTCAATGACGATACTGTTTTCGGTGGCCCTGAAGTCCGATGTTTTCCAGGAAACGGGGTAAGCCTGTACAATGTTCCATACGGCTGCAGGCTCACCCGCTTCATCCATCAGGGTTACAACGATGTCCGCCGGTTTAAAGTCATATATCACTACTGTAAAGTAGGTGTTCATAGCCGACTTAAACCATTGCAGTAAGGCTGTACCTGTGAGCAACCCTCTTTTAAGAATAAGGTTGGTATACTTCGCTCTTTTAGGAAGCTTATAGACAAAGCGGTTTTCGCCACCTTCTTTCAGTTCTTCGGTTTCTATTTCGAAGTTGAGTCCACTTACTTCCTGGAAGCGTTGCTCTGTATCTGCATCAGCGCCGTCAACACCCACAAACTCCACTTTAAAATGGAAGCCTGCCGGTGGATAATAGGTAGGCATTATCAGGCAGTTTTAAGAGTGATTCCTTCGTGCGCCAGGTCAGTGGACTCGATAGCAATTTCGTTACCGGTTGCTTTGAGCCCCGGACCATCTACTTTCACCGGCCATGCTTGTGAGATAGTCCATACAAACACCGGGTTACCTTCATCATTTAGCAGGGAGATCACCAGGTCGCGGCGCTCTACGTTTGGCTGTCCGTTATTGTTAAGCCATAGATAGAGTTCATTATTAGCCGCGGTGATACCTCTTTTCAGTGTGATGTTACCGGCTTTTTTGAGGCCCGGTCTTTTCAGAGGCAAGGTGGTGCCACTCATGAGGCCATCCCTGTAATCAATAGACTGCAGCTCCTGTGAAAGTCCGCTAACTTCAGAAAATCCAATATTATCGCCGCCCCAGGAAACTGAAAAATGGAAGACCGGTAATGGATAGTTTGCCATTGTATTGTTTTTAGAAGATGATTAAAAAGTTTAGATCAGTACATCCACTCAGGAGGTCTGCAGTTTTTGTTCGAAGCGCAGGATGATAAATTCTGCCGGACGGGCTACGGCCATGCCGATTTCCACGATCAGGCGACCTTCCAGCACATCCACCGGTGTCATGGTTTTGCCAAGACCTACATTCACGAAATACGCCTGCTCAGGTTTGGCACCAGCCAATGCGCCATCTCTCCATTTCAGGAAAAGATAGTTTTCGATCATAGACTGCACTTTGATCCAGGTAGCAGCGGTATTTGGTTCGAATACCACCCAGCGGGTAGATTTCTGTACTGACTCTTCCACAACGCTGAAGAAGCGGCGTACGTTCACGTATTTCCATTCATTGCTGTTTCCATCCAGTGTACGGGCTCCCATGATAACGGTACCGGAACCGGGAATACTGAGGATGGCGTCAATGGACTTACCACTTTCTGTGTTGATATTGATGAGGTCCTGCTCAGGGCGGGAAACAGCCACCAGTGGCTTCACCACATCCATCAGGCCAACGTTGGCGGGAGCTTTCCATACACCACGGCTATTGTCCACTCTCGCATAAGCGCCAGCTACAGCAGCGGATGGTGGCAGCACCACATGGTACTTACCATATTCTGCCACGATCGCATTGTACATGGCAGAAGCGCTGCTTTTCAGCTGCAGCATGGTTTTACCGGTTTTATCTTCCCCACCGGGCGCACCACCTGCAATAGTATGCGTGGTGAGTGTTAAGGTTGGGAAGTCGAATGCGAAGTTGTAAACTGATTCCAGGAAAGGATAATAGGCAGCGCCGTAGCGAAGAATTTCATAATCCGATACGGTGTTGTCGTAAATCGTTTTTACGTCTGTATTAATAGAAGTCGTTGTTTTAGGGACGGTGCAGGTTCTGGTGTCAAGAATTGCAAACCTGTCTTTCATCGAAGAAGCCTGAGACAGCATGGCGCCTACAATCTTCTTGTAGTCTCCGTCATTGAGGCGGATAGCTTCCGGGATCACGAGCAGTGTAGGTTCATCTTCCAGGCCAATCATGTTGAGGCCATCGGTAAGATCTCCTTCCTTGATGCCATCATCATAGTAACCTACGGATACGATATAGCATCTGCCTCCACCGTTAGCGAAGTATTGCTTCACCGCATAATACAGCAGGAAAGGGCTCATGGAGTCCGTCTTTGGTGTTACGGTTACTTTGTAGCCGGTAGTCACGGTAGCCGGGCGGATTTCATCCACCGCAATGGTGATGTTTGCACCAGCTTCTTTGTCTGGACCACCATACAGCTGTACGTAATCGGCCCAGCTGTTGATGGGAGTTGCTACTTTAAGGAGGTCATCAGCTGCTAACTGTTTTGCCTGTTCGGTGTAGCCGATGAATGCCGGTATGGCACTCTGTACTTCAGCAATGGAAGGAGCGAGCAGTGATATTTCTTCTACATAAACACCTGGGGAACGATAAGTTGCCATTTTAAAAAAGTTAAAGTGTTAGAAATATGTCTGAATAAATATTTGGGGCCTGTAGGTTGTTGACACTGGTCAACGGCGGATACGGCAAGTCAGCCTTCACAGTGGCTTCTTTGGGTTTTCCGATATATTTTTTCAACTCCAGTCCCAGCCGGTCGTGCTCAATACTGGAGCCGGAGATATAGACTTCCTGTAAAGCGATGGGGTTCAGTGATACGAATTCAATTTCGGTATCACTCACATTCGCCTTTTTAAATTTGATGGCGGTGTCGTTGCTGACTACATTCAGCCGGTTGAGGAAATCAGCTTTGTCAGGTGCGCTCATGGCCGCCATTTCAAGGTAGAGTGGACTGTTTGGCGTAAGTGCCAGCGTATAGCGCCAGGTGGTTTTCCGTTTAGGAAATTCCAGGCTAAATACCGGCGCTGGTGCTGCCAGGGTAAGATCCGGTTCAACTACACGGTAGTTAGCCGGCAGTGAGGCCGACAAATCGATCTCCATCACCCCAAAAACATTGGCGGCTGGTGATTCGGCAGTGTAGTAAAATTTTTCTTTGGTGCTGCCGCTGATGATCAATTCACACCCCCCTGATTTAAACGCTGCCAGGTCAAACAATAATTTGGAGCCGGCGGGATCGTTGATAATTGTTTTAGGTTCGAGGACTGCACCGCTTAAACGATGTACCACAGTGGCATCTCCGGGGTTTACCGGTGTGGCGGAAATGTACGTATAAGCGTTTCCGTTAAACTTTGTCAGATCATTCGCGCCCTTTACGCCATCCGCTGCAATACTGATGTGCAGGTCGCTTCGGGGGGCTGCATTATCGGTAACATGGTTACTGAAATAGTAATACATACCTGAACCAGGCTGCAATGGCAGGTCGTTGAAATTGAGCAGGGCCGGATTGGCGGTCATCAGCCAGAAGGTGAGCTTACCATATTTCGCGGGCTTATAGCGCAGCGGATAAGTACCACCGCCCGTTTGTTCTCCTACCCTGGCATGCACGGAAAAGCCACCCGTTGTTGGCGAAGGCTTGAACACCATGTCGGTTTGCTGCATTAACTTCAATGTTTCAGCGGTAGGTTGTATGATAAAATCCAGCTGAGGAGCAGACCTGTAGCGGGCGCAAACTTTATTATCGTAATACAGTTGCCGCACGGTTACAGCGAACAGGGGATTGTATTTAGTCTGTATACCACTCATGGCAGATTAGTTTTCTTTGTAGTTAACTTCACCAATACCCGCACTTTTATCTTTTCCTCGTGTTTCGAATACATTGAGCAGGCTCATTTTGTATACGATATTGGGCAGGTATTTGGAGCCGAGCATGCTCCAGAGGTTATTCTGTTGCTCGAAGGTGAGACTAAGCAAACGGAAGCTGAGTCTGTCGATCAGCTGCCATGGCTTGGTATCGGGCGTTTTGGCGCCTTCATTTAAGCCAGGGTAATGCTGTTGGTCAAACACGGGGTTAGCCTGGAAAAAGGCAGCGACATCGGTCAGGTCGCGCAGCGACGTTTCATAGTGTTTATTATTTGCGACGATCAGCAAGGTCAATTCCAGTTCCAGCGGCGGCTGCAGCCGAAAGAAGTTCTTTTCATCGGCTGGTATGAAAAACGGACGTTTTCCTTCCCGGCGCATCTCTTCCACTCCTACCAGCATAACGGTGATATGCATGTTATCATCCAGGTTGATGGCGCCTCCCGGCTGTGCCAGCGGCTTCAACTCCACTACATTTCCCGGGCTATAGGCCGGGTCCTGCTCTCTTTCCACAATGTAGTTTTCCAGTTCTTTCCTGATAAACTCTAATGCAGTACGTATCATGAAATCAGAATTAAAAATGTACACACCAATCAGCAGCAATGAAAAAGTGAATAATACCCACACCACCCGGCAAAAGCGTATCCAACGAACCTTCGTTGATGCACCTTACCCACGCAACCCTGCGTTTGCAGCCTACTGTTGCCAACTATACTTCTGGCTCATATTACCGCGCATTGCGCGACAAGGCTACAACCGACTAATTCACTTTTGACATCACTCCCCGTGATAGCCAAATAATTAGAATCTACAACACTATAGAAGGAAATGAAACATTTGGGGTTGAACATTTCCATTAACAAACAAGTCCAGACGCTCAGACTTCGACACTCAGCTCCTTAGAACCAGCATAGTCATTACATTCACACAAAATAAGGCCTGTAGCCAGTTACGGCCACAAATAAATAAGCAGATACGATCAATCCAGTTTGATGTGTCAAAAAATAATCTTGAAGAAAAACCAAACTTTTGAGGTTACAATATACTTGAGGTTACAATTGAATTCAAATTTATGAAAAAAGAATTCACTTAAAAAAATAATTTTTAACCAATTCTAAATAAAAAAAATGCATCTCTTGAAACGCTTTCCCAGTAGACACTCCGGAGTACAAAAAACGTATAACCATTCCAGTTAAAATTGCAAAACTTCTACAGCCGGGAATTTGCGCCTGAGTACTTCCACCTGTTCCGGCGGCACCTGATGCGTATTTATACGCAGCAATCCTAACGATGACAAATCAAACAGCGGAGAGATATCCCTGATCTTTGTATTATACAAACCCAGTTCCTGCAATTTTACTGCAGCAGCAATACCTGATAGGTCCGTAATGGCAGTGCCACTCAAATCCAGATCGGTGAGCGCTTTAAAAAATGCCATTCTACTAATCGTTTCTAATGAGTCAATATCGGTATCGTAAAATGTCAATAATTTCAAAGCTTTAAGGGGTATTAGCGGAGTAATATCGTGTACCCTGCAACCGGCGATATTTAATATCTCCAGTGACAACAAGCCTTTTAAAGGCGTAAGATCTGTAACGGCGGTATGTGATATATCCAGTTCTTCCAATGCTATTAAGGGCAGCAAAGGCTTTAAATTACCTACCGGGGTACTTCTCAGGATCAGCTTTCGTAAATGTACTAATCCGGCTACCGCCGATAAGTCGTTTACCTTGGAATCCCCCAGGTCCAGCACCTGTAATTGCTGCAATCCGGCAATAGCGCTGATATCTTTAACCGGCAGGTATCCCAGTGAAATTTTTTCCAGCGCCACCAATGACTCGAGCCCATTGAGGGAGATCTCCCCTGCCGTTAGCGGCGCCCTGTGCGGATTCGATTGGATAATCGTCAGTTCCTTCAGCTGCTTCAATTTTGCCAGCGGAGTAAAATCAACCGGTTGTACATTGGCTGCGCGGATCTCCGTAGTGTCCACCGGATATGCATGTCCGGCGAATGTTATCATATCGGGCATGTCGGTATATTTATACAGATGGTAAACTACGATAATGCGCCACCATCCAGTCAGTTAATTTTTTATCTCTGGCAGGGTCTTTCAACAGGTTATTTTCTTTCTTAATGGCTTCCGCTACCAGGTGGTCCTTCAACTGATCGTTCGTTAGTGCGCCGGGAGCAGGAAAAGAAATGCCTTTCACCGTTCTTCTTAACGCCTGGTAGCTGTGGGCAATGCTTTCTGCAATTACCATATCCAGGTCAGTTACTGTCCGTCCTTTCTTCGCCTGTTCATGAATAGACAGGTCCTCCAGTTTCGAAATCTCTTCCAGCAAGGCCTGATTATCCTTAAAAGGCTTGTCATTACCTGCCATTGCTTCTTTCCTTACCCCTCGCACCAGTGTAAAGGTATCGACTGCGGCATCCCAGGCCTTCCGCAAATGCTTTCCTGTGAGCGTTCTTACAATATCCTCACGGGTAGCAGCGGCACCACCTTTCATCACCCCGGGTTTCAGAGGCCCCGGAAAATTGCTGACTTTCAGCTCTCTCCTGGGCAACTCTTCAAAGTGAGCGGCATTGGCAATCTTTTCACTTTCCGGCACGGCTTCAAAACCACTATCGGTATAATACACCTGGTCATCTATAGAAGAATCGGCCAGATGTGCTGCTTCATGAATGACGGTAATTTTCGTTTTTACAGGATCAGTCACCTGGGCCACTTTCGTAAGCAGGTGGATCTCCTGCGTTGCAAACAATGCGTATCCCCCCAGGCCAACTTCGCTGTCGTCCAGGTTATAATCGGTGGTCAGAAACTTATCCATATCCTTTCTTACATCCGAGAGCTTTTTTTCGATTTTCCCGTAGTGGCCAGCCGCCACTTTGTCCTGCGCACCGAATACCTCTGTAAGTCCGGCTGCATTTTTAGCGGCATTATTACAAAGCTTTTCAGCTTCCGACATGGCTTTGTCCAGCTTCGGCTTATCCACTTTAGGTTCTACCGTAGTATGGGAATCAGCGATGGATTTATAAATCACGGATCTTTGGCTAATATCCAGTGCAGCATTGAATTCCGCCTCATCCAACTTACCGGGTGACGGAAAAATTTTCTTGATAATCACCGGCACCGGATCACTGCTTTTCAAGCGTTTTTCAGCGGCCATTCGTTCTAACAGCCGGGTAACATGGGCCTGAAAGCTTGCTTCGGGAATCTTTAACTTCTTATCTGTATACGTTGATTTCACACTGGAAAACTCCGGTAGCCGGAACTTGGGATTGCTGGCCGTCATTACTGCCGGCAGATGCGCATTCATGGCAGATGGCAGTGCTGTCTTCCTGTTATTATCAGGCAGATGTGAACTTTTTACATGGGCAGCTGCGCTCGTAGTGCCAGCACCGGCAGCGCGTTGCTTACTATGATAGGTAGTCATGTAATTCGTTTTGGGGTATTGGGGTATTTAACAATACACCTAAGTTACGAAACTTATCTTGTAACGCGGCAGCTGGTTTTATGCCGAAGGAAGTTTCCGGTAATGCGCTACCATCCAGTTAGTCAGCTTCATATCCCGGTCCGGGTCCTTAAGCAGGTTATTTTCCTGGCTAATGGCTGCCGCAACCATTTCCAGCTTCAGACTGCGTTTGGTGCGCCACTTGTTTACCGCCGGATATGGGATATTGTCTATGGTGTTAGTCAGCACGGAAAAACTATGTGCAATACTTTCTGCAATGGTCACATCCAGGTCAGTGACGGTTCTGGCTTTTTTGGCCTGCTCGTGGATCGTGAGGTCTTCCAGCCGGGAAATTTTAACGAGCAGTCTTTCATTATCCTTGAACGGCTTTTCTGTACCCGCCATACTTTGCCTGCGCACGCCCCTGAGAAGCGTAAAAGTATCCACGGCGGCGTCCCAGGCCATGCGCAAATGATCCGCGGCGGCTTCTTTCACCTTATCTTCCTTCGTAGCTTTACCACCAGGCAGCATCCCCGGCACCATCGGCTTGGGGTAAATACTGGTGCCCAGCTCGCGTCGGGGTAGCTCTTCAAAGTGCGCTGCATTGGTAATTTTCTGACGTTCAGTCATCCCCTGGAATCCGTGCGTACCGTAGTAAAGGCGATCGTCTATGGATTTATCGGCCATATGTGCCGCTTCGTGAATCAGGGTTACCTTTGTTTCTTTGGGATCGGTAACTTTGGCTACGCTGCTGAGTAGGTGCATTTCCTGCTCATCATATAGAGCATATCCGCCCAGGCCTACTTCATCATCATCCAGGTTGTAGTCGGTTGAAATATGCTTATCCATATTCTTGCGCACTTTTTCCAGCACTTGCGCAATCTTTTCGTAGTGCGACTTAGCAGTTTTAGCCTTCTTTCCAAAGATATCCGCAAGTCCTGCAGCATTTCCGGCTGCATTGGTGCACAGTGTAGCCGCTGCGGTAAGCGCCTTATCCAGCTTGGGTTTGTCGGTCGTACTTTCAACTTTGGTATGGGAATCGGCGATGGACTGATACACCACCGTCCTGGCGGTTACATCCACTGCGGCATTAAAAGCAGCTTCATCCATCACGCCGGGAGCCGGAAAAATCTGTTTCATAATCACCGGAACCGGATCAGGACTCAGGAGCTTGCCTTCGGCCTCCATTCGCTCTAATAACCGCATTACGCGTGTCTGTACCACTGACTCCGACAGTTTTAGTTTTTTATCCATATAAGTGGATTTAATACTACCAAACTGTGGCAGCCTGAATTTTGGGTTACCGGCCTTCATTACAGCAGGCAGATAGGGCTGCATGGCGTGCGGCAGGGTTATTTTCCTGTTGCTTTCAGGGAGATGGTTATTTTGCACATGGGCAGCGGCACTCGTAAAGGTAGTAGCACCTGTGCTGCGCTGCTTACTTTGAATATTCTTCATGTAATGACAGTTTGGAGTCCTTCTAACAATCACACTAAGTTACAAAACTTACAAAGCAATCATTTAACAATGCGGATGGGTATGTTATAAATATTATCATACAACCACCGGAATACCTTCCTGTTTTTTTCACCATCTGCGAAAAGAAGTTGTTGATGGTTTAGTTGCTGCACAATTGCTTTTTCCACCATTTCAATTTCTGAATAGCCTGCATCTTTGTCAAATTCCATATTGTACACCCTTGTTTTCACCAGATGGAATGCATGTGCAATTCCTTCCATCAGCGTGAGGTCCAGGTTTGTAATGGCCATCTGGTCGGGTTGCTGTTCGTGCATGGTAAGATTCAACTCTATGGAATAGCTTCGTAAATTCCCTTTGTTCCTTTCGAATGGCGCGTTGTTTTTTTCCAGTTGCTGCCGTTTAATATAGCGCATCACGGCAAATACATTTAGCGCAGTAGTCCAGCATCGCTTAATCGCTACAGTGGCAGCTGTCCTTAAGTCATCATTAACATCCGGTACTTTCACTGGTGCTGGTGCCGGCTCTGTTTCGGGAGCAACTGTCTTGCGGTCGCCAGGCTTTGGAGGTCCATTCTTTTTGCCACCCTGTGCTTTTTTATCACGTTCGGCTTTGTCCTTTTCTTCCTTTTTTTTGCGGGGTATTTCCTCGAAATGGGCAGCATTACGAATCCTCATTTCTCCGGGCAGAGATTTATAACCAGCAGTGTTATAATAAAAAATATCATCTATATTGTTGGCCACCAGGTGGGCAGCCTCGTGTATCAGTGTAAACCGTGTTTCAGCGGCATTTCCCTGGCTGGCTACTGCTCCCATGAGATGAATGGTCTGGCGTGCAAACAATGCCGATCCGGCCTCGCCGATTTCAACGCCGTCACGGTTATAATCTACGGTTATTTTACCCGCAATATCACTACTTAATTCCATTAGCTTTTGAGTGATTCCCTGATATATCTCCGCTGCTCTTAAATGGTGCTCTCCAAATACGGCTTTCAGCGCTTGCTCATCCGTTGCGGCAGCTGCACTCATCACTGCCGCCTCATCCAGTGCCTGTTTGATACCCGGCATATCCCCGCGCTTTACCTGCGTTTGTGCATCCAGCACTGATTCATAAATAATACTGCGATTACGCGTATCTAAAATTTCATTGAATGCAATTTCGTCCATCCCTCCTTTGGCAGGAAAAATTCGGGCGATCAGTTTGGGTATAGCCGCATTTGATTTCAACTTTCTTTCGACGGCCATTCGCTGCAGCAACACCGCTACCCTGTCCTTAATCACGTCAATGGGAATGCTTTTACCGGCTGTGATGTCCTGCAAACTACTAAACGAAGGAACCCTGAATTTAGCACCACGCGGATCAAGGTCTGGCCGGTGTTTGCTGACGATATCGGCATTCAGCTGAATATTACTGCTATTGGATTTGGGAGCATGCCATACATTGGCACCATTAACAGCGCTGCTGTCATTTCTATAAATTTTCATTTAACATGGGGTTATGGGGTATAAAACAATAGCACCAAGATACAAAGAAATTCAGTTCGGTGATTACCTTAAAAAATAGTATTATAGTGCTAGATAAGCAATTACCTCAAAAAACACCAACGTTATGAGCAACGAAGCAGGCAAACGAGCGGAAATGCCCAGCGGCACTGCCGCATTACTGGATGAAAGGAGCGTGGAGAAATCCAATGCCAATCTCCTGAAAGTACTGCAGCCCGGCCAGCGTGTCCTGGATGTAGGATGCGGGTCCGGTGCCATTACCCAGGGCATCTGTAAATACGTAGGTGCTTCCGGTCACGTAACCGGTTTGGATTCCAGTAAGGAACTCATCTCTCTGGCAAAAGAAAAATACAGCAATATTCCTAACCTCAGCTTTATAGAAGGCAACCTGTATTCGTTTGAACCGGCCGAATTGTTTGATGTAGTAACAATGGCGCGCACGCTGCAATGGCTTGCAGCGCCGGCAGCGGTGATCAGCCGGCTCGCCGGCTTCCTGCGCCCCGGCGGCACATTGTGCATCCTGGATTACAACCACACCAAAATAGAGTTCACCCCCGCGGCACCGGCAAGCATGCAGCATTTCTATGACCAGTTCCTGCGCTGGCGCGCAGATGCGGGCATGGACAATGAAATTGCAGATAACGCGGACTTCCTCCTTTCACAAGCGGGTTTCGAAAACGTAAGCTCCTTTGATCATTCGATATTATCCACTGCCAATCAACTCCATTTCCCTACGGTGGCTGGCACGTGGACTGTTGTAGCGCAGCTCCGGGGCCCGCAGCTGGTAGCAGATCAGTACGTAACAGAAGAAGAACGCCTGCAGGCAATTGAAGATTACCAGCGATGGATAGGGTTTATAGGCCGCAAAATCCTGATATACGAAAGGGCCATCCACGGCGTAAAACCGCAATAAAAAAAGTGGATGGCGATTACCCGCCATCCACTCCAAAAAAACGCTTAACGTGCTTCATCCGGCATAGATACCGGCTTGCCGGTAGCGGTGATCACCGGCATGGGCGACTTCCACTGACGCAGCTGGCTGGAGAGCAGCTGCGACAACTCCTTCACTTTTTCCGGCTGCTTTTGCGCCAGGTTGTTGACTTCCCCGATGTCCGTTGCCAGGTCATAGAGTTCTTTTTCACCGGTGCGCATGTTATAAATCATCTTCCAGTTACCCCGGCGGATAGCACTCCGATAGTTAATACCCGGACCATCCTTTGCAATCCATTTATCCGGATAATGCCATACCAGCGTGCGCTCTGACTGCACCTGTGACGGGTTACGCAGCATGGGTACAAATGACTTCCCGTCTACCTGCTGCGCGGTGGTATACTTTTTCACACCGGCCATTTCCAGGATGGAAGGAAAAAAATCTTCGATGATCAGCGGCTGGTTACATACTGCACCAGGCCTGGCTACGGATGGCCACTTTACCAGCATTGGCTCACGAATACCACCTTCGTGTACCGAACCTTTGCCGGCTTTGAGCGGCAGGTTCTGGGAATGCGCGGCGCCGCCGCGTGGCGGATTCAAACTAAGGCCACCGTTATCGCTCATGAAAATGATAATCGTATTATTGGCTACGTGTTGCCGTTCCAGGTAGTCCATAATATCTCCCAGACTTTTATCCATCCCTTCAATCAGGGAAGCATATTTAGCTTCCGCAGCATTGAGTCCGGCATCTCTGTATTGCTGATAATACCGCGGATCCGCCGTTATAGGCGTATGCACGGCATAATGCGCCATATTCAGGTAAAACGGCTGTTTGCGGGCAATGGGGTTAGCCATCGCCTTAATAGCTTCTTTGGTAAGCGCTTCCGTGAGGAAGTCGCCCGAATCATAGTACTCCTCCAGATCCGGAACCGATTGTGCACTGTTTTTTCCCGGCAGGTTACCATAATGTTCTTCACTCAGGTAACTCTGCGGGTGACCGGCGGCATGGCCGGCAATATTTACCTGAAAGCCCAGGTTGAGCGGGTTGGCACCAGGCATACCCATCGGGCCCCAATGGGCCTTTCCCACATGAATGGTGTAATAGCCTGCATCTTTCAGCAGCTGCGGATACGGTGTGGCATATACGGTGGCGGAATCGCCCTGGCGAGGACTGAGGCCATTGATATTCCACGGGGCAGGACTGAAAGTACTATCCGCCGCATCCGTACTATTGTTTTTTGACGGAGAGGTCCAGTTAGTAACGCCGTGATGGGCCGCATTCATACCCGTGATCAGGCTGATCCTGCTGGGGGTACAAACCGGCGTGGCATAAGCGTTGGAAAACAGTACGCCCTGGGCCGCCAGCCTTTCCATGTTGGGGGTATGATAGCGCTGGTTGAGCGTAAGTTTGGCGCCACTGAAAGGAACGGAATTGTCCATCCATCCCATATCATCCACGAGAAAGAGGATGATATTCGGTGCCTGTTTTTGCTGGGCCTGTGTACTGCCGGTGAGGAGCAGGAGTCCCAGTATGGTTGCAGAGATGTGATTTTTCATTGTTCAGTGTTGTTGCTATTTTTTACCAAATGCGATCTGCAGCGCCTCCTGGTCGTCATATTTAATGATCTGTTGTTTCAGCAAGGCTTTCAGGTCAGCGATTTGTTTCGTATAGTGGTGATCGTTATACAGGTTATGTAGTTCGTGGGGGTCAGTTTGCAGGTCAAACAGTTCCCAGCCGTCTACACGTTCGTAGTAGCGAATGAGCTTATAGCGGGGCGTTTTGATACCGAAATGTGGGGACACTGCGTGCACTGTATTTTCATAGTAGTGGTAGTATAACACATCTCTTCCTGTTGATTTCGGTGCTTTCAGCAGTGGCAGCATTGACTGGCCCTGCATATCAGCCGGTACTTTCACGCGGGCGGCTTCCAGCATGGTTGGTGCAATGTCCATATTCAGCACCATCTGGTTGGCGACGGTTCCTGGCTTTACCACGCCCGGGTAGCGCATCACCATTGGTGTCCGGAAAGATTCTTCATACATCCAGCGTTTGTCGAACCAGCCATGCTCTCCCATGTAAAAACCCTGATCGGACATATAGATCACGATCGTATTTTTAGAGAGATGATGTGCATCCAGGTAGTTGAGCGTACGGTTAATATTGCGGTCCAGCGCCTGGGCAGTGGCCAGGTAGTCACGCATATAACGCTGGTACTTCCATTCCGCCAACGCTTTGCCGCTGAGTTTTTTGGCTTTCAGGTCCGCTTCTATCGGCTGGTATACGGCATCAAATTTCGCGCGCTGGGCAGCGTTCATCCGCTTGATGGTACCATCAATATTTTTATCGTAGGAAAGCATTTTAAGGTCATAGGCCATGGTCATATCCTTGATCACGCTCATTTCCTGCTGCTTTGCGGCGTCGCGGGAGTTGTAATCATCGAAGTAGGTGGATGGTACCGGGTAGGTACGGTTTTCCAGTGTACCCATGTCCGTTGTATCCGGGATCCAGTTACGGTGGGTGGCTTTGTGGCCGATCACGAGGCAGAAAGGCTGCGTGGTATCGCGGCTGCTGAGCCATTTTTCCGCCTCATCTTCGATTATATTAGTCACATATCCTTCTGTCCGGGTAGTTTTACCATTCATCTCCAGGAAGTCAGGATTGTAGTACTGGCCTTGTCCAGGAAGGATTTTATAGAAGGTAAAGCCTTCCGGTTTGCTTTCCAGGTGCCACTTTCCGATCCACGCGGTTTGGTATCCTGCGCGATTAAGCTCTTTCACAAAAGTATTTTGTGAGCCGTCGAACACGGAGTGGTCATTGTCCTTAAACCCGTTTTTGTGGCTGTACTTACCGGTGATGATGGTAGCACGGCTGGGCCCGCAAATGGAGTTGGTGACATAGGCTTTATCGAAGCGCACGCCCTCTTTGGCGATGCGATCGATTCCCGGTGTGGACGCCAGTTTGCTGCCGTAGGCACTGATGGTCTGAAAGGCATGATCGTCGGACAGGATGATAACGATGTTTGGTCGTTGCTGCGCCTGCAGCTTACTAACGGTGCAGGTGCTACCGAGTAAGGCAAGCGACATGAACAGGTGTCTCCGCATGTATTTACGATTAGGTTTCCGATAAAAATAATGGATGAGCGGCATTTATGGTAACCATTCACATAATAACAGCAGGAGATGTTCAGAAACTATAACTCCCTGTGTGTCATATTCAATTCCGCTGGGCTGTTTCCGACAGCATTAACATCTCCCTAAAAATACCTGCAGCCAACGGTACAGAACAAAAAAGCCTTCCGGGAAGTTTCCCGGAAGGCCTGTAAGCTGTATTTACATATTAGCGGAAGAGGTCTAACGCCAATGCTATTTCATAGCCACCATCAGTAAGCGTGCGGTAGCCGCTGGTTTGTTTGGTATACATGCCCAGTACCCGTACGGTATTGGCCACTCTAACGCCGGCGCCTACACTGTAACTGCCGGAGGTATGATAGAATGCTGTTACATTCGCCACGTTCTCCAGGATGCCTACATTCAGGCCGATGTCCGCGATACCTTCATAGCCTTTTACCGCGCGGTAGGCCAATTTTGGCTCGATGGAGCTGACGGCATTTTCCAGGAGGAAGCGGTAGCTGAGGGCAGTAAAAAGGATAGTACCACCATTAACGGTAGCATCAGTTTTATTGGAGAAGGTAGACCGGATGTTGGGCAGTGCGGCCTGTATATTCCAGTGCTGGTTTGTATAGGCCATCCCGAAATCGGCCTCGAAATAGTCATCGCGGCGGTTAAACGCGCCGATTGCCGGATCGCTGTTGTCACCGTCAATTTTATCATAGTCCAGGCGCTGGAAGTTCAGGCCCAGGGAGATGCCGAAGTGGAGCCGGGAACCATTTTCGTTCAGTGGCAGGTGGTAGGCATAGGTGGCAGCTACACGGGTGCGGGATAGCAGTCCTGCCTTATCATTCATCACATTTAAACCGGCTCCTACCCTGTTGCCGATATAGCCGTCGGCGGTAAAGAATTTTGTTTCAGGGGCGCCTTCCACAGCGTTCATTTGTGCGCGGTAGGCTGCGTTGACGTGCAGGCCGCTGTCGGCTCCTGCCATGGCAGGATTAGCCAGGTACTGGTTCATGTAATACTGTGTGGACGATGGTTCCAGCAGTGCAGGGGTTTTACTGAGCGATTGGGCGCTGGCTGATAAGGACAAAGTTAGCGCCGCGGCGCTGAGTATAAGGATGCGGAACTTCATGTAAGTTAATTTAGATCGATGCTTTTGGCACAGGGATTATATATGTCACAAAAATACTATGTATAATTGAAAAAGAAAAGTAAGTTTTTCAGGGCCGGCATTACCTATCTCTCTGGAATTGTAATAACTTAGGACGCATGAACATGAAAAAAATCCGCAATCTCACCCTGGCGGCAGGACTTTGTTATCTGGCAGGCCTCGCCCCCGCTGTACACGCACAGCAAAAACCAAACATCATCTTTATTTACGCAGATGATCTGGGCTATGGCGACATCAGTTGCTACGGTATGAAAAAAATTCATACCCCTAACATCGACAAGCTGGCCAAACAAGGCGTGCGCTTTACCAACGGCTATGCCACCAGTGCTACGTGTACACCTTCCCGTTACGGTATCCTCACCGGGCGCTATCCGTGGCGGCAGCAAAATACCGGCATTGCCCCCGGAGATGCTTCCCTGATTATACCTACCGATCATAAAACTTTGCCTGGCATGTTGCAGGACGCGGGTTACCACACCGCTGTAATAGGAAAATGGCACCTGGGGATAGGTGCACCCGGCACTACGATCGACTGGAATGCAGATCTGAAGCCAGGTCCGCTGGAAGTAGGGTTTAACTATGCCTACATCATGCCGGCCACGCTGGACAGAGTGCCCTGCGTATTTGTGGAAAATCACCGCGTGGTAAACCTGGACCAGAACGATCCTATTACCGTTAGCTATAAACATAAAGTAGGTACTGACCCTACCGGTAAAGAAAACCCGGAAAAACTGCGCATGCGTACTGATCCCAACCAGGGTCACAATCAAACCATCGTGGACAGTATCAGTCGCATCGGCTGGATGAGCGGCGGCAACAGCGCGAGATGGAAAGATGAGAATATTGCCGGCATTATCACCCAGAAAGCAATCGACTTCATCGGGCAAAATAAAACGACTCCGTTCTTTATTTACTTTGCGAGCGGCGATATGCATGTGCCCCGCTACCCTAATAGTCAATTCAGAGGTAAGAGTGGCATGGGGCTCCGTGGCGACGCTATCCTACAGCTCGACTGGACCGTGGGCCAGATCACGCATGCGCTGGATTCACTGGGCTTAACCAAAAATACCATGATCGTTTTCAGTAGTGATAACGGTCCGGTGTTAAACGATGGTTACCTGGATCAGGCCGTGGAGCTGGTGGGCAGCCACAAACCGGCAGGACCACTGAGAGGCGGTAAATACAGCAGCTTTGAAGCGGGAGCACGCGTGCCACTGATTGTAAAATGGCCGGCTGGTATTCCTAAAGCTGCCGTATCCAATACGTTGATCGGACAGATAGATTTTTATGCCTCACTGGCAAAGCTCACTGGTCAACCCATTGCAGACGGTGATGCTCCGGATAGTTACGATATGCTGCAACAGCTGCTGGGCAAATCAAAAGTGGACCGCCCTTACCTGATTACACAAGGCGGGCCGCTGTCCATCATTGAAGGAGATTACAAATACATCACCCCTTCTAAAGGTCCGAAAGTGGCGACAGATGTAAATATAGAGTTGGGTAACCATCCGTCGGCACAGCTGTATAACATTAAGAAAGATGTATTCGAAAAAGAGAATCTTGCAGAGAAGGAGCCGGCCAGAGTGAAGGCGATGGCGGAGAAGTTGAGTGCCGTGAAGGCGGCTGCAGGAAGCAGATAACAGCACTTATAAATACGGGACTGCCTTCGGCAGTCCCGTATTCGTTAAAGGTCGGCGCCACCGGCGCTGACCTTTAATAAACCAAAAATCACTATCGCCTAAACCTGCCACCCCCCCGCTGAAATCCGCCACCACCACGATTAAACCCGCCACCACTGCGTTGCCAGTTTTGAAAACGCTGCGTTTGCATATTTCCCCGCTGCCGGTTAAAATGTGATTGATCCAGGCCGTGCATTGTTTCGCCGGATATATTGCGGGTTGCACCTGAAATATTGTTATTACGGGTAGCTCCACTTATATTTTTATCGGGCGTATTCACGTGTTGCCAGGAGCCATTATTAAACTGTGTCCAGTTGCCGTTGGCGTTTTTCCGATACACATTTCCATCGTGCCCCGCATATACGTTCCCGTTATTGCCACGAATCACTGTACCGTTATTGCCATGCACCACCGTACCACTCTGCCCGCTGCGGGTGCGATACCCGGCGATAGTTCCATTTGCAGTGGTTACATGCCCGGTTTGAATGGCATGCCCATTTTTGGCTGCTACGGATGTACCCCACTGGCTATAAGCATTGTGGCCTTGTGCGGTGGCACCATAGGCACCCGTCCAGGGGTTGTAGCTATGCGCCACGGTACGACCACCATACCAGCCCTGTACGCTGGCCGCGCGGCCATACCTGCCGGTAGCAGGATTGTACCAGGCTGCGGAGCCCGCGGCAGCATATGGTCCGTATACACTGCGACCTACGGCGAAACCACCCGTCCAGGGGTTGTAAATAGCGCCGGCGCCATAGGTCATTGGCCACGGATGATACCACGGGTACATCATGCCCGGGCCCCAGTAAAAGTAAGGCGGATACCACCAGCCCGTGCCATAGGCGATAGTAGCGCCCAGCGCTGCTCCGAAGATGAACATACCCAGGTAACCTGCGGTATAACTGCTCTCTACAGTAGTAGAGGAAGTTTCCACCTGTGTCACATAAGTCACATTATAAACCGGAGAGCTGGGAGGTATGCTGTAAATCTCCTGTGGAACGGAGTTGGCAGTTTCCCAGGGGCCGGTAGGCCTGGTGGACATAAACCAGATTCCCTGAAAGCAGAGATAGTATAGGTCGCCGTCTTTAATCACTTTCTCCTGTGTATTTACGGCGTATTCCAGCTTGGTAGTTTCGATTGGTTTAAACTGTGGCGTACCATCATAGTGAACACTCACTTTGGCAGCAGCTTCCTGTTTGTTTACACTCACAGTGGTGGGTATCTGCGCGAGCATTACAGCATCAGACGCCTCGATGGTTCCAGGTACAGAGGCCAGTACACGGGATTTAGGACTGTTGGATGGAATTTTCTTAAAATCTTCCGGGAGCTTGTCGCCTGCATATTCCCATGGCCCTGAAGTGTTTGCTGCACTGAACCAGCGGCCGGACAGGAGAACATAATACTGTTTTGTACTATTATCTACAAAAAAATCATTATCAGTATTAGCCCCATACAGCAGCTCCGTACCTGGAATGCGGGTGTATACCGGGGTGCCATTAAACAGGATCATTTCCGCAGGGCCGTCACTGAAAAATACTTGTTCCGGCTGCGTGGTGGCTGGTGGTGGCACCATCTTTTTTACCTCGTCAAAATTTTCACCGGTGGGCAGCTTGCTCATATCTTTCGGCAGGATGCGGGTAAGGGTGTAAGGTCCTTTTATGTCTTTAGAGAGATACCAGCCCTTATCTGCCATGAGGTAGTATTCTTTTTTCGATTTCTCATAGAACAAGTCCCAGTTAGTATTTACCACGAATTGCAGGCCTGTTTTTGCAATCGGGCTCAGCACGGGTTCCCCTTGCATCAGGAGCAGGATGGCGGGCCTGGTGCTATAAAAAATCTGAGGCGGATCATTTTTAACTGCGGCGGCCTTCACATCGGTATTTTTCCCGTTGAGGTCCGCCAGCAATCGATCTACCGCGATGGGCTGGGGATTGGTAGGCATCAGCTCTTTAAAGAGGGTGGTCATGGCAGGCACCTCCTTTTCGTCCAGCGACGGAAATCGTATATCCGTCAGGTTAAGGGCATTAAAATAAGCAGTGCGGGTATCCTTGTTCACTTCAGTACCGGCGGTAAAGGAAGCAATACCAGCCTGTTGCCTGCCGTTGGAAGGCGTCAGTGAAAATGCCATGCGGCCTTTGAGGGTACGATAGTTATCCCAGGAGTCGATCTGCGGCTGGTAATATACCAGGGTAGCCCCATCTTTTGTGACCTGGCGCGGCCAGCCGAAATCCTGCGCCACTGCACTAAAGGTGACTGTAAAAACGAAAACAGCAATTAAGCACAATAGCTTATTCATATTCTGATTTTTGCGTGTGGAATAAGTGAATGATGAATGATGGATTGCTGAATTTGGATAGGCCAGGTGGATTGATAGTAATAACAACATGGAAGCCTGCAATGTTGCCTTACCGGTATCAGAAATCGTCAAACGCTGAATCCGCTTATATTTCAGCGTATAAACCGGCATGTATTTTTCAGTATTTTCTGGAAATTTTAACCGCATAAAATATCCAGACATGAAAGTTCCCAAGTTTTTATTATTGGCTGCCGTAGCAGCGCTGGGTTTTACCGCTTGTGGTAATAACAACCGTTCCGGCAACCAGGAAACCAATGACACCACCTCCACGATGATAGACAGTGGAGGACTTACCCCTGATACGGCACCTGCGGCGCAGCTGCCTCCGGGGGCACCTAATCCGGGTGAAGATAGCGCGCGGTATGGCACCGGCACCGGAGATACTTCAAAAAACAACCGATAACAACAGGTTATCTTCCTGATTTTCACCCTGCCACAGGCAGGGCGAAAATCAGGGTATAAGAATATGTCAACTTAATTACCCCATTTGTAGCAACCACTCCTCATATTCCTCTGGAATTTTCCGATTTTTTCTTACCTTGATCGGTGACAATTTCTAAACTATTTATGAAGCGGATATTAACGATTGCCCTTTCGCTGGGTATTGCCGCTGGTGCGAGTGCACAGCAAACACAGAAGCCACCGTTGCATGGTAAAAATTGGATGGCTGTTACCGGCAAACCGCTCGCAGCTACCGCGGGCGCTATGATATTTCAGCAAAACGGGAATGCGGTGGATGCTGCCTGCGCTATGCTGGCGGCCACCTGCACGATGTGGGACGTATTGAGTTGGGGAGGAGAAACGCAGGCCCTCATCTATAATCCAAAAACCGGTAAGGTTATCGCCATCAACGCCCTGGGCGTGGCTCCTACCGGCGCTACACCGGAATTTTACAAAGGCAAAGACTACGATTTTCCACCGGAATACGGACCACTGGCAGCAGTGACGCCAGGCACCGTTGGCGGACTTTGCTATATGCTCGCCAACTACGGTACCATGAGCCTGAAGGAAGTGCTGGCACCCGCTATGGATATGGCCGCCGGCTATCCCATAGATGCCCAAACCGCCAACCAGATGGAACGCGGCAAGAAATACATCAACCAGTGGCCCTACAGCAAAGCTGTTTTCCTTACCCACCCCGGCGCTACACGTGAAGCACCGGAAGCAGGGGAAATATTTGTGCAGAAAGACCTGTTGACTACCTTGCAGAAACTGGTAGCCGCGGAGCAGGATGCGCTGGCTAAAAAGAAGAGTCGCAAAGAGGCGATCATGGCGGCTTACGACCGCTTTTATAAAGGCGACATAGCCAAAGAATTTGTGCGTGGCTGCCAGGAACAGGGCGGGCTCATCACCCTGCAGGACCTCGCCAACTGGAAGCCGGTGGAAGAAGAGCCTCTCCACGTAAATTATAAAGGCATCGAAGTGTATAAGCTCAAAGAATGGACGCAAGGCCCCATGCTCCTGCAAAGCCTGAACATCCTGGAGAATTTTGACCTGAAAGCGATGGGCTACAACTCCCCTTCGTATATCCATACGATTTACCAAACTATGAACCTCACTTTTGCTGACCGTGATTTTTATTACGGCGATCCTGCCTTCAATAAAAACCCGGCCATCGCGGGTTTGCTGAATAAGGACTATGCAAAAGCAAGGGCAAAGCAGATCAATCCTTCGCAGAACGACGCGGCAGCAGGCCCCGGCGATCCGTATCCATATATCGGTAAAACCAATCCCTACCTCCATTTCCTGGAAGAGAGGTCAGCCTTTATGGATACTACCAATGGCCGCAAGCCAGGTGGTTTTGTTCCCAAGCATGACGCAACGTTCCTGCCAACAGCTTCACCAGAACAGTTGTATGCCGCCAACGATATCGACAGCACCTATATGGACCGCCTCTGGCGCGGCACTACCAGCGTGGAAGCTGCCGATAAAGATGGTTGGGTAGTGAGCATCACACCCAGTGGTGGCTGGCTGCCTGCCTGCATTGCAGGAAAAACAGGTGTGGGTATGAGTCAGCGCGCACAAAGCTTTGTACTCGACTCCGCCATCTGTCCGTTTAACGTAATTGCGCCCGGCAAACGCCCGCGTGTAACACTCACACCCAGCATGGCCCTGAAAGACGGAAAACCTTTCCTCTGCTTCGGGGTACAGGGCGGTGATACGCAGGATCAGAACCTGTTACAGTTTTTCCTGAACGTAGTGGAATTTGGTATGACGGTGCAACAGGCCACAGAAGCGGCTAACATCAATACCAACCAATTGTGGTTGTCGCTCGGTGGTACCACTGTAAAAGACAGACAGCCACGTCCCGGAAGTATATTACTCAACAGCAACACCCCGGAAAAAACCAGGCAGCAGCTGCAGCAGATGGGCTACCACCTGAGCTTTGGAGACCGCACCAGCGGACCTATAAATGCGATTTTCCTGGATCGGGCACATAATAGTTTATGGGGAGGCAGCAGCAACCATGGGGAAGACTATGGTATAGGCTGGTAGCAGATCATCTTTGTGAGGATGTCATAAGGGCATCCTCACAAAGAGATGACCCACCTGCGCTTCTTCAAACATTTTCAGCCCCCTCGCTGTTAATAGAAAAAATCCTTTTCCCGGGCAAAACAAAAGCAATTTTCATAGCAGTTCATTCACTAAAAACTACTGTATGAAAAAATTGCTATTCCTGTTACTGATAGGAGTTTCCACACAAGTAGCTGCCCAGCAGCAGCTCAGCGAAGAAGAAATGCAAAAGGCCAATAACCCGCTGGCCAATGCCAAAGCCCTGAACTTCCAGAACTATTACGTTCCTAATATTTACGAAAGCTCGGACCTGAGAGCCAACACCTTTCTCGTGCGTTTTGCCGTACCACTCGCCAATGGTAAAATCCTCACACGCTTTACCATGCCGGTAAATACCGTGCCTACCGGTGCAGATGCATCCGGTGTAAAATACGCTTCAGGCCTGGGAGATCTGAACTTTTTTGCAACGTATACCTTTTCCAAGCCCACCTCCAAACTGTTGATTGGTGCGGGCCCACAGGTTAGTATTCCTACGGCAAATAATTATTACACCGGTAGCGGCAAATGGCAGTTAGGCGGTGCCATCATTATATTCAGTACAGCCTCACCTACCCTGCAACTAGGCTCACTCATTACCTATCAGGCCTCCATTGCCGGGCAGGAAGACCGATCTGAAGTTTCCAGCCTGCAAATGCAACCCTTTGTGCTCCTGCAATTAGGTAAAGGAACCTACTTACGCTCCACTGCATTGTGGAACTTTAACCTTGAAACAGATGTCTATAATATTCCTTTAGGTGTAGGTATTGGACAAGTAGTGAAAGCTGGTAAAACAGTTTTTAATTTATTTCTCGAACCTCAGTTTACCGTGGCGCATTATGGTACAGGACAACCTTCGATCCAGTTGTTTTCAGGGATCAACCTGCAGTTTTAACGGCTGGGCATTGCAAGGCATAACTTACATCTCCCGAAAAAAAATTACCAGGTAGCCTCATTACGTTTCATTTTTGCCAATACGGCTTCATAATTTTTCCGGTCCGCTTCGGGCGCCAGTGTGAGCGCCCGTTCCTGTATGGTGATTGCTTCCTGCTTTCTGCCGGCTTTGTACAGCAGGTTAGCGCGGGTAAATAACAATGACGAGCGCTCTCCCTGCTTGAGCGACAGCTGCGACCATCCGGAAGCCGTCATCAGCAGCGAGGTATCGGTATACCGGTAAAATACGGTGATAGCGTACCGGTTCAATTCCTCGGGCGACAATGAAGCCGCATATTTGCCGATATATTGCGTTACGCAGGGGGCAAATTTATCCCACTCTTTGTTGTTATAGTGGTATAATGTTTTTGCCCGCATATAAATCTCTTCTCCCGCAGGCCCGTACTGCTTGGTACGGGTAAACATATTGTTCCAGTCGGGGTAAAGCTTAGTGCTGCTGATTTCCGGGCTGATTTCATCATTGTAAATAATCGTCATCAGCTTCTGATCTGCCTGGCGGGTGCCCATGTTTTTATTGGCAGCGTCCTTGTATTTCCGGATGAACTCAAAGCCTTTATCCTTCACACTATTAGTCATGTTGAAAATAAAAATCCATTCCGACCTCGTGAAAGGCGGCTTCATGTATTTATAATAATCTGTCGCAATCAATTGCGCATTGGTAAGGTCGTTGAGTCGCACCGCCATCAGGGCCAGATCTTTCAGGAAGAGTGAATCTTTTTTCCCTTTACGATAGGTTTCCAGCAGGCCGGCGTAGCGGTTATCCGGATTAGTGGTATCCATATCACGAATTTTGAAATCCGCTGCCAGTGCGGAGGTAGCCGGAATAATCCGACTATGGATCGCGCGGATTTTTTCCACCGGAATTTTAATTATTTCTCTGTCATAGGTCATCAGTCCGTTCTCTTCTATTTCCACATCAAAAGGTTCCGTATAGATGGAGCCACTGAGGCCTTCTTCTTCATAAATTTTGAGGTGCTTCATCATGAATTCATACTTTTCAGCGAATTGTGCCGGCGGTACAGAAACATACCCCCATCCTTCTGATCCATTCCACTGGTGATTTAGGACGCGCACCTGTACCCCACCCCATTCGCCCAGTACGCGGGCTTTTCCAGGCATGGCCGGCGCAATACCCGGCCCCGGATAATCGTGGATATCAGTGAGGTCGCTGGATTTCCAGCGATCATTGGGATTGGTGACTGCGCGGCGATCGTAGTTTTCGCCGGAGTGACCGTTGATAATGCGACTCGGGTCCGTTGTTTTCATCCATTCTGTAAGTCGCTCCTGATCGAACTTTGCCCAGCCTTCATTAAACAGCACCCAGCACACTATGCTGGGATAATTATGCAGGAGGGCCAGGTTTTCCTTGTTTTCTTTTTCGAAGATGAGTCGCGCCGCGGGCGATTCATTAGCGCAGGTAACCATATCCTGCCATACGAGCATACCGAGTTTATCGCAGTGGTAGTACCAGCGTGCGGGTTCAATTTTAATATGTTTGCGGATGGTGTTAAATCCCATGGACTTGATGGCCAGGATATCGAAGCGCAGGGCTTCATCGGTGGGTGCGGTATAGAGTCCGTCCGGCCAGAATCCCTGGTCCAGCACGCCGAGGTTATAGGTATATATTCCGTTCAGGAAAATTCGTTCCTGTCCTTTTTCATCTTTTTGTATGGAGATGGTACGGATGCCGGTGTAGGAGGTAACGGAATCGAGCAGTTGCCCGTCCTGGTAGAGTTTGATGGAGAGGTCGTACAGGAAGGGATCGTCGGGGCTCCACTGATGTGCGTTGGGGATGCTGAGCAGCAGGGGTTCTCCTGCTTTACCTTTGGCGGAGGCTACGGGTGTGCCGCCGGTAAGGGCTACTACTTCTGTTGTCAGATGTTCATTATTATTTGTGCTAACGGCAACGGTTACACTATTTTGTGCCGGTGTGATTTTGAGGTCATCAATATATTTTTCCGGCACGGCTTCGAGCCACACGGTTTGCCAGATGCCGCTGGTGGAGGTATACATGATGCCGCGTGGCTGCAGCACTTGTTTACCGCGGGGGTTGTTGCCCTGGTCGGACGGGTCCCACACGCCTACCACGAGGTGGTTATCACCCGGTTTAAAATGGGCGGTGATATCGATGGTAAAGGCCTGGTATCCGCCTTCATGGTCGCCTATTTTTTTTCCGTTGAGATATACGGTTGCCTGCCAGTCCACGGCTCCGAAATGCAGGAGGTAGCGGGTGGCCGTTTCTGTTGCCGGTTTTTTGATAGTGCGGCTATACCATAGTTTCTGCTCTGGTGTCAGCGATTTCTTCACCCCTGAGAGGGCGGATTCCAGTGGGTAGGGCACTAATATTTTCCCTTTATAGGTGGTGGGTGCGGCGGCATCTTTGGCGGTGATGGCGTAATCCCAGAGGCCATTGAGGTTTTGCCATTGTGGGCGTACCATTTGTGGCCTGGGATATTCCGGCAATGCATTTTGCGGGGATACGGCGGCTGTCCATCGGGTGGTAACGGGGATGGACTGTGCTTTCCAGGCTGACTGTGCACAGGCCGTGTTGGCCAGGCTACAGGAGGATACGACAATAGAGAGGATCAATAATTTCATCTGCATAGTTAAATGGCTTTTGAGTAGTAAGGGAATCGAAAGCACGAGGGTCGGGACAGCGCCGGGGATGGGGTTGCCGGGGATGAATAAAAAAAGAGGTTGTATCAAAAGTAACGATCTGATGTACTCCCCCTTTTCTATCCATTGGCCGTGCGATCAGCTCAGCTTATGAAATGATGCACAGGCATCATCCGGATAGGTGCCGCGTGGTTACGCGGGGGTGTGTACTGCCAGATAAATTACTTTTGATACAACCTCACTCGTTGAAGGAGATATGTAGATTGTAGTTGCTCTCTAGTGACCACAGGTCACAAGACTCTTTAGTAATATCAGCTATAGTGGTGTTTTAGCTTCTTACGCATGATACGCATACAGGTATGCATATGATTTTTGATGGTTTGTGCGGACAGGTGGTTGTTAGCCATGATTTCCCTGCTGGAAAGATCGTGCAGGTAACGTTGCTCAAACACTTTACGTTGTTTGGGCGGGATGCACTTCATTGCTTTGAGGATGCCGGAATATATTTCCTTGTCCTCTATTCCACGTTGCCGCATACCAGCCATTCTTTCATCTTCATAGTCCGGAATGGGTTGTTCCATTCTTTTCTTTTCTTTCTTGATGGCGTCATATGCTTTACGCTTCACGCAAACTACGAGGTAGCCTTTGAGGTTAATGGGTACGGGCAGATTGGCTCTTTTATTCCAGATGGTGATAAAAGTATTCTGCACCACATCTTCTGCCAGACATCTGTCGTGCAGAATCCCATTCGCGAGCGTAATTAATTGTTTGTAATGTGCGTTGTACAGTTCTTTGATGGCAGCTTCCCGGTTACATTGAAAAAAATCTGCCAGGTGGTCATTCGATGCTTGGTTGAATAATTTGTACTGGTTTGCCATTGCGGAGGTTTTGGATAAGGTTACCCCTAACTCTTACCTTCCTGGAAAACCTGTTTAAAAACCGGTCATGTATCACCAACGCAGTAACATTCTTTCGAATGGTCCCCAACTGCGTTGGTAATACAAGTATCGAATTATTTTTCCGAACTGCGAAGCAAAAAATTGTTAATCAATTGTGAATCCGGAATCGTAAAGTAATGATTAACAATTTCCCATTTGTTAATTTTCGGCAGCCACTTCCCTGAGCTTTTTCGTTTCGGTAACACCGTTGAACGCCTGTTTGAGCACATGATGGCGGTTGTACACAGCAATAAACGGCACTCCATGAATACCAAAGTATTTCAATATCGCATACCCCGTATCGATACCATAGGAGAAGTTTTGCTGGTATTTGTCCAGCTCAAAGTCTTTCGAGTACTGCTTTATCTCCTCAAAATTCGCATTCGTCACCACATACACATGCGTTTTGCCGAGGCTGTCTGACTTTTTCAGCAGCGCTTCCAGCTCTGCCTTACAGTAGGGGCAGGTGTAAGTGGTATAGAACACGATGGCAGGGTTACCGGAGGCGGTATCAATGGTACCGTAGGTACTGTCCGTTTTAAGGAACGACCAGGGCTGCAGCTTCTCCCCTTCTTTGCCGGAAATAAACGGCGGCGGCGGTGGCGCATCGAAGCAACCGGTAAGGAATGCTATCAATGCAACCAGGGTGATTAATTTCTTCATATATCCTGTTTAAATGGCTACCTTATTGGTGGCTTGTTTTTCCCACACCAGGGCCAATCCGGCAGCAGCTGTTACAACAATATTAAACACGAGGTGCTGCGGCCATGTCATCTGCTGCAATACCCCCCCGCAGTTGCAGGGCAGCTTGGAGGCAAATATCAGGTTAGCCGCGATGTAAACGGTGAATGCGATCATTAACCCAAAGGCCGCATACAATCCTTTGCGACGCAATGCCGGCACCAGCAACAGCACCGCTATCACCAGCTCCAGCGCAGGAAGGCCCCAGGCCAGTACGGACGATATCGGTTTCAATACCGGCGTATTCCCGATCGCAAAACGGAATACGTCATGTTCTCTGAATTTCATGATGCCGGTGTAAATAAACAAGGCGGCAATCAGGAAGGCAACGATTTCTACAAACCAGTTTTTTTTCATGTAGTTTCTTTTTGTTTATTGTCAAAAGCAGCTTCGGCGATAAAGCCAATCACCAGGATGGTAAAGGCCGCCGAAACAAGAATCGGAAACAGTTGGAATCGCAGGGCAATCGGTGAGGCAAACACGCTGAATCCCATATTTACCAGCCACAGGGCAAACGCCAGCAGCATAGCTTTCAGCATAATAGGTTTCTTATGCGCTCCCAGCACTACTAATGAAATACAACCAAACAAAAACAGCACACTGAATACTCCTACCATGATGGGATAATAATCCAGAATAGGCACCTTAAAAGATTTTAAGCGGGTGGTTACCTTCCTGCTCTTGTAATTAAACCAGACCTTTGCTACTTCGGTCACACTATCCACTCCCATGTTATACTTCTCCAAAAATTCCACAGGCGGCGTATAATATTTCAGGAAATTGGGCCACAGATAGTATTCTGTAAACTCCATCGGATACATTTTGATGATCTCCCTTCCATACTCATTATACAACGGGCCCATACTGGCCCACATTTTATGCTGGTTGGCACTGTCTTTCGTATTTTTAAACTGTGCCCGCATAAACGTTTGCAATGGTGCGGTGCGGGTCCACATATACACGGTGCTGGCCTTTATCATTTCCGCCGGAAACCTGCGTGTATCACGGGTACTGTCGTAAAACTCCCTTACCCGCTGATCCAATGGCTGTAACTTTTTAGGCACCGGTTTACGATGCGCACTATCTACATACCGGTAAGCGTACATCGCATTATTGGCCATCTGCCAGCCGGTAAACGGACTAAACTGACTTACACCTGTCAGCTCCTTGTATTTTGTTCTGTTAAACTGAACAAACAATCCGATCAGCAGCAGCGCAAATGCCAGTCCCACCATCTTCAGCCAGATGCGCCTGCGCGCCAGCATAAATCCAAAGAAGGCTATCATTGGATAAAACAGGGCGTTGTAGCGCATGGTGAAAGCCACAAACAATACAACCGCATGCCAGAAAATCAGTTTAGGCGTAGGCCGGTACATGATCCAGAACAACAGTGTAAACCAGGTAAGACTTAAAGCGAGGAACATGGTATCACTGGATACATAGTTACTCAGGTACAGCAGTACAGGATTGACCAGCACAAACAGAAACAGCACAATTTTCGTTGCCTTCGCTGGTTTCAGGAAATAAAACAGCGTGAACGTTAGCGCCAGCAGGCTTGCCTCCAGGCAGCAATACTGGAATGTTACCAGCAGGGTATCCGACTTGGAGAATATGCTGAACAAACGCAAAAACTTCGGATAGCCAATCGGGTAAGTGGATGTATCCAGGTTCCTGTAGGCAGAATCCAGGTAAGCATACGAATCCCCGTTGATAAACTGTGCAAAGGGATATAGGTACTTAAACACGGTAAACTGTACCGCCATCAGCAGGATAGCTGCAATAACAAACCACCTGTTGGCAGGATTTTTAAATACATAGGTTGCCAGGGAGGCCGTATCATAATTTTTATCTTTCAGCTGCTCCAGCGTAAAGTTGAAATGATCCGCCACAATAATTTCCTGTCGCTCCACCATTACATCCAGCACATTGGCTACTGCCGCAATCCCGATTTTTTCCAGCTCCTGTACGGCCTGTTGCTGAAAGTCCTCATCGGGGCGCTGCCAGCCATTTTCCGGTGGATTGGAATAGTAGTGCAGCGACACCCATACATTTCCCGTAATGGTATCATTGCGTATTTCCAGGTCGGCTGCGGCCACCGTAGGATCTGTAACGGCGATGTTACAGTCCTTCAGGAACAGTGGCTTCCACTCTCCTGTTTTTTTATGGAGAAGGGAGAGCTTCTTCAACAGCACACTTACCGTAATCAACTGCCGGTTTTCCGGTAATCGCTCCAGCAGCACTGCTTTGGCCTCCCGGCCATTTATTTTTTTTGAATAAGCTTTGTAGAACTCCTGGTAGCCATATTTACCTACACTGTAACGAAGCGCTCTTTCCAGGTTTACAGGCTTACGATGCGGCAGGATAGCCACTTTCAGCCAGGAGAACAGCCACAGGATTGCTCTCCACAGCCCTACCTGTTGTAAATTGAGGGCAGTTAACTGTAACGGATATTTGAAAAATCGCTGCCTGTGAAACAGGTAATCCGGTGTGAGCCCGGAGCTCTCTGCTGCTGCGCCATCCGTAGGGTGATCCGGAACTAATGTGTTTGGGTCCATAACAGGGCCGGTGTCGGACATGAATGCTTTTTTACTCATGGGGATAAAGATGGTAAGGCTTATGACGAATAATGATTACACGCTTTATTTATTGGCATATGCTGCTGTTCTTAAGGGCCATCCATACACGCCGGCAGCAGTTAAATCCCCTTTCAGGATGTTCGGTGTATTTTGAGGCCCAACAGGGTTATGCAATATAAAATCATGGTCTGCAACGGGAACGCAGCCGCCAAATCCCCGGATTATTGCATAATTTTAACATTATCGGATGCAGCATACCCTGCTTACACATACAAAAATTTTATATTTTTACCGCCGGATGTAAGGCCATATCATGAAAAAAGGCAAGAAAATTTTAAGAATAGCGGGAATCACTTTAGGGGCATTTTTACTGATCATTGTTATCGCAGCAGGAATACTCTATAGCCAACAACAGCGGCTGACCCAACTGGCTGTTAAAGAACTGAACAAACAGTTTACCGGTGAACTGGTACTGGGCAACAGTAGTATCAATCCCTTTGCACATTTTCCATATATCTCCATCGTATTACACGATGTGAAGTTTTATGCCAGCAAGAAAATGGACAAAGCACCTATGTATGAAGTAGAGAAATTGTTTGTGGGCTTTAGTTTACCCGACATTTTAAAGCAACAATATAAAGTGCGTATCCTGGTGGTAAACACCGCTAAAGTGCACGTCCGGAGGGCTGCCAACGGTACCTTTGATATCGTGGAAGCACACACGCTGCCAAAGGCAACACCCTCCCCGGCCGATACGACTGCCGAAGAGGACTTAACCCTCGACCTGAAAAAAATTATCCTGAAAAATATTCATGTAACCTACCATGATGATGCCAGCGGCATGAACGTGGCCACCCGGCTGGATAAGATCACCACCGGATTCAGTATGCAAAAAAACCATATGGCACTCAGGCTGGATGGTAAGCTGCTGCTGGATATTACCGGAAAAACGGATACAACACTCTTCAGAAACAAGCATGTGGCCCTCTCCCTTGCAGGCGATTATGATATGAACAAGGCTTTCCTGCAACTGGAAAAGGCCAATATAAAACTGGAAAATGCCAGCCTGGATATAAAAGGGAACGCTAACCTGAAAAGCACACCGGTAGTAGATCTCCAGGTAAAAGGTGACCGCCCCGACCTGAACCTGCTCTTTGCGCTTGTACCGGCAGATGTAGCAGATAAGATGACGCATTACCGCCGCGATGGCAGAATATTTTTTGATGGCGTCATCAAAGGTCCGGTCAGCGAACACCAAATGCCTGCCATCACCGTCAACTTCGGTTGCGAAAATGTGTGGTTCGAAAATACCAGCGCCAATAAAAAGCTGGACTCCCTCGGCTTCCGCGGGTACTACACTAACGGTACCGGACACTCAATGAAAACTTCTGAACTGCACCTGCTCGACATGGTAGCCAAACCGGGTAAAGGCGTGTTTAAAGGTAACTTCATGGTCAAGGACTTTACTGATCCCCATATCATCATGCAGGTATATTCAGAATTGAATATCCGCTTTGTTGGGGAATTCCTTGGCATCAAGGACCTGGAACAGATTGAAGGAGACATCCGCCTGAACATGAACTTCCGGGAGCTGGCCGATATGCAGATACCGGAACAGAGCCTGGCCAAACTCAAAGAAGGCGTACAGAGTGAGTTGACAGTTACCAACCTCGCCTTCCGTATCCCAAATTATCCGCTGCCGGTACGCAACGTCAATATTCATGCACAGGTAGCCCAGGGCAGATTAACGCTCGACACCCTCAATTTTCGCATCGGTGAGAGTGACCTGGCAGCCAGCGGTTCCCTCAGCGATTTACCCGCCATCTTCCATAAACAAAGTAAACCTGTGAAAGTAACCTTCCAGGTGAACTCCAACAAAATTTTACCTGCGGAACTGCTGCTGGCAGATTCCACTCATAAAAAATTAAGGGAAGAAATGATCACGGGCTTCCGGCTGGCAGTAGCCCTGGAAACCAGCGTACAGGAGCTCCTCCACCCTAACCCATTGCCCAAAGGCAGCTTCAGGATCGAGGAATTCAAATCCAGCTTCAAACGCTACCCGCACAGCTTCCATCACTTTGCCGCCGATGTAACCATTGCTGATACCATGCTGCTGGTGAAAAACTTTTCCGGCAATATCGACAGCAGCAATATTGCTTTCAAAGGCCGCCTTACCAACTATAACCTCTGGTTCGATAAAATCAAGAAAGGGCATACGGAACTGGCGTTTGACCTGAAGTCGGACCGGCTGGCAGTAAATGACCTGATCAGCACCCGCGGCCGCCAGTTTGTACCCAAAGGCTACTGGTATGAACAGGCCAATAACCTGTGGCTGCGGGCACGCCTGAAAATGCGTTACGACACTACCTTCAAACGCGTAGATGCACATATCGCCAATATTTCCGGCTCATTGAAAGAGCACCCGATTAAGATTGAAAATATCAAAGGCCGCGTGCGATATGGTACTAACAAATACCTGGTAGTAGACACCCTCACAGGAAAAGTGGGCAGCAGTGATTTTGACATCAACCTGCACCTCTACGCAGGGCCCGACCGTAAAGGCAATAAACGCAACAACCTCTTCGCCATAAAATCCAACTATCTCAACATTGATGAGATGATGAACTACGATTTCAGCGAACATCCGGAGGAAGATGTGAATGCCCCTCTAAAAACCACCACCAGGCGGGAAAACGACAGTATTCACAACTCCGGCTTTAACATCTTCAAAATCAAATTCAGCAACTTTGATGTAACCGCTGATGTAGGCAAGATCCGTTATCACAAGCTCTGGCTGCGCAACCTGAAAGCCGGTATCCATATGCAGGAGGACCAGAAAGTAAAGATAGATACCATCGACGTACTGATGGCCAAAGGGCATATAGGTATGCGGGGTGTGCTGAATGTGGCTGATCCCAAGCGGCTCTTCTTTGCCAGCAGCATTACGCTGGATACAGTGGACCTCAGCAAAATGCTGCTGAAGTTCGACAACTTCGGACAGGATATGATCCTGAATAAAAACCTGAATGGCCGGCTCACCGGACGTATCCGCAGTTTTATTAAGCTGCATCCGGACATGACCCCGATGCTGGACTCCACCCGCGCATCGATGGACATAGAAATTCACAACGGGGCGTTGATCGACTTTGCGCCGATGCAGGCCATGGCGACCTACTTCAAAGATAAGAACCTGCGCATGATCCGCTTCGACACCCTGCGGAATAAGCTGAGCTTTGCAGCCGCCACACTTGATATACCAAATATGAGTATCAATACGTCCATCGGTTATATTGAAATGAGCGGCAAGCAATCACTGGACACGAGGATGAATTACCAGATCCGCGTACCGATGAAGATGGTTACACAGGTAGGCTGGCAGGCATTATTTGGCCGCAAGCAGGAAGAAGTGGAGGCCGACCAGGTAGATGCCATCGAAAGCGCTGATAAGAGCAAAAAAGGCCGGTTCATGAACCTGAGCATTTCAGGCACGCCGGAGAAATATAATATCTCATTGGGTAAAAAGAAGAAATAACGCCACTAGATAAGCATCCGTAAAAAATGCCGCATTTCCGCAGCAGGTATAGGTAGATTAGTATATCTTACTATCTGCCTATACTTCGATACTATGAAAATAATATGCTTATCAGTCCTCCTATTTTGCTGTACGTTGATTGCCAGTGCTCAACTCCGGTGGGGCTTCCGGCTGGCAGATGGCTTTTCCTATCTTAGCAAACCCAGTGTGAGCAAGGGAACCATCAACAGCAGCAACCAGTTATTTTATACGTTACAGGCTGGCCTTACAGCCGACTGGCAACTTAGTAAACATCTTCATTTACAGCCTTCGCTGGTGTTCAGTTCCAAGGGTGGAAAAAATTCGACGCATTACAATGTGACCAACAACGGTACTTTTTATGTGATTGAAACCAAAGGCAGCATACGTCACAACTACATTGAGCTGCCGCTTAACCTGCTATATAAGTTCCATGCCGGCAGCGGCAAGCTGTTTGCAGGTATTGGGGGTTATGCAGCCGAATACCTGGGTGGGAAAATGGATGGCGCTGTGTTTCCACAGGCAGAAGACGGCGGTATCACCATTACTCCGATTGAAGTAATTCCGGGCGGCGTGCCACCACCGACAGATCCGGCAGACAGAAAACTCAAAGTTGAACAACTGGATGCAGGGGCTAACATTACCGCCGGATATGAATTCAGGTTTGGTTTACAACTGGGGCTGAACTACAGCTACGGACTTACCCAAACGAACTACGGCAAAAACCGCGTGGCTACTATCAGTGTGGCTTATCTCTTTAAATAATCAGCTTACCAGGATACATAACAGGCTACACAGGCTATCAAACTGGCAAAGGTTAACCCGTGCAGGATCAGGTGTTCCAGGTTCGGCGCGGGGTTACCTTTTCTGTTAGGCAGCACGAAAATTGTTTTACTGAATAAACGGCGGTGCAGCTCTGTCCAGTTTTTCTGCATGGCAAAGCGCGGACCAAAGAAGTAAGGTGTCCACCACGTATAAATCTCTCCTATTAAGATGATGGCCAGTTCGAGGCAGGCAATTAATACCAGCATCTGGTAGCCGGATAATAATGCCATTACCGGAAATCCCATTGAAAGGAAGTTCATGGCCGCTTCACCAAGGTTTTCCGGCGTCGTATAGGCGCGGATGTTATTGAGCGGGAACAGGTCCAGCTTGGAGGTTGCCTGATGGTAGATCAGGTGCAGGTTAGTCATCAGTATAGCAAAGAGATAGAGCATGTCCGTAGCGATTATGCTTCAAAAATGCATCAAAACCTTAGTTGGGAAAACAGCGAATCGGTTATAGTCGGCACTTTTACCGGTGAAACCCCTTAAAATATCGGTTAAAAAACCGGGTCATGAAACCCACTTTCTGATACCCTGGCTTTTTTCCGGCCACAGCATTAACATCTCCCTAAAAAATGATTGGTAAAAATATTCCGTAATTTGGCGGCTTAACCCAAAAGGAAATCATGAATACTGTATTGGAAGCCATTAGCAAGGATATTACCATTGCCATTACCACAATGATCGATCTGCTGGAAAAGAAGCGGCCTGCTGCGGAAATTATTAAGCGATCACCGCTACAGAAGGGCGTATTTGATACAGCCAGGTTCATATATAAAAACGGAGATATCAAACTCTTCTCTTCCGACCTCGACTATGGCGGGCCTGACCTGGAGTATGAAGGCACCCAATTCCCCGGCGCCCTTGCGGATGCGACGGCGGTGGATGACTTGTACCCGATACTGCATCAGGCATTGGAAGCTGCTATTGCTGCATATGATAACCATCCTATTCTCCAATATTTCTTTTCCGTAACCGGTACTTTTTATACCCCTGCCGGCAAAACAGACATGCCGCCATTTTTGCATATCAGTGAAACAAAACGGCAACAGGTGGTAGCCGCGGTGGATGCTTATGTGGAACAAAAGATTTATAACGGGCAATACCCTACGGAGGAGCTGGATACCTTTATGCTGGCTAATCACCTCGTAAATCCATTGTTTAAGGGAGATATAAATGCTCCGCTGGTAATGGAAATCTTTGATAAAATTGTCGCGCTGAACCGGCATCACCCCGAAACGCAAAAAAAACATCGGTACAATATCACCCATGCATTGAAGTCGTGGGCAGAAGAAATATTTATACCGGTTTACTATTCGGTTGATAAAAACGAATTTCGTTTGCCGGAGTATACCATCAGGCCTGACCATCCCGCAGCCTCCGCTCCCCTGCTCGATTTGCTGCTGTATACCGCCGCGTTGATCATCCGCTACGAACCAAATTACAGCAGGGCTACCGGTATCCGTTTTGCAGAAATTGCGAAGGAGTTGGGTAGCGATAAAGCAGTTACCATGCTGGCTTCCGGCAGTGGGAAATTTGCCCCGCTCACCGATGCGGCGGTTGCAATCAAAGTAAACGACACCTTTGGAACGGTGGACATACATGTGAAACAGGAATCCGAAGCAGCGTATGCGCAGGCGCTCACCTACCTGACCAGCATCCTGGAACAGGGCTTCCCCCGTAGCTACGCCATACAGTTAAAATCAAAAGCAAAAGAATTACTGCCGGTTAAAAAACTTGGCAAAACAGCCACACAGCGCTTTTTCGCCAATGCCTTACAATATCCGGCCCTGTATCCCTTATTGGAAAAATATGCCCGCGTAGCGATGGCGGAACAATATGAATGGTACCAGGATGCAGAAGGAGAAACCTGTTGCCTGCCGGGGACTTATGCCGTGTTTGGCCTCGGACTTGCCGGCGAGCAATGGTTTCCGCTGGTAAGGGATTACATGAAACAGGTAGATGATGAACACCAATCCGTACAATATTATTTTACACTGGCCCTGGCAGAAAAATACGGAGTTACGGCTGCCACCATACCTACGCTGATAGCTTGCCTGGTAGCTTCTCCGGATCAAAAACCTGCTAAACAACTGGTAGATTTACAGCTTCCGCAAAACCAGGAAGCGTTAGTTGCTGCATTGAAGGACCTCCCTGATTACGAGGTAGCGCATGTGATTGGGCATATCTGGGGAGGGGCTGATAAATTAAAAGCGCAGGCTAAAAAGCAGGAGGCACTGCTGGCAGTGGCCGGTTTGCTGAACTAATTACAGGCAGATCACTGGCTAGCAGCCAGGGGGCTGCCGCTTATGGCTGCTGCGTAATTTTATCTACGTATATAACGAAAGAGGCGGCCACCTTCACTTCTTTAGCACCGCACAAATTGGCATTATAGCCAGGCTGCCGGCCCGCATTGGCGATAGCATCCATGATACATGGATCGCTCAGCTGATTTGGTGCGGCACCACCGTTGTAATGATATTTTCCCTTCATACGGATAAATTGACCCACGTCCGTAATGCTTTCCAGATTCATATATACTTTACTGTTAGCCATGTTTTCGTCCGTATCGAAAAACAGGTAGTAGGTACCACCGTTGTAGTCGTCCGTATTGGCGTCCGTAATTATACGTGCGGAGCCGCCCACGGCCAATGCGCCGTCGTACACCACTTCCCCCGTGGTTAATTTTAGAGGCAGGGAGCCACTGCTGATATCATAACTGACACCGTTAGCCTCATTGATTGCCGTAAGTGCAAAATTTTCAAAACCTGTTTTGGTAAACTTTGTGTAGCCAATACCCACCTGGTCTTCTCCGATGGCGGTAAAATTGCTGTTAACACTGCCTGTAATCTGCACTGATACAGTATCTGCGGGTTTTTCAGTAATATTCGTATCACTGTTTTTGTTGTCTTTACTACAGGCAATAGCAATGCAGGCCAACAAAGCAACGGGTACAACTTTTCGTAGCATGGTTAATTTTTTCTCCGGCCCACAAAATAGTAATTTTTATTTTTTTAAGCGCCCGCTAGTTCAAATTCAAATGCAAGGTGTTTGAATGCGCATAATCAACTATTTCATGAGCATAGTATTAACACACCGTAAAGGGGCACTGCTGGGACTCCTGGCACATTTATTCATTTTATTGACCGGACAATTAATTTTTATCCTGATTTTATTTCCGCATGATTTCGGCATAGGGGTCGACATGCTGGTAGCCTTGCAGGGTAACGTATACGCCCTAACGTTTTATGCATTATTACTGATTGGCGGCTGGATCCTTGGTGGCAAAGTAGGCGCCAGGCTGGCTATGGGTGGAAGTGTAGTTCGTACAGGGCTGAGGAGCGGACTATTGGTGGCACTACTCTCGGTCCTTTTCTGGATGCCGGTTACCATTTCCCAATCAGGCTTGGGTACAGGGCTACAGGTGATGCGTGATCCGGCGATACTCGCGCTGGTGGTATTTTGCATTAATTGGCTAATAGTAGCGGTACTTTCAAGAACAAAAGCTATATAATAAATCCCCCGGCAAAAACCGGGGGATTTTTTTAGTTTATTGTACTACTATTTTTTTCGTGAATTTTTCCTTCGAGGAGGTGACGGCAGTAATAAAATACACCCCTTTCTCCAGCTGATATTCCTTCCTGGTAGCGCCTTGCGGCACTGTTCTTCTTTCGGCGTGCACCACCTTCCCATTTACATCGGCAATCAGAATTTCCAGCTGCTGTGGCTTATCATTGCGGATTTCCACCTGGATGCGGCCGTTGGTGGAAGGATTCGGGAACACATCCAGATCAAATGGCAGCACAGTAGTTTGTGGCTTGCCAAGGGTTGCCACCAGCGCAGGGGCAGCTACTACCGTAAACGTATCCTTCACACACTGGCTGGCGGCTACGCTGTTATCAGCCACCGTATATACCGTGGTACCAACAGCGGGTGTGATGGTTACGGAAGATGTTGAAGCCCCGGTGCTCCATGCGTAAGTGCCGGGCCAGTACGCGCTCAGCACCAGTGGCTGGGCAGCGGTGGCGTTTATCACCCTGTTTTTATTTACATCTTTGAGAATGGTAAACTTGTCCTTAATAGTGTTATCCGCGGCCACCCATTTGGCATCCAGCCGGTTACCTTCTACTTCTACTACAAGCGAGCCGCCGTTGGTAGCATTCGCATAATAGGAAGAAGCATGCGGAAAGGAGGACTGGGTACCGCCTACCTGACCGGCAGAACCAGCCACTACATACACAGTTCCATGATTGCCCTTTGTGGCCGTAGAAAAATACGGACAGGAGTTGCTGGTACCATCATATTTAGCGCTGCTGGAGGATACGGCATGGGTAGTCATGCTGAAGGTATTTTCCAGGCCGTAGTGTCCTTTCATCAGGTAGGAGCGCTCATAGTCGTGGCTATGACCGTTCAGGATCAGGTCTACCCCGTAACGTTCAAGGATGCGGATCAGGTTTTGCCTGATGTTGGTAAGATCACTGTTGGTATCGGAGTTATGACTACCCATGGTATAAGGCGGATGGTGCCAGTAGGCAATTACCCATTTGCGGGTGTTGGCGGCCAGGTCGTTTTTGAGCCATTGCACCTGTGTGCTGGTGGTATCAAAAAAGCGCTTACCACTTTCGAGGCCATATGAATCCAGGCACACGAAGTGGACATCGCCGTAGTCGAACGAATAATATTCCTCTTTACCCGAAGCCAGGCCACCACATTCCCCGGCAGACGGCAGTGTGAAATTGGAGAGGTAAGGAATGTTATGCGACGTTTGCAGGGTGCTGCTGTTATCGTAATCATGGTTACCTAATGTAGGAAACAGCAGTACATTTTTCAGCAGGTCGTTTTTATACATCTCAAAGAAATTGGACTGATACTCGGTATCATATCCGCCGTTGTAGGCATTATCGCCCAGCAGCAGCCATACATCGGTATGATTGGTACCCATGTAGCTGAGGTAGGCATTGCGTACATTGGTTTGCACGCTTGAGGCGGTGCCACAATCGCCATACGCTGCAATGCGTATTTTACGTGTAGTCGTGGCCGGTGGCGCTGTTACAAAGTAGTTATCCGCACCTGCCTGCAACACATTGGTGCTGTTGCCGATGCTGTAATAATATTTCGTATCCGGTTGCAGCCCGCTCACCCGCAGCTCATGTTCGGTGAGTGAGGTCGTGTGCACAACGCTGTCGTTCAGTGCGGTGGCCGACAGGCCATACTTCACCTTGCCGGTGGTGGCAATGTCGGTGCGCCAGCGCAGCGTTACGGCCGACTGATTCCCCATTTGCAGGTAGGGCCCCCGGATCACCTGCGGTATGGTGCTGGCGGTGTTGCCTTTGAACTGCAGATCGAAGGAGAGGTCGCTGCTGGTGGCGCTGGTTTGGTGTACTTCTACGGCAATCGTGTTATTACCTTCGGTGATCAGGCCTGCTGCCACACTGGCGGTAAACACGGTAGCGCCGCCGTCGCTGGCATTGGAGGCCAGTGTGGTGTAGCTGATGGTGCCGGTGGGGAGGTTATTACGGACTACTTCCGTGCCGTTAATGTAGATCACCAGGCCGTCATCTCTCTTATACTCCAGCGTGAACCCGGTATAGGCTGCGGCGCCGGTCACGTTGAAGGTTTTACGGAAATAGGTGGTGATGTACTTGGCGGAGGAACTGCTGCCATAGCTTACCACGGTGGCCTCGTCGCCATCGCCGTAGCCCAGCTGCGCCGGACCGCTGGCCCAGGCAGCATCGCTGAAAGCAGGGGCTCTCCAGGCGGTGCCCTGGTTGGTACCATTGTCCAGGTATTTCCAGGTTGATCCGAATGGTAATAGGTTGGTTTGGGCGTGTGTGGTTGGTGATAGCATGCCAGTACATAGGCATAACGATAGCAATGCCTTGCATACAGATGATAGGGAAGATTTCATTGTGCTCTTTTTGGGTTTATACTTAAAAATATGATGAAAAATCAATATTTTTAACACACTCAATTGCCCCTATACCCAAGCACATGAAAACCAATCAAATATTTTTTATACTTTTTTTTGCCACTGGTCTGCTTTTCTCATTTATTACGCCAACGCCTGTACGAAGTACCACTGACAAAGTGGAAAGTTACTACCGCGAGGGGCTCGACAGCACCTATATGGCATTGCAGGCATTCAGCAATACCCTTGGTGCACTCGCTACCCCAAAGGAGCGGCTGGCCGCCTTTTATGAAGCGCGGCAACAGTACAAGCAGATTGAACTGCTGCTGGAATACTATCAGCCACATCTGGCCCGCAGCATTAACGGACCGGCACTGCCTTATGCCGACGGGGAATCGTCCAAAGACATCATTCCCCCTGCTGGATTCCAGGTGATAGAAGAAATGCTGCAGGCCCCTAACGTAACCGTATATACGCTGATAGCATACAATGATCAACTGATCAGCATTTTCCGCCAGCTGATCCAAAATGAGGACCCAGTAGGATTTCAGGATAAATGGGTGTTTGATGCGATGCGACTGGAAGTATACCGCATTATTGCGCTGGGCATCAGCGGCTACGACTCCCCCGTGCTGCTGCATTCGATGCCTGAAGCCGCAGCGGCGCTCACCAGTATCAGGCAGGTGTTGGCGATGTATGACCCTGTTATCGCTTCCGACGAAATGGTTACTGCCAGGGATACGTTGTTCAATAAGGCGGTGCAATACCTGCACACGCACTCCAATTTCAACCGGTTCGACCGCCTGCATTTCATTACCAACTTTGCCAACCCTATCAGCAGGATGCTATTAACCTGGCAAAACAAGCTGGGAATAGTCATTGAGCCGGAACGGCGCATCCTGCTGCCTACAGCGCCGCATTTGTTTGCCACCAGCTACTATCAACCCAATGGATACACGCCCAGCGCAGCGTCTGACCCTACCCCTGAAAAAGTAGCGTTGGGAAAATTATTATTCGCAGACGCACGGCTCTCCGGCGATGGCAGCCGCTCCTGTGCTTCCTGCCATAAACCGGAGCTGGCATTTACAGATGGATTGACTAAAAGTCCGGCCCTGGATGGGATACATACCGTGACACGCAACACACCCACCTTGCTGAACGTTGGTTTCCAATCCAAACTATTTTACGACTCCCGGGCAAATTTTATAGAAGACCAGGTGTTTGCCGTGGTACATAATACCGCAGAAATGAATGGTTCCCTTCAACAGGCCGCTGCCATTTTTCAAAAGGATACCGTTTATCGGCAATTATTCCAATCTGCCTTTCCGGCGGATAAGGGTCCCCTTTCCACCGAACAGATCACCAATGCCCTGGCTTCCTATTTACGGTCACTTACGAGCTTAAACTCCCGCTTTGATCAGTATATGAACGGGGACAGTACTGCACTTACCCCCCGGGAACAAAAAGGTTTTAACCTGTTTATGGGCAAAGCAAAATGCGGCACTTGTCATTTTGCGCCACTGTTCAATGGCGTAGCGCCCCCCTATTTCGCCGAGCCTGAATCGGAAGTACTGGGCGTACCTGCTACGCGTGCCAGGCACGCCGCGCTGGACACCGACGCCGGCAAATACCATCTCTACCCCATCTCCATTTTCAAATATGCGTTTAAGACACCCTCTGTAAGAAACAGTATGCTCACTGCGCCGTATATGCATAACGGTGTGTTTACCTCCATGAAGCAGGTCATTAATTTTTATAATAAAGGAGGTGGTGCAGGGTTACATACGGCGCCTGAAAACCAGACCTTGCCGGAAGATAAACTACGGCTGAGCGGAAGGGAAAAGCGTGCGCTGATAGCGTTTCTTGGAGCACTGAATGATACAGCGCAGGCGGGTACTTTATCCGCACCTGCGCCATAGCCAGCTGCTAACTCAATTTCTCTTTAAAAAATTCAATCGTGCGTTTCCATGCCAGATCAGCCGCCTCTTTATCATAACGCGGCGTTGTATCATTATTGAAACCATGATTTACGTTCGGGTAAATATAGGCGGTATAATCTTTATGATTGACTTTAAGCGCTGCCTCATAAGCAGGCCACCCTTCATTTACACGGGTATCGAGGCCGGCATAGTGAATCAGCAGCGGTGCCTGAATTTGCGGCACCTGGTCCACCGGTGGCTGGCCACCATAAAAAGGCACCGCAGCCGACAAGGTAGGCACCCGTACTGCCATGAGGTTGGCTATTCCACCACCAAAGCAGAATCCTACTACGCCTACTTTACCGTTACAGTCAGGATGTTGACGCAGGTATTCATACGCTGCAATAAAGTCTTCCAACATTTCATTTTTATCGCGCTTGCTCTGCAACTCCCTCCCCTGGTCATCATTACCGGGATAGCCGCCTAAAGGCGTGAGTGCATCCGGCGCAAGAGTAACGAAGCCTGCCAATGCGGCTCTGCGTGCTACGTCGGCAATATGCGGGTTTAAACCACGATTTTCATGCACTACGATAATGCCTCCCAGCTTGCCTTTGGCATCTGCGGGTTTGGAGAGCAGGCCTTTCATTTTACCGCCTCCCTTAGGGGAATCGTAAGTAATGGTTTCAGACTTTAAGCGGGGATCGTCTTCCTTAACGCGAATACTGTCTTTATAGTCCGGCATCAGAAAGCTCATCAGCGAGCCAACGGTGAGGCCACCCACGGCATAGAGCGACAACTTTTCCATGAATAAGCGCCTGGGCAGGCGGTTGTGGGCGTAATCGTCGTACAGGTCAAAAACCTCCTGACTGATATCTTCCTTCTGAATATTTTTCTGGTCCATAATTTTCCGGTGTTTGTTTTTAAAGATAAAAATTACCCACCGGAAAGTCAACCCTGCACCGGGCTGATGCAGGGCTAACGCTGGAAACTATTTAATACTCAGCCTTTCTATCTTTCTAAAGGCCCTTTCGTATCGTAATCTTTTATCGGAATTTTGCCCGATATCGGGTTTATCCACTGGTTTATTTACCGTATCACAAACAAAGGAGCAGTCGGCTCCCAGTCGGAACTGCGCCACGCCGTGGCAGCCCTGGCAGCCACCCATTGAGAATTGCTTACCGTTATAGATGATGTTGACGCCACTATCGATCGGCGTATTGATGCTGGATCCACGGAAGATCTGCAGCGTGGTATCCGATTCGATCACGTAGTTTGCCAGGAAGAAATTGTTGCTGTTGGAGTTGTTGGTAGTTTGCGCCTGTACACCTATGAGGTTGTAATGCTGCCACACGGAATTGGTGCTCACGCTGCGCAGCAGGCGGTGGGCTTCATAATTAGCCTGGTTAGTGGCCTGGATGGGGTCATGTACGCGAGGATAGCCCACGATTAAGCCGCCGTATTCCCTGCCGCTGTCGTCCAGCTTTACATAGCCGATGCTTTGCTGGGGCTTGGTTACATCTTCATGCTCCCAGGTGGCGAAAATGAAGTTGGGATAGTTACGGGTTTTGTGAATGATATGGATACCGATGAGCAGGTAAGTATCATTGATCAGCGCGGTAGTTCCGTCCGGGTTTTGCCGATAGGTGATCACTTTACGTTTGAAGTAAGTATCGGCAGCACCATCTTCCGGCAACAGTTTACGCCAGGCCGTTTTCACTTCTATGGCCCCTTCTTCATCCTTACTGCCGCTGGCATTGGAGCCGGTGCCGCAAGGCAGGCATACTACCTTTTCACTTTCAGGGCAGTCGCAGGAGCTGGTACCGCCTTTAAAATATTGGTTATAGGCCTGGATATTCCTGTAAGTGTTGATATTGGCCGCCTTTAACTTCGCTGCAGTATTGTAATATTTTCGGATGTACTCATACTCTGAGCGGTTTACTTTCGCCTGAAAGAGGATCTGTTGTTTTTGGCCATACAGGTTCGTATGTGCGTACATGTTACAGGAGCCTATTTCATTGTTTTCATCGAGGTTATGAAACAAATGAGCATCCGTATATATGTCCGGGGTAAAGCTGGCTTTTGTATATGAGTAGTTGGGTATTTTATCAAACGGCAGCATGTTGTCATTTCCAGGCCGCAGCTCTACCCGATGATTGTAGGTTTCCCAAACTGCCAGATCAGGATAACCATTTCTTTCACTGCTGTAGCTCCACCCATAATCAGGTTCTCCGCGTTGATAGGTTCTGCCTGAGTTAAAGTAACTGGAGCGCCAGTTGAGTGCCAGAAACTCATTCCATGCAAACTGGGCGAGGGTAAGGTCATCTGCACCCAGTGCAACATCATGTGGGGGCTTTGCCATAAATGCGATGGCATACGCTTTAGGTGATTCACTGCCTTTGGCAAACAGTGATGCCGGTGTTTTAGTCATCACCATCGCCCCGACGGTGACAGCAAACAGGAACAACACGATAATTATAGTCCTTTTCATTTGGTTGATAATTTTAGGATGATAAAAAGCATGCCGCCCTTGCGGACGGCACTTCAGTTGATGGTTACAGGATTTCTAAGTTGATGGTATTTTCTGCTACGGCGGCGGTCAGCAGTGGTTGCGCCTCTTCTCTACCGGTGATCTCTATACGAAAATTGGAAAGGTCACCATTTTTCTGCGCGAGGTTATCTACGTTGAAGAAGGCCTCGGCCTGCAGGTGTGCGCGACAATTCTCACAGCCCAACACATTCCAGCGGCTCAGCACAGAATGGTGCCCGATGTAGTAATCCTTACCACCAACATTGGCGTAGGCGGTGATTACAAAAGATCCGTAAATATTGCCACGGTTAATATTGCTCACGCGTAGCTTGTTGGTAGGTGGCGCTTCTGCCAGCTCTTCCCCATGCATAAACGAAATCTGGTCCAGTGAGCCCACGCTGTACGTATAACCGCATTGGTTTTCTATGTCCACTACATCGTTGCTGGTGTAGTAAATATCGGAATCACGTTTTTTGAAAGGTTTCAGCGGGGAGTCCAGCGTGAGTGGTTCATTAGGACCGTAACCCGCGCTGGGTCCGCCATCGCTGCTATTGGTGCCGGGGTAACCCGGGATGATGGTCAGGTTTTTTTGATAACCTTTCTTCTTTTGCCACACCCAAAATACGCGGTCGATATTACAGTGGTGAAAATAAAAGATGGGATCAAAACCAGCGGTATCATTTTCTCCCATATCTCCGTTGGCGCCCGGTATAGGTGAAAAATCGTGATCCTGCCCCGGTACGTTGAACCCGCCTACCGCCAGGTGGATATCATTATGCGGTGTTTCCAGCGCCACCACCACTGGTGCATTGGGAAAATCCTTGTTCCACTGGGCGGAGGAGCTGATGTTGGAAAACACGGTGTAGTTAGGCGCATCCAGGCATTTGTGAAAGAGGATGGTAACACCGCCCAGCTTTAGGCGGTCGGCGATATCCGGCAGGGTGATCGTTTTGTTGAGCCAGCCTGTTACGTTATAGTTGAGCAGGTCCGTTGCCTCTTTATAGTTCCATTGTGCATTATGCTGGTCGGATTTTTCCTTGTCGGCCGGCGTACCTACTAATCCGGAGTAAGGATAACGCACGGTGTCTGTACCGGCAGGTTTGGAATAGATCGATTTATCGCCCGACACGTCATCATTGATCGCCTTTTGGAATTTATAGGATTTCAGCGGATTATCGATGATGTTGCCACGGACATTCACCTTGTCGAGGATCAGCGACCACGGTATGCCGCTAACAGTGGATTCGTGCTCCGTTTCATCCCAGTAAGGTAAGGTTACATCTTCGCAGCCTGGAATACTGCGCAGGGCATTTTCCAGGTTGAGCAGGTATACCCGGTGCCAGGTAGGAAACAGGATGTTGTTATGGTTGCACCAGCCGCCCCAGTAGTCTCCATCCGTGGCGCCTTTATCACGGAAAGGTTCGCCATGGAGGCCTCCTATATTAAAAAATGAATTGGGGTGATCGGGAGGTAGTTCTTTAATGCCCTTCCAGGCTAACATTAGGTTTTCCAGCGGTTGCCTGTCACCTTTCAGATAGAATGTTTCCAGTTCGCGAAGGGAGCGGCGAACCCGGGGTGTAGCAGCATTTGCCATACTTATAGTTTTGGTTTTTTGAGAATTTGGTTAATTCGTTTGCTGTAATTTCCGTGGGGCATAAACGCTGCCAGCAGTGAGCCAATGATAATGGCTGCCATACCACCGATCATCATTACTTTGGTACCACCAGGTACAAACCGGGATAGTAGCAGGCAGGATGCACCTGCCAGGCTAAAGATGAAGGGTAATGGGCCTTTCAGGGGAATAGCCCGGAACTGCCCCCCTACATGAAACAGCAGGAATACAGCCAATATCGGCAGCAGCCAGGGCATATACGGTAATTTAGCCAGGCCTATGCTGCCAAACATACTCATATACACTGCCCAGCACACGGGGCATTTGGGAAAAAATGCGATGAGGATACTCAGGAGTATGGAGGGTACTGAGCGGGCGGATTTCTTTGAAACCCGCTTCCACGAAAGCTGCTCCTGGTACTTTGCCATCTGGCAATTACAGGTTACTTTGGTTTCCATAGTAAGGAGGGTTATTGAGGGAGATACGATTACGCCGATTTGGTAACAGCTACTGCATAGCAGGTAGCTACCTCTCCTGCCTTGTGAATAGTACCGTCACTACCGGGATGATCCTTCAGGCGTACTACAGAGCCGGCGAGTACATTGGCCTGGGCTTTACCACCTTCTATTTTAGGCAGGCAGTACACTTCGTAGCCATACTCCCACAGCGACTGATTAGCGCCTTGCCCGTTGATACCGGTGCCGATCAAATAAAGTCCTTGTGGATTTGTGTCCAGCACTTTGCCTTTCAGTTCCAGGTTCCATTCACCCGGAATACCGATGTTGCCGGATATTTCACCGTCGTCGCTGATTTTAAGATGAATAGTACCATCGCCAAGCTCCAGGTCATTAGGAGCGATGTTAAGGTCTGTTTTGTTTAAAAAGCTGCGGTACGACCAGGTAGTGTCGCCGGGATAGTTGATCTTCATAAATGATGATTTATAGTGAGCAATACGATAACAGTCGCTCGTGCAAGCGATATTATCCAAAGTAAAAACTGCAAAATCAACACCTATGTCACATGGCGGGCATGACAATTTCAGGAGTAGTGGATAAAAAAAATTACTGGTAAACCATTATACGCACCGGTAAGTTTGTGCGGAAAAACAGGATAGCATTCATTTTGAGGTAGTAATTAAGGTTACTTCAAGGATATATTGTTAGTATAACTAACGTTTAAATAATCTTGTCAAATATAGAATTAAAATTAAAACAAACAAGCCCCGGGATAAAATTTTATCCCGGGGCTTGTTTGTTCGTGCCATATCGCTAATAAAGTTTTGTTTATTCCTGGATAACCGACAAAATATTTCCTGCTGGGTCCTTAAACCAGGCGATAACGGGGCCGTTGCCGCGCATGATTCCTTTGGCATCTGTCTGAATTTCCCCGGTATAATGTTCAAATACGACTCCTTTAGCAGCCAGTGCATCCACGGTGGCTTCCACATCCTTTACCTTAAAATTCAGTACCGTGAAAGTAGCAGGCACATGATTTTTTTTAGGGTAGATGATGATATTATGCCCTCCGGTGAGTTGCAGCTGTAATACACCCATGGGTTCAGGAGATTCCGTTACTGACAGGCCCAGTACCTGCTGGTAAAATGTTTTTGCTTCGTTGAGGCTATTCACTGAATAGCTGCTGAATACGGGTGCGGATGAAAGCATGGTTAAATTTTTTGGTGTACTGTAATTTACTCATAATTACTGTGCCGGGAAAAGACTATTTTCGGCACGGCTGAACAAATGCTTATGTACGATACATTCAGAGCGCACGTATTAAAGTACGTAAGGGCAGACGAGGAGACACTTACATCTGCCTATAAATATTTCCAGGTAAAAAAATTCCGAAAAAAGGAAAACCTGCTCACAGAAGGCCAGATTTGCCGTTATAATTATTTTATAGTCAGTGGATGCGTCCGGAAATATTTCATTAACCAGAAAGGGCTGGAGCAAACGACAGACTTCGCCATTGAACGATGGTGGATGACGGATATAGGCGCATTTATAAGCCAGGGCACAACGGATATTAACATTCAGGCCGTAGAACCTACTACCGTGCTACAGATTGATCGCCATAACCAGCAACAGCTTTTCCGGGAATATCCGGTGATGGAAAGCTATTTCAGACAGATTTATCAAAAGGCCTATGCTGCAGCAGAAAACAGGATCCGGTACCTGTATGAGTTTTCAAGGGAAGAATTATATCTCCACTTTTACAGGCATTTTCCTGATTTCACCAAAAGAGTACCGCAATACCTGCTGGCCTCCTTCCTTGGTTTTACACCTGAATATCTCAGCGAAATCAAAAGAAAACTTGAATCTTAAACCAGTTTAAGATAATACGTGCCGGCATCAGGTAGCTTTGTTCCATCAATAAAAACAAGCACTATGGAACAACGCATGAATATTGCCCAGGTAGAACCTGGCGCCTACAAAGGACTGATAGCCACACAACAGTACCTGCACACCACGGGACTTTCCAAAATTGAACTCGGCCTCATCTACATCCGTGCCTCACAAATCAATGGCTGTGCTTATTGCCTGGACATGCACACCAAAGACGCACTGAAAGACGGAGAAACGATGCAGCGCATCTTCGTGCTCGACGGCTGGCGCGAGACTACGCTCTTTTCCAAAGAAGAAGCGGTGATCTTAAAAATGACAGAAGAAATTACGCATATCACCCGCAAAGGGTTGTCGGAAGCAACCTACGAGGAAGCCAGGAGCTACTTTGACGAACATAAGATCGCGCAGATCATCATGGCCGCCGTTACCATCAACGCCTGGAACAGAATTGCCATCAGCACTCATTTGCAGATCGGTGCATAATATGACCGCTTCAGCGTGTCCGGAAAACGGACACGCTGATTCAAAACCGGACACTCCCCTATTACACTAAGGTTTACAATAGACTAACAGTCAATATTTTATAAAACCGGCACAATTATCTTACTGCATGTGGCACAAACAAACCACATGAAAAATATTATCCTTACTATTGTCAGCCTTCTTATTTTAACCTTCAGCACAGCTGCACAGCAGATCAAACGCATAGATAACAGCAGCATTGCGGCGGCTGCGCTCACCAGCACCATACAGCAACTGGTGGACACCGCGCAGGTGACCGGCCTCGTCATTTCCATCCTAAATAATAACCAACCCGTATATACGAAAGCCTTTGGTTATGCTGATAAACCTAAGGAGCTGAAAATGGATACCAGCACTATATTCTGGAGCTGCTCCTTCAGCAAAGCCGTGTTCGGCTATTGCGTAATGCGCCTGGTGGAAAAAAATGTGCTCGATCTCGATACACCGCTGGTTAAATATCTGTCCAAACCATTGCCGGATTACGTGTTCACCAAAAAAACACGTGGCTACCAGGATATCCGCAACGATCTGCGGTATGAAAAAATCACCGCCCGGATATGCCTGAACCATACCAGTGGACTCCCTAACTATCGTGGCTTTGAAGTGGATGGCAAGCTCAAAATCAGGTTTGCCCCCGGCACACGCTACAGTTACTCTGGCGAAGGTATTTACCTGCTGCAGTTTGTGATTGAACAATTATACGGAAAGGATTATGAAACCATCGCCCGGGAAGAAGTGTTCCAGCCGCTGGGCATGACGCACAGCAGCTACGTGTGGCAGGCTGATTTTAACAACAATCACGCCGTGGGGCACGACAGCCTTCAGCAAGCCTATGAATTTGATGAACGTACTACCGCGCATGCAGCAGGATCTATGTATACTAACATCACCGATTATGCGAAATTTATGGGTGCACTGCTGCAACAAAAAGGTTTAACAAAGCAGGGATTCAACGCCTTATTCCATTCAGATGTGGCAATACTTTCCAGGCAACAGTTTGGCCCCAACGCCCTGCTGGACGATAAAACGCCTGCCACTACCCCATTGTGGTACGGCCTTGGTTCTGGCATACTCAAAACGCCATATGGCAACGCATTTTTTAAAGAAGGCCACAGTGAAGGCTGGCAGCACCATTCCATCGGGTTTCCTGATAAAGGGATTGCAGTAGTAATTATGACAAACAGTGATCAGGGGGATCATATTTTCAAGGCGTTGCTGGAAACAACTATCGGCGACACCTATACGCCGTGGTACTGGGAGAATTATATACCGTTTGATTATGTAAGTAAATAAGTCGTAAGACTCCCCTGGAATGATGATTCCCGGGGAGTCTTATATTTACTGTATTAATTGGATCATCGTATTCAGTTCACGGACCAGTGCTTCCTCATTACCATCAAAGCCATTGGTACGGAAGCGCACTTTACCGGTTTTATCCAGGATCACTTTATAGGGCACGCTGGCCACTTTATATTGGTTAAAGGCCTTGTAACCCGGGCCATTACTCAGTTTTTCATCCATCAGGTACCGGAATGGAAATTTCTTTTCGGCTGCAAATTGCTTCACCTTACCCAATGCTTCACCGGTTTCAAAAGTGGCAATGAACAAAAACACCACTTCAGGATGTTGCTGCATCACCTCCTGCATAGCCGGGAACGATTGTATACAAGGCTTACACCAGGTGGCCCAGAAATCCAGCACCACTATCTTACCTTTTAGGGCGGCTATGTCCACCTCCTTTCCACTGATATCCTTTAACCGGATACCTGCAATGGTTTCCGTTATCATGCCAGCCCTGATATCACCAGAATGATCTGCTGTGGCGGGTTGCAGGGCGTTCCACCAGGCTGTAAAATCCTTACCCGGGTATTGCCGCTCATAAAGGGCTTGCAGCATTTTTTTTATCTGGGGAGATGAATGCCCTGCCTTTACCGTAGTTTCCAGTACCCGGAGCGCAGTCGCATCCTGGCCGCTGGCACTGCTGGTTTGCGCCAGGAGCAGTGCCGCCTCCCTGCTGCCGGCATGGCGGTAAAGGGTGCCTGCCAGTGCATGCGCTGTTGTTACATCCTGCCTGGAGAGATAGAGTGGAATGGCATTCATATAGGCGTTCCAGTTAGTATGCACCCGGGTGGTATCTGTAACGGCAATGCCCTGCGACAACCAGGAGAGCGACTGCTCCGGCTGTTGCTGTGCTAACTGCACGTAGGTAGCTACCTGGTCTTCCTGCCGGTGCAACAAACTGATATAATACCCTGCTGCCTGGTTGTTACCCGCGGCTACGGCCGACTGTGCCATGGCTTTGTACAAACCGGTATACTCATAGTCCCCGCCGGCAGGTTCCGGAAAGCGCTGTATAAACGCTTTGAACAACTGTTGCTGTGCGGCAAAATCAGGGGCCTGCGTCACAGCTGCCATTTGTTTACGCTGCACGTATTTCCCTTCAGGGAATTGTTTTTCCAACAGGTGTGCCACAGAATCCGCAGCCTGTTGCTGCCCCAGAAACGCTAAATACTGCTGGTGCAGTGTTAGCTCCATTTCATTAGTGGTATGATATGTCAGCAGTTTTTGAATCAGCAGCGCCTTATCCGCCGGCTCCGGAGAATTGATCAGCATATTGTAATACTGCTGCCTGAACTCCGCTTCAGCAGCGGGATATATTGCTATTTCCGTTTTCAGGTACGCCAGGGCCAGTTGCTGGTCTTTCTTCCAGCCACCCATGCCCTGCGCAAGCTGCGACATACGGTACCACGCGTAGGGCAGCACTTTCTTCTCTCTGTAAACAGGAAAAATATATGCTTTACCGTTGTTATCATCCGTAATGTGGCCATCGTACAATCGCCCGGTAAGCACCACTGCATCGGCAGGCACTGTATACTTCGCCTGTCCTGTGGCAGACAACAGGAGTGTATCGGCAGCCAGTTGTTTCGACTTCCCTTCTGCGTCTATAATCACATACAGTGGTGTACTTCCTGCGAGCGCAGTACCACGGGGATCAGCCGTAATGGTGATCCCGTGGCCCGCTGCAGGTGTGTCAGATATGCTTAGTGTATGATTGGACTGTGCGTAGGCATACTGCATACAGGCAAGGTATGCAGCTGTGATAGCAATTATTTTCATTTTAAGGGAATAATGATTTTATTTTTTCTTCCAGGTCTTTACCGGTAAGGTTGCTCGCTACAATTTTCCCCTGCTGGTCAATGATTACATTGGCCGGGATGCCGTTTACCGGATATCCTTTCACCACAGGGCTTTTATCTGCCAACAAGTCCGATACATTGGGCCAGCTGAGCTGCTCCTTTTCGGAAGCCTTCTGCCAGGCCACGCGGTTATTATCCATGGAGAAAGAAACTATTTCCAGGCCTTTGCTATGGAAGCTGCCGTAGAGCGATTTCAACTCAGGAATTTCCGCACGGCAGGGCACACACCAGGATGCCCAGAACTGCAATAGCGTATACTTGTTGTTAGTAACAGCATCGCCTAAACGAATATATTTACCATTCACATCCGGGAGGTTAAAGTCAATATAGTTTTCGCCGATCATTTTGCCCTGGCGGAGCGCAATCCGCTCTGCCTGGGACTTATCCAGCCGGCGCGCCTGTCGCACTACATAGCTGTTTTCCCCCAGCCTGACCGCTGCCTTATTCACCACTTCCATGGCCGCGTTGCGATCCGGCTCTAATTCCAGCATCACCGCCGCAATTGCCGCGGCGGATGGGTCCTTTTTATTATTCAGTACCCCCTGCAGGTAAACGCTGCGGATGTCAAACCGTTTCATGAACAGCTGAATCCCCTCCCACTCTGCCTCAGCGCCGGTAGCAGCACCAGGCTGGCGCATGCGGAACACTTCCCTGTCTACCTGCACATAAGCACTATCCCGCTGGTAGCCTAATATCCAGTTGTTATATTTTGCGCCGCTCACCTGCGACAAGCCAGTAGCGGTAAGTGTAAAGGTTGCCTTTCCAGGTTCCAGTATCACGGGGTAGCTGTACATGGACTTCCCTTTGCGATAGGTAAGTGACACATTCATCACTTCTTTCACCGGGCAGCGCAGGGTAAATTCGCCATGGCGGATGGTGTCCGTCACCAGCGTTTCCGCGGTGCCGTATACGTCATATACCAGCGATACCGGTATGTTATCCGCATCCGGGATATGCCCGCTGAGGCGGAACTCCGCCAGCTGACTACTGTTTTTAAAGGCAAACAGCCCTCCGGCCAGGGCTGCCATCAGGAGTGCAGCCCGGCTATTTTTCACTAATCTTATAAGCATGTTATCTTGGGTTTTGAGTAATTTCCGGGTTCATGATGATGTACTTCCGGCCGATTGGCAGCACGGCCCTGTTGCTGTTTGGAGCCAGGCTAAAACTACCATCCGGCAGTGTATGCGTCACCGTTATATTGTCGTTATCCATTGCGTTATACCTGCGGATATCAAACCAGCGGCTGCCGCGGAAAGCCATTTCCCTTCTGCGCTCCGCCTTCACTAATGTTAATGCCTCCGCAGCCGTGGCTGCAGTGAGCATGTAGTCGGTTCCCTTTTTATACCTGGCAGCACGCAGGGTATTCAGGTCCTGCAAGGCTGCAGCAATGTTACCTAACCGCGCATTAGCCTCCGCACGAATCAGGTAGGTTTCCGGTACGGAAGGGCCTTTGGCAGCCGACCTGCCGGACCACTCATTGCTGAAATAACCGAATCCTAATCCAAACGCTTTATCATTAAAAAAGTAGGCGCTGAAGCGTAAGTCGGCAGTGGTGTTATACATGCCCAGCAAAGCCTTACTGGCGTAAGCAATCGGACTAATCATAGGGCCCGACTTCTCCAGCAGCATTTCAGGATTGCGAAAATTCTGCGGATAATTCAGCACCTCCGGAAAAGATGGATTTGGTGGCAGGGTGTTGTAATCTACCAGCGTGTTATACGCACTCAGGCTGGAATCTGCATAATGTACCGCATTAGCAGCATCGTTCTGGTACAGGAATACCTTCGCTAACAGGCTGTAGGCGCTGGCCTTTACAGGTCTGTTGGTAAGACCAGCGGCCGGGGCCACTGGCAGGTCCGGCAAGGCTGCCACCAGGTCTTCCCGGATATAATCATACACTTCCTGTACGGTAGCGCGAGGTAGCTTTTCTTCAAAATCAAGTCCTTTACGGATAGGCACACCCGCATCTGTAGTGGCGGTAGCGCTGTATTGCTTTCCATACAGGTTTACCAGTATGAAATAAGCATAGGCCCGGTGTACCCTGGCTTCCGCCATTAATTGCCGCTTATCTGCAGCGGTGCCACCTGAAGCTGTCATCACCTGCAAGGTCACCAGGTTAGTGGTATAGATCTGGTTATACATTCCTTCCCAGTCCCTGTCCGATTCATTTTCCAGGTATATATTTTCCGCAAAGCGGTAAGCGTTCAGCGCATTGGTGTTGTAATAGGTCTGTGAAAACGGGAAGATGGCCATATCATCGTCCAGCATGATGTCCATGCCATAGGTGCTGAAAAAGCCATTGGACTTCTCCTTTGCCGTAGTTTCATCCAGCAGCAGCCGGTAGTCGCTGGTTTTTTCAGGAATAAAGGCACCTTTAGGCTTTATGTCGAGATACTTGCTACAGGCGCCCAGCCCCGTTACCAGCATAGCTCCCATTGTATATATCAGCAGTTTTTTCATGTGTGTCCGTTTAGAAGTTAGCTTTAATACTGAAGGTGAATTCCGCCGGAGGCGTCAGCAACAGTGTATAAGTGCTTAAATCGCTCGCATACTCCGGGTCCACCTTTTCCCTGTTGAACAGGAATACACCCAGGTTGCGGGCCTGTGCCGTAAGGGTGATCTGCTGGGCATGCAACTTAGCCGTCAGTGTTTTGGGAACAGTATAGTTCAGCAGCAGTTCGTTAAAGCGTATGTTCGAGGCCGTAGCCACGTGGATATCCGCATAGCGGATGTAATTGTCGTACACCGTTAACCCGGTTTGACTCGCGGGCATCGCTGCCACATCGGTGGTTAGCTCGTCCCCTGGCTGCTGCCAGCGTTTACTCCAATCCTTATGTACTTCGTTTACTGATTCAAACAAGCGGGTATACTGCAACTGCGGCACGCGGAAGTGATGTCCGAACTTATAGGTAAAGCCGGCGGTTAAAGCAAATGCCTTATATCCCACATTAAAGAACAGGCCACCGTAATGTGGGGGAACGGTAGTACCCTGGTAAACCAATGCGGCGGTGCTGGTCATTTCCTTCGTATAGTCTACCGCGTTACCCTTTTCATCAAACACCCGTGGTGCACCGGTGGCACTTAGTCCTGCCCAGCGATAACTATACAGGTAGTTCAAGGGTTTGCCAGCTTGTGCTATACCGGCCGTATAGGCCCCCACGGTAGGATTAGGGAAATCTACACTGATCACCTTATTGCTGTTATAACTGTAGTTGAGCGTAGTACTCACGTTCACGGCACGCTTCACTATCACACCGGTAAGTGCTACATCTACCCCACTATTACGCATGCTGGCATAGTTGATATAAGCACTGTTGAAACCATAGGTGCCGTTTACCGTGGCATTGCCCAGCAAGTCAGTGCTCAGGCGATTGTAGTAATCTATACTACCTCTAAGGCGACTTCCGATCAGTACATAGTCCAGTCCTAAATTCCTGACCGTTGTTTTTTCCCAGCGCAGCAATGGGTTTGCCGGATTGGAGATGTAACCGTAGTTGAGGTTCGTTTGTGCGTCCCTGTCTACTTTGGCAATCAGGAAGGGACTGGTACTTTTATCGACGTTACCGTTGATACCGTAGGTGGCACGTACTATCAGCACTGCAAAAGGGCTGTTTGCCAGAAAGGCTTCCTTATGGGCCTGCCAGCTGATTCCGGAGGACCATAACCACACGTTTCTATATTTGTCGCTGCTGCCAAACAGGTTGGTTTTATCCAGTCTGGCGCTGGCATTTAAGGAGTATTTATCCAGGTAGGTGTACCCTGCGTTGGAAAAGATGGATACAAAGCGATTTTTCGTATCGGTAAACAGGGTGGCATCGCGGATATAAGAGGTAGTACCCAGGATATTCGTATAGCCATTTAAATAATCGAGGTTGGCGTACTGTAAGGTAGCAGGGTCGTATCCATACTTCACCATGCTGGACGATTTACCGCTCACCTCCCGGATTTCCAGGCCGGCTATGGCCGTCAGGCTATGGTCCTCGCTGCCGATGTTATTGTCAAACTTCAGCTGGTTGCGGAGGGTATGGGTTTGCAAATGTGTTTCTGCCAGACTGTAAATACTTCCTTTTGGTAAGCCACTAACGAGCTTTCCGTTTTTAACAACCGTGGAAAAATTGACCTGGTTACGGACATTGTAGCTTTCCTCATTTTCCAGCACTGTATTGGTGCTGCTGTAGTTTTCATATTGGTAGGAGCTGTTGAACGAGAACCCTTTTGGCAGTTCGTAGGTTAGCCCTGCTACCGCCGTCAGGTTCCTGTTTTGCGTGGTATTGTTGTTATTACGGAACTCCCGCAGCAGGTTAAAATCCCAATCGTACGGGTAGCCGGATTTAAGGAGCGCATCTTTATCTGCCTGATAAAAAGTTTGTGGTTGAGGGACATACCGGCCGTTTGCATCCTGCAGCTGCTGATACGGCAAAAGCTTGTTCAGGTCATTCAATTGCAGCCCGTTGTTGGTGGTATTGATCAGGACGAAGTTCAGCCCCATATCCAGGTGTAGCTTTTTGGTGAGGGCGGTGGTCTGGAACAGGTCCGCTGAAAATCTTTCCGTGCCTGTCTGTTTCATATAGGTGGGCACGTTATCGTAGCTAAAAGATCCGCGGGTACTGCTTTTTTCGCCTTTGGCGCCAATGGACAGACTATATTGCTGCCGCAGTGTATTACGCATAAACAGATCGCTAAAGGAATTAATTGCATCATACTGGCGCAGTGAGTCCACTATGGCCGGGGCCTTGGCGGGATTGTTGAGCCAGGCATCTGCAACGGGGCTAATGGCATTCCTTGGTTTCCCATATAGCGTAGTGAGTTTTTTATCTACCTTATATTTTTCAAAATCCATGAAGGTGGCGGAGGAGGCAAATGGGATATCATCCAGGTCAGGCTTTTTGGTAAAAGCGAGGGAGGAGCTGAAGCTCACATCCAGTGATTTCCTGGATGCGGCGCCCCTTTTGGTTTGGATAACGATCACGCCGTTGGCGGCACGTACGCCCCAGATGGAGGCCGCGGAGGCATCGCGAAGCACGGTAATGCTTTCCACATCATTGGGGTTGATGGTATTGATATCTCTTTCTACGGGGAAGCCATCGACTACCAGCAGCGGGCTGGAATTAGCCAGGAAAGTGCTTTTACCGCGAATGGTCATGGTGCCGTCGGTGTTGACGAGCAGGCCTGGTACCTGGCCTTGCAGGTAACTGGTAAGACTATAATTATTTCTTTTTTCCAGTGTTGCATTATTGACCACCCCGAAGGAGCCGGCAGCACGTTCGCTGGAAAGTCGCTGGTATCCGGTGTTTACCACCGCAATTTCTTTGAGTCGCGATACCCCGGGCTGCAATTGTATGCGGCCAAGGGCAACCGGCTGCCCTTTTACATCCACAGGCACCGCCAGTTTCTCGAAGCCTACGCATGAGGCCTCCAGCGTATATTTGCCCGGCCCTACCCCGCTGATAGTAAAAAAGCCCTGCTCATCGCTTACGGCGCCTTTGGCTGCCGGCGATAGTTGCACGGTTACGAATGGCAGTGGTGCTCCCTGCTGGTCGGTGATCTGACCCGTAACCGTGATAGTGGCCTGCTCCTGCAACTGATTATCTGTGGCAGGTTTCAGGCGCAGAAAAATATTCTTCCCGGAAATTTTCCACTCCACAGGTTGGTTCTTAAAGCAAGCTGCCAGTGCATTTTCCAGTGAAACAGCGTGCAGGTTGAGTGTTACCTTCCCTATCTGCCGGATGATATGTTCATCATAAAAAAACACATAGCCGGTTTGCTTTTTCACTTCTTTAAAAAACTGTTCCACTGGTACATTATTCAGTGTCACATTTACCTGCTGGGAATAGGCGGCAGTGCTCAGCTGTATAAACAGCAGCAGCAGGACGCTGAAAATTTTAATCCGCCGTGGTGGCAAGCTCGCAGGGACCTTTGGTTGATGATTCATGATAGTTGGTTTTTGGTTGCCCTCTTAAGGGATAATAATTACTTTATTGCCGGTGACTTTCGTATGTATACCGCTCATGGAGAGGCCTGTCAACACTTCGGACAATTTGGATGTCCTGGAAATTTCTCCACTGAACTTTTGTGCAGGTGGCAGGCCTTCGTAGCTCACTTCGATATCGTACCAGCGGGCTATCTGCTGCATTACTTCCTGTACAGATGCTTGTTTGAACCGGAAGTAACCATTCATCCAGGCGGTGGCCAGTTCGGTATCTGCCTGATCCACGATGCGGATCATTTGTTTGCCGGAGCTGGCATTAACTGATTGCTGGCCTGGTTCGAGGATAACAGTGTTGGCACTGCTAACCTTTACCTTGCCCTGCAGGAGTGTAGTCGTTAACGTTTGTTGCTCCGTATATGCGTTGACGTTAAACTTTGTACCGAGTACTTCTATGGCGGTATTTGCGGCCATTACAATAAATGGCTGCTGTGTGTTTGTGGCAATATCAAAGTAGGCTTCCCCCTGTACTTCCACGCGGCGTTCCTTGCCGGGAAAACTTGCCGGGAAGCGCAGGCTGGACATGGCGTTGAGCCATACCTTTGAGCCGTCGGGAAGGGTAAGCCGGTACTGTCCGCCTTTAGGGGTGGTAAGTGTGTTAAATTCCGGTTGCCCCTCGCTTTGGCGGCCGCCAGTATATACCAGCATCCCTCCTTTTTGCTGGCTCACCTGTGTACTTCCCTGGGTGGCGAGGTGCCTATTGGAAGCTGAATCGAGGGTGAGCGTGGTGCCGTTGCCCAGGGTGAGCGTAGCTTTATTGCTGCCAGGCAGCAAGTCTGCCACTGTTGTGATGGCAGGTGCAGGCGTATGTTTGGGCAGGAGCATCCAGGTGGCCACAGCGGCGAGGAGCAGGATGGCGGCGGCGTATCGTAGCCATGGGCGGCGATATAATGGCACTACCTGTGGTAGTATACCAATAGCACGATCGATTTTTTGTTTGAGATCCGCCTGAGTTTCCAGGCGGCGCGCTCCTTCCAGTGTCCATTGGTAGTCATCCTGGAGGGCATGGTACCATTGCTCCACTGCAGCCTTCTCTTCCGGTGTGCAGCGGTTGTCCAGGTATTTACCCAATAATGACTTTGCCTCATGTTTGTCCATACAATACTGTTTCCTATAGCATTAGTGACATGAAGGAAGTAGTAGTGGTAGAGAAAAAGAAAATATTTTTTTTAGTGGACCGGCGGAATGAGGGATAGCAAGGCAATAATGGCCACGGGCGCGTATCCTACCTGGTTGCGCAGTCGCGCTAGTGCGTTGCTGATTTGCTTGCGTACCGTTTCTTCGCTGATGCCCAGCAGGGTCGCAATTTCCCGGTACGACAGCTGCTCTTTGCGACTCAGATTAAATATTTCCCTCATTTTGTCCGGGAGGTCATGGATAGCCTGTTCTATTTTCTCTTCCAGATTGCGCATATGGAGCAGGGTTTCAGGGGATGGTACCCCACCGTTGTCCAGCTGATCAGACAAGCGTTGCAGGTAATTGGAACGGGTGATATTCCTTTCTATATTCCTGATGGCCATATAGCGGGCACTGTTGTAGAGGTAGGTGGATAGTGCATATTGGATCTCCAGTTTACTTTTGTTTTTCCAGAGAGATACAAATAACTCCTGCACAATATCTTCTGCTTCCGAGTAAACCCTTACTGCCTTCATTACGTGCTGCATCAGCGGGTACCAGTATTTGTTATATATGGCGGTAAATGCATCATGGTCCCCGGCTTTCATCAGATCCAGCAGCGTAGCATCATCGGTGGCAGCATAGTTAATCATTCACAAGTGCTTATGGCGGTAAAAATAGAAAAAAAGCATTAATTCCTATCTTTGACCTCCATGCTTTAAAAATTAACCGCATATGAATTGGAAAAATGCCCTTACTTTTTTCTGTACCCTGTTTGCAGCTACTGCCACTTTTGCGCAATCGGCGCCGGGAAAAACCCTGACACCAGGTAAGCACAACTTCACCCTGCAATGGATTAGCTGGGACGTACCTGGCAAAATCAACATCACAAAAAATGCCGATGGCACCTTTGCTGCAAAAGGTGATCAGTACAGTGATGATAAAAAAGATTTCGTGACCATTGATGGCACCATTACCCAAACGTCGCCGGCGGAACTGGTGTTTACAGGAACCATCCGCACCAGGTACAGCAATGTAAATAATGGAGCTGTGTGTGAAAAAACAGGCACCTATCATTTCCTGTCAAAAGGTGCGCGCAAGTACTGGCGGTTGCAGGAAATGGATAACTGCGAAGGGAATAACGTGGTGGATTACGTAGATATCTTCTTTTAAATTTCAAGCTACCGCTCAGGGCCGGTGGCCATGAGCGGTGGTAACATTACCCTTTGGATTCCTTACTGACGTCATCATTGTTAACCTTCAGTTGTTTCCCCTTCTTCTGCTCAAACACAGACCCAAACTCCCAGTTCAGCGTAATCTTCAGCGCCTGGTTATAGTAGCCGTTAATTTGCCTTGACAGGAAGGAGGCGGCCTTCAGTACTTCCGCCTGGGCAATGGTTTGATTAAACGGATTGATTGCCGCAACGGTAATGGTCATCCTGCTTTCCTTTAATTCTTTTTTTGCGGAGAAACTATAGTAGTAACGACTGGTTTTATAGCCCTGGAGTGTTACTATCCTGGTATTATATTCCCCGAAAGCCTGCAGGGCAAAGTTTCCCGGCAGTTTGTAGCTGGTATTGATATTAATATCGGCAGCCCAGCCGGTGTTAACGATCATCAGTGCGGAACTGTTGAAGTCGAGGTGATTGATGTTCAGGTTCGTATTTACATTCCAGTTTTTAGCCAGGCTGAAAGCGCTGCTCAGGTTGAGTCCATATTGCTGGTTGCCTGCCAGGTTTTCTTTGCGGGTGGTGGCGATACCAGCTGCATCCACGGTGGTGAGTTCGATAATCGAATTGTCTGTTCTTTTGATAAACGCTGCTGCATTAAGGAAAAAACCGGAGTTGGCGGTCCAGCTATAGGTCAGCTCCCCCTGGTGCATATTTTCAGGCAGCAGGGCCGGATTACCCGTGCTGACATTGCGAGGGTCGCTGGCGTCGGCATTAGGATTCAGGTCCCAGATGTAAGGCCTGGTGAGTCGTTTGGTATAACTACCCGTTAGTGTATGCTGCTCCGTAAGTTTTTTTGTGAGAGATGCCGTAGGTATCAGGTTCAGGAAGTCATTCTTAAAGGTGGTACCGGCGCGGTGGAAGGTACCATGGATATCCGTGTGCTCGAGTCGGCCACCGGCTTCGGTGTACCAGTTACGGGGCAGTTTCATTTTAATCAGCAGGTAACCTGCTACTACCTGTTGCGCATATACGAAGTTATCAGAGCGGGCCGCTATCAACGCCGGCGTTGCGGGAGCTGCGGCCGCCCAGACATTGTATTTATTGTCCGCATTACGGAAAATGGATTTCAGTCCGCCTTCCAGCAGGTATTTATCATTGCGGGTGAGTGGCTGGGTATAATCTGCCTGGAAAGTCCATTCGTGGTTATAGGTGATGCCTTCGTTGATTTCTGTATAGCGCAGCTCATGGTCGGCGGACTGCTGGTTGGTATAGCCGGTGGTTTCTTTGCCCGGGCTGTATTGGGCCAGCAGCGTGATTTCCTGGCCGGGATGCCGCAGCCGGCGATTATAGCCCAGGGCGATGTCGGTGCCGATGAAGCGTTCCTTGTTTTTTACCTGCTGGGCGTACTCGTCTGTGAGTATACCAGTGGCATTGTAGATCCGACTGGTTTGATGATAGCTACCCGGCCAGTTTTCGATCCAGGTGTTTACGTTCAGACTGAATTCGCTGAGTGAGTCGGGAGTAAAGCCCAGGGTAAATTCACCGGAGCCGTGCGGCATGATGTTGTCTTTTGCATTATCCTGGTGAGTGGTAGATTCCGGCGTCCCGTCTGCTGCAAAGGCCGTTCTTTCCATACTGGTAACGGACTTGGAGCGGAGTCGGTGGATATGTGCATAGGCGCTCATATTCCATTTATCGTTGGAGAATGAAATGCGTGGGTTCACCGCCTGTTCCCAGTTGCTGGCAGTGGCTTCCAGCGCACCACTGAAGCTGTCCTGCCCTTTTTTGGTGATGATATTGATTACGCCGGCAGCGCCTTCCGCATCATATTTTGCGGAGGGAGAAGTAATGATCTCTACGGATTTAATGATGCTGGCGGGGATCATATTCAGTGCATCGGCGGGACTGCGGGCAATTTGCCCGGAGAACTTACCATTGATGAGGATTTTGAGGGTACTGCTTCCCCTCATGGAGACGTTGCCTTGCGGATCTACGTTGAGGGCGGGTGCTTTGCGCAGTACATCGGCGGCGGTGCCGCCTTTGAGGCTGATGTCATTTTCTGCGTTAAATACCAGCATACCCGGTTTCTGCTCTACGAGCTGTTTGCGGGCAATAATCTCTACCTCTCCCAGGTCCTGCGCGGAGGATTGCAGGAAGAGAGTATCCAGCGTGTAAACCTCCTTTCCATTATCGGCTTGCAGGGAGGTGGTCAGCTTCTGATAGCCTACAGAGGTAACAATTACGTGTAGGGCTGTCCGTTGGTGCAGCTGCAGCCGGAAGGAACCGTTTTCGCCGGAATAGGCGGCTGTAAGCGGTGTTTGCTGCCCGTTAGTAATACCGATGGTGGCATAGGGTACCGGCTGGCGGGTGGTGGCATCTGCCACTACTCCTCTGATCGTATAGCCGGCCGGGTTAGTTTGTGCAAAGCTGGCGATAGGTATACAACTAAATAAATACAGGGTTATTAATTTTCCGTTCAACATGCTACAGGTTATAAGTAAACTGTAAAAATCGCCTATGGGGGATGTATGTGTTTATGGAAACGGGAGAAAGATTTATGGAATGCGGAAAAATTTTGAGAAGGGAACCCAAAGGGGTACACGAAGAAAGATGCCAATAGCTGCACAGAGGCCAGCCTCCCATGTATTGCCATGACAGTTCCTTGTCTCTTTTATGGATATCTTAATTTCTCGCTTAAAAAATTGAAGAAAGGGACCGTTCAAATTCCGAAGCTAACTATTTTTCGGATTTTTCGGATGACACGGTGTCAATCTTTCTAAAAGCAGCCGTCGAAATCTGTTTGTATTCAAGCTGCCCGGGATATTTCAATGCCAGTTCTATTCGCGCCTCTTCCGCCCTGTTTTTTTCTTTAGTCATTTCCAGTTCATGGTCCATAATTTTGGCCTTATGAGTAACCCATGCTTCGATAATAGCCTGAATCGTTTGCAAGGCCCGTTTACCACCTAAGGCTGTCACGATAGCAATGATGATAGGTTCTTTATGAGTTCCTGGCTGCTGTTCATATACTTCATTAAACAGCAATGAATCATCGATTGAATAGGCATATTTCAAAAATGCAGTATATTCATGACTGTCATTTAATTTAATACGAAGTTTAGGTTCCATGTATTAAGTGATCTTTAAGGTAATTCTCAATTGTAGTAATTTTTGCAGAGCAATCCTCCTTTTGCATCGCAGCAAATTTAATCATCTCATCAACCGCTACTTTCAACTGTTCAATAAAACCCTTCAGGTTTATCTGTCCTTGTCCGCCCTGCACATTGGTTGTATCCGTCAAGATCATAAAAATATCGAAAAATACCCTAAGTCCTTCAGGAGTACTCATATTTAAATAATATAAAAAATGAGGTATATCCTTTTGAAGATTTTTTACAAATGTTATAACTTCAGGAATATTGCAGAGGTATTCTTCCATATCGAGATCAAAATCCAGCACGATTTTGCTTTGAATTGTATCTGGGTGCAGCTCCTGATCTATAAATGAGATTGACTCAGCAAAATAGTTAGAACGACAAATAGTATCATTGTCTACTGATACTATTAAAATATCCTGATCATGATGATGGCTTGAAATACGTAGATTCCGATAAATATCCACTGCCTTTCGGTGCATCTTGAGATAAGCAACCATACTAGCGTCCACCTCTGCTTTTGTACTACAAACAAGCAGTTTTTTCTGAGGATCATAACGCTTTTCATAAGTACTTTCAAAAAATGCAGGAAAACGGCAATCTTCATAACCGGTAACCGGTATATGTTTCCATTTCCAGCAAAGGCCGGCAGGAAAATACGGGCAATCTGTGAAGTGACAGGACCTGGGAACAAAAGTCTTATAGTCAGAAAAAGTTTCTGATAAAAGACTCATAGTGGTATCTTTTCTTTTAATATTTTCGATAATATACTGAGGCAGTTTAAGATCCTTTATTCCCTTAAAAGGCAAAACATTCACGAGGCGGCGTGCAAACAGTGTAGCGTTATTTGTTCTTTTAAGCTGTAAAAAGTTTAAATCCACAGCCATTATTTCCATATTTTCATTCAGAAACTTCCATAAGTCAACGTTAAAATCTGTTGCAAAATCCACGCGGATATCTGGCTTATCCTTCAGGATAGCATGGAAGTCTTTTCCGGAATGATATATTATATGTTTATCGTTTTGCTCTACGATTTGCTCATATAAGTCAGTTGGTATAAAGCCGACTTCGAGTTCCTTTATTAAACGTTCCTGCAGAAACTTTTCTCTGTTTTGTACTGGTTGAAAACCATAATGCAATAAAACCTCCAGCACTTTATAAATATTTCTGTTATTTTTCCCTGGAACAGCTTTTCCCTCCTCAACCAGGAGTTGTAATGTATTAACACAATGTATGAAACCCGTTATAGGCTCAGAAGTATGAAAGGCCAACTGAACGCACATACAGAGGTAGTTGAAGGCAAACTCTCCCCCAAACGAATGATAGATAAAATAGTATAGGTTTTTATAACATTTATTTTCTGGATCCTTGATCCACTTCAGAAAATGCGAAGGAGTTCTTGGCTCCTCCTCCATCGATCGAAAAAGGCTGAACTGCATAATAGTAGTTGCGTTTTCTATCAGATCGATCAGAGAGAAGCAATCTTCCGCATCCGTAATAGCCGCTGGCTGACATTGCAGCATGCCATCCACCATACTAAAACCAAATTTTATGGATTGATACTCAAGGTTCAGAGCAGCGTTTTCATTAATACAATATGTAGGAGGGGCAAGCTCACTGGGGGAAGCACGAATCTCACCTGTAATCTGGCGTATGGTATTAAATTCCAAACACGAAATATAATACAGGTAAGGATAAAAGAAGGTTTGCCAGAAATGTAATGCTTCATGCTGATATACCCGTAAAAATTCGTGATCGGTCATATAATGCAGGAATAATTCATGGATAGCTCCTGACTTGGCTTTATGGTTATAATTAAATCGCTCAAAAAATGAGTTGATAGCAGCAGCATCTGCTCCTTGTTTCAAATCTGTATTAATATGCACTATGCGCAGTGCTGTATCTACATAGGAAAAATACTTCTTCATAAAATGGGACAAACCTCAAATTAGTAAATTCCTATTAATCTGCCGAACTCCCGCCTTTTTCAGGCCTGCCGGAACCTGTAACAATGAGGGCAGTCACAGCATTACTGATAATCCTACTTCCACTGACGAAAAATTAATCCAAATATTACTAGCAATTGCGCCTCGTACGCTATAACTTTAAGATAAATCCACCAAAATATGAAGACACTATTTAACTTATGTCTGACTGCATGCATAACGGTAGCGGGTATATTTACCGCAAAGGCACAATCACCTGTAATAGGCGCCTGGAGTGCCACTAACGGCGGCGAAACCAGCGTATTGCTGGTTACACCCACCTATTTTTCCATTACTAATTACAACGCGCAGGGGTTCAAAAACACCATGGGCGGCACCTGGCAGGGCACCGGCGATGAGGCGGGGGAATTGTCGATTGAGTTTAATACGGCCGACAGCACCCAGGTAGGGAAAAAGATCGAGGCAGGTGTTACTTTCGATGGGGACCAGTTTGTGACCACTATTGGCGACACCAAAACCAGCTGGACCCGCGTGGACCATGGCAATGGCGAGCTGGCGGGCCTGTGGCAGATTACCGCCCGTGAGGCGAATGGTACCATGAATGCGATGAAGCCAGGCGACAGGAAAACCATTAAGATACTGACAGGCAGCAAATTTCAATGGGTGGCCATCAACACGGCCACCGGGCAGTTTTTTGGCACCGGTGGTGGCAGCTATACCTTTGAAAACGGCGTATATACGGAGAAGTTAGAATACTTTTCTCGGGATAACAGTCGCGTAGGTGCGAGCTTACAGTTCAAGGGCAGTGTGAATGGCAACAAGTGGGATCACAGTGGTAAGAGCTCCCAGGGTGCGCCTATTCATGAAGAATGGACGAAGCAATAGGTACTTCAGGTATAACAACAAAGGGTTACAGGGCATACCTGTAACCCTTTGTTGTTAGCGGTGTGCGCTGGTAATATGCATACTCCACTGAAAATATATTCTGCCGTTGAGGTTGTGGTGGTCTATTTTACGCATCACTGCGGTACGTATTTCATTCCTGATCAGTTCGGGTACTTCCCGCAGTGCGTTAACCACATCCGCGCTTACGGTGGTCACGTAGTACCAGTAGTCGTCCATGGAGGTAAATTCCACAACGCCGGTCATTTCTTCTTCTGTGATATCTGAAAAATTCGCGGTTTCGAACCAGTCCGTCATGGTGCCGGGCTGCATACAATAAAACATACCGGGCCGGTGGCGGTTGTATGATTTATGATGTGTAACTTCGGTGATGGTATCCAACACTACGTTGATCCAAAGATTTTTGTCGAGCACTCCCCAGGTAGACACGGCGATATTACCGCCTGGTTTAAGAACCCGGTAAATTTCGTTCAATGCGGCGGATACGTTGGAAAAAAACATCACGCCGTTTCTGCAGATGGCCGCATCAAAGGACTGGTCGGCAAAGGGCATGCTGGCGGCTTCGCAGCAGTGAGTGCGGTAATTATTCAGTTGCTGGGAGCCGGCTTTATCAGCTGCTATTTGCAGCATGTTTGCGGCGATGTCTGTCCCGGTAACACTTACCTGCGGATGGAGGGAGGCAATGGTTAAGCCGGGCTCACCGGTACCGGTGGCTACATCCAATACCGCATGACCAGGCTGCAATGCCAGGCGATGAATCAGGCGGCTACTGACAGGGTTAAGAAACTGGCTGATGACAGGGTCCCATTGTTTACGGTTCATGGAAGTACAGTTCCACTAATCGGAAGAGGATAATCTTTCGTGCATGGTGGATGCTTTTGGGTTCATAAAATACAGGCTGGCGTATGCTACAATACCGCCATTTACTGGTTATTTTGAGCAGGCAGCCACTTCACTTTTGAGGGCAGTGAAGGCTGCAGAAATTACAGGAATACAGCAGTCTGGTAAGGACTCCTTTGTATTATTTACATTATGAAGATATTAAAAAAGCGATAAAAAAGCATGTCTAAAAGAATCATTGCAATTGGAGATATTCACGGGGGTTTAAAGGCCCTGGTACAGCTATTGGAAAAAATCCAGCCAACCCCTGATGATCAGTTGATATTCCTGGGCGATTATGTAGATGGCTGGTCGGAGTCCGCGCAGGTAATTGATTTATTGTTGGTGCTTCGGGAAAAATTGCCGTGCATATTTATCAAAGGCAATCATGATGCCCATTGTGAATCCTGGCTGATGGGGCAGCCGTTAAATCCACGGTGGTTAACTGGTCATGGTTATTCCACCATCCGGAGTTACGATAGCTATTCTGCGGCGCAGAAGCTGGCGCACCTGGAATTTTTCCGCAACATGCAATATTTTCACATTGATGAGGCTAACCGGCTGTATGTGCATGGTGGTTTTACTGCTGCTAACGGGCCTGTGTATGAAGAAGACAATGCTGTGCTGACAAAGGACCGCACTTTATGGGAACTGGCGCGGCTCACCGCTAACCGTGCAGCAGGGCACCCTATGGCGTATCCTAAAAAACTGCAGTTATTCCATGAAATATATGTAGGTCATACCCCAACCCTCAATTATAATTGCTTTGAACCCATGAACGCCTGTAATATGTGGAATATAGATACTGGTGCAGGCTTTTATGGCAGGCTGAGTGCGATTGATGTAACAACAAAAGAGGTAGTGCAAACAGATGTTGTCATGACACTATATCCCGGAGAAAGGGGAAGAAATTAAAGGCTTGCAGACGTTTGCCCGTAAGGTATTTAAATAAGCTGACCGTTCCCCCCTCCTTCCCCCATCCCTGATCGAACATTTTCACAAACAAGCCTGTATCCCTTTATAAACGGGCGAGCAAGTCCGGCGCAAAAACTATCAATTATGAAACACAAGTCGAATCAACTCCACTACGGTGGCCGCACTGGTATGGCCCGATGGAAACAATCTTTAACCGCCTTCGCTATGGGAATTATGAGTATCTCCACTCCTTTTGGGGCGGCTGCACAGTCGGCCGATACGTTTGGCCCTGTAAAACAAATTAACGCTGGCGTATTAAACGTAGGCTACATTGACCAGGGGCCGGCAAACGGGCCGGTGGTGATCCTGTTGCATGGCTGGCCTTATGACATTCACACCTATGAGCAGGTGACACCCTTGCTGGTAGCCAAAGGTTATCGTGTGTTGGTTCCGTATCTGCGGGGTTATGGCAGCACGCGGTTTTTGTCGGACAAAACCATGCGCAACGGACAACAGTCCGTTGTAGCGGAAGACATCATCGCTTTTATGGATGCCCTGCATGTAAAGAAAGCTATTTTAGGAGGCTGCGACTGGGGTGCAAGAACCGCTGATATTATTGCCGCACTGTGGCCGGAACGTACTAAAGCGCTGGTATCCGTGAGTGGTTACCTTATCGGCAATCAGCAATCGGGTGCAGCCCCGCTCCCACCGGCGGCGGAACTACAATGGTGGTATCAGTTTTACTTTGCTACCGACCGTGGTAAGGCTGGCTATACGAAAAATACTGACGAATTTGCGAAGCTGATCTGGAAGCTGGCATCACCGAAATGGCAGTTTGAGGAGGCTACGTTTAGTCGTAGCAGTGCGGCCTTTCACAACCCCGACCATGTAGCAATTGTAATCCATAACTACCGTTGGAGACTGGGGTTGGCCACCGGCGAAGCGAAATATGACGCACTGGAAGCCAGGCTGGCAAAGGCACCTAACATTACCGTGCCTACGATTACTCTGGAGGGAGATGCTAACGGCGCACCTCATCCGCCTGCCAGTGCATATGCGAATAAATTTACCGGCAAGTATCTGCATAAGGAACTGACCGGAGGAATTGGGCATAATTTGCCACAGGAGGCACCGCAGGAATTTGCGGATGCGATTGTGGAGGCGGATAAGATGGGAGAATAATGGTTGCAAATGGACATGGCCTGGCTTGTTCATTTCGCCTTCATTATTCCTTTTCATTTGCAGCGAAATGTTTGCATATTTGCAGGATGTTAAAAACCAAACTATTACTAATCCTGTTTTTATTCGTTACAGATATGACATTCGCACAGCAACATAAAAAGCCACTGGAAGCACTGCTCAACAAAGAAGAACCGGGATGGCCGCTAGTGCTGGAGTGGATAAGCAGCGCTACAAACCCGGTGGAAATACTACCTGCGGATACAGCCAGGGCTGGTGCTACCTTATACGAGTTGCAAGTAACTACCAGGTCGCCTATGGGTGCAATCGTCTACAGCAGTGGTGGTATCCTCATTGACCACGGCTGGATCCGGATACTCGGTTCCGGGCATGACCGGTTAAACCGCACTTTACACAGCTGGAACCAGGGAAAGAATCCTGCAGAGTTTCTGCTGGTAGCGGATGATGCAGTGGGTGGTTTCTTTGCTATAAACAGCGGCGCCCTGGGCGAAGACATGGGCAAAATATATTATTTCGATCCGGCTACACTCAATTGGGAAGGGCTGGACATATCCTACAGTCAGTTTCTGAACTTCTGCTTTGAAGGGGATTTGAAGGATTTTTATAAGGATTTGCGCTGGAGCAATTGGCAACAGGAAGTGGCAACATTGGATGGCAATGAGGTATTCAATTTTTTCCCGATGTTGTGGACGAAGGAAGGCAAGGATATAAATGGTGTTTCGAGAAAGAAGGTACCGGTGGAGGAGCAGTATGGGATCAATATGGAGTTGAGGAAGCAGTTGGGGAGGTAAAAGCTGGACATTAAATTCAACATATAAAAGGTTGCAGGTACTCCCCGCAACCTTATTTATTTTATCCTAGTGATGCAAATAATGCCCATTACCATTTGCCCATTCAATAGATTCTGGCTGGATATTATAGTCCTTTTTCACATTAGCCGTAGCTAGCCGCTGCCCCGATTTCACATCAAATACCGCTATGGTACCGGCATTTATATCGGGGAGATTCAACATATTGTTTTGAACAGCCACTACATCTTTCCCGGATTTAGTTTTGAAAAATGCCATGTGATGTGCGCCGGGATCTGACTGCAACGTACGGACTACTTTGGCCGCCGGCAGGGCATTAAGATCAAAAACCTTTACTATACCGGGATTAGCGAAGCTGACATACAATAATTTCTCGGGGCTGATATAAAATTCCAGGGCCCATCCCAGGCCATTGTCGCTCCCATCATAGAACTTCCTGAACTCGCCATAGTTCTTGGTTTTGGCATCCTGGTCTGCGATCCATACATCGCCGCCCAGCATGGTTGTAACAAGGGCATAAGGTTTAAATTCGTTCCGGAGTAGTAATACCTCCACAGGACTGGATGCCGGCGTTTGTTCATCGGCTACCTTGTAAGTTTTAATGAGAGAATAATCTTCGGAGTTGATCAGGGTAACGGTACTGCCTATACCGGAAGTCAACCCTGGGTGGATGGTAGAAGTCACCATTAATCGTTTGGTGGATTCGTTCATGGAAATCCCATGAGGATGCATGATAAATTTCGAGGTGTCGTGGTGCATATCCGCTTCAATGGTGCGGATTAACTTGTTATTGGCAGCGTTATAAACACCGATGGAACCACCATGTTCATTCCCCTTTCCGCCCATGAAGGTTACAAAGAAGCGACCATCGCCGGTAAAGAAAATATCCTCCCCTACCAGGTTACCATCCGTATCAACAGGCTCAGCCTTTTCTATAACGGGTCGGCCGTCTGGCCCGTGTTTCAATTTTAATTCATAGAGATATGGGAATCCCAGGGCAGTATTGTACACTCGCTTTTGCTGTTTATCGAAATAAATATGGTGGGGCAATACGCCTTTACCTAGTTCGATACGACTCGTAATTTTTCCAAACTGCGGTGATTCCGGATCCAGTTCCATGATGGCAATCCCATCCGACTTTTCTGACAGGTCGCGATAATCAATGATAAAGCTTGTTTTGGACACGTGTGGGTTTTCCGGGTGATGCTTACAGGCGGTTAAACAAAGCAGCGCTACAGCAAAGGTTGCAATGATACATTTCATGAGATGAGCTTTTTTTGTAAGTTGTAAAGGTTAAATGTAGGTAGGGTTACTGTGGTAGAATTTCGATGGAATATTGCAGCCTGATAGCAGTTGGTATGATTAAGGTACGTGTTAGATTTCTCACAATGCCAATCTCTCAATTTACTTTTAGGAACAACCGGGGAGCATTTAAAAGGTTGTTTATACTAAGACTTCCCTTATCACTTGCAAGAATATAGGGCTTGGAGCAAAATTAAAAGAGAACTCTTGCTAAAATTAATTGCAACAAATTTGAAAATATATAATAATTTCACATTCGTCAATCACCTCTATGTGTAAAAGGCAACAACTAATATAACTAAGTAATCTTCTTTGTTTCATGGAGTCAATTACATTTCCTGTTTTGTTAGCAGGCGAAGGTCCCTTTACTATTGAAGTATTAGACTCTCCCATTTTTTTATCCGACGTCCCTATGTCAACTATCAAATTTGGAAGTTTAATAAATGCAATCGTCTATGAATGTAATGGTTGTTGTTTTAAAATAGTAGAGATTAGTATATTGAAACGAATTAGCCCCTGGTGGCAATCACTTTTCGGAAGTCCGTTAATGCGGGTTCATATACAGTATGAAAAAGTAGATAAGGGCCTAAAAGACATAAAAAATGATATCCTTTTTTCCATAACGAAATATCCACAATACTGGGAAGATACAATGCCCATCAATACCATCACTCAACGTGTAAATGAAGCTACATCCCTCAAAGATGTAATTCTTTTTCTTTCGGGTTTAATTTACAGAAGATAGATGGGGCTACAACAATCAGCTTCCCACGCACATATATCTACACGGAGAGATGTATTGCCTGACGTATGTTAAAGGCCTTATAACATTATATCAAAAAAATTAGAAGGGTGGATGTATGTTGATAATGCATGCTGCACATACCTCCCATTTGACCTATCCAACACAAACCACACTCATAAGAGTCGCGCCTCTCTTAGCTTATCCTCCACAATATGTGGCTGCCGCTGTAATAATTCCGCAACCTTATCTACGCGTTCAAATTTTATATAAGCTCTGGACATTATTTCAATCTCGCGTGGAAGCCATTCTTCATATGCCCGTTGATAGTTCTTCCTGATTTCTATTTGTTGCTGCGTAAGATCACAGGTATCTCTTTTAGGCAAATTTTCTACCGCCTTTCGGGCAAGGTCAATTAGCCTGTCGATTTCTACTTCTGGTAATTTAGGTTTATGAACTACTTTTGCCGGATATGCTTTAGATTTGTTTCTAATTTCAGATAGTTTTTCATCAGTCATACGTGTAAACCGCCACTCGCCACCAGTTGATCCTACCGTATAACTACATTGGGGAATAACTCCGAGATAACCGTTTTTATTTAATTTTTGAAGGAATGAGCGAAAATGAAAACCTTGGTGTCGGTCTCGCTCTATCAAATTGCGCTTGGCTAGAAATTCGTATAAATCTGTGCTCCGAACTTCCTGATAGTTATAATTTATGCGAAAATACTCTTGAATAGCATTTGAAATCCTGAGAGCTCTTTGCAAATCTTCGTGACAACAATTCATCTCCAGTTTTTTTGAGGTAAAAGCAGTATTAATCGACTGCAGGTAGCAATACTAACATCATAACCTTCCACTATAGGCAATTTAAATTTACAAAAATTCTACCTGATTTGGTAAAGTATACTAAGGCATAAGTCAGAGTCATCAAAAAAAAGCCAAAAGCCTCCCCACGGCATTCGTGCTCAGACCTGTAATCTCCAAGTCAATAAACATCAAATCGTTATAATGAAAATATATCAAAGGTTTGTCAACATAATTATGCCGTATTAATAATCCATTTCCTGGAATATTTTCTCTATCAGGTTTAATTGTCTTTTCAGCGCAGCTTTGTTCTGACCTTCTGTGGCAGCCAAACACAATTTTTAAGTTAACACCTAAGAGAGATTGTGACCTTGAAAATAGAATAACAGTTGCAATAAATTCGCGGCAGTATGATCTGTTAGTTTTGATTTGACTTAAGAAACCATTTTTTATAACAAATGGACGTGCTGCAAACACCATTAATGGTGATAATGTTTTTGCCAGTAATTTATAAATTGCTGCTGCGAGTTGCCCATAATCCTATTTCATTATTTTCACCTAATACCAGCCTACGAACAGAACTACAGCCTTATAGCTTCCCAGGTATAATCCGCATTTAAACATCAAAATAGTACATAATAATCAAATTCAACACCTTAAAGTGCGAAATGGATGCCAACTAAAGAGGAGTGCCGCTACAGCACTCCCACCTTTTCATTCTATTTTACTTTGACGCTATCCGGTGGCGTATAACTACATCCACCAACATATTTATATCGCGTTGGATAACATATTACAAAAAAGGGTGGTGCGACATAAATTTGATCCTGGTTACCCGGCAGCAAATCATATGATGAAAGTAGCATCTTTTCCATAGCAACACTTGGTAATAGTATGTGCTTGCTTGCGGTTGAATCATCAGGAACAAAATAGAATGTCCACCAAATTTTAAAATCCGTTTTATTCTCAACTTCCGGTATAAAATCTGTCCACGGGAAGTCTTGGAATCTTTTCCTACATTTATCAATCCACTCCTTAAAATCAGGTGAGCTATTTTTTGAAAATTGAATAGAATCAACTAGTTTATTTTTTTTGTATTCAAGGATAATTCCAAATATTTTGACTTCCCCATCTCTCATTATATCTTTTGGCCCCATTGGTATCCTATAATAAGGTCGGAGATAGTCAGCTGATTTTGCTCTTTGACCACTTGCAACATGGCTCAATAAGAGTAGAAATACTAATAATATTTTCATAATATTCCAATTTTAAATCCCATCAATTACACTTTGTACCTAATTCACCATTTCGATACTTTCCTGCTATTGACTGAATACTTTGCTTTTGAGCCAAACTTAACGCTTGATATTGGGGTGTTTCTTCCAATCCTCTCCAGGTTAATGATTGTGCATCAGCTAATGAAATTCCAGGGTACATTTCCTGAAGTGCCAGAACCATACTATTAAAAAAAGAGTCGCCGGCCATCTGTCCATGATCCCACGGATTATTATTGTAAACATTATATTTTACAAAAAAATATCCATGAATTAGTTCATGTAAAATTGTAGCAGCAATATATTCCCTGGAACCATTGGCAATAGAATTATTAAGAGTGATATCAATATTTACTACAGCTGCGCCTCCTGAACCAGCCACCCCTGGAATATTTTTTGCGTCTACTGTATCAGCAAGTTGTCCTTCATTAAATCGCGCATTAACAACGTCGGACGTTTGATACAGTGTCGATAAAGTCCTGGCTAAACTGCTTGTCAAATTGTTAAAACCCATATATTGTAACGTAGCTTTAAAACAGGGACTTGATAGCTCATCTACAACATCGGTTAAAATAACAGGTGGCGGAGGCATGTTACCAGGAGTCTCTCCACTGCCTGACCCACTACTTCCTCCTCCTTCTGGGGGAGGTAATTCCTGCCAATCACCTGGTGCATTTTCACCAGGTCCCTCTGGACCAGCATCTCCTGTGCAAAATGTGTTTGAGAAATTAAACTGCCAAGGGCCTCCGTTAACACTGTACCAATAATTCACGGTAACACAACTTCTTATTGCATTATTAAATCCGTCGCTTGAAGTCTTTCGAGCATTTGTTGTTGAAACAGCTCCTCCATCCAGGGCGTTAATTCGGCAATTATTCCCATCCCAGTCACTTAACAGAACTAATCCTGAGAATCCATGTCCGTTACTACCATGCGGAATGCAGCGCATTACAAGTGATCTGTAATTGCTATCTGCATCCTTATAAATAAACAGATAATCCTTAATGCTTAATGGCAAGATGTGATTACCATAAGTCACACCTGCAGAATCAGAAGATAAAGGGACTTGCACTACAGTAGCTCGACTCATGCTTCTGATAGTGGCCTGCTCCCATATAAGTTCACCATTTGGTATTTGGGATACTTTAGCATTCTTAAATTCATTTCTTTTTAGATTTTGGTCAAAAAATTCTTTTGCGTTTTTAATTAAATCGCCGTGAACTGGTTCATTTTGTGGTTTTCTACATGACAAAATAAACAGGAAGGCAAGGGGAACTAATAACAGTTTTCTCATTTAGTTTTGAGGTTCGTGAATATGAATAGGAAATAAAAACGCTTTGGATCCATCCAAAAATGGATACAGATATAGGATACACGAATAGTGGAGGTAATTAAAAAACTTTAGTTGATATAAGGATTAACTTAGGGTATTCTTACATTTTAATATACTGAAATTAACGATTAATCTAAAGTACCAAATTATATGAAATTATTCTATTAAATTTTAACAGGTGAATAATAACTCGACACAGAAATAAGATGACAAGCCTGGAAAGCCCCAAAAACAAACGCTGCATTGTTCGTAGCTTCTAGGTTTTTCCTGGTACATGGGTACTACTTTTTTAAATAGCTTAATTTCTTATTATAATTTGTTAGTGTCTCAGTTTGAACTTTTGTATTAGTCAGCGATTCTTTGCAATACCTTCTATTTCTTTTTGTATTAGAGCCAAGGCAATTTTTAGACCTTTAATTCTGTTTATAAGCAAGGTTTGTTGAGAATTCCTCTCCGTCAATTTCTCCAATGATTTTTCGCATTTATGAGTTAGCGACGTAATTACAATCGTTGCCTGGATTAAATCGAGCTCTGAAAAACTTTCCATTTTTTTAAAAATTAATCGGTGACTTTTCTATTTATACCAACTTCCAAAGTAATATAAACTATTACATAACCGAATAAGTATGTTGAAGTCGTTATTTTATTTGCCCCATCTGCTGTTGGTAAGCGAAACAGAAGGTCCGTTGATGACTGCCGCCACTTCTCCACTAAGTACAACAATTGGTACCAATAGCATGCCGTACCAGCAAGGATTGCAGCCCATTTTCAAAAGCGAACGAAATAGGAAGAATGTGGAAGAAAGAAATTTTTTGTAACACAAGTGCCGTGTTGACAGACTGTCAAAATGTAAGCAGGCAGTGGTTTTGGAGTGTAAGAACGTGTGTCATGTCGTGTGTCAATTTTGTGTCGTGAAAAGTGGACGAAAGTGGAAAAAAACGGACAAAAAACGACATTGACACAAATAAAAAAAGGTTGTAAGTCAAATACTTACAACCTTTTTTGTGCCCAGAACTGGATTCGAACCAGCACACCCTTGCGAGCGCTGCGACCTGAACACAGTGCGTCTACCAATTTCGCCATCTGGGCATCACTGATATTGTGTTTCAGGGCTGCAAAGATAATCACCGCCACCAATATTCCAAAAATATTTTATCCCTTTTCGCAAACGGTTGCATAAAATAATTCACACAGTTATCTGTGAATCAATGTATTTTCAGTGCTTAAATACCACGGAACATGAACATGAAAACCAGCACCCTGTTGCTGCTGCTTACAGCTATGGGCACCCAAACGCAGGCCCAGCAAGGAAAGCAACGAAAGCCAAATATTATCTTTATCTATGCCGACGACCTGGGAATCGGTGAAACCGGTCCTTACGGACAACAAAAAATCAAAACACCCCGACTGGACCAGCTTGCACGCGAAGGAGTAAGATTCAATAAATTCTATACCTCCACACCGGTATGCGCTCCCGCCAGATGCATGCTCCTCACCGGCCGTCACGGCGGCCACAGCTACATCCGCGGCAACTATGAAATGGGCGGATTTGAAGATGCAAAGGAAGGCGGACAAATGCCCCTCCCTGAAGGCACCATCACCATCGGACATATGCTGCAACAAGCCGGCTATAAAACCGCCGCCATCGGCAAATGGGGTCTGGGCATGCAAACCACCACCGGCAACCCAAATAAACAAGGCTTCGACTACTTCTACGGCTACCTCGATCAAAAACAAGCACATAACTACTACCCGACCCACCTCTGGGAAAATGGGAAGGTGGACAAGCTCAACAACAACTATGTATTCGTTCATAAACAAATCACCGCAGATCAGGCAACCGACAGCATATTTAACCTCTTCAAAGGCAAAGACTACGCAGTCGATGAAATGACGAAAAAAGCAGCGCAGTTCATTACTGCCAACCGCAGCAATCCTTTTTTCCTGTACCTCCCCTACACCATTCCACATGTATCCTTACAGGTACCGGATTCGGCTGTACGAAAATATATAGGCCAGTTCGACGAACAGCCCTACCTGGGCCAACAGGGATACATTCCGGTGAAATATCCGAAGTCCACCTACGCCGCCATGATCACCTACCTCGATACACAGGTCGGCATAGTAATGGACCTTGTAAAAAAACTTGGCCTGGACGATAATACCATCATCCTCTTTTCAAGCGATAACGGCACCACTTTCAACGGCGGCGTAGACCCAGCCTACTTCAACAGCGTAGGCAACCTCCGCGGATTAAAAATGGACCTCTACGAAGGCGGCATCCGCGAACCACTCATCGCCAGATGGCCCGGCAAAATACCGGCAAACTCCACCTCGGATGTCCTGTCCGTACAATACGATATCATGGCCACGCTGGCAGCCATTGCCGGCACCAAAGCCCCGGCCAATGATGGTATCAGCCTCCTTCCCGCCCTCACCGGCAACACTGCGGCAGTACAACAGCGGGAATACCTCTATTTCGAATATCCTGAAAAAGGCGGCGCAATCGCTATCAGAACGGGCGACTGGAAAGCGATCAAAACCGGTATGAAGAAAAATAAAAACGCCCCCTGGCAGCTATACAACCTGGCTACCGATCCTGGCGAGCAACAGGATGTAGCCGCACAGCATAAGGACATGTTGCCACGATTCGATGCTATTGTGGCGAAGGAACACCGCAATGCACATATCAGTGAATGGGAGTTTATTGATAATAAAAAAGATTAACGAATGCCTTCGGCATTCGTTGGGTGGTGTCCCGCCGGAGGCGGGACACTTAATCAGGCTTGACTAAACGCCCTCGCTTATACCAACGCAGGTTACTCCTATGTTTGCAATAAACAACAAAACACAAGTCTTTGCTGCTTACCTGCCTTGCTGCTTTGCGTGCAAAAAAGACCGCGCCCTGGCGCCGAAGGCGCCTAAATCCCCATCAGTCTTTGCGAGCAAAAAAAGTCCGCAGGAAGACCAAACCCCTGCGGACTATATTATGAATAAAGCGTGTTTGCTATTTGTTATCCCACTTGAAATATTTCACACCCAGCCCCACAAAAACCAACGTATAAGCCAGTATACCGGCCACGGCAAGGGTATGATCCATCGTCCAGGTTAATGGTTGCAAACTTCCTGCCAGTGCCTTTTGCACCACTCCATAGGGCGACCAGATCACAAAATATTTCACCACGTCACCCAACACCCCAAACTGCCCGAACATACCCACCATGATAAAGGCAAAATATACCAAACGGGTAGTGCTGTTCACGGTTTCAGGATTCTTTATCAACCCTGTTATCAGCTGTCCCAGCCCCAGATACAGGCAGCCTGCCAGCAGTGTCATCAAAAAGCCGGTGACGTAGCCCAGTGCAGAAATACGGATACCGTCCACGGCATAACCAACGGTAAACACCAGCAGCGTCATCACCGCAATCAGCGCCACCTGCACGGATATACGGGAAAACATGATCGTCCAGGAAGATACGGGCGCCACACGAAGACGCTGAAACACGCCTTTGTCGCGGTCCCTGGCAATGGAGTTCGTATAGCCCATTAAACCAATACTGGTTAAACCAATGGTTAGTACGGACGATAGCACCACAAATGCTCCCAGGTGGCTTACCAATCCCTTCCAGGAAATTAAAATGATCAAAGGCACGGCCAGCACTAATCGCAGCGAACGGCGATTACGCCATACCGTAGTAAAATCGGCCCGAATCAGGGCAGTCAGCACCTCTTTTGTTGCAGGTATTTGGATAGCCATTTATATTAAATTATGAACGTACGGCACGTCCGGTTAAACCAATGAACACATCTTCCAGTGTAATTTTCCCCTTGCGCGAAACACTGATTACCTCGGGATCTTCACGATGCAGGTCTATCAGCCTTTCCGGCGTATCTATCGCAATGATGCGGCCATGATCAATGATGGCTATACGATCACACACCGCTTCAGCCTCCTCCATGGAGTGGGTGGTCAACAGCACACCATGGCCCTGCTCACGGATTCCTTCAATGCGTTCCCACAGCTGGCGGCGCGATTGCGGATCCAGCCCGGTGGTAGGCTCATCGAGCAACACCAGCACGGGATTGTGAATCGTGGCAATCAACAGCGACACCCTTTGTTGCTGCCCACCGGATAACTGCCCGAATTTCTTCCCTACAGCATCCAGGAGCTGTATGTCCTCCAGTTTTTTTGTTATTTCGGCAGATGTTAACTTCACCCCGTAAATACCCGCAAACAATCGTAGTATATCCGTAATCGTTAGCTCGGGCTGGTAACTGGTAGATTGCAACTGCACTCCCATATTTGCCTTCGCCTCCAGCGGCTGTTTCACCACATCATAGCCCGCTACCGTAATAGTGCCGGCATGGGGCTTCAGCAAGCCTTCTATGGCACTCAGGGTGCTGGTTTTACCGGCCCCGTTCGGACCCAGCAAACCAAAAATTTCACCGGGCCGCACGTTGAAGGAAACCTCCTTTACCGCCTGAAACTGCCCGTAGTAAACGCTTATCTGATTTACATCCAGGATTAATGACGCATCAGTTGTAATCATTGTAGGGATCTTGTTTTGATTGCGTTACAAATGTAGGTACTGACCCGTTACTTTCTATCCCCTAAAAGGTGAATACAGGGCAGACTGTCGGTTAAACCATCACATTCACCGGTAAAAAAGAAAAAGCGTATTTTTATTTGCATGTAAAAGTCCAGGCAACAATTCCTGTCGTATATATAAAAGCTAATCACCCCTCAAAAATCACATTTACTAATAATAATATCTGTAAATCATTAATCTAATGGCGTTATTTCCCCAAATCAAACAATTTATTCGTTCTTACTACCGTGAAGGCGTGCAGCTGTTTTTGAGTCGACCGGTGAATCCCATCGAACAGCCCTGGCACGAAATCACGGATGGATTCCCTACCCCGCCACTCATTGAAGAAAACTACACCGACCTGGCCTACAAAGCCATGAACACCATACACTACTTTAAATCAGCACTGCAAACGCCGCGGGAACAGCAACACCACTTCGCCGTGCGCGTGCGCATCATTACCGATAAAAACACTGCCGAGCCCTGGTTAACATCTCCCCAAATAATGGATGGAAAAGTGACCGGCATTATCGCCAATAAAACAAACCTGCGCCGCCACCGGCCGGGCAAAAAAATTACCCTCCCGGAAGAAGCCATCCTCGACTGGATGATGGTAGAAGACGGATACCTCCTCGGTGGCTACTCCATCCGCCTCGGTATCAAAAACCTGGAACGCTGGGACCGCCGCACCGTGTACGACAACCTCCCCTTCCAGGTAGATGATGGTAACGATCATTTCAAACACGACCTCAGCACACCGGAAGGTGCACTGCTCCTCCTCGGCGATGCCATCGATGAAAGAGATGCGGATAAAATCCACTACTGTAAAGACTTCTATCGGGAAGCACTGTACCTGCTGGGTACCACCACACACCCCAGTGTACCCAAACCCATTACAGAAGATATGGTGCAAATGCTGGAACAGCGACTGGAAGAGGTTTTCATGAAGTTTAACCTGCTCCCCGAAACCACCTCCTTCTACGATGCTAAACGCGCCTTCCTCTACCGCCGGGAATGCCCCATGAATGTTTGGGAAATAACAGAAATTAGAACATATTACAATCCGAAATTCAAAACCATGCACCTGATCAACGTGCAGGAAACAAAAGACGGATGGAAAGTACTCAGCAACATGAACGATGTACAACTCTATCCACGGCCCAAAAATGATAAAGGACCAATCATCGACCTGACAGGTGACCATATAAAATTTTATGAAGACTACAACTTCCCGCTCTTCCTCAAAAACAGAAAAAAAGACTGACGAGCGAATAGACGCATATATCGAAAAAGCAGCAGATTTTGCCAGGCCTATCCTGACACATCTCCGCGAACTGGTGCACAACGAATACCCGGAAATAGGCGAAACCATCAAATGGGGATTCCCACATTTTGAATACAACGGCGCCATCCTCTTCAGCATGGCAGCTTTTAAAAAGCACTGCGCGGTAGTACTCTGGAAAGCCAGCCTCATGGAGGATCCGGATAACATCCTCTCCGAAGTAGGCGAATCAGGCATGGGACACCTGGGTAAACTCGAAACACTGAAGGACCTGCCCTCCGATAAAATCCTGAAGAAGTACCTGAAACAGGCCGCCAAACTCATTGACGAAGGGGTAAAACTGCCGAAAAAGCCGGTGAGCAAGGAAAAGAAGGAAATTACCGCGCCGGCAGATCTGATGGCCGCACTGAAGAAAAATAAAGCAGCATTAAATACGTACGAGGCATTCAGCTACTCTAACAAAAAAGAATACGTAAGCTGGATTGAAGAAGCAAAAACGGAGGCTACCCGGCAAAGTCGCATTGCTAATGCGGTGGAGTGGATGGCGGAAGGGAAAATTCGTAATTGGAAATACCTTAAAAAATAACGTTTGGAGCCCCCTGCACCTCTGGTGCAGGGGGCTCCAAACGAAAGCGGGCCCCGTCGGGGCCCGCTTTCGTTTGGGAAAAAAATTATAACTTCAGTAACCCAATCTTATGCAAAGTATTGACCGGCTTATTATCCCAAAATAATTCAAAATCTTCCAGCCCCGCGGCCTCATAATTCTCCTTTACCTCCTGTAACGTATACGTCCTGGCATTTTTAATATCCAGCTCGCGCAACATACCTGCCAGCCAGTTGCCCTGGGGTGGGTCCACCTTGATGTTAAACGGCTCCCGCTTTCCCTGGAACGTAAGGGAAGCCATTTCCCAGGTGCTACCCTTCTTGGATTTTGTAACCACTTCAAGCGCTGGCTGCCTGCCTAAAAACACTACCTTGGAAGTAGGCTTCACTGTGCCCGCTTCTTCCTCAAAAAGCGCACGGGTAATGAAATCCGGCGCTACCGATGTTTTGGGCACCTTGAAATCAAACCATTTATTCAATGGGTAATCCAGACAGGCACCGTGCATGAAGTTCAGCAGCGACTTCTTAAGCCCATAGCTGAAGCTTTCATGGTCCGCACCGGTAGGGTCCAGGTGCATGATATCATTATTGGCAAAAGTGCCGGTTTCTTCTGTTTCTTTCTGCACTTTGAATTTGGCAGGGTCCATACCTACAGGGCTGTGGGCTGTCATGGTAAACTGATGCCAGTAAGCCGACTGCAAAATACCTGCGGCAAACATTTGTCGCACCATTTCCAGCGAGTCAATTGTTTCCTGGGCCGTTTGGGTAGGGAAGCCATACATCAGGTAGGCATGCACCATGATGCCTGCTTCGCTGAAGTGCCTGTTTACACGGGCCACCTGCGCTACCGTAATACCTTTCTGTATGAGCCCCAAAAGACGGTCAGAGGCCACTTCCAGGCCACCACTCACGGCAATGCAACCGGAGGCCTTCAGGAGCAGACAAAGATCCCTGGTGAAGCTCTTTTCAAAACGAATGTTCGTCCACCAGCTCACATTGAGCTTACGCTTAATAATTTCAAGCGCCAGCGCCCGCATCAGCGCCGGTGGGGCCGCTTCATCCACAAAGTGGAAACCGGTCTGCCCCGTTTGTGCTATGATAGTCTCCATGCGGTCACATAGCATCGATGCCGCAATGGGCTCATATATCTTTATATAATCCAGCGAAATATCACAGAAAGTACACTTGCCCCAATAGCAGCCATGCGCCATGGTCAGCTTATTCCAGCGGCCATCACTCCAAAGGCTGTGCATCGGGTTCACCACTTCAATGGCAGAGATGTAATCGTCCAGCAGGAAGTCGCCATAGTCGGGCGTTCCCAACTGGCTCTGCTTATAATCATGGCAGGCAGCGTTGTTGATATACGTTACCGCACCATCTTTCAGCAGGAAGGTACGTTTCAATTCCTGCTCCGCTATGCTGCCCTGCACAAACCGGATCAGGTTTTCTACAGGTGCTTCGCCGTCATCCAGGGTAATGAAATCGATATAATCAAAAACCCTTGGATCCGATAATGAGCGTAATTCAGTATTGGGGAAACCACCGCCCATGGCTATTTTCACGGATGGGTAATGCTGTTTGATCCATTGTCCGCAACGGAAAGCAGCATATAAATTACCCGGAAAAGGTACAGAGATGCAGACCAGCTGCGGCTGAACCGCAGCCATACGGGCTTTAAGCAAGGCGATTAATATCTCATCTACATAGGTATATGGCTGCTGTAGTGCTGCATGCAGCTCATCGAAACTGTTTGCTGAGCGACTCAGTTTTTCCGCATAGCGACTAAATCCAAAATGACTATCCACGCATTCCATGATCAGGTCCGACAGGTCCTCCAGATACATCGTGGCCAGGTGTTTGGCTTTATCCTGGTTGCCCATGGAGCCAAAGGCCCAGGCCAGGTCGTCCAGCTGGGCAAAGCGGCTGGCTTCCGGCAGGTAATCCCTTTTTACGATCAGGTGGGCAATAGTTGGATTTTTGCCTTGCAGGAAAGCGATCACGGCATCGATGGTGTTGATATAGTCCTCCTGCAGCGCGATCATGCGGGCGGCATTCTCCGACACCGCGGCAGCCTGGTTGGCGATATGAGCAAAGAGCTGTGTTAACCCCGCTTTTGAAAATAATGCCAGCGTCACCTCAATCCCCAGGTCCGACTGATAGGAAGTGATTCCCTTCGTGTTCAGAAATCCTTTCAGGTAGGCGGTTGCCGGATAAGGCGTGTTCAGCTGTGTAAACGGTGGTGTAATTAAATAGACTGTCTTACTCAAACCAGGTGTTTTAAACCGCAAAGGTACAACATCAGCGGCGGATTAAAAACCTCCTGTAAAAGGCTTACAGCGAAGGGTTTAAGGCCGGCACCATCATTAGTCTACAAATTTTATAGACTTTTATTTGGAAATTATTTTCCCCACTCCTATCTTTGCTATCACCACCATTATCTTTTCAAAAGCATACCTTATGTTGTACCAGGCATCCCGATGTTAAATTAGTCTCTCTTCTCCACCACCACCATCTTCATGTGCCTCAATTCTTCCCACCGGGATTGAAAGCGTGTATCCGTAACCGTTTCATTCTTCATCCTAAACTCATATCAGCCATGAAATCGTATAAGCAAGTATTTCTGTCTGCCCTGTTTGCTGCAGGCTTCTGGGGCAGCACATCCGCAACACCCGCAAAACCTTTCATAAAGGAAGGCGTATGGCGCGGGGTATTTACCTTAAGCGAATCGCAGGTACCGTTTAACTTCCAACTGAGCGGCAAAGATGCCGAGCATGCGGTGTTTACGCTGTTAAATGGTACACGCCGCGACGACTTCCATGTACAGCGCATCGGCGACGATTCATTGTTCATCAAGATGAACACCTATGATGCTGCACTGGTAGCAAAAATTGAATCCGATGGCCGCATCACCGGCGAATACCGCAGCCTGGTACCCAACTTCAGAGGCAACGCCCTTCCATTCACTGCGGAATATGGGCAGTCGTACCGTTTTGCGCCCAATGGTACAGAAGAAGCGCCTAAGTTCAACATCGACGGTAAATGGGAACTGAAAATTTATTCCAAAGAGCCTACCCCGGATCGTATAGGCCTGCTCCACCAGGACGGTAATAAACTGACCGGTGTAATCATGTCCGTAGTGGGCGACAGCCGCGAGCTGGAAGGCACCATCCACGGCGATGAATTTGAGCTCTCCGGGTTTACCGGCCCCAGTCCCATCTACATCAAGGGAAAAGTGAATGATGACAAAACGTTGACAGGAGAACTGTCGCTCGGCATTTATAACAACATTAAATTTGACGGCGAAAAAAATCCTGCAGCGGAGTTACCTGATCCCTATAAGCTGACTTACCTGAAGGAAGGCTATTCGCAACTGGACTTTACCTTGCCAGACTTAAACGGGAAAAATGTTTCTCTTTCCGATGAAAAATACAAAGGCAAAGTTGTAATTGTAGAAATCATCGGCACCTGGTGTCCGAACTGTACTGACCAAACCTCCTTCCTTTCGCCCTGGTTCAATAAAAACAAAGACCGCGGCGTAGAAGCCATTGCTATTGGTTTTGAACAAAAAGACGACCTGGAATATGCCCGCTACACGCTGGGTAAATTAAAAGAGAAATACAACATTCAATATGATATTCTTTTTGGTGGCATTGCTGATAAGAAAGTGGCGTCAGAAAAGCTTCCGGCGCTCAACCGTATGATGGCATTTCCTACAACTATTATTATAGACAGGAAAGGCGTAGTCAGACAAATACATACGGGTTATACCGGTGAAGTGACCGGCCAGTATTACAAGGATTATGTAGCCAGATGGAATGCCGATCTGGACGCACTGATCGCAGAAAAATAAATTCTAAACCACACATATACATGCAAAAATTAGCATCATTATTATTTATCGGCGGTTCCATCGTGCTGATGTCTTTCGTTGCCCCTGTTAAAAACGGTGATAAAAAAGCGAAAGCTTCCACTACCAAAGTAGTGAAAGCCGCTACCTATACTGTGGACGCAGCACAGAGCAAGCTTACCTGGGTAGGTAAAAAAGTTACCGGCGAACACTCCGGCACCATCAACATCGCATCCGGTGCACTGGTGATCGAAAACAACGCACTGAAAGGCGGTAACTTTTCACTGGATACCCGTACCATTGCCGTTACCGACATCAAAGATGCCGGCGGAAATGCAAAACTGGTAGGCCACCTGAAAGCAGATGATTTCTTCGGTGTAGAAAAATACCCTAAAGCGGATTTCGTCATCACCAGCATCAAACCTACCGGCAACGGCTCTTACGATGTAACCGGTAACCTTACCATCAAAGGTATTACCAACCCGATCACCTTCCCTGCAACCGTTGCAGTGGCAGGTAATAAACTGACTGCAAAGGCTGATATTACGGTGGATCGTACCAAATACAACATTAAGTACGGCTCCAAATCCTTCTTCGAAGGAATTGGCGACAAAGCGATCTACGATGATTTTAATCTGGCGGTTGAATTAGTAGCCACTACCAAATAACGATACTTACTCCCTGCCTCCGGCCGGAAGTAAGTATCGTTGGAGAGCGCGCCAGCAGCGCGCTCTCCAACTCTTAACATAACAGTTCAAGGTCCCACCACCCCATTTACAGCCCACCACTTACAGCGCCCTAAAATCTTTTCAGCCGGTATGAACCACACAAAAATGATTTTCATTTTTATGGCATTGCTATGCCTGTACTTTGCTGTGGAAGGCTTCCGGATAAAACCGGCAGGCCCTCCCACTAAAGCGGTGCTGGGAGAAAAGCTCTTCTTCGAAAAGCTGCTCTCCAGGGACCAGACGCTGTCGTGCGCCTCCTGCCACCTGCCGCAGTTTGGCTTTGCGGACACCATTCCATTCAGTCGCGGTATAAATGGAACGCCTACACGCAGAAATACCCCCGGCATTACCAATGTTTCCGGGCGACCCAACTTCTTCTGGGACGGCCGCGCCGCCACCCTGGAAGACCAGGCCCTGCAACCCATCATTTCTCCGGATGAAATGGGACTACCCATTGCAGTTGCCGTGCAGCGGCTCAATCAAAACGAAAGCTACCGGCTGCTCTTCCAACAGGTGTTTAACGACAGCGCCAATGCCCGTAATATACTCCAGGCGATTGCTGCATACGAGCGCACACTGGAAACCGCCAACAGCCCGTACGACCGCTACATCAACGGCGACGATGCAGCGCTTACCGCCGCTGCCAAGCGCGGCCGCATGCTGTTTATCGGTAAGGCGAACTGTAATAACTGTCACTCCGGTGAGGACTTTACTGCCGATCGTTTTAAAAACATCGGGTTGTATAACGGTACTACGCTATTGGATCCGGGGAGATACGAAGTTACCCACGACAGCGCCCACCTCGGTCTGTTTAAGGTACCGAGTCTGCGCAACGTAGCGGTTACCGCTCCCTACATGCATAACGGCATGTTCAAAACCCTGAAAGACGTATTGCACTATTATAATCAACCAGACTCCTTCCTGCGCAACAGCATTAAGCGGGACCTCTCGCTCAATAAGCCATTGCAGCTATCCTCCGCCGAGCTGGACGACCTGGAAGCCTTCCTGGTATCGCTTACAGATGACCGATTTGTAAATCATCACAAACCATTAAAAAACTAATGGCATGAAAAAACTGCTACCCGTATTTACTCCCCTGCTGATTGCTCCGGGCATATTGTATGCCCAGGACCGATCGCATCCTTTTACTGATACCACCCGCCAGTTGGGCGAAGTACAAATTGTAGGCTCCCGCAGCGCCAACCGTACCAAAATCAACTCACCGGTACCAGTGGATGTGATAGACATCCGCACCTTGCAGGAGCAGGCACCACAAACCAGCATCACACAATTGCTGCAATACATCTCTCCGTCTTTCCATTCCGTGAATGGTAGTAATGCGGGAGATGCCGGTTCCGCCCTTAATCTGGCGCAACTAAAAGGCCTGGGCGCTGATCAGCTGCTGGTGCTCGTGAATGGTAAACGGCGACATAAAAGCTCCAATATCAACTGGGGCGGACTGGCCAACGGTGCCACGGGGTACGACCTCAACGCCATTCCCACCGCGGCCATTGAGCGGGTGGAAATACTGCGGGACGGCGCCGCCGCACAATACGGCTCCGACGCTATTGCCGGCGTGATTAACATCGTACTCAAAAAACAAACGGACAATATCCTCGTCAGCAGTACTGCGAGTATCCGTAGACGTGGGGACGGCCTCAGCACCCGCACCAACATCAACTATGGCGCAAGGCTGGGCCAGCAGGGCGGCTATGTAAACATCACCGCGGAATTTGCCACACAGGCCATTTCCCTGCCTCCGGGCCGGGACGATGCCGGCCTTTACAACGGACCAATTTATGGTGGCGGTGCCAACACCCGGGGATACGATAACATCTACACAAAAGAAATTGATGAAGCGATATTAAAGAGTCGCGGTATAGACCGGCATTACTTTGACCAGCGTGGCGGCGGCTCCAACAAGGCAAAAGATGCACTGCTGTTTTTCAACGCCGCTATTCCGTTGAAAGATAACTTCGAAGTATATACGTTTGGTGGCATCAGCAACCGCAACTCCCAGTTCACGGCCGTGTACCGCCTGCCGGGGTGGACGGAGCGCAATAATACCCTCTTGTATCCCGATGGCTTTCTGCCGGCGATGGACAATGGCATCACTGATAAATCCATAGCGGTGGGTATCAAAGGAAAAGCCGGCGAATGGAAAATTGATTTATCGAATGTATATGGCCGTAATGATTTCAGCAATGTGATCAGCAACTCCCTGAACGCAAGTTTAGGGGTGAAGAGTCCGACTACCTTCGATGCCGGCAAGTATAACGCCTCACAAAACACGGCCAGCCTGGATATCAGCCGCTACTTTGCCGCACCGTTACATGGCATCAACCTGGCCTTTGGGGCACAGTACCGCACGGAAACCTACCAGATCATAGCCGGAGAGGAAGCCTCCTATATCAAGGGCGATCTGCGGCAGATTTACCGGATCGACACGAGCGTAAACGGCGTGCCTTACCTCGCGGATGCCGGATTGATTGCGCTGAATGGCCTTAGTCCCGGATCGCAGATCCATGCTGGCTTCCGGCCTGGCAACGAGGTGAATGTAAGCAGAGCCATTGCTGCTGCTTATCTGGATGTGGAGGCCAACATCACTGAAAACTGGTTACTATCGGCAGCACTGCGTGCAGAGCATTTCTCTGATTTCGGCAATGTGACCACCGGAAAAGTAGCCACCAGGTATACTTTCGCGCCCTGGCTCAGTATCCGTGGATCGGCCAACAGCGGGTTTCGGGCTCCGGACCTGGCCCAGTTCTACTATACAGAAACCAGCACCAGCTTCCAGCAGGGCCGGGCGGTGGACCAGGTAACGGCTTCCAACAAAAGCGCAGCTGCCAGGGCCCTGGGCATTCCTTTGCTGAGCCCGGAGAAGTCCACTGGGTATACAGCGGGCATTACATCCCAGCCAGCTACCAACGTGGAACTGACCATTGACGGCTACCTGATTGATATCAAGAACCGGGTGGGCAATACCGGTAACTTTAGTGCTACCGACCCTAACCTGCCTGCTGAAGTCAGGAGCTTACTGCTAGCCACGGGTACTACGCAGGCTAAGTTCTTTTACAATGCATTCAGTACCCGTACCAAGGGGCTGGAAGTAACGGCCAGCTATCGGCTGCCGGTACCTGGGGGCAACCTGCAGATCCTCGCTGGCGGCAACTTCGCGAAAAACGAGGTAACGAAGGTGAACACCCCTGCGGGTTTGGAAGCTTATCGTTATGTGATCTTCAGTCAGGCCGAGCAGGCGCGGGTTACTACCAACATACCCCAGCAAAAAATCACTTTACAGGCTAACTATGCTATTCACCGGTTTAACGTGTTGCTGCGCACGGTGTACTTTGGATCTGTTACTACAGCCAGCGCGCTCAATGCCACTTTCCCGCGGCCAGATTACTTTCTGCAGGAGCTGAAGCCGGTATGGGTAACGGATGTTGCCGTGGGATACCGCATCAGCAGGGCCTTTCAGGTTACAGCAGGCGTAAACAATGTATTTAATGAACTGGGAGATTATACCGATCCGACGATTTCGGGGTTACGTAACCCTACGGTGGTGGGTATTCAGAACGGCAGTGCGGGTATACAGCCATTTATACGTTTGGCAGCAAAACTTTAAAACAAGATTGTTATGAAACCATATACATTATTCTTTTTGGCTACAGCAGCACTGTTCAGTGCCTGCAAAAAAACGGATTACCTGGATGTGAACGCGGGTGAGCGCCCGCCGCTGAGTGCACATATCAGCTTTGTGAATGCGCGCAACAGCAGTGCGGGCATTCATTTCTGGACGTTTACCACGCAGCTCACCACTACCCTGCTGGGCAGCGGGCAGGCGAGTCCGTACCTGGCCACCACTTACGGCAATGTGCAGATTAACGTAACGGAAGGCAGCGGCAGCGCTTATAAGATATCGCGACAGTTTGGCAACAGCGCCACCTATACTGCTACCGGAGGCCCCAACGGCCCTATCGCCACGTTTTATCATACCGTGTTTGCGGCACAGCAGCTCACTGACCCGGCAAAGGATTCCCTGATACTGTTCTATGACGATCTGAGTGCTCCGCCCGCCGGTAAAGCCAAATTACGCTTCGTTCACCTGGCCTCGGCCACGCCCCGGGTGCAGGTGAATCTCTCCCTAAAAACCGGAACAGAAGAATTATTTAATAGCGTGGGTTATGGGAGTGCAGGAAACGGCGACATTAACGGTAACGCCTATACGCTTGGGCCATTTGTAAATGTAACTGCGGGCAATGCAACAGTGGTGGTGAGTGAAAAGGTAAGTTTGAAGCCGGTGCCCATCTATCAGGATAAATTGAGCAATATCACCCTGGAATCAGGCAAAATATATACTGTTTTTATTCATAATGTGACAGGTGGAAGTGGCGCAGTAACGGCGGACATCATTACACATCAGCCATAAAAAAACAAAGGGGTGCCGGGGTAAAGCCGACACCCACATTTGTTTTGCAAGTATCAAGTTAGTCAATCTTGACCTCGCCGCTTTGAAAAAAGAGCATTACTTGTATATAGCTTAATACAATTGTTAAGGGAAAGACTTTTAGCTGATAAGTGACTGCTAAATCGTTTAAGAACTTAGGAACCAGATCAGTTGGACATAGCGAAGTTACAAATATCAGTAAAACAAGCAATACCAGTTTCACACTTTTGTGTGAATACAATGTTAATATGGATACAGCCCCCGTCACCGCAATCACATAGGTGGGCGATTCAGCCGCCTGGTTAAAGATCACCACCCATATCATCAGGTATGCTAACAGCAGGAACCTGCTGCGTTCCGTGCGGGCAATAGCCGTACAAACCGCCGCTGTAGCCAGTCCCCCCACTGCTGCGGCAAAAATCCAGGTATCCGCCGGCGTTGGCTCCCTGGAAAAATCATGGTGAAAGGCATGCAGCATCCCAAATAGTGAGCAATCCTCCCGGATAAATGGATCGGTAATGAGTGCAAACCAGTCGGCATAATGCTGCCACAACGTAGCCGGACTAATAAACAGCAACGGCAGCAAAGTGCCTGTGATGCCAAAGATGATGCAATACTTCAGATATTCCAGCTTCCGATCGACAAACAGGAACATGATCCCTACAATTGCCCCATAACCCTTGATAAAGAATAATATACAGGTAAATAAGGCCGCTGAACGTACCCTTCCCTTTTGCAGGTTGATGCCTGTGAGCAGCATCAGGGCTGTCATCAGCGGGTTAACCTGCGACGACTGTATTGCATTCAGCAATTCCAGCAGGATCAGCAGCAGGATCATGTTGTGCTGCTTTGGGGTAGCAGGCAGCTGCCGTACGGCGTAAAATACCGCAAACGTGTTCAACAACATCCAAAGGAGCAAACTCAGTTGCAGCGGCAGCACCGCAAATGGAAAAAACAAAACTGGAAAACTCGGGTGATAGAGAAATAAATCCCCATACTCCGCCGGATAAAATTTGTAAAGCGGCAGGCCATGCACCAGGTGCCCCCAGGAACTTCTGAAAATGTGGAAGTTGTTGATCCGCTGGGTCAGCACCGCCTGTATAAACAGGATCAGCGTTCCTAAGGTATACATCCCCGCAATCAATCGGGTGTTTCTTTGGCTCTTATCAGTTGGCAGCCGGTAGCTTAGCAGTACATCCCGCATTATTCTATTCTCACTTTGTTATACTGATGACGCGGGAAATGGTACATCCCTCTACCCCGGATTTGATTTGGGCCTGCGGCCCAAAACAAATCCGGGATAATCTGCTGGCCAAAGTCCAGCAGATTATCCCGGAAAATAAAAAGGAGATATTTTACAGCTTTACCGCTGCCCCTACCGTCATCCAACGGCCCGGCATCGGCACTGCACCTGCCTCAATATAGGTTACATCCAGTAAGTTGGTCGCATCTACATAAATCCTGTATTTAGGTTGATGCCAGGTAATCCGGGCATCGAGCAGCGTGTAGTCTTTATAATTAATGCGTTTGCAATAGCGGGTATTAGCGGATACACTGAAATGATTGATAATGTCGGTACGCACACCTGCAATAAACTGATGGCGCAGGCTTTCAATCACGTAGCGGGAAATTTTGTTGTGGGTATCGTCGCCTTTGAAGTCGGGCGACAGGTAGTTATACCCCGCGTTCAGCCCCAGGCTGTTGAACACGGCCTTTTCGCCAAAGGAGGTATTATACGCTACACTACCCGTGAGTCCTTTGGTATCAGCGCGCTGGAAGTTCTGTGGCTGCCATGGCTGTGGGATGCTGTCTTTCACGTAATCGATAAAATCGGATATCTGGCGGTAAAAGGCACTGGCAGTAAAATTAAACTTGCCGGCATATTTACGCAGGCCGAGTTCCGTGAACACAGCTTTCTCCGGGCCTAATTTATCATTACCCAGGATGGTAGCACTTTTGTAGTAGAGGTCCGTATAAGTAGGCAAACGCTGCGCTGTTCCGGCATTGGCATACAGCTTCAGGTCGGGCGTGATATCGAAACCGGCATCCGCACCCGGGAAAAATTGCCAGCCATACATGGTGTTATAATTGAGGTAGCCACCTATGGAGAAGTTGAAGCGTTTGATGCCACGGGTTTTATATTCCGCAAAAGCACCCAGGTTGGTACGCTCATGGTTACCGAGGTTGGAGCTTACAATATGCTCGTAGCGGGCTTCTACACCGGCACCGAAATATCCAATTTTGGTATTAAAGGTATTGTTCAGCTCTGCATCTACGATATGCGTATTATGCAGGTTCCTGGCTTTCGCAGTTGTTTGTTTGATATAACGGTAATCATCCTCCGCAAAGCGATAGCTGACGCGGGGCGTCATCAGCCAGTTCTTCTTAATTTGATGGGAGCTGCTAACGGCTGCCAGTGCAGTTTTCACATACTCTTTCGACTCTATATCACCAGGTGCGGCATAGTAACCGTTAGCGCCATACTGGTTGTCCACATAACCGGCCAGTACCTGGATGCTGTTTTGGTCGTTCATCCGGAAGCCGCCCTGGTACAGTGCTTTACCGGTCTGGTACGCCGTATTATAACGGTAACCATTACCCGCATTCATGCTGGCAGAGAGGGATTGCGTACTGTTGGATTTCACTACAGCGCCGTTAGCACCTGCGTTATAGCTGTTATAGAGCTTATTATTTTCATCGCGATGGAAGCTGGAGCCCAGGCTGCCATATACTTCCCCACCACTTTCTGTAGCCTTGCGGGTGATGATATTAATGGCGCCATTGAGGGCATTGATACCATACACGCGAGCGGCGGCGCCACGCAGTACTTCGATATGATCTACATCGTTGAGGGAGATGGGCAGGTTCATAATATTATGCCCTGTTTGCGGATCGGTGATTTTAATACCGTTTACCAGCACGAGCGTCTGGTCAAAAGTACCACCGTCGATCCCGATATCCGTCTGCACCCCTTCCGGGCCGCGCTGGCGTACGTCCAGTCCCGGCACATAGGCCAGCACTTCATTGATGGATACTGCCGCCATAGATTCAATCTGCCGGCGGCTGATAATGGTAATATTTCGGTTTGATTCCTTCAAAGGGGCCGACAGCCGGTTTTCCTGGACAATTACTTCTCCGAGGTTGCGCGAGCGGCCGGTATCCGGCTGCTGCTGGGCTGCCACGCTGCCTGTGGCACAGGCTAGCAGCAATGATAAATAACCACGCATTCGTTTGATTTGGTCTTAAAAGACCGCAAAGCTAAGTGATTTTACATTAAAACCTCCATGCCACTCCTGCCTTCAGCGCAAACGGAGTGCCCGGCGTATAATGCAATTCTGTAACGGCATGCTCTTCGCCGCGCAGCTGCGTTTCTGTTTCAAACTGCGCTTCATTCCAGTTTACATTAAAGAGGTTTTGCGCCTGGAGGGTAAATTCCATGCGCTTCCAGGTATAGGCCAGCGCCAGGTCGTTTACAAAATACCCATGGGCTGTGATGCTGTTATCTTCGTTGGCTGGCCTGTCCTTCATATATCGGTAACGCAGGTTTGCAGAAAAGCCACCAGGCAGCTTCACCGCTGCACCACCCGTACTGGTGAGCACCGGCGCCAGCGGAATATAATTCGCCCCTTTCGGATCATCGATGGAACGGCCATGTGCATAGTTTACATCCGCATCCAGGTACAACCAGGGCAGCGGCTGATAACGCACACTGAGGTCCATCCCAAGCCGGCGGGTTTTACCACTGGGCTCTACCACAGCCTCATCTCCCACATATACAAATTCCTGTTGCAGGTATAAATACCACAAGGCAGGCTGTATAAACAGGTTGTGTACCGGCTTCCAGATGACGCCCAAATCAGCCCCGGCAGACAAGGGCATGATATCTTTTCCCTGTTGCTGCACTACTACGCGCATGTCATTGGAGTGAAACCCTAAGCCGGTTTTCAGATACCATAAGGCTTTGCTGCCACTGGAATAGCTGAAATTCAACTTCGGACTTACGCGGCCAGCCTGCTCCTTTTGATGAGCGCCCAGCAGCTGGTCGTTATAACTAAACAGGAGTTGGTCATATCGCAAACCCGGGGTAATCGTCCAGTTGTGGAGGCGATATTCCAATTCCGTATAGGCGTAGAGGTTAGTTTGTATACCATTACCCCAGGAGAGGCGGTTCAGCAGGGTATCCCGGTGATACACATGGTTCAGTTCCAGGTCGTTGATATCATCCATCCTGACACCAACGCCGGAACGCCAGCGGGCATTACGGAACTCCCTGTTATACCGCTGCTCAAAACCATAAAGATTGCGGTTATCCCTTTGTTCTATTTCATCTCCATACACCGGATCATTCAGAAAAAAGGTAAAGTTGGAAAAGAGGTTGAACTCGTAATGCGTGAAATATAAAAAGGATTCAGTATATGCGTGTTCGTTATACAAATGTTGCCACGTAAAGGCAGCGTTGGTACGTTGGGTATTGCCGCCTTCTGTTGGGTCGATGCTACCCCAGCGACTAATCAGCCCTTCGGCCACCGCACGCTCCGGAATCTGGCCGGAAGCATTCCAGCCGGAGTGAAACGTAGATGCCTGGAAATTGATATAATTGCGACTATCTAACCACTTGTTGTATTTGGCAAACAGGTTGAGTCGATTGAAATTTTGCTTTACGTCAAACGGACCGTCTGTATACCCATAATCCGCCGCCACGTACAGGTTCTCTGCCTTTGGCCCGCCCTTATGAATAAGGTTAAAAAGGCCGGTACCACGTACTGTATTAAAAGAGCCGCCTTCGAGCTTGATCATACTGCCGGGTAAACTATCGGCCGTATGGAAACTCACGTACCCGGAGGTATTTAAATCTCCCCTGGCAGCATAATAAGCGCCTTTACCAAAATCAATGCTCTCAATGGTTTCAGGGATCAGGAAATGCAAATCCGCGTAGCCCTGCCCATGTGCGTGGGATACCATATTTACCGGCATACCATCCGCGGTAATATTGATATCTGTTCCATGGTCGTTATCAAACCCGCGGAGGAAGATCTGTTCCGCCTTTCCGCCGCCGGCATGCTGTGCGATAAACAGTCCCGGCACTTTACGTAACAGGTCCTGTGCCGTATTGACCGGTGTCATTTTCAGGTCCACCTTCATCAACGACTTTTCTACTCTTGGGGCGCGTACTTCCACTGCTGCCAGGTGTGATTCCTTTATGGGCAGGGAGTCCTGCGGCTCTCCCGCATAGGCAGCGCCGGAAATCAGACAGGCAACAAGTGTCAATTGCTTCTTCATTTTTTATCAAATATTTTCTTGATCAATAAGGTCAGCCAGGAAGCCAGTACAAACGGAAATGTCAGCACCGTCATGTCCAGCATCAGCATACCAACATCTATCAGTACCGCCAGCACTACTGATACCAGTACGTATAGCCCATCCCGTTTGCGGTTACCGGCAAACGTAATGGCGCACAGCACAGCATTGAAGCTGAACAGCCCCATGTGCACGTCATCCATTGGTTCCGCAAATTGCATGGAAATGTAGGCGCCTACCACCGAAGCGGCCATGCCGTACAATGCCGAGATAGGTGAGCTTACGAATACGCCGAGGAAAAATAACAGTCCTGCTGTCATACTGCCCTGGAAAATCACTTCTCCAAAGCCATGGGTAGATACTGTAAAGTCCTGGTACACGGGTAAAGTGGCCGTCACTTCCGACGAAGGAGGCACCATATACAGGTGCCGGAACAGAAAAAGGAATACCCAGGTGATTACAATAAAAGGTAAAGTAAACCCTGGTATGTTACGCTTAATCAGTGCGTGCTGAAAAATAGCGGCGAGGGCGGAACCGATTACCAGCGCCACCCAAATCACCGGCTGCGCTTCGAAATAGAAGGTTAAGGCCACCCCTACCAGGGCAGCGCTGAACCCATATAATCCCTGTGCAATTTCTTCCGGCGGATATTTTAACAACACAGCTACACCGGTACCTATAGCCGTTGCCAGCAAGGCGCCTACCCCCATGGTCACGGAATCATAGAAGATACCGATCAGGAATAAGAGGCCTGTCCATACGTTCCCTTGTAGCATGATCTGCCCTACACCCCTGGGTACAGCGGCGATGGGTTGCAAGAATTTCTTTAGCATAATTGTGTACTAGCTTACCAGCCCAGGAACACCATGCCTATGCCGCACATGGTTACCACGCCACCACCAATGGCGTGTACATATCGTTCCAGCTTATCTGTTTTGATGAATGAATAGCCATAGCACCCGATGAGCACCATAGTCAGCATAGTTATAACCGTAGTAATGGAAAATACGCTAATGAGCAAAATCACTTCCATGGCGGAGCGATGCGCACCTGAATAGAACAGCAGCGGCACCAGTGGCTCACTCGGGCCCATCACGAAAATTGCAAAGAGTATCCAGGGCGTTACCTTCACCCGGTTTTGCGGATATACCACTTCCCCATGCCGGTGCTCATATACATACACTTCTCCATCGCCATACACATCAAAATGTTTGTGCGGGCGATTGAGCCAGGCGGCGCGCAGCCCCCAGAGCAGGTATATAAGGCCAAAGCCCAGCAGGCACCAGCCGGAAATGTTTCCGCGCATATCCTGGAACCAGGTCAACTTTGAAAGCTGCCAGCCCAGCAAAACACCAGCCAGCCCTATCAGCACGGAGCTTAAAATATGCCCGAACCCGCAGAGCACTGTCCACAAAATGGTTTTGGACAGCTTCCAGTGACGGGAGCGCGACAATACAATAAACGGCAGGTAATGATCCGGCCCTGTTGCGGTGTGCAGGCAACTGATGGTTACCGCTGATAAGGCCAATGTTGTTAGTCCGATATTCATGAATGCGTTTCTTGAGTTTTGTAATGACGGCAATGATGCGCTACCTTTTGCAGGGCGTTGAACAACTGCTCTCCGCCGTTGCCCAGCATACGCAATACCAGCACTTGTTTGGAAGGGCTGCTGATCCCCAGTGCCACTTCCTTTTCTTCTTCCAGCAACGTATACAGTGCCGGCACGAGGTCCGCGCCGATACCTTCGCCGGTATCAACATGCATCAGTGTAGCCTGGTGCGTGAAGCCTTCCATCTGCCCGATGGCGGCCATATCCACCGTAAGTGGTTGCAGCAGCAGGTTATCCTTCACGAGCAGTTTGGCGTGATGATATACTTCCGTGATGTTATGAAAGGAAGTATAGCGGAAAACTTCACCCGAATGCTTACGCCCACAGGTAAGGATTTCACCGAAAGTAAGCAGGCAATCATCTGCCAGTTCTATCCGGTTACGCCCTTTAAATATTGCTTTTTCATGCGGCACCACCGGATGCTGCACATAGGTGAAAGCCGCGCCGGGATGCAGTTTTATCTGCTGCAGCTGGCTGGCTCCCCGCTCCATGTTGAAAATACGCTGGTAGGATTGCGACTGCAACTGCAGGCTGCAGCCGGTTTCTACCTCTATATTGATATCGTAATGATCTCCATCCAGCATACCCGGCGAAGAGCTCATCACCATTACGTAGGCCGTTGGATCATGGCGATGCTCACTCACATCCACTACCCGGAAAGGAGGCGTAAAAAACGTATCCTTCAGGTAACTGCGACCATGCTTGAATCCTCCCTTTATCGTGAGCCTGTTGTTCATGTTGTTGTTCTCCTTATCGCACCAGTGCAGGCTCTTCCACGTTTTCGAGGAGTGCGTATTTCTGGATCCAGCCTATCACGGTATCCAGGCCCTGCAGCGACATGAGGTTAGTAAATACAAATGGTTTTCCGTTGCGCATCTTCCTGGCATCACGTTCCATCACGCCGAGGTCAGCATGTACGTATGGCGCCAGGTCAATTTTATTGATCACCAGCAGGTCGGAACGGGTAATGCCCGGGCCTCCTTTACGTGGGATTTTATCCCCTTCGGCCACGTCGATCACGAAGATGGTGACATCTGCCAGGTCGGGACTAAAAGTTGCGCTGAGGTTATCACCACCACTTTCGATGAGGATCAGTTCCACATCCGGAAAGCGTGCCGCCATTTCATCTACGGCTTCCAGGTTCATGCTGGCATCTTCGCGGATGGCGGTATGCGGGCATCCACCGGTTTCCACGCCGATGATGCGTTCCTTCGGCAGGAGACTGTTTTTGGTGAGGAACTCTGCATCTTCTTTAGTATAAATATCATTGGTGATCACACCTAAGCTATACCTGTTCAGCAGGTGACGGCTCAAACGCTCTATCAGTGCTGTTTTCCCGGAGCCTACAGGTCCGGCTACTCCTACTTTCACATATTTTCTGTCACTCATGGTAACCTGTTTTTAATTGTTATTAAGACATATAGAGCCTTGAATAAAGGCGTTCGTGCTGCATGCAGCGGATATCGAAACCGGTATTACAGACCCCTACCAGGTCGCGGTCCAGCGCCATGGTTGGTGCAATCAATGCGGCGATGTTTGTTTGCATCCGGAACAGGATATCCTGCCCGTCCAGCTGCCCCAGCGGCACTAGTTTCACGGCGTTGGTAACCATACCTGCGGCGGCGTTGTAGTAAAATGCATACAATGCTTCTGCCAGGGGAATACCTAACAGGCAGGCATATACGCCGTAAGCGATGGCGAAATGTCCGTGTGTTTTTTTCGCGACAATAGCGGCCTCAAAAGCCGTTACCAGCGGGTATTCCTGCTGCCGGCGGAAGATCTTGATCAGTCGCAGTCCCAGTTTCTGGCTGGCGGATTTTATTTCCACCGGCAGTTTCAGGGCGCCCAGTTCTTCATCCAGCAGCTGCAGTTGTGCTAAGTCGTTGGCAGCGGCGGCGTGGTAGGCGAGGCATACAAACGCCGCATCGTTGAAATGCAGGTTTGCTTCCAGCATCTGTTTCACATATTGTTCCGCGGTGGCTACATTGTGCACCAGCCCTTGCTGTACGTAGGTTTCCAGTCCGTTCGAGTGCGAGTATGCCCCGATTGGTAACGTTGGATCGCTGAGGTGCAGCAGGCTGCCAAGGAAAAAACTATTCATGGTCTGTTGCATTTATCGGTTGGAGAGTCCCATTATTTTTGAAAACAGGGAACTGCCTCCGCTGCCGTGGCTGTGTGGCTGTACGTTTGCATTGAGCAGGTTGGTGAGCCGGGTATGCTGTTTCTCGGTGGCGTAGCCACTGGCCAGCAGCCAGCGGTAGATAGGCTCTTCGAAAGGCATGAGCACCTGGTCGTTCTGGATAAACAGCGGCAGGTGTTTGTTGCCGATTTCATAGCACACGCTGCCCATTTCCAGGATGGACCTGGGCGTCACCACAATCGCATCGCTGGGGATGATGTCTACCACCACGGCTACCTCAGCGTCGATCAGCAGGATATCACCCTGGCGGAGCCGCTGGCCTTCTTTCAGAAAGCGGATAGCGATTTCGCGGCCTTCCGCTGTTTTCTTCCGTTGTATGCGCTTGGTGGTTTCAAACCATTCCAGGTGCAGCAGGTCAGTGCGGAGATCCGAAATATCCTTATCTGCTATGTTTCCAATCACGGATTCAATAATCATACACACAGTTTTAGCGGATCAAAAAAGAAAATAGCGTTGCGCCAGCGGCACTACCGATACGGGTTCGCAGGTGATCAGCTCACCATCTACCCTTACCTGGTAGTTTTCCGGGTTCACGGTTATTTCTGGTGTTTTATCGTTATGTATCAGGTCTTTTTTGGAGATGTTACGGCAGCCTTTCACCGGCAGCACGATCTTTTCCAGGCCGTATTCCGCAGCAATATTATTATCCACTGCCGCCTGTGATACAAAGGTGATACAGCTGCGTTGCAGTGCTTTCCCGAATGCGCCGAACATATTGCGGAGGATGACAGGTTGTGGCGTTGGGATACTGGCGTTAGGATCACCCATTTTGCTGGCGATGATCATACCACCTTTGATGATCATTTCCGGTTTGGCGCCGAACAGTGCAGGCTTCCAGAGTACGATGTCGGCAAACTTACCGGCTTCGATAGAGCCTACATGTTGAGAGATACCGTGTGCAATGGCCGGGTTGATGGTATATTTTGCCACGAAGCGTTTTGCGCGGAAGTTATCATTACCACTGTTTCCGTCTTCCGGCAGGGCGCCGCGTTGTAATTTCATTTTATCAGCGGTTTGCCACGTACGGGTAACTACCTCGCCTACACGACCCATAGCCTGGGAGTCGGAACTCATGATGCTGAACACGCCGATATCATGGAGGATATCTTCGGCAGCAATGGTTTCAGGGCGGATACGGGAGTCAGCGAAGGAAACATCTTCCGGGATGCTTTTGCTCAGGTGATGGCATACCATCAGCATGTCCAGGTGTTCGTCGATGGTATTTACCGTGAAAGGACGGGTAGGATTGGTAGATGCCGGGAGCACGTTCGGGAACATGGCCGCGCGGATGATGTCCGGCGCGTGGCCGCCGCCGGCGCCTTCGGTGTGGAAGGTATGGATCACGCGGCCGTTGATGGCGTTCATGGTATCTTCCAGGAAGCCGGCTTCGTTAAGGGTATCCGTATGGATGGCTACCTGCACGTCGTATTTGTCGGCCACTTTGAGGGAGGCGTCGATTACGGCAGGGGTAGCACCCCAGTCCTCATGGATTTTAACTCCCAGTGCACCTGCTTCGATCTGCTCAGCGATAGGTGCTTCCGTAGCGCAGTTTCCTTTACCAAAGAAACCGATGTTCATCGGAAATGCTTCGGCGGATTGCAGCATACGTTTGAGCCACCATTTACCCGGTGTGATGGTGGTGGCATTGGTGCCATCCGCAGGGCCGGTGCCGCCTCCGATCATGGTGGTGATACCACTGAAGAGGGCTGTTTCGATTTGCTGCGGGCTGATGAAGTGGATGTGGGTGTCTATTCCGCCGGCGGTGGCGATCAGGCCTTCGCCGCCGTGTACTTCTGTGGAGGCGCCGATGATCATGTTGGGCGCCACACCATCCATGGTATCGGGGTTGCCCGCTTTGCCGAAGCCTACGATGCGACCGTCTTTAATACCGAGATCACCTTTTACGATACCCCAGTGATCAAGTACGATTACGTTGGTGATCACGAAGTCGAGCACACCTTCCTGGCGGAGGGCGGTGCTGGACTGCGACATCCCGTCGCGCACGGTTTTGCCGCCGCCGAATTTATTTTCTTCCCCATAATAGTTGAAATCCTTTTCGATTTCAATGATCAGGTTCGTATCTCCGAGTCGTACCCTGTCACCAGTGGTGGGGCCGTACATATTGGCATATTTGGTTTTATTGATTTGCAGGCTCATTCCGGTTGGTTTTTGAAGTGGAGAGATTCAAGGCTTGCGATAGCAGTAGCTTTTACGGCTTCGGCGGTAGTATCACCGTTGGTGAGGTTGTTGATACCGAAAGCTTTTCTGGCACCGCCGATGGTTACCAGTTCTACTGTTTTTTCTTCACCTGGTTCGAATCGTACGGCGGTACCGGCGGCGATGTTGAGTCGCATGCCGAAGGCCTTTTCGCGATCGAAGCTCATTTTGCGGTTCACCTCAAAGAAGTGGCAGTGGGAGCCGATTTGCACGGGGCGATCGGCGGTGTTCACCACTTTTATTTTCACGGTGCTGCGTCCTTCATTACAGGTGATATTGCCTGCCGGGATAAAATATTCTCCGGGAATCATGTTTGGTTAGTTTAGAAATTAACGGATTGGGTTGTGTACCGTTACCAGTTTGGTACCGTCAGGGAAGGTGGCTTCTACCTGCACGTCGTGAATCATTTCCGGGATGCCTTCCATGACGTCTTCACGGGTGAGGATGGTGGCGCCCCACTGCATGAGGTCGGCCACGGAGCGCCCGTCGCGTGCAGCTTCCAGGAGGTGGCTGCTGATGTAGGCGATAGCTTCCGGGTAATTCAGTTTAAGGCCCCTCGCTTTGCGCTTGGCAGCCAGCTCTCCGGCCAGATGAAGCAAGAGCTTCTCTGTTTCTCTGGGAGTCAGATGCATATGAGTAAAATTTTATGAAATGGCAATAGGAGATCCATTCGGAAGTCGTATAACGCTAACGAATATACAATTCCGGACCTATAATGTGTATATACGGCGCAAAGCCTCCTAAGGACGGATTACGCCTGACTACCAGGTTGGATCGTTATAGAGGCGGCAGGTGCTGCAGCCTCAAATGTACGGTGGTTAAGCGCTGAAGGGGATCAGCAGCTGATGGAAGCGGATAAATTTGGGTACGGCAGGTATGGGCATTATTTCATGCACAAATCCTGCATAAGCAACAGGTGCCGGGTCCTGCGTTTTGATGAGGGAAAAGTAATAAACTGCGAGGTTATTGATGGCGAGTCGCTGTAATCGTTGCGACAAACTGTTTACATCTTCGTTGTTGTCCGTATCATTTACATAGAGCAACTGTTCGAAGTGCATGGGATCAACGGTACTGTAAAGATTAGTAAAATCAGTACATTGCACCGATTCTTCCGTGCGGGTGGCGTGACCGCTGAGCAGTGGCCCTTTATTTTTTCCGGTGAAGGAGAATCCAACCAGGAACAGGAAGAATAATATGTATCGGTAAAACAGTTTCATCTTTCGAACCGCAAATTACAAAGAAATAAAAAAGCAGGGTAGCACAAATCATGACTATTCTAGCCAAAATCCGGTAATTTTGCGGTTATGAGGTCATCGGTAAAAATTTTTTCAAATTTTGAGTATAAGCGACAGTTTTTGCCGGGTATATCGCGGCAGGTGCTGCTCAACGATGCGCAGCTGCAGGTATATCGGATAGAGCAGTACCTGCGCGACATTGTAATTCCTGTGCTCCCCTACCGCACTTCCTTCAATTTCCTGATCTTTGTTACCAAAGGGCATATTGTGCAGCAGCTGGAAACGGATAGTCACCGCCTGGGCGCTAACTCCCTGCTGTTGATCCGCCAGGGGGCTATCACGGCCACGCTGGAAATATCAAAGGATGCCGCGGGATTTTTCGTTGTATTTGAAAATGAGGTGGTAGAGAATCTGGCCCTGCAGGGGCAGTTGTTTAACTTTTTCTTTGTATCTCCCTTTGTACAACTCCCGCCGCAGGCGGTAAAATGGCTGAGTAATCTGATTATATTACTGGAGGAGGAACTGGCCCTGAAAAACTCCTCGCTGGAAGTAGCCATAGGCCTTTTCAGACCATTGCTGCAAAAAATTATGGTGGCCGCCGGGGAAAGAGGGCCTAAGCGCAGCAGAGCGCTGGATTTGGCGCTGCACTTCCGGGAGCTGGTACAGCAGCATCACCTGCAACAAAAGCAGGTAGCGTTTTACGCAGATCAGCTTAATATCTCTGAAAATTATTTAAATAAAACCGTGAAACAGGCTACAGGCAAGCCTCCCAAGCAGTGGATCAATGAGGTAAATATTTTACACAGCCAGATTTTACTGCTGGACAGTAGCCGGGATATTTCCAGTGTGGCTTTTGAACTCAATTTTCAATCGCCGAATTACTTTGCAAGGTTATTTAAGCAGGTTACGGGTGAAACGCCCACGCAGTATAGGTATCGGGCGGCGGTGATTTAATTTTTTTTTCAATGCGTCAGTCGCCTACGGCGACTGACGCATTGTTTTAGTAAAGGGCCTGCGGCCCTTTACTAAAACAATTTAAACGATTGTTACCTTCACACCCGCATCTTCCAACTGCTTCACAATATGGGGCGGCACCCCTTTATCGGTTATAATTTCATCTACATCTTCCATCCCGCAAATCCTTCCGAAACCCCGCTTTCCAAACTTACTGGAATCTGCCAGCACAATTGTTTTTTGTGCGGTGGCAATCATTTTCTGATTCAGATGTGCTTCCATGATATGCGTAGTGGTAAATCCAAATTCGAGGTCAATACCATCTACCCCTAAAAATAATTTACTACAGGAGAAATCCGCCAGTACCCGCTCGGCATAAGGCCCCGTTACCGAAGTAGAGCTGTTGCGCAGGCTACCGCCCAGCTGTATTATTTCTATGTCGGTATGCCGCAGCAGTTCCAGGGAAACGTTTAAAGCACCTGTAATCACCGTTAGCTGCCCTTTAGGCTGTATATGCCTGGCAAGCGCCTGTACGGTGGTCCCTGAGGCGATAATGATCGCATCGTCCTTATTGATAAGATTGGCCGCCGCTATGCCTATGGCACTCTTCTCATCCCTACGGATATGCTCCTTTTCATTTACCGGCTTATCATTCGTATAAGGATTGGCGGTAGTGGCGCCTCCGTGGGTACGGTATAATAACGATTTATCCTCCAGCAGTTTCAGGTCCTTTCGGATTGTAACAGCCGAAACATCTAATTCACGGCAGAGGTCGATCACCGAAACGGCGTTCTTCTCCTGCAGCCTGTCCAATATATATTTATGGCGTTCAGCAATGTTTATCATAGACATAACGTAAAATTAACCTTTTGAATGCTTGATTTACCAAATATCGAATTATTTTCTTTTTTTTCATTTAATTGTTTATTTTGGTTTCGTTATGTTTCGTTTTATCTTGCAAACGAAAACGAAATATCTCAAACAAAACAAAAGAAAAGGATTTCACTCATGAAGCGGTCAGAAGCCTTACAGCAGGTCAGCAATCACTCCCAGCAAACCTGGGACATCCTCATCATCGGTGGTGGCGCCACCGGCCTGGGCATAGCCATGGATGCCGCCAGTCGCGGCTATAAAACCCTGCTGCTGGAGCAGGCCGACTTTGCCAAAGGCACTTCCAGTCGCAGCACTAAACTGGTACATGGCGGCGTCAGATATCTCGCACAGGGAGACATCGCCCTGGTACGTGAAGCCTTGTATGAAAGGGGCCTTTTGCTGGCCAACGCCCCTCACCTGGCACATAACCAACAATTTATTATCCCCCACTATAGCTGGTGGCAGGGACCTTTCTATACGATCGGACTGAAAGTATACGATCTGCTCTCGGGTAAACTGAGCCTGGGCAAATCACACCATATCGGCAAAAATGCCGTTACCAGCCGCCTCCCCAACATCAAGGCCGCCGGACTGAAAGGAGGTATCGTTTACCACGACGGCCAGTTTGACGATGCCCGCCTCGCTGTTAACGTAGCACAAACAGCCGCCGCCCACGGCGCCGTGCTGCTCAACTACTGCAAAGTAACAGGCCTGAAAAAAACAAACGGACAAATCAGCGGCGCAAGCGCCCAGGATATTGATACAGGTCAGCAGCTGGACATCAACGCTAAAGTAGTCATCAACGCCACCGGCGTGTTTGTAGATGAAGTACTGCAAATGGATAACCCAGGCGCCCCCAATATGGTAAGACCCAGTCAGGGTGTACACCTGGTACTCGATAAGGAATTCCTCGACAGCGACAGCGCCATCATGATCCCTAAAACCTCCGACGGCCGCGTGCTCTTTGCCGTTCCATGGCATGAGAAAGTGCTGCTCGGCACTACGGATACCCCGCTGAATGAACACAGCCTGGAACCGGTGGCACTCGAACAGGAAATAGAATTCATCTTAAACACAGCCGCACAATACCTAACGCGCATCCCTACACGTAAAGATGTGAAAAGCGTATTTGCAGGATTACGCCCGCTGGCAGCACCACAAAAAAATACCGGCAGCACCAAAGAAATTTCACGCAGCCATAAATTAATGGTAGCCGATTCCGGCCTCATCACTATCACCGGTGGTAAATGGACCACCTTCCGCCGCATGGCCGAAGACACGGTAAACCTGGCCATCAGCAAAGGTGGCCTCACACCGGTGGCTTGTCGCACCAAAGACCTGCGCATCACCGGCTACCAACTCCGCCCTACCGACGGCGCACCATTAGATGTTTACGGTAGCGAAGCTGCCAGTATAAAATCATATATTGTACGGCATCCGGAAATGGCAGCGCAACTGCATCCTGCATTCCCGTATATCAAAGCACAGGTAGCCTGGGCCACCGAACATGAAATGGCGCATACCGTGGAAGACGTCCTCGCACGCCGCCTCCGCGCACTTTTCCTCGACGCCGCCGCAGCAATTGCCATGGCGCCAGCCGTAGCCGCCATCATGGCCGCCATCAACGGAAAAGGAAAAGAATGGGAACAGGCGCAGGTAGCTGAATTTACCGCCATGGCGCAGCACTACCTCCTTTCACCACAAAAACAACAACAGCCTTTGCCAATAACAGCATAAAATAGTAAACTCGCAGTTTGCACCATCTGAGTAAAACCTTCTATCCACGATAAAACGAAAAACAATGAACAGGTACATAATGGCACTGGACCAGGGCACCACCAGCTCAAGAGCTATCCTTTTCGATAAAAGCGGCAGTATCAAATCTGTAGCACAAAAAGAATTTACCCAGATCTTCCCGCAGCCGGGATGGGTAGAACATGACCCGATGGAAATCTGGAGCAGCCAGATAGGCGTGGCCACCGAAGCCATTGCCAAAGCAGGCCTCGAAGGCACCCACGTAGCCGCCATCGGTATTACCAACCAGCGCGAAACCACCGTTGTATGGAACAGAACAACCGGTAAACCAATATATAACGCCATCGTATGGCAGGACCGCCGCACCGCCGGCTACTGCGACAGCCTGAAAGCAGCCGGTAAAGAGCCGATGATCCGCGAAAAAACCGGACTCGTGATCGATGCCTATTTTTCCGGCACCAAAATAAAATGGATACTCGACAACGTGAATGGTGCCCGCGAACTGGCTGCCAAAGGAGAACTTGCCTTTGGTACCATCGACAGCTGGCTGATATGGAACCTTACCCATGGCGCTGTGCATGCCACTGATATTACCAATGCTTCCCGCACTATGCTGTTCAACATTCACACCCAGCAATGGGATGAAGAACTGCTGGCATTGCTGGACATCCCCGCTTCGGTATTACCGGAAGTAAAAGAGTCCAGTGAAGTTTACGGCCACACCGCCACCGGTGTGTTTGCCACTGAAATTCCGATTGCAGGTATTGCCGGCGATCAGCAGTCAGCCCTGTTCGGACAAATGTGTACTGCACCGGGCATGGTGAAAAACACCTATGGCACCGGATGCTTTATGCTCATGAACATCGGTGAAAAACCAATTCTCAGCAACAATAACCTGCTGACCACTGTTGCATGGAAGGTAAATGGCCAGGTGAACTACGCACTGGAAGGCAGCATCTTCATCGCCGGAGCTATTGTGCAGTGGCTGCGCGACGGGCTGGGCATCATCCGCGCTTCTTCAGAGGTGGAAGCACTGGCAGCCAGCATACCACAAAACGATGGCGTATACCTGGTACCGGCATTTGCAGGCCTGGGAGCACCACACTGGGATCAGCATGCACGCGGCACACTGGTGGGTATGACAAGGGGCACTAACTCCGGTCACATTGCCCGCGCAGCATTGGAAAGCATTGCATACCAGACCATGGACGTATTAAAAGCAATGGAGGCAGATGCCAACATCAGCATAAAAGAACTGCGGGTAGACGGTGGCGCCACAGCCAATAACTTATTGATGCAATTTCAGGCCGACATCCTGCAATCGCAGGTAGTAAGGCCTGGTATAACGGAAACCACTGCTCTTGGCGCCGCCTACCTCGCAGGTTTAGCTACCGGCTACTGGCAGGATCTGGAAGAGATCCGCAGCCAGTGGAACATGGAAAAATGCTTTACACCAAACGGAGACGCAGCACAGCGTGAAACCTGGATTGCCGGCTGGAACAAAGCAGTAACGACCGCCAAAACATGGGCAAACCTATAAATATTTAAAACCTCGTTATGACACCCTTTATTGCAGAATTTCTGGGCACTGCCCTCCTAATCCTCCTTGGTAACGGCGTAGTAGCCAATGTGGTACTCAACAAAACCAAAGGCAACGGTGGCGGATGGATCGTGATCACCACCGGATGGGCACTGGCCGTATTCACTGGCGTAGTAATAGCCGGTCCGGTGAGCGGCGCTCATCTCAACCCTGCTGTTACCATCGGCCTTGCCGTAGCTGGCAAATTCGCGTGGGCACAGGTACCCTCCTTCCTGGCAGCGCAAATGCTCGGCGCCATGGTGGGCACTACCCTTGTATGGCTCAACTACAAAGCGCATTACGATAACACGCCCGACACAGGTTTACAACGAGCTACCTTTTGCACGGAACCGGCTATACGCAATACTGCGCTCAACCTTATCTGTGAAATCACCGGCACCTTTGTACTCCTTTTTGCCGTATTCTATTTCGCCGGTGCTGAATTCGGCGATACCAAAGAGCCGATTGGTATGGGTTCTTTAGGCGCTATTCCAGTGGCCTTCGTGGTATGGGTCATCGGCCTTTCCCTGGGAGGTACTACGGGTTATGCTATTAATCCGGCGAGAGACCTGGGGCCGCGTATCATGCATCAGCTGTTACCTATTAAAGGGAAAGGAGGCAGTGATTGGGGATATGCGTGGGTACCCGTTTTAGGGCCGGTAATTGGTGCTGCTCTTGCGGCTGCACTTTACCTGGCTTTACAACCGTAACCGGGTCCGCCTTCGGCGGACTTCTTTTCGCGCAAAGCAGCAAAGCAGGTAAGCAGCAAAGACCTGCAATTTCTTTTTCCGGTTTTCCCGAGGGCCGAAGGCCCTCGGGAAAACCGGAGGAGATGAGGGCTCCGCTCTCATCTCCTCCGGTAAACAACAAAACAAAATCCTTTGCTGCTTACCTGCTTTGCTGCTTTGCGAGCTAAAAAAAGATCGCATCAAGGGCCGAAGGCCCTGACCAAACCAACAAGTAAAAAATATTACCATGCATAAAAAAACAACCTTTGCCGTTAGTGCATTAGCACTTGCTGCTGCTATTTCAGCATTCACCATTCCTTCAGCAAAAAAAGGCAACGATCCTAAAGTATTTAAAGTAGGTCACCGCGGCACACGCGGCCTCATGCCGGAGAACACCATCCCCGCCATGTACAAGGGCCTGGAAGCCGGCGCAAACACCATCGAGTTCGACATCCACATCACCAAAGATGGCCAGGTGGTAGTATACCACGACGCGTCTTTTACCCCCAGCTATACCACCAAGCCTGACGGCGCTGACATCTCCCCGGAAGAAAGAAAAAAATATACTTTTTACCAGATGGACTACAAAGACATCCGTCCGTTCATCATCGGTGAAAAAGCATACCCGGCCTTCCCTGAGCAACAACGCATGCGCAGCTACGCGCCCCTGCTGGGAGAAATGATCGACTCCGTGGAAGCCTATACGAAAAAACACCACCTCCCTCCTGCCTACTACCTGCTGGAAATCAAATCCAGTGAAAAAACCGATGGCACCGAACAACCGGCACCTGAAGAGTATATCACTAAAATGATGGCAGTAAAGCAACTGGGCAAACTGGGCCACCGCCTCTATGTGCAGTCATTCGACATGCGTCCGCTGCAGGTAATGCACCGCAGATACCCTAACATTAAATTAGGATTCCTTACTGGTGATAAAAAAGTGACCTTCGAGGAAAATATGAAAGCTTTAGGATTCACACCTTACTTCTACAATCCTTATTATGAGATGGTCACACCAGAGCTGGTACAGAAATGCCATGCACAGAAAATGGTGATTGTTCCATGGACGGTACAGGAAGCCGATAAAATGAAAGAACTGCGCAAAATGGGTGTGGACGGTATCATCACCGACTATCCTAACCATTTCGCGGCTGCCGGACTCTAAGCCGATTTACCGTTCGCATAAAAAAAATTCGAATTCAAACCATTATTTGATAAGTTTGACGCTCGATTTTTTATACAGCCTTGTAAAATCAACAACAAAACGACATGACAGTATCCAAAAGAACGGTGAGCGCACTAATACTGGGAGCAGTAGCAGTAATGCAAAGCTTCTCAGCAGTAGCGCAGGTGAATGCAAAACCAAAGCTGATTGTAGGAATTGTAGTAGATCAGATGAGATGGGATTACCTGTACAGGTACTACGACCGCTATGAAGCTGGTGGCTTCAAACGCATGCTGGGAGAAGGTTTCTCCTGCGAAAACACCTATATCAGCCACCTTCCATCCTTTACTGCTGTAGGTCACAGTACCGTCTATACCGGCTCTGTACCTGCCATCCACGGCATTACCGGTAACGACTGGACCGACCAGGTGACAGGCAGAAAATGGTATTGCACTGAAGATACCACCGTATCACCAGTAGGCAGCAATAGCGACGCTGGTAAGATGTCGCCCCGCAACCTGCTGGCATCCACCATCACCGATGAACTGAAACTGGCTACCAACTTCCGATCCAAAGTAGTAGGCGTATCCCTGAAAGACCGCGCCTCCATCCTCCCTGCCGGACACACGCCTGATGGCGCCTTCTGGCTCGACGATGCCAACGCCAGCTTTATCACCAGCAACTACTACATGAATGATTTACCGGAATGGGTAAAGAAATTCAACGCACGTAAAGAGCCACAGCAGCTGATGTCCAAACCATGGAACCCACTGTATCCCATCGCCACCTACGTGCAAAGCACTGCGGATGATAACCGCTGGGAAGGTCCTTATAAAACAGAAACTGCCCCGGTATTCCCGCATAATCTCCCTGCGATCTATGCAAAAGACCCAGGCAGTCTGCGTTCTACGCCTTTCGGCAATACCCTCACCCTGGATTTTGCCAAAGCTGCAGTAGAAGGCTACGACCTCGGTAACAACACCGTTACGGATTTCCTGACCATCAACTGCGCCTCTACCGACTACGTAGGTCACCAGTTTGGTCCTAACTCCATCGAAGTGGAAGACACCTACCTGCGTCTTGACAAAGACCTGTCGGCTTTCTTCAGCTTCCTGGATAAAAAAGTAGGTAAAGGCAACTACCTCGTTTTCCTCACTGCTGACCACGGCGCCGCGCATGCCATCGAGTTTATGAAAGAACATAACCTCCCTGCCGGCCTGGCACAGGACAGGAAAACAATGCCTGAACTGAATACACTCCTGAAAGACAAATTCGGTGTAGAAGGACTGGTGAAATCTTTCCAGAACTATCATGTAAACTTTGATCTGCAAAAGATTGCCGCAAATACTAACCTGAACTTCGACGCAATCAAAAAAGTAACCGTTGATTTCCTCGTTAAACAACCGGGCATCCAGTTCGCAGTAGATATCGAAAACATCGGTAACAGCGCAGTTCCTGAGCCTATCAAATCCATGATCGCTAACGGTTACAATCCAAAACGCACCGGCCAGGTAATGATCATTCCTGAACCAGGATGGTTTGCCGGTAGTGCAAAAGGTACCACGCACGGTAACTGGAACCCTTACGACATCCACATTCCACTGGTGTTTATGGGCTGGCATATTAAAAACGGCCAAACCAACGACATCACCCATATGACAGACATTGCCGCTACACTGGCCGCTATGCTGCATATCCAGATGCCGAATGGTTGCGTAGGAAAGCCGGTGACGGCAATTACGCAAACGGCGAATACAACTAAGTAGAGAATAATGATGAATAGAAAAGGGTCGTTTCACGCAAGGTGAAACGACCCTTTTTGTTTGGATGATTTTAGCGAATTTGTGGGGATGACACCTTCGGTGTCATCCCGCGAGGGCCGCGCTGCGCCGGTGTTGTTACCCGAAGGAGTCCTGCGGCCGCACGCGGCTGTTGATTACCTGGAGGAGTATTGTGGCTGGGCGCGGCACTGCTGTATGTTACCCGGAGTTTAAAGGATCAAGCCACTCCTCCCATAAACGGATCGGTCACCGATTCCTTACCTGTTTCCACTCTGCCGGCAAAGCGTTGTGCAAACTGATTAAACCCTTCCGCTTTCACAGTAAAATCATACCAGCCGTGGCTTTTGCCCAGTGGTAATACTACCTGTTCAGTAGCATTGGCTGCCAGGGTGCGACTAATCGATTTATTACCATAAGCATTATCTGCAATAGTGATCGTTCGAGGCTGGCCGCTATGATTGACCAGTTTCAACACCGCATTACCAGTAGGTTTGGCGGTGATGCCTGCTGTTTCATAAGTGGTTTGCACCTGTACACCCGGATCATTTTTATCACCATTGAACTGACGGAAGAAACCATTAGGCCCCTGCAGGTGCAGTTCATACTGGCCACCATCAAAATCTGCCAGTGCCCATTTGTAGTGCAGCGCATCTCCGGCTTTTACGGCAAACGACCAGTTGCGGCCCTTGTTGCCTTCGTAAGCACCAGTGGTATACACAGTAAATGGCGACCCTGCAGCGGCTTTACCAAAGAATTTGTTACCGGCCTTTAGGTCGATGTACAGCTGACCAGATGCGGCATCCATCCGCGCATCTGCATATAGCTCGTAAGGCAGCGCGCACGATGGGCGTACTCCCGGCTCCTGCAGGCGCAAGCCGTTGGCGCTGATCTGCTGTATGGCTGCATCATCCAGCTGTTTGAATCCTGTAGGTAAATCCTTAAACTTAGCGTTGTAGATATTTTCTACCATTTGCTGCTGTTTGAGGAATGGCAGCTTGCCTGGTACCGTTGGGTCATACGGGCTAAAGGCAGCGGTGAGGTCGCCACAAATGGTACGGCGCCACGCACTGATATTATCCAAATGAATATTTTTCTTGTATTTCTGGTTCACGAAAGTTTCCAGGAACTGGATGGTAGAGGTATGATCATAAATTTCAGAACATACTTTACCTCCCCTGCTCCATGGGCTGGCAATCACCATAGGCACCCTGAAACCGAGTCCTACAGCGGCGCCGCGGGCTCCTTTTTCCGGCACACCCTGGCGAATTTCTGCCTCCAGGCGCACATGCTCCAGTTCTGTTTCAATGCCTGCTGATGCGGCGCCGGTACCTGGTTTCTTTTCATCGTAAATTGAATAGGGCACCACGTGATCGTAGTAACCATCGTTTTCATCATAGGTGAGGATGAAGATGGTTTTCTTCCATACTTCTTCGTTGTTGGTTAGGATGTCCAATACTTCAGATACGTACCAGGCACCGTACCATGGCGCACTCGGGTGATCACTGAAGTTCTGTGGACCTGCCAGCCAGGAAACCGTAGGCAGCTTGCCTTCATTTACATCTTTACGAAACTGATGGAACAGGTCGCCGGCCGGAACCGTCACTTCCCTTTTTGCGCCACCATCCTTGTATTTGAAAGTAGTAACGTTTCTATATGCAGGATCGCCGGCATTCACCACGAATGCGCGATCATACAATGCTTTTTGTTCCGGTGTAAGTTGCGCATAGGATTCCTTGTTCCATTTCTTCAGCTCAGACGCAGCGTTGTCAAGGGCTTCCAGCTTTTTGCCGAGTGCAATCTGGTTCTTGCGGGCAGCCTCTTCCGAGGATGGACTGGCTTCCTGCAGCCTGTTAATTTCACCAGGTAATGTTTCTACCTGCGACACCAGGCTCTCAATATATTTTTTAGAAAACTTCACATTGTAAGCGGCGAAGAATTCCAGCAGGTTACAACCAAAGTTAGCGAGCCATGCCCGCTCCTCTCCTTTAAATCCGCCGCCACAGCTAATTTCATTCTGATAAAATTTCCAGTCGATGTTATTTTCCGACAGCAGCTCCGGAAACGTTTTCCATCCCAGTTTTGCGTAGCTGTAGTTGTCGTTGCGGATATGCGCTTTCATATCACCGTTATCTTCATGGGTAATTTTACCTGTCCAGAAGAAAGAACGGTTAGGTGTAGTGCTCGTCATGGCGGAGCAGAAGTTCTGATCACATACGGTGAAAGCATCTGCCATGGCGTAGTTGAAAGGAATGTCCTGGCGACTGAAATACCCCAGTGTGAGCGGCATTGCTGCATAATCTTTGTTACCGGATTTTTTTGCGAGCAGCCATTTGTCGTATTTCCCTTCATTGTAAGCATCTACCTGGCTGGCCCTTGAATGTGGCAGAGAGCCCATCCAGGTTACCTTTGAGCCTTTCATATCGAAACGGAAAGGTGCGAATGTTTTACCATGTTCATCTGTTTGACACCATACAGGTTTACCATCCGGAAGGATAACAGCCCTTGGGTCGTTAAAGCCTCTGACGCCCTGCAATGCACCGAAGCAGTGGTCGAAAGAGCGGTTTTCCTGCATTAGGATTACTATATGTTCTGCATCCAGGAAAGTGCTGCCTGGCGCGGGATTGATGGCCATAGCTTTTTGAATGGATGCAGGTAGTAGTGTGGAGAGCCCGGCTGCACCGGAGAGTAATGCTGACTTCTTGAGGAAGTCCCTTCTCGTGTCGGTCATAGAGTTTGCTTGATTATTCCGATAAAATAGCAAAGTTATTTTTGTGAAGATGTATTTTTTGATGGATGGTTATACTTAATAATTTCTTAACTCATACGGGTTTATCGGTGTTTATAGCCCCGCCACCGGCGGGGCTATAAACACCGATGGTTTGGTACAGGCCGAAGGCCTATACCAAACCATCGGAATAAAAAAAATTAAAGTTTAATCAACTTCACACTTCTCACCTTCCCGCTATCCCTACTAACAATTCTTACAAACCAGGTACCTGCCGGCACTTTACTCAGATCCAGCCGTACCTGCTGTAACCCTTTACTGCCAGGCGTATGCACCTGCCTTACTACCGGCGCTGCACTATTCAACGCAGTAATTTCAATCAGGTAGAGGTCGCCTTTATTACCATGAAAACGCAGTTGCGCATCCGATGCACCTACCGGGTTCGGATATACGACAACGGCATCATCGGTAGCGTCAGCGGCGTCAGACGGTGCTTTCGTCATGGTGGCGTTACCAGTGACAGCTGCGAGACTGCCGGTACATGCACGCACCAGCAACCATGGTTTACCATCGCCGGTATTGAGATCCGGTTGATTGTTGAGCGTCCACCATTTTGCCCTATATACGTTACCGTTATATACGGCGGAGTCGTTGGCCCAATATACCTGTGTAGCACTCCATAATGGAATACCGTTACAGTTGTTGCCAGTGCTGCCATTTACCGTAATGTTCACCGTTGCGCTGGTGGTCACTGCATTAAGGTTATCGGTAGCTTTAGCCGTGAGTGCGTAGGTACCGGCACCCACGTTATTCCAGGTGTAAGTGTAGGGTGCTACACTATCAGTATTAAGCAATGCGGTGCCATTATAAAACTGCACCCATTTGATACTGCCATCGCTGTCGGCGGCCGTGGCGGCAATAGTAACCGCTGCGGGGGCAGTATATGTAGTATTATTAGCGGGTGTGGTGATGGAGACGGTAGGGAACACGTTGGCAGGGTTTACTGTAACGTGCACCGTATCGCTGGTTTTAACTGCACCCAGGTTATCAGTAGCGCGGGCAGTAAGGGTATAACCGCCGGCTGCCGCACCTGTCCAGCTATAGCTGTAAGGTGCAGTGGTATCAGTACCCAGCAGTGTGGTACCTCTGTAGAAGGCTACTGATTTCACTACGCCATCACTATCAGATGCGGCTGCGGAAATAGTAATGCTCGCAGGCGCCGTGTAGGTTGCATTATTTGCAGGCGCAGTAATACTTACCACAGGTGGTTTGTTGGCTGCACCAGTTACTGTAATATTTATTACGGGAGATGTAGTACTTGCGTTTTTATTATCTGTAGCGATAGCTTTCAAAGCGTAGCTACCGGCAGTTACCCCATTCCATGTATAGGTGAACGGGGCACTGTTTACGGTTCCCAGTAGCGTACTGCCGTTATAGAAAGCCACGCTGCTCACTACACCGTCGCTGTCGGAAGCGGCGGCAGTAATGGCAATGTTCACCGGGCCTGCGAAGGTGGCGTTATTAGCAGGCGACGTTATCTGTACGGTGGGTGGTTTATTGGGCAGGGCACCATTTGCAAATACTTCATTGATTTTGTTTACGAGCGGACTCGTGGTATTAGGGCAGTAGATCAGTTTTCCTTTGGAAACGGTGCTGCTGGTCATGTTGAGCATATCACCAAACACCTGCCAGATGATCACACCGGCAAGGTTATGGTCCTTGATGTACTGTGCCTTTGCAGCGATGGAAGCCGGGTTATCGTAGCTGAGGAAATAGCTGCCTTTTGTTTTGTATGGCACCTGCGCTAAGCTGTCCCAGTGTTCCGTCCAGCCGGAGGCTGTTTGTTGAAGGATGTAGCTGTAGGTCGGCGTACCATCGTACAGGTCGCGGGCCCAGTTCGTATAGTCGGCAGCGGTTTGGATAGGACCGTCCGGCTGCACGGTTTCTGCTCTTTTAACGGTAGGTGCATTCAGGGCGGCGTTGCCATTGGTGATTACACCGCGACCATAAAACGGCGCACCCAGATTTACTTTACTCATGTTCACGCCCAGTGCCTGCAATGCGGTGGTGGTAGCATGCAGGGAGAAGTTGTTATACTCGGCACCGGGATAATCATACAATGGCGCGTTGTGCCCTGCTTTGTTGGACCAGCCACCATTGTAATCATACGTCATCATATCAAAATAGTCCAGGGAGTTGTTGAGCCGCGGCCAGTCGAATCCGGCGAGCTTGGAGGGGCTGGCGGAAAAGCAGGAGGTCATCAATTTGTTAGGCCCGATGGCGGCACGAACTTTCTCCATGAGTATGGCGAAGTTCGTATAGTCGGCGGGGCTGTAGTTAACGATGTTCATACCGGGATCATTGGGATATTCCCAGTCGAAGTCCACGCCGTCAAATCCCATGCTGATCAGCGTTTGAATGCCGGCGATGAACCGATTGCGTTTTACGGAGTCGGCGGCCATTTCAGGATAGTGCTTGCACATGCTCCATCCGCCGATGGAGGCCAGTACTTTCACCCCTTTCTGGTGTGCCAGTTCGATGATACCTGGTGCGCCGCCGGCTTTGTGAATAGAAAGCGGGAAGCTGCCGCTTTTGCCGGTGTTGACGTTGGTCCACCCGCTTCCGCTGTTGCGGTAGCCCAGGTTGTAGGCATTGCTGCCATCACTGATATAGTACAATACTTCCAGCTCCCCGTACAGCAGGTACATATCCCAGCTGCTGTAAATGTCTTCATTTACCAGTGGTGCCGGGGCTTGCACCGCGCCTGCCTGGTAAATGCTTTTGTTACGAAAGTCGCCGCTGTGCAGCGATCCATCCTGCGCCACCCCAAAGAAGGAGAAGTTGAGGATGGTGTACTGCGAGTAGTCAACATTCAGGTGGTTGTACCCTCCTGCCGGTGTGATGCCGGATACATTTTTCCAGGCGTCCCACTGGGTGATGTAGCCGATCACCTGTTTGTTGTGCTGGGCGGTGGTAGCCGGTACAGGTGGACTCACCTGTGCAGTGGCCTGGCATAGCGGAAAGAGCAGTAAACACAGGGATACCAGGCGCCCCCATGCGCCGATGCGGATAGAATTGGTGGTCATACAGATAGTTTAAACTAATGGTGGTTAAATAATGAGTACAGATTGCTTTGTTTGAATGCCTGACGATATATAGTGCCCGACCGGTAATGGTTATGTTCAGCTTTTGGTTAACGGATTTATTGACGGATTTGCACGAGTACAGGGCGCACGATCAGAAGTAGTCGGACAGGGTTGCTACAGGTACCATCCTACAAAAAAATATTTCCCGTGTTATAATATAGCAGTCAAATTTTGATAATTGGAAGTTATTGTATTACTTGCAGCACAATCTCAATTAGTTACCACTCCTGACTTAAGCCACGCTCTAGGAAACCAGCATTTTTATTAACCAGTAATACTATGAAAAACACCCGTCGAAGTAACCTTTTACCCGGCATTGTATGCCTTTTATTGTTATGTGGTGCTGCTGCCTGCAGCAAAAATGACGACCCCGTAACACCTGCACCAGATGTAAACGCACTGTATGCAAATTCCATTAAAGACGCCATGACGGCCGACAGTTCGGAGATTATAGACACCCTGTGGACTATAACGCCTACGAACACACGCCTGCAATGGAAAACCATCAATGGCAAACAGTATGTGCTCATGGCAACGTTTATGCGCTTCCCTTCCAGCTACCCACTGGGGGATAGCATCACCACTACCTGGGGCGAGTCATTCCTTTTTGCACCGGGCCAGATGAAGGCAAAACTTGCCAGCATGAGTGCGGGTACCGACACGATTCTGCGCATCTGCCAGGTGTTGGGGCTACCACCGATCAATCCGAAAACCAATACACATATTGCCCAGATGTGGGTGCAGGCCGCTCAGTTGTACAGGCCCGCCGGTAACCCTGACATTACCACCACCACTACCGGTGCCGTGCTGGTACCAGCCGCCACAAACGATTACATCACCTGGTTTAACAACTACATCCTGTTTGCCTACTTCCACACGCTTACCTCCGCCACGGATTACCATTATCCATGGACGCGCCTTGGCTATACTTATGACTGGGCTCCGGGTGCGAAGGAAGTAGGAATGAGTGAGTTTGTAATGAAGCCTAACAGTGGTGCATGGGTGGAAAAAACCACGACCGCACAAGATTTCTTTAAGCAATAAGCAGTATAAAAAAGGTTCTGTTGCCTGGTGCAACAGAACCTTCAATGGATTGGGGCAGCAAAATAAGATCAACGGATTAGATGCATGCTTATGGGGTACATGGATGAAAAATCAATGGGTCTTCATAAGGGTAACTAATTATTTGTACTCAATTCCTGCTGCAATATTAACCCTTTGACATTCAACCCCATGCATCATATCGGGAAAATGATTTTCACATTCGGGAATTGTTATTCATCCCACTGTACTACTTCATATGCCTGCTGCCCGTTGTTATTGATAGGCTGATAGTAGGTACCGTTATACACTACATATTTCTGACCACTGTATTCTACCTCCTGTGCACCTGAAGGCACATTAGTGATAATAGCGCCTACGGGTGGGTTGACCACGGTGTAGGAAGAGCCTCCCCTGGTATAAAATGCACCGCCATAATAATAATAAGGCGATCCTCCCACATTTACCGTGGTATAGCCACTTGGCAAGGTGGTAACCACCGCACCCAACGGCGCAGGCACAGCGGTGTAACCGGCAGAGGACTGCGTATAATATACACCCTGATCATAATGGTACTTGGCGTTATTAACTGATACTACGATAGCCGTAGCCGTTAGTGTGGCGAGGAAGAAACCTACCGGATGCCATGCCGGGCCCCAGCCTACATACGGGCGGTAAGGATGGTAGTAGTAATTATAACGGCCGGGGTATACTCTGCGCGGAGGCACTACCACATTCACGTTACGGTGTACATTCACGTTGTTACGATGTACGTTCACATTATTCACATGCCGGTTATCGACATGGACGTTACGATTATGAATATTGTTATTGCTCAGATTGTGTTGGTTGTTAATCGTACGGTTGCCGCTGTTAATGTTACGGTTGTTGTTAATATTACGATTGGGCGCATTACGGTTGGGCGTGTTACGTTGTTGGGCTGGCTGACGGTGCTGCGTATTACGGTTAGGCGCCGCCTGCCTGCGCTGGGCTGGCTGGTGTTGCCCACCACCTCCCCTGCCTCCGCCACGGTGTTGAGAAATAGCGTCCTCAGCGATTAAAATACACGTGGCAAGGCATACGCAACGCAGACTAATTCCAAAAAGCAGATTCATGTTTGTGCTTTTGAAGTGAGTAAATAGTCTATGCCCAGGAAAATTGTTTGTATCAGTTATTACAATTATCGCATGGAAATTGTTACAAATAGTAAAGCAGAAATTGATATTTATGACTGATATAGCCCGTCGTTTTCCGGAAAATCCGCTGTTGAAGCCTGCAGACCTCACTCCCAGCAAAGAGGGCGTAAAGGTGGCCTGCCTGCTCAACCCCGGGGTTTTCAGCTACGACCGCAAAACCTGGCTGCTGGTACGGGTGGCGGAGCGGCCGGAGCAATCGGATGTACACCTTTCCTTCCCGGTGCTCAATGCCGATGGCAGCATGACCATCCGGCAGATCAAGCTGGACGATCCGGACCTTATAGCCACCGATGCAAGGGTGATCAGCTACCAGGGGGCCGATTTCCTGACCACCCTTTCTCATTTACGCTTTTTTTCCAGTGAAGATGGTATTCATTTTAAGGAAGATCCCGCGTATCCGCCGATTTATGGCAAGGGGAGTTTAGAAGCCTTTGGGGTGGAGGACTGCCGCGTGAGTAAGCTGGGCGACTGCTATTATCTCACTTATACTGCCGTTTCAGAAAACGGAGTGGGAGTAGGTATGAAAACGACGCAAAACTTCCAGGAGTTTCAGAGCCACGGCATGATAATACCGCCACATAATAAAGACTGTGCCCTGTTTGAAGAGCTGATCCATGGGATGTATTATGCCCTTCACCGCCCTAGCAGCGTATCGCTGGGAGGTAATTACATCTGGTTGGCCTCTTCACCTGACGGGCTACACTGGGGCGATCACCGCTGCCTGCTGAAATCCAGGCCAGGCAAGTGGGACAGTGCCCGTGTGGGCGCAGGTGCGGCACCCATCCGTACAGAAAAGGGCTGGCTGATGATTTACCATGGCGCTAATACCGCGCACCGTTATTGCCTGGGAGCGGCGCTGCTGGATATACACCAGCCTTCGAAAGTGCTGGCCCGTACAGACGAGCCCATCATGGAGCCACTGGTGCCGTATGAGCTCACCGGTTTCTTCGGGCATGTGGTGTTTACGAATGGCCATATTGTGAATGGCGATGAACTTACTATTTATTACGGTGCAGCAGATGAATTTGTATGCGGTGCAAAATTTTCCATTCAGGAAATCTTAAGTCGATTACAATAGCGCCTACATTTGCAGATGCAAAAATCTGAGGTGACCATACGTGCCATTGCTCCTTACGAGGAGCTTCCCATGGACCTGCTTTTGCTGGCAGACCCATCGGAGGAAATGATTCGTTCCTACATCTACCAGGCTCGCATATACGTAGCTGAAAAAGAGGACCGGCTGATTGGGGTGTACGTGATAACCCTAGAGGAACCGGGCCGGCCAGAAATCCGTAACCTTGCTGTGGCAGCCGATTTCCAGGGGCAGGGCTTAGGGAAATTATTATTGCAGCATGCCATAGCCCGCGCGAGGGAAAACGGCGCCAGCGGCCTTATGATTGGCACCGGCAACAGCTCGGTGGGACAATTATATCTCTACCAAAAAATGGGATTTGAAATAGTGGCGATCCGGAAAGATTATTTCACCACGCATTACCAGGAACCAATATACGAAAACGGTATCGCCTGCAAACACATGCTGGTGCTGGAGATGGCTTTATAAAAAGCCGCGGCCTTGAGCAATACCTGACTTTAATATCTCCCTATACTATAATTAAAAAAATTATTCCTTTTTCTTTATTTTAGCCTTAAGATTATTACCTGACCCAATCTATGATAAAGAAGAGAATTCTCCTGGCAGACGATGATCAGGATGACAGAGCTTTTATCAGGGAGATGCTGGAATTAATAGATAGCGATGTTAATGTTGACTGTGTACAAAACGGAAAACAGGTATTTGATTATTTAGCGGTTTGTAGCAAGCAGAATTTCCCGAGCCTGATCCTATTGGATTATAAGATGCCTATGATGACAGCCGGCGAGGTATTGGAAAAGATGCAAAGGCTGGAACAGTACACTAACATTCCTAAAGTGGTATGGAGTACTTCGGAGGAAAAGACGCATATCGACCGCTGTCTGGCCGCCGGGGCATTAAAATATTTTGTAAAACCGGTAAGTAATACCGGGCTGAAAGCTATTGCCAGTGAAATCCTTGAGCTATGTGATGATTATGCCGGCAGATAAATATTAAACACGGCGCCTTCTCCCGGTTTGCTGATGGCCTGGATAGTGCCCCGGTGATTTTCTACGATCTTACGACAGATGGCCAGTCCGATACCCGTACCCGGATACTCATCCCTGGTATGCAGGCGTTCAAACATTTCAAAAATCTTCATGGCATAATGCTGATCAAAGCCAATACCATTATCCGCTACTGTTAATAGCAGGATGCTGTCCTGGCGCCCGGTAGATGGATTGAGGATGGACTCCACTCCTGCGGTGACTACTATTTCAGGTGGCACTCCCTTACGGTGATATTTGAGCGAGTTACCGATCAGGTTTTCCAGCAGCTGGCGAACCTGGAATGGAATACCGTAGATGCCCGGCAGGTTGGATGCCACTATTTTACCACCGGTTTCTTCCAGGGTATCCGCAAAGAAGGTAGTGAGTTCTTCCACTACATCCTGGAGGTTTACATTTTCGAAGGCGATGGATTGCTCGGATACTTTGGTAAAAGAGAGCATATCATCAATAAGGCCCTGCATACGTTTGGCGGCATCCGCAGAACGCAGCAGGTAATCCTTCTGTCGGGTGCTCAGCATCAGGTCTTCCGCTTCGAGCACCATGCTGTTATACAACTGGATTTTACGCAGCGGCTCCTTCATATCGTGCGCTGCAGCAAAAGCAAATTTCTGTAGTTCTTTATTCTGGGATTCCAGCTGCTGCGTATATTTCAGGATTTGTTGTTCTGCCATTTTTCTTTCGGTGAGGTCGCGGGTAACCTTAGAGAACCCGATGATGCTCCCGTCGTTGTCGTGCATAGCGGTGATGACCACGCTTCCCCAGAAGCTGGTTCCATCCTTCCGTACACGCCAGCCTTCGTGAATAGCTTTACCCTGCGTGGCCGCCTGGCCAATCAGTCTTTCCGGCAGGCCGCGCTGTTGATCCTCCTTTGGGTAGAAAACGCTGAAATGCTTCCCTAAAATCTCTTCCTCGCAATAGCCTTTGATTTTCTGTGCACCTTTATTCCAGTTCTGTACAATACCGTTTACATCCAGCATGATGATGGCATAGTCTTCTACTTCATCAATCATCTTCTGATAACGGCGCTCTGTGGACTGTACTTCTAGCTGTTTGGCATGTTCATAATCCTGAGCCACGGGTTCGGAAAATTCAAGAGATGGTGGCGTGATGTTTTCTATTGGGGACATTGCTGCTATTTTCTCCTTTGATCTGTCTGGTTCCATGTATGAACAGTTTTTTCAACACACTACGTACTTGTTTACATATACAGGTTCAAGTTGTAACAACAATTATACCTGATAACCAATATTTGTTTATTATTTGAATATCAAGTAATTAGAATCACTTCTACCAATAAACGAATTTTTTTAAGGGGAGAAATAAAGTACACAGTGTCCCAAAAGTTACACAACAGCGATGCGATTGCAGAATAAAAGGGCCCTGAAGGCCCCGGTTTTAAAGAATATGGTGAAAGATATGATTAGCGCTTAACGCCCATGATCTCGTCAGTTTCGTCGAGGAAGCGCTGAATTTTATTGGTGTTCATGAAAGTCCGCAGGGCGAACTCCCGGTATTTGCCGTTCGGTGTGTTGAACATCAGCTTTACTTCAGTGCCGGTGTAAATCAGGTTAGTGGATTTACGAACGATATTGTAGCGAATAAAATCATCGAACGGGATTTCTTTTTTGGTTAAGCCACCGAGCGACTTACTAACGATCACACGGCGTTGCTTATCAAACTGCCAGCTGTTGGTAAGGATGAAGGCGAATACCAGTGCCAGTACCAGCGGGAACCATACGGCGATGAATTCACGCGCCGGCGATTTACCAGGTGCATACCCCGGCGTGGTGAATGCGTAATACCACCAGGCCAGGCAGAGTACCATCAGCACCGCTGTAAAAATTTTGTTTTGCTTCATGTGGTAGATCTCCCCTTCTTCCTTATAAAATTCGAAAGAGCTGATGGGTACATGCACCGGGTTAGCGGTGGCTGCCGGCTGGTTGCCAAAGATCATGTGATGCAGGGCAGGCAGCAGTTCCGCTTCGAAGTGGATGGCTGTTTTGTCTTCAAACCCTTTGTAGTAGGAAGATATACGGATTCCTTTTCCATGACGGTTGCTTTTTTTGAAAATGGCATAGGTTAACCCATTCGTTCCGGTAACCGGATCGATGGCTGCAATTTCATCGAAAGCAATTGTTTTCAAGGTCAGTATTCCTGCCCATTTCTGGGTCACTGTTTTTGCGTTCGCATCAAAAACGAAAGCAGTAACAGCGTTGGCAAAAAAGAAGCCTGCCACTATTACAACGAAGATGTAACCCTGTGCCAGAGAGGCTTGCAGTGAAGGTGACCCTTTGGCCATGAAGGTCCAGATAACACCAAGGATGAACAGTACAAGGATGCCAGATAGCAAATAGGCGCGATTAGGAAATACCTGGATGAGGGTATCTCCAATTTTCCATTTTGTTTTTCTCATGGGCGCGAAAATAAATAAAATTTCCATACCCAAAGCTGTATGCACTTCTGGGTAAAGGCGGCGCCTCACAAGCCGATTACCAAATTAAGGCAGACTATATTGACTAAAAAAGCTCCAGATAATATTATTGTTACTGAATGCTTTTGAGGTAACATCTGTATCCAGCCCGGTACTTTGATTTCCACCTGGCCATGAATGCCCCCCGTCTTCCGTTAAGTATAACAATACCTGGAAATCAGCTGCAGTACATCCGTTCCATCTGTAAATGGTATATAGGGGAAATGTAGCGATTGTCTGTTTATTGGCTATACACCCTGCCTTTGCAGCCACCACATTCAGACAACTGTCCACAGGTGCATTATCCAACCCGGTAAGTGTATAGTTCTGACTTTTACCGCCGGCGTACTTTGCATTCTGGTCCAGTTTGGAGTGGATATGCAATACCGGCACATTACGGGAAGGGTTATACGGTGTTTTCATCTGAAAAGCACCGGCATTGGGCGCAATAGCGGCTATTTTCCCAGAAAGTTCTGAGGCAAGGCGGTAGCACATCATGGCGCCATTGGAGTGGCCGGTAGCATAAACACGTTTTTTGTTGATGCCATAACGGTTGCCTAAGGTATCTATTAAGGCAGCTATAAAACCTACATCATCCGTATTTTTCAGGGATGCATTTACACCACAGCAATTACCTGCATTCCATGTTTTGGCCCCGGAAGGATTGTCCAACCCATCCGGATACACAACTATAAACCCTGCCGTGTCAGCAGTCGTATTCAGGTTCGTAAGCCGGGCCATCTGCGAGGCCGAGCCAAAGCCACCATGAAGTGCCAATACTAATGGCAGCTGACCAGTTCTGGCAAAGTAAGCCTGTGGCAAATGGACGGTATAAGTCCTGGCTTCACCTTTAAATACAAAAGACCCGCTAATGTCCGTAGGAGTAGCTGCCGGGGTGGCGCTTTTTTTTCCGCAGGAAAAAAACAGGATCGGTAAAACCAATAGAATAGTAAGGCGCATGGGGGCTGGCATTATTTCTTACAAATATATAAAATAAGATAATATCTAAAAATCAGCTTGATTTTAGCTCCAAATCCGTATTTTAGTATTAAATCGTGATCCAGTGAGCAATGATGAGGCTATTCTATTACAGGAGTTGCGGCGGGGGAATCAGGAGGCTTTTATAGCCATTTACAACCAACATTATCCTTCGCTGTACACTTATATCCTGCGTTTTATCGCTGTTCCCCAACTTGCCGAGGATGCTTTACAGGAAGTATTTGTAAAGATCTGGGAGGTAAGGGAGCGGATAGATCCTGCCCAATCATTCAGGGGATATCTTTACCGGATCACCCGGAATCATGTTTTTAAGTTAATGAAGAAAATAGCGGCAGATGAAGCGTTGCGTCACCAGGTGATGCAGGACCTTCACCGGCAAACGGACGATGCAGACACCCGCCTGCTCTGGAAAGAGTATGAGCAGTTGCTGCATACTGCCATTGCCCGGCTACCGCCACAGCGGCAGCGTGTTTTTAAGCTTTGCCGCGAAGAAAGCAAATCATACGAGGAAGTAGCAGCAACGCTGGGCATTTCGAAAAATACCGTGAAAGAGCACATGGTACTGGCTTTGAAGAGCATACAATCATTTTTTTACGAGCATGCAGACGGCGCCCTGTTCCTCCTTTTTTGGACAGAGGTGCTCATCAACCAAAAAAAAAGCCTGACTTTTTTTTAGGAAGGAACCACCCTCCGGCAAATTTTCAGGATAGTATATAGTATGCCGACAGGAAAGAACAATGAATATTACCGACTATTACTGCAACGCTGGCAACAACGCAAGTGCAGTCCCCAGGAGGCAATAGAACTCCTGGACTACCTCAGCCTGCCGGAGGCGGACCGCCTGCTGCTGGCTGAAATACAGGCTGCGTTTGAGCAGTCGGCACCGGATACCGACATCAGTGGGCCGGGCGACAGGGTCCGACAGGCCCTGTTCACTCACATACAATCACCTGCTCCCATTATTCCTTTACGCAAAAACGGGAAACTGCGCTTCCTGGCAGCAGCCGCTGTACTGGCCGCCATCGCCATACCAGCCGCAAAGTACCTGCTGCCGGAGCAAAAACCAGTCATCACCAAAGCTATTTCGCAGGACGACCATGACATCTCCCCCGGAAAAAACAAAGCAGTATTAACACTGGCAAACGGTGAAAAAATAGTATTGGACAGCGCCGGCAACCAGCTGCTGGCCAGCCAGGGTGGCAGCGCTATCCGCAACCACAACGGGGAACTACGCTACGACGACAACGGCCATCAGCCACCGGTATACAACACACTGACCACCGCCGCCGGCGAAACATATACACTCACCCTCGCCGATGGTACCAAAGTATGGCTCAACGCAGCCTCCTCCATCCGCTTCCCCAGCGCCTTCCCAGGCAGCGAGCGACTGGTGGAACTCACCGGTGAGGCCTATTTTGAAGTGGCCGCCAATGCCAACAAAGCATTCCGCATCCACACCGGCAAGATTGCTATCGACGTACTGGGCACCAGCTTGAACGTAAACGCCTACACGACAGCAGCTACCACCAACACCACGCTGATAAGCGGTGCCGTGAAAGTAAACAGCTCCTCCGGCTCCCTCCTGCTGGCACCGGGTGAGCAGTCGCAGGTAAGCGCCAACGGTCATCAGACCAAACAAACCAATGTCAACATCAGCAGTATCATCGCCTGGAAAGACGGATTTTTCCAGTTCGAGAATACCCCGCTGACCGAAGTGCTACAGCAATTTGCGCAATGGTATAACGTAGAAATCGTGTACGAAGGAAAAGTAAACAACCGTAAATTCTTTGGAATCATCAACCGCAACAGCACCCTGAAAAACGTGCTGCGCATTCTGGATGCCAACGATATCTCATTCAGGCTGGAAGGAAACAAATTGATCGTGCAACATACATAGGACGAGAGAAAAAGTAACATACATAGTCATATCAGCCAAAACAGTGAACTGTAAGACCGCGTAAGCATCGCAAACTAACCACATATCTAAATCAAAATTCGCAGAAGTATGCAATCAAGTACTATTGCCTGCACCCGGTCCGGACAAGACCGGCGTCCAACCAAACACCTGAAGGTCAGCAAGCTACTGGCCCTGCTATGCCTGGCTACCGGGATGCAGGCAAGTGCCGGAAAACCTGCACAGGTAGTGAGCGTGGCATTCAGAGATGCCTCCACCAAAGATGTATTCCGGGAGATCAGCAAACAGACAGGACTCAACATCCTCGCGGATGAGCACCTGCTGGAAAAAAGCAGCAGAGCCTCCCTGGTAGTGAACAATGTACCTGTAACGGAGGCACTGAACCTGTTATTACGCAATCAGCCCCTGACTTATTCCATCGAAAACGGTGCAATCATCATCAGGAACAACCCGATGATGCCACCCGCCACCACGCCTCCCCCTCCGGTGGAAATACATGGCGTGGTAACCAACGATAAAGGTGAACCCATGCCAGGGGTAACCATTACCGTGAAAGGCAGCAAAACCGGCGCTATTTCCCAGCCGGACGGCTCCTTTACCATTCGCGCCAACGAAGGCGAAACGCTGGAGTTCCACATGGTGGGGTTCAAAGCAACCCTCATAAAATTTGATGGTAAAAATACCAAACTGAAAGTGATGCTGGAAAGCGATGTATCACACCTCTCCGATGTGATCGTAGTAGGTTACGGTACCGCTAAAAAGAAAGACCTCACCGGCTCCATCAGCTCCATTAACAGCGATCAGATGAACATCGGCGGTATTACCAGCAACGCGGCACAGGCCATCCAGGGCCGCGCAGCAGGTGTACAGGTAAGCCAGACCAACGCCGCACCAGGTGGTACCACCGCCGTACGTGTACGTGGCGGTAACTCCATCAAATCCACCAACGAACCACTATATGTGGTAGACGGTTTCATCACCGAAACCGGCAAGGACATCAACCCGAACGATATCGAAGATATCCAGATCCTGAAAGATGCCTCCTCCGCAGCCATCTACGGTGCCCGCGGTGCCAACGGTATCATCATGATCACCACCAAACGTGGTAAAAACGGCAGAACGTCCATCACCTACGACGGCTACATGGGCTCCCAGCGTATTATCAAGGAATACGATAAAATGAACGGACTCGATAATATGAAGGTGACCAACGCTAAAGCCAATGAAAAAGGTCAGCCGGACTACTACACCGCTGCCGACCTGGCCAGCGGCCGCGATAACGACTGGTTCAAACTCGCTACCCGCCCCGGCCTGGTGCAAAGTCATAACCTGAGCATCTCCAGCGGCAATGCTACAGACCGTATCGCCATGTCGGGCAACTACTTCCAGCAGGACGGTGCGCTGAAAAACACCAGCTACAGCCGCTACTCTGCCCGCGTAAACTACGACAAGCAGGTATCTAAAAAATTCAAGGCCGGAGCAAACGTATATCTCTCCCACGCCTATACGAATTTTAAAACCTACGACGGTAACATCGTTCCGAGCAACGTCATGTACGGCGTACTCACCGCCTCCCCGGCCATCCCGGTATATAACGACGACGGTACGTATGCCCGTTACCGTGGTAAGGATAATCCGCTGGCATGGCTGATGGCTCCTACCAACGACCGCTTCGAGGACAAAGTAAACCTCAACGCCTACCTCGATTACGAGATCATTGAAGGTCTGAACTTCCGCGTAAACGGTGGTACCGAACGACTGAATACCAAAGAAGGAACCTACCTGCCGCGCGACCTCGTAGACGGTGAAAAAGTAAGAGGTAAAGCCAGCCTGCTGGACGCACAAACTTCCAGGCAACTGATCGAAGGATACTTCACTTACAGAAAAACATTTAATAAAATCCACGCCATCAACCTGGTGGCAGGAGCTTCCTACCAGTCGGACCTGAGCCAGCGCCACTACAGCCTGGTACAGAACTTCAGTACCGATGCTTACCTGTATAACAACCTGGAAGCCGGTACCGAAAGAATCCAGAGCACCAGCCAGAAAATTCCGAATAAACTGGCTTCTGCCTATGGCCGCCTGAACTATACATTGATGGATAAGTACCTGCTCACCGCTACTTTCCGCCGCGATGGCTCCCAGGCATTTGGTACCAATAACCGCTTCGGTTACTTCCCATCTTTCTCACTGGCATGGAGAGCTTCCGATGAAGAGTTTATCAAAAACCTGAACGTATTCTCCAACCTGAAAGTACGCGGTGGTTACGGTAAAACCGGTAACGACCGTATAGGCAGCTACATTTACATGTCTACCTTCGGGCCTACCAACGTATCACTGGGCGAAGGCAGCGACAGCTACGGTGGCGTGGTGGCTACCCGCTTATCCAACCCGAACCTGCAATGGGAATCCCTGGCGCAGCTGGACCTGGGGCTGGATATGGGCTTCTTCCAGGATAAGCTGAGCGTGACCATCGACTACTACAAGAAAACAACAAAAGACCTGATCTACGACCTGCCAATCGGCGACTGGAACGGTTTCCAGACCATCACAGTAAATACAGGGGAGTTGCAGAACCAGGGCGTGGAACTGGGTATTAATACCGAAAACATCAATCATAAAAACTTCACCTGGAACACCTCGTTCAACATTGCTTACAACAAGCAGAAAGTGATTAACCTGGGCGGACAACCATACATCATCACGCAAACGGCTAACCTGTATGGCGGTCGCGGTATGGACTTTACCAAACTCGCCCCGGGACAGGAGCTGAGCACCTTCTACGGTTACATCTACGATGGCGTTATCAAAACAGGGGAAGCGCATCCGGCACAGCCTAACTCCAAACCGGGCGATCCTAAATTCAAGGATATCAGCGGTCCGGATGGTAAGCCTGACGGTAAGATTGATGCCAGCGACCGTACCTATCTCGGTCATGCCAACCCGCATTACATCTATGGTTTAAACAACGACTTCCGCATCGGCAACTTCGACCTGAACATCTTCCTGCAGGGTGCACTGGACTACAGCCTGTATAATGGTACTGCGCTGGTACTGGAATCAGGTCCCGGCTCGGCAGCACTCAACAGATGGACCACCACTAACGAGAACACCGATATTCCGAGAGATGGCTATGCCATTGGTTATGGAGGTTTGATGAACTCCCGCTTCGTGGAAAACGCTTCTTACCTGCGCGTGAAAATGGTGACCCTGGGTTACAATATCCCGGTTAAGAACACTTTCCTGAAAGTGATGCAGGGCCTGAGAGTATATGGTTCCGTACAAAACCTGTTTACCATCACCGGCTATTCCGGCAGTGATCCTGAAGTGAACAGTAATATGAACAGCAGTGGCGCTACCGCTAACCTGAGCTCAGGTTTGGACTATACCGCCTTCCCTGCTTACCGTACCTATACTGTAGGCCTGAAAGCGAATTTTTAACCTGTAAACTTTAGAAGAATGAAATTTAGATATATCGCACTTGCTGCATTGATGCTGGGCGCTGCGTCATGTAGCAAACTGGAAGATCCGAAAGTATACAGCTTCCTTACCAGCAGTAATGCATTTCTTACACTGAGTGACGCCAAGGCTGCTGTAAACGGTGTGTACTCCCGTTTAAAACAACCGAGTGGCCGCTCCGATGCCTGGATGTACTACGCCGGTTTCCAGGTAACTATTTCCGACCTCACTACCGACATCGGACATGCCAGCTCCGGTGGCGATGTAGGCCTGATGTCGGAATGCCAGTGGGCACCTGCCAACACCTACCTGGCTTTCGCCTGGCAGCACCAGTACAAGCTGGTAACAGATGCCAACATCGCACTCTACAACATCGGCAAAATGAACAGCATTACCGATGCACAAAAAACACAGTTCACCGCAGAACTCCGCTTCCTCCGTGCGCTTGGCTATGTGGATCTGACAGATGCTTTTGGCCCGGTGATACTGGTAACTGATTCTACTGTGGCGCAAAACCAGTCGAACCCTACTTACTTTGACCAGATGGCTCCCGTTCCGGTGGAACAGGTAAACCAACTGATCATCAAGGACCTGGAATTTGCAGCTGCCAACCTGCCGGTTAACTATGTAGGTAACGCGGTATACAGCACGAATGATATTGGTCGTGCTACCAAAGGAGCTGCACTTTCCCTGCTCACTAAGCTGTACATGCGCGAGCACCAGTGGGATAAAGCCCTGCCGCTTACGCAACAGGTAATGGGCCTGGGATATGATCTGTATCCTTCTTATGCCGGCTTGTTTGCAGAAAAGAATAAATGGAACCAGGAAAGTATTTTCTCTGCCCTGGCGGACCCGCTGACGGATGCGGTGGAAATACTGAACCACTTTGGTCCGCTGAACCACCCTACCGTAACAGACCGCTGGCAGTACTTTGCCGTAACCTGGTACTTCTGGAATACCTTCAACGATGCCGATGAACGTAAGCAACTGTTCTATTACGACTACGAGGGCAGCGATGGCCTGCACTACAAACAGGGCCCTCCGGGCGCTACCAATCCGCCGGCAGGTGAATTCTACATGCCGGATGTAGCTACCAAGAAATTCGCTGATCCAAACGGTTCTACTACTTACTACGATGGTCACGTGTTCCCGATCCTGCGTTACGCGGATATTTTGCTGAGTCGCGCGGAAATCATCAACGAAATTTCCGGCCCTACACAGGAAGCCGTAGACCTGATCAACCGGGTAAAGGCACGTTCCAAGGCGCCACAACTGGGTGCTGCAGGCAGTTTCACCCGCGAAACACTGCGCGATGCCATCCTGCAGGAGCGCGGCTGGGAGTTCTTCTTTGAGTGCAAACGCCGCCAGGACCTGATCCGCATGGGTAAATATGAGTCCGTGGTAAACACTTACCTGCAGGCTGCCAAGCTCACGCCTACCATCCAGATGCCGAGAGATAAGTACTTCTCTTATCCGCAGGCACAAACGGATATCAATAAAAAACTCAGCAACGGTGACAGACGCCAGTAAAAAATGTATTTTTCCGGCAAGACCAACATTGCAAATGATAAAATGGAATCACATACAACACAGGCTGCCGCTGGTTTTAGCGGCAGCCCTGCTGTTGCTCGCCGGCCAGTCGTGTAGTCGCTACAGCACCGATGTAAAGGAAATCATGGTATTGCCTGTAGGCGCCAACGCATTAAAGGTGGCTACTAAGGTTACCTGTCGCGCAGAACGCGATGCCGCCGTTGAATACTGGCCACAAGGGCATGCAGATCAGAAAACCACTACCCCGCTGTCCACCGCCAAAACGGTACACAACATCGTACTTACTAACCTGCAGGGTGCTACGAAATATGAATACAGGATTCTTACCGGCCATGGCAGCAACCTGAAGGCCAGTAAGGTTTATGAATTCACCACCAACGACATCCCGGTGTGGATGAAGGATATATTTCGTGTAGTGTGCCCCGATAGTTCGGTATTGCCGGCAGCTTTCGGGAAAGGCTACGTTATGCTTACCCAGCGTGAAGATCCGGGCTATGTATGCATGGTAAATGCACGCGGTAAAATTGTATGGTACCACCAGGTGCATAATGCGGGCTATAAGGTAGCGCGGTTTACAGCCAGCAATACGGTACTGGGGCTGCTGGGCGGCGCGGGCTATGAAACCAGCTACGGCGATCAGATCCTCGAAGTATCACTCACCGGTGATACCCTGTTATACCTGAAAAAAGGTCAGGGAGATTTTAAGCAAACCATTCACCATGAAATCCTGGAGGACAAAGACCACCTGCTCACACTGTGTGTAGAGGAACGCGTGATGGACCTCAGCAGCATTGGCGGCAGCAAAACCGATACCATCAAAGGCGACGGCATCCTGGTGCTGGACCGCAAAGGTCACCAGGTATGGAAATGGACGGTATTTGATGAGCTGGACCCGCTGAAGGAAAAAAATATCCTGAAAGAGAAAGGTGACTGGATGCATGCCAACTGTATCACCATCGATAAAGATGGCAACTACCTCGTCTCTTTTTATAACAACGGGCAGATCTGGAGGATAGACAGTAAAACCGGCAAACGCTTGTGGACACTGGGTAAAAACGGCAGCTTCCCTATTCCGGACAGCGCCTTTTTTGATCAGGCCCACGGCATTCACTTTGATCAGCGTGGCTACCTTACTTTCTTTGACAATGGGGTGAGTAAGAAAACCTCCCGCACACTTACGTTTGCCATCGACGGGCAGCAGGCGAAGCTGATGAACAACACCGTGTTACCGCCGGAGTTTTACAATGAACGGATGGGCAGCAGTTATCAGATCACTGACAGCACCCTGCTCACCTGCGCGACTAAACGCAATTCCGTATTGCTGACCAACCTGGAAGGCCGTTTCCTTTGGCTGCTGAAAACGGGCATGTCGTCGTACAGGGCCAACTTTATTGCGGCCGACAGGCTACAACCATTTATCAATCAACCTGGCTATTAATAAGCTTTGAAATCTTGTAAGATGAAAAAAATTTTCACCGTGATGGGCGTGCTTGGTTTGGGAGTGGCTGCAGTAACTACTTCCTGCGGCTCAAAGGTAGAAGGAAAAGAAACCAACGCAGCGCCGGAGGCGCCTAAAGAAGTCACTGTTACCATTGACCTCAAAGATATACCGGATGATAAATTCGGGGAGCTGGTAAAATACGGCCGTGAGCTGATGATGAACACGGCTAAATATATCGGCCCTAAAGGGAGTGCGGGTCAGTTTACCGGCAACCTAATGAGCTGTACCAACTGCCACCAGGATGGAGGTACCAAACCGTTCTCCTTTAACCTGCTGGCCTCTCATGATAATTACCCGCAATACCGCGCCAGGGAAGGCAAAGTGCTTACGCTGGCAGAAAGGGTGAACAACTGTGTAACGCGCCCGCATAATGGAAAGCCGCTGCCGCTGGATAGCAAAGAGATGGTCGCCTACCTCGCTTACCTAAAATGGATCAACTCTTTTGCACCGGAGGATAAAGCCATCAAAGGGCAGCATAACCGCAAGCTGGACCTGCCTGACGTGGCAGCAAATCCGCAGCATGGGGCAGAACTGTTTGTACAGCATTGTGAGCGCTGCCATGGTAAAGACGGGGCAGGTCAGCTCAATCCGGAAGGCACGGCGTATACCTATCCACCATTGTGGGGTAAGGAGTCGTACCAGCCGGGTTCCAGTATGCACCGCGTAGTGAAACAGGCCGAGTGGCTGAAGAATAACATGCCTTATGATAAAACAGATAAAGGCACCTTCCTCTCCGATGCAGATGCGCTGGACATTGCCGCGTTCGTGAACAACGACGAGCTGCATCAAAGACCCAATCCGAAGAGTTTTGATTACCCGCATATCAATGAGAAGGCAATTGATTATGATATGGGACCATTTGCGGATACATTTAACGCTACCCAGCATAAATACGGGCCGTTTAAACCGATCATCAGCTATTGGAAGGAGAAGGGCTGGAAATATTCGTTGTAGCATTGTAGAGACGGGCTGCGCCCGTCTCTACTTTTGTTCCTGCAAAATAAGGTTAATACTATCCTGCCCCAGGCGTTGCTTTAGCCAGTCGTACAGCCGTTTACGTTCCAGCGTTGCAATTCGCTTTTTCACCCCCAGCACTACCACCATGGTCGTATCTGTTTTATCACTTCCTGCGGTTGTAAAAGGCATACTGCCTGCCGAATAGTATACAATATCATGATTAAGCGCATGTAATTCTCCGGAGAGATCCGGTGTGCTCTTTTCGGCTACCGTTACGATAACGGGCGTAGGTTCGGCGGCATTGATGTCGGCGAGGATACTGGCTTTTACCTGGCTAAAATCAAGGTTCTGCTGATTTTTGATTCCCTGCCGCAGTACTAAATCTGTATTATACAACCGGTATTGTGTTAACCGGGAACGCAGCACTTTTACGGTCGAGTCACTGAGCTTCTCCCCGATTAATAACAGGTCAATCTTACTCCCCTCCATATTGTAAACAAATTCCCTATGCAGTATTTGCGTGGAAGGAAAGTGGAAGTTATCATTGACGAACCTGCGTGCATTACTTTCAAAAATGCTTTCCTTTACAATGCGGAAGCTCAGGTATATGCTGGGTACCAGCGTAATGAGGGTGATCAGCAGGATGTACCGGAGTACTTTTCGTTTATAGTTGGTGTCTTCGTACCGGTGGTGCCTAAAACGCAGGTAGCGGATCATCAGGTAGGTACTCAGGCAAATAAATACGCAGTTAATAAAATACAGATAAAAGGCGCCCAATACAAAATACCAGTTACCGGTAGCAATACCGAAACCTGCTGTGCACAAGGGTGGCATGAGTGCAGTAGCAATTGCCACGCCGGCAATGACGTTGGACTTTTCTTTTCGGGTAGCGCCTACAATACCTGCAAGACCACCGAAAAAGGCCACCAGCACGTCCCAGGTGGCGGGCATGGTACGCGCCAGCAGTTCTGACTGTGCTTCGTGCAATGGAGTGAGCCAGAAGTAAATGCTGGAAGTGATGGCGGAGATGAGGCTGGCCCGAAGCAGGTTTCTGCCGCCCTTTTTGAGCAACGCAAAATCTGTAATAGCGAGCCCGACCCCGATACCCATCACAGGGCCCATGAGTGGTGAAATGAGCATGGCGCCAATGATCACGACAGGACTGTTAATATTCAGGCCTATGGAAGCAATAAAGATGGCGAAGATCAGCGTCCATAAATTGGCGCCCCGGAATTCTGAATTTTTACGAACGGAGGATATCACTTCCTGCTCATCCGCCATTTCTACCCGCAGGTTAAAATGCTTGTCCAGCAGTATCCTGGCTTTGCGCCAAAACCGGCCTTCTGATGGTTTATTTACCGTAGGTTCGTTCAACATACCTATTAAACCAAATTAACCCCGAATGTGTTTGAGTTAGTACACAAAAATCCAGTTGTTATGAAAAAAGTTGTTTTAGGCCTGGCAGTACTGATGGCATTTTCGGTGGCCTGCCAGAACCCTCAAAAGCATGACGAGAAAAAGGCGCAGGAGAAAGCCGGAGAGGCAATCGAATCGGCTGAAAAAGCTGCCGCCGCGCAGGCAGCCAGCGATGCGAATGCTGTACAGGCAGCTACTGCTGCCATTCAGGCCAATATTAATGCGGCTATGGCCACTGTAGCTATGCCCGACTTTAAAAAGGCGAATGCACGCTCGCTGGCAAACGATTTTCACAAGTATCTTTCTGACCTGGTAAATACCAACAGCGGTAAAAAAGCAGCAGAGTATGCAGATAAACTGCAGGACCTCAAAAAGGAATACGACAAAAAGGTGGAAGCCGAAAAACTGGACCCGGATGACAAGGCTAAACTCCAAAAATATGTAGGCGATATGTTGCAGGCCGTACAATCTGCCAATCCATAATTGTGGTAACCCCGGGCAACCGGGGTTTTTAATTTATGCGATTACCTTTCCCGTTTTCTTCGCACGTGCCACCATAGAAGTATAGTATCGGTCCAGGAAATGGTAGATCACCAGTTCATGCTTGCGCTGGGCAGCCAGCAGCAGGCGGTTCAGGAACATATGGATGTAGCTGGACATTAACCCGAATTTATCCGGTAACTCCTGCAAAGCAATCATCTCACTTATGGCGGCACTACGTTCCCGCAACAGCTGTACTACTTCATCCGGCAATTCCCCTGCGAGCATGCTGGTGAGTTCAGAGGATGCCTGCCTGTATTTATCATTCAGTTGTTGCTGTAATCCTTTGTTGCCATTGAATTCCTTAAAGAAATGCTGTTGCAGTTGCTGCATCAGTGCGGCTTTCTGTTCCAGGGTAAACCCGAAAGCCTCCAACAGCTGGTCCGTGCCCACTACTCCTATCTTCCAGCGGTACTCCTCCCCGCTTTCATCGTCGAGCAGCTGAATGAGTTGTAGAACAAACTGGCTGTCGTGGTGAAACACCATTTCACTAAAGGCCATGGTATCATTGCCATAGCGTTCAATTTCCCGTGTATACGTATCCGTTTGTATTTTGCTGACCAGGTTTTTATTTACAGAGAGATGCGTTATTTCGTAGAGTCGCTGCAGCACTACCTGCCAGAAGCCGGGGTCATCTGCGTGCCGGAAGCGTACCCTGATGTGATGGTCCGGATCGGTGTAGCGGATAAAGAACCATTGTTGTATCACGTCGTTTTCCAGCAGCTCCGTCACTAGTGGGGCAATCATTTCTTTTAGGATATCTTCGGCGGTGCGGGTGCCGCAATAAATTTTTACGTAGAGCCATTCACTGCCGGTATGGAAGCTGCGCTGGATATCTGCTTTGGGGATGGCTACCGGCGGTATGTCCAGCGTGGCGCCGGAGTTATACAGTGGCAGCACCAGCTCATTGGCGTGTTTACCGTGGGGGCCTTCTATCCAGCAGCGGTCAGGCGTTTGCAGCAGTTCCTGCAGCACCACCTGTTCGGAGCGGTCCATGATTTTTCCTAAGAGGGCTACGGCTACGGGGCTATCGAGGTCTATTACCAGGTCGTTATCCCCTTCCGAGATCACTACATATTGTGGCAGGTCCCATTTTTGGCGGAATGCCTGGATTTGTTCATGATAACGGTCACGGTTATACGCATTATCCGCTTTGCGCCAGATCCAGGTACGTTTATGCAGGATGAAGTTGCCGTAGCGCACCCGTGGCAGGAAGGTGAAATCGCTGCCCACCAGCCATTGCCAGTTGTAGCCTGGTTCATAATCCTGGAATTGCAGTTCACAGAGGAATTTATAGACAGGCAGGCCGTTGCGGTAGTTATGGGCGGTACTCATGCGGGGGATCACCCACTTGTTATGTTTGACCGAGCGGAGTCGGATTTTGCCCTGGCGGATGCTGATCATCAGGTCCGATACGGGGATTTGTTCCGCACCTGCTTCGCTGGCAGCGAGGTATACAATTTCGTAGGGTCGTAACCGTGGCCGCATTAAAATATTTCCTGTACGGGATTCCGGCAGGTGTACCACTTCCGCAAAAATGATATCCCTGTTCAGCTCTTCTTCTTTTCTCAGGGAGATGTTAACCTGTGCTGATAAAAAGGCATCGCCGTGGCAGAAGCGCCCGAGGAGGTTAGCGGCGGAGGGGCCGTTGCAACCGTGGAGTTCAAAGAGGTAGTTGCCTTCGTCGATGGCGGCAGCGCTACCGGCCAAAAGTTTACCCATGAGGTAGCCGCTGGCGGGGAGTTTGGGTGTACGGTCCGATTGTAATCCCTGCAGGTCTGCTTTGGTGAGCACCACTTCTGCGGTGTTTTCGCGGAGGCGTTGCAGTTGCAGTGTCAGTAGTTTATCAGCGGCCACGCTGCCATTTTCAGGCGTGGCGGGCAGTTGCAGTTCATCGAGTAAGGGGGTATGATCGCCGCCGGTGTGTGCGCCGTAACCGATGCCGGCTTCCGTGTCGAGGGCGAGGCTGAGTGGCACTTCCTGTTCTTCGTAGCGGGCGGAAAAGGCGCTGATAAACTGTTCCAGGTCCGGACTGATGCCGCTGCGCGCCAGTACGGCGAGGTCGCTGGTATGTGTGGCCAGCTCGCCCAGTACTTTCTGGGATAGATGGTTGGCGGTGGTATGCAGGTAGAGGTCTGTTTGCAGCAGGTCCTTACTGCTGGTATCCGGCAGCAGGCTTTTTACGATGCGGTTTACTTCGCTGTAAGCGGCCATGCTGGGCTGTTGCAGCAGTGTCACTATTTTTTGCAGTTGCGTGGTGATATCATTCGCTTCGGGGATAGGCTGTATCCTTTGGAGGAGTGTATGAAAAAACTCAGTGCCTGTTACCGTTGGCTCCAGTTCACTCACCAGTAGCTGGTTAGCGAGTAGTTCCTGTACAAATTCATCCGCATCGTACCAGGTAATTTCATTTTCCTCACTGATGAGGCATTGGCGGATTTGCTCGAGCGTGGCGCCGGAAGTGGCCGTGGCAAGTATTTCCCGGAGGTAATCCGTATTGTCTACTGCGGTGAGGTAGTAGTTACGTACTTTATTGCGCAGCGTATAGGCAGCATAGCGAAAGCGGCTGCCGGAGAGATAGATAGAATTGTTCGGGTAATATAACAGCTTTTCGCGTATAGCCGGCACCGTAGTAATAGCCCCTGCCAGTTCCGCTACATAGTTCATATCGAGGCGGCAGTATTTACGGTGCAGTTGATCATCTCCCAAAAAAACCTCCGTATGTGTATGACTACTGCCGGTGGTAACGCCGGCAAACAGCCCGTAAGGTGTGCAGCGGGTGCTCATACGCAGCAGGTAACGATATAGGGAGAAGACCAGTTTCTCCTCCTCCTTGGCTGCCAGTGGCTGGCCACTGAGCCATCGCTGCATTTCCTGGTAAAGGTCGATCGATGCAATATATATGGCCTCCTGTAATCCCGGATCGGCAAAAATTTCCCTGATGACGGAAGGAAGCATATTTATTTCAATGTGCTGCAGGCGTTGGAGGGTACTCACGGGCAGCATAGGTGTTCTCAAAGCAAAATAATTCTCGGCGCAAATCATGGTTATCATTACTGTGTGCAATGAATTTAAAGGGAATTGTAATGGCAGCCTATCCCGTAAAAACGGGATATTTCATGTTTCAACATCTACCTAAAAATCACGCTTTTCCGGGATTACGTTTATTGCAGTTTGTTCCTACTTTTAGGTAATGCCTGTAAAATTTAAGAAAACCTGTAATCAAAAAATATCCTCAAAATATATCTCCTGTCAGCTATAATTTTTTTTTAAAACAACACAATTATTGGTTATGAGAAAAACATCAGAAAAAAAGCTCAGCCTGAGCAAAATTAAGGTTTCCAGTCTGAACACCGCTTCAAGAGAAAGAGATGCTAAAGCGCCAACCTACACCGGTTGCAGCCTGTTTGCAAAATGTACACCTCCTAGTACAAAAGCATCCTGTATCTAATTTATTCTTGAGAAAAAACTAAATCCTGTTTCATGAAAAAGACTTCAGAAAAGAAATTGCACCTCGGCAAGATCAAGGTAGCAGAACTGGGAAAAAAAGTAGCTGGTAACTCTCCTGCTTTATTTTCTATTTCTATCAAAATCAGCTGCATCAGCCAGGGTGCGCCGATCTGCAGTGAAGATTCCTGCAGATTCTGATTCCTGTAAATCCTAATCATCTAAATTGTTGATTATGAAAAAATCATCTCAGAAAAAATTACATCTGGGGAAAATAAAGGTTTCTGTACTCCAAAATGCGGGTAGTGCTAACGGCAATGCAGCTACGGGTACTACCTGCCACGTACTGTGCTCTGCCATGTGCGCTGCTAATACCAGCCAGGGCGCGCCTATTTGCAGTATTGATTCCTGCAGGTTCTGATCCTGCCGGGAGCATTGCTTTGCAATGTAACCGTTATCCCTTTCCCGCATACACCAATGTATGCACCCGTTTGTATTCACAGGTACAACTGGCAAAACATGCAGTACATGCATGTTTTGCCTTTTTGACGTAATGAACTACCTATATGCCCGACAGAAAAGCAGCCACCATCATACTGGAACAAATCAGTAAGGAATTAACCGAATTTGCAACCGAGGCCGAATACCCGGGACTCCTCGGCGGCTATACCGGCAGCGCATTATTCTTCGCCTACTATTACCAGCTCACCGGGGATGAAAGTCACCTCGACAAAGCATACGCCGTCATCCAACGCAGCCTGGACGCAGTGGCCACCACCAGCATCAACGGCTCCCATTGCAGTGGGCTCTCCGGCATCGCCTGGACGCTGCTGCACCTTTCCCAGATGGGCCTGATTGAAGGAGATGACCTCAACGAAACCTTCGAAGAAACAGACCAGCTCCTGGCCGAATGGATGGACCTGGAAACCGCACAACAGCGATTCGACTTCCTCCACCAGGGCCTGGGCGTAGCACTCTATTTCCTCAACCGCCTCCCCTCTCCCGTGGCCAGAAAACAACTGGAAAAACTGGTGATGGAGCTGGACAGCCAAAAGTTTAAACTCCGCCAGGGCGTGGCCTGGAAGGACCTTTTCAGCTCACTCGGACTGGAAAAGGAAGATCGGCCCCTGTTTAACCTCGGCCTGGCCCATGGCAACCCCGCCATCATTTCCATACTGGCACGTATATACGAAAAAAATATAGCGCAGGATATCGTCAGGCCTATGGTACACCAGGCGGTGGACTGGCTGATCAGCACCCGCAAAACCAACCAGGAAGCCGGCATCAGTCTTTTCCCGGTACTGATAGACGAGCAGCACGTCATGGCCGGTAGTGTTCACAGCCGCCTGGGCTGGTGCTATGGCGACCTCGGCATCGCCTCCGCCCTCTGGGACGCCGGCAGCCGCATGAACGTGCCCGCCTGGAAGGAATACGCCTTCGAAATATTCACCCATATCGCCACCTACCGCGATGTAGAAAATGGCACCGTACTGGACGCCTGCCTCTGCCACGGCAGCGCAGGCATTGCGGTAATGCTGCAGCAGGCAGGTCTCAATGCCAACGACAGCATGCTGCTCCAAAATGCAGAACAATGGTGGGAAACAGTCGTTACGCAAAACACCTTCGCCGACGGGCCAGCCGGATATAAATTTTATCATCATCCCCAATACGTTGATAGTCATAATATGCTGGAAGGCATCTGCGGAATCGGATTGTCGCTCATCACCTTTGTAGCACCTGAAATCAAGCCCGCATGGGCCGAATCACTACTGATAGTGTAATTATTTAAAATTATCTTGCAACGATTTTTTTAGCTATCTTAGAGAACTACGAAATGAAAACTATATTCGAATAACCCGTCATGGCTATGCCACTAAACTGCAAGCCCAAGTACAGCAAATAAGAAAAACCATGGCTCGACTTTTTTTTGTGGACGATCATCCATTGATCCTGGAAGGACTGAGAGCATTATTACACCAAGAACAAGACATTGAAATAAAAGGCGAGGCCAGAACCGGAGCAACATGCCTGCACCGATTGGTCAATAATCCGGTGGACCTGGTACTGCTGGACACCGCGCTGCCAGATGTGCACTCCGCTGATCTCTGCACCACCATCCGACAATTATATCCCGGCACCAGTATCCTGGCACTGAGTTATAGTCGCAGCGACAGTAACATCCTCCGTATGCTTGACAATGGCGCCAGCGGCTGCCTTATCAAAAATGCGGACAAACAGGAACTCATGACCGCCATCCATACGATCCTCAGTGGCCATACATTCCTGTCGCCAGCCCTGGAAGCCGATATCAGATCCCTTCGTCATCACCTGCATATCACCAAGCGCGAAAAAGAAGTATTGTCGCTCATCGCTGACGGACATACCAATCACGAAATAGCAGAAAAGCTGTTTATCAGCGCTGATACAGTAGATAGTCACCGGCGTAACCTGATGGGAAAGCTGAATGCGAGGAATACGGCCATGCTGATAAAATGCGCGTTCGCCAACCGGTTACTTACTGATCTGACCTTTTAACCGATTTGTGTAGAGCCGGGCTGCGCCCGGCTCCTCGCGGAGATCATTTTTGAGAGCCGGGCGCAGCCCGGCTCTACAGGCGGCTGCTCGACTCCCGCACAATCAATTTCCCAGGCAGCGTTACCTGCTCGGGTTCAAATCTCTTCTTATGGATATGCTTCAGCAATAATTCGCAGCTGAGCTTACCTATTTCAAACGCAGGCTCGGCCACCGTGCTTAAGGAGGGCGATACAATAGCAGCTACCGGATCATTTGTGAATCCGATTACCCCAACGTCTTTGCCTATACGAATATTTTTACGCTTTAATGCCAGGATAGCACCGATGGCTTTACGGTCGTTTACGGCAAAAATGGCATCAGGTTTCTCCCTTCTTTCCCATAACTGCTCCAGGTCCTGCTCCCCGTGTTGCTGGGTAAATCCGGAATGTACAATCCAGGAAGGCTTTACCGGCAGCTTATGTTTACGCAACGCATCGAGGTAGCCATTGAGGCGGGCCTGCGTAAAAGTTAGCCCTTCCGGGCCTGCGATATGTGCTATTTTACCATATCCATTTTTGATGAGATGAACGGTGGCTTCAAATGCACCGTTGTAATCGTCCTGCATCACTTTGGAAGTATGAATATTTTCAGATACCCGGTCAAAAAATACGACGGGCACCCCATTGTCGATCACCTCCTGGAAATGCTGATCAGAATCGGCCTGGGAAGATACCGATACCAGCAGCCCATCCAGCCCGCTCAGCGATAGATTGCGGACAATATCCACCTCCCGCTCCGCATCATTACCAGTAACGAACAACGTAAGGTTATAGCCTGCCTTGTAGGCTACCTCCTGTATGCCGGTAAACAAAGTAGAAAAATAATAATTGGTGATCTCTGGCAGTAAAATGCCCAGGTTATGGGTACGGTTATGTACCAGCCCTATTGCGTTGAAGTTAGGTCGGTAATTGAGTTCTGTGGCTTTCTGTAATACTGCCTGCCGGGTACTGGCATTCACATCGTAGGTATCTCTCAACGCTCGTGACACAGTTGACACAGAAATATTCAAAGCACTGGCAATATCTTTTATCGTGGCAAAGCGGCGCATTCTCTGTACTCGTAGTTGGTAGGTACTCAATATAAGCAAAAACAGCCGTTCTGCACAATTTCCAACCTGTTTTTCGGTAACGTTCTCGGTGATTTTTTTGATCAGCGTTGCTGGTGATTGTACTTTGGAGAAGTAATGCAACCAAGAGTAGATCACCTGTAAACACAGCCTACGTATGAAAAGATGTATGTATCTAACCAGCTATTCCTTCTACCTTCTGATCTTACTGATATGCTGCAGTAGCAACACTTTTGCGCAACAGGCCGCTATAAAAGGCACTGTGCACGACGCTGCAGCAAAATCACCACTGCCCGGTGTAACTATCAACGTGAAAGGCAGCACCAGTGGTACCACCACAGATGCCAACGGCAACTTCTCCATCAACGCAGCAGCCGATGCGGTGCTGATATTTTCGTTTATGGGATACGATAAACAGGAAATCCCTGTTGCCGGCAAAACCACGATGAACGTGGCGCTTCAACAAACTACCGCCCACCTCGGCGAAGTGGTGGTTACTGCTCTCGGCATCGAACGCAAAACCAGATCGCTCGGCTATGCCACCCAGCAGATCAAAGGCGCGGACCTCTCCATGGTCAAAGATCCAAACGGCAACATCATGAACAGCCTCAGTGGAAAAGTGGCCGGCATTGTGACCACGCCTGCCGCCACCGGCCCTGGTAGCGCCGTTCGCGTGGTGCTCCGGGGAAACCGCTCCCTCACGGGCAACAACAACGCACTCGTGGTAGTAGACGGGGTACCCATCGATAATACCATGTCCACCGAAGCAGGTGGCGGCGGCTCGGTAAATACCATCGCCACACAGTCCAAAAGCACCGGCAGCAGCTACTCGGGCAGTGATGGCGCCAGCAGCATCAACCCGCAGGACATTGAATCCATCAACGTGCTCAAAGGCCCCGCCGCTGCAGCTCTCTACGGCAGCCGCGCCGCAAACGGTGCCCTGATCATCACCACCAAATCAGGTAAAGCAGGCAAAATGACGGTCAACTATAACGGCGGCATCGCCCTGGAACAACCCAACCTGCTCATGAAATTTCAAAATACATACGGCCGCGGAAACGGCGGTACCTACAGCCCTGCCGCCGCCGAAAGCTGGGGAGCGCCACGCATTACCTACCCGGATAATGTGCGCGACTTCTACAACAACGGTACGTCCATCACCAATTCGGTAGATATCTCCGGAGGATCAGATAAACTCCGCGGGTACGCATCGTACACCAATAATTCCAATACGGGTATCATTGAAGGCAATGCTCTCCTCCGCCATACACTCAACCTCCGCCTCAATGCACAAATCACCTCCCGCCTCAGCGCTGATGTGAAAGTGACATACCTCGACCAGAAAATAAAAAATAAACCACGCCTGGGTGACAACGGCGTAGCCAACGAAGCACTCATCATGCCACGTGATATGAGCTCCGACTCTCTCCGCATCTATGAGCGTTACGACAAAACCGGTAAACCAATTCCGGTATACTGGACCAACTCCTCCATATACGTGAATCCCTACTGGGACGTGAACAGAACCAGCCTGAATGAACAGCGCAGCCGTGTCACCATCCTCGGTACCGCCAAATACAAACTCACCGACTGGCTCAACCTCCAGGGCCGCTACAGCCTGGACCGCTACGATGACAACATCGACGGCTCCTACTACGAAGGCACCCTGGCCATGACCGTAGCCCCCGGTGGCAGATACCTGGAAGGTAACATCAGCGCATGGGAAAGAAATATAGACCTCTTGCTGTCAGGCACCAATAAAATGGGCAGCGACTTCGGCGTGAGCTATAACCTCGGTGCAGCCTTGAACGACCGTCGCGGTAAAAACAAGCAAACCATCGCCAACGGCCTGGTAGTGCCCAACCGCTTCCACCTCAACTTTGCCGCCACCCCGCAATTAGCAGTGCTGGATGCGGAAAGGCAAATTCAATCGGTATACGGAAGCGCATCGTTCGACTTCCGCCAATACCTTTACCTTGATGTGAGTGCACGCAACGACTGGTCCTCCACCCTGCCAGCCCCACATAGTTATTTCTATCCTTCTGTAGCATTATCCGCCATCATAACGGATATGGCTAAACTGCCTTCCTGGATCAGCTATGGTAAGGTAAGAGCCACCTATTCCCAGGTGGGTAATGATGCAGACCCGTACCTGCTGCTGCAGGCCTATAGCTATACCCAAGGCACCGGTAATGGTTTTATTTCAAGGGATAACCTGAAATATATTCCTGACCTGAAACCGGAACAAACAAAAGCCTATGAACTCGGCCTGGATTGGAAGTTCCTCAACGACCGCATCGGTATCGACCTCTCCCTGTATAAAACCAATACCATCAACCAGCTGATATTTGTTGGAGTTCCACAGGCCACCGGCTTTAACCAGCAATATGTAAACATTGGGAATATCGAAAACCGCGGGATAGAAATTGTGCTCAACGGCAACCCGGTGGCAGGCAAAAACTTTAACTGGAATACCACCATCAACTTCGCCCGTAATAAAAACAAAGTTATCTCCCTCACGGACGACATCCAGGAAACAAGCCTGTCGGCCTCGAATGTATTGGGCAGCCTGCTGATCCGCCCCGGTGGCTCGTATGGCGACATATACGACAAAGTATGGGCTACAGACGAAAAAACCGGGCAGCATATTGTAAACAGTGCAGGCCTCCCCGTTATGACCACCGGCTTGCAAAAAATAGGGAACTTCAATCCTGACTTCACACTGGGCTGGGGTAACCGCTTCTCCTACAAGCAATTTGATCTGAACCTCCTGATTGATGGGCGCGTGGGTGGTGTACTGGTATCCGGTACTGATGCATTCCTCGCCTACTACGGCATTGGTGATTACACCGCTCAATTCCGCGACGGAGGACTGGTACTGCCGGGTGTACACGAAGACGGTACTGCCAACACCACTGCCATCAACGCAGAAAAACTCTGGACCAATGTGTCACAAAGTGGCCGTAACGGTTATGCGCAGTTCTTTGCTTACAGCGCTACCAATTTCCGCCTGCGTGAGCTGGCCCTCAGTTATAACTTCCCGTTGCAAAACAGCGTGTTGAAGCAGGCGCGGGTATCACTCACCGGCCGCAATCTCTTCTTCCTGTATCGCGGTAAATCCATACTGGATATACCGGGCATGGGTAAACGAAAACTGCCCGTTGATCCGGAATCTGCCATCGGCACCAGCAACTACCAGGGTATTGAATCCGGCCTGTTGCCTGCCACCCGCAGCTTTGGTGTGAATGTAAGCCTTTCCTTCTAAGCCTTTTAAAAAGCTCTAAGTATGAAAAAGAATCTCCGATATATCGTCGTTCCAATGCTGCTTTCGCTGGCAGCCTGCACCAAGAATTTCGAAAACATCAACACCAATCCGGGCAAGATCACCGATATATCTTCCAGGGAACTGCCCTTCATGTTTTCGCGGGCACAGTCGGCCGCACCTATGAACCAGTCGTACTACCAAACAGCACAGAACCTCTACGCCGATCTATACGCGCAATATTTTGCGCTCACCACCACCAATTTCCAGACGGACCGCTACGTGATCAATGACGGCTGGCTGCCCAGGCCCGGCATTGTAGCCAATGTGCTCACGGCGCCGCAGCTGAAAACTATTTTCGAAAATACCGCTCCTGCATCGGGAGAATATTCACTGGCCAGCATTATGTGGGTATATACCTTCCATCGGTTTACGGATTACTTCGGTCCCGTGCCATATTTCAAGGTGGGGGAAGCGCAGCTGAATATTCCTTATGATGCGCAGGATAAAATCTATGACGACTTTTTCAAACGGCTGGATACTTCCGTTAATAACCTGAAGCAGCTGACCGCTACGAATGTATTTGGTACCTACGACCTCATGTACGGCGGTGACGTGCAGCAGTGGATTCGCTTCGCCAACACCCTGCGTTTACGTTTGGCCATGCGCATTTCCATCGTAGATCCGGCACGTGCGAAACAGGAAGCCGAGGCGGCCATTGCCGGCGGTGTAATGACGGAGACCTCGCATACTGCCTGGCTGAAAAGATCGTTATTAAATGACGGGAACGGCCTTTCCCAGATCGGCTCCTACAACGAGTTCAGCATGAGTTCTACCATGGCCTCGTATCTGAAAGGATATAACGATCCGCGTATGGCAGTGTTCTTCCAGCCGTCTGTAGCAGGCAATGCATACAGGGGCCTGCGTAATGGTTCCAGCACTACTGCTATCAACCAGCCGATGAACAGGCCGGCGCAAACGTCTAACGTGGGTAAGCGCTGGGCTGTATGGAACGGAGCCGCATGGACACCGCAGCTCACGGCCTCGCAGGCAGTGATCTACGCAGCGGAAGCCTACTTCCTCCGCGCGGAGGCGGCACTCAACGGCTGGAATGCCGGCGGTACCGCACAGGAGCTGTATGAAAAAGGCATTGAAGTAAGTATGAAAGAATGGGGTATTGCAGATGCTACCGCGATTTCGAATTATATTCAGGGCACCTCCACACCGGCCGCACCGGGAGATGTAGAAAACTCACCCGCCGTAGCCAGCATCCCGGTTAAGTTTGGCGCTTCTGCCACAGTTCAGCGCCAGCAGATAGGCACGCAGAAATGGCTGGCGATCTATCCGGATGGTATAGAAGCCTGGGCGGAATTTCGCCGCAGCGGCTATCCTGTGATGTATCCGGTGGTGCAGTCGGACAATACCGACCTGCCGGCAGGTACATTTATTAACCGGTTACCCTACCCATCTACGGAGGCAACTACCAATGGCAAAGAGTTGGAAAAAGGCCGGCAGCTGCTGGGAGGACCTGATAACGCCGCCACTAAACTCTGGTGGGATAAAAACTAAGTGAATGATTGTACGTGCATTGCTACTATCAATTTGTGTGATAAGTTCAACGGAAACCATGACTTACGCAAACGGTTATACGAAAGATACCGTGCTACCGAAAGTATACCGGCAAACACCGCCTGACGGCATTAACCAGCAGCTGAAAACGGAAGCTGCTGCCGCCTTTGCGGCACACCGGCACGCAGCGGTTAACCGTGAAGCACTTAAAAAAGAAATACTCGCAAAATCAGGTGCGCTGATCCAGCACGATTTACCACTCCTGGTAAAGGAAACCGGTAAAACGCAGTTGAAGGGGTACGTGGTAAAGCATATCTATTTCCAAACCAGGCCCGGCGTATTTGCCACAGCCAACCTGTATATACCGGATGGCAAAGGGCCCTTTCCGGCGGTGGTGAATAGTCATGGCCACTGGCCCGGCGCCCGCTGCAGCGATATGGTGCAGGCCATGGCCCATGAGCTGGCACAGCAGGGCTTTGTATGCCTTAACATAGATGCCTGGGGCTCCGGCGAAAGAACCACGATACATGGTGAGCTGGAATACCATGGCGCCAACCTGGGGGCGGCACTGCTCAATACAGGCAACACCCTTCTGGGCATGCAGCTCACGGATAACATCCGCGGGGTGGACCTCCTCTGCTCACTACCCATGGTGGATAAAAAACGTATAGCCGCCACCGGCGCCAGTGGCGGAGGCAACCAAACCATGTGGCTGGCCGCAATGGACGAGCGTATCAGCGCAGCCGCGCCGGTAGTAAGCGTGGGCACCTTTGAATCGTACGTGATGCATAGCAACTGCGTGTGCGAGCTGCTCCCGGATGGACTTACCTTTACGGAAGAAGCCGGCGTAGTGGGATTAATTTCTCCCCGACACCTGAAAATTTGTAATGCACTCCGCGATGCCAGTCCCACTTTTCAGCCGGCGGAAATGCTGCGCACCTGGGAAAATCTGCAGCCGGTGTATGCCGCCAACAAAGCCAGTTACCAGCTGTTTAACACCACCCACGGCTACTGGCCGGAAATACGTGCAGCGGTGATCACCTGGCTGCAACAGGTGTACCATACCAACCCGCACCGGGCGGACAGTGCGCAACTGCTCCCACAGGAACAGCTAGCGGTTTTCCCTAAAGGCAAACGGGATGCGGCTGTAATGAGCACGGAAGCATTTTGCCACCAAACAGGGACACAGCTAAAGCAGCATTTACTGTCTGCCCAAAAAATAAATAGCCAACAAAAACGTGCAGCGCTGGCACAACTGCTGCACATACCGCAAACTGCTGATTTTACTAAGGCGCAGCAGGCAGGTACTTTAGGGAGATGGCAAACACTCCTGGTAAATACTACCGTAAACACAACAATTCCCGTGCTGCTGCACGCACCTGAAAAACAAGAAAACGGATATGCGTTGCTGTTAGACTCCCGCGGGAAAGACAGCATTCCCGCTGCAGTGATAGACAGCATCTTAGCCAGCGGAAAAGGCATAATGCTGGCCGATCTCTGGGGTACCGGCGAACATCGGTCGGATACTGCCACGAAGGTGGATGGTAGCCTCCCCCCTTTCCATACCCTGTCCAGATCCGCCATGTGGCTGGGTCACACCGTGCAGGGACTTTGGGTGCAGGAAATACAGGCCCTCATCTCTCTCCTGAAAAAACAGGAACATACCAGTAATATTAGCCTGTATGCCAACAGGGAAGCGAGTATTGCCGCACTGGCGTTTGCCGCGCTGGACACAACAGTCAGCGACATACAACTGAACGAATGCCCCGTAAGCTACGTGTTTGATGACCGCGTACACATCGATCATTACAACATGGCCATACATATTCCGGGTATCCTGCAATGGGGCGATGTTTCGTTGCTGGCAGCACTGAGCAACGCCAAAGTCCGCATCGCAGCACCGGTCAGCATTTCAGGTCAGCCATTTAACAAAGCAGCAGCACTTAAAATTGAAAACGAATTCCACGACATAACAAAACGAACGGGAACAAACGCACACACCACCATCAACACAGAAAACATTGCATATGAAAAATAACCGTAGAGATTTTCTGAAACTCGCCGGCCTCGCGGGTCTCGGGCTTACCGGCACCGCACTGCTGCCAGGCGAAACACTGGCGCAGGTAGCGCCCGGCAGTAAAAACCGCCTGGAACAGATTCGCCGGCAGGCCGCACGCAAATACACGCAGCGCTTTAACATGTGCGGCTATGCTGCTCCTAAAATTGACACCGTGCGCATTGGCTACATCGGGCTCGGCAACCGCGGCGGCGCCGCAGTAGAAAGAATTTCCTACCTCGATGGCATCGAAATCAAAGCCCTTTGCGACATCCGCCCGGAAAAAGCAACCGAAGCTAAAGCCCGCATCAAGCGCCCCGGCCACAATCCGCAGCTATACGCTGGCACGGAAGATGCCTGGAAACAAGTGTGCGAACGCAAAGATATTGACCTGATATACATCTGCACGCCCTGGAGCCTGCACACACCCATGGCTGTTTACGCCATGAAACAGGGTAAACACGTAGCCATGGAAATTCCCGCGGCTACCAGCATGGAAGAGTGCTGGCAGCTGGTGGAGACCTCTGAAACCACCCGCAAACACTGCGTGATGCTGGAAAACTGCTGCTACGATTTTTTTGAGCTGCTTACGCTGAACATGGCGCGACAAGGCTTCTTCGGGGAAATTGTACACGGTGAAGGAGCGTATATCCATGATATTGGCGACAGCCTGTTTGATAAAACGAAGCGCTATGACCTGTGGCGACTCAAAGAAAACGCTAAACGCAACGGGAACCTCTACCCTACGCATGGCCTGGGACCTATCTGCCAGGTGATGAACATCAATCGCGGCGATAGTATGGAGTACCTCACCTCTGTATCCAGCAACGATTTTATGCTGGAACAACTGGCAGAAGAAACAGCCGCGAAGGACCCTTCCATGAAAGAATGGGTAGGCAAGCCTTTCCGGGGTAACATGAATGTAACGACCATCCGTACACGAAAAGGTCGTACGATTATGGTGCAACATGATGTGACCTCCCACCGCCCGTATTCCAGGATTCACCTGGTGAGCGGTACAAAAGCGGTGGCACAGAAATATCCGCTGGAACCGCGCATTGCCGTGAGCCATGAAGGATGGGTATCACCGGAGGAATTTAATAAACTCGAAGAGAAATATACACCACCGATCATTCACAAACTGGGTGAAATGGCGAAGCAAATTGGGGGCCACGGTGGCATGGATTTTTTAATGGACTGGCGCCTGATCGACTGCCTGCGCAACGGTTTACCGATGGACATGGATGTGTATGACGCTGCCAGCTGGACTGCTGTAGGCTTGCTCAGTGAGTGGTCCGTAGCGAATCGCTCCAACTCCATTGACATGCCAGATTTCACCGCCGGCGCCTGGAAAACGAATAAGCCGGTAGATATTTCACTCACCACCGGCGGAACTACCACCGCACGCACCGCATCGTAAACTTTAACCTTGAATATATAATCTTTTTGTCCAATGAAAGTAATCCGATCACATGATCCGAAAGCACTGGGAACCATGGCAGGAAAAGCTGCCGCTGCATTAATCCGTGACACCATCCGCGAAAAAGGTACTGCCAACATTATCCTGGCCACCGGTACCAGCCAGTTCGAAACCATTCATCAGCTGATCCGGGAAGATATTGACTGGAGCAAAGTGAACATGTTCCACCTCGATGAATACATTGCGCTGCCGGAAACACATCCGGCCAGTTTCCGCAAATACCTGAAAGAACGTTTTCTGGAGAAAGTACCCCCATTGAAAAATGCGTATCTTGTTAATGGCGAAACCGATCCTGAAGCAGAGTGTAGCCGTTTGGGTAAGCTCATCCAGGATCATCCAATAGACGTAGCATTGGTAGGCATTGGCGAAAACGGCCATCTCGCCTTCAACGATCCGCCGGCTGATTTTGAAACCACCCGGCCTTACCTCGTGGTAGCGCTGGATGCTGCCTGCAGGCGCCAGCAAATGAACGAAGGCTGGTTTGCTTCCGAAGAGGAAGTGCCGGGAAAAGCCATCAGCATGAGTGTACACCAGATCATGCTGTCGAAGCACATCATTTGTTCTGTACCTGGCATCCGCAAAGCTACAGCCGTTAAAAACAGCCTGGAACAACCGGTAAGCAACCTGTATCCGGCCAGCATATTGCAGCAGCATGCCGACTGCGTATTTTATTTGGACGAGGAATCAGCATCTGCGCTGTCCTGAAATTGAATTCATCAAACAACCTATTCATGCAGAGAAAGTCAGCGGTGTTAGATGCCAGCGCCTTTAGTAAGAAAGACACAACGATATCCCTCCTGATCATTGGCATGCTCTTTTTTGTATTCGGTTTTGTATCGTGGGTAAATGCGATCCTGATTCCATACTTCAAAGTGGCGTGCGAGCTGAATCACTTTCAGTCATACCTGGTGGCCTTTGCCTTTTACATTGCGTATTTCGTCATGTCGGTACCATCGGGGTATTTATTGAAAGCGATTGGCTTTAAAAACGGGATCATGTGGGGTTTCCTGGTGATGGCATTAGGGGCATTTATTTTTATTCCGGCGGCACTCTTTCGCACGTACGAAATATTTCTGCTGGGGTTGTTTACCATAGGACTTGGATTGGCGGTGCTGCAAACGGCCGCCAATCCTTACATTACCATACTGGGCCCAAAGGAAAGGGCCGCCCGGCGCATTAGCGTAATGGGCATTTGCAACAAGGGAGCAGGCATCCTGGCGCCACTGTTGCTGGCAGCGGTGATCCTGAAAGCTACGGACAATGATTTGTTTGCCAGCCTGGACACCATGAGTGTGGCAGAAAAAAATGCCGCGCTGGATGCGCTGATCCGCCGGGTAATACTGCCTTATTCCGTACTGGGAAGCGTATTGGTGGGCCTGGGCCTGATCGTACGCCTGTCCCCGTTACCCGAAATCAATACCGAGCAGGAAACCGGGGAAGTGGCAACTGCCAATGCCGGCAGAACCAACATCTTCCAATTCCCCCACCTGATACTGGGCGCCCTGGCCATTTTCCTGCACGTGGGCACGCAGGTGATAGCGGTGGATACCATTATTGGCTATGCGCTTTCCAATGGCATGCCATTGCTGGAAGCCAAAGTATTCCCTTCCTATACCCTTACAGCCACGATCTGCGGCTATCTCGGGGGCATCATCCTTATCCCTAAATACATTTCCCAGCTAAAAGCATTGCAGGCCTGCACTATCCTGGGGGCCTGCTTCACTTTACTTATTATTTTTACTAAGGGAGATGTAATTCTCCTGGGGCATCATGCGGACGTATCTATCTGGTTCATCGTATTGTTAGGGCTGGCCAACTCCCTGGTATGGGCCGGCATCTGGCCGCTGGCGCTGGATGGACTGGGTCGCTTTACCAAACTGGGTGCCTCGGTAATGATTATGGGGCTGTGCGGCAATGCAATAATGCCGCTGCTCTACGGCTATTTTGCCGACCATTATCATGTGCGGGAAGCCTATTGGGTATTATTCCCCTGCTACCTGTATCTTGTATTTTATGCCTTCAGGGGTTACAAAGTGAGAGGATGGCTTTAATTTAAATGTAGTGTTATGAAGCAGCTGACGAAAATTATCAACGGAAATATTATTACCCCACAACGGGTGATCCACCATGGAACAGTGATTATTCGGGACGGCAAGATTCTGGACGTAACTGCAGGAAATCCTGAAACACCCGGTGCCACTGTGATTGACGCCGGTGGCAGGTATATATCGCCGGGCTTTATTGACCTGCACATCCACGGTGGTGGCGGGGCTGATTTTATGGATGCTACCCCGGAAGCATTTCTGACGGTGGCCAACCTGCATGCCCGCTATGGCACTACTGCCATGGTGCCTACTACCCTGACCGCCGAAAAAGCGGACCTGCTGCGTACGCTGGACAGCTATGCTGCTGCCTTGCCGTTGAACACCCGCGGTGCGGCGTTCCTGGGCATACATATGGAAGGCCCCTATTTTGCCATGAGTCAGCGCGGTGCGCAGCATCCCAAATACATCCGCCATCCCGATGCGGTAGAATACCAGGAAATACTCGATTACAGCCCGCATATCGTGCGTTGGAGCATTGCCCCGGAATTACCCGGAGCGCCGGAAATGGGGCGCCATTTGCGCAGCAGAGGCATCCTGCCGGCGATAGCTCATACCGATGCTATTTATGATGAAGTGGTAACCGCTTATGAAAGTGGATTTACGCTGGCAACGCATTTTTATTCTGCCATGTCCGGTGTTACCCGCCGCAACCTGTTTCGCCACGCTGGTGTGATCGAAAGTGTATACCTGATGGACGAGCTGGACGCAGAAATTATTGCGGACGGTGTACACCTGCCGGCAGCCTTGCTCAAACTCATTTACAAAATCAAAGGGCCGGACCGTATTGCACTGATCACCGATGCCATGCGCGCTGCCGGCATGCCGCCGGGGCCTAGTATTTTAGGGCCGCTACATGGAGGTTTAGACGTGATTATTGAAGACGAGGTCGCCAAACTTCCCGACTACAGCGCCTTTGCAGGCAGCGTGGCTACTACTGACCGACTGGTGCGCAACATGATTCACCTAGCCGGTATCCCGCTGGTGGAAGCGGTGCGGATGATGAGTCTCACCCCGGCACGTATTATGGGTATAGCCGCGCAAAAAGGCTCGTTGTCACCCGGTAAGGATGCCGACATTCTCCTCATGGACGAAAACATCCACGTGCAATGGACCATGGTAAATGGCCGTGTGGTATTTAATGCGTTATAGGCTGCCTGGCTGCAATCCTTTCCGCCTGCTTCACGTGGCGGAGGTTATGATAAATCACGACTCTCAATGTATCTCCCAGTCGTAACCGGAGCCATGGCATAATACTGATGGAGGTGCGCACTTTGGTGAGGTTGGTATGGCGGCAACGCTCCAGGATATCCAGCAGTTGTTGCTGCTGGTGTAAAAAAGTATCCAGGGTGTCCCGGTCAAGCGTTGCATGCAGCGGGTTCATGGCTTTGAGCGTTTTCATTTTGTTCGGCTTCGCTTTGGGCAGCATCATTTCAGCGAAGTAATTTCCCATCTTCCCACTCTTAAAAAGCAAAGCAGGCGTATACCTTGCCGCCTGCATACGGCGGTTTATTTCAGGGATATAAAAGTTACCGTACAGGTTCAGGTGCGCGATGCATTCCAGGATGGTCCAGCCACCGGAGGCAGGCCGGTGATGCCACAGCGTTTCGTTTTGCTGGCGGATTTGCTGCACAAAGGCGATGTTTTGCTGTGTCATATTTTCCAGTTCCGAGAGCAGTTGTTCAACAGGGATCGTCATAATTTTTTTTACAAAGGTCCCGGATATACGCATACCTGTTCTTGATTGAGATCAAGATTTTTTGAGTCGGGATAATGTTTCCGGTGTCATACGTAAATAGTTGGCGATATACTTATGCGGAATTTCCTGGAACAGCTGCGGACTCCTTTTCAGCACGCGTTCATAGCGCTCCGCAGGGGCATGGATAAGCAGGTCCTTTTCGCGCTCTACCTGTTGTAGCACCAGGTCTTCCAGGATGGTGGCCCATAGCTGCAGGTATTGCTCACTGCTACGGATAAACGTCATAAATTTTTCCTTTGGAATGATGCTGACGGTGGCCTTGCGGATTACCTGCATATAAAATTCAGAGGGCTTCCCGGAGAGGAAGCTGTCCAGCGAAACAATGATATTTCCCTGGTAGCCGAAGCGGATAATTCTTTCTTCTTCGCCATCCACTATAAATATTCTCACACTGCCTTCTTCTATCAGGTAAATGTTGGTGTCGGCGGTGCCGGACTGTTTCAGGTATTCGTTACGGCCAAGGGTGATGGTGCGGTCGAACAGATGTTGGTCGCGAAAGGTTTGTAAGATTTCTACGGCGTTCATATTTGCTTTTGCTACAGCAGGTTTACATAAATGACTGCCGGAATTCCAGTGGTGACACAGCAGTTTTGGCTTTAAACAATTTACTAAAGGTTTGCGGATAATCAAACCCCAGCTCATAGGCGATTTCGCTGACAGTCATGGTGGTGGTGCTGAGTTTTTCCTTTGCCACGGCGATTACTTTATCCTGAATATGTTGCAGGGTACTTTTGCCCGTCAGGTTTTTCAATACACCGCTGAGGTAATTGGGAGATACGTGGAGTGCGGCAGAAATTTCCGTTACAGAAGGCAGCCCTTTCTGCGACACAAACCAGTTATTCAGCTGCTCTTCCAATCGCGCTAACAGCTGATGACTGCTTACTTTTCGGGTAATAAACTGCCGTTGGTAAAACCTTTCCGCGTAGGTCAGCAGCACTTCCAGCTGGGCTACAATGATGTCCTGGCTGAAGCGGTCGATGCTGTGTTGGTATTCCTGTGCAATATGTTCGATGATGCTGAGAATGGTGGCTTCTTCTTTTTCCGAGAGAAACAGGGCCTCATTCACTGCGTAATCAAAAAACTCATATTGCTTGATCTTATTGGCCAGCGGGGTGTTCCACAGGAAGTCCGGATGGATGTAAATCATCCATCCGGACTGCTTCATATCGGCAGGGCTGGTGCCGATACTAAAAACCTGGCCCGGCGCCATAAAGGCCATGATGCCTTCATCGAAATCATATTCCTGCTGACCGTATTTCATTTTCGCAGTAAAGCCACGTTTGAGTGCGATCAGGTAAAAGTCCTGCACGATGTGCTGCACGTCGGGGAAATCGCCTGGAGGCATTTCTCCTACGTTGATCATGCTAAACAGCGGGTGTGCGGGTTTAGGAAAGTTCCTGAACTCGTGAAAGGCACTGATGGTTTTAAATCGATGTACGGCGGGCATAATACAAGTTCGTTAATTTTGAGCATATGCGGCGGCAAAATCCTTCGCAAAATCTTTGAGTTTTACTTTTCCGAATTGCGCAGGTTTATGGAGATGGTAATGTTCCGCCAGCAAGCCGCTGTGTAAGCCGGCATACATTTCCACCAGTCCGGCGGCAATTTCAGGATTCATGCCTATTTCGATGAGTCCGGCGGTTACGGCTTCGTCCGGCACGAGCTCCCAGCGCAGGTCCGGCAGGCCGATGGCGGCGCCCAGTGTAGCAGCCGTATCATCGCAGGTTACTTCTTCACTCACCACATAGCGCACATCCCTGCCGTTAAACGGCCTTACCAGTTCCTCCGCAACGGCTGCTGCGATGTCGACCGGTGCCACCCAGGGTATCAGGTCTGTGCCGGCATAGTTGGATGTTATCCGGCCTGTGCTTTTGATCATGTGAATATAAGGGAACAGGTTATAGTAAAAGGAGGTAGGGCGCATGTGCGTGATGGCTACGTCTGCTGGCAATGTATTCAGGAGTTGCTCTACATTATTGGCCCCTATGAGGATGCCGTTTCCTTTTTGGAGGTGTGCACCGATGCTGCTGAGGTTGACTACCCGTTTTATCCCAGCGGCGGCGATGGCGGTGGCATAATTACGGCCCAGCCGGCGGTAGTATTCCACCAGGTTGAGGCTATGATCGAAATAGTTGTTGGGCGGCACCATGGTATATACGGCATCTGCTCCGGTAAATACTTGTGTCAGGAAATCAACATCTTCCACTGAGCCGACGGCTGCGGTAGCGCCTAATTGTTGAATGGCCGCCTGGTTGTCAGGGTTGCGGGAAATAACGGTTACCTGGTGTCCATCTGCTATCAGGGAGGTAACGAGGGGCTTGCTGATATGTCCCAGTGCGCCTGTGATTACAATCTTCATGTTTTGTGTTTTTTGTAAAGCAAAGGTGAAGATTGTTACAGGTGTGCGTGTGATGGAATCTATGGTTGTTGTGTTGGAATCTAAGGGGTTTTCACGCAAAGGATTTTCCTTTGTCTTTTTCTCTCGCAAAGCAGCCAAGCAGGTAAGCAGCTAAGGCTTGTGTTAAGTTGGTGAGGTTTGCTTGTGGTCAGCCGAAGGCTGACCACAAGCAAACTCAGGGGAAACCAAAGGTTTCCCCTGAATTGTAGTTACATTATATCTCCACTACAAAATCTTCTTTAGCAGCCCTTACTTTTTTCATGGGTGCCAGCCAGTCTTTTTCTTTATCACCGTAGCCCAGGTACAGGAGCGTAACGGATTTGAGTCCTTGTGCGTGCAGGTCAAGCACTTCATCTACCAGTTCATTGCTGAAGCCTTCGGCAGGAGTGCTTTCGATGCGCAGTTCCGCTGCCTGTGCCAATGCCAGTCCCAGTGCGATGTATGTTTGACGGGCGGTATGCTCAAAGTGTTGTTCGGCTGTTTGGGCACCGTACATCTGTTTCAGCTTATCTGTATAAGCGTTGAATCTGCCGGCAGGAAGACCTCTTTCTGTGGTCGTTTTTTCGTATACATTATCGATGCGTTCAGGCGTATATTTATCCCATGCGGCGAATACCAGCACGTGGGAGCAATCGCGCATTACGTCCGGATTAAGCGCGCCGGGCACCAATTTTTCTTTGATGGCCTGGCTCTCTATCACAAATACTTTGAAAGGCTGTAAGCCGGAGGAAGTAGGTGCGAGTCTTGCTGCCTCTACTATCTTATCAATATTTTCTTTACTTACTTTTTTAGTCGGATCGTAGGCTTTTGTTGCGTGCCTCCACTGTAAATCTCCTAATAATGCCATGTTATATTAAAGTTTATTTCCTTACTCATGCCAGCAACACTGCTAAGAGGGCGAGTATTGCCGGTAACGCCTGTACGAAGAATATCTTCTTAGAGGCGGTTAGTGCGCCGAACATGCCGGCCACAATTACGCAGGCGAGGAAGAAGATGCGTACATTTTCTGCCCAGCGTGCGTCACTGATCAGGAATGACCAGATGAGCCCTGCCGCGAGGAAACCGTTATACAGTCCCTGGTTGGCGGCTAATCCCTTAGTAGGTTTGAAGAGTTCCGGCGGAAAGTTTTTAAACGTTTTCTTTCCCGCCGTTTCCCAGGCAAACATTTCCATCCAAAGGATGTACAGGTGCTCTATGGCAACGAGAGCAGTCAGTATTTGTGCAAGTATGAACATGGTAAATAGTATTTAACATTTGCTCTACACATAGAAAGGTGATTTGTTTAATCATCCTTTCTGCTCCCGCGCGTTATATTTTAAGACCTTATGGGCAATGCTTTTCAGCATTTCCATCTCTTCCAGTGTAATACCCAGCAGATCAAACATCTCTTTGGGAATACGCCTGGCGTTCTCTTTTAATTGTGCTCCTGCGGCTGTCAGGGATATTTCCACTACCCTTTCATCCGCTTTGCTCCTGTTACGGTTTACCAGTGCTTTCTGTTCCAGTCGCTTCAGTAGTGGGGTGAGTGTGCCACTGTCGAGCAGCAGCTTGTCCCCTAATTGGTTTACTGTTTGCTTGTCGTGCTGCCACAATACCATTAATACCAGGTATTGCGGGTAGGTAATATCCAGTTCGTCCAGAAATTTGCGGTACAACTGGATGATTTCCCTTGACAAGGCGTATACAGGAAAGCAGAATTGGTTATCGAGTTTCAGGTAATGATCAGGAACCATACAGTAAAGGTAATGAATTTTTAGCAATTAGATTGTGCACAATTTAAATGGAACATTTTATAGAGTTATAGTTTTATGATTGTTGGACATACATATTATGTTGTTTGATTACATGATACCTTCGGTGTCATGGGAGGGATTCCGCGCTGCGCGCGGGGGGCTGGTAACCTGGAAGCTTAATAAGTTCACTAAATCAACACAACTTATCTCTTCCCATACTTCAGCCATACCACCTCGTGCTCCAGCTGCTCGCAGCTTTTTAGTTTCAGCAGCTGCGGCACATAGGTTACGAACGACTGATGCACATCAAACGTAGTAGCACGGTACAATCTTCCATCCGCTACCGGTACAATCAGCAGGCTGATTTCATCGATTAAGCCTGCATGCAAAAATGCGCCATTGATACTTCCGCCACCTTCCAGCATGATGTTATTGATACCAAAATTTGTTTGAAGCTGCGATAAGGCAGCTGCCAGGTCTACCGTGTCTTTACCCGCGAAAAGGTAAGAGACCCTCCGCTGTTGCAGGTATGCCAGGTAGCCATCGCTGACTTTTTCTGTCAGCACCTGTATGATATGATCACCGCCGATTTCATTGGTGCTCCATCCCAGCTTCCCATGTGCATCAATGGCCACCGCAAATGAATCGGCGCTGGCATCTCCCTTAAATAATACCCGTTCAATTTTATCCTTTACCGGCACCGAGCCCGGCTCCTCTGCATTATCAAACTCGGCCATGGTAACACGGCCACAAAGCCAGGCATCGCTGTCGAAGGTGTTGTGGCAGTTGTTGTAAATCTCCGTATAGGCTTGCCTGGTAGCATCATCGCCCCAGCCGGAAACAATGATTCTTCCGTCTATGGTCGACATCATATGACATATAATTTTCGGGTGGTTCATTTTTTTATTTTTAGCTAACAGCCTGCCCGAAAAAAAGTTGCGGTAATCAAAAACCACCCTACATATCAATATAATCCCGTTTCTTTGCACTCCAAAACGATCAAAACCAACGGTCACATTATTAAATTAAATATCCAACCATTACCTGCTGCAATAGTCAGGGCAAACCATTCATAGCGTATTACATATGGGAATTGAGAATTACTTTTTGTTTTTGATGACGGCATCCTTTTTCATCATGATGCCAGGGATTGACACGGTTTTCATCCTCAACAAAACTATTGGCGAAGGTCGTAAGGCAGGCCTGTACTCCACACTGGGCATCAACTCCGGCGTATTGGTACATACTACTTTTGCAGCACTGGGCCTGTCTGTGATTGTGGCAAAATCAGCACTGGCATTTTCCATTATCAAATACCTGGGTGCCGGCTACCTGATTTACCTCGGGGTGGTGAGTCTGCTCCAGGGCAAAGGCCTGGACCTCAGCACACCTGACAACGAGGAAAAAAGTCCGTTGAAAAACTTTTACACCGGCCTGGTCACCAACATCCTCAATCCTAAGGTGGCGTTGTTTTTCCTGTCATTTTTCCCACAGTTTATTGCAAGGGAAAACCTGTCCAGCCCAGCGCCGTTTATTTTATTGGGTGTGAGCTGCTGCCTGATAGGCATCGTATGGTTTTCGATTGTAACCTTACTGGCTGCTACATTTTCTGAACGACTGAGCGCAAATCCTAAGTTTGCCGGCAGAATGGGAAAGGTATCGGGGGTGGTGTATATTTTGATGGGGTTGAAGATTGCGATGTCGAAGAAATAATCTAAAACGTATACCTTGCAAAAAGCGCTGTACATAAAATGTACAGCGCTTTTTTGGTTTTATCTATCTTTAAATGCCATTATCCAAACTTCACCGACGTCATCGTCAGTGACCCCGCCACGGCTTTATCATTAAAGAACGACACGGCATCTTTCTCCGATTTTAATCCCAGTGCATACATCAGCGGAAAATAGTGATCCGGCGTAGGAATAGCCAGCATCGCCTCTTTGCCGAGCTGACTGTAATTGATCAATGCTTTATGATCACCGCTTTGAATTAGCTCCTTGAATTTATTATTGATGCTTAATGCCCAGTCAAATCCGTAGTTGACGTCATTGAGCCGGTCCCACGCTACCAGGCGAAGGTTGTGCACCATGTTACCACTACCAATAATCAGTACGCCCTTTTTACGGAGGGCAAATAATTCGCGGGCCAGATCATAATGATATTGTGCACCTTTGGTGAAGTCGATACTCAGTTGCAGCACCGGAATATCTGCTTTCGGATACATATGCCGGATTACCGTCCAGGCACCATGATCCAGGCCCCAGTCATGGTCCAGCTCCGCATGTACCGTTTGCAGTAAGTCAGCCGTTTCTCTGGCCAGCTCCGGAGCTCCCGGTGCTGGATACTGTACATCAAACAGTTCCTGCGGAAAGCCGCCGAAATCGTGAATGGTACGGGGAAAATCCATGGCTGTAATTTTAGTACCACGGGTATACCAGTGAGCGGATACTACCAGCACGGCGGCGGGTCTTGGTATCTCCTCCCCCATTTTAGCCCATCTGCGACTGAATTCCGTGTCCTCAATACCATTCATGGGCGAGCCATGACCGATAAAGAGCACCGGCATCAGCTGATCGGTAGGTTGCAAATTATCTGTAAAATTTCTGAATGCCGAAAAAGTAGTCATACTTAAAACTCCTGTAAATATTGTTCTTATAAAATTTTTCCTTTCCATACCATCTCTGCAAATTCCAGCGTTTCGTTAAACATCCGGGAGTATATTTATCAGATCATTCATGCTAATATAGAAAATAAAAAGGACCCGCAGCGATGCTACAGGTCCCACCAGTATAAACAATGGATTTTATTTTAGCTTTTGCCAGAGATCACCGTTACGGGTATTCAACTGCATCAGTGTACCTGCTTGTTTCAGCTGGCCGAGCGCAGCTGCTGCTGCTTCCACGGTTATTTCACTCAGCTCTGCAAACTCCCGGGTGGTCAGTGAAGGAAACACGCCAAATAAGGCCTCCCACGACTTTTCGTAACTGCCTTTTACAGCCGCCGGTAATAGTTTGGTGATCGCTTTAATATATACCTCATAGGGTTTTACACCGTAAACAAATTCTGTTTGCCCGTTTTTATCGGAAATGAAAATTGATGGAAATCCTCTTACGCCCATGCTGCGTGCCAGCTCCAGGTCTTTCTGAAACAGAACTTCAGCAGTTTGTTCATAATCCGTTTTCAGCCTCGCGGGATCCAGGCCTGCCGTCACAGCAGCATCAGAGAGATGTTCCCATCTGGTGATATTCTTCTTCTGAAGAAATAACATCTCCCTGGAAGCCCGCAGGAAAGCAATCGCTTTCTGCTCATCCTGCAACTGTGCTGCCTTGAAGGCTATAGAAGGCGGATAGGATGATGGCAATGGATCTTCCAGCCATACATCCCCTATAATGGGCATATTGTAATGAATGCTAACCTCATCCCAGTGATGGGCCACGTCGGAAGGCTTGCTGATGCCACCGCTGTTGTAACTCCAGTCGGGCAACAATCCACCCATATGATAATTAAACTTTATATACTTTCCGAATTCCAGTTTTAATTTTCTCAGCTGCGGCTCAATACCCCAGCAGGAGGAGCAGATAGGATCGGTGAAATATGTAATTGTCAGTGGTTTTTCTTCGGTGCTTTGAATGTTTCCAGTTTGAGCGGGCTGCATACCTGGCATTTCACATACTCCGGTTGCGGGGTCACATATCAGCGGATTTTTATTACCTTCCATCTTAATTTGAGTTTGTGCATCATAGTAGAGATCGGCTGTTAGCTAATGGCCGACAGCATTGAATAGATGGCGAATACCTGAAATATCTATTGTGATCTGCACAAATGTCAGCAGTTCCATACACAAACACAATAAGTCAGATTTTTATGACTACTACCACAAATACTGAAAAAGAATGCCCGGCGCAGGCCCTGCTAAAATTGCTGGCCGGCAAATGGAAGCCTGAACTATTCAAGCTGGCGGTGGCCGGCCCTATGCGATTTAACAGTCTGCTCCGCCAGATTAACGGCGCCAACAAGCAATCGCTCTCCGTGGCGCTGAAGGAACTGGAAACGGCCGGACTACTGGATAAGATTACGGTTAGTGAAAAGCCCCTCCATATTGAGTACCACCTCAGTGAGAAAGGTAAGGCGCTGGTGCCTATCTTCCAGCAGCTGGAAGGCATGGCTTAAAGATGCAGGTTCTAATAAATTATTACCCGCGGGAGAAAGGAACACATTCCTTTCTCCCGCTTTTTTTGCGCCATAGGCAAGCTTATTTTTCGTATATTCATACATGAGCACTGATACCTCCATTTACACGTGAACAAGCCGTAGTGAACAACCCGTCTGAGCAATCATCAAAACCCACATACAATGAAAACATCCATGTTATCGGCCATCTGCATCCCTTTGTTGGGTGCCATCCTCACGTTTAACAGCTGTTCCCGCGACAGTAACGATTTGCGCACATTAGCATCTTCCCAAAAAACAACTGCCAGCACCGAACTCGTTCCTGACAGTGTGTTAAAACAGTACAAATTAACGCCACACCAGATCTATGCAGGCTTTTACCGATTTCAGGGACCATGCTATGGTCCGGGACTCAATGGTTCCAACTTCACGGGCGTGCCCGACAGCATGGACATTGTGATCCTGTTTTGTTTCCGGTCCACCTCCCCGGTGGCCGACAGCGTGCCCGGCTGGATCACCAGGCTACATGCCAAAGGCACCAAGGTGATTGTAACCGGAAACCTTGACCTGAGGCCCGGCGCCACCAACGACTCGGTGGGCTATGCCGCTACTGCCAAATACATAATGGACAGTATTGTAAACCGCTATGGCTTTGACGGGTACGACATTGATGTGGAGACTAACCCCACCGGCTCTACGTTAACCCGGATGGTGGGCGTATACAAGGCGCTTTCAAAATATATGGGGCCGGCTTCCGGCACTGGCAAGCTGCTTACTTTTGATACCAATCAAAATGGCAGCAACAATATGTTTAAGCAGGTATACAATCTGGTGGACTATGTATGGCTGCAGGCTTATGGCCGGGGCGCGTCTACTTTGCAGTCGACCTGGAACACCTTCTCCCCTTATATTCCTGCGTCCAAATTTGTTCCCGGCTTCAGCTTTTATGAAGAAAACGGTTATCCCGGCAATGTTTGGTATGATGTAAGGTACCCGGTGAATGGTACGGGCCGTGCCTATGATTATGCTAACTGGCAACCTGGCGGTGCTCAAAAAGGCGGGGTGTTTAGTTATGCAATTGACCGGGATGCACCATTGACCTCATCTACGGATAATACGCTGTACGTGCCTACGTATTTAGTAAGCCGGCAGCTGATTCATTTGATGAATCCCTGATATACAGCATCTTTCAGGAAGTCGCCCCGGGGCGACTTCCTGGAATTATTACTTAATATTTAATCACCACTTTACCGATCGTTTTACCTGACTCCAGCATTTCGTGTGCTGTTTTCAGGTTTTCGACGGTGAAGCCCTGTAAGGTGGTAGTTAAGGTAGATGTAATGGTACCGTCGTCCAGGAGCTTCGCTATGTTAGTGAGGATGTGGTGCTGCGCAATCATGTCCGGCGTGTGATACATAGGCCTGGTAAACATCAGTTCCCAGTGGAAGCTCAGGCTTTTACGCTTGAGCTGGCGGAGGTCTACAGGTTCTTTCGGATCGCTGATGGAGCCAATCTGGCCTTGTGGTTTTATTACCTTTATAATAGTTTCCCAGTACTGGTTGAGGTCTACAAAGTCGACAATAAAATCTATTTCTGTATAACCGTTAGCGTTAAGCTCCTGCTCCAGGTTGCGATGGTTAACAACCAGGTCCGCTCCCTGTTGCTTGCACCAGGCAACGGAATCCGGACGGGAGGCGGTTGCAATTACGGTGAGCCCCAGCAGCTTTTTAGCGATTTGTATGGCTACCGAGCCTACCCCACCGGCACCACCAATGATCAGCAGGGATTTACCAGCATCTTTCTCTTTTGACAGGCGGAAGCGATCGAACAGCATTTCGTAGGCGGTGAGCACTGTTAAAGGCATGGCTGCGGCTTGTTCTAGTGAAATTTTTACCGGCGCAAACCCCACGATCCTTTCATCCACGAGTTGGTATTCCTGGTTAGCACCGCCGGCACGTGTGAAATCGCCTGCATAGTACACGTAGTCACCTTTTTTAAACAGTGTTACTTCCTCTCCTACTGCTTCCACTATGCCTGCAGCATCCCAGCCGATCACTTTGGGCTCTTCGGCGATCTGGTCTTTCAGGCTGTTTTTCCTGACTTTATAGTCCACCGGGTTTACGGCTGCCGCCTGTACTTTCACGAGAATATCGTGGCCAGTGGGTGTAGGTTTAGCCGTTTCAAATAAAATAAAACTCTCTGCTTCGTTTATGAGTAATGATGTTTTAAATCCAATTGCTTTCATGACACTATTTTTAATGTACCTAAAGGTAGGGTGGAATAGTGGCTTTGCAATTGTACAATAAGGTCTATTATTTGTACAATTGCGTACAGGAAATTTTATTTAGGGAGATTATAGTGCTGCGGGAACCGGTTGCAGCAGTTTTTCCAGCATTACCACATGCTGGCAATACTGGTATAGGTTCCAGGCAGTCATCACACTGGTGAGGCAATGAATCATCTGGTTAATCTCTACTGCGAAAATCATTTCGGCATTGAAATATTGATAATCTGCGTTGATGAAAGCGGTCAGCTCCTCCTTCAACGTTTCGTTTGTTACCACACCTTGGTCTATCGCCTCCTGGAATTTCGTTTTCATTTCCGGGTTGTGCGACTCCCTGATGGCACGTAAAGCATGATGTATGGTTTCGATTGCCACTTGCTGCCCGTAGAAAGTATTGAGCAGATTGATCACTTTATTTTGCAGGTCAGTATACGAATTGGTGTGTTGGATAATGGAAGCCATTTTTTCATAATAGCTTTTCACCGTAGGATTTTGCTCGTAGTAATAGCGGAATACCTGTTTATCAAGCAGTGCTATAGCCGCCGTATCAGCTTCCTGTTCCTGTTCGAGCTTTACCTTCAGGGTGGCCGCTTCTGTTCTTTTATACCGTTGTCCTTCAAAGTCGAACGAGGCTACTTCGATTTCTGCTGCCGCAATGGCGTCCAGTATTTTGATTTCATTTTCATTTCTTCGTATAGCCGTTGATAGTTTATTATTGGCATCGTTGAAAATTTCTGCGAAGGTTGGCACAGGTGTACTTTCGATAACAGCATCCAAATCCCATTCCTGGTAGCGGGGCACGCGGTACTTATAAAAGCTTTCGAATGGTGGTGGCACCACATACGCAGCATCTTTTACTTGCCACATCGCTTCAAATTCATTAGCCGGGCACACGGTCAGGTCTTTTGTATCTACGGCTACATACACCATTTTTGTGGCGGTATGCTGCAGCGTGTTGGTATCACGGAAGAGTTGGATTGCAGGTGTTTCATCTGGTGGTACGTACAGGTTCAGTGAAGTGATGCTGGCTTTACGTTCTTCAAAAGTGGGGTGACTGGCCCATTGGTCTTTGTACACGATACGGCTGGCCTCATCATACTCCGCTAGCGCAGCAGGTATAGCAGTGAGGCTACCTTGCAGTTGCAGCTCATTTTTACGCACCAGGCCGGAGAGGATTAATTGTTGATTGTCGTATATATTCTCCGTAATCTTTTTGTCGGCAAGCATTTCATTGGCCATACCAATCGCTTTCGAGTAGGTAATGCCGCCAATGGTCACTTTCACTAATCCGCTGATGGCATTGTTACCGCCGGCCACGGCCGCGGCAATGGTATCCGCATGAAATTCCATCTCCCTGCTAAGCCCCATATATTGTTTATTTACTAGTTTATACATATCCCGGAGGATGTACTGGATACCCCTTGCGATGCTGCTGGCAACAATAGCGAAGATGGCTACCACTGCGTGAAGACCAGCCATGCTTTGCAGAAAATTATTATATCCGTCGTTTTCAAACAGCATGTTATAGATCACACGGTTCACGTTGTAGGTGAAACTGCCCAGCTTCATGCTTCGTTGGCTGAAATGCCCGAATTCATGCGCCATGATGGCTTTAAACTCGCTTATATTGACCGTATTTACCAGTCCCATACCTATAATCAGATTTTTCCGTACCGGGAGAAACATGCTCCAGAAGCTGGAGTTATAGTATACTGCTGCGTTTACATCGGGCGAGATTTCAATTTTCTTAGGAAACCTGGTTTTGGTTTCTGTTGTTAACTGGCGGATGAAAGCAAAAAGTTCAGGTTGTTCTGCTTCAGTCACTTCAAAGTTATCCCTGTCGGCCGCTTTAGAGCTGGTAAAAATAAACTTAACAACAAACACGATCACGGCTACACCGAGTACTACCAGCCCGCCCGCCACAAGGATGATGAGCCAGTTGATGCCGAGGGTGATGATGTAGATACCGGCGCTTATACTGGCAACCCCCAGCACCAGTGCGGCTGCCAGCAGCATTAGGTACACCAGGAAAAACAGTACGATGGCACTGATAACGCGGATGGTCTGTTTTCTGAAGCTGGCTGAGGGCAGCAGGATTTTCTCATCTGTTAATGCCGGCGTGGGTGGGTACAGTGGAATGCTCATTTATATGAATAATTATTTCCATGCAAAATAAGGAATTGGGCGGTAAGAAGGTATAGCTGGAAATGGGGAATTTGGCTTGATAAGAAGGCTGCTATAAAAAGTAGTCCGGCCGGTGAATCACTGACCGGACTTAACTTCAGTTCGCACTAATTCACCGTCGCCCCCGTTGCACTAATCACCGTACCGGGGTTCCAGTTATCGGTTGTCACAGGATTCGTGTAGGTTGTTTTCAGCACATTCAGCACGGTATAGCCGGCTGCTTCCGCTGTTGTAATGCGGTGGATCCAGGCGGGCCGGCCGTCTATATTTGATCCATCTCCGTTGTTGCGGTATTCACCGTAGCGGGCAGTAGACTCGTTGGCGGCATTTCCCCAGTTATTCCAGCCGGCGGTGTTGATAACGGAGGTCATGGCAGTATTGAGGTAGGCAACAGCGGCGTAAGGCCTCCAGGGGCGTCCTAAATCGGTTTTAGCACCAGCAGCGCCGCTGATGTTACATTTCAGGAAAACAAACCCATAGGGTACATAGCTTTCCGTGCTGGCTGCAGTGATGGCGGAGCCACCATAGCTATAGAGCTTACAGCTTTCAAATACCGCCGTGGAAGGGCCGAAGATAAAGTCGGTAGTACCTTCGAGATAGCAGTTTTTAAGGTATTGACGACAATTACCGCCGTAATAGGTATCCTGTCGGCCGAGGAAGCGGCAGTTATTGAATACCGCTTTATCCCCTGCGATGTAAATAGCCAGTGCCTGCCCTACCGGGCCCGAAGAATTTTCAAACGTAATATTGACCGCATAAAATCCTTCGGCGCGGATAAAGGTGCTGGAAGAGCCACTGGTACCGTAAGCGGCACCTGTAGCAGGGTTAATTTTGCTGGCGTAATTATCATAGGTGAGTTTCACCCCATTCACACTTTCTCCTACGATGGTTACATTTTTTTTGGAAGATGCCAGTGTCAGCACTTCTTTATACGTACCGTTTTTTATATAGATCACTGTGCGGTTACTGCTGTTGTCCGGTACGGCATTGAATGCCTGTTGTATCGTAGTGTAGTTGCCCGACCCATCTTGGGCTACAGTAATATTAATGGGTACCAGCAGCTCTGTTTGTGGTTTTACAGATGCTGTGGTTACCGGCGGGGTACTGGATTTACCGCAGGCCAAAAATGCTGCGGCGCATAGGAAAGCAAATAGGAAGTTACGCATACAAGTAATTGTTTAGTGGTCTGTAAATATGCCCGACATCCACGATTGGGAGGTTAGAAAGCTGGCGTAGCCTGAGGGCCGGCACCGCCGGATACTACAGCCGGTACACTGGATGCCGCTGTAAGGGTATAAGGGTAAGTGGGCTGACTTACCACGGATGTACCACCAACGGTGATGCTGCCGGTACACTGATCATAGATGTTACCGATGGTTCTGATTTTGCCACCATCCTGTTCGTAACAGGGATTGTTTACTTTATAATAGTAGTTGTTTTCGCACCACCATTTGGAGCCAGCACGTGCATTGCTGCAATAGTAGTTGCCTTCGGAGGTGAAGTAGTTATTAAAAATATGTGCGTTACCAAGTGTGCCGGAAGGCATGCGCTGGTCACATTTAGCCCCCCACCAGTTATGGTGCAGGGTTACATGGAGTTTGCCCTCCACTTCGGCGCCGGCGCTGCCCAGGATCATGGTGTAGCGGTGATCCACCTGGTTTACATAATAAAACTTACACCAGGAAACGGTGATATAATCCGCTTCAAAGTTGATGTCACATAGTCCATCCGAACAATCAAAGATGGCGCAGTGATTTACCCATACATGATGGGACCCGCGAATGGTAATTCCATCGCCGGCAGGATTGGTGATGTTCAGGTTGCTGACAATAACATTGTTAGCTCCATTTGCGATGTAAATGTTACCAACAATTTTTGCCGCTGCATTTACCCCTTGTATGGTTTTATTGGAAGCTACTTCAATTCTGCTACTAAGCATGATAGTACCTGAAACCCTGATCACATAAGGCTGTGAGGAGGTAGCGTAGGTATTTAGGTCGGTGGCGTTTGAAACGACAACAGTAGGCCCGGCGGCACCGCCAGTGGTGGTACCGTTTTCATTGCAGTAGCCTACCTGTCCGGGGAGCACCTCTTCTACCGCAGCTTTTACCCTGGATGGCACATCTGTTACCGTACTTTTGGAACAGGAGGAAAAGGAAATGGTTGTGGCACAAAAAAGACTAAGGAGCGCCATAACAGCACCTTTGCTGTAAGTGTGTTTTTTGAGGAATCTAAGTTTCATAACATGTTTTTGTAAATGATGAAAATCCGTATGTGGATGTCGGGAATTTTACAATTCAATAATTGCCATTATTACATAGGCATAAACGTTTTTCATGCTACATACATCAATACCATAAAATAATTAATAGTCATTATGACATTTAAATAAACGGACATAAAAAAAAACTGCTACACCAGTCAGCAAAAATTCATAAATCGTTGGAAAATACTACCTACGGATACCCGGGTTAAGGTATAAACTTGATCGCTGCATTTTTACGTCGGTAGTCTTCGCGGCTTACCGACAATACAATATAATAAAAAATCAGAAAGGATAAGTTTTTTTGGCGGCAGCCCCTCGAGTGAAAACACCACAAAAAGGCCGCCGTAACAATCAATGTTTACCGCATCAGGTGTGTTGCTGTCCTGATCGAGAAACCGCTGAAACTACCTACCACATTATCTCCCTGTATATTACTTTTTAAACTTACCGGCGTGGTAAATGGTCCGCCATTGATGCGTGCTTTATTGAAACTGCTCCAAAAATCATATACGGGGCGTTCCACACTTACTAAAAAATACTGTAAGGTATCTCCTACCGGCAACCTGGAAGAGTGGGTTATATGTACAGCCTGCCCGTTAATCAAGTCATCGGTACTTGGAATATACCTGTCCGTATACATAGCGCCCCAGCCAAATGTACTCTTCGACTCCACATTTTTCCAGTAGTACAGCTGTGCATTGCCCAGCGTATCCGGATCCTTGTAATGCACCATTAAACGTGCCCGCACCGTGCCGGAATCATCTTTAAATGAAGCAGTATTGGTTAAACTATCAATCCGCACCGGTTGCGGCAAGGTGGTGATGGCGGTATACTTTTTTCCCGCCGCTTCAATTTCCAGCAGGTACGACTTTCCAGGCACGCCCATCAGTGCATGTGCTGAATCGCTTACTATCCTGGGATCGAAGTATACACCCGGCACTTTTACAGACCCCAGCTCGGGAATCTTTACTTCCTGCAATTTCACTTTACTGGAGTTATCCCAGGTAAATCCTGTCCCTGCGGTATAAATGCCGGTTGTAATGGTAACGTTCGCGCCTTCAATAGGGGTATTGGCAAAATCAGCCTGATCGTAGCGCAGTGATTTACCTACGATCACATAATTATACGAACGCAAAGTGTTATTGATATAGCCTTCTACCACCACTAACGGCGGACCTGCATCCACACTAATATCTATATCCTTTTCACATGCTGCCAGCGCCAGTACAATACCCATCAATCCAATTAGTCTCTTTCTCATACATCAGAAATTAAAGTTCCAGGTAACGGATGGTAATATCGGAAACAGCGTCACCTGCTTGCCTTGTATCGTTTCTTTTTCTTCATCTACATCCAGGTAAATGAAATATGGATTCATACGATTGTATACGTTATATACGCCAAACACCCAGTTGCTTTTAAACCGCTTCTTACTATCCGGATTAGGGGTGAAACTGAACGACAAATCCAACCGGTGATATGCAGGCATTCGATAGTCGTTGACCTTCCCATACTGATCTATATTGGTCAACACCGGTTCGTCGGTTTTCGTATTATAACCCAGGTTATATACAAACCTTCCGTTAGGCATGGTCAGCGCATTGCCAGTGCCATACACAAACACCCCGGAAAAGATCCATTTTTTAGATAGTTGGTAATTAGCTGTGATGCTGAGATCGTGCGTACGATCATAACGGTAAGGATATGGCTTCCCGTTATTGAGCTCCGGGAAAGTACGTTCTGTTCTGCTTAAAGTATAACCTATCCAGCCAGTGAGTGCACCCGTTTTTTTCTGTAGTAACAGTTCAATACCATAAGCCCTTCCGGTACCGAACACCATCTCCCCTTCCAGATTCTGATTAAGCAGCAACTGTGCACCAGGCTTAAACTCCACCTGGTTCTGCAATCTTTTATAATAAGTTTCTATACTAAACTCGTAACCTTTCTCCGGAAACTCCTGGTAAAATCCGGCTGCCACCTGGTCTGCAATGCCCGGCTTAATCAGCTTGCTGACAGGTATCCAAAGGTCGCTCGGGAAAGTAGCTGCACTGGTAGTAGCCAATTGCAGGTACTGCACCGTACGGGTATACGATAATTTCAGACTGGCATCTTTTGCCAGCAGGTAACGCAATCCCAGCCTGGGTTCCGGATAATAGTACCGCGCAATCACCACTCCTTTATTATACTTTTCACTTTTACCGGTAGGCACACCATCTTCTCCGTAAATCACCCTTTCTGTTGGCCCTACCTGGTCAAAATAACTCACGCGCAAACCACCTGTAACATGAAATAGCCTGCTTACATCCCATCCTGCACTGAGGTAGCCGGCAGCTTCCCTGCCGTACTGTTTGGAAATTTTAGCATCAAACTCCTGCTGACCTGCATTTGTTTCGCCGGCGCCAGGCTTGAATTCATGACGAATCAACTGCCAGCCGGCCTTTAAAAAGAGTTTATCATTTGCATGATACAGCCAGTCATTTTTGATCTGATAATCATTGAGCCCGGAGGAAAAAATGATGCCATCGGTATCGTAGGTTACATTACTGCCTAAATTGAAATAACTGTACACCAACGATAATTCCTGGTGCAGTTTTTTACTGATTTGCTGCTTCCAGGTAAGCCCTGCAATGGCATTACCCCAATCCGCCCTGAAGTTGCGTTTGCGCCCGCTAGACTCCTGTTCCCGGGCATAGGCAAACTTATCCTTTCCATTGTAAAAAGTTAGGGCAAGACTATTGGATGCATTGATATCATAAGTCACTTTTGCATTGATATCATAAAAATAATAGCCGCTGTTCCTGAAGGAATCCGGGGCAATTAACTTTGCCAGCTGATCAAAGTAAGTTCTCCTGGCACTGATCAAAAATGAGGATTTACCTTTCACCAATGGGCCTTCGGCCGTTAACCGGGAAGATATCAATCCTATTCCGCCACTTACTTTCAGGGAATCCTTATTGCCATCACGGGAAGTTACGGCAATAACACTGCTGAGCCTACCGCCATATTCAGCCGGCATACCGCCTTTGATCACTTCAACATTATTGACGGCATCCCCGTTAAAAATGCTGAATGCCCCCAGCAGGTGATTCGGATTATATACCGTTATACCATCCAGCAACACGAGATTCTGATCAGGTCCGCCTCCACGAACATAAATGCCGGCGCCTGCATCTCCCCCATTCTTTACACCCGGTAATAAGGTGATGGTTTTCAGGGGATCAACTTCACCAAACAGTACGGGCATACGCTTCAACTGATCGATGCCAATTATGTGCGTACTCATCTGCCCGAGGGTCACTTGTCGCTCCCCATACACCGTAATGGTTTTCAGCTGCGTTTGCGCGGGTTTTAATTCCAGCGGAACACTGGTATCTCCTTGTATCATCATTATTTTTTCCGCTGGCTGATAGCCTGGTGCAGTAACCACCACCTGGCATTTTCCAGGCGCAACGGCCACGTGCGCATTACCGGACATATCCGTTATCGTTACCGCCGTGTCCACTTTTATCCCCGCATTGGCAACGGGTTGTTGCTGCGAATCGGAGACAAATAATTTCAAAGACCGCACTTGTCCGTATCCCTTCAGGGTTGCGAACAGTAAGATTAAAAAGTGCCAGAATCCAATCAGAAAGGGTTTCCGCCTGTTTGCCATTTGCTCAAACATTGTACTTGTTTACAGATAGTATAACATTCATTGAACACACATCCCCGCCTGCCTCAAAACATGAACCGGTGGAAAGAGTTTCCTCATTATCAAAAGTTATTGGGAACTTAACACGCTACAACGATACAATGGAATCTTCCCAACGCTGGCAAACAGAACCATATAAACCGGCCTGCAGCAAGGCTGACAGCTAAGGTGATAGAAATCAGGACGAATGGTCGACAGATACAAAACTGCTGCTACAAATGAATGAAGGTGATTGCACATTTCATGCGCACTGGTTTTTCAAATAAAGACATTCTTTGCAGAGTCAGACGTTCGGATTTTTACACAAGAATTACGCCAGAATAATTTCACGAAAAAAGCGGAAGGCATTTCCATGGTATTGGAAACGCCTTCCGCTGCTACCTTTCCGCCCCGGTCAAACGGGCGCATAAGTATTATATATTACCAAAAATGGAAGCCAGCTTTTTATCCATGGCTTCATCATTTTCGCCACCACCACCATAGCGGCCTATGATCATCCCATTGGGATCAATGAGTATTTTTGTAGGGAGAGAATGAATGCCATAGTAATCACTGATGTCATCAGGGTTAGGTTGGTTGGCCATACGCTTTTCCATGTCCAGGCCACGCAGTACATGTTTCCAGATGCCGATACCATCGGCCTCCACGGCCTTTTTCCAGGCGGCATTGTTGCGATCATCATCGGAAATACCAATAATTTCGAAGCCTTTATCCTTATATTTTGCATATAATGATTTCAGGTGCGGATTTCCCTTTCTGCATGGCACGCACCAGCTGGCCCAGAAATCTACCAGCACGTATTTACCTTTGAAATCGGCCAGACTCAACGGCTGCCCGTTAATATCCGTTTTAGCGAACACATGTGCCACACTTCCCGGAGAGCCCATTTTCAGGCCATCCAGCTCTTTTCGTATATACTTACCATCTGCACTCTCCTGAATATTAGCCGGCATTGCTGCAAAGAGAGCTTCCCCTTCCTGCAGCGGAATGCTGCTCACTCTCCAACGCAGCGCCTGCACGCTTACATAGGAGTTTGGATGCGCTTTTATATACCCGAGATCAATTTTTTCCAACTGCTCATAATAAGGCTCCATCTTATCCTTTACGGCAGTAACCTTTTCTTTGAATGCTTCCTGCTCCGCTTCACTGGCTTTGGTTTTGCGCAGGGCCATGTACTGCTCATTCATTTTATTGTACTGCGCCGAAAGCGGCTTCAGCGCGGCATTTACAGGAGCCCTCAGCGCTTCCAGCTGTTCCTGCTCCTGCTGTGTAGCGGAGCCGGTTACTTTAATTTTGCTGAAAGCATTTTTGTTACCGGCAACCTTCATATATGCCGGCTCAATAAAGAAGGCAAGAACAGCATTCCAGTCCCTCATCGCCTTGTTTTTGTCGGCATACATGCGCGCCAATGTTGGCTCCTCAACCTGCCCTTTAAATGTAAAACTGCCGTTTTTAGCCAGCACACTGTCCGTATAGTACTTATCTCCTACCCCATAACTTAAGTATACATAGGCGTTATTTAACCCTTCCACCTTACCGGTGATGGTGTATGGCTTTTGCGCCATCGCTGCGGTGGCAAGCAGTGTAGCCGTTACCGTTATTAATTGAAATTTCATATAGCTGGTTTTTGATTGTTAAGGAGAGATGCAAGCGTTTCGTGCAATTTATTGCCGCGTAATTCTTTGGCTACAATTTTGCCATCGGGATCTATCAGTAATGAATATGGAATCCCCTGGATGCCATACTGCTGGGCTACTTCGTTGCGCCAGCCTTTCAGGTCCGACAACTGAATCCAGGGCATACCGTCCTGTTTGATGGCGGCTTTCCATTTTTCTTCATTATCGTCCAGTGATACACCTACCACGGTAAAGTTTTTATCCTTGAAGGCATTATAGGCCTTGAGTACGTTCGGGTTTTCTGCACGACATGGGCCACACCAGCTGGCCCAGAAATCCACCAGTACGTATTTACCCTTCAGGTCAGAAAGGGTTACAGGTTTTCCGTTGGTATCATTCTGTGTAAAATCCATCATTTGAGCACCGATGGCGCTGCGCTTCAGCACTTCCAGGCGCTTTGCCAGGCGGGTACCTGTACTGCCATGCTGCACGGCTGTGTCCAGGGTTTTATACAAGCTATCGAGTGGTGCATACTCTCCCATCACAGCCATGTCTGCCAGCATATTCACGCTGATGGCGCTGGCCGGGTGCGAGCGGATATAGGCAACGGTACGGTCGTGGCGCTGGTTACGCAAGGTTTCGAGCTTGTTCTCAATAGCTTTCGTGCCGCTATCGGTTTTATGGGCCTCTTCCCAGTTGCCATACAGCGCGCCTTCCTGGTCAGTAATATCCTTGATGGATGCGGTGAAGGCTTTGTATTCATCCTGAGCAGGCGAGCCGGTGATCACCAGGTTTTCCACCGCATCCAGGTTACCTTTGATGGTTACCGCATCATTGCCCATATACAGGTCAATGTAACGGGTGGAGGTGCCAATGTAGATTTTCTGCACATCGCCCACTTCGCCGGTCCAGGTGAATTTGCCATTCGTCACCACTGCCGAATCGGTGCGGGCGGAGTCGGCCACGGGCACCATAATGTGCACGATGGAGTCGGTAAGGCCTTTAATATCAGCCATAATACTGGCATGTTTGGGCACAGCGGGCTTGCATGCTGCGGCTGCCAGCAGGGTACATACGATGAGTTGTTTTTTCATTCGTGTCTGGTTTTATGAATGCTTGTTATTTCTGATATCCTTTATTTTGATCTCCGAAGGCTGGGTTTTGTTGAAATTCCGCGCGTGGCACGGGGAAGATGTATTGCAGTTTATCTGTGATTTCCGGCTTGATCTGCTGCACGGTGGCAAACGGTAAGCGCAATAATGCCTGCCACTCCTGCCCGTCTTCACCGGTGAGGCTCCTGACGATTTCATAGTAGACCTGCAGGAGCTGCGCGTCTGTTGTAGCTGCGTTGTCGATGGCCGCAAAATCAGTTACGCCGGCATGCTTCATTACTTCCTTCACGAGTGCTTTTGCGGTGGTAACGTTACCACCGCTGCGGAGCAGCGCTTCCGCACCCAGCAGGTACACTTCCGTGAGGCGGAAGGCATAAGCAGTTTCGGATGTAACAGTAGCCTTGGTGTCTTTCGCGATATATTTCAGGAAATAGTAGGTTCCTGGTACATATGTATTGGCAGGGCCTATCAGCCAGCTTTGGCGCGGATCGTTTTGCAACAAGTCCTTCAGCTGCTGTTTGGCCACATACAGACTCGAAGCACCTGGGTAGTATTGTGAGCTTAAGTTATAATAATATGCAGCCTGATTTTGCTGCGGCTGTACACCCAGGATCACTTCCCCGCTGGCCAGGCCTTTCTGGTAAAAGATATCTTTTACGTTTGTTTCCAGTTTATAAGGACTGTTTTTGATGATATCATCTGCCAGTGCAGCAGCAGCGGCGTAATCGCCGTAACTCATCATAATACGCAATTTGAGGGCCTTGGCTCCCCATTGATTTACGTAGAAGTTAGGCCTGGTGGTAGCCGCATTTTCAATAGCGTAGTTAACATCTCCCAAAATTAAATCATAGCTCTCCTGCACGGTACTGCGCTTTTTGGGAATATTACCCAGCGTTACGAATGCTGTACGCAGCAATGCACCATAAGCACTGCTTTTATCATACCACTCTCCGTATAAACTCAATAAACGGAAATGTCCGTAGGCCCGCATAAACCGGGATTCTGCCAGTATTTCCTTTTTGCGGTTTCCTGTAAAGGCGTTATCCGGCAAGGCATTTACGCCTTCGATCACCCCATTGGCGGCATTCACAAGTGTGTAGCAGGATGCCCAGGGGCCACTTGTAAAACCGGAATTAGCGTAGGCATTTTCTTCCATCGGGTCCGCGCCGTAACCACTCCCCATATAGCCTGCGCAGGCAGCAGGAATAAATTCATTATCCCGCCACTGGGTCGTATTCGTACCCCCATTCACGTTAGCAAAGCGGTAGTAAATACCGTTGAGTGCAATTTCAGAAGTCCGCTGATCCAGTATGGTATTACCCTCTACCCTGGCGTTTTCCGGCAGCTTGCCCAGTTCTTTTTTACAGGCGGCTGCGGTAAGCAGTAAAATGTATAATATGGCTGTTTTTTTCATGTGCTGACTAGTTTAAATTAGAAACCAAAGCGGAGACCGATCGTGTACTGGCGTACGGTTGGATACGTTCCCACATCACTGCTGCCGTTAATGAGACTATAAGGATTATTACTTACCTCAGGATCCGGCCCCGGATATTTGGTGATACAAAACAGGTTAGTTCCGGAAACATACGCGGAAGCGTGGCTCAGGTGCATACGTTTAGCAAGGGTTGAAGGGAGGGTATACGTAAGCGTTACAGATTTCAGTTTCAGGTAAGAGGCATCATATACATTATTGCTGGCCGTATAGTAATAACCGTTTTCCCCCTGGATAAGGCGTGGCCTGTCGCTGCCAGGATTCTCAGGCGTCCAGCGGTCCAGTATGCGCACGCCCTTGTTGGTACGCCCACCTACGTAAGAGTTTTGGATATCCGCCAGGTATAATATCTCCCCACCATAAGAAAAAGTAAGCAGGGTAATCAGGCTGAAATTTTTATAGCTGAAGGTGTTGGTAAAGCCGCCAAAAAATTTAGGTTGCGCATGGCCAATCACATCTTCGGCATAGTAACCGGTGCTATCCAGCTTGTACATAGGATCACCGATATTGAGAAAACGCGCGAAATAGGGTGCCAGTGTGAAATCGCGTTTATAGTCGTCCAGCTCCTTCTGCGTACGGATGATGCCGGCAAACTGTTTACCATAGATGAGTCCCAGCGGTTCATTTTTACGAACGATACTGTTACCAAGGTAATACTGCGCCGTTTCCGGATCGCCGTTAGGGTCCGTAAAATCGGTGGTGATATCTTTTACCAGTGATCTGTTCCCTGAAATATTGATAGCGCTGGTCCACTGAAAGTTTTTATGACGAATGATATCCCCGCGCAGGTCCAGCTCCAGGCCCCTGTTGCGGATAGTGGCCAGGTTGGTAATTACGGTAGCATAGGAAGAACTGGGAGGCAGACTGGTAGAGAGCAACAGGCCCGTTGTTAGTTTTTCGTAATAACCAAACACACCTTTCAGGCGGTTGCGGAAAAGGCCGAAGTCCAGCCCGAGGTCCTTTTGTAGAGTAGATTCCCAGCGGATTTTTTCGTTACCCAGCTGCGTAGGCACGAGCGCGTTACTACCCGCATACGACCGTGGGGTGTACAGGGTATAGAACATGTAGTCCCCGAAATTCTGCGTACCGGTATAACCTGCGCTGGCACGCAGCTTCAGCTCACTCACCCAGTTTACACGCTTCATGAAGTTTTCATCAGAAATACGCCAGGCCACACCACCGGAAGGGAAGTAACCCACGCGGTTGTTTTCCGGAAACTTGGAGCTTGCATCGGAACGGCCGGTGAAGGTGAAAAGATATTTATCAAACAACGCGTAGTTGGCGCGCAGGTAAAAACTCAGCAGAGAGTTTTGCCCGGATAAACCGGTGGCAGGCAGCGTTACTGCCGCGGAAGACAAATTGTTCAAATACTTATCATCCGGGAAACCCTGACCGCTGGCAGAGAAGGAGTTGAAACGATATTTCTGCCAGGAGGTACCACCCACTACGGTGAGGCGGTGATGATCGTTGAATTGCTTTTCCCAGGTAAGCGTATTTTCATAAAAGAGGTTCACATCATCCGACTGGCTCTGGGAACCAGTACCACCGTTGGAGCTGCCTACACCATTGGGAGAAGCGATAACCGCTGTGCTGGGCACATAATTGAGCTGATGGTAGTTATTATAGTTGACCGACAGGATGCTTCTGAATTTCAGTGCCGGCAGGATTTCATATTCTGCGGAGAGGGAGCCGAGTAATACTGCGGTTTTGGCTTCGTTGATGCCATCGAGGAGTACCAGCGGATTTTGGTATCCTTCGTAATTGGAGGCACCAATATTAGCGCCGAGGAATTGATATACGGAACCATCTTTATTGTAGGCGGGCAAGGTTGGCGGCGCGTACAATGCCTGCGCGTACATCCCGTTGGTAATATTGTTTTTGGTGAAGCCGAAATCGAGGTTGGTGAGTACCCTGAATTTGCGGGTGATATCATTGTCGAGACTGATCTTACCGGCGATGCGGTTGAAGTCCGTTCCTTTTACTGTACCATTTTGTTTCGTATAGGCGAGAGAGGTATAGTAGCGGGAGTTGGTACCGCCTCCTCTTACGGCGATATCAGCGCTGTGCATGATACCCGTTTGCATCACTTCATTGAGCCAGTCGGTATTAGCGGTACCTAAAAAGTCGGGATTATTCAGGATACTGAGGGCGGTAGCATTCGGGGCCAGGCCGGCAGCTGCGCGTTCATCGTTCAGGTTTTTGGCCGCTTCCTTCATGACCATGCGATACTGATCCGCGTTGAGTAATTTTTCTTTTACCGGTTTACTGACTCCCGTGTAGTAGTTTACATCCAGCACTGGTTTTTGATCCAGCTTACCTTTTTTGGTGGTGATGATGATCACGCCGTTCGCCGCTTTGGAGCCGTAGATAGCGGTGGCAGAGGCATCTTTAAGAATATCGATAGATTCGATATCGCTGATATTGAGGCCGGCGAGACTATTAAGGCCTCGTGCGAAGGAGCCGCCCACGGAGGAGTTGGGGTCATCGCTGCCGAAGCGCTCTACCGGGTTTACTACTTCTGCCTGGTTTTGGATATAGCGATTTTGAATGGTTACCTGTACACCATCTATAATGTATAGTGGATCGTTACCACCGATGAGGGAGGTGCCGCCGCGGATACGGATTTTTGCGACGCCGCCAGGGGAACCGTCGGCCTGTGTAACCTGTACCCCTGCTGCTTTTCCGGCCAGTGCCTGGTCGAGGCTGGCGAAGGGCACATCTTTTACTTCGTTTACATCCACGGAGGCAACGGAGCCGGTAAGGTCCTTACGCTTGGTGCTGCCGTAGCCTACCACTACATATTGATCCAGCTCACCTGCTTTGGGTTTAAGCACCACTACCATGTTGCTGTTGGAGGTAACGCTGATGGTTTGTGTTTCGTAACCGATGCAGGAGACGATGAGTATAGCGCCGGTGCCGGCTTCCTTTACGGTGAATTTACCTTCTTTATCGGTGATGGCTGCTTTACGGCTGCCTTTTACCTGGATGGAAATACCCGGGAGGGGTTGGCCCTTATCGTCCGTCACTTTCCCGGTCACATCCGGCAGCGGAACTACCGGTGCCGGAACGTAGGCTAGTGGTGTGGGTTTGCTTTCCATCTCCCTGGAAATAACAACCGAATTACCCTGCACAGCGAAATGCAAAGGTTTGGGAAGCACCTGTTGCAAAGCGCTTTTAACAGGAACGCCGGAGAGTTGGATAGATACAGGTGCCACACCCTGGAGGTCCTGTGTGCGGTAAAAAAATACGTACCCGGTTTGTTCTTTAATCAGGGTAAGCACCTGAGGTACCGGCATATTTTTACAGGAGATGGTTACCGACTGCGACACGCCCGTAGCACTGAGGTGCATGGCAAACACTGTTAGCAGGATCGTTGTGAGTTTCATGATTCTTTGGATTTTGGTTGCCTGCGCACGAACCTGGTGGTTGGTTTTACAGCGGGCTGGCAGCGATGGCTGGGTGCGCAACGGCCCGTTGCAATAAGCGATTAATTGCATACATTTGTATGGTTTGGTTGACGATTCTCCTGTTCCCGGTTTTTCCGGGAAAGAGCTTTCCTAAAAGGGGTTAACCGAACTAAACCTGGTGTGGACGGCAAATCTTAACGCCAGGTTTTTTTATGGATAAATGACATGCCCATTCCGGCTGATAGGGTATCAGTCAGTCCGATAGCTGGTAACGTTCTGTAAGCTTAAATGAATCTTTTTACTCCGGTGTTACGGTAATGCTTTTACCTCCATTTGTGATACTCATATGAATGCGTGTTGTTCTCATCAGTTCCGCCACCTGTGGTAGTGTGAGCGTTCTTGACATTTCGCCGGTAAAGGATCCATCCGGTATCCCTCCGCTGTAAATAATATCTACGTTATACCATCTGGCCAACTCCCGCATCACGCCTGGCACATCGGCATCTTTGAAGGAAAAAAATCCGTTTTTCCATGCGATGGCGGCTGACACGTCGGCCTGTTTGATGAGTTGCAGGTCGGTAGCTGTTACCTGTGCCTGCTGGCCTGGCAGCAGGTGTTGAGCTTTGGTTTTTCCTCTGACCAGTACGGCCCCCTGTACGAGGGTGGTGCTGGTAAATTTTTCATCTTCATAAGCATTCACATTAAATCGCGTTCCTAGTACCAATATATCTGTATTGTTTGCAGTTACGGTAAATGGATTATCAGCGGAGGCGGCTACTTCAAAGTAGGCTTCCCCGGTGATGCTAACTTTCCTTTCCTTGCCGGTGAAGGCAGTAGGATAAGTAATGGATGAAGCGGCGTTGAGCCATACGCTGGTACCATCCGGAAGAACCAGCCTAAACTGGCCGCCACGTGGAGTTTTGAGCGTATTAAACTTCACGACAGTTTCGTTATTGTTTTGCTGGTGGTACGACAAGGTGGTGGCTGATCTTGACACCACGGTATTTCCCTGTTGCGATACCACGCCGTGCTGGCTGCTATCCAGCTGCATTTCTGTACCATCGTCCAGTACGAGTACTGCATTGGTGCCGGTTTGTACTTTTGCAATGGCCGGGTGTGCAGGCTGACTTTTTTTCCAGAGCAGCCACCCTCCGGCCACTGCGCCGATGATCACTGCGGCGGCGGCCACCCGTATGATATAGCTTCGCATGGAATGAATCCGGGTAGTAGTACCCGTGCCGGTAGCAGCCTGTAATCGTTGCAGCATGCGGGCCTCCAGGGAGGCTTCATCTTCATGCGGCGCGGCTTCCAGTATGGCGGTCAGTTCGGCTTCACTGTAGGCGTTATACCATTGCAGCAAAGCGTTCTTTTCGGCATCACTGGCTGTACCATCCAGGTATTTCCCGGACAGGATGACTAATTCATTTGTTTCCATATGTACGGATAACTTTTACAGGTGATTAATAATATAGTACCTAAAGCAGGGCGTATCCCTACCTCTGTTATAAAAAAAATTTCAGGGGAGAATTGAAAGCAAGTGGAGGTAGTGTCTTAATTGCAGGCGCAGGCGCTGTAAAGCTTTGGTGATGTGCTTTTCAACGGCTTTCTCGGAAATCTGCAATTGCCGGGAAATTTCTTTATTGGAGAGTCCCTGGTTGCGGCTGTAGTCAAAAACCAGGCGGCATTTTTCCGGGAGCAGTTGTAATTGTTCCTGCATGGATTGCTGGAGGAATCGTAGGGATGCCGTATCATCTCCGTCCTGGAGCAGATTTTCAGGGATATCGGCTGTATCAAGGATTTGCCGGGATTTTGCCAGCTGCCGGATGGCGGCATAACGGGTAGCTACGGCCAGGTAAGGCCCCAGCGCCTCAATGATGGTGTGATGGCGGCGCTGCCATAATCCTGAAAACACGTCCTGTACTACATCTTCAGCCATTGCACGGGAGGAAAGCCGGTGCAGCGCAAGGGTAAACAGGCGTTTCCAGTAACGGTAATAAATTTCCGTAAACGCTCCGTGTTCATCCTGCTTCAGCAACAGAACCAGGTCACTATCGCTGTATTGATTATAGTCGGACATCAGGCACAATCTGATTTTATCAGTCAAACAAGTGAAAGCATTCACGCTGGTTGGCACGTGACAGCTGTTGTGGGAACTAATATACAAACTTTTTTTTCTAGTAAAGGGATTGTGTTTTTTTTGCCCGCAAAGAGGCGTAAGGATTTTAAGCTCGCAAAGACTTATTTTGTTTGAGGCGCCTCCGGCGCCGGAAGAGCGATCTTTTTTGCTCGCAGCAAAGAATTTTGTTTTGTTGTTTAGCGCAAATACCGGAGCTGTGTAATGGCTTTTTTCCTGATGTCCAACAAATCGACGCACTTATATGTTGAAACAATATCATCTCTTTAAAAAAAATACTATGGCACAAGATGAAATTTGCCAGCACATCCGGGAAATAAAAGAATTGAAAACGGCGGAAAAATATGAATGCGCCGAATGTGTAAAAATTGGCAGCGACTGGGTTCACCTCAGAACCTGCCAGACCTGCGGGGTAACATTAGGTTGTGATCAGTCGCCGCACAAGCACATGACTGCTCACTTTCATGCCACTGATCACCCGGTGGTGATTTCTGCCGAGCCCGGCGAACAATGGCTGTATTGCTATAAGGATGATACTTTTGCGGAATATGGCTGATCAATTCCGGTGTACGCAACAGTACTGATCCTGTAAGTCTCCCCGGGGCATTCGGATGCAGGACCTGGTTTGAAAACGGCATCACATTGGGTGATGCCGTTTTCTTATTACTTCAATTTTTGTTTATACTCTGTGAGCGCCTGCTCGTATTCCTTAACGGTATAATCCATCACGGACCCTACCATTTCTCCGTTCTTTAATGCTTTACGTGCGCTTGCTACCGCCTGCTCCTCGTAGGTAACAGCTTTCTCATAATCCCCACCTTTGGCATAACAGGTGGCCAGGGCGTGAATCAATACCGGGTTCCCACCAGTAGGATTTATAGCCTCATAATTTTTAGCCGCCCAGATGTAAGTGCTTTTCTCATACACATCTTTATTATAAATCTCTCCCAGGGCAACCGATGCCATTGATTTGTTGGTTTGCTGTAGTTCCTCCGCATAGGCAATAGCCTGCTGTTGACTTACATGATTAAGGAGTACTCCAAACTTCATCATTTCCATGATGGTTTTGCGCTGGGCACTCTCCGCCACTGCCTTATCCATAAGCTGCAAGGCTCTTGTATAATCCTTTGCAGTTATCGCATCCTGGATAGGTTTCACGAGCGCCTGCATGGCTACCATGGAATTTCTGCCTGCGTCTGCACTTTTATCATAAGCTGCTTTAAACGTCGCCATGTCAAAACGCCCGTTGAGGATGGCCGGTAATGCTGTATCCAGTGAGTTAGGGTGACCGATCCAGAGGATCTGGTTATTTTTGATAATGAATGTTGAAGGAATCCCATTTTGACCGGCTGCCTTCAGCCAGTTGTTCCCCATAAATTGTTCATTATTATCCGCAACCACTGCGTATTCCATATTTGCGTCATTGCCTTTTACGAATTTTTCCACCATCGGCAGCGTTGATTCATAAGGCTTGCCTTCCGCTACTTTTTCCCAAACATCCACCCCAATAAAAGTTACTTTCCCTTTGTATTCCTGTTGCAGCTTTGTAATATGGGGCATGGCTGCTTTACAGGGGCCGCACCAGGTAGCCCAGAACTCAAGCACATACAGGTGATCACCTTCGAAAGATTTTACCGGCTCCCCCTTGATCCACTTCGCATATTTTAAGGCGGGGGCAGTGTCTCCTATCGTTAGTTTAGCGTTAGATTGGCCTACAGTAGTGACTATCCCTGCAAAAACGGATAGCAAAAGCAATACGGCGATTTTTATTTTATTCATAGCTGTCTGATGTTGTTGATTAATAATTTTGTGTCAGTGAGGTATTAAATTGGGTGGCACTTTGCGGGAAAGGGAATATCCATAATGGTGAATCCGGTTTCAGCTGATATGTTATACCATTGAGGGTTCTGGTAATCGTGGTGGCATAGGTTCCTTCCCGGTTCCATCTTTTCAGATTGATGAAATTGCGGATGGTAAACAGGAACTCAATCCGGGATGTTTGCTGCAGATATTTCATTCCCTGCGCTTCATCGCTTGCACTTAGCGGGGTGAAAGGCACTATCCTCCGTATGCGGATCTCGTTTATGGCAGCCATGCCTTCCGCTACCTGCTTATTGCGGATCAGGCATTCTGCTTTCATCAGTACGAGGTCGGAGGTTGTCATACCGGCCATATTTGCCTCATAAGTAGGGGCAATCCATCCCGGAATACCAGCTAAGCCCACATAGAGCATACCCATGTCATAATTGTATACTATGGAAGAATCCTTGATGATATTACCGGGTTCATAGCAGTCGCGCAGGATTTCGTAGGTCGGCGCAAACGTGGTAGGCGAAAAGCTGTTATCAGTAGCATAAAACAAATTATCAGCAGCTCCGACCCCACTGCGCACCGGCATCCTGGCGGCTTTAGGAAGAGCCAGCAGGGAGCGGTGGTCTTCGATATTACTATTGTATTTAAGCGCTTCCGTTACAGCTTCCAGTGCCGCCGGATAGTTACGCATGGACATTAGTATCTTCGCTTTTACCGCATAGGCAAATGCTTTACCTATACGCATGCCATTTTTAGGCTGCTCCGGAAGTGATTCCAGTGCCAGTGCGGCATCTACATCTCCCAGTAAATTATCATAAACCTCCTTAACGGTGTTCTTGTTATTTACCGACTCAAAATCAATATCCTTTACATAAGGTACTCCCCCGTCGGTAGCCGCTGTAGCCGGGTCATAGGCTTTGGCGTATATATTTACCAGCAAGTAATGTGAGTAGGCCCGAAGTATGTATGCTTCGGCTTTTAATTGTTTTAAGAGCAGCGGGTCGCCACTGGCTTTATCGGCATTAGCCAATACAATATTTGCCACTGTTGAGATGAGGCGGTACAAGCCTTCATAAGGGCCGTCCGTGAGCGTTAGGGCGGCCCTGTTGGCCGACTCATCATACGTCAGCAATATTTTATTTATCGTTTGCACATTCGATGAAATGGTATTGGGCACATTAACCGCCTGTAAATACATGTCATTATCCAGGATTGCCTGCTTTTGAGCAGTGAACGGCGTGCCTGAATAGTTTACATTTAACAGCAGATCTAAATCAGCCGCCCGGTTCAACAGGTTTTGGCCCTTGGGAGTGATGTCTGTATACTTTTTGCAACCGCTGGCTACTAACAACAGCACTGCCATTGCCCATCCGTAAAAATAATTTCTCATAAAAACTCGAATTAGAAATTAGCATTGATACCAAAAACAAAAGAGGCTGGTATTGGCGCAGCACCGGTTTCAGGGTCCACGTGTACATCTTTTTGCTTTATCCAGATGGAATTGGGATTATTTACCTGTGCCCTCACCCGCAGTTTAGTGGCTTTGATTTTTGACGAAACAGTTGCGGGCAGCGTGTAGCCAAGTACGATATTCCTGATTTTTATAAAATCGGCCGGCCTAACCAGATTATTGGAGTAATAGTATTGGTTAGTAATTGGCACCTGGTAGTATTGGCCACTGCCGGGGATGTCAGTATCAGTGTGGGTAGGCGTCCAGCTGTCCAGCAAATACGCCGGCAGCGGGCCATAGTTAGCATAGGGATAAGGCACAGGTACCGGGCGTGCCCGGTAATAGTGACCGCCGTAGTACACAGCGAAAATACCCAGGCTGATGCCTTTAAAACTGAAGTCGTTATTCAGTGCAAAATTCACTATAGGATCGGCGCTACCGGAATACTCCACGGCGTCTGCATCATTGGCTCCCAGGGAAGCCTTACTTGGTATCCCCTTGGCATCATACCATTGGGGTACACCATTGGCATCAAGCCCTGCAAAGCGGAAGGAGAATAATGAATGTACCGGATACCCCACGCGGTAAGAACCTCCACCTGCGAGCGTTAAAGGATTTCTCGTCAGTTCATCTACCTCCGTAATTTTATTTTTGTTCCAGCTTCCCGTTACATTAGTGGACCACCTGAAGCCTGCTGCGCTGGCTGGTCTTAACCAGTCGTATGCCAGGTTTAATTCAATCCCGAGATTAGTCATGCTGGCGTTGTTGATGACCATGGAAGTAAAGCCTTCTGAGGGATCGAGGCGTTTCTGGGCAAACAAATCGGTCCCTTTTCTGACATACCAGTCCAATGTGCCTCTCAGGCGCTGCTGACACCAGCTGAAGTCGACTCCGAAATTGGTGGTAGCCGTTTTCTCCCATCTCAGCTTTGGATTGGGGGGATTGGCAACTGTTGCGTTGGGCAGTTGGGTAATATTATTTACGCCGGTGGTTGCTGCCAGTACTGCGGTCACGTTGCGGATATTGCCGGTGAGCCCATAAGTAGCGCGCAGCTTCAGGTAATCCAGGTTAACCGCGTTTTTCAGGAACGATTCATTGGAGGCTACCCACGATGCACCAACGGACCACAATGGCTTTCCGCGATACTTTTCATCCCCACCGAAGAGGTCCGCATAATCTTTTCTTAACGAACCAAAGAGATTATATTTTCTATCAAAGGTGTAAGTGAGGTTGGCGTATCCGGATGCGAAGCGGTGCACTTCGTCACGGACCAGGCCCATATCGGCTATTTCGTTGAAGTGATATTGCCGCACAGGATAACTGGGATTCCAAAAGGTACCGGTATTGATACTGTACAGATTTCCGAAGTTCACATTTTGGGTAGACTGTGTTTGTAACTGATCATCATAGCCCAGTAAGATGTTGTTGTTACCATTCGTCCGGGTTTGCCTGAACTCCATACCAGCAAGAGCAATAAAGCCATTGTTACCAAATTCGCGGTTGTAGTTGGCCTGAAGCCTTGCCGTGTAGTTCGGGCTCTTTACTTCTGAGGTGGCCAGTTTGCCACCTTTGGGCAATAAGTTGGTGTATTTGTAGCTGCCGGCAGTACCGGTACGGGTGGTGTACACATCCTGTAGCCACCGCATGGTATAGCTTTCCGCTTCCGCGTAAGCGCTCACGCTCCTGCGCAGGTCCTCATACTGGATCATTGGCTGTATAGAAAGGCCGCTAAATACTTTAAAATTCATATTGAGGTAATAGCGGGTATTCAGGGTGGAGGTATTTGAAAAATCCCTTTCCAGTTCATCCAGGTGGTTAAATTTGGCGGAATAGAGACCAGCAGTGGTTTCCATCAGTGGGTTATAACTATTGAACTGGTTAGTGGAATATTGTGCCCTGCTCCCATCGGCATTAAATAAGCTCAGGTAGGTGGGCACGGAATATGGCGTAGTGGCGAAGTCGTTATTATGCGCACGTATTTTACCTATTACACTATTTACACCATAATCCAGTTCCAGCCATTTGGCGATATGATACCCCCCTTTATAAAAAAGATTGATCTGGTGATTGCTGGCATTAATTATGCCGGTATTATCTGTGGTATAATTCACTACCAGGCTGTTTTGCGATTTCCCATTATTGGTACGTAAAGCGAGGTTATACTGTTGCAATACCTGGCGCTGTAGTGCATTTTCCCGGTACTGGGCCACGAAATTATTTTTCCGGTAGGCGTTAAGTAGATCATCCAGCTGTTTCTGGTTGATTTTACCGGTTCTTACCTGGTACCAGGCATACTGCACCGGAGAAACAGGTACGCCTGTGGCAATATTATTTTCAAAACTCCCGACAGGGTTGGTTACGGTACCACTACCACCATCAAACCACCAGCTGTAGTAATCTGATTCCCAGTCCACCTGCTGTGTGGGTGTCATGTAGTTCTGATAGCTATAATCCGGTTTATCCGTTACGGTTATATTGGAAGATAGCTCAACAGCAATTTTATTATTTTCCTTTGCCTTTTTGGTAGTCACCACCATTACGCCGTTGGACGCCCTGGCACCGTAGATAGCTGACGCGGCTGCATCCTTCAATACAGTCACATTTTCAACTTCATAGGGATTGATTTCTGCAATCGATCCTTCAATCGGCAGGCCATCCACCACTACCAGGATATTGGCATTTGCCTGGATGGTGCTTACGCCACGGATAGTAGCATTACCGCGATATTGCACGAGGCCGGGCACCAGCCCTTCCAGGTTCTGCAAAATATTCTGGGTATTACGTTTTTCAAGCTCCTGGCTACTTACACTGGTAACGGCGCCGGTGAGGTTACCCCGGCTAATCCGCTGGTAGCCGGTGTTTACCACGGCTATTTCTCTCAGTTCATTCAAAATTGGCTTTAGGGAGATAACAAGGCTGGTGGTATCAGAAAGTACCAGTTCCTTAGTTTCATACCCGATGAAACGTACCACCAGCATATCGCCGCGGCTGGCGGGAAGTGTGAACTCGCCACTTTCACCAGATACGGTACGGTCGTGCGTGGATTTATTACTGATGGACGCGCCGGTGAGCGGCTTACCGGTGGAATCAGTGATATGTCCGTTCACCGGTGCCGTTTTAACCCCTTCGTTGGGGCCGGGTACATTAGTTGTTTTTTTAGAGATAAAAATTGTTTTGCCTTTGATGACGTACTGTAATTGTTGGCGGGCCACTACTTCGGTGAGCACTTCGGTTAATGGTTTATTGACCACATTTAGTGTTATAAGTTTAGCTCCCGTATATATATTCCGGTTAGCCAGCACGCCATAGCCCGTTTGCTGCTGTATAGAAGCAAACACCTGTTGCAGGCTAAGGTCCTTCCCGCTGATGGTAACAGTTTGCGCGTTAACAGCAAGACTACTGATGCAGATAAAAAATAACAATAACAATCTTTTGTACCCTTTCCATTGGGCTTGTTGAGATCCGGGCATAGCAAGTCCGGACCTGAAAGTAGTTTCTGGCATACCTTCGGTAATTTGGTTGATAATTAATTACTGTCCTGCAGATTAGCTGCTGCCCGGTAGGGCAGCCATGCATAGTCAGATAAAATAGTGATGGTTGGTTTTAATTCATATATATAAATCATATATATATAAAATATCACGGATGCTGATGTAAAACAAGTAATTTTCTTCCTTCGAGCCTGGTATATAATCCCAACTTTTCCAATCCTTCCATCAGGTCGTGGAGCGATACGTCCCTTGTCATATTACCCACCAATTCTACGTTTGGCACTCCCTGTTCGTATACAACTTCTATATCATACCATCTTTCCAGCTGGCGCATAGCTTCGGCCAGACTCACATTTCCAAAATCGAAATAGCCGTTTTTCCAGGCGAGTACGTTGGTCATATCCGCTGCTGCCAGCTGTTTTACAGTTATGGAACCGGCTATGAATTGTGCCTGTTCGCCAGGATGCAGTTGTAAATATTTATGGCCTGCCCATGCCGTTTTAATGCTTCCGTTTACCAGTGTGGTTTTGATAGCCGGTTCATTGGTATAGGCATTTACGTTAAAGCTGGTTCCCAGTACCTGAATGGTGACGCTGTCGTTAACCACTACTTCAAAAGGCCGATGCGAATTTTGCGCTACTTCAAAGTATACTTCTCCGGTAATGTTTACCTGCCTTTGTTTTCCTGCGAAAGTTGTCGGAAACCGGATGGAGCTGGCTGCATTCAGCCAGGCGATGCTACCATCTGGCAATCCTACGGCAATTTGGCGGCCTTTGGGTGTGGTTAGGGTGTTATAAATCAGGCGGTCGCTGTTTCCTTCATATACGATCTTACCGTTTACCATGCGGGCCTTAACGCCGCCCTGTAAGGCAATGAGTCCATTTTGTACCGTATCCAGCAGCACCTGTGATCCGTTGGCTAAGGTTAAAATGGCGCCGGGCCTGCCCGCCGGGATATCCTCCTGAGAGGTGCCGGACTGATTGTGTAGCGAAGGTTGATCCTTCCACATGTACCCTCCGGCCGCGATCAACAGCGCAATTACAGCTGCCGCGGCCCAGCGTACTACCATCCTGCGGTATCGGCCACTGGCGGTTCTTCTGCTATTCACATAGGCCGCCCAAGCGGTGCCAGCGTCAAATTGCTTCATCAGCCGCAGCTCTTGTTTCAGTGTGGCAGGGCTTGTGAGGTCCATAAACAGTTGTCCATTTTCCGGCGACGCTTGCCGCCACTGCTCCACAAAAGCCCATTCGGCGTCTGTGACCGGCTCACTGTTTAAATGCCTGATGATGATGTCGTCAATCTGCATACAATAATATTAGCATTGCGCTTCTCATCTATAAATAGCAGAGAAGCGCATAAATTCCCATGGAATGTTCAACTTTTTTTTTAGAGTTTGCCCCAGATAGCTATGAAAACCGCCAGGAGCCCCTGTTTCAGGAGGGCAGCTTTCAGGATTTTAGCTGCGTTGAGCTTTTGGTTGAGGACAGTTTTAACAGAAATCCCTAACATTTCCGCCACTTCATTACTGCTCCTTCCTTCAAAATAGATGAGTTTAAATACTTCGGCGCATCCTTTCGGCAACAGTTCCACCTGCTCATAGATAGCCGCAATAACGGTAGCACGTACCTGCTCCACGTCCGACTGCCCGGCGAACAGCTCCGTCAACTGTCCCAGCTCATCGTAGGTGGCTTGTTCTTTTTTTAACTGGCCCAGCAACCGCAAGCTGGCATGGCGGGTGGCCAGAAATAGGTAATTTTTGAGATGGTATTCGCTGTCGAATGTTTTTGGTTGCGATGCTACCCAGATCAGCAGGTCGGAGACTATGTCCTTGGCTGCTTCCGCATCATCCAGCAGCTTAAACGCATAATAGCTGAGTGATGTGAAGTATTTCAGGTAAATAAACTCCAGCACACTTTCGTTACCCGCTTTTAAAAGGGATAACAACTCCTGTTCCTCAATTGGTTTACTTACTGTCAATGTTGATAGGAATTTAGCCGGGGCGCAAACTAAAATAAATAATTCATAAACGATAATTGTCCTACCACTCCCGCCATTCTTCGGTTATATCCTCCTCCTGGGTATTGAATCCTTTCTTAAAGCCTGCATTAATAATAAGTTCAGCTATCATTTCCCGCTGGTCAGTTTCAATTAGCTGCCCGCCAGATTTTTCATTCAGGTCATTTAGTTTCAAAACAGTTTTCTTTACTATATCTAAGCCTGAAGATGGGTCCGCCGCACTCCCTAAGGTGGTTAAATATTCTTCAAGTATCACCACGCAATGATCCACATCAGCTGCGGTATATTCAGGATGGGCTATTTCCATATAACCTAACATGGATGTTTTGATATCCCCAATCAGGGAAACCATAGCGCTATCATGGCGCAGATCTAATTTTGTATTGACAGACATATGCTGATGGGTGTTTTCGTTTGAAATATCATTGTTTCTCGTTTGTGTACAAGAAAACAGATAAATGGTGAAAAATAGGAATAAATAACGTGTCATGGAAATATAAATATTTGTAAAGATATTTAATTCAGGGTAACTCCTTACAACCTCAGATACCTGCAAGTAAGCAATTACTACAAACCACTTGACAAGAATACACCAACCACGTCTCTCCCCTTCTCCTCAAAATTCATCTCGATAACCCTACCGCCTACACGCGCCACTGCTGGCAAAGCCGCCTATCCACCGTCAAATTAGCCGCAGCAACGAAATTTACCATTCACTTTTTTCTTTATCTTAATGATGCCGGAGAAATGACCGGCAGCAATCAGCACGGAACAGTAACAATGTAAATATGAAATGTACTTTGAATGTGGCAACACCTGGTTTTCCTTACCTACTAATTGTGAACGCCTCATCATGTTCATCTCTCTAATACCCAATATTCATGTACAGCAGAATAATCGGAACCCTACTTCTCCTGGCAGGCTTTATGCTTCCGGCACTCGCACAAAACAGCGTGATCAAAGGCAAGGTGGCTGACAGCAGTTTAAACATCCCGCTTACGCAGGCCACCGTAGTGCTGCTGCAGGCAAAAGACTCCTTTATCATTGCCAGCACCAGGGCTGCAACAGACGGCAGCTTTGCATTCCAACAACTCTCCGACACAGGCAGATACGTAGTGTATTTCTCCTACCCTAAATATGCCAACTACGCCCACATCATTGACATGCGGCAGCTTCCTGAAAAGCTGGCAGATATGAAAAGTGTTTACCTCATCCCCAAAGGCAAACTATTACAGGAAGTAATCGTAAAATCCCAGGTGGCCGCCATCAAAATTAACGGGGACACCACCGAGTACAATGCCGGCAGCTTTAAGGTACAGCCCAATGCCTCTGTAGAAGAGCTGTTGCGGCAACTCCCGGGCCTGCAGGTGGATCAGTACGGGAATATTACCGCCCATGGGCAGAAAGTAAAAAAAGTACTGGTAGATGGAGAGGAATTTTTTAGCGATGACCCTACCCTTGTGACCCGTAACCTGCGGGCCGACATGATTGATAAAGTGCAGGTCTACGATAAAAAGTCGGATGCCGCAGCCTTTACCGGCATCGAAGATGGTATAAAAGATAAAACCATTAACCTGAAAATTAAAGAAGATAAAAACCACGGCATTTTCGGAAAAGCAGAGGCCGGGGCCGGGCCGGACGGTAAATATAACCTGCAGGCCATGGTCAATTTCTTCAAAGGTAAACGCAGAATGTCCGCTTACGCCACCACCGGCACCATCGGGCGCACAGGACTGGGCTCGGCCGACAAATCCAAAATCGGCGATGATACCGATGGAGACGATACCTACAACGGTAAGGGCCTCCCTAACAGCACCAATGCCGGGTTTCATTATGATAAAAAATGGAATAAGGATAATAGCTCCTTTAACGGCAACTATAAATTCAGTCACATGGATATTGACGGCACGGAGGAAACGATTTCCCGCAACAACCTGCCCACCGGTATTATTCTCAGCAATTCCACAGGCAGCTTCGCCTCTTCCAGCTGGCACCACGAGGCTACCGGGAAATATATTCATAAACTCGACAGTAACACCACCTTTACATTGCTGGCCGGCGGGTCTGATTACCAGAGCAACAACCGCAACATCAGCGCCAGGCAAAACCGCAGGGGCGATTCCAGTGTGCTGTACAATAACGTGGCCTCCTCCGGCAACGAGTATAACTTTAATAAATTTGACTTAAATCTCTCCCTGGAAAAAAGATTGAAAAAGAAGGGCCGAACCATTTCGTTTTACCTGAACAACAACTTTTCCCATGATGGCGGCTCGGGTAACAGCAGCTCCTATAGCAGCTTTTATGATCCTGCCGGCCATGAGGATAGCACCGCGCAGCTCCTGCTGGCAAAAGAAATGCACGACAACTGGCGTACCCTTCATTTCCAGACGCTGTTTACAGAAGCCTTCAGCACCAAATTTTCCATGGTCATCAACTACAGCCTGGATAATGAAAGTGCGGACGACAATAAACGCTCCTACAATACCGCCGCTGCAATTCCCAAAACACTCGATACAGCGTTTAGTACCCGCATATCGTCCTCGGCACTGGGTAACCAGGCAGGGCTGGCATTTAATTTTAATACCAGGAAGATGAATGTGAAACTGGGAAATAATGTAAAGTTTTTTCAACAATCCATCGATAATCTGTATTCCGGCGAGCACCTGCACAAACACTATACAAACCTGAACCCATCCGCCAGGTTTGATTATAAATTCAGTAACTACGAGAGCATGAGCATGGGGTATAACGGTTACGCCACTACGCCGGGGCGCACACAACTGATGCCATTCAATTACAATAATAGTCAGTTGACCACATCCCTGCCCAACGCCGACCTCCACAACAGCTTCACCCACAGTCTTGACGGCCGCTATCAGGCCAGCAGGGTTGTAAAACAGGTGTACTACGGATTTAACGGGAGCTATAATCTTACAACCAGCGCCATAGTACAGTCCACCGAGGTGGACCCTTCCGGCGCCTACACCTATCAGTTCATTAACATGAACGGTTATACGAATACCAATTATAATCTGACTACCTATTATTCCAAAAAAATAATTCCCCTGGATTTGCAGGCCGGTGTAGGCCTGAGTACAAATGGTGGCAACACCTACAGCTCCATTAACCACGCCGTGAATAAACTGGATTACAGCACCTACAGCCTCTCCGCGGAATTATTCAAAAACAAACCTTATAAATACAGCATCTACCTGGTGGCAGTGGGCGGCTATACAAAAAATACCTCCTCCCTGCAGCCGGAATCAAAAAATAACTATTTCTACTACACCCTCAATCCATCCGTGGATATCCACTTCGGGAAGAAGTTCCAGCTGCATACAGATGCCACTTTCCTCTGGCAGCAGCAGTCGCAGGCGTTTTCCGACAACTTCAGCCGGCTGACCTGGAATGCCTGGATCGGCAGGAACTTCTTCAAGAATGATCAACTGACGGTGAAAGTTTCCTGTAACGATATCCTGAATCAGAATAACGGCTACGACCGTACGGCTACCAATACTTATTATTCCGAAAACAGGTATACCACCATCCGCCGGTTTTTTATGCTGGGCGCCACCTGGAATTTCACCCGATTCAACAACATTAAACAGTAAGCTACTTGAAAAAGATCCTATTCATATATACGTGCCTGTTATTAACTATCAGTGCATTTGCACAACAGGCCAACTTTGTAGGTAAGGGGAAAATTACCTTTGAGCGCAAAATTAATACTTTCGCTACCATGCCCATTTTCCTGCGGGAAACAGGTATGATTAAGGGAGATGACGTAGCCACTTTTATGCAAAACTACCGTAACGGAACACAGTTCTGGACGGACACCTTCGACCTTTACTTCGATCAGACCCATAGTTTCTACCAACCCGCCAATCCAGATATTGATTTCTGTAAAACCTTTGCGGTACCGGTATCTTACAAGAACAAAGTCTATAATAATTTTGAAACTTCGGTGGTAAATATTGAAAAGCAGGCGTTTGAAAACGCTTATTTCATCAGCGATACTATTCGGCGGCTCAAGTGGAAGCTCACCGATGAAACCAGGGAAATTGCGGGTTTTGAGTGCCACCGCGCCAACGCACTGGTGTTCGATTCCATTTATATCGTTGCATTTTATACGGACCAGATCCCCACAAAGTCAGGCCCGGAAACATTCAACGGCTTACCGGGAATGATACTCGGCATTGCCATTCCGCATCAGCACATTACCATTTTCGCACAAAGCGTAACAGGTGTAAATACAGAACCGCAGCAATGGGCAGTACCGGTGGCTGGCAAGCGTACAACCATGGATAACAAAGCGTTTAACACCATGACGATGAAGCTGCTGAAGCAATTCAACCTTTCATCCGCCTGGGTACAGTTTTTTATGGACCTGTAAGTTTAAAAAAGGGCCGCCTCCCCGAAAGGAAGCAGCCCACATTCACCGTTAGTCTATCGACTTATTTTACATCCCACCAAACGCGGGTGGTCGCATTATTTTTCGCAGCAACCTTACTGAAGTTCTCCGAATTATTGGCCGCTTCAGCGGTAGGATACCAGTATCTCACCGGGTAAGTGCTGTTGCGCTGTTGCCCTTCGTAGATATCTGCAGGCAGCTTGGGAAGGTCCAGCCTTCTGAACTCTGCATACGTTTCTCCCATTTCCATAAAACCGGTATTCAGGTATTTCTGTAATGCTATCTGCTCCATCGCCTTATTGGGGTCAAAGGTATAGGATGAGGAGGCCAGCAGGGTATTGATCACTGTTGCATTTGGCTGGGCAGTAACTCCCGGCTTCTTAGCCACCGGGCTATTCAGGTAAATACTGTAATACCATTCAATGGAGGCTTTCACACCGTTTTCATAGTACGTTTTGGCGTCGCCGGTAGTAATCAGGTTCTGCTGCCGCGCTTCGGCCAGCAGGAAATACACATCCGCGGCATTGATGGTAACACCGGTGGGCAAATTGGTATTTCGTACGAACGTTACCGTATCCAGCACCGCCGCTTTAGTAATCGCAAAGGTGCGGTCGGCAAAAGTAGCAGGCAGCCCTACAATGGCAGTAGTATCGCTGGAGCCACGGTAAAATACCTGTAAGCGTGGATCGCCCGACTGCGTCATCTGATCTACTATAAACTTAGGGGCGTACTGATAGTTGATGGCTTCGTAAAACGCACGCACCAGTGTACCTCCGGCGCTGGTGAAGGCTTGCCCACCCTGGAGCAATGCCCCATTGTCCGCGTTGGTAGTTATCAGGGGTTTATTCCCACCTACCAGGTCGTCCAGCTCCTGTTTGGCACGGGCCGGGTCCACCGCGGAAATACGCATGGCATAACGCAGGCGCAGGGAGTTAGCCATCTTCTGCCAGCGGGCCAGATCCCCTTTGTACAGGATATCCTGCACCGCAAGCGATTTATGACTTTCATATAAGGCAGGCTGCAAAGTGGCAGTGCCTAAAAATTCAGCAGCGGTTTTAAGGTCATCCAGAATACTGTAATAGATGCTTTTCTGATCATCGTACTTCGGATAGTAGTTTACCGGCTGACCATACAGGGAGTTTTGTGCATCAAAGCCCTGGGTATAAGGCATATCATCAAACAAATCCGTAGCCTGCGCGGTGCTGTAAGCTCCCAGTACTTTGGAAAGGTGGTAATATACTTTATACTCTTCCTGCTGACTCTTGTCGATTTTATAGTTATAATAGTTCTGAATACCGATTACATTCAGCATTCTTGTGAGGTAGTAAGCACTCCATTCCGCACGGTCGGAAGTAATGTTATATACGTTCCCGCTGATCGGGTCTACTGTGGATGCATTTAACTGCATCATTGGGCCGAGCTGGCGGAAGCTGTTGTTGTAAGCCTGCACATATTCCTGCCTTACCACTGCTTCGATGGCGGTAGGCAACAGGTATTCTATCTTCGTATTGGTGAATGTTTCCGGGTTGGCAAACAGGTCATCCATGCTTTTTTTACAACCGGTACCCACCGTAGCCACCAATAATCCTGCTAAAATTAATTTGCTGTATTTCATGTCGGTTGATTTAGAAGTTTACTTTAACGGAACCGCCGAGGTTGCGTACAGAAGGGAATGCACTGTATTCAAAGTTGCTGTTGATCGCATCTGTACCCAGGCCACTGTTAGGCGTTACATTTGGCAGCGACTTATACAGGAACGCGACGTTGCGGGCAATGAGCGAAAACGTTATATTCTGTACTGACAAGCGCTGGCAGATATTATTCGGCAGCCTGTACGCCAGGGAGATTTCACCGAGGCGGATGTAGTTATTGTCGAATACCGCATCCTCTGTAGCAAAGCCACCATAGCGACTATTATAGTAGTTAGCAGCCGATACGATCATATCGTTTGGTGTGCCATCCGGCTTAATACCATCGATGAGCATACCATCCGTGCGGAGCACCTTGCCTGCTGGTGGCTGTTCTCCATTGGCCAGGCGAATATTTTTACCGGCATCGTTGGTGTAGAAAGAGATACCACCATGTTCTGTATCACGACCGTACAGGGATTCTTTTGAAACACCGGCACCGTTCATGAGGGTATTGGAGTATGATACAATCTTGCCACCATAGCGGTAATCAATGGCAATGGTGAGCAGGAAGTTTTTATAGTTGAAATCATTGATGAAGCCACCATACCATTTTGGCAATGCATTACCCATATTGGACAGTGTTCCTTCAAACTTCCAGAGTCCGTTAGCATCTACCAAAGGCTTCCCGGTTTTTTCATCACGGGCAATTTTATTCATGTAGATATCATATGGCGCATCGCCAGGTACCGCCTTAAATACAGCACTAAACGGATTTCCAATCACTCTTTCCTTAATGCCATCTGCCAGGGACAGTACTTTTCTTTTGATCTGTGTACCGTTGAGGGTAGCCTGCCAGCCGAAGTCCTTACCACGAATGATATCCCCTTTCAGCTGGATTTCAATGCCTTTGTTGGATATGGAACCGGAGTTGATACGAATAGTGGAAGCGCCACTGGAAGGTGTTACATTCACCGCATTGATCAGGTCCACTCCCTTATTGCTGTAGTAAGTCAGGTCCAGTTTGAGGCGGTTATCAATGAAAGCCGCTTCCATACCAAACTCCAGCGAGTAGTTTTTTTCTGCCCTGATATCCAGTGGTGGTACGCTGGTGGCTATGCTTGATTTCACCGCGAAGGTGCCATCCGCACGCTGGTAGTTGGAATAGGTATATCCTTCATTGGCAAAGTAGCGGGAAGGCACGGTATTACCCACCTGCGCATAGGAGCCACGGAATTTCATATAGTTGATTACTTCCGGTAATTTCACTGCTTCCGACAGGATGTAGCTCAATCCTACAGAAGGATAGAAATAGCTGCGGTTTTGAACAGGGAGCTTGCTGGACCAGTCGTTACGCCCCGTCACATCCAGGAACAACCAGTCGCGGAAACCTAACTGGCCAGATCCGAATAGGGCCATGTAACGCTCGCCGCCATCGCTGCCGCGAGGAGCGTTGTTGTCTACTGCCTTGTTATTGTTCAGTGAGAAGATATCTCTGAAGCGCAGCCCTCTCACATAGGCAGTATTGACGTAACCGTAAGAATCGTCGCCGGAAGCACCTGCCGTGAGGGAGAGTTTGAAATCTTTGCTGAGTGATTTGTTATACGTCAGCAAGGCTTCCATGTAGTTACGGTAGCTGTTATCGAGGGTACGTACATAGTTCCCCTGCAGGTCGGTGGCGTTGGTAGGGTCGGAAGCCTGCAGCCATTTTTCCCTGGTTTCATTGAGGTTAAAATACCGGTTGGTACCATAACGCAGGCGCAGGCTCAAGGGCTTTGCCAGCTCAATGGTAGCCGTTACGCTTCCCAGTATTTGCTGCTGATTGGAAGTATAGCGGTTTTCCAGCTGGTCCCAGAACAGCGGGCGCAGGATGTTATCCCGGAAATTACTGGAGATCTTGCGGATAGAATCGGTCATATAATACCCCAGCGCATTTTTGTAGTTGCTTTCGAAGAGCGACGTGATTTCGTTTCTCGGCATGGGATAATTGGATGCACGGTCAATCCTTTGCGGAGGATTGGTGTTGTTGATGTTGTTGTACATCAGCTGTACATCCACTTTAATCCTGCTGGATACCTGGTAGCCGCTGGCAAACGACAGGGAATTTCTGCCCTGCTTCATATTCGGCATAAATCCGCCATAGTTGAAGTTGGTAAACGACAGGCGGAAGAAGCTCTTGTCGTTGGAGCCGTTCACACTTACGCGGTTGGAGTTGGTATAACCATCCTGGAAAATATCTTTGAAGTTATCAGGCTGCCCTACCCACGGGCGTTTCTGACCATCCCACCACTGTACCGTTCTGCCATCCAGCTTAGGGCCGAAATTGAGTGTAGACGTACCCGTGTAAATCGGCGTTCCGTCTGCAGCGAACGTAGTGAAGTAAGGCGTGGTGCCGGAGCCGAACTCATTCTGGTATTCCGGCATAAAAGCACGCTGGTTGTAGGTATAATCCGAATATACTTCTACACCCAGGCCTTTCTTATCGCTCTTACCTTTTTTGGTAGTAATCACCAGTACACCGTTGAGTGCCTGTGAACCATAGAGTGCGGCAGCGTTTGCGCCTTTCAATACCGTGATGGTTTCAATATCATCGGGGTTAATATAGTTGAGCAGGGAGCCCTTGGCGTTGTTGCCACCACCACGGCCTGCAAAGGAATCATCGTTATCTGTGATGGGGATGCCGTCGAGCACAATGAGCGGGCGACTATTACCATCAATGGAGTTGATACCCCGGATATTGATGCGGGTACCGTTCATGGGTCCGCCCGTCATCCCTACCAGGTCCACACCTGGCAGCTTACCTACCAGGGCACTGCCGATATTATCAGCACCAGCATGCATGATTTCCGCCGCTTTCACTTCGCTTACAGCATAGGTTAGCGAGCGTTTCTGGCGGGTAATGCCCATGGCCGTAACCACTACTTCATTGAGGCCTTTGGTATCTTCCTGCAAAACAACATCAATATGCGGGCGATTTTCTACCGGTACCCGCTGCGGCAGGTAGCCGATGAAACTGAAGATCAGCGCGCCTTTTTCGGAGGCTGCCAGCGTATAGGCACCCTGTGCGTCAGTGGTGGTACCCACGGCGGCGCCATCTACTTTAACAGTAACGCCAATCAGTGGCATCCCGTTTTTATCGGTAACTTTTCCGCTCACTTTAAATGCCTGTTCCCCATCCGCTGAAAGGATGACAATCATTTTATCGGACATGATTTTGAAATCCAGTCCCATCGGCAGCAGCACGCGGGATAGGATTTCCGGAACGGTCTTTTCCTTTACCCTGACGTCAATCTTTGACGTATTCAGCGTAAGCTTGTTGTTGTAAACAAAAGTATAATCACTTTTTTTCTCAATACTGTCCAGAAGACTGTTCAGACTTACATCTGAATAATTCAGAGAGAGTTTGACCTGGGAATAGCTCTTGGCGGATACCTGCATCAAAGCGCCGCAGATCAGGAACGTTGTCAGCTTCATAAGCAACAAAATCTTTTTAATTGCCTGCTTTTTCTTCATTATCTTTAGATTCTGGGTAATAAAATGCCATTTACATCTCCCGGTGTTCAAGCATGGAGATATATGTAGATGGTGTTAATCCTTTGGGCGGGGAGTGGGCCAACACTTCCTGCCTTTTTTCATGTAGAATGTTGGTGGAATCTGCGTTACAGCATAGTAATTTTTATTTGGTTAATAAATGTGGACTCCCAAACTGTCAGTATGAAATTTGAATCCTGCAGAAAGTTGCAGGGCTTGCAAAACCTGGTATAGGTCTTTGTCTTTGAATGTTCCGGTGATAATTTCCTGGTTGTAGCTATCGTTTTTCAGTTCTATATGAATGCCATACCACCTTTCTAATTCCTGAAGGATTTCGGGCAGACTTTGTTGTTTAAAGGAAAGCTGGTTATTTAACCAGCCGGTTTCTGCCAGCTGGCCGGTGCTGGTATCTGTTGCCATATTTTTGACGGAATAGTCAACAGTTGCAGGCTGATCTGATGTGTTGGCGCTATTGGTGGCAATCACCGCCTTCTGACCTGGCAGCAACAGAATTTTTCTGCCGTTGCCTTCTTTCAGGTCCACTTCCAGTTTACCCTGTATCAGGGAGGTTTCAACTGCCCCCTGACCCGGATAGGCTTTAATATTCAGGGTGGTTCCCAGCACACGTACATCTATTTTCCCCACATGTACGATAAAAGGGTTATTGGCATCACTCACCACATCGAAATAGGCTTCACCGGTAAGCGTAACTTCCCTTTTGCCCTGTACAGATGCAATACGGCTATCTGCATTTAACCATACCCGTGTACCGTCTTCCAGCACTACATTCGTCCTGGAACCAGGCCTGGTCGATATTTCCCGGGCGGTGATAGATTTATAATTCTTCTTTCCATAGAAATGCCAACCGGCAGCACTTACGATCAACGCTGCTACGGCAGCTGCTGCAGCCCATTTCAGGAAAGGCAACAGGCGGCGGTGTGGTGCAGGTGTTTCCTCACTTAAGTGGAGTTGTGCCAGGCGGGACTGCAACATCCGCTCTTCCTCTCCCTCTGCGAGCATAGGTGTACTGTCCAGCTCTTCCAGCAGGGATGCGCTGTATTGCATGGCTGTATCCTGCTTCAACAGTGCTTCCAGCTCTTCCAATTCGGAAGGCGTGGCTTCACCGGCGAGCTTACGTGTAATCAGATACCACCCTCTTTCGTTTTCCATATGCATAAAGGAGTGTGAAATCTGAAAAAACCCCTAAAAGAATTTTAAAAAAACAAAATAACATCAGGTTAGGACAATCAAGCATTATCCTGCAAGGCATAATAATGATTACTTTACAGCCGAGATGACCAAAATCGCTATTAGTGAATTAATTGAGAAGATTGTTATGTTTGATGATCAGCAGGCATTTAAGCTGATCTATCAGCATTACTTTATCCGTTTGTTCCGACTAAGTTTTTCTATTGTTAAAACAAAAGAGCTGGCAGAAGAAATTACCAATGATGCCCTGGTAATGCTGTGGCACAAGCGTACACGACTGCCCGCCATTCACAACCTGGACATATATCTTTACACAGCAGTAAAAAATGATTCTGTTACCAAACTGAATAAGGAGCAGGCAAAATACACCACCGACATCAGCACCGTGATGGGTGAAATGGTACAGATCACCGCTGATCCGGAGAAACTTATGATTTCCGCAGAAATGGCCAAACAACTCACTGCTGCCATTGCCAGTCTCCCACCCCGCTGCCGGCTGATCTTTAAACTGATCAAGGAAGATGGCATGAAATATAAGGAAGTTGCGGCATTGCTGGATTTATCCGTTAAAACGGTGGAAGCACAACTGACCATTGCCGTGAAGAAAATTATGACTGTCACACAGCTGCGCGTCAACTCCCGGAAAACATCCCAACTTTAAAAATATCTTGGTGACGCCACTCTCGCCCGTGGAGGGTTGAAGAAATAGCTGATTGAAATTTCATTCGTGGGATACCCTCCCATCCCCACTACATTCGTTGTATATTCATAAGCGTAGCCCAAACGTATTTTATCAGCAATAAACACCTGTGCCATGCCTATGATAGCACCGGATTTATTCAGGTCCTTCTGAATCCGCTCCTTTTGAAAAATGGCCGTGCGATAGCCGGCGCCGATCCAGAACATACTCTTGAGTATTAAAAAGGCATTTACATCCAGGCTGGTGGGGCCTGCGAAATCCTCCTTCACCAGCATAGCAGGCTTTAATTGCAGATTTTCCGAAAAAGTGAGTAATGCACCTGCTGTAGCGTACAAGTGTACTTTACGCTCCGCAAATATATTCCCGGGGTCTTTTTTGGCATCATAGGCGGAGGTGAGCAGGTTATCAACGGACAATCCGGCAAAAAAGGTATTGGAGCTATAATATATCCCAAACCTTGCATCGGGAGTAAACTTATTCCGGAGTGAGTTATGGAGTAATGGATCACTGTCAACCGGATCAGTAGGATCATATTCATCTACCCGTATCCTGCTTTGTATAAAACCAGCACTAACGCCAATGGATAAACGCTTTTCCAGTTCATATGCGCCTATGGGTATCCGGAAGGCGAAGCTGCCGTAGAGGTTGGTGGTACCCTGCAATCCAATTTCATCGTTGGACATATTGAGTCCAAGGCCGTATTTGCCTTCACGCGCCACACCGTCAACCGCCAGTGCCACCGACCGTGGTGCACCCGGGAAACCGGTCCACTGGTTGCGGTAAAATGCATTGATGTTCCAGGTTTCCCTGTAGCCTGCATATGCCGGGTTGATATATAAGCCGCTGAAAACATACTGGCTAAGCTGAGCATCCTGTTGTGCGTTTGCGGATAGTCCGCAACCAATATAAAGTAACAACATCATCAGGCTCTTTTTCATAGCTTACGATTTAACTATAATCAATAATGACTTACTTTCTTAAGATCAGCACATTCCCTTTATAGGTATGCCAAACATTATTACTGTCTTTCACTTTCAGAATATAGAAGTAGGTACCCTCATTCAGGCCGCTGCCGTCCCAGTCGTTGCGGTAGTTTTTCTGGTGGTATACGTTCGCATTCCAACGGTTAAAGAACAGGATTTCATTTTCTGAATAGAGCTCCAGTCCTTTGATCACGAACCTGTCGTTTTGCCCGCTGCCATTAGGCGTGATCACATTCGGAATATGGAATGGAATCACTTCCTTCACTACCGAGGCTTTATTATTGGATAGATCCTTATCTACCTGAGGACTGGTTACGGAAACGGTATTGACGATATTGCCCATTGCATCCGCCTGTACTTTCAGGGTAAGCAGCTCACTGGCGTTGTTAGGCAGCGAATCCAGCGTCCAGGTGAGTACGCGGTTACTGTTGTTGTAACTGGCCACACCCTTGCTGGCAATACTGGTGATGTAAGTCAATCCCGCCGGCAGTGTATCCAGTATGATCACAGGATGTGCAGTTGCACCAGTATTATTAACAATAATCGTATAATCATACCTGTCGGGCACCGTCACTGGTTTATTTTCTGTTTGTTTGGCAATGCCCAGGTCTACTTCCTGAACCGGTGCAGTTCTTAACACGGGTATATCAATAAATGGCCTGATAATACAATCTGCTGTACCACCGGCATTGGCCCTTACTTCTGCCGTGTTATCAATTTTGGTTACGCCCTGTAGATCTGCATTGGCCTTTACAGTGAACACATAGTCACGCTGCTGCCCTGCGGCCAGGTTGGTATCATTAATGGTGAGTACATTATTTATTACCGTACCGGCGTTCGCGCTTACAAAGGTGGTATGTGCAGGTATTGCATCAGTAACAGCAATAGTACTGAGTGCAACCGTTCCGGTATTACGTACACGGATGGTGTAGGTAAGCGGTTCATTTTCTTCTGCCATATTATTACCACTGGCATCGGTTACCAGTTTAGATGCTTCCAGGCTGGCAGCCATTACGATGGTATTTACTTCCACCGCACAGCCATTGGCATCTGTTACCTTACAGGAATAATTACCCGCACTCAGATTAGTAATAGCGGCAGTGGTGGCGCCATTGCTCCACAGGTATGTGTATGGTAGTACCCCGCCGGTTACGGCAACGGTAGCAGTACCGTTATTGCCTGTGCCGCAATCAGCATTGGTACGAGTAACGGTGGCGGCCAGTACTGCTGGTTCCGTAACAATTACGGTACCTGAGGTATCGCAGCCATTAGCATCTGTAATGGTATAATTGTAGCTGCCGGCCGTTAAATTATTTACGGTAGATGTTGAAGCTCCGTTGCTCCAACTATAGGTGTATGGCGTAGTGCCGCCTGTTACCGTTAATGTAACGGTACCCGTATTACCGCCATTACACAGTACGTTGGTTTGTGTAACAGCTGTAGCAATTACTGCTTTTTGTGAGATGGTAATGGTAGTGGTAGTATCACAACCGTTCGCATCTGTAATGGTACAGGTATAAGTACCGGCTGTGAGTCCGTTGACGGTAGCGGTGCTGGCCCCGTTACTCCACAGGTAGGTGTACGGACTGTGTCCGCCTGCAGGCGTTACGGTTGCCGATCCGGTATTGCCTCCGTTACAATTAATGTCTGTTTGACTAGTAGTGAAGCGCAGTAATTCCGGTTGGGTAATAGTAGCACTAACGGTAGTATCACAGCCATTTGCATCTGTGATGGTGGCGGTGTAGGTACCTGCTGCCACGTTACTGATGGTAGCAGTGGTAGCGCCATTGCTCCACAGATAAGTATATGGTGTGGTACCTCCACTAACAGCCAGGGATATACGACCAGTACTAGCGCCGTTGCACAACACACTATCTACAGTGATCACCGTGGTGACAGCATCTTTCTCCGTGATGGTAAACGATGCGGTCGTATCACAACCCAGGCGATCGGTAATGGTGCAAGTGTAAGTGCCGGCTGTAAGGTTATTGATAGTGGCTGTGGTAGCACCATTTGACCACAGGTAGCTGTATGGCCTGCTGCCACCTTCAGGATTCACGGTAGCACTACCCGTATTACTACCGTTACAATTGACATTTACCTGGCTGGTAGTAAATCCTAATACCGGCGGTTCGGTAATGGAAGCGCTAACGGTACCGGTACATCCGTTTGCATCAGTGATGGTGCAGGTGTAGGTACCGATGGTTAATCCGCTGATAGCAGCAGTAGTGGCGCCATTACTCCACAGGTAGGTATACGGTGCGGTGCCACCGGTGGCAGTAAGTGTAATACTGCCTGTATTACCTCCATTACAAAGTACATTATCCTGTGTAACCGTGCCCGTTACTGCCGCCTTTTCCGTGATGGTGAAGGTAGCGGTGGTGTCACAACCATTTCTGTCAGTGATAGTGCAGGTATAGGTACCTGCTTTCAGGTTGGTGATACTGGCCGTAGTAGCACCGGTGGACCAGCTGTATTGATAAGGCCTTAGTCCACCATCCGCAGCCACGCTTGCGGAACCGGTGCTGTCTCCATTACAATTTACATCCACCTGTGTGGCAGTAAAGGTAAGCAGGTCCGGCTCGGTGATGGTAACAGTTAAACTGGTATCACAACCATTCACATCCGTAATGGTAGTGGTGTAGACGCCGGCAGTGAGGTTATTGACGGTGGCGGTAGTGGCGCCGTTGCTCCATGCATAAGTGTACGGTGCCGTGCCTCCGCTAACAGCCAGGGATATACTACCGGAGTTATCACCATGGCAGGATACATCCACCTTACTTACTACTGCGGTGAGTGCATCTTTTTCAGTGATGGTAAACGTAGCCGTGGTATCGCAGCCATTGGCATCCGTGATGGTACAGGTATACGTACCTGCGGTAAGATTATTGATAATCCTGGTGGTGGCGCCGTTGGACCAAAGGAAAGTGTAAGGGCGGGTGCCGCCATCCGGATTGATGGTAGCCACACCGGTGGCAGCGCCGTTACAATTTACATCCACCTGGGAAGTAGTATAAGTCAACAGGTCAGGTTCTGTAATGGTATCCGTAACAGTACCGGTACAGCCATTTGCATCCGTGATGGTGCAGGTATATACACCTGCCTGCAGCCGGATAATAATTGGTGTGGTAGCTCCATTATTCCATAAGTAGGTATATGGTGCCGTACCACCGGTAGCTGTAAGGTTCAACCTGCCGTTATCACCACCTTTACACAATACATTCTCTTTGCTAACCGTAGCCGTTACAGCATCCTTTTCTGTAATGGTAAAGGTGGCTGTTGTGTCACAACCATTAGCATCGGTAATGGTGCAGGTGTAGGTGCCTGCGGTCAGATTATTAATAGTGGCGGTAGTGGCGCCATTTGTCCACGCGTAGGTATATGGTGTGGTACCTCCGGAAACATTTACTGTTGCCGATCCGGTATTGCCTCCGTTGCAATTAACATCTACCTGTGAAGTAGTGAAAGTGATTACCGGTGGCTCCGTGATAATTACGCTGACAGTAGTATCACAACCATTGGCATCCGTAATGGTGCCCGTATAGGTACCTGCTGTTAATCCAAGCACAATCGCCGTGGAAGCACCATTGTTCCATGAGTAGGTATAAGGTGCTGTTCCACCGGTTACCGTTACCGCAATACGGCCGGTATTACCGCCATTGCACAACACATTACTTTGTGTGACCACCGGTGCTAATGCATCTTTTTCAGTGATGGTGAAAGAGGCGGTAGTATCGCAGCCATTGGCATCCGTAATGGTGCAGGTGTAGGTACCCGCCACCAGGTTAGCCGCGGTGGCCGTAGTGGCGCCGTTGGACCAGTAATAATGATACGGGCTGGTAGCACCGGTTACATTTACCGTAGCACTACCAGTACTTTCACCATTACAATTCACATCCACCTGTGATGGGGTAACCGCAAACGGCGCCGGCTCAGTGATGGAAGAGGTAACGGTGGTATCACAGCCATTGACATCTGTAATGGTAACGGAATAAGTACCTACCGCCAGGTTATTAGCAGTAGCTGTAGTAGCGCCGTTGCTCCACAAATAAGTATATGGCGCGGTGCTGCCACTAACGGCAACGGCTATACTTCCTGTATTGCCACCATTACATAATACATTGGTAGGTGTCACCTTCACGGTGAAGGCTGTTTTTTGTGTAATTGTAACCGATGTGGTGATGGTACAACCCTGTGCATCCGTGATAGTGCAGTTATAAGTACCTGCTGCCAGGTTACTGATATTTGCCGTGGTAGCACCGTTGGACCATGCATAAATATAAGGGCTGGTGCCGCCGGTAACGGCGAGAGTTGCCGTGCCTGTGCTTTCTCCGTTACAATTTACATTCACCTGTGAGCTGGTTACCTGCAGCTGATTAGGTTCCGTGATCGTTACAGAAGCTGTAACCGTACAATTATTCGCATCTGTTATATCACAGGTATACACACCCGCGGTTAGATTATTTGCCGTAGCGCCGTTGCCGCCGAAAGGCGACCAGCTATAGGTATATGGCCCTACCCCACCGGAAGCCACCACGGAGGCCGTACCGGTACTGTTACCATTACAATCCACATTCGTTTGAGAAGTAGTATACGTAATAGCCGCAGGCTCTGTAATAGTGACATCCAGAGTAGTATCGCAGCCATGAGCATCGGTAATAGTGCAGGTGTAAGTACCCGCCAGCAGGTTCGTGGCGGTGCTGCCAGTGCCACCTGAAGGCGACCAGCTATAAGTATACGGTACGGTACCACCGGTAACAGCCACTGTGGCCGAACCTGTAGCGGCCCCATTACAAAGTACATTCACTTGTGTAGTGGTAAACGCAATTAAATCCGGCTGGGTGATGGTGAGTCGTACAGTGGTATCGCAACCATTCGCATCCGTAATCTTACAGGTATAGATGCCTGGTATAAGGTTAGTAACAGCAGCAGTCGTAGCTGCATTAGACCAGAGGTACGTATAACCACTGGTGCCGCCGGACACAGTTACCCCCGCCGTACCATCCCCTGCCCCGTTGCAGGTCACATTTGCTTTAGCCACTACCACTGCCAGTGCGGTAGGCTGGCCTACCGTAGTGCTGGTGGTGGTGGTACAACCGCTGGAATCAGTGATGGTGCAGGTATACGTGCCAGCCGTCAGGCCCGTGGCGGTAGCAGTGGTTTGACCACCAGGCGCCCACAGGTAGGAATAAGGCACCCTGCCACCCGCAGGAACCGCCGTGGCGGTACCATTGCTGCCACCGTTACAGGAAACATCTGTATGAGAAGAAGTAGCGGTCAGTGCCGGTGGCTGATTTACATTGAATGATTGGTTAAGCGCACATCCATTGGCATCCACCACGCGGAACTGATGCGTGCCGGGTGTGAGCCCTGTTAATATCGAATCCGTTCCCGGACTTGACCAGGTATATGTATACGGAGCAGTACCGCCGGCCGGTACCAGTACCATTTTACCGTCCGCAGCGCCGTTACAGGATATTTCTGTTTGAATGGTAGTAACGGTAAGTGGGTCCGGCTCAGTGATGGTTACATTTATAATACCGGTACATCCGCGTGTATCCGTTACCGTACAGGTGTAATTGCCGGCAGCAAGGCCAGTGGCAATAGGGCCGGTGCCGCCTGCAGGCGCCCAGAGGTAGGTGTACGGACCCGTTCCGCCGGAAACCGCCAGGTTGGCGATACCATCGGACAATCCATTACAGGAAACATTGGTTTGTGTATCCACCGCTGTGATCGCGTCTGGTTCGGTAATATCCACCGTTACGGTGCCGGTACAACCTTTTGAGTCGGTAATAGTGCAGGTGTAGGTACCTGCTGCCAGTCCGGTGATACTTGCAGTGGTAGCGCCATTGGACCAGCTGTAGGTATACGGTGCTGTACCGCCGGTGCCGTTCAGCGTGATGCTGCCATTTGTACCAGCGTTACAGGAAACATTCACTTTATTAATACCGGCAGAAACAACCGCCGGTTCACCAATGGTTACACTGGTAGTAGCCGTACAGCCATTGGCGTCCGTTACGGTTACAGTATAGTTAGCCGGCGCCAAATTGCTGACAGTGGCAGTAGTTGCACCGGTGGACCAGCTGTAGGTATACGGCGCCACGCCACCGTTGCCGGATGCGGTGGCCGTACCGTCCGTTTCTCCGTTACAGGTGGTATTAGTATGAGTAGTACCTGCGGTTAATACAGCAGGTTGCATGATATCAGCGGTACCAATCACCTGGCATCCGTTTGCATCTGTTACAAACGCGGTGTATGTACCCGGCGCCAGGTTATTAATAGAATCCAGGGTTTGACCACCCGGCACCCAACTGTAGGTATACGGTGTGGTGCCGCCGGTTACCAGTGCACGTGCCATACCATCTGCCGCGCCGTTGCAGCTAACATTGCGTGTTTCCCCGCCGGCTACCAATGCGGTCGGTTGTGTAATTGTTACCAGCGCAGTATCGGTACAACCATAGATATCCGTTACTGTACAGATATAATCTCCCGGTGCCAGGCCGGTAGCCGTTTGACCACCGCCACCACCGCCGGACCAGCTGTAGGTATATGGTCCGAAACCACCGGTTACATTTACGGTAGCAATACCATCGTTATAGCCGTTACAGGTAACGTTGGTGCCGCTGCCCACAGCCACCACCTGGTTAGGTTCTTCAACAAAAACGCTGGAGGTGGCGGTACATCCTTTTGCGTCGGTGACGGTCACTGTATAATTACCTGCAATCAGATTTGCAATGGTGTCGTTCGTACTACCATTATTCCAACTGTAGGTATATGGCTGGGTACCACCGCTGGCTGTAGCTATAGCGGCTCCCTGGTTACCGCCGAAGCACAACACATTGGAACCCAGTGTAGCCGTAGCCGTTAGTGCGGATGGCTGTACTACCGTTTCAGAAATTGTTTGAGTAGCGCCTGCATTATCAGTAATGACACAGGTATACGTGCCAGGCGCTAAACCGGTGATAGTGGCAGTAGTAGCACCACCGGGCGACCAGCTGTAAGTATACGGCGGTGTACCACCATACGCAGTTACGGACGCGGTGCCGTCGTCAGCGCCGTTACAGGAAATATCGGTATGGTTGGAATAGGCGCCCAGTCCTGTTCCGGTAGGATCAGTGATCGTTACGGTTTCAGTAGTTGTACAGCCATTGGCATCAGTAACGGTGCAGGTGTAAGTACCCGGCGCCAGGTTACTGGCTGTTGCTCCGGTTCCTCCGGAAGGCGACCAGCTATACGTGTACGGCGCAGTACCACCCGTTGGATGTGCCGTAGCCGCACCATCATTATTACCGGCGCCGGTGGTATTGTGGTAAGTAATGGTTTCATCCAGCACTGCCGGCTCCGTAACGGTGACGGAGGAAGTGGCGGTGCAACCGTTGGCATCAGTTACCGTGGTGGTATAGGTACCCGGTGCCAGACCAGTAGCCGTAGCAGCTGTACTGCCTCCCGGCGACCAGCTGTAGGTATACGGCGCGGTACCTCCTGATGGTGTTACTTTTGCAATACCATCATTGGCGCCATTACAGGAAACATTGCTAACGAGTGTATCTCTGGCTACCAGCAATGGCGGTTCAATTACTTCTACTGTTTGACGTACCGCACAACCATTGGCATCCGTAACCGTACAGGTATAAGTGCCAGGGCCCAGGTTAGTAATGGTTTGCGTGGTTTGACCACCCGGCACCCAGCTGTAGGTGTATGGCGCGGTACCACCGGTTACCGTCGCTGTGGCCGAACCATCAGCAGCGCCTTTGCAGCTTACATTCGTAGCGGTAAAGTTTGGACTGAGCGAGGTGGATTGATTGATGGTGACGGTAGTGGTAGTAGTACAACCATTTGCATCTGTAATATTACAAGTGTAGGTGCCCGCAGCAAGTCCTGTAGCTGTTGCACCAGCACCGCCGCTGGGCGTCCACTGGTAGCTGTATGGTGCCGTGCCGCCACTGGCGGTGGCAGTAGCTGTACCGGTGCTCTGACCATTACAGCCCACATCAGTATGGGTAGAGCTGCCCGTTAACGTAGCAGGTTCTGTAATGGTTGCCGGCGTGGTTACGTTGAAAGTACAACCATTGGCATCTGTGATTACTACAGTGTAATCTCCCGGACTAAGATTGCTGATCGTTTGGGTAGTACCACCGTTTGACCAGGCATAACTGTAGGGAGATGTACCGCCGCTCGGGTGGACGGTAGCGGAGCCATTGGCGGCCCCGTTACAGCTCACATCTACATCCGAAGTAGTGCCCGACAAGGCAGCCGGTTGTGATACTGTAATATTCGTAGTACAGGTACAGCCTTTCGCATCTGTAATCGTGCAGGTATATGAACCGGCAGTAAGATTTTCCACTGTTGAAGTGGTAGCACCGGTGGACCAACTGTAGGTATATGGGGCCGTGCCACCTGTTGCCGCTGCCGTTACGGTGCCATCATTACCTCCGTTGCAACTCACCCTGGTGGCGGAGGAGGTGCAGGTGAGCGGAGTGGGTTCCACCAGCGACACCGTACCGGTAATGGTACAACCATTAGCATCCGTAGCAATACAGGTGTAGGTACCAGGCCCTACTCCACTCACGGTTGGCGTGGTTTCACCGCCAGGTACCCAGCTATAGGTATATGGCGCCACGCCGCCGCCAACAATGGCGTTGATGGTACCATCGCTTGCGCCGTTACAGGTGATGTCGGTTTTAGTGGCCGTCGCCGTTAAGGCAGGAGGTTCTGTAAGTATAATCGTGGCCGTGGTATCGCAGCCATTGGCATCGGTGATCAGGCAGGTATAAGTACCCGCTGGTAAACCATTGGCGGTAGCGGCAGTACCTCCTATTGGCGACCAGCTATAGGTATAGCCCGGTGTGCCACCGCTTACGGATACGGATGCTGAACCCGCTGTACCACCCTTACAGGCAATGTTGGTTTGGGAGGTGGTAAAAGTAATTTGTGGCTGTTGGTTTACCGTTACATCCGCAGTAATAATACATCCATTTGCGTCAGTAATGGTGCAGGTATAGGTGCCGGCTTTCAGGTTAGCAGCTGTTGCCGCTGTGCCACCACCGCCTGACCAGCTGTATTTATAAGGCGTTACACCACCGGTTACGTTTACGGTGGCAGAGCCGGTAGCATCATTGTAGCACTGAATATCTGTTTTAGTGGTAGTAGCTGCGAGTGCCGCAGGTTCCGTAATGGTTACCGTAATACTTTTCGTACAGGCGTTAGCGTCCGTAACAGTACAGGTATAGGTGCCCGCTGCCAGGTTACTGGCGGTAGCTCCTGTTCCTCCGGAAGGCGACCAGCTGTAGGTATACGGCGCCACGCCACCTGCGGCAGTAACGGTAGCCGCACCGGTGCTGTTGCCGCTACACAAAACATCTGTTTGTGTGCTGCTCAGCACTAATTGGGCAGCCTGTGTAATGGTTACTGTAGCCGAATTTTTACAGCCATTGGCATCCGTAATGGTACAGGTATAGGTACCTGCTGCCAGGTTACTGGCTGTGGCCGCAGTGCCACCGCCTCCAGACCAGCTATAGGTATATGGCGCCGTTCCACCCGTTACACTCACGGTAGCGGAGCCGGTGGAAGCACCAAAACAAAGTACGTCTGTTTGCGTGGTGGTAGAAGCCAGCGCAGCGGCCGGCTGCCCGATGGTGGCAGTAGCACTGGTGGTACAACCATTGGCATCTGTAATATTGCAGGTATAAGTGCCAGCTGCCAGGTTAGTGGCAGTAGCGTTGGTACCTCCACCTGGCGACCAGCTATAGGTATATGGCGCCGTGCCCCCTGTTACACTGACGGTGGCTGATCCGGTGCTACCCCCAAAACAACGTGCATCCGTATGCGTGGCTGTGGCACTCAGTACGGCGGCTGGCTCCGTTATGTTAAAGGTAACCGTGGTGTCGCAACCGGCATTATTGGTAATGGTACAGGTGTAAGTACCTGCAGCTAAATTAGATGCGGTAGCCCCTGTACCTCCGGATGGTTGCCAGTTGTAGGTAAATGGGCCTCCCGTCGGCTCCACATTCACCGTAGCGGTACCATTGCTTTGCCCTTTACACAATACATTCGTCTGCGCTGTGGTAAATGAAATGGGCGTGCCATCGGCCACCGTTACATTCGCCACCACATCGCATCCATTGGCATCGATGATCACACAGCGATAATCTCCCGCAGCCAGATTACTGGCAGTAGCAGCCGTTCCGCCGGATGGCTGCCAGTTATAGGTATATGGCGGTGTTCCCCCACTGACAGTTACACCAGCAGTGCCGGTTGCATCTCCATAACATAAAACATTCGTGACGGAAGTAGTGAAAGTAATAGCCGAAGGTTGGGTAATAACCACAGAAGCATTGGCAGTGGCTCCTCCCAGCGCCGTTACCGTACAGGTATATAAACCAGGCGCCAGCCCACTGATCGTACGCGTGGTGGCACCGTTGGACCAGGAGTAACTATAAGGAGGAATCCCACCTGTTGCAGTGGCTGTAGCTGATCCGTCTGTCCTGCCCGAACAGCTGATATTTGTATGCGAAATACTAACCGTTAATTGCGCACTGGCGCCCAAACAAAACAATAAGGCAGCTACAAGAATGAGTAATTTTTTCTGCATGCATATACCAATTCGTGCTATGGAAAATGCGGCGAATGGATTAAGCACACGATGGTCACTAACCTTACCAGAACGTTTCCGTCCTGCGGATAAATGAATGATTGCGTGTAACGTAATCCATCCTGCCGGTGTATTCGGCTCAAATGGGATGGTGCTGATGCTGTATGCTATGGTAGGAACGGTACGCAAATAAAAAAACGACGTGTATTCAGTGGCGGTACCGAAACATAAAAACAGCCCGTAAGTCATTTTTGTTCAATCTCCCCCATCCTGCCTGCCTGCTCCGGTATAAAATATTTTTATTTAGGGAGATGTCAGCGCCGCGGGTACAACCGTTTCGTTCCCGGCACTAAATTTTTTTACGTCCCCGTAAAAAGTTAATTTGGCAGGTATTTCCTGACTGAGAATGCACGGCCCCTGAAATGAGGCTGGTAAAGGCGGGACCTGATCTCCCGAAGGATAAAAAGTATGCGAAATTTAATCACTATCAACGACGTTCATCAGCAGTTTGCTGATTACTTCGAACAGCCGGATTTGAAACCTTTTTTGTACCTGTTGTCCAAAAAGCTCAGTGAAGGCCACATTTGCCTGGACCTGACCCAGCTGCAGGCGGAACAGGAACAGCTCCCGGAATACTACAGCTTTCGCGACAACGGCCCTGCCGTGCTGGCCCATCAGCCACTCATTGGTACGGCGGAAACGCTCAATAAACCGTTTATCCTACACCGGGATAAATTGTATATGCAACGCTATTACCTATACGAAACAGCATTGCTGCAATATATCCGCAGCCTAATCGTGGCAGAAGAGCCACTGCGCACAGAAAGAGCCGCGGCATTATTGCAACAGCGCCAACTGGTAAAACAGCTCTTTCCCCCGGCAACCGACCTCACCCCGGACGATGATCCGGTGGACTGGCAGCTGGCAGCCGCCATCACAGGCATACTGAATAATTTTACCATCATCACAGGTGGCCCTGGCACCGGTAAAACTACAACGGTCGCCAAAATCCTCGCCATCCTGTACGCCATAGATCCGGAACAAAAGGTTGCCCTGGCGGCCCCTACCGGCAAGGCCGCCGCCAGGATGGCCGAAAGTTTACGCAACGCCGCCATCCCGAAAGACCCGCTCATCGCAGCTAAATTCCGGGAACTGGCACCATCTACCATACACCGGCTCCTTAAACCGGTAAAAGGCACGCCCTATTTCCGGCACAATAGCGAAAATCCACTCAATTACGACGTGATCATCGTGGACGAGTGCTCCATGATAGACCTTGCGTTGTTCACCAAATTACTCGCGGCCATCCGCCCGCATACCCGCATTATTTTGCTGGGAGATAAAGACCAGCTGGCCTCCGTGGAGGCAGGTAGCCTCTTCGGGGACCTCTGCCAGGCGCAGGAAACACTAAACTACTTTTCCGCTCCGCGGGCCGCACTGATCAATCAGTTCGCCGCACCGGCGCAACAGATTACCGCTATTGCTACTTCCACACACCCACTTTTCGAACACGTGGTGGAACTGCGCCGGAGCCGCCGCTTCAGCGGCCATACCGGCATCGGCAAATTCAGTAAGGCACTCATTCAGAATAATACCGCCGTAATTCGCGACATGATGGCCCCCGGCGCCGATGAACAGGTAGTGATCGACACCACTTATTCGGAACAGTTGTTCGAGCAGTTCATCACCGGCTACGCCTCCTACATACAGGAAAAGGACACGCTTACGGCCTTACGAAAAATGAATGAACTCCGTGTGCTGGTGGCCATCCGCGACGGCTCTCAAGGTCTGCCGGCCATTAACCGACGTATAGAAAAATATCTCTCTGATAAAAAATATATCCATCTTACTTCCGCCTTCTACGAAAACAGACCGCTGATGCTCACCCGTAACTACTACGAGCACGGGCTCTTCAACGGCGACACGGGCATTATCCGCCCTGATGAAAACGGAGTACTGATGGCATGGTTCGAAGACACCGATGGTCAACTGATCAGCGTTTTTCCGGGATACCTGACCCTCGCGGAAACCGCCTTCGCAATGACGATCCACAAGAGCCAGGGCTCTGAATTTGGTAAAGTGCTGGTAGTACTGCCCACCACCGAAGTGCCACTGCTCACCCGCGAACTGGTATATACGGCCGTGAGTCGCGCCAGAAACAAAGTATACGTACAGGGCAGCGCAGAAACGCTGCTCACGGCAGCACAGAAATTTGTGAACAGGGGCTCCGGGGTTAACACCCGCATTGCTACGGAGATTGGCAACAACTAAAAAACGACTATGGCATTATATCTGAAGGTTTCAAATTCGTTAAACAGCCTGGCAAAGGGGTTAATCGACGACCTCCGGCAGGCCGGCAATGGCGTATTTGACCCTCACTATATCATTACGCAAACAGAGGGGATGAACAACTGGCTGAAACTGCAACAGGCCCACCGTCAGGGGATTGCAGCCAACTCCCGTTTTCTGAAACCGAATGACCTGCTCTTCTACCTGTACATGTGGCTGGGTGGCCCGAGTATTGAGGTGATGTCGTCCCAAAACCTCAGCTGGCTGATATTTAAGCTGCTGGGCGAAAAAGAATTTACCTCCCAATATCCGGATGTAGCCAACTACTACCTCGACCATGGCGAAGAAAGCAACCTGAAAAAAATGGTGCTGGCAGAAAAAGTAGCGGATTTACTCGATCAGTACCAGGTATACCGCCCGGAAATGATACAGACCTGGAGCCAGGGCGATCCCGCCACCCTCCAAACGGAAGAATGGCAGGAATGGCTGTGGGCAAGGGTAAAGCAGCTCTCCGGCGATGCACTTCCCGATAAAACCTTAATCGGTAACTACATCCTCGACGTGCTTGTGCAAAAGGAAAAACACGCCATACTACAGGCAAGAATCCCTGCCGTGCATGTTTTCGGCTTGTCCATCCTCACCGCCTATCACATCAAAATACTGCATGAGCTGTCCGCCGTAATAGACGTGCATTTCCACATCCTCAACCCCGCCCCTGGCGTGTTTTGGTTTGAGGAACGCAATGAAAAACAGCTGGCACGCTGGCGTGCTAAAGGTCTGCGCGACCTGGAAGAGCAAGCCACCGTTGGTAACGCCCTGCTCACCGGCTGGGGCAAGGTGATCCAAAATAGTTTCCGCCTGTTTTTCGCCTATGATAATTTCATCAATGCTTATGAAGAAGTGGGTGTTACGCCGCCAGTGCCTACTACCCTGCTGCATAAAATCCAACACGATATTTTCACCAGTGCCACTGCGAGTCGCCATAAACTTACTATGAACGACGTGCGCGATGGTTCCATTACCATCAATGCCTGCTACACACCGGTGCGGGAAGTGGAAGCGCTGTACAACTACCTGGTGCACCTCTCCGACCAGCGCAAGGAGCTGCTTTCTCCCCGCGACATCGTAGTAATGGTGTCCGATATTGATGCCTATGCACCGTATATCAAAGCGGTATTTAACCACGCACCTTACAAATTCCGCTACACCATTGCGGATGAAAGCTATAACGACACGGATAATATCTTCAACGCCCTGCAGGCGATATTAACCCTTGATGAGGAGAACTTCACCGCCGAAACGGTGATGCAGTTGCTCGACTTTTCGTATATCCGCAACCGTTTTAACCTGCAGGACCCCGTGTATATCCGCCCCATCATCGAGGCGGCCAATATCCGTTTCGGTATTGATGGCACCCGCGATGATCAAACGCATTATGTAAGCTGGAAATATGGCCTGCAGCGGATTATGTACGGCATCTGCATGAGCGGCGAAGCTGAGTACGGGCACGACCTGGAAAGCTTTTTCCCGCTGGACCTGGTAGAAGGCAGAGACGCTTACGACATCATACGCTTCTGCCATTTTGCGAAGGTGCTCATCAACGCCATAGAAGGCCGCCGGCAACTGCGCACCATCACTGAATGGGTCACCTATACCGAGCAGGTGCTGCATAGCCTGATCTTTGAGCAACAGGATGAAACAGACGAAGACTATGCCTCACTGATCAAGCAGCTCACGGACTTCAACATATTACATGAGTATATGGAAGATACTATTCCATTCAATGTATTTGTGCATAGTTTACTCCACGTGATCAGCGGTGCTACGCGCACCAGCCTGTTTGCCAACGGCGGTATTACCTTCTGCTCGCTCATTCCCATGCGTTCCATTCCATTTAAAGTAGTGGCACTGTTGGGTTTAAACCATGATAAATTTCCAAGGAAAGAAAATAAATCGGGCTTCGATATTATGTCGAAACAGCCGCAGCGTGGCGACCGTAACATCCGGGAAAACGACAAGCACCTGTTTTTGGAAACCATCATTTCCGCGCAGGAATACCTCTACATCAGCTACGTAGGCCGCAATGTAAAAGATAACACGAGCATTCCCCCGTCGGCCATGGTGGACGAACTGCTGGATTATATTGAGTCGGGCGCCAAGGATACAACGGGTACCATACGCAAAGCGATGGTTACCCATCAACCCTTACAGGAATTCAGCAGGAAGTACAACCAGCCGGCCACAGGGCTTTACAGCTACCTTAATTTAAATGCCGGCGCCACATATCCGTTCATCAATCCACATAAGAAGGTAGAAATGCCTATGATGGAGGATTTCACACTGGATATGCTCACCGGCTTCTTTAAAAATCCTTTCAAGGCTTATTACAACAGAGTGCTTGGCATCTACCTGAATGATGACCCTATCCTGCTGAATGAAACGGAGATTTTTAGTTTGGACAAGCTGCAGCAATGGAGCCTGAAAAATACGCTGCTGCCTGTACAGGGCGTATCTCCCGCTACACAGGCCACCCTGGTTAAAAAAGGAAAGCTGCCGCTGAGCAACATGGCATTTGTGGCCATCCGCCAGGTGGAAGACACGGTACACCCCGTGCGCGCACTGCATGAGGCCTGCACAGCGGGCAAAGTGTCCGTACGACTCGACTTTGAACTGCTGGTGGATGACGTACTGATGAAATGCAGTATCGACGAAGTCTACGACGGAAACCTGGTTAAAGTTTCCTGGTCAAAAAATGAAGCCCGTAACCTGATCGACGCCTATATTACTTACCTGGCGGGTGTTGCAGCCGGTGAGCTGCATGGCCTGTTATTCATTTCAGGCAGTGCCAAAGAAAAAGTTTTTGTGGCCACGCCTGTTTCCAGGGAAACAGCGTTTAGCCGTTTGCGTGAGCTCATCGGAATTTACCAGCAGGGGATGCAGGAAATTCTGCCCTTCTACCCTGAGTTCAATATAGAACCTAAAAAAATTGAAAAGATAGACGCTAAAACTTTTGCCAAACTGGTACAGGATAACCTGGATCCTTCCAAACGCAGTAACAGCGACAGGTACGTGATGAGTGAGTATGAGAACGGCTACTTCGAACAGGAAGGGCTGAGCGACAAATACAAGCAGCTGTGTGAACAGGTGATAAAACCACTGGCAGAAATTTTTCCGGATTATTATAAATAAGCGATGACGACAGAGAGATATAAAAATTTTGAGGTCACCACGGTGCCGATGGAAGGAAGTAACCTGATAGAGGCCAGCGCAGGCACCGGAAAGACTTACTCTATTGGCATATTGGTATTAAGGCTGGTATTGGAAAAACAGATCTCTGTAAAAGAGATACTGATGGTAACCTTTACCAAAGCGGCTGTAGCAGAGCTGAAAGAGCGTATCCGTAAATTTATGCGGCAGGCGTACCAGGTGAGTTTTGGTTTTCCGGTAGATAATGATGACATCATTAACCTGGTGCTGGAGGCCGGAGAAAAATCCGACCCGGAGAGCGTCAACAAGCTGTTGCGGGATGCGGTGCTGTTACTGGATGAAATTTCTGTATTAACGATCCATAGCTTCTGTCAGCAAATACTGAATGAATACGCTTTTGAAACGGACCAGCTGTTTGGTGCCGAAATGGTACCGGATACCAGTCCGATCGTAGAAAGAGAACTGAATAAATTCTGGCGCAGGCAGATCACCACCCTGCACCCGGAACTGTTGCAGCTGATCTGGCAGGAAGATATGCGTGCACGCATGCAAAATGTGCTGGAACAGCATATGAGCGGCAAAAAGTACCTCGGCTATGAAGAGGGTTACAACTATCATGTAGGCGCGGCTAAGCAGGAAGAGTGGCAGCAGGCATACCAGCAGCTGGCCACACAATTGACGGACATCACTACGCAACTCCACGATTATATCTGCAGGCATACAACCGACCTCACTAACAGTTGTAATAAAAACACGCATGCCAAAAAAGCATTTGCGGAAGTAATTGCAGTGCCGGAGGCCTTTGTTGCAGCGGTACGTGCAAAGAAAAACTCCTCTAAACCTCCCGGCTACCTGACGGAGCTGTTTCCGGAGGTATTGGAATATATTGACCAGCAGGAAGCAGTGGAGGAAGAAATCCGCAAGCTGGTGGCCGGCATACATCACCGGCTGAATTGCTTCGCCATCAGCGTGGTGGCAAGCGGCGTAAATGGTTATATGACGCGGAATAATATCCTGGGTTATGACGACCTAATCATCAACCTCAATAATGCCCTGGTGAAGCGGGATAACCCGGAACTGGTAGCCAAATTGCAGGAGAAATACAAAGCGGTGTTTATCGATGAGTTCCAGGATACAGACCGCCTGCAGTATGAAATTTTTGACCGGGCGTTTGGCCGGCATACCACCCTGTTTTATATCGGGGACCCTAAGCAAAGTATTTACGCCTGGCGTAAAGCGGATATATACACTTACTTCAGTGCCCGGAATAATGTACAGCACCTGTACAACATGAATTATAACCGTCGCTCCTCAGAGCCGATGATCCGGGCAATGAACCAGTTTTTCATGCCTTCGCCTGATTTTGATACCTTCTGTTTCAAGGATGAAAAAGACAGTATTGAGTATATCAACGTAGATAGCCCGGAAAACAATAATAAAGGGCTGCTCTATAAGGCAGCGCAGCCTGACATACCTATTACCATTTACGAAGGCGGCAACAAATCTGAAATAGCTGCCGCAGTAGCTGCACAGATAGGACACCTGTTGATGGACCCGGGCTACCACATTGCGGCGGATGGCCAATCACGCGCCATCACACCCGCCGATATAGGCATACTCGTTAGAACAGGCAAGGAAGGTGCAGAGGTTAAGCAGAAGCTCGCGAAGCTGGGCATTCCCGCTGTTTCTATTGACGAGATAAAAATCCTCGGCTCTATGGAGGCACTGGAAATTTACTATTTGCTGGAAGCTATGGAAACACCTGACCGGTCAACGATCAACCGTGCGTTGTTATCCGCACTCACCGGTTTTAGTGTGGACGATATTTTGCACCTGGACGATGAACTGGTGGTGGTTTGCTTTGGCAAATACCGGGAACAGGCAGACCGTAATGGCGTGTATACGGCACTGATGGCCTTCCTGGCCGACTTCGGCGTGCGTAATAACCTGATGAAGGATAACAACGGGGAACGCATTCTTACCAACCTCCTGCAGGTGATAGAAATTGTGCACCAGGTACAGAGTCGCCGCAACCTTTCCATGCGCGACCTTATTTCCTGGCTGAAACGCGGTATCGACGGGATGTTTGTGGAAGGCGATGAATACACGCAACGCATGGAGAGTGATGAAGAGGCTGTGAAAATTGTAACGATTCACAAAAGTAAAGGCCTCGCCTACAATATTGTTTTTGCCCCGTATCTCGATTTCAGTCAGAAAGACAACCACGAATTTGTCAGCTTCCGCGACCCTGTTACCGGCGATTATATCAGCACCGAGGAAGAGCGGCAAACGGAAGAACAGCGCCGCGCCTACCACCAGCAACAGGAGCAGGAAAACCGGCGCCTGATCTACGTTGCCATTACAAGGGCGGTGTATAAATGTTATATTTTCAGAAACACTTACTATAAGGAATCGTCTTTAACAGCGTTCACCCAGGAGCTCAGCTCTTTTGGCAGGGACACTACGCTGATTGAATTTGCAACGAGTTTGCCGGAGAAACCGGAACATCACTATCGTAAGTATAAAGCGCAGGAAGCGCCTGTTGCCGCTAAGCGGGAGGTCTTCTTTCACCTGAAGGAGGAATACTGGCGCAAGCTCAGTTACACAATGCTGGCAGCAAAAGCTGAGCAGAAGCGGATTCCACGTGGCGACACCGCAGCTGATGCGTACGATGAATTTATTTTCAACACACTGCGCCGCGGTGCTAAAACCGGTAACCTCCTGCACTTTATTTTTGAGAACATCAGCTTCTCGGATAACAACAAGTGGGAGCACTGGATAAAGGCAGCCATAGAAAAGTTCCTGCCGGGGCAGGAAGAAACCTACCTTCCTATGTTGCTACAGCTGGTGCAGCATGTAGTAAAGGCGCCGTTACATGCCGGCAGCCAGCGCTTTCAGCTCTCCTCCGTATCACGGGATAAGCGTATGGCTGAATTTGAGTTCGACTTTCCTGTACCGGTGTTCCAGTTGAATGAGCTGAACGAGCTGTCAGAACAAGGGCAGGCGGTGAGCATCAAACGATTTGCAGAATTGGGCGGGCAGGAACTGGAAGGCATTATGAACGGGAAAATAGATCTCTTCTTTGAACATGATGGCAGGTATTATGTATTGGATTGGAAGTCCAACTACCTGGGGGACCGGCCTGAGGATTACCAGCGGGCTTCACTGGAAGCGGAGATGAACCATAATAACTATCACCTGCAATACCTGATTTATACCGTGGCGGTGAAAAAATACCTGGAAACCCGTTTGCCAGAATTTGACTATGAGCGGCATTTTGGTGGTGTATTCTACCTGTTTATCAGGGGCGTGCGCCATCATGGGGAGAGTGGGATTTATTATACCAAACCGGCGCTGGAGAAGATCGAAAGGCTGGAAAGGATTATTGCTGGTTAAGCTATAGGCTATGCTATTTTGGTCGAATTTTCATGTATTTCCGTTAAAAACTCCACCACAATTTTCTACTTTAGGTGAAGGAAGTGCAGGGAAGGATCAAATTACGCTTACTTATGAAAAAAAGAACGCTCATTTTAGCAGGATTCATCATTTTAAAATTCCTGATACAATACCTTGTTATTAGCCCCGCCTATGACCTGCAACGTGACGAATACCTGCACCTGGATCAGGCTCACCATCCGGCATGGGGGTACTTATCCGTTCCACCAGTAACTTCCTGGATTTCCTATATCATTCTGCTAATGGGCAATTCCGTTTTCTGGATTAAGTTTTTCCCTGCATTATTTGGCGCAATAACTATCTGGATCATCTGGAAGGCCATTGAAACATTGGGAGGAGATTTGTTTGCCCTGGTGACGGGGGCCACCTGTATTACCTTTTCCGTGTTACTGGGATTAAATACCCTGTATCAGCCTAACTCGCTGGATGTACTCTGCTGGGCGGCATTTTACTACTGCGTAATTAAATACATTAAAACCGAACAACCAAGGTGGTTGTACTTCGGTGCCGTTGTATTTGCAGCAGGGTTCCTGAACAAGTACAACATGGTGTTTTTGCTACTCGGTATAGCACCGGCGATGCTGATATCTCCCCAAAGAAAAATATTTACGCAAAAGCATTTTTATGTAGCGCTTGCACTGGGCCTGATACTGATTTCGCCTAACCTTTTATGGCAATACCAAAACAGCTTTCCGGTGGTACACCATATGAAGGAGCTGGCGGAACGGCAGCTGGTGCATGTGGACAGAGTTGGATTTCTGAAATCGCAGGTACTGTATTTTATAGGTTCATCAGTGGCTATACTGGCAGGCCTGTTTGCTTTATTGTTTTACAAACCCTTTCGACCATACCGCCTTTTCTTTGGGTCTTTTTTCTTTACGATTTTTATCTTCCTTTATTTCAGGGCCAAAGATTATTATGCCATTGGGTTGTACCCGATCTATATTTCTTTCGGGGCTGTTTATCTCTCCCATATACTGGCAACAGGCTGGCAAAGATACCTTAGACCCGTCCTGATTATTATTCCCCTACTCTTTTTTATTCCGATGTACCAGGTAGCTTTTCCGAATAATAGCCCGGAATACATCATGCAGCATCAGGAGCGCTATCAGCGCCTGGGGCGCCTCCGCTGGGAAGACGGCCGGGATCATGACATTCCGCAGGACTATGCCGACATGCTGGGCTGGAAGGAATTAGCACATAAGGTAGATAGTATATACACCGGGGTAGCTGCTTCCGGTAAAACGCTGGTGCTTTGTGATAATTACGGGCAGGCAGGTGCTATCAACTACTATACGAAACAGGGTATTAAAGCAGTTTCATTTAACGCCGATTATGTAAACTGGTTTGACTTAAGTGTGCCATATACCAACCTGATTCGCGTAAAGGATTATCAGGAGCAATATGAGGAATTGCAGGAATCGGCCCCTTTCTTTCAGACAGGGGTAGCTGCGGATTCGATCACCAACCGGTTTGCAAGGGAGCATGGCGCTACGATATTCGTTTTTACAGGTGCTAAGGTGGATATCAGGGAGCGGCTGCGGAGTGAGATTGAGGAAGAGAAGAATTATGAGTAGGTAATATTCGTTTACCGAACTTCTCAACAAAGCAGTCTGACCTTTTCAACAAACCAGGGAGTCCTTGTTTGATGGACCTTTGCTGTGGTTTAATACTAAATCACATAAAAGGAAAAATTTAAACAATGGACATACAATTAAATGGCAAACGGGCTTTAGTGACAGGTTCCAGCTCCGGACTGGGTGAAGCGATCGCAAAAATGCTGGCTGGTGAAGGTGCTACCGTGGTGATTCATGGTCGTAATAGTGAACGTGCCAGTGAAGTAGTGCATGCGATTATTAAGTCAGGCGGCAAGGCAGAAATGGCAATTGGCGATCTGGGCACCAACGAAGGAGCCGATGCAGTGGCCGCAGCGGCGCTTAAATCAGGACCAATTGATATCCTCGTTAATAATGCGGGTGCAACTTCGCATAAATCATGGGGGGAGGCCAGCGCGGAAGACTGGCTGGAGATTTACAACACTAACGTAGTGTCATACGTACGTATGGTACAGCGCCTCGTACCACAAATGAAAAATTTAGGCTGGGGCCGGGTGATACATATCGGCGGAGGCCTGGCTGTACAACCGATTAAGGAACAACCGCATTATAATGCCACGCTTGCTGCGCGACACAATCTCTCCGTATCGCTTGCAAGGCAACTCAAAGAAACAGGCATTACCTCTAACATCGTTTCTCCCGGTGCTATCATTAATCCTATGGTGGAAGAATGGCTGCAAAATGCAGCACCAAAATTCGGCTGGGGCACTGATCCGGAGGAAATAAAGTATAAAGCCGTACAGGATCTGATCCCGAATGATACCGGCAGGTTTGGTGAGCCGGTGGAAATTGCCGGAGCGGTAGCGTATCTGTGTAGTCGCTATGCGGATTATATCAGCGGGGCTACTATTCGTGTTGACGGGGGAACGATCAGGAGTCTTTAGGTGGTGCGGGGACGGATAACAGCTTCCTGATACCTTCCATATGTGCAATTAACTGGTGTTGCTGTTGTTTGTTAAGATTGCTGATTAATTGTTCGATTTGCTCATGGGAGGCCGCATTTAATGCATGGAAGCTCTTTAATCCCTTGGCGGTTAAGGAAATCAGGGAAACGCGTGCATCCTCACCGGAGCGTTGTTTGGAGATCAGTCTGCTCTTGGCAAACTGCTTCAGCACCTTACTCAGGTATCCTTTATCCATATTGACCTCCGACAGGATCTGCGAAGCGCTTACCGGCCCTTGCTGATGGATTTCATACAGAATGCGGGCTTCTACCAGCGAGTAAGGGCTGTTTAGCAGATGGTCGTCCAACAGGCCCAAAATACGGGTGTAGTAGCGGTTAAAGTCCCTGAATTTATCTATCACTGTTTTCATGCAGGAGATGATGATGGTAAAATAAGATCATAGCGCCGCTCTGTCACGGGCTTATCAAAGCTATCGGACGTACTTTCTTCAGTGAGTTGAAATCCGGATTTATTATACAGGGAGATGGCAGCCTGCTGCTCTGCGGTGGTCCACAGGTAGGCATGTTTGATGCCATTTTCCTGCATAAAACGGTTGAATTCCAGCATGAGGTGTTTACCCAGGCCTATGCCGCGGTATTCCGGCAGGAAAATGAAGTAACGGAGCTGCACTTTTTCCGCCCGGTGCTGGGCTACCAGCGATCCGATGATGCGGTTATGGTGTAGGCAGATCCAGACTTTGTCCTGCTGCGGGTTGTATTCCCTGGCAAAATCCCCGAGGCCGTCCAGCACATAGGCTTCAAAGTTGAGCCCGTAGCCGCATTCCTTGGCGTATAAGTCGCCGTGAATAAAGGCGATATAGCCTAAATCGCCCGGCTGCAAAGTGTTTCTGATCTGTATATCTGCTAGTGTGATGGCTGACATGATATTATTTCAATTAACTGAATTAGTTGATTAATTCAACCAATTACACAAAGAAACAAATTTAGTTGCATTTTTCAACTAAAACAATTTTCCGCAAAACTTTGAGATAAGCCATGCGAACCGCTTCATCTCCCTATAAAAATTTTAATAATACAAATAGCCGTAAATAAATGAAACAAAAGCTTTATCAAATTGCCCTGCGTACCAACATTTGGCCATTTGCCATTCCAATGGCCATACTTTTTATGCTGATGTCATTTTATCTGATTCCTAACATACAAATACTGTTGGGCAGCATGCCATTACCAGATACGATGTTTAACGGATATGATGCTGTTTATATACAGCAATTGTTTGAAAAGTTGGAGTCTGACGGGAGGAGCGCATACCTTCAGCTGGAATTGTATGCAGACATTCCTTTTATTCTACTGTATGTGGCTACCTTTCTGCTTGCGATAGCGAAATTACTGATTCACAATCGCCTGTGGAACCGCATTTGGTACTGCACGCTGTGCTTTCCAGTGCTCGCCGGCATCTTTGACATGGCAGAAAATACCGGTATCATATTTATGCTTCAGACCAACCGGATTGGGGCGTTGGCATCGATTACTTCCTGCTTCACCAGGGCGAAAGGATATTTTTTGCCATTTACGTTATTAACACTGCTTGTGCTATTGGTTGTGATGGGATATAATAAAATACTCATTGCTAAGCGTGCTTCGTAGGTCAGTTCACCACACACGTAATCACCATCTGCACCTCATTGCCTACCATAAAAGTACCGGTCCCCTCACCTATTTTGTAATCCAGACGATTGATCGTTAGCTTACCTTCAAAAACATGATTATTGTAGGTAAACGGTATGGTAACTTCGCGCGTTACACCGTGTGCGGTGAGCTTACCGCCTGCATTATAGCCGGTGGCAGTTTTTGTTATCTGGGAAGATGTAAAACAAATTTCCGGATACTTTTCCGTTTCAAAAAAATCTTTTTCTTTGAGATGGTGATCCCGCTTTTCATTGCCGGTATTGACAGAATTAGCGGCTACACATACTTCAAAATGCGCAGTGGAAAGATTTTGGGGATTAAAGTCAATGGTACCTTTCATTCCTGAAAAGGAGCCTTTTACTTTTCGCATTCCCATGTTGCTGACTTCGAACTTCACCCCTGAGTTACCTGTATCAATGGTTTGCGCTGCGGCAGTTACATAAAATATTGCCGTTGCCACCATTGTAAGGATTAATTGCTTCATAAAATCTGATTTTACAGCAAAGAATACCCGGTTCGTGCGCTCGCGGGGCCACAGCAGTAGCTCGTTCTTTGAAATATATTTAGTGACAGCCACTTCCCGACCCAATGATTCAACCAGTGCGTGCATAAGATCCAGTTTATTTTACTGTAGCGAAGGTAAAGCTTTAATATTGCAGCAGTAATGGCAACCAACAATTATTGCAGCCGCCATTACCCGTCTATACCCGCTACGGCAACGCAGCAGCAGCCCTGGTCATCTCCCTAAAAAAACTATTGTATTTCCTGAAAATTCCATTATATTCGTTAGCGGAATTGCAGCTAACCCCAAATCATTAGCCTTCGCAATTCCGACACCATATTTTTTATAGTTCTGCCCCAAAAAAGAACAAGACGAGCAATGGTTTCGGCCAGAACTTCTTTCGTATCGTACCGTAGTTAATTACTGAAACATCACATCATGGCCGTTCGTAAAACTGAAAGCCGTATTCCGGCCGGTTTACAGCCATCGGATCTTGGGCAGGCCCTCGTGGCACCTGATAACCGCTGCTGCATGGTTTCCTTCATTCATTCCCCACTGGTGCTCAACCGGGAAAACACCTACGTGGTGTTTGTTACCGATGCCGCCCTCGCAGGGAATATAAGCAACTATGAATGGACCTTTACGGAAAACGCCTCTCCCCCTTCCGTACAAACTACCGAAAGCGGTGAAATCACTTACATTCCACAAGCTACCGGCGATCTGGAAGTAAAAGTTCGCCTGCTGGACGCGGGCGCTACAGAACAAGCCAGCCTTACCATCTCCCAAAAAATATTTGAATTAAATGAGGAACTGGAAACCCTGATAGCTGCCGCCAAAAACGCAGCCGGTGCTGTAGAAGGTAATATCGAGGTAGAACGGGAACTCATCAACGATTTCAATACCTATTACCAGGAAGTAGCCCTGCAAAACGCCGAATCGGGAGAAGGCTTTAAACAGTTCGTTTTTTCTATGGTATACGACGGGGCACTACAACAGCCTCCCGCTGCGCGCAAGCAACGCCTGGCCGACCTGGCCGCCGCCATAAACGACGGCGCCGGCGACTATGCCACCCTCGCCACTGCAGGTGCAGGTGTTTGCAGTATACGCCTGTCATCACTGGCCATGATCGTACCGCTGGGTGGCGCCAAGTGGCTCCCCTGGCAGGAACTGCCCGAAGATGCCAACCAGCGCGCCTTCGCAGATCAGCAGCTCCGCGATGACCTGGGAAAACTGGAGGAAGCCAAACGTATCGACCTGTTTAATATCGTGCGGTTTCCTAAAAGTAATATCAACTTTTGTGGTCACCTGCTGGAAGCGCTGCGCGACAAATACTTCAGCGGTACCAACTTTTCAGATGTGCTCAGCGGCATGTCCGGCACCAGGTCACACTGGATCATGCGCCACTATCGCGAAGGACCGGTAGCACATAGCTAATCCCCCCTTTTTGTTCACCGATTAAAGACAACAACCTTCCATGTGTAAATCTTCAAAAGGTACAAAAACAGCCAACCCGGCATTGGAAGAAAAGCGTAAAATTAAACCGGCTACCGACAGTGGCGGCGGCGGTGGGAATGGTGGCGGAGGAAACGGCAGTGGTGGCGGCAGCCCTAACCAGGAAGCCGGCTCGCCTCCTGCGATTATATATGAACCGGACTTCGCTCCTCAACTGACCTTTATTGCCTACGGCCCCAGCGATGGGTTTATTAAAGTGGCCAAGAAATACCATACGCAGGCAGGACTTAACCCCGTAGATGTCACTTCCTTTGAGGACATGGTGATGAAGCTGTCGCAGGATACCGGCTTAATTAACCGGATGCGCATCGTGTCGCATGTATATGTTTCCACCGACGTGCTGGACGATCCCGCCAACATGAAACTCCCTTTCCTGCAAGGCGCCTCCCGCAACTCACTGAAAAGATATTTCACCGGCTTTGCCGGCACCCCTATGGAAGCACTGCGGGCCATGATGACATTTGAATATACTTCCTTCTCCGACCTCACCATCTACATATGCCAAAACACGGGTGGAGAAGTGATGATATCCGCAAAAAATGCCGGCAACAGCACCATCTTTAATAAAATACCAACCGACCCGCTGGGAGAACCCACCAGCGCTCAAATGAACGATTTCCTGCGGATTTGTATGAGCAAGTGGTTAATCTCCAAACAGCCTGCACAGCCCCACTACGCTGCGTTTAATCAGGCTTACGACCTGCTGCTGGCAGATGTAATGCCCAAGCTGGTGGGCACACTCACCGCTGCTGAACTCAATACCATCCGCGACGCAATAATGGCCATCGCTGCCGCTTCTTTTAAAGAAGCATCCCCCGGCAAACCTGCCATATTTGCCGCAGACCTCATCAAGGCTATCGCCGTCATACAGGCAGGCACCTTTCAGGCTAAGCTGAAGGACGTCAGAAAACGCTTTGATAAAAACAGCAAAATAGATATCCGCGGTTGCCAGATAGGACGAGACCAGGAGTTCCTGAAAGCCATCCAGTTGTTCTTTGGTATGGACGCAGTGAACCGCCCCGCAGTATCTGGCCCTGAATGGTATCAGCATTTTAATGCACTGGCACCCGCACCACAGCAGGATGACGGCAATATCAAATCACTGTATAACAGTGGCATTTCCGGTGAATATACGAGCGCGGAAATGCAGGCGTTCTTTAATAAATGGGCAGATGCCGTTGGCATTAAAAATAATCATCTCACTTTTTGGCAAACCACGTTCGGTAAAGGTGCGCTGGAGTTCACCGCGTTAGACTGGCGCAGTGGATTACCCACCACTACCGTGCCGGTGCCGCGACTACAAAGTATGGGCACCGCCAACTACGGCGACCTCCTGAAAAAAATCGGCTCCACATTTTTCCTCGCCGCTTCTACCGCACTCACCGCGGGTGATCTCAGTGGCATTACGCCATTGCTGCCACAATGCAGTACCTGGAGTACTCAGCTCAATGCGGAGGTGCCGGATGCCGCCACAGAAACAGATCTGAAGGCCACCCTGGCGAACTATAAAGTCATATACGAAAAACTGGATAAACGTTTCGGTGGGGGTACCCCACCAACAGAAGCACAACGCATTATTCCATCCACCGTGCCCACGCCATTAACGGTGACGGATGTACGTAATTTTCAAACGAAGCTGAAACAATTTATAGACACCAATACCAATTCCCGGCTGTTGAAAGTGAAGAAACTGATGGACGCCGCCCTGGCCAAAGTACAGGATGGTCCTGCAAAAATGCGCTACTACCTGGGACTCGGACTGGCATTTCTCGTTTATAACGCCGCAGCCACCAACGTAAATGTGAACCGGTTGATTTTCGTGAAGGATTCCGGCGCTGATGCCGCAGGCCGGCAAACAGATGCCGTTAAATTCTGGATAAGGGCACAGTGGAAAGGCATTATCCCGGCAGACATTGGAAAGAACGTCGTATATCCGGATGGGTTAGAAACGCCCTGGGTGGTGGAAAAACACCAGCCTGGTGCCGGTCTCACCCTTCCTCCCTACCTCATTAGCCCCACACCTGAGTTCCAGGCAAAAATAATTACGATTAATCCGTAAATCATCCGCATGTCACAGCAAGCATTACAGTCCATACTCACACAGGCAGCGCTGGCCATCTCACCATTGCGGGGCCTTACCACTCCGGAAAAGGCCATCGCCTTTTTCCAGAAGATGGGATATAACTTCCCCGGCGGCGCTTTTGGCAATGCACTGGGAGGCGCCGCCACACAAGGACGGGAGCTGGTAAACGCTGTACAGCAGCTGGCTGCGGCCAATACGGAAACCGCAGTGCTGGCAGCCATCGCTAACCTGTTTGTAAAATTTGGCGCCACTGTTCATGCCATCCAGGCACTGCAATCACAACTGCAATCAGGCCCCGGCGGAGGACTACCGCATATCGGCGATCTATCTCTCCGGCTTACCGACTACCTCCTGCTGGACTATCTCGACAATAAAATGCCGCAGCTCCACGCGACCATGCTGGTGCTCGGACTCATAGAACATGACCCCTCCCCGCAACCCAATCAATCGCAACGCGTAGTACACTGGGATCGGCTGGGATTGCTCTTTAGTCACCCGCAGCAATTATTTGATGCAGCCTATCAATGGAATACCGCTTTCGACGCTGAGAAATTTTTGTCGCGGCTGGAACTGCTGATGCGCGCAGCACAGCTACCGGGAGGCTTATATCCACAGGCAGATACCACCCGCACCATACTGGGCAATACCACCCCCAACCTCCCGGAACTCCGGTTCCCGCTTTTCCAGAAAGGCCTTACCAAAGCCACATACAGCCAGTTTGGGCTTACCTTTTCGCCCGCAGAAGGTGTGAGCGGCAAAAAGAAAGGAATGGCCGTACTACCTTATCTCATGGGCGGCGCAGCCTTTGATTTTGATGTGTGCGACCGCGGGCAACTGCTATTTGAATCCACCGCAGATATAAAAGGTGTAGGCATAGTAGTTAGACCTCCCTTTGATGTACAAGGCATCCTGAACCTCGTAAGTGCGTTTCATGCAGCCATTACCATCAAAGAAAAGCCGGAAAAAGCTGCCGAAATGGTGCTGATAGGCTCCGCCGGCGGCACCAGGCTGGCGATACAGGGACTCTCTGCCAAATGGTACCTGGAAAATCCGCAGGGGAAACTGGACGTAGGCGTAGAAGGTGAAATACAAGCCATCCGGCTCGTAGTCAAAGGAGGTGAAGGGGATGGCTTCCTCGCAAAAGTATTATCCGCCCTCAACATACAGGCCGAAGCAAATATCGCTTTAGGTTTTAGTCTGCTCCACGGATTTACCATCCGCGGCGGCGCCCAGCTGGCCATAGAACTGGCCGTGCATATCGACCTTGGCCCACTCAGCATCAACAGTCTGCGACTTACCCTTAAACCTACCGGTGAACAAATAGGATTAGATGCCGGTGTGGTATTGAAACTGGCGTTAGGCCCGCTGACGGCCACAGTGGAAAACATCGGGCTCTCCGCCGCACTACAGTTTAAGAAGGGTAATCTTGGCCCCGCCAACCTGGACGTAGGCTTCAAGCCGCCAAATGGTGTAGGACTCGCCATCGACGCAGGCGTTGTGAAAGGTGGCGGCTACCTCTTTTTTGATTTCGACAGGGAAGAATATGCCGGTGCACTGGAATTGACCTTCAGCGAAATCGTGTCGCTGAAAGCTATCGGTATCATCACCACCAAAATGCCGGATGGCAGCAAAGGCTTCTCGCTGCTCATTATCATCTCCGCGGAATTTGGCACCGGCCTCCAACTAGGCTTTGGTTTCGTACTCCTCGGCGTAGGCGGCCTCCTGGGCCTGAACCGCACCATGAAGTTGCAAGCCCTTGCCGATGGCGTGCGTACGGGTGGTATCAATGGCATCATGTTCCCAACCAACATCGTTGAAAATGCACCACGCATCATCAGCGATCTCCGCAACTTTTTCCCGCCGGAAGAAGGAAAATTCCTCATAGGCCCCATGGCCAAACTGGGCTGGGGAACACCAGCACTCATCAGTGTATCCTTAGGAATTATCATAGAAATACCCGGCAACATCGCTATCATAGGTGTGCTGAAAGTAGCGCTGCCAGTGGAAGATGCGGCGTTGATCGTATTACAGATCAACTTCATCGGCGCCATTGAATTCGATAAAAGCAGGTTATGGTTTTTCGCCAGCCTGTACGACTCCCGTATTCTCTGGATCACTTTACAGGGTGAGATGGGATTGCTGGTAGCCTGGGGCGACGACGCTAATTTTGTGGTGAGCGTAGGCGGATTCCATCCGGCATTCAACCCGCCACCATTGCCATTCCCGAATCCTGTACGCCTCTCCCTCAACATCCTCGATACCAGCTGGGGTAGAATACGCGTGATGGCCTATTTTGCCGTAACCTCCAACACCGTGCAGTTTGGCGCACACGCTGAATTATACTTTGGCTTCAGTGCTTTCCATATAGAAGGAGAACTGGGATTTGATGCACTCTTTCAATTCTCGCCGTTCTATTTCATCATTGAAGTATCGCTTTCCCTCTCGGTGAAAGTATTTGGTATCGGCCTCTTCAGCGTGCGCGTACGCATGTCGCTCGATGGCCCTACGCCATATCATGTAAAAGGTACCGGCTCCATTTCCATCCTGTTCTTCGACATTGATGTAGACTTCGAATTCAGCTGGGGCGATAGTGCCAACACTACCCTGCCACCGGTAGAAGTGATGCCATTGGTGAAAAAAGAATTTGATAAGCTGGAAAACTGGAAGGCACAGTTACCGGAAGGCAACAACCTGCTGGTATCGCTGCGCACCATCGATACCAATGCGGAACTGGTGTTGCATCCGCTCGGTGTTTTACAGGTGAGCCAGCGCTTTATTCCGCTGGAATTACCGCTGGATAAAGTAGGCACCCAAAAGCCATCTGACGCTAACCGGTTTACCGTTACTGCTGATCCGGCAGCCGGGCTGGCACCGGTGAATAAGATGAAAGCACCGTTCGCCATGGCACAGTTCCAGAACATGAGCAACGATCAAAAGCTTGCACGACCATCTTTCGAAAAAGAAAACAGCGGGCTGGAACTATCTGTAGCAGGACCTTTGCTGAATACCGGCCGTGCCGTGAAACGCATAGTACGCTATGAGCTGATTACCATAGACACCAATTATAAACGGTTTGTGAAAAAGTATTTCCGCTTTATCAGCGGTACGCTCTTCCGCCACTTCCTCAAAGGCAATGCAGCAGCACTGAGTACACTTTCTAAAAAGTCGAAGTCGCAGCTGCAACCATTTGAAGATAAAATCAAAACGCAACAATCAGGTTACGCGGTGGCCAATCAGTCCGACAACAAAGCTTTCCATGCTGCCACTTTCGAAAGTGAAGCACAGGCAAGGGCTTATATGCAGCAACAGGTAGCCCTGCATCCTAACCTGAAAGAAGCAATTCACGTTATTCCCCAGCACGAAATAAATACAGCCGCATGAGTAATATAGCCACATATACTTTCCTGCCCTGGATGCGCTCCGGCGTGGCCAACAAAATCAGCAGCGCCGATAAGGACCCGGGGGTGCGCGTGCGTGCCACCATCGCTATTAAACTGAAGGTAGAAGGTAATAAGCCCGACGGCGGTGTACTCACGGAGCCTATCACCAAAAACATCCAGCTGTACGGCCCGGGCGATATTATTGGTATTGAGGCGAGAGCCATCATCAAAACGGACCCGCATAACTGGATCACCAACTTTGAGCCGAACTACCTGCCGTATGTTGATTTTTATGATGAGGACTTTCCGTGGAGATATACACCCGCAGCACCGGATAACAAGGATCGCCTGCGTCCATGGATCACGCTGGTGGTGCTGGAAGAAGGCGCTTTTAAAGAAGCGACCAATATCAAGGATAAGCCGCTCCCCTATATCACGGTGGACAAGGCCGCGGAAAAATTTCCGCCCGCAGATCAGTTGTGGGCATGGGCACACGTGCATGTAAACGAAAGCATGCTGGACAGGATTGTATCGCAACCGGTGGACCACAACGCCGTGGTGAATACGCTGAACAATATATTGAAAAATGATCCTGATCATGCAAATTCCCGCCTGTTGTGTCCTATAAAGCTGAAAGAGAATACAGCCTATCATGCGTTTATTATCCCAACCTTCGAAACTGGCCGCCTGGCAGGACTCGGGGCTGACATGACAGATGACAATATTCCCGCCGCCGTTTTTGCTACGATGTCCGCCTGGGCCGACTACAACGGCCGGCCTGATACCGCCAGCTTTCCTTATTACTACCGCTGGCATTTCCGCACGGGCAGCAAGGGCGATTTCGAATACCTGGTGCGCCTGCTCAAGCCCAATCCGGTTGATAACCGCGTAGGCCGCCGGGATATGGATACCCAGGCACCAGGCAGTAATATCCACGGCATTCCTGAGCTGGGTGGTATATTGCGACTGGGCGGCGCCTTGCAGGTACCTTTTAGTACCATGAAGCCGGCGGACAAAGAAGAAGTACTAAAGTACAATAACTGGGATCACCCCGGTTATCCGCATGCGTTTCAGCATGACCTGGCACAATTCATCAATCTCGCTGACGACTATACGAAAAATACTTCGAAGGACGCTAACAGCAATACCTCGCTGGAAAACGTGCAGGATGACGTGGACCCGTTGATTACCGCGCCTCTGTACGGCCGCTGGCATGCGCTGACCGAAAGGCTCCTCTATAAAGATGATGGCAGCAATGCCCCCAATAATCAAAACTGGATTCACCAGCTGAACCTGGACCCTCGCTGGCGTGTAGCCGCCGGGTTTGGAACTAAAGTGATTCAGACCAAGCAGGAAGACTATATGAGCGCCGCCTGGCAACAGGTGGGCGACATCCTGGAAGCCAACCGCCGCCTTCGTTTTGGCCGCTTTGCACAACGAACATCCTATAGCTGGTATGAACAACATATTGCTACGCATATTTACAACAGGCCGGATAAGGCGTTACAATTTACCGCTCCACTGCAAAAGCGTTTGCTGGCCAATAATGTTACCGTCTATCACCAGGTGGATAAAAGCGTATTATCCCGCTCCCTCACGTCCACCACAATACGAAAAGTTTTAAGACCCGGTGGCAGGGTGATGAAACTGCAGCCATTTACAGATGCGGCCACAGGTGATAATATCCTCACTCGGGTAAATAGTGGAGAAGTGCCGCTGGTATTACCTAAAATTGATCCGCCGGCATTACCCACTCCCTCACAACTGGCAGATGCAGCGCAACCAGCCACCAAGCTGCCACCCTGGCTGGTGAGTGTGTTAAAGCAGTTTAAAAAATGGCGCATAGCCGTGATTATATTGATACTCCTGTTGCTGCTGGTAATGCTGCTCAGCGGCTTCTCCCCTGCTGTTACCGCAATAACGGGTATAGCAATTGTAGCGCTGATTTGGTTTTGGTTATTGGCTGGGAAGTGGGAAAAGGCAAAAGCCGGCGCCGATTCCATACGACCGGAAAACCAAACGCCGGAGTCGGTGGACGATATGCCGAAGGTGCCCAACTTTGAGATCACCTTACCGGGAGATAATACCGTATTCACGCCAGGTGCTACTGACAGCGCAGAAGCAGTAATTTACAAGGAAGCAATTAAAGAAGCGGCCATCCTCATGCAGGGGAACCGCGAAGAAGGAAGAATTCCCACCAGGCCTACCCTGGATTTACCCGTACTGGCGGATACGATCTTCAAAGCAATTGATCCCGGTGTGACCATTCCTAAACTGATTTTCGGCGGTATCAGCATCCCTGAAAGGATCCGCATCAGGATGGTAGAATTGTTTGATGAGGTAATGGCCTATCCTGTCATCGATGTGCCGATGTACAAACCGCTGACTGATATTTCTTCGGAACTTTTTCTCCCCAATATCAATCTCATCTCCCAAAATACTATATCACTGCTGGAAACAAACCAACCGTTTATAGAGGCTTATATGGTTGGTGTGAATCATGAGTTTGTACGTGAGCTGGTATGGCGGGAATACCCTACAGATAACCGCGCCAGCAGCTTCCGGCAGTTCTGGGATGTGAGTACCTTCCTTAATGTGGACGACTCCCTGAACAGCGAACAGTTGAAAGAAAAGCTACGGGATATACCACCTTTGCATAAGTGGTCGCGATACTCTAAAATAGGCACCCATGATAACCGGGAAACCAATGGCCCGCAGGAAGAGGATGTAGTGCTGGTGATACGCGGCGAGCTGTTGAAAAAATACCCTAACGCTGTTATCTACGCGCAGAAAGCACAGTGGCAGATGAAAGACGGTAAAATTGATAATAAGGTAGAGCGGATACTGGTGCCATTGTCGGACGCGGAAGAAGACAAGCCTCCATTAAGCAAAGTAAAAACGCCTTTGTACGAAGCAAAAGTTTCACCCGATATCTACTTCTTCGGATTTGACCTGACGGCCTCCGAAGCTAAAGGGGGCGATGGTACTAAGCCGGAAGACATCAACAACGCCGGCTGGTTCTTCTGCATTAAGGAAAGACCTGGTGAATGCCGTTTCGGACTGGATATTGATGCAGACAAAACACCGAATGTATGGAACGACCTCGGCTGGGACAACCTGGTGCCTGGCGCCAAAGGTGGAGAAATGATTAAGATCAACAGCAGTCTGGGACTTACGCCTCCTAACCTGGCAAATGAACCCGAAAAGAAAGACCAGTATGACGACGACGTCAATGTTACCTGGAACGCCGATATGAGCGCCGCTGAGGTGGCCTACATCCTTTACCAGGTGCCGGTACTGGTAGCAGTACACGCTTCCGAAATGTTACCTAAAACTTCCGCGTAAACGAAAAATAACATGGCAGAATTTGATAGCTTAAGACAAGAACTGGATGATGCGCGTAGCGGCCAGGCCGCTGCACATCTTTCGTTCCTGGCCGCAGGTGAACAGCTGAAACGCATTGCAGCCGAAAAGGAAAACCTGTTAAGGTCTTATAACCCCAACGATCAAACGCAGCAGGCAAAACTGCATGCCCTGGAAAGCCAGGAGAAAACACTGAAAAATGCGGTAGGCCAGCTCCAGGAGGAAGTGAACAGCAGTAAAGCAAAAGCGGCAGACCTCTATAAAAAATTCAGTGTATTTACAGATCCTCGTCAACAGATTTCCCGGCTTAACGATGCCTATCCGTTCCTGTTAATGCCGGTACGTATAGAAACCCGTTTCAAGAAAGTGATGGGTGAGCGACAGGTGCTTAAAGATCAGCTGTGGATCAGAATTTTCCCGGATGATTTTATGATAGACTCATTTGAGGAGATGCTATCTGAAGCGGAGGTAAAAAATGCCGCATACTATTGGGCAAAGTACTGGGAAGCCGGTGGGCTCGAAAGCATGGAACGTGCGGCGTGGAGAGTGATGGTAGATGGCTATGGTTCCGGAAGGGCAGGTTATATCCTGGATAACTATAAGCCGGCGGACCTAACGGGCAGGCCTGAACGGTTGTCGGTCAACGAAATTATTCTCGTGATTACCACCGCCCAGCTGCCGGGGGACATCGCACAGGACGCTTTGAAAGCATACTGGACCAGATCCTGGGTAGGCTACGCCGACCTGGCAGAACAGCAGGGCGCTTTTGAAGACCTGGTGGATGTAGTGGGGCCAGAAAAGGCAAATGAGTATATCACGACTTATAAGCCGGTGAATATTACTGTGCTGCCACCGGAAGATTTGGAGCGGGGAGATGTAGTGGTAAAGGTGGAATTTCTCCAACTACAAAATACAGCAGCGGTAAATACCAAACAACAGTCGTGGTCGCAGGCACCGAAAGTGTTTGTAATGCCGGATCGCTTTGTAGTAACAGGCTACCAGGGGAATAATGTAGGTTTTGAAGTTTTGGGAGAACCTATCCCATCTCCATTAATAGTGGGACCTGACCCGAGCGCCAAGCCGGAAAAACAATTCATCCGCCATGACAATGGCGACCTTACCCTGCACGATGACATCCGGTGGATGTCGGACTTTGAAGCGGCCATTAAAATAGGGCTGGGCTTTAAAATTGATATTACAGCGGAGCAGGTTGCACAGGGTTTCAGCAGGATCAGCGCACTGGGCATCCGCATGAGCGGCAGTGCCGCCAAAGGTCAGGAGTTGCTGGAAACCTTGCTGGAACATCATCGCATCAGCAAAAAAGGCTGTATCATTTTACCGCAGGGCACACCTACTAACAATACAGAAGAGGAAGGCACTTCGCATCAATATATCGATGATCCGGATGAGAGCTACGACAACAGGAAAAAAGATCATCTCTTTGACCTTACTGCCAATATACTGGAAAAGCGTGATGGCCAGTGGCTGGCAGAGGCACTTGGGATCAATCCTGCTGCCTTGCAGAAAGTGCTGAACAGCGATCATACGGATCAGAAGGAAGCTCGCCTGATGAATACGGCACTTTGGCCGGCTACGCTGGGTTACATGATGGAAACCATGATGCATGGCGTATTTACGAACGAGGACATAGCCGCTACCCGCACCTTCTTTAACCGCTATATTTCAGGCCGCAATACCGTTCCTGCCATAAAGGTGGGCAAACAGCCGTATGGTATTCTCCCTGTTACCAACTTTTCCAAGATAGGCTGGTTTAAGCCACATACCCCGGTACCGGGCATTACCGTTGATACAACTGGTATTCCAACCACCGCAATCAACACCGGAAATAACTACCTGCAACGGTTATACGAATTATTGAAAAAGGTAGATGCCGATTTTCTTAAATTATTACCTGCAGTTTCATTTGTAGGCAAAACGAAAGCAGACCCGCACCGCGTACTGCTGGATGTACTGGGCCAGAATGCAGGTACGGTGGAGTTTTACCAGCGGCAGGGCCAAAGTAAGGAAGACTTCATGAACCGTTTCAAGCTGGAAGGCATCTTCTCAGAAATTATTGCGGCGCTACTGGCCGGTGCCTATATTGAAACAGGAAAGGCTTTGCTGAAGCAGCTGGGTTATACTGGTGATGTAACACCTGACATCCTAAATAAATTTTTCTGGGAACAGGCCAATAAACTGAAAGGCCCTGTGGTGGATGATCAGCCCTTATCTGAAACAATGGCTATACGTAAGTATGTAACCGGTGCGGACAACAAAAATTATATCCACTGGCTGATACAGGCAGCACAAACCTCCCATGATGCACTGCGCAAACAGCAGGGTTTCCTGGATGATAAAATTCCTGTCTCGTTACTGTACCTCGTGCTGCACCATGCACTTGACCTGAGTTATGTTGAAGTGAGTCGATTCCTTTACCTGCGGGAAGCCCTGATCACACCCGAGCATGCGAAAGTATTACAACAGGAGCCTCCCTTCATTAACATACAGCAAAAAGCGCCCGTTTCAGAAAGTAAATATCTTTTCCTGTACCAACCCGCGGAGAAAATTACCGGCAGCCCTCATCGCCTGTTAGGAGATCATATTCCCAAGCTCATCAAAATGGATGTAGCTACCGAATATCTCGGCGATCAGCTGGACGCACTGGAATGGCTGAAAGATGTGCCTACCGCCAGGCTGGAAAGGTTATTCACGGAGCATATTGACTGCTGCAGCTATCGGCTGGATGCCTGGAAGAATGGCCTGGTAAATTACCAGCTGACGAAAGTACGTGGGCAGCAGCAAGCTGCCAAAGGAATTTACCTGGGTGCATATGGCTACCTTGAAAATGTAAGATCAGAAAATAAGGTACTTACACCTTTTGTGCCGGAAGGAAAAGAATTACAGGATATTTTTATAAAGGAGGATCCCACACCCATCGTAAAAGATAATACCAACGGAGGTTTTATACTGGCACCATCCGTGAATCATGCCGTTACGGCCTCTATCCTGCGTAACGGGTATATTTCCAATGGCAATCCGGATGCCTTCCGGATTAATCTTTCTTCGGAGCGCGTACGGAAGGCGTTGTCGGTAATTGAAGGTATTCGTGGCGGACAGTCGCTCGGGGCTTTGCTGGGATACTACCTGGAACGTGGGCTGCATGAGTCGCACCCCGGTGTAGAACTGGACTACTATATTTATCAGTTGCGCAAAGCATTTCCCCTGGTGGCCAATAAAGATAAAGATACCAAAGTGGATGAAAGCAGTGACATTCCGATTGATGCCGTGGAGGCTATTGAGGCGAGGAATGTAATAGACGGGCTGGCACTGATCACGCACATTAAAAAAACGGGGCACAGCAGCTATCCGTTCGGCAAGGCCTGGCTGCCGGATTTTACGACGCCTAACCAGGGCATAGCCGTAGCCGCCGAAGTTAAAAATATCCTGGACATCAACGATGCCATCGCTGACGTAGCCATGGCGGAAAGCGTACACCAGGTAGTACAAGGCAATTACGAACGGGGCGCTGCCTCCTTTGATACTTATGCCAAAGGCAACTTCCCTCCCATTCCGGATGTAATCCAGACACCCCGCAGCGGTATTAACCTCACCCATCGGGTGGGACTGCATCTGGAAGCAGGGCTGGATGGCACCCTGGAAGCCACGCCACGGGCACAGGCCGAACCTGCCGTCAACAAATGGCTGAAAAGCATTTTACCCCCTACTGATAAGATCATCTGCCTGGTATCCTACAATGGGGTTACCGATAAGAAGATTACCGCAGCAAACCTGGGCTTGCAGCCAATTGACATCCTCTACACCGTGAACCTGGACAGCGAGCAACAGATGAAAGAGCTGGACGACAGGATCACCTTTCTGGTGATGCAGCAACCTGGCATCCGCCCGGACACAGTGGTGGAGATCAACTACATCAAAGGCATCAGCGGGCATTTCACCTTCTTTGAACTGGCGCCGCTGCTGAATAGCGTGGCTACCTTATTACTGAAATCAAGGGCACTCACGGCAACGGATATACTATTACCAGCTGCTACCAGCCCTGTGGAACCTGGCAAGCAACAACTCAATCCGCAGCGGATTCATACCTGGCGAAATGCCCTGCAATCGCTCGTGGATAATCAACTGAAAGCTTATCTAACGCATATGGATACCCTGTTGTCGGATATGGTGGCTAACCGTAGTCAACAACTCAGCGAAGTGGATCAGCTGATGAATGGGTATGCCGCTATCCTGAATATTGCCGGCGCTGCCGGGCTGCCGCAAACTGGCATCGGCTTTATTTACGAAACAAAGCGCAGTCTCTTCACTTCCCTGCTCACTAAAATAAATGAGCTGGTAACGCGCTGGACGAAAAAGGCAGCCGACTTTGAACAGCTGATGACAGATTATGATGCACTGCCGCTCTCCACTTCTACTGAAGAAAAATTCAACCTGCTGGAACAGGCAAGAGTACTGGTTTCTACGGTAGCCTTAACCTTACCGCCAGACCCAGATACCTATAAAACGCAGCTCATCCCAGTGAAACTGAGCTTCACTGACAAACTGAAAGTATTTCAGGACCTGCTCAGCATCAATACCGACAAGGTATTTGACTTGCTACAGCAAACCAATGCGGCGCTACCAGTGATTGCTTACGATACAGAAGCATTTGAAGTGGCCAGCGTGGAAACAGCTGTTATCAATGCCGTAGAAGACCTGGCAGTAAAGGCACTGGCGCTTTCGACCGACCTGAAAAAACGCCTGCTGAAATCCGGCGACCTGCTCACTGCCTCCGCCGCACTGCCAGACAGCAAAAAGAAAGTAGACCTGTTGCTGGAAGCTGCAAAGCAACTCTTCCAGGAAGATTTCAAACTGGTACCGGAATTTACACCCGGCCATACCAGTGCACAGGAATGGGCCAACAGTCACGCGGCACAAGCCCAGCTGTTGTTGCATAGCCAGGCCAGCACCGACTTCCCGGTAGACGATTGGTTGTACGGTATTGCACGTGTGCGGGAGCATATGCACCATTGGGAAAACACCGTGTTGCTGACAGAAGCATTAGTGAACAAGGAACTGACACTGCATCCGGTGCAGTTCCCCTATAAAAATGCGGACCACTGGCTGGCTGTACCTTACCCGGAAACATACGAGATTGAAAGTGAAAGGTTATTATACACCGCACACTACGCCACCGCTTTTGATGCATCCAAACCACAATGCGGACTGCTGCTGGACGAGTGGACCGAATTGATACCGGCGAAAAAGGAAACTGCCGGCATCGCATTTCATTATGATAAGCCGAATGCGGAACCGCCGCAGGTGATGCTGCTGGCCATGCCGCCGGTGTATACCGGCGCCTGGAATTGGAGCGACCTGCAGGAAATTGTTCATGAAACATTTCAAGCAGCCAAGGCACGGGCAATTGAGCCGGAACAGATAGATACCACCAACTATGCGCGCTTCCTGCCGGCAGTAGTGTCGTCTATGAGTGTGCATCCGATTTCGATTTCACTGAACTACGGGTTCAATAATTCTATTCACGAAATACTGCAAAAGCCCTGATATGAATAAGTATGTAGTTACTGATAACCTTGCAGAAGTATTGGCCAAAAGGAGTCTGCGCACTATTACGCTGTGGAACCGGCTGGAAGGGCGTCCACGTACCGACAACCTGGAACGGGCGCTGAGGGCCGAAGTGCGTGATCCGCTATGGATGCTCACCCGCCAATGGCAGATGGGTGAATTTATTGGCGATGATGCCGGCTCCCCCATATTTTCAAAAATTCATATGGGCAGCACCCACCTCACAAAATACCTTGCCGGAGAAGGGCCGGTACAGGCGTTTACAGACGCCGTGCCGTTGGAAGCACAGGTGGAGCAGCAGCCAATTCCTTTCATTAACGGCACCCAGGAGCTGTCGCTGGACATTCGCCTGCTCATGGGCAGGCAATGGCTGAAGATGGTAGCTGCGGTGGGTGATTACCGTAATTCCTATATTGGTAACTACCCCGTGACTGCTCCGGACAAAGACAAAAAGGAGGATGCTCCCCGCACTGCCCACAAGGAAGTATGGCAGCAGTTTAATGCCGTTGCGGGCAGAAGTATGGATGGCGTTAAGTTGCTATTACACTTGCAAAACCCTGCGCATCATGCATGGGATAATATTCCGGAACTGGCGGGCGACGGAACGAAACAGGCAGCCGTAGATGCGGTGGCCGGGAGGTTTATTGCCTGGTTCCGCAAGTTATTTTATCAACCTGAGGATCCTGCTACCACTGCATGGAAACCTTCCAGCCTGGAATACCAGTTTGCCTGCTCTGCACCAGTGGAGGGCACTGAAAAAGTATTAACGGCTGATCAATACTATCATGGCCACCTGGACTGGTACAACCTCGACATAGACCCCAAACAAACTACATTGGGTGATACTCCACCCCCGCCGCCGGATACAGAGTTGCCGGTTACCAATACCTTTCTGCCAGTGCCGGTGCAGTTCGACGGTATGCCTAACACGCGTTGGTGGGCGTTTGAGGATGGCCGCACAAACCTGGGGAAACTAAATCCAGGCCCTACCGACCTGGGCAAGCTCCTGTACATTGAATTTGCGCTGGTATATGCCAATGACTGGTTCCTCCTGCCCTTTACACTGGATGCAGGTAGTATTGCCCGCATCAAAGGCATGACGGTGACCAATGTATTTGGTGAAAGAACATGGATAGAAGCCGCTGGCCGCGGCCTGGACGATGCCTGGAATAAGTGGAGCATGTTTACCCTGAACACCAAAGGAAAAGGCCCTGAAAAAACGGATAATAGTCTGCTGATACTACCTGTTGCTCCTAAAATGCTGGAAGGTGCGCCACTGGAAGAAATCCACCTTATCCGCGATGAAGTAGCCAATATGGTATGGGCGGTAGAAACCACGGTTCCATTAGCTACCGGCTGGGGCAAATCCGGCGGGGAAGCTGCCGTGGAGCTACGCCGCAAATATCAGCAATTACTGGACGCCTCCGGTCCACTGCCGCCAGCCGTACCACTGATTCCCAATGAAGCGGCCATTCGATATGAGGTGATGAACACCGTACCGGAAAACTGGATTCCGTTCATCCCTGTGCAAAAGGATGCAGGTAAAAGGGCCGTACACCTCCAACGTGCAGCGATGCCAAGAATACTGGATAATGATACTTCCGGTAAACCGGAAAAAATAAAACCACGTACCCCCTTGTTGCGCGAAGGCCTGGATAAAGGGCTGGGCTATTTTATTAATGAAGAAGAAGTACCGCGCGCAGGCAGTAACGTGTACCGGGCGTATCAGCGTACACGGTGGTATAACGGCGGGATATTCACGTGGCTGGGGACACGCAAACAGACCGGCAGAGGCGAAGGAGCGAGTAATTTGGCGTTTGACAGGATATTGAAGAAATAAATAACTTTAAGATACCTGACATGTAAAGGCTCTCCACAAGAGAGCCTTTTTTTATAGCAGAAATCCCAGCGTTTCATTAATTTAGGATTTTAACACAGTTATTCCACGTTCATGATGCTTCCAGGAGTCACGATGCATTCCACCAAAACCGCCCCTGCCATCTCCCTAAAAACCTTTTTAACAGCATTACTCTGCTGCATACTCACCTGCATGAAAGCCCAGCAACCGGTAACTATTCACCCCGGCACCAACGAGTATATCTTTACCTATTCGCAGATCCATTGGCTGGAAGACACATCCGGCAACCTGACATTCCAGGAGGTAAGGCGACTGGATACTGCAGCTGCATTTCAACCCAACACCGGCTATTATCCAAAGAACGTACATCAGTCCTCCGCATACTGGTTTAAAGTAAGAGTAACGCTGACTGACTCTATTGCTGCCAACCAGCGCATCATCGAATTCTTCGACCAAACCATAGACGATCTTACGGTTTACCTGCCGCAGGCCAATGGGGAATATATATCCTCGCACTCCGGTGCCGGCGTGCATTTCAGCTACCGGCTGTACCGGCATAAGAATTTCGAATTTCAGATTCCTGATTTGTCAAAGGGTACCTATACCTACTATGTGCGGGTGAAGTCGTTGAATGAGATCAATTTTATCATGGTTTACCGCAGCATGGTGCGGTTTATTAACTATGCCCTGGTGGAGTATATCACGTATGGACTCTTCTACGGCATGATCCTCGTTTTCTGTTTTTACAACCTGCTGATGCTGCTGGCTACCGGCCTTAGCCACTACCTGTATTACGTGCTGTACATCGTTAGTGTGGGACTCTTTGAAATGAGCACCGACGGGATAGCATTCCAGTTTATCTGGCCGGGCTACCCGGGGCTGAATGTATACATGTATGGCATATCGCTATATTGCATGAGCATATTTGCGCTCATTTTCGCCAGAACACTGTTGCGGGTTAAACGACAAAGCCCTGTGCTATACAGGGTTTTAAACGGGATTATCCTCCTGCGCACCATTTATTTCCTCATCTGCCTGCTATTGAAAAAAGAATGGTTTATCTATAAATTTCTGGATTTTATCCCGCTGTTTGCGTCCTTTATTGCCGGTTTAATCATCTGGTACAAAGGCTTTAAGCCTGCGCGCTTTTTTGTGCTGGGATATGCGTTACTGTTTGCAGGGGCTATTGTAAAACTGGTAAATGTATTAGGACTGGTAAGCGGAAACCTGGCAGTAGCGGCCCACTATGGACTGGTGCTGGGGTTTGTACTGGAAATGGTATTCCTTTCTTTTTCCATTGGTGATCAGGTAAGGTTACTACGAAAAGAGAAAAAACAAGCCCAGGATGACGCGTTTTTCCATATACAGCGCAACCTGAAACTACAGGCCAACATCAACCAGCAGCTGGAAGAACAGGTAGCCGCACGCACCGAACAACTGGCGCTTCAGGCACAGGAAATTTACGAGCAGGCGCAGGAAATTGCCCGTATGAATAAACTACTTGAAAAAGATAACGAAGTACTTAAAACTAATATTGAAAAAATAACGGATGCCCGTATAACCGCTACCGAGCTTACTTTTGAAGAGTTCAGCCATAAGTACCCGGACCAGGAGAAATGTTACCAGTTCCTGGCAGATTTAAAATGGAACAATGGCTTCTCCTGTAAAAAATGTAATTACACTAACTTCAGCAAAGGCCGCAGACCTTACAGTCGCCGCTGCAACAAATGTGCTTACGAGGAATCCCCCCTTAACGACACTATTTTTGAAAACAACCGGATACCGATCAATAAAGCTTTTTATATCGTGTACCTGGTATTCATCACAAAAGGTAATATCTCTTCCTACCAGATTGCTGAAAAAACCGGTATGCGCCAGGGCACTTGCTGGGCATACGCTGTACGGATTAAAAATCTCCTGGATGCTACCAAAAAAAATAAAAAAACCAGTTGGACGGATTTGATCAGGAAAACATAAATCAGAACGCTATGCGCGTACCAACCAAAACTTTCCGCGCATTTGCAAAGGCACCATTGAATCGCGTGGTTTGTACAGCGCCGGAAGCAAGGTACAACTCATCTGTACCAGTCCCGGTAGCAGCATGATTGTACGCACCGGCAATATATAACGACAGATATTGATTCAATTTAAATACCGTGGCAGCATTTAAGCGTAACTCGAATCCTTTAGCCCGTTGCTTAAAACTAACCGGATGCTGAAAGGCGTCAATCAGGTTCCAGTCCGCTTCAGCAGCGTAGTGCATTTGACTGTATTGCAGTTCAGCCTGTACATCCATCCAGGAAGTTACCTGATAGCAACCATTCACACCTCCCGACAATCCTTTCCAGCTGGTTTGATAGGTACAACGCAGATGCTTTTGTCCGGGTACCGGTGCGGTGTAATTAAGCAGCAATAAAGCTTCCCTGTTTGCCGTATAACCGGCAATTGCCGACAGCTGCAGCCGCTTACGCAGCAGAAAATTAAAACCGCCAAAAATACGGCAGGTCCATATCGAACCCTCGTCACTTCTCAATTCCGCCTGGTATGTTGGCAGGCTGCGGTTATTATCTCCATAATCTGTATCAGTAGCACTTCCGGATGTAATAAAGCATTTGGAAACCTCCGCGCCTGCAAACACCCGCCTGACAGGACTAAATTTCAGCCTACCCTGCAGCAGTGGACCGCTTAATGCACGCCACTTCACTTCCGACAGTACGTTCCTGTTGTTTCCCGCAATCGACCAGCGAAGGTTTGTCACCTGATAGCCACCAGATAATTCAACCTCCTGTGACCGTACGGCCATACAACTAACCAATAAAATAGCGGTTAGAAAAAATAATTTCATGGGCTGAAAATTGGTTTACCCACCGCAGTATGCTGCGGTGGGTAAACTGAATGGAAATAATTATTGATTCACACCAAATGCTTCCCATCCGGAAATACTGGTACGGTTACACGTCATAGGCTGCGTTCCATTTTCAGAACTTACATACAGCCCATTGTTGCCCCGCAGGGATATTTTACCGTCCGCATTCACCACCCAGTCAAACTTCTCCCAGTCGCCTATGGTAGTGCGGTTACAGGTGATAGCCTGGGCACCATTTTCGGACGACACATATTTTCCCATGGCCTGCAAGGCAATTTTTCCGCCGCCGGCATCCACCACGGTAAATGTTTCCCAACCGGAAGCGGTAGTCCTGTTACAGGTCATGGCCTGGGTACCATTTTCGCTGCTTACATACCCGTTATTAAAGCCTTTCAGGGTAATACTCTGGCCAACAGGCGCAGTTGGCGTAGTGCCGCCACCGTTACCTGACCATTTGAAGGTAGTAGCGGCCCCACCGGGGATGGTATAGGTAAACGACTGACTTCCCCATTTCACTTTGAAAGAAACGCTGGAAGAGCTGTTGTTGAAAGCCAGTAGCACTTTAGAACCATCGCTGTTTTTAAACGCAGTTGTCTGAATGCTACCTGAACTGTTGGAGCCAATGCGCACGGCGCCCGGTTGTACAAATTTTGACACGTGTGCAATGATGTAATAACCCACCCTGCGGGTAATAGTGCTGCCGTCGATCGTCACCGCACCCCGGGATACCGTACTGCCGCCAGGGGTATGCGGTCCTCCCTGCGAATCGCTCACCAGGTTCCATTCCAATACAGCCTTGGACCAGTTGTTAATAGAGCCGATTACCACATTCTGAATATGCCAGGACAAGTCACCAGAGAAGCTGCCGGTAGTGGAAGTATACTGCTCGGTAAAATATACATTCTTGTTGGTGGCATTTTTCACGGTGGTCATGGCGGAAATATTACCACCATACAGGTGAAACGCGGAGCCATCCACATAGGAGCTGTTGTTAGCCACATAAATCGGGAACTCCGTATTATCACAATTGTGGTCGTAGCAAATGATTTTACAATTGAAGCCGGCACCCCGCAACTTAGGACCCATATAGCTGTTGATCAGTCCCAGTTCATTTTCTTTGGTAAGCGTCATACTGGGCTCGTTATAGGGGTTCAGCGGCTCATTCTGCGGCGTTACTGCCCATATTTCAATACCCTGTGCACGCATGGCGTTCATATAGTCCAGCCAGTACTGTCCGTAGCTTTCATAGTTTTCTGCCTTCAGGGTACCGCCTACAAAGGAGCCGTTGGTTTTCATCCAGGTAGGGGCACTCCAGGGTGTTGCCAGCACCTTGATGGCCGGGTTAATCGCCAGGATCTTCTTTAAAATCGGGATAGTATAAGTAAGATCGGGGCCTGCCAGGCTAAAGGACGCACCATCCCGATAGGTGTAGGAATAGTCACTCAGGTCAGTAGCGCCCACGCCTATACGCACTACGGAGAGGCCTATACCGCTGGAAGGACTGAACAATTCGTTTAACAGGGAGTTTTGAGCGGTGGCCGACAGATTACTGATTAACTTGGCACTGCCCTGGGTGAGGGTAAATCCGAATCCGTCCATACTCTGATAGGTGGTGGATTCATTTACCGTGATGGTAGTGGCCGCGGTGCCGGCATCAGGCGCAAAGGTAACATTGCCCTGCTGTTGCAGCAGCTGGCTCTGGCTGCCGGTAGTTTGCCAGATGCTCACGGATTCATTGGCCCTGACGGTAGTGCTGCCCGCCCCTTCTTCAGGTGTATAGATATTCTTTTTACAGGCAAATAGTGCAATACATAGCATGCCCACGGCGGCAAGCCGCAGATAGTTTTTCTTCATAATGTGGAATTTTTATTGGTTATAAACTGGGTATGTGCTTCATCTTGTGGTGATGGTTATCGGGTGTTTCATCATCGTGGTCTTACTATCAAACTTTTGACTTAACGGGAAAGGCTATATGAACGTTTCTGCTCATCTAATTCACCAAATTTATCAAAATAAAAGGCAAAAAAACAAGGAAATTTTGTCACAAACACATGATTTTCAATATGTAAGAAAGGTATTTAATTCACTTAAATCACATATCACATCAGTAGGCAGGTGCTGAACAGCACCGTATTGCAGGAAAGTTTAGGTGTAACGCCATTAACTTTAATACACTAAAAAAACATGTAAATTTTCCCAATTGTAGTGGACTTGCTCTAACCTTCGCGACATCTTTTGGGATTCAAATCCAGGCCCGGCTGCTTCTACCCCCCCAACTCCAACTGATTCTTTACCAAATCAAAATAATTATTCTTCCTGGCCACCAATTGCTGATGGGTGCCAAATTCAACGATCTGGCCTTCTTTCAAAACAATAATCTGGTCTGCATTTTTTACGGTCGACAACCGGTGGGCAATGATCACCACCGTTTTCCCTTTAAAGAAGGTCTGCAAATTATCGTGTATTACTTTTTCATTCTCGGCATCCAGTGCGGAGGTAGCCTCATCGAAAAAGAGGAACTGGGGATTTTTATAAACGGCCCGCGCAATTAAAATCCGTTGTCGCTGCCCCCCGGAAATACCGCTGCCAGCGGCGCCAATCTTCGTATTCAGCTGCAGCGGCAGCTGCTCCACAAAGGAATTGATGTTCGCGATGCGCATGGCATGTACTAGCCGCTCCATATCAATTTCTTCAGCTCCGCATACTATATTGCGCAAAATAGTATCTCCAAAAATAAACCCATCCTGTAACACCACCCCACTGTTGCGCCGCAGCCATAGGTGCGTGACTTCCTGCAAGGGCCTTTCTCCCAGATAAATCTGCCCCTTTACCGGCTCATAAAATTTCAGCAGCAGCTTCATAAGCGTGGTTTTCCCGCTACCGCTGGCCCCCACTATCGCTGTTACTTTTCCCTGGGGTATATGCAGGTTTATATTTTTTAAAACATAGGGAGATGCTGGTCCCTCGTACTGAAAATCTATACCGGAGAGTCGGAAATCAAGGCCGGGGTCAGTGTATCCACTACCGTTACTATGAACGGATACGGTCTCCCCTGCGTCCTCTTCCTGGTGCTGCTGCACTTCGTTTAGTCGCGCCATACTTAGCCTCGCATCCTGTAAAGATCTGAAGAAGTTCACCAGCTGATTGATAGGCGTATTCATTTGTCCAATAATATAGGACACGCTGAGCAAGGCCCCCAGCGTCATATGGCCGGTTACCACCAGCGATGCCGCCATAAAAGTCACCAGTATATTTTTCAGCTGGTTAAGGAATTCAAAGCCGGACAGCTGCACCTGGTTTAAACGCAAACTGCGGATATTGATTTTAAAAATCTTATGCTGAATCTTCTCCCACTCTGTCCGCTTATAATCCTCAAACTGGTTCAGCTTCATCTCTGTAACGCCATTGATGATCTCAAATATTGACTGCTGGTTTTCACTCCTCAGCTGAAACCGGAAATAATCCAGTATTTTGCGCTGTTTCATCCAGTACAGCGACCATCCAACCGCTACAGCACTGAGCCCCAGGTAAATCAGGAGCAATTGTGGATGGTAATACCACAGCACACCAAAAAACACCAGGAAGGTAATCATGGAGAAAAAAGTCAGCAAACTCTGCGAAGTCAGGAAAGTTTCTATCCTATCGTGATCGGCTATACGCTGGTTGAAATCGCCCATTAGCTTGGTGTCAAAAAATTTAATGGGCAACTTCAATAACTTCCGCAGGAAATCTGATATTATCTGAATATTCACCTTCGTGGCTACCACCATCATCATCCAGTTGCGCAGCAATTCCATCCCCAGAGAGCCCAGGTACAAGCTTAGCTGTGCCAGCAATATCAGCGTAATAAAATGCAGGTCCTTACCATTTACACCACTGTCAATAAGGCGCTGCGTAAGAAACGGAAACGTCAGCGAAATACAGGACCCAAACAACAGCAGCAGCAACATCCAAACCAACGGGCGTTTGTGAGGTACCAGGTAATTAAACAGGTACCGGATAGAGGCATTATTTTCCTTTGGCGGATCAAAGTTATCGAAGGCTGGTGTGGGGTGTAAAAACAAAGCTACGCCCTCCTCCCCGTCTGACAACCACTGCCGCTCAAAGCGCTCTTTGGATAAGGTGATAAATCCATGGGCCGGGTCGGCAATGGTAAACAACAACTTTCCGGTAAATAACTGCCGCTGCACCTTACTTAGTACCACAAAATGATTCTGGTTCCAGTGCAGGATGGCCGGCAACGGTGTATTTTCTTCCGTCAGCATATCCGTGGTCAGTTTCCCTGGCAGTACCTCCATCCCTATTCGCTGCGCTGCCTCGCTGATTCCGAGCAGGGAAACCCCTTCCCTGGAAAGAAAGGAATGTTCCCGCAGGTAGGTCAACCCATAGGTTTTACCGAAATAAGAAGCCACCATGGCCAGGCAGGCAGGCCCGCAATCCATCTGATCATGCTGAGGAAAAAATTTCATCTTATATACTTGTAGTCTGTTGGTCTAAAAACATTTCCAGCACCAGTTGCTTTTTACTGTTTTCATCAAATTCATGTACACAATACTCCTTATCCAGGTTTTCCAGTACCATCTGGCTGCAACCACCGCCACAGATAGGCATGATAGAACATTCCTGACAAGGCTTGTTGGTGAGTTTTGGGGTAAGCCTGCGCGTATGCTGCTCATTCCAGATGATTTCGCCCTGCTCGTTTAACACCCCTTCCTTATTCTTCTGGTTGAAGTCACGGGCGTTACACTTATATACGTCCCCGTTATAATTGATCACCGCTTCGTTTACTTTGTCCGCATAGCAGGAGCTGCGTACTGTATCCGCCAGGATAGCGCTTCTGTGGAAAATATGACGCTGTTTGGCATATTCTTTAAATTCGGCTACCCGTTGTACCAGTTCAGGCGTACCCGGCTCCTGGAAAACTTTTTGCATAGAAAGTGAGATCAGGCTTTTTTCCTCCACCGTCAGATCTTCCAGGTCGTTGATCACATCTTCCAAGCCATTTAAATTGGCTGCGGTGAAATTGATGCGCAGGGTCACAATAAATCCATTTCTCGCAAGGTCCTTTATGTTGGCAATAATCTTATCATAAGAGCCCCTGGATTTAGATACAAAGCGTACCTGGTCGTGCTGATCGCGGTTGCCGTCCAGTGTAATCTGAAACCCGGAAACGATATATCCTTTCAGCTCTTCAATGATTTCCTTGTCGATCAGCAGGCCGTTAGAGGTGATGGATATTTGCAACTCCTTACCCAGCCTGTCGGTAATCGCTTTGGCCCGCTTCATTAAAATACTCATCTTATCGTAAAACAGCAAGGGTTCACCACCGAAAAACGAGAGACTGAATATTTCAATACTGGGGTTTTGCTGAAAGATATTTTCTATCAGCAGTTCAATCTTATCAATCACATCATCTGTTATTTTTGATTTCCGCTCGTGATTTTCATAGCAGTACCAGCAGCTGAAATTACAGTTCATGGTGGGGTTTACAATCAAATGGAAATAGTGATTCTGGTTGTCAATACTGCTGATCAGATCGCGGGCACGCTGCAATTCGTCTATTTCCTCTTCCACAATAAATCCCAGCTGTACCAGGGCGTCATAAAAATCTTCATGAATTTCGTGGAGTTCTTCGAGGTCCGCCGGTGTTTTTACCACCATCAGCATATCATACAGGGAGCTATCCAGCAACAGAAATTTATTGGCAAAGGAATTATGATAAACAATGGCTTCACCATATGGAACGGCGGTGTTAAATCGACTTAATTTCATACGATTGGGTTTAGAAGGCTTACTTAAAGAGCCGGTTTTAGCATGCTAAAACCGGCTTTAACGATTGAAATCATTTGCAAGCGCAAGCACAGGTATGACCAGAAGCCACATCCACGTTTACGTTTACTGGTTCTGTTTTAATAGGCTCAGTGGCACCAAATGCAGAGAATCCACCTTTCAGTTTGCCCTGTTCGTTCTGTTTCAGCGGAGTTACTTTTTTCTCCAGACCTTTTAAATTGTTTTTTGCTTTCATGGTTTTAAGTTTTAAGTATCATGCTTACTCTCTTCAGGATTTTCAGCAATCTCCTTGTTGCAACGAGTTTCACTGTATAGTGCTAAAGTCTTTGTCGGCTTTCATTATCCGTACTCACGCGCTGGTTACTTACTTTCCGCTTGTTGTCGAAAGTATATTGTACGGAAAATAGTATGCTGCGGGTGAGGCGTTTCATGTAGAAGTAAGAAGTAAAATCCCGGTAATACGACAGGTTCTCATCAATGCGGGTATTAAAAATATCATTGCCACGCATCATCAGTATGAGTCCAGCCCGCGGAATAGTCTTCCTTAATACCACATCTGTCTTGTATTTCGGCTCTCCCAACAAGTTTTTGTTACGATACCGGTGCTGATAGTTGTTAAACAAATCAACTGACCAGCTATTGGAAAGATTAAAATGGAAGTAGATATTATTGTAAAAAGACAGGCCGGCGGTATTCACCCCATCGATCGCTTCAAAGTCATTATAAAAAATACCGGTACTGATGCTGGCATAAAACCATTTGGTCACATTACCGCTGTAATTATGGTCGATCCCCGTTTCATAAAATCGTCCAAAGTTTTGGGGCTGGAAATAATTCACCAGGTTATTGTCCGTATAGTAAGCGCCCTGAATAGTGTTCACCGTTTTTCTTCCAAAAATGGTCAACGATTGGGCGGGCAAATCCAGGCTCAGCTCACCTATATCTGTCAAAAATGGTTGCAGGTAAGGGTTCCCTACCTGGTACAAATAATCATTTTGCTTAACCGTATAGGGGTTTAAATCCGCAAATGAAGGACGGGTAATGCTACGTTTATAATTAACGGAAAAGCTCTTATTATCTGTCCAATTATATTTATAGTAGATGTTAGGGAACAGCCTGGCATAATGCTGACTCACCTCTTGATGATTTATCCTGTTAAACCCGTTAACAGCCGTACGCTCTCCTCTAAGCCCGGCTTTTATAAAGTGGTGCTTCCATTGCCTGCTGGCCATGGCATATCCGGCAAGAATGCTTTCCTGGTTGTCGAAGTCCTGGTGCTGATTTTGGTCAATCACCCATTCGTTATCTTTGAGGAACTGCGGGATTAATACGTTGCTGCGCCGTACGTTTCCATATTTTATCCCAGCCTGCAGGTCCATACCATTGCTCATTTTCCGGGTCCAATCCAGCTGCAGGGTATAATAATCGGATAAAGCAGTAGTATGGTAGATGTAATGGCCGTTTCTGCTCGCATCCCCGGGATAGCTGGTTTGTACGTTGTTAAAGGGTACGCTGTTATCTCTTCCAATATCACCAATAAACTGCAGGCTACTGCCCAGGGTATCGGGTTTATAGCCATAGTTCAATGTAACGTACCAGGGCTTATTCTCAAACCCGGAAACGGAATGGATATTACTATTTACCGGCGCTGTATTCTTCACCGTCAGCTGCTGGGTACCGTACTCATTGAAGTTGAAGTCGTTTTTATTAAAGTAGGCCTCTGCGCCAAACTCATTTCTGTTATCCGGATAGTATACCAGGCCGGTTCTGAGGTCCAAACTGTTATCCTGCTGCACAAAGGTGGCTGTATTGGTATTGGTAACGCCGGATTGATAGGCAAAAGTTCCGTTTGTTTTACCGAGGTCACGGTTACGGCTATATCCAAGTACCGAATATACTGCCAGCTTTTCTGAACCGTAATTCAGGTTCAGGTTACCATTATAGGTACCATAATCCTCTTTCCGGAACAGGTAGGAAGTTTTAGCAATTGCTCTGAAGCCGTTCAGCTTCTTTTTCAGCACGAGGTTTACCATGCCTCCGCCTGCATTGGCATCCTGCTCTGCCGACGCGGCATTTTGTATTTCGATGCGTTTAATATCTTCCGAATTAAGACCTGACAAGAAACTGCCCAGCGCCGCACCCTGTAAGGTGGATTTCCTGCCGTTGATAAGGAGCGTCACCCTCCTGTTGCCCATGATCACCTCTCCGTCAGCTCCTACTGTAAGCTTAGGGCTACGCTGCAATACTTCCACCGCACTAAATCCTTTTGAGAGGAAACTGTTTTCAACATTAAAGATCAACTTGTCGCCCACCTGTTCCACCAGCTTACGATTAGCCGTAATAGTTACACCTGATAGGTTACTGCCGGCAACGGCAAATATTCGTATATCCATGACCGTATCCCGGCATATCTGCATTGTATTTGCCCAAATTTTATCACCCAGGTATTTCACCACCTGCTGATATTTGCCAGGTGAGATATCAGTGAGTGTATAACTCCCGGTACTATCAGCAAAGCCAATACGAACGGGGATGCTATCCTGCAGCAACTCGACAGTAGCAAAAGCAATAGGGTGGAATGTGCTGTCTGTAATTTTACCGGCAATGCGGTGCTGGCCCCAAAGTGGCTGGCAGCAATACATCACCAGTACCAGTGTAACTAGTGCCGTCTGTTTACTCATTATTCGAATATTTACATGGTTATCCGGCTGGACTTAACACCAGGAAAAGTTAGGGCAAAGAATTACAGGAGGAGTGTTCACTCCAAAAAAGTGCTGTTAGTAATACTCGACAAAACTGTAACCCGAAAAAGTGAACTAAACTCAGTTAGCCGGACAGTCAGAATGATTTTAATTTTAAATAAACAGGTTAATACTAATGGTTATTTGAGTCCTTTGATTCGTCAGCCGTTTCTAGGTAGTAGGAGGATTAACGTTGGGTCTTCACTACTTTCTCTCCTTCAGATTTTCTTCTATGCAAATGAAGATAAAATAATTTTTTTATTATATAGAAATTTTTCCTGCTGAATTTTTTATTTTTTTTTGCAGCATGCACCTTACATAATTTGCGGCAGATGTAATACCACCGCAGTTATCAGCAACCATATGATAAGTCGCAATCCTAATCAATGTATCACTGCAATATGCCAGCAATACCTATTTAGGCTCCCACACAAAAATCATTACATCCCTCGGATTTGACCAGGCGTAGGAAATAGGCCGGTTATAAAAGCTGGCTTCCGGGCGTCCCAGGAAAAAGCTCGTCACTCTTGGCAACTTCAATCCTGCGTATGCAGCGCCGCTGCTCACATCTTCGCAGAGGGATGGCATACCAATAGCCACATGACCATGCGGGTTACCGGGACTCACATACACCACTGCCCTACCCTGACTGGCATAGAATGCAGCATCATAGAGGTTTTGCTGCATAGTTGCCGGGCCAATCATCTTCCAGCCCCTGGGGTCACCAGTCAGGTAATTATAGATTTCATTTGCCGCCATATAGCGTTTGGTTCCGTTAGGATTGGTGGTATAAAAACCTTCCAGCCCATACACACGATTCAGTGCCAGCGATACATACAAATTACAAGGCGTATCGCCATTAGCATCCGCTGCATTACAACTATTACCAAACTCTTTCAGCATGTTGCCAATCTCATAGGCGTAGAGCTCCGGATTGAGCACGGATGCGTCATTCAGCACCGCTTCCGGAATTAAGCCCTGACTATAGAGGCGGAGTAATTTTAAATTATCAGTATGATGCTTCGCGGCCATTTCACATTGCAGCGGGAATTTGGTATAGGTACTGGACGATTTGTCGTTAAACACCGAGGCATAGCGACTCACCTGGTTCACCCGTTGCCCAAACGATTCAAAATCTGCATTGGAGGTAAATACAGGATGTGGCTTCCCCTGCCTGTAATAATCCAATATTTCCAGCCTGATTTTGGTAATGTTTAAATCACGTTTAAACATTTCATACTGCAGCCCGTCGTTTGTCAGGATTTGCTTTAACGGATTATCCGCACCAATAGTACCCACTCCCGGAATACCCTGCTGCAAAGCAGGTGTGGTCATTAACCGGAAGGGTATTACATTCGGCAGGTTAACCGTCTGGCTACCATTATTCCCCCACTCATGCATCACGCGTGAGGCATTATAGTCATATTGCTTCAGCATCTTAGCGGAGTAAGCCAGCTTTTCCGTCAGTGCTGCAGTATTTCTTTGCTCCCATTGGGTGGTAATTTCTTCCAGCTGTTGTTTGCGCTGTTGCAGTAATTCCACCCGTTTGTTTATGTTGCTTCTGGCTTTACCTATCTCCGTTACGCCATAAGGGCCACCCCGGTTATCCGTAGAAAAGCCGCCATCGCGAACAGAACCGAGGATGTCCGTCAATGGACTGGCGCCCCCGTTATTCAGCTGCTGGTGATAAGTACCATAACTATAACCCAGGCCAAAATTGGAACCATCGTAATTGATGTAATAAAACCCGGGCCTGTCGGAAATTTGCGCTGTCATCGGTATAACCTGCTGGAACCTGAGTACCGGAGCTACCTTCATTTTTTGCTTTGCCACCTGTTTTTCAACCATCTTATTTATCATCACCAAAGCGGCATTATTGTCTTTCAAAAAATGCCCGCTCACCAAGCCTGCCCTCACATCCACACTATCTTTTTCCAGCTGCACCTTCAGGAAATTCAGGTAACTGGAAATAGGGATTAACTTACGGTTGCTGATCCATTCATTTACTAACAGACTTAATTTCTCCCTGTTTTGTTCATATTGATCTAACCGGAGAAAGTCCTGCTGGCTTTTGTTAAAGCCACGCAGCGCATCACCTTTGAATTGCTGCAGCTCGCGGTAGCTCCTGCTGGAATATAGCAGCACTTCATTAAGCAGCGATTGATCAAAGATGGCTTTAATACTATCTGAAATATTATACTGTTGTTCGATGGCTTTGAGCTTTTCAGCAGTCAGGATATGCGCAGCCGCATTGTTTCTGGCATTGTTATATACGATTGCCTGTTTCCAGTGCATAGCAAGTGTATCCAGGAAAAGCGTTCCCTGGGTAAGAAAGGGTTTCCTCTTTTCATATTCCTCGTAAAATATCCTGTTGGAGAGGCGATGCAAACTATCAGCCTGAATGATCTTATCTTTCAGCATATGCAGGCCGTCAAACACCTTCTGCATCTGCTTCAGCTCCTGATCACTCTGATAAAACTGGTAGGCCATTACGGCTACAAAAACATAGGGGAAATAAGTAGCAGCCGCCTCAGCACCGTACATGGCCACCATTTGATTGTAGTAGAAAGGCATAGAGGCAAGAGCGGCACTACCGATGTTGTTGGCATTTCCTGACCATTCCCCGGAGCTGCCATCCGAACTTTCTGTATAGCTGGCAGATGCTGATACGGCAAATTTATCACTGGCGGTATTGGCTACATTATTACCCATTTTCAGTACCGATTCAAATAACAGCTCGCGGCCTGCATACACTAAGCCGGAATGAATAAAAGCAGGTATGGTAACTGCCGAATCAATATCCGTAATGATTCGCCGCGCTCGCAGCATATAATAACCAATGTCGTTTAACTTTATCTGGTTCTTGCGTGCATCTTCATAGCGTTCTATGGCCAGCTGCAATTGCTGCGGCCCTGTTTGTGGCAGCTGCTGTAAAGAGTCGTATGCCGCCTCAAATGATACCATGCTCACCTGTATGGCATGCAGGGTGGAGTCGATATAATCTATTAATTCCAGGCGCATTTCAGATTTGGCGTTGAAGAAATTCATCCATTTTACATGCACATCTTCATCGGCCAGCTTGTGGGACTGACCGCTTAAATCCTTCTTCACCCAATCCAGGAATTCATCTCCGTATTTGGAATTTTGGGCAAATACGCCAACAGTGATATTGACCAGCAAAAACAATAAAAATATCTTCTTCCTCATTTTTTGCCTACTAAGTTTTTAATGATAACACCTCCCTTCCCATCGATATCATTCTCTTTAAATACGACATTATTGGCATTCCAGATTTTACTGTTCTCCGGAATTTTCAACTGGTTATTAAACAGCTCTTCCAGGTGTTTTTTGGTCAGCATCTGGCTCAGTTCAAAAAGTAAAGTTTGTACATGCACCACGGAATAATTCACCGGGCCAAATACTCCTTCCTTCAGGAAAGTGGCTACCAGGTCAATAATAGCGATACTATCCGCACTGCCTTTCACCTGTTCCCGCAGCACCTGCAGCTTTTGCTTCAATTCTGCACTGCTTACTTCGGAGAGCAGTTTATCTAAGAGTTGCAGCAGCTGGGATTTGTCGCCCGGATTCACCAATACCTGGTTCAGGGCATTATAAACGCTTTTCAGCTGTGTATTGTAGTTACTAATGCCGGCCAGTTCCTCTTTCAGCTCCTGCTGAATTTTATACAGGAAGTTTTGCTGTGCGGCGTATTCCGACATTACATGCAATACTGTCTGAAATTTTTTATGTTCAAAAGTATGGCTATAGCCATTTCCTTCTCCCAGGCTTGACTTGATCAGTTGTTTATTGATGGCGTCTATTTGCTGGTAGTATTTCAACCGGTCGATGAACTGGTTGCTCCGCGGGGTGTCGATACTGTATCCTTCGTGCATGTTGATCCCGATATTAATCAGGGCCGACTTGTCCGCCACAAAAGGCATTCTTGCAATTACCTTATCCGTGCTCAGGTCAAATGTGTCCTTCTCGGCGCCACTGATCACGATTCCGGTATCTTTCCCGTGAATAATCTTTATCAGTGGGCTAAGGGTATTATAATTGTCGTTGCTGATAGTAGCAATGGGAAACGTAACGGGGTACAGGGAATCATAAGGGATAAATGGCAGTTCGAAATCCAGTTTGGTGTCTGTGCGTAGCTTTGCTTTTTGTAAATCTGCCGGTGAAAGGCTGCCAAGATCTATAAACGGCCGGTAACCGAAGTCCGGGATATAGGTGGACAGGGAGAAATACCGGGACGTCGTTTTTTCATTGTATGCGCGTAGATAGTCGAGCTCTTTAAAGGTCAGGCTCATCTTCCCTAATATACCAAATGAAACCTCCGCATCCGGCTTCATTTCATCCGGAAAGCCCATAGCCAGTTTAGCAGGAAGCTGCCTTAATAACATGCGTACATTCACCGGCTTAAGATTACGGTATTGTTCATATTTAACCAGGTCGCTCCTTCGTTTAGTCAGCGGTTTATTCAGTGGTAAATCATCTGCGGGGTTAATAGTGAGCATTTGTTTTCTCAGTAATTCCATGGTCAGGATATACTGCAATACTACCGGCCTTTCACCGAGGTAGTCGGCCGACTCAAACAATATATCTATTTCATTAGGAGCCAGGCGGGCATCCTGTGCCAGGAGAAACTGTGCCATTTCGAGCGCTCCCTGTGCAGCGCAGGCAAACAGCAGGGAATAGGTGGCACCGGGATCATTCACCCTTGCGCCATTTTGAATTAACAAGCGTAAAAAATCCCAGTTCTTCGCATGTGCAGCGGTAATGGTTAAACGCTCCATATAGGCGCCAGGTTGATTCAGGTCGGGTTTCCATTCCGCCACTACCGGCCACAAAGTGACCGCATCCGGCTGCTTTGCCAGGAAAAACAAGGTGGCCGTTCTGTCAATGGCGGACCTTAACAACACTGTTTTTTGCTGACTATTGAGATATCCGTACCAGCCCTGGAAGGTGGCGGTAGTCAGTGCGGTATCCCTGACATGGGTCAGGAGGTGGATGAAATATTGCATCGTTGCCGGTGAGGGCTTCGTTTGCTTCACATAATTATATAGTGGCTCGAGATCAGCCGCATCGTTGGAGTAGCGAAAATTATTTCTTTGAATCATCTGGGCGATGAACCTGAATGTTCCGTCTGTAAAAGATATCTTTTCATGCTCCTGTGAAAGTGTGGCTATCAGGGGAAATACTTTTGAGCTCACACCCGCCGTATCCAGGTAATGGCCCAGCAGCATCTCCTTAAACGCGTCGTTTCCATATACCACGGCGGTTTCGAGGCCGTTTAATCCACTGGTATCTTTTTGCATCATCAGCGGCAGCAGCAGTGTATGGTGCTTTTCAAAAAAGCGCGTACAATTACCGATGGCTGCCAGATGAGCAGCGTTCCTGCCGGCAGGTGTGGTGAGTGCGGGGTTGGCCCCCATGGCCAGCAGGGTATCAGCCAGGCGGTCGTTGCCGGATAATAAGGTGGTATGCAGCAGCGGATGGCCTTTGATGGTGGCGTTGATCACCTGTGGACTCTTTTGCAGCACACTGATCACGAAAGAATCATTTTTGGCGAGTATACCCGCATATGCCAGCTGGGAAGGGCCCACGCCTGCCCTGGAGGGGAATTTGCGCTCCATCAGGTGTAATAGCATGGGCAGCCGGGGATAATCCATCGCGAAACAAAGGTCCAGGGCCGTCTGCCCTTCCTCGTCCACCAGGTCCGCTGGCACCTGATATTTCAGCAGGGTGTCCACAGCGGCAATCGCGCGTTTGGAGTCGTTTGATATCCGCAGGTATGGCAGGGCTTCCGGGTCAGGCGATGTACCGCCTGGCATATAATCCTCCAATATCCACCTGGCGGCCTGGATTGGAAATTCTTCCACCACCCCGTGGTACGGCAGAAACGTTTGCCAGTTGGCATTGCGCATATGGGAAACATACAGCCCTATCACATCGGCCATCCCAAACTGAATAGCGTATTGTAATGCCTGGTAATTTTGTGCAGATATGGTGGCTCCCTTATCGATGAGTAACGCGGCCATTTTCCGATTGCCGGTTAGGGTCGCAATCGTAAGGGCCGTTTCCCGCTGGTATACCCCGTTAACGGCGGTTCCTTTATCAATGAGCCCAACTACCTGGTCATAGTTGGCGGCAACAATTGCTTTAAATAGTTCTTTGTGCTGACTATAGGCACAGTTCGACAGTAAAATAAACAGCAGTACAGAGATAATTCTTGTCATATTTTGGTTGATATAGCTACCTGCATTGTATCGGGGCCACGCTGATCTGATCGTAACGAATATAGCAGGAGCAAATATAATGGACACTTTTCACATGTACTGCAGAATTTTATTTCCCCGTTACATCAAACTCTTTATATAAAACACAATAGGCATAGACGCAAATGCCAGCGGGATAATCACCGCAAAAAACCAGATACCTATCACCTGAATCATCGGAGTGTAGCGACCATGCGCCACACCTACCGTCCTGAAAGCGCTTTGGAAGCCATGATACATATGATAAGCAACGGCCACCATGGCTACCAGGTAAAGTAATACGTACCAGAGGAGGCTAAAGCTATGGGTTACGATCGCGTAAAGGTCTTTTACGCGCACCACTTCCACATTGCCTTCCCGGGTAACTGCATATTCAAATGCGGGCAATTCAGGGACGTATAAAGAATTCGTGATCTGGCCCGTCATCAGATCTTTCCGGTACTCACGATAACTGCCCTCGGTAAATTTATATCTCCCCCAAAAATTACTCATGTGTATGACCAGGAACAGGAAAATGATACTCCCTAACAGGCCCATATTCAGGGAAGCCCAACGTACCGGTGCTTTGGAGGCTACGGCATATTTTACCGGACGCGCCTTGCGATTGTTGACAGTTAGTACCAGCGCGTAAAAAGCATGCACCAGAATAGAAATGTAAAGGGTGTAGGCGGCTATTTCAACCGGTGGGAAGTGCGTCATAAAATGGGCATAGATATTAAAGGTATAGCCCTCATCGCCTGCAAACAACGTAAGGTTGCCGCCCAGGTGCACTATCAGGAACAAGCAGAGGAACAGGCCTGTCATTGACATTATCAGTTTTCTTCCAATCGTGGAGCTGAAAAATTGTTTGAAATTAATCATGATTCTATTGCGTTAATGGATCTGTTTTGTGTTTGAATTTTACACGAGGATGTCGTGCTGCGGAAGAATCGGCGCCGGCAACTCCGTTTCGCCCAATATCTCCCTGATATCTATTTCAATGGCCCTGCAAATCTGTGAGATGGGCACATCGTTCGCGCTCCCTTCAAACGGATTTTCGGTGCTCTCCCCTACCTGCTCCAGGGTGGTATACAACCAGGAGATGATGACGCTGAAAGGTAGCAGCAACCAGATCATATGCCCTTTCATCATGCCGGAAACGGTGTCGTTAAGCATATCAAACTCCCGCAACAAACCAAACGGCAGCAGGATACAAAACATGGCAACGAAAATATTATTGATAATAGCGTATTGACGGGGATACGGCGTGTCTTTCAGCGATTCACAATGCCCCTGCTGCGCCAGCAGATTATTGACCGTGCGCTGCATCTCCAGGTATTGCAGTGGTACTATCTGTTGGGCATCAAAGGCCTCTTTAATCGCTTTACTTTGCAATGCCAGGAGTTGGGTAGCCTTGTTTTGGGTCCATGATATGGCGGCTAATTCATCTGCCGGAAGATATGGAAGCAGTGCAGTTGCAAGCGGTATTTGTCGTTCCGGAATACGGTAGTAGCGCTGGTATTCGGCATTATAGCCTGCATCAGCCACCTCCCAAACCCGGTTTTCCCGCATGCTGTAGCGTAGGGCGGTAAGCCAGGCGAAATGCCGGTTGAGCAGTACTTTCACAAATTCCTTATCCTGAAAATAATCGCGGCACATCATGCCCCACGATTTACTGAGGTTACTGATATTGGCCCATATCACATGACCATGATCGGTACGATTATAGGTCTGCGTATTTTTAAATCCTACAATAAAAGCAGTGGCAGTACCTAACAGCGCTACTACTACCCATGGCAGCGCTATCCACTTCATTCCCAGCAGCTGATAAAAAATCAACGGAAGGGTATCCAGGATGAGGAGGGTATAAATTCTGCTTCTGGTCCAGAAAAGGAAGTCGGTGATTTTATATGATTTACCTATGTGCATGTATTGTTTATTATTGTCCACACTGGGCATTTCAATGCACATGCCAGACTAACAATACACTTAGAATCAATACATTAACTGAAAATATTCATATATCCGTTCACGATATATAGTGAGATCACGATGGTATTCACCAAATATGGTGAATTTGACGGGCATAAAAAGGGCAAAAGCTGAATTGGTTGCAGCTTTTGCCCTATAAATAGCTTACATTCTATTATGGAATATCGATCCAAATTGTCTCTTTCACCGGCGTATAATTCAGCATGCTGTTATTTTGACTTTCAGGTCCCATCTGCGCTGCATCCTGAAACTTGGTACCAATAGGTGAAATCGCGTTCAGGAAGCCGATATCTCCTTCCGGAAAGGCGGGGTTGGTATTGTTATTGGCGGCCCCTTTCGGAGGCGCGGGTTTGAACACCTGCAGGAATGTACCTGCATTGCCGGTATAGAAAGTAATGGGTTGTTCAGTAGTGTGGAAGGTGGCTTGGTATACGTTGGCATGATACCCTTTAAACTCAGGATACACCCAGCTTTCACCGGTTACGGTATTATTATAGGCTTTATACCAGCTGCCGAATAAATTACCCTGCAGGCGGTTTTTCCATACGCGGTATGGCCCTTCACCCTGCCATGATAATCCTGTTACCTTTTCTTCCGGGTAGCGGAAGGTGATGCCCATGTAAGGCGCTTCGCCTTTAATGCTATAACTGTAATCCAGTTTTGCCGGCACACCAGGCTGGAAAGTCCATTTTACATAAAGAAATCCATTCCCATCATAGCGTGCCCAAACAACAAACGCGTCAGCATCATTACCTGCTTTAAATTCCTTTAATTGCTGGGAAACGCCAGCCAGTACAGGTCCTCCGCCTAAGGAAATTTTTCCTTTTGGGGTAAGTATATGTAATAAGTGTCCGCTGCTGCTACTGAAATAATAGGTGGCTTTACCATTATCTACTGCCATGGTATCGTTATTAGTGACCACATTCACTTTACCACCTGTTGCTGTAAATAGCTGTTCCACATTGGCAGGCAATTGCAGCGGCCAGCTGCGGGTAATGATTTGCCTGCCATGATTATCCCAGGCAGTAACCAGTAATGCATCTGCCTCCCGCCAGCCTTCAGGCAGCTGTAGTGATAAAAAGCCCTTGGTATGTGGAGCCAGCTCAGGTGCGGTAATGGTGCCGGAGGCAAGGGTGTCTGCTTTTTCTTTTTTTCCGGGAGATGTAAACTTCAGCAGTTGCCAGCCGAAACGGCACTGGGATAGTGAAGTGTAGTCGTAGCGGTTTTCGACCGGAAGGAGACCGTTGAAATTAGCCGGGATAGCCGCTAAGGTTATATGCACCGGCGACCAGATCTCGCGGATCGTATAGAAGCTGCCTTCCTTTTCCCGGTGGGGTCCCACAATACCGTCAGGCGCGTGATTGCCATCGGTATCGATGATCCCGTTTTTATCGGTACGCACCAAGCCTTCGTCCGCAAAGGCCCAGAGGAATCCACCTGCTCCACGCGGATGCATTAACATGCGATCCCAGAAATCAGCCAGGCCTGCTCCCATACCGCCATCATAAAGGCCATGCATAAACTCGGTGGGTAGGTAGATGTCCTGGTCGTACAGGCTCGCATTTACCAGGTAATTAAAGTTGGGATAATGTTTGGTATCTACCCCGTTATATCGCTCCCATGGATGCAGCACCGGCCGTTGTTGTGGATCATGCATGGCATAGTCGCCATCTAGTGCACGGTTAAAGCCACCTTCATTACCATTATCCCAGGCAATTACTGAAGGATGATTGACATCCCGCTCCACTAACTCCCTTACCAGTTTGTGGCCCACAATGGTATCATAGGCAGCCTGCCACCCGGTTAGTTCATCCAGCACAAAGAGGCCCAGCGAGTCGCATACATCCAGGAAATGTACATCCGGCGGGTAATGCGACATTCGCACCGCATTCATGTTCATATCCTTCATCAGATTTACATCCTCTATGCTGATAGCTTTGCTGAGTGTTCGTCCTGTTTCGGGCCAGGCACTGTGCCGGTTAACGCCTTTGAAAATTACTTTTACATTATTGACGTAGATGCCATCATGTGGTCTGATTTCAACGGTGCGAAAGCCAAAAGGCTGTGTGATGCGGTGTATGGTTTGGCTACCCTTTTTTATGGTGATGACTGCCTGGTAACGATTAGGAGCTTCTGCGCTCCAGGTGGCAGGTTTGTCAAATGATTGGTGCAACGTATATACGCCGGTGTTATTTCCCTGGATGGAAACCGGTTCTTTCAGTGGCCTGCCGCTCATTGTCTGCACTTCCGAGGTAATGCTATAACCGGCGGACAACGCCGTCGTATAGGCGTGCACGGTAAACTGGCCGTTGGCACCAGCATTAATGGCTACCCGGTTGATATGCACAACTGGTTTTACTTCCAGGTACACCGGCCGGTAGATGCCTCCCAGCACCCAGAAATCGCCATTCCGCTCTGCGCGGTTCACGCTCGCGTTCGCCGACATCTTGCTTACCTTTACTTCCAGCTGATTGCTACCATTGTGCAGTAACTTACTGATATCATACCTGAACTGATAAAAACCTCCCTGGTGGATGGGGCCTGCGAGTTTTCCGTTTATCTTTACTTCCGCATCCGTCATTACCCCTTCAAATACAATATCTACATGCCTCTCCCGCCAGTTTTCCGGTGCGGTAAACTGGCAGCGATATACACCCTGCTCATCCGCTTTCTCCTTGTCGTGGCCGTAGTTATAGCTGCCAAAGCCCTGCTGCTCCCAGTTGGAAGGCACTGGTATGGTGGTCCACCGGCCACTTTGCCGCCCGCCGGAACAATAGAAGTCCCAATTCACAGTATGGTCTTTGTCGGTACCTGAAAGATATTGATATTGGCTTTCCTGGGCGAAGGCCGTTTGCAGGCATAATATACCTGTAAACAGCATTAGGATTCTTGCGTACATAAGTGGAATTTAAAATGCTGCTAAAAATATAAAAAGAAATGAGGGAATTATAATTTTTGGGAATGAGATGTAGGGCCGCCTCCGGAAGGCAAGCCCATTCATTGCGTATTTCCCCGCTTTGACTAAATAAAAAGTTATTTTGACTAAATTGATCTCCCCTGGTTGTTGCATTTTTGCATCTATAAAAAACGAAGGATGAATATAGTTTCAATCAGAATTATTACGGCTGATGTCAGCAACCTGGTAAGGTTCTACGAGGAAATCACCGGTTTATCCGCCATCCGGTACACGCCGGATTTCGCTGAAATTAAAACCGGACTGGCTACCTTAGCAATTGGCAGTACTAACACTTTGCAATTTTTCGGTGGCGAAGCTGTTGCCCACGCTGCACAAAACCGCTCGGCAATCATAGAATTCAGGAGTGAGAACGTGGAGGCAGATTATGAACGGCTGAAGGAGTTTATTTCCCCTTATTTAGTGCAGCCGCCAACTGTGATGCCCTGGGGAAATCAATCGCTGCTATTCCGTGACCCGGATGGCAATCTGATCAATTTTTTCACGCCCGTTTCCCAGGCAGCAGTTGAAAAGTTTGACGGTAAAAAATAGGAAACATGACGCCATATCGTGTAAAAACAATTAGCGATTTTCATCAGTTACGGGGTTTACCAAAGCCGGTACACCCGCTGATAAGCATTGTACAGCTCGAGGAAATACAAAAATTTCCTGACACCATATCAAGCATGGTGCTTGACTTGTACTCCATTTCATTGAAAAAAAATTTCAGTGGCACGTTCAAATATGGACAAAAGGAATATGATTTTAATGAGGGAACCATGTTTTTCATGGCGCCCAACCAGGTATTCAGTATTGAGCATAACCCGGCTGAAACGGCAGCAGCATCCGGCTGGAAATGGGTGCTGCTCATTCATCCTGATTTTTTCTGGAACACAGCGCTGTCGAAAAGTATTAAACAATACGAATTTTTCGATTATTCAGTAAACGAAGCGCTGTTTCTTTCCGAAAAGGAAGAAGCGATTATTGATAGCATAATAGCCAATATCCGGCAGGAATACTACACCAATATGGACCGGTTTAGTAAACAAATAATGGTTTCCTATATTGAAACACTGCTCAACTATTCGGAGCGTTTTTACAACCGGCAGTTTATCACAAGGGAGAAAGTCCACCATCAGATTTCAGAGCGGCTGGATGAACTACTGACAACCTATTTTAACCAAACGGACTTGGCTTCCAAAGGCCTGCCAACGGTGCAATACCTGGCAGAAAAGCTGCACGTTTCGCCAGGTTATTTAAGCAGTTTACTGAAAACGCTAACCGGCCTTAATACACAGCAGCATATACACGAAAAGCTGATTGAAAAAGCTAAGGAAAAATTATCCTCCACGAATTTATCCATTTCCGATATCGCATATGAGCTGGGCTTTGAACATTTACAGAGCTTCAGTAAACTCTTTAAAAGTAAAACTGATCTATCCCCATTGGCGTTCAGGCAATCATGCAATTGAAATTTTAAATTTGAATACGACCCGGTACACTTTTTAAATAATTTAATTATTTGTCTCCACGACAATTATTTAAATTATTAAGTAATCAGCTACATTCTACACTATTTTTTAACCTCTGCTGAAAATACCCCCTCCCCTCACCACTACCCATATACTGTATAATTGTACATCAGACACTTAATATTTAACCATTTGCGTCTTTATATAATTTGGGTATTTTTACTTCATGCGCAACGATATTCCCGAATTACAAAAAAGAATATACGGAGGTGACACACAGGCATTTAAAGAATTATACGACTGTTTTTGTACACCCTTGCTGCAGTTAGCCTTGGCCATCGTTCATAACAGGGAAATGGCGGAAGAAATAGTAGCAGATGTTTTTATTGCCATATGGAAGAAAAAAGAAAACCTGCATCAAGCCAGTAACCTGAAATGGTACCTTTACGCAGCTACCCGCAACATTGCGCTTAACTACCTCCGTAAATATGCGCATAAAAAAACGCTGCACCTGGATGAAGCCTGTTTACCCGAATATGAGGTAAATCCTGAAGCTCAGCTTATTAGCCATGAAATGATGCAGCATATTAACAGGGCTATTGGCGAACTGCCGCCGCAGTGCCGGCTCATCTTTAAGCTGGTGAAAGAAGATGGACTCAAATACCGGGAAGTAGCCATCCTGCTGAATATTTCTATTAAAACGGTTGAAAACCAGGTAGGCATCGCCCTCAAAAAACTAACTAAAATGAAAGCATTCTTAATTGCTTCTTTACCTGGCGCCCAATAACCCTTTCTCAAAAAATTTCATCTCCCTTTAGGGGTATTAACGCTTACCTGTTGTCTTATACCCTCGGATGCCATTCCTCCATCATTTTCTGTAATACTATGAGCAACGACCGTATATGGATATTACTTGGAAAACAGTTCAGTGGTGAAATATCTTCTGCTGAGTCAGCTGAGCTGGAAAATTTACTGAAACAAGATCCGGGTGTGGCCGCATCCAGGGAATTTGCCGCCAACATCTGGCAAACACCTATCCGGGAAACAGCGGACGCTGAATGCGAAAACCGCATTTGGACTGCCGTGCAACCGCAGCTACCCCCACGCCGGCATCGCCCGGTAATTCGTGTATTACTGGCTACCGCTGCTGCCGCTGCCGTATCAGGCCTCATATGGCTCGGATGGCCACTGCAACGCTCCACCACTCCTGTACTGCAACAACACAGCGTAGCTGCCGGCAAATCAAAGGTAACCCTCCCCGATGGTTCCATCGCATGGCTCAATTCCAATACCCAACTCCAGTACGACGAAAATAGCTTTGGCAAACAATACCGCGAAATCCGGCTGACAGGTGAAGCCTTCTTTGATATCGCCAAGAGTGAAGGCACTCCCTTTATTATCCATGCCGGGAAAATAAAGATACACGTACTCGGCACCGCATTTAACGTGAAAGCCTATACGGATGACAGCGCTGTGTATACCACACTGGTACGTGGGAAAATTGCAGTATCATTCCAGAACAAAACAGTGGTACTGCAACCGGAGGAAAAACTGACCGTACCAGTCACCCAACCTGCAACAGATTTTCAGCAAACACACCTGGATAAAGACAGCAGCGGGCAGCTGCCTGAAATATCCTGGCTAAACGACAAACTGATATTTGACAATGACGCCTTTAGCACCCTGGCTAATAAAATGAGTAAGTGGTACGGCGTCACCTTTCATTTCGAATCTCCCGCCCTGCAACAGTTGCGGTTTTCCGGCATCATCGATACAGAATCAATCGACGAAGCATTGAAAATGCTCCAACTCTCCAAACCCTTTCATTTCCAGATAAGCGGTAAAGACATCTATATCCGTAATTAATATCATATTCTTCATCTTCAAAAACACACGTTATGACTTAAAAACACTACTCAACCGGTTACGAACTTTCCTTCACCCTAAATCATTCCATGTTATGAAATCAAAGTTTCTATGGGCTTTTGGTAAAAGTCTGCATAGTGGTATGCCATGTTTGCTCATACTGGCCTTACTCATTACTTACATCATGCCTGCTAACGCTACAATTGTGCCGCAGGAAAAAATTAATATCTCCCTGGAAAAAGTCAGTATTAAAACAGTACTGAAAACGATACAACAGAAAAGTCATTACCGGCTTATTTACAGCGACGACATCCTGCCTGAAAAACCGCCAGTATCCATTCATGCAGAGAATGCTACTGTGGAGCAAGTGCTGGCTCAAACATTTACCGGCACCACCCTGCGATATGCCACAATGGATAACAATGTTATCATAATAGCTTCCAGAGATGCCAGTGCCATTAAAATAAGCGGCACCGTAACCAATGAGCGCGGCGATCTGCTAATAGGTGTATCTGTAAAAATAAAGGGCACTAACATTGGCACTATGACCAATGAAAAAGGCCATTTTGAGCTACAGGCTACTGCCGGAGTCACGCTCGTATTTAGTTACGTAGGATACGAACAAACCGAAATCGTAAGTACCGCCGATCCCATCAACATCACCCTGAAAGAAAGTGCCAGCGGTTTAAATGAAGTAGTGGTAGTGGGCTATGGCACCCAGAAAAAAACATCTTCCACCGCTTCCGTATCTGCGGTGCAGGGAAAAGAACTGGCTAAATCGCCGGTGACCAACATTTCCAACTCGCTGGCAGGAAACGTGGCCGGTATCAGCATGCGCCCCAACGGTGGCCAGCCGGGAAGAGATAATCCCGATATTCATATCAGGGGTATTGCCACTACCGGGAATAACTCCCCGCTCATTGTTGTGGACGGTATCATTCGTAATAACATCAACGAAATTTCACCCAGCTCCATCGCTTCCGTGACGGTATTGAAAGATGCCGCCGCGGTAGCACCTTATGGCTTGGGAGGCGCCAACGGGGTAATCCTCATCACTACTAAACGTGGACAATCAGGTATCCCGTCGCTTTCGCTCAATGCCTACTATGGCTGGCAAACGCCCACCTATTATCCTAAAATGCTGAATGCACAGGACTACATGCGCCTGCGTAATGAAGCATATATGAATGAAAACCCCGGTGGCACCCAACAACCTTTCGCGGACGATTACATTAACAACTATGCCGCCATGAATGCGAAAGACCCTGATAAATATCCGATCAGCAATACGAAAGACCTGGTACGCATGCAGGCACCCATACAAAACTATAACCTGCAATTAAGCGGTGGTACTAAAGTAGTCCGCTATTATGCCGGACTGGGCTTTCTCAACCAGGATGGTATGTTTGCACCGGTAAACTACAAACGCTACGATTATAACGTGAATATGGAAGTAAGTGCCACTCCAACCACGCTGGTGTCTATGACACTTATCGGCGCCATCCAAAATACCAACAGCGTGGATGCGGCTACTACCCCGGGGCAGCTATTCCGTAGTGCATACAAGCTGATACCCATTACCAACCTCTATTACAGTAATGGTTTATGGGGTGAATTTGCCGGTAACTCGCCAGTGGGTATTCTGAATGCAGGCTACTCCCACCGCAATGCAACCTCCCTGCTCACCACACTGGCGGTAGAACAACAACTTCCATTCATAAAAGGGCTGAGCATTAAAGGAACATTCAGCTACGACCCTAACGATGTAATGGTAAAAGGATGGCACACGCCATTCTACTTTTATTCGCAGAATACGGCCACTACCCCTTACACCTATACGAAACAGGTATCAACTTCGGAAGGTAATGCGGCTCCGTACACCTGGCTCAACCAGGAATATGCAAAAAACCAGTTCTTTACCTACCAGGGATTTCTCAACTACCATAATACATTTGGTAAACATGACATCACCGGTTTGCTCGTAGCGGAAGCCCGCCGAAATGATTCCACCGGCTTCTCTGCCCGTCGTAATAATTTCGCCGTTAACATCGATGAACTGGGCATGGGCAGCTCCAATAAAAACGATTTCGACAACAACGGTTCCACTGTTACCGGTAGTCAACTCGGATTTGTATACCGCCTGGGTTACATCTACGACCATAAATACCTGTTTGAGGCAGCCGGCCGTTATGATGGTCACTACTATTTTGCTCCCGGCAAGCGTTGGGGCTATTTCCCGGCCTTCTCCGCCGGATGGATCGTTTCTGAGGAAAAATTTATGGCAGGCCGTTCTTCGATACTCAACTACTTAAAGCTGAGAGGATCGTGGGGCAAATCCGGCAACCTGGCAGGGGCTGCATTCCAATACCTGAATGGCTATAATTTATATGGCAACGCTTACGCTTTTGGAAACGGCAACATGGTACAAGGCTCCAACATCACCCTGGAAGCCAATGCCAACATCACCTGGGAAATATCCACTAAAACGGATGTCGGACTGGATGCCTCCTTCTGGCAAGGACTACTCACCCTGGAGTTGGATTATTTCCGGGAAAGAAGAACAGGCATGCTACTGCCTCCGGCAGTAACGGTGCCGGTAGAATACGGCCTGAACCTCTCTGACGAAAACCAGGGTATCATGGTAAACCATGGTTTTGAAGTGGTTGCGGGCACCAACTATCGTTTTTCAAATGGGCTGCAATTTAACCTGAGCGGTAATTTCAGTTATGCGAAGAATAAAATGGAGCAGATATTTGAAACCGCTGCCACCCGCGATAATCCCAACCGTAGCAGAACAGGCAGACCTTTCGGCACACAGTTCGGATATCATGCACAGGGCCTGTTTTCCCAGGCAGACGATAAGAACCAGGATGGCATCATCAACGGCGACGATGGTTACAACGTTACCCAGTTCGGCGTGCTTCACCCCGGCGATATCCGCTATGCAGATATCAGCGGCCCCGATGGAAAACCCGATGGAAAAATAGATGCCAACGATGAAGTAGTCATAGGCAACCCTGTATATCCTTTCATCACCTACGGTTTTACACCCAGCGTATCATGGAAAGGTTTTGACCTCAGCTTATTCTTCCAGGGAGCTGCCTTGTCCGGTCTGAACTTCCGCGGATTTCAAACCGTGCCTTTCAACAACAACAATAGTAATTCATCCTATGAATACTTTAATAACCACTGGACGCCCAGCACACCGGATGCAAAGTATCCGCGTGCCAATCAGTCGCCCTACGCCAATAACACGCAGAACTCCGATTTCTGGATCATGAAAACAGGTTACCTGCGTTTAAAAACAGCGGTATTGGGCTATACCTTACCTGCACGCATTTCCAAAGCGATGAAGATGCAACGCCTCCGTTGCTATTTCTCCGGACAAAACCTGCTCACCTTCAGCAAAATGAAATTCATGGACCCGGAAGTAGGTTACACAGATCTGGAAACGGCCTACCCTAACCAAAAGGTGTTCGTGTTCGGACTAAACGTCACTTTTTAGATTCATCCTGTTAAACGAGCTAACATGAAACAATATATCAAGCTGTTACCGGTTGCCATACTGTTATTCGGTATGCTCTCCTGTAAAAAAGATTTCCTCGAAAATACCAATAAAGCAAAACTGACGGATGCTACGCAGTGGAGTACAGAAGGGAATGCCGATCTCTTTCTAAATGATATCTACAGCGCATTACCCAATTACTGGAACCAGCCCGAAAACCTGGACAACTTCACCGACGATAATGATGCAGGCTTTTACTATACTTCCTATAACTGGAAACAAGGGATTGTAGTGCCCTCCTCCAACGACTATACCGTTTGGGGAGGTATCACCGGTTCCGGTGACCTTACCAACTGGACCACCACCTTCACCAACATACGCAAATGCAATACCTTCATTACGGAGGTTCGTAAAAACGCCGGCAACTTCTCCCCGGAATGGCTGAACAAACGGCTGGATGAAGCCCGGTTTATCCGCGCTTTCTTTTACAGCGAACTGTGGATGCATATCGGTGGCTTACCCATTATTACGGCTCCGGCTGACCGACACACCATGGACAGTGCCGCGATATACACTCCCAGAAGCACCTTCGCTGAAACGGTAGACTTTATCACCACTCAACTGGATTCCATCGTAAAAGGCGGCTACCTGGCACCTAAATATAATAAGGGAGATGCCAATGCCGGCAGGGCTACATTGGGTGCTGCGTTGGCATTAAAAGGATGGGTAGAGCTATATGCCGCCAGTCCGGCGTTTAACGATGCACAGCCTGCGGCAGGCAACGACCCGCACAAGATTGCAGGCTACAATAACTTCGATGGACAACGCTGGGCCAAGGCTGCTGCTACTTTCAAACAATTTATAGATCTGTATGGCAATGGCAAGGTATACGAACTGTTTCCCAATACCGCCTCCATCTGGTACGAAGCAAACGAATACCATTCAGAGGTGATATGGGACCGCCAGGTGGTAGCCAATATTATGGGTTCTTCCTTTGAACAGTATGGCGGCCCTGTATGGATCAACGGTGTTTATTATACCTGGGGCAACTATTGTCCCACACAGGAACTGGTGGACCAGTTTTACATGGCAAATGGCAAACCCATTACAGACCCCACTTCTGGCTACGATCCGCAACATCCGTACACAAACCGTGAGAAACGCTTCTATGACTGGATCGTATATGATGGCGCTCCTTATAAAATGGACTGGATGGATAAAGGCGATACGATATATACCCGTATCGACAAGGTACGTCCTTCTAAAAACCAGATTGATTTCGGTACAGATGATGTAGGCAATACCGCCTATTATTTTAAAAAGCGCCTTAACCCGCTGGTACGGCCCGGCGGCGGTGCGGTGAGTGGCGCAAATTTTATTTACTATCGCTATGCGGAAGTATTGCTGGGATATGCAGAAGCGCAAAACGAAGCAGTGGGGCCCGATGCAACTGTATACGATGCCATTAACCAGGTCCGCAAAAGAGCCAATCTCCCCAACCTCACACCTGGTCTGTCACAGGCAGATATGCGAAAGGCTATTTACCAGGAAAGAAGAGTGGAACTTTGCTTTGAAAACAAACGCTTCTACGATATCATCCGTTGGAAAACCGCCAACACTGTTATGAATGTAGATAAACATGGCATGAAGATCTCCAATACAGTCCCCGAAAATAACTCGGGTGTATGGAAGTACGAAATTGTACCACTCAACCATCCGCATGTATTCACCCAGAAAATGTACCTGAATCCGGTGCCGCAGGATGCGATAGACCGGAATCCAAGGATTGTGCAGAACCCGGGGTATTAAGCGGGAGAAACTTTTAACGAAGGCAATGCAGGAGTAGCGCGCTATTCCTGCATTGTTTTTTTTTATACGTGTGTTTATCCCCTAACAACATTATTGATTCTTGCCGTATTCCATAATACAAAAAATGAACAAAATGAACAATTGAACAAAAATGAACAACAATGAACAGTCTGTGTATAATGGCATCCATCAATTTCCATGCACCATCTTATTAATTTAAACTCGAACTTTTCTAATTAAATAATGTTAGGTATGCTTTCAATAAAAAACATGCAGGAAATATTATTAACACCTTATATAAAATTTAATAAATTAAAAATCCATGAAAAATCAAGTTGTATTTACAGACAACAACAACCGTAAGCTAAGACTTTTAGAATTGGCAGATACTGCAAAAGTCGACTTAAATGACGCCCAAAAAGATTATAAAGAATTTGAAAGTTTACTTACACAAGTAAATGAATCGATTGCAACGGCGTATAAAAAAGCAGGTCTTAAAGCTCCGGAAGTCTCAAAACTTACAATATTGGATAAGTCTCAGACAGGAAAAAACGAACTGACTGTTACAATTACCAAAGCCCTTTTGGGCGTTGTAACTTGGGTTGGTGCCGTGAGATATTTAACCCCCGGTGCAACAAAACTTTTAGTATCATCGGGAGTTATGGCAGAAACAACTGCAGCTAAAGTTTTAACAGAATTTACTATTCCTCTAATTGAAAAGCGGATCACTTTTACAATTGGGAAGATTGCTGGAAGTGCAATTGGATTTGCGCTTGGTACAGCAATAGTCACGGCAGTCGAAATCGGAATTGTAGCCATAAAGGAAAGCCAGGATCGCGACGAGCTTCGCAAAGGAATTAAAGAGGTTTTCCCCTTCAGAGCAGGAACAAGATTATCGAAAAGGAAAGCTGAAACTTTGTTAGATTCCTTACGGGCATTAAAAACTACATTTGATGTGCTAAACAGGAGGCAGAGCACCAAACTCACTGAAAAAGAAATTGAGGATATTATAAAGGAGGATGTTGAACCGTCTGTTACTAAAGCAAATAAAATTACTGCGGCAAGTATTGCAGAAGAATTAAAAAAAGACGATCACGATAATCATTCATGGACCAAAGAGGATCCCCAATAGCCCCAGGTCTTTATTTAAAAAAGCAACCTCAATAAATAACCATAAATAAATATAAAATGACATCTTCATGGCTACCTGATTTTTTTCCTGACAACAAATATAGAGAGGCTCGTTTGGCCGAGTTGTACACAGATACGCAATTAATTCTCAAAGAGGCAAAATCCACATATGATAATTTCATACAATTATTGAAAGTGGTAAATAAAGAGATTGCGGAGGTTTACAAAAAAGCAAATCTTACAATACCCCCCGTCACCGATAGAGATATCTTTGAAGGAAAAAAAAACCTGCTAAAAGTTAATACGACCAACACTGTTATCTCCATCAGTAGTATTGTGTTAGATGTTGTAGGGGTTGCAGCCGTTGGTTATTTAGCTCCTGCTGCCACAATCATGCTGGTAGAAGCAGGCGTATTGGCAGCCGAAACGGCAGCCACTGTACTAGTATCTGTATTGGGTATGGAGTTATTGACTGTTGGTGGACTTTTGGGAGGTATTTTTGGTGTTCTTATAGTAGGAGGAACTATCGTTGCAGTAACGTTTGGAATTAAAGCACTTGCTGATTGGAAAGCTCGAACCCAATTAAGGAAAGGAATATATGACATGGGGCAACTTAGAATTAAAACCAAAGTAGCTTTAGATAGGTCAAAAATACTATGCGATTCTTTAGCATCAGTGAAAACTACCTGCCAAACGCTGACAAAACGGTTAAAGGGAAATGATAAATTTTCTGATAAGGATATTCAGAATCTTATTAAGGATGCAATTAACCCTGAAATCATAAAAATGGAAAACATCACAGAGGAATCAACAAAACAAGAACTTGAGAGACTTGATACAGAAAGAAATTCGTGGACCAAAGAAGATCAGGAAGGTAAAGATATTATTAGTACTGAATCAATACCTGTCTTCTTAAATATTGCGGTAGGAGATCCCGAAAACTCAATTCCTATTACCCCTGAGGGTTTAAAACTTATCGAGATAAAAGGCCCGCATCATTTATATCCAGGTATGATAACAACAAATAAACAACTATGGCCTTTTTGTAAAACTGATAATGAGGCATCTGTCATCGTTGTTGCATTTGATAATAACGGAAATATCCTTAATGAATATCCGGCCGTTGCTGAATCCTCGGCACTGGATAGACTCACGGAGGATAACACTTTTACGCTTATTGGAAATGCTGACAATCAGCCTATATTAATAAATTTTTAATGCTAAAGATTATCCTTTTCTTTTATTTGCACCTAGCAATATTCCTGAATTTTGCCAGATCTCCAATGACAAGCCCCATTGCGGCACAAGCACCACACCATTCTGCCCAGAAGTCAACAACAGCGAGTTTATCAGATTTCAGCACTTCAGTCTCGAAATTTTCATCTGTTAGTATGAAGGCCATATACTATGCATTTAGTTTATAGTGAAAAGGATTGTAGTTCAAGCGGCATAACAGTAAAGATCCGGAAATTGTTGTTATATAGATCACAAGTTTCACCTGCCCAGCGGGATTCACCAAAAACTTACAAGTCCTTACACTGAAGAATTTATTCTTTGTATTTCACTCATGAACACAGTCCGATTTTCAAAACGAAAAGCTAACGTTAAAAGTATTGAAGGCACTCTCCATTTATACAAACTCGCTAATAGAACTGTAGGATGACATGGGGTAATCATCTTCTTACACTTACGCTTCTATTTGTGCTGTAAGAGGGGAAATAAACACCATGTTTATCGCCAAAGATATTTTTATCTCTGTTAAAATCCTGGATCGCTACATAATAGGCATTCAGGTCATTTTGAGATGTATTAATTTTTGATGGGGCGGGCTTTACCCTTTCCCTATTATAGGTAGTGTTATCAACATTTACGGGATAATATTTTCCCACAGATACATAATTATAAGATGCAGAAGGTGCAAGATCCGCAATTAAAACATCTGTATATGAATTGGGGAGCGTAAATTCATCATGAGATAATGGTAGGTGGGGGATTAAATCACCAAACGATTCCACTCTGAGATGATCGATATTCTTATCATTTTCATAGTTCCTGGCAAATTTCGCATCGCCTACCCGGGGTGCACCAAATGTATATACGTTCAGCTTGGTTCCTGGTGCTTTTAAAGAGATCATTCTGGCTAGCAAGGTCGCCAAAGCGCCCCCTTTACTATGCCCGGTCAGATAGATCGGCGCTTTACTTTTTATAGCGTCCATCACTATCCTGTCATGCCAAATATCTGGGAATAATTCCGTAATTGCCGTATAAAAGGCGCTATGCACATTCGACCCATCTTGAAACTTTTCCCAGCCAAGCAGTAGGTTATTCGCTCCATCCAGCTTTCCGTCCGTTCCTTTGAAAGAAATAACAGGAACATTCCCTGCTGCGGTTTCTGCCGTTGCAACAAACCCCATATGTGGTACAAGCACTTTGGGACGTATCAAATAAACATTACGTGTAAAAGGCTTCAGATCTGAATACACTGTTTTAATGGCAGGACTATTATCTCCGGAATGGCTGTTTTGATCAATTTGATTATTTTTAATGGTTCCTGCCAGGGAAGAAGCATCCCACATATGTAATATCATCTTTTCCATTGAGTAGTTGAATTTAGAGGTGATCGAATTAATAAAATCCTGTTAATGTCACTTTTGCTCCACCCACATTGAAATACCCGGAAACAAGTAATGTTACTTTTCCATTTACGTTATAGGAGTAAAGACGGGATTCTGTTCCTCCCAATATAGATTCGTAAGGTTTTTCCTGAGCTAAAGAGCCATCGGTTATCAATTGCATACGAAAACGATTGACATTAATATGGCCCGGATCAAATTTAGCGCCTTCAATTTTCACCTGGCATCTTTTCCATGTTTCTGATGCATCAAGAAACAAGTTTTGCATAATTGTTACAGCGCCTGTGTCTTTCCAGCTGACAGATTTGGATTTAAGCACGCTTGACTCATTGTAAGTACATTCCACAGTAACAGAGCCATCTGCTCTATGTGTCAGCGCCACCACCTGATGTGCCATATCTCCTGTAATGTTAAATCCGTTATAGGAGTTAATCGTCTTTTTAATTACTTTTTTCCCAAAGACTACCTCAGAAAAGATTCTTTCTCCATTAAGGTAAATAGTAAATGATTGTGCGGTCGCTTTCAAAGGCCAGGGGCCTTCCCCTCGCCCATGGATGGTTATTGTGCATTCTTCCCAATAACGATCCCCATCAAAATTTAGCCCCTCTATTTTAGAAATACCTATAGTTTTGTCTTGCCATGTTTTCACCTCTGTTTTCATACTTTTTTTTGTTTAACGAAAAAATAATAATGAATGGCATATATCAATTCAATGCAGGCCCCACTGACTTTAATATTCCGGATCATATACCTGTTCATAATTCTTGTATTTTGTGAAATTGTAGCCTGCCAGAGCCCAATCTGCCAGGAAAGCGCATTACGGGGAAGTAGGTATCATCAAAAACAAACTCTTCTTCCGGGCGTCAGGGATAGCAGGCCTTACCTACAGCAATCTTATAGTTGTTTTACTGATTAAGCACACTTGATTCTTTGTAAGTGCATTTTACCGTTACAGAGCCATCTGCGCTACTTGTCAGCGCTGCGACCTGATGTGCCATATCTCCGGTAATATTAAATCCGTTTTTGGAGTTAATTGTCTTTTTAATTACCTTTTCGCCAAAGAGAACTTCAGAAAAAATCTTCTCCCCATTGAGATAGATTGTAAATGATTGGGCGGACTCTTTTAAAGGCCAGGGCCCTTCTCCTTTTCCTTGGATTGTTATGGTGCATTCTTCCCAATAACGATCACCATCAAAATTTAGCCCTTCAATTTTAGAAATACCCAGAGTTTTGTCTTCCCATGTTTTTACATCTGTTTTCATACTTTTTTGTTTTAGTGAAATGAATAATAAATAGAATATCCTTCTTTATCTTGTATGAAAGACCGTTGTCTTATGAAATGAAAATTCTGCCTTCTGAACTACCTGTCCCGCATATCAATTCAATGCGCAGCCGCCCCGGACAGTGATAGTCCGGAAAAAACCTGTCATTATTCTTGTAGTGTACGTGTAACCTGTCAGCGCCCCCTGAGCCAATTGCGGCTCACGGGGAAAGTATATATCTGGAAGATACATACTCTTTTGCCTCGGCGTCAGAAATAGCAGGGATTTACCTACAACAACACGATGAATGTTCTGGTGATAATGCTTTCAATGAGGTTAAAGCATCAGATACTTTTGGATTGCAATTCATTTTGGTTATTTTCTTATGAGAGAATAATTTTGGTGCTTATGGGAAAGCAGCGGCTGAATTCTTCCATTATTTCAGCCCCGCCTTTTCTATAAAAAAGGTATATTGAAGTATTATTACAATTTTAATAATAAATTGTTTTAAAAACAAATAATTAGCAATCCTACCTACCATACTAATAAAATATCTGGCGGTTAAAAAGTCAACAGCAAGAAATACTGACCTGCCCCAAAACAAAAAAGGCCTTCTTCTGAGAGCCCTTTCGTTGTGGTAGTCGCTGTGCCCAGAACAGGAATTCCATAGTCCTGGTATCAATATCTTGTATTAATTGCTTATCAAATACTTGTCAACTTACGGTGACGGTTACGCTGTTTCTCTCAATCAACCTGTCAAGCCACGCATGATGCTCCAGCCATTAAAATTCTGTCCTTCATTTGTTTTGCTTAATATCGCGCAATAGTGGTCATTATTTAATACGTTTGTTACATAACACGCCTTACGCCATTGATACCACGACTTTCCCCTGATATTGCCCTTTGAGGTAATAGCGATACGCCTCCGGCGCTTCATTAAAAGGAAACACACTGTCTATAATTGGTCTGAGCTTATGAAATGCCACTGCGTTGTTCATCGCCTGCTGATGCCCCCGGTGACCAGCGGCAATAACACGAATGGTAGTGGCGGTAGTTAGCAGCATATTCAGGTTTATCAGGGGATCCCCGGCAGCCATCGTTCCTATCAGGCTAATTTCTCCAGTCAGGTATACCGATTTCACCGACTGCGCCATTGTTCCGCCACCACCGATTTCTATCACGTGATCTACTCCCCGGCCACTGGTAAGCGCCTTCACTTCCTTATGCCATTCTGGATTTTCTTTGTAATTAATCACTTCGTCGGCGCCCAACTTACACTGGCAGGGAATTCACCGTTTAGCCAATCCAGTTAGTACTGACAATAATAGATTTAAGTGATAAAATAAGAGTAGGCTAACAGAATGCCGCTACATGTTGTATCCACCACTGCGGCAGGCTGCAGGAGAGAGTGTAAAAAGGTGATGGAAAGAATTTTCTGGTAAGATTCTTAATTGAAAAAGTGCCAGACACATTTTGGCAATCTGAATGATCAGATATTGGTGTCTAAAAAACAGCTTTTTTCCTGGGAAATAACTGCGAATGAAACGCTTTGTAGTAGCCGTTATAAGAGATAATTTCTGCTTGCCATTTGTCAACAATAGTGGTTGAAAGTGGGAAAAACCGGTAAAATTTGACAATTATACAAACAAAAAAGGCTTGTAAGTCAATACCTACAAGCCTTAGTATGGTGCCCAGAACAGGAATCGAACCTGCACTCCGTTGCCGAAACAAGATTTTGAGTCTAGCGCGTCTACCAATTCCGCCATCTGGGCAATTGCCTTTTGCAATGCGTTTCCGCCGTAGCGGGATGCAAATGTAGAAATAAAATTTTAATAAACAAATATTTTTTTTTGCTCAGGTATAAATATACCCCAGAATGACCTCAATCAGCGATGCATTTGACCACCGTCATAATCATATCATCAAAAAATTGGGAAATTTATCCAAGAAATTATTTATTGTGAAACGGATAATACTTGCATTTGACGGGCCGCATTATTCAGATGGCGCATTTGAATTTGTTCGGCGGCTCAATGAGTACCAGCCTGTTTTCGTAACGGGGATCTTTCTACCACATGTTGATTTCAATACTGCCTGGACCTACTCCTATAGTAACGCCGCAACCTGGCTACCCCTGATAGAAGAATACAGTACAGAACTACTAAATACAAGCATCAGCCGGTTTGAACAGGCCTGTAAACACTATGGCATCGCATTTAAAGTATGTAGTAAACACCTGGACTTTTCAATACCTGAGCTACAAAAAGAAACTCGTTTTGCGGATTTAATGTTATTGGGTAGTGAACGTTTTTATCAGAACCTGGGTGTGGCATCGCCGAATGAATATCTTCGAATGGCAATTCATCAGTCAGAATGTCCCGTTATCGTTATCCCTGAAAAATTCAAATTTCCTCATAGTGTGGTCCTGGCTTATGACGGGTCCGATGATGCCACCTTTGCCATCAAAAGCTTTGCCTGCTTAATGCCTGAATTAACCTCCCTGCATACTGTTTTGGTATATGCCACCAATAAGGACGCCGCTATTCCCGAATCTAATAATATTCAAGATTTATGCTCCAGCCATTTTCCGAATCTGACGCTGCAAGTCCTCGGAGCCAAACCCACAAAATATTTCGGAACCTGGATCAATGACATAAAAAATCCGCTCCTCGTTTGCGGTGCCTTTGGTCGTACAGCATTATCACAGCTTTTTAAATCCAGTTTCATTACAGAAGTAATCAGTGATCACAATATTCCAATTTTTATTGCTCATCGTTAACTTTCAGCCATACCATGACCAGTCATTCCTTTTTCATATCGCCCTGTCTTTTCTATTACTGTAATCTTAAAAACTATCGGACGTATTATTGGAGGAGCCTCACCCTGTATATCTAATCCTTTACTCATTTCATTTAATACGGCTAATTCACTGGCATGATACTGCTGTAAATGTCCAACAAGGAATTTCATCAGGTAGTACTTCTCCCTGGGATCAGTAACCTCCTGGTATCGCCCTCTTACGAGCACTGACCGCCAATTTACCAGGTCATCAATTTCATCTACCTCAAAACAGACCGCAGCATTTTTGCGCATAATATCTATTTTCAAACCAGGCTTAGAATGGGCAACCAGGTAAGTTCCATTATACGCATAGCTAACAGGTACTATATACGGTTGCTGTCCGTCTGTACAACCAATGCGTCCGGTGACATGCCTGGTGAGAATGTCTTCAATCTGCTCTGGTAAAAGATTTCCTAACATAATTCAATAATTTAATAGACATAAATATTCGCCAAATTCCTTGCCCCTAAATATTACTATGAGCTATAAAAACAGGGTAAGGCAACGCCTTAATAATTAAATCTGCATGGCTGTGACGAAATAGCCGGGACAACAAACTTCTTCCATACGCCCCCATTACTAACAATACATTTTTCTTATTCTGCAGATAGTCTATTATAGCAGCTTCGTCCTCACCCTTTAATGCCACATAGTTCGCATTACTATAGTGCAGGCTCAGCCACTCCATCAGCTCCTTGGAGTCTCCCGCCTGTACCTCTTTCTTTGCAACCTGTACCACCGTTGCCACCAAATCCTCGGCACTTAATAAATAGCCCGCCTGTTTCATGGCAAAAATTGAAGAGGGACTACCATCATAACAAAAAACTATTTCGGATATCTTCCCGGCAGTAGCCGGAGCAATCACCACAGGACAATATGACAACGATAATATCTGCTGCACCATATCCTCCGGCATTCCAACACTTCGCTTATAGGCTGATATGTTTGTATCTATAACAATTAAATCTGCAAACTGACTAGCGATAACAACGCTCTCAACAGTGGCCTCTGTCCCTCTATGCACGGACGACAATACGCCTTTCACTTCACAGGCATTTAGAAAATTTCGGATGTTACTATCCACGTGTTTTCTGCTAACCTGATTCTCAGGTAAATCGCCGGCAACAATAGTTTCTACATATGCAGCGCCTAAAGTGGCCTTGAGCCTTGGGGTTTCATCATATTTGTAATCTTCAAAAAAATAGGAAGTCATACGCGCCCGCGTCTTACCTGCCAGATTGCAGGCAAACTCAAGTACCGTAGCCGCAGGTATGGTACCAGCAATAGCCAATAATATCTTTTCCATTGCATGTAATTTTAAATAAAATTAATGTTGATATCTCCCTGCAACAATGACAATAATCATCAAGGACTATGATAATTATGCATGACTATAATCAGTTTTATCGCTGAGCATAATCACCATTTATTATTTTTCTTCTTTCTAATTTCGTTATGTGTACAGTTGGTTTTATTCACCAAAAATCTTGTAAAATGAGCACGTTAAAAGTCATAGAAATTCTCGCCAACTCAAAAGAAAGTTGGGAAGATGCTGCACGAAATGCAGTAGAAGAAGCATCGAGAACTTTGCAAAACATCAGATCTATTTATATAAAAGACCATAGCGCAGAGGTTGAAAATGGAAAAATTGTAGAATACCGAATTAATGCAAAACTTACATTCGAACTGGAACATAATGGTAAAAAAAGTAAGAAATAACCCTAAATAAAAAAAGGAGGCTTCATATGGCAACTCAATCTTTAAGCAGAACAGCCCGCCTGTTCCCTTCCGTATTTGACGATTTTTTCAAACCATGGAATGAATGGTTTGACGGCAACGGTAATGGAAACCTGGAACTTACAATTCCAGCTGTAAACGTCAGCGAGAATAAAGAAAATTTTAAAATGGAACTGGCTGCTCCAGGACTAAAAAAGGAAGATTTTAAAGTAAAAGTAGAGAACAATGTATTGACAATCAGTGCTGAAAAACAAGAAACACACGAGAAAAAGGATGAAAAAATGAGTCGCAGAGAATATAACTATAGCAGCTTCTCCAGGAGTTTCAGTCTCCCTGACGCTGTCAATGCAGACAAGACGGAAGCTCATTATAACAATGGTGTGCTGACACTTGTACTTCCCAAAAAAGAGGAGGCTAAAAAAAGTATCGGCGGAAAACAAATTGAAATTAAATAAATAACAACCTCAGCCGTAACGGAAAGAGCCCTGAATATGATTCAGGGCTTTCCGATTTGGGGCTAATTTATCACGCTTAGATTAGATTGAATAGTATCATAAATATATTGACGGCTAATACCAGGTAATAGCAGCTATGCCGCCATGGAGATCTAAAGCATTATCTTCCACAAAAAGAACCTGTCCACCTTTTTTAATCACCATCCTCATAATTTCTTCCGGGATGTCCATTTCGATATGATGGGGCTTTTCAGGAGCTCGTAGATAAATTTTTCCATTTTTGTCAGTAAAACCACTACAAGCGAAATTCTTTTCAATAAGTAATTTAGCCACCTGACCATCCCTGGCCGCTTCCCAAACCGCTTTTACGCCTTCGACCGTATTCCCCTGCCCGATACTTTCCAGGAAGCTGGAAATAACCTGCCTGTCCCTGCCATCCAACCATTCCCTGACAAGAGGCCAAACTTTAGCTGCCAACTTATCCCTGCCCACATGAAAGTAGTTGCCTGGTATCCTGGCAATGATATTCTTAGAATGATGGGTCACTTCTTCCAACTGGGCCATATCCTTTTTCGGCCCAGCCAAGACCAGCGGCAATTGTCCAAGGTAAGCTGACAACGCTTTGTCGGCCTGTATGAAAAAACGCCTGCGCCTATCCGCCTGTAACAAACTCTTATCCTTTTCAAAATTCTTCTCCCCTGCATAACCTGCAAGTGAAGAACTCCTGGAAGGCTTTGCATACTCGTACTCCTCCTGGTATAACCGTGGAAAGTTATGATCCTGAATTTCTTCCAATTCTTCAAGTTTCCCCTTATAACACATAACGCGCTTGCTATCTGCATGTAAAAGGATATAGTCAACACTATACTGCTCAAGCTGCAATGCCTCCCGTACTGAAAATTTACCGGCAATCACTACTTTTTCCTTAACAGGAAATGGAAACAATAACAACTTTTTATACCGGGCGGATACATATAGACCAGCCCCCTGCAGGGCTGGTCTGTCATCGGCCTTGAGCAATGCCGCTAATTCATAGAGGTTAGCTAATAAAACAGCCGATTCTTTCATAGGATACATTTCATGCAGGAAACCTGTAACCTTGCCCACCATCTTGTCCAGGACATGCGCATCGGCCTCCCTGGAGTAGCCTGCCACAGGTTGCAAAGGGATAATTAATGTTATACATGCAGTACTCTCCTGCGTATATATATCTTTGAATGTTATCGTCGTCATCGCAATTTTATTTTCAGATTTGTCATAATAAGCGGACTTCGTAAGTGCAATGCAGTCGAAAACTCCAGTTGCCAGTACATGCCCCGCCATTTCAATCCGCAAATCATCCCAGCTCCCGCCTGGTCCAAGATTCAGCAGCTTTGCCAATGCAAAAACTGTAAAATGGTAATGATGCAACATCTTACCAGGACAAAAGCCCGTATATCTAACCTGACCAAAGTCATTTTTACCCAATATAACCGGCGTGTAATTTTCACAAATCCGGTGACTAACCGGCATATTCCAAACTAACCAGTGCACCCATTTGCCTAGCGGTGCATCCATATCCTCCAGCACCACAGCTATAGAAGCCGCACCAGGTGGAATTCCATTCACTTCCAGCGGAGGATTGATATTCTCACCGGCGCAGCTATATTTATATGGAATAATGTTTCCCTCCCTGCATACCCTGCTGCTAATCACCAGCTGTCCATTTGTCAAACTCATTACCAGTACATCTACCTGTTAATATTCATCATCCAGAAAGTCATTACGCGTTCCCGGAGATTTCTTTTCCACCGCAGTTCTTCCTATCTCATTCTGCTCTCCCAATGTAACGAGATCACTGCCAGACGTCTGTACCCAGCCAAAGGTATTTCTTCGACAAACTTGTACATTCAGATTAAAACGATCGCGAAAAGCCCTTTCAATACTATATACCGTATCATCCGGATTAATGGTGAGCGTACCGCTATGGTGAAGATTGCGTACCTCCCGTACCAGCATCCTAGCCGAAAGCTGATGCGATTTCTCCGTAGCCTCTAAAATGCCATGGGGTTTATCATAAAAAGATAATTTCAAGAATGGATAATTCGATGAAAATTCCTGCTGGAGCAATCCCAGCGATTTATGGTCGTTGATTACTAACAGCATGGTCGAAAGTTTTAAATGGTAATTATGAACATTTTCAATATAAAATTACCTTGAACCTGCACACATTTTCATGACCACGGTTATATTGACACATGATTACCATCATAAAGTTCTATCAATTTCCAGGCACACCATTAACTGTTTATAATATGTTCTTTTCAGCACAGCTTTAACATTTTTCCATGGCAAAAATGCTCAATCCCTCCTTGGCACAAAATTCGTAGCTTTGCCCCGTAAATTGAACCACATGAAAAAAATCCATATTCTGATAGCTACCGTAGCCGTTATGCTGTTTAGCTCCTGTTACACCACCGTACATACCGCCGGCAACAGCGGTAAAGTACCTCCCGGACAAGCAAAGAAAATGACCGGCTCCAAGTCTGCCAAGCCTTATGCTCCAGGTCAACAGAAAAAATATTAAGATTTCCTTAGCATTATTCCAGCAAAGGATGCTTACCTTCATAACATGTTACGCACCATCATTTTTTCAGCAATATTGATGTCAGCCATGGCTGTAAAAGCCCAGCTGCCTGTATTTCCGGGTGATCAGCATAACTCCGCATTCGCTCCCGGCAACCAGGAAAAAGATAGCAGCCATATTCAAAAGAAATGGTTTGTAACCAAATACACCGGCCTCTCCGCCGGCTTCGTGGGATTTAAAGGTGGAAGCGGCACTTACCTGTCCGCACCCATGGCCATACAACTCAACCGTCAGCTTACCCCTAACTTGTTCGCTTTCGGCAGCCTCTCCGCCACGCCTACCGTGATGCGGTTCAGCGGACCAGCTTACCAGCCGCTCTATAAGAATTCTGGCAACATGCAGATGAACAGCTCCGGCATATTCCCTGCCGCCAGAGCTGGTGTCATGTACATCAGCAACGACCGCACCTTCTCTGTATCCGGCAGCGTAAGCGTCAGCAGAAGTAACTACTACGGCTACTCACCATTATACAATCCTGCCAATTCCTTCATGCAATACTAAGCCACCCACACCGCCATTATTTATTTTTTTCGTAAATTAAATAATGCAAAAATCAGTGCACATAGGGTTAATTAGGGAAGAGAAGCACCCACACGATAACCGCGTGGCCTTTACCCCTAAACAATGCCAGTGGATCATGCATCACTTTCCGCATGTAGCGCTGTATGCACAGCCCTCGCCACACCGTTGCTTTAAAGATGAAGAATACGCCAAAGCCGGCGTTACCATCTCCCAAAACCTGGAAAACTGCTGTATACTTTTAGGTATAAAAGAAGTGCCGCCAACGTTCCTGCTGCCCAACAAAACCTACCTCTTTTTCAGCCATACCAAAAAAAAGCAGCCGCATAACCGCGACATGCTCAAAGCTATCCTCGAAAAAAATATCCGCCTGGTAGATTATGAATGCCTCGTACACCCGGACGGACAACGCATCCTCGGCTTCGGCTTCTTTGCCGGCGTAGTAGGCGCACATAACGGACTGCTGGCCTATGGCCAAAAGACCGGATTATTCAAACTCAAACCCGTCCACCAGTCGCACGACTTCCAGGAACTCATCTCCCACTATTTCGGTGTAAAACTGCCACCCCTGAAAATAGTTGCTACCGGCTCAGGACGCGTAGCCGCAGGCGTACTGGAAATCATGGGACTCCTCGGCATCAAATACATTCCACCGGAAGAATTCCTGATGAATAGCTATAACTACCCGGTATACACGCAGCTGAAAGCAGGTGAACTGTACCTGCGCAAGGATGATAAAACGTATAGTCGCGCCGACTTCCACGCCCACCCGGAGCAATACGACTGCAAGTTCCTCCCCTTCGTAGCCGCCAGCGATATCCTCATGAACGGCATCTACTGGGATAAAAATATCCCCCCGCTGTTCTCCGCCAAAGACCTGCAAAAGGATAACTTCCGCATCCAGGTGATTGCTGACATTACAGATGATACCAACGGCAGCATCCCCTGCAACCTGGGCGACAGCACCATCGACGATCCGGTGTATGGGGTAGACAAACAAACCATGACCCGGACCGCACCTTATCTGCCAGATACAGTGGATATGATGTGCGTCAGCAACCTCCCCAATGAACTCCCCCGCGATGCTTCCCAATATTTCGGGGACCAGCTGATGAAATATGTATTCGAAGACCTGCTATCCGGCAACAGCGAAATGATCAAAAAGGCCACCATCGCCGAAAATGGGGCACTCACCTCCTATTTTGATTACCTGCAGGACTACATCGCGTAATCGATAATTGTCTTGATCACTTTTTGTTTTGCACGTATCCCCGTTTGCCGTAAATTAAAGGCATATACCAAAACTTCTACACTAAATAACTTACCCATGCCACAATACCTCCGCCTGCTCCCATTGTTGTTTGCGTTGCATACAGGTACCGCCCACGCACAGGAAGCCACTAAAAAAGATAATTATACCGTACAATTCCTGCTCGTATACAATGAACACCACCAACTGCTCATGATGCACAATGCTATGGGATGGCATATGCCAGCAGTACGCTCCAACGATTCCCTGGATATCCGGGAGGCACTCCACCAACTCGCCGGCACACTGGGACTCACGCTGGAAAACATACGCCTGGCGGGTTTATACACGCATAAGTTCGAAGGTCTGCCGGACCATAAGGAGCTCTCCTTCCGTACCTATTACACCGCAAAACTGAAATCGGGCACCTTAAAACAACCGCCCGCTTCCAACATTTACTACGAATGGATGGCGCCGCAGGAAGGACTGCCGAAACTGCATTTTGAGTTTATGCGCCAACAGCTGACGCCCATTGTAACACAACCCGGAAAAGTATGGGGTGGTACTTATCTAATTGTCTGGAAAGATGATAATTATGTAGGGTCAAAAGAATTGGAAGCGCCGTATTTGCTGGCGGACTAAAAGTCGCTAACTTCACACCATGTCCCACACCAACTTCCTACAGCTCCCTTTCCACTTTTATCCGGAGGCGCTCCTCCAGGATCTGCACCAATGCCAGTCCCTGCAATGGGCCGCGCACTTTCACCGGGAAGATTACTCCGGCGAATGGAGCAGCATTTCCCTGCGCTCCACTTCAGGCGCTATCACAGATATACACTCCCATGCAGGCATGCCCTTTCAGGATACGCCTCTGCTCAAGCAAACGCCGTATTTTTCATATGTGCTGCAAAGCTTTAAATGCCCGCTGGAAGGGGTGCGACTCCTAAAACTTAAATCCGGGGCCATCATCAAGCCGCATAAAGATATAGGCGCATCTTACGAAGAAGGAAATTTACGTATACACGTCCCCGTTATTACACATCCGGAAGTTGAGTTCCTGCTCGATGGCATGAAACTTCCCATGCAGGCAGGCGAATGCTGGTACGCTAATTTCAACCTCACCCATGAGGTCATCAACAACAGCCCGGTGGACCGGGTACATCTGGTCATTGATGCGCTGCGTAACGAGTGGACCGACGATCTCTTTGCCCAACAGGGATTTCCGGTTCCGCCGCCGCCAGGGCAGCTGGATGATACAACTAAGTTGATGGTGATTGCAGAACTTGAACGCCAGCAGAATCCGGCGCTGCAGGAATTGATCGATCAGTTAAAGGCGGAATTGGGGTTATAACTTCAGGTAATAGGCTTTCAATAGGGCAATAAACGCAGGAGTGTACTGATTTTCCATATCGCGTATATCCATATCCGTTATAGAAGTTTCCCTGGCAGCAGCGGAAAAAATACCCACCGCCCTGAAATAGCCATGTTTCATACTTTGCCGTACCTGCAACAGCTGATGCAGATGATAGCCCTTCGACGCTGCCAACGCCCTGAATGCCTGGAACTCTACATAAGGCAGTAATATAGAAAACGATGCCCCAGGTTTCAAATGCATACCAATCGCCTCCAGCAACTCGCTGTACCCCAGACTGGTGGCATGCATCGCCTTATCCTTCTGCTGGTGCCCGCTCTTCAGGGCCGATTCATAAAACGGCGGATTAGAAATAATAAAATCAAATTTCTCCGAAACCGGCAACTGCCTTACATCCACTTCCTGCACATCCAATCGCTCCTGCCACGGAGAAGCATTAAAATTTTCCCGGGCCTGCAAAGCCGCGCCAGGGTCCAGTTCCACAGCGGTTATGGCAGCAGGGTGCACCTGCGCCAGCATCAGGCTTAGCAAGCCCGTGCCCGTACCAATATCCAGGATACGTTTCACCGCCACCCCATGATGCACCAGGTACTGCGCGGTGAAAGCTCCCTGTATACAGGCATCTGTACACACTTTCATCGCGCAGTGCTCCTGGTTTACGGTAAATTGTTTAAACTGGAAATACGTATTGGCCATGCCGCTATTTTGCCTGCAAATATAAGGAGAGATCAGGCATACGCAGATTCCGGTGTGGCGAAACCGCCCTGGCATCCCGAATGGTAATGCGGTTTATCCCACTGCCACCTTTTACTTCAAGCGATGTTGGCTGCTCGTATAACTGCTGTGGCACCTGCCTGTTAATCGCCCATTGCAGCTCTTTTGCAAAGCGCGTATACAACTTCACCACCAGCTGGTTCTTTCCTTTTTTCAACTGCACCAGCAGCACTTCCGACTGCGTAGTACCACGCTCCGGATTGTTGTGAATCAGCTGCTCCTCCCCGTTTACAAACACCTGGATGCCATCCCCGCTGCTAAATCCAAGCAGGTAACTGCCATCCTTAGGGGCCGTCACTTCCTGTAACACATAATAGTTGGTGCTGCGGCCACCGGCAAAAGTATGTAGCGCATCATTATTGAAATCGGGCTGCAAAGTCCAGCTCTGCCCGCCCGCAAAAGGTTTTGTAACATTCACCTGGTGCAGGTCCCCTGCACTGCCACCTATACCGCCGCGCATAGCGCCCGTAGTATACACAGGGCCCCATTGCAGTTGCGATAGTTCATTTTTCAGTGGCACCGGCTTTCCTGTTGTCAGCGGCAGCTCATGCATGCTTCCATTCAGTTCCAGGGCCACCGTTCTGCCCTTTTCTGCTTCACTGTAGCGCAGGGTAATTTTTTTGTTTTTGGGAGATGTAAATGCCCATGTTTCCCCAACTTCGCTTCTGTAATAGCTTTCATAGTCTGCCCCGGAGAAGCTGAACAAGGACACGGCATTGCTGCGATCCAGCACTACAGGTGCTTTGAGCAGGTGCACCGGTGTGATATCCAGTTCCCCTTCATAATTGAGCACAAGCACAGGGATATGCTTACCCGCCATCGCGGATGCGGGCAGTTTCACATGTAATCCGCCGGCAGCTGCATTCACCTTGCCTTCCACGGGTACATTACCGGCTACCAGCCGCATATCAGTAATTTTGTTATGAAATCCGGGGAGATAGATATTGCCGTCCGCCGGTACATCCAGTAAGTGCAGGAACAACTGCCCTTTTTTAGCGGTCACTTCACCCCATGCAAACGTAGTATCAAAAGGGTTAGGGCCGGCGCCATAAATAGCGTCCCCGTTCTGCTGTAGCCATGTTCCGTTCAGCAGCAATACTTCCTTTTCAAAATCCACCACGGAGCCATCTCCGCGAGGGCCTATATTCAACAGAAAGTTACCTCCCCTGCTCACTACTTTAATTAACCCGCGCAGCTTTTCATCAGCCTTGTCCGCCGCTTTGCCATGCTGCTGCCAGGAGCGGTAACCCCAGGTTTCGTCATATACCGACGCCGGCGTTTGCCATGGCGACGCAATTTTATAGTCGGGATACTGATTATCTCCCATTACACAAAAATCCCCGGCATCATTACCCAAACGGCCACTCACCATACAACCCGGTTGCAGGGAATGTACCAGCGTTGCCAGCTCCCGGCTCTGCTGCGCCGTGAGGGAACCCATATCAAACCATATTTCGGATACCGGACCATAATTGGTCATCAGCTCCCGCACCTGTTGCAGGTTATAGGCGTGATGCTCCGGTGTAATAGGATCACTGTTGCTGCTGCTGATCGGATATGCCTGCGGGAAATGCCAGTCGATCAGCGAAAAGTACAAGCCAAACTTCAGCCCGTGGCGCCGACAGGCATCTGCCAGCTCCTTCAGCACATCGCGCTTGTAAGGCGTGGCATCTACTACATTGTAATCGGTGTAAGCGGATTTAAACATGCAAAAGCCGTCGTGGTGTTTGGAGGTGATCACCACCGACTTCATACCCGCGGCTTTGGCCAGTAATACAATGGAATCGGGGTTCCACTGCGCGGGGTTAAAACGATTGGCTACATCGGCATATACGTCACTGTAAATGCCTGCATGCGATTGTATCTGTTCACTGTATCCACGGGTTACCGGCTTGCCTTCCCATACACCACCCAGCGTGCTGTATATCGCCCCCCAATGGATAAACATGGAGTATTTCTGGTCCTTCCATGCTTTCAATGCTGCCGGCTCCTGTGCGCGGGCACCCGTTGCGCCTAACAGCAGCAACGCAAAGAAAATTTTTTTCATCATACAAACGAGTTGGCTAAACGAATAACCAATATAGCGCTAAATCGTTAAAGCACTACTGAAAACTTGATGATCAAAAGGCTGCCCTGGCGGTAGGCACAGCGTCCAGCGACACGAAATCACCTGCCAGGTATTTGTAATAAGCAGTGATAGCAATCATACCGGCATTATCCGTACAGTACTCAAACTTCGGTATAAACGTACGCCAGTGATGCTTTTTGCCATATTCTTCCAGCGCAGCGCGCAAGCCACTGTTGGCACTTACGCCACCGGCAATGGCCACGTCACGCACACCGGTTTCTTCGGTCGCCTTCACCAGCTTGTTCAGCAGGATGCTGATAATTCGATGCTGAATGGATGCACAGATGTCGGCCAGGTTGTTTTGGATAAATTCCGGATCTTTCTGCTGGTTCTCCTGCAGGAAATAAAGAATGGAAGTTTTCAGGCCACTAAAGCTGAAATTCAGTTCGGGAATACGGGGCTCGGGGAATTTGAACCTTAAGGGGTTACCCTCTTTTGCATATTTATCAATCAACGGACCACCAGGGTATGGCAGGCCCAATAATTTGGCACTCTTATCGAAAGCCTCGCCGGCAGCATCATCCAGCGTTTCGCCTATCACCCGCATCTTCAGCGGACTCTCGCACAGCACTATCTGGGTATGGCCGCCGGAAACGGTCAGGCAAATAAACGGGAAATCCGGTTTTGGATCGTCAATGAAATTGGCCAGCACGTGGGCCTGCATGTGATGCACACCTATCAGCGGTATGTTCAGCGCCATGGCCATGGATTTGGCAAAGCAGCTGCCTACCAGCAATGAACCTATCAGCCCGGGTGACTGCGTAAAAGCAATGGCACTCAGTTCTTCCTTTTTTACTCCTGCCATCTGCAAGGCTACGTCTACCACGGGAACGATGTTTTCCTGGTGGGCGCGACTCGCCAGCTCCGGCACCACGCCGCCATACTCTTCATGTACTTTCTGATTGGCAATGCGATTGGATAAAACTTTCCCGTCTACTATCACTGCCGCCCCGGTATCATCACAGGATGATTCTATTGCTAATATTTTCACTGACATAAGCGGCAAAAATACAAATTAATTGCTTCTTATCGCCACCACAGGGTCCAGCTTGCTGGCACTGTAAGCAGGGATAAAACCTGAAATCATGCCTACACCTGCGCTTAAACTCAAGCCAAATATGATATTACCAGCGGTCATATATAACTGGAAGCTGCTGGTAGCAGAAATAATGGTTGCCAGCATTACCACCAGCAATAACCCTATTATCCCGCCAATTAAGCACAACATCACTGCTTCCAGCAGGAATTCCATCAGGATCACCTGCCTTTTAGCCCCTATCGCTTTTTTCAGCCCAATGATATTTGTCCGTTCCTTCACCGTCACAAACATGATATTGGCAATCCCGAAACCACCTACCAGCAGCGCAAATATGGCAATTAGCCCCCCGCCTAAATTGATGGCAGAAAAGATGGAATTCAGATTTTCATTGGCAGAAGTGATTTCATTCATTGCAAAATCATCTTCCTCCGTAGGACGTAGCCGGTGCGCCGCACGCATCACGGAACGAATTTCATCCTTGAGCTGATCCAGTGATACATTAGGCTTGGCTTTTACCAGCATGTACGGACTACCGTTACGGCGCTCGTCCACCAGGGTACGGCCAAATTTATAAGGTATGATAATGGCATTGTCGTAATTAGGCCCGCCGATCATGCTTTCCCCCTTCTTTTTCATGACGCCTACCACTTTCACATCCCGGCCCATCAGCTTCACCGTCTTGCCCAGTGCTGCCTCTGCTGACCCAAACAAGCCTTCCCAGATGGTAGCTCCCAGTATCCCTACGGGTGTACCGCTGTTGCTCTCCGAATTTGCAAAATAGCGGCCGTCTATAATCGCCAGCTGCTGAATCTGGTCAAAATCGTGGGTTACCGCCATCATGGTCACGCCATCCATATAATCATCACCCAGCTCCAGGCGCCGCCCGCTCACGTCGAAGTCGAACGAAACAAAGCTGGCCCCCTGCACCTTTTCCTGGATCAGCTTCAATTCCTTATACTCCGGCTCCGGACGGTTCATGTATTTCCACCAGGGATATTCCCCGCCACCGCCCCAGGGCCATTTCTGGACGTAAATTACGTCGTCGCCCAGCTCACTGAGACTATTACGCACATTGCGTTCCAGGCTGCTGGTGAGGGTAAAAACGGAGATGATACAAAATATACCGATAGTAATGCCCAGTAACGACAGGAAAGTACGCAGCTTGTTCACCCGCAGTTCCTGCACGGCCATTTTTAAACTATTCCATAAAATTTTCAGGGTAGCAATCATATTTCAAATTTAGTGGATTTATTTGCAGATTAACACCCGGTAAACACTAAATATAGCCGGATAAAAAATTTAGTTACCTTTGCTGCCATTTTTCGGACATAAATATGAAGTACGCTAACGAGATTAATAAAAGAAAATCCTTCGCCATCATCGCTCACCCGGATGCCGGTAAGACCACGCTGACAGAGAAATTCCTCCTGTTTGGCGGTGCTATCCAGACGGCCGGTGCGGTGAAATCCAATAAAATCAAGAAACATACTACCTCCGACTTCATGGAGATAGAAAGGCAGAGGGGTATCTCGGTTGCCACCTCTGTTATGACCTTTGAATACCGCGATGTACTGGTGAACCTCCTGGATACCCCTGGTCACAAGGACTTCGCTGAAGATACCTACCGTACCCTCACCGCAGTGGACAGCGTAGTGCTGGTAATCGACTGCGTAAAAGGGGTGGAAACACAGACAGAAGCGCTGATGGAAGTTTGTCGCATGCGCGATACCCCGGTTATCATCTACGTAAACAAAATGGACCGCGATGGTAAAAATCCATTCGACCTCCTGGATGAACTGGAAGAAAAACTCTCTATCCGTGTACGCCCGCTTAGCTGGCCTATCAATATGGGTAAGGACTTTAAAGGTGTGTACAACCTGTACAACAAAAGCCTGGTAAACTTCCTCCCGAATAAAAAGGCAACAGATGAGGATGTAGTGGACCTGAAAGACCTCAGCGACAGCTATGTAGACGAGCATTTCAACGAAAAGGATGCCGCCCAGCTGCGTAACGACGTAGAACTGATCGAAGGCGTATACGATGAATTTGATAAACAAGCTTACCTCGATGGCAAACTGGCACCGGTATTTTTCGGCTCCGCAGTGAACAACTTTGGTGTGAAAGACCTGCTGGACACCTTCGTGGAAATCGCACCTACACCGCGCAACCGCCAGAGCAGCACCCGCGAAATCGATGTAAACGAAGATAAATTCAGTGGCTTCATCTTTAAGATTCACGCCAACCTGGATCCACGCCACCGCGACCGTATCGCCTTCCTCCGCGTTTGCTCCGGTAAATTTGAAAGGAATAAATTCTATAAACACGTACGACTGGATAAAGACGTCCGCTTCAGCAACCCTTACAGCTTCCTCGCACGGGAAAAGAACATCGTGGACGATGCCTTCCCCGGCGACGTAGTAGGTTTGTTTGACACCGGAAACTTCAAAATTGGTGATACCCTCACCGAAGGTGAGAAATTCTATATTACCGGTATCCCAAGCTTCTCTCCTGAGCTGTTTAAGGAACTGGTAAACAAGGATCCGATGAAAACCAAGCAACTGGAAAAAGGTATCCGCCAGCTGACAGATGAAGGGGTGGCACAGCTGTTTACCCAACATGGTGGTAACCGTAAAATCATCGGTTGCGTGGGCGACCTTCAGTTCGAAGTTATTCAATACCGCCTCCTGCAGGAGTATGGCGCTGCTTGTCAGTTCAATACCCTGCCGTATTACAAGGCATGCTGGATCACCGGTCCTAAAAATAAGATCGAAGATTTTATCCGTTTTAAATCCGCCAATATCGTGGAGGATAAGGATGGACACCTGGTATACCTCGCGGAATCAGAGTGGTACCTGAATACAGAGCGGGCTAATAATCCTGAGATTCAGTTTAATTTTACTTCTGAGATTCATAAATAACAGCCAATTTCCACCCTGCAATCGGGCGGAAACTGCCCTGAGTGACCTACGCCGCAGGCAGCGATCACTCAGGGCACAAAAAGAAAGCGAAACCTAATACTGGTTTCGCTTTTTGCATTATTGAAGGAGTTATTATTTATTATACTTAAAGATATACTCTTCCACCGTCCCATCCCTTGTACCCTGCACACGCGCTTCCAGCACCGTTGGAGCGGAGAACCGGTAAGTCACCTTTTGCGGAAAATCATTTTTCAGGTCCTCTGCCACAAAGCCGATCGGCTTGAGCACTCTAACCTTCAGTTTTACCGGTACCAGCGTTTCATGGCCAGTATATACGGGCATAAAGTAAATGGCATCACCCTGTTTCACTAAACTTACCGACTGCTGCAGGGAACTATCGCCTTCGGCTACACGCCAGGTACGGCCGTACCAGGTGGAGTCGTTTACCTGCTGCCATTGTTCTACTACGGAGCCTTTCCGGGTGTTCATCACCCAGGTACCCTGTAATTTGCTGAGATAAGGAAAGTCTTTAACACTGGCTTGTGCACTGGCCGCCTGCCAGGCGCATGAGGCGGCAAACACTAATAGTAAGCGTGTTGCCGTTTGCGTTAGTAATTTATGTAGATGTTGATGATGCATATTTGTTAGCTGACAGGTACAAATGTAACCATCCCGGTCATCAATAAAAAATGCCACCCGTTTTATTCCGGGTGGCATTTGAATTTTTCATTTTTCAGTTATCAATTAACGATGGTAACACCTGCGCTGAAGGCCACTCTGGGTCTTGCCACAGGTACGGGCACCGGGTACACAGCCACTGGTGGTGGCGGCGGCACCGGTACGTAATAAGCTGGTGCGTATCTTGGTCTGTCGTAAACCACTACGCGGCGTGGTCTGCAATCATCATAGCGGCGGTAGTCGCAATGTCTGCGTTCATAGCGCTCATATGACTTATAGTGCCCATTGCCATGGCCTCTGCCGTGACCATAACCTCTTTGCGCATAGGTGGTGATTACGGCTCCGCCCATCAACACTGTCAGAAGGATTAGTTTTTTCATTTTTTTGGTTTTTAGTTCAAGATCGGTTGGTACAAATTATTACAGGTGCTAATCAAGCGCTGTGATTCGGCTCGTAAAAGCCACTGATGGCAAACGTTCCGTAGGAATTGGTCATGACAGCATTGGCGTAACGATGATGAATATATTTATAGTTATAAGAATGCGGTGGTATTGGTGGTTTTGGTGGACGAGGCGGCCGCGGTGGCTTCGGTGCGTTATGCGGTACCGGAGGCTTAGGCGGTGGCGGAGGTTTATGTCCGGGATGTGGTGGCCTTGGAGGCTTAGGCGGCAACGGTGGCGGCGGTAAATGCCGTGGTACCGGTGGCTTTGGCGGTGGTGGTGGCAATTGAGCGGAGCTCGTGTTTATCGTGCCTGCCATCACTATCATTACTGCTAAGGCAATTATTTTTTTCATGGCACATCTGATTAGGTTATGAATACAGGTGGTTGCACACCAACTTACTTCTTCCGTTTTAATGCTACTCCTCTCCGCGATTCGTATTTTTCCACCTGGTTATAAGCTGGTGGCTGCATTTTTACCTGTTTAAACAGATAAATTCAACATCTGTGCCAAAAAAAAATCCTCCGCAGCATACGGAGGATTTAAATATAAATTTTGACGCTTTCCGGGAGAATAAAAAACCACTGTTTCCGCCAAAACGCTGTGTCAGTATTGTTTTTATCAGAAGCGAGGACAACGCGTTGCGTTTACCCTGCCCCATGGATTGCCACCATTACCGAGGCGGTAAGTAATGGTGAAGCCGGTAAAGCCATACCAGTCTTTATGTTTATCAGAACCTCTGATAGTACCATCTACCGGATAGGTACCAGGTGTTAATTTGCCACTCACCTCATCGCCGCGGTAAGCCATATCTATGGAAGCCTGTCCACGATAAGCCAATAAAGTGTTCTGGTCTACATAAGTTTTACTCACGTCATCCAGGTAATCAGTGATAGTTGGACGAAGGCCAAGTTCGAAGCCGAGTGTCCAACGGTCACTCAGGATAGCCTTGAAACCTACACCAAATGGTATGGACACGGTAAACATATCATAAGGCAAACGATCAGGGTATTGCGGTAAGCCCTGTCCTTCAGTACCCAGGCGGCGGAGGCGTACCCAGTTGCCCGACTGGTCTTTGGCCTGCGGATCAAACCCAAAGCCTGCTATACCCGCAAACACATACGGCGTAAAGCCTTTTTCATCTATATCCAGGAAATTTAATTCTCCGATCAGGGCAAATTCAATCATGCGACTGCGGAAGCTAAGGTTACGTTGTCTAAGGTCTGTCTTAGCATTGGTACTGTCCGCACCGGCAGCCACTCCGTATGTAATGGCCCCCCTGAGAGAGAAATAACGATTAAAATCTTTTCTGACTAAAATTCCCAGCGCTGGCCGGGTGTACTTCAGGTCTACCTTCTGTTCCACGAGATCTCCACTGTAATTGCTGATTCCCAAAAATGCGCCGACATGCCAGTCCTGCGCCATGCTGATAAATGGGATTGCCAAGAATAACAATAGTATTCCGGTAGATTTTTTGATTTTCAAGGTGTCAGTTTTTAAGAGGTTAGTCCGGTATAATTGAATAATCTATATAACGCAATTTGTGATCGTTTTATTTGCTACACAAGTACTAATCGTGTAGCTATTCACGTTACGCCGAACAAATATTAATATTTAAAATGTAAAAATAAACTAATAATACAAATCCTCCATAAAGAAATCCATTAACATCTGATATAGGCCCATCCCTCCATTTGTCGCTCTACCAGATGCCCCACTCCTGCAGGTACCATTTTCACAAAAGGCAATAACCGGGATTCCGTTAAGTAATGACTGTTCATCGTATTGCTGCATATCAGCCACTCCACCTTATCCTGTGCCAGGGCAGTTACCCGCTCTTCAACCGCCCCACCGGGGATCAGTAAGGGCCAGGCCTCACCATGTACCACCACCTCTATCTTTATCTCCTGCCCTTTGTTGGCGGCATAAGTCAGCAGGTTCCGGATCTGGCCCAACATCGCTTTATGCGCATCCACTCCGGCTGATGTGATCTGAAACACAACTTGCATATTGTAAATATAACAATAGCAATCAAATATGAAATAAATAAATATTACAATGAAAAAAACGTGGTTACATGCTTAACAGCAGTAACGACAGAGATGTTGAAAATTTCGGAGAAGAAAATCTATCAGGGCTCCTGGCGGGCCTTGCGCAATTCAAATAAGGTTTGATTCAACTGCGCTTCCAGCTTACGGCATTTTTCCGTGGCTTCGTTTATACGATGACGATAGGTGACCTCTTTAATCTCGGATTGCAACAAACTGATATTGGCTACCTGCAATTGTTTACCCAGCTTGCCCAGCATCAGCCAGCCCAGGTATACCAGCGTGCCCAATACCATTACGACCAGGCCTACGGCCAGCAACAGGGATATACTGACGCCTACCGGCATCACCACCCTTCCCATTGCAAAGGCGTTGCGACAGGCGCAACCCCAAAACAGGATGGATAGGACAAATACCTTGATGGAGTTAAGAAAATAAACGAAAAAGCGCCCAGGACGCTTAAACGGATGTACCTCTTTACGATTGCTTTTGGCTTCCATGACAATCAGAAATGACAGGTTATTTTTTAGCTACCCTCCGTGCTTATAGGACCAAAATATGTACAGAAGTGGTTGCTCGGCTAAAAGTATCTAATCCAATCCATTTTGATTTGTCCATTTCAGCTTTTTTGTCGCTGAAATAAAAAAATTTAACATTTGGCAAAACCCTTCTTCTAACATTCCATTGAAAATCAATTCAATTATTGATTCGATAATCATATTATTAAAATAATAATTAAAAGAAAAAAATATTTTGTCTAAATTGTACTATTCGTGAATACAATAGGACCAAGATTGTACCATTAATCCCCGTGAAATAACCTAATTAGGTTGCTATGAAAAAAACATCCACCCAAACCAAAGAGCAACTGGAGGCACTTGCCTTACAAGGCCTGTGCTACGCCGATGATAACGTTGGTGAACCTTTTAGCATCAAAGAAGTTTCTGAACGCCTCGGCATGTCATACTCCTACTTCTACCACACCTTTGCAGAGGTTATAGGAGAACCCTTCTGGCATTATGTGAAACGCCACCGCCTGGAACTGGCAGCAGGGCTACTCCGGCACAGCGGCTATAATATCAATGAGATTAGTGAAATGTGCGGATATGCCACCACATCCGCTCTCAGCAAAGCTTTTAAACAACACTTCCGGGAAAGCCCCATACAGTTCCGCAAAATTCAGGTGCTGCCCAATGAAAAAAGAACACTCGACATCGCCGTTACCATCACACACAGCGGCAGCGATACACCCCTGAGCAGCTTTTTTCATGTAGAACGTTGTGAGAAAGTTACAGTGCCGGATACCATCCTGTATTATTCACTGATTTCACGCGGACAAAATCCGGTGGCGGAAATGGTCGCGAAAATGACGCATTTCGTGGGGTTGTTTCATAAAATGCAAACGCTGTATGATATACCTAACAGCCGAATCATAACAGGTACTTTGGATTCCGTGCCGGTAACCGACTATGAAAAACTAAGTATGTACGCAGGAATCGCCATTCCGGCAAACGACCTTAAAATGATTATTCAAATCGAAGGGCGTTATCCTTACCTGCTTAAAAAACGCATCCAGGGTGGCTCCTATCTTCGGTTGCCGCTGCCTATGGACTGGGCCACCGCAGGCATCCCCATGTACGATTTCATTAGTCGCAACTGCAAGGAAGGGATATTTAAAATGAGTGGTAATCACTTCTTCATATCCCTTTCCCTGTCTAACTATTGCGAAATTTTCATTCCTACTTTAAGAAAGCATTACTAAATCACTTACCCACCACAGGAAATAAAGTCCTGAAGCAATTCGACGGCGTATTGTTATTCGGCGTTGCCCCTGCTTTAGGCTTGGTCACTCCATAATACTCGTCCAAAAATGAACCAGCGTCGGACCAAACGGTTTGCATCATTCCCTGGAATCGTGGCTTCATGTCGGCAGTCGCGGTGTTGCGGTAGTCGTACATATCCTTCAGCTGCAATACGGCATTGTTCGGCATGCGCCACGGACAGGTGATCACACTCAGTCCCTTCATGGCAAAATACACCGGTGTTTTATCAGGGCGCTCGTAATGCCAGTCGCACACCATGATATCCTTTGGTACCAGGTCCACTGCACGGTGGGTATTATTCATACTACCTTCCCACATACCAATACCGGTTGTTTTACCGTCGATCAGCCTGTCGCCCCAGATCCATAACTGCCGGCCTTTTTCCGCCAGGTGATTGCGGATCTTCCATACCTCACCGGCATACAGCTCCGCTTTGTCGCGGCCGCCGCAACGCGGACACTTGTCCTCACCGATATAAAACACTTCATCCATACCGGCATGAAAAGCGTCGGTTTCAAAAGCATCACATACCTCATCCACCAGCTCAAACACTACCTTGTGCACACCAGGATGTAACGGGCAATAGCTCTTGCAATACAAACCATCCGCATTAGGCCATACATACTTTTCCGGCATCTTTACCCAGGGGGTTTCGTCAAAGTCGGGGTAAACCTTTAACAGGTTAGTGGTTTGACTGGCCCACGACTGATGCCCCAGCAAATTGATCTGTGGAATAATCCGGATCCCGTTTTTACGACTGGCAGCCACCAGCTGTTTTACCTGCGCATTGCTCAGCGCATCCTTATCCCGCAACTCGGGATGTGAAGTATATTGATAATTAAAATCTACCCGCAACACAAGTGTATTGATGTGTCGGGGGGCCAGCTCTTCATTAATAAACTTGATAAAAGCCTCCACTCTGCCAGAAGATGGAGCGCCGATGCAGAAGCCTCTTACAGGCAGGGAGTCAATACTCGTTTGGGCAAATCCGTTCAGTACGAATAGTAATAAGAAAAAGGTTGATAATCTTTTCATGTAAAAGAGGGTTTTAAATCACTGGCCACAAAATAGCTATTGAAAAGTTGTGGTCCTATGCCGTTCGCGGAATTGCTAAATTCCTAATGCAAAAGAGGTTGATTTTTAATATATTTGAATAAATACTATCTGCATGAACGATTTAAAACTACCCTTTTACGCTAAACTCGCCTTTACCTTATTGTCATTGGTATTGATTGTTACGATAGCGCGGACTGGGAGCGAAATCATCATTCCATTATTGTTTGCTCTCCTGATCTCGATTATGCTGCTGCCCATAGCCTCACTCCTGGAGCGCTGGCGCTTTCCGCGGGGATTGGCCGCCTTTACCTCACTGCTGCTGTTTATCATTTTCCTAATGATCATCATCATGGTGCTCACCAAACAGATGCAGGCCTTTATTTCGGATTTACCACAACTGGAGTCAAAGCTAATGGACACTGTTAGCTCCTTACAGAACTGGGTTAACGTACAGTTTCATATCGACAGCAGTACACAAATGACCTACCTGGAAAAACTCGCGATGGGAACCCTCGGTACCGCCACCAGCTTTGTGAGCTCTACCCTGCTCTCGGTATCCTCGCTGATCATCTTTGTCGTTTTCGTACTGCTGTATACGTTTTTCATTATGCTCTACCGCCGCCTCCTGGTGAAGTTCCTCGTGGCACTGTTTGCAGAAAAACATAAGGAAACCCTGCTGGGCGCCGTAGAACGTACCCGCTCCATCATCAAAAGCTACGTAGGTGGCCTCATGATTGAAATGGTAATTGTAGCAGTACTCAACTGCACCGTGTTTGCCATCCTTGGGATCAAGTATGCCGTGCTGCTGGGTATGATGGCGGCTATCTTCAACATCATCCCCTACATCGGCATCTTTACGGCGCTGGTGCTGTGCATGGTGGTCACACTGGCAACCAGCACTCCTATTGCTTCACTGCAGGTGGGCATTGCGCTGTTTCTTATTCACCTCGTGGATAGTAATGTCCTATTCCCAAGCATTGTAGGGCGACAGGTAAAAATCAATCCACTCGTCACTATTATCAGCGTTATCCTTGGGAATATGCTCTGGGGCGTACCCGGAATGTTTCTGGCGATACCGGTAATTGCCATCGTGAAAATATTATGCGAGAGCGTGGATAATTTGCATCCATGGGCTATTTTGTTAGGGGAAGAAGAGAAACCGAAAAAGTTGAAGCTGACGCGTAAAATTTTAAAAAAATAACCTACCATGAGAAAGTGCCTTCGGCACTTTCTCATGGTAGGCTGGATCAGCGCCGCAGGCGCTGATCCAGCCTACCTACCTCTTTGCAGTAACCATCTTCCGGTAACTCCAATAAAACACTACCGGAAATATAAACAGGTTAAAACAAGTATCCGTAATCAACCCACCAATCACCACTCTAGCCAGCGGCCTCGCCGTTTCCGAACCAATACCCATACTGGTAGCAGCCGGCAGCAGCCCGATAGCCGCCATCATAGCGGTCATGATCACCGGCCGTATGCGCGACTCCACCCCTTCGTGTATGCCTGCCATTAAGCCCGCATCCGTAGCCGCAGGCAGGGTGCGCAGGTTGGATTTGAAACGCGACAATAATATCACCCCGTTTTGCACACAAATGCCAAACAAGGCAATAAATCCAATGCCTGCGGATATACTAAAGTTAGTTCCTGTTAACCATAGGGAGAAGATACCGCCAATGATGGCAAACGGTACGTTACCGAGTACCAGCAAGGCATCTTTAAATGTCCCGAACAAAATAAAAAGGAAGAGGAAAATCAGTACAAGGCTAATCGGCACTACCTGTGCCAGTCGCTTTGTAGCCCGCTGTTGATTCTCGAAATCGCCCGCCCACTCCAGGTTATAACCTCTCGGTAGCTGAATTTGTGCCGCTACTTTCTGCTGTGCCTCTGCTATCGTACTTCCTAAATCGCGCTCCCGTACCGAAAACTTGATGGCGCCATAACGCTGGTGTTTATCTCTGTAAATAATACTGGGACCAACAATATGACCGATGTCCGCGATCTCCTTCAGCGGAATTTTATTGCCGCGGATCGTAGGAATGATGAGGTTTCCAATGGCCGTTTCATCCTCCCGGAAAGATTCCGGATAGCGAATCCGCAGATCAAAATATTTCTCCCCCTCATAAATACGGGTAGCCGCCTTGCCCCCAATAGCCATCTCAATCACTGAGTTGGCGTCTTCCGTAGTAACGCCGTACAACGCCATCTTCTGCTGATCCAGGTTAATGCGCAGCTCCGGCTGGCCTAAGTTTCGTAGGATGCCCAGGTCCTCAATCCCCCTCACCCCTTTCAGGATTTTTTCTATCTGCTCTTCTTTTTCTTCTATCACCTTAAAATCATCTCCAAATAATTTCACCACCAGTGAGCCTTTCACACCGGATACTGCTTCTTCAACATTATCCATAATGGGTTGGGAGAAATTGAGGGTGATCCCGGGAATACCATCCAGTTTATGTTGCATTTTATCGATCAGTTGTGCCTTCGACAAACCGCTTTTCCATTCATTCTGCGGGTAAATATCCACGTGCATTTCAATATTGTAAAAGCCTGTAGCATCTGTACCATCGTTCGGACGCCCCGTTTGGGACATCACCTGTCGCACCTCCGGAAACTGCAACAGCTTGCGGCGCATATCATTGGAGAGTTTTACCGATTCATCCAGCGAAGTGCTGAGCGGCCCGGTAGCCCTGATGTATATGGCCCCCTCATTCAGCTGGGGTAAAAACTCCGTACCTAAAAATTTAAAACAGTATAATCCTGCCGCCAGCACTATCATAGAACCGAAAAACACAAGCCGCCGCCGGTGAAACGTAAAATGGAAAATCCGTAGCGTAAGCCGCTGCACAAATTCCAGGAAAAAATTTTTCTTCTCCCTGACATTCCTTTTTAACAGTACACTGGCCATGGCAGGCACCAGCGTAAAAGTCAGTATCAACGCGCCCAGCAAGGCAAAGCCCAGCGTCCATGCCAGCGGCGAAAACATTTTACCCTCCACTTTCTCAAAAGTGAAAATTGGCAGCAGACCAGTGATGATAATCAATTTCGCAAACAGGATGCCCTTGCCGTTCTCCATACAGGCTTTGCGGATCATGCCCAGCTTACTGAGTTTATTAAAACGCTCCATCCCTACTTTATGCGCCCGCTGATCCAGCATCACAAAAATACCTTCCATCATTACCACGGCCCCATCGATGATAATGCCGAAATCAATCGCTCCCATAGATAACAGGTTAGCACTCATTCCTTTCAAACGCAGGCAGATAAAGGCAAAAAGCAGCGCCAGCGGAATCACGACCGATACAATCACGGTGGTGCGCCAGTCGGCCATAAAAAGAAATACGATCACCGTAACAAAAATGATCCCTTCCAGCATATTGTGTAAAACCGTATGCGTACTGAATGCGATGAGATCTTCGCGGTTATAGAAGGGTTTTATTTTTACATCATCCGGAAGAATTTTACTGTTCAGCTCCGCGATTTTATCTTTCAACGAGGCGATCACATTTGCGGGATTCTCTCCTTTGCGCATCACCACAATGCCTTCCACCACATCGTGGTCGGCATCCCGGCCCACCTGGCCCAGGCGTGGCAGTGCTGCAATGCTGACATCTGCCACATCCTTTACCAGGATCGGGGTTCCATTAATATGGTCTACGATGATATTCCTGATTTCGTCCGCGTTGTTTAAGACACCAATGCCGCGGACTACGTAGGCCTGTGCATTTCTGACAATTACATCTCCCCCAACATTTATATTACTTTTAGTGAGCGCCTGAAACATTTCACCGGCCGTGATATCATACTGCACCGCTTTATCCGGGTTGATGGTGACCTGATAGATTTTCACCTCACCGCCAAAACTCACAATATCCGCCACACCGGAAACAGCCAACAGATTGCGTTCCACTACCCAGTCCTGCAGCGTTTTCAGCTCCGCCACCGAACGCTTGTTACTCTCCAGCGTATACCGGTAGATTTCCCCCGTAGGCCCGTACGGCGGCTCTATTTCAGGATCTACGCCGTCAGGAAGGTCCGCGGAGGTAATGTTATTATTGATCTGCTGCCGTGCGAAAATATCATCCACCTCATCATCGAAAATCACCTTCACAACCGACAACCCAAACAGCGAAGAACTACGTATATGCGTCTTCTTTTGCGCCCTGTTCATGGCAATTTCAATGGGGCGGGTCACAAACTTCTCCACTTCTTCCGCGCTGCGGCCCTGCCATTGGGTGATGATGGTAACGGAAGTATTAGTCACATCCGGAAAGGCATCCACGCCAATCTGCTTAAAGCTGATATAGCCTGTCACCGCCATGGCTGCGGCTGCGAAAAAAATGAAATATTTATTGATCAGGGAGAAAGCAAGGACTTTCTTCAGGAATTTGTTCATACTATCAGCGGTTTATTGCAGGTCCTGCAGGGTTTCATAAATAAATACCTGTCGAGATGCGATGATTTTATCACCTGCCACCAGGCCCGCAGTCACCTGCGCGCGACCTTCCACCGTGCTGGCCACCTTAATTTCCCGGATGGCTACCCCCGGCTTTTTATCGGTAAGTACCAGTACAAAATATTTGTCTTTATCGAAGATGATACCCCTGCTGGGAATGCTGATGCTGCTGGTATCGGAATGCCGCTGTGTTTTAATGCTTACAAACATTTCAGGCTTCAGGAGGTAACCCGGATTATCGATCACTACACGGGCTTTCATGACTTTATTTTCGGGGTCCAGCACGTTATAGATTTTCTCAATTTTCCCGCTGAAAGTTTTATCGGGATACGACAGGGTGCTCATCTCCACTTTATCACCCTCACGAATACCCGCAATATCGGATTCGAAAATATTGATGATGGCCCAAACATTATGCAGGTCCGCCACTACAAAAATAGGATCGCTGTTATCCGGCCTCCATTGCATATTTTCAGCTGCCCGTTTGATGATCACAAAGCCAGGGACAGGAGCTTTCACGGCATAGGTGCTCTGATGGGCACCACCATTGATATCCACAATAGCGGATGATTTATGCCAGGCCGCCACCGCTTTATCATATTCATTTTTCGCGGTTTCGTATTCCTGTTGTGAGTTCAGCCCGCTCGTATAAAAAGATTCCGCTACTTCCAGATTTTTCTTTGCCGTTAGCATTTCCTTTTCGCTGATCGTTTGATCGGCAGTATAGGTGGCCATTTCAGGACTTTTAATGAGCGCCAGTACTTGTCCTTTCTGCACATAATCGCCGGAATGGACTTTCACATTCGTGACAATACCACTGACCATCGGGAAAATTTGCGCCATTTTATCTTCGTTGGCAGTAATTTTTCCGGTAAGTGAAACCTGGTGAGCAGTGGGCGTCACCGCGGCGGTATCTACTTCCAGGCGTTTAAGCAGGGAATCATTCAGCTCCCAGGATTGTTTTCGTATAGGCTCCACCGTGTTTCCACAGGCATATAGCGCAGTGAGAAAATATATAACCAGAGCGGTTTTAAATAACGTTTGCATGCGATTGTTTTAAGGATGGAAAATTTGTGCGCCGGTGGTATAGTTGATTTTTTCCAGGGCGCTGAGGCGACTATAACGAAGCGCATTCATCTTGAGCACATTGCTGCGGTAGGCATCGTAGAGATCAATAAATTCCAGCAGTCCGATGTTATGTTGGCGGTAATTTTTCTCTATTTCTCCCATCATGCGGCTGTAGTCCTGCTCAAAAGCGGGGTCTATATCCCCTGCCATCTGCTCCGTTTGCACAGCTTCCCGAAAGCTGTTCATCACTTCATGGGCCAGTTGATCCTGCCGGCCCTGCAGCTCCAGCCTGCTGCCTTCCAGCGTGGCCCGAGCCATGCGTATGTTGCCCTGGTTACGGTTAAAGAAAGGCAGTGGCATGCTTACCCCGAGGCCGTTATAGTTACGTTCGAAGTTGCCCTGTTTATCGTACGAAAGACCCACCTGGATATCGGGAATGGCCAAAGCCTTTTGCAGTCTCAAATTGATTTCATTATAGTTCACATTTTCGTTGGCTGCTTTAAGGTCGTAGCGGTTTTGCATAGCGGTATCCAGCAAGAGCTGGTAACTATAGGCAGATGCCAGAGGCAGCTGCAGCCCTGCCTCCACGGCAGGGACAATGGTAACGGTGGGCGGTACCCGGATCAGCAGTGCCAGGTCGGACTGGGTTTGCTGAACGTCCTGGCGCAGCTGAAGCTCGTCGTGCTGCAGGTCGTACAGCAGCGATTTAAGCCTGATAATTTCTTTCGGTGCAATATGCCCCAGCTGTTGCTGTTGCTCAAAAGCGCGTACTACCTGTTTGAGGAAAGCAATCTGACCCGAATAGGTTTGGAGGGACTGCTGTTTGTAGTAGAGATCATAAAAGTTATCCGCCAGTTCAAAGCGGAGGGTGCGGAGCAGGTCATAAAACTGGTATTCACTCAGCTTCACCCCGCTGTGTGCCAGCTGAATTTCCTTGTTACGCTTGCCCGCCAGCTTGATCAGCTGCTGCACCTGCAGCGTGTTTTGCCCTTCGTAACCGAAATCGAACCATTTGGCGGTGGTATGGTTATACAGCACATTTTCAAAGGAAACTTCCGGGTTATCGTATAGTCGCGCCGTTATAACTGCCGCCTTTGCCGAATCAATATTGTAGCGTTGCGCCAGCAGCGGAATATTTTGCCTGAGCAGCATGGTGGTGGCTGCCGGCAGGGTGAGCTGGAGGGTATCCGTCTGTGCAGTGGCGGTACCTGGTGTTAAAATTTCATAGAGGATAAGTAATGCTAATACAGATAACCTGTTCATCATACAACAAGAATTTTTCTTGCTGGCAAAGATGAAACGCTGCTATTAGCGGGTAGTTAGAATCGTATTAAAACGAAGTTAGATTTGAAAACCAGCAGTGAAAGGTAGTACCCTGGCCGGCTACGCTGCTAACGGTGATGCGCGCCTGGTGGAGCTGGAGGATTTTGCGGGTCATGGCCAGGCCTATGCCATAGCCCGTGTAGGCGTGTGCGTTAGACGCCCGGTACAACGGCATAAAAACACGTTCCTGTTCTGCTTCCGGGATGCCGATACCGTTATCGGAAATGGACAGCAGCAGCCCTTCGCTGGTGATTTCCAGTGTAGCCGTTACCGGTGTATTGCCGGAAAACTTAAATCCGTTTTTAATAATGTTATTGATGGCTACTGCCAGCAGCTGCGGATTGCCCTGCAGGGTAAGCTGTTCGGGGGTAGTGTTGGCAGGGAGTTTTACGATCAATTCATTCGCAGGTGCCTGGTGGCTCCAGGAGATACGGAGGGCTTCCAGCATTTCATCGAGGCGGATAGGTTCCAGCTGGGAAGCGTCAGGAACGGCATCCACACGGGTGAGTTGCAACAGGCCATCGGTAATGACTTTGAGCTTTTCCGATTCGCCAAGGAGGGTTTCCAGCGTTTGCTGGTATTCTGCTGCGCTGCGTTGTTTTTGCATGGTCACCTCGATTTCGCCGATGATGGTGGTGAGTGGCGTACGTAGTTCGTGCGAGGCGTTGGATACAAAGGAACGCTGCATTTCAAAAGCGTTTTCCATATGTGCCAGCAGCTCATTGAAGTGAAGGGCCAGCTCATCGATTTCGTCTTTGTTGCTACCGCGCTGTACCCGTTGGTGCAAACTGGTAGCACGGATCTTTTTTACTTCGCGGTTAATGTTTTGGATGGGGCGCAGCGCTCTGCTGGCGTACCATTGACTCATTCCATACGTAACGGCGAGGGCAATCAGCCCCATAATCACCAGGCTCCAGAGGAGGTAGCTAAGTTGCTGTTCACCAGCGGCGTTGCGCGCAGTAACAATGACCACAAAATCGCCCTGGTTGTCCGGATAATAAATACCGAGGCCGTATTTATCGCGGAAGCTGAAGCGGTAGGTTTGGTGCTTGCGGATATTATCCAGCAGTGATGCGGGCCAGTCGTACTTAGCCTGTTCGATAAACACCGCGTGGTTGTTGCTGTCGTAGATATTACTGGATTCTCCCGGAATGCCTTGCTGGTAGCTCTTTTCTATTTCCAGGAATTTCATTTTTGTGAGCTCGTCTTTTTCCAGGTATACTTCCGCCGTGAGCAGGGCCCTGCCTTCCAGTTGTTTGTAGAAGTTGTTGCGCACAAAGCGTGCGGACAGCAGATAGATGATCACAAACACGGTGGTGAGGATGATACCGCTGATAAGGGTAAACTGTAGCGACAGGCGATGGCGGATTTTCATATCAGCTCTTTATTTTCATGACATAGCCCATACCTACCACCGTATGGATCAGCTTATCGCCGCTGAATCCTTTTTCAATTTTATTGCGGAGGTAGTTGATGTATACATCGATGGTATTGGTACCCGTGTCAAATTCCAGGCCCCATACTGATTCGGCTATCAGTGCGCGGGATAATACTTTCGCCGGATTTTTCAGGAAGAGTTCCAGCAACGCGTATTCCTTGGCGGTGAGCACAATTTCTTTGCCTTCGCGGTGGGCAGTTTTGGTACCGGTGTCGAGGCTCAGGTCCGCCAGTGTCAGTACAGCGGCATCGTTGCGGAACTGTTGGTGGCGGCGACCCAGTGCATTTACGCGGGCGAGCAGTTCAGAGAAGTGAAATGGTTTGGAGAGATAGTCATCTGCCCCTGCGTTCAGTCCATCGACGATGTCGGTAGTGTCGTTGAGGGCGGTGAGCATCAGGATAGGCGTTTGCACGCCCGATCCGCGCAGGTGCCGGCAGATCTGGATACCGCTGATGCCGGGCAGCATCACATCCAGGAGAATAAGGTCATAATCTTCCCGGAGGGCGAGTTGCTGCCCCTGCGGCCCTTCGGTGGCTACCTGCACCTGATGCTGGTGTTCCTCCAGTCCTCTTTTGATAAAGGCCCCTACTTTTATTTCGTCTTCTATAACCAATATCTTCATAAGCAAGCCAATTGTTCCGTTGATCAACGAAATTAGTCAATGTTGAAGAGAACGTTATTAAAGCGGGATTAAAATGCTTAGCTTTACGCATCATCCAAAAACGCATAACATTTTTATGCATGTACCCGAAATCACTGTTGGGGAGCTGGTGCTCCGGCCATTTAAAGATAAAGATGCGGCGGCCCTTTTCAGGTTGTTTAGCAAAGATGAAGTGACACGGTTCATGGACATTGCATCTTTCCGCAATATCACGGATGCCACACAGATCATTACTTATTTCAGGGAACTGCAGCAGGCAGAAGAAGGTTTTCGTATGGCCATTATGCTGGGTACGGAACTAGTGGGCACCTGTGGCTATCATAAATGGAATAAGCCTCATTTCAAAGCGGAGATCGGCTATGATTTGTTGCCGGAATATTGGGGGAAGGGCATCATGACGGTGGCCGTAGGAGCCTTGCTGGACTTCGGCTTCCAGGAGATGGAGCTAAACAGAACCGAGGCATTCGTAGATCCGTTGAACACGCCATCTTCCCGGTTATTGGGCAGGTTAGGGTTTCAAAAAGAAGGATTATTGCGCGATGCTTTTTTTGAGAAGGGGACGTTTGTGGACGCGGAGATTTACAGCCTGCTGAAGGCCGATCATGTGCGGGAATACATCTGGTAACACTTATGAGATAATATAATGAGTTTAACTTACAGACACGCTACAATCGATGATTTGCCACGCATCGTGGCTATTTACAATACTACTATTGCGGGCCGGATGGTAACGGCGGATACAGAGCCGGTAACGGTGGAGAGTCGCCACAACTGGTTTTACGCCCATGATGAGTTGCGCCGGCCTTTGTGGATGATTGATGATGCCGGCGGACAAAACATTGGCTGGATGAGTTTTCAGTCGTTCTACGGCCGGCCGGCATATAACGGCACTGTGGAGGTAAGTATTTACCTGGATGAGTCAGCGAGGGGTAAAGGATATGGCGGGGAGATATTACAGTATGCTATTATGGTGGCTCCGAAATACAGCGTGGAAACGTTGCTGGGATTCATCTTTGCGCATAATTACCCCAGCATTAAGTTATTTGAGAAGACGGGATTTACCGAGTGGGCCAATCTGCCTGATATTGCGGAGCTGGATGGGGTGAAAAGGAGTTTGAAGATTTTGGGGTACAAGATTAAGTAGGCGTCGTTCATTAAACGCAGGCTTAAAATCAGGGTCGAAAAAGAAATGGAACCGGACGCTGCGCTCCGGATCACAAAGTAAAAATACATCATATGTGGTGGATATATGCCTTGCTTTCCGCTCTCTTTGCGGCCCTTACTGCCATCTTTGCGAAGGTGGGGGTATCGGATATTCCTTCTAACCTGGCTACCGGTATCCGCACGCTGGTGATCCTGGTGCTGGTATGGTCTATTGTTTTTTTCCGGGGTGAGTGGAAGATGGCGGGCGGATTGAGCCGGCATGGGTTGTTATTTCTGATCCTTTCGGGATTGGCAACGGGCATGTCGTGGTTGTTTTATTTCAAGGCCTTGCAGGTGGGTAAGGTGAGTCAGGTAGCGCCGGTGGATAAGCTGAGTGTAGCGTTGACGATCATTTTGGCGGCCGTGTTTTTACAGGAGAGCATTACGTGGAAGACGGCATTGGGTGCAGGGTTGATTATTTGTGGGACGCTGGTGCTGATATGGAAGTGAGCCCCACATCTCCCTAAAACAAAAACAGACGCAATCACTTGCGCCTGTTAAAGTTATAAACAAAGTCGACTATTAAATGGTAGGAGTAATTTTATACACGCATCTGCGTGCGCCATTGATAATATGCTCCTGTCTGCTGACGTCCACTTCATTTCCTACGATGGAAACGAAGGTATTCATTTCGGAGGTGCAGATGTTATCGCACTCCTGTGCCGCGCAACATATAGGACAGTGATTTTCAATGAAATAGTAAGTACCATCTTCTTTTTTCCATTCAGCCAGGTAACCTTCTTTACTACGGATGGCTGCGAAGGCATCCAGGCGGTTTTCCAGGCCCGCTACCCCATCGAGGGCGGCATGGTATTTTTCCTGCTGATTTTTTTCTCTGGCGGACACTACACTTTCCAAAGCATCTTTGCCGAGTACGTTTTTGATGGTCTGGATCAGCTGCAGGGTGAGCTCAGTATGGCTGTCCGGGAAGCGGGCATTGCCGACGGCGGTGAGGCTCCAGATCTGTATCGGGCGACCTACCCCACGGGAGATGCTTTCGGGCTGTACCAGTCCTTCTTCCTGAAGTTTAACAAGGTGGAGGCGAGCTCCCTCACTGGTAATACCCAGCTCATCCGCCAGCTTTGAGGCTGGCAGCGGTCCTTTGGTCTTGAGCAGGGTCAAGATCCTGTCGGCAGCATTTCTGATTCGCGTTGGATATTTTTCCAAGTTATTACTTGTTTTATTATCAAATGTCGTATTTTTGTGTCAGCAAAAAAAAAGTTTTTTGAAAAATTGCCGCGGTACACGGGGCTGAAACTCAGCTTAATGCTGAATTTTCCAGGTAAAGGTTGTAATTTTGCATTCCTTATAAAATTTCGCCCGCCTACTGCAATCTTAAATACCGGGCAACAGAACAGAAAAGTATACAATATTTCGGCCGGGCAACCGGCTTCAGTTATTTAAAAAGTGCTGATTTATGATAACCGTTTCAGAAAAAGCAGGTGAATATATTAAAGCATTGATGGAAAAAGAACATCATGCACCAGGTACTTTTGTTCGTGTAGGCGTAAAGGGTGGCGGATGCTCCGGCCTGGAATACGTCATGAAGTTTGAAACAACAGAAGAAGAAGGGGACCAGGTTTTCGAAGATAAAGGCATAAAAGTAGTGGTGCAGATGAAGAGCTTACTCTATCTCTACGGCACCCAGCTGGATTATTCCGATGGGCTGAATGGCAAGGGATTGTACTTTAACAACCCGAATGCTACCAGAACCTGCAGCTGCGGCGAAAGCTTCGCAGTATAGGCCAGGATTAGAAAAGCGATTTTCTAAATTCCCACAACTCAAAATCACAAAATTGTATGATGAATAGTAACGAAATAATAGATGATATAGCCAATAAGGAGTATGAGTTTGGCTTTACCACCGATATTGAAATGGATATAGCACCTCCTGGGCTAAATGAAGATATCATCCGTTTTATTTCGGCGAAAAAGAATGAGCCGGAGTGGCTGTTGGAATGGCGACTGAAAGGCTACCAGGCGTTTAAAAAACTTAAATTTCCTACCTGGCAGCACTTCGATCTCCCTGAAATAGACCTGCAGGCACTCTCCTACTATGCAGCACCTAAGAAGAAAAAACAGCTGAATAGTCTGGATGAAGTAGATCCTGAACTGCTGGCAACATTCGAAAAACTGGGTATTCCGCTGAACGAACAGAAAGCACTCACCGGTGTAGCCGTGGATGCCGTATTCGACAGCGTTTCTGTAGCTACTACCTTTAAGGGTAAACTGAAGGAAATGGGTGTGATTTTCTGCTCCTTCGGTGAAGCGGTACAGGAATATCCTGACCTCGTTAAAAAATATCTCGGTACGGTAGTACCACACTCTGATAATATTTTCGCGGCCCTCAACAGCGCCGTATTCTCTGACGGTTCTTTCGTGTACATTCCCAAAGGCGTTCGCTGCCCTATGGAACTGAGCACCTACTTCCGTATCAACGCACAGAATACCGGCCAGTTTGAACGTACCCTCATCGTGGCAGACGATAACAGCTACGTGAGCTACCTGGAAGGCTGTACCGCTCCTATGCGCGATGAGAACCAGCTGCACGCCGCTGTGGTGGAAATCGTAGCCCTGGAAAATGCCGAAGTAAAATACTCCACCGTTCAAAACTGGTACCCTGGTGATAAAGACGGTAAAGGTGGTATCTACAACTTCGTAACCAAACGCGGTATCTGTAAAGGCGCAAACAGTAAAATCTCCTGGACACAGGTAGAAACCGGTTCAGCCATCACCTGGAAATATCCTAGCGTGATCCTGCAGGGCGATTACTCCGAAGGTGAATTCTACTCCGTAGCAGTGGTTCGTAACAAACAAATCGCTGATACCGGTACAAAAATCCACCACCTCGGTAAGGGCACCAAAAGCCGCATCATCTCTAAAGGTATCTCTGCCGGCCATGGCGATAACAGCTACCGCGGACTGGTATCTGTTGGCCCACGCGCAGAAAACGCCCGTAACTTTACCCAGTGCGACTCCCTGCTGATCGGTAACCAATGCGGATCTCATACCTTCCCGTATATCGAGTCAAGGAATAAATCCGCCATGATCGAACACGAAGCCACCACTTCTAAAATCGGAGAAGACCAGATCTTCTACCTCAATGCACGTGGCATCGATACCGAAAAAGCCGTTGCACTCATCGTAAACGGTTACGTTAAAGAAGTTCTGAACCAGCTGCCTATGGAATTTGCCGTAGAAGCACAGAAACTTTTATCTATCACACTCGAAGGAAGCGTTGGATAGTTGGGAATTGGTTACAGCAATTAACCAGTAACTGATTACTGACAACTATTTAAACATACAGAACACAATAAAACAATCATGCTGACGATTAAAAATCTGCACGCAGAAGTAGAAGGGAAAAAAATTCTGAAAGGCATTAACCTGGAAATTCCGAAAGGGGAAATCCATGCTATTATGGGACCTAACGGTTCCGGTAAAAGCTCCCTGGCATCCGTGCTGGCGGGCCGCGACAACTATACTGTTACAGAAGGTGAAGTTTGGTTCAATGGCAAAAATCTGCTGGAAATGTCTCCGGAAGATCGCGCCCGTGAAGGTGTTTTCCTGGCCTTCCAGTATCCTGTTGAAATCCCTGGTGTATCCAACATCAACTTCCTCAAAACTGCAGTAAACGAGGTAAGAACCTATAAAGGACTGCCTCCTTTGGAAGCAAAGGAATTCCTGAAGCTGACTAAAGAAAAACAACAGCTGGTGGATTTTAATACCAACCTGATGAACCGTTCCCTCAACGAAGGATTCTCCGGTGGTGAAAAGAAACGTAACGAAATATTCCAGCTGGCCATGCTGAATCCTTCTCTGGCTATCCTGGATGAAACCGACTCTGGTCTGGATATCGACGCCCTGCGCATCGTTTCCAACGGCGTAAACAAACTGCGCGATGCCGAAAAATCATTCGTAGTAATTACCCACTATCAACGTCTGCTTGAATATATCGTTCCTGATTTTGTACACGTGCTGTACAACGGCCGCATCATCAAAACCGGTACTAAAGAACTGGCCCTGGAGCTGGAAGAAAAAGGTTACGACTGGCTCAAAGAAGCAGAGCACCAGAAAGAATCAGTATAATCAAATTACGACAGCCCATCATCTCTCGTAATTTATTAAAAAGCGTTAGCAAAATGACAAGCGATACCATCATGATACCTTTTTACCAGGCTTTAACGGAAGACGTAAATGCACTGACGGCTCCGCAGGACTCCCTGCAGGAACTCCGCCGCAGCGCATTAGAACGCTTCTCCGCCACAGGACTCCCTACCCTGAAAACGGAAGCATGGCGTTTTACCAATATCCAGCGATTCCTGAAAGAGTATCCATATGAATTAACAAGTACACCGGCTACCACCACCGCCGATGTGGCCAACGAAGCCAACATCCCCGGACTGGATGCTTACCGTATCGTACTTGTAAACGGCCATCTGCAGGCAGACCTCTCCAGCATTCCGGAAGGGAAAGGCATCCGCATCGGCGCCATGAGCGCCAGCACCGACGCCCCAGGCTTCGCTAAATGGTTCAATCAACATACCCAGGTGAACGGTGAACCGCTCGCCAATCTCAATACCGCCCTCTTTGCCGATGGACTTTTCATCGAACTGCAGGCAAACGTGAGCATCGATAAACCTATTCACCTCATTCACGTATACACGTCCGACCGTCACGCATTTGTACAGCCACGTCACCTGTGGGTATTACAAAAAGGCGCTACGGCTACCGTGATCGAATCCACCGTACACCCTAAACAGGAAGCGGTAGCATTCTCCAACTGCGTAACCGAAGTAGTAGTGGCCGACAACGCTGAACTCTGGCACTATAACGTACAGCAAGGCGCGGAAAACTTCCGCCAGGTAAACACCACCGCTGCACAACAGGAAAGAGACAGCCGTTACCACCACTTCAACATCACCCTGCCTAATACCCCGTTCACCCGTAACAACCTGAGCGTAGTATTGCACGGCAGCAACACGGAAACCAATCTGAAAGGCATCTACCTGGCAACTGGTAACCAACACGTGGACAACTACACGTTCATGAATCACCTCGTTCCTAACTGTAACAGCAATGAACACTATAAAGGTGTATTGCTGGAAAACGCCAACGCGGTATTCACCGGTAGAATCCATGTGCACCAGGAAGCACAGAAAACTAACGCCTTCCAGCAGAATAACAATATCCTGATGGGCGATAAAGCGACCATCAACTCCCAGCCACAGCTGGAAATTTATGCCGACGATGTAAAATGCAGCCACGGCTTTACCGCCGGCCAGTTCAGCGAAGATGCCCTCTTCTACCTCCGCGCCCGCGCCATCGGTGAAGAAGCAGCTAAAGCCCTGCTGGTAAACGCATTCACCCACGATGTAACCGACGAAATCGCCGTACCTGCTTTACAGGAATACATCCAGGGTCAGATCGAGGCTATCATGAACAATTAAGACGATACAACATGGAACATATTGCTAACATAGGAACCGCTGCACTCGATGTTGCCGCCGTCAGGAAGGACTTCCCCATCCTGCAGCAACAAGTGCATGGCAAACCGCTGGTATACTTCGATAACGGAGCTACCACGCAAAAGCCAAAAGTGGTAATTGACACATTAGAACGTTACTACGAAACATATAATAGCAATGTGCACCGTGGGGTACACCATCTGAGCCAGGTAGCCACAGACGCATTCGAGAAAGCCCGTAACATCGTAACCGGCTATATCAATGCGCCCGACAGCAGCCAGGTCATCTTCACAAAAGGTACCACCGACGGAATCAACCTAGTGGCCAGTGGCTTCAGCCGCCGCTTCCTGCAACCGGGCGACACCGTCATCATCTCCGCTATGGAACACCATTCCAACATCGTTCCCTGGCAGATGGCCTGTGAAGACAATGGCGCCACCCTCAAAGTAATCCCTATCAACGATAAGGGTGAACTGATCATGGAAGCCTTTGAAGCCATGCTCGATGATACCGTAAAAATTGTATCCGTCACCTACGTCTCCAATACGCTGGGTACCGTAAACCCGGTGGAAGATATTATCACCGCAGCGCATGCACGTAATATCCCTGTGCTCATCGATGCCGCTCAGGCTATCCAGCACATCACGATCGACGTGCAGGCGCTCAAACCGGATTTCCTCGTGTTCTCCGGCCATAAAATCTACGGCCCTACCGGCACCGGTGTGCTCTACGGCTCCGAAGAATGGCTGAACAAACTGCCCCCTTACCAGGGCGGTGGAGAAATGATCAAAACCGTTACTTTCGAAAAAACAACGTACAATGTACTGCCCCATAAATTTGAAGCCGGCACACCGAATATCGCCGGCATCATCGGACTGGGCGCAGCCATCGAATACCTGCAGCAAACCGGTATTCCGGCCATTCAGCAATACGAAGAAGAACTGATGACCTACGCCATGGAACAGCTCCGCCAGATAGACGGTATCCGTTTTATCGGCGACGCTGCCAACAGAAGCGGTGCCATCTCCTTCCTCGTACACAACATTCACCCGTTTGATATGGGCGAATTGCTCGACCGCCAGGGAATAGCCGTACGCACAGGTCACCATTGCACCGAACCACTCATGAACCGCTTTAATATTCCGGGTACCGTGAGAGCATCCCTCTCCTTCTATAACACCACGGAAGAAATTGATAAACTGGTGGCAGGTGTGAAACGCGCCAGCGCTATGCTGCTGTAAACAGGGGATTATGACGATTAAAGAAAAACAGGAAGAGGTAATAGACGATTTTTCCTTTATGGAAAACTGGGAGGATAAATATGAATATATTATCCAGCTTGGAAAAGAACTGCCCCTCATTCCGGAGCAATTCAAAACAGACGATAACCTGATCAAAGGCTGCCAGTCCCGCGTGTGGCTGCACACCGAACTCAAAGACGGCAAGCTCTTTTTCTCGGCCGATTCAGATGCTGTCATCACCAAAGGCCTCGTAAGCCTGATGATTTCCGTACTCTCCGGCCATACACCTAAAGAAATCGCTGAGGCAGAAATATTTTTTATAGACGCCATCGGCTTGAGCAGCCATCTCTCTCCCACCCGCTCCAACGGCCTGCTGAGTATGCTCAAACAGATGAAACTTTATTCCGTAGCCTACCAGGCTAAAAATAATTAGTCATGAGTGAAGTAACCTTAAGAGATCAGATCGAAGAACAACTCCGTACCGTATATGACCCGGAAATTCCGGTGAATATCTGGGAACTCGGACTGGTATATGCTATTAAGATCAACGATGATAACGCCGTAAACATCGACATGACACTTACCGCACCCGGTTGCCCTGTGGCGGGAGATATCATCCGCGAAGTGGAAGAAAAGGTGCGCAACCTGGAATCCGTTACGGATGTACATGTGCACCTCACCTTTGATCCGCCATGGACCAAGGAAATGATGAGTGAAGAAGCAAAGCTGGAACTGGGGTTCCTCTAAAATATTACAAAGACTGATACGGAGGTGTCAGTCTTTTTTTTGCCCCGGACTTCCTCCGGGCCTGCGGCCCGGAGGAAGTCCGGGAGATGTGGGCGCCGCGGCGCCCACATCTCCCGGAAAACAAAAACCTGCACACGGCCATAAATTCCCGCGCACTACTACGGCCGACGCGTAATTCGTATAGGCAGCACCGGCAGTATATCCCCAACTTCGAAAACACATAGCCCTAACAATGGCGCCGAAGGTGACATTGGCATTCGCTCAACTCAAAAAAGCATCTCCCTCCAAAAAGCCTCCTGCGCGCAGCGCAGCACCCTCCAATGGCACCGAAGGTGACATTGGCTCTCGCTAAGATCAAAAAACATCTCCCACAAAAAGCACCCTGCGCGCAGCGCAGCACTCCTCCAATGGCACCGAAGGTGACATTGGCACCCGCTAAGATCAAAAAACACCCCACTTTTTTATAAATGCCACTGATATTTAGCTTTTTATTTTTCGATTTTATTTAATTTGTGCCGGAATTGCAAACAGAAACCACATTATTCACTTTTTAAAAATCCGCCCTTAGCGGAACCAGGCAGAGAATACCACTAAACTGAATCCATTTAAACCTTATGCCATATACAGCGGAAACGACACAACCAATAATTGAAAGGCTGAGAAAAAGGTTCCACCATGCCAATGAAACCACGATCGTGTCGATCCATCTGTTCCTGACAGGCGCACAAACTTCCGTACCGGTACTCAACACACCTGACGAAACAGCCATGGCAGGCTACTTTATCCCCCTGCTGCAACTGCCCGATCAATGGAATGACAACGACCGACTGGTGCTTCAGTTACTATCCGATCCACAGGTATGGGAGCAAAATGAGCATGATTTCCTGACGCATATCGTCCCTATGCTGGATATGCCAGGCAGCTCCTCCTCTATCGTACAGCGATTCAGTACATTCACTCACTTCCTGCAGCAACAGGGCTACAGCCCTGAAAAAATAGGCTCCATGCTGATCCGTTATTCCAACTACGGCGAAAACATGGACCTGCTACCGCTGAAATTTTCGCCCCTGCGGAAATTCCTGCAAGACCTGCTCAGAAGTACCGATGCACACGCTATCCAACCATACCTGCAAAGGTGGTATCAACTTAACTGGAACTCCCTGTTTTTCAGGTTACTGGCCAAAAGCCATCCGGACCTGGAACTCCCTTACCTTGAAAAAAAGCTTTCAGGCCCTGTCCCGGGCTATTTAAACAGCGATCTGGCCAACGCCTTATTGCAAAACAACTTTGCCAAGTACGAGCCGCTATTGCTCCAAACAGGCAATCCGGCTGCCGCCCCCGTGGCTATGCAGCTGGGCGTTCAACTGGCACTTACCAATTACCAGCCGGACACCTACCAGGCCAACCTGCTGCCCCTGTTCCGGCAATACCTGCAGGAATTTTCCCAGGCACCCGTTGCCACCGAAGGCTACGCCAGCAGCATCCTGCAGGCTGATACCACGGGCAACTACCCGCTCAGCCTCATCGCGCTGCACGGTTTGCTGCAACACAATGCCGCCGAAGGTATGGATTACCTCCTCCAGTTCGTCCGTGAACAAAGGGAAATACATCCTGCCTGCTTCGAAATACTGGGCCAGCGCCTCCAGCAACAGGCCGTACCTATCCTGATGGAAGCACTGGAAAAAGGCTACGACATTAAATTACTGCTGCCGGTAATGGAACATGTCGAATCCACCCAATACTTCGAACAATTATGGCCTTACACCCTGCACAAGCTGAAGTCGGTGCGTATGGCCGTAGCCGTTATACTCGCAAAAGACCCGGACGCCTATACGAAAGCGGCCGAACTACTGCAACATAAAAAAGCCGAGCAACGCCTCACCGCCACACTCATCCTCTGCAGCATCAATACGCCGGAAGCACGCCAGCTGATCAGGGAAACCCTGCACAACGAAATCAACGACGATGCCCGCGACCTGATGCTGGAAACACTGGGTAACCTCATCCACTACGAGGCTGATATGGAAACGGTAAACCACCTCATCGCCTCCGCCAGAAGCAGGTATAAACTCAACCGCCCGCTGGAAAAATGGATGGACGACCAGTCCCTCCCGCTGCTGTGGACGAAAGACGGCGAACAGCTTCCGCTGGAAGCCACCCGCTTTCTGCTCTATCGTATGTCGCGCATCACCGAAATGGGCGCCGACGTAGAGGCGAAACCGTTATTAAAGCTGCTGGACCCGAAGCGCAACGACGACTTTGCCATGGGCCTGTTCAACATGTACGAGCAGCACGAAGGCGATACCCGCCTGAAGTTCCTGCTGGCAACAGCTGCCCTCACCGGTCATAATAAACTCGCTGCCGCCCTCCAGGCCAACATTGGCAGCTGGATCAACGAGCGCCGCCCACGCCAGGCAGAACACGCCCTCGCGGCAATGGCCCTGCAGGCGAATAGTAAGTCGCTCCAGATAGTAGAATACTACGGTAAAAAATATACCACCCGCCGCGTACTACTCGGCGCCGCCGCCAGGAATGCACTGGTACGCGCTGCGGCCGAACTGGACCTCACTTTCCACGAGCTGGGCGACAAAGCCGTGCCCGACCTGGAATTTGAAGGCAGGTATAAACCTTTTGAGATGAATGGCGATACCTGGAAGGGTTTTGTAGATAATAACTTCCGCATCGCCTACCTCAACCGCAAAGGCAAAAGGCCCAAAACGCCTCCAACCGCAGCTTCCAGGGAAACGAAGAAATTCTTTAAGGAACTGCAGAAACAACTGCCCGCCATGGCAGCCAAACAGGCGGACCGCCTGCAGCAGTTCCTTGTGAACCAGCGCAGCTGGAAAGCAGCCCAATGGCTGGAACTTTTCCTCCACAACCCATTGATGTTTGTATTTGCCAACAGACTCATCTGGGCAGTGTACGATGAAGAAAACCAGCTGATGACCAGCTTCCGCTGCACAGAGGATTCCAGACTCATCACCATCAGCGGTGCTGCCATTGAGCTGCCACCCTTTGCCAGCGTGCGTTTACTGCATCCGCTGCAAATGGATGCCCAGGCCATGCAACAATGGAAAGAGCACCTGGCAGCCAATAACATCATCCCGGCTTTTGAACAGCTGGATCGCCAGGTTACCACCCTGCAGCCGGAGCAAGCGCTGCAAACAGTGATGGGCGACTTTGAAGATATCGCCGCTGACATGGAAGTGATGCAACAGCACCTGCTCAGCAGAGGCTGGCAGCCGCAAACAAATGAAGAAGGCGTGGCCCATACCTGGTATAAGTCCAACGACATACAACAGGTAGAAGCCCGCATCGCCACCTATAATATTTACCAGGAGTCAGGTATCCGCTGCAAGCTCGGCAACCTGTATTTCACCAGGCAGCTTACTACAGCACAGATCAGCAGCGCGGTTACCGCGCCTGCTGACGTGCTGCAGCTTTGCAAAGTGCCGCCGGTATTCTATTCAGAGGCAGTAACCGATATTGCCATGTCGAGGGTAAAAATGGAACTGGTGTAATAATCCAGGCATTACCGGGATTTTATTCGTAATTTTTCCAGCATTGGAAACGCAATAAAATCCACTTATGCAAACAATTTTTCAGCGGCTGGCAGCACTCAGCATCCTGCTTGGTGCCACCATCCAGCTCTACGCAGTGAACATTATTCCAATGCCGGCGGAAGTAAAAGAAAACGGCACCATTTTTACCCTCTCCCCCAGCACTACTATCTCAGGAAACAGCCCGGCAGAAGCAGCGTATTTACAGGCAGCGCTGGAACAAACGACGGGCCTGCATCTCCCTACTAACGGAAAAGGACAAACGAACAACATCAGGCTGGAAGTAAACAGCAAATTGCTCACACAACTGGGCCAGGAAGGCTATACCCTTCACAGTGATGCCAAAGGCGTGCTGATACGTGCCGCTACCGCCGGCGGCGTATTTTATGGCGTGCAGTCGATGAGACAACTGGTTGCCACTAACGGTAACGTACATACGATAACTGGAGTGGACATTACCGACAAACCCCGCTTTGGCTGGCGCTCCTTCATGCTGGATGAAGCCAGGCACTTTCAGGGTACAGCAGCAGTGAAACAATTGCTGGAGGAGATGTCGGTGCTGAAGATGAACACCTTCCACTGGCACTTAACAGACGATCAGGGCTGGCGCATAGAGATCAAAAAGTACCCGTTACTGGCGCAGGTGGGCAGTCACCGCGACTCCTCACAAACAGCCTTTAACAGTAAAGTATACCGCGTGGTAAAGCATGAAGGCTTTTATACGCAGGAGCAGATCAGGGATATTATTCAATACGCTGCCGCCAGGCACATTACCATTGTTCCGGAAATAGAAATGCCCGGGCATGCCAGCGCCGCCATAGCAGCCTATCCCTGGCTGGGCACGCGTCATGAACAGATTGCAGTGCCTGCGCAATTTGGCGTGCATTACAACGTGTTTAATGTAACCGATCCTAAAGTAATTACTTTCCTGCAGGATGTATTGCAGGAAGTGATGGGATTATTTCCGTCGAGAGTGATTCATATTGGTGGGGATGAAGTAAAGTATGATCAATGGAAAGCGGATTCCGGGGTGGTGCGTTATATGCGTGCGCATCAGCTCAATTCTCCCGCCGATCTACAGATTGCTTTTACCAATAGTATTTCCAATTTCCTGGCCGGTAGAAACCGCCGCATGATGGGCTGGAACGAGATTATGGGTATCAAGCTGCATGAGTATAATGATGCAAAAGATGTTGCCGGCAAGGAAAAGCTGGCGCCCGGTACCATTGTACAGTTCTGGAAGGGCGACCTGTCACTGATCCGCGATGCGGTTTCAAAAGGTTATGACGTGGTCAATTCCTATCACTCATTTACTTACCTGGATTACGATTTCAAGTTGGATAAAGCATATAGTTTCGATCCTGTTCCAAACGGACTGGAATCGCAATACGAAAATAAAATTCTGGGCAGCGGCTGCCAGATGTGGGGCGAGTTTTTACCGGATGTGAAAACCATGACCAGCAGGGTGTTTCCACGCCTGGCAGCTTATGCAGAAGCCGGCTGGACCAGCACCGGTAACAAAGATTATGAGCGGTTTAAAAAGGGGCTGCCGTTCTTTTATGAGCGCTGGGAAAAAGCAGGGATTATTTTTCAGCGGCAATAAATATTTTCAGCAGAACATTGCTGTAGAAGGGCCGGAACTAAAGGTTCCGGCCTTTTCTTTATTTACTAGCGAAAAAAAGCAACTTAACCGCCCCGTATTGTTGGGGATACTCCACACCAACGAATCGTCCTAAAACCGCCACCAGTGGTGCAAATCCGTTACTTTCAGGCAGTTATAAGATTGGCGAAATGAGGCATTGAATTCAGCATGAAATTGGAATTAGTTTGATTGAACCATTCATAAAATTTTATGAGGAACCTACCCGCAACAATCGGATTGATGATGGTATTATTTATCGCTGCATTTTTTATCCGTAGGGATGACCATCAGGTGGATGCGCAAACCATGCCGGGTTTAACAGCAACATGGCAGGATACGTTTCCGCCCAAACCAAGGCCAGACACTGGTAAATGGCCACAGCACCATCCTAAGAAGGATAAGAAACATGACCGTGATACTACAGGTAAAAGAAGAGATACCCTGGGCATCAGGCAATAGCAACCCATCATTAATTAGTAAAGCAGAACGCCGCATCAGACATACTGATGCGGCGTTCATTTTTCCATTACCTCCTGGTTAAACGATTAGCCATCACTCAAGGCGTGTAGGTAATAGCACTTCCGTACAGCACATTGGATACAGCAGAAAATAAAGTCGCTTTATTAGTGCTCGTCAGATTATACCACAGGTAGATACCATAGCCGTTGTTCTTGGTTTGGTTCGCCAGGTTAACGCAGGTACTCTGGCTGGTGCTCATGATATTTACAGCAGCCGGACCTAAATTAGCCTTGGTTAAACCTGCCACATTAGGCACGGAGTAAGTGCCGTAGATGGCATTCCAGCTGTAGTTTACAAAGTCGCCCGCCTTTTTGCCGCCATAAGATAATCTGCTAGCGGCCGGACCGTAATAATAGAAAGAAATAATCTTGGAAGGCATCAGCGTACGCAGTTCTTCCAGCAGAAATACGAAAGAGCTGTCGTTTGGCTGCGGCAAACCATTGTTACCATAATCTGCATACTCATCGTCGAAATCAATCCCATCCAGGTTGTAGTAGGAAACAGTGTCTGCCAGTTGCTGGGCAAAGTCATGCGCTTTGGCCCTGCTTGTAAAGTTACAGAAGCCCGCCCCCTGGTGGTTTCCCAGGATAGAGAGCAGTACTTTCATTCCCTTGTTTTGCAAAGGAACAATCTGGGTAGCCCTGTTTACCAATACATTGCTTACCTGCGGATTGTTGTACAGGTAGGCTTTGCTGGTAGTGGTGTTGTAATTGATATTGGCCGCAAAGATGATGGCAATATCAAAGAGCTGCTGACCGCCGGTGGTCAGCGTATATTTCCCGGCATTCAACATACTGTTGCTGTTGACCTCTACATACACTACAGATTTACCGCCTGCTTTGGTAACTGTTTCTGTTTTGGGAGTGGAACTGGTGGCAGGTGTGGCGGCATCTTTTCTGCAAGAAGCAAAACTAATCGCTGCAACGGCTGTAATGACCAGCATTACATGCTGCACGGCGTGGAATCTGGATGTCATGTTACTACTTTTGAAGGTTTAAGAAAACAATAAAAAATAAAGGGTCGGATCGTGGAATGGGCTATGGGTCTGACAGTGTTGCTAAATCATTCCGACCAGAAAATAATGGAATGCTCATTGAATATAGGGAAAAATCCAGATTTTCACTAAAACGTTTAAGCACAGTACTGCAAAGGATTTGAAGGCTGTTTAGCAGAGGAGTTACAACGCTGGCTGGGATTGCCCGCAGCGGGTTGCTAAACTTACGGGATCGTACATACGAAATAAGCACCCTGCTTAGCGACGCGTATGTCCGAAGCCCTCTGCCACCGAAGGTGGCAGAGGGCTTCGGAGAAGCAGAGGCCGAAGGCCTCTGCTTCTCCGAAATAGGAAAAACAAGTGCTACCTAAGCATAAAAAAGTCCGGCACCTTGGGTACCGGACTTTAGAAATTACGGGGGGCCGAAGGTCCCCGGGAATTGCTAAATAACTAATACAAATAATTCTGCTCCATATTCGGATTAGCCAGCATCTCGCTCAACGGAATCGGATAACGCACATCCCTTTCCGGATTGCAATTGCGCGTTTCTACCAGCGTAGGCTGCCCCGTCCGCGGATCATTGGCCCCATACACCTGCCCCGTCATCACCGTACCCAGGATCTTCCACCTGCGGATATCGAAGAAACGGGCACCCTCGAAACACAGCTCCGACATGCGTTCCCGACGGATCAGCGCACGCAGGCTCTCCTGCGTATTATATTTGGCTGCATCCACAGCCGGCATGCCTGCACGATTACGGATCTGATTGATGTAAAGCAACACATCAGGATTTTGCCAGTCGCCGGTTTCCACGAGCGACTCCACATAATACAGCAGCACTTCCGCATAACGGATGATCATGTAATCCAGGTTCTTGGTGCTGGCATTACGATCCTTCGGGTCCAGGTATTTATTCACCCAGTAACCGGTGGTAGTAGAAAACTGTGCACCTATTTTATCGGTACCTACATCGCCAAACGGCTGCAGGGTTACACCCTGGTACACCTGCCCCGGCAGCAGCACTGTGGCGGCCAATCGGGGATCACGGTTGTTTTTGTAGTTAGGCGTTTTCCGGTAGATCTCCTGCGAATCGGCAGGCAATTCTCCCAGTGTTTTACCCTGGAGGGTTTCGAAGTTATTCACGACCACGCTCGTGGGCGACACTACTGTCTTCCCCCCTACCCCTGCCGGTGCAAAAGTATTCCATGCCCCGGCACAACCGGCATCCTTGAAAAAGATGCGCTCCTTGTTCAGCTCACCGGCATATAAAAACAACTCGGCATAACTGTTCACCTTCGCATTACTGCTCTTATACAGGGCAAATACACCCTGGTCCATCACCGCTTTGGCATTGGCTTTGGCTACGTCATAGTTACCATAAAACATGGCCAGCTTAGCCATCAGGGCATAACATACACCGGATGAAATACGCCAGGCTTCTTTACTGTCGTAAGAAGCAGGCAAATTAGGTGCGCAGGCCGCCAGCTCGTCCATCACGAATTTATAAACCTCCTCCTCGGTATTTCTTTTCAGGTCATCATCCAGCGGATCTACTGATTTTGTTACAATCGGCAGTCCGCCAAAAAACATCAGCAGCTCCATATGATAGTAGGCACGCATTGCGCGGGCCTCATTTTTATAACGCTGCTTCAGGGTCGAGTCCATAAAGCAACGATCCACATTCTCCAGAAAACGGCAGGCACGGCGGATATCTTTATAATCATCCCGCCACACACCCAAGGCTACATCCCAGTTGCTGTTGGCCAAACCTTTGGCGTAAATTTCATACGACCCACGGGTGTCCTGACGTGCCACTGCCTCGTCGCTCAAAGCAGAAAGGAACATCAGCTGCCGGCCATCGGACCCGCCAGGCAGGCCCGCATATACGGAGCCTAATGCTCCTGTGGCATTGGCTTCTGTTTTCCACCAGCTCTCGTCCGTCACAGAATCCGGATCATCATGCGTCAGAAACTTGGTGCAACTGCCGAACAGTAGCGCAAATAATAATATCCAGGATTTATTGATATGCATGATTGTACTATTTAGAATTGAATGTTTACACCAGCAATAAATGATTTCATAATACCGTACGTCCATTGGTTACCCTGGCTCTCAGGGTCCATCAGCGTCATGTCCGTCAGTGTCCAGATGTTCTGGGCATTCACATAAGCCCTGATACGACTGATACCGGCGCGTTTCAGGCCATCGGTCATAATGTTATAGCCAAGCTGAATGTATTTCAGACGCAGGTAAGCACCGTTTTCAAACCAGAAATCAGAACTGGGTTTGTTGTTGGCCGGTGCGGAATTCAAACGCGGGAAACGGGCATTGGTGCGCTCCGGCGTCCAATAATTGGCCGCATAGTATTTGGTAGGTACGCCCCCATCCTTACTCAGGTCCAGCGGCAATGCCAGCATCCCCTGCAAGTAGCCATCGGAGCTGTTTACGCCTTGCAGCAAAAATTCAAGGTCCAGCTTCTTCCAGCTCAGGTGCACGTTTGCGAAGTAATTCATGGTAGGCAGGTTGCTCCCAATTCTGCGCTGATCACCGGCGTCAATCGCCTTGTTATTGTTCAGGTCGAGGTACTTGATATCCCCCGGCTTAGCGCCTGGCAATACCGGCACCAGCGGATTACCAGCAGCATCAAAATCAGTGGCCTGCAGCAGGCCATCGGTACGATAACCAAACCAGGCATCAATAGGGCCGCCTACTTCATTGATTTTGGTAGTGGTTGCCTCGGTGCCTTCCGCCAGTTTCAGGATACGGTTTTTGTTACCCGTAACACCAGGGCGTACGCTTAAGCTGATGTCCTTCGTGAGTTGTGCATTATAGTTTAATGACACCTCCCATCCCTTGTTGGACACCTCACCGATGTTGAAAGGAATATCATCTTCAAAACCTCCGGTATACGACAGCTGTGGCAGCAGGATCATACCGGTGGTTTTCTTATCGTAGTAATCAGCCACCAGCTCCAGCTTACCGCCAAACAAACCGAGGTCCAGCCCAATATCCAGCATGTTCACCGTTTCCCAACCGATTTCAGGATTACCATTCGTTTGTTCGACCCCGTTACTATTGGAAATAGTAGTCTGGTACAGGTAGAGACCTATACCTTCATTTCCTAATTTGCCGTAGGAAGCACGGAGCTTCATATTACTCACTGCGCTTATGCTTTGCATAAATGGCTCTTTGCTTACATTCCAGCCCACTGCAAAGGATGGGAAGAAACCATATTTTTTAGCGGGGCCAAATTTGGAGCTACCGTCTGCACGGCCTGTCAGTTCCAGCAGGTATTTATCTTTATAGGAATAGTTTGCTTTCGCATAGCCGGACATAATAGACCAGATGCTGAATGTAGTTTTATCATCGGAGCCGGAACCCTGGGAGCTGCCGTTGTTTTCTTCCTGCGAGTAACCACCCATTACAAACAGGTGATGATCGCCTTTGTCCAGCGTATATTCCGCAGTACCACCTAAATAATAGTAGGTGGTACGCGCCAGTTTATTAGAGCGTTGCTGTGTCCAGGTTTGCAGCAGCTGACCCGTATAATAATCCAGGAAATTATAGTTGTCGCGGGTATCGATGGACATATCACTGTTCAGGCGGAAGCTAAACTGCCCGCGCAGGTATAGGTTTGGCAGCACTTCCCAGCGGGGTTGCAGGTTGATACTGCTTTGGCCAAACTCACTTTTCCTGATTCCGCCTTTCTCCGCATATGCGAGCGGGTTCACGATATCGGCAAAGCGACCATAAATTTCAGTACCATATTGGCTTCCGGGGTATTTTGGTAAGATGGTAGGTGGCACACGATATACGTCTTCCAGTATCCGGTTACCGCCGGAACCACTCACCCTGTTGGGCTGCGAGGTATTGCGCTTGATGGCCAGCAGGTCGATATTCACCAGCAGTTTTTTGCTGAGGGTAACAGAAGTATTAGCGCGGATATTGTATTTCCGCTGTTTGGATAAGGGGATCATCCCCTGCTGGTCCTGGTAGTTTACGTTCAGTGCAAAGCGCCCCATGTTATTACCACCACTCACTCCGATGGATTGACTGGTGATCGGAGAATATTTATCGATGATCAGGTCCTGCCAGTTGGTATTGGGATATTTAACCGGATCTACGCCGGCGATGGTATTGGCAATGGCACTATCCGCGTAATAAGGCTGATTGCCGGCATTTACCTGCGCTTCATTATAGAGTTTCATATATTCCCCTGCATCCACCAGGGAGGGCATGAAAGTGGGCGATTGCACGCCGTAATAGCCGTCATACATCACGCTTACTTTACCGGGTACGCCGCGGCGGGTGGTGATCAGGATAACGCCGTTGGCGGCACGTGCACCGTAGCTGGAAGCAGCGGCGGCATCTTTCAGCACTGTTACACTTTCGATGGTGAGCGGGTCGATATGGTTCATATCCATCGGTACACCATCTACGAGTACCAGCGGGTTGGAGTTGTTGAGCGTGCTGATACCGCGGATTTTTACCGTGGCTGCATCGCCCCCGGGCAATCCACTTCCCTGTTGCACCTGCAGGCCGGTAACACCACCCTGCAATGCCTGGGAGATGGTGGTGATCGGCTTGCCGCTCATGGCCGAAGCTACATTCAGCGTGGCTACGGAGCTGGCTATATGTTTTCGTTGCTGCTCCGTGAGGCCGGTTACTACTACCTCATCGAGTTTGGAAACGTTTTCTTTTAAAGCGATGGTGAGGCCGTTGTTCCCATTGCCGGAGCTGTATTCCTGCGGCAGGTAGCCGATCTGGGAAAATACCAGCAATTTATTTTTTGGTACACGCAGGCTGAAATAACCATCCGGATCGGAGGTGGTACCGATGTTGCCGTCTTTTAGTTTTACGGTTACACCCGGCAGTCCCTGTGGCGGTTCATGGGTATCATAGATCCGGCCTTTTACCAGTACCAGGGTATCCTCAGTGGCGTTGCTGCTTTTGCTTTGCCTGGGAGGCATGGCGGCCTTCGGCACAATGGTAACCTGGTTACCTGAAATCGTATAGCCGAGGGAGGTAGACTGTAAGCCTTTGTCGAGTATATCGGTGATGCCTGCGTGCATAAACAGGGTGATATTTCTCGCATCTGCTACCAGGTCATCTTTGTAGAAAAAGCGCCAGGCACTTTGTTCCTGGATTTGTTTGAACAGTTCCGTTACCGGTGCGTTTTTTAGTTTAACGAGCAGCTGCCCGTTCTGCGTGGCCGAAGCCGCCTGTGTTGCGGCAATACACAGGCATAGGAGCAGACTAACGTAGAGTTTTCGCATACATCTATTTTGGATGGTTTAGAAAATAGTGATCCCTTCCGGTTTCTGCGCATAAAACCGGCTGGCAGCAACCGTTACGGCTGCTGATTGGTATTTGATAAAAGCCTATTTATTATTTAATGTTCACCCTTCCATCGGCATACTCACAATGCATGGACGTAGCGTTGGCAATTGTATGCAGCACCACTTCCATCTTATTTTGCAGGTCAAGGTCTCCGGAAAATGTTTCTTTGGCAGCCATCGGGCTGATATCAATTTTTATATTATAGTACCTCGCTAATTTTTTAAGAATTTCATCTAACGTGGTGTGATCTGCCACCAGGTGATGTTCTTTCCAGGCGGTGTAATGGCGGGTGATTACCTGGCTGATTTTCACCGGTTCGTTTGGTTGTAGTTCCGCCAGCTGTCCGGGTTTCAGCAAACTTTCCGCACCACCGGCGGCCAGTAACACGCTACCGCTGCAGAGTACCAGTTGTTGCTTTTCATTTTTGTAAGATGATAAGTTAAACGCTGTTCCAAGTACCCGTACCTCGGCATCTCCGGCGTATACCTTAAACGGATTTGCAGCATTGGCAGCGATCTCGAAATACCCTTCCCCTTCCAGCACTACTTCCCTGTTGTTGTTATTAAAAACCGTAGGATACACCAGTTTAGAACCTGCGTTGAGCCATACGCGTGAGCCATCCGGCAGGGTGATTTGTGCGGTGTGAGCGTAGGGTACCAGTACAGTATTAAAAGTGGCTGCTTTGTTTTGTGCCAGCGTTTCATTGTTCACCTGAAGGGAATCGCCTTGTAAATAGCTGATTACAGCGTTTTGCTGGCTTACCTGCACGCCCTGTTGCTTACCCAGTAATAAGCGTGTAGCCGATAAGGTGTCCGCATCTATATCGGGCATAGCCGCCGCGTAGCGCACGATGGCAGGTACAGGTGTACGGTTGATTTGCAGCCATACCAGCGGTGCCAGCAACACCAGCAATGCGGCGGCTACCTTCCAGCCATGTACTACCAAAAACGGTTGCTTAGCCGGCCGGTTCATATTTTGATGTATGCGGTTCCAGAGCGCCTCCCGCTCGTCCGCGCTCATGCGCTCATTGCCCGCTGCTTTAGCGAGCGCAGCTACGCTGGCTTCAGTACGTTCTGGTGCAGGTTCTTCCTGCTGATCAAATAGGTCCATGTGTGCAATTCCGGCTATAATGAATAAGAGTAGGTAGTGAAAAGAATATAGACTCCGTTTTAAAAATATTTTTTACAGGTGGCGGAAGAACTGGCCAATAATAATGCTGAAGGCAGTAGCAGCCGAGGCGTCCAACGCCTGGCGCATCTGTTTTACCGCCCTGTAGGTAAGGGTTCGACAGGTAGGAACGGATATCTGCATGATAGCCGCTATTTCTTCATAAGATAAATCACAGTGGTATTTCAGGTAAATGATTTCTTTCTGGCGGGCTGGCAGCTGGTTCAGCTGTTTTGCCAGCTGTTGGTACAACTGCTGCTCCTGCTCTGATGCGATGATGACGGCTTGTACGGACTCTGTTTCAAAGTCCACCGAAAATTGCATCATATCCCCCCGGAGACTGGTTCTGGAAGCCTTTTTCAGGGCAGTGTGCAGTTTACGCCGCATGGAGGAAAGCAGGTAATAGCGCACGTTTACCTCTGCGGCAAGGTTGCGGTGCCAGGTATGGAGGTCGATAAAAAGGTCGTGTATACAATCGAGTATGATCTCCTTATCTTTTGTATACCTGTTGGCATAAGCAAACAACAGGTCGGCGTATGCCTCATACAGCATCTTAAATGCAGGTTGCTCTCCTGCAATAATGCTTTTCCACAGCGTGTTTTCGTTTACTACCTGTATATTTTCCAAAACTGATGAAGTTAAAGTGGCAATACCATATAACTGCCGCGTACATTCTTCCGGTTGTTTTTAGCTGATATCCTGCAACTGCCACCTTAGTTGTCAGTTGGGAGATGCCGCGCTGCGCGCGGCGGCCGGAAATTTAAAAGGATTAAAATTACTTATCCTGGCAAAAAGGCTACGTTATGAAATCTTTATCTTCTGGTTGCTGGCTTCCTATCATTGTTTCATTAACAAGATAGGAATTTAGTTTTAGTTGTAATACAGGTAGTAAACTTAATTTTTATTTTTCGAGGGTACCGAAAAGGCCGGTTTTGTAATCTGCAAAGGCCTGTTCAATTTCGGCAGCGGTGTTCATTACAAAATTGTCTTTAGCCGCTATTGGCTCATCTATAGGAGTGGCGGAGAGATATAATATTCGCGTGATCTCTGTGGCCTGCACATGAATATCTGTATTTGGGTCGTCCTTATCGAACACCACCAGGTGATAGCCATCAACGGAAGTGCCGTTTACCAGCAGGTTCCCGTCGATTGCGTAAAGCAATGTCCAGTTACCGGGAGTGGCCTTAAAGGAAAATTCTTTATCTGCATGGATAGTGCCCCAGATGGCCGTGATAGGCGTAAAGTTGGTAAGCGGGCCTGTCTGGCCTTCATAGTCGCCCCCGATCAGGGTCAGGTGTACGCCGTTTTCATCTGCAATGACAGGCATCCTGTCGCCCGTAATATATTGATAATACGGATCACCGAATTTTCGTGCAGCCGGTACATTGAACCAGAGCTGCAGCAGTTCGTAATTCCCTCCTTCCGCCAGGAACTCCGGCGAAGGCCCTTCACTATGCAGGATACCTTTACCGGCAAACATCCACTGCACGTCACCGGCGCTTACTGCCATGGCATTGCCGGCATTATCGCGGTGGTACCCCTGCCCCTGTAACATAAACGTTACCGGTGCAAAGCCGCGGTGCGGATGCGGATGCAGGCGCTCCTCCGGGGAGCCTGCGGGGTAAAATTTAGGAGGCATGTGGTGTACCACAATAAAAGGATTCGCAAACCGGAACTGGGCGGTGGGCAGCGACTGCCGTACCGTTTCTGTTTCGGTAATCTTTTTTTCGCGCCCCTCCAGTACATGCAGGATTTTCTTCTCCATAAACTAACTATTACTTGGTTCTTCTGGTAATACTTTCAGCCGGGCTTTTTCAACAGAACTGCGGAACATCTTCAATATGAGCACTTCGTAGTGATCGATATTTACAATTTCGCCTTCCCGTGGAATATTCCCGTGCACGTAGTTTATTAAACCCGAGAGTGTTTCATAATGTTCGCTCTCCGGCAGCGGTACAGGTAAAAATTCGTTCAGGTCCGCCACATTTTCATGTGCGTGTACGATATAGGTGGTGTCGTCTTTTTTCTCTACAATCGGGGCCTCCTGGTCATGTTCGTCCTGGATGTCGCCTACCAGTTCCTCCAGGATGTCTTCCATGGTCACAATACCTTCGGTATCCCCAAATTCGTTGGTCACTACCGCGATCTGGGTGCGCTGCAGCTGAAAAGTACGCAGCAGGTCTTTAATCTTCATGCTGTCCGGCACATAAAACACCGGCTTCAGGATGGAGTTGATGTCGGTCAGTTTTTTCTCATGCACACCTTTTACCAGGTCTTTGGTGTAGATGATACCTTTCAGGTCATCCAGGGAAGTGCTGTACACCGGGTACCTGGAATAACCGTCTGTGATCACCTGGTTTACCAGCTGGTCAAATGGCAGGGATATGTCGAGGGCGGAAATATCCTTACGGTGGGTGAGAATTTCTTTGACGCGACTATCATCAAAATCGAAAACATTCTGAATCAGCTCTCTCTCTGTTTCTTCAATGGCGCCACCTTCCTGGCTTTCAGAAATGATCAGTTTCAGTTCTTCCTCAGAGTGTATTTCCGACTCGCCGGCAGGCTGTAAGCCAAACAGGCGCAGGATGCTGTTGGCCAGGCCGTTGAGCATCCAGATGAATGGACGGAAAATGATGTATACAAATTTCAGCGGTACCGCTACTGCCAGCGTGGTAGGCAGCGGTTTGCGAATCGCCATGGATTTAGGCGCCAGCTCTCCGAAAACGATGTGCAATACGGTGATGATAAAGAATGCAATAGGAATGGCAATAGCATGTGCCGCGCTGGGCGTAATGCTCATACCGATGCTGGACATGAAATTCAGTACCAGCGTGGTTACTACCGACTCACCTACCCAACCCAAACCAAGGGATGCCAGGGTTATACCCAGCTGGGTGGCGGCCAGGTAGCCGTCCAGGTTATTCAATATATGTTTAGCAGCTTTGGTAGCACGTTTTGAACCGGCGCCACTGCTGTTGATTTGAGATGATCTGACTTTAACTATGGCAAATTCGGCTGCTACGAAAAATCCATTCAGTAAAACGAGTATGATAGTTCCAAGAACTTGTAGAAACATTATGTGGGTAAATTGGTTCGCAAGCCCAAATATAGGCTAAAGAAATCTTATACGTTAATCAATTTTTACCCGTCTCTTCCTGATGTGCTTTTCGAAAGCCAGAACATTTTTTTTCCAGTAGTCTACTATTTTCATAGAGTTTATGTATTTTGTGGAGAAATAGACAGGAAATATACATGGAGAAAGTTATACAATCACCCGCAGCCGCTACCGCCAAAACTGCGCCTATAGAGCCACCAGCAACAGTTCCTACTGCAAAGTTGCCGGCAGGAAGGGCCCGGTTGATCTGGTGGACAGCAGCTGTTTTGTCCCTGGCAATTTTACTCATTACCGCCTGGCTGCAAATACCAGGATTCCGCACCCATGTGGAGGAAGTGCCTGCTACCTTTTATTATTTCCTGATAGCGGGCTTTATTTTTGCCATGATCGACGGCGCTATCGGCATGTCTTATGGTATCACCTCCACTACCTTTTCCCTGTCAATGGGCATTCCACCCGCCTCTGCCAGTACGGCCGTACATATTTCGGAAATCCTCAGCAACGGGATTGCAGGCTGGATGCACTTTAAAATGGGGAACGTCAACAAGAAGCTGTTTAAAATGCTGATTATTCCGGGTATCACCGGCGCTGTAATTGGTGCTTACCTGCTTTCCTCCCTTGAACACTACTCTACCTACACCAAACCGGTGGTTTCGTTATATACTTTCATTCTCGGTGCCATCATCCTGAAACGTGCGATTAATATCAAACGCAAAGCCAGCGCTGGTGAGTCGCATAAAAAAATCAAACGCATCGGCATCCTGGGCTTCTTCGGAGGCTTTATTGATGCGATTGGCGGCGGTGGCTGGGGTTCTATCGTGCTGTCGTCCCTGATTGCCGGTGGTCGTCACCCTCGTTTTTCATTAGGTACGGTAAAAGCCTGCCGCTTTTTCATTGCCATGCTGAGCTCCCTCACCTTTGTAACGGTATTATCCCATGTACACTGGGATGCAGTAGTAGGGCTGGTAGTGGGCAGTGCGATCGCTTCCCCAATTGCGGCACGCGTATCCAATAAAATTTCAGCTAAAACTATTATGCTGGCAGTATCGGTAATCGTAATGCTCGCCAGTGTGAAGAGTATCTATGGGTTTATATTAAAAATGCTGTAGGTATTTAAAACTCTGTTACAAGCCTGTTTGCCCTGAGGGTGACAGGCTTGTTTTGTTCGTACTGGACCCAGGCATACACCACCATTTGGATACGGTCATCAAAAGGCTTGGCAGGCAGGTAATTATCGTCGATATAGACTTTAATTTCCGCGGTTTTATCTTCAAACTTGTATAGTCCCTTGCTGACTTTCCCGGTAATATATCCGATCAGTTGTACCGTGGTGCTGTCGCGATCCAGCTGCCGCGCCTTGCGCAGCACCTCCCCTACAGTTAACTGCTCCTGCGGAGGAATAACAAACGCAACAGTGGTGAATAAAAGGATACTGGTCAGCAGTTGTTTCATGGGAGATGTTACTGGTTTCTCTTGTGTAAACAGCCGGCAAAAAGAAATGTTCACATCACAGCGGTTTCGTACGTCCGTCCCGTTTACTTTGGCATGTTAAGAATTACTCCTAAATTGTAAGCTGAAAATTAATCCTGCATGGGTTTCCTCAAAAATTACAGCCATGTACTATGGCTGCTGGGCGGCATCATCGCCGGTAGTATTCTTGGATTGGTACTGGGCAGCCGCGTAACGGTGCTGAAACCCATCGGTGACATCTTCCTGAACCTCCTGTTTACAGCCATTATTCCACTTGTATTTTTTGCCATTTCCAATGCTATTGCTCAGGTAGATGCTGGTAAAAAGTTAGGTAAAATTCTCGGGGTAATGTCCGTGGTATTCCTCTGCACATTGCTGATAGCGGCTTTTCTGACCATCGTATGTGTATGGATGTTCCCTATTCACCAGGAAGTGGTTTTAACGCATCAGGCGGGGGATATTTCAAATCCCGGCAACATTGGGGCGCAGCTGACCCAGCTGCTGACGGTAGATGAATTTTATGCCTTGCTGTCCCGAAAAAACATGCTGCCTTTCATTATATTTTCTGTAATCACCGGTTTTGCGGCAATGCGTTCCGGCGCTGCCGGCACTGGTTTCCGTCAGTTTCTGCACTCCGGCAATGAAGTGATGAAACAGGTATTGCAGGTAATTATGAAAGCGGCACCCATTGGATTGGGTGCCTACTTTGCTTACCAGGTGGGAACATTGGGGCCTGAACTATTTGGTACCTATGCACACTCACTGGGCATCTACTATGGGTTCGGTGTGGTTTATTTTTTGGTTGGTTTCAGTTTTTACGCTTTTATAGCCGGCGGTTTCAGCGGGGTTAAGCGTTTCTGGAAAAATAATATTGTTCCTTCCCTTACGGCGGTTGGCACCGGCAGCAGCATTGCCACCATCCCAGCCAACCTGGAAGCAGCTCCTCCCATGGGTGTGCCCAATGATATCGCGAGTGTGGTTATACCATTGGGCGCAACACTGCATAAGGATGGTTCCAGTATCAGTTCCATCATTAAAATGGCCGTGGTGTTCGGCATGTACGGCAAGGCGTTCGACAATCCGCAAACCATACTGATGGCGCTGGGTGTAACGGTGATTGCCAGCATTGTGGAAGGAGGTATTCCTAATGGTGGTTACGTAGGTGAGCTGCTGGTGATGAGCGTGTATGGTTTCCCGCCGGAGGCCCTGCCTGCACTAATGATCATTGGCACACTGGTAGATCCGCTGGCTACCATCCTCAACGCCACCGGCGATAATGTAGCAGCTATGCTTACCACCCGCTTCCTGCGTGGTTCCCTGCAGACTACCGATCCGTCCCCCGCTTAATTACTGGCGGCAGAAGCGGTAGCTGCATGGGCAGCCTGTTGCACGGCCAGCTTGTCAAAAGCCTGGCGAAGGTCTTCCAGCAGGTCACCGGTTTCTTCCAAACCAACTGATAAACGGATTAAACTATCACTCACGCCGGCGGCTCTACGTTTTTCATCGGGAATGGATTTATGGGTCATGGCCGCAGGATGCGCTACGAGACTTTTAATCCCTCCCAGACTTTCCGCCAGTTTAAAATATTTGGTGGACGTTACAAATGTGGTGGCGGCGGCGGTAGTGTCTTCCTTTAAAGTAAAGGAGATAATACCACCAAACCCTTTACTCTGGCGTTTTGCCAGCTCATGACCCGGATGGGATTTCAGCCCCGGATAATATACTTTATCTACCAGCGGATGCTGCTCCAGGAACTCCGCCAGTCGCTGCGCATTATCATTGTGCACACGTATGCGCAAAGGCAGGGTTTCAATACCACGGATCAGCAGGAAGCTGTCGAATGGCGACAACACTGCACCACTGGCATTTTGATAGAACTTTATTTCCTGGGCCAACTGCTCCGTTTTGGAAATCACAACACCGGCAATCAGATCGCTATGGCCGCCGAGGTATTTGGTGGCACTGTGCACTACCAGGTCCGCACCCAGTTCCAGCGGCTGCTGCAGGATGGGTGATGCAAACGTATTATCCACGCACAGCAGGATGTTATGCGCTTTGGCAAGTTTTGCCACCGCTTCGATGTCGGAAATTTTCAGGGTCGGATTGGTGGGCGTTTCCAGCCAGATCAAACGAGTAGCCGGAGTAATGGCGTGAAAGATGGTCGACACGTCGGTGGTATCTACATAATTAACCGTGATACCAAATTTTTTGTAGACTTTATCGAATAACCGGAACGCACCCCCGTAGATATCATCCACCGCAATAATTTCGTCGCCGGATTTGAGCAGCTTAATTACCGCATCTATGGCTGCGAGGCCGCTGGCAAAGGCAGATGCGCCAGCACCGCCTTCCAGGCCTGCAATAATTTTTTCAGCTGTTTCGCGGGTGGGATTATTGCTGCGCGCGTAATCGTATCCTTTATTGACACCGGGAGCATCCTGCACAAAGGTGGAGGTTTGGTAGATAGGTACTGCAATAGCGCCGGTTTGAGGATCTACCGGAATTGAATGAATCAGTTGTGTGATAATACTCATGGGAATAAAGTTTTTAAAATGAATAATGGGTTCCTGCGAGGTACTATCAAGTGGGCATACGGGGGCCTGCAGCTGCGTTTCGTTTGCGCACAGGCACAAAAAAAACTCATCTGACAGCCAGATGAGTTTTAATATGTTGATTCCGGAGAATACTGTAAAACTTTGAATCTGACTTATCTTTCCTCCTATTACAGAGGATGGATGCAGCACCTTTCACCGGGTGTGAAGGTTGCTAAGGTATCGACGGGCCATGTCCCTACTCCTTTCTTGATAAGTAACTTCTTAAAGAACTGATGCAAAGATACAGCGGAAAATCAATTCTCCAAATTTATTTCCTACAAAATCAGTAGACTAATCTATTTTTCTGCGGCTACAGTATCCCTGATTCCTTGCTGGTAGCTGATTGGCGTGTAGTTGAAAAATTTTTCAAATTTCCCGGAATTGAAGTGATAGGGGTAATTATTCTGGTACAACATCTCTACGATCTCTTTTACGGTGGTATCAAATATTCCCGTAGCACTCAGCATAAATTTACCGAGGTTGAAATGTTTGGCTTTAACGCCCATGGCGTTGGCGAAAATTTGCACGTAGGCCTTACCGTCCGGCGCAGGTGCGGCGGTGGGCAGGTGCCATACCTGGTTCCAGGATTCGTTATTTTGGGAGAGTAAATACATGCCATGCCCAGCATCAGGTGTATAGGTGTAGCTATGCGGCATATCGTCGCGGCCAATCCACATGGCGGCGCTTTTCTTTTTGAAGCGTTCCATGATCATCAGGTTGAGGAAGCCCGTCTGGTTGGCATGTGGTCCATAGAAATCGGCTGCCCTGGCGATGGTAGCTGTGATGTTACCGGCTTTTACTTCGTCCATCAGCTGGGTGGCAATTTTTGCACGAACGGCGCCTTTCCTGCTGGCAGGGTTATATGGCGTGGATTCGAGCATCTGCCCTTCTACTAACCCATACGAATATACGTTATCGAAAAAAAGGAGTTTGGCGCCATTGGCTTTACAGGCGCGGATCACATTGTTCATGATAGCCGGCCAGGCCACGGACCATATTTTAATATCGTATTTGAGTCCGGCGCAGAGGATAACCACATCTGAGCCCTGCACCGCGCGCAGGGTATCTGCTTCGCTGGTGATATCTGCGGATAGGAGGTCCGTGATGCCATAGATGGATTTTGGGTTGCGGCTAACGAGCCGTACCCGGTGGTTGTTGGCGGTCAGGTGTTTTGCGGTTTCATTGGCGATAACGCCGTTGGCACCGAGGATGGTGTACAAGGGTTGGATAGCGGGTTCCATTGTTTGTGCGTTTGGATAAAAGTAGCAAAAGGATTCGATTCTGTTTTATCTTTTTGCTCATACGGGCGCAAGGATATCCAGCTCACAAAGACTTATTGGGCTTTAGGCGCCTTCGGCGCCAGAGAGCGAACTTTTTTGCTCGCAAAGCAGCCAAGCAGGTAAGCAGCTAAGGCTTGCGTTTTGTTGTTTAAAGAAGGTATATGGAACAAAAAATAATCTTTTGCTGCTTATGCTACTTGGCTGCTTTGTTGTTTAAAGAAGGTAAATGGAACAAAAAATGATCCTTTGCTGCTTATGCTACTTGGCTGCTTTGCGAGCAAAAAAGACCCCGTCTTTTCGTCCGAAGGACGAAAAAGATCAGGGATCCAGCGGATCACGGCTATCCGCCTGCAATGAGTTCAAATCCGGCAGATACGAAATACTCGTTTCACTTACGTTCTGCGGCTTTTTCATAGGCAGGTAACCCAGTTCCTGCCTGCAACGCAGTTCGAATAAGCGGGTGCTGATATAGGTGAGATGCATATTGTCCGACACACAGAGTACGCGTTTATCAACGGGCATTCCGGAGCGATATATGATTCGGTTGGCGTTCCTGATATTAGTAGTGGTATGGCGCGCGTATGGCTCCGCGATGACGGCGTTGGAAGGCATACCCAGGCTGTCGACCAGGTACTTCTTCATTTCCAGCGCTTCTGCAAACGGGGTCAGAAACGGATGCACGTGGCCTCCGGAAACGATAATAAAAGGTGCCTGGCCTTGTTTGTACGCTGCTACACCATATTTACAACGGAGCTTACCGGCATCGCTGATATTGCTTTTATTGCCGGGCCCCGCCCCGAGGATCAGGATGGCAGTGTATTCAAACTTTTTCCAGGGAATGCTTTTCACCCGTGCATAGGCCTCTTTGTTCAGGCTCGACATAGGCTCGTACCTGCCGGCTTCATCGTGGCGGTTGAGGGATAGCAGCGCCAGTGCCAGGTCCAGCGAAGGTTCAAAAAACAAGTTTGTTTTCAGGTCTTCCGACTGAAGTTTATCCAACACACTGTTAACACTGGCGAAGTAGTCGGGCGATTTCACCCAGTAGGCAGCCGAGTCGATGTTGGGATAACGGAAGCCCTTGCCTTTCGTATAGGCGTCAATGATATAGTTCACCCCTTTGGCGGCATCCTGCCAGGCTTGTGTTAAAAAGGCGGTATCACTCATGCGGCTGTACAGTTGAAACAGGCCGCTGTTGCGCATAGCATGAATCAGTGGGCTGAGGGCTTTAGGTTCCTGCCGCAGCAGTTGGTTCAGGCGGTAGCCGATACCTTCCACTTCCTCGTTGGAGAACAGGAAGGGCTGTACCAGTCCGTTAGCATCACTGGTATTTTCATTTACCGGCCCTGCGAGTCGCTCACTAAATTCCGCTGAAATCTTTTGGAGGTAAGGGTCCTGAACAATCACCTTTCGAACGGCAGGCATCTTTTCGATGAGCGTGAACAGGTAAAAATTCCTGTCCTGCACGGCACTCGCACCGGAGAAAAAGCTGTAGTGCGGGTCTGGCGGGGCCATTTGTGCCTGCGAAACAAAGGCCGACAATATTAAGGATATAGTTAATAATCTTCTGAAGTAATGCATAATGCAAGATTACAAGATTTCTTCAATTATAACCTAAGGATTTCAAATTTGTTCAAATCATAATCTAACGAAATTTAATAATACATTAATTACACTAATGCATAAATTACTTATAGCTAAATTACTGCAAAACAATTACTTATCATGAAAATCTAGTTAACTTTCCCCATTTAAAATCCTTAATTTTATCTCTTAAATACGATAGCAGCCAAGCGCCAAACAACCATTCATGCACAATAACCACGAGCGAAAAACATTTGTCCGTTTTGCGGTCCTGATCCTGTTGGTATTGATATTAGTCAGCCTGTTTATGCTCCTGTTTCTCAGGAAGCGGACCTCCCAGCAGCTAAGCCATACTATCCGGGAAATGGGCACTGTAATGGTTACCCCAATGCACCTGGATAAAGCCATGCAATTGCTGTACCGTGCGGACAATCACTTCAGGTTATATACGGTTACCTGGGACAAGCAGTTTTACAGCCGCTACCAGGAGGAGTTAAATGGGCTAAGTGCGGAGCTGGATACGTTACTAACGGACAGTACCAGCAATGGGGCCATTCACCGGTTGCTGGCAGGCAAAGCGGCTAAGATGCAGGTATTTATTGCCTGTCGTGAACAGCTGGATACACTGCTGGCACTGCAACAGGCTTATGTACCGCCAGCTATATCACTGCCGGAGCGGGTAATAGGCCAACTAAACAGGCAGGCAGGCGCCCAAACGGATACGGTGGTGACCACCAGCGAAGTAACTACCCGTAGCAAAAAGAAGTTGTTCGGGAGATTAAAAGACGCCATTGCCAACAAGCCCGCGTTGCAGCAGCAGCGCAGCCAGGTAAATGTGGTACACCATCATCCCGCCGCTAATAAAGCCCAGCTGGAGTATATACAGTCGGCCTACGATCAGCTGTTCAACGATGCCGCCAAAACCAAGCGCAACATGAACCACGCCGAGCAGGACCTGGTAGTGGGCAGCACGCGGATTTTCGCTACACTGGATTCATTATTACAACAGGCACGGGAAAATATACTCGCTGCCGCCACCGAAGAGCGGCAGGCGCAACAAGCTGCCGCCACCGGCGCAGTGCACCGTATCTGGCAGCAGAGCTATTGGGAAATACCGTTGGTGCTGCTGCTGGCAGGCCTGATTGTATACGGTATTATGCGACTATATCGCTACGACCTGGCGCTGCTGCGAAGTCAGCAGCAGGCGGAGCGCCTCGCCCGGCAAAAATCCGAATTTGCCGCCACTATCAGTCATGAGCTGCGCACCCCTATTCACAGCGTACTCGGCTACACCCAGCAGCTGAAGCAGGAATATAAACCTGAAACGGTGTCGGCTATACGCACTGGTGCAGAAATGCTGCTACAGGTGGTTAATAACGTATTGGACTACACGAAGATAGAAACGCATAAATTGGTATTAAAACAGGAAAAGTTTTCGCCAAGGGCTGCCATTGAAGAAGTTTGCAATGCCCTGCTGGTACAGGCGGAGATGAAAAACCTGCAGATGACGGTCAACATCTACTTCCCCACTACCCTGCTGGTGTGTGGCGATGCCTTCCGGCTAAAACAGGTGATTACCAACCTGGTGGCCAATGCCATCAAGTACACTGAAACCGGTGACATTACCATTACCGCTTCCATGCGGCAAACCGATACCAGCGCCCACCTGATGGAAGTGGCGGTAACGGATACGGGTATCGGCATCCACAACCGCGACCTGCCCCAGCTTTTCGATGCCTTTACCCAGGCGGGCACACCGGATGCATCTTTCGTAAAAGCTGCCGGCAGTGGCCTTGGGCTTCATATTGCCAAAAAGATCATCGACCTCCACGAAGGTAAAATCTACGTAAAAAGCATTCACGGTAAAGGCTCTACGTTTTATTTTGAAATTAAATACCCGCCTGTGGAGCATACGCCTGCTACCAGGAAGGTGACGGTGCCGGTAAACGTGGGAGATCTGGAGCGCCACAGCGCCCTCACCCGCATCCTGGTGGTGGAAGACAGTGTGCTGAATCAGAAGTTATTGTCGCTCATGCTGGACCGCATGCAGGTGCACTATAAAGTAGTATCCAATGCCGAGGAGGGCCTCCTGGCATTTGATACCTTCCGCTTTGATATTGTATTAACAGACATTGACCTGCCGGGCATGGACGGGTTAGCCATGGCGCAGGCGATACGGAACTGGCCTGACAAGGAAAAGGCCGCGGTTACCATTATAGCGATTACAGGAAATGTATTGGAAGAGGACCTGGCATTGTACCTCAAATCAGGTTTCAGTGATTATATCATGAAGCCCTATCGTGAGGAGGATATACTTGAAAAGTTACAGCTTTTCGGGATGCCGGTATAGCGGACTATTCCTGCTGTGCTTTCGAAAAGAAGCCGTTGATACTGTCGGCGATGGTGTTAAGCAGGCCCATGTTGAGGCGGTGGCCGGCGAAGGTGGCACCGGGTGCGCGCATGTAACCGTCATCATCCTTTTCCAGGAGTACTTCCTCTCCGTTTACATCAACTACAAAGCGTTCATGGTTGTTTGTACCGGCGGGTTTCACATAAAAGCGGCCGGAGGGTGTTTTAATCATAAATGGCTCCATATACTACATATTTTAGGGTTATTCAGCGCAAATGGCAGGCCAGGGGAAAATCAGGACGACAAGAAGTTGTAGTATTTGTACCATACATCTTCAAACTCTTTCTGAGAAAGGATTTCCGCTACCGGACGCGACTTGTCATCCAATCCGTCCGGTTGAGGTAATGGTTCCACACTGAGGGCGGTCCCCCCAAAATTAAAAGTACTGTCTGCGATGCCAAAACTACCGTCCGGATAGATTTCTATCTTCCTGCGTTCAAAGCGGCCGTCATCCAGTTCACTAAATTGGATTTCCGCTCTGTCATCTTCCGGGTTTAACCAATATATTTTGACATACTGCATTGAGTATTAGATTTTTTCGAGCTTGCATTCCCATACCTGGTCATGCTGCTGGGGACTTTCAGAAATCACACCTTTGATTTTATAGGTGTGGCCTTCCTGTTGAATCTGGTCCCCTACCTGTGGTATGCCGGCATCATTGAACCGAACCGTAGCCATAATGCCGAAGGACTTATAGCTGTTGATCTTTACAATGGCGGCAGAGCGCAGCACTGCAGGGATGGATTTCTTTCTGGAAGATACTTTGTAAATAAAGATAGCTCCGCCTATGGCGGCAATGGTCAGGGTGGTCAGGAATAAAGGATTCACAGTTTACCAGGTTTAGCTTTTTAACGTTGACTTAGGTTCAATCAAATTAAGATTTTTTTCGCAGATTGAACCCAAAAATTCGTTAAATCCTGCCCCCCCTTAGCTGACCGGCCCCGGGGTTAAGCCTTAGCTCTTCCCTCGCCCGAAGGCTGGGGAGCCAGGCTACCGGTTGCCTCAAAAAACTCCAGCGGGTTATCGTATTTAAAAGTATATCCCAACATTTTTTTCAACTTGGAATTGGACACGATCTTATAGGATTCGTCGTCCGGGGTTTTGCGCCTGGGGCGCAGGAAACCGAAATGTGCGGCAGCGGCCACGTGGTAATTAAACTTCATCGGGTGGGCGCTGGCGCAGGCGTTAAACACTTCATTCCAGCAATCCTTTTCCAGCACTGCGTCTATCACGCCTATGCAATCTATCCGGTGAATGAGGTTTAAAGGCTTATCCTGGCCCTTTCCTTCGTTTACCTTACGCTGAGTTGCCGGCAGACGATCGTAGCCTGCAAGGCCACCAAAACGCAGCACAACAGTATCCCAGCCTTTTTCTGCCATCAGCAGCTGCTCTGCTTTGAGCAGGGCCAGGCCATTGGGCGTATCGGGTAACTTCGTACATTCTTCGGTTACCTTATCGTTTACGTTCGGGTATACGGAAGTAGAACTAATGAAAATTATTTTGCTGATCCTTGTTGATCGGAGGTGTGCAATGAGTGTGTTCATCTCCCGCACAAATGCACCTTCTCCGCGCTGCATCCTGGGCGGCACGTCAATGATGAGTACATCCGCATCCCAGAATTCCGGGTCAGCAGTGATCTTTGTTTCTTCCAGCTTTACCAGGCAACCCTGTACACCTAAGCGATTCATTTCTTCCACGCCCGCAGCACTCGTCCGGGAACCTTTCACCCGGTAGCCTTCTGACTGCAGATGCTGCGCCAGCGGCTTTCCTACCCAGCCGCAACCCAGAATACTTATAGCGGGAAACTTTGGATTATACATGGTTTTGCTTACTTATCTCCTCTAATTATGATTCAAAACAAAGATCATCATTTTCCGGACAGTAATTGATTTCCTGCTACAATTTATAACTTTTGACGGATATGTTTAGTTCAGTAGCAGCCGAATTTTTAGCGCTTTTTGATATATAACGTTTATGAATATACGGGCTTATTGCAGGGCCCATTTCTTCAGCGCCGTTACCAGTAATTTGTTGTCTTTTTCGCTTTGACAGGCCACTCTGCAAAATCCGTTGGAGAGTCCTTCGATATTGGATGCATCGCGTATCAGAATGCCGTACTTATCGATCAGCCACGACTTTAATTCCGCTGCTGTTCCAGTCAAAGTTTCAAATAAGAAATAATGCGTATACGTTGGGTAGACTTTCAATTCCGGTATGGATTTCAGCTTTTCTCTCAGCTGAAATGCATCTCCAAGCAGGTCATCCAGCGGAAAATCAAATATGGCAGGATTCGTAATTAAAAAGGTGCCGGCCGCTAATGCCAGCTGGTTGATAGCCCAGGGCATCTGGAAGGCACGAACTTTATCCAGCAGTGTCTTTTGAGCTGCAATGTATCCGAACCGTAAGCCTGGAAAACAGGCGGCCTTGGTGGGCGACCGTAGTATCAGGAGATTGGGCAGGCGGTGAAGGTGTGGCAATAAGGAAGTTGTTTCGCGTGTGAATTGTATATATGCTTCATCCACTACGAAAATACGTTTGCGATTGGCGGCAATGAGCTGCTGCAGCTGATCACCGGGGTATACCTGTCCGCCGGGATTATTGGGATTGCAAATAAAAAAGATATCGGAATCAATGTGAATCCCATCCTGCAGGCGGTCCCAGTTGATATAACGCACCTGGTGTCCAAAGAGCCGGCTTGCATCGGCGTACTCCGGATAAGTAGGGCCTACCACGGTGGTAGTAGCGCCGGCAAAGGCCTGGGCTATGAGGTAGATGCCTTGTGTGGCGCCATCAGTGAGCAGGATATTACCGGCACCCAGCTTCAGTTGCTTTTCCATGAGTTGCTGCAATTGCTCACCTGCCACCTGCGGGTAGTGCCCGATGGTATCCAGCATGCCTGCCAGATGGGTTTTCAACTCAGGCCGCAAACCGCCATACCAGAGGTTGCTGCTGAAATCGGCCACTATTTTTTTATTGAGTAGATATGCATCATCCCCATGCCCTTGTTTCATAGTTTATAACTCATTGTTTTGCCAATGAACTATAAACAGCATTTAAATCCAGATGTTCACGCATCAGTGCTGCCAATTTATCATACTGTTGCTGTCGAAAAGCGGCATAGTCAAAACCAGTGCTGATCTGGCGACCTATTCCATGAATCACCTGTTTTACCACTACCTCATTATCGAGGATCCCGTGCAGGTACGTCCCCCAGCATTTGGCGGAACCCCAGTATCCATCGGCAGTTCCATCTTCCAAAATATTAACCGGGCTCACCTCCTTACTGCTGGTAGTACCCATATGGATTTCATAACCCACGCAGGTTTCCGGCTGATCCCTGAAAGTAAAATGGCGTTGCTTAGTAGTTTTTTCCTGCGCCAGCACCGTGGTTACCGGCAGCAATCCCAGCCCCGGCACCTCTTTAATCTCCCCTTCCACCCCATATGGATCAGCCACGGTAGTGCCCATCATCTGGTAACCACCACAAATACCTATTACGGTTTTACCGGCAGCCGCGGCCTGCAATACGGCAGTAGCAGTACCATTACTACGGATCGCCACCAGGTCAGCAATCGTGTTTTTGCTGCCCGGCAATATCACCACATCGGCTTTTATAATGTCGGCGGGATTATCCGTATAAAACAGGTTGATTTCTTCGTATTTCTCCAGTGCGTTAAAGTCGGTGAAATTGGACATGTGCCGCAGCAGCACCACGGCGATGTTCACCTTATCATCCGCAAGGCGCCTGTATTTAGCTTCGAGGGCTACGGAGTCCTCTTCTTCGATATGGATATCGCGAAAGTAGGGCAATACGCCCGTCACCGGCACGCCGGTTAACTGTTCCAGCTGTTGGCGCCCATCCTCGAACAACTTTATATCTCCCCGGAATTTATTAATGATAATACCTTTTACGAGCGCCTTCTGTTCTGGGGGTAACAGCGCCAAAGTGCCGTAGATACTACCAAAAATACCTCCCCTGTCGATATCCGCCACCAGGTATACATCCGCATGGGCGTGCATGGCCATGCGCATGTTCACGATATCCCTGTCCCACAAATTGATTTCGGAAATACTGCCGGCGCCTTCCATCACTACCGGCTGATGCTGCGCAGCAAGGCGGTCGTAGGCCAGCGTCACCTCTTTGAAGAGCGACAGATGATTGTCTTTGGTAAAGTATTCCGCTGCGCTGCGATTGCCCGCAGGCTTGCCGTGCAGTACCAGTTGGGCCGACACATCACTGCCTGGTTTCAGCAATACGGGGTTCATATCCGTACTACAGGGAACGCCGGCGGCTTCGGCCTGTACGGCCTGTGCACGGCCTATTTCGAGGCCGTCAGGGGTGGCGTAGCTGTTGAGCGACATATTCTGCGCCTTGAAAGGCGCCGGCGTATAGCCATCCTGTTTGAATATGCGGCAAAAACCGGCGGTGATCACGCTTTTCCCTACATCCGAAGCCGTGCCTACAATCATGATACTTTTCATGCGGCAAAAATAATGGCTTCGCTGCTATGGTTGAAAGGTCTTTTTGAAAAGCTGTTGTTTGGTGAGGTGTGTATTTACCAGTGCCTCTTTTACCTGTTGCCGCTGCTGCATACCATTGATCATGGTCACCTGCTGGAATGGCAGCTGGAAGCCGTTTACGGCTTTATAGACTGAGTAGTCCGTTTGTATTTCCGGGCTTTCGGATTCCTGCGCAGGCAGTTGAATGGTCCTGAGTTTGAGTCCAGTTTTAGCATCGTAAAAGGATTTAAAAATAGTGCCGTTGGTAGTGGCCACGGTTACGACATTTGTTTCTACACCATTGACCATGGCTGTTTCCGGGGCCAGTTCCATTTTCACCTCATCGGGGTGCGAGAGGTACCAGGCCTCCGGAAAAATCCGGTTTTTATCCGCCTCCGAAGCCTTTTCGGCGGCCGTCAGTATTGTTTCCTTCCCATTTCGCTCGCAGTAGAAGGAGTCGCCTGCTGCCTTCAGCACAAAAACGGTTTTATTGATTGCGGGAATAAATACTTCTTTGTAGAATTTATCCGGCTGTATGGCACGTATCACGATGTCCCATTCCGTACCATCCGCATCTGCAATGGTATTCAACGACAGGTCTTTGAGGTCTGACAAATGTTTGTTTCCAGCCACGGCCTTTTCATACTGCTGTAGCACGGAAGTGGCCGTAGTGCCCGCGCTTACCGGCTTTTCGGCTACTTCTTCCCAGGTATTATTTTTCAGGTTGAGATCCGGGAGCTGCCCTTCGGGGTCCAGCTGTACTTTTACCAGTTTCGTGGCGGAGGGGTAGGAAAACGTCCAGGTGTCGCCTCGCTGCCATATTTCCACCGGGAGTTGAACGGTATCGGTTTTACCGTTGGCCTGCGTAATGGCAACAATTACCGGCATCGGCAGCTGGTTGTAATTACGGATGGTGATGAGCGCGCCTTTCGACGGGTCGTCGTTCCGGTAAGCTACTTTTTCTATGCCCTGATCCAGCTTCCAGTTGTTGAAGAACCATCCTCGCCAGAACCAGCTGAGGTCTTCGCCGCTGCCATTTTCCATGCTTCTGAAGAAGTCGTATGGCGTAGGGTGTTTGAATGCCCATGCATCGATATACTTGCGGAAGGCGTAGTCGAACCGGTCGTTTCCGAGGATAACGTTCCGCAGGAGGTTGAGTCCCATAGCGGGTTTATAGTAACCTGCGATACCAATATAGTTAAGACCGATCACATCCGGCGTATTCATCAGTGGCTCTTCAAATTTGGAGAACATCCTGGGGGCCTGTTGCTGCACCGATGATTTCGTATAGTATTCGCCGTTATTAAAATTCTGTGTGGCGATGCCGTTGATAAAGGTATTGAAGCCTTCATCCATCCAGGCGTATTTGCGTTCGTTGGAGCCAACGATCATGGGGAACCAGTTGTGTCCGAATTCGTGATTGGTTACGCCCCATAGGCCGCCATTACTGGACCTGTAGGAGCAGAACACGATGCCGGGGTATTCCATACCTCCTACCATACCGGCTACGTTGGTAGCTACCGGGTAGGTGTAGGGATACCATTTTTCGGAGTAATGTTCGATACAGCCTTTTACGTATTCGGTGGACCTTGCCCAGCCACTGCTACCGGAATTTTCAGCGATATATACGGATTGTGCCAGGGCTTTTTTATTTCCCGGCAGGTTGATGCGGGCTGCATCCCAGATAAATGCTGCGGAGGCGGCCCAGGCTACGTCGCGGGCGTTTTTGCAGGAGAAGCGCCAGGTGCGTGTACCCGTAGCCGTGGTATTTTTCATGGCGAGGCTGTCGCGTATAAACACCGTTTTATCGCTGTTTTTAGCGGCGGTAAGCTGCGCCTGTTCTTTGGCGGACAATGCCTGGCCGGGGTTGGTGAGTTCGCCCGAACCGGCTACAATCATATTGGCCGGAGCGGTGATGCTGTAGGTGAAGTCGCCATATTCCAGGTAAAATTCACCGCCGCCGAGGTAGGGCAGGTTATTCCATCCCAGCACATCATCGTATACGGCCATGCGCGGATACCATTGGGCGATTTCGTACACCCAGCCGTTGCGGGATTTCATGCGGCTGGTGCGGTCGATGCCGTATTGCGGGATGGTGTATGCGTAGTCTATTTTAAGTTGCAGGCTGGCGCCGGACTTCAGGGGTTCTGCGAGTCGCACCTGCAGGCGGGTATCGGTGGTGATATAGTCTGCATTCGACTGCTTGTTTCCCTGCGTCACTTTTACGGCGCTGAGTTCAAAGCCTTTGGTATACTCTTTATTTGAAAAGCGTGCGTTGCCGCCGGGAATGGTGGCGGTACCGCGGGAGTCTTCCCGGAAGTGCTGCTGATCCAGTTGTAGCCAGAGGAAGGGCAATGCCTGGGGGCTGTTGTTACGGTAGGTAATGGTAACAGTGCCGGTAATGCGGTGGCTGACCGTATCCAGGGAGGCGTCGATATTGTAGTCGGCCGCGTTTTGCCAGTAGCGTGGGCCTGGTGTACCGTCGGCCGCGCGGTATTCGTTGCCATTGGATGTATAAAACAGGGGGGCGAATGCCTGGCGATGGTCATAAGCTGGCGACTGTGCGGAGGCTGCGGCGCTGGCTGCCAGCAGCAAAAGCGTAAGCGGGTATTTCACTGTCATGTATGCGGTTGATGATTGATAGAAACTAAATATACGAAGGACGCGGGTTTTTCAAGCAAAGAGGTGTAAGGATTTTGTTTTGTCTTTTTTTCTCGCAAAGCAGCATAAGCAGGTAAGCAGGTAAGACCTACAGTTTGTTCCAATAATTTTGTTTGATTTGGGAGAGACCGAAGGTCTCTCCCAAATCGTTTAGGGGTCCACCTTCGGTGGACCCCTAAACGATTTTAACAACAAAACACAATCCTTGGCTGCTTACCTGCTTATGCTGCTTTGCGAGGAAAAAAGATCGCCAGGGGCGCCGAAGGCCCCTTCGCTAATTCTTATACATTGTGAGAAAACAATCATACTAATTTCTTAAACTCCTTTTTCACATGACGCAGCCGGAAGGCGAAGATGATGGCGAGCACGCCTGCCATCCAGAAAGAAGCGGCAACGATTCCAAGGATAGTGGCTACACCCAGGGCGGGATTATCGAGTATAAATACAGCGAGCATGATGAGGATGATTCCTCCTACGAGCAGCCAGCCCCAGTTTGGAATTTTTTCCATGCTGAGCTGGATGGAAAACACGATCAGGCTGATACCGCGAAACAGGAACCAGAAGCCGAGAAAAATGGGGATTACGGCCATGCTAACGGAAGGGTAGATCATTAGCAGCAGCCCCACTACGAGATCGATAATACCGGAGGCCAGTGACCATCCCCAACCGTACATATGTTGGCGGTTGCTTACCGCGAAGATAATTTCCGCAAAACCGGATACAAACAGGGTAACGGCAAAGAATATACTGAGCAGTACATAGCTGCTGAACGGGTTGGAGAACACCACGAACCCGGCGATGAGGAAAATGATCCCGTTTACCAGGTACAGCCACCAGTACTTTACATTACTTCTGATCGCGTTGAAGAGGTTAGACATAAGATAAATATTTAATTAAAACATAGTTTCCTGATACAACCCTAACACATCATAATGTAAAATGTTCAGCCGGAGGGTAACCACAAGCCTAAATAGATTAACTTTGCGCGATCTGATTTAAATCATATTTATAACAAATTCTGGAAACTATCTTTGTGAGATGAACAAGGCGATTAAGCAACAGAGAGCACGGCCGAACTGGTGGGCTCAAGTAGATTTCCTGGGCATACATTTGGTGCCCTTTCTTGCATTTTTTACCGGCACAACAGCATTTGACTGGATTTTGTGCGCGGCACTGTACGTAGTGCGTATGTTTTTTGTGACGGCGGGCTATCACCGTTATTTCTCGCATCGCGCATTCAAAACGTCGCGATTCTTTCAGTTTATCCTGGCTGGTGGTGCGCAGAGCAGTCTGCAGAAAGGCGCTTTATGGTGGTCAGCCAATCACCGCATTCACCACAAGCACAGTGACACGCCTGAAGATCCGCATTCTGCCAATATTTATGGTATCTGGTATGCACATATCGGCTGGATCATGGGCCCTGAATATAAACCTACCCGTTGGGATCTGATTAAGGATCACAAAGCGAAGGAACTGTTCTGGTTAAATAAATGGCATATGGTGCCTGCTGTAATTCTGGCTATTGCCGTGTATTTTGTAGGTAATAAAGTAAACGGTACCGGTTGGTTCGACTGGAGCGCCGGTTTATCTACCCTGTTCATTGGTTTCTTTGCCAGCACTATTTTCCTGTACCACGGTACATTCACCATCAACTCCCTGATGCACAAAATTGGTAACCAGCGTTACAAAACCGGCGACCAATCCCGCAACAGTGTATGGCTGGCGCTGATCACCCTGGGTGAAGGATGGCACAACAACCACCACTACTATCAGAGCTCTGCACGCCAGGGTTTCTATTGGTGGGAAGTGGATATCTCCTATTATGTGTTAAAAACACTGAGCTGGTTTGGAATCGTATGGGAAATCCGTCCGGTACCGGCGAAAGTGAGGGAGAGCAATAAAATTAATCAGGTAAAAGATGGAACTCCTGCCAACGAGGTAAGAGCATAGTTTCCGCATAACGAATAAAAAAGAGGTCGTCACGGTTATCCGCGACGACCTTTTTGTTTCTGCTTATTAGACATTGAGGTTAACCTATTAAATACACTACACGATTAATGATTTTCCACGACATGCTGCCATAGCAGTATGCATGCATTTACTAACGTGAATTATTTAATTGGCGAAAGGAGATCCCAATGATCCCAGGTGGATATAAGAATTTAAACAGATAAAATAGTTCGTTGGGATGGCGGCCACCTTGTATGGCCGGCGATAATATTTTTTGCGATCAGAATAATTGGTTGAGATTGATTTACAACTGCAATATGCATCAACTAATCGAGTGTAACAATACCCTTCCGGGGTGATTTTTCACCCCTATACCTGCACAAAAATGGAGTACTGTAACAGCTCCTGTACATTGCGGCAGCGGAGTTTCTGCATTATATTTTTGCGGTGTGTTTTTACGGTGTCTATGGAGATAAAAAGGGCCTTTGCGATAGCCGGGTTCGTGGCACCCCGCACTATCTGCTGGAACACCTCTTTTTCGCGGGCAGAGAGACGGATGAACTGCTCGGCATGTTGCATTTTAAAAATCGAGCTTTTGAGGAGGCGGTTGAGCAGGAAGATGTATTCGTTGAGTGCTTCACTATTGATTTCCAGGCTGATTTCTGACTTCCCGTCCATCAGGCTTTTTACTTTGATGGTAGGCGGTGATACGGGCTGTAATTTTGATTTCTTTTCCAGCCAGGGCAGTGCCTCCTCCCGGTGCCGGAAGAAGCGGGGGGCCAGGTTGGTGGTACTTTCTTCGAACAGGCTGGCCAGCGACAGCAGGTGCAGCATATTGTCGCCGATTACGATGGCCACCTTCCCGTCAAATCCCGCATTTACCGCGGAGGCGTTGAGAAAGGAGTCTGTCCAGGCCTGCAGGTCAGCGGGAATATCAAAACTACAATTCTCATTATACCAAAGGGTATGTTTGGGTTTAACCTTCCAGTAAAGTGCGTGAAAATCTTTAATACCGGTGATGTATTCTTCTGCTGTTTCGCAGGTATTCCAGGAGGTACAAATGACCTTACTTTTTTCGTATAGGTTGACCGAGATAATCCCAGTGGTAGCAATATGCTCCATAGACAGTTGCTGTAGGTTGAAAATAGATAGTTCGCCAATAGAATAGTTCAGGGACAGTAACTCACTCAATTTAACTTATTTATATCATATTTCATTTATCTTGTCAAAAAACCACGATAAGATGACATACACCCCACATCCGGCGAGATACCAGGATATGACCTACCAGCGCTGCGGGAAAAGCGGTTTGCTGTTGCCTGCCATCTCTCTGGGGCTTTGGCACAACTTCGGCTCAATTGACAATTTTGATAACGGGCGTGCGATCATTCGTCATGCGTTTGACAATGGCATTACACATTTCGATCTGGCAAATAATTACGGCCCGATTCCCGGCAGTGCGGAGGAAAACTTTGGCCGTATCCTTAAAAAGGATTTTAGCGGCCATTTAAGGGATGAAATGATCATTTCTACCAAGGCTGGCTATACCATGTGGCCGGGCCCATATGGGGACCATGGCAGCCGTAAATACCTTATTTCGAGTCTGGACCAGAGCTTACAGCGTATGCAGCTGGAATATGTCGATATTTTTTATTCTCACCGGCCGGATCCGGCGACGCCAATTGAAGAAACGATGGGTGCGCTGCATAGCATCGTGCAGCAGGGCAAGGCATTGTATGTAGGGCTTTCTAATTACACGGCGGAGCAAACGGCTGTGGCCGTGAAAGTGCTGCGGGAGTTGGGCACCCCGTGTTTAATTCACCAGCCTAAATACAGTATGTTCGTACGCTGGGTGGAGGAAGGGCTGCTGGATGTACTGGAAGCCAACGGAGTGGGATGTATTCCGTTTTCTCCGCTTGCGCAGGGGCTGCTAACCAACAAATACCTGCAGGGTATTCCTGATGGCAGCAGGGCCAGCAAGGGTGGCTTTTTGAAGGCGCAGGATATTACGGCGGAGAAGCTGGAAAAAATTACCCGTTTAAATCAGCTGGCGGTACAGCGTGGCCAAACGCTGGCACAAATGGCGCTGGCGTGGGTATTGAAAGATTCGCGGGTTACAACGGTGTTGATTGGTGCGAGTTCTACCGCGCAGCTGGATGATAACCTGGTGGCGTTGCGGAATAGAGCGTTTTCGCAGGCGGAGTTGGCGTTGATTGAAGAAATTTTAGCGTAATAAACATCCGCCTTCGTCGGACGATTAATTACGCCAGGGGCTGGGCCGTCGGTCCAGCCCCTGGTAATTTTATCTGGGAGTGCGTTTAGCGCGCACATACTGGATGGGCCATGGCATATCATGGTATCCAAGTGCTGTGGCTGCGTGCATAGGAAAATACGGATCACGGAGCAGTTCCCTTGCCATCAGCACAAGGTCTGCCTGGCCATCAGCGATGATGGCATTGGCTTCTTCCGGGGTGGTGATGAGTCCTACCGCACCAGTGGCGATACCTGCTTCCTTGCGGATCTTATCTGCGAATGGCACCTGGTATAACGGACCTACCGGAATTTTCTGGTGGTGTGCGAGTCCGCCGGTGCTGGTATCTATCAGGTCCACTCCCCTGTCTTTCAGGATGCGGGCGAGTGCTACAGATTCCTCTTCGTTCCAGCCGCCTTCGGCCCAGTCGGTAGCGGAGATGCGTACCAGCAGCGGGTATTGTGCCGGCAGTACGGTTCTGACAGCGTCCGTTACTTCCAGGAGCAGGCGGATTCTGTTTTCGAATGTGCCGCCATATTCGTCCGTGCGTTCGTTGCTGATGGGGGAAAGGAAGTTATGCAGCAGGTAGCCGTGGGCCGCGTGAATTTCTATTACTTCAAAGCCTGCGCGGACAGCCCTTTCCGTTGCGGTAGCAAAATCTGCAATTACTTTTTTGATACCTTCTTTGGTAAGTGCTTCCGGTAACGGATATACGTCGTTAAACGGAATGGCGCTGGGGGCTACTGCTGTCCAGCCTCCTTTATCCGCCGGTACTTCCTTATGCCCTTCCCAGGGGCGGTAGGTACTGGCTTTGCGGCCGGCGTGGCCGAGCTGGATGCCGGCAACAGCTCCCTGTGATTTAATAAATTGGGTAATGCGCAGCAGCATGGTCAGGTGTTCTTCCTTCCAGATGCCCAGGTCCTGCGGGGAGATGCGGCCTTCCGGGGAAACGGCGACTGCTTCTGTGAGTACGAGTCCTGCGCCCCCTACGGCCCTGCTGCCAAGGTGTACTAAATGCCAGTCGTTTGCGAAGCCATCTTCAGCGGAATACTCGCACATAGGAGAAACGGCAATGCGGTTTTTCAAAGTGACGGCGCGCAACTGAAGCGGTTGAAAAAGATGAATCATTGGTGTGCTGGTTTGTAGAATTGTGTTAATTAAAGGTACTTCATGGTAAGTTAAGACCAAAGACAACAAAACGTTAACACCCGGTGCCTTAAATTGGTTGGATTATAACTCTAATCATGCAACACTCATTATTCCGTAAGCCTGTTACGGATTCGCTGGTCTATCGTTTTTTTGAAACTTATCTGCTGCTGTTTATGGTGATTTCCCTGGTGTGTGCCCTGCAGGGCTTCGGCGTTGGGGAGGCCTGGCGGGCGCTGATTGCCATTACCGGCAAATGGCTTTACGGGAGCGGCTATACGATTGGTGCACTGGTAAACGGAAGCGGAGATACAAAGTTCATGTATGCCACGGTGTTTACCACCCTGCTGATAGCGTTGATGATTTCCGGCATCCGGGTAGTGCGGGCACGCAAGCGCGGATGGAACAGCACCGCCACCTATTGGATAACGGTAATCATCCGGTATTCACTGGCACTTACCCTGCTGAATTATGGTGTCAGCAAGATCACTAACCAGCAATTCACTGACATCTCCCTATATCAACTGGATAAGCCACTGGGCTATTCCTCCCCGATGGGGCTGGCCTGGAATTTCTTCGGGTATTCGCGCGGGTATAATATTTTTATGGGACTGGCAGAAGTGATACCCGCACTGTTATTGCTTTTCAGGAGAACTGCCCTGCTGGGCGCATTGCTGACGCTTACCGTGATGGTAAACGTATTTGCGTTGAATATTTTCTATAACATCCCGGTAAAATTATTATCCCTGCACCTGATTTTATATGCGTTGTTCCTGGCATCGCCGGAGCTGGGAAGGCTGATACAGTTTTTCATCAGTGGCGAGGCAGCAGCGCCACGAAAGGACCTGAAACCGGCCTATGCCACCCGAAAGGGCCGTGTTTTCCATCTCACTATAAAAAGCATTATAACAGGCGTTATTTTGGTGACGATGGCAATGGATGCCCGGCATATGGCCCATCGGATGGAACAGATGCAGCAAAAGCAGCCCCTGTATGGCATTTACCGTATTTCGCAGCCGGGAACCGGTGGCCTGCGGAGCTACCAGTACATTAACTGGGAAAAATTATACCTCGATAAGGGGCATCGGGCGATGGTGACTTTGACGGGTCAGGACCCTATATGGTTAAACTATCGCACGGATACGGCAAAACGTGTAATTTTTCTTACAGGCGGACCCAATATTGTGGAATTCTCTTATCAGTTGAGCGGTGAGCGGAATTACCTGCTGACCTCCATAAAGGGGCAGGATACCGTGCTATTACACGCCGAAGCGGTTGATTTATCAGGCTTTTTACTCCCGCGGCATATCTTCAGCTGGCAAAATGAGTATCCTATAAATAAGTAGGCGGCATAGAAAATGCGTTATGGTTATCAGAACCAAACATATCACTATGAAAAGTATAGTTTATACGGTAGCCGTGGCCTCCCTATTGTTTTTAAGCAGCTGCGAGCTGATCGGAGGTATTTTCAAAGCCGGGGTATGGACGGGCATTATAGCGGTGGCAGTAGTATTGGGCCTCATTGTATGGCTGATTTCCAGAGGAATGAACCGGGATTAGCTGTATGTGTAACATAATGAAAGAAGCCGGAGCCTTTAAATAAAGCTCCGGCTTCTCTTTTATACATTAAAACCGGCATGCGGCACCATTATCATGGCATGCGGCGGCTTTGGTGGCCGGGGTGGTGTTGGCGGGCGCCTGGGTGGTACACAAGCCGCAACGATAGACAAAACAGCCATGGTCATGATAAAGACTAACTTTTTCATATAAAGCCAATTTGATTCAGGATTAGTTATGCAAAAGTGATTCCACCTTATCTTCCAAAGCTGTTTTTAGCTTAAAAAAACGGAAAAAACATATACATTTCTCCCCTTATACTTGCCGATCTTTATGGCAAAGTGCTTGCCACGCAAGCATTCACAATATGGACAGTAGCCGGACTCCGGCCCCAATATCTATGACCATGAAAAGATTACTATTACTATTGCTATTATTTTTCGTGTATTCGGTAGCGTTATGCCAAAATACCGTTTATGTAAATGCGAATGTCCCCAAAAGTGGTGATGGAAAGTCGTGGGCCGGGGCTTATCAAACCTTAAAGGAAGCGATGCTGGAGGCTAATAAGGGTACGCAGACCAGCATTTACCTGGCGCAGGGCACCTACAGGTCCGACACAAACATTCAGGGCTATACCGATCCTCATTTTCGCATTTTTACTTTTAATAAATCTGTGAGTTTATACGGAGGTTTCCCACCTACAGGCAATCCCGGAATGGCTGACCGCAATCCTGCATTATACCCGACAATATTATCCGCAGATGTTAACAATACACCGGCTGACCCTTCGGATAATTCACTGGGTCTGTTGCTTTTCATAGGGAATAATAAGGATACTCTCGATGGACTAACGATCTCGGATGTAATGCCATATAATAGTTCATTTTATTACCCGGTGACGGTGGCCACTGGAGGCGACCTAACGATGAACAATGTGATACTCCGCAACAATCATACAGGAGCGATTTCTATAAATCAGGGTAAACTCAAAGCTACCAATCTTACGGTGATTGACAATACTGGATTTATTGCCTTGCTCGATTTTTACAAGAGCGAAGTAACCGTTTCCAATTCATTAATAGCGCGAAACAACGCCAATATACTGTTAGGTTGCAGTAACAATAGTAGTAATACTACCGGAACTTACAGTTACAGTAATATCACGATGGCAGATAATATTGCGGCGGCAGGCGTTTATAGTTTAAACCTCCTGAACAGAACGGTAAATTGTATTTATTATAATAACGTGTCTCCCAACACCGGCCAGATGAGCGAATGGATGGGAACAAACCCTAATTCCGTGTTCAGCAATTGCATTACGCAGTATGCTGCGAGTAACCCCGGGAAAAAAATTTTCCAGGGAGATCCACTTTTTAAGAATGCAGTTGCAGGCGATTATTCTTTACAGGCCGGCTCCCCCGCCATAGATCAGGGAAGCAGTGCTGAATATGCGCCGGGATTGGTATCACCGTCCATTAGTGGTATTCGCAAAGACCTGGCGGGAAATGCCCGGTTTATCGGCAATGCGGTAGACATTGGGGCCTATGAAGTACAGGGGCCGCCGGTTACAGGTAGCTGGGCATTAAAGGATCCGGTGCTTACACGAAACCAGGTGGTTACTTACCAGCTCAGTTTCGACTATGATGTGCTGAAGTTGGTACCTTCCAATTTTACTGTCCACAACGGGAGTATTGTGGGTATTACCAAAATTAACAACCGGCAGTTTGAGATTGGGATAATGGCGGCTACCGTGGATAGTGTGCGTATAACGATGGAGAACAGCGATAGCACCTTCAGCAATTTCGGGGGGCTACCCAATGTAAGCATGGCTTGCCTGCCGGATTACATTGCTCCGGTGGTTAACGCGAACGATACTACCCTGCTGGCTGATATTCATAATGCGCCGGTTGCTATTGTGAATCAATTTTATTCTGTCAGTGATAATCATACGGTAACGGCTAAACTGGCTGTACAGGTAGCTCCCATTACAGTTTCCTGGCCGGGGCAGGATGTAAATGTAACTGCGACAGACGAGGCGGGTAACATTACGCAGCAGTCGTTCCGGGTTACCCTGAGAACTTTGGAGGCAGATGCGGTTCAAACCGTACTGCCAACGGTGCATGTGCCTTTTGGGGGAAGCATACCTGCGGGAGCTTTACCATCTCCCTTAACCATACATACAACAGACGGGCAGGTGGCTGATTTTCCGGTCAGCTGGGAGGTGAATAGCTTCAATAACAGGCAGGCAGGTACTTACCAGTTGCCGGGTAAGCTTACCTTACCTGACTGGGTAAGTGTACCGGCGGGTATGTTGCCTGTAATAACCTGTGTTGTGGAGAAGAGAAGAGATAGCACCATTAGCGCGCCAGCGTCCCTGAACGTTTCCTTCGGCACAGCGTTCACGGCATTGGCATTGCCGCAGGTGGCAGTGGCGTATACTGATGGTGCTGTGGTTAATGTGCCCGTGCAATGGAATGCCGGCAGCTATGACGGGAATAGGCCGGGAACATATACGCTTACCGGTACCTTGCAACCGGATGCAAACAGTATCCTGCGTGATTCAGTGGCGCGTGTAACCGTTACGGTTAACAAAGGGCAGCAGGTGCTGACGGTAACGCCGGTGGCGGATAAACTGATTGGTGATCCGGCGTTTGCGCTGCAGGGCAGTTCTTCTGCAGGGCTTCCTGTTAGCTGGACTTCCGACAACCCGCAGGTGATAGCGCTTAATGGCAACACTGCTATTGTTGGCCAGCCGGGAACGGCGGTTATTACCCTGACTCAGCCGGGTGACTCACAATATGAAGCGGCGGTGCCCGTGAAGCTGAGCATAACCGTGAAGGATATACCGGCCCCGGTGATTAGTGCCAGGGGAAACATGAATTTTTGCGAAGGAGATAAGGTGACGCTGGCTACTACATCTCCCGGAAAATATCAATGGTACCTGGATGGACAAGCCATAGGAGAAGCCGCCGGTAATACACTGGAAGTGAGTAAGAGCGGGCAGTACAGCCTACAAACGACACATCCGAACGGCTATACGAATGCAAGCAATACCATTAGCATTACTGTCTATGCCCTACCGGCGATTGAGATACAGCCTGTAACGGCGTCCATCAGCAAAGGCTTTACCGTGCAGCTGCATGCCAGTGGTGGCGATACTTACCAGTGGGCGCCGGCTGATGGATTGAGCAATGCCGGCATTGCCGATCCGGTGGCTCGCCCGGCGGTGACTACGACTTACACCGTCACTGGAATGAGTCAGTATGGCTGCTCCGCGCAGGCACAGGTCACCGTTACCGTCAAAGAGGATGACATCGTGCAACCCACCAACATTCTCACTCCTAACGGCGACGGCATCAACGACCGGTGGGTGGTGCAAAACCTGGATATGTACCCGGACAACGAGGTGAAGATCTTTGACCGCAGCGGGCGTATGGTGTACCGGCAGTTGCACTACGCCAACACCTGGACGGGCGATTCCCTGGCTGAAGGCACGTATTATTATGTGCTGACGTTTGGTCCGAGAGGTAAGGTGGTGAAAGGATATATCACCATTCTGCGATAGCTTATAAAAAAAATGGTATATAATTTTGTAAAAATCAAAAAATTGCTACTTTTGCATCCCTTGACACCGGAGTTCGGGACGTAGCGCAGCCCGGTAGCGCACTAGCATGGGGTGCTAGGGGTCGCAAGTTCGAATCTTGTCGTCCCGACTTAAAGCCGAATTATTCTGTAACGCTTTGTTACGGAATAGGCCGAAAAGCCCGCAGATACAATATCTGCGGGCTTTTTCATTTTTTCCGCATATCAATTTATTTCATCGAATTTCAATGTATTTGCCGAGTAATCCCGTGAGTAAGAGGCTCCTAGATACAAAAATGTAGCAAGCGGAATAGTCTACAAAAACTTCATACAAATAAAGAAGATGCAGCAGATTTTGTTGATGCGGAAATAACATTTAAAATATAGTCGAAATTCAATATATTTAAAGCTTAAAACTAATATCCATTTTTCAAAAATCGCATTGAGAATGCCCCTTCCTGAAATTTTTGCAATCCCTAACGAATTATTAGAAAGAAAACGTACTGAAGATGATATATCTATCTTGATTGGAGAAAATGGTAGCGGGAAAAGTTCACTTCTTAATCACATAGCACGAGAATACATTGATTCAAATATACAAGTGATAGCTATTGCGAACACTGTTCATGACAAATTCAATATAAAAAATAAAAGATTTTATTCACTAAAAGCGTCTGAAGGTAAAAGCATAGTACGAAAAGCACTTGTAAACTGCTTAGCAGTCGTAGCAAGAGATGATATGAAAAGGCTTGGTAGTATAGGTAAAACTCTTGTATATGTTGGATTTTGGCCACTACTTGGTTTTAGACTCAGAGGATACGTATACAATGCTATTGAGAAGGTAAATCAGAATGAGGAATTAAGCCCGAAAGCTAAAGATGAAATCACTTATTGTTTAGAAGAATATCAAAGACAATTTGGACACAATGGCAAAACGGCAAAGGTTACGGTGGATGATAGAGAACTACTTCAAATTCGAGATTCTTATTTACTGACATTATTTAAATATGAAGCCGACTTAAGAAAACACAAGATAATTACACGAGTAGAATTTTTCTTATATAGGAAAGACGAAACAATACCACTTAGCAGAGCTAGTTCAGGGGAGCTAACAATGATTACTTCATTACTTTACATTACTGGAATTATCAATCATGACTCAGTAATACTAATTGATGAACCAGAAAACAGTCTGCATCCTAAATGGCAGGTTGAATATATTAAGTATATAAGTGAGCTTTTTTACTTGTATCAACCCAAAATAATAATTGCTACTCATTCTCCTCTACTAATTAATAGTACTGAACTATATTCTAATTCAATCAAAATTTATAAAGGTGATAAAGGGATATTTTCACCTCATTATAATGATTCCAACAATGTTGAAGAAATTTACCAAGAATATTTTGATGTCATTACACCTGAAAATAGATACTTATCTGAGTTATTAGTAAAAAGATTGAATGAATTAGCAGATGGTACCATTTCACTATCTGACTTCGAATCTATAATCCATGAAATCTCCTTAAGTTCTTATGACGAAAAACAAAAAGAGGTCTTGAATGGAATACTTGCTATGGGGAGGAAAATTAAAAAAGTATAAATATCAATGCCACTAACTGCAGAAGATAGGCTTGTAATACAAGCTGCTATAGAACTAGGCGGTAACATTTGGGAGAATGATTTACTGAAAGACATTAAGAGAAAAATCAAAGATCATTGCCTTACAACAACATCATATCAATGCTGCTACTGCAGGACTGATTTCACAGATGAATTTAGAATGGTAATGGACATCGAGCATATATTACCTAAATCAATTTTTAGTGACTTTATGTTTGATGTATTTAATCTAAGTGTATCGTGCAAACGGTGTAACATGAGAATTAAAAAAGAAAGAACAGATTTTCTCCAAGATATAAATCAGGTTCGCCTTAGCCCTATAGACCCCGATCAGTACCTTATTAGCCATCCAAACCTAGAAGACTATTTTCAACACTGCGAATACTTTTCATCTACTCACAATGGAAAAAAGTACATTAAATACGTTCCACTTACCGATAAAGGGGTTTTTACTTATACATATTTTGAATTAGAAAGAAAGGAAATTGAATGCTTAAGTGAAAATCAAGGGGTACGGATAGCCGAAAATGAGATTTCTGAGAATATTCCAATAGACCTAACAAATGAAATTCGACAATTATTAAATAGGTGAGAAGATTAGGAAAGACAAATATAAGGTCACTCATCTCTATTATTATCTTTCATTAAGGCATCAAGCTAGTAATATACTAATTAAATTATACAGTTTATGAGATAGGCTTACAGGTGCTTAGCTTTTCCCAATTTCGCCGCCAGGAATCGATCACCAGGGGATATTTTTTGTGGAATTGTTCTTTATTGTCAATAAAACTGTTTAAAGGTCTTATTTTTTTAACCTTGTAGACAGTTTATTTTAAAGTCTCAGAACTCAAATGAACGAATGAAATTACTTCTTTATAACACGGATTATGATATTACCAATCCTGTCTGCTTCTATATCAATGTATCCATATTCTATCCCATCTTTCATTACTTCAATTTCTCCAGATTGTAGATCTTTCATCGAAACTGCAATGAGTGTTTGTCCGAATGTATCGGTCCTCCCGATAAAAATATGGTTATAGAATACTTCGACATTGGATTGGGGAGTTCTTAAGGAATCAAGTACTGTAACTTTCTTCTTTTCATAAAGAGCTGGTATATTTAGAATTTTAGAGCTATCGCTAAGCATTTCTCTTAATAAGCCATTATCATCTGCAATTAATTTCAGCGACAACAAGAATCTAAGATTTTCAATACTTTTAAATCTATCATTTGTTTCAATTGCCCTTAGAATTAGGGACGACTTTAGCTTTTCCCTTTCTAAATCCCGTTCATTGGAATGTTGAATTACAGAATTCAATAAGGAACCTATTATACCTAATAAGCCAGCTATAACTGCGATTAAATAAGATTGACTAATCCTATATTTTGACTTTATCGCATCACGCTTTATTTTAATTTCAATTTCTTGGAGCTGGATTTCATGTTCAATTTTCTTTATCTCCAACTCCTCTAACCGGTTGGTTGGTGGTTGATCTTGCATAGTATAGAAATGTATAAACTGAATGAATGATCATTTTATATATTGCATATTATCCTTTACAAATTATCAAGAATAAAAAATATCAAATACTCATTGATAACGATTTATTTTCCTGATGCGGAGACCAACCCATCAATATTTCCATTAAATATTCCATGTTGTCACAAATCTCTTCTATAGTTATTATATGCATTTGATTCCATTGAAATTGCCCTCCAAGATATAGGACAAACTTCTCTTCAACAAACATTATCTTCTCAGCTGACAAGGAAACAAATTAGACCATAAATCCAAATACAAAATAATACTTTCTATTGCATTAAACAAAAACCATATACAATAACATAAATAGCAATCGGATTAAATCGAAACTTGAAATATCCTTATCTTTCAAAATTATCAAGAGGTGAGCTAATCTTTTGGGTATTATTTTATACAACTTTGACCTTGCATTCAAAACTTTAGGCTCAGTAGGTTCAATCCCATGAGCAGATACGAAGTTCTTTTAACAACGCATTAAATCAAATAAATTACGATATCGAGGCGTCGCATTGCCGTTCCGACTTAATTAAGGGCCTTCCTTTTAGTAAGGCTCTTTTCATTAAATCTTATTTAAGATGAAGAAACTCCTTGATGCCTTGTAACACAAATTTGATTGGCAAGAACATTAGTATTATATAGGCAATACTCCACAAAAATTATCCTATGCTTTGTTACTATGTCACCACAACAAGTGGCTTAAGTTAAATGTCTTGATAATGTACAAAACTCACTGTAAAGTCGATTTCATCTCACGGACAGATGTTGAGTGGTAATGTTTATTAACTGTTTCATCACCTTTAAAATAATTCTAATTCTCGACCTCCCTTTTCGACAGTTTTTACCTGAAGGCAGCCAGTTATGCACTAACTTCTAACTTATACCCCCTACCCCGTTTCACCACAATTTTAACCTTCGGATCTGACTCCAGCTTTTTCCTGAGTTTTGAAATAAACATATCAAGACTGCGGCCCACAATAACCCCTTCATCTTCCCATATTTCTTTCTGCAATCGGGTCCGTTCAATTGTCTCGTTTGGGGACAATGCGAAAATATGCAGTACCCGCGCTTCCGTAGCAGTGAGGTCTATAGTCGTTTCGTTTATTATCAACTTGCGGGCGACTGCATCGAACAACATTGCACCTAAAGCGATCACACCAGTTTGCGGAGCCTCAGGAAGGATCGTTCGCGGCTTAAAAGACCTCAGGAAAATGAATGCAATGATGGCTAAAACCGACAAGCCACCCATGAGAGATACCTTTTTTACATTGTTTACATTCGCCGGTTTAAACTGAATGTCCACCAAATAACAGGCGGAGGGTTGCTTTCTCCCTCTACATGCCAGGATGTTATCTCTTTTACCTGCTGAAATGGCAAACCCATAGGCAACACTGCCGTCGCTACAGTTTAGCACATTAACAATATAATCAGTTGCTAACCAATTGTTTGACAATGAGCGTTGCGTAATACTTATCAGGGAGTCGGGTTGAAAAGTAAAAGGATGCTCGAAGCTAATCTGGTATTCATGCTCTCCGATCTTTTTTACAGGAAGTACTCTGGATGTCCGGTCGCCAGACTGCAAAAGCAGTTCATGGCCTATCTGGCGGAGTAAAACTGTTCTTCTGGCGATGTCAAAATCGTCACTTCTTTTCATGCTAAATGCCAGGCAGACGATGAAGATACACGAAAGTAATATCAAACCAAACAGGTACTTCCGCCTTCCGGAAAGGAAATTCAGGCTTTCAGGCATATGCTTTACGATTTATTTACAAAGGTTACATTTTTATTTACAATCCAGATTTCCTGGCTGAAAAGCAGGCAGTTAATTTCGTTGAAATCAAATTTTTACGATATGGAAAATAAAAAAGCTGCCTCAAACGGACCAGGTTTACCAGGAGATAAATCTAGGTTAATTAATCCGACAATAAATATGAAAAAAGCTATTTATGCGCTGATCTTACCGCTGGTGGTGATAAGCGGGTTGGTATTTGCTTACGACGATATCACAAAGGGGACTGCTAAAAAATCAACGCCGAAACCCCACACTGCTGAGGAAATAAAAGCAGAAAGGAAAAGATGGGAAACTACCCCTGCTGGTATAATGTTTAAACAATGGGAGGCTTCACCCGAAGGTAATAAAGTACTATCTGCTGCTGCTAAAATCGGTAAAGAGGTAAGAGATGCTGCTAACATGGAGGCTGTTGTCACCTCCCTTACGCTGCCGCCAGGCTCACGGGTAGGCTTCGGCTTGATGGTGAGCATTAAGGGTAACGACTATATTCTTAGTTTTGGGGCCGAAAATGCTTACAATGAATTTCAGCAACTGCACACCCTGAAGGTAAACGACAAGATAATTTTAAGAAGCCGCGGCGTATCCTACGCACCCAAGTATCCATATCCAATAGTATTCGCTGATTATGTAGAACGAGATAGTAAAATAATTTATAAACGTGTGCCACACGGTGACGGCTGTTGACACATGCTCAATTTTAGATCAGAAATGGATCAAACGGAAACATATGGCTACCCGGAAGATTTTTGGGTAGCCATTCAAATTTAATTATATAATCGTGTGTCCTACATCTTCACAACCTACACCGCTGCATATTGCACCTGCAATATCTCCTCCGTCAGCATTTTATTCTCCACTATTTTAAACCTGGTAACAAAGTTGTCTTTATCCCCGATTACCCCTCCATCTCCAACAATAACAGGAATCAGGTTAAAGAAAATGTCCGTTACCAGGCCAGCCTCCAGAAATGCATTGTATGTTTTGGTACCACCCCCAAGCACTGTTGCAGTGAATCCCTTCTCTGATAAGTAAGAAAGTGCTTCTTCCGGTGTGCGGGCGACTTTATATTTATCGCTGCTGAAGTTGCCTGCTGAAAGTACCACTATCTCAACCCCGGGAAATACCTGCTCTGCACCGCCAAAGGATTCCAGTACCTTGAAAGTAGCGCTGCCCAACACCAAACTCTTAATATTGTTGGTTAGCTGAAAAAAGTATCCTAAAGCTTCCTGCGGCACATTATGATTAGATTTGCCAGCCAGTAATACCTGGCCATTGTGTGATATATTTGCGATCAAATTTACTTTCATAATTATTGAATTTGAGATTGTTTGTTAAAAATCCACATCAACATTCTTTTTCTGCCATTCAAAGTGGCCAGTCCTTTTTGCAACCAGCCACTGATGATTGATATGTACATATTCATCCTCATAGGTAGCGCCAATGGTAGTGGTTATTTTGTTGCCGGCCTCCTTGCTAATGAGGGTGATAAAGCAATACAATTTTCCCTGTGCATAGTTGCCGTTAAGTGTGATGACGTGCTGACCATTGAAGTGATAAACTGTCTCAACCTGCTGCAGAAATTGGTTAAATGCTGCTGCCATTTCCTTTCGACCTGTAATTTTCAAAATGGTTTTGCCATCAGCAATGGTTTCTGAAATGGCATCTGCTGTGAATAGTTGCACCTGCTGCTCAAAGTCTTTTTTATCAGCGAGCATGGATATGCGATCAACCAGTTCCTTAATAGCAATTTTATCCGCTAATTCATTTGTATTCATGCTAAATATGATTAACCGTGAGTGCTATTTTACCCTGGATATTACCTGCGGCTGCTCTGGCATGGGCTTGACTGGCAGCTTCCAATGGGAACACGCTATCAATAACCGTTTTAATAACGCCCTGCTCTATCAGCTCAGCTAATGCGGTAAGTTGTGGACCGCTTGAACGTACTTGCGTTGCCGATACTGTTACACCCAATTTTTCCGCTTCAGCGGCGCCTGAGAACCCGAGTGGGAAAATTGGAAATAATGCACCTCCCTTCTTCAGTATTTTCAGGAACCTGCCTGTGGTGGGGCCACCGACTGCATCAACTACCAGGTCCACATCAGAGACTATCTCGTTGGCGGAGTATTTCGTGTAATCAATAAATTCATCCGCACCCAGCTCTCTCAAAATACTTTCCTGTTTTGTAGATGCCACTGCGATTACATATGCCCCCTTCCATTTAGCCAACTGCACTACAAAATGGCCTACGCCCCCGGCAGCGCCGTTTACCAATACTTTCTTTCCTGCCAGTGGAACGGGCTCGTGGCGGTTGGGCTGAAGCGGATTGGGTTCATTGTGGCCCTGGTCAATCAGAAACTGCCATGCAGTGAGTAAGGACATAGGGGCTGCTGCCGCCTGAACAAAATCTACATTTTTAGGTTTTAAGGCGATCTCCGAAGCCGGCACGCTTACATATTGAGCATAGGCCTGACTTGCACCATAACTCGGAAATCGTACCATGCTATAAACTTCATCACCGGCTTCTAATCCTTCCACCCCTTCGGCTACTTCGGTGATAATGCCTGATATATCTGTACCCAGAATGATAGGGAAAGGTACTTTGGGCTGCCATTCCGGCGGCAACATTTTATATCCATCCCGCAGGTACCAGTCAGGTGGATTTAACCCAATTGCTTTTACTTTTACCAGCACTTCACCTTTTTTCGGTGCAGGCACCGGAGCATCCTCGTAACGAAGTACTTCAGGGCCTCCGAATTCGTGCTGTCTGATTGCTTTCATCACCATTGGTCTGCTACTCTTCTGTTCAATACTTAAGCTCATCTTTTGTAGTTTTTTAATGTGCAACAAAAGTAAATTAGTAGTATACTTGTGACAAGTATGTACTTATTTGTATCCTACACACCATTAGTAATGTATTGTTGATTATCAATACTTTAAAAAATGAGAAAGAAAGAAAAAAGTTGTTCGGAAGCGGCTACCTGCTCGGTAGATTATGCCTTTAAACGTATCGGCGGGAAATATAAAGGCCGTATTTTATGGTACCTGCACGAGCATTCGATTTTGCGTTACGGGGAATTGAGCAGGACCATGCCCGACATCACCACTAAAATGCTGACGCAAACATTAAGAGAGTTGGAAAGTGATCATTTAATCAATCGAAAAGTATATCTTGAAGTACCGCCGAAAGTGGAGTATACACTAACGGAAGTAGGGCAAGGACTTGTTCCGTTTATCAGGTATCTGAAAGAATGGGGGGATGAGCAGATGAAGGCGGAGCGGAAGAAGGCGAAAATGGCAGGAGGTTGATAAGGTTGTAGTGGCCATCTGTCTATTCTTTACCACGGTATGGAAATTCGAATTACTTATCGTATTTTTTTGAATGATTGAATTAAAGTATATCTTGCACACCCAATTTGTAAATGTCCAAATACTTTAATTAACTGAGGCCCTTATTTTTATCGTGATCTTTTTAAGTACCTATCAACCATAAAATACTTTTTAAATTAAAAATCCTTATTGCCATGAAAAAACTGCTCGACGCCTTGTAACACCAAAAGTGTTTACAAGTGAGAACAAGAAAAATTTTTGAAACTACTGACCATCGCAGGACGTATAACCTGGTCAAAAGAAGATTGTATTCCATTTGCACAAGATGCCACTGGCATCCTACCATCTGGCTTCATTGCACTGACAACCCTTTGAGAACCACATGGTATCACGGTGACGCGAATATTCATCCAGATGATATGAAATTCAAATACCCACCCAGTTGGAAAATTGTTTCAAAAAACCAGAAACAATGGATGAAGAAAAAATTCAAGTCAAAAACCACTATCATGCTTGATGGAAGTCTTTGGATTGAAAAGTGGTGGTAATTACAAGAAATTAAGAAAAGCCTTATAGCAAAAAGCTGTAAGGCTTTAATTTTACAAATCTCTATTTATGAAATCATTTATCCTAACCCTTAGTTTGGTTATTTCCGTACTCTTAATACATGGGCAGCACCCTGTTGAAGAAGGCAAAAAATTATACCGAAGCGAAATGGCTTCCTGGTATGGAACAGATGTTTTTGGCGAATACCTCCGGCACCGTGCTTATAGAGTTGGTGGCTATTTTTCCTATGAAAAAGGCAACGATATCAATTGTATTTTCTTCTCCAACGATACTATCCCTGTAACGCTTGGCATCATCACTTTCGACAGTACATTCTCCATACAAAACGCAAGAATAGACAGCACCCAGCGAGCATTGACAGATGAAGAATCAGCCTATACTTTACTTAGAAAGAAGACAAAGGAAGCGCTTAACACAGATACCATCTTCCAATACTATAAGAATACTGGCTTTAACATTATTCCTGTTATTGATAATTATGGAAAGAGAGTATATGTTTTAACCGGCCCCAAAACCAATAATGTGGTAATATTTGGGAATGATTACCTTGTAACCTTTGATAAAAGAAATAATATCAAAGACATCCAACGACTTCATAAAAACATTATGATGATTGAAACGGATAAGGAAGTCCAGGAAGGGGTAAGCATGCACTCACATACAGCGGAAACCGGAGAATCTATCACAGCAACAGATGTATGTACACTCATGCTCTATGCGCAATCGGCTAAGTGGACACAACATTATGTGCTTGCTCCTAAACAAATATCCATATGGGATTGTAAGAAAAATTCAGTATTTGTGTTAAGCAGAAAGGCGTGGGACAAGATCAATCAGAAGTAATGGCGCCAGGTGCTTTGAAGTCAGCCATATTTTCGTTTTGCCTTGTCCAAATCCGGGCTACTTTTTCCACCTGATCATTGGTCATACTTTCAGTGCGAATCCATGTCCTTACACCATGGATCATCACCATGGACGCCTTATGCACCTCAATAAAATATTTCAAGTCGCGTCCATTATCCAACAGGATCGAACCAAAAGTTAATGGCTTCTTTGCATAATAATCTTTAAAATCACCGTGTGATTTGTCTTTCGCTCCGATTCTGTTGCCAGCCATGAGCGTCCCATTCTCTTTAGTTACCAGTTTACGGGTAGTCAATACACTGAAATTATCAGCATCAATAATTGTGGAGCAAATGACCAGCTCATTTTCCGAAAGCTCAATTTCAATTCCCGAATACCATTGAATAAACTCAGCATTATCCGTATAAAACCGGGTCCATTTAAAGTCATAGGGCTTCATAGTGCTTCTCTTTATAGCAGCTATGGAAATGTTATGAATACTTTTATCGGATTTCATTTTTAAGCGTTACTACGTTTTTATTCAACAAATCATTAATAACCTGCTCTCCCCTGGTTTTTCCTTAGGTGCACGGTGCAAACAAGGCAGCACCTTACTTTCCGGATGGTCTACTGCCAGTCTCCAAAGATTCCCGACACCCAGGTTGATGATTTGAGCACCAGGTTTGGGTTGGTAATGCAGGTCAAAAAAATTATCATTCAGGAATGCTTCAAAACCTTCTTCGGGACCATCATAAAGCTCTTTTAATGCAGCACGCATTTCCGGAATAAGTATCTTCTGCACTCCCTGCTCGTTGGGTAATATATCACTGGACTCACCATAGTAAGTACACAGGAAGGTATCCGTTGCTACCGGCGACCTATCTACGTGGAAAGAATATACATCTGTTGGAAACAGCGGAAAGGAATCATCCCGCTCATAATATTTGATAACATTAAGTGCCGGCTGGGCACCATATTCCGTTAACGCATTCCAATCGTTTAGGAGGACTTCACGGGCAAGGTTCCCCTGCTCACTTAGCTGCAATGCTTCAAGATCTGCCGGTTCCAGGGCGGTGATGTTCCCGTCGAGTGTTACCTTTTCTATGATCTCAGCAAAATTCCCTTTTAATGTACGGCTCCAGCACATCGCATTGATCGCTCCGGCGAATGGTGTAGCAACCAGGTCGTGAAAGTTGGTGACGTGTGTAATACTTTTAGCATTAAAAGATGAATTCAGCATATATCATAAATTGGCCAATCAGCGGCAATATACAGAAATAGTCGCTATGCAAACCGAATGAACCCTCCAGGCACTGGGCTCAAACATTCAATATGACTTATTGAAACGAAATAATTGAGTATATTAGAAGGCAATAATATATATCACCTTATGAAAAAACTACTCGACGCCTTGTAACACCAAACGTGTTCACAAGTGAAATTTTACAAATGCCTTAAGGAAACTACACACCGCCGGACTTATAACCTCGCCAGGCGAGAACTCTATGCCAAATGTACTATATGCCCCTGGCACCCTACTTATTGGCAGCACTGTCCGGACAATCCGTATATTTCCATGGTCTACAAGGGACCCAAAAAGGATAAGTTCAGGTTCCAACATCCACCAAATTGGAAACTTGTTTCCAAAAACAGGAAACAATGGATGAAGAAAAAATTTGTATCAGAAACTACTATTATGTTGGATGGAAGTTTATATATCCGCATGAGATGGTAGCTATTAAAAGCATTTCTTACATTCTCTGACTGTAAGAAATGCTTTTTAATATACTAAATTTCCACCTCCCCAAAAAAGGTGTTTTCACGGTTTATTTAATTATCTGAAACCCTACCTTTGCATCTACATACGGGCACCCCTCAAACAAATTCCCTCAAACTATCCGGACGCCCCTCATTTGATACACATTTTCTCTCTGCTATTTAAATAACCATTTAAAACAAATCGAAAATGCAAAGCGTAGAAAAAATCGCCCCAGACAAAAAGGCCGCCGCCACCGCATCAGGATTCCATTTCCGTACGCCGGCAGACATCCAGGATTTTGCAAACCAGCCCGCAAAACAAACTATGATGAATGCCCTGTGGAGCAATCACCTCAATGGATTTACGCAACAAGGCATGTTGAATAATCCATGGAATACCATCAACACACCAGCACCCACAAATTATTACAACCCTATCGACAACAATCCCACCAGCAGCGCAGCAAATATTCAATGGCTGGCTTTTCCGGGACGACTCGAATTCAACTTCCCCAGCGCCTCACCCGATCAGCTGTATCAAATGGCGGATACCGGCGTTATGCCCGGACAAATATCCAATGATCCATGCGGCACCGGACAAAACGTGCCATATTTCCCGTACGGCCCAAGAGGATGGCAGGATGAATATTGCGAATGGGCAGTAACCCGGAACGATGCAGGAAAAATTACACGCATTGACTTTACCTGCGAAAATCCTGAATACTGGAATACCTTATGGTCCATAGATCCTAATCAGGTGCTGGCACTGTATCAGTCTATTCTCGACAAACCCCAGATCACCCTGAAGGATTTATCAGTACCTGGTGTAGTAGACCCGATTACCAACCTGCCGGTTTATAACCCGCTGAATAAATGGAATAGCGGACCAGTATCCAGCGCCACCGAAGGCGGCGCCATCCACCTCACCAGTACGCCCAATACCATACAAACAGAGATCGGCCTGGCAACTACCTCTACCGTACAACGCTTCAACCCTCCTCCTCCACCCGCTACCACCAACACTATGTGGCCATCTGCACAATACAACAACCTGATTTGTATTGGCCAGTTCGGTCAAAGGTATCGCAACAGCGACCCTAACATCGGCGGTACAGTGAATAATTTTGTAACGGCAGGTAATGTGGTCACCCTCGCTGACCCTCCGGGACTCTACATTCAAATGCCTGATTTCTCCAACTACGTAACGCCGGATGGCACAGATGCCTCTACCTTCTGGACCATTAAGCGTGGCAGCAAATCACTGAAAGATCAATCCGGCAATCCACTGCCAGGTAACTTCATCCTGCATGCGGTATTTGAAGTACCAGCTGACTTTCCTTATACCGTCGGGGACATCAAAATCTCCGGAAAGCCAATCAGCTGGGGCTCTCAGGTAGCCTATACTTTTAAAATGCAGATTGTAGCCAGCGCATATACCGGCACCACCCCACAAGGTTACGAACCGGTCGATAATACCCCGCCGGACAAAACATTTGCACAACCGGTTCAACTATTCTATCAGGACTATTTTGATACCTTATACAGCATCAAGGTAGCTAACCCGGTAAACCATCCGATTCCTTTGCTGAGCAACAGTACCTACATACCTGCCGTAATCAATATCGGCACTACCGCTGCTAAAATGGTAGTAGTGGTAGATACCTGTACCGCACAACCCAATCAGCCAGCCACCTACCCTGCCGTAACGTTCGATGATCCCAATATCACTGCACAGGTTACCGCAGTAAAAAACAACATCAGCTACGCTGTACCGGGTAATAGTCAACCCAGCACCTACCAGGCACTATACATCACCGTAGCCGTTGGCAACAAAACAGCCGCCGGTGAACATGGTGTGTATGTCACCAACGCAGGCCAGAGCCGCTCCGTAGCAATGCCGGCACTACTGACTGTAACACCAGTTACCTGTCAGGCTACCATTGCCTGGCAGAATACCGGAGTAATCGTAAATGCAAATACCAAAACTACCGTCAACTACACCTCCGGCCTATGGACTGCCAACCCGGCCGATAACGGCGGACAGTTGTACAATGCGGCAGGTAATCCAACCTTCTTCCCCGCTCCTCCGGGCTACCCGCTCGCAGGACAAAACATCGGTGCATTACTCGGCCGTATAGGCAACACCGTATTCCTGATTGGCCTGGGAACCATTGTTCCTGCTAATCTCAGCGGTGAATTGCAGCTGTGCATTAATGACGACCTCAATAAACAATACGGTGCCGGATTAACAGATAATATCGGTGCAGTTAGTGTAACCATTGAGGTAAGCTGACAGTGTAATCACCAACTTGACAGTTCGATAAATGAGAGGAGGCACATATAAAAAATATGTGCCTCTATTTATCCATTTAAACCCTGCAAACATGAAAAGATCCTTAGCTTTTATAATCATTACCTGCACCATTCTATTCACCAGTCAGTTCATCATAACAGCATTTAAACCAGACAACGTAAGTAAACAACGACCGCTTACCACTAACAGCTGCAACTGCTACGCCAGCACCCCGCTTTACAACGTTGTCATCAATTTCAACAATAAAGTTCCTGGCGACCTGCCGGCGTTCAATAATCAGTCGCAAGCGGATTGCTTCGCCTGGCAGGAATTCATTACACTCAACTGGCCCATCGACAGCACCAAATCCTTCGGGGCACCCAGGGATTTTTCGCCCGTAGGCTGGGAAAAATACATGCCGTTAGAAGTACTGTTTCAGCCAAACGGTGTAAAGCCTTCCCCATGGGGCACGCTGGTATCACCTCAATACGCTGCCAGGTTTAAGACCCAAAACCTGCTGATGAATACAAATAATACGAAGCTCTTAACCTTCACTACCAAATTTGCAGTGGACTCTAACTTCCGATTGAGTCCGGACCAGGCAGCACCTTCCGACAAACCTAACTGGCTGGGCGCCCAAAACGGTACCAATTTGTGGTATGAGATTAAGCTGAATAAAGACTACTATGATTTCGTTATAAAAAATGGCTACTATAACGCCGTCACACAGCACGATTCCGTACAGAACGGCGTCCCGCTTAACTTCCCGCAGGGTCAGTATAACGGCCCAGTAGGCGCCATCGAAATAAAAGCCGCCTGGATGGAAGTGGACGACCTCAGCTCACCAAAATGGGAACGTTATAAACTATCCAGGGCCACTGTGTACGATTCTGCCACGGGCAAACTAAGGGAAACCAATGTAGCCCTCGTTGGCCTGCACATCCTGCACAAAACGCAGAACCAGCCCACCTGGGTTTGGGCCACCTTTGAACAGATAGATAATGTACCGGAGAACGGGCAGCCAGCCCCACCCTATGGTTATAATTTCAACAGCTCCAATTGTACTTCCCGCCAGGTAAGTCTCAATGGCGGCGGCACGGCAACGGTTGGCTGCGCACCTAATACCTCCCCGCCATATTATCTGTCGCAGGCCGCACCGGTGCCTATACAGATAACCCGATCAAATGCGATTGACCAGTCGGATGCGGCACCTATCAATGACAGTATGCAAAACAATATCAAAAGATTTTATCCGCAGTCGGTGTTTCAGTATTACCAGCTCGTAGATGTGATCTGGTCACAAACCCTGCAACCAGATAAAACGAAGCCCATCCAGGCACCTTTTCCGCTCAATACCTCCGCCATGCTCAGTGGCGCGCATATCGTAGCTAATACCACCATGGAGAGCTATGTGCAGAATACCCTCACCTGCTATAGCTGTCATAAATACAGCACTATTGCACCTTTCCCGGGTGACTCTGTAAATAATAATGTTTTTGGAGACTTTAGTTTCGCTATTTCAGCAGCCCAATACCCAACAGCAAAGGCGAAGAAAAAACGCTGATCAAACCACAGCAACACTAAAAAGCCTTACAGCATTTTGTTGTAAGGCTTTTTATTTGCGGCATTATTGCAACACGTCATAACTTTTATGTAGTTGGTCAAATGTTCCCCTTCCTGCCCCTGTAATCTCTTTACCTTTTTGCCATGAAACCAGTTCATCTCCTTTACATACTTGCCGTGGCAAAAGTATTATTGCCCTTTTTCCTGCAGGACTCCCAATGGGAGCCGCACCGGGACGAATTACTCTACCTTGCGGAAGCAAGACATATGGCCTGGGGCTATATGGAAGCGCCACCCCTGCTCTCCGTTTTCGCCTGGCTCACCAACCTGATGGGCGGCGCCATGTGGGCCATTAAAATCTGGCCCTCACTGGCCGGTGCACTCACCTACGCCCTTGCCGGCCACCTGGTGTTACATTTTGGTGGTCGCTGGTTTGCCCTGGTGTTGGCCTGGCTGCCATTTATAGCAGGCGCCTGGCTAAGAATGCATTTTTTATTCCAGCCGAATTTCCTGGATATTTTTTGGTGGACCGCCATGGCATACGGGTTGATCAGATTTAAACAAACAGGGAAACCAATATTTCTCTATATGGCTGGACTTAGTCTGGGCCTGGGCATGCTGAGCAAATACACCATTGTGTTTTATGCTGCCGGCCTGCTGGGCGGCTTAATACTTACCTGGGACAAGCAGCTGTTATCCAACCGTCATTTCTACCTGGCAGCCGGGCTGGGTTTACTGATTTGCCTGCCGAACCTCTGGTGGCAGGCTGCTAACGGCTACCCGATTGTGTACCACATGAAAGCGCTGCAGGATGGCCAGCTACAATACCTCAGTCCATGGAGCTTTCTCACGGACCAGCTGCTCTTCAACCTGGCGGGGTTTTTCATCTGGATCACAGGGTTAATATGGGCTGCCCGCACCCAATCTTACCGGTTTATGGCCTGGGCATTTTTGATAACCATTGCCCTTCTGATGATGGGCCACGGTAAGAGCTATTACTCGCAAGGCGCCTATCCGGTGCTGTTTGCACTGGGTGCCACACAGCTGGAAGCCTGGGCAGGCAAATGGTGGAAGCTGGGAATGGTAGCATTTATACTCTTTATTGGCTACACGGAGTTGCCACTGTTGCTTCCCACCAAACCGCCGGCGCAATTGGCCGCATACTACCAGCACCATAAACTGGCCAGTAAGGTGGGCGTGCTTCAGTGGGAAGATCAACAGGATCATGCGCTGCCACAGGACTTCGCAGACATGCTGGCCTGGGAGGAAATCACCCAAAAGGTAGCCAAAGCCTACAATACACTGGATAGCTCAGAAAAGGCCGGCACATTACTGTTCTGCGACAACTACGGGCAGGCCGGAGCAGTCAACTATTATGGCGCTAAATATCACCTGCCGCCCGCTTACAGCGATAATGCCAGCTTTCTGTACTGGATGCCGCCTAATTTCGAGCAGTTCGACATCATTCTGCTGGTTACACATGATAAGCAGGAAATGCAATATGGATTTATGAAAGAGTTCAATAGTACACAGTTGGCGGACAGTATAACGAATCCATACGCACGGGAGCATGGCTCATTGGTGATATTAATGAAGGGCCCCAGCGAAGCATTTCGGCAAGCCTTCCGCGATAAGATCAACCAGAGCAGGCTAAAAACCACTGCCGCAGGGGCCACTCAGCTATTAAAGCCCAGTCCGCTGGACGAGGGAGGCACCATGCATTAGCGGCCCCACTTTACTGCGGATAAGCATATGTTTCCGCCACCCATTCAAATGCCTGGTCTTTTTTTCGTGCATGCCCTATGCCTGGCCATGGTAAATGATAGGCAAATATCGGTGTAGCCGATGCCGTTAGTTTGGCCAATACTTTTTTACGGGTGGCTATGGCCTGGTGAAAATCAGTATCTCCGTTAAAACCCCATTCAGGATGAGGAAATAGCAGCACATCGGAATGTATGAGGTCCGCAACATGCACGATAGATTGATTACCGGAATAGATGTGGGTGATGGTATGGCCAGGTGTATGCCCCGGTGCGATTTCAAGCCTGATGCAATCGTGCAGCACCTGCCCGTCATCAAACAGCTGCAGCTTTGGCTTTATGGTAGTAAATATCTGCTGGGTGGCTTTTGTGTAAGTTTTCAGCAGGTCTTTATTTTCAAAAGTAGACTTACTGAAATCCTGTTCAGCGGCCATCCAGAATTCATGCTCCAGCCTGGATACATAGACGGTAGCATTAGGAAAATTGATTACTCCGTCCGCATTTAACAAGCCTCCCACATGATCCGGGTGGCCATGTGATATGATGATAGTGGAGATGTCAGTGGCCGCTATTCCTGCATCCGCCAATGAACTCATCAGCCATCCGGAATTTTTGCCGTAGGTACTTCCTACGCCGGTATCAATCAGTATCACCTGATCTTTCTTTTTTACTACCAGTATGTTCAGGCCAAGGTCCATATAGTCAGTAGGCCTGAAGTTCTTTTTCAGCAGGTCATTCACCTGCGCAGCAGGAACCTCCGGCGCAAAACCGGGATGCACCGGGCTCATATGTACATAGCCGTCGGTGATGGTGGTTAGTTCCAGGTCGCCCAGCTGAAACCGATGATAAGGACGTGTTAGCGGTGATTTTGTACCCGCCCACAGGCCTTTAAGGGGCAGGGAAACGCCAACGCCGGCGAGCAGGACATTTCGGATTAAGGATCTTCTATTCATATGTTGGGTAAATTTCAAGGATTGTTGCAGGGTCGGGCTTTACCCTGTCGGGGTTTCAAATTAATCTTTTCATGCGGATTGCAGTTAATAATTGGAAATAAATAAGCCGGTAAAGCCTTTTACATATTAGGGAGATGTAAATCCCTTATTTCTTTAATTGCTGCATTTCCTTTTCAAAATCCCTGATGTGCGAATACGGTTCATTAATGCGACTGTTAGGTTTTAAATAGATGAAATTTGCCCGGTTATCCAGGATCACATTAAAATGATTCAGAAGTACGTTGCCAAACAAAGTGGTGGTTTTACGAGGTGCCTGTTTGGTAGGATCGGCGGCATTGGTGACGATATCTTTAAACACGACCCCTGCAATGGTAGCATCCAGCTGAATTATTTTACGGCCATTCAGGATAGTCAGCTCTTTCAGGTTATTCCAGTTATCTCCCTGACCGGTGAAGTCCTCCCCCAGCAGCATTGTTCCATCGCGACCAGTATCAAAAAGAAACCACGAGGTATATGTTTTACCATTCTGCTTTATAGTGACCTCAAATTTAGGCCGGTCCTGTTCAAAGACCACTGGTTGCTTTTGATAGGAGGCTGCGTGGTTCGGCAAAGTATCGCGGATAAGCAGCACTTGCTTATCGTAGTCAATTTCAACAATCTTATTACGAAAGAGGTGGTTGCCAATAATTAAATCTTCGCCCGGCTTCATATTACCGGTTTCTACCAACGGCAGGTGGTGGAAGGTCAGGTTACCAAATGTCAGTTGGTTATCAGTACTTTTCCTTACCTCATTTATACCTTGCGTATTGCTAAGCATCGCCTTTTCATCAAAATTCAGGTGTAATCTTTCCGATGATGCTTTGTTGACAGCAGCGCCACCAGCTCCCAGATCGAATTGCATGCTTACCGGCATTTCTCCATTTAAGATTCCCTGGATATAAATCCTGGACCCTTTCAGGGTAAAGGGAATGGTATCCGTTTGCTGTTTTTGTATTGGCATTTTTTCGATGGACTGCGCCTGCATGGATATAAAAAGTAATAAGCTAAAGAGCATACTCATATTATTGGGCGTGATAAAGGGCATATGTATCTGGGTTTATGACGGGTTAATGGTAAATAAACACAAGTATAGCCGATGATCAAAACACCGCCAAAGAGTTGGTAACATATTCATCACATTTATATAATTAATTAAAAATCAATGTTTTAAAAAACCAAATAATAAACCGTTTTATACATTACTTATATCAACCATATCATCTCTCTATCCATAACCCCATGCATTACGCTCATTTGCAATTAGTTTTATACCTTTGCAAGCCAATTAAAGATTATGCTTGAAAGTTTGAAAATAGGAATATTAGGCGGCGGTCAGCTGGGGGCTATGCTCATCAGGCATGCGATCGACCTCGGTGTAAACGTAAAAGTGATTGACAAAGACCCACAGGCGCCATGTGCCCGCTATACTTCCTCTTTTATCTGCGCCGATCCTACCTCCTACGAGGCGGTGCTGGAATTCGGAAAAGGACTGGACATTATTACCATTGAAAGGGAAGCTGTAAACATCGCTGCATTGCGTGAACTGGCCAAACAAGGGGTAAAAGTGTTTCCATCACCGGATACCATTGAAACCATCCAGGACAAATATACCCAGAAACAATTTCTACAGTCGCATAACATACCAGTAGTGCCAGGCATTGCCATCCAGGGCAAAACCGAACTCTACTCCCTGGAAAGCAAACTGCCGGGCTGCCTCAAGAAACGCCGTGATGGCTATGATGGCTATGGTGTGATGGTATTAAAAACTAAGGAAGACATCAACGCCGCATTTGACGCACCTTGCGTACTGGAAGAATTAGTGGATATCAAACACGAAATTGCTGTTATCGTCGCCAGAAATGAGCAAGGCGAAGTAAAATGCTACGACGCAGTAATGATGGCATTTTCCGAAGATAAATTCATCCTTGATTCACAGATTGCCCCTGCGCAGCTGGACACATCCATCCTGCAGGAAGCCACTAAACTTGCGGAAAAAATCGCCGATGCATTTCAACTGGTAGGTATCATTGCTGTTGAGATGTTTGTTACCAAAGACAACAAAGTAGTGGTAAATGAACTGGCGCCACGACCACATAACAGCGGTCACCATACGATTGAAGCCAGCATCACTTCCCAATATGAGCAGCTGCTCCGCGCTATTATCGGCCTGCCGCTGGGCGCCACCGACCTGCGTTTCCCTTCCCTAATGATGAACATACTGGATAGCACTTACCTGAATACTCACAAAAAGGAAGTACTCACCAGCCTCCTTGCTATTGAAGGCGCACACCTGCACTGGTACGGTAAAATCGACCACCGCCCGGGCAGAAAAATTGGTCATATCACCATTGCCGGCGACACCATGGAAAGTATCACCGCCAAAGCAGACACTATTCGCAAAGTTTTAAATTAATATATATGGCACAGGTAGAAGTAGGCATTATTATGGGCAGCAGTTCTGATGCACCTATTATGCGTCAGGCAATTGAAGTCCTGAAAAAATTCGATATACCTTACGAATTTACCGTTGTATCTGCACACCGCACTCCACAGAAAATGTTTGAATACGCGACTGCTGCAGAAGAGCGCGGCCTGAAAATCATCATCGCAGGAGCCGGCGGTGCCGCACACCTGCCGGGCATGGTGGCAGCCATTACCACGCTGCCGGTAATTGGTGTACCTATTAAATCTTCCAACTCCCTGGATGGCTGGGATTCCCTGTTGTCCATCGTGCAGATGCCTGGTGGCGTTCCAGTGGCTACCGTAGGTGTAAACGGTGCACAAAACGCCGGTTTACTCGCCGTACAAATCCTGGGAACCAGCAACCCTGAACTCAGGAAGAAAATGGCAGCATTCAAACAGGAGAATTTCGAAAAAGTAAACAAGCAAAATGAAACATTAGATCAGTTCTAAAGTTTCCTTACTGCATCATACTAGCCTGCGCCCTTCACCGGCGCAGGTTTTTTTTATGCCATTCGCTACGGGCGGTAAATATGCGCCACAATGCCGCCAGGGAACGATTTCACTTCTGCCAGCTTGAGGTCCACCGGCTGCGGTATTTCCGTGAATATTGGCAGCCCCTTGCCCAGTATCACCGGATGTGTTACGAGGTGATATTCGTCTATAAGACCCTTCGCAATCAGGCTACGCATAAATCCCGCTCCACCTGCTGCCATAATCGTTTTACCAGGCTGAGATTTGAGTGTCGTGATTTCTTGTGTAAGATCGCCGCTGAAAACAGTAGCCGCCGCCCAGGACGCCGCTGCGCGCGACTCCTCCGCCGCCTTCAGCAATGCCGGGTCCATTCCTGTAAAACCACCGTGGGTAAAAAGACCTTTGGGAATCTCGTTCATAGGACCGGCAAAAGGGCCGGTGGCTGTTGGCCAGTATTTTACCATCGACTCAAACGATTTTCTGCCCATAATAATCATCCCGGCATCCTGGTATTGCTGCAGCGCCCAGGCACGGGAAGTTTCATCGGAGGACCTGAAGATCCAGTCAGCCTCCCCATTCGGACCGCTTACAAAGCCATCGATGGAGAGCGACATTTTCATGATCAACTTTCTCATAACTGAAAATTTCTTTTCTCAAATGTACGGTGGCCCTTCCGGATGCAAGGTGGGGCAAAGTGACAATCCGAGGGGCAATTGCGACTAACACCCGATTCATGCAGTATTTTTCCATTTACCACTTTGTTAACAATAAATAGTCTACCTTTCATATAATCAAACCCACACAAACACAGATAGCGATTTATTTTTTTCATCTATTCTTCCGGCATATTTGAGATTTATTCCCGCATCTACAAAATTTCAAATATGGTCATTTTTATTTTCTTCGTTGCCATCTGGTACCTGTCGTTATTTTTCCAGACGTTTTTTCAGCACAGATATGCTGCGCACGGCGCCTTTACGATGAGCAAGGGATGGGAAAAATTCTTTTTCATTCTCACCTATATCACACAGGGCTCCTCCTATATGAGCCCCAGGGCCTATGCTATTATGCACCGATTACATCACGCGCACACAGACACCGAACTGGATCCTCATTCACCTTCCAATTCCTCCAATATCTTCAAGATGATGTGGAGTACCAGAACAGCCTACCAGGGAATTCTGCAAAATAAAACGGAGGTAGACAGCAAATACACGAAGAACGTTCCGTCATGGGCCGGGTTCGACAAATTTGCAAACAGTACTTTTTCGAGACTAATGTGGGTAGCTGCCTATGTATTGTTTTTCGCGGTATTCGCCACCAGCGCATGGCAGTATTTACTATTGCCGATCGTAGTGTCCATGGGAGCATTTCATGGCGCTATTGTAAACTGGTTTGCCCATAAATACGGCTACATCAATTTCAGGTTGAGAAATACGGCGATGAATCTTCTGTTCGTAGATGTATTGATGTTAGGAGAATCTTATCATAACAACCATCATAAGCATCCTTCTTCCATCAATTTTGGAAAGCGCTGGTTTGAAATTGACCCTTCCTATTATATTATAAAACTGCTGGCATTTTTGAGAATCATTAAGCTGGTAAATTTACCCAAAACACAGCTGGCAGTAGCTTAGGAACACTAACATCTGCCTGAATAAAAAAACACCTTTCGCTGCATTGAATGCTTAGCATAAATGTAGCGAAAGGTGTTTTCTTTTGTATAAAAACGGGTGTTATTAATACCTTGGTCTTGGGAAACGCTCGCGGTCTGCTCTGGGCCTTGCTTCGTTAACCACTATCGCCTTTCTGTCCAAAAACGTTTCATTCAGGTTTCTCATAGCGCGCTCTGCTTCTGCAGCGTCCGGCATGTCAATGAAAGCAAAACCTTTGGAACGGCCGGAGTAAGTGTCATAAATTACTTTAGCACTTTGTACCGCACCAAATGGAGCAAACAGTTCAGACAATTGTTGTTCGGTTGTCTGGTCACTTAAATTACCAACAAAAAGATTCATAAAAAATAGTTTTAATGTAAATAATAAGGGCAGCTGGAAGAGCGAAGACTGAGTAAGAAAAGAGGTTATCAAGACTAAATCAGAAGAAGCAGAGGCAGGAGCCAATGGGTAATATGATTAAAGGTAGGTTATTAAAATGAGTAATGAGAATATATTTCTGTGACGCCCCTGAGCTGGCTACACTGATCCGGAAATATGCGGTATAAAAAAAGCCTTCGACGTGGTCGAAGGCGCTTCTGTCAAAATCGTTTATTTATCGTACATCTTTCAAATTAACATCCACTTTATCTCCATCCTTCTTAATCGTCACTTTCGTCTCAATCTCTGCAGTGGCGCCGCTGGCTCCATTCGCGGTGTTGTAAACGTTGTTGGACGACAATACCGCACCACTCGGATGCATCAGGTAATTGGTTCCAGCATAATATTGGTAAGAATAACGATGGGTATACCCGAAGGAAGTCATGAGTATATATTCCCCCGGCATCAGGTTGGTGAATTCAAAATGCCCCTTGTCGTCATATACCTTGGTAGTTTTAATACAGGCGGCTACGTTAGGGTCGATCGGCACTTCCGGCAGTTTTTTCCCTTTGCGGATTTTTTTGTTTACTGCCTTCCATTCTTCGATATAGGCGGAGTTAGGAAGTATTGACACTACTGTTCCTTTGGGCGCGTACTGGGCCCGCTGGATGTTTACTACCTGCAGCTTGTTGTTGCCATGATCCCTGGCGAAGGCGGTACCTGTAATCACACTATTACCTTTTTCTGTCATCCGCAGATTGAGTTCCTTGTCGAAATTACTTTCAATAGGCCGGTAATCCAGTTCCTCATTCACACAAATTTCAACGGTGCCACCCCCTACCGGCATTTCTCTTTGCCAGATGCGGTGGTCTTTTTTGTCGATGATGTAGGTATATACAGCGCCGGACTATTCTTCCAACAAACTCAGCAACCAGCTTTCGTGCTTGCCGGTTTTAGGTGATTGATAAATAAAGCTTTTTACGTCTTTGATGGTGTAATTAGAGACAACGCTATCCGGACTATTTCCCAGGTAAAACTGCGGCATGGTGGCCTTGTAACCGGTTGTCAGCGGCAATGTGGTGAGCATGATCTCCGCAACATTAAAATCCACAAACTTTTCGGAAGTTTTAATGCTAACTGGTTTATCCTTATCTCCATTTACATATTGATATTTACCGGTAATAGGATTTCCAAATTTCAGTTCCAGGGAATTTTTCAGTCCCTTGGTAGTATAACTGACAGGGCTAAACGTTTTTGCGTCCGCGATAGATAATCTGCTTCTATACCACTTATTCTTGTCATCAATATACTCTACTGCAAACTTCAGTTCATTTCCGGCAATAGTCAGGTCGTTGGTATAGGTACCCTTTACATCCCATTTATTATCCTTAAAATAATAGATAGTAAACTTAGACTTTCCGGTTTGTAAACGGGAAGTGTTGATGTCCGGGCTGCCGGGCACAACGGTTTTTTGGGCAAAGCTGGCTAAGGGCAGTAATAGCAGCAATACAGGTCTGAATGGCATCCGCATGAATTCCGTAATTTCTTAACAAATAATAACATTTACCACTATCCCAAAACACGTCGTATAGCTGTTATAGCTGCGAAGGACTTTGAGAGATGGTTGATTTTTCAATATATTTTTATATGGATGTAATACAGTCCAAAAAAGTAGCGCAAAAGTAACCACTTTTACCCTACTTTAAAAATGGTCGGGAAATAATAAACCCGCTTATTTTTCCTGGTATCCCCCGCTACTATTGCACCGTTTCCTCTCTATTCATATCCTTTAGCACGGACCTGGCTACAAAAGCCAGCAGCAGCACAATCACAATGATGCCCGCCCAAATCCACCAGTCGCTGTTAAACACCGACTTCGTTTTTTCCTGTGCCGGCGTATCCAACAACTTTACCGTACCAGGTTGCAATACTGCTAAATGCGCGGGAATATCCTTACTGAAATAATCCAGGTCGTAGCGGCCAGCTTCCATACCGGCAGCGCCTTTGATGAAATATGGCTGGTCTTTTTCCAGATATACCGTGAGCCATATGCTCGGCTGCCAGGCATGTACGGCGATAATTTCCAGCGGAGGATTATCCTCGTTTTCAATTTGCAGGTACAACTCCTTCGCCTGCACCGGTTCATCCAGTACCACTGCTGCAGGCTGATCGGACGACAGGTAGAAAGAAGCCAGCGTACGCATGGCTGGCGCGGCATTTCGTCTCTCCCCCACTATTTTTTGCTGTAAATACACCTGCCGGTGGTAAAAGGCGGGCGACTTTATATCAAACGTGAGCTTACCAACCAGGTAGGATTCCTTTGCCTGCAAGGTAACCTGGGTGGTATGCGTTTTATGGTCTGTATCCTGCTTCAGCAGCGGGTCCGGCAATTCAGTAAAAGCTGCAGGCCTGGTTATGTTTTTATAATAGCCAACACTTTTTATCATTACGGGAGATGTCAGAGAATCGTCGATAACAACTGCCAGCCAGGGATAGCCGGATACCGGGAGCGATATTCCCATCGCGGCTATAGTAGGATCGTTCGTTTGTACACCACCGTTAGGGTCAAACGTAAACTCACTGTTCACTGCATACCACTTTACCTTATCATCACTGCCATCAATGCGCATGTGCTTTATTACCCTCGTATTGTTATACAACAGGTATAACTGATCCAACTGCACGCCGGCAGTATTGTGAATGGTAATGACAGTGTGTTTGCCCGCAGTCGTCCTACCCGCAATTTCCAGCGGTACAAAACTGGACTCATCATAGGTACGATCCTGTTTTTTGACGAGAAATGGCGATACCTCCTCCCCTTTCATCACCCTGAAATTGGACAGGTGAGGGTAGTTAAGTTGCGCTACCACCGAAGGAGACAACGCAATGTTGTAAAAACCGGTGGCAGCCACTTTAGGCAGTGGCGCCTCCCAGGTGAAAGGTAACGGCTGCTGCTGTCCATTAACGGAACCGGCTAGCAGGAGACCTATTATAATGCGCAGGTATTTACTCATTTGTTACTTCGTTAGCAGCAGCATTTTCATCTGCCAGTAATAATTTTTTCAAACGCTGATACATAAACGAGATAATAAGCAGTATTATTCCGAGAGAAATAAATGCTGCGATTTTACCACCTTCTTCAAGGCCGCTGAAATCAAACAGGAACAGCTTGAGCAGCGTGAGCCCGAATACGGAAATGGAGATAATCCGCACCATACGCGACTTCCATTTGAGTCCGAGGTAGATCAGCATAAAGGCATAAATACCCCATAGGATAGCATATCCCACACGTTGCGTGCGATAAAGCAGGGCATCCTCTCTGGTAACGTCTGCATGGCTGCTGTACAACACCAAGTGATCCAGCTCAGCGCTGACCAGGTACAGCATTACTACTGCAAAACCCCAGTACATTACATTATGCAGTAATTCATTATCCATTTTCCGGATGGTTTTCCAGAGCTGTAATAACATCCACCCAAATGATAACAGCAGGATATAATGTATGAAGAAGCTGAATGCGGGTAAATGGCCTGCTATCACTTCCGAGCGTACATCAATGGCCGCTGGATTGTAATACATGGGATACTGGAAAATGTTTACCGCGGCCAGTACCAGTACCACCTGTTGAAATATCACTTTTTTGTTGCGCACAAACAGCAGCAGCAAAGTAACCGCGAGTGAATTGTAAGCACCGAGGATCACCGGTTTCAGCATACTGCAATGGATATTGCTCTGATAAACTATTTCGAGCAGCAGCGCTACATAAGCCACCAGGCAGGTGAGCACAGTTACGAACGTACGATACGCTACTACCGGCAGCATCGCCACATAAGGCTGCGATGCATCTTCTTTTCGGGAGAGCCTTACCAGCAGTATATGCGCTACCGTTACCACCAGGCCGGTGATAAACGCGTGGTTGAGGAATGTCATCATGCCGGCGGTGGCAGGCCGGTACAGGTCAATCCAGTCCATCAGCAAACTAATCAGCATCAGTCCATGCACCGCTAACGCAGCATACTTCATCAGCACAATTCCTGATTTTTGCCACAGCCATATCAGCAACACGGCTTCAGCTGCCCAGAAGAGGGTGATATAATTCCCGTTCAGCTGCACCGGTGCAGCCAGGCTCGCAAAAGTAAGTACGAGGCCAATCAGGAGGTATATCAGCACCTTATCCACCTGTTTGTTACGGTAAAGAGTATACGCAAATATGCAGTTAAACACCGCTACCAGCGCGGTGAAGAGGCCAGACCATTTATCCAGGTACATATGGTTTAGCAACAACATTCCGGCAGTATAATACAGGAAGGTGTTACTGAGTAAGATGGAGATATTCAGCCAGGTAAATTGCTGTTGATTGCGGACGTTGTTGATGATGTTCATCACAAAAAACACCACATAGAAACAGGTGGCAAATGCCAGTCCGGCACCGTACCTCGACGGCTGCCCTGGGTTTCCGCCATTGATCTGCCAGGTAAGCCAGCCACCAAACAGGATCACGGTAGCTACATAACTGATGATATTAACCAGGTTCCATTTTTTGTAATAGGCAGTAACGATCATGCCTATATTTAAAATCAGAATATAGGTAAACAAAGCGATGATGTTGCCATGGCCGGTGCTCACAAAGAAAGGTGCGCCAAAGCCACCCAGCACGGCTATTACCGCCAGCTCCTGCCGGTCGTAAGCCACTGCCAGCAACACGGTAAACGCGGTAACCAGCACCGTGAGCCCAAAGGCTACTCCCTGGTTAAACAGGTGATACTGATGAAAGGCGATGGCAATCGTGAAATACAATACGGCTACCCCGCCGCCTACCAACACGGAACTGAAGGCCGCGAAGGTTTTGCGCAGGCGGTAAGATAACCCCAGCAACAGCCCTGCGGTGATGAAGCCAATAAAGGTGCGGCCTATTTCATTGATCCAGTCCTTATCGATAGCATATTTCAGGAAGAAGCCAATGCCGAGTACCAATATGGCAATCCCGATTTTATTGAAGAGGTTTTCCCCGATAAATTTCTCCAGGTCAGGGTTCCGCTCCCAGAAGCCAGGGGCTGGGGGCGCTGCTTCAACAATTTCCGGTGGTGCAATCATTGCCGCCTCCTGTGGTAAAATCAGCTCTTCCGGAATAGTTGGAATTATTGCTTCCACTGGTGGCACCAACTTATCTTGTACAGATTTTGGTGGCGCTGGCACTACCGGTACAACAGGTATAGGTACCGGTTCTACTATAGCGACAGGTACAGGTGGCGGTGGCGGGTTCCGTGCTGACTGTTGCAGCAATCCTTCCAGTTCATCCAGCCGCGAGCTAAGCCGCTGAAGGGTTTTAGAGGTTTCTCCTTTGAATGTGGTCAGCATTATCAGGATAACAACCAATAGCAAAAAAATGAAAGTCTCGATCATAAGTATAAGTATGGCCCTATGCCACACTTAAATATACTGATCTGTGCGAATACGGAAATAGTCCGGCAGTGGATGACTCCCTGCCGGACCACCGTGGTATCATGCGCCCAGCCAGGAGTTGACCAGCTGAGAGCGGGTCGCTTCATCGAGGTCCTTACCAAAGGCCGATTCCAGCTGCCGTATAAATTGCGTGGCTTTATCTGTACGTTCATTCATATACGTAGTAAAATCAGGCAGCGGTGGTGGCGGTACCGGCGCATATTCTTCTGCTGAGAGCAAACGGTAAGTATCTTCCGCATTATTGTTACCCAGGGGGAACCAGAAGATGTAAATCGGCCCCTGAACCTGTGTCCCGGACGCATTCCCACCATAAAACTGCCAGGTACTGCCCTTGGGAATCGGAAGGGTTACGCAACCATAGTTGTAATTCATAACAGAACTCCAGTTGTTCCCAAATGATCCCATGGTGCCTCCCATACAGCTAAACCAGGTACCTATGGTATACAGGCATCCCCTGGTCCAACAGCTTTTAGTACTGTCTGATGGCGCCGCAGCAAAGGCTACCGCAAAACCATCGGTATTGGCATATACCGACTGCGTGTCAATCACGGAACCGGCAGCCAGCAATACACCGCCGGAAACCATGCTAATGTTGCCGGTGAGTGTTGCATTGCCAGTGACGTTTAATGTTCCGTTTATATTACTGTTCCCCAGCGTTGCACTTCCTGTGGTGGTGAGCGTGCCGTTGATAGTCGCATCATTCAACGTAGCTGTAGTGCCTGTAACATCGGCCAGGGTGGAGCTACCGCTGATGGTTAGCGAAGACGCCGTAATACCGTTTAGTGTAGCCGCCCCTGTTACTGTAAAGGTACCTCCCACCGATTCATTACCGGCCGTATTTACAGCCGCAGGTGTGAGCAGGGGATTGCTCACCGTTACCGTTAGCGTGGCATACAGCGTCAGTTCCGCCTGTGTGGCCACGAGGATGAAAGTAGTATCTACCGCTATGCCCGCGGTAACCGTGTAAGTGGTGGCCGTACCGCTGTACACCGGTGTGGAAGCACCATTCACATAAATGGCATACGACGTGCCGTTACTGGCCCAGTTCAATTGAAAAGCAGTACTGTTCTCCACCGTAGCCACTGGAATAGTAGGTGTGGCGGAGAATACCGCCATAAAATTATTTACATAAAATGCAGGTGCATCAGATTTTGTCATGGTAAAATTAGTTTGTTTGGTACTGAAAGACGGGTTTTCAACCGGGCTGGAATACTCCTCCAGCAACACCGTGGCCGGCCCGGAGAGCGTGTTTACATTACCTGAAATAGTACAGGTAAAAGCATTCACGGCATAGCCGGCGGTGTTATTGGTAAGCGTAAACACGGCATAATCAATATCATCCGGCATACTAATGTCTTTGCCCTTAATGGTTTGCTGGGAGGTGGACCAGTCGCTGGTATTCAGCGTAGCTACCGGTGTGGGGGTCGTCATGAAAATTTCATCGGCATCCGCTCCCACCGGCACCGAAATAACGATCATTTTGCAAAGCACCTCCGTGGTAGCCTCCACCGAAATTATTATCTGCCCGCCTGTGGCCGTGCCTGTACTCACCTCCAACGGCGAGGGTACTGTGCTGGCGGCATAGGAAAGCAGTACGGGATCATCTGTCAGGTTTCTATGCATAATTTTATTTTTAAGAACTGCTGGTATCTGTATTCATTTGCGTGATAAACTGCAACACCCCTTCGTGTAATTCGGCCTGGGAGTAATTCAGCAAAGCCGTTACGGTAGCGTTATTAAGGCCATAGCCCTGCCAGGTGAAACTGGCCTGCGCAGTACCGGGGTTGGTTACTGTACTCTCCCACCACGACCAGCTCCCATTTTTTTCTATTATAGGGAGATAGTTAATATTATCGGCATACACAGGTGTAACGCCACCCGACGTGGACGCGGCCTGGGTGATGGTCAGCAGTGGGCCCACTTTAAAAGTAATTTCCATAGCCGCCAGGGCAGTGTCCACAAATACCTCCGGCAACACCAGTGTAGTTACAGGCAGTATGCCGGTAACCGCATGCGCCGCAGCCCTGGGGTCCAGCAGCAGCGTTACCATTGCCGTAGTGCTGCCATCAAAGGGCAGGTTGATGAAATTACCATCGGCTCCTGCCAGCGGCCCTATCTGTTGCACATAGGTTTGTCCATCCGGAGGCAGCGCTACGCTGTTGAATACACTGAAATCATTCTGTGTGAAATAACCGATCACTCCATCTTCCTGCGAGGCGAGGTCGCCCAGGCGAATGCTGAAATTGGAAGTAGTAAAATCAGGAATGTTACTACTGACTGGAGCTGCGCTCACCGGCGTAGGCCAGTCGCATCCTGCAATCGGCGGGCCATCCAGCGAAAACTGCAATTGCGTTTGTACCAGTGCCAGCGGCCTGCCTACGAGTACGGATAAATTAATATCGGTGCGACTCCCCAGTGGATCGGTGGTCCAGAGGGTAGTATCAATCACCGCAATCAGCGCCTGAAAATCTGTTGCCGGCCTGTTGATGGCTGCGCTGATAAAAGCGCCCAGCGGCGGTGCCGCTGTGGTGATGCTGGCGATAGTAAGGTTGTTGTGCGGCGGTGGTACCCATTGCGTGAGGGTATTATTAGCTGTATCAACCAGCAGCTGAATTTCACCTGCGTTCGTACCATCCTGCAAAAACAGTTGCAGCGACTGATCCAGGTGATTGGAGATCACCCAGCCACCAACAGGATTAACGTCCGCGGCGTAGTCGAGCACTTTGGTATTGTCCACCTGGTCCACCAGCAGCATATCCAGCCGGCCTGGCTGCAACAATCGCGGTGGCAGCTGAAAAGGTGCTGCCACGGCCGGTGTCAGGTTGTTGGTAACAGTCAGGGCTGCATCCACTACCAATGGAAAATTATTGGCGTCATGAGTGCCGCTGCTCATCGGATCTATCAGGTCGAGCTTACGGCCAAACTGATCGTATACCACGAGGTGACTCAAATACGCCTGCCCGCTGCGAATAGCCTGGAAGGGGAAGTCGCTCGGGCCACTGAGCTTTACGGCCGGGATGGAGTTGACCAGTCCCTGCACATTGGAAGGCGTATCATATGGCGGCGTGCTGTCGCTATCCGGGTAGCCGATTACTTTTGCAAAGCTGACCACATCACTGCCGTTAGTAAACGTTTCTACGGTAGGCCTGCGAAAGGTCCGTGGATCACGCTGCGTGAGGTATTCATTGAAATTCACCAGCTCCTGGCTGAGAAAAAGCCATTTATCTACCTGTTCAATTTCGTTATATAAGTCCTGTAAGTTGGTGTTGGTGCTGCCGTACTGTGCGAGGAATGCTTCGAGTCGCGCCCCGAAAGTGAGCTGTGTATGCGGGCTCAGTAACGACCTTCCCGTGATGCTCTCCGCCGCAGCGGCGCCGCTGACGGTACTCTTCAGCTGGTAATCCGTTCCATCGAATGTCCAGTTGCGTGTAACCGTTCCCGAGGTAGGATCTTCAATATATTCAAATGGGATGGCCGTATACGTTACCTCCCATTCCAGGTACATGGGATTCCATTGTTGGGTCCATGGCTCAAGGGAGAGCGCCGGCAACACTCCGGGGTTATAAGCTGCCGGGTTATGTGCCAGCAAGGCCGTGGTCACATCATCCACGTTCATACTGCCTGCACTGGCTATCAGTGCGCTGTTGGAAGGATCCAGCAAAAAGAATTCGGTATACAGCTGACTAACGATGGCCGGATAGGCGGCGGCGTTGGTCAATGCCGGCAGCACGTTCGACAACATCGCGGGGGTAACGGTGATATTATCTACCGTAAGGGAGTTGATTACCTGGGTAGACAAGCGTATTTCCAGGCTGCTGTCCGGGTCCGTACTATCGTCCGGCTCAATACCGGAGATCAGCACCACCGGGTTGCGTGTTTGCCAGTACCTTGGCAGGGACGCTGCTTTCAGCGTATAACCTGCTGTAATTCCCTGCTGCTGCGCAAATGCGGCGATGCCGTTCAGGTAAGCATCCTGGTCGTTTACGCCGGCGGTATAAATGGGTTGCGGCACTTTGGACAGGAGCCCGTCGATCAGCTGTAGCTGACTCAGTACGAGCCCCAGTGAGCCGGAGGCATTGGTGGGGTCCAGGAATGTTGAGAGGTCGCTGGCTTGTATACCGGTATTGTTGGGCGCCATTTGCTGGGCCAATGCGTTCATATAGCCGCTTTTCCACCACACGCCATTGAGCGTCCATTGCAGGCTGTATAGCTCCGCGATGGCCTTGTCCAGCGCTTGCTGATTGAGGTTGAGTTGCAGCAGCCAGGCGGCATCTGTTGGGTTGATGGTAGCATTGCCGCTATTGTTTTCCGGCGGGGTGATTACCCAGCGGGTGCCGCCCAGTTTGGAACTGAACCACTGCTGCTGTACTTTTTCTGCCAGCAGGGTATCGCCGTTTGTTTGGTTCAGCAATGGCAGCAGGTCGTATTGAAAAGCCTGTAGCAAAGCGATGACTGCACTGGTATTCGTATAGCCGGGTACGTTACTGAGTTGTTGGCCTATCAGGGTGCTGAATGCATCCACGTCGGTATTGGCTACTGCCACCGTCATATTGGCTGCTGCCATGGAGTCTTCCAGCTGGTCGGGTGAAGGTGCGGAGGTAGCTGTACTGCTCCAGGTTAATCCGAGTGCCATTCCCGTGTATACGCTGGCGTTAGCAGCGGAAGGATCTGCATTTTGCGCAACGGTCCAGTTGAGGGCCGTCAGCACATCAGGCATATTATCAGCACCGGTAAAACCGTTGGTGGTGGCTACAATATCTGCTGTTTCATCAGCATACCAGCCGCTTACAAAATAACTGAGTACGGTATCTGCAGGAGCGTCTGTGAGGTCGTCGTAAAAGGAGAAAACATTTTGATTGAAGGGCATATAGCCGCTGAATTCCATATTCCCTGGTGCAACCGCAGTGAGGAAGCTATTGCCGGCAGCCTGCTCCGTCCAGGTGGTGGCGTCAAAAGCCATACCGATGTTGACGGTATTTGCACCGGTATCTTCTGTACTGCTGATGGCCACTGGCTGTGCTGCCTGTCGGTTAGGTTCCGTACTGGCTTTCCAGGCGGCCACCACACTATCATCTACCATAAAGTAACTGCTCACCGAACCATCGGGGTTGGGGCAGTCGCTTTCCAACACCCAGCTTTTCAGGATATTATTGCCGTTACTGTCTTTCGCCATGCGTACGATGAGCCAACGGTTAGGTACATACGGAAAGTTGCTGCTGCTATCCTGGCCGCTGCTGCGCAGGGACCTTGGCAGCGTCCAGTGCAGGTAAGCGCCTGTGGTGGCGGTATTGTAGGAGGCGTCAAAGCCAAGTGGCTCCGGACTCTGAAAGGTATTATCGCTCAGGTTTACGTAAGTGTAACGCCACCAGCGAAAATTATCCCGTGCTACCAGTGCCGGGTTGGCCAGCAAAATATCCAGTTCTATGGGTACGAGCAAAGGGTTCATCAGGAATTATTTTGGGTTGATTGACTGGTAAATACTACTGCTTCCGGGGATTTGATCAGCTGCAACGCCAGTGTGCCAGGCGTGAGCGTATTACCGGGTGGAGTAACGCCGTTGCTCACCAACGCAGCTGTCAGCGTTTGTACAAGGCCGTTAGCGGAGGAGGGCGTGATGTTGAGCACGCGGCTGCCCGCACTGCGCATGCAGCACTGGGTTTGGCCGGTAAGGTCATAAACCTGCACGGTACCCACCTGCGCTCCCGGCGTGCCGGTACTGATATCTCTCAACACGGCATTGCCATCATCATCCACCCCGAAGCCAATGGCTTCCGCAGGCTGACTTATTTCCACGTTATCAGGCACCCCGTCAAATAAACATAGCAGTACATTGGAAGAGAGTAAGTCCATACGTAATATGTTCAGGGTAGTATCACCCGGGTCCTGGGCTTTTATAACGAGATTGGGCCATCCGCTGATCAGCGCAGATCGCAGTAACAGTCCGCTGATCACCTGTGGCGGTGTGGAGGTGGGCCCGGGTGTTTCGCCCTCCAGCACACTGCGCATGACGGCCAGTGCACTCAAAGCCCCTTCGAAGATCATGTTTTTGGTAACCTGGCTAAAAAAGGTTTCGCGACTGGAATCGAGTCCCAGGCTCAGTGCTCCGTCCACTGCGGCATTGAGCCAGTTGTAGTCGAGGTAAAAAAACCGCAGCGACTCCACCGGCAACAAACGTTGATCTGCCACCATCTTATGAAACGGTACCGGATACAGCAACATCAGCTTCGCCAGCCAGGTGGTAACCGGCTCCATATCCGACTGTATCATACTTAGCAGCTGTGCCTGCACGCCGGGGTCCGACAAAAAGGCTTTGGTATCTTCCACAACTGTGGTAGCAACTGCTGATGGCCTGGTGTTAGCTGCACGGTTGGCGGACGAATTTTTATTATATTCAGCACTACCGAAAGCACTTTCCTGCGTATATGCTTTTACGTTATCAGTACTATTCCCGGTAGTTTTAGCACTTCCTGTTTGACCGTTACTTTGCTTCCACTCATTCGCGTTAGCTCCTCCCCCTGCATTTCCAATATCCTGGATCAGCTGCGGCGTCAGTAGCTGCAAAAACTCATCCTGCACGGTGGTGGTGGCTTCGAGCGCTGATATATCCGTCGCAGAGAAGTGATCCGATGTTAATTTATACAACAGGTTATCCGTGATCTGATGTGCTTTATTCCTGAAATTAAAAAGTTGCTGCGCAAAGGAAGCATCTGACAAAGCGGCTTCCCTGCCTGTTTCCCAGGCGGTAGCGAGCGACACATCAAACACACCGAATGTTTTATCAAATATCATGGCCTGATCGGCGGTATAATACGGCAACGGCGCCGCACTGTTGACTGGCAGCAAAGGCGCCATAGGCCCGCGATACCAGGCAAAGGTATTTTCACCGCTGCGGGTATGGTAAGGTAAAGGAACATAACCATCACCGAGGCGGTTATTAATTTCTGTGGCAGAAGCAGATCCATCGCTGGTAATACCCGGGAGTCGCAGCCAGAGCAGCGTTGGATCGATGGTGTTATCCGCATTCGTTTCCTGGTTTACCAGGTTAGTCACCAGGTCCTTAAAGTCCTGGGAGGTATCCGGCAGGGAAAGGAAGGTCCAGCTGGCAAGCGACACCAGTGATACACTGGTATAGGTGCTTAGGTCGGCATCGGGAGAAAGATAGCTGTCCATACCTTCCAGCGACACCAGGTGTACAATATTTTTAGCCGGGTTACCATCACCTACTGCCGGTGCATCCGCAAAGCGATTAGCCGCTATCACCGAAAACAGACCATTTTCGTTGAGCCCTGCCATGGCTTTGTTACCGGTGTTTACCTTACGCAGGTGTGCGAGGTAAGGCAATTCATCCAGATAAGGCAATACAGCGGTAAAGGTGCTTACCGGCATATTGATATAGGTACAGGAGGAGGTGGTGTCCACATCTGCTTCCACTGTTACCTGCGGCACCAGTACCGGTGCTGTGGTGGCCAGGAAATCAGCGATCGCCATTTGGGAGGACTGTGTATTCGTGTCTGTTCCGGGGTTCAGCTCTGTATCCTGAAACACCAGCAGGGCTAGCCAGGGGGTGTTGGTCACCGTCATGCTGCGCTCCCAGGGTAAACTGGGATCATTTAATACGATATTGGGGAGCACCTGCCCATACTGCCCGGTGCTCCCCGCCGCCGGGTACATGTTCACCACCTGTGTGGGATCAATGGCAAACTGCGGGGCCGTTACCACAAATTCCTGCTGGGCGGTAAATGGAGTGGCGCCGGTGGCAGTCAGTGTATGCGTTACGTTAATGAAATAGTTACCCGGCGACAATACCGGCACATAGTTGTCGAAGAACTGCAGGTCTCCAACGGGTAAAGGCTGTAAAATATTTTGCGTACTCATGGTTAAAATTTAGGATTGTTCCATTGGCGTGGCCGTATACAAATTGCCTGCTGTTGCTGCCAGCTGGCTCATCGCATCATTGCTGCCCTGGTAAATACCGTTGCTGCTTAACAGGGCATATAGCGCATTGCGATTAGCCGAAAGCGTGGTGGCAATACCGGTGATATCTGCTATGGTAGTGGTGCTGATGACAGGTTCGTACACCGTGCCGGGCACAGGGTTCGTATTCCAGGGTGCCTGCGGAATGCCTTCGAGGATGTACTCTTCCATCAGCTCCGTAATCGCTACTACCCCGGTGCTGTTGCCGGGTACCGGTGGTGGCACCGTAACGGTAAAGCCAGTAATCAGGTTCGGAATCGTATCAGCATTGGGTAACGCCGGCGCCTGTACGAAATTATTGTTACTGTCGGTTTGCGGCTGCCCCCAAAGAGTAGCGGCCATTGAGCCGTAGTTAGGTGTCAGCTGCCAGCCGGTGATGTCGATGGGCGTACCGGTGCTGCTGCCAGGGGTAATGGTGAGGTCATGCACGGACGTAGTGCCGGTAATATTCATTGGCCGGATATCTACATTTGTGCCACTTGTAATCGCGTTACCGTTGTAGGTAAGGCTACTCGCCGGCACTACGCTCTGCGTGGTAAACTGAAATGCAGCTGCCCGCACGGCCCATAGCTGCGTAGTGGTGCCGGTGGCTGCCGCTTTTGCAAACAGGACTGTGTTGTCGGATGATTGTTGTGTGAGCACTTGCGACAAACCGGTATTGGCCACAATCTTGCAGACGTCCGCCGCATCCGGGAGCAGTTGCGCGAAGGTAGTCCATGGCAGCGGTTCGTTATTTTGGTTTTGCGCACTATCGCTGCCGAAGCTGATAGTAACTGTTACGATCACGATATGCACCTTCACGATGCCACCCACTGGCGGGCCCCAGAGGTTCAGGGAGGCGCCAATAGACACCGTTATGGTTTTATGGCATACCAGGAGGTTGAGTCTCACGGAAGCGCCTATATCAATACTTATATCGGCTACAAAGGAAAAAGGATTCCAGGTAACCAGCATATCTGCCTGGGCGGTAAACCAGGCTTTTACATCACCGGACTGGAACAGCGCATCGAGGCTACCGCCTGCCATGCCGCATCCGGGCGTCAGCGCGAAATAGGAAGCGCCGGTAATACTGATATCTGTTGATACCTGCCAGTTAAATCCTAAACGCGCTACATTCGGATAATACGAAGGAATCACAAAGGCGGGATGGTAACCACCTATGGTGAATACAAACTGTCCGGCATTGGCGTTACTGCCAAACCAGATGCTGAATGCAAAGCCACCGGTGAGGTGACAGGCATTACTCAGTAAAAACGAGTTGCTGGTAATACTGGCGGCCACGGTAAAGTATCCGTCTGTTGGCTTCAGCACGGCTTCCATTTGCAGCTCTACGTATACGAAAGCATCGCTTATGGCGGCACCCTGTGGTAAACTCAGCCAGGCCAACCCAAGGAGCGCAAAGGCGAGGTCGTTACCAAACTGTGCTACCACCAGCAGCTCTCCCTGAATGATTTCAAAGGAAGTGAAGCTAATGCCGGCGGCTACCCAGTAATCACCTTCCTGCGGCACTATCCATTGTACTTTGGTACCATCGGCTCCGGCTACCTGCCCTTCCAGTATTTGCAGGGTGTTCATGGCTACATCCATGGCACTGCCGGTTTGTGGAGCATCGATCGCTAACAGCGGGAATGCTGCCACCTGGTTAAAGCTGGGTATGGCGAGTGACCTGTTATATCCGAATCCTCCCATGAGGCCTGTTACAAAGAAAAACGGGGCACCGCCCAATGGAGCACTTACATCTGCAAAAATAAAAAATGAAGGCAGGCCGGTGCTCAATTGCGCATAGGAAGCGAGGGCCGATAGCCCCCACTGTTCTGCCTGCACCACTAATGCCCCATCAAACTGCAATATTACACCTGATGGCAGCTGCGCGTCCGGCACCCGCACTATGCCGCCGCTGATGCTTAGTCCGGACGATTGGTAGGAGAATCCTAATCCGTTTAACCCAAACACCGGACTGAATGCAGCGATAGAGCTGCCAAATGAAAATCCGTTGAGGGTTACGTTTACAGGTCCTACTGTCATGGAAGCACTGATGGCGCATGAAATCACCTGGCTGGCATAATTGATACCGATACTTTCGATAAAAATCGGGCCGAGGTTTTTTTGTACCTGAAGCGTATACACGGAGGATGGATCTGTGGTACTACTGCCCGTAGCAGCTACCGCAAAGGCGCTCGTACTACCGCTTTGCGTGGAAGGATACGAAGTAACCGGCAATGTTACCGATTGCGCGGTTCCTGCCAGCAGCAAGTCGAAGCCGAATGCTACACCAGGCGTTACCGTTATATCGGGCCGCGATGGGATGCTAATGCCTGTTGGCGCTGCGGAGGTAACGGTGAGATAAGCATCCTTGAGTTCAAAGTCTCCCTTAATCTGATTACCTACCAGGGGCAACATACTTCCAATATCCACGGGCGTAACGGCACCTAAATCCGCAAAAGCCACAAACTGCCAGGCAGCAGGCGTTCCCAGCTGCTGTGCCACTATACAAAACTCACCGGTATACTGGTTATCAAATAAGAAATCCGCATCTATCACCACCACCCCCATCGTAGGTGTGTTATAGGAAACGGTGAGTGAGGTCAGTTCTATTTCAGGGAGTGTTGAAAGGTCGATATCAAAATCGGCAAAGAGACTGGTGATGAGAGTGGACAATGGCACTGCATCCGCCGTACCGTTGAATTGCAGGCTGGTAGTTCCGGCGCCGGTGGTGAGCGTAACATCCATCAGCAATGCTGTAAGGCCAATGGTAGCACCTGCGTTTAACACGAAGGTAATTCCCGTTGCCGTTTTTTCGAACTCCAGGAAAAATGTGGAGGAGAGCGACGATGAAAGCACGCTGCAGGAGAAATCGCCGGCGCAGGAACAGGTGAAGGTGCTCCCCTGCGGGTCCGCGCTTACCAGGAAACTGCCGAAGGTAAGATCGCTTAATTCCTGCGGCACATCGGTACCCGGGGCGATCTCCGTGATGATATCGCTGAAAGAGATGTTGCCTGCATAGGTGGCCTGGATGCTGTCTATTTCCCAGGAAGTGGTATGTACCAGTGAGATACTGAAAGCAAATGGATCAGTAAATACCGCCACCGGAATATTTGCATTGGCTGTGATGTTGATGATGGCGGTAGAACTGCTGCTGGCTGGTTGGAACCACTGCGCATACAGGTTAAATCCACTCATATCAAACAAACCAAGATTCACATTGGTGCCAGTTAGCTGGCCTATATCAAACGACAGATAGCTGACTGCAAACGTGCTTCCAAGGGTGAGTTCCACTTCAAAACCATTGAAGGTAATATCATCAAAAGCCGTTGCCAGTGCGCTGGGGATGAAGTCGGAAAAGTTGGTCCCGCTAGGCAGCACGGCTGCACCGATGGTGCTGTCCGCAATATTTTCCAGCGTGGCCGTATAGGTAGAAAGTGGCTGCCCGGTTACGGTAATTGTATCGGACGATTCATCGATACCGAGTGAAAACTGCATGTCGCTGGTATCAGCGCTGATAGCCAGCGTAATATCCTGCACTAAATCCTGTGGGGGCGTAACCGTTAGTACCAGGTTGAGGTTATTGATGGTAAGATTACTCAGCAGCGGAAAGGAAGTTAGCAGCGGCGCACTGAGCGTCATCAGCGGATAAGGGTAATTGTTTTCCAGGCTGAAGGCGCCCCAGCATTTGCAGAACCCCGGTGCGCTGCTTCCCAGCAAGGCGGTGAGTAACGCCAACGCCCCTACGTCGCTTTCTGTAGCCATGTTGAGTCCTGCTACAAGTGTGATTGCATCATTTGCTGCGGTGGACCATAGCTGAAAGGTGGTTTGTGCGCTGGTGGCGTAAATGAAATAAGTATTGGAAGGTGCGACGCCCGTAAAAGGAAAAGCATTCAGTAGCGGAAAGCTGGTAGTCCACGTCCACGTGGAAGGTGCTGCCAGGGAGAGTATGAAGTCCACCGAGGTATCCACGGTAAACGACAACGTTTGCACGGTGAGATCCGTTATCTGCAAGGCAGCAACTGTTCCGGTAGTAATGCTGACGGTGTTTGCTGTTGCATCCGGAATATCCGCGGTGGTAACACCGGTGATGGTGAGAAAGGTGCTGCTGTCCAGCCCAAACTGCGATTGTATCGTGCTTACCTGGTCAGCAGAGAGCAGCGTGGTATCCAGCACGATACTACTATTGCTGGCAGCCTGTGCACGGAGTTGTGTAATCAGCGTATTGATATCCATCAGAGCTGGTTTTGTACCTATATCACATCTATAAGCTGGATAAAGGCAGGAGTAAAGGTAAATGTGCCAACAGGCAACCGCAGTTGATTATCCAGGGCGGTAAATAAGATCTGTTCCACCGCCTTGGAATACATGACTTGTGGTAATTCTTTATTCAGCGTAGCGGGAGGAAATGTGGCCAGTAAGGTATTGAGCGGACAGTTAGCCTGCGCAGGTGTATCAATGTTGGGGGGCTGAGCGTTTTCATACAATAAATTCAGCAGCTGACTTTTCAGCGCTGAAAACCGCTGAGAACCGGGTTGATTGTCATAATCAGTTGACGCCAACGCTCCTTTTTGTACGGTGCTACCTACATAGTACTGACAAAGCGTATCACCCAGGTATTTGGTAAGGCTGCTGTCTTCCGCGGAGGTAATAAAATAAGGGCAGTAATTGGTATTGCTGGCACGCAAGGCACTGATGCGCCATAATACTGCCTGCTGCAAAATGGGCGCTCCAACCGGCGCCGCGGCTACCTGTTGAGGTGGCGGCTGATGGGCTATTTGTGTGATTTGCTCGTAGGTCAGGGCGCTGGTAGCTCCGGTAAATCCCAGGCCTACGAGGTTCGCATTATTAGTCATGGCGGCTTCCACTGGCTGCAGATCCGGAAAGTTGTTGATGTAAACTACGTTATCATCAAACATCCAGATCATGTTGCAACTAACCGGGTTAGTATTAGAATTAATATGTTTAAAGAACTCTATTGCTGCATACCTGGCGCCGCCAAAACCAACCAATTGATTAGGGCTCCGCATTTTCCAGCCTATTACACGCATATTGGTACCTGCAAGATTTTGGGCATACGTTCCATACTCCGTAACATGCACGAAGATATATACATTCCGGAGGGGTTGCTGTGCCGCAGCCAGCCTGAATGGGCAGTAAATAGGTACTGCGCCGTTGAACAGGGCATCACGGTCATTCATATTGGCAAAGTTACCATTGCCTGCAAGTACTCTGCCGACATCATAAGTTCTCCTGATCCATCCGGAGCGATTACTGGATATTACGACCAGCGGCGGCAGCATGCCGGCTGCCTGCTCGCGCGCCATGGTTCCATTAATATCTTCTCCGATATAGGTAAGATTACGAGCCTGTATATTCAGCCTGTCAAGCGTGGTAGACCTGTTGGAGGCCAGATTGGTAATTGTGGGCTGGTCCGCTTGCTGCATGTTAATATTTTCCAGCGGCTGGTATTTTTGATTGACCAGGTTGGAGGCCAGATAACTGGTGTTTAATTGAGCGCTGATAGCCATCAGAGTAGGTGTATTAAAGGCATAACAATCATCACTGCGATATCATTATGCAGAACAATAGGGTACTTAAATTTGTAGCGGGAAACAGATCAGGAATCTGTCAGATAGGATGCATAACCATGTAACCCTGCTGTATAAAAAATTTTACGGGACAAGAGGAGGTTAGAACAACACATAACTTGAAAGGTTATTTATGAAGTAACGGATACTAATTTATGGTATTTGTAACAAACTGCCATAGTAATTTTCTGCCTCCTGATCATATGAAAATATGATCATCTCTCCTGCAAACCCATCGCAGTAAAGGGATGCGACTAAATGGTAAATTTTATACCAAACCGTTATTTCTGTTCTATTCTCTGCTGTTAAATCTTTGCAATTTGCAGGTATGATGCAACAACCAACCTATTCACTACGGCAACTGGTCATATATTTTTTAAAGCTGGGCACCTGGGGCTTTGGTGGCCCCGTAGCGCTGGCTGGTTATATGCACCGCGACCTGGTAGAAAATAAAAAATGGATTTCAGAAGAAGATTATAAGGAAGGACTTGCGCTGGCTCAGCTGGCTCCCGGGCCGCTCGCCGCACAGCTGGGCATCTACCTGGGTTATGTACACTATCGCATACTGGGTGCTACCTTAGCCGGACTGGCATTTGTGCTGCCTTCTTTTTTGATGGTGGTGGCGCTGGGTTATTGCTATACCCGATGGCAGGGCATCCCACTGATGCAGGCGGTGTTTTATGGGGTGAGTGCCGCGGTGACAGGCATTATCAGCATCAGTAGTTATAAGCTGATTAAAAAGTCGATCGGACCAAACATTCCGCTGATCTGCATTTGCGTCGTAGCGGCCACCTATACGGCCATCACTGCCTCGGAAAGCATCTGGCTTTTTCTGCTTGCTGGTGTTGGCTACTGGCTGTTTAAGCATCCGGGAAAATTATTGTCCCGCAATGCGGCCGGTGTATTTTTCCTGCCTTTATTAACGGATATTTACAGGAGCAGCAACAGCGGTAAGCTATGGGATATCTGCTGGTTTTACATGAAGGCCGGCGCGTTTGTATTTGGCAGCGGACTGGCCATCGTCCCGTTTTTATATAGCGGTGTAGTGAAAGAGTATGGCTGGCTGAATGAGCAACAGTTTATGGATGCCGTAGCGGTGGCCATGATTACACCGGGACCGGTAGTGATCACAGTAGGGTTTATCGGGTATCTGACCGCCGGCTTGCAGGGAGCTTCAGTAGCCGCCTTCGCCACCTTTTTCCCCTGCTACCTGTTTACTGTTTTACCTGCCCCATTTTTCAGAAAGTACGGGAAAAACCCCGGCATTAAAACGTTTGTAGATGGTATTACCGCGGCAGCTATCGGGTCCATTACGGGGGCGGTCATCGTGCTGGCGAAAAGGTCGCTGACCGACCTTTATACCGCTGCCATTGCCGTGGTGGTAGCGGTGCTGTTATGGCGGGTAAAAAATCTCCCCGAACCACTGGTTATTATTACCGCCGCCGTAGCAGGTATAGCGATCCGGTATTTCCTGCAATAAATATTTATATTGTGAGAAACTGTGGCCATGAAGTGGATTACCCGCGAGCGACCAAAAATTGACCGTATAGCCTGCCCCTGGCTGATCAGGAGATTCATAGACCCCGAAGCGGAAATCATCTTCGTTCCCTTTGAGCAGGTGCTGGAAAAGGCTGCTGCCTTACCAGCCACACCGTTTGATATTCCGGGCGTGGAATACTCCCACTATGACGATAAATGTACCTTCGATTATTTTCTCCTCCGGCATAACATTCAGGACAAAGCACTGGAAAGAATCGCTGCAATAGTACGCGGCGCAGATACGGACCGGCACGACTTTGCACCACAGTCAGCCGGACTGGAAGCCATCTTCGCCGGGCTGGCCCACAACATCCGGGATGATCACGCCCTGCTCGACCTGGGCATGGTGATTTACGATGGCCTGTACAGCTGGGCCACTCACCTCTATAGTCATAAACACACCCAGGCGGGACCTGCAGAGCAAATGCTGCTGACAGTATTACACCAGTACCTTGGCAGAAAGAACAAACAGAAAGTACCGCAATGGGCCATGGAGCTGAAAGCCATTCTGCAGGACCAGGTAGATTCCAACATGGCAGCCAATCTCAAAGAGGTGTCAAAAGAACTGGATTTGAATCCGGCCTATCTGTCGCGGGAATTCTCCAAGTACTTCGACAATATGAGCTATGGTGATTACATGCGCAAGCTGCGGATCGATAAAGCTATTTCCCTTATAGAGACTTCCGATTACTCCCTCACTGAAATAGCTTACCTGACGGGGTTTTCAGATCAGAGCCATTTCACCCGTATCTTCCGCTTACATACCGGCACCACACCGTCTGACTATAAAAAAAGTATCAAAAAAAGTAAAAAATCTTCCAATGGTTAATCCCGTGCTATTTCCGGCCACCGGTTAATGGTAGCATTGTGGTATGAAAAATTGTATTATATTTTTGCTATGCCTGCTACCTGTATGCATCCGGGCACAGCACAACTCCTTTCCTAAAGTAGCCGGTTATGTAGGTATCTTTCATCCTATCGTCACTTTTGGTAATGGTGACCCCAAATTTAATTTTAATGGCTCCTATACCGGTGGTCTCCCTACGGGTATTAACATCTGGAAAAGCAACCGGATAGGATTTTCATTTGAAGTAGTGCCCATCATTACTGCTTCCAATGGCACGAGTAAAATGAGCAATTTTGTGTTTCATCCCGGTTTGCTGGTAGCATTAGGCAAAGGCTTTACGCTGGCTAACCGGCTTGCGTTTGAAACCAATGGCAGGTATGGTGTTACGCCTGTTTTAAACAAGGTGCTGATCAAAAAGAAAGATCATGGCTACTTCTTAGCAGTGCCGGTACCGGTAAGGTTTGGAATTAATTTGCCAACTACAGTGAGTGTAGGCGTGCAGGTGGGGATTACGTTTTAATTATTGTTTTAGGGAGATGTAAAGGCCGCAGAGATAAGAGATTCTGGCTTACACTATACATCCACATCCAACCCGTTCACCATCCTGATATACTCATACTGCAAGTCCTCATGCAGCGTATCTATTGCCTTCACTGATTTTTTCAGCAGCTGCATATAGATGTTATGTATTTGAAGATTCCGCTTACTCACCATGTGCGCGTCTTTCATGTGCTGACAGATATACAACAACAAGTCTGCTTCGGTTTCTTTATCGCCTACATATCGTATATACTTGTTGGTGATACGAATAATCTTTCTCAATTTCTTTTTTGCGAGATAGGATTTTTCCCGGTGGATATCTGCAAAGGCCTCGTCTATTTCTGCTTTGATGGAGGCGACGTATGCCGGCAGGTCTTCTGCCTCAAACAGCAGGTAGGTCAGTAGCTCCTTATTCTCTGCTTTAAATTTCGCCAGGCGCAAACATATCGTCACCAGGCTTTCGTGTGGTAAAGTTTTTAATTCTTTCTTTATATCGTTTACTGATGCAGACTTCATAATTCCAATTATTCAACAGGCTGGGGCTCACTTTTACCGTCCAACCAGGAATTAAAGATAGTATAGAAAACAGCCATTATGATGGCGCCTTTGAAAATTCCTGTAAATCCCCACGCTGCTGCGCCTCCTATCACACCAAGGAATAATATTAAAAACGGTAACTTCCCGCTTTTCGCAATCAGCAAAGGTTTCAATATCGCCTCTCCTATTTGCAGCGCCGCGCCATAAATAATGAGGAACACCGTAATGCCCGGATGCCCCTGTGTGGCCATCCAGATGATCACCGGAATCCAGATCACCAATGGCCCAATCTGTATCAATACTACCAAAAATACCAGGGCTGACAGCAACAGTGCGAAAGGTACTCCACCAATGGCAAATCCCACCCAGGATACCACGCCTGTGATGAAAGCCGTTCCCATAACGCCTATGGATACACCCTTTACAGCCATAATGGTGGCATCCAGTAACTCTTCTCCATCCTTTTTACCCAGCAGGTGCTGTATGGCCAACCTAAAAGGCCGCACCGCTGTTTGGCCGCCAACGAGGAAGAATGCTGAAACAATGATCCCGATGATCAACTGCAACGCCGCACCAATGATTTCCGCACCACTGCTTACCACATGTTTCACCACTACCCCTACCTGCCTTTCATGCCCAACAATCGTAGTATGTGGGTTGGCACGCAAACTCTGCCAGTAAGCACTAATATCAGGGCCTATATAGGGTAAATTCACCATCCATATGGGCAAAGGCGGCAAGCCATTTTGCCTGGTTTCATTTACCCACTCCACTATTTCCCGCATATGCGAGCTAATGCCGCTGATGATATAGGTTACCGGCAATGCAATCACTGCCACCAGCAGTATCGCATATATTACGGCTACCAATGTACGCCTGCCACGCATCTTTCCCACCATTTTTTCAAACAACCCATGGAAAGACACGGAGAATATCAGGGCAAACGTTAACACCCCAAAGAAAATATGTAATACCTGGTAGAGTGACAACAACAAGCCTAATAACAATAGCAATACAAGGATCGTTTCGATCAGATTTCTGGAGCCGGGGCGAAAACGCGCATTCATAAGCATTACTTTTCGGTAGTATGAATTTACTACTTATTGGGCAGGTGTAAAAAAGATGTGTCAATAACACCCTTCTGTGTAGAGACGCCTCGCAGGCGTCTATCCGAGAAAATCTGCTTCACATTCTTCGCTAAAATAATCTCATGTATATCGATAATTATCAAATAGATTTTGGAGGAGATTATGTTTGATAGACGCCTGCCAGGCGTCTCTACACCGTAATTAGAACTATTATCTTTTAGCAATAATTTGTCACCTTGTAACACTAAATAATATTATCATCAATCATCCTCCTCCTTTTTCTTCTTCTCCAATATCACAAACCCGCTCCGCTTAGGCGCCGGCATTACTGCCTGCTCCCCTTTGAAGTACTTCCAGATTACTTCATTTAACTCCAGGTCCGGTGCTGCATCTTCTTTCGTAAGATCGTATTTATCAGATTTTTTACTACTCTCGTTCACCGCCACATTGCGCTCTTCCAGGTTTACCAGCGCAGGCTTTACGGTATAGGGCGTAAAATCAGGGGTGGCAGTAAAACATTCATATAAAGGTAATGCCGCCGCATCATACTGGCTCATCGGAGGCAGGCCCAGTATCAGCTCCATGGTACGCAAAAAACCGGAGGTGGAATACATGTTATGCACCACCGCTTTCCTTTTTACATATGGGCCGATTACGAAAGCCGGCGAACGGTGGGCATCTACATGGTCGGGGCCGTTTTGGGCATCGTCTTCAAGGATGAATACCACCGACTCCTTCCACACCGGGCTGTGCGACAAATGATCCAGCAGGCGGCCGATGGCCAGGTCGTTGTCCGCCACGGCGGCCCTTGGGGATGGCTTGCCCTTGCGCTGACCACTGGTATGATCATTAGAAATACGGATGGTACTAAACTGCGGCACCTGGTTAATGGCCAGCAGGGAATCGAAGTCGTGCTGCCAGGCATCTACGCGCACCTGATCCTTAATGTCCATATCAAAGCCCGGGGAATAAGGCGACATATGCCCCTGCAGACTCTTCAAGTTCGCTTTATTATAAGCACCAAACTCTCCATAGCTACGATAGCTCAGGCCGGCACGCTGGCAGTAATCCCAGATAAACCCATCCTTAGGATACGTCACCGGGCGCCCGCCTTCGTAGTTGGTGGTACCACCGCGATTACCATAAGTAGTAGGCCATGTTTTTTCCACCACATCAGTAGCGTAGGCTGCCATGCTCCAATTATGCCCGTCCGCACTTACTTCTGCATCCACATAAAAATTATCCAGTAACACAAAATCCTCCGCAAATGCATGGTGGTTCGGGGTAATATTTCTGCCAAATAGAGTCAGGGAAGAATCACCGTTACCTTGTGGTAAATCACCCAGCACCTGGTCGTAGGTACGGTTTTCCTTGATGATATAAAACACGTGTTTAATGGGCGACACCTCCCCCTGCTTCCTTGGAACAGGGCTCCCTGCTTCGCCATCGGCGAGCAAGGCTTTAGTATCGGAGAAGGGAGTATTGGCATATACCTGACGGGTATACGATTTCAACTGGTCCGCTTTAGGCGCATCGATAAACGACAGCGTACCCTTGAAAAGTCCTGCAATATATTGGAGTCGGCTATTGGCCGTACTGCCCGTATGAATACCACTGTTATCCAGCTTACTCACCGGCTGCGGACCTTGTGGATTTGGCAGCGACGTATTGCCCTTACCGTTAGCCACAATAATTTTTGAACGCAGCACTTTCACGCTGGTAGGATACCAGCCAACGGGTATAAAGCCCATACTTTCACTATGCCCCGGAACGGCGGTGTTAAACACGCTCAAACAGTTGTTATCCGCATTGGCGATGTACAGCGTTTTTTCATCCCTGCTAAGCGCAAGGCCATTGGTAGTAGAGCCGCTGAGCTGCGTTGGATACAGTGTGGTCGAAATGGTTTCGATCACTTTGCTGTCCGCGGTATTGATGACGGATACCGTATTATCGTTGGCGTTAGCCACATATAGTACCGACCCTTTCCTATTCAGCAGCAGTTCATTCGGGTGGTTACCAACGGCAATCAGGTTATTGATCGTTGCTGTGGCGGTATTCACAACGGCTACTGCCGCTGCTCCCCAGATACTTATGTATAACTTACTTTCATCGGGCGACAACACACAGCTATACGCAATATCCGGCAGCTGAATACGATGCAGTATTTTTTTGGAAGCAGGATCAATAACATATAAGGCACTATCTTCTTTAGTGACAGTATACAGACGGGTATTTTTATTGTTCACTGCAATTCCTGCGGGGCTGATTTTTTGTGCCGGCCACGGCTTGCCGAGGCGGATGGTATCGGCTTTGCCCAGCTTGCCTTTGCTAACCGGGAAGTTTAATATCCAGTTATCATTGGCGCCGGAGGCATAGAGCTGCTTTTCATCTTTGGTGAAGGCAAGGCCGTACCAGGCTTTTCCCACCACGCAGCTATCGAGCACCGTGGCAGTGGAGGGGTCTATTAGTTGTATGGACTGTGTACTTTGCCCGTTGTTGGTAACAGCGAGGTATTTACCGGAGCTGCTTAGCTGTGTGTTCAACGGGAGGTCGCCCAGTGGGATGGAATGCCCGGCGGGACTCAACTTCCAACCATTCGGCAAGATGATTTGCCGGGTATCCTGTTGCAATCCTGGTGTTTGTGCAAAGGTGCTGAAGCCGGTAAAGGCTAACATCGACAGCAAAAATAATGATGGTTTCATACTATGTAATAAGCTGTTGGCGCAATAGAAATGCGAAAGTAATCAAAGTGGTAAAGGATTTTTCCGCGCTATATTATCTTATTGTTAAACCCTGATTACTTAAAAATACTACATAGGTTTTGTATTGTCAATGGGCCGTTTCCAGCCAGCGGAGCAGCTGCGATTTTTCATCGCGGGTGAGTCGCGCTGCAGGATGCAGCCAGGTATAGGATGCCAGGGGCATTTTCCCACTTTGCACCTGCTCCCGCATGCTGCTGAGTTTATTTCGCTGCCGTTTGGCGCTGTAAGCACCAAACTCATCAAAATTCAGTTCGGTTTTTCCATCGCGTATATGCGCGTATGTTAGCCATCCAACAGGTTGAATATTCGTATACCAGGGATAGTTAGTGTGGTTACTATGGCAATCGTAACAGGCGTTCACCAATATCGTTTGCACTGCCGGAGGGATGGCGTAGTAAGCAGTAATACTTTTATCACTGCCACCCTGCGGAGGTTTAGCTGGTCTGAAAAATTGCAGTACTACAAATACTACGAGGAATACAATAATGATTATTCGCATGTCAGGCAGATGGTATCAATTGGTAAAGAACGCTCCGGATGTGCTTTCCACGGGCAGGCGTCATTAGTACGCGCACCCGCAGAAAGCGTGTTTTTTATCTCTCTGTAAAAAATTATTGTATGACCTCCTTAACAGTACCGCAGGTAGGCATTTTACTACCGAAATATGGATTTTTAATATCCGCCGTTTCACTCAGCCACATACCGCCTTTGTCATTGTTATACATGGAGCAGAAGTCGTGGTACAGTGGCTGTCCGCCGCCAAAGCCCTGCACCAGCGCATATACATCTTCGCTCATTTGCGCAAAGTGCTCCCGCTGATGCGCAATGTCGCCCGCATTTTTACCGATATGCTCCGCGTGTTCCCGCAGGTCTTCTTCATTTTCTGTGTACAAGGTTTTTTGTTCCGGAGTCATCGCATTTTTATCAACCGCTGCCAGCGCTGCTACCATGGCCTTTCCGGCATCCGCCGCTTCCGTGGCATTATCGCCAGCAAGACCATTTTTGAGATGCAGGTAATGATCGATGACGGATTTAAAGGAAGCAGCTACGGCAGGATCTACATTGGCGAAAGAAGGTTTCACCGCATTATTCGTGGCTGCCACGGAGGTGGTATCCGCAGGTGTATGTGCATCGTGCGACTTACTCTCGCTGTTATTACAGGCTACAAAAGAAACGGTGGCCACAGCCAGGAGAAGGATGTTTTTCATGTGTTGTTTATTTGATTATTGAATAGTTTCTTTAATGCTGCCACAGGTAAGCATGCTATCCCCGAAATAGGGATTCCGGATGGCTTTATTGCTACTCAGCCAGATGGCACCCTTGTCGTTTAACGCCATCGGACAGAAGTCCACATACAGCTCTCCACTGGCCATGCCGGCGGCTTTCAGCAATTGCAACAACTGTTCACTCAGTGCGGCCAGTGCTACCCGTTGCCTTTGAATATCCGCAGTAGCGGCTATGCCGGCCGCACTGGCACCTACCTTATCAGCCCCAGGCAGCTGAGCGGCCACCGCAGCCATAGCATTGGCGGCAAAGCGGGCTTCCCTGGTATTTTCATTTGTAAGCGCGGTTATCAGCTGCGCATATTGTTCATACATCGCATGGAGCTTATCATCATTTACCCGAAGGGTAGCTACTGTACTATTTGCTTTTGGCACTTCCTGCTGCTTTTCCTTTACAGGCGCACTATTACAGGCAGCGATAAACAGTAGTACGGCTATAATTAATTGTTTCATCAGCTTTAATTTTACAGTGCAGCCATTGGATCGGCACCTTTTTTAAGAATATATTCCGAATACAGCAGGTAAGCTCCTGTGATCACTACTTTATCTCCTTCCTTCAGGCCTTCCGTAATTTCCACGGCATCAAAATCCTCCATACCCGTACGTATCCTGCGGGGTGCAAACTTGCCAGGCGCTGTTTCCAGCCATACATGTGCCCCCTTACCATCGCGGATCACGGCATCTACCGGCAAACTGATCACATTCCCTTTGCTAGCGAGTGGCAACAGCATATTCACCTGCTGCCCCGGCTGCCACTGGTTAGCCGGATTAGGCACCGTACCACGTATCTGCATCAGTTGACTACCCGTTTGCAAAGCCGGATTGATGAACTGTATCGTCATCTGCTGCGGTTCGTTTTCATAACCTGCCACCAGCACTTTCACCTGTTGCCCTACCCGCACCAGCGCGGCTTCCGCCGGGTATACATCTGCTTCGGCCCATAGCTGCTGGTAGCCTTCCAGGCGCATCACTTCCCCTCCTTCGCTTACATACTGCCCTTCGGTGGCGGTTATCTGGGAGATGATACCGCTGGCGGTTGCAGTATAGGTCACGTAGGGGTCCACCTTACCGGCCGCGGTGAGCTGCCGGAGCTGTGCTTCCTGCTGATCGTACAGCAATAGTTTCTGTTTTGCTGCCTGCTCTATCTGGCGGAATTTCTGGTCGTCCGGAAACTGCTTCACCTGCGCCACCGCCAACAGGTACTCCTGTTGCAATGCCGCCAGCTGCTCGGAATAAATCCGGTATAAAGGCTGGCCTTTGATAACCTTCACGCCCGTTTCCTTCACGTACAAAACTTCCAGTCGCCCGGGTACCCGGCTGGAAATAACCGCCGTATTCTCCGGGTTGGTAACCAGTCGCCCGTTCAGCTGCCGGAAGTTGGACAACGCACCTGTACCCACCACCGTAGTAGTAATATTTGCCAGCGTGATCTGGCTTTCCCCCAGTGTTAGCGTGGCGTCTTTATTATTCTTATCAAAGGGGACCAGGTCCATGGCGCATATCGGGCAGGTGCCTGGCTTATCCTGCACAATCTGCGGGTGCATCGGGCAGGTATAGGTTTGCTGGTGTGCACCGGCAGCTTGCTGCTCACTGTTACCACTACACGCAGCAAATAAAACAGCCGGCATTACTGCCACCCACGCAACTGATTTTAAGAAATCCATTCTTTTCATATGCGCATTAATTTTTTGTTCTGATAAAACTTTCACTATCTACCAGGTAATAGGCATTGGAAGCTAGTTTCCAATCGCCGATCGCCGTTTTTACCTGGATCATGTCCTTCACTTTCCAACCTGTTTCCACTACTTTGGGGATAAATGCATTTCCTTCTTTTTTGAATACGACAGACTTATTCCCCAGTTGCAGCACTGCTTTTTGCGGCAGCCACCAGCCTGCACTTACCACCACCGGCAGGCTTGCCTGCAGCAACTGCCCTGCCTGTAGCGCATGGTCCTTCAGGTATACCCTTGCCATGGTAAAGTTCACACCGTCTTTAAAGCGGGGCTCAATTAGGCCGATATGCCCTGATTGCATGGCATCTTCATTACTGGCAGGGTAAAATAATAGCTGCTGTCCCTTCTTCACCATGGCGGACAATTGTGCCGGGAAGGCAAATTCAGCTACCAACGAAGTTGCCTGGTAAATGGTAAAAAGCGACTGTCCGGCAGTTACGTACTGCCCTTCCCGTAGTAATACCGGGGTAGCAGCAGGCGCCGCAGGTGCCGGTGTGGCAGCCGTGGTAGTAGCCCCCATACCACTCATGCCATCCCCGCCTGCGGCGGAAACAGCAGGCATGGCCGCTGTTGGTGCGGCTGCGGCGGATTTCTCCAGAATATAGCCGTTTGCGTTACTGTATACTGGCACACGATATAATACCTTTCCGGTTTTAATCACCTGTTCTATCTGCGCCGCCTGCATACCTAATAATTGCAGTCGTTGCTTAGCTGCGGCCAGCATGTTGCCACCGGTTTGCGCTACATATAGCAGCTCCCGCTGCGCTGCCGCCAGGTCAGGTGAGTACACCTCCATGATCAGCTGCCCTTTTTTCACCGGCTGGTAGTTGAATTTTACGAGCAGTCGCTCCACCCGGCCTCCCACCCTGCTGGCAATGCTGGTTTGGTTCCTGTCGTCATACGTCACAATCCCGTTTACAACGGTAGCGTATACACGCGTACCTGTATCCGCACTAATCACGGGGATCGCCGCAATTACCTTTTCATTCACCGGCCGGGTGAGGTTAGCTACGCTGCTATCCACCGGATGCTCCGCGTGCCCGCTTTCCATTGCGGGCGGCTTTGGCTTGCACGCCGCCAGCGCCAGCACAGCGAAAGTTATTTTAACGATATAGTTGTTTCTCATAATCCACTATCATTTCGTAGAGTTTTAATTTTTCGTCCAGCACGTTCGACTGCATCATAGTAAGTGCTTCCCAGGAGTCGATCACGTTACTCAGTGCAAGTTTGTTTTCCTGGTAGTTCAGGAAACTGGCATCCAGCGTTTGTTGCAGCGCCGGCACTATCTTCTCTTCCATCGCACGGATGCGTGTTTGCATGGATTGTATTTCATACTGCATCCCATACAGCATACCCTGTGTTTCCTGCAACATGGCCGCCTTTTCTTTTTCCATGGCCTGCACGTTGTAGGTCATCGCTTTTATTTCCGACTTATACATTTTGGAAGCCCAGGGAGCAATGGGAATGCTGACCATGCCCATCGCGCTGAATGCCTTTGGCATTGCGTTATCCAGGGGCGCCATGTGGTCAAAGCGCAGGCGGAAGTCCGGCTTCTTCTCTTTTTTCATGCCTTCAATATTGAGCTGCATGGAGCGGATGCTTTCATTCATTTTCACGATATCCTGTCGCGCTGTTGCCAGCGAAGCCGTATCGTAGGAAGTGGCCATGCGAAACTGCGGCTGGTAGCTGGTATCAATTTCAAAAGGTTCGTTACCGGCGGCATTCATCAGACTGTTGAGCCATGCCCGCGCCCGGGCAATGTTGCCTTCCTGCATGCGGATCATATTACGGTTGTCCTCAATTTTTGCATCCGCTTTGTAAACGCCGCTGAGCTGCGACTGGTTATAAGGATAGCGCACCGCTTCGATCTGCTTCATGGTGAGCATGATTTTTTCGTTTTGTTGCAGCACGGCTATACGTTGTTGTGCAATCAGCCAGCTATAGTACAGGCGTTTAGCCTGCGACTTCAGCTCGTTGAGCGTGATACCACGAGTGGCCAATTCCACATTGCCCTGCGAAGCGATGTATTTCTTTTGAGCGGCCAGCTTGGCGGGGTTGGGAATATCCTGCTCCAGTTGCAGCATCAGGTTGCCTTTATCGCGGCCGTCCATGATCATCTGGCCGGGATAGGGTGTCATGAAAGTTCCTACGCCTACCATCGGCGCCATCCAGGCGGTGGCCGCATCGGCGCTGTATTTGTAACCTTCTGCCTTTAGCGCATAGGATTGCAGGAGTATGTTATGTTGATCCACCCGGTGCAGGATTGTGTCCAGTGACAATACCGGCACTGTTTGTGCCTGCATGGCCAATGGCAGTCCAAACAACAGGAGGAATAAATATTTAATGCTGTACCTCATGAATTTCGAGTTTTCCATGCTTACGTAATTCGTATTCTTTCGTCATTAAAAAGATCAGCGGTGTCACCAGCAAAATATGGGTGGAGGATGTGAGCACCCCGCCAATCATGGGCAGCACAATAGGTTTCATTACATCCGTACCTACGCCGCTGGCCCATAGTACCGGCACCAATCCGAAGAGCGACACACACACCGTCATCAATTTAGGGCGCAGCCGCTTAGCGGCGCCGTGGATCACGGCGTGGTATAAATCTTGCCGGGTAATGGTTTCCGCTGAGTTGCCCTTTGCTTTCACCAGTTGCATCATGGCATCGTTGAGGTAGATCACCATTACAATCCCTGTTTCCACGGCGATCCCAAACAGCGCAATGAAGCCTACGGCTACTGCTACGGAGAGGTTCACACCCCAGAAATAAATCATATAGGCGCCACCGATGAGTGCAAACGGCACGGTAATCAAACTGAGGAAAGCTTCTCTGATAGAATGAAAGGCAAAATACAGGGAGAAGAAAATGATGACCAGCACCACCGGCGCTATCCAGAGCAGTGTTTGCTGGCCACGGATCAGGTTTTCATATTGCCCGCTCCATTCCAGGTAGTAACCCTGTGGTAAAATGCCTTTGGACTGGTTCATTTTTTCTATTGCTTCGCTTACGGTGCCGCCGAGGTCACGCCCTCTTACATTGAACAGTACTGCGCCCCGGAGCATGGCGTTATCGGAGGTGATCATGGGCGGGCCATCTACAAACTTAACGTCGGCGATGGAGGACAGCGGTACTTCTCCCATAGTGGCAGACATCACGGGGATGCGCCTGATCTGTTCCACGCTGTTGCGGTAGTCCTGAGCGAGCCGCACGCTGATGGAAAAGCGCTGTCGCCCTTCGATAGTGTTGCCGATGGGAGCGCCGCCCAGTGCGGTTTCCACGGTCTGGTTTACATCATCTACGGTAAGGCCGTAGCGGGCAAGATCGCCCCGGCGCACATCAATGTCCAGGTACTTGCCACCCGTTACCGGCTCTACATACAGGTCCGCGATGCCCGGCGTTCCTTCCAGCGCTTTTCTTACGCGTTCGGATACGGAGGCAATGGTATCCAGGTGCTGGCCATATACCTTCACCCCTACGTCTGTACGAATACCTGTGGCCAGCATATTGATCCTGTTGATGATCGGTTGCGTCCATCCGTTTACTACTCCCGGGATCTGCAATTTTGCATCGAGTTCGTTGATGATATCTTTTTTTGTTTTGCCTTTGCGCCACTGGTCTTTAGGTTTTAGCATGATGATGGTTTCAATCATGCTGATGGGCGAGTTATCTGTGGCCGTGCTGGCGCGGCCAGCCTTACCCAGCACCTTATCTACCTCCGGTACGGATTTAATGATTTTATCCTGTACCTGTAAAATACGTTTGGCTTCTGCGTTGGATACATCCGGCAGGGTTACCGGCATAAACAGGATGCTTTGCTCATCGAGCGGGGGCATAAATTCACTGCCTAAACTCTTCAGCAGCGGGATGGTGATCACGAGTGCAATCACATTGATGGCGATAGTAGTTTTACGCCATTTGAGTACCCCACGGATAATGGGCTCATACACCTTTTCCAGGGCGCGGTTGATGGGATTATCATGATCCGGCCGGAACTTCCCTTTCATAAAAAAGGAGATCAGCACCGGCGCCAGCGTGATTACCAGAAAGGCATCCACGATCATAATAAATGTTTTCGTATAGGCGAGGGGGTGAAACAATTTACCTTCCTGGCCTGTGAGCATAAACACCGGTAAAAAGGAGGTAATGATGATGATGGTCGCAAAAAATACCCCCCGGGATACCTGTTTGCTGGATTGTTCGATCACCTTCAGCCGTTCTTCTTCCGATATCCATGCCGGCGATTTTTTAAAAATATTTTTCAGCCAATTCATGATCTGCTTAGTTTTTTTGTTGTTGCTGCCATTGTTCGTACCGCTCTGCCAGGTGCTTGTAGGCGTTTTCGCTCATGATGATGCCATTGTCCACTATCACCCCGATGGCTAGTGCGATGCCGGTTAACGACATGATGTTGGAGGAGATACCAAAAGCGTTGAGCAGGATAAAGCTGGCTGCCAGTGTTATAGGTATCTGAATAATGATGCTGAGCGCGCTCCGCCAGTGAAACAGGAAGATGATCACCACAATAGATACCACGATCATTTCCTCTATCAGCGTGTGGCGGATGGAGTCTACCGATTCCCTGATGAGCTCACCACGGTCGTACACGATATCAAACTTCACCCCATCCGGAAAGCCTTTGGCCACTTCCTGCATCCTGGCTTTCACTTTGTCGATTACGGCGGCAGCATTTTCCCCGTAGCGCATGACCACGATACCGCCTACACGCTCTCCTTCCCCATCCTGGTCAAAGATGCCGAGGCGTGTTTCGCCGGTCATCTGCACGGAAGCCACATCGGCTATACGAATGGGGATGCTGTTCTGCGTTTTGACGGGGATATTGGCTATTTCCTCCATGGATTTGAGGTAGCCGGAGGTTTTGATGATATAGCCGATATCGCTCAGTTCGAACTTTCGGCCACCGGATTCGTTGTTGTTAGCGCGGATAGCGTTGATCACTTCCGGAACAGACAACCGGTAATACAACAATTTATTAGGATCGATAGTGATCTGGTACTGTTTCTGAAAGCCGCCGAAAGAGGCGATTTCACTGACGCCTTCCACGTTTTGCAGGGCGAATTTGATGTACCAGTCCTGCATGGCCCGCTGTTCGCCCAGGTCCATGCCTGGAGCATCCAGTGTGTACCATAAGATGTGACCTACGCCGGTACCGTCCGGGCCCAGCTGCGGTGTTACGCCTGCAGGTAAGGTGCGTGAAACGGTGCTTAACCGTTCCAGTACGCGTTCTCTGGCCCAATAAACATCTACATCTTCATTAAAAATTACATAGATGAAGCTCATACCAAACATGGAGGCGCCGCGTACATATTTAATTTTGGGCAGGCCCTGTAAGTTGGTAACGAGTGGGTAGGTGATCTGGTCTTCTATTAGCTGTGGCCCCCGGCCCATCCATTCCGTGAACACGATTACCTGGTTTTCTGACAGGTCGGGAATGGCATCAATAGGATTTTTTTTGACGGCAAATATGCCCCAGGCAAACAAAACGGTGGCCAGCACCAGCACGATAAAGCGGTTGCGCAGGGACCATTCAATAATACGATGAACCATAACTGTTCTTTTTCTGTATGGTGACATATGCCACCAGGTTACGGTCATGGCTGCACGTACCTGTTACCGGCAGGTGTGCCATTAGTTAGTAACCATTAAAATTTTTTAGGGAGAGATCAGATCCTGCGCTGGCAAAGCCCGGCGGCTGATGCACAGGAAAGCGGTAGTAAATGCCGGAAATAACGGGGAATCAGATACGGTAGGTACAGTGGAGTATATGTACGGGTACTTTGGCATTGCCCGGCGGCGCGTTGCTCACCGGATGTTCGGCTACCAGGGCAGTGATGTAAACGGGTTGCAGCCCCATAAAATGCACGGGCGTAACCACTGCCAGCTGCTGCATGGCCGCCATCGCGGAATCGGTAACATGCTGGTCGTTATCATACTTCACTGTTTTATGCTCATCCTTGCAGCATTTTTTTGCGCAGGAAGGGCGCTGGTTGTCGCCGCACTTGCTGCATACCTGCTTGTCCTTGTCGCTATGCCACAGGTTTACCGTTATCAGCTTACCCATGCAGTAGTGCATATGCAAGGTGGCGCCGGTAGAGGTACCCATGTACAAAAGTGCTAAAATTAATGCGACGAGTTTTTTCATTATACGACGAAATTACTGCGCCGTACGCCGCTGTTGTTACATAATTTTGAATTTTTTTTACATAATTTCAGGGAGCCCTGTACATCTGTACCCTTCAGCGGCTAATTCAGACCATAAATTCAGATATTGCACCGGTAGTTGACAACCCCGACACACAAAATGCCAAATATTACTCCTACATTTGGTCCCGAAAAATTGATGAGGAACAAGGTATTGTTTGGCGCATCGCCCCCGAGTAGACCAATAATCTGATAATACAGCACACCAAATGTCAACCCGGTTTTGGAAAATGTGATTCCTTCATTACCCTTACAACGCCTCCTGACGCGCGATTCAGCAACTTTTTATTGAACACAAACATGTACTATGCAACACACAGACAAATCGCTACAACGCAAGGTTAACTTTTTACTGTACTACGCTGTCATCAGCACCTCCATTTTTTTGGTATTCATTCTTTCTTCTTTTGTTGGGAAAGATAAAAATCTTACTGCGGACGAAATTACCGTAAAGCGCATTACCGTAGTGGGAGAAGACAACCTCCCAAGGATGGTGCTGAGTAACGAAACCAGGCAGCACTCCGGCAGAATGGAGGGCAAAGAGTTCCCCAAACGTGAAAGACCCGCAGGCATTATATTCTTTACCAACAAAGGCGATGAATGCGGCGGCATCGTGGCGGCTACCACCGCGAAAGACGGGTCCGTAAATCACGGTATGTCGTTTACCATGGACAACTATCACGACGACCAGGTGATTCAGCTCCTCAACGATGAAACCTATGAAAACGGTAAAGCAGAAGTTTCACGCGGATTGATGTTTAATGAATACCCGGTGGGCAGTAACCTCAACGACCGCATGGCGAAAACGGAAGAGCTGAAAAAAATTGCAGACCCTAAAGAACGTGAGGCTAAGATTGGTGAACTGTGGGATAAAGAAGGCGCTAAAAGAAGAATGTTTATCGGCAGAAACGTAAACGCCGACGCCGGTGTATTTTTATATGATGCCAAAGGAAAGCCGAAGATGAAAATTTATGTGGATAAGGCGGGCAATCCTAAGATTGAAGTGCGGGACAGTACCGGGAAGTATAAGAATATTATCCAGCAGTAAACCAGTGAGCGTTTACTGCAACCATATACATTTGCAAAATCGGGGATTCAGACCCCGATTTTGTAATTTATACCACTACCATCCTTCACAAATTGCTATGTTAGCATCCTTGTAATGTTGCACTCATCAGCAATTAATGTGTTTAAGATGTAATGAAGAACAAGTATCCGGAACGCAACTACATGCTAAGTACTAAAAAAAGTTATGACCCCATACCACTGTATCCACATCGCACCCTGCGTAGCTATATTACTATCCAGCCTTTAATAATAAAAAAAGGTCATTTTTTTCAACTACCATAAATTGTTTGTTTTATGAAACGCATCCTCCTTTCCTTAGCATTCACCACGCTGCTGTTTGCAGAGGGCAACAGCCATTCCTTATCAGGCACATTAAACACAGCGGTCAATACTCTGTCAAAACGAGCTACTGTTGTTACGGTTACAGTTAACCTGATTACTCCGGGATTACCAGCGGTAACATCCCAGGTAACCAACCTCGCAACGGGTCAGGTTGTGTACACCACCACTTTTGTCAGCGTACCTCCGGTTGCCACCTGCCAGTTAAGTGTTAGTGAAGGCGATATTGTACGCGCAGGCATCCTGATACTTGGTTCCGGAGTGTTTAACACACACACCGTAACTGCTGCAGATATAGCTAATGGAGGGTTTACAATCACGATCTAAGGAATTTAAAACAAAAAGAGGCTGTCTCAAAAGTAATTTGAGATAGCCTCTTTCTATTTTTAGAAAAAAAAAGGCTTTTATTAAGGTTTTGTGTTGATAAATAGTCTTCT
>NZ_FRBL01000006.1 GCF_900142605.1 Chitinophaga jiangningensis
TTCACCTCTTCCCATTCCGAACAGAGAAGTTAAGCCCCTTATGGCCGATGGTACTGCACCACAATGCGGGAGAGTAGGTAGCTGCCATATTTATTCAGAAAGCCTTAGTGATTCATTCACTAAGGCTTTTTTAATTTTATTCTATTGACTTAGCATGACACCTTCGGTGTCATGGGTTTTAGTTCCGCGCTCCGCGCGGCCGTTTTTGATACAGCTTTTCAGGTTTTATAATCTTGGACGGGATTAAAAAAGATAACAACGTGTAAGCGTTTACGATATAACAAAGATCTTATGGTGGTTTTGCCAAGGGTGTTCACCTCTTCCCATTCCGAACAGAGCAGTTAAGCCCCTTATGGCCGATGGTACTGCACCACAATGCGGGAGAGTAGGTAGCTGCCATATTTATTCAGAAAGCCTTAGTGATCATTCACTAAGGCTTTTTTCATTTTATTACATTGACTTAGCACGAGACTTTTGGTGTTAGTGGGTTGGGTTTCGCGCTTCGCGCGGGTGTTTTGGATACAGGGTTAGATGCCGCGTGGCATTGACTTAGCATGACACCTTCGGTGTTATTGGCGCGCGCATGGTGCGATTGTTTGAGATACGGCCTTTGAGGCCGTGTGGCCTGGAGGCTTTAGAAAAAGTTAACAACGTGTAAGCGATTCTGATAATGATCGGATTGATTTGCCTCACTCGTTTGGTACCATTTATGTGTGGGCCTGCGCTCAGCGCGGCAGATCGCGCTGGCGAACTAATGAAAATGATAGTGTATAGTCCGGAAAAAGCTGGTGACACCGCGTTACGCGTCTGCCGTAGCGGAGGGGGGCAGATGTGCCATGAGGCAATGAGGTACTACTATACTTTATGCATAGTGAAAATAATTTCTCCCTAAAAATTTATAGGGAGAGATATAACTTCAATGGATATACGGCGTTACGTGCATGATAATACGCACAAAAAAAACAGGCGCTGTATTAACGCCTGTTTTTCCTGGAAAAATAATATGACTAATGCCTGAAGGAATCGTACCATTTGGCGATGTTGATAGATGCGCCAAGGTTGAGATTAACAGGTTGAAAATAATCAGCGTAATAAGTGCCCGGTGAAGCATTCAAACAAGCTGCAGCAGCCAGTTGCATCTGAAACTTCACATATTTATAACCCACCCGGAAGGTGATAGCAGGCTCATAGAAAAGACGAGGTCTGTTACCGATCTGATAGAAAGTACTTGTATGTGTACTATCCGCACCACGGGCTAGGTTACCGGCTGTGAGACCATAAAAATTCACAACGGAAAAGCGGGTGCTGAATATTGCTTCCACCACCGGATGCACAATGCCGAAGCTGGGCTGGATGAAGCCCCTGGTGAATTTGGAACGCAACTGATAATCAGCCGTGTTGGCAGTGCCGTTCCCATTATCATAATAAGATCTGTCCAATGTATTGAAACCCCCTGTTCCAAAACCACCGTAAACATCAAATACAGCCCGTTTTTTGTTACCAAATGCCTTAAAGTAGCCAACACCTCCTTCAAACGCTCCACCGCGTACATTGCGATCGAAAACGTCATTATCATTATCTCCTCCCTCATTACCATAAAACGCATTGCGGTACACATACTGGCCGCTGGCCATCACCGCAATATTTTCACTTACGGCGAAAGCTGCCTGCAGGTTATTAGGGCCGATGTTGCCCTTGAATTCATGCTTTTCTTTAAGAGCCGGTGCGTTGACCGCCTGTGGTACATACACTGTTGTATGGCAGGCTGTTAAAAACAGCGCAGTACTAACAGCCAGCAATTTTAGGAACCTCATAAAGTTGTAGGATTATTTTAATATTAGACGGTTGATAAAATAAAATAGTTACATGATAATTTGGCTGGAAGTCTTTTACATACTGGATTCCCGCTGAATCAATTCTACAGGGAAAACATAATTCTTTGGTACTTTGATTCCTTCGTCCTGGTTAATCAGCTGGATGATGGTGCTGGCGGCCTTCTGGCCCATATTATAGCCCGACTGCTCGATAGTACTGAGCGAAGGGGAAATGATACGGGAGGAAAGGTCGTTCGAATAGCCAACTACTTTTATCTGGCCCGGCACGTCGATGCCCTGTTTTTTAGCTTCCTGGATGAAAGCGACAGCAGAGGAGTCGTTGGCGGTGAAAAGTCCGTCAGGCAGCACAGACTTGAAGAATATTTCGTGGGCAGCATTGGCGGCGGATTGCATGGTAAGGTCATGTACGTAAACCATACTTTCATCGAAAGGGATATCGTAGGCGGCTAAAGCGGCCTTGTATCCTGCAAGCCTTTGCTGATAGAGATTACAGGTTAGGATTCCTGAGAAATGAGCGATGCGTTTGCATCCCTGACGGATCAGATGTTCTGTGGCCAGGTAGCCGCCCTGGTAGTCGTCGCCCGTGATCGTGTAGCCGTTGAAGTCAGTAGGTACGCGGTCATAGAAAACGATGGGAATATTATTTTTTACAAAGGGATTAAAGTGATCCGTGTTGGTGGTAAACATGGAGGATACCGCCAGCAAACCATCCACGCGGAGGGAGTAGAATGTATGTACCAGTTCCTTTTCCATGGCCACAGTTTCATCGGATTGGCCGATCATAATGGAGAATCCATATTTATGTGCTTCATGCTGAATGCCGCTGATGGCGGTACTCTGGAAGTACATGGAGGTACGTGGTACGATCAGACCGATAATATTGGAGCGCTTTTTACGTAAGCTGGAAGCGATCCAATTGGGTACATAACCCATTTCGGTAGCCATTTCCTGCACTTTCAGCCTGGTTTCCTCGTTGATCAACGGGTTGTTTTGCAACGCGCGGGAAACGGTAGATGCAGAAAGGCCCAGTTTCTGGGCGATGTCGTATATGGTGACTTTATTAGTGCGATCTTTCACTTTTGAGGCTTGGTAGTTTAAAATTCGCGCTATATTAAGCAATTATCCTTAAATAAAAAGCCTCTCCTTTGTGGGAGAGGCTTTTCGCATAATTAACAGCCAGCTAATTATTTATTATCGATTGTTTTAGAGATAGATGCAATAAGATCCTGGTAGTGACCACGGGTGATCGCATCGCCGGATGCTGCTGCAGCGCGCAGTTCTGTTCTCAGGGAGCTGAGTGCAGCGCGGGCTACTGAAGTAGCGTCGGACAGGCGTACGCTGCCGGATGGAGTGCCTGGAGCCTGTGAAGGAGCAGGAGCGAGGAAACCGCTCAGTTTTTCTACGTACAAGCGTTGCAGGTTTCTCTTGTAGATATCCACATTCTGGTGAGTGGCCAGTTCGGAGAAGATGGTTTTCTTCACGTCGCTGATCATTTCAGCAGGGAGATAAGCGTTTGCGCCGAGAGAGGCTTCGCCGCCCAGCATGCTGCCAAAGATATTTGGCGAGAAGAGGCGGGTGAGCACCTGGCTCTGTACGGAGTAGATAACGCTTGCACCGTCGTCGCCGGTTTTGCTGAAGATATCCTGGCTGAGTATCCATTTAGGTGTGGTAAACAGCTGCTGGTTGAGGAAGGTAATCGCTTCTTTCTGAGTGGCTTTGTTTACGAATTCCACTACAGGGCCTGCCTGCTCTACAGTTTTAGGAGTGGTATAGATACCGCCGACATTTTTGGCTACGTGGCCCATGTAGCGGCCATACTGGCCTACCAGTTCCTTATAGATGCTTTTCAGATCGCTGTAGTCTTCATTGGAAGTTCTGGTCCAGGCGATCATATTAGGCATGATGCGCTGCAGGTTTTTGATACCGTACATGCTGGCTTTCATGGCGTTGTCGCCCAGATCTTCGTTCTGGCAGCGAGGATCGAAAGGATCGGATTCGGTACCGAACCAGAATTTCTTATCCTTCAGTTTTTCGATGGTGATTTTATTAAGGGCCGCTTTTTCTGCTTCCGGAGAGTTGAATTCAGGACGCAGGCGGTAGCCCCATTCGATGGCCCATTTATCGTAGTAGTTGATACGTGGGTAGAGATCAGCGCCGGAGATACCGTCGCCAGGCTGTGCTACGTAGTTGAAACGGGCGTAGTCCATGATGGATGCGGCGTGGCCGTTTTGTTTAACCCATTCTTTATCACGCAGTTTTTCAACAGGATAAGTAGAGCTGGAGCCGAAGTTGTGGCGCAGACCGAGGGTATGGCCCACTTCGTGAGAGGATACGAATCTGATGAGTTCACCCATGAGTTCATCGCTGAACTGCATGCTGCGTGCGCGTGCGTCGTTAGGGGAAGCCTGGATGAAGTACCAGTTACGGAGCAGTTGCATTACGTTATGGTACCAGTTGATGTGGCTTTCCAGGATTTCACCGGTGCGGGGATCATGGATATGCGGACCGCTGGCGTTAGGAATGGTGGATGGTTTGTACACGATTGCGGAGAAGCGTGCATCATCGATGGACCAGGTAGAATCTTCTTCTTTGGTAGGCGCCATTTTAGCGATGATTGCGTTTTTGAAACCAGCGGCTTCAAAGGCGGACTGCCAGTCGTTTACACCCTGGATGAGGTATTTACGCCATTTCTGTGGCGTGGCGGGGTCTATATAAAACACGATTGGTTTCTGTGGTTCTACCAGTTCACCGCGCTTATATTTCTCCATGTCTTCCGGTTTTGGTTCGAGTCTCCAGCGGGTGATCATGGTGAGTCTTTTCACGCCTTGCGGATCTGCGTCGAAGTCGGTGGTACTGGTGGTAAAGTAACCTACGCGCGGATCGAAGTAGCGGGACTGCATAGGTACTTTAGGCAGCAGTACGAAGGAGCTGTTCAGTTCCACGGTTGCGTTGCCGCCTGGTACCGGTGGCATACCAGGGTATGGAGATGCAGGTGCTTTTGCGTATGTTTTTACGGTTCTGATCTCTGTGTTCATCGGGAAAGATTTGACATCTACCACGTATGATTTGTCAGGTTGGTAACCTGCGAGTTTCAGGTTGGATTTCATACCCTGGTCGAAGAACAGGATATCGTTATCACCGTTGATGTATTCGGTAAGGTCGATGATGGAACCTTTATTGTTTTTAGAGAATGCCTTTACGTCGAATGCGGCTACAATTGGTTGGAGGTTGGAGCCCATTACGGACGAGAACATAGGTTGGGTAGAATCTTTGGAGGTCTCGGAGTAGGAGATGTTTTTGAGGAAGATTCTGTTGTTTGGACCTTTTTCGAAGCGTACTACGTTTTCGTTGATAAGGTCACCGCCGAAACCGGACATACCAGCGCGGAGGCCGGCGGCGGATTTGGAGAGGCGGTTAACGATAAGGATATCGCGACCGATGAGGGAGTCAGCGATTTCGAAGAAGTATCTGTCTTCGTGTTTATAGATGTTGATGAGTCCAGTATCGGCTTTCGCTTGTGGGTTGATGATTTCGGCGAAAGGTTTAGGTCCTTGTTTAGGGCCTGGTTTCATCATTGGTCCGTTAGGCTTTGCGGTGGTGTCTTTAGCGTTGGCGGAGGTATTGGCAGCAGGTGTGGGAGCGGACTTTTTTTTCTGGGCGATAGCGGGGGAGGCTACGGTTCCCAGGGAGAGTGCTCCAGCCAGTGCCAACACGAGTTTGTGTTGATAAGCTTTGTTCATTTATCAGTTGGTTTTTAGAATTGTAATCACTTTTTTGAAAAGTGATGTGCAAGTAAGTATATAAAGTCTTAACTTAATAGGAAATTCCACGAGCGCTAAAAAAGGAGATAAGAATGGGAAAAAATGGGTGTTGGGAGATTTTTAGCGTTAGGACATTAGTTGCCGAGGCAACTTTTTTTATGTAAGTATAAATTATTATAGTATATTTTATGCTAATATAGTGATTTCACGTTAGTGGACAGGTTTGACCGCGGTGGTGTTGCATTTGGGCGGACGCAGCTTATAAATATTAGAATTTTGTCATTGAAATGGAGAAGATTACTGCTCAAAGTGAGTACTGGCGCGGAAAGGAATAAATAATTATTCTTGCAAGAATATTGTTGGAACATTTGAAAATTTTCTTAAATTGTGCGTCCAACTTTGAAAAAAATCAATCCATTTCAAAATTAGGGACAGTGATTGGTCAGGGGACTGGCTTCGTAAAATATTGGTTTATTTGCTGATTATAAGTGTTTGCTCAAATTCAAAAAAGGGATAGGATGTGCGCTGGGCGTACATTTTAGTGTGGTTGTTAATTTTTGTGGGATTTTTTGAGCTGCACTTGTTTTTTTGAGCCAACCTTATAACTTTGCGAATCGCTAAATAAAGTTTAAATTGAGTGCTATTGAGCATTACAGACAAAACAGTAATTCATAACTTCTAACAAACAATAGTTTAATTTTTAACACTAAAATTTCAATCAACATGGCTGAGACTAAAACAACTGTGACTGCAGCTACTGCTAAGGCGTCTTCCCATCAACCTAAAAAGTCATCCAACTTATTTGCAACGTTGGCTGTACCTATCTGCCTGGTAATTGGTTTTGTAATCTTTTACTTTGTACTGGGTAATCCTGCGAACTTTGAAGGTAACAATCCAGATGGTCACCCAATTGCAGACGGCGTTGGTCACTGGTTTGCAACTGTTTACAAGGGCGGTTTTGTAGTACCTATTCTGATTTCTGTATTGCTGATTTGTCTGACTTTCGTAATTGAGCGTTTCCTGTATCTGTCAAAAGCTAAAGGTAAATTCTCTGGTTCTGAGCTGGTACGCAAAGTACAGTATCACCTGGCTAACAAAAACGTAGATGCAGCTCTGGCTGAGTGCGACAAACAGAAAGGTTCTGTGGGTAACGTACTGAAAGCTGGTCTGAAAAAATACAAAGAAATGATCACCAACACTGAGTTGGATACAGATCAGAAGATTCTGACTATCAAAAATGAAATCGAAGAGACTACTGCGCTGGAACTGCCAATGATGGAGAAAAACCTGGTGTTCCTGTCTACTATCGCATCAGTAGCAACCCTCCTGGGTCTGTTCGGTACAGTATTGGGTATGATCAAGGCGTTCTCCGCGATGTCAAACGCAGGTGCTCCTGATTCTTCTCAGCTGGCGTTAGGTATCTCTGAGGCGTTGATCAACACTGCACTGGGTATCGGTACTTCTGCTATCGCTATCATCATGTACAACTACTTCACTACTAACATCGATAGCATCACTTACGCTATTGACGAGTCTGGCTTTACTTTAACTCAAAGCTTTGCTGCTAACCACAAATAATCTGCGGATTATTGTATGGAATTTCAGCGGTTTTGAATCTTATTAAAGTAAACCATAAAAAAAGTAAAGATGCCTAAAGTTAAAATGCCAAGGAAAAGCACGTCTGTAGATATGACAGCGATGTGTGATGTGGCTTTTCTGCTCTTAACTTTCTTTATGCTGGCGACTAAGTTCAAACCAGACGAGCCGGTAACAGTAGTTACACCGTCCTCTATCAACACTACTCTTTTACCAGATTCTGATGTACTGTTATTTACAGTAGATAAGGACGGTAGAGTGTTCTTTAGCATGGATGGCCAGCCTAAAAGAAGAAAACTGATCGAAGATTTGAACACGCAGTTCAAGCTGGGTCTGGACGATAAAGAAGTACAGAATTTTGTGGTGGGTGCCAGCGTTGGTACGCCTATTAAAAATCTGAAACAGTATTTATCTGAAACTCCTGAACAGCGTAAGCATTCAGGATTGGATACGGGTATTCCGACTGACTCAGCAAACAATGAGTTGGCTACCTGGATTGAGTACGGTATGGCTGCACAAGGCGGTAACTTCAACAAACTGAAGTACTGTATTAAAGCAGATAATGCCACTCCTTATCCAAAAATCAAGGAGATCCTGGACACCTTCAAGAAGAAGCATATCCAGAAACTGAACCTGGTTACTAATCTGGAAGCACCTCCTCCGGGCACAGCAGCTTACGAGGAAATGCAGACCGGCGGTAAAAAAGACTAATCGGGAGCAGTTTACAAAGTAAAAGGCAGCATGCGACCGCTGGACGGCGCTACTCCCTGACCTGGGAGGCTGCTGATTTCAAAACCAAAAAAGCTTACTACTATGGCAGAAATGGATACCAGTAGTGGTGGTGGAAAAGGTAAGAAGCACGGTGGTACGAAATCCAAGAAACATTCTACCCGTGTGGATATGACACCGATGGTGGATTTGGGATTTCTCCTGATTACCTTTTTCATGCTGACAACTACCATGTCCAAGCCCAAAACAATGGACTTGATCATGCCAAAAGATACTGAGAATGAGAAAGAGCAGAACAAAGTAAAAGAAAGTACTGCTTTGACCATCCTTCTCGGAAAAGATAACAGAGTATATTACTACGAAGGTTTAGCACAAGATCCTAATGCATCTGCTAACCCTGATTTCTTCCACGCAACAACCTTTGCTAACAAAGGAGGAATCAGAGATGAGATCATTAAGAAAAGAGATGAAGTTGCTAAAACAAGGAATGCAAAAGGAGAACCAGAAGACGTGGTAGTGATTATAAAGGCAGACGATGATGCCACTTATAAGAACTTCGTGGATATCCTGGACGAAATGGCTATCAACCGTATTCAGCGTTATGCTACTGTTGATATCTCCGATCAGGATAAACAATGGATTAAGCAGACTGAATCTGCTAACGGCGCGCAATAGTCGTCTTTATGGAATAACTAATTTTTTTGCATCCATCATAAAACATTAACAATGGATTCTGCTAAAGTCTTAAAGTCCGATTTTCTTGACATCCTGTTTGACGGCAGGAATAAAGATTATGGGGCTTATGAACTGAGAAGACAGTATAACAAGCGTGTGAGGAACGCCATCATTGGTACCTCATCCCTGTTCATTCTGCTTCTTGGTGGCTACCTGGTTTCAAACTGGGTAAAGGCTTCTGAGGACGATGGGCCTAAGAAGCCAGTAATACAGGAAATTAAGATGGAAGATGTGAAGATTCCGGATGATCCGAAAACTCCACCTCCTCCTCCACCTCCTCCGGCACCGCCACCACCGGTTAAGCCGTCAGTACAGTTTACTCCTCCTGTAATTAAAAAAGATGCTGAGGTACCACCTGAAGAGGAACCTCCAAAGCATGAGGATATTAAAGACAAATCCATCAGCACCAAAACTGTAGAAGGTGATCCGAACGGTATCGATGCGGGTCTGCTGGAAGACAGTAAAGGTACAGGTGTGGTAGAAGCGCCTCCAGCTCCTGCGAAAGAAGAGATCTTCACCTTCGTAGAACAGCCACCAACCTTCCCGGGCGGTGAAGAAGCGCTGAACAAATACCTGAATAAAAACATCCGTTACCCACGCGTTGCGCAGGAAAACGGTATCTCCGGTACTGTATTCGTACAGTTCGTGGTAGATTCTGATGGTAATATCAAAGATGTTAAAACAGTAGGCGCTGCAAAAGGTGGCGGTCTGGAAGAAGAAGCGATCCGCGTGGTAAAATCCATGCCTAAATGGAAGCCTGGTAAACAAAACGGTCGCCAGGTATCCGTTCAGTTCAACCTTCCTATCCGCTTTACACTGCAAGAGTAGTACTGTAAGGATACTTGATAAAGAATCCCCGTTCTCACCTGAGGACGGGGATTTTTGCATTATACACTTATTAGTACCTTTGCATCTTCATAATTAACATCGGTACGTATGCTGGGGAAACTTTCTGGATTTGATGATACTATTGTAGCTGTTGCCACCGCGCCTGGCCTGGGCGCCATTGCGGTGATCCGCCTCAGCGGCAGCAAGGCTTTTGATATTACCAACGCCCTCTTCAAAGGGAAGAATCTATTACTGCAGCCCAGTCATACAATCCACTTCGGCAGCATTGTTTCCGAAGGCACGGTGATCGACGAGGTAGTCGTGAGTCTGTACAAAGGCCCGCGCTCCTACACCGGAGAAGACGTGATCGAAATCTCCTGCCACGGATCACCCTATATCCAGCAACAAATCATTGATGCCACCACCAAAGCCGGTGCCCGGCTTGCCAAGCCCGGTGAGTTTACCCAACGCGCCTTTCTCAACGGGAAACTGGACCTTACCCAGGCGGAATCCGTTGCTGACCTGATCGCCAGCAACTCCGCAGCTTCCCACCAAACAGCCATGCAGCAAATGCGCGGTGGATTCTCCAAAGAACTGCACCATCTAAGGGACCAGCTCATCACCTTTTCTGCCCTAATAGAACTGGAACTGGATTTTAGTCAGGAAGACGTGGAATTTGCCGATCGTACCCGCCTGTATGAGCTGATATCTTCCTCCACTACTACTATCCGCCACCTGATTGACTCCTTCCGTATGGGGAATGTGATCAAAAACGGCGTAAATACCGCTATTGTGGGCAAACCTAATGCGGGTAAGTCAACACTCCTTAACACACTTTTGAACGAAAACAGGGCCATCGTAAGCGATATTGCGGGCACTACCCGCGATACCATTGAAGAGGTGCTGAACATAGAAGGCATCCTTTTCCGGCTGATTGATACCGCCGGTATCCGCGAAAGCAACGATACCATCGAAAGCATAGGCGTACAGAAAACGCTGGAGAAAATCAAAGAAGCAGGGGTGGTAGTTTACCTTTTCGATGCCAATGAGATGACCCTGGAAGAACTACGCCAGCAGGTAGCTTCTTTTGAGGCAGACAATATTAATTTCCTGTTGGTAGGCAACAAAACTGACATTGCAGGAGAGGCCGCTATTCGCGCCAAATTCTCCGAAATTCCGGGTATTTTGTTCATTTCTGCGAAAAATCACGACCATGTGAATGACCTGAAAGCTGCCCTCGTTGAAAAAGTGATGTCCGGAGATATTAATACGGAAGATACTATTGTGACCAATGCACGTCACCATTCAGCCTTACAGGAAGTACTCAAATCCCTATTTGACGTGAAAGGAGGAATGGATAATGGCCTGCCGGGTGATTTGCTGGCCCTGGATATCCGCAGAGCGCTGCATTTCCTTGGGGAGATTACCGGAGAGGTGACGAATGAGGACAGGCTGGATTATATATTTAGTAAGTTTTGTATCGGGAAGTAATCATGTCTCCTTTAGTTAGCTTTTCTTCCCTTTATTGCTATAGTAGCGGTTTGCAGTAGGTATAATTTGGACCGGAAGACTAAAAAAAATTAATAAATCAAAGAAATAACATTAGCCTTTGCTTACGTATATTACTTGCCTAAATTTTAAAAAATGGGAACCTGGAATGAAGGAAGTTTCGGAAATGACGAAGCTGGCGATTGGATCATTGATTTAAGTGAAACTCCAACACTTGAATTTATAAAAGCAACTCTACAGGCATCGATAGATAACCCTAATAATGTAGATTTTAACTTGACAGCAGTAGCCGCCGCAGAAGTAATATGCATTCTGGAGGGGAAAATACCAGCCGATTATCATGAGGTTTCTCATAATTTAGCGCCGGTAATTGAAATATTAAAACAGCAGCAAATCTCTAGTGAGCTAAAAAAATTGGCAATTAGGTGTATAATTATGATCGCCGCCGATTCAGAATTGAAAGAATGCTGGGAGGAGGATGAGGAGTGGGAAATCGAAATCAATAGTTTAATGCATCGCTTGAGCAATTAACTATTCGGGACTATTATAGTGTTTAGTCTTTTCCCATCCCTATAGCCATCTTATAAGCCATCGTAGTTTCGCTCACCGGCGTCATTGCATCCAGCAGCACATTACTTGTTCCCTGCGTCACTATTTCATCTGCTACTTTTTTAATCAACGCCAGCGTGGCTTTCATCAGGCTTGATCCCATACTTAACCTCGCAACACCCATGTCTTGTAATTCGCGTACGGACGGTGGTACACCTGCTCCAATAGTAGGATTAGACAGAATATTTATGGGTGCATTTATTTCCTTCACCAAAGTAGCAATCATGTCTTTTTCCCACACCGGCTGAACAAATATGCAATCTGCGCCGGCTTCCCGGTACTTGTTTCCACGCCTGATAGATTCTGCCAGTTTCTCTTTGGGAGAGGCTGTGGAAGTGTAAAAGGCATCTGTTCTGGCGTTTATTACCAGGTGAAAGCCCAGTGAATCAGATAATGAACGTATAGCCGCTATCCGTTCACAAAATTCGTTTTCATCTATTAATGTTGGGCTTAGGCTGATACTGTCTTCAATGTTGATCCCTGCAATGCCGGTTGCTATTACCTTCTTCACGGAGGTAATGATCTCCTCTAAATTGTTACCGTATCCCGCTTCAATATCTACTGTTACCGGCGCTTGTACTGCATTCACAATGCCAGTAATGATGGCCAGCATCTCTGATAACTGCATCACCTGACAATCAGGGTATCCTAAAGATGCCGCCATGCCCATGCTGGTGGTGGCTATGGCATCGTAGCCGCAGGCTTCAATGAGTTTGGAACTACCAATGTCCCATGAGTTTAGGAGTACTAGGATTTTTTCATCATGGTGGAGCTGCAGGAACTTTTCGGCTTTTTGTTTTTGGATATCGGAAACCATGCTGCGGAAATTTTTAATGAGAGATAAAAAGCAGCCTGGGGCGAAGGCAGCTTTTAGAATATTAAGTTAAGTGAAATAATCTCAATATTTAGTAGGGTATCATTAAACTTTGCCTTACCTGGTGTATCCCGGTTAAGTTAACCCGGACGAATATATACCCAACTCCCCCGAATATTAATCCGCATCTCGCACATTCAATTGCAAATGCTACATTTAAATGTAATTTCCCTGACCTCCGGGTTGAAGCGGAAGTATATAAATTCATTGCGAATGGCCGTCAGATCACTCATTGCTTACATAGGACTCATTATAATATGCCTTGGCGTGGCATGTAATAACCATCAGCCGGCCCCTCAGGCTAAGGCACCATCCAGGCCGGATACAGTACGAGATTATTTACCGCTGGTACTGGCAATGGATACCTTGACTGCTGCCGGCGTTAAAAAGGAAGTAGCTCTGCAGGATAGCCTGCTGCGATACCTGGGCGACAGCACCCCTAACCCGTGGTACCATTACTTCAGAGGGCGGCAACTGGTGTATCAAAAGCATCGCGACAGCGCCGTAGCCGAATTTTCTAAGATGCAGGGTAACCATGCGGATGATGAAATTGAGTTACTGAGGAGATATAGTATTCTCGAGCAGGGCATTAGCGGCGGTGTGACTGTGGATGCGGCCATCATGAACCAGATACTTAACGGCATGAAAACGGCCGAGAGAGTGCGCAGCCAACAAACTTACCGTTACTACGACCTGATGGCCAGAGCCTATTACCAGAATCAGAATGTGAATGAGTCGCTGGAATATGCAGAACGTTATTATAAGAGTCACCCGTTTAAATCTCACCCGGTGGTGATGCAGCGTCATTACGATATTTCCTTCCTGCTGGCCTCCAGGCTGAACGATTTCGACAAAATGATGTTCTATAACGCGCAGGCACGTACGCTGGCGCACCGTATCAAGGATAGCATGGCCATTGCCCGTACCTATGATAATGAATCGCAGATATATGTGCGGCAGGGGCAAAACGACAAAGCGCTGGCTGCCAGCCGTGCCTATATTGAATACCTGCAGGAAAACAACAGCATAACAGACATTGCTTATAACAATTTGGCCACCACGTTCATGCATAATAACATGCTGGATTCCGCGATACACTACTACCAGGAAGCAATTGAAGCTGGCCGTAAGAACCCGGATGGCAAGCAGAACTCCGTATATTTTAAAGGACTGATAAAGGCTTACCGGTTGAAAGGTGACTACAGGAAAGCGCTGCAGGTGGCCGAGGCTACCTATGATATTGAGATTAATACGCTAAGAGAAATTGAAGCAGTGCGTTTTGCGGAGATTCACGAGAAGTATGAAACAGAGAAAAAAGACCGTAACATCGCCGAGCTGAGTAATCGTAATCTCCTGAATGAAAAAATTATAAAACAACAAAAATGGACGCTGATACTGGCTTTTGTGGTATTCCTGGCAGTCCTTTCCATCTTTTATTTTATACAGCGCCAGTATCGCCTGGAAGGTAAAAACCGGCTCCTGCAATCTGAAAACCAGCGACTGATCATGGAGCAAAAGCTATTGCAGGTACAATTGAATCCACATTTTATTTTCAATTCCATCGCTAACCTGCAAAGCCTGGTGGCATCCGGGGATACAAAAGATTCCGTGCGCTACCTGTCTGCCTTCTCCGGCCTGTTGCGCAACATCCTGGAACAAAGCCGGAAGGACTTCATTGGCCTGGATGAGGAAATTACCACGCTGAGTAATTATCTGCAATTGCAGCAAATGCGCTTTTACGGACTGTTTGATTATAAAATAGCAACCGATGAAAACATCTATCCGGAAAATATCCTGATTCCACCTATGCTGATACAGCCTTTCGTGGAAAATGCCATCGAACATGGTTTCAGAAATATCGATTATAAAGGTATCTTAACCATTGTTTTTAAAGGTGAAAACGAGCAGCTAAATATCATTGTGGAAGACAATGGCAATGGTATCGGCAGTAAGGAGCCTGGTGAGCAAAAGAAGCAGTCATTAGCCAGTGTCATCCTGAAAGAGCGGCTGGATGTGCTTTTTAAGTCACAGGGCCAGGAAGCATATTATCATATCGAGGATAAAAAAGACCAGAACGGACGCGGGGTGAAAGTGACCATCGTGATTCCCCAAATAAAAGATTAAAACATGAAGCTCTATATTCTTGAAGACGAAATACGCATTATGCAACACCTGCTGCAGATAGTGCAGGATATATCTTATGTAGAAGTGGTAGGCAAGGCCGCAGAAATTGCTAAGGCGGCTAAGGAAATTCCGGTCTTAAAGCCGGACATCATCCTGGCGGACATCCGCCTCAAGGACGGCGACAGCTTCCGTCTGTTTCACGAAATCGGCACCGGCGATTTTCAGGTGATATTCCTGACAGCCTATGATCAATACGCCATACAGGCGCTGAACATGGGCGCTTTCGGCTACCTGCTCAAGCCTATAGACGAAGTAGCGCTGGCGGCCATGCTCAACAAATGCTACCATCACCGGCAGCAGGAGCAAATGGACCGACAGCAGCTGGAAATAGCCCGTCAGCATTACGCTTCCCAGGGGGCAGGCGGCGTAAAGCGACTGGCGCTCAAAAGGGTAGAATACATGGAAATCGTATCCGTAGAAGATATCATGTATTGCAAAAGCGATAAGGGTTACACTACCTTTTACCTGAAGGACAAACGTGAGATGCTGGTGTCAAAAGGGTTGATTGAGTACGAGAGTATTCTGATTCCGTCCGGGTTCATCCGGTGTCATCAGTCCTATTTAGTCAACTTTCAGTATGTGAAAAAATATTACCGGGAAGGCATTTTGCAGATGCAGAATGATGAGCAGATCCCGGTTTCGAGCAGAAAGAAGGAGGAGGTGTTGAAGTATTTGGAGAATATATCGTAATCATAAGCAAGAAGGTAAAAGAGGGTTATCCTCTTTTACCTTCTTGTAAAAATGTGATACCATTTTTTTATTGGTGGCTGGATCGTTACGGTTCCAATATACTTTTCGCAATTTTCTTCCGTAAATCCTGCTGTAGCAAGAGCATCATAAAAAGGTACTAAAAAATCTTCCACCTCTTCCGGCAAGTCGTTCACCGTGGTGATTGAAGCAGCATACCCCTGCCAATGAGCATCTTTACCGTTTGTTCGCTGACCATGCCGCCATTGGTTCCATTCCTGCTCCATTCCAAAACTTGTGAATAACGGACCCGCATTTCGGGTTAATAAATGTCTGAGCAACTTAATGTCATCCCAGCCCTTCATACATTCTGCTACCAGTGCCTCCATTGTTTGCTGCCAGACATCCGGTGTGAATCCCGGATGTTGCAATATTTCAGTAAGGTCAAAGATATCCTTAAACCGTGGCCTTACCAGTGTTTGATGCAGTTTCCAGGATACCTGAAGCGCAAGAGGCACTGTATACGGGATAAGGAACGGTTCACCCTTGAGTGGTACATACGTCATTGGGATGGGAGACACAGGAATATCCAGATTCAGAGATATATCCATGTTATGGATAAAGGTCTCGGTATTATTGATTGTACAGGATAAATCGGTATTTACAGTTGGAAAATCCTCCGACATGGCATAATCAATCATACGCCAGAAACGGTTTTGACTGAAGCTTTGAAATTCGACCCCGTCATATACAATTGCTTCCGTTGCTTTTATCATCAATTCACTGAGTACCGACTCCATTTGATGCTGGTCTTGAACCGGGTGAATGTACACCCAGTCCAGATCAGCGGGCGAGCGTAGTTCCGGATCTCTGAAATATTGTCGGGTAATAAAGCTGCCCTTCAGGAGCAGTGGGAGTTCCGCTGAGGCAACTCTTCTGATAAATGCTTCATAAGCAAGCATTTGCAAATATTCTTCGCGGGTTCTTTTCATAGTATAAGCGTTATGCCAGCCAGCCGCTGTCGAGTGAAATATTATTATCGTAAATGCAATATTCAGCTTGTTGTTTCAGTACTTCCCGGCTATGATCTGCTAAATCCTGAATAAGTTGGTGAATACGTGTATGGAACAAGTTTATATCCCCAAATTCGCGGAGGGTGATGAACCTTATACCGCCACTATCTTTAAGGGCATTAGCGGATAAATGAACCTGGTGAAGTTGGCAGAGGCGCAGCAACTGCGGAATTTTGTTATAGAGGACTTTACCGTGCCATTCAAAATAAGGTGTATGGTCCGGTACTAGATCGGGATACTGCTCAGCACAATAATCCGGTATTTCAATTTTAATACGGGTAGGCGTGTAACCGCCAGACTGTAGGTGTGATGCCAGTTCAAATGCAGTAGAGATAGCAATCTTTGAAGAATCAAGTGAATAAGTTTTTGTGAGCATTGGTTGTTGCAAATGCTCACCACGGGACAGCTCTATCACGATAGGTTTAGCATCCGCCTCAAAACAGTGGGACACAAAATCGTTTAACCGTTCTTGTGAAAGTGGTGCAATGGTAATATGCATTTCATAAGGTATAGCATGCTTGGGTGTCATTAAATTTTGGTTGTGATGTGGTTAAATATACTATAAAAAAAGGGAGCCGAAGCATACCTGCTACGGCTCCCTTAAACAGGTGTATTTTTTTACTTACTCACAATCACCTCCTTCACACCCATCCCCGGTAAATCTACCTCCATATCCTTCCCGGTAAAACTGCCCCATACAAACCGGCCCTGCTGGCGGCTTGACTCAGGGTTGAACAGTCGTACCTGGTAACGATTATTATCAAGTGGCGTTACGCTTGTGATGATAATATGCGTATTTGATATCCGGAATAAATTTTCAGGGAGATGTAAATCTTTCCGGGCAGGGAAAGCTAACAGTGGCTGGGTAAATGCTGCTGCGGCCTGTTCCTGCGCTGTTGCGGTGTTACCTGTATGCGGCCGCAGTGCATAGCTGTAGCTGCTTTTGCCATCCTGATCGGCTTTATAGTTGGTATGCCAGTAGTTATTCATAATGTAATTGAACCAGGTGGCGGTAGGCGTACCGGTTTTCCGCCATTCTTTATGACTTTGGTCTATCACCTTTCTTTCATCAATCATTTGCTGCGGCTCTACCATTGGTGTTTCCAGCAGCATCCACTGGATACCGCGATCGTTGTTGGAAACATCCAGCCAGCGGCGACCAAACAGGAAGTCCATATTGGAGCCTGGCAGCTGATCATCGAGATACCGTAAGGTCCCATAGCCTGCGTCCAGAGTGGTTTTGGGATTGCTGATATTAAATGGGAAACCAAAATGCACCGCTTCTTTTTCACGTACGGGTTTTTTATCCACGATATTCTCTATCAACGCTTCACCAGCATCTGCATACAAAGTAATTTTTTTGTTGATGCTATTGGCGCCGGGAGCATTGCCGGTTAAGCTGATTGTAGTTACTACCGGGCCGTTTTCCAGTACCTGTGCGGTAATGCCACTATTGGATTCCGCTTTGGCCGGGTCCATACCAGGCACGTACCAGTAGCTGTTGAGGCCCTGGTTGCCGAAAGTGCCGGCATAGTTATACTGGTCTTTTGCACTTAAACTGGTGATGCTTCCTGTGTTGGCATCCCATGAAACAGTGATGATGCCGTTGGAAATCGTGTTACCAGATTGCTTAAAGACAGATGTTGCTTTCACCGGTTTGTCGGATACTTCATACACCGCGGTGCCCAATGGTGGTACCTCGCGGGCCATGAACACGTATTCGCCCGACTGCAATTGCTGCAGCGGCCAGGCTTTGCCTTTGCTGTCGATCACTGATTTACCAGGAACTTTTATTTTCACCATGCCCGTACGTGCCCACGATAAGGTGTTGACTACCGCAATGCGTTTGGAGTTATTATCCGTAAACGACTTAAGCAGCGCAGATTCCAGCTGGCCGGTAATGCTGTCGGCATCCAGCATAAACTGTTTTTTGATGCGCCACTGGCCGGTAACGAATGGGACGTCGGGTTGACTGATACTGTTATGTGCACCCCAGGTATGTTCATGAAACATAATTACGTTGGTCCATGCCCGGTAGAAGTCCTGCTGCGGGAAAGTGCCGGGCTGCAATACAGCCCATGCATTGGTGAGCTGTTGCAGGCGCAGACTGTTCACCCGGTTTTTACCGGATTCGGCAGCGGTAGACGCGGCACCGTCTTCCCAGTAAGGGGTAATATCTCCCTTCACTACTGGCAATTGTTTACCGTAGCGGTCTTCGAAGGTTTTAAATAATTTATCTACGGTATTTAGTACCAGTTTGGGAGATTGATATTTTTCGTTCCACTCCATTACAAACCTGGATATGGCGGTGTCGATAGGGCCGTTGTCGGCCACAATATTGTAACGCCATTGTACGATATCGTAGGGATATTTTTTCGCATCGAGTTCCCGGAGGTAGGTGGCTATTTTTTGAGGGCCGCGATCAAATACGCCGCCTGGGGCAGTTCCATGCCAGGATGAATAGCCTTTGCCGCCTGTCCAGAGCAGGATTTTCTCTTCGCCTGAAGGGGACGCCCACCATACGGGCTTATCGCCCCAGGTGCGTACGAAATGGCCTACGCGGTCGCCCAGGTAGGGGTGATTTTCTCCCAGGTAATTAGGACCGCTGGAGAAATATTTAACGCCGCCATGTGCCAGTGCCGTAACGGTAGTCCAGGTATAACCCGGCACATCGGAGATCATGGCGCTGGGGATTTGCAGGCCATATTCTTTTTTCAGCTGGTTGGCGTAGTCGGTGTAGTGGAAGAGCTCTTCCGGCAAACTAAGACCGGTTAAGATGTTTGCGTACAGGGCAGAAAGGCAGATGCTGCCTTCTTTCACCGCTTTGATGAAAGCTGCCTTCTTTTCCGGGCTGGCCTGCAGCATATAGTTTTCCACTGCCCAGAGCGATTCTATATTCCATTTAAAGCGCGCCTCTACCGGATAGTTGCGTGTGGCTGCTATCATTTGCAGGGCATCATCGATATTTTTCAGGTGGATTTTCAAAACTTCCGGCTGCATATGGGAATAGCCGATGTCCGTATGGGAGTGGTGGATCAGGTCCAGTTCGCGGTAGGTAACAGGGAGGAGCGTTACAAATTTATCCGCCACCACTTTTTTACCGTTACTCACTACAATGTGTACACTGTCTTTTTGTTTCACAGCTGTTACCGGAATATCGAAGCGATTGATGCCATCTTTAATATTATAGGTAGCTACCTGTAGGTTGTTCACCTTTACCTGCAGGGTTTCAGGTGTGCCAAAATGCAGTGCTGTTAAGGCAATCGGCTGTTTACCACCTTTGAGGAGGAAGGGCTGCGGGAGCAGGTCTACCTTTTCCTGGAAGGCAAATTTGAAGGTCATGAACCAATCGTTGCTTTGCTGCGCCTGTCCGGTGATGCGCAGTGTAACCGGTTTACCTGGCGTAGTAACGCTAACGGGTATACGCAGGAACATCAGGCCATGTGCGTCGCTTGCACCGTCGCGGGCGGTTTGCTGGAACACGATCCTGCTGCTGTCTGCCGCGGCATACGACCATACGGGCGACTGATTGCCCGGCAGGGTGGTAAAGGTGAGCGTTTTACGGTTGTTGACATACAGGTCAAAGTTTCGTGGGCCGCTGCTGGTACCGGTGGAATGGCCGGCGACCCAGCTGAAGTAAACGTACTGGCCTTTGCTGTTTGCCGGCACTTTACCGGTTTGCCATTCGATGGTTTTGTTACCATCGGTGGTACGTGTAAGCAATGCCGTAGTGGCATAGTCAGGAAATGCAGAATAGTACTGGATATTTTCGCCTGAAATTTCTTTTTCGTAGCCATTGATCCAGTTGATGGTTCCGAAGTAAGGAACGGTTTTCTGTGCGGAGGTTTGCATGCATAACCCCAGTACAGCAGCGGTTATGCCCGTAATTATTTTTTTCATTTTGATGCAGGATTAATCGTGAGCGAAATTTCTTCCAGTGTTTTTCCTTTTGTTTCGAAGAGATTTTTTCTGGCGAACAGATACGATACAACGCAGCAGCCGGCAAATATGAAGAAGGTGGCGCCTATACCTATCTGATCCCGAAGGATGGGAAATAACAGATTAACGATCCAGTCGGACACCCACATGGTAAGGATACAGATGGACAGTGCCGTACCTCTAACATGCGTGGGGAATATTTCCGTGGCAATTACAAATTTGAGTGGCCCCAGAGAAAATGCAAAGAATAGCAGGAAGAGGCTGATGCAGGCCAGCATCCACCATCCGGTAATATTGTTCAGGAAGCACAATCCGGTTAAGGACAATGCGATGGCTGCGCAGATAGAACCGGTTAAATACAGCGGTCGCCTGCCGAGGGAGTCTACTTTCCAGATGGCGATGAACGTAAAGATCATATTGGCGGCGCCGAGTATTACCTGGTATAATAGGGCTTCGTTGGTGATGATACCGGCTTCTTTCAGGATGGTAGGTCCATAGTAGATCACTGCATTGATGCCGCTGAACTGGGATAGTGCTGTGAGCACTGTTGCCAGTATTAACAATTTCAGCAGTGGCGATTTCCATAGTTCGCTGCTGCTGCCGGTGGTATTTGAAATAGCTTTAATGCTGGCTAGTTCTTCTTTGGCAAGCTGTTCACCATTCATTTTTGTGAGGATGGAAAGGGCTTCTGTATCGCGACCGTAGCGTGCCAGCCAGCGTGGACTTTCCGGCACGATGGTCAGCAGTAGAAAGAATGCTGCGGCAGGAATTACGCCGACGAGGAACATGCCTCGCCATACCTCTGTTACAAACAACCATCCCAGGAGCCCTTCCGGTGAATGACCGGCGGAATAGCGTTGGAGAAACAGGTTGCTGACGTAAGCGCAGAGGATACCTATGGTGATGGCGAGTTGATAGAACGTAACCAGTCGCCCGCGGGATTTGGCCGGTGCCAGCTCGGAGATATACAGTGGAGAGATGTTGGAGGCCACGCCCACGCCCATTCCTGCCATTATCCTGAAGGCGATCATCAGCGGGTAAGCATTGGAGAAAGAGAAGCATGCCGCACTTACCAGGAAGAGGATGGCGGCGATGAACAATACTTTCTTTCTACCGATTTTATCGCTGAGGTAGCCGGAGAAGGCTACGCCTGCGATGCAGCCCAGGAGGGCGCAGGATACAAACCATCCTTCCTGCGAGGAGGACAGTGCAAACTGCGTTCTTACAGGATCGATGATGCCACTCACCACTGCCATATCAAACCCGAAGAGGAAGCCTCCGAGGGCGGCGATGAGGGTGACGAGTGTAGTGAAAGAATTTTTTTTCATAACGGTAGCTATTTGCAGTTAGCAATGTGTGTGTTTAACGTAGGCTACTACCAGGTAGGCTGTTCCTTCGCCGCTGTAGTGGCACTGGTATTCTTTAGCGCCGGCGGGTATCACGAATGTTTCCGCGTATTGGAAAGTTTGCGTGGTGCCGCCTGCGGAAACGCTGATCTGTGAACCTTCTACGAGCATACATATGTGGCACTGATCATCGCAGGGGATGGTGAGTGTTCCGGTAAATTCGTACCTGTCGGCCGTATAAAAATGTTCTTCATGCGTGGGCAGTTTTACCTTGCGGCCATTAGGGAAGCTCGCTTCCGTGTATTGGTGCGAGATTAACTTCTCCCTGACATAATCACCTTTACGATCGAAATAGAGATTGTCGAAGGCACGTTCCAGGTGGATGGGCCTTGGTTTGCCGTCCAGGCCAAGTCGTTGCCAGTCGTACATTTTAAACGTGAATATGTAGGGCGTACTACTGATTTCCAGCACCAGGTTGTTTTTACCTGAGGCATGGACGGTGCCGTTAGGAATCAGGAACAGGTCATGTTTGTTGGCTTTAAACTCCTGCACGTATTTTTTGATATCCACCTGTTGCCCTGTTTGAACGGCCTTTTCGAGGGTATCACGGAATACGGCAGGGTTAATATCTCCCTGGAAACCCAGGTAAACCACTGCATCCGATTCACAATCGAGGATATAGTATGTTTCGTCCTGTGTGAACGGTTCGCCAAAGTGTTGCTGCGTGTAGGCAGGCCGCGGGTGGCATTGAATGGAGAGGTTGCCGCCGTCGTAGGTATCGAGGAAGTCGAACCGGATTGGGAAGGCGGTACCAAATCTTTCTGCTGCGTGGCCCAGCAGGAGTTTGTTATTGTGATAGGCGAGGAAGTCGAATGAAATTTCGAGGAGATAGTTATTGCCGCTGAGGACAATCCCGTTTTCCGGGGAAATCAGTTCGAATGACCATGCGTAATTAATTTCTTCCTGGTTAAGACCGGGGATATGTTTTTTCATCCAGTTGCCTCCCCATACGCCGGCTTCGAACCATGGCCTTGCCCGGAAGCCGGTGTGGAGCATGGTTTCGAGGGCAGTTCGGAGGATGTCGCCGGTGGTGAAGGTGATGGTATCAGGCCGTTGTGCATCTACGATAATATCGATGGCTGGCAGCAGGGCTGCTTTATGCTTATTGAGTATAGGCCAGTCGATGAAGTAGAGGCGTTTGTAAGTGGCTTCCGTGGTACCGAAGTTAGTGACACTGCCGGCGCGCATGCGGTATTGAATTTCGTTTTTAGGCACATCGAGGTATACGAGTTTTCCAGGGATGTGCGACAGTGCCGCGCCGGTACCGTAGATGATGTTTATGCCTTCGAAAGCGTCCGGATGCAGGAGTGCCAGCTGTTGAGGGTCAAAGAACTCGCGCAGTGAACCGGGGTATACTTTTCCAAACACCGGATCATTGTTATAAATATAGTCGCTGACGAGGCGGTTGATATGTTCAGTTGTATGCGTACATACGTTCACGTTATACCAGCGTACCTGCTTGCCAGCTGCAGTAAATGCCCCATGGAGTTTTTCCCGGAAGGTTTCCCAGATGACGCCTCCGAAGCCATCGATGATGATGTTTTTTTCGTTGGCCAGCGTTTGTGCCAGCTGCTGAAATCCTTCCTGGATCGGTTGTTGGATATGATAGGAAGGGAATACGTTGTATTCGTTGCTTACCTTATTGGTTGTAACAGGTAGCAGCGGTTGCGTCGTTTTCCTGGTTTCGTTTGCTGTAGGAGAGGCAGGTGTCAGGTTGGCGGCGCCACGTAGTATAACCGTTTCCGTATCCTCGCAGATGTGTATGTCCGTAGTGACAAGCTGTTTCAGTGCTGGCAGGAATAGTGGCCATGCTTTGGCGATATTGCCACCGATTACCAGCTGCTGGCAGTTAAATTTACGGACCCATGGAAGGAGGAATGTGCCCAGGTTTTGTCCGAATTTTTGGAAGATGGTGGTGGCAGCTTCGGGATAGGCTGCCGTCATTTCCCGCACGCTGGTGCCGGATATGCCGGTGGTTTGTTCAAACTGTTGAAGCAGCCAGCGGGTGGAGAAGTAGTCGTCCGCAGTGCTGTTGAGGAATGGTTCCTTATAAAATGCGCCGATGGCGGGGATATCTTCGTGGCTGGTGACCAGTTTACCATTTTCCAGGAAGGCAGAGCCGAAGCCGGTGCCGAGCGTGAGTGCTATGGTGCGGCCATTGTACGTGTGTGCGATGCCGTTAGCAAAGCAGTGAGCATCGTTGGCAAAGGTGATAGGTGTATGGGTGATGTCCTGCAAGGCCTGTTTGATATGCAGGCCAAAGAGGTGGTTGAACTTATTACCGATATTAACGGCACAGATGCCGTTTTGATAGTCGAATGGGCCGGGAAATGCGATGCCGATACCGGAGACTGCTGGTTGCAGCAGTGGCTGGATGCAGTCGGCGATGGTATGGATGATATCCGTTGCCGGCATATCGGGGCTGATCTGTTTTCGGATAGTGTTGACGGGAGTGTCACCGTCCGTGAATACGGCTGCTGTAACATGGCTCCCGCCTACATCTATTCCTATTTTTCTATTGTTCATTGTGCTAAGCTGTTTACTGTTCTAGATAGGTCGTTTAATTTCTATGCTGTAGGTGAAAGCATCGCTGCGGTAGTAGCATATGTTGAACTCGATGGGTTTTCTGCCGGCATCGAGTACGAGTCGCTTACGTTCCAGCACAGGTGCGCCGGGTTCGATTTTGAGCCAGGCAGCTATTTTTTCTGTGGCGGCGATGGCGCGTATTTCTTCCTGTGAGTATACTGGTACTACGTGGAATTCTTCGTCCAGCAGCTCGTACAGTGGCTTTTTGAAGTTCTCACTACCGGTGAGGCCTACACGGGGGTGGAAGTAGGATCTGAAATACACCATCGGGTTGCGGCCGGTGCTGCGTATACGTTCCAGTGATACTACTTTGGTACCGTGTGGTATGCCGAGTCTTTCTTCTGTTTCCTTATCTGCTTTCATGAGGTCTACGGCATGTTTAATGTCTTTAAACGGGGTGCCTTTATCTTCCATTTCATGGGAGAAGGAGAGCCAGTTGGCGAGGTCGGTTGTTATTTTCTTCTTGCGAACGGTGGTGCCGCTGCGTTTTTTTCTTTCGAGGAGGCCATCGCGTACGAGGTTGGAAATGGCCTGGCGAAGGGTATTTCTGGATATGCCCCATCTTTTGGCGAGGTCGGTTTCTTTTGGAAATGCATCGCCTACGCGAAAGTGGTTATCGCTGATGAGTTTACGCAGCTGATCTTCCGCCTGTTGGTGGAGGGGGATTTTGCTGTCGTGATCCAGGAGTGGTATATTGTTCATATGTTCAAACATATTGAAAGTTGTGGAAAGGGCAAAAAAAATGTTGGGGAGGGTTTTGTTATGCAGATGTTAATGATTCTGGTTTGAGAACTGTATGTAATAAATTTATATTATTCCTGTGAAGGAAAATAATTGACAAAGGCTAGCTCCAATAGAATGAAATTCCACGGTAATGTGAGTCATCCTTGGTCTAAATGTAGCTAAGAATTCGACAGGCTGGTGGGTAAATGCCTAATTAATACTTTCAAATTGGTCGTAAGGTTGCAAAGTTGTATCCTTGACCACCTAACTGGTAAATAACCTTGTATTGCCCTCTAATATAAATCGTGCCCCTATTCCATTGTACCATACCTTTATTTAAATCGCTAATTTCCAGCGTTACTGTAACAAATCCTGGAGGTAATTCGTAATAGATGTGCTCATCGTCCCAATCTTTTTGTTTCAGGTTCTTCCAATATATCTTAGATTGAGGAGAGTGCAACGCGCAAAATTTCAATTTCTTCACATCGGAATCAACATAGTGCCCTCCTTCGGTATAAATTTTGTGCGTTGTTTCCATCAGTTGAATGTATGTTGGTTCTTCATATAAGTATTCATCACTAATCCGCGAGCTATCAAACTTCTGAGCTCCTATAGCCATATCAATAAAGATTGTCCGTCCATTATTTTTATCCAAAAAAAACTCAAAATCGTTATTGGCGAAATCTCCATTATACTCAGGTAATTCGCTTTTATTAATACTTACAGTTTCGGCCGAAATGACATCCCCAATCACTGTACCATGATTATCGGACGATTTGGAACCTGTAGTAGGGCTTGTGGTAGTTGGGGTATCCTTAGCTTGTTTGTAAAAATACAGGACAATGCATAGAACGGACAACGTGAATATTCCAGCTATGATTAACCTCAATATGTTGTATCCTTGCTTCTTGGTCATGGTAGGGAAAAGCTCACGTTTGATAATAGACCTAAATAATAAAAACGCCAGGGTTATAGCCAAGCCTGCAATTCCAGTGTATTTAAGAATAGATTCCATGTATTAGTGTTTTAGAGTAAACTCGATCTGCCGTCACAATAGTTTGATCATTAATTATTATAAATGCTAACAAATAGGGCATAACGCAATACTTCACTACGTAATCAGGTGTTTTATCCAGTTTGTCTGGCTTCACAAGGTCTGTGATTCATAAATGGATGTTATTTCATAGTAGAAAGATCATTGGCTATTGCCTGCTCGTCATAGATCGTGAGTTCGCCATTACGGATCATTTTGTAGTACTTCCGACCAAGGTCCAGAGCCAGGGATTTATCTGTCCCCTTAAGGGAATTTTTATAGGCCTCCTCTAGTTTTGCAAGGTATGCGTCATATACTTCTTTCTTTTTTCGCCACTCCTTCTTGCGCTTACTCTCACGAATTATCCAATATACAACTAGTGCGATTGCAATTAGGAATATGGATATTGGGGTCCAAATAGTAGTCTCGTTATTCATTTATATTTGTTTTGTTCTATTTTGTTTAACACTTTCTCATGCCTTGTTATGTGTTTCAAACCTCAATGGGATTGTGTGATGTTAGCCTTCGCTATTATAATTAGAGTATATTTTTCTACCTTATTTGCAGCTGGTCAAAGCATTTGGTTTTGGGATTTTATTATAATTCTTTCATACCTGCGATCGTTTTCTGGAAAACGAATGTTAAATGTATGCGTAAATTAGGGAATCTGAAAGCAATTCGCAACAGTGGATATTACTTGATTCGGCCGGATTCTGTGCGTAAAACTAATGTACAAATAATTAGAAATAGTGCAAAAATCGAATTGTAGGAGTATGGATTGGATTAACGCGTGGGCAATGAAAAGTTCTGTTTATTTCCGAACTTTTTTGTATTTTTGTAGCGGGGTAATTTACCAAATACCGGTTTTCCACTCCAGCCATAACCATATCAAAATGAGAATCCTTGGTAAAAAGTTACTTTTAAAATTACAAGTAAAAAATAAAGGAAATAGGAAGCTCTGGGATGCAATTGATAAATTATTGGAGGATTTGGAACAATTTAATCCAAGGAGTTCTAAATTAACAGAGGTAAGAAAGGATGCGGATTGTGTCCATAGTGATGGTTTCTATTTTTTAAATATTCATGTTCATCGAACATTTATACTGGTTGATTTTGATGAAGAGGGACAGGCTACTATAATCTGAGCGGGAACACATGACGAATATGAAAGAACTTTTAAGAACAATAAGGCGACAATTGAGAAATGGCTTAGAAATAAGGAATATATAAACTAATGAAAACACATTTTGATATCGAAAAATTTATTGCGGCAGGCTCAATTAATAATGAGCTAGACTATGAGCGCGCCATGATCGCCGATCGTAAATTACGTCTGTTGGCGAAAGAAAATTCCCATTTCAAAGACCTGAGAAATAAACTCCGCGATTTGATTGAAGAATATGAAAACAGAGTTTGGAAAGATGCAAAGGCTATTTCCTGGGCACAGATGCAGGAGAGTGAGAAAGCGGAAAAAATCGCGGAAAGTGAAAGGGTTTTTATTCAAAAAAGAAAAAATATTATTCAAAGAAAACTAAAAGAATTTAGCCTGACACAAGCTGAATTTGGATTATTGCTTGGGCATAAAAGCAAAACTCATATGTCAGAGTTAATAAACGGAATTAAGCCTTTCACACTTCAAGACCTTATTGTAATAAGTATTCTATTTGATATAGATGTAAATCTTTTAGTGCCAAGATTTCTTTCAGATGAAAAAAGAACTAAGATTAAAACTACAATAAGTTTACTCGATAAGGAAAAGCTGAAAGCGAATGAATTAATATTTTAATTCATGCTTTATGAGGCGATGGCAAGATGTTACAAATTGCATTTTTAATTTGACCAATTTCAAATTTACACGCCAGGTGAAATAGTCCCATTAACGCTGATGCCCTGGCACTGCAATGTGACTTTTATGTTTTACAAATTTAGAAAGCAGTTTGAAACTAGTCCACAGTATAAATGCACTGATAACTTTCCTGGTTATTTTTTCGAAACTAGTTTTAATATCAGATAAGCAACAGCGAATCCCGCTGTTGTACCTAATAAGAACAGAAAGAAAGAGATGAGGGATGTGCCATTATCAGTTGTATGATATACACTCATCCCGAGTGCAGCGATGAGCGCTGTCATGGCTAATAGATGAAATATTGGTTTAATTTTATTCATTATGCGTTATGAAGGAAACTTGATTTCCATCAATTCCGACAATTATCTCAGGAGTGCAATTTACATTTACTACCTGCTTAAAATCATTTTACTTTGCATAATAACACATGCATAACAAGTTCTACTAAACCTTGTAATTTCATTCTGATAATTATTAAATACACTCCTGGTACAGATATAATCTAAAGTCCTGCTAATAAGCCATTAGCAAGACTTTAGATCAAAAGCGTTATTTATTTTACCTTCTCCTCCCATTCCTTCCTTATCTTCTCAATCCTTTTATCATACCCCTCTCTATTCATAAACAACTCCGGCTTATACCCATCTTTCTCTCCGCGTAACCGCTGCAGATCAAACTGACTGGCATGTGCGGCCACCCAGATATCGAACTGCACTTTAGGCATAGTATCCAGTGTGTATTTATAGTCGGCGGCTATCTGCGGGTATTTGGTCACCTCAGAAAACTGTTTGCTTACAATAATCGTGGGGATGTTGGCCAGCAGTACTTTGTAGGTTTTGCTGCCATCTTTCACATCCATTATAAAGCTGCAGGAGCCTTTTGTATGGCCTGGGTGGTGCAGCATAACGAGCCTGGCATCTCCCAAACTAATAACATCCCGGTCATGCAGTTCCCTGGAAATTTTGATGGGCTTAAACGTACTGAATTCACCACCCAGCTCATAGTCGGTTTTACCGCCGGTTTTAACTACGGCGGCGTCCGCGGCGTCTACCATGAACTGAGCGCCTGTCATCTGCTGGATGGCGGCCATGGCGCCTACGTGGTCATAGTGCACCTGGTTGGTAAGCAGGATTTTGATGTCAGAAAATTTAAATCCGAGCGACTCTACATTCTTCTTAATCACATCAGCAGAAGAAGCGAGGCCGGTATTCACCAGTATATGCCCGGAAGGCGTGGTGATCAGGTAGCTGGCCAGGTCGTAGGTGCCTACATAATACAGGTTTCCAACAATACAGAATGGCTGGTAGGTCTTTGTCCAGTCAGGGTTTATGTGGGTGGGTTCCACTACTTTTTGCGCATGTGCATATAAGCTCATGCTGGTGCACAGCAATGCCGGCACTAATTTCTTCATAAAATGCATACGTGAACTTTCGGGTTGAGAGGTAAACGATTATAATGCAAATTAACGATTATCCACATCCCGAAAATAAAAAAGGAGCAGCGGTAAATTTCCGCTGCTCCCTGGCAAAAGAAGACAATTTTATAAAGAGTAACGAATGGTTATGCCATAGGTCCTTGGATCGCCCAGTACGGCTGCATACTGGCCGGCATTGCCGGCTCCTGGCAGCAGCTGTTCGTAGTATTTTTCATCCAGGAGGTTGCGGGCCCATACAAATACAGTAAGACCACTGGTCGCACGGAAGCCCAAGCGTGCATTGAGCAGACTATAATATCCCACCTGCAGGTACTTGGAAGGCGATGGGTTGGAAGAGAAACGGGAACGATAAAAGCCTTCCAGTGCCAGGAAATAGTTGCCCTTCAGGCTGATCAAACTTCCCTTGGTGGTTAGCTCTCCTCCCAATGAACCTGCCCACTTGGAAATGCCTGGCAAATCGCCGCCGGAGATGTCCTTAAAGGTAGGACCACCGGTTTCTTCCAAGGGAGGGGGTGCATTGGTAAACTTCACATATTTACCTTCTGTATAGGCCAGGCCACCATAGAGGGAAAGAAACTCTCTCACCCGCAGGTTCGCATCCAGTTCCAGACCACGCACCCGCACTTTCTCGGCATTGGCCAGGTAACCGCGGTTCACAGAAAGGTCCGCTGCCTGTACCTGTGTTTGATAATCGGAGATGTCCGTATTATACACGGTAAGGTTTACAGTGGAATTGTTGGTAGGTGAGGTTTTCAGACCTACTTCGTAGTGGCGTACCGACTCCGGCTTCACCACGGCCAGCTCTGTCATGATCTTGCCGGAAACCGTTGGTAAACCGCCCAGGTTAAGACCCACCGGCTTAAAGCCAGTGGAGTAGGTAACAAAAGCATTGATGCGATCATTGGCTTTATAGGAAATAGTTAACTGTCCGGAGAAGTTAGTGTCGTCGATCTTTGATTCGAACGACTGATTGGTATATATCCCGTTTTTAAGTGCCTGCAGTTGCGGGTCCTCTGTTTGCAGGCCGCCATATACTTCTCTTTTAAAGTTCACTTCCTTATTGTCGTAGTTGAAACGCAAACCGGGAAGTATACTCAGGTGCTCCGTAATTTTCCAGTCGAGCTGACCAAAAATGGCGCCACTAAAGGTTTTCAGGTTAGGGTATGATCTGATACCAAAACCCTCAAATAATCCAGGAGTTTTCCACAATGTGCTGGTAGAGCTTTGTGAAAAGCGCCAGGTATCTTTTCCGGATTCCTCCACGTGCGCACCATCAGGCCCTAACTTCTGGCCAAAGGCAAATACACCGAATACGGCGGATACATTAGGGAGTAAAGTACCGGCCCAGCGTACTTCCTGCGACCACTGCTTATGTTTGGAAGGCGCCTGTGATTTTGCCAGTGCCTGCAAACCGGTAAAGTCGCGGTCGTTGGACGGGTCCCAGTTCCAGTAACGATAGGCGGTGGTGGAGGTGAGCTTACCGTTGCCCAGCGCAATGTCTACGTTGATGGAAGCACCACCGAAGTCCTGGTTGGAACGCCAGGGTGTATCGTGGTCAATCACGCGATCGAAGGGATTGGTGCTGGCTACTTTATAATTTAAGTCAGCAGTAATTGCGCTGTACTGGCGGTAACCGGCGCGCAGCGTAGGGGCTGCGCCAGCAAATACCTGGGCATAACCATCCGGGCGCTGACGCGTAGCATCTGCCGCAAAGAGGACTTCTACTTTTTCAGAAGGTTTATATAACAGTTGGAGGCGCCCCCCCAGGTTATTAAGGTCATTTACTTTTTTATCTGTTTTTACGTTGTAGAGCAGTCCATCACGCTGGGTACCTACAAAGGATACACGCGCAGCCAGATTTTTGCTGAGCGGGCCGGTGATACTGGTTTTGGCCTGGATGTAACCATAGTTGCCATAACTCAGCTCAAAGGTAGCGCCGGGGTCGAAGGCCGGTTTTTTGGTGGTGATATTAAAAGCACCTGCGGTTGTGTTTTTACCGAATAATGTACCCTGAGGGCCGCGCAGTACCTCAATCTGTTCTACATCGAGGAAGTCAATAGTGGTAGCGGCCGTGCGCGCATAGTACACCCCATCTACATAAAAACCTACGCCCGGATCAATACCATCGTTGGTAAGGCCAAATGTAGTACCAAGGCCGCGGATACTCAATCCTGTGTTCCTTGGATTGGATGAATATAGTTGTACGGAAGGGATCAGTTCCTTCAGGCGGTTTACGTTAAATGCGCCTGCATCTTCGGCCAGTGTACCGCTCAATACAGTGATGGGAATAGGTACATTCTGTAAGGTTTCTTTTCTTCTTCTGGCGGTGATCACCACTTCGGAGAGCAGGTCATTTTTTGCCAGGGTGAGGTCCAGCTCACCGCCGGCATGCTTCGCTACCGGCACTTCCAGCTGTTTATGACCAATGAAGCTGACCAACAGCGTTTGAGGTCTGTCTTTTTTTGTCTGGATGCTGAAATGGCCCAGCGAGTCGGAGATAGCATAGGTAGCCGTACCGCGCACTACAATGGTGGCGCCGGGCAGGGGCTCCCCGTCGCTGTTTTTAATTCGTCCTTTCAGCACCTGTTGTGCCGTGGCGAGGTGCGCCAATAGCAGCACAGGGATGAATAGCTGTAAAAACTTAGTCATGGATTTCTGATTATAGGTTATGCGTTGATCTTGATTGCTATCGTTGTTCAGGGTCACGGATGCTTACACACAGAATTATTAACCGGGATAAAAGTACAATCTAAAAATTATATATCCTATAGAATTAGTAGAGTAATTAAAATGTATAATGGGTAAATATTTGAAGTTCAGGTTTAAAATAGGAAAAATAATTTTAATATTTTTTTAGGGAGATGCAAGTGCTGCTGATTTCGTGGGTACATGACTGTTGTATACCAGCAGTGGCAAATGCGCACAAAGGAGATGCTACAGCAGGTAATTTCGTATATATGTAGCTGTTATAATGCTATTGATGCAACCAAAAAAAAATCCCGGCAACCTGCGCTGCCGGGATCTGTCATGGAACTTATTGCAATTACTTCAGCTTGGTCGCAAGAGAATCCTGCAACTCAGCTGCTGTGGTAGTTTTAGTCATCGTAAAGTTGTTCTGACTACGGGCAGTGAGCCAGCGGCCCAGGTCCGTACTATACTCACCACCGAGTTTATAGAAATAACCCACATCAGCAGTATTGTATACTAAGGAAAGTGTATTCAACCCTTTCCTATAGTACTGCTGCGGCGTGCGGTAAATAGGATCGTTGATATCGTAGAAATCCGTATTGGCAATGGCATAACCATATTCCGGTGGTCCCGGATCATACAAACTACCTCCTGAACTTACAAACAGTACATCGATAGGTACCGATGTTGCCGTTACCTTGGTGCCCTGGAAGATGGCAATACCAAAAGCGTTACCACTGTTAGCCATTAAACCACCGGTTTTAGTGCCAAAGTCCTGGCCTGCTTTTGCAACATAATCATAGTTAGCCACCCACTGACTGGCAGGGATAGCCGTAGAACCGGAACCATTGATCAGCTGATACAATCCACCGGCATAGCAGTAATCACCTTTTTTAACCACACCTGAAGTCATGTTGATCTTATAGGTACGCATACCACCGGTAGCCCAGCCATTGGTAGGGAAACCGGTTGGCGTAGATGCGTTGGCGTTATTATTTACCACCATGCAATAGGGCGTTTTCGAGAAGTCGATATCTTCGGTTGCCACCATCTGGATATATTCATAGTTACCGTCACCGCCTTTCACATCGCTGGCGAAACCGGAGATTAACAGCGGTGTTTTTACCACCGTATTACTCAGTACGTCCATATCGCTTTCCATACGCATTTGCATACGCGGCGTTAAACTATCTTCCCCAACAGGAGTGTTGAACACAACACCATAGTAGTTGGCCAGCAATGGAACAGCGGCACCGGCAAAACCCGCAGTTTTTTCCGTATGCAGCGTTACGCGACCGAAACCATCGGTAACGGCCAGGTCACCACCAATAGTTGCATTTTCAGCTGGCATAGGAAAAAATCCTCCTTTGATCACTACCGTCAGCGTACTTTCGAAGTCAGCCGGATGAGCGAGTATCTGCGCAGTTGTACCACGGTTGATCGGAATAGGGCGACCGGATGCTACTTTAGTCACCTTGTCGTTGGTAACGCCCTTCAGTTGCAGCATACCATTTACTTTAGTCACCACTGCACCCTCTACATTAATATGGACAGAGTCCCCTGATATATACTTTGCTGCGTCATCTCCCAAAGGAATAGTAATACCTCTCATTTTACCAAGCCTGCGGCCATCTTCCACTACCAGTATCCCTGCCGGCATATTACCTGCCCTGTGATCTGATACCACCAAACCTGCTATTCTTACCGAACCGCCCATGTTTGCCTTGCTAAGGGTCAGGTCCTGGCCCTTGTACATTCCCCTGATATCGAAAATGCTGATAGATGGATTGATTTCACCACCAGGGTAGTTTTCGTCTTTATTACAACCCCAGGACATCGCCAGGGCAAGTAAAACGGAACTATATATGCTTAACTTCTTCATTAATTACATTTTTAGCACAAACAAAAATTTAAACGGGTTATGGCTTCTGCCACCATACCTGAGTAGAAATCTGATCAGGACCCTGCTTCGCCACAGCATCCCTGTAATTGGCCGTGTTGGTGGACTGCACAAAAACCGGGTAGGTCATACGGGCAGGCATTACACCGCCATTTTTCAAGCCCTGTCCTTTAGGCAGTACCGGATGCCCGGTACGGCGATATTCAAACCATTGCTGGAAATCGGTGAGGAACATGCCGTAGTATTTCTGTATGTGAATACGTTCCATTTTCTTGTCCAGGCTTTCTCCCTCTATCCAGCTCATGTCGGACGCAGCGAGGTAATTATTCACACTGTCTTCCGTAAATTTTGGAACCCACTGGTTAATGCCGTTGTACACACCGCTTCTGTAATAGGTGCTGGCAGGTGTTTTCAGCCAGCCTTTCACCGCTGCTTCTGCCAGGATGAAACATACTTCAGAATAGTTCAGGATCATGCCCGTCAAAGGTTCATTCATCAGACTGGGGCCGGTAGATGTAGCCGTCCAGGAGTTGAAATAGGTGAGTTTCACCACGCCCTGTCCTTGTGTATAGCCACTCTCCACGCCTTTAAACATTCCTCTGTAAGGGATAATACCCCATCTGTTATATCCACCGGAACCATAGGTAGGAATGTCGATACGGGGATCATTCCAGGCTGCCAGGTGATCAATGAAGAAGCTGCAGATCGCCGGTGTTCTGAAATCCTGTTCCCTGATATTGAGCAGTGGAGAGGTTAATGGTCCAACGCCGGTCCAGCGGAGAATGGCCGCATCTGCGTTGCTCGTCATGATCGGATAGTTAGCAGCGTTTACATCTACAATATCCTTGATTTTAGCAATCACCTGATCCGATACTTCTGACTTGCCGGAGATGCGCAGCAGCAGGCGCAGATACAGGGAGTTACCAAATTTCCTCCATTTACTTACGTCACCATTGTACACGGGATCACTGCCGGTAGCAATGGCCTCGTTAGCCTTCAGTAAGGTGTTGGCGGAATCCAGTTGCTTAAACAAATCCAGGTAAATATCTTTCTGCCTGTCGAATGCCGGGCGGAAGTTGGTACTGTCCTTACCTTCCATAGCGTGGAAATAAGGGATGTCACCGTAAGTATCTGTGAGCAGGGAATACAGCCAGGACTGGCAAATCAGGGAAATACCCTGGTACGACTTATTTGCAGTCAGCGGATCCGTTGCGGTTTTATACATCGCTTTAAAGTCGTTGATCTGCAGGTACCACTGGGTGTAGGTATAGTCCGACCAGGTACTGCGATAATCGTAACGGAACACTTTACCTTCTGCATCACTCATATCTACCGTTACCTGCATTAACTCATTGTTGAAATTGCGGTTCCTGGTGAGGTTGGCAGATACCGAGTTCACAAGGGCAGGAGCCAGCAGCTGTGCAGGCAGTGTGTTCTGTGAAGCATTCGGATCCGTATTAAGCTTTTCAAAATCTTTTGTACAGGAGGTAAGCATGGTAGTCATCGCCAACGCCGTAACACCTATAGCATATATTATCTTCTTCATATTGTTAGCTTTTAGAGACCAATAATTACGTTAAAACCAAAGGACCTGGTAGAAGGGAACTGGCCGATTTCAAAACCTCTTACGATGTCGGTGCCGCTCAGTGTACCAAATTCAGGATCGAAGATGGGCCATGGCGACCAGATGAACAGGTCGCGACCATAAACGCCAACGGTTAAACGCTGTAAGCCGATTCTCTTAGCAGTGGCTGGTTTCAGGGTATAATCGAGGCGGCACTCACGGAATTTGATGAAGTCGGTGCTGAATACGCTGCCTTCTGCATTATCCTGTCCGAAGTGGGAACGGTAGTATTCATCGATATCATAGGCTACCACATCGTTTTTGCGGAAGGTACCATCTTCATTTCTTACCACGCCATTACCAATGATACCACTGTAGCGGCCGGGGAGAGTATTAGTGGTTTTACCTTGTTCTGCCAGTTTGTAGTGGGTGAGGGAGTGGCCTACTGCACCAAACTGACCATCAAACAGTGCGCTGAGCATAAACTGTTTGTAGTTGAAAGTGTTAGTCCAGCCGGCTTTGAATTTAGGAATGGTATTGCCGAGATAGATGATGTTTTCTGTGAGCAGTGCCACGCCGGTCTGGCTGTCGTAGATGATCTGACCATCGGGGCTGCGTTGGTAACCGCGGCCATACAGGTCGCCCATGCTACCGCCTACGGTGGCCACAATCTGGCCGCCGCCTACTGGTCCGGTTTGCAGTACCAGTGAGCTGTCCGGCAGGGATTTAATCTGGTTTTTATTGCTGGAGAACACTACGTTGGAGCTCCATTTGAAACCATCTTTGGTTTGAACGGGGGTAGTGTTCAGCGCGATCTCAATACCCTTGTTTTGTACAACGCCAGCGTTGATGATAGCGTAATTATAACCGGAAGAAGGATCTACGAATGGTTGCAGGATCTGGTCTTTGGTATTTCCTCTGTACAGCGCGATATCAAAACCGATACGTTTATTGAAGAACTGCACATTGGCACCTACCTCATAGGTGGTGGTACGCAGTGGGCGCAGGTCCGGATTAGCCAGTACGTTAGGAACGTTGAGGCCACCACTGTAAAGGCTACCCGCAGATTCGTAGTAGTATTCGGTTCTATAGGGAGTAGTAGTACCACTACCTACGCTGGAAGCGGAGAGACGTACTTTCGCAAAGCTGATATAATCAGGCAGTTTGGCTACTTCTGACACGACGAAGCTCATGTTGGCAGAAGGGTAGAAGAAGCCTGCGTTGGTAGTACGTTTAGGCGTTGCCAGTACACTGTTCCAGTCCTGACGGCCGGTAATATCCAGGAACAGGAAGTCCTTATAGGAACCGGTCATCAGTCCGTAGAAGCTGTTGATACCGTATTCTTCTGTTCTTGGAATGGTAACGATAGGACCCGCAGCATTGGCCATGGAGTACACGTTTGGATACGTGAGGGAGTCAGCGCGGTTTTCGTCTTTATTATACTTATTTCTCAGCATGCTTCCACCGGCAGTAGCGGAGAAGGTGAAGTCCTTGCTGAATTTCTTCTGGTATTTCAGGAGGAAGTCGCTGCTGGCTTCCATGGAAAAGATATCCTGTGTACGGTAGCTGCCTCTCTGGTATTTGGCACCGGCGCCCCACGGGCGTTCCTGTGCACGCATTTCATAGGAGAGGTCCACCCCGGATCTTACCTGTACGCTCAGTTCTCTGGTGAGTTCGTAGTTAGCGGTGAAGCTACCTGTTACGTTATGTCTGTTGGTTTTGTTGATATACTCGTAAGCAACAGCATAAGGGTTGGAAGGGTAGGAGCTGAAGGGATATTTGATGGTTTTACCTTCGCTGCCGTTACCCCAGTAATTTTTCAGCCAGTTGATATCGGCACTTGGCTGCCAGAAGATGTACCAGTACATGATGGACTGGTTACCATAACCGGCACCGGGCAGGTTATCGCTCCATTTATTGTTGTAGTTCACTTTGGCAGATACCTGTAGTTTGTCGTTAATTTTTGAGTTAACGGACATGGCCAGGGAATTACGTTTATAGCCGGTGTTAGGAACGATCCAGGTATTATTAACGTTGGTGAAGGAGAAGCGTGCGGATGTTTTATCGGTGCCACCGTCGAGCGTTACGCTGTTGGTGAGGGTTCTTGCGGTTTCCCAGTAGTCATTGATGTTATTATATGCCTTCCAGGGTGTTTTAGTGCTGCCTACTTTTTGTGTAACCGGGTCGTATTGATAGAATTGCTGACCGTCGAATTTAGGACCATAAGCGGAGCTGGTGCCGCTGGTGCTGGCGCCGTCGGTGGTGGTGCCGTAGGAATAGTAGTCCGCGCCGTCCAGGCCTTGACCATATTCATATTGCAGGTCAGGGAAGCGGTTTACTTTTTCCATATTGGCGTTGGAGTTAAGGGTTACTCCCCAGCCTTTTTTCTTGCTGCTGCCGGATTTGGTGGTAATGATAATGGCACCGTTAGCACCGCGCTGGCCGTAGAGGGCTGCAGCGCCCGGGCCTTTGAGTACGTTGATGGATTCGATATCTTCCGGGTTGATATCATTCAGGCCGCTGCCGTAGTCGGCGGGCATGTTATCGTTGTTGGTACCGTAGGCGGACTCACCACCTACAGCTGTTCTTCTGGCGCTACCGTTGTTGATAACTACTCCGTCTACTACGATTAATGCTTCGTTGTTGTCGGTGAGGTTGTTTTCACCGCGGAGAATAATTTTGTTGGAACCTGCGGGGCCGCTGTTGGAGCGGATCAGGTTCAGGCCGGCTACTTTTCCGGAGAGGGCATCTGTCCAGTTACCGGAGAGAGCCTGGGTGAGTTGTTCACCTTTTACAACGGTGGTGGCGTAGCCGAGGGATTTTTCGTCACGTTTAATGTTCAATGCGGTTACTACTACGTTGTCCAGCTGTTTTACATCAGTGGAGAGTTCTACATTGATTACAGTTTGTCCATCTACTTTAATTTCTTTTGGCATCATGCCGATGGAGGAGAAAATGATGGTTTCTTTGCCGTCAGCCATGATGGTAAACATACCGTTGGCGTCGGTACGTGTACCTCTTGTTGTTCCTTTTACACGGATGTTTACACCAGGCAGCGCACTTTTGTCGGCCTTGTCCTTCACAGTCCCCGTAATTTTCTTTTGCTGGGCAAAAAGCACATTATCCGCCATCAGAAAGATGACGAAGAATAGGAGAAAATTCTTCATACAAAGGTTGATTAATGAAAGTAGTTACCGGCCGATAGATACTAACGTTGAAATGTTGTGTTATGATAATTTATGTGTGCAATGCGGGCGCCAAGGTAGATCGAAAGGCTGAAATATTACCTCATTGGTGTATTAAGGTTATGTAAACATTTCTTTAACATATTTGGACACCGGCAAAAGTCCACCCTTAGCCGGGAGTACATGAACGTATAAGTATTTTTAAGTTGTTGAGAAAAATCCACTATTTGTGGATTGTAATCAACTATTTCCATTTTTCCCTGAGTGAGCTTCACGTCATAATCCACCACTACTACGACGCACCTGCCACGGCAGAGATTTTGCTGGTACTCCCTGCGCCAGATCAGCATTTTATATGATGAACTGGTACAGTCCGTAACCAGACGATTATAGTCTGCCACTAAGAATTGAATACTGATATACAGTCCCTATAGTAACAACACAAACGCTACATGACTACGCTTGCCCGCTGAAATTCTCTGCCATATTGAGTTTTGGCGATAATTATTGTGAAAAATGATTATTTTAATTTTATGACAGTACCAGATAGAAAGACGCTGTTCTTGTTGATAGATGACGATGATGACGATGCTTACCTTTTTGAGGAAGTGTTACTGCAAATAAGCCCTCATGTTGCCTTTAAATGCGTGGCCAATGGCAAGGATGCGCTGGAACTGTTGCAGGCAGGTAATTCCGATCAGCCGCACATCATTTTCCTGGACCTGAACATGCCCCGCATGGATGGAAGGGAATGCCTGATGGAGCTGAAAAAAAATCAGCAACTGCAACATATCCCGGTGATTATCTATACCACCTCCTCTCACCCGAATGATATCCGGCAGACTTTACAAAACGGTGCCCTTTCATTTGTAACCAAGCCCACTAACGTAAAGGACCTGGAAAGTATACTCACCACCGTCGTTAATCACATAGATGGGAATTTGAGTGAAGCGCTCGTGGGATTAAAACTTTCCGCCAACATGCTGAATGTTGTCAATACCTCCAATGAAAACGGTCCTATTGGCCGTATTCAGCCTTTTACGCATTTATAAAGATAGCTAAGCCCACTATGATCTTAATAGTAGACGATAAACAGGAAAATCTTTACTCGTTAAAAACATTGCTGCAACTCCACCATTATGAGGTGGATACTGCCGACTCAGGAGAAGAAGCACTAAAAAAAATCCTTAAACGGGAATATGAACTGATCATCCTGGATGTACAAATGCCAGGGATGGATGGCTACGAAGTAGCAGAAACTATTTCCGGCTACAGCCGCTCGAAAGATACACCTATCATATTCCTGTCCGCCGTAAATATTGACAAGCGCTTTATCACCAAAGGCTACGCCTCCGGTGGGGTTGACTATATCGTAAAACCTTTTGATGCGGATATTCTCCTGCTCAAAGTTGGCACCTTTACCCGCCTTTATCGGCAAACCAAAGAACTGAATGATATCCGGGACAACCTCGAGATAAAAGTAAAAGAGCGTACCAAAGCCCTGCTGGATGTGAACAAAGCACTGGAAATCAGCAATGCGGAACTACAGCAATACGCGTACATCGCTTCGCACGATTTACAGGAGCCGCTCCGGAAAATTATTACTTTCAGCAAACTGGTGTCCGACCGCTATCTGGGCGAACAGCCGGAAGCGGGGAAGTACATTGAAAAGGTAATTCTGGCCTCAGAAAGGATGCGTAACCTGATCAATGACGTACTAAATTTCTCCCGGTTATCCGCCGTGCCTGTATATTCAAAAACGAATCTGCAACACATCGTCAGAGACACGCTGAGCGACCTGGAGATTTTTATTAAAGAAAAAGATGCCGTGCTGGAAATCAGCCACCTGCCTGAAATAGAAGTGATTCCGGACCAGATCAGGCAACTGTTTCAGAACCTGATCAGCAATTCTCTGAAGTTTTCAAAGAAAGAGGTAACACCAGTTATCCGCATCTGGTCAGAAGAGGTAGAAGCGGTATCACAGCAGCCCGGCGCTACGGAAAAAGTGAAATACTGCCGGATTTATGTGGCGGACAACGGGATTGGTATTAATGAGTCTTACAGAGATAAGATTTTCACCATGTTCCAGCGCCTCCATAGCAAATCGGAATACGAGGGAACGGGAATCGGACTGGCGATCGTGAAAAAAATTATTCAGAAGCACAACGGTCACATCACCGTAGAAAGTACGGAAGGCCAGGGTGCCACCTTTATCATGGTACTACCCTTACAACAACAAACCCTACAAACAGTCATATAAACAACGAACGGATGAAGGCATCGTTTAAAAAGAATTTGATTATCAGCTACGGCACCTCCCTGTTTTTACTGGTGGTGAGTTCTGTGGCTTCTTTTATCAGTATTCAGAACCTGATGGAAAGTCAGCGGATGCTGAATCATACCAACACCATCATTACCAAGCTGGAAAATGTACTTTCTGTATTGAAAGATGGAGAAACCGGCCAACGTGGTTATTTGCTCAGTGGCAACGATGATTTTCTGGAACCTTACCTCAATGCTTCCGCAAAATCCAATCGCCTGATGGATGAAGTAAAGAGCCTAACCATCGATAACCCGCTACAGCAGCGATCTGTAGAACAGCTCCGGGAAATTTCAAATAAGCGCCTGGTGCAGCTGCAAAAGCTGATCGACGATAAACGTAAAGGTATCAATCCCAGTGTGGAAGACCTGGAGCTGGGGAAGGTTCAGATGGACGAATCCCGCAGAATAGTACAGGTAATGCAGGACCGCGAGCAGGTACTGTTGCACCAGCGCAGCGGCAGCGTAGCTAAATTCGCCGGCTATACGACGATTTTACTGATCATTGCCGGTATCCTTTCCATACTGGTGACAGTAGTGTCATTCCTGCGGGTCAATAGTGACTTTGACCGCCGTGCTGAATTACAGAAAGAGCTGGAAGATAAGGATGCCGATATTTCTAAACGCCTTAACCTGATTCAGGGTATTGCTGATAAAATTTCAGCAGGTAATTATAAAATCCGGGTAGATGATTTGGGGAAAGATACACTGGGCGCCATTTCTAACTCGCTCAACCGCATGGCCGAATCGCTGGATAAGTCCTTTGAAAACCTTTCGCAAAACGAATGGTTACAGGCCGGCATCGCTGCCCTCAATGAAAAACTGATCGGAGAACGTAACCTGGATAACCTCTCTTTCCAGGCACTGGATTACGTAACATCATATTCACAGTCGCAGGTGGGCGCTATTTACCTCCTGCGCGATGAGCATACCTTAGTACTCACTTCCTCCGTAGGGCTGAATAAAAACCGCTCCCGTCAGGAACTCCGCCTGGGTGAAGGCCTCGCCGGACAAGCCGCCATGGCTGGCAGGGAAGTAGTGCTTTCCAATATTGCCGATGCCGAAATGCTGGTGGATTACAGCGCCGGCAGCTTACGCCCAAAAAGCGTGGTAGCCATCCCTATCTATTTCGAAAGGAAAATGGTAGGCGTAATAGAACTGGCTTCCCTATACGGCTATACGAAAGCAGGGATGGACTTCCTGAAAGCCGCCGCTTTTAATGTAGGCATTGCCGTTAATGGCGCCCTGGATCACCAGCGCCTGCAGGACCTCCTGGCTGAAACACAGGCCCAGTCCGAAGAATTGCAGGTACAGCACAGTGAGCTGGAAAATATCAATGAAGAGCTGGAAGCACAATCGCAAAAACTCCAGGCCTCCGAAGAAGAGCTGCGTGTGCAGCAGGAAGAACTGCAACAGGCCAACCAGGAGCTGGAAGAGCGCAGTCGCTTGCTGGAAGAGCGCAATGAACTGATCCTGGAACGTAACCTGGAAATTCAGTCCAAGGCGGAAGCACTGGCGCAAAGCACCCGTTATAAATCTGAGTTCCTGGCGAATATGTCGCACGAGCTGCGCACGCCGTTAAATTCCATCCTGTTATTATCGCGACTGCTCTCAGAAAATCATCCGGGCAACCTCTCCAATGAGCAGGTGGAATATGCCGATGTGATACAGTCCTCCGGTAACGGTTTGCTTACCCTGATCGACGAAATTCTGGATCTCTCCAAGATTGAATCCGGCAAAATGCAGCTGGAATACAACTTTGTAGCCCTGGATGATATAGCCAGTGAAATGCGGGCGCTCTTTAATCCGCTGGCAAAAGACAAGCACATTAATTTCCGTATAGTCCTTGGTGAGGACCTGCCAAACATGATTGAAACGGACCAGCTGCGCTTACAGCAAATACTGCGCAACCTGATTTCCAACGCGCTTAAATTCACCGCCAGGGGTGAGGTGGTACTGGAAATTTCTAAATCGGGAGATGTTATTTCCTTCTCTGTAAAAGATACCGGTATTGGCATCGCACAGGATAAGCAACGGACCATTTTCGAGGCCTTCCAGCAAGCGGATGGCTCTACCCGCAGGAAGTACGGTGGTACAGGCCTGGGACTGTCTATCAGCCGGGAACTGGCAAAACTGCTGGGTGGCGAAATATCCCTGGAAAGCCAGGAAGGTCAGGGTAGTACTTTTACCCTCACCGTACCTGCGCATAAAGTAGCCGGTGAACAGCCACATACCGATATCTTCTCTATTCCGGAAGCCGCCACGGAGATACTGACGGCCAGGGAGTCGCAGGTGAGCGCCGCTATGGAACCGAAGTATATTGCTTCGCATATCCCGCAGCCGGTGCCGGACGACAGGGATAACATCCAGCCAGACGACAAGGTGATATTAGTGATTGAAGATGACACCAATTTTGCCAACGCATTACTCGCCTATACCCGTCAAAATGGTTATAAATGTATAGTAGCTGTCAGGGGAGATGAAGGTGTTACATTGGCACAGCAATTCCTGCCAGCAGGCATTCTGCTGGATATTGAGCTACCCGTGAAAAGCGGCTGGGAAGTGATGGAAGAGTTAAAATCCAATGTTGCTACCCGCGCAATACCGGTGCATGTGATGTCGTCACATGAGGTGAAGATCCGCAGCATTTCCCGCGGTGCGGTGGACTTTATCAACAAGCCGGTAGCCATGGACCGCCTCGGTGAAGTATTCCATAAGATTGAACAGGCCCTGCGCAACGAACCTAAGAAAGTATTGATCGTGGAAGAAAACCTGAAGCATGCACGCGGACTGGCCTACTTCCTCGAAAGCTTCGACATTGCAACGGAAATCAAGGATACGGTAGGCGAGGGCTTGCAGGCACTCAACCGCAGCGAAGTGGATTGTGTGATCCTGGACATGGGCATCCCTGCCCAAGGCTCCTACGATGTGCTGGAAGAAGTGAAAAAGGCTCCTGGCTTTGAAAACGTGCCTATTATTATTTTTACCGGTAAAAATTTATCACACGTGGAGGAGTTCCGGATTAAGCAATATGCGGACAGCATCGTGCTTAAAACAGCACATTCCTACCAGCGTATCCTCGATGAAGTATCGCTGTTCCTCCACCTGGTGGAAGAGAAGAAAAAGGAGAGCTCCCTCGTGAAGAACCGCCGTCTCGGAGAGCTTACAGAAGTGCTGAAAGGCAAAACTGTACTGATCGCCGATGATGACGTACGCAATATCTTCTCCCTGACAAAATCTCTGGAAGCCTATGGTATGAAAATCGTTTCGGCCATCGACGGGAAGGAGGCACTGCGGCAGCTGGAAGACAATCCCCAGGTAGACCTCATCCTCATGGATATGATGATGCCTGAAATGGATGGTTATGAATCCACCCGTCGCATCCGGGAAAAGCCGGGATATAAGAATTTACCCATCATTGCCGTGACCGCAAAAGCCATGACCGGCGACCGCGAAAAATGTATCAACGCAGGAGCATCCGACTATATCACCAAACCGGTGGATGTAGATCAGCTCATTTCACTATTACGTGTATGGTTATACGAATAATTGTATCTTGAAACAATGAATATACCTGGAGCTAGTGCCAATATGATTAGTGAGTTAGAACTGGATTTGTTGCTGAGAGAACTGCTCCAGGAACATGGATATGACTTTACCAGCTACGCCCGCAACTCTATGCGGCGGCGGGTGAGCAGACTGATGGTGATTGACCGCTTTGCCAATTTTCAGTCGCTGCTGTACCGCCTGCGCCTCGACACCAGCTATCTGCAACGCATGGTGGAGGAGTTAACTGTCAACGTAACAGAGATGTTTCGTGATCCTTCGGTATGGCGCAACATCCGGGAGCAGGTGCTGCCCGTGCTGGCTACCCATCCGTTTATTCGGATTTGGCATGCCGGCTGCTCCAGTGGCGAAGAGGTGTATTCCATGGCCATCCTGCTGGAGGAGGCTGATTTGCTGCATAAATCGCTGTTATACGCCACTGACCTGAACCCTGCTGTAGTGGAGAATATTAAGCGGGGAGTGTTCCCGCTTAGCCAGATGAAGCAATATTCTGAAAACTATATCGCCTCTGGTGGCGTACATGATTTCTCCCGGTATTATACCGCCAAATACAATTGGGCTAAGTTCGATGAGAAGCTGAAAGCGAGGATGGTGGCTTCCACGCATAATCTTGTATCCGACCGCTCCTTTAATGAGTTTAACCTGATCCTTTGCCGGAATGTGCTGATTTATTTTGAGCGCCCACTACAGGAAAAGGTATTGCAGTTATTTGACGACAGCCTGGAGAAGCTGGGTTTTTTAGTGCTGGGGACCAAGGAGAATATGCGATTTTCGAGTACGGTAAAGCGTTTTATTCCGGTGGATTATAAGGACAGGATTTGGAGGAAGATGGGATAGTAATAGTAGTCACAAACTGGAATGCAAATCCGTTTATTACCTTACTTTTAAGGATAAATGAACAGTGAACAATGAAACTCTTTACCTCTCTGGCTTTGCTCCTTTTAGCGCTTACAGCCACTGCTCAAAAGAAGCAGCTATCCGTATTACAGCTTAACATCTGGCAGGAAGGTACCATTGTACCCGGTGGCTATGATGCCATCGTGGCGGAAATCGACCGCTTGCAGCCTGATATCGTTACACTCAGTGAAGTCCGTAATTATAACAACACCCGCTTTTGCGATCGTATTGTAGCTGCTCTTGCAGTCAAAGGAAAGCAATATTATTCTTTCTTCAGCAACGGCGCGGGTGTAATGAGTCGTACTCCCATCACCGATAGCAGCACGGTGTTTGAGGGCCAGGGGGAGATTTATAAGCTGATTACGAAAGTGGCAGGCCGCGAAATTGCCGTGTACTCCGCTCACCTGGATTACCTGAACTATGCAGTATACCTGCCCCGTGGCTACGACGGGGTTACCTGGAAAAAGCTTCCTGCTCCTGTCACTAACATGGATACCATTATGACATCTAATCTGGCTTCCAGTAGAGATGAGGCTATCGCGGCATTCCTTAAGGCGGCAGCCGCGGATAAGCAGGCCGGCAGGTTGATTTTCCTGGGCGGCGATTTTAATGAAGCAAGCCACCTCGACTGGACGGCGGCCACCAGTAACCTCTTCGATCATCATGGGGTTACCGCCAACTGGACCAGCTCCACTATGCTGTACCAGCAAGGTTTTAAGGATAGCTTCCGGGAATTATACCCCAACCCGGTGACCCATCCGGGCTTCACCTTCCCGGCGGATAATACAGCCGTTCCCGTTAGTAAGCTAGCCTGGGCGCCTGATGCTGATGAAAGGGAGCGCATTGACTTCATCTACTATTATCCTGATAAAAAACTGAAAGTCCTCAAAAGTAATGTGGTAGGTCCTGCAGGATCTATTATCCGGAATCAGCGCGCGAGGGAAACAGGAAAAGATGTGTTTATAGAACCTTCAAGCATATGGCCAACGGATCATAAGGGTTTGCTGACGGTGTTTGAGGTGCGGAAATAGAAAAAGGGCGTCTATTTTCTAAAATAGACGCCCTTTTTCAGTATTGTATTATTAATTTATCCAACCGTCATTCTGCTTCAGGTTTTGATTTCTTTCAATCTCCGCCTGCGGGATGGGCCATGCATAAATATAATCCCCTTTCCAGGAGTAATTCACCACATTGGCACCCCATACCTGCTGTATACCGGCACCGGCCCCAAAGGTTTTCTCCTTCCAGGTTTTCCAGCGCAGTTCATCAAAGTAGTTGATACCTTCATTTACAAACTCTACGCGGCGCTCGTTGCGGATACGCTCGCGCATTGATGCCTGATCCGCTACATACGTAGGTTTGCCCGCATCCGTATTTTGTAATGCCGGCATGTTAACCCGCGCACGCACTTTATTCACCAGGTCCAGCGCCTGTTGATTAAAGCCCTGCTCGTTAATGGCCTCTGCCCACATCAGCAGCACATCTGCATAACGGATCACGGGGAAGTCGGTAGGGCCATAAGCCCTGTTGATGGTTTCGGTTGCCCCTTCGTACACAAATTTGCGGTGCAGGTAGTAGAAATAAGCTTTGGTATCAGTAGCCACGTCCCATACCGGTGTGGTATTAGAGCGGAATGGCCACCTGGAAACATACGACTGATTAGCACTTCCGTTTACACCCAGGTAATCCGCATATGGCGTGATAACGTTAGCGGCTAAACGTGGATCACGATTCGCATAAGCTGCTTTAATACGCGCTTCATTGCCCACGGGTAGGTAAACACTCATATCCAGCCCACGTGCAGTTGCTGCATTGATTTCCGCAGTAGTAAGCCCATCCCGGAAGAAGTATACTTCCCTTTGCTTCACAGCCTTACTGCTGTAACCAGGTATGATTTTATTCCAGTCGAAGCGGCTGCCATCGGCATTTTCATACAGGTCCACCACCACTGGGGAAACCAGGTAAGTATTCCAGCAGGAACCGAAAGAACTACGGTTGCCACAGAAAAACTGCGTAGTAGAACCGAAGTTACTCACCGCAATGTTTTGCAGGGAAAAAATCATTTCGTCCGACTGCTCATTGGCTTCTTTGAATAACGCTTTGTAATCACCATTAAACAGGGTGTATCCTGCGGCTTCAACCTTCGCAAAGTCAGCAGCAGCGGCCGGGTAATTTTTGGTGTAGAGATAGGCTTTCCCACGAAGCGCATAGGCCGCGCCTTTGGTAATATGCCCGTAGTTAGCATTGCCTTTGCCATATTTGGCCGGCAGGTTAGGCTCGTTGATGCAGTCGCTCAGGTCATTGATTACCACTCTCCACACACTGTCTTCCGTTTCCCGGCCTTTCGTGGCTTCATCTGCTGTAAAGGGTTTCAGGTACACGGGAACGCCGTGCCACAGCTGATTGAGTCGCAGGTAAAAGTAAGCCCGCAGGAATTTGGCTTCCGCTACATACCGGGCTTTCTTATCATCGGCCGAAGGTGACTTCAGCGGAATATTCACAATAGCGCCATTTGCACGCTGGATGCCATCATAAAAATATTTCCAGTTGTTGCTAAACATGCTGCTGCTGGGGGTAATGGTACCCACCTGTAATCCATCAGCATCACGCACCATGCCGCCAACACCGTAACGGTCAAACTGATACAGCTCGTTGCCGGAAGCACTGCTTTGGTCGATGCCCAGGCGCAACGCGGCATATACGCCTGCCATGCCCTGGTCGGTAAGGTTATCGGTGGTCCACATGGTTTCGTCGCTCTGCTGGGTGTACGACAAGGTGTCCAGCAGGTCTTGCTTACAGCTGGCCAGGGATAATAATCCCGCAGTATATAATAGAACTTTGAACTTTTTCATACGCTTACTTTTTACTAGAATGTAACATTAAGACCCACTGCAAACTGCTTCATCGTTGGATAGCCTACGCTGGCGCCAATCTCAGGGTCCAGGCCCGGATATTTGGTGATGGTCAGCAGGTTTTCGCCACTCACGTATACGACTGCACGACTAATAGTCGCTCTTTTAGTAATGCTTTCCGGAATCTGGTAGCCTATCTGCAGGTTTTTCAGTTTCAGGTAGGAAGCATTGTAGAGGTAGAAGTAGTTGGCAATGCTGTTTTGCGGATCTGTATTGAGTTTTAAGCGGGGATATTTGGCGTTGATGTTATTGGCCGGATCATTTGGATTGGCGTCATTATAATAATAGTGATCATCGGCAACTTCCAATCCAATCGCATTACCGGCAGAGGTAACAGAGCTCAGGTAACCACGGTCGTTATAGTAATACTGGAAACCGGTGCTGCCGGCCCAAACCATCGTCAGGTAAATTCCTTTCCAGGAGGCGGCGAAGTTAAAGCCATAGTTGATCTTAGGCGTACCACTGGTACCGGTAAATGTTTTATCAAAGTTGTTACCGTAGATGCCGTCGCCGTTAGTATCTGCATAAATCAGGTCGCCGTAATAGATTTTACCTTTATCAATACCCTGTGCCGGCAGGAAGGTGTAACCTTTTGCCATCATGGCTTTCAGCCAGTCCATATCCTGAGTGGTGCGGATCATACCATCGCGTGGGCCACCATTGATATTCACACTTCCATCTGCATTAAAGTGGCTGCCATTGCCCTGGTATACCGGAAACAGGTAGTATTCATCAATCTGTTTGCCTTCTACCCGGTAATTATTACCATTGGCAGATGCTACGGCACCAATGTTGGACGACCATGTTTTATTACCGCTGGCATCTGTTACCCACCCTTCTTTCAGTGCGCCGCGGTATGACGTAATGACGTTTTTGTTATACGCGAAATTGCCGCCCACCGTTACATCAACCTCTCCCAACTTACGGTTATAAGAAGCGATTAGCTCAATGCCTTTATTGGAAACGGTAGCAGTATTTACCGTAGGTGCGTCGGCGTTACCTACCGTCAGCGGAATAGGCGGGGTAGTGATAATGCCGGAAGTAGTTTTGCTGTAATAGTCCACTGTTACATTCAGTGCATTGTTCAGGAAGGTAGCGTCTACACCTACATCAGCGATTGCAGTTGCTTCCCACAGCAGGAAGGGGTTACCGAATTTGGTAACTGCAAGGCCGTTAGCAGCGGTGTTATTAAAGGAATAATATACCTGGTTGTAAAGTGTTTGCCAGTCGTAATTGCCTTTGGAACGGTCGCCACCGCCGTTATTACCCAGCTTACCCCAGGAGCCGCGGAGTTTCAGCTGTTGCACATTGCGCAGCAGATCCTTGAAAATGCCTTCTTCTGTAAGGCGCCATCCTGCTGAGAAAGAAGGGTAGTAGCCCCAGCGGGAAGCCGGTGCGAAACGGGAAGAGCCGTCATAGCGAAGGTTAGCTTCTAACAAATATTTATTTCTATAAGCGTAGTTGACGCGGCCAAACCAGGAACGGAGGGCATTGTCATATTCTGCTCCTTCAAAAATATTGTTCGTATTGCCGGCAACGTTAATGTTTGTAATAGACTCAGATATCAGACCTTTTCTTGTAGCTGCGTCTCTGTTATAGTAATAATAGTTTTGATTATAACCGGCCAGTGCGCCAATTTCATGCCCCCCTTTGAGCTGTGTGTTATAGCGGAGAACATTATCAAACGTGGTGGTATATTCTTTCATGTGATCAGTGGTGGTATTCAGCTGATCAGGCGTAGCCGCGGGAGTGCGGGCCACATTGGTGGTAAAGTCCCATTTAGCAAAAGGTACATCGTGGAACTGTTTATCCTGGTAACGTGTCTGGTAATTGAAACGGGTTTCGAAGGTAAGTCCTTTCAGGATAGAGATGGTAGCATAAACGGTGGAGTTAAACCTGTTTATGACGTTGGAGCCAGCCACGTTATTGAGGTACAGCAGGATGTTGTTGGCAGTCTGCGATTCTTCCAGGGCAGAAGGAAAGCCAAATTTGCCCTGCCATTGTGTAGGTACACCTGGTGTAGTCTGGCGCAGGTAGTTGAAAGCGTTGTCGGTGTTACCGAGGCCTAACGATTCCTGTGAAGCAAACGTCTGCGTGCCTACGTTGATGAATTTATTAATACGGGTATCCAGGTTTAAGCGCAACTGGTATCTCTTTGACCCTGTATTATCCATCGTACCTGGGTTGTTTTGGTAAGACCCGGAAAACAGGTAAGTAGATTTTTCGCTGCCACCGGAAACGGATACGTTATGCTGTTGCAGGATGTTATTGTTAAACACCGCATCGGACCAGTCGGTATTGGCATATACCACGGAGTTAGGAATGCCGAAGGCATTGGTATCGCCGGGATGCTGGTTGGCATTGGTCCAGGTTTCAATGGTGGTTTGCTTGAAGAGTTCTGCCTGTCCGAGGTTACGCGCGCTCTCGTTATACAGGTTCATGTACCGCACGTAATCATTTACAAATTTAGGGAGATTACTTGGCCGCACGGTAGAAAGGTTGCCGCTGTAGGTCACGGAAGTGCGATTGCGGTTACCCTTTTTGGTGGTGATAAGGATTACGCCATTGGCAGCGAGCGTACCATAAATAGAGGAGGAGGCCGCATCTTTCAATACCGACATGCTTTCGATATCATTCGGGTTCACCGCATCCATGGTACCAATGATACCATCAATTACCACGAGCGGATCGCTGTTGTTAAGCGTTCCTACGCCACGCACGCGAATGGTAGCGCCATCGGAGCCAGGCTTACCGGAACTTTGGCGCACCTGCAATCCCGGACTCAAACCGGCTAATGCGCTGGATACGTTTGTAACAGGGCGGTTTTCCAGACTTTTGCTGGTAACAGTAGCTACTGCTCCGGTCAGGTTTACACGCTTCTGCGTAGCGTATCCAACTACCACCACGTCTGTGAGGTCTGCACTTTTCGGTTTCAGGGTTATAGTGATGGATGATCGGCCCTGGAGGGCTACCTCCTGCTTTTCAAAACCGATGTAATCTACTACCAGCACACCTTCGCTGGTATTTACATCGCGGAGTATAAACGCTCCCTTCTCATCTGTCATGGCACGTTTGGTAGTGCCTTTTAATACTACAGACGCGCCGGGCAAGGTTTCCCCCTTATCATTTACAATCTGTCCGCGTAATTCGCCATTTTGATCGGCCACTAAATCCAGTCGTGGCTTTTCTTTACGGGCATCTACCACAATCACTTTATCCACAATGGAGTAGGAGAGTGGCTGTCCCTGGAAACATATGTCCAGCGCAGCTTTTAGTTCCACATTATTCACAGAAATGGTTACACGCTGTGCACGGGTAAGCATTTCATCGCGGTACATAAAGCTGTAGCCGGTTTGTTTGGTAATACTTCTGAAAATTTCCACTAAGCTGGCATTGCGGGAATGCAGGGTCAGCGTTTGTGCATAGCCAAGGGCTGTAACCTGCATACTGAGAATTATCAGCAGGGCGACAGTTAGTTTCAGCACCCGAAAGGTGCCGGCGTAACGGGACTTTAAGGCATACGAGGTCCCATTGTACTGAGTTGAACTCATACATCACAGATGTTTGGTGAAAAAGAAATTGTTACCGGATAGAATAGTTATGGTCCATGGAATGCCATAACTCCATAGTGTTTGTTATAGATATTACTTGTCCATTGCTCTTATACTTATCAATTTTTAATTTTCAACATTTTGGAATAGCGTTATTTAGCTTTTTCTAACTATCAGTTTTCTGTTGGCAATTTCACAGTGGATGCCGCTCAGCTCCAGCATTTTTATTACATTTTCCAGGCTGGTGCTGCGTGGGAATGTGGCACTGAGGTGGCCTTCGGGCATGCCATCCTTCAGTTCAAGCTGGAGGTCATACCACCTGGCTATCTGTCTTAATACTACCGTAATATCTTCTCCGCTGAATTCAAACTTTCCTTCCTTCCATGCAATGGCGGCGCTTACATCCGCATTGCCGATGGTAAATTGCTCCTGCTTGTTGAACGCTGCCTGTTGGCCGGGAAGCAGGTGTTTAGTGGCATTGGCGCTGCTTACATTTACTGCGCCGGTGATCAGGGTGGTTTTAATTGCATCCTCTTCATTATAGGCCATCACATTGAAAGAGGTACCCAGTACCTGCACTTTCATCTGGGCTATTTCTACAACAAAGGGTTTATTCTTATCAGCTGCGATTTCAAAATAGGCTTCACCGTTAAGTATCACGGTCCTGTTATTACCGGTAAACGCAGTAGGATAGCGGAGGGAGCTGGCTGCATTCAGCCATGCCCTGCTACCATCGGGCAATACTACAGCAAACTGGCCACCGGCGGGTGTTTGTAGGGTATTGTACTTCACAGCGCCTCCTGTGGTAGTACCAGATTGGTCGTATACCAGCGACTCCCCCTGCACCGAAGCGCCGGTGAGCTGGCTGGTGGAGCTGTCGCCCAGCGACATGCTGCTGCCATCGTCCAGTATGAGCACAGCTTTGTTGCTGCCCGGCATCACTGGTGCCTTTGTTGCTGATGTTACGGTAACATCGGCACTCATCTTTAATTTTACACGGGAAGCTATCAGTATACCGGCACTCACGAGTACTAATACACTGGCCGCAACAGCGGCACGTTTCATCCACACTTTACCCATGGATACAACCGGGGTTGCAGGCGTCACTACGGCCGCCAGCTGCGATTGCATCTTACTGTATATTTCTTCCTTACTGTATTCCGGTGGTGTTGTAATTGTAACTTCCTCATCGTTGAAGGAGTTATACCACTGATTTACCAACGCAGATTCTTCCGCAGAGGCTTCCCCCCGCAGGTATTTTTCTATAGCGATGAATAGATCCTGGTTTTCTTTCATAACGGGCAATTACATAGAGAAGTCGAACAAGTAAAGCCGATCCCCTACGCGTGGTTAAAAAAAATTAAAAAAAGATGGAAAAGTAATTTTTGATATTTCCCTTCAGGTGCCGCAAAGCCTTTGTGAGCTGGTTTTCAACAGTTTTATGGGAGATGTTAAGGGCCGCTGCGATTTCCTTCACGGGCATGCCCTGCTCGCGGCTATATCGGAAGATCAGCTGGCATTTTTCAGGAAGACGGTTTACTTCTTCCTGGTATAACTGCATAATATGTTTGTACTGAAGGGCTGATTCGGGGGTGGCAGGATTAACCACAATATCCGCCTGGTATACCTGCTGGTACTGGCGTAGCAGTTGCTCCCGGCGAAAGCGGTCCAGTACTTTATATTTCACAGCGGTGGCCAGGTAGGCGCCGGCATTTTCGATCTGGCTGTTGTGCCGCTGGTGCCACAGGCTGGCAAATACATCCTGCACCACATCCTCGGCGGCCTGCAGGTCGCATAGCCTGTTATAGGCTACCGCCAGCAGCTTATCCCGATATGTTTCGTAGATTTCAGTAAATGCAGTGGTATCGTTATCCCGGAGGCGCTGCATCCACGTTGTTTCACTGTTTGGTTGACCTGCGTCGGACATCAATCGAAAATTAACTCTACTAAGGTAGAAAGAATTTTGAAATGCATTCTATCAGATTCGGGCAGCAAATTCGGCAATTAGTTTTTGGTGTAGGGAGATTTCATAATCCGCATCGAGTAGTGGGGCGTATTTGGATTGGAACGTCCGAAGGGCAATAGTGGCGGCTTCTTCGGCGTTGCGGGGGTGAAAGGTGTTCCCGGGAGTATCCATTAAACGGTGATCGTCCATCGGATGCTGGCACTGGGAGCAGTGATTATACCAGTACGCCTTCCCATCCTCCGGAGGCGCCGGTCTGTAGTGTGGATAACTATCTCTCAAAAGCCCCAACAGGTTATCAGAAATATAGGTGAGGCAATGAAATAACGCGAAAAAATCCTGCTCCACCCACACTTCTTCATCCCTTTCGTTGATGTCACGCTCGAAAAAGAAGTCGCTGCCAATGGCAATCACCTGGTTAGTATGGCCACAGTGGCTGCATACAGCGCGACTCTCCGCGATCAACACCTTATCTGACAATACGATATAGCCTTCCGGGGCAAGCCATGGCTGCACTTCGCGTAGCCGGCCATAGGCCGCATCGGGCAGTACCCATTTACCGGTTTCTTCATGGTAAACGGCACCTGCATTCTCGGCCTGGTTTTTATCAGCCGCTGGAACATTCAGTAGTAATGTCATAACACGATGATCAGGATGAAAACTTATTACTGAATATAGTAAAAATCCCGCAAAAGGCTGACAATGAATAACCCATTAAAACTGATCGTCATTTATTTCTATCCAGTAACCGTCAGGATCCTGAAGCCATACCTGTTTTACACCGTCTACACGGTTGGTAACAGCGTCTGGTTTGCCGGCCCAGTCTTCATACGCAACATGCTGCCTGCGGAGGTTGGCGAGGAAATCGCTCATCACCGGTACGGAGAAGCAGATATGCGTGTTTTTGTTATGGGTAGTGGGTGCCTGGGCACCTGAAATGATATGTACCTGAGCGTGAGGACCTACCTTAAACCAGGAATGGTGGCCGTCTTTAAACGGTTCGTCCATGGTTTCGAGTCCGATAATGTCGCGGTAAAAAGTGGTGCTTTTTTCCAGATCTACAACGTAGATGGCTATATGATTTAAAGATGGCTTCTTCACAGACTGTGCGGATGTATACGCGGAAATGCAGATGAATAAAATAAAAAAGCCCAATCCGGATTTAAAGTAGTTTTTCATACTACAATATAAAAATCCGGATTGAGCGATGCAAGTGTTGAGTTAGTTTGACTTAAAAGTAATCGACTGAATAACGATGTTGAGCTTTTTCAGGGCAGCGTTATCAGAACGGATTGTTTTATCGCCGGTTACCTGGTCATACAACTTAGGATCGCCGGTATTGTTGGCGCGCAGCACCACTTCCACCCCTTTGCCATTCAGTTGTCCGCCTTCCCAGCTGCTCACCAGGCCACTGTCGGTCCATTCAAAGCCATTAAATTTAAACGGACGCCCGTTTATTTTAACGAGTTTTTCTAACGGATCGCCGGGTTTAATGCCGAAAGGTGTTTTCCATTTTGTATGCTCGAGGCTAAAGAGCAGGGTGTTACCCTCGTCGCCGTCCATTTCTATTTGCAGTTCATTATCGGTGTCAGGGTATACTACAAAAGCGTTTTTGCCGGTAGCGTTGCCTGAAATATCGCTGCCATCGCGGAGAATCACATTTTCCTTACCATACATGGTAAGCAGCTGCTCGGCATTGCGGGTCTTGAAAATAGGTTTTACTTCCCAGTCGCGTGTATCCGCTACCGGAGCTGCAGCGGAGCTATCTGCTACACCGCCCTGGATGGCCTCAGCGGTTCCTTCGGCCGCTTCGACGGTAGTCGTAGTACCGTCAGCGTTATGCTGCACCGTTGCTACGGTAGCCGGTGGCGGAACCTTACCCGTGTTAGGGCCCGTATAGGTTACCAGGAAATCCTTTTTATCTTCCAATAAATCTTTGGACTGGTCTTTATATTTATTGGCCGTATAGGTGGCAATCGGGAAAATGCTGTTGTTTTTCAGGCCCAGGTTTTTCAGGTTTTCGATAAACCGTTGGCGGTTGCAGTCGCTATACTGATACAGGTACTTCAGGGATGCATCAAATGCGCCCTGGTCCTCCGCGAGTTTGAACATGGTGGCGTCCACATCTATCCCGCCGGAGCCGCTGCGGTTCAGTTGTTCCGCGATATAGCCCGTGATAGAATCGTTTTTGAGCGTGTAATGATAGGCGGCCCGGTTAGAGAAATCGTCAATAATATTCTGTGCCAGCTTGCTTTGCGCCTGCAAGGCAAGAGGAAATACAAGGGTGAACAGTGCGAGTAACCTTTTCATAGACGCTGTTTGAATAATAGTACGTTTACTAAATTAGTTATATTTTATGATTGCCGGATAAATAACGGCTTAATTGCCGAAAGGTTACTCTTATAACGCTGCCCGGGCGGATTAATTTTCCGGTATATCAACTGTTTTATGGGGAGATGTCAATTTCTGCCATGTAATATTATCTTCGTGCCACAAAAGTAACAGCAATGAGACTGAAGTCATTACTGCTGGTCTTCCTGGTAACCCTTTTTTCCTGCCAGGAAAAAAAGCAGCGAATTACTCCCCAGGATATCCCTGACCCGAAACAAACCGATGGCGGCTATGTGAGCGACCCCGCGCATATGTTGTCAGCATCAGCTACCGCTACCATCAATAGTATGCTCACCGATCTTGACAAGGAGGGTACCGCCCAGGTGGCAGTGGTGCTGCAGGAGGATATCGGGGTTGAAGACCCTACGGATTTTGCACATAAACTATTTAATACCTGGGGAATTGGCAGCAAAGAAACCAATAATGGCCTGTTGATATTTCTTGTTCGGGATGCCCGTAAGCTGGTATTTGAAACCGGCAAGGGGCTGGAAGGTGACCTGCCGGATATCCTGTGCTACCGCATCCAGCAGGAATATATGATCCCTCACATTAAGGAAGATAACTACGATGAAGCGTTTATTAATGGTGTAAAGTCGGTAGCGGCGCAGCTGCGCACCGGTAACTATGCCTATGATGAAACCAGTGATGAAGCGTATATGGCGCCTGTTACCGACAGCTCTCTTGTTGCCGCGGAAGACGATATGGTGGTGGCCAGCCCACAGGCATTTGCCGGTGCTGCCGATGAGATGCAGGAGTATGCCGAAGCGCCGGTAGAGCAGGGAAGCGATTTTATAGACCGCTCACCAGGGGCAGGGTTTTATATTGGCCTGGTACTGATGTTATTTTTATCCCCGGTGCTGATGCATGCCTGCTTTGGTGGCAGGAGGAAAAAGAAGAAAAAGCATCCGGATCCGGATGTGGATAATATTCCGGTAAGTATTAAGGAAATGAGTAACGATTTCCTGCGGCCGGGGTGGATTGGATTGCTGCTCATACACATTACTGCCTGGTGGCTGCTGTGGTTTATGGATGCCCATTATAACGTGCGGCTGGGATTCTTTAAGGTATTGCTGGTGTACTATGCTACCTGGGTGGTATTTATGCACCTGGCAGTACTGATCGTGCGCCTGCGTGCTGAAACAGCTTTGCGGGGTGCGGATCGGCATACCCGCTGGCAGCGGCTCTCGGCGGCACATAGTCAGCTGGAATTTTCAGGGTATATATTCCCGTTACCTTTTCTGTTATTATATCTGCGCTGGTATCGGCACGAGCAGCAAAAGCTCCGCGATACCCCTTATGACTGTCCGCATTGCCATCAGGCGCTGCACCGCCTCGATGAAAAAACCGAGGACCCTTACCTGGAAAAGGCCCAGGTGATAGAGGAAAAGCTCAGTTCAGTGGATTACGATGTATGGCGCTGCGATAAAGATGATTATCAGCTGGTACTGGACTACACGGATTTCCATGCGGCCGTATCGGAATGCCCTTCCTGTGAGCATAAAACTTTCCAGTGTAAAACTACCAGGACTCAGAAACGGGCTACTACAAAGGCGGCCGGCTGGGGTATTAAAACTTATTTATGTGCGGCCTGCGGTTTTTCCAAAGACTATCGGTTTACGATTCCTAAGATATCAGAATCTTCCTCTTCCTCTTCGTCCAGTTCCTCTTCGTCTTCTTCCGGATCATCCTGGGGGGGCGGCTCTTCCGGGGGCGGTGGCGCAAGCAGTAGTTGGTAAATGCATAAAAAAGCGGCTGTATCCTGATGGATACAGCCGCTTTTCGTTTACAAAGTATTTTATTCTCCGGCATCGGTTTTACCAACCACTTTGTATCCGCTGGTACCATTACTTTCAACGTATTGGTAGTACATCCCGTCAGGAGATAACCAGTATTCCTGGTCATTGATTTTCACGCTTCTGGAGCCTTCCGGGAGCTCAGCCAGGAGTTCATCCTGCTGCTGTGCATCCTGATCGTCAGGGTAGTTGTTATTAGGTGCGGTGTCGCTTTTCCCTACCACTTTATATCTTCTGCCGTTATCCGTCATCACTTCCTGGTAATAGGTACCGTTTACGTCGTAATAAACATTCCCGTCTACTGTTACTTCCCGGGCTCCATCGGGGAGGTTGGGCACCATAGCGCCGGTTGGCGCGTCCACTACTTTATAACCCTGCTGGTTATCAGACTGGGAGTAGTAGGTACCGCCGTAGTAATAAACCGGACCAAAGCCTGCACCCAGTGAAAAATAGCCGTAAGGCAATGTGTTCACATAGAATCCAACGGGTGGGTAATAGTACCGGTAGTAAGGGCGGTAGCCGCGGTAGTAGTAATAACCGGGGTAACCACGGCTGATGGTAACGCCGCCGTGAACCACTACTCTCGGGCCGGGACCAGGAACGGTGCGGATGTAGCGGGGGCCTGAGCTGTATACTCTTGGCGCGGAGTAGCGGGGAGCTACGTTAATTCGGCCGCCGTAGTGGCCGCGTTGTGCATAGGCTGAGTGGAGCGTGCAGGTGCTTAAAATCCCGGTCAGCACCAACAGTCCGAATATTCTGTTTTTCATTTGATAAGCATTTCCTGCATATGCCGGGAGGAATTTCCCGGCACTACAGGTATTTGACACTTATGCAGGCTGCAAGTTTAATGCCTCTTTATATCTTTCCGCCAGGGACTGGATATCCGCGGTTCTGGCGAGGGCGTTTATCCATTTTTCCGGGAGCTGGTCGTAGCCATAATGAAGGCCTGCTAAAGCTCCCGCTACTGCGCCGGTGGTATCGGTATCTTCTCCCATGTTCACCGCTTTCAACACACATTCTTCGTAGGTGTTGGTGGTGAGGAAACACCAGATGGCTGCTTCCAGGGTATTTACCACGTAGCCGGAGGCGGTGATCTCCTCCTCATGCAAAGCAGGGAGGGTGCCGTCGAGGATTCGTTTATAGAGTTTTACTTCAGCGGGGCTAAAATGCCTTACAGCCAGAAAGCTCTGGATCACCTGTTGGAGGCGCTGATAGGCGGTTTGTTTATCCTGCTCCGTTAGGAGCAGTCGCAGGAATTCCACCTGGATAAAGCAGGCGAATACTGACCTGAAATGTTGATGGGTAATACCGGAAACTTCCTTTACCGTCTGGTATCTTTTTTCAATATCCATTTCGTGGGCCACATAAAATGTAACCGGGGCAATGCGCATGAGGGAGCCGTTGCCGTTTTCGAAGTCTTCGAATCCACCGGTAAGCAAGGGCGAGGTGCCGGTGCTAACGCGGTGCAGCGCCCTGCGGGTGGTGTTGCCGATGTCGAATACTTTGCCATGTGCGCTCCAGTAGCCTTCACTATACCATTTTACGAACAATTGCGCCATATGGTGGATGTCGTACCCGCTTATCAGGCTTTCTGCCGTACAAAAGGTAAGGGAGGAGTCGTCGGAAAAGGTGCCTGGGGGCTGATTCCAGCTGCCATAACCCAGCATGTCCGTCACAGGTTTTTCCCGCAGGTAGGCCTGTGTTTCAAATTCCACTGGTACGCCGAGGGCATCGCCAATGGCCACGCCGAATAAAGTACCGCTGATTTGTTGCAGCATATGAATGTTTTTTAGTGTTGAATAAAAGTCGAAAACCTTGCCAGCAGGTGTATAACGGTAATCATCCTCCGCAGAGCGATTGCTGATGTGCTGCGGGAAAGTAGTTTTTCAGAAACTGGTTACTGTATTGCCGCTTGTGATTAAATCGATGAGAACTGCCCTTTGTTCATTTTGTTCAGCGTGCCTTTTTTCTGTTCATTCTCATTCGGGGATCAAAATTCCTTTAAACCTGGTTTTCGTGTCGCAGTGCTTCCTATTTTTGCTTCATGATAATCAAATTATCAATCAGATAACAGCAAAGAATCTGATGCATTTAGCTTTAAAATACTTAAAATTTTTTAGACCATAAAGCATTAAAGCCATGATTATTGAAAAAACCGGTGAAAAACCAACCATTTAATACGCGCTGTCATAGTTCAGTGCAGTATTTGTTAATCCCTGGCTGATGTTTAGCTCTGTAGCATCAGTAACATAATTCATCAGGTATATTCTCAATTTACGGTTTCCGGTTGTAGTTACCCGGCAGTAGTACTGCCATGGTTGTTTGTTGTCCGGAAATCAAGCTGGTAATGACCCGTTGAGTTTCTGTTAAGGGATTTATTTTGAGTTCAGACGGGACCGTTTGTCCAGATGGTCCCCTTTCTGCTAACTCACTTAAATAGGCCATGATTTCTAATAATAGCGACTACTGGTGTGATTTGATTTGATATGTTTTCTCATGCAATCCCATAGTGGGAGTGATCAGGTTATCATAATGCGCATTGCATGTTCACGCATTAGGACTGCCATAATAACGTAGAAGGAAATGGGTAAAGAACCGGATTGTTTTTTTAAACAGTCCGTTTGCTGAAAATTCCGGCCGGAGCACTGCTTCGCCGTCTATATATACTTTTCTGGCACCATAAGTTTGAAAACGATTGATTCAGTTTCATGTGTTAACGGGGATATCTTTTCAGATTGTCCCCCTTTCCCTGAAACCGGTCTGTCGATGGTGGCAGTATTAAAATATGTTTGATTATAGGTTCAACAGTCTATCCAACAACTATAGGACATAACTGACGGAACGGCTTGTCCAGGCTGTTCACTATACTGGAAATCCCAGCTGTAGTGCGCTGCACTGCACTGTCAAAATATTTTAGGGTGGTACAATTGATATGAAAATAATGGGCCGCTTGTCTAAGCGGCCCGCTATTCCAAATACAATTGTGCATACTAATCCCACTGCTTTTACTAATTTGCTGCTGTTGTAAATCAGAAAATCAGGAAGATGAAATACAATCAATTAGGCAAATCCAGCCTGCAGATCAGCGAAGTCGGATTCGGCTGTATGTCGCTCGGAGCAGATGATCAGGCAAACGCTGTCCTCATTCAGGAGGCAATCAGCAATGGCATCAACTTCTTTGATACCGCTGACCTGTATGATCATGGTAACAACGAAATCTCGTTGGGTAAAGCCATTGCCACTGCTAAAAGAGAGGCACTGGTAATCGCCACCAAAGTAGGGAACCAATGGAAAGCGGATGGCTCCGGCTGGGACTGGAACCCCTCAAAAAAATATATACTCGCCTCCGTAGAAGATAGTCTGCGCCGGCTTAATACGGACTATATCGACCTTTATCAGCTGCATGGCGGCACCATCCAGGATCCGGTCGATGAAACCATCGAGGCCTTTGAAATATTGGTACAGCAGGGGAAAATCCGGTATTATGGGATCTCGTCCATACGCCCGGAAGTGATCAGGGAATACGTGCGTAAATCAAATATTGTCAGCGTAATGATGCAGTATAGTTTACTCGACCGGCGTCCGGAAGAAACCAGCTTCCCGCTGCTGATGGAAAACAATATCGGCGTGCTGGCACGTGGCACCGTAGCAAAAGGACTGCTGGCAGGCAAAGCTGCGGCGCCTTACCTGAACTACAGCGCCAAAGAAGTAGCACAGGCTGCGGCAGGCATTAGTACACTGTCCGGAGAAAACCGGCCGGCTTCACAAACAGCACTGCGTTATGTACTGCAGCAGCCAGCCGTTACATCGGCTATACTCGGGATCAGAACGGCGGCCCACCTCAGTGATGCTGTTGCAGCCTCCGCTGCCTTACCGCTAATGGCAGCTGAAGTAGCGCAACTCAACCATATACTGCCTGTTAACAAATACGAACAATTCAGGTAACCAACATGCAGGCATATACGTTATATTGAGGTTCGTAAACCCTCCCGTTATGCAGAAATTAAAAGTTGGAATGCTGCTGTTCCCAGGTGTTACCATTCTGGATTTTACCGGCCCGTATGAAGTGTTTGCCAAGGCATGGTGCTTCGAAGTGGTTACCATCGCCGAAACAACGGATCCAGTCATCGCCGAAGGTGGACTGCAGCTCCTTGCAAACACCACCATTGCCGACGCACCACAACTGGATGTGCTGTTTGTGCCGGGTGGCAGAGGAATAAACGATGTGTTGACGAACAACAACATAATCAGGTTCCTTCAAACGCAGGCTGCCGGCGCTCGTTACTTTACTTCTGTATGCACCGGCGCACTGGTACTCGCGGCAGCGGGCCTGCTGGATGGCTACAAGGCTACCACACACTGGCGCTCCCTGGACCTGCTCCGCATGTTCGATGTAGAAGTAGTACAGGAGCGTATTGTAAAGGACCGCAATCGTATAACGGGCGGAGGCGTAACAGCAGGCATTGATTTTGGACTGTTATTTACCGCCATGATCGGTGGAGAGGAACTGGCCAAAGTAATTCAGCTGCAACTGGAATATAATCCACAACCACCGTTTCACGCAGGTTCACCAAAAACAGCGGAACTGCCAGTGCTGCAACGAGCACGTGAACTCACCCAACAAATGTTCGAAGTGAGAAGAGGCATTATTAAGAAACTGCTGGAAACAAAGGTAAACTCCTGATGCAGGAATAAATTGCCGGTTAAGGATCATAAAAACAGATCGGAGCCGGCAAACAGCCACTCCTTCACTAAAACCACTGCGAAACTATTGCAGTGCACTGGTACGGCACGAAAAATAAGTCCTGAAATAGCAATACTATGGCTGTTTCCGTAAAGCGATGACGGCCATCATCAAACAATTCACCGATTAATCCTAACTTAAAAAAGTATTTAAATGAAGCGCTACGCCGGAATCCTTATTGCATGTGTGATGGCTATGGTATTGGCCAATTGTGCCAGAAATCCATACAACGCTGCTAATAAAACCTATAAGCGTCAGGCTAAAGTTTATGGTAGTTCTATTCGCCAGCAACCCGCCCAATACCGCGGTGCTGATGGATTAACCCCTCCATATTGGGTAGGCACCACCAATTTTAACCTGCGAAAGCCTAACCTGGTGATCATTCACCATACTGCACAGAATTCCTGCGAACAGACGCTTAAAACATTTACAATGGAAAGAACCCAGGTAAGCGCTCACTATGTGATCTGCCGCGATGGTATGATTCATCACATGCTGAACGACTACCTGCGCGCCTGGCACGGAGGCGTAGCCAAATGGGGCAATATCACAGATATTAACTCCTCCTCCATAGGTATAGAACTGGACAATAACGGACAAGAACCATTTTCTGATAAACAAATAAATAGCCTGTTAGTACTCCTGGATACCCTGAAAAATCGCTTTAACATCCCTGTTAACAACTTCGTTGGACACGGGGATATAGCCCCCGGAAGAAAAGTTGATCCCAGCGCATACTTCCCCTGGCAACAGTTGGCCGAAAAAGGATTTGGCAGCTGGTTCGGTGATACCACCAATGCAGTGGTTCCCGGTGATTTCAACAACATCCAGGCACTCCGTATCATCGGATACGACGTGAAAGATACCACAGCTGCTATTGCCGCCTTTAAAAGACACTTCATCCCGCAGGATTCTACCACCGGCATGACAGACGCCAGCCGGAAAATTCTCTGGATGCTGCAAAGCAGGTATTAATACCGCATTGCAAACCTTAACTATTTTTGGGGTTTACAATTGAATATTAGTTAAACACAGAATCCCGGCTTCCGCCGGGATTATTTTTTGTAATGTCCATTAAATATGCTATTTTAATAATAGGTAATAAGAAACGATACATACCAAAATCTGCATATTCCGCACGGCTTGTAAAACTTGACAAATTGTAACGCTATATCTCCTTATCATTAATTCCACATGCCATGAAAATGAGTATCAAATCCCTTATGCTGCTGGCTGTACCAGCCCTGTTACTGCTATGCCTTTCGCCCCGGTCCCGCGCAGCCACCCTCGCCGGAAAACCCGCGTATGATACCTGCCTCACAAAAACGGACGTAGCATACGAGGTGCCCGACAGCCTCCGTAAAAAAATCAATGCGCTCATCGAAGATAAAATCGGCGGCGGCATCGATGAAAAAGGCATCGTCACCTGGGAAAACTCCCCCGATGCCCCCGAATATTACCAGGTCATCCTCCGGAAAACAAAACTGACCATCAAATACAAAGGCACTGTGTGCGTGGATAAACTGATCTGGGAAAACATACAAACCTGTGAGTCAGAAGTGAAAAAGATGCTGAACAAGTAACCACAAAATAAAAGGGCGCCCGCAACAGGCGCCCCCTTCGATTGTTTCATACTATAATCACGATCACTTCTTCTTTGGTGGATTGGCAGCATGGTACCTCGCAACCTCAATACCAGCCTCAATTACAGGGCCGATGCCATGAAAATCATTTAACTCCGTAGGGCGGTTGTAATAAAACGTAATATCAGCAGAAGTATTCGTACCAATACATACATCCTTCAGCATACCATCTTCGGTAATCTTTTCCTTTACGATCCCTTCCCAGGCTCTTTCTGCAATGGTAATATAACGCTTGTCCAGCCAGCCCTCATTTACCGCGCGCGCTATGCAATAGGCAAACATGGCGGTGGCAGAAGTCTCTGTATAGGAGTCCGTTTTGTCCAGCACCTGGTGGAAAATACCAGAGGCGGACTGATAAGGAGCCACTCCCAGTATCTGCCTGGTTAAGTCAGCCAGCACCGCAGCTCTGCCCGGATGATCCTTCGGCAGGAAATTCAGCAACTGTACCTTTGCCATCATCACCCAGCCGTTTGCACGACCCCAATGCGCCACACCCTGGCGTTTCAAATCCTCGTAGTAATAATGCACATACAGGCCCGCTTTTTCATCCCAGAGGTATTTCGAAAACTGTAATACCTGCTTCACCGCATCATCATAATATTTCTTGTCGCCGGTGAGCTTGCCCATGCGCGCCAGAAACGGTACACTCATGTACAGGTCATCGCCCCAGATAGTCCACTGATAAGGATTAGGCCTGCAGAAAGTACCGTCAGGCAAACGCTCCTGTTTACTGAAAATATGATTGGCTGCATTGTCAATATACGTCTTGTACTCAGGGCGTTTTACCTGTTGATACACATCTAAAACACTGGCTCCCATCGCCCCACAGTCATCCAGTACCCTGAAATTAATCAGCTGGTTGAAAGGAAAAGATGGATACTTTTTATTCTGTTGTTGTAATAATTCAAAAGGTTTGCTGTTGTCGAAGGCAAAGTCCAGGTGGCGTTTGGCGTAGTCACTGTACCTGCTGTCTTTCGTATATGCCGCCAGGTCCATCATGGCAATGTTGGTCACCCCATTCGGATAATGCCAGTTACTGGTAGGATCTGAGACTTTCACCTTTACCCCCGCAGGAATATCCTTGCTGGAAGTATAAGTCTGGTTGTTGTCCCCAATAAATTTAAAGCCGGCATGGGCAATCAGGTGATCCGCCACCTTCCTTACGATGGCAATGTCACTCTCCTGCGCCAGGGCAAGGCTTCCCATACTCATGCCCAGGCAGAATAATGCTAGTTTTTTCATAACAATTACGTGGATTATTAACCGAAAGTAACCCCAGTTTTTGATTTATGCAAACGATTGCATAAAATTATCATTTTCCAATAGTTTTATGCTTTAATTTGGAACCCGTGAAAACCAAAGGAAGTTTATAATTTCGTCAGGCTTAAGAAAGCCCTTATCCGTATAACCGGGAAACTATGTATAGAGTATTATGTCTCCTGGCACTCAGCGCCACTATGGCCTGCCAGAATAACCAAAGTCATGAGGATGCGGATCAGATAGCCGTAGCCGCACCGGCAGCCGCCCTCGACCTGAACGCTACACCTATGGCAGCCGCCATGGAATTACATGCGGACGTAGCCTGGAACAATGTAGAAGTATTTGATTTCGCAAATGCCAGGGTCAACAATAAACTACCGCTCTACGCTACACGTAGCCAGTTCCAGCAGGCATGGGGAGCGGCCGATAGCCTGTTTACTCCTGATTATAACGCCATCTGCGGCCAGCTGGATGAAGATTTTCAATATGCCTATACAGCAGGGTCACTGTTTGAAATCGGCCGCGACTCCGTAGTCTGCGATCAGTTTTACTTTCAGCCACAAACCCGCCTCACCAGCGGTAACATTACCCTGCATAATCGCATCACCTGGGAAGATGCCCGCAAGCTCTTCCCCATGGCGGTACAACAGGCGGAAAATGAAGGGAAGTCCGATGTGATCCTGCTGAGGGAGTCCCCCAATGGTGACGCCGGGATCCTGCTTCATTTCCGCGAGGGTATGCTGAGCAGTATCAGTTATAACCTGCCCTGCTGACATCTTAGTTCATTAAACCAGATACACACTCAGGCTCCTGGCTCCCTGTGCTCCATGCACCAGCACTGCCCCGATATCCGCGGTGGCAGAAGGCCCCATCATGAAGCAACCATAGGCGGTATCTTCCAGGTGTACCCGCATATAGGCATCATACATATCCGCTACCAGCTCCGTAGGTTTAAGTAATATAACCAGGTGCTGGGAGAGGAAACCCAGTGCATTCACCACCAGGTCTTCCTGGGTGAGCCATACCATCCCGTTTTCAGCCACCCCAAAGCCGGCGCGGATTACGCCCACATCCACATCCGCCAGCTCATGCGGATTCACAACTTTATGAATATCGCGATTGCCCTGCAGGTCAGGCGTAGCACTACAGATTACTTTAGCATCGGCATGCTCCTGCGCCAGCAGCGCCTGCGCCGCAGCCAGGTCAGCAGGTTTGTGCACAGTAGCACCGGCCTCTTTCAAACGCGCCTCAAAGGCAGGCAGCATCGCTGATATGGTTTTCTGAAAAACAGGAACAGCCGGGTAATCAACTTTTTCGGTCGGTAGATGATGGCGCACAGCGTCCAGAATTTGTTCACGCGGGTTGAGAGTCATCTTATCAGTTTTTAAAGTGTACAGTTATTGTTGCGGTTCTTGGTCTTTGTCTGTTTGTTTATACTGTAAATACCACTCCCGGAACGTTTGCTTCGCGAAATGTGGTAACTCACGGTGACGCCCCCACGGATTTAATCCCCGGTTGTAGAGCAGGAAGTGTGGCGTCACCTTCATGGCGGCACTGGCGGCAGTTTCAGCGCCATGAAACAAGGTAGGGTGTTCAAATACCTTTCCCGCCGCACCAAAGGCCAGGCGGCGACTAATCGGTAAATATTTTTTAGCAGCCATTACCTTTCTCCATTTCAGAATCTGGTCACTGATGTCAATCTTCACCGGGCATACCTCCGAGCAGGAACCACAAAGGGTACTATGGTAAGGCAACTCACTGTATTTTGATTCATCAAAAGTCGGATCCAGGATAATTCCTATCGGCCCTGAATAAGTAGCACCATAAGCCAGCCCGCCGCTGCGGCGGTATACAGGACAGGTATTCATGCAGGCACCACAACGGATACATTTCAGGCTATGCCAGAAGTCATCCAGTCCTAAACGCTTACTGCGACCATTATCCGTGATAATGATATGCAGCTCTCCACCTTTCCGCGGCCCGCTGAAGTGAGAGGTGTACTGGGTGGCCAAAGTTCCCAGCGCACTGCGGGAGAGCAGCCGGATAAATACGCCCAGGTCACTCACCTTCGGCAATAACTTCTCTATACCAATACTGGCGATATGTACGGGTGGTACTGAAGCGCCTATATCTGCATTGCCTTCATTGGTACATACTACAAATGTTCCTGTTTCAGCAATCGCGAAGTTGGCGCCCGTCATCCCGGCGCCTGCTTTCAGGAAGCGTTTGCGTGCATCTGCCCGCATGGCTTCGTTCAGGTAATGCGGATCGGTATTATTGGGATCGGTGCCTATGGCCTTTGCAAATATCCCGGCAATATCCGCAGGGGTTTTATGAATGGCCGGCATCACAATATGGCTGGGTGGCTGATTGTCCAGTTGCTGAATACGTTCCCCCAGGTCTGACTCCGTGACGGATATTCCCCTGTTTTCCAGGAAGGCGGTCATTCCGCATTCTTCCTGCAACATGGATTTGCTTTTAATAATCGCATCTATATTACGGGCAGATAATATCTCCCATACATGCTGGTTATGCTCTGCGGCATCTCTTGCCCAGTATACTTTTGCGCCTCGCTTAATGGCATTGGCTTCAAACATTTCCAGGTAATGGTCCAGGTGGGTGAGTGTATGCTCTTTGATAAGTGAGGCAATGGTACGCAGATCTTCCCATTCGGGAACTGCCCTGGCTGCAGCATCACGCTTCATGCGTGCCGCCCATAGGTTTTTGTCATGAACCGGTTCATGAATATCATCCTGATCGATGAACGATGCCGCATTACCGGCTACGTCTACACGTTGTTTTGCCATACACTTCCTTTAAAATGGTCCGCCATTTAATACCTGGGCAATGTGGATAAACTTCATATCAATTCCCGCTTTGCGGGCAATACCCTGCTGATGCATCAGGCACGACATATCCGGGGAAATCACATATTCCGCACGCTGCCGCTCATAGTCATGTACTTTGTCGAGGCCCATCCGCGCGCTCACCGCCTCATCTGTCACACAAAAGGTACCGCCAAATCCGCAGCATTCATCCGGCCTGTCCAGCGGTACCAGCTCCAGTCCCTCTACCATTTTCAGGAGCGATTCACTTTTATTATAGTAAGGCGCCATATGCTCCGATGGCTGGGCTATGTGCAAACCGCGGATAGCACTGCAGCTGTTATGCAGGCTGGCTTTATACCGGAAATAAGCCCAAGGAAAGGCTTCTACCTGGAGTATGTCGTGCAGAAATTCTACCAGTTCATAAGTCCGCGTTCTTACTTCCGTTACCGCTGCTGTTTGGGGAATGGCATCCAGGTGGTGGCGTACATGCTTTACGCAGCTGCCTGCAGGCCCGATGATATATTCATACCCGCTGAAGTTTTCCACAAACAGGCGCTCCGCGGCGGCTGAATTCTCCTGATCGCCTTCGTTGGCCATTGGCTGCCCGCAGCATGTTTGATTGAGCGGATAGGCTACCTCCAGTCCAAATCGCTCCAACAGCTCATAGGTGGCTATACCCGCTTCAGGATAAATGGCATCGATGTAACATGGTATGAATAAAGCGACTTTCATGCGGGATGATTGGGTGATCTGCTTTTGTTTAACACCACAATAAACATTTTGTTGACGGCGTAGGGTTATAACCCCGACTAAAAGCAAAGGCTATAATGTAAGAGGGGACGATGCCGCAGGCACCGTCCCCTCCAATAAAAAATTTAAAAATTATAATTACATCACGGGTGTTTTACCTCCATCCACTGCGATGCTGGTACCTGTAATATACGCTGCTGCCGGCGATGCCAGGAAGGCCGCCAGTGCAGCCACTTCTTTAGGTTCGCCAAAGCGTTTCATCGGTATTTCGTTCAGCCATTCTTTAGAAACCGTTTCCGGGGTAACTTTCCGCTGTTTGGCCGAAGTTTCAAATAAGGCCGTGAGTCGCCCGGTAGAGGTGGACCCCGGTAACACATTGTTCACCGTCACACCATGCGGCGCTACTTCCGTAGCGAGGGTTTTGGCCCAGGATGCTACCGCCCACCGGATGGTATTGGATACCCCCAGATTTTTCAGCGGTGCCTTTACAGAAGTGCTGATAATATTGATGATGCGGCCATAACCGGCTTCGATCATACCTGGCACCAGCGCTTGCACCAGTACCTGGTTGCAAAGCAGGTGTTGCTCAAAGGCATTGGCGAAAGCTTTCGTTTCCGCGTCTAATATAGGACCCGCGGCAGGGCCGCCGGTATTGTTTACCAGGATGTGAACAGGCGTAGTAGCAGCCAGATCATTGGCCACACTAATCACCTCATTGATATCGGAAAAGTCGGCAATTTCATACCTGTGCTTCTGGCCGGTACCATTATGAAGCTGTGCCAGCGCGGACTCCAGGCGTTCTTCATTACGGGCAAGCAGTATGCAGCTGGCACCCAGTAACGACAATTCAATAGCAGTAGCCAGGCCTATTCCCTGGGAACTGCCGCATATTAAAGCTGTTTTTCCCTTTAATGAAAGTTCCATATATCCTGATATTTGTCGCTAATGTAACAATATCTGCTTATACTCGAACATATATACGCTTTCTGTCCAGCCAGTAGCCGGCCAGCCAGCACACCAGCATAAAGGACAGTGAAAAAAGCAGTGAGCCAAATTTGCCCGGTGACAGCTGTTGAAAAATGTTTTCATTAATCCACGTGTATACGTTGACGTTGCCCACTCTGAAAAAGTAAAAAAGTATGGCCAGTACTTCCGACAGCAGATAAAGGAACAATGGATTCTTCCCAAATACTGTAAAGAAGCCGGTTCCGGCCGTAATACCCATAATGTCGATGATCATAATCAATACCGCAAGTATCACCAGGTCTATTCCCACGGTCAGCAATACATAACTGCTGGTCCAGAGTTTTTTATTGATCGGAAACAGCGGATTCCATAACCAGGCCGCACCGATGAGGACGGCTCCGGCCAGTACCAGTTTCAGTACGCCGGCGGTGGATTTTCCTTCTCTCTGTATAAACAAACCCGCATAATAACCCGCTACTACATTCACGATGGCAGGGAAGGTGCTGAGGAGCCCTTCAGGATCAAATGGAAAACCTTCTCCATGGTACAGGTGATCATCACCTAACAGCCAGTGGTCCAGTGCTGAACCTGCATTGCCATGAATGCCGTACTGGTCGCCGGGTGTACCGCAAAACCAAAGTATGGCCCAGTAGCCGAGCAGTAGTAAGGCGCTGATACTCCATACTACTTTCTTATTACAGTAATAGATGAGGAGAGATGCAAAGCAGTAACACAGCGCGATACGCTGTAACACACCAAATACGCGGGTATGAGAAAACGGATTAGCAGCCAGGCCGTTTTCTGTATGATGTACAAACGGGAACCAATACATCAGAAAGCCCAGCAGAAATATAATGGCAGTGCGTTTAAATATTTTACCGAGCACGGCCGATTGCGTCAGCGTGTTAAATTTTTTCATGCTGAAGCTCATCGCATTGCCAACCGCAAACAGGAAGGAAGGGAAAACCAGGTCGGTAGGTGTAAACCCGTGCCAGGCAGCATGTTCGAGCGGTGCATATACGCCACCCGTGCCTCCGGTGTTTACAATAATCATAAAACAAACGGTCAATCCACGGAATACATCCAATGGAAGAAATCGTTGGGCGGTCTGTGTCATCTGACGCTAAATTTGGTTGATAAGATGGTAAGGATAAGAAAGGTTCATAAGAGCCACTTACAAGATAGCGTTCCATCTCACAAAAAGCAAATTCTATATACAACCGATATTCAATTTGATTATTTTTAGAAGATACCCATCGTCAAAAGTTTTACCATATGTATAAATCATCAACATTCCACGTATTATTAGCTTGCACTGTATTATTATTTGCCTGTGGTCAGGGAGAGAGAACTATCTGGTCAAAGGAAAAAGCCAACGAATGGTATGCGTCGAAGCCCTGGATGCGGGGTTCGGATTTTATTCCCAGCACGGCCATCAACCAGCTGGAAATGTGGCAGGCAGAGACTTTTGATTCCGCTACCATTGACCGGGAATTAGGGTATGCGGAAGGCATAGGGTTCAATACCATGCGCGTATATCTCCATCATTTGCCCTGGGTGGCTGATGCTACCGGATTTAAAGGCCGCATGTCCAAATACCTGGAAATTGCCAAAAAACACGGGATTTCAACCATTTTCGTGTTTTTTGACGACTGCTGGAATGATAATCCCGCCAGCGGTCCTCAGCCGGCACCAAAGCCAGGTATTCATAATTCAGGTTGGGTGAGAGATCCGGGTTCAGCTATTCATACCAGCCCGAAACTGGCAGATACTCTTGAAACTTATGTAAAAGATGTGATGACGACATTTGCCAACGATGATCGCATTGTGCTGTGGGATTTGTACAATGAGCCGGGTAACAGCAACTATGGTAATCAGAGCATGGAGCTGCTGCAAAAAGTATTTCACTGGGGCCGCCAGGCGAACCCTTCCCAGCCGCTGTCAGCAGGAGTATGGTTACCGTCGCTGGCCGACCTGAATAAGTTCCAGCTGGAGAATTCTGATGTGATTACCTACCACAACTATAATGATGAACATGCGCACCAGGAAGCGATTGATACCCTGCGTAAATTTGGCCGACCGCTGATTTGTACCGAATATATGGCTCGTACGCGTAATAGTCGCTTTGATAATATATTGCCGTTACTGAAAAAGGAAAAGATTGCTGCTATTAACTGGGGACTGGTAGCGGGTAAAACCAATACCAAGTATGCCTGGAATGATCCTAAGCCGAATGGGGATGAGCCGGCAATATGGTTTCATGATATTTTCTGGCCTGATGGTAAGCCTTATGATTCTACTGAGGTGAACCTGATTAAATCATTAACCAAATAGCTTTGGCTGATGGTGCCGGGGAGATCCCGGCACATCAGCCATTTTCCACTCACCTACGGTGAGTGGAAAATGGCTGATTACATAGAAAACCCACGCCCTAACACTTCATGCACTTCGTGTATAACGAGAAACGCTTCCGGGTCTGCCTCCTGCACCAGGGCCTTTAACCGCATTAATTCCTGCTTGCCAATTACTACGTACAGCACTTCCTTTCTTTCCTTTGTATAGGCGCCATGGCCGTGCAGCACGGTACAGCCGCGTTTCATGTCTTTTGTTATTTTATCGGCTAATATTTCTGAGTTTTGGGAGATGATGGTGATCGCGCGTTTGGTATTTAACCCGTCCACGATAAAGTCCACGGTGCGTGCGCCTATATAAACGGCGATAAAGGTATACATCGTGTTCTCCAGACCGATTATAAATGCCGACAGGCAGATAACAATGATATCAAAGATGAGCATGGCATTTCCCAGGGAGATACCAAATACTTTGTTGACCAGTCGCGCTATAATAGCTGAGCCTCCCGTGGTGCCACCGGACAGGAAAACGAGGCCGATACCTATTCCCACCAGCAATCCCGCGAAGATGGCTGCCAGCAGCGTGTTTTGTGTTACCGGCCGCATGGTGTTTTCGGTGACGTATAGCCATAGGGAGCAGAATATGATGCCCAGTATGGTGTATAACATGGTACGTTTGTCGAGTACCTTATAGCCCACTACAATGAGCAGGGCATTGGCAATGAAGTTGAGGATACCCGGCGACCATCCGAAGTAATAGTAGGCAGCGATGGTTAAGCCAATTACACCACCTTCTGAGAGTTTACTGGGAATGGCGAGGTAGTTGATGCCCACTGCAAAAATGAACGCACCTATAATGATGAGTAATACGTTCTTAACATGTTCTTTCATATCGCAAAATTATAGGATTTTAACACAATGCAGGCAATGCTATTCTTGTAGAGTTAATAATAGGAGGAGGGAAAGTACTACTCCATTTTGGAAGCTCACCGCTGGATTACCGGTTGCCTGGGTTAGCAGGGCTCCGCCCTGCTAACCCCGAATTAAACGGCACCGAAGGTGCCGTTTAATTCGGGGCAAAAAAATATTTTTAACTTTTTTCGCTTATCTGTTTGGAAATATTAATTCCCTATGTATATTTGTCTACCGATTTGGTAGACTAATAACATCGCTACCGTCGCAGGGGAGTATGGCAATTGCTCCCGGCATCCTTTGATCCACCAGCAAGGTGCTGTGCCAGTATTTTAAAATGTGTAAACAGCACAATATGAAACAGCACAACCTGAAGAGTGGACCGCGAAAACCATCGCTCAATTTAGCATTACATTCTACCTGTTCCCGTTATTATAACCCGGCCCGCTATGGTGATAGTTGTTGCTGCCGGTAAATGATCTTGCGTTCTGTAAGCTGTAAATAGAATGCCTGGTGAGGTTTGCGGGAACGGTATGCTGCAAATTTATTGGTGGTAAATTTTTCAGTAACATACCCGACCCGCACCGCCCCGGCATCGCACACAGCTATCTAACATATTTCCTGTTCTTTACTAAAGTTATATATCAGACACGGTTCTGCGGGGTGTGCTTTACGGCAATACTGGTGGGTTTGTCGTCAACTACCCCGTGAACTGACCGTCTGTAATTTTTTTTTATTTATCAGACGATGAAGGTTACATCACAAATTAATGTACTAACGTATTCGCATATACGTTTTTCGGAAAGCCTAACATATCAATAGGAACCACCTGCTTTCAGGTAAGGTACCCCAGTGCCAGCAAGTCCCGACCCCATGTCGGGACTTCATTGTTTTCAGTAGGAGAGTAGAAAACGCCTCGCAGGCGTCTATTCGAGTGCATCTACGCAGCGATCAATTCATATATGACCTTTCTAATATACTGCGATACCATCGCATCGTCTGCATTTCCATCTCCCGAAAAAAAATTTATGAAAACCGTATGGAAAAATATTTTCTGCATCATCTAGTAGAAAAGCAATTTACCATGGACGCAACTAAAATCCCACGGGAAGAATTTCTCGACATCCTCTTTGCAGGCAGGAATAAGGACTATGGTGCTTATGAACTGCGTAGTCGCTATGATCGTCGTGTACGCAATGCCGTTATAGTTACCGCATCAATGGTGATGGTATTAGTAGGTGGTTACCTCGCTAACATCTCTATGGCGGCTGATAAGGAGGCGGTGAACCCCTTTGTGTACAAGCCTATAGCGCCAATTGATCCTATTATGGAGCAACCGGATCGCACGCCGCCGCCACCGCCACCACCTGTTGCACCCGCACCGCCACCCGCTGCACCAACCAGCCAGTTTGTAGCACCAGTGGTAGCTTCAGGCGATCAGGCTACTGACTTACCGCCACAGGAAGAATTACGCAACAACGTGATTGGTTTTGAAAACAAGGAAGGAGTAGAAGGTGGGGCAGATGTAATGGCTGATTTGAGTGGTGATGGAGGTAATAAGGTAGTAACGCCACCGATATCGCACCGGGAGGAGGGCCCAGTAAGTTTTGTAGAAATCATGCCTGAATTTCCTGGGGGGGAAGCCGCCCTCGCAAAATACCTGCAAAAAGCAGTGCATTATCCAAGAACGGCCCAGGAAAATGATATTATGGGAACGGTATTCGTGAAATTTGTAGTTGGGAAAGATGGTAACATCACTGACCTGCAAATTATGAGTCAACGTAAAGGTGGAGGCCTGGAAGAAGAAGCTTTGCGTGTAGTAGGCTCCATGCCTAAGTGGAAACCCGGCCGCCAGAACGGACAGAATGTTGCTGTATACTTTACATTGCCTATCCGATTTGAATTGAGCCGTGACTATTAATCATCACAAAAAACTAGTATTCCTTCCGCCAGAAGCCTGATACTTTATTATTAGTTAACACGAATCAATCAACATTGGTAACCCCGGATGCCTCTGCGCCACAGTGTAGGGGCATCCGCATTTTCAGCAGTGGATTACCGCCGCCGCCCACCCATGTTGTAGTTCCTCCTGAACTCCAAACCGCTTTCACCTACCTCACCTGCTTCCCATTCGCTTACCTTATCCTCACAATACCCAGCCGCCCACCCATGTTGTAGTTCCTCCTGAACTCCAAACCGCTTTCACCTACCTCACCTGCTTCCCATTCGCTTACCTTATCCTCACCATCCTCAGCCGCCGCCGCGCGCAGCGCGGCACCCCCCAGATGGCACCGAAGGTGCCATCAAAATCCTCCATAAAAAATATTTTTCCCACTCCCCAATACCAGCCTCTGCTTAAAATTCTACTATAAAATCCCCGATTTTCGCATTTATAATCATAATATATTTATAAAATCCGCTATTCTTATTAGATAAAATTCAAACAATTAGTTTATCCGTGAAAAAATAATTAAAAAATAATGAGTTTGGTATATAAACAACTAAACGGAATTATTATTAATTTAACGGCCGCTTAGTTAGGCAAGTACAACCAAACAAAGGATAATAGTTATGGAAGCTCCGGTAAATAATTCGCTGCAACAGTTTAAGAATCTGGTTGGGACAAAGTTTCAGCTTTATAACAGCCTCTTCACCTCGCTGCCTTTTCACAGGGTGGAAAAAACAGGTATCTTCCTGTCCCTGTTCCTCCTCCACTGCGAAGAGAGCTACGCGAAGGGCATGAGTCCACAGGAAATCATGGACTCCTTTTTCGACCAATACACCACCTACACGGATGATCAAAAGAAGATTGACCTGCTCTTCAGGTTTGTGCAGTACGCGGAAAGACAGGTAGTATTGTTCGACGCCCTCGAAGATGCTGCATTCCGCCATATTCGCGACATGCAGGGCGCCGGAACCCTCCGCCACCTGCAATCTGAAGTGATGCAGGAACAAGCCCAGGAAAAGTTGAAGGAGAAGCTGAAAGACTTTTCGGTAAGACTCGTACTCACCGCACATCCAACGCAGTTCTACCCAAGCGAAGTGCTGGGAATTATTAACGATCTGGCTAAAGCCCTCATCGAAGACAATACCGCACAGGTAAACATGTACCTGCAGCAACTGGGTAAAACACCTTTCTTTAAAAAGGAAAAGCCCACCCCGTACGATGAAGCCATCAGCCTCGTATGGTTCCTGGAAAATATATTCTACCAGGCGGGCGGACGTATCATGTCATTCATGAAAGCCCAGTTCCCCGGCGCTATCAGCGATGATACCGACGTGCTCCGCATGGGCTTCTGGCCAGGAGGCGACCGCGATGGAAACCCGTTCGTAAACGCACCTACTACCATAGAAGTAGCCGCAGCACTGCGTAACAGCATCCTCAAATGCTACTTCCGCGAAGTCCGCAACCTGAAACGCCGCCTCACCTTTAAAAGGGTGGAAAACGTAGTTGCCGCCCTGGAAGCTAAGCTCTCCCGCAACCTCTTCCAGCCAGGCCACGTATTCGATATCTCCCAGAAAGAAATACTCGAAACCCTGGCGGATATACGAAAAACCATCATCGATGAACATAACGGCCTCTTTGTACACCTGGTAGATAACCTCGCCAGCAAAGTCCAAATCTTCGGCCTCTTCTTCGCCACGCTGGATATCAGACAGGATAGCTCCGTACACGAAGCCCTCCTCGATACCATCGCCTCCGTATCACCCGCGCTGCCGGATAACTATGCCAGCCTGGATGAAAACGGGAAAATTAACGCCCTGCTGAATGTTAACCAGAAAGTGGACACCGCTCTCCTGGAAAAACAACTGCATAAAGACACCATCGATACCATCGGTTCCATTAAACAGATCCAGCAAACCAATGGGGAAGAGGGTTGCAACCGCTATATTATCAGCCACAGCACCAGTGTACTCAACGTAATTGAAGTATATGGCCTGTTCCTCCTCAGCGGCTGGAAAAAAGAAGAAATCACGGTAGATATAGTGCCGCTCTTCGAAACCATCGACGACCTTCGCCACGCCGGCCAGGTAATGAAAAATCTCTACGAAAACGCCGACTACCGTGAGCACCTCCGCAGAAGAGGATGCAAGCAAACCATTATGCTCGGCTTCTCCGACGGTACCAAAGACGGTGGCTACCTCATGGCCAACTGGAGTATCTACAAAGCGAAAGAAGAACTCTCCGCCATCTCCAAAGAGTATAATATCAGCGTCGTGTTCTTCGACGGCCGTGGAGGCCCTCCAGCCCGCGGTGGTGGAAAAACCCATCAGTTCTACGCCAGTATGGGCCGCAACATTGCCAATAAAGAAATACAGCAAACCATACAGGGCCAAACCATCAGCTCCAACTTCGGAACAGTGGATGCCGCCCAGTTTAATATGGAACAACTGGTGCATGCCGGTATTGCCAATGAACTCTTCTCTTCCCGTGAGGTCACCCTCTCCAAAGATGAGGAACAACTCCTGCAATCCCTCGCTGATGCTGGTTATGAGTCCTACAATAAATTAAAAAATCATCCTTTCTTCCTCGAGTACCTGGACCACGCAAGTCCACTCCGGTACTATGCGGAAGCAAATATCGGGAGCCGCCCGAGCAAACGCAATGCCTCCGCCAAGCTCAATCTCAACGACCTCCGCGCCGTACCTTACGTAGGTGCCTGGAGCCAGCTGAAACAAAATGTTCCCGGCTATTACGGCGTGGGTAGCGCATTGCAACAGCTGGACGAGCAGGGCAAATGGGAAGCGCTGGAACATTTATATAAGCATTCCCTGTTTTTCCGCACGTTGCTCGACAACTGCGAAATGGCCATGAAAAAGAGCTATTTCCCGCTTACGGCCTACCTGTCAAAGCATCCGCAGTACGGAGAAGTATGGAATATGATCTACAGCGAGTACGAGCTGACCAAAAAGTACCTGCTTCGCCTCAACGGGGAATCCGACCTGATGGCCGGCAGCCCTATCGATCACTTGTCCATACAGATGAGAGAGAGGATTGTATTGCCGCTGCTCACCGCCCAGCAGTTTGCACTGTTGCGCATCCGTGAGCTGGATGCACAGCCTGGCAATGGCCATGGTAAAGAAGTATGGGAAAAACTGGTGATGCGTTGCAGCTTTGGAATTATCAATGCCGGCCGCAACAGCGCCTGATGCAACGCAGATAAATTGCAATAAAGATTGTTGGAAATAGTGTAGTTGTTTGTTTAGAAGAGGAGTTTGTTGATAATAGCCTTTTGTATCGGTAACACAGACGGGAGAACAGGTGAACACTGTTTTAAAATTGTAAAAATTTTGATAACAGCCTGATTACCATATTCCCATTTTTAATCTGTACCCCGGTATTTTAATAACGGCGCTATTATCGGCAAACTCCTTTACTATTACCGGCTTCAGGCACCATTCCGCCCTGCTCAGGATGTTCCCGGCCTTACCAGCACGGGGTACCCGGAGCAATGCAGGGCATTAAAAAAATTGCGCCCTGCGCGAAAAACTAACTACTTTTACACCTCCTTTTATAGTAACTATTCTTCATTATGGCAAACAGCTTATATGATTTTGGAATGATCGGACTGGGAGTAATGGGTCGCAACCTGTTGCTCAACATGGCTGATCATGGCTTTTCCGTTATCGGCTTTGATAAAGACGCCACCAAGACAGGCGCACTGGAGTCCGCCGCTACCCCGGGTACTACCGTTAAAGGTGTAGCTGACCTGGCAGCTATGGTTCAACAACTGGAGCGCCCACGCAAATTAATGATGCTGGTGCCTGCAGGCCAACCTGTTGATGATGTCATCGCTTCCCTGCTGCCTTTACTGGAGCCGGGCGATGTGGTAATAGATGGTGGGAACTCCCACTATACCGATACCCTCCGCAGGGTAAAATACCTTCGCGAAAAGAATATCCACTTTATGGGTATTGGTGTTTCCGGCGGTGAAAAGGGTGCCCGCACTGGTCCGAGCATTATGCCGGGCGGTGACCTGGAAGCCTATGCTAAGGTGAAACCTATGCTGGAAGCTATCGCAGCTAAAGTAAACGGTACTCCTTGCGTTGCCTACCTGGGTAAAGAAGGGGCCGGTCACTATGTGAAAATGGTACATAACGGTATCGAATATGCGATCATGCAGCTGATCAGCGAGGCTTATACCCTCCTGAAAAAAGGTGCAGGCCTCGATAACGACCAGCTTCATAAAGTATTCGACAGCTGGAATAAAGGTTCCCTGCAATCTTTCCTCGTAGAAATTACAGCAGATATCTTCCTGCAAAAAGATGATAAAACCAATGCACGCCTGGTAGATGTGATCTCCGATAAAGCTGGTTCCAAAGGTACTGGTAAATGGACCTCACAGGATGCCATGGAACTGCCGGTAGCAGTACCTGTAATCGATACAGCAGTAGCTATGCGCACCATCTCTGGTTATAAAGACCAACGCCTCGCTGCTGAACAGCTCTACCCGGCACCTGATGCCACCATTCACCTGAACACGGAACAGTGGATCCAACAGGTACACGATGCCCTGTACTTCGCTACCATCCTCAGTTACGCACAGGGGCTGGCTATGCTCAACGAAGGTTCCCGCGAACTGCAGATGGAAATTCCGCTGCCGGAAGTAGTGAAAGTATGGCGTGGGGGATGTATCATCCGTTCTACCCTCCTGGAAGTATTTACACAGGCATATCAGCAAAATACTGAGCTGGCAAACATTCTGCTCGACAAAGGTGTTGCCTCTCTGGTGACATCCGTGATCGCCAACACCCGCAGCGTAGTGGCACATGCCGCCAATGCTGGTATCCCGGCAGCCGGATTCATGTCCGCTCTGTCTTACTTCGATGCATTCCGCACCGGAAGAATGGCTACCAACCTGATCCAGGCACAGCGCGACTACTTCGGGGCACACACTTACCAGCGCACTGATATGGCTGGCACTTTCCACACTGAGTGGGAGCATCATAATTAATATCACTAGAATTAAACATATGCAGATCCATAAACGCCCACCTGCCAGCGTACTCTTTATCTTCGGTGGCAGCGGCGATTTAAACTACCGGAAACTTACACCTGCGTTATATAACCTGTTCCTGGACGACTATATGCCGGAACAATTCTCCATCGCAGGCCTTGGCCGCAGTCCTTACAGCGACGAAGATTATCGTAAACACCTGCTGGAAGGTATCAGCAAGTTTAGCCGCCGCAAAGGTGAGCAAAACGGCCACTGGAAAGATTTCAGTGAGCATGTGAACTACCTCCAGATGGATGCGGAAGATCCTGTTGCCTATGACAAAATCACTGAATATGTGAAGGAGAAGGAAGCAGAATGGGGTGTACATCCAACGGTAATTTTCTACCTGGCAGTAGCGCCGCAGCTGGTGCCAAATATCGCCACCCACCTGGGTAACCTGAACCTCTGCTCCGATAAGCATTGCACCCGCATCGTGGTGGAAAAACCTTTCGGGCACGACTTACAGAGCGCTCATGAACTTAATGAACTGCTGGCGTCTAAATTTACAGAAGAACAAATCTATCGTATAGACCACTACCTGGGTAAAGAAACCGTACAGAACATCCTGGCATTCCGTTTTGCCAATGCCCTGTTCGAACCCGTGTGGAACCGCAACTTCATCGATTTTATTCAGATCACCGCCGCTGAAAGCGTGGGCCTGGAAGGTCGTGGCGGTTATTATGAGAGATCCGGCGCGCTGCGCGACATGGTGCAGAACCACATCCTCCAGATCCTTTGTATGGTAGGGATGGAAGCTCCTGTTTCGTTTGATGCCAACGAAATCCGTAATAAGAAAGTAGATGTGCTCAACGCGATTCGTCGTATCTCCCCCGATAAAGTACATGAATACGCTGTACGTGGCCAATACTCCGCCGGCTGGATGAAAGGCCAGCAGGTGGTAGGCTACCGCGAGGAAAAAGGAGTGGACCCTAAGTCCAACACCGATACCTACGCAGCTGTTAAATTCTATATCGATAACTGGCGCTGGCAGGGCGTACCTTTCTATGTACGTACCGGTAAATACATGCACCAGAAAGCGACCAATATCGTTATCCAGTTCAAAGAAGCGCCTCACTACTCCTTCCCGGCAGAAGCAGCACAGACATGGCGTCCGAACAGACTGACCATCAGCATTCAGCCGGAAATGGATATCCGTATCCGCTTCCAGGCAAAACGCCCGGGGCAAACCATGACCCTGGATCCGGTAGATATGACCTTTAACTACGATGCCGCCAATGGTGAACATGCGCCTGAAGCGTATGAAACCCTGCTGCTCGATGTAATGGAAGGTGACGCTACCCTGTTCATGCGTGGCGATCAGGTAGATGCTGCCTGGAAAGTAATTATGCCAATCCTTGAAACATGGGAAAACCGCACACCGCAGGACTTCCCTAACTACGCCCCTGATTCATGGGGGCCGGATGAAGCAGATGTACTGGTAGCCCGCGATGGCCACAGCTGGATCAACCTCCCGTCCAAGTAATTACATCTCTCTGGATATTATCTGACTCGGAAGAATTTTTATCTCGCATAAATCTTCTTCCGGGTCATCTTGTTTAATGAAGAAAATTCTGATTACATGGAAATCCATATTGCCAAAGATCCTGCACAGCTGAGCGAAAACGTAGCCGCCTGGATCAGTAACTATATACTCGAAGTATTGCAGCAACAGGAACGTTTCACCCTCGTACTCTCCGGCGGAAGCACGCCTAAAGCCCTGTTTGGCTTGCTTGCCAAAGAGCCTTACAGCCAGATGATCCCATGGGAGCGAATTCACTTCTTCTGGGGCGATGAAAGGGCCGTTCCTTTTGAAGATGATCGTAACAACGCCCGTATGGCCTACGAGGTGCTACTGGATAAAGTACCTGTAAACCCGGATTATATTCATGTGATGCGCACGGACATTGATCCGGAAAAATCCGCCGAAGAATATGCGGCTATCCTCCACAAGTACTTTGGCAAGGAAGCTACCACCTTTGATCTGGTTTTATTAGGTATGGGAGATGATGGTCATACACTGTCACTTTTCCCGGGCACTAAAGTAGTACACGAGAAAAAAGCCTGGACCAACGCTTTCTTCCTGCAAGCCCAGGATATGTACCGGATCACCCTCACTGCCCCGGTAGTAAACAAAGCGGCAGCGGTGCTGTTTATGGCCACCGGTGCAGGTAAGGCTATCACCTTGAAAAATGTGATCCAGGGTACTTTTGACGCTGAAAAATATCCTTCCCAACTGATTCGTCCGGAAAACGGTGAGTTACATTGGTTTGTGGACGAAGCTGCAGCTGCTGCGATGGAATAATTATTAGAGAGTTATCACCATCTGTATATATAATCCCTGTTAATTGATTTTTAAGAATCTATTAACAGGGATTTTTTTGTGAGGTGAAAATGGCCGTCTGTAAAGGCTTCATAGGTTTATGAAAAAAAATTTTGTTAACGCCAAACTTTCCACTTAACGCCCAGCGTATTTAAATAAAGCGCATCTGTGAGAATGCACCATGCTTTATTTAAACCAAAATTGCATGAAAAAACCAATCATTACAGTTACCATGTGGGGAATTGCCTTTAGTATGGCTACAGGTTGGAGAGGAACCTCAGAATCAGTCGGAAAAGTTGGTTTTCCTGAAGGAAAGTGGTATCTGGTAGATAGAGAAGGGAATGTATGGACAAAATATGAACAAGGTGGCCGGTTATTGGTATTAAGCGGGCAACAGGTAATACCGATGCGCTCCACACTAAAAAAGAAAGAAATGTACCCCGGCAACATATCAGGAAAATACTATCAACTCCAAAATGGAAACTTGCTATTCATTCAGGAACAGCTGCCTTAATTAATACTATCCAGCGTAAATCGGTTTTTACTATCTAGTCCATTGAAACAGGAAAATCAACATATCAATAGAGTAACTGTAACATTGCCCGCAGATAATAAGGAGGAAGCGTTCGACCTTATTTATGAGGAAAATTGTGGCCGTATCTATAATGTGTTGCTGAGTATGACCAGGGATGAAGCCGTTGCAAAGGATGCCTTTCAGGAAACATTCGTCAAAGTATGGCACAAAATGGATACTTATGACGCAGAAAAAGGATCCGTATATAACTGGATAAAAACAATCGCCCGGAATACTGCGGTGGATATGTTCAGAAGTGGATTGTACCGCAGCCTGCCTGAATTCAAGCCTTTGGGAGAGGAGTACCTGGATCTGGTAACTTACGATCGGGAATATACGGGTATTATTAAGGTGACCGATCGCCTTAAACCCGAACATCGGATCATTATAGAAATGATGTACTACAGAGGCAGGACATTAGTGGAAATAGCAAACTTTCTGCAAGTGCCGCTGGGTACCATAAAAACCAGATTGACCGAGGCAAGAAAGGTGTTAAGACAAATTTTGAAAAAAGAACATTGAACCTAGAACAGTACATATCATCAGGTATAATAGAAAGCTATGTGCTTGGCTTGATTTCAGACGAGGAATCGGCTGAACTGGCAATGATGTGTCAAAAATATCCCGAACTCCAGACTGAAATTGATATGGTGGAACGACGTTTTGAAAGACTGGCCTTTGATGAAATAATACATCCGCCCATGGAACTGAAAGACAGAGTATTGGAAAATATTAACAGATCAAGGGAGAAGGAACCCGAACCACTGCCTAACTATACTTTCATCAATATCCAACCAAAGCAGGCAAGTACCATTTCCGTTCACGTGGCCTGGAGGCTGATTTTTATATTGTTGGTCATAATCGCGCAGGTGGCCATTTTTCTGGCTATCTTTTATTATCTGAAATACAGCCAGCTGCAAAAAAATACAGACGGTAAAATTGTCCATCATATCGCGCAGGCGTATTGATAAACATCGACTTATGTGTGAGTATTAAAAGCAGTCGGTCTTTAGGGATCGCTTATTTCTTCACATTTCCTTCACTATATACTGCTTCCCGGTTTCACCAAATTTCAGTAGCTTACATAGTACACAAGCGATGAGATTATGTTTGAAAAACCCGTGTTCGATGCACATTTGCATATAATTGACCGTCAGCATCCCTTACAGCCGAATCAGGGTTTCCTGCCGTCAGCATTTACAGTTACTGACTACCAGCAGCGCACCGCTGATATGGATATAGTTGGTGGCGCCGTAGTATCCGGCTCTTTCCAGGGCTTTGATCAAACCTACCTGTTAGAAGCACTGGAACAATTAGGACCTTCCTTTGTGGGTGTTACACAAATTCCTGCCAGCACCAGTGATGAGGAAATTGTTAAACTGAATGACGCCGGCGTGAGAGCGGTACGCTTCAACGTGCAGCGCGGTGGCTCAGAAAGTATCCGTCACCTGGAAAATCTGGCACTACGTGTATATGACCTTGTAAAGTGGCATGTGGAGTTGTATATCGATTCCCGACAGCTCCCCAGTATTTCCACTACATTGAAAAAGCTGCCTAAAGTGGTGATTGATCACCTGGGGTTATCAAAATCCGGTTTTAAATACCTGCTGCAACTGGTGGATAAAGGAGCGATTGTGAAAGCGACCGGATTTAATCGCTGCGATTTTGATGTGGTTCCTGCTATGAAGCAGATCACAGCTATCAATCCTGCGGGGCTGATCTTCGGTACGGACCTGCCGTCGACACGTGCACCGCGGCCGTTTTCCATAAGTGATTTGCAGTTGATCCTAAAAAGCTTTTCTGCGGATATGCTTACCCGTGTTTGCCGCGATAATGCGTTACGTTTGTATAAACCAGCCGGTACACCGGTTGTTGGATAGAAAAGGAAAAGGGCCAAAGGCCCTTTTCCTTTTCTATAGTCCGGCGCGTCAGGCGCCGGACTATAGAAAAACTGACTTTATTTACCCCCACTTCTCAATACTAATCCCTTCCAGCTGCTGCCGCAAAGCCTCCGGTGCATTGCCGTTTACCAGTGCTCCCGGTGCCGTGCTGGGGTAAATATCTTCAAAAGTCCTTACCTGGTTCATAAACACCCGGCGATACATATGCCGGCGGGTCACCTGGTGCGGATCAGGTAGGCCCGCTGCTGCGGCCAGTTCCATGGCACTCTCAATTGTATCCCGGTGGTAGTTGGCTACCCGTTGCTTTTTATCACTCACTACGAGTCCTTCCATTAGCCATTTATCCTGCGTGGCTACACCGGTAGGACACGTATTGGTATTACAGAGCAGCGCCTGTATGCAGCCGATAGCCATCATCATGGCACGGGCACTGTTGCAGGCATCCGCACCCAGTGCGAGCGCGCGTAAGATATGATAGCCCGTCATCACTTTTCCGGAAACAATCAGCCTGATTTCCTTTCGTATATTAAATCCCGTTAGGGTGTCGTGCACAAAGGCCAAACCATCCATCATCGGCATGCCTACAGAGTTGGAAAACTCTGGTGGCGCGGCTCCGGTGCCCCCTTCACCACCATCTACCGTAATAAAATCCGGGTAGATGTTTGTAGCAATCATCGCCTTGCAGATCGCGTAAAATTCATTTGGCTGCCCGATGCACAATTTAAACCCTACCGGCTTGCCCTTGCTTAACTCCCGCAGTTTACCGATGAACAGCATCATTTCCCTCGGGTTGTTAAACGCAGTATGATAAGGAGGGGAGAACACTGTGGTGCCGGGTTTTACATGCCTGATTGCCGCAATTTCCGGGGTGTTTTTGGAAGCAGGTAAAATACCGCCATGGCCAGGCTTGGCTCCTTGCGATATTTTCAGCTCCACCATTTTTATTTGCGGCAGGGCCACTTTTTCGGCAAACAGTTCAGGGGAAAAGTTCCCGTTATCATCCCTGCAACCAAAGTACCCGGTACCTATTTGCCAGATGATATCTCCGCCCTGTTTCAGGTGATGTTCGCTGATGCCACCTTCGCCGGTGTTATGGGCAAAGTTGCCGATTTTAGCGCCACCGTTCAGCGCTTCCACTGCGTTGGCACTGAGCGAGCCATAGCTCATGGCACTCACATTCAGGATACTGGCCGAATAAGGCTGCGAACAGTCCTTCCCACCGATCAGCACCCGCGGGTCCTTGTCCATTTTATCAAAGTCATGTGGCTGAATGGAATGTGCCATCCATTCATACCCTTCCGCATATACGTTAAACTGTGTTCCAAAGGGCTGTGAATCCAGTTCCCGCTTAGCGCGCTGGTACACGGTGGATCTGTCTATCCGGTTAATCGGGCGGCCATCAATATCACTCTCCACAAAATACTGATGCACTTTCGGTCGCATTGCCTCCATCCAGTAGCGCATACGCCCCAGCACCGGGAAGTTGCGGATGATAGCATGCCTGGTTTGCATCATGTCTAAAATTCCCATAATTACAATCGGTAAAAGGAGTAGCAACAACCACCATACCCAGGGAAAGTAGAACCCCAGCACAATTACTCCTAAAAGACTCAATGCCGAAAAAATGATAAATCTCTTAGCCATAGGACAGATTATTTATTTGAATTTAAGTTATTTATGTGTGACGCTGAAATTCCACCGCGGTTCACGAGCAGAGAGGTGGTACCACCGGTATACCGCTCTCCTCGTATTCTTCAGAGCCGAAGGCCCTGAAGAATACGAGGAAGAAAAGTTGTTGCAAAAATTGCAAATTCATTTTTTGCAACGTTTGCATATTTGCATTTTAGTAACTATATTACAACGCGCTGCCGGCAATTCAGTTTGCAGCCGCATCAACCAGGATTGATATGCCATTATACATAATCCCCGAAGGGACCCGTCTGTGTAGTAGAACATACCATTTTCAGATCTTACATAATTCATCCAATTAATGATGTTTAAGCATTTAAGTAAACTGGTTGCAGTACCCATGGTGATGGCCGCCACACTCAATGTACAGGCCCAGCAAACACCTTACGATCTCTCGCGTTTAAAATCCTCCTGGGAAGTAGTGGAAAACAACTACCAGGGAAAAATGCAGTTCCTTTCTTCATTTACTTTTATCAACAACGGTAGTAACCCGTTTCCCTCAAAAGACTGGCAACTGTATTTCAACTTCGTTCGCATGATCAAGCCCGGTCAACAACTGCCCGGCGTGAAACTGGAACATGTAAACGGCGATTTGTATCGACTTTCACCTACAGCTGATTTCAAAGGCATTGCCCCTGGCGACTCCATCAAAGTCAATTTCGCCAGCGATGCCTGGGCCGTAAACTTTACTGATGGCCCTACCGGCATCTATGTAGTTTGGGCAGGTCAACCCAACAAAGGCATTCCTTTGAAGGATTACACCATCCGCCCTTCTACCTCCGCCCGCCAGCTGATGCGCTATCCTGGCGATAAAAGCGCTGTAGTAACGCCTACACAGATCTTCAAACAGAACGCTGTTATAAAAGATATTCCTTTAGCACAGCTGCCACTGGTTTTCCCTACACCGGTATCCTATAATACCACCGCAGGCAACCTGGTACTGGATGCATTCCCGGACATCAAAGCGGATGACCGGCTGGCCGCAAGCGCCCGATTCCTCAATAATGAACTGATTACATTGCTTGGTAAACGTGCTACAGGTAAGGTGGTTATCAACTTCAAAGTGGACGAGTCCCTGGCTGCAGATGCCTATAAACTGGATGTTACGCCGCAAGGTGTTACCATCACCGCCTCCGATAATGAAGGGGCGTTTTACGGTATTCAGTCCCTGAAAGCCCTGATATCACCTGCCGCATGGGCCGGTATGCCTAAATCTATCAGCATTCCGGCCGTGCAGGTGAGCGATTACCCGCGCTTTAAGTACCGCGCATTTATGATCGATGTAGCCCGCAACTTCCATAATAAAAAGGACCTGCTGCGACTCATCGATGTAATGGCGCTCTACAAGCTCAATGTCCTGCACTTCCACTTCAGCGATGATGAAGGCTGGCGACTGGAAATACCCGGCCTGCCTGAATTGACAGAAGTAGGTGCACGCCGCGGTCATACGCCTGATTTCAAATCCATGCTGCCACCGTCCTACGGCTCCGGACCCGACTCCACCAACGCCGCCGGTACGGGGTATTTTAGTCGCGCCGATTTCATAGAAATCCTGAAGTATGCAACGGAAAGGCATATACGCATCTTACCGGAAATAGAAACACCAGGCCACGCCCGCGCTGCTGTGAAGTCGATGGAAGTGCGTTACGACCGCCTCGCCGCCCAGGGCCGCCAACAGGAAGCAGAAGAATACCTGCTGACCGACCTGAAGGACAAATCAACCTACCACTCGGTACAGTACTGGAACGACAATGTTATGAACGTAGCCCTTCCATCTACCTATAAATTCCTGGAAAAAGTAATTACTGAAATCCAGGCCATGTACAAGGAAGCTGGTGCACCACTTACCGCTGTGCATATGGGAGGAGATGAAGTGCCGCACGGGGTGTTTGAGCAGTCACCGGCCTGTATTGCACTGATGCAGCAGGATAAAAACGTGAAAAACGTAGATGACCTGTGGTACTACTTCTATCGTAAAGTCCACCACATCCTCCAGGCTAAAAACCTCGAAGTAGCAGGATGGGAAGAAGCAGGTATGCGCAAAACTACCATCGATGGTAAAGCTGCCAGCATTCCTAACCCCGACTTTGCTAACGACAACTTCCAGCTCAATGTATGGAACAACGTTATCGGGGGAGGGCAGGAAGACCTTTCCTACCGCCTCGCTAATGCAGGCTATAAAGTAATCCTCTCCGGCGTAAGCAACTTCTATTTTGACATGGCTTACATGAAATCCTTTGATGAACCAGGATTTTACTGGGGTGGATTTGTAGACATCGACAAACCGTTTTACTTCATACCTTTCGATTATTATAAAAATTCCAAGGTAGACGGTAAAGGTGATCCGGTTACTGCCGCCACTTTCATGGGTAAAGACCGCCTCACCGGCTTCGGGCAATCCAATATCCGCGGCATCCAGGGCCTGCTCTGGAGCGAAACGGTTACCAACTCCGACCGGATGGAATATATGATCTACCCTAAAATGTTAGGGCTGGCCGAAAGAGCATGGGCGCAAGATCCTGCCTGGGCCACGGAAAAGGATTCCACTAAGGCTGAACAGCTGTACAATCAGGCCTGGAGCGTGTTTACAAACGTTGTGGGCAAACGCGAACTGCCCCGCCTCGATAAACTCAATGGCGGTTATAACTACCGCATTCCTACCGCAGGTGTGCAGGTAAACGAAGGTGAAGTGAGTATCAATTCACAATTCCCTGGTATGGTGATCCGCTACACTACTAACGGTGAAGAGCCTACGCAAAAAAGCCCTGCATATACCGCGCCTTTCAAAGCAGGTGGTAAAACAGTGAAAGTGCGTGTGTTCGATACCCGTGGACGGAGTAGTCGCAGCACTACGGTAAAAGTGCCGCAGCCACAGGAACAACTGAGAAATAACCGCAACTAAAAGCATAGATGATCCCCGCCAACAGCGGGGATCATTGCTTTATAACTGCCGATAGGCAAAGCCAGCCGCGCGCAGCGCGGCATTTCTAACTGATACCGAAGGTATCAGTTGAAAACCCGTTACTGGAAATATTAGAAAAACTAAGAGCAGTGTTACGAATTCCACGATTACTATGCTTATGCCTTTGCTGGCCCGCATTACTATTTGCACAAAAGAAAAATGAAGCCTGGAAGCTGCCGCTTTCCCGTGCAGTGTCTCCCATTAAAATTGATGGTATTATCGACGAGGAGGCCTGGCGCTACGCCGCTGTGGCAAAGGACTTCCGGATGGTGTTGCCCATGGATACCAGCGCTGCCAAACTGCGTACGGATGTGCGTATGGTCTATGACCAGCAGCGCCTTTACATATTGGTGGAAAACTATACCGATGGCAGCAAACCTTATATGGTTGAGTCGCTGCGCCGCGATTTCTCCTTCCTCAAAAACGATAACTTCATCCTTTTCATGGACCCGTTTGATGATCAGACCAACGGCTTTGCCTTTGGCGCGAATGCTGCCGGCGCCCAGTGGGACGGATTGATGTACGATGGGGGGAAGGTGGACCTCAGCTGGGACAACAAGTGGGTAAGCGCCGTGAAAAACTATCCTGACAAATGGGTGTTTGAAGCCGCTATACCGTTTAAGACTATACGTTATAAAAAGGGTGTAACCCAGTGGGGGATTAATTTTAGTCGCAACGACCTGAAAACAACAGAGAAATCAGCCTGGGCGCCCGTTCCGCGGCAGTTTCCCACTGCCTCCCTGGCCTATACGGGCACCCTGCAATGGGACACTACACCGCCGCCTGCCGGCCCTAATATCTCCATAATACCTTATTTGCTGGGTGGGGTATCAAAAGATTATGCCGCACACGGTAATACCACCTGGCGCCGGGATGCCGGCCTGGATGCGAAAATCGGCATTACTTCCTCGCTCAACCTGGACCTGACGGTAAATCCGGATTTCTCGCAGGTGGATGTGGATAAACAGGTGACCAACCTGGATCGGTTCGAATTATTTTTTCCGGAGAGACGTCAATTTTTCCTGGAGAACGGTGACCAGTTCTCGAACTTTGGCTACAGCACATTGCGCCCGTTTTTTTCGCGGCGTATAGGCCTGGGAGTACCTATCCAGTTTGGCGCCAGGCTGAGTGGTAAGCTGAATAAAGACTGGCGGCTGGGCCTCATGAACATGCAAACCGCGGCAAAAGATGAACTGCTGTTGCCGGCACAAAACTATACGGTGGCCGCTTTGCAACGCCGTATGTTCACCCGCTCCAACCTGGGCTTTCTGTTTATTAATAAGGAGTCGCTGAACTATACGCCGCCGCAGGAAACCGGTAAACCGGTGTATAGCCAGTATAACCGCAACTTTGGCCTGGAGTACAACCTCGCTTCCAGCAATAACTTCTGGACGGGTAAGGCGCTGGTGCTGAAATCGTATAGTCCTGACCGTTCGGGCAGCGACTGGGCTACTGCTGCTAATCTGCAGTACACCAGTAAAGTGTGGAATATAGGCTGGCAGCACGAATATGTGGGGCATAACTATAACGCTGAGGTAGGTTATGTGCCTCGCCGGGGTTATATAAAAGTGGCGCCCACTGCTACGCGGCTGTTCTTCCCGGTGTCCGGGCCGGTGCTGAGCCATGGGCCACAGGTAACCAGTACCTGGTTTATGGATGAGCAGTTTCACCGGACGGACAATGAAACGATGCTGAATTATGGCCTGGTGTTCAGGCAGCGTAATACGCTGAATGTCTGGACTTCCAACACCTATATTAAATTGCTGCAGGCGTTTGATCCTACCAATACCGGTAAGGATAGTCTGGCTGTAAACACTACCCATAGCTGGAACACGGTGGGGGCCGACTATGTATCCCAGCCGCAGCAACTCTTTACTTACGCATTTTCCGCCCGTTACGGTGGTTATTATGCCGGTGGTCGGCGACTGATGCTGAATACGGAGCTGGGCTACCGTTTTCAGCCCTATGTAAGTATTGCGATGAGTGCCAATTACAATGATATCCGCCTGGGGGCGCCCTGGGGCTATAATTCTTTTTGGCTGGTGGGGCCTCGTTTGGATGTAACGATGACGAACACCCTGTTTTTTACCGGCTTTATGCAGTATAACGAGCAGATGAAGAATATAAATCTGAATGCACGATTGCAGTGGCGGTATCGTCCGGCCTCGGATTTATTCATCGTATATACGGATAACTACCTCCCGGAACCCTTTTACGTCAAAAACCGGGCGCTGGTATTAAAATTAGTGTACTGGTTTAACCTCTGATTTTTGCAATGGGTTGCGTTGCTGCTAAGTCTTACTGGTTGGGAGTTTTGATAATTTAATTATCACTCCTAACCAAAATTTTATTTGTTAATCACCGCTTTGTTAAGAAATAATTTACATTCTCACCATTTCACTCATTTATTATTGTACCACAATACGCGGTTAATTTTCTCCACTGCACTAAAGCAAGCATTGGGCTACGTAAAGTTTTCATTTACTATCGTTGTGAATACAAGCCCCCTATGGTGTCTACCATGGGGATTTGTGTTTGTATATTAACCGTTGCTTAACGACTGCATAACAATTTTACGATCGGATTGATATTATCATTGTAGCAATGTTGTTCTCCATTAGCTCCATATCACTATACCGGACCGTGTTCCTCTCCTTCATAGGCTTATTGGCGTGTATGCGTGTAGCATCGCAGGTTCCCTGTATCACCGGGAAGGTAGTGGGTGGCCGTACGGGGCAGCCGGTATCGGTGTCGTATTGGGTGCAGCCGGGCATATCGCCGGTGATCAGCCAGGAGGTGGCACTGGAGCGGGATTCCTTTTATTGCCTTATTCCGGAGGCGCAGGTGGGCCTGCTGTTTTTTTATGCAGATGCAGGAGGGGGCAGGAGTTTCCAGGGCATTATCGGCAAAAGTGATAGTATTCATATAGTTTTTTCGGGAGATACTATTCTGCTCTCAGGCAGGGGGGCCGCGGGAAGCCGCGTGTTGTACATCTGCAAACGTACCCTGTCGGGTGCTAAGCGCGAAGGCCAGGCGATAGGGCTACAAATGGAAAATGAGAAACAAATCCTGCAAACGATTGAAACACAGTTGAGCCATTACCGTGATAGTATGCCGGCGGACATGCACGCCTTGCTGCGGGCGGATTTGCTGGGGCAGGTGGCCTCCGGGATGATCAGTACTTTCTGGCAACAGGACCCGGACCTGCAGGAAACCATGTACCAGCAATACATCCGGCCGGCCTTGCCAGACATCCCCAACAGCGAACAAAACGCTTTATCAGCGCGCTTCCTGGCTTATCAGTTGGATAAAGCACAGGTCGACTACTACAGAAGCAGTCATTTGCAATGCACTAACAGTGCCGTATACCAGTGGATTAAAACCCATTACACCGGCGTATTACAGGAAAAACTGCTGGCGCATCAGCTGCTGATGGCCTTTGCCATGGGCGGTATGGAGGAAGAACTGGAAAACTGCGCGAAAGATTATTTGTCCTTCGCGCATGATCCCATCAGTAAAGAAGCCGTAGCTACGCCCTATAATAAAATGAAGCGCGGCATCCGCAAAGGCTTGCCGGCACCGGCTTTTAGCTTGCCCGACTTCCAGGGTAACACCGTGTCCCTCAGTCAGTTCGCCGGTAAAGTAGTACTCCTGCACTTCTGCTCCGACGATGATAACCTGTTACCCACCCTCGATGAAATTTCAAAATGTTTTCAACATGATCCCGTCGCTTTTTTGCACATAGGGATGAAACCCTTTCCTGTAAAGGGCGTTGGGCTGCAGCTGTACCCAGGTACGCAGTTCGCTGCCATGCAGCAGCAGTATAACGTGAACGCATGCCCCACACTAATTGTGATTACACGCGACGGCCATATTTTCGCAGTGAAGCCCCCAAACCCAGCAGAGGACTACGGTACAGCGCTTACCAATATTATTTACGAAGCATTACAGCAATAAAAAAATAGGGATTCCTGCCAATAAAAAGCAGCAGACTGCGTTTAATGTGCGGACTCAGTATAACCGAAAGGACGCGACTGTAGCGCATACGCGCTATTAACTTGCAGCAGGATTTATTGGAACTACAATTAAATCAAGTTACTAATATTTACATTAAAATATATATATCGCAAGCTTGGTTTAATCAGTACAATTCCGTAAATTAAATATTATAACTCATCGTTAAGCCCCTCTATGCCACATGCCAAAGCGTTATTTTGACCGTTTACAGACCATTGATTACCTAATCAGGATCAAAGGCACCGGGAAGCCCGCTCAGTTAGCCAAGCGGCTTCGTATTTCCGAAAGAACACTCTATGAATTCCTCAAAATGATGAAGGAGTTAGGTGCTCCCATTGAATACGACCGGTACAAGGAAAGCTACTATTACTCGGAAAAAGGTGGATTCAACATCAGGTTCACGAAGAACCTGGTCACCGCGAGTGCTGTACTTCTGGCCTTCCTGATCACATTGTGGTAATCTCGGCCTGATGCACACTCTCTTAGAGTGATGCCGCCGCATTGCACCCCAGGTGCCCAAGATACTGTTGCCCGACCTTAACCCGCCGGCCCTCAGGATCTTTTGTTACATCCATCAATCATTGGTGGACAGGGATACTTTTTGTATTCCTGTTCACCTTTTTTTGTTAATTCCTGTTCCGTTAACATTGAGTAAACAATTGACACTTTTATTATCCGCAATTTTATAGCCGGAAAAGTCCAAAAGCAATGTGCCACCTGGTTACTAAATAACAATTAGCAGCCATCAGTGATCGATGAAATAAGATATTTTTTTCATAACGCGGTTTAGATTAGATTTTTAATACTACGCAGGTTTCTATCCAGTCACCTGCTACCTTTTTAGTCCGGCAAAGCAACCGCACGGGTTTATGCTTCGTAATAAAAAAAATAATACATCAATCGTATGATGTTAAATTGCCTCATCCTTGGTGATATACCCAACGGATTTCAAAACCTGAAAAGGTTTATCAATGATACCTCTTTTACGTTTCTGGCCCAACACTGCCAGAGCTTTGACGCGGCCATGCCCTTCCTGGATACCGCAACCATTCACCTTATCTTCGCCGGCGCACCACCACCACAACCAGAAACATTATTCACAGAAGAACAAACTAGTATGTCCGTACTAGTATTATCCTACCCGGACAACAATCCCTATCCATTCTATGTTTGTCACGAAGAAGTATTATTCCCACACCTTACCTACGAAGCTTTTTATAATCTCGTTTACCGATTCTATAATATCATCAACATGGAAGGACAACAAACAATACCCCCAAGAACAACCGACCACTTCATGATCCGTTGTGAAAACCACTATGAGAAAATAAAATATGAAGACCTCCGCTACCTGGAAGTAATGGACGACCACATTCTCCTCCATACCAAAGACCAGAAAATAGCGACCAGGGAAAAGTTGGACTGGATCATGGCACAACTGCCACTGAGCGAGTTTATGCACGTACACAGATGGTATGTGGTCGGGTTTCACCACATCGATCAGCTGGAAGAAGATCACCTATACATCGGATCGATACGCATCCCTGTATCAAGAAATATCCAGCCGGAAATAGAAAAACGGTATAAAAAACGCTGGTAACAAACTAATGCGCAAAACCTGCAATCAGCCTGTTCGCCACACCCGCAGCATCTTCATCATAGGAATGCCCGCCGGGTAAAATTAATTTCTTGTAATGTGGTATCGTGAGCTCTGAAAGATTAAAATCTTTCTCCTCTTCCCCAAATACCAGTAACAAAGGCCTGGAAATCTTATTGATCTCCGCCGGTACACTCATGCCCTTATTGCCACCCTTGCCCAGCATGTCGGATAAATGTACCTCCATGTCCGTAAACCTGCTGGGGGATAAAAGTACCACGTGCTGCACCTCCGCCACCATCGCCGCCGGTAGATGGGTATAAATAAAAGGCATCACATCCGCGCCCAGCGAATACCCTATCAATATGATTCCCTGGTGAGTATTCCATTGCGCCTGGTAATAGCGGATCAAATTGGCAACATCCGTCGCCGCCTGCACCGGGGTCTTCTTATTCCAGAAATATTTCAGTGCATTCAACGCCACTACAGGGTAAGTACGCTTCTGGAACTCGTCTATCACATTCGCAGAAAATTTCTTCATACCACCATCTCCAGTGATATAAAATATTAAGGGAGATGTAGCACCCGCCGGTGGCGCCTTTACCTGTACGGGTAAATTGCCGGGTATGGATTGAGCTCCCGCCTGATGTACACCGGCGAGCAATAGCAACGCCGTAAAAATAATCGTAAAATACCTGCTGGTCATATTCATTGCCGTTCTTCTATGGAACAATGTCTTCCTCGCATTGTTCATGCCAAAAACTTTGCGTTATGGCTGCATCACCTTATTCAGCGCTACCGGCAACTGTAGCAGGTCAAAGTCGTGTTCATACACCAGGTATTTATTGGTCCACTCCGTGGCATATTTGTCCTTAAACTCCCGCAACCCCTGGTAATGCCGGAAAAAACGCAGCTTTTCATAGGCATACTTCACCATTTTTTCAGCGGTATTCTGCGGCTGACTAATACCGGACATCGGTACCATGCCCAGGTTCAGCGTTTCCAGTCCCTTAGCCTGCGCATCCTGTATCAGCGCAATGATCAGGGCATCCATCACTCCTCCCGGCGCGTCAGAACGCTTCCGAATCAGGTCGTAGGTGCACTCTCCCGGCGTATAATCAGGGATGATGTTCAAAAATGCCACCACTTCTCCTGCTGCATTTGTTACGGTAATCACATCCTGGTGGCGGATTTCCTCCTTATTAAACAGTCCCTGAGAAAAAGTCATTTCCTTCACTTCATATTGCGCCAGCCACTCATCACTCACGGCCTTCAGGCTGGCCAGCAGCTGGTCCGGCTGCGGCGCTACCTGTATTTGTGTGGTATAGCCTTTATTGGCCAAACTGTTTAAGCCATTACGGAGCGACTTCTTGTCCTTACCACTCAGCGTGAAATTGCGCAGGTCCATGATGGCCTCCTGCCCAATCAGCATTTTCTTCTTCTTAAGGTGATTAAAATAGTAGGTACTATCCTCATCTACGCGGTAAAACGCCGGTCGCAGCCCCATCTTCTTACATTGTTCTTCAAACTCACTCAGCAGCCCTTCCTTATTCTCCTCACTGCAAACCGGTTCTTCCAGCACTATCGCAAAGCTGCTGGCCACACGGTAGGCTACAAACCCTTCGAAGGTATCAGATACAAACAGCAGCTTGTCGCTCCCCACTTTAAAGTAATCCATAGGGGAGTTGCCATACTGACTCAGGTAGAACCTCGCCTTCTCCATCGCGCTGTTGCTATGCTTCGTCACTTTCAGGTACGGACGAATGATCGTATAGAAAAGAAACGCCCACGCACTTACGCCCAGTACCCTTATGGCGGACATAAACTCCTTCCCGAAGCGGGTAACCGGTACCAGCCCGTCGTCATCCAGCAGCATAAAGCCATGGAACGCATGGCGCAACGATTGCAGCCAGGTAAAGTCAATGCCGAAATGCTTCACATTCAGGAAGTAAAAACCAACAGACCCAAACAGCAACACTACGCCAAAAGTAGCAATGGCCGTCACCACACCGATATTCACCAGCTGCGGATTACTTTTTACACGATATTGTCGCGCTGTAATAATCAATATCACACTGGTAACCAGGGCCAGGGTAGCCTCTTCATAGTCCAGCGCCTTGCTGATATGCCCAATCACGGAGAGCAGCGAAACTGATAGCGCTACAATCCATGCGCTCCGCAAGCCGCGGAAGAGGAAGGTGGCTGTAACCAGCAGCACCAGCCCGAGAAATACCACCAGCAGATTGCTGGCATGAATGGAAGTGCCCGGAATATATGCACGCAGCATATGCATACGCGAAGCTAAAGGCGGCGTTAACACCGAAAAGATGTTTACCATCCCCAGTAAAAAAATCAGAATAGGTGGTAATATGCGCAGTACGAGGTCCTTCCCCTTGAGCGCAAACGCAAACATACCGGCAATCAATGGCAGCCAGAATTCAAATAAGCGGAATAATAAAGTGATTTCCAGCGCCTGCAACGATGTATAGCCGTAATTGGTAAGCAGGTAGGCGAGCGATAACTCTATAGCGCCCAGGCCCCGCAGGAAAGGTGAAATAATGAGAAAAATGGTGGCGACTATATATCCCACGCAGGCTGCTTCCATGGAAGGCGTTACCCCAACAGCCAGCATGCTCAGGTATAAATGTGCAATGCCCGCCACCTCTATCAGCACGGAAGCCAAAATGGTTTTTGTGAAGGCAGGCAGCTGCAACTGAAAAGTAAAAATCTCATCTATCTGATGGGCCGCAGCAGGAAAGTATTTGGTGAGCAACCGATACATCCGCCCTTTGTGCTGCATAGAGCGTACAAACATCACCACCCCTGCCAGCAGCAGGCAGATGGTGACTAATCCCCATGCGGCATCCCGCATGGAAGCTGCATGCAACATCGCATACAACACTACAGGAATACCTACCAGAAAAACAGACAGGATGCCAACAAACCCATATATGCCGGAAGCCTGGTGAATTTGTTGCTTGTGGAGGTGTTCCCGCTTCAGACTCTGCGGAAGGTAAGCCAGTGAACTGATGCCGCCGGCTGGCAGGAATACAGACAACAGGTTACGCTTCAGAAATAGCTCTGTGCTTTTGATAAGGTTCAGTTTTGCTCCAATGGATTTGAAACTGTAGACATACATGGCCGCCTGAAAAAGTATATAGGCCACCGTTATACCCACGCCAAGTATTACCCATCCCCTGTGGGCCCGCTCTATGGCAGGTACCAGGGCCTTGAGCTCATGGCGCTCGGCGCGAAAGAAATAAATAGCCAGGAGTATAAACAGTACTGCCAGTAGTTCTTTCCAATGTAGTTTTCGTAGAAATGCAGGTGTAATAAATTTGGTTCCGCCAGACATAGCTGTATCGCTTCAGTGTATATTGATTACTACAAAGTTAGGGCATGTTATGCTGCGCCAGCCGTCAGCGACGGACTTTAAGCTGATTTTAATCTGTTATAACCTATTGATAATGACTACTTTTTCGACGTGAATGATTTGGTTGTCTTCGCCTATGAACTGCAGGTAATAGTTGCCGCCCGACAAACCGGATGGTACATCTATTTCGTAATAGTTACGATTTTGCAGCGGTTGCGGGAAAGTAGTATAGCCAACCCGGCGGCCTGGTACATCGATGAGCGCCATCGCCTTTATGTGCAACGCACCCGCGTAATAGATATGCAGCACCGTGCCTGCCCTGACAGGATTAGGCCACAGGCGGATCTGCCCATCTACAAATTTTCCTTTCACGAGCCGTATAGGGCTGTAAAAAAAATAACCGTCCGTCATGATTACTTTCAGCCGGTATAGCAAACTTTCTTCAGTATCCTGGATGTCGAGCGTGTCGTACCCTACAGGAACATAGCTGATCCCGTTCGGACTTTTGGTGACCACAAAGCCAATAGAATCGAAGTTAGCAGCATCCAGTCTTTTCCGTTCGATCGAGATGCCACGGAGGAAATATTCACGGATAGTAGCCCATCGTAAAGTGATGGAGTCGGATGCAATATCATTCCTGAAGGCATCAAAAAACTGTAGTGCAGTTTTAGAAGGACTGTTAATAATTTCCGCCACCATACTGGTAAAGAAACCGTTGTTGCCGGGTAGCTGGAAAGTACGTGTATTAAAGGCGGCAGCTTTATTAGGTGTACCACTGGTGTAAATATTTGGTGAAACCGGCGCCGACCTGGTTCTTGCAGTATCCCAGTTACTACCGTTGAAGTATGCTACATAGCTGCTGTTGCGGTTAGCTTCGTAGTCTGGTCCTTCGTCAGATAGTTTATGCACCAGCGTTACACCCATTTCAGTATTTGGTGTGAGCGGGTCGATCTGCCAGGTTTTATTTACGCTGGTGGTAAACAGGTTGCGGCCCTGTGTTAACCCTGCGAGCACACTATCGCTGACGCCTGTACGCACCGTGCTGCTGCCGGTTTTTACGGCAACTACCGCAGGCGTAAACGATGAAGGCCGGGTGCCTACCGGGAAAACTACTTCTCCATCGGCCGGTTGCAGGTTGGATCGGTACAGGAATCCGCTGCCGAAGCGGCCATCTGTAACGATGAAATTACTATCTGAAAAATTGCGGATGGTGCCGGGGGTATGGTGGCCTACGACCAGGTTCCAGCCGTTGAGGAAAATACTGCCTTTGCGTAAGTCCAGCTCATGGCTGATTTTGAGATCATTAAGATCGTCCAGTATCAGCCCTGGTGAATTAAATACCCGCAGGTTCGGAAAAATGGTACCGCCATTTTGCGATACGTTATAACCACCGCTCATGTATTGATACACTACATTAGGATTGATATTCCTTTGTTGTATGAACTGGAACCAGCCACCATTACCGCTAAGGCCGTCGCTGCTTTCGTCGAGGATGGCAGCACCGCTGTTGTTGCGCCACCTTAATCCGTAGAAGTTGAGCACGGAGCCTGGCATGGAAAGGATATTGCCTTCATGGGTCATATCGCCGAATACTGCCACTGTATCCTGGCCAAACAGGGCCATGTGGCCGCCGGGATGCAGCCAGGTACCTGATTGCGCCTGCAGCAGTTTACAGCAGCAGGCAAGGAGGATGGTTAATATGTATTTGCGTTTATGCGTAAGCGTGATATTTAATACCCGGTTATTGTATAGTATATTTTGTGCGTTACATCGCCATCCATGACCACACTGTTGCCCAGGCCCAACAGGCCGGGGTTTCCTACGATTACTGCAAACGTGACCCTGGTAGTGGTGTAATTATACACTGCTACAATCGGTACTGCATTAGCGGTATTACCACCTTTCGCGGTGGCCTGTATATTCACTATCTGTGTATAAAAACCGGCAGGAATGTTTACAAAGGGCAATCCTGAGCTGATGTTGGTTACCGAGTCAACAATAATTTTCATGGGTGTTTGCAGAATGGTATTGGTGGCTGCTCCTGCCAGGCTATAATATGCCGGTGAAACATTGGGCGCAGTTAATTTTTGCCAGGTAGATCCCACCCGCACGTATAAACTGGTGTCTGTGGTATTGAATACAATCATGCCGGCAGGGGCGGTATTCAGCGGAGCTGCTGCCAGTGCTGTACCGGGTACGCGCGTCAGTAGCAACCCTTGCTTGCTGGAGTTGAGCTCCAATACGGCGGCCTTGCTGGTAACGGATGTTCCCAGGTCGCCCAGTCGTAGCTGTTGTGCATGTACACTGTTAAAAAGGAATACCAGCATGCATACCGACAGCCATTTGGTGATACAGGCTATTTGCATATGCCAACGATTTGGTGATCGGATAAGTGCCGGTTATTTCCTGATTACATACCAGTTGGTACCATCTGTTTGCAGGGTGACGTAGGTATAATCGTTGTAGATCACGTAGGTGCTGGCACCGTCGATAGTGCCGCCGGTGGGACTGATGGTCAGGCTGTTATCAATTCCTCCGCTACCTATTTTTTTAATTGTATAAATTCTTCCTCTTATTCCTGTGGGAGACGGGAGTGTCACGGTGATACTACCACTCGTGGTGTTAACCAGTACCGTATTGTCGGTTGCTGCCAGCGTACCATTTGAGGAGAGGGTGGTGATGTTCATTGCCATGGAGCCGCTTACCTGCAAAGTGGAATTGGCGGCAGCGGTTCCGCCTACGTTTGCGGCGAGGCCCACCTGGAGGGAATCGCGCACTGTTTTATTGCCCGCAAATGTTTGTACGGAATCGGTTACAATACCACGTGCGGTGGCACTTGCATCCGGGATATTGATAACGATTCTGTTGGCGGTAGTGGTACTGTCGATATTTACATTCGTACCTGCTTTACCGTTAACGATGCTGATGGCTGGTCCGGTTTGACTATTTACTGATTTAATGCCTCCGCTGAATGCGGCCGAATCTATTGCTCTTTTTTCAATGGCGCCGGTGGTGGGGTTCCGGAACAGGAGGGTGGTGGTGGCGGTGCTCACGTTGTTAGGGACGGTGCCAAGTACTACGCCGCCGGTAATGTTAGCGCCTCCGCCGGTTACATTTACCCCGTTGGTGATGGTGGAGCCTCCGTTAACACGCAGGCCTGCGCTGGCGGTTAAGCTATCCTGGAAGGTTTTCTGTCCGCCGAAGGTTTGAGCGGTGGTACTTACTGCACCGGGATTGGTAGCATCGGCAGGTGCCAGTTGCAGTGTACCATTGGTAATGGCCATACCGTTGGGGTTGGGAGCAGCCAGTAATGCGCCGATGGTGATGGCCTGCTGCTTACTGCTAAAGGAGAGCCAGTCCGCATATGTCAGCAAACCTGTTCGCTGCGTAGTGCCGTTCACGATAGGAATGTTCACGGTTACGGAGCTGTCGGCCGCATTCGGGGTGACACCAAAATTAGCATTTGCCGTATCTGCTTTGATGGTGATGCCTTTGTTGGTAAGTCCGTTGATGCTTTCGATAGCGCCTGCAAAAGCGGAAGCCGACAGGGAGCGTTGGCTGACGGCGCCCGTGGCGGGGTCGATTACCAGTGTGCTGATGAGGGCTGTATTTTGCGGAACATTTTTGAGTTGCACCGTTTGGTCAGCATTCACATGGATGGCCTCTGTGGCGTTGGTGCGAATGGAGAGTGGCTGTCCGTCAGTAGTTCCGATATAATTAGCGGCGGTGGTGCCGGCGTTGCCGGTGAGTTTCCAGCCGGTGGCGCTGATGGAGAGGCTGTCGGCCAGTCGCGACCAGTACCCGGCCCGGCGTACCAGCAGGCTTTGGTTGCCGGTGAAATAGATGATCATACCATCCGGCGCGGTATTGAGGGGCGAGAGGGTGGTATCTGCGATACGTGGCAGGAGTAAACCCTGGCGGACGCTTTCCAGTTCCAGTACGGATGCTTTGTTGATGGTGCTTGGGTTGTCGCCTACTTTAAGCTGCGCCATGGCGGCGGGTGTCAGCAACACGAAAAGCAATACTAAGAGCAATGAGGGTACGTAGTTGTGCTTCATAAGTCTTTGGTTGAGGAATAAGCAAAAGGGAATAAGTCCAGATTTTAGGGATACTGGGGCAGGCGGGGAGATTGTTAGTTATTCCATTTTAAAGATAAGCTATTTCGTACTCCGATAAATATGGGATGCATAAAAAAGGCCGTGGTTTTTTCGCCACAGCCCTTGTTGTTTTAGTGATTGTTGAGTGTTAGTCAGGATTAGTGATCCGCTTTATTGTACGGTACTACCAGTACGGGTATACGTGCGTGGCGGATGATGGATTCGGCGGTGCTGCCTACCAGCATATGGTCGATGCCTGTGCGGCCATGGGTGCCTACTACCAGGATGGCGGTATCACCTTCATGTGCTTTTTCAAGCGTCACCACTTTTGGATTGCCGGTGGCTACAACGATTTTAATGTCGGCGCCGGGATGTTGTGTCTTGTAATCTTCTAATGCTGCTGCTGTTTCGCGGATTCGTTCTGGAAGGTCTGATACCGTTTCAGGTAATGCCATGCCAAGGCCTACTTCTACTACGGAGAAGAGGGTAACGCTGGTCTGCATTCTTTGAGCCAGTGCTACGCCCTGACTGATCACTTCTGCTGAAAACGGGCTAAGGTCTACCGCGATCATTATTTCGGACATACGACTTTAATTTTAAGTGGTTAATGTTTCCGTTATACTGAATGTTTATTCATTGCTATGCTTTGAGTGCATCCCAGCACAGGTCAAACGTGAGATCGATTTTACGTTTGCTGAGTGTTTCATTGCTGTAATGCGTTTGTTTCACCAGTTCGTTGAGGGCGCCCATGATAAAGGTGAGGAGCAGACCGGTGTCCGCCTGTTTTACCAGTTGTTCCTGTTGTCCTCTTTCGATAAGGTCAAAGAAGGGGGCAGCCAGTTCCCGTGCCTTTTCCCTGGTTTCGGTGGTGATATAGGGTGAATGGAAGCATTGCTCCACGAACACCACTTCTTCAAAATGCTGGAGTTTATATCGGAGGATATTCATCCACACGGTTCTGAATCCTGGTTTAAAAGGCTGGGAGGGATCATAACCCCTGAAAGCTACCTGCACGGAGTTGGCCCGGCTGCAGGCAAAGAGGGCGTTGATCAGCTCGTCTTTTCCGGTAAAGTATACATAGAGGGTGCCGGTGGCGATGCCGGCTTCCCGGGAGATGTCGCCCATGGTTATACCGGCGAGCCCCTTTCGGGCTACCAGCTTGAGGGCAGCCTGGTATATCAGCTCCACTTTCCTGTCATCCTTCAATTTCATATTACAAAGGTAAGCGAATAATTATTCATTTATGCGTCAAGGAAATCTTAAAAATCCAGGTCTTTGCAATCATGGCGTGTAAATATGGGTCGAGAAAATCTTAAAAATCCGGTCTTTTCAATAGCCGCGCATCAATATGCGTCAAGGAAATCTTAAAAATCCAGGTCTTTAGCAACAGCGGCGCATAAAAAACGCCCCCCAGGAATGGGAGGCGATTACCAGTGTTATCTAGTATTAGAAGTAAGTTGAAATTGCTAAGAGGGGGACCTTAGCAATTTAAATGCTAATTAAACCGTGTTTGTAAACCTGTTTTCTAAGAAAAATGAGTTAAAGAATTCTGAAAATGTCTGATATCCAGCTGTTCTGCATATCAGACATCACAAATGTACCACCCCGCAAATGGTCAAATGTTAATTAGAAGTGTGTTAATCCGCGATTAACAAAAAATTTATAGGTAATCCTGGAATAACGCCTGGCAGGAGCTGTGGGCTGCTGCGCTGCTACATTGCTGCCGATATGGCATATGGGTATCTATGGTGATTTGTAAACATATCCAGTAAAGTAATTAGCTTGTTGCAGACTAGGACCCCAAAAAATAAATGCCCTTGCATCCGATTGCAAGGGCACAGTGAACATTCACAGATAATGTTCCCCGATAATGGAACTATAACGAATAAGTTGATAAAAAAACAGGCACAGACACCGTGCCGTCAAAAAAGGTGATTGCTAATCGTGCTTCAGCACTACCTTACTAATCGTGTAGTACTTTGGAACTAATTCGAAGTTAAAAAGATTGTTCGGTCTTTTTAGTTAACTGTTAGTTAACTGCCGAAATTGCCCCCCGTTTTGTAGGATTTTCCCTTTCCCTGATACCTTTTTTTAATTCACTTGCTCAACCCGTCAGGTATCAGTATTTTTTCACTTACGCATTTACCAGCCTATGTTCCACATGATGAAAAAACTGCTTTTCTTATTACTAACGTGCACGTGTATACGTTCGAATGCCCAGGATATGCCCGATATGTGGACCAAAGGTGCCGCCAATTCCACCAATCCTAATCTGGAATGGTTCAGGTCGGCAAAATTTGGCCTCTTTATCCACTGGGGCCTCTATTCTAAACTCGGTGGCCGCTGGAACGACAGCAGCTATTACGGCAGCGGCGAATGGATCATGAACCGCGCTAAAGCCCCCGCCGCTGAATACGCGAAAGTAGCACAGTCATTCAACCCCACAGGATTCAACGCGGAAGAATGGGCAGGCATCGCCAAAGAAGCGGGTATCAAATACCTCGTGATCACCGCCAAACACCACGAAGGATTCAGCATGTATGATTCCAAAGTCACCGACTTCGATATCGTTGACGCCTCCCCATACAAAAAAGATCCCATGAAACCACTGGCCGCCGCATGCCGCCAGCAGGGTATCCGCTTCGGATTCTACTATTCCCAGTTCCTCGACTGGCACGAACCTAACGGTGGCGGCAACAGATGGGACTTTAAAGAAGCTGACAAAGATTATCAGCAATACTATCGCACCAAATCAGTACCACAGCTGAAAGAACTGCTCACCAACTACGGTCCGCTGGATATCGTATGGTTTGATATGCCCGGTGGACTTACCCCGGCACAAACCAAAACAATGATCGACAGCCTCCGCCAACTCCAGCCTAACTGCCTCTTCAGCAGCAGGGTAGGACATAACCTCGGAGATTATCGCGACTTCGGAGACTCCGAAGTGCCGCCAACCCCCATCTCCGGCGCATGGGAGTCCATCTATACGCATAACGACTCCTGGGGGTACATTCAGCATGACCTGAACTTTAAATCTCCCAAAGAAATAATACACCTCCTCTCCAATGTTGCTTCCAAAGGCGGCAACCTCATGCTCAACGTAGGCCCCGATGGCAACGGAAAATGGCCGGAATACAGCATCAAATACCTCCGTGAAACGGGCAGATGGCTCAATAAATACGGCGAAAGTATTTACGGTACTACTTACGGCCTCATCCCTACACAGCCATGGGGCGTTACCACCAGCAAACCAGGCAAACTATACCTCCACATCTGGCATAAACCTGAAAACGGACAACTGGTAGTTCCTGGCGTGAACGCGAAAGTAAAAAGCATCAGAACACTGGGCGACAATAAACCACTGGCCTGGAAGGCTACAGGAACAGACATCGTAGTGTCCCTGCCTGCCACCCTGCCAGACGATAGAAATACCGTACTGGTAATGGAATACAACGGCCGGCAACAGGACCGTTCCCAGCTGCATACGCAAACAGTAAGCAGCCAATACCCGGCCACCACCATCTCACCGGTGTGGGCCGTATTTAATGGTGCCGCGGAAACGAAGTCATTCACCTATTCGCATTATTTTGGCGACTGGAAACATGACAACTGCGCCATCAACATGCTCAGCCCCGCTGATGCACTGGTGTTTCCACTGCATGTGCAGGAAGCCGGCGATTATAAAGTAGTGCTGGATTATAATTGTGAAACCACCGGCGCCACCCAGCCCGGACTGGTAACACTGGGCGCCCAGCAGCTGCCCTTCCTCACACTGGCCACCGGCACCTATGATAGTCATAAACCCTTGCTGTTTATCGACCATGCCGTAGGCGTTATCCACATTGATCAGCCGGGCGATTATAACCTGACCGTAAAACCGGCAAAGGCAAATAACAAGGAGTTGTTCAGACTGCGTAGTGTAGTGCTGCAGCCACTCCGATAAATAGAACAGCGAACAATGAAAAACATTAAAACAATTGCAATAGCAGCAGGATTAATTTGGCAGATGCAACCGCTGCAAGCGCAAAACGCCGGCAGGCAGGACTGGTTGATCAACAACCAGGGTTACAAAGCAAATGTAACCGCTGCCGGCAAAGAGGTGGTGATCTCCAATGGCCTGCTGAGCAGGAGCTTCCGGGTAACACCGAACGTGATCTGCACCGATTTCAGGAACCTGGTGAGCGGTGAACAATTGCTGCGTGCCATAAAACCGGAAGCACAGCTGTTCATTGACAATGATACCGTGAACATCGGTGGCGCCTATACGCAGCCGCAGAAAGCCTACCTGATGCCTGCCTGGCTGGATCATATGGAAGCCGGAGCCAAAGATCTGCACTACCTGAAATACGAAACTGCGGACCTGAAACCTGCACTGCCGGAGAACGGCTATACGAAAGCGGCTTCAGGGAAGTCACTGATTTTCCATTATTCGGCACCGGAAAATTCACCGTATAAAGGCATGGTGGTAAAGGTGCATTACGACCTGTTCGACGGAGTACCCGTGATTTCCAAATGGCTGGAGATCACAAATAATACGGGTCGCGCCCTGCAGCTGCAACAAGTGAAAAACGAAATCCTGGCTACACCGGAAGAAGAATCAGCCGTAGTAGGAGGGGTAACGCAAATGGCTACACCGCATGGCCTGTATGTGGAGAGCAACTACGCTTTTAACAACGCCATGAAAGCTAACCTGAGCGACCAAACCACTCACTGGAAAGCGGACAGCACCTATACGTCGCAGGTGAACTACGACCTGCAAACGCCTTGTGTGCTGGAAGTATACCCGATTGTGCCGGTTGGCATCCGGCTGGATAAAGGGGCACATTTCGAATCTATCCGTACCTATGAACTGTTGCTGGATGGCTATAACCGCGAACGCAATGGCCTGGCACAAAAGGCGATGTACAGAACCGTTGCACCGTGGACGGAACGTAACCCGATTTTCATGCACCTGGTAAGTACCGATCCTGAAAAGGTAAAAGCAGTGATTGATCAATGTGCGGCTACCGGTTATGAAGCGGTGATCTTAAGTTTTGGGAGTGGATTAAATATGGAAGACACCAGCGCTGCAAATATTGCTAAATACAAGTCCCTGGCAGATTATGCCACATCCAAAGGGATTATGTTGGGTGGCTATAGTTTATTTTCCAGTCGCAAAATCAGTGATGAGGATGATGTGATTAATCCGGCAACGGGTAAGCCGGGCGGTGCATTTTTTGGAAATGCCCCTTGCCTGGGAAGTAAGTGGGGACTGAGTTACCTGGCAAAAATCAAATACTTTTTCGAAGCCACCGGCTTCAGCATTTTTGAAAACGACGGGCCTTATCCCGGTGATGTTTGCGCTTCCACCACACATCCCGGCCATACCGGCAAAGATGATTCACAGTGGAAGCAAATGCTGCTCCAAAAGGAGCTATACCACTGGATGTACGCGCGCAATATCTACGTAAATGCACCGGACTGGTATTTCCTCGATGGTACTAACAAGATTGGCCTGGGGTATAGAGAAGTGAATTTTTCCCTGCCAAGAGCAGAACAGCAGATATTGAACCGCCAGAATATTTACGATGGCCTATGGGAAAAAACGGGCCCGATGAGCTGGGGTTTTGTACCGCTTACGCAATACCAGGGTGGCGGTGCCGCTGCTACCCTGGAGCCGCTGAAAGACCACCTGGACGATTACGAAAAACTGATGATGCAGTACTATGGCGCCGGTGTACAGGCATGCTACCGTGGTCCGCGTTTATACGATACCGATGTAACCAAACAGTTGGTAAGTAATGTTATCAGCTGGTATAAAAAATACAGGAAGATATTAAATGCAGATATGATTCACCTGCGCAGGCCTGATGGGCGCGACTGGGATGGGATGATGCACGTAAGTGCCAGCTTGCCGCAGAAAGGATTGGTGATGTTGTATAATCCTACATTACAGGCTATTACCCGGGAGATAAAACTGCCGCTGTACTATACCGGGCTCGACAAAACCGCGCGTATACGGGAGAAAGAGGGAGTATTGAAAACGTATAGTCTTGACCGCGAGTATAATGCCACGGTGAAAGTAACCATACCGGCATCGGGCTATACCTGGCTGGTAATTGAATAACCTTGATCAAACCAAAAACTATAATCCACACATGAAAAAGATCACACTTGGGTTCCTTACGCTGCTGCTGTTGTTAGTGGGGCAGTTGCAGGCCCAGCAAAAGCTTACGAACGAAACCGATGCGCAGAAAGAGCAACGCATGGCCTGGTGGCTCAACGACCGCTTTGGTATGTTTATCCACTGGGGACTGTATTCACTGCCTGCCCGCCACGAGTGGGTAAAAAGTCGGGAACGCATTACAGACAGTGCTTATCAGAAATACTTCGACAACTTCAATCCTGACCTGTACAACCCGCGTGAATGGGCACGTATGGCAAAGGCCGCCGGTATGAAATACGCAGTGCTCACCACCAAGCACCACGAAGGCTTCTGCCTGTTTGACTCGAAATTTACGGATTACAAATCTACCAATACCGCTATTAAAAAGGACCTGGTGAAAGAATGGGTGGAGGCGTTTCGTGCGGAGGGCCTGAAAATAGGTTTCTACTATTCCCTGATCGACTGGCATCATCCGGATTTTACAATCGACCAGCACCACCCGCAGCGCCCGAATAATCCGGCGGATTATGAGAAGCTGAACAAAGGTCGTGACATGGCGAAGTACAGGACCTACCTGCACAACCAGGTGAAAGAGCTAATGACCAATTACGGTAAAATTGATATTCTTTGGTTAGACTTCAGTTATCCTGGGGAGCATGGTAAAGGCCATGAGGACTGGGATTCCAAGAATTTGCTGGCCATGGTACGCAAGCTGCAGCCGGGCATTCTGGTGGACGACCGTTTAGACCTGAATAACTACGATGATGGTTTTGATTTTGTTACGCCTGAGCAGTATAAAGTATCTGAATGGCCGATGCGCAATGGGAAACGGGTACATTGGGAAACCTGCCAGACGTTCTCCGGTTCATGGGGATATTACCGTGATGAAACCAGCTGGAAGGATAACAAGCAACTGCTGGTACTCCTGATTGAATCAGTAAGTAAAGGTGGTAACCTGCTGCTGAACGTAGGCCCTACTTCCAGAGGATTATTTGATTACCGTGCCAACAAGGCATTGAATGGTATGGGCGATTGGATGACGGTGAATAGTCGCGCTATTTACGGCTGTACCCAGGCGCCGGCTGAGTTCAAAACGCCTGACAACTGCCTGCTGACTTACAACCCAACCACAAAGCGTCTGTATGTGCACCTCCTGGATTATCCGTTGCAGCGCTTCGATCTCCCTGGAATGAAAGGAAAGATCAAGTATGCACAATTCCTGCATGATGGTTCCGAGATAAAGATGAGAGCTACTGATAAGGGAGATGTGGCTATGGAGCTGCCAGTGTTGAAGCCGAATGTGGAAATTCCGGTAATTGAGCTGGTGCTGCAATAATTGCCGCATTAAAATTTTGTTATATGCTGGTATAATCCGCCTGCGGGAGTAAAATTCCGCGGCGGATTTTTTACTTTTATTGCCGGCGGTAGTTCTTGCTGCGTATGAACGATGGCCCAGTTTTGTGGTACCCATGAATTCGCAGGCGATAAAGCTAATCACTGTTTTCGCCACCCTTCGAAGCTTGAAATGGCAGTCGCCATAAACATCACGCTTTTACCGGCGGTAGTGCATGCGGAATATGAGCCATTGCTCAGCGTATGGTAAGCATATGAAATGCAGGCGATAAAGCTAATCACTGTTTTCGTCACCCTCCGAAGCTTGAAATGGCAGTCGCCATAAACATCACGCTTTACCGGCGGTAGCCCCGCGCGAAGCGCGGAACCACCCCATGACACCGAAGGTGTCATGCAAAAAAATCAAAAAACTCTTTTACGATTTCCAACGTATATTATTTATATTTATCTAAAGATGATCGACAAAGTTGCAAGAGCGTTTGAAAAAGCTGTTAATGTTATCTTGATCACACGTTGTTGTTGCTTATTTTTGTGTGGATTTTTTAAAGAGAAGAAAAGCTTGCTTGAAAAAAATCCACACATATAATAAAAATTAATTTGATAAAATAGTCTTTAGTACCAACGATATCTTTATTGATTATTAACGAGTTGTGTTCTTGTTGATCCAGTGTTATATTAATGTCAACCAGGTTATGATTATATCTTTATTGTAATATAAAATTTATTGATTATTAGTATTTATTGAAAAACCATATACCTATCCGATTGACTACTGCTGGGATTTGTTTCAAATTTGTTTCGGTATGGAAACCGTGTATTCAATTCCAATTTTAATTTTAATGCCATACCAGCTTCCAAAACCAGCAGTTTACCTGGAGGAACTTTCATATGAAAATCACATAACCCAAATGGAATATTATGAAAAAAGTGGGGTCTTTAAGTGCTGGTAACTGGAGTGGAACAAACGTGCTGGAGATCGGAGAATTGCATCATGAAACAACTATTGCGTTACAACAATTAGCAAAAGATATCTGTAACCTCGTTTTTATGGATATAGAAATACCAGGTTTAACATCGATAGAGGCTGCCAGCATAGTGAAGGCAGCTTATCCCGATATAAATGTCATTCTGCTTACTTTAAGAGAAGATGTGAAAACAGTGACACAGGTACCGGCCCCGGATGCCGGCATCGCGATGGATATAATTCCACCTGTTACTTTAACTGAATTTATCTCGCAGGTATACGAAACCGCCCTGCATAGCAATATGCTGGCCGTTAATAAGGTACTCGCCTTCTTTAATAAAGAGAAACAGCAGCCGATTCAAAATGATACCTACGGACTCTCTCCCAGGGAAAAGGAAATCCTCCGCTGCCTGGTGAATGGAGATACTTACAAACAGATTTCAGAACACTGCCATATCAGTGTAGGTACCGTACGCTCTCATATCATGAACATTTACAGAAAACTGGATGTGAACTCCAGATCCAACGCCATCGTAAAAGCAATGAAAGAAAACCTTGTCTGACACTCCCCCTGAGTAACCCCAGATGTGCCTTGCCAATTTTTTGATGCATCCGGTTTTTCATGGAATTTGTTTTCTTAAGTAATCAACCTGCAGAGGTTGTCGCACTACCTGATTCCCTGCACCTGCCCACGCAGTGGGCCACCGCTACGCGTAGTGCCCAACCCCGCAATGCCGAAGGTTTGGTACCTAAAATTTCACCAATCGAACAAGAAGAAACCAACCACCCAAACCCATTTTCAACCGCTTTTGAAAATGCTACGCATAAAAGAGAAAATATTACCGTATTTTGTGCAATCGATTGCGTAATTTGGATCCCTGAATCAACACAGACCAGGCTATTCCATTATATGCCGTAAATTGAAACGGGTGCATACGTTTGCACCTCCTGATTTTATCGCTCGACATTTAAAGCTGCTGTCCCGTTATGATGAGAAAAGCATTGTCTCTTTGGCTCCTAGCCTTTACTATTACCAGCCAGGCAATCAAAGCCCAGCAAACTATACGTATTACCAACCAATGGGATTTTCTGAAAAGTGATCTCGGTGGCCCCTGGGAAGCTGTACGCCCCGCCACTGAAGGAAGCCCGGAAGCCGTACCGCTATGGCAAAAAGTTACCATCCCACACTGCTTTAACGACCGCGATGCAGTAGACCCGGACGTAAACTACTACCAGGGCGCCGGATGGTACCGCACCAATCTGGATATTAAAAATCCTTATCAAAATGGTCGTACCATCTTACATTTCCTCGGAGCCGGACAAAAAACAAACGTATATGTATATACGCAAAAGGTAGGATCCCATACAGGTGGCTACGACGAATGGACCGTGGACATCACCGACGCAGTGGAAAATTTCCTGAAATCACCGGATGCCAAACGCTATAAAGGAAAAATACCTTTGGCCATCCGTTGCGATAATACCCGCGACCAGGAAATGATTCCTTCCTCTATGTCGGATTTCAACGTGTACGGCGGCGTATACCGCCCGCTGGAAATCGTATATACGCCGGCGTTATCCTTTAAGGAAGTGCACCTCCAGGCTACCACCGATGCTGCCGGCAACGAAGGCCAGCTCCTGGTTTCCGCCTCCTTCATCAATGCCCTTAACACCAAAGATGCCACCATCGAAATTAATCTCCTGGACCCACGTAGCCAGGTGGTTAAAACGGTGAAACAAGCCCTCACACCCGGAACCGCTGAGCAACAAATCACCAGCATCTCCATAAAAAAACCAGTACGCTGGTCACCTGATCAGCCACAACTTTATAAAGTACAGGCTAAAATAATTTCGGGAGATGTTACCGCCGAATGGACCGGTAACACCGGCTTCCGCCACTTTAAATTCGAGGAACACGGTCCTTTCCTGCTCAACGGAAAGCGCCTCCTGCTGCGTGGCACCCACCGCCACGAAGACCACGCCGGCGTTGCCGCCGCCATGGACGATGCCACCATCCGCGAAGAAATGATCCTCATGAAAAAAATGGGGACCAACTTCATCCGCCTCGGCCACTACCAGCAACACCCGCTCGTATTACAGCTGTGCGATAGCCTCGGAATCCTCGTATGGGAAGAAATCCCCTGGTGCCGCGGAGGCCTCGGTGGCGATATATATAAAGACCAGGCACGCCGCATGCTCACCAATATGATCAGTCAGCACCGCAACCACCCCGCAGTGATCCTCTGGGGCCTCGGTAATGAAAACGACTGGCCGGGCGACTTCCCCGATTTCGATAAGGAAAAAATCCGCGCATTCATGTCGGAGCTCCACCAACTGGCGCACCACCTCGATAGCACCCGCCTCACCACCATCCGCCGCTGCGATTTCTGTAAAGACATCGTAGACGTGTACTCCCCATCCATCTGGGCCGGATGGTACCGTGGCCGCTATACGGAATACAAACAGGAAAGCCTCAACGAAATCGCCAAAGTAAAACACTTCTTCCATGCTGAATGGGGCGCAGATAGCCACCAGGGCCGTTATGCAGAAAATCCTGAATTCTTCATACAAAAAATTGCCACCGGTAAAGGTACCGACGAACGTACCGGCGACTTCGCCCTCACCGGCGGAAATGCCCGCGCCTCCAAGGATGGCGACTGGTCTGAATCCTATGCCGTAAACCTGGTAGACTGGCACCTGAAAGAACAGGAAACAATGCCAACCCTCACCGGTAGCGCCTACTGGGTATTTAAAGACTTTTCCACACCGCTGCGCCCGGAAAACCCCGTGCCTTACGTAAACCAGAAAGGTATCGTAGCCAGGGACCTCACACCTAAAGAAATCTATTTCGTATTCCAGTCCTACTGGCTCACACAGCCAATGGCCCACATCTATGGCCACTCCTGGCCGGTACGCTGGGGCAATGAAGGCGAAGCAAAAGAAATACGCGTATACTCTAACTGTCCGGAAGCCGAACTATTCGTAAACGGTAAGAGCGCCGGCGTGAAAAAACGCGACAGCCAAAACTTTCCGGCCGCAGGCCTGCGATGGAACGTCGCGCTGCAAACAGGACAAAATAATATCCGTGTGGTAGCCCGCAACGGTAAAGCCACCGTTACTGACGAAACCACCTGGACATACCAAACCGCTAAATGGGGCAAGCCGGTGAAACTTGTAGTAGAAAAAGAAAACCAGGGTAACACCACACTGATAAAAGTAAAAGCCCTGGATGCCAACGGCGTGCTTTGCCTCGATGCTGCCAACCAAATCACCTGGTCAGTTGCCGGCAACGCTACCCTGATCGACGACCTGGGCACCGCTGGAGGCTCCCGCAAAGTGCAGCTAGCCAACGGTCAGGCATCCATCCGCGTAGTGAACAATACCGGTAAGAGCGTAGTAGCAGCGGCCGCCAGCGGCCTCACTACAGGTCTTACTGAACTATAATACCTAATCTACTCCGTTATGAAATACTTTGTAACCATCGGCCTGTGTATCGCTGCAAGCGCTGCACAGGCTGCCACACCTGATTCGCTGCTGAAGCTCTGGTATAAACAACCAGCTACCCAATGGGTAGAAGCCCTGCCACTCGGCAACGGCCGCATAGGCGCCATGGTATTTGGTGGCACTAAAACCGAAGAACTGCAGCTCAATGAAGGCACCATCTGGTCAGGCACTCCCCGCGACGGGAACAATCCTAAAGCCAAAGAGCTGATGCCGCAGCTCCGCCAGCTGCTCAATGAAGAAAAATATATGGAGGCCGATAAGCTCTCCCGTGAAATGATGGGCAAATACAGCGCCCGCTATCTCACGCTGGGTAGCCTCTTCCTCGAAAGCGATATTCCGGCGGATGTGCAGGATTACCACCGTGAGCTGGATTTGAATACAGGTATCAGCACTGTGAAATTTACGTATAACGGTATCGCCTACACGAGAAAAGCATTCATCAGCTATCCTTCACAACTGATGGTGGTTCGTTACACTGCCAGCAAACCTGGCGCCATCACTTTCAATACCCGCTTTGCCAACCCCATGCCGCATAAAAACAGCGTGGTGGACAGGGCAACGCACTACATCGCCATGGAAGGCACCTGTCCTTCCTACGTGGCAGCCCGCGCTTACGAAAAAGAACAGATCGTTTACGGCAAAGGAGAAGATGGGAGCGAGCCGGTACGCTATGCCGTGCATTTACAGGCACGTTCCAAAGATGGAGTGATTAAGGAAGATACCAGCGGTATCCAGGTGAAAAACGCGACTGACGTAACGCTGCTGCTCTCCATCGGTACCAGCTATACCCGCGAAGGTAACCACGGCAACCCTTTCCTGCGCGCCAAAGAAGCACTCACAAAAGCAGCGGCTCAAAACTTTGATCAACTGTTAGCCATACACGAAAAAGATTATACCACGCTCTTCAAACGTGTGAAACTGGACCTGGGCGACGATGGGAACGCACAACTGCCCACCGACAAGCGTTTGATGGACTACACCGCCGCCGGTGGTAACCGCGATCCACAGCTCACTGCACTGTTATATCAGTACGGCCGCTACCTGATGATCTCCGGTTCCCGCAAAGGCGGTACCGCCATGAACCTGCAAGGCCTTTGGAACAAGGAAATGCAGCCACCATGGGGCTCTAACTACACGATCAATATTAACACACAAATGAACTACTGGCCGTCTGAAACAGCTAACCTGTCCGAATGTACGGAGCCACTGTTCAACTTCATCTCTTTGCTGGCTAAGAACGGTCGAACCACTGCCCGTGTCAACTATGACGCCAACGGTTGGGTAGCGCATCACAATTCTGATTTGTGGGGCATGACTTACCCTGCGGGCGGTATCGACTTTAAAGATCCAAATGGAAACCCTAAATGGGCACACTGGCCAATGGGCGGCGCATGGCTTACCCGCCATTTGTGGGAACATTACCAGTATACAGGCGATAAAAAATTCCTGGCAGAAGTTTATCCGCTACTGCAGGGCTCCTGCGAATTTATGCTGTCGTTCCTCACCCGCGATGCAAACGGGTATTGGGTAACCAGCCCTTCCACCACACCTGAAAATAATTTTTGGGTAGATGGTAAGCAAACAGGGTCTGTCAGCATCGCCACCACCATGGACCTTTCTATTATCCGCGACCTGTTTAACAATACCATCAATGCTTCCAGGGCATTGGGTAAATATCCTGAGTTTGAACAACGGCTGCAAAAAGTACTCAGTGAAATGTATCCGTTCCACGTAGGCCAGTACGGCCAGTTACAGGAATGGTATAAGGACTGGGATGATCCGAAAGATCATCACCGTCACGTATCACACGCCTACGGCCTTTTCCCGGGGAACTTTATTTCTCCGCGCAGGGATACGGTACTATCGGAAGCGGTTAAACGAAGCTTGCTGTTGCGTGGAAATGATGGCACAGGATGGTCTAAATCATGGAAAATTAATTTCTGGGCACGCCTCGAAGACGGAGATCATGCATATACAATGTTGAACCAACAGTTGTTTTTGGCTACGTCACAGGCTGTAACAGTGAATGGCAACAGCAGTGGCTCCTATCCAAATCTCTTTGACGCACATCCGCCATTCCAGATCGACGGGAACTTTGGCGTGACTTCCGGCATCACCGAAATGCTGCTGCAAAGTCACGACGGTACACTGTATCTCCTGCCGGCCTTACCAGCTGCCTGGCCAACCGGTTCCGTAAAAGGGCTGAAAGCAAGAGGAGGATTTGAGGTGGATATGGAGTGGAAAGATGGTCAGCTGACCAAAGCAGTAGTGAAATCGGCACTGGGCGGTAACTGCCGTATCCGCGTGAAACAGCCCGTTCAGATCCCTGGCGCTAAAACCGCTACCGGAACAAATACCAACAAATACTATGTACTGGCCATGAAAGGCAATACCGAAGTGAAAGACGCTTCCAAACTGCCGGACCTGAACCTGAAATCAGTATTTGAGTACGACCTGCCCACCACGGCCGGTAAATCTTATTCCATCAACCGCTAAGCAATATCTACTATGCACGTTCTGAAAAACTTAGCACTTAGTATAGGCCTCAGCGTTATTGCCATCCCGGCTATTTCCCAGTTTAAGGGAGATGATGACGGCGTATTGAGCCAAAAGGCTGCGGAGCGCGATAAGGCTGCTATCAACGCCGCTGTGAATGGTTGGTGGACGGCCAGCATGAAAAATCATGACCAGCGCATTGCCTGGTGGAGAGAAGCCCGCTTCGGCTGCTTTATCCACTGGGGCGTATACTCCGTACCAGGCGGCCTCTGGAAAGGAAAGAAAGTCGGTGGCTATGCCGAACACCTCATGCGCAAAGAAAAAATTTCAAGAGGAGAGTACGACTCTCTGCTCATACGCACATTCAATCCGGTAGATTTTGATGCGGAAGCATGGGTAAAGCAGATAAAAGCCGCAGGGATGCGTTACGTGATCATCACCGCCAAGCATCACGACGGTGTAGCCATGTATCCAACCAACATTGGAGATTACAGCATAAAAAACTCAGCGTTTAAAAGGGACCCCATGGCCGAGCTGGTAGCAGCCTGCCACAAAAACGGGCTTAAATTCGGATTCTATTATTCCCATGCCTTTGACTGGGAACATCCGGATGCCCCCGGCAACGACTGGGATTACGATAACCCGGGAGGAGATAAAGATCTTCACGGTGGCCGTAACTGGTACGACGTGCATCCGGAACTGCTGCCTAAAGCAGTGAAGTATGTCAACGAAAAATCCATCCCACAGATCAAAGAGCTGATTGCGAAATACCATCCGGATATCCTCTGGTTTGATACACCGCATAAGTTACCCCTTAGCGAAAACATCCGCATCCTCCAGGCCATCCGTTCGGTGGATAATAACGTGGTGGTAAACGGCCGACTGGCGCGCAGCAGCGATTATTCATTCGGTGACTATATCAATACGAGCGACCGCCCGGCGGAGTTTTACCCGGTACACGACGACTGGGAAGCAATACCAACCACTAATGAATCGTACGGCTATTCCCGTTACGATGAAAGTCATAAACCGGTTTCCTTCTTTATACGGCTGCTTGCGAAAGCCGCGGACCGTGGAGGTAACCTGCTGATGAATATAGGGCCGGAAGGCAATGGTGTAATAGATCCCAGAGATACAATCATATTACACGGCATTGGCGAATGGATGCAACGATATGGAAACAGCATATACGGCACAAAAGCATCACCATTGCCTATTCAGCCCTGGGGCGAGGTTACAACAAAAGATAACCGGTTGTTCCTGCACGTATTTTCGTGGCCTGCCAATAAAACACTGACAGTTGGCGGTTTACAGGGTAAGGTGAAAAAAGCCTGGCTGATGAATACCAAAACAGCCCTGAAAACCACAGTTGTCAATAATGGTACGGATGTAAATATTTCCCTGCCGGCAACGGCACCGGACAGCATTAACAGTGTGGTGGTAGTGGAAATGGAACAGATCAAACCTACGGAAGCCACGGTATCCCGGCTGCTGGATGGTACCGGTGTTACTAACCGTTTACTGGCCTACGATGCGCAGTATCGAAAAGGTTTAACCAAAGGCGATGGAAAAATTGCCGGTTATTACGTGGCGGACATCGCCAACCCCGCTGATCAGCTGACCTGGAAAGTGCGTGTTGCAAAAGCAGGTACTTATAACGTGTCCGTCAAGTATTTCAGCAGCAAACCGGATGCTAAGTTTGATGTAAAAGCTGGTGCTCACTCCCTGCAAGGCCGCACCAATCAGAAGAAAGGCATTGTAACAGAAAAGCTCGGTGTGTTGGAACTCGCTGCCGGAGAAAATGTAATCGTGTTGGCACCAGCTTCCGCTAACAATGAGGAAATTATGAAGGTATTTGAGCTGCAGCTCGATGCCGCAAATAAATAGCGCTGGCTGCAACCTGCGCCAAATAACTACAACATGACAAAACGCTTATTACTTTTTTCTTTCCTGATTATAATGATGACCCTGACCGCCGGCGCTCAAAAGCGCTGGCGGGATCAGGTGATAAAAGACATGCAGCCTGCTATCCTCGAAAGAGCCGCCTGGGCCAAACAGCAGCAGCCGGAAACGATTACAGCGTATAGCTGTGCCCGTAGTGCCGGCGGTGTGCATGACTTTTACTCCGAGGGCGACTACTGGTGGCCAAATCCTGTAAGTCTGGACAGTCCTTATATTCAACGTGACGGGCAAAGTAATCCGGAAAATTTTGTGGCGCACCGCCAGGCCATGATCCGGTTTAGCCGTGTCATGGGTGCTCTGGCAGCGGGTTATATGGCAAGTCAGGATAAAACCTATCTGGAGCAGGCGCTCGTGCATGCCAAAGCCTGGTTTGTGAACGCTGATACGCGTATGAATCCTAATCTTCGCTTTGCACAGGCGATTAAAGGCCGGGCTACCGGTCGCGGCATTGGTATCATCGATACCATTCAGCTACTGGAAGTAGTGCAGGCACTGCGCATCATGGAGAAGGCCGGAATGGTGCCAGCAGCAGACCTCGCCGCCATTAAATCCTGGTTCAGTGAATACCTGACATGGCTCACCACCCACCCGTACGGGAAAGATGAAATGAATGCAGCCAACAACCACGGTACCTGCTGGGCAATGCAGGTAGCAGAATTCGCGGTGTTTACCGGTAATGATACGCTCACCCGTTTCTGCATCGACCGTTATAAAAATGTATTGCTGCCTGCACAGATGGCGAACGACGGCAGCTTTCCGCTAGAGTTGAAACGTACTAAACCATACGGCTACTCGCTCTTTAACCTGGATGCGATGACCACCCTTTGTCAGATTTTGAGTACACCAAAAGATAACCTCTGGAAGTTTACCGCTGATAAAGTGAAAACCATCAGCAAGGGTATATCCTGGATGTACCCTTATGTAAAAGATAAGAGCACCTGGCCTTTTGCGCATGATGTAATGTATTGGGATAACTGGCCGGTGGCACAACCATTCCTGATTTTTGGCGCTGCGGCCTATAACAATAACGACTATTACAAAACCTGGCTGCGACTGGATCACGACCCACAGGTAGAGGAGGTGTTAAGGAATATGCCGGTTAGGAATCCTTTGATATGGCTTTAAAAAAGTCAAAAAACAGGACTTTTTTTCAAGAAAATCGAAAAAATGGGCCGCTGGCAGGCCCATCATTTCCAAAACGTTAAATCTATAGATATTGTTATTTTTAACAATATAAATTCGTAATTTCAACGTCTATGCAAAAACTTTAGATTATGAGTTGGATGGACGACCTCTACGTCATTTATCAGAAGCTGGATGCCAACAGCTGTCAGGAGGTAAAAAAAGAAATTATCAAAGCCCAGTTAAACGGCTGTAGCGATGGCACGATTTACTATCTTGTATTACAACAATTAGTAAAACTAAAGGGCGACAAAGCGCCGGTATATGAACTGATTAAAGGTGAGGTGGAAAGTATTATTCACGCACAGAGCGCCTACGCATACTAAGCTTTTAATTCTTCAATCAGCTTCTGCACCTTCAGGTAATTAGGAGCACCTTCCGGAATTTTTAGGAGCCATTCAAGGCATTCCTGTTTATGGCCTTCTCTGAGGTAGCTCAGGGCAAGGTAGAATGCTGCTTCGTAGCGGATTTTATTATTACCGTTATATACGGTAAGCAGATCCTGACGTGCGGCAGCGAGCTGATTCAGGTCTACCAGGCACACGCCGCGGTAATAGCGGGCGTATATGTTATCCGGATTGGCTGCCAGTTCCTTGTTCAGTAACCGGAGGGCATCACTGAAGTGGCCCCGGTTAAATTCCTTTTTTACTTCATCAGACAGGCCCAGGGTATCATTTTCCATCGCATGCATTTCGGTGGAGGAAAACTGACTGTAAATATTCTTGCGCCAAGGGCTGATGTACAGCAGGGTGGCCAGGGTAATGGCAATGATGGCTATGCCTATCACGTAATTACGTATAGGCGTGATGGAGTTATCTTTTGCTGCAAACCAGGTGTTGCGGTGAGCGTACAGCTGGTGTTGCAGTTCATCTCTTTCTGTATCCGTACATATGCGTTGGGCAAGGAGCTGGCGGATCATGTCGAACCGTTTTACCTGGTTAGCCAGGGGAGGCGTTGCTTTCAGCTTTTCAGCGTATGCGCTGCGGGCAGCCTCTGACATGATGCCGCATAGGAACGCGTCTGCGGATTGGATTTCAGATTCCAGCATACTATCCACCGGCTTCAATTCCCCGTCGATGCGCAGAAAAAGGTTTTTGAAGCAGGAGGCCCGGCGGGCAGGCAAATCTTTTACAGGTATTTTAGTTTCGGCAGCAATATCTTCCTGGAGGCAATCCGTAAGTGCCCAGCGGATCAGCTCCTTGCAGTCGTCACCTAATTGCAGGTATTGGTGGTAGGCCACTCTTCTTTTTTCACCTTCTTTCAGCACATCTTCCAGGTCCTGCATATCTTCCCGGCTGAGGGCAGCCGTTTCGTCCGGCTCCAGCCCCGGAATGCGTGCACCCCTGCGCTCTACTTCCTTTTCCCAAACCCGCTTGCACAACAGGATAAGAAAGGCTTCAAACGAAGCAACCTTCAACGGATGGCGGCGTACAAAAAAATAAATATCCAGCAGCACCTCCTCGAAGATATGTGCTGCATCGCGTACTGTTCCTCCTTTTTGCTGGATAAAACGTTGCGCTTTTATCGCAAAGCGTTGATAGATAGAATCAATAACATCTGCCTCGTGATGAAGTAATCCGTTAATATAATCCTGTTCGTTGCTTGTTAATGATTCAGGTGTCATACGTTGGGGATTTTACCTGTTCTCTGATTACTAATTTATTAAACCTTACAGAGCTGACCTAATTATTTTATTCTGCCCCTCACATGTAGATTTTTCCTATATTAGCTGCCGCATTGCAATCTATGTATGCAATGCGTAATAGGACAGAGACTTCAGAGAATACACCTCAGGTCTTGTACAGGAGGGAACCTAATTATGTACCAGCCGACTACTGATGCTACTGATCTGATTGTTCGATTTATTAATGCACCTCACGATCCCCAATTGCAGGATCAGATAGCAGCTTTAAAGAATCAGGGACCAGAGCAGGCCGCTTATGTTGAAAAGTTGTTGCAGGATTGGTTACAGGATGATATGCAAAGAACTGTGACCACCAGGCCAACAAAGAAAATAATCCCGATATGTAAATGGTGCGCAGTGGTAGTAATACTGCTGCTCGCGGTAGGTTGTTACCTCCACTTCCGGAGCCGTTCGAGCCTGATCGTGAGTGCCAATCAAACAGGTTATATCGATTCATTTCTGCTGGCAGATGGCAGTAAAGCCATCCTGAACAGCAGTGCCAGTATTGCCTACCCTAAAAGTTTTGATAAGGAGCTCCGGCAGTTGTATATGCAAAAAGGTGAGGCCTTTTTCGCTGTCCCTGTGAAGAACGACCAACCCTTCGAGCTGATCGTGGGCGAATCCGTGCACCTGAAATTGGATGCCGCCGCATTTAACGTGCGCATGGATAAAAATAAAATTGCCGTATATGTAACGGATGGAAAAGTGAAAATGAAAGGAGAGGGGGAAGAGGAGCTGCTGCTAACACCCGGGTTACAGGGCATTTACAGCCCAAAAGGACTGGAGCAGGAAATCATGGTCAGCGATGGTGCATTGGCCTGGAAAACCGGCCGCCTGCGGTTTACAAACGTGCCTCTTAAAGAAGTATTACAAGTGATCCGTAACTATTACGATATCCAGGTAGAGGTGCCCCCATCTGCACATACCATCCTCAAAAAGAAGGTAACCGCCAATTTTGAATCCGAAGGCGCGGAGAAAGTACTGGAAGTCGTGAGTAAAAAAATTGGTGTCTATCTTACAAAAGATAAAGAAGGAAGATATTATCTTACACTGAAGTAACTAGCCACATACAGGCACATTCTACCAACAACGTGAACATGAAAAAACAATTCATTGCAGGACTCATCTTGTCCGCATGTATCCAACAATCGATTGCGCAAAGCCGTACTGCCGTGCCTTTCAACCAGAACTGGCAGTTCACCAAAGCGGATTACACGCCCAAGGACAGCGCCGTACCACACACCTGGGAAACAGTCAACCTCCCGCATACCTGGAATAACAGAGATATGCAAGCCGGAAAAGATTTTTATGCAGGCAACGGCCTCTATAAGAAAACACTGGAGCTCGACCCCGCACTGCAAAACAAACAGGTATACCTCCGCTTCGAGGGCGCTGGCCAGGTAGCTGATGTGTATGTGAATAATAAATTCATCGGGCAGCACAGGGGCGGCTACAGCGCCTTTATCATGGATATTTCGGCAGCGCTGAAGTTTGGCGCGGAAAATACCATCCTCGTTAAAGTGAATAATGAGCCCCGAAAAGACGTAATCCCGATTAATAACAACCTGTTCGGCATCTATGGCGGCATTTACAGGCCCGTGCAACTGCTGATTCTGGATAAATTACATATCTCCACCACAGATAACGCCTCCCCGGGGGTGTATATACGCCAGCAAAACGTAAGCGCGGCCGGCGCTGATATAACGGTTACGACTAAACTAACTAATCGTTATGAACAGGCGCAAACGGCCCAACTCAGCACCCGCATCTACACACAAAAAAATGAACTGGTAAAGGATTTAAAAAAGACGATCCGTATACTGCCACAAGGGCCGCAGCAATTTGAGCAACCAGTACACATTGGCCAGCCGCACCTTTGGAACGGCCTTAAAGACCCGCACCTCTACAAAGTAGTAGTGACCCTCATTGGAGCCAACGGCCAGGTGATAGACGAGGTAACCCAGCCACTGGGCATCCGTAAATTTGAAATAAAGCCAGGCAAAGGCTTTTACCTCAACGACCAGCCTTACCGCCTATATGGCGTTTGTCGCCACCAGGACTGGTGGGGCTACGGCAGCGCCCTCGAAAACTGGCAACACGCGCAGGACCTGGAAACCATCCGGGAAATAGGCGCCAATTCCATCAGGTTTGCACACTATCAACAGGCCGATTACATCTATGCCAAGTGTGATAGCATCGGCTTCGTCATCTGGGCAGAAGTTCCTTTTGTAAACGCCGTATCCGGCCAGGAAGGTGATAATGCAAAACAACAGATTGCCGAGCTGGTAAAACAGCAGTATAATCATCCCTCTATTTATACCTGGGGTATGCACAACGAGGTGTACGAAAAAAGGCCTTCCGATTATGTGCGTGCACTCACCGCGGAAATGGTGGATATCGCCAAATCCATCGATCCTGACCGCTATACGGTGAGTACCAACGGTTACGGCACTATGAGCCGCCCGGAAAACCGCCAGGGCGACATACAAGGGATGAACCGCTATTATGGCTGGTACGAAGGCAATACACCCGACCTGGAGCAATGGGTGGCAGGCCTGGAAAAAGATTATCCGGAACATAACGTGGTACTCGCCGAATACGGAGGGGATGGTAACATCTTCCAACACGCTGAAACCCTACCGGAGGTGGAATACAACGGTGCCTTTATGCCGGAAGAAAGAGAAACACGCATACATGAAATTCAATGGGGCATTATTGCCAAACATCCCTACCTGGTATCTTCCTACCTGTGGAATATGTTTGATTTCTGTGCGCCCATGTGGAGCAGGGGCGGTATACCCGCCAGGAACATGAAGGGAATGGTCACCTTTGACCGTCAAACCAAAAAGGACGTGTTTTACTGGTACAAGGCCAACTGGAGCCAGGAGCCGGTGGTATACATCTCCGACCGCCGCCTGGTGGAAAGAAAGCAACCCGTAACCACCGTCACTGTATACGATAACATCGGCACACCCGTATTAACCTTAAACGGTAAGAAACTACCTGCCCCTAAAGCGGGTACCACCAGTGTACATTATGTATATGAAAATGTGAAACTAAAGAAGGGGAAGAACCTGTTGGTGTGCACGGGTGTGAAAGATGGTAAAACCTACACGGATCAGGTGGAGTGGGTATTAAAGTAATTTGAAATCATCGATTGATAACCTCATTCACCCCGCAGGTATCATGAAAAAAATAAAAGCCTCCTGTGCAACACAGGAGGCTTTCTCTTTGGAATAATATATTAAAGCAGCAGCTGCTGTACCTGCGATTAGCGGTCGCCGTATTATTCAGTCACTGTTTCTGCTTTGGCGTAATATCTCAAACCGGCGGTAGTATTGCTGATCCCTACCTTGAATCCTTGCACGGTTCTGATATTGGTGGATTTAAGTCAATCAGCGCTCAACGCACCGGCGATACCCATTTCCAGTCCACGCAGCTCAGCCAGCCCACGGAGGCGGCCAATAGCGCTATAGCCCGGATTAGTTTTCTTATGCAGATCATCCAGCATCTGGTGGCCATGATCCGGGCGCATTGGAATCACTACATTGCGGCGTTTCATGGTGAGCAGGATGTTTTTGATTACATGGAACATATCTACATCGCCTTCGAGGTGGTTGGCTTCGTGGAAGTTGCCCAGTGCATCACGTTGCGTGCTGCGGAGGTGAATGAAGTGGATATGATCACCCAGGCGCTCTACGATGCCCGGCAGGTCGTTATCAGCGCGTACGCCGTAAGAACCGGTGCAGAAGCAGAGGCCATTGGATTTATAGGGTGCTGCTACCAGCAGTTCTTTTGCATCTTGTTCGGTACTTACCACACGTGGTAACCCAAAGATCGGGAATGGAGGATCGTCCGGATGAATAGCGAGTTTCACACCTACCTCTTCTGCTACCGGTGCAATTTGTTGCAGGAAGTAGAAGAGATGCAATTTCAGTTGAGTTGCATCAATACCTTTGTAAGTATCCAGTGCAGCCTGGAATTGTGCGAGCGTGAAAGACTCCTCAGAGCCCGGCAATCCTGCAATGATATTTTTTTGCAGCAGTACTTTTGCCTCCGGTGTCATGCTGTCGAAATGTTCTTTAGCACGGGCGATCTCTTCTTCAGAATAGTCTTTTTCGGCATTCGGGCGTGCGAGAATGAACAGGTCAAACGCCATGTAGGCGGCCTTTTCAAAGCGCAGTGCTTTGGAACCGTCTTCTACGGTGTAAGCCAGGTCCGTACGGGTCCAATCCAGTACCGGCATAAAATTGTAGGTAACAATTTTAATACCGCATGCCGCCAGGTTACGGATGGATTGCTGGTAATTGGTGATATATTCCCTGAAACGACCTTTTTGTGTTTTGATGTCTTCATGTACGGGAATGCTTTCCACTACTGACCATTTAAGGCCCGCAGCTTCGATCAGCGCCTTGCGCTGCATAATTTCTTCTTTCGACCAAACCACTCCGTTAGGCACATGGTGAAGCGCTGTAACGATGCCGGTGGCACCTGCCTGTTTGATATCAGACAGACTAACCGGATCATTAGGCCCGAACCAACGCCATGTCTGTTCCATTCTCAGCATATTGCTATTAGATTTATAATTCCAAAAGTAAGTGATCCAAACCCCAAAAATAAAATCAATCTGCACATATACAAAGTTTAAATTGAAGAAATAATCAGTGCACTATTTTTTGTGCCCCACTTCCTGCATCAGCAGTGATGATCCTGCCGGAATTCCCGGGTGGCGCTGTGTGCATTTCTGATGGATGCAGCCCGCGCGCAGCGTGGAACTCCGCGGAACAATACTGAAGGTGTTGTTCAAAAATACTAGGTAAGCAACACAATCTGAATATCCATCACGTTCGTTTGCGTAGCACCTGTAATAAACAACCGATCCACCTGGTTAAAAAAATTCCAGGCATCGTTATTATCCAGAAAAGCAGCGGTATCCAATTTCAGCAGGGCAGCCTGCTGCAACGTGTAGGCATCTGCGATGGCCCCGGCGGCGTTGGTAGGCCCGTCCGTACCATCTGTACCGGCGCTGAGGAAAGTGAGGTGGTCCCCTTTGTATCCTTTGTCCTGTAAGGTTTTCACGATCGCTAATACCAGCTCCTGGTTACGCCCACCTGTTCCGTTGCCCTTAATGGTAACCGTAGTTTCTCCACCCTGCAACAGGCATACTGGCACTTTCTTATCGTATTCCAATGCAGTATTCGCCAATTTTTCTCCCGCAACTTTTGCTTCGCCGGCAATAACATCTCCCGATAATATTACCTCATAACCCAATGCAGTAGCCTGTTTGGCGGCAGCATCCAGGGCCACCCGGTTGGTGCCGTTCAGGTAATTGTGCACCTGTTTGAAAACGGGATCACCAGGTTTAGGTGTTTCCGGTACTTCGCCTGCAAGGCCTTTACGGAAATGAGTAAGCACCGGCACAGGGACCTTTGCGGTTAGCTGATAATGTTCCAGGATATGCATCGTTTGCGCAAACGTAGAAGGGTCGGGCACTCCGGGGCCTGAGCCAATCACTTCCAGCTTATCTCCCGGCACGTCGCTTATTACCAGCGTACATAACGTGGCCGGATATATGCGCTTGGCCAGCTGCCCGCCTTTAACGGCGGAGAGGTGTTTACGCACGGTGTTCATCTCTTCGATGTTGGCACCGGAATGTAGTAGTAACTGAAAAAGTTGTTGCACATCCTGTAAGGTGCAACCCTCCGGAACATCCGCCAGCAGGGCAGAAGCGCCACCCGATAGCAACAGGATGACCAGGTCGCCGGCCTGCAGGTCACGTACAGCCGCCAATATTTTTTGGGTGGCCAGTACACTGTTTTCGTCCGGCACCGGGTGGGCTGCCTCCAGCAATTCGAGCTGTTGTAACGGCAACGCATGCTCGTATTTTGTAACCACCACCCCGCTGAAGGGCCAATGAGGCAGCAAAATATTTTCCAATGCCTGTCCCATTGCTGCCGCAGCTTTGCCGGCACCAATCACCACTACCCGGTTGTGAGGTGTAAGGGGAAAGGTATCGCCGTCAAAGCTGATACCCTGCTGGTCCGCTGATACCGTTTCCCGGATCAGCTGCTGCGGATGCACCGCAGCCACCGCAGCGTTAAAAATCTTTTGTATATCCTCGAATGGGTGCATGGTAAATAAAAACAGCCACTCAAAGGTAGTAGTGGCTGTTACAATATTTTTTTAGTGAGATGTAAATGCTGCTTACTGAGGCTGCCCTTCCTTTTTCTGTTTTTTCTTCTCAATTTTTGCCTCCAGGTGATCCTGCTTGTTCAGCGTCCAGTCCGTCCATTTCTTGTATTGGGGAGCTGTCAGCACTGTTTTAAAACGCTGGTTCCGTTCGTTGTTCAATGCATTGAGTTCCGACATGGACTTTGCATTATTCTTTTTACTCAGTTTAATATTTTCACTCTTCTTCTCTATGTCGAGGTTGATGGCGTAAATCTCTTTAGTTTGCGCTTTCGACAATTTAAGTTCCCTGCTGATCTTATCAGTCATTTTATCGGCTACTGCTTCCGGCGTCCAGCGGCCGCGTGCGGCGCTGCTGTCTTTCTCCTGGGAATGAGCGGCAGTAAGGCTGAAAGCCCAGCTACTCAGCAATAATATGGCATATGCGGTTAATTTCTTCATAGTCAGATAGCATTGAAACAAACATAACGGCTATTCGTAATTTAAATTATCCCTTTTTCGTGTGAATCCAAAATGTTTATCAGGATCTTAAGTATCCCCTTCATACCATTTATAAAAAAATCGATTTATTACTGGCATCCGCTGGGATGATTTGTTAAATTTAGCCCCAAAGTCTAAATCGTATAAATATAGTTTTCATGAAAAAAGCTTTTGAGAAACCCGGGCTGGTATTACCCTCCCGCGGATTAACCTATGCCCTGAAGCGGCATCGCAGTCAGCTGTTGCTGGCGGCACTGCTGCTGGCCGGCACCCATGCCGGTGCACAGGTCACCTTCCCAACAAACGGCATCTCCGAACCTAAAGAAGGCTGCTACGCCTTTACCCACGCCACCATTGTAAAAGATCCGCAAACCACCGTTACTGACGCCACCCTTGTGATCAGGGACGGAAAGATCGTGGACCTGGGGCCTGGTGCTGCCATCCCTAAAGATGCAGTAGTGGTGGACTGCAAAGGAAAGTACATTTACCCTTCCTTTGTGGATATCTACAGCAGCTACGGCCTCGGAGAACCGAAGAGAGGTGGCGGCTCCTGGAATGCAGCGCCACAGTTTCTCTCCAACACCAAAGGTGCCTACGGCTGGAACCAGGCAATAAAAAGCGAAATAAATGCCGTGAGCCTCTTCAACACGGATGCTGCCAAAGCAGCATCTCTGCGCAGCGCAGGCTTCGGTACGGTGCTCACGCATCAGCAGGACGGCATCGCCAGAGGTACCGCCTCCCTCGTTACCCTCGCTGACGACCGGGAAAACAATGTGATTATACGCGAAAAAGCTGCATCCGCTTTTTCTTTCGATAAGGGTACCTCCACCCAAAACTATCCCAACTCACTGATGGGCACCATCGCCTTGCTGCGCCAGACATTCCTGGACGGGCAGTGGTATAAATCACGCCCAGCAAAAGAAGGGGTGAACCTCAGTCTGCAAGCCTGGAACGATAATCTCCAGCTGCCACAGATTTTCGCTGTAAACGATAAATGGGACGCCGTACGTGCCGATAAAATCGGAGACGAATTTGGGGTACAATTCATCATCAAAGGTGGTGGTAATGAATACCAGCGCATCAGCGACATCGCCGCTACCAGGGCTGCTTATATCCTGCCGCTGAACTTCCCTGTTGCCATCGACCTGGAAGACCCGTCAGACGCACGTTTTGTAGCCCTGGCTGATATGAAGCACTGGGAAATGGCACCTACAGAACCCGCCGCGTTTGAAAAAGCAAACATTCCTTTTGCCCTCACCGCCGCCGACCTCAAAGATGTAAAGCAATTCCTGGCCAACGTACGCAAAGCCATCGAATATGGCCTGTCAGAGCAAAAAGCACTGGAAGCACTTACCAAAACGCCCGCCACACTGATCAAAGCATACGATAAAGTTGGTAGCCTGGAACCTGGTAAACTGGCGAACTTTCTCATAGCCTCAGGGCCGGTGTTTAAAGAAAATACCATCTTATTACAAAACTGGGTACAAGGGAATAAGTACCAGCTGAAAACTGAAGGCTGGAGCGATGTGAGAGGTACCTATGCCATTAACTTCAGTAACGGTCAGGCCTATACGATCGAAGTGAAAGGCGCCGCTGACAAACCACAGGTATCCCTCCTGCAGAAAGATACCCTCAGCGGAAAAATCGATATCTCCGATAAACTGGTCAACCTGGTACTGCCACTCAGCAAAGGCAATAACAACGGCCTTCGCCTCAGCGGTATCATAGGGCAGGATAAGTGGATGGGCACTGCGGCTGATTCTGCCGGCAACAACCTCCGCTGGACGGCCATGCTCACCAAACCATTCCAGGAGAAATCAGACTCCGCTAAAAAGAAACCAGCTGCCGAAATCGGCCAGCTACTGTTTCCATTTAACGGCTACGGATGGGATAAACTGCCGCAACAACAGGACCTCCTGATCAAAAACGCCACAGTATGGACGAACGAAAAAGACGGCAAGCTGGAGAATACGGACGTACTCGTTAAAGGTGGAAAAATTGCACAGATAGGAAAGAACCTCACCGCCGGGAACGCCCGTGTGATCGATGGTACAGGCAAGCACCTGTCCGCCGGTATTATCGATGAACACTCCCATATCGCCATTTCAAAAGGCGTAAACGAATCCTCACAATCCGTAACTGCTGAAGTGCGTATAGCCGATGTAGTGAACCCGGAGGATGTGAATATCTACCGCCAGCTGAGTGGTGGCGTTACCGCCTCGCACCTGCTGCATGGCAGCGCCAACGCAATCGGTGGCCAGAGCCAGTTGATTAAACTGCGCTGGGGACAGTCGGCCGAAGAGCTGAAAGTAGCCGGCACCGACGGTTTCATCAAATTCGCACTGGGTGAAAACGTGAAGCAGTCCAACTGGGGCGACAGAAACACCGTTCGTTTCCCTCAAACCCGTATGGGCGTGGAACAGGTATACATGGATGCGTTTACCCGTGCCCGTGATTATGAAAAGCAGGGTGCCGGCAAACGTCGCGACCTGGAGCTGGACGCGCTCGTGGAAATCCTGAACAGCAAACGTTTTATCACCTGCCACTCCTATGTACAGAGCGAAATCAATATGCTGATGCATGTGGCAGATACTTTCCATTTCCATGTAAATACATTCACGCATATCCTCGAAGGATATAAAGTGGCGGATAAGATGAAAGCCCATGGCGCTGGTGCCGGTACGTTTGCGGACTGGTGGGCGTATAAGATGGAGGTTCAGGATGCGATTCCACAGAACGCCGGCATTATGCATGAAGTGGGTGTAGTGACTGCCATTAACTCTGATGATGCGGAAATGGCGCGTCGTCTGAACCAGGAGGCCGCCAAGAGTATTAAATACGCCGGCGTATCCGAAGAGGATGCACTGAAAATGGTGACGCTGAACCCTGCGCGACTACTGCACGTGGACAACCGTATGGGCAGTATTAAAGTGGGCAAGGATGCCGACCTGGTACTGTGGAGCAACGAGCCGCTGAGCATTTATGCAAAAGCTGAAAAAACTATTGTGGATGGTATCGTGGAATTTGACCGGGAGTATGACCTGCAGCTGCGTCAGCGTATTGCAGCAGAACGTAGCCGCCTCACTTCCAAACTGCTGAATGAGAAGAAAAAAGGTACCCCGGTGGAAAAAGCCGCTTACCGCCCGGAAGAAATCTACCATTGCGAGGACCTGCAAGGTGGCCATCAGCATGAAGTAATCCAGTAGCCGTTTATTTTAATCAAGCAAAAAATGAAAAGACAATATATCATATATACCGCCGCCCTGGCCATGTTGCTGCATAAAGCGCAGGCGCAGGAAACCGTGTTGCCGGCGCCGGCACAGCAAAAACCGGTGTACCTGACCAATGCCACTATACATGTGGGTAACGGGCAGGTGATCAGTAATGGAACCATCGGGTTCGATAAAGGAAAGATCATTGCAGTAGGCAGTACTGTTAGTGCTGCCAGCAACGCAACCGTGTATGATCTGAAAGGGCAGCACGTGTATCCCGGTGTGATTGCGCCGGAGTCGAACCTTGGCCTGGTGGAATTTGAAAGTGTGCGTGCCACAAAAGATGAAAGGGAGGTGGGAGAAATCAATCCATCGGTGAGGTCGTTGATTGCGTATAACACGGATTCTAAGGTTATCAACACCCTGCGGTCCAACGGTATCCTGCTGGCCAGCGTTACCCCTACAGGCGGGATTATCAGCGGTACTTCCTCTGTAGTACAGTTGGACGCCTGGAACTGGGAAGATGCGGCGTATAAAACGGATAATGCACTGCATTTGTTTCTGCCACGACTCGTGTCGGTAGGCAGTGCCAGCAATGATCCGCTGAAGAATTCACTGGCGCAGGTGGAGAGTGTGCGCAGTTTTTTCAGAGAAGCCAAAGCTTACCTGGCGGAGCCGAAACATACTGCCACTAACCTGAAATACGAGGCCATGCGCCGCCTGTTCAGCAAAGAGCAGAAACTGTTTATCCATGCAGAACTGGAAAAGGAAATGCTGCTGGCTATTGACTTTGCGAAGGAGTTTAATGTGGATGTAGTGATAGTGGGCGGTGCCGATTCCTGGCGGATTACAGACCTGCTGAAGGGTAACAATATTGCAGTAATCCTGACGCAACCACATAGTTTACCACTTATGCAGGATGATGATGTGGACCAGCCATATAAAACAGCGGCGCAGCTGCAAAAGGCGGGTGTACTGTTTTGCCTGAGCAATGAAGGTTTCTGGCAGCAACGTAACCTGGGTTTTGAGGCGGGTACGGCGGCTACTTACGGACTTACCAAAGAGGAGGCCTTATCTGCAGTAACGTTGAACGCGGCTAAAATTTTGGGTATCGATCAGCAAACAGGTACGCTGGAAACCGGCAAGGATGCGAATATTGCAGTAAGTACCGGGGATATGCTGGATATGAAGTCCAGTGTGATTACACAAGCGTTTATCCAGGGCCGTGAGGTGAATCTGGATAATAAGCAGAAGCAGTTGTACGAAAAGTATAAGAAGAAATATGGGTTGAAGTAAGTGCTGTTAACAAGCATCCCCCGTCGCCTTGGGCCACGGGGGATGCCATAAAAAAAACGAGTCCTGAAGGGGCTCGTTTTTTTATGCTATATCGCTTTCAGCAGATAATAATTTTTCTTTCCTTTTTGTATGAGGATATATTTATCTCTCAGCAGCGCTTCTGTGTTCACCACTTTGTCAATCCCTTCAACTTTTACTTTATTGATGCTTACTCCGCCACCTTGTACCATTTTACGGGCTTCTCCTTTGCTTGGGAAGATGCCGGTGTCGGCCAGGAGAGAAACAATGTCCTTGCCTGCTTGCAGCTCGGCTATGGCTACTTCCATTTGTGGAACACCAGCCATTACGTCCAGCAATTGCTCTTCTGTGAGTGAGAGCAGCAATTCAGCAGTATCGTTTCTGAACAGCATTTCAGAGGCCTGTACTGCAAAGTCATAAGCCGCTTCACCGTGGATGAATACAGTTACTTCTTTTGCGAGGCGTTTTTGCAAAATGCGTTTTTCAGGTGCTTCACGGTGTTGTGCAATCAGTTCTTCCACTTCCGGTTGGGTGAGGAAGGTGAAGATTTTGATGTAGCTTTCAGCGTCTACGTCAGTGGTGTTGAGCCAGAACTGATAGAAGGAGTAAGGAGAAGTGCGGCTGCTATCCAGCCATACCGTACCTGACTCCGTTTTGCCGAATTTGGTACCATCTGCTTTTTTGATGAGTGGGCAGGTAAAAGCAAAGGCTTCTCCGCCTGCTTTACGACGCACCAGCTCCGTACCTGTTACGATGTTGCCCCACTGGTCGGAGCCACCCATCTGCAGTTTACAGTTTTTGGCGGTGTAGAGGTGGAAGAAGTCGTACCCCTGGATGAGCTGATAAGTAAATTCAGTGAACGACATCCCATTTTCGCCTTCCAGTCTCTTTTTTACAGAGTCTTTGGACATCATGTAGTTCACGGTAATATGTTTACCGGTATCGCGGATAAAGTCGAGGAAGGTGATATTTTGGAACCAGTCGAAGTTATTCACCATTTCCGCCGCGTTAGGCTTGGCAGGGTCGAAATCGAGGAATTGTTCCAGTTGGGCCTTGATACCGGCTACGTTTTTAGCCAGTGTTTCCAGGTCCAGCATTTTTCTTTCTTCTGCTTTGAAGGAAGGATCGCCCACCATTCCGGTAGCACCACCTACTAATGCCAGGGGTTTGTGACCTGCCTTTTGCAGGTGTACCAGCAGCAGGATAGGGACCAGGCTGCCGATGTGCAATGATGCTGCAGTGGGGTCAAAGCCGATATAAGCAGTGGTCATTTCCTTTTGCAGTTGCTCTTCAGTGCCGGGCATCATATCCTGTAGCATGCCACGCCAGCGCAGTTCTTCTATCAGATTCATGAGTCTAAAAATTTGTCAATTTTGCAAACCTACTGAAATAATAGGAATGGTTTTTTATTAAATAGTTACATGCACACCCACATGGAATTTTAAGGATTATTCTAGATGTGTAGTTTTTTTATAATCAATTAATTAACAGTATTATAGTGCTTTCAATCTATATCAATTTTACAAACCCTAAAATTTCATATAAAGGGTTCGTGTACATCTTTTACTTTTGCAGACTTTATAAAGTAATCTTATAAACCATCGGATATACCCATGAAACAATTGTTGATAACTGGACTGGCGGTTGTAGTGTGCCTGATTTCCTGCTCGAAGAAAGAGTCGGGTACCACTCCTGAAACGCAACCACCGGTAGATACACCGGCAAAAAGTACTAAAATATATACTGCTACTGAGTTAACTGCCGCATCTGTGGCTTACCACGGCTCCATAATTAAAGGTGATTTGCCAGGTGCTTCTACGGATGCTGATGCGCCGGTGTTGGCTGCCGATATGGCTACGGCAACATATGTGGCCATCGCAAACCGTTATATCATTATACCTTTATTATTGACGAAGGGTACTGCTGCGGGCGTAAATGCAAAGTTTGAAGGAGCAGATGCCTATTTTAGTGTAGACTTCTCCAAACCCCTACAGGCCCGAGTAACTGAACCAGTAAATGCCTTTAGCAGAGATGAACGCCAGGCTGACTCGCTGCTGATGATCCGGATTCCTGAAAATATAAGTAACAGCGAATTTAAACTACTGGTAGCTGTGAAAGATGCCGCAGGTAATGTAAGTAATACCGTAAATCTCAAAGTTACCCTGTTTAACACAAAATATGATACTACAATAAGGGCACTGTCTGGAAGGTGGTACAATAGCCGTTACAGAGCAAGTGATTTATTGCAATGGTCAAGTAGTTATGCACCAGTAGTAAGTAATACTGAGGTGAGGTGTGTGGATAATAAACTAATCAGAGGTTGGGTTGCTGGTGTTGAGCCGTATGAGATTTTGAATAATCGCTACGTTCTGAATAACGAGTATATGCAGTTTGATACGGATGGGAGTGGCGTCAGCGAAATGAGTGATTCCACATATATACTCTCTATCAACAATAGTACCTGTGATAAGCCATTTTACAATGTTCAAAAGCGTGTTAAAAAGAGCTACTTTGGTTGGTACTATCATACAGTTACCAAGCGATTTTACAGGGTCGACGAAGTGATTAACGGTGCATACCCGACTGATATTACAGTATTTGTTGTAAATGCTACATTAGAGAACGGCAACCTGATATTTACTGATGAGAAAGGATGGCAAACAGAATATGTACGTTTAGAGCCTACTCATTAAAAGACAATGTATTAAGCGTGGTTTTCCTTAATACAGAAAGCCACGGATTTTTATTTCCCCAAATACGGTTTCTGTTAAAAATGAATATTGTAAGTTAAATCTTGTTGATGGTAACAGGACTTCGGAATAGGTCAAAAAGTGATAGTTATACAACTAAAAAGTTCGCACTTCAGATGAAGTGCGAACTTTTTAATATTTATTTTATCAAATAAATTTCAGGCATTCTGCCAAACTTTCCCGCCAGTAAGGAATTTCAATACCAAAAGTGGCCTTGATTTTCTCCTTGTTCATCACACTGTAAGCAGGTCTTTTAGCCGGAGTAGGATACTTATCAGAGGTGATAGGCAATACACGGGTAGTAGCGCCGGTAAGCTCTTTAATTGCTACAGCAAAGTCATACCAGCTGGTAACACCTTCATTGCTGTAATGATATACCCCGCCAATAGCAGCATCAGGCTGCGCAAAGCGATGTTGCAATATCTGAAGTAACACCTTTGCCAGGTCTACCGCATAGGTAGGCGTTCCTGCCTGATCAAACACTACATTCAGTTCGGGTCTTTCCTGCATCAGCTCTTTCATACGTTTGGCGAAGTTGATACCAAACTCAGAATACAGCCAGGAAGTACGCACCACAATGTTATTTTCATTTATACCCATTACAGCCGCTTCACCGCGCATTTTTGAACTGCCGTATACACTCTGCGGATCGGTATCGTCCGATTCCTTGTATGGTACACAGGCATTACCGTTGAACACGTAATCAGTAGAGATCTGTATCAGGGAGGTGTTATGTGCAGCACAGGCCTCTGCCAGATTAAGCGGCCCCTGGAAATTCAGTACAAATGCAGTGTCTTCATCACTTTCAGCTTTATCAACGGCCGTATAGGCGGCACAGTTAATGCAGGCATCTGGTGTATTTTCACTGAAATAGTTATTTACTGCTTCAGCATCCGTAATGCTCAACGTATCGTAATCTGTATAAATCAGGTTGAAATCAGGAAACTCGCCGGCTATCTTTTTAATAGCGTGACCCAGTTGACCATTACCTCCGGTAATCAGAATATTTTTCATGACGCGTATTATCGGTTGTAAGTAAAGTTATGTGCGATGTCAGCCAGTTTTGGAAGAACCAGATCCTTTTCAGATACCACGGCATCTTTCAGATCAATTCCCCAGTCAATTTTCAATGCAGGGTCATTGAAAATAATACCGCCTTCACTCGCTTTATGATAGAAATTATCACACTTGTACATCACTTCAGCAGTTTCACTGATAACGGCGTAGCCATGTGCAAACCCTTGTGGAACCAGCAGTTGCTTTTTGTTTTCAGCACTCAGTTCAATGGCAAATGATTCACCATAGGTAGGGGAGCCGGTACGGATGTCGACTGCCACATCAATAATACGTCCTTCGAGCACCCTTACCAGTTTGGTTTGAGCGTATGGCGCCAGCTGATAGTGCAGTCCACGTAATACACCATAGGTGCTACGGGCTTGGTTATCCTGTACAAACTTATAGTCGATACCGGCAGCACTGAAAGTATTGGCATTGTAACTTTCGAAGAAGTAGCCACGATGATCACCGTGTACCACAGGTTCAAATACCAGCAGATCCGGTATATGTGTTTCTATAAATGGCATAGTTTATCTTTTCTGGTATTGCTCGCTGTAATATTGTTGATAAGCCCCGCTGGTTACGTGATCCAGCCATTCCTGATTTTGGAGATACCAGTCTACCGTTTTCTCCAACCCTTCTTCAAACTGAAGGGAAGGTTCCCAGCCCAGTTCCTTATTCAACTTGGTGGCATCGATAGCATAGCGCAAATCGTGGCCGGCACGGTCTTTTACAAAAGTAATCAGTTGTGCACTGGTGCCTTCAGGGCGTCCCAATTTTTTATCCATCACCTTGCAGAGGAGTTGAATCAGGTCAATATTCTTCCACTCGTTAAATCCGCCGATGTTGTATGTTTCTCCCAGGCGGCCGTTGTGGAAAATAGTGTCGATAGCACGGGCATGATCCTCAACAAACAACCAGTCGCGTACATTTTCGCCTTTACCGTATACCGGAACAGGCTTGTTATTCTTGATATTATGAATTGCCAGTGGAATCAACTTCTCCGGAAAATGGTGTGAGCCGTAGTTATTGGAACAGTTAGAAATAATAGCAGGCAGATGGTAAGTGTGATAGTAGGCCATCACAAAGTGATCGGAACTCGCTTTCGATGCAGAATACGGAGAACGTGGATCATAGGAAGTTTCTTCTGTAAAGAAGCCTTCTTCACCCAGTGATCCATAAACCTCATCGGTAGATACGTGATAGAACAGCTTGCCTTCCTCGTTTCCTTTCCAGTACTTTCTGGCAGTATTCAGCAACACGGCAGTACCCAGCACATTCGTTTTGATGAATGCCAGCGGTTCCATGATAGACCTGTCTACATGGCTTTCCGCTGCCAGGTGTATCACCCCGTCGAAGGCATAACGCTGGAAGAGTGCATCTACAAAAGCCTCATCCATAATATCACCTTTCTCGAAAATATAATTAGGCTTTTCTTTTACATCCTTCAGGTTTTCCAGATTACCGGCATAAGTCAGCGCATCGAGATTTACGATCTGGTAATCAGGATACTTGTTTACAAATAATCTGACTACATGTGAGCCAATAAAGCCGGCGCCACCGGTAATTAAAAGTTTCCGCTTCATGGGAATTAAAATATCGGTTTTATTTTGATAATGCTTTTTTGAAATATTCGTAGGTAATCCTCAAGCCCTCTTCCCTGCCTACTTTAGGTGCCCACGACAAAAGTGTACGGGCCTTGGTAATATCAGGCTGGCGTTGCTTAGGATCATCTTTAGGCAGCGGAAGATAAACTATTTTTTGTTTTGAGCCGGTTAAGCGGATTACTTCTTCTGCAAACTGGTTAAGTGTGATCTCTTCGGGGTTCCCAATGTTTACAGGTAAATGGTAATCTGATAATAGCAGCCGGTATATGCCTTCTATGAGGTCTTCCACATAACAGAAAGAGCGGGTTTGGCTGCCATCACCAAATACCGTGAGGTCTTCGCCGTTTAATGCCTGACTCATAAACGCCGGTAGAGCGCGGCCATCGTTGAGTCGCATCCGCGGTCCATAGGTATTAAAAATGCGGACAATCCGGGTTTCTACGCCATGGAAATTGTGGTAAGCCATGGTAATGGATTCCAGGAAGCGCTTGGCTTCATCATATACCCCTCTTGGCCCTACCGGGTTTACATTGCCCCAGTATTCTTCCGGCTGCGGATGTACGGTAGGATCGCCATATACCTCTGAAGTGGAAGCAACCAGGATCCTGGCCTTCTTTTCCTTTGCCAGTCCCAGCAAATTGTGGGTACCCAGTGAACCTACTTTTAATGTCTGTATAGGCATTTTCAGGTAATCAATGGGGCTCGCGGGGGATGCAAAGTTCAGAATGTAGTCAAGTTTACCGGGAACGTGCACAAACTTCGTCACATCGTGATGGTAATACTCAAAGTCAGGTAAGGGGAACAAATGTTCGATGTTGCTGATGTTTCCTGTAAGAAGGTTGTCCATGGCAATGACATGGTATCCTTCCTTGATAAAGCGATCACAAAGGTGTGAGCCCAGGAAGCCGGCTGCGCCGGCTATCAGGATTCTCTTTTTTTCCATATTAGAAAAGCGTTAAGAAACAACAGGAGTACGGCCTACGCTCTCGTAATGATAACCCAGTTCACTCATACGGCTTACTTCAAATAGGTTTCTGCCATCAAAAATGGCTTTATTTTTTAATGCTGTTGAAATTTTGTTGAAGTCCGGTGTTCTGAAAACACTCCATTCGGTACAAATAATCAGTGCATCGGCATTTTCCAGGCAGTTGTACTGGTGTTCGCCATAACTGATTTTATCGCCCATCACCTGTTTCACATTACCCATGGCTTCCGGATCAAACACAGCTATAGTAGCGCCTTCTGCTAAAAGGTAATCTATCATATATAATGCCGGCGCTTCCCTGATATCATCTGTATTTGGTTTAAACGCCAGTCCCCACATCGCAAAGTGCTTACCTTTCAGGTCATTGCCGAAGTAGGCTTTGATCTTAGGTATCAAAAACAGCTTCTGGGCTTCGTTTACATCCATCACGGCGTTCAGGATCTTAAAGTCGTAATTGGCTTCTTCTGATGATTTTACCAATGCCTGAACGTCTTTTGGAAAACAGCTGCCGCCATATCCGATGCCGGGAAACAGAAAACGCTTGCCGATGCGATCATCGCTACCAATACCACGGCGTACCATATCCACATCAGCTCCCAGCTTTTCACACAAAATAGCAATCTCGTTCATAAACGAGATTTTGGTGGCCAGGAAGGAATTAGCAGCGTACTTGGTGAGTTCGGCCGACTTCTCATCCATATAAATCACCGGGTTGCCCTGGCGTACAAATGGTGCGAAAAGTTCGCCCATCACCTTACGGGCCTTCTCTGATTCCGTACCGATTATCACACGGTCAGGTTTCATGAAATCATCTACCGCCACACCTTCTCTTAAAAACTCCGGATTGGAAACCACATCGAAAGGAACAGTCGTATTACGGGCAATTGCCGCCGCCACCTTTTCGGCAGTGCCTACAGGTACGGTGCTTTTGTCTACAATAACGGTATAATCTGTAATCAGTTTTCCCAGCTGGTCAGCTACACCTAACACATAGGAGAGGTCCGCAGCCCCGTCAGCACCGGGAGGGGTTGGCAAAGCGAGAAAGATAACGGCTGCTTCCTTTATACCTTCCTCAAGGCTGGTAGTAAAGTGCAGGCGGTCTTCTTTGAGGTTTCTTTCGAATAGTTTTTCCAGACCGGGTTCATAGATGGTAATCTGGCCGGAAGATAATTTCTGTACTTTGTTGGCATCGATGTCTACACAGGTAACATCGTTTCCTGTTTCTGCAAAACAGGTACCGGTTACGAGTCCTACGTAACCGGTACCCACTACTGTAATCTTCATGCAGGTTTCTGATTTAGAAATGATTTGACGGATTGAATAATGTGATCAAGTTGATCAGCGTCCATTTCAGTGTGTATTGGCAAGGAAATCACCTTGTGGGTGAGTGCGTCGGTTACTGGTAAATCAAATGCTGCACCACCAAATGCTGCGAACATCTTCTGACGGTGTGCGGGAACAGGATAGTAAATCATCGCAGGCACCTGCTTCTCAGCCAGGTATTGCTGCAATGCAAGTCTGTCAGCTCCTTCCAGCTGTAAAGTGTATTGATGGAACACGTGGTAGCTGTTAGCAGCACGATAAGGCGTTACAATCTGCGGAACGTCCGCAAATGCTGCATCATAGGCATCGGCCACGGCGCGGCGTGCTTTTATATATTCATCCAGTAATGGCAGTTTGATACGTAATACGGCTGCCTGCACAGTGTCCAGACGGGAGTTTACGCCTACCACATCATGGTAGTAACGGGCAGACTGACCATGGTTAGCTACCATACGGATTTGTGCTGCAATGGCATCGTCGTTGGTAAAAATGGCACCACCATCTCCATAACAACCCAGATTTTTTGACGGGAAGAAAGAAGTACAACCGATATGCCCGATAGTACCCGCTTTTTTCTTACTGCCATCCTTAAAAGTATAATCTGCACCAATAGCCTGCGCATTATCTTCAATTACATAGAGGTTATGTTTTTTAGCGACTTCCATCATAGGCTCCATGTCAGCCACATGGCCATAGAGGTGTACCGGCACAATCGCTTTTGTTTTAGGGGTAATCGCTTTTTCAATCTGCGCCACATCCAGGCAATAGGTTTTCGGATCAATATCCACAAACACCGGCTTCAGTCGCAGCAAGGCAATCACCTCGGCGGTAGCAATAAACGTGAAGGAAGGGGTGATCACCTCGTCTCCTGGTTCCAGTCCTAAGGCCATCATGGCAATTTGCAACGCGTCAGTACCGTTGGCACAAGGTATAACGTGCTTTACATCTAAATACTGCTGTAATTCCTGAGAAAACTGCTGCACCGCTCCGCCGTTGATAAAGGCAGAACTCTCCAATACTTCCTGGATGGCTGCGTCAACCTGTGGTTTAATCTTGTTGTACTGGCGTTTCAAATCTACCATCTGAATAGGAACCATATGCTCTGTATATTTTTATTTTGTTTAAAGTGTGCAAATTTACAAAAATTGACGTTGGGAGGGGCCTATCTTTGTACCTCCCTTAATTTTGGGTAAAAGTACGCAAGCAAAACATGATAGCATCTATTATATATAACTTATTTATCAGGTTATACCGTTTGAGCGTGGGTATCGCTGCCACTACGGGTAACCAGAAAGCTAAAAAATGGGTTGAAGGCCGCCACCACTGGGCCAGCCAGCTCCGGGAGCAACACCTGGAACGAGGCGCAGTTGTGTGGGTGCACGCCGCATCCCTCGGTGAATTTGAACAGGGGAGGCCCGTACTGGAGGCTATCAGGGCTGAATATCCCGGCCATAAAATTTTGTTAACTTTTTTCTCGCCGTCGGGCTATGAAGTACGCCGCAACTATCCCGGGGCCGATTATATCTGCTACCTGCCACTGGATACCCGGGCAAACGCCCGCCAATTCGTGGAAATTGTACGTCCAAAGCTGGTTATTTTTATCAAGTACGAATTCTGGTTACATTTTCTAACTGAATTGCATACACGAAAAATCCCGGTGCTGCTGATTTCGGGTATCTTCCGCAAAGACCAGGTTTTCTTTAAACGCTATGGTGGCATGTTTCGTCGCCTGCTGGCAGGCTTTACCCACCTGTTTCTCCAAAACCAGGCCTCCCTGGAGCTGCTGCAGCAATTAGGGCTAAAAAATATTTCTGTTAGTGGAGATACCAGATTCGACCGGGTAGCAGCATTACTCAGAGACGGGAATACACTACCCCTTATCGAAAAGTTTGGCGCTACAAGCCGGCTGCTGGTGGCCGGCAGCACCTGGCCCGAGGATGAACAGCTGCTCGCAGGCTGGTGGCATAGGCAACAGCATCCCGGACTGAAACTGGTAATTGCCCCGCACGAAATTCATGAAACACATATCCAGGCTATCCTTCAGCACTTCCCCAATGCCGTGCGCTATTCCACGCTGAAAGAAAACTGGCAGGAAGCCAGTGTGCTGATCATAGATAATATAGGTATGCTCACCACCCTTTATAAATACGCTACCATCGCTTATGTAGGCGGCGGACTTGGGAAAGGAGGTATCCATAACATCCTGGAACCGGCTGTTTACGGCATGCCGGTGATAATTGGCCCTGTCTATGAAAAATATTTTGAGGCAGTGGAACTGGTGGCCGCAGGCGGCGCCCTGGTGGTGAAAGATCAGGAACAACTGGGCCATACGCTTCAGCACCTGCTGACAGATGAAGCTGCCTGTAAAAAAACAGCGGCCATCAGTAAATCTTACGTGATGGCCAACCAGGGAGCTACCCCCAAAATTATGGATTATATTCAGGAGAAGCGCTTCCTGAGCAACGTATAAAACTGCTGTACTAACGGATGATCATCCTGCCATCCCTGTAAAATCTTTATTTCACGCTGTATCCAGCGGTCAGCATCCTGCAATGACGGAAACTCATTGATGGTTTTGATAGATCGCTCATACAGGTCGGTATCGTTGTTAAAAAGTTCCGAAATAAACTGGTATTTATCATTGATGCCAATAGCACTCTTCAAATCCTGGATGCGCTGCTGGCTCAACTTCTGACCCAGTTCCACCTTTTGCTGTGCCAGTCTTTCGTTTAATGAGGAAGGTGCAGTAGGACTATTATTTGTTTTAGGTTCTATGTTATCGAAAAGGGTGGCTACTGCCGGCTTTTCAGGTGCAGGTTTTGGCTTTTCTGCTGCCGGCTGATGAAACAAGGGTTCCGGTGCAGGTGCCGGTTGTGGCATGGCGGCAGGTGGTATCGGCGAATGCTGTATGGGAGCGGGTTCAGAATGGAATTGTACTGGCTCCGGTGCTGCTGGCGGATCATACGGTACCGGCGCAGGTACTTCCTGGTGATACTGTATGGGGTCCGGTACCACTGGCGGATTATACTGTACAAATTCTGGTACTTCCTGGTGATACTGTACCGGCTCCGGTGCAGGAGGCACCGCTTCCGGCAGGCTCACTTTTTCCTTCGTAACAGGAGGCTCCCACGACACTACAGGTAGTTCTTTTGCCGGAATATCCGTTTGCGTTACTTCCGGTTTATTTGCTGGTAATGTTGTAGTTTGCACCGCTGGATCAGGAACAGTCACAAATGTTTCCTGGCGCGCAGGCATTATAACAGCAATCTGCCCCTGGTTAGACTGCGCCTGTATTTGCTGGTTTTGCTGATGCTGACGGTTACGTGCATGCAATACCTCTGCCTGCAACAACTGCGTATAATACGAGATGGTTTGCAGGTCGGCGCCGGTATACCTCAATTCCTGAAGCTTGTCAATTAATGCATATATTTTTTCCATGCCTTAATTGTTAAAACGGTGAATAATAGATAATTATTTCACTAAAATTATGGTATTTTAATTAATTAATAATCAAAATAGTACATTATGTTTATTGAACCTTCTCTTGCAGGAGGACGCAGAGGCTGGATAGAAGTTATTTGCGGCTCAATGTTTTCCGGGAAAACGGAAGAACTGATCCGCCGACTAAAACGCGCACGGATTGCCAACCTGAAAGTGGAGATCTTTAAACCCGCTGTGGATACACGTTATGACGAAATGAACATCGTATCTCACGACGAAAATTCCATCAGATCCACCCCCATTGAAAACTCCCAGCAGATATTATTGCTCGCCCAGGAAGTAGATGTGGTAGCCATTGATGAAGCGCAGTTTTTTGATGCAGAATTACCTAATGTATGTGATCAGCTGGCCCTTCGTGGTATCCGGGTGATTATAGCCGGACTGGACATGGATTTTGCAGGAAATCCATTTGGACCTATGCCGGCACTGCTGGCAAAAGGCGAATATATCACCAAGTTGCACGCCATCTGCGTGAAATGCGGACATATTGCTAATTTCTCTTACCGTAAATCCCAAACCAAAGACACGCTGCTACTCGGTGAAAAAGATTTGTATGAACCCCGTTGTCGTCATTGTTATTACGAAGAACAATAATCATATAGCAGTAGGGCCACGGCTGCAAGCCACGGCCCTACTGCTATAGTCCAAATAAAAAGGGTTCCGGGTCGAAGGCCCGGAACCCTTTTTTATCAGCAGCCGGAGGCTGCTGATAAAAAACTATATACTTTGTTTAACCTTAAAGGTAAATTTCTTCTGTGTAAGATAGCTGAAAATAACTACCACAGCGGTAGTACATATTCTCGCAACGGTCGGGAAGAGATGCAGGTGTTCCACAAACAGCTTCATCAAAGCGTAATTCAGTAATACACATACGCCTACCAGCATAAAGTAGCGGAATAACTGCGTACGCCCCTGGAGGTTAGACTCTGAAAAAACCACGTATTTACTCAGCAGGAAGCCGGTAGGGAAGGTTACTGCCATCGACATGAACATAGCCGCAATGTGCGCACCAATGTTGATAAACGGCAAATGAACCACCTGTTTTTCCAGGATGAAGTTATAGCATATGAAATACAGGAAAATATCCAGCAAGGTATTCCCACCCCCACAGGCCAGGTAGCGGAACGTCTGCTTGGGAATAATTCCACTGAATGGCTTATGGAAGAAGTCAATAATGTTGAGTATGAGTCTGCGTATCATATTAAAAAGTCCCGCAAAGTTAAACGTTTCCAATTTTTATGGAAGCACTTTAACTTATTTAACATAAATATTGAATTATCTTAACGTATTACGTTTTTTCCACCCGCTTGTACCCTGGTTCACCGTTAATGCTTCCTGTTGTAAAGCTAATTGATCCTGCTGCCATACCTGTGCAGCCAGGATAGCTGCCAGTTTATTCAGTTGTGGATCCTCATTCAGCAGGCATTGCGGGGTAAAATATTTTCCAATAAAATTGGTGTCGAAGTTTCCTTCCACAAAGGCAGGGTGCTGTAATGCCCAGTGGCCAAATGGCAGTGTGGTGCGGATTCCTTTTACCTGGTACTCTTCAATGGCACGCAGCAGGCGGAATCTGGCTTCTTCACGAGTGCTGCCCCAGGCAATCAGTTTGGCTATCATAGGATCATAGTAGATAGGAATATCCATTCCCTGCTCATAACCGTCATCTACCCTCACGCCATAGCCCTGCGGGCGTATATAGGTTTCCAGTTTTCCGGTATCAGGGAGAAAATTATTGGCCGGGTCTTCGGCACATACACGTAATTCAATGGCATGCCCGTTAATCTGCAAACTTTCCTGTGTAATTGATAAAGTCTCCCCCCTGGCCACTTTTATCTGTTCCTTCACCAGGTCCAGACCTGTGATTAGTTCTGTTACCGGGTGCTCCACCTGCAGGCGGGTATTCATTTCAAGGAAATAGAAGTTCAGCTGCTCATCCACCAGAAATTCCACCGTACCAGCGCCATAGTAGTTACAGGCCCTGGCCACATCTACTGCACATTTGCCCATAGCAGCCCTGATGGCTGGTGTGAGCACGGAAGATGGCGCTTCTTCAATCAGCTTTTGGTGCCTGCGCTGAATGGAACATTCCCGCTCAAAAAGATATACACAATTGCCGTGCTGGTCGCCCAGCACCTGAATCTCAATATGGCGTGGCGATCCAACGTATTTTTCTATAAACACCGCATCATCGCCAAAAGCACTCATGGCTTCACTTTTGGCCAGGCGGATCTGTTCTTCCAGTTCTTCCGGCGCATTAACCACCCGCATCCCTTTACCACCACCACCGGCGCTGGCTTTGATGAGGATTGGAAATCCGGTTTTCTTCACCACCTCCTTCGCTTCTTCCAGGCTTCTGAGCGGCGTTTCCGTTCCAGGGACCATGGGTACCCCAAATTGCTGGGCGGCTTGTTTGGCAGCCAGCTTGCTGCCCATCACTTCAATAGAAGCAGGAGAGGGACCGATGAAAGTAATGCCGGCATCTTTTACCTTCTGCGCGAAAACAGCATTTTCACTCAGGAAGCCGTATCCGGGATGGATGGCATCTGCGCCCCTCTCTTTGGCAACCGCAATGATCTTATCCCCCAGCAGGTATGACTGATTGGATGGCGCAGGGCCAATACAAATAGCTTCGTCTGCATATTGTACAAAAGGCATGGTGCGGTCGGCCTCGGAAAATACTGCCAGGGTTTTGATCCCCATTTCATGTGCAGAACGCATGATTCGTAACGCTATCTCCCCTCTGTTGGCTACCAGAATTTTTTTCATCAGCTCGGAATTTATATATCTGGCAATATAAGGAATCGCTGCCAGCTAACCACAGGTTTTAGCCTTCAATGACTATCTTTGCGCCTAATCATGAAGAAAAATAATCCGATCCAACAAACGCTCACCCTGGTGAAAAAGGACTTATTGCTGGAAATGCGCCAGCAATACGCATTCTATGGGGTATTGCTTTACATAGTTTCCACAGTTTTTGTGATTAACCTGATGATGGGCAAGCCGGAAGATAAGCTCTGGAACGCACTTTTTTGGGTGGTACAGCTGTTTGTTGCCGTCAATGCGGTGGCCAAAAGCTTCATGCAGGAAAGCAAGGGCCGGCTCCTTTATTTTTATTCGCTGGTGCATCCCCGTTACTTTATTGCCGCTAAACTGATATATAATATAATACTTATGGTGGTGATGAGCCTGATTGCCCTGGGCGCCAGCATCATGCTGCTGGGCAACCCCATTACCAATCCGGGATATTTTGTAGGGGTGGTACTGCTGGGTGGCGTGAGCTTATCCCTGCTCTTTACCATGCTGGCAGCCATCGCGGCGCAGGCCAACCATAGCGCTGCCCTCATGGCTATCATGGGCTTCCCGCTGATCCTGCCGATCCTGATGCTGCTGTCAAATATCTCCGTGTCAGCCTTTCTGACAGTTTTCCAGCCGGAGCTGCCGCGGATGTTCTGGCTGCTGGGCGGGCTCGACTTCCTCGTAATCGCCCTCTCCCTCATACTATTCCCGTTTTTGTGGAAAGACTAGTTAGTGAAATCGCAAAGAAATGCCTTACTTATAATAAGGATGTTTAATGAGTTTTCAGGGATGTTGGATAAACTTAAAATCCCTTAAAATCTTTGTGATTAACGCTAAAACGTGTAGGTTTGCCCCGGAATATAGCTGCATAAAAATGGCCAGACATTGGTGGAAAGCATTGGCGATACTGCTTCTGATTTACGTAATTATCGCCGGGTTCACTATCGAAATACCAATCATAGGAACAAACGGACAATCATCCCGTGGACTATTTTTTCATGTGCCGATGTGGATGTGCATGTATACCATGTTCACCATCTCCGTTATTAACTCTCTCCGTTTTCTTTCGGGATATGATCTGAAAAAGGATGTTTATGCCTCCACTGCTGCCAGCGTGGGTATTCTTTTCGGGATACTCGGCTTTGCAACAGGTTCATTATGGGCCACCTACACCTGGGGCGGCACGCTCACCAGCGATCCGAAACAGATGTGCACCGCCATTGCCTTATTAATTTATATGGCTTATCTGGTGCTGCGCCTGTCTATCCACGACATGGACAAGCGTGCCCGTATCTCCGCGGTATTCAACATCTTCGCCTTTGCCTTACTCATCCCGCTTACCTATATCATCCCTAAAATGGTGGATTCCCTCCACCCTGGCAGTGCTACCACTCCCGGCTTTTCTAAGGAAGATACAGATAACCATATGAGAATGGTATTTTATCCGGCCATCATCGGCTGGATTCTCCTGAGTGTATGGATGTACACCCTGGCAGTACGTTACAAGAAATTAGAGCTCAAAAATATTTTTAAATGATCCATAGAAGATTATTCTCCCGTGTACTTACCATGCTGTTACTGCTTATTTCTTTCGTGGCAAATGCCCAGCAGCAGAATACAGAATCGGGTCCGGTAAACGAATTGTTCCGGAGCAACGGTAAGATCTATGTGATAGTGGGAATTTTGGTGATTATCTTCATCGGTATTGTGTTATTCCTGATCAGTCTGGATAGAAAGATCAGTAAGTTGGAAGATAGGGATAGAAATCTGTAAGAAATCTAATCATTATACCAAAACGATATATTATGCCGCAAGATCAGCATTACAGTTTTTTCCAGAGTGTGGAAAGAAGCTTTGATAAAGCAGCAGCCTTTACCAAATGGGATAAAGGTATCCTGGAGCAAATCAAGGCTTGTAACGCCGTTTACCAGATCAAATTCCCGGTACGTATCGGCGAATCTGTGCAGGTAATCGAAGCTTACCGCGTTCAGCACTCCCATCACAAACTGCCTTGTAAAGGTGGTATCCGCTTCAGTGAAGAAGTAAACCAGGATGAAGTGATGGCACTGGCCTCCCTCATGACCTACAAATGTGCTATTGTAAACGTACCATTTGGCGGCGCTAAAGGAGGTATCAAAATTAACCCCCGCAACTACACCCCATTCCAGCTGGAAGCGATCACCCGCCGCTACACTGCCGAGCTGGTAAAGAAAAACTTTATTGGCCCCGGTACAGATGTTCCCGCTCCTGACTACGGTACTGGCGAAAGGGAAATGAGCTGGATACTGGATACCTACATGAGCCTTCGTCCCGGAGAAATCGACGGATACGGTTGCGTTACCGGTAAACCAGTGTCACAGGGCGGCGTACGCGGTCGTACAGAAGCTACCGGCCTCGGTGTGTTTTACGGCCTCCGTGAACTCTGCAACATCAAGGAAGACATGGACAAACTGGGCCTCCCTACCGGCATCGAAGGAAAACGTGTAGTCGTGCAGGGTATGGGTAACGTAGGTTACCACGCTGCCAAATACTTCCACGAGGCAGGTGCCAAAGTAATTTGCCTCATCGAGTGGGACGGCGCCATCTTCAACGAAAATGGCCTGAACCCCGACGATGTACTCCAGCACAAAAAAGCCACCGGCTCTATCAATAATTTCCCGGGTGCTACTAACCTGAACAAAAATACAGACGGCCTGGAACTGGATTGCGAAATCCTCATACCTGCCGCCCTGGAAAATGTAATCGATAAACACAACGCACCCAACGTTAAAGCACGTATCATAGGTGAAGCGGCCAACGGACCTCTCACCCCTGAGGCAGACGAGATCCTCAACAAAAAAGGAGTGATCGTAGTACCGGATATGTTCCTGAACGCAGGTGGGGTAACCGTTTCCTACTTCGAATGGCTGAAAAACCTCAGCCACGTACGATATGGTCGCCTCGGTAAACGCTTCGACGAGAATATGAACATGCATATCCTCCAAACCATCGAAGACCTGACCGGCAAAAAAGTATCTGACAAAGAAAGAAAATTCATCGCCCACGGTGCTGACGAGGTGGATCTGGTGTATTCCGGCCTGGAAGAAACCATGCACGCTGCCCTCCACGAGGTACGCGATGTAATGATCAGCAACCCGCAGATCCATGATATGCGTACCGCTGCTTACGTGTGTGCGATCAACAAAGTAGGAGCTGCATACGAGCAACTGGGTATCTTCCCTTGATGTTGCGCCTGCATTATATTTTTTTGGGGAGATGTATTAGCCGACGGCTACTACATCTCCCCTTTACATTAGCACACGGCGAAAGCGCAGATCTCCGCTGCTGCCACCGAAGGTGGAAGGGGCAAATGTGTGTCTTTAATGTATCTTCGTGCCAGAAAAAACACCCTGCATTTGATCAAAATTGTATTTCCCGAACCGGATTTTAAAGTGATAAAGGAAGGAGACAAAACGCTTATATTCGACCGCCTGAGAAAGCGTTACGTTATCCTGACCCCGGAAGAGTGGGTGAGGCAGAACTTCCTCCAATATCTCTTTAAAATAAAAAACTACCCACCCGCACTCACGGCCGTAGAACGGGAAATTTACCTGGGAGAACTGAAAAAGCGTTTCGATATCGTACTCTATAACCGGGAAATGACCCCCTGGATGCTGATTGAATGTAAGGAGATGAATGTGCCGCTTAGTCAGCAAACCCTCGAACAAGTGGTACGCTATAACATGGTTATACCGGCGAAATACCTGGTCATTACCAATGGAACTAATACCTTCTGCTGTACTTATAATCATGCCACTCACCAATGGAACTTCCTGGAGGAGTTGCCGGATTACGAATAATTTCCCTGGTTGCCTGATCTGAAATTGCCGTTGGGTGCGACCTCCGGTCGCACCCGTTAACAACCAACGGTCGCAAATCGCCTCGCAAAATATTCCGAACCGGTTAATGGGCCGACCCGGGTCGGCCCATTAACCGGTTTCCCCCTGTGCCGAAGGCACAGGGGGAAACCGGGACAAATTTCAAAATCCCCCAAAAAAACCTTACATTTGCTTGTCAAAAGGCTATGAAGACAAAAGAAGAAATTGTAGCTAATTGGCTGCCCCGTTACACTGGTGAAAAGTTAGAAAACTTCGGAACCCACATCCTCCTCACCAATTTCAGTAATTACCTTACCATGTTTGCCGAATGGAACAACGTAGAAATCGTTGGCATTGGTAAACCTATGCAATGCGCTACTGCCGGCGAAATCACCATTATCAATTTCGGTATGGGTAGTCCCGGTGCCGCTACCATTATGGACCTGCTCAGCGCCATCGAACCCAAAGCAGTATTGTTTCTCGGAAAATGCGGTGGACTGAAAAAGAAAAACCAGATCGGCGACCTCATTCTACCGATTGCGGCTATACGCGGCGAAGGTACCTCTAACGACTACTTCCCGCCAGAAGTGCCCGCACTCCCGGCATTCGCCTTGCAGAAAGCTATTTCCACCACCATCAGGGATTCCGGTCACGACTACTGGACAGGTACCTGCTACAGTACCAACCGCCGCATCTGGGAACACGATGCTGAGTTTAAACAGTACCTCGAAAAAATCCGTGCCATGGCCGTGGATATGGAAACTGCCACTATCTTTTCCGTAGGCTTCTACAATAAAATTCCTACCGGAGCACTGCTACTCGTATCCGATCAGCCAATGGTACCGGAAGGTGTGAAAACAGAAGAAAGCGACAAAAAGGTAACCAGCAAGTTCGTTGACCGCCACCTGAAAGTAGGTATTGAATCGCTTCAGAAACTGATCGACAGCCACCAGACCGTGAAGCATCTGCGCTTCTAAGATTTGTTGTATCTTCCCGCTATGCAATATCCGCGGGCTGCCATTAAAGACCTGAAGGTGAGTTTTCGCTCAGGCAACAACAGCGTTACCGCTGTCAATAACATCAGCTTCACCATCGGAAAAGGTGAATTGATTGGTGTTGTTGGTGAATCCGGTTCCGGCAAATCCGTAACCGCACTTTCCCTCATGCAGTTGGTGCAGGAGCCAGGCAGGATCGATAACGGCGAGCTGTTATATTATGAAGGCGAAGATCCCGTTGATCTCCTGCGGCTCTCTCCTGACACCATGCGCCGCTATCGTGGCAATGAAATTGCCATGATCTTCCAGGAGCCCATGACCTCCCTCAATCCCCTGCTTACCTGCGGTGCACAGGTAACAGAAGCCATCCGCCTGCATAAGCAAATTCCCCAGATGGAAGCGAAAACCCGCGCCATCGCACTGTTCACAAAGGTAAAACTGCCAGATCCCGAAGGCATGATGGATCGTTATCCACATGAACTTTCCGGCGGGCAGAAACAACGGGTGATGATTGCCATGGCCATCTCCTGCGAACCTAAACTTCTCATTGCCGACGAGCCCACTACCGCACTGGATGTTACCGTTCAGAAAGCTATTCTCCAACTGCTGAAGGAATTACAGCAGCAGATGGAAATGAGTGTGCTGTTTATTACGCACGACCTCGGCGTGGTCGCTGAAATTGCTTCCAGGGTGATGGTAATGTATAAAGGCAATATTGTAGAGGAAGGGCCGGTAGCACAAGTGTTTACACACCCCGTGCACGCCTATACGAAAGGACTGCTGGCCTGCAGGCCACCGTTGGATAAGCGTTTGGTGCGACTCCCCGTAATCCGCGATTTTATGGAGCAAACAGCCTCGGTGAAATCTTTCGTGAATTCCCTGCAAATGAGTGGGGAGATGATAACTGCCCGTCGTAACACGCTGGCAGCAAGGGAACCCATCCTGCAGGTACAAAACCTTAGTACCTGGTTTCCGGTAAAGCGTTCTCTGACAGGGAAAGTGCTGGAATGGCGCAAAGCAGTGGACGATGTGAGCTTTGAAATGAAAACCGGCGCCACACTAGGGCTGGTAGGGGAGTCGGGCTGTGGAAAAACCACGCTCGGCCGCAGTTTATTAAGATTGACAGAACCAACCAGCGGAACTATTGTTTATAAAGGACAGGATTTGAGAAGTTTATCAGCACAAGGCATGCGCGCCATGCGTAAAGAAATGCAGCTGATCTTCCAGGACCCTTATTCATCGCTCAATCCCCGCATGACTATCGGCAAAGCAATCCTGGAGCCCATGGAAGTGCATGGCCTGTATGGCAATGCGGCAGGCCGGCAGGAGAAAGTACTGGAACTGCTGGGAAAGGTGAATATGTTGCCGGAGCACGTTAATCGTTATCCCCATGAGTTTTCAGGCGGTCAGCGTCAGCGTATTGTGATAGCGAGAGCATTGGCAGTAAATCCATCCTTTATCATCTGTGATGAGTCAGTGGCGGCTTTGGATGTAAGCATCCAGGCGCAGGTGCTGAATCTGCTGATCAGTTTACGGGAAGAATTCGGATTCAGCTGCATCTTCATCTCCCATGACCTGTCGGTAGTCCGGTTTATCAGCGATCAGATGCTGGTAATGCAAAAAGGGAAGATTGTGGAAAGTGGCGAGGCGGACCAGGTATATCAATACCCCCGGGAGGCTTATACCCAACAACTGATTGCAGCTATACCCAAAGGAATTTAATATAAAATAGCTTGATTTATAATGATTATAGCCAATTTTTGACGATGTGGATAAAAATTGGTACTTTTGCGCACTTAAAAAATTTATTCATACCGTAATATGAAACTATCACAGTTCAAATTCGACCTTCCTTTAAATCTCATTGCACAGCATCCTTCCAAAACCAGAGACGAATCTCGTTTAATGGTGGTGCACCGCGCTACTGGAAAAATTGAGCACAAAGTATTCAAAGACATCCTGGGTTATTTCAACGACAAGGATGTAATGGTTGTGAACAATACGAAAGTATTCCCTGCAAGGCTGTATGGTCGCAAAGAGAAGACAGGCGCTAAAATTGAAGTATTCCTGCTGCGTGAGCTGAACAAGCAAAATCGCCTGTGGGATGTTATTGTTGACCCTGCACGTAAGATCCGTGTTGGTAACAAGCTGTATTTCGGCGACGATGAGTCATTGGTAGCTGAAGTAATCGATAATACTACCTCCAGAGGTCGTACTATCCGTTTCCTGTTTGAAGGTAACGATGAGGAGTTTAAAGCAGTGCTGGACACCCTGGGTGAAACGCCGCTGCCTAAATACATCAAGCGTAAACCGGAAGAAGAGGATAAGGAGCGTTACCAGACTGTTTATGCGAAGTATGAAGGTGCGGTGGCTGCGCCAACTGCAGGCCTGCACTTCAGCCGTGAACTGATCAAACGTCTGGAAATCAAGGGCGTTAAATTCGCTGAAGTTACCCTCCATACTGGTCTGGGTACTTTCCGTCCTATCGAGGTGGAAGATCTGAGCAAACACAAAATGGATGCTGAGTATTTCCATATCGATGAGCATGCAGTGAAAATTGTAAACAAGGCAAAAGAGGAAAACCGTAAGATCTGTGCGATTGGTACTACTTCTGTACGTGCGGTTGAATCTTCCGTAACAGCGCAAAATCACCTGAAGGCGGCTGAAGGCTGGACTAACACCTTCATTCACCCTCCTTACGATTTCGCTATTCCGAATGCTTTGGTGACTAACTTCCACCTGCCAAAAACAAGTCTGCTGATCATGACCTGCGCATTTGCCGGTTACGACCTGGTGATGGAAGCTTACCAGCAGGCTATCAAAGAGAAATATCGTTTCTTCAGCTATGGCGATGCCATGCTGATCCTCTAATGATAAGCATCTTATGTACTAAAAGTTCCCACCAGCAAGCTGCCGGTGGGAACTTTTTTTGTTTATATCTTGCACACATACTATCAGCTAATACATGAAAGAGCGAAACAAAGTAGCCATAATAGTGGCCGGAGGTTCCGGTTCACGTATGCAGAGCGCGGTTCCCAAGCAGTTCCTCGACCTGAATGGCAAGCCGGTATTGTATCATACCATCGCGGCGTTTGCCGGTGCCTATCCCGATATGCGAATTGTACTGGTATTACCGGAAGCGCATTTTGAATCGGCCGAAAAGGTGCTGTCTTACTTTGCGCAACGGCCGGATATTACCCTGGTAAAAGGTGGGGACACCCGCTTTCATTCTGTGAAAAACGGCTTGCAACAGGCTGGTTCGGATGCGGTGGTGTTTGTGCATGATGGCGTACGGCCGCTGATTTCCACGGCGTTGATCCGTAGCTGTTATGAGGCTGCTTTGCAGTATGGCGGGGCTATTCCTGTGATTGACATGAAAGATAGTATAAGGGTGGTAGAGGGAGATGTAAATCGCGCGGTGGACAGGGAAAAGTACAAGATCATTCAAACGCCGCAAACATTTTTATCAGAGGTGCTGCTGCCTGCTTTTGAATTGCCCTACGACCCCCTGTTTACGGACGAGGCCACGGTGGCGGAGCGGCTGGGGCATCGGGTACATTTGGTACCTGGTGAGGAGGCGAATATTAAGATTACGAAGCCGCTGGATTTGGTGATAGCAGCTGCCCTGCTCAATGAACGATAAACTTTTTTCCAAAAACGAAAGGCGCCTGAGGTGCCTTTCGTTTTTGTTTTTCATCCCTGCCGAAGGCAGGGATGAAAAACAAAAAAAATAAATTATCTCGCGGTCTGGCTCTCTGCCAGTGTTTTATTGATTTTATGGAGAATCTGGTGTGCCACATCAACAGCCTGCAGTCCGTCTACAGCGGTAACAGCTACCGGTGTATTGTGGAGGATGGCATCGCGGAACATTTCGAGTTCCATGCGGATGGCGTTGGTTTGTTTCACTTCCGGGTTATCGATGGCGATGGTTTTTTTACCGCTGTTGGTTTCGATATCCAGCGTGAAGAGGCCTTCATCTTCAGGTGTTTTCAGTTTGATGATTTCTGATTTTTTATCGAGGAAGTCGATTCCGATATAGGCATCTTTCTGGAAGAAGCGCATTTTGCGCATTTTCTTCAGGGAGATGCGGCTGGAGGTCAGGTTGGCAACGCAACCATTATGGAATTCGATGCGTACGTTGGCAATATCCGGGGTGTCGCTCATGACGGCAACTCCGCTGGCGGATATGCGGCTGATGGTCGATTTAACGATGCTCAGGATGATATCGATATCATGGATCATGAGATCGAGGATAACGCTTACATCTGTTCCGCGTGGATTAAATTCTGCCAGGCGGTGTACCTCAATAAACATGGGGTTGAGCTGGTAGCCTTTCAATGCGATGAAGGCGGGGTTGAAGCGTTCTACGTGGCCTACCTGGAATTTGATATTGGCTTCTTCCACGAGTTTAACCAGTGTTTTGGCTTCCTCGATGGTGTTAGTCATTGGTTTTTCCACAAAGATGTGTTTACCATTGCGGATAGCCAGTTCACAAAGATTAAAATGAAGGGTGGTAGGGGCCACGATATCGATCGCGTCAACAGCCAGGATAAGATCTTCGGCTGAGTTGTAACGGGGAATGTTGTAGAGATCAGCTATGCTTTTGGCATTAGCGTCGCTTGGATCGAAGAAGCCTACCACTTCTACGTCTTTCATGGTTACTAACTGAGAAAGGTGAATTTTCCCTAGATGTCCTACCCCGAAGATTCCTATTTTGAGCATATGGATCAGAATAAATAATAAATGCGAAAGTAAATACTTTAGCGCATTTTATAGCACCCCTTCTTCCACCAGGCTCAAATAGCCGGTTTCGGCCACGATGATGTGATCCAGCACTTCGATATCGAATAGTTTGCCTGCATCCCGGATTTTTTTGGTCACGTTTATGTCCGACTCACTGGGCCGCAGGCTGCCAGAGGGATGGTTGTGACAGAGGATGATTTTAGTGGCATGCACTTCCAGGGCTTCCCGGAAGATGAGTTTGGGATCTACCACGGTGCTGGACATCCCTCCGCTGCTGATACAGCGGGTGAGCAGTACTTTTTGGGCATGGTTGAGAAACATGACATAAAAGGTTTCGTGGTATTGATCGGCTAGCAGTGGTTTAAAGAACAGTGCTGCATCCGAGCTGGTGTGGATCACGTTCTTTTTATGGATGGAGGTGGACTGCCGGCGCCGGGATAATTCCAGGGCGGCAACTACCGTTACTGCTTTGGCAGTACCCATTCCTCTGAGTTTACGGAGATCCCTGACATTGAGGCGGCCTAATTCCGAGAGGTTATCTTTGGCCAGCCGGAGAATTTCACGGGCCAGATCTACGGCGGATTTCTGGCGATATCCTGTTTGTAGGAGTATCGCTAGCAATTCAGCATCGCTGAGGGCATTAACGCCTTTGTCAATCAGTTTTTCGCGGGGCTTGTCGGCATCTGGCCAATCTTTGATGGCCACATGACTGCCGGGGTTAACATTCACAAACATAATAGCATCCTTTATCCAAATTTACTTCTTTCCCTCTGGTTTCCCAAGCGCCCTCATACATTTCTTATATCCCTATATTGTTTGATTTTCATTTATTTAAAAGTTATTAATTTAGTATATGTAAACTTGTCCGGAAAAAAAACGCTGCATACCCCTAAAAAATCATAGTTTTGCAACCTCTTTTCCACAAGTATGCAACCTTCAGTAAAAATCTTCACAGGCAACAGTAATCCAGAATTGGCTGAGAAAATTGCCAGACGTTATGGCAATGGACTTAACGGCCTTGGTAAAGTTAAAATTCAGAAATTCAGCGACGGCGAAATTCAGCCGGTATTCCTGGAAAGTATTCGTGGTGACTATGTTTTCCTGGTACAGGGAACCAGTGCCCCGTCTGACAATCTGATGGAACTGCTGTTGATGATTGACGCAGCCAAGCGCGCCTCTGCAGGGTATATCACCGCGGTGATACCTTATTTCGGGTATGCCCGCCAGGACAGAAAAGACAAGCCCCGCGTGGCTATCGGCTCTAAACTGGTAGCTAATCTGCTCGTGGCAGCGGGTGCTAACAGGGTGATTACCATGGATTTACATGCTCCTCAGATACAAGGGTTCTTCGACATCCCGGTGGATCACCTGGACAGCTCGGCGATTTTTATCCCTTATATTGAGCAATTAAAGCTGGAAAACCTTACCTTTGCGTCCCCGGACGTGGGTAGTACCAACCGTGTACGTGAGGTAGCCTCCTACTTCAATGCCGAAATGGTGATCTGCGACAAGCATCGTAAAAGAGCGAATGAAATCGCTTCCATGGTGGTAATCGGGGATGTGAAAGACAGAGATATAGTGCTCATTGATGATATTTGCGATACCGCAGGTACCCTCTCTAAAGCTGCTAACCTCCTCAAGGAGAAAGGCGCCAGAAGTGTACGTGCATTTTGTACCCACCCTGTATTCAGCGGTAAAGCGTACGAAAACATCGAAAATTCAGTGCTGGAAGAAATCGTGGTTTGCGATACCATCCCGCTGAAACAACATTCTCCGAAGATCAAAGTAATCACCGTTGCAGAACTCTTCGCCGTTGCCATCCGCAATATGCACGAGAATAAATCCATCACCAGCCTGTTCATTCACAGTCAGCGCAGAGGCGATTGATAACTAAGTATTTATTTATTCTTTATATAAATTGTTTAAACAATGAACACAATAACCATCGAAGGAGAACTCAGGAGCGAATTTGGTAAAAAAGCCACCCGCCAACTCCGTTCTGAGGAAAAAGTGCCTTGCGTTATTTACGGGGGTGCAGAAGTTGTTAGTTTTTCAGCGCCTGCAAAATCTTTCAAAAACCTGGTTTACACTTCCGCTTTTCAGGTAGCAGAAATTAAACTGGGAGCTAAAACTTACCGCGCAGTAATGAAAGACCTGCAGTTTGATGTAGTGACAGACGAACTGTCTCACATCGACTTCATGGAACTGGTAGAAGACAAACCAGTTGCAGTTACCCTGCCTATCAAACTGGTTGGTCAGTCCGTTGGTGTTAAAGCCGGTGGTAAACTGGTTACCAAACTGAAAGCACTGAAAGTAATCGCACTGCCTAAGCACCTGGTAGAAAACATCGAAGTAAGCATCGATAACCTGGAGCTGAATGGCAACATCCGTGTGGAAGACGTTAAAGTGGAAGGTATCACCATCACTAACTCTCCACGTATTCCTATCGCTTCTGTGGTAATGACCCGTCAGCTGCGTCAGGAAGAAGCAACTGCTGAAAAAGACGCTAAAAAGAAATAATCTTTTTAAAATATTTTTCAAAAATAGCCCACGCTTTGGCGTGGGCTATTTAATTTTATACCTGTTGATTACACCATGAAATATTTAATAGCAGGATTAGGAAATATAGGCGCCGAATACCAGCATACCCGCCACAACATCGGATTCGATGTGGCAGATGCATTCGTTGCGCAACATAACGGTAGCTTTCACAACGACCGCCTGGCAGATGTAGCCGAAATCAAATGGAAAGGCAAGACCTTTATCGTGATCAAGCCCACCACCTACATGAACCTGAGCGGTAAAGCCATCAAATACTGGATGGATAAAGAAAAAATCAGTATCGAAAACCTCCTGGTAATCGTCGATGAACTGGCCCTGCCCCTCGACGTGATGCGCCTGCGCCCCGGCGGAAGCGATGCCGGTCATAACGGCCTTAAAAGCATCCAGGACTCCCTGGCTACCTCTCAATACCCGCGACTTCGCTTCGGCATCGGGAATAACTACCCCAAAGGCCGTCAGGTAGAGTTTGTACTGGGCAAATGGAAACACGACGAAACAGCCATCGTACAGGAAAAAATCGATAAATCAGTGGAAATTATCCTGAGTTTTGCCACTACCGGTCTTGCACGTACGATGAATGCCTTTAATAACTTAACTTACCCTTCCGTAAAGTAAATTTGTAAATATGGCAGCTATCTGCTTTATTTAACCTTTAAAAACAAGCGCATTATGAAAATTATTTGCGTAGGTAGAAACTATGCCGACCATGCCAAAGAATTGAAGAATGAAGTGCCTGCTGAACCGGTACTCTTCATGAAACCGAAAAATGCCTTGCTACAGAATAACCATCCATTCTATTACCCGGAATTTACCAGCAACCTGCATTATGAATGCGAACTGGTACTCCGCGTGAGCAAGAACGGTAAGCATGTCCAGGAAAAGTTTGCAGATAAGTATTACGACCAGATATCTGTAGGGATCGACTTTACCGCCAGAGATATCCAGGATCGCCAGAAAGCCAAAGGCCTGCCATGGGAAATCGCCAAGGCTTTTGATAACTCCGCGATCGTAGGGAAGTTTTTGCCCATTACGCCGGAAATGGACAAGAAAGACATTAACTTCTGCCTGTATAAAAATAAAACACTGGCACAGCAGGGAAATACGAAAGACCTGTTATTTAACTTTGATTTCCTCGTTGCCTATATCTCCAAGTATTTTACGCTCAATATCGGCGACCTCATCTTCACCGGTACCCCGGCAGGTGTAGGCCCTACCGAAATCGGCGACTCTTTCGAAGCATTTATCGAAAACGACAGCCTCCTGGAGTTTTCTGTGAAATAATTATACATTTAATACTCCGGATTATGCCCGCCAGCGGCGAGCTTAATCCTTAAACAGCAAAGGGACCGAAGGTCCCTTTGCTGTTTAAGGAAGGCCGGCCCTAATGGCCCCTTCCCCAAATATCCTTTCAAAAACTTTATGGCACATTCGCATAAATAGTATCCAATATACGCGTCAGCTCATTATAATCCTTCTCCGACAACGTTTTCCATCCCACTTTACGCATCTCATGCACCATCGGCTTCACATCCTTGTATTTATCCACACCCTCCGGCGTGAGCTGTAAATACACCTTGCGGCGGTCCAGGCTGTCGGCCTCCCGCTTTACCAGCCCCTTCTTTACCAGTAACTCAATAATACGGCTGATCGTGGTAATGTCTTTCGACGTATTCCGCGCCAGCTCATTGTGGGTGGTCTTCTTATGCTTGTACAGATTTTCTATCAGTAACCATTGATCCACTGTGATGTCTTTCTGCTTGGCATCAAACTCTTTCTGCCAATAATTGCGCAGTTTCTTAAGCGTAGCATCCAACTTAAAAAAAGATGGATTACTGACGAAAGTATCAGTCATATTTCTTTAATTTGCATTAGCAACAGTTGTTATAGCAACTATTTTGCTTTTCCGGATTTCATCACCAAAACAGTCTTACGTGTTTAAAGATAGTACAAGCGTTTCAACTTTAAAAGCACCGGCTGAAGGGATTAAGAAACCAGACGGTAACCAGGACCTGCTCCAGGCCTACCGGCTGATGTGTGAAGCCGCCGCCATGGCGGCTGTATATGAAGCCAACCGCCCTATTTGCAAGTACGTACACTCCACCTCCAGAGGGCACGAAGCCATTCAGATCGCTACCGGATTACAGCTACACCCATGGGATTTTGTAAGTCCATACTACCGGGACGACAGCATGCTGCTCGCCATGGGGTTCTCTCCGTATGAATTGATGCTCCAACTCCTCGCCAAAGCAGAAGACCCGTTCTCTGCCGGACGTTCGTACTACGCACATCCAAACAGCAACCGGGCCGACAGGCCAAAAATACCCCATCAGAGCAGTGCTACCGGTATGCAGGTTATTCCCGCCACTGGTATGGCACAGGGCGTACAATACCTGGCCCAGATGCAGTTAAACCTGCTCCAGGCCGGCCCTGATGGAGAAATGCCCGTGGTACTTTGCTCCCTCGGCGACGGTAGCGTAACCGAAGGGGAAGTAAGCGAAGCCCTGCAGTTTGCCGTACTGAAGCAACTCCCGATCATCTACCTGGTACAGGATAATGAATGGGGAATCTCGGTAACCGCCGCAGAAGCCCGCGCCATGGACGCCTACGAATACGCTGCCGGGTTTAAAGGACTGGAACGTATGCGTATTGATGGCAGCGATTTTGAAGCCTCCTGGTCAGGTATGGCTGCCGCTATCAGCTACGTACGGCACGAACGCCGTCCTATCCTGGTACAAGCCACCGTGCCACTCCTGGGCCACCATACCTCCGGCGTACGGAAGGAATGGTACCGCGGCGCCGAAGACCTCGAAAAACACGCTAAAAGCGATCCCATTCCAAAACTGCGTCAGCTGTTGCTCAAAAAAGGAGTGGCTGAAACCGTATTGCTGGAAATTGAAACAGATGCCACCGCTTACATTCAAACCTGCTTCGATAAAGCCGTAAATGCCGCTAATCCTGACCCGGCTACCATCCATGATCACGTTTTTGCCCCCACACCGGTAACTGCCGAAAAAGGCGAACGTACGCCTGCTAACGGCGCTAAAGTGGTAATGGTGGATGCTGCCCTGCATGCCGTGGAAGAAATCATGCAAACTTACCCGGAAGCCATCCTGTTTGGCCAGGATGTGGGCCGCCGGCTCGGCGGCGTATTCCGCGAAGCGGCTACCCTGGGGGATAAATTCGGAGATCACCGTGTTTATAATACGGCCATCCAGGAAGCGTATATCATCGGTTCCACAGCAGGTTTATCTGCAACAGGTGTGAAGCCTATTGTGGAAGTACAGTTTGCGGACTATATCTATCCCGGCTTCAACCAGCTGGTGACCGAAATATCAAAATCATGCTATCTGTCCAATGGAAAATACCCTGTCCAAACCCTGGTACGCGTGCCAATAGGTGCTTACGGAGGTGGCGGCCCTTATCATAGCGGCAGCGTGGAGTCTACCCTGCTTACCATTAAAGGCATCAAGGTGGTATACCCCTCTAACGCGGCAGATATGAAAGGGCTGATGAAGGCCGCATTCCTTGATCCTAACCCGGTAGTAATGCTGGAACACAAAGGATTATACTGGAGTAAGGTGCCAGGTACCCAGGATGCAATGACAATTGAACCTGCAGCGGATTATGTGCTTCCGCTGGGAAAAGGCAATGTGGTGCTGCAGGCGCATCCTAAAGATGTGGCAAATGGAAATTCCCTGTGCGTGATCACCTACGGAATGGGGGTATACTGGGCTAAGGCAGCCGCGAAACAATTCCCGGGAAATGTGGAGATCATCGACCTTCGTACCTTGTTCCCGCTGGATGAGGAATTGATTTTTGCCACTGTGAAAAAGCATGGTAAATGCCTGCTGTTAACAGAGGAACAATTGAATAATTCCTTTACACAGGCACTCGCCGGTCGCATACAACGCACCTGCTTCCGGGATCTGGATGCACCGGTGTTTACGCTCGGTGCGCTCGACCTGCCTGCCGTTCCGCTGAATACCGACCTGGAAGCAGCCATGCTGCCAAATCCGGATAAGGTAACTGCAGCCATGAAAGAGTTACTGCACTATTAATCCATACTACCAAAACAATCAACAGAGCAGCACCCGTGTGCTGCTTTTTTATTTCCGGCATAGTTCCTGCCATGATCCCGCCAAAACATGCCTGTATGCCCGATATCCATGACCTGAACATCCGTGCGCTTATTCCCGTGTATGATACCACCCGTAACCCCGATGCCCGTGAAGTACTTACCTCACTGCTGCTGGAGCTGCCCGGCAATCCGGAGCTCATTTATAAAAAACAGGCAGTGATGAAAACCTTGATTCATCACGGTTACCACCGTACGCAGCTGGATTATTCCCCGGTGGATTACGGAGAGGTACAGGCTTTCCTGCATCGGCTGGGGCAAATAGAACTGCCGGCAGCAGGCGATGTGGTAACCCGCATATTCCATTACAAAACCTTGCGTAATGATCAGTATATGTTGCAGGGGGGCCTGCGTCAGTTAATCGGGTTCATGGATACGGCGGACCGTTACTTCTCCTTTATAAATCCTGCACATTTTCCGGATGAATTTCGCAGGCGGTTAATTATTATACAGGAAATATTCAGGAAGATGCAGTTGCCGGCACGGGCTGTGGCTGCGCGTAGCGGAACGTTTACTGCAAAGGAGATACGGCGGTTGATACAATTGTTCCTTCATGAAATAACAGCAGGGGAGTGGCATATTTTCTGGCAAACATTTAATTACTGGGAAGCATGGCTGTCGCTGGCCAATGCTGCGGTACGCATGAACATGGTGTTTGCGGAGTTTACATCCGGAGGTTTTGAATTGAAAGATTTTTATCACCTGCTGATAAAACAGCCGGTGCGCAATAGTATTTGTACAGATGCAAGCGTGCTGTTGCTCACCGGTGCAAACATGTCGGGCAAATCAACCTTGCTGAAAGCAATGGGCTGTTGTGTGTACCTGGCACACGCCGGAATGCCGGTGCCAGCCAGTGTTTGCCGGATTCCATTTTATAATGGGATCAGCGCGGCTATTAACCTGCGCGATGATTTGCAAAGTGGTTACAGTCATTTTATGATGGAAGTACAACAGCTGAAGCAAACACTGCATGCGGCAGGCGGGGGAGATAACTGCTTTGCCATTTTCGATGAATTATTTCGTGGCACCAATGCCGATGATGCCACCGACATTTCCCTTCAAACGATCGAAGGGCTGGTAACATCTCCCAAAGGATTTTTTATTATATCTACCCACCTGCATGCCCTGGAAGGTTTGCTGACACCGGGGCCCGGCTGGAAGGCCATGCACATGGCATGTATGCTGGAGGAAGGCCTGCCACGCTTTGCTTACCAGTTGCAGGAAGGGTGGGGGCGACTCAAAATAGGACGCATAATTTTTGAGCAGGAAGGGTTGCCTGCGATGCTGGGCCAGTGGAAAAGCCTAACTTAATAATACAGGTTTAAACAGGTAAAATGTGAATATTATATCATTGGAAAAAAAAGTTGCAAAAACGTTTTAGTTATTGGGAAATATAACTATTTTTATCAAGAGAAACTGCCAGTGTGAGGACCCGGTTCTGTATTGCTTAATGACCATCATCGGAATGAAAAATTAATTTACCTACTGCATAAAGGAACGAAGAACCAGTGTTGAAACGCTATTGCGAAAATGATTTCCACGAAAATGCTGTAAAACCAAACTGAGAAGTAGAAATAAAACAAAGCTGATAAGTATGTAACAAAAAATTCACAGTTGTTCTGGCCTTGCCTTCTGTGCTAAATCGATTTTATAGTGTAGTTGCAGCTGCACTATAACTATGCTACGTTTCCAGACCCTGTAGAATTGCTTGTAAAAGTTAGTGCCAATAATATTGCAGATGCTGAGCGTATTTTTCCACGTATGGCACTCAGGGCTTTCTGCAATAGTGATTCAATTCCATTTTTTAATCGACATCGCATGTAAAACTTAAAAACATTTCTGTAATGCAACGCTGACGGCTATACGAAAATATTTACTAGCCCTCTTCCCATGTACCACATCTGGTACATAACAGCTTCCTATTGTCCATTTTTCATTACCGCTATGCCGGGATGACTGGGTGCTGTTTGCAAAATCGATTTAGCACACAGTGCTAACCAAAACCTAAAAATCCAAAATGTATGAAGAAGAATTTGACATGCCTTATGCGGTCGGCCCTGTTCAGCATGCTGTTCCTGCTCACCGGTCTGATGGCATTTTCACAAACAAAAAAAATCACCGGGCGCGTGTTCGACGGTAGGGATAACTCCCCACTGCCCGGCGTAACCGTGCAGATAAAAGGAACCAGCACCGGCACCCAAACAGGCGCAGACGGCTCCTATACGCTGCAGGCACCCGCAGGCGCCACCCTGCTCTTTACTTTCATCGGCTATACCAGCCAGGAAAAAGCCGTAGGCAACGCCACCACGCTTAACATGGCGCTTACCACCGATACCAAATCCTTACAGGACGTTATCGTTATCGGGTATGGTACCACCAAACGCTCCGATCTCACGGGTTCTGTGGCCTCCGTACGCGCCGCACAACTCCAGGAAAGACCCGCCCCATCCCTGAACCAGGCGCTCAGCGGCCGCGTACCAGGGGTACAGGTGAATACCAACTCCGGTCGCCCGGGTGGACAAACAAAAGTCCGTATCCGCGGTTTCAGCTCCATCAACTCATCCAACAACCCACTCTATGTAGTAGATGGTGTGGCACTGCCAGTAGGTACTCAAACCCAAAACAGTAACGCCATTGACTTTATTAACCCAAGCGATATTGAATCAGTGGAAGTACTCAAAGATGCTTCCGCAACCGCCATATACGGTGCCCGTGGTGCCAACGGCGTTATCCTCGTTACCACTAAAAAAGGTACCGCCACCGGCGGCCGCGTTACCTACGATGGCTACCTCGGCAAAAATGTTCCCGGCCCCAACCGCGTAGAAATGCTGAACGCTAAAGAGTATATGGCTGTGGAAGACCTGGCATGGAAAAACGCTGAAATCTACGACCCGGAAGGATGGGCGAAAGGTGACTACGTAGCCAAAAATCCGGCACTCAAAAGAACAGATCCACGCCTCTTCGATAAAAACGGTAACCCGCTATATGATACCGACTGGTTCGAAGAATCACTGCAACACAAACTTTCCCAAAATCACCAGGTAGGCTTCACAGGCGGTAACGAAGATTCACAATACGGCCTCTTCCTCGGTTACCTCGATGATGAAGGACTGCTGAAAAATTCCTACCTCAAACGCTACTCTGCACGTTTCACCATCGATAGTAAGGTGAAAGAGTGGCTGCGCGTGGGTGGTTCCCTGTCCTATAACAACCAGGAAGAAAATCTGGTCGACATCGGTACCGGCGGTTTGAACTCTGTTCGTATGATCACGGAAGCCCTGCCATTCCTGCCGGTTAAATTCGCAGATGGTACCTGGGCCAACAATAAAGTTTATCCGGGTGCAGAAGGTGGTTCCAACCCTGTACAAATCCTCAACGACAGAAAATATATCCTCAATACACAAAACCTGCTGGGTAACGTTTATGCAGAGCTGCAACTCGCTAAAAACCTGACCTTCCGCAGCGTTGTGGGTACCAACGTAGTTACCCGCGGCCGCAATGAATGGAATGGCCGCTCCCTGATCGACATCTCCGCCAGCCAGAAAGGGATTGCCATCAGCGCCAACGATCGTGAAACATACTGGTCATTCGAAAACTATATGACCTACTCCAAACGCTTCAACGATAAACACAGCTTCACCGGCATGGTGGGTTTGTCATGGCAGCAAAGCAACTTTTTCGGCTTCAACGCCAGGGCGGAGAACTTTTCCACTGATTATTTCGAGAACAACAGCCTCGGTTCCGGTTCCAATATCCCGGCCAGTGGCGTAGGTTCCAGCCGGAATAGATTCAGCTTCAACTCCTACTTCGCCAGGTTAAACTATACCTTCAGAGATAAATACATGGTAACCTTCACCGGTCGTGCAGACGGTTCCTCCAAATTCGGTGAAAACAAAAAATTCGCCATGTTCCCTTCCGCTGCTTTGGCATGGAGAGCATCTGAAGAGCCGTTCCTGAAAAACAGCCGCGTCATCTCTAACCTGAAACTGCGCACCAGCTACGGTTTAACAGGTAACTCTGAAATTGCACCTTACACTTCTCTCGCATCGCTGGCTGCCAGCAGCACCTATGCTGCCGTAATCAACGGTGCCAAAGTACAGGGCGTGGGTACCAACCGCCTCTCCAACAGTGACCTCCACTGGGAAAGAACAGGCCAGTACGATGCCGGCGTGGAAGTAGGCTTCCTCAAAAACAGGTTGAACCTGGAACTGGATTACTACTACCGCAAAACCACTGACATGTTACTGGATGCGCCGGTGCCTACCACCAGCGGTTACACCACCATCAAAAAGAACATCGGTACCATGTCCAACAGAGGGGTGGAAGTAGGGATCAACGCAACTATCGTAGATAATGAGCAATTCACGTGGAATAGTGCCTTTAACATCTCCTTTAATAAAAACGAAGTACTGTCACTGGCAACGCCGGCAGATATCTTTGGTGTGGGTGGACCTAACTTCACCAACCAAACAAATATTATTCGTGTAGGCGAGCCCGTTGGTTCCTTCTGGGGACTGGTGCGACTCGGTACCTGGAGCCAGGCCGAAGCAGCCGAAGCCGCTAAGTTCAAAGATTACCGCGGTGGTAAGCCTATCCTGCCAGGCGATATCAAATACCTGGATGTAAACGGCGACCATGCCATCAACGATGCCGACCGTATGATCATCGGTAACGGTAACCCGGATGGATGGGGTGCCTGGAACAACAACTTCAAGTATAAAAACTGGGAACTGGCCATCGAACTGCAGTTTATGTTTGGTAACGATGTGCTGAACATGACCCACCACTCCGGTGAAGACCGTACCGGCCTTGCCAACAGTTTCAAATCTGTACTGGACTACTGGACACCCGAGCATCAGAATACCATGATCGCCGCACCACGTAACCCTTCTGCGGGATATGTAACGAACGTGGATACACGCTGGGTGGAAGATGGTTCTTTCCTTCGTGGTAAAAACCTCCTGCTGGGTTATTCCTTCCCTGGTAAAACCGTGCAGCACCTGCACCTGCAACGCCTGCGTGTATATGGTTCCGTACAGAACTTCTTCCTCAAAACCAAGTTTAGCGGCAATGATCCGGAAGTAACCACCTATGGCGACGTGTTCGCACAGGGGCAAACCTTCTTCGACTATCCGAAACCCACCACTTTCACCGTAGGGGTAAATGTGGCATTCTAAACCAGTTCTGTTATTAAAATGAATAAGATTATGAAACGTAAGATATTGAACAAATCCTTGCTCCTGGTGCTTACAGGTGCACTCATGCTGGGTACTGGTACTGGATGTAAAAAGTTCCTGGAGGAGCAGGATCCGTCTAACCTGTCGCCTGACAGCTACTTCACCCTGCCTGAACATGCGGATGCTGCCGTGTTTGCAGCCTACGCACGTACACGCATCATCGCGGAAGGTGCAGGCATCTTCTCCAATAACTTCCAGATGCTGGATGCGGTTACCGGTACCGCTATTACCGGAACCGCCCAAAACTCTGACCTCAATAACCTCCTGGGCCTCGTGTACAATGGTGAAAACCTGCATGTACAACAGTGGTGGAGAGGTTTATACCGCGTTATTGCCCAGTGTAACCTCACCCTCGACAATGTGCCTAAAATTAATCCGATGGATGAGGCACAGCGTAAGCGGGTAATGGGAGAAGCCAGTTTCCTCCGTGCATGGGCTTACTTTTATGCAGTAAGGCTCTGGGGCGATGTGCCATTGGTACTGAACTCACAAACGGCCAGCTCACCTGATTTTGCTCCTGCCCGTACCAAGGCAGAGGATGTATATAACCAGATCGTGAAAGACCTGCAAACGGCTGAAGCAGCAGGCCTGCCATGGGTGGACCCTACCGGTCGCGTAAGTACCGCAGCCATTAAAACCCAGCTGGCAAAAGTATACCTGACAATGGCGGGGAACCCGCTGGGCAAAGGCGCTACGCATTACAAACTCGCCGCGGATAAAGCCAAGGAAGTAATCGACTACGCCAACGCGCATACTGCGCAAATAGGTCTGTTCCCTTCCTATGGCCTGCTGCATGCCGTAGCTTCCAACAACAAGCTGGAGCACCTGTTTGAAGTGCAGTACCTGAGCGGGGTGGAAGAAAATCCGCTGCAATCCATCATGCTGCCCAACAACTCCCTGTCAAAGAATATTTCTGCCGATGGAAGTGGGGTGGGAAGCTCTATGCCTACCCGCTCATTCTACGACTCATACAAGAAATTTGAGCCTAAGGATAAACGCACGGATGAGCAGCAGTTCTTCTTTACCACCTATTATGTAGATGGTAGCGGGGCTGACTTCCCGTTAGGAGCCCCATACATCTTCAAGCATTTCGATGTGGTTTGCCACGGTACCAAAGGCGTAGCCGGTACCGGTATCAGTAACCTGAACCTGCCACAGATTCGTTATGCGGAAACCCTGCTGATTTACGCCGAAGCACAAAACAAGGCAGATGGAGCCCCTAACGCCGATGCCTATACGGCACTGAATGCCATCCGCGCAAGGGCTGGTTTGGATGCATTGTCGGGCCTGAGCTCCGCAGCATTCGAACAGGCAGTATGGCGCGAGCGCTGGCACGAATTCGCTTACGAGGGTATCATCTGGTTTGATATGGTACGACTGAAAAAAGTGTACAATGAAGATAATAACGGTTTCGATGAGTTCGAAGGTCACGTGAACAAGAATTCAGGTCAGGCGCTGCAGAAGAAGCATCTGCTTTTTCCGCTGCCTACCTCTGAAATGAAGAACAATCTGAATCTGAAACCACAGAACGAAGGTTACGGTAACTAGCAGGTTACTGGTTTAAGGCAGTGTCTTCTCGTGGCATAGCGCGGGAAGCACTGCTTTTTTATTTGTACAGGTCTTCCTTTTCCAGGGTAAACTTCACCGCTGCAGTGAGGCGTTTGATGGCAATAGACAGCTGGTTTTCCACCGTTTTTACAGAAACATTCAGGATTTGCGCCACTTCCTTGTACTTCAGCCCATGCTGTTTGATCATCAGGTAAATAGCTTTGCACTTGGGCGGGAGTTGCTGAATGGTCGACTCCATTTTCCGGACCATCTCAGAAGTGATCATTAGCTCCTCAGGATTGCTGTCGAACGTAATTTGGATGTGATCCTCAGGGTTGAGGTCAACGGCCTTAAATTGGGCTTGTTTTCGCTTGTAATCGACCGATTTGTTGCGTGCCACTACGAACAGGTATACCTCCGGGTTTTTAATATCTCCCAAAGACCCCCTTTTTTGCCAGCAATGCATAAAAACGTCGTTGGCAATTTCCTCCGCAACTTCTCTTGATCGCGTGAGGGAATACGCATAGCGTAACAGGCGCACAAAACACTGATTATAGAAAAGCTTGAAAGCCTCCTCATCATTGTTCGCCGTCATATCAGTAAAAAGCTGATTAATGTTACACTGTTCCATCCCTGTTGACTGCTAGATATTGGTTGCAATTTATATAACGCAGATTAAGCTAAAGTTAACAAAATATTCCGGCTGCATACACGTAAAAAAAATTTCTGCACCCTTTGGGGGTTTTTCCAGGTTATGCCGACCTACCTGTATAACGATCAGCAGAATTAATGAGTGAACAAAGCCGTATTTATGCACTAATGGCCAGAAAAGCAGCAGGGGAGGCCTCTGCTGACGAACTGGAAGAACTGGAGCAACTGCTGCTGGAAAACCCGGAATTACAATATGCCTTCAATATTGTAGTGGATATCCGCGACGTGCACGAAACCAACAACTTCACAGATGAAGAAGCCGCAGCACTGAAAACCAAAGGACTGGAACAACTTGCCGGCTGGCTTCAGCAGGAGCCGGACCCGGTAAAACGCCAGCGCCTCACCTGGAAAGTATTTGCCGCCATCGCAGCCAGCGCGGGACTGCTGATAGGCACCTTCTTCTACTGGCCTAAGTCAGGCCCCGCCACCTTCGCCAACCAGGTGGTGACCCGCAACGGCTCCAAATCAACCATGGTATTGCCCGATGGCAGCACCGTTGCACTCAACGCCTGCAGCCAGCTGCAATACGATGCGGATAAATTCCTGAAAGGTAACAGAGAGGTAACACTCACCGGCGAAGCCTACTTCGATATCCGCCACGATCCTGCACACCCTTTCATCGTTCACTCAGGAAAAGTAAACATCAAAGTATTAGGTACCTCCTTTAACGTGAAAGCATATCCGGAGGATAAACAGATAGCAACCACCCTGATCAGCGGAAAAGTAGCGGTCTCCTTTAAAACTACCAGTGAAGAGGAGATTATATTGCTGCCCGCCCAGCGACTCGTTATCAGTAAAGTGCCGGCGCCGGAAACACATAAAGGGATGAACCAGGCAGCCCTCGCCAACTATTCCGTGGCGCCTGTACGCAACACCAACACAATATTGACAGAAGAGGCTACACCAACGGCCTGGATGAGCGACCGCTTCGAATTCGACAGCATCACCCTGGGTGAATTATCGCACGACCTCGAACGCTGGTATAACGTCCATATCATCTTCAAAAACGAAAAATACAAACAGGAATTATTTACAGGTGTGTTTAAAAAGCAGCAGCTGGAAGAAGTGCTGAGCGCCCTGCAGGTTACACTAGGCTTTACTTACGAGATTGATAAAGACAAAAAAACAGTTATCATCCGGTAACCACATAAATCCATCATCTATGGAATAGTACACAATCATCATATTTCCAGACATGAAAAAAGGGAAATGCGGCAACATTCCCCTTAACAAAGGCTAAACAAGCAAACCGATCAGCGAGATCCGGTAATGGCCTATTATTTAACCTAATGAAACAAAATTATGAAAAAAAACTATTGGTGGCCTTCGCATATTCCCGATGGGAGTATGAGGAAACTCATTATGCGTATGAAATTGACTTCCGTATTGCTATGCGCCGGTTTTTTACAGTTGAGCGCCCACGGTTTCTCCCAGGAGAAAATAAGTGTGGATTTCAACAATGTACACATCAGTAAATTACTCAGCCTCATAGGTAAGAAAAGCGATTATACCTTTCTGTATAAAACCGGTGCACTCCCTGATGTGCGGGTAAGCCTGCGGATGGAAAATGCGGCAGTTACCGCCATCCTGGACAAAGCATTCAGTGGCACCAACCTCAACTACCGCGTAATGCCCAATAACCTCGTGGTGATTGTAAAAGGCAGTGAAGTGGTGAAAACCGTACCTGTAAAAGGTATTGTAAAAGATAAAGAGGGTACCCCTCTCATTGGCGTTACCGTAAAGGTACAAGGCACCTCACAGGGTGTTACCACTAACGTAAAAGGGGAATACGAACTGGAAGTACCTGAAAATGCAGTGCTGGAATTCAGCTATATCGGCTATGAATCCCGGCAGATGCCCATCAAAGGAGTGCAAAGTTTCAACGTTACCCTCACCGCCAATTCCAGCGGCCTCAACGAAGTAGTGGTAGTTGGTTACGGCACCCAGAAAAGGGTGAACCTCAGCGGCGCCGTGGATAACATCTCCGGCAAAGCACTGGAAAGCCGCCCTATCACCAACGTAGGTACGGGTCTGCAGGGATTGATTCCCAACCTCAACATCGGTATCAACAACGGCCGCTCCTCTTCCGCACCTTCGTTTAACCTCAGGGGTTATACCTCTCTTTCCGGTGGTGAACCATTCATCCTCGTGGATAACATCCCTTTCAGTGCTGATGAAGTATCACGCCTGAACCCTGCTGACATTGAAAGCGTGACGGTTTTGAAAGATGCTGCCTCCGCCGCCATCTACGGTGCCCGCGCTGCCTTCGGAGTGGTGCTGATCACCACCAAATCCGCTATGGATGGCAGATTGACGGTTTCTGCCAATACTAACTATGCCGTGCGTACGCTCGGTAAAGTACCGGATGTGGTAACAGATCCGCTCACCACCATGCAAATGAAGCACGACGCTGCCACACCGCTCTATAACCTCTACCCGGATGCAGTGCGCGAATATGCCGCCAAACGCTCCAAAGATCCATCACTGCCGGCAGTGATCACGGACCCTACTAACCCTAACGCCTATGCGTATTATGGTACTACCGACTGGTTACATGAAGTATATAATAAATCTGCACCTGCCTTTACCGGCAACTTCAGCGTGGCAAGAGGGGATGAAAAACTGAATTACTACCTCTCCGGAGAGTATTATCAGCAAGACGGTATGCTCCGCTACAACCCGGATGTATACAAGCGTTACAACCTCCGTGGTAAAGCTACCTATACCTTTAACGACCGTATTAAATTAGGTACCAACACCACCTACACCACTTCTTCCTACGATGCGCCAAGCACGGCAATGGATTACCTGTTTTTCCATAATGCCAACCGTACACCTTCGCTGTCAGTGCCACGTAACCCGGATGGTACCTGGACTTCCGACGGTGCAGCCCTCCTGGGACGCCTGCAAAGCGGCGGACGCAATACCAATAACATGAACGAATTCCTCGCCAGCTTCAATGGCGAACTCGGCATCATCAAAGGTATCTGGAAGCTGAAAGGAGAAGCTACTTTCCGCCGTACCAACACCACCGGTAAATCGTTCGTACTGCCGGTAGCATACCGCACCGGCCCTAACCAGCCATTGCAGTATACGGATGGAAATCAGTCCAGCGCCGCGTTTAACAGCTTCGGTATGAAGTATACCGTGTATAACCTCTATTCCGATTTCAGCAAGAAATTCGGTAAACATGAGCTATCCGCACTCGTAGGCTTTAACCAGGAATACTTCCAGGGAGATGGATTTACCGGCAGCCGCAATGGCCTGATCAGTACCCTGTACCCCACCGTGCAGCTGGCCACCGGTACGCCTAAAATCGGTGAAAACTTTGAAGACTGGGCAGTACGCGGCGTATTCTACCGCCTCGCCTATAACTACAACGATAAATACCTGCTGGAAGTAAACGGCCGCCGCGATGGCTCCTCCCGCTTCCCAATGAATAACCGCTGGGGTACTTTCCCATCTGCCTCGGCAGCATGGGTAGTGTCCAACGAAAATTTTGTGAAGCCCCTGGCTACCACCATCGGCATGGACTTCCTGAAACTCCGCGGTTCTTACGGCTCCCTGGGCGATCAAACCTTTAACTCCTACGGCTACTTCGAAACCATGAACGCCGGTACGCTTAATACTATCCTGGATGGTAACCAGCCGGTAGCAGTTTTTATGCCAAACCCGGTAACGGCAGATTATACCTGGCAAAATGTTCGTTCTGTGAACATGGGTGTGGATATGGCTTTCCTCAAAGAGCGCCTCTATGTAAGCTTTGATCACTATACACGTTTCACCGAAGGGATGTTTGTAAAAGGTAAAACCCTGCCAGGCGTATACGGTGCGGAATCTCCGAAAACCAATGCGGCCGACCTGAAAACGCGCGGTGGTGAACTGTCTATCATGTGGCGTGATCATATTGCCATCGGAAAAGATAACCTCTCCTATAGTGTTAAAATAGCGGTAGCCAACAGTAAAACCTACATCACCAAATATGACAACCCGGTAGGAAACCTCAGCGATTACTACGTAGGACAACGCTTAGGCGAGATCTGGGGACTGGAAACAGAAGGATTTTTCCAGAGTGAAGATGAAATCAAAACCCATGCGGACCAGTCAAAAGTAGGCTCGGACGACCAGGGCTACAAATGGTACGTAGGTGACCTCAAATTCAGGGACCTGAACAATGATGGTGAAATCAGCTACGGAAAAAATACCGTAAGCGACCATGGCGATAAACGGATCATCGGTAACAACCTGCCGCAGCTGCCCTACAGCATTGATTTAAACAGCAGCTTCAAAGGATGGGACTTCAGGGCTTTCTTCCAGGGTATAGGCAAGCGTGACTGGTATCCGGGCGCCGGCAACCACTACTTCTGGGGCATTTATGCACAGCCATGGGCCAACGTGCAGGTGCAGAATATGGACCACTGGACACCGGAAAATCCGAACGGCTACTTCCCACGTGTAAAATCCTACATCGCAGAAGACGCTACAGAACTGGGTGCGCCACAAACCCGCTACCTGCAGAATGCAGCTTACCTGCGCCTCAAAAACGTGACGCTGGGTTATACTTTGCCTAAGTCCGTAACAGAGCGCCTGAAGATCGCACGCCTGCGCTTCTACCTCTCCGCAGAAAACATCTTTACAGTTTCCCACCTGAAAGCTGATATAGATCCGGAAGGCCTGGACGGTACCGTGTATCCTTTCCAGAAAACCTATTCTGTTGGTTTAAACCTGAATTTCTAAAATGCGCAACATGAAAAAAACTACTTCCTATATACTTTTGCTCGCAGCGGGCTTCTGGACAGCCTCCTGCAATAAAGAGTTCCTGCAGAAAAATCCGCAGACCTCGATTGTTCCGGATGCTTATTTCGGATCGCCTAAAGACCTGGAAACTTACTCCAACTCATTTTATGCGGCAGCCACCTACGCTACTGACGATATCAACAGCGATAACATTTCCTACTACAGTCAGGCCGGAGAACTGGACCTGATGATGGAAGGCGGCCTCAATGCTACTACAGTAGGCAATACCGGCTGGAACGACTGGGGACGCCTGCGTTCCTACAACTACCTGCTGGATAATGCGCACAAAGCCACCGGTGATACGGCGCTGATCCATCATTATATCGGTATCACGCGCTTCTTTCGGGCAAAATTCTATTTTGATAAACTGGCCCGTTATTCGGATGTACCCTGGTACTCGCACGTACTGTCCAATATCGACTCCGCATTATATGCACCACGTAGCCCGCGTACGCTCATCGCAGATTCCATTATGGCCGATCTCCGGTACGCGATCACCTATATCAAACCGGATGAAGGCAACAGAACCCGTATCAGTAAATGGACGGCGCTGGCGCTGATGAGTCGCTTTGGCCTGTTTGAAGGTACCTTCCGTAAATATCATCCGGAGCTGAAGTTGCAGGAAACGGCAACTCCTTTCCTGGAGGCAGCGGTAACGGCTTCGCAGGAGCTGATCAACAGCGGCAGGTTCCAGGTGTATAACACCGGTAAAGGTGCATTGGACTATCGCGCACTGTTTGTGAGCAGCACGCTGGCTTCCAACCGGGAAATGATTCAGTGGTTTGAATGTCAGCAGGCGCTGAAAGTGGGTAACAACACGCATGCAGTGCTGGGCTGGACATGGTCCATCAGCAATAGTCTGGTTGAAACTTACCTCATGAAAGACGGCACACCGTTTACCAGTCAACCTGATTATAACAAAAAAGGTTTCGTGGAAGTATTCGCTAACCGCGATCCGCGACTGGCTGAAACAGTGGCATATCCCGGATTTTCCACTACCAACGACGATAAGTATTACATCCCTAAACCTAACCTCGGCGGCTTTGATCAGCTGAAATTTTATCCGCGTGATCCTGCACAGCGCCAGGGCTGGGATGCTAATTACACCAGCTTACCCCTATACCGCTATGCTGAGGTGCTGTTGAATTATGCAGAAGCAAAGGCCGAGCTGGGCTCACTCACGCAGGATGACCTTACCAACAGCGTCAATAAACTGCGTGCACGTGTACAGATGCCTGATCTGCTGATGGCCAACGCTAATGCCAATCCGGATCCCGTGCAGGCGGCGGCATACAGCAATGTGAGTGGTGGGAATAAAGGTGTGCTGCTGGAAATCAGGAGGGAGCGCCGGGTGGAAATGGCTTGTGAAGGTCTTCGCCTTAACGATCTGAATCGCTGGGCGGCAGCGGCAGGCATGGAGCAGGCGCAGCAGGGCATGTATGTGCCAGCGTTGGGTCCTATGGATATTACGGGAGATGGTATTGCCGACATCGCCATACTGGCCACACCAAACGACACGGCTTCCCTGGCAGGTTTACCGCCGGCGGTAAAGCAGTCCATCAGTCGCTATGCGCTGAAAGATGTGAACGGTAAAGAGAATAACTTCTATCTGGATAACAATACTTCCGGTCATATTTCGTTTACCCGTTACCGTGATAACAAGCGAAAATTTGTGGCGCCGCAATATTATTATCGCCCGATTTCATTTAGTGAAGTGGTACTGAATCCGAATCTGACACAGATTCAGGGTTGGTAAAATTATTATGCTTAAACCAGCGTTATTCCAGGCTACTCTGGAATAACGCTTTTTTCTTAGTACAACAGCGGTAGTTAACCGCGCGGAGCACGGAAAACCATTTGTCTGTGAGCCACCGCCAGTAACAAACCTACGGTAACCTACCGCGCGGAGCGCGGAACCTCGCCAATGACACCGAAGGTGTCATTTTTAAATTATTTATATGAAAATACAGTTAATCATCACTGCGCTGTTCAGTATGGCAGCAAGCGCATCTGCGCAGGGCCTCTCCGGCAATGTGTACCACGACAGTAACCGCAATGGTGTTAAGGATGCCGGAGAACCCGGCATCAAAAATATCAGCGTATCGGATGGCCGACACGTGGTGAAAACGGATGCTGAAGGTAACTACAACTTACCAGGCCATGCCCGGCAGAAGTTCATATTCATTACGCCTGCGGCTGGATATAATTTTGTGAATAACTATTACCTGCCTGTCGACTCCGGAAAAAGTACGTACAACTTCCCGATGTACCATACCGGTAAAACGGATGCCAGCAGCCACTTTGTAAGAATTACTGATACGGAAACCTCCCTGTACGGCAACTGGATTAATGAGGTGAAAAACTTTGCACGTAATGAGGCGGCGGACTTCATTGTGCACACCGGCGATATCTGTTATGAAAAAGGGATGCAGTTCCACGCGCAACAGGTGAATACCAAAACGATGGGTCTGCCGGTGTATTATTGCGTTGGTAATCACGACCTGGTAAAGGGGCCTTATGGCGAAGCACTGTATGAATCTCTCTTTGGACCTGTATTTTATTCCTTTGAATACGGAAACACACACTTTGTGGTAACCCCCATGCCTTACGGCGATTACAAACCTTCCTATACCTACGACGACCTGTATTACTGGCTGCAGAACGATCTGGCAAATACAGATCCATCTAAATCCGTTGTAGTATTTAATCATGACCTGCTTACTTTCGGTTCTGATTTCACTATTAAAAACTCAAAGGGGGAAGTGCTGAACCTAAATCAGCATAACCTGAAAGCCTGGATCTACGGGCACTGGCACTATAATTTTGCACATCAGCATGGCAACAGCGGCATTCGTAGTTTGTGTGCGGCGCCAGCTGCTGACGGCGGCATCGATAATTCCATTTCCAATTTTGAACTGATACAGGTGGATAAAGATGGTATTCAGCAGGTAACGCGGCGCTACAGTTATGTGGCTAATCACATCTCCCTGATAACCCCCACAGTAAATGGTATTAGCTATCGAAACGGTAAGATGCAGGTGAGTGCAAATATTTATCAGACTGATGAAATCCTGCAAACTGTTAACTATAAAGTTTATAGCAAAAAGGGTAACCTGCTGAAAAGCTTATCCCTGCAGCCTTCGGGCGATTGGAACTGGCATGCGGATATTGAACCTGCTGTAATGAAACCTTATCTTAAAGATACCTGTTATAGTACGCTGGAGGCTACTTTGCGCTCCGGTCGTGTGCTCTTCAGGCGCGATACTTTTGTGATGCAGCCACCGATGACGGTGAAATCCACTAACGAAACCTGGAACCAGACCCTGCAAAATGCCCAGCGGGTACCGGTTACAAAGCAGGTGAATTTCTCCGGCCTGCAATTATTGTGGTCATCCAACCTGGGAGCGGCTGTGTGGAAATCGGCTCCTATATTGAATAATGGAAAATTATACCTGGCCACCATCGATGATGAAAACCTGGAGAAATGTGCGATAGTGGCTATGGAAGCCAATACAGGTAAGGTTTTATGGAGATATAAAACTACAAACTCTATAAAGCATAGTCTTTCGCTCAGTGGTAACTATTTATTAGGGACAGATGCAGAAGGCATCACCTATGCGCTGGATGCCGCTACAGGCAAGCTGCGCTGGCAACATAACGGACCTATGAAAGGTTTACCTCCCTATAACTGTGGTGGCGTGGTGTATGAAGATATGTATATCACCGGTACCGGAAATTTCCTGCAGGCCCTTGATATTAAAACCGGAAACCCACGCTGGACCAACACTTCCTGGAATGGCGGTGAAGCTACGCCCACTGCTATGACTATCTGGAATAACCTGCTGATCACTTCCAGCAACTGGAATCACCTTTTTGCACACGACCTCCAAACGGGCCAGCTGCGCTGGAAAAGGAGCGATGGCGGGATCCGTTTCAGAAGTGGTACGCCGGCAGTGCATCAGCATAAATTGTTGGTGCAGGGCATTAATATGTTGCATGTTTTGAATGAAGAAGGTAAAACCATTGATAGCATTAAAGTAAACGGAGAGCTGAAAACCATGACTGCCCCTGCTATCTGGCAAAACCAGGTGTTACTCGCCACCGCTGCAGACGGAGTGCAAACTTATGAACTCGGTACCGGCAAATGGTTATATGGCTTCAAGCCATTGCAGGCATTGAGTTTCACGGCACCTTATTCACTGCCACCGGCAGCTACCGTTGAAAGTACACCCATCATCAATGGCAATCATGCTTTTATAGCCGCTGCTGATGGCTGGTTATATGTGTTGGATCTTGCTGCTAAAGGCAGGCTGGTAGCTAAGTTCGAAGTAGGAGCGCCCGTGTATGCGGATATGGCATTAGCAGGTGAGGTGTTGTATGTAGCAGATTTTTCGGGGAATGTAAATGCATTTCGGTTGCATTGATGGTATTGTAGCTGGCAATAATTATTCTGTAAAGACTTGATTTTTCAATTCTTTACAGAATAATTATTGCCAGTTGTTTACCATTTTATTCACGAAGTAGAGACGCCTCGCAGGCGTCTATTCAGGTAGGTCTACTTCACAATCTCCGCTGTAATTTAAGTCGGCATTAATGATGTTAACAACATAAATTTACGCGGAGATTGTGTTTTGATAGACGCCTGCGAGACGGCCCTACTTCGCGAAAATTTATTGCCGTCAAATTATACCAACTAAAAAAGGCTTTTAAGCGTCTGCTTAAAAGCCTTTCTCTTTGTAGCGAGGAGCGGATTCGAACCACTGACCTTCGGGTTATGAGCCCGACGAGCTACCTCTGCTCTACCTCGCAATGTGGTTGCAAATGTAGGCAAATAAATCAAACCACAAAAAATAGTGTTAAGTTTTTTTTATCAATTGCTAAAAAGATGAAATTTGATGTGCGCTGTAATCCTTTGTAGTAAAGCGTTTGAAGCCTGTCTAAAAAACTTCAAAAAACTTTTCTAAAAATCTGAATAAGCAGTTGGTCGTACAAATATTATATCCTGATGTGATACATTGTGTGCATATTCAGGCAGCGCGGATAATTTTTTCCAGGCAGGATCAGCACCAAAAGACTTCCAGTGTGCATCACGATCGGCTTTGTTGTTAAAGGTAGTCATGTACATCAGGTTGGGAGTATGACTACCGGCAATTACGCTACCGTAAAACACTGCATTGAATCCGAGCCGGCGGAATATTTCTATTTCACCACCAGCATTAAACATCTTTACTTTATTACTGTGATAGGCTTCTGTAGCGCTTTCATAGCTGCGAAGTTCATATACTCTTTCTGCTTTAGGGCTGCTGAGTGCGGGCAGTGCCATTTTTGGCATATCCTCGAAAGCCAGCAGCAGTATGGTTTCTATGCGATTGTAAGGAGCAGTATTATTGTACCCGCTCATGAAAGTAGTGGCGGCAGTGGTGTAAGCAGCATCTTTGTCGAGCTTCGCCGGCAGTTGTGAAACCTGGTCCAACGACTTAAATGCACTGAAAACGTATACACGCAGATCGGCTGTATCCTGCGTCACTGGCTTGAATACACCTACCTGGCTAATACCTGCACGGTGTAATGCCGGCAGCAACGCCTGCTCGAGATAACTATCCAACCCTGCTTCCTGTGAGGCGCTGATATGATATACTTTAATCTGGTAATATTGCTGGCCGCCCTTGCCGGCAGCGAGAAATGGCAATGCTATACATAAAGTCAGCAACGATAATAATGTTTTCATGTACGTAGAATTTGCCGGTCAAAATACAAAAAGTAGCGGGAGATTTCCAAACGTTGATCCATCTGAGTGGATAGCCGTATATTAGCTGTTACAAATGGAAACTTATGTATAGCGAACCTGAAATGCTGATAGAAGAAACGAACGACAGAGGCACCATGTATGCCATGGTAGAGCAGGATGACCGTACTGCGTACTTTTATTTATATCCATCTGAAATCATGGGTAACCGATTTAAACCAAGGCCATGCTGGTTGCGAAACCTGCAGCCCGCCCCTGAAAAGCGGGATACGGCAGCTATGGAAAACGGTGTAGCCCCAATGCTGGAAGCTAAGTTTTGTAAATATCCGGAAGGGGAAGCCCCTTTGGAAAAAGAACGTATTTCCTTTATCTGGAATGCAGAAGGTGACGGCGCCGCTATTTTATATGATGAGGAAATTATAGGTATCATTCCCGGATGGGGATTGTACATGGACAGGCCACCGGCTTATGCGGCGGCGTGTACCGACAGCAATGATAACAGCATTACCTTTCCCCTGGGAACGCCGGAAACCAATATGCAGTACCGGAAGTTCCTGGATGCAGCGGATTTCTGGAACAACTGGCAAAACGAGGAAGCCCCGCAATGGCCGGCCATTCAGACGAGTTTCATGGACGCCTATACGAAAGTATTTGGTGCAGAGCAGGCCTATTACGCCATCGATGATAATAAGTGGCCGCCAATGGCCATGGCCAAATTTGAGAAAGACGAGGTGGTTTACTTCCTCACACTGGGCATGAGCATCCGCCCGATGCCATGGGTGGATTTCCTCTACAATGAAAATGCCGGCGGCTATCATCGTGCGGAGCTGGCCCTGGCCATGGATAAGAAAATATTTACGGAGGAGCAGATTATGCAGGTGGCGCAGGTGCTGGCAGGCCTGGCCGACAGGCCATGGAAGCTCGTTACCTGGCTCGGAGAAGGGCATACCGTGTCCTCCGGCGTGCTGCCAAAGCCATATGAGAGCCTGATCCTGTCATCCGCACTGTACAACGGCCCGGCCATAGAGTTGCCCCAGATGTATGGCGACAAAGTAAACCTTTACTGGTGTGTACCTATCACTTTTGAAGAGCGCACCTTTGCGCACAGCAAGGAAAATGGCGGTTACGACCTCCTCGAGAAAATGATCGGGGAAGGCAGCAATCATATTGTTACCAACAGGAATCCTGTAGTGTAAGGCTTTCTGAAGAAGGGGCCTGAGAATTGCAAGGAGCAAGGAGAAAAAAACAGGGGTGTATCAAGAATGATGCACCCTTTTTTAATTACCAACTATTCTATTTTATCCTAAATCATTAAGTTTCGCAAATTGAAACTAGTCTTTTCTTTTGCCAGGACTGCTGTATAATGCTTGGTGAGGCAGTGGTATGTAACCAGTTCGTGTAAACGTGGACTGGCCAGGAAAAACCTGTTAAGCATCATATGGAGCAGGTCACCGGTTAACTTTTGCAGCCGGCGCGACCTTTGAGCCGAGGCCTTACCGCAAATGATCCGTATTTCTGTACAAATATTTTTTATTTCGGACCCGTAGAGGCTGAACTGATCATAGATCACGTCGGCCAGCGGGAATGATCGGGCTGTTTCGTCCAAAATACCTGCGATAGCCTGTTGGTGTTCCCTGAACTTATTATTCAGCTGGAACTGGAGGTCATTGTTGCCATTGAACTCGGTAAACAGGGTATCCCGCAGTATACTGAGGATATCCAGCTTTTGCTGCACGTTATACCCCAGGCTTTCCAGCATGGTGTCGGTTGCCTTAACCGCAAATATCCACCTGTAAAATTCCTGGTTGCCGCTTTGTATGTGTGGGAGTAGTTCCAGTACCAGTTCGCTGTCGTGGTAAAAGATCTGCTCACATAAATCCATTATATCGGCTCCATAGCGTTCCAGTTCGCGTGTATAGGTGTCAAACTGAATTTTATGGATGATATCGTCGTCGATATAAGCCTGGAAGGCCTGGTTGATTTCATTGATAACGGTCTGGCTTTGTTCCGGATCGGTGAGGTGGAAGCGGAGCCGCAGGTGATTATCATTGTCCACGTAGCGGATAAAGAACCATTTGTGAATGATTTCGTCCAGTTTCAGGTTATTGACAATGGGGTACACTTCTGTGGTCAGCAGTTTATCTACCCATTTAGGACCGCAGTAAACTTTAGCATACAGCCACTCAGAGCCCGGGCTGAATGTCCTTTTGACATTTATTTGCTGGTTTTCCGGAATGGCTGTTCTGCTATGGGTATATGTGTTATTATAGAGAGGGACGACAATTTCATTGCAGAAGGCACCTGATTCCGTGCGGATGAAGAGGTGTTCTTCTTCCAGGAATGATTCAAAAAGGGTAACGTTCCCTTTTTTGAGGTGGGAAATCAGGAGGTCCCTGGCCAGTACGCATGACAGGTCGAGGAACAGTTCATTATCTGATTCTGCAAGGATTACCTTTTCAGGTATATTATTTTTATTAAGGAGATGTAAGAGCTGTTGTTGTTCATCACCTCCGTCCTGGAGGAACGCTTTGCTGAGCAGCCGCCATTGTGCTCTCCGCAGGATCACTTCATTAAACCTTACGCGTGGCAGGTAGGGGAGTTCCTGGAGGATGTTCCAGTCCCAGAGGATTGACATACTTTCCTGCTGGCTTTGCATGGCGCAGAGGAATTTGTAGACACTGAGGCTGTTGTTGAAGTTATGCGCGCTGGTGAGTCGCGGCACAATTTCTTTATGCAGGGATTTAGAAAACAGGATGATATTGTCATTGACTACGTTAACGTATATATCGCTGACAGGTATTTGAAATTCCTTATCCAGGGAAGATGTTCCGAGGAATGGGATTTCGTAATCGTAGAGTTTGGGGCGAAGCAAAACGTTACCGGTGCGGCCTTGGGGGAGGTGGATAATTTCAGCAATTATTTTATCTCCCAGCAGCATTTTTTCATAGGCTGCTATCTGGCGCATGTGGTCGGCGAGGGTTTCACTCGAAGAGCCGAAGCGCCCCATTAGGGGAAGGGCGGAAGGACCACCGCAACTTTTGAGTACGAACCGAAAGTCGCCCGCATCCAGGTGGCTGGTACTGCTGGCGAGGAGGTTACCCATGGCGGTGGAAGTTGCCGGCAAGCCGGTCGGGTTTTCGGGGGTCGCTTCCAGCAAATCTTCAGATGTAAGTACGATTTCGGTTAAATGATGTTGCTGTGCCTCTGCAAATTTTCTCAGGACCAGCTTATGGTGATTGGTCCATTGGTTTTGGTTGAAAGAAGACGCTGAGGGGAGAACAAGATCATCGATGACCGGGGTATAATTGGACTTATCGCCTGAAAGGATGCCAAATCCAATACCATTTTCACTGTCCAGTACGGACATGAGTGGCATTGCTTTGCCTTCATAGCGTGCGGTATATTTCTTTTTGAAAACAGCCAGGTCTGGGTCTTCATGAGAAACATTCAGCGCGGTAAGCTCGCTAAGGGTTTGGGTAATGGTGTCAATAACCTTATGATGGAGGTTATTGGCGGGTGTTTCGTGGAAGAGGTCGACCACCACGAGGTCTTTTTTAAGCAATCCTGGGCTAACTTTCTGCAGTAGTTCTCCTATAACATTATAAGGTTCATTTCTTTTCTCATAAGCAACCAAATGTTGTTGTGCTGCTGTCAACAGTTGCTGCAACGGAGCTTTAACTCCTTTTAAACGGAGCTTTTCTGCAATTGTACTCAGATAATCCGGACCTGTTAACGTCGGATGAAAGGCCGAGACGAGTATTTGGTTTTCCACCAGCATGCTGATGAAGCTTTTGGCTTCATCAGCAGTGATAGAAAGATCCATGAGTACAGCAGTGAGCTGTTGAATGGATGCGCCATTACTGGCAGTAGATAGGATTTTCTCTAGATAGATGTTATGGGAGAAACTACTGAGAAAATAGTGTCTTTTATTTTCCTTGATTTGATATTCGTAGTAACGGTATGTATTTCCTACCCGGTAGATACTGCTGTTAGGCAGGAAAGTGAGTACAGCGGCGATTTCCGGGTCAGCGACCAGTTCATCGGCGATTACCGACAGGCAGTGCATGTCGATTTTTGCTTTTTTATGGCGGGAGGACTCGTCTATGGTAATAGCAGTCGGTGCATCCGTGATGCTGCCGGTAGAACAACCTGCAAATAAACCATATGGTGTGCAACGAGCACTCATTCTTAATAAATATTTATATAGGGTCAGTACCAGTTTGTGTTGTTTTTGCGGCCTGAGTACTGATGTACCGCTTAACCAATCCAGCAGACTTGTATGTAACTCCTGGCTGGCCAGATATATGGCTTCCTGCAGCACGGGCTGCCGGTAAATTTCTTTTAATGCTGCAGTTAAAGAGGCTACATCACGCTTATTTCCAGTATGAAGGGACTTAATGGTGTTGTAGGACAAAAGCGGCAATCGTAATAGATAAAAATCGAAAGACTTAACCTGCGGCATCAATATGCGATCGTGCATGTCTTTTGTTTGAAGTACAAGGTGCTAACATCTTTATCTACATAGATATTTTTTCGACCAAAAGCATCGTTTGCACGACGAAATGACGAACTTTTTCAATATCCTGCTCAGGCAAGTTTTAGCATTTTAGTGACCTGATCACGGAATTTTGAGAAACTGACAGGTTTTGGCAGGTACCCGTGGCGCCCTCCCAACGGCAGGTCTCCAAGGCTGGCAAGTGGATAGGCAGTTACTACAATAAAGCTGCAATCAGTATTTTTTAGTAGTTGACTCAGGCCGGTAGTTTGTCTGCCGTATATGTTCACATCCAGCAGGATAAGATCGATTTCCCGGCTTCGGATCAGTTCCGAAACATCCTGCAATTTATCAGTAGCGATAACGAGCTCCATGTGGTCCATTCTGTTCAGATAACTACTGAGTAATTCCACCGCAAGGGGCTCGTCATCAACTATTGCACAACGGTATGTCATCTCTCTCAACGCAACCAGGGGATTTAGAATTTTAAGGTAAGAATGCCGGACAATGTGGTAGTTTGTGTACTGCCACAAGTGGTTTCCAATGAATTACTTCGGCCCTCCTGCAGTTTGTTTTTCAGCGTACTGAGGTTATTTACTGCAAAAGAATCCGCTTTAGCGACGATTTCTTTGTTAAGTTCCAGTGACGGAATTAATTGGGAATTGAGCGTACGTGTTTTCATGGAGATCAGGGCGTTTTAGTTGTAAACAAAAATGCCGATGTTCCATTACAGTAAATTTTCTTTTAGACCAAATGCAGTAGCTGCACGACAAACATAACTGGAATCCTAATTAGCCGTATGCGCGGGATTGGGCAACTATTCTTCTCCTTCCCTGGCATCTGAGGTAATGCCAAGGCGTTTATTGAGCTCGGATTTGTATTGTTTTGAAATGATAATCGTATGGTTATTTATGAGTTCGGCGGTATTGCCAATAATATTCTTGATAGCGTTTAATTGCACAATGTAGGATTTATGCACCCTGATAAACTGATTATCCGGTAGCAAGTCCTCCATATGCTTCATTCGCTGGTAGATAATATGCGTTTCCCGGGCTGTCACAATTTTGATGTAGTCCTTCATGCCTTCCACATAATAAATATCGTTGAAGATGACCTTACTGAGTTTTTGCCCATCCTTCACAAACATGTAGGTAGCGGGAGATAGTTTCTCCTTTTCCGGTGCAGCGGGTTGCTTCCGCTGCTGTAATATAGCTTTGGCCTTGTTGATGGCCTTTAGCAGGCGGTCAAAACCAAAAGGCTTCATCAGGTAGTCCACCACATCCAGCTCGTATCCCTCCACTGCATAATCCCTGCTGGCCGTGGTAAAAATGACCAGCGGAATATGCGGCAGTGAGCGAATCATTTCCACCCCGTTAATATTCGGCATCCTGATATCAGAAAACAATAGATCAATCGTCTGATTCTGCAGTATTTCCAACGCTTCCAGTGCGTTTTCACAGGTGGCTACCAGCTCCAGCTGGGGAACCCTGCCAATATAGGTTGTCATTAATTCTCTGGCAAATGGTTCATCGTCAACTACCAGACATCTAATCTGTTGCTCCATTTATGTACTTTAATTAAGATTTAGTGATAGGGTCACTGAATATGTGTCAGCACAATCCTGAATATCCAGTTTGTGCTTTCCCGGATACAGCAATTCCAACCGCTTGCGGGAGTTAGCCTGGCCAATTCCTCCCACCTCTTTAGGAACATTGTTTACGCTGTTTTTACTGTTACTAACACTCATGGTAAGTAACGGCCCATCAGCAGTAATCCGGATAGTAACATGACACTGGCCGTCATTTCCCACATGCCCGTACTTAAATGCGTTTTCCACAAATGGAAACATCAGTAGCGGACTGATCAACTGATCACTGATCTCCTCCTCGTTATACTCAAAAATAATGTTTGCCTTGGCGCCATACCTCACCCGTTCCAGCTCCGTGTAATTCTTCAGAAAAGCTACATCATCCTGCAATTCTACCAAAGGTGTGTCTGAATCATATAATGTATACCGCATCATTTCAGATAAATGCAAAATCAAATCCGACGCCTGTTCCGCGCCTTTTAACGACAACATATAAATGTTGTTAAGCGTGTTAAACAGAAAATGCGGATTTAACTGAGATTTTAAGAAATTCAACTCCATATCCAGGCGATCCTTCTCCAGTCGTAAGGTACGGGTTATATTACGTATAATATCCAGCACCAGTTTCGCTACAATACAAGGCGCCACCGCCGATACAAATGGCCAGCTTCCTCTTACCATCCTGCGGTAGGCAGCCTTTCCGAATATACCATCCGCCAGTACTGCATTACATACCTGCCGGACACTGGGCACCGTAATCTCCAGGTAATTACTGATTAGCCAGGTGCAAGTATAATTAATAACATGATAGCCAAATACAGGAACCACCAATAAAATTATTCCCGGTATATATCTCCCCTTTGAAATAAAATAAGGGACCACCAGATACATAATAAAGTAAAAACAAAAGGCAATCGCCAATACGTTGCGCAACGCAAAAGCCTGACAGATTATTAAGGATTCGGAGAATGAAGTTATAAGAATTACAGTATGTAATGTATATAATAAAAACCACATGAGTAAGTGGGCGAAGATGCTCACCCGACGCGTATAAAACTTGTCGAACGCCCCCGACGTTATCCATCTCATCAGCCAGTTTCCCTGCTTTGTTGCTAAAGTATCTGAGTTATGTCTAGCCGTTATGGACATTGGTCGAATAATATTTCATGGATACTAAATTCTTTCGTGCTTTGTATCCAAAATAAGAAAAAGTAACAATTCATAAATTAATTATTTGTCGGGAGCACTTATGTTTCGCATTACTTATTTTTTAACGCAAAAGAAACCGAAATAGCTGTTTAATATAATGATATCGCCTATTTTGTATATATAAAATATTATTATAATTCAAACGCAGAATTACATCCACTGAAGTTTTATCCCTCAAAATACCCTGCCGGAAAACCCTTCCAGAGTCGCAAATCCACCGATGGATTTGCGGCTAAGCAGGTGTTAAAATTGTTCCGCCGGAATAACATTTTCATATAATCTGGACCATTTAACCCTCCATTTTCCATCGTTAACCCCAACTTTTTTTCCAGCATCATTAAAGACACACCTGCGCTGCACCCGTTGCATGCCACCATCATCTAATTAGCTAATTCATACATCCCTCAGAATAAACAAGGCCTCCACCGGTGATCCGGGGAGGCCATTTTCATAGCGTTTATCTATATCTTCCTATAATAATTTTTCCAACATCAGATCCAGCTCCATCATCGACGCATCAAAATTGCCTGAAAAGCCACTCAGCCTATACCGCACATTGCCCGACTTATCAATAATAAATTTGGCAGGAATACCCTTTACCTGGTAGTCAGTAGCCACCCTGGCCCCTTTATTATCCGCTATTGCCTCATCAAGCAACACATCAAAGCGGTAACTGTTATCCCTGATATATTTAGCCACCAGGTTACGACGCTCCACCGGATTGGTTTTCTTCTCCCAACAATTAATAAACAGGAATAAGGCTTTCCCTTTATACTTGTCAGCTGCCGCCTGCATTAACGGGAACGACCCTACGCAGGGACCACACCAGGTAGCCCAGAAATCCAATACCACCACTTTCCCCTTTAAATCCGACAGCTTCCAGCTTTTCCCGTTGAGATCCACCAGTTCAAAACCCGGCGCCACATAATTGGTATCGGCATGTGCTACTTCTGCCTGATATTTTCCACGCAAACTATCACTCAGCGCAGCCATCACCGCATCATAGTCGGCCTGCTTTTTACCAGCCGCCTTCCAGGCTTTCTTAAATAGCTCCCGGCCCGCATCATCACTCTTACCATCTTTCACCATTTTATGCATTACTGCCAACGCACTATCCGCCTGTTTATTTTCCAGCAAAATCTTCGCATAATATGTCAGGTCTTTATTCTCCTTTACATAACCCATTTGGTGCGCCGGCTCCATATAACTATACGCAGCCGCATAACGTTTGGTGTCATACAACAACTCGGCATAGCCCACACTAAACGTGTAATAATCCGCGCTGTCCATTTTTACACCGCCTTTGGCCCTCGCAAGGTCCTGCAGGTAGAGCTTTTCTGCATCCGCCGTCCTGCCTTTTTTAATCAAAGCATTACAGGTATGCACCATAAACTGGCGGCGCATCATCCCGGGAGGAATGGCCGCGAAAGTATCCAGCGCACCGGGCTTATTCGCCTGAATCATTTTGCTGACCACCACCGAACGGGCAATCTGATAGATGTTCGCATGCTCCGGGTACTCCTTTTCGGGATACCTGGCCAGCATCCGTTCAAACAGCATCCTGGCTGTATCCGCATTGCTGGCCGTGTCTATCGGGGAAAACTGCCGGAAGAGCTCCTGCATCATATTCGGCTTTTTCGCCGCCGGTGCCGGCTGCCCCTGCGCATGTCCATTCAGGTACACGCAGGCAGTCAACACAGCCATTGATAATAGTTTTTTCATAATGGTTGGTTTAGGATTTTTTGTTGTTCAGGATAATGTCCAGTTGCTCCAGGAGTCGCTGCCCACGCAGGTTGCGCGCCACAATCCTGCCCTGCGGATCTACCAGTACATTCTGTGGTATAGCGTTGATGAAATATTTTTTAGCCACCTCGGTTTTCCACCACTTTAATTCTGATACATGCGTCCACGTTAGACGGTCCTTTTTAATGGCAGCTAACCACGCGGCCTTCCCATCTTCCTTATCCAAACTAATTCCCAGCACGGTAAAGTTTTTAGGACCGTATTTTTCGTAAGCCGCCACTACATGTGGATTCTCGGCGCGGCAAGGCCCACACCAGCTAGCCCAGAAATCAATTAACACATACTTACCCCTGAAGTCCTGCAGGCTTACCATCTTCCCTGATGTATCAGGTAAACTGAACACCGGCGCCATTTTACCAATCCCCAGCTCTTTCATTTTTTCTACATCCGCCAGGTATGCCTTTACTTCCGGTGCTTCCATCACCGCGGGGGATAGCTGCTTCAGCGCCGCATAAATTTTCTCCGGTTCATTGCTGCCACCCAGTTTACTCCGCACAATATCATAACTGATCATAGAACCTGGATATTTCTTCACAAAAATAGAATCACTTATGGCGCGGTGCTGCCCTGCCATACGCAGTTGGTGACTGACACTGGCCTTTAATGCAGTGTCCGTCTGGAACGTTGCAGCATTACCCTTAATCGTTGCTGAAACAACGGCATAAATGCTGTCAGCCTCGTGATTCAGCGCGGTATATTGTGTGTAATACGGATCGGAGGAACGATCTTTTTTCTGTGCCTGTACTGACGTGGCCAATGCAAGTGCCATACCTGCGGTGAGCATAAGTTTGCGCATTATTTTCTGTTTTTATATTCCAGGTCCACCACTTTTTTAAAGCCGGTATAAACCTTCGTAAAGGTGTTGTTTACAAAATCGCCGGTGTTGGAAATGGAGAAGGAATACACTTTCCCTTCATTGTTTTCCAGCGTACCGAAGGTGATCACGCGGTTGTTATCCGGATAGCTGATCAGCAGGCTGGTCGACATTTTCAGTCGCATGGCCGTAATTTGTGTGCCTGCCGGGAACGTATACACGAGCCTGGCTTTTTGCGCCGGAATGTCCAGCAAATACACCTTGTTACCCACCGCATAATAAATTTGCAGGTAGATTCCGGAGGACGCAAAGAGCCGTGCATCCTTTATTTCCGGTGCGTCCACCACATCATACTTTTCAGCGGCCATATTGGTAGCCGCGGTATTAAGACGGTACACATAGAATTTATCGGCAGTAAGGTCCTTGAAAAGGCAGTTATGAAAATCGTTATTACTTTCTCCGGCATACACGAGCGTTTTGCCCACATTAGCCAGGTCAAATGCAGAACCTGCAGGGCTGATCAGCGGTGTCAGCTTACCATTGGCATGGGAAAGGAAGCGTCTGTATTTAGTGTCAAAGAAAATAGCATTATCACTGCTCATCATTGGAAATACATAGGGAGATATCACGTAATCGCCTTCCAATGGTGCACCATACCGGCGCGGCCCCTGATACGAAAAGGGGAGGTAATGCACTTTCCCGTTGTTGATAACGAAACCAGCCACCCCCAGCTTGTTATAAAATATGTTGGCAGGTGCAATGGTATCCGGTGCTTTAAAGAACCAGTTCGGATAATTCAACTGCTTTTTAAAGGAGATATAATCCATAGATACACCTCCATCTTTACTAATTAAAAAGATATCCTGGTCCCCGATATAAACGTTGAGTACCCGCACCCGGAAGCTGTTTGCAGGAAGCTTCTCCCCGTTTGCGGTTTGATACACATTACGCATCACGCTCCCATCGGGCCTGATCAGCGATAACTGTTGATCGCCCCCTTCTCCATCCAGTACTATCCAGCCTTCGCTGTAAATACTGGATACCCGCATAAAGAATTTTTTGAAGGTGGAAATACCGGTTTTCTTTTCAGTGGCGGCAAACAGGAGCGTGTAATCCCCCGGGTTCACCTTCACAACGGTATCAATGGCGGTACTCAGCCCAAGTGTATCATTCACACTTCCTGCATTGATATACGGGTATACTGTCCAGCGGTAGTTATAATCTCCCGAAGGCATTGTTTGTGCAATCTCTACCTGCATCTTAATCCTGTCGAACTGGTTTACCAGGATGGTATCCGGTGTAGTACTGGTGATGGTTAATTCATTAATCGGATGCAGGTCATAATTGCCTTTATCCTTGAAACAGCCTGTGAGTACCAGAAGCAGCAGGCATAAACAACTGTATAGCTGACGTGTCATAATTTTTTGGTTTTACCTGAACTTATGGGAACACTACGGGTTCTCCGTTTTCATCATACAAAAACCCATGATCATTTTCATAGGCGTAGAGTGCGTTGCGGCATTCCTGGAGTAAATTTCTTTCGGAAATGTAGTCCAGCCCTGTATAATCCACCACGCCGGTGGCCTTAATAATCAGGTCATATTTTACATTACTGTATTTCCCGAATAGGTTATCGCGCCAGCTGCTGGGTTTGGACAGGAAATCGTTTAGCCGTATCAGGTATTTCAGCTGATCGCTTACACCGGTTTTGAAATCTGCTGAGTTAATGATCTGAATCCAAAGCCGCATTTCGGTTTTTTTCAATACCGCTGCCCGGTTCACTTTTACCGGAATGGTACCGGTATAGCTGTTGGCAGGAATGATTGCTGGCAGAATTTCAAAAGTAGAAGGGTCAGCAGTAGAGGCTGCGGCAATGAGCTCGCAGCCTACCTGCCGGTCGGTTTTTGATGCTTCTCCAATTATGCGGAGGGGTAAATAGATCGTATCGGTGAGTACACTGTCAGGCACTACGGCAAACGAATAAGTGATACTATCGTCGGTGATGGTTTTGTATCGGACGGCTTCATAAAAGTAAACCAATGCCGTGGAACTGTAGGCCTGTAGCGATTCTTTCTGACAGGCGCCGAACAGTATAACGAATGAAATAAGATATAATAAGCGTTGCATGTTGTTAATTTTATCCGTGGTTGAATTCAATTTCATCATCAGGGATGGGCAGTACATAAACTGCTGCACTGCCTGCAATGCCTGATCCTGCGATTTGTGTGCTATTTTTGCGTTTGTAATAAAAAAACAGCTGTCCTTCCTGGTAAAATTCTTTCCTGTATTCTTTAAATATCTCGTTGTCCAGCTGCTCTGCGGTGAGGGTGGCGGCCAGCGCTGCCAGTCCGCGGTGCTGCCGTACCTGGTTCAGCAGCGCTGTTTTCTCCGGCAGGCTGGCGGTAGCTTCTGCGGCGATGTAAAACATTTCAGAATAACGCAGGATTGGCACACGGCGGATGGAATTGCCATTGCCAGCCAGCAGATCATCCAGCCAGTATTTTGCCGGGTATTTTGTGGAGGCGCTGCCCTCGGTTTTCCAGAGGTACAGGTATCTATAGTCTGTGCTGCCACCGGATGCTATTTCGTACAGCGTATTGATGAAGGCCGTTTTGTTGGTGAGCAGATTGTTAGTGCCCGCGGTACTTTTGAACAAACCTGCATTGATTTCTTCCTGATTGGCAGAATAAACGGCAAACAAATGCTCGGTGGTAAACAGGCGGTTAGGGTAAACTGTACTGATAGCACCTACCTCAATGAACGAAAATTTACCGCCATCGATCACCGTTTTAGCCATGGCATAAGCGTTCGGCAGGTCGCCTTTATAGAGGTAGATGCGGGCCATCAATCCGGTCACCGCCCAGTAATTCATGTGATTACGCGTGTGCGATAAAAACAGATCGTCGGTGCTGTTGTTGATGTTTTGATAAACCGCCAGCAGCTCCCGGGCCGCTGCCAGGTCCTTCAGGCAGGCATCCAGCACTTCATTGAGCGTGAGGTTAGGCTTCACCGTCATGGAAAACTGCGTAACGTATGGAATACTTTTTTTGTCGAGCCCCAGTGCAGGCACCCCGCCAAAAGCCCGCAGCAGATCGAAGTGCAGCAGTGCACGCAGGCCCAGCGCCTCTCCTTTAACAATGTTGTAATTATTATTTACAAACAAGCTTTTGTGGGTATCGATATTCGCCAGCAGGTTGTTGAGATTGGCGATGACACTGTATCCTTTCGTCCAGTATTCGTTAATGAGCTGCCTGGCCTTGGTATCGGTATACTGGTAGGCACCGGCTTTGTTGTACGTATGAAAGGAGTTGGATACATCGTAGTTACCTCCGAGTACATCCATCATGCCCATGGTAAAGTTTTTACCATACAGTGAAGTGTCGGAAATAGATACGTAAACACCTGTCAGCGCATCTTTAAAGCCCTGTTCATCCTTCCATAGGTCGGATTCGTTTACATAGGTTTTAGGTTTCACATCCAGCCATTTACTGCAGCCCGTGCTGCAAAATATTACCAGAAGAAGCCAGTATGTAGATCTGTGAATAGTTGTCATCAGCGGTGATTTAGAAAGTGGTGGTAAGATTGAAATTGATATTGCGGGCAAATGGATAATCCAGTCCTCTCTCCACCTGGATGGTGGACAGGCGGAAGAGGTTATTCATTTGCAGGTTCAGGCGGGTATTTTTGAAATGCCATCTCGCCGTCCATTTATCTGGTACCAGGTAGCCGAGTGACAGGCTTTCCATTTCGAGGAAGTTGTTGGTTTGCACAAACCTGGAAGTGGCCAGGGTAGGGCTGGTAACGGGGAACCCGTCGAGATCAGCGAGGCCTTTAAAGTAGGTGAGGTCACCCGGTTTTTTCCATCTGCCCAGCAGCACGCGTTCATCCACATTAAAGCGCACGTCAGCATTTTCCACGCGGTCGGCCAGCGTTTGGTTATACATCTTTCCACCATACTGGTAGCTGCAATAAACGCCCAGCTGTATGCCTTTCCAGCTTACGTTGGTGCCTACGTTGCCACTTACGGTAGGTAGTGCATCGCCCACAATTACTTTATCAGCAGCGCTCCAGTTGTAGGTGCGTTCTCCTTTTTTAGTGATATAAATTTCTTTACCGGTGCCTGGGTCGATACCTGCCGAACGCACTGCCCATATGGCGTTCACGGATTGACCTTCTTCAAAACGCAGCTGCGGTTTTGTTTGCAGGTTGTTATCGGTTTTGTCGTTATTGGCATTCATTTTTTTCAGGGAATTGGAAATTTCCTTGATTTCATTTTTGTTGTGGATACCGTTAACGAATACACTCCAGAAGGTGGATTGCTTATCATTCTTGATCAGGAAAACATTAATATTCCCTTCCACACCGCGGTTTTGCAGCTTACCAATGTTTTCCTTATAGGAGGAAACGCCAACGGAGGGCGGGGTATTGATATCCAGCAGCAGGTCGTTAGTAGTTTCCAGGTAAGCATCCAGGCGAACGATTACCCGTTCTTTGAGGAGGCTAACGTCCATGCCTATATTTTTTTTCATGGTTTGCTGCCAGCGTAAGTTGGGGTTGCCGTAGGAGAGGAGGTTGGCGCCGAGCATCCCCAGGTAATCGCGGCTGGTATTGTAGGCGTAGGTAGAAGTAGCCATGTACGGACTAAAGGTTTGACTACCGGTAGTACCCACGCCGCCACGCAGCTTCAGCCTGTCTATAATTGATCCTTTCAGCGCGCTCATAAACGCTTCCTCATGCAGGTTCCAGCCCAGGCCGAGGGCCCAGAAAGGGGCGAATCGGTTGTCGGCACCAAACTGCGTAGAGCCGTCCATGTTAAAGGAAAAATCTGCCATGTAGCGGCGGTCGTATGTGTAGTTCAGACTACTGAACATGGACGACCTGCGGGTAATATCATTTTTACCGCTGGGCCGGGAGTTACGCAGGTAAGTGTTTCCCAGGAAAATTTCGTCGAGGTTGGTGTTAGGGAATCCGCGTACGGACATGCCTGCGGCGCGACTGGTTTGCTCCGCCGCCCCGGCCCCAATGGTGGCGAAGAACAGCCCGTCGCCAATTGTTTTATTGTAATCCAGTGTGGCGCTTGCATCAAAGGAGAAGAAGCTACCATTGGTTTTATCGTAGCTGCCACGTTCCAGGTAGGCCTGTGAGGCATAGTCCACCACGTTGATAAAGGCGGTATGATCCGCCGGCAGGAATTTATCTGACTGATCGGCCTGGCTGATGATACCCAGCTTACCTGTGAATTTGAGCCCGTTGCGCAGGCGCCATTCCAGGAAGGTGTTGTTGGTAACACCGAAATATTTAGCGTAGTTGGAGGTGCCGAGTGTAGCGTCGTATAAAGGATTGGCTACCCGTGTGCCGCCGGCATAGCCTGGGGTGGTGAGGTAATCCAGCTGCTTTTGTACGCGGCCGTTGGAGTCGTAGGGCGACCAGTACGGATTTAGTCGCGTATATTGAGAGTACGCACCATAGGGCGATTCATCGGAGCGGTTACCCGTTACCGTTAGTTGATTACGTACCAGTACATTTTTACGGCGATAGGAGAGCATCATGCCGCCTTCATAGGTTTTACGACCGGAGCCGATCATCACCCCGCGGTTGTTGGTGTAACCGAAGTTGACTGCATAGCGCAGGTATTGGTCGCCACCTTCCACGTAGAGGGATTGTCGTGTACCCACGCCCGTTTGCACCGGCTGGGATAACCAGTAGGTGTTTACTCCTTTTTCTATTGCTGATCTGCGTTTGGAATACAGCTCATCATAAAACTGTTGGTAGTTGCCATTGGAGCCGATATAGCGGCCGGCCAGGCGTTCTACTTCCAGTTTGTCGGCCGCATTCAGCAGGTGGTACGGGGTAAGGTCAGGTGCCGTTACCTGCAGAGTAGCGGAGTAATTTACCGTGAGCTTACCCGGCTTGGGTTGTTTGGTGTCTACCACTATTACGCCATTGGCGGCGCGGGAGCCATAGGCCGAAGTGGCCACCGCGTCTTTCAGGATAGTCATGCGCTCAATGCGGTTGATATCCAGGTCATATATTTTTTGCAGGCTTACTTCAAAGCCATCCAGTATAAAAAGGGGCATACTGGGATTGGTTTGGTAGGCAGACATGAAGTCCGCGCCGGAAGCGGGTATTCCGCCACCGGTACCCTGCACGGGGAAGTTGTTGGTACCACGTAGGCTGATTTGCGGAAGCCGGTTTGGGTCACTGCCAAACTGCACATTATCCGGAATACGCATGGCGGGGTCAAATACTTTCAGTGCATCAAAAACGCTCATGGAGTTGACGCTGCGCATTTGTTCGCCGGTAACGGAGGTGGCTACACCGGTGAAGTTTTCCACCGGGCGTTTGAACAATCCGGTGGTCACCACTACTTCATTGATGTTTTCCACGGCGGTCAGCAGTGCTATGGTGCCAATATCTGACCTGCCGTTAACGGCGAGTTCACGTTTTTCATAGCCGATGCTGGATACTACCAGCCAGGCGCCGTTAGGGACGTTGCGGAACTGGAAGTTGCCGCTGCCGTCGGAGAGGGTGGCCACGTTGGTGCCACGTACCAGGATAGTGGCGCCTGGTATGGGTTTGCCGCTTTCATCGTGTACGCGTCCTTTCAGTGGTTGTTCTGACTGGGCTACCGAATTTGGGCCATTGGCTTTGCGCTGACGGATCACCACCGTGTTTTCGATGATTTCAAATTCCAGAGGCGCATCTTTCAGGCAGGCTGCCAGTGCCTCTTCCAGGGATGTTTGTTTAAAATCTACGTTGATGCGTTTCTGTTGACGTACTACCGACAGGTTGTACACAAAGTAATAGTTGGTTTGTTTTTTAAACGACCGGAAAACTTCGTCCAGCGTTACATTCTGGGCCTTCATGGTTACGCGTTGTGCATAAGTGCTGGCGCTTAACAGCATGCAGATCACCAGTGTAAAGGCAAATGAGCAGCGGCCCACGTAATGCCAGGGCATACGTCCGGGCTTTACCGCTTTGTGCAAAGCAGTCGAATTCATGGCTAGTGTTGGTTTAGGGCCATACGATGGCGGATACGGCTTGGCGCATCGCATCGGTTGACGGTAAAATGAATAGTGAAACGTTGGTTGGCGGATTGGCCTTATCCTCCTGGCCGGTTTCTGTTATGTTGGTTGATGTATGTCAAATCTTTACTATCACCTTATTTCCTTCAATGATAAAATGAATGTTTCCTGTTTTTTCTAATAGCTCCAATACTTCTGATAACTTTTTAGACCGGGATATGGTGGCCGCCACTTCATATTTGGCGATATCTCCCTGGTATTCCACTGTTGATATATCGTACCAGCGTTGCAGCTGGGTCATAATGTCTTTGATGTTGCCGTAAAATTCGAAGCGGCCTTCCTTCCAGGCGATGGTTTCGCTGATATCCACGTTACGCACGGCTAAATCGCTGCCTGCTATGGATTGCTGTCCCGGTTCCAGTACTATACTTTTTTGGGGAGATGATACCCTTACTGCTCCAGAAACCAGTGTGGTGGCTATATTGGCTTCGTCGGTATAAGCCTTCACGTTAAAGCTGGTGCCGAGCACCTGTACTTTTACATCTCCGGCGCTCACTATAAAGGGCGCGTCTGCATTTTTCGCGATGTCGAAATAGGCTTCTCCGCTTATTTCCACTTCCCGTTTATTCTTAGGGAAGGCAGCAGGGAAGCGTATTTGGGAGGAGGCGTTTAATGTAACGGTGCTACCGTCGGGCAGGGTCAGGATAAACTGTCTGCCCCGGGAGGTGCTGATGGTATGGTAGGTAATATCGGTTTTCGTATCACTGTCAGGGTTATACGAAAAAGTGCCGTTTTGCATGCTAAGTTGCAGTCCGTGGCTATTCACCGTGGCGCCGTTGTGGAGGCTGTCCAGCGAAATGGTGGTACCGTTGGAGAGCGTGAGGGTGGCGCTGCCTTTTACAGCGGCAATGTCCTGGCGGGTGGCCAATGCTTTGTTTGCCGGGCGTGCATGGTTTTGCCACAGGTATATGCCGGCGGCAATCAGTACCGCAATAGTGGCGGCTGCCATCCATCGTCTACCGGGGCTTAGCGTGTGAATGTTGGGAGATGATGGGGTAGCGTGTATACGTGCCTGCAGTCTTTCGAGGCTCTGACGTCTCCCTAACTCCTGATCCACATTGCCCACAAAACTTTTTTCCCGGGCTGCCTGATCTATGGCAGCAGCCAGCAACGCGGCATGGTCGGGGTTTTCCAGCATGTCGTAAAATGTGGATAACTCCTGTGCGGATAAAGTATCCGTTAAATAGCCATCGAGTAATTGTTCAAAAGTTTTGTTCATGCAAGGCAATGATTTAGTTCGGCCTTTATACTACCACGCAGTAATTAGCCGGTACTCCCGAAAAAAAGTGAAATATTTTTAAAAATTCTGGAAAGCCTTTATCAGCAAAGGAATGCCGGTCCAGTATAAATAACCGTTGCGGTGCAGGTAGGTCCGGATGGCATTCAGGGCAATGGTAATGGTGTTGGCCACCGTTTTTTTGGACAGCCCTGTTTGTGCCGCAATCGCTTCATGACTCAGCCCTTGTTCGCGACTCATTGCAAAAATCTGCTGCTGCTTAGGCGGCAGGCTGGCTAAGGCGGAATTGATGACGGCGGTAGTTTCTGTGATGGAAGCGGCGGGCAGCTCCTGCAGCGACAGAGAACCATTGCTGTATTGTTCCAATTGTTTCTGGCGGGTGGCAGCTTTACGGAGGTGACTAATAATTTCATTGCGTACCATCACCATCAGGTAAGGTGTGAATTCCTGGATTTCCGTGAGCTGCGTACGTTTGAGCCAGAGTTTAATAAATACTTCCTGGATAATATCCTCTGCAAGGGCGGGGGATTTCAGAAATGCCAGGGCGAGTGCATATACCTCATTCCAGTAATGCTGGTGGATTTGGGCGAATGCCGTTTCATCCCCATCGGCAGTCCTTACCAGCAGTTCACTTATGCTTAAATTTTCATCCCTCATCCTGATCTTGGTTGTATCGGTGGTAAAATAAGAAAAAAAATCCCGATGAAGGATGTTTTAGTGTGGGGCTAAAAGTGATAGTATTATTAGATTTTATTGCTTTTTACAAATGACGAGGTAGAACGGGTAGTTTTCCTGGATATCCCTGATTCCTGTTAGTCCGAATGCGCCAAACGCTGTAGTGACGGCGGTTTTATCGTAGAAGTACATGTTGATGCCGCCAAACATTTCATATCTGTTTTTGCTGATGTATTGGCCTTTGCCGTAGGTTTCAGCAGCTTGGGTGATCATGGTGAATATCATATATCCGTTGCTTGCCAGTTGGTGGTAGCAATCGCTGATCAGTTTTTTTCTTTCGTTTTCATTTAGGAGATGTATGAGTGCGTAGCAGAAAATGCCATCGTACTTGTTGGTGTCGAACGGCATATCCGTAACGGAGCCCTGGTGTATAGGTATTGTGTCCCCGAAATGCTTATGTGCTAACTCAATAGCGGTTTGAGATATTTCGATTCCTGTTACCTGCATGTCGTTTTCCAGGAAGGGCTGGGCGTTGCGTCCGTAGCCTATGCCGGGGATGAGTATCTCCTGGAGATTTTTTTCTTTGAAGAGGTTGGCGGCGATGATGGCGGAGTGCGCCGGTTGTAGTCCCCACATTTCTTGTTTTTGGGAGAAGGCGGATTCCCAGAATTCGGGTGTTTTGTGGTCGGGCATGGCGGATTTTTGCAACGAAGTTACAAAAAATGCGTTTCTGGGTATATTCTCCGCATTATTTGCGTAGAATGAGGTGCATTTGCGGTGAATAATGCTTATATTCGACGCATAATTTGCGTAGAATGTTTATCTATCAGTTGAAAAAGTGGCCGTATTTTACATGGGACAGCGAGCTGATAAGTCCGCTGCTAGGGGAAGTACGTCATAAGCAGGGTAGATTATTAGGACAAATGGAGCACCTGGGCTTTGCGCTGCAGGAAGAGGCATTATTGCTCACCCTGACAGCGGATGTTCTTAAATCCAGTGAAATTGAAGGAGAGATCCTGGATGCCGACCAGGTACGTTCCTCCATTGCCCGGCGGCTGGGAATAGAGATTGGTGGACTGGTGCCATCCGACAGAGATGTGGAAGGTGTGGTGGAAATGATGTTGGATGCTACGCAACATTACGATCAACCGTTGGGGGAACAGCGACTTTTTGGCTGGCATGCTTCCTTATTTCCGACGGGATACAGTGGCATACATAAAATAGTAGTTGGCTCCTGGCGGGATAATACTAAGGATGATCCCATGCAGGTAGTATCAGGTGGGATGGGGCGTGAAAGAGTACATTTTCAGGCTCCTGGCTCCGAAGTACTTCAGCAGGAAATGGATCGTTTTTTAACCTGGTTTAATAGGGATGAAACAATAGACCCTGTAGTAAAAGCAGCGATTGCTCATCTCTGGTTTGTAACGTTGCATCCTTTTGATGATGGTAATGGTCGTATAGCCCGCGCGATCACGGATATGCAGCTGGCCCGCGCGGATAAAAGCCCGCAAAGGTTTTATAGTATGTCGGCCCAGATCAGGATAGAACGTAAAGATTATTACCAGATACTTGAGAGCACCCAGAAAGACTCACTGGATATAACCGGGTGGCTTATGTGGTTTCTCGCTTGCCTGGATCGCGCTGTGAGTGGTTCGGACAAGATTTTGGCTGCTGTAATCCGCAAAGCTAAATTTTGGGATAACCCACAGGCGCAAACGGTAAATGACCGACAGAAGCTCATGCTGAATAAGCTCCTGGATGGCTTTCATGGCAAGCTCACTTCTTCAAAGTGGGCAGTCATCGCCAAAACTTCGCAGGATACGGCTATCAGAGACATACAGGATTTGATGGAGAGGGGGTTACTGGTGAAAGAGGAAGCAGGGGGAAGGAGTACGAGTTATGTGTTGCGGGAGGAGGGAATTAATTAAAAATATTTGAACCTATGAAAGACTTTTCTTCAATTCAGTGGGTGGTACAACGCAACCTGACAAGTATTACTGACTTCAATGAATTAGCCGCTGCCTGCGAAAAATTGGAGATCCCATTTTTGCCTGTGGATATCATTCCATTCACGACAACACTGCCTCCAATTGATAGGAGTCGCCACTCAATCATTTATGGCTCCACTACTTTTAATAGAATGGCAGGGGAGGATGTGGAGCTAAAAAAGGGTTACTTCTTTGATTCGGAGAGGTTTTCGATCGAGAACTATATGGAGCACTGGGGGGCACATATGCTGAATTTCGGTGCTGAAATTTCTTCATTTAAATCTCTGATGGCGAATAATAGCTACGCACCGGAAAAACTTTTATTTATTCGTCCAAATGATGATGATAAGTCCTTTGCCGGTGAGGTAAAACATTATTGTGAAATTGAATCGTGGTATACCGCACTTGCAAATCTGGAGAATACATCACTTACGCCTGATTCCAAAATAGTGGTGTCGGAACCTTATAACATTCAATCTGAGTGGCGACTTTGGATTGTCAACAAAAAGGTTGTGGCGGCCTCGAAATACAGACAGTACTTCAGGCTGGTGAAGGAGCTGGGGTGTCCTGATGCTGTAGTTGATTTTGCTTCGGCACGCTGTGCGGAATATGTCCCGCATGATGTATTTGTAATGGATGTTTGTTATTCAGGAGATGCCTATTACATAGTAGAGTGCGGATGTATGAACGGCGCAGGTTTTTATAAAGCGAATATTGAGGATATAGTCAGGAGTGTATCGTCGTATTTTATAAGTAGTTTGTAATACTACCTCGAGCTATCCAACAGTGCTTTCACACCTACGTTAACTTGAAATAACCTACTTGCTCCTTTATCGTCATCAGCCACGAGGTGTAATATCCAACTGTTGTCAGTGATGCTTGAAATACACACTCCTTCAACTTTTTCACCCTTGAACGCGGCATCAACATCTGACAAATTAACAATCCCATCCAGTGATATCTCCTTATCATTTAGTTTCCGACTGATGTTATTTACCCAGGCGAAATAGCTGTCACCAATTGCGCCATCATCATAGGCATTACTGGTAGCCTCGCTTGAAAGAATGACAAATAGGATGTCTTCTTTTTCAGCATAGCACAATTCAGACACGCCGGCAAAGCCTGGTAATGGGAGTTTAAGACTTATGATACGGATTGGTGCTGTTTCCTGTTGGGATATAAAATCTGTGCTGGTGATGATAAAATGATTAACCGGATTCGCTTCATTGCCACGATTGCTGAGTACTACATGATTTCCAATTACAGCTGCTCCTTCAATATTTATTTCCGTAATCTGGTGGAGGCGTTTTATAAAAGTAGAATAGGAACTTTTAAATGGTTGACTGTTGTTTAAGGGCAGGCTTACCGTTACCGCTATTTCACGTTCTTTGGTTGCGCCGGAGCCTAATGCTAAAAGTGTACCGTTAAGGATAACTGAGGTTTCCAGATCTGGCTTTTGTGCTTTGGGAATGCGTTTCCCATCATAGTTAAACAGTTTTACGGCATTAACCTGGTTGTAATTACTATCCAGCACCAGGAGTTCATTTGCATCATCGCCAATAAGGTAGAGTAGGCCATCATGGTAATTGATGGAGGAGCCAGACGGGAAATGGCTTAGTAGCAGGGTTTTTAGTAAGGTGATGATAGTTTTCATCCAAAAAAAACTAAGAGTTGAAGAAATTGGATATCAGTCCTATCTTTTCCTGGATTTGCTTTTCAGCTGTTTGCGGTTGCACATCTAACTGCTTAAAACCATATATGTTTTTTCCACATTCACAATATGCATTCATCTCAGCTGTTTGACCGCAACCGCATATCCATACCTCTCTTTCTTTTGATAGTAGTTGTTTCTTTATTGTCCGTTTACCTTGCTCAGGGAAGGAGTTGCTTATCTTGTTACTAAGGTCTTTTAGTTTTTGTAAATCATCTTTATTGTAAGATTCTTTATCATAGGTCGCAAGTTTGACCCCTCTTTTTTGGATATCAAAGTCGGGGCTGGAAATCATGGTGTTTATAAGGTCATAATCAATTATATTAAGTGTCTTGGCAACATCCATTAGAGGAGGAATAATTTTATGATTTTCTTCATGAAGTAAACTGCTACTTACCAGGCCATGTTGAATGTTTTTGGGCATACCATCAAGGTAGTGGATCAATAGTTTAATGAATTCCGGAGTTTTTGCTTCAATAGAACGTTCATCGCTATCTATGCTTTCGGCCAATTTCTTTAGCAAATATGGATATAATTCGTGAATTTGGTGATTAGTAATAAATTGCCAAGTATCTGCTCCCATTTTTAAATTGTCAGACATCGCATCCTTAAGAATGCTGTTCCTGATTTTTAATGTGTTCAGCGTTTCGAGATCTACATTCGCTTGCCTTTCAAAAGTTTTACCAGTAGCAAGATATTCATCAGGTCTATCTATAATTACTGCGGTTCCAATTGCTGTAATCATAAACATTGATTTACCTTTTCCAGAAATTTCATCCATGTCTATCTTAAGGCCGATTACGCAATTTGCTCCAAGTTCATATGCCGCAGCCCTTATAAGCTCAGTGGCTTCATCATAAAGGGATGTCAGTTGTCGCTGATAGTTGCGTGAACGGCCACCAAAAACATCTGTTAAACTAGCTATAAAATCACTAAAAATGTTTGTCCCAGCGACAACATGAGCAGTAATAGGCTTTAAGTACCGTTTAATCGTAATTCCTTCTAATGTTGAGGTTGTTGTTACTAAAATGTCTTTAGAGTTTCGCATAATTATCGAGTCTGGACAAGGAGAAGTTAATCTATTGGTATGTTAGTATGTAATATAAGGGATTAATTTTATCCAATGCGTTATTCGTTGTATAACTATCAATGAAGTTTAGGTTAACTATTCCTCTCCTCCAATTCCAGCAGATATTTTTTTCTCCATAATCCACCGCCATACCCGGTCAATTTGCCATCCGATCCAATCACTCTGTGACATGGAATTAAAAGTGATACCCGATTCATTCCATTCGCATTTGCCACGGCTCTCACGCTTTCCGGGCTGTCAATGGTGATGGCTTGTTCCCGATAGGATCTGGTTTGTCCGTATTCGATTGACTGTAGTGCTTTCCAAACTTTCTGCTGGAATGCAGTACCGGGAGTATGAAGCGGAACCGAAAATTCTTTTCTTTCTCCTTTAAAATATTCCCCCAGTTGCATTTGAAGTAATTCAAAATGCGGATTGTTCCCTTGAACAATGGTGGCATTCAGCAATTTTGCTATTGATTTTAATTCTGTTTCCAACATCTTTCTGTCGGTGAATTCCAATAAGCAAATACCCTCTTTGGTAGCACAGGCAATCATGGTTCCCAACGGTGTTTCTATGCGTGTCATGTCTATTATATGCTGTTCCTTTCCCCGTTTAGGTGACACGCCAAAAACACTTTTAAATGTATTGCCAAATCCGCTTAAAGACTCAAACCCGGCGTCGTATGCGGTATGTGTAACACTTTCGCCATTTTGGATTTTCTTAAACGCTGAGTTAATTCGGAACATGCGCTGATAGGCTTGGAACGTAATGCCATGGTTTTTTAAGAACCATCTGCGGATCTGACTAGGCTCAATCCCTTTTTGCCGGAGGTCGTAATCTTTAAATTTTATGGAGGGGTTTTCTGAGAGTTCATCGATGACCTGTTGGAATATAGCCGGAGTCTCATTTAAGGAAGCCAAGGGATTACAAACCTTACATGCCCTGTAGCCTTTTAAAATGCACTCTTTGGCTGTTTTTAAGAACTCTATATTTTCGATTTTAGGCTTCCGTGCAGTGCATGAAGGCCTGCAAAAGATGCCGGTTGTTTTGACTGCAGTAAAAAATTGACCTTCGAAGGAGGTGTCTTTTTCTACTATGGCTTTGTACATTATTTCAGTTGTTAAGTTCATGATTGATCAAGAATGTATTAAATTATGATACTGATGTATATGCTAAACATCTGTATTGCAAAAATACTCCTTGGACTCTTCTCTGTACAACCGAAAAATTGACAAGTATTTTAGAATATTTATTCTTATTAATTACAGAAATATTATTTATAATATTAATACATATTGTATATGTAGTGTACTGTTTATTACAGAAGTGCGGATATACATACGAAAGAATCCGCTTTAAAAGGTATATTAGCAATAATGAAATTATTGACAGAAAGTGAATTGATCTGGTCTGCTGTTGTAGCCAATAACCGCATGAATCGCAAGCGGAAAGCGACTGGGGTAAATAGCTATGAAAAAGACTTAGGATTCAATCCCGAAGCCTATCTCGATAATCTTTTAGAACAAGGAAGTGAAGTGAGTTGGCTGGACCTTTGTTGTGGAGAAGGTAATGCATTACTTCAATACGCTTCAAAAGTAGCTTTAAATGACCAACAGAATGCGGTAAAGCTTACGGGAGTTGACTTAGTTGATCAATTTCAGACAATCCCATCTTTCGTGCATTGCCTGCACTTCGAAACACAATCGCTCGTTGCCTGGAGTTCCGATATGCAATACGACCTTATCACCAGTGTGCATGGTTTTCACTATGTCGGAGATAAGTTGAAGGCGCTTTTGGTCGCCCTTAAATCAATTAAAGAGTACGGAATGCTGATTGCCAATTTTGATCTGGATAGTATTAAAATTGATAATGCGGAGTCGTTCCGATATTTTAAGAAACTGTTTAAGGAAAACAATATTGAATATAATGTCCGGAAAAGATTGCTTGTGTGCAAAGGCCCTCGGTATCTTGACTTCAGGTTAACTTATAGAGGAGCAGATGATACTACCGGTCCTAATTACACAGGACAAGCAGCTGTTGATGCATACTACTCGTTCATACGTTAGATCACACTATTTTACAAATAATGACACAAACAGCGTTCTTCGAATCCTACAATAATGGGCAACGTTATTTTGTTGATCTCTATTTTGAAGATATAGAGGGGTTTACTAACCGTGATTATAGTGGCTGTATCTTCGAAAGGTGCTTCCTCCACATAGATTGTTCAAATAGCAACTTCACAAATGCAAAGTTCATTGACTCTAACATTAAATGTCTGGACCTAAGCAATTGTAACCTTACTAATGCACTGATAAAGAATTGTTGTGTAGAATGTACCATTTTTGATCATGCAATCATCGAAGGATTCAAATTTGAAAATAATGGCTACTATGGGGCTGTAGCAGAGCAGCGTCATTTTAAGGAGCATTTTTACAATCGTAAAAATTAGGATGCTATAGAATAGTAAGTTGTAAAAATGTGTCACGTATTTTCGCTTATACACAGCTGTTGTCTTGAGCCTTTGTTAGTTCCAGCCAACTAATTGATAGCGGAGCTAGCAGAAGGGTGGAAATTTCTATCTTGTTTTGATATCACAGGCCTAAACTGCAAAAGAAAGATAATGTCTGGGAAAATGCTGGAAGAAACGTTAAGCAAAAAATTTTATCCTGTTAAAAAGGCAAAATGACACAGAGTTGTAGCATATTGCTCAATAAAGCAGGATAAGTATTAGTATCGCCTTAGATTATAGGGTAAGTAAAAACGCCTTTGTAGAGGCAATCATGAGGTCAATCTCAGTTGCCTCCTCTTTTTGAATGTATGCTAATACTTTGCTGTAACTTTCCATAGCAATTCTTTCGGGACTCTTTTTCCTGAATTTCAAACGTAAAGTAACTCTACTCTTGTTTTTAATACGGCAGTAATCAGCGTTTTTCAGTTTTTCCATTAGTATTTAATTTGGTTTAGCAAGGTGCTAGAAAAGACGATCTTTTGATTCTTCCTGCTGTTTTTAACCATCTTAAAGCCGGCCGGTTGCCTTTGTGAGCGAAAGACAGCTTTGTGCTGTCTTTCGTCCATTGTAGGGGTACCTGCCAATCTTGTATATAGCTGTATGTTTGTTCAACTGCAAAACGGTCAAATGTATGAGCGCGAAAATGGCTAACAAACGCCACAATTTAACCTCCCCTGTAAGCCATACTGTTTGAATTGCCAGATGAAAGTACAAGTCTATATTATACCAATAGGCAATTCCCGTCAGTGTAAACCAAATTGAAATTGAAATCATGGGTTAGGTGTTACTTGTTTAAAGATGCTTTGTTCTTCGTTGATCTAACAGCCCTGTTCCAGCTTTTTTTGTATACCTCAGCAAAAATAGCCTCTATCTTTTCCTTTTCGGCATTGCTGAGGGATGGTATGTAGGTATCTGTATCATCGTCCAGTACGTCTTTAAGCCTCATTTTTCGATAAAAAGTAGGAACGCTCCATTTACATTCTTTGCAAACCTGTTCCCGGAATTCGACTGATTGCTGTGTGTAAACCTTATGTAAGGTTGCTAAGGTATTGGCGCGGGTTTTCCGCCGATTGGGTTTGTTAGTCATTTGGTAAAATTTGAGGAAAGGAATTAACATTAATGTGGTGGGATAGGCATAAAAAAGGTGCGGGTTAGTTCCTACCGTCCCGAAGGGCTACGACACCCTGACAACGAGATAAGAACGCCCACACCAATATGGTATAGGCGATTTACCTTATTCTCCCATTGTCTTGAAAGGTCGTAGTTTTCGGTGACGAGAGCAAAGCAAACACGCTTAATAATTCCTTATGTGCCTGCGAAAATACAATTTTGGTTTTACGATGTATCGTCTGAGTACATGAGAATTTGTTTTTTAAAATTTTTCAACAGTAATAAAGATACGTAAAACTTATTATAACGTAAGTATTACGTATTTTATAATACGTAAAAATCAATTATAATAACTATAACTTATTGAATGATAAGTAATTGTGCTTGCTGAAATTGCATTTTCTCCTAAATTTGATAGAAATCTTATCAGATATGGCAGAAAAGCTGAAAATAAACAGGATTAAAGCCGTACTGGCTGAGAAGGATATAATGCACAAGGATTTGGCGGCTATGGTAGGGAAAACGCCTAGTGCTATTACGAGGATATGCAATAATGATTTTCAACCAACGCTAAAGCTGTTGAGGGATATAGCGATAGCGTTGGATGTAAGTATATGTGAGTTGCTAGTTGATCCACGTAAGGAAAAGTAGACCAGATTTAGCTTAACAATGTGAGGATTTATTTTTTATAGCTAATCATTTTTGTTCAATATATGCATCGACAGTAGGTCGCAAGAAATCTTTATCAAAATTTCGAGACTTAAAAAGAGTGTTAGCGGCTTTACCAGTCTTTGTGTAACTATCAATTGCATCTTGAAAAATTAATTTCGCTTTTTCATAATAATTATTCAAAGATTCTTCATCATTTAGCTTGGCTAATAACCAAGCTTTTCTTTTTGTAAATTCATTTTTTCTAGCGGGGCTTTCTATATTAAGAATCCCTGTCAGAGGTTTTTGCATTACTTTTCCGCCATCAACTATTTCCGCATCAGAAAAGAGTAACGAACTCATAATATGTAAAAAGATAAACCCTCCTTTTGATATTTGCTCTTTTTTGTCCGATGGATAGTCATTATTGCGAAGGTCTGAGTTTTTTAGACTCCAAATTTTTTGGTATAAAACTGTTGAAAATTTATACAAATCGAAATCTGCCTTATCATTAAAAATTGAATTGTACTTGGTTGCTGAATCAAATAAAGTAGTTGTGTCGTTGGCGGCTACTACAGCTTCTTTATTAACAACAGTGTGCATTATTTGAGCCATTTTAAGTAATCCAATTACTTTATTACCTGTGAAGCCCTGTCTTTTATAATAATTATCTCTTCTTTCGTAAAATATTCCAACTTCCTTAAGATGTTTTTCTATATTACGCTGAATGTTGTCATTGGCTTTTAAGCTAGCAGACTTCACTGGGTTCTGCGAATTGGTAGCACTAATAATATCTCCTTGAGTGTCAATATTATTAGTCTGTACGATTTTTACAAAAACCTTGAGAGTAGAAGGAAGGCTTTGCTTATTGGCTTTGTTGTACGCATCGTTTAAACAATGAATAGTTTGACAACCATTAACTATTTGTGGATTTACAATGGTATATTCCTTAGCGTCAAGGACTTTGATCGATTCCCCTATAATAGTCAGTCCATTATTCATTGCCCAAAAGTTCGCAGCCTTAATTGGGTCTAGTGCTGTATCAATTATTGAGGAATTAATTCTTGTATTTTCACCTAAGAAAAATCTAACATTCCCTTCGGTTAAATGGCTTTTAAAATTACCTTCATTGTCAATAAGGGACTGCATTAGTTCATTGCCATTGACGAATCCGGTATACCCTGATGTAGGGCTATTTTTCTCCGAAATGTTTAAAGGTTGGGATTCAAAAATGATGTTAAGTTCTTCATCTCGTCTGCCGCTTAAATCAATTAGTTTCTGTGCACCCCAGTATTCAAATTCAAATGGAATTTTAGTTGGAAGATTCTTTAAATCCTTTTCAAGGAGTTTTATTTTTTCAGATACTTTAACTTCGGCAGTAGCAGTTACATAATATACCTCGCAAGAAAATTTTGCATTTTCAAGACGGGCTCTTCTAAAAATCTTCCGTAATAAATCAGCCATTTCAATTATTTCTTGATTGGCTCCAATATTCTGAAGTTCTGATAACTCTAGTTCTAAATTAAATATCTCCTTGATGCCTTCAACCATTTTGCGAAAACCATCAGTAGAAATACCGTCTTCTTTTTTTGTTTGAAAAAACTTTACCTTAATTGTACTATCACTTGTTATTGGGTGATCTTCATCCTTAACTATTACCCCATTACAAAATATATAGCAGTGATCGATTCCTTCATCGCCTCCGTCTCCCATTATACCATCCAGTAAGTCATCAAATTCTAGACCGTTTAAGATTTTAAAATTTGCGAAAGAAGCAACAGCTATTTCGAATCTATTTTTTTGTGAAGTTGATAATTCAGGGTTATTGCTAAAGAGCTTAGTTATTTGGTCTTCTAGTAATACTTTTAAACTCATACTTGCCTTTTTGAAATTTATAGTACTGAAATTAATATTCGTTGACCGATCGTAATTTTACTTATGATAGATAGAGTATCATACGTTATTGACAAAGGGTAAATATTTTGACCACCAAATCGACCACCACGCCCAAACGAAAAAAACCGCAAACTCTTTATAATAAAGCGTTTGCGGTTTAGATTATCTGTAGCGAGATCGGGAGTTGAACCCGAGACCTTTGGGTTATGAATCCAACGCTCTAACCACCTGAGCTACCTCGCCAAATCGTTTTGTATTTCAGCAACCATGGCTGCTTTCCCTCAAAACGGGAGTGCAAAGATAACGGCTATTAAATGAAAAATCAAAATGTATTTTCAACTTTTTTGAAAAAAAATTTCCTGTCAGCTTTTTTCATCTGGTTTTTCAAAGTTACGTATAACCGATTCATCTACACTGCGAATGTGTAAATCCCGCTGTGGATAAGGCAATTCAATGCCCGCCCGGTTGAACTCCCCATATATGTAAGCCAATACATCACTTTGCAGCGGCCCCGCATCCCCCAGCTCGGAAATCCAAAAATACACCTTGAAATTGATGGAGTTGTCCGCAAACTGACTCAGTAATATAATAGGCGCCGGAGAAGTGAGCACTCCCGTACGGGCTGTAAATGCACTGTTGATAATCTCTTTCACCTGCTGCACATCGCTGCCATAAGCCACGCCAATGCTGAACTCCACCCGGCGGTTCCTGCTCGTCAGCGTCCAGTTGATCAGCTGCTGTGATATCAGATCGCCGTTAGGCACAATCACCTCCGACCCATCATACGCCGAAATCTTACTGGAGCGGATGCCAATCTCCTTCACCACGCCGGAACGCGTACCCAGCTCTATCACATCACCCACCTCAATCGGCTTCTCAAAGGCCAGGATAATCCCTGATACCAGGTTGTTCACCACATTCTGTAAACCGAAACCTATGCCCACACCCAGCGCACCAATCACAATGGCAATTTTATCCATCGGTATCCCGGATGCGGAAAAAGCAAGCAGAAAACCTCCCGCCAGTATTGTCAGTCGCAGCAGCAGGATAGCCGAACCCAGCTTGTTCTTTTTGCCGGTGCTCTGCTGCCCCGAAGTGCCGAATAAATAGGAGATAAGCTGCGACACCACAAACGCTACCCATATCACAATCACAAATACTATAATGCTGCTATACGTAAACTCCAGGCTCCCCAGCTTGCGACTGGTGGATAAAAAGTCGCTCAGCCAGTCATAAATAACTTCATACATGTACAGATTACGGGATACCAGCACCAGCCAGCCGAAAAATGCCAGCACCGTAAACAACGTACGTAATTTATTCTGTACCTCCTGGTAGTCCACAAATGATATGAAACTGCTGCTCGTTTTATTAGCTTCCACCTGCAGGTATACGGCCTCCAGCAATATAGTAGTAACCACGTACAGGTTCACTGCCATAAATGTGTTCACCACCGCGCTGGATCCCAGCACCTTCGCCAATGTAACCCGCGCCATCAGTACCGCCACCATCGAAAAAAACGCGGTTAGTATATAGATGATCAGCAGCGGAGCCGTGTACTTTGGCTCCGCAAAAGTCGACACTGACGTCTCCCGTAATAACCTGATGCCTAAAATAATAGAAAGCGCCGAACCCACCAGGATGCCCCACTGCTCCACATAAGTCACTTCTATCAATAAATTGTTCAGGGAGTACACCACCAATAACCCCATCAGCATCAGCCAGTTTCTAAACAACGTTTTGGGCAGCTGTTTATGTAACATGTAGGTTAATGCCAGCATGATAATAAACCACATGATCTCTGTGTACAAAATCGGATACCGGATCGATAAAACGGTCGACAACGTACTGATAAACAACAAGGTACTGGCTATCGGATAGCGGTACAGGAATTTGGAATGCAGCAGTATCGCCTCGGCTTCCTGCTCCTCATGCCGCGCCCTGATCCGGCGAATGTTATAAAATATCCACCAGCCAAATAATATTGTTAGCAACAACCACACAAAAAATATTGGCCAGTGAATCGCAAAAAATAACCCCAGCACCTTCGTACTCTTATGCAGCGATACCTTCACCACCTGCAGGAAAGTCATTGGATTAATGCTGTCCCGGGCAGGCCGCCAGATGTAATGATAATCCCGGTTAAACATGTGCGTGGTAAACTGCTGAATCCTGAAATTCATATCTTCCAGCAGATTACTTACCTCAATATACCGGTTAGCTACCTTGTTTTGCAGCAACCCGATTTTGATAAGATTCGCTCTGTTAGCACTATCCACCGCCCTGAACTTCGTAATCAGGTTCGACAACTGACCCACATAAAAACCATACAATTCATCCTCAGAAGGAATGTTGCGCATAGCTGTATCCCGCCGCAATGAATGAATGGTATCGTTGATTTCCACGAGCCGGTCGTAATAGGAAAAAAGGGTGGACTGCCAGGAATTCAGCTTGCGCTCCAGCTGATCCAGCATAATCTTGTTGGTATGAATATCATTCAGGTTAGGGGTGCGGGAAAGCCCGGCAATATTCAGTTTCACCAGGGCCAGGCAACTATCTATCAACGGCAGCATTTCCGTAATGCCGGAAGTATCAAACCCTCGCTTTAAGGAGCTCATCTCCTGGTTCAGGAGCAAAGTATAATTTTCTATCCGGTTGATGAGTAAGGCCACGGTAGTGTCAGACCTTCGTATACGCGTTTCACTGCTAGTATCAGCAGCGGCTTTTTTCAAATTGCGGCTGATGGTGGCGCTGTCGGCCGGCCGCAGGGTATCATGCGCCATCGTATTGATAGCGACGGTTTTCTTCCGCTGGGCTTCCGCCGGTATAAAATGTATACACAGCCAGCAACAAAGCAGCATGAAACGTATAATAACCTGAATGGACATATGTAATTACTATCAGGAACGCTTAACCAGCGTTAAAAGTTTGGTCATTGCCAAACATTTAGCCTTTTAGGCCGTTTACTCTCTGTAGATTTTTGTATATGAAAAGAGAAGAAATTGTCGCATCGCTGCGCGCCGACCTTGAGCCCTGGGATATCATTGTAGTAGGTGGCGGGGCCACCGGCCTTGGGGCCGCCCTGGAAGCGGTTACCCGCGGATATCGTACCCTCCTCCTCGAACAGGTGGATTTCGCTAAATCTACCTCCAGCAAAAGCACTAAGCTGGTTCATGGAGGTGTCCGGTACCTGGCCCAGGGGGATGTGAGCCTCGTGCGCGAAGCCAGCGTAGAACGTGGCCTGCTCACGCGTAACGCGCCCCACCTGGTGCGTAATCTCTCTTTTGTAATCCCAACCTTCTCCTGGTGGGAAAACCTGAAGTATACCATCGGCCTCAAAATGTACGACTGGCTCGCCGGCCGCCTCAGCCTGGGCAAATCCAAACATATTTCAAAGGCAGAAGCACTGGAGCGACTCTCCACCCTCAAGCCGGATAAACTCGCCGGTGGCGTGCTTTACCACGACGGCCAATTCGATGACAGCCGCCTGGCCATCAATCTCGCCCAAACCATCGTGGACAAAAACGGCACCGTGCTCAACTACATGAAAGTGACCGCACTCCGGAAAGATGAACTGGGAAGAATAGCAGGGGTAACGGTAAGGGATACACTAAACGGCGGCCCGGATTTTCACCTCAATACCCGCGCGGTGATTAACGCTACCGGCGTATTCGCAGACGATATCCTGGAAATGGATAATCCCGCAGCACCTAAGTCCATCGCTGCCAGCCAGGGCGTACACGTGGTGCTGGATAAAAAATTCCTGCCCGGGCATAATGCACTTATGATACCTTCCACCAGCGACGGACGCGTGCTATTCGCCGTCCCCTGGCACGATAAAGTGGTGGTAGGCACCACCGACACACCCGTAAACTATATCACCCTCGACCCCCACGCCCTCGAAGCAGAAATAAACTTCATCCTCACCACCGCCGATCAATACCTGGCTCACCCGCCTCAAAGAGCGGATGTACGCAGCGTTTGGGCAGGCCTCCGGCCACTGGCCGCCGCCAAGGCAGAAGGCCATAAAACCAAGGAAATATCCCGCAGCCATAAAATTATTGTCGCTAAATCAGGCCTCATCACTATCATCGGTGGTAAGTGGACTACCTACCGTCGCATGGGCCAGGACGTAGTGGAAAAGCTGGAACAAACCCTGGTATGGAAACCAACGGAAACAGCTACACGCCATTTGCAGATCCATGGCGCCACGGATCAGGTCAACTGGGACGATCCCTGGTACTTCTACGGCAGTGACGAAAAACATATCAAAAGTCTGGAAGCCCACCACCCGGAATTGCAGGAAGTGCTCAGCCAGCCATACAACATCAGAAAATCGCAGGTAATATGGGCCGTGAGAGAAGAAATGGCCCGGAATATAGAAGATTTTTTAGCCAGAAGGGTAAGGCTGCTTTTCCTCGATGCAAAGGAAGCTATTCGTATAGCCCCCGCCGTAGCCGCCACCATGGCGAAGGAGTTGAACAAAGATGAAAGCTGGATCAACCAGCAAATCGATTCTTTCAATAAAGAGGCAGCATTGTTCTTATTATAAAAGGGGAAAGGGCCACCAGGGCCCTTTCCCCTTTTGATCCAGCGCCACAGGCGCTGGATCAAAGAATCTTAAAATAAACAGCAAAGCACAAGCCTTAGCTGCTTACCTGCTTTGCTGCTTGGCGAGAAAAAAAGACAAAACAAAATCCTTTGCAAGAAAAAATTACATCCACTTAAATTTCTCTTCCGCAGGCTTCACCCGCTTCCCAGCCGGGGCAGCCTCGTCCGAATAACCTAAATAGAAGAAGCCCAGCACCTGGTCTTCGTCGCCCAGTCCCAGGTAATCTTTCATAGCAGGGTGGAAGGTCATACCGCCCGATCCCCAGTAACCTGAAATACCACGTGCATTGGCGCTCAGCCACATATTCTGTACGGCACAGGCCACAGCAGCCACTTCTTCTACCACCGGAATATTTGGTTTATTACCTCTTTTCATGGTAATGGCAATCACGTGAGAAGCCAGGTCCCCCTGGGTTTTCAGCTTATCGTAGTTGCCTGCGATGTACTTTTCAGCAAGGGTATATTGCTTATACATGTCTGCATGAGCCGTGCAAAATTCCTGTACTTTTTCGCCACTGAAAACCACGAAATACCAGGGTTCGGTATAACCGTGAGTAGGGGCCCAGTCAGCCATCTGCAGCAGTTCACGTACGGTTTCGTCAGCAATCTTTTTACCGTTCATGCTCGTAGGCTTAATGTTACGGCGGTTGCTGATAATGCTATCCACAATTGTGGCTGGTGTTGTTGTATCTATCATGAGTTGGTGTTTTTAATTTTCAAGACTGGCCTTCATTTCGGGCGACAGTCGCGCTACTTTTCTGGTGTTATAATCAAAGCAAACCATGCCGGTTTTGCCTTCTGCAATGGTGTGGGTTTTATCGGCCCGTGAAGTGGTAATGCGATAAAAAAGTTCGAACCCAAAGGTGCTGAACTCGCCCGCAGCCACTTCCACCACCAGCACATCGCCATGAAAGGCTTCACCTTTATAGGCGATCGCCACATCGGCCATAATCAAACCGGTGTTCGTCACCAGGTCCAGCTCTTTATATCCGATGGATTGCAGGTATTGCAGCCTGGATTCGTGCATGATGCTAAGGATAGCGTCGTTGCCCACATGGCCGCCGTAATTCACATCCTGTATTCTTACCGGAATCTGCGTGCTAAAAGGAAAAGCAGCCGGTAAATCAATTTTTATTCTTGCCATTATGCTGGTTTAGGGAGATATTATTGTAAGTCCTGCAGAAATGCTACGAATTTTTGAAATGCCCTGGCGCGGTGACTGTACTGATTTTTTTCAGAGAGATCCATTTCCGCAAAGGCTTTATCTGCCCCGTCCGGGATAAAAATCGGGTCGTATCCAAAGCCTTTGCTGCCTTTTATGTCGGCGGTGATCCGGCCTTTACTTACCCCTTCAAACTGGTATTCTTTCCCATTTAATATCAGGGAGATGACAGTGCGGAACTGAGCGGTTCTATCGGTCTTATCCCGCATTTCTTCCAGTACTTTGGTGATGTTGTCGGCGGAGGACTTCTGTTCCCCGGCATAGCGGGCAGAAAGCACGCCTGGAGCGCCGTTCAGCGCTGCTATTTCCAGGCCGGTATCTTCAGCAAAGCAGTTGGTACCGGTCATCCGGTGGATGGTTTCGGATTTTTCCCGGGCGTTGGCTTCCAGCGTATCGTGCGGCTCCGGAATATCAATATCGATGCCTGCGTCCAGCAGGGTCACGATCTCAAACTGGTCACCGAGCAATGATTTGAATTCCTTGACTTTATTTTCGTTGTTCGTCGCAAATATTAATTTCATCATTATATAGCTATATCGTCAGTAATTGTTTGAGTGCCGCCCACAGTCTGGCCTTGAGGGTTTTGTCCGTGCCAATAATCTGTAGTCCGTCTGAAAACAGCACGGCGCTGCTGTCGATGGTGAACAACTGGTAGTTCGGCAGTTCATCTATGGCCAGTTGCTGCGGTGCGATCCCAAATACAACGGCCTGGTTTATTTTAATAGCCTGTTGCCAGTCGGCAAAGCTGAGGTCAGGGTAGGAACTGATGTTAATAAGTGCTACATCCTGCATCCCGAGTTTACAAGCGTTTAATATATTGGTAAGGAGGTTGAATAATTCGTCGTTTAAATAGGGTTCGTTTTCGTTTTGTATGAAGAGCGCAACGTTTTTTTGATTTTCTCCTAAAAATTTGACTTTAGGGAGCGATTTTTGTGGGCTGGCAGTTCCCTCCGTTTTCCCGGGAATGATGGGCTGGGCAAAGAGTTTCGCCAAAAAGTACGGGTCCAGTTGCAAATCTTCAAGCGCCATAGTTATTATAATTATAATTTATATGAAGGTCCCGCGTGGGGAAAAATCAGTTTATTTGCACAGTCCTGCCTTTCCAGGCACGATGTGTACACAACGAAAGTGTAAAAATATTGAGATAAAATTGATTAACCATGATGGTAGCTAAATCAACAGTAAAGGAAGAAGCTGTTAAGAAGATCAAGGTCACCAAAACAGCGCATAGTCGGATAGGTGAGATAGATTTTAATAACCTGGTATTTGGTAAAAAGTATGCCGACCATATGCTGGTGGCGGATTTTGACGGTAAAGAGTGGACAAATCCACAAATTATCCCTTTCCAGAACTTTTCAGTGAGTCCTTCCAATGCGGCCTGGCATTACGGTCAGGCGATTTTTGAAGGTATTAAAGCCTACAAGGATCCACAGGGCAATCCGATGATTTTCCGCCCTTACGATAACTATAAACGCTTCAACCTCTCCGCGGAGAGGATGGGCATGCCTCCTGTACCTGAATGGTTATTCATTGGCGGTATGGATATGCTCATTGATCTGGATCGCGACTGGGTGCCAACCGGCGAAGGCTGCTCCCTGTACCTGCGTCCGTTTATGATTGCGGCGGACGAGTTTATCGGGGTACGCCCATCTGATACCTACCGATTTGCTATTATTAATTCCCCTTCCGGCCCATATTTTAATAAGCCTATTAAATTACTGGTGCAGGATAAATATGTACGTGCCTTTCCTGGCGGCGTAGGCTATGCCAAAGCTGCCGGTAACTACGGTGGCGCAATGTATCCGACCCAGCAGGCCCGCCTGCAGGGCTTCGACCAGATCCTCTGGGTAGACGGTTATGAGCATAAATACCTGCAGGAATGCGGTACCATGAACGTTTTCGCTATTATCGGCAATAATGCCATTACGCCTGACCTTACCCAGGGCACTATCCTGGAAGGTGTAACACGTAACAGTGTAATGGATGTTTTAAAAGATATGGGACTTAATGTGGAAGAAAGGCCTATTTCTATTGACGAAATCGTATCGGCCTACAACAAGGGTACACTCCGCGAGGTATTTGGTACCGGCACTGCCGCCAGCGTAGCTTACGTGGAGCAGCTGGATTACCTGGATAACCACCTGAAACTGGACACTACTAAATATGAAGTAGGGGCAGAAGTGATCCGCCGCCTGGATGGTATCCGTACCGGCAGGGCAGCAGATACCCGCAACTGGAATTACATAGTTGGCCAATAATCAGCCACTTATATAATATTATATAAAGAGAACTTATGCCCGTTGAGGGTATAAGTTCTTTTTTTAAGGGAAGTCGATATTTTTTTATGGTAGATTTCAGGAGAAACCCTACCTTTGCGTTCCGGTTACAGGTAAGCGTATCAATTACCTAAGGAACCAAAACCGCTTCCGGGGTAGTTGCACCACTGGTGTGACGAAAAAATTTTTCGAAACAATTTTGTTATTCACAGTTATAGTTTTACCTTTGCCGTCCCAAAATCCCATATGGGAAATTTGGTCGTCTTAGTAAACCGACATAAAAAACTAGGTAAAGAATGCCTACTATACAACAATTAGTAAGAAAAGGAAGAGAAATTATCCGGGCTAAGTCTAAGTCCAGGGCATTAGATAGCTGCCCTCAGCGCCGTGGCGTTTGTACGCGTGTATACACTACTACGCCTAAAAAACCTAACTCCGCATTGCGTAAAGTTGCGAAAGTGCGTTTGACCAACAAAGTTGAGGTGATTGCATATATCCCAGGTGAAGGTCATAACCTCCAGGAGCACTCTATCGTACTGATCCGTGGTGGAAGGGTAAAAGACTTACCAGGTGTTCGTTATCACATCGTTCGCGGTTCCCTCGATACTGCTGGTGTGAAAGACAGAAAGCAGAGCCGTTCCAAATATGGTACTAAAAAGGAAAAGGCTAAAAAATAATAATTAATAATAGTAGTAATTTTCAATAAATGAGAAAGCAAGCTGCAAAGAAATTGCCTCTGGCTCCAGATCCAAGATTTAATGACAAGCTGGTTACCCGCTTTGTTAATAATGTTATGGAGCAAGGAAAAAAGAGCATTGCCTATAAAATTTTCTACGATGCTGTGGATAAAGTGAGCCAAATGACCGGCGAAAACGGTTACGAGGTTTGGAGAAAGGCATTAACTAACGTTACTCCTGCTGTTGAAGTTAGAAGCCGTCGTATCGGTGGTGCTACCTTCCAGATTCCTGCTGAGGTTCGTCCTGACAGAAAGATCTCCCTGAGCATCAAATGGTTAGTTCGTTACGCTAGTGACAGAAACGGTAAGAGCATGGCTGACAAGCTGGCGAATGAAATCGTAGCAGCAAGCAAAGGTGAAGGTGCCGCTTTCAAAAAGAAAGAAGATACTCACCGTATGGCTGAAGCTAACAAAGCTTTCTCTCACTTCAGAGTATAGTTCTTGCCCTAAAAGGCAAACTCAATATATTTGGCGAACAGTTCTGTTATCGGAACTGTTCGCCTTTTTATGTTTGCAAAATCCTAGCCGCTGCCTATAAGTTGCATTAACATCTCCCCAAACATAAAAAGTCAGGGGTACGCCCTCAAAGCAACTAATCACCCGTCAACTGCTGCAATAACATCTCCCCAAACATAAATAGCCAACGATCCCCCCTTAAAAAACTAATCTCCGACCCAATGCGGCATTAGCATCTCCCTAACCACCAAAAGCCCAACCGCGCGCAGCGCGGAACCACCTCAATGACACCGAAGGTGTCATTAATAACCATAAAAACAAAAGCCAGGGTAAAAACCCCGGCCTCTAACCAATTAGTTCCTCGACTAAGTATTTATTTCACATTCACCAGCACCCGGATTTTACCTTCTTTTCCGGTAAGCTCCTCCAGCGCTTTACCTATCGCCTGGCCTGGTTTCAGCTTGTTAATATCCGCCTTCATCGCATAACCAGCCCTGCTGGCAGTCACCAAAATATCTCCACGGTGAATTACTCCACCTTCATCACACACTTTTGTAGGAATCACTCCCACCACACCCATCGGCACCTGGTGCGATAAATCATCATCTATGCCGGCTTCCGTTAGCAATACACCCGGTTTGGTGGCATAAACACCTGCTACAAGGGTAGAGTAGGGCTCCTGCGATTTCTCCACCGTACGGTCAGTAGTAGTGGAAATCACCAACACATCACCGGCTTCATACTGATTGATATGACCGCTCACATCAAAGGATTCAGCCACGTCGGCGCCACTGTTCTGGGTACCTCCGTTGAAGAAGCCGCGACCAGCAGAGTTAATCCTGGCTACATTCACAGTGCCCGGGTTGCCTGATTTAAACAGCGCGATGCTGCCATTACTGTGTTGCTCAACCGTCAGCACCGGATTGGTATTTGCTGTATTGAAGTTCACCATGCGGCCTGCACGTCCGTTACCGAAGTTAGGCACCCAGGCAAACAAGGCATTACCTGTACCATCTGCCGTAGTTTCCACGCCATCCCCGGTATTGGAGGCATTGGCAGTAATACCATTGCCATTGCCGTCAGCGATCGCAATTAGCGCAGGTCCATTTCCTGCCGGATTAGAGGCATGGAAAAGTCCCGCATATCCGCCGGTGCCGGAAGAAATGCCATACACTGCCGCTGCACCAAAATTGGCAAATTGCGTGTTCACCTCCGCCTTAACAGCAGGAGAAGTGCCGGTAACTCTATCCACCTTGAAATTACCAGCTACGCCATTACCTACGGTTTTTACAGTAATGACATCGCTGGTATTGTTTTCATTAAATATTTCGAACCTGCCGGCACGACCCGTTGAAAACGTTGGCACCCAGGCATACAGCGCGTTTCCGGAACCGTCTATATTAGTTTCCACCCCGTTACCATTCTTACCCGCATTGGCAGTAATAGCGTTCCCATTACCATCCGTCAGCGCAATCAGCGAAGCCCCATTACCTGCCGGGTTCGAAGCATAGAATAACCCTGCACGGCCACCGGTTCCGGAGGAAATACCGAAAACACCCGCTGCACCAAAGTTTCCGAAGATGGTATTTACTTCGGCTCTAACAGCAGCGCCTACACTATTTGTATTATTCAGGAAAAATGAAGAAGCATTTCCCAGCGTATTATCCGGGATATTACCATTCCCATTAGATACAACTTCTAATGTGTTGGCCTCGGTATTAACATTATTAAAATTTTCAAAACGTCCCGCGCGGCCGGTACTGTTATTCAAACCCACCTGCCCTAATACACCAACGGCAGTGTTAGCCGTACTGGTAGCAATAAAACCCCTTACACCATAACCCCCGCCATCATTCCGGCCAACCACTGCGCCGGCAATATCACTGGTAGTTCTTCCCACTACGGCTTCACCCCCACCATTGTTATCACCTACCACCCCCGCCGAAGTTACAGCGGAAGTGATGCCATGTATACCGAAACCGGCAGTAGTAGAACTTCTCACGCCTACGCCATTACCAGTGGTGGTCACATTTACCACCGTTCCATTACCCACTGAATTCACCACCAGTGCATTGTTATTGTTGGCGTTATTATAAATAGAAATATTAGCAGGGATACCATTGTTACTGGTCGCATTCAAACCGGTACCAGTATTACTGTTCGCATACACACCGTAACCATTGGCACTGGCATTGCCATATACGCCAAGGCCATTAGGAGTAGTACCGTACACGCCCCAGCCGCTACCGTTCTGTGAGCCATACACGCCCACGCCAAGCCCGCCGGTACCATTGTTGATACCACGCACCCCGGCTGAAAAACCTCCGGGTGAAGCGCTGCTGATCAAACCCCGTACAGCCGCCACGTTGGAAGTAGTTGTACCGTTTATACCTTCAATGGAAGTACCATCGCCACTATTAGCAATGGAAAATAAAGTACTGGCATTGTTTTCAGCGGCAATGTATGGCAGGGTAAGGGAACCTCCTCCACCACCACCAATGGATGCCGGCAACCATTCAACTCCGTCAAACCGCAGAAACTGATTAGCGGTTGGCACTACCGCGCTTACGGGCACTCCCTGGATTTTAGCCACGGTAGGGCCGGGATAATTGCCGGTGAGATCCCCGCTGGCTGGTCCGGTGGAAAGTCCGGATGGTCCTTCAGGTCCTGCCGGTCCCACTGGCCCTGCTGGTCCCACGGGGCCTGCCGGTCCGGCTGGTCCTACTGCTCCGGGTGCTCCAGGTGTGCCTGCCGGTCCGGCTGGTCCAATGGGTCCTGCCGGTCCCATAGGTCCCAGTGGCCCTACGGGTCCCTGGATACCGGGAGCCCCCGGAAGACCCGGTACCCCCATAGCACCTTCCACGCCGGGCTCACCCTGCGGCCCTGCAGGTCCTGCTGGCCCCGGAGGGCCTGATGGTCCTGCCGGTCCGGCCGGGCCGGGCTGACTGTTAGCCGCATATAAAGCAAACGGTACACTGGCCAGCTGACTGGTGCCCAGTACTGCAAACGGACTTCCATTTACAGAGGCTTCCACCTGTATAAACTGGTTGGCATCCGCCCATGGCACCCCGGCAAAGGTGCCGGTTACAGGCGTTCCTGCACCTATATGCAGGGTAAACAGCCCCAATTGATTACTGACTACATCATGTGTCTCCTGGTATTGTATCGGTCCATTTGCAGCGCCACCCAACACTGAAATACGCACTTTCACGGCTGTATTTGCCAATACGGTACCATTGGTATTCCTGGCTATCGCCTGGTAGTTAATTCTCTGTAAGCTGCTCTGACCGGACGCGCCCTGTACTACGGCCATCAGGAAGAGTATAAGAACAAAGTTTCTTAATAGCATAATCTGCTTTTTTAAAGTTTAATTTTTCTTGGGTGCTTCTTCTCCCTGATGAGGGATGTAGATTTTGGCTGGTGTAGAATCAATGCTGTGCACGGGTGCCTTGTCAGAAGGGAGCGTGCCGGCATTGGATTTTGACCGGGCTGTTGCAGCAGCCGGCGCCGTGGTAGCAGCCGGCTTGTAGTCGGTAAAAATCACTTCTTTGGTTCGTTTATTCGATGGCGTTACAGGCAGTTTGTCATTTACGGCAGAACGTTGATTGATGGCATCAATATCCTGCTTCATCGTCGGAAACAGCCGTTGCTTCAGTGACTGACCTTCTTTGGCGTCCTGCGCATGTGCTGCGGTTGCTACGGTGCAGCTGATAATAAGTAGTGTTAATAGTCTTTTCATATCGACATGGAGGTTTAGCAATTATTTGAATATTTAGCCCTGCTAGTGATCTTTGTTTATGTTATAGAGTAAAGAGAACATCAGTGTCTTCTTCTGATATAAACTACCGTCTGTTGGTATCAGGTAAGCCATATCCAGTTCCACATTGGAAAACCTCACACCCAGGCCACTGGTAAAGTGCTGGCGGTAACCTTTGTTAGGATGCTCGTAGAAGTAACCCGCCCGTAAAAACAAGGTCTGCTTGTAGGAATATTCTACGCCCGCTCCGATAGTGAACTCCCGCAACTCTTCCTGGAATCCGTCCGGCGCATCGCCGAAGGAGGAAAAAATGGATTCTACCACGCTTCTGTTAGGATCCTTTCCTTTGAGGATCTGGTCGGTCATCAAACCATTGGAGTCCAGCGCATAAATAGGAGGGGTGGGCACCAGCAGCTTATTTACTTCCAGTGTAACCGTAAACGTGTTGTAGTCGGTGTTTACAAAGGCATATCCACCGCCAATCCGGAGGTTCATCGGTAAAAAACTCTTCCTGTCTTTATCATCGGTGTAGGACAGCTTGGTGCCGATGTTGGTGATACTTACGCCAAAGCTGTAACGGTTACCGAAATCCAGGTTGTCGGCCGTGTTCTGGTAGTAGAAGCCGATGTCGCCGGCCACCGCAGATGCTGGCTTTTGCTGAAGGCCGTTGTAGTTACCTTCACCAAGCTGGCTGCGGATGTATCTCAGCGATATTGCCAGGGAAGTACGCTGGCCGAGCTTTCTGGCGTAGGAACCATCAATGGCAAATTCTCTTGGATTATAGTCCTGCAACACAGTACCGTTATCATCCCGGAAGGTCATGCTGCCATAATTGAAGTATTTCATGGAAAGTCCTACACCCTGGTTCCGGTCCTGGCCAAAGTTTTTGAAAGCGGCTACATAAGCCATATTCGACTCACTGTTATTCAGTTCCCACATCCATGGGGCGTAATTGGCGCTCACGCCCCAGTCGCCGGCAAATACGATTTTTGCGGCATTGGAAAACAGTGCGTTTACATCCGGGGTCAATCCCGTAGGTGCATTACCGGCGCCGCTGCTGCGGGCATCCGGGTTAACCAACAGAAAACTGGCGCCAATGTCTGGCGGCCGCTGTCCGGTTTTTTGCGCCATCAGCAGGGATGGGGCATATAGCATGCACACAAGCAAAATCAAATAGAACTGTTTTTGCATAATGGTAGCTTTTATCTATCTGCGAAGAAGGTTATTGAATAATGATTTTCTCAAAGAATATCTGAGGTCCTACCTTGATTTTCAGCCGGTAAATGCCTGAGGCAAATTTGTTGACGGCAATTACCACCGTGTTTCTGCCGGCACCCATCGACTGCCCCTCCCGATACATGCTCTGGCCGGCGGTATTGATCAATTCGAGATTGACAATTGCCGGCGCGAGTAAATCGAGCTGAACTTTGAGGTTAGTAGAAGCCGGGTTGGGGAAAATGATGAATCCCTTTACCACGTTGGCACCCGGATCCACAGGAGGCAGCTCTTCCGGTTGCTGGAAGCCCTGGGTGAGCAGCACGCGGCCATCGGTAATCAGTGTGATCATTGGTTCTCCGATCGTATACTGAATACGCGTATTCCCCGCTGTGCCGCTACCACCCGCCGTTGCAGCCACCTGCCTGTTAAGGATAAGTTGAGCATGAGCAACAGTAATGCATACACTCAGTAAAAAGAGTATACAAATACCTGCACGTGTAAATACATTCATAGCGATACTGGTTAGTGTGTTTGATTGATGTTGGATGCTGTTGTTTTTGGTTGATCGCCAGCACTTGATTTTACCGTGGCTTCCAGTTGCAGAATCCTTTGCGTTAGTGCTTCCACTTTGCTCAGGGCGGCTTTCAGCTCTTCATTTTCTTTTCTCAGGGTAGCCAGATCCGTTACCTGTGAAACCAGTTTCTTGTTTGCTACTTGTAATGCTTCGCAGCGCTTGTTTAATGCCTGCAGCATGATGAGCATGATACCATCCATATCTCCGCTGTTGATGAGGGTGTCGCAACCGATTTTGCCATATTTGTCTCTGCCGAATGCTGCATAAATTTCCTGTGCAAACGGACCATAATGCCGGTATTCAGCTGGTGAAAATGTTTTATAATTCCAGGAACCTAAATGGAGCTGGTTTAGCTTCTCCAGGAATTCATCACCATTCGCGAGCGCAAATTTTTCCTTTTTGGTTGAATCGGATACTGCACTCCAGGAAGTACTACCTGGTATTAATGCTGCTCCCAGCGGGGATACACCTCCTGATGATGGTGAAGTATAAAGTATATACCCTCCTGCGTAACGTGCTACAAATTGATTGGAGGCCGTATTTACCACTACATCAAGTCCGGAAGAGTTATCACCCATGACCATAGAACCGCCATAGCCGGCATTTTTAGCATATCTGCCCAGTGCTACACTATAGTCTCCATCAGCTGCTACCGTATCACCTATCGCTACAGCGCTAAGTTTGGATGAATAGCAACGGGTGCCTATAGCTATACCGCCACTTCCGCTGGCTTCATTAGCCCTGCCAAGCGCCACACTTGCATATCCGGCTGATCGGATGGCATCTCCTGCGGCAATACTGGCAAAGCCGCTCGCCAGCACATTGGTACCTAAGCCTATGGAGTATTGGCCGGTATTTGCATCATCCCATTCGTTAGTCACTGCACCACCTGCACGGAAACTGGCTTTTCCCGGATACCACATCATCCGCCAGCCTGCTCCGGTAGCAGGGATAGTACCAACGGAAAGTTTTCCCTGGGCGTTTACACTGCCAAAATCATCCACTACGAAGGTGGTGGCGTAGGTACCCAGGCCGCCGGGATTGGTGGTGAGGGTAAATTTGCCCTCATCGGTCAGGTTGATCCCGGTGTTGGTTGGTTGATTGGTTAGCTTATAACCACGCAGCTGTATGTCCATGGTGGCAATGTGGTTCCCAAGGTTATCTCCGGTAAGGTTACCCGGTACCCAATCGGTGCCGTTATATACCAATCCCTGACCATTGGTAGGTGGGGTTGTGGAGACGTTAATGCCTCTTATCCCTGCCACCTGCGGATTGGGATAGGTGCCCGTGAGGTCGCCGCCCGCCGCGCCGGTTAAGCTGCCTGCCGGACCTATGGGGCCTTGAGGTCCTGCCGGGCCGATTGGCCCTGTGGCGCCGGTGGCTCCTACTGGCCCAATTGGTCCAATTGGTCCAATAGGGCCCATTGGTCCAATCAATCCCATGGGGCCTGGAACACCCTGAGGGCCTGTGGCACCGGTTGCTCCTGCTGGTCCTGCCGGTCCAACGGGGCCTATGGGGCCTGCTATACCGGTGGCGCCTATAGGGCCTGCGGGTCCTATGGGCCCTGCCGGTCCCTGGATGCCTGCCGGTCCTGCTGGTCCGGGATCACCGGGATCGCCTTTAGCACCGGTGAGTCCTGTTGGGCCCATCGGCCCCTGGATACCATCGTCCCCTTTCAGTCCCTGCGGGCCTGTGGGACCTACTGGTCCGGTGGCGCCGGTAAATCCGATCATTCCCTGGGGGCCGGTTAAACCTTGTTCGCCCTGGGGGCCCTGTGGTCCTATGGGGCCTGCCGGTCCTGGAGGGCCCTGTATACCGGGATCTCCTTTAGGACCTGCCAGTCCTGCCACGCCAGCCGGGCCTTGTGCGCCCTGCGGACCTGGAGGGCCTGCGGGGCCGGCTGGTCCTGCCGGACCGGTGGCACCCACATCTCCCTTAAGACCCTGTATACCCTGTACACCCTGTAATCCGCGGGGCCCGGGAGATCCCGCATTGGCAGCGTACAAGGCATAGGGTACAGCAAATAACTGGGCGGTGCCCAATTCGCTGTAACTGCCACCATTTATTGCTACTTCTACCCGCAGATACTGGTTGGTGTTGGCCCATGGAATAGCTGCAAAAGTGCCGTTCGTAGGGGTTCCCGTACCAATTTGCGTGGTAAATAACCCTAATTGATTCGTTGTTAAATCATGTGTTTCCTGGTATTGGACCTGGCCTCCGGGAGAGTTGTCCAATACGGAGAAACGTATCTTTATCGGCTGGTTAGGAACTGCGGTACCACTTGCATTACGCACCACCGCTTGATAATTAATACCGCCCATACCGCTTTGGGCCATGGTTTGCTGAGGTTGAAACAGGCATATGCATGCGATCAGCAGGCATAAAACCCTAAGGGATCTTTTCATTTTGCAGAAGTTTTCTATCTATGGAATGGGATTAAACTCTTGTACGTTGTGTCTTTCTGCGTAGAATGATAGTAGCGCCCGGCATCAGTCTGCACACAAATCCTCCCTGTTAATGCGCTGGCAATAACGGTATTCATGTGCTAATGCATCAAAAATTACAATCTATCTGTCTGACTTGATGTTGCTCGAAATAAGCCCGTAGTGCAATGCAGGGGTCATATCGTTTCGATTTTGGTAAAAATCGGGGTCAGGATAAAACATTACAGAATAAGTAGTAATTTCTTCATAAGTGCATTAGATAAGGATGAACAAAAACGGCTTCCAATGTTTAAACATTCATAGTGCTGATTTCCAATCAATAGTTATGATCCGTTGCAATGGAACATAAAAAACTGCAAAAATGTTCTCTAAATTATCAAACAATTCTTATCCCATTGAGAATAAATGAAATACGGCGGTAAAATTTCCAAATTTGGTCGGTTTTTATGGGTCGGCGGCGGTCCGGAAAAAAAGCCGAAATTCGTTAAGGAATAAATAACATGATCACCTACCCGGGCGTTTTATTTATTACGGAAAAAAGATTACCTTTGCGCCCTAAATTGCATTATTTAGTCATTTTAATATTATGGCAGACTTAAGATTTCAAAGGAACTTTGGTATTGCGGCGCACATTGATGCGGGTAAAACCACTACCACAGAGCGTATCCTGTATTACACAGGTAAATCCCACAAAATTGGTGAGGTACACGAAGGTGCCGCTACCATGGACTGGATGGCACAGGAGCAGGAGAGAGGTATTACCATCACATCTGCTGCTACCACTTGTTTTTGGAATTTCCCAACTTTACAGGGTAAGCCACAACCAGATACTAAACAATACAAATTCAACATCATCGATACTCCGGGCCACGTGGACTTTACCGTTGAGGTAGAGCGTTCCCTCCGTGTACTGGACGGTCTGGTGGCACTGTTCTGCGCCGTATCCGGCGTTGAGCCTCAGTCTGAAACCGTTTGGCGCCAGGCTAACCGCTACCGTGTACCACGTATCGGTTTCGTTAACAAAATGGACCGTGCAGGTGCTGACTTCCTGAACGTAGTTAAACAGGTTAAAGAAATGCTGGGTGCTAACCCTGTTCCTTTGACCCTGCCTATCGGTGCAGAAGATACTTTCAAAGGCGTGGTTGACCTGATCACCATGAAAGGTATCATCTGGGACGAAGAAGGTAAAGGTGCTACTTACCAGGAAATCGAAATCCCTGCTGACATGGTAGACGAAGCGAACGAGTGGAGAGCTAAACTGGTTGAAGCTGTTGCTGACTACGATGACAAACTGATGGAGAAATTCTTCGATGATCCTAATACCATCACCGAAGCTGAAATCCACGAAGCTATCCGTAAAGCTACCATCGATATCGCTATCATCCCTATGATGTGCGGTTCTTCCTTCAAAAACAAAGGTGTTCAGAAAATGCTGGATGCGGTTTGCCGTTACCTGCCTTCTCCAATGGACATCGAAGCGGTAAAAGGTACCAACCCTGATACTGGTGATGAAATCGAGCGTAAACCAGATGCTAAAGAACCATTCGCAGCACTGGCGTTCAAAATTATGACCGATCCTTTCGTAGGTCGTCTGGCGTTCTTCCGGGCTTACTCTGGTCACCTGGATGCTGGTTCTTACGTTCTCAATACCCGTACTGGTAAAAACGAGCGTATCTCCCGTATCATGCAGATGCACGCTAACAAACAGAACCCTATCGATTTCATCGAAGCTGGTGATATCGGTGCGGCTGTTGGTTTTAAAGATATCAAAACCGGTGATACCCTGTGCGATGAGAACAATCCTATCGTACTGGAATCAATGACCTTCCCTGATCCGGTAATCTCCATCGCTATCGAGCCTAAAACTCAGGCAGATGTGGATAAAATGGGTATGGCCCTCGCTAAACTGGTAGAAGAAGATCCTACCCTGAAAGCGAAAACCGACGAAGAAACTGGTCAAACAGTTCTCTCCGGTATGGGTGAGCTTCACCTGGAAATCATCGTTGACCGTATGCGTCGCGAATTCAAGGTAGAAGTTAACCAGGGTGCTCCTCAGGTTGCTTACAAAGAAGCCCTGACACTGAAAGTTTCTCACCGTGAAACCTTCAAAAAACAATCCGGTGGTAAAGGTAAATTCGCCGATATCCAGATTGAAATCGGACCTGCTGACGCAGAATGGCTGAAAGAAAACGACGGTAAATCATTCCAGTTCGTAAACGATATCTTCGGTGGTGCTATTCCAAAAGAATTCATCCCTGCAGTTCAGAAAGGTTTCGAAGCTTCTATGAGCCAGGGTGTTCTCGCGAACTTCCCACTGGTAGACATGAAAGTTCGTCTGTTCGACGGTGGTTTCCACGCAGTGGATTCCGACGCTATGTCCTTCGAGCTTTGTGCTAAACAAGCCTTCCGTGAAGCTGGCCGTAAAGCTAAACCAGTTCTGCTGGAGCCAATCATGAAAGTAGAAGTTCAAACCCCAGACCAATACATGGGTGACGTAACAGGTGACCTGAACCGTCGTCGTGGTATGCTGGAAGGTATGGACTCTAAAAACGGTGTTCAGGTAATCAAAGCTAAAGTTCCACTGAGCGAAATGTTCGGTTACGTAACTCAGCTGCGTTCCCTGTCTTCCGGTCGTGCAACTTCTATCATGGAGTTCTCTCACTATGCTCCGGCTCCGAACAACGTTGCTGAAGAAGTGATCGCGAAAGTTAAAGGAAAAGTAAACGCTTAATCCTTAAGCATAACGCATACTAAAGGGTGTTCCGGTTTACCGGAACACCCTTTTTCATTGTAGCACTATCCCCCTAAAATGCTATTGTAGTTGCAGTGTATTTGATTATTTTAGCTATAATAACCTGCAACTGATAAATGCTTTTTTGCCTGCCAGGGTTTTCGGTTTTCCGGGAGCCCTTTTTTTATGCCCGCAATAGAGGGTATCCCCACTTCGTACGTCAATAGAGAAATAAGTGACAGCAACCTGCATTAATTACTGATAGCCAATTTATCTATGCCATTGTCATTGACGATACCAGCACCTCCTGCAACTGTTATAATAAATCCGGTTCAACCGGAAATTCTCACTCCTGGCCTCGACCTTATCCTGCCTTGCTGGAACCCGTCGGGGCAGTGGGTGGAATCCCTGATCCGCAATTACCACGATTTAACCTCCCTGATGCCGGAAGTTCCCCTGCAGCTGATCCTTGTAAACGATGGTTCCCTGAAAAACTTCACCTCCCAGCATATTACCTGGCTGGAAGCCGCTATACCAGGGATTATGATTGTAGATAATAAAATCAACAGAGGCAAAGGGTACGCTGTGAGGGCAGGTGTAAAGCATGCCCGGTTTGAATATCAGGTGTATACAGACCTTGATTTCCCGTTTGGTGTCAGAGCGGTAAAACAGGTATATGATTCCCTCCAGTCCGGTGCCGATATCGTTGCCGGTGAAAGGGGAGAAGCGTACCTTCGCGAACTGCCCCGTAAAAGGAGGATCATAACCCGCATTAGCAGAGCCATGAACCGCTTTATTCTTCGCCTGAAGGTAGATGATGCTCAGGCAGGGTTAAAGGGCTTTAACTGGCGCGGAAAGGACGTGCTGCTGCAAACCGAGATCGACGGCTTCCTGTACGACAGCGAGTTCATTTACAAAGCGGGCAGGCGCAAGCGACTCCAAATGAGTTCCGTGCCTGTGTTATGCCGGCCGGATATCAAATTCTCCGCTTTTCGTATGAAACTACTGCTGCGGGAGTTACGCAACTATTTTAAGATAATTATCAATACAAATATTTCATAGATAGCCTTATATGCATAGTAAGAAACGGATATTGATTAGTGTAGACGTAGAAGAATTCGATATCCCTGAAGAATTTGGCCAACAGGTACCTTTACAGGAAAAACTGGAAGTTTCCCGCAGGGGCCTGCTCAAAACCCTCGAAATATTCGAGCAATACGAGGTGAGGGCCACTTTCTTTATTACCGCATACTGGGCGCAGCATTTTCCGGAGCTGATCCGCAGGATCGCTGCAAAGCATGAAATAGCCTCTCACGCTTATTACCATAGCTCATTTTGTGAGGAGGACCTCGAAGGTTCCCGGCTTGCTCTCCAGGAAATCAGTGGCCGGGAAGTTACCGGCTTCCGGATGCCAAGGCTGCGCCCTGTTAGCCAGGCTGCGTTGTTGAAGGCCGGTTACCAATACGATTCTTCGGTTAACCCTACCTGGCTGCCGGGCCGGTACAATAACTGGCATGTACCCCGTACTATTTTCCGCAGTGAAAAACTGTGGATAATCCCATCCTCTGTATCTCCCCTGGTGAGGTACCCCATCTTTTGGCTGAGTGTAAAAAATGCCCCGCTATGGATAACCAGGCATTTCAGCAGGCAGATCCTTCGTAAAGACCCTTATCTGTCTTTTTATTTCCATCCCTGGGAATTGACTGATCTGGCCGGATACCAGCTTCCAGCTTACATCCGGAAGGTGAGTGGAGATAAGATGTGCGCTAAATTGGAAGGATTCCTGTCTTTTCTGAAATCTCGCGGTGAGTTTTGCACGCATGCTGATCTGCTCGCACAGGTAAAATAAAATTTAACATTTTTTTTGTCTGACATTCAACAACATGAATGTCAAAACTGTTATTGACTTAGTTGCGGATTTAAAACCAGCAGCGAGTCGGAGCTTTATTGATATTTAAAAGCAGAAATGAATATTTATTCTGTTCATTTTCAATTATTATGAAGTCTTCGTATGAGTGATCCTGTGAAGAGAGAGAAGAGGCAGACATCCTAATTTATTCCTACCCTGAAATAGCAATTCCATCGTCAATCAGCATGTCATTCATTTTAAATTAAAAATTAGACCATGAAAAAAATTCGTCTCTTAACCCTAGTATTAATGACCCTGGTGTTCGGCACAGCAAAAGCACAGATCCAAAAAGGAAATATCATGGTTGGCTCCGATATTACTGATCTGGGATTTTTGTTTCAGAACAACAGTACAGTTTTCCAATTCAATTTAAACCCGAAGGTGGGCTGGTTCATTAAGGACGGGCTGGCAGTGGGTGGCTATGTAGACTTCGGTTTACGTACGCAGAAAGACAATGGTTCCGATGTGAGCTATGGTATTGGTGCGTTTGCGCGGTATTACATAGAAGATAAAAATGTGCGTAAGCTGGAATTCAGCAAGCGCACGAGGTTCTTCCTGGAAGCTAATGCAGGTTTGGCGGGGCTGAATCCGGCGAACGGTGCTTCTACCAATGGTTTGAATCTGGGTCTGTCTCCTGGTTTATCCTATTTTATTACCCCAAATATCGGTTTGGATGCAATGCTGAACTGGGATATTACCGTAGGTGGTGGTAATAGTACCACAGCTAATAGACTGGGTATCAGTCTGGGTTTCCAGATCTTCCTCCCTACTGCTAAAGCGAAGCAGATTTACAAGGAAGAGATGGGTAAATAAGCAGTTGTTTAGTCTGTTATATGAAAAATGGTCCTGGAGGTATCTTCAGGACCATTTTTATTTAGGAGTCCTTACCGCTGGCGGAATGAACAGAATGAACGCCCTCTCCATGAATGAATATACTGAACGAAGGCTATTTACGCGGAAGCCTTTATTTTAGCGATCTGCCCTGCACAAGGCGGGGTGGTTGGGATTGCTGAAAACCAAGAATAGAGTAGGCGGAATAGATAAAAACTGTTGCTATGCTGAATACTATTTTTATGGCACTGGTAAAGTTCCTGAACACTGTAACTGGCGCACTGTAATTGGCTGCTGGTAGCGCAATGAGCGGCTGCCGGTGCTTAAACCGGGGATTGCCGAAAACCCGCACAAAGAGTAGGCAGAAGCAAAATTCTTAACACAATGATTGTTGATGCATTAAACACCTTTTTGACAGGTCTGGTGGCGTTGCTGGTAAGAGCGCTTGGCGGTTTGTAATAATCCTGCGCAGGGGGCAGCTGAAAACCCTGAATAGAGTAGGCGTTTAACTCTGAAATTACCAACATTATGGCTACACTGAATCAATTGCTGCAACAATTGGTTGCGCTCCTGAAAACATTACTGGGAGGTTTGTAATTAACAACCTCATCAGGAGGGACCCAAAGGTGCTTAAACATTCCCTTCCTGCATTATTGAACCGCTGCGTTGCTTACGCAGCGGTTTTTTATTAGGATTACTTACCGTATTATGATTTTGGTAGATGCAAGAGTCTGCTAAAATCAAAGCTGGCAGCGGAATGAATGAAATGAACAAATGGGCATAAATGAATAAAATGAACGTATGTCAGCTGGAAATATGCGCCTATTTTCGGGACCTGGTAAGAAAGTTATCAGCTGGGGCAGCCGAAAACCAGGGGAATCAGAGTAGGCGTTTACCTATTAAAACCTTAAACGATGGATTTACTGAATCAACTGCTGGCACTGATCTTAGGATTAGTAAAATCATTACTGGGCGGTATTGGCGGTGGCTTACCTCTGTAAGAGGAGCTACGGGCTGATTTTGCTCTGGTTATTCCACGAGGCTGCTCCGGGAGGGCAGCCTCTGTTTTTTGTGGGGAGATGAGCATACGCTAAAGGGGAGGGTTGCAAGGGGGAGCGGGCTTGTGGGGCAGTATACTTACCTGGCGAAGCTGCGTTGGAGATGCAGTCGCTTCCAGATAGGATCCAGGGCAAGATTTTCATCATACCGGCAAAAAGTTTTAAATTTTTTTTGGTTTTCTGAATGAGGTTTCCCTATATTTGTCAAAACCAGCATGTTAACAAAAACTAAGGCCTAAGCATCACAAAATGAATGCATTCTACAAGGCTCAGGCATGCGGTAAGCCCCTATAACCCCACCTGCTGTGCCAGCAAAGCATGTCTTTTGATGGTCATCTTATATTTTTTTCCCGAGAATTATTTGCCAAATAAAAAGAAAGGGTTACCTTTGCCCTCCCAAATTGTAAAGGGAAAAAACAAAGAGAAGTTCATTGCATATGTCTCAGAGAATAAGAATCAAGCTGAAGTCCTACGATCATAACCTGGTAGATAAGTCTGCTGAGAAGATCGTTAAAACCGTGCGTAACACGGGCGCCGTGGTAACAGGTCCAATTCCTTTACCAACAGAGAAGAAAATTTTTACAGTGCTGCGTAGCCCGCACGTAAACAAGAAAGCGCGCGAGCAGTTCCAGTTGTGTACTCACAAACGTTTACTGGACATTTACACTTCTTCCTCAAGAACTGTAGATGCGCTCAGCAAACTGGATTTACCTTCCGGTGTAGAAGTTGAAATTAAAGCATAGGACAACAGCAAGGCTGGGCAAAAGGCCCGCCTTTAATTGATTTATGGTTACTCTCTGGTTGCCAGTGAGTAACAATTTTAACAAATATAACATAGGTCGCGCCTTCTGGGCGGCCGCCCAATAAATGTATTTAAACCGCCCATCCTGGGGATAGCTAGAAATCCCCCAGGCGCTGGGTAAAATCATATAAAAATGAAAGGTCTTATTGGTAAAAAGATTGGCATGACCAGTATCTTCGAAGCCAATGGTAAGCAGACTGCCTGCACCATTATCGAAGCTGGTCCCAACGTTGTAACACAGGTAAAAAGCCTGGAATCAGATGGTTACAATGCAATTCAGGTTTCTTTCGGAGACAAGAAAGAAAAGCACACCACAAAAGCAGAATTGAATCACTTCGCGAAAGCAAGCACCTCCCCTAAACGTTTCGTAAAAGAATTCCGCAACCCGGATGTACAGAAAGCCCTCGGTGAATCTATCACCTGTGAAATCTTCACAGAAGGTGAAACGATTGACGTTGTAGGTACTTCTAAAGGTAAAGGTTTCCAGGGTGTTGTTAAACGCCACGGATTTAGCGGTGTGGGTGAAGCTACCCACGGTCAGCACGACAGATCCAGAGCTCCTGGTTCCGTAGGTGGATCATCTTATCCTTCCCGCGTTTTCAAGGGTATGAGAATGGCAGGTCAGACAGGTAACGAAAGAGTGAAAGTGAAAGGCCTGAAGATTCTGAAAATATTCCCTGAAAAGAATTATATCCTGGTAAGTGGTTCCGTTCCCGGCCACAATGGTTCAATCGTTTTAATCCAGAAGTAACATGAAGATCGATATCTTAAATATACAAGGTAAGCAAACAGGAAGATCTATCGACCTGCCTGAGGAGATTTTTGGTGTTGAACCCAACAACCACGTAATCTACCTGGCGGTTAAGCAATACCTGGCTGCGCAGCGTCAGGGTACTCACAAGGTGAAAACCCGTGCTGAAGTAAAAGGTGCTTCCCGCAAACTGCACAAACAAAAAGGTACTGGTGGTGCCCGTAAAGGTAACATCCGTAACCCTCTCTACAAAGGTGGTGGTACCATCTTCGGACCAAAACCTCACTCCTGGGCTATTAAACTGAACAGAAAAGTGAAAGATCTCGCTAAGATCTCCGCCCTGTCAGTGAAAGCTAAAGAGAACAGCATCATCATTGTTGAGGACCTCGCTATCGAGACGCCAAAAACAAAACAATTCGTTGGTATCTTAAAGAACCTGAACATCAACGTTGACGGTAAGAAAACTATGTTTATTACCCCTGAGTATAACGAAAGTGTTTACCTGTCTTTAAGAAACATCCCTACTGTGGACGGTGCAATGCTGAGCGATATCAATACTTATGATATCATGAACAGCAACTACCTGGTATTCACAGAAAGCGCTGCAAAAATCTTCACTGAAGAGCCAGTTGAAGCGTAAGCGGTTGTAAACCAATTAAATAACACAGCTGTAAAGCTATAAGCTATAAAAGATGAGACCATCAGACGTTTTAATCAAACCGGTAGTAACCGAAAAGGTGAATAAGGCGACCGATAAATTTAACCGCTACTACTTCATCGTTGACAAAAAAGCCAACAAACTGGAGATCAAAAAAGCAGTGGAAGATTTTTACGGTGTGAGTGTTGCAGATGTTAACACTGCAGTGATGCCTGGTAAAGCTAAATTCCGCTTTACTAAAGCCGGTTTCATTTCAGGTAAAAAACCGTCTTACAAAAAGGCGATTATTACCCTCGCAGAAGGCGAAACTATAGATCTGTATGCTAACATGTAGTGCCTTTCCGGCCCAATAAGCCGGGATGTGGATGTATATGCAGATCACTAATTATAATTAATAACAATTAATTTTTTCTGAAAGTAATGGCACTGAAGAAATTTAAACCAATGACAGCGGGTACCCGTTGGAAAATCGGTAACGCTTATGCGGAACTGACTACGGATACTCCTGAAAAAAGCCTCCTCGAGCCTGCTAAGAGAAGCGGCGGTAGAAACGCTCAGGGTAGGATGTCAATGCGCTATATCGGTGGCGGTCACAAAAAACAGTACCGTGTAATCGACTTTAAGCGTGACAAACAAAACATTCCTGCTACAGTTAAAACCATCGAGTACGATCCAAACCGTAGCGCATTCATCGCGCTGGTTTCCTACGCTGATGGTGAAAAACGTTACATCATCGCTCCTCAGGGTCTGCAGGTAGGTGGTACCGTTATCAGCGGTGCTGACGTTGCTCCTGAAGTAGGTAACGCACTGTTGCTGAAAAATATGCCTCTCGGTACTGTAGTTCACAACATCGAACTGCAACCTGGTAAAGGTGGTGCAATCGCCAGATCTGCTGGTGCTTACGCACAACTGAGCAACAAGGAAGAAAAATACGCTGTACTGAAAATGCCTTCTGGTGAGCTCCGTAAAGTGCTCAACACTTGTATGGCTACTGTAGGTACCGTTTCTAACTCCGATCACGCCCTGCAATCTATCGGTAAAGCAGGTGCTAACCGTTGGAGAGGTATCCGTCCTCGTAACCGAGGTGTTGCGATGAACCCAGTGGATCACCCGATGGGTGGTGGTGAAGGTAAATCTTCAGGTGGTCACCCTAGATCCAGAACAGGTAAATATGCGAAAGGTCTGAAAACCAGAAAACCGCATAAGAGCTCTGATAAACTGATCATCAGCAGAAAGAACGGTAAAAAATTATAATATTTCGGAATTCGGATTCCGGCCTTAAAACCGGAATCCGAAATTGGAAAATCATAAAAGAAACAACATGGCTCGTTCCATAAGAAAAGGTCCTTACGTAGACCAGAAATTAGAGAATAAAGTAGAAAAAATGAACGAAGGCACTAAGCGCACAGTTATCAAAACCTGGAGCCGCCGTTCTACTATTACTCCTGATTTCGTAGGCCACACATTCGCAGTACACAATGGCAACAAATTTATTCCTGTTTATGTAACAGAATTTATGGTTGGCCACAAACTGGGCGAATTTGCTCCTACCCGTAACTTCAGAGGACACGCTAACAAGAAAATGTAATTATAGTCTGAGTAATCAGACACTAAATAATAAAAGAAATTAAAAATGGAAGCAGTAGCTAAGCTGAACAATAATCCTACATCTCCCCGCAAAATGCGTTTGCTGGCAGACTTAATCCGCGGTCTGGATGTAGAAAAGGCTTTGAATATTTTGAAATTCCATCCTAAGCACCCAAGCGTACCTTTAGAAAAACTGCTGGTATCTGCTATCGCTAACTGGAAAGTGAAGAACGAAGGTGCAAGGGTAGAAGATGCTAACCTGATTGTTAAAACTATCTTCGTAGACGGTGGCCGCACCCTGAAAAGAATGCGCCCTGCTCCACAAGGTAGAGGTTACAGAATCCGCAAGAGAAGTAACCACGTTACAATCGTAGTGGACGGTAAAAACGCTTAAGTGTTAATACCACAGAGAGAAATTAAAACTATTAATCTAATAGACAAATAACCAGAACATGGGTCAGAAAACAAATCCTATTGGTAACAGGTTAGGTATCATCAGAGGATGGGACTCTAATTGGTATGGCAGCAAGAAAGATTTTGCTACCAAACTGATCGAAGATAACAAGATCAGAACTTATCTGAATGCCCGTATCAACAAAGGTGGCATCTCCAGAGTTGTGATCGAAAGAACTTTAGGTAAGTTGATTATCACTGTTCATACTTCTAAACCTGGTATCATCATAGGTAAAGGTGGAAACGAAGTTGACCGCATCAAAGAAGAACTGAAGAAACTGACAGGTAAAGAAGATGTTCAGATTAACATTCTGGAAATCCGTCGCCCTGAAATGGATGCTAACATCGTTGCCGAAACAATTGCTAAACAAATCGAAAGCCGTATCAACTACAAACGCGCTATCAAAATGGCAATTGCTACCGCACTGAGAATGGGTGCTGAAGGTATCAAAATCAAAGTAAGCGGACGTCTGGGTGGTGCTGAAATTGCCCGTTCCGAAGAAATGAAACAAGGTCGTACTCCTTTACATACTTTCCGTATGGACATCGATTACGCTTCCCTGTTTGCATTAACCGTTTACGGTAAAATCGGTATCAAAGTATGGATCTGTAAAGGTGAAGTACTGGGTAAACGCGATCTGAACCCTAACGTACTGACAGGTAAAGAAGGTGATAACCGTGGCGGTGGCCGTGAAGATCACCACCGTGGTGGCGAAAGAAGAGAGCGTGGTGAAAGAAGAGGCGGTGAAAACCGTGGCGGTGGTCGCAGATAATATCTGACCGACAACCAGACTTAAACAATTACTATTAACATTAACAATATAGACGATGTTACAGCCAAAAAGAGTGAAACATAGGAAGATGCACAAAGGTCGCATCAAAGGGAACGCTAAAAGAGGCGCAACCCTGTCCTTTGGTACTTTCGGCCTTAAAGCATTAGAACCTAAATGGATCACTGACCGTCAGATCGAAGCTGCTCGTGTTGCTTTGACCAGACACATGAAACGTGAAGGTAACGTTTGGATCCGTATTTTCCCTGATAAACCAATCACCGCTAAACCACTGGAAGTGAGGATGGGTAAAGGTAAAGGTGCTCCAGACCATTGGGCAGCAGTAGTGAAACCAGGTAGAATTCTGTTCGAAGCAGCAGGCGTTCCTTTACAAGTTGCTAAAGAAGCAATGGAACTCGCAGCTCAGAAACTGCCTATCAAAGTGAAATTTGTAACCAGCCGCGACTTCGTTGCATAATCAGCAGGTACACATTTTTAAAACACATTCCAGTCCCCATGAAAATGGGTACTGTTCAAACTCAATACAATGGCAAAAGAAAAGCTGGATCTGAAAGGCCTGAGCGAACAGGAGCTGAAAGAGAAAATCTCTGCTGAGCAACTGCGCTTGAAGAAGATGACATTCGGTCATGCAATTACGCCTATCGAAAATCCAATGAGCATCCGCTCTGTGAGACGCGATATCGCACGCATGAACACCGAACTGCGTAAAAGACAACTGGGCTTCTAATCCTCCTAGTAGTATTAGCATAACATTTAAGGCCTCCTCCGGGAGAGTTAAATATTTCAACAATGACGACCGAAAGAAAATTAAGAAAATCCAGGATTGGTGTGGTGTCCTCTAACAAAATGGATAAAACCATTACTGTTAAAGTGGAACGTAAAGTAAAGCACCCAATCTATGGTAAGTTCGTTAAAAAAACTACCAAGTTCATGGCTCATGACGAAAACAATGAGTGCAGCATTGGCGATACCGTGAAAATCGCGGAAATCCGTCCTATGTCTAAGAACAAATGCTGGAGACTGGTAGAAGTAATCGAAAAAGTAAAATAATTATTCTTTGTTTCAAGCTGTGGCCGGCAATCCCGGTTCCAGCCGCTGACTAAACAAAATAAATCTCATTACGATGATACAACAAGAATCAAGGCTGAACGTAGCTGATAACTCTGGTGCTAAAGAAGTTCTTTGCATCCGCGTGTTAGGTAACTCCGGTCAGGACTACGCTAAAGTAGGTGATAAAATTGTGGTGACTGTTAAGGATGCTATTCCTGGCGGTGGCGCGAAAAAAGGTATGGTTACTAAAGCCGTAATCGTAAGAACCAAAAATAAATTACGTCGTAAAGACGGTTCTTATATCCGTTTCGATGATAACGCGGTTGTACTGCTGAACAACTCAGACGAACCTCGCGGTACCCGTATTTTCGGTCCGGTTGCCCGTGAGCTCAGAGACAAGGGTTATATGAAAATTATCTCCCTGGCTCCTGAAGTGTTATAATAGAATTATTATCGAATTTGGAATTTTGGTGTTTTCAGGCATTTTTCCCCGAAAATCCCAAAATTCCAATATTTGTAAATATTTCTTATCTTTGCAGCCCGTTTGCAAGAACGAAAAAACATTTATCAAGCGAAACAGACGTTTCGCTTGGCGTTTAATAATAAATCAAAGTAATGAAAACTAGATTTAAGCCTAAATTCAACATTAAGAAGGGCGACCTGGTTGCGGTTATCGCAGGTGATGACAAGGACAGGACCAAAGCTCGTAAAGTGCTGGAAGTTCAGCCTGACAAAGCCCGCATTATTGTAGAGGGCGTTAACATTATTACCAAACACACCAAACCGACTGCACAGAATACCAAAGGTGGTATCGTGAAGCAAGAGGCTCCTATCGCTATCTCTAACGTGATGCTGTGGGATGCTAAAACTGGTGCTCCTACCCGTGTTAACAAACAGAGAGAAAACGGTAAATTAGTTCGTATCGCTAAAAAATCAGGGGAGGTAATTAAATAATGGCAAACACTAACTATACTCCGAGACTGCAGACCAAATACAAAAACGAAGTAGTTGCTGCGCTGAAGAAGAAATTCAACTATAAAAGCGTTATGCAGGTACCTCGCCTGACTAAAATCTGCTTGAACCAAGGTATCAACGGTGCTGTAGGTGATAAAAAACTGGTAGACATCGCAGTAGACGAAATGACCCGTATCGCTGGTCAGAAAGCTATCGCTACCCTGTCTAAAAAGGATATCTCCAACTTTAAGCTCCGTAAAAACATGCCAATCGGCGCTCGCGTTACCCTCCGCGGTGTTAACATGTACGAGTTCCTGGATCGTCTGATCTCAGTTTCTCTGCCACGTGTACGTGACTTCAAAGGTATCAACGAAAAAGCTTTCGACGGTCGTGGTAACTATACCATGGGTGTTACCGAACAGATCATCTTCCCTGAAATCGATATCGATAAAGTGACTAAGATCTCCGGTATGGACATCACTTTCGTGACCACTGCTACCACCAACGAAGAAGCTTATGAGCTGCTGAAAGAAATGGGTATGCCTTTCAGAAACATGAAAAAAGATAATCAGTAAACGATAATATACTATGGCAAAAGAATCCGTAAAAGCCAGACAAAGGAAAAGAGAAGCTATGGTTGCTAAATTTGCAGAAAAACGCGCTGCGCTGAAAGCTGCTGGTGACTTCGCTGCTCTGGACCAACTGCCTAAAAACGCTTCTCCTGTTCGTCTGAAAAACAGATGCCAGCTGACCGGTCGTCCTAAAGGATACATGCGTCACTTCGGCCTCTGCAGGAACATGTTCCGCGACCTGGCTCTCGCTGGTAAAATCCCTGGTGTTAGAAAAGCCAGCTGGTAATATCCCGGTAGCAGTTTAACTGCTCCAAACAATTAAGTTATTTGATTCCCATCTTATACTGATTGGATATCGCATTGTAAAACATCATCAAACTATTTAAACAATGGTTACTGATCCAATAGCAGACTTCCTGACTCGTATCCGGAACGCGCAAATGGCCACCCACAGGATTGTGGAAATTCCGGCTTCCAAGCTGAAAAAACGTATTACAGAAATTCTGTACGATAAAGGTTATATCCTGAAGTACAAATTCGAAGAAGATAACAAACAAGGCGTAATCAAAATCGCTTTGAAATACGATCTTCAAACTAAAGAACCCGCTATCAAAGAACTGACTCGCGTAAGCCGTCCAGGTCTGCGTCAGTACTCTAAACCAGAAGACTTCAAACGTGTGAAGAATGGTTTGGGTATCGCTATCATCTCTACTTCCAAAGGAGTAATGACTGATAAAGAAGCTAAAGCTCAGAACGTTGGTGGTGAAGTAGTTTGCCACATCTACTAATAAATCTTTTGTTTACCGGTTGGTCTCCAACCGGTAAACTGCGTAGATTGTCCGCCATCTAAGCTCACTATACGGCGCTGAAAACGGATAATCGGTACTATAACAATAACAACTTTAAACTTAAAGTTATGTCTCGTATAGGTAAAGCTCCTATCAAACTGGCTGCAGGTGTTACAGTTACTGTTTCCCCAGCCAACGAAGTAACCGTAAAAGGCCCTAAAGGTGAACTGAAAAGAACCATCGACAGGGATATTAAAGTAGAGGTTGCTGACGGCGTTCTGAACGTTGTTCGCCCTACTGATCAGATCCGTCACAAAGCGCTGCACGGTCTGTATCGCGCATTGCTGCAGAACATGGTTACTGGTGTAACTGATGGGTTCAAAAAACAACTGGAACTGGTGGGTGTTGGTTACAAAGCCACTCACGCTGGTCAGCTGCTTGATCTCGCACTGGGTTACTCTCACAATATCGTATTCGAAGTTCCTGCTGAACTGAAGGTTTCTACCCTGACTGAAAAAGGTCAGAACCCTAAAATCATGCTGGAAGGTACTGATAAACAACTGCTCGGTCAGGTTGCCGCTAAACTGCGTAGCCTGCGTAAACCAGAGCCTTATAAAGGTAAAGGTGTTCGCTACTCCGATGAGGTTGTACGTAAGAAAGCTGGTAAATCAGCAGGTAAATAAAATATTTAAGTTAGCTAATCAGCTCAAAAAAGCTGGTTAGCTGATTTTAACACAATCCCGGCAGCATCGGGATTATAAAACTAAAACTCACAATGAGCACAAAAGTTAACAGGAGACAGAAGATCCGTTACCGCATCCGTAAGAAAATCTCTGGTTCTGCACAGACACCAAGATTCTCTGTATTCCGCAGTAATAGCGATATCTACGTGCAGCTGATCGACGATACCAACGGTACTACCCTGGTTGCTGCATCTTCCCGTGATAAAGATATCAAAGCACAAAAAGGTACTAAATCTGAAAAATCTAAAATGGTTGGTGCTGCAGTAGCTGCTAAAGCAATTGCATTAGGTCTGACCAAATGTGTATTCGACAGAAGCGGTTACTTATACCACGGTCGTATCAAAGCGGTTGCTGAAGGTGCAAGAGAAGGCGGTCTCCAATTTTAATAAAGGGTCCGAATTTTATAATTCTGAACAAGTAATTCTTATAAAATAAAATGGCAAAGAATTCATTCAATAAAGTAAAAGCCGGTGACCTGGAACTGAAAGAGAAAGTTGTGGCGATCAACCGTGTTACCAAAACCACCAAAGGCGGTCGTACTTTCAGCTTCTCCGCGCTGGTTGTAGTAGGTAACGAAAACGGCGTGGTAGGTCATGGTCTGGGTAAAGCTAAAGAAGTACAGCAAGCTATCACAAAAGGTATAGACGATGCTAAAAAGAACCTGATTAAAGTTCCAGTTATGCACGGTACTATCCCTCACGATCAGTTCGCAAAAGAAGGTGCTGCCAAAGTTCTGATTAAACCAGCTGCTCATGGTACTGGTGTAATCGCTGGTGGTTCTATGCGTGCTGTGCTGGAAAGCGCTGGCGTTACCGACGTTCTGGCTAAATCTTTAGGTTCTGCAAACCCACACAACGTGGTAAAAGCTACCTTCAAAGCACTGGGTCTGCTCCGCGAACCAGTTAGCGTAGCTAAAACCAGAACTATCGCTCTGAAAAAAGTATTCAACGGTTAATCTGTTCTCCGCAAGGAGAACCGGTTTAACCCGGAGAAGTGCTAACATATTTTTTAACAATTAAATTACTCCGCCCCCGGCGGATAGGGATTTATGGCAAAGATTAAGATCACTCAGGTGAAAAGTGGTATCGACCGTCCTGAAAGGCAGAAACTGACCTTGAAGGCGCTGGGTCTGACTAAAATGCACGCTTCTGTTGAAGTTGAGGCAACTCCTCAGGTCCTGGGTATGGTTACCAAAGTAAACCATCTGGTAAAAGTTGAGCAGGTAAACGGTTAATCACCTAACACTGCTGTGGGATTGTCTGCTGACAATCTTACCTTTACATTTGCAACTTTACAACAGATATTATACATTTAAGCGAGCGGTTAATTTCCGCGCAAGTAAAAAAAATTAACATCATGAATCTGCATTCATTACAGCCTGCACAAGGCTCTGTACATAAAGAGAAACGTCTCGGCCGCGGTGAGGCTTCCGGTAAAGGTGGTACTTCCACAAAAGGTAACAAAGGTATTCAATCCCGTGCTGGTTACTCCAGCAAGAGAGGCTTCGAAGGAGGTCAGATGCCTATCCAGCGCCGTATGCCTAAACGTGGTTTCAAAAATAATAACCGCGAAGAATACCAAATCTTCAACCTGGGCCAGATCGATCACTTAGTTGAAAAATATGGTCTGCAGGAGTTCAATCTGGACAACCTGTTCATGAATGGCCTGATCAACAGAACTGCTAAAGTTAAGATCCTGGCTAACGGTGAACTGAAAAGCAAAGTGACTGTTAAAGTAAACGCTATCAGCGAAAAAGCTAAAACAGCCATCGAAGCAGCAGGTGGATCAGTAGAACTGGTATAAGACTTTACGACTGAGGAGACGCCTACGGAGTAGTGCGTCTTTTCATATTTAATAGCGCTATTAAACCTTTGTCTTCCTGTGAAGAAATTTATCGAAACGATCAAGAATATCTGGAGTATTGAGGACCTGCGTAACCGCATCTTAACCACCCTGCTCCTGGTCCTCATCTACCGTGTAGGATCCTATATCACTTTACCTGGTATTGATGCCAACGCTCTCTCCAACTTTTCCAAGAGTTCTAACCAGGGGATTCTGGGGCTGTTCAACATGTTTGCAGGTGGATCGTTTTCAAGGGCTTCCATCTTTGCGTTAGGTATCATGCCTTATATCTCCGCGTCTATCGCTATCCAGTTGTTAACGATAGCAGTACCTTATTTCCAGAAATTACAGAAAGAAGGAGAAAGCGGCCGCAAAAAGATCAATCAGTACACCCGTATCCTTACAGTTGTGGTAACTGGATTCCAGGCAAGTGCTTACGTGGCCTATCTGCGTAATCAGTCTGGTGGCGCTATTATCCCTGAGTATGGCACCTTCTTCTTCTGGTTATCTACCACCATCGTCCTCACAGCAGGTACCCTGTTCGTGATGTGGCTGGGTGAGAAAATCACGGATAAAGGTATCGGTAACGGTACTTCCATCATCATCATGATGGGTATCCTTGCCCGTCTGCCTCAGGCTATCCTCGCTGAATTCTCTACTAAAGTAGAAGGTGGTGGCGGTGGTCCGATCCTCTTCCTGATCGAGATTGCCATCTTCATCCTGATCACTGTAGGATTGATCCTCCTGGTACAAGGTACCCGCAAAATTCCGGTTAACTACGCAAAACGCATTGTAGGCAATAAACAATATGGTGGTGTACGTCAGTTCATCCCGCTGAAAGTGAATGCTGCCGGTGTAATGCCGATCATCTTCGCCCAGGCTATCATGTTTATTCCTGCCACCGTTATCGGTTTTGCCACTTCTTCTGAAAGTGCTTCCAGCTTCATCCGTATCTTCTCTGATCATACGAACGGCTGGTACAACGTGATCTACGGTGTGTTAGTAATTGTATTCACTTATTTCTATACTGCACTCATCTTCAATCCAACTCAAATGGCGGATGAAATGAAGCGCAATAACGGTTTCATCCCTGGTGTTAAACCAGGTACCGCTACTGCTGATTACATCGGCGCGGTAATGGACCGTATCACGCTGCCTGGTGCATTCTTCCTGGCGCTTGTAGGTATTCTTCCAGGTGTTGCTGCCGCTTTCCGCGTTAACAGCAACTTCGCTACCTTCTTCGGTGGTACCTCCCTCCTCATCATGGTGGGTGTTATCCTGGATACCCTGCAGCAGATCGAAAGCCAGCTGCTCATGCGTCATTACGACGGCTTAATGAGCACCGGCCGTATCAAAGGCAGAACAGCCCCGGCAAACGCTTAAGCTATCAGGCTGCCCGCAAGGGCATAGAAATAAACATAGCCACAGAAGCATAAACCCATTTTTATGCTTTAGTGGCTATGTTATTTAACTGTCAGGTTAGAAAAAGATTGTTATGATTCAATATAAAACAAAAGAAGAGATAGAACTCATCCGCAAAAGTGCGCTGCTCCTGAGCGATGCACTGGCAGAAGTAGCCCGTACCATCAAACCTGGTATGTCTACCCTGGAAGTGGATGCAGTGGCCGATAGATACATTGTTGATCATGGCGCTACTCCTTCCTTCAAAAACTATAAGGGATTCCCTGCTGCCTGCTGCATCTCCGTAAACGAAGCAGTAGTACACGGTATTCCTGATAAATATGTGCTGAAAGACGGTGATATCGTGACGGTAGACTGTGGAGTGTTCATGAACGGTTTTCATGCCGACAGTGCCTATACCTTTGCTATCGGCAACGTGGCAGACAACATCCTTCGCCTGATGGGCGCTACCAAAGCCTCCTTATATAAAGGTATCGAGAAGGCGATTGTAGGTAACCGTATCGGGGATATCTCCTACGCTATCCAGGAATATACTGAAAAGGAGAGAGGCTACGGTGTGGTAAGAGAACTGGTTGGGCACGGCCTGGGTCGTCACCTGCACGAAGATCCACAGGTCCCTAACTACGGTAAACGCGGTAGCGGACCCGTAATGAAAGAAGGCCTGGTGATCGCTATCGAACCAATGATCAACCTCCGCTCCAAAGATGTGGAATACCTGGAAGATGGCTGGACAGTTGTGACCAGGGATAACAGCCCATCCGTTCATTTTGAGCATACGGTGGCTGTTGGGAAAGGAAAAGCGGATATTTTGTCCAATTTTGCAGAGATCGAAAAGGCGGAGAAAAACAACCCAGAATTGAATACAAACTATTAATTATAAATAGGATACCTATTCATATTTAGTAGTATTTAATAAAAAGAGAGATAGGATTAAATTAAAAGACGGGCAATAGTAATAATAATCCGGGGAAATTTTTCTATTTCAAAAGATAATCGCTATCTTTGCAGTCCTAAAAATTTTTATGGCAAAACAGGCACTCATTAAGCAGGATGGAATTATATTAGAAGCCTTATCAAACGCTATGTTCCGTGTAAAACTGGAAAACGGGCACGAGATTCTGGCCACCATTTCTGGAAAGATGAGAATGCACTACATCCGCATTCTGCCAGGAGATAAGGTGGGGGTTGAAATGAGCCCGTACGATTTGTCAAGAGGCCGTATAATTTTCAGATACAAGTAAGCGCGGGAGCAACGGTGTAGTACGGAAATACAATTTTAAAATATAACCTTTTATAAATAAATCATCATGAAGGTAAGAGCTGCAATCAAAAAAAGAAGTGCGGATTGTAAAATAGTTCGTAGAAAAGGTGTTCTGTTGGTGATCAACAAAAAGAACCCTCGCTTCAAACAACGTCAGGGGTAATTAGTTTCTTGACGGAATTTGATTTTTTAATCAGAATCATATAAAAATAAAATAGAAATATGGCACGTATAGCCGGTATAGATCTTCCTAAAAATAAAAGAGGAGAAATTGGCCTCACCTATATTTTCGGTATAGGCCGTTCTACCGCCCAATATATCCTGAACAAGGCGGAAATTGATGTAAACAAAAAAGTGAAGGATTGGAACGATGATGAACAAGCTGCCATCCGTAACATTATCAACGGCGAGTTTAAGGTAGAGGGTCAGCTGCGTTCCGAGGTGCAAATGAATATCAAGCGTCTGCTGGATATCGCTTGCTACCGTGGTCTGCGTCACAGGAAAGGTTTACCGGTAAGAGGTCAGCGCACCCGTACCAACAGCCGTACTCGTAAGGGTAAACGTAAGACAGTGGCTGGTAAGAAAAAAGCAACTAAGAAATAATAAATAAAATCCCAGGTTGAAATCCCGAATTCCAAGGTGAGGGGGTTTCAAGTGACACACTTAGGGTGTTGATTTGGGATCTGGATTTCAATATTTGGAATTTAATATCATTATGGCAAAAGCAACTAATACAAAAACTGCTGCTAATAAAAAGAGAGTAGTAAAGGTAGATAACTACGGAGATGTTCATATCTCTGCTAGCTTTAACAATATCATTGTAAGCATTACCAACAAACACGGTCAGGTTATCTCCTGGTCTTCTGCTGGTAAAATGGGCTTCAGAGGTTCTAAAAAGAACACTCCATACGCAGCTCAGCTGGCTGCACAGGATGCTGCTAAAGTTGCTATGGACGCCGGTCTGAAAAGAGCAGATGTATTTGTGAAAGGTCCGGGTGCTGGTCGTGAGAGCGCTATCCGTGCTATCGCAAACTCTGGTATCGAAGTGAGCATGATTAAAGACGTTACTCCTCTGCCTCATAACGGTTGCCGTCCTCCTAAGAAAAGAAGAGTGTAGGAATATATTATTGCAGATTCCAGATACTGGTCAGGATATAACTGACTGGTGTCTGGACTTTGTAGTTTAATATTTATAAAAATGGGTGTATGATCAGGTTTTTAGATTTTTTGAAGAGCATACATCATTAACTAAAAAATCTTTATTATTTTCAATTATGGCAAGGTACACAGGACCAAAGACCAAAATTTCCAGAATTTTTGGTGAACCCATTCTCGGTAATGGTAAGTATTTAGGTAAAAACAGCAACCCTCCGGGTCAGCATGGCGCAAACCGCAAACGTAAACAATTAGGCGAATACGCACTGCAGCTGAGAGAAAAACAGAAAGCAAAATACACTTACGGTGTACTGGAGCGTCAGTTCCGCAACCTGTTCGACGAAGCTAACCGTAGAAAAGGTGTTACTGGTGAGGTATTGATCAAATTACTGGAAGCTCGTCTGGACAACACCGTGTTCCGTCTGGGTATCGCTCCTTCCCGTCCTGCTGCTCGTCAGCTCGTGTCTCACAAACACATCACTGTTAACGGTATCCTTGTTAACACTCCTTCTTTCCAACTGAAACCAGGTGATATTGTATCCCTGAAAAACAAAACCGCAAACAATACCGCTCTGACCAGCGTTATCCGTGGTAAAAATCCTAAATTCAGCTGGCTGGATTGGAACGAGAAAGAAATGAAAGGTACATTCATTGCTTATCCTGAGAGAGAGAGCGTTCCTGAGAATATCAAGGAACAACTGATTGTGGAATTGTATTCTAAGTAATAAATACTAGTCCATGGCTCCGGCCATGGACTAACTTCATATTTAAACTCATAAATCTATCATATCAATGGCAATTTTAAATTTCCAGAAACCTGATAAGATCGTATTGCAGAAGTCTACCGACTTTGAAGCTCAATTCGAATTCCGACCATTAGAACCAGGTTATGCTGTGACTATCGGTAATGCGTTGCGTCGCGTGCTGTTGTCTTCTTTGGAGGGCTATGCCATTGTGGGTATTAAGATTGAAGGGGCTGATCACGAGTTCGCTACACTGAAAGGTGTTACCGAAGACGTTACAGAAATTATTCTGAACCTGAAACAGGTTCGTTTCAAGAGAATTTCTGAAAATGATGTGACGAACGAAAAGATCACACTGTCAATCAAAGGTAAAACCGAATTCCGTGCAGATATGATCGAAAAAGCCACCAGCGCTTTCCAGATCATGAACCCGGAATTACTCATCTGTACCCTCGACCCATCTGCTAAGATGGATATCGAGCTGACTATCGGTAAAGGCCGTGGTTACGTTCCTGCAGAAGAGAATAAACCTAAGGATGCAGTGTTTGGCTATATCGCCATCGACTCTATCTTTACGCCAATCAAAAACGTAAAGTACAGCATAGAAAATACCCGTGTGGAACAAAAAACCGACTATGAGAAACTGATCATGGAGGTTGTTACCGACGGTACTATTCACCCTGAAGAAGCAGTGAAGCAGGCTTCCCGCATCCTCATCCAGCACCTGATGATCATCACAGATGAAAACATCAGCTTTGATACCAAAGACGCTGAAAAAGAAGATGTAGTAGACGAACAAACACTGCAGCTCCGTAAGATACTGAAAACACCTCTCGAAGATCTCGATCTGAGCGTACGTGCATTCAACTGTCTGAAAGCAGCTAAAATCAACTCCCTGAGCGAACTGGTACAGTACGAACAGGAAGAACTGATGAAATTCAGAAACTTCGGTCAGAAATCTCTGAGCGAAATCGAACAGGTACTGGGCGAAAGAGGTCTGCACTTCGGTATGGACCTGTCCAAACTGAAACTCGACGAAGAATAATCTTTATATCCCCTTTTCACCACAAGTGTGAAGGGGATTCTTATTTTTTATAAAAGTACCCTGCAATTCCTGACACGGTGCAGGGGTAAAATCAAATGTCATGCGTCACGGAGTTAAATTAAACAAATTAAGCAGAACAGCTGCACACCGCAAAAGCCTGATGTCTAACCTGGCTTGCGAACTGATCAGTCACAAACGTATCACCACCACTTTGGCTAAAGCTAAAGCACTGCGTGTTTACGTTGAACCAATCCTGACCAGAGGTAAAGCCGACTCTACTCACAACCGTAGAATCGTTTTCTCTTACCTGCAAGACAAAGAAGCTATCAAAGAACTGTTCGGTGTGATCAGCGAAAAAATCGCTAACCGTCCTGGTGGATACACCCGTATCATTAAACTGGGTAAACGTGTAGGTGATAACGCTGAAGTTGCAATGATTGAACTGGTTGATTTCAACGAAATCTACGGTAAATCTGCCGCTGCTGAAAAAGCTCCTGCTAAGAAAACACGCCGCGCTGGTGGTGCTAAGAAAAAAGCTGAAGATGAAGTTGCTCCTGCTGCTGATGCTTCAACTGAAGAAAAATCAGCTGAGTAATTTATTCAATAGATTACAATACTTGGAAAGGCCTCGCATTGCGAGGCCTTTCTGCTTTATAGCCTTAACATCTACCTAAATATATTTATAAAAAATTGTATATTTACCGTAGCGAAATACCATAAAAACCTGACCGTCCCTATGAAATACCTGATTTGTGCAAACTGTCAGCATCCCAATGTCATGAAGTCTGAGTACCAGACCTTCTGTGAATCCTGTGGCAAAAAATTTCAAATTACTTTTGCAGACTGGCGTCAGTCGCACCCCATGGCTACCTTTGCCGAATTTCAGCAAACAGTGGGCGTCACCATCAAAGTTCCCCGCAAAAATATATTCACCGCCTGGGTAAACCGGCAGATGCAGCCACAGAACCGGGGAAAAGTGATTATCTTCTTTACTCTTCTGTTTATCTGTATCGCTGGTGCAGGTACACTCTTCGGGAAAAGGGCCGTATATACGCTCCTATATCCGAAAGTACCTACATCAAGCTTATATGCCGCCTGGCATACCGCCACCATTGGCCGGCATGCGCTGGAAATCAGCACGCCACTTAAATTATGGGTGCACGACCAGCCCCTTAAACCGGAAGAGGCCGCCAGTGTGGAATACTCAAAAACTTACCGGAATGAAGATGGCGGTGGTGTACAAATAGCCGTCAACCTGCGCAGTTACAAGCCGGGATCCGATAACTCCCTGGAATCGGCAGTAAGCAGCAGTCACAAAGCACTGCAGGATGGAGGAATGGTCACGGATATCCAGTGCAAATCTGTTCCGGTATTAATTTCCGGATTACAGGGAACCCTGGAGGAAGGAACCTATATATACAAAGGCGCTATCAAGCTCAGCTTTTCAAACCTCGTCATAGTGCGGGAAAGCAGCCGTTGGCAGATCCATATTAACTACCGGGACGATGACCCTGTGGGGCAGGAAGTAGCCGCCCGCGTACTGAAATCTGTTAAAATTAAATAGCGATTACAAATCTGAGGTAAAAAAATCTGGAATTAAGGCTTGCATTTCATAACTTTGCACGGTTTTTTATCCGAACCTTCCTGGGCACAAGCCCTCGAAGGTTTTTTTTAAAAAAATAAAACAAGACAGATACCAGAAATGCCTCAGACAAGAACCATCCAACCTGCCATACTGCTGTTAGACGACGGTACGGTTTTTCAGGGAAAAGCTTTTGGGAAAATTGGCACTGCTGCCGGTGAGTTAGCTTTCAATACCGGTATGACGGGTTACCAGGAAGTGTTTACAGACCCTTCCTACAAAGGACAGGTCCTTATTATGAACAACTGCTACATCGGTAACTACGGGACTAAGTCCGATGACGTAGAAAGTAGCACTGTTAAGATCAGTGGTCTGATCGCTAAGAATATCGCGTACAACTATTCCAGGAAGATGGCCGATGAATCACTGGAAAAGTTCCTGGCCGACAACAACCTGGTAGCGATTTATGATGTAGACACCCGCGCGCTGGTTTCTCATATCCGCAGCAAAGGTGCTATGAACTGCATCATTTCCTCCGAGATCCTGGACGTAGACCAACTGAAAGCTGAACTGGCGAAAGTTCCTTCCATGGAAGGCCTCGCACTCAGCCAGGAAGTTTCTACCAAAGAAGCTTACACTGTAGGTGATCCGGAAGCAGCTATCCGCATTGCGGTGATGGACAACGGTGTAAAGCGTAACATGCTGAAATGCCTGTCTGAAAAAGGTGCCTACCTGAAAGTATTCCCAACCGACACCAAATTTGAAGTAACGGAAGAATTCAAACCTAACGCCTACTTCATTTCTAACGGTCCTGGGGATCCGGCCCCGCTGAAATATGCGATTGATACTGTAAAACAGATCCTGGCTGCTGAAAAGCCGCTGTTTGGTATCTGCCTCGGTCATCAGCTGCTGGCGCTGGCACACGACATCCCAACTTACAAAATGCACCACGGTCACCGCGGTTTGAACCATCCGGTGAAAAACCTGCAGACCGGTTTATGTGAAATTACTACCCAGAACCACGGTTTTGCTGTAGACGCGAAAGCGGTGGAAGCGAATCCAAATGTGGAAGTAACACACATCAACCTGAACGACAATACCGTAGAAGGTATCCGGATCAAAAACAAGCCTGCGTTTTCTGTGCAGTACCACCCTGAGTCCACTCCGGGCCCGCACGACAGCCGCTACCTGTTTGATGATTTCTTTACCATGATCAAGGCTAACATGAAATAATTCAGTTAGATCAGATATTTTCTTTTAGAGGGTCCCTTCGCGGTGTCGCGGAGGGATTTTTTTTGTATTTAGCTTTCTCTGGGTTCAAATGAATGCCGAAGGCATTCATTTGAACCCAGAGAACACCCGTGCCGCAGGCACGGGTGTTCTCTGGAATATGATAATGTATATAAATGACACGGTCCCGAAGAGTCGGGACCGTTGCATTTTAAAATTCCACGTTATGAAAACAAACGAAAAATATCACCATGCCGAGGCACGGGTATGTTCCGCCGTTTTATTACATAACAATATTATAAAAAAAACATGTGCAATAAGTAAAAGGAGTGGGTAAATTTTTCGAAATCACGGGAAAAAGCGACAAAAACGCAATAATCAGGGACGAAATCAGCCTTTAGGGCAAAAAAATACGGCTCTGTGATCAGAGCCGTTTGCCTTTATAAATTCCACGTTATGAAAAACTGATACAAAAATACGATATTTTGCTAAAACGTTTTAGTTAAACTTAGTTTTTTTACAGATTGTTGATAATTCCATTTTCTCAATCCTGTAATTGTAATCCAAAGGTCGGACCAAAAGAACGTTTTGAAAAATTCTGCAGGTTAAATTATTCTTAAACAAGTTTAGATTTTGCAAAATTCATCGTATATGTAAATATTTTTATTTTTGGTTGTTTTTGATTTCTTTGTTGTTTCTGTATCAAATATACGAAACAAAAATCGAAAATTACAAGAGGTGCACCTAAAAAAATCGTGTTTTTGGACAAAAAACAATATATAAAATTTTTTATAATGTGTTTTATGCTCTTATTTTAGCATCCACCTCCTGCAATGGATTTTTTTTATTTGATAGCCGTACGGCCAGGATATACTTTTAAAGCTTCTGCCAGGCTTATCATCGCACTCCGGATATCCTCCAGGTTTAGCACATAAGCCAGTCGCACCTCATTCAATCCCAGTCCGGCAGTAGCATAGAAACCGGTAGCAGGCGCCATCATAACTGTTTGACCCTCATACTGGAAATGCTCCAGAATCCACTGACAGAACTTATCGGAGTCATCAATTGGCAGCTGCGCCATGGCATAAAACGCCCCACCGGGATTCGGACAGAATACGCCCGGAATTTCGTTGAGCATTTTTACCAACAGGTCACGGCGACTCTGATACTCCGCCTTAATACCGTCGAAGTAGTCTGCTGGCAGATCCACAGCGGCTTCACCAGCGATCTGTGCAAAGGAAGGAGGGCTCAGGCGGGCCTGTGCAAACTTCATGGTAGCATCCAGTACTTCCTGGTTTTTGGTAACAAATGCACCGATACGGCCACCACAAGCGCTGTAACGCTTGGAAATAGTGTCCATCAGGATTACATTGTTGTCCATACCTTCCAGGTTGGCAGCGCTGAAATGTTTGCCACTATAGCAAAACTCGCGGTATGCCTCGTCGGAAAACAGGTACAGGTTATGTTTCAGACACAGGGTTTTTAACACCTCCATCTCTTCTTTACTGTACAGGTACCCGGTTGGGTTATTAGGGTTACAGATCAGGATTGCTTTGGTGCGTGGAGTAATTGCTTTTTCGAAATCCTCCATGGCAGGCAGGGCAAAACCGGTGCTGATATTAGCAGTGATAGTTTTAATCTTAACTTCAGCTTCTACGGCAAAACCATTGTAGTTCGCGTAAAATGGTTCCGGCACAATGATTTCGTCTCCCGGATCGAGGCAGGCCATAAATGCAAACAGGATGGCTTCGGAGCCACCGGTGGTTACAATAATCTGGTTGTGATTCACTGCGATATCGAAACGCTTGTAATATTCCACCAGTTTGCGGCGATAACTTTCGTTGCCGGCGCTGTGACTGTATTCCAGAATTTTAAAGTCAGAATGACGTACCGCATCCAGGATTTGTTTTGGTGTTTCAATGTCCGGCTGACCGATGTTGAGGTGATATACCTTTACACCTTTCTTCTTTGCTGCTTCAGCAAAAGGGACAAGTTTTCTGATGGGAGAGGGCGGCATAACCTTCCCTCTCTGGCTAATGGTAGGCATATAATTGTTTTGATTCTTTTGCGTTGCAAAGATAGGTGAATTAGATGTCTGGATATCAAACATAAAGGCAACAAAAAAGCCTTACAGACTATCTGTAAGGCTTTTTCTATGAAGAAATAACTTGTGTTATTTGCTGGATGGACTTCCTACTGTACCAGTCAGATGCAGTTCTTTGTCTGAATCCACTCCTCTGAATTTAACCCAGATAGTTTTGTTTTGCTGGCCGATGCTGCTCGCGTTGTAGCTGGCAGTCACCTTGCCTTTTTTGCCAGGGAGAATTGGTTCACTCGTCCATTTTGGAGTCGTGCAACCGCAGCTCGCTCGCGCCGCTTCAATCAAAACTGGTTCTTTTGAGATGTTAGTGAATTCGAAATCAACTGTCACCGGCTTGTTCAAATCGGTTTTGCCGAAATCAATGGTTTCTTTCGCGAATTTAACCTTCGCGTCAGCAGGGTTTTGTTGTGCCCAGAGTGCTGTTGAGATCAACAGAGTTGCAAATAGGGATAGAAGAAACTTTTTCATTTTATACTGGTTTTAAAAGCGACTGGTTAAAAAAAATAAATTTTTCCAAGTTCTCAGACAAATTTACGGCCAAAAACTGTTTGTTACCTAACAATTTATTAAATTCTTATTAAAAAAATCAGATTATTTTAAATATGAATTTTCAAGGCATTTCCGAACTGTATAATTAACCTTACTTTTGTACTTTAACCATGAGGCATGATAGAAAATAACGAACTCGCTATGAATATAGAAAGCCGGTTGTCATTCGAAGAATTCCGCAAGGAGGTGTTAAATGACTACAGGTTGGCCTGCGTAAGCAGAGAAGTTAGTCTGCTCGCCCGTAAGGAGGTTCTTACCGGTAAAGCTAAGTTTGGCATTTTTGGAGATGGAAAGGAAGTGGCGCAGATAGCGATGTCCAAATATTTTCAGCCGGGGGACTTTCGCTCAGGTTATTATCGCGACCAGACTGTAGCTTTTGCTACGGGCATCGCCACTCCTGAACAATTCTTTTCGCAGTTATACGCCGATCCGGATGTGAACCATGATCCGTTTTCCGGTGGCCGACAAATGAACTCGCACTTTGCTACTCCTAATATTGATAAGGAGGGTAATATGCTGCCATTGGTAGAGATGAAGAATTCTGCTGCTGACATGGCACCTACCGCCGGCCAGATGCCCCGCGCATTAGGTCTGGCCCTGGCATCCAAGCTTTTCCGTAAAGTGGAGGAGCTGCAGGATATGAAACACCTCTCTAACGGCGGTAACGAAATCGCGTTTGCTACTATCGGTGACGCCTCTACGTCGGAAGGGCATTTCTGGGAAACCATGAATGCTGCTGGTGTATTGCAGGTGCCACTGGCTGTATTCGTATGGGACGATGGTTATGGCATTTCTGTACCACGTAAATACCAGACTACCAAAAACTCCATTTCCGCAGCCCTCGAAGGATTCCGTAAAGCTAACGGAACCAATGGCTTCGACATATATAATATCAAAGGCTGGGATTATGCCGGCATGTGCGAAGTACTGGAATCTGCCATCCGCAAGATCCGTGAAACCCACGTCCCCGCACTCTTCCACGTGGAAGAAATCACTCAGCCGCAAGGCCACTCTACCAGCGGTTCCCACGAGCGTTACAAAAGCAAGGAGCGCCTCGCCTGGGAAAAAGAATTCGACTGTAACGTAAAAATGCGTTCCTGGATTCTGGAAAATGCCCTGGCAGATGAAGCTACACTCACAGCCATCGAAGCGGAAGCAAAAACTACCGCCCAGGATGCCCGTAAATCAGCATGGGAAAAATACATCACGCCGATTAAAGCCGATGTTCAACAGTTTATAGCAACTGCTACGCCGGTACTGGCGATTGCAGGCAGCAAAGCAGAATTTGTACAGAAGGCCATTCATGAAGTGCAGACCAATCGCGAGCCGCAACGCCGCGATATCCTGAAAGCTGCCGCTGCTATCCTTGTACGCCTCAAAGCACAGAAAAACGAAGCAGCAGTACAACAACTGCAAGCTTACTACGATACCTACTTCCAACAGGAAAAGGAAAACTATACTTCAGGTTTACACGCATCCGGCGCCAATTCCGCGCTGAATGTGCCGGTTATCCCTGCTCAATACGGCGATGAGCCTACCGTTATCAACGGTTACGAAGTACTGAACAAATACTTTGACCAGCTCTTTACCAACAACCCAAGAGTATTTGCTTTTGGTGAGGATGTGGGTAAAATAGGAGATGTAAACCAGGGCTTTGCAGGCCTGCAACAAAAGCATGGAGGTTTCCGTATAGCCGATACCGGTATCCGCGAACTCACCATCATGGGGCAGGGTATAGGGATGGCTCTCCGCGGCCTTCGCCCAATTGCTGAAATTCAGTATCTGGATTACCTGCTGTACGGACTGCAACCACTCAGCGATGATGTGGCGTCCCTGCAATACCGTACCAAAGGCGCCATGTACTGTCCGCTGATTGTACGTACCCGTGGTCACCGCCTCGAAGGTATCTGGCACAGCGGCTCTCCAATGGGAATGATTATCAACTCCCTGCGGGGTATGTATGTTTGCGTGCCACGTAACATGGTGCAGGCAGCCGGTATGTACAATACCTTACTGCAAGCCAATGAGCCTGCTATTGTGATTGAATCACTCAACGGTTACCGCCTGAAAGAAAAACTGCCGGTTAACCTCGACGCATACACGGTGCCATTAGGTATCCCTGAAATTTTGAAACAGGGGGATGACGTGACCATCGTTACTTACGGTTCCATGACCCGCATCGTGGAAGAGGCAGTAAGTACACTCGAAGAACTGGGTGTTTCCTGCGAAGTAATTGATGTGCAAACGTTATTACCTTTCGATATCAATCACCTCATTGTTGAATCACTGAAGAAAACCAACCGCATCCTCTTTGCTGACGAGGACGTGCCAGGTGGTGGTACCGCCTACATGTTCCAGCAGGTGATGGAAGAGCAGGGTGGTTACCGTTGGCTCGACGTAGCGCCACGCACCCTGAGCGCACAGGCCCACAGGCCGGCGTATGGCTCTGATGGCGATTACTTCTCCAAACCAAATGCAGAAGATGTGATCAAAATAGTGATGGAAATGATGGAAGAATAGCCGACAAACCATCTCATAATATAAAAAAGACCGATCGCCAGGATCGGTCTTTTTTTGTGTCATAATACTGCCAGAAAAAAAACCGGTATTAGCGAATAATAAATGTAAAAATTACCTTCATTTTGTTGAAGACCCGACCCAGCGCAAATCTGATTTAAACAGTGGACAAGCACCAGTGAACGTAGTTAATTCCATTTGTACACGGAGCACTTAATATATGCTAAACCAAAATCCGATCACGCATGAAAAAGTACCCTATTATTATGCTTTGCCTGCTGCTGGCAGCATGTGCAAAAAGCATTGACAGTGAACTGGCAGAAAAAAGTAATTCCCCAAAAGCCACTACCGAGCTGGTTACAACGGACACGGTTACACTATACAGTAACGGTTACGTATATCCGAAAGAGCAAAGCAATGGGTATGGCACCATCGGCACCTCCGGGCTCGGCGCCTGGACGGATACTTCCGGCATCACCAGGGTTTACTTCTATCCAACTACTACCGGTAGTATTAATGTATCTATCCGCGTAAAGGCTCCTGGCAACACCAATACGCTGCGTATCCGCCTGGATAGTTCAGGTACTGCCTACAACGTAGTGGTAAACCAAACCTCTTCCTATGTTACCCTCAACGTAGGATCATTTAATATTTCGTCGGCTAACTATCATTGCATAGAGATCAAAGCCGTTACAAAAAATGGTACTTACCTGCCGGATGTACAGTCGGTGGTGATCACCAGCTCACTGGGGCTCAAGTACAATAAGAGCCAGTATCGCGGTGCACCGGCTACACACCTGAGCTATAAGTATCCGGGCGACAGCGCCATTTCCTGGTTCTACACAGAAGTAAACGTGCCTTCCGGCGCAGATCCGCTGTATGCCTATTACATGACCAATGGCTTCTGGGATGGTTATTTCGGTATTCAGGTAAATTCCCCGACAGAGCGCAGGATTCTTTTCAGCATCTGGAGTAATTACAACACCAATGATCCGAATGAAATTCCGGCGGATTATGCGGTAACACTGGTGCGAAAAGGCACAGGCGTTGTGGATAATGCCTTTGGTAATGAGGGGTCCGGCGGACAAACCTACCTCGTATTTCCATGGGTAACCGGCAACACGTATAAAATGCTGGTACACGCCGAGGCTGCTGGTACACATACACTTTTCACCGCCTGGTACTATGCGCCTGAAAACGGTGCCTGGAAACTGCTGGCAGAATGGGATAAATCCAAAACCAATGGACAGCTGCTGGGAGGATTATATTCCTTTGTGGAAAACTTTGGCAGTAACGGTCAAAATTATTTCAAAGCCCGCTATGGCAACCAGTGGGTACGTACTAAAAATGGCAACTGGATAGAAGTGACACAGGCTTCTTTCACTACCACTGCTTCTGATGCGGCGCACCAGCGATATGATATTGGTGCAGGCATTGAAACAAGTATGATGTATATGTACAGTGGTGGTTTCCGCCAGGTGGGTAATAGTGTAGGCGTAACCTACACGCGTCCATCCAGCGGCAGCGCGCCGTCAGTAAACCTTTCCACACTTCCTTAATGAGGCGGTGCTCCGTGTAAAATAGGCGAAGCCACTACAAAGCATATAAGAGTGCTGGTGTAGTGGCTTCTTTAAATAAATGAATTAAATCAGTTGCAGGCTTAGTTAATTATTTATGGCGCTGCAAAGGTGGGGTAATATTTCAGTCTTTAGAATGGCGGTGATCTTAATTAATGATTTCTTTACATGGATGAAAGGCCGGTTCTCAAAAAATTGATTTTAAGCCTAATTCCAGCCCGGATTCTGTGTCATGGTATTACCTGGCACCTGTAGCTCTCCCAGTGGCACAGGGAGCAGGTAATCGCGGTTTACGTTGAATTTGTAACCATTGCTCAGGGCTCCTACCTTCTGATAAGGTTCAATATAGCCATTAGCATCTACCGGATAGCCGGAGAGCAGGCTTGCAGAAACGCGGCCCTGCCACTGTTTCAGCTTGGCACCTTTCGGTTTCCAGCCTACAATCAGGCGTTGTGCTGCGCCCCAGCGGTAAATATCATCTCTCCTGAAACCTTCGCAGGCAAGCTCTACTCTGCGTTCCCGGCGGATTTCGTTCATTACCGCACTCAACTGGGGGAATATCCATTTAGGGTCGGTAACGATAGCGCCAATGTTGAGTTTGGGCATACCTACACGGTCGCGCAGTTTATTTATAGTGAGATCTACATCTCCCTGTGTTAAAACCCCTAATTCCGCTTTTGCTTCTGCATTTATCAGCAATACTTCGGCATAGCGCATCAGGATCAGGCCGGTGGTACCTAGTTCTGCTGCATACTGCTGCATATAATCGGTATTATGCCCCTTATACACCTGGTAGCCCGTAGCAGGGCGGTTTTCGCTGGCTGCATCAAAAGTAGGGACCTGGAATAACAGGTTGGCTGCACCATTAGGCTGGTTGCTGGTAACAATGTGGTTGCCGTCGTTGACATACATGGTTTGCGCCAGGCGCGGATCACGACCGGTTACCACCAACTGCAGGGAATCATCGCCTTTATACAGGCTACTCACCGAAATTGGCTGACCATCTGCACAGAGATAATCGTCCACCAGGCTCTTGGTTAAGCCCCTGCCTGCGCCTGTATTCGTATATCTGTGCCAGTTATGGGAAGGACCCGTTGTAATATTGTACTGTCGCCAGAAAATCACTTCCTTGCTGCCACTGTAATCCACCTGGTTAAAGAGCGACCAGTAACCGTAATTTTTACCTACGTTATCCAGTGTGAATACACCGCTGGCCATCACAGCAGCAGACGCTTCAACGGCTTTCTGTAAGTATTTGTCAGGTGTAGCACCGCTCACACCAAAAGGAGTACCGGCCTGGTATTTTTCCCAGGTACCTTCGTACAGGGCTATACGCGCCTGCAGAGCCTGTGCATATTCCCTGAACACCCGGCTGGCCTGTGCTGTTCCTTTTGCCGGCAGGTAAGCAATCGCACTGTCGAGATCCGCGATGATGGAATCTGCAATCACATTGCGCGGTAATCTTTTGTTATACACCTCTTTTGATGAAGGGTCCAATACCTGGCTTACCCACGGCAGATCACCGTAGTTGCGCAGCATGTTGAAGTACCAGTAAGCCCTGAAAAATCTGGCTTCACCCACATAGGTTTTTACATTGCTCCATGGCTCTTTTACCTTGCTGTAATTCGCCAGCAGGTAGTTGATATTGCGGAGGTTACCCCAGGAAGCAGTACTCCAGGTGTCGGAGGTGGCAGGCACCACGCTTTCCCCGTTCATACGGGTGTTGTAGCTGATGTATACCATGTTATCCGAACCCTGATCGGCATCTTCCCCGTAAATGCCAATGGTACCAAAGCCCGTATAGGCGGGGAAGTTATTGTAAAAGCTATTGGCGTAGAGTTTCAGGTCGTTCGATGTTTTCCAGTACTGCGCGTCACTGATCACCGTTTCAGGCGACCTTTCGAGAAAGCTTTTCTTGCAGGAAAAAAGTACGGACGACAATAGTATAGTGGCGGTGAATATCTTCGGAAATCGCATATGCTCAAATGTTTTTAATTAGAGAATTACATTGATGCCACAAGACCAGGTTCTTTGCAACGGATAAATTTTCGCATCGCTGATGGAGAGTTCCGGATCGATGGTTTTGGCCATTTTAGTAAAGGTGGCAAGGTTTTCCACGCTGAAGTATAAACGTACTTTCTGTGCATGGATGCGCGACAGTATCTGCGTTGGAATAGTATATCCCAGCTGCAGGTTTTTAATACGCAGATAGGCTCCGTTCTGGAGATAGCGGGTTTGCGTTTGTGTATTCTTATCGTTTTCAGAACTCATGTAAAACTTAGGAAAATAACCAGCGGGGTTGGTAGCCGTCCAACGGTCGTAGTGAATACTGAAAGGAGAGCTCTGCCACTCACTTCCAACGATGCCCCAGAAGTAGTTGGAGCCCACCCATGCATCTCTTTTAGCTACGCCCTGCATGAAGATGCCAAGGTCAAATCCTTTGTAGTCAAAAGAGAGATTCAGGCTATACTGATAGCGTGGGGTGTTGTTACCGATGATGCGGCGGTCGCCACTGCTGTCCACTGTGTTTTTTCCGTTGTTAATAACACCGTCTTTATTGAGATCTTCATAGATCACGTCACCGCTGCGCCAGGTGCTGTTCCAGAACTGTGCTTTGGGTGCTTTGGCTGCATCCGCATCTGTTGCATATAAGCCGGAAGAAACATAACCCCAGATATCGCCCATATTCTGACCTTCATAGAAGGTGGAGAGGGAGCGGGAAGGGTTATTGTATTTCACTACCGTTCCTTTGTAATCGGAGAGATTAGCGCGTACGGAGTAACCTACCTGTCCGATACGGTCGTTCCACTGCATGGTGAGCTCAAAGCCGGTTGTACGGATGGCTGCATTGTTTACGCGTGGCACGGCTGCACCGAGGATGGCCGGCAGTACCTGTGCGGGCCCCGCGAAATCATTTGCCTTACGGATATAATAATCGAAGTTGACATTTAATCTCTCCTTAAACATGCTAAAATCAGCACCTACATCATAGGAAGTAGTGGTTACCCAGGTGAGATCAGGATTTACCAATGAAGGCTGGCTTACGCTAGCCTGTTTAGCGCCACCAAATAACCAGGAAGTACTGTTGGGGCGGGTAGTAGCCAGACTCGGATAAAACGGATAATAAGTGCTGATAGACGGATCCCCGAGGAACAGCTGATCAGGTGATGAACCAAATGAACCGCGTAGTTTAAAGGTATTCACTACTTCGCTGACCGGTTGCCAGAATTTTTCCCTGTCGATGTTCCAGCCTGCTGAGATACCCGGACTGAATTTCCACCTGTTGTCGGAAAGAAAACGAGAAGTACCGTCATAGCGACCATTAATCTCTATCAGGTATTTGTCTGCAAATGCATAATTAAATCTGCCAAAGAAGCCTTCCACAGCCAGCCTGCGAATACCGTCACCTACAGATGGGGTAGTGTTGTAGGTCAGATTCAGTGATGGGATATCGTTGGAATACAGCAGGGAGTTTGATGCAGAATACGAGGTGAAGTTGGTCAGCTCACTGGTGAAGCCGCCCAGTATTTTAAAATTGTGTTTGTTAAAACTTTTTTCATAGGAAGAAAACGCGTTCACGATATGATGCTCATAGCGGTTATTTAGGCGTGAAAAGCTATTCGGTGTGGTACCGCTGACAGGCGCAGTGGAGCCATCTGGCAGAAAGGTGAATACGGTTTTAGTCTGGTTCTGTTCATCATAGAGGTCGCCGTCAAAGGTATAGTTGGCGGTGATAGTCCAATCTTTCAGCGGTGTGATTTTGAACTCACCGGTAATCATCGGCTGATCTTCGGTGTATTTCCAGCGTCCGCCTTGCTGGTGGAGCAATACATCGCTTGGGTCGGAGTAATTGCCATCAGGGTTTTTCAGTTGTACAGTCGGGAATTTACGTGCGATCTGGTGCATGTAGTTACCGCCTGTTTTGCCGGAATAAGTATTGGGAGTATTGTACAGTGTGCGACTGATGGTACTGCGCAGGTTAAACTGCAACCAGTTGGTAACATTGGAACTAACGTTGGCGCGTATATTAAAACGTTTGAAATCATCGTCGCCGAAGTTGTACATCCCTTCCTTGTTGTTGTAGCCAATGCCTATGTAATAGTTGCTTTTATCGGAGGCGCCGCTGATACCGATGTTATGCTGCTGACTGAATGCAAAATCTTTAAAGTAGATTTTAAACCAGTCGTTATTAGCGTTGGATGTATTCCAGGAAGTCCAGTCGTTAGGAGCAGAAGGGCTTTTCATGGCTTCTTCCTTGAGCGTGCCTGCCTGGTAATCCTTGATGCGCTGCAGCGTAGCATCATCGAAAAATGGTGCGCGGCCTGCGTTTACAAAGGCTTCGTTGTAGAGGTTAGCGAAGTCCAGTGAGTTCATCATTTTAGGCAGGTTGATCGCCTGTGCCCACGACAGATTGTTGTCGTAAGTAATTTTAGTAGGCTGGCCGGCTTTACCTTTTTTGGTAGTGATGAGGATTACGCCGTAAGGGGCGGAAGATCCGTAGATAGCGGTGGAGGCCGCATCTTTCAGTACGGAGATGCTTTCTACATCAGAAGGGTTGATGGCGTTGATGTCGCCACCCTGGATACCATCTATCACGATGAGCGGGCCACCGGAGGCGTTAAGTCCCGTATAGCCGCGCACGTTAATGTTCTGGGTAGCATTAGGTGCACCACCGCTGGTAGTGGAGGTGATATTAAGACCTGCCACCATCCCTTGCAGGGCCTGTGTAACCCGGGTGATAGGCCTGTTTTCCAGCACTTTACCGGATACCTGTGCTACAGCGCCGGTCAGGTTTACTTTCTTTTGTGTACCATAACCTACTACCACTACGTTTTCCAGCTGCGATACTTCCGCGAGGAATTTCACATTAATGCGTGATCTGCCGTTTACGGCAATTTCCTGTGTCTGGAAGCCGATGTTGGATACTACGATGGTAGCGTTGTCGGGTACATTTGTCAGGGAGAATTCACCGTTCACGTTGGATACCGTTGCTTTCTTGCTGCCTTTTACGAGGATGGTAGCGCCGGGTACCGGGTTGCCTGTTTCGTCCGCTATTTTCCCGTGCAGGGTATCGGCCGGTGGAAGTGCCGGTGGTGGTGGTGTGGCGGCCTTATTTAGTACGATGGTTTCTTTAATCACTTTCCAGGAGAGGCCCTGGTCTTTCACCAGCAGGTCGAGTACGGCGGTGAGCGGTGCATCGGTGACGCTGATGCTTACGTTTTTTGCATTGTTGAGCAGGCCGGCATGGTACCAGAATTTATAGCCTGATTGTTTTTCTATTTCAGTCAGTGCTTCCTGGATCGGCCGGTCGGTTTTACTCATGGTAATTTTCTGGGCGAGGCCATGGGCGCTTACCTGCAGGAAACCTACCAACAAAAGTACCGTTGTTAGTTTCATAACTTTCCAGATTTTGGTGTGACGTCGGTGACGACTTAAACGATTTAGCAGAGTTGTAAATAACTGCATGTTTGGATGATTAAGGATACCAGAATAGTGGGACAGGCGTGTACGTCCGTGACGTGGCTGTCCGGTTTAGTGTCATTTGGAATTAGGTGAGCATCAGGATTGCGGAGGCGTATTTTCCTCAGGCAAATTGTTCACTGTGATGTACCTTTTCAGGTTAGCTTGCGGATTGCGTTTGACAAGGAGTTGCTAAAAACATAAATTTGATTTAGGTGATAAAAAAATGCTTGATCGTATTGTGTTTATTGCCATTTAAACCGGGTTATGTTGGCGCATGCCCGGTTTTATTTTGGTTTTGTTTAGCTACATGATAATTATGTTAGTATCTAGTTTGGAAATACTACCAGTTTTTTATGCTCCAGTTTCAGGTGGATGCCGCTTTCGCTGAGGATGGCTATTACATCCTGTAATTCATAACTTTTTTTGATGCTGCCCTCAAATTTCAGATCGGGAATGTTCCCGGTATATTCGATATCCAGGTTGTACCACCTGGCGATTTGCCTTAATATCACTGCTGTATTTTCACCCTGCATGGCGAAGTAGCCATTTTTCCAGGCGGTAATGCTGGAAATATCTGCGTGCGGAATCAGCGTTATTCCTTTGTCATCTGTCATCCTGGCTTGCTGGCCCGGATGCAGCAGCAGGGAATCCTGTTTATGATAGACTTTCACTGCACCGTTAAGGAGGGTGATGTTAGTCGTAGGTTCGTCCGCGTAGGACATCAGGTTGAAACTGGTTCCTAATACCCTGACGGTTTTTTCATTGCTTTTTACCACAAAAGGCATGTTAACATTTTGTGCGATTTCAAAATAGGCTTCTCCTGTCAGTTCCACCACCCGTTCGGGGCCATGAAAGGCGGCAGGAAAACGTAAGCGGGATGCGGTGTTCAGCCATACTTTGGTGCCATCGCCCAGTACCATCATAAATTGAAATCCTGGTGGCGTAATCAGTTCATTGATTTCATCCGGTGCGGCGGCGCTGTTATGATAGGTGGCTCCGCCTTTAGCGAGCGTGATGGTGCTGCTGCCCTGTGTAATGACGGATGAATCGTTGCTGAGTGTAATTTCCCTGCCGTTGGCCAGTTTGAGCACCACGTGCTGGCCGGCTGTATGATCTGCCAGCATTTGTTTGCTACCTGCCGGTTGTTTGTAATGCAGCCACAACATGGTGGTAAGGCCTATCAGTAGGGCTGCGCTGGCGGCCACACTGAGGCGCATCATGCGTATGCGCTGCACTTTCCGGGTTATGCCGGCATTTTCATATATGCGTGCTTTCAGCAGGGTGGCTGTTTCCTGCTGGCTTCCCATCAGGGTTTCGTCCCATTGTTCACTTTCTTCCAGGGTGTCCAGCAGTGCATGATACGTCTCTATTTGCTGTTTGGTTGCGGTGCCATCGGCGATTTTTTCAGCAATGGCAGCCAGTTTTTCGTGGATCAAGTAAGGCCGTTTATATCCTAGTAACGTGAGAGAGGTTTATCCCCCAAAAGAATTTTAATTTTTTTTCAGAGCAGGAGCAGGAGAAGGGAGAGCAGGGTAGAACCGATGTGAATGCGGATGCGCTTTAGTGCAATGGAAATCTGGTTCTCCACTGTTTTAACGGAAATATTGAGGCGACTGGCAATTTCAGCATGGGAGAGTTGTTCATGGCGACTCATGCTGTATACTTCCTTACATTTTTCCGGAAGTGCATCCACCGCGGATGCTATGAGGGACTGTAATTCCTTCAGGTGGATGTCGACAGGTGCGACGGTATCTTCTGCGAGGTATTGGAGTGAATTGATTAATTGCTTTTGTGATTTGCTGGCGCGGAGGTAGTTGGCCATTTTGAATCTGACAGCGCCTTTCAGGTATTGTTTGAGCGAGGTGATTTGCACGGTTTCCCTGTTTACCCATAGCCAGGTAAATACTTCCTGGATAATATCGAGTGCCTGTTCCCGGTTGCGGAGCGTGCAGCAAGCGTGTTTGTACAGGTCAGCCCAGTAACGTGCGTAAATCGTATCAAACGCACGCACGTTGCCGTCTTTCAGGTACGAAAGTAGTTCACTGTCCTCCATCGCTGTCCAACCGAACATAAGCCGATAATAAATTTAAGCGGGATATTATACCTGCAATCTACTTTTTATAGCCGCTCATTATTGATGTTTTTTTCGCATTAGATCATGTTATTTTCTTGTTTGCGGGTATTGGCTGAGTTTATATATTTTTATCGCCTGATTTTTTTAGCATTTTAAAAGACGATATGAAGCATATAGTTGTATTGGACGGCTATGCCCTCAACCCGGGGGATTTAAGCTGGGATGGCCTGGAGGCGCTGGGCAAAGTTACGGTATACGATCGCACGCCGGAGTCGCTCGTGGTGGAGCGTTCAAAAGATGCAGAGATTGTGCTCACTAATAAGTCGATACTAAGTGCGGCTTCCATAGCGGCTTTGCCGAAGCTGGAATATATTGGGGTGATTGCTACCGGTTATAACGTAGTGGATATTGCTGCTGCCAAGGAACGGGGTATAACGGTCACGAATGTACCGGCTTACAGTACTGCAGCGGTGGCGCAGCTGACGTTTGCATTGATCCTGGAGTTATGTCATCATGTGGGTGCGCATAGCGAGGCTGTTCACGAGGGCAGGTGGAGCAGCAGTAAAGATTTTTCGTTCTGGGATTTTCCGCTGGTGGAGTTAGCGGGCAAGGTATTGGGTATAGTAGGTTTGGGGCAGATAGGGCAGGCGGTAGCCAGAATAGGGTTGGCGTTTGGGATGAAGGTGATCGCCCACCACAAGCACCCGGAGCGTGATAAGATGGACGGGGTGAGCTTTGTGGACCTGGCTACCTGCTTTCGGGAAGCGGATGTAGTGAGCTTGCACACGCCGATGAGCGCTGCCAACAAGGAGTTTGTGAATGCGGCGTTGCTGGGTACGATGAAGCCAGGTGCATTTTTGATTAATACCAGTCGCGGCGGCCTTATTAATGAGGCTGACCTGGCGGCGGCGCTGCGTAGCGGCCGTATTGCAGGTGCGGGTGTGGATGTGCTTTCTTCGGAGCCGCCACCGGCAAGCAATCCGCTGTTGGGTGCTCCTAACATGTTGATTACGCCTCACATTGCCTGGGCTACTGCTGCGGCGCGGGGGAGGTTATTATCGGCGGTGGTCGCCAACCTTGACGCATTCCTGTCGGGAAGGTCAATAAATGTCGTTAACAGTTAATAAATTTTATATTAAAACAAACGCATAGTTGATGAAAAAAATAAACGGTTTTCAAAAACTATGCGTTTGCATCTCACTATAAACTACTTATACATATGTTCATTAATAACCCCAGGAATGAACAAAATGAACGGAAATTCCTTTAATGAACGAAAAGACCGATTGTAGAACCACAAGGAAATCGGTACTTTGAATAAACGTAAAAAATACCCTTTGCTTTTTCAGGGTGAAGCCCAAAATCGAGAATCGCTGTCTAGCTTGTTTAAATCGTTACAATTAAAATCTATCTAAAATGAAGCCGACCGTTTTATTGGTGGAAGACGACCAGTTTTTTGCTAAAGTGATGAAAAGACATATCGAAAAAGCCGGTTATGAAGTACTGTACTGTGCCGATGGAGAGGCCGGATGGGAAACATTCCAACAACGGGACATTGACCTGTGCGTGCTCGATGTGGTAATGCCCAAAAAAGACGGATTTGCATTGACTAAAGACATCCGTTCGATCAACGAGAATGTGCCTATCATCATCACTTCTTCCCGTTATATGGAGCAGGACCGTATGCTGGGATTTGAAAATGGAGCAGACGACTACATCGTAAAGCCTTTCAACATGCAGGAATTCCTGCTTCGCCTGGACGTTTTTATCAAAAGAGCCAGGCTGTTACGTAGTGAAAAACAAATTACCTACCTGGTTGGCAACCTGCGATTTAACTATCAGCAGTGCAACGTGGTAGTGGAAGTTAAAAAGCCGGCTCCTGACGGCGGTACTAAAATCGAAGTAGAGCACCTGCAACTCCCCCCGAAAGAATCCGATCTCTTTAAATACCTGTGTGAAAATCCCAATAAAAAGCTCAAACGCGACCAGATCATGTCCTGCGTATGGGATGGGGATGAATCATACAATAAACGATCTATGGACGTATACCTGACGCGGCTGCGCCGGTATATTGCCCCGGATCCTACCCTCAGCGTGGCTACCTACCACGGCAAAGGCATCATGTTTATTGCCAATGAGGCGGACCGGCACCAGGAAATTATCAAAGCCTGATTAACAGTGGCTGCTACTTTCCGTTGAAAACCTACAAAGCGCTTTATGCGCGCTCCTATTACACACCTTTATCATTTCGGTTCCTTGACAAAAAGAAAAGGTCCTGCCTCACTGGCAGGACCTCTCTTTTGTATGGTAAATTGTACTTACTTCAGATTGTGGAAAACAGCCTGTACGTCGTCGTCCTGTTCCAGGCGGTCTACCAGTTCCAGCACCTCTTTGGCCTGTTCTTCTGATAATTCCACCACATTGGCAGGGATACGTTTCAGTTCTGAACTGATAACTTCCAGGCCTTTGTCTTCCAGGGCTTTAGACATGTTACCGAACTCGGTAAAGGCTGCGCGGATAATAATATTACCTTCTGAATCCTCTCCAATTTCTTCCAGACCTGCGTCGATCAGCTCCAGTTCCAGTTCTTCCAGGTCCTGGCCGGCATTCTTCACTTTAAACTCGCCCACGCGGTTGAACATAAACGCCACGGAACCACTGTTACCAAGGCTACCACCGCATTTGTTGAAGTGCGTACGCACGTTTGCAACGGTACGGGTAGTGTTATCAGTAGCAGTATCCACCATGATGGCGATGCCATGTGGTGCGTAACCTTCATATACAACTTCTTCGTAATCAGTTTTGTCTTTCCCCATTGCACGCTTAATCGCCGCTTCAACACGGTCTTTCGGCATGTTCACCGCTTTCGCATTCACAATGCAGCGACGCAGTGCAGGGTTATTTTCCGGGTCAGGACCCGCAGCCTTTACGGCAATTGCAATGTCCTTTCCAATTCTGGTAAACTGTTTGGCCATCCTGTCCCAGCGGGCAAACATGGTGGATTTACGAACTTCAAATATTCTTCCCATTGGAGTGGTATCTTATTGTTGGATCTTTAAAATAATCCGCAAATTTAAGCTAATCTGGCTAAGTAATGAAATCACCGGCAGGTTAATCCATCATCTTACGGGCCTTACTGTGCTTCACGCTGTACCCAAAGTAGATAATAAAGCCTATTCCCAGCCATACAAACAGGCGGGACCAGTTTTCAACACCCAGACTCACAATCATAGTGAGGCAGAACAATGCACCTACAACAGGTACTACCGGCACCCAAGGTGTTTTGAATGCACGTGGTGCATCCGGATTGTTCTTCCGCATTACGATTACGCCCACGCAAACCAGTACAAACGCAAACAGGGTACCGATGCTGGTCATATCGCCCACCACGCTGTCCGGAATAAAGGCAGCAAACAGGCAGGTAAATACGAAGAACATCCACTGTGAACGGTATGGTGTACGATATTTAGGGTGCAGTTTAGAGAATACAGGAGGAACCAGGCCGTCGTTACTCATGGAGTAGAATACGCGGGTCTGACCCAGCAGCATCACCAGAATTACAGAGGAGAAACCTGCGAGGATCGCCACGGTAATCAGGGTGGATAACCAGCCATAACCAGGCATATAGGTATCAATCGCATAAGCCACAGAAGCTTCACCACCTGCTTTCAGGAAGTCTTTAAACGGAGCCACACCTGTCAGCACAAAAGAGAACAGGATATACAGCGCCGTACAAATCAGGAGGGAAACGAGGATACCAATCGGCATGTTTTTCTTAGGATTCTTGGTTTCCTGCGCCGCAGTAGACACCGCATCAAAACCGATGAACGCAAAGAATACCACGCCGGCACCCCTTAGTACACCTCCCCATCCATGGTTGAAGAAGTTGGAATAGTCCACCACATGGCCGTTGTGCATGGTAACGGTACCTGCATCCGGTGAAATGGTGAAAGGCGTGTGGTTAGCCGGGTTGATGAACTGCCATCCACAGAAGATAAACAGGATCACGATAGCCACTTTACAAATCACGATGATGTTGTTTACAATAGCAGAACCCGAAATACCACGAACCAGCAGCATGGTGAGTAACAGCAGAATGAACACGGAAGGAACGTTCATAATACCTCTTACGCCGGCATCGCTGATTTCAAATGGACTATGACACCACTCATAGGGTATCGTAATGTTAAAGACGTTAGTCAGTAACTTATTGAGGTACTGTGACCAGCCAATGGCCACTGTGGCGGCACCGAGGGCATATTCAAGCACCAGGTCCCAACCAATAATCCAGGCAATAAATTCACCAAGTGTGGCATAGGAATACGTGTAAGCGCTTCCTGCAATCGGAATCATGGAAGCAAATTCGGCATAGCATAATCCTGCAAGGGCGCAGCCGATAGCTGCAATAATGAAGGAAACTGTAACAGCCGGACCTGCGTGTTGGCCAGCAGCGGCGGCAGTTCTAACAAAAAGACCAGCACCGATAATGGCACCAATACCTAATGCAATGAGGGAGCCCGCGCCTAAAGTCCTTTTAAGCCCCTTCTCAGAGTCAGAAGCTTCAGACAGCAGAACAGACAGTTGTTTCTTGGCAAATAGTTTGCTCATAAGCCAAATGTTGGTTGATTGTTTTAAAGGTAGATTTGTTTGTTGTTGATTGTTAATCGCCAAATATAATAACTGCAAATCAAAATGCCCGGTTTTATTTTACCTCCGGCGGCTCATATTTAAGCCAGTAACCTTATTTTTGGGAAATTTTAGGTTACAAACACTTACCGCAATTAATTCTACCGTCGCATGAAGAAATCCAACAAGCTTACTTTGTACATCTTTGCCGCCATGATAATTGGTATCGCAACGGGATACATCGTAAACTACTCTTTTGGAAATGGAACACCCACTCAGGAGGAACAGGCAAGTATTAAGAAGTTTGCCGATAATGTATCAATACTGACAGACATTTTCCTACGCCTTGTTAAAATGATCATCGCTCCGCTGGTGTTTTCCACACTCGTTGTTGGTGTGGCCAAAATGGGTGATATCAAAGCTGTTGGCCGCGTAGGCGGTAAAACCATGCTGTGGTTTATCAGTGCAACCTTTGTATCATTGTTCCTTGGACTGGTGCTGGTAAACCTGATGAAACCAGGTTTATCCCTGGCATTGCCGCTGCCTGATACCCACGCTGATTCCGGTATCTCCAAGGCAGATATGACCTTAAGAGGATTTTTCCACCACGTGGTGCCCGACAGCGTGATCAACGCCATGGCCCACAACGAAATATTACAGATCGTAGTTTTTGCCATCTTCTTTGGTGTAGCTGCTGCTGCTATTGGTGAGCAGGCTAACCCGGTGGTGAAGCTGATGGACAGCGTAGCACATATTATGCTGAAAGTAACCGGTTTTGTGATGAACTTCGCGCCGTTTGCCGTATTTGCGGCCATGGCAGCCATCATCGCGGATAAAGGCCTCAGTGTTCTTTGGATCTATGGTAAATTTATTACGCAGTTCTATGCAGGGCTGTTCAGCCTCTGGATAGTGCTGGCATTCGTAGGATTCCTGATACTCGGGAAACCTGTTCTACGCCTGCTCGGGCTTATCAAAGACCCGGTGCTGCTGGCTTTCAGTACTGCCAGCAGTGAAGCGGCCTACCCGCGCACCATGGAAGAACTGGAGCGCTTTGGCTGCGATAAACGTATAGTAAGCTTTGTACTGCCACTGGGTTACTCTTTTAACCTGGATGGTTCTATGATGTATATGACCTTTGCCAGCCTGTTTATAGCCCAGGCCTATGGTATGCACCTGCCATTCGACCAGCAGATCACTATGCTGCTGGTACTGATGATCACCAGTAAAGGTATTGCCGGGGTTCCCCGCGCCAGCCTGGTGGTAATTGCAGGCACGCTGTCCATGTTCAACATCCCCGAAGCAGGCCTGCTGCTGTTGCTGGGAGTAGACCACCTGCTCGATATGGGTCGCTCCGCTACCAACGTAATCGGTAATGCCATGGCTACTGCTGTAGTATCGAAATGGGAAAACAAGCTGGACCTCAATGGGACGGAAGTGAAAGCCTGAAATGCCCGACAATAAAGACCTTTGCCAAAACATTAACATTCTCATTAGAGAATAATTTATAATTTACCGATCCCGAAAGTTTATTTAAAAGCGCATGGACCAGATTATAGAGTTATTTAAGCATCTCATTAATCCAGCATGGATTATTGAACACGGAGGGTTATACCTGTTAGTAGCAATCATTTTTGCAGAAACCGGCCTGTTTGTAGGCTTCTTTCTGCCCGGGGACTCCCTGCTTTTCCTGGCGGGTATCTACGGTAAAGAGTTAAGTGCCAGTTTTTACGATGCGCCGTTTTTTGTATTAATGCTGCTTATTGCCATGGCCGGTGTGCTGGGTAATATTGTAGGTTTCTGGTTTGGCCGTAAGTCAGGTCCGTTACTGTTTAGCAGGAAGGATACCTTCCTGTTTAAAAAGAAGCATCTTTTTCAGGCGAAGGAGTTTTTTGATAAACATGGTGGCGGTGCTATCATTCTTGCCCGTTTTCTGCCGATTATCCGCACTTTCGCTCCAATTGTTGCCGGAATTGTGGGTATGGAACGTAAGAAATTCATGTTCTATAACATTGTAGGTTCTTTTGCCTGGGTGTTTTCCATGATGCTGGCAGGTTATTTCCTGGGTAACAGCTATCCTACCATCAAAAATCACCTGGAGCTGATTGTGGGTATCCTGATCCTGATCACCACCTTACCCGTTATCCTCAAACTGGTGTTCGGAAAGGCTAAGGTGCCGCATGAGCATACCAGGGAGAATCATCCGGATGAACTGACAGAATCAAACAAATAAATAATTAAGAAAAAATGCCATGAAATACTATCTTTCATGGCATTTTTGTTTTTATCAACCACGTTTATTTTTTAAGTTTTATCAACCACGCACATGAAAACCGAGAGCCAATCAGCTTCTATCTTTAACATTGCCGTCATCGTCGCGTCGCTGGGTTATTTTGTAGATATCTATGACCTGCTGTTATTTACCATCGTTCGAGTTCCCAGTTTGCAGTCGCTGGGCCTGCCCCAGAGTGAGATCGACTCAGGTGCGGGGTTGCTGCTGATCAATGTCCAAATGGTAGGTTTGCTGCTGGGAGGGCTTTTCTGGGGGGTATGGGGAGATAAAAAAGGCCGTTTGAGTGTATTGTTCGGGTCTATCCTCATTTACTCGGTAGCCAATATAGCCAATGGTTTTGTGCAGGGCATTAATGGCTATGTGTTATGGCGTTTTGTAGCCGGTTTTGGGCTGGCTGGTGAACTGGGAGCGGGGATTACGCTGGTTTCTGAAATCCTGCCTAAGGAAAAGCGGGGGTATGGTACTATGATAGTGGCTACCGTAGGCGTTTCGGGGGCAGTTGCTGCCAACCTGATTGCCAAGGCTGTAGGTGACTGGCGCATCTGTTACTTTATTGGTGGTGGATTGGGTTTGGCCCTGCTGGTATTACGTATCTCTGTAATGGAATCCCATTTGTTTAACCAGGTAAAAGCAACGGCTACTACCCGTGGAAGCCTGCTGGCACTGTTTACTAACAGGGCGCGACTACTGAAATATATTAAATGCATTTTGCTCGGTACCCCTACCTGGTTTGTGGTGGGCATCCTGATTGCCTTTTCCAACAAGTTTGCCCGGGAAATGAATGTTCAGGGAAATATTAATCCGGGAGATGCAGTGGCTTTTTGTTACGCGGGCCTCGTAATTGGTGACTTCAGCAGTGGGGTGATCAGCCAGTTACTGAAAAGCCGCAGAAAGGTAATGCTCTTGTTCCTTGCTCTCACGGCCATTATGGTGGCTATATACCTCAACCTGCATGGCGCCAGTACCGCGTTGTTTTATACCGTTTGTACCCTGATGGGCTTTAGTGTAGGCTTCTGGGCCATATTTGTAACAATAGGCGCGGAGAGTTTTGGTACCAACCTTAGGGCTACAGTGGCTACTACGGTACCTAATTTTGCGAGAGGTATGCTGCCGCTGATCTCTATTTTATTTGTGACGGCGCAGTCGCACTTTAGTTTGCTGCAGAGCGGTGCGATAGTGGCGGTGATATGTATAGGCGTGGCTATGCTGGCTGCCTGGACGATAGAGGAAACCTTCAATAAAGATTTAAATTACCTGGAAGAAATATAGGTTCAGGAATAACGGTCCAGGACCTTATCCAGTAACATGTTTAGTTGGGCGGCTTCGGATTCATCGAGGCCTTTCAACGTATTTTCCAGTTCTTCGAGATCATCATCAATTTTGCTGAGCAGCTCCAGGCCTTTATCGGTGATACGAACGTCCACGGAGCGCCTGTCGAGTTCACTGCTTTTACGTACTACCAGGTCGGCTTTACGCAGCCGCTCTACGAGGCGGGAAACGTCGCTCATTTTGTCGAGCATACGTTCTTTAAGCACGTTGATACTGGCGGCCTGGGGGTGCTGGCCACGGAGGATGCGCAGGATATTGAACTGCTGCATGGTGATATCGTACTTCTTAAAGAATTGCTGGTGGCGGGATGTCAGCCAGTTGCCCACAAAAATCAGACTTACAAGTCCTTTGTGATACTCGTTGAGAAAGGATTTTTGAGTAATTAACTTTTCCAGGTTAGACATATGCACAAAAGATGTATCAGATGGTATCAGAATAATAACGAAAATACGATTCTTTTTTTAACAGTAATTAACACTTGCAGGTTTTAATGCCTTGAAAATAAAAAGGATCGGCGGTGAAAAGCTGCCGATCCTTTTAGTTTTTTTGAGTGGAATGGTACTGTTATACTTTTTGTTCCTTCATGTTGTCCAGCACGTCCATCACTTCTTTCACGTGTTGGGCGGAGGTTTCCAGCAAGGCTTTTTCTTCGCCGTTGAGCTGGAGTTCTATAATTTTCTCGATGCCTTTTTTCCCAAGTACTACGGGTACGCCGAGGTAGATATTTTTGAGGCCATATTCGCCGGTGAGCCATGCGCACACGGGGAACACGCGTTTTTCATCTTTGAGGATGGCTTCTACCATCTGGGCGGCAGCTGCGCCAGGTGCGTACCAGGCGGAGGTTCCCAGGAGGTTTACGATTTCGCCGCCACCAACTTTGGTACGTTGGATGATAGCGTCGAGTTTATCTTTTGCAACCAGTTCTGTAACGGGGATACCTGCCACGGTGGTGTATCGGGGGAGGGGCACCATGGTATCGCCATGGCCTCCCATGAGGATGGCCTGAATATCTTTAGGGGAGCAGCCGATTTCTTCGGCCAGGAAGGCGCGATAGCGGGCGGTATCGAGGATGCCGGCCATTCCGAAAACTTTGCTGCTGTCTTTTTTAGCGGTGAGGTAGGCGCAATAGGTCATTACATCGAGCGGGTTGCTAACTACGATGATCACTGCGTCTGGTGAGTGTTTGGTAACGTTTTCTGTAACTGATCTTACAATGTTGGCATTGGTAGAAATCAGGTCATCCCGGCTCATACCGGGTTTGCGTGGCAATCCGGAGGTGATGACTACAACATCGCTGTTAGCGGTTTTGGCGTAGTCGTTAGTAACCCCGGTTACCTTGGTGCTGTAATAATCGATGGGCGCTTGCTGCCACGTGTCCAGTGCCTTCCCTTCTGCTGTTCCCTCCTTGATATCAAGCAAAACCACCTCCGTTAAGAAATCTCTGTGTGCAAGGACGTTGGCGCAGGTGGCTCCCACATTACCGGCTCCTACTACTGTAACTTTCATCTTGTCTATGGCTTTTAGGTGAACGAAAAATATTATGGTGATGAATTTACGTAATTGGGTTCAACAAATGAGTTTTTGGAGGGGATTTTAATTTTATGGGGAGATCAATGATTATCAGGACAGCGTTTTTAGGGTTCAGAACTATGAGCAGGGCCTGCGGCCCTGCTCATAGTTCTGCTATTTGCGGCCGGAGGCCACAAATAGCAGAACTATTTATTTAAATAAAACAACAGGGAATCTACTTTGGCGGAGCCTTCAAACCCTTTTACGAACTTATCTTTGGCGCTGTAAATATAGAGGCCGGGGAAGTAGTGCAGGTCATAGAAATACATGATCTGGCGGGTAGGCTCGCTGGCCATAATGATGTTCGGGTATTTGGCGATGTTATATTGTTTGTAATACTCTTTCATCTGGTCAACATTGAAAGGAGTGACCATCAGGATCTGGTATTTCTTGAATTTGTCCATATTCCTGAGCATTTCTTCCGTCAGGTGTTTGCAATGATCGCAATCTACGCTGAACACGAAAACCATGGTTTTTTCCTTTCGGAGGTCATTTTTAGTGATTTTATGGCCATCAGGGAGGGTCATTTCGAAGGCTGGCTTTACCGGATACTGGAGGTAAGGCGGTTTGTTGTTGGCAGCGGCTGTATTGAACTGGGCTTTCAGCATCATTGGCATGCAGGCACACAGCAGTAAAAACAAATAACGCATAGTTCAGAGTTTCTTAAAATTTAGGGTCAATTTACCCCTTTAATGTCATTATTTGCATAAAATTGAAGAAAAATGGGTCAAAAAGGGACTATTCTGCCTATTTTTGAGAGGAAATTGATTGTTCATATGCGAAAATTTTTACTTTTGCATTCCTTATAAATTTTTAACTTAAAAAATAGTAAGCTTTTATGGCTACCACCGCAGATATCAGAACAGGATTAATCATCAAGCTGGATAACAGCTTGTATTCTGTTGTAGAGTTTGGTCAGAACAAAACCGCCCGCGCAGCTGCAAAGGTTTGGGCTAAATTGAAGGGCGTTGATAATACACGTTCTATCGAGCATACTTGGAACTCCGGCGATACCATTTACCCGGTTCGTATCGAGAAGAAGCCTTTCCAGTTTTTATATAAAGATGAGAGTGGTTACAACTTCATGGACAACGAAACTTTCGAGCAGATCGTGATGGAAGAGCAAACTATTGATGCTCCTCAGTTCCTGAAAGACGGCCAGGAAGTATCTGTACAGATCAACACCGAAACTGACCAGTACATGGCGGTGGAGTTGCCTGATAAAATCGTTGCGCTGGTAACTTACTCAGAACCAGGCGTTAAGGGTGATACTGCTACCCGTACATTGAAACCTGCTACTATCGAAACCGGTGCTACCGTGATGGTGCCGCTGTTTGTGGATGAAGGAGAGCTGATCCGTGTAAACACCAAGACCGGCGAATATATCGAGAGAGTAAAATAATTGTCAGACTAGAGACTACTAGACTAACTATATCACATTTCTAAACCAAAAGCTGTCTACATGGACTTTAAACAGATTCAGGAACTGGTAAAAATGATTAATAAATCAAATATCAGTGAACTGAGCATCGAGCAGGACAAGTTTAAGATTACAATAAAACAGAAAGACAACGAAGTACAACAGGTTATAGCTGTACCTGCCCCAGTGGCGCCAGTACAGGCTGTAGCACCTGTAGCTCCTGCAGCTGCGCCTGTTGCACCTGCTGCACCAGCAGCCACTGCTCCGGCAGCACCTAAAGCTGACAACCTGATTACCATTAAATCTCCAATGATCGGTACTTTCTATCGTTCTGCGGGTCCTGATAAGCCACCATTCATCAACGTAGGTGATGAAGTTGCGCCAGGTAAAGTGGTTTGCATCATCGAAGCGATGAAACTGTTCAATGAAATTGAGAGTGAAGTAAGCGGTAAAATCGTGAAAGTGCTCGTAGATGACGCTTCTCCGGTTGAATACGACCAGCCTTTATTCTTAGTAGAACCATAATTGCATGTAGCCTTTGGTTGTTAGCCTTTAGTTTTCGCAGCTTTGCATAACTAAAGGCTAATTGCTGGGGGCTATCCTCTTTTCTTAACTTATCAGGAAAACAATGTTCAAAAAAATATTGATTGCTAACCGTGGAGAGATTGCCCTCCGTATTATCCGTACCTGTAAGGAAATGGGTATTAAAACGGTGGCAGTATATTCCACAGCAGATAAAGACAGCCTGCACGTGAAGTTTGCAGATGAGGCGGTTTGTATCGGAAAGCCGCAGAGCAGCGAGTCGTATCTGAATATCCCTCACCTGATGGCAGCAGCGGAGATCACCAACGCTGATGCGATCCACCCTGGTTACGGCTTCCTGGCTGAAAACGCCCGTTTTGCTGAGATCTGCGGTGAGCACGGCATCAAATTTATCGGCCCTACTCCGGAGATGATCCGCAAAATGGGTGATAAAATGACTGCGAAAGAAACCATGATTGCTGCCGGTGTTCCTGTAATTCCGGGATCTGAAGGTTTGCTCAAAGATGTGGCAGAAGCTAAGATGCTGGCCAATAAAATGGGTTACCCTGTAATCATGAAAGCTACTGCCGGCGGTGGTGGTAAAGGTATGCGTGTAGTTTGGGAAGAAGCTGAACTGGAGAATGCTTACAATATGGCTAAGAATGAAGCCCGTGCTTCATTTAACAACGACGGTATCTACATGGAGAAATTCGTGGAAGAGCCTCGCCACATTGAAATCCAGGTAGCAGGCGACCAGTACGGTAAAGTATGTCACCTTTCTGAAAGGGATTGCTCTATCCAGCGTCGTCACCAGAAACTGGTAGAAGAATCACCTTCTCCTTTCATGACACCTGAACTGCGTGAAAAAATGGGTGCTGCAGCTATCGCTGCCGCCAGCGCTATCAACTACGAAAGCGTTGGTACCATTGAGTTCCTGGTGGATAAACACCGTAACTTCTACTTCATGGAAATGAACACCCGTATCCAGGTAGAACACTGTGTAACCGAAGAAGTAATCAACTTCGATCTGATTAAAGAACAAATCAAAATCGCAGCTGGTATTCCTATCTCCGGTAAAAACTATACTCCGCAGATGCACGCTATTGAGTGCCGTATCAATGCGGAAGATCCATACAACGATTTCCGTCCGTCTCCGGGAAGAATCACTACCCTGCATATTCCTGGCGGTCACGGTGTACGTGTGGATTCACACATCTATGCCGGTTACGTTATTCCTCCTTTCTACGATTCCATGGTGGCTAAAATCATCGCGGTGGCACAAACCCGTGAAGAAGCCATCAATACTATGGAGCGCGCCCTGAGCGAGTTTGTAATCGAAGGAGTTAAAACTACCATTCCTTTCCATCAGCAACTGATGAAGAACGAAGACTTCCGTAAAGGTAACTTTACCACGAAGTTTATTGAGTCTTTCAAGATGCAGTAAGGAAATGAAGACATATAAAGGAAAGGCCGCCAGTGGCGGCCTTTTTTTGTGAGTTTAAAAAAGGGCCGCCAACGGCGACCCTCTTACAATCAACTAGCAACTTTATCCATTACTTCGCGGTACTATCCGCAGCTTTATCATCTTTGTTGAAATCCTTTTTAGCTCCTTTGTGATGGCCATGTTTGTGGTGTTTACCCTTTTCATTTGCCATGGCCTGATACTGCTGGTATTGATCAGCGGAGAGCACAGATTTCACCTGCGCATCTTTTTCCTGGTGCAGGGCTTTTAATTTAGCCAGCTGATCTTGTTTGGCAGCGGTGCTGTCCTGCCGGATCGCTTTGACTTTAGACTTGAAATCCTTGTGGATAGCCTGCATTTTCGCGGTTTGGTCATCAGAGAGTTTTAAGGAAGCTAATGCCTTTTTGCCCCTGGTGCTGTCGCTGCGGTGCATATTTTTCTGATGCATATCCGCCATTTTATGCTTCATGGCGGTGTGTTGCTGCTGCCATTTGGCGGTTTGGTCGGGGGTGAGTACCGACTTCACCTTTGCTTCCCTGGCGTTGCTGAGCGCCTGCATTTTAGATTTCTTGTCAGCCGGAGACAGTGTTGTATCCTTCCGTACCTGTTGGGCATCTTTAAAGAAGGATTGGTTTATGTCTTTCAGCTTTGTTTGCTGTTCTGAAGTCAGGTTTAATTGCTTAGTCCTGCTGGAATCCTGTGCCGTGGCTGGAATGGCTGCCGCCATTAAGCAGATCATTAGTAAGTTCTTAAGCATAATAGGTTGTTTTAGGGTTAGACCTGTGCGGGATTCCGGGGTTTAAATAGGAAATGTTTAAGATTTTGTAAAGTTTAGTTAAGACGACCCCTCTCCATCGCCTTCGGCGATGGAGAGGGGTCGTGCGGGCCGGCGGCCCGCTCCCGCTCCCTTAGTGCTTGTAGCATCCATAGCACCTGTAAAACCTGTAGCACCTGTAACACCTGTAGCACCTGTATTGCTTGTAGCACTTGTAGCGGCCATGGCTCCCGAAATTGCTATAGTCGCATAAGCAGCCCTATTCATATACTATTTTAGAATTGGACAAGGGAATATCATAAAGGAAAACATCATTGAGATAGTTATCCACACCGGGTGTTTGGATAGGTAGCTTAAAGTCGTTGTAAGTAGCGGTAGTAAAGGGATTATTAACGCTGTAATCGTGGCTGATCAGCTGCCATACCGGATGTAGCCTGCGTGGATTCACGTTATTATCCCAAATCGTATAGGTGTTGAGGTTACCATTGGAATTATAGGTGAAATGATAGGTATCATGGCCAGGGAAAGATCCTCCTCTTTCAACTTCCAGTCTAATGATTCTATCCTGGTTATCATAAAAATAGGAGGTTTTACCGATCAGGCCATAAACATTATAAGGCGGAGCGGGAAAGAAAACATCCTCATTTACGCCTGCGTAAACGTATACAGAGTCAGCTATTACTCTGTTGTTCGCATCGTAAAAGAATTTACGTGCAAACTCGGTGAAATCGCCACCAGCTTCATATTCACTGACATAAGTATATAATCTGCCTTTAGCATCGTAATTAAACCGGATGTTAGGTTTGCCGGTACCTACCTTGTTACGGATAATGCGGGTAGGATTACCTTTCTTGTCGTAGTAAAAGGTCAGGGTATCCGGCTCGAAATCCAGCTTGGAGAAATTAATTACCTGTTTGATACGGTGTTTCCTGTGTTCTAACGGGTACGGATAGTGGTGATCTTTTTTGCAGGAAAACAGTACCACCAATACTGGCAACAGGAGCGGAAGGAGAAAATTTTTTCTCATAAAAAATCAGTTGAGGGGTGAAAAAATGATTGACGCAGGCTACAAAGGGTATGGGTAAAATGAGAGGTGGATTCGGTATAAGGTTTTAGCAAGATATTATGGAAGCCGGGAAAAATAGCAGCGGAAATAATGGTTTTTTCAGGGGGATAGTGGGGATAAGAAAGGGTAAAAACAGCTTTGGGAAGTTGACATCTCTCTAAAAAAACAAAGCCCCGGATGAAAATCCGGGGCTAATCATACACCAAAACAATCTTACGGTTTTATCGCAAGAAAAGCAGCTCTCTGTATTTAGGCAATGCCCATTTCTTGTCATCTACCAGGAACTCCAGTTTATCGGAGTGGTAACGGATCACATCAAAGTAAGGCTTGATTTTTTCACAGTAGTCGATCGCTTTCTGGCGGCTGTCGGTAAGTTTATTAGCAACTTTACGCGCCTCGATCATAGCCTGTACGTTCTCACTGATGACATTAATATGTTCAGAAATTTTAGCAGCGATTTGTTTCTGCGCTTTCACGGACTCTTCGCCGAAACCAATTTCTTTCAGGCCTTTGATGTTTTCGATCAGCTCGTTCAGGTAGCTGATAGAGCAAGGCAGGATGTTGTTGGTAGCGAGGTCGCCGATAACGCGTGCTTCGATCTGCACTTTTTTCACGTAGTCTTCCAGGAGGATTTCGTGACGTGCATGCAGTTCTTTTTCGTTGTAAACACCGATTTCGGTGAACAGTTTGGCAGCTTTAGGCGTAACGAATGCGTCGAGCGCTTTAGGAGTGGTTTTGATATTTTCAAGACCTCTTTTTTCAGCTTCTTTTTCCCACTCTTCGGAGTAACCGTCACCTTCAAACAGGATTCTTTCCGAATCTACAATATATTTTCTAAGAGTTTGCATAATTGCAATCTCTTTTTTCTCACCTTTTTCGATCAGGCCATCTACTTCAGATTTGAAATCAGTCAGGGTTTTAGCCACGATTGAGTTCAGAACGGTCATTGCAGAGGCACAGTTAGCAGAAGAACCTACGGCGCGGAACTCGAACTTGTTGCCGGTGAAGGCGAACGGAGAAGTACGGTTACGGTCGGTGTTATCCAGCATCAGCTCTGGAATGTGACGGTGCAGATCCAGTTTCAGGATAGCTTCGTCTTGTTCGTCGAACTTGTTGTTTACGCGGGATTTAACTTCCTGCAGCACATCATAGAGGTATTTACCGGAGAATACGGAGATGATAGCAGGAGGAGCTTCGTTAGCACCCAGACGGAAGTCGTTAGATGGAGAAGCGATAGACGCTCTCATCAGGTCTGCGTAGTCATGTACCGCTTTGATCGTGTTAACGAAGAAAGTGAGGAACATGAGGTTGGTCTTAGGAGTTTTACCAGGAGCCAGCAGGTTAACGCCGGTATCGGTAGCCATAGACCAGTTATTGTGTTTACCGGAACCGTTGATACCGGCAAATGGTTTCTCGTGCAGTAATACTTTCAGTTTGTGACGTTTAGCAACTTTGTTCATCACGTCCATCAGCAGGGAGTTGTGGTCAACTGCGATGTTACACTCTTCGAAGATAGGAGCGCACTCAAACTGAGAAGGAGCTACCTCATTGTGACGCGTTCTTAAAGGAATACCCAGTTTGTAGGATTCTTCTTCGAAATCGCGCATGTAAGCGTAAGCTCTTTCAGGAATAGCACCGAAGTAGTGGTCTTCCAGCTGCTGACCTTTAGAAGGGGCGTGACCAACAACGGTACGACCGGTCATGATCAGGTCAGGACGAGCGTTAGCGAGGTTTTCGTCTACCAGGAAGTATTCCTGTTCCCAACCGAGGGTAGGAGTAACTTTGGTAACGTTTTTATCGAAATAGTTACATACGTCTACCGCAGCTTTATCGATCGCAGCGAGTGCTTTCAGTAAAGGTGCTTTGTAATCCAGTGATTCACCGGTGTAAGCAACGAAAATTGTAGGAATGCAAAGTGTTTTGCCATAACCCTGTTCCAGGATGAAAGCAGGAGAAGAAGGGTCCCAGGCAGTATAACCACGAGCTTCGAAAGTTGCTCTCAGACCACCGTTAGGGAAGCTGGAAGCATCTGGCTCCTGTTGTACCAGGGCATCACCGTCAAAAGTTTCGAGGGCAGAGCCATCGCTTTTCAGGGTGAAGAAAGAGTCATGTTTTTCTGCAGTAGTACCAGTCAGCGGTTGGAACCAGTGTGTATAGTGAGTCACACCTTTTTTCATTGCCCAGGCTTTCATACCGGAGGCAATCTGTTCTGCCATTTTACGCTCTAATTTAGAGCCGTTTTTAATGGAATTCATCAGGCTCTTATAAGCCTCGTCGCTCAAATATTCACGTACAATTCTGCCGGCAAATACATTGGAACCGAAAACCTCGGTGATCTTGCCATTGTGTTCGGTGAGTTTAGAGTCTACGCCAGCTAATCCTTCCAGCGCGGTAAAACGTAACGATTGCATGCTGTAATTAATTTTACACAAAAGAACATAATAACACCGGTAAATGCAATAAAATTGTTCACTTTAACCAAAAAATTACATTTTGGGTCTAAAAAAGCTGCTTATTTTTCCATTTGGTCAAAAAAAAGATGCTTGTTGAGTCTGAAACTGATAAATTAAAAAATTATTAATATAATAAGCACTTGCATATCTTATGTGAAAATATTTCTATCTCATACCCATGGCAGGTTTCGGAGTGGAGACTGGGAGAAAAGTATATTATGGATCATAGGGGATTTTATTGTTTGGGTTCTAAGTGAGGGCCTTCGGCCCTCACTTAGAACCTCATTTTGGAGCGGGCCACCGGCCCGCTCCAAAATGAGAACAGATGAGAAACAAGTGCGTGGGACAGGTATGTTTCACTTTGGCAGTTGTATGAAAATCATGTAATTTGTATTACCCATTATTCACTCGTTTTATATCTTATTCGTATGCAAACTACCGTAGAAATTGCTGAACAGTTGGGACTTACCGCTGACGAGTTTGAAAGAATTAAATCCACGTTAGGCCGAACCCCAAACTTTACGGAACTAAGTATGTACGCCGCCATGTGGAGCGAACACTGCAGTTACAAAAATTCCATCGTATGGCTTAAGACACTCACCCGCGAAGGTGATCACCTGCCTGTGAAAGCCGGAGAAGAAAACGCCGGACTGGTGGACATAGGAGAAGGCAACGCCGTTGTATTCAAAATAGAATCGCACAACCACCCCTCCGCCATCGAACCATTTCAGGGTGCCGCCACCGGTGTAGGAGGTATCCATCGCGATATATTTACCATGGGTGCACGCCCTATCGCCACGCTTAACTCCCTGCGCTTCGGTAACATCAACAACAATAAATCCAAGGACATTATAAAAGGAGTGGTTGCCGGCATCAGCCACTATGGAAAAGATTTTGGCGTGCCCACTGTAGGCGGTGAAATCTATTTTGAAAGCAACTACCTGAGCAATCCGCTGGTAAATGTCATGAGTGTAGGCGTAGTAAAAACAGGTCAAACCATTTCTGCTACTGCTTATGGAGATGGTAACCCCGTGTTTGTTGTGGGCGGCGTTACCGGCAAAGATGGTATCGGCGGGGCCGTTTTCGCATCGGCGGATATTACTGAAGATAGTGCGGAAGACCTGCCGGAAGTACAGCAAAGCAACCCTGCCCTCGGCAAAAGGCTGATGGAGGCCTGCCTGGAACTGGCACCTGCCAAAGCACTCATCGGCATGCAGGACATCGGCGCCGCCGGCATCACCTGCTGCGCCGCTGAAATGAGCGCCAAAGGCGAGCATGGTATGGTGCTGCAACTGGAAAAAGTACCCACCCGCCACCCAAACATGCGCGCCTGGGAAATCCTGCTCAGCGAAAGCCAGGAACGTATGCTCATGGTAGTGAAAAAAGGACAGGAACAAACCGTTATCGACATCTTCTCCAAATGGGAACTGCACTGCGCCCAGATAGGACACGTTACCGCCGATAAAACGCTGAAATGCTACCTGAACGAAACGCTGGAAGCAGACGTTCCGGCCGCCTCCCTGGTGCCAGGCGGCGGCGCACCGCAATACCACCGCGCCTATACCGTGCCTACCTACTTCGAAAAAATAAGACCTTTCGATATCCAGTTTATCCCAGATACGGATAACCCGCAGTTTGTTGCGGAAAGGATGATCGCGCAGCCTAACATCGCCTCCAAACGCTGGATTTATAACCAGTACAACGGCGGTGCCACAGCCCCCAGCGATGCAGCCATCATACCGCTGACCGGTACAGATAAATCACTGGCCGTTACTACCGACTGCAACAGCCGCTACGTATACGCTGACCCGCATCAGGGCGCGCAAATAGCCGTGGCAGAAGCAGCCCGCAACATCGTTTGCTCCGGTGCTGAACCACTGGCCATTTCCAACTGCCTCAACTTCGGTAATCCATACGATCCGGAAGTTTATTACCAGTTCGTATATGCCTTGAAAGGTATCACGGAGGCCTGCCGGAAATTCAATACGCCCATCACCGGTGGCAACGTCAGCTTCTATAACCAGTCGCCCGACGGTGCCATTTACCCCACCCCGGTGATCGGTATGCTGGGCATCCTCGAAAATCAGGATGCACTGCTCACCCAGGGTTTCAAGCATGAGGGCGACCTGATATACCTCCTCGGCCGCAGCCGCAATGATATCAGCAGCTCTGAATATCTCCATAAAATCATTGGCATTGAATACAGTCCGGTACCTCACTTTAATATAGAAGAAGAACTGCACCTCCAAAGAGCTGTTTCCAAACTCAACAAGGCTGGGGTATTGCAGTCCGCCCATGATGTAAGTGAAGGTGGCTTGTTTATCTCAGTATTCGAAAGCGCCATTCCAAACGGCCTGGGCTTCGAAATTCATACAAACGATAACTTCCGCACGGATGCATTCCTGTTCGGCGAAAGCCAGAGCCGTGTAATTGTATCTATCCGTCCGGAGGACAAGGAGAAATTTGATGCCGTGATCCATGCCATCATTGACGCCACAGAAGTATCTGTACGCGCTGAAAAAATTGGCGTGGTAAAAGGAGATACGATCGTTGTAGATAAGGAGGTATGGGGTAAGGTAGCTGAATGGAAAAGAATCTATAACACTGCAGTAGAAGAACACCTGAAGTAACCGGAGGTATAGGGGAAATTAATGCCTGGAAGCGGGAGCAGTACCCTGCCGGTTTTCACAGCATAAAATGTGCAGGAACTTCCGATTTTTCACCTGCAGCCCTGATGTCTTCCTAAAAAATAAAAGCAAAAGCCCACCGCGTATGCGATGGGCTTTTACTTTTTTAGAACCTGTAATTCAGGCCGAGGTTAAATCTTGCGCCGGCACCTTTAATATAGCTGTCGGTTACCACGCGGGATTGCGCCAATACGGGGTAGTAGTCAGCATTCAGCAGGTTGTCGACCCCTAAACGCAGGGTAGTAGCCTTGTTGAAATGGAAAGCGGTATACAGGTTTACCAGATTGAAGCTGCTCACAGGACCGGTACCCAGGTCCCAGTCGCCTTTGGCATTTGGAGAAAAACGCTGACGGGTACCGCTGTAGATGTAATACACACCGAGATCCAGCTTTTCACGAACAGGTGAATAGTTCACGTTTACGGTCGCTTTATCAGGCGTGATGCGACTTCCAGGCAGGTATACCTTGCCGGTAGCTGTTTCTTTTTTACCTTCTACATGGGAGTAGGAAGCGTTTACCGTGAGGTTAGGGAGGAACTGGTAACCGGCGGTAAACTCAAAGCCTTTGATGCGCTCAGGCGCGCGTTCAGGAGTAGCTACGCCATTGATATCTACCAGGCTGCTACCGAGGTTGGAAGTACTGATGAAGTAGGCACCGCTGGCATTAAATTTTCCGATGTTACTGTTGAAGCCTGCTTCGTAGTTATTGGTGATGATTGCGTCTGTTTGGATAGAACCGTTTACACTGGCGCCCCCAGGAACATCTTTGGCCAGGCGCAAAGTACGTCCGAGGTCATAAAGACTAAAGCTCTGCGAGAAGCTGATGAATGGATTGAAATAATCGAAACGGGTGTAACGTAGGCCGGCGTTATAGGTAAGTGCATCGTAAGGCAGGTTGCCGCCCTTCACGTTTACACCACCAGCGTAGTTACCGAATTTAATGGTTGTGAAGTCCGGAATATCGAGCGATACATTTTCGTAACGCACACCTGCTTTCAGCAGGAAGTCCTTGAATATGTAGGCTTTCAGCTGTGCATAAGGCGCATAGTTTTTCATATCCATTTTAGGTACAAACCTGCGACCGTCTACCAATGGCTGCTCTGTTACGTCGTTGAGTACATCCACACCGTAGGTGATATCACCGTTCAGGTTAGGGCTGATATTCAGCAGGGTATTGAAGTTGGCGCGAATACCTTTTTTACGGGAAGTAATGGCAGAGTTGCCGCCGCCCTGGTAGAAATCGGAATATTCAAAGACGGTATAGAAGTCCTGGTAGTAGATATTCACATCCAGTGAAGTATTTCTGAAAATATGTTTGTTGGTATAGGTAAGGTAGGCGTTGTGATTATACGGCGTACCCTGTTTTGCACCTGGTAATGTGCCCAATACCCCGATGATAGGGCTTTCGCCGAATTTACCGCCAGAGTTGATATAGGTTGAATTTTGCATGGTGCGGTAGTAGTTATACATCACTTCGATACGGTTATTATCGTTGATGTTATAGCCTACTTTGGCAAATGCGTTGATGTTTTCATTTTGTGCGAGGGATTGGAAAGGAGCGATGACTTCTCCTTTGGCATCTTTATACACCCCTGTTTGTTCGTAGGTGCCGCTTACCACGTAATCAAATTTATGGAGTGTACCGGTGAGTGTTTGTGAAACACGGCCGCCCATGCTGTTAGCGGCGCTGGTGAGGGAGCCGGCTGTACTTACATCTGTGGTGCCACTGATTTTTTTGTCGCTGGCTGCTTTTTTTGTGATGAAGTTGATGATACCACCATCGGCACCGTTGCCGTAGATGGCGGTGGCACCTTTGATTACTTCTACTCTTTCGATTACGGATACATCGATGCTGCGCATGTCCTTATCGCCGTTGCGGAGTGGGGTGGATTGCGGGATACCGTCGATCATGATGAGCATGCTGCGGCCACGGAGGGTTTCGCCCTTTTTAGTGGCGGTGTTGGTACCGAGGGTAAGGCCTGGTACGTTGAGGCCCAGCAGCTGGTTGATGTCGGTGGTGATGGCGCTTTGCTCCTGTAATTGTTTGGCGGTGATGACGGTAATGGAGCTGGGTACTGTACCGATGGTTTCTTTATTACGTCCGGCGGTTACCACTACTTCCCCGAGGCCTACTTTGGCGTTGTCGATCTGGAAGTTGAGGGTAATGTTGTCGTTATTCAGTACCACTTCTTTTTCTATTGTCGTGTAGCCGATACCGGTAGCAATCAGTTTATAGCTGCCTGGTTTTACATCGCGGATGGTAAAGGATCCGTCAGTATTAGTGATAGCGTGTTTTTGGGTGCCGGCCAGGTATATGCGGAGTCCGGGTACGGCATTGTTGGTGCTGTCCTGGATTTTTCCGGAGATATTTTGTGCCGCGAGTTGTAAGGTCGCGAGTAACAGTGCAAGGCTAAAAGAAACGATCTTCTTCATTTGTATTATAGTTAATTACCTTTTTTGCAAAGGATGGTGTTTGTCTTTTTTTCTCGCAAAGCAGCATAAGCAGGTAAGCAGCTAAGGATGGTGTTTTGTTGTTTGTTTAAGGATGAATTTGCGGCGGTACCATATCAGGCAACCTGATATGGATAGCAGGCCGGGGGCGAGGCCAAACAAGGACCAGATAATTTTCAGCGGGAGGCCGCCGTAGTTGCCAAAGTGCAATTGTGGTACGATGGCAGCGAATTTGTCAGCCAACTTAGCGTTATGGATGGCGGCGATTTTTTGTATGTTGCCGGTTTTGTTGTCGAAATAAACAGAGGAGGCAAATTCGCCCCAGATGCGGGCTTCGCCGGCATGGCCGAGGATGCGGATGGGGGCATCTGCTTTTTTCGGCGGGCGTATACCCATTACGGTTAGGCCGGGTATGGCTTTGCGGGCTTCAGCTACCAGCTGATCGTAATCGAGGTTTGACGGGATTTCTTTGGTAGGTGCCAGTTTGCCTTTGCGGGAGTCGATCACTTTTTGTACCATGATGATGCCGGTAATGACCATCACGAGGTTAAACAGGATGGCCCATACCCCGATGATGCGGTGGAGGTTGCGCCAGCGGCGGTTGCGGTGGCTCCATTCCGGTTTTACGCGGAAAGTGAGTACTTTCCCGAAGGCGTGGCGGTAGATCCAGATGCCGGTGAGCAGGGAAACAGCCAGCAGTATGGCAGTGATCAGGATGATTTGTGCGCCTGTTTTGCCTGAAAGCAGGGTGAAATGGAAGAAGAGTACCTTTCCCATGAAATAGTCCGTGTTGCCTCTCTGGGCCACTATTTGGGCGGTATATGGGTTTACAAAGAAGTATATTTTTTTCTCTGCATTATATTCCGCGCGGATGATGGTGGTTTCGGTGGGCGACTGCGGCAGGTGCGTGACCATCAGGTAGGGCTGATCAGGCTGGAGGCGGTTGCGTACGGCCTGGAATTGTTGTTGTACAGGAAGGTAGTGATTACCGGGGGAGATGTGGTAGTTGTTATGGTATAATGCCTCGTCCAGCTCATCGCTGAATACCAGCATGGAGCCGGTAATACTGATGAGCAGGAGCAGGAGGCCTGCGATGAGGCCGGCCAGGCGGTGCACCCTAAAAACTTGCTTACTCCAGATCTTTTTCAACCCTTATTTTCTTTTCTTCCTTATCAATGAAAATTGGCAGGCACGAATGTGTTATTAGGAATCGTTGTTATGTTTTAACAAAGAGGGACCTGATACCTTTCTGAACCACTTTTTTTCTTGCGATGCAAAGGTAGAACAGTCCTTATTTTTTCGTTTACGCAATGCGGAAAATTATTATGCGGAAAAGGAAAAATGGTGGGTGGCTGATTTATTATCGCAGTGGGTGTTTTTAACAAGCTGTTAACAAAATACCACGTTTGTGTTATAAAATCTTTGAAAGAGAAGTCTATTTTTGAATAGAATCAAATGCGAATGATTTCTGAATTAAAGAAATCATCATCATATAAATAATTTGGAATCAACAGATTCTAACTTTCTATGAAGACCAGTTCTCTACCATGTCCTAATGAAAACAAGTGAACTTTACACCTAGTGAAAGAACGATTTGTTGTAAGGGCTGCGCACAAGGCGCGGCCCTTTTTGATTTTTACAGGTTATGGTGCCGCTGGCGCGATATAAAATCAAACAGCCCCTGAGCTTGTGGCACAGGGGCTGTTTAGTAAAAATATTCAGCAGGAAATTATACCATTGGAATTTCTGCTACCTCGTATACTTTAGCATCCAGCTTCGCTTTAGTTTCGCTGAAAGCCTTCAGTGTCAGTTCGATATCTTCATCGTTGTGTGCCGCGGTAGGAATGATGCGGTAGATGATCTGTCCTTTAGGGATAACCGGGTATACCACGATGGAACAGAAGATATTGTAGTTTTCGCGCAGATCCAGGCACATGGCAGTAGCCTCAGGAATATCACCTTGCAGGTAGATAGGCGTAACCGGTGAGTTGGTGCTACCAATATTGAAGCCTCTGTCTTTCAGACCCTGTTGGAGTTTACGCACATTATCCCAGAGTTTTGCTTTGAACTCAGGGTGTTTGCGCATCAGCTGCACGCGTTTCAGGTGACCGATAACGATAGGCAGTGGGAGGGATTTAGCGAAGATCTGGGAGCGCATGTTATAGCGCAGGTAGTTGATGATCGCTTTATCACCGCTGATGAAACCACCGATAGAAGCACCGGATTTAGCGAAAGTGTTGAACAGCAGGTCAATTTTATCCTGAACACCCTGTTCTTCACCGGTACCGGCACCGGTAGCACCCATGGTACCGAAGCCATGTGCATCGTCTACCATCAGGCGGAATTCAAATTTATCTTTCAGTGCAGCAATTTCTTTCAGTTTACCCTGATCGCCGGCCATACCAAATACTCCTTCAGTAATCACCAGGATACCACCACCGGAAGTTTTAGCCAGTTCAGTGGCACGTTTCAGTTGTTTTTCCAGGTCTTCGATGTCGTTGTGTTTGAACACATAACGGTGCCCCTGGTGTAAACGCAGCCCGTCGATCAGGCAGGCGTGTGCTTCAGCATCGTAAACGATGATGTCGCGACGGTTACATATAGCATCAATGGCACTCATAAAACCCTGGTAACCATAGTTTACCAGTGTAGTATCTTCTTTACCCATGTAGTCGGAAAGCTCTTTCTCCAGCTGCTCGTGGTAATTGGTGTTACCAGTCATCATGCGGGCTCCCATTGGAGCAGCTAATCCAAATTCAGCGGCAGCCTGCGCATCAGTGGCACGAACTTCCGGGTGGTTGGCCAGTCCCAGGTAGTTGTTCAGGCTCCATACAATTTTCTCTTTGCCCCGGAATTTCATGCGGGGACCTATTTCTCCTTCCAGTTTAGGGAATGCGAAATAGCCATGGGCTCTGTCTGAATGTTCCCCAATAGGGCCCATATGTTTCAGCAGTTTCTCGAAAATATCCATATGCTATATTATGAAATGGTTAATTACCTTTAATAAAAACGGACACAAAGGTATTAAAATATTAGTTTTTGTAAACTTGAGTTCGATTTGTAAATACCAGCCGACTATTAAAAAATCGCGCCAAACCATTACAATCTTGGATTTTAGTCATATACAAAATAAGTTAAATTTGATGAAACGATTCTACCATTTATCCTGCCTGTTACTACTGGCGGTTACCACAGCTTATGCCCAGAAGGCCACTTCGCCGAAACCATTCAATCATGTGAACCTAAAAAAGAATGCTAAAACTGCCGCTAGACCCAAATTGGTGGTGGGAATGGTGGTTGATCAGATGCGCTGGGATTACCTCTACCGTTATAGCAGCAGGTATAGCGCCGGTGGTTTCAATAGATTACTCCACGAAGGATTCTCCTGCGAAAATACGTTAATTAATTATACCCCCACCATTACGGCCTGTGGGCATACCTGTGTGTATACCGGCTCGGTACCGGCTATTCACGGCATTATTGGGAACAGCTGGTTTAGTGCTGACCTGAACCGTTCCGTTTATTGTGCGGAAGATACGACGGTAACTACCGTGGGCAGCAGTTCTAACGCCGGTAAAATGAGTCCGCGCAATATGCTGGTGACTACCATCGGTGATGAGCTGCGCCTGTCTAACAACTTTCAGAGCAAGGTAATTGGTGTGGCTATTAAAGACCGCGGTGCTATCCTGCCTGCGGGCCACAGTGCCAACGCGGCTTACTGGTACGACGGTAGCACCGGCAACTGGGTTACCAGTACCTATTACATGAAAGAGTTGCCTGAATGGGCCACGGAGTTTAACAACGAAAAATTCCCGCAGCAATACCTGGCTAAAGCCTGGACACCAATGTATCCGCGGGCTTCCTATAAACTCAGTACAGAAGATGAAAAGCCATATGAGGGCAGGTATAAAAATGCTACCAATACCTCATTTCCGCATGAGCTGAGCGCAATCGCCAATTCCGCTATTGCGGCAACACCTTTTGGCAATACCATGACGCTGGAATTTGCGAAGAAAGCGATGGAAGCTAACCAGCTGGGACAGGGACCTGTAACGGATTTCCTGGCAATCAGCCTGTCGTCTACCGACTATGTAGGCCACCAGTTTGGTCCGAATAGTATTGAAATTGAAGATACTTACCTACGCCTGGACAAGGACCTGGCTACTTTCTTCAATTACCTGGACGCGAAGGTGGGTAAAGGGAATTACCTGTTTTTCATCACTGCGGACCATGGTGTCGCGCACGTACCGGGCTTTATGGAAGAAAACAAACTGCCGGGCGGTTTATGGAATGATAATGCTGCCATGGCTGCCATCAACGAGGACGTGAATACTAAATTTGGTATCAAAGGCGCGATCCGCGCAGTAGAAAACTACCAGTTCTGGCTGAATCACGCCGCAATTGAGGCCGCCGGAAAAAGCGAATCTGATGTGGAAGAATATATTATCTCCCGCCTGATGAAATCCCCTGCTATTGCCAATGCATTTGTGCTGAAGGACCTGGATGACGTGATCCTGCCTTCCGTTATGCGCAATATGTTTACCAATGGCCTGAATGCGAAGCGTAGTGGCGATATCCAGGTGATTCTTGCGCCGGGGTATATCGATGGCGGCAAAACCGGCACCACACACGGTTTATGGTATCCTTATGATGCGCATATTCCATTGGTTTGGATGGGATGGGGCGTACGCCAGGGGAAATCCAACCGTACTGTGGGGATGACCGACATTGCTCCTACCATTGCCGCACTGCTGCAGATTCAGATGCCCAGCGGTAACATCGGACATGTGATTGAAGAGGCTATCCGATAATAGTCGTATAGTCACCACAGTGAGGTTCAATTGAGTACGGATTAAGGTTTTTTTCTTACATTGCTGTCACTCTCACGGTGAGGATATGGAAAGGTGTAATGGGGAGTTGAAGTTCCCGTTACACCTTTTCAGTTTCCGGGGAGGGGACAACTAAACATTGACGCATGGCTTATTCGTTCTTACTGTATACGGTGGCCGAGAGGGTTGCCACTATTTCGCTGAACCGAACCGACAAGCGTAATGCGCTGAATGGCGCTCTGGTGGCTGAGTTGAGGCAGGCATTTGCGCAGGCAGCCCAGGATGACCAGGTGAAGGTGATTATATTAAAGGGAGAAGGGGAGGCCTTTTGTGCCGGTGCGGACCTGGATTATTTACAGCAGCTGCAGCAAAATACCTATGAGGAAAATCTGGCTGACTCCCGCGAACTGATGTCCTTATTTAGGGAAATTTACGAACTTGACAAGATAGTGATTGCGCAGGTAGAGGGGCATGCCATTGCTGGCGGTAGTGGATTGGTAACCGTGTGCGACCTGAGTTATGTGGTGCCGGAAGCGAAGATGGGTTATACGGAAGTGAAGATTGGCTTTATTCCGGCGTTGGTAGCAGTTTTCCTGGTGCGCAAGATAGGTGAGGGTAAGGCAAAGGAATTGCTGCTGACCGGCAAATTAATTTCAGCTGCAGAAGCAGCGGCGGCCAACCTGATTACTGCGGTAGTACCCGCAGCGGAGATCCGGGATTATGTAGCTAAAGTGGCCAGGGGCTTATGTAACGAAGCTTCGGAAAATTCCCTTAAAGTGACCAAAAAATTGATTGGCACAGTGTTGGACCATACTATACAGGACAGCCTGGAATACGCAGCACAGCAGAATGCCGCCACTCGTGGCCATGCAGATTGCAAGCGTGGTATTGCAGCCTTTTTAAACAAGGAGAAGCTGACCTGGTAGCAAGGTTTCATCGCTACCATGAAAAACAGACCATACTATGTCACACCGGTTTTTAACAACGTTTTTATGCCTGTGGATCAGCGCCAGCGCGATGGCGCAGCGCACGATATCAGATGCCAAAATCACCTACAGGATGGATTTGCCGCCGGAAATGGCGCAAACCGATGCCATGCTGCAAAACAGCAGCCTGATTATTTACATGAGGAGTTACCTCAGCAGGGTTGAAATAAATTTTAATATCGTTAACTACGTTTATCTGATTAATAGTCGTGAAAGAACGATGACCACACTGATTGATCAGCATGGCTCTAAGTACCTGATCCGTAACAGTAAGGAGCAGTTTGAAAAGGATATGAAGCAGTACGAGGGTACTAAATTCGTGGATCAGCAGGAAACGAAGGAAATAGCAGGTTATACCTGTAAAAAGGCGCAGGCGACCATGCCGGACGGCAAAACCTACGTACTTTATTATACCCCCGACTTAGTGCCTGAAAACAGGCTTTATAACCAGCGTTTTACTAATCTGAAAGGGTTAGTGCTGGAATATGAAATCTACACGAAAACGGGGTCTAAAATAACCGTTACGGCTACCAAGGTAGAGCTGATACCGGTACCGGCGTCGTATTTTGATGTGCCGCGGAGCGGATATAAGGAAGTGAGTCAACAGGAGCTGAAGAATATGAATTAAGGTGAACAGATGATAAGTTATTTGGTGCCGGTCCGGATGGGCCGGCATTTTTTTTACGGCCATCAGCAAGTGCCATCAGCAAGTGCCTTCGGCACTTGCTGATGGGGTGGTTCCGGGCACCGCCCGGAACCTGGTGTCAGATGCTGATGTGGTTCCTGGCCTGAAAGTGCTGGTGTCCGTAAAAAAGGCAATTATAAGAATCTTCAAAAGCTGGTCGATCGATCAGCTTTTGAAGATTGTATTGTATAATAATTGAATATGATAAGGCCGGTCAACCGATTAGCCTATCATATTGTACTGAAGAAGCGTTAAATGAAAAAAGGCCGGTCAATCGACCAGCCTTATCATATTGTACTGAAGAAACGTTATTAACCTTTTTTGAGCGGCAGAATGATCTGCAAACGCTGGAAATTGAGGTTACCAGGCATCTGTTGCTGCACCTGTACGCTGTAAGGTACCACGTAGGTAACATTACCTTTCGTATAGGTCATCACCTGCTGAAAGTTTACGGACTGTACGTTATTAGTATTGGTAAACTTAAAGTCAGAACTGAAAGCACCTGAGTAACGGTAACTGGCATCCAGGCCCAGATTAGTTTTGGGCATTGCCGTGTTCAGGACAAAGCGGTTGTTCTCCGTCTTTTTCACCTTGTCTTTGTTATCGTTGGGCAAAATGCTATTATTTGCCATGGCTTCAACAGCGAATAGCGCCATAGCGCTTGCCAACATGCAAGACAATGAAAAGACCCTTAATATGTTAGTTTTCGTTTTCATTGCATTACAAAGATACAACAACTTCTCTTAATTATATAACAAATTTTTAACGGTCTAAAAGTGGAAACCTTAATAAAATGTTAAAAAATTTGCAAATAGTTTAGTGTCACTGCTTTTTGGCGGATACGGAAATTGATTATATTTACATTAATGAGTAAAGACTTTTCATTTTTAAACGAGGATTTTGATGATCTGAGAGATTTATTGCAGCAGTTTGAAAACCTCAGAGCTGGTAAGTCTCATTCTTTTTTGGACGAAGATTCATTTGAGCAGATCATAGACTATTACGACGAGCATGATGAAATGCCCATAGCATTGCAGGCCGCTGAAATAGCCATAGAACAATTTCCCTTTTCCGCCACACTCCTGTTAAAAAAGGCCAACTTACTGATCGAGACAAAAAAATACCCTGAAGCGCTCGATATGCTTGAAAAAGCAGCCGTTCTCGACAAAACCGATATCAATCTATACATCCTGCAAACAGACGTTTACCTGGCGCTGAACCAGCACCAGAAAGCCGCTGCTGTGCTGAAAGAGCAGATTGACCAGTTCGACGGGGACGACCGTACAGAGTTGCTGCTGGAACTGGCAGACGTGTATGACGACTGGGAGGAATTTGAAAAAGTGTTCGACTGCCTGAAAATGGCTCTGGAACACGATCCCAACAATGAGGAAGCGCTGCATAAAATCTGCTTCTGGACTGAATTTACCGGGCGTAATGAGGAAAGTATCCGCCTGCATACCTGGGTGATCGACGAGCATCCCTATAACCACCTGGCCTGGTTCAACCTGGGCACGGCCTACCAGGGGCTCAAGCTCTATGAAAAATCCATCGATGCCTACCTCTACGCACTGGCAATCGATGAGAAATTCGATTATGCCTATCGCAACCTGGGGGATGCCTACATCCGCCTGCGTAAATATGCGGAAGCCATTGAGGTACTGCAAAAGCACCTGGAAATAGCCAAGCCGGAAGATGTGATTTACGAGGCCATTGGCCATTGCTATGAGCGGCAGCGTAAATACACACAGGCAAGGTATTATTACCGCAAGGCCTCCCATCTGAGCCCAAATGATGACAAGCTCTACTATAAAATAGCAGTAGCTTACATGATGGAAGCCAACTGGCCTAATGCAGTTAAATCTCTGCAAAACGCCTTGAAAATCAATAAGAACAGTGCTGAATACAATATGAGTATGGGGGAATGCCTGCTGGAAATGGATAAGTGCAAGGAAGCGCTGGCATTTTTCATGAATGCCGTGCGTACCCGCCCTAAAAGCGTTTCTACCTGGCAGGAGCTGATCAGGGGCCTCTATATCGGCGGATTCCTGGAAGAAGCCCTCGTACAGCTGAATGCCGCAGAGGAGAAAGCTGGCCGCAAGCCGGTGTTTCAGTACTATCGTGCTGCCATTCTCATCACCATGGGTAAAACCAAGGAGGGACTGCTGCACCTCGAAACAGCACTGCAACAAAATGTGAAGGCCGTTAAAAAATTAGTTGAGCTGGATCCGGCTATATTACAGCATGTGAGTGTGGTCGACCTGATTGCACAGTACCGTCGCAAACGTTAACCAATGTTATTTGCTTTTAAAATAAAGTATACTTCTTATTTTTGCGCCGGTTTTTAATTGTCATGGTTAAAAACAATACTATTTCCGGTTACTAAAATTGCCCACTAAGCTATCCCATAGTGCCTGGCTAAGTTAGTTGAGTGTTTTAATGACCATTAAGATGATAAAAATATTACTAAATGAATTTTAATCTGACACAAATCCCGGAAAGGACTCAGAAACCTCGGCAACATGGACTCACTATGGTCATGGATAAGGGGCTTAGTTTGGAAGAAGCACGTAATTTTTTATCCGCGGCGTCGCCACACGTTGATATCGTTAAGTTAGGTTTTGGTACCTCGTTCGTTACACCTAACCTGCGTCAGAAAATTGAGTTGTACCAGGCTGCCAACATCCCTGTGTATTTTGGCGGTACCCTGTTTGAAGCTTTCCTGATTCGTAATCAGTTCGAAGAATATGTAAGAACCGTTCAGGATTATGGTATTTCCTACATGGAGGTATCCGATGGTTCTATCATCATCCCGCACGCTGAAAAATGCGGCTATATCGAAAAACTGGCTAAACTGGGGCTCGTATTGAGCGAAGTAGGTTCCAAAGACGCAGAACACATCATCCCGCCATACAAATGGATCGAACTGATGAGCGCTGAACTGTCTGCCGGTGCCACTTACGTAATTGCTGAAGCACGCGAAAGCGGTAACGTAGGTATCTATCGTGGTTCCGGTGAGGTGCGCGAAGGACTGGTACAGGAAATCCTGACACAGATCCCTGCTGAAAAAATTATCTGGGAAGCACCACAAAAAGCGCAACAGCTATACTTCCTGGAACTGGTAGGCTGCAACGCCAACCTCGGTAACCTGGCTCCGCATGAAGTGATCTCTCTGGAAGCTATGCGCGTAGGGCTGCGTGGAGATACTTTCCACCTGTTCCTCGATAAAGAATAATGATCTCCTGATTTAGGATCAGCAAATAATAGTAGGGATTTTGTGCATCACAAAATCCCTACGTCTTTATAAACCTATCAACTAATATCTGCATGAAAACATATGGTCTTATAGGCTACCCCCTCAGTCATTCCTTCTCCAAAGGGTATTTTGCAGAAAAATTTAAGAAAGAAGCCATTGCCGACTGTGAATACGAAAACTTTCCTATCGCGGATATTGCCACTTTTCCAACACTGTTCCACCAGCAGGCAAACCTCCAGGGATTGAATGTAACCATCCCCTATAAGGAAGTGGTCATCCCCTTCCTGGACGATCTGAGCGATGCCGCACGGGCAATTGGCGCTGTAAACTGCATCCGCCTGGAAGAAGGCCGGAAAATAGGCTATAATACAGACGTAATCGGCTTCACCAACTCTTTAAAACCTCTGTTGAAGCCGCATCACACACGCGCACTCGTGCTGGGTACGGGAGGAGCTGCCAAAGCAGTGATGTACGCCCTCCAGCAACTGCAGCTACCGTATACGGTGGTGAGTCGCACGGCCAGCGCTGCAGCCGTGGCATATACCTCTCTCGATAAAAAAATAATAGAACAAAACACCCTCATTATAAATACCACTCCGCTCGGTATGTACCCGAATGTAGATGCACAGCCGCCAATACCATATGAATTTATTGGCCCTCAGCACCTGTTGTACGACCTGGTATACAACCCGCCGGTAACTAGGTTTTTACAACTGGGAGAAGAAAAAGGAGCTGCCATAAAGAATGGGCATGAAATGCTGATTTTGCAGGCAGAGGCAGCGTGGGAGATTTGGAATAAGTAATTATTAAAACCTTCATCGTCTGCCTTTGGCAGACGATGAAGGTTTGAGCCGGGACCGAAGGTCCCGGCTCAAACCTAATTTATTGTGGCTTAATCATGTAATACACGCAGGTAGTCAGGAAATCCCTGAAGTAAGGAATAGCGGCAATAGGTCCGAACTGTTTCTTCGCGCTCACCCCAAATTTATATTTGTAAATAGGATTGATCAGGTAAAACCGGCGCTGCGTAATATTATACCCCTGACGTTTTACATAACGCTCAAAACGCTCAATGGAAATACCGGTATCCTTCACTTCCATCAGGTCAATAATCACATCCTGCTTTTCCCCGAACGCCTTCAGTACACCCTTGTAGAGCGGCCTTGGCAGCAAATGAATGTAAGGCACCATGCTCAGGAATTTATTCCGGCATATCTGCTGATGCCCGCCATGCGGCATATACCAAGGTGGAAACCCAAAATAGATTTGCCCCTTCGGACTCAGCAACTGCTTCATATGACCAATGATCTTCTCCTGGTCGGGGATGTGCTCAATGGCATCTTTGAGGATGATAATATCGAAAGAGTTTCGGAACTCCCCTAAAAAATCAACATCATAAATGTTTTTGGCTATGAGCTTCAGCTGCCCGCTGGCAACGTGCGGTTCAAGAAAGCTGGTAGCCAGCTCAATCCTGTAAGGCACCAGGTCTACTCCAACGCACTGGCAACCCATTTCCAGGAACGGTGTAAGCACTCCGCCTTCTCCGCAACCCACTTCCATCACCCGCAGGCCCTTTAAGTCGGGGAATTCCTGCTGTATAAAAGGGATCACATAGTCGCGCGAGTTATCCACCTGTTGCTGGTAACGTAATCTGGCGTCTTTATGATGTTCTAATGACATAATTTGAAAATTCCGTGAAAATAGTCAAAAAAAGCAAAACTGAAACCTGATCGCTTAAAGCTATCTTTGCAAAATGCAAACTGAAGAAAAAACAAAATTCCAGGAAGGGGCGGTTATACTCATCAACAAGCCGCTGACATGGACTTCCTTTGACGTTGTACGCAAGATCAGAAATACGACCAAAGCCAAAGTAGGACACGCTGGTACACTCGACCCGCTGGCTACCGGCCTGCTCATTTGCTGCACAGGCAAAATGACCAAAAAAATAAATGAATATCAGGCACAGGAAAAAGAATATACCGGCACCTTTACACTCGGTGCTACCACACCTACTTTTGACCTGGAATCTGATCCGGAAAATCATAAAGATACCAGCCACCTCACTGAAGACGCTATACACGCAGCTACGCAGCAATTCCTCGGAGAAATAATGCAGCTACCGCCCATACACTCCGCCATCAAGCAAAATGGTAAACCTATCTATCACCTTGCCCGCCAGGGGGTGGAAGTAAAAGTGGAGCCACGCAAAGTGACCATCAAAGAATTTGAAATCACTAAAATTGAAATGCCGGTAGTGCATTTCAGAGTAGTATGTAGCACGGGTACGTATATACGTTCCCTGGCAAATGACTTCGGCGCTGCGCTGGGTGTGGGCGGTTACATGAGCAGCTTATGCCGCACCCGCATAGGGGAGTTTAAGCTGGAAGATGCAGAAGAGATGAATGATTTTATAGAGAAAAATACCGTTAAGAAAGAAGATTAAGTTATACTGTAATAGCTGTATCAAAAGTGCTTGCTGGGCCGCGCGGAGCGCGGAATCCACCCAACCGAAACCGAAGGTTTCGGTTACTGATTTTCGGGCCAGGGAAACCCTGAACTGCTTTTGATACAGCTATGTTAACTAGAAAGGATAACCAATTGCTACGTTCCAGATAATATTTTCCCTTCTCCAGCTGCCACTGCCCAGGTTCCATTCACTTACATACCAGCCGTTTTTATTGCCGGTGAAATAAGGTACTTTCAGCGGTATACCCCAATCCAGCCTGATCAGGAAGAAAGAGAAATCGAGCCGCAGGCCGGCACCGGTACCAATGGCCAGATCGTGATACAACTGATTGATGTTAAACGCTGATCCCGGGCGGTCCGGATCATCCTTGATCATCCAGATATTACCCATATCCAGGAAGGTAGCGCCTTTCAGTTTGATGGTGCCTCCAAACATCTTTAACAGATCGAACCGGAATTCCACATTGCCTTCCAGCTTCATATCCCCTGTTTGATCCGGGAAGATCTCTGCGGTAGAAGAGCTGTCTTTATAGGAGCCTGGCCCCAGGGTACGGAGCCGCCATGCGCGGATACTGTTTGGCCCACCGGCGGTAAACTGCCTCACATAGGGCAATACCTGTGAATAACTGTACGGAATACCAATACCTGCATATACCCTGGTAGCTAATCCGCTATGGATGCCCAGTTTCCAGTAGTGGCGGTAATCGGCTTCTATTTTCACGAAGTTGGAAATGCCCACTTTGGTAATGGTTTCCAGGTTCGATTTTTTATTGGTGGCAGCGCTGATAAGGCTGTTGATCCCGTTGAGCCACAGGCCTGATTCTTCCAGGTTGATGCGGAAGTAGGTGTAGTGGTTCTGGTGTAGCACATCGTTGTTGCTGTAGATATAGGAAATGTTTTCGCCGCCTATCAATGCAGGTTCGAAGCTGCGTTTGAGGTAAGGGTTAGGGTCTACTACGGTATCCTTGAAATAAGGATTGAGGTTTACCCCTACGTAGTTTAACGTAAACGGACGCACGATCCAGCGGCGGTAGGTGCTGGAATTCCAGTCGTACCCATAGGAAAGATTGATACTGGTGATGTCAAACTTTTCCACACGGGAAAGGTAGTTAGCACCTACGGTGAGTCTGGTTTTTACATTGGAACGCGGGTTTTGATGGATGTTAAATGGCAGCGCAAACCGTGGCCAGGTGAATCCGAATTCTCCCCCAAACTGCTTGGATTGCAGGGTCCATTTATTATTCGGGTCTTTGATCAGTTCAATCCCGGTATTAAGGCCGAAGCCAAACTGGGTAGCCGTTTTTCCCAGGTTGATATGGCGGTAGATCAGGCTCACGCCACTTCCCAGCAGGTAATCGGAGCTGTTGCTTACCTCAAAGTTGACCGCCACTTCCTGCTTTTTGCGCGGGGTGAGCATCAGGTAGGCATCCAGGGCGTTAGTGGTATCCTTTGCTTCCTTGTATTGGAGGGTTACAAATAGCCACAGGCCAAGGTCGTACAGCTTATTGATGGTATTGTTATACTGCTGCAGGGAGTATACTTCTCCGGGGCGCAGCAGGATGGATTTCGACAGTATTTTAGGGCGCAGCATTTCCTGGTGCTGGCGGATGGTGATGTATTTGCGCACATCCTGTTTAAAGCTGGTATCGTTGATATTGGCGTTAATCGGGAAATCAGGATAGGCATAAATCCGGCGGATGTGGTATTTCTGCCATTCGCTGAAGGCGCTGTCCTCCGGATTTTTGATAATGATCTCCACGTTCATGGTAGGTTTTTCCCTGCCTTTATTTTCATTGAAGATGTTAACGAAGCCTTCGAAGGGGTTCAGCGGGTTTTTAAACAAGGCCTTATTAAGGGTGTCTACACTAAATTCTATCGCATCGCGGTTAAACTTGTAATAACCGGCATCCTTGATGATGCGGGTGAGGCGTTCCCTTTCGCTGCTGAAGTTGGCCGATTTGAAGGTATTCCCTTTTTTGATCATCGACAGCCTTTCGTTGGCCTTTACCACCGCCATGATGTTGGAGTCAGGCACATTATACGTGATCTGGTCAATCACGAAGTTCCTGCCTGTATTGGCATTATAGGTAACGCTGGTTTTACGGTTTTGGGTGACGGTATCAACGGTTACGGTGGCGTAGAAATAACCCTGGTTATGCAGGTAGCTGGTCATACGGTCCAGCGATTCCTTCAGCTTGGTGGTATCGAAAATGGAAGGCTCTTCCAGGTTACGTTCTGCCAGTACGATGTTCCAGAACCAGTTGGATTTTTTCTCGTTATACTTCTGGTTGTAGAGCCATACTTTGATGCGGGTGTTGAGCAGCCTGGAGTTAGGCTGCGCTACCATCAGGGATTTGGAGGAGAGGTCGCTACGGATCTCCTGTTTCTCCGAATTGAGGATATCGCCCTGTACATTGAACTTGCTGCTTACGTAAAGCGACTGGTTCTGCTGCAGGTATTTAGTATTGGAGCATGCGCCCAACAACAGCACTACGGCCAGTAACAGTACATATTTCAGCAGGGATGTCCTTTTATTCTGTGGCGGCTGCATCACGGGCGAAAACGTTATAAATATTTTAGTAAGGAAAATTGCTGACATGAGGGCTACACGGCCTGTTCTTGGCTGATTAAAAGAAATCGTGTAGGTTTGGGCCCATGTTGTCAAAGGCGCAAATTAAATATATTCAATCATTACAGCACAAAAAAAACCGTCAAAAATCCAGCCAGTATATTGCGGAAGGGGATAAGATTGTGCAGGAACTGCTATTGGCCGGTATGCCGGTGAAAGCCGTGTATGCCACTGCCGGGTGGATTTCAGACCATGCGGAAGTACTGAAAAGACTGGATGCTTCGGCGGTGTATACCGTTGAAGAAGCGGTGCTGAAACAATTGAGCGCCCTTACTACGCCCAACAAGGCGATGGCCCTGCTGGATATGCCTGCTGCCAGTGCCCAGCTGCCTGGTGAAGGTACCCTGGTGCTGGCCCTGGAAGCAATTCAGGACCCCGGTAATATGGGTACCATCATTCGTATTGCCGACTGGTTTGGTATCCGGGAAATTGTTTGCTCTCCGGACTGTGTGGATGTGTATAACCCCAAAACCATACAGGCCACCATGGGTAGCATTGCCCGTGTTCGTATATCCGAAACCGATATAAAGTCATTCCTGGAAAATACCAGCCTGCCTTCTTACGCAGCCACGCTGCATGGGAAGGACATCACCGCCTTTTCCAAACTTACGGAAGGCATTATCCTCATTGGTAACGAAGGGCGGGGCCTTTCCGAAGAGGTGACTGCCGCCGCTACCCACCAGATCACCATTCCCCGACTGGGCGGTGCCGAATCGCTCAACGCAGCCGTTGCCACAGGCATCATCTGCGGTCGCTTACTGATATGAGACTCTTCCTGCTGATATGCATAACCCTGCTGTTTGCCAGCTGCCACCCTGCGGTGGAGCGGCATCCGGAACCTGCTTTCTATTTCTGGAAACAAAGCTGGACGGGCAACCCCGTTGAATTGCAATACCTGCGCCAGCTGCCTGCCCAAAAGCTGTACATCAAAATGTTTGATGTAACGCCTGATGCCGTGAGCGGAAAACCTATACCGGTAGCGGTATTTAACCAGCAGGTACCACTCCCCGCGGAGCAGCCGGTAGTACCGGTGGTTTTTATCATGAACGAGGTATGGGCGCAGCTGAAAGACTCCCTGGCCATGGCAGATTTTACAGGGAAAACAACCCGTTTACTGGAAAGCCTGACGAAGACACTGCCCGGCAAAAGTATTAGTGAGATACAGATTGACTGCGACTGGACGCAAACTTCCTCATCTCCCTATTTCAACTACTTAACAAAGCTAAAGGAACAACCCTTTTTTAAAGGGAAAACCATATCCGCCACCATCCGCATGCACCAGGTGAAATACCGGACCAGCAGCGGCACCCCGCCGGTAGACAAAGGACTGCTCATGTGCTATAACATGGGCGACCTCCGCAAAGCCGGCGACCATAACTCCATCCTGGACCTGGAAACTATGAAAGCCTATATCGGCAGCGACCGTATTTCAAATTATCCTTTACCTTTGGACATCGCTTTGCCGCTGTTTAACTGGACGGTACTGTTTGAACAGGGGCAATACAAAGGAATCCTGCGAAACATCGGAGAAACTGAACTAAGCAACCATGAATTGTTTATACCTCAGGGCAAACAACTGTTTGTGGTGAAAAATGATACGCTGATAAACGGATACCTGCTGCGAAAAGGAAGTGAATTGCGCAGGGAAATCACGAACGTAAAATTGCTGAAATCCGCTGCCAACCTACTTGCTGAGCAAAAGCAGGATTACAGCCCAACTATCATTTTTTATCACCTGGATGCTGCCACCTTGAAAAATTATCCATTGCATGAACTACAAGAAATTTATCGCCTTTTCAATTAGCTTTTTAGCCGTTTTTTTTGGTAATATCATCTATATCCTGTCCTGTGGAGGAGGAGAAATTGATCCTTACGATTATTATATCTCTTACTTTAACGCCTATACGAAAGGGCAGGGATACGAACCATTTTATTTTACCTCCCTTAGTAATTATTACGATAACGCCACGCCCGACGAAGCTACCGTAAACGTGCAGGACTGGCGCAACTATGCGGACGATAAATCGGTTTCTATCGATGATATCTACCGTTATATTTATCAGTACGACCGCGAGCAGATGGCTCAGATTGCCGACTGTAGCGCCAAAGGACAAACTTGTGCGTTTGCTGACAGCGTGAGAAGCAACAGCTTTGCCATGTATCTGGCCAACCCTAAACATACGGATGCGGCCCGCTACCTGCTGTTTGCCAAGGACTGTGAAAAGGTGGTGTACAACCCTGATCCATGGTCGGATCGTGGCAACCTCACCCCTGAAATGACCGCTTTATATGACCAGGGAAAAGGCTTGCTGGCAGGGGTAAAAGATAAAGATATTGCGCAACGCTATAAGTTCCAGCTGCTCCGCCTCACGCATTACCGCAAGCTGTATAAGGAAACCGTAGAGGCTTTTGATAAGGACTTCGGTAAAGCCGGCAGTAACAACCTGATTTATAACAAGGCCCTGGCATTAAAGGCCGGCGCATTGTACCACCTGGACGATTCTGTGAATGCGGCCTACCTGTTTTCAAAAGTATTTGCAGCCGAGCCAGGGCTGCGGGAAATGGCTTTTCTGAATGTAAGGTGGACGAACACTGCTGCCACGGATATTTTCGCGCTCTGTCGCAACAATAAGGAAAAAGCCAATGCAGTAGCCCTTTACAGCTTCCAAAGTCCTTTTGTGGACCTGACGCCATTGCGCATGGCCTACCAGCTGGATCCGGCAGCCCCCGCGCTGAGTCCTATGCTGACAAGGGAAATCAATAAGCTCGAATCGGAGTTTTTCACGCCTCGGGTGGCCAAAGCAGCTGATAGCATTGGGCTGGACCTTGGCTATTACTCCTACATGGATTATTACGATGAAACAAAAGGCATTAACTATCGCGACTCCGCCTTGGCCTTGCAGCGATTTGCGGACGAGGCAGTGCAAAAAGGAAAAGTACAGGACCTTGATTTCTGGAAGGTGAGTGCCGCCTATATTGCTTTTATACGGAAAGATCTGAGTGGCGCTAAAAGCAGGCTGGAAAAGTATCCGGTACAGGATCCAGCCATCAAAGATCAATGGGAACTGGTGAACCTGCTGGTGACACTGAACGAACAAAAGCAACTGGATCAAGCTTACGAAGCTAAATTGCTGGGTAGCCTCAAATGGATGGAAACCAAGCTGGGTAAGCTTAACCAGGACGAATACTGGTATAATTCAGATAAGAAATTATTCTTTAATAAAGCGATGCGCAATATATTGGCAACTATTATTGCGCCGGCTTATCATAAACAGGGCGACTATACGAAAGAAGCGCTGGTACGTGGCCGCTGCGATAGTTTGCGCCTTGGTACCAGTCCTTACGGCGCGGAGGATATGGTGGAAAACCAGATGAGTGCAGAACAGCTGATCGCGCTGCATACTTTTCTTAAAAGTGAAAATAAAACGGCCTACGAAAAATACCTGGTTTCACATTTTCCTAAGGACCTGAACATGGAATTGGCGATCGGCATTGCCTATATGCGGGTGAGTAATTTCACAGCAGCACTGCCGTGGTTGAAGAAAGTGCCAACCGCTGCGCAGCCAGCCAGTTACCAGATATGGGTGGATCAGTTACAGGATTTTGGAGAGGATACAGCTACGGCAAAGCACCGTACGCTTATTACGGCTTCCCAGTTCTGCGAAGAAATGGTGCGGCTGCTGGGCCTCACGAAAAAAAAACCTGTGAGCGCGGCCGTGTATCATAAGATAGCAACAGGTCTCTTTAATATTTCCTATTATGGTAAAACCTGGTTCATGCTGAAAGAGTTTCGCCCAAGTACTTTGTGGTATACGGCGAAGTGCGAAAAAGATCCGTTTGAGCGCCAGTATTTTGGTGTGTATGATGCGGAGATATTTTACACGAAGGCGGCGCAGGCGTCTACAGATAAGGAATTTAAGGCAAGATGCCTTTTCCTGGCGGCCCGTTGTGCACAAAAGCATGTGCCGGATAATGAAGATGATAAATTGTATTATTTATCGTTGGTACGTAACCGTTATTTCCCTGTGCTGGCGAGTAATTACAACCAGACAGCCCTGTACAGGAAAGTATACGACCAGTGTTCCTATCTGCAGGATTACGTGATCGAGAGTCGCAAGAAGAAGTAAAAATTATTTGAACTGTATTGCTTTTATCGGCGTAATTCTTCTGATGATGAGCGAAGGTAGAAGCAATACAGCTGTACAAACCACGAAGGTGCCCACGTTGATGAGTATAATTTCGTGCCAGCGTAGTGCAATAGCGGCGGTAGACATGTAGTATGAATCTTCCGGTAATCTGAGTACGCCCGTTTGAACCTGTAAGAAGGCCAGCCCCAGGCCCAGTATATTCCCGATAATCACTCCCAGCAATACGATGTAGGCAGCCTGGAATACGAATATTTTCTGGATGCTCCAGTTGCGCATGCCCAGTGCTTTTAAGGTACCCACCATGTTGGTGCGTTCGAGAATGAGGATCAGTATGGCGGTGATCATGTTGATGATGGCAACGATGGTCATGATGACAATGATGATCACTTCATTTTGCCCCTGTAGTTGTAACCAGTCGAAAATATTAGGATAAATTTCTTTGATGGTACGGGTGAAAAGCTCGTCTGGCAGCAGGTTATGATCGATGTAGCTGGCTGCTTCATCCATTTGATGGTAATCTTTCAGAGAGATTTCATAGCCGCCGATTTCATTGCTTAACCAGTCATTTAACTTGCGTACGAGGTTAATATCTCCAATGATATATGTTTTATCATATTCTTCGATGGAGGTCTTGTAAATCCCGCTGATAGTGAGCCTTCTGGCGCGGGGTGATTGTCCGCTACCTTGTATAAAATAGAGAATTACTTTATCATGGAGATGCAGTTGCAGCTCTTTTGCCAGTGAAGCGGAAATGAGAATGCCTTGTGCATAGGCGGAATCATTGAAGGAGGGAATGGTGCCTTCCACGAGATACTCCTGGATAGCAGGCCAGTCGTAGCCTTTATCCACCCCTTTGAACATCACGCCTGCAATTTCCTTTTCGGATTTGATTATAGCCGATTTGGTGGCGTAGGAGCTAATTGTTTTAACCTGGGGGAGATGTTGGATTTTGCTCATCAGCGCGGTATCGGCGGTGAAGGGTTTTTCCTGCGTCAGCGGTCCGGCGTTGGGCTGGTACTGATTTATATGGATATGCCCCCAGAAGCTGAATACCTTCTCCTGTATCACCTGCTGGAAGCCATTCACAAATCCTGTGGCCAGAATCATCACGGCCACGCTGATAGCGGTAGCCCACATGGCAATGCGGATGATGACTTTGGAGAAGGATTTATTTTTATTGAAGGCTATCCTGTTAGCGATGAATTGAGATATATCCATGAATGGTCCGGCTGTTATTTCTAATAAAGGTAAACTCCCTCCGGACAAAATCAAAAAAATCCCAAAACGTAAAATCTTAAAATAGTTGTAACTTGAATTGATCAAATACCCTGTATGCGTAAAGTACTTGTTTATGTGGCTGTTATGATTACAGCGTTTATACCTGTAGCACTGAAAGCCCAGCAACTCGCTGTTACTCCCGATCATGTATATATGAACAATATTAAGTCTGTAAAGCTGAACCAGGCTGGTGATCCGCTGAGCTTACCGATGGTTACGCTGAATTCAGCCGAAAAGCTGGAACTGGCTTTTGATGATCTGGATAACGATGTGAAAGATTACTATTACACATTTGTGCTTTGTAATGCCGACTGGACGCCGGCACAGGTGAATCAGCTGGAGTACCTCCGTGGGTTTACTTCTACAAGGATACAGAACTATCGCCTGTCCAGCATTGCTTTTCAGCGATACACGCATTACAGTGCCATTCTTCCTGATCAAACTTTTCCAACGCGTTCCGGTAATTATATTGTGAAAGTCTATCTCGACAGTGATACCACACAACTGGCATTTACACGCCGGCTGATGATCGTGGAAAACAAGGCGGGGATTGCAGGTTATATCCAGCAAACAATTACGCCTAAGCTGTTTCGTACCCATCAGAAAGTAAATTTTGAATTAAATACCGGTGCACTGAATATCGTGAATCCATTTGAGCAGATAAAGGTAGTGATCCTGCAAAATGCGCGTTGGGACAATGCGATAGCAGGAATCAGGCCTTCCTTTATCAACGGCAATGTGTATAAGTACAATGCGGAAATTGATTGTGTATTTCCTGGTGGAAAGGAATTCAGGTGGATAGACCTGCGTAGCTTCCGGCTGCAGACGGAGCGGGTGAGGCATACTGAATATCATAAGAACAGTACGGACGTGTATGCGGTGCCGGATGCAGAGCGGGCTGATAAAATTTATCAGTTTATTAAAGACATTAATGGCAAGTATTATCTGGCTACGCTGGATGACTACAACCCTAATTTTGAAGGCGATTATGCCACTGTGCATTTCTCGTTTTTATCGCCGGAACCTTATGCCAATTACGACATGTACCTGTTTGGGGAGATGACCAATTACGAGTGTAATGACCTGAACAGGATGACTTATAACCCGCAAACGAGAGCGTATGAGTTGAACATGCTGCTGAAGCAGGGGTATTACAATTACATTTATGGTTTGGTGGATAAGTCAGATCCGACCGGTAAATTTGATTCTTCGCTGACGGAGGGGGATAGTTGGGAAACGGAGAATAATTATACGATTCTGTTGTATTACCGGGCGCTGGGAGCGAGGAATGATGAGTTGGTATCGACGATTACATTGAATTCCATTTTGAATAGGAAATAAAGCCGGAAGTAGTCGCGCCTAAGGCGCGACTACTTCCGGCTAATTGAGCGGCCGCAGGCCGCTCAATTAGCCGGAAAAATTTAAGATACAATCGTCTGCCGCAACTTCACAATATTGGCAGCGCCACGTTTAATAATAATACGGGTACCTCTTTCGAAGGTAAAGTAACGGTAGAACCAGTTGATGAATACAACGAGTTTATTACGGAAACCGAGAAGGCTCATGAGGTGCACGATCATCCACACTACCCAGGCAGGGAACCCACTCAGTTTAATTCCGGCAAATTCAGCTACGGCGCGGTTTCTACCGATGGTGGCCATGCTGCCGAGGTCTTTATAGTGGAACGCTTTCAGTGGTTTTTTCTGCAATTCATTTTTAATATTGGCAGCGAGGTTTACGCCTTGCTGGATGGCTACCTGTGCTACCATTGGGTAGCCTTTAGGGAAGCGGGAGTCGTTGGTCATCTGTGCGATGTCGCCGATGGCGTAGATGTTTTCAAAGCCTTTGACCTGGTTAAATTCGTTGACGAGAATGCGGCCGTTTGGCAGGGTCACATCCGGTGCGATGCCTGTTACCGGTACGCCTTTCACGCCGGCGGACCAGAGGAGTGATTGTGTTTTGATCTGCTCACCGTTGCTGAGGGTTACTACTTCACCGTCATATTCTTTAACGCCGGTGGAGAGCATCACTCTTACGCCGAGTTCTTCCAGTGCTTTTACGGTTTTTTCAGATGTTTGATCGGAGAAGGAGGCGAGGAGTCGCGGACCTGCTTCGATCAGGTATACATTCATGAGGTTTTGCGGAATGGAAGGATAATCTTTTGGCAGAATATATTTACGCAGTTCAGCGAAGGCGCCGGCGAGTTCCACACCGGTAGGGCCACCGCCTACCATAACGAAGTTGAGTTTAGGTTTGATGAGTTCCGGATCGGTGAGGAGTAAGCTTTCTTCAAACTGTTTTACCACGTAGTTCCGGATCTGTACAGCTTCGATCAGGGATTTCATGCCGATAGCGTTTGCCTCGATAGTTTTATTGCCGAAGAAGTTGGTATTACTACCGGTGGCAAACACGAGGTAATCGTAGTGCAGTTCACCGATGCCCGTTTCGAGTATATTGTCCTGTGGTCGTACGCCAGTCACTTCCGCCATGCGGAATTCCAGGTTTTTCTGTTTCCGGAAAATTCCTCTGAGCGGAAAGGCGATACTATCCGGCTCCAGGCCCGCAGTGGATACCTGGTACAGTAGTGGTTGGAACAGGTGATAGTTGTTCCTGTCCAGCAGCACTACCTGAACTGGCAGATGTTTCAGGTGTTTAGCAAGATTGATACCTCCAAAACCACCCCCTACTATTACTACCCTTGGATTGTTCGTGTCCGGAATGTTGAGCTGACTCATAAGTTTCAGTTTAAAAAGATATGTCTGATTCGTTGTTTCCTATTATCACTTTTAGCAAATCCTATGCTATCGTTAATAATTTATCAAAGTTACTAAACTTTCAGAAAAAAATGAAAGTTAAATAATGTGTAATTTGTACACAAAGGTGATTGATTTTGGGAATAAAATAAAAAATAGTTCGACTGAAAGCCCATCCAGGGATACATCATGTAATTATTTGATCCCGTAATCTCAGCATATCCGCGCGAAGCATGTGATTCTGCAAGTCCGCCTCAGCAACGGCGGCCAACAACCTACATTTTATCTTCTGTAGGTCGGAAGGCCAGGTAGCAGGCGCGTGAAGCGCGGAATCCCACGGGTGACACCGGAGGTGTCACCCGAAAATCAGGCCAGCAAACTGTATAGGTTCAGGTAATATATTTTTTAAGGAGATGTTATTCAGTCCATGCCTGGGCGGCCCTTACGGCTCTTTCCCAGTTATGACAGAGCTCGTGGCGCACGTTCTCTTCCATATTGGGCTTGAATGAGGCATTTATTTTCCACTGTTGGGCTAATGTTTCCACACTATCCCAGAAACCGACGGCGAGCCCTGCGAGGTAAGCGGCACCGAGGGCGGTGGTTTCGGTGATATTGGGTCGTACTACGGTAGCATTGAGGATATCCGCCTGGAACTGCATGAGCATATTATTGCTGGTAGCGCCACCGTCTACACGAAGTTCGCTGATGCTCATGCCCGTGTCAGCTTCCATGGCGTTTAGTACATCGCGGGTTTGATAGGCGATGGCGTCCAGTGCGGCCCGGGCCACGTGTGCGGCGGTGGAGCCGCGGGTGAGGCCTACCATCGTACCGCGGGCATATTGATTCCAGTAGGGTGCACCCAGGCCGGCAAATGCGGGTACCAGGTATACACCGTCGCTGTTGGGTACGGTGGCAGCCAGCTTTTCCACGTCGGCGGAGTGTCGGATTATACCGAGGCCATCACGGAGCCACTGCACTACGGCCCCACCTATAAAGATGCTGCCTTCCAGGGCATAGCTGGTTTTCCCATTGATTTTCCAGGCCACGGTAGTGAGCAGGTTATTTTTGGAAGGCACGGGTTCATTGCCGGTATTTAATACCATAAAACAGCCGGTGCCATAAGTATTTTTAATCATACCCTGCTGTGTACAAAGCTGTCCAAAAAGGGCTGCCTGCTGATCGCCCGCAATACCTGCGATGGGAATACTGAAAGGGGTGAGGGTAGGAGCGGTGTTGCCGTACACTTCACTGGACTCCCGTACCTCCGGCATCATGCTGGCGGGGATATCGAAAAATTTGAGCAGCTCCTGGTCCCATTGCATGTCGTGGATATTAAACAGCATGGTGCGTGAAGCGTTGCTGGGATCGGTGATGTGTAGTTTGCCGCGGGTATAATTCCATACAATCCAGGTATCTACCGTTCCGAAGGCCAGTTCTCCGTTTTCCGCTTTGGTACGGGCCTCCGGCACATTATCGAGGATCCATTTTATTTTGGTGGCGGAGAAGTAGGCATCGAGGATGAGGCCTGTTTTCTCCCGGATATAAGGCTCCTTTCCGTCTTTCTTCAGCTGGTTGCAATAGTCTGCGGTGCGCCTGTCCTGCCACACGATAGCATTATGTACTGGCTTGCCGGTTTTACGATCCCAAACGATGGTAGTTTCGCGCTGATTGGTGATGCCGATGGCAGCGATCTCTTCTCCGCTGGTATTGGCGCGCAGCAGCACTTCACCGGCTACGCCGGCCTGCGTGGTCCATATTTCCATGGGATCATGCTCTACCCATCCGGCCTGTGGGAATATCTGTTTAAATTCTTTCTGCGCCACCGCTACGATAGCGCCCTGTTTATCAAAAACTATCGCGCGGGAGGAAGTGGTGCCCTGGTCCAGCGCTAGGATGTATTTTGCCATAATAGCTACAACACAGAAGTGGAGTATTTGTTTTTTTACCAGGCGAGGAACCAGGCCGCAGGCCTGGTTCCTCGCCTGGCTCTCCAGCGTCGCAGGCGCTGGAGAGCCAGGCAAAAAATTTGCTTCTTAGCTTTGCGCAAAAAAAATCCCCGGTACATCTCTGCACCGGGGATACACCATCTAAAAAATATTGCGATTACATTTTCTTGGCATCTTCCAAGAACTTCGCCAGGCCGATATCCGTTAAAGGATGTTTCAGCAGGCCAAGGATTGAGTCTAACGGACAGGTACAAACGTCGGCACCTGCTTCCGCACACTTCACAATGTGGAGCGCGTTGCGGATAGACGCAGCCAGAATTTCAGTTTTGAAACCCTGAATGCTGTAGATCTGGGCGATCTGAGCGATCAGCTCAACACCATCCCAGCTGCTGTCATCGATACGACCGATGAAAGGAGATACATAGGTAGCACCTGCTTTAGCTGCCAGAATAGCCTGGCCGGCAGAGAATACCAGTGTACAGTTGGTTCTGATATTGTTATCAGTAAACCATTTGATTGCTTTCACGCCATCTTTGATCATCGGTACTTTCACTACAATGTTGGAGTCAATTGCAGCCAGCTTTTTACCTTCCTCAATGATGGAAGCGAAATCAGTGGATAATACTTCGGCACTTACATCGCCGTCACCTACGATCTCGCAGATGTCTTTGTAATGTTGCAGAATAGCAGCTTCACCTTTAATTCCTTCCTTTGCCATCAATGATGGGTTGGTGGTTACACCATCCAGTATACCGAGATCATGAGCCTCCTGTATTTGCGCCAGATTAGCTGTATCAATAAAGAATTTCATACTATGTAAATTAAAAGTTGTACGGTTTGTATCAAATTGCGGAGTAACTGTCATTAGAAAGGGAGATGGGATATGAACCAGCTGACTAGTGACAGCGACCTAATGACCTTTTTAAAAGAAAAAAGGCAAGTTACTTATATCGCACCGCTTCAACCGCCTACCCTTGCTACATTCCTGTCCTGGGGGAGTTCAGCAGGAGCTGGTCGTATAAGACTTGCCGGTTGCAAAGGTAATACAATGTGTTGTAAATCCAAATTTTATGCAATTTTTCTTAAAAATATTTTTTAAAATGATTTTTTAGAGAGCCATGAAACCCTTTGCTGTATTACCTTTCAACGGTTGTGTAATAATTATAATCGTTGAGCACCGTTTCCAGAAACGCAGTATCGGGCAGGTCGGTACTGATTTTTAACACCTCTTTTACACGGTTCGCAACCCGCGCTGCCAGCTGATGATCGCCGGTCAGTGCGCGGTCCAGCAACTCCTTGATCTTATTCATATCTCTGTCAGATAATCGTAAGATTTCCGGAAACTTAGGCTGGTAATTCACAGCTGACAAATCTCTGAAAATAGTTTCCTCTATACTTCCCCGGGGCTTGGTACTAATCACGATAGTGCCGGCTACCACATCGCCGAGGCGCTGATTCAGCGGCGACCTTAATATCGACAACACAGGTACGATCGCCCAGAAGAAAACAGGCTGTTCTATTATCCTGAAAAACCAACGCACCAGGTGCTGACTCGTAGTAGGTACATTGCCCACCATACCCACTACCTTGATGCTCATCGCCATTTTTCCGGGCGTTTGCCCCTCCATAAACATTTCAAACAACAAAGGATAAGCTATCACAGGCAACAGGATAACAATGATAAAAAGAACAGCAATGGCCGGTTCCTGGAATATCCTGGACATTGATCCTATTAATAACCCAAAAATGCCGATGTATACCCCGCGAACCACCTGATCTATCAGCCATGCCAGAAAGCGCTGGCCCAGATCGGCAGCCTCAAACTCAAGGTCAATATTAAATGAAGTAGGGATTTTGATCGCGGTCATGCTCAAATCTACACAATTGTTTATATATTGTTGCACTAATCAGGCATGAGAGAGTCTCTATTTATCAAGAAGAATTTAGCGCGCTGGAAAAAATACCAGGAGGAACCCACCGATAATCCGGATGAGATGTCAGACCGTTTTATCTCCACCCTGGACGACCTCGCCTACGCCAAAACTTTCTATAGCTTTAGTAAGGTTACGCGCTACCTCAACACCATCGCAGCTGGCATCTTCCAAAAAATATATTTGCATAAAAAGGACGACCAGGGCAGGTTCCGGCAATTCTTTATCTATGAACTCCCCCTGCTGTTCCGCAAATATCACAGAACACTGCTGTATGCTTTCTGCTTCTTTTCTGTGTTTGTACTCATCGGGTCCTTCTCCAGCGCACACGACGAAACCTTTGTACGTGGCGTACTCGGAGATGAATACCTCAACATGACGGAACGAAATATCGCCAACGGCGACCCGTTCGGCGTGTACGGCAACTCGGAAGAATGGTATATGTTCTTCCGCATCGCCTTCAATAATATCTACGTATCCATATCCGTATTCGTAATGGGAATCTTCTTTTCCCTCGGCACGCTGTACATGCTCTTCAAAAACGGGGTGATGATCGGCGCCTTCCACTACCTGTTCGTATCCCACGGCCTCGGCTGGAAAGCCATCCTGGTAGTGATGATCCACGGAACACTGGAGTTATCTAGCATTGTTATCGCCGGTTGCGCAGGTTTGATCCTGGGAAATAGTCTGCTCTTTCCGGGCACTCATAAACGTATCGACTCCCTGAAGAAAGCCGCGAAAGACGGTGTGAAAATAATGGTAGCACTGGTACCGGTGTTTATTGTAGCCGCCTTCCTGGAAGCCTTTATCACCCGGCATTCTACCATGCCCATCGTGGTGAGCCTGCTGATTTTAGGTAGCTCGCTCTATTTCATCATATTTTATTTTATCTGGTATCCCATCTCCCTGCATAAAAAAGGATATGCGATCAGTGAAACAGGAAAGGTGATTGTAAAATGAGAAAGTATATCTGCTCCATACCCGCACTCACAGCCTGTTTGATGCTGTTATTTATTCACCCTGCCGCTGCGCAGCAGATGGGTACGGACAGCACATTGTATGAGGAAGCCAGTGCCGATACTGCCTTTACTGCCGGAGAAGATTCCACCTATTACGAAGATGACGGGGAAGTAGCTGAACTCTCCTCTCTCTCCGAACCAACAGGATTCCCCGGATTTTACAGGCGTGATGTATCCGCGGAAAAACTCAAAGCGCTCCGTGAAGATGAACGCCTGCATTACAGTGATAACAAAGACAAAGACAGCGTATCCTGGTGGACGCTGATCGTGGGCGCCACCTTACTCTACATCACTGCACACATCATTATTTTCCGCTGGGTAATTGTCGGAATAGTACTGCTGGTGCTGGGCTACCTGATTTACAGGTACATGCGCAAAAACGGCCTTAGCTTCTTCCGTAAACCTGCATTAGTAGGAACAGTTGTAACACCGGAAGAAACCGAAGTACACAGCGCCTCCGAATACCTGCAAAAAATCAAGGCTGCCGAGGCCTCCGGAAATATCCGCGAAGCTATCCGCTGGTGGTATCTCTACACTTTGTTCCAGCTCGCAGAAAACGGCTTGATCAAACCTTCCAGAGAAAAAACCAATAAAGATTATCTGCGTACACTCAGAAATACCCCGCTGTACAAACCTTTTTCCGTACTGACAATGGACTACGAGTACATATGGTATGGCGGATTTAATATTGCTGCAACAGATTTTGAAAGAATTCAGCAACAGTTCCATGATTTCAAACTTCAAATCAGTAAGCAGCAGTGAGTAAAAAAATATACTATATAGCAGGTGTGCTGGTAGCCATACTCCTTGTATTGCTGATCGCCAGCACTATGCATACCAACAGGCAGGAGCAGCAAAGCACCGATATGTCCAAACCTACTTTCTCCAGTAAGGACACCAAGGCCGGCGGTGGCTACGCTGCCGCAAAACTGCTGCCATCGCTGTTTGCCAACAAACCGCTGCAAATTGTTACCAAGCCGTTTTCCAATACCTATAAAAAGGAATCGGAGCTGCACAAAAGCGGAAACGTATATATCATTGTTGCCAACGAATTATTTCTGACAGAAAATGATATCAACAATTTGCTGGCTTATGTGAATAACGGCAACGAACTGTTTATTGCCGTAAATAAAATGGACCCGGCCCTTAACCTGAAACTGGGCCTGGTAACCAAACTCCCCGAGGATGGTGGTGTGGTAAAACGTGGTTCCCAGGCTTACCTGGATACACTCAATAATATCAACGTATCCTATCGTTATGCAGGCCCAATGGTGGAACGTTATTTTACCAAAGCAGATACCAGTATCACGCGGGTAATAGGCTACAGCACGCATGAGCATCCCAACTTTGTGAGAATACGCTATGGACAGGGACGCATTTTTGTGTTACTTAACCCATATACTTTCACCAACTATTTTGTGCTGCATAATAATAACACCGAAGCTTTCGCGATACAAATGAGCTATCTGGACCAGGTGGCGTCCAACATCTACTGGGATGATTTTTATAATACCCAGAAATCTTCCCGCAATGATGAGTTTTCGGAATGGCAGGTGCTGCTGCGCTATCCGGCCATCCGCTGGGCACTTTGGCTTACACTGGCACTGATGCTGCTGTACGTGTTGTTTGAAAGTAAGCGCCGGCAGCGGGTCATACCAATGAAACCTGTAGTAGCCAATTCATCACTGGAATTTGTGGATGCTATTGGCGAACTCTATTACCAGCAACAAGACCATGCAAACATTGCGCATAAAATGATGCTGCATGTATTGGAGTATATCCGTAACCGTTATTACATTAATACCAATCAGCTGGATGCATCTTTTGCAGAATTGCTGGCACATAAATCCGGCGCTGAACCGGCGCAGGTGGCGCGTATGGTGCGACTCCTGCACAACGTGCAGACCAATGGTTATGTGGACAGCGAGTTTGTAAGAGACTTGTACCGGCATATTCAACTGTTTTATATAAATACCAAATAAGAAATGGACACAAATACATTTCAGCCACGTACCGATTTTACTGCACTCCAGGAAGGAGTGGAAGCGGTGCGAACAGAGATCGGAAAAGTAATTGTAGGTCAGTCAGAAATGGTGGACCTGCTGATCACTGCTTTGCTGGCACAAGGCCATGTGCTGATAGAAGGTGTACCCGGTGTGGCCAAAACGCTGACAGCCAAACTGCTGGCGCAAAGTATTGACGCTGATTTTTCCCGTATCCAGTTTACGCCGGACCTCATGCCGGCAGATGTGCTGGGCACCTCTGTGTTTAATCCACAAACCCGCGAATTCGAATATAAAAAAGGCCCGGTATTCAGCAACCTGGTGCTGATCGATGAAATCAACCGCGCCCCGGCAAAAACGCAGTCGGCCCTTTTTGAGGTAATGGAGGAAAGGCAGATCACCAACGACGGTCATACCTACCAGCTGGATAAACCATTTATGGTAATTGCTACCCAAAATCCAATTGAGCAGGAGGGCACCTATCGCCTGCCGGAAGCGCAGCTGGACAGGTTCCTGTTTAAAGTGCAGGTGAAATATCCTGAGCTCGAAGAAGAAATTGCGATTTTGGAAGCAATGAACCAATTGCCTTCGCCGGAAAGTATTATTACCGTAGTAAACAAGGTGCTTACTGCAGCGCAGTTGATTCATTTTCAGCAGCTGGTAAAGCAGGTAAGGATGGATGAAAAACTGCTGCACTTCATTGCGGGTATCGTACACGCTACACGTCAGCATTCTTCCCTGTACCTGGGAGCTTCACCGCGTGCATCCATTGCCGTTATGAACTGTGCAAAAGCGCAGGCAGCCATGAATAACCGCGATTTTGTGATTCCGGAAGATGTGGTGTCGATGGTGACACATGTGCTGCGTCATCGCATTATTCTTACGCCGGAGCGTGAAATGGAAGGTATCACTACTGATGATGTGATTGCCCAGATCGTTAAAACAATTGAAGTTCCAAGATAATTTAGTTTAAAACATATGCCTGGTACCGTAAAAAGTAACATCTTCAAAAATCTCTTTTTCCACAACAGGTTTTACCTGATGATGGGAGCGGTGGTGATATTGTTCCTGGTCGCATTTTTTGTGCCGGTGTTATTTTCAATTGTGGTGCTGCTGTTCTTTATTGCAGTAGCCCTTACGGTGGCGGATATGGTATTGCTGATGGGGCGTCCGTCTGCTATCATAACCGTAGAACGCATCATGGCTAACCGTTTCAGTAACGGTGATGAAAATGAAGTACAGCTACAGGTGCATAATGGCTATGGCTTTCCGGCCAGGTTCGTCATACTGGAGGAGGTGCCGGTGCAATTCCAATGGAGGAATTTTAGTTTGGAGATGCAAATTCCACCAGGGGCGGATCATACGTTTACCTATCAGCTGCGCCCGGTGGAGCGGGGTAACTACGGTTTTGGCTATACGAATGTTTTTGTGAGTACGGCTTTAGGTTTGGTTAACCGGCGTTTCGTGATCGATAATGAAACGCAGGTGAGCGTGTATCCCAGCTTTCAGCAGCTGCGGCATTTTACCTTAAAAAGTTTTTTGCAGGAGCAGGATCATTTCGGTATTCATCGCCGGCGTATCATTGGGCAGAGTGTGGAGTTTGATCATATTAAGCCTTATACTAAAGGCGATGATGTGAGGCGGCTCAACTGGAAGGCTACTGCCCGCACGGGTAACCTGATGGTCAATAGTTTTGTAGAGGAAAAAAGCCAGCAGATTTATTGTGTAATAGATAAAGGAAGAAGTATGCGCATGCCGTTCGACGGCTTGTCGTTACTGGATTATGCCATTAATGCCACCTTAGTATTCAGCAATATAGCCTTAAGTAAAGGCGATAAGGCGGGGCTGGTTACCTTCACGGAAAAAAGAATGGAGATGCTGCCTGCCAGCAGTAAAATGGTGCAGCTTAATAGTATCCTGGAATCCCTGTACGCACAGGAAACACAGTGGCAGGAAAGTGATTATGAAACATTGAGTGTGCAATTGCGCAGCCGGCTGCCGCATCGTAGCTTGCTGGTGTTGTTTACTAATTTTGAATCCATGTCGGGTTTGCAGCGCCAACTGCCTTATCTGCGGCGCCTGGCGCAGTATCACCTGTTGCTGGTCGTGTTTTTCGAAAATACAGAGTTGAAGAAAATGACGCAGGAGGTAGCCTATGATATGGAAGGTATTTACAAACAAACCATTGCCCAAAAGTTTGCCTACGATAAGAAGCTGATTGCTAAAGAGCTGGGAAAATATGGTATTATGTCGATTCTAACGCCACCGGAGCAGTTAACCGTGAATGTGGTGAATAAGTACCTGGAGCTGAAGTCCAGGATGTTAATCTAATCTTTATCCGGCAGTTGCTTCACCGGTATTGTTGTGATCAGGTATTTTTCAGGATTTAATTTATACCAGGCTTCCACCTGTATAAACCGGGTGGTGTCGCCGGCCGGCAACAGCAGGTCCTGCCCGAGGATTTGTCCGGCGGAGGCTTTAAACCTTACCAGGTTGGTATCCAGCGGAAGGATACGGTCACTACTGAACTGACCTTCTACGTTCAGGTAAAAGCGTATATTTTTTTTCAGGCTGTCAGCGTATTGATTGAAGCGCATGCCGATGAGGTGTGGCAGTTCTAAGGTAGTGTGCACGGGTGCTTCGCCGGGCAGGCTGACGGTGAGTTGTACCTGGTAGTTATCTTTTTGAAGTTGGGCGCGATTGAAGGTGAGTATGCCGTTGTTTACTTCTCCGTTGGAGGATTGTACGGTCAGTTTATTCCATTTCAGTTTACCGTTGGCGATGCCGGTGGTTTCCTGAGTGGTACTGTCGCTAAAGGTGAGGCGTATACCGATGGGGGTATAGTTATAGATTTCCGGGAGGGCGTTCACGTCGTAGCCCGCGTAGGCATACACCAGTTTCCGTTGCTGGCTGTGTACCAGCAACGGAAATAGGATGCATATTGTGAACAGCAGTTTTTTCAATTGGCTGGATTTAGAGTCGTACTGCCAGTTGTCTGGCTACATACTTGCCCAGGATATCGAATTCGAGGTTAATGGTATCTCCCGGATTGATATACTGGATATTGGTAAACTCGTAGGTGTATGGGATGATGGCAACAGAAAATTCTTCTGTGGTTACATCGAATACGGTGAGGCTGATACCGTTGAGGCAGATGGAGCCTTTTTCTACCATAAGGCCGGCGAATGCGGCAGGGTAGCGGAAGCGGAACAGCCAGCTGCCGTCTTGCGACTCGCGGGAAACGCAGGTGCCTACGGTGTCTACATGGCCTTGTACCAGGTGTCCGTCGATACGTCCGTTGAAAACCATGGCTCTTTCGAGGTTTACTTTCTGGCCGGGTGTTAGCAGGCCGAGGTTGGTTTTCTGGAGGGTTTCTGTAACGGCGGTGGTGTTGAAGGTATTACCTTCTATGTGGGTAACGGTGAGGCATACACCGTTATGAGATACGCTCTGATCTACTTTCAGTTCAGGTGCGATGGCGGATTGAATGGTAATTACCAGATTTCCGCCTTCCTGTCTGGTGGCAATTACTTCTCCTAGTGTTTCTATGATTCCTGTAAACATATGGCGAATTTATGAAAGTTAGCTGACTCTTGGTTTCCATGGAATTTCTTCCACGCCGAGCTTGTGGCCGGTCCAGCGGGCGAGCACGAAGAGGTAGTCGCTCAGGCGGTTAATATATTTGAGTATGAGTGGTTCAATAAACATGTCCTGTTCCTGCATGCCTACGCAGAGGCGTTCTGTGCGGCGGCATACGCAGCGGGCGATGTGGCAGGTGGATACGGCTACGTGGCCGCCGGGGAGTACGAAAAAGCGCATGGGTGGCAGTTCTTCGTTCATGGTGTCGATCGCTTTTTCCAGGAGGGTGATATCTGCTTCGTGGAGGTCTGGTATTTTGAGTTTGGTTTCTTTGTCCGGGTCGCATGCCAGGGCGGAGCCGATGGTAAAGAGGCGGTCCTGTATTTCGCGGAGCAGGTTTTTGGTGTCCGGGTCGGCTATGTAGTCGTTAACGAGGCCGATGTAGGAATTCAGTTCATCGACGGTGCCGTAGGCGTCGATGCGTATATTGCTTTTAGGCACTTTGGTACCGCCTATGAGGGAGGTTTTACCTTTATCGCCTGTTTTGGTATATATCTTCATACACTAAAATTAAAACAAAAAATCCTTCCGGCAGGCGGCCGGAAGGATCACTAAGGTGTATGAAGGGGGATCAGTTGGTGACTACATATTTCTGGTTAATACGGTCGGATTCGATGACACCGTCGCGCAGGCGGATGATGCGGCGGGCGTGGTCGGCGATATCTTCTTCGTGGGTTACCAGTACTACGGTATTACCGGAGGCGTGGATGGCGCCAAAAATATCCATGATTTCGATGGATGTTTTGGTATCCAGGTTACCGGTGGGCTCATCGGCGAGGATGAGGGAGGGATCGTTAACCAGGGCACGGGCGATGGCCACGCGTTGGCACTGACCTCCGGAAAGCTCGTTGGGCTTATGATCGGCCCTGTTTTCGAGTTTTACTTTTTCGAGCATGGCCATGGCTTTTTCCAGGCGCTCTTTTTTGCCTATGCCGGCGTAGATGAGTGGGATGGCCACATTTTCCAGGGCGGTGAGGCGGGGCATGAGGTTAAATTGCTGGAATACGAAGCCGATTTCCTTGCCACGAACGCGGGCGAGGTCGTTATCTTCCATTTTGCTTACATCGTGTCCGCTGAGTATGTAACTACCACTGGTAGGGGTATCCAGGCAACCGAGGATATTCATCAGGGTGGATTTTCCGGAGCCGGAAGGGCCCATGAGGGCTACATATTCATTCTTGAAAATATCGAGCGTAACCCCTTTCAGAACGGGTAATTCGTTTTTTCCGAGGTAATAGCTTTTGCGGATCTCTTCCAGGTGAATGACGGACTTTTGCATGTAAGGTTATTTCTTGATGATTTTGGGCACTTTGAAATATTCATCGGTGGCTTCGGGAGCATTTTTCAGGGCTTCTTCCCTGGTGATGGAGGATATAACCGCATCTTCCCTAAACACATTATAATCTTCCGTAAGATGGAGCAATGGTTTTACATTGCTGGTATCCAGCTCATTGAGTTTTTCTACGAAAGTGATCATCCGCTGCAGGTCACCGGTAAATTCTTTCTTTTCTTCTGCACTGAATTCCAGGCGGGAGAGGTCTGCCAATTGCTGTACCAGTGTGTCGTTGACTTCCATAAACAAATTAAACGAAAAGGTAATGAATTATAAATGGTAAATTGATAGTATTCCAAAATTAGGGATAAACGGCCAGATATTTTAAATTGCGCCCTGTTATGGCAACAGAAAAAGAAATAGTGGTAAGCGGCATACGCCCCACCGGTTATTTACACTTAGGAAATTATTTTGGCGCCATCCGTAATTTTATTCGGATGCAGGAAGATTTTAACTGCTACATTTTCGTAGCGGACTGGCATTCACTGACCACCCATCCTGATCCGAAAGATCTGCCGGGTAACGTAATGCGCGTGCTGGCAGAGAACATTGCTTCCGGCCTGGACCCTGAAAAGGCGGTGGTGTATGCACAGAGCGATGTTCCTGAAATTGCTGAACTGTACTTATTAATGAATATGCTGGCTTACGTGGGTGAGCTGGAAAAGGTGCCTACCTTCAAGGATAAGGTACGTTTACAGCCGCAGAATGTAAATGCCGGATTGTTAACTTATCCAGTGCTGATGGCGGTGGATATCCTGATCCAGCGGGCCGTAAAGGTACCTGTGGGTAAGGACCAGGGGCAGCATCTGGAAATGGCCAGAAATTTTGCGCAACGCTTTAACCATCGTTATGGTAACCTGTTCCCTGAGCCGGCTGCCTTTAACTATGGAGATAGCCTGGTGCGAATTGCGAGCCTGGATGGTAATGGTAAGATGAGTAAGAGTGAGAATGAAATGGCTACTATTTATCTGGCAGATGAAGATGATAAAATCATTCAGAAGCTCAAAAAGGCGAAAACTGACAGTGGTACCGGCGAGCCGGGGGCACCAATGCCGGAATCTGTTGCCAACCTGATCACATTGATGGAGCTGGTTTCAACACCGGAGGTAGTGAAATTCTACCAGGATGCATGGGCTAACCAAACTATCCGTTTCGGCGATATGAAGAAACAGCTGGGTGAGGACATGGTGAAATTTGTAGGACCAATCCGTGAGCGGGCAAAGGAGTTGCAGCGTGATACGGACTATATGCACAAAATCATGAAGCAGGGTGCAGAAAAAGCCAGAGCTAATGCCAGCGCTACACTGCAGGAAGCGAAGAAATTAATCGGTTTAAAATATTATTGATTCCTTATTTTCAATAGATATTTGAACCATATCAACACAAGCATGGCGAAACAGACAAAAGTCAAACATATAGCAATAGCAGGCAATATAGGCGCGGGAAAAACTACCCTCACCGAAATGCTTTGCAAACATTATAAATGGCATCCGCAGTACGAAGATGTGGAGCATAATCCTTACCTGAATGATTTCTATGAGGATATGCCCCGCTGGTCGTTCAACCTGCAGATCTATTTCCTTAACGGCCGTTTAAAGCAGTTGCTGGAAATTCAGAACGGCAATCAGACGGTTATCCAGGACCGCACCATTTACGAGGATGCGCACATCTTTGCACCTAACCTCTACGAAATGGGGCTGATGACCAAACGTGATTTCGATAACTATTTCAATTTCTTTGAAACGTTGAAGTCAATGGTGAAGCCGCCGGATTTGCTGATCTACCTGCAGGCTTCCGTGCCTACGCTGGTAGCGCAGATTCAGAAGAGAGGAAGGGAGTATGAGGAAAATATCCGCCTCGACTATCTGAAACGACTAAACGAATATTACAACAACTGGATTGAGAAGTATAAAGAAGGTCCGTTGCTGGTAATCGATATTGATAAAAATAAGTTTCCTGAAAGCGAGGAAGATCTGGGTGAGATTATCTCTAAGATTGACTCCCAGCTTTATGGATTGTTTTAAGTTTTTCTCTGTGTGGGCAGCCGGGCGAAGCCCGGCATCCACACCAGCCACACCGAAGGTATGGTTGGCACCCCTCCTCAAAAAATCCTTCCACGTTAACATCCACTAAAGGTTTTACCATTTCTCTCCCCCTATATTTGCGCTATAAATAATTGTTTGTTTAACCTGAATATTATGTTTAACCCGCTGATACTAATCCTGCGTGCTGGCACGCTTTTCCTTTTATTCATTACCCTTTCTGTCCATGGCATGCAGTTACCGCCTGCGGCACGTTACTGGCATGGGTCGGTTTTTGGGGAGTTATACAGAGATGCTGTTTCATCAGGGGCCAATCCCGCGTTACTGGCTACCAGTAAGGGTGGAGTAGCGGCTTTTACCACGCAGCCATTTGGTATGGCAGGTATTCCCCTTTACACGGCTGCAGTAGTGTTCCCAGCAGGTAATACCGGCGTGGGTTTACAGGTGATGCAATTTGGTAATGCTTATTGGCGGCAGCAGGATATCAGTGGTGGCATGGGCATTGGCCTGGGAGAGCTATTGCAGGCAGGCGTGCAGTTTGGATACCGGAGTAAGTCGGTGGTGCAGTACGGCAGCAGTGGACAGATAATGGCTGGTGCGGGCTTCAGGTGGAAGCCCACAAAGCAGTGGACCAGCGCAGTGCAGGTAATAAAGGGCGATTATATCCAATACTTTGCAGGCTTGGGCTGGCAACCTACCGATGATTTTCTCTTTAGTGTAGAGGGAAGTAATACAAAAGATAAAAAGTATTACGGCACGGTGCAGGTATTAAGCAGGCTGGTACCTGCATTGGCACTGCAACTGGCGGTTACGGGCTTACCGGCCTACCTTCAGACGCTTGTGCTGATCACAGTGCGCCAGTTGCGGATAGATGTAGGAGCAGCACTTCATCAGCAACTCGGCCTTACACCTTCAATAACCCTGGTATGGCAAAAGCAGTAATCACACTGCTATGGTTGCTGACTATTTATCAGTATGCACACGCTCAACTGGAAGAGCAGGAACTATCCCGGGAAGCGCAGCAGCTGCTGGAAAATGAAACAGCCGCTACCACTGGAACCAGTGAAGATGATGAACAATGGCAGCAATTAGCGTATCGGCAAAAGCAGCGCCTGTCGCTCAATGCAGCAGACATACAGGACTTAACAGCACTGGGAGTGTTGTCGCCACTACAGGTGGAAAGCCTGCTGCAATACCGAAAACTCCTGGGCGATCTTGTGAGTATCTATGAGTTACAGGCAGTTCCTGGATTTGATATGGCGTTGATTAAAAAACTATTGCCCTATGTGAAAGTAGGGGATGATTTGCAGGCGCATTATTCGCTGAAAGACCTGTTTCGCAAAGGAGAACAATCGGTACTGCTGCGCTACAGCCGGCAGCTCGAATTATCCAGCGGCTATGAGCCGAAGGACATTGCACCGCCATCTTACAAGGGCAGTCCGGGAAGAATGTTTATACGTTACCGTTATAATTTTTCCCAACACCTGAGCTACGGTGTAACCATGGAGAAAGACGCAGGAGAGGGCCTCTTCAGCGGGGCGCAGCAAACAGGGTTCGATTTCTACAGCGCTCATTTATTTGTAACGAATTATAAAGGTATCAGGTACCTGGCGTTGGGTGATTATGCGGTGAACCTGGGGCAGGGGCTTATTCAATGGCATAGCCAGGCAGGAGGAAAGGGAGGAGCCGTATTGCAGGTAAAGCGGGAAGGCTCTGTATTAAGGCCATATACCTCGGCAGGAGAGTATTATTTTTTCCGTGGAGGAGGTGTTACTACCCGTATCCATAAACTGGATATTACTGCCTTCACCTCGTTGAGAAAATTGGATGGTACCCTGGCGGTAACCGACACGATAGAGGACGAAATGATCGCCACCGCAATAGCCGCCAGCGGCTATCACCGCACGGCCGCTGAAGTAGCGAAGAAAGGGCAGCTTACACAGTTTACCAACGGGCTCTCCTGCAAATGGAACGGTAACTGGCAACCGGCAGTCAATATGATCCTGCACCAATTTTCTCCGCCAATTCAGAAAGAAATGAAGCCTTATAACCAGTTTGATTTTCGTGGAAAGCAACTCATGAATGTAAGCGCTGACTACGCAGGTACCTTTCGTAACATTCACCTGTTCGGAGAAGTAGCCACAGATATGTTAGGAAACCTGGCAATGATGCAGGGCGTGCTGATGAGTGCCGGTAGTCAGGCTGATATTTCAATTGTGTACCGAAACTATAGTAAGCAATACCAAAGTTTGTATAGTAAAGGGTTTGGGGATAGCTATAAAACAATGAATGAAGAAGGGATTTACCTGGGCGGTAGTCTTAAATTATCACGCAGGTGGACGCTGGACGGCTATGCCGACTTCTTCCGTTTCCCCTGGCTGAAATATGGTGTGGATTATCCTTCCGGAGGAACAGCGTTTTTAACACAGCTCACCTTCCTGGCACGTAAGGATTACCAATACCAGTTACGGATAAAGCTAAACACAAAATACCCCAACCTGCAAAGAGCCAAAAGCATCCGGTGCCATGCGGAACGCAGCTGGAATAAGCAGTTGTCAACCGCAGTCAGGATAGAATACAACCTGATGGCTGCTACTGAAACAGCATTGCAGCGAGGTTGCCTAACTTACCTGGACCTGACTTACCGTTGTAAGCAGTTCCCCTTCCAGATCAGCGGCCGTTGTACCTGGTTTTATACAGATAGTTACCAGTCACGGTTATACGCTTATGAAAGCAGCGTGCTATACGATAATAGCGTAGGTCAGTATTATGGAAAAGGCTGGCAGTACTATTTAAATATGAAATACAAAATCAGGAAAAACTGGTCCGTATGGGCAAAATGCAGCCAGGTGTACTACCCGGATGTAACCAGCATCGGTAGCGGGTTAGATAAGATATACGGCAACAAAAAATCGGCACTTCAACTACAAACGATGCTGAGTTTTTAATGGGCTGGTAAAGTTCACGTAAACGAAATCAATATCCTAATAGGTTTTTAGCCATTGATTTTCAATACGATATTTCGTATAGGAATGAGCGTTAAAATAATGTTAAGGAAAATTGATGTTGTTTTACAAATTTTTTCTACCTTGTGCTAACTCAATGCATCAACCAAAATCTAAATCAAATAGCGATTATGCCAATGTCGTAATACGTTATAATGCCCAACACAACGGTGGAATAATACTTTTACCTTCATTTGTAAGAACTTGTGCCAGACTGGATTTCCCGTTATTTGTTGCCTGATAGTTTTGCTATAGACTGTAATTAATGTTGTTAAAGAAATGGTTCTTGTTTATGACATAGCGCGAGCTGTGACTACTTGTATGTATTAAAAATAAGTTTAGATGTTTTCCTATGCTATTATAGGCTAGCTATGCGTCATAGCGGCCAGGGACAGGTTTTTTATTGCTTGTGGAATTCCATCCCATAATTTTTTATCATTTAAAGTTCAACCAAAATCTGAATCATCTATGAAAAAGATGCTACTCTTTTTTGCCATGCTTATGGCAGTAGTCAGCATGCTACATGCCCAGACACGGCCGTTGTCGGGCTCCGTGAGAAGTACGGACGACGTTCCGCTTCCGATGGTCACCATCCAAATCAAAGGCACCACCAACGGTACCGTTACTGATGCTAAAGGTCGCTTTAGTCTTACCATACCCGAAGGTGCAGTGCTGGTAGTAAGAAGCCTGGGCTATCAGACAAGAGAAATACCTTCCGGTGCTGCAGCTACCTTAAATATCATGCTTACCCAGGATGATAAATCCCTCAGCGAAGTAGTAGTAACCGCTTTGGGTGTGAAAGAAAACAAAAGAAAACTCGGCTTCTCTGCACAGGATATCAAAGCTGAAGACCTTACCAGAACTGCTCCATCCAACCCACTCAGTGCGCTCTCCGGTAAAGTGGCCGGTGCCTCTGTGATCACCGCTTCCGGTACGCCCGGCGCCGCCGTACGCGTAACCATGCGCGGTCCTACCACCCTCGGTGATAACCAGCCACTGTTCGTAGTAGACGGTATCCCAATGGATAACAGCGAGGTAAACACTGGTAGCGATGGTGGTGGTACCGCAGGTGTTACCCAGTCAAACCGCCTCGTAGATATGAACAACGACGATATCGAATCTATTACCACGCTGAAAGGCCCCGCCGCCGCCGCCATCTATGGTAGCCGCGCCTCCAATGGCGTAGTGGTAATCACCACCAAAAAAGGTAAACGTACGGTAGACGGAAAAACATTCAATGTATCCTATACCGTTACCGGTAACTTCGATAAAGTAAATAAACTGCCTGAAAGACAAAATAAATACGCTCAAGGCTTAGAAGGTACTTACCTCGGTCCTGATAACAGCAGCGGCTTCAGATCCTACTCCTTCGGCCCGGCTATCGACACGATGGTTTTCGATGGAAATACCAACTACCTGTGGGATAAGAACGGCCGCCTCGTAGGTAGAAGCTCCAACCCAAGCGGCAAAAAAGCGGTAGCCTACGATCCTTATGATTTCTTTGTAACTGGTAAAGGAATACAGCATAACCTCAGCGTTAGTGGTGGTAATACCAACCTGGGATACCGTGTTTCTGTTTCGCACATGAATCAGGGTGGTATCATCCCTAACTCTAACTTCAAAAAAACAACAGTTAACTTCTCCACCGATTATAAATTCAACGAAAAGTTCAACGTTGTTACTTCCATGAACTACGCTAACTCCGGCGGTAACCGCCCCCAGCAAGGTTCTAATACCAGTGGTATCATGTTGGGACTCCTGCGTACCACCCCTACATTCGACAACTCCAACGGTGGACTCAAATTCGATGACCCAGCTACCTATATGCTCGGTGATAATTCCGGCAGACAACGCAGCTACCGCGGTACCGGCGGGTATGATAACCCCTACTGGACCGTGAATATGAACCCTTATAAGGGTAACGTACAACGCTTCTATGGTAATGTAACCATGAACTACAAACCATTCGAATGGCTGACCATTACAGAACGTGCAGGCGCGGATTATTCTACTGATAACCGTAAACAAATCTACTCCAAATACTCTGCCACCGCGGTGTCTGGTCAGTATTTCGAAGATCAGATGAGTAGCTTCACTATCAATAATGACCTCTTCGCTAACATCCAGAAAACTACCAAAAGAATGTCTTATGGATTAATGGTGGGTCATAACGTATACGACTATACGTATAAGTATTTGCACACACAAGGTGATGCATTCGTATCCAACGATTTCCAGGGAATTACCAATACCCTTAGTAACAGCCTCGGTATTTCCAACTCGCGCCAGCGCCGTGTGGCCTTCTATGGCCAGGCCAACTTCAGCTACGATAACTACCTGTTTATCGAAGCTACCGGCCGTTACGAATCCAGCAGTACACTGCCTGTGGAAAACCAATGGTACTTCTTTCCATCAGTAAACGCTGGCCTCGTATTTACAGATGCACTAAAAATGAATTCCAAAGTGCTGAACTATGGTAAGATCAGAGCCGCACACTCCATGGTGGGTAGAGCCCTCAGCCCATATTTCACTACTACCTACTTCGGTCAAACTGCCCCCGGCGACGGCTGGACCAATGGTATCACCTTCCCGTACAACGGTCTTGTAGGATACTCCAAAGGAAGTGTGATCGGCAACGATAAGCTGAAAGCAGAAAAAACAAGTCAGACGGAGTTAGGGGCTGAACTCCGATTCCTCGGTGATCGTATCACCCTCGACTATACCTTCTACAAAGGAACCAGTAAAGACCTCCTGAACCAGGTAACAGTAGCCACTTCCAGCGGTTATGGCAGCATCTGGCTCAACTCCGCTACCATGACGAACGTAGGGCATGAGGTAACCCTCGGTGTTACGCCGGTTAAAGCAAAAGACTTTAGCTGGAACATGACTTTCAACTATTCACAGAACAGGAACAATGTGGTGAAACTGGCGGATGGCCTGGATCGGATCGATTTTAACGGCTTCACTGGTATCTCCACCTCCGTACTGGTTGGTAAACAATATGGTACCCTTTATGGTACCGGCTACCTGAAAGATGCGCAGGGCCGCCTCGTGATCAACGACGAAGATGGCAGCCCGGACAAAGGTCTGCCAATCCTCCAGGATGCATTGCAATACCTGGGGGATATCAACCCTAAATGGATAGGTTCCTTCGGCAATACCTTTACCTACAAAGGTCTTTCCCTCTACTTACTGTTCGAAACACGTCAGAAATTCAGCATGTGGAATGGTACCTGGGGTGCAATGACCAACTTCGGTGTAAGCGCCAATACCCTCGACAGATACACTACCAAAGTATTTGACGGCGTAAAAGGCCACATCGATGCTAATACCGGTGAAGTAATCACCAAAGGAGAGAAAAATAATAATCCGGGTCTGCTGGATGAATACTACTATACCGGTGTAGGTAGCGGATTCCTCGTAAACGAGCCATTTGTGGAAGATGCAAGCTGGGTACGTTTACGTGAAATGTCACTCTCTTACCGTCTTGATGGTAAGAAGTTGTTTAAAAACAAACGCTACTTCCAGGCCGTAACCATTTCTGCTATCGGCCGTAACCTCTGGCTGAGCACCAAATACAAAGGTGTAGATCCTGAAACGAGCCTGTTCGGAACCCAGGAAGCACAAGGTTTTGATTACTTCAATAACCCGGGTACTAAAACCTATGGCTTCAGTCTGAAATTCGATTTCTAGTCCGGGAAATATCATAGGTAGTATTAAAAAATTGACATCATGAAATATAGCAATAAAATTATAGCCACATTAGGTATCGCTGCAGTACTGCTCAGCACCGGATGTAAAAAATACCTGGATGTAAACGTTGATCCAGACAGACCTTTACTGGCCTCCCCTGGTCCGGTACTCGCCGGCGCACAGGTTACGGGTGCGTATACGTTAGGCGGCGCCGACTTCTCCCTGGTTACCGGTATTTTGACCGGCCAGGTAACAGGAGCCGACAGGCAGTTTGGTAACTACGAGAAATATCAGCTCGTGGCTGATAACTTTAATAACCCATGGAGCAGCCTGTATCAGGGTACCCTGATCAACTACCAGGAACTGCTGCATACAGCAAGTGCTAAAAAATACTTCCTGCTCGGTGGTATCACCAAGCTCATGACAGCTTATACCGTGCTCACCATGACGGACGTATGGGGCGATATTCCTTATACCGACGCATTCAAAGGCCTGGAAGGGCAGTATAAGTCTAAATACGATAAGCAGGAAGACCTGTATAAGACCATTGATGGCTTGATCACTTCTGCCATCGCTGATCTGAACAACCCGGTTCCGGGCGTGAATCCTGGTACCTATGATGTAGTATATGGCGGTTCAGCTTCTAAATGGATCAAATTTGCCAATTCACTCCGTTTGCGTTTGCTCATCCATCAAACTAAGAAGGATGCTGCCGGCACTGCTGCCAAAGTGATTGCCGCTGCTGCTGCACCCGGTGGCCTGATCACCGCCTCCGCCGATGATGCTGCCGTTTATTTCCTGGACGACGAATCAAGAGCTAACCCGCTGTACCAGTTTAATACACAGCGCGAAGGCTATGCGGAGTACAATGATACCTATCTCACGACTACAATGGAAGCAGCCGGCGATACCCGTTTGGACGAATACCTGGGTGGCTTCTACGATTCTCCCAATTCTTCCGTGCTGATGATCACCAGCTATGAAGTGGAATTCATCCTGGCAGAAGCCTACGTAAGAGCCGGAGATTTGGTAAATGGCAAACTCCACTACGAAAATGCGGTGAAAGCCTCTTTTGCTAAAGTAGGCGCTGCAATTGGTAACTACCTGACTACTGCCGGCAGCTTTGATGCCGCTGCTAATAAGCTGAACCTGGTATTGTCACAGAAATATGTGGCCATGTATCTGCAGGCAGAAGCCTACACTGACTGGCGCCGCACTGGTATTCCTGCGCTTACATCCAAAGTAACTGGTAAAGAAATACCACGCCGGCTGCCTTATCCACAGTCTGAAATCTCTTATAACTCCGAAAATGTTCCGGGTGGACTTACCATCAATTCTAAAGTTTGGTGGGATCAATAATCATCTATTTCCATCGCTGATAAAAAAAGAGGGCCATTTGAGCCCTCTTTTTTTATTTTTGTACCGCTAAATCGTAAACACATGGAAAATCAGGAGGATGAACAACAGCAGCTCAATATAGAACTGACTGAAGAAATGGCTGAAGGTCAATACGCTAATCTCGCTATCATTACGCATTCCAACGCAGAATTCGTGGTGGATTTTGTTAATGTGATGCCTGGTCTGCCTAAAGCAAAAGTAAAATCCCGCATCATACTCACTCCGCAGCATGCCAAGCGTTTCATGAAGGCAATGGTGGATAATATCAAGAAATACGAATCTGTACACGGTACTATTCAGGATCAGGAGCCGGTTTCCCTCCCAATGAACTTCGGAGGCCCTACTGCACAGGCTTAATTCGTTTTTAGTAGTATTTCAGATTTTTCTCATGGAAGAAATTATTTCATACCATCACCTGCGGGAATTTACTCATGAAGTGTTTATCCACATGGGATGTTCCGTTGAACATGCAGCCCTGGCCAGCGAAGTGCTGGTATCGGCCGATCTCAGAGGTATCGATTCCCACGGGGTAGCCAGGTTATCAGGATATGTACGCCTCTGGGAGGCAGGCCGTATCAACGCTAAGCCAGATATCCGTATCGTTCATGAAACCCCCAGCACAGCTGTGGTGGATGGGGATGCAGGTCTGGGCCTCGTTGTAGCGCCCTTTGCCATGCAGGTGGCCATCGAAAAAGCCGCTGTTGCAGGTACCGGGTGGGTAAGCGTTAAAAATTCAAACCACTTCGGTATCGCCGGCTACCACGCCATGAAGGCGCTGGATCGCGATATGATCGGTATGGCCATGACCAACGCCAGTCCCCTGGTAGCGCCTACTTTCTCTAAAGAACGTATGCTGGGTACCAATCCCATTGCAGTAGCTATTCCTGCAAAAGAACAACCACCTTTTGTGGCCGACTTTGCCACTACCACCGCCGCCAACGGTAAGCTCGAAATTTTACAGCGTAAAAATGAAGATGCGCCATACGGCTGGATCCAGGATAAAGATGGCCACCCAAGCACCAACCCCCACGAGCTCAAAAATGGTGGCGCCCTGCTGCCGCTCGGTGGCGACCGTGAACACGGAAGTCATAAAGGGTATTGTTTGGGAGCAATTGTTGATATATTTTCGGCCGTGCTTTCAGGCGCCAATTACGGACCGTGGGCACCTCCTTTTGTGAGCTTCCTGCCACTGGCACCGGATCCGGTAGGGGAAGGACTCGGTCACTTCTTCGGTGCTATGCGTGTAGATGCATTCCGCCCGGCAGATGAATTCAAAGCCCACATGGATACCTGGATCAGCAGATTCCGTTCCGCCACACCTGTGGAAGGTAAACAAGTGCTCATCCCGGGAGATCCGGAAAGGGAAATGCAGCAACACCGCCTGGATAATGGCGTTCCTGTGCTGGCACCTGTGGTGAAGGACTTAAAAGAAGTAGCGGCTAAGTTTAACTTGAATTTTTAAAATAATCTCATCAATCATATACAATTATTATTCAGATGAAAGTGTTAAAATTTGGTGGAACCTCCGTGGGAAAACCAGAGCGCATGCATTCGATAGCCCAACTGGTAACCGCTGAAGGCGGCCAGAAAATTGTGGTGCTGTCTGCACTGTCAGGTACAACTAACGCCCTCGTGGAAATTGGTCAGTCACTGTCAGAAGGTAAGAAGGAACAGGCTAAACAGCTCATCGATAAGCTGGAAGCTCACTACCGCTCTTTCTGTGAAGAACTGGTCAAGACCGACGCCGGCCGTGCTGCCGCCAAGGCTATCGTGGATGAACACTTCGAATTCCTGAATATCATCCTGAAGATATCTTTCAATGAAGCATTGAATAAAGATATCCTGGCACAGGGAGAATTGCTCTCTACCAAATTGTTCTTCGCATACCTCAGAGAAGCAGGTATTTCCGCAGAACTGCTGCCAGCACTGGATTTCATGAGCATCGACGAGTTCGAAGAGCCTGAAATTCCAAAAATCAAAACTAAACTCACCACCCTGATCGATCAGAATAAAGACACACAGCTCTTTATCACACAGGGTTATATCTGCCGCAACGCGAAAGGGGAAGTAGATAACCTGAAACGTGGTGGTTCCGACTACTCTGCATCACTCATCGGTGCTGCTATCCAGGCGGAGGAAGTGCAGATCTGGACGGATATCGACGGTATGCATAACAACGATCCACGCGTCGTGAAGAAAACCTTCCCGATCGAACAGCTCTCCTTCGACGAGGCTGCGGAACTGGCCTACTTCGGTGCTAAGATCCTGCATCCTGCTTCTATCTGGCCTGCACAGCATTTCAACATTCCGGTGAAACTGCTCAATACCATGCAGCCTGATGCAAGAGGTACCATCATCACTGAACTGCCTAACGGTAATGGTGTAAAAGCTATCGCTGCGAAAGACGGTATCATCGCCATCAAAATCAAATCCAGCCGCATGCTGCTGGCTTATGGCTTCCTGCGTAAAATTTTCGAAGTATTCGAAAAATACCGCACTCCAATCGATATGATCACTACTTCTGAAGTAGCGGTATCTCTCACGATCGATAACCCGCAACACCTGGATCTGATCCTGAAAGAACTGCAACCTTTTGGTTCTGTAGAACTGGATTACCAGCAGGCGATCGTTTCCATCGTAGGTAACGAAGTGGCTGCTACCCCTTCTATTATCACCAAACTGTTCGCTTCCCTGGAAGAAGTGCCACTGCGCATGATCTCCTACGGAGGTAGCCGTCATAACATTTCCATCCTGGTGAATGCGCAGCTGAAAGAAAAAACACTGCAGTTGTTGAATAAAGGATTATTCGGACTGGAATAAGGAAAGATAATATCGCGCGCTGCGCGAAACTTTGTCAGCCGACACCTTCGGTGTCGGCTGATTTATTTTACGACCTGCCGAGGCGCTGGTCAAATTGGAAGGGTTGTGTTTTCCTGACAAGGATTTCTGCGGCTTCCGGGTGCTCCGGATTGATCAGGTAATTATACTCGTCAGCAATAATAACAGAAGGGATTTTCAGTACCGGATACTTTGCAGTTTCTATCCATTCATCACCGATGCATTGCAGCTCAGGTAAAGGAGCCAGCGACTGCCAGTTAGCCGGCAAATCTTCCGGGGTAAGGACTTTTATACCTATGTTATCCGGAATATGAATGGCTGCTATACAAAAATCCTGTATAATATTTTTCAGTGGTATGTGTACCAACACCTCCAGGGCAGCAAGCGCACGGGAGCCTGCCGTATACACAATGGAATGCCCTTTGCTGTTCCAGCGGCCACCATACAGGCGCGCGCCGGTTCCGCTCAGGTCATTGATGTAAGCACACTTACTGATCCTGTAAACGTCCATGAGAGAAAAGTTAATAGCTATGCAAACAAGCCATGTTCAATACGGCCCAGTTCATCCTGTATGAGCTGAAATCCGAAAGTGGTGTCTAATAGCGAAATAGGGAGTTGATAGTTGAAGGATGGCAGCGGTGTGCGCATCCATTCCTTGAAGTTTTCGAGGTCGCCGAATACCTCGGCCCCTCGTTGGTAAAGCGCAGAGAGCATAATCGCCCGCTCGCTCGTGTCCAGCGATAATTTGGCATCGTCCGCATAACGCTGCAACGTGCGTTCTGATATATGTACCACCTGCGCAAGTTCCGTTAAGGAAAAAGATATCTGCCTGCTCAGGTTAAGCAGGGCCCTTTTAATAATGCCACTTCGGGACAACGCGATGAAATCAAAATATCCGGTACCCACATGTTCCGCCTGAATCAGCAGCGCATTTTCCTGTGCCTGGTAGCCTTTAAAATTTTGCATAATCCGACATTTGTCACAAAATTAAGGATTTTTGTCGTAATTATTGAGCTTTATCCTCAAAATAGCCGATTTTTCGCATTTGGCTGATTTCCAATGTAATAACACCGTACTCTGCAATCACTCGGCCCTGCAACTGGTAAAACCCACCTTTCTGAAAGGGATATTGGCGCAAACTGTCCGGAAAATGAACGGTATCCACAAACTGATCTTCTGCATCCAGAAAAGTACCAAAACACATGGGCTCGCCCTTAGACGTCCTTAACATCTTCATAGTCACATAATACCCCAGTGCTATAATTTCCTTCCCGATATACTGCCGGAAATCGCGGGCAAGGATATAGGCCGACTGATTATGTTGCAGTATACTGAAAGGGGATTGCAACGGAAACCCCAGCTGGTCTATCTCATCAAAGGCATCCTCATGGGTATGGTAACTTAATTGCGGCAAGGTACAGTCTACCGGTGCGGGTTTAAATAATGGGAGATGGTGGATCTGCTTCACTTCGCGGCCGCGTACCAGCAGGCTGCCTTTCCACAGCAGTTCTTTTTTCGTATAGCCGGTGAAGTTAAAACAGCCAATGCGTATCAGGATCTCCAGCTGCTCTGGTCCTGGTGCTATCCGCTCCACAAAATCTTCCAGGTGCAGATAGGGGCCGTATTCCAGTCTTTCTGTCAAAATCCGCTCTGCCAGCGCCTGTTCCAGTCCTTCTATGTGGATAAACCCTACATACACTTCCTTGCCTTTGATATTGGTAACATAATCGCTATGATTCACACAGGGAGCATGTACCCGCACACCGGTCTGTTTCAGCTGGTTGAAATACAGCTCCCTGCTGTAAAAGCCACCGAAATTATTGATCACGGCTACCATAAATTCTGCCGGATAATAGGTTTTCAAATACAGGCTCTGATAGCTTTCCACGGCAAAGCTGGCGGAGTGGGCTTTTGAGAAGGAAAAGTTGGCGAAGCTGGCAATCTGCCGCCATACTTCTTCGCTTACATGTCGGGGATGTCCTTTGGCATCGCAGTTGCGGAAAAAACGCAACTGTATCTGCTCCAAATCTTTTAATCCTCTGTATTTCCCTGCCATGGCTCTACGCAGCCGGTCTGCATCTGCGAGCTCCATATCTGCAAACTTATGCGCCACCTTAATTACATCTTCCTGGTACACCATGATGCCAAAAGTTTCTTTCAGCAACTCCTCGATAATAGGGTGGAGGTATTGTACACTTTTAGGATTGTTGTATCGCTCAATATATTGCTTCATCATGCCGGATTGTGCTACCCCGGGGCGAATGATGGAGCTGGCCGCTACCAGCGACAGGTAATTATCGCAGCGCAGTTTGGTGAGCAGCTGCCGCATGGCCGGCGATTCTATATAAAAGCAGCCGATGGTATTCACATTCCGCAGGTTGTGCTTCACCTGTTCATCTTTCATGAAAGCCTGCACCTGGTGAATATCTATGTCGATACCATGGTTCTGCTTTATCAGGTCAATGGCATCACGGATATGCCCGAGGCCGCGCTGGCTCAGGATATCAAACTTATACAGCCCGATGGCTTCGGCCTGGAACATATCCATTTGTGCGGTGCTGAAACCTTTTGGTGGAAAATAGGTAGTGCAGTAATGGTGAATGGGCGCATCGCTGATCAGTATACCGCCGGCATGGATGCTGAGATGGTTGGGAAAGGATTTTTCCTGGTTGTCCATCAGCTGGCAAAAGTGCAGGATCTTGCGCTGTATGCTGTCTTCATTCAGTTGTATGCTCAGGCCTCCGGTGAGAATCCGGTCTATCTCCTTTTTAGGCAGCCCGTAGGCTTTTCCCAGCTCACGTATGATCGCATGCGTCTGAAATGTAGTCACAGTACCGAGTAATGCGGTATGTTCAGCCCCGTATTTTTTAAAAATATATTCCGTGATGGTATCTCTGTCTTTCCAGGAGAAGTCGATGTCGAAGTCAGGAGGAGAGCTGCGGTACAGGTTCAGGAAGCGTTCAAAATAGAGGTCCAGCTCAATAGGGTCTACGTCTGTAATCCGCAGGCAGTAAGCGACTATCGAGTTGGCGCCACTACCTCTTCCTACATAAAAAAATCCCCTGTCCTGTGCAAAACGAATGATGTCCCAGGTAATCAGAAAGTAGGATTCAAAATTCAGTTTAGCGATAATATCCAGTTCTTTTTCTATTCTTTCGTGTGCCTGCTCCAGGTCTTCCGTTGTGGTATAGCGCCGGGCCATGCCTTCGAAAGCCAGCTTCCGCAATAGTTGCCGGTCTTCTTCAATGCTGTTGGTAAATATTTTTTTATTTCGGGGGATGTTCATTTTCATTTCCACTTCACAGGCGTCGAGCAGGGCCAGGGTGTTCTCCACAATATGCGGGTACTGTTCAAAGTGCGATACGAGATCGGCCGGGTGGAGGAACATTTCATCCGGACCAGCAATGGTATCGGTTGATAGCTGGGAGATGAGGATGTTCTGGTCAATTGCCCTGAGTACCTGGTGGAGTTCATAATGCAGTTCATCCTGGTAGGTAACCGGCTGCATGATCACCAGTTTTTTCCGGATGGCGAGGGTATCCACTCTAAACAGTTTATTGATATCGCGTACACTTACGCCGAGTAGTTCATTGTCGTGTAATGCAAGTGGGGCCTGCGTTCCCCAGGGATATATCACGTAGGTGTCCGGCAGTTGCGGAGCTCTTTCCGGAAAGGGTTCTTCTGTATGTAGTTTGTGGGAAAGGAATTTATTGATATGGTACCATCCCTGTTGATTCTTTGCCAGCAGCAGGTAGCAGCGGGTATGATCGTTTCTGCATTCAATCCCCAGTACGGGTTTGATATCATGTTTCTGGCATTCGGTCACAAAGGTCCATGCATCGGAGGTGATGTTGATATTGGTAAGTGCAAGGGTGGTGATGCCCAGCTGTTTTGCCTGCTCCACCAATGTTTCCACGTGCATGGTGCCGTATCGTAAGCTAAAAAATGTTTTACAGTTCAGGTACATTGTTAATTAGTTTAACGGAAGCCTCCGGGCTTTCGCCCCGGAGCTTCCTGATTGGGCTGTACAACCAGTAATGAAGGCTTTAAGCATCGCGTAAACGATTTTCGGCCTCAGATACATCAGACTGACCAACTGATTGGGCTGTGCAACCAGTAATGAAGGCTTTTAGCATCGCGTACACGATTTTCGGCCTCAGATAAATCAGACTGCCTTCCTGATTGGGCTGTGCAACCAGTAATGAAGACTTTTAGCATCGCGTAAACGATTTTCGGCCTTATATAAATCAGACTGACCAACTGATTGGCTGTGCAATCAGTAACGGAGGCTTTGAGCATCGCGTACACGATTTTCGGCCTCACATAAATCAGACTGCCTTCCTGATTGGGCTGTGCAACCAGTAATGAAGACTTTGAGCATCGCATAAACGATTTTCGGCCTCACATAAATCAGTGCTGTCTGATACTTGTGCACAGCCCATTAGGACATCGCATTTAAAAGGGGCGGCTCTCTATTTACTTAGTCGCCTGAACAATGGATGAAAGGCCGTTTGCGATAAAGCTAAGGAGTGGTTTCCTGGAGGTAGGCAGACCGTGATGTATATTACGGAGCGGTGCATCCTACACTTTGAAATACGGTGTGATTTCTTTCTGCCGGCTCAGGTGTTTTTTCTCCGGAGGTACCACATTGGTTCCTTTCATAAGAAATTCCCATCCAAACCTGTTTTTAATCTGATCTATTGCCTGATAGAGGGCAATCATTTCCTGGCTGTCGTCGAACAGGCTGATCTGATAATTTCCCTGTACGAGGTGGCTGAACCGCACGCCGATGAGTCGGACGAGCAGCCGGCGATCGTAGAGTTTTTTAAAGAGTTCTTTTACTTTTTCCAGCAGGATATGATCGGCGCAGCAGTAGGGGATGCTCATCTGTTTGGTAACGGTTTCGAAGTCCGAGTACCTGATTTTTACGGTGATGCAGCCGGTAAGTTTATTTTGCTGCCGCAGTTCAAAGGCAATTTTTTCTGTCATGCGTACGAGTTCTGCATGCATAAATTCCATATCGATGGTATCTACAGGAAAAGTATTTTCTGTTGAAATAGATTTTTGTTCATAGTAGGGGATCACGGGTGTTTCATCTATCCCATTGGCTTTTTTCCATAGGGAGATGCCATGCTTTCCCATCCACGCTTCCAGCAGAGATACCGGTACTTCGCTGAGCGTTTTCACGGTTTCTACTCCGCGCCGACGGAGTTGTGCAGCGGTTTCTTTTCCTACCATGGGAATTTTTTCAATCTTCAGCGGTGCGAGAAAAGATTTTTCCTCTCCGAAAAGAATTTCCAGCTGTCCGTTGGGTTTGGCTTCATCGGTGGCTACTTTGGACACCAGTTTATTAGAGGCCAGCCCGAAGGAGATGGGCAGTCCCGATTCCTTCATAATTGTTTTTCTCAGTTCAGTTGTCCATTTGAGGGAACCGAAAAATTTATCCATACCGCTGATGTCTATATAAAATTCATCGATGGATGATTTTTCATAGAGCGGTGCTTTGTCGGCAATGATTTCGGTTACTTCCCGGGATTTGTTGCTATAGGCTTCCATATCGCCACTGCGCACGATGGCGTGTGGACAAAGGCGCAGGGCCGTTTTCATGGGCATGGCAGAGTGGATGCCGTAGCGTCTGGCCTCGTAGCTGCAGGCCGACACTACGGCACGGTCGCTGCTGCCGCCTACCAGTAGTGGCTTTCCGAGCAGGCTGCTGTCTTGCTGGCATTCTACTGAAACAAAGAAGCAGTCAAGGTCGAGATGCGCAATAGCGCGTTGTTGCAACGATAGCATAACTCAGGTTTTTGAATTAACAGTTCGTTTTTGCAAGCAGAAGGGTAGTGGTTAACGGCCGCTGTTGGTGCGGAATTCAAAGGTACTAATATTTTTAGTTTTACTAAAATAATTAGTAAGATAATCGGGGTGCTAAATAGATTTCGTAATTTTGCAACATATCGGGCATACAATCTGTAATATGTCAAGCATATGAGAATGAGGTAAAAGGAAATTGTGAATATTCATCCTTTAAAGCATGTTCCTATGACAAAAACGGATTATCGCAAAGAGCTCCTTCTCCTGGCCCTCCTCGTGGCCCCGCTCGTTTATCTGGGCCTTATCTGGCAGTCATTACCGGATGTTTTTCCTGCAGCCCTGAACGATACGGTACAGCAGCAGATTCAGACTAAAAGTGATTTCCTGTTGCTGATGATATTTGTATTTCTCACGAATGGTTTATTGTATGCATTGTTTCGCTATCTGCCACGTACGGATGGGGATCAGGTGAGTGATCCGGGAATTATGCACCAGGAGTATTACCGGGTGAGGTTTGTAATGCAGCTGGCACTCACAGCCATGAGTTGCCTGATTATCCTGATGGTACAAACGGGGCATTACTATGCGATGGAGCGCTGGGCATTTATCGGGATAGGGTTGGTGATCACGGGCATAGGCCTGTATCTGAGAAATTTGCAACCCAATAATTATGTGGGAATCCGTACTCCATGGACCCTGCAGAGCGCAGCAATATGGAAGGAAACCCACCGGTTTGCCAGTATATTATGGACAGCGGCCGGTATCGTGTTTATCGCCGGCGCCTTCTTCATGTCGCTCATTACGGGGATATTCGTTATATTTGCTGCATCAATGATACTACCGGTACTGCCTTACATTTATTCTTTCAGGCAGTATAACCAGGACAAGGGTTAACGGCGTTGATACCGACACTGCTTACATAGTGGTCAATACATAAAAAAGAAATGGCGGCTTCTTGACAAGGCCGCCATTATTATTTGGAGTAATCTTCAACAATTAGATCCAGCCGCGCTGGCCTTTTGTCATAATCATCGCTACCATAATAATGATCAGGATCATCGCGATGCTGTAGAAATTAAGCGCCAGTTTGTGCTTTTTAACCGCATCTGTAGCTTTTTTCACTTTTGATTTACCAATGTGAACCAGTGCAATGGCAGCAATGGCCAGTGACTCATGTTCCACAGTGAATAAACGCAGTACCGAATCTTTCATCGCTGCTCCCATATCTGCACGGGCTGCACCTACCAGTGGACTGGTAAAGAAAAGAATGATACCTACCAGCAATTGAATATCGCAGGCAATCATAAAGAAAAGACCTGCCTTATTATCTGCAGCGGTGAACGGAGTTTTGCCCGAAACACCTTTGTAAGCACGGATTACGGCCCAAATACCGGTGAGCAGTACCGCCCATCTCAAAATGGAATGTACAAGTAACATAATTAGTTAAATTGATTAATCCGGGCAAAAATAAGTCTTGGCCGCCAGATATATTTGGTAAATGATAAAAATATTTGCTAATTTTGTTAGCAAGGTACTAAATTATTTAGGTTATGTCCGTAGTATGCCAGAATTTGAAATATCTGCGTAAGCAAAAAGGCTGGACGCAGCAAGAATTTGCCGACAAACTCGGTATCAAGCGTTCCCTGCTCGGCGCATATGAAGAAGAGCGTGCGGAACCAAGAACGGAAGTGCTGGAACAGGTAAGTGATATGTTCAGGGTATCCATTGATGATCTGCTGCGAAGAGATCTCAGTTCACAGAAAGACAGCTACCTGGAAAAACGCCGCCAGCAAAAACTCGGCAGCAGCAGGCAGTCTATTACTTTTGTGCCTGTTAAAGCAGCCGCAGGTTACCTGGCAGGATACAACGATGAAGAATTTATCGAAGAACTGAACACTTTTACCCTGCCTATGCTGGGCGCCGGAGATTACCGTGCTTTTGAAATCGCCGGGGACTCCATGCTGCCCGTATCATCCGGCTCCGTGATCGTTTGTCATAAGATCGACGGCTGGGAGGATATCAAAAACAACGAAACCTATGTGGTAGTAACTACCCGCGGCGGTATCGTGTTTAAAAGAGTTCAGAAAAGCAACCGCGCTAAATCCAGAATCACGCTGGTGTCCGACAATCTACAGTTCGAGCCGTATGCCGTTGAAATGGAAGATGTACTGGAACTCTGGCAGTCAGACGCCGTAATCAGTAAATCCAGCCAGCAAAGCCGGTTGAGTGTTAACCACCTGGCCGATGTAGCCACTCAGCTGCAAAGCCTCCAGGACCAGGTTAGTCTGCTCAAAAAGAAAATTAAAGACTAGTTGCAGCAGCCTCCCAAAAGGCTGTTCTGCTGCTGAAGGGTGAGAACGGTGATCAATCGCTGCCAGAATGGCTCGTTCCACCGTTTACCCAACAGTACAAGCGCATTCCAACAATAGTACTGCGGGAACTATCCCCGCAGTCTTTATCTGCGGGAATGGCCTGGTTCCCCTATTGCCAGTTCATTTCCGCTTCCTTGTTTCCGGATTTTTCCTACGTTTCCGAGAACAACACCCCACAGTATGCCGGTTGCCAGATGATCAGGGTAGTTAGCAGTTAGTACCGTGACCATGCGGTAACCGCAGCTGAAGGGGATATTAACAGGCCCAGCAAGGTGGAAAAGCCACCATCACCCAACTTACTGATTCAACATCATTAGTACTGAAAAAGCCTGTTCAGGCTGTCGCCGTGCAGATAATTATTAACAACCCCCGTAGGGGAAGCGTTTTGCACCCGACGCCTGGTGGTACACAAAGGCACAAGTCCATGCCGTTCCGCAGCCCTGAGCCTTTGTGTACCGCGGTACTTTCGCGCCATTCTTTGGCCGTTCGCATGAAAAATCCTAATTTGAAAGACAATTTCCGATCTGATCACCCAAATTGTCTGCCCATGAGGTTTCATGTATCGCTGGCCGAAGCATTGCAACAACTGCAGAAAAGTGAAGACGACTTCGCCGTATTATTCGAGCACGGAAGTATGAGAGGGATTATTTTCAGACCGGAAGACCTCGACGACCAGGAACCCCACACACAGGACGAAATATATATCGTGCTCAAAGGCAGCAGCGATTTTACCCTCGAAGAAAAGACGATAAAGGCAGGGCCGGGCGACTTCCTCTTCGTTCCCGCGGGTGCTGAACATAAATTCACTAACTTTACGCCCGATTTGCTCCTCTGGGTCATTTTCTATGGAGAAGAAGGAGGAGAGGAGGACTAAAGGAGAAAAAAATCTATCCTTTTTGTTTTTTCTGAATTTTATTCTATCTTTGCGTTCCTAAAAATAAGAGGCAAAATTATGTTGATAATTGATTCTAAAGATTGCGAAAACATAGACAAGGCGCTGAAAAAGTACAAGAAGAAATTTGAGAAAGCTCGCATCCTGCTGCAACTCAGATCACGCCAGTCTTTTACCAAACCTTCTGTTAAACGTCGTACTGAAGTACTGAAAGCCGTTTACAAACAACAGTTGGCTTCTGGTAAAATTGAAGGATAATATCCTTTGCTAATTAGCTTATAGCAACTCAAAATATTTGATGATTGTAAGGTTATTTGATAACTTTACAATCATCAATCTTTTTGTGTTGAATCAAGAGCTATATTCCTTATCCGAGCGCTTTTTATCCTATCTGGAGCTCGAAAAGCGATATTCAGTCCATACCTGCACTGCCTATCGTAACGACCTGACCCAGTTCCTGGACCATATTACTACCAGTTACGGTCGCACCCTTCTTGCTGACATTTCCCATATCATGATACGCGACTGGCTGGCATCCCTCATGGAGAATGCCATGACCGCCAAAAGCGTTAACCGGAAGATATCCACACTCAAATCATTTTTCAAATACTGCCTGCAACAGGCAATGATTACCCAGTCGCCCATGGTGAAGGTAATCGCTCCCAAAATTAAGAAACGCCTGCCCGGCTTTATTGATGAAAAAGGAATGCGCGCCCTGGAAGAAAATGTAAGTCCGGTGTCTACCACCGCGCTGCATATCTTTGCCAGCGACTTTGAAGGCCAGACGCATCAGTTGATATTTGAAGTGTTTTACCAGACAGGACTTCGTTTGTCGGAACTGATAGCCCTGGAAGAGTTCAAAATCGATAAGGGGAATCTCACGATTAAAGTAATGGGAAAAGGGGGTAAGGAGAGAATTATACCCATCTCTGCTGCGCTGGCAGCGCAGATACAGCGGTACCAATCTGAAAAGCGCTCCCACCTGGAGGATTTTGAAGAAAAGGTGTTATTTGTACATCCGAATACCGGACGCAAATTGTATCCCAAATATGTATACCTGATGGTGCGCAAATATCTCAGTGAGCACCAGATTACCACACTCAGGAAGAAAAGCCCGCATATCCTGCGCCACACCTTCGCTACGCACCTTACTAATAATGGTGCGGATCTGAATGCAGTGAAGGAGTTGTTAGGCCATGCGTCGCTGGCAGCTACGCAGGTGTATACACATAATACTATTGAGAAGCTGAAGAAAGTATATCAGCAGGCACATCCAAAGGCGTAAAGGGATTTTTCTGACTCCGTCTGTAATAAGCAAAACTCAATGCAAAGGTGTATAAATCCTTGCGGGGCAGGCTTCACTGTCTCTAGTAAACAAACCTTACCCACAAAGTAAATACAATCCGAACGGTGCATGCCTCCCCGCCTTAAACAAGCAAAACATTATTCGCCAGGCACAAGTGACATGCAATCTGAACGGGAGCATGTCTCACCGCCTCTAACCAACCCAACGTAATTCACCACGCACAATGGTGTATGGCACCCGAAAAGGGGAGGCCGCACTACCTCCATTAAGTCGACATTTTTCGCCACACACTAGGGTACATGCAATTCGAACGAGGGTATGCCTCACCGCCTCTAACAAGCGAAACACTATTCACCATCCACAAAGGTGCATACAATCTGAACGGAAGCATGCCTCACTGCCTCTAATAAAGCGAAACACAATCCATCAACCAGAAAGGAGCATACAATCCGGAAGGGGGCAGGGCGTTGCCCTGCCCCCTTCCGGATTTTGATTGCCGGCTTCGCCGGCAATCAAAATCCGGAAAACCTGTTACACAAACTGCAAACAAACCGGCATAGGAAATTGCTTTATGCAGCGTGAATCACTATAAATTTCATTTTAACAAAATATTACGCGGTATAGATGCGGTGAATAGATAAAGTAAGTATATTAGAGTAAGTAGAACTTCATACTGAAAGAGAATGCCTATGACCAAGCATTACCCCTTAGTATATAGATTGTTAAATATTTAAAAAATTAGTGCTATGAACGTTCAAATTCAAACAGTGCATTTCGATGCTGATTCAAAACTGATTGATCATGTGACAAGAAAGATTCAGAAATTGAATACGTTTCATGATCGGATAGTAAGCGTGGATGTTTTTCTTAAGTTGGACAATTTAGCGCATCAGATTAAGGACAAGATAGCGGAGATAAGGGTACGAATACCGCGACAGGACTTATTTGTAAAGCACGAGTCTAAATCATTTGAACTCTCATTTGACATGGCCTTCGAGAGCCTGATTGAGCAGGTTAAACGTAAGAAGGAGAAAAAAATTCAATAATTTTTTCGAATAATTTTGGAAATATCAATTCCTTTGCTACCTTTGCCATCCCGATTCGAAAAGGGGTCGGTAAAAGGTAGCAAAGTTCTTTATAGCAGGGCGTTTTAGCGGAAACAAATAAATTTTTCATTATTTGTAAGAAACTAAAAAAAAGATTTGGAGAAATGAAAAATTCACTTAATTTTGCGCTCTCTTTCAACGAGTTACTAACTCAGAAGAACGGGTTACCAAATTGAAAGAATGTTTTTTGAAAGATGCCAGCATAGCTCAGTTGGCCAGAGCTACTGATTTGTAATCAGTGGGTCGGGGGTTCGAATCCCTCTGCTGGCTCATCGTTTTGATTAAGTTATCCGGTTTACTAACGGTAACCGGATAACGAAAATCAGGAACAGAAAATTAAGTTAGGGCAGGTTCCAGAGCGGCCAAATGGGGCGGACTGTAAATCCGCTGTCTACGACTTCATAGGTTCGAATCCTATCCTGCCCACAGATCGGCGTGTTCCGCCTTTGCCTTTGCAGAGGCGGAACATAGTTGTGAAATGGAAGGTGAGTAATTCAGAGTTGAACACACGCCTGTGAGGACAACAGCCTTTATGTTCTTTAATTTACTTTATGATTCATTAACAGGAATAATGTTACTGTTATTACTGTAAAATGGGTTATTAATGCGGGAGTAGCTCAGTTGGTAGAGCGACAGCCTTCCAAGCTGTAGGTCGCGGGTTCGAACCTCGTCTCCCGCTCGCATTAATTTGCAATTTTTCAAGCTGTTGTAGCTCAGGGGTAGAGCACTTCCTTGGTAAGGAAGAGGTCGAGAGTTCAATTCTCTTCAACAGCTCAGAATTTTTTTGAAGAATAGTTGTAGTGAGTAGTTAAGTCGCATCAACAACTCCATAAAATTCGAATTTCGGGATTCGAATTTCCAATTCCCTCTCCGAAATTAAACTTAGCGTTGTAGCTCAATGGAAGAGCGTCCACTGAAACATTTCTGCGGAAGGACATGAGTTCAATTCTCATCAGCGGTACAAGTTTGTAAATCGTGTTTTAAACAACTATCAATACAATCTTTACAAACCATCTAAAAAGAAAATACAATGGCAAAAGAAACCTTTAAGCGGGATAAACCCCACGTAAACATTGGTACCATCGGCCACGTGGACCACGGTAAAACTACCTTGACTGCTGCCATTACCACAATTTTGGCAAACAAGGGTCTGGCAGAGAAGAGAGGTTATGATGAGATCGATGCTGCTCCTGAAGAAAAAGAAAGAGGTATCACTATCAATACAGCTCACGTAGAGTATCAGACTGCAAATCGTCACTATGCTCACGTTGACTGCCCTGGTCACGCTGACTATGTGAAAAATATGATCACTGGTGCTGCTCAGATGGACGGTGCTATCCTGGTGGTAGCCGCTACTGACGGTCCTATGCCACAAACTCGTGAGCACATCCTCCTGGCTCGTCAGGTAGGTGTACCTCAGGTAGTAGTTTTCATGAACAAAGTTGACCTGGTTGACGATGCTGAACTGCTGGAACTGGTTGAAATCGAAGTTCGTGATCTGCTGTCTTCCAACGGTTTCGACGGTGATAACGCTCCTGTAATCAAAGGTTCTGCAACCGGCGCTCTGGCTGGCGAAGAAAAATGGGTTAGCGCTATCGACGAACTGATGGCTGCAGTTGACTCTTACATTCCTCTGCCTCCACGTCCAGTTGATCAACCATTCCTGATGTCTGTAGAGGACGTATTCTCTATCACAGGTCGTGGTACTGTAGCAACTGGTCGTATCGAACGCGGTCGCATCAAAGTTGGTGAGAACGTTGAGATCGTAGGTCTGCAGGAAGAGTCTCTGAAATCTACTTGTACTGGTGTTGAGATGTTCAAAAAATTACTGGACGAAGGTGAAGCTGGTGATAACGCTGGTCTGCTCCTCCGCGGTATTGAGAAAACTCAGATCCGTCGTGGTATGGTTATCGTGGCACCTGGTTCTATCAAACCTCACTCCGAATTCAAATGCGAAGTATACGTACTGAGCAAAGAAGAAGGTGGTCGTCACACTCCATTCTTCAACAAATACCGTCCTCAGTTCTACTTCCGTACTACTGACGTAACCGGTGAAGTTGAACTGCCAGCTGGCGTTGAAATGGTTATGCCTGGTGATAACGTTTCTCTGACCGTTAAACTGATCCAGCCAATTGCGATGGATAAAGGTCTGAAATTCGCTATCCGCGAAGGTGGACGTACAGTAGGTGCTGGTCAGGTAACTGAAATCCTGAAATAAGGTATCTATATTGTGAAGCAATTCACAATATCTAAATAAAACTGTTAGCTTTGACTATCTTAGTCTTAAGCTCTGAAAAATCAAAGCTAACAGTTCATACACGGGCATGGTGCAACGGTAGCATACGGGTCTCCAAAACCTTTGATCTGGGTTCGAATCCTAGTGCCCGTGCAAGGTTATAAAAATTATAAAATGGTTGAATTGTTGTTATTTTAAAAAAATAAAGCAATTCAACCTTTTTAGGCTTTATCCAATTTGACCAAAAATGTATTTTAAATGAATAAGATCAGAAACTATTTCCGCGAGTCTTATCATGAACTGGTTTACAAAGTGTCCTGGCCTACCTGGCAGGAACTGCAGTCTTCTACCATGGTAGTACTGATCGCAACCCTCTTTGTGACAGCTCTGGTATGGGGCATGGATGCAGCCTCCAACTTCGTGTTAACTCACTATTATCAATTATTCAAACACTAATCAATATGGACGCAACCAATACTCCTGCGCAGGAAACAAAGTGGTACGTGCTCCGCGTTGTTAGTGGCAAGGAAAAAAAAGTGAAGGAATATCTGGATATTGAAGTGCGCCGCTCCGACTGGGGTAACGTGATCACCCAGGTCTTCCTGCCAGTGGAAAAAGTTTATAAAGTGCAAGCCGGTAAAAAAGTAATGCGCGAAAAAAACTTCTACCCTGGTTACGTGATGATCGAAGCCATCGACGGTAAAATGACCGATGAAGTAATCCAATCCATTCGCAATGTATCTGGTGTAATCCACTTCCTCGGTAAAGAAAAACCAATCGCCCTCCGCAAAGCAGAAGTAAACAAAATGTTAGGTAAAGTGGATGAACTCTCCGATCAGGGACTCACCATGAGCGAACCTTTCATCGTTGGCGAAACCATCAAAATTATCGATGGCCCTTTCAACGACTTCAACGGCGTCATCGAAGAAGTAATCGAAGACAAAAAGAAACTGAAAGTGACCGTGAAAATCTTTGGTCGCGCTACTCCGGTAGAACTCAACTTCATGCAGGTAGAAAAGCTTTCCTAAGCACCACCACCCGCATAATCATATTACTCAACGTTCCGGTATCCCACCGGAACGTTGTTCGTTTTATCCCTTACCCGCCAACATATCATGAAGCACCTGCTACTCCTCCTTTCCATATTATGCTTCCATACACCTTTATACGCACAGCAAACTGCCAGTGATACCGCAGTCATCAAAATCCCCCCAGCCGCCACCGTATCACCCACTGCCATGGGTAAATGGCTAAAAGCCAATGCCAGCAATGATTATGATGCGGTAAAATCTCTCTACTACTGGATTGCAAATAACATCCGCTATGATGTAACCCTCGCCAGCGCCGATAAACCCTATAAAGACACCATTGACGCGGCCATAAAAACACTTACCACCCATGCCGGCACCTGCCAGGGATATACCTGCCTGTTCTTTGAAGTATGCCGGCAAGCTAACATCCCCGTCGATCTGATCACCGGCTATACCTACGTGCAGGGACAGCTGTCCACCGATGGCAGCCATGGCTGGCTGGGTGTCCAACTAAATGGACAATGGGGAATCATTGATCCCACCTGGGGAGCCGGCGCAGTGGACGACAGTGATGTTTTCCGCTTCTCCTTTACCTGGGAGCAGTTTATGATCTCCCCTGAAAAAGCCATTTACACGCATGTACCCTTTGACCCGATTTTCCAATACCTTTCCCACCCAGTAAAACCGGATGAACTACGGGATCATACCTGGGAAACAGCCGCCAACAGGCCGGCTATTAATTTTGAAGACAGTATTGCTGCCTATAAAAAACAAACAGCCCTGGAACAGGTAAAAAGCAGGATGCGCCGGATGGAGGCATATGGCGTTATTAATCAGTTACAAAGAGACGAAGTTTCGTTTCTCCAAAAATCCATCCCGGCGGCTGCCTATAGTACTGACGTGGCTTCCGGCGCGGATGCCAGATTCCGGACTGCCATCAGTCAATACAATAAGCTGGTAACCCTTATCAGCAATAAAAAATCATGGGGAGGCACTGAATTCCTTATCTGGTCCGACTATCGCATTAAAGAATGCCAGGACATTCTTGCGGCAGCAAACGCAATACGTTTAACCTTTGACGTTAATGAACAAAACAGGTTAAACTTTGTGAAAACGGTGAATAAAACGCTCGCCCATCTGCAGAAAGGCCGGAAGGATTTTGTAGAAGTATTGAAGAAAAATCGATAAAACATCATTGATGGTGTATTGAGGATTGCTAAAATTATATACAACGGAAAATCAACGGGTTAATTAGTAAATCTGAATAGTAACGCCATATATTTGCAGCGTTTTAGACCAATAGGAGACAGTAACCAAATTATAACCCAACTTATGAGATTAATTGCCGCCGTGGGAATTGCGGTGATGCTGGGAACGGCATCCACCGGCAATGCACAGACGACAAAAGCGAAGCCTGTTGCCAGCCAGACAATTACCTATGCTAAGATTCCGGATACGGAAGTGATGACGTCCACCGCGATGGCTGAGTGGGTGAAAAATAACACCAGTAATCAAACGGAAGCACTGAGAGCTATTTATGCATGGATCGGGAAAAACGTGGTGTATGACACCAGGAATACCTATGATCCGCAATACTATAAGGATACCACAGACGCTGCCTTAAAAACCCTTCGCACCCGGCAGGCTATCTGTTACGGCTACTCGTCACTTTTCGTGGAAATTGCCCGAAAAGCCGGAATTTCTGCCATGTTGGTGTCCGGATATACCGTGAGTGGCTCGCAATTGAGTGCGGATGGCAGCCATGCCTGGGTCGCCGTAAATGTAGGGGATAAATGGTCGCTCATTGATCCTACGTGGGCGGCAGGAGGAGTGAGCGGTAATAAGTTTTACCCTTCCTTTACATGGAAATATTTTATGGTGGCACCTGATGTCTACATAAAAACCCATGTACCATTTGATCCGATGTACCAGTTCCTGGAACATCCGCATACCCATACCGCAATAAAGGAAAATAACTGGACCGACGCTGCTGCCCGCCCGGTATTTGCTTTTGCAGATACCATTGCTGCCTGGAACAGGCTCGACAGTACTGCCAGACTCGAAAATGCGGTGGACAGGATCCGGAGGTTTGGCGTGAGTAATATGTATGTATCTACCGAATTGAGTTATATGATACAGGTGCTGGATGTAGGTCGCCAGAATGCTAAGGTGGCGGCGCACAACGCCATGGCTGATAAATTCAATGCTACCACAGGGAAGTACAATGAGCTGGTGAATGATTTCAATGCCTATGTGGTATTTAAGAACAAGCAGTTTACACCAGCTAAACCCGACAAGGAAATAAGAGAGTGGATAGATACGATGGCAGCCAATGTGGATAACATCACCACTGCCTTAAATGAGATTGTGTTTGATGGTGGCAGTAATAATGCGAGGTCGGTGAATGAGGCGAAGCGTTCCGCAAAGGATATGAAAGACAGGATTGCGGAGGAGCAGGCATTTGTGACTAAATATCTCAAAACCGGCAAGCTGTTCAGGAAGTCACTTTTTTACAAAATGACCTGGATGGGTATCCCTGTGAATTAAGGTTTAAATTTTTTAAATTTAGGAGAGAGAGAGTTAATTATCCCTACCATGAGCATAGTAATCGTACTGGCGTGTTTGCTGACGGTATCGTCAGCAAATGCGCAGGCACCTAAGCCAGCAAAACCTGCTCCGGCCGTAGTGGCTATTCCGGATGCAGTGACTAACAGTCCAGCCGATATGGCTAAGTGGCTGAAAACCCATACCACCAGCAATCAGGCCTTTCAGCAGGCGTTATATCAATGGATTGCCACACATATAGCCTACGATATTCCGGGCATGTACCAGCAAAAGAATTACAGGGATACTGCGGCGGTATTGCAGCAGGTGTTGAGATCCCGGGTGGGGGTATGTGCAGATTATGCCAGTTTATACGCCCGTGTATGCCAGGAGGCTGGTATTACGGCATATACGGTAAACGGGTATTGCCTGGAGAATGGGACTTTAGCGCCTACCGGTGCCCATGACTGGGTGGTGGTGAAGAATGGGGCACAGTGGACCGTAACAGATCCAACCTGGGGGGCTGGGACGGTGGATGGTGCGAGGTTTACACCTAAGCTGAACTGGGAATGGTTCCAGGTATCGCCGCAGGTGGCGGTAAAGCGTCATATCCCGTTTGATCCGATGTGGCAGTTGCTGACCAATCCGGTAAGGCACGATGAGGTGGGCGTTTCGAGGCAGAGTGGGCCGGCGTTTAATTACAATGATACTATTAATAAATACCTGCGGCTGCCGCGGTATGAGCGACTGGCCGGATCGCTGGCCAGGATAGAGCGTTATGGCGGTGCAGCTAATCCGTTTGTGATGGCAGAGCTGGACTGGCTGCGGCAAACGGTGAAGGTATTGGCTGGCAACCGGGAGATTGAGGAGCGGAACAGGCTGGTGGACCAGTTTAATGTGGCTAATGCGGATTATGCCGGGCTGGTGAAGGGGTACAACGAGTATGTGTCATTTAAGAACAGTCAGTTTTTGCCGGAGAAGCCTGATATGACTGTCAGGAAGATGATGGATGCGCTGGTGGGCATGGCAGAGGACCTGAGCCGGCGTTTGGCGGCGATGCATGGTACGGATGCTGCCATGGTGGATCATTTGCGGGAGCTGGGTGCTGCGGTGGAGGAGATGAGAGGCAGGATAAGGACCGAGGATCAGTTCGTTAGCCGTTACTTAAAAACGGAGAAGGCGAAACGCCGGTCATTATTTTATGTAGATGTGGTGGAGAAGTCGTAACTTTGCACGCTTCGTATATAAGGAAAAAATTCGGGTAATGCAATAGATTTGTAAAAAAATCTCTTTCGTTAGCAAAAAGGATGCCCAAATTCAAATACTTTTTGGCGAGTTAATATTATTATATACCTTTGCATCCCGTTTAAAAGGTTATTTTCGTTCCTTTTAGTTTTGGGAGTTCTCTGTTTTGCAGAGGGCGCTTAACCAAATTAAATAATAAAGTATGGCAAAAGAGATCGCAACGTACGTGAAATTGCAGGTAAAAGGCGGCCAAGCCAACCCTGCACCTCCAATCGGACCTGCTCTGGGTTCTAAAGGTGTGAACATCATGGAGTTTTGCAAACAGTTCAATGCTCGTACCCAGGATAAAATTGGGAAGGTATTGCCTGTGTTGCTGACTGTTTACACTGACAAATCATTTGACTTCGTAATTAAGACGCCTCCGGCTCCAGTTCAGCTGAAGGAAGCTGCTAAAATTCAAAGTGGTTCTAAAGAACCAAACCGTAACAAGGTGGGCAAAGTAACCTGGGCTCAGGTTGAAGCTATTGCACAGGATAAGATGGCAGATCTGAACTGCTTCACCCTGAACAGTGCGATGAGCATGGTTGCAGGTACTGCGCGTAGCATGGGTATTACTGTAGAAGGTAAAGCTCCTTGGGAAAACTAATTGTTTCACCCTGTTAAGGCAGGACTTAAAATCATTTTGAAAATGGCAACTAAAAAGAGAAAAGTAGCTGAAGCAAAGGTGGACAAAAACAAACAGTACACCCTGAAAGAAGCTTCCAGCTTAGTAAAAGAAATCAATTGCACTAAATTCGACTCTTCTGTCGATATCCATATCCGCTTAGGCGTTGATCCTAAGAAAGCAGACCAGGCTATCCGTGGTTCCGTAACGCTTCCTCACGGTACTGGTAAAACAAAAAGAGTGTTAGTACTTTGCACCCCTGATAAAGAAGCGGCTGCAAAAGAGGCTGGCGCAGATTTCGTAGGTCTGGACGAATTCATCACTAAGATTGAAGGCGGTTGGACTGATATCGATGTAATCGTAGCTACACCTGCTGTGATGCCTAAAATCGGTAAACTGGGTAAAATCTTAGGTCCACGTAACCTGATGCCTAACCCTAAAACCGGTACTGTTACTAACGACGTGGCAGCGGCTGTAAACGATGTTAAAGGCGGTAAAATTTCCTTCAAGGTTGATAAAGCTGGTATCATCCACGCTTCTATCGGTCGTGTATCTTTTGGTGTTGAGAAAATTGAGCAGAACTCTCTGGAGCTGATCAATGCTATCATCAAGCTGAAACCAGCTACTGCTAAAGGTACTTACCTGAAAGGCCTGTCTATGGCTGCTACAATGAGCCCAGGTATCGCTATCGACACTAAATCTGTTCAAAACTAATTGATCACGAGTGTGTAGCCTGTGTTCGAGAGGGTATGGGCTAGCTGCAAACGTAATAATATGAATAAAGATCAAAAAAATGAAGTGATCGAACTGCTGAAAGGCAAGTTCTCTCAATACAGCAACTTCTACATCACTAACACCGAATCACTGACTGTTGCGCAGGTTAATGACCTGAGGAAAGTGTGCTTCGACAAGAATGTAGAAATGAAGGTTGCTAAAAACACCCTGATTAAGAAGGCACTGGAATCTCTGGATGCTGAGAAATATGCAGGTATTTATGAAGCACTGCACGGTGTGACTGCCCTGATGTTCTCTGATTCTCCAAAAGAGCCGGCTGTAATCATCTCTTCTTTCCGTAAAGCTAACAACAAGCTGGAAAAACCAGTTCTGAAAGCTGCTTTTGTTGCTGACGAGATTTTCATCGGCGACAACCAGCTGAAAGCGCTGACCGAGATCAAAACCAAAAACGAGCTCATCGGCGAAGTTATTGGTCTCCTCCAGTCTCCTGCAAAACGCGTTATTGCTGCTCTCCTGGAGAAAGGCAAAAACGAAGGTGGCGAAGCTGTGGCAGCAGAAGCTCCAGCGGCAGAGTAATTTTTGGGAGAGTATTCTCCCCACAACACATTGGCTTCCAAGTCATAATATATAATTAACAACAATTACAAAAAATATCTAAATTTTTATAAAATGGCAGACGTAAAAGCATTAGCCGAACAATTAGTAGGTTTAACTGTTAAGGAAGTTCAGGAACTCGCAGATGTTCTGAAAAGCGAATATGGTATCGAACCAGCAGCTGCTGCAGTAGTAGTATCTGGCGGTGGCGATGGCGGTGCAGCTGTTGAAGAGAAAACTGCTTTCAACGTTATCCTGAAATCTGCAGGTGCTAGCAAACTGAACGTAGTTAAGGTTGTAAAAGACCTGACTGGTCTCGGTCTGAAAGAAGCAAAAGAACTGGTTGACGGCGCTCCTAAATCAGTAAAAGAAGGCGTTAGCAAAGCTGAAGCAGAAGATCTGAAAGCTAAGCTGACTGAAGCTGGTGCTGAAGTTGAAATTCAGTAATTCTTTGCTTAAGATATACATCTTTTAAAGGTCAAAAGTGCGCACAGCACTTTTGGCCTTATTCCCTTTGGGAAAGTGTCTTTTTCAGAGAGTCAAAATAGGGAATCACATGAGTGAATTTGACAATGTGCAAGAGGCAATACTTAACATGATGGGATATTGGCAAAGAAACCTTAATTTCCCTAATTCTTACAAGTCATATAACTGCTAACTTCGAATATGTCTCTAAAAAAAGCCCAAACAAACGAAAGAGTAAATTTTGGAAAGATCAAACAAGTTACTGAGACACCGGATCTGTTGGCTATCCAAATCCAATCTTTCAAGGATTTCTTCCAATTAGAAACCACACCAGACAAGCGAAATAACGAAGGCCTTTTTAAAGTATTTAAAGAGAACTTCCCGATTACGGATACGCGTAATATCTTCAATCTGGAGTTCCTGGACTACTTCGTTGATCCTCCGCGTTATACTATCGAGGAATGTATTGAGCGTGGGCTTACCTATTCCGTTCCATTGAAGGCGAAACTCCGCCTGAGCTGTAACGATGAGGAACATGTGGATTTCCAGACTATTGTGCAGGATGTGTTCCTGGGTAACATCCCTTACATGACCCCAAGAGGTACTTTCGTTATCAATGGTGCTGAGCGCGTAGTTGTATCCCAGCTGCACCGCTCTCCTGGTGTTTTCTTTGGTCAATCCATACATCCGAACGGAACCAAGATTTACTCTGCAAGGGTAATTCCGTTCAAGGGCGCGTGGATGGAGTTTGCAACGGACATCAACAATGTGATGTACGCTTACATTGACCGTAAGAAGAAATTCCCGGTTACCACCCTGTTACGTGCTATTGGCTATGAAACAGATAAGGACATCCTCCAGCTGTTTGGCATGGCGGATGAAGTGAAGGCAGATAAAAAATCCCTCGAGAAATACGCTGGGAAAAAACTGGCTGCACGCGTCCTGAGAAGCTGGGTGGAAGACTTTGTGGATGAAGATACCGGTGAAGTAGTGAGTATCGAACGTAACGAAATCATGCTGGAACGCGATAGCATCCTCGATGAAGAAAACATCGAAACTATCGTGGATATGGGCCTGAAATCTGTATTCGTTCAGAAAGAAGAGGTAAGTGGCGACTTCTCCATCATCTACAATACATTAAATAAGGATACATCTAACTCTGAGCTGGAAGCCGTTCAGCACATCTACCGCCAGCTGCGCGGTGCCGATGCGCCGGATGATGAAACAGCAAGGGGTATCATCGATAAATTATTCTTCTCCGATAAACGTTACGATCTCGGAGATGTTGGTCGTTACAAAATCAACAGAAAACTGGGTCTTCCTACACCGCTGGACATGAAAGTCCTGACTAAAGAAGACATCATCGCCATCATCAAGTACCTGGTACAACTCACCAACAGTAAAGCAGAGATCGACGATATCGATCACCTGTCTAACCGTCGTGTACGTACCGTGGGTGAGCAGTTATATGCTCAGTTTGGTGTTGGTCTGGCACGTATGGCCCGTACCATCCGTGAAAGAATGAACGTTCGTGACAACGAGGTGTTCACACCGGTGGATCTGATCAACGCGAGGACGCTGTCTTCCGTAATCAACTCCTTCTTCGGTACCTCTCAGCTGTCACAGTTCCTGGATCAAACCAACCCGCTCTCTGAGATCACGCACAAACGTCGTATCTCCGCTCTCGGACCTGGTGGTCTGAGCCGTGAAAGAGCAGGCTTCGAGGTGCGTGACGTACACTATAGCCACTACGGCCGTCTGTGTACCATCGAAACTCCGGAAGGTCCAAACATCGGTCTGATCTCCACCCTCTGCGTTCACGCGAAAGTGAATGAAATGGGCTTCATCGAAACTCCTTACCGTAAAGTAAACAACGGTAGAGTGGATATGGCGAAAGTGGAATTCCTCAGTGCTGAAGAAGAAGATTCTGTAAAAATCGCGCAGGCAAACGCCCCGCTCGATGACAAAGGAAACTTCGTTAATGATAAAGTAAAATCCCGCGAAACCGGTGACTTCCCGATCCTGGATAAGGATGAAGTGGAATTCATGGACGTTGCACCGAACCAGATCGTAGGTCTGTCTGCATCACTGATTCCGTTCCTGGAGCATGATGACGCCAACCGTGCGCTGATGGGATCAAACATGCAACGCCAGGCGGTACCATTGATCAACCCTGAAGTGCCTATCGTAGGTACTGGTCTGGAAGCGAAAGCTGCACGCGATTCCCGCCTGCAGGTGACCGCTGAAGGTAAAGGTGTGATCGAGTTCGTGGATGCAAAAGAAATTCATGTTCGTTACGAGCGTGATGAGATGCAGAAACTGGTGAGCTTCGAAGATGATCTGGTGATTTATAACCTGACCAAATTCGTTAAAACGAACCAATCCACCTGTATCAACCTGAAACCTTGTGTGAAGAAAGGACAGCGTGTGGAAGTGGGCGACTTCTTAACAGAAGGTTACGCTACCCGCGGTGGTGAGCTGGCACTGGGACGCAACATGAAAGTGGCGTTCATGCCTTGGAAAGGTTACAACTTTGAGGATGCGATCGTAATCTCTGAGCGTGTTGCACGTGAAGACCTCTTTACATCTATCCACATCGATGAGTATGAACTGGAAGTTCGTGATACTAAACTGGGTGAAGAAGAACTGACTCCGGATATTCCTAACGTAAGTGAAGAGGCTACCAAAGACCTCGACCAGAACGGTATTATCCGTGTTGGTGCGCACATTAAAGAAGGTGATATCCTGATCGGTAAAATCACTCCTCGTGGTGAATCTGATCCTTCTCCTGAAGAAAAACTGCTCCGTGCGATCTTCGGTGACAAGGCATCTGATGCGAAAGATGCTTCTCTGAAAGCACCTCCATCCACTGAGGGTGTGGTAATCGATAAGAAACTGTTCAGCCGCGCTAAGAAAGATAAAAACTCTAAGACCCGTGAAAAAGCGGCATTAGAGAAACTGGAAAAAGTACACCAGAAGAACGAAGAAGATCTGCTGGAAGTACTGATGAGCAAACTGCAGGTGCTGTTGAAAGACAAAACCTCTCAGGGCATTACCAATACTTACGGTGAAGTACTGATCTCTAAAGGATCTAAATTCTCCCCTAAGAACCTGGTAAACATCGATTTCCAGAATGTGAATCCACTGGGCTGGACTACCGACGAGGTAACCAACGACCAGATCAACACCCTGCTGCACAACTACAACATCAAGTACAACGAAGAGCTGGGCCGCTACAAACGTGAGAAATTCAACATTTCAATCGGTGATGAGCTCCCTGCTGGTGTACTGAAACTGGCGAAGGTTTACCTGGCCAGCAAGCGTAAGCTGAAAGTGGGTGATAAAATGGCGGGACGTCACGGTAACAAGGGTATCGTTGCTAAGATCGTGCGTGATGAAGACATGCCGTTCCTCGCAGATGGTACACCACTGGATATCGTACTGAACCCACTCGGGGTACCTTCCCGTATGAACCTCGGACAGATCTACGAAACCGTATTAGGTTGGGCAGGTCTGAAACTGGGCGTACGCTTTGCTACTCCGATCTTTGATGGTGCTACTACTGAAGAAATTGCATCCTATATCAATGAAGCTGGTTTGCCAAGCTTCGGTCACACTTATCTCTACGATGGTGAAACCGGAGACCGCTTCCACCAGAAAGCAACCGTAGGTGTGATCTACATGCTTAAACTGAGCCACATGGTGGACGATAAGATGCACGCGCGTTCTATTGGACCATACTCCCTCATTACTCAGCAACCGCTGGGTGGTAAGGCACAGTTTGGTGGTCAGCGTTTTGGTGAGATGGAGGTATGGGCACTGGAAGCATATGGTGCTGCCAATATCCTGCAGGAACTGCTTACCATTAAATCAGATGATATCGTAGGTCGTGCGAAAGCTTATGAATCAATTGTGAAAGGCGACAACATACCTAAAGCGGGTGTGCCTGAGTCCTTCAATGTATTGATCCACGAGTTACGCGGTCTGGGTCTGGATCTGAAATTTGACTAAGAGCTTTTAGCTACCAGCCATTCGCAGCAAGTGCGGATGGCTGATAGCTTTGATATTTCGCAGGAATAAAATTTTTGTCGCTGAACTGATCATCAGCGGCTAACAGCTAAAAGCTAATAACAGATGGCTATCAAGAAAGAAAATCGTCCTAAATCAAATTTTAACAGCATTACCATTAGTCTGGCTTCTCCCGATGTAATTCTGGAGCGTTCATACGGTGAAGTGCTGAAACCTGAAACCATCAACTACCGTACTTACAAACCGGAACGTGATGGTTTGTTCTGCGAAAGGATTTTTGGTCCTGTAAAGGATTACGAATGCTATTGCGGAAAATATAAACGTATCCGTTACAAGGGTATCGTTTGCGACCGTTGTGGTGTGGAAGTAACAGAGAAGAAAGTGCGTCGCGAAAGAATGGGGCATATTCGTCTTGTTGTTCCGGTTGTACACATCTGGTACTTTAAATCTCTCCCTAATAAAATTGGTTACCTCCTGGGTATGTCTTCCAAGAAATTGGAAACCATCATTTACTACGAACGTTATGTAGTAATCCAGGCGGGTGCTAAACAGGAAAAAGGTATGAACTACGGTGACCTGCTCACTGAAGAAGAATACCTGGACATCCTGGATACACTGCCAAAAGACAATCAACTGTTACCGGATGAAGATCCTAACAAGTTCATTGCTAAAATGGGTGCGGAAGCGGTAGAAATGATGCTGGCCCGTATTGATCTGGACAGCCTCTCTTACCAGCTGCGTAACCAGGCAGCCACTGAAACTTCCCAGCAACGTAAAGCGGAGGCGCTGAAACGCCTGAGCGTTGTGGAAGCTTTCCGTGAAGCAAATGGCCGTGTTGAAAACCGTCCTGAGTGGATGGTGATGCAATATATCCCTGTTGTTCCACCTGAACTGCGTCCGTTAGTTCCTTTGGATGGTGGTCGTTTCGCGTCTTCTGACCTGAATGACCTGTACCGCAGGGTAATTATCCGTAACAATCGTCTGAAACGTCTCATCGAAATTAAGGCGCCTGAGGTGATCCTGCGTAACGAAAAACGTATGCTGCAGGAAGCGGTGGATTCTCTCTTCGACAACTCCCGTAAATCAAATGCGGTAAAAGCTGAAGGTGGTCGTGCACTGAAATCCCTCTCCGACGTATTGAAAGGTAAACAGGGTCGTTTCCGTCAGAACTTGCTCGGTAAACGTGTGGATTACTCCGGACGTTCTGTAATCGTGGTAGGTCCTGAACTGAAACTGCATGAGTGCGGTCTGCCAAAAGATATGGCGGCAGAGCTGTTCAAACCATTTATTATCCGTAAACTGATTGAAAGAGGTATCGTTAAAACCGTGAAATCAGCTAAAAAGCTGGTAGATCGTAAGGAAGCGGTAGTTTGGGATATCCTGGAGAATGTACTGAAAGGTCATCCGGTGATGCTCAACCGTGCTCCAACGCTGCACCGTCTTTCTATTCAGGCCTTCCAGCCTAAACTGGTGGAAGGTAAAGCAATCCAGCTTCACCCGCTCGTGTGTTCTGCGTTCAACGCCGACTTTGATGGTGACCAGATGGCGGTACACGTTCCATTGAGCAACGCCGCAATCCTGGAAGCGCAACTCCTGATGCTGTCTTCTCACAACATTCTGAACCCGCAGAATGGTACGCCAATCACCCTGCCTTCACAGGACATGGTACTCGGTCTGTACTACATCACTAAGGGTAAGAAAACCATGGGTGATGACATCGTAAAAGGAGAAGGTAAAGCTTTCTACTCTGCTGAAGAGGTTATTATCGCATATAACGAGGGCCAGGTTGACCTGCACGCTCATATCCGCGTAAAAGCTGACGTGAGAACTGCATCCGGCGAACTGGAAAGAAAACTGATCGAAACTACCGTAGGTCGCGTGATGTTCAACCAGCACGTTCCTAAGGCAGCCGGTTATGTTAACGCCCTGCTGACTAAAAAATCCCTGCGTGAAATCATCGGTGATATCATCAAATACACGAACATCCCAACTACTGCGAAGTTCCTGGATGATATCAAACAATTAGGTTTCCGTACGGCATTCCGTGGTGGTCTGTCCTTCAACATCAATGACCTGATCATTCCTGACGTTAAGCAGGACATGATCGACGGCGCAGCCGGTGAGGTGGATGAAGTGTGGGATAACTACAACATGGGTCTGATCACTAACAACGAACGTTACAACCAGATCATTGACATCTGGTCCCGCGTGGATACCAAAGTAACCGAAACGCTGATCCGCGAGCTGGCTACAGATAAACAAGGTTTCAACTCTGTTTACATGATGCTTGATTCCGGTGCGCGTGGTTCCAAACAGCAGATTAAACAGCTGGCTGGTATCAGGGGTCTGATGGCTAAGCCTCGTAAGTCTGGCTCTACTGGTTCCGAGATTATCGAAAACCCGGTATTGTCCAACTTTAAGGATGGTCTGAACGTATTGGAATACTTCATTTCTACGCACGGTGCCCGTAAAGGTCTTGCGGATACGGCGTTGAAAACAGCGGATGCGGGTTACCTGACCCGTCGTCTGGTGGACGTTGCACAGGATGTGGTTATCAACGAAGAAGATTGCGGCACCCTCCGTGGTATTGCTACTTCAGCGCTGAAGGATAACGAAGAGGTGGTAGAACCACTGTACGATCGTATCCTGGGCCGTACTTCCCTGCACGACGTTTACGATCCACTGAGCGATGAGCTGATCGTTGCCGGTGGTGAACAAATCACTGAAGACATTGCACATCGCATTGAAGACAGTGCTATCGAAACAGTAGAGATCCGTTCTGTACTGACTTGCGAAAGCCGTCGTGGTGTGTGTGTGAAATGTTATGGTAAAAACCTGGCAACCGGTTACACTGCACAGAAAGGTGATGCTGTAGGTATCATCGCTGCCCAGTCCATCGGTGAGCCTGGTACACAGTTGACACTGCGTACCTTCCACGTGGGTGGTGTGGCTGGTTCTACTTCTGTTGAATCCGGCCTGACTGCTAAGTTCGATGGTACTGTACAATTCGATGGTCTGCGTACTACCACTTTCGAAAACAACGAAGGTGATAAAGTACAGGTGGTTATCGGTCGTACCGGTGAGCTGCGTATCATGGATGTTAAAAATGATCGCCTGTTGATCACCAACAACATTCCTTACGGTTCTACCCTGCTGGTAAAAGATGGCCAGAAAATCTCCAAAGGAGATCAGATCTGTACCTGGGATCCATTCAACGCCGTTATCGTTTCTGAGATCAACGGTGGTATCCGGTTCGACAGCATCATTGAAGGTATCACCTTCCGTGAAGAGGCTGACGAGCAGACTGGTCACCGCGAGAAAGTGGTTATCGAAACCAAAGACAAAAACAAGATCCCTTCCATTGTTGTAGAAGGCAACAAGGAAGTGAAATCATACAACCTGCCGGTTGGTTCTCACATCGTGATCTCTGAAGGAGAAAACGTGAAAGCAGGTCAGGTTATCGTGAAAATCCCACGTGTACTCGGTAAACTGCGAGATATCACGGGTGGTCTCCCACGTGTAACTGAGCTGTTCGAGGCACGTAACCCAAGCAACCCTGCCATCGTCTCTGAAATCGACGGTGTGGTAGCATTCGGTAACATCAAACGTGGTAACCGTGAGATCATCATCGAGAGCCGCGAAGGTCAGATCAAGAAATACCTGGTTCCATTGACCCGTCACATCCTGGTGCAGGACGGTGACTTCGTGAAAGCCGGTACTTCCCTGTCCGATGGTTCTACCACTCCTGCCGACATCCTGGCTATTAAAGGTCCGTTTGCGGTACAGGAATACCTGGTGAATGAAATTCAGGAGGTATACCGCTTACAGGGTGTGAAGATCAACGATAAACACATCGAGGTGATCGTACGCCAGATGATGCGTAAAGTAAACATTGAAGATCCAGGCGATACCCGCTTCCTGGAAGGCGATACTGAAGACAGATTCGACTTCTTCGAAGAAAACGACATCATCTTCGATAAGAAGGTGGTAACAGAAGCAGGTGACTCTACTACCCTGAAAGCTGGTCAGATCGTGACCCTCCGCCAGGTACGTGAAGAAAACTCACTGTTGCGTCGTGCAGACAAGAAACTGGTTGAATTCCGCGATGCGCAGCCAGCTACTTCCAGTCCGCTTTTACAAGGTATCACCAAGGCTTCCCTGGGTACACGCAGCTGGATATCAGCAGCATCCTTCCAGGAAACAACCAAGGTACTGTCTCAGGCAGCTATCAACGGTAAGATCGATGACATGATGGGCTTGAAAGAGAACGTTATCACCGGTCACCTGATCCCTGCTGGTACAGGTTTACGTGAATTCGAAAACATGATCGTAGGTTCTAAGGAAGAATACGATATCCTGGCATCTTCTAAAGAAGTATTCCAGTTCGATGAAGAAGAATAGTGCGTAAGCATTGTAATATTAGAAAGCCTCTCCTGCAAAGGAGAGGCTTTCTATTTACGAATAAATGCCCCTCCGCTTAGGCGGAGGGGCATTTATTCGTTTTTGGAATGGCCGAAGGCCATTCCAAAAACGAATAATATCATGTATAAGCCTATCATTTTAATCGATAATGCCGCATGCAAATATGCAGTAGCTTTATTCTCAAATCATGCGATATGGGAATCATTGTACAGCAAACCTATACCCGTCAGCAGGAAATTGTGAACGGGCTGATACATGCGGCAGGAGTGATATTTGGCGTGAGTGCACTGCCGGTACTCACGGCGATTGCAGCTATTCATGGCAACACACCTGGCATTGTAGGGGCGGGCATTTACAGCTTTTGTTTCATCCTCCTGTTTACCAACTCCACGGTATATCACCTGAGCCTGGAGCCTTACGTAAAAAAGATCTTTCTGGTGTTTGATCATATCAGTATATACTTTCTGATAGCGGGCACGTATACACCGTTTTTGCTGGTGTATATGTTGAATAGTTTTGGCATAACGTTGTTGTGTATTTTGTGGGGACTAACCCTTGTGGGAATGTTCTTTAAGATATGGTTTACCGGCCGGTTTGATATATTATCTACCATTATCTACCTGGCGATGGGCTGGATAATGGTGCTGGGTGGGAAGCGGTTCTTTGAAAACATGCCGCTCTCCGTGATAGTGATGTTGTTTGCAGGCGGCATTCTTTATTCCGCGGGCGTATTCTTCTACATATGGGATAAATACAAGTTTACCCACGCTGTATGGCATTTCCTGGTATTGGCGGCCGCTATCTGCCATTATGTGGCGGTATTGCTGACCATGTAAATAAGAAAAGCAGGTGAGTGATCACCTGCTTTTTTTATTTAGGTAGATGGCATAGCTACTTTGCTTAGTTGCCTACCTGTTTAAAATCGCCTTTTCCGCCAGGTCTTCCGCGTTTAACAGCTGCACTGTCACGGCGCATATCACCTCTTGGGCCCTGGTGTTTCATACCGGTGGTATCGCGGCGGAATTCACCTTTAGGAGGATGGTGCTTAGCGCCTGTACTATCACGGCGCATCTGACCGGCAGGGCGGTGTTTCATACCAGTTGAGTCCTGGTGCAGATGACCATGATCTGCTTTTTTTTCTTTCTTAGGTTTATCCTGTGCTACTACGGAAACAGACATACCCAGTACGATGGCAGGGATAAGGATAGCGGTTAATTTCATTTTTACGTGTTTGGTTTTTTTATAAAGTGTATGGATTAGACGGCCGCGGGTAATAATTGTTTAAAACCAATTAAAAGTTATTTTTGAGTTCTTAAAAACTGATCCGGATCTGATGAAAAAGTTTATCATAATCGCGATAGCGGCGATGGCCATCCTGGCGGCGTGTAAGAAAGACAGTGACAGCGCGATTCCGCAGACCTCCTCCAATTTTATGTTTTTCAACGGCGTGCCTAATACTACTTTCGGTGTGCTGATAGATACGGTGAACATCTCTACCGGCGTGGCTTACGGCCAGTCAACGACCTACCGTTCTTTTAAGGCCCAGGCTTACAACCTGTATATTTATGACGTGAGCAAACCCAATGTGCTGATAAACTTTGGACAGGTCAATCTTCGTAATGGCAAACACATCTCTACCTACCTGGGGATTGACACTACCAACGAGGTGCCTAATGGTTTAAGGATGACACTGGCGGAAGATGATCTGTCAAATGTTTCTGGAGGGCAGGCCAGGTACCGGGTAGTGGATATGAGCGATACCTATAAGACTAACAGGAATAATAAATCCGCACTGGCAATGGATTTCAAGGTAGATACCAGTCGCTACGTTTGGGGATTCAGGGCGATGCAGTTTACTGCGTTTTCTGATTTTAAAACGATTCAGGGCGACAGCACCTACCACCTGAATGTAAACTGGGTAGACTCCACCAAGCGATTAGGTACTTTCCCAATGAACCTGCAGAAAGGGAAGGTATATACGTATGTGGCCACCGGCAATGCGCTGGATTCCTTAAATTTCAAGGTATTTGTGGTTCAGCATAACTAAAATGCCTATATTGGGACTTCAAGCGGCTGTATCCTGCTGTAGCCAAGCGAATAGCCACCTGGTAAGTTAAAACATAGCTAAAAATTTAAAACTAAATTTGAAAATCCGGCAAAAGTTCTATTTTAGCCGTTCTATTTCAAAATTGTAGAAAATCTACCCTTAAACATGCGCACTCGTAATCAAATCGTAACAAAAGGATTATTGGCCACACTGACAGCAGGCTTGTTCATGGCGTGCCAGAACAACAAATCTGCGAACAATGCACCGGCTGCATCAACCACTAATAATGCTGCTACTGCTGCCAGTTTCAAAATTGCGTATGTTGACTTAGATTCTCTGGAAGCGCGTTTTGAGTATTTTAAAGAAAAGAGAGCAGAGCTCGAGAAGAAACAGCAATCAATGGATAATACGCTGCAGGCAAAAGCCCGCAGTCTGCAAAATGAGTTTGAAGATCTGCAGCGCAGAGCGCAGACGCTGACACAGGAGCAGGGTGAGAATGCACAACGTAGTATCCTGGCCAAGAAGCAACAGCTGGAGCAGGAAGCTGCACAGATGCGTGCTACCTACTCTGAGCAGGAAGCTAAATTCAATGATGAGCTGCAGACCCGCCTCGACAATTTCCTGGAAGCTTTCAACAAGGACAAACGTTTTGCCTACATCTTCTCTTACCGCAAAGGTGTAAGTAACATCCTCTGGAAAGATTCCAATTATGATATTACTGCTGAGGTGATCAAAGGCATGAATGAGCAGGGTGCAACCCCGGCAAAATAAGCTGCCTAAATTCACAATCTTGGAGAAAATCACTACCTTATAGTCCTGGTTCATTGAGCCAGGATTTTTTTTGTACTTCTACTTTAACTTATGGAAATCAACCAAACTAAATCATTCAAGCCCACATTGGGCTTACTCGATGCCACTATGGTAGTAGCCGGATCCATGATAGGTTCCGGGATATTTCTTGTTACCGCAGAAATTGCCCGCAACGTAGGTGGTGCCGGCTGGATCACCGCCATGTGGGTGCTGGCAGGCGTGGTAACACTGATAGCCGCTTTGAGTTACGGAGAATTATCCGGTATGTACCCGAAAGCAGGTGGGCAGTATGTGTACCTGCGCGAAGCCTACAACCCTTTTATTGCCTTCTTATTTGGCTGGACGCAGTTCGGCGTTATTCAAACCGGTACCATTGCCGCTGTGGCTGTGGCATTTGCGAAGTTTACCGCATACCTCGTACCGGGTTTCAGTGAAAAAAATATTTTGTTTGAGTCATCGCTGGTGAATATTTCAGCAGCACAGATTGTAGCGATTGTTTCCATCGTGATACTAACGTATATCAATACACGTGGTGTGAAACACGGGAAGGTGATACAGACGGTATTTACACTGGCTAAGCTGCTGTCACTTTTTGGATTGATTATTTTCGGCTTTTTGCTGGGCGCAAAAGCAGAAATCTGGAATGCCAACTGGGAGAATGCCTGGAATGCCAGCTCGTTGAGTCTTACGGATGGTAACATGGTGACTTCGGCATTAAGCGGCATAGGCCTGATGGGTGCCATTGCTATTTCCATGAAAGGTTCCCTGTTTTCGAGTGATGCCTGGAACAACGTTACATTCATTGCAGCGGAGATTAAAAATCCGCAGAAAAATATCGGGCGTTCCTTGTTTCTGGGTACGTTGATTGTTACGATTATCTACGTGAGTGCTAACCTGATGTACCTTGCTGTTTTGCCTGTTAAGGAGATAGCATTTGCTGCTAATGACCGGGTAGGCGTGGCGGCAGCAGAGCATATTTTTGGTAACACCGGCAGCATGGTGATTGCAGTAATGATCATGATTTCCACATTTGGGTGCAACAACGGATTGATTTTATCCGGTGCACGTATTTACTACACCATGGCTCAGGACAAGCTGTTTTTCAAAGGGGCTGGTGAGCTGAATGCGAACAGCGTACCGGCGAAAGGGCTGTGGATACAGTGCTTCTGGGCATCGTTCCTTTGCCTGACCGGTAGGTACAACGACTTACTGGCGCTGGTAATCTTTGGTGTATTACTGTTTTATATACTCACGATTTTAGGCATATTTGTTTTACGCAGTAAGCGTCCGGATATTGAGCGGCCATATAAAGCATTTGGGTATCCCGTGTTACCCGTTATCTACATCGTTGTAGCGTTGGGGTTAGCCTTATTGCTGTTGATGTTTGAAACGCGCTATACCTTGCCAGGACTGGGTATTATCCTGATGGGTGTTCCGTTATATTATCTAGCTATGAGCAGGCAACGCAGGAATCAGGCGAGCTAAAATGGAAAAATAAAGCTGAATTTTCACACGAACGTTGTATAAAAAAAGTGGGCCACTGCACATAATATTGCAGTGGCCCACTTTAATTTGCATCAAGAGGCAGAGAGATAACGAGGCGGCAGTTTCCCCGATTAGTAGTAGTAAATGATTTGAAACCCTGAAATTAAATCGGCCCTTAGGACATCATATTGAGGAAATGAGTTTGATAGTCCGGCATCAAAGAACCACTTTAGATTATTGATTGTTCCCACTGCGAAGGCAGTAAATTGAAATGTGACTGATCAATGTGACTGGATTGTTTTTTGAAACCCTCAAAAATTTTTGCCATAGAGTAATGTATACTTCATTTAAAAAAATTACAATTCTAAAATATTTATACCAGCGCTGACGGCTGTGCTATTACCGTAGCTGTGCGTTAGCCGGAGTAACAAGTTATGAGGTAATGACCTTGCGGGATTAAACATCCACAAGATAACCATTGATGCCTACACGATTTGCATTCTCGAACATTCACATGACAATCTTTTACAATAAGCGTATGGTTTCAACCGTGCGCTTTTTTCATTTCTGCCTATTCCTGGCACCAGCCGGCCCGCGCGGAGCGCAGCATCAGGGAAAGTAAAACCGAAGGTTTTGCTACCTCGTCAGGAGTTGTGGATATAGCGCATGACACCTTCGGTGTCATGTGTTAGGGTGTCGCGCTTTGCGCGGCATACAATCCGTGTGAATACAACGGCTTCCTTTGTGAGATATAGAAATTAGTTATAATTTTGACAGATGTTTACTCAACTGTGCAATCAGATTTTTAACCAGAGCATACTGGACTACCACCAGTATAATGATGTGCATCAAGCCATCAGCAATCCATATGACAAAAGCAGCATTGAGCACCTGCTTTACCTGAAAAACTGGATAGATACCGTGCAGTGGCACCTGGAAGATATTATCCGTAATCCAAATATTGACCCTGTGGAAGCACTGGGTATCAAACGCTGGATCGATAAGTCCAACCAGGAGCGTACTGATGTGGTAGAATACATCGACAGCTACTTCCTCGAAAAATACAAAACTGTAACGCCTGCTGCGGATGCGGCTATCAATACGGAAAGTCCGGCATGGGCAATTGATCGTCTGTCGATTTTGGCGCTGAAGATTTACCACATGCAGGAGGAGGCTACCCGTGCGGATGCTACCCCTGAGCACCGGGAGGCCTGCCAGCGTAAGCTCGATATTTTGCTGGAACAGCGCAGCGACCTGGGCACCGCTATCGAGGCCTTGCTGACGGATATTGCAGCCGGTAAAAAGTACATGAAAGTCTACAAACAGATGAAGATGTACAATGATCCTTCGCTGAATCCCGTGCTTTACAAAGGCGCACAATAACCATCACTCACTCAAATCTGACTACCTTGGCAGCTGCTGCAACCAGACGTACACTGCTCGTTTTCCGCTTTTCGGCGCTGGGCGATATGGCCATGACTATACCCGTCATGAAACAGGTGCTTGACAGCCAGCCTGACCTCCAGATCGTTTTTGTATCCAACAAAAACTGGGGCGCATTGGTGGAGGGCATGGAGCGTTTAATTTTTTATCCGGCAGATTTTAAGGGCGCTCATAAAGGCATTCCCGGTCTTTTCAGATTGTTCCGGGAGCTGAGGAGCCAGTTTAACATTGCTGCGGTAGCGGATTTGCATAATGTGCTGCGGTCTAAAATCGTGAGCACTTTTTTCCGGGCTACGGGGGTACGGGTGCGCACTATTGATAAGGGCCGTGCAGAAAAGAAAGCACTTACCAGGCAGGAAAATAAGATATTAAAACCGCTTTCTTCCACTATTGAGCGCTATGCGATGGTATTCCGCCAACTGGGCATATCCGTGGAAATGGGCACAAAGCCTGTTTTTAGCCCCAGGGAGCTTTCCGTACCTGCCATGGCAGTATTAGGTAACAAAGGGCAGCAAAAGTGGATAGGAATCGCTCCTTTCGCCACTTACCGGGAGAAGATGTATCCACTGGGGAAAATGGAAGAGGTGATAGCATCCTTATCTTCCCGGCCAAATAATAAAATTTTACTGTTTGGTGGTGGAAAAAACGAGGCGGAGCTATTACAGGCGCTGGCTGATAAATACCCTAATTCGGTATCGGTAGCCGGCAAATTTTCCCTAAAGGATGAGCTGACAGTGATCAGTCAGTTGGACCGGATGGTGAGTATGGACTCTGCCAATATGCATCTGGCATCTTTATTTGGGGTGCCGGTAATTTCAGTATGGGGCGCAACACATCCATTTGCCGGCTTCATGGGCTACGGACAACAGGAAAGCAATGCGGTGCAGATAAACGACCTGCCTTGCCGCCCATGTTCTGTATTCGGAAATAAGCCATGTTTCAGAGGCGACCATGCCTGTATGGAATGGATAAAGCCTGACCAGATCACAGAAAAAGCAGGTTTTTAAAATTTTTTTTGCAGATTCAAAAAAAGTTATACTTTTGCCATCCCAAACAAAGGGGGCCTTGCCCGATAGTATAAGGGTAGTACATCAGATTTTGGTTCTGACTGTCTTGGTTCGAATCCAGGTCGGGCAACTACTTCAAAAGCCGCTTTCACAGCGGCTTTTCTTTTTCCAGTATTATAGCATTTTTTATAGGAGTTGCACTTAGGGGTTGCACTTTTGATGGCAGGTACAATATTCTGCCATGAATAGTTGCCTACGCACCCCAAAGGCAATTTCTTTAGCATGTTTCCAGCGTCGAAGTGTGTCTAAATTCGCTCCATAGCGACTTATTAGTTTTATAGCATAGATTCTATGGCCTTACACCTGGAAGCTGTAATACTAATGAATGCCTGGCAAGCTTCGTAGTAGATGTTTCAATTAAGCTGCTTTTAGTTGTCAGTATTTGTGTTTCTTATTATCTATAACCATCATTCGATTTCCAAGGAAAATTTAATCACTTATAACAGAGCATATGGAATACTATAACAGAATCCGCTATGTGTGTCATATAATGAATTAATGACAACAACATTGTGATATAAAAAAGGGGGTAGAGGTCAGATGGCGAATATTAAATGGTTTGGTGTCCATACTAACGTTGTTGTGGATAGTCTGGTGGAACCGGCATACTGCAGCTATTTTTCATTGGATGAAGTATAGATTTGCTTCATAAATCTCATTATATGAAAGCAATCCAACTAATCTTATTTTTCTGCCTGTTTGTAGGTGCTCCTACGATGTCTTTTGCAGGACAAAATGATCCTGATCAGCCAATCCGGAAGAGCATCCCGGAATTAAAACATCAGGAGCTGCCCGCTGCAAATGAAGCCAATGGAAAAGCAGCGCGTCGCTATTTATACGTAAAAGCAAGGTTACATGTTATTAATCTGTTGGGAGTTTCGGTAAGTCCATGTACAATTGCCAGCCTCTCACAATCAGAGGTTTTCACCAGCATGGATGCCTCTGTTTATTTCTGTCCGGATGATATCTCCAGAAATCTGGCATTCGAACCCGGAGATATAATACAGGCGAGTTTGACTATTGCCGGGGTTAAAATATACTCACCTATAAGGACCCTGACTGCTGCTGATAATGGTACCACGATTGACATTACTTTTACACTGTAAATAAAATTTATGAAGACTATCTCCTGTCGCTATCAGGAGATAGTCTTACTTAAATATTGAATGGTTGACCTCATTGATTTCATCTTTTATCGAATGCCTGAATTGCAAGAGGTTCGTGAAATTTTTTCTATAGGTAATTTTACCTTTCTTCAAAAGGATTGTCAGTAACTATTAATTACATACCTGCACAGGAGCCTGTTAGCGTACTATTCAATTGCTGTTCGGATTCAACCGCGGCGTGTTCGCTTTTGAACAATAAAGAATTTTAATTAGATTGAAATTCAATATCTTACGACATGGCATTTTATTAGTTGACCTATCTGAAATCCATTTTTTTATGATCCGAAACTACCTGAAATCAGCGTGGCGCAATTGTAAATCCAATCCGGGATATACGTTGCTGAATGTATCAGGACTGGCAATAGGAATGGCAGTAACATTGCTCATTGGTATGTGGGCGTATGAGCAGTACACCTACAATAAATTTCTGCCGGACTACAAGCAGGTATATCAGCTTAAAACCAATTATATCAATAATGACGGGCAGATGGAAACGATGCCCTGGGTTTCTATTCCCTTAACGGAAGGTGTTCGCAACGAAGTAACCGGTGTGGAGAAATCAGCGATTACCGATGTGTTTTCCAAAAGAACATTTGTAGTGGGTGATAAGAAATTTGAGTTTACCGGCGGCGCGGCAGATGTAGATTTCCTGGATATCTTCCGCATACCTGTGCTCAGAGGTGGTAAAGATTTATTGCAGGATCCTAACAGTATTGTACTTACAAAATCCACTGCCAAAGCAATTTTTGGAGATGCAGATCCAATGAATAAAATTGTAAAGGTAGATAACCAGTTTAACCTGCGGGTAACGGGTATTATTGAAGATGTTCCTGGAAACGCAACGGTACCTTTCGATTTTGTTTTCCCATTTAAAATTTTGTTCCCTGAAAATGAATGGATGCAAAATGCACGGTCGGATTTTGGTAATAATTCCTTTCAGTGTTTTGTAAAATTGGCTCCGGGCGTGAATCCCGACCTGGTAGCAAAACAGGCTTCGGGACTGATAGCGAAAGGGCTACAGGATAGTCATTTAACAGCCATGCTGCATCCGGCCTCACAGTGGCGACTATACGATCACGTAGAAAACGGTAAACCTGCCAGTGGATTCATCAGCTACGTGCGCATGTTTATGAGCATCGGTATATTAATCTTACTAATTGCCTGTATCAATTTTGTGAACCTCTCCGTGGCACAATCCGACAAGCGTGCAAAAGAGGTAGGTGTTCGCAAGGCAATAGGTTCGGGCAAAACAGACCTGATACTGCAATTCCTTACACAGTCGCTTTTACTAACGGTGATAGCAACGGTATGTAGCCTGCTGCTGCTGGCAGCAGTATTACCTGCCTTCAATGCGCTGGCTGGTAGTGAACTAAAACTGCCTGTAGGCAAGCCTGCGGCCTGGGGCGTGCTCTTGGCCTTTATTATGTTGGTAACCTTGCTGGCTGGCAGTCGCCCGGCATTTGTATTATCCGCCTACCGGCCGGTAATAGTGCTAAAAGGCCTGAAGCAACCGGGTAAGAAAGGCAGCGGCGTTATGAAAACAATGGTGATTATTCAATTTGCTGCTTCTATTGCATTGATTATTGCTACGGCAACCATATATCAACAGATACAGTATGGTAAATCCCGGCCTACTGGTTACAATATTTCAGGATTGGTGTCTACAGAAATGACGCTTGACCTGAGCCGCAATTTTACCGCCCTTAAAAATGACCTGCTGGCTTCCGGCGCCGTAAAGTCGGTAACTGCTGCTACCAGCCCAACAACAGCCGTATGGTCGCACAGTGTGATTAACGACTGGAAGGGGAAAACTACGGCTTCCGCCAACTACCTCAACGTGGCACGCGTAGCAGTGATGGAAGATTATTTTAACACTACCGGCATGCAACTCAAGGAGGGGAGGGACTTCCATTCTACGATAGCTGCTGATTCGAATACCGTGATAGTGAACGAGGCCGCCGTGAAACAGCTGGGGCTGGCATCTCCCATAGGCCAGATGATTACCTGGAATGGCACACTACGTGCGCAGATAGTGGGAGTAGTGAAGGATGCGCTGATGGTTTCACCTTTTACACCGAGTGAGCCAACGGTTTTTTACCACAGTGATAAAAACGGGATGGTGATCTATCGCCTCTCGGAGCACATGCCTACTGCGGATGCGCTTGAAAAGACTTCCCGCATTTTTCAGCAATATAACCCTACCTACCTGTATAATTATACTTTTGCAGATGTGGATTATCAGCAGAAATTTAAAATGGAAACGCTCACCGGCAAGCTGGCAGGCATTTTCGCGGTGCTGGCTATTTTTGTGTCCTGCCTTGGGTTGCTGGGTTTAGCGGCTTTAACAGCGGCTACCCGCACTAAAGAAATTGCGATACGAAAAGTGATGGGGGCTTCAGTAACTAACCTCTGGTTGCTGCTGAGTACACAGTTTGTAGTGCTGGTGATGATTGGTGGCGCCATTGCCGTACCTGTTGCCTGGATGGGGCTGAACTCCTGGCTAAGTAAATACGCTTATCATACGGAGCCGAGCCCGATATTATTTGCAGCTGCATTGCTGCTGGCGGTATTGATTACGGTGTGTACGGTCAGCTATCAGGCAATCAGGGCAGCGTTATTAAATCCTGTACACAGTCTCAAATCACAATAAGTTGATTGATTTTATATTACAAAGGCCGGATTTTTCCGGCCTTTTTTGTTGCCACATTTTGATCTTTTGCCTTTGGCAACAGATCAAAATGCGGAGAGGCGGTGCCACTGGCGCCGTCTCTCCGACCATAAAATGATATGCATCAGATGCAGAATGAACCAATTACAGGAGTGGCCTTTTCGCAAAAGTATTGGTTAAATCGTCTTCAGTGTATTCGTAAACAGTTGATAGAATCTTTCCACTGATGAAATCTGCACGCGCTCTTTGGGTGAATGTGCATCCAGGATGGTAGGACCAAATGAAATCATATCCATGCCTGGCAGGTGGGCACCGAGTATGCCACATTCCAGCCCTGCGTGCACGGCTCCAACTTCCGGTGCTTTGCCATATTGGGCTTCAAACAGCTTAGTCATCAGTTGGAGAATTTCGGAGTTTGGATTTGGCTTCCAGCCTGGATATCCGCCTTCCTGGTTAATCTCGCAACCCATGTTTTCCAGTCCGGCACGCACGGCGTAGGCCACATCTTCCTTCGTACTTTCTACGCTGCTGCGTTGCAGGGATTGGGTGGTAAACACGCCATCTTTCACGATAACGCGTGCGAGGTTGGTAGATGTTTCCACGAGGCCGTCTATCTCGGGGCTCATGCGGTAAACGCCGTTAGGCAGGGCGTAGAGCGCGCGGGTGAGCTTTTCGAAATAGGCTGGCTCCATCATCATGCCGGGGTTGGTGGCTTTTTTCAGTTCAATGGTCAGGTCTTTTTCAATGGCGCTGTATTCTGCTTTGAGTGTGGCGGTGAAGTTGCTGATAAACTCCAGGAAGTCAGCTTCCTCTGCTTTGGAGATCAGGACCTGTGCCGTGCTTTCACGGGGAATGGCATTGCGCAGACTACCTCCGTTTATGCTTACCAGTTGTATATCAAACAGCGGTTGTGCTTTGTACAGGAGGCGGTTCATCAGTTTGTTGGCATTACCGCGACCTTTATGTATGTCCATGCCGGAGTGGCCGCCGAGGAGCCCTTTCAGTTCTATTTCGTACGACAGAAATCCGTCGCCTGCGGGGATCTGTTGGTATTCCCCGCGGGTATTGGTATCCAGGCCACCGGCGCAGCCAATGGTGAAGGCATGTTCTTCTTCTGTATCCAGATTTAGTAAGATGCTACCGCTAACCATGGAAGGATCCAGCTGGATGGCACCGGTCATACCGGTTTCTTCATCGATGGTGAACAGTGCTTCCAACGGGCCATGCTGGAGAGTTTTATCTGCCAGCACTGCCATGATTGCTGCCACACCAATACCGTTATCCGCACCGAGGGTGGTGCCTCTGGCTTTTACCCAGTCGCCGTCGATATACATATCAATACCCTGGGTGTCAAAGTCGAAATTGGTATCGTTATTTTTTTGATGCACCATATCCAGGTGCGACTGCAATACAACTGTTTTTTTATTTTCCATGCCCGGTGTGGCGGGCTTTTTAATCACCACGTTGCCCACTTTATCCTTAGTGGTAGCGAGGCCCAGCTGCTCGCCGAATTTTACTACGAAATCAATTACGGCAGCCTCTTTTTTAGAAGCCCTTGGGATCGCATTGAGTGCTGCGAAATATGACCACAGTGACTGTGGCTGAAGGTCTTTCCATTCCATTGTTGTAACGTTTTAGTGGTTATTCCTGTGGAAATAACGGGCTCAATTTAACGAATATCATACGGCCATGACTATATTTTTTTCTTAAAATATTTGTGTTTTAAAAATCGCTTTGTATATTTGTCTACAGTTTTAGTAGACTAATAAGAATTTACCACCACCAGTCGCCGTTTCCGGCAAAAAGTCTTTGTTCCCACCACGCAAAGCACAAAATTTCTTTATTGACGTTACCTGCAGGGGTAGCGCAAGTAAACCATGTATAAATTTTTCAACCATGAATCAGTTATCGCGTTACCAACAGTTTCCTCCAAACTCATTACCGGCCGGTGCAATGCCTGCCTGCTGTTGTTGTTAACGGTATTTCTCCTTCACTATAGTCCTGCCTGGTAATCCGACCCATACGCGTCGGCAGGGCCTACTATTGCTTTACATCTCCTTACAAACAAATCCTGGTTATTATGTCTTCTTTTTTACGACAGACAATATTTCTTGCTGTGCTCTTATTTCCCGCTACGGAGCTGCTGGCGCAGGCGCCAGCCATACTCAGGGGAAAGGTGATCGACAGCAAAACCCTGGAAGCCCTGCCAGGTGCCTCTGTACGCCTGAAAGGTGGCAAAACGGGCACCCTGGCAGATGCTACCGGAAATTATCAGCTAAATATCAATCAGCTTCCGCAGACGATCGTGGTATCTTTCATCGGCTACCAGCCACAGGAGCTGGAAATCACGAAAGATGAACTCAATAAGGTGGTAAAGCTGGAACAACAGCAATCGCTGTCTGAAGTGGTGGTAACCGCGGTAGGTATCAAAAGCGCCACCCGCTCACTTGGCTACAGCGTGGGTGAAGTGAAAGGCACCGCCCTGAAAGAGAGTCGTGAACCCAATATAGTAGCGGCGCTCAGCGGAAAAGTATCCGGTGTGCAAATCAACAACTCCGGCGGCTCCCCAGGTGGCTCCTCCACCATTAAAATCCGCGGCAACAGTTCCCTGCTCGGCAGTAATGCGCCGCTGTTTATATTAGACGGCATCCCTGTGGATAACTCCATCCAGGATATCTTACCCATCTCAAACTCCGTATCACTCGCTACGCCCAGCAACAGGGCAATAGATATTAACAGTGCGGACATCGCCAGCGTTACGGTGCTGAAAGGCCCCGCCGCCGCTGCATTGTACGGCATCCGTGCCGCCAACGGAGCGGTGGTGATCAATACCAAAAGAGGCAGCACTTTAACGGATAAATCTTTCGGTGTTACCTACAGCGGTTCCTTTACGGTGGATAAAATCAACCGCCGCATGCAGCCAAGGCAGTATGTATACAGTAACGGCATCGGCGGGCAATATGTAAAACCCGGTACCACCGGCTCCGATGAAAACTGGGGTGCACTGCTGGATACACTTACCTACAGCACACAGTCCAGCCCGTTTTATAAAGGTGGTGCCATCACAGGCAAAAGCGATCCTTCTTCCAACGGTGTGCCCGTAGAGCGTTTCAATAACATTGATAATTTTTACGTAAACGGCTATACGAACGATCACAATATCAGTTTTTATGGCAATACCGGCAACGCGGGCTATTACTTCTCTTATGGTAACCTGAAACAAACTGGTATTATACCCACCACAGATTTTTATCGCCAAACATTCCGGTTCAACGGTGATTATAATGTGAGCAACCGCCTGAAGCTGACAGGCGGAGTAAACTATATCAAAGACGGTGCGAATAACCGTGCACTCATGGGCGGCTTTAATACCAACGTAGTAAGAGCGCTCATGAACAGCCCCGCTAATTTCGATATCACTAACGGCTACAGCGATCCGTGGAAGCATCCGGAGTCCTACAAGCTGCCGGCTACCTCCGCCAGGCCATGGGGGGATAGTCGCTCCTATGCCAACGGCATCGGATGGGATAACCCTTACTGGTCGCTCAATATGAACCCGCAAACGGATGAAGTGAACCGCTTTATCACCTTTGCGGAAGCCAACCTCGACCTCACCAGCTGGCTCAAAGCCACTGCCAGGTATGGTCTGGACAATTATACCGATGTCCGGAAAGGGGCTTTTAGTCGCGGTACCTCAGGCGTATCCACCGGCACTATCAATGATGTAAACTATGCCCGAAGGGATAACAACCTGGATGTGCTGCTGGTAGCGGATCACCGCGTGAATAAAGATTTGCAGCTGACAGCAGTGCTGGGCTACAACTATTACGATTCCTGGCGTAACCAGGTAAATACCCGTGGCGACGGGCTGACGATCCCCGGCAACTTCAACATCTCCAACGCTGCGGCTACCCAAACATTTAATCAAACCATCCGAAAAAAGCTCGTAGCCGGCTATGCTGACCTGAAGCTGGATTACAAGAAATATCTCTACCTGGAACTGACCGGCAGGAACGAATGGACTTCCACACTGGCAAAAGGCAAAAATGCTTTCTTTTACCCAAGTGTAAGCACCAGCTTTATATTTACAGATGCGCTGCATTGGCGCAGCAACATCCTGAACTTTGGTAAAATCCGCGCTACCTATGCTCAGGTAGGAAACGATGCTGATCCTTATTCCCTGGAAACGTATTATGTGCCTACCACTACTACCGGTTGGATTCAGAGTGGTATCAGCTTTCCTTTCAACGGTAAGCAGGGACTGAGTTACAGCTCCACCATCGGTAATCCAGACCTGAAGCCCGAGCGTATCAGCACGTGGGAGGCCGGGCTGGACCTGCATTTCTTCCGTGACAGAACACAGCTCGAAGCCGTATATTATTATAACAGCAGCAAGGATCAGATCATCCCTGTAACGCTGCCTTATTCTACCGGTGCCGCCTACACGCTCACCAATGCCGGTAATATCATCAACAAGGGACTGGAGCTGAACCTGCAACAGAAGATCATTACCGGAGCTAAGTTTAACTGGACTGCTACCGCACTGTTTAACAAGAATATCAGTAAGGTGAACTACATCACAGATAACATTTCCAGTGTGAGTCTGGGGGGCATTTGGATGGAAGCGAGGGGACAGGCAGGTGAACCTTACGGTGTGTTTTACGGCACGGATGTGAAGCGAAACGCAGCAGGGAAGCCCGTGATAGACGATAACCCTTCCAGTGCCAACTACGGCTATCCTATTGTGAACAGCAGTTTTACTAAAATCGGCGATCCTAATCCGGATTTTAACGTAGGCCTGCGGAATGAATTTCACTATGATGCGTTTACCTTCTCCTTTTTGCTGGACGGGCGTTTTGGCTTCGATATCTTCAATGCACCACGACTTCAAATGGTGTTTAACGGGGTGGATGAATCCACCATTGCCCGTGGCACCAAAACTGTGTTCGATGGGGTGACTGCCTCCAAGGGAGAGCCCAATAAAATTGAGGCGGTGCTGTCGCAGGCATGGTACAGGAACACCTTCAACATTCAGGGTTTGTATGTGGAGCATGATTTGTATTGGCTGAAATTGAAAGATGTTAACCTCACGTATGCTTTGCCTGCACGTATTTTGAAGCCGGCGCATATCAGTGCGGCCAGCATTACCCTAACTGCCAGGAACTTCCTGTTAGCTACCAACTATACCGGCAGCGATCCCGATCTGGGGAGTCGCAATGGCTTGTCCAATGCGGCTGGTATCGACTTCTGGACTACGCCTAACACGAAGAGCTACGGAGTGGCGTTAAACGTTTCCTTTTAACCGATCAATTATTGACTTATGGAATTCTTAATACGTGTAACCATTGCTGTTAGTATACTTATTCTCCCGGTGGCCTGTTCTCTACAGGATACCAATGTTAACCCTAATGCATCCACTGAAACATCGGTGAGCGCTGTGCTCACTGGTGCGGAGGTGGCGCTGGGATTTAACCTGGGCGTGAATGGCGGACTGATAGCGAATATATACATACAACAGGCCTCCGGTGCCAATGGCGATGCTGCGTCGTTTGATAACTATACTTCGTCGCCTCACTATTTTAATTCTACCTGGCGTGGCTTTTATGTGGATGTGCTGGATGAGTTGCAGATTGTGCGGCGTACGGCTGCTGCGCAAAAGCTGCCTTACTACAGTGGAATAGCCCGTATCCTGAGCACCTATACCTTTGGTACGCTCACGGATTTATTTGGAGATATTCCCTATAAGGATGCGTTGAGTGGCAACCAGGTGACCAATCCTGCATTTGACAAGCAGGAGGATATTTATGCAGACCTGCAATTGCAGCTGGATTCGGCCATCCGTGAATTATCAGTGCCGGCAACGGAGAATTTCGGGGCCTTGCCTGCTACGGACGATGTGATTTACGGTGGTAACGTGGAGCGTTGGAAGTCGCTCGCATACACACTGAAAGCACGATATGCCATTCATTTATCGAAGCTTGGCAGCACCGCTGCGGCGCAGCAGGTGCTCAACGCCCTGTACGATGGTAGCAGGTTCCGCGCCATTGCCGAAAACCTCGCTGATGCGCAGGTGGTGTTTGGCTCCAGTACTACCAACAGCAATCCCTTCTATCAGCAAAATACCAATCGGCCTGGCTGGATAGGGTTGGGAGCTTCCTTTGTGAACCTGCTCAACGGCAATGCGGTTACCGATGCGGCTACCAAGCCGGAAGGCCTGCTGGTGGACCCCCGCAGAGCATATTTTGCTACTCCGTACCCTACGGGCAGCAGTACCTACAGGGGCAGTGCGCCAGGGGTGTCCGGTGCCTTTTCTGTGATCGGTAGTTATTACGGGACGGCTACATCTCCCGTAATAATCAGTAGTTACAGCGAAGCGAAATTCCTGGAGGCAGAGGCGCGCTACCGGATAAACCCACAGGACCCGTTGGTGAAAACGGCACTGGAAGCAGCTATCAGGGCTTCTTTCGTGCGGGTGATCAACAATGCTTCCGACCCTTATGCCACTGTGGAAAAGCAACAGGCTTACATTGCCGCAAATGTGGCCAACCCCGACCTGAAAACGATCATCACCCAGAAATATATCGCTTTGTTTTTGCAGCCGGAAGCCTGGACAGACTATCGCCGTACAGGCTATCCGGCTATTCCGCTGGCGCAAAACGCCACCAGCGCTGCTAACCCGGAAGGAAAAATTCCAAGGAGAATTCCTTATCCGCAAAATGAAGTATCACTGAATCGTAATACACCAGAAGGTTCGGGGTATCAAACACCCGCGCTGTGGTGGGATAAGTAGCCTTTTCATCTCCCTAAAAATATAATTTATGACACTTGCTGATGTTACCATTATAATTAAAAAGATAGCCATTGGCTTTATTGTTTTCCTGGTACCGCTGCTGGTAATAGGAGGTACTATCTGGTTCATCTATCATCTTTTTAACGCACACCACTAAACGTTTTTTTCTATGACAGCACCTGCAAAAGTAAACGCGCAGATCATCCTGAAGGATACATTGATCAGCCTGCTGCTGTATGTAGCACCTATTGCGCTGATGTTTCTGACTTTTTATATCACCGGCAGCAGGCCCTGGCTCACCACTTCCACAGAAGCGCTGCCGTTTCGGATGCCGGCAGTTGTGGAACTCGTGTTCCAGAACCTGCGCACCTGGGGGCTTCCGGTTATCATGCTCGTGGTGGGCATCGTGGAGTTTTCCGTAGGCCTCTATGAAAATAAGTGGACAAAAAATGAGCGCGTACTCGATATCGTTTGTTTTATTTTACCGAAGATAGTAGTGCGGCCGCTCATCGCTTATTTTGGTTTGAAGATATTGCCGTTTGTATTTCCGGATGCAAAAGATGCTTTCGCCTGGGTGCCTTTCTGGTGGGCCTTTGCCATCATGGCCGTAGCAGATGACCTTACACAGTATTGGTATCACCGGTTACACCATCAGCTGCCAGTTTTATGGAGATTCCACCGCACGCATCATTCCGCGCCGTATATGGGTATGGCGATGGCGAGCCGGCAAAATATCATCTACACTATTTTCTTTTCGCAGATATATCTGACGGTGGCGCTGACTTATTTCGGCCTCGGCTATGCGGCGTTGTTTGTAGGTGGTATCAAATCCCTGATCACTACCGGTGCTCATTCCAGCATCAAATGGGATAAGCCTTTTTATACTTACAAAGTGCTGCAGCCTATAGGCTGGGTGATGGAAAGATTAATATCCACGCCGGCTACACACCACGCCCATCATGCGGATACTACTGATGATGGAGTAGGCTACTACAAAGGAAATTTCGGCAACATGTTTTTTATCTGGGACCTGATTTTTGGTACCGGCATCATCACACGGCAGTATCCCAAAGCGTATGGCCTAAAACATTACAAGCAGGAAGAATGGTACGCACAGCTGCTTTGGCCGATATTTAAATCTTCAAAAGAGGGGAGCGAGTTAAGTGCGAATGGTCCGGTGGTAGGAGATGTGATTGCTTCCGTGCCGGAAGAAGAAGCAGTGGAACATGCGGTAGAGCCGCCACCGGTGAGCGTTGTAGCTGCACAAATCTGATAGTTGCTGTATGTGAATAACACGCCTCGCTATAATTTTTATAGCGGGGCTTCTTAATTTTTTTTCTGCAGCTCTTGTTTTTTTAAAATATTATCCTACTTTTGCGACCCATTGATGCCCGATAGTATAAGGGTAGTACATCAGATTTTGGTTCTGACTGTCTTGGTTCGAATCCAGGTCGGGCAACAAAAGGCTTTACTTGAACCGTTGTAGTATTTTACTGCAACGGTTTTTTTGTGCGCGGGAATTTTTCTGGCGATAACAAATGGCACCAGTTTGTCTGGTGCCATTTGTTATTAGATTAGTGGAATGAAAACATTTGTACTAAATACGGAGGTGCAATAAATGTAACCTCATTATCCTTGCTCACCACATTGAAAGCAGCTTGCATGTCATTGAACAGTTCAGTTGGTGAAAATGGATGCAATGTTCTTTCATAGTCAGCAGATGCATAGACGTGTAGCCACCAGACTGAATACCGTTTCATGCTCTTTATTGCTGGTATAAATTTATTCCAAGGCAAGGTATCTAAATCAGAAAGATGGCTTTCGATAAAATTCTTAAATATATCATTGCTATTGTATGAGAATATGACCGGCTGAATGAGATGACCGTTTTCATACGTTAACTTTATAGCAAAGACATTTGTGCGCCCATCCTGCCCCATCTTCATTGGTATGCCATCAGCTCCTTTAAGATAATCATGATATTTAGGCGTGTTTGCTCCATCTTGTGCCTTACACAATTGACCTGCAAGTATGAATGAAATAATAAGGAATAATTTCATAGTATGTGTTTTATTGCTAGTCTAATCCATAATATTAGTTACATTTTGTACCGGATAATCCGACACGATAGTTCATGGCAATATATTCGATGGCATTCTTTTCACTTAATGGCTTGTCTTTATATTTGTCTGTGTCTTGGAGGCCGATCCAAACCAGTGCTTGTGCATCAGTTTCTGACAAATTGGGAAAGACTTCTTTTAGCGCATACTTCATTTTATTAAAATAATCATTCCCGGCCATTTCACCGTGATCCCAAGGGTCCGAAGAGGCCAAACCATATTCTATTTTAAAGTATCCATGAATGATTTCGTGAATAATTGTCGCTGTAACATATTCCTTGTTCGGAATTCGGTTGTTATATATCGGTTTAACGGCCTGAATCAATGGAGGGATGATTTACATTGATTCAGTTTTTGGGAAGCTCTGGTCATTCACAACATTACTAATATAGCGATTTTTGTTTAAATGCATCATTTTTCATTTACCATGATAAATGATGCTTATTTAAAGTGCAGGGCTCGGGGGATAGCCCAGAGCTATTAGCCATTACAAGGATTTAACCCCTGGGAAATACTGATCACCATATTTCGAAAAGAAAATTACCTGGATAGTCCTAGTATATCAGCGTTTTTTGCGAAGAAAAAAAATGTATTAAAACTTGCACTGCGCTGTAACTCCGGTAAAAATAATATCCTTTCCAGGCCCTACTGCTTTCAGATACGGGCCCGCCTGAAACCAGGTAAACTCCGCCCGCAGACCTATGAAATTATTTGGATTATAATTAAACGCGCCCGTTAGTTGTTTCCCAATATGTTTTTCAGGGGTGCCGCCATCCGGATAAATCAACGACATGTTGACGGCGTAGATGCCATCTGTGCTTCGGTGCCGCCAGAAGATATCGTAGTCCGTTTCAAAAGTTAGCCGGCTGTTTAATGCAACAGAAATTCCCGGGTGAATATCCATGAGGTTAGACGGGCCTATCAGAGCGGCTAAACCGAAGTAAGCGCCTTTGGGAAATAAGGGATTGAACGTTTGTAACCGATTATCACCTTTGTGTGCATCACCGCTTACTATTTCTGCTTTTAGGCTGGCAGCAGGCTTAAACATGACTCTGGTAAACTGGTAGGATGTGTTTACAGAGGCCGTCCAGGCGGAGATAGTTTTGCCCCCCATATCCCCAAATTGATATAACGCCTCTACATCGTATAGCCAGTTACTTTTGCTGTTCCATATCCGGGTGCCGGCGGAATGCCTGATCTCTCTACCATTACCGTCGTTATAAAAGGTGTTGTCCTTTCGAAGGCCCAGGTAGTAGATATCTGTATTATGGAGCAGTGGCAGTTCACTACGGGTCATGTATACACCCCACAAACGGGTATGTTTATTAAATCCATCGTTGAAGATGCCTTTTTTAGCGGCTACGTAATTACCATAAAAAGCTGCTGTGTTATAATGGCCACTTTGCAACAATACGCGTGCAGCATCAAACGATTGACGGTTATTTGGCGACTCGCGTACGGACACCAGTCGTTGTGAACCATACATCAGTTCCTGCCTGCCCAGCCTGAATATTAACTTTGTATGTTTTGATAAGGCCTGTATATCTGCAAAAGCCTGGTGTAGTTCCAGTGGATCCTCATCTACCGGGCTGGTGGCCGGTTTGCTATTCGCCATGCTGCTTTGCAGTTGTGCAAAGGCACGGAACCATTTACCGAGGTGTACATCCGTATGAAACAGCAGTCTGTTCAGCGTATAACCATCTTCATCTTCAGGTGCTTCTCCCCATTCTTCATTGTGGACGTAAAAATATTGAAAACGTACTTCCCCGCCGAAACTGATGAAGGCATGGCCGCTGTCTGAAAATGATGAGTACTTCATTTGCTGATACCACTTACGTACAGTATCATTCTTTAAGAAGCTATAGTCTTCATTATAACGTAGCGGCTTGAATGCAGGTATATCCTGCGCCGATAAAACGACGCAGGAAGCAAAGAGAGCAATGGTAGTAAACAGCGCAGATTTCATGATTATTTATTTTGATAGCCGCCGAAGTATTTAACAGGTGACCATGTTGGAATTACATCTAACGGTGCCGGGCCTACGTTTTTGTAGACCTCGGCAGCATAAACTACTTTGCCATCTACAATAGTTAGCAGCGCTGTGATGGATTTAATTCTTTCCGCTTCTACGGTAAAATAATCCTGGTCGAGTATCACCATATCAGCAGCGTAACCTGGTTGTATTTTCCCTTTGCCGGTTTCCCTGATCAAATTGTAACCGCCGTAGGTAAAGAGCTTGAGAGCAGTACTACGGTCGATCGTGTTGTTCTTAGCCATTACCTGTGTACCACCGATGGTTTTACCCGTAGTAATCCAGTAGAGGGCTATCCATGGGTTGTAGCTGGCCACGCGGGTGCCATCCGTACCAAGGCCGGTTGGGATACCCAGTTCAAGGATTCGTTTTACCGGTGGCGATGCCAGGGCCGGTTTGGAACCGTAGCGCTGAATGAAGCTTTCACCCTGGTAGGCCATGCGGTGCTGCAGGGCGATACCGCCGCCGAGGGATTTAATCCGTTGGAGATTCTCTTCTGAAACTGTTTCTGCGTGATCGAAGAACCATACCAACCCATTGAGCGGCGTTTCTTTATTTACTGCTTCTATTACATCCAGGAATCGGCTAATGCTTTCGTTATAGGTGGCGTGCAGGCGGAATGGCCATTTGTTTTTAACCAGCAGGCTAATAACCGCTTTCAGATTTGGTTCCATAGTTGCTGGCAGCTCCGGGCGTGGGAAGAGGAAGTTTTCGAAGTCTGCGCCATCAGCTACCAGGTTTTCTCCGCCACCTTCCACGTGGTAGTCCGGTGAACTGTGATCGTGTGCATCCAGGTTTACCATGCCGACCCATTTCGTATAGTCATTCAGTTCATTCCCTTTTTTTTGTGCAAACAGGAAATAGGGAAGGCGAACGGTTATTTTGTTTTGTTTGTTTAATTCGTCGGTGATGCCGTAGTCGTCGGGGAAGTTCTGGAATCCGCCGCCGGCATCCATGACAGCGGTTACGCCGAGGCGGTTGAGTTCTGTCATATATTGCAGCGTAGAATTAATTTCTTCTGCCCTGGTGAGTGTAGGAAGTTTGGCGAGGGTGGAGTATAGGATGAAGGCGTTGGGCTCTGCCACCAGGAGGCCGGTGGGTTTCCCCTGTGTATCCTTCTGGATAAGCCCCTGCGGTGGGTTGGGAGTGTCCCCGGTGATATTTAATCTCTCTATACCTGCTTTATTTAACCATGCTTTACCGTAGAGATATAAAATAAACGTGGGTACGTTACCGGTAGCTGCATTGATTTCTTCCAGGGTGGGCAGTCTTTTTTCTGCAAACTGGTACTCGTTCCATCCTCCCACCACCCGTATCCACTGGCCTTCAGGCGTGCGCTGTGCCTGCTCTCTGAGCATTTCCAGTGCACGCTTGAGAGTGGTGACGCCATCCCAGCGGAGTTCCGTATTGTAAAAGCGACCGCCGCGGATCACGTGCAGGTGACTATCAAACAGGCCTGGAATAACGCGTTTACCATTTGCGTCTATTACCTGTGTATTTTTTCCTTTGAGTCGCAGTATGGCGTCGTTTGTACCAGCTTTGAGTATTTTATGGTTAGCAATGGCCACCGCCTGTACTTCCGGCTGCGCCTCATTGAGCGTCGTTATTTTGCCATTGGTGATAATCAGGTCCGCCTGTTGCGCATGCAGGCTGCCTGTGGTAATCAGCAGGCTGGCAACGCTGGCATAGAAAAATATTTTCATGAGGAATGATATTTAAAAGAGGTTGTATCAACGGCTGAGTAGCGTTGATACAACCTCGCAGCTATTAAAGGGTGACTTAGTGTTTCAGCATTTCGTGGGCATACTGGATACCGAGCCCATATGCACCGCCGTATTTTTTCACCAGGTCGGTTACTGCTTTATAAGTTTCCTGACGTGCCCAGTCGCGCTGCAATTCCAGCAGGTACTGCACAGAAGTTATTGGTTTGGCACCTGCCTGGATCATGCGGTTAATAGCCTGTTCGTGTGCTTCTTTCGAAACATCACCACAGGCATCAGTGATGATATATACTTCATAACCTTCTGCTATAGCGGACAATGCAGGTCCTACGATGCATACACCTGTCCACAGCCCACCTAATACCAGTTTCTTTTTACCTTTTGAGGTGATGGCTTTGTGTGCGTTTACATCTTCCCAGGTGTTCATGGTAGTTCTGTCGATATAACCGCTGGTGGCTTGTGGATAAAAAAGTTCTACTTCAGGAAACACAGGTCCGCTGAAGGATTTTTCTGCAACAGTGGTTACAACCGTAGGTATATTAAAAATTTTGGATGCCCCGGCCACGATGGCCACGTTGTTTCTCAATTCCTCGGTAGTAATGCTTTTGGTTGCAAATGCCATCTGGCCTTCATGGTCGATGAGTACGAGGGCATGGTTTGTAGGATTCAATAACTGTGGACCTGGTTTTTGTGCAAATGCTACGGCCGCTGATAGGCTCAGTGCGAATGATACAAGAATTCTTTTCATTTTTGTGTTGTTTAAGGAATATAGATTGGTTACTAATTGGTTTATGCGTGGCATGTGCTGCAGGTCATACCACGAAAACTAAGTGCACTCATGTGTGTAAATGGTTAATTAAAAGAATGTGTTCGTTTTGGGTGATAAAAAGATGAATGTGTGGTGAAATGTCCTGTGGTATTGGGTTGCATCGATTTTCGGCGGCATTGGTGTTCATGGTTGTTTTATTACATTTGTGGTACAAATTACACTTGCCCATCTTAAAAGAACTTCCTATCTTTTATTCATGAAAACAGAAATCGTTTGTTTCGGAGAAGTACTGTGGGATATCTTACCTGACAAGGAATTGCCGGGTGGTGCACCTATGAACGTAGCGTACCATTTGCAGAAAATGGGGCATACTACGGCCATGGTTACACGAGTCGGACAAGATGCTTACGGTGAGCAGCTCCTGCAGTTGATGCGTGGTTATGGGTTAAATACTGCTTATATCCAGCAAGATGAACTGGTGCCTACCGGTAAGGTGCTGGCTACTATTACGCCTTCGCAGGAGATGGCCTACGATATTCTGTTTCCGGCGGCATGGGATTTTATTGCTGCTGACCTTACCTGGGAAGCCTTCCTGGATGCACATCCGGCGTATATTATTTTTGGATCGCTTTCTTCGCGGCATGCAGTGAGCAGGGAAGCGCTGAAAGCGATGCTGAGGGTGCCGGCACTGCGTGTGCTGGATGTAAACCTGCGACCTCCGCATTTTTCCATGGAGCAGGTGGACTGGTTATTACAACATGCCGATATCGTAAAAATAAATGAACACGAGTTGGTGGAGCTAAGCCGCTGGTTTAGTTTTTCGGGAGATATGGAAGCCTGTATTGAACAGTTGCAGGAAAAATATCTGCCACGCGCAATCATTGTAACACTGGGCGCAGCTGGTGCTGTTTTATATGAAGATGGGGTATTTCATTATGAAAAAGGCCACGTAGTCCAGGTGGTAGATACGATTGGCAGCGGCGATGCCCTGCTGGCAGGTTACCTGCATGCACGCCATCAGGGCAGCGAGCCGGCCGCCGCCATCCGCTTTGGTAATGCCCTCGGCGCTTTGGTGGCTGGCAAAAGTGGTGGATGTCCGCAGTATGAGCTAAAGGAAATTGATGCGTTGCTGTAAGATATACGGCCGAAATAGTCAGTGCAGGGGCCGGAAACGGCTCCTGCTTTTTTTGTACCTTTGCGTGGAGTTAAAAATCGGGATGCAATGAATTTTTATACGAGAAAATGGGTAAAACCTGAAGACCTGAATGCGCACGGCACCTTATTTGGCGGTAGTTTACTGCGATGGATCGATGAAGAAGCCGCTATCTATTCTATTATCCAGCTGGGCACTAATCGTTGTGTAACCAAGTACATGTCTGAAATTAACTTCATCAACTCCGCCCGTCAGGGAGATATAGTGGAACTGGGTATTAAGGCTACGCATTTTGGCCGTACTTCCCTTACGTTACAGTGTGAGGTAAGAAATAAAATCACGCAAAAAAGCATTCTTACCATCGACCGGATAGTATTTGTTAGTGTGGATGAGCATGGCGTACCGGTGCCGCATGGAAAAACGGCTATCACGTATACGGATGAACGATTGAGAGAAGAATAATTATCTAGCCATAAATATACACATTCGTATTACTTACGTATAAGGTTTTGTTTTATAGTTTTGTCGCCCGGAAATAAAACCTTATACCTACTATGAAATGCCTCGTAAAAAGCATCTTTACACTGTTGCTTGTAACCTTTTCTGTTTGTGCCTATGGTCAGAGTGATTCTGCCCTTCAATCAAAAATTATCAAACGTCCTTCAAAAAAAGCAGCAGCTAACCTGAACAGCCTGGAATTGGTGTACAAAACAGTAACTGCTTACTCATCTAACGGAAGAACAACTACGTATTCCATTCCTTTTGTAAGAATAAATGGGAAGAAGCCGGTGGAGATCGGCCGTAATGCCAGCGTATTGAGCAACTATTATTATAAGTGTCCGTTGGCGATGGAAGAAATCAATGCATTTAATCAAAACCGACGTAAGGCCAAATTAAGTTTCTATGGCTCTTTTGGCGTTGGGGCGGTGATGGCATTCAGTGGTTTGTTTGCCGCTGCAAAAGAAGGGGCAAAGCCTGGCGTTTTCTGGACCCGCTTTGGTATTGGAGGAGGTATTATGATAGCCGGTACCGTAGGCAGTTGGGTATTGAACAGACGCGCAGATGAGCATTTGCGGAAATCTGTAGATCTATATAATGCTAATTGCTATGTACCGCCTGTAAAAGATACCACTACACCTGCCGCCGTTAAAGAAGAGGAGCTGGCAAGCGTCCCCGTGCCCGGAAAGAAACTGAACGCTTCCGCACCTAAATTCTACCAGGATACTTTTTATTATGAAAAGGTACGCAACCAGCCGGAAGCCATTAACTGGTGGGGTATCACCGCAGATCTGGCCAGCATAGATGTGTATAAACCCTATTCCAGCCTGGGTACCGGTATAGGTGCTTTCTATACTTTTAACAATAATATAGGCATCAACGTGAACTGGCAGTACGACTATCTGCACCTGAGTGATTATTCTGCTTCCTGGTTGGCCCCGGAGCCGGTTACAGATAAAACGGCGCAGTCAATTGAAGTGCTGGGTAAATTTCCGGTTGGTGCCGGCAAGGTCAAAACATACAGCTATCGCATGCACATCTCCAATACTAAGTATGGAGAAATGGTGGGAGATGTGAAAGCAGATATGTTACGGACCGTTACCCTGCGGGCCGGGGCTATTCATGCCGTGCGACCAGTGGTGCAATTAATGAATCTGAAGGTGGATAAACCGGAAGGAAGTTATGGTGAGTTCGATTATAGTAACATTAATGACGGTAAGGCGATAACAAAATCTGAAATTATTACTGCGGGTGTAGGATTCAGCAAGTTCCGTGACCTTAAAATCAACCTCAGAGATGAGACGATGAAAGGAAAGCGCGAGGTGACAAACCAGACGGATTTATATGTGGATGTAATGTATGCACCTGTATTTAAATACGAGGATGTGATTTATTACAGGCCAACAGGCACAAGCTCTAAGGATAGTGAAGTTGTACCTGTTACTGCACCCATAAATAGAATAGGAGCGCGCATCGGTGCACAGGCAATCAGCATGGGCAAATGGTTTGGTATTAAGTCGGCTATTGAGTTAGGACTTAGGCCTGGTCCCAAGGTGGAAAATAACGGAAATATATATCTGAAATTATCTGCGGGACTGGTGTTCGGTGGCCGGCATCATTAGTATAGAAATATAAAAATATTAAGCAGCTGTATCTGTCAGGTACAGCTGTTTTTTTATATACCCGGTACCGGCTCCGCGGTATCTGACCAGATGGGAGTATTATCATTTTTTTCTACCAGCAGTAATACCGCGAATAGCAGCAGTACAATCATCATGGTCTGGTATCGCAGTACAACGGGGGCTGCCAGCGTACTAAAGAAAAAGTGCGCTATTTGAAAAGTGACAAAGAGTGCCAGCACCTGGTTGAATATCAGCTCTACAAACTTATACCGTTTGAGATAAATAAACCGGATGACTTCCTCTATGAAAGCCAGCTGAAGGAAGATGAACAGGAAAGTGTATTTCGTCATCAGGAAGGGCTGCAGGCCCGGAAAGCGTTCGCTGATTTGCACGGGCGTGTTTCGGAACCATTGCCGCATTACCCCGGGTGTGCCAATTTTATTCCTGTTGCTGCTGCCAATCATTTCTGTGCCCGGACGCATGTATTCTACGATATTGGGCAACCAGAAGTGTGTGGCAAACGCCAGCGGATGTTTGGTGATCAGGAATTTGCCATATTCGCTGTAAGACGCTGAAACCCTTGCCCATCCGGTATAATTATCTGTTACCTGATGTTTTTTCATGTAGCTGGAGAGCATGACTTTTAACGGGCCGTTTTGCGTCCACATGTAATATGCCCCTGCCGGCAGGGTAGCTTCTTCCGGATTAAAATATTTACTTTTTACAAACTGGTGGGAATAGCGGTGTAATCCCTGCAAATGTGCAGGTACACCGGTGGTGTCGTATGCAATATAGGGTAGCATGTACATGGCATTGTTTGCCAGCTGCCAGCCACTGAATACGGAAAATTTTTTTACGCCGGTCAGTTTGTAAGTCTGTTGCGTGGTGTGCCAGATAAACGTGCCAATGAGTACTGCGGGTAACGCGATGGCATATACTTTTTTCCAGGTGGCAGCACGGGCAGGCAGTATAGCCCCCAGCGCTACCACAGGGAAAAACATGGCATTATACCGCATTGTGAAGGCCACCGCCAGTACAACGCCATGGAATAGAAAAACAAGGGTGCCGGGTTTATAGCGTACCCACAGCAACAGCGCAAACCAGGTAAACCCGAGGGCAAGGAATAACGCTTCCGTAATTACATAGTTGCTGAGGTAAAGAAATAAAGGGTTAATTAGTAGAAAGAGAAATGCACCGTAGGTAAAAAGTTTTCCAGGTCTTAACAGGTATAATAAGGTGAAGTACAGAAAGAATGCACCCGCTTGTAAGCAGAGGTACTGAAATACCATCAGGCCTGTTTCTGAAGGTATCACAAGATGCTGTAGTTCCAGTATTCTGGAATAACCAACCGGCCAGAGGTCTGCCTGCAAATGATAGGCAGCCGCTGTCAGATAGCTTTCACTGTCCGGCGTAATATCCATGTAAGGATATATGATTTTAAATATTACCAGGTTAACAATAATGACTGCTATGGCAATCCCTGCCAACAGGCGGTTACGCCTGTCGGCAAGCAGAAAATGTTTGAAACTGGTATCCGTTATTTTGGGGTCGCCGTAAATAGGTAATATCATTCGTGGTTATTTCGTTTATTTTTTCTCTTCATGATACTCCTGCTCCGTATTGATACTCCAGATGTTTGATTTGGTAACAATGCCGTTGCAGATATTATCTACCGCTACCATGGCGGTGAGCATGGAGTGGTCGGAGTTGTTGTATTTATGCATACCGTTACGGCCTACGAGGAAGATGTTTTCGAAGGAGTCCACATAGTCTTTGAGTTCATCAAACCTATCGTAGGTGCCAAAATAGGCGGGGTATGTTTTTTCCATGCGGAGCACGGTGGCATCGAGTACATCTGCTTTTTGTGCCAGGCCGATTTTACAGAGTTCATCGATGGCGATCTGGCGTATTTCTTCATCGGGGAGTTCCCAGAAGCCGTCGCCCATGTTACAGAAGTATTCCATGCCCACCCAGGTGGTGCCGGGGTCTTTTACCATAAAGGGGCTCCAGTTATTGAATAGTTGTAGTCTGCCCACGCGTACATCTTTTTCCTGTATGTAGATCCAGGTGTCTTTGAGGGTAATGGGTTTGTACTCGCCCGTTTTCCCGTCCTGGAAGCTGAGGTTTTTGAGGAGGATACCAATGGTGATGAAGTCGCGGTACATCAGCCCGGCGGCGATGTCCCGGATATTTTGCGGCACGTTACCTTGTATATCCGCAATCAGTTCCTGTACCGGCATGGTGGAAAAGAAGTAGTCGCCGTCGAGGATGACTGCTTCGCCGGTGGTTTTATCCACTGCTTCTATAGCGGTTATGAGGTTACTGTTGGTGAATACTTTTTTAACATCGTGCTGCATGAGGATGGTGCCTCCGCGTTCTGTTACTTGTCGCGCTACTTCTTCCCATAGTTGGCCCGGTCCGAATTTCGGATAGAGAAATTGTTCGATCAGGCTGGTTTCTACATTTTTCTGATTGATGTCTTTAGGTTTGCCGGCGTCCCAGGCGGTTTTGAGGGCATGGGAGATGGCTTTACCTATAGAGATACCTTTGATACGCTGGGCGCCCCATTCGGCGGATATTTTGGAGCATTCGATACCCCATACCTTTTCGGTATAGTCTTTAAAGAAGAGGTGGTACAGTGTTTTGCCGAAGCGGTTCACCATAAAATCTTCCAGTGATTTTTCCTGTTTGCGTGGAAACAACTGGGCATACATGTAGGAGAACATGATGCTGATGGTGGTGCTGAGGCCCAGTTTTTTCAGGGTGTCCAGCGAAAGTTGTATGGGGTAGTTAAAGAATTTTTTCAGGAAGTAGATACGTGACAGGCGTTGTCTGACGAGCATGATCAGGTCAGGGTCGCGTGCTACGAGTGTGTCGGTGCCAGTGTTTTCAGGCTTTTTAACATCTCTTGTTTTGCGTTGGTAGGTGATGCTGAAAGTTTCAGCGGCTTCTTCCTGAGGGGGCATCATATTTAGCCACCATTCCATTACGCGGTCGGATTTGGAGAAGAAGCGGTGTCCTCCGATGTCGATCCTGTTGCCTTTGTAGTTGACCGTTTTAGAAATTCCACCAATGTCAGTACTTTTTTCCAGGACTATCGGTATAATGTTGGTGCGTTGAAGTAGTTCATAGGCGGCGGTCAAACCTGCGGGACCTGCCCCGATGATAATTGCTTTTTTTGCTGGCATACTATTATGGTTTTACAAAACAGCCAGCCCGGGATTATCAGAGCGCAGCTGTTTTTGAGGGTGTCGGACTTCAGGGTAAAACAGGGAGGCAGATCATTTACTGCAATAATGATCTGCTTGCATATACAAGTTTAACAGTCCACACTGAAATGGTATGTCAGCGATAAAAAAATCAGGTAATATAGGGAGAGATTAGAATTTCCATTTATAGAAATACATTGGGGCGGCTTTGCCTTCGCTGATGGTAACGTACCCGCTGTTGTCCGGTAAGATAGTGATGGCTTCGCCCTGTGCTTCCGGTTCATAGGGGAGTTGTTTGCCGGGGCGTGCCATGGCCTGTTCTACGGTTTCTCCGTTTTTGCGGTTCCAGTAGTATACGGTGGTGAGGGTTTTGAGTACGATATGGTGGCCATCTTTGGAGATATCGGCGGAAACTACCCAGGTAAAGGGGAGGGTGATTAATTTCTGAAGATTGGTTTGATCGCCGTCTTTAAAGTCGAGTGTAGTTTTATAGAGGTGTACTGCTTTCTGGCGTTTGCTGATGATATAGATCTGCCGGGAGATGGGGTCGATCATGAGGGATTCCGCATCTTTGGGGTGATCGGGGTATTCCAGTTTGAGCACGTCCGCGGTGATGTTTACTTTAGGCTGCGGTTTGGTGGCAGGCTCGGGGAAGCGGTAGATGCGGATATGGTCACGTGTGCCGCTGTTATCGCCAATATCTGCCACGTATACGTAGTATTTGCCCTTTACCGGGCCCGGCCCTTCGGCAATGTCTTCCCAGTCCTTATTCGTCCCGTTTTCGATGTTAAACACGCTGATGACGGCTGCCTTATTGTTCAGCAGGAATACGTCGGGTTTGTTGCCGCTGTCGTTATGCGACCAGAAGCAGTTTTTAAGCGGCACGGAGGAGGCGATGCCGGAGGCTTCTTTCAGCTTTTTATCGTTGATATGCCCCATTAGCTGGGGTTTAACCGTGGTGGTCTGGGCGAGGCCCTGTAGTCCGGTACCGATCAGCAGGAGGGTGGCAAACAGTATGTGGCGCATAAAATGAGCGGTTTAGCAGGTGTTAATTTAGGAATAATTCCCGGAAAAAGGCCGCGACAGTTGATACTGAGCGGGTTTTGAAATTTTTTTCTGAAAAAATCTTCAAAAAATTTTGGTTGAAATGAAGAATGTTGTAATTTTGCCGTCCTGAAACGATGATGCCTGATAGTATAATGGTAGTACTCGCGACTCTGACTCGCTCAGTCTTGGTTCGAATCCAGGTCAGGCAACAAGCTAAAAACCGCAAATCTTGAAAAGGGTTTGCGGTTTTTCTATTTATGTAATTGCCTGCCGTGCCAGGGCTTTCTCCGGGCGCTGAAAGAAAATCAAGTTTTCTTTTTTACATTCATGGCCGGCTGAAAAATAGCTGCTATACCATGAAACGTGTTTTCCTTGCCTTAAAAGTTATCGCCATTCCTGTTTTATACGCGCTCTTCCTGCGTATAATTTTTGATCTGAAAGGTTGGGAAAGGATTTTTTCCGTGATGACTATCTCCTTCTTGTTTTTGGTCCCGTTTGTAGTGGGAGCTGTTACCATTATTCTATCTCCTAAAGAAAAGATAAAAAGCGATATATATACTTTGGCGATGCCCTGGGTGCCTATTACGGTCTTCTTTGTAATAACGGTGGCCTTTGGTATGGAGGGAATGATTTGCTGGATCATGGCTTTGCCACTATTCCTGTTTGCCAGTTCGGCTGGGGGCTTTATAGCCAGGCGCTTTCTTAAGCAAAAAAAGAACGAACGTATTTACACCAGCTTCGTATTGATATTACCCTTGCTGATATCTCCGATAGAACATCACATTGGTGCGCACAAAAAAACTTTTAAAGCTTATACCAGTATTGATATACACGCAGATGCGGCTACCATCTGGAGTCAGGTTACCCGTGTGAAAGCTATACCGGCATCGGCGGATAAAGGCTGGCTAACGAAATTTATGGGTTTTCCACGCCCGGTGGAGGCGGTGTTGAATTACGAAGGCGTTGGCGGGTATCGCAAGGCGATATTTACGAATGGGCTCACTTTTCATGAAACCGTTACGACTTACATACATCAGCAAAAAATGGTTTTTGATATAAAGGCTCATCCACAAGATATTCCTGCTGCCACTATGGATGAACATATCATTATAGGCGGACAGTTTTTTGATGTGCTCAATGGTACTTATGAACTGGAACGGATAAATGGCCAAACTTACCGGCTGCATTTATACAGTCATTTTACCATGAATACCACGTTTAATTTTTATGCAGGCTGGTGGGCAAAATGGATCATGAAGGACATACAAAATAATATTTTGCAGGTGGAGAAAAGCAGGGCGGAGAATCGGGGTAAGATCTGATATCGATGGGGAGTTACTACGTTTGTATCTTGTATTTCTGATAGATAATCTAAAAAGTGATAGTATCACGTGATACAATCACTTTTTTTATACGAATTAAACGATAGGAAAAATGTCTTAATCGTTTTTTATATTTATAATTTTATAGCCAAATACTATCCATGAATTTCCCGGTCCTCACCTGTGCACAATGCGGCAGCTCCGATGTAAAGCTGATGCCTCAACGAAATGATCTTGTCAATTGCAATTATTGTGGCGCCATATTTATGATTCCACCGCCGCAGGGAGAACCCCTTCCACAAGCTATAGAAGAGCCGGAACCGGAGGTTGAAGAAGAGGAAAAAGAAGAAGAAGAGTTAATTATTCCACCTGTACCCCCTCGCCCAGGAACTACCAATACCGAAAAGTTTGTAACATTCATATTGGTGGTTATTGGATTTATCGGCGCATATCTGATTTTGAATGTAACCGGAGATGATACCTGGTTATACCAACTTATAGCTTGTATAGGCGGATTGGGGATATGTAGCTTTATACTTTTAAACTTAGGATTAGAGAAGAAAAGGAAGTATGAAAGCAGTCCGGAGATGCAGGAATACAATCGCGTCAGAAGACAAATCCGGGAAAGGAGGGAGGAAAGAGAAAAATTAAAAGGGCAAACAAATAAATAGCCCTATTAGGAAAACACCGTACTATTTATCAAAAATGTTATTAAAGCCACATGAATCCGTCAGCCCTCATTTGCGCCCAATGCGGTAGCTCCGATGTAAGCCTCATGCCTGAAAGAAATGATCTGGTGCATTGTAATCACTGCGGCACTCTTTTTATGATTCCCTCCTCATCAGAAAATTTGCCGGAGAAACCGGTGGAAGATGATGATTTGGAGATTCCATCGCGCCCAGCGTTTGCCAGGGAATCGGGGTCAAAAAAACTGGCGGTAATAACGGTGATTGTGTGTGCTGTCATTGCCTTATTTGCTGGGACTACCAGGGATGGTGATGTGAAAATACTCCTGATCCTGTGCATCTTCGGGCTGCTGGGTTTGCTTCTTATCATTGGATTGAGCCGGGAGGCCGCCAGACGTAAGGAGATTGAAAACAGTCCTGAAATGCAGGAATACAATGAGAAAATTAAGAGAGTGGCAGCACAGCTGGAAGAGAGGAGGAGAAAGAGGATTGATCAAAAAAAATAGGTTGTCGGCCGCCATCCGGATTGCCGGTTTCCTTTTATATGGCCATAAAGCAAATCTCTGAGTAAATCAGTAATGGAAGTGATTCACCTTCAAGACTTGGGGTAGGAAAACTATGCCAGACTGCGTATAGAAATGTTATTTACTGTTAACGCCCAAAACGCGAACAGCCCGCATCACTGCGGGCTGTTCGCTGTTATAGGAGGGAATTGAAATAAACTATACGGTTACCGGCGGTAGACCTTCGTAATTGATTTCAGCGATCACGGAGGCATCGTCTGGTTTGGCTTTACGAACGGAATTGACGGTCCAGAACTGCAGCGTATCCGAAGGTTGTTCGTATTGCAGTACATCGCGTATATCCGTGTCAGTTAGGTCTGGTTTGATCCATTCTTCGGCCAGTTCATTGGTGAGCATCATGGGCATGCGGCCCGCATTATCGCCCCCGTTGTGGATTTGACGCATTACGTTGTTGGCGCTACGGGTGAGCAGGGAAAATGTGGGGATACGTTCGGGTTTATCCACATCCCAGGAATTGGATAATGCCCATAACCCAGCTATGAAAAACACTTCCTGTTCCTGCGATTTAATATAATAGGGCACTTTGTTTTTCAATCCCGGCACTTCCCGGTATTCAAAAAATCCGGTAACGGGAATGAGGCAGCGTTGTGTGCGGATGGCGTTCCACAGTGTTTTAGGTTCCAGTACTTTCTCGCTGCGTGCGTTGAGAAACATTTGCCGTTGCCGCTTTACTTTTTCCGGTGTATTCAACATTTTAGGAATGGGCCCCCAGTTAAACAGGGCTAATTGCGGGCCTTCATGGTTTACTACAATCGGCCATTGCGGGTACGACATCCCGATTTTATGGTACGTAGCGTCAAACTGAAGGTTAGCTCCCGGCGCGGTTTGCAGCAGGGGCATGATTTTGAATATGCTTTCAATTTTGGTAGTAAAGGCGATATCATAACACATACGCTATCCGGAGATTAGTTGATATAAAGGTACTTGTATTTCCTCTTGTCCGTAGCGGAGGGCAATAATTAGTTCGCCATAATGTGTGTACAGCTCGGCATCAACCGTGCTGTTAGGCCGCCAGTTGGTATGAATCTGCATATAGCGGCGCAGCTTTTCTGCGACCTCGCCACCTGGCTCCCAGGTTTTACCTTTTAGCATCGCGGTAAATACCTTGTAGCCTGGGGGCTGGCCTGCAGCAATAAATAATTTGTCCATTTCTTCAGGGCGATGCGCCTGGTATATATATTTTCGCTTATCGAAGCGGATATGCTGAAAGTGCTGATTGGCCTCACCAATATCTTTATAAGGTGTGATTAAAAAGGCCTCCCTGGTCACCTGGTCACCAGGCTCAATACCGGGAAGATAACTCTGCCTTACAAACAACGTGTAGCCCTGGTTCAGGAAGGCCGTTAATACCGGCGGGGTAAATAATGCAAGCGGATTAAACATGGCCGTATTATTTACGCATGTCTACTATCACCGCCGTTACTACTCCCCATACCTGGAAATCAGTATCTTCTGTGATTAATACCGGTTTATAAAAAGCATTTTCTGAATGAAGCACCCAGTTACGGCCCGCTTTCACCAGTCGCTTTACCGTGTATTCACCATTTACCATGGCCAGTATAATATCGCCGGTGCCGGGGCGCAACGACCTGTCAACCACGGCCATAGCGCCATCGGGCATGTTGGCATCCGCCATACCATCCCCCTTGATCTGAAAGATAAAAGTGCTGTGGGGCTGGGAGTGGATTACCCTTGAAAGGTCTATCGTGTCTTCCATGTTGGCATTATGCAAGGGTAGGGTAACAATTTCTCCACTCAACTTCATCGCTTCCATAATCTGTGTTTTAAAATGCTAATATTATTGGCAAAATAAAACTAAATATTTTAGTTAAAAAAATATTCCGGGGATCATTTTTAAAATCTTTGAAAACGTTAGTGGGTGCGGGTTATTTGAATACATTGGGGCTCAGTAATATGTGTATTTTCACTGATAGATATACCGCAGTAAAACAAGAAAAAATGACACCGCGGGGTGTCATTTTTATCAGGAGCCATCAGGCGTACAACGGAATGTTGTTGATAAGTTGAATTTCCATCTCCCTAAAAAAATTATACCTCCCTGAACTCATCCAGCAGCTTTTTGATTTGCTGAGCGTATTTGCCATAAACAACGTGTACATAAATCTCGGTCTTCGCGACCATCAGTACAATGACGAGTAATAGCAGGCCCACTATGGTAAAGACTTTCGACTGGCTAATAGCAGCACTTTTATTCAGTATGGCAGTAGGTGAAATATTTTTGTCATTTATGAGAATTATGCCCACAAACACTATCACAAAGGGGAGCAGACAATAACTAAAAACCTTATAAAACTCATTACTAAGTTTAATATCATAGTATACTGCATACAGATTGTCTTTGGACGTTAGTGCCGTATTGCTCATATTCTTATAGAACAGATAGAATTTAATAAAGAAGTATCCGCAAATCAGCACAAAATTGAAATACATGAGGTAGAATGCGAAAAGCAGGTAGGCATTGAATGTCATGATAGCAGGTACAAAGCCTAAAAAAATCACGGCTGCCAGTTGTGCAAAAAATTCTTTTTTCAGTCGCCTGCGAAACTTATCTACCGGTAGCTGGGCGGATTTCAATTTTTCCAGGTTCGCAGGAATAGCAATGCTGTCGCCGGATTTATCGCTGTTCCATAAGGATTGTAAGTCATCAAAAGCCATAGCCTTGTTGTTTTATAAGTTCCTTTAATTTCGTTTTTGCTCTGTTTAATTTGGTACGGGCATTTCCTTCCGTGATCCCTAAGTTTTCTCCGATTTCGCGGTGGGAGTAATTTTCCAGGTGGTAAAAGATCAGCGCCTTTTCCAATCGCTCCAGTTTTTGTACCGCCTGGTAGAAGTGCGCCAGCTGCAATTCTTTGGTGTTTGAAGCCTCATCAGCGGGTATATCGGGCACAGCATCGGTGGTAATGGGTTTGCGCTGGTCTTTCTTGAAAAACACCAGTGCGGTGTTGAGTGCTACACGGTACATCCAGGTGGAAAAATTACTTTGCTGCCGGAAGTTGTCGTACGATTTCCATAACTGTAGTATGATCTCCTGTGCCAGGTCGTCCTGGTCATCCTTCGTATCCATGTACATCCTGGATATTTTATGGATGATGCCCTTATGTTGTTCAATCAGTTCAAGAAATACCTTTTCTTTAGTTTTCAACGGGGGGATGCTTTAGTTCAAAATAGGTTCTACCGTATAACCCTGGTTTTGCAACAACTTAATCAAACCATCTTCCCCACCCAGGTGTGCCGTTCCAACAGCGAAGAAGTTACTGCCTTTTTGCATCATCGCAGGCATTTTCTTCGCCCAGTTCTCATTTCTTACATGCAGTAGCCAGTGCTTTGAATTCTTATCCATGAATTTTTCTGCCGTGATATCAGCATACAGCCGTTTAAAATCTTCTGATTTATAACTGGAAACCAGGGTGCTGAGTATATGGCTGTAGTCATCAACTGCCCGTATCTGTGCAATGGCATACTCATCATTGTAGGATTTGTTGAGGAATTGCACTTGTGCTGCTACCGACTCCAGCGTATCCATCTTTATTTGCTTGCCAATGGCTATTTTCAGCAGTTCAGTTTCGTATTGTTTCAGCTCGGTGCACTTATAGGTGCTCATGATCAGTATACTGTAAATAGTACTGAGGGTAAAATTATCCAGTTTTTCCAGTGGTATTTTCAGGTGTTTCATGAGTATGGAATCCACTTCTTTATAGGTGGCAGCAGGTAGTCTCTTACTTTGCGGTTCGTTACTGAGAGTGGCTATCTGCATTATTTTCCGGGCTTCCGTGCTTTGAATATCTGTTTCTGCCACATATGTGTCGGCGGCTTCCAGTGCGGCTTTTACCTTTGGTTTTATTTCAAAATCACCGGCACATAGCATGTGTATCGTCCCAAACAAATAGGATGGCTTTTCAAGGCCTTTGCCACTTACTTTCCAGAGTACGGATTGTGCATTTGTTTGAAGGCCCAACAGGCACATTAATGTGAGGCAAACGAGGATAATCTTTTTCATGATTTAATTATGTTGAACAGATGAATTGTTTGTTTTGAGATTTAAATTGCTGCCGGCAGTACTTACTTCGTTAGTATTCGCTTTCCCTTTTTCGTTACAGCTGCTGTAAAATTTTTTTTTCGGGAGATGTGAATGCTGTTGTTTCAGTATTTATATCGTTAGTATTCGCTTTCCCTTTTTCGTTACAGTTACTGTAAAATTTTTTTTCGGGGAGATGTGAATGCTATTGTTTCAGTATTTATATCGTTAGTATGCGTATATCCCTTTACGTTACACAAGTGGTATGATTTTTTTTCTGAGGTTATTTAACCGATGCCTTCGGCATCGGTTGGGAGGGGGACGCCTCCGGCGTCCCGGGGCGATAACGGATTGGATGCAATCATACCATCGCCTGAAAAGGTTGGGGTGGAGGACCGCCAGGTCCTCCATCCCAACCTTCTCCGTTTGCCGAAGGCAAACGAAGAAGGTTGGAAAATGTAACAGCACTTATATATCAATTATAACAGTGCTTACATAATAACGCCGCCCGCGCAAACCCGCCACTGTTAAGGATTTGTTACCATCTCATCTCCCTGAAAAAAAATGTTTGTTTTATTGGATTTCTTTCTAATTTTGTACCCGAATTATGAAACAGAATATCCATACACATCATCACCATCATACTTACCGCACCGGTAGGCTGGGATGATTTTGTGTATACAAACATATTTATCATCATCAAGGGCTTACCAGATCGGTAAGCCCTTTTTATTTGTCCAAAAGATGAAACTTAAAATCGCCATCCAGAAATCAGGCCGCCTGCACGACGATTCCATCAAACTGCTGAAGGAATGCGGGATCGACATCAACAACGGTGTCAACAAATTAAAAACCGAAGCCAGTAACTTCCCGCTGGAAGTATTCTTCCTTCGTGATGATGATATTCCTCAATATATCGAAGACGGCGTAGCCGATATCGGTATCGTGGGCGAAAACGTTGTGCTGGAAAAGAAAAAACAGGTGAACATCGTAGAAAAACTGGGCTTTGGTAAATGCCGCCTCTCCATGGCAGTACCCAAATCCTTCGAGTACAACGGTGTGCAGGACCTCCAAAACACCCGCATCGCTACCAGCTACCCGGTAATCGTTGACGAGTTCCTGAAAAGACATAACGTAACCGCCGAAATCCACGAAATCAGCGGCTCCGTGGAAATCGCACCAGGCATAGGCCTCGCCGATGCCATCTGCGACCTCGTAAGCAGCGGCTCCACCCTCTTCATGAACGGACTCAAAGAAGTGGAAACCGTGCTGAAATCAGAAGCCGTACTGGCCGCTTACCACCACCTGCAGCCAGAACAATCCAAGCTGCTCGATAAACTGCTGTTCCGCATCCAGGCCGTTAAAAAAGCAAAAAACAATAAATACGTACTGCTCAACGCGCCTAACGATAAACTACAGGAGATTATCAGTCTGCTCCCGGGCATGAAAAGCCCTACCGTACTGCCCCTCGCCGAAGCCGGCTGGAGCTCCGTACACTCTGTGCTGAACGAAAATGATTTCTGGGATATCATCGAAAGCCTCAAAGCCGCCGGCGCACAAGGCATCCTCGTAGTACCCATCGAAAAAATGGTGATCTAAACTGAAAGCTAATCATGCAGATTTATAAATACCCGGCCGCCAATACCTGGAACAACATCCTACAACGCCCGGTGATGGACACCTCCGCACTGGAGCAAAAAGTAGATGCCATCCTCCGGGATGTTAAAAACAATGGTGACGCTGCCGTAAGAAAGTATGCGGAACAATTCGATAAGCTCACCGCCGCTACCTTCGAAGTAGCGCCGGCCGCCTTCGAAGAGGCAGAAGCAGCCCTGGAACCCGCCCTCAAAGCGGCTATCCAGCAGGCAGCAAAAAATATCACCACCTTCCACAACGCCCAGCAGTCCACCCCGGAAGTAATCGAAACCATGCCTGGTGTGCAGTGCTGGCGTAAATCAGTGGCCATCGAAAAAGTTGGCCTCTACATCCCTGGTGGCTCCGCCCCCCTGTTTTCTACCATCCTCATGCTCGGCATCCCCGCAAAGATCGCCGGCTGTAAGGAAATCATCCTCTGCACACCCTCCCTGCATCCCGCCATCTTATATACGGCCAAACTCGTAGGCATCTCCCGCGTGTTTACCATCGGCGGGGTACAAGCCATCGGCGCCATGGCCTACGGTACGGAATCCGTACCACAGGTATATAAAATATTCGGCCCCGGAAACCAATACGTTACCTGCGCCAAACAACTGGTGAATAAAGACGGCCTCGCCATCGATATGCCCGCCGGCCCTTCTGAAGTGGCCGTCCTCGCAGATGATACCTGCGTACCCGACTTCGTAGCCGCCGACCTGCTCTCCCAGGCTGAACACGGACCCGATAGCCAGGTAGTACTCGTTACCACCAGCGAAAAAGTCATCAACAACGTACAGGCAGCCCTGGACACACAGCTCGCCCTCCTGCCCCGTAAAGACATCGCCACCGGCGCCCTCGCCAACAGCCGCATGATCCTCGTAGATAACCTGGACACCGCCATGGCCATGCTCAACGCCTACGCACCGGAACACCTTATCCTGGCCTGCAACGCAGCCAGCGAGGTAGCAGCAATGGTCACCAACGCAGGCTCCGTGTTTATCGGGAATTATACCCCGGAAAGCGCCGGCGACTACGCCTCCGGTACCAACCATACGCTGCCCACCAACGGCTACGCTAAAGCCTATAGCGGTGTATCGCTGGATAGCTTCGTGAAAAAGATTACCTTCCAGCAAATAACCCCGGATGGCCTCCGCCATATAGGCGCCACCATAGAGGCTATGGCGGCAGCAGAAGGTTTAGATGCCCATAAACAGGCCGTATCGGTGCGACTCAAACAAATTAATAACCCGTAATAAAGCTTTTGAAATGTTCGATCTCAACTCCCTCCTGAGGGACAATATAAAAAGACTGGTACCCTATTCCTCCGCCCGCGACGAATTCAAAGGCGAAGCAAGGGTATTCATTGATGCCAACGAAAACGGCTTCGGATCGCCACTACCGGTGAATTACAACCGTTACCCCGATCCCCTGCAGTGGAAACTGAAATACAAACTCGCCGATATCAAAGGCGTGCCTCCACAAAATATCTTCCTCGGCAACGGCAGCGATGAGCCAATCGATATCCTCTACCGCGCTTTTTGTAGGCCGGGTGTGGATAACGTAGTCCTATGCCCACCCACCTACGGCATGTACGAGGTAAGCGCCAACATCAACGACGTTATCATCCGCAAGGTGAGCCTCACCCCGGAATTCCAGCTGGATATCGCCGGCCTCCAGGAAGCGATCGATGAAAATACCAAGCTGGTATTCATCTGTAGTCCTAACAACCCTACCGGCAACTCCATCAACCGCGCCGATATTGAACTCCTGCTCAATAACTTCGACGGTATCGTGGTGATAGACGAAGCTTATATCAACTTCTCCCGCCAGAAATCCTTTATCCAGGAACTGACGGAATATCCTAACCTGGTGGTGATGCAAACCCTGTCCAAAGCATGGGGACTGGCCGCACTCCGCGTAGGTATGGCCTTCGCCAGCGAGGATATTATCAACATATTCAACAAGGTGAAAGCACCGTATAATATCAGTCAGGCCGCACAGGAACTGGCGTTACAGGCACTGGATAATGTATCACAGGTAAACGAATGGATCCGCGAAATCGTGATTGAGCGTGATCTGTTGTCCGCCGCCATGGAGGCTTTGCCACTGGTGCAGCAGGTATACCCGAGCGATGCCAACTTCATCCTCGTTAAAACCATTGATGCAAGAGGTATCTATAATTATCTTACAGAGAAGGGAATTATCGTGCGGGATCGCTCCAAAGTAGAGCTCTGCGCCGGCTGTTTACGTATCACCATCGGTACACCTGCCGAAAACCTGGAGCTCATGGATGCCCTTAAATCTTATCAACCACAAACTGAAAAAACTGTTTCTGCATGAAACGCGTGCTCTTTATAGATCGCGACGGTACTTTGATCAAAGAAGTGCCGCCCACCTATCAGATCGATAGCCTGGATAAAATCGAATTCTATCCCAAAGTATTTGTGAACATGGCCCGCATCGCATCTGAGCTGGGTTATGAGCTGGCAATGGTTACCAACCAGGACGGCCTGGGTACCACCTCCTTCCCGGAAGATACCTTCTGGCCTTCCCAAAACTTTATTATCCGCGCCTTCGAAAATGAAGGGGTGCAGTTCGATGAGGTATTTATTGACCGCTCTTTCCCGGCGGATAACGCCCCTACCCGCAAGCCTGGTACCGGCATGCTCACTAAATATCTTACCGGGGAATATGACCTGGAAAACTCTTTCGTGATCGGCGACCGTATCACGGACGTGCAGCTGGCCAAAAACCTCGGCGCCAAAGCCATCTGGATGAACGAAGGCAATGGCCTCGGCAGCGCCGAAGTACAGGACAGCGCCGCCGCCCTGCGTGAAGTGATTGCGCTGGAAAGCACCGACTGGGACCGTATATACGAATTTCTCAAAGTAGGACTTCGAACGGTGACGCATGTACGTAAAACAAACGAGACTGACATCTCCATAAAAATGAACCTGGATGGTACCGGCAAAGCGAAAATTGAGACCGGACTGGGCTTTTTTGATCACATGCTGGACCAGATTGCCCGTCATGGCAGCATCGACCTGGAAATCACCGCCAAAGGGGATTTACACATCGATGAACACCATACCATAGAGGATACCGGCATCGCACTGGGAGAGGCCATGGCTAAAGCCCTGGGCGACAAAAGAGGTATAGAACGCTATGGCTTTACCCTGCCTATGGACGACTGCCTGGCACAGGTGGGCATCGACTTCGGTGGACGCAACTGGCTGGTGTGGGAAGCGGAGTTTAACCGGGAGAAGATAGGAGAGATGCCTACCGAAATGTTCTATCACTTCTTTAAGTCGTTTTCCGATGGAGCCAAAGCTAATCTGAACATAAAAGCAGAAGGGCAGAACGAGCACCATAAAATAGAAGCAATATTTAAGGCCTTTGCCAAAGCCGTGAAAGTGGCCGTAAAGCGCAACCCATCAAAAATGCAACTGCCTAGTACCAAAGGAGTGCTGTAATTTTTCTTTCCGGATGGAAAAAAATTATTTGCATTTAATGTAAAAATGTTTCATTTTTGCTCTCACTATGCAGAATATCATGACAAATAAATATTGGTGGTGGCACGGAATCAATCCTTGATCTGTGTTACAGTGCCATGTTTCGTCTTGAAATATATTTGAAGGGCTCGCTGTTACACAGCGGGCCCTTCGGCTTTTTATCCGGTTCCTATTACAAAAAAATTCACTTTCACTTTTTAGGTTATCATATCAGTCATGCGTACCATTCAAGTAAAAACGAGATCCAAACAGATGCTGGCGGACGTGTTCACGCCGGTGGGTATCTATCTGCGACTCCGTGACAAATTCCCGGGCTCCATCCTCCTCGAAAGTACCGATTACAGAGCCAGTGAAAACAGCTTCTCTTTTATCGGTATCAAGCCTATAGCAGGGATTGAAGTTACTTCCACCTCCAATTTTGAATTCAAGTACCCCAACCTCCCGGTAGAAAAAAAACAACTCAAAAATAAAGAGGCCGTAACGGGAGAAATTGAGAAGTTCCTGAAAAACTTCACCTTCACAGGCAGCAATCCAATCCCGCTCGCACAGAGCCTTTTCGGATACACCACCTTTGATGCGGTACAGTTCTTCGAAACCATCGAATTCAATAAGGAAAAGCAGTCCGCCAATGTGATCCCGCTCATGCGATACCGTTTTTACCAGTACGTGATAGCGATTAACCACTTTAAAGATGAACTATACCTCATCGAAAATCAGGTGGATGGCATAGAAAGCGAATTTGAACTGATTGAATCACTCATACGCCACAAAGACTCACCAGGTTATCCATTCACCGCTGTAGGCGAAGAGTCGTCCAACATGACAGACGCGGAATACATGCAGATGGTGGAACAGGGAAAACAACACTGCTTCCGGGGCGACGTTTTCCAGGTAGTACTCTCCAGAGCCTTCCAGCAATCCTACATCGGCGATGAATTCAACGTATACCGCGCCCTCCGCTCCATCAACCCCTCACCTTATCTTTTCTTCTTCGACTACGGCGATTATAAATTAATGGGTTCTTCACCGGAAGCCCAGCTGGTAATCCGTGATGGTAAAGCTACCATCCACCCGATTGCAGGCACCTTCCGCCGTACCGGCGATGATGCACAGGATAAAGCCCTGGCGGATAAACTCCTCCAGGACCCGAAAGAAAACGCTGAACACGTAATGCTGGTGGACCTCGCCCGCAATGACCTCAGCAGAAATGCCAAAGATGTAACAGTACAATCTTACAAAGAAGTTCAATATTACTCCCACGTTATTCACCTCGTTAGTGAAGTAACGGGTAAACTGGAACCAGGCCTCAATCCTTTTGCCCTCCTGGCTTCTACCTTCCCGGCAGGTACACTCTCCGGTGCACCTAAATACAGGGCCATGGAAATAATAGACCAGTACGAACCCACCGCACGCGGCTTCTATGGCGGCTGTATAGGCGCAGTAGGTTTCAACGGCAACTTCAATCATGCTATCATGATCCGCTCCATACTCAGCAAAATGAATACGCTGTATTACCAGGCGGGAGCCGGCGTGGTGGCCAAATCAGTAGCTTCCTCCGAACTGGAAGAAGTGAACAATAAACTCAATGCTTTAAAACAGGCCATCCTGCTGGCGCAAAAAATTTAGTCATGAATATCCTTGTATTTGATAACTACGACTCATTCACCTATAACCTGGTACACCTGGTTGAAAAAATCATCGACGGAAAAGTTACCGTTGTACGTAACGACGAAATTCCCCTGGAGAAAGTGAAAGATTACGATAAAATCATTCTTTCCCCCGGCCCCGGTATTCCGGAAGAAGCAGGGCTGCTGCTGCCACTGATCAAAGAATATGCACCTACCAAATCCATCTTCGGTGTATGCCTTGGCCAGCAGGCGATAGGACAGGCCTTTGGCGCCTCCCTCATCAACCTCAAAGAGGTGTATCATGGAGTAGCTACCAATGTTAAAATCATTGCCGACAACGGCCGCCTCTTCAACAACATGCCTAAAGAACTGGAAGTAGGCCGCTATCACTCATGGGTGGTAGACGAAAAAACACTCCCTTCGGAGCTGATCATCACCGCCAGAGATGAAGAAGGTTACATCATGGCGCTGCAACATGAAAGCTACGACGTAAGCGGTGTACAGTTCCACCCGGAAAGTGTACTCACCCCGCAGGGAGAGCAGATACTGAGAAACTGGCTGGAAATGTAATCTGCCTCCACGTTTCATGCTTATCTATTTCTTCAGTCTATCACTATTATCACCATGAAAAAGATTTTAAACTACCTCTTCGAACATAAAACATTCAGTCGCGAAGCCGCTAAGGAAATATTAACCAGTATCTCCAAAGGCATGTATAACGACAGCGAACTAGCTGCATTCATGACGGTTTTCCTCATGCGTTCCATCACTATCGATGAGCTGCTGGGTTTCCGCGATGCACTGCTGGAGCTCTGTATCCCGGTAAACCTGAACGGCTACAACGTACTGGACATCGTAGGTACCGGCGGAGATGCAAAAAATACATTTAATATTTCTACCTTGTCGTGCTTTGTAGTGGCCGGCGCAGGTGCAAAAGTAGCCAAGCACGGTAACTACGGTGTATCCTCCGTTAGTGGTGCCTCCAATCTCATGGAGTTGGTAGGATACAAATTCAAGAATGACGACAGCAAGCTGAAAGCTGAGCTGGAAGCTGCAGGCATCTGCTTCCTCCATGCACCACTGTTCCATCCTGCATTGAAAAATGTAGCTGGAATCCGCCGCCAGCTTGGTATTCGTACCTTCTTCAATATGCTGGGGCCACTCGTGAACCCGGCATTTGCACAGCACCAGCTGATAGGGGTATACAGCCTGGAAATGGCCCGCGTATACAACTACCTGTTCCAGCAAACTGATAAACAGTTTGTAATCGTGCATAGCCTGGATGGATACGATGAAATATCCCTCACTGCCGATACCAAGGTTATTACCAACAAAGGGGAGCAGGACTGGACACCGGAACACCTGGGCAAGCGTAAAGTGCATCCGGAGGACATCTATGGCGGCAATACACCGGAAGAAGCAGCTAAGATCTTTATGAAAATACTCAAAGGGGAAGGCACCTGGGCGCAAAACTCCGTAGTGTTTGCCAACGCAGCGATGGGATTGTATAGTCTGGGTACCTACAACACCTACGAGGATTGCTTTGCCGCCGCTGTGGAATCACTGGAGTCCGGCAATGCATACAAATCTTTCCAGAACCTGATAGCATTACAATAATGAAAAATATCCTGGCAGAAATAGTTGCCCATAAGCATACGGAAGTAGCGGCCCGCAAAAAGGTACGCAGCACAACAGAACTGGAACAGGCACCCATGTTTGGAAGAGAAGGTCTTTCCCTCTGCCAGTTCCTGCGGATGCCGGATAAAACCGGCATCATCGCGGAGTTCAAGCGCCGCTCGCCTTCTAAAGGACTGATCAACGGAAACGTAACGGTGCAGCAGGTAACAACTGCGTATACCCGTTACGGTGCCTCCGGACTTTCCGTGCTTACCGATGAAAAGTTTTTTGGCGGTACTTCCGACGATCTGCAACAGGCACGCAGTTACAACCAGGTGCCTATCCTCCGTAAGGATTTTATTGTGGATGAATACCAGATTGTAGAAGCAAAAGCCATCGGTGCGGATGTGATCCTGCTAATTGCTGAATGCCTCGAAGCAGCTGAAGTAAAGCACCTTTCCACCTTTGCACACAACCTGGGGCTGGAAGTGCTGCTGGAAGTACACAGCGAATCGCAGCTGGAAAAGGTAAGCGAGCATGTAAACCTCGTAGGAGTTAACAACAGGGACCTGATTACCTTTCAGGTAGATTTTAACCGCTCCTGTGAGCTGGCTCCAAAGATACCTGCTGGTAAGCTAAAGGTGGCAGAAAGCGGGATTAATGATCCGGCGGCCATCGTAACACTCCAACAGGCCGGCTTTGAAGGCTTTCTCATCGGGGAGCACTTCATGCGTCAGGAAGATCCTGCTAGGGCGTTTGAGCAATTCGTTTCAACAATGAGATCATTGCAAAACAGGTAAGCGAAGGCGCGCTTCGCGCGCTTGCGGCTAATTACATAGTTCTTTTTTTATCACGCAAAGCAGCAAAGCAGGTAAGCAGCAAAGATTTATGTTTTGTTGTTTAAAGGAATGGAGAAGGGCCTCCGGCCCTTCTCCATTCCGCCGCCGAAGGCGGCGGATAAATCGCTAATAATATCTGCAAACAACAAAAGGCAGGCCTTAGCTGCTTACCTGCTTTGCTGCTTTGCGAGAAAAAAGATCGCACCTGATGCCAAAGGTATCCAACGAAAAACAAAACAGATGCAAATAAAAGTTTGTGGCATAACAAAACTCAGCGACCTGCAAATGCTGGTAGAAAACAAGGTCGACTTCGCCGGCTTCATCTTCTACGAGCGCTCGCCCCGCTTTGCCGGCAACCGCATCGATGCCCGCTCCGTACGTGAAACCACCGGTATCCTTAAAGTAGGCGTGTTCGTAAACGCTTCCATGGAACAGGTGCTAACCACCGTGGCTGACTATGCACTGGACCTGGTGCAGCTCCACGGGGATGAAACACCGGAGTTTTGCGCGGCGGTGCAAACAAAGGTGCCGGTGATAAAGGCATTTCGTATAGGCGCTAACGTAAACTGGGATAAGGATGTCAGTCCCTATCTCCCGGTTACAAAATATTTCCTGTTTGATACTGCCTCCGAAAAGGGCTACGGCGGTACAGGCGACCGCTTTAACTGGGAGCTGCTGCAGCAGTATCCCTATCAGCATCCTTTCCTGCTCAGCGGTGGCATTGCCCCCGGCCAGGAAGCGGAAATCAGCAGCCTGCATCTGCCCCAGCTGCTGGCGGTAGATATCAACAGCAAGTTTGAAGACAGTCCGGGTGTGAAAAATCCGGAAAAAGTAAGCGTATTTGTTGCCGGCCTTCGCAAAGCCCTGCAGCAGGTACTTTAAGCAAACAAATATTTGTCAACATAAAAAATATTGTATCATGGACATTGCGATAGATACGAGCAAATCCAGGTATCATGTGGATAAGAACGGCTATTACGGAAGATTTGGCGGTGCCTATATTCCCGAAATGCTCTATCCGAATGTGGAAGAATTACAGGAGCAATACATGAAAGTGCTGAGCGATCCCGGCTTCCAGGAAGAGTTTACGGATCTGCTGAAGAACTACGTGGGACGCCCTTCACCGCTGTATTATGCCAAACGTTTATCCGCTAAATACGGCGCTAAAATCTACCTGAAAAGAGAAGACCTGAACCATACGGGTGCCCATAAGGTGAATAACACCATCGGGCAGATCCTGCTGGCGAAGCGACTCGGCAAAAGCCGCATCATCGCTGAAACCGGGGCGGGGCAGCATGGCGTGGCCACTGCCACCGTTTGTGCCCTCATGGGCATGGAATGTGTGGTATACATGGGTGAAATCGACATCGAACGCCAGGCGCCTAACGTGGCCCGCATGAAAATGCTGGGAGCTACCGTGGTACCGGCTACCAGTGGAAGCAAAACCCTGAAGGATGCTACCAACGAGGCTATCCGCGACTGGATCAACAACCCGGTGGATACGCATTATATCCTCGGTACAGCGGCCGGCCCGCATCCCTATCCTGATATGGTGGCTCGTTTTCAGTCGGTTATTAGTGAAGAGATAAAAAAGCAGCTGCTGGAACAGGAAGGGCGTGAAAATCCGGATTATCTCGTTGCCTGTATTGGCGGAGGCAGTAATGCTGCCGGCACCTATTTCCACTACCTGGACGTTCCGGAAGTGAAAATTATCGCTGTAGAAGCCGGCGGTAAAGGTATTAACAGCGGCTTTTCCGCTGCCAGCACCAAACTGGGTAAAATCGGGATCATACATGCCAGCAAAACGCTGCTCATGCAAACCGATGACGGTCAGATCGTAGAGCCACACAGTATTTCCGCTGGGCTGGACTATCCCGGCATCGGGCCGATGCACGCACACCTGTACGAAACGGGGCGTGGTACCTTCCTTGATGCTACTGACGACGAAGCCCTGGCAGCCGGTTATGAACTGAGTCTGCTGGAAGGAATTATCCCCGCCATGGAGTCCGCTCATGCCCTGGCTAAACTGAAAGACCTGGACCTCAAGCCTGAAGATGTAGTGGTATTGTGCCTTTCAGGCCGCGGTGATAAGGATTTGAATACATATATCACCAACATGAAAAAGTAAAAGTATGCAGAACCGTATAGATCAACTGTTTGCTTCTAAAAAGAAGGACATACTGAATATATATTGCACCGCAGGTTATCCGGAGCCGGACAGCACCCTCACCATTATGAAAGCGCTGCAGGACAGCGGTGTGGACATCATTGAACTGGGCATGCCTTTCTCCGATCCGCTGGCCGATGGTCCGGTGATCCAGGACAGCAGCACCCGCGCACTGAAAAACGGGATGAGCCTCCACAAGCTGTTTGAACAGCTGGATGGCTTCCGGAAAGATATCCACGTACCCGTGATCCTTATGGGCTACCTCAACCCAGTGCTGCAATACGGCGTGGAAGCTTTTCTGAAAAAATGTGCGGAAACAGGCATAGACGGATTAATTTTGCCGGACCTGCCGATGGCAGAATATGAGCAGGATTACAAGCACCTGTTTGAGCAATACAACCTGGACCTGATTTTCCTCGTGACACCGGAAACCAGCGATGCCAGAATCCGTAAAATAGATACCCTCAGCAGAGGATTCATTTATGCGGTTTCTTCCAGCTCCACCACCGGTAAGGACAAGGATATGGGTAACCAGGAGGCGTACTTTGAAAGACTCAAAAGCCTGCAGCTCAGCAATCCTGTGCTGATTGGTTTTGGTATTAAGGACAAGCCTACCTTTGATGCGGCGGCAGCCCATGCAAACGGCGCTATCATTGGTACCGCGTTTATCAGGGCGCTGGATAACAGTACAGATATTGTTGCAACTGTGAAAAACTTTGTAGGTAATATCCGCAACGGTAAAGCGGCAGAAGAACCAATTATATTATGAAAACAGTTATTGTAAAATATAACGCTGGTAATATACGCTCCGTGCAATTTGCACTGGAGCGTATAGGCGTAAACGGTATTGTTACGGATAATGTGGAAGAGATTCGTGCAGCCGATAAGGTGATATTCCCGGGAGTGGGCGAAGCCAGCACGGCCATGGCCTACCTGAAGGAGCGCAGGCTGGACCAGGTGATCAAAGACCTGAAGCAGCCAGTGCTGGGTATTTGCCTTGGCATGCAGCTGATGTGTAAGCACTCCGAGGAAAATGATACTGAATGCCTCGGCATTTTCGACAGCAATGTGAAAAAGTTTGAGTCGCCGGTTGCCAATCTGCTGAAAATACCGCAGATAGGCTGGAACAACATCACCAACCTGCACAGCGTGCTGTTTGAACATGTACCGGAGAACAGCTACATGTATTTTGTGCACAGCTATTATGCGGCGCTGGGAGCGGATACCGTTGCTATAACCAACTATGTGATTAATTACACTTCCGCCCTGCAGAAAGATAATTTCTATGGTGTGCAGTTTCACCCGGAGAAATCGGCTGCCGCAGGTTCCCGTATCATTGAAAATTTCCTGAACATATAGTGATGAATATTCAACGTATCAGTGCAGCAGATACATTGCAGCTACGCAGAGACGTACTTTACCCGAACGAATCGCTACAGGCGGTGAAGGTAGATGGCGACGACGACGGGCTGCATTTTGGGGTTTATGAAGGGACACAACTGGTAACAGTTGTTTCGTTGTTTTTACAGGGGCCTGAAGCGCAGTTCCGCAAGCTGGCCACCCATCCCGGTTGTCAGGGCCGTGGTTACGGAAAAGCTATCCTCGCGCACCTGACTGATTTTTGTCGCGCACAGGGCGTTAAAACACTCTGGTGTAATGCCCGCAATACTGCCGTTTCTTTTTATGAGAAACTGGGCTATCGCACCGTAGGTGATTACTTTACAAAGCAGGGGATCGTATTTGTGAAAATGCAGATTCCTATCGAAAGCAAGATCATGCCATCATTCGAAATAATTCCAGCCATTGACATTATCGATGGCAAATGCGTGCGATTAACGCAGGGCGATTACAACCAGCAAAAAGTATATAATGAGCATCCGCTGGAAGTAGCAAAAGAGTTTGAAGCACTGGGCGTAAAACGCCTGCACCTGGTAGATCTGGACGGCGCTAAAAAAGGCGCGGTGGTAAACTGGAAGGTGCTGGAAAATATTGCCGGTAAAACTTCGCTGGTGACCGACTTTGGTGGCGGCATCAAAACGGAGAAAGACCTGCAGATTGTATTTGAAAGCGGTGCAGCCCTGGCTACCATCGGTAGTGTGGCAGCCAAAGAACCTGAGTTGTTTTTCACCTGGGTAAAGCAATACGGCCCGGAAAAAATTTTCCTCGGGGCGGATGTGAAGGAAGAGAAAATCGCTGTAGGCGGATGGCTGGAAACTACGGGTTTATCCGTATATGATTTCCTGGCGAGCAATATTGCCCAGGGGGTACATCATATTTTCTGTACAGATATTGCTAAAGATGGCCTGTTGCAGGGTCCAAGCGTGGACCTGTACAAAAAGATCCTGGCGCAGTTCAGGGGCATTAACTTTGTGGCCAGCGGCGGCGTGAGTAACATCGACGATGTGGCGGTGCTGAAGGAAATTGGCTGTAGCGGCGTTATCATTGGTAAGGCTATCTACGAAGGAAAAATTTCCATGGCAGAATTAAAAACATTCCTCTAAAAGATCATTTTATGCTGACCAAAAGAATCATACCCTGTCTGGATATTAAAGACGGCAGGACGGTGAAGGGGATTAACTTTGAGAACATCCGCGATGCAGGTGATCCTATTGAGTTAGGAGCGCTGTATGCTGAGCAGGGCGCCGATGAGCTGGTGTTTCTGGATATAACGGCAACGAACGAACGCCGTAAAACCTTATCGGCACTGGTGACTGAGATAGCCCGCCACGTAAACATTCCGTTTACTGTAGGTGGTGGTATTTCCAGTGTGGATGATGTGAGCGTGCTGCTGCAGTCCGGCGCAGATAAAATTTCAGTAAATACTTCTGCATTCAAAAATCCGGGACTGGTGGATGAGTTATCGCGGCAATTTGGGAGTCAGTGTATTGTACTGGCCATTGATACCCGTTTTGAGGGCGATGACTGGTATGTGTACCTGAACGGCGGCCGTGTAAAAACCGAAGTGAAAGCATACGATTGGGCGAAGGAAGCGGTGGAGCGTGGCGCAGGTGAGATCCTGTTAACCTCCATGAACAACGACGGTACCAGGCAGGGCTTTGCACTGGATATTACCGGTAAGTTGGCGCAAAACCTGAATGTGCCGGTGATAGCCTCCGGAGGCGCAGGTACGATGGAGCATTTTGTGGATGTGTTCCAGACTGCCCAGGCTGATGCAGCGCTGGCAGCAAGTATATTCCACTATAAAGAGATAGAAATTCCGGCGCTGAAGAATTTCCTCTATCAAAAGAACATTAACATGCGTTTCTAATAATCATTTATGCAGATAGATTTTAAAAAATCCCCCGATGGCCTCGTTCCTGCTGTAATCCAGGACGCAGCAACTCAGAAAGTGCTGATGCTGGGATACATGAACCAGGAGTCGCTCGATAAAACCTTACAGGAAAAGAAAGTGACGTTTTATAGTCGTTCCAAACAGCGGCTGTGGACCAAAGGAGAGGAAAGCGGTAATTTCCTGCTGGTGCAGGATGTGAAGGTGGACTGCGATGCGGATACCCTGCTGATCAAGGTGAACCCGGTAGGCCCGGTATGCCATACCGGTGCGGATACCTGCTGGGAGGAGAGTAATGTGAGCAACGATTTCCTGTTTGAGCTCGAAGGCATCATTACCGATCGTTTAAACAACCCTTCTGAAAATTCCTATACCAGTAAGCTGTTTGCCCGTGGAATCAATAAAGTGGCGCAAAAGGTGGGCGAGGAAGCCGTTGAAGTAGTGATTGAGGCAAAAGATAACAACAATGACTTATTTTTGAATGAATCTGCCGACTTGTTGTTTCATTACCTGATCCTTTTACAGGCTAAAGGCTTCACACTCAGTGATGTAATAGCAGTGCTGAAACAAAGGCATAAATAGTTATATTTATAAAAAATAATTTATGAAGCGTTTTTTGCTGATTATGGGAACAGTATTGCTCTCTGGCGCTGCATTTGCCCAGGAAGTAGTATCTGGTGTGGTGAAAGGTGGTACGGGCAAGTACCTGTATTTGTTTGACGATGAGGACAATAACCCGGATGACTCTGTACTGATAAAAAATGATCAGTTCAGTTTTAAAGTGAAGGCAGGCAAGCAGCCGGCTATCCATGCGCTGATATTGCAGCATACGGAATATCCGATGCTGTTTGTAACCGGGGAAGGGGCCGTACATGTGGTAACAACAGCAACAACGTTTCCTATTGCCAGTGAGGTAAAGGGTGGCACAAATACCCGCGACCTGCAGGCGTACCAGAAGGCATTTGAGCCTTTGATTAAAAAGGCCAATGACCTGAATGTGGAGGCCCGCAGCATTTCCGGTGCTGACGAGGCGGGGCAGAATGCTTTCCGTAAAAAGGCCGCCGCGTTTGGGGACGAGGTGGTAACCGTGGGTACTGCCTTTGTAACGGCGCATCCGAAGAGTGTGGCCAGCATCTGGCTGATGTTAAATGAGCTACGCAACAGGCTGCAACCGGAAGCATTTAAGCAAATGTTTGCGGGACTGGATAAGTCGGTACAAAATTCAAAGTACGGTGAAATGGCCACCGCCTATATAAAAAGTGCTTACAAAAATGCACTGGGCGTAGCGGCGGAAGATTTTGCCCAGGAAGATGCGAAGGGCCAGCTGGTAAAGCTTTCATCGTTTAAGGGTAAGTACGTACTGGTCGATTTTTGGGCGAGCTGGTGCGGTCCCTGCCGTCAGGAAAATCCAAACGTAGTAAAAGCATATAATAAGTATAAAGATAAGAATTTCACTATTCTGGGAGTTTCCCTGGACCAGGATAAGGCCCGCTGGCTGCGTGCCATTACCCAGGATGGCCTGGGTTGGACGCAGGTTTCTGACCTGAAAGGCTGGGGTAATGAAGTGGCGGTACAGTATGGTATTCAATCTATTCCGTCCAATTTCCTGGTAGACCCGGCTGGAAATATCATTGCACGCAACCTCCGCGGCGAGGCGTTGGAGGCAAAGCTTGCAGAGCTGTTACAATAGCCGCTTATCATATAAAGGTTGATTAGATGCTGCCTTTTGAGGAAATTTGTTATTCGTAAAAATAAAAACCAATGAAAAAATTATTCATAAGTGCTGCATTGTTAATGCCAGCATTGTTGTTTGCCCAGGATAAAAAAACTGTTACTGCAAAACCTTTCACCATTCAGGGCACCGTATCTGACCAGAAAACACCTGCCAAAGTTTTCCTGAGAATGCGTAAATCAGGGGAAACTTTCATTGATAGTACCCTCACCAAAGATGGGAAATTCACTTTCACCGGCACGCTGGAAGAGCCAACTATGGCCAGCCTGATGCTGTCACCGGAAGACGCCGGCAAATCTGTATCCATGCGCAGAGATATGCTTGCCATCTTCCTGGAAAGCAGTACCGTAACCATCACTACTACTGATTCCATCAGCAAAGCAACTGTTACAGGTTCTAAAGCTAATGACGACTATAATAAACTCGGCGAACAGCTGAAAGGCGTGAATGAGGTGAATATGGCATTGCAGCAGCAATACCGCGCCCTCGCTCAGGCTAAGGATAAAGAAGGCATGAAAGCGCTGGAAGCGCGTTACGACAGCCTGGATGCCGCAGAAAAAGCGATAGAAACCAGCTTCTTCAATGCTAATACTTCCTCTCCGATTGCCCTGTTTGTACTCAACCAGGTAGCTGGTTACGATCTGGATGTAAAAACCATCGAGCCGCTGTACAAAAAGCTGAGCAAGGAAGCTAAAAACCTGCCTTCCGGTAAAGAGTTCGCGAAAAGACTGGACGCTGCAAAGAAAACAGCAGTAGGTAGCACTGCGCTGGAATTCAGCCAGGCCGACAGCACCGGTAAAGCTATTTCCCTGGCATCGTTCCGTGGTAAATATGTACTGGTGGACTTCTGGGCCAGCTGGTGCGGACCTTGCCGCGCTGAAAACCCGAACGTGGTAAAAGCTTACGAAAAATTCAATCCTAAAGGCTTCGAAATCCTCGGTGTATCCCTGGACGACAAAAAGGAAAAATGGTTAGCTGCTATCCATGCGGATAAACTGACCTGGCAGCATGTTTCTGACCTGAAAGGCTGGAACAACGCCGCCGCAGGCCTTTATGGTGTACGCGCCATCCCGCAGAACTTCCTGATCGACCCTAAGGGTAAGATCATTGCTAAAAACCTCCGTGGTGAAGAACTGGAGAAGAAATTAGCAGAGTTCATGAACTAAGTAACGCATTCAATATAAATGATGAAAGCAGCCTGAATGGCTGCTTTTGATTTTCTCCCAGCTGAGGAGGCCCGCCGGGCCTCCTCAGCTGTTTTTAATCGTCCGCGAAGCAGACGATTAAAAACAGCTGAGGATACTTTAAAAAATAAATTTGGTCAATTACGAAACTTTCGTAGCTTTACGAAACATTCGTAATTATAAAAAATGAACCTCCATGGAAAAGCTTAGTCAGCAGGAAGAAGCTGCAATGATAGCCATCTGGAAAGCAGGGAAAGGCTTCGTGAAAGACTTTCTGGAAGCGCATGCCGCGCCCGCTCCTCCATACACCACCCTGGCATCTACCATCAAGAACCTGGAGAAAAAAGGATTTGTAGAAAGCAGAAAGGTAGGTAACGTATACGAATACTCGCCGCTGATTGAAGAGCAGCTGTATAAGCAGAAGTTCATGAATAATTTCGTGAAAGACTACTTCGCTGACTCTTATAAAGAACTGGTATCCTTCTTCGCCAAGGAGAAAAAGATATCTCCGGATGAACTGAAAGAGATTATTAACATGATTGAGAAAGGCAAATAAAATCGCAACCATGGTACCTGAAATCCTGATCTATCTGCTGAAAGCAAATGTGGCGCTCACTTTATGCTTCCTCGCTTATCGCCTCGGGCTCCGCAAGCTGACGTTTTATACGCTCAACAGGGTATTCCTGTTGTTCGGTATCCTGGTGGCGGCCATATTCCCGCTCATAGATATTAACAGTTTTGTAGACAGGCACGAAGAGATAGGGCAGGTGCTTACCTATGTGCCGGATTTACGCCAGTGGCAGGAAACACCACATTTTAACTATTGGAATCTGCTGGTATATGCTTTTTGGGCAGGGGTCCTGATCATGATGGGGCGCTTTATGATTCAGCTTTTCTCGATGTACAAAATCCATAGAAGTGCCACCGATGATGCCATCAATGGTACGCCCGTGAAGGTATTGCAGTCGCCGGTAAATCCGTTCTCCTTTTTCCGTAACATCTACATAAACCCCATACTACACCAGCCTGAAGAAATTGATGACATACTCCTGCATGAGCAGGTGCATGTACGCCAGTGGCACAGCGTGGATGTGGTAATGGGAGAAATCAATAACATTTTTTACTGGTTCAATCCCGGTGCATGGCTCATGAAATCGGCCATACGTGAAAACTTAGAGTTTATCACCGACCGTTACCTGCTACGCCAGGGAGTAGACCGTAAAAACTATCAGTACAGTTTGTTGAAAATAAGTGGGATCCCATATGCGACGGCCATCGCAAACAATTTCAATTTCTCACACTTAAAAACAAGAATTATGATGATGAACAAAAAGAAATCATCAACCTATCACATGATACGCTATGTAGTGCTCGGGGCTTTAGTAGGAGGGATCGTTTTATCACTCAATTATAGTCGCGCCGCTACCAATGTAGTATCCGAAATTATCCCGTTCGTGAAAGCGGAGCCTAACCCGGCACCAGCCGCCAGGCCGCAGCCCGTTGCAATTGCCAGCGTTAAGCCTTCAGCCGCACCCCTGGCGGATACCGGCAAGCCAAAAGAAGTGCGGATCATCAGGCTGGAGAAAGGCGACAAACAGTCCGATTCCATCCAGGTACAGGTGATTGAAAGACCAAAAGGTGATAAAGACACATATACCATGGAAGCCAAAGAGGTGGTGTTTGTAAGGGCGGATGATGTACGCACTACTATTGACAGTTCCGGCAAGCGCCCGCGTATTGTGGTGACTTACAACGCTGACACTACAAAACCGGAAAGAGTAGTAACCGGTTATGGGGGGAAAACTGTTGAAAAATCAAAGCAGACTTCAGGTGTGGTAGAAGCGGTAACAATTCAGGGCCGTGCCATGGGAGTAAGCACAGATACCAGTAAAAAGGTAATCAGAATTGTGGGTACTAAAGCAGGTCATAACCCCCTGTATTTAGTGGATGGGAAAGAGATCACAGAAGGAGAAATGAAAAATATTGAGCCGGATATGATCCAGTCCATTAATGTGCTGAAAGGAGAAAGTGCTAAAAAGCTTTACGGAGAGAAAGGTGCAGATGGGGTGATCCTGATCAATCTGAAGAAATCGAAATAAAATATTGGCGCCATTCTACAGCTTAAATTTACTTAATGATAAAGGTCGCCTGTTGAGGCGACCTTTTCTATACTCGACTATTTTAAAGATCTCGCACACCTGAAACCCAGGTTAGCCAATCCCGATTCCGGCGTGGTTTTCATCCTGGCGGAGACCCTGTAGCCGCGGCAGTATTCATCGCTACACATATAAGAGCCTCCACGGATCACATGTTTGATCTGCCCCGGATCTTCCGGGTCAAACGCTTCCGCCGGGCCGGTAGGATTCACTGACAGCTCACCGTCTTTCCCATAATAATTTGAATTATATAAGTCGTGCACCCATTCCCAAACGTTGCCAGACATATCGTATAGCCCATAACCGTTAGGCGCATACGATTTTACAGGCGCTGTGCCGGTAAAGCCATCGGTGGCAGTATTTTTATAGGGGAAATTTCCGTTCCAGGTATTGGCTTTAGGCTTGCCGGCGGTGAGTGCCTCGGTGCCCCATGGATATAGTTGGTTTTTTAGTCCGCCACGGGAGGCATATTCCCATTCTGCTTCGGTAGGGAGTCGCTTATTGGCCCATTTGGCGAAGGCTACGGCATCTTCATAAGATACCTGTGTAACCGGGTGGTTTTCCCTGCCTTTGATATCGCTGTCGGGCCCTTCGGGATGGCGCCAGCTGGCACCAGGTACAAAGCTCCACCATTGGGAAACATCGTTGAAGGGCACTGCATGATTTGGTGGGGTAAACACCAGAGCTCCTGCGGCCAGCATGCTACTGTCGGGCTCAGGGGAGCCGGGAGGCAGCCCGCGCATCAGTTCCTCTTTGGAAATCGGCTTTTCTGCGGTGGTCACATAGCCCGTTTGAGATACGAACAGGGCAAATTCCGCATTGGTTACTTCGTGTTCATCGATATAAAAGCTGTCTACCTTTACGTTATGTTTAGGATATTCATCCGCCACACCGGTATTATCATCTGCCCCCATACCATAGGTGCCGGCAGGGATGAGTACCATATTATTCAGCGTATCCGGGGTGGTAAAGCTGAAAGTTACCCTGGTAGTGGACTGGCCACAGGAAAATAAGCCCGTCAAGCTGGAGAGGATACAAATATTGATAAATTTTCTGGTCATTGTCTATGCTCGCTGTTTACGGTGATCATCAAAAATAACAGGTATTTTCTTTTTTTTATCCGTTCCCAAATAACAGGTTAACAATTTCATAATTATTTTTTCAAGTAAATAGTCGTAATCTGCGGTCAGATCATCACTTTGCTTATGCAAAATACCGGCATGCCCTTTAGCCGTAAGGATTTTGGGGATGATTTTTTATGGGGTGTTACGATATCCGCTTTTCAAAATGAAGGAGCCTTCAGCGATGATGGTAAGGGACCTTCTATATGGGATACTTTCTCTGCCCGCAAAGGTAAGATCAAGGATCGTAGCCATGCACAGGTAGCAACTGATTTCTACAACCGTTTTTTGCAGGATATACTACTGGCGAAAATCCTGGGCTTTTCTGTTTTCCGTTTCTCCATCGCCTGGTCCCGCATCTTACCAAAAGGTACCGGCGAAATTAATCCGCATGGCATCGCATTTTACCATCGGGTAATTGACGCCTGCCTGGAAGTAGGGCTGGAGCCTTATATAACCCTTTACCACTGGGACCTGCCACAGGCACTGGAACAAAAAGGCGGCTGGTGCCACCGGGGTGTGGTGTTTGCATTTGAAGAATATGCACGCATCTGCATCCGGGAGTATGGTGCAAAAGTGCGCAACTGGATTATCCTGAATGAGCCGTTTGGCTATACTGCGCTGGGTTATATGCTGGGCGTGCATGCACCTGGTAAATTCGGATTGTCTTATTTTTTGCCGGCGGTGCATCATACAGTGCTGGCGCAGTCCGGCGCTGCCCGTATTATCCGGGAAGAAATGCCTGATGCGAACATTGGTACCACTTTTTCCTGCTCACAGATTATCCCTTATACCAATAACGAAAAAGACCTGTATGCAGCGCGCAGGGCGGATGCGCTTTTTAACAGATTGTTTATAGAACCCTCGCTGGGCCTGGGTTACCCGGTAGATGATTTCCCCCTGCTAAAAAAAATTGGTAAACGTTATGCGCTCTGGCGCGACTGGGAAAAGCTCGCTTTTGATTTCGATTTTATAGGCATCCAGAATTATTTTCCTTTAGTGGTGAGATATAATGCTTTTATGCCTTACCTCGGCGTTTCCGAAGTGAAAGCAAAAGATAGAAAAGTGCCTGTAACCGGCCTCGGATGGGAGATTAACGGGAACGGCCTGTATGAAATCCTCAAACAATTTGGTGCGTATAAAGGTGTGAAAAAGCTAATTGTAACGGAAGGCGGTGCATCGTTCCCGGATGTATTGCAAAACGATGGCTGCGTGCATGATACGGAACGTATCAGCTATTTCCAGGAGTATATAGGCGCGGTGCTAAAAGCCCGCCAGGAAGGTATTCCGGTAGATGGCTACTTCGCCTGGACACTAACGGATAATTTCGAATGGGCCGAAGGATACCGGGCGCGCTTTGGTTTGGTGTATGTGAACTTCGAAACGCAGCAGAGGATTATAAAGGATTCGGGGTATTGGTTTAAGGAGATGTTAACCCGGGAGGGATAGTGATTACAAGATAAGGATAAAGCCCGCCTACACTTGCTGTGTACTGCTTAAAAGATTCGGTTTAAAAATGCATGTATTGCAGGAGATAGCAAAGCTGCCTTTACGTGAACTTGACCGGGTATGGATTTTATATCTCTCTATATTTAAAATAGCCTACCACCGCAGGTTTGAAAAGGAAAAGGATAATCCGGATAAATGGTGGTATTGGGATTTGGGGGAGGAGGAGAATTTTAAGAAAATAACAATGCTACAAAAATAAAAAAAAGGGTTTCGTGAACTCGCGTCCACCAAACCCTTTTTTCAACTGAAAATATATTCCTTAATACCCCTTCGCCGCCTGCGCCGTCTTCAACTTCGCATTTCTATCTACAGCCGACTGCGGATAAGGCATCAACACAAAATTGTTATTCCAAACCCTTGCCTGTACGGAAGAATTATTCAGATCGGTAATACCTGTCATCACAGCAGCAGCAATATTCCAACGACGTATGTCGTAATAGCGCTGGCCTTCACCGGCGAGCTCAATCCTTCTTTCGTTCCTGATCAACTCACGCAGTGCTTCCTTTGTATTATTGGCCGCACGGTTAACTGCCGGCATGCCCGCTCTGTCACGGATGTCGTCGAGGGCATCAAAGATGGAGGCATCAGGACCACTTACTTCATTTTTAGCTTCTGCATACGCTAACAGTATTTCAGCATAGCGGATAATGGGGAAATCCTGCGCACCATCCCATTCGGTGGTGTTGTACACCGGGTCCACCAGTTTGCGGAAGTTATAGCCGGTTTTACTGTTGTTGTTATTGGCGCCTGATTTCCAGGTAAAGGTAAATCCTGGTGAATACCTGTTCCAGGTGGCAGAAGGGAACTGAATGCTGGCATACAGTCGGGTATCCCTGTTTTTAAATTCTGCATAAAACGCTGCATTGGCGTTGCCATCATTGAAATTAATGGCGCGGGTAGCAGGTGTTTGCGGTACAAAACTGCTGCCATTCCTGTTCCAGTAGGCGTTTACCAGGCTTTGTGTAGGCGTAATGGAACTCCAGCCGCCCAACGCAGAAGTAGGTAACAGGGTGTTAAGCCCGTTGCCCCAGCTATAGGAAGAATTAGTGATCGCCTGGGAAGCGAGGATGATCTCCGGATTGCTTTGCTCGTTGGCAGCCCAGAACTGTTGTTCATAGCTGGACAAGCCTTTGTAGAACTTATCCTTATCAGCAGCATCTGCGAAATCTACGAATGTGGAAAAGTCGTCGCTCATATCAGCAGCGGAAACCGCCGCTACGCGGAACAGTTCATATCCCATGCCCATCACTTTCTGGGCGCTGGCTACAGCATCCGCATATTTTGCATAATGCAGCTGAATGCGGGTGAGCATGGCCCAGGCTGCACCTGATGTGATGCGTCCTGTTTCATTGCCGGTGCCACCTGAGTAGGAAGCGGGTAAATCCGGCACGGCAGCCTGCAGCTCCGTGATGGCGAAATTGATAACGTCCGCCTGTGGCGTAGGCTCTACGGCAGTTTCGGAAGGATCGTTATACTGCGCTTTGATCAAGGGCACAGGGCCGAAGGTAGCCGTTAGCTCATAGTATGCAAACGCCCTGATGGCGCGTGCCTCAGCAATGTATTGCTTTTTGGTCTGATCATCAACGGGTGCTTTGTCGATGTTGGCCAGGAAGTAATTCAGGGTTCTGATGGACTGATACCTGCTGGCATAACCCGCATCAATAGAAGGATCAACGTTACCCGCACTTACATAGGTGGCAGTGCTTTCCCATGGATATTGCGCATAGGTGTTATCGGTTTTGCCATCGTCGTAGGCGTAGTTAAACCCGTATTGCAGGTAGCCGTAACAGGCATTCAGCGCCAGTCGCGCATCGTTGGACGACTTCCAGAAGGAACCTGTTGAAATGGTATCGTTGGGAGTGAGCTCGAGCTTTTTTGAACAACTCATGAACAAGCCCACTGACAATATTGATATATATAAATTTGATCTTTTCATAAAACACATTTTAGAGGGTGAGGTTAATGCCAAACGACCAGGATTTCAGCTGTGGATAGCCCGCTCTCGTAGAAGCTGACTCCGGATCAAAATCCTTCATCCGCTTATCCCCTCTGATGGTAAATGGATTGTTGCTGGACATATAAATTCTCAGCTTCTGCATATGTGCACGCTGCATTACGCGGTCAGGAATGGTGTAACCTATGGACAGTGACTTGATCCTGAAATAATCTGCATTAAACAGCCAGAAGCTGGACATTTGCAGGTTCTGAGAGTTAGCAGCCGACCTTAACACACGTGGATACGCAGCGTTGGGATCAGGGTTAGCAGCCGTCCAACGGCCAAGCACATACTGTTTTACACCGGCACCGTTAAAGAACGCCTGTGAAGCTTCAGATTCCAGGTAAACTTTTACCCCTGAAACACCCTGGCCAATGATGGAGAAATCAAAGTTTTTATAACTGGCGGAAGCATTGAGGCCATAGGTCAGGTATGGTACATCATTACCAGTCACCACCCTGTCTTCTGCGGTGATGGCGTTATCACCATCCTGGTCAACATACTTGATGTCGCCCGCTTTAGTGCCGGAAAACTGCTTCGCATGCTTTGCCACTTCTGCATCAGTTACAAACAAACCATCCGCCTGATACATATAAAAATCACCAACGGCGCCGCCTACACGCTGAATGTAGTAGCTATTGATATTATCAGTACCCTGGTTATTGAGCGACAGGATTTTGTTTTGCACTTTGGAGAAGTTACCGCCTACGCTATAGTTGAAATCGCCAATGCGATCGCTGTAAGCCAGTGTTAACTCAATACCTCTGTTTTGTACGCTACCCATATTTTTGGATGGGAGCTGGTTATCTGTAAGTCCTGCTTCGTAAGGCACAGAGGCATCCTGCAGCAGAATGTCATTGGTTACTTTATGGAATACGTCTAACTGGAGGGAAAGCTTATTTTGGAGGAAGCCCGCATCGACACCGATGTTAGCCATGGTTGTTTTTTCCCATGAAAGATTTGGGTTTGCCAGCTTGCCCGGAGAAACGCCATCCTGTTGTTTTTCATCCAGGATACCCACCGTAGAAGAAACCAGACCATCATAGAAATCATAGTTACCCACGTTGTTGATGTTTCCTAATTTACCCCAGGAACCTCTTAATTTCAGGTCGTAGATGACACGGTTGTTTTTCATGAAATCTTCCTGCCCAATTCGCCATGCACCGGAGAAAGAAGGGTAGTAACCCCATCTGTGGCCTGGCGCAAACCTGGATGACTCATCACCTCTCAGGTTAGCCTCCAGGATATATTTATCGTTATAAGTGTAATTCAGTCTGCCGAAAACGGAGAACAGCGCATATTGCTGTATACCACCGGCTGCGGTAGTATTCAACGGATCCGTAGAGCCGGCATTGATCGCATCCAGCCCGTTGGTAACGAAGTTTTTCCTTATTACTCTAATGTAGCGGGCTTTATTGTTCTCAAAGGATGTACCAGCCAGGATTTGGCCGGAATGCTTGCCTATTTTTTTGCTGTAGCCGGCAGTTAATTGTGCCAGCAGGTTGGTGGTGTTTTGCCAGGATTCACCTAATGCGTTTACTGTAACTGCGGTAGATGCAATAGGCACGCCGGTATTGAAGTTGTTAATAGGATCCATCCTGTTAACAAACTGAGAACTATCGTAATTGAAATTGTTGTAGGAGAACAGACCGATGATTTCTAAATCCTTAACCGGTGTATAGGTACCGGTGAGGTTTCCAATAAAGCGGTTGGTGCCGGAAGAGCTTCTGCCGCCTTCCTGCAGCATTCTAACCGGGTTATCCTTTGCAAGGGTAGCGTCTATCACGCCACCGTTGATGCTTCCCCATTCGCCGTTGGATTGCTTGTTTACCAGCAGCGGTGTAACACGGTTTAAGCTCACAAAACTCAGTGCGCCGCTTTCGCTGTTGATTTCGTCCCGGATGAAGGAAAGGTTTGTTCCAACTTTTAATTTCTCAGATACCTGTGATTCTACATTTGAACGGAATGAATATCTCTTTAAATCCTTATCGGGAATTAAAGAACCTTGTTTCAGGAATGCGCCGCTAAAATAGTAACGTGTGGTACCGCCACCTGACACACTTACCTGGTGCTCGGTGATAGGCGCTGAGTTACGCAGTGCCAGTGAATACCAGTCGGTATTTGGGAAGCTGTCAGGGCTGGTGCCATTCTTGATTTTGTCCAGCTGCGTTGCGTTATATACGGGTGTACCGCCGGCGTTAGTCGCCGCTTCGTTGCTCAGGGTGGCGTAGTCATAGGAGCCCAGCCATTTAGGTAACACAAGTGCTTTCTGGAAACCGTAGTAGCCGTTATATTGTACGGTAGGCTTACCGGATTTACCTTTTTTGGTGGTTACGAGGATCACACCGAAAGAAGCCCTGGAACCATACAGCGAAGATGCCGCCGCATCTTTTAATACTGACATGCTTTCTACGTCAGAACCGTTGATCCGGGCGAAGTCGCCGGCAGTCACCGGTACGCCGTCCACGATATACAACGGGCTGGAAGTGCCCAGGTTACCGCGTCCGCGCACGTTGATAGTACCGATATCGCTGCCTACATCGCCGGGGCGCGCCATTACCACCATACCGGGAATTAATCCCTGCAGGGAGTTGGTAAGGGAAGTCACCGGCCTGTTTACAATCTGCGCTTTGTTTAAAGTGTTAACGGAACCGGAGAGGTTCACGCGTTTTTGTACACCATAAGCGATGGCTACTACTTCGTTGATGTTGATCGACGATACTTCCAGCTTAATATGTAATTCTTTTTCACCAGTCAGTTTTATTTCCTGTGTGGTAAAGCCAATGGCGGAAACTACCAGCGTGGCGCCATCGGCAGCCTCCAGGGTGAATGTACCGTTACCGCCGGTGGTAGTGCCTTTGGTGGTTCCTTTGATCACTACGGATACACCCGGGATAGGATCTCCTTTGGAATCAGTGATGGTGCCATGAATAATTGCAGCCGGGCTTACCGCTTTATTGCCGGCTTTGAAGAGCACAACTTTAGTATCATTCATGATTTTCCAGGAGATGTCAGTTTCACCCAGAATAACTTTCAGTGCCTGATCAATGCTGGCATTTTCAATAGCAATATCCAGCGGTTTATAGCTGCTGAAATCTTCCTTGCTATAGTAAAAACGATAAGTGGTTCTACGCTCTATTTGCTTAAATGCTTCATCAATGGCAATGTGTTTTGATTTCAGGCTGATCAGCCCCTGTGCATTGTTCACGGCCGATACCTGCAATGCGATCAATAGCAACATGATCAGTTTTAGCGCCAGCACAGGCGTACGAACGGGCAAGGAATGTCCCTTGAAAATACAACGTAATTTCCCTTTCATAAATTAGATTTTGGTTTTAATTGACATAACGCTTCCTACAGGCACGAAAAGCCCTATCAGTTTATTCACTGTTTAGTTGTTCACCTGGTAGTTATTTTTTATTTATTAGTATTTAAAAAATGATCACTGTATTGTTGGTAATGGTGTAGTTAAATGGTTTTATCAGTTTTAATATATTTAACACATCTTCAATTTTGGTCTTGTCGAAAATACCGGTATATCTGTGTTGCATAGCATCGGTATTATTAAATTCAAAAGTCACATTATATTGTCTCTCTAATTCAGCTGCTATGGCTGAAAATGGTTCGTCTACAAAGCTAAGCTGGCCTTTGATCCAGGCAGTTTCCACCACGGCGGAATCCAGCATCCTGACCTGGGTCAGGTTTAATGCGCTAACGTTATTTTTCGGCAGCACCAGTTTTTCTGAAGGCTTCAGAATAAATGCCTTTTTACTGTTTTTCAGGGAGACTTCTACCTTCCCATTAATCAGGGAGGTTTCGAATTTTGCTTCTCCCGGGTAAGACCGGACATTCAATGTTGTTCCCAATACCCTGATATCCGCATTCTCGGTATGTATCACAAAGGGAGATTCCGCGTTCGACACTACATCAAAATATGCTTCCCCTTCCAGTATAACCGATCTTGAATGCGCACCAAAGTTCTTGCTGTACGAAATCTTACTATCTGCATTCAGCATTACGGTGGTACCGTCAGGCAGGCGGATTTTTGATTTTGATGCTTTCTGGGTAACCATCTCGCTTACGTCTTTGCCTGCACTGATGTCATCTGCTTCTGTATCATGCAGGGAGAGATAAAATCCCAGCCCCAGCAAAAATGGTACGGCAATTACTGCCGCAGCTTTCAGCCATACTTTTCCCGAACGTTGCTTTACAATAGGTACTAACAGCCTGGTACTCGCCTTATCATCGTGGCCGGCTGCAGCCATATCCTGGCTGAACTTACCATAATAATGCACGGCAAATGCCTGTAAAGCCCGCTCGGCTGCTGCGTCCTGGTCATAATCAGGTTTGCCCAGCTCGTCGTGCAAAAAACGGAATTCAGGATACCTGAATAGCAGGTTTTCCAGTGCCTGCAGTTCTTCCGTGGAGGCATCTCCTGTCATTTTCTTTGATAACAGGTCATAAATCCGTTTTTCTGTGTTTTCATCCATTTGTCCAGAGTATAAGACTATCAAAAAGGTATTTACCGTGAGAGCGTATTGAAATTTTTTTTGAACCAGGTTATTTCCTGCCTTCCAGGTACTTCTGGAGCTGTAACCGGATGCGTTTCAGGGCGGTGCGCATATGGGATTCTATGGTATTTTGGGAGATGTCCAGCACCGCTCCTATACGTTTGTACGAAAAGCCTTCTTCTTTCGCCAACCGGAAAACCAGCTGGCATTGCTGCGGGAGGGTAGAGATGGCATATTCAATTTCCCGCTTGGTTTCATTGCGGATATATACATTTTCTGCTGAACTGTTGGTGTCTGCCGTATCGAAGTCTTCCAATGCGGTAGTGGCTTTCCGCTTCTGTTGGGATATCCAGGTAAAACAGGCGTTCTTGGCCGCCCTGAAAAGATACAGCTCAATATCTTCAATAAAGTTAAGCCGGTGGTCCATTGTCCATACCTTCAGCAGGATGTCGGACACGATTTCCTCCGATGCCTCCGCATCCTTTAATACGCTGAAACAAAATCTGAATAACCTGGGGTGAAAATGAAGAAAGATAGATTGGTAGGCCTTCTCATCTCGTAAGTAGGCAATTCTATTTAGCAAATACGTTACACTTTCTACCATGCTCGATAGCGATTTATACGGAATCTCGGCTTTGTGGTGACCGAAGATAGACAAAATCAGATAATATCGCCCTATTTACTAATTCAATCGAATGCAGACTGAATAAGGATATAAAATAGGAACGCCCCTGATTCCAGAGGCGCCCTTGTTATACATCAGATACAAAACAGATCAATCGTAATGCCGCTTAATAAACCAGATATCACGTAGGCTGAAGTTAAACACCGCATTGATGTAATTCTCCTTAATCAGGCCGTTGTTACTGGTGCCGCGCTGCCCGGCCTCCAGGCCTATGTAATAGCGCAATGCACCGTTTTTGCTTGGCACAGAAAATCCGAGGGTGCCGGATTTATCCGTCACCGGGGTGTTGTTAATCACCAGGGGCGATTTGTTATAGCTAAAGCCCACCTGGAAAGTCATGCCTTCGTAGGAGCGGTTATAGTACTGCTTTTGCAGGGCATATTCAAAACCAGTGGAATAGCGTTCACCATCCTGGTAATAGTAGCCGGTCCCTTTGTTATTCAGCCCGTTCCATTGCTGCTTACGGTAATCAGCCACCCAGGTAAGCGCCCCATTGGATAGCGAGATGCCGGCGCCGATTTCTGTTGGCAGTGTAAACCAGGAAGGGTCCCTGTCTTCAGTAAACAGCACGGTTTCATCCTGGTTGATGATATTCAGTTTCTGCTGCAGCTTCATCTTTGTTTGGAAGCGATACGTAGCACCCAGCCCCAGTACCCATTTGTCGGAAATTTTCCCCTGGTACTGCCCGCCTACCGTGAAGTTTGGTTTGAAAGTATAGGAGTGTCGCTGGGTAACGATGGAGTCGGAACCTACGGACTGCGATACATCCATCGGGCCAAAGAGGAAGTTGGTAGTCACACCTGCCGAAAAGTTTTTGGAGATACGAAAGCCGTTGGAAATATAGGCCCTGTTAAGTCCGCCGGTACCCGTCATGGTGCCGGTAACAGCGGCGCCGCTACCCGTGATATATTGCTTGCTCAGGATTTTATAATCCACACTGCTGAATGGTGTAATACCGGCACTCATGCCCCACCATTTGGCAGCTTTAAAACCGATGGCCAGGCGTTTGAAGTTCAGATCGCCGGCTGTCTGATTTAAATTTTTCCCGTCGTAACTGATGCTTTGCGCCCGTAGGGATAAGTCGAGCATAAAGTTCTGGGTAGGTATAGCACTATAGGAGGCCGGATTAAGATCGTTCAGGTACCCGACCGGCCTTGCGGCAATGCCCGTGCTGCTCAGGCCAAAATTGCGGCTGTAATCCCGTGTTTCAAGGTCGCCGATGCCAAAGGCCGAGTAAATGGAGTTGAGTCCGTGTTGTGCATTGGCAACATTTGCACCTAGCAGGAGCAGCCAAAATATATTATGTTTCTTCATTGCTGATGGAGCCTATTTGTACAGTAAATAGTAAACCTGAATTTTTAGTTTGCTGCCGGTATTTTTCTGATCGCCTAACACGAGCCTGTCCAGTGTGGTTTTGGCATCGGTGCTGCTGGGCGTAAGCGCCAGGCCGCGTGTGGTAAGGCCATCGGCAGTCAGCTCCGATTTACAGTAGGAAGTGATGTCATATGCGTAATATGTATTCTCATTAAACATATCATCTTTTACCAGTGTACCGTAGGTCAGGGTATCGGTGATGTTGTTGGAGTTGTCGATACGGCAGAGTGCCAGTCGCGGTGGCAGGCGGTGATCCGTATAACTGCCCGCTATAGGTTTGAGTGTGAGTATCACCTTCATCAGCTGAAAATATTTCCCCAGCTGCAGTAGATTTTTAACATATGGGATATCCAGGCGTGTAATCACTCCCGTTATAGGCTGCATGTAGGCAGTATTGTTGGTGCTGCCGGTGGGTAGCGTTTTATGCGCAGGTCCCAGTGCACTGATGGCCGTTTCGCTACGGTCGTACGATACATGGTTAAACTGTACGGTATTATTAGTCAGTTTAAAATCCACATATTTCACGGTAGTGATCATTTCATTAATGTGGTAGTACAACCGCATGTACAGGCTGCTGTCTTGTGCCTGGAAGCCGGTAACTCCTTTGCTGAGCGGACCGGCTTCTATGTTCAGGCCTTTGAAAAATTCCTGCCAGGTATTGGCGGTGCTGATGTCCGGGCTTTTGCTGCGGATCATTTCAAATAACTGTGCACCCAGCGTGTTGGACATGGGCACGCTGATGGTTTTATCCGTATGAGGGCGGATAAGTCCGGTGAAGCTGCCAATAGGCGTGGTTTCCGTTTGAAAGGTGTTGTTATTGTATATATAGTTAAAGTTGGTAGCCGGCTTTATGGTTTGCTGCACGCGGTACACGCGTAAGTCCTGCTGTGCAGTAGTGTCGCCTTCATAATATGCATTGGGTGTCATGATGAGCGACATGGAATCGTACGATGCACCGAATTCGGGAATGTTGAGTGAGGCTGGTGCGGCTATCTGAAAATAGGTGCCGGCAGTGATTTTACCGAACAGCGGGTCATTGTTTCTCCCGATGAGCGCGGCCCCGGAGCCGGAGGTGGGCACGGAATCGTACTGGATGTTCTTCATCTCTACCGACAAAGTATCGGTGATAATGTAGTCAGTCGTTTCATTATTATCTATGATATTATCATAGGTGAAGCCTGTTTTCTGGCAGGAGGGGAGTACTGCTGACAATAACAGCAACGTCAGAGAAACCCAGATGCCGGTGCGCAGGCGTATCATAAACTTATTATTCATAGTGCGCAATTTTAGACAGGATCAATACTTACTTGCCGCGTAATATGCCAACAGGGGAAATTTATCGACGAATCGGACCTTCTGTTCTATGTGACGCCAATACACGCCCAGTGGGCATTACAGGGCGAAAGAATACTACTGGCAGATAAAAACACGGTATTTATCCCTTAAAAAGGGGCAAATGTCTATTTCCTGTTTGACGGAATGCAACTGCGGATAATTTTGGCGCAGTTAAAAAGAACATGCAAATGCGAAATATCAGAAGTTATAGTTTATTATTGATCGCCTCACTGGTGGCTTCCTGCTCCAAAGACAGTACCACCACGGATAAGGTAGGTAACTGGATCAGACGTTCTGAATTTGAAGGGGTGGCAAGGAGTGCCGCTGCATCCTTTGTGATTGATAATAAAGCCTATGTTGGAACCGGATACGATGGTACCAACAGGTTACAGGACTTTTGGGTATACGATGTTGATATGAACCAGTGGACGCAGAAAGCGGCTTTCCCTGGCACAGCACGTAACAACGCCAGCGGCTTTGCTGCCGGTGGTAAAGGTTATGTAGGTATTGGTTACGATGGCCTCAACAAGCTCAATGATTTCTATCAATACGATCCTGCTGCCAACAGCTGGACTAAGAAAGCCAATTTCGCAGGAACTGCCAGGTATGGTGCGGTTGGATTCAGTCTTACCAAAAGCGGTAGCGAATACGGATTTTTTGCCACCGGTTATGATGGTAACTGGCTGAAAGACAACTGGCGCTACGATCCGGTTGCCGACAGCTGGACGCAGGTACAAAGTATGAACCTCGGAAAGAGAACAGATGCTTCGGTGTTTGTAATTAACAACAAGGCATATGTTTGTATGGGTACGGCCAACAGTGCGAATGTAACTGACTTTGCTTCCTATGATGCGGATGCGGACAACTGGACCACCCTTCGTTCTATCTCCAACATCTCTGACGACAGCTATGATGATGCCTACAACTTTGCAGGTTATGCTGCTGCTGCATTTGCCATCAAAGGAAAAGGATATATCGCATCCGGACTGAAAAGTGGTTTGTCCACCGCAGTATGGGAGTACGATCCGGCTTCAGACCTCTGGACGCAGAAAACTGATTTTGAAGGGGCTGGCCGTAGCTATTCTACTGGTTTTGCTGCTAAGGACCGCGGCTTTGTAGTGCTGGGAACCAGCTCCAGCCAACCGTTTGATGATATGTGGGAATTTAATCCTGCTGCTGAATATAACAAGAATGACTAAACGTAATTATTTATTTATAGGAAGCATATTGGTGTTGCTGGCTGCTGTTGCCTGGCATTTTGCCGGCCGCAACCAGCAACAGCCTGCCGATATGCTGGCCGTTGTGGTAGAGCCTTTTCAAATCCGGCAAGGATGGGGCTATAAAGTAAATGTGGACGGAAAAACATTTATCTACCAAAACGTTGTTCCGGGAATTGCAGGAAACCATGTTTTCAGGTCAAAGGAAGATGCACTGCGGGTAGGGCAGCTGATGGTAGCGAAACTTACCAGTCATCAGATACCAGCTGTTACAGCCGCTGAAATTCAGCAGCTACATATCAGTTATGAATAGGTGGCAGTTGCTATCTCGCGAAGCGTAAAAAATCAAGCGCAAACTTTATGGATGCGTGACAGTATTACAGCTGCTGACCCGCGCGAAGCGCGGAACTAACAACCGCAAAACCGAAGGTTTTGCGTCCAAATCAAAAACTAATTTATCAGGAACTGGTGCGCATGCACCAGTTCTTGTCGTGTCCCTACATCACTGTATTAACAAGGATTTTAAGGTTTCTTTAAGAATATTTTAATTGGATATTTTATTTTAACATATTGTCTATACTTGATTAACACATTTTAACATAAGGATAACCTCAACTATACTAAGTTCGTTGCATCGTTTTACAGATGCCAAATTTCAAGCAACTTTTTAAGTATCGTCCGTTCGTCATCAGCCTACATGTTTTAGCGTGGGTTTGTTTTCTGTTTATGCCGTTTTTCCTGTACAGGATACAGATTCTGCACACTGGTTTTTTTGTCAAGGAACTGATCGATAATCTTTTTTTAATAGGGCTTTTTTATCTGAATATATATGTCCTGATTCCGAAGTTTTTCAACCAGAAAAAAATCGGCATCTACCTCAGTAGTATTGTGCTCCTGATTGTATTTATCACCCTGCAGCAGGTGGCGTTGGATTATTATATGCTGGGCAGCAGGATGCGCCCGGGTATGGCTATACGCTTTAGTAAATTACACGACATGCAGGTAACTTCTGCTAAGGATAGTTCGTTTAAGTTGTTGGGAGAGATAAAAAAACAGCCGGTGACAGATGTGGAGTATTCCGGTCCGGCGCTTCCTGCGCGGGGTTTTCATATCACCATTGACGGCGATTCTTCAGCGGAGTTCATGCCACCGCCTATGCACCGGCGCCTGCGTATGCTGCAGATGGGAGAAAAGGCGTCTTTCTGGGACTTCCTGCTTTTCCCGGAAACCCTGCGGCGATCCGGTTTTTTTGCCATGCTGATGTTGTTTATGAGCGGCTTTATCAAAATTGCCCAGGAATGGTTCCGCTCTGAAAAGCAGCGCGAGGAGCTAAAAGTAGAGAAGTTAAATGCTGAATTAAAATTTTTAAAGTCACAGATTAATCCTCACTTCCTTTTTAACTGTCTAAACACCATCTACTCCCTGGCACATAAACGCTCGGATCAAACGGAACACGCTATACTGAAGCTTTCCACAATCATGCGGTATATGATTTACGATGCCAACGTGTCCAGGGTGAGGCTGGAACAGGAGTTGAAGTACCTGTCGGACTATATCGACATTCAACGCCTGCGTCTGCCAAAGGATATTGATGTGTCCTACAATGTGCATGGGAACAGCACCGACCTGGTGATAGAACCGATGCTGCTGGTGCCTTTTGTGGAGAATGCCTTTAAACATGGGATCAGCTATGCCGAACCTTCTTTTATTAACATAGATATATCGATAGACGAAAATATGATCCGACTTATTGTTAAAAACAGCCATTTCAAGGAACGGGTGGCTGAGAGAGGAGGAATAGGCCTGCATAATGTAATGAAACGCCTGGAATTGCTTTACCCTGAAGATCATCACCTGGATATCAGGGATGCTGGAAACGAATTTATTGTTGATCTTAAACTGTTGCTGAAAAAATGATCAAATGTATCGCTGTTGATGATGAGCCACTGGCACTGGAAATTATAGAAGATTACATCCGCAAGGTGCCGTTTTTATCGCTGGAAGGTAAATTTGAAAATGCAGCAACTGCTTTGCACTACCTGCAGGACGAGCCGGTGGACCTGGTTTTCCTGGATATCAAAATGCCTGATATCACGGGAATCCAGTTTCTGAAATCGCTCAAACACCCGCCAATGGTAGTGTTTACCACCGCTTACGGGGAATATGCCCTTGATGGGTTTGATCTTGATGTGGTGGACTATCTCCTGAAACCTGTGCCCTTCGAACGTTTCCTGAAAGCTGCCACTAAAGCGCGGGAGCTGATGGCTGCCAACCAGAATAAGGTAAACCCCGTGGCAGAAGCCGCATGGTTAAATGATTATATATTTATAAAAACAGAATATAAAATAATAAAAATCAATCTGGAAGATATCCTCTTTATAGAGGCGTTGAAGGATTATACCAAAATATACACGCAGGTACAGCCGGTGCTTACCCTGCGCAGCCTGAAGTCTTTCGAAACGAGATTGCCGGCAGATAAATTCATCCGCGTTCACCGTTCATACCTGGTTTCGCTCAATAAAATAAATTCTGTAGAGAAAAATACGGTCATGATCGCCAATCAGTCAATACCAATCAGCGATGGCTACCGCGACCGCTTTTACGACGTCATCAACAAAAATTCGTAATTCGTATTTTTTTCGGACCTTTGCTACGTTTTTTTGACAACCATTATTATTCTTTTTTTCAAAAACCAACGCATTGGAAAGAATATATTTTGACAACGCAGCCACCACGTCGCTGGACCCGGTAGTATTGGAGGCAATGCTGCCATACATGACCGAAAAATTCGGAAACCCGTCATCTATCTATTCCTACGGAAGAGAATCCCGTTTAGGAATTGAAAACGCACGTAAGTCAGTAGCAAAAATTCTGAACGCTCACCCGGGAGAAATTTTCTTTACCTCCGGCGGTACAGAGGCTAGTAACACCGCCATCAACGCGGCTATCAGAGATCTGGGATGTAAGCACATCATCTCTTCTCCGATCGAACACCATGCTACCCTGCACTCCGTGGAGCACCTGCACCACCAGGGTGTAACGCTTTCTTTTGTGAAGCTGCTGCCTGATGGCCACGTGGACCTGGAAAACCTGCGCGAACTGCTGGCTGGTTCTAAAGAAAGGAGTCTTGTAACCCTCATGCACGCCAACAACGAAATCGGCAACCTGCTCGATATCCAGGCGGTTGGCACCCTGTGTAAGGAGTTCGATGCTATTTTCCATTCTGACACCGTTCAAACGGTAGGGCACTATCCTTTTGACCTGAGAAACACGCCTGTGCACTTCATCACCGGTGCCGGCCACAAGTTCCATGGTCCAAAAGGAGTAGGTATTCTCTACATCAACGAAAACGTGAAGATTACGCCGTTCATCCAGGGGGGCAGCCAGGAGCGCAACATGCGCGCCGGTACCGAAAACCTGTACGGCATCATCGGTTTTGCAAAAGCCCTCGAGCTGGCCACTGCCCACCACGAGGAGCACAGCAAACATATTAACGACCTGCGTATGTACATGGCAGAGCAGCTGCAACAGCATATCCCTGGCGTTACCTTCAATGGTGACCTCTACGGCCGCAGCCTGTACACCGTACTCAATGCGTCTTTCCCTAAAACAGAGAAAAGCGAAATGATCCTGTTTAACCTGGATATCAATGGTATCTGCGCCTCCGGTGGCAGTGCCTGCACATCCGGTGCCAACGCAGGCTCCCACGTAATCCGCGCTATCACCAGCAATCCTAACCAGATCGCTGTACGCTTCTCCTTCTCTAAGTATAATACGAAAGCAGAAGTGGATACCGTGATTGCGAAATTGAAAGAACTGATTTAACTCTTTCCTCTGGTAAACGGGACCTTCGGTCCCGTTTACCAGAGGAATCATAGTATCGCCTTCGGCGATATTATGATTCCAAAAAATACTATGGTTATTCTGTATGCATTACAGATTACACCTGATAACTTCTTCCTTTGCGTTATTAAAGAGCAGCTTCGGCTGCTCTTTTTTATACCTTTTATATAGAAAAAGCCGTCTCAGCACCCTGAGACGGCCTTTCCAGCTTTGCCGCTTTTGGAAAAATAGCGTATATAATTAGTGCATGAACTCTTTAATGTCCTGCATAATTCTTTTTGCAATATTGTCGGCAGTCGTTTCATTCTGCGACTCCGCATAAATACGGATAATAGGCTCGGTGTTGGACGTACGCAGATGCACCCAGTCAGTTTCGAACTCTATTTTCAGTCCATCTTCCGTATTGATAGGCTGGTTTTTGTATTTATTCTTGATCTTTTCGAAGATAGTTTTCACATCTACCCCTTTATCCAGCTCAATTTTATTTTTAGAGATGAAATAATCAGGATAGCTGTTGCGCAGCGCCTTGATGCCTTTGCCACTGTGCGCCAGATGGCTGAGGAACAGGCCGATGCCAATGAGCGCATCACGACCGTAGTGCAGATCCGGAACAATGATACCACCGTTTCCTTCACCGCCAATCACTGCGTTAGTTTCCTTCATTTTCCTTACCACATTTACTTCGCCTACGGCAGATGGTGTGTACGTACCGCCATGTTTCAAAGTAACATCTTTCAATGCACGGGTGGAAGAGAGGTTGGAAACAGTGTTGCCTTTCCGTTTGCTGAGCACGTAGTCAGATACGGCTACGAGTGTATATTCTTCACCAAACATGCTGCCATCTTCACATACGAAGCAGAGGCGGTCTACGTCCGGATCTACTGCGATGCCCAGGTCAGCTTTGGATTTATTGACTTCGTTGGAAAGTGCCACCAGGTTTTCTGGCAGGGGCTCCGGATTGTGGCTGAACTTACCGGTAACTTCTCCAAACAATACCTCTACCTGCTCTACACCCAGCGCTTTGAGGAGGGCAGGAACAAATATGGCACCGGTGGAATTCACCGCATCCACTACCACTTTGAAGTTGCGCTTTCTGATAGCTTCCACATCTACCAGTGGATAATTTAATATCAGGTCGATGTGCTTTTGCAGATAGGAATCATCCTGTGTATAAGTACCCAGTTTGTTCACATCTGCGAAGTTGAAGTCTTCGCTGGCAGCGATTTCCAACAGCTGTGCGCCATCTTCGCCGGAAATAAACTCCCCTTCGCTATTCAATAATTTCAGGGCGTTCCACTCTTTGGGATTGTGGCTGGCAGTGAGAATAATACCACCTGCAGCGTTTTCCATCTTAACGGCTACTTCAACCGTAGGAGTGGTGGATAAACCAAGGTCTACCACGTCAATGCCTAAGCCATTGAGCGTAGATACTACCAGGTTTTTCACCATTTCTCCTGAAATTCGGCCGTCACGGCCAATTACTACCTTACGATTTTCAGTGTTCCTGCTAAGCCAGGTGCCGTAAGCCGCTGTGAACTTTACTACGTCTAATGGAGAAAGTCCCTCGCCGGGCCTGCCGCCTATGGTTCCGCGTATGCCGGATATCGATTTGATCAGTGCCACAAGTTTCGTTTTTTAAAGGAAGGCAAATATAAAAAAATCCGTGCCAGATTTCCTAATTAGTAAATTGTGATGAACCGGGGTTCAACAGGGGCATTATAAGCCCTCAAACGCGCCTTATCTAATAACTAATAACTATATTTGCAGCTACGCTTTTAAAAAAACGGCTATACGTTACATGCAAAACTTCTGGAAGAATATACCCCGGTATATTCGATATGTGTTTGTTCAAACGCTTTACCTATTCCTGCTGATGGTCATGTTCAGGCTGATATTTTACCTGTTCTTCTTCAAGACCACCATCACTGATGCCGCCGTCATCGCTAAAGCATGGTACCTGGGGCTTAAATTTGACATGCGTCTTACATTGATCCTCATCGTGCCGTTGTTGATTGTCACATTAATTTTCAGAAACAGCTATTTCACGCGTAAGCCTATACGTAAATTTAACTTTGCTTACCTTTTTATATTATACCTGGGGCTTACCTTATTATATATACTGGACCTCGGGCACTACGATTATCTCGGTATCCGCCTCGATCCATCCGTGCTTCGCTTCCTGGCCAAAGGCGAACGTGCCGATAACGCCCACATGGTATGGCAGAGCTATCCCGTGGTACGCGGCGTACTGGCTTTAGCGTTATTTATGTTCTTCCTGCTGGTAATTCAAAAGCGTACCTGGAAGCATTTTGCCGCCCAACCGGAAATATACCTCCGCAAAGGCGTGTTCGTCGGATGGACCAGCGCCCTCATCCTCCTCACCGCCGCCGGTATCTACGCCAATGTAGCCTATTTCCCGCTGCGCTGGAGCCAGGCCATGTTTACGCGCGATAACGGGGTAACCAGCCTGGGACTCAACCCCATCCTGTATTTCGTTTCCAACCTGAACGTAAAAGGCGACTCCTTTGACCCGGAACTCACCCGCAAATATTACCTGCCAGCGGCCACCTATCTCCGTGTAGATAAGCCGGATGCAGCAACGCTGAACTATAAACGTCATTTCCCGGGCGACAGCACCAGGCCCAAATTGAACATCGTGCTGGTGATGCTGGAATCCACCGGTGCAGCACCTACCAGCATGTACGGTAACCCCATGCAGCCAACGCCTAACATGCAGCGCCTGGCTAATGAAGGTATCCTGTTCAAAAACTTTTATGTACCTGCCGTAAGCACCGCCAGAACGGTATTTGCCGTTACCACCGGCCTGCCGGATATCACCCGGGTACGCACCGCCAGCCGCCATCCCCAGATGCTGGACCAGCGGGTAGTTATGGACCAGTTTACCGGCTACGATAAATACTATATGCTCGGTGGTAATACCAACTGGGCCAATATCCGCGCAGTATTCACCAACAATGTGGAAGGGCTCAAAATCTTCGAAGAAGGCGACTGGAAATCACCAAAGGCCGACGTATGGGGTGTTTCCGACTTCGACCTCATCACCGAAGCCAGTGCCATCTTCAAGGAAAACAACGATAAAAAGAAACCTTTTGTCGCCTTCCTGCAGCTGGCCGATAACCACCCGCCTTATACCACCACTAAAGGAAATGGCGATTTTAAAGACCTGAAGGAAAAAGACCTGAACATGGAGCAATTCAAAAAGTCAGGTTTTGTGAGCATAGATCAGTTTAACGCCCTCCGGTACGAAGACTATAACGTAGGCCACCTCATTGACCTCGCAGCCAAAGGTGGCTACCTCGATAATACTATCTTCGTTTTCTTTGGCGATCATAACTGTATCCTCAACCCATACAGCTTTATGCCGCTGCCGGAATATGAAATGGCCACAGGCAGCGTACACGTAACCGCATTCATGTACAGTCCTAAACATATCACCCCTGGCCAGGTGATCACCACGCCGGGTAGCCTGCTGGATATTTATCCTACCGTGGCAGATATGGTAGGTATGCCGTATAATAACTATACCATGGGCATGAACCTGTTTGACAGTACCCGCGCCAGTGGTAAATACGCGTTCATTCAGTACGTTCGTAATCAGGAAGGCTACTACGCTATGATCGGAGATCAATATCTCTATGAAATAAATAGTAAAACCGGTGTGCCGGCAATGTATGACCTTCAGGCGGACCCGCAGAAGAATATCATCGCACAGCAGCCGGATACCGCAAAATATCTGGATAATTTAACACGTGGCTATTACGAAAGCACACGATATTTACTCTTTAATAATAAAAAATAATAATACGCAGTGGAAGCAGAAAAATCATGGTTCAAAGATTGGTTCAATTCTCCTTATTATCACCTGTTATACAGCAACAGGGATGACAAGGAAGCCGCTGCTTTTATTGACAAACTGCTGGCCTACCTCCGCCCGGCTCCAGACGCCGAAATGCTGGATGTAGCCTGTGGCAAAGGCCGCCACGCTAAATACCTCGCGGATAAAGGATACTATGTCACCGGCATCGACCTTTCCACCGAAAGCATCAACGTCGCCAAAAAGCTGGAAAACGATCACCTGAGCTTTTTTCAGCATGATATGCGTTTACCCTTCCGCGTTAATTACTTCGACGTGGTATTTAACTTCTTCACCAGCTTTGGCTATTTCGATACCCAGCGGGACAACGATAATGCCCTGCGTACCCTTACCAACGCCCTCAAACCGGGTGGTAAACTGGTGCTGGACTATCTTAACAGCAACTATGTGGCCGCACATCTTGTTAAAGCTGAAGTGAAAGAGAAAGACAATGTCGTATTTGATATCCACCGGGAGCTGCAGGACAATAAGTTCTTCAAGGAAATCAGTATACTGGATAAGGAGAAAATGAGGAGATTAAAGTATACTGAGAGCGTGAATGCGTTTACGAAAGAGGACTTCGAGGAAATGTTTGCCCGGCAGGGGGTGGAAATCACGGAAATATTCGGAGACTATCATTTTAATAACTATGATGCACAGCAGTCGCCCCGACTGATTATCATAGCCACAAAATCAAAGCCATGCTAGAAAGTTTACTTCGTGGCGATCTCAGGTTGTTTTTCCATATCAACGGGCAGTGGCACAACGCACTGCTGGATGTGCTGATGCCGATACTCCGGGAACCTTTTATCTGGGCCCCGCTGTATCTGTTTCTGGCGTTGTTCGTGACCATTAACTTTGGCTGGAGAGGATTTTTCTGGATCGTTTTTTTCCTGGTAACATTTGGGATCTCGGATCAGGCCAGCCTTTTTCTGAAGGACTACTTCGGAAGGATCAGGCCCTGCAGGGACCCCATCGTATCACATTATACAAGGGTATTGGTAGTGTATTGCCCTATGAGCGGCAGCTTTACCTCCAACCACGCAGCCAACCATTTTGCGCTGGCTACATTTTGTTTCTTAACTTTAAAATCATTCTTTGGCCGATTTACCCTCTTATTTTACCTGTGGGCAGCAGCAATTGCCTACGCGCAGATATACGTGGGTGTACACTATCCGCTGGATGTAACCGGTGGCGCTGTGTTGGGCTCCTTAATCGGGTTGCTGAGCGGCAGCTTTTTCAGCCGGCGTTTAAGACTGGAACCTGAATTGAAAACATGAACTGGAATTATCTGATACTTGTACTGGTTGCAACTATTGCCGGGGGAATCATCCCTATGACGGTAAGGCATATCAGTGCTAACTTCACTATCTACCTGCTGGCATTTACAGGGGCTTTTTTGTTTGGCGTTACTATCATGCACCTGCTGCCTGAAGTATACCATGAGCTGGGCCACGCCGCAGGTGCCTATATCGTACTGGGCTTTTTCCTGCAGGTATTCCTGCAGCAGCTGTCGCATGGCATGGAACATGGCCATTCACACCTGCCAAACGAAAATCATCATCACCATATCGCCGTAACCCCGTTGTTACTGGGCTTGTCTATCCATGCCTTCATGGAAGGTATTCCTTTAGGTTTTCAGTATGAAGATCAGTCGGCCCTGCCTTCCTTAATGCTGGGTGTGGCGGCGCACAAAATTCCGGAAGCCCTTACGCTGATCACGGTGATGATCCATGCACATAAGTCTAAACAGCAGCTATGGCAGATTCTGATCATCTTTGCACTGGTTACACCGGTGGCGGCTATACTGGCAGGATGGCTGGGCAACCGCTTCGAAGTTGTTTCCCACTACCTGGTATACCTGGTAGCTCTTGTAATTGGAGCGTTTCTGCACATTTCTACTACTATTTTCTATGAAAGTGGTACCAAACACCATGAATTAAGCCGTAAAAAAGTGATGGCGATCGCACTGGGACTGGTACTGGCATTTATTACACTGATATTTGAATAATTATTATTTTTAGACTTTATATCATGGAAGTCGTCATTATCCTCATCCTCATTTTACTCAATGGCCTATTCTCGATGTCGGAGATAGCATTGGTGTCCGCCCGGAAAATCAGGCTGGAACACCTCGCCAATAAAGGGGATGAAAAAGCAAAGGCCGCGCTGAAGCTGGCCAACAACCCGGACAGGTTTCTTTCCACCGTCCAGATCGGCATCACCCTTATCGGTATCCTGACCGGTATTTACTCTGGTGAAAATATCAAAACTGATATCGTAGCCTGGCTCAATACTTATCCATCCGTACAACCATACAGTGGCCCCCTGGCAACTACCATCATCGTAGTTACCATCACCTATTTTTCCCTTGTACTGGGAGAACTCGTGCCTAAACGGCTGGCCATGGCCAAACCAGAGGCCATTGCCAAAAATGTGGCCAGGCCAATGACATTCATCTCCTGGCTTACCTTTCCCTTTATCTGGTTGCTGAGCGCCTCTACCAACGTTCTCGTCAAACTCTTTAACCTTCGCCCTAATGATACCCATGTTACGGAAGAAGAAATTAAGGCCATGATCAACGAAGGCACGTCCTCCGGCGCCATTGAAGAAACTGAACAGGAAATTATCGAAAGGGTATTTCACCTGGGCGACAGGAACATCACCTCGCTCATGACCCACCGTACCGATATTACCTGGCTTGATATCAATGAAACGATCGATACCTATCAGTCCAAAATCCGCGAAAGTCTCCACTCCGTATACCCCGTATGCGATGGAGAAGTGGACGCGCTGAAAGGTGTTGTGTCTATAAAAGACCTGTACGCAGTAGCCGGAAAAGCCCTGCCGCTGGCACAGGTGATGAAAAAACCACTATTCGTTCCTGAAAACAATACCGCCTACCAGGTACTGGAAAAGTTTAAGGAAACACATATACATGCCGCATTCATCGTTGATGAGTACGGTACGTTTCTTGGTATGATCACCCTCAATGATATTTTGGAGGCGATCGTAGGGGATATGCCGGAAACCGAAGAATATGACAGTTACGAGATGCACCTCCGCGATGATGGCAGCTATCTGGTGGATGCACAAATACCGTTTTACGACTTCCTGGCCGAATTCGATAAGGAAGACTGGATGAACGAATTTGAGCAGGATTTCGATACCCTCGCAGGCTTTATCCTTCACCACCTGGAGCATATCCCCAGCACCGGTGAAAAGTTCAGCTGGAAAGGGTTTACATTTGAGATAGTGGACATGGATGCACACCGTATCGATAAAGTCATGGTAGTTCCGCCTATGCAATCAACAGACGAAGAGGACTGATTTTCTTCCCTGCACACGTAGAAACCGCCAACGTAGTTATCCGTATTTTGATGATCGGAGTGCCTTAATTATTTGGATAAACCCAGGTTTATACTAAATTTGAGCACTTTTTTACATAAACAATAAATTTAATTTAATAGTAACCATGGTTGCAATAGGAAGTAAGGTGCTGTCCCTGGAAGAAGCTTACAGGGTTCTTTACAGCGGTGAAGAGCTGGTATTGGACGCAGCGGCTTTACAACAGGTGGAAGCCAGTTTTGAGTTTCTGAAGAAGTTTTCCGCAAAAAAACTGATCTACGGCATAAACACCGGCTTTGGGCCGATGGCACAGTACCGCATCAGCGATGAGGATACCTTCCAGCTGCAATACAACCTGATCCGCAGCCACAGCTCCGGCTCCGGCAAACTGTTATCCCCGATACACACCAAAGGACTCATGATCGCCCGCCTCAGCAGCTTTATGCAGGCGCATTCCGGCATTCATCCTGAAGTAGTACACCTGCTCAAAGACCTGATCAATAAAAACGTATATCCGTGTGTGTTTGAGCATGGAGGCGTGGGCGCCAGCGGCGACCTCGTACAGCTCGCTCACCTGGCCCTGGTGCTGATTGGTGAAGGAGAAGTAGTATATGAAGAGAAGGTACAGCCAACGGCTGAAGTATTTGCCAGGCTGGGTCTTAAGCCTATCGGCATCCATGTGCGCGAGGGACTGGCCATCATCAACGGAACATCTGCGATGACCGGCGTGGGCCTGGTAAACCTCATAGAGGCAAAACGCCTGCTGGCCTGGTCTGTCACCATTTCCGCCATGATCAACGAAATCGTGGAAGCTTTTGATGACCATTTGTCGGCAGAGCTCAATGCGGTTAAAATGCATGAAGGCCAGAACAAAGTGGCCGGCATCATGCGGGAGATCCTCGTGGGCAGCAAAATGGTGCGCCACCGCCCGGATCACCTCTATAAAGAACTGGAAGAAGAGATTTTTAAAGATAAAGTACAGGAATACTATTCCCTCCGTTGCGTACCACAAATCCTGGGACCAGTGTTCGATACCCTGAAACAGGCAGAACAACTGGTGGTGCAGGAGCTGAACTCCGTAAGTGATAACCCGGTGGTGGATCACCATAAGGAAAATGTGTTCCATGGCGGTAACTTCCATGGCGACTATGTTTCCCTGGAAATGGACAAGATCAAAATCGCCATCACCAAGCTGTCGATGCTCTCTGAGCGCCAGCTGAACTACCTCATGAATGAAAAGCTGAACCATAAGTTCCCGCCGTTCATGAACCTGGGCAAACTGGGCTTCAACTTCGGTATGCAGGGCGTACAGTTTACCGCTACTTCCACTGTAGCAGAAAACCAGACGCTTTCCTTCCCGATGTACGTGCACAGTATTCCTAATAACAATGATAACCAGGATATTGTGAGTATGGGCTGCAACGCTGCGCTGATGGCAGGCAGGGTAATCGGCAACACTTTCGAGGTACTGGCCATCCAGGTGATGACCATGCTGCAGGCGGTGGATTACCTCGGTTGTCAGGACAGGCTGGCTGGGTTCTCACACAAAATTTACGAAGAGGTGAGAGCTATTTTCCCTAAATTTATTGAGGACAGTCCTAAATACAAGGATCTTCAGAAAATCAGGGAATACCTGATGGCAAATCAGCCGGTACAGTTGTAACAGCAAAAAACTTCAACAATGAAATGTGCGCTAATCACCGGCGGCTCAAGAGGCATAGGACGGGCAGTATGTATTAAAATGGCAGAACTAGGCTACCATGTTCTGATCAACTATAAAGGCAATGAGGCAGCAGCACTCGAAACACTGGAAGCCGTAAAGGCAGCCGGCAGCACGGGCGAACTGCTGCAGTTCAACGTAGGAAGCGCCGAAGAAGTATCCAGTGTGCTCGGCGCCTGGATGGAAGCGCATAAAGAAGACCAGATTGAAGTGCTGGTCAATAATGCCGGCGTACGCGAGGATGGGCTGATGTTTATGATGAGTGAGGCACAATGGAATAATGTCCTCAATATCAGCCTGAATGGTTTCTATTACGTTACCAAGCAGGTACTCAGCAGTATGCTGATGAAACGCTATGGCCGCATCATCAACATGGTATCCTTATCCGGCATTAAAGGCCTGGCAGGACAAACCAACTATTCCGCCGCCAAAGCAGGCGTAATCGGCGCTACGAAAGCACTGGCACAGGAAATCGCCAAACGTGGTGTAACCGTGAACGCAGTGGCTCCAGGCTTCATCAAAACCGATATGACGGCTGAACTGAACGAAAAAGAACTGGCCGCACAAGTGCCGATGAACCGCTTCGGTACCGCAGAAGAAGTAGCTGAAGCCGTGGCATTTTTTGCCTCCAAAGGTGCAGGGTACATCACCGGCGAAGTACTGAGCATCAACGGCGGCCTGTATACCTGATAATAGTCCAAAACGTTAACCGCTCCTATTATGAACAGAGTTGTGATCACAGGATTGGGAATCTACTCCTGCATAGGTAAAAACCTGGAGGAGGTGCGAGATTCATTATACAAGGGAAAATCAGGCATTGTACTGGACCCCGAAAGAAAAGCATTCGGATACCGCTCCGGCCTCACCGGCAAAATCGAACGTCCTGAGCTGAAAGGCTTGCTGGACCGCCGCGCCCGCCTGATGATGCCTGAACAGGCCGAATTCGCTTTTATGGCTACCAGGGAGGCCTTAGCCATGGCTAAAATGGACCCTGATTACATCGAAAAAACTCCCGTAGGCATACTCTATGGCAACGACAGCTGTGCAAAACCGACTGTAGAAGCCAACGACATCATGCGGGAAAAGAAAGATACCATGCTGGTGGGCTCCGGCTCTGTATTTCAGACCATGAACTCCACCGTAAACATGAACCTGGCCACCATCTTTAAACTGAAGGGTGTCAATTTCACAGTGAGCGCGGCTTGTGCCAGCGGCTCCCATGCTATCGGCCTCGGCTATATGTTTATCAAAAACGGCATGCAGGATGCAGTGATCTGCGGCGGCGCCCAGGAAGTAAATATTTACGCCATGGGTAACTTCGATGCCATCGCCGCATTTTCTACCAGGGAAAGTGAGCCGGAACGGGCTTCCCGCCCGTTTGACCGTGACAGGGACGGCCTCGTGCCAAGCGGCGGCGCAGCCACAGTTATACTTGAAAGTTTGGAGTCCGCACAAAAAAGAGGCGCCACTATCCTGGGCGAAGTCCTGGGCTACGGCTTCTCCTCTAACGGTGCACATATCTCCAATCCAACCGTAGATGGACCCGTGCGCAGCCTGCAAATTGCCCTCAGCGACTCTGGCCTGCTGGCTAAAGATGTGGAATACATCAACGCCCACGCTACCTCCACACCGGCAGGTGATGCCAGCGAGGCAAAAGCGATCTACGAAGTATTCGGTGGCAACGTACCGGTGAGCTCCACCAAGTCCATGACCGGCCACGAATGCTGGATGGCAGGTGCCAGCGAAATCGTTTATTCCATGCTGATGCAGCAAAACGGATTTATCGCCCCAAACATCAACCTGGAAAATCCGGATGATGACGCCGCCAAGCTGAATATAATTAGTAGTACAATTAATAAAAATTTTAATATATTTTTGTCCAACTCTTTCGGATTCGGAGGCACCAACTCCTCCCTGATCGTGAAAGCGTGGGACGGAAAGTAGGACTATTGCCAGTTTAGAGTGAACGCTAGTTGCCTTACATCTATGAGTAATAAACTCATATATCCCCGGTGTGTGTAACTCCCAATATATTCTTAACTTTGGCGCTCGGACTAATTTGAAGATTTTACAGGCTTGGTTGGTAACCGTAATTATTTTATAATCAACCTATATCTGTTATACGTTATATGGAACTTAAAGAAGTAATAACTGTCACAAACAAATTTCTGGTAGAGGAGTTTGAAGCTAATCTGGCAGACATCACGCCGGAAGCTAATTTGAAAGCTACGCTGGACCTGGATAGTCTGGACTATATCGATATGGTGGTAGTAATTGAAGATAACTTTGGTTTTAAAGTAAAACCGGAAGATTTTCAAAACATCGTCACCTTCCAGGATTTTTACAATTACGTAACTGCTCGTATTCAGCAAAAAGAACTCGTATAATGCCGTCCTGGCAGGGAAAGTCGAAAGGAAATAAGCTGGGCTACAGTATTTTTATTGCCATACTGCGCTATGGGGGTGTGTATCCTGCTTATTTCCTGTTAAGGTTTGTAGCCGCGTATTATTTTTTGTTCTCCTGGAGTTCTTCCAGACCTATTTACAAATATTTCCATACTAAGGCTGGTTTCAGCAGGTTTAAATCGTTGATTAACCTGTATAGGAATTACTATGTCTTTGGGCAAACCATTATTGATAAGATAGTGGTGATGGCCGATATGGCCAACAAATTCACGTTTGATTTCGATGGAGAGCAGCACCTGCGCGATATAGTGAGCGGCGGCAAAGGCGGCATCCTGCTCAGTGCACACCTGGGCAACTGGGAAGTGGCTGGCCACCTGTTTAAACGGCTGCAGGCACGTATCAACATCGTGATGTTCGACGGTGAGCATGAAAGAATTAAGGAATACCTCTCCTCTGTTACGGGGGGGCGTAATGTGAATATCATCGTGCTGAAAGACGATCTGTCGCACATCTATGCCATCAACGACGCGTTGAGCAACCAGGAACTGGTATGCATGCACGCCGACCGCTTTTTACCCGGGAATAAAACCATGACCACGGATCTGCTGGGATCGCCGGCGCAGTTTCCTTTAGGCCCGTTCCTGCTGGCATCCACTTTCCGGGTGCCCGTTTCAGCGGTTTTCGCCTTTAAGGAATCGGCTACCCACTATCATTTTTATGCCACTGAACCGCGGGTCTATAATGGCCGCAGGCAGCAGGAGCAGGCATTAAAGGATTTTGTAGGGGAGATGGAAGTGAAGATCCGGAAATATCCCACGCAATGGTTTAACTACTACGATTTCTGGGAAGACGAAGCAACAACAGCCCCCGGAAACAGCGTGTCATAACAACTATCCTTAATAACTACCTGGTTCCAGGTAGAAATAATTTCCGGGATTATACTGTTCATAATTTCATATAATTCTATTTACTTCGTATTTCTTTTTTTACAATAAATTGTGGAGATGTTTATTCATACAGACGATATTACTGCATATATACCGCAGCGCGCACCTATAGTGATGATCAGTGGCATTCTCGAAGTAGAAGGCCCTGTAACCCGTACTGCCCTGAGCATAGCCGCGGATAATATTTTCGTGGAGGAGGGCTTTTTCACGGCCCCCGGCCTCATGGAAAACATGGCGCAGACCGCAGCCGCCAGGATTGGTTATATCTCCCGCCAGCAAAACGTACCTGTACCGCTGGGATTTATTGGCGCCGTAAAAGATTTTGAAATTTTTGAATTACCTCCCGCCGGAGCCACCGTTGAAACTACCACCGTTATTGGTGCAGAAGTTTTTAACGCCACCATGGTAAACGCTAAAGTGATGTATCAGGATAAGGTGATGGCCCAGTGTGAACTGAAAATATTCATCAACCCCCAATCATAAAACTTAAGCATCATGAGAACCAGTTCCTTATTTCTGGTAGCAGCACTTATGCTGGGTACTGTACTTACTGCAAAAGCACAAAAGTTAAAAAACTTCCTGGATAATAAAGATTCCTCTTTTACCTGGCTGGGTATTGATTTTACACAGGCACGACTGATTGGCGATGCAGGAGCTAAACCAATCGATTTTGTGGATAGTCACTTCGCCGGCATCAACCAGGTGGTGGTAAACGAACCTAAAAAATACGATGTGCCGGGAAATATGCGCCACGAAAACGTGACGTATGATATCAGCCTGGTAAACAAACGTAACGCCGCTATCAATCCTGATAACTTCAAATCAGATAACAGTGCGGACCTGCACCGCCTCACTGAAGAGGATGTGAACAAACTGGTGAAAGGTTTCGACTTCGGTGGTAAGAAAGGTATCGGTGCGCTCCTCGTTATGGACGGCATGAGCAAAACCGATAAAAAAGCATCTGCATTTGTAACGCTGGTGGATATGGGAAGCCGCCGTGTACTGATGACAGAAAGAATAGAAGGAAAAACTGGCATGGCTTTCGGTAATCGTAACTATTGGGCACTGCCGGTTAAATATATACTGGATAATTTTCACGATGATTACAATAAGCTGAAAGAGAAATATGCCAACGCCACTGACCCTGTAGAGCCAGCACCGGCACCAGCACCAGCACCAGCTCCGGCACCTAAAAAGTCAGGTAAAACAGGCGTGGCAAATACAAAAGCTCAGCCAGCAAAAAAGAAAAGCTAAGCATGCAATTAACCGAAAGCACTACCATAACGATTAGATTCAATGACTGTGATCCTTTAGGGATCGTATGGCATGGAAACTATGTGCAGTATTTTGAGGACGGAAGAGAAGCTTTCGGTGAAAAATACGGATTACGCTACCTGGATATTGCCGCGGAAGGGTTTACCGTGCCGCTGGTCAATATCCAGTGTGATTATAAGCGCCCGCTGCGCTATGGCGACAAAGTAGTAGTACATACCACCTACATCGACGACCTGGCCGCGAAGCTCAAATTTGAATACGTACTTACACATGCAGTTACCGGGGAAGTAGTGGCAAAAGGATCCTCCGTTCAGGTGTTCCTGGATAAAGAATCCTCTCTGCTGCAACTTACCCTGCCGCCGTTTTTCAGCAACTGGAAAAAGGCACAGGGACTGCTTTAAAAGGGTAATATGCAAAAGGTATTTGTTGTTGCTGATAACATTGTGAGCCCACTGGGCAATACTACCCTTCAGAATTTTGAACAGGTGTTGCAGGGCAACAGTGGTATCAGCCTACAGGAAAATGCAGCCTATGCCGCTGCTCCGTTTTATGCTGCCATGATGGCCCCGGGCCAGCTCGCATCCTATGCTGATGATTATAACGGCAACGATTATACGAAGTTTGAACAACTGCTGATCACCTCTGTTTCGGCAGCCATACAACAAACAACAATTCCGCTGCAAAGTGCCCGTACCGGCCTCGTTGTATCCACCACCAAAGGAAATATCGAACTGCTGGAACAGCATGATGCCGCCGGTACTACACTGCCACTGGAGGAAATGCAGCTTGGACATTCGGCCCGTAAGGTGGCCGGATTTTTTGGCATTACCACCGAACCAGTAGTAGTAAGCAGTGCCTGCATCTCCGGACTGGTTGCCATCCTCACCGCAAAGCGATTGATTACCGCAGGTATATACGACCAGGTAATTGTAACCGGTGCAGATGTGCTTACCCGCTTTGTATTGTCAGGGTTCCAGTCGTTCCAGGCGGTAAGCGCCGCACCCTGCCGCCCTTTTGATGCCGATCGTAACGGCGTTACATTAGGAGAAGGTGCCGCTACAGTCATACTTTCCGGCAACCCCGCCCTGGCAAAAGATTTTGTACTCGGAAATGGTGCTGTGAGTAACGATGCCAATCATATATCAGGCCCTTCCCGCACAGGAGAAGAACTGGCAACGGCCATGAAACTGGCCATCAGCGGCTCTGACATCTCCCCGGAAGACATAGGATTTGTATCCGCACACGGTACTGCCACCCTTTACAACGACGAGATGGAAGCCAAAGCCCTGCACCACGCCGGGCTGGCCAATGTACCGGTCAACAGCCTGAAAGGATATTACGGTCATACCCTTGGTGCCGCAGGACTGATAGAAGCCATCATCAGCATGAAAGCACTGAAGGAAGGCGTGATCCTGCCAACAAAAAATTATGAAAATTCCGGTGTTACCATGCCGGTAAAAATAAGTAACGCCATCGCACCTACGCAGGCACGCCACCTCCTGAAAACAGTATCAGGATTCGGCGGCTGCAACGCTGCCATGGTTTTTAGTTTAATCAGCTGATTGCTGCCGCCTATTATCCCGGTCTTCAGCACATATTTATCATTGTCGTGTTTAATAAAGAAACAAAAACAGCATTACAGGCTAAAGAAGCCGCTTTATGGCTCGCATTTGCTCCAATTGCATTCCAGGCTACACGGGCACTGCGCGATATGGGCATTTTAACAGCAGTAAGCAAAAGCGGTTCAAAAGGTATCACCATTGAAGAAATCATGGAACAAACCAATATGAACCGCTATGCCGTAAGAGTATTGCTGGAAGCCGGTTTGGGAATGGAACTCGTCATCGTAAATGATAAAAAATATACCCTCACCAAAACCGGATACTTCATTTTACACGACGAACTTACCCGCATTAACATGGACTTCACCCAGGATATCTGCTACAAGGGTATGTACCACCTGGAAGAAAGTCTGAAAGAAGGTAAACCCGCCGGGCTTAAAGAGCTCGGCCCATGGGATACCATATATCCCGGCCTTTCCCTGCTGCCGCCAAGCGTAGGTAAAAGCTGGTTCGACTTCGATCACTACTACTCCGACCTGGCTACACCGGCAGCCCTGGATATTGTGTTCGAAAACAAACCTAAAAAACTGCTGGACATCGGTGGTAACACCGGTAAATGGGCACTGGCCTGCACCGCCAAAGATCCTGAGGTGGAAGTAACCATCTTCGACCTGCCAGGGCAGGCCGGACTGGCACAAAAAACCATGAAGGATGCCGGTGTGGAAAACCGCGTGCACTTCCATATTGCTAACATCCTCGATACCAGCATCCCTTTCCCTAAAGGCTTTGATGCTATCTGGATGAGCCAGTTCCTGGACTGCTTCTCAGAAGCTGAAATAGAATCTATCCTGTCACGCTGCCGCGAAGCACTTAACGACGATGGTACGGTGTATATCCTGGAACCATTCTGGAACCGCCAGCAGTTTAAGTCTGCCGCCTTCTGCCTCCAGCAGACGTCCCTCTACTTCACCGCGATGGCCAACGGCAACAGCCAGATGTACCATACCGATGATTTCTTCCAGTGTATTGAAAATGCCGGACTGAAAATCGTAGAGGAAAACAATCAGATGGGATTGAACTACACTTTGCTCAAGTGTAAAAAAGCATAATAGCGATACATAGTGCCTTGCAATTAATATAATCATCTTACATCCCAAATTTTGCATCGTATGAAAACTGAAAAAGTCGATGTACTGGTTATTGGCGCTGGTCCTGCGGGATCAGTAGCAGCTTCCATTATTCACCAGGCTGGCTACTCGGTGAAGGTGGTGGAAAAGTTGAAGTTCCCCCGTTTCGTAATCGGGGAAAGCCTGCTGCCGCGCTGTATGGACGCCCTTCAGGAAGCTAAATTTATTGACGCTATCGCAGAAAAAGGTTTCCAGCAGAAGTTCGGCGCCAAATTCGTAAAAGGTGACCTGGTATGTGACTTCCAGTTTAAGGACCAGTATACGCCGGGTTGGCATTATACCTGGCAGGTAACCAGGGCCGACTTTGACAAAACCCTGGCCGATACGGTGGAGAAAATGGGCGTACCGGTATCTTACGAAACAACAGTTACAGATATCCGATTCAACGGCTCGGATTCCGTGACTACCGTGGAAGATGTCGATGGAAACAAATATGAAATCGAGGCCCGCTTTATTGTAGACGGAAGTGGCTACGGACGCGTAATCCCCAGGCTCTTCAACCTGGAAAAAAATTCAAACCTGCAGCCGCGTAAAGCGCTGTTTGCACATACCAAGGATGTACGCCGCTCCATGGCTGATGAACCTAACCGCATAACTGCGGTGGTACATAAAAAAGGTACCTGGATCTGGATCATTCCTTTCTCTACCGGCGTTACCAGCGTAGGTTTTGTGAGCGATCCGGAATTCTTTGACGGTTTCCCGGGTACCGACGAGGAAAAATACCGCGCCATGCTGGAAGCGGAACCCTACACCAGGGAGCGTTTCCGCGATGTAGAGCTGGTGTTTGAACCACGAATTTTGCAGTCATGGTCCGCCACTACGGATAAATTCTATGGCGACGGCTACGTGCTCACGGGCAACGTGACAGAATTTTTGGACCCTATTTTCTCATCTGGCGTAACTTTGGCCTGCGTGTCCAGCCAAACTGCTGCCAAACTGGTGATCCGTAAGCTGAAAGGCGAAGCGGTAGACTGGGAAAAAGAATACATGGAACCTACCATGCAGGGTGTAAATACCTTCCGTTCCTATGTAATGGCCTGGTATGAAGGTACTTTGGATAAGATCTTCTTCTCCAAAGATCCGGACCCTGCCATCAAAGGCCAGATCTGCTCTGTGCTGGCAGGTTATGTTTGGGATATGACCAACCCATATGTAACCAACCACGACACTGCGCTGAAACGCCTGGCACGCACCATTGAATTAACGGAGATTATAAAAAGCTAGTCATAGATTGAGTAATAGTGCATATATAACAGGTACTTGTATTATCAGAGAGCATAAAATCCTCCTTAATGATAAGCTGGTATGGGAGGGCAAAGGCCCCGAGCTCCAGGATTTCCTGCGGGCAGCCTACGACCACGTATCAGGGCAATACCCGAAGTTCCATAAGATGGACCCGCTGAGTAAGCTCGGCTGGCTGGCAGCAGAAGTGCTGCTGAAAAACAACCCGGTGCTGCAATTACCACCAGCCGCAGTAGGAATGGTGCTTACCAACCGCAGCGCCAGTCTGGATACTGACGTACGTTATTATGCCACAGTGAAAGATATCGCAAGCCCCGCCTTGTTCGTGTACACGCTGCCCAATATAGTAATGGGGGAGATCTGTATCCGGCATGGATTTAAGGGAGAGAATACATTTTTTGTGTCGGAACAATTTGATCCGGCACTATTAGCGGCCTATCCGGCACAGCTGCTGGCGGAAACGCCGTTGCAGGCATGCCTGGTTGCCTGGGTGGAGGTAATGGAGCAAGACTATGAGGTGGTAATGGCGCTGGTGCAAAATACCGGGACGCAGCCGCTCACAAAAGAAGCACTTACGTCTCTCTATAAAAAGAAATAGTTCCGAATCCTTCGGATTCGGAGTCGGGAGGGCCGAAGGCCCTCTCCCGGAACAGACCGGCACCGAAGGTGCCGGTCTGACAACAAAACATAATTAAAACAAAAAATCATAACCGTGGAACAGTTGATGGCGGATCTGAAAGCGCAGATCATTGAACAATTAAATTTGCAGGAAGTAAAGCCGGAAGACATCGGCAATGATGATCCTTTATTCAAAACCGGACTGGGCCTCGATTCCATCGATGCACTGGAACTGATTGTTCTGCTCCAGCAGCACTATAACATCCGCATTGCCAACCCTGAACAGGGGCCAGAAATATTCCACTCCATCCGTACGATGGCGGAATTTATTACCGCTCAACAAAAGCAACAGGCATGAGTGTAAAGGTATGGATAGCAGGCGGCGGCGTCATCAGCGGTATAGGCATGAACCTGCAGGAAAACCTGCAGGCGTTTAAAGACATGCGTACCGGCATGACCACCATGCAATACCTGCAGTCTGTGCATCACGAAACCTTCCCCGTTGCGGAAGTAAAGGCGGACAACGATACGCTGGCAGATATGGCACTGATGCCTGAAAATACCAGCCGTACCGCACTGCTCAGCCTCATCGCCGCCAGGGAAGCATGGAAGTCGACCGGCCTCGGCGACATCTCCCGCTACCGCGTAGGATTTGTATCCGCCAACACCGTGGGTGGGATGGATAAAACGGAAGATTTCTTCAACAGCTTTCTTGCCAACCCGCAGGGTGGTCGCCTGCAACAGGTGCTCCACCACGAATGTGGCGCCGTTACTGAACTCGTGGCCGATGCCATGGGTATCAGGCACCATATTTCCACCATCAGCACGGCTTGTTCATCAGCGGCAAACGCGCTGATGTACGGGGCGCGACTGATCCGTAATAATATCGTGGATATTGTGATTGCTGGTGGAACTGATTCGCTGACACGCTTTACCCTCAACGGTTTCAACACGCTGATGATCCTGGATCAGCAGCCTTGCCGCCCGTTTGATGATACCCGCACAGGCCTCAACCTGGGCGAAGGTGCCGGGTATGTGGTACTCGTATCCGACAGCCTGCTGGCGCACATCCAGCCATGGGCAAGGCTTAGCGGCTTTGCCAATGCAAATGATGCCTACCACCAGACGGCCTCTTCACCTGATGGCACCGGGAATTACCTGGCCATGAAAGGAGCACTGGAAATGGCCGGCCTCACCCCGGAAGATATTGGTTACATCAACCTGCACGGCACCGGTACACAGAATAATGATGTATCAGAAGGCATTGCCATCAATCGCTTGTTTGCACCGCATTTCCCTGCGATGAGCAGCACCAAATCCTTCACTGGGCATACTTTGGGCGCCAGCGGAGGAATTGAAGCGGTATATGCAGCGCTGGCGCTGAAAGAAGGGATTATATATCCCAATGCACGCTTTCAGCACCAGATGAAGGAATTGCCTTTTACACCCGCCACCGCTTTCAGCGCCGGCAACGATTTGAAACACGTAATGTCCAATTCATTTGGCTTTGGCGGCAACTGCTCCAGCCTGGTGTTTTCAAAAGAATAACGACACATGAACATCTATATAAATGGCACGGGTTGTATCTCTCCGCAGGAAACTGCGCAGATAGGACCTTTGTTTTCCACCTTGAAAGAGTACGACCAGGTGCGGCTGCAAACCGTTGATCCGGATTACAAACAATGGATCGATCTGAAGCAGATCCGTCGCATGAGTCGTGTAGTGAAAATGGGAGTGGGAGCTGCCAACCTCAGCATGGAAGAAGCAGGCATTAAAATGCCGGACGCTATCATCACCGGCACCGCCTACGGCTGCCTCGATGATACCGGCGTATTCCTGAATAAAATGGTATCGCAGGAGGAGCAAATGCTTACACCTACCGCGTTTATACAGTCTACGCACAATACCGTGGGTGGGCAGATTGCGCTGTTGCTGGGCTGCAACGCCTATAACAATACCTTCGTGCACCGTGGGTTTTCGTTCGAAAACACCCTGCTGGACGCTACCATGATCCTCCGGGAAGGTGAGGCGAAATACGTGCTGGCCGGTGGTTTGGACGAGATTACCAACTACAGCCACCAGATACTTTCCCGTTTTGGCTTGTACAAAAAAGCACCGGTGAAAACCATGGAGCTGCTGAAAAGTCCCGACCGTGGCACCATTGCCGGGGAAGGCGCTGCATTTTTTGTGCTGAGCCCCGAAAAAGGCACGCATACCGTTGCAGAGCTGGCAGGCATCAGCACTATGTATAAACCGCTGTGGGAAGGAGAAGTAATCGGCGAAGTGGTGAAATTCCTGGAAGAACATGCCGTTACCCTGGAAGATATCGACCTGATCGTAACCGGCAGAAACGGGGATATCGCACAGGATGAAATATATGAAGAAGTAGCGGCAGCATTGTTTCCGGACCATCCGGAGGCTTGCTTCAAGCACCTCTGCGGGGAATATCCTACGGCCATGGCCTTCGGTACCTGGATGGCCAACAAAATTATTGCAGAACAGGATGTACCGGATGCGGCTATGTTTTATGGTACTGCGCCTGCAAAAATAAAAAACGTGCTGGTATATAACCATCACCAGGGCACCCACCACTCATTGATATTGCTGAAAGCATGCTAACGCACCGGTTCACATATATCATCCTCGGAATATTATTGCTATGCTGGATCACACTCCGCTTTGGCATGGAAGTAAATATCTCAGCATGGTGGCTGCTGGTGCTGCCACTGGTGTATATTCCGCTGTGTGTATGGGGAGCCATTAAAATACAGGCCAACTACTTTATTCCTTCTGTATCACAGGCACGTACCAACGAAAAGGTAGTAGCGCTCTCCTTTGATGATGGGCCGCTGCCGGAATATACGCCGCTGGTGCTCGACATCCTCAGACAGGAGCAGGTGCCCGCCGCGTTTTTTTGCATCGGTAAAAACATCCCGGAAAATGATGAGCTACTGGAACGCATACACGCTGAAGGGCATGTAATCGGTAACCACAGCTGGTGTCACGATTTCTGGTTTGACCTGTACAGCAGCAAACGTATGCAGCTGGATCTGGACCGTATGCAGGAACAGGTAGAAAGTGTGCTGGGCATAACACCCCGGCTCTTCCGCCCGCCATACGGCGTCACTAATCCTAACCTGGCCACTGCCGTGGAAAAGGAAGGGCTGGTATCAGTAGGCTGGAGCATACGCTCGCTGGACACCGTAGCGAAAGATGAAGCAGTGCTGCTGCAAAAGATCCTGGATGCACTACACCCGGGCGCAGTAATTTTACTGCATGATACTTGCAGCATTACCGCTGCTATATTGCCCAGGCTGATAAAAGGTATTCGTGAAAAGGGCTACCGCCTGGAAAGAATTGATAAACTATTAAAAATACCCGCTTATGCGTAAATGGTTGCTGATACTGCTGTGTGCACTGACTACACTGCAATTGCAGGCACAGCAGGGCTTTAAGGCCGTGGCTGACCTGGCGCCGCTCAAACAGCAGTTTGCGAAGGCAGCGCAGGCTACCCAAAGCATCCAGTGCGATTTTGTGCAGGAAAAGAACCTGAGCATGCTCTCGGATAAAATCACCTCCAAAGGGAAATTCTGGTTTAAGAAAGATAATAAGGTAAGAATGGAATATACACAGCCATCTTACTACCTGCTGGTGATCAACGGAAAAGATATTAAAATCAGGGATTCACAGAAAGAAAATAAAGTTTCCGGGAAATCGAATAAGCTATTTGAACAGATCAACAAGATAACGGTGGACTGTGTACGCGGCACCGTGCTGGATAACGCCGACTTTACCACCAAAGCATTTGAAAATGCGCAGTATTACAAACTGGAAATGGTGCCGGCAAACAAGGCGTTGAAAGAATATTTCAGTAAAATTACCCTGCTGGTGGATAAGGCCGACTATGGTGTGTCTAAAATCACGATGGCGGAGCAATCCGGCGATGATACCACCATCAGCTTTTTACATAAACAATTGAATGCAAACATTCCGGATGCGTTATTTTCTGCTAAGTAGTGCGGTGCTGGCCATGCTGGTCAGCGGTTGCAGGTCCGTTTACAAAGGCCTGCAAACTGATCCTGCTGCGTCAGCGGAATGTGTGAAGCAGTTTGCACCGGCATTTACCAATTCGCTTTATAGCGCCCAGGCAGATGTAACTAAGCACCACCTGAGTGGTTTGGTGTTGCTGAAACAAATGCCGGACAGCTCGGTGCGGCTGGTGTTTGCCAATGAAATGGGCTTTAAGTTTTTTGATTTTGAGTATGATAAAGACGGCAATTTTACCAAACACTTTATCATCCCGAAGATGGATAAAAAGCCCGTGGTTAAAACACTCAGCCAGGATTTTGCACTGGTACTGATGCAGCTGGACCTCACCAAGGCCCACGTGGCAAGGGAAAACGGAGAACGCTTTGTAGTAGTGCCCACGGAAAAAGGGAATAATTACTATGTAACGGATAGCGCCTGTACGCAACTGCGGCGAATCGAAAAATCATCCCGCCGCAAGCCGGTCGTAAGGGTAACGATGAGCCACTATAGCAACGGAATACCGGATAGTATCCTCATCAAACATCTCAACTTTAAGTTTAACATCTCCCTGCAAAGGGTAGAAAAAAAATAAAAATTATGTTAGCTGGTAACTTCTACACCATCACGGAACAAACACAGGAAGGCGGACAAATCAATGCCACCATCGCGCTGAATGCGGAACATCCGATTTTCGGCGGTCACTTTCCGGAGCAGCCGGTAGTGCCAGGCGTATGCATGATGCAAACCATTACCGAGTTTGTACGCACCGTAGCCAGTCGTAAAGTGATGCTGCAAAAAGCTAGTCAGATGAAGTTTATGAACATGATAGACCCACGTCAGACGCCACTTGTAGACGTACAGGTTACCTGTAAGGACGACGAAGCCGGTCTGAAGGTAACTGCGGTGCTGAAGCGGGAAGATAAGATTTTCATGAAGTTCCAGGGATTGTTTAAATAATTGCATGTCGGTTACACCTACACATAACGAGCTGTTTGAACAACACCGCGTGGCGGTGCTGATTCCCACTTACAATAACGCCGGCACACTCGCCGCCGTATTGCAGGATGCACTCAGCTATACCCATCACGTAATAGTGGTAAACGACGGTGCTACGGACCATACGCCGGATATCCTCAGCAATCATCCGCAAATCCAGCTGGTTTCGTATAACCCTAACCGTGGTAAAGGAATTGCCCTCCGCAAAGGGTTTGAATATGCCAGGCAACAAGGGTACGACTATGTAATTACCATGGATGCCGACGGGCAGCACTTTGCTACTGACCTGCCCGTGATGCTGGCCAAAATTGCAGAAGACCCGGACGCACTGGTAATAGGTGCCCGCAACCTGCAACAGGAAAACATGCCTGGGAAAAATACCTTCGCCAATAAATTTTCGAACTTCTGGTTTTATGTGGAAACCGGTTTAAAAGGGCCGGATACCCAATCAGGCTACCGCCTGTACCCCCTGCATAAAATGGGTAATACCCGGTACTGGTGTACCAAGTATGAATTCGAAATTGAAGTGCTGGTGCGCAGTGCGTGGAAAGGAATCAAAATAGACTGGGCACCTGTGAAAGTATACTATCCTCCTGCTGAAGAGAGGATTTCTCATTTCAGGCCCTTCCGTGATTTCTCCCGTATCAGTGTGCTCAATACCGTGTTGGTGTTTATTACGCTCGTTTACATCAAACCACGGGATCTCATCCGCTTCCTTTCCAAATGGGAAAACTGGAAAAAGTTATGGAGAGAGGAGGTGCTGAACCCAACAGAGAGTAACGGTAAAAAAGCCACTGCTATCGGCTTCGGCGTGTTCATGGGCATTATACCGCTGTGGGGCTTTCAGCTGATTACCGCCATACTGTTGTCAATAAAATTCAGATTAAATAAGGCATTGGTAGTGCTGGCCGCACATATCAGTACACCGCCATTGACTATTCTGGTGCTGTATGCCAGCTTTATTACCGGTAAAATATTTATGGGGCAGTCGTCCCGGGACCTGATATTCCTTGGCCAAACGATGGATACGATCTGGGCCTCCATCAAAGCCAACCTCCTGCAATATGTGGTAGGCGCAATAACGCTGGCTGTAGGCGCCGGCCTGCTGGCGGGCATTGTGAGCTTTGCGCTCCTATCCGTTTTCCGCAGGAAAAAACAAATCATTTAAAATGGGCAACTTCTTCGTAGCAATATATAATTTCTTTGAGCGCCACAAGGCATGGCTGTGGATAACTACTGTCCTGTGCTTTCTGCTGGTGGGCTTCCTTGCTTCGAAGGTAAAGCTGGAAGAGGATATCACTAAAATTCTTCCGCAGGACAAAAAGCTGGATAAGCTGCAACAGGTTTTCCAGGATTCTAAGTTTGCCGATAAACTGATCATTACCGTATCGCAAAAAGATACCGTTGGGGCAGCTGTTCCGGACAGCCTGACCGCCTACGCTTCCGCGTTTACCGCTGCTGCGGAGGCACAATTATCTCCCTATATACAAAACATACAAGGGCAGGTTGAAGACGCTACGGTGATGAACCTGATGCAGCTGATACAGCAGAACCTGCCGGTATTCCTGGAAGAAAAGGATTATGCGCGGATTGACCAGCTCCTGCAGCCAGATACGCTACAGCAATCGCTGGTGTATGATTACAATACCCTGATATCTCCCACAGGCCTGGTCCTGAAACGGATGATACAGGCCGATCCGGTGGGTATCAGCTGGATTGGCGTCAAGAAATTACAGCAGTTACAGGCGGATGATCAGTTTGAACTGTATGATAATTTTATCATGACCAAAGACCACCGGCACCTGATGATCTTCATCACTCCGGTGAACCCGCCTACGGCCACTAAGGTGAATACCAAATTCCTGGCAGGGCTGGATCATTTGCAGGACAGCCTGCTGCAACAATACCCGCAAATCCAGGCAACTTACTTTGGCGGAACCGCTGTAAGCGCCGGCAATGCTACACAATTGCGCATGGATACCATGCTCACACAAGGTATAACAGTGTTGCTGCTGGTAGTATTGATTGCATTTTTCTTTCGTAAAAAAAGAGCACCGGTATTGGTGATGCTTCCGGTTATTTTTGGGGCGCTGTTCTCACTGTCATGTATATACGTAAATAAAGGGCATATATCTGTTATTGCACTCGGCGCAGGCGCCGTGGTATTGGGCATTGCCGTTAATTACTCCCTGCACGTATTCAATCATTTCCGCCATACGCCTGACCCGCGGGAGGTGATCCGCGACCTGGCAACCCCGATGACGCTGGGTAGCTTTACTACCGTAGGTGGTTTCCTTTGCCTGCAATTTGTGCAGTCGCCCATGCTGCATGATGTGGGGCTGTTTGCTGCCTGCAGCCTGATTGGTGCGGCCCTGTTTTCCCTGATTTTTCTGCCACACTGGATAGTGTTGGGGAATAAAACTACCGAAGCTGCTCCACACCACGAAACCTGGCTGGACAAGCTCTCCGGGCTCAGGCCGGAGAAAAATAAATGGCTGGTAGCGGGCATTTTTGTATTAACGATCTTCTTCTTTTTCACCGCAAAAAAGGTGGCTTTCGAAAGCGACATGATGCGGATGAATTATATGTCACCCGAACTAAAGTCGGCCGAAGCGCACCTCAACTCCGTGAATGCCTACGTAGCACAATCGGTATATGTGGTAACAGATGGCAGCAGCATGGAATCTGCGCTGGAAAACAGTGAGCAGCTGATGCCGCTGATCCGCAACCTGCAAAAGCAGGGCGTAGTGCTGAAAGTAGCCGGTGTGCAGTCGCTGTTGATTTCCGCCAAAGAACAACAGCAGCGCATCGACCGCTGGAACGCTTACTGGACGCCGGAAAAGAAGCAACAGGTACTCAGTTACCTGCGTACCCATGGCCAACCCATTGGCTTCAGTGCAGCCGCTTTCGATAAGTTTGAGGAACTGCTGAACATCAACTACCAGGTGTTATCACCCGGTCAGCTGGATGTGCTTACCAGCGGCTCCCTGGGCGATTACATCATGCAGCGCAAGGGGAGTACTTCCCTCGTAACGTTGCTGAAGGTGGACCCCGCGCAGAAAAGCGCCGTGTATGCGGCCCTGGATAATCATCCGCACACAACCGTGCTGGATAAACAATATGCGGCCAACCGGCTGGTGGAAGTGATGAAGGATGAGTTTAACAGCATTGCCTGGATGACTTCCCTGCTCGTATTTGCAGCCCTGCTGATTTCTTATGGCCGTATTGAACTGGCGCTGATCACCTTTATCCCCATGGCCATCAGCTGGGTGTGGATATTAGGGATTATGGGGCTGTTCGGTATTAAATTCAATATTGTAAACATTATCCTGAGTACATTTATTTTTGGTTTGGGAGATGATTACAGCATCTTCATGATGGATGGTTTATTACAGGAATATAAAACCGGCCGTAAAAACATATCCTCCTTTAAGTCCTCTATTTTTCTCAGCGCCATCACGACTATCCTGGGCCTGGGAGTCATGATATTTGCAAAGCATCCTTCGCTGAAGTCCATTGCACTGGTGTCTATCATTGGTATTAGTACGGTGGTACTGATTTCGCAGGTAATGATTCCGGTGCTGTTTAATTTCCTGATCACCAATCGCGTACGTAAGGGCTATGCCCCGTGGACGCTGAAGGGGCTTAGTTTATCAGTGTTTTCGTTTACTTACTTCACGTTAGGTAGCTTTATCCTTACTTTCCTTGGATTTGTATTAATCAGAATCAATCCTTTCAACAAGGAAAAGGGGAAGTACCTGTATCACCGCATTTTATCGAAGTACACCTGGTCCGTGATGTATATCATGGGCAACGTGACGAAGAAAATAGAAAATCCGCTGCACGAAAAGCTGGACAAGCCGGCAGTGATCATAAGTAATCATCAGTCTTTCCTGGATATATTGTTATCCACCATGCTGCACCCGAAGGTGATCCTGCTCACTAATCAGTGGGTATGGCGGTCGCCGGTATTTGGTGCCGTGGTGCGGTATGCCGATTATTACCCGGTGGCAGATGGGGCGGAAGGCGCGGTGGACAAGCTGCGTGAGCGCGTGGAACAGGGTTATTCGATTCTCGTATATCCTGAGGGCACCCGTTCCCCGGACCCATCGATAAAGCGGTTCCACAAAGGGGCCTTTTACATTGCCCAGGAACTGGGGTTGGATATCTTACCGATAGTAATGCATGGCACTGCACAAACAATGCAAAAAGGAGACTTTTTGCTGAAAGACGGGTATATCACCATTAGGTACCTGCCGCGTATTGCCGCGGAAGATACAAGCTGGGGGGATAACTACAGCGCACGTACGAAATCCATCTCCCGGTATTTTAAAGGCGAATATGAAAAGTTGCGCAGGGAAAAGGAAACACCGAAATATTTCCGCGAGCAACTGATCTATAACTACATTTACAAAGGCCCTGTGCTGGAATGGTACATGCGTATTAAAACGCGAATGGAGGGCAACTATGCCCAGTTTGATGCCCTGGTGCCTAAGCAGGGTAAGATCATGGACATTGGCTGCGGGTACGGGTTTATGTCGTATATGCTGGCCTGGCTATCTCCCCAAAGACAAATATTGGGGATAGACCATGATGAAGAAAAAATTATAACCGCCAGTAATAACTATAGCAAAACGGAACAGCTCCGCTTTATCCATGGCGATATTGCGGACATGAAACCGGACCAGTATGATGCGTTTATCCTCAGTGACGTAATGCATTATCTGACTGCTGAAGAGCAGGAGCGCTTGCTGAGTCAATGTATTACGCATTTAACCGACGATGGCGTAATCGTACTCCGCGATGGCGACATGGACCGCAAGCAGCGCCACGAAGGTACTAAGTTCACCGAATGGCTTTCCACTAAAGTCATCGGTTTCAATAAAACAGGCAGAGATGGGCTTACCTTCCTTTCTGCATCGGGTATTCGTAACATCGTGAAAAAATATGGAGCTGTAGCTGAGGAGATTGATAATACCCGCTATACGTCTAACGTCATTTTTGTTATCCGAAAATCCCCCCAAAAACAATATGCGCAACAATGAGGTCATTGTAATAGGTAGTGGTCTTGGTGGCCTGGCCACCGCAGCTATTCTGGGCATGAATGGTTACAAGGTGCGTGTGTATGAAAAAAACCGTCAGATAGGCGGTTGCCTGCAAACCTATTCCCGTGAGAAAGTAATTTTTGATTCCGGCGTACACTACATTGGTGGCCTGGCGCCGGGAGAAAACCTCTATAAAGTTTTTAAATACCTCGGTATTCAGGATAAACTGAAGCTCCGCCGGATGGACCTGGAAGGCTTTGATCATATTGCCTTTGCGGACGATCCTGCTGTTTACAAAATAGCACAGGGAGAGCAACGGTTTATCAATACACTGCTGCAAAGCTTTCCGGACGAAAGGCCCGCGCTGGAAGCTTATATTCAGCAGATCGGGGATATTTGCAGTAAGTTCCCCCTGTATAATCTTCGTTTGGGAGATTATGAAGAAAAGAGGAGCGTACTGCACTATAATACGGCGGACTTTCTGCGCAGTATTACCAGCAATCAGCGGCTGCAGCAGGTGCTGGCGGGTAACAACCTCCTGTATGCAGGTGTGGCGGAAAAAACGCCGCTCTATGTGCACGCGTTGGTACTTAACAGTTATATGAACTCTTCCTGGAAATGCGTGGATGGAGGCGGGCAGATAGCCAAATGGCTGGGCCGGCGGATAACGGAAAGCGGAGGGGAGATCATCCGGAACACAGCTGTGACGGCGATTGTAGGCGAAGGTGACCGGGTGGATCACCTGGTGTTGCAGAATGGCGAAAAAGTGAAGGCCGATCATTTTATTTCTAACCTGCATCCTGCACAAACCACTGCCATCACGCATTCCGACATGCTCCGGGGTGCTTACAGAACGCGTATGCAGTCGCTCGAAAACTCTGTTGGTGCCTTTGTGTTAAACGTGGTACTAAAGCCTGGCAGCTTTCCTTATCTCAATTACAACTATTATTATCATACTACCGAGGATGCCTGGGCGGGGATCAATTATCAAACCGATGCCTGGCCGCAGACGTACGCGATGTATGTAGGGGCATCGTCCCAGCATCCGGAATATGCTGATAGTCTGTCCGTGATGACTTATATGCGCTATGAAGAAATGGCGCCCTGGAAGGATACCTTTAATACCGTATTGCAGCCCGGGGCCCGCGGAGAGGAATATGAGCAGTTTAAGAAAGCGAAGGCAGAACAGCTGATAGCCTGTGTGGAAAAGCGTTTCCCGGATTTCAGGCAGGCGGTACAGTCGTATTACGTGGCTACGCCATTGTCGTACCGCGATTATATGGGCACTTCCGATGGCAGTATGTACGGGGTGATGAAGGATTCCGGCGATCCTTTACGGACCATGGTATCGGCCCGAACCAAATTATCTAATTTGTATCTTACAGGTCAAAACCTGAACTTGCACGGAATTCTGGGGGTAACCATGAGCAGTGTGATCACCGCATCAGAATTAGTGGGTATGGAATCTTTAGTAACAGCAATTAACAATGTATCAGTATTCGACATATAAAGCGAGCGAGCCGCATAAGAAGAAAAAACGCAGTATCTGGAAAAAGCTGGGCAGGCTGGTTTTATTTATTATCGGGTTTTTCCTGGTAGTGCTGATAGGACTTGCCATTTATATCGTAAGTGTGAGTAAGATGGCACCTCCGCAGGTGAATGATCAGTCGGCCCTGCACCTGCAACGCAGGGAGTTGGACAAAGGGACTTACACCATCGGCAACAACTGGTTCCGCCACAGTAACACAGGTTTGTATGAAATGTATGTGGAAGGGGCGCCTTTTGAACGCGGCGTGGTAAACGGAAAGCTGAGCAGGGAGTTGATACAGCGCCAGGAAGATGTGTTTGTGGAGCAGATCGCGAAGATGGTGCCCAGCACATTTTACAGGCATTTCCTGCGTTATTTTATCGGGTTCTTTAACAGGGACCTGGCAGCCAATGTCCCCGAGGAATTTAAAGAAGAGATTTATGGGGAGTCGTTTTCTGCTTCTCCTAACTACGATTATATTGGCAGTAACTATGAGCGGCTGATGAACTATCACGCTGCCCATGATATAGGCCACGCTTTACAGGGTATGTACCTGGTAGGTTGCACTTCCTTTGCTACCTGGGATGATCGTTCGGCCGACAGTAACCTGATCATCGGCCGTAATTTCGACTTCTACATGGGGGATAAGTTCGCCGAAGATAAGATGGTGGTGTTTTATCACCCTGAGAAGGGTTACAACTTTATGTTCGTGACCTGGGGGGGCTTTACGGGTGTGGTTTCCGGTATGAATGACCAGGGGCTCACCGTTACCATAAATGCTGCCAGAACCGATGTGCCTTTTGGGGCTGCTACGCCGGTATCGCTGGTGGCCAGGGAGATATTACAGTACGCTAAGACGATTGACGAGGCCTGGGCCATAGCGGCCAAACGCAAAATGTTTGTATCAGAATCGTTCCTGATAGGCTCTGCTATTGATAATAAAGCCGTAGTGATTGAAAAAACGCCTACTGGTATGGATAAATATGATCCGGGAAGGCATTTTATTACCTGTACCAATCACTTCCAGGGAGATACGCTGGAAACACTGGGTTCCAATAAAGTGCAGCTGGCGCAGAGTGCTTCTGCCTATCGCTATCTGCGTCTTACGGAGCTGATGGCGCGAAATGGTAAAAACGACGTGCAAAAAACTATTGCTATCCTGCGGGATCGCAAAGGGCTGCACGATGCCAATATCGGGTTGGGAAATGAGAAGGCAATTAACCAGTTTATAGCACATCATGGTATTGTGTTTGAGCCTAAGAAAAAGCTGGTGTGGGTATCCACCGCACCTTTTCAGATGGGTGAGTTTGTGGCGTACGATCTGAACAAGATTTTTAGTATGCAGGGGCTGAAAAGCAATCATGAAGTATATGATACTGCGCTGAATGTGCCGGCAGATACTTTTCTGACAACGAACGAATATGCACAATGGCAGCGGTTCCATTCCATGAAGGAGCAGTTGATGAATAAAGAAAGTGTGGACCTGCAAGCTTTTGTGGCCAGCAATCCGGAGTATTATCACACGTATGTAATGGCCGGTGATTATAGTTTCCGGCTGAAGCAGTATGCAGCTGCGAAGCAGTATTATGAAACTGCGTTAACGAAGGAAATTGCTACCAAAGGGGAAGAAAATCATATTCGCACCCAGTTGGAGAAAACGAATAAAGCATTGCAAAAATGATTATAGGTATAGGCACAGATATCGTGGAGGTGGCGCGTATCGCTGCTAAGCTGGCTAAGGGCAATGCTTTCAGGGATCTTGTGTTTACACCGGTGGAAATAGCCTATTGCGAAAAGCAGGCGTTGCCTGCAGAATCGTATGCTGCACGGTTTGCGGCGAAAGAGGCGCTGCTGAAGGCATTTGGCACTGGCTGGGGCAACAATGGCGGTGTTAATTTCAATGAAATTGAAATCCGCAATGATGCCAACGGGAAGCCGGAATTATTTTTAATCGGAGCTGCCGCTGCGCGCTATGAGCAGCTGTCGATCAAACATATCTGGGTATCCTTGTCGCATGAAAAAAGCGCTGCCATTGCGATGGTGGTGATCGAAGGATAACCTTAAAAACCGAACTACAGAGCTATGTATATACCCGATATTGAATTACAGTCTTTAGCAGCCATCAGGGCATTCCAGGAGAAGGAAGTGCTGCATATGATCGGTTACCTGCAACAATTTTCACCGTTTTATAAAGACTGGTTCAAGCGGCATGGTATACAGGCAGATGATATCCGTTCCCTGGAAGAGGTGAAGAAGATTCCGCCTGTTACCAAGGAGGCATTGCAGGAGCAGAACTGGGATTTTTTATGTGTGGATAAAAGTAAGATTGCAGAATATACCACCACCAGTGGTACGCTGGGAAGGCCGGTGATATTGGCTTTAACGGAAAAAGATTTACAGCGTCTTACTTACAATGAATATATTTCTTTTAGTTGTGCCGATGGTACAGACAGTGATGTGTATCAGCTGATGCTTACCCTGGATCGTCAGTTTATGGCGGGGATGGCGTATTACAATGGTATCCGCAGGCTGGGTGCGGGCGTGCTGCGTGTAGGCCCTGGCGTGCCCAGTATGCAATGGGAAAATATTGAGCGGATACGGCCCACTACTATTGTGGGGGTGCCATCGTTCCTGGTGAAGCTGATTGCGTATGCGAAGGAGCACAATATTGATGTGAATAGTACTTCTGTAAAAAAGGCGGTGTGTATTGGGGAGAACATCCGTAATACGGATTTTTCGTTGAATGTACTGGGTAAGAAGATTACGGAGGAATGGAATATTAAGTTGTATTCCACCTATGCTTCTACGGAAATGCAGACAGCTTTTACCGAGTGTAAGGTGGGGCATGGCGGGCATCATCATCCGGAGCTGTTGTATGTGGAGTTGCTGGATGATAATAATGAGCAGGTAGGCCCTGGTGAGGATGGAGAGGTGACGATAACTACGCTGGGTGTGGAAGGCATGCCGCTGCTGCGTTATAAGACCGGGGATATATGTCGCTATTACAACGAGCCTTGTAGCTGCGGGCGGCATACGCTTCGTTTATCGCCGGTGATAGGCCGTAAAAAGCAGATGCTGAAGTTCAAGGGTACTACTTTATATCCGCCGGCTTTATTTGATTTGCTGAATGAGATGAATGAGGTGCGGGAGTATGTGGTGGAGGTACATTCCAACGAATTAGGTACGGATGAGATTTTGCTGCATTTGTGGCCGCTGGAGGAGTCTGAGGAGATGGACAGGAAGATTAAATCCTATTTACAGGCGAAGCTCCGGGTGATTCCGCAGGTGCGGTATTGCAGTCAGGCGGAGATGATGAAGATGCAGTTTCCGGAGGGCAGCAGGAAGCCGGTGAAGTTTGTGGATAAGCGGTAGGAGTTTGTTTTATTTAAAAATTTTTTAGGGAGATGCCGGTGCGGCATCTCTTTGTTTTTTACGCAGGGTAGTAATCATTTTTCGATCATACTGATCTGTTCATTCCGTTCATTCCTCCTTCTTTCTATTCATTCTCATTCGGGGATGAAATCAGCTCATTCGGGCGTTTTTGAGGCGTAATGCCGGCTAATTTGCCGGTATGAAAGTTAACCTCATGAACTTTATTGATATCGAAATTGATAAGCTGACAAATAGTATTTGTTGTTGCCAAACAGGTAACTTATTTGCATTTGTTTGTAAACTATCGAAGGAGGCTGGGTTCGGGGGAGTCATAGCTTTTTTTTCTAAGAGTATTTTAGCAGAACATTACATCGAAAAGCTGAAAGCGCAATACGTTGGAAAACTAAAATTGGGTATCTTTGAAAGGGAAGCTGAATCTTTGATTAATAAATATTTCAACTGATTCTTATGGAAGATTTTAGAAATTCTATCGAGCCAGAATGGTATGTGATAAGCAGGCCATACAGTAAAAGAGAAAGCAGAAACACTGCATTGATTTTTAAAATCTACCGTGCCACCGGCCGCGTTTACACCTATACACCCGTGAAAAAGAACCTTAGTCGCTGGTGCCGTAAAGACAGCTGGCAGCCTCCACGTGATCCTGCAGGGAAAAAACGCTGCTGATAGCTGCGAGTCGCATTCAATTGTTGAGCAGGCTGGCGTCGGGTATTCGTTAGCACGTCCGCTGTTAATGCAAAGAATCGCATATCGCAGTACCTCCACTAAAACCCAAACACTGCTGTTGCCTGCGGATTATCCAGCTTATAACTCTGTCTTTTCCCTCCTACAATCACATGCACCATATTCGTTTGCGTTGCATGCTGCTCATACAGCACATCATTGCGTACTTCCACCTTCCTGGGCGTCGCTACATTTTCCGCTACCAGAAAGCTCCAAACAGCGTCCTCCTCAATCTTATACCCGATGAACTTCAATGCCACCGGCTTACCATCCACCTTTACCGATAAATGCTGCTGCAGGTAGGCCGCAATGAAGCCTTCCACCTGCTTGCGGTTAGCCGGCCTGATAATATCAAATGAGGTCTTGAATTGTTTTTTTAATGTGTTTTCCAGATCGTCCGTAAAGATCCGGGCACTCACCTCCAGCTCCTTATGAGCAGCATTATGCGTTATTTCCGTTACACTCGCGTAAAACGGATGCAGCATCAACATAATACCAACCCACCATTTACATAGTAATAATCCCACTAGCAAAAATTTTTAGGAAAAATTAACTTTTTGGTTATATAATTACAAATTTAGATAAAAGTAGTGCAATGGATGGTTTGTATTTTCAGTTGGGCTGGCAGCACATTATCAATTGGGACGCCTATGACCACATCTTGTTTATCATAGCCTTGTGTGCCATGTACCTGCTGCGCGACTGGAAAAAAGTCCTGATCCTGGTGACAGCATTTACCATCGGGCATTCCATTACGCTGGCACTGAGCGTATTAAATGTAATCCGCGTGCCGGGCGACCTGATAGAATGGCTGATACCTGTTACCATCTGCATCACCGCAGCAACCAATATCATTCGAAAAGACAGTGAACCGAAAAAATTGCAGCTGAATTATTTCTATGCCTTGTTTTTCGGCTTGATCCATGGCCTCGGATTCTCTAATTATCTGAAAAGCATGCTGGGCGCACAAAGCAACGTGGTTGGCCCGCTGCTCGGATTCAACCTGGGCCTGGAATGTGGTCAGATCGTAATTGTAATGATTATTTTACTCATCTCCGGAGTATTCGTCAACCTCTCCGGGGTAAAGCGCCGCGACTGGAACCTCTGCGTGTCCTCAGGCGCTTTTGGGATCGCCCTCGTAATGGTGATCGAAGGTGCAAGAGCAATGTTTTTGAATTAGTATTTTATACCGTTTATGAGAAGAAGTATATTCCTGCTTGGAATCTTGTGCAGCAGCACCTTTGCCCTGTATGCACAAAATAATCCCGGCTCTAACCATGGCAACCGCTTCGAGCAACTGGGCACCATGCTCCAGACGCCAAATATGTACCGCTCCGCCTCCGGTGCACCAGGACCTAAATACTGGCAACAAAGAGCCGACTACGACATCGCCGCCACACTCGACGATGATAAGCAGCGACTCACCGGCGCAGAAACAATCACCTATTACAACAATTCTCCCGATCCGCTCACCTACCTCTGGCTCCAGCTGGACGAAAACCAGCACGACGCCAAAAGTGAACTGCAGCAGATCAACGGTAGCCGCATGTCTGATAAAATGACCATGAGCGCTATCAACAACATTCTCAGGGAAGATAAAGACCTGGGCGTGAAAATTGCCAAAGTAACCGATGCGGACGGTAAAGCACTGCCTTATACCATCAACAGCACTATGATGCGCATCGACCTGGCACAGCCACTCATGCCGGGAGAAAAATACCGCTTCAAAGTGGAATGGTCCTATAACATCCCTGACCGCATGACCGTTGGCGGCCGCGGTGGTTATGAATACTTCCCGGAAGATAAAAACTACCTCTACACCATCACCCAGTGGTATCCACGCCTTGCTGTATATTCCGACTTTCAGGGATGGCAGAATAAACAATTCTTCGGCAGCGGCGAATTTGCCCTCACATTCGGCAACTTCAAAGTGCGCATGACCGTTCCTTCCGATCACATAGTAGGTGGTACCGGCGAATGCCAGAACTATAAAGACATGCTGACTCCTGCCCAGTATCAACGCTGGCAGCAGGCACAGTCCAGCAAAACACCAGTGGAAGTGGTAACGCTCGACGAAGCAAAAAAAGCTATGAAAAGCCATGCCTCCGCCACAAAAACCTGGGAGTATGAAGCCAGTAATGTGCGCGATTTCGCATGGGTATCTTCCCGCCGCCTCGTTTGGGACGCTATGGCTACCAATGTAGAAGGCAATAAGGTAATGGCAATGTCGTACTACGGTCAGGAAGCTTACCCGCTCTACAACCGCTACTCTACCAAAGTAGTAGCACACACCCTGCAATCTTACTCTAAGCATACTATCCCTTACCCTTATCCGGTAGCTATCTCCGTGGAGGCTGCCAACGGTATGGAATACCCGATGATCTGCTTCAACTACGGTCGCGCCGATAAAGACGGTACCTACTCTGAAGCCACTAAAAACGGTATGATTGGCGTAATCATTCACGAAGTTGGTCACAACTTCTTCCCAATGATTGTAAACTCCGATGAGCGCCAGTGGACATGGATGGATGAAGGTTTGAATACTTTCTGCCAGTTCATGGCGGAGCAGGAGTGGGACAGCAACTTCCCATCCGGCCGCGGCCCCGCGCATAAGATTGTGGATTACATGAAAATGCCGAAAGATCAGCTGGAACCGATTATGACCAATTCTGAAAACATCATCAACTTTGGTCCTAATGCTTACGCAAAGCCCGCTACCGGTTTGAATATTCTTCGTGAAACCGTGATGGGAAGAGAACTCTTTGATTTCGCTTTCCGTGAATATGCTCGTCGCTGGGCATTTAAACATCCTACTCCCGCTGACCTCTTCCGCACCATGGAAGATGCTTCTGCGGTAGACCTGGACTGGTTCTGGCGCGGATGGTTCTTCGGAACGGAGCCTTGTGATATCGCACTGGATACTGTTAAATGGTATCGCCTGGACTCAAAAAATCCGGCGGTAAATAATAAAGAGGCTAAGGCAGCTTACGACAAAAACATGGATCATGTTGCCCGTCGTAAAAACAAGGAAGAAGGCGTGAAATATGTGGTAGATCAGGATACAGAGCTACAGGACTTCTACAGTAAATACGACCGTTTTGCCGTGTCTAAGGAAGATCAGGCTGCATTCAATAATTATTATAACAGTCTCACTCCTGCCGAAAAGAAACTTTACGACAGCAAGAAAAACTTCTATGAGCTTACGTTCACGAACAAAGGCGGTTTGGTAATGCCAATACTGCTCGAGTGGACCTTTGCTGATGGTACGAAAGAAGTGGACCGCATTCCGGTTTACATCTGGCGAAAAAATGAAAACCAGGTAACAAAAGTATTTGCAAAAGATAAGCAGGTTACTGCTGTAAAACTGGATCCTTACCGCGAAACAGCGGATATTGATGAATCCAATAACAGCTGGCCGCGCGAGGCTACTCCTTCGCAGTTTGAGCTGTTCAAGGGCAGCAATACACCTCGGGGAGCCAGCACCGGCGATAACCCAATGCGCAAGGCAAGAAATTAAAAAAGCAGCAGCAATGCTGCTTTTTTTTTAGATATTTATCGCTGCATAAATATGATTTCCGTTATGAGGACACTCTTGTTTTTTATTTTCACATTCGTGGTACTGCAGGCCTGCCAGGCAGCACAGGTGGATACGATATCCATTCCCAGTGCCGTGATGCACCGCAGTTTCAAGGCGGTGGTAATTAAACCGGCTAGTTATAAAAATGGCAGCGAACGCTATCCCGTGGTATATCTCCTGCACGGATACGGCGGCAACTATGCCAATTGGGTTACTAAAGTACCGGCCCTGCGGGAGCTGGCAGACAAGTACAATTTCATGATTGTATGCCCGGATGGTGCCATTGGCAGCTGGTACCTGGATAGCCCGATCGACAGTAACTGGCGCTTCGAAACTTACGTAGGCACCGAAATACCAGCTTATATTGATCAGCATTATCAAACAGTACCTACTCCACAAGGCCGTGCCATTACCGGTTTAAGTATGGGGGGCCATGGGGGTTTGTATCTGGGTATACGTCACCAGGATATTTTTGGCGCAGCCGGCAGTATGAGTGGTGGCGTGGATTTCAGGCCATTCCCCCAAAACTGGGATATTGTAAAACATCTCGGTGATCCGGGCCCGGATGGGGCTAACTGGACCGAATACACGGTGATTAAACAGATAGAAAAGCTGGATAGTACCAGTAGAATGCCGCTGATCGTGGATTGTGGCGTGAGCGATTTCTTTATTGATGTAAACAGGAATCTGCATCAGGCGTTGCTGCAACGAAAAATAGCACATGATTATATCGAAAGACCCGGTGCGCACAACTGGGATTATTGGAACAATGCGATACAGTATCAGTTATTGTTCTTTCATCGTTTCTTTCAACATTAATTCCGTTTTGCGCCGCACTCACTCTTTTACATCCCCCTGGCATGTAAAAGAGTGAGTGAATCAGGTGCGGTGCCCACCGTACAATCTCTTAATAATACTTCGCCATACTCGCTGCTTCAAATGGCTTCATCTCATCAAATTTCCCATCTCTGAATTTCTGTACCCAGTGTGGATCCTGGAGAATAGAACGGCCAACGGCCACGAGGTCAAAATCCCCCCGTGTCAACCGGCGTTCCAGTTCCTGGAAGTTGGTGGAGGTATTTGATGTTTCGCCTCCAAAGCTTTTCATCACGTCATTGGCCAGCCCAACAGAACCCACGGTAATTGTAGGATGACCACTCACTTTCTTGATCCAGCCAGCAAAGTTGAGATCAGAACCTTCAAACTCAGGCTCCCAGAAACGGCGCTGTGATGCATGAAAGATATCCACGCCAGCATCTGCCAGCGGCAGAATCCATTCTTCCATTTCCGCTGGTGTGTTGGCGATCTTCGCATTGTAATCTGAAGACTTGAATTGCGAAAGGCGGAGGATCAGCGTAAAATCTTCTCCTACTGCTGCTCTTACGGCTTTGATCACGTCTACCGCAAAGCGGGTGCGTTCGCGGACGGTCTTACCGCCATACGCATCAGTTCGGGGATTGCTCTGGTCCCACATAAAGTAATCGATGAGATAACCATGCGCCCCATGCAATTCAGCTGCGTTAAAGCCCAGGTCTTTTGCGGCTTTGGCAGCTTTTGCAAAGGCGGCAATAGTAGCTTCAATATCTGCCACGGTCATGGTACCCGGATGTTCTTTGGCAGCGGGAGGCATCCAGCCACTCATCCCGGGAGCATCACCGGTATGCCAGATCTGTGGTGCAATACTGCCTTTATTTGCATGCACAAGGTCTACTACTTTCTTCCAGCCGGCCAGTGCTGCATCTCCATAAAAATTAGGTATATCCTTTTCGTTCTTGGAAGCAGGGCGGTCTATCACAGTGCCTTCAGTTATGATCAGTCCTACATCGGCGGCCGCACGTCTGCCATAATATTCGGCCACTTGCTGTCCAGGCACTCCATCGGGTGAAGCCAGTCTTGTCATCGGTGCCATTACAAACCTGTTTTTCAGGTTCAGGCTCTTAAATTGATACGGTTCAAAAAATGCGCTGTGATTCATTTGATAATTTTATTACACAAAGCAACGACGATTACTTTAAATTTATACGGCATTTGCTTTAAACTAGTAACCATAAGGTAAGTAGAAAATGAAACAAACCATCCCCACCAAGTATACCTATTGTCCCGTAGAGCACGTTACTGCCATAGCCGGCTCCCGTTGGAAGCTCATCATTGTATATGTGCTGCGGGAGCGCACAATGCGCTTCGGTCAACTACATGCGATTGTAGGTGATATCTCCGCCAAAGTGCTCACCAACTGTCTCCGTGAACTGGAAGCAGATGAAGTATTGGTACGCCATGCCATCTCACCTTCCCGCGTAGAATATTCTCTTACCGAAAAAGGCCGTGAGCTGGTTCCCATCCTCGTGGAGTTGGTAAAATGGGATAAGAAATTCTTTCCTGCGGCCGTGGAGAAGGTTGCATGAGTTAGGAATAAAGCAACTTCTTATTTAATTTTACTTGTAATCGATTGCAATTTGAATTATGAAGAAGTTATTACAGCACAGCATCACCGTAGCGTTCCTATGTGGCATTTCACTGTCAGTCGCAGCTAGTGGCCCTAAGCCAAAGAAATTTTTGCACCCGGCCATTCTCAATACCAAGGCCTCCCTGGATAGGATTAGCAAAGAGGTGGACAAAGGCGACGCCGTCCGCGTAGCCGCTTATAAGCGGGTGGAAGAATTTATTGAACGCAGCGACTATCCCACTGCTTACTTCTCCACGATAGTTGTAGGTTCCAACGGAGCTACCTCTCCTTCTAAATCGCAGATCCGGCGGGATGCGGAACTCGTATATGCCTTCGCGTTAGCCTGGGCTAAAACGGGGAAACCGGAATATGCGGAAAAAGCTATCGGCCTCATTAACGGTTGGTCCTATGCCTTTAAAAATTATGACCTGTTGAATGCTGCTACCAATAAACGCCAGCCGGGACTCGAAGCCTGCTGGACCACCCCGGGCTTTGTAGCGGCTGCCGAAATCCTGCGATACTATAAGGTGGATGGGAAAAGTGCAGGCTGGAAAGCAGCAGATATTGCCCAATTCGGCAATTACCTTCGCACCGTTGTAGGAGAGTACATCAATGTGATGCCGATCTATAATAACAACTGGAACGCCTCGCAGGGCTATGCCAAAATGGCCATAGGCATCTTCCTGGATAGTACGGCCTTATATCAGGAAGGCTATGATATTACCGCGAAGTTTATGCCTATAGTCATCAAACAAAATGGGGACATCCCTGAATATTGTGATCGCAAAGATTGTGTGCACTTTCAGTATTCCCTCACCGCTTTTTCCTATGCCGCCCAGCTGGCTCAATTGCAGGGGGATAAATCCCTTTGGGAATTTGGGGAGAGATTAATGGCAAGAGGATATGATTACATGCGTAAAGCCTGGGATAATCAGGCGGAATGCTCCTTCTGTTCTGCTAACAGTAAGATCTTCCCGGGAGTAGAGGTCGCAGCTAATTATTATAAAACAGCCAATCTGGATTACCTGCGCCAGTTGCAGGCGCCGCTGGGCTGGCCTGGGGATTATACCTTCCTGGGATTTACTACTTATACCCATTTCGAGGTATCGTTTAAGTAAGGTTTACAGGGAATGCCTTCCCATTTTTGCACTAGCCTGCCGCGCGCAGCGCGGACACCCAGAGGATGACACCGAAGGTGGCATCCTTAAAAACAAAAGAGGTCGTCTAAAGAATAGACGACCCGTTCAATAATGCTAAATATGTCCTAGTTGTTATGAAAGTATTATTGTTGCAAGAGCTTTAAAAAAAGGGCCGTGAGTAAGAGTACAAACGGCCTTTAGCATCTTGTATGTGACCTATGTATTAAACGTTAAGCTAGTGCCAAAATATTTTATTTATCCCACCATACACGGGTGTTAAAGTTATTTGCACCTTGTGTATTGATGGCATCATTATAGTTTTTAGCGTTGGCGCTGGCTTCTACTGCCGGGTACAGCATTCTTCTTGGAATCTGTCCGCCGTTATTATCACCCGGATAGATTACCGGTGTTAATTTAGGGAAGTCAGTTCTTCTCCAGTTACTAAACACTTCGTACCAATCCAGGAAGCTGGCAGCCCAATATTGGGTATTGATCTGCTCCAGTGCTTTAGCCGCATCAAACGGATGAGCAGCCAGGTAAGTAGTAGCAGCTCCTTCACTGATGGTAGCAGCAGCGTCATACTGTTTCAGTTGCGTCATAGCGGCCTTTACACCATTTTCATAGTGGGTGGCAGCATTCGCTCCCACGTTCCAGCCACGTTGCGCGGCTTCAGCCAGCAGCAACTCTGTTTGTGCATAGGTTACCAGAGAAGTATAACCATCCAGTTTCGCAAAGATGTCTTTACGCACGGTAGAATAGTTAGCCACCGTATCCTTGAAGCCAGGTGCTTTATGTACATCGTTTGGCGTACTGGCACCATTTTCATCATAGCCATTAGGTAAGCCGATCTGGTTAGCAGGAGTTCTGTCACCAGTCAGGTTGATTTGTGCATATACACCCAGGCGAGGGTCGTTGTTGTTTTTCAGGAAGTCTACAAAGGTTTTGCTCAGGTAAACGTTGCCTTTCGCAACCGCATCCCACTCACCACCAAGGATATTGCTGTTCCTGTTTACCGTAGCACGGCCACCGGCGCCATTATGGCTTACATTAGCGTTATCGTCAATAGAGGTGAAAGTACCGCCTGCATAAGCTTTTTCTACCCATGTTTTAGCGGTAGCTTCTTCTACTTTGGTCATACGCATACCTAAACGCACCATCAGGGAGTAAGCAAGCTTTTTCCATTTAGCCAGATTACCGGCATAGATGATATCTCCTTTACCTACCACATCTTTAGTAGCATCCAGTGCCTTAGCTGCTTCATCGAGCTCCTTCAGCATGTCTGCATATATCTCTTTCTGGGTATCGTATTTAGGAGTGGTCGTGTTGTCGAGGTAGCCTTTACCTGCCTGGCTGTAAGGCACCATTCCATACAGGTCGGTCAGGCGGTGGTAGATCAGTACACGGGTAATCCTGCTGATGTTGTACAGGTTAATCGCACCTGGTTTACCTTTCGTTTGCGCAATTACGTCTTCAATATATTTAACTTGTGAAGGATAGGCAACCTGGAAGTAAGAGGCTGCAAACCCGTCGCTCCGGGAATATTTATCCCCGTTATACCAGCCGGTGGTAGAAGCCAGTTGTTGCGTCATCAAACTTAAGTAGATGATGTTTACGCGCCAGGTTTCGAAACTGAAGTCGTTGTTACCGGTAAATTCCAGTTGTGCCCTGGTAAGGGAATAAATTGGAATGGTAGTTTCAGCGGAAGCACTGTTTGGATCAGTGTTCAGTGATTCGAAGTTTTTAGTACAGGACGACAAAAACGTCAGTGCCGGTACTGCCAGTAGTATGGTATATTTTTTCAGTGATTTCATGTTGCTGTTTTTTGAACTTCGTACAAATCCTTAATTAAAATTTCACGTTGAGGTTCAGACCATAAGAGGCTGCTGTTGGAACACCTGCATATTCCAGACCCTGACCAACGCCGGAAGTGTAGAATGATTCAGGATCGATATTAGGCACATTCTTTTTGATGTAGAACAGGTTTCTTCCTACCAGGGAAAGACTCAGGCCACCAATTTTATTTTTGAAGGCGCTGGCAGGGAAGTTATAAGTAAGGCTAAGTGAACGGAATTTGATGAAGTCTGCGTCATACACCTGTAAAGCAGAGATGGTAGACAGACGGTTGTAGTAAGTCTGCGCATCCACTTTGCCGGAAACAGCTTTACCGGTAGCATCCACACCTGTTACAGTAACACCACCACCTTCGCGACCTGCGAGGGTTTCCTTATGAAGGCCCATGCTGTAAGCGGTAGCATTGGTACCGGAGTACATTACTGCACCATCTTTGAAGTCAATGAGGAATGAAAGGCCGAAACGTTTGTAGTTGAATTCGTTGCTCCAGCCGCCAGTGATAGGCGCTACAGCAGTACCGAGGTATTTGAGGTTACCCGCCTGTGGCAGGCCATTGTCCAGGATCAGGTTACCTTTGTCGTCTCTCAGGTAATCAAAACCAGTAATTTGGAATGCTGGTAAACCAACTGCTTGTTTTACATAAGCTCTCTCTGTTCTGGATTCGTCCATCTGTAAGTCAGGCTGGCCGTCTGTCAGCTGTACAACTGTATTTTTGTTGTTGGTGAAGTTAATAGTGGTAGTCCAGCTAAAGTGATTGGTTTTCACTGGTGTACCAGATACTAACAATTCAATACCGGTGTTTTCTATTTTACCCAAGTTTACATATTTCTTGTCATAACCAGAGGTATAAGAAATGCTGCTCGCTACGATATCATTGTTAGTAGCTCTTTTATACCATGCAAAGTCAACGCTCAACCTGTTGCGCAGGAATGCCAGTTGGGTTCCTACTTCATACTCTGTTGCCATCAGTGGCTCCAGTGCTTTATTCGGAATTTCTGTTGGCATGCTGCCGATTGGAGCACCATTGATAGAAGCACCGGCCAGGGTAGAATAGTAGAGCTGTGTTTTTTGTGGTTCTGCATCACCACCTACTTTAGAATAACCTGCGCGGATTTTGGCAAGGCTCAACCAGTCAGTTTTGATGGTTTCGGACAGCAGGTAAGAGAGGCTGGCAGAAGGATAGTTGTAAGAGTTTTTACCTTTAGGTAAGGTGCTGGACCAGTCATTACGATCTGTTATGTTCAGGAACAACATGTTTCTGTACGACAGTTCAGCGGAAGCATACACGGAGTGGATCTCTTTATTGGGTGTAGTGAGAGATGGTACTACAGAGCTACCGGTAGCAGGGCTGTATACGTTTTTATACGCCAGTCCGTCCGCATTCATGCCGATGTTTTTAACATCCTGCTTCATGAAGTTACCACCTACGTTAGCACTGATATTGAACTGGCTGCCCAGTTTTTTATTGATACCGGCCATCAGTTCGGCATTCAGCTCGTTGAAGGTGTTGGTTTGATCACCGAGCAGTTTACCGTCGTGCTTAAAGGCAATGCCGTAAGGCCAGATGCTCACCCCGTTGAAGGTATAGTTATCATTGCTCAGGCGGCCCTGGAAGAACAACCAGTCTGTTGCCTGGTATTTCAGTGTACCTGTAGCAGTAGTCCTGTTTTTGTTAGTCAGGTTAGTGGCTTTGGCAGCAGCAAAATACGGATTGGTATTGTACTGGTTAGAGTTGAATTCAGTTTCAAAGTCAGTCAGCGGATCCCATCCTGGTGCCAGTGATTTAGCTGGTACGTTATTAGGCAGGAACCTGATGGCAAAGTTACCGTTGGCAGGCGCATCACTCACGTTAGAGCGGTTCGCGCGTTCTTTAGAATAAATAATATTCACACCACCGGAAAATTTGTCGCTCAGCTTATAATTCAGATCCAATGCAACGTTATTACGTTTGTAATAAGAATTTGGATACACTCCCTGATTCCTCAGGTCGCCAAGGGATAAACGGAAGGATGCCATTTCATTACCACCTGAGATAGCTACGGTGTTGGAAATAGTATTACCTGTTCTGTAAAAATCCTTGAAGTGATCTCCGGCAACATTGGAGTAAGGAGCATTAGTGCCGTTGAATAATGGCGTTGATGAGCCATCGAGTTTAGCACCCCAGGAGGATAAGCCGGTTGCTTTGGCACCACCGGCATCTGTAGGTTTGGCACCTTGTGTACCCTGACCATACTGATCCTGGAAGTCACGGAAGTCGTGCACCTTGTCGATCGTAAAGTTGCTGTTTACCTCTACACCCAGGCCTTTACGGGCTTTACCTGATTTGGTGGTGATGAGGATAACGCCGCCTAAACCGCGGGAGCCATACAGCGCTGCTGCAGGACCGCCTTTCAGTACCGTAATATCTTCGATATCATCCGGGTTGATGCTGGCCATACCGTCTCCCATGTCGGAGCCGCCGTATTTACCCGGGTTACCCATGTTAGTGTTATTATATGGCACGCCATTTACCACATATAATGGTTGTACAGTACCCGCAACAGATACGGTACCACGAATGCTTACACGGCTGGAACCGCCGGCACCGGTGGAAGGAGCCGTACTGTTTACACCGGCTACTTTACCTACCAATGCATTGGCTACGTTGATCTCACGCGCCTGCGTAAACTCACTGCCTTTTACTTTGGTCATGGCATACCCAATGCTTTTTTCTTCTCTTTTGATACCCAATGCGGTTACCACCAGCTCATTCAGCCCGGTAGCGCCTTCTTCCATGGTTACGCTGATATCAGCACTGCTGCCTACCGCTACTTCCTGTGAACCGTAACCTACAAAGCGAAATACCAGGATATCCCCTGCTTTGGCCGAAATAGTGAAACGACCATCCGCATTCGCCTGGGTACCTTTGGTAGTACCTTTAATCAACACAGTAACGCCGGGTAATGGCGTGCCTTTACTGTCTTTTACAATACCGTGAATCTCCTTCTGCTGGAAGTTGCTGTACAAAGCAGTAGCATTAGCCACCCTTGCAGCGGAAGCGGCAAAAGCATTGTCAGTAATCGCGGCACTCAGCGTGAGCCCGGCTACTGCACATACTTTTACAAGGCGTAGGTTTGTTTTCATACTTACCTAATTTTGATTTTGGTTTGGATAAATGTTTATTTAAACCCCCGATGCTCAAGTGAACCGTCCTTCATAATTGAGTAGTCAGTGAAATCTTACAGGTCAAAGGGATACATCAGGTCTAATTATTACGTATAGTCGTTATAGTTACAGTTATTTTTATTTTGATCGCTGTATAGTAGTCGGGGCTAAATTCATTTGGTACCATCCCAACATTAAAAAATTGCAAATTTTTTTTGCAAATTTTTTGAAGTGTATGTTTTACACATTTTGGACGGCCAATAAAAAAAGCCGGTCCTTGATAAGACCGGCATTGATTTTTTATGCACGCGATTCAAAAAAGAGATTGTTATTATTGTTTTGGATCCCACCACAAATGCGTACCACCCACGTCTTTCGGCTCACTCAGCATACCAATGGCCCGCTGCACCGCCGCATTATTGGTCTGATACTCATTACTCGGAAAGATTGCTCTTCTCACAAAATCAGTGGTACTGATCTTTCCACCACTATTATTTATCACCACGGGGAACAGCTTAGGATACCCGGTTCTTCTGAACTCGCTCCACGCTTCCTGCCCCTCCGGATAATTGGCGATCCATTTCTGGGTAATCACACGCTCCAGGTTTCTTTCGAAAGATGCAGCCGCATCCCATTTGATCGTAATGGTACTCAGATAAGGGGAGCCTGTGGTAACATCGTTACTACCAGCCGTACTAGCCTTAGGATCTGCATAAGCTAATGGTTTGGCAGTACTGTTATTAATATAGGTATCAGCATCGGCCAGCTTGTACTGGTCAAACGATACCCGGATGCCCTGCTCATAGTTGGCCTGTGCACTACCGGCATTAGCCCAGCCACGCAGCGCCGCCTCCGACTTCAGAAACCACGCCTCGGCAGCCGTCATCAGCTGTATCTTGCTGGCAAATTCAGCCAGTTTGGAATACCCTACGTATCGCTCCTTCGCATCTATATTAATCCCATTGCGGATACCTTTATATTTTCCTGCCACAGCGGCATCGGTAGCGGTACGGAAATACTTTGGTAACCTCGGATCGGCATAGCCACCCATGATAGATTCCATCGGTGCACCCATGCGGATATCATCCCAGGAGCCGTTAATGGTATTCAACGGATGGGTAGTGCTGCCGATATCCACCAGAAAGTTGTCGCTCGCATCCAGCAGCAAACCCGCCGGATCGGCCAGCGCCGCCTCGCCTTCCTGCTTCGCTTTGGCCGGATCTATGCGCACAATACGTAACGCAAGCCGCAAGCGCAGGGTGTTGGCAAAACGCAGCCATTTCGTATAGTTTCCCCCGTATACCAGGTCAGCTTTCGCAAACAGGGTGCTGGCAGTTTTGCCGGCAAAAGGGGTCAACTGTGCCACGGCATCCTTCAGATCAGCAAAAAATGCATTGTACGCTTCCTGCTGCGAATCAAAGTCAACACCTCCTTCTGCATTCGGAGTATTGTACTTGGTGTATATAACGGGACCGTATATATCACTGATCCTGTGCATCGCGGCTACCCGCAGAATTTCCGACATCCCTACAGCATCGGGCAGCTTCTTATCTTTCGAAAACTGAATCGACTTATACAGCGGATTCATCACATTAGCGTAAGCAATGGTGAAGGCGGAACTGGTCCAGCCATCCAGTAAATTGTAATTCAGGTTGTTACTGTTGCCGGCAAAGGGCGTGGCACTCATCATGTATCCACTGAACACATCCCCTAACAGGTTTTGTTGCAACTGAAAGGAAGGCACCGGCTGATACAGATAAATACTGCGCTGCGCCTGCTGCAGCTGCGCCGCTACGATGGCGTAGTCGCCCTGCAGATCGGTATCGGTTGACCCGTAAGGATTCTTGTTGATCTCTTCAAAATTCTTGGTACAGCTGCCAAAACTAAGTATCGCTGCAACTGCCAACCCTGCTATCTTCAATGATTGAGAATTCATAACTTTTGTTTTTGTGGTTCTGAATCGGGTTAGAGGGTAACTTTCAGGTTAAGACCAAAACTGCGGGTAGCAGGCAGGCCAAATACATCCACACCCTGTAAACCATTGTCGGTACTCATGCTCAGCTCAGGATCATAAGGTGCTTTCTTGCTGAAGAAAAACAGGTTACGTCCTACCAGGCCTACCTTCAGGTCCTTCAGTACCTTGCTGTTGGTAGGAATGGTATATACCACGGAGAATTCTCTCAAACGTACGTTGGTAGCATCGTACATATAGTATTCAGTGATACCGGCACGGCCACCAACTGCACCATAAAATACTGCCGGATCAATAGGGCCGGCAAACTTGCCGCCACTGGCTTTGGTGGCATTGATATTTACGCCGCCCGCATCCCGTGCATCCGCCGTATTTTGAGATACACCGTATTCATCCAGCATAGCCTGGGTAACGCTCATTACTTTACCACCAAAGCGGCCGTCAATCAGGAAATTGATATTGAAATTTTTCCAGGTGATGCTGTTGTTCCAGCCCAGTAAAAATTTAGGCGTAGGGTTGCCCAGGTAAGTGAGCGGGCCATCTGCTGCCTGCGGCTTACCATTGTCATCTACCAGGATGCTGCCATCTGCGGCACGTTTAAATGCCCTGCCGTAAATATCCCCGAAAGAGCTGCCCTCATGCAGCACCAGCGCATAGTTATTCACGTTATCTCCCTTGGGAGTAATGGTGTAATCGCCGCGCAGCTGTGGGGCCAGCTCGATCAGGGTATTTTTGTTACGCGTGAAGTTGAAGGTGGTAGTCCAGCTCAACTCTTTCTGTTTGATTACCTGGTAACCTAAAGTGGCCTCAATACCCGTGTTGCGCACGTCACCAGCATTGATGAAGGCGTTAGGGTAGAGGAAGCCACTCGATATGCGGAAATCGAAGTATTGATCTTTGGTGTGAGAGTTATACCAGGTGAAGTCGAAGTTCAGCCTGTTATCCAGAAAACGCCATTCGGTACCCAGCTCCACGGAACTAGTCATCTCTGGTTTCAGCGGCTGTCCCAAAAATGCACCGGAGGTATTGGAAGTTAATATACCGGAAGTAACCGTATTGGTCGGTAAAGTTGCAAAAGGTGCAATGTCGTTACCCACTTTTGCGTAAGATGCACGGATTTTTCCATAATTAACCCACTCCGGCATTTTCACTAAATCACTCAGGATAGTATTCAAACCTGCTGAATAATAGAGGTATCCTTTCTTCATGTTTGGTGAATACGCAAGGGTGGATGACCAGTCGTTACGACCTGTCAGATCCAGAAATACCTTCTCTTTAAAATTAATACCGGCAGTAGCAAACACGGACTGCAGCTGTCTTCTCAGCCCTGTAGGCGTCACCTTGGTAGCAGAGTTCAGGTTCAGGTTACCAATATGAAATACATTCGCAAATGCCAGGTCACCATCTTTTGAATCCAGGAAAGTACGATCCTGCTTCAGGTCGGTGATGCTGGTACCTGCTGTAAAGTTCAGCCCGAAATTATCAGACAGCTTGGGTGTACCCACCACTAACAGGTCACCATAGTATTGGGTACTGGTGATGTAATCATAGGTATAGCGACCATTTGCATCTGCAATCGTGGTTTGTGTACCGGCATTGGCTTTCAGCTCATATTTATCCCATGATTTGTTGGCATTACCTCTGGCCTGAATGTTCAGCCATGGCGTTAATTTATAACGGAGCGTAATGGCAGCAATGAGGTTGTCCTTCTTATTTTCAGTAACGTTGCGGTTAAGGATCCAGTAAGGATTTTGCTGGGAGTCCTGGCCGCTTTTATCTTCTTCATAATTCAGGTTCCACCAGTTTTGCAGGTACATGTTGCGTTTTGCACTCAGGTACTCATAGTTATCCACATAGTTCTGGAAGTTGAGGCCTCTCGGAAACAGGTACAAACCGGTGAGGGAGTTATAGTAAAGTCCTGAACTTGGGCGGTTATGCGCATTCTGTGTGGTGGCCAGCACATTCGCGTCAATGTTTAACCGGTCGTTGAAGAAGTTCGCGTTTTCCCTGAAGTTAACAGTATGCTGATCAAATTTGGTAGTAGGCACAATTCCCTTGTTCGTGGTGTTGGAATAAGAGAAGTAAGTCTGCGCCTTTTCCGTACCGCCCGACAGGTTGATGGAGTTGATCCACGTTTGCCCGTTCTGGAAGAATGATTTTACGTGATCCGGGCTGGAACCTTTGCTGCCCCAGCTGTACAGGTTGTCTTTATTCGTTTGGAGATAGGAGAATTGCAAATCCGGTCCGTAAGCGGCTTTGTCGAGCATAAAGTTGGAAGAGAAGTTCACTTTTGTCTGACCTGCTTTTCCTTTTTTAGTGGTGATCATAATCACCCCGTTGGCAGCCTGGCTGCCATACAGTGCAGAGGCAGAGGCACCTTTCAGGACGTTCACACTTTCAATGTCGTCAGGATTGATAGTACTGAGGATGTCCCCACCATCCCTACCGCCGGAAGAAGCTCCGGATGATTGTCCCCACAGGTCGGTAGGTTGTGCACTGGTGAAGTTCGCAATAGGAACTCCGTCTACAACATACAATGGCTGATTTTCGCGTATGGATTTCTGTCCGCGTAATACTACCCTTGCGGAACCGGCTACACCAGAGGCACTTCGGTTTACCTGCAAGCCGGAAATTTTTCCGGATAAACTATTGACCACGTTTGTTTCTTTCACAGTGGTGAGGTCTTCGTTTTTCACCGACTGTGTGGAATACGTTAATTCTTTTGCTTTACGCTGAATGCCCAGGGCAGTAACCACCAGCTCATTCAGCCCTTTTACATTGTCATCAAGGGTTACATTTACTGTAGCGCTATTACCTACTGTTACTTCTTTTGGAGCAAAACCTACAGAACTAAATACCAACACATCTCCATTTTTAGCTTCCAGTCGGTAAGTACCATCGGGGCCCGTTTGCGTGCCTCTGTTGGTACCTTTTACCTGTACGGTTACTCCTGGCAGCGCATTTCCTTTGCTGTCACGAACAGTACCAGTAACATTGCTATTCTGGAAAGTGCTCTTTAATGAAACTGCCGTAGCCGAAAGGTTAGCGGCCTTCGCCTGCATATGAACTGCTGTTATGGAAGTGAGGACCACACTGGTAGCCACGCACATTCTCATAAGGCGTAGGTTGTTTTTCATACATGCCTTTTTAAGATTAATGAAATGGGTATTGATCAAAGTGTTCCCCGGGAATTTTTTAGCGCTATGTATGATGAAGATGTCGGGCGGGAATTAACTTAGTACCATGTAGTTTGAAAAAAAGTTTTCGTGCGTTAATAAAAGCGGCCGCAGGCCGCTTTTATTAACGCACGAGTTTTTCTCTCGCCGAAGGCGAGAGAAAAACTCGTGCAAAAGAAAGTTTATCTGAGATCCCACCACAGTGGCGTACCGCCGTTGTCCTCTCCTTTCAGCGTTTGTTTGGCCCGTGCCACCGCCTGTGGGTTTGTTACATATTCTATCTGGGGTATGGGTAGCCGGCGTATAAATTTTTCTGTGGAGATGGTACCGCCGCTGTTGTTAATAACTACCGGAAATAATTTAGGATACCCGGTTCTCCGGAACTCACTCCACGCCTCCTGCCCCTCGGGAAACATGGCAATCCACTTTTGGGTAATAATCTTTTCCAGCTTTACCTCGTAAGGAGCACCGTTGTCCCATTTAATGGTGGCGGTAGATAAATGTTTATCTCCCGGCGGAACGTTGTTCACCGGATTATGTGGGTCCACATAGGGTTTGGGCTTGCTGCTGTCATTGTTAATATAGTCACTTACGTTAGTAATGCCATACTGCTGAAAAGAAGTCCTGATACCTTTTTCATAATTGACACCGGCATCTCCGGCATTATTCCAGTTATTTAAAGCCGCTTCCGCTTTCAGGAACCAGGCTTCCGCAGCTGTCATAAACTGGATTTTGCTATCCAGCTTCACCAGCGATGAAAAGCTGGTGTACTCTTCCTTGGCGCTGATGGCGATACCATTACGAATACCATGATACACATCCGGGCCTCCTTCTGCATGCACAAAGTAATGCGGCAGGCGAGGGTCCTTGTAACCGGTGAGTATCGATTCCATGGGAGCGCCCATTCGGATATCCGCCCAGTTATTACACATGATGTTGAGCGGATGGGTCACAGGGGTAATATTTACATTGAAATTTTCATCTGGTGTGGTTAGTAGTCCTAATGGATGAGATAGCGCAGCTTCCCCTTCCTGTTTTGCCTTCTTAGGATCTATGCCGTTGATGCGTATTGCCAGCCGTAACCGGAGTGTATTGGCAAACTTTATCCATTTGCTGTAATCGCCCTTATACACAAGGTCAAAGTTCGAAAACCTCCACGCAGCATGGTTATTAACCGAATCGGTGAGCACACCAATCGCCTCGTTCAGATCCTTGAAAAAAGCATAGTATGCATCCCGCTGGGAATCATAATCAATGCTTTTGTCGGCATTAATCTCTCCATAATGTGTATAAATAACCGGACCGTAGATGTCACTCAGCCGGTGCATGGCCTCTACCTTCACGATCTGTGCCCATGCATAAAACTCCTGATACCTGCCTTTCGCTTTCTGCTGGGTAAAGTCGCAGGACTTCATCACGTTGCTGTAGGTCACAATCCATGGCTTTACATTCCAGTAGTAGAGCAGGCCGTAGTTGAGGTTATTGATATTGCCCTCGTATGGGTTGGGCGACATCATATACCCCGAAAACACATCCGCATTCAGGTTCTGCTGCAGCTGTGCAGTGGGCGGATCATTATAAATAAGCAGGTTCAGCTGGGCTTGCGACATGGGCTCGCCCATCAGCTGGAAGTCGGCCTTCAGCTCTTCCTCTGTAAAATCATATGGATTTTTGTTGATCTCCCCGAAGCGCTTGGTACAGCTGAGGAGCATCCATGCAACACTAATCACTATTAAAAATTTCCACCTTTTCATAGCTGCATTTTTTAAAATCCTACTTTTAAATTTATACCCATGCTGCGCACCGGTGGCAAACCAAATACATCCACGCCCTGTAAGCCGTTGCCTGTTCCCATGGATACTTCCGGATCAAATGGCGCATCCAGTTTAAAGAAGAAGAGGTTACGGCCTATCAATCCTACCCGTGCATTGTGTAACCATTTCCATTTAAGCGGAATACGATAACTTAAACTCAACTCACGTAAACGGATATTTGTAGCATCATACATATACAGTTCACCAATGCCGGCGCGGCCCCCAATAGTGGTGTAATACGATTGTGCGTCCAGAGTGCCGTTAAACGGTGTGCCGTTTTCGTACACGGCGTTGATCTTCACGCCGCCATTGTCGCGGGCTTTGGCGGATACTTCACTCACCCCATACCAGTCAAGCACGGCCTGGGTAACGCTCATCACTTTTCCGCCAAACCTCCCGTCCACCAAAAAACTCAGTGCCCAATCGCCGTAATAGATGCTGTTGTTAACGCCCAGCGTAAAATCGGGGTTGGGGTTGCCAACTCTTTTTTGTATACCTCTGGTTTTTAGGCGACCCTGGTCATCGAGCAGGTATTGCCCTTTTTCATTTTTCACCAACTCCTTGTTGCTGTAAATATCGCCCCAGGAGCCACCTTCCTGAATAAAGGAGCCAAACATGTTTACGCCGAAATCTGTCAGCACAAAGCTGTTGCTGTTATCCGCACCAGGGATCTCATCATTGCTGAGTTTGATCACCTTGTTGTTATTGGTAGCAAAGTTGAGTGTACTTGTCCAGTTTAATTTTTCATTTCGTACAGGCGATACAGTTACTGTGGCTTCCCAGCCTTTGTTCTGGATATTGCCCATGTTCAGGTAATAGGTAAGATACCTGGAGCCCGGAGGGGCAGGCACTTCCATGTATTGCTTATAGTTATTATTCTTATACCAGGTCACATCGAGGGTAAGGCGGTTTTTAAACAGTCTAGCTTCCAGCCCGGTTTCAAAACTCTGGTTATCTTCCGGAGCGAGGAACACACCGGGGTAGGGTGTACGCTGATTCAGCACCACCCGTGTAACACCGGCAATGGTTTGCATGGTAAAGGGGGCGGGGTTGCTGGCGTAGCTCGCGATATCGTTACCTACTTTGGCAAAGGAGATGCGTGCACGGAGGAAATCCAGCTGTTGCGGCATCTTCAGCATATCACTCAAAATCAGGGAGGCGCCTGCGGAATAGTAGAAGTAGCCTTTCTTAAGTGTAGGCGTGTAGGCAAAAGTGCTGGACCAGTCGTTGCGACCCGTAAGGTCAATAAACAACACATTCCTCACGCCCAGCTGCATGTTACCAAACAGGGCATGCATCTGTTTCTGGTCTACCGAATGCTGGGCATCCATGGCAACGCTCATGATATTACTCACGGCAAATTTATTCGGATACATTAATCCCGGGTCGGAGTTGGGATTAGCGCCGTTGTAGGTGCGTTCATGTGCACGTATATCAGTGATGCTGCCACCGAGGTTGCCTGCCAGGTGCAGCCAGTCGTTTGCCTTTCCGCAAATGTTGAGCATCAGGTCGCCGTAGAGCTGTGTGTTAAATTCCTTTTCCAGCGTATACCTGCCATTGGAAGCGGCCAGTACTACCTGCGTGCCGGCGTAGGCCTGCAGCTCGTATTCATCCATGGATTTATCGTAGCTACCGCGACTCTGTAATGATATCCAGTCATTAAATTTATAATTCAGGGAGATGGTAGCCATACCACGATAACGGTAATCCTTACGGATATTGCGCTTCAGGGCCCACATCGGATTTTGCTGGTCATCCTGCCCTATCCATCTTTTGTCGTAACGGATATTCCACCAGTTCTGCAAATAGAGGTTACGCTCCATGTCGGGGTACTCGAAATTTGTTTTGTAATAGTCGAAGTCGAGCCCCCGTGGGAAGGTGTACAATCCCGAAATGGGGCTGTAATACAATCCGGAGGAGTGGCGGTTATTGGTATTTTGTACCAGGAAGGATGCGTTGGCATCCACTACGAATCGGTTATTAAACAGTTTGAGCGTTTCACGGAAATTAAATGCGTGCCTCCTGAAGGTATTGGTAGGCAAAATTCCTTTGTTTGTTGTATTGGCGTATGATAAGTAGCTCTGTGCTGTTTCGGTGCCTCCGCTGTAGGAGATGCCGTTGGTCCAGGTATGTCCGGTCTGGTAAAAATCTTTTACATGGTCGGGGGCCTGTATTTTTTCGCCCCAGCTGCCGAGGGAGCCGGGTTGGTTGTTGTTGGTGGAGCCTATTCCCGGTGGATCTGTTTGTGCGTAGCGATATTGCAGGGAGGGCAGGAGGGACGGGGTTTCGATGGTAAAGTCGGAACTAAAATCGAATTTACTTTTACCGGCTTTTCCCTTTTTGGTGGTGATGAGGATCACGCCATTGGCGGCCTGACTACCGTACAGTGCTGCGGCGGATGCGCCTTTAAGGATGCTGATACTTTCGATATCATCCGGGTTGAGGTTGGAGATACCGTCGCCACCATCGCGGCCACCGGCTCCGATAATGTTGTTGGATTGTCCCCAAACGTCGGTAGGTTGGGAGGGCATGAAGTTGGCGTAGGGTACGCCATCAACGATATAGAGGGGTTGGTTTTCGCGGGTGGATTTGTTACCTCTGAGTACTACCCTTACTGATCCGCCAATTCCGGAGGCATTACGTGTAATTGTTACACCTGCAGTTTTTCCGGCGAGGGTATTCATCACGTTTGCGTCTTTTACGAGCGAAACGTCGTCGCCATTGAGTTGTTGGGTGGAGTAGGGCAGTTCTTTTGACTTCTTTTGTATACCCATGGCCGTTACTACCAGTTCTCCCAGTGCGCGCACATTTTCCTGCATGGTTACATTGATATCGCTGGAGGTGCCGAGCATTACTTCTTTGGTGAAAAATCCGACAGAGCTGAAAACGAGAATATCGCCCGGCGCTGCTTTGATGGTGAAAGCGGCCTCGGCGTCTGCCTGCGTGCCTTTGTTTGTGTTCTTAATCTGAATTGTTACTCCTGGAAGCGGCGTGCCTTTATTATCGCGTATAAATCCGGTTATATCTCTGTCTAATGAAACGTTTCTTTCCAACGCTACAGACGGTGAGGATTGGGAATCACTGTCTGCACCAACGATTATTTTGTTTTGTTTACGGGTAAACCTGAGTCCCGTTTGTGTTGATAGCTGTATTAGCACCTCTTCTATGGGAATTTTCACACAGTTGAGTGTTACTTTTTTCCGGAGGTTTAAGTCTGATTTATCATAATGAAAGTTTAATCCTGTTTTGGTTGATAGTTCCGAAATAACATCCTCCAGGTTTTTGTCCTTCGCCTGGATACTGACAATAATGGGTATAGTAGGTTCCTGAACATGCCTGACGGCGTTGGCAACGGAGGTCAGGCTACCTGCAAGCAGCAGCGTCAGTATCAGGCCAAAAGAGAAAAACCATTTTAGTGGGCATGGTTTTACCCTCATATTGGCTTGTTTTAATTTTCGAGATAAACGGTATCGCTTTTAATGGTGTACGTAAGAGATTTAATTGTGCAAATCACGTCCAATACTTCAGAAAGGCTTTCATTTTTAGTAAAGGATCCTTTATAATTCCATTCAATTTTGTTGCTGTTGTTAATAACGGTAACGCCAAAACGGTTTTGCAGTGCGCCGGCGATGTCGTTAAAGCTGGCGCCATCAAAGATCAGGTAGCCTTTTCTCCAGCCGATGATGTTATCCGGATTGGAGAAGGAGGATTTGATCATGTGGAGCGACACCCGGTTATACCGCAATTGCTCGCTGGGCATCAGGATAGTACCATTGTTAGTGGCGCCCGCTTTTTCCACTTTCACTTTTCCGGTGATCAGCGCTACGGTAATATCTGCTTCGCTGGCGTACGCGCGGATGTTGAAAGAGGTGCCAAGGGCTACGGTAGAGAGGTCGCCGCTGTACACAATAAAGCTTCTGATGGCGTCGTGCGTAGCGTCAAACATGGCTTCTCCTTCGTCCAGGAATACCTGGCGGGCGGCGTTGGTGAAATGTTCCGGGTAGCGCACTTTGGTGCCACCGTTCATGACGATGGTACTGCCATCTTCCAAAGTGATGGTTTCCTTTAAACCGTTAGGGGTGGTCACTTCCACAAAACCGTTGTTAACGGTACGGGTTACCGTTTTAGTGGAGGCGGCCAGTATTTCGGGAGATGCCGGTGCTGTTGTGCCAGGTTTGTTCGTAAATAGTAAAACCACTGCGGCCAGCAGGGCTGCGGCAGCAACGGCGAGATACCACGGGCGGAAGTTGCGCACCTTTGCCTGCGGTACGTTGGCTTCCACCTGCGGTGTTATTTGCTCGTTTATGAGGTGTTTAACTTCGTCTAATTGTAGATTCAGCGCATCATCATTCATTATCACCGACTGATGACGGTTGATATTGTCGAACCATTGTTCAATTATATCCGCTTCCTCCGGTGAGCAGGTTCCCTGGTTGTATCGTTCCAGTAATATTTTAATCTGTTCTGTGTCCACCTGATAGCGTTTTTGATATTGTAATGTCGTAATAACGTGGAATTAGTACCATTTCGCGCTAAAAAAATAATATCAGGCCATGAATCCCAGCAGGATGGAAACGATGATCAGGATCATATCCGGCTGGGCATAGTTGGCTCTTAATATCTTTAAAGCTTTGGTAATCTGGTTCTTAACGGTTTGTTGGGAGAGGTTAAGATGCGAAGCGATCTGCTCTACACTCAGGTTCTCAAACCTGCTCAGCATAAATATTTCCTTCATTTTCTCGGGCAGATGGTTGATGGCCTCAAACATTTCCTGTGTGCGGGCTTTGGTATCCAGCTGGTCGGAAATGGAATGTGGCTGCTCATCAAAATGCTCGATCAGTTGCTGAAGGTACTTACGGTAAGTCGTGTTCTTACGGTAGATGTCAATGATCTTATGCCTGGCTGCCTGGTACAGGTAAGATTTGAGGGATTCCTTGAGCACAAGGGCCTGCCGTTTCTCCCATAGGGAAACAAAAAGGTCCTGCAGCACGTCTTTACTGATTTCTGCAGCGTCCAGCTTACTGTAGATAAATAAGTACAGGGCTTTGCTGTAACGCTCATAAATGGCATTGAAGGCAGCAATGTTATCGCTTTTTAGCAGCGATACTAATTCGTGATCTTGATAACTGCTGTACATCGAATTACAGGAGAAGAAATGCGTTTGGTTGACTAAATGTTAACTACTATGAAAGTAAGGAATATTTTGGGAGATTTCCCTATTATTTTTAGGGAATAAAGTATCATATACGTGGTAATATACAGGGAAATCTCGCGTTAAAAAATAATCAGGCCTCTTTTAAACGTAGCTCATTCTTGTACTCTTTCGGTGTTTTACCTACTATCTCCTTAAAAAACCGGTTAAAGTTGGATAAATTTTTAAAGCCGCAGGAATAGGCGATTTCAGCAATCGACCAGTCTTCCTCGGTCAGGCGCTTACAGGCGTGCCCAATGCGTACCTCATTGAGGAACTGTACAAACGATTTCTTCGTACGGTTCTTGAAGAAGCGGCAGAATGACTGCGGCGATAAGTTGGTGATGCTGGCAACATCCTGCAGGGAGATCTCCTTGGAGAAGTTATTCATCACATACTTGAAAACTTCGTCAATCTTGTGGTTGTCCTTCAGGTTGTAGGCATGTGAATAACCGGTGCTGGCCAGGTAATAACAGTCCTTCGTTTCCGACAGCGTTTTGAGGATATGCAGCAGGGATATGATCCTGTCCAGCCCCTCTTTACGCGGCAGCGATAAAATTTCAGGTTTCAGCTTGTCGTAGGTGTCCCCAATGATTTTCATGCCGCGCTGCGCCTTGTGAAATAGCTCACTCAATGCCTTCGTTTCAGGCAATCCGTAAAACTTTTCCCCAAAGATGTCTTTCGGAAAATAAATAACCACTGAGCGGGCCTTTTGACTCTCATCTCCCTTATAATACCCCTCATCATTATACCATACGTGGGGGATGTGCGGACCCAGAAACACCATGTCACCTTCTTCGAAGCTTTCAATGCTGTCGCCCACGATCCTTTTCCCATGGCTCTCTGTCACAAATACCAGCTCACACTCCGGATGAAAGTGAAATGGTGTATTAAAATGAGGATCACACCGCTCTATGATGGTGATCTGATTATCGGCAAAGGCCCCAACTTTAATAAGGATGGGTTTCATTCATGTATTAATTTAAACGAGTATGATTTGTGGCATCTTAGCTTCATCGAAGAATACCATTGTCCTATGTTTGTTGCCAAATTATTAAAATTTGGTTAAAAAAATATCATCTTTTTTTAAATGGTCCTTTTATGTGATACAAATTAGAAATGCTTTATATACAAGACAGGTCAGCGTTATTTGGAATAATTGCTACAACGATGTAAATTTCAACTTCATTTTGTAAATTACGCTGGGCTAAATCGATATAGCATAACTCTTATTATGAAAGGTATCTCTATTAAAGATATTGCAAAACAGGCCGGTGTATCTCCTACCACTGTCTCATTCGTACTGAATGGAAAAGCCAAAGAGAAGAGGATCAGCGATCAGGTAAGCAAGAAAATCCAGAAGATAGCAGGCAAGCTTAAATATAAGCCCAACCAGCTGGCTCGCGGATTGCGCACAGGCAAAACCAAAACAATTGGCCTTATCGTGGAAGATATCGCCAACAACTTCTTCGCCACCCTCGCCAAAGTTGTGGAAGACGAAGCCGATAAGTACGGATACAAAGTACTCTACGGCTCCACAGAGGATAATACGGAAAAAGCCAAAGGCCTCCTGGAAGTACTCAAATACCGACAGGTAGATGGTTACATTATCACACCCACCAAAAATCTGGATAAGGAAATAGAACAACTCCAGGGCGCCGGCAAACCGATTGTGCTCATGGACCGCTATTTTCCACAGATGCCATCGCACTACGTAGTAGTAGATAACTATAAGGGTGCCTACACCGCCACCGAACACCTCGTAAATCAAGGCTATTCCAAAATCGCCATCGTTACCACCACCTCAGATCAGGTGCAGATGAAAGACCGCCTGCAGGGCTACAACGACGCCCTGAAAGCCGCAGGCATCACCGCCAATAAAGCGCTGGTGAAAAAACTGCCATTCGACCTCGACCGCGAAGGCTTTAACGATGAAATCAAAAAGTTCCTTACCGCCTCCAAAGGACTCGACGCCGTTTTCTTTGCCACCAACTACCTCGGTATCTATGGCATCGAAAGTATACGCAGCCTCGGATGGACCATCGGCAGCGATATCGGCGTAGTCTCCTTCGACGATCACGATATATTCCGCCTGCATAGTCCCGCCATCACCTGTGTGGCTCAACCTCTCCGGCAAATCGGCGAAAACCTGGTTTCCATCCTCATGAAGGAACTTAATCAGCCTACCACCGACATGCAACAGGTAGTGCTGCCGCTCGATCTCATTATCCGTCCTTCCAGCTTACACAAATAACCGGAAGCGTTCGTACTATAACGTTTTAGCGGTATCCACCACATTTTAACCAGCACTAAAAAAGTGCTGGTTTTTTTTGCTCGCCAGTCAACCCTTTTTCTGCACACTTTGTTATATCATAAAAAGTAATTACCACAAAAATCCCGGCTACAATCAGGATCTAAAACACATCAACCAATTTCCATTTGTCCCCTGCCTACCACGTCGATTGACTTTTTATTGCTTCACTTCATACAGTAAACATGCGTAAGAATTCTATTCATCTTATCCTTACTCTGTTAATGCTGCTGTCGGCACCACTCGCATGGGCCCAGCAGGACGTTAGCGGGCTGGTAGTCGACGACTCGACCTCCCAGCACCTGGTAGGTGTGGTGGTGCTCGTGAAAGGATCGGGCAAAGGAACCACCACCAACGATAAAGGAGAGTTTAAAATCAACGTCCCGCCCGGGTCCACGCTCTCCTTCCGGTATATCGGCTATCTGCAGAAAGAAGTGCCCGTAACCGGCGGCACCATGGAAGTACGCCTCTCGCCGGATAATAAATCCCTCAGCGAAGTAGTGGTAACCGCCCTGGGTATTAAGAAAGAAAAGAAAGCACTGGGCTACTCCATATCGGAAATCAAAGGAGATGAACTCACCCAGGCACGCTCCACCAACGTAGCCGCCACCCTCGCCGGTAAAGTAGCAGGACTCAACGTAAGTCCCGCCTCCTCCGGACCCGCCGGCTCCAACCGCATCGTACTCAGAGGTAACACCTCCATCGATAAAAGCCGCAACAACCAACCCCTCATCGTTGTAGACGGCATTCCTATCAATAACGATAACCTCGGCAGCGCCAACGAATGGGGCGGGCAGGATGCCGGCGATGGTTTCACCAGCATCAACCCGGATGATATCGCCACCATGTCCGTACTCAAAGGCGGTACCGCCGCCGCACTCTATGGCTCCCGTGCCTCCAACGGGGTAATCCTCATCACCACCAAATCAGGCAGCGCCCGGAAAGGAGTGGGAGTGGAGTTCAGCAGCAACATCGTGCTGGATAAACCCATCGTAAATATGCTCGACTGGCAGTACGATTACGGTATGGGCCTCAATGGGGTAAAGCCTGCCTCCGTAGCTGAGGCCCGCTCCGCAGGGCTCTTCAGCTGGGGCGCCAAACTAGACGGCTCTTCAGTGATTCAATATGATGGCGTGAGTCGCCCCTACAGTGCGGTGAAAAACAACTTTAAAAATTTCTACAAAAGCGGCTATACCTTCACCAACTCCATCGCCTTCAGCGGTGGAACGGATAAAATAAACTACCGCTTCGGCGCCACCGACCTGAAAAATGAAGCAATGCTTCCTAACTCCGGTATGCGCCGCGATAACCTCAGCCTCAACGTAAACGCCTGGCTGGGCCGCAAACTATATCTCACCGTAAACAGTAAATACAGCCGCGAAAGAGTTGATAACCGCCCGAGAGTATCCGACTCCCCGGGTAATGCCAACTACTCCATGTATATGCTGCCTACCAGCCTGGATGTAAATACACTCAAACAAAGTAAATACGACGCACAAGGGTTCGAAGCCCGCTGGGAAGCAAATGAATATGTTACCAACCCCTGGTTTTCGGTTTACGACTTCGAACAAAACGATAAGCGCGACCGCTTCATCAACTCCGCGGAACTGAAATACGATATCCTCCCATGGCTGTATGCCAAAGGCCGTATCGGTGCGGATATGTGGTACCGTAATAACTTCGCCATCACCCCCACCGGAACCGCCTACAACACCGCAGGTCAGATCAACGACCAGGCCCGCCAGAATTTCTACGAGGTAAACGCCGATGTGATGCTGGGTATGGATAAAACCTTCGGTAAAGACTGGCGCCTCACCGCTTTCGTTGGCGGAAACCAAATGCATAACAAAAACGACAAATTCTACCTGAACGGTAACGGTTTCTTCATTCCTTATTTCTACGATCAATCAAACCTCAAAACCAAAACCGTTTTAAACGACATCCTCGAAAAGAAAATCAACTCTGTATACGGCTCCGCGGAAGTATCGTTTAAAAGTTACCTCTACTTCACCGCTACCGCCCGTAACGATTGGTTCTCTACGCTGTCGCCTTCGGAATGGAGCATCCTGTATCCTTCCTTTGGATTGAGCTTTGTATTGTCAGATGCCTTCAAAATGCCGGAGTGGATCAACTTCCTGAAGGTGCGAACCTCCTGGGCACAGGTGGGTGGTGATACCGATCCATACCGCCTGTTCCTGGCCTACCAGGTGCAAAATCCATTCGATGGGTTGCCACTGGCCGACGTGAAGAAAACACCGGATGGGCAATATGCCGTACCAAATCCTACCCTTCGCCCGCTGGTGAATACCAGCTATGAAGCAGGCCTGGAAGCAAGGTTGTTTGATAGTCGCCTTACCCTGGATTTTGCCTTCTACACCCGCACCACCAAAGATGATATCCTGCAAACCACTATTTCCAATGCCTCAGGCTATAATGCAGCGTTTATCAACGTAGGTAAGGTGAAAAATACCGGTGTGGAAGTATTGCTCACAGGTGTTCCTGTACGCAATAAAAATTTCACCTGGGAAATCACGCCTAACTTCTCCTACAATAAAAACGAAGTGGTATCCCTGGACGCCGGTTCTACCAGCGTGCTCGTAGCAAACGTGCGTACGTTCAACGCTTCTATCCAGCATATCGTAGGCAAGCCTTTCGGCCAGATAGTAGGGTATAAATTCAAACGTGATGAGCAGGGAAATATCCTGTTTAACAGTGCCGGCAAGCCGCTCCAGGGCGATTATACCGCTTTTGGTACCGGCGTGGCGCCATTTGCAATGGGTATCACCAATACCTTTACGTACAAGGCCTTCCAGCTCAGCTTCCTCGTGGATGGTAAATGGGGTAATAAAATCTACTCCGGTACCAACGACTACTCCTATTACTTTGGCCTGAATAAAGCCACTTTACAGGGCCGTGAAGGAGGACTGAACATCAAGGCGCAGGACCCGGCTGATCCAACCAAATATGTAAATAAAAACGTAGCTGCACAGGATTACTACCAGAATATCGCATTCACCATTGCGGAGCCATTTATTTATAAGGGAGATTTTATTAAACTCCGTCAGGTCATCCTTACGTATGCGCTGCCATCTTCCGTGCTGGCTAAATCACCGTTTACCGGTGCTTCGCTGTCGTTTGTGGCCAGGAACCTCTGGATCATCTACAAGGACCTGCCAGGCATAGATCCGGAGTCGAGCTACACCAGCGGTGCCGGTCAGGGTGCTGAAGTAATGGGTTATCCACAGGCGCGCAGCTTTGGTCTTAACCTCAATGTGAGATTCTAGTCACCAATTTCTAAATCAGCGAACTATGATCCGTAACATATATAAAACACTGTCGGTGCTGGCCCTGGGAGCCATGCTGAGCATGGTGTCGTGTACCAAGAATTTTGAAAAGATCAATACAGATCCTACCTCGGCGCCGAATGTGCCGCCTTCCATTAAACTAACGAGAGGGTTAATCTATACCTCCGGCGGGGAATATGAGGCCTGGCGTGCTAATATCATTTACTGTGGTATGATGATACAGCATTTTGCCTCGCTGAACCTAACATACGTAGGGGATAAATACCTGTATAACGATGATTATTCCGGTGCTGCCTTTAACTCCTTTTATCCGAACGGGTTAAAGATCATCACGGATATGATGACGCAAACGGAGAATGATCCTGCTAATGTAAACTATGCGGCGATTGCGCATATTCTGCGGGTGGTGATATTGCAGCGTTTGACCGACTTATATGGGGATGTGCCTTACAGTCAGGCCAGCAAAGGATTTACAGATTTAACCTTCTATCCTGCCTACGATCAGCAATCTGCTATTTATGCCGGCCTGGCAGCCGAGCTGGAAACAGCTGCGGGCATGCTGGATGCGTCAAAGGCGTCTCCCGGCGATGCGGATATTACCGGCTACCGGGGGGATGTCACCAAATGGAAAAAGCTGGCTTATTCCCTCATGCTTCGTATAGGCATGCGGTTAAGTAAAAAGTCGGACCAGACGCAGGCCCGCACTATTGTACAAAAAGCCATTGCCGGCGGGGTATTTACGGACAGGTCGGAGGTATTTTACATTCGCCATGTAGATGGAGATTACGATAATCCCAACAGCCACGTAATAGGCACTTATGGTAACTCCCGCGGCCAAACGAATAAGGATAACCTGGCGATTAAATATTCCAAATCTTTCATTGATATGCTGAAAGCGAAGGGTGATCCGCGTTTGCAGATTATCAGTGAATTACCGAAGGCGGATTCTACACCGGGTGGTTCCGATTTGCCGGCACTGCAAAAAGGCTTGCGTAACGGTTACGACAACACGTCGGATCCGGTATACGGCATTGCCTCCGTGGACGATGCCAACCTCGCGCATTACTCACAGCCTAAGCAGGTATTGGTACTGGCTAACTCGCCTAATATTTTCCTTACCTACAGTGAGGTGCAGCTGATGCTGGCTGAAGCCGCCGCCCGCGGCTGGACTACCGGTACGCCTGCCACTTACTTTATAGAAGGGGTGAAGGCAGGTATCTGGCAATACACCCTTTATTCCTCTTCCATTGCTTACAATGATGCAGCGGCTACCACTTATGCCACTGCGCAGTCCGCGGCGCTTGCAGGTGGCCTCACTGCACAGTTACGGGCCATCAACGAGCAGTATTACATCACTACATTGCTGAATGAATACGAGGCATATGCCAACTGGCGCCGTACAGGCTATCCTGTGCTTACGCCGGTGAATTATAAGAATAACGAAACCAATGGGCAGATACCGAGACGGCTGCGTTACCCGCGTGGGGAATACAACTCTAATGCTACTAATATAAATGCAGCAGTGGCAGCGCAGGGGGCGGATTTGTTTACCACGCCGGTTTGGTGGGATAAGCCGTAGGAGGTTTAACAGCGCCCGTTTGAATGCTACGGTATAAAGGGTAGCAGCCATATTAATTCGTGTAGAGACGCCTCGCAGGCGTCTATTCGGGTAAATCTATACTTCAATCTTCGCTAAAATCAATTATGTATTGATCTTAGCGAAGATCGCGAAGGAGATTATGTTTTGATAGACGGGAGGCCTTACCTCTCTACGCGGAACAAAACGGACACCAATCAGCAAAAATTAATAGATAAAGCCATTGAAAGCGTAACAGCAGCATTCCTCACTGTTGTTACGCTTTTTTATTTCAGGGGGCCATAGTGTAAATTCTACGCAATCTTACCCCGAAAAAAATCTTAAAAAAATTTTAACAAAATATTTGTGTTGCATGGAAAGTTTAACTAAGTTTGATATTAGAAAGCAGTAGGATAGATCCGGCTTTCTTTTTTTAGATACAGTAGCTAAAACGTTTTACTGCTGTATTTTGACCTTACAACGAATGCAACGATTAACTAGGACAGACCAAAATCGAAGAGTTAAGTAAGAGAGCCAAGTGTAGCGTTTATCCTGAAAATACAATACCAACGAATTGCTTAACATGAGTTAATAGAGTACGTAGTTATCAACCAGTTTTTTGCAAACGATGAGAAAGTGAACTTTGCTTTAGGAAAAAGGTGACGCTATAATATCTCCCTGATCTCAGCAACAGTACAAACACAATTGAAGGTATGACCTGCATCAAAGTCAATGTAGACTTATGTTTGCAAGTGATAACTCCATCGCTGCATGATTGCTTTATGCCGGTTTTTCCACCGCGAAAAATTTCGGAGCGGCACTGCTATACCCAGTGTACAACCTATTATATTCAAAATCTGTGAATTATAAAATCACTTAACAGTTAGCATGAATTAAAACAGAAAGGCAATTATTATCAACCACTTATTGCACACGATGTAACGGAGTAACTGCTTACCAGTAAGTACCAGCAAGGATTTCCGGCGATAAACAACTATTCAGGCCCGCATGGCCTGCAGGACTTTTCATGCCATCACATCACTGCAATCACATTTTTTTAAACCGGTTTTATCAACAGTAAAATAACGGACAGCCACTGCTATGCCCGGTGCTGAACGGAATATGTTCACTTTCTAATTATCTCTTAAATCAGTAAACCATGAAAAGATCGCTAACCTTACTTGCGGTCCTTTTGGCGGTATGCAGCCAAATCGTTTCTGCGCAGGATCAACGTAATATCTCCGGCGTAGTGCACGATGCAAAAGGAAACCCATTGCCAGGGGTAACAATTCTGCAAAAAGGTACCAAAACAGGTACCACCACCGATGCTTCCGGTAAATTTACGCTCTCCGTACCAAGCGGCTCCGTGCTCCAGGTATCCATGGTGGGCTACGGTAAAACAGAAGTAAATGTTACAGCTAAACCTACGGTTGATATTTTATTACAGGAAGATGCCAAAGGCCTCGGTGAAGTAGTGGTTACGGCACTGGGTATCAAACAAAGTCGTAAATCACTCGGCTACGCGGTATCTACCGTAAAAGGAGATGAGCTCACCGTAGCCGGTACCACCCTAAACCCTGTACAGGCGCTGTACGGAAAGGCTGCCGGTGTTGGGGTTATTGCCGGATCTTCCGGCCCGATGGGGGGGATTAATATTAAAGTACGCGGGGCTGCCAGCCTTACCGAAGGCGCCAATAACCGCCCCTTGTTTGTAGTAGACGGTGTCGTAATCCGCGATGAAAATACGTCTATGGCTACACGCGATTACGATCCTCTGCACTCTGTTGACTATGGTACAGGTATCAACGATATTAACCCGGATGACATTGAATCCATCGATATCCTCAAAGGCGCTAAAGCCACCGCCCTCTACGGGGAAAAAGGAGCCAACGGGGTAATGATGATCACCACCAAATCCGGCGCCCATGCCAAAGGCTTCGGGGTAACGGTATCGCACCAACGTAGCATAGAACAACCTGTGAACTACATTAAATTCCAGAATGATTTTGGTTCCGGCACCTCCATTTATGATACTACCTATAAAGTAATCAATGGCGTTAGAACCAGGGCTTTTAACCCAAGCCGTTTCAGCTTCGGTCCTAAACTGGATAATGCTGCCGCAGTTTATTTTGATGGCACTACCCGCAACCTTAGCGCAGTACCGGACAACTTTATGAGCCTGTTCCAGAACGGTAGCTCCAACCGAACCAACGTGGCCATCTCTGGTAGCAACGATAAAGGAAGTATGCGCCTGTCGTATACCAACAACGGTTACGATGATATCCTGGAAAACTCCTGGCAAAAACAAAATACTTTCAGTTTCAACGGCTCCATGAAAGCAAGCAAGTTTGCCCAGTTTGACGTAACCGCCAACTTATTCAGTGTAAAATCTAATAACCGTCGGCCTTCCATTGATGGACTGGTAGCATGGGGTATGAACCGCGAATACGACTTCGATCAACTCCGTCCTTTCTATGTCGACTCCACAGGCCACCGCCCGGATCTCGATGCAGCGGGCTTGCCAACTATGGTATCAAAGATGTTTGACTTCTGGTGGAACCAGAATCAAAACTTCAACACCGACCAGAAAACACACCTGATCTCCTCAGCTAAAGTTACCCTCAACTTTACAAATGATATCAGTATGGTGACTCTTATCGGTATCGACTATACGAATACTGACTTTGTTAAGAAAGAAAAAGAAACCAGAATCTATCCTAAAATTCAGGGTGGTACCTATAGTCTGAAACGAAATAACTACACCATTCAAACGTATCAGTCGCACTTTACCTATAACCATGACTTTATAAATAATAACCTGCATGTGTATGCCCTTGCTGGTGGCGCCATCCAGCAGGATAATAATAACAGTGTATTCGCCAGCAGTACAGGCGGCTTCCGCATCCCGGGCTGGTTTTCCATTGACAACAGCAGTAGTTTCCCTTCCCTGGACGCAGCTAATAAGGCCAGAACTTCTACCAGAGGAAGCCGGGTAGTATACAGCGTATTCGGATCCTTACAGTTCGCCTGGAAAGACCGCTACTTCCTGGAGGCTACCAACAGGAACGACTGGAACTCCACATTGGCTCCGGAATTGAATCACTTCAATTATCCAAGTCTGTCCTTTACCTGGGATTTTACCAAAGATCTCCGCATTCCTAAGTTGAATTATGGTAAGTTCCGCATTGGCTGGGCAGACGTTGGAAAGGGTACCGCCGATAACTATTTTGCTTTCCAATATTATGAGATGGGAAGCATAGTGGGCTATAATAACGCATCAATTATCAGCGTGCAAAAAGCCATGTTTGCCAATCAGATCCGTCCGGAACGTAAACGTGAGTACGAACTGGGCTTTGAAGCAGGATTCTTTGAGAAAAGCCGTTTGCAGGCCGACTTCTCCTTCTACACCAACAATGTGTATAACCAGATCATGCCGGTGACCTTATCTGCCACCACAGGTGCGGAACAAATCCGTATCAATGCCGGTAATGTGAAAAATTGGGGTTATGAACTGATGGTGAAAGGCTTCCCTGTTATGACCAACAATCTCACCTGGACACTCGGTGTAACAGCTGCTACCCAACGCTCCAAAGTATTGAAGCTCTACCCGGGTATCAAGGTAAACCCAATCAGTGGTAATGCCGGCTTCCGTGTAGTGGCTGAAGAAGGCCGCCCGGTGAATGATATCAAAATGTATGACTACCTGAAAGATGAAAACGGTAACAAGGTGGTAAACGCCAACGGTTTGTATCAGCTTAGCAATGATATGAAAACAGTAGGTAACACCCAATCCAAAGTACTCGGGGGTATTTTCTCCGACCTGCGCTACAAAAGTCTGAACTTCCATATTGGTATTGATTATAAATTCGGCGGCAGTATCTTCTCCTATACCAACTACTATCTCACAGGGCTGGGTGTTACTGAAAACACACTGGCATACAGAGATACTGAGCACGGTGGATTAACATACTATATCGATAAAACTACCAACAAACCGGTTAAATTCGATGGCGCTACTGCTCCGGCACAGGCTAAAGATAACAGGCTGTATCATGATGGTATGATCCTCGATGGCGTGAAAGCCGTAACGGATGCGAATGGCACGGTGAAATATGAAAAGAATGATATCATTACTTCTGCTACTGCTTACTACCAGACTTACATCAATGACCTGAGCACAGGTTGGGGACCAGACAGATTATATAAAAACGATTACATCAAGCTGCGTGAACTGGCGTTGTCATACGACGTTCCACGCAAATGGCTGCAGCCACTGCATCTGCAAGGTGTAAAGGTAACAGCTGCCGCACGTAACCTCTTCTATCTGTATAAAACTTTGCCAAATGTAGACCCTGAGTCTACCCTGGGCTCAGATGTGTATATCGAGAATTCATTCTACCCATCTGTACGTAGCTATAGCCTTGGTTTAAGTGTTAGTTTCTAACCGAAAAATTGTCTACAAATGAAATTCAATTTCTCTAAAATAATTATCAGTGCTTGCCTGGCCTTGTCAATCATGTCTTGCCAGAAAGAACTGGAACAACAATTTGCTGATCCGGAAAAAGCAAACCCGCCAACTGATCAGAAATTTCCGGGGATGTTTACCGCCACCCTTTATGGTTGGAAGCTGTATGTTGGGGACTACGGCGAATGGTATTACCAGATGAACCCTGGTACAGGTATTCCAGGATATGCACAGATTGCAGAACGTTATGTTACTTCCCGTTATACCTGGTACAGTACTTATGACGACCTGGTTACCGGCAATGGTTTCAGTGACGGAGGGCTCGTGAACTACTTCAATAACTTCTACATAAATACCCGTAACTATGGTACTATGTTGAATATGTACAAAACAGTTTCTGGTGAGGAGAAGATTGAAGGGGCGTTGTATATCAAGTTAACTACCATCGTGAGAGATTATGGTGCGCTAAAACTGATAGACCTGGTAAATGCCATTCCATTCACGGATGCATGGCAGGGAACATCTGGTGTATTTTTCCCTAAATATGATGATCCTGCAAAAACATATGAGTTTGTGCTGAATGAACTGAAAAATATTGGAGATACATTACCGGTGCTGTACAACCAGCTTTCGTCATCTGCAAAAGGTGATTTCACTCGTCAGGATTTTGCGGCAAAAGGCGACATCAGCCTGTGGGTACAGTATTGCAGCATGCTGCGTATAAAATATGCAGTAAGAATTGCAGGTGTAAATCTAACCCTGGCGAAGCAGGTGTTGGCGGAGGAATTGCCAAAAGCTCGTCCGGCTGCTGATCTGGTATGGCAAATGCCACATGTCGCCGATCCTTTGTCAGGCGGAACATGGGAGAGAGGTTGGTATGAAAATACCTTTGCGTCCTTTATACCTAATACCATCCTGAAACGTATGAACTTCGGTACCAATGCCTATGAGCCGGGTATTGATGATCCTCGCCTGCCGGTAATAGCCATGCCTACCAAGTTTAAGGATTACAGAGGTGTATCAGGTAATACAGATGCACAGGAACCAGGGTACCTGGCTGGCGACCGTTACTATCCTTATGCCGATAACCTCAATAGCTCCCTGGCGCAGAACGCATATTCGATGTACAATCACGCCACCTATCATCGTAACACGCAGCCGGGCAACTGGATGACGCTGGCTGAGCTAGATCTGCTGCTGGCGGAAATTGCGCTGAAAGGATTGGGAACTACTGGTAAAACAGCTGCTGAGCATATGGAAGATGCAGTAAAACATTCTACTACTTATTGGTATTGGGTGAATAACCTCAGTACTTATGAGAAAACCAGCGTACTCCATCCAGCAGCACCTGCGCCTGCTGATGTGGCACTCTATGCTGCCACTGTGAAAGCAAAATTCCTGGCGGCTGCTACTGTGGAAGATAAAATGGAGGTGCTGATGCAGCAGAAATATATTCACCTGAATCTGCCTGGTGCTTACGAACTATTTACAGAACTGCGTCGTACACGTCATCCTAAGCTGGAGCCATTTACATTTGGCGGCAAGGTGATGAAGCCGGTAGCGGAAAGAATCCGATATCCAAACTCTGAACTGCAAACTAATGCAGAAAACTATGCAAAGGTAAAAGCAGAAGACAACTACATTACACCGATCTTCTGGGTACCTGCTGATAAGAGGGGAGTGACATATTACAGGAACGACTATAACTATTAAACTGTGCCTTAATAAGTGGTTTGACCCCGGGGGCTGCGCTTGCGCAGCCCTTTTTTGTTTGATGCTGTTAATGTTGCCTGCCTGCTGCCGTTTCCTTTGTGTTAACCACAGTTTTCCCCCGCATCTCGGTCCATTCCATCTGAGTAATTACCTATTCACCTAACAACTCAGGCTATCAAGCCGTATTGCGCAGCCTCCCTGGCTTCCTTTCTCTGCCGTTTAGCTACAGCCATCCGGCTATCTCGGTATTTTCCATGGTCGCAATAACCTTTTTATAACAACACCCGCTATTAAGCCCCCGCCGCACGCAGCGCGGTTCCCCCCCCTGCCACCGAAGGTGGCAGGGCATCCTCCAAAATCTCCGCCCTTGGCAAACCATCACGTATTTTTTACACAAAATTCTCTATAATATTATTTTGTTAGGATAAGATATTATTTTATCACTGATAACAAATCGTTAACAGAAAATAAAAAAAATGTTAATTCTTTTTTGACAATCTCGTAAATATGCCTATGTTTGGTTCGTTATTTTTTCGCATATCGCGTTAAAACTTGTAAGTGAAATTGAAAATTTGTGAGCGGGCACTTTACAGGTTTTTTTTATTGAGTTTATGCTAAAACGTTTTAGTAAAACGATTTACTCAAACTCCCGGTAAAGCGAAGAAATAAGACAATGGAAATGTCATGCGACTGTAACAACACGGAAACTGATTAGGCACGCGAAAAACATTTTTTTAGAGGAACGGAAACCAAAATGCTAACTGTGAACCTATCCACTTTAGGGATGGCCAACTACCTGTATGAGTAGCCGTTTTATCATGCTTATGTGACTGACTCACTTGTTATAAATTAAACCAAAAGGAAGCTATGCGAAGATCACTTCTTCTCGCCACGTTGCTTTTCTTATGCTGCGCTATTACTGCACTGGCGCAAAATAAAAAAGCTGTTACGGGTACCGTAAAAGATGAAAAAGGAACACTGTTGCCTGGTGTAACAGTGAAAGAAAAAGGCACCTCCAACGGCACCATGTCCGCCGCTGACGGTTCCTTTAAAATTCAGGTGAACCCTGATGCTACCCTGGAGTTATCCTATATTGGATACGCTGTTCAGGCAGTATCCGTGGGTAACCAAAGCACACTCTCCATCGTGCTTAAAGAAGATAATAAAAACTTAAACGAGGTAGTTGTTACCGCCATGGGTATGAAACGCGAATCCCGTAAACTGGGTTACGCCATCACCGAACTGAAAGGTAATGACATCGCCAAATCTAACCAGGTAAACCCGGTTGCGGCCCTCCAGGGTAAAGTTGCCGGTGTGGACATCTCCAGCGCTGCCGGTGGTCCGCAGGCCGCCCCACGTATCGTACTCCGTGGTGCCAAAAGCCTTACCGGTAAAGACCAGCCAATCTTCGTTGTAGACGGTGTGATCTTCGAAAACGATGTAACCGCCAACGACGTGAACTTTGGTAATGTGCTCAAAAACCTCAACCCGGATGACTATGAGTCAGTATCCGTGCTGAAAGGCGCTGCTGCTACAGCCCTTTACGGTTCCCGCGCTATCAACGGTGCCATTCTCATTACTACCAAAAAAGGTATTGCAAGAAAAGGTATAGGCGTTAACGTTAGCCAGACTGCCCAGATGGAAAAAGTATACCGTGGTCCTATCGACCTGCAGAATACTTACGGTCAGGGTATGGACGGCGTGTACGACAATACCATGGGTGGCTATTCTTTCGGTCCTGTAATGGATGGCCGCGATGTATTACTGCAAAACGGTACCACCGCTAAATTCGTTCCTCAGCCGGATAACGTAACTGACCTTTACCAAACCGGTAAATATTTCAACACAAACGTTGCAATGGAAGGCGGTAACGAGAAAGGAACTTTCCGTCTCTCTTACTCCCACCTCGATAATAACTCTGTTTCTCCTAACAATAGCTTCGGCAGAAACAGTATCTCCTTCAAAGGTTCCCAGACCATCTCTAAAGTAATCAGCGCTGATCTGGGCGTAACCTATGCCAACTCAAAAACACTGAACCCGGATCGTCAGGGTGGTGACTACACCAGCTACAACATCGGTCGTAAATGGGTGTATGTGTTCCCACGTAACTACAATCCTGGTTACTGGAACCAGCCAGCTAACTACCTCGGACCTAACGGTGGCCGTGCCAACCTGTCTACCAACCTCGGTGCTGACTACTGGTACCAACAGGCATACAACAGCTGGACCCGCAGAGAAAACCTCTTCATGGGTAACGTAGCCGTAAACGTTACTGCTACCGACTGGCTGAAGTTCATCCTGAAATCTAACTTCTCCAACGAAACATCTGCTGATGAACGTAAAGAAGTAGGTACATCCGCAAACTTCACCGGTTCCGATGGTTACTATGGTGAAGCAGGTGTTAACAAAACCCAGTACACTTTCACAGGTCTCGCTCAGATCACTCCTAAACTCGGCAAACGCTTCGACGGTTCTGTCCTCACTTTAGGAACTGAAACCTGGAACAGTGGTATCGGTAAACAATACAACAACTACTCCAGCAATGGTCTGCGTATTCCTTTTATGTACGACCTGACCAACAGCATCGGTGTAGTACAATTTAACAACGCTCCGCTGCTGCGTAAACGTATCAACTCTGCGTTCTTCGCTGCCAGCTTCAGCTACAACAACGAATTGTTCCTTGATGTAACCGGCCGTAACGACTGGTCATCGGCACTGACCTACCCTAAGGGTAGTCTGGGTAACACTTCCAACAGCTACTTCTACCCATCTGTAAGTACCGCCTGGGAATTCACCCAAACACTGAAAGACGTAATGCCTTCCTGGATTACCTATGGTAAACTTCGCGGGTCATTCGCAATGGTAGGTAGTGATACCGATCCATACACTATTAACTCCGGTTACTATAACTCTTCCAACTGGTCTGGTATGAACAGTGGTTCTTCTTTACCACTGATCACTTTCTATCCTAATGGCCAGTTGCCAAACATGGCACTGAAACCTTCTATTTCCAAAAGCTGGGAGTTTGGTGCGAATGTTCGCTTCCTGAACAACAGACTGGGAATCGATGCTGCCTGGTACCGTACCGTGGTTAATAACCAGATCATTCCGCTGGCAACCACTAACGAAAGTGGTGTTTCCAGCCGTTTCGTGAACGCCGGCAGAATGCTGAACCGTGGTCTGGAATTGGCCATCAACGGTACGCCAATCCAGAAAACCAACTTCACCTGGGATGTAACCCTGAACGCCAGCCGTAACAAAAACAAAATCCTGGAACTGGTAGAAGGCGTTTCTACTTTTACCCTCGGTGAAGATCAGGGTGTGAATGCAGTAGCTAATGTAGGCGGTTCTTACGGTGACCTGGTAACCAACTACGGTTATACCCGTAACGGCGCTGGTCAGCCAATCATCAACCTGAACCCTGCCGGTGCCGACTTCCCTGCACAATACCAACGTGGTTATGCAGTAATCGGTAACATCCAGCCTGACTGGAATCTGGGTCTCTCCAATAACTTTACTTACAAAAACTGGTCACTCGGTATCCTCGTTCAGGCACGTATCGGTGGCGACTTCTTCTCTGCTTCTCACCAATACGGTACTGGCCGTGGTACTACTGCTAATACTGAAGCTGGTCGTGATGCTGCACATGGTGGCCTTGAATGGACAGATAACACCGGCGCTAAGAGAAACGACGGTATGATTCCAAATGGCGTGCTGGCTGATGGTACTACCGTGAATGTAAATGGTCAGGAACTGAATATCGGTGGTATGAGCTACCAGGAAGCATATAATAAAGGTTATGTACAACCACTCAGCCCATTCCAGTATTATGGCATGATCGGTGACTGGGGTGTCGGTATCCGTGAGGCATCTGTTTTTGATGCTTCCTATGTAGCGCTCCGCGAGGTTAACATCGGTTACTCTCTGCCTACTGAACTGGTAAACCGCTGGAAAATGCAGAGCCTCCGCATCTCCCTCGTAGGCCGCAACCTGGGTTACCTGTTCAATAATCTGCCACTTCACATCAATCCGGAAGCAGTACGTAACAACGCTACCTATGCCTTCTCTGAATACGGTGCCGTTCCGTTCATTCGCAACTTCGGCGCTACCATTCAGATCGGATTCTAATTTTGAAGTAAATAACAAACATGATCATTATGAAATCAATATATAAACTGGGACTTGGAGCGGCAATGTTAGGCCTGTCTCTGGCTTCCTGTACAAAAGGATTTGAGGATATTAACCAAAACCCTCAGGTGAGTCCAACCACTTCTCCTGAGCTGCTGCTCACCTTGCCAGGTAAAAGCATTGTAGATCGCGACTTCGACTGGTTCTACGACTGCTATCAGTACCAGATGCAGTGGCTGCAATTTGGTGTGCCAGCTCCTGGTTCCACTGTAGGCCGTCTGTTCAATCCTTCCAATACCAACGACTTCTACTCGGCTTTCTACAAAAATATTGGTCCGAACCTGGTAGATATCGACACCGTAATCGCCAGAATGCCGGAAGCAACCAGAGCCAACTTCGCTGAAGTAGGTGCTATTGCCCGCGTAATGAAAGTATATGCCGCCTGGAGAGTATCCGATGCCAATGGCAGCATTCCTTATACGAAGGCATTCGGTGCACGCTACGGCGGTACCTTCACTCCAACTTATGATACACAGGAACAACTGTTTGATATCTGGGACGGAGAGTTGAAAGCTGCTATTACCGCATTCAACAGCAAACTGCCTAATCAGCAGGGTGCACAGTCTTTCGATATTTTCTATAAAGGTGCAGTGGCCAATTGGGCAAAAGCTGCAAACGTATTGCGTATGAAATTAGCAATGCGCCTGATGAAAAGAAATGCATCAAAAGCAACTGCTATTATCCAGGAAGTAATGTCCAGCCCGGCTGGCTTATTCGCCAGCAATGCCGAGGAATGGAAATTTGTTTCCGGTGCCAATGCATTTGCACAGGCTGGTAACTGGGAAATGACCGGTAGCGTATCACTGGTGGCTTCCAAAAATATCCTGGACTTCATGCAGAGCAATGGAGACCCTCGTCTGAATCTGTTCTTCGAGAAAAATGGTTATACCAAAGAAGCATTCGACAGTCTGAAAGCAGGTGGCGTATTTTCTCCTTCTGCTACGTATAATGATGTACGTTATGTAGGTTTACCTGCCTCTCCTGATAAACGTAACGATGCTAGCTATGCCAACTACTTCACCGTTCGTAACTACGAAATGAAGTTTACCGTAAATGGCAAAGACACCATCATCAAAAGAAGAATCGATACCATCTCATCACTGCAACGCCGTATGTTCGCAACTGGTGCTGAAAGTATCGCTTCTCCCGGTCAATATACCCAGCCAATCCTCACTTATGCGGAGCAATGCTTCATGATTGCGGAACTGGCTGTACGCGGTATCATCACCGGACAGGATGCGGCTACCTGGTATAACAACGGTATCAAAGCTTCCATCGCTGCTTATGATGATATGGGTCGTATCTGTTTTATACAGAACTACGCTGAACTGAATCAGGACGCAGTTAATGCGTATGTAAATAATCCAAAAATTCAGCTGACCGGTGATCAGGCTACTGACCTGGAGAAAATCCAGATCCAGATGTACCTGAACCACTTCAAATCTCCTTGGGAAGCATGGGGTTCATGGAAACGTACCGGTGTGCCTAAAGTAGGCAGCAGCCTGCTGGCCTTCGAACCAATGGTTTCCAACGGTTCTACTGCCACCATCCCTCGCCGTTGGGCACTGCCTCAGCCTACTGTGGTTGAGCAAACCCAGAACTGGCGTGACGCAATTACTGAAATGCAGAAAACCGGTGAATACGGTACAGACGTAAATCAGTACACCGGCCGCGTATGGTGGGATATGCAATAAGTAATCATTTGTGATGATTAGATAGTACAGTAAAGAGTGAAAAAAGAAAAGCCTCCGCATTGCGGAGGCTTTCTTTTTTATTTTATCCGGCGTAAGCGGTGCCGGCGGCACCGCTTACGCCGGTTTTTAGGGGATGCCGAAGGCATCCCCTAAAAACCGGATTTATAATTATCCAATCATTTCTTTGATCTCACTCAGCTTCAGCAAAGCCTCTACCGGCGTAAGCCGGTTAATATCCACCCGCTCCAGCTTCTCCCGTATCCCCTGAAACGTATCACTATGCGCGTCAAAAATATTTAACTGCAGTTTTTGTGTTGGGGTGGAGAGATTTTTTACCTGCTGCTGCAACGCGCCATCGATATGCTTTTCCTCCAGCTGTGCCAGCACTTCGTTGGCACGGTTAATCAGTTCCGGCGGCATCCCGGCCATCTTAGCCACGTGGATACCAAAGCTATGCCTGCTTCCTCCCGGTGCCAGCTTGCGCAGGAAAATAATCTTGTTGCCGCTTTCCATATTCGTAATATGGAAATTCTTTACACGGGCATGCTTGTTTTCCAGCTCATTCAGTTCATGATAGTGCGTCGCAAACAGCGTTTTAGGCTGGTGCCCACTCATATCATGCAGGTATTCCACAATGCTCCAGGCAATGGAAATACCATCGTAGGTGCTGGTACCACGACCAATCTCATCCAGTATCACCAGGCTTCTTGGCGTAATGCTGTTGATGATGCTCGCCGTTTCATTCATCTCCACCATGAAGGTTGATTCACCTCCACTGAGGTTATCAGATGCGCCTACACGGGTAAAGATTTTATCTGTCAAACCAATTTCTGCACGGGTGGCCGGCACAAAGCTACCCATGTGCGCCATCAGGGTGATCAGCGCTGTTTGCCGGAGCAGCGCGGATTTACCGCTCATGTTCGGTCCCGTAAGAATGATAATCTGCTGCGCTTCTTTATCCAGGGTAATATCATTGGAGACGTAAGATTCGCCCGGAGGGAGGCCCCGTTCTATCACCGGATGGCGCCCTTCTGTAATCCTGAGGTCAAAGCCATCATTGATTTCCGGGCGGCGGTATTTATATTGTACGGCATTGTGCGCAAAGCATAGCAGGCAGTCGAGCCGCGCAAAAATGTGCGCATCCTGCTGAATAGGCTCTATAAAAGGTTGCAGTGCTGCCAGCAGCTCATCAAACAGGCGGGTTTCCAGCGCCAGAATTTTATCTTCCGCACCTACAATCTTTTCTTCATATTCCTTCAGCTCCGGTGTAATGTATCGCTCTGCATTGGCGAGTGTTTGCTTCCGTATCCAGGTAGCGGGTACTTTATTTTTATGCGTGTTAGTTACTTCGAGATAGTAACCGAAAACGTTGTTGAATGCAATCTTTAAGCTCGGTATACCCGTTGCTTCGGATTCTTTCTGCTGAATCTGCAACAGGTAATCTTTGCCCTTGGTAGCAATGCCACGCAGTTCATCCAGTTCAGCATTTACACCATCTTTGATCACGCCGCCCTTGTTGACGAGCACCGGTGGGGTTTCCATCATCTCGTTGAGGATGCGGTTCATGATTGGGGCACATACATCCAGCTTTTCGTTGAGGCGTTGGAGGTAGTCGTTGGTGTTGCTGCCTAATACCGCTTTAACCGCCTCTACCTGTTGCAGCGCTCTCGCCAGCTGCATTACTTCCCTGGGATTGATTTTCTTCAGGGGTATTTTAGATACCAGCCGCTCCAGGTCGCCGGTTTGTTGCAGGTGCTGCCGCAAGCCATTGGCCAGGTCGGTTTCTTTGATGAGGTATTCCACCGTATCCAGTCGCTCATTAATCCGGTCCTTATGCCGGAGCGGGAATACGAGCCAGCGTTTGAGCAGGCGGGCACCCATTGGGGTTACGGTGTTGTCCAGCGTTTTAAGCAGGGTATGACCGTTTTCCACACTGCTGTTGAGCAGTTCCAGGTTACGCACGGTAAAGCGGTCCATCCACAGGAAGTCCTCCTGGTTGATGCGCTGCATGCGGGTAATATGCTGAAGGTTTGGGTGCTCGGTATCTTTCAGGTAGTGCAGGGTGGCACCGGCAGCCACAATGGCCGCAGGCATGCTTTCCACGCCAAAACCTTTCAGGGAATGCGTCTGGAATTGCTTTAGCAGGATTTCTTCTGCGTAGGTAGTGGTAAAAATCCATTCTTCCAGCGTATAGGTATAAAACCGGGTACCGAAGGTGGCTTTAAAGTTTTTTTGTTGCTGGCGGGCAAAGAGTACTTCTGCAGGGCGGAAGCTCTGGAGGAGTTTATCCACATATTCGATACTGCCTTCTGCCACAAAAAACTCCCCGGTAGAGATATCCAGAAAGGATACCCCGGTAACGTCGCCGCCGAAGTGTACGGCTGCCAGGAAGTTGTTGCTGGAGTTTTCCAGTATTTTATCGTTCACGGCTACACCGGGTGTTACCAATTCGGTTACGCCACGTTTTACAATGCCTTTAGCAGTTTTAGGGTCTTCCAGCTGGTCGCACACGGCTACACGGTAGCCGGCTTTTACCAGTTTATGAAGGTAGGTGTCCAGCGCATGGTGCGGGAACCCTGCAAGGTCGCCATTGGAAGAGCCGTTTGCCCTTTTGGTCAATACAATGCCAAGCACTTGTGCGGCTATCACCGCGTCTTCGTTGAATGTTTCGTAAAAGTCACCCACGCGGAACAGGAGCACAGCATCAGGGTATTTTTCCTTGATGGCATTGTGCTGTTGCATAAGCGGGGTTTCTGCCGATTTGCTTTTTGCCATGGCGCAAATATATAAAACTCAACCCATCATGTTATCTTTGCAGGTAATGAGAAAACTAAGTATGGATGAACTGGGCCGCAAAACGGTGGAGGAATTTAAAGCCGCCGATAAAACGCCCATCGTATTGGTGCTGGATAACATCCGGAGTATGCACAATGTAGGCTCCGTTTTTCGTACAGCCGACGCATTTCTGATCCAGGGGATTATCCTTTGCGGCTATACACCGGTTCCCCCGCACCGGGATATTCATAAAACAGCCCTGGGGGCCACCGAAACCGTGGAATGGCAATATGCCTCCACTACCATGGAAGCTGTTATCAGCCTCCGGGACGCGGGCTACCAAGTGATGGCTATCGAACAGGCAGTCAACAGCTTGGCACTTGATAAATTTACTCCTCCCACAGGTCAACCACTGGCACTGGTTTTTGGGAATGAAGTAAGCGGGGTAGACGGGGAGGTGATGAAGGTGGTGGACGGCTGCATCGAAATTCCCCAGCTGGGCATGAAACACTCCCTCAACATTTCCGTGACTACCGGTATTGTTGTTTGGGATATCTTTGTGAAGCTCAGAAATAACCATTAAATTATTTTATTTGTATATGTATACGACTATTAATAAATATCTGTCGCTGGTAAAGTTTGCGCACACCATCTTTGCCATGCCCTTTGCACTGATCGGGTATTGTATGGCGGTAACCATCGGCGGAGGGGCTTTTAACTGGCTTACCTTCGGCTTGGTGATCCTTTGTATGGTGTTTGCCCGCAGCGCAGCCATGGCGTTTAACCGCTGGCTGGATGTAGATATCGACAAACTAAACCCGCGCACTGCCAAAAGGGAAATCCCTGCCGGGATCATCTCCAAAAAGAATGCAATGGCCTTTATCATCGCCAATTGCGTATTATTTGTGGCTACTACCTGGTTTATCAATCCCATCTGCTTTTTCCTGTCGCCGGTAGCATTGCTGGTAGTATTGGGCTATAGCTATACCAAGCGTTTCACGGCATTATGCCATATGGTTTTGGGTGTGGGGCTGTCCCTCGCGCCAATCGGCGCCTACCTGGCTGTAACAGGCCAGTTTGCCTTATTGCCGGTACTGGTTTCCTGCCTCGTGCTCTGCTGGGTATCCGGTTTCGATATTATCTACTCCCTGCAGGATGAGGATTTTGATAAAAGTCAGCACCTGAACTCCATCCCGGCCTGGCTGGGCCTCCGCGGAGCCCTGCATTTTTCCGAGGTATTGCATGTAATTGCAGCAGGACTGGTGATCACCATCGGCATTTACGGCCATTTTCACTGGCTGTACTGGATCGGTGCAGCCGTGTTCATGATTATGCTGGTTTCACAGCATATGCTGGTAAAACCACATGACCTCAGCCGCATCAATATTATGTTTATGACCACTAACGGTATTGCCAGCGTGGTATTTGCCGTTTTCGCCATTGCCGATATGCTCGTGCTGGCTTAATTAAAAGATAAGAGAATATGCCGCGTATAATGGCCATAGACTATGGGAAAAAGCGTACAGGTTTAGCCGTTACAGATCCGCTGAAACTGATTGCCAGTGGCCTCACCACGGTGGGGACCCATGAGCTGATCCCATTCCTGAAAAAATATTTTGCCACAGAGCAGGTAGAGCAGATCGTAATCGGAGAGCCAAAGAATCTGGATGGTAATGCAACCGATGCCACCGCACTGGTTACAGAGTGCATCCGCATTCTTCAAAAAAATTTCCCGGATCTCCCTATCGTGAAAATAGATGAGCGCTTTACTTCCAAAATGGCCTTCCAAAGTATGATCGACAGCGGTCTGAAGAAAAAGGACCGTCAGAATAAAGCCCTGGTGGACGAAATCAGCGCTACAATCATCCTGCAGGAGTACCTGCAGCGACTGTAGCCTTTACATCTCCACACCAAACAACAAAAGGTGGGCCTTTGCTGCTTCTATGTTTGCACAAACAATAAAACAGAAGCCAAACAACAAAACACAAGCCTTTGCTGCTTACCTGCTTTGCTGCTTTGCGTGAAAACAGGTCGCTCTACCGGCGCCGAAGGCGCCTTAAAGTAAATAAGGCTCTGCGCGAAAGAATTCGCCGCGCGGCCTCCCTGACACCGAAGGTGGCAGCTGAATGGATGCAAACCCACTGGTACAGGAAGGTTTCCCCGAAAAAACAATTAAATTCGCATTTTAAACCAAGTCACAACAATCATGATATTGCCAATAGTAGCTTACGGACATCCGGTACTGAGAAAGGTTGCGGAAGATATTACCCCGGATTATCCCGAGTTAAAGGAATTGATCGCTAACATGTGGCAAACCATGTACGCTTCCAATGGCGTTGGTATTGCCGCCCCTCAGATTAATAAATCCATCCGCCTCTTTGTGGTGGACAGCAAACAGATTATCGATAATCTGGAAGACGATGAAAAGAACGACTATCCGGGCGATGAGGGAATCAAAGAAGTATTTATCAACGCACATATCGTGGAAACTGGTGGTAAAGAATGGCCTTATAACGAAGGTTGCCTCAGCATCCCTAAAGTAAGGGAAGATGTGGACAGACCTACCACTGTTACCCTCCGCTATGTAGACGAAAACTTCCAGCCACAGGAAAAAACATTCACCGGCGTTACCGCCCGCGTGATCCAGCACGAATACGACCATATTGATGGTATCCTGTTCATCGATCACCTGAAACCATTGAAACGCAGAATGTTAAAAAGCAAACTGGATGATATTACCAAAGGAAAGGTGAGAGTAGATTACAGAATGTCATTTCCTAAATAGGAAATTATTTTGTAATGTAAAATAAAGCCGTTATTTTGGACATAACATCCACATCCATCAAAGTTTAACATCCATATCCTTTTGGCCGCTGCATCTACATACACGGAAGCTGAACTCGTTCAGGGCCTCCAAGCGAGGAACGAAAAGATTTTCAGTTATTTGTACGACCATTACTCCCCCGCATTATATGGTGTGGCCCTTAAGGTCATTGCAGATGAAACTACTGCCGGCGATGTGCTGCAGGAAGTATTTGTGAAGATCTGGCGAAGTATCGATAAATACGACGCTACTAAGGGCCGCCTCTTTACCTGGATGTTAAACATCGCCAGGAATACAGCTATCGACAGCCTCAGATCCAAAGCCTATAAACTCGACCAGAAAATCACCGATGTAGATAACCTCGCGCTCCTCAATGAACCACAGCTCGCCGTTTATCTGCAGGTAGATCACCTGGGCCTTAGCAAAGCAGTTGAACGACTACAGAAGGAACAACGTACCATTATTGATCTGGCATACTACAAAGGCTGCACACAGGAGGAAATATCCAAAGCACTTGATATACCGCTTGGCACCGTGAAAACCCGGATGCGCAACGCTATAATGCAATTAAGAGGTCTTTTAAAACAACAATTGTAATCTACGTGGACATAAACCATTACATATCATCAGGTGTCCTGGAAAGTTACGTATATGGCCTGCTTCCGGAAGATGAAGTCGCGGAAGTGGAAGCAATCGCCCTGCAATACCCTGAAGTAAAAGAAATTGTAGAAGACCTGCAGTTTCAGAAAGAAGAATTTGTGAAATGTTATGCAGTTACACCGCCACCGGAAATCAAAGCAAGGCTGATGCTCATCATCCGCAATGAAAGTACACCCGAAGGTGAACTGATTCTTCCCCAGGAACTCAGACTAAACAATCCGGTACCCCAATCACCCGCCTCCACACCAGTGGTGAAAATGACACCCACGGCCGCTAAAAAGAAAGAGCGCCGATGGAAGTTCATCGCGGCAGCTGCTATTATTGTCTTCGCCATCAGCGTAGGCGTTAACTTCTTTTTTGCCACCGACACCAATGATTATAAAGCCCGCTACGAAAAACTCATTGCGGCACAAAAGCAAATCACGGACGACAAAGAGCTGGAATCCAATCAAACCGCCAGCCTCCAGGAAAGCGAAGAAGACAAAAAGCTGATTAAAGATCCCAACGTCATCTGGGTAAAGGCAAGCGGCTACAATACCCACCCGGACGGTGCCGTTACCATCGGCTGGAACACCGTATCCCACGAAGTATACCTCATCAACTGGCGACTCCCCATACCGCCGGAAGGTAAACAGTATCATCTCCGGACCATCACCGGTGGCAAGCCAGCAGATGCAGGGATCCTCACGATCACACCCGCTTCCAATGGCAAAATACAACACCTGAAACCATCCACCGCCCCCCAAACATTGGTAGTAACCCTGGAACCCACCGGCTCCACTGGCGCTCCAGGCCAGGCCGAAATATACCAGGTGGCAGAATTGAATCCCTAAGATTTTGAAAGTTCAAAGAAATGCGTATATTGCTTTAATAATACAACCCCGCGTTACACCATTATAAGATACTTCACTTTTGTTATTCACAACCCAGTTGACTGATCAGGACCTGATCTACGTGCGTGTGCATTATTTCATTTTTATTCACAGTAATAACTATATCCATTTTTTTGGACTCGCCTTCAACATATACCGAGCAGGAACTGGTCGATGGCTTACGTAGCCGTAACCAGAAAATATTCAGCTATCTCTATGACCAGTACTCGGCCACTTTATATGGCGTAGTGGTCAAAGTGCTGAACGACCGCGCATCCGCCGGTGATGTACTCCAGGATGTATTCCTCAAAATCTGGAAAAATATTGACCAGTACGATGAAGAACGAGGTCGCCTCTTCACCTGGATGCTGAACATCTGCCGCAATACCGCCATCGATGTACTCCGCTCTAAATCACATAAGCTGGACCAGAAAATCCAGAATATCACGGACGACGTACATGTTAAAAACGAGCCCCTGGTGGTGCACATGCAGGTAGACCACCTCGGCTTCTCCAAAATGCTCGAACACCTGAGCAAAGACCAACGAAACCTGATTGATTTAGCGTACTATAAAGGCTGTACCCAGGAAGAAATTGCCCGCGTGCTGGATATTCCGCTCGGCACAGTCAAAACACGTATGCGCACAGCCCTCAACCAGCTGAAACAAATTGTAAAAAATATCGACAAGTAATCTAAAAAGAAACATTAGTGGACGCACAAAAAGTCATATCGTCCGGCATCATTGAACTGTATGTTGCAGGTATGGCCACCGAACCGGAAGTTCGGGAGGTAGAAGCCGCCATAATACAGTACCCGGAAGTATTGGCCGCTGTGGAAGAGTACAGGAAATCCCTCGAATACTATGTCGCGGCACAGGTCCTCCCACCTGATAATGCCATCAAAGCCAGCTTACTAAACCAAATCAATAACCTCGAAGCTACCGACACGGAGCAAACTGTTCTGTCCTCCAACATGCCGGAGCGTCCCAAAGCGACCCTAATGGAAGAAACACTGATCCAAGAAAAACGCCTCTCCTGGAAAGTCGTTGCCGCAGCAGCTTTTGTGCTGCTCATCGGCAGTGTCATCATGAACTTTTTCTACTATAAAAAGTGGAAAGACTTCCGTGAATACAAAGACAAATACCAGGCACTCGTGCTCTCCCAGAATTCCATCCAGTCTACCAACGACAAGTACAGAGCCCGACTCGATGAACTGGAACAAACTCTCAATGTAATGGAAGATCCTGCCGTGCTCAAAGTGAACATGCCAGGCACCAAACTCAAACCTGATGCGGTAGCTACCGTATTCTGGAACACACAAAACAAACAGGTATACCTGAAGGTAAATAACCTGCCTGAACCTGCGGCCGACAAACAATACCAACTCTGGGCTATCGTAGATGGTAAGCCAGTAGATATGGGCGTGTTTGAAATGGGCGATACCGCCAAGCTGCTGCAGAAAATGAAGGTAACCGACAAAGTACAGATGTTCGCAGTCACCCTCGAAAACAAAGGTGGCGCTGCTCAGCCAACGCTTGAACAAATGTATGTTGCCGGTAAATTACCTGGCTGATATTAATAACAGGCACTAACATCTCCCCAATGCCTGAAAACAAAAGCTGGTAAAAGCGCCCGTAAAGCGCTTTTGCCAGCTTTCTCTTTGTTACTTGCTGCATTTCCTTAAATTGCAGCATGTCCAAATATCTGAAAAGTATAGCCGTCACCGTTATAGCATGCAACTGCATGCTTACCCTCAAAGCCCAGGACACCGCCCACTACCGTGGCATGACCATCAACCTGGACGAAGTAACCGTGGCCGCACAAAAAATCGGCTTCGATGTCAACAGCTTTATCAAACGGGTAGAAGACGATACCACCTTCTACAGAGCCTTCAAAAACCTCCGTATCGTTGGCTTCAACGGCGATAACGATATCCGCATATACGATAAAAAAGGACAGGTACAGGCATCCCTCAAAAGTACTACCACGCAGGAAATGAAAGGCCGCTGCCGCAGCATGAAAGTGGAGGAGGAAAAAGTAACGGGCGACTTCTACGACCGCAAAGGGAACTATAAATACTACACCGCAGAACTTTATGCTAACCTGTTTTTTACCACCGGTACCGTATGCGTGGATGAAAACGGGAATGCGCCGGAGCGCTCCAATGGCTCACTGGCCAAGCATAAGGCACAGCTTAAACAACTGATATTCAACCCCGGAAAACCCGTTCGCGGCGTACCTGTCGTAGGTAACAAAGTAGCCATCTTTAGTAGCGACGTAATGCGCTACTACGACTTCTCCATAAAATCAGAAAACTATGTAAACGGCATTCCCTGCTACGTTTTCACGGCCAAAGCAAAACCTGGGCTCAGCCGCCTCGATAAAGCGGAAATCGTGATCGATGAACTGATTACCTGGTTTAATAAAGACAATTTTGAGATCGTGGGAAGGAAGTACGCATTGTCGTATAAAACCATGCTGTTCGACTTCAACGTACAAATGAATGTGCAGATGACGAAGGTAAACGACCTCCTGATTCCGGCGCTGGTAACCTATGCCGGCTCATGGGATGTGGCCTTCAAAAAGAGAGAAACTGCGGCTTTTATTGCGAAATTCCACAATTTTCACAGCGGAAATTAATATACCACACTAACGGCGCCGGTCATATGTACCGGCGTCAGGGAGTTGCCATCCACATAATCTACGATATATACATAGGTGGCCATCTGCACGGGTTCCCCCTGGAAAGTCCCTCTCCAGCCCACTTGCGGATCAGTGGTATAAAATATCCTTTCTCCCCAGCGATTATAAATACTCATCTGGAACTGGTTCACCGGGCACTTGTACACCGGCCTGAAATAATCATTGCGCCCATCGCCATTGGGGGTAAACGCATTGGGGAAATACATGGTACAGCTGCATTCTTTATAGTTTACCACCACGGAATCCACCGTCCGGCCACATTCGTTATAGCCGGATACGCTGTACAAACCTGCCCTGGTAACAGTATAGAAAGGAACGCTGGTACTGTCCTGCCACTTATAATTAGCCCCTGCACCGCGAGGATAGAGGGTATAGGCTTCGCCCCGGCATAAAATCGTATCCATACCCAGGTTAGCCCGTAGTGTATCCGTAAAGGTTACTGAAATTGTATCCCAGGATTCGCAGCGGCCAATTTTAGCATGTACATAGTAGCTGCCGGGTTTGGTCACATAATAGGTGGCCTGGTCTGAATTATCCTGCCAGGTATAAACGCCATTGCCAAAATCGGCGGTGAGCACCAGGAAATTTCCTTTGCAGATGGTAGTGTCGTTCCCCAGGTTAATCTGACGTAAGCGGTTGTAATCCAGTAATATGGTGTCCACAACGCTACAGGTATGATTAATTTCAACGAGTGCCCATACCGGTCCTTCTCCCTGAACGGTAACGGATGGGGTGGTGGCGCCATTGCTCCAGAGCCAGCTGGTGGCCTCGGGCACATTAGGCGCGAGCGTCACTGATTCTCCCGGACATAATAACGTATCAGCCCCCAGGGAAAAGGGATATTCAGGTCCCGTGAAAGTGACGGTTTTCTGGAAGAACATCGATGGGCATCCTTCCGGAAATACCGTTACGGAGTAGGTGCCGCTGGTACGCACATCCAGTGTGGGTTCTGTACTGCCTGTACTCCAAACATAGGTGCAGTTTTGTGCGGTGGCATCCAGCTGGATATTTTCATTCGTGCATAACACCAGGTCGGGGCCCAGGTCTATTTCGGGTATCGGTGTAAAAAAGATATTGACTGAGTCGGGGATGAGGCACCCGTCTATCTTCAGTTTATAGGTAGCACTGGTATCTGCCACTATGGAGGATTGTGTGGAACTATCCTGCCACAGATAGTTAGCACCGGGAATCACCGGCCCAGCTATCAGCATACTTCCGCCTTCACAAAGGGTGACGTCCTGCGGTCCGAAGTCGTATATCACCGGTGTTACGATGGTAATAGGTTGCTGGGTGGTGGTGGGCACGCCTGCACAGTAGGCCACGAGGGTAACGTTGTAGGTGCCTGTGGCGCGATAAATATGCCAGGCCCTTCTATACGCTGAGGAGTCCATATTACCACTGCCGGGATCGCCGAAGTACCATTTCACGGAATCTACGCCGGTGCCGTTGGTCATGGAGAAATAAACACTGTCGTTTACACAGGTAGAACTTGCGGTGAATACTTGTGCATGGCTTATTCCGGGAAGAAAAATGAACAGCATTACCACCAGGCGGGGCAGTAGTTTGAAATAGTCTGGACGATTGGAAGCGTATAGGTTCTTCATGTTTGGGACATGGGATAATATTCCGGCGTCTAAATTATGAAAAAAAATTATGTGATTGGAGGAAATAATATTAAGAAAACGGTATTTATAGGTAGGATAGCTTAGAAACGTCGCCCCGCGGGGAATCGGGGCGACTGATTATTTTATTGTGTTTAATCTTCCCATTTTTGGCCGGGTTGCTCTTTTTCTTCCAGTGGCCGTGCGGTGGTGTAACGTTTCCATTTTTCCAGCACGGAGGTGAAGTCGGCCGGGAGCTGACTTTCGAAGTACATCTGTTTGCGGGTGCGTGGGTGGATAAAGCCTAATTGCTGTGCGTGGAGGGCATGGCGTGGCATTATCTCGAAGCAGTTTTCCACAAACTGTTTGTATTTGGCGAAGATGGTCCCTTTTACGATGCGGTCGCCCCCATAGGTATCATCATTGAACAGGGAGTGGCCGATGTGTTGCATATGTACCCTGATCTGGTGGGTGCGACCGGTTTCCAGGCGGCATTCCACCAGGGTTACGTAGTTAAAGCGTTCCAGTACGCGGTAGTGGGTGATCGCTTCTTTTCCGTATTCTCCGTCCGGGTAGGCGTCCATGATCTTGCGGAAGCGCTGGTGGCGGCCTACGTGAGCCACAATGGTACCTTCGTCTTCTTTCAGGTCGCCCCATACGAGGGCAATATAGCGGCGGTGCACGGTGTGGTCAAAAAACTGTTTGGCCAGGTCGTTCATGGCTTTGTCGGATTTTGCAACAACGAGCAGTCCGGTAGTATTTTTATCGATGCGGTGTACGAGTCCGAAGCGTGGCAGGGCGGGCTCGGTGGCCTGGGTTTTATCGCCCAGGTAATACGACAGGCCGTTTACCAGTGTACCGGTGTAGTTACCACAGCCGGGGTGTACCACCATGCCTGCGGGCTTATCGATCACCATTACATCGTCATCTTCATACACGATATTCAACGGCATATCTTCCGGAACCACTTCCGTGCTTTCCGGGCTCTTGTTGGAGAACACGACAATACGGTCCAGCGGGCGGATTTTATAGTTTGATTTTACCGGTTTATCATTCACCAGTACCATTTCCCCGTCCAGGGCCTGTTGGATTTTATTGCGGGTGGCGCCTTCGATACGGGCGGTAAGGAACTTATCAATACGGACAGGCTCCTGGCCTTTATCCACTACCATATTGATTTTTTCGTATAGTTCCTCGCTGCCATCACCGTTTTCCAGCTCATCTTCCAGTTCCAGCAATTCTTCAGCCATTGATTCAAATTTTTGCAAAGGTACGTATCTTTGCGGGCTAAAAACCAGGGGATAAAGGCAAAAGCTATGAGTAAGCAACAGATTGTAGTAAAGGATCTTGGTAGGATTGATTATCAGCAGGCTTGGGACTACCAGGAGCAGCTGCTGAAGGCCAATGTGGAATTGAAGTCGAAAGCAGGCGATGTGAGCCCTAAGCCTACCACCAATTACCTGCTTTTTTGCGAGCATCCGCCGGTTTATACCCTGGGTAAAAGCGGTCACCTCGAAAACCTGTTGCTCACCGAAGCACAGCTGGAAGAAAAGGGGATTGGCTTTGTAAGTACCAATCGTGGCGGAGATATCACTTTCCATGGTCCCGGCCAGATTGTAGGTTATCCCATTATCGACCTCGAAAATTTCTTCACTGATATCGGTAAGTATCTTCGTTTACTGGAAGAAGTTATTATCCGCACCATCGGCGATTACGGCGTTACGGGCGACCGTTCACCAGGTGAAACCGGCGTGTGGCTGGACCCTGACGTGAAGGGCAGGGCGCGTAAGATATGTGCCATGGGCGTGCGTTGCAGCCGCTGGGTTACCATGCATGGCTTTGCATTGAATGTAAATACCCCGCTTTCTTATTTCGGCAATATTATTCCTTGTGGCATACAGGATAAACAGGTGGCCACTTTAAACCAGGAACTGGGCAGAGAGGTGGATGTGGAAGAGGTGAAAGCGCGACTGGTAAAGCATTTCGCGGAAGTGTTCAATGCCGAAATGGTGTAGTTTTTTTATTTTTATTTAGGGAGATGTTAATGCTTAGGGGCGGCACTGTCCAGGCACTGCTTTAATTTTTTTTCTGCTATATTTTCCCGGAAGATGCTACGCTGAAAGCTGCTACTGCCGCTGATCTCAGCTATTGTCCTTCTTGCTATACTGCTAGCCGCCGCGCTGCGCGCGGCACCAACCCGCCGACACCGAAGGTGTCGGCGTAAACACTGTATTCATGAGCATCCCGCAGCTTTTATCTACACTAAAATTATTCTAAAAATAACGCGCAAGATATCGCCTTGATAATCGTATAATCAATTTGAAATCAATTAAATAAACATTATTAATTAACCAGTTATTAACATTTCCTGTTAAACATTTTTTGTTATTTCGGGGTATGAAAAAATAACATTGTTTATGTATTACGTTACACCCAACACGATCGCCTTATCTGCTGCACAACCCGGAAGAAAACTGCTATTATGCGTGTTCGCCGCCCTGCTGGCAGCGATTATTTGATACCCGTTAGCACATGCGCAGCTGAATCAATTCGAGATCAGAACATTTATTTATCTGTAAAAACATTGTTTATGAAAAACGTGAAACCCAACGGGAAACCAACCCCCATGCCTTTGCCGCGCCCGCGCGAGGAGATGCATGTATTTGATCAGATTATCTGGGATCAAAGGCGTATTAGACATGCAATTGAGAATGGGATTCCATTGTCAGAATTATCGGACATTAATTTTTTCAACCTTCAAATTACCTTATCAGGGCATGAATGCATAGACGATATATGTAGAAGTATGCGCTGACGAACAAATTATATGTATTTATTTTTCAACCGTAATAACTAAATTATGAAAAGTATTAAACCTACAAAACCGGCCGAGCCAATGCCATTGCCACGGCCAAGGAACGAAATGCATGTATTCGATCAGATTCTTTGGGACCAAAGAAGGATGCAGCATGCGGCTGAAAATGGCATACCATTCTCCCAATTAGCAGATATTCCATTGGTAAAACCTTCCTTTAACTTGTCCGGATATGAAAGCATGGATGAATTACGCCGTAACCTCCTCAGATAATAATTCATTTTATTTTGAAACTTCCAAAGGCGCTGTATATGAGCTCAGTTTTGGAGACTATTATCTACATGATTATTTTGAAAAGGAAGTAGTAGTAAAATCTATGTGCCTGACCAGAGTTCCTCCAAATATAAGAGGTAAAGGATGTAATCATAAAGATGGATATGTTCATCCAACAATAGCATCAATTATTCTTAAATATTTGGATATCTATCCTAATGCAGCTTTGTTATATGTATGCCATGACAATGATAAACTAGGAAAAGCAAGGCACAGATTGTTTGACAGATGGTATAGATCAGAAAAGCAGTTGCTTGCTAAATACGATACCAATGATAACGAACATCAGCATGATTTTTATTCATCCATCGTTATGCGAAGGAGTAATCCAACTGGCTTATATCTACAGGATGCCTTTAAACAGACTCTAAAAAGGTATTTTCCTGATGATGACCGCTATCCAATGCCAGAAGCGGAATGGCGCTTAAAAAATGAGGAAGGGTTCGACGGTATGTTCCATCTTAACTAAAACATCCACCTACAAAAAAAAGCCGGCTCCAGCCGGCTTTTCCATCTCTATAAAAATAAACTTACATCTTATAATTCAACGGAATAAAGAAGTTCCATTTCTCCTTCAGCTTCCCGTCTTCAAACAGCTCAAAATTAAACCAGCCTGCATGCAGAAAAATTGCTTTTTCCAGGATGAGGAAAGATGATTTTACCTTTTCAATATCGAAAATGAAAGCCCCGTTGGTTTCATAAAACTTAATATTATAATGCTTCTTTGGCGCTTCTGGCAGGCGGATATTCACATTCCCATCTGCGGTGGTATAAATATAGTTGGAAGGGTGCCAAACCACTCTGTCCGGCTCTCTGTTTTCCTGTTCTTTACTGCGGAGACCTCTGGCAGCATCTTTGATATCGGCATACTGGAGCTTCATATCGGCTCTAAAGGAGCTGTCGGTTTGGGCCAGTATTGTTTTACTATAGAAGAAACGGCCGTTGTTGAATACTACCAGCAGTCGGTAGTAGTTGGTACCAGGCAGTGGCTTGTTATCCTGGTAGGTACCGCGGGTATCTTTATTGGCATATCCGATGGTACTGAAGTTAATGACGCTGTCCAGCGAGCGCTGTACGCCAATTTCCTTGATATCACGAAATCCTGAAATCCAGTCCAGGGATATTTTACCGGTTTTGATGATGGCAGAGAACTCCGGTAATACCGGCGGCATAATTTCTTCCTGGCTCTGCGCACTCACCCTAATGGTCGTCAAAATAAATATTCCAAAAGCAATTGAAAATTGCACGATCTGCTTCATACTTGAATAACCCTATCTCTTAAAGTTGGCAAAAATACACTACCCGTCAAATATAACGAACACTTTTTAAAATGTGAGCGTGCCCGGCACCACCGAACTATTGCCCTGAAGGCCGCCAGTGTGGATCAATAGCACATTACTGCCATCCGGGAAATAATTCGTTTTTAACAAAGTATTAAATGCCTGGATGAGTTTTCCAGTGTAGATGATGTCTGTGGGAATGTGCGTTTGCTGATAGAATTCGTTCATGGAATTTACCTGTTCGGCGCTATACTTGCCATAGCCGCCACCATGGTGTTCCGTTAGCAGTTCCCAGGAGGCGGTATGCGCCGGCAGCAGGAGAGCAGCTATTTCCTGTTGCAGGTAAGCGGCACCTTTGAGTACGCTTATGCCCAGCACCTGCTGATGTGGAGCAGCACTGTTAATAATACCTGCCAGTGTGGTTCCTGTGCCTACGGCACAGAGTATATGGGTATAGGAAGAGGTGGGATGTATCCGGAGAATATCTTCGCAGCCCCTGGCCCCTGCGGCATTGTGACCACCCTCCGGAATGATATATGCTTCCTCCGCCAGGGCCTGGTACAGCGGGTTGGAAGGCTGTTGTACGGCTTTGTATGTTTCCCGCGATACAAAGCGTAGTTCCATGCCGTTAGCGGCGGCCAGCTGAAGGGTGGCATTACTGTCTGCCCGTATTTCTTCACCCCGGATGATGCCAATGGCGTGCATGCCAGCGTCGCGACAGGCAGCCGCCGTGGCTGCAATATGGTTGGAGTAAGCCCCTCCAAAGGTTACGATGGTGGCCTTCCCCGCAGCCCTGGTATCTTCCAGATTATATTTTAACTTAAACCACTTATTACCTGATATTTCCGGATGTAATTGATCCAACCGCAGCATGGCAGCACTGATAACCGCCGGCATGGCGGATGTACGAATGGTATCCAGTGTTATCTTACTATAATCAGGCATAATGGCGAAAATACAGAAAAGGCGCAAGGTACTTATCCCTTGCGCCTTTTCTCTTATCGGTTGTCCCCCGCTGCCTGAGGCAGGTAGCCCGCGTACAGCGCGGCAACCTTGCAGTTGACAGCAATAGTAACAATTAGATGGTCTTATTCTCCGGAAAGGAATCCGCCTTTACCTCTGTACAGCTTTACTGGTTTATCCAGTTTCACTTTCAGGACGGTTACATACTTATCTTGTACATTTTCTGGTACATCGATGTAAACCAGTCCGGGTACGGGGCTCCAGGAGATTTTACCCACCACTTTATGTTGCAGTTTGGTACCGTTCCCAACTACAGAAATATCCTGGATTTTATTGTCCAGCCCTTTGATCACCACCTGGCCACTGGTTTTACCAGGGAGGAACAGGTAGAGGGTGGAAGAATCTTTGGAGAGGGTAGTAGGGCCGTAGAAGTGCCCCAGTGGCAGTCCTCCGATGGTATTGAATACTGCTTCGCCATTCTTTCTGTTCCAGGCACCCAGTTCTTTCAGCACATGCACCTGTTCTGCCGGGATGGTGCCATCCGCTTTCGGACCGATGTCCAGCAGGAGGTTCCCGCCATTGCTCACTGCATCCACGAAGATGGTGATGATCTCAAAAGGCGTTTTCCAGTTGGTATCCTGTGGCTGCCATCCCCAGTTGTTGTTGATGGTCATGCAAAGCTCCCACCAGTGGTAGGCAGGGCGGCTCACGGGGAAGTTCTGTTCAGGGGTATCATAGTCACCATAGCCCTGAAGGCGGCCATTGATGATGGTTTTAGGGTTGTGGGTGGTAAGCATGGTGCGCATTTTCTGTGCTTCCCATTCTTCGGCGGAATGTTCCCAGTCGCCATCGAACCACCACAGGTCGGGGTTGAAGTTATTCATAACTTCTGCCATCTGGCCTTCGTAGAACGATAGGAATTTCTGCCATCTGGCCGGATCTTTCTTCGCGTCATAGCGGCTGCTGTCTTTCAAAAAGCCCGGATAATTGGGGTGCGACCAGTCGATCAGCGAAAAATAGGCACCACATTTGATGCTATCGCGGCGCAATTCGGCGTAGAGGGGCGTGAGCACATCTCTTTTTGCCGGTGTACTGTTTACCACATCCAGTTTGCTTAATTTACTATCCCATAGCGCCACGCCATCATGGTGTTTGGTAGTCATCACTGCATATCTGGCGCCGGATTCCTTGATCAGGTCGGCCCATTCGCGGGGATTATATTTCTCAGCAGTAAATCCTTTTAGCTGAGCCATATAATCAGGATAGGAAATTTTCTTATTGTGGAACGACCAGGATTCGTCAACGCCTTTAACGGAATAAATACCCCAGTGGATAAAGATGCCGAGTTTAGCGTCGGCAAACCACTGCATTTTTTCTTGAATGTCGGCCGGATTCGTTTTCTGTTGTGCGTTTGCGTTCAGGCAAAGCTGCATGGCACAGGCACCGAGCAGGATCAGTCTCTTCATTGTTCCTTATTAAATTAGTCTTTGAAATATGTGTTAAACACAAAAAGAAACTGTGAAAATAGGAAGTATTGATTAAATTTAGCGCCGATTATTTCAGGTAAATAATTGAAAACTATAAATCTAAAACAAACAAATGCAACCGACTTTATTGATTTTGGCGGCCGGTATGGCCAGTCGTTATGGCAGTTTGAAGCAAATCCAGCAATTTGGCCCCAGCGGTGAAACTATCATTGATTACTCTATTTATGATGCAATACGCGCAGGATTTGGTAAAATAGTATTTATCATCCGCGAGAGCTTTGAAAAGGAATTCAAAGAGATATTTGAGCCTAAGCTGAAAGGGCGCGTGGCCACAGATTACGTGTTCCAGGATATGGATTCTTTCATTGGTAAATATGAAGTACCTGCCGACAGAACCAAGCCTTGGGGCACTGCACATGCGATTTTGTGTGCAAAAAATGCGATCAACGAGCCATTTGCGGTAATTAACGCAGATGACTTCTATGGTGCAGATGCATTTGTGAAAATGGCTGATTTCCTGAAAGGGGAGGCAAAAGCCGACATATACAGCGTAGTAGGGTATGAACTGGGTAAAACTATCAGTGAGCACGGTTCAGTATCCCGCGGCGTTTGCGCAGTAGATGGAGCAGGTTTCCTGTCGGCCATCAACGAGCGTACTAAAATCTATTCCGACAACGGAGTGATTGTTTATGAAGATGCCGATGGCAGCAAACATGAGCTTTCCGCTGAAACGCCGGTGTCAATGAATTTCTGGGGCTTTGATCCCAGCGTATTCGACTTAAGCCAGGACCTGTTTTATGAGTTCCTGGAGAACAGTCGGAGCAATCCAAAAGCAGAATTCTTCATTCCTATCGTTGCCGACGAGTTTATCAAACGTGGCAAGGGTAAGGTGAAAGTGCTGCCAACCAGTGCTCAGTGGTTTGGTGTAACCTACAAAGAGGATGCACCAGGCGTACAGGCTTCACTCAATGAGCTGGTTGCCAAAGGAGCATATCCCAACAATTTATGGAAATAATGCCCAACAAGCTAATCCTTCAGGCTTTCGGACTTGAGCCTGAAGGATTAAATGTCCGACGATTTGGATCAGGACACATCAACAACACTTTTCTGCTCGAAAAGAAAGAGGATGGCAGTAGGTACGTTCTACAAAAAATCAACGTGAACGTATTCAGGGAACCAGGAATTATCGCCGCAAACCAAAGAATGGCAGCTGATTATCTGGCAATTCATCATCCGGGGTATCTGTTCATCACGCCTATCCCCACCGTAAATGGCGATGAGCTGTATGTGATGGACAACGAATACTGGCGAATGATTCCCTTTATTGCCGATTCTGTGACGGTGGATCAGGCAGACAACCCGAAGCAGGCTTATGAGGCAGCCAAACAATTTGGACGCCTGGCTAATTACCTTACGGGCATCGACCTGAAACCGTTTAAAGCTTCTATTCCAAACTTTCACAATCTTACGCTGCGTTATGCCGCTTTTCAGGAAGCCATCCGCAACGCCGCAGAAGACAGGAAAGCAGCAGCAGAAGAGATGATTGAAGAATTCCTCCGCTACTCCGACATCGCAGTGACCTACGAGCAGCTGAAAACAAATCCGGAATTCAGGGACCATCTGATGCACCACGATACCAAGATCAACAACGTATTACTCAACAAGGATACATTCGAAGGTATATGTGTTTGCGACTTGGATACACTGATGCCCGGAAAAATTATCTCCGACCTTGGCGACATGATCAGAACTTATGTTTGCCCTGTTTCAGAAGAGGAAAGAGATTTCAGCCAGATCGTGATCCGCGAAGCGTATTTCGAAGCACTTATGCAGGGATACCTTGGAGAAATAGGCGGCACCTTAACAACGGTGGAAAAAGAGCAATTGTTCTTCGCAGGAAAGTTCATGATCTACATGCAGGGTATAAGATTCCTCACCGACTATCTCAATGGTGATATCTACTACCCAATCAAGTATCCGACTAACAATTTTGATCGCGCAAAAAACCAGCTGATACTATTACAGCGGTTGATCGAAAAACAAGATGTATTGCAGGCTATCATCAACAAATGCCTGCACGTCAGTGAACAGGTTTAGAAAAGTGAACAAAAGAAATGAAGCTATTTTAAAGCCGTTTCCGCTCCGGGAACGGCTTTCCTGTTTTTATTAGTTGTCGATCGGGATTTACCCCACGCCTTTGGTGCGGGGTAAATCCCGATTTGGGTGACGGACCGCAGGTCCGTCACCCAAATCGGGATGAAAAATGATCTATTATAGTCCGTTTTACACAAAAACATCACTGCTATATGTCTACCGATTTTGTGATTTGTTTAGATTGTGCCTAACAAATCGACTTCTTTTTTGAATATTTTCAAAAACCCTTATAGCAATTAATTTTTGACGAAATATTTGGCCCTTTGTTGTTTTTTATTTTAACCACCCATACTTTTGTATCGATAGAAAAAAATATCACCAGCCTCCATGTGGGTATATAAAGACAATATAAAACTTAATCACATCGTTGCACAGTTGAACTGGGCTATCACGAAGGTCGTGATTATTGTCGTTGTCATTATTAGCCACCAGTATGGAGGATAGGTCCACGTGCATATAACACACTTAAATACGCCTTCCTCCGCAAAGAGGAAGGCTTTTTTTTTGGGATCATATTTGACGACGCTAATAATTTCAATTTTATGTATAGCTATTACAACGACAACACCATTCTTTACATCAACGGTGAATACCGTAAAGCAGCCGAATCTACCACAGACCTGTACGGCCAATCTCTCCACTATGGATACGCAGTATTTGAAGGCATCCGCGCCTACAAAACTGCCAGCGGTGAAGTGAAGATCTTCAAGGCCAAAGAACACTACGACCGTCTCCGTCGCTCCTGCGAATTAATCCACATCCCGTTCAAATGGACGAATGAAGAGCTGATCGAAGCAACTTATAAGGTGTTGGAGCTGAATAACATGCAGGAAGCCTACATCCGACCGCTGGTTTTCTGTCCGCCAAACATGACGCTGAAAGCCGCATCGGAAGCACATATCCTGATCTGCGCATGGGAATGGGGTGCTTACCTCGGTGAAAAACTGCTCAAAATCATGACCTCCTCCTTTGAGCGTCCAAATCCTAAAGCTTTCAAAATCGAATCCAAATCAGCAGGCCTGTACGTTAACTCGATACTCGCCTCACAGGAAGCGAAAGACAAAGGCTACGACGAAGGACTGTTACTGGATCAGGCAGGATATGTAGCGGAAGGCCCTGGTGCCAACGTCTTCTTTGAAAAAGACGGTAAAGTATTTACCCCACCTTTAGGCTCCATCCTCCCAGGTATCACCCGCGCTACCGTAATTGAACTCTGCCACGAACTGAACATCCCGCTCGAAGAAAAACTCTTTACCATCGATGAACTTAAAACAGCTGACGCTGCATGGTTCTGCGGTACCGCTGCAGAAGTAGTAGGCCTGGATTCCCTCGATGGCCAGCCTTTCGGCAAACCATGGGCGCAATCCCTCGGTAAAGTACTCCAGCAGGCTTATAAAGCAAAAGTGCTGGAAAAAGAGTTCGAACGCGCAGAACAATTAGCATAAATTTCTCTACAGAAGGCATTGAGTATGAACACACCGGAGTTTTAACGGGCACCATACTGTTAACTGTACTTCAGTCAATGTAATTAGCTTTATAATTCGTACTGAATGCCTTCTGTTTTTTTTGAAGACCGTAAAACCGAAAAGTGAAAATCCCTGTCCAATAAGGGTTTGCGGGCAAGAAGGCCAAATTTGAAGACCGGTATTAGATGAATTCTTAGTTTGACTATCACACATTCACCTTCTAATTTTAAACCAACTTTTAAAATAGGATTACTATAAACCGTTGGTAATCTACACTAACAAAACAACAGCAATGGAATTGAACAAGTACAGCAAAACGATCACCCAGGATCCTACGCAACCAGCTGCTCAGGCACAGCTGCACGCTATCGGGCTGACAGACGAAGATCTGAAAAAAGCTCAGGTAGGCGTGGTGAGTATGGGCTATGATGGCAATCCCTGTAATATGCACCTGAATGACCTCGCTAAAGTCGTCAAAGCTGCCGTGTGGGCAAATGACCTCGTCGGACTCAACTTCCACACCATTGGCGTGAGCGACGGTATTAGCAACGGTACCGCAGGTATGCGTTACTCCCTCGTTAGCCGCGATCTGATTGCTGACTCTATTGAAACCGTTGTTGGTGCACAATACTATGATGCTGTAATCACCGTTCCGGGCTGTGATAAAAACATGCCAGGCTCCCTCATGGCTATGGGCCGCCTCAACCGCCCCGGTATCATGATCTACGGTGGTACTACCGCTCCAGGCAAATGGAAAGGTCAGGACCTCAACATCATCTCCGCCTTCGAAGCATTGGGCCAAAAAATGGCTGGTACCATCGCTGAAGAAGATTTTAAAGGCATCGTACACAATGCCTGCCCCGGCGCCGGCGCCTGTGGCGGTATGTACACCGCTAATACCATGTCTTCCGCCGCGGAAGCACTCGGTATGAGCCTGCCTTACAGCTCATCCAACCCCGCACTGAGCCAGGAAAAAAAGGATGAATGCCAGGCCGCTGGTAAATACATCCGCCTGCTCCTCGAAAAAGATATTAAACCACGCGATATCATGACCAAAGAAGCATTCGAAAATGCTATCACCGTCGTTATCGCATTAGGTGGAAGTACTAACGCAGTCATCCACCTCATCGCCGTGGCTAAATCTGTAGGTGTAAGCGTTACACTGGAAGATTTCCAACGCCTCAGCGACAATACCCCACTGATCGCAGATCTGAAACCAAGTGGTAAATACCTCATGGAAGATCTTCACAATATCGGTGGTGTACCATTAGTGATGAAATACCTGCTGAAAGCCGGTCGCCTCCACGGCCACTGCCTCACCGTTACAGGTAAAACCATCGCGGAAAACCTGGAATCAATCGCCGACATTGATTTCAGTTCACAAGACATCATTGTTCCACTGGAGAAACCACTCAAAGCAACCGGTCATATCCAGATCTTATACGGTAACCTCGCCACTCAGGGCTCTGTTGCCAAAATCACCGGTAAAGAAGGTGAGAAATTCAAAGGCCCTGCCCGCGTATTCGATGGTGAGTTCGAACTCATCGCCGGTATTCAGTCAGGCCGCGTTAAATCCGGCGATGTAGTCGTGATCCGCCAGGTAGGTCCTAAAGGTGCACCAGGGATGCCTGAAATGCTGAAACCAACCTCCGCTATCATGGGCGTAGGCCTGGGTAAAAGCGTGGCACTGATCACCGATGGCCGCTTCTCCGGAGGTACCCATGGCTTCGTAGTAGGGCATATCACGCCTGAAGCTTTCGAAGGTGGTACCATCGCACTTGTTCAGGACAACGATATCATTGAAATAGATGCAGTGAACAACACCATCAATGTAGAAGTGAGCGATGAAGAACTGGCAGCACGCCGCGCCAGCTGGGTACAGCCTGCATTGAAAGCATCCAACGGAATCTTATTTAAGTACGCAAAACTTGTAAAAAATGCAACAGAAGGATGTGTTACCGATGAAGGCTGAGACAGAAGCCGATAAGCGGTCAGCCGTTAAACCTGTAATCACCGGTTCAGAAGCGGTTATCCGCTCACTGATAGCTGAAGGGGTAGAAACCATCTTCGGTTATCCTGGTGGTGCAATCATGCCAATCTATGACGCCCTGTACGATTTTCAGGATCAGGTGCATCATATCCTGGTGAGGCACGAACAAGGTGCGACGCACGCCGCACAAGGGTATTCCCGCGCTTCCGGCAAAGTGGGTGTGGCTTTTGCTACCTCCGGCCCTGGCGCCACCAACCTGGTAACAGGTTTGGCAGATGCTTATATGGACAGTACCCCGATGGTCTGCATCACCGGTCAGGTGGCAGCAGCATTACTCGGTACTGACGCTTTTCAGGAAACTGACGTGATCGGCATCACCATGCCTATCACTAAATGGAATATACAGGTCACCCGCCAGGAAGATATTCCCGGCGCCATCGCCAAAGCTTTCTATATCGCCCGCAGCGGCCGCCCAGGCCCTGTACTGGTAGATATCACCAAGAACGCACAGGTAGGTACCTTCGAATACGAATACAATAAATGCGAATTTATCCGCAGCTACCAGCCGGTACCTGAACTGGATAACGAAGCAGTTACCGCTGCGGCAGCACTGATTAACAGCGCTAAAAAACCTTACATCTTCTGTGGCCACGGGGTATTACTTTCCGGTGCAGAAAATGAATTATTATCACTGGCCGAAAAAGCACAGATACCTGTTGCTTCCACACTGCTGGGCCTCTCCGCCGTTCCTGTCGATCACCCGCTGTATGGTGGAATGTTAGGAATGCACGGTAACTACGCCCCTAACATGCTTACCTGCGAAGCCGACCTCATCATTGCCGTAGGTATGCGCTTCGATGATCGTGTAACCGGCGACGTTAGTACGTTCGTTAAGCAGGCGAAAGTAATCCACATCGAAATCGATGCGGCAGAAATCAATAAAATCATCCCTGCGGATGTAGCCATCCATGCAGATGCAAAAGAAGCACTCAGCGCTCTTTCACAGCTGGTAATGCCAGCCAAGCACGACGCATGGCTGGAAGAGTTTCGCTTCGGCCATAAGAAAGAATATGATAAAGTACAGCACCGCGAACTTTATCCGGAAGCCGGAGAAATCAAGATGGCAGAAACTGTTCGTCTCATCTCCGAAAAAACAAATGGTGAAGCCATACTCGTAACGGATGTAGGACAGCACCAGATGATCGCTTCCCGCTACTACCGCTTCAAAAATCCAAATACCAATATCACTTCCGGTGGTATGGGTACCATGGGCTTCTCCATTCCTGCCGCCATGGGCGCAAAAATGGGCGCTCCTGAAAAAGAAGTAATTGCCGTAGTAGGGGATGGCTGCTTCCAGATGACCTTACAGGAACTGGGTACCATCTACCAGTCACAGATTGGTGTGAAAATGGTAATCCTGAATAACAACTTCCTCGGAATGGTTAGACAGTGGCAACAGCTGTTCTTCGACAAAAGATATTCTTCCACCGAAATGGTGAATCCTGATTTCATACAGATTGCTAAAGGATTCTTTATCCCGGGCAAAAAAGTTACAGCAAGGGAAGATCTCGCTGCCGCAATTGATGAGATGCTCGCACACAATGGTGCCTATCTCCTGGAAGTGGTGGTGGAAAAAGAGGACAACGTATTCCCTATGGTACCTGCAGGCGCACCGGTCTCCACTATTCGCCTGGAGTAGTACCCGCAGTAACACCCGTATTGTTTATCAGAAATTCACAACAACATTATGCAAAAGGAATATACAGTTACGGTATATACAGAGGATCGTATTGGTATCACCAACCGTATCACCATCATATTCACCCGTCGCGGAATCAACATCACCAGTCTCACCACTGCTGAAACAGAAATCCCGGGCGTATACAAATTCGTTATAACGGTAATGTCTACGCGCGAAAAACTGGACAAGGTAGTTGGCCAGATTGAGCGACTGATTGAGATTCACCGTGCCTTTGTACACGAAGAAGATGAGGTGGTATACCAGGAGCTGGCACTCTATAAAATCTCCACCAAAGCGCTGCATACAGCGGGGGATGTAGAGAAGCTGATCCGCGAAAATAACGCGCGTATCCTCACTATCACTGCCGACTATTTCGTAATCGAAAAAACAGGACATCAGCAGGAGCTGACAGATTTCATCAAGAAGCTGGAGCCGTATGGACTGATAGAATATACTAAGAGCGGGCGCGTAGCGATTGTCAAGTGGAGCCGTCGTTTCCATGAACATCTCAAAGAACTGGATAAATCAGTAGCCAGCTATTAATCGGAAAAAAATAATATTCATTCACAATTTCACACCTGGCCTCTCGCATTAACTGAAGGCCAATGCAAAAAAAAACACAACATGGCAACCATCAATTTTGGCGGCGTACTCGAAGAAGTAGTAACCAGAGAAGAATTCCCTATGGAAAAAGCTAGGGAAGTGCTGAAAAACGAAGTGATTGCAGTTATCGGTTACGGTGTTCAAGGCCCAGGCCAGGCACTGAACCTGAAAGATAACGGCTTTAACGTTATCGTTGGTCAACGTAAAAACTCTGCAACCTGGGATAAAGCTGTTGCTGACGGCTGGGTACCAGGCGAAACACTGTTTGACATTGAAGAAGCAGCTGCGAAAGGTACTATCATTCAGTTCCTCCTGTCTGATGCTGGTCAGATCACCCTGTGGCCTACGCTGAAAAAACACCTGACTCCAGGTAAAGCACTGTACTTCTCTCACGGTTTTGGTATCACTTACAAAGAGCAGACTGGCATTGTTCCTCCTGCTGATGTAGATGTGATCCTCGTAGCTCCTAAAGGTTCCGGTACTTCCCTGCGCCGCCTGTTCCTGGCTGGTCAGGGTCTGAACTCCAGCTACGCCATCTTCCAGGATGCAACTGGCCGCGCTAAAGAACGCGTTGTAGCGCTGGGTATCGGCGTTGGTTCTGGCTACCTGTTCGAAACAGATTTCAAAAAAGAAGTATTCTCTGACCTCACCGGCGAACGCGGTTCCCTGATGGGTTGTATCCAGGGTATCTTCGCTGCTCAATACGAAACACTGCGTAAAAACGGTCACTCTCCTTCTGAAGCGTTCAACGAAACAGTGGAAGAATTGACTCAGTCCCTGATGCCGCTGGTAGCAGAAAACGGTATGGACTGGATGTATGCTAACTGCTCTACTACTGCTCAGCGCGGTGCGCTCGACTGGTGGAAGAAGTTCAAAGAAGCTACTCAGCCGGTGTTCGATGAACTGTACAAATCAGTTGCTGAAGGTAAAGAAGCAGCACGTTCTATCGCTTCCAACAGTACCGCTGACTACCGCGAGAAACTGAACGAAGAACTGAGAGAACTCCGCGAAAGCGAAATGTGGCAGGCTGGTGCAGCAGTACGCAAACTGCGCCCTAACAATGCCTAATATCATATAACAGGTTGCGGATCATTCCGCAACCTGTTTTCAAATCTTTTCTATTTTATGTCCACCAATACTTCACTGGGCGTCAGCCCGCTTAATATACTGGATGCGGCTGTGAAACTGAAGCCGGTTGTTAACCGCACTCCGCTCACTTATTCTGCAACCCTCTCCCGCCGCTACAACTGCGATGTTTACCTGAAAAGAGAGGATATGCAAATTGTACGTTCTTATAAATTGCGTGGGGCATATAACCTGATTAGCAGCCTTCCTGCCGAATTGCTGGCAAAAGGCGTTACCTGCGCCAGCGCCGGTAACCATGCACAGGGCTTTGCCTATGCATGTAAAGCAATGAATATTAAAGGCGTGGTATTCATGCCTATCATTACACCTAAACAAAAAGTTACACAGGTACGTATGTTCGGTGGCGATAACATCGAAATACGCCTGGTAGGAGATACCTTCGACGATTGCTCCGCAGAAGCACAGACTTTCACCAAAGCAGAAGGTATGACCTTTATTCCCCCTTTCGATAACCCAAAAATTATTGAAGGTCAGGGAACTGTAGCGGTGGAAATACTGGAAGACCAAAATAATATTGACTTCCTGTTTGTACCGGTTGGCGGTGGCGGCCTCGCTGCCGGCGTTGGTACCTATTTCCAGACCTACAGCCCGCAAACACGCATCATCGGCGTAGAGCCGGAAGGCGCGCCCTCCATGTTGCGCGCCCTGGAAAACGGTAGCCCTGTTACCCTCGGCGATATTGAAAGATTCGTGGACGGTGCAGCAGTAAAGCGTGTAGGCACACTCAACTATGAAATATGTAAGGAAGTGCTGGAAAAAATGCACCTCGTAAATGAAGGTAAAGTTTGCTCCACCATCCTCAAATTATATAACGAAGACGCCATCGTAGTAGAACCGGCAGGTGCATTGTCCATCGCAGCGCTCGACGACTTTGCCGATGAAATCCGCGGCAAAAAAGTGGTATGCGTGATCAGCGGCAGCAACAACGATATTGACCGTATGCAGGAAATCAAAGAAAGATCCCTGCTCTACGAAGGCCTGAAACACTACTTTATTGTACGCTTCGCGCAGCGCCCGGGTGCACTGAAGGACTTCCTGAATCACGTCCTGGGTCCAAACGATGATATCACCCGCTTCGAATATATCCAGAAGCATAACAAAGAAGCTGGTCCTGCGCTGATCGGTATCGAGCTGGGTAAAAAGGAAGATTACGATTTACTCATCGCCAACTTCCGCAAGTATAACCTGAACTTCACTGAACTCAATAAAGATGATAACCTGTTCGGTTATCTCGTGTAAGACGATTTTTTTTACTGCTGATTGATCAAAAGGGATTGCCGCTTTAGTGTGGCAATCCCTTTTGGCTTTTATCAACCGTAAGAGCAGGGCCTGCGGCCCTGCTCTTACGGTTGATTTTCATCGCCTTCGGCGATGGAAATCAACGGAGTTTATGACAACCAGCGAATCCAATCTTCTATATATCAAGTGGCAGCAGGGCACCGGGCTGCTCCCACCAATCTGCGAATACAATCTAATCTCTATAGGGGCAGCAGGGCACCGGGCTGCTCTCTCCAATCTGCGAATACAATCTAATCTCTATAGGGGCAGCAGGGCACCGGGCTGCTCTCCCCAATCGGCAATCTAATCCTATATAGTGGGAGTAGGGCACCCGCCAGCTCACAACAATCGGCAGTCTTATCCTCTATAGGGGGGAGCAGGGCACCCGCCCTGCTTCCCCCGTTGTACGTTTGCCGAAGGCAAACGTACAACGGGGGGGCCAAAAGCGAAAATTTCAGTAGCTTAGAATATCATCTCACAAAAGAAAAAAATGGATCTGAAGTTAAACGGAAAAGTAGCCATCGTTACCGGTGGCAGCAAAGGAATAGGCAAAGCCATTGCAGAAGCACTGCTCAAAGAAGGCGCTAAAGTGGTAATCAGTGCCCGCAACGCGGACGAAGTAGAAGACACTGCCGCCACCTTACGCCTGGCCGGCTACGACGTTACCGCCGTACCAGCCGACATGGCTAAAAAAGCAGACCTGGAACAGCTGGTGGCCGCTGCGCTGCACCGCTACGGCCGTATCGATATCCTCGTGAATAACGCTGGTACCATCGATACTTTTGCTCCCATCGCTGATATCACGCTCGACCAGTGGCGCTACATCTTCGAAGTGAATTTCTTCGGGGTAGTGGAACTCACCAACCTCGTAATCCCGGTGATGCTGAAGGAAAAAGGCGGACGTATCATTAACATCTCTTCGGAAAATGCCGTGCAGCCTGATCCGATGATGGGACACTATAACGCTACCAAAGCTGCCCTGAATAACTATTCCAAAACCTTGTCCATGAACTATGGGAAGGATAATATCCTGGTAAACACTGTTTCACCCGCCTTCATCCGCACACCGCTGCTGGATAATATGCTGGATAAAATGGCGGCAGATGCAGGCTCTACCCGCGAAGAAGCGGCCCGTAAATTCCTGAAGGAAAACCGGCCATATCAATCGCTGGGCCGCGCCGGTACCATGGAAGAAACGGCCGGTATCGTGGCTTTCCTGGCCTCCGATCAGGCCTCGTTTATTACTGGTGCTGTTTTCCGCGTGGATGGCGGCTCAGTAGGTACTGTATAAATCTGATATTATGTTGAGCTATTGGGAGAAGCAAAGCCTGTTACAATACGATTACATTATAGTGGGTAGTGGCATAGTAGGGCTGTCCACTGCCATCAGCCTGAAAGAGGCAGACGAAAATGCCCGGGTGCTGGTACTGGAAAGGGCCATCCTGCCCACCGGCGCCAGTACTAAAAATGCGGGCTTTGCCTGTATCGGCAGCCTCACCGAAATACTGGCCGACCTGCAAACCATGCCGGAACAGGAAGTGCTGCAACTTGTAAAGCTCCGCTACGAAGGCCTGCAACTGCTGCGCCAGCGACTGGGGGATAACGCCATCGGCTACACGGAAAACGGCAGCTATGAACTCATCACCTCCCACGACGAATGGGCACTCGGACAACTGGACACTGTCAATAACCTGCTGGGTAACTTCTTCCCCCAAAAAGCATTTACACTGGCAAACAATAAGCTGCCAGCTTTCGGATTCAATACCAACGTGGTAAAAGCTGTTGTCAGCAATACCTACGAAGGCGAACTGCATACCGGGAAAATGATGCGCAGCCTCATCGACCTTTGCCTGCGTGTAGGCGTAGAAGTGAAAACAGGCGCAGCAGTAGCCAGGGTAGAAGACCTGGGAACCAGTGTAAACGTAGTAGTTCCGCATGCACTGCTAAAAGAAGAATTGATTTTCTCTGCACGCAAACTGATCATCTGCACCAACGCTTTCACCAAACAACTCTTGCCCGCTACAGCAGATGTAATGCCCGGCCGCGGACAAGTGCTCATCACCAATCCCATCGCCAACCTCCGATTCAAAGGAATTTTCCATTTTGAAGAAGGATACTATTATTTCCGGGAGCTGGAAGGGCGCATACTTTTCGGCGGTGGCCGCCAGCTGGACTTCTCCGGCGAATCCACCACGGAGTTTCAATACAACAACCGTATTCAACATCAATTAGAAGAATTGCTGCGCACTGTTATTTTGCCGGATACACCATTCACTATAGCTGACCGCTGGACGGGCATCATGGCATTTGGTAAAACCAAACAGCCAATTATTCAACACCATTCACCAAACGTAATTTTAGGGGTAAGAATGGGTGGAATGGGCGTGGCTATTGGATCGAAGGTAGGTGAGATGTTGGCGGAGATGGCGTTTGTAAGATAATTATCAAGTATTTATTAGAGCTGGCAATATTGGTATTGGTTACTACCTTTACGAAAATTAACCTTACTTATGATCAAACGCATTTTATTATTTAGTTGTATTATTCTCCCACTTTCTTTGTTAGCACAGATAAACACATCGCCTAATGGCGATGTTACCATTGGCGATGTCACACCAATGGCAAAACTGACTGTAATGGGTCGGCTTCATGTGGAAGAGTCGGATATTTTGGTACAGCGTGCAGGCTCTCCAGGAATTTCTCTGGTGAATACGCTGAAGACCAATCCTGGTGAAGCTAAGCAATGGACAATTTATAACATGACCGAACCTACCTATGGTAACAGCCTTCAGTTCTGGGCTTATGATCAACAAGGTTGTAACGGTGGTTTATGTCATGCACGACTCACTATTCAGGACAACGGATTTGTTGGAATTGGTACCATGCGCCCTAAGTCCGAACTCGCTGTTGCCGGCACCATCACTACGCAAAAAGTAAAAGTAACCCTTAATGACTGGGCCGATTTCGTATTCGACCCCACCTATACCTTACCTTCCCTCGGTTCCCTGGAGGCCTACATAAAGGTGCACAAACATCTCCCTGAAATACCCTCCGAGCAAACGATCAGTCGTGAAGGACTGGACCTTTCAGAAATGGCTAAACTGCAAATGCAGAAGATAGAAGAGCTTACGCTCTATATCATCCAGCAACAAAAAGAAATTAACGAGTTGAAAGCAACCATGAAAAACATGCAGCACAAGCTGGACAAACAATAATAAACCGGAGGCTGGCTGATTCCTGGTCAGCCTCTGATCCTATCCTCCCTCATCCTGATACCCTTTTCACCCGCTATTGCAATGGCTTTTTATTTTGCCTATTTTGTTAGCAAGATATTATTAGCCACTAATGAAAAAGATTCTATTTATTGCCCTGTTGGCAAGCAGTTCCACGTATGCGCAACAAAAACTTCCCTTAAAGCTCTGGTACAAACAGCCCGCCACCAAATGGATGGAAGCCCTGCCAGTAGGTAATGGCCGCCTCGGCGCTATGGTGTACAGTCATCCGCAAACGGAAACAATCCAGGTAAACGAAGAAAGCCTGTGGGCCGGTGTGCACTATAATGACGCAAATCCTAACAGCCTTCGTGTACTCGACTCCGTAAGGCAGCTCCTCTTTGCCGGAAAAAACGCGGAAGCCGTAAAGCTCGCCAGACCTAACATGCTGGCCGTAGCAGCAGAGAACTCTCCTACGCTGTTGCGCAATTTCAGGTCGTACCAAACATTCATGAACGTTAACCTGCTGAATCACGTACAGGAGTATAGCAACTATAACCGGGAGCTTAACCTCACCACCGGTGTTATCACGAGCAGTTATAGCAGTAACGGTGTCACCTATACGCAGCAGGTGTTTGCATCTGCCCCTGCCAATAAAATAGTGATAAGGCTGAATGCCAGCAAAGCAGGCGCTATTAATACCATAGTGTTTCTGACCAGGCCGGACGATTCGAAAGGAGCCAGCAACCAGTATAAAGACTGTACCACCCGTACCGACGGTACCAACAGGATTCTCCTCACCGGCCAGATTGAAGATAAAGACCCGAACCAGGGGCCGGAAGGGAAGCATATGAAGTTTGCCGGTTCAGTAACTGCCAATAACCAGGGTGGGCAAATCAACGCGGTGGGCGACAGCCTCAAAATCAGCAACGCCACCACGGTAGTACTGGTGATTGATGCTGCCACCAACTATGATTTTGCTCATCTTAGCTTTGATGATAACGTTGATCCGAAGGTGCTGCTGGACAAGGCCGCAGCAAAACCACTGCCCGCCTATGCCACACTGTTAGCGGACCAGGAAAAAGACCATGCCGCGCTGATGAACCGCGTGCAGTTCAACCTGGCAGGCAATACCGAAAACCTGCCAACGGACGAACGACTGAAAAAAGTACAGGCAGGTGCCTATGATCCGTACCTGACTACCTTGTTATTCCAGTACGGTCGTTACCTGCTGATCGGCTCCTCGCGCGCGCCGGGCAGGCTGCCGGCTAACCTCCAGGGCATCTGGAACAATCATATCAACGCGCCATGGCAGTCGGATTTTCATACCAACATCAACCTGCAAATGAACTACTGGCAGGCTGAAACCGGTAACCTGCCGGAAACGGTATCTCCCCTGGTGAACTTCATCAATAACATAATTCCGGAAGGGGAAATTACCGCTGCCAAAATGTATGGCGCCCGCGGGTGGACCCTCCACCACGCTACGGATGCCTTCGGAAAAACCGGCCTGCAAAATGAATTGCATTATGGCACCTTTCCCATGGGTACCACCTGGACGCTGATGCACTTCTGGGACCATTATGACTACAACCGTAACCGAAAGTTTCTTGCCGATACAGCCTATCCGGCAATGGTATCCCATGCCCGGTTCATTAAGGATTTCCTGGTGAAGAGCCCCGAAGGATACCTGGTATCCGTGCCGGCCTATTCCCCCGAGAACTCTTTTATCGACCCAAATACCGGCAAAGGCCAGTCACTCACCTATGGACCCACTATGGATAACCAGATTATCCGGGAGTTCCTGACCCGCTATATAACCGCAGCGCATATACTGGGAAGAGACCTGTTATTTGCCGACAGCATGCAGCAGGTAATCAACCAGCTGCCTCCTACCCGCCTCGGCAAAGACGGTCGCATTATGGAATGGGTGAAAGATTATGAAGAAGCCGAACCCGGCCACAGGCATATTTCCCACCTGTTCAGCCTCTATCCGGGCAATCAGATCAACCCACAAACGCCGGACCTGTTTGCCGGCGCCCGTAAAACCCTGGATTACCGCCTGGCTCACGGTGGCGGACACACGGGCTGGTCGCGCGCATGGATCATAAATTTCTACGCCCGCCTCCGGGATGGGGAAAAAGTATACGAAAACATCCAGGCCCTGTTCAAAAAATCTATTTACAGTAACCTGTTCGATGATCATCCGCCGTTCCAGATCGACGGTAACTTCGGTAGTGCCGCCGGCATGACCGAAGCCCTCATGCAAAGTGAAGCCGGCACCATCGAACTACTGCCAGCATTGCCGGCGGCCTGGGCCAGTGGTAACATAAGTGGTATAAAGGCCCGCGGAGGTTATGAAATTACCATGGCCTGGCAAAACCATCAGTTGAAAGCAGCGAGCCTTAAGAGCACCAACGGTGGTAAGGTAACGGTGATGTATAATGGAAAATCCGTTACGGTAAATCCGGCAAAAGGCCAGACAGTGGCGCTCAAGGGTATCATTCAGTAAATGATATGGGTATCAAATGTTGCATTTTTTGTTAATGACCTTTGATATGTGGTGGAAAATGATAGTTTTGAAGCCGCAAAAAAACCGCAGGAATATTTACTGCGGTTTTTACTTTTTTAACACGTAGGTAAGGGTAAAAATTACATTTAAATTGCTAAATTGTTCCGCTATTTATTTTAACAACCACGTTTGAACGTTATGAATCACACTCTTCGCGGTATGGACTACCTTGTTTTCCTGATCTACTTTATCATTGTAGCAGGCTATGGGTATTACATCTACAAAAAGAAAAAGAAAGCCACTACAGACTCAAAAGACTTTTTCCTGGCGGAAGGATCTCTTACCTGGTGGGCAATTGGCGCCTCGCTGATTGCGTCTAACATTTCTGCTGAGCAATTTATCGGTATGTCCGGCAACGGGTTTAATATCGGGCTCGCAATTTCTACCTACGAGTGGATGGCAGCAGCAACCCTGATAGTGGTGGCTGTATTCTTCCTGCCAATCTATCTCAAGAACAAGATTTACACCATGCCCCAGTTCCTGGAGAAGCGGTATAACCAAACTGTGGCCACCATCATGGCCGTGTTCTGGCTATTGCTGTATGTGGTGGTAAACCTCACGTCTATCCTTTACCTGGGAGCCCTGGCTATTACTACCATCTCCGGTATCAACTTCTATGTGTGTATGGTGGGCCTTGCGGTATTCGCCATCATCATTACGCTGGGAGGTATGAAGGTAATCGGGTATACAGATGTTATCCAGGTGTTCTTCCTTATCCTGGGTGGTTTGGCAACTACTTACCTGGCCCTGCAACTGGTTTCCAGGCAATTCGGCAGCGAAGGCGTGCTCAACGGTTTCAAACTGATGACCCAACATGCCAACGACCACTTCCACATGATCATCCACAAGGAAAATCCGAAGTACCTCGACCTGCCAGGCCTCAGTGTACTCGTTGGAGGTATGTGGATCGTAAACCTGAACTATTGGGGTTGTAACCAGTACATTACACAGCGTGCCCTGGGTGCGGACCTCAAAACAGCCCGTAACGGTCTGCTGTTTGCAGGTTTCCTGAAACTCCTGATGCCTATCATCGTGGTGTTGCCAGGTATCGCTGCCTACGTGCTGTGGAAAGAAGGTCAGTTCCAGACGGAGATGCTGAAAGATGGCTCCCTGAACGCGGATAACGCTTATCCGGTGCTGTTAAACCTGCTGCCTACCGGTCTGAAAGGCTTGTCCTTCGCCGCGCTTACAGCAGCAGTAGTTGCTTCACTGGCAGGTAAAGCCAACAGTATCTCTACCATCTTCACACTGGATATTTATAAGAAAATCTTCAATAAAGAAGCGGACGAGAAGAAGATTGTGAATGTAGGTCGTGCAGCCGTGGTAGTTACCATGCTGATTGCGATTGTAATTTCCAACTTCCTTGGCATCGATAAAAAAGGAGGCTTCCAGTTTATTCAGGAATATACCGGTTTCGTGTCTCCGGGTGTATTCGCCATGTTTGCGCTTGGTTTCTTCTGGAAACGCACCACGAGCAGCGCTGCCTTGTTTGCAATGATCGGCGGTCTGTTGCTTTCCTTCTTCTTCAAGTTCCTGCCTGGCTTTACGGACCTCAGCTTCCTCTACAACAGCGGCTGGGCAATCTTAAATCCTGATTCAGGCGTATACGAAATGGCGTTCCTCGACCGTATGGGTCTGGTGTTTGTTATCTGCGTAATCGGTATGATCATCATTACCCTCGCAGATCCTAAAAGTGCAAACAATCCTAAAGGACTGGCCATTGATGCCACCATGTTCAAGCCATCTGTTGGTTTTACCGTAGGAGCTGTACTCATCTGCGGTATCCTGATGGCACTCTACACTGTTTACTGGTAGTAGATTCAGATGATAATAAGTTAGTGTCAGGAGGTGCTTTTGCGCCTTCTGACACCTGATGACACCGAAGGTGTTGTCCATAAATTCTCCAACGATATCCGTACTCCCCGGTATGGAACCTGTTGCCCATTGTAAAAAATAAGATATGTACTTTATAGGCTACGATATTGGCTCTTCATCAATAAAGGCAGCATTGCTGGATGCTGAAAGTGGTAAATGCCTGGCCAGCGCCATCAGTCCTTCCCGTGAAATGCCTATGCAGGTGCTTCATGCCGGCTGGGCGGAACAGGACCCCGAAAGCTGGTGGCAGGAAGTAATCAACGCCACCAAAATCCTTCAACAACAAGTTGCATTTGAACCCGCTACCGTTAAAGGTATCGGCATCGCCTACCAGATGCACGGCCTGGTATGTGTGGATAAAAACCAGGAAGTATTACGTCCTGCTATTATCTGGTGTGATAGTCGCGCCGTGGAAATTGGCCGCCAGGCGTTTAACAAGCTGGGAGAGCAATACTGTCTTTCCCACCTGCTCAACTCCCCGGGCAACTTCACTGCTTCCAAACTCCGCTGGGTAAAGGAAAACGAGCCACATGTATTCGAACGTATTCATAAAGTGATGCTGCCCGGTGATTTCATCGGTATGAAACTCACCGGTAAAGCCTGCACTACCGCCTCCGGTTTGTCGGAAGGTACCTTCTGGGATTTTACTGCCCAGGGTATTGCGGTGGACCTGCTGAACCACTATGATATTGATGCATCACTGCTGTCGGAGATCGTACCTACGTTTGGGGATCAGGGAAGCCTGACTGCTACGGCAGCGGCTACACTGGGACTGGCGGCAGGTACACCGGTTACTTACAGAGCCGGCGATCAGCCTAATAACGCGTTTTCCCTGAATGTACTGCAACCGGGTGAAGCAGCTACCACCGCGGGTACTTCCGGCGTGGTATATGCCGTAACCGACCAGCATGCCTACGATCACCAGAGCAGGGTCAATACCTTTGTACATGTAAACAATCAGGCTGGCGGTGTACGCAATGGTGTACTGATGTGCCTCAACGGTACCGGTATTGCCAACAGCTGGCTGAAATCAGTAGTAGGGGAGCTTAGCTATCCCGAAATGAATGAGCTGGCGGCAACCGCGCCAATAGGCGCCGCAGGGTTACAGGTATTTCCTTTCGGCAATGGTGCCGAAAGAATCCTCAGCAATATGCGTGTAGGCGCTACCGTGAACCAGCTTGATTTTAACCTGCACAGCAGGGAGCATATGCTGCGCGCCGTTCAGGAAGGTATTGTTTTCGGCCTGAACTATGGCATGGATATCATGGCAGAAATGGGTTCTGCAATCCACCGCGTGCGTGCAGGACAGGCAAACATGTTCCTGAGTCCGCTCTTCCGCGAAGCTTTCGCCAACACGGCCAACGTAGTAATAGAATTATACAACACAGATGGCGCCCAGGGCGCCGCCCGCGGTGCAGCCGTAGGAGCAGGGCATTTCACGCTGCAAAATGCCTTCCACGGAATGGAATGCCTGGCCGTTATTGAGCCTCAGGCGAAACTGCAATCACAATACCGCGAAGCATATGGCCAGTGGCTCTACGCTCTTAAACAGCGTCTCTCACTCGGAGAACTGGCAGATAATAAGTAAATTTTAAATTTAACATAGTTATGAACATTACACTTGGAAACCAGGAATACTTCAAAGGGATCGGTAAGATCAAGTTTGAAGGACCTCAATCAGACAACCCGCTGGCTTACCGTTTTTACGATGAAAACAGAATCATTGCCGGTAAATCCATGAAGGAGTTATTTCGCTTTGCCGTTTCTTACTGGCATACCTTCTGCGGCACTGGTGGAGATCCGTTTGGTCCTGGTACTAAAAACTTCCCATGGCTGGTAGCCACTGACGCTGTACAAAGCGCAAAAGATAAAATGGATGCCGCGTTTGAATTCATTACCAAAATGGGTTTACCTTACTACTGCTTCCACGATGTGGACCTGGTAGACGAAGGTGCTAACGTAGCTGAATATGAAAGCCGCATGCAGCAAATCGTTGCTTACGCAAAAGAAAAACAGGCCGCCAGCGGGGTGAAACTGCTGTGGGGTACTGCCAATGTTTTTAGCAACCCACGCTATATGAACGGTGCCGCTACCAACCCTGACTTCGCAGTGGTAGCTTATGCGGGTGCACAGGTGAAAAACTCACTGGATGCAACCATCGCACTGGGTGGTGAAAACTACGTGTTCTGGGGTGGCCGTGAAGGTTATATGACCCTGCTGAACACCAACATGAAACGTGAACAGGAACACCTGGCACGCTTCCTCGGTATGGCGCGCGACTACGCACGTAAACAAGGCTTTAAAGGTACCTTCTTTATCGAGCCTAAACCAGCCGAACCTACCAAACACCAGTACGACTTCGACAGTGCCACTGTAATCGGTTTCCTGCGTCAGTATGGACTGGATAAAGATTTCAAACTCAATATCGAAGTAAACCACGCAACCCTCGCTGGTCATACCTTCCAGCATGAGCTGCAGGTAGCTGCCGACGCAGGTATGCTGGGTAGCATCGACGCTAACCGCGGTGATGCACAGAACGGCTGGGATACCGATCAGTTCCCGATGAACCTCAATGAGCTGATCGAAAGTATGCTGATCATCCTCGAGGCCGGTGGCTTTGCAGGTGGTGGCGTAAACTTCGATGCTAAAACCCGTCGTAACTCTACTGACCTTGAAGATATTTTCCACGCACACATCGGTGGTATCGATACGTTCGCAAGAGCCGCGATCATCGCTGAAAAAGTGCTGGCAAATTCTCCATATAAACAATTCCGTAAAGACCGTTACGCATCATTCGACAGCGGTAAAGGCCAGGAGTTCGAAACCGGTAAACTCACCCTGGAAGATCTGCGCAACATCGCAGCGGCTAACGGTGAGCCTAAACTGACCAGCGGCCGTCAGGAATGGCTCGAGAATATTATCAATAACGCCATCTGATTTTTTTGACTATTTTGTATGCAAATAAAACAGGAACAATGAGATTTAGTATGCTTTCATTCCAGGAAGGTGGTTTTGATATTGTGGCATTGACAGACGGAAAAAACGGGACAACCGTAGAAATAATTCCGGCACACGGCGCTTTATTGCACGCGTTTAAGGTGAAACAGGGGAATAACACCCTTAACTTGATCGATAGCTATAAAGACCTGGCGGATATGCAGCAGGATCTGAAAAACAGCTTCAAGAATGTAAAACTAAGTCCGTACGCCTGCCGGATCAAGGATGCCAGTTATAGCTTTAACGGTAAAGACTATACGCTGGAAAAAACGATTGCTCCGGGTAATGCCATCCATGGCTTACTGTACAATGCCCCTTTTAAGGTGGTATCACAGGAAGCTGATGACACCAGGGCTACTGTTACCCTTGCATATAGTTATAATCAGGAAGATGCAGGTTTCCCGTTTGCATACGACTGCACGGCCACTTATACCCTGCACCCGGATAATGAACTGCAGATCACCACTACTGTTACCAGTAAGAGTGATGCAGTAATGCCCCTGATGGATGGATGGCATCCCTACTTTTCTACCGGTACGCCGGTGGATCAGCTGGTGCTGACCTTTGCTTCCAAACAAATTGTAGAATTTGATGAGAAGCTGATTCCTACAGGTAAAGTACTGCCATTTACTGAGTTCAGAACCGGTAAGGGACTGCAAGGTGTGGAGCTGGACAATTCCTTTGTACTGGATTTCAGCGCATCTCAGCCACTGGCTGTATTGCGCGATCCGGTAAAGAATATCAGCATCAGCTTCCACCCTTCACCACAGTATCCGATTTTGCAGGTCTATATACCGCCGCATCGCAAAAGTATCGCGATCGAAAACCTGAGTGGTGCTCCCAATGCTTTTAATAATGGATTAGGATTGGTAGAACTGGCTCCTGGTGCATCACAGCAGTTTGATACACGCGTTAAGGTGACTGCAGGATAAAGGGAGGTAAATCTAAATAATCAGCACCCGCCACGCAAAATGCGGGCTTCGGTCTTCACCGACTGAGTGCCATTGGGAGCAACAAGCAATCAGCCCCGCCGCGCAAAATGCGGGCTCCGGTCTTCACCGACTGAGCATCATTGGGAGCAACAGGCAATCAGCACCCGCCACGCAAAATGCGGGCTTCGGTCTTCACCGACTGAGCGCCATTGGGAGCAACAAGCAATCAGCCCCGCCGCGCAAATTGTGGCATCTGGTCTTCACCGACTGCATGTCATTGGGAGAAACAGTTAATCAGCACCACCGCGCGCAGCGCGGCCCCCTCCACCAATGACCGAAGGTCATTGGTAAAAAATCAAATGAAATTTACAGGTATAAAAAATCCTTCCAGTCTCAGACTGGAAGGATTTTTGTTTTTTATAAAACTGTAATATTGTAGAGAGATATACCTGAACATAAGGAGTGACTGATCTGTTGAATGGGAATAGATAACCGTCAGGATTTAAAACCTAATTAGATGATGAAGCAAATTGCCCGCATTTTAGCCTTAGGCTGTATGCTATTATTAACTATGCAATTCGTGCAGGCGCAGGTGGTAGTAACCGGTGTGGTGTCCGATACAAACAGGCTGGTATTACCATACGCTACTGTTACCAATCTCACCACCGGTAAGCACTCCGTTACCGATCAGGGTGGCTTTTACCGTATTAATGCTTCCCGTGGCGACCGGTTATCCGTTACTTTTGTAGGATATATTTCGGATACCGTTCAGGTAACGGCCACCTCAGGCAGTCAAACCATCAACATCCGCATGACAGTGACCAGCAAGTTCCTGAAAGGAGTAGATATCAGTGCCAAGTACTCCCCGTACCAGCTGGATTCTATGGCTCGCCGGGAGCAATATGGCTACCTGCTGGACTTGCCCAATAAGCCGCTTGCCGGGGGAAATACGCCAGAAGGGGCGGGAATAGTGTTCAGCCCGATTACCCGATTCTCTAAAAAAGAAAAACAAAAACGCCAGTTTAAAGAGAATTACGAAGCCATGGAAAAGGAAAAGTATATCGATTCCCGTTATACACCCGCATTGGTTAGCCGGGTAACTGGTTTGTCAGGTGATTCCTTACAGCATTTTATGCGTGATAACTATCCTTCATATGAAACCATGCGCAGCCTGGAAAACAACGACTTGCTGTACTGGATAACAGATAAATATAAAAGCTGGATAAAGAAATAAGGCCACCGGCCTAAACAGGAAGGGTGATCAATGAAGATTGATCACCCTTTTCTTTTTGGGGGTTATACCTACAAGGAGGTTTTTTTGGGGGTAACAAACTGTGTTAACTATAAGTATTAGTCGGGAGATAAAACCAGAGGTAAACAACATTGGTGAATTTTTTTTACGTATATTAGTTTTCCCCAATTCTTTATTTATTAACCTGTATGATACCCATATCAGTAAATAGTAGCAGGGACGCAGAAATCCTTGCAGGCTTACAGTTGGGCGGCCCCGCAAGACGTTCTTTTGAAGAACTGCTCTACACCTCCTTTTTCTACCTCACCAGGGAGGGTGAACGCAAGTATAGTCTGACCACTGATGATAGTGCCAGCGCCTATTCTGACGCGGTGATATCCGTGATAGACAATGTGGTTGCAGGCAGGTTTGAGCACCGGGCATCGCTTAAAACTTACATTTCCCAGATTTTTTACAATAAATGTGTTGACCTGAAGCGAAAAAGCGCGACTAATAAAGAGCGGGTTCACCATACTTCAGACCTGGACACCATGATGATGATGCTCCCCGATAATGCCAGGAATGCAGTGCAGCAGCTGATAGACAATAATAACCGTATACTGCTGCGGCAAAAGCTGTCAGAAATCGGCGAAAAATGTAAAGAGCTGTTGTTATTGTTTGAAGATGGATACCCCGATCGCGAAATAGCTACCATGCTGCATTATAACTCCGCTGAGGTAGTGAAAGTGAGCAGAAGACGGTGCCTTGATAAATTAAGGGAAAAAATGCCTGGTTATGAATGAGCAACTACATTACATCGATGATTATTTTACAGGGGCATTACGGCCGGAAGAAAAAGCGGCGTTTGAACAACGCTGTACTTCCGACCAGGAGTTTGCCCGCGCAGTTGCTTTCTACCTGACTGCCAGAAGTGTGATAAAGGAAGCAGTGCATGAAAATAAAGCGGCTGCTTTTAAAAAAATGCCGGTGAGCATGGCCGTGGCTAAACGTCCCGTTGGGCGTTACCTCGCGGTGGCAGCCACGTTGCTGCTGCTGGTAATTGCCGGCTGGCTGTATTACAAAGGCTCACCCGCTCCATCAAAGCTCGCTGATAGCTATATCAAAGAAAACCTTAGCCAGCTAAGTGTTACTATGAGTAGTGAAAGTGATAGTTTACAAACGGGTATTGCAGCGTATAATAAAGGAGATTATGCTGCTGCCGAAAAAATATTTACCATACTTTCCAACACTGCATCTGTGAAAACAGACGCCATTAAATATCTTGGAATCGTATACCTTGTTACCAAACGTTATGATATGGCAATAACGCAGTTTGATCTGCTCTCACAGATTCCGCTGTATGCCAACCCCGGACCATTCTATAAAGCACTGGCATTGTTACAACGCGGCACCCCTGAAGACTTACAGCTCGCCAAAAAGTTATTACTGGAAGTAAAAAACAACCAGCTGCCAGGCAGCAAATATGCTGTTGAGTGGCTGAATAAACTGTAAACATGAAACCTCGAAATCTGCTGTTACTATTGCTGATAATTGCGATTATCATTGTATTGTTTTTGCTGCGGCGCTGTAAAGGCCCGGAACCGGTTAAAAAGATTACCCGTACGGATAGCGCTTACGCCTCACCACAGTACCATAAAGATCAATTAGTACTCATCTTCAAACATACTCCCACCACTGAGGAGCGCACCCGCATAAAGGATAGTATGCGGGTATATGGTATTGATACTGTGAAGATTACTGTGCAGGCATGCCCAAACTGTAAAGATATGCCTGTCGAACTCTGGAATGCACCCGGTATCGACACCTATGTTTTTGCCGACCCTGTTCGTGGTGGTACTACCACAGGCAGTGGTACACAAGGACAGGGAGAGGACTCCACTTCATATTATTCACGGAATTTTATCCTAAACGCGCCTCCTGATCTGGATAATAGAACACCTGCCGGTATTTCTAAACTGGTATCCCGGAGATTTGTAAATAACGGCAAAGTTATCAGAGTAGCCATACTGGATACCGGACTCGATGAAGCACTGCTGAATACAGGTTATACATGGAAAAATCCCGCCGAAAAACCCGGTAACCAAAATGATGATGATGCCAACTGCCTGAAAGATGATGTGGTTGGCTGGAACTTTGTTGGTAATAATTCCGATATCCGGGACGACCATCCCGGCCGCCATGGCAGCAATATTGCATTGTTTATCATGAATGAATTCCAGCGCGACAGCGCCAATGCCCTGCAACTGATGATCCTCAAAACGCATGACCAGAAGGCACAGGGCGATTTGTTCAATGCTATGTGTGCTATCGCTTATGCTGCCAGTCACGATGCCAGGATTATCAATGCCTCATGGGGATATTATACCGGTTACAAATCCTCTCCGTACCGGCCGCTGGATTCCATGATCACACGGGTACTCGCCGAAAAAGGAATTCTCTTTGTTACCTCCGCCGGCAACAGGATGCCCGCCGCGGATGATAGCGCACGCAAGCGCGGCCTCACCGAAGCAGAATTGCGCGACCTGACCAAACATCAGATGTATCCGGCCTGTTTTAACAACCCGGCATCTAACATCATAGTAGCTACTACGATCAACGACACAGCGGTAAGCCCTACGCAAAACTTTTCAGACCGCTATGTGGATATCGGTGTAAAGGCAGATAGTATTGAAAATGGGGTGCAACTGTTCAGAGTACCACTGGTCCTGGAAAACAGATACATAACCGGATCCTCTTTTGCCACAGCCATTGTCACGGGTCGGATTGCAGCAATGTGCCCGGTTCCCAGGAATGGTACGACCGCTAAAAAGGAAGATTTCCTGAACAACCCGGGTATAAATGCACAATATAATCCTGTGATCGGTGGAAAAAAACAGGTGGCAGGAGGCAGATATATCACGCATAACTAAATTAATAGCTTATAAGTAAAAAGCGCTTACATACCATATGTACTTTACTCAGGCAGCTGATTTTATGCAGCTGCCTGGCCTGTTATTTTCATGCCGCTGCGCAGTGCCCCGACCGGCAAACGATTATGCAGGCAGTAATAGCCGTGGAGCAAAGCACGGTGGATAACAATAGTAAGCTGCACCAGCTCGACTCACTTCTGACAATACAAAAACGTTGCTATAAAGCAAAGGATAGTGTGTATGCCCGTATCGTTCACCGGATGGGGAATATTTATCACCTGGAACAATCCTGGGATAACGCCATCGCCTACACGAAGGATGCCATCGCTGTGAATACTTCCGCCAAAGACCGGCAGGAGCCATTTCTGGTAAACAGCTACTTTAACCTGGGATTATTTTATGATAAGCTGTATCTCCATGAGGAGTCTTATCATTATTTTGATAGCTGTATTTTATTAGGTATCCGCTTTCCGGAGAAGACCGCTATCGCCCTGCTGGCGTTTGAGCGATCGGCTTTTTCACTGTACAACAGCGGGCAGTACCAACAGGCAAAAAATATTTCCGAGCTGGGTTTCAGGGTGGCGCACAGTATCCGGGATACGTTGTCAGAAATTGCGCTCCTGGCACAAAAGGCACAGGCTATGGTGGCGCTGGATGATACGGCAGCCGCAGGCGTAATTCGTCAGGCCATCGGGATGTTGTCCCCTAATACGGCGGAGGTTTATAAAATAGTTTGTTACACCGTATATGCAGCGGTATGTGGAAAACTCAGGAAGGAACAGGAGGCCGTGAAATGGTACCGGCAGGTGATGCGATGGAATGAAGCATCGGAGCGCTGGAGCGATTGCGCGAGAAATACCCTTGACCTGGGTAACTTCTACCTGGATATACACCAGCCTGCGCTAGCCATGCAATGCTACCGGCAGGGCATTCAGTTTGCCCTGAAATCGGCCGACCCCTATGTACTCGCAGGTGTGTACAATAATATTGGTTCCGCATGCTGGAACCTTAAAAAATACCACGAAGCCCTGGCCAATTACCAGAAGGGACTTACCACACTGCCGATCAATTTTAAAGATTCAGCTATTACGGCAAATCCTGGCTATGAACTGTTGCGGCATGTTAATAATAACTATTTCGTATATACGCTGTTGAGCAATAAGGCGGAATCATTACTGGAAATTTACCGTAAAACAGGTGAACAACACTGGGGAAAAGTGGCGTTGCAAACTTATATGATTGCTGATTTGGCGGTGGACCTCATGCGTTGGAAGCAGTATGGAGAACCTACCCAACTGTACTGGCGTAACCGTACCCGTAAGATGTACGCCCAGGCGATAGAAACCAGTTACCTGCTGCACGATCCCAACGCTGCCTGCCATTTTTTTGAGAAGAGTCGCGCCGTATTGCTGAACGATAAACTGAATGAGTTAGGTGCCCGCAGGTTGTTGCCGGCGGCCGCCGCAGCAGAAGAGCAGCAGTTACGTATACGGATAAACGCTGTGCAGCAGCAATTGGAGCGCGAGCCGGCAGATACGGCTGCCTATGAACAGGCGTCGCGCAGGTTGTTTCAGGAACAAAAGAGTCTGGAACGTTTTATTGCCGGCCTGGAGCGGCAGCATCCCGGTTACTACAGGTATAAGTATGACACCAGTGCCGCTACGCCTGCGTTGATCCGTAAACGCGTACTGGCCGCGGATCAGGAGCTGATCAGCTATTTTATGGCCGATAGTTTTGCCTATGTGTTGCAGGTAACAGCGCGGGGGGCACGTCTGCATAGATTACCTTATGTGAAACAGGAGGTAGAGGCATTGCTGGAAGCGTTGGACCAGCCTGTGTTTACCACGCAGGCGTATAACCGTTACCGTGATTTATCGTATAGTATCTATAAGCAGTTGTTTGCGCCCATTCAACCCCATAGCAGCAGGGTCATTATTTCCGGCGATGAGTATTTTATCCCCTTTGATGCTTTGCTCACGGACCGGGATGTACACAACAGTTATTTATTGCGGAAGCATGCATTCAGCTATACTTATGCTGCTGGCTCATTGTTGAAGCAGAAGCCTCCAACGGAACGGGCAGTTTATCCATTCCTTGGTATTGCGCCGGAGGAGTACGCTGCAAATATGGAATTGCAGCCCTTGCCCGGGGCAGCTGCTTCTGTTGGCAGGATCAGAAAGGATTACAGGAAGGGGAGGGTGCTAACAGGCGAAAATGCGGACAGGAATAATTTTCTGGAGCAGTTGCCCCGTAGCAGTGTGGTGCAGTTATACACCCATGCCAGTGCGGCGGGCATGGAGCCGGTGCTTTTCCTGGCGGATACCAGCCTGCGTTTGCCGGAAATAGGGTTGTTGGAAGATACGGTGACCGCGCTGATCATCCTCTCGTCCTGCGAGTCAGGCAGGGGGAAGCTGGCCAGGGGAGAAGGTGTGCTGAGCCTGGGCAGAGGGTTTAGTATGGCAGGCATTCCGGCGGTGATTACCGCGCTGTGGAAAATTGATAACAAAGCTACTTATGAACTGACTGAAAAACTGCACGAGGCGCTTGCCCGTGGAGTGCCCAAGGATGTGGCTTTGCAGCAGGCAAAGCTCCATTATCTGGATGCGCAGGGGCGGGACCGGCAGCTGCCTTATTACTGGGCATCCAGTGTGTTGATAGGGGATACAGCGGCTGTGAAGCCGCAGGCTGATAAAGGTTTTCCCTATGGCTATGTCCTGATTGGCTTGTTTTTCGCGGTGCTGGTGGTGGTGCTGCTGCGAAGATATTTTTAAAATTTTGTTTCCCCGGGAGATGTTAATGCCGACCAATAAGGTGGTGAATTTATTTCAACACCCCAAATTATACTACAATGGCAAATCAAGATTTCTCCCCTAAATCTGCCATACTGGAAACAGTAGCTCACAACTTCGTTAATGGTGGATTTACTGCTATGCGTATGGATCCGGAGCCTACTCCCTGGACCATCGAATATGTGATACGCAAATATGGAACGCTGGGCCTTGCGGCGCTGCATAACCCCGCGATATGGGATGTGATTATCCCTCATGGTCCGGTGCAGCAGGCTGGTGCTTCCAAAGAATTGTTTGCAAAGGCCATGGCTACGGAAGCTGTTGCCCATGCGAAAGCGCTGGGAACAGGTGCCGATGCTAAGTTTATGACTGAGTTCACAGATGAACTTTGTCCCCGTAAGGTGACCCCAAAAATTCCGCCTAAGCCTAAAGGCCCCTTTGATGAAACGGTGCTGTTTGTAATGGGCAGGGAGTTAAAAGTTGCAGCAGCGGGCATGGCCAAGAGTGAGTTGAAATCCTCCCTGGATGCCGCAGCACAACGATTTTTTGACACAGCCACTGCTGTTGGCTAAGGTTCACACCTAAATTTAATCCTCATGAAAAAGCTTTTGAGCATGGCCATATTATTGGCAGCGATAATCATGTTTGCCGCCTGTAAGGATGGCGATACGGGTCCTGCAGGCCCTCCGGGTACAGCCAATGTGCAGTATTCCGATTGGCAGAATACTACCAAATGGACGGGATCTTCGTCCTCTACCGGGGCTGGTAAAAACACTTTTTATTTTGATATCGCGGAAGCCAGGGTAACGCAGGAAATTGTTGATAAGGGCTCCGTGTTGGTATTTATGCAGTTTGTGGCAGATCCTGACAGTGCTGGCATTATAAAGCAATTGCCCAGCATCTATTACAATATTGGGAGTGCTTCAACGCAGTATCGTTTTCAGCATGGCATATTTCCGGGTAAGATCCGGATTATATGTGATGTAATTCCAAACGGGATTCCGGCTACTACCAACAAAGTAAGGTATGTTATTATTCCCGGTGGTGTAAATGTAAATGCCACGGCCAGGGCGGTGGCACCAGATTACAGCCGGATGAGTTATGAAGAGATATGCCGGCTATATCATTTGCAGCCGTAATGTATGCTTTAATCAGCGGCTATTGAGCAGGGGATATTTCACCTGCTTATAGTAAAAAAGCTATTAGCTTAATCATTTGCAGCCGTATCCGTTTAAACGGAGGCCAGGCCGCAACTGTTATAGTGAGGCAGGATATACGGAGCACCTGCTGTAACCGTACATCACGTGCAGGGATTGTAATGCACTTAGCTAAAATTCAACTGTGTAACAATGTTGCTTTAAAGAAAAACTTCCCTGTGTAATAACGGAAAGGTCCTGCACCGTTGCAGGACCTTTCCGTTATTTTTCATTTCTCAGTTATGCGTTTGTTAGTTGTAGACCTTTACCAGGTATACAAATTCCTGTACTTTTTTGATCTGGTCTACGCGGTTCATTCCTTCGAGTTTGCTCTTATGCGCCCATTCTTTTTTGGATTGTTTGTCTTTCGGCATTTCATCCAGGAGGCGTTTCAGGTGAGCTGATTTCACGGCGAAGGCGATACCGTCGGAGGTGGTTTGTTTGCCGGTGATGATACCTACGATATCCCCTTTGGTATCCAGTAATGGTCCGCCGCTGTTGCCAGGATTAACCGGGATGGATACCTGGTAGGCGGTGGTGTCGCCGTTGAAGCCGGTTTTAGCGGAAATATAGCCTTTACCGTAAACGATTTCATCTCTTGGGTATCCCATGGTAAATACTTCTTCGCCGAGGGTGATACTTTGTGGTTTGAGTGCGTATGGCAATGGCTGGCTTTTAAAGGTGCTGTCGGCAATTTTGAGAACGGCCAGATCGCTGGAGATGTCTTCAAATACGCTAACAGCCTTATAGGCGTCGCCTTTGGTATTTTGAACGTAGATAGAGTCAGCACCTGCCACTACGTGGAGATTGGTAACGATGTAACCGTTGCCGGAAACGGCGAAACCTGTACCTCCGTAAGTACCTGGGTTGAGCGGTGCTTTATTCTTGTCTTTAATATCGTTGATGAGGGCATTTTGCGAGCGCTGGATATTGTTCAGCACACGTCTAACGTCTTCATACTGTGCGGTGGATTTGTTGCGGCTGCTGTTTTGAATGATGGCGATGGTAGACAGTGAGGTCACCAATGCAATACAGGCGGCGGCTGCCAGGTTGGCGATGGTGCGGCGGCGTATCCGGGCACGTTTTTCGGCCTGGGTAGCTTCCTGCACGGTGGTACGGATGGCTGGCATGTCCAGTTGCTGGTGAATGCGGTCCATCTGTGCCTGGAGATCTTTACGTTTGCCGAGGTGGTCAAGTTCCTGTACAAGGAGCTGGTGTTCTTCCACCTGGCGGTTGATTTGTGGATTGGATCTACGCAATTCATCAAAGGCAGCCTTCTCCTGCACCGTCATCTCCCCTTCCAGGTAACGCTCTATTTCACTGATGAGAAACATATCTTCTTTCATGGCTGCTGCTTATAATGATGTATTGTATTTATCGAAAAACATTTTTTTGAGTCGCATGAGGCACTTGTACTTTTGGTTTTTGGCGTTTTCCGAGCTGGTATAGCCAAATTTTTCTGCTATTTCCTGCATGGAATGTTTGTGCAGGTAATAATCTTCCAAAATTGTTTTGCATGGTTGCCCCAGGCTGTCCATAGCTTTTTCCATAATCCGGAACTGTTCGTCTTTGGCCTCGTGGTCGTCTACAATCTCTTCGGCGGGTATGATTTCCTCCAATTCCGTGGGGAGGGCGTACATACCGTGATTACTTTGCAGTTTTTTGAGCCAGAGGTGGCGGCAAACAGAGTACAGGAAAGTTTTTAGGCGGCTGGTGAGTGTAAAGTCTCCTTTACAAGCCTTCTCATATAATATAATGATGGCTTCCTGGAATACATCTTTGGCGTCGTCTTCGGTCCCATTATGCTGTAAAATCATGCGTAAAACAACCGGAAAATTATCTGAATAGATGATTTCCAATGACTTACCATCACTTCTTGCCAATCCCAGCAATAAATCCCTGTCTTTTGCTATGTCTTGAATTTGCTTCACTCTTAATACAATTAAAAGGCGTTTGGTAACCCAAAGTACCGAAAAAAAAATTTTTTAAAACATTGGGTTACCTTTTGGGTGATCCCGGTATAAAGGTTAAATCATTCAAAAAACATCCTAAATTATTGTACGATGAAGAACGTAATCAAATTTGGTTTCCTGGTTGCCGCTTTCGGTATTTTCGCAGTTGCTTGTGGTGGTAACGCTGAGCAGAAAGCTGTAGATTCTACTGCTACTGAAGCTACTCAAGCTATCGACTCTGCTGCTAACGCTGCAAACGCTGCTGTTAACGCTACTGCTGATTCTGCTAAAGCTGCTGTAGATTCAGCTGCTGCTGCTGCAGTTGATACTGCTGCAAAACACTAATTTGCAACACAACGCATATTATAATGAACCGCTCCGGGATACCGGGGCGGTTTTTTTATGGGTAAAACTGAATTTATCTCCGGAGCTATTTTTGTTTTCAATTGCTATATTTTATGCAATTTTTCAATAGTTGTATAATTTTATGCAATTGTCATTAATTTGCTTTTATCATTTACCCAATAGCCCATTTGTCAGTAATAATGCTTTGTTGGAGTGTGGTTTTTGAAAAATTTCCTCCCTTGAATGCACACTCAAATTTTTATCACTCGAGTCAATACTGGATTTTGGGTGCAGCAATTTATTTCCTCACATTCCCGTCTTCAATAGTAGTTGGCCAGGCAACGAGGAAATGGGCGAACCAATTGTTGGATCAATCTACCGCAACACCAAATCCATCCGGTGGCTTGCTCAATGCAGGCATGTACATTAGTAAGTATGTTGTTGGCATTTTCGGTAGCCATACTGCTCAAACAAATACCCGGACTATTTAATTTATCCCCTACTTTACCCTTTCCAACCCCCTCCGGTTTTCTATTTATTAGATTTTATTCAATAAATAATGCTTGTTGTTGAAATAATTGTATTTTTCGCTTAAAGGTATTGGATAATTAAAATCCAGTTGTATTTTTGTTTCACAATTCAAAAAGAAATGACTTCACAGACGACTTTCGGTTTTTTTGGCTTTTATTATTTCTGGTACCAGGAATAGGGAGGTCGTTTGTAAACTAAGATAAAAGAAACTACAAAAAAGGCCTCCCGCGAAACGGGGGGCCTTTTTAATTTTAGCAATAAAGATTTTATGTCAAAATTCACAACGTACTTTTTTTATTATTTCTCTTACTTCTTTTATGCGAAGAAGCCGGGGACTCGTTTGCAATAATCGAACTTACATATAACAAGTTTAAAGCAAAGGGTCCCGTTGTCGGGGCCCTTTCTGTTTCAGGTAACTAGTTGCTACAACAACTAAAAAAATATAAAAATCAATTCATTAAACATGAAAATAGCGATACAGGGGTTTGAAGGATGTTTCCACCAGGTGGCTGCTCAGTCTTATTTCGGAAAAAATACCGAAATAGAATGTTGCGCGTCCTTCGCTGAACTGGTCAGAAAAGTTAAATCTCAGCCTGACGTTGATGCAGGCATCATGGCCATCGAAAACTCCATCGCCGGTAGCATCCTTCCGAACTACAGCCTTATCAAAAACTCAGGACTGCACGTAACCGGAGAAATCTACCTGCAAATCAATCAACACCTGATGGTTTTACCAGGACAAACCATGGAAGATATCAGGGAAGTTCACTCACACCCAATGGCACTTTTGCAATGCATGGACTTCCTCGAAAAATATCCCCACATCAAACTGGTAGAAACAGAAGATACCGCCCTCAGCGCTAAACATGTTCGAAGCAAAAAATTAAAATCTACCGCGGCCATCGCCGGAAAACTGGCAGCCGAAATATTTGAACTCGATATCATCGCTCCAAATATTCACACCAACAAAAACAACTATACCAGGTTCCTTGCCATCTCAAAGAACCCGGTAGAAACCGCACCAGACGCTAATAAAGCATCCGTGTATTTTCAAACAAGCCACGAAAGAGGCAGTCTCGCAGAAGTACTTACCAGAATTGCCAACGCAGGTATCAACTTATCAAAACTGCAGTCTTTCCCCATCCCGGCCAAAGTATGGAACTATTACTTCCACGCCGATATGGAATTCGAAAACCTGGAAAATTTCCAGCTCGCACTCAAAGAAATTGAACAACATACCGAACACCTCAAAGTGTTAGGTATCTATAAAAAAGGTAAAACTCATTAAGCCGATTATATGCAGATACAGGTAGCTAAAAGATTACAGGGCACGGAAGAATACTACTTCTCTAAGAAGCTGCGCGAAATAGATCAGATGAACCAGGATGGAACCAGGGTGATTAACCTCGGTATCGGTAGCCCCGATCTCCCTCCACATCCATCCGTAGTAGAAGCACTGCACACCAACGCAGCACTTCCTAACACGCACGCTTACCAGGGGTATAAAGGTATTCCGGCACTTCGTAAAGCAATGGCCGACTGGTACCACCGCTTCTACCATGTTACGCTCAGCCCTGATACGGAAGTACTGCCGCTCATCGGCTCCAAAGAAGGTATCATGCATATTTGCATGACCTACCTCCAGGCCGGCGATGAAGCACTGGTACCCAATCCGGGCTATCCAACCTACCGCTCTGCCGTTAATCTCAGTGGCGCCACTGTAAGGGATTATGACCTCACCGCAGAAAATAACTGGCTGCCTGATCTCGATGCGCTGGCCAACACTGACCTGAGCAAAGTGAAACTGATGTGGGTAAACTACCCGAATATGCCTACCGGCGCAAAAGCTACCCGCGAATTCGCTAAAAAGCTGATCGCCTTCGGTAAAGCACATAACATCCTCATCTGCCATGATAATCCATACAGCTTTATCCTCAACGATGAGCCAGTGAGTCTCCTCCAGGAAGAAGGTGCCATGGATGTAGTACTGGAATTAAACTCCTTAAGCAAATCATCCAACATGGCCGGATGGCGTGTAGGCATGCTGGTGGGAAAAGCGGAATTCCTTAACGAAGTGCTGCGATTCAAAAGCAACATGGACTCCGGTATGTTCCAGCCACTGCAAATGGCCGCTGTAAAAGCACTGGAACTGGGAAAAGACTGGTATGATTCACTCAACGCCATCTACCGCGCCCGCAGAGAAAAAGTATTCCAGCTGCTCGATATGCTGCACTGCGAATACGATAAAAACCAGGTAGGTATGTTCGTATGGGCAAAAATCCCGGCCACATCACAATCCGGGTATGAGCTGAGCGACAAAGTACTCTACGATGCCCGCGTATTCATTACACCAGGTGGCATCTTCGGTAGTAACGGTAACGGCTATATCAGGGTGAGTCTTTGCCAGGATGTAAAAGTATTTGACGAAGCCATTTCAAGAATTCAAACAGCACTCAATAAATAAAACGATGATAGCAACAGTAATAGGAACAGGTCTTATCGGTGGCTCACTGGCCATCTCCCTCAAAGAAAAGGGAGTGGCGCAGCACGTCATCGGTGTAGATCAGTCAGCCGCACACTTAGCGCGCGCCAAAGAGCTGGGCATCATCGACGAGGACGCTACGCTGGAAGCAGCACTCGAACGTACGGACCTGATTGTACTGGCCATTCCGGTAGACGGCTTGCTGAAACTGTTACCGCAGATCATGGATAAAGTAAAGCCAGGACAGGTAATCATGGATGTTGGATCCACTAAAAACATCATTCTGCAACTCGTTGCCGGTCATCCTAACAGAGGTCGCTTTGTAGCCGCCCACCCGATGGCCGGCACGGAGTATTCCGGGCCCGAAGCTGCCGTGAAGAACCTCTTCACCAACAAAACCATCGTGCTCTGCGATGTTAAAAACAGTGACGACGATGCCCTGGAGATGATCGAAAATATGGTTGACCAGTTGCAAATGCGCACCGTATATATGAATGCGGAAGAGCACGACTTGCACACAGCCTATATCTCACACATCTCCCACATTACCTCTTTTGCACTGGCACTGACAGTACTAAAGAAGGAAAAGGAACAGGGTCGCATTTTTGAACTGGCAAGCGGTGGTTTTGAATCTACCGTGCGCCTGGCGAAAAGCTCTCCGGATATGTGGGTGCCTATCTTCAAACATAACCGCAATAATGTGCTGGACGTGCTGGAAGAACATATTCACCAGCTGGAACAGATGAAAACATTGCTCGAAGAAGAAGATTACGATACCATCTACAAACTCATTCAGAAATCTAATAAAATCAGGAAAATCCTGAAATAACATAAAATCTACTTAAACGCAGTAACTTAATACTATGGAACAGCATACCACAATGGAGCAAATTCTTGCTAACACCAAATTCTCCGATCCTTCATCGGATAAAAAGCCGTTGATCATTTCCGGCCCTTGCAGTGCAGAAACAGAAGAGCAGGTGCTCGCTACCGCACTGAGATTACAGAAAACAGGTAAGGTAGACGTTTTACGCGCCGGTATCTGGAAACCACGTACCCGCCCGGGTTCCTTCGAAGGTATCGGTACCAAAGGCCTCCCTTGGTTACAGAAAGCGAAAGAACTGACTGGCTTACCAGTGGCTGTGGAAGTAGCAACTGCTAAACAGGTGGAAGATGCGCTGCACTTCGGTGTGGATATCCTGTGGGTAGGAGCCCGTACTACCGTGAATCCTTTCTCTGTACAGGAAGTGGCAGACGCGCTGAAAGGTGTGGATACTACTGTGCTGATCAAAAACCCGATCAACCCTGATCTGGAACTCTGGCTCGGCGCTGTGGAAAGAATTCAGAAAGCCGGTATCAACAAAGTAGGTCTGATCCATCGCGGCTTCTCCAGCTACGGTAACACTACCTACCGCAATGCTCCAATGTGGCACCTGGCTATCGAACTGAAACGCCGTATGCCTGAACTGCCAATGATCTGCGATCCAAGCCACATCTCCGGCCGCCGCGATATCCTGCAGGAAGTTTCCCAGGAAGCGATCGACCTTGATTACGATGGTCTGATGCTGGAAACACATATCGATCCGGATAACGCATGGAGCGATGCCAAACAACAGGTTACGCCTGAAAGACTGGCTGAAATCCTCGATGGTATCGTATGGCGCCGTGAGCATACCGATAAGAAAGACTTCAACTCTGCCCTGGAAAAACTGCGTGCGCAAATCAACCAGGTAGATGATGAAATCATGCTGCTGCTGGGCAACCGTATGAAAATTGCTGAGAAAATCGGTCAGTACAAAAAAGAAAATAACATCACCATCCTGCAAACTAACCGTTGGAATGAAATCCTGGAGCGCAACATCGCTAAAGGCGAAAAGCTGGGTCTCACAAAAGAATTCATTACCAAATACTTCGATGCTGTTCACCTGGAATCAATCAATCGCCAGAACAGGATCATGAACGAAGACAAGTAAGCAGGTATGAAAATACAAACGCACCAATTTAAGCAGCAGACTTCCCGCTATTTCCTTGGCGAGCGTCTGCTGCAACTGGGCAACCACGTGGATAAAAACCGTTCGGTGCTCGTCATCGACGAAAACGTAGAACGGCATCACGGGGATCAATTGCACGACTGGAAAAAGATCGTTGTTTCCGCAGGAGAAGATGTGAAAAACATGAGCACTGTGGAAAAAATTATCGATGGACTCATCAGCTTTGAGGCCGACCGTAAAACTACCCTGGTAGGAATAGGTGGTGGCATGATGACTGACGTAGCCGGCTTTGCCGCCAGCATTTACATGCGTGGTATTCCTTTCGGCTTTGTTCCAACTACGCTGCTGGCACAGGTAGATGCCAGTATCGGCGGTAAGAACGGCGTAAGCCACGGTAAGCAAAAGAACTTACTGGGCACTATTACCCAGCCTGAATTTATTCTCTTCGATTATACCTTACCGTTATCCATGCCGGATGAAGAATGGCATAATGGTTTTGCAGAGATAATTAAGTACGCCTGTATCATGGATGCGGAGTTATTTGACTACCTCGAACAAAATAAAGAGAAAGCCCTGGCCCGTGATGTGGAAGTACTACAGTACCTGGTAGAGAAATCTGTGGAGGCGAAAACAAAAGTAGTACTGGAAGATGAATTTGAAACGGGGCCACGCCGCTGGCTCAACTTCGGGCATACGCTTGGCCATGCGGTGGAAAAGCTGGAACATATTGCACATGGCAACGCTGTGGCAATAGGAATGGTGGCCGCAGCGCGCTTCTCCGAGCAGCTGATGGGTTTCCCGAAGGAGCAAACTGCACGACTGATTAAACTGATTACAGATTACCAACTGCCTGTTGCGTTTACTTCGGATAAAGATGCCGTATACGACATCTTTAAGCTGGATAAAAAGCGGGAAAAGAATGATATTCATTTTGTGTTGCTGGAAACGATAGGCAAGGCTACTACCAGAGCAGTGCCTATTAAGGAGTTGAAATCAATGATGGAGCAGTTGTAAAATTTTTTAACTAACTAAAACGGCTATACGAATTATATGCAAGTTACTGTATCACCCGCCGGCATTTCCGGAACGGTTACGGCCAATCCATCTAAAAGCGCCATGCAGCGTGCGGTAGCAGCGGCACTGCTGGCAAATGGAAAAAGCATTATCCGCAATCCTGGCCTGAGCAACGATTGCCTGGCAGCGCTGGATGTGGCCGAAAAACTCGGCGCCACGGTAAACCGTAAGCCTGAACTGATTGAGATCAGCAGCAATGGCATACAGCCACGTTTTGATGAAATCAACTGCGGCGAGTCCGGACTGGGTATCCGCATGTTTACGCCTATTGCAGCACTGGCATCTCAGCCGATAACTATTAACGGTCATGGTAGTTTGACTACCCGTCCGATGAACTTTTTTGAGGAAGTGCTGCCCCAGCTGGATGTGAAAATCACTTCCCGTGAAGGTAAGCTGCCATTGCATATACAGGGGCCACTGCAACCAAAGGATATTACTATTGACGGCAGCCTGAGCTCACAGTTTCTGACCGGCCTGCTGATGGCATATGGTGCAAATGCCGAAGAGGTAACCATCACCGTACAGGACCTGAAAAGCAAACCTTACATTGCGTTAACCTTACAACTGATGTCGCACTTTGGTGTGAACGTTCAGCAACAAAATTTTGAAACCTTCCATTTCGGTAAAAAACAACAATATCAGGCAAAGGATTATACCGTGGAGGGTGACTGGAGTGGTGCTGCCTTTTTGCTGGTAGCCGCTGCGGTAGCAGGAAAAGCGGAAGTACATCATCTCAATACCGAATCTGCTCAATCCGATAAAGCTATTCTGGACGCATTACGCAGCGCAGGTGCTTACCTGATGCCGGGCATGTTTACCATCAACATTGAAAAAGATGGGTTGAAAGCTTTTGAGTTTGATGCTACTGATTGTCCGGATCTGTTTCCGCCGCTGGTAGCACTGGCTGCTAACTGTAAAGGCACTACGAAAATTCTTGGCGTGAGCCGCCTGGCACACAAAGAGAGTGATCGTGGTATTACCCTGCAGCAGGAATTTGGGAAGATGGGCATTGTGATTGAGCTTAATGGCGACGAAATGCTGGTCCATGGCGGAACTGGTATAAAAGGTGCCACAGTAAGTTCACACAACGATCACCGTATTGCCATGGCTTGTGCTGTAGCAGCATTAACGGCAGATGCTCCGGTTGTCATTGAAAATGCAGAAGCAATCAATAAGTCATATCCTGAGTTCTACGATCACCTGCAAACGATCGGCGGTAAGGTAGACGTGGCAGTAAATGCCTAAGGGATTATAACAATATTTCATCTTAAAATATTAGTGTGTGAACAGTTTTGGCAGATTATTCAGGGTTAATGTATTCGGAGAATCCCACGGTGCCAGCGTTGGTGTAAATATCGACGGTGTGCCGGCCGGTGTTCCCCTGAAGCAGGAAGATTTCCTGGCAGACCTGGAAAGGCGCAAAGGTGGCTCAAGAGGCACTACTCCCCGTAAGGAAGAAGATCTTCCTTTTCTGAAATCAGGTGTTTTCAATGATCATACCACTGGTGCGCCGGTGACAATTATGTTTGAAAACAACAATACCCGTAGCACGGATTATGAGAAGCTGCGGGAGTTTCCGCGCCCGGGCCATGCCGACTTTGTAGCCACTGAAAAATATGGTGGTTTTGAAGATTACCGCGGTGGTGGTCATTTTAGCGGTCGCCTTACCCTGAACCTGGTAGCGGCTGGAGTGATTGCCAAAAAGATCCTGGGAGAAAGCGTAAAAGTGAATGCCTACATTACAGAAGTGGGCGGTAATCCGGACCCGGAAGCGGGCCTGGAAGCAGCTATTGCGGCAAAGGATTCCGTAGGAGGGATAGTAGAATGTACGGTAGATGGTTTACCTATCGGCCTGGGCGAGCCTTTCTTTGATTCTTTGGAATCGAGTCTGGCTCATGCGGTATTTGCCATCCCTGCCATCAAGGGTATTGAATTCGGTGCCGGCTTTGCTGCCGCAAAGATGAAAGGCCTGGAGCATAATGACCCTATTCTGGATAAAGCAGGTAAAACAGCTACCAATCACGCCGGTGGTGTGGTAGGCGGCATCAGCAATGGAAACCAGCTGGTTTTTCGTATCGCTGTAAAACCTACTTCCAGTACTCCTAAGGAGCAACAAACCCTCAATATAAAGAGCGGTGAGGTGGAAACGTTTAGTGTAAAAGGTCGTCATGATTTGTGTATTGCACTGCGTGTGCCGGTAGTGCTGGAAGCGGTAACTGCGATGGTGCTGGCAGATTTTATGCTGCTGGAACAACGGAGGCCGCGTGTGTTTAAACAGGCGTAAGTATAGCATGAAGTTATTAGGAAAGAGACCGGCTGAATAGCCGGTTTTTTTTTATTAGAAAGAATATCTTTGTAATTGTAAGTTGCTGAAATGTTAGATTTTCTTTTTTGGTTTTTATACAGGCATTTCGAGAGAAATGATAGTTACAAAACAGTTATTCAGCCATCATTTTTTGTATCACTAACGGTGTTGTCTTATCTCTATTTAAGCCTGGTGGGTTTACGAGGATTGACCGGCTGGCATGCACTTGCTTTTACAGAATATTCCCGAAGTAACAGATGGTACTTCGCGTTCTGCATAATAATCATATTGATGGCTGTATACCTGGTTTACCATAAACGCCAATCACCAAAGATACTGGCCAGATATCAGCATTTGCACTGGAATACGCCTATTATTATTGCTAAATGTTGGTCATTTGTTCTGGCTCCGCACATTGTTTTACTAATAATACTCAAATTTAAGCCTGGTCTCCTACTGTGGTTGCGATAATATAATCCTTATCATGATAACTTTATTTACCTTCCCATCTTACCATGGTTAGATGTTCCCTTAACCGTCCATGTAAAGTTTTTACCCTTTTTTTCATTTATGCTTTCGATTGCAAAGCCTTTTTTATAATTTGGAGCTAGCAATCATAAAACCACGCTATGAACTATAACGATTCAAGAAGGAGCTTTCTGAAGCAGGCTGCGCTGGCAACGCTGGCTACAGCCACCCCAGGACTGCTGATGGCTGCGGCAAAGCCGTACACCCGCAAAATCGGGCCTAATGAAAAGGTAAACATCGCTTTTATTGGCATTGGCAACAGGGGAGGAGAGATCGCCCAGGCGCTCTACAAAACCGGGCTGGCAAACGTCGTAGCACTCTGCGATGTGGATATGGGCGCACCGCACACCCTGGAAGTGATGAAGATGTTCCCTAACGTGCCTCGTTTCCAGGACTTCCGGCAGATGTTCGATAAGATGGGTAACCAGATCGATGCTGTTTCCGTTGGCGTCCCTGACTTCTCCCATTTCCCAATCACCATGATGGCAATCGGACTGGGCAAACACGTGTATGTGGAAAAACCAATGGCACGTACCTTTAATGAGGTGGAGCTGATGATGAAAGCCGCCCGTAAAAATCCGAAAGTGGTGACCCAGATGGGTAACCAGGGCCACTCAGAAGCCAACTATTTCCAGTTCAAAGCCTGGAAAGATGCCGGTATCATCAAAGATGTTACTGCGATCACCGCTCACATGAACTCTCCACGCCGCTGGCATGGCTGGGATCCGAATATTAAGTCGTTCCCCGCTGCTGAAAAGGCGCCTGATACGCTCGACTGGAACATCTGGCAGATGACCACACAAGGGCACGATTATAACCATGACTTTGTAAACGGCCAGTGGCGCTGCTGGTTCGACTTCGGTATGGGCGCACTGGGCGACTGGGGCGCACACATTATCGATACCGCCCACCAGTTCCTCGACCTGGGCCTGCCTTATGAAGTAGATCCGATTAAACTCAGCGGACATAATAATTTCTTCTACCCGATGAGCACCACCCTGGCATTCAAATTCCCTAAGAGAGGAAATATGCCGGCACTGGACATCACCTGGTACGATGGTGTGGATAACCTGCCACCTATTCCTGAAGGGTACGGTGTACAGGGATTGGATCCAAATATTCCGCCGCCAAGCAATGGTCCTATTAAGCCGGCAAAACTGAATCCTGGTAAGATCATTTATAGTAAAGAACTCACCTTCAAAGGTGGCTCACACGGTAGTACCCTGTCCATTATTCCGGAGGAAAAAGCGAAGGAAATGGCGGGCAAATTACCGGAAGTACCTAAGAGTCCTTCCAACCACTTTGAGAACTTCCTGAAGGCTTGTAAAGGCGAAGAACAAACCCGTTCTCCATTTGCGATTGCAGGGCCGCTCAGTCAGGTGTTCTGCTTGGGAGTGCTCGCACAGTGGACTGGTGAAAAAATCAAGTTTGATCGTGAGAAGAAAGTGATTACAAGTAGTAAACGTGCAAATGAATTGTTAGTAGGACCTCCGCCGAGAAAAGGCTGGGAGCAGTATTATAAAGTATAAGAGAAGAGGGCTGGTAACAGCCCTTTTTTATTAGACGGCTACCCGAGCTAGCATGCAGACCAACACTGCTTCTTACTGATACTTGATAATTTGGTGTTGATCTAATTAAAGTATCTTCCGAACTCTTAATGAAATGTATTGCGAATGTTTAGCGTTTGTATTGTGAATGGACAAAGTTACCCAACCTTCTGCAGAGGCAGCAAGATTCAATAAGGTTGAGAACTGGCCAGTCAAATTATTCTACAGGTACATCACAGATTTCCATTTCTCTTTTTGCAATAAAATCAGGTATAAAAAAAATACCCATTACTTTGTCTTATCACGCAGGAGGCATTATGGTAGGAGATATGGGAATCTTAGTGCAGGCGGCAGTATTAACAGGACGCGTATGGGGGCACATGTAGATGAGCGCCCTTACATGGTTTTTGGGGATGCTTACCCTGTTAAGGCCTGGCCAGCAGATGCTTAAGCCCAAAGGACGATTGTATTTAATTTTACCGATATAATAGTGGTGGAGTAAGCAATTACAAAGAGAAGGTACTTGAAATGCAGGCAAATGCAAAGAAATCTACTCCGCAAAATTTTTAATTTATGAGAAATCATTTGCCCTTTTATTTGCTCCTTACAATATTTGCATTGGTGGGATGCAAAAATAGAAATAGTATTAGTACTATTAAGCCCGACCTTATTAAAAATGATGCAAAAGAAAGTGACAGTATAGCTTTAGATAATTTGGATATTTTTATTATAGACTCTGTCGAATTTGTTAGACTGTATAAAAGAAACATTCATAATTTGAATTCAAGAATTAAAAATACAGGTTGTCCGACCAATTTTAATGCTATAGAAGCCAATGAATTTGAAGATGAAATGAAATTATTCAAGAACCAGGTTTATTATTATAAGTATAAAGGAAGTATTAAGGAATGGTTTGGTGATGCTAGCTTTGTGACAGATTTTTATAAGAAGGTCATGAATGCCGCTGATGATTTTTATCAATTTGAACAGCTCCGTTTTGTAAGATTTGATTCAGTAAGGGTGGCAGATTACGGGGATTGTATTTTAGCATCATTCAGATATCTAACACCAACCTCCGCTAACCAAGGCCGGCCAAGCTTGATGTTTAATATTGATAGAAGTGAAGTAGTTCTTTGGGATTTCAGTAATTTGTCGATAAGAAAAGATCTGATAGAACTTGATTTTAAGGTTAGAAATGCAAAACATACATTATATAGCGTGGTCTATGATGTTAATTCGGAACAATTTCTTCCCCATTGCTATAAAATAATTAATGAATAAAGAAATCAGTTTTTTAGTAGAAAAGAAAGGAATTCCCCGTTTGGATTATCGATGCAGTCCCGATTTATGAAATATAGCAATTTGCCCCGTTATTCATGGTGGTCGTTTTTGATTTTTATTATTGTTTTAATCAAGGATTGTTTAATAAGTGGCTGTCATATTATTCCAGAGCGGAGTCCGGCTAATAGACTGATAACTTACTTTCTTATTTTACCCATTGTAATTCTCGGAATAGTTTTATCGTTGAAGGTGATTTTATACTATTATAGCTGCTGGATGAAGAAACGTAAGCTGAATATTGATTTTACCTTACTACGTGCGATTCCTCTAATAATTTATATCCTTTACTTTTTTATTTTAAGTTTGATCGGTTTTTTCTTGCAATAAATACTGGGGCATTTGTTAATAAGTATTTTCAGCCGGAAGAAAAATCAACTACCATCAAACTATTAAAGACCATAATGAAAACAGTGAAAGTAAATGAAACATAAGTGAAATTTACTCCTATAATCAAGCAAAATTTCAGCGCCTGTGTACTTTCCAACATGCTATGAGGTAAATACAAAAGAAGAAACAGAATGAAAAAAACTTTTTCTTTTATCCTACTATATCATATTTTCTGCCTCTTATCCTTATTAGGCATTAGGTATTTCTTTATGCATTATTCAATGGAGATATTTTCCTATCTATTGTGGTTTTACCTTGAAAGTTTAATTTTCGGCCTGATACTATTTCCACTAGGAAACTTAATTCTCGGAAAATTATCAGTTAATTTAACCTGGAGAATTATTATCAATGGGTTGATATGCTTTTTTTTAATTAACCTGATCTCCTCATTATCTGATCATAAATTATTGACGTTAGAGTTGATCAGGGGGCTGAGAAATGGAGAAGATTTGAATATCAATAATTTAATAATTCACCTAATATCCATATTCAGCGTATTATTGACCTCTTTATTAGTTAAACCGTTGAGAAGTAATAATCTTAGTAATAATCAATAAGCATCTCGTAGTGGTTAATAGTAGCTTGAGATACGGGATCATTTTATTATTTCAGAAAAAACAATAAAAGATATTTTTGTCTTTTATTCCTCCAGCCTTTACCTTTGTTGTGAATTCTTTTACAAACGATTACATGGCTATCTTTTCCAAAACATGCGAGTACGCTATGCGTGCAGTTTTTTATGTGGCACAAAAGTCACATGAAGGCCAAAAGGTAGGCATTAAAGAAATTGCAGAGCAGATCAATTCGCCGGAAGCCTTTCTGGCAAAGATTCTGCAGAAACTCAGCCGGGAGCGGTTAATCCAATCCGTAAAAGGACCTAACGGTGGATTCTACTTCGACGCAGTGTCTCTCAACCGACCGCTCGCCGATATCGTTTCCGCCGTTGATGGCAACGAAATTTTTACCGGTTGCGGCCTTGGTTTAACCTATTGCTCGGAAAGCAATCCCTGCCCGCTCCACGAAGAATTTAAAAAAATCAGAAACCAAATCACTCACATGCTGAATAATACCACCATCGGTAAATTCAACCTGGGACTGATTAAAGGGAAATTTACCCTCAATAAATAAGGACCTTTTTTTGTGAAAATAAAGGACAAAAAAGTCTTTTAATATTTTTAAACAGATAGAAAATGACAGCGGATCAGCAACAACTCGTAAAAGCAACCGTGCCAGTACTCAAAGAACACGGCGTATTACTTACCACTCACTTCTATAACCGTATGTTTACCCACAACCCGGAACTCAAACACCTGTTCAATATGGGTAACCAGGTAAACGGCAAACAACAAACCGCCCTCGCCATGGCCGTACTGGCCTATGCGGAGCATATCGATAACCCGGCAGTACTCATGCCCGTTATCGACAGCATCGGACATAAACACACCAGCCTCAGCATCCGCGCTGAACACTACGCCATCGTTGGTAAACACCTGTTGGCATCTATCGCGGAAGTACTGGGAGATGCCGCCACACCGGCCCTCCTCGATGCCTGGGCAATAGCCTACCAACAACTGGCAGGTATTATGAGCGGCCATGAACAATCTCTCTATAATAAACAACTGGAAAAAAATGGCGGCTGGACGGGTTGGAAACCTTTCATGGTAAAACAGAAAGTACAGGAATCAGCGGAAATAACATCTTTCTACCTCCACCCGGTAGATAAAGGACCAGTTGCCGATTTCCAGCCAGGCCAGTACATCAGCCTGCGCCTCTTTCTGCCGGAACTCAACCTGCTGCAACCTCGCCAATACAGCATTTCCTGCGCACCTAACGGCCAGTACTACCGCATCTCCGTGAAAAGAGAAGCCGGCGCATCCCACCCGGATGGCATGATCAGTAATCGCCTCCACGATCACATCGGCGAAGGTGATATAGTAGAATTATCCGCACCTGCCGGTACATTCACCCTCGATCCTGGCAACGAACGACCTAAAGTATTCATCAGCGGCGGCGTAGGGCAAACACCACTCATGGCGATGCTGGAAACGCTCTCCGCAAAACAACCGGATACCGCCATCACCTGGGTACACGGCTGCCGCAACGAATCCGTACACGCATTCAAAGAGCAACTGGCAACCATCGCTGATAACCATCAAAACTTCAATCCACATATCTTCTACGACCAACCTGAAGTGAAAGCGCAATACACCGGCTGGGTCGAACTCTCCACCATCAAGCAAGAGGTACTCCAGGCAGATGCGGATTACTACATCTGCGGCCCCGCACCATTCATCGCCAAACACTACGGCTTCCTCGTGGAAAACGGGGTGGACACCGCCTCCATCCACTTTGAAGAATTTGGTCCTGCATCATTACAACTGAACAACTAAATCCAAAACCTGAATTTGTTTTTAGGAGAAACCGTCGGTTTCTCCTAAAAACAAAAATTCTCCCGCCAACGGCGGGAGAATTTTTGTTGCTTCAAACAGCAAAACACAAGTCTTTGCTGCTTACCTGCTTGACTGCTTTGCGAGCAAAAAAGACAAAACAATATCCTGCGTGAAACAAAAAGTAACTACGGAAGCTTACTTCACAATCTCCAGCAGCTCTACATCAAACACCAGCGCACTACCCGGACCAATTTTCGGACCCGCCTGACGATCGCCATAAGCCAGATCCGCAGGAATAAACAGCTTCCATTTAGATCCTACCGGCATCAGCTGCAGCGCTTCTGTCCAACCCTTGATCACACCGCTCACCGGGAAGGAAATCGGCTCACCTCTTTCTACAGAGCTGTCAAACACAGTACCGTCAATCAAAGTACCATGGTAGTGTGTCTTCACTTTATCATTCAGGGTTGGCTTAGCACCATCACCTTCCTTGATAATCTGGTATTGCAGGCCGCTAGGCAGCGTTACCACACCTGGTTTGGTTTTATTTTCAGCCAGGAATTTTTCACCAGCTTCTCTGTTCTTGGCAAATTTCTCTGCTTTCAGTTGCTGTAAATAATTACTGATACTCATATCTGCTTGTTCTTTAGTTAATAATTGAGGATTCTTTTTGAGCACATCGCTGATCGCCCTGCTGAGCATCGCCACATTTACGTTGCTCATATCCTGTGCTTTGATGTTTTCCGCAATACTCAATCCAATACCATAGCTCACGCTATCGATACGTGTTTTTAATACTGCTTTTGCCGCAGGCTTGGCAGCCGGTTTGGCTGCTGGTTTTGCAGCAGGTTTAGTTTGGCTGAAACCTTTTACAGATAATAATCCCAGTGCTCCAAGGAGGATGTATTTCTTTAACATAAATTTTTTTGATAGCCTTTGTTATAGAAGGGTTCCGGACGCAAGTTAAGTAAATCCAACAAAAACAATCTGCCATTTGTTGTGGGTGGAAGATCAACGGCCTTATGAAGCAATTATCAGTACTTTGTTACCTGCTGCTCCTGCCAGCTTTTCTCTTTGCGCAGGATACTACGGACCTATGGCTGAAAGCCAAACAAGACCCCAACCTGGGCAGTCACAAATTCCTGGAACTAAAGTACCATACCGGCGTGCATATCTATGAAGGCGATGAGCTGAAGTCCGCCCTGGACGGTGGCTACCACTCTTTTGAGCTCCGCCTCGGCTGGCAGTCGGCAGGACGCCAAAACTGGCAGCGCGTTTTCAACTGCCCCAGCTATGGCCTCGGCTTTTACACCGGCAACATCGGCGACCCACGGGAGCTCGGAAACCCCTCCGGCCTCTATGGCTTCTTCTATGCACCCATCCACCGTCGTCCTAAACACCACTTCGTAGCCGGTTTATCCCTTGGCGTTACCTACGACCTCGCCCCGTACGATTCTGTTAAGAACCCCAGCAATGATGCTATCGGCTCTAAAGTAGATGTATACTTCAACCTCGACGTGGGCGGCGTCTGGAAGATATCCAATATATTCGATATCGTATACGGACTCGATATCACTCACTTCTCCAACGGCCGCACCCACACGCCCAATATGGGCCTCAACATGGTCGGCGCCAACATCGGCCTCCGTTATAACTACAACTCCATCGCCAAAGTATTCCGTCAGCAGATCGACAGTAACTACACCGCCCCGCGCCGCCCCACCTACATCCTTAAACCTGTCTACCCGGTAAAACATTACCACCAGTTAGCCTTGTATGGGGCCTTGGGATTTGTGCAGCTGAGTAGTGATTACGGTATTAAAGCCACCTATACCACCGCCTCATTGGTGCTGGACTACAGCTACCGCTACAGCAACTTCGGCAGCTTTGGGGCAGGCCTGGATGGCTTTTATGATGCGAGCCTGGGATATGTGTATACAGACCGCTACGGCACGGCTTCCACCACAGATAAAATGCTCTTCGCCATCCACGGCAGCCATATGCTTCACATCAGCCGCTTTGAAATCATTACGCAGGCAGGCGCCTACCTCGCACAACGGGATGATCAGAAAGGGAAATGGTTTCTGCGTGTAGGCCTCCGGTATAATATCAATAAACGCGGATTCCTCCAGGTAGGACTTAAAACCCTCAACGGTGGCGCCGCGGACTGGATCGAATGGGGCGGGGGAGGGAAGTATCAGTTTGGCCTCAGGCCTTGACCCCAATAATTTTTACTCCCACCAGAGGTGGGAGTAAAAATTATTGGGGAGAGAAAGGAGCCGCAGGCTCTTTTCTCTCCCCAATAAAAATTTTGACAGCAAATTTTATTTCACCACCGGCAACACCACACTACTCGGATGCGCCGCATCATGATATATCCTGATATTCGCTTTCTTAAAGTCCTTCGCATCGGCTTTATAGATATCCATAAACTGTTGCGGGTTACGATCTACCAGCGGGAACCAGCTGCTCTGCACCTGGATCATAATACGATGGCCTTTCTTAAAGGTATGCGCTACATCAGGCATCGTGAATTTCACTGCTGACGGCTGATCAGGCACAAAGGCTTCCGGCTTTTCAAAGCTGTTGCGGAACTTACCGCGCATGATCTCCCCACGCACCAGCATCTGGTAACCTCCCATCGGGTAGGTGGCAGAAGGCACACGGCGATGCTCTGTAGGCGCATCTTCTTCATATTTAAAATCATCAGGGAACACGTCAATCAGTTTCACTACAAAGTCGGCGTCGGTGCCGCTGGTGCTGGCAATCAGATCTGCAATTACCGGACCCGCCAGGGTTACGTCCTGATCGAGTATGCCTGACTGAAATACGGCTACATCAGGGCGGCGACTGGCAAAGCGCTGATCGTCCGTCATGTAGTTGATGGTGCGACTAAAATGCACATCTTCTGTATAAGGCACCGGCTTATTCGGGTCGCTTACATATTCGCTGAAGCTATTGCCGGTAGCAGGTTTGCTGAAGGCCAGGCCGCCATCAGGCTGCAGGTACATCGGTTTTTCCTGCATATCCGCCGGAGGCCATACCGGTAATTTTTTCCAGTTGTTTTCACCGGTAAAAAAGATGGTAGCTTCTGCAATATCGGGTGCCTGTCCTTTACCTTTCAGGTAGTAGTTGAAGAAAGGAATTTCAATGTTGTTGGCATAGTACTCGGATGTATTGCTGCCAAAACGAACGTTCCCTAAATGAGTCCCATCGTTGGAAGCCCACTGTCCATGATACCACGGCCCCATCACAATGCGGTTATTAGCGCCTTTACTCTGCTTTTCGATCGCCTGGTAAGTATTCCATGCACCAAAGCAGTCCTCCGCGTCAAATACCCCACCTACTTCCAGCATGGCCGGCTTTACGTCAGTCAGGTAAGGACGCACGTTGCGCGCTTTCCAGTAGTCGTCATAGTTAGGGTGCTCATACATTTCATGCCAGAAGGGAACGCTGTCGCCGATAATTTTAGCGAAGTTTTTCAGCGGTCCTGTTTCCAGGTAAAATTTGTAGTTGTCGCGGTTAGGCCAGTCAAAGCCTTTAGGGCCTTGTGTGGTAGGCTTTGGATGCGGATGGTCAAATACGGTGTAGAAAGAAAATGCATCGGAAATAAAGAAGGCTCCGTTGTGATGGAAGTCATCGCCGAGGAACCAGTCGGTAACAGGCGCCTGCGGACTTACCGCTTTCAATGCAGGATGACCGCTGAGCGAAGCCATGGTGCTGTAGAAACCGGGGTAGGAGATGCCGAAGATACCCACATTACCGTTGTTGCCGGCTACGTTTTTGGTGAGCCAGTCAATGGTGTCGTAAGTATCGCTGGCTTCATCAATATCTTTTTTGCCCTTCTTCGGATTGTAAGGACGCACGTTCACAAATTTGCCTTCACTCATCCAGGTACCGCGCACATCCTGGATAACCATGATGTAGCCTTCCTTCAGGTACTGGTTGTAGTGGTTGCGGTAAAACGGACGGAAGGTAGTTTCTCCGTAAGGCGCACAGCTGTATGGGGTGCGGGTCATCAGGATCGGATGTTTTTCCGACTGATCCTTCGGAATGTAAATGGAAGTGAAAAGCTTCACCCCGTCGCGCATGGGAATATAAATTTCCTTCTTGGTGTAGTGCTCATACATCCAGAGTGAATCCTGGTTGATGGCTTTTGTTACTAAGGGGAATAACAGTGTGGCACAGGCCAGCAGCAGCCATGATCTCATAAACAGTTATTTTTTAAGAAGGACGTAAAATAACAAAAACCCGGATTAATAAGTACCTGAAAAGTATGTGCGGTAAAACAGGGGGGATCAGCCGAGGGATTCCCGGTCTTTTTTAGGCAGCCCTTTTACCACCAGGTCATAGGAGTTTTTGGTCCATTCCAGTATCAGTTTATTGGAGATATTGGAGTGCGTATCAACTGTATTCCAGTGTTTTTTGTTCATGTGATACCCCGGGGTAACGCCTTCATAGCGTTCCCGCAGCTCTACTGCCTCGTCAGGGTCACATTTGAGATTGATGGATTCAAACAGTTCAATATCAGTGAGGGCAAACATTTTTCCTTTTACTTTATACACAAGGGTTTGTTCTCCAAAAGGAAATTCTTCTGTAACGCCGGGGAGTGAAAGGCAGTATTCTCTGAATTGTTCTATGTTCATAAACTACATTGCTGAAATTCCATTACAATGTAACGAAATTTCAGCAATGAAATGGTTAGTAATCAACAACTATGGCTGCTGATAATAAAACCGGATACTATATTTTTTTCTTACCGGCTTATCCCGTTCATCCAGCTCATACTTAACGTAGGATTGCTCTATCGGCAGCCGTGTAACCGGATCATACTGATAACTGCAATAAACCGTTTGTTGATCGGTAGCATTTTTCTGACCGCTGTATTTATGCAGGGTCGTTTGCTTTACCAGATTGTTGGAGGCGTCCGCAAAAAGAATATTGCGATCAAATGTTTCCATCGCAATGGCCGGATAATCCTGACACAGCGGTGTAAACGGATTTGGGTTGCCGTCGTATTCCTGGTCAGTAATTACTTCGTGTTGCAGATACTGCCCCCGCAGGGTATCCTGCTGGAAATAGTTGAAGGCAATCAGGCGCCCCGGATTACTGCCGTAATACTCAATATTGTTATAGGATACATAGGGCAGGTTTTCAGACAGTACCGTATCGTCGTCGCCTATACGAATCGGCTGCCCGGCGGTGTTGGTTTGTACCAACAGTGTGTCAGCCATCACATTGGCAGAACGCACGGAAATACTATACCTCGTAAAGCCGGTGGAGCGATAATATACAGAGTCAATTTCCATCAACTCATCCCCCCAGTATTCCATCACTTTCATCACCTTGTCCTGCGCGCCGTAAATGTATTTGTTATGGGCATCCCAGCGGTGGGTAATATCGTCGTAAAACCATATTTCAGCCAGCCGTCCCCGCTCATTGTAAATAATGCTGTCGGTGGGTTGCCCGTTTACAGAGATTTTTTTCAGCAGCAGCAAAGGCTTTTTTACCAATTCTTTATCCTCACGAATCAATCTGGCCGATAGTAGCAGCATACACAGTACAGCGGCAGCAAAGAGCAGGTACTTGTAGTGGATCGTTTTCATAGGAATAGTTGCAATAGCTTGAGTAAAATTCTAGTAAAATTCTTGTGCCGGTAATTATTTTTTGTTGATAGATATAATAACCCTCGAATAACGGGCGTAAGAAATTTCCACTTCCTGCCCCGCCCTGAACCCGTCGAGCGTACCACGCATCCAGTAAAACAGTCGCTTGCGGTTAGTATCCACTTTCACGGAAAAGTTCGTTTGTGTGTCATTATTTTCCTGGTATACCGCTTCCAGTGGCGCCTCAATGTGCCCTTTTTGTAAGGTGGAGAGGTCGCGCTTGATGGCCCAGTAACGAATGTCGGTGACCTTAATCAGCGCAAATACCAGTGCAATCACAAAGCAGATCAGCCAAACCCAGAACCAGATGTTAGTATAGGAAAATAAAGACTGGTCAGCATCTCCTAACGTGTTGTGCGTATAGAGATAAATCTGCGGAATGACAGCTGCGATCACTAGTAAACTGACGCCGATAAGGAAAAACTTGGTTAACTGGCGCTTGTTCTGCCTGAGGGCTTCCTGTAATAGGAAATTCTCCTCCGTTGTCATAAAGGTGTAGTCGGACATAGAGATATGGTTTTTCAGCTCGCTAATATATGTAAAAATTATCAATTAAAGAAATTTACATATGTTTGTCCTAATCAATTGGTTAGATGTTAACATTCACAGGCAGGCAGGTAGCCATTATTTGCCTAACTTGCACTTCCATTAACCCATTCATCTTGTTAATACCCGGATAGTTAATTCATTAAAACAAACATTTTGAAACGGTTACTTTTAGTTTTTGCAGCGGTATTTATCTCAAGCCTGGAATTAATTGCGCAGGACACCACCCAACAAATTGTAGCAGGTCGCGTAAACAGCGCCTCCAATCAAACAAGGCCTTATGTAATCATGATATCAGTGGATGGTTTTCGCTATGATTATGCTGAAAAGTATCAGGCACAAAACCTCCTGCGTCTCTCCCAGCAAGGCGTGCGCGCTACTGCCATGCAGCCATCCTTTCCGTCACTGACCTTTCCAAATCACTATTCCATTATCACAGGGTTATACCCGGCACACCATGGCCTGGTAGATAATCTCTTCTGGGATAGAAAAAGAAAGGAAAAATATCGTGTGGGCGACACCGTTAGTGTGGCAGACGGTAGCTGGTACGGCGGCTCTCCCTTGTGGGTACTCGCTGAAAAACAAAAGATGGTAAGCGCCAGCTATTTCTGGGTAGGCTCCGAAGCTGATATCCAGGGAATCCGCCCTACCTATTACTTCAAATACCACGAAAAAACCGGTATCGACAGTCGCATCGCACAGGTGGTAAACTGGCTCAAACTGCCGGAAGAACAACGCCCACACCTGATCACCTTCTATTTCCCGGAAGTAGATCACATGGGGCATAGCTACGGTCCGGATTCAGACAGCGTGCGCGCCGCCGTTAAATTCGTAGATGAAGCTATCGGTCGCATGACTGCTGAAGTAGCAAAACTCAACCTGCCGGTAAACTTCATCATCGTATCGGATCACGGGATGACCGCAGTAGATACGGTTCACACCATTACCATCCCGGCGGACACTTCCCTGGCCAATCTGAAAGCCATGCCAGGCGGCGAAAAAATTATGTACTACGGCAATACTGAAGAGGAGATCACCAACGCCTTCAACTTCCTCAAACGTCACGAAAATCATTATACTGCTTATCGTAAACAGGAAACTCCCCTCCGCTGGCATTATGGTCAGGAAGATATTTACGGCCGCATCGGTGACATCATCCTCCTCGCGGAACCCGGCTTCGCATTTAAAGGCGGATCCAAAAAAATGCATCCCGGCCACCACGGTTTCGATAATAACCTTACCAACATGAATGCTATCTTCATGGCCTGGGGGCCGGCATTTAAAACCAATTACCGCATCGCTACCTTTGAAAATGTAAACGTTTATCCTCTGGTAGCATATTTGTTAGGACTCAATATTACCCAACCTATCGACGGTAAGCTCGAAGTGCTGGAAAACATTCTCCAATAAAATAACAATCATACTTTACCCAACAGGGCGGCGGCTACCAGCCGCCGCCCTGTTGGGTTTTATCCGGCACCGAAGGTGCCGGATAAAACCCAACAAAATCCGCAAAATGTCGTAACTTAACAGTGACCCCAAATTATTGTTCCCCAAAAAGTCAAAACCATGTTGACTAAGGCTCTCGACATCGTAAAAGACCTGCTCGTCTTACTATTTCTGCATTTCCGGGCAGTCTTCAAAAAGCTGAATCGCGCCAAGGACGGTATTCCGCTCCGGTACCTGGCTTCCGACTTCATCGGCGTGCTGCATAGCTGCGCGATGTTTACCGTTCTTACCCTGCTCGCTTTTTTCATTTTTAATGTACTTCCACAAGGCAGAGACGTACTGCTGATCATTGTGGAAGAAATCGCCGTGCAACACCGCGTAGGCAGCTTGTTCTGGCTACTGGGCGGCGTTACCGCCTGGAGCGTGGTGTCTGAATTTGGTACGCGCTACAGCATTTATGTAACAGACAACTCCGGCAGAAGCCTCCCGGAAGAACGGGTGGAATGGCGCAAAGTAGTCCAGGAAACAGTGGCGCAACTGTTCCTGCTCCTGCCTTTTTTCATCGTATTCCTCGGCTTCCTCCGCAACTATCTGCAGGACACCACCCTCACCACCAGTCAGAAAAACTGGGGCTTCGGCATACCCGTAGCCTGCCTGTACCTGGTGATGAACCTGGTGGTGCGCTCCTATTTTAGCGATACCGAAGTAGAACAGAAAATAGACCGGCACAAAGCCACCAGCAAGAAATTAAACAGAGAAGCCAATAAGGCCGCAGACGCCAAACTGGCCAAAACCATCGCACGTCCGCAAAAGCCCAGCGGCATCTTCTCATTCTTCCAGCTCAATGAACAGGAACAAACCTGGTGCAGTAAGCTGATAGGCATTTACAACATTTATGTATTCGCCATCCGAAAACCTTCTAACTTCCAGCCCGCCATCAACGAACCTCTGGAGAAATTCACAGATCAGTTTTCTAAACTGGACAGCTATAACGAACAACTGCATTTTTTACAACGGGAAGATCATATGCCGGATAATACCCGCATCCCGGCAGATTTTATCCCCATGAAATTCACGCAGGACCCGGAAAAACCCGATGGCCAGTTTCGCTGGGTATTTAAAATTCCACTGGATTTTTATGCCGACCTCCACCGGCAAATCAAATGGGTTACCATCACCTGCCTGTCGGTATTTCTCGTGGTCTGCTTTCTGCCACTAAACATGTATTCAGTAATTGGCTCACCCGGCCTGGTCATCATCGCTATCACCTGCTGGCTGGGCATCTATCTCGGCCTGCTGTATCTCGACTATGCCCAACTGCGTGAGAAGCAATTCTCGCTGCGCTTTCTCCTGTTTGTGCTACTGGTAGTTAGCTCCTATATCAACAACGACCACCAGGTACGCTATAACGATACCGGCAGAATAGATAACCGCCCCTCGCTGGCTACACACTTCGACCGTTGGTTCGAAGATTATAAAAAAGACTCCCTGCATACCCGCTATTACTTCAGATGGATACAGGATACGCCGGTGGCCAGATTCAGGTATCCGGTCATTTTTGTATGTGCGGAAGGGGGAGCTTTGCGTACTGCCGCCTTCGCCGCTCAAACGCTCAGTTTCCTGCAGGATAATTTTGTGAGAGAAAAGGATTCATTCATCTACCGCAAGGCTATGGAAATGGATGATTCGGCCCGTAAAAAAGGACTACCGGCAGATAACCTTGCCCGTTACTTTCAGCGTAAAGTAGAAAGGGAAGAGGTAGGCAAGGATTTCAAAAAAGCCGTATATGCGTACTCGGGAGTTTCAGGCGGAGCCCTGGGTCTTTCCTTTTTTAACGCTATCGCATATATGACGCCGGGGTTCAAGCGCCGGGAAGACTCCCTGAGTATCCTCACCCGCACCTTTTTTACACAGGACTACCTGTCGCCGGTTATCGGAAAAATGTTTTATGGAGATTTCATGAATCTCTTTATACCATTTCATATCCAGTATTTCGATCGCGCCATCGCATTGGAAGAAAGCTGGGAACATGGTTTCATGGAAACGGTGACCAGCAGCTCCACGGATATATTTTCGGAAGACTTCCTGTCGCTCTATCCCCAGTCACATAAATACCCGGCTATGTTCATCAATACTACCGAGGTGGAATCAGGCCTGCCTTGCTGGCTCACCAATGTGCGGCCGGATAGCAGTATGGCCCTGTGGCAGCGCCGGGATCTGCTGGCAAAGAAAATTAAAGGAGGTATCAACTACAGTACCATGGTTAATTTCAGCTCGCGCTTTCCGTTGTTTTCACCAGCCGCCAACCTCCGGCAAAATTCAAATATGAAATTACATTATGTAGATGGCGGATACGCAGAAAACACAGGTTCCGGTACCATGCTCGAAGTACTCCAGGCATTGAAGCGAAAGTCCACCTACTTTAAACGCGACGAGGTAGTACCATTCGTAATTGTCTTAAAGTTCAGCGATGAAAAAGATGATGATTTCGAAAATATTAACCTGGGTAATGAAGTAATGGAAGTGTTACTGGGTATTAATAACGCTCGCAGTGGCCGGTCTACCATGGCTTTGACACAGCTGGCGCGTTACACCGAACGGGATTTGAAAGGCAGATTCATCGCATTGTCGCTCGATAAAACCGGGAGCCAGGTACCGCTCAACTGGGTACTCTCCGGCACCAGCATACAGAACCTGCAAAGTGATATAGAGGAGAAATGGAAGAACCGTATGGTTAACGACCTTAATCAATTCTTCCTGCTAAACAACGAATGTGTGCTCATGGCCGATACTGCGCGCACAACGGCCTGTGGTATCTCCCGAAAATAAATTAAACAACAAAACACAAACAACAAAACACAAATCTTTGCTGCTTACCTGCTTTGCTGCTTTGCGTGCAAAAAAGATCGCTCTCTGGCGCCGAAGGCGCCTTTGCGAGAAAAAAAGACAAAACACAAATCCATTACTCTACAGCCACCAGGCTTTTCCGATACGCTTTCGGGCTCACGCCAGTTTGCTGTCTGAAAAATTTATTCAAGTGGCTTTCATCTGTAAAGCCCAGCTCTGCAACAATTTCATTTATCCGCATGTTGCTGTGCTTCAGGCGGTGTGTTACTAAAGAGAGCTTGTAATTACTTATGTAGGACTGCAACGTATGGCCGGTGTGTTTCTTAAAGTACCGGCCCAGGTAATTTTCTGAAATCCCGAAAATGTTGCAGATAGTTTCTGTCCGCACTTTGTCGGGTTCATAAATATTCGCCTGGATATATTGGAGAATGGAAACTATCTTTTCATCGGTGTTTTCATTGATTCTCTCAGGCAGCCGTTTAGCTATATTTCTTGCAACAACTACAATTAAAGTGTTCACCAATTGCTGCGTCATCTCCTTCTCATATAAATCCTTATTGGAAACCTCCGCGATCAGCGACTCAATGATAGCACGCACCAGGCTTTTGTCCGTGATGTTTTTCATAATACAGCCCGGCTTGTGATTGGCATTGTGCAGGATGTATTCCAGCCGCTGGATGTTCTCCGATTGCAGTGCGTTGGATTTAATATAGATATCATTAAACCGCAAAAAGAAAAAAGAAGAGGTGGTAGTAATCTCAAACGAGTGAGAGTCCTGTGGCGTTATCAAAAACAATTGCCCCGCTTTGTAATCCAGCTTATGCCCGTTAATATACTGAATGCCTGTTCCGGCATGAATGTAAATCAACTCAAAAAATGAATGCTGATGCGCCAGTTTAGGGCATTCATCGGAGGTTTTATAAACAATTTCAAACGGCTCGTATAAATGTTCTCTTTTCATACCTGGGTATAAATTTACCGATTTATAGCAAATATATACCAATTTAACTAGGTTTTTATGTAGAATTTTGCCTTACTAAATCACAGGTAGAAATGAAACAGCTCAAAAAAGAGAATGAAAGAATTAGTACCATCCTGGCTTTTGCATTAGTGCCTATTTCCGGATTTGCGATGGACGTATACATCCCGTCGTTTCCTGAAATGGCAACAGCCCTCCACACTTCCGCCTCCAATATCAAGCTCACCATGACGATCTTCCTGATCAGTTATGGCATCTCACAACTATTCGTGGGTAGTATCCTCGATAGTTTCGGACGATATAAGATCAACCTGATTTCCTTGCTGGCATTCACGCTAAGCAGCATTGGCATTGTACTTACAAAAGATATTCATTTCATATTCCTGCTCCGGTTCATCCAGGGTATCGCGATATCATTCATAGTACTTAGCAAGCGGGCGTTTTTGGTAGATGTGTATACCGGTGAAAAACGTAAGTATTATACCAGTCTGCTAACGGTTATATGGTCCATAGGCCCCATAGTAGCGCCTTTCCTGGGTGGATACTTACAAAACTCCTTCGGCTGGAGATCCAACTTCTATTTCCTGGCGCTTTACGGCCTGGTCATGCTGCTGCTCGAACTCAGGTACAGCGGCGAAACTATTCATACCCGCCACCGGTTCCAGCTTAAGAATATACTCAACGTATATTCAGAGTTGCTGGCCACCAAGCAGTTCAGCATGGGTATCATCATCCTGGGACTGAGTTATAGCATGGTGATGGTATTCGGGATGAGCATTCCATTTGTGGTAGAACAGCATTTTCACTATTCAGCGGTGGTATCTGGTTATTGTGCCCTCGCATCAGGGGTGGCGATTATGTTAGGCGGTATGCTGAGTAAGTATATGATTGATAAACCGATGATGAAGAAATTACAGATGGCCAATTATGCACAATTGGCTGTTGCGGCCATTATGTTGCTGACAGGTAGCTTTTTCAATTCCCTGGTGCCGATCGTGGTATTTGTGATGCTGTTGCACTTTGGGCAGGGCTTCACTTTCAACACCCAATTTACCTACTCCCTCACCAGGTTTCCGGATCATGCGGCTACTGCGAGTGGTTTGGCCAGTGGTGGTACTTACCTCATCATTTCAGTGACCAGTTACGCTATTGCCAATACGCTCAACATCAGTAACCAGCAAACGCTGTCAGGTTCTTACCTTATCCTGCTGGGTGTGATAGGGGTATGGCTGATGGTCATTAAGCTGTTAACCACAAGGGGGCCTAAAAAGCATACACCGGCGATTCCGCAAATGCAATTATAAACCAGCCCGTATATACAAAAGGCCGTCTCAAACGAATGAGACGGCCTTTTTTTGCTTTCCTTGGTAAAACTTATGCGTTCACCTCCTCATAAGCACTTACTGGTTCGCAGGTACAGATGAGGTTTCTGTCGCCATGCGTGTTATTCACACGGCTTACAGAAGGCCAGAATTTATTCAGCTTCACATATTCCAGCGGGTAAGCAGCCTGCTGACGGCTATATGGATGATTCCATTCGTCCGCAGTGATTACAAACTGTGTATGTGGTGCATTTTTAAGTACGTTATCCTGTTTGTCTGATCTTCCTTCTTCTACCGCGCGGATTTCTTCGCGGATAGACAGCATGGCATCGCAGAAGCGATCCAGCTCGCCTTTATCTTCACTTTCAGTAGGCTCAATCATGATAGTACCAGCCACCGGGAAGCTCATGGTAGGAGCGTGGAAGCCATAATCCATCAGGCGTTTTGCCACATCTTCCGCTTCGATACCGGCAGAAGCTTTGAACGGACGCAGGTCCACGATGAACTCGTGTGCGCAGGTGCCGTTGCTGCCACTGTACAGGATATCATATGCTTTTTCCAGTCTTGCCTTCATGTAGTTGGCATTGAGGATGGCATACATAGAAGCTGCTTTCACACCTTCAAATCCGAGCATGCGGATGTAAGCGTAAGAGATCAGCAGGATGCTTGCAGAACCATAAGGTGCAGCAGATACAGCGTTGCTGGCAGCACCGTTGTTCAGCTCTACGTGACCTGGCAGGAATGGAGTCAGGTGTTTCGCAACACAGATTGGTCCCATGCCAGGGCCACCACCACCGTGAGGGATAGCGAAGGTTTTATGCAGGTTCAGGTGGCAAACGTCCGCACCGATCAGGCCGGGAGCAGTGAGTCCTACCTGGGCGTTCATGTTTGCACCATCCATGTATACTTGTCCGCCGTACTGGTGAACTGTATCGCAAATTTCTTTCACACTTTCCTCGTAAATACCATAGGTAGAAGGATAGGTGATCATGATACCTGCGAGGTCAGCAGCATGAGCTTCCGCTTTTGCTTTCAGGTCAGCTACATCGATGTAACCGTTCTCCAGGGCTTTCACTACTACTACCTTGAAACCAGCCATTACTGCGGATGCAGGGTTGGTACCGTGAGCAGAGATAGGAATCAGCATTACGTTACGGTGACCTTCACCACGGCTCTCATGGAAGTCGCGGATCACGAGTAAACCAGCATATTCACCCTGTGCACCGCTGTTTGGTTGCAGGCTGCAGGAGTCAAATCCGGTGATTGTGCTCAGGTATTGTCCCAGTTCGGTGATCATCTGCTGATAACCGCCGGTTTGATCTTTAGGAGCAAAAGGATGCATTCTGCTCCAGTGTGACCAGCTCAATGGAATCATTTCGGAAGCTGCATTCAGTTTCATGGTGCAGGAGCCGAGAGAGATCATGGAAGTGTTCAGGGACAGGTCTTTATTTTCCAACAGTTTCAGGTAGCGCATCATCAGTGATTCACTGTGATAGCTGTTGAAATGCGGGTGAGTCAGGTAAGGAGAGGTACGTACCAGCTCGGCCTGGATAGCAACGGTACTGCCGTTTACTTCGTTGGCATCGGTATTACCGGCGCCAAATACACCCAGGATATCGTTGATATCACCAATAGTAGTTGTTTCATCCAGGGAGATACCAACGCTGCCGTTAGCGAAGTAACGGAAGTTGATACCAGCACCGGTGGCTTTAGCTTTCACATCAGCACCGCTTACCACGATGGTATCGAAGAAGTTATCCGACGCCAGTTTCAGACCTTTCGCAGCCAGTTTGCCAGCCAGCGTTTTGGTCAGTTTAGCTACGCGGGTAGCGATGTTTTTGAGGCCCTGCGGACCGTGATATACCGCGTACATGGCAGCCATGTTGGCCAGCAATGCCTGTGCAGTACAAATATTGGAAGTAGCTTTCTCACGTTTGATGTGCTGCTCGCGGGTTTGCAGTGCCATGCGCAGTGCGCGGCCACCCTGTGCATCGATGCTCACACCAATGATACGGCCAGGAATAGTACGTTTGAATTCATCTTTTACTGCAAAGAATGCAGCGTGAGGACCACCAAAGCCCAAAGGAACACCAAAGCGCTGTGCGGAACCCAAAGCGGCATCAGCACCCAGCTCACCCGGAGAGGTCAGCAGGGTCAGTGCCAGCAGGTCTGTAGCCATGGCTACATAAGCGCCTGCACCTTGTACTTTCGCAATGAAGTCCTGGTAATTTTCAACAGCACCTACGTTGTTAGGATACTGCACCAGCGCACCGAAGTAAGCTTCATCGATCTGGGCAGTTTTATAGTCACCGATCACCACCTCGATGTTCAGCGGGGTAGCGCGGGTGTGGATAACGTCCAAGGTCTGTGGATACACATGTTCATCCACGAAAAACTTAGGCCTGCTAAGGTTTGCATGATCCCTGTTCAGGGCGTTGAAGAACATGGTCATGGCTTCAGCCGCTGCAGTGGCTTCATCCAGCAGGGAAGCATTGGCAATTGGTAAACCAGTCAGGTCACTTACCATGGTCTGGTAGTTGAGCAGACTTTCCAGGCGACCCTGAGAAATTTCTGCCTGGTACGGGGTGTACTGGGTATACCATCCTGGATTTTCGAACACATTACGGAGGATCACACTTGGCGTGATCGTGTCGAAATAACCCTGACCGATATAACTGCGGTAAACCTGGTTTTTCAGTGATACTTCTTTGAGATGGCGCAGATAATCGCTCTCACTCATGGCGGCAGGAATTGCCAGTGGCGTCTGCATACGGATGGCGCCAGGTACAGTTTTGTTGATCAGCTCATCCAGGCTGCCGGTTCCGATGGTTTCCAGCATCTGGCTCTTTTCAGCTTCATTCGGCCCAATGTGACGGTGCACGAATTCATTTTGTTGAATATCAAAAAGATTCATGATGTAAGCAGGTAATATGAATAGAATGCGCAAAGCTATGACGATTTTTAGCAATCGCCAAACCTCCGCCACCAGGCTGGTTAAAACAGTGATAAATGGGCTATTTCCTATATAAAGGAATGTCACAGTATTGTCCATTGCCGAAATGCCTATCTTTGCAGCAAATGAGCAATATTTTAGAAAACTGGGAACAGAAAGCGAAGGATAAACAAAAAGCCAACAAACAGTTCCTGGAAAAACTCAATTCCCGCCGTGGTAAAGGCGTAGAGAAACTTCTTCCGAAGCTTCATGACGAAGCTTTCAGTAAAATCGACTGCCTGGAGTGCGCCGGTTGCTGCAAAACCATCAGCCCACGCTTCAAAGCACCCGATATAAAAAGGATTTCCAAACACCTGGGCATGAAGGAAGCCGCCTTCATGGATACCTATCTCAAAATCGATAAAGACGAGGATTATGTCGTGAAGTTCAGTCCCTGCCCGTTTCTTGGGGACGACAACTACTGCAGCATCTATGATGTTAGACCCGGTGATTGCCATAACTATCCTTACACAGATAGCTACGACTTCTTCAAAAGACCTAACATCACCTATATGAACAGTACTACCTGCCCGGCAGTGTATTATGTACTGGAAAGATTAAAAGACGAGATGAAGCTCTGATAATCGCTCGTAGAGCCGCCAGGCATGGCGGCTCCTCGCTCAGCTCCTCGCTAATATCTCCCCGTATTATTTGCTGACCAGGTGAAAACGAACCGGTCAGCCGCAGGTGGATTAATTATGCCTTCAAATCCAGCTTCCTCATAGCCGGTGAAATAACGTAAGTGGTGATCACCACGCCCAGCGTTACACATCCGCCAAACACCACCGATGGCACCAGCCCTAAAGCCCTTGCCATAAATCCACTCTCAAACGCCCCCAGCTCATTGGAGCTTCCCACAAACATAGAGCTCACGGAAGCTACCCGGCCACGCATGTCGTCCGGTGTTTTCAATTGCAGGATAGTCTGGCGGATCACCACACTCACCCCGTCAAATACCCCGCTGAACAGCAGCGCCGCCAGCGACAACAGGAAAGTAGTGGACAAGCCAAACACAATGATGGTAATGCCAAACCCGAAAACGGCAGCCAGCAGCTTAATGCCGGGTTTTTTATTGAGCGGCTTGTGCGCCAGGATGAACATGGTAATCAGGGAACCCACGGCAGGCGCAGATCTCAGGATGCCATATTCCAGGGAACCAACATGCAGCACGTCAGTCGCAAATACCGGCAGCATGGCAATCGCGCCGCCAAAAAGTACTGCAAACATATCCAGGGCCATCGCATTCAATACCACCTTGGTATTCCACACGAACTTCATACCCTTGGTGAGCCCTTCTATAAAGCCCTCTCCCTGGTTTTTATAGTAAATAGGTTTGGGTTGTATTTTAAGGAGACTGTAAAGCGGCGCCAGTAAAATGAAAACTACCAGCAACATGGACCAGTGCACACCAAACAGGTATATCAGAAATCCACCCAAAGCCGGCCCCAGCACACCGCCTATCTGCCAGGCAGAACTGCTCCAGGTAGAAGCATTGGCATACAGCTGCTTGGGTACCAGTAACGATAATAAAGTAAAGGTAGATGGACTGGTAAAGGCCCTGACCACGCCTCCAAGGAATACCAGGGCGTAAATCATCATCAGTACACGGTGAGTGGGAATGCCCTGTACCGCCTTATCCCAGGTAAGTAAAAACAGCCCGGTAGAAATAATCAGGTAGGCAATGATACATTTCAGCAGCAACCCCCGCTTTTCCCGCTTATCCACAATATGACCGGCAAAGGGAGCCAGCAGCACCGCTGGAATTACCTCTGCTAATCCAATCAGGCCCAGCGCAAACGGATCTCTCGCCAACTCATTCACTTTCCACTCAATGATTGCAAATTGCATTGCAAGTGCAAATACAATAGCAAAGCGTATCACAAGGTAATAGTTGAATTCCGGGTAACGTAGTGAAGCATATGCGTCCGCCCTGTTAGATGTCGTGTCCAATCTGATGAAATTTAAAACGAAGGTAAAATAAAACAGAAAATTGTGTAATTCCGCTTATCAATTGTTTCACTATTTTTCAGGGAGATGATTACTTTTATCCTGCTAAATTCCTGCACTAAATATGAAAAATCATCGTTTTATCGGCCTGGCCTTATTAACTGTACTAAATGCGCTTGTAGTAAAAGCAGGACCCGGCACACCGGATGCCGAACCGCCCGCACGTAAAGTCAAGCTGGAATTGGTGACCGACAAATTCATCTCTCCCGTAAACATGGCTGTACCCAATGATGGTAGCGGACGCCTCTTCTTTTGCCAGAAAGAAGGAAAAGTATGGATCGTTCAAAACGGTAAGCTCTTCACCACACCCTTCGCCGATGTGGCTGACCAAATGGTGAAAGTTAACGCCGCCTACGATGAACGCGGCCTCCTCGGCATGGCGTTTCATCCTAAGTTTAAACAAAACCGTAAGGTATACCTCTACTATAGTGCACCTGTTGCCAACCCGGTAAAAGGATTGAATCATAAAAGCAAACTGGTGGAATACACCGTTTCTGCCTCCAATCCCAATGTGGTAGATCCCAAATCTGAAAGGGTATTGCTGGAACTCAACCAGCCGGAATCCAACCACAATGGCGGTCAGCTGGAATTCGGCACTGATGGCTACCTCTACGTAGGCCTCGGCGATGGCGGCGGGGGAGGAGATAAACACGGCACCATCGGCAATGGTCAGGACCTCGGCACCATCCTGGGGAAAATAATCCGCATCGATGTAAACGGTACACCTTATAAAGTGCCGGCCGACAATCCTTTCGTAAAAACACCGGGAGCTAAACCTGAAATATGGGCCTATGGCCTGCGCAACCCATGGCGCTTCTCTTTCGATAAGGCCAATGGCCGCCTCTTCGCCGGCGACGTAGGGCAAAACCTCTACGAAGAAGTAGATATCATCCGTAAAGGTGGTAACTACGGCTGGCGTATTATGGAAGGCTACCACGACTTCAACGTACCCGCCGGTACCGATAAATCAAAACTGATTGCCCCCATTCATGAATACAACCACGACCTCGGTATCAGTATCACAGGTGGTTATGTATATCGCGGTTCTGCCATACCATCACTGAAAGGCCTATACGTTTTTGGAGACTATAATGGCAAGGCTTTTGTCTTAATACAGCATGGTAGTAAATGGGAACGCGCTGATTTACAGTTTACTAACCGTCCGGCAGATAACCTGCAGATTCTCAGCTGGGGGCAGGATGAACACGGAGAACTGTATATGCTCACCAGCGCCTCCACCAGCAACGGTTTTAAAGGAGCTGTTTATAAATTGGTAAAAGATTAATTATTCCGGCCCGATAACCAAACATAACTACTGCCTTAATCGTTATCAACTTAAGGAGGACGGGCATTTCAGCCCGGCCAAATTTTTGTTAAAAAGGTAGAGAATTCAGCTGGTAGCGGATGAATTTACTTTATATTTGATTTGACAATATTTTTGTTCAATAGTGTTACATATGAGACTGAAAGTGATAATCCCGGTAGTGTTGATCAGCCTTTCCGCTGGCGTACTCGCCTTTACCAAGCTTGGTCTTTCAGACGATCCTCCTGGTCGGTATGAAGTGATCATGAACCTGGTAGGGCAAATGCTGAAAGAAGGCCACTACCAACCCAAACCAATAGACGATGCTTTCTCCAAAGAAGCTTTCAATAAATACCTCCGTAGCCTGGACGTAGAGAAGAAATTCTTCCTGAAAAGCGATATCGACAGGCTGGCCCCCCTCTCCACTCACATCGATGATGAGCTGAAAGGCGCACAACTGGATTGCTTCCGCAATATCAACACCATCATCAAGCAAAGAGTGGCAGAAGCCTCCGCCATCTATCCGGCCATCCTCTCACAGCCTTTTGATTTTACAAAAGAAGAAAGTGTAGTGCTGGATGTGGATAAAGTGGAATTTCCGGCCGACTCCGTAGCCAGATATGAAGCATGGAGAAAAATGCTGAAATACCGCACCCTGGAGAAGTTGACTGACCTCCAGGAAACTCGCGACAAATCCAGGGAAGACAGCGTTAAGAATAAAACCGATCAGCAGCTGGAAGCCGAAGCACGTGATAAAGTGAAAAAGGTGTACGATCGCTACTTCGAAAGAATCAAAAACCGCCAGGATGACAACGATCGTTTCAGCCTGTACGTAAACGCAATCACCACCACCATGGATCCGCATACCGACTACTTCCCACCTGATGAAAAACGTCAGTTTGAAGAGCAGATGGCAGGTAAATTCTTTGGTATCGGTGCAGGACTCAAAGAAGAAGATGGTAAAATAAAAGTCCTTAGCATCATCACCGGTAGCCCAAGCTGGAAAGAAGGCCACCTCAAAGTCAATGATGTAATCCAGAAAGTAGCACAGGGCGATAAGGAAGCCGTAGACATCACCGGTTATCCTGTTGAAGATGCGGTGAAGCTGATCCGCGGTAATAAAGGAACTACCGTTAAGCTGACTGTAAAAAGTGTAGACGGTACCGTGAAAGTGATTTCTATCGTACGTGACGAAATTATTCAGGAAGAAACATTTGCTAAATCAGCCGTTATCAACGGTACTCATAAAATTGGTTACATCTACCTGCCGGAGTTTTACTCCGACTTCAACGACCGTAATGGTGCCCGTTGCGCCGCCGACGTAGCGAAAGAAGTAGCCAAGCTGAAAGCAGAAAAAGTAGAAGGTATCATCCTCGACCTCCGCTTCAACGGTGGTGGTTCGCTCCCGGAAGTAGTGGAAATGGCTGGCCTCTTTATTCCGGAAGGCCCGGTAGTACAGGTTCGTTCCAGAGGTGGTGATGCCATCGTGCTGCGCGACCGCGATAAAAGCGTTCAGTACGACGGACCACTCGCCATCATGGTGAATGAATACAGTGCCTCAGCTTCCGAAATCCTGGCCGCTGCTATGCAGGACTACAAACGTGCAGTAATCATCGGTAGCCAGCAAACATTTGGTAAAGGTACCGTGCAGCGCCTCTTCTCACTGGATGACTTCTATCCGGTGAAAGATGGTCAGAGCCTCGGCGCCCTGAAACTCACCCAGCAGAAATTCTACCGTGCTAACGGTGGTTCTACCCAGCTGAAAGGCGTTTCCTCCGATATCGTGCTGCCTGATCCTTACTACGAAGTTTCTGAACGTAAAGACAGCGATGCACTGGCCTGGGATGAGATTCCTAAATCCAACTACGAAATCTGGTCTAACCCGGTTAATACTGACAACCTGAAAAAGAACAGCGAAAAGAGAATGGCTAACAGCGCGGCATTCAAACTGCTGAATGAAAACCTCGCTACCCTGAAAAAACTGGAAAAACAGGAAAGCTACTCGCTCAACCTGGCTACCTATAAGGCCGAGCAGAAAGTGAATACTGCCGCCCTGAAGAGATACGATGCGGTAAACGATAAGGTGAAAGAACTGAACATTACCTCCATGAAAGTGGACCTGGATAAAATCGGTTCCGATACTACCAAAATCGCTCGTAACAAAGACTGGCTGAAAGCCAGAACTAAAGATATCTACCTGGATGAAGCGGTAAATGTCATGAACGACCTGATTGCGCAGACGTTACCTAAAATGCAGCGTAAGCAACAGTAAAAGCTTTTAACTGATTATATTTTTTGTTGAGAGGATGCCTTCGGCATCCTCTCTTTTTTGCATGGCACCTTCGGTGTCATGTGGGTAGGGCTGCGCTGCGCGCAGCCTGTGGCTTATGGGGATCAGTTGTGAGGCCGCCGGGCTGAAGGTAGAAGTGTTCCCACAGCACGACCACCAAGTAAACAACAGCGGGTCCAGGGCCGCAGGCCCTCCGCCCAACCGGGACCGAAGGTCCCGGTTAAAAACTCCGCTAATATCTCCGCAAAAACATCTCCGCAAAAAACAAAACCCCGGAACAACAAGTCCCGGGGTTTAAAAAATATAGTGTACCTGGTTATTTCTCCTTCTCCAACGTTTCCAGCGCTTTCTTCACCACCGGATCCGTAGTATTAATAGTTTCATAGAACCCTTCCGTTCTGTACAGCTGTCGCGCCATCAAGGCTTTAATCCTCGACTTGATCTCCGCTTCATCCTTGGCACTGATCCTATCCAGCCCAGGAATGCTATCCGTTTTAGCAAACGTTTTGAAGTCATTATAAATAGCCGGTGTAGTCTGGAATTTATTCGTGAAGTCCTGTGCGTCCTTGTATTGCTTAAACTCTTCCTTGTGGCTGGTGAAATACTGGTAAGCAAAGTTGCTGAAGGTATTCCGGGTATAGATCGCCATCAGGGTGGTAGAGAAGCGGGAGGTGTCAAATGGCACAAAGATGTCCGGCGTAATACCACCGCCACCGTATACACGACGGCCACTGGCAGTTTTGTAAGGCACGGTGTCGGTTATACGAATACTGTCTTTATTCACCAGTTCGCCGTGGGTAAAGCGTTCGCTGATGTCATCGTCGTAAGCGGCGTGGCCGTTACCGTATGGTTTCTGGATACTGCGGTTAGATGGAATGTAATACCGAGCTACGGTGAGGCGTAAGGCACCGCCGTTATCGAGGTCATATTGTTCCTGTACCAGGCCTTTACCAAACGTACGGCGACCGATAATGGTACCGCGGTCCCAGTCCTGGATGGCACCTGCAACGATCTCACTGGCAGAAGCGGAGCCTTCATCCGTAAGGATGGCGAGAGCACCTTTTTCAAACATGCCCGGGCGTTTGGTCTTGAATTCCGCTTTCGGGAAATCTTTTCCTTTCGTATACACCAGCAGTTTAGGTTCATCCAGCAGCTCATCCAGGATGCGGGTGGCTGCGTCCATGAATCCGCCTGGGTTCTGGCGTACGTCGATGATGAGTTTTTGCATGCCGGCACGCTGTAATTTCCGCATGGCAGCCATAAACTCATCGTAGGTGGTAGCAGAAAATTTGCTGATTTTGATATAACCTATTGCCGGAGCTATCATGTAGCTGGCATCTACACTATATATTGGAATGATACCGCGTTTAATTTTGGCAGTGATTTGTTTGCCGTTACGCAGCAGGGTGGTGGTAACTTCCGAATCTTTCGGCCCGCGGAGCAGTTTGCGGATTTTTTCTGTAGTGATACCGTTGCCGGCAACGGTGCTATCGCCCACCTTCAGGATTTTATCTCCCGTTTGTAAACCAGCTGTTTCGGAAGGCCCGCCACTAATTACGGCTACCACATTAACCGTATCTGCCGTGATGTTAAACTCCACCCCAATACCTTCAAAGTTGCCTTCCAGGTCTTCGTTTACCTGCTGCAGCTGCGATGGCGGAATGTAAACGGAGTGTGGATCCAGGTGCAGCAGCATGCCTTCAATAGCTTCCTGCTGAAGATCATCGGTATTAATGGTGTCTACATATTTCATTTTAATGAGATCCAGTACTTCCTGGAGAGGACCTCTGTTGGCTTTGGCAAAGAAAATCGTATTACTACCCGTGTTGGAACCTGGCATTTTGTGGCCCAGAAACATTCCCAGCGCCAGCACCACTGCCATCATAATGGGTAAAAAAACATTCAGCTTCCTGTTAGACATATTTTGATAATTATCCCGCTAAATTTATGACCAATCTTACAACCTAAACTTCCAGCGCCCTATTTGTTTTTATGGAACGCTTTTGTTTAAATTGTGACAAAAATAGCATAATTCGGGTGCAAACTTTTACGATTCTTTAAATTGATAAATAAACGGACATGCCTGGAAAAATAAAGCTGATAGCTGACAGCGGATCTACAAAGGCTGAATGGGGTCTCCTGGGTGCAGCTGCCCCGGGACCTTATAAAACACAGGGCATTAGTCCTTACTTTCAAACAGTTGAACAAATTGTACAGATCTTCCGACAGGAACTCATCCCGCAATTACCTGCCGGTATACATATAGATGAAATTTATTTCTATGGTACAGGGTTATCACAGCCTAAAAATATCGCGGGGGTAACAGAAGCCCTCCGTATCGTTTGGCCCGATAGTCATATAGAGGTAGATCATGACCTGATGGGCGCTGCCAGGGCCTTATGTGGCCGTGGATCAGGCATTGCCAGTATCCTCGGTACCGGCTCCAACAGCTGTTATTATGATGGAAATGGGATTGTAAAGAACAATCCGGGCCTCGGATATGTACTTGGAGATGAAGGGAGTGGTGCTTATCTTGGCAGAAAGGTGCTGCAGTACTACCTGTATAACACCTTTGATGAAGAGCTGCGCATGCGTTTCGACGAGAAATACAATACCAATAAGGATGAAATCCTGGAGAATGTATACCGTAAGCCCCTGGCTAACCGATACCTGGCAGGGTTTGCGTCCTTCCTGTCGGAAAACCGCCAGCATTACATGGTAGAAAATATCCTGGAGGATGGGCTCAACGACTTCTTCTTTAATCATATATATAAGTACCGCGAGAGCTGGACCACCTCCCTGCACTTTGTTGGTGGGGTAGCCTGGAACTTCCGGGACATACTCAAGGAATTATGCGAACTGTATGAGCTGCCCATGGGCAGGGTCATGCGCACCCCTATGGAAGGGTTGATTGAATTTCATCATTAATTATATCTCAAACAACATATATGGCATTCGAAAAAGTTACTGAACAGGAATCTCACTACCATCACCTGGAAAAAATGAGCATACAGGAGTTGCTGATTAATATTAATAAAGAGGATCAGACAGTTCCCCTGGCAGTGGCAAAGGCCATTCCGCAAATCGAGAAGCTGGTAGCCGTGATTGCAGACAGAATGCTGGCCGGTGGCCGCCTGTTTTATATGGGTGCCGGCACCAGCGGCCGCCTCGGCATCGTCGACGCTTCTGAATGTCCGCCCACCTTCGGAGTACCACATGGGCTGGTAATCGGCATTATCGCCGGGGGCGATGCCGCCATCCGTAAGGCAGTGGAGTTTGCCGAAGATAATAAGGAACAGGGCTGGAAAGACCTCCAGGAATTTGGGGTAACAGATAAAGATGTAGTCATTGGCATCGCCGCCAGCGGTACCACGCCATACGTAATCGGGGCCCTGGAACAATGCCGCAAACATGGTATTACTACGGGCAGCATCAGCTGCAATCCGGAAACACCGATCTCCGCTGCGGCCGACTTCCCCGTGGAAGTAGTGGTAGGGCCCGAGTTTGTGACCGGCAGCACCCGCATGAAAAGCGGTACCGCACAAAAACTGGTACTCAATATGATCTCCACTTCCGTGATGATACAGCTCGGAAGGGTAGAAGATAATAAAATGGTGAATATGCAGCTCAGCAATGAAAAGCTGGTGGACCGTGGCGTGAAAATGCTCATGCAGCAGCTGTCACTCACCGATTATGATGAGGCTCAACGGTTACTGCTGAAGGCCGGCAGCGTCAAAAAAGCCGTGGAAGCCTACGAAAAGGCCTGATTATTCTGAGATTTGTTTCAATAACCTGCTATGCACGACATCGAACCTTACTATAACTGGCGCCACCTGTATGCGGCGGAAGAGGATGAACTCTCTCCCTTCTATGGCCGGGAATACAGCGAGTTCGAGTATTCTAATACCGTATATAACTATTACGTACATCCGCAATGGGACGAGTTTGGGTCCCGGAACCTCTATATGAAGGTATTGTATGCCGACTATCAGTTCGGCTTTGCCATCATAGAGTTGCTGGGAGAGTGGAATGATACCCTGGATAATGATATTATGACCCTTAAGCGGGAGGTAATCGATCTCATGATTGCCGAAGGAATCCGGAAATTTATACTGATCGCCGAAAATGTAATGAACTTTCATTCCTCCGATGACTGCTATTACGAAGAGTGGTGGGACGACATAAAAGACGACGGAGGTTGGATTGTAGCCCTCAATATGCCGGTGCAGACCAGGCAGGAATTCGAGAAAGCACGCCTTTACAATTATGTGCATTTATTGGAGGATGAAAAGTGGCGAACATACCAACCAGTTCACTTGTTTAATATGATCGATAACGTCATGCTGAAACGGCTGGAATAACGTTTACTGATAAATATCATTTGGTTTTAATTTTTCCTGCGTTAAATTTGCCCGACATTTCAACAACTTATTTTAATACTAGGAAGCTTAGATTTTTTTACTTATGAAGTGGTCACAGTTCTTTAATACCTCTATCGGTAAAAAGTTATTGGTAGGCGCTACCGGCTTTTTTCTTTGCAGTTTCGTACTCGTGCACTTAGCCGGAAACCTGCAGCTGTTGTACAAAGACGGAGGTAAGGCTTTTAACACTTACGCTCAGTTTATGGGTCACAACAGCCTGATTCAGTTCCTCGCATGGGGCTTGAAAATTGTGATCGTATTGCATGCATTTGTTGCACTGCAGCTCACTATCAGCAACCGCGCTGCCCGCCCGGTTAAATATCAGGTTAATCCTGGTAACCAGACTTCCTCCTGGTTCAGCCGCCAGATGGCGATCATGGGAAGCATCCTCTTAATCTTCATCGTTGTGCACCTCGCACAGTTGTGGGCTCCATTCCACTATTCCGACATGCCTACTCAATCCTATGAAGGCGTTTCCGAGCCGATTAAAGATCTGTACAGCGTAACTTACGCACTCTTTCAAAATCCGCTGTGGGTAGTACTTTACGTAGTTGGTATGGCTGCATTGTCCTTCCACCTGATCCATGGTTTTAAAAGTGCCTTCCAGACTTTCGGCTTAAACCATTCCAAATACAACGGATTGATCAATTTCATTGGTCTGTGGCTCTTCGGTATCGCCATCCCGGTAGCATTCGCTGCTATTCCCGTTGTAATTTATTTAAACAAATAATTCTGAAAAGTTAGGATATATGTTGAACGCAAAAATTCCTGCAGGCCCATTAAATACAAAATGGGAAGATTATAAAGGACATTGTAAGCTGGTAAACCCTGCCAATAAACGTAATCTTGAAATTATAGTTATTGGAACTGGTTTGGCTGGTGCTTCAGCAGCGGCTTCATTAGGTGAATTGGGATACAAGGTTAAAGCATTCTGCTTTCAGGATAGCCCACGCCGTGCACACAGTATTGCTGCGCAGGGTGGTATCAATGCTGCTAAAAACTACCAAAATGATGGTGACTCCGTTTACCGTCTGTTTTATGATACTGTAAAGGGTGGTGACTACCGTGCCCGCGAAGCCAACGTACACCGTCTGGCAGAAGTGAGTGGTAACATCATCGACCAATGCGTGGCACAAGGTGTTCCTTTCGCCCGCGAATACGGTGGTCTGCTCTCCAACCGTTCTTTCGGTGGTACGCAGGTACAACGTACTTTCTATGCTGCGGGTCAAACCGGTCAGCAGCTGCTCCTCGGTGCTTACTCTGCACTGGAGCGCCAGGTAGCGCTGGGTAACGTTACCATGTACTCCCGCCACGAAATGCTCGACATCGTTAAAATCGACGGCAAAGCACGTGGTATCATCGCCCGTAACCTCATTACAGGCCAGCTGGAACGCCACTTCGGACATGCAGTACTGATCTGCTCCGGTGGTTACGGTAACGTATTCTTCCTCTCTACCAACGCGATGGGTTCCAACGTAACCGCTGCCTGGAAAGCAACCCAGAACGGCGCTTACTTCGCTAACCCTTGCTTCACACAAATTCACCCTACCTGTATCCCGGTTTCCGGCGATCACCAGTCAAAACTGACCCTCATGTCAGAATCACTGCGTAACGACGGTCGTATCTGGGTACCAAAGAAAAAAGACGATAACCGCAAAGCAAGCGATATCCCTGAAGAGGAAAGAGATTACTACCTGGAACGCCGTTACCCTGCATTCGGTAACCTCGTACCACGCGACGTGGCCTCCCGCGCTGCTAAGGAAAGATGCGACGCCGGTTACGGTGTGGGTACTTCCAAACAGGCAGTATACCTCGATTTCGCCGCAGCCATCGAACGTTACGGCAGCATCGAAGCCAACAAACGCCAGATGCACGGTGTATCCAAAGAAGAAATCATTAAACTGGGTAAAGAAGTAGTTGCCGAAAAATATGGTAACCTCTTCGATATGTACGCAAAAATCACCGGCGAAAATCCTTACGAAACGCCAATGCGTATCTACCCTGCTGTTCACTATACCATGGGTGGCCTCTGGGTAGACTATGAACTGCAAACTACCGTTCCTGGTCTGTACTCCCTCGGTGAAGCCAACTTCTCCGACCACGGTGCTAACCGCCTCGGCGCCTCCGCACTCATGCAGGGCCTCGCAGATGGTTACTTCGTACTCCCTTATACCATCGGTAACTACCTGGCAGACGAAATCCGCGTAAAGGCAATCCCTACCGATCACCCTGCCTTCGCAGAAGCAGAAAGCAAAGTGCGCGACAGAATCGCCAAACTGATGAGCATTAAAGGAACTAAGTCTGTTGACTTCTTCCACAAAAAGCTCGGTAAAATCATGTGGGATAAATGCGGTATGGCCCGTAACGAACAAGGTCTGAAAGAAGCCATCGAAGAAATCAAAGCTTTACGCGCTGAATTCTATAAAGACGTTCGTATCCCTGGTGATGAAAATGAATTCAACCCTGAACTGGAAAAAGCTGGCCGCGTGGCCGACTTCCTCGAACTGGGTGAACTCATGTGTATCGATGCACTGAACCGTCGCGAATCATGTGGTGGCCACTTCCGTGAAGAATCACAAACAGAGGAAGGGGAAGCTAAACGTGACGACGAAAACTTCAGCTACGTAGCAGCGTGGGAATACAAAGGCCCAAGCGATTACGTATTGCATAAAGAAGAACTGGTGTTCGAAGAAGTGAAACCGACTCAACGTAGCTACAAATAAGGGTATTGGCCGCAAGGCCAGGTTTAATAATCAAATAATTGTCCAAGCATATGGAACATTATAACATGAACCTCACACTTAAAGTGTGGAGGCAGAAAAACAAAAACGATCAGGGTAGATTTGAAACACTGCAGGCTAAAAACATTTCTTCTGAAATGTCTTTCCTGGAAATGTTCGACGTAGTGAATGAAGAACTGATCAACGAAGGAAAAGAACCAATCGCTTTCGATCACGACTGCCGCGAAGGTATCTGCGGTATGTGCTCTATGCATATCAATGGTCGCGCTCACGGTCCCTGGGATGGTACTACTACCTGCCAGCTGCACATGCGCGCCTTCAAAGACGGTGATACCATCACTGTTGAACCATGGAGAGCCGGTGCATTCCCTGTACTGAAAGACCTGACTGTCGACCGTAGCGCTTTCGATCGTATCATCGAAGCAGGTGGATATGTTTCCGTAAACACCGGTAACGCCCAGGACGCCAACAACATTCCGGTTGAAAAGCATAAAGCAGACCTGGCTTTCGCTGCTGCTGCCTGTATTGGTTGCGGTGCCTGCGTAGCTGCCTGCAAAAACTCTTCTGCAATGCTGTTTGTATCTGCAAAAGTTTCTCAGCTCGCACTGTTACCACAAGGCCAGCCTGAAAAAAGAACCCGTGCACTCAACATGGTGGCGCAGATGGATAAAGAAGGTTTCGGTAGCTGTACCAACACTGGTGCCTGCGAAGCTGAATGTCCTAAAGAAATCTCTCTCACTAACATCGCCCGCCTGAACCGCGAGTTCATCAACGCCGGCTTTACTACTGAGAAGTAATATTAACTTGACTGATGCAATATATGTCCTCTCCACTTTCGTGGGGAGGACTTTTTTTATAGCCGACAGACTTACATAAGCACCCGCCGCGCGCAGCGCGGCTCCTCCCCGGATGACACCGAAGGTGTCATCCCTACTACCACTCATACAGCAAATACCAATTATCCCCCAAAAATTTACTATCATGTGTTCCACGAAATGAAATGAAACCTTATGTCTGAATCTCGCAGAAAATTTATCAAACACCTGGGGAGTACCGCGGCACTGCTGGGTGTAGCACCATTGGCAGCCCTCGCCAGTGAACAGGAAAAAGTAACTTTATTAGAGCCGGAAAAACGTATATCCGCCAATGATAAAATCCGCGTGGCTTGCATTGGTATGGGAATCATGGGTTTTGGAGATGTTAAGTGCGCCCTTAAAGCGCCCGGCGTGGAGTTCGTAGCTGCCGCCGATCTCTATGATGGCCACCTTACCCGGGTAAAAGAAGTGTTCGGAAACCAGGTGTTCACCACACGCGATTACCGCGAAATCCTGCAGCGCAAAGATGTGGATGCGGTGATTGTAGCTACGCCCGACTTCTGGCACGACACCATTTCGATCGATGCTATGCAGGCAGGAAAAGCCGTGTATTGCGAAAAACCAATGGTACAACACATCGATGAAGGCCATCAGGTAATAGCTGCCCAAAAACGCACAAATGCGGTATTCCAGGTGGGAAGCCAGCGTGTAAGCAGTATCGCGCTGAAAGAGGCTAAAAAACGCTACGAAGCAGGCGAAATAGGCCAGTTGAATATCGTTGAAGCTGTAATGGACCGCCATAGCGCACTCGGCGCCTGGCAGTATTCCATTCCGCCGGATGCGTCCCCTAAAACGGTTGACTTCGACCGCTATTTAAAAGATACCGCTAAGATGCCGTATGACGCCAACAGATTCTGGCGCTGGCGCAATTATCAGGCTTATGGTACCGGTATTCCAGGCGATTTATTCGTACACCTGATTTCAGGTATGCACTTTATTACCGGCTCTCTCGGTCCTGAGCGTGTATACGCTACCGGTAACCTGGTGCAGTGGAAAGATGGCAGAGATGTGCCAGACGTAGTAGTGGCTATTTTTGATTATCCGGCTACCGCTACCACAGCTGCGTTCCAGATGACGCTCCGTGTCAACTTCGCGGATGGTGGCGGCGGAAGTGAATACACCCGCCTGATTGGTACCGACGGAGTGATGGAGCTGGAAGGAAACTCCTTTAAAATCAAGAAACACAAATTACCGGAAGCACCAGGCTATGGTGGTTGGGATACTTTTAATACCTTCTCAGAAGTCACCCAGAAAGCTTATGTACAGGAATACCAGAAAAAATACGGCACTGCCGCTGCGCAGGCACAAAGAAGTGCAACTTCCTACGCTGCTCCGGCGGGCTATGATGAAAGACTGGATCACTTCATTAACTTCTTTGACAGTGTGCGTACCGGTAAACCGGTGGTGGAAGATGCTTCCTTTGGCCTCCGTGCCGCAGGCCCAGCCTTGCTTTCCAACGAAAGCTATTTCGGTAAAAAACTTATTCACTGGGATCCGGTAGCAATGAAAATTGTATAGGAGTATTTCCTTAATTTTAGCTGCATCGAAAAATTAGCAGCATGTCACAGGAAATACTTACCCCACCGTCGGTAGAGAAAATTGCCAAAGAACTCTCTATCCACGGCCATACCCGTACAGATCATTATTACTGGCTCAATAACCGCGAGGATCAAAAAGTAATTGATTACCTCAAAGCGGAAAATAACTATCTCGAAGCTGTTCTCGCACCTGAAAAGGAGTTGCGGGAACAGCTTTTTGCTGAAATGAAAGGCCGTATCAAAGAAACCGATATGGGGGTGCCCTATCGTAAAAACGGCTACTACTATTATTCCCGGTTCGAACAAGGCAAGGAATACCCGATCTACTGTCGTAAAAAGGGCAGTCTGGACAATCCGGAAGAGATAGTACTGGATGTGAACATCCTCGCAGCAGGACATAACTATTGCCAGGTGAGCGGCCTGGCTATCAGTCCGGATGCGCGACTGCTGGCCTACGGCATTGATACGGTTAGTCGGAGAAAGTATACCCTGCGAATCAAGGACCTCTCTACCGGCGAATTGCTACCGGATGAAATCAAAGATACTGATGCCTCATATACCTGGGCTGCGGACAATCTAACGTTATTCTATACAAGAAAGGATCCCGAAACATTGCGTTCCGATAAAGTAATGCGTCATACCCTGGGCGTTGCGGAGGATGTAATGGTTTTTTATGAGGGAGATGAAACCTTCAACGTAGGCGTAAGTAAAACGAAATCGGGCAAATACATCGTCATAGATAGTGACAGCACACAAACCGGCGAATGCAGGATTTTAGCTGCCGATGATCCTAATGGCACCTTCCGGGTTTTTCATCCCCGCACCAGAGATATGCTGTATAGTATTGATCACCGCGATGATAAATTTTATATCATCACTAACTGGAAGGCACTCAATTTCCGGCTTATGACTGCCAGTCTGGAAAGCTCATCCAGGGAAGAGTGGGAGGAGCTGATACCACACCGCGCAGATGTATTGCTGGAAGAGTTGGAGCTGTTCAACGACTTCATGGTTTTAAATGAGCGTTCCAACGGACTTAACCGCATCCGTGTTATTCACCGCGCAGGTGGAAAGGATGAGTACCTGCAGTTTACGGAGCCTGCCTATACCGTTTATACCGGCGCTAATCCGGAAATGGATAGTCATGTATTGCGTTACGGATATGTATCCATGGTTACACCTTCGTCTGTATATGATTATGATATGCTTACCGGTGAGCAGCAGTTAATGCGTCAGCAGGAAGTGCTGGGTGGATATAACGCTGATGAGTATACGTCGGAGCGACTAATGGTGCCGGTTACAGACGGTACACTGGTGCCTGTATCGCTGGTATATCGTAAAGATTTTGTGAAAGATGGTACACAACCATTGTTGCTGTACGCATATGGCTCATATGGACATAGCATGGACGTGCATTTCAGCTCTACCATGTTAACGTTGCTGAATCGTGGCTTTGCTTATGCCATTGCACATATCCGCGGCGGAGAGGACATGGGACGGCAGTGGTATGAAGATGGCAAGATGTTTAAGAAGAAAAATACTTTCACCGATTTTATTGATTGCGGGGAGTATTTGGTTAGGGAGAGATATACTTCCGCTAAGCAACTATATGCCATGGGAGGCAGCGCTGGCGGCCTGTTAATGGGGGCTATTATCAATATGCGACCTGACCTCTGGAACGGGGTGGTGGCGCAGGTGCCGTTTGTAGATGTGGTGACTACCATGTTGGATGAAACGATACCGTTAACTACCGGCGAATTTGATGAGTGGGGTAATCCTAAGAACAAGGAATCGTATGACTATATGTTATCCTATTCACCATATGATAATGTGGAGGCAAAGGGTTATCCCAACCTGCTGGTAACAACGGGTTTGCATGACTCACAAGTGCAATATTGGGAGCCGGCCAAGTGGGTGGCTAAGTTACGCGAGCTAAAAACGGATAACAATCTGTTGCTGCTGCATACCGATATGGAAACAGGGCATGGGGGTGCTAGTGGAAGGTTTGAAGCATTAAAGGAAAAAGCGATGGAATATGCGTTTTTACTGAAGATAAGTGGGAAGGAAAAGCTGGGCTAACTTTATTAGTATTTTCATTTTGATAAATCCCTTATCAATGCTGTGTGATCCAGTACTGTTAAGGGTTTTGTTTTAAAATATTTCGGCTAAATTTTTTGGTAAACAAAATTAGGTAACCTAACTTAGCTGTATCATATAAAAAGATTAAAACTGCATTTTTCTAAGTGCTAAAATTCCAACCTGGATGCGGCTTAACATCCAGGTTATTTTTCTCTCCACTCTAAGACTTCATTTTACCCTCAGGTAAAATCACCCACAACTACCAGGGTGATTAATTGGTAGTGTTTAAATTTATCTTTTTATATGAAAGTCTGCAAATTCAATTGTATCAATGGCTGGGTATTTACGCCCTATCGAAAGATTCGCGGTGTAAGTTCTTCCCATCAGTGCTCCAAATATGATTGGATAAAAATTACTTTTTGGAATGCCTCCTGCTGGGTATAAAAACGGTTGCACCATTAAGATGCAACCGTTCCTGGGAATCATTTTCAAAAGACTTGATTCAGGCACGTCCATTGATGATATACTTCAGCATTCGCTACTTCAGTTTCTCCGCATCAATCTTTGCTGACGTTACCGTCTTCCCGAAAAAAATCTCCGCCATCTGATCAAATATGCCTGGATCATCAGTTGTATAAAACGTTTGTTGCCCGTTTTTACTCAGGCGCTGTTCCATCTCCGGATGCCGGTGTAAGTAGTCTTTAAGACTACGTGCCACCAGCTTGCCCTGGCCAAGCACCGTAATGCCAGACGGCACATGTTGCCTGATCTTACGCAGCAGCAAAGGGTAGTGGGTACAGGCTAATACCAGCGTATCAATATTGGTGGATTGCGAGAGGATTTTGTCGAGGTATTCTTTTACAAAATAGTCCGCCCCGTCAGCTTCGTGCTCATTGTTTTCTATCAGCGGCACCCACATCGGGCAAGCCTGCTGAAATACTTTTACGGCCGGAAAAAACTTCGCTATTTCTATTGGGTACGACTGCGATGATACGGTACCGTTAGTGGCTAATATACCTACTTCTCCCGACTGGGTAATGGAACCAACCATTTCCGTTGTAGGCCGTATAACACCCAACACCCTGTTGTCAGGTGCAATGCGGGGAAGATCCTTTTGTTGAATGGTACGTAATGCCTTTGCAGAAGCTGTATTGCAGGCCAGTACCACCAGCGGACATCCCATGTCGAACAATCGCTGTACACATTGCAGCGTGTAGGTGTGAATGGTATCAAAGCCGCGGTTGCCATAAGGTGCGCGCGCATTATCACCAAGATAGATATAATCGTACTGCGGCAGCTCCGTTACAATTTCTTTAAGTACGGTGAGTCCGCCATAGCCGGAATCAAAAACTCCGATAGGCCCCATAATGAGTAATTTTTTTGCTATTAGTCTTTTTGCATCAGGCCTGATCCGGTCAGATCATAAATTTTCTGAATTTCGTGAAGTACTCCTTCAAAGTCGATTTGCAGATCTTTCAGCATACCATTTTTTAAATCATATACCCAGCCATGTACGGTTGGATAACCTTTGGCAGTATACATTTTCTGTACGGCGGCAGTCTTGATGATGTTAATACATTGCTCCTGTACATTGAGTTCTACGAGGCGGTTGTAGCGATCATGTTCATCTGGGATGGCGTTGAGTTCATCCATATGCAGGCGGTATACGTCCCTGATATTGCGCAACCATGGATTAAGGATACCCAGGTCTTTAGGCTGCATGGCAGCTTTCACACCTCCGCAGTTGTAATGGCCGCACACCACAATATGCTTCACTTCCAGGTGTACTACGGCGTAGTTAATAACAGCCATAACGTTGAGGTCGGTATTGGGTACCAGGTTAGCAATGTTGCGATGTACAAATACTTCACCTGCTTCCAGACCCATAATCTCATTGGTAGGTACACGGCTGTCGCTACAACCAATATAGAGGTACTTCGGAGATTGGGAGTCAGCCATTTTTTCGAAGAAATCGCTTTCAGTAGCAGTTTTAGAAGCTACCCATTTTCTGTTGTTCTCAAAAACCTGATTGTAATCAGTCATAGCGCTAGTATTTTATGCGCTAAAGATACAGCAGGAATGGCTTTCAGTGAGCAAAAATTCCTTTAACTAACAGTTCTTTAATTCTATTTCTTCGGCCAATTGATCCAGGAACAGGCTCTTGGGACTAAGTACCTGTTCATCTCCATAAATATATTTAATGGCCAGCTCAATTATGCCATACCCCATCAAACAACACAGTAAATAAGCTATGTGATGCCATGCAAGAATAGCCCCCATGATTATGATGCTTTGTAAGAGCTGGGCATAATAACGGATACGCTGGTGTTTAACAGGGGTGGTTGTATGGACTTCATTCGGATGGGACGCGTTGTATGAAATAATCCTTTGGATTACTATTGCCGCATCATCCGCGGACAGTGCAGATTGCTGAATGATTGTTACCTGTGGTTGTCCGGCTGCTAACTGCTAGTTGATGCCATGATCTTCAGTAAAGTAATTAAGTGATGTCGTGCTGTATGGCATAGAAAGGTCTTATCAGTGTTTACAATTGATTTCTTTCCATCTTCCTCGCAAGCAGTACTGCCTTGGCTGCAATAAGCTTCATTTCCTCTGCTTGTGCCTGTATGTATGCTTGTTTTATCTTCTTTCTATTTCCGCTGCCTAAAAAGATTCTCCATACGGTATAACTGCATATTATTCCAATACCTGTCTTAACCGACAGCCAAGTCGTTAAATCAAACACATAAAAAAAAGTAATCAGCAGACACATCAGTAAAAATATAATAATCTCTGTTGTGTAAAAATGGAAAAATCCAGGTTTTTCAATGGACTTAACATCTTCAGCAATGAATCTGATGATTTCCGGGGATATTCCAGGAACAAGCTTCTTTTCAATTATGCTCTCGGGAGTTTCTCCCTTTGAAAGCAATAAACTGATATCCTGTACAAATGATAAATAATTCATAGGGTAAATAGGCTTTATTTTATTTATTCTAATATATAAAAAATTAATTAACATATAGGTATATGCTTGCCGGGCACCTATATTACTAATACACCGTTAACTTGGAATCCCCGGTATATATTCGTAACTTTGCGGCTTCAAAATTTACTAAGCTAGCATGATCAGTGTTAAAAACGTAACGCTCTCTTTCGGTAAGAGAGTATTGTTTGACGAAGTAAACCTCAATTTCACGAAAGGGAACTGCTATGGTGTTATTGGGGCTAACGGAGCAGGAAAGTCTACTTTCCTGAAAATCCTGTCCGGAGAGATCGAGCCGAACAAAGGCACCGTGGAGATTACTCCCGGCGAGCGCATGAGCGTACTGAAGCAGAACCACTTTGAATTCGATGAAGTTACGGTACTGAATGCAGTATTAATGGGCAACAAGAAGCTCTGGGAAATTGCCAAAGAGCGTGATGAAATATATGCCAAAGAAGACTTCACCGAAGAGGATGGTATCCGTGCAGGTGAACTCGAAGGTGAATATGGTGAAATGGGCGGCTATACCGCAGAGAGCGATGCCGGCGTACTGCTGGGCGACCTCGGCGTGAAAGAAGACCTTCACAACGTCCTCATGAAGGATGTGGCCGGTAATATCAAAGTACGTGTCCTCATCGCACAGGCACTGTTCGGTAATCCGGACATTCTCCTGCTCGATGAGCCTACGAATGACCTCGACGTGGAAACAATCGGATGGCTGGAAAACTTCCTGGCCGACTACGAAAACATCGTGATCGTAGTATCCCACGACCGTCACTTCCTCGATGCCGTTTGTACCCACGTAGCCGACGTAGACCGCGCGAAAATCCAGATCTTCTCCGGTAACTACTCCTTCTGGTACGAATCATCCCAGCTGATGGCCCGCCAGATTGCAGATAAGAACAAGAAGATGGAAGATAAGCGTAAAGACCTCATGGACTTCATCGCCCGATTCTCTGCGAACGCTTCAAAGTCCAAACAGGCTACTTCACGTAAGAAAGCACTCGAAAAACTGGTGATTGAAGATATCCAGCCTTCGAACCGTAAATATCCAGGTATCATCTTCAAACAACAGCGCGAAGTTGGTAACCAGATCCTTAATGTAGAGAAACTCGATAAGTCCGTAGATGGCCGTAAACTGTTTACTGATGTTACTTTCTCTGTTAATAAAGGAGATAAAATCGCCTTCATGTCTAAGGACCATACGGCGCTCACCACCTTCTTCCAGGTGATTAACAACGAACTGCCAGCCGATGGCGGTAAATTTGAATGGGGTACTACCGTTACCACTGCTTACCTGCCAAACGATAATGCTGAATACTTTACCAATAAAGAAGTGAATCTGATGGATTGGCTGCGTCAATACGTGCCTGCGCATGTAACAGATGTAGATGAGCCTTTCCTGCGCGGATTTCTTGGTAAAATGCTGTTTGGCGGTGATGAAATTATGAAGAAAACCTCCGTACTCTCCGGTGGTGAAAAAGTACGTTGCATGATCAGCCGTATGATGCTCCAGGACCCTAACGTTGTAATTCTCGATGAGCCTACCAACCACCTGGACCTGGAATCTATCCAGTCATTCAACGAAAGCATGATGAACTATAAAGGCATTGTGCTGTTTACCACGCATGACCATGCCTTCATGCAGTCCGTAGCTAACCGAATCATTGAACTGACGCCTAAAGGTATTATCGACAGAATGATGTCATTCGACGAATACCTGGCAGATGATCGCGTGAAAGCACTCCGTGCTGAAATGTACGATATGCCTGTATTAGCATAATAATGCCGCCATATGCAGTGCATATGGCCCAACATATGCAAAACCCGGGGTTTTGCAGCAAAAAGCTAAAAAAAGAGAAGAGGGCGTCTCAAAAATACCTGAGACGCCCTCTTTCCTTTTTAAGTATATATCTCACATTATGAGAGTTTTTCTCTCATTTTGATTTATTGGA
>NZ_FRBL01000005.1 GCF_900142605.1 Chitinophaga jiangningensis
TTTTAACGATAGCCGCCGTTGTAAGAAACGGAGTTCCTTACAACGAAGACCATCAATACAATATAAATAATTTGGTAAAACCATAGAAAACGCCTCGCAGGCGTCTATCCTAGTAAATCTCCTGTACATTTTTTACAGCTTTGCATTCCATTCATCCAGATAACGTTCCAGCACATCCAGCGGCATACAACCATATTTAAGCATTGCGACTACCAACCTTGTGCAATTATTACTAATTGACAACATCATTGTTTCACGAAGTAGAGACGCCTGGCAGGCGTCTATCCTAGAAAATCTCCTGTACATTTTTTACAACTTTGCACTCCATTCATCCAGATAACGTTCCAGCACATCCAGCGGCATACAACCATATTTTAGCATTGCGTAATGAAATGCCGGCTCACTGAATCGCGTGCCCTGCGATTGTCTATATTTTTCCTTCAGCGCCTTGATTTTCAACTCACCGATTTTGTAGGAAAGTGCCTGCGCTGGCCAGGCCATGTAGCGTTCTACTTCTTTGGTTGCAATCTCCCTGCTGATGGACTCATGGTTCATCATATACTGTATGGCCTGTTCTTTTGAGAGCCGGCCGGTATGAATACCTACATCCACTACCAGGCGGATAGCGCGGTGAATTTCATTGTTTAGGGCGCCCATTTTCTGGTAGGGGTCAGTATAGCAGCCGAGGCTGTCGCCCAGCGATTCACAGTATAGCGCCCATCCTTCCATGAAAGCATAAAGTGCGTTTTGTTGAAGAAACGCCGGCAGCCCGGCCTGTTCCTGTTGCAAGGCTATTTGAAAGTGGTGACCGGGGATAGCTTCGTGAATAAATGTACACTCCAACCCGTAAAAAACGACATTGATTTTTGTGGCATCCGGTATGGGTACAAAAAAGGTTCCCGGCCGCTGTTCTTTGAGGTTGCCTTTTATGTAATAAGGGCCACCCATGGCTGCTTCCTGAAAAGCCTCTACCCGGCGTATCACAAATTTTGTTTTAGGTTCAAATTCAAATAGTTTTTTTAGATGAGGTTGTATTTTATGGTAGATGGACTGATAAGCGTTCAGCACCTGTTCCGGTGTTTTAAAAGGCCTGAACTGCGGATCAGTTCGTAGGAAATGGAAGTACTCCTGCAAGGAACCTTTGAAGCCAGTCACTTTTTTGTTCTGTTCCATCTCCTGGGTAATGCGGTCAACTTCGATTTTACCGAGGCGATAAATGGAATCCGCTGAAAGGGATGTGGTAGTGGTGTAAAGTTTAATGAAATATTGATACAGGCTGTCGCCACCTGGCAGCGCATGCAGGCCAGGCTGCTCCTGCGCGTATGCCAGGTAATCATTTTTCAGGTAAGTGGTGAGGGCCTTATAACTGTCAAGTACATACCTTGGTATTATGCGTGTATACATTTCCGTTAGACGTTGTTTTTCCCGTGAAGAAAAGGTAGCGGGGAATTTACGGAGGGGCGCATAGAAAATACATTTGGCAGTATCCCTTTGTGCCAGGGCTGCCATTTGCGGAATCATTTGTGTCACAAGGTCCTTAGGCAATACTATTCCGGCTTTCCTGCCTTTCTCAAAATTGGCGATGGCGGTATCGGTCCAGTGTTTGAATGCTGTCATGCGCTTTGCCCAATTTTCATAGTCCTTAACGGTAGCAAATGGCTGTGGGCCTTCCCCCGAGCCGAACAGGGGCAGGTCAGTGGCTACGGACGATATGAACTGGTTAAAAGGCATGTATTCCAGGTGGAGGTTTAATCCTTCCAGACTGATGCGGAGCGTGTATTCCAGGATGTCGTAGTAAATCTGATCAGCGGGCGATAAGGTAGCGCGGTTGAACTGGTGCAGTGCTTTCAGCGTAGCTGTATAAAAGTCCCTGCGTGCAGTGATGAAACTGATGGAACCATCGTTCGGCAGTAAGTCGTCATATTGATGGAGGCCGTTGGCAGTGGCTTGTAGCGGGTTGAAGTAAGATTCCCGGTCATAATATTTTTCGAATAGCCGATGCAGGGCCGGGTTGGGTTGTTGCGCTGATGAGCTGAAAGGGACCCAGAAAGTTGTCAGCAGTAAAATAATGGCATGGACTAACTTTTTCATACTAATTACCGGAGCTATTCTTCCGCTCCTGCTGCAAAATTATTCCTGGTGCCTAGGGCAAAATTGTACGCAATTAACCTGACTTACAATTTCTGGTATTGTTTGGGAGTAATTCCTGTGAGGCGTTTACAGGTTTTGATGAAGTGTGCCTGATCTGCGAAGCCGCAATCATAGGCTATTTCCGTGAGGGATTGTTTTTTTAACCGGATCATGGCCAGGGCTTTCTCTATTTTTATTTTGCGGAGGTATTCACCCAGCGTGCAACCAAAATAGCGGGGAAAATAGCGGGAGATGGTGACGGGATGCAGGGCCACCTGTGCCGCGAGGTCTGAAAGCGACAAGGGATGGTTCCAGTTATCGTACATGGCTTCTTTTATCTGCTTTGTCCAGGCGGGGTTTATTTCATCAGCAGCGGTGGCGTTGCTTAGCAAATTGAGGCAGAGCTGATGTACCGCGGTGATATTGTTACCGAGGTAATATTCTGCCATTATACTTACGAGCAGATGGCTATTCCATTGGCTGTTGCGGTTAAACATCCAGGATTCCTGCGGAATATCCATATTGTAGGTGGAGAAAAATGCCGGTGTAAACTCCAGGTTAAAGATGCGGGTACCGGACTGGTAGTCGATGTTTTGGTGGGCAATGCCCGGGTAATAATACAGGGAAGCGCCTGGGAGTTGTTGTTCCGGGCCATTGGCCCGCATTTCCCTGCTGCCGCCATTTAATATATGGGAGAAATGTGGATTTTTGTGAAAGTGCCAGTCGGAGATGGTGCCTGTTTCATAAAAGTTCTCGGAAGCGATGATGCCGTCAAATAATTGTTGACGTACCCGGTGGCCCACATAGGTGCCCGCTTCTAGTAATATGGCAGCGTTACTTTCCATTTCTTACAAAATAGGAAATTTCAGCATAATGAGGCATCCTTTAAATAATATGTATAACGCTGAGGTGCAAACGAAAAAAGGATATAAACAACAACAGCCGGTTCATATGGAACCGGCTGCTGTTGTTTTATTAAATATTTTTAGAAGTTCGTCACAATTAGAAGGCAGGAGTTGTCGTTTATAGGGAGTGGTTGCTACCCATCTATATCCTCCCCGTTTATCCTTACCTCATTAGAACATTCTGAACATAGGACTTATATAAAAAAAAAGACCTGCAAGCTAAAAAACCCGCAGGTGTTCATAACCTATGCCAACTTTAGAGTAATCGTTAAGAGCTTTTGCAGCTGAGCTGGTTAAAAGCCCTAATATTTTTAGTTATGATTGTCTTTTTGTAATTGTGTATATATAGATAACGTGATAGAAAATACTTTTGTTCAGAAATTTTAAAATATTTTTTTTGGTTGTTAGTAGCCCTCTTTCTGGCGGCTACATATTTACTTACGAACCATAAATAAGTTTGGATTGCTAAAATGGAAAAAAAATAAAAAAAAATCTAATTATTAAAATTCGAAATATCTAACTAAATCAAGATGGGTTTTTTAGCGAATTTCCTGGCAAATCTCAATTAAAACTCCGTGTGTATTCTTTGGATGAACGAAGCAAATAAGCTTGTTATCGGCTCCTTTTTTAGGGGTTTCGTTCAACAAAATAAATCCTTCTGACCGTAGCCGGTCCATTTCTGCATATATATCGGCCACTTCGAAAGCGATGTGGTGGATACCTTCTCCTTTTTTATCCAGGAATTTAGCGATAGCGCTCTCCGGGGCGGTAGCTTCCAGGAGTTCTATTTTGTTTTCGCCGGTTTGGAAAAAGGCCGTTATCACGTTTTCGCTGGCTACGGGCTCCTGTTTATAGCAGGGGGTGTTCAATAGTTTTTCAAATACGGGAATGCTTGTTTCCAGCGACTTTACAGCAATTCCGATGTGTTCGACCTTGAGCATGGGCGTTGTATTTACTATGCCGAATGTCGTATTTTTGTTTGATGCAGCCATTACCTATTTACCTGGACAATAACGCCACCACCGCCTGTGATCCGCGGGTGCTGGAAACGATGTTACCTTACTTTACCACCCAATATGGCAATGCCGCCAGCAGGAGCCATTCCTTTGGCTGGGTGGCGGAGGAGGCGGTAGATTATGCACGGGAGCAGGTGGCCGCGCTCATTGGAGCGGTAAAACAGGAAATTGTTTTTACCTCCGGTGCTACAGAGGCCGCTAACCTGGCTATCAAGGGTGTGGCGGAAACTTATTCCGGAACCGGCAACCATATTATTACCTGTGTAACAGAACATAAAGCGGTAATTGATACCTGCAGGCACCTGGAAAAAAAGGGGTACCGTGTTACCTGGCTGCCGGTAAATGAAGAAGGCCTGGTATCGGTAGAAGCTATTGCTGCCGCCATTACGCCTGAAACCATACTCATTGCCATTATGTATGCCAACAATGAAACCGGGGTGATACAGCCTGTTAAGGCAATAGGGCAGCTGGCCAAGGAGCGTAATGTGATCTTTTTTTGTGATGCCACCCAGGCGGTGGGTAAGGTTCCTGTAAATGTTTTGGGAGATGATATTGACCTCATGGCATTCAGTGCACATAAACTCTACGGCCCCAAGGGGGTAGGCGCACTATATGTAAGGCGTAAAGGCCCACGGGTAAGGCTCACCGCACAAATAGACGGTGGCGGCCATGAAAGGGGCATGCGCTCCGGCACCCTCAATGTACCCGGCATCGCCGGCTTTGGCAAAGCCTGTGAGATTTGTGCAGCAGAAATGGTCACAGAATCCCTGCGGCTCGCTGCCTTACGGGATCACCTGGAAACCGGACTGCTGGCGCTGGAAGCTAGCAGGCGCAATGGCAGTAACGTATACCGCCTTCCACACACGACCAACATCTCCCTAAACTACCTGGAAGGCCAAACCCTGATAATGACTTTTAGTAAACAGATAGCCCTCAGCTCAGGATCCGCCTGTACCTCCGCCTCCATGGAGCCCAGCTATGTGCTTAAAGCCATGGGACTGGATGATACCCTGGCCCGGAATGCCCTCCGCATGGGTCTCGGCAGGTTTACCACCCGGGAAGAAATCGATTTTGCCATCACCACCATTACCAATGCCGTGCTGGAAATGCGGAAAATCAGCCCTCAGTGGGACGCATTTAAATCCGGCCTCACACAATAATAAATCCCTGAATAGCATTATCTAATAAATATATATTTGCATCTTCACTAACTACTATTCATGCAAGCCATCTTTAAGAAAGAGATTAACCAGTTTTTCAGCGGTATTACCGGCTATGTGGCCATCATACTGTTTTTACTGGCCAATGGATTGTTCCTGTTCGTGTTTCCGGATACCAGCCTGCTGGATACAGGCTATGCCAACCTGGATCCGCTGTTCGACCTGGCACCATTGCTATACCTGTTGCTGATTCCTGCCATTACCATGCGCAGCTTCGCTGATGAGTTCAAAACCGGTACCATGGAACTGCTCAGTACCAAACCGCTCTCCGGCTGGGAGGTGGTGCTGGGTAAATTCTTCAGCAGCCTGCTGATCGTCATCATTTCACTGCTGCCTACGATTATCTATTATTTTGCGATCCGGCAACTGAGTGTAAACCCTTCCCTGCTTGACAATGGCGGCATCATTGGCGCCTACATCGGGCTGATACTGCTGGGTGCTGCCTTTACAGCCATCGGCATATGGGCATCCAGTATCACTTCCAACGCCATGGTGGCCTTCCTGGTAGCAGTATTTACCTGCTTCATTTTTTATAACGGGTTCGATGCTCTAAGTAAAATTCCCGCCCTGCAAGGCGGCGCCGACTACTACCTGCAAATGGCGGGCATCAAATTCCACTACCTCTCCGTCAGCCGCGGCGTTATCGACAGCCGCGATGTCATCTACTTCTGTAGCATTACAGGGTTGATGCTGTATCTGACCAAACTATCTCTGCAACGAAAAATCTGGCAAAACGGATAAGGACTCATGGCTACGACTATACGAAAAAAATATTTTCAGCGCGCACTGGCTGTCATCCTCCTGCTGATAGCGGTAAACATAGGCGCCGCCTATCTGCACGGCCGCTGGGACCTCACCGCTGAAAAAAGATATACACTCTCTAAAAATACGGTTCAACTGCTGCGCGGACTTGATAGTCCCGTAGAAATTGAAGTATACCTCAAAGGCGATTACCCCGCTTCCTTTAAACAGCTGGCTCAGGCCACCCAGGAACTCCTGGAGGAATTCCGCGAATATGGCAAACAAAACCTCCGGTTTACTTTCGTAAACCCTGGCCAGGGCCTCAACGACACCGCCAGAATGAAGTTTTTAGGCGCACTCACCGAAAAAGGTATCATGCCTTATAATATGAAGGTGCAGGGAGATGCCAATGACAGCTATCAGGAAAAACTGATATTTCCGGGAGCGCTGGTCCATTATAAAGGAGACACCATTGGGGTGAACCTCCTGAAAAACCAGGGCGGGCAGGATCCTATGCAAAGCATGAATGCCTCCGAATCTCTCCTGGAATACCAGTTTGCGAGCGCTATCAGTAAGCTGCAGGAAAAAGAAAAGCCCCTCATAGGCTATATGCTAGGCCACGGGGAGTCACTGGGCGCAGAAGTATATGACGCACTCACCACCCTGCAAAGCAATTACAGCCTGGATACCCTCACCCTACAGGGTACCGCTTATATACCCAGAGATTTTGACGTCATTCTCTTTGCCAAGCCGGCAGAGACCTTCAGTGATGCCGATAAATTTAAGATCGACCAGTATGTAATGAACGGAGGCAAGGTGATCTGGTTTATTGATGAAACCAATGCCAGCTTCGACAGTTTGCAGCAGAAGTCCTCTTTCCTTGCGTTTGACAGAGGGTTGAACCTGGAAGACCTGCTATTTCGCTATGGCGTGCGCATCAACCAGGACCTGATCCAGGACCTGCAATCAGACGCCGTGCCAATGGTGGTGGGTAATGTAGGCAACCGCCCGCAGATTATTCAGCTGCCATTCCCGCTATTTCCACTGCTCACGCCTACCGGCGCGCACCCGATTGTGAAAAACCTGGATTTGGTGCTGAGTCATTTCGCAAGCTCGATGGATACCGTTCGTACGGAGGGTTTAAAGAAAACGATTTTGCTTACCAGTAGTCGCACTACCCGCACCATCCGCGTGCCGGCAGAGATCAGCTGGGAGATGCTGAAAACGCAGCCCAATCCGCGGGAATACCGCCACCAGTACCTGCCTACGGCGGTATTACTGGAAGGGCACTTCACTTCCCTGTTCCGCAACCGCATTGATCCGAAACTCGCGGCCGAAATGGAAGTGGCGAGCCACACCCCATACAAAGCCAATACCGACACTGCCAATGCCATGATTGTGGTGAGCGATGGCGACCTGATCGCCAATGCCGTATCCCGCAAAGAGGGGCCGCTGCAGATGGGAATTAACGAATACAATCCCGGCTATGCTTTTGCCAACAAGGAGTTTATGCTGAACTGCCTGGAGTTCCTCACTGGCAAGCACGGCATTATGGAAAGTCGTAACAAAGAAATAACATTACGCCTCCTTGATGCCGAAAAAGTAAAAAAGGAAAAAACAAAATGGCAAGCTATCTGCTTTATTGTACCTATTGGAATGGTATTATTATTCGCTATGGTTTTCCTGTTTGTAAGGCAACGCAAGTTCGCAGAATAGATCACGCGTAACTTGATTATATTTGCTGTTCACATATTTTAAAATACCTGTCACATGACACCCACACAGTGGACGTACCTGATATTCGGCATTGTAGTTACTGTAGCGCTTATTTTCGACCTTGGCCTGCTCAGCAAGAAGAATGAACAGATGACCATTAAAAAGGCATTGATTCAAACCTGCTTCTGGGTCGGATTGTCCCTATTATTTTTTGGATTTATGTGGTATGAGGATGGTCAGGAATCGGCGATAGCCTACCTGAGTGCCTATCTGATGGAATGGTCGCTTTCCATTGATAATATATTTGTGTTCATTTTAATATTTGGATATTTTAAAATAAAAGAGGAAAGCTATGCCCGTGTTTTGCTGATAGGGATTTTGATGGCTATCGTTTTCCGTGCTATATTTATCAGCCTGGGCGTGGTATTGATCCATAAATTTGAGTGGATTCTCTATATCTTCGGACTATTCCTGGTGTATACCGGTGTGAAGATGTTCAATGCCAAAGAGGAGGATGAATTTAATCCGCAGGATAATCTTGCCCTGAAATTTATCAGCAAGTACATGCGCTGGACTACAGAAGATCCGCAGGGGAAATTTCTGATCAAGCGTAGTGGTAAAACCTACCTCACCACGTTATCAGTGGTAGTGGTGATGCTGGCGTTTACAGATATCGTATTTGCGCTGGATTCCATCCCTGCGGTGTTTGCCATCTCACAAGACCCGATGGTAGTATTTACCTCTAATATATTTGCGGTACTTGGGCTGAGATCCTTATTCTTCCTGCTGCGTGGTGCAGTGGATAAGTTTGATTATCTCCCGCAGGGCATTGCGATTGTATTAGTATTCATTGGCCTTAAAATGCTCGCAGAGTATTTTATTCATATACCCGTATACGTATCACTGATTGTGATTGTAGTATGCCTTGGAGGTTCTATTCTTTATTCCCTTTACCATGATAAGAAAGAATTACCGAAAGGACAAGTGAAGTAAAAGGCAGCTGTAAAGAAACGTTTTTGCAGCCGCCAAGTGATTATTCAAACTGATAAAAACGTGTATAACGCAGCGAGTATCAACAAAGTCCTGAAAGGAGAGTTGTTGCAGGAAACAGGATTTTCAGAGATCGATCATCTATTGCTGGATAGCCGCAAGCTGATATTTCCGGAAACATCCGTCTTTATTCCGCTGGTAAGCGCGAGAAGAAACGCGCACCAGTATATCGACGAGCTTTATAAAAAAGGAGTCAGCAACTTTATCATCAGTGAGCCTGTGCCGTTGGAGAAATATCCTAAAGCCAACATTATCCTGGTAAAAGATACGCTCAATGCATTGCATACGCTGGTAGCGTGGCATCGTCAGCAGTTCAACATTCCGGTAATAGGTATTACAGGCAGCAACGGAAAAACCATTGTAAAAGAATGGCTGTTCCAGTTGCTCGAAAAGGACTATAACATTGTACGCAGTCCGAAAAGCTATAACTCACAGATTGGTGTGCCGCTCTCTGTATGGCAGATGCAGCCGGAGCACCAGCTGGCCATATTCGAAGCCGGCATTTCCCAGCCGGGCGAAATGGTGAACCTGGAAAAGATCATTCGCCCCACTATCGGTATTTTCACCAATATCGGCGAAGCGCACAGCGAAGGGTTCCTGAACATCCGTCAGAAAATAAATGAGAAACTGGTCCTCTTTATGAAGAGTGACGTGCTCATTTACAGTAAGGATTACCTGGCCCTGAACGAATGCGTGTTATCTTACCATAACCAACTGGAAGAAGGCCCCGAGCTGTTTTCCTGGTCCAGAAAAACCGATGCGGACCTCCGCATTACCAGTACCGATAAACACGATCATCATACCAGCATTGAAGCCCTGTACAAAGGTGAACATCTGCAAATCCGTATTCCGTTTACGGATGAGGGTTCTGTGGAAAACGCCATCCACTGCTGGGCACTGATGCTGTACCTGGGCAAGGAACAGGAAGTGATACAGCAGCGTATGGACCTGCTGAGCAATATCGCGATGCGACTGGAACTGAAGCAGGGGATTAACAACTGCTCCGTTATCAACGACGCTTATAACCTGGACCTGGGCTCACTCACTATTGCGCTCGATTTTTTACAGCAACAACAGCAGCATCAGATCCGCACGGTGATCCTCAGCGACATCCTGCAGAGCGGCAAAAGTGATGCAACCCTGTACGAAGAAGTGGCCGACCTCCTGCGTCAGAACAGCATCAACAAGCTGATTGCTATCGGTAAAAACATCTCCAGGGAGAAAAAGATTTTTCAACAGGTAGAGGGCCTGAAATCATGGTTCTACAACACTACCGATGAGTTTATACAACAATTTAACGGCGACGACTTCCAGTATGAAACCATACTGGTAAAAGGCGCCCGTGTGTTTGAGTTTGAGCGTATCGGCAAACTGCTGGAACAAAAAGCGCATCAAACCATACTGGAAATCAACCTCAGCGCGATTTCCCATAATGTGAAGTACTACCAGTCGCTGCTGAAGCCCAACACCAAAGTGATGGCGATGGTGAAAGCGTTCTCCTATGGCAGTGGCAGTTTTGAAATTGCCAACCTGCTGCAGTTCCACGGTATAGATTACCTCGCGGTAGCATATGCTGATGAAGGGGTAGAGCTCCGCAGATCGGGTATTACCATGCCGATTATGGTGATGAATCCCGAGCCAGCCAGCTTTGACTCGATTCTGCATTGGAACCTGGAACCTGAGATTTATTCCATGGGGACCTTAATGCAATTCCAGGAAGAAGTAATTGCTGCCGGTAAAACGGAGTTTCCGGTGCACATTAAGCTGGACACGGGTATGCACCGGCTGGGCTTTGTGAAGAAGGATATTCCGGAACTGATCAATGTGCTGACCGCCACCTCTACGTTTAAAGTACAGTCCGTGTTCAGCCACCTGGCAGCGAGCGAAGATCCGGCACAAGATGCCTTTACGCAGCAGCAGGGCCGCCTTTTTTACGAAATGAGCCATGAACTGCAAAAGGCACTTGGTTACTTTGTTATACGTCATATTTCCAATAGCGCGGCAATTACCCGTCATCCTGAATTACAGCTGGATATGGTGCGCCTGGGTATTGGTATGTATGGGATCGACAGCGCCATGGATATACAGGATCAGCTGAGAAATGTGAGTACCCTGAAAACAACCATCGCACAACTGAAGGAGCTGGAGCCTGGAGAAACCGTAGGTTATGGCCGCCGCTGGGAGGCCACCAAGCCTTCCGTAACAGCCACAGTACGAATTGGTTATGCAGATGGATATAGTCGCAAAATGGGTAACAGCAATGGTAAAATGCTGATCAGGGGCAAGCTGGCACCCGTAATTGGTGTGGTAGCCATGGATATGTGTATGTTAGATGTTACCCACATTCCGGACGCTGCCGAGGGCGATGAAGTAATAGTGTTCGGGCAGGACCTGCCGGTACAGGAGCTGGCGAAATGGGCTGAAACCATTCCCTATGAAATATTAACAGGAATTTCACAGCGTGTAAAAAGGGTATATTTCCAGGAATAGCCATCTTGCAAGCGGTTTCATTTCCCACTTTGAAATAAACCATTATTTTTGATAAAATTTTAATGTCAATTGAAGTATCGTCACATTCTAATTATCGTCTTACTCATCCTGGTTGTTGACCAGTCTTTGAAGTTCTGGATTAAGACAAATATGTTCATGCAGCAGGAATTCATCATATTCCCTAACTGGTTCCGCATACATTTCATTGAAAATGAAGGGATGGCGTATGGACTTAAGTTCGGTGGCGATTTTGGGAAGATCTTCCTGACATTATTCCGCCTTGTAGCCGTGGTATTCGGATTTTATTACCTGAACAAGCTGGTAAAGGAAAAATACCACAAGGGCCTGCTGATCTGCGGTGCGCTGATCCTGGCAGGTGCTGCCGGCAATCTGATAGACAGTATGTTCTACGGGTTGATCTTTAACGACAGCGTGGGTTACGAAGTGGCCAAGTTTATGCCTGCCGGCGGTGGTTATGGTAGTTTCCTCCATGGGCGCGTGGTAGATATGCTCTACTTCCCGCTGTACGAAGGCTACCTGCCAAGCTGGGTGCCATTCAAAGGGGGCGATTACTTTGTGTTTTTCCGCCCGGTATTTAACGTGGCCGATGCGGCTATTTCTGTAGGTGTGGTAACTATTCTGCTGTTTCAGAAAAAGTTTTTTGCAGCACATCAACACCCAAAGCAACCGACCGAGTCGAATAATACCGTGACCAACGATCACATAGCGTAATTAACATCTCACTAAAAAATAAAAAGACCCGGAGGGATTAAATTCCTCCGGGTTTTTTATTTTCGGTGCAAAATCATATCTGACTTTATGAGAAAAATCTGTGCACTGTTTGTGCTCTGTTGTGGCCTGCTGCTGACTGCCCATGCCCAGAAAGCCCCTAATTTCCAGGCTGCCGATGTGAATGGAAAATCCATACAGCTGGCCGATTACAAAGGCAAATACGTGCTGCTCGACTTCTGGGCCACCTGGTGCCATCCCTGCATGGCGAAAGTTCCTTTTCTTAAAAAAATACGAAGCAAATACCCGGAAAGTAAACTGGTCATGATTGGTATCAACCTGGACGACTCCAAGGCCGCCGCACAACGTACTATTAAGGCCAAGGCCATGAACTGGACACATATCTATGATCCCAGGATTATTCCCGGCACTTACGGCGTGAATTACATTCCCATGCTGTACCTGATTGACCCTAAGGGTAAGATTGTGTATAATAACGACCGCCAAACGGAGGCAGAACTGCTGGAAATCCTGGATCAGCTCTAAAAATCACATTGACTTTCAATGTATTAAGAAAATATTTTCTATTTCGCTTTGAAATAAAGAAAAGCCGCGCTACATTTGTCTACCAATTCTATAGACTATATGGCTTTCAAAAATAAAATGCGGCACTTAATAGTTCGATGTTGATCTACAACATTGACAGCACCCCTTTATTCAATCAATAATCTAATTTTCACACGCAGTTTTATGCATAAGTTTTTACCACTGGTTAAATACCTGTTTGCTATACTGGTATTCAGTCCTTTCTTTGCGCAAGCCCAGCTGAATGGCTCCTACGTGATCGAAGGAAAAATCGCGGATGACAGAGGCAACGGCCTTCCAGGCGCTTCCATCCAGATAAAAGGTACCTCCTTTGGTACCACCACCGATACGGTGGGGCATTTTAGTCTCACCACCAATACCAAATTCCCCTACAAGCTGGTGATCCGCCTGATTGGCTACCAGCCGCAGGAGTTTGAAGTGAAAAGCAGCAACAGCAAACTGGCGATACAATTGTATACACAGTCGCTGCTGGTAAACGAAGTGGTGGTATCCGCCAGTCGCCAGCAGGAAAAGCTGCTGCGCTCCCCGGTTACCATTGAAAAGCTGGACATCCGCGCACTCAAAGAAACACCGTCGTCCACCTTTTACGATGCCCTCGGCAACCTCAAAGGGGTGCAGATGACAACCGCCGGCCTCACCTTTAAGGTATTCAACACCCGAGGTTTCAACGTTCCCAACAACTTCCGCTTTATGCAACTGGTAGACGGTGTGGATAACCAGGCAGCTACGCTGGGCGTACCGCTCGGTAACGCCATCGGACCTACGGAGCTGGACATTTCCAGCGTGGAAGTTACGCCAGGCGCCTCTTCCGCCCTGTATGGCATGAACGCGATCAACGGTATGTCCAACCTCACCACCAAAAATCCATTTACCTACCAGGGTGTAAGCGTATATCAGAAAATCGCCTTCAACCATTTCGACGGCAATGGAAGCAGTCCAAAACCTATCACTGAAACGGCTATACGCTATGCACAGTCCTATGCACCGTGGTTTGCGTGGAAAATCAATTTCAGTTATATGGAAGGGACCGACTGGTATGCGGACAATCGTTCCGATTTTAACCCGCAAACCAAAGCCAACCCCGACTTCCCGCAGCTCAGCGGCCCGAATAATATTGCCAACGACGGCTGGAACAAATACGGCGACAACTCCAATATCCAAATCATAGATAAGGATGGTCGCGCGTACAACGTACGCCGCACGGGCTATTGGGAAAAAGACCTGGCCGGCGACTACAAGGTAAGGAACACCAAAGTAGACGGTAGCCTCAACTTCCGCCTGCCGCATAAACTGGAGTTATCCTATGCCTACCGCTACGGGCTGATGGATGGCTTCTTCCAGCGCGGTAATCGCATAGGCCTGAAAAACGTAAGTGTACAAAATCATAAGATTGAGCTGATACATCCCGACTTCACTTTACGCTCTTATGTATCCATTGAAAACACCGGCGATTCCTACAACATGAACCCGCTGGCGGATAACCTCGAGAAATCATTTAAGCCTGATAAAAAATGGCAGTCAGATTATACTGCGGCGCTGAATACCGCACTCACCAATGGTTCCGACCTGGTGGCGGCACATCAGGCTGCCCGCGCAGCAGCGGACCAGGGCAGGTTTACACCCGGCACTGCGGCATTTGATGCGCAGGTGGCAAAAATCAAAAGTGTAAACGACTGGGACATTTACCCTACCTCCAAAAATCCACAGAACACCACCGGTGGTGCTGCATTACTGCAAATGAGCCGCTTCTACCACACAGAAGGTACCTGGAACTTGCGTAAATACGTGCACTTCATGGATGTATTGGTTGGCGCGGATTACAGAACCTACGAGATCATTCCGGATGGTAACAACTTCGTAGATTTTTCACAGCCTGTGGATAAACGCAGTCAACCTGGTGGTAAACACATCTGGTATGGTAAATACGGCGGATTTGTACAGGGAGCAAAAACCTTCTTCAACGATGCGCTGAAGCTCACTGCTTCCCTCCGCTACGATAAAAACGAACAGTTTGAAGGTAAGATCAACCCCCGCATTGCGGCGGTGTACAGTATAAAAGACAAACATAACTTCCGCCTCAGCTGGCAGAACGGTTTCCGCTTCCCTTCCCTGTTTGAAGCCTATAGCTTCGTAAACAACGGTCAGGTAAGACGTGTAGGCGGACTGGCATTTATTGAAGAAGGACTCGGCTACTTTAAAAACAGCTATCTCACCAGCTCCGTGGATGCATTTGGTGTAGCAGTGAATAAAACCATCAACGCTGAACATATCAGCAAAGATGCCGCAGCAGCTAAAAACGCCGGTGTACTAAAAGTAGCGAATCTCGATCCGATTGTACCAGAAGAAATCCATTCCTTTGAAGGTGGTTACAAAGCGGTATTATTCGATAACAAACTCTTTATTGATGTAGATGGCTACTACTCTACCTACAAACATTTTATAGGCCAGGTAGAAGCCGTAGTACCCACCAGCGGTAATGTGAATAACCCGGATGCGTCTGTACTGAACCAGATGCTGGACAAGAGTTTACAGAATCGCTACCGTGTATGGACCAACAGTAAATCCACGGTGAACAACTATGGTTTTGCCGTAGCAGTCACCTACGATATCTATAAATCATTTACGGTGAGTGCCAACGCCAACTATAACAAACTGGCGCAGGATAAAACAAAAGATGATGCATTGATTCCGGGCTTCAATACACCGGACTGGTTTACCAACGTGAGCTTCGGAAACAGGAATGTATTACCTAACCTGGGCTTTAACGTAGTTTGGCACTGGCAAAATACTTTCTACTGGCAGAATCTGTTTGGCAACGGAGATGTACCCGCTTACAGCACAGTGGATGCACAGGTTACCTACCGTGTACCGAAAATCAAAACAGCGTTTAAGCTGGGAGCTTCCAACCTGTTTAACAGTTCATACTTCCAGTATGTGGGAGGGCCTACTATCAGAGGATTGTATTACTTCTCCATCACATTTGATGATGTGTTTAAGAAGAAGTGGTGATAAAATTTTTGTTTGCATAAAAAACGCCAGGACCTTCGGTCCTGGCGTTTTTTATAGGCCCAACGCCTGCAGCGCCGGGCCTGTTTTTATTTAAGTACTGGTCACTTTAATTAAATTTTTACCTGGTTCACTAACGCTTCCCCTTTTTCAAAGCAGGCAATATTATGCAGGGTTGTTTCTGCAATTTGCGTGAGTGCTTCATGGGTAAAAAAGCCCTGGTGGGAAGTGATCACTACGTTAGGAAACGTAATCAATCTTGACCATACATCATCCTGAATAATTTCCCCGGACAGGTCGTGGAAGAATAGGTTTTCCTCCTGTTCGTACACATCGATGGCGAGTGCACCGATATGGCAATTCTTCAATGCTTCTACTACTGCTTTTGTATCTATGAGGCCACCACGGCTGGTATTAAGGAGGAATACCCCACGCTTCATTTTAGCGATAGTAATTGCATTAATAAGGTGTTTGGTTTCCGGCGTGAGCGGGCAGTGCAGAGAAATAATATCTGATCGTTCAAAAACGGTATCTAATGGAACATATTCCACACCTGCATTTTCGAGCGCTTCATTTTTGTACATGTCATAGGCGAGCACCTTACAACCAAAGCCCATCATGATGCGGCAAAAGATAGCGCCGATATTGCCGGTGCCGATCACGCCTACAGTTTTGCCGTAGAGGTCGAATCCTTCGAGGCCGTTGAGTGTAAAGTTATTATCACGTATACGGTTATACGCTTTATATATTTTTCGGTTGAGGCCGAGCAGGAGTGCGACTGCATGTTCTGCTACAGCATGTGGTGAGTAGGCCGGTACACGTACCACGGGCATGTTAAGTGCAGCAGCGGTTTTCAGGTCCACGTTATTGAAACCGGCGGCGCGCAGCGCAATGAGGCGGATACCTTTATCATACAGCTGATGGAGCACCGGTGCGTCGAGGTGGTCGTTTACGAATGCGCAAACCACATTTTCACCGGGCTTTACGAGGGCGGTGTTATCGGTATTCAGCGGGTATTCGAGAAAGCGGAGTTGGTATTGGTATTTTTCGTTTGCTGTTGTGAAATACTTAATGTCGTAGGGCTGGGCACTATAGAAGAGTATATTCATTTCCGTTGCTGTTGGTTAACAGCAAATTAGCAAAAAGAAGGGGTTTTTATTACAGCGATTTTGAAGCTACAACAGGTTGTTGGCTAAGTTCCGCGCTACGCGCGGAACTTAGCCAACAACAACATAATTAGCTTATTTGATTTCTCCTACCATGTGTGCAGGCACTACCCACTCGTCGAATTCAGCAGGGGTTACATAACCCAGTTTCACTGCCATTTCTTTCAGTGTAGTACCTTCTTTGTGGGCTTTCTGTGCGATTTCAGCAGCTTTGTAGTAACCAATTTTGGTGTTGAGTGCTGTAACGAGCATCAGGGAGTTTTCCACATGCTTTTTGATATTTGCTTCGATAGGCTCGATACCTTCTGCGCATTTATCGTTGAAGCTTACGCAGCCATCGCCGATGAGGCGTGCGGAGTGGAGGAAGTTGTAGATCATTACCGGTTTGAACACGTTCAGTTCGAAGTGTCCGGTAGCGCCGCCGATGTTGATAGCCACATCATTACCCAGTACCTGTGCAGCAATCATAGTGAGGGCTTCACATTGGGTAGGGTTTACTTTACCAGGCATGATAGAAGAACCTGGTTCGTTGTCAGGAATGTGGATTTCGCCGATACCTGCACGTGGGCCGGAGCTCAGCATACGGATGTCGTTAGCGATTTTCATCAGGCTTACTGCAACGGTTTTCAGTGCGCCATGTGCTTCCACGATAGCATCGTGTGCGGCGAGGGCCTCGAATTTGTTTTCAGCAGTGATGAAAGGCAGACCGGTTAAGTCAGCAATATTCTTTGCTACATTATCAGAGTAGCCTTTAGGTGTATTGATACCTGTACCTACGGCGGTACCGCCCAGGGCGAGCTCGCTGAGGTGAGCCAGGGTGTTGTTGATAGCTTTCAGACCGTGATCCAGCTGGGAAACATAGCCGCTGATTTCCTGACCCAGTGTGAGTGGGGTAGCGTCCATGAAGTGGGTACGGCCGATTTTTACGATATGCTTGAATGCTTCAGCCTTCTGGTGCAGGGTATCGCGGAGCTTTTTAATGCCTGGGATGGTAGTTTCCACCAGGATTTTGTAAGCGGCGATGTGCATGGCAGTAGGGAAGGTATCGTTGGAGGACTGTGATTTATTCACGTCGTCATTTGGATGCAGGAATTTTTCTTTATCCGTGAGCTGGCCACCTTTCAGTACGTGTCCGCGGTAAGCTACCACTTCGTTCACGTTCATGTTGGATTGGGTACCGGAACCGGTTTGCCATACTACGAGCGGGAATTCGTTATCCAGTTTGCCTTCCAGGATTTCGTCACAAACGCGGCCGATGAGGTCACTTTTTTCCTGTGGCAGCACGCCTGCCTGGAAGTTGGTCAATGCTGCTGCTTTTTTCAGGTACGCAAAAGCCTTGATAATTTCCTTAGGCATCTTGTTGATGTCCTGTGCAATTTTGAAATTTTCAATGGAGCGCTGTGTCTGAGCGCCATAATAAGCATTTGCAGGCACTTTCACCTCGCCCATTGTGTCTTTCTCTATTCTGAATTCCATAGCGTAAACTTTTAAGGCTACAAAAGTAGCTAATTCATGATTATTCGCCTTTGAAATTCGGTCGTCTTTTCTCAATAAAGGCGCTGGCGCCTTCTTGCAGGTCTTTTGTGGCGAAACAGGCGGCAAATTCTTTCACTTCGGTATCAAATCCGTCCTGATCTTTATCCAGTGCGGCATTGGCGCATTTTACCACCCTGGCGATGGCCAGCGGCGCTTTGGTGTGAATTTTTTCCAGCAGGCCTTTGGCTTTGGGCAGCAGCTCTGCCAGCGGGGTTACATGGTTTACCAGGCCCCATTTCAGGGCTTCTGCGGCATCGATCATATCGCCGGTCATCATGAGTTCAATGGCCTTTCCTTTGCCGATCAGCTGTGTGAGGCGTTGGGTGCCGCCATAACCCGGGATCAGGCCCAGGTTCACTTCCGGCTGACCAAAGCGGGCATTGTCGCTCGCAATACGAAAATGGCAGGCCATAGCCAGCTCGCATCCGCCACCTAGGGCAAAGCCATTTACCGCAGCTATAATGGGCTTGGGGCTATTTTCTATCCTATGGAAGATGACATGGCCTTTTTTTGCCAGTTCCTCGCCCTCTTTAGGGGATAATTTGAGAAATTCAGATATATCGGCACCGGCCACAAAGGCTTTTTCACCTGCACCGGTAATGATTGCACTTTTGATGGCGGCATTGCTATAAACCTCGTCTATAGCCAGTGCCAGCTCAGCCATCACCGTCTGGTTCAGTGCATTCATTTTATCCGGGCGGTTGATGGTGATAATGAGTGAACTATTCTCCAGTTGTGTGCTAATTGTCTGATACATGAACCGTAGTTTTAGTGTATCCAATATTAAGCAATTTGTTTTGATCCTCCCGCGCCTGATGACAAAGAAGGCAATAACAGCATTATATCGTTAAAGCACAAAAGCCCCATCGCCTTCGGCGATGGGGCTTTTGTGCTTATAATAAGGCAGCCGCCGGCTGCCTTATTATAAGCACATTTAGTACTCTATTTCCATCTTGGCGTTACCGCTTTTGAAGCGCACATAGTTACTTTTTTTATGTGCTTTTTTATAGAGATGGGTATTGAAGCTATAGCTCAGGGTCACGAAAAGCAGCTTGGCATCGAGGTGTTCGTAAGGCTTAACACTCACGCCTGTCAGCTTGTCTTTCACCTGGAAATCCTGGTTGAAGAAATTCTGAGGGTAGTACTGTACTTTCAGACCAAATCCGGGTGCAAAGCGCATCCCCGCAAATACGGACGGCATCAGCAGGGGGGTACGATCGCTGAACCATTCATTGAATTTATCCACTTTATCCCCGTTTTCGAAGCGTTTTTCCTTGTAGTTGAAGGCCAGGTCGCACTCAGCGCCGGCAAAGAAAAACCAGGTACCACGGTGTACGTCTCCTACTTTAAAGCCCAGGGGTATACCGAGGGTGTATACACGCTGTTTCAGTTTAAGATCATCTGTAGGTTTGGTGATGATACCTATATTTTTGATGTTAAGACCGGAGAAGATACCGAAGTTCCGGCCAAAATCCTTATTCACATTGGTTCCTACGTTAAAGAAGAAGGTAAAACGGGGCACCATGGGTACGTGGTCGCCATTGTCTTTCACCTGGGCAAACGACAGCAGCGCGCCTTCGCCGCCGTTAGTTCTGTAAATACCTTTACGGGATTTAGGGTATTTGCCGAAGATAATACTGAAAATCGCCTCTTTTTTGGTTGCCGTAGAGTCGACAGTGGTAGATGTGGAAGTAGAGTCAGACTCCTGGGCAATAGCCGGCCCCATGGCTGCAATCAGCAGCAAAACTAAGACAGTAATAGATTTTAAGCTCATAAAATGGCGGTTGTTATATTAGGTAATTGGATGAAATCTACCCAAAAGACGACCCACCTTTCAAAAAGTTACGGCTACAAGATAAAAATATTAGAAATTTCTGTGAGATGCTACCCATTCGCCAATATAAGCTGCAATGTCCTGGGTACTGGTACCGGGTGGAAAGAGTGCACCAACGCCCATTTCCTGGAGTTCTTTCATATCAGTTTCGGGAATGATGCCGCCGCCTGTTAGCAGTACATCGTTCATATTATTTTCTTTCATCAAGGCTACCAGCCGTGGAAAAACGGTCATATGCGCCCCTGAGAGGATGCTTACACCAATGGCATCCACATCTTCCTGTAAGGCTGCATTTACCACCATTTCAGGGGTCTGGCGAAGGCCAGTGTAAATTACTTCCATACCGGCGTCTCTGAGTGCCGCTGCAATAACTTTCGCGCCCCTGTCATGGCCATCAAGGCCCACTTTAGCTACCAATACCCGCACGGGACGATTCAAAGGGTTGACCATACCTATTATCGATTAAGTTCCTAAAGGTAAGGAAAACCTTCCCACTATTCCTTACATTTGCAGACACATTTATATACTTTATGAGCGAAGAAAGGTCACTCAATTTCATAGAACAAATCGTAGAAGAAGATCTGGCCAACGGATCAACAGGAGGACGCGTACTCACACGTTTCCCGCCAGAACCGAACGGCTACCTGCATATAGGTCATGCCAAGTCAATCGTATTGAACTTCGGCCTGGCACAAAAATACAATGGTGCTACCAACCTCCGTTTCGATGACACCAACCCGGTAACAGAAGATACCGAGTACGTGGATTCCATTCGTGAAGACATCAAATGGCTGGGCTTTACCTGGCAACAGGAACTCTATGCCTCTGATTACTTCGAGCAACTGTACCAATTTGCCGTAACGCTGATCAAAAAAGGCCTCGCCTACGTAGAAGACGCTACCGCAGAGGAAATTGCTGCCATGAAAGGTACGCCTACCACTCCTGGCGTGAACAGCCCTGCCAGAAGCCGTTCCGTGGAAGAAAACCTCGACCTGTTCGAACGCATGCGCAAAGGTGAATTCAAAGATGGCGAAAAAACCCTCCGTGCTAAAATAGATATGGCTTCGCCTAATATGCACATGCGCGACCCGCTGATGTACCGTATCAAACACGCACATCACCACCGTACCGGCGATAAATGGTGCATTTATCCTATGTACGATTTCGCACACGGCCAGAGCGACAGCATCGAGCAAATCACCCATTCCATCTGTACGCTGGAGTTCATCCCTCACCGTGCACTGTACGACTGGTTCATCCAGGAACTGAATATCTATCCTAGTCACCAGTACGAATTTTCGCGCCTGAACCTGAACTATACGGTTATGAGCAAACGTAAGCTCAAACAACTGGTGGAAGAACATCACGTAGCCGGCTGGGACGATCCCCGTATGCCTACTATCAGTGGCCTGCGCCGCCGTGGGTATACCGCTGCAAGCATCCGCAACTTCTGCGAGCGCGTAGGGGTACAAAAACGCGATAATGTTATCGAATACAGCCTCCTGGAATTCTGTATCCGCGAGGAACTGAATAAAACCGCCAACCGCGCCATGGCCGTGCTGGACCCGGTAAAACTGGTGATCACCAACTATCCGGAAGGACAGGTGGAAGAACTGGAAGCTGAAAATAATCCGGAAGATCCAAACAGCGGCAGCCGTAAACTGCCTTTCAGCAATACGCTTTATATTGAGCGGGAAGACTTCATGGAGAACCCTCCTAAGAAATACTTCCGCCTCGGCCCGGGTATGATGGTGCGCCTGAAAAATGCCTATATCATTAAGGGAGAAAGTGTGGATAAAGATGCAGATGGGAACATTACTACCATTTATGCCACCTACCTGCCTGAAAGTAAGAGTGGTGGCGATGCTTCCGGCCTTACAGTAAAAGGTACCATTCACTGGGTGAGCGCTGCACACGCAGCAGCGGCTGAAGTACGGTTATACGACCGCCTCTTTACTGTTGAAAACCCAGGCATGGAAGAAGGCGACTTCAAATCCTTTATCAACAAGGATTCCCTGCAGGTAATCAACACCGCTTATGTAGAGCCGGGCTTATTGCAGGCAAAACCAGGTGACCGGTTCCAGTTTATGCGTAAGGGTTATTTCAGTGTAGATCCGGATTCTACCAGCGAAAAACTGGTGTTTAACAGAACCGTTACCCTGAAAGATGCGTGGGCAAAGGAATCCGCTAAAGCAGCGAAATAAATACCTTCTTTATAAAACAAAAAAAGTCCCTGCCACATGGCAGGGACTTTTTTTGTTTTATAACAATATGATTACGCTTTACTGGCAGCTTCCGCGGCTTTTTTGTACACATCCACGCCAATGGCTATACGTTTCTGGGTTTCCGTTACGCCGAGGGTAGCAGCGATATCGAATACCGGAGGGCCGAACTTACCACCGGTGAGCATGATACGGAAAGGCAGTTGCAATTCGCCCACCTTGATACCCATTTCAGCAGCGAGCTCTTTAAAGCTGGCTTCGAGATCAGTGGCAGCAGGCTGTTTGGGCAGCTTATCCAGCTTAGGCAGCCATGTAGTAAAGAATTTTTCCTTGTCTGCATTCCACTTAGGTACTACAGCAGCTGCATCGTGCGCAGTAGGGCGCTCGAAAAAGAAGAAGCTGTGTTCCCAGAATTCTGACAGCACATAGAGGCGTTCTTTTACGAGGCCTGCTACAGTGGCGATAAAGCCCAGGTCCGCGTGTACATCTTTCTCTGCCAGCATAGGCTGAAGGAGGGTAGCGAGACTTTGATTGTCTTTATGATGAATATACTGGTGGTTAAACCATTTCGCTTTTTCAAAATCGAATTTGGCGCCGGCCTTGTGTACGCGGTCCATGGAGAATTTAGCAATCAGTTCTTCCATAGTGAAGATTTCCTGTTCGGTACCATCGTTCCAGCCGAGCATTACCAGCATGTTGATAAATGCTTCCGGCAGGAAACCCAGTTCACGGAAGCCTTTGGTGAGCTCGCCGGACTTAGGATCTTTCCAGTTCATGGCATATACCGGGAAGCCGAGGCGATCTCCGTCACGCTTGCTAAGCTTACCGTTACCGTCCGGTTTCAGGATCAGTGGTAAGTGTGCCCATTCAGGCATTTCGGATTCCCATCCCAGGTATTTCCAGAGGAGGATATGAACAGGGGCAGAAGGCAGCCATTCTTCTCCGCGGAAGGCATGGGTGATTTTCATGAGGTAGTCATCCACTACTACTGCGAGGTGATAGGTAGGCATACCGTCTGCTTTCAGCAGTACTTTATCGTCCACCAGGCCGGTATGGAAACTCACTTCTCCTCTGATCATGTCAGTGAAGCTGAGGGTTTCATTTTCCGGCATTTTGATGCGGATTACATGCGGTGTTTGCTGGTCCAGCAGTGCTTTCAGTTCAGTTTCCGTCATATTGAGGGAGTTCCTCATTTTCACACGGGTTCTGTGATCGTACTGTGGGGAAGGGTTTTCCGGAGATTTATACTTCTCACGGAAAGACTCCAGTTCTTCCGGGGTATCAAATGCGTAGTAGGCATGACCGGAGGCCACCAGTTTTTCAGCATACTGGCGGTATAAGGCTTTACGTTCGCTCTGGCGGTAAGGCTCGTACGGGCCGCCTTTTTCAGGGCTTTCGTCCGGCTCAAGGCCACACCAGCGGAGGCATTCATTGATGTATTCCTCCGCACCAGGTACGTAGCGGGTCTGGTCTGTATCTTCGATACGCAGCACAAATTCTCCCTTGTGATGCTTTGCAAATAAGTAGTTGAACAATACGGTGCGCACACCGCCGAGGTGTAAGCCACCAGTGGGACTGGGCGCAAAACGCACTCTTACTTTCCTGTTATTCATAATCGACAAAGTTAAGGGTTTAGGATATGGCTTCCAGCATTAATCCGGCGGGGATTAAAATTTTTTAATCAGGTGAACCGGAATAGTACATTAAGTATATTGCATTGGGTAGCACGTTAAAAGCTGCCGGATTCATGTTCTATCTGACTAAAACACCCGCTATACTAAAAGCTGTGTACAGCAGTTGTATCTGGAATATGCCTGCCAGCACCAATGCGATCTATCTTACTTTTGATGATGGTCCACATCCTGAAGCAACGCCTTTTGTGCTCGACCAGCTCAAAAAATATGATGCAAAGGCTACCTTCTTCTGCATTGGCAAGAACGTCATTGAGCAACCTGCTATTTATCAGCGCATCCTCGAAGAAGGCCATTCCGTGGGCAACCACACACACAACCACCTCAACGGCTGGAAAACCGGTACTGATAAATATATTGAAAATGTGCTGCTTGCACAGGAATATATTCAGAGTACTTTATTTCGACCGCCCTATGGAAGGATAACACCGTTCCAGATCAGGATGTTGAAAAGGCAGATCCCTGGCGCTAAAGTAATCATGTGGGATATTCTGAGCGGCGATTTCGACCTGGACATCAACGGGGAAGCCTGTGTACAGAATGTAGTATTTAAGCTGAAGCCCGGCTCAATAGTGGTGTTTCACGACAGCACCAAGGCCTGGGACCGTATGAGTTATGCGTTGCCAAGGGTCCTTGAATTCTGTAAGAAACAAAAGTACGAGCTGCGTGCTCTGTAAAATAACAGAAGGCGCGCTGTTACTGCAGCTGCGCCTTCTCCCTAAATTTATATATACACTGATTACAGTGTAATCTCTTTCATTTTATCGCCTACTGTTACAGTAGCTTTATTATCACAATCACCGGCGCCATAGTCAATGGTACCTGCCACCATTTCTGTTACCAGTTTCAGCTGACCGGACCTGATCCACTGGCAATTCCAGGATGTATGCAGCTTAACCGGGGTGGAGATGGAAATGCTTACGTTAGTACCGTTGGTATGCTTATAAACAAGTGTGCCGGTACCTTCTGTATCGTATTCATCGTCGCCAGGATTCGCTATAGTACTACCACCATTAGTTTGTTTAACTGTTTTCGTATGGTTATAAACGGCGATAATGCTATCATTCAGCTTCACAGTACCGTCTGTAATTTTTTGTGTAAAGGAGATGCCACCGTTAGGTTCTTTATTATAGCCCGTAACGGTATAAAGGATATTACCGGAAACAGGCTTACCATTGATGGTGAAGTTTTGCAGTGTTACTTTGACGGTAGTACCCGGGGTAGTAAGATATCCGCTGAAAACCGCGATAATTTTGCCTCCGCGAACACGATTGTTTAAGCTGTTAGAGCAGGAAGTGCCAAAATCAATATTTACGGTAATAGGCCAGGTTAATCCTCCTTCGATATATGCAGAAGGGCAGGAAGGCGACGGCGTAGTTAATAATGCAGGATTGCCTTCAGAGCGTCGTGCCGAAGGGTCCGGAATCTGTTGTGCTGCACCTGCTGACACGGCATCAAAAATATCGCTGTAATAGAGGTCCACCTCTGCCTGATAGGCCGCTCCGGCCATCACTTGCTTATCGCTCTGTTCAGCTACCACCGGATCGGTATTTTTGGCAGCATCTTTTTTACAGGCAAAGAAGAGCGCTGTAATGGCAATTCCTGTGAATGTCCATGCCAGCACACGGTTTGTGCAGAAATAGCTTTTCATAGTTATAGATTTTTAGCAATTAGGTTTTTCTGGCTGTAACTTTGTACACCTAAAGATAGGATTTTATATTAAAATAAATATTATGTTTTGGATCGACACCCATGCGCACCTGTATGCTGAGGAATTTGCCGCTGACAGGCAGGAGATGATTGGTCGCGCCCTGACCCATGGGGTGAACAAGCTGTTTTTACCGAATATCGACGAGGATTCCATAGCAGGCATGCTGGAGCTGGAAAAGGCTTATCCGGAGCATTGTTTTCCCATGATAGGTATCCATCCCTGTTATGTAAAGGAGGATGTGGTACCGCAGCTGGAGCTGATAAAGGCCTGGCTGCAACAGCGCCCTTTTAAGGCCATTGGCGAGATCGGGCTGGATTTTTACTGGGACAAGACCTATCTCACCCAGCAGTACCAGGTGTTCCAGGAGCAGCTGTTGCTGGCCCGGGAGCATAAATTGCCCGTGGCTATCCATAGCCGCGAATCGACCCGGGAGTGTATAGACGAGGTAAAAGCCTTGCAAAACGGGGATCTGACGGGCGTATTTCACTGTTTCAGCGGTACCCTGGAGGAGGCTAAAGAGATTATTGACCTGGGGTTTTACCTGGGGATAGGCGGTGTAGTGACTTTTAAGAAAGCAGGATTGGACAAAATCGTGGAGCAGCTTGACTTACAGCATATTGTTCTGGAAACAGATGCCCCATATCTGGCGCCGGTGCCATACAGGGGCAAACGTAATGAGAGCAGCTACATTCCGCTGGTCGGAGAAAAGGTGGCAGATGTAAAAAATCTAAAAATAGAAGATGTAGCCGCCATTACCAGCAGCAATGCGCTTAAATTATTCAAAATGCTCTAACCATTTTAAGGATAACTTTGCATGCAACTGGCAGACTACGCACAATGAGTAAAATTCTGATTATTTACACGGGTGGAACAGTAGGGATGATCTATGACGACAAGACCAAAGCACTTCGCCCGATAGGATTCAATGAGATAAGGAACAATTTACCTGAACTCTACAGGATGGGAATAGACTTTTACGTCTATGCTTTTAATCCTCCCATTGACTCCTCCGATATGCAACCAGAGATCTGGGTTGAACTGGCCAGCATCATCGAAGATCGTTACGACCGTTATGATGGATTTGTGATACTCCATGGCTCTGACACCATGGCCTTTACAGCATCGGCGCTGAGCTTTATGCTGGAGAACCTATCCAAGCCGGTAATCCTCACCGGTTCCCAACTACCTATCGGAAAAATCCGTACTGACGCAAAGGAAAACATTATTACAGCGATGGAGATTGCCTGTGGCAAACACAATGGCAGCAACATTGCGATGGTACCCGAGGTATGTATTTACTTCGATTTTTCATTGTTCAGAGGTAACCGATCCAAGAAGTATAACGCGGAGAAATTCGAAGCTTTCTACACCATGAATTATCCGATTCTGGCGGAAGCAGGGATTGATATTAAATACAAAACACAGGCTATACTGCCCAGTCCTACAGCACCGTTGAAAGTGCACAAGGAACTGGAAACAAACATCACAGTACTGAAACTGTTCCCTGGTATTACGCGCCGGGCGGTGGAAGCAACGCTGAATATCCCTGGCTTGAAGGGGGTAATCCTGGAAACATTTGGTAGTGGTAATACGACCACGCAAACCTGGTTTACGGATTGCCTGAAGCGTGTAGCCGACAACGGTGCACTGATCCTGGATATTACGCAGTGTGATGGTGGTAGTGTAGAGTTAGGAAAGTATGAAACCAGTCAGCACCTGAAAGACTTAGGCGTGGTAAGTGGCCATGACCTCACCTTTGAAGCTGCTGTAACCAAACTGATGTTTGTACTGGGCCAGGGGCTTACGCTGGAAGAAAGTAAAGAGATGATGGAGACGCCACTCCGCGGAGAGCTGACGTTAACAGAAGTATATTAGTGTATGAGTAGCAGTTAACTGCTGCAAAACGGGAAGCTGTAAAACGGCTTCCCGTTTTTTTATGATCTCAGCAATTTGCGATATATTTATAGTAGCTTTTTACAACCCTTATACCCCCAAAGATTTTACTAACCTCTAAACGATTGCTCTATGAATGCTACTCTTTCACAGAAAGCTATTGCCGAGTTTTTTGGCACTTTTGTTTTAGTTTTTATAGGCACTGGCAGTGCAGTACTGGCCGGTAGTCACGTAGGTTTCCTGGGGATCGCCTTTGCCTTTGGTATTTCGGTGTTGGCGATGGTATATGCCATCGGATACATTTCCGGCTGCCATATTAATCCGGCGATTACGATTTCCATGCTGGCCTTTGGCAAGATATCAGGAAAAGATGCGGTGGCTTACATCATTGCGCAGATCCTGGGAGCGATACTGGCTTCCGGCATATTGCTGATGATTGCACAGGGCAAGGCTGATTATTCGCTGGCGGCCAATGGCCTGGGGCAAAACGGCGTTGGTGATACTTCCCCCGACAAGTTTGCCCAGGGAGCAGGGTTGATGGCAGAGATTGTGCTCACTACCATTTTCCTGATTGTAGTACATGGAAGCACCAGCAAAAACACGCCTAACGGTGCCTTTGCCGGTGTTGCAATCGGTTTGGCGCTGACCATGATCCACATTGTTGGTATTCCCGTTACAGGGGTATCAGTGAACCCTGCAAGAAGTATAGGACCGGCTATTTTTGTGGGCGGTGCCGCACTGGCCAACCTATGGGTATTTATCGTAGGACCTATAGTGGGCGGGCTTATTGGCGGAGCCATCTGGAAGCTGTACGACAATAAATAAAAAAATCTTGGAAATATAAATGAAAGGATTATCTTTGCAACCCTGATCGGAAAAACAACCATTCCGATTTAGTTCAAAGTTAATCACGGAAGAGTGCAGGAGTGGTTGAACTGGCACGCCTGGAAAGTGTGTATAGGTGAAAGCCTATCAAGGGTTCGAATCCCTTCTCTTCCGCAAGCTTTAAGCCCTCAGGTCGCAAGATCTGGGGGCTTTTTGTTATGGCTGCTTTACCAATACTGCATGCAGACTGTCTTTTTGTTCTATTCTCCAGCCACTGTTTAATTGTAGCTGCCAGCCATCTCCATTTATAATATTACCTTCCAGAGATACATGACCGGGCGTTGATAACGTTACCACCTTCCAGTTCTTCATCAGCATACCACCATTTGTTACAATTAATTTTCCCCAGACATCTTTGAGCTCCGCGATTGGATACACGGTTCCCAGTGGCCCTAAATCAAAGAGGGTACCAGGGTTAAAGCCTAAACTCATGTGATCGAGGTTGATGACTAACACCCGTTGTTCCGTGAACATATGCACATAATGCGCCGCCTGTACCAGGCGCTTCTCCTCTTTTTCTTTTTCTGCAAGCAGAATAGCATCGCCATTATATTGTGTTGCCATCTTATTCAAATCAGCATCCGTGACTATTTCCGGCATGTTCACGTTGTAATATTTTTCTACAAGATCTGGGAACGAAGCACTGGAATCCAGGTGATGTGTCCAGGCAGGAAAACGCTCATACAGCAAATACCCATAAACGGGCCCCGTTATATAAGCAGTAGCCCTGATCAGTGAGGGTCTATATGCCACACTGTCTATTTCCTTGCGGAGATGCTGATGGATACTTTCCAGAGGCCTACCCAATATCAATCCTGTATAAGCGGCTAATCCTTCATTCATTTCAAGCATGCTTTCGGTCGGAAACGTTGCTTTAAATAGTTCCTGCCTTTTCCTGCGAAAAAGCAATGCATTTACCAGGTCCTTGTTACGAGCATCAACAGGTTTATTAAGGGCTGCTTTTAAGGCTTGTAATTCCAACAAAAAGTAGATGCGGCCGTTCATGGTTGCGAGGTGATCTACTGTTGGACTATTATCCCGTAAATTCAACTGGCGCTGTATCCGATGGAAACACTCATGCAACATCAGATCAAGGCGATCATCTTTATCGGTAGGCAAGGGCGATAACACAAGGGTCCACAAACGATTTTGCCAGGTTATAGCCGTATTGGCAATTATGATCTCCTGTGGAAGCTTTCCTTTATATACCCCTTCTCCTGTCTTTATAAAGATGCCTGCGCTATCGGGTACATTCGCATAGGCTACTCTGGATTTAGGATCTACCAGTATCATAGGGCCATACAGCGGCAATGGCCAGACAGACTGATTATTGCTGGCAGCAGCAGCCTCCCTGAAATACCCAGCTGCCTGGAACGCTGCTGTATCAGCGCTTTGTGCTAAAATTTTACCGGACATCACGAATAGCAGCGTGAAGGAAATAATAGTTCTCATACTTTTTTCTGAAAATTTACCAGCGATCCGCTAAATCGGCGAGTCTTTTATAGCAATTGCAGGATATATTACATCATCTGCCTTTTTACTTACTATCTACCATACATCCTGCTTTTTTGTCTGTTGCTATAATGAGGAAGCGACACTGCTCTGTTTTGCTTAATTTGGGGCATGCGACGTTTCTTCATGCATTTCTTCTTCTGGCTTGGCTTCTACTTTCTGTGGAACCAGATAATATATTTCTACATTAGTGATACCGGTAATCGTTTGTATTTTTCTGCATTGGATGTCACGATGATAATCTGTGCCTTCTATGGCGTGTATAGCTGGCTGATGCCGGCATACTTTAAGCACAAACAACTTATCAGATTACTTATACAGGCAACTATCTGGCTGGCTTTATTAGCGACAGGATATGCATATCTCATGAAGCTGTTTCTCCGTCACATGCTGGTGCCTATCCATTTCGATTTTTCCTGGAACTATAATGAACTGCAGTACAACCGTTTTTTTATTGCCTTAGTAGGTATATTCGGTGGTGCATTTCTGAAGCTGGCATTGGATCGCATTAATGCGCAGCGCAAACTGGATGCAATGGAAAGAGCCAATTCCCGGGCGGAGTTAACCTACCTCAAAGCGCAACTCAATCCTCACTTTCTGTTTAATTCGCTTAATAGCCTTTATACACAGCTTGACTTTGATGTACCACAGGCAAAAAATACGTTGATTTCTATCGCCGATCTGCTGCGTTATCAGCTATATGAATGCAATACGGATTTCATTCCTTTATCCAAAGAAATCACCTATCTGGAAAACTATTTTAATCTGCAACGTATACGCACAGATGCTACATCCAGCCTCCATATCATTGCCGGCAACCAGGAACTCCACATCGCTCCTTTGTTGCTGATGCCTTTTATTGAAAATGCATTTAAATATATTTCTGATGATGATTTCCGGGAAAATATTATCCAGATAAATATCCAGCTGGTAGATGACCAACTACATTTTTATTGTATGAACACGATCGCGGTTAAAAATTCTGCGGCTTACAGCAGTCATGGCGTTGGGCTACAGAATGTAAGGCAACGACTGGATTTAATATATCCTCATCAGCATAAGCTGGAAATTATTGAAAATAAAAGTGAATATTCTGTTTATTTAAACCTAAGATTACAGCGATGCTAAATTGTCTTATTGTGGATGATGAGCCACTGGTCCGCAAACAAATTGAAAGCTATGTTGAACAGATACCCTTCCTGCATTTAGTGGGCACAACACGTAATCCGGTGGTTGCACAGGCGATACTATCAACAGAGGTGGTAGACCTGATTTTCCTGGATATTAAAATGCCGCAGATGAGTGGCATCGAGTTTTTGCAAACACAAGATATCTATCAGCAGGTCATCTTCATAACTGCCTATCCCGAATACGCACTACAAGGTTATGAGCTGGATGTCACAGACTACCTGATGAAACCTGTAACCTTCGAGCGTTTCCTGAAAGCCTGCGAAAAAGCCAACGCCAAAATAACCGGCGTAGCTTCTGTAAAAATGAACAGGGAACAACCAGACTCTCTATTCGTACGCTCCAATCACCGACTGGAAAAAATATTACTCGCCGACATCCTGTTTATTGAAGCTATGCTCAACTATGTGCAGATCGTTACGCGAAACAAAAAATATATTGTTTATGCTACTTTAAAATCCATAGAAGAAAGTCTACCAGCAATCGATTTCCTCAGGATACACAAATCCTTTATTGTAGCCTTAAACCAGATTACTACATTAGAACCTTCTCAGGTACGGGTAGCAGAATATATACTGCCAACAAGCAGAAGGAGCCAGCAGCTGCTAAAGCAACGCTTTAATGAAATTCACCAGCGGAACATAAATAAATAACCATATTTAAGTAGCATTAAGCCCTCGATTAGCAATATCCTGGGGCTTTGTTAGCCGCTTATTTTCTCGCAGAGAAGTATTAATTGCTTCTCCCAAGGATCTCTTTCCGGTGACTCATTCCCCAGGCAATAAGTACATCCGCAACAGGTAGTACCGACAGTCCATAGCATCCCAGCTACTATTTTACGGCCTCCCGGATTCATGGAAAATGTATTACTCCCTACCTCCGGTATTGCCGGTGGGAAGCTATACGATCCCACACCGGCGCATCTGAAAGTGCCTTATATCGCCACCTGGGATATTGGTACCTTCGCTGTCAAAGCGTTTGAGGATCCAGCGGCTTTTATCGGGAAGACATTAGATCTCGCAGGGGATCAACTCACCGCCTCTGAAATAGCTGCCAAAATCGGTAATAAACTGCAAAAAAGCATCACACACGTGCAGGTTCCCATTACGGTGCTAACGGAGCAATCCCCGCTCCTGGGAGAGTTATTCAGCCACCTAAATGCACAGGGTTATCCACAGGTGGATATTGCTGCATTAAAGACCATACATCCAGGATTACTTAGCTTCAGTGAATGGCTGGAAACAACGCAGGTAATCCCGGTGTAACCTCCAATGAACACGCCGAATGCGGGGTAATTATTTCTAGCTATAGTAAACTCAGTTATAGCCGGGAGTTTGTCCGGCCCTTCGGCCAGCAAAACTTCCGATATAGCTCTTCCCCCATGCAACTATTTCCTCCTTCCTGTTTCTTTATAGCGTAACAAGCTATAAAATCATCCGCAATGACGCGAAAACTCTCTGCTTTAGCCTTTTTGTTAACCTGCATCCTTGTTTGTCAACTCGTATATAGCCAAAGCCTTTCTCAAAAGGCGGACAGCATTATAGCTACTGTTTTTACAGATAAGAATGGTCCCGGAGGAGTGTTCATGATTGCTCACGATGGCAAAATCATCTATCAGAAAAGTACCGGCAAAGCTAACCTGGAACTGAATGTGGATATGAGCACCGACCATGTTTTTCAACTGGGGTCCATGACCAAACAATTCACCGCAGTTGCAGTACTCCTGCTGGAGCAGGAAGGAAAATTAAAAACGAGTGATCCGATATCTACCTATATACCAAATTATCCCACAAAATCAACCGGTTCATCCTTTGGGTTTAAAACAATGGGGGTATACATCCCCAGTGAAGATATTTATGTACTGGGATTCAGTAACTGTGACTGCAACTCTCCCACGAAAGTCACGACGGATATTGCTGCGCTGGCGCTGCAAACATTGAGGAAACAAAAATAGTTAACCCCTCACCATGTTAAGATACAGCTGGCACTGATCGTGTCAGCTGTTTTGTTATAAAATGAATGCTTGGCTATGTGAGTCAGTAGGTGTAAATTGAAGGCATAAATACCCTATCGATGAAATATTTGCCAATTGCTATTTTTATCCTGTTATTATCCTGTAAACAGAAAACAGCAGTAGTAACTGCCCACACGCCTACCGATACTGCCACACAAGAATGGACGATTTATGAAGACGAAAATATACCCAGTGACTTCTGCCAGGACAGCGTTTTATACCAGGATAGCACACGGAGGCTGGAAGTATCATTGGTATATGCCTATCCTTCATCAGGTCCATATAAAGCAGCATTCAGAAAATTAATCACAGATGCAGTAGAGCCGCAGCTTCAAAGGTTTGCAAAACATGTGGACATGCCGGATGTAAATGACGAACCTGACTTACCCTATGAAGAATTAAATCATAACTTTTTTGATGTACATCCATCTAACTGTTTCCAGGACAAAAATATTATTAGCTGTCGATTTGGCGTTTCCTTTATGGCTGCTTATGGTATTCATGCCATCAACTCACTTCAATCCTTTACTTTTGATAAGCAATCAGGCAAACGCCTGTATGCCAGGGAGTACTTCGATTTAGGTAAACATGAAAATGCAAACACCTTAATATCCTTACTGGATAAAGATTATAAAGCGCTTCGACTTCAAATGACTGATACAACACCGGCAAAATTCTATCACTTAGACAGTATTGACTTTGTGGTACAACCTGACGCAATAATTTTCAGTTTTTCTGATTACGCATTAGGACAAGGCCCAAGCATGCTCGCAAGCAGAATTGACAAACGACAATTATCTAAAATAATTAATAGCAGGTATAAATAAGCGTTTATGCACATAAGTAGTCTGTTGCTTTACATCCTTCCATTTTTACAATCTATCCCGCAGGTAGATAAGCCCGTACAGCAATTCATGCAACAATACCATGTACCGGGAATGGCCGTAGCCATAACCTATCACGGCAAACTCGTATATGCGAAAGGGTATGGTTATGCAGACACAACTACTAAAGAAACCGTAACTACACAGCACCTGTTCCGGATTGCAAGCGTTTCAAAAACAATAACGGCAACGGCTATTTTTAAATTGGCGGAGGAGCATAAATTGACCATGGACCAAAAGGTATTTGGTGCCACAGGCATACTGGGTAATGAATACACACCGGCCAACGCAAATCCGAACCTTTTTAAGATCACTGTAAAACAACTCCTGCAACACACTTCCGGCGGGTGGCCCAATGATACCCGCGACCCCATGTTCCGCTACTTACAGCTGGATGCTAACACCCTCCTAAAACGTATTCTGCAGGAAGATACCTTACGCTACACCCCTGGCGAAATGTACATGTATTCTAACTTTGGCTACTGCATACTGGGGCGGGTGATTGAAAAAATCAGCGGCGTTCCCTATGAAGAGTATGTGCGTACACATGTGCTCCAGCCAGCAGGTATCAAGGACATGCAGACAGGCGGCAATACCATCTCCCAGAAAAAAAACAATGAGGTAACCTATTACGGGCAAAACGGTGAAAATCCATATATACACAATATTTCCCGCATGGATTCCCATGGTGGCTGGATTGCGAACGTAACTGACCTGGCCCGCCTGTTAGTGGTAATTGATGGTTTTGAAGATACTGCCGATATCCTGAGCAAACCTTTCCTAACGGAAATGACTACCGGCTCTACAGCCAACGCCGGTTATGCCAGCGGCTGGGCCGTAAATATGTACCGTAACTGGTGGCATGCCGGCTCCCTGCCAGGTACCGCCAGCGAAATTGTACGTACAGCTAAAGGCTTTAACTGGGTGATACTGTGTAACACCCGTACGGACAAAGCCTTCTTCAACGACCTGGACGGCCTCATCTGGAAAGCGGTGAATAATAAGAAAACAGTGTGGCCTACAGCGGATTTATTTTTATCCTTGTAAAGGATACTCTGCAAATCAGCCATTTCCACGATCTTTTGTTTTACGGTTGCTCTGCATAACGAGGTAAACAACCACCCCGATTAATACCACCACGAGTGCAATAAAAGGTACCAGCATAAATTGTTATTTAGTTGTGTTTAGTAATCAGGGTATCGCCTTCAGGTGTTTGTGGCTTGTAATAAGGTTCCTCAAAACCTTTATAAGCTCTCTTTTCCGAAGCCATAGTGGTCATCACCGCTATTAATCCCAGGATGCTCATGGTCCAGGTGGCAGCACTGCTTAAACCCAGCAGCCATGGCAGCAGGATAAAGGCAATACCCGCGATCATATCTATGGCCAGATGTACTTTATATGGAATAATTCTGACAAACCCTCCTTCGAACCTGGTAAAGAATGTCATTACTAAAATTAAGGCGGCGTAAACTACGCTGATACGTGTAGCGGTGTAATCGTTGTAATACAATACAATCCAGGGGGCAGCCGCCACCATGACTCCCATGAGGTAGTCGGCCGTAGCGTGTGTGATACTATTGATATTCCTTTTCATAATCCCAATTTTTATCACCGTTACGCATCCACGAATTATGCCACCCCTCTGCCGGATTCAGCCTATGGTAAAGGACTCTGCATTATAATCCGGCATGGTTTTACCGACTCGTGTAAATAACATCACGCAAAAAATCAGCTTATGAAAATCATGTTACGCATCCTTACTATTGCGCTGCCATTTGCATCCTGCAGCAACGACGATGATGTGGTTCCAGGAAACGGCCTGAGCATCGTTGATATCGATTTCATGGCCAAGGCCGCCACCGGCAATAAAAATGAAGTGCTGATAGGTGCGCTGGCGCCACAATCAGGGCGCGATACCGCTATCCGCTGGTTTGGCAGCATGATGGTGATGGACCATAACGCTGCTTATGATGAATTGTCAAAAGTCGCCTCCGGTGTGAGCACCATCCTTCCGATGGAAGCAGATTCAGCACACAATGCCTTAAAGCTCAGGCTGCAATCGCTCAGCGGCTATAGCTTTGATACTGCCTATATTCAATCTCAGGTAAAAGATCATAATGAAGCAGTCACATTATATCAACATGAAATAGACTCCGGCAGCCACGCTTCTGTAAAGGCTTATGCGGTGCAAATACTTCCTAAGGTCAAGATGCACCTTGCCACTGCGGATAGTATTGCTGCGTTGCTGAGGCCGTAAACTGCTTATTAATTCATTTAAAACTTACTTACATGGAAAACATCTTAAAAAACGAACACCAGGAAGGGCCAATGGCCAAGGCTATTGAGGATAAAACGGCCAAAATCCCAAGCGACTGCTACCTATGGGCTGCAGTAGGCGCTATGGGGGTTTCATTGACCCTGCAATGTCTCGGTAAAAAGCATGCAAGCTTGTTTATTGGTCAGTGGGCGGCGCCGTTCCTGTTATTTGGCATCTATAATAAGATTGTAAAGACCTCCGGGCATGACTAAAGTCTGCAAATTTACTACTGGCTAAATGCTGGTTACATGGGAAGGCGATGCAGCAGTGGAATATAGTACACTGCTGCATTTTTATTGAATTTCGGTTACATACAACTCTTTTGGTATCTGTTTGTTTTTAAGGTAACAACCTCTTACAAAAAGGCTGATGATGATGAAAAAATTATTCTTACTGATTTATATGCTGCTGCCGCTGATGGCGGTGTCGCAATGGAAAACCAACAGTCGCGGCTATGCCTACCTGATGCGCCACAGCAACAACTTTGGCGGTGGTATCATGTACGATTACGGCTTTAACCGGTACCTGGCTGCAGGCCTGGGAGCAGAGCTGACAGGCTACAATGGTAACCTCATGATCCCCACCTTTGCCGACCTTAAGGTGAAGTATCCCACGGGTATGGTGGAGCCCTTCATAAACGGGCAATTTGGCTACAATAACTACCGCGTAACGTACCAATATCCCTACACTGACGGCAATAATAACCCCCAGGTGACCAGCTACCAGAAAACGGGAAAATATTTCTGGGGCGTAGGCGCAGGTGCCTCACTGCTGGTAGGTAAGGTAGGTGTATTTGTGTCGTATACCTACCGCGGATATGTGTATAAGTTTCCGAAGTTCACCGCAAACGGGGCGGAGGTGTCGTTCCCGGACGACAAGCCCAATGTGAGTGTGATCAGCGGCGGTATTGTGTTTTAGGTTTCCTTGCAGGGATTTTTTTGCGCTAAGGGGATTGTGTTTTGTCTTTTTTGCTCGCAAAGCAGCAAAGCAGGTAAGCAGCAAAGACCTGTATTTTTTTAGTTGTGAATATGTTTAAAATGCGAAGGCCCATATTTTGTTTTTTTAGTCATAGGAGTATTGAGTCCGCTTTCGGCGGACTCATTTTTTTTACGATGCTGTTAGTTTTACCTCGGGCAGGAATTCTTCATATAGGCCTGTAATGCCTCCATCCCATAAGCATTATTTTTCCTGATTTCGTTCATTAGCTTTTTATCGGTGGTGCAGAGTTCTTCCGTAAACCCTGTAATACCAGCCCTTATAGCGGCATCCAGGAGTTGCGCGATTGGCCTGGCGGGTGTATTCGTCAGCTTAAGTTCTCGGATAGCCCAACCGGTATGAATAAATACATCCGGATTGTATTTCAACATAGCTTCCAGTACATTGGTGCGCACGCCTAGCACATTTTGTCCTGCCAGCCAGCCATAGCAATATTGCAAAAAAGTCTGCCTGCCATCTTCCATATCGCTGATCGCTTCGATCTTCATTTTGGTTATGGCGGGATTGCCGGTGTAACCGAAGTCCTGCAGGAGAGAAGTCAGGAGCTCGGGATAATAATGATCGACGGGTTTGAGCTGGGAAGCGTCGGCGGAGATGAGGAGTTTGTTGAGGGCGACGAGGTGCTGGAAATTGGAGGTATCCCATTTCTCGAAGGGCAAATCCTCTAACTGATTCTTTTCATTATAGCTAGGATAGATAAGTGGCAGCTCCTCCTGATGAATAAGCAAACAGCTGTTCCTGACTGCCCATAATGTTGGAGAAGGTTCCGGTGAGGAATCCAGTTTAACTAATGGCGCAGTGTTCTTGCGAAGGTCAATACCGAATATATCTTTGACCTTATTGAAGAAGGTAATAGTGTCAGGGAATGCGTAGCCGCGGAGGCTCATTCCTTTTTTTACTTTTTGCAAATCAGGAATATTTATCGTATCTGATTGCGAATAACTATTATTCATAGTGGAGATTAGTAACAGCAAATAAATACTGAAGACTTTGGTCATTTTAATTGGAGTTAGATATGATTAATTGGTTAATTGAGGTTTGTATGAGACATGAAATGTCGCTCGGTAAAAACACCGATACAAACAAATAGTTTATTACTTTATTGAATTGTTATTTCACAGGCAGCAGACCTGTCCATTTAGTATCACCTAAACTTTTTTTATACCACTTTTCACTCACCACCTCCCTTGGCTCAAGAATAATCCGGACATGCCTTACACCCTCCTCCTGTACCGCCTTATCTAATTCCGGAATATTAGCATGCAACTCCTGAACCAGCGCATTCTGTGCGGGCTTGTATCCATTGGTATGGGTAGTCAAACATCCGATACTCCCGATCGGCCAACCTCCATGAATAGCAATACCGCTGCGTTCTCCATCTGGGCCGTTAATAGTTGCACTACCCGATCCTGGACTATCTGAGATGTACATGTTATATTTCTGTCCATCTATGCCCCTGTTTAAATAATATTCTCCGGGAGGGCATTCATTCATAGAACCATAGCGTTCCGATGAATGCATGCCATAATCTTCACCATGACCATCGCGTGTAAGGTAAGTAACGTAATCCGGTGGAGGCAGGGCATTTTGGGCTAGCAGATTTTTGTACACAGGAATTGACATTCGTCGGAACACACTCGATTTGTATACTGGCCAGGCTTTCCCTCCTGGTTCCCCTTTTCCCTTCTTCACATAACAACTTCCTCCCACCCGCTCCGCCTTCCCGCTCACTACTACCACCGTATCCATCACCGGCTCCTGCCATTTACGCTGGTTATAATGCTTGCATGCCTTTACCCCAAACGCATCCACTGCCTCACGGAAAAACCGTTTCCTTTCCACTATATTATCCAAGGCGGCATTGATAGGCCTGCTCACGCTTTCCACTGCATATTCATCTGCAAATTCAGCGCGAAGGAAAAGGCTGTGTGAGCGCCAGTAGATCATTGCGGCGGCCATCGCGTCCAGCGGTTTCTCGGAGATATCGCCGGGGTGTGCCTCCCAGTCCACCTTTCGGTCAGGAATCCATTTGTTAAACAGGCGGGTGGCTTCTTTATAATTCCCCCTGCCGGTGAGCTGAATAAAGCCGCGACCTTTGAAACGGTACCCGTCCTTGCTGTCGTAGTCGCCGTTGCCATTGATTTTTGCATAGGCCCAGTTGGCAATGTGTTGCTGGTTCTCGGCAGATACAGGTACATCACTGGTTTCGGAGCGCCCCCAGTTGCCCGCATTGATGCGGCCCTGTCCCTGGCGAAATCGCCGGAATTTCTTCACCAGTACGGAAGCTTTGTAATTAAAATTTTCTTCCAGTGTTCCGAACCGCGTTTCTGTGGCCAGCTGCGCCAGGAAGTGCGCTTTGCGGCAACAAGTATCCAGCCGGAACTCATGGCGATATTGATTCAGAAAAGGCAGTGCTGCGCTGATGATTCGATCGTCCTTTAAAAACGGTGTACCACGTGCATCCACGGACATCTGCCGTATCTGCTCCATGGTCACAGGTTCAGCACAGGCGGGGCAGATCGTTTTTTTATCGGACTTCGCTTCACTGCCTATCAGGGCAGGACTCACTCGTTTCTTCGCCAGCGGCGCTATCACGGGAAACGCGCTTACCGTTTGCCACCAGCTGTACCAGCTTTCGGTTTTAATGGCGGCGTAAAACCGCTGCACCCGCTCCTCATAATCCTGTTCCCACGCCTTTTCAATGGTAAAATCGAATTGTATATACCCATGATCGTTCACCTGAAAAGTATTACTGTACATCACCGAATCCAATTGTTCCAAATCGTGGCCATTCTTTTTTTCCAATCGTTTTATCTGTACAGCTACTTTCTGCCTGCACATATTCTGCGCTACAATGCGGCAGGAGAGCGTATCTCCGTACCTCGCCGTAATCACGGGATTATTGTTTCGGGAAAATCTCACTTCCCTGATTTTAGGTGCATCGCGGAAAAGCAGCGGACGGGTAGGATGCAGGGAACGCAATTTTTTAACAGGGCTTTCGCTGTGAATCCGTGCGTAGATCAGGTCCCCGTCTTTCAGCAATGCCTCTTTGCGAATAGCGCGAAACGGAATGAGAATCGTTCCATCCGTCACTGTGTAAGCTGCCTTCGGCACCAGTGAATGCAGTTCCCTCCGGTAATTATCCGTGGCTATAATTTCTATTTCCAATACCAGGCCTTCTGCATCTTCCAGCGCAAGATGCAGATATGACAGCTCCTGCCAGCCGGTAACTACTTTCAGTTGCTGGCTGTCATCTTCCCAGCGGGCACTTCGCATGGCTGGGGAGGGGGCCACGACTTCCGGCTCCGGGGAGGGTTCCATGGAGGCTGTAACCGGTGTCGGGGATTCTTCCTTGGTTACCTGTCCTCCTACCGGCTGCTGCCCATGTTGTATAATGCTGATCTTCCCGCCTCTGCTGCAGGTAGCGCTACTCTTTTCCGTAAGTGGATGTACATTACCGGGGAGGGAGATATTTTCATAATGGTCCTTCCATTGCAGCACTGGCGTACATGGCGTAGGATTTTTCGGATCCGGAATTTTGCAAAGGTTAAAATTAAGCGCGGCGATGTTGATGCCTGCGGTAGTCGCCACCGGCTTACCGCTGCTGCTTTGCAGGTACAGCTTAGTTTTACCTGGTACTTGTAGAGCCACAGGTGCAGGATTCAGCGATTGCGAGCAAGTGCATAGCGCACCTTCGCATACGAGGTGTAATGGTTGGTTAACAATATTCATGATATCGCAATTAATGGGTTAGCAAATCATCAGAACATTCTTATTTTTTCTTCGCTTTTAATATCCAGTGTTTGCGCGGCATGTAGCTCCAGGTCGCCCTTCAGGCTGTGAACCTGTATTTCATCCGCTTTTCCTTTCCAGGTGCCTGCCAGGAGCGACAACGCTTTATCAGCTATTACCTCAATATTTTTGGCCGACTGTAAAGCGCTTTCGTTTGCGTGCTGGTACACATTACCCGCTGCGGCCAAAGAAATATCCCTGCCGGCGTGCATGGCAATGCTTTCTCTGGCATAGAGCTGCAGGTTATTGGCTTTGATGCTGAGCTGCTCCGGTGCCTCAATCAGCATACTCCTGGAGGCAGTATCCAGCGTGATGATATTACCGGTTTTATCCCTGATGGTAATCACTTCTTTCCCGGCAGTATCATCTAAACTAATGGTATGCCCGGAGCGTGTAGCCACCACCTTGAGGTTATTTCCGGAGGTACCATAGTCCACTTTTGCTTTTCCATGGTAACAGGCGCCCACCACATAGGGATATTCCGGATGTTGTGCTGAAAAGGCTACCTGCACTTCTTCCCCTTTCTCCGGCAGAAAATAAAATCCCTTCCGGCTACCGGCATGTGGTTGCAACAGGCGTATCCATGGTGTAGTACCTTGTTGCCAGTGGAACTTTACCTTCACCCGTCCCATGTTATCCGGATCATCATTTTCCACCACTACTGCAGATTGCGAGGGGCAAAATGGAATACGCGGCTCATCATAAAATTTTAATGGCGGGCAATCAGGCAGCCCGGTCAGCTGATTTTTATAGTTCCCCACGGCATCACAGGTATGGATAATCTGACTCACGAGAAACGTACCGTGGCCACGCTTTACCGGCTGCTCCTCCCTGACGGTTACCAAATCACCCGGACGTATGCCTGGCTCCGTACTTTCGGCCACCCACTGTAAGGCGGACTGCCGCTGCTGCACCGCGGCAGCGGCGCTGCGCAATGCGCCATCGTACAAGGCATACCTGTTCCCTTTCATCGCCGGCAACTGGTTGATGCAGGCATCAATGATCGGGTCATAACAGCGCTCCGCCTTTGAAGGCAAGGTCTTCACAATTCCCTGCTCCGCGTCATACCAGGACCATCCCGGCGCCACCGTCGGTACCGCTGCCTTAATACTGTAGCGCTGCAACTCCCGGCGGTAGTACAGCGTCACCTTCGCCGGCGAATACTTTCCGAATACCAGGCGGGCCCCATTGTAAAAGAACCATTCCCCATAGGTAGCCGCCAGCCTTCGCAAGAAAGCATAGTCCGTTTCTTCGTACTGCACATGATAGGGGAGCGTAGCCTGCTGCTCAGGCTGAATGAGCATATTTGATAAGCGGGTAGCCATGCTTTCCACCAGCTGCGTCAGCGTTTTGTTTTCGAAGGAGCGGAGCTGTGGCGCTATATCCATTTTAGCATCAGGGCTCATTCCCCGCAGCAGGCAATAACCAAACTCACGCCCTTCACAGCAGCCGGTTTCCACCGCACTGATATAGCCGTTGAAGGTAGTATTGCCCAGCTGTATCTGCAGGTCCTTCCCGAGGAACTGCTGTACAACCTGCTGCAGGCTGCTGCCTGCGGAACGAAGAAAATCATCCCCCAGCTGCACTTCAAAATCATGAGGCGCATAGATAGATTGCGTTAAGCGGAGGGCATACCAATGCCTGTACTTTTTACCATTTATGGAAATGGTAATCCTGGTTGGTTCCGGCATATGTGAAAATTATTTAGTCCAGAAATGCTCGTATTCACTACTGTTAAGGGACATCTTGCGGGCCGACAACTGGAGCCTTATCTGCATAGGCTGCTCGCCGGCGGCACTGAAGTACTCCGTATATCCGGTGCAGTAAGTGTCCGAAAACTGCAGCTCCTTTAGCCGCGAAATTGCATCTCTCCGGTAAAAAATTATACTTCCGTTGCGGGTAGCCGTATCGGTAATCATCCAGTCGAACAAATTGGTATCGGCAGTGGATTCCACCAGCAGCTCAATCGTTCCACCGTTAGGACGTGAAACTGGCTTACCGCAGGCATCTGTGGGTTGGGAAAAAGAAAATCGGCATTCGAGCACATTCAGTTCGTAGCCTTCGATTTTACAACGGGCTTTAAAAGACATGGTATACAGGTTTTACAAACATGGATCTGGTTAACAAACATTCGTCATCCAAATAAAAAGGATCACAAACTAAAATGAAATTACAGCTTTTGTTTTAAACAAAAATCAATTCAAAAAATATTTTTTAAAATCAGATAAGATCGAATGCCTGCGCGAATTTCGTGAGATCGTAGGAAGACTCGGCATTGATTTTTGATTTGATATTTCGACGGTGTGTAACTACCGTTTTTTCAGAAATATGCAGTTCCCTGGCCATTTCCCCGGCACTATGCCCCAGGGCCGTTAACCGAAGAATCTCTTTTTCTCTCTTGGTAAGCTCCGCAAATATGTGCTGGTGCTGCCTCAGGAACTGATTTTCCTTAAGCAGTCTTTTCAATTTACTGGTAACATGATGCAACGGATCTATCGGAATAGCACAGGTGATCAGGTGGGTAGGTGTCCCATCTGCCGCGCGGCACAACACCCTGGTAGTGCTCAGATGCCAGTCCCAGTCATCCTTTCCGGCCAGGCGCACCTGTTGGAAAAATGAGATTTCTTTTGCCTCCGACTCCGGGGCACTGATCAGCTCCATGATCCGCGGAAGATAATCTTCCACATCCTGCGGATTAAAACAACGGTTATAATACTCCTGACCCATCCCCTTAATCTCCTCCAAAGTATAACCGAGTTCCCGGCAGCCTCTGGCCGACATATGCACCACGCCTCCATCCGGAAAGCTGTGCACAATCAATACAGCAGGCAATTCATCTTCGATAGTTTGTAAGGCTTTTAATTTCTCCTCCAGCGTTACTCCTGACATGTTGGACACGTGTTCTATACGTTCATTTACAAATAAGACAAAACGGGAAAAAAACAATAGTGAAGCCCATCTTTAGCAACACTCACATTTCGGGACAGATGGCATGAAGGCTTTTCGCGGTGGTTGATTTTATAAACTTGCTGCAAATGTAATGGAATTTTATAAAAACAGTTTTGGGTCTCTTCCGAAAGAAGGAGACCCAAATTTGGGGGTAACTGACCTCATGGGTCATATTAACTATTAAGGATAATGACTCTTATAATTAGTTCGAATAGTTGTAATTGATCTCTGCAAAAGTAGACCAACGCAGCATTACATAAAATACCTACATGTAGGTATTTTTCTATGTATTACATGGCTTTAAAAGCGTATTCTTTCCTTGTTATGTCGTATTTGCAATAGCTATTTTCGAAAATATTCTCCCCGGCATTTTCTATCTTCCCCTTTGATAAACGTCCACTATGAAACAAGTTTTATTTACACTCCTGCTGCTGCCGGCATTGCATGCTCATGCCCAGCAACTGGCAACCGCCCAGCCGGAAGCGGCTAATATGTCCGCCAGCCGGCTTACCCGTATCGACTCCCTCATCAACAGCTATATCGGCAAAGGCTATGTGAACGGCGCTACGGCCATGGTTATACGTAATGGAAAAATTATCTATAACAAAGCCTTCGGCTACAGTGATATGGAAAAAAAGATCCCGGAAAAAACGGATAACATCTTCCGGATCGCATCCCAAACTAAAGCCATTACCAGCGTAGCGGCCATGATCCTGTACGAAGAAGGTAAATTCCAGCTGGATGAGCCGCTGTCGAAATACATTCCTGAGTTCGCTAACCCACAGGTAATCAAGGCATATAATGCCGCAGACACCTCGTTTACAACGGTGCCGGCTACACGCGAAATCACCGTGCGCGACCTCTTCACCCACACCAGCGGCATCGGCTACGCCCAGATAGGTGGCAGCATGGAAACGGCGATGTACGCCAAAGCCGGCGTAATCGCAGGCATCGGCGTAAAAAACCTGGTGCTGGCAGATAAGATGAAAGCGCTGGGCAAACTTCCCCTCCTTCATAACCCCGGCGAAAAATGGACCTACGGCATGGGGGTGGATGTACTCGGCTACCTCGTGGAAGTGCTCTCCGGTAAAAGCCTCGACCAGTTTATGCGGGAACGTATTTTTGAGCCGCTGGGCATGAAAGATACTTGGTTCTATCTACCGGCTGATAAACAAGCCAGGCTGGTGCCGCTCTACTCGGAAGACAAACAGGCACATAAACTCTACAGAACCAGCAACAGTATTATGCTACACGGCACAGAGCTGTATGCGGACTACCCCAAATTCAAAGGCACTTACTTTTCCGGCGGCGGCGGATTATCGTCTACCACCTACGATTACGCCATATTCCTCCAAATGATGCTCAACGGCGGTACCTATAACGGCGTACGTATCCTGAGCCGCAACAGCGTAAGGATCATGACCATGAACCAGACCGGCAACCTGAAACTCGGGTCGGACAAATACAATAATTTCGGACTTGGATTTAAAATAACCAGTGAAGAAGGAAGCGCAGCATCGCTGATGCCAGCCGGCGCTTTCCAGTGGGGAGGAATGTTTGCCACTACCTACTGGGCTGACCCCAAAGAAAAGATAGTGGCGCTGATCTATACCAACGTATGGCCAACCACACATGGTATGATGAACGAGACTTTCAAAAACCTGGTATACCAGGCCATCAATGATTAAGCAGTAATTGCAGTACGGTTTTCAATTGCAGCCAGCAACTCAGCTGGTTGCAGTTGATGCTCCAGGTACTTATCGGCAAACGCGTAACGTATTTGCAGCGCCGGGGTGATAATATATACGGCAGGCACAGGCACATCTTCATTTACACCAGCCACAAAGCCCCAGATTGGATCGGACTTCTTATAAATCCCCGCTTTTTTAGCGATATCGAAATCCCTGTCGTACACTACATCAAAAGGAATTTCCTGTTTGTTTACCGCTTCAAATTGTTTGCGCCCCTCACTGGATATCAGTAACAGCTTTGCACCAGCCGCTTCTATAGCAGGATGCAACGCTATTACCTGGTCCAGTAGATCATCTGCGTACCCGTTCCAGTGGATGGAATAGAATACTACTACCAGCGGCTGCGCCGTTAATGTGTGAATACTCGCCCCCTGTGTTAACAAACCAGCATCTTTAATTACCTGGTCTGCCTCGAGAAAAAATTCAGGAAACTGTTGTCCCGCACCCAGTGGCGCTATCTTCTCCCTATGGTATCCTGTTTTTGGAAAATTCTCTGGCACAGGCTGCTGCAGGTAATCGGCGTAACGGTAAAGTGTGGACATTTCCTGAAAATTTTATCGGTTGGTAAATGATGGGACAGCGGTTGATTGCTATCGTGAAACAAATATACGGGGATTATTTTAATTTCCCACTAACCCTATAGACTAATAGGCTAAATAATTTTACAACACATTGAGTTTCTAATATATAGGTAGAGAAAAAAATTCTGCATTTCGTCAAAGGCCAGCGGCATATGGTCAATTTCCCCTGGTAAAAGCACCCGGAACGGGGTAGTTTGCAGGAAAATACTACCAGTAAAATTCTTATCTTGATGAAGATGAAAAACATCCGGACCATCCACTGGCTGCCTGCCGTTTATGCCCTCCTGGTATACACCAGTCTGCGGCTGGTAAACGATATCATCAGCGAAACCAGGTTCTGGCTCCGGCCCCTGCATACCAACCTTATTGAGGTAACGGTATCCCTTATTGCGGCTTATATTACTTTTTATGTGCTTAGGAAGATATTAGCCCGGCAACAACAACGGGTAATCCCGTTACCGGTTTGGAAGGAGTACGGGATGGTGGCCCTCGCCATCACCCTCATCTCCTATATAACCATTATACCCATGGCCGCACTTACGGATGATGGCTGCGAATGGTACGATGTGGTCAACATCACCCTCATCCCGCTACTATACGGCCTGCTGGCATATGCCATTTTGCGGGCCTCGGCCTCCCTGCGTAAGAATTACGAACAACAGCTGCTCCTGGAAAAGATCTGTAACGACAGGCTCCAGACGGAACTCCAGTTCCTGAAAGCCCAGTTCCACCCGCATTTCCTCTTCAACGCACTCAATATGATCTATTTCCAGATGGACGAAAGCGTGCAGGAAGCCAAGCACACCGTTGAAAAATTGTCGGAACTATTGCGCTACCAGCTTTACGACCAACAGCAACTGGTGCCGGTAGGAAAAGAATTACAATACCTGCAGTCTTATATCGACCTACAACAACAACGGATGAACAGTCACCTGCAACTGACCGTAAACTTTGACCCGCAGCTGCAGCAGCAAACCGTATATCCGTTATTGTTACTGCCGCTGGTGGAGAATGCGTTTAAATATACCGGGGGCGACTACTGGATCAGTATTGCCGCCACCCTGCGGGAACAGGACCTGTTTTTCCATGTGAGCAACGCCGTGCCGGACGCCCAGCGCATCAAATCCGGTGGCATAGGGCTCGAAAACCTCCGGCGACGGCTGGAATTACTCTATCCCGGGCAGCATGAATTAACTACCACTCATAACGGCAACAACTATACGGCCACCCTAAAATTAAGCATATGAAAATCCGCTGTGTAATCACCGACGACGAACCTGTAGCCCGCAAAGGCATTGCCAGCTATGTGGAAAAAGTGGATTTCCTGGAGCTGGTGGGCGTTTGTGAGGATGCTATTTCACTCAACAACCTGTTACAGCAACAACCGGTGGACCTGCTGCTGCTCGATATTGAAATGCCCTACATGACCGGACTGGAATTGCTAAGCAGCCTTCCCAATCCGCCAAAAGTTATTTTTATTACAGCTTATGAACAATACGCCATCAGGGGATTTGAGCTACAGGTGCTGGATTACCTGCTGAAACCGGTTTCTTTTGACCGCTTTTTGAAAGCGGCCAACCGCGCCCTGGAAATTTTCCGGCAAACAATCCCACCCGATTCCGCGTATATATTTATAAAATCAAACGAAAAACTCGTTAAAATTTTCTGGGAGGATATCTTATACCTCGAAGCCATGGAAAATTATGTGAATATATATACCGACAATGCCCGGCATATTATTCACGCCACCCTGAAATCGGTGATTGAAAGCATTAACAGCACGGACTTTGTGCAAACACACAAATCATATGTGGTAAACGCTAAAAAAATTACCGGTATTGATGGGAATTTAGTGGAGATGGGAAAGGCCACTGTGCCCTTTTCCCGCGGGATGAAAGAGGCAGCCATGGAAAAGATACTCCGTAACAGGTTACTAAAAAAATAGCTCCGTTTATGCTGATAAAGTCCAAGCTGTCGCTCATGCAGGTATTTTCCTTCACCTGGAAGGTGGACCTGCTGCTGCTCCTCTGTTGTACCGGTGTTTACTATATGGATGTTTATTGGCTCAGCGATCATATCAATATACCCGGCGCTATTTCTACGGTATTAGGTACGGCCATCGCGTTTTTCATCGGCTTTAATAACAACCAGGCATACGACCGCTGGTGGGAGGCCAGGATCATCTGGGGAGCGCTGGTAAACGATTCCCGCTCCTGGACCCGCTGCCTGCTCTATTTTTATCATTCCGACAATGAATCCCAACGCACCACTACCGCCCGCAACATGATCTACCGCCACCTGGCTTTCCTCTACGCCCTTAAATCGGCCCTGCGCAACCGCCCCGATGAATACTACCACCGTTACCTTTCACCGGAAGAAGTAGAGATAGTTAGGCGACAAACCAACGTTCCCAATGCGATCCTAAACCTGCAGGCGCAGGACCTGCAACGGCTCAAACAAACCGGCACGGTAGACGGTTTCCAGTTCCTCGAACTCAACGACCTGCTGGTGAAAAACACCGACAGCATGGGCAAATGCGAACGGATCAAAAACACCGTTTTCCCCACCAGCTACGTGTATTTCACGAAAATGTTCATCTGGTTTTATGTGATCATGAACACGCTGATGATGACAGAATCCATCGGCGCCTGGTCCATCCTTTTCGGATGGGCGTTCGGGTTTGTATTCCATACCACGCACCTCAACGGCATTAATCTCATGAATCCATTCACCTACAACCCGCTGGCCATGCCGCTGGACAGTATCGCCAGGACCATAGAAATCAACCTGTTGGAAACCCTCGGCGAAACCGACATCCCGGCTCCTGTAGAACCCCGTGCAAACGGACTTTATATCATGTAACCGAATACCTTTTTTCCTTATTTTTACCGAATGACGTATGAACAATTATGTTTGCTGTTTGCCCAGTCAGTAACGCTGAAGATACTACGGGCCCGCAGTGCTCCAATGATGTTGTCATTTTTTCACACCGTATTCAAAGAAAAAAACCAGACAATCATTACCAATGCCGAACTGGTAACCCGCTTGTCAGATTATCTTACGCATACCGGCTACCGCGCCACAGACGATGAGATCGATGCGGTTTCCCTGCTGGAAGACGATGATACTAAAGCTAAAAAATACATTGACCAGTGGAGTAACCAGGGGTTTCTTCGCAAATACCCCAACGACGAAGGTATTGATATCCATGAGCTGAGCAGCGATACGGAAAAAGTGCTCCATTGGGTCACTACCTTGCAGAAACGCGAATTTATAGGCACCGAAAGCCGCTTTAAGGATATTTTCTCCAAACTCAAGGAGCTGGTGGACCAGAGTAATAAAGATCCGGAACAACGCATCCAGGAGCTGGAAAGAAAGAAATTTGAGATAGAACAGGAAATACAGGCCATCACCATCACCGGTAAGGTACAGGTGTTTGACGATACCCAGATCAAAGAAAGGGTATACGATGTAAACCGTATGGCCCGCGAGCTGCTGGGAGATTTTAAAGAAGTGGAATCCAACTTCGAACAAATCACCCAGGACATCTACCGCAAACAAAGTGAACGTGACGTAGCCAAAGGTACCCTGCTCGCCTACACGCTGGATGCTTTTGAGGCCCTGCGCCAAAAGGACCAGGGTAAAAGCTTTTACTCCTTCTGGCAGTTTCTCATGGATGAAACCAAGCAGTCGGAAATGCGGGAGCTGATCGATAAGTTATACACACTCCTTGAAGACCGTGACATCGAATATAAAAATGACCGGTTCCTCCGGAAGCTCAAGCAGTCCCTTCATGCCTCCGGCAAAAAGGTGATCGACGCCAATAAAAAGTTGAGCGATAAACTCAGTCGCGTACTCAACGAGCGCAATATGACGGAGCGCCGCAAAACCATGGAGCTGATCAATGATATCCGCGTGCTGGCCTTCCAAACACTGGGTAACCATCCATCAGCAGAGGATTTTATAGAGATAGAAACCGATCCGGAGATGGATCTTCCGGACCGTTGGGAACTGGCCGATGAAAAAGCGGCCAGCCCGGCCTTCCAGTTACCGGAAGGAGTAGGAGGGGAAGAGTACTCCCTGGAAGATATGCAGGCGCTGTTCAATCATTTCCATATTGACCGCGCCCAGCTGGAAGAACGCATACAGGTACAGCTGCAAAACAAAAAGCAGATCAGCCTGAAAGAACTGGTAGAGATTTATGGCTCTGAAAAGGGGCTCACGGAGCTGATCACCTACTTTGCCATTGCCAGCCAGTCCTCCAGCCACATCATCCTGGAAACATCCGATCCTGTGAAACTCGGTAATCGTATCATCAACCTGCCGATGGTACTGTTTACCAATTCAAAAAACTAACCTTTATGTCTGAACGAAATACAGCACCCTTTGCACATGTTTTCCTGAAACTGATGCAAGGCACCATTTACGAAGATGAGCGCGCCTACTGGAAAGACCTGCTGGGCTGGCAAACAGAACTGCACAAATACCTGCAACAGGTAGGCCTGCAACTGGTGATCAATGAAGCCGATGGCTTTGCACGCATTGTGCAGCCCGACAATGATGAAAATGCCGATCGCCCGCTGCCACGCCTCATGCGCAAATCCAAGCTCACCTACGAGGCTACCCTGCTCTGCATCGTGCTGCGGGAAGCCCTGGAAGAGTTTGACCTCAAAGGCACCGGCACCAAACTGTTTATGACACAAAAAGAAATTAAGGAAAGACTCACCCTCTTCTTTAAGGAGCGCCACAACCGCTCCAAACTGCTCAAAGACCTGAACAAGCCTATTAACAGCCTGCTTGGGGTGGGCATCCTCCGCGTTAGCCGCGAAGATGCTACCAACAAGGAAATGCAGCAATATGAAGTAAAACGCGTAATCAAAGCGATCGTGAACAACGAGAAACTGGAAGAAATCAAAACAAAATTAAATCTGCATGTCAACCCTGTTCAATAGTGATTCCAAAGAAAGCGGTTTCCGCCTGCAATATTTTGAAGTATATAACTGGGGGACCTTTCACAATAAAATATACCGGGTAAATACCAACGGGCAAACCTCCCTGCTCACCGGCGCCAATGGTAGTGGTAAAACCACGCTCATCGATGCGCTGCTGACGCTGCTGGTGCCCTCCGGGAAACGTTTCTACAACCAGTCGTCCGGTACGGAACAACGCCGCGACCGTGGGGAGGAATCGTACTTCTGGGGCTACTACGGGAAAACTTTTTCCGAAGAGTCCCTCCAATCTAAAACAGAACAACTGCGCCATAAGGAACAAAACCCTTATTCCGTGCTGCTGGCCTATTTCTATAACGCTGCTACCATGCATACCATTACCCTGGCACAAGTGCGCTGGTACGCGGGCGAAATGAAAAGGCAATACATTGTATCTCCACATAAACTCAATATCAACGACCATTTCGGTAATGGAAAGTTTGATGCCAAGGGCGACTGGAAAAAACGCCTGAAGCTGGAATTCCCCAAAACAGAGGTGACCGACAGCTTTAAAGAGTATTCCACATTATTCAGCAACATTTTCGGGCTGCGTAGTGAAAAAGCGCTGGCACTCTTTAACCAAACGGTGGGTATTAAAGTATTGGGAGACTTAAATACCTTCATCAGACAACACATGCTGGAGGAAACAGACAGCGAGGCAGAGTTTCTCAAACTGCGGGAAAACTATGACAGCTTACTAAGCAGCCACCGCGCCATCCAAAAAGATGAGATGCAATTACAGCTGCTGGAACCTATTATCCAGCAACGCACCGAATGGGAAACCCTGCAGAACAAAGGCCGCGAGCTGTTATCATTACAGGACACCCTGCCGGGCTACTTCAATCGCCAGGAGCGGGAGATCGTACAGCAGGAAATACAGCAACTGGAACAGGAGCTGAGCGTAACCGCCAGCACCCTCATCTCCATCAACTCAAAGCTGGAGCAGCTAAACCTCCGCAAAGACGAGCTGATTGCGCAAAAGGCCAACAACAGTGTGGATGAGCAACTGCGCTCCATCGAAAAAACCATCCATTACGAGCAGAAATCGCTGGAAGCGAAACGCAACAAAATGGATGACTACAACAAGCTGGCAGAGCGACTGGAACTGATTGCCTCCCCGGACGAAGCACAGTTTCACGAAAACATCAAAGGCGCCGAGAAAAAACTCAAAGGCCTGGAAAAGCAGCTGGACGCACTTCAGGAAGATATTTTCCTGCACAAAAGCAATCTCACTGCCGAAAAAAATCACGCGGCCACTATCAACGAGGAAATTGAATCTCTCCTTAACAGAAAAAATAATATTCCTTATGAATTGATCCGCATCCGTCAGCAACTGGCTGACATGCTGGACGTTCCGGAGGAAGACCTGCCATTTGCCGGGGAACTGCTGCGCGTAAAAGACGACGAATCCCACTGGGAGTACGCCATTGAAAAAGTGCTGCATAACTTTGCCCTGCGCCTGCTGGTACCGGAAGGATATATCAGCCGCATCAACAGGTATATCAACGAAAACAACCTGCAAACAAGGCTGGTATATCATAAGATCGAAGAAGAATCTTATACGATGCTGCGTATGCCTAAGGAAGAAGATAGTTTGTTACAGAAGATAGAAATCAAGCCGGGCACGGAGTTCAGGGAGTGGCTGCAAAACCAGCTGCTGGATCAGTTTGACTATATCTGTACAGACGATATGAATCTTTTTGGGCGTGCACGTAAGGCGGTTACCTCCAAAGGCTTAACCCGCGTGGCTTCCAAACATGAGAAAGATGACCGTCCCGGCCGCTCCCAGCAAAATAATTTTGTGCTGGGCTGGAACAACAAAAATAAATTACGCCTGCTGAAAGAAGACCTGGAAGAATGCAGCTCCGCTATTGACGAACTGCAGGCAGGCCTGAATGAACTGGAGGCCTCCCGTAAAGGCGTAAGCGCCATGCAAACGGTACTGAGCGCCTTCCTTACCCAGCGCAGCTTTGACGACATCAGCTGGCAGCAACACGCCGCCGTTATTGAGCAACATGCCCGCGAAAAAGACAACCTGCTGCAAGCCAGTGATAAATATAAAGTGATCTGCGAGCAGCTGGATGAGGCCACTGCCGGCATTCGTGAGCTGGAAGAAAGCAAGGCGGATACCCTGCAGCAAAAAGGCCACCTGGATAATAAGCTGTCGGAAAAACAGCACTATTACGGGCAGTTAAAAGTGAGCAATACCGACGAAATCGCCATGCAGCGTGCGCTGGCCTTCCTGGAGGAGCTGGCCATCACTGCGCCAGCCGCAAATGCGTCGCAACTATACAGCTACCGCAAGCGCGCGGAAGAAAGCCTGAACGTATCGCTGAAAGAAGCGCAGCGCAACAGCGCCGAGAAGCAAACGGAGATCACGCGGCTGCTGGCTGCGTTTGTGAACCCGCCGAAGTCGGTGCACGACACCTTCCCTGACTGGATCGGCGATGTTACCGACCTGCGCGCCCATGTGGAATACCTGGATGAGTTCACGGCCCTATATGAGCAAATCAAATACCAGCGCCTGATCGAGCATAAAGAGCGTTTCCGTAAATATATGGACACCAGTATGCTCAATGCCATCACCAACTACCGTGCATGGATATACGGACAGGAGGATGCCATCCGTGAAGTGATGGAGGACCTCAACGAGCCGCTGCGTAACATCACCTTCAACAAAAATCCGGATACGTATTTACAGCTGGAATGCCGCCATGTACGCGATGTGGAAATCAGGAACTTCAAGGATAAACTCAGTTTAGCCGTTCCCGATACCGTAAAATACCAAACAGAGAAAGACGACGCATACGGCGAACAGCTGTTCCAGAATATTAAAACGCTGATTACCGAATTGCAGCAAAACGAAGCCTGGCGCAGGAAGGTGACGGATGTACGTAACTGGCTCGACTTCGGTGCGAAGGAGTTCTATATCTCTGACAACAAGGCATTTAAGTACTATGAAGATACAAGCAGCTTGTCCGGTGGTGAAAAGGCGCAGTTTACCTATACGATTTTAGGAGCCGCCATTGCCTACCAGTTCGGCATCAACGAAGCCAACAGGCAGCACAGGAGCTTGCGCTTTATTACTGTGGATGAGGCTTTCAGTAAGCTGGACCCGGAGAAGAGTCACTACCTGATGGAGTATTGCGGTCAGCTGAACTTACAGCTACTGGTAGTAACGCCATTGGATAAACTGAATATTGCAGAACCTTATATACATGCCTGCCACTTTGTGGCGAACAAGAACAAGCGTGATTCCGTGGTGTATAACTTCACAATGGAAGAATACCGCGAACGCAAAAAGGAAATAGAGAATATGGCGATGGCATAGGTGGGAGTGTCACACTTCCAATTTGTGGCATTTTTTTAACGAATGTAGAGCCGCCATGCCTGGCGGCTCCCCGCTAAGGTCGTCGCTGATATCTTCGTACATTTCAGCTATTGTATAGGAGATTTTCGCGAGGGGCCGCCAGGCCTGGCGGCCCTACTGCGTGAATTACGTTGCCGCCACCTGTGCCATTTTACTCCTTCCCCAATCTGCCAGCAGCATAATCACCGGTACCAGTTCTCTGCCGGTATCGGTTAAAGAATATTCCACTTTGGGTGGTACTTCCTGGAATACCTTTCTCTCTACCAATCCATCTTCTTCCAGTTCACGGAGCACCTGTGTAAGCATTTTTGGGGTGATGCCGGTGATGCGTCGGCCCAGTTCCCCGTATCGCAAAGTTTTACGTGATAGTTGATATAATACGCGGCCTTTATGTTTGCCACCGATGCGCTGGAAGGCATAGTCCACGGCGCATATCGTTTCGGGGTGCGAACTATTTTTGAGTTTAGACATGGCTATTTCATTGATTATCAGCAATACTACCTAAATGGCATGTACAGAGCAAATTTATATTAAGTCCTCCACTTTGCTGGATAAAATTAAAGAGTCCTGCGGTTAGTCAGGACTCTTCTTACAGGTTATCACCAAAACAACCTATAATTTGAAATGCTGTGATGCTATATATTAAGGTAACACACAACAATACAGGTGTATTCAGAGGAAAGTAAAAACTCATTGAAAGGGCCCGGATGGAAATCGGGGCCCGCGCGTAATACCATTTATAAGATATTGTATTGTCATTTGCCAATCAAAATGCAGCATAAAGGTACCCCTGTGATCATGTCCATTCCTTTAGCCGATGTTAACGCCATAATACTATTTTAACAAACCTCAGCAAACACAGCATCCGCGGGCATTTTATCCGAAAAATATTTTGATTTTTTTTAGTGTGGGAAAACAAACAGTAAAAAACAGGCTTTATTAGGTTAAATTTAAAGAACCTGATAAACATCAGTTTCGTGGATGATCGATGTCAATAACTTTGTGCTATATCTGTAGAAATTATGCCGTCAGTTGAGATACTCTCCCGCATTCAGTTCGCCTTTACGGTGGCTTTTCACTACATCTATCCCCCGCTGAGCATTGGGCTGGGCCTGTGTTTGGTTATTATGGAAGGGATTTACCTGAAAACAGGTTTATTGGTATATCGCGATATCACGCGATTCTGGATTAAGATATTTGCACTCATATTTGGTATTGGTGTAGCCACCGGCATCGTGATGGAATTTGAGTTTGGTACCAACTGGGCTACTTATTCACATTACGTGGGCGATATATTTGGGAGCGCCCTGGCGGCGGAAGGTATTTTTGCCTTTGCGCTGGAATCGGGCTTCCTGGGGATATTGCTGTTTGGCTGGAACCGCGTGAGCAAAGGCGTTCACTTCTTTTCCACCATCATGGTAGCGCTGGGTTCCATTTTTTCCGCGCTGTGGATTGTGATTGCCAACTCCTGGCAGCAAACGCCCGCCGGCTTTAAGATTGAAGGGCACGACCTGGGCGCCAGGGCGGTGGTCACCGACTTCTGGGAGATGGTGTTTAACCCTTCCTCCGTGGATCGGTTTTCACATGTGATCATTGGTGCTTTCCTCGCCGGGTCGTTCCTGGTGATGAGTGTGGGGGCCTGGTATATATTAAAGGGCCGCTACCTCAAACATGCGCAGGCCATGTTTAAGGTAGGCCTGAGCGTGGCCGTGGTAGCGGCGCTGATGCAGTTGTTTACCGGTCACCGGTCCGCCGATTACGTCAGCAAATACCAGCCGGCCAAGCTGGCAGCCATGGAAGGGCACTATGATAGTTTAGCCGTTGCCGATATGTACATCGTTGGCTGGGTGGATAATAAGAAGGAACAAACAACAGGGATTAAAATACCCGGTGGACTATCCTTCCTCACGCACGGCAGCTTTAGTGCCCCTGTGCAGGGCTTGCGGGCCACTCCTCCGGCCGACAGGCCAGGGGCGGTAAACTTTGTGTTCCAAACCTACCATGCCATGGTAGCCATCGGCATCACTCTGATAGGGCTTACCCTGCTGGCATTGATTCTCCTTTGGAAAAAACAGTTATTTAATCACCGCTGGCTGATGTGGATTTTCGTACTGGCGGTACTGTTACCCCAAATGGCCAATCAGCTCGGCTGGTACGCGGCCGAAGTAGGGCGGCAACCCTGGGTGGTATACGGCTTGCTCCGCACCTCGGATGCTCTCTCCAAAAAAGTGACTGCTGACCAGGTACTATTTTCATTGATCCTGTTTACGTTCGTATATGTGTTACTGTTTGCCCTGTTCCTGTTTTTACTTAACCGTAAGATCAGCCATGGCCCGGACGTTACAGAAGAAGAGGAAACCGATAGCGAACATTTCTCCAAACGTAATATTGCTAACATACCATCTTAAATAACAGCGCATGGAAACAATTCTCGGATTAGATCTTCCTACATGGTGGTTTTTGGTGATTGGTGGCCTCATCACCGGTTATGGTGTATTGGATGGCTTTGACCTGGGCGCAGGCGCCCTGCATTTATTTTTTAATAAAGAAGAATCGAGGCGGCTGGTACTAAACGCCATTGGCCCCGTGTGGGACGGTAATGAAGTATGGCTTGTAATTGCCGGTGGTGCGCTATTTGCGGGGTTCCCGCTCGTATATGGGGTTTTATTCTCTACCTTTTACATCCCTTTCATGCTGTTCCTGGTATCCCTGATATTCAGAGCTATTTCCATAGAGTTCAGAAGTAAGGAACCCTGGGCCTGGTGGCGCAGGATGTGGGATATCAGCTACTGCGTATCCAGCATCTTCATCACCTTTCTGCTGGGTCTTGTGCTGGGCAACCTGATCCACGGCTTACCAATCAATAAACAACATGAATTTACCGGCAACCTGCTTACCTTCTTTAATCCCTATGCCATCCTGATTGCATTTACCACACTGTCCTTATTTATGTTGCACGGGGCTATATATTTGGTTATGAAGACGGAAAACCGGCTATATGCCAAACTCACCGTACTGGTGAACAATTGCAGCAAATTTTTTATCCTTTGCTTCATACTAACGTCTATGGCCACACTGATTTATGTACCGCATATGACACAGGCGTTTAAGCATCATCCGGAGTTATTTGTTTTACCGTTGATTGCCGTGCTTACGCTGCTGAACATCAAGCGGAATATTGACAGCAGGAAGTATTTCCGGGCGTTTATGTTTAGCTGTATTATTATGTCGTGCCTGCTGATATTGTTTGCAATAGGGCTCTACCCGAATATCATCATTTCTTCCACTGCCCCGGCAAACAGCATCAGTATTTATGCAGCGGCCTCTTCCAATAAGTCATTAAAGATCATGCTGCTGATTGCCGCGATTGGAACACCGCTGGTGATTTCGTATACCGTATTTGTGTTTTGGACTTTCAGAGGGAAGGTCAAATTAAACGAGATGAGTTATTAAAGGCCTAAGGCCTTTTTCCCACGCGAGTATATTTTCTCGCAAAGCATGTAAGCCGCAAAGAATTCTGTTATGTTGGTTAGGTCGGATTCAGGTCCGCCTTCGGCGGACCTGAATCCGTTTTAGGAGAGACCGAAGGTCTCTCCTAAAACAAACACCTGCTTACCTGCTTTGCAAGAAAAAAAGATCGCCAGGCCGAAGGCCTGAAACAAAGTTTGCTAAAAAAAACAGGCCCCCGCAAGAAATTGCAGGGGCTTACCATTTAACCTATATTCTGTACTGTAGCATCGATTTAATGATCTTTCAGGAATCCACTAGTTCTTTCATTCTCAAATTCTTACGTTCCCTGAAAGATTTGTTTCAATAATAAGACCCTTTACTTTCCAGAAAGTTTAATGCAATAGAAAAAAAATTTAAAAATAATTGCGACGTGCCCGACCTTAGTGGTAATATTCTACTCCCATGAACCGTATTGACCGACTTACAGCCATCCTAATCCAGCTTCAGGGCAAGCGGATAGTGAAGGCCGCAGAGATTTCTGACCGTTTCAATATCAGTTTAAGAACTGTTTACAGAGATGTGAAAGCCTTGCAGGAGGCCGGTGTACCGATAGGTGCAGAGGCCGGCACGGGCTATTATATAGTGGACGGATACCATCTGCCACCGGTAATGTTTTCCAGAGAGGAGGCCGCGGCACTCCTTACAGCTGAAAAACTGATGGAGAAATACAGCGACCACTCCAACGAAAAGCAGTTTGGCTTTGCCATGCAAAAGATCCGTTCCGTGCTGAGGGGCGGGGATAAGGACTACCTGGAGAACCTGGATGATAATATAGCCGTGCTGCGGTTTACCCCGCTGCATCTCCAGGACGACGCCTTCCCGAACCGCTTCCTCAGCGACATACAGGCCGCCCTGGGCAACCAGCAGGCGCTCAGCATGGAATACTTTTCCATCAAAGATGAGGCTGCCACCCGCAGAGAGGTGGAGCCGGTAGGCATATTCCACAGCGGCAACAGCTGGCATTTGATTGCCTGGTGCAGGCTGCGTAAGGGCTACCGCGACTTCCGGGCCGACCGAATCCGCAAACTGCAGCTGATGAGTGAGCGGTATGATAAGTCCAAACACGTGACGCTCAAGGAGTACCTGGAACAGCAGCACCGCGACCATGCCGAGGAACTGCAAGAATATAAAGTACTGATGGACAATGAAATGCTCCGTTACATCTCTGAACAGAAGTATTATTTCGGCCTGGTGTCTGAGAAAAACCTGGGCGATAAAACGGAAATGACGTTTATGCAAACGTCCCATGAGTACTTCCGGCGCTGGCTGATTACCTTTGGGAAATATGTGGAGGTGATATCTCCCGACCACATGCGTGATTCCATGTATCAGCTCGCTATGGAATTACATGGGCACTATATCGAAAAATACCCGCAAAAAACCTCCTGACATAAGGTTGTCACACCTGCTTCGTTGCTTTGTAATATCATTTAACCCATTGCTTCACTAAAACGACTGAAAAATGGAAAAACTGGATCTTACCAAAGCGTACAAAAGCTACTATACTGCCGGCAAAGCAGTAGAACTGGTGAACATTGAAGATGCCCTGTTCCTGGCTATCCCCGGGAAAGGCGACCCCGACGGCCCTGCCTTCGCCCAGGATGTGGAGGCCTTATACAGCATTGCCTATGCGATCAAATTTATTAACAAGGCGGCTGGGCAGGATTTCGTAGTCACCAAGCTGGAAGGCTACTGGTGGGTGGACGATACTGCCACTGACCCGCTGAAGGTACCGCGGCATTTATGGAATTATGAGCTGGTGTTGCGTTTGCCGGACTATGTGACTCATCAGCAGTTTGTGCAGGCGGTAACTACCACCGAAAAGAAGAAGAGTAACCCCAGGCTTCGTGCGGTGGACCTGAAGGAGATAGAAGGAGGTATGGCAGTGCAGATTATGCACACGGGGCCTTTCAGCGAGGAACCTGCCAGTTTGCAACAGCTGGATGCGTTTATGCGTGCCCGTCATTTGAAGTTCCATGGCCGTCATCATGAAATATACCTGTCGGACTTCCGGAAAACAGAGCCGGCAAAGCTGAAGACTATTTTACGGCATAGTGTAAGGCAATAAGCCTTGCTTTGGCAGTTGGCCCCGGGTAACTTACCCCTTGCTTTGCAATGGTCAGCAACAGCATTAGCATCTCCCTAAAACAAAAAAAAGCACTGTAAAGAATGTGTAAGCAGGAATAGCACGAATGGCTATACGGAAAGGAGGCTTAGTTCTCGTCGCCGAGGCCTAGTATCTGGATGGCCTGTGCGGCGGCTATCTGGCTGGCGTCTTTTTTATTAAAGGCTTTGCCGCTGCAGATGAGCTGGCCGTCTACCACGGCGCCTACGGTGAAGATGCGGCGGCCGTTGTCCATTTGTTCTTCCAGGAGTTCAAACTCAAGGGCTTTACCATTTTTATTGGCCCAGCCATAGAGTTTGTTTTTATGGTTCATTTCTACCGATTCGAGCTGTTCGAGGTCGATGTACGGCATAATGATCCTGCGATGAACGAACTGTTGTGTTTTGTTATAGCCTTTATCGAGATATACGGCGCCAACGAGGGCTTCCAGGGTATTTCCGAAGATCTGGGAAATTTTGAGGAAGCTGTTGTATTTATCGTAGATGGTGAGTTTGCGCAGCCCCATTTTGATAGCGATATCATTGAGTTGCTGGCGGTTTACGATTTTAGAGCGCATTTCAGTGAGGTACCCTTCAGTTTTGTACGGATACTTTTTGAAGAGGTAGTCGCCTACAATTGCTCCCAGGATGGCGTCACCGAGGTATTCCAGCCGTTCATTGCTTTCGAGAAACTTCTCTTTGCTGGAACGGTGGCTCAGGGCTACCTCGTAGAGAGCGAAATTACCTGGTGCGAATCCAAGTAAATTATGCAGCTCTTTATACAAGTGCCTTTTGTTGGATATAAGTCGATATAAAAATCCTGGCAGTAATTTCACACAATCAAGATCAGATCAAGGAACAAATTTTTTGAAAATAACAGAGGCGTTATGCCCGCCAAACCCGAAGGTATTGGAGAGTCCGGCTCTTACTTCTCTATGTTGTGCGGTGTTAAAGGTAAAGTTTAATCTTGGATCCAGCTGAGGATCGTCGGTAAAGTGGTTGATGGTTGGAGGGACAATGCCATGTATGATGGACAAGATCACAGCGATGGATTCAACCGCACCGGCTGCGCCGAGGAGGTGTCCTGTCATGGATTTGGTGGACGAGATATTCATGTTATATGCATGTTCGCCAAATACGTGCTGGACAGCTTTGATTTCGGCCACGTCTCCCAGCGGGGTGGAAGTACCGTGTACGTTGATATAGTCGAGATCGCTGGCCTGCATGCCTGCATCCAGGAGGGCCTGGGTCATTACATTGCGGGCGCCTAAACCTTCGGGGTGTGGAGCGGTGATGTGATATGCATCGGCGGTAGCTGCGCCACCGGCGAGTTCTGCATAAATTTTAGCTCCTCTTTCCAACGCGTGATCCAGGGATTCCAGTACCAGTGCACCGGCGCCTTCGCCCATTACGAAACCATCGCGATCGAGGTCGAAAGGACGGGAAGCAGTTTTAGGATCATCATTTCTTTCGGATAGGGCCTTCATGGCGTTAAAACCGCCAACACAAGGCTCATTGATGACGTTTTCTGAGCCGCCAGTGATCACCATATCCGCTTTACCGTAACGGATATTGTACATCGCCTCAATGATAGCATTGGTGGCTGATGCGCAGGCAGAAGCTACAGAGAAATTTGGCCCCCTGAAACCGTGGCGGATAGAAATAGAACCCGCTGCGATGTCAGTAATAAGCCTGGTAATAAGGAAAGGGCTGAAACGGGGAGTCCCGTCACCAGTATAAAATTCTTTCAGCTCGTTGCTGTAATTGATCATACCACCCACACCGGTACCCCAGATCACGCCGACACGGTCAGCATTGATCTTAGAAGCATCTATCTTGGCATCAAGGATTGCCTGATCCGCGGATATTACCGCTGTTTGGGTAAAGGGGTCCATTTTACGGGCCTCCTTTTTGTCCAGGTAGTTAGTAGGATCGAAATTCTTCAGTTCGCAAGCAAAACGGGTTTTGAACTTGGAAGCGTCAAATTGCCTGATATAATCCGCGCCGGATACACCGTTCGCCAAACCGTGCCAATAATCGGCCACAGTATTGCCGAGCGGTGTAAGAGCGCCTAAACCTGTAACGACAACTCGTCTTGGTTGCATTAAAACAATTCTGATTAGTAGGATTATTTTACGTGTTCTTCCAGGTAAGCAACTGCCTGGCCAACAGTAGTAATAGTTTCAGCTTGTTCGTCAGGAATGGAGATGTTGAATTCTTTTTCGAATTCCATAATCAGTTCTACCGTATCCAAAGAGTCAGCGCCTAAGTCGTTGGTGAAGCTGGCTTCAGGAGTTACCTCGGCTTCGTCAACGCCCAATTTGTCAATGATGATCTTTTTAACTCTTGATGCAATGTCTGACATAATTTTAAGTGTTTTTGGTTTAAAACTTGACTGCAAAAATATAATTTTTATTGAATTGCCAACAAGAAGGGGAAATTTTGTGGGCCCACCGGCCGCCAAAATCGCTGCAAAGCCAATACAGTGAATACTTTACGGATTTCCTGATTTTAAGATTTAATGATTTGAACACCCAAAAACACCCCTTATTCTTACCACTTATAAAATAAGAAGCCTATTATTTCCACTCAAACGTATTTTTGGCCACTTATCTAAACCCTTAACGCTAATTAACAGTTGCGGGGGTGCTAGTGCCTCATCCATTTATTAAATTTGTCAGGCTTGTGAGGAATGTTATCGTCGTTGGCCCATGCTTACGCGGATGACCTCCGGAGACCTGTGATGTGAACACGCTGTGGTTCTTCAGATCCCTCATGGTATAATCGAAATTCTAAACGCTAATCATTTAATGGCCAACACCAAACGTACGTTCCGCACCATTGCAATTGTAGGGATTGCTGGTATAGCTGCCTTTCTTGTATTTCAGAAGGTAACGGGCAAAAAAGCAGCAGAACCAGCCGCCGCCGCACCAAAAGGAGGCCCCGGCAAATCCCAGGTGATCATCGATGCATGGGTGGTAAAAACCGCTCCTATTGACCAGTTTATCGACGCCAGCGGAACACTTCAGAGTAACGAGGAAGTAGAAATCAAACCGGAAATCAACGGCCGGATCACACACCTTTATTTTAAAGAAGGTACCAATGTTAAAAAAGGGGACCTGCTGGTAAAGATCTATGACGAAGACCTGAAAGCGCAGCTCACTAAACTCAAATTACAGCAGCAGCTGGCCAAAACAACCCTGGAACGCCAGGAAAACCTCCTTAAAATCAATGGTATCAGTCGCCAGGATGTAGATGTTACCCGTAACCAGGTAAGCGCCTACGCCGCCGATATCGATTATACACAAACGCAGTTACAGAAAACAGAACTGCGCGCACCCTTCAGCGGCCGCCTCGGCTTACGTAACGTGAGCGAAGGCGCCATCGTGTCATCTGCCGTGGTAATCACCACTTTACAACAGATAGACCCACTCAAGGTAGACTTCACCGTACCTGAAAAATACCGGAACCTGATCAAAAACGGCGATAAAGTGAAATTTACCGTTGCCGGCGACCAGGACGACCATAACGGCAGCATCTACGCCATCGACCCGAAAATCGACCTGGCCACCCGCACCGTAAAACTCCGTGCCATCGTACCTAACAGCAGCGCTACCCTCTTCCCGGGTTCCTTTGCCCAGGTACGCATCAACTTAAAAGACCTGCCGGAAGCCATCATGATCCCTTCCCAGGCCGTTATTCCAGGAACCCGCGATAAACGTGTAATCGTTGCCGATAGCGGTAAAGCCAAATTTGTAGTAGTGGAAACAGGTATCCGCGACCAGAGCAGTGTTCAGATCGTAAGTGGCCTTAAACCAGGCGATACCGTTATCACCACCGGCATCCTGCAACTGAAGCAGGGCATGCCGCTGAAATACAATAAGATCCAATAACCTGATTATTTATATATGAGTCTGCCGTCCTTATCGCTTAAACGGCCCGTTCTGGCAATTGTGATGAATATCATTATCGTGATATTCGGTCTTGTGGGCTTTACCTTCCTGGGCGTGCGGGACTTTCCTGCCATCGACCCGCCAATCGTTAACGTGCGCACCTCCTATGCAGGTGCCAACTCCGATATCATCGAAACACAGATCACCGAACCACTGGAAAAACAAATCAATGGTATCGCAGGGATCAAAAACATATCTTCCAGCAGCAGCCAGGGTAGCAGTAATATTACCGTGGAGTTTGAACTGGGCCAGGACCTTGAAGCCGCCACCAACGACGTGCGCGACAAAGTATCCCAGGCACAGCGCAGCCTGCCGCCCGACCTGGACGCGCCGCCGGTAGTATCCAAGCAGGATGCTAACTCGGACGCCATCATCTCCATGACGGTGCAGAGCAACACCCGCAACCAGCTGGAAGTAACAGAATACGGCACCAACGTACTCCTGGAAAAATTGCAAACCATCCCCGGCGTAAGCCAGATACAGATATGGGGCGAAAAACGCTACGCCATGCGCATCTGGATGAACCCGGCCAAACTTTCTTCGTATAGCCTCACCCCCTCGGATGTGCAGGCCGCCCTCCAACGGGAAAACGTAGAGCTGCCATCCGGTAAAATCGCCGGTAACGCCACCGACTTCACCGTGCGCACCTTTGGCCGCCTCGTTAGTGAAGAGGATTTCAATAACCTGATTATTAAAAATGTAAACGGCAGCGAAATACGTATCCGCGACATCGGCCAGGCCGTACTCGGCCCGGAAAATGAAGAAACCGTGTTGAAAGAATCCGGCGTCCCAATGATCGCACTAGCCCTCATCCCACAGCCAGGTTCCAACTACGTAGCCATTGCCGATGAATTCTTCAAACGCTACGAACAGCTGAAACATGAGGTGCCGGAAGATATTTCCCTCAACATCGCCATGGATAATACCCGCTTCATCAAAAAATCAATTGAAGAAGTAGAGGAAACTTTAATCGTGGCGCTGGTACTCGTAATTATTATTGTATACCTGTTCTTCCGCGACTGGCTCATGGCCTTCCGCCCACTGATAGATATCCCGGTATCGCTCATAGGCGCCTTCTTTATTATGTACGCCTGCGGCTTTACCATTAACATCCTCACCCTCCTGGCCATTGTACTGGCTACCGGGCTGGTAGTGGATGACGGTATCGTGGTAACGGAGAATATATATAAGAAGATAGAGGCCGGGATGCCACGTATGCGCGCCGCCCGCGAAGGCTCTGAAGAGATCTTTTTTGCGGTTATCGCCACTTCCATTACGCTGGCATTCGTATTCCTTCCCATCATATTCCTGCAGGGCTTTGTGGGGCAGCTGTTCCGTGAATTCGGTATAGTGGTGGCCGGTGCGGTATTAATTTCCGCATTTGTATCTCTCACCCTGACTCCTGTATTAAACGTAAAACTGGGCCGCGATACCCACACCCATTCCTGGTTCTATACCAAAACAGAACCCTTCTTCCGGTGGATGGAAGATGGTTACAAAAACTCCCTCGATGCGTTTATGCGTTTCCGTTGGACAGCGGTGGTAATAGTGCTGGTATGCCTGGGTATGATCTATGGTCTGTTTAAAACGCTGCAATCGGAGCTGGCGCCGCTGGAAGACCGCAGCTCTTACCGCCTGCAGGTTTCTGCACCGGAGGGTACATCGTTTGATTACATGGATAACTATGTGGATAAACTCACGCAGTTCATGGCCGACTCCGTACCGGAGCGCAAAATTGTACTGAGTGTAACTTCTCCCGGCTTCAGTGGTGCAGGTGCGGTAAATAGTGCATTCGTTAACGTGATGCTTACCGAACCCAACGAACGTCACCGTTCACAGAAAGAGATCGTGAACATGGTGAACCGTAATATGAGCCACTTCCCGATGGGTAAAGTGTTTGCCATCGAGCAACAAACGATTCAGGTGGGCCGCCGTGGCGGTTTACCTATTGCATTCGTACTCGAGCATATTAACTTCGACTCCCTCTCTGCTGTACTGCCTGTGTTTATGGAAGAAGTGGGCAACAGCCCGGTGTTCCAGGGAACGGACGTGGACCTGAAGTTTAACAAACCGGAATTACGTATACACATCGATCGTAATAAGGCTACCCAGCTGGGTGTGTCTGTACAGGATATTTCACAAACACTGCAACTGGCGCTGAGTAACCTCCGCTATGGCTACTTTATCCGTAACGGTAAGCAATACCAGGTAATGGGCCAGGTGTTCCGCAGCGACAGGGACGACCCAATGGACCTGCAGAACCTATACGTGCGTAACAGTCGTGGTGAAGCCATTCAGCTCGATAACGTGGTAAGTATTGAGGAAGAAACCAGTCCGCCTATCATCTATCACTTCAACCGTTTTAAATCGGCTACTATCTCTGCGGGCCTTGCTCCCGGCAGAACCATTGGTGACGGTATCAAGGAAATGAACCGCATTTATGACAAGCTGAAAAAAGAGCATGTGCTGAATGATAACTATAGTACTGCTTTGTCAGGCGCATCACGCGACTATGCGGAAAGTGGCTCCAACACCATGTTTGCGCTTACACTGGCGCTGGTACTCATTTACCTGGTACTGGCCGCACAGTTTGAAAGCTGGATTGATCCGCTGATCATCATGATCACGGTGCCATTGGCCTTTGCCGGTGCGTTGTTGTCGCTCTGGATTTTTGGCCAAACCTGGAATATCTTCTCTCAGATTGGTGTAATCATGCTGATAGGTCTGGTTACGAAAAACGGTATCCTCATCGTGGAGTTTGCAAACCAGAAGCGTGATGAAGGACTGGCTAAGTCCGATGCGGTGGTACTGGCCTCTTCGCTGCGTTTGCGTCCGATTTTGATGACGAGTCTGGCCATGGCGCTGGGCGCGTTGCCGATTGCCATGTCGCTCGGTGCGGCGGCTACCAGCCGTATCCCGCTGGGTATCGTTATCGTAGGTGGTATCGTGTTTTCACTGGTACTCACCTTGTATGTGATCCCTGCGATGTACACTTTCCTGAGCCGTCGTAAGTCGGGTAATCCGGAGGAAGAAGAAGCGCAGGAATCCGAAACCATGATGGCAACGCATGCATAATTTATTTGTCTGGAATTAATATGAAAAGATATATAGCTAAAATTTGTTTGTCTGTTTGCTGTATCATAGCCACTACCACAGTGGCTATGGCACAGCGGGAAGTGCTTACCCTGGAGCAGGCAATAGATGTGGCGTTGAAAAACAACTACGATATCAGGCTGGCAAAAAATAATGCGGAAGTAGCGGCTAACGATTACGCCTATGCGAACTTCGCCTTTGCGCCGCGCCTGAATGCCACTGCCGGCACTAACTGGAGCAGCACTGCACTTAAACAGGAATTTGCCAATGGCACCAAACGTGATACCAGCGGTATTAAAAGCCGGGTGTTAAACGCCAGTGCCACGCTCAACTGGACTTTATTTGACGGGTTGAAAATGTTTGCCACCCGCGATAAAATTTCGGCGATAAAAGACCTCGGTGAGCTGGCCATTAAAGACCAGATTCAGAATACGATCGCCACGGTGATTGGTGGTTATTATAACATTGTACAGCAAAAACAACAGCTGAAAGCGTTAGCAGAGCAGATGTCCATCTCCCAGGAAAGAGTAACGTTATCGGATGCCAAATTCCAGACCGGGCTCGGACCGAAGACCGACCTGCTGCAATCGAAGGTGGACCTGAATGCACAGAAAGCGCTCTATCTCCGTCAGCAAACGGTGATTGAACAAAGTAAGGCGTTGCTGAACCAACTGATGGCAGTACCTACCAATGCTACCTTTTACGATGTCACGGACTCCATCCCCGTGACGGCTAACATCTCCCTTGGAGAACTACAGGAGAATGTAAATAAGAACAATACCACCTTAAAGGTACAGCAGCAGAATATTGCCATTTCAGCACTGGCGATTAAAGAAAGTCGCGCGGATTATTACCCGACCATTTCTTTTAACTCCATTTACTCCTTCAACAGGAATGTGGCCAATGCCGCCACCAACAACTTCAGCCCGAAATTCAACCGGAATAATGCTTTCAACTATGGTTTCACGGCAGCTATTCCGATTTTCAACGGCTTTAATGTAAAACGTCAGGTAAAGAATGCACAGCTGAATTACGACTTCCAGAAAATTACGATGGAGAATGTGAAATCGCAGGTGGAAGTATCACTGATTAATGCTTATAAAGACTACGACTATTACAAACAGGCGCTGGCGCTGGAAGAGGAGAACCTGGATCTCGCAAAGGAAAATATGATGGTAGCTTTGGAAAGATTTAAACAAGGCGTGTCCACTACAATAGAGGTTAAACAAGCACAACAAAGTCTGGAAGATTCTTACTACAGGCTGATTCAGGCGCGGTACAACACTAAACTTGCGGAAACTGAATTGAGAAGACTCAACGGATCGATTATTCAGTAGGTTAGTTGAGTTGAAAGGAAGGAGGCTATATCGGCATGATATAGCCTCTTTTTTTATCTAGTAACAGGATGTGGCATATTTGATTACTTTTAAATCACCTATGAACAGAAAACTTGTTTCCATCCTTATGCTGACAGGCCTTGCAGCCTGCACTACCCGTTCGGTACTGCCTTCCAGGGAAAAAATCGCTGCCCAGTTTATCACCATTGATACCCGCAGGGATACCACGTTAAAAATGAAAGATGGTCTGGAGATTATCATTCCGGCTAACGCACTGGCTGCGCCGGGGAATTCCGCCAGGCTGGAGGTTAGGGAGGCGTTGGATATCAGTACCATGATCAAAGGCGGCCTGGTCACTAAAAGTGATGGAAAACTGCTCAGCAGTGGTGGTATGTTTAAGATAGCGCCGGCATCCGATACCAAAGTGAGTATTAATAAGCCGATAACGGTGCGCGTACCTGCAAAAAAGATATCTGCCGGTATGCAATTGTATGATGGGGTGGAGAGAGATGGAGTGGTCAATTGGGAAAACCCAAGGCCGTTGAATGATAGCGCCGGGGAACCGAATAAATTAGGGGAGGAATTGTATAACACTTATTGTAAAGACTGCCACGTACCGCAAAACACGGATGGCACCTATCCTCCCATGACTTCGGTGGGGTTGGCATTGGTAGATAATGACCAAAAATACCGCGCAAAGCCATTATATGGCGTCATTGCCGACTGGAGATATGACACCGCAGCAATATTTGAATTTGTGCGGTGTAAGGATCGGTATCTGGCATCAGGTAAAATGCATTTGGGGTGCCGCTACCTCTCACCACATGATGTTAGTATATGCATGGGGATGAGCAATGGAGATCTTACCGCCATATTCGATTTCATTGAGTCAGATGGCAGAAAAAAGCATCCAATCCCGGAACCTGCTACACCTTGCGACAGCTGCGAATACTATCAATATCATCTTAACAATTTAAAAAGACTGGACACCAGTGATATCGCGCAGGAAGACTTTGTAACGCGAACGGACACACGTACTGCCGATACCATTCCAGGTGACTATAAGGTCACTGAAGCAGGTACCCAAAACGGCAAGCAGGCGAAAGCCTCTTACTACACTGTTAAAATCGACAACTTCGGATGGAAAAATGTGGATGAGGAAACCCGCAATATGGCGATGGCAGCACCCAGTAAATTAAGTGTTCAGGTAAACGGGCCATCCTTGCCTTCGATGCATATTTACCTGGTGATTCCACAGGATAAGATACTTTCTCCTGGTGGACTGCTGAGTGATGGCGTGTCATACGGTTTTTACGGGACCGACAGCACAGTATATCTACCACAACGAGCACCTGCGTATATATTTGCGATTGCAGAAGATCCGGATAAAAAGGAGTTTTACTTTGGGCATACCAGCTTCGTTACCGACTATACGAATAATCTGTCATTACAACTTCAGCTCTCTTCTCCGGAAAATTTTGAAAAATTTATACAGCAGGCGGGCGGGGCAACAGGTTTGAGTGCAAAGGTAGGAACGGTATCAAGTTCATCCCCTGCCGGCAGTAATACGAATCGCCTTGTAAGATATTATGAGGAGATGGTGGCAAAGCACTGTCGTTAGTGCGGTTGTGTAGCAGGTCCGTCTAATCTGAGTTTAGACGGACCTGATTGAAAAAATGCTATTTAGAATCTATCCATATATATGGGGTTTTGTCAATATACCGGATGCTGGCTTGTACTCCAAACATTCTTGATATCACTTTATTTAAATTCTTTATCCTTTCACGTAATAGCTTAACAGCGTATCTTTCAATGGCAGTACCTTTTGTTGTCACCACCATTTTATCATTGTCATCAAAAACAACATTCGGCTCTCTATTTCGTGGTATGATATAAGTAGGTGATCTGTTCTCAAAGAGTAACACAAGGGATCTCGTTGGCGTAATCAAAGCAGTGACAGCTGCCTGTCTAATCTTAATGAGTACATCATGATATATATTGATGTCCGTATAGCGCCCTCTCCCATAAAAGAGGATAGCTATCGGTGGCGTTGGTACCGGTGGTTTAGGTGGAGGTGGCACCGGATGAGGTCTTGCACCATCGCCCCCATTGCCTGGATGAATTTTGGAATAATCGATATCTATTGTAGGTATGTTTGCGCCTGGAAATTCACTCTCCAAATCACTGCCTGGATAATCAATTTCTAAATCAGGAGTTGGCTTTGTTTTCACTTCATGGATGTACCGCTTCTTTCTGGGATTGGGTTTAGGTTTAGGACCAGGACCTTTCGGCATAATAGATACATAGTGATCTGTCCAGTTACTTTTGCCATGATAGCTGGCATCCAGCTGTTTAGGCCGACTTAATAACAAGCCGGTAATGCGCAACATTTCATTAAAGATAGTATTGTTAGTAATAGCACAGGCAGTACTACCAGCCCCCTCTAATACGTTCATGTTCACATTGATGCTTATCCTGGAACTGAGGAATCCGAGGCCAGCCCCAATAGCGGCTCCTCCAAGGGCATACGCTCCTTTATCCTTACCGTTATTGGCAGCATACAAATACCCAACAGCAGTTCCGGCCGCCATACCTGCCGCGGAAGCCCAAAATTCGGGACCAGTCAGATTAAATGGATAATTACCTTCCGGGTCCCCAAAATTAACTGGATCATTAAAGTTTGCTGCATAAGGAGAATAGGACACCAGGCTATTCAGCTCCGGATCACGCTGCCACCATCTGCCAGTCTGGGGATCGTAATTCCGGTAGGCAACGTCATATACATCCAGGTCGAAGTCAGCTGTATTCTCCATACCGTTATACAGATAATTGTTGGTAAGTCTGTTCCCTGCCATACTGCTCAGGGCCCTTATTCCCATTCCAAAAGGGAAATAGGTATCTTCCTGTAGCAAGTGCCCACTGGTATGTTTAATAATCAGGTCATCAAAACAAACATCTACATCGCTTTCGTTATTAACATATATATACAGGTAACCATTCTTGCTGATGTCCATTGAACCGGTTAATTCGTTAATAACTCCCGGACTGGTTACTCTTTTGGAGGAACCATCTACCAATTTGAAGTTTTCATCAAAAAGTACATAATTCAGATATGCTTTAGGTACCGTAGAAGGCGGGTTACTGCTGTTACTATTCTGAACAAAGGTTTCAAAATCCTCTTTATTTAAGGTAATACCATTATTAATACCAGTTACAACGGAACTATGACCTGCCAGGGCAGTTACAGGGCCTAACATAGCATTTACCAACTGGTTTACTATTTCAGAAGGAAGGTTATCGGGAGTATTATTTGAAGAATTATTCTCCGCATAATAAGCATATACACCAAGTTCTACTTTATCACCGGCCATTACGCGAAGTACCTTAGAAGTTCCTACTCTCCTTGATGCATCCACATGATTCAGTTTCACAAATTTGCGGTTTGTACCGTTATAATCATAAAAAGGGTTGCCAGCCGGAATAACATCCACCTGTTGAGGAAAGCTGAACATCTCTCTTTCAGGAGCTGGTGGTGCAGGTGAAGGATTATCTTCATGAGATGCCCTATAGGCCATTTCTGTAGTTTCTTCCGTAAGAACGGTACGTGTATTATCCGCCTGATCACTAATAAAATAATCATACTTCAATTCACCTTGCGCATTCTTCCTTACTCTTCCGGAAGGATGGGAAAATAGCATCAGGACATCGTCTTTAAATACCAGGTCAGATAGGTAAGTATAGGTTGCTGAGGTGTTGCCGGATTTCACTATTTTCTGTAACTTATTGCCATTGGCATCGTAAACATACTGAATGCTTTTGGCGGGGTCGGCATCAAAGGTAATCAGCTCCGGCTTCGCATTAAACCTGTTATATTTAATGGTTATACCTCTATTCAGGTCACGGGTCATGTTACCATCTGCATCATATTGATATTCTGTAGAATTGTGTGCACCGTCGCTGAAATCGCCTTGCTGTTGATTACCAGCTGCATCTGCTATCGACTGAATTTTATTTGACCAGGCGCTGCCATCAAACCCATAGGAATATTGCAAATTATCCAATACTGTTTTATAGCTACCTGGGAGCATGCTGTGCTGTTTCAACTGTAGCATGTTTCCATTTTTATCATATGCAAGGTCACTTAGCTGAAAATCAGTTACCGCATTATTCCAGTTGCCTCCACTGTACTGTGTATAGTCCGCCTTTTTCAGGTTCCCTCCGGAGTAGTAGTCATATCCGTATGCATGCCACTCATCTTCATTTCCTTTCCTTCTCCAGGTAACACCAGATATTTTCCCGTCTTTTCTTGCATTGGTGAAGCCTTTATCGTACGAAATCTCCATACCAAAATAATGATTACCTGACTTATTCTTAGCGTAGGCGCTGTTTATACCGGTTAACCGACCAAGCAGATCATATTCATAATCAAGCGTTTCCAGATCACCAAGCTGGGTTTGTGTTAATTGATACAAATCGTTATAATCATAGCCTGTTACCTTTTTGGTAGTAGCTGTTGTCCCATTATAAATAGTGTGATACACCCCGGTGAGCGCATTGCTGGTATACTCGTATCGAATTTGTGTCTTTAATTCCGGAAAATCCAATGATTTATTATTACGACGAACACTATATGCAGATAGAATATTTCCTCCAAAATCGTATTGACCTGTAAGGATATCCGTCCCCCCGGTGATGTTGTCAGATTGTTGCTGTATACACCTGTCGTATTCATCATAAAACAGCGTAGTGGTTAACCACTGTGCCTTATCATTCAACTTTACCTTATACCCGGTGATCTGGCCTTTAGTATTAGGAGTGGGAGCCACTGGTACTGGATACAGTGCTGCACCTGGATTAAGCTGAAAATCGGTGTTAAACAGATGCGCCCCATTCCAGGAGTAATTATCATAATAATAGAAGACCTGCGGATCATATACAGCGGGGGTAAAACCTGAAATGTATGAAACAGTATATTGTTGTACCTGCCCGGGCAAATTCGGATCCACCACAAATTCGATCGTAGCATTTTCTTCTGTTTCAAATCCGGGAAACAGATTGATGTTTAATCCGGCGCTGTACCCAGGAATTGAAGGATCACGCTTATTAATATTCAACTCAGCTTGCGGAGGCAGTGTTATGCTTTGGTTGACGATCCTTGTGGTGGTATTGGCATTTACCAATGTTTGCAGTGAGGTTCTGGTTGCAGCCGGATCTGTATAAATACCGCGCATGACCGGGCGATCAATATTATCATATTGCAGGTAAACCCATTCACCCTTACCCTCTTCTTTTAAAGCAGGCGTCTGGTAGAAAACCGGCCTGTTTCTGAAATCATACACCCATTCAGTAGGCAAGGTAGCTCCAGGTGTGCGGCTATATATTACATTCCCTTTGTCATCTTTACAATATCTGTAGCAGAGCTCATCAAATACTTTAATCCCATTTCCGGTAAAATCCCAACTACCTGTAGTAGTACAATAATCTACCGCTTTGGGTGTAACAATTGCACGTAATTCCTGCATGTCATCATATACAAAATAAGTGCGTGCATTGTTAGCAGGCATATCCGCTCCCTGCACCTGTGTTGCCGTCATGATAACATTACCAGTACGATCTGTATAAGTATAGTTCTTATTATCGTGCGCATCTGTTATAACTGAAACAACAAGTTCACCGGGATTATAAAGTCCTGTACTAAAGGGTAGGTCATCCTGGTTGTCTCCGATGGCCCATATCCTTACTTCATCTTCCACTTTATTAAGTCTGCTTGCCGAACGACCACCTACATTGCTCCCAACCTGACCTATACCCGGACTCATAGACTTCATAAATCTTGGTGCTGACGATGCTTCAGTGACGATCTTTGAATAAAAGTAATTATCGTTATTGCCAGTTAAATTGGCATAAAAGGCTGGTTGTTGTGTTGCAACGTCTGTCTTTAAGGTGCCGGCAGTAGTTCCATCTGCTGTTGTCAGATAGGGCAAAAACTGAATCAGACGCCTGCCATATTGATCATGCTCATAAGGAGTAACCAGGTCTTTCCCGCTCTTACTCACTTTTACACTGACTTGTTGCAATGGCCTCAGAATGCCATCCACATAAGTATTAGTACGCATAAAATCCTGATTGGGAACTAGGCTTGTCTGATCGGGATTCCAGGTATTAACTCCGGGCTTGAGAAACAACACCTCCGACATTCCTTTTATATTGCCTGGCACCATATCTGTAAAGGGAGAAATCGCGACCACAGCTTCCGTACCTGTTAATGCAGTTAAAGCTGGCATATTTACTTCATTCCGTACCACAGCTACTTTTACAGTATTGGCATATACTGATATATTATCTGAAGTAGCTTTGCGGCGAAAATAGGTAGTTTTAGAAAGGGCAGGAGGTTGGTATCCACTAGCAGTTGCTCCCTGAATTACTGTCCAGGTCATCTCATCAACTGAAGACTCCCATATATAGGTAAACGTGTTATTACCACCCTGAGGATTACTTATACTACTTAAAGCCTGCGGTATAGCCCCAGGCGCAACTTCCTGGGAGGCAGCAATTGCCCCCCCAGTATAAGGTGCACTTACTTTCAATTGTACTGTATTGGAATAAGCAAAAGGCAGCGTTGGAGCTATCGCTCTCCTCCTGTAGAAGTAAGTTCCAACAGGAGGCACTACGCGTTGATAACCATTAAAGCTATAATCCGGAACCCAATTGACATTGTCCGTGGAAACCTCCATAAGAATCTGCGCAGATGCTGTTATTAAAAGACCTCTCTTATACGTTGCTGTCTGCGTATTTATAATATTGACCACATCACTGGTATTTGCTACCAACATACTTTTTTCAATACTTATGGTACCAGGATTCAGGTCGGTATATTGTGCACTGGCACGCTGAGATAAAAGGCCAATACCACTGATGCTAAGGATAAAGAATATATAATTGCTTAGGGATAATCGCATAATTTTTAACTAAATAATCCACAAAAATGGTTGAAACTAAAAAGTATAATCTACAGCCTTCAGTATCGAACCTTTCATATCCAATATCCTGTTAACCCTGGAAGAGTTATCATATTGATATTGCGTAACGATGTCATTTAAATCAATGATGGAGGTAACATTACCTTTGGCATCATAATCATAGGTAGTCATAAAAGCATCTGCAGGGTAGAGTCGCAAGTTATCCAGGGCTCCAACTCCTGAAATGACTATATCCGCCGATCCGGCAGTAAACTCATGTTCAAAACAGGTATATGTTTCAAAATTATTCGTTTGCTTAACAGTATTGGGGTAATTAATATCTAATGGAGTGGCTGCTGTTGCGCCCTCCTTCTTTTTCCAGTAGGATATCCTGTATTTCTTTCCTGCAACCAAGCCGGCAGCTGACCTGGTAATTGGGTAACCTGCAATATAATAGAAGTAAAGCCCGCTCGCAGGATTTTGCTCAATTACATACGGGAATTGTGGCGTTGGCTTTATTGCAGCGGAAGGTTGACCACTGTAGATCCATCCACCTTTATTCAAGGTAGATTCAAAACCAGTAAATGCCACCTCAAATAAAGAGGCATTTGTGATGGCTGCTACCGGAAATCCTCTGTCGTTGTACAGATAATTGCGAATGATCCCACCCTCATTTGCCTGAATCATATTGCCGGCGTTATCATATGTATAATCGATAGCTTTTTTGAAATAGGCCGGGTTCCTGTAAAGTTGCTGGTTAAACGGTCCTACTTCGCTTTCTGGGACTGCTTTGGCGCTCTGAAATATATATTTTGATGTGGGACGAATATCTCCGTCTCCTACCAGCTCAAAATTTGAAAAATAGCCATCTATCATTTTGGGTTCTTGGCCATTTCTTAACAGGAATATCTCTGCTCCAACTGGGGCATTTATATAATTTGCAGACATCATCATGGCAATTCCTGCCGAAGTCGTATAGTTATAAGGGTAATAAATCCTTCTTTCGATGGTTTCTCCTTTGCTCGTTGTTGACCTCACCACTTTCAGGTTATAATAAAACGGATCATACTCATAAGATTGTTCCTCTGCCTGAAAGGTGTTATCGGGATAATAATTCCGTACAATATATTTTGACACCTCTGCTCTTCCAGTAACCGGAGAATAAACATCCTTTATGAAGGTCATAAACTGGGGTAAGTAACTATTTGGTACAACTATATTACTGTAAGTGTTAGTAAGACCACACTTACATGAAAGCAAACCATTATCTGTCAAAGTATTAGTTGTAAATGCATATTGCTTTACTTCTTCTTTCACCAACTCACCCGCAGCATTGAATGTTGCCACTCTTTTAGGAAGCCCGATTGCCCATTGCTCCAAACGTTGTCTGGCAGAAAAAGGTGTCGCAAGTGCTGGTACAATTGCTGCTCTATCAATATAACTTGTTAAATCAACGACTGATTTCCCCAGGTTCTGACTTTCCGTTCCATTAATGATTTCGACTCTGCTATAAACTGCAGGTAGCGGATTTGTGGACTGCAATGGCTGCATTGACCAGGTACGGGTGGTAACAGTTTCAGTAGATATGCTTCTTCCTCCAGCGAATACTGATACTATATCATCGATTATTTTTAAAAAGCCTGTAGTTGATGTAAAGGCTGATGCCATATTACAGTAGGTTCCACCAAATCCCAATGCAACATTAGCCGCAACAAAGATCACTCTGCTGGCCCCATGTATCGAAGTTTTAGCATAGAAAGTATTCATATCCAAACTATAAACCGGCGTTTCAAACCCTGTACCTGAAGAATTACCATTGGTGAGCTTATATTTATAGGTGGTGATCTGATCATTGGCATGGTTTATACCATCATGTATCAGTATTTTACTTACTCTTACCCCTCCCGTATATTGAAAAGAACTACCTGCCATCACGTCATTAGGCTCATAGGTATATTCTGTATAACCGCCTGTTGGATAAGTCATTCGTGACAGCATGCCATTCTGGGCACTCATACGTAAAAGATCAGACCATTCAGTATGATTTATAGCCATCTTTCGGGCTTCATAATTGAAACAGTTAGCATAAGTATTGTTCAGTCCCACCATACTTCCGGTATAATATCCATACTGATCTTGCCATACGCTCGACCTGGGAGGAGTACCTGTGCCAAGTTTATATTGTAGGTCCAAAAAAGGAGTTACCGGCCCTGCCGTCCTCGTAATACCTACCAGTAATAACTTCATGTACTGTATTTCAGAAGCGGGCCTTGTTGCTGCCACCTCAGGAGTAGCCATGGAATATAAATGCGTATATGCATATTGGAACCCAAACCCATTCATCTTCGCATCGTTACTATAAATATCAATTGACGACAACATACCATCTTCAGGCATATCGATACGGTTCATATTATAGCTAAACTTTACTTTCTTATTCTCAGGAAGATCTATTTGCATCAGTCGCTTTAGCTTTCCTACAAACCGCTGATTGACGATAGTGTAAGACGTTTGGGAAGTAGTGCCATCACTATTTACGATAGCATTCATTACTGGTTGTGATAGCAGGATAAAATCTTTATCATAAGTATTATAGGTAAATGAAATATTTTGTTGATTGAGTGGATTCCGGATTTCACTCAGGTACCAGTTATTAATGACATACTTCCCTGTTTTCCATAGATTGATAGATATCTTTTCCGGTGGAGGTGGAGGATTATTTGGATCTATGAAGAGCGCATATCCAGTAGGAATAAGACTCTCACCTGGCACATATTCGGTAGAAATTGCTTTATTAGAAGTCATTAACTCCGTCAACTCTTTTTCACTAAACACATATTGGATACCTTCCTCTGTCGTAATTATAAATTTTGATATCCTGGTAATAATATTGGAAGCCGACATATCCTCTTCTACTACCTGCACCTTTAACTTATTATCTTCCAACCCGGCAACAGAAAATTCAGTTTCACCATTTGCTTTGGTTTTAATTACAAATGTGCCTGTTCTACCGTTTAGATCAAAGCTGAAGTAATCAGCCTGCCTGTCTAACAAGTTGGCATCATCAATTATGGAAGAGGTAACATCACTAAAGCAGTCTGTTACATCTGTTTGACCCGAATACAGCCTTCCTAACATTGAAGTTTTACCGGCAATATTTCCATACTGGTCATCTGGTTTATTGTTTACAACTCTGGAAACTACGCCACCTGCATTCAAGCTCCAGCCCAATCCTGTCGGGGGAGCAATTTCATTCACCCTGATACCGTTGGCGCCGGTATAGTCAAGGCTCACAGACATGTTTAACCGGCTATTATTGCTAAATTGATAGATTGGGATATTTGCTTGAACTGCTCCTGTTGCATAATTTACCTGGGCGGGCAATAACTGTGGCAAAACCAGAATTCCCATACTTAAGTATCCCATTTTTATCAGGGATCGAATCTTCAACATCTTTGCGAGATTAAATGGTATAGAGATAATCAATAATAATATGCTGCTTGTGCCTTGACTTTCCAGTCAAGATAGGGATCAGGCACTACAAGAGCTTTTGTTGAGGTGCAAAATATTAAAAGCTTGCCTGTATGTAAATTTAAGAATGAATAATTCGCTATAAGCCTACTCCCATAATGGACTTATATTATTCATTATCATATGGCATCATCACTCATTCTTATCAAGCAAAACTATTTACAACCACCTTGTCAAGCCCGCTTTTTGAATTAGTGATATAAAAAAATCCGTTTCATCGTATGAAACGGATTTCGCCTTTACTATCGCAATACTGGGAAAAGCAATTTTACTGATAACTCCCCGTCAGCTTAATCAACCTATCCGGGTAATTTGTAATTATCCCATCCACTTTCATATCCAGCATCTTTTGCAGGTCGGCAGTTTCATCTACCGTCCATGGCAATACTTTTACTTTCATGGCATGTGCTTCGGCAATCAGCTCGGGCGTAACCAGCTGAAATGCAGGACTGTATATGTCCGGGGTAAAACCAAGGTCTTTGATATTTTCCGCGAAGCTTTGCTTATTGGCGATCAGCCATGCAGTGGTTTGCTTAGGATATTTCTTATGCAGCTCCTGAAGGGTGCGTTTATCGAACGACTGAATGGTAACGCGTGAAGCAATTTTCTTTTCATTAATCACCTCCATCACACGTGCTACAAATACATCCGGTGTTGGATTGAGGCGACCATCGGCTGTAGGGTCCGATTTGGTTTCCATGTTATAGTATACCGGTTTGAGACGATGCTGTTTCACGTATGCTTCCACACTGTCGATCAGCTCTGACAGCAGTGGACGATAAGTCTTGAATTTTTGCTGTTGTGGAAATCTTTCATGCGGTTTAGTACCAGCGTCGTATTTGCGGATGCTGTCGTATGGCATGGAAAAGAGGGTCAGTTTCTTTTGTTCTTCTTTGGAGATGTCGGTGCCATCAGGTTTACGCATAAACGTGGATGACATATAGGCATCGTGGGATACCACCACCTGGTTGTCCGCCGTGATGATGCAATCCAGTTCCAGCGTGCGGGCGCCGAGCTTAACAGCATTGATCATGGCGGGAATGGTATTTTCCGGCATCAGGCCCATACCACCGCGGTGTGCCTGCACATCAGGTTTGTATTGTGCGTGTGCACTGGTGGTAATCAGTGCAGCACCTAGTAAGAATGGTACTAAAGTTTTCATGTGATTGCTAATTCATTGTTGTTGAACGACGAAGATACATATTTCAGGTTGCGCTGGTAAGCCCGAAGGCACCATATGAAAATCATAAAAATTAATTAACGTACACTGCCTCCCTTATGCGGCGGGGCATTTATCTGTAAAGCTATGCTGGCAGGGCATTCCTTAACATTGTTATAACATTGAAATAGTAAGTTTATATCAGCCAAACGCAATTATGTCTGATAGCCCTGTTAAGATCAAATTTGAACAACTCTTTGCCGCCAACAAAGATAAAATATACCGGTTTGCACGCAAGCTTACCGGCGATGATTCCCGTGCGCAGGAGCTCACCCAGCAGTGCTTTATCCGCCTGTGGGAAAACATGGATAAAGTGAAGGAAGGACAGGATATTTTCCCGCTCCTGTTTGTATACATCAAAAACCTGGTGATAGACGAAGCCCGGAAATATTACCGGGAAAAGGAAATGATCAGCAAAGCCGCCACGGAAGAGAAATCGCAGCCACAATCAGAAGAAGGCGGCGATCGGTATATGATGCGTAAAGAGTTTGACCTGCAGGTATACAAAGTAGTGGGCGCTATGCCAGAGCAGCGCCGGAACGTATATGAACTGAGCCGCTACCATGGCTATAACAACAAGGAGATAGCCGATAAATTATCGATTTCAGTGGCTACAGTTAAAAGCCACCTGGGCAGCGCCCTGCAAACGCTGCGTCAGCAATTGCAATCCCACTTCGATATTGATAATACCAAATAATGATGCGACCCAAAAACTTATTGCTTACTGCAGGTGTGTTGCTCATGGCAGCTGCCTGCCGGAAAGATACTCCTGTTGCACCCGCCGTACCTACCGGGCCTGTAACACAGGCAGAGATAAATAGCTGGATGCTGGATAGTATGCGCTACTTCTATTTATGGAACCAGGGGTTGCCGGCAACGGCGGATACATCGCTGACTGCACAAAAATATTTTTACGGCTTACTTAATATCGCTGATCCGTTTTCGTATATATATAACCCGGATGACGCTACTACCGTTGCCACTTCCCTGTACCGTAATTACGGTCTGGATATCAGTGTGGTACAGTTACCGGGTACTACTAAGCCTGTCGGGGTGGTAAAGCTGGTAGCCAGTGGGGCTACCCTGGCGCAATCTAAGTTTAGCCGTGGCAGTTATATCACCCGCGTAAATAACATCTCCCTGACACCTGATAATGCAGCTGAGCTATTTGCGCAGGTTTTGGGAGATAAAAGAGGCAGCTTTACACCGGCCACGCTGTCTGATGGCGTATTCACAGAAGGGCAACCAGTGGAATTAAGTTTCGCCTATCCGGCTGAATCCCCTGTAAATGTGCAGCAGTTCAGTGTAGCGGGTAAAAAAGTGGGATACCTTTACTACAATGCATTTGCGGATAAATACAACCTGGATTTGATTAACATCTTCAAAAACTTTATAGGCAGTGGTGTAACTGAACTGATACTGGATTTGCGCTATAATACCGGCGGGAGCATTGCAGCCGCCGCCTTGATGACCAGCCTGATTGCGGATGGAGTTACTGAAAGCAGCGCATTTATTCAACTGACCGGTAACAACAACCTGGGGAGTTATAAAATGTCGTTTGGCGAAACGCTGGCGGTACCTGAGAGTGGCAGCGCCATCAGCTTTAGCAGCCTGGTGGCTGCCAGGCTGCGACTGAAGCGGGTATACGTACTCACTGGCCATCAAACTATTTCAGCAGCGGAGCTGGTAGTGAATAACCTGAAGCCCTATACGAATGTGATTCAGATTGGCGCTACTACTTATGGTAAGGATAAGGGTGCTATCATAATCCGGGATCAGCGGACGCCGAAGCGCATACCATGGGTGATGCAGCCTATTATCTACCGGTTGGGTAATGCAAATGGTCAGGGCGGGTACACCAGTGGTATTACTCCTCAATATGCAGTAGATGAAATGTCCGTACAACCATTACCGGCGCTTGGCACCAGCAATGATGTACTCATAGCGAAAGCGCTGGCGTTGATCAGTGGCAGCGCAAGAGAAGCACTTAACCGGCCCCGCGTACCTGTGTTATATGAGACTACGCCTGTATTGCATGAAATAATTATACCCCGTATAAAATAAATAGAGCCGCTTCCAAACAGAAGCGGCTGATTCCAGGGAATGCGAATTGCACACAGTAATTCAACAATGTTAAAGACGTATAATTTGTGTATTCATTGCACCAGCCTTATCGTTTACATTAAATATAAAATTCCCTGAAGAAGACAAGTTTGACATCAGGAAATAATAAGGTGTTTTAGGTCCGGGTATCACATTACCAGTAGCCGGATCTTTTAAGGTAAGTACATAGTTAACGGAGAGCGCGCCTGTATTAGGGTCTCTTTGTCCTAACTTAAGCAGTTGCGGATAAAATGATTTATTCTTCACATTTTTTAACAATGCGATATCGGTAATAATATTTCCCGGCTTTTTTAGATAGGACAGTTGAAGGTCTACCACATCGTACTTGTAATATGGACTCAGGTTTAAAAACAAAGTAATGGAAAGCGTATCCTGTATAACGGGAGATGGTGTCAGGAAACCGGCCATCCCTAAAGTGGTACTGGCCATTACACTGAAGGACTGTGTTGTATTTGGAAGGATAGTAACAAGGGTATCAACTATCAGCGAGTCGGTACCTGCTTTATAAAAACTGAGCTTACCGGTTTTACCAGCCTGGAACACGGAGGCTTTCCCGGAGATATCAACCAGGGAATCCAGGAATCTACCATCATACTTCACATCCATTTTCGGTGTACCAGGCAGTTGCACTGCATTAAACGCGATTTTTCCAAAGTAAAGTTCTTCGGGATCATTTCCTTTACGGCAACCAGTAATAAGTAAAAATAAAACAGCAAAAATCGCTAATGGCCTTAAAAACATAGTATTTGATTTTTTAAAGAATGGAGCCGGCTAACCGCCGGCTCCTGAGGTATTGATAGCTAAGAATTAGAATCTGCTCCAGGTGTTAGCCCAGGTAGAGTTGGTTGCAAATGCACCTGCATCAGCAGCAGGAGAGAATGCACCCAGGTAGAAATTGTACACAAAAGAACGATCAAATGGAGATTCCAGCAGGCTTGATTCGTTGCCGGAAGCTACCAGGAAGCCCTGATTGCTGGTGCAACCCACCGTCATAGCCAGCGCGTTGAAACCACTGAAATTAGTTTCGTAAGCAAATGGAATGTTGAAACCTTCAGCGTAGTTGTTGCAGAATACATCCACACCCGCCTGGTATTTGGTCACTGTATTCAGCGGACTTCCTTTCTGGTTATCCAGAGAAGTACCCCATCTGTAACCGATAAATACAGAGTTAGTGATTTCGAACTCAGTATTTCTTCTCAGGTGCGCAGCACGGCCATAAATACCGGTTCCGCTTGGTGCCTGGTTTTGAGTGGAAGCTTTGGTTTTATCTTCTACACCTACGATGGTTACATAGTTGTATTTAGGACGGGTAACAGGAGTGTTGTTAGAACCATCCGCATCGTTATCACTCTCGAAACCGTTAGCCTGGCTGAAGTCGGCGCGGTTGCCATCAGCAAGACCTAAAGCATAAGTAATAGCACCAGTGTAACCATTGTCGGTATCGAACATGTCATCCAGCGCATCTACGGAAATCAGGTGAGAAGCGTTTACACAACCACCGAAGAACTCGAAAGAGTCGTCGTTTGATTTGTATACTTCAATGTAATCCAGTACAGTACCGTTACCAACGCCGGCGAGTGTAAGACCGTTGATTTCGTTGTTAGCGGACAGCTGATAACCAGGATACTCAATACGCACATATTTCAGGATACCGGAGTTATCGGTATTGATAGTATCACCGGCAGTGGCATAAGTTGCACTTGGATCGCTGATACCTTCCACAATTTTGGAAGTCTGCCAGTTTGTTTTAGCCTTACCCAGGATCACCACACCAGCCCAGTCACCTGACTGTGGAGTGGCTGAAGCGGAAGTGAATACGATAGGCTCAGCAGCAGTACCTTCTGCAATAATTTTAGAACCACGGGTAATAACCAGACCACCTCCCGGAGTACCACCTACCTGGTGATCGCCTACAGCGCCAAGGATACGGGTACCTTTTTCGATGGTAATTTTTGCACCATTGGTAACGTATACCAGTCCGCTCAGCGTGTAGATGCGGCATGACTGCAGGTAGATATCAGAAGTAATGACACCACTGATAGTACTGTCGGGGCAGGTACCTGGTGTACCAGCCAGTACAGGGCGATTAGCCTGGTTTTCTTTTTTACAGGACGTAGCCAGGATTGCACCAGCAACAGTCATTACTGACAAAGCAGCTACTAATAAGGGTTTCTTGTTCATGGATTTTTTTTTGAGAGTTTTCGTTTCGGGTAATTTTAAATGAAGTACCTGATCAGGGTTTCTGTTTTACGCGTAAAATATCTTGAGTCATTTTAAAACCGGTAAAGGATGGAAGCGTTGTAAGTACGGCCTGGCTTCACTTTTAAGTCAATAAAGTCCTTTCCATCCTGGTACTGCTGATCCGTGTTAGTGGGTTTAAAGCCAGGATCAGTAGCACTTTGTTCATATATATTCTGGTAGATGACACTGTAGGCGTTCAGGATATTTGCAACACCCAGCCTGATTTCCGCCTTATTCCTCAGCAAACGGATGGCTATCTGCCCATCTAATCCATTCAGTGGTTGTTCATACAGCGCTCTTGCATCATCTGACGCTCTGAACAGTTTGTTGGAAATGTAATTGTAATTCATACTAACGGAGAACACCGGCATATCATAGTACAAACCTGCGTTGAGCATGTAAGTGCTGGCGCCGGACTGGGGGCGGTGATCCAGCCATTGGGCTTCTTTTTCCACCACGTGATACTTCTTCAGGTTATCGGCATAGCGCTCAATGGATTCTTCCATATTACGCACCCAGGAATCGAGGTAAGTAAAGTTTCCGTAGATGGAAAAATTTTTGAGCACCGGCACCCGTGTAAAGGCAAACGACTTGCGTACCTCCAGCTCCAGGCCGTAGTTATCCGCTGATTTGTTGTTCTTCAGGTTATAGATCCTGTTGGTACCCATCTTCACGATTTCCATTGGATAGGCGATTTTTTTCATGAACAGCGATCCGGAAATGATGTCGCCAGGAGCAGGATACCATTCATAGCGGAAGTCGAAATTCTTTATCCTGCTGGATCGGATGGCATTTAAGGATAAATATTCCCCACCCAGTTCCCAGTCGTACTCCCGGAAGTAAGAGAGCTCGCGGATGTCCGGCCGGATAATGCTTTCTGCGTAGGCCAGCCGGAAGTTCATGGCCGGTGTGATGCTGTAAATCAGGTTGGCCGATGGGAAGATGTGCCAGTCGGATTCCCTGTTCATCAATTCACTCACATCAGCGTCCGGCTCGTTTTGGGTTAGTGTAGCCAGGTTTACCTTCAACAGCTGGTTCACATCGTTGAGCGGCAGGTTTTCAGCGCGCACGCCCCATACCAGGCGGAACTTACCAAACTGGTTGTCCAGCATGGCGTACAATGCATTAAGCGATACATTGGCGGCAAACTCATCACCGTCATAAGCCATATTTATGGCAACGGTTGAATCGTCAAAAAAGTGAGACAGTGGCTGAGGCAGTTCTACCGGTGCTTTTCTGATGCTACCGGAGTTCACCACATAAAAGCTACGGTCTTTGTTCCAGCCGGCATATCCAATCCTGGCAAGGTTTTGTGAAGGACCCAGTTTGAAGGGTGCTGATACTGCAAGGTCCCAGGAAAAGTTTTTTTCTTTCACGCGGCTCCACCAACGAAGCGTACCATCAGAACTTACACCGGAAGCGCCGAGGAGACTTACCTGGTTGATAGGTGTAGTAGAATCATATACAGCAGCACCTGTGACTACGCGGTTATCCGGGCGGATTTTATCCAGCGTCATGTAGCTGGCATTCCATTTTACTTTTATGCCGCGGTTACCGAGGGCGTGTTCACCTTTCAGCTGGTGCTGGAATAATTTGTTTTGTACTGCCAGGTCACGCACGCCGGTAGTATTAGGGCCGGAATCATCGTGATTGCCACGTATCAGGATCAGCTGCTGATCCAGCGATTGCATATACAGCGTTTGGTAGCTCACTTTATTTTTTGCATTGCGGTACCCTATACCCACCACACCGTTGATATTGGTAGTAAAGCCATAGCGGTATCCTTTGGCATAACCATCCGCATCTACACCGCCTGCTTCGTAGTTGGAGAATCCATCTCTTGCATACACGATTTCCTGCGTAGCCAGGGTATTGCGATAGCCAACTGAGGCCACCATACCAAAGTGACTGTTGAATACCTTTCCACCGGCAATCTGGAAGTTGGGGGATACCGGTGCATTCATGCTGGTCAGCTTCCAGTTATTTTGAAAATAGGGTTTGCTTTTATCCCAGGTGGCGGCGGCATCTGCCAGTTCTTTTTTTGAGTTCCAGTCTGTTTTTCCCATCCACGCCCTATGATCAGAGATGCGGGCCATGTATTCCTTTCCTTCCAGTGGCAGTGTTACAAATGTTTTGCCGGTAGTTTTGTCGTTATAGCTGGCGCCCACGTTGATGTTGAAGAAGGTTTCCGTAGGGATGTCCAGGGTGTTTACCTCCACGAGTCCACCGCCAAACTCCGCGCTGCGATCGGGTGTGAGGGTTTTAACGACGGTAACATTTTCGATTACGTTGGAAGGGATGATTTCGTAATTGAAATTTTTACGGTTCATTTCGGTGCTGGGCATTACCTGGCCGTTGAGTATGGCCTGGTTGTAGCGTTCGCTGAGGCCGCGCACAACTACGAATCGGTTGTCGATGGTGGATAAGCCGGTTACGCGTTTCAGCACTTCGCCTACGTTTTTATCAGGGGTACGGCCAATTTGTTCGGCGCTGATACCGTCGATCATGCCGGCACTGTTCTTTTTGATGGCGTACAGGCCTTCCACGGAAGCGCGTTTATACGTGCCCGTTACCGTAACGCCTTTCAGGGTGGCGTTGCTGGTTTTGAGGACTACATTAATGGGGGTGGCGCTTTTGGGAGTCACCTCTACGCCGGTTATTTTGTGGGAATCGTAAGATATAAAGGAGAAGGTGATGTCGTAGGTACCGGCTTCCAGTGGCAGGTCGAAGGTACCATCGATATTAGTAACCGTGCCTGCGCCGGTGTTAACGGCAACGGTTACACCGGGAATAGGTTCATTTTTAGTATCGAGTACTTTCCCGGTTAGGCGGCCTTGTGCGCGGTTGGCTGGGCGTTCCGCGCGGCCTCTTTTAATAGCGATGGTGCTGGCACCGGTCATTTCGATGTCTACCGGGCTGTTATAGTCCAGGTATTCCAGTACGGTATTGAGTGGTGTTCCTGCAAACTTGACCGCGCTGATCTGGCATTGCTGCAAATATTCAGGGTCATATACGAAGGTATAGGGGGTTTGTTGCTGGAGAGATTTCACAATTTCTCCGGCATTCGCATGGTTGAACTGAAGGGATACTTTGTCGTGCAGCGCTTTGTACGACTGTGCCTGAGCAGTCCCTACTGTGCAGGTGAGCATACACAGCGACAGCATTTTTACAGGCATAGCGGCGCCTGTACAAAATCTGTGTAAAGAATTTTGCATACTTCTTAGCTATTAATAATTGATGATGATGCTATTTTTTCGACGATATCAGGTAGGTGCCATCTTTCGCACGGATACACTTCAGTTCATGCACATAGGCCAGGGTTGCGAGAATTTCACCGATAGGGGTGTTCGCGCTGAAATCGCCTGATATTCTTTTGGCTGCCAGTTTATTATCTGTCAGGGTTATTTTGCATCCTTCGCGCTGTTGTAGCCGGATAAGCACATCAGCTAACGTGGTTCTGTTAAATACGATTCTGTTCTCCTTCCAGTCGAGTATTTCTTTCGCGTCAAATCCGGTGGTAGGTGGGTCCTGTTCTCCTTTGCTGGTGAGCATTTCGCCTGGCATCAGCACTTTCGTATAGCCGTTGGTGCCGGAAACTGCGATCTTTCCTTCGAGCAGGCTGATCTGGATGCTGCTATCGGCGCGGCTTACGGTGGATATATGAAAGGTGGTGCCCAGTACACGGGTGGTCAGGAAGCGGGTATGTACATTAAAAGGCTGTTTGGCGTTGCTGACTACTTTAAACAGGGCTTCGCCTTCCAGCCAAAGGTCGCGGCCGTGGATGTTGTAGTCGGACGAGTAACCCAGCCGGCTATGTGCGTTTAGCCATACCTGTGATCCGTCGGACAGGTTGTAGACCTGCATGCGATTGGTGTTGTTATAGATCGTATCCAGCGTGGCGGCAATAGCTGACTTATGTTGTACATTCTGCCCGGCCAGTACTATCAGGCCGGCTACTACAGCGGCGGCAGCGGCTGTCCACCAGAGGCGGTGTACTTTCTTTTCGGGTTTGTTTGCAACGTGCCAGGTATCTGTGAGCAGGGCATCCAATTCAGGAGTTGCTGTTTGCTCCAGGTAGGCTTCCACGAGCAGGCGCTCTTGTTCGGAGCAGTCGCCCTGGAAGTACTTTTCTAATATGGCTCGGTTGATGTGCATACATAGAGAGTACGTTTGCCGGAAGAGGAAGGATGAGTGGGGGAGGGTGAGTTAACAATTTGGTAATACCGGGGAGGTATTTCAGGGAGATGTAGGGGGACGCTAATGCGTATGGTAGCGGGTTTAAATGGTGTGCCCGGCAGCAGTGCAGGTGGTGCCGGGCCTGTACTTTAAAGCAGGGAGGGGTTTATGTCTCTCTGTAAAAATTGATAACTTTAATACGGGAGGTGAGGCCAGCCTTCCGGTGGTGGAGCACCTGCCAACCACACGAGAATAATTATACGTTTATAATGTGTATTTTGTAGGACCTGTTTATTTAACTTTCCCGCTTACCCCTGCTTCATTCAATCCTTTGGCAATTTCGAGAATATCCTCTTTAGTCCAGCCATCCATACGGCTTATCATGGTGGCAGCTTTACGACCGTCGCTGTAAAGCGTTAGTACTTTATCTTTTTCATAGCCGCGTTGTACTTTTTTTTCTTCCAGCTTATAGTCAAGTGTATTTAAAGGATAACTGGCTATGGTTTCCATTTTGAAAGGGTTTGTAAAATAAACCTGGAGCTCATTATCAATAGTAGCCAGTTTATAAATTCGTTTTTTGTTTAACCGCCAATACAGCCATCCGATAACTACGAAAAATAAAACAATTAAGAAGGATGTTGAAAATGCAAATATTAATAATACAAACAGGCCGCTTATCGCAAAAGATTCCGGCCAGATTTCGGAGTAAGGTTTTACGGTGATGTTCATAGGTATATCAATTATAAGTTGCTTATTTTCTTAAACGTAAATACGGTTTCATGTAATCAGGAAAATCGCATGCCAACTTATTAAAATCCTCAGGAAATAACAACATTTGGCTATGAAAGGGATTTTTAGCGGAATAAACCATAGGAAACTTATGCCCGATCACTACACCTAATGAATCCCATTTAAGTCTATAAGTGCTGTAACGTCCTGAATACTTTATACCGTTAACTTGATAGTCATAATACAGCAATAATTCAGATCGCCTAATTACATAGTCATACCTGGTAACTCTGCAAACAGTGAAACGTCTATGTTTTATAAGGTCTTGTTCCCATATCAAGCTTCTGATAAGTAAATAGCCAATAAAAACAATTACTACTATTGCCAGAATTTTACCTTTCCTTAAATTATCATCTCTGGTTTTTTTGAGATTCGAACATAATTAATTCATGGTTAATTAAGTGAGCGAAACCAGAACTAGAAATCAGTTTAGATCAAACGTGTTACGATTCGTCCTACTCCTGCAATACAATACCATTAACTAACAACTCATCCGGAATCTCTGCCAAACTACCAACACCCATAGCTAAAGGAGATGAATCCGGCAGCTCCATCAGGAAGTGGATGCGGCTATCATTTACACATGTAAATGATAGTTCTCCATCCGGCGAATTATTCAATTTACTTGTGTCTACAATGGCTTTGATATCTTTAAAAGTCGCACCAACATAAAAGGCACCAATTGAAATACTACTATCAACAATTGTAATCCTGGAAATATGCATTGAATCCTGCCAGTTTGCCTCCAGCAATGCCAGCAATGCGTTATTAACTTTGTCATGTACTGCCAATGCTTTCCATTCCACACCTTCATCCTCTAAAACAGTATCTGTCAAACGGTATTTTGTATGGAGAAATGCATTTCGTTTTACTATTTCCAATTTTTGGCCCAAAATACTATCCAGTAGTAATTCGCCGGGATTGAGCGCCTTCGTGCCACGGGTATTAAAACTACAACTTGTCCAGAATAGGACAGTAAAACAGATAGCATAAGCTACTCTCATGTTTATTATTTATTGAATGGTAAAATAGGTTAGCCTGCTTTTTGCTGTCCTGATATGAGAGTATCAATTATTTCTTATTCTCCTTTGTAGCCTCCAGTGCGTCCACCTGCTTTTTCAGCTCAATAACATACAGCGTGAGTTCTTCTACTTTCTGCAGTAGTTTCTTATTCATGTCAGCCAGGTCCACACCATCCTGTTCTACCTGCTTAGCGGTAGGTATTTCGGGGAGATGTTTATTTGCTCTGATATAGTTTTCAAGTTCATATAGCGATGGAAGGGTGTAGGAATCTTCGAATACGAAATCCGCCCATTCAGTAGCGGTAACTTTAATTTTCTGGGCAGTTATAGTTCCTGCAACGGTAAGTAATGAACGGGGTTTGGTAGTGCCGATTAAAACATTGCCAAAGGCATCAATTCTCAATCTTTCGGTATTATTTGAAGTAGAAAAGGTGAGAAATCCATCAAAATCACCGTAACCGCGACAAAAATTAATGGCACTGTTCAGGTTATTGTAAAACCTGTGCTCAAGGCTAAAGGAAGGACCAAGCAGGTTTTGCGATGATACAGCTCGAACTCCGACAAAGGTTCCATCTCCAACATTATCTCCTTCATAAAGGCGGCCGAGGACAGTGGTGAGTATATTAGGATTTTGCTCGGTGGTGGATAGACCTACATCAAATAATGCCCGCGGATTATCGGTGTGCACACCCACTCGTCCATTGGTTGACATGAGAATTTTGGACCATGATTGAGAGGCCACATCACCAATATTTCGGAAGTATAATTTTTGATCTGCAAATTTGCTGGCAAATTGCATGGCCAGATTGTAATTTTTATTTGTGTGACGCACATCCAGCAAATGCCACCAATCGCCAAAAGGTGTAACCGTGTTATTAACAGGATAATTTACTGGTGTATGCGACTGGAAAAAACCGGACATACTTCCTTTTTCACTTGCATCATCTTTAAACTCTGTTCTGGTATCTTCCAAGCCCCAGGTAATGGTAGTTTGCGCAAAACTCAAATATCCTGAAAGCACCAGGCTCAGGAGGGCTAAACATCTCTTCATATGTATAAGAATAAATTATAAGACTGTGCAAATTTAAGGCGCGCACGTTTCTTTGGAAATACCAATTTAGTGGGAGAGTAAAGTAACGTACTTAACTATCTGAATATAAACAAGTGTGGCTTGGGCCAAATATAATCCGGATTTTCAGCCAGCATGGTGGAATAGCCGTAGTAATAAACGGAGATATATAGTCCTGATAAAAGCAATGCCAATCCGGTGTGGAAGGTAATGAACATATATGGCATCTTTTTGTACCAATGCCACAAACTTATCAGGATATAGCAAACTCCAACGGCTACGAGTGCATGGCCGAAGTAATCATAGATAGTGCCATCCAAAAAACTGACGGAATACATTGCAGTGAGGAAAAACGCGAGGGAGAGCAAAAAGCCGCAGTAGATCAGGTGTTTTAATAGCTTCATTCAATGGCCTTATATAATTGATTTCCAAAATGCAGTTTCAAAGTATAAGGTGCGATTGGGCGCTGCTTCCGGATAAACGAGTAATCCTTGTATCACCATTTGTTTTAACTCATTTTCCAAAAGCGCCAAGTCACATTTCCCTTGCCTGCCCTGAATATATTGGTGAAGATCATACAGACTAAAACCTCCACAAACGCCGGGTGGTGTATAGTCATAGTTAACGATAAGGTTTCCCATGGTTACCTTGCAGCCTATACCATGGAAATGGTAACTTCCTCGTTTACCATTGATTTGAAACACCCCCTGTTTAGGAATTACTTTGTCTCTAACTGCACGGAGCACATTGTTTGTTTGAAAATGTGCCTTGAATGCCTGGTCGATTTTATTGATAGCCAGAAGAAGTGAATGGATGTAGGTTAAAGTATCTACCATGCATACTCAGTTACAAATTAACTATAAGACGTTGGCATATTCATCAAAAGAAACAACATTGCATAATAATTGACATCACACTCTTCTTTAAATTCCAGTTGATAGATTACCGGATTTTTAATGAAGCCACGAGACACCACATTTACCTCTCCAATATCGCTGCCGTTATTAGTTAAGACAAATAAAGGGTTACCAGGAATTCTATTTTCAAAACTTATCAGGTTTTGACCAATGTTAAGCAAATAATTATCTTCCATTTTAATGAGGGAAACAGGCACGGGTAAGTGCTGCTCTTTAATGGTTAAATACTTACGAAACCATGCTTGATCGTAAGTAGTGGTAAGAACGCAGGTTCCATCAATAAAAAATCTTGATTTGAGCTTTCCCAGCCAATTATGCCGACGTATTACCTTGATTACCTGCTTATTATTACTCCAGACAACTAAATCATCACCGTATCGTTCAATTCGATATGAGTTCATATTTCGTGTATTTTCATAGGTTAGGAGGCTCTAAGATAAGGCAAGTTTAATCATATATTAAGAACTTGTAGAGAATTTGAGGTAAGAAGTATACCTTAACTCTACCCATTCAGGCCACCATTCCATCTACCCACATTTCAGTGCCAAATAAACTATAAACATATTAAATGCATTTCTCAGGACATAATCCTTTACTTACAACCTTAATTAATATTATCTAATTAGGAGGTTTTATCAATATTTGCTTACCATTATGATGTATCAAAATGATTGATTTTGATTCTATTGAGAACAAGATATAATCAGCCGGTTGAAAAAATTCCATCCCAAATTAAGACTCATACCATTGGGCAAACTCATTAAACTCATCGAGGTAAAATTCCAGACATTGATTTCGCATAAAAAGCTCGTTGGTGACGATTAATATCATATCCCTGTGCCCAAAACATTCAAATTTCTTGATCAAAATAAAAAAGTCTTGAATACCAAAGTCGAGTCGCCCATTTTCAAAATCTTCCCAGTATTCTATTTCAAGAAATTGGGTATCCAAATTAGCTTCCAATGCCATTTTGTAAATCGCACTTGGAGTGAGTATTAACTTTTTCAAGTCCTTAGTCAGGCCAGTATTAAGGATTAGTGTATCTGCAAAGTAAGAGAGTGGCCATGCTGTAAAAGTTTGCTTAATTCTTCGCATTTCTGCTCGGATTGTCTTCTTGTATTTTAATTGATTTATCTATGGCGTTATACCACTACCTATCAATACAGATCCTCCTTACTATATTATACTGAGTTTTCAAATCATCCTTAAGTCGATATTTCAAATATGACATATCGGTTTTCATAATTGAAACCTCCGCCCCATGAATGCTGTATTTATTAAGCCTATACAATAAGGTGGAATCATTTATGTACCTCGGCGTATCTGTAATCACAAAGGAAGCGCTATTTTTATCCATCCATACTAAACTAAATGCAGTCCTGATATCGTTTACAATTACTTGCTTGGATCGCAAATTTATAATATAGATCGATAAGCAATCATTCATTCCAATCAAAGGCAATACTAATATACTATCCTGGAATAGAAAGTAGTTTGATACGATGAATGAAGATTCATTGATTATTCCAATGGAAGTATCAGGAAATACTACATTGGAATAATCAAAATATTTAAAACAACAATTTTGAAAAAAAATTTGGTTAACAAATCGATACTGCAAGCAAATTTCTCCAGGGTTACCCTTTGACGCTTTCAAATAAATAGAAGAATCATTTATTTCAAGCTGATCCAAATCTGTTAATTCCAAAAGGCCTTTTTGCTCCTTTCTTACTTCCTTTTTTTCAGCGGTGCTCGTATCACTCTTACAACTCAAAGCAGCTAAAACTAAAACCAGAAGCAAATAGTGCATCTTCATATTGACTATTGATTTATAGTAATAAAATGAGCAAGCTACATTTATATTCATTTACCATTATCTCTCAGTTTATGTAACTGCTGAGCTTTTGTTAGATTTTATTTTTCCAATCGTCATAACCCTTCTATTGCCATTGAATACTATTAACTTCCGGGCAATAATGTTCGTGTCTCGTTGCATTTTATTACTTAATCCCAGAAAATAAATTACTAGCAAAAATATATCCCGCCGACTAAATCTGTTGCTAATGGAAATAGTTAAATAATAATCATTTAATTTATCACTTATTTCATACGAAACACCGTTAAAAACCTTGTATACTTTAAAATCTTCAGCCGTAAACGCATCATCATCGCCAATCCCATAAGTTGCATCTGAATCAAAATCCATTGTATCCGAGTCAATCACAGTAAGTAGTATGCGGTTTCTTAAATCAAGCGGACTACCAGTTGATAAAGCAGCACTATTCTGTAAATGAGTTGTAAACTCAGGCAATACACTAGTGGCCTTGACATCCTGCTTAGCACCTTGGTTATACCCATATGCAAGCAGCGGCAAAAGCGAAATATAGAAATATCCAGTGAAATTCAAGGTCAAAAATTTTTAATTACTAATACCATGCTCCCTGGATGAGCTCCAAAACATACCATGCATTTACAAACTCCTTTGTATTAGCATAGCAACACTTATAGTCTTTCATATTTGGCACCAACATTTGAGCAGGACCAATCCTTGCGCAAACCATTATCGCATGGAATCTCTTAAATAATAGATTCCCTGTGCTATCACTTACCACTCCTGTAAATCCAGAAGAATCATACGGATGTTTCATGGAATAAAAGGGTTGGATAAAATGAATAATGGATGAATCCTTTCGAAATTTCATTATCTCCCGCTGAGATAGTGAGCTGTATATAGTTTTATCTGGAAACAGTAAAAACATCCCTCTTTTGTATAGTTGTGCCAGATTATTCCTGACAAGAAAAGAATCATACGTTATGACATCCTCCATCTGCTCAATCTGGTCAAATCTTGAATAGCAGGAATATCCAACATTTAACTCATATAGAAAATCACCATTAATGGTATCCAGTTCCAGCGACTTACTAACCTTAGGTACAAACACATTTCCTGCCTGCAGGTTGACATACAGGCAGAAAAAGATAATGAGAGCGATTGCAGCAATGAGTTTCATCATTTTAAGCTTTTAGGGGATTCAGGGATTCTTCAATTTCTATTACACTGGTAATAAGATCGTCAACTTTTCATCAAATAGGATCATCAAAAGATAACCAGGGATCAATTTCCAAACCTGTCGACAATACTACTCCGGACTCCGTAACAAGTTCAAAACCATTCTTCTCATCAACAACCTTTGTTATCAATTCACCCGGAAAAGCAGATTCCGCTTCATAAATAGTTAAATGTGCATTTTTCCATGAAAATGGCCCATTTATGTGTACACAACTTGCACCCAAAATATATAAGGCGTCCTTAAAACCTTTTTTTGTCAATCGGATCACAAGACGTTTCAGTGATGGACTAAATATCCAAATTTGAGCGTAAGAGCCACGAAACTGCTCCAAAACAGCTTTAAAATTGGCATCTTCGATAATTGTTTTCATTAGATCAATTAATTATGTTCTACATAAATAATCATCCTGATATACCCTTAACATTCTTATCCCTCTGGTATTCTTTAAAGTATATGGATCTTCATTTGACTTATATCAGCCATTACACTTGTTCCAACCTCATTTTATTAAAGTACCTGACAACCTGCGCAAAATCGTATTCAGTAAATCCATCTTGACTATCTATTTGCCACTTTTTTTCCTCTCTATCTACTATAGTTAAAATATAAAGTGGAGTTAAAGAACGGAATTTGATTTGCTTAGCAATTTCTAACTCAACTTTTTGAATGGGAAAAAATTTTTCCTTCCGTTGAAACAGCTTATAGTATGTAACTACAATAAAGGCATCATCCACCCTAATTGCAACGGTAAATTTTTCCAGCAGGCAGAACAGCACCAAATACAATAATAGGATTATAGTTATGATCACAGAGGAAGGCTTGATTAAAGTAGCAACTACGGATCCAACGATCAGTAATACTGTTACCTGCATCTTGGTCTTAATAATATCGTCGGTGCTTTTTATCTCGATCATGGATAGCTATGAATAAATAAATTTTGGAACACTTTAAGCCTGCAATTTATCTTGATCCTCTTCAATTTCATCTTCCCCATTGCAGACTTCCCAAAAGCCGTTTCTTAACCGCAACGTCGCTTCTCTTTCGTCCTTCCATGCTTCGGCCTCCAGAATGACATCATCTGCTTCGGGCAAGGTAAGCCCGAGCTTTCTAATCAAAACCATTACTGTTTTAATTTGGCTTGCTCCGGCCTCTTTCATGGCTGCTAATGCCGGTTGCAAGTCTTGTGGACCATGATATAGGGAATCAAAAATTGCTTCGAAATAACTTATTTCCATTACCAGATTTTGATATTAGAAAGATACTAAATTCATTCGTTCGTAAGTAGCATCTTCTGTGATATTTATACGCAATCACTTAAATCATATTATATTTAAAATGTAATAGCAACCAATATGCCGCCTCCCGAAATTACCTTGAAAAAGTCAAGATCGTTATACCTGGTATTAGCCTTAGGATTTACAGGCACACTATTATACATCTGCCTTGGAGCATACAATAAAACCAGGATAATTTTTACAATAAATCCTTATGTATCAGCCATTTTAATTCTCTTATTTGTTGGTTCTACCATTTCAAGCTGGTATAATTTTCTTAATCCCACAAGCAAAATCACATTTAATACAGAAGGGATTATCTATGATAAAAAACTCATAGCATGGCAGGAAATCAAAAGCTTCAGGACAAAATATTATGCAACTGACACGATTGATTCCCTAAATCTCGTAATAACCCTATATGATTCCAGAAAAAAAACTATTTCTCTATTTGCCCTTGCTACCGATGAACAACAGATAAGGGCATGCATTACTGCTTATACCAGTCACTCAATTCAGGATGAAGGCCATTTTAATTAGAACGAAAAAAAATGCTGAGATTAAGTGAACTATTACGGTATAAGACATTAGCCCATTTTCTGTCCTCCTTCAAAAGTATGCTCATTCACTCCCAAATTTTAGTTGGAAAATTTTAATATTTCCCAAAAGTTGAAGTACTTTTTTTGCAGCACCTAGCACCACTAGCCATTCTGGATCTGCCCAAATACCCACATCTGTGCTTTTTTGATTATATGCACCAAGTGAATCTCTTAGAATCTTCATTGCACTAACAATATCATTAGTGAAGCCAATTTTAATTGCCTCAGTATCTACAAAGCTATCAAGTGCATTTTTATCAAACAATTTACAACACACTTCAACAAATGACGAGATATGCATTTTATCTTTGCCAAATACTACCATCCGCATTTGTCAACATAACTGCTGTACCTTATCAAGCCTCAGTAATGGAATTTTGTAGCGTACCCCAAACTAATTACTGCATCGCTATCCCTTTTTAATATTCAACATAATAAATCCCTTTCTCTAATACTATTTTTTTGTATCCATTTCTTTTTTCACTTTTAGTTGGTGAGCAAGAGGAATAGTCAAAACTTAGTTCCTTTCCTTTACTTAGTATTGATTTAAATCCGATGCTGAATCTTATGAGACTATCTCTATTAAAATAAATTCCTATAATTTTCTTCTCTCGTATAAATTTTGATACCGTCGAATCAGGCGCATTACTTAACACATAGGTATCATTTTTTGTAAACCCATAATGGTAGTTGTGCATTACTATGTATTGCGCCATTTTTTTATAATCAATCAAGTCCTTAAATTTTCTATTTGTAAAACTTGCAGAATTAGGAGTTTGACAACTCCAAAAGATAAGAAAACAAAATGACTTAGTGAATCTGATCTTTTTCAAGTTTAGTTTTAAGCTCATCGCTGAATTTTTGTTTTGAATCTTGAGTTACAGGTAGATTTTCCGCTGCTCTTATGTGAGGGTCCGTAAACTCCTCTCCTCGTTTATTTTGTTTCAGTGCCTGCATTATCTTTCCTAAGAAACTAAACCCTTTACCTATAGCTCCGATCCTTGATGTACTAGCAAGTCCTGATACAGCATCACCTTCTGCCTGATATTTTTCATATTCTATATTCCCAATTTTACCTGCAGCTTGTAATGCTTCCAATTTTTTATAGAGTTTTGATTTTGGCGAAAGAGGCGATCCTGCCAACACCAAATTATCAATTTTGAACCCCTCCTCTAACCCAAATTTGGTAGGGTCTTCCACCATAGCAATTGCAGCTTGTCCTGCAGTAACACTCCCTTGACTTGTTGCCAGTATATTCATTTGCTCACCTTCTTTTAAAGGATTTTGCTGCAAATCTGCTACGATTGATTTTATCATCATCATAGCTCGTTTGTCCTTCGTAACATTGAGGGCCGGGCGCTGCCCATGCCAAGCAACATATCCCATGTCTGCCAAGCGCCCTCCCATAGAACCTTGAATTGTTTTTGAATAGGTATTATATGCCTGTAAATAAGGTTTAAGGGATGAAGGAATACCTTCAGACTCCCTAGCATAACGGCTATTACCATCATCTCCTTTTGAAGCATTGTATCCTAAACCAGGAACAAAATAAATTCTCTTACCATCAGGGTCTACAAAAATTATTGGATTGTTGCCAAACCCCGTATATGGAGACAATGATGGATACTCTTTAAATGCAAGGTCCGTACTCAACCACTTTCCAATCCTAGGATCATATAGTCTTGCCCCAAAATCCAAACTGTTCCCTTCACCCTTCACCTCATTATCATTCTCCTTCCCATTAAACCCATATCTATACCTTTCTCCTCCCAAATTCCACGCTGCACCATCCATCTGCGCTCCAAACGGTGTGTAATCATTCTGGTTATATACAATTGCATCAGCACCATTCTTGGTATCTGAAATGGTAGCCAGCACATTGCCCAAATGATTCGTTAGCTCATAGCGCTTTCTGTTCGCCTGGCCCCATAATAACGGTGCATTACCAGCAACACCGCTACCTACCTGCATATCCGGCTTCCACACGCCTAAACGACTACTACCATAAAGATACTGCTCTTTCCAATATGTATTGTTATCGCCATTCTGATTCCCATATGTAGCCAATAGTTGGCCCTGTGCATCCCGGAGGTACCAGGTACGTTGTACTCCACCGGAGGTAGCAGGATAAAACTCCTTATATATCCTGTTACCAGCTGCATCGTATTTATAATTTACCGTGCCGTTAGCGGATACCAGCGTTTTTATCTTACCGTATGCATTCCATTGAATAGTAGTATTTAATCCATTCGACGGATCAAGGGTAAGATTACCAATCTTATCATACACAAAGTTACCGGTCATGTTATCCACGTCCGTGGCATAGTCATTGTCCGCAACTTCATCCGTAACACGCAATAGCTTATTAGACAACAGATTATTCCCCTCTTTCTCATATACATAGGTCAGCCTGTCCATTGCCAGGTGTGCATCATCCGCACCATTACGGCTAAGCGTAAGAATATTTCCATTACCGTCATAAGTGTAGTCTTCCCCGTTACGGTTACTGCCGATCTGACTAGCGCCCCAATTGCTGATACCTCCCGACAAATTATGCCGGCGCATTGCACGAATTCTGTTTAATACATCATATCTGTAAGAGTATCCCACCGGCGAACCTCCGCTGATATTGCTCAGTGCACTGGTGATTCTGCTGATATTTCCATTAAACAAATTATAACCAGTTATATCACCTGGCGCCGACTGGTAACTAAGCTCCGGATTCAGCCCGGTAATAGACTTATAATCACCAGTGAAATAGTCCAGCGTATAACCCATTACATCCTTTGAAATCGGACTGGTCAGCCCATTTCCACCATCTCCTCCTGCATCCTGCTGCGGATCCAGCACAGCACCGTTAATCATCTTCAGCCAACCCTGTATAGTATAAACATAATCCATACCCTGCACCCCATTCTCACCAATAATAGTTCTGGCGAGTGGACCATGGAGATAGTACCTGTAAGTCGCATCCGTAGCTCCTGACTCTATCTCCCAGCCATCTCCTTTGTGTGAAACACCTGTGATAGCAGCGATAAGCCGATTTTCAGCGTCGTATTTGTAATTGTAGAAAAACTGATCCGGCTTGCCAAACTGGTAACGCAAACTATTTACCTTTCCACTTACGAGGTCATAATTATACTCCAGCTTCTTCATCTCTCCTAAACCAAATACTTTCTGCCACAGCGTTTTAACATTACCAGCTATATCATAGCTATAATAGGTAACAGATTCCTCACTACCGGCCGACTCACGGAAGCTGGTTGCTGAAACTCTTTTACGCAGGTTATCCTGGGGGTAGGTTGTTTGATCCGGCAATACGGGAAAATCGTAATAGGTGTGTGTGATCTGCGCATTTGTTCCTCCTACAGCGGCAATAGCCATCCCTGACAGGAAGTCTGGCGATGCCAGTACACTTCCTCCGGATCGTTCACCTACCTCCATTACCCTGCTCAGGTTGTCATAGGTGGTATAGCTATATTTACCCGGAAACTGCTGCTGTTCCGCATTTGCTGAAAATACAAGGCGCCCGGTATAATCATACCAAAACCGGCTCTCATGCGCATCGGGTGTAAACTGCCTTGAAACCTGCCCCAGGGAATTAAATACATAGTCAGACTTAAGCCTGTGCGCTGGATAAATACCACCTGTGTACCCGGTTACAGATCCATCAGGCTGTTGAGTAGGCAAACCATCCGTACTGGTAGTGTTTAACCTGCTCCATTGCACCAGATTATTACTGAGTGCGGCAACATAAGACGGCGCCAATCCCATACAGATTTCATCTGCATTAGCGGCGATCTCGTTAGCAGCGAGCAAACGGTTATACACCCTCATCTGCCGTAGCATGCCGAGGTCAGTAGTAAACGTAGCCGGATCAGGTGTAACCTCAAATCCAAGCGGAGGGGGAGGGGCATTGTTCACAGCCTGTAAGAGCACTCCATTCATGTACACGGATATGCTACTTCCATCAGACAGATTGCTTCCCTGTAACACAACATGATTGAAAGGTCTTGCTGCGAAGTCCGGCCCAAGCCCAACCGTTATTGTACTACCATTAATGATTTCTACTTCGTTTGCATTAGGAAAGGAAAGCCTGTAAATGGTAACATCCATGTAATTTCCATACATCACCATGGTAACATAAGCCTTATTTCCTGCCACAGTAGCAAACTGAATCGGGTCCTTTGACCCCGTTACCCACATCTCCAACGATTGATTATTATTGGTAACCGCATTCCCAAGCGCATTCAGGGCAACTGTTTGATCCGTATTCTGCAAAGGTCCTCCGTAATTACAATTCGCACCTGCATCCCTTGCATTGCGAATGTAGTCCAGCTGTACCTGATCCTCTATTAATTGCACCCCGGCAGGAGGAACCGTTCTTACTAATGATCCCGCCTGGTCATAGTAATAAAGTGTAAAATGATAATTTTGAAAAGTAGTAGCATAGGCCGCATTTGCCTTCACGGCACTACAAACAGACACATACCTGTTACGGAAATCCTTTCGGACAGAATCAATATAAACAGCATATTGCCGCTTGGCACCTTCCACTGCTCCATCTACCAGATCAAACATACATTGGTAAGGGCTCACCTTTACTGCATCATATACTGGTTTATTGCAAATACTGACATTGGGATCTCCAAGAGAGTTTTGGATATAATCCAGGTAATCAGTAGCTGATAAGGAAAATCCCCAAAGCTGATTCAAATAATTCGTCACTACTAATTCATAATTCTCATCTGACGGATCCAACGAACCAGAAATTTGATTCGTTAAATCATCCATCGCTACTTGCAAATCTGCGCCAGTTACGCAGCCAATCGCCGGCCCATCAAGAAATACCGGCAGTTCTATTTCACGATCCAGCATAAACCGGCAGTTTCCACATCCTTTCATTAACACAGCCAGCTCCGCAGGGGTTATTGTCATCGCCTCCTTGTACATACCATCCAGATAGTCATACAATTTATCGGGATCATCTGTTCCGGCGGCATTTTTCAATACCTCCAGCTTGTCACATATAGAAGAATTTGTCTTTACAATGGACCGCCGCACCGTTTGACCCGGCAATGCATAGGTATAAAATGCATCCGTTAGCCACGGATTATAATCAATTGTAAAGGGATCACCATTAGTCATACGCTTTAATACCTGTGCCATCGATTCGTCCCCATCTGCTGTAGCCAAACCAGGTTTTGTAGTCGACGATCCAAATGCATGCTCCAGATCGCCCCCCTTAACACACACTTCCAGCAATTTAGCACGCAGGTCCGCCCGCACCTGAGCACTCATATTTAGATACCTGTCCGAAGAAGAAAGCTTGGAAATAAATGAATCCACATTTACTTCACACACACGTGAAAGCTGCCTCTGCAATGTATCTGCCACAATCAGATTATACTCTTCCGGATCTGTAACCTGTAATAATGGCGTGCCCAGGTTACCTACTCTTGATTGCTTACGTAATAAAACCGGGTCACAACTTTCTGCCATTGGCTGAGGCGTACTTTTACAATAGGCAATCGAGCAAATTAAGGGTATACCGCCTTCCGGAGCAGGTGCGATTCTGGGGCCTGTAAACGTGAGTGTACCAGGCGATTGCCAGGTAAATTCAGCAAGATTCAACGGAAAATCATATCCTGATCCGGGATCAGGTGACACCTTTATTAATACACGTACTCCCGGTCTGAGATTGCCTGGTAAGGCCTTGGTTACGGTAACAGTATAGTTATTCTGATCAGCATTATAGTTAGCAGTAAAATAGCTGTCCTGTAAGTCATTACATTGTAATCCTCCGGCATCTGCCACTGTTTCATTGCCGCCACCTACTTTACACTTTCCAACGCAAAAGCCTAAAGAAACTTTCAGCTTATCATAATAATACTGTTTCCTCTCCAGGTAATAATTTAAGTACTGCTGGTACTCCATATCTGGTATCCGGCATTCATCCGACGGAAAACAATCATTCCAGGCTTCAATGGCAGTAGGAGCAGGATTGCTGTTTGTAGTAGCAGTAGTATCCGCACAATACAGCATATAATCCACAAAAGCAGAAATGTTTTTGTCAACACCTCCACTATTGGTTAACTGTAATACCTTTGAAGAATAATTAGTCAGGTCATCCATGAACTCATTAGCCCATGGTGCACCAGCTCCCGTAAAAAACGGATCGGCACTAAAAAGCCATAAGGGATCAGTATTGCTATACTGGATATCCTTCAGCGCCCCCTGCAAATCATTTACAGTCGTATACACTTCCGACAATCGCTGATCCCAGGCTTTATCACTGCTTACTACATTGCAAAACTGGTACTCACAATACTCGGGGTGATAAACCACAAACTTGTCCCCCCATTGTGGCTGCCAGTATTGCTGTAACATCAAAAGCGTAAAATCAGGACTGTTGGGATATAATGTTACTGTATCGTTCAGCTGGATTTTATTCTGTTCATATTCGGCCTGCGAAGCCGAAGTTGGAAATACTGTGCGCCAGTATGTATTGACAACGTTTACAGAAGGATCTATTGCCACACCAGCGTTATCAAACAGCGCATATTGTCCGCCCGGAGTTACATCAGCAATCAGCAATTGACGTAGTCGCTCACATGGCGATGGCATACAGGACAACTGCAAAGCCTGACAATTATCCAGTAATGCACTATATAAACCCTGTGCCCATGAATTAAAAGCAGCCTCTTGTCCACCAAAACTTACTCCATTCCGCTGTACACGCATGCTAAGAGCTGTTGTAAATTCCGCCATGCTGCCCAACGCCTCTCTACAGGTAGTACATTGAGAAAAACAGCCTGCAAAGTTTTCCCGCTTTAATTGCTCTATTACAAATTGCAACTGTGTTTTCAGGTTAGTGTTACGCGCAATAAAATCATCCGTATAATCTTCGATTACATTTTTATTAAGCGCCAGCTCTACAGTAATGTCATATTCTCCTACCTTATTAACGGGTACAGTTATAATTTTGTCCGTAACCCCTGTTTTGCTGCAATCTGATAACTTACTACCAATAGATACGTTAGACTGGTTTACTATCACATTACCACAATCATCGGTAACCTTTACACTTAAGTCATAGTAGCAATTACTACATATTGTAACATTATTTTCCTGGTACTTCTTTACCAGGTCGGGTACATTCACTAAAATTGTATCTGTAATAAAAGGGATTGCAGCCAGATGCGTAGCATGAGCGCTCAGTTTCAGCAATTGTGGTTCAAACCGGAATTGCTGTGGAGAAAACATTGAAAACCGGATTCTTTTAGGTGCAGGTCTGTCAACCAACGGCAGAAGGGAAGTATCCGGATTAGTTCCTGCCAACGCGGTAGCAACTACTTTACCGGCACTATTCAAATAAGATATAGACACCTGCCCGTTTGGGTCAATTGTCATGTTCTTTAAATAGTGATCAGCATAACCGGCATCATTTCCAAAGAGCATGTCCAATTCCCATTGGGCTGGCTTTCCATAATACATCCGTGTGCTGCGATTAGTAAGTGGATTAGTATTATCAGGCTGTAATGTGAAACCGGTGCTTCCCTGCATACTCACCCTTCCGGTATTATCAGCTGTATAAGTGCTTACAGCTATCGGATAACCCTCCGCATCCGGAATACTTTTCCTGAACATATCGGTTGTTATATCATTATTTACCGAGTAATACCGGGCCGCTCCGCTACTGCTACTGAGTGGATCAGGTTTTACAATACAGGTCCCTGTTTCGCCTTTCAGTACATTCTGCCAGGAATAAGGCTGTAAAGATTGATTCAGATTAAATTTCGGATAGTAATGCAAATTACCATCTGTAGTCGGTGCAGGCAATATTTTTGCCACTTCTCGTCCGTATGCATCATAAACACTTTCCTGCACAACTGCTTTCTGATCTGAAGTATTTAAAGTTACTGCCTGCCTATTCCGAAGTGTTCCATCCAAAAATGTCACCACCTCTTTCCGTTTGCCTTCTTCTGCATATGTGGCCGAATATTGCCAGTTAAATGCAGGTTCAAACCAGGTGACGCCATTGGCAGCAGTAAGTACTGCAGGTACTATAGCGCTATTGATATTAAGCTTATAAATCCACGGCCCTTCCTCCCGGTAACCACTACTCTCATCCACGGTTCGTACACGGGTAAGCAGGTATTGATGCGCCTGGATAAGCGGTATAGTATACGTATTACCCTGAGTTGTAATACGGGTACTGTTATTCTTAAACATTGCAGCCAGTACAGCATCAGCAGGTGAAGCTCCGGCTGCCTGGAGTATCGCGCCATTATCTGATTCCTCATCTACAAAAGTCCATTCCAAATCTACCAGCTGCGAACTTACAACACCATCCCATACTACAGTAATGGTATTGGATGGCGCCAACGTATTTTGAAAACTACTGGCTGTTGCCATCTTCAAAGACTGACTGGAGTTACCAGTTGTATTCACCAGTTTAGGAGAGAGAGAGGTTTTCTCATCAGGTAGATAGTCCCTTACCACCACAATTTCAGCATTTAGGTAAAACAAGGGGGGCACCTCTTCCAGCTCTTTGCAGGTAAAATCATTGACTGTCACCTTAACTTTGTAAGCATTTGCAAAACGATATTGATCAAAATCCTGATAAATATTACCTGCAACCGAATCATAATTGATCCGGAGTTTGGTATGTGGCAACGTAATCGGCAAATCCTGATCAGGCCCACTCCAATACTCAATCTTAATATCGGCCTCACAAGAAAAGGATTTAAGATTTCTGAATGTAGTGTCCTTCCGCAACCCCAATGTGACTACATTTAACACACTTTTATTGCGAATTAGTTTCCAGTCATACCCCGGGTTTTGAAATTTTTCATCTTTGACTATCAGTGTATCACCCTTCCGGATAGTTCCCTGAATTTTTTGCTGATAGGGTTCTATAGCCGCATGGCCTTTCGTTACAAACAAAAGAAGGCAGGCCAGCATAATTAAATTGAACAGGTATAGTGCAGATTTTTTCACAGGAAAAATTTGGAGTTGCTAATTTTTGTCAATCAACTGATAATTCTCGTATTCAGGTGATGGCCTGTAATTATTTTTCGTACCGGTCAGATACTTATTTTTCTTAAAAAGCTGATTATCTGCCTGATCATAGGTCCATTCCTTAATAGAGCATTCATAGATCTTATCCGTAAGAGTGTCCAGGGGTCGATCCAGATCAGTAAGACGCATTTTAATTGCGGTAATTATGCCCGTAGAAAAATCTGCCTGGTATTCGTATAATTTGCAATACACGTGATTACTGCATTCCAACCGAACCCTTGTACCCTGAGCCAAAGTATCCATATGGAATAAATAGTTATCTTTCTCCCAGCTACCCACAATAGCATAATCGGGAAATCCTGTAGGCACCTCAATCTTTTTGGGTCCTGAAACAATAATTTGTTTGCCAGGATGATCTATTAGAATATAAACATCCTTTAGCGCAATCATTTCAGTTCCATCTGCGGCGTAATAACACTCATTGTTTCTCCGGCAATAGTAAAATGGCAGACTGCCGGATGATGCAGAGTCAGCTGGGTCTGTATAATTTATATTTCCGGAGATAATCATGCGATCGCTGGCCAGGGCACGCTTGAATAAAGTAGTCAGCTGCTTCAACACTTGCTTCTCCTTGGGATTATATGAGAAAGCTGGTTGATCACTTTTTACAGTGTCACGTACAGTCAGCGAGTACCATGGTCTTCTTGCAGCAAATGCAATTGCAGCCGCCATCAACAGCAATATAGGAACCAGAAATATTAACCTTATCTTTTTGAACATAATACCTTAATTTTTCTTCAGAACAGTACGTGTTTCTTTTAGTGTCATAATTCCCCGGTCAGTTTCTTTCTTTACACGAATAAGCACACCTTCATCGTCATACTCATAAAAAGTGGCGAAATTATTTTCGTCCATCGTACCCATAAGCCGAAGCGTTTTAGCATCATAGGCATAAGTTTGTACAACGGCATCCACTGGATAAATACGTATATCATCTATAAGCATATTTCCGGCAGGGCCGATTACCAAATTGAAAATCCCCGTAGCATCAGTTTTAAATTCAATCTCTACCAGTTTCCAACCTTCAACTGTGGCCTTGTGGGAAATTGGTTGTTGCTCATCATTTATATAAACCGGTAAATAAGGAATATCAGCAGCCGGCTGATTATCCTTCACCCAAACACTGAATACATAACTCTTATTTGGCATCGGCTGAAACCCAGCAGGGTAAAGATTTTTATCTACCTTAACCCGGTATTGCCCCTGCGCATCAATGTCCATATACTTACCATATCCAGGTTCATGCTCCCTGCTATGAATAGGAGCAGATAGTGATATTCGCCTGTTCAACTTGAAGCAGTAGTTTCCGGAATGAGCGTCACTGCTATTCAGGCAGTTGGAATAATCCGGCATAACTTCGGGAATACTGAAGTTATCTTTTGCACAGTTACCACCAACACTACAAAGTGTGTTATAATTATAATCTTCGAACCCATCATAAAAAACCTCTCTTCTCATGGCATTCGAGGCTACGGCTGTAGACATGCTTCCTTTGTACCCATATAACGCACTGCTATAACGGAGTAAGGCGTCCTTGTTTTCCTGCTCCTGCCCATACTTGTCATATGACGTAACATAACGGCTCGTAATCCAATGGCTATCTGTGTTATTCCCAATCCATCCACCATTCACTATATCAAAGTACCAGTACGGCTGAAAAGAATTATAGTACCCTCCTGTACGGAGCCACCCTGTTTCCTGCTTAGCTCCGGCGATTCCCTGGTCATTTCTGTTTACTAAATAAGTTTTTTCAGCAGCAACACGCCAGTTTCCTAACATACCGGCAACGTATGGATTGAGAGCAGGGGTATAACTTGTACTATCACATATGAGGTCACCACAAATAGCTGCAGGTAGCGGACCACAACGGTAACGGGCTCTTTCCAGCACCCAACCGCGACTGTATATCATGGTATTATATGGCTTTCCCCGGAGTAAATCTGCTGTACTGAAAACTATTGTGCTATTAATGTCAAGGATGGAAGTAAGTAGCTCCTCCGGAGTCGCTTGATACAATTCCACCCCGCATGTGCCATTGCCTGTCCCATTCAGCGTGGCAATCCGAAGGGTATGCTTCCCTGCAGGAATGTTGACAAATTGAAGATGCCAGTAATTGTAGGTGTCTGCATTAGGCACAACTACAGCAGCAGTATCAAGCAAGACCGTGCCATCTATGGATATACTGCCAATATCGTCAAACCCGAATCCCAATCCATAAGTCCCTGCATATGGCAAGTCTATGCAGGTTTCTATCACCATCCATTTATTTACATTCGGATTTCCGGGTGGCTCCTTTATCCATATACCCACGTTATTAAGTTTACCACAATATGGAGTTGATGTACAGGCACCTCCCCAATAATCATTCTGAATATCAAGTCCAGAACCGTCCCATATTACCCCATTTTGCCCATACGCCGTACTTTGGGCGCCGGGCCTAAGCTCCAGCAAACTATCAGAGTCAAAATCAGCCAGCTTATAACAGGTGGTACCATCGGATGATGGTATATAGCCTTCCGGGCAGTTGCACTGTTTGGCTCCCCATTCCTCTTCATATAAAACTGCGGAGGCATTTATAACTTTATAAGCTGACAAATCTCCACCTGTCAATACCTGCAACCTATTACCAGCAACTGGATTTTTGAGACAGACGATGGACTCTGCACCGGCATCAGTCAGATTCCTGTAACCAGATCTCACTATTTTTATGCTACCGTTATAGCTTGCGACTATATTACCCGTAGCATTTATCAATCTTAAAGCCGGAACCCCGCTGCCATTTAATGCCGTATTAATTACCCAATAGCGTTGCCCATCCGATAGACTCAACAACTCATCTCCTGATTTTAATATACCAGTACCGGTACTGGTAATTACCCCATTTGCATTTGTTTGAAAGTTTGTAATGACTGTATTTATATTTTTATAGGCTCCACCCATAGATGCGTACTTCCAATAGGCCGGCATAGTAATACTGTAAACCGGATCATTGAATTCATTTGTAGTTGAGGTAACTATTGGCGCACCTGTGTTTCGGTCGAATACCAGATTGGTAGTAGTAGCGGAAGATCCATTAATCGTTTTAACAACGTGATCCAATATGCCTGTTTGTTCTATAACCTTCAAGGTGGAGGCTGACCTGAATAAACGATAACTATCATTTTCATTACGCGGCCAGTGGGGAATAGGGATAGCAAACCATAAAATGGGTATAACGTCCATCCCTATCTGAATACTGGTACCTATGTTACTCGTTTCCGCCTCACGTACGTCTGTAACCAGTTCCACCTCCCGTCCGAGTACTTCTGCCGTGTGGAGGCTACCATTTTCATCTACAGTAGTGACCTTATTATTGAGCTGCAATTTATCCCCATCCAGGGGATCAGACTTATAGTAACTGACAACAGATGATATTTCAGCACCGGCACGATTAAATACTCTTTCTGCCTTGGGCTTACCATGCATATCATTGACCATTACAACATATCCCTGCGACATCACTAACTGATAAATCTGTGATCCCTTGGCAAAAGAAGCCTTACCTGATGGTCCTACCTGTCTTACTTCAGGACGCTCCTGTTGCTTCACTATTACCGGGTAATCCTTCGCTGTATAAAATTCATGCTGCACCCGCCCTGTCAGCATAGCCGGATCCGGAGCCCCATTTGCATCCAGGTCACGTACGCTGACACATCTGTAACCTACAGATGCGCCGGGATACAGCGACTCTCCAAACGGTTCCTCCAGGTAGTAATAGTTAGTCAATGCTCCGCGTGAAGCCTGATTGTATGGCACTGGCATCCGAAGTGGATTCTCATCTCCACCAACATACGGCTCGTAAGCGGCTACACCGCTACTGATTTCCTTTCCATCTTCATTAATTGTATACGAATAGGCCTGACCATAGGCGGCATTGGCACCATTGTTACCTGTCATAGTATTCCACTCATCAGATATCCGAATACTTTTTACACGTGCAGCGCCGCCATATTTATGTCCGTCTGCCTTGACCAGTCTGGCAAAACTTCGACTCAAATCCACGTCGTTACAAAACCCACGTTTCTTTGCCCGCTCATTGAAGTTCATCCTGATCTCCGCCAGGTTACCAATAGCATTTACAAGGGCGGAAAGTGCAGGAATTATGGGTATAGAACTTTTAATACGATTCTTATATCCCGGATAGGCATACATGGGATAATCTAGTCGCATTCGCTGCCAGGCTGCCACCTGAAATGGGCTCGCCGTAACCCCGCCGGCAGTAACATCTTTTACTATGATATTAAAGGAGCCATCACCGTTGTCTTTTACTGCTGTCACTTCTGAATACGAGGGAATGATTTCGCAACGACTATCCTCATAAGTATTTGGTTTATCCGTCACGTTTATTTTTAACCTTGTATAAAATTCATTCCTTCCCCCTAAATAATCAGCTATAAAATATCTTAGTCTTTCCTGATCCGTAGTTCCACGTAAAGTGCCCGTCGCTGCTACCCTAACGCCATGACTACCCTGCAACGTCCACCTGTTCAAATTATCATTAATATGCTGGATGAAACCTAATACCTTCACCATAGCCATCGCCTTTCTGTCCTGTACGTAGGCATAATCACCCGATTCATAATCTATATCCACCACTCCGCCTGATGGCAAGGATATTCTCTTAAGATTCCATCCCTTCGCATTGCTGTTTGCTTTACTGGCATCCTGAATAACATATGGAAATTCATCATTCCGCATCTGTGAGAATGGCGTATTCTGATTATCCGAGAGTGGTTTATAGTTTCCCCATTTGTCCGACTGCAAGAAACCGTATCCACCGCTATTGTTATACTCAAATTCGTATTTATGATATTTCCCTTTTGTAGAAGAAGCATACTGAAAATACACCCGTTGCAAGGTAAGCTTACCCTTATTTTCCATAGAATTAGGCGTACCAGGGCAAACAGGATAATTTTGATCATATTCCAGCACTACCGTCTTGATTGGCTTTGTAAGATCTGATTTTGAATACAACACAATTTTTTTCAGATACCGCTGTTTTAAAGATGCATCTACATCTCCATAAAGATTTTTTACGCCTAAAGCATCGTTTCTGTCAGCAGTGATGAAATAAGCAATCTTTGTTTTAGTTTCAATAGAATGCAAATACCACAACTCTTTTGTTCCCGTTACAATATTTGCTCGATCGTCTTCCGGATCCGCATTTAATCCTCTGTGCAGTGTGGCATTTCCGGGACTCATCGGTGTTCGCCAGCGGAATTTATCCGTCAGTCGGGAATAATTAAATTTCACCGCATTCCCTGGATCATCATCTGTAATACCATTATTGGTTACATCAACATAATCAGGGCTATACATAGCAGACAACAGGTAAGTTGCCGCATATGCAGGCTGTTTGTCATGGTGGTAAAATTGATCTGTCGCTTTACTATATGCCAATATATCTTCTTTGTCACCAGTAGTACTGATCCCAACAAGACCCTGACTGTGATCTTCACGGGAAGGGTCTGCCGCTACAGTATATTCATCCTGCGAAATATTATATACAGGGATGCCATATACGGACCTCGCTCCTGCAGAGGAAGTAACAGTAAACATGGAGATATGGTGCCCCTGCCTGTAACCACCCAGGCGACTAATGGACTGCGCGGGTGCCGGTGAGCACGTAACAGGTTTAAAGCCATCTTCCAGTAATGGATAATTTGGAATAACCCGATTAACCGGAGATGCATATGCTTCCTTGTTTGTAAGAAAGGATACGGCGGTATTCCTAATCTGACGAGTTTCTTTCTTGAGCGTTCCGGCACTGGTAGCATAGGTTTTGGGATTCTTTAACTGTGCAAAAGTGCCATTTCCGTTTAAAGGTACTGACACTACATCATCTCCCTGCACCTTATTATCCCAGGCAGCCTCAGAGGCAACTAACTCACCATCCACCTTAAAATAGGCAGCTTCTTCACCGGGGTTAGCTGCATCATTCTTATAGTCGCCAATATTGAGAAAATTATTTTCATTTATCCATTTACCTGATTTATTAGAAACCTGTTGATTGTAGATGCTGACACCGCCATGTGCATATCCCCCTATACCAACATCACTTCCAGAGCTGTAATCCGCCGACCGGTCTTCAGCGTAAGCATCAAACACCACCGCCGAACCACCACCGTGCAACCTGAATTGCCCGCTGCCTCCCTGGCTCTCGAAAGAAAACACATCAGGTGTAAGTGAAGTAACCGGCAGATTGGGTAACTTGGGTATCACAGGATTATCTTTCTCTCTGAAAAAATCCATCACCGCATTTTTCTTTTTACTGCCCTTGTCTGCATATAAAAAACCAAAAGAAGGCGAAGATTTGTAACGGCTGATGAGCGATTGTTTATTCATAAAGCCTGTCATTCCCTGACTGCCGTAAATGGCATAATATACACCCCCCACCTCCGACGAAAAGCTGGCACTGGTATTCTGATACTCCATATTAATTTTGGGGCTGAAAGGCGGAGTATTAAAAATCCTTGTATCTGTAGCTGAAAGTGGTAAGGTCAATAATGAAAAACTCTTCCCTAATGTCATTGACTTCAATCCTTCCCGTGTATTATATGAAAGATTGGATGATAGTCCCATACCGGCACTCGTACGAGCATACTTGTCTAATTGTAATTGAAGGGAGGTTCCTGCATCAATGGTTACGCCGTCACTTGTACTCGACGTCACACCATACTTAAGTCCTGCGGTTAAACCACCGGAGGCGGCACCACCCAGGGTAAGCCCCGAATTAGCCCCTACTTCAGCTCCAAAACCTGTGTAGTTATTACAGAAGATGCCAATGCTAAGGGAACCACTGAGTTTTCCAATATCTCCACCTACCACCTCCACTCTCGCAGTCACTCGCCCGCCAACTGTAATATTATCAGCTGTGTAATGATCTGTCAAAATATTATCTCCGTTCATATCGTCCGGTACCCCTCTTAATTGCCGATTAATAGCGCCAGTACTCAAATTCCATCCAAGCCCCACCCAACTAGCCTCCTCATCAATTCCTGCTCCGGATGCATAATTGAGATTCACTGGAAAACCATCCACATCTAATAGCGGAACATTGTATTTAAATGCACCGGTAAACAAATTCACCATATCGGCAGTACCAGCCGGTTGAAACTGCGTGTGCTCCGGCTGCTTGGGGCCGGAAGTAAGGGCGGATGCGTACAATGGAAGGAGCAACTCTGAAGCCCACAAAAATAGAAAAAGTGCTGCAAGCGACTTTTTAGTGGTTTTTCTTTGTAATATCATAGGTGTTGACTAAGAGAATCTGATGCTGAAACGGATAAATAATCAATAGGGAATACTAGCCGGGTACTGGTATAAATCCAATCTTTATAAATCAACTGTAAGGGAATTGCCGTATTAATTGCAGGCCGTGCAAATGTGATGAGATAAGTAATTCCGCCTATGTTACCATTGGCTTCCCGCTCTGCCAGTAATGGAACGATAGTATCACCTTTCACAACCAGTTGAAACAATGAATCCAACCCAAAAGAGGCCTCTTTTTGCTCACCAAGTTTCTTTAACTTATCAATATCCTTACAGTTTACATTCACTTTAAATGTCAACTCCTGGTTATACTCACGACCATCATTTGGATGAACACTGGCAAGCCATCCGCTTGGCAGATAGGACATTCTCACGGTTACATCATGTACCTGCCTGGTTTGCAATAAACCAGATCCTTCCGCCGTGATTGCCTTTCGCAATGCTGCCCCATTTTCATGGCAGGACACCAGTATGGTATATACCAAAATCATTATTGCATTTTTTATCAACATGGCTATTTTTTAAATAGAAATCTTAATTGTTTATGCGATCCATCAGGTAAATGAACAGTAATGATGTAATAAGCACCATCCTGCATATATCTGTTTTCAGTTAGGTCAATTTCAATATGATTTTGACCATTCCGCAATTCTATTACCGGCAAATGTTTAACAACCTTATCAGGGGTTGTGAGGCTGGCTATTTCATAGCGTAACCGACTGCTGGCATAAATATTTTTGACCGCAAATCGTATATACCCATTAGATAAATAAAAGTTACCCTTTGCCAGATCATCTATATCCCGGTAACTTTCCGGCGTAACTGCCACACTATTGTCCTTGCATTTCACCGTAAACTCCCACATCTCGGAAGAAGCCAGCAACATGTCAGCCCTGTAGGCAGTAACCTGCCATACGTATTTCTGGCCTTCCGTTAATTCAGGAAGTGTAGGAGGGAAGTACAACATCGGACCATTTATAAATGATTGGTTTATTATCGGCATATTGTAACGAATTGCCTCCGCCTTACGCTGATCGGGCTTTATACTGGTCAGAATCAAACGATATTGCACCCCGGGAATAGCTGGTAGTAAAGGCTGCCAAAAGAAGTTAGGCCGTTTTTCGCATATCTTATCCTCATCCATGGGACTAGTCAGCACCAATGGCGAAAAGGGCTTTAAGGAATAATCAAAGCATTGCTGCCCCAAAGGCATTCCTCCTATATGTCCATTTCCATCCGTAACTTCAAAACAGTATTCATACTCAGCCTCTGCAAAAAAGCCCGCCTGTCGCAATACCGTAGCTATTTTATTGTCCCCGAACTGCAGGCTGGCATTATTTAAAATACCCGCAGGAAAAGCATTCACACCTGGCTGTAAATCCAACGCCGGAATCTTAACCGTTACAACTTTCCCTACCGAAGCTGCTGTTACAGTAATAGTTACAGATGCCCGCTGCCTGGCCGTAGCTGTACTATTGAACTTTGCTTGTAATAGTCCGTCCAGCGTCCGTCCCTGTAGCTCCGGAATAAAAATGGTAGTTACCTGCGCCATCATAAATACAGGTACACATACCAGCAGCAGGCATATTCCAAAAAATATCTTACGCATATATTATTTCAGTTGATATTGTAGTACAAGCGAGGTAGTAAATGTTCCAAACAGGTAATTCTGTGCTGTATTTAACAGATTTTTACGGCAATCCACATACAAATTGGCCTGCAACCGTTTCGTCAAACCTGCGGAAACCGTTTGCCGCAGCCCGGCCTGTTGCACGACAGATTTATTATCCAGGTAGGTAATGCCGGAACTACAGTTTAACAACTTAACCAGCTGATAACTGTAAGCTGTTTCAACTGTGATAAGGTTACCATACAACGCCTCATTACGCAAATCCTTGTTATAAAGCACATTAAAGGACAACAAGTGGGAGACTAATATAAAATTATGATTCAGGTTAACGTTCACAAGTACACTCTTGACAGGCATTACATTCACCTGCTGAAGACTTAACAGCATATTGGTGCTGGTTGGAATTGCCAGCAACCGTCCACTCACCAGGGAAGATATACTCAGATTTCGGTTTACATAAGCAGTAGTATTCGTACTATCCGTCGCTCCCTTCATCATCGATTGCCCGATCCGGCTAGTTAAGGTAAGGTTCTTTTTTACACGCATCCGGAAGTCCACCGCATACTGGCTGTTCTTCCACCTTGAATCCCCCATAGCAGCGATACGCGTATCTTGCCTGTCCATCCTAAAGCCTATTGCTACACGATTCTTTTGAAATTGCTTATCTATCTTTAACCCATATTTTATAGCCCCCCTGGTAGTACTGGGCGACCCGGGATTGCTGTAAGCCATTCCACTAAATTTAGCATAAACCCGCTGGTTCATGGATAATGACTTCACTTCCCCATTGTAATCAAGTCCTATGGAAACCGTTTCCATAAAGTCATTAAACATCCCGGCTGCAGCCGCTTTGGATGCTAATAAACCGCTATTATCATTCGCCACATTTTTATAGCTGGTGTTTGATTTTTCCAATTCGGCAGCAAGCGTACCATAGGCTCCGAAATCGATTTGCTCCGAAACAGCACCTACAAAAATATTTTTAGGTAACACCGGCATATTAAAGGAGTTTGGCTGCTGCTTAGTGTTGGCATTCAATGCCCCTACATGGGTATGCGCACCGTTGATATCTCCAGTCCCCAATTGCAGAAATTGCATGGCGTAATTACTTCCATCTAAATTGCTGCTCAACCCAATATTTTTTATATCACGCGCATCATTCCTGGTACCAATACCCACCATAGCAAATTTGTTATTAGATAGCAATGAACTCTGCAAACCAGACATAAATAAATCTTTTGTAAGCCCACGGCCTTCACCAGTTACGTTTCCGAGTTGTAAGCCACGCATTTCTAAAAATAATCTTTGAACAAAATTCAATGGTAGTAGTGATTTGATGGCTTCCTTCTGGTTTTCAGGACTGTTTACATCAGCTGTAATGATGTTATTCAGTTTGTGTTGAGATGAAAGGAGCCGTTGGATCGCCTTATCTTTAGCGATTTGTGCCTTCAGGCTATACAATTTATCCAGATACCTACCGGTAATGGAATCTGGCAGCGAAGTATTCCCATTAGCAACCACCTGCTTTATCTGAGCCGAATCCAGGTAAACCAACTCCTCCGGGCTGATTAAATTCCTTAAACTACTATCGCCGGAAATTTGTGTAACAGCGGACCGGATATTATCCAACTGATTTTGCAGGTAGCCTTTGACAGCCTTACCAACATCTAAATCTTTAAGAAAATATTTATCTACATCAAAGGATTTACCCACACTTTTACTGAGCCGCTCCATATATACATCCTTATTGAAATTAATATGCTTTAATCCTCTGCCAAACGCCCTGCTGTAGTCCCATGGCTGCCCTGCCAGCTGTGTGTAATTCAGATCAAAAGGAATATTCATCAACGTAACCTGATCATTCACTGCAGCTGTAAACTGAACAGGCATTACACTTCCAGGAGCATTATTCACTATCACGCCAGCTTGAGCCCCACCAAATTTGTTGGCAACAGCACCTTGCTTAAAATATATTCCCGCATCCATGCCTTCCCGCAGTGAGTAAAGTCCACGCAGACGTGTATCCACATACTTTTTAAGGGCTGAGGAGTCCCGCATCAGGCTATTGGCACCTTTTAGCTTTGTCCACTCTTCATTGCCATAATTCTGTGATACAAAACGGTGAAAGTTAGATTGAAAAGCAGCACTCAACATACCAGAGTCCTTCCAGGGAATTGTCGGCTGCTTTTTCATAATCGAGTCTAACATAGCTCCTTGTAAAGCATTTGCAGTTACAGGAAACTTATGTGGATCCATAGGTCCTTTCTTTTGTTGGGCCAACGCATAGGTAGCTGGCCACAATGCAAGAAAAGCATAAAAGAGTTTTCTTACCATGTGATACTAATAGGGAATATGATGTCGATCTGGTTACATAATATTGCTATGGCTTTTCATTATCCTGGTTGATATCTATACACAACAATTTTTTATGCTAACAAACTATACGCAATTCAACTAAAAATTATTTTAAAATGAAAGTACTTTATCTGACTTGACAACTTTAACCTCGATCTTTTTTACTATCCATAATTTGTGATTAATTCAATTAGCAATCACATTATCAGATATTTATGTAGCAATATATGATTCTCCCAATATTGCCTCACGTGCACCTGTAAAGGGAAGCAAAACATCCCCACTTCCGCCACACTGCTGCCTCCATTCAGTCCCTTCCCTGATATTTACCCATCAATGAACTTATCATGGAAAAAATCGCAACACCCATCGGCATACGACTCACCAATAAAGTTACCAACCGGTACTTCGAACTGAAATTTTTTAACGCCGCTCACTTCGGCCGTGAAAAAATGGGAAAAAGTATTTTCAATGACAATAGCATCAGCCGCAACCATTGCATGATCAAACTGATCAAGGACGACTATTGGGTGGTAGACGTAGGATCTACCTATGGCACATTTGTAGAAGTAGATGGAGAAGATATAGCATGTACTTCACTCGTACAGCTCCAAAATGGCGGCACACTTAAACTCGCCACCATACCTTTCCTGGTAGAATATATCTATTAACGGGAAGAATCTACAGAAACAGAAGGATTCGCCTTTTTCCACTGCTCAAAACTGTTCTTGATATACAGCAACAGGTCGTATTCCGAGGCATCATTTAAAAACTGATAACTCGGACGATATTTGTACATAAACGAGTCCAGCTCCGGACTTTGCAGCTTGGTCATACGACCCACCACTTCCGGCGAATAACGGTAATCAATAAACTTTTCTTTTTCCCAGTATTGCAGCTGCTCTTTAAACTGCTCTTTCCGCTGACGCGCTTTACTGGGCACCAGGTAGGTGAGGGCCGTGATAGGATTTGCCGGCAACGTTTTTAATACATCCATAGCCCCCGGCTTCTTGTAGTTGAAATAACGGTCATATTCAGCCCGCATTGCCAGTGAATCCTTATAGTGACTCTTCCCCTGCACATTTACACCACCCAACTCATACAGCCGCTTTTCCATCAACACATCAAAGGTGGCATTCATGCCCGGCGTCACTATAATTTTTGTTGCATAACTAACCATGGAGAATTCAAGGGTATCCCCGGGCATCGCCTCTATATAAAAACGACCATTCTCGGTACTGAGCGTACCGGTCATTGCCCGCTTATTTAAAATGGAAACAAAGGGAATCCCCACTTTAGTATCCTGATCCGCCACCATACCAGATAATCTAACTTGTGCGACCGTATCCTGCAGGTTGATGAAAAAGAAAAGAAATAATGCTCCGATATATGCGTAAAAACGAATCATGAACGACGTTATCAACCAAAATTAAACTTCCACCCGCAAAAGAAACGTTAAAATGACCTGCGCCAAATCTTAAAATTTTCTAAATACGACAGTGCTCTTTAACAAAATTATTAATTCTCAACCGTATAAATATCCTACCTGTCCATATTATTAGCTATTTTTACCATAATCCAGTGATATTTTTTATGTCCCAGAAAGTCATTTTCGCTACACAACACTATCAATACCTAAAAGACAGACTCCTCGCCATCTCCGTTCCACAATGGGAAAACGGTGAACTCGATATCCGCGATTTCCCCGATGGCGAACACTATCACCGCATACTTACCAACGTAAGAAACCGCGAAGTTATCCTGTTAGGTGGCACCATCGACGATAAAGAAACCCTGGAATTATACGATCTCGCCAGCGGCTGCATCCAGCTCGGCGCCTGCTCCATCACCATCGTAATCCCCTATTTCGGCTATTCCACCATGGAAAGAGCCGTGAAATACGGCGAAATCGTAAAGGCCAAAACCAGAGCCCTCCTGTTCTCCTCCCTGCCACTCACGGCACAGGGTACACAAGTGGTCATGATTGACCTACATGTGGACGGGATTACACACTATTTCGAAAGCAATGTGCGCCCCACCCACCTGTACGCTAAAGATTTTGTTAAAGATGCTGCCCGCGAACTGGCCGACGGCAAACCCTTTGTACTGGCCAGCACCGACGCCGGTCGCGCCAAATGGGTGGAATCCCTCGCTAACGACCTGCACGTGCCCGCAGCATTCGTGTTCAAACGCCGCCTCTCCGGCGAAGAAACCGCCATCACCGCCATCAGCGCTGATGTAAAAGATAAAACCGTCATCATCTACGATGATATGATCCGCACCGGCGGCTCCCTCATCCACGCCGCAGAAGCCTACCGCGACGCCGGCGCCCGCGAAATCTTCGTCATCACGACCCACGGCATCTTCGCAGGAAACGGCTTTCAACGTATTAAAGACAGTGGCATCATCAAAAAGGTAATCTGTACCGATACGCATCCCAACGCACTCACCATTCAGGACGAACTCCTCGAAGTACGCTCCGTAGATCACCTCATCGTCAACTTTTTCGAAAGCAACACATTTGGCATATAAATCTGTTGGCAGGCTATTTGTAAACAATCGTTTGCAGAGGGAATCATGCATAACGTAATCAATTGCAGAGAAATACCATGCATTTAATCATCCTGACTATTGCTCATGCTGAATTTTCGTATAATCGAGTACGGTAGCTGCGACTACCACAACATGGTAGCCTTACGTGATGAAATATTACGGAAACCACTGGGATTAACATTCTCGGAAGATTATCTGCAACAGGAAATCAATGATGTACTGATTGGCGCTTTCTACACTGATAACGATTCAACATCCATCGTAGGTTGTTGCATACTCACTCCTTACGAAGAAGAAGATGTGGTGCAACTCCGCCAGATGGCTGTAGCCTCCAATGTTCAGAGAAAAGGTATCGGCAGCGATATCATCTCCTACGCCGAAGATCTTGCACGCAACGATGGTTTTAAAGTATTAATGATGCATGCACGACAAGAAGCCACCGGCTTCTATCAGAAACTTGGCTACACACGCATTGGACAAGAATTTACAGAAGTAGGCATACCTCACTTTGAAATGCGGAAAAACCTGATTTAATTTTTTTTGCCCTTAAACCCATTGTCAAGGGCCACTTGATTGTATAGTTATATTGATAGATCAAATGCCAATATAACTGTAGGCAGCTAAGGTTATCCTTAGTGTCAAAAAAATTTGTAACCAAATCGTGCATTATACAATGAGAAGCCAAGTACTAGCCTGGTTGGGGCTGTGCTATGCCCTTTTCTGCTATACCTCCAGCAGCGCATACACACTCCCGCATGGGTACCTGCATATCCGGCAGCAAAAGGATACCACTACCCCCGTAGTCGTAAAACCAGCCGCTGATACTACTCCTGTAAAACCCGTAAAGGATACGTCCGCACCAGCGAAAGACACCAGCAAAACCGCTCCCGTAAAGGACTCCGGCACAACTCAGCAACCTAAGCAGGATACCGGACTAATCCTTCCTCCGGACGAAAAAACAGCTAAGGAAGAAGTAAACAAATTCAATCTGATAGGCACCATCAAAGATGATGCAGGCACTGCCATTCCCGGTGCGATGATCAAGAATAAGAAATCCGGCGCCGTAGCTCAGTCTACCCCCGCTGGTACTTACTCCATCAAAGCCGGCATCAACGACACCATCCTTGTTAGTGCTCCTACCTTTGCTGAACAAACCATCCCTGTAACCAAACGCGGTGAAATCAATATACAACTGACACCCGCCAGTGCAGGAAAAAAAGTACTCAACGAAGTAGTAGTAACCGCCCTCGGTATCAAAAAGAACCCACGCAGCGTAGGTTTCGCCATGTCTGAAGTAACCGGCAATGCCGTACAGGAAGCAAAAGAAGTTAACTTCGTAAATGCCCTCAGCGGTAAAGTACCCGGCCTGCAGGTTAATACCAACACCGGCTCTATGGGAGGCTCCTCTAAAATCACTATCCGCGGGGTTAAATCTATCCTCGGTGATAATAACGCCTTCTTCGTGGTCGACGGCATTCCTATCATGAATACCAACACCAACCAGGGCGGCCAGCTCAATGGTGGCGGTGGTTATGACTATGGTAGCCCCCTGCAGGACATCAACCCGGAAGATATCGATAACATCTCCGTACTCAAAGGCGCCGCCGCTACAGCCCTCTATGGCAGCCGCGGAGCGAATGGTGTACTCCTGCTCTCTACCAAAAAACGCCCGGATGCAGAAGGTGGTATCGGCGTTACCTATTCCCTCAACGCACAGATGGACCAGGTATACGTACTGCCTAAATACCAAAACACCTACGGCGGTGGCGGTAACGGCTTATTCGATACGCTATACTATAATCAACATCCGGAAGGATTCCTCAACGAACAAAGCGCAACCTATGACGACAACAACGGTAAAGGCCGCTATGATCTCATGCCACAGTACTACGAAGACCAATCTTGGGGTCCCAAGCTGCAAGGCCAGATCATCCGCCCTTACTGGTCATGGGGCAAAGACAAAAACAATCCTTTCTTCGGCCAAACTACTCCCTGGGTGGCACAGCCTAACAACGTAAAGGACTTTTATAAAACCGGCGTTACCATCACCAACAATATCGCCATGAGCGGCGCTAACGATAAAGGCGCTTTCCGCCTCTCTTACGGTAACATGGACCAGAAATTTGTACTGCCTAATTCTACACTCAAACGTAATAACCTCTCCTTCAACGGTAACTATAAACTGGCAAAAGGCCTCACCGCTACTGCTGCAGTAAACTATAGCTCGCTGCAGGCGAAAGGCCGCCCGGGTACAGGCTTTACAGGCCCTAACCCCACCCTCCAGTTTACCATGTACGGCCAACGCCAGCTGGAACTGGATAAAGAAAAAATCTACCAGTATCCTGATGGTTCACAAATGACCTGGAACCGCCGTGCATGGAACAACGATACCATGTCTTCCAGCAACGGCCCTTACTGGAACCGCTATATGGACTACGAAACGGATAGCCGTAACCGTATGTTCGGTTATGCCGGCCTCGACCTCGACGCCACCAAATGGCTCACCCTCCGCGGCCGCGTATACATCGATGACTATAATCAACTCGAAGAAGAAAGAACCGCGAAAGACTACGTAGTAGGTGGATATATCAAACGTATCCGCACCTCAAGAGAAATGAACTACGAAGTAACCGCTAATGCACATAAAGAATTGGGTGAGGACTTCATGCTCAACGCTACCGTAGGTGGTAACGTCATGCACCGCAAATGGACTACCACAGGCGGTTCTACCAATGGCGGACTGATCACACCTGGCGTATATAATCTCGCCAACAGCGTGGCGCCAGCCACTCCAATCGATGATTACTTCGAAAAACAAATCAACTCCGCATTCGCCACCGCTAACCTCGGCTACAAGAACTTCCTGTTCCTGGACCTGACCGGCCGTAGCGACTGGAGCTCCACGCTGCTAAAAGGAAATAACCAGTATTTCTATCCGTCAACTTCCCTGTCGTTCGTGTTCTCCGATCTGCTGAAAGACTGGACCTGGCTTAGCTTTGGTAAACTGAGAGGTAGTGTGGCCGCCGTTGGTAACGATGCTGATCCCTACCGCCTGTACGATACCTACCAGTTCGTACAGCCATTTGGTAGCAACCCAATCAACACTTTCAATCCCACTAAAAATAACCTGGACCTCAAACCTGAACGTACTACAGAATTTGAAACAGGTATCGAACTCAAGTTCCTCGATAATCGTATAGGCGTTGACTTTACCTACTACGACAAAACCACCAAAGATCAGCTGCTGCCATTGCAGGTACCTGCTGCAACCGGCTACACCAGCACTTTCGTAAACGGTGGTAGCGTGCAGAACAGAGGTATAGAAGTAGGCGTGAACCTCAACCCAATCCGCCTTAAAAACGGATTCCGCTGGGATATCAATGCTAACGTAGCCCGCAACAGAAACAAACTGCTGAACATGGATGTGGAACAGTATAACCTGTCGCTGCCAATGCTCAACATCGGTACGGACAGACGTACCCAGAAAGTATCTGTGGTAGCCAAAGTAGGAGAGCCGCTGGGTACCATCATGGGCACGGACTATGTATATGATGGCAACGGTAACAGAGTGGTAGACGCTGCAACAGGCTACTATAAAGTGAGTGCCATCAAACCTATTGGTAACGCCTATCCGGATTATGTTGGTGGTGTAACCAACAGCTTCAGCTATAAAGGTATTTACCTGTCGGCACTGGTTGATTTCCAGAAAGGCGGCAACTTCTTCTCCTATACTAATTTATATGGGGAGAAATCAGGGCTGCTGGAAAGCACGGTCGCAAATAATATTCGTGAAACCGGTATCATCGTACCTGGAGTTACGGAAGATGGTAAGCCAAATGAGAAAGTGATCACGGCCAAAGATCATTTCAACTTCAACGGCGGTAACGTAATCAGTAAGGCTAACCTCTATGATGCAAGCTACATTTACCTCCGTGAAGTAAAAATCGGTTATAACCTGCCGGAAGCATGGTATAAGAAGATCAAGGCACAGGCTGCCCGTCTGTCATTCTACGGCCGTAACCTGTGGCTGATCAAATCTAATGCACCAAACGTGGATCCATCCAACATCATCAATTCCTCCTCTAACGTGCAGGGTATTGAAGGTGGTGCATTACCTTCTCTCAGATCACTCGGTGTTAACCTGAATGTTTCATTCTAAATTTTTGTGAAGATGATGAACAAGCTTTTTAAGTATAGCAGCATAGCTTTGGTAGTAAGCGCGATGATTTTCTCCGGCTGTAAAAAACTGGACGAAATGAATCGTGATCCCACCAAACCCACCACCACACAGCCGCAATACCTGCTCACCGGTGCACAGAAAACGGCAATGGACATCTTGTACAGCGGCCTCCAAAACGGATATATCGCCATGGAGTATGCACAGTTCTGGACGGGTAACTCACGCACCAACGATGCACAGTTCCAGCTGGATGAAGGTAATAACGCGGCCTTATGGAATACGTTGTATAGTCAGTCACTCCACAACCTGGACGACCTGATCAAACAAAATAATTCCAAAACCGACAAAACAGGCGTACCTAACCAGAACGCCATCGCCATGATCATGAAAGCCTGGCTCTTCCAGATACTGGCCGATACTTATGGTAATGTGCCTTATTCAGCGGCATTCAATATCACTACGGATATTACACCAGCATACGATGACGCACAAACGATTTATAAATCACTGGTAGATTCAGTCGAACAACAACTGACCATACTCGATGAATCACAGAGCAGCTTCAATTCAGGAGATATCATTTATAATGGTAAAGTAGGGCTGTGGAAAAAACTGGGACACTCCCTGTTGCTCCGCCTCGCTATCCGCATGGCCGACGCTAATCCACAACTGGCACAGCAAATCATCGAAAAGCATTATAAAGATGCATTTACCGGAAACATCGATAATGCTCAGTTTACGTATCTGAATGCTGCGCCAAACAAATTTCCGTACAACGACTCAGAAAGAGAGATCAGCGAGTTCTTCGTAACATCCACCTTAACGGATTATATGAAGAGCGTAAACGATCCGCGACTGAACATTTTTGCACGTCCTGCCAGGAATTCAGATACCATCAAAGGCATGCCATACGGCACTTCCAGCTCTGATCCCGGACGTTTAACACCGAATGAATATTCCTTCCCCGGCACACAGGTGTATAGTGCTACCATGCCGGGTATCCTGATGACTTATTCCGAAGTGGAATTCATCCTGGCAGAAGCGGCAGCAAGAGGCTGGAATGTAGGCGATGCTAAAACGCACTACGAAAACGGTGTGAGAGCATCCATCGACTACTGGCGCTTACTCGCCAAAGCGGATATCAGCGATGCTGCTATTAACGACTACCTCACCCGCGTACCTTATAATGCGTCCGACTGGCGCAATGTGATAGGTACGCAGAAATGGTTGTCGCTTTATCCACAAGGCTTCCAGGCATGGTTTGAACGTACCAGGCTGCATTTTGCCAAACCTGGCGGCGCAGCACTGTTCATCAAACCGGTATCCGGCTCTGTTGATCCAAGCGTAACCATGGTACCTTTCCGCCTCACCTACCTGGTATCAGAAACCACGCAAAACGCGGAAAACTATACAACAGCTGCGCAGGCGATCGGTGGTGATAAAAAAGGAACGCAACTCTGGTATAATAAATACTAAACAACTAATAACTAACACAACTACAATCAACGGCGCCCGGATGCAGCTCACAGCTGCTCCGGGCGTTTCTCTTTTTTACCATTTATCTACTCCCGCTTTTCTGAAAGGCAGCTATGATTTATCTTTAGCCCCAACCTATATTCATTAGAAGCCATGATTAGAAAAATTTCGTGCCTGCTGATGGTGGCATTTTTATGCCAAACCGCCACTGCACAGGACATGACACATGCTTATCAGAACTGGTATACGTATTTTGGTACCGCTAAGCTCAACAGTAAATTTGCCATTCCTTTTGATGTTCAACTTCGCCTCCGTGATGGTTTCAGCGACAAAGGCCAGCTGCTGATCCGTGGCGGATTACAGTATTCGCTGAACAAACAGCACCATATCCTGCTGGGGTATGCCTATGTGCCTACTTACAATGGTACGGCCGACTCCTGGCTGCCGGAGCACCGCATCTACCAGCAGTACATCTACAAAGCCCCCAGGCTGGATATGACACACCGCTTCCGCCTGGAGCAACGCTGGGTAGGACAGCCCAATGCCACTGCACCTTACAAACCCGTGGACGACTGGAAATACGGCAACAGAACCAGGTACTTTAACCGTACCGTCCTGCCTTTCAGGAAAAAACCTGCTACGCCGTATGTAGCACTCCAGGAAGAAATTTTCCTGAACCTTTGGGGAAATGAGATCAATAATATCTTTTTTGATCAAAACCGTTTCCTGGCAGCCATCGGCTACCAGTTCAAGCCAGATCTGCGGGTGGATATCGGTTATATGAACCAGCTGGTACAGGTGAATTCAGGCGCAAAAACGATGAATCACATCCTACACTTTGCGGTTTTTCATAATTTTAAACTCTGAGTTAAAAAGGGAGTCACCTGCGGCGACTCCCTTTTTAACGCTATAACAGAAAATAAAGCGCCCTCCGCGCGCAGCGCGGACCTCCCTCAGATGATGCCGAAGGCATCATCTGCAAATCGCTAAAAAAACTCAGGAAAATGAATCAGCCGAAAGAACCCCGGCCTGCAGAAAAACTACTCAATCTTCTCTTTCAGCAACCTCACACACCCTTCATACTGCTCTTCCGAATTAAAAGCACTGGCAGGAATTAAGAAAAACGTTTTCTTATCACGATAGAGGTATATAAATTTCTTGGTATCTACTACTTTAGAAAATTTATTCCAGCTGATGGTGCGCTCATGGTAGGAGCCACCGGTAGAGATGAGCATACCGTCGTCGCCAAATTTCAGACGGATATCGTCTTTGAAAGTAGCAGCACGATTATAAATAGATACCGGCAGCAGGTACCAGAATATCCAGGTGAGCACCAGGATCATGATGGTAATGCCTGTTAAGGCGCCGATTGTAACTAAGCTGAAGAAATAGCCGGCGAAAGTTGCCAGCAGAAAGATGATAATGGTGTTGCGAAAAACCTTGATTTCGCCACGATGCATAAAATGGTACCGTAATGCACTCAACACCTCGCCCTTATTGTAATTAAATTCTACATGCATTACCGAATGCCACCAGGTTTATCTGTTAACTGAAATAGATAAAGGGTTATCCATATCATCACGTACAGTAACTGCTTCTTTTTTACGTGAGCGCTTCACATTACTGAGGTCATCCTCACTGAAGCCAGGAAAGTTCTTTTTTACGAAGAGAAAATATTGTTGCAGCACCTTAGGATCCACCTTGAATGGAAACAGCAGCTCCTTACCGCTCGACTTTAAAAAGTCGCCGGCATTCACTTTACTTTCATTCTGAAGGTACCATTTGTACAGATCCACAATCGCTTTTTCCAACTCGGCTTCATCTACCCGTTCAGGAGCATCAGCCCTGGGAAACAATAAAACAAATTCTTCTACCCGGAGTGGTTTGTTATTGTTGACGGTCTTAGAGTTATTGCGGTTATCGTTGTTGTCTCCACCGTTTTTATCTCCATTGTTGCCTCCGTCTTTAAACCCAGTGTTGGCATTTGCTGATGCGGCTGCGGCCAAAATTACCAACAGCATAAACAACAGCTTCTTCATAAGGCGCAAAATTTACGGACTTAAAAATACAATTTATTTTGGGATTAAGTTATGTTAAAATTTTTTCGGGAAAATTGGGCAAAAAGTCGGAAAAACACACATTTTCATATAAAAACAAAAGCAATGGGCGAACCATTGCTTTCGAGAGTCATTTACAGTGCGTGAAGATTCACGCGGTGTAGGAATATTTGGTTTTTCATAGGACAGTAACCATAATAAAAATTAATACAATAACAAATATATAAAAATTATATCATGACGGTACATAAACGCCAAATATTGACGAAAAAGAAAAATAGGCCGTTCATTTTTCGATTTAGCGAAAAAAAAGCCTGATTTTAAAATGAAAATTAAAACCCGGTCATCGGACCCGATAACCAGTGGATATAAATGTGAAAGTAGGAGTGGGGTAATTCCCCAAAAACAGGTGTTCTATAAAAAAATAAAAGGGCGCCTAGAAAAGCGCCCTCAATTTGTTACTATCCTATGAAAACCCTATTTGAATACAAAGGTAAGTGCATGTTATTTTTCTTTGAAATTTTAGAGGCACAATAACATATCGTTAACAAGAGTTACAACATTGAATCAGCTACAACCCATGCTGTTACCGCAATTCAGGCATTTATAACAGGTTCCTGACCTCACCGTAATATGACCACAGGTATTACACGCAGGCGCATCACTCTGCATACTCCGCAGGTAATCTTGCGTACTATTTTCACCTTTGTGTACCGCAGTCACAGCCTGCTTTACAGGCTTTTGGGGAGACGCCGGCTGCGACGCCGCCGCAGTCACCCGTATACTCGATAATTGCGGCCCCGCAGCAGGTAACTCCTCCTCGTCATCCTCTCCTGTATTTCCCGGACCATCCAGCACATGCACCAGGTCAGTCCGGCCCAAATATTCATATCCTAAAACACGGAATATATAATCAATTAAAGATGTTGCTGATTTGATATTCGGATGATCCACCATACCCGCCGGCTCAAAGCGCGTAAACACAAACTTGTCCACAAATTCCTCCAGCGGCACCCCATACTGCAAGCCAATGGAAACCGCTATGGCAAAGCAGTTCATTAAACTGCGCAAGGTAGAGCCCTCCTTCGCCAGGTCCACGAAAATCTCACCCAGCGTACCATCATTGTACTCCCCGGTACGCACAAAAATCGTTTGCCCACCCACATTCGCCTTCTGCGTAAACCCACTCCGCTTGGTAGGCAAAGTTTTACGCTCCACAATGCGGGATAACTGACGTTTTAGGGTGGTATCCTTACTAGCCAGCATCCGCTTATTCACCTCCTCCAGCAACTCATCAATACTCAGCTGATCCAGGTTGATCATCTGTGATCCTTCTGCCACCGGCGCATCCCCCTTCTTCTTTTTATCAGTTTTATTGCTCAGCGGCTGACTTAATTTACTGCCGTCCCTGTATAAAGCACAGGCTTTCAGCCCCAGCTGCCAGCTTAGCATATAGGAATCCGCAATATCCGCTACCTCCGCCTCGTGCGGTAAATTGATGGTTTTGGAAATAGCCCCCGATATAAACGGTTGTGCCGCCGCCATCATACGGATATGCCCGTGCGGATGTATATATCTCTTCCCGATTTTTCCACATTTATTCGCACAGTCAAATATCGGCAAATGCTCCGCTTTCAGATATGGCGCTCCTTCCACCGTCATCGTACCACATACATAATCATTGGCCGCCTCAATTTCCTCGTCGCTAAAGCCTAACGCATGGAGTAAACTGAACTCCAGGTTAAAATATTCCTCGGGCTTGAAACCTAACCTTTGTAAACATTCTTCTCCCAATGTATGCACATTGAATACAAAAGATATATCAAAAGAGGAGATGACCGCATTATCCAGCTTCTTCAGCTCCTCGGCTATAAATCCTTTCTCAGAAAGCGTTTGATGGTTGATGTAAGGAGCGCCCGCAAATGAACCGGTGCCCTTTGCATAATCCACAATAGCCTTGATTTCAGCAGAGGCATACCCCAGGTGCTCCAGCGCAGAAGGAATAGACTGATTTATAATCTTAAAATATCCACCACCTGATAACTTCTTAAATTTAACAAGAGCAAAATCAGGTTCCACACCGGTAGTATCACAATCCATCACCAACCCGATAGTGCCGGTTGGCGCAATAACGGTAGCCTGCGCATTACGATACCCATAAATCTCTCCCAACTTAACCGCTTCATCCCAGGCCTTGGTGGCTGCTTTCAGCAGGTAATCCGGACAATAGAGGGCATTGATACCTTTGGGCCTTATTTCAAGTCCTTCATAGGCTTCCACAGCATCATAAGCAGCCGCACGGTGATTACGCATCACACGCATCATGTCCGCCCTGTTTTCCTCATATTTTGCAAACGCTCCCAGGTGCGCCGCCATCTCCGCGGAGGTTTTATACGCAATACCCGTCATAATCGCAGTGATGGCCCCCGCTATACCACGTGCCTCCTCACTGTCGTACGCAATACCACTTACCATCAGCATGGAACCCAGGTTGGCATACCCCAGGCCCAACGTACGATAATCGTAGCTTAACTGCGCTACTTCTTTTGACGGAAACTGCGCCATCAGCACTGATATCTCCAGCACCACCGTCCATAACCGCACGGTATACTCAAACCCGCTCACATCAAATAAATTGCTGCCCTCATCGTAAAAGCGGCGCAGGTTTACCGATGCCAGGTTACACGCGGTATTATCCAGAAACATATATTCAGAGCAGGGATTGGATGCATTGATGCGCCCTCCCTGCGGACAGGTATGCCATTCGTTGATTGTCGTATCGTATTGCGTACCGGGATCAGCGCAACGCCAGGCGGCATAGGCAATCTGGTCCCACAGCTCGCGGGCCTTCACCGATTTCACCGGTTTGCCGGTAGTGCGACTCATAAGATCCCAGTCGGTATCCTCTTCCAGCCGGCGAAAAAATTCATTAGGAATTCTAACAGAGTTATTGGAGTTCTGACCGGAAACAGTACGGTAAGCTTCTCCTTCATAGTCGGAAGAATAACCTGCCGCAATCAGTGCACCCACTTTCTTTTCTTCTTCTACTTTCCAGTTGATGAAGTCCATGATTTCCGGGTGATCCAGGTCCAGGCACACCATTTTAGCAGCGCGGCGTGTGGTACCGCCTGACTTTATCGCCCCCGCAGCGCGGTCGCCGATTTTGAGAAAGCTCATTAACCCGCTACTGGTACCACCACCACTGAGCTTTTCGCCCTCTCCGCGAATCTGCGAAAAGTTGGTACCTACGCCGGAACCATATTTAAAAATCCGGGCTTCCCGCATCCACAAATCCATGATCCCCCCGTCATTTACCAGGTCATCGGAAACACTGAGAATGAAGCAGGCATGCGGCTGCGGACGTTCATATGCGGAAGTGGATTGCTCCAGTTTACCCGTATTTTGCTCCACATAATAGTGACCCTGTGGCTTACCTTTTATACCATAACTCTCATGTAAGCCGGTATTAAACCATTGCGGCGAATTAGGGACGCAACCCTGATTGAGCATACAATACACCAGTTCATCATAAAATACCTGGGCATCCCGGGGAGATGCAAAGTACCCGTACTTTTCACCCCATACGCGCCAGCAGTTAGCCATCCGGTGCACTACCTGCTTCACGGAAGTCTCCCTGCCAAGACTACCATCGGGCTGGGGCACCCCCGCCTTCCTGAAATATTTCTGGGCAAGAATATCCGTGGCTATCTGCGACCATCCGGCCGGAACCTCCACATTATTCATTTCAAATACAATATCACCACCGGGGTTCCTGATAACAGAAGACCGAAAGTCATATTCAAACTGCTCATAAGGGCTCTTCCCCGCCTTGGTAAACTGACGTGTAAACTCAAGACCGGCTTCTCTGTTTGCTGGATTTTTCATGCTGGTACATTTCTTAGGATTATACAATACTTGGTTACTGCGTGTGGGCTTTACTAAATTAATTTTTTAATTGCGGAGGACAACGCATTTATTTTGCACAACTTGTGGATAATTCCACAAACTCTTTCAGGGGCTGAATTGTTATTAAAGATCTACTTTCCACGGGTTTTTCCGGCTTAAAATTTGCCGTAAAAAACGCATTAGGAATATGTTACTTATATGCATGTATTTATCAAGCTATTCATGAATAAAAAATGAATGTCATGCATATTTATTTATCAATGTAGGTTATTAATAAAAAAATTATACATTTGCGACAACCGGAACAATGCGCTATTGATGTACAATAAAATATACAATTCGTTCATCGAAAGAAAGGCTAAGAAGGAAAAAGCATTCGCGGTTCTTGTAGATCCTGATAAGGTAACGCCTGCCGGGATCATTGAACTGGCCGCTAAATGCACCGCTGCTAAAGTAGACTATATCTTCCTTGGCGGCAGCCTTGTTATTACCGATCATTTGGATGAATGTGTTCAACAACTAAAAGCCAGTTGCGATATCCCGGTTGTACTATTCCCGGGAAGCCCGTCACAGGTATCACGCTACGCCGATGCGCTGTTGTACTTATCCATGATCTCAGGCAGAAACCCTGAATTATTGATCGGTCAGCATGTGGTATCCGCTGCTGCTGTGAAAAAGAGTGGCCTGGAAGTCATCTCCACCGGGTATATGGTGATCGATGGTGGCGCGCCTACTACTGTTTCCTACATCAGCAACGCAACACCCATTCCTTCTGATAAGGCAGATATTGCAATGTGTACCGCCATGGCCGGCGAAATGCTGGGCATGAAGGTGATCTATATGGATGCAGGCAGCGGTGCCCGTATCCCGATTTCTGAAAGCATGATAAGCAGGGTTTCCAGCCAGGTAAGCGCCCCTATCATTGTTGGCGGAGGTATCAGAGATGCTGAAAAAGCTTATCTGAACTGCAAAGCCGGTGCCGATATCATCGTGGTGGGTAACGCCATAGAAAACGACCTCTCCCTGATCAAAGAACTCGCAGATGCTGTTCACTCCGTAACAGCTCCCGTTAAAGCATAATATTAAGATCTGATCTAAAACGCAAAGAAAAGGGCTACGTACTCCGTAGCCCTTTCACATTTGTGCTATATTGGCTTCAACTTAACCTAAACTTCCTGGTACATATCCACCCGGCACCGTATGGAAGGCACGATTCAGCATATTCCAGGAATTAATGGTAACAATCGCCAGCGTAATGTCGGCAATCTGCGCTTTATCGAAGTACTTTGCCAGGTTGTTGAATGTTTCGTCCGACACGTTCATGGCCGTGGTTTCCTCCGTGTAAGCCAGTACCGCACGCTCTTCCTCCGTATAGTACGGGCACTCCCTCCAGGCGCTCAGTGAGTATAAACGCTGCTCTTTTTCACCGAGCTGAATAGCATCTTTCCAATGCATATCCAAACAAAATGCACAGTCATTGATCTGGGAAGCACGGAACTTAATCAGTTCCCCCAGAATCGGGTCCAGACCCGATTTTTTCACATACATACCGGTTTTGAACAGTCCGTCGAGTGCTCCTTTATTAACATCTTCAAATTTGATTCTTGCTTCCATGGTGTTTAATTTTTTATAGTTAATGTTATTAAGTCGTTGTACGCTTATAAGACCAACTTCAAAAGCTAAACGTGACAGATTTCTAAAAAAATTTCCGCGCTAAGCGCGAAACTCCTCAGAATGACACCGAAGGTGTCATTCTAAAAACACACAATCTCCTATAAATCAAATAATTAAAAAGGGCCGCCGGGAAACCGGCAGCCCTAATATTTTGTTAGCAACTTTACAAGCACGGCCCTCGCCGTGTTATTTACAACACACTTTAGATTAGATCAGAGACTCATCATCTCCTTAAATTTCACCGCCTGTCTGCGGCTTACTTCAATTTTTTCACCTCCGCGCATCTCCAGTAATAAGCCCCCATTGAAATAGGTGTCTATTTTTTCGATCATGCGCAGGTTTACAATATGCTTACGGTTGGCACGGAAAAACACGCGCTCATCCAGGCGCTCTTCCAGCGCATTAAGCGACTTTAAAATCAATGGCTTGTTAGCCTCAAAATACACCCTCGCATAGTTTCCCACACTCTCAAACAGGCGGATTTCCTGCAGCTTTACAAACCAGCAACGGTCCCCGTCTTTAACAAACACCTGGTCGCTTTCAGACAACATCGTGCGTACCGCACCGGTAGCAGCCATACGTTCCTTCTCGTCCTGCTGATGCAGCTTGTGAATAGCATCCGCCAAACGCTTAGGCTCCACCGGCTTCAGCAGGTAGTCCAGCGCATTGTACTCAAATGCTTTCAAAGCATACTCATCATAGGCAGTCGTGAAAATAACCTGAGGCGTCTTTTCCAGCTCTGCAAGCAACTCAAACCCGGTTTTATCCGGCATCTGTATGTCCAGAAACAGCAGGTCAGGATGTAAGGTCTCAATCTTCTCGATACCATCCTTCGCATTCACGGCTTCTCCTACCACAACAATCTCCGGATGGTCAGCAAGCAGCTTTTTTAACTCACTCCTGGCCAGGCGTTCATCATCAATTATCAATGCTTTTTTCATTGGCAATATGAAGTTTGGTTGATGAATAATTTTGTTAATATAAATATGCCGTAACCGGATATCTCCAATTACAGCGGTTTATTACCTTTTTGTTTACAAAATTGGCATCAGCACCCTGGCTTCTACCAGGTCACCGGTCTTATTCCGAATCTCGAAAGAAGCCCGGTTCCCAAATAGCAAACTCAGTCGCTGACGGGTGCTTTCCAGCCCAAAACCATGCCCGTTTTTGGTTTTCTCCACAAACTGACCGGTGTTTTCAATCATGATCTCATGTTGTAAACCCTTCAATTTTGAGCTGATATACACATATCCACCGCTGATTTCTTTGGAAATCCCGTGTTTTATGGCATTTTCCACCAAAGTTTGTAACATCATCGGTGGCACCTGTAATCCTAACGTATCAGGATCTATATCATATGTTACCCGCAAACGCTCCTCAAAACGGATGGTTTCCAGCGCCAGGTAATCTTTTACAATGTTTAATTCCTTCTCCATACTCACCGTTTCCGACTTCTCCGCCGCCATAGAGCTGCGCAGGATGTTGGAAAGCTCCGTTATCGCCGTCCTGGCACGCTGTGGATTCTCGTCCACCAACGCCCGGATACTGTTCAACGCGTTGAATATAAAGTGCGGATTCAGCTGCGCCTTAATCGTTTTCAACTCCAGTTCCTTTACTGTGGCCTGCAACGTCAGCTGGTCCAGCTTCGCCATTCTCGACTTTTCCACATAATGGTAAAGGAAATAAATCCCCCACCAGGGCGCCAGTACCAGGTAAAAAGTCATTAAACCACCCAGCACATCCGTCACCTCATCTGCCAACACATACAGCACCAGCAGGTAGTACACCCCATACATCAATGTTCCGGAACCAATCCACATGGCGAAAAAAAGCAATAACTGCTTTTCCAGCGGATAGGACTGCCAGTCCCACCTGCGCACCAGCAACCGGAACAGGTGAGTAGCTATGAACCCCGATAGCATGATGGTATATAAACGCTGAAGATATATGTCTGTATTCCTGCCCTGAGAAGCGTAAGTATTTGTCAGAAAATACGCTAACCACCCTACAATCTGGCACCACCAATATTTCGAAATATGCTTAAACATTTATATAAGTTAGAGTACTTCCCGTATATCCAAATATACTTTTCGGGTATCCAGCGTAAAACCTAAATGTTACCAATGGCCCGTAGGCTGGTTAACTGGTTCGGATCGCAGGTAATAAAGCCTGATGCGGCAGTTTCACCGAAGTTCCGTAAATTTAGGAAACTATCAGCTTGTCAACAAACCGTCAACCAGAACCGCTTTTTTACGTATTTTTGTTCTTTAATAAAAACCCTGAGCCATTATTATGAATATTACGGCTGGTCAACTGTTGAGCCAAATACAGAATCCTGCTGATCTTAAAAAGCTAAGCAAGGAACAGCTTCACCAGGTTTGTGAAGAACTACGTCAATACATCATTGACGTTGTAAGCGTGCATGGTGGCCATTTTGCTGCCAGCCTGGGAGTGGTGGAACTGACAGTGGCATTGCATTACGTTTTTAATACGCCTTACGATCAACTGGTATGGGACGTTGGTCACCAGGCTTACGGCCATAAAATTCTTACCGGAAGAAGAGAGGTATTCCCTACCAACAGGAAATACAAAGGCATCAGCGGTTTTCCTAAAAGAGACGAAAGCGAATACGATACTTTCGGTGTAGGACACTCCTCCACCTCCATTTCCGCAGCACTCGGCATGGCCATGGCCTCCCATTACAAAGGGGAGTTCGACCGCCAGCATATCGCCGTTATCGGCGATGGCGCCATGACTGCCGGTATGGCCTTCGAAGCACTCAACCACGCCGGCGTAGCCAACGCTAACGTGCTGATTATCCTCAATGATAACTGCATGTCTATCGATCCAAACGTAGGCGCACTCAAAGAATACCTGACCGATATCACCACTTCTCCTACCTACAACAAACTCCGTGACGACGTCTGGAACCTGTTGGGCAAACTGCCGGTAGGGAAAAACTTCACCCGCGACATGGCCTCCAAACTGGAAGCCAGCCTAAAAGGGGTGGTATCCAAGTCCAGCAACCTGTTCGAATCCTTCGGTATGCGATACTTCGGCCCCATCGATGGCCATAATATCACCAAACTGACGGATACCCTCCAGGACCTGAAAGATATTCCAGGCCCTAAACTGCTGCATATCGTTACCACCAAAGGTAAAGGCTATGCCCTCGCAGAAAAGGATCAAACCACCTGGCACGCACCAGGCCTGTTCGATAAAATCACCGGCGAGATCTTTAAGAAAGTTCCTGAAAGACCTCAGCCACCCAAATACCAGGACGTTTTTGGTCATACCATCATCGAACTGGCAGAGAAAAACGATAAAATACTCGGTATCACCCCGGCCATGCCTTCCGGCTCCTCCCTCAAATTTATGATGGAGAAAATGCCTGAACGCGCCTTCGACGTAGGTATCTGTGAACAACACGCCGTTACCCTCTCCGCAGGTATGGCCACCCAGGGAATGCGGGTGTTCTGTAACATCTATTCCTCCTTCTTCCAGCGCGCCTTTGACCAGGCCGTGCACGACGTGTGCATACAGAAATTACCGGTCATCTTCTGCCTCGACAGAGCCGGCCTCGTCGGAGAAGACGGTCCTACCCACCACGGCGTGTACGATATCGCCTACATGCGCGGTATCCCTAACGTAATTATCAGCGCCCCCATGAACGAGGAAGAACTCCGCAACCTCATGTACAGCGCCCAATTACCGGATAATAACATGCCGTATGTAATCCGCTACCCACGCGGCCAGGGTGTTATGCCTGAATGGCGCACACCGTTCAAAGCCATCAAACCTGGTACCGGGCGCAAACTCCGCGATGGTAAAGATATCGCCATCCTCACCCTCGGTCACCCGGGTAACTTCGCCACCGAAGCCATCCGCGAACTCCTGGCCGACGGACTGCAGCCAGCACACTACGATATGCGCTTCGTGAAACCACTCGACGAAGCAATGCTCCACGAAGTGTTCACCAATTACGATAAAGTCATCACCATAGAAGACGGTACCATCACCGGCGGTTTTGGCAGCGCCATCCTCGAATTCATGGCCCGCCACCAGTATAAAGCTGAACTCCGCATGCTCGGCGTACCCGACAAAATCATCGAACACGGCAAACCGGAGGAACTCTTCCGCGAATGTGGTTACGATGCCGCCGGTATCGCCCGCACCGTACGCGAAATGATGAAAAATAAAATCACTGTGACGGCCTAAAACGCCCAACCAGCATATATTTTAAGACCAGAGTTACAGGCCCCGCCTGTAACTCTTTTTTTACCCGGCAAACCCATGTATCTCCAACTACGCATCACAGCCATCACCAGGGAAACAGAAGACACCCGCACCTACGCACTGGAAAATGTAGCCGCAGCAAAAATTGACTACCTCCCCGGACAATTCCTCACCTTCCTGGTAAACCTCCACGGTATTGAACACAGGAGGTCTTATTCCCTCTCCACCACACCCGGGCTGGACACCCACCTGGCCGTAACCGTACGGAGAAAAGAAAACGGTGAAATCTCCCGGCATATCCTGCAACACTGGCAACCCGGTACCATCGTGACCGCCCTGGAACCCACCGGCCGATTCACACCCGGCCCAGCCAGCACTCAGGTACGGGATATCTTCCTCCTGGCCGCCGGCAGCGGTATTTCACCGGTATACGCCATCCTGCGACACCTCCTCCACACCGAACCTACCGCGCACATAAAACTGATCTATAGCAACTCAACACCGGAAAGAACCATATTCCTCCGGCAGATCCAGGAACTGGAAAAGCAATTTCCCACCCAGTTCCATGTCATCTACCTATATAGTAACGACCCGGACGCACACCATGCCTACAGGCGCCTGAGCAATACCCTGCTGGAAATGCTGGTAAAAGACCACCTCCGCTATGAGCCCACAAACGCACAATTCTTTCTCTGCGGCCCTTTCGACTACATGCGGATGATCATCATGACCCTCACTTTCATCGGCTTTAAAGATAGTCAGCTCCATAAAGAAAACTTCGTGGTAAATACCGCCGCAAAAATTGAGAAAACCGGTGTACCGGAAGATGACAGCCCACGGGCACTAACCCTGCGTATAAAAGGAGAGGAGTACCAACTAAACATTCCCGGCAACCAGCCTATCCTGCAATATGCCCTGGAACAGGGCATAGCACTGCCTTACAGCTGCAAAGGAGGGGTTTGCGGCTCCTGCACCGCCCAATGCAATAAAGGCAATATCTGGATGTCCGTAAATGAGGTACTGACGGAAAAGGAACTGAACCAGGGCCTCGTGCTTACCTGCACCGGTTATGTAAAGGATGGGCCCGCTGAATTGGAATTATAAAAATATCTGATGGGATCAGCAGTTTTTTGTGAAAAATTAATGAACTTCAGGAATGCAAAAGGCTTCGCTAAAGATTGTCATAGTGTGCCTGTTGTTAATTGTAGCAGGCATCAACGGATACTTCCTGATAGCAGCTCAGTCTGGCACACTTAATATAGCAGTTCATTCTCAATACCTGCTGCTCTGTAATGAATTATTACTCATTGCCGTCATTACAGTACTAACAGTCATGACTATACGGAAAAACAACCATAGTCTGCAATACGAACGGCTCTTCTTCGATCATCCAATTCCCATGTGGATATACGACAAGAACACCCTCCGGTTCATGTCTGTTAATAATGCCGCCATCAGCAAATACGGCTACAGCCGGAAAGAATTCTACAACCTAACGTTAAAGGATATACGTGATAAAGAGGAAGTACCATTTCTCATGCGCAATATCGAGGAGCGCTGCAACGGCGTAGAGTACCGCGGCATCTGGAAGCACCGCAAGAAAAACGGTTCCAACTTCTTCGTGGAAATTTACGCGCATTCTGTTACCTATCGCGGCAAGGAAGCCAGGTTTATTATGGCCAAAGATGTGGACGATCAGGTAAGGGCCGCACAGCGAGCCTCCGCAGAAGGAGTCCGCTATGAACTACTGGCGCAGGCTACTAATGATGCGGTGTACGACCGGAACCTCGTGACAGGCGTTATTGCCTGGAACCACGGCCTTTCCAGCATTTTTCAATACGACAATAACAAGTTTACGGAAGTGCTGCAATGGTGGAAAAATAACATCCACCCGGATGACAAACAACTGGTCATGAACTCGCTGGAAAATACACTGCTGGCCAACAAACGCTACTGGTCCGCCGAATACCGCTTCCGTTGCGCCGATGGCAGCTTTAAGTATATTTCAGACAGGGCAAATATTTCCTATGAAGGTCATATGGCCGTTCGTATGATCGGTATGATGCAGGATATAGATCAACACATCCGCCAGGCACAACTGCTCGAAGAGCAAAACAAAACACTCAAGGAAATCACCTGGATCAATTCCCATGAAATCCGCCGCCCCGTAGTATCTATACTGAGTATTACCCAGCTGTTCGACAAGGAAAATAAGGATATACAACTCAATTCCCAGCTAATGGAATGGCTGCATCAGTCCACCCTCCAGCTGGATGAAATCATACATAAAATTGAACGCAAAGCCCGTCAGATCAACGACGATCCGCCTACGCGTGGGCTGTCATAAAATTATTAAACTCGCTTTTTAACTCTCCGTAGAGCTTCTGGAAAGTTTCCATCCGATCCTGCATCGTGTCGTAATTATCGATCGGACGGTCGTCGTGATGCACCTGCGCGGGCGTATCAGATAAACTTTTTGCGCACTGCTTAATATCGTGGAACATTTCATCGGCAACTTCCCGCTGCCTTAATAATCGGTTTTCAAAGTGTTCTACCCGGTGCATGATATCCTTAGGCGCCTTACTTAATGCAATCTGTTCCAATCTTTCCCTCATCAACACTACTTCTTCCCTTACTTCTCTCACCTCTTCCTTCCAGGAATTAATCTGCTCATGCAGCTCAGTTGGTTGCGTGGTTGTACCCATGGTGTATGGATTTAATGATGACTGAATATGATTTATCAGCTAAGCATTCCATTATCCAATTAACAGTTTACACCAGTCTATTGTTACGCTACACGTTTTGTTTTTCTAAGTTACACACTTTATCACGATTAACTGATAACAGCTAAATGCACTATTTTATTGTCAGATTTTCAACGATTGCAGCAAATGCACGGTGCATGCTCATTGCTTCGAGGATGCCGGCTGCGCCTTCTCTCTGTGTCTGTAACACGTGGGGCATATGGGCAGTCAGGTTTACCAGCTCTTCCTCTGCTCCGCCAACCACCACACCAGTGATACCGGTTTCATACATCGCGAAATCATTCATGGTATCACCCGCAATCAGCACATCCTCTTCCGGAACTCCCAGGTGCGCCAGTAACTTTTGCAGCGTATAGCCTTTATTTACTCCCTTGGGCATAATATCGAGGTAAGTACCGGCAGATAGCAGCAGATCGCAGGATAATTCAGTCGTAAGTGCCTTTGCGTGCGCAATATCCGTCCCTTCATCATAGCGGAAAGTACAGCGAAATTGCTGATGCGTATCTTCCTGAATCAGTCCGTTTACGATAGCCATCCTTTCCCGCACCTGTTCACCGGGCCATAAGGCTGCAATGCGTGACTGTATTGGTTCCACCATCTGCATCGTTTCCAGGTGGGTAACGGTAGCGCCTACATCACAAATAATGTATTCCGGGCGGGGTAACGGCAACCGGGATTCTTCCAGCAATTGCAATACACTGTTCACCCCTCTTCCGGTCACAAATACTAATCGTAAATCTTTGTTTTCGCGAATGATATCATACAGTAAAGTTCTGTCCGCATCGGTCCCCCCTAAAAAGGTACCATCAAGATCTGTCGCCAGCAGCATAGAAATCTAATAGTTTATCTCCGGTGAAGGTAGCCAAAATAGCTGAAATGGTTGTTCAGTACGGCTCAACTTTCCACGCAGGTAGCAGGCAGAGTGCCTGCTACCCGTGGTTTTATCTGTTACCTGCAATATTGTAAATCTTTTTTGTCAGGATTGCCAAACGTATCCGGTAATACCCACCTTGCTTTATATATTTTCAATCCTTTTTTCAGGAAGACGGTATGGCCTTTGGCATCAATGACCTCGTCCGTCCACCAGGATTCCTTTGGCAAGGCACATATGGTCGGATATCCCCCGGGACCTGAGGAAACACTCTTGACATTTTCCTGAATAATGTCTTTTGCAGGAATGGTTTTATTGGTTTTCACATCAAAGTACCATACGTTGGTGCTATTGCTTAACCATAATAACCTTTTGCCATACACGGGATACAGGTCATGCGCTTCAGTGCCCGGCAGCTTTACACGGACTTCCGGTTGCAGATCCGGGGCATTACAGTTGTTATTGTAGGAAAACACCAATATAGAGTCCATGGCAGCGCTGTAGAGCTTCTTGCCGGCAGCATCCCACACTACGTTGTGTGCAAAGTGTGCCCATATCTTTTTTGCATATACATGTTCCGGAAAATGAGTAGTATCGGTTTTAAATACGGTCAGAAAATTTCCGGTGCTGGATGCACTTACAATATTTCCATCCGGCAATATTTCTGCGGAGTGGGTATTTCCACCGGCGTAGGCATAAAAAACAGTTTTCTTATCTGCCACACGGATCAGCGCTACGCCGCCACCAGAGGCTGCCATCAGCACATACCTGCGATCGTACACCATTTTTGCTTCGCTGGGATTACTGAACCATTTCACATCGGAAGGTCGTACGTTAGAGTTTTCCGGTTTCCATTCCCAGATGATATTACCGGTTTTAGTATCGGCAATAATGATACGATGCTGTGATTGTTCGGCGGCCACAATACATCGGTCGCATGCGGTAACGGAATCTTTTTTATCATTGTTCTTAGCTGAGGTGGCAAGCGCCGCAAATAAGCCAGCCAGCAGCAACAGGGTGGTTTGTTTCATGCGACTAAAATAAAAATTCATCGCAGAGAAAGAAAATAAAAAGGGCGACCGGTAAGCGGTCACCCTTATTGAATGGGTTAGTATATAGTATCGAATATTATTGCAACATAGGCACATCTATTAACAAAAACTCTGCCGCTTTGTTTACTTCGATGTCCAATTGCTCGTATTCAGATACACCTATAGCATCCCTTTCATGTAGTATTTCATCGCCAACCTTTGCTTCACCACTTATCAGAAACAGGTAAGAACCTTGTCCCTGCTGCTTTGGCGTGATAGTAATTTTTTCGCCCGCATCAAAATTCCCGAGAGAAAACCAGGCATCCTGGTTCAACCATAATTTACCACCTGACTGCTCAGGTGATACTACCACCTGCCATTTGTTATACCGCTGCGCAGGGTCAAACGTCTGCTGATCGTAGCGTGGCTGCACGTTTCTATACTTAGGGAATACCCATATCTGCAGGAATTTCACCTCTTCGGTTTTTGAAGCATTGAATTCAGAATGCACAATACCGGTACCAGCACTCATGATCTGCACATCATTCTTATTGATGATCTTATCTCTTCCTGTATTGTCTTTATGTGCAAGCGCACCATCCAGTACGATGGATACAATTTCCATATTATCATGTGGGTGAGCACCAAAGCCCATTCCACCTTTCACCTGATCGTCGTTTAATACGCGTAAGGCACCGAAGTGTATTGATTCGGGATTATAGTAGTTTGCGAAGCTAAAGGTATGATGTGATTTAAGCCAGCCGTGATCTGCGAATCCTCTGTCTGCCGCACGATGTATGATCTTGTTCATAATTGCTCCTTTATTTTTTTACAATACAAATATCGTACATACACAGGTGGTACAGAATGGATTATAGGCTGTAAAGTGTGGACTTTTTGTGTGCTAACCCGCAACGGTTCCAGTCTTTACACAAGCCGAAGGCAATACTTTTCCAGGTACTCCATGGTGTGGGTGGCCGCACACAGCGCCCTTCACACCCACTTTCCGTGGCCGAAGGCCACGGATAAGAAAAAAGAGGCCGCCACTGGCAGCCTCTTTCAACATTATATCACAGTAATGCTTACACCAGGGTAGCATCCATTGTAATCTTGGTATTCAGCAGTTTGGAAATAGGGCAATTTGCTTCCGCATCTTTTGCGAACTCAGCAAATTTCTCAGCATCCAGACCCGCTACGCTTGCCTTTACTTCGAGGTGACTTTCAACGATTGCACCGTTTTCGAAAGTGATGGTACATTTGGTATCGATGTTACCTGGGGTCAGACCTGCACCAGAAATGATGAAGCTCAGTTTCATGGTGAAGCAGCCAGCGTGTGCGGCTGCGATCAGTTCTTCAGGGTTTGTACCTGCGCCATCTTCGAAGCGGCTGCTGAAAGAATATGGCGTGTTATTGAGGGCGCCGGCCTGGGAAGTCAGTGTACCTTTACCTTCTTTACCTGTTCCTTGCCAATTGGCAGATGCAAATCTTTTCATGTTTAATATTTTACTTTTTTGCGGTGAAAATAGCAGTGTAGGCCGCCAAATTACAAATTAATTCCGGGATTTTAACGGAAGCTAAAAAGGGCTATCATACATAATAATGCATGAAAGCCCTTTTCTGTTCCTTTCTATTGGCTTTAAATTACTTCTACGAATTCTTCCAGTGGCTTACGTACTTTTTTAGCATGTTGCATCGCATCATCATCTGCTCGGAATCCAACTACTGCAATCACTGTGGCAGACAGTCCCCTTTCTTTAAGTCCTAATATTTCGTCGTATTTTTTGGTAGTGATTTATGCTTGTTGTTTTACCATTTGTACACTTGCCAGTAATTTCACCTCGTCGCTCAGCATTACGCCACCGGTTTCGGTTACTGCGTGGAAAGTAAGGCCGAAATCCTTACGGTTGATTTTACCGCTCAGTTCAAAACCTGCTTTCGTCTGGCCCCATGGGTCCACTACTTCGCCACCAAATTCTACTTTCAGTTCTACCGGGCGGGTATTATCGCGGATGGTGAGGTCGCCAATCAGTTTATAATTTTCGTCGTCCACTTTTTTCACTTCTTTGGAAACGAATTTCAGTTTAGGATACTTTTCAACTTCGAAGAAGTCGCCCTGCAGCAGGTGCTGATCACGCTGTGCATTTTGTGTGGTGATGCTGTTTACATCTGCTTCGAAAGCGATTTGTGCATTGGAGAAGTCGTTGCCATTTGTTTGCATGGTAGCATCAAAAGCGCCGAATTGACCGGTAACAGTAGTGATCATCAGGTGTTTTACTTTAAACTGAACATCACTGTGAGTAGGATCTATTTTCCAGGTTGTCATAAACTATGTATTGAGTGTTATAAATTGTTTTTTAATTCTTTTTATTTTTCGGGAGATGTTAATGCTGTTACAGGAAGCCCATCTTACCAGCATTATAGTCTTCGATGGCCTGTACAATTTCTTCTTCATTATTCATCACAAAAGGACCATAAGCGAAGATCGGCTCATCAATAGGCTCACCGCTGAGCAGGAGGATGCTGGCGTCTTCATTAGCTGTGATGGTAATATCAGTACCATTCTTATCAAAGAATAATGTTTCTACGGCTGTGCCGGCAGTCCCGTCGAAGTCAGCTTTTCCCTGCATCACTACCGCCATGGTATTAAAATGAGCGGGAAACGAAGCGGTTACGGTGTCACCCTGTTTCAGTTGTACATCCAGTACGTTTACCGGGGAATAGGTGCTGGCGGCGCCTTTCTGGCCGTTAAACTCTCCGGCGATTACGCGGAGGTAACTATTATCGGATAACTGAACTACCGGTATCTCTGCTTTGGTGAGGTTTTGATAATGCGGCTGATGTGATTTGTATTCCTTTGGCAGGTTTACCCACAACTGCGCCATTTCTACCTTTCCACCTTTTGTGCTGAATTCCGTTTCATGTTTTTCTTCATGCACAATACCATTTGCAGCGGTCATCCACTGTACATCCCCGGGCGCCAGTTTACCATAGCTTCCGGTGGAGTCGCGGTGTTCCAGGGCTCCCTGGTATACCACGGTAACAGTTTCAAAACCTTTGTGCGGATGCTGGTCTACACCACGAGGTCTGTTGGTAGGAGGGAAGTAGGAAGGAGCGCCGTAGTCCATTAAGATAAATGGGCTTACCCGGTTATGCTCATTTCTGGTTCCTCCAGGCAGTACGCTGTGTACCCTGAATCCATCACCCACCATATGAGGGGCAGGTGCTTTATAAATGTCTGTTACATGTTTTACTGTTTTCATATTGTTGTCCTCCATTAAGACAATACAAAATTACGCGTTGCAACACCGATGTGAAATGGATAAAACTCATTGAGTAATGGACTTTTTTTGGCCACCAACATCAGAAGTAATGCCGGGGGGGCGGGGACAGCCGTCCCCGCCCCATTTTCTCCTCGTCTGCCGAAGGCAGACGAGGAGAAAATGGCAATAAACAATAAAAGCCGGGTACACCCGGCTTTATAAATATCATTCAGTTGAGTTAAAGTCTTATGGCTGTGGATTCACCGCCCTTGAAGCCTCTTTAAACTCAGAAGGGCTCTGATTCGTATACTTTTTAAAGAAGCGGCTGAAGTAATGAGGATCTTCAAAACCAAGCTTATAGGCAATTTCCTTAGCCGTGAGGTCAGTAAAATGAAGATAACGCTGCGCTTCCAGAATTACACGGTTGCGGATATGCTCCCCTGCGGTAATTCCAGACAACTGCTTACTGATTTCATTCAGCAACACTGGCTTTATGTATAAGAGACTCGCATAATCTGAAACATTCTTCAAATCTACGTACTTCTCTTCTATTAAATTCTTGAATTTGAGGAAGATCGAGCTATTATGCGCACTGGTTTGCTCTGGCGTGGAAAGTACACTTTCTCCCTTAATACGTGAAGCCAGTACGAGGAAATAACGCAGGAGTCCATGCAGGGCAGTATCGTAATCAGGCTCCTGCAAGCTCAGCTCCTTCATCATCAGGCCAATAACCGCTTCAAAATCCACGGATTCTTCTGCGCTGAGGGTAATGATGGAACTAAACTGATTATTGAAAAAAAGGCTGGATTTAATCGCTGAAACCTGGTCCTGATCCCGCAGGCACATGAACGAATCCTGGAAGGCAATCATATATCCTTCAATCTTCTCGCTGGAGCGGATATTATGTACCTGCCCCGGCGCCAGGAAAAACAAGGTGTTATCCTTTACTTCATGAATGACAGAATCGATAGTTTGGGTAAGTTTTCCACTTTTAATCCAATAAATGGTATAGAAATCATGCCTGTGCGGCACTCCTATCTGCTGGAAAAAAGTATTTCCCAACTCACACAAACCAGACACAATAAAGGTGGGGTTCGTATGTGCATAGTCCGGCAAGGACACAATTTCAATATTACCACGTTTCTCAGCCATCGATTACTACTCCTGCAGGTTCTTCCTCCCTGTCGGAAGGATCTACGTATTCAATAATAAAATTATTTCTTCCTTCGCCCACCATAATTCCCAGGTGCTTCATCTGTACCAGCTCCAGCATACTGAGGAACAGGAAAATAGCATGCACCCTGTCTTTACAGTGGTCAAAGATTTTCTCAAACGAAAGCGTTCTTTCTGCGCGGGCCAGTTCTTCCATGTACATCCTGGACCCTTCCATGGTATAATCGTACTTATACACTACATGCTGCGGCTTGTTATCCCGCTCTTTCATGCGCTGCATCACCTTCTCAAAGGTTTTCGCCAGCTTAAAAAGAGTCAGCGTCTGCACCTCCGTACCTTCGCTGGTAGCCTCACCAATTTCGGCAAGCTCCTTCTGGATATTTCCACGTTTCAGCGCCAGCAACCTGTCGGCCTCCATTTCAGCCAACTCCATGGCAGCCTGCTTGTATCGCTTGTATTCCAGTATCTTATCAATCAATTCCAGTCGCGGATCAATCTCATTTCCCTGCTCATCTAACTCCTTGCGCGGCAACAACATCTTGGCCTTAATACGCATCAGCGTGGATACAAACAAGATAAACTCACTTGCCAGTTCAATATTGAGGGACTCAATATGATGGATATAATCCAGGAAGTCCTGTGTAAGCTTGTTGATCGGGATATTGTAAATATCCAGTTCATCACGTTCGATGAAAAACAACAACAGGTCAAACGGTCCTTCGAACTGTGGTAGTACTATTTTGTATGTGGATTGCTCTGCCAATGATAAAGTTTTATTTTATGCTTGAGATGCGTCACTCAATCTCCGGAGCAGGAGAGCCGGTGGTCCTCCTGCTCCAAAAACTATAATAAATCCTATCAAAAGTAACAAAAATCCGACGAATCAAAACTTGGCGGCAAACCCGATCCCAATCACCTGCTTGATCTGTAATCTGGCGCCCTCAACACCTGTTTTGCTGTCTTTGATCTTGGTATCATCATCATAGATCATATCCAGCGTCAGCAGGGCGGAAATCCATTTATTCACCTTGAGTTCCAGGGCATTAGTGAAAAAAACATCCACGTTTTGCGGATTATTGCGGTAATCAGAGAAAAGATCTAACCGGCCCTTGTAGGTCATATTTTTAGCGAACGTCTTAATGTAGTTGGCAGAAAGGTAAGCCCCCATCTCATACTTCATGTGCTTGCCGGTATCCACACCGTATGCGCCCTGGTTAGCCAGGTACTGATCCATTACCACCACGAAGCGTGCCGTAACCGGCGAAAGAAACAGTGAAAATTCTTTATTGGGCTTGTAATCAAAACCCGGTGATACCAACACGTAGGCCGGCGCAAAAAAGGTAGAGTTATACTGTGGCGTGGTGTCAGACGGATATGAATAACCATCAGTAAATTGTGTTCTCAGGTTCACCAGGCCGCTTACATACCAGTTTCTGCCAATGTCGTACCCATATTTGGAGGTAAGGTCTATACGGTCGTCGCTTTTGCGGCTGCCCAAGCTGGTAGTATTGATATACCCATAGGCCAGATCAGCCACATTACTCCATTCTCTACGGCCTTTTTTATAGTTGGCCCATGCAAAAATGGTGGAACCCAGAGAGAAAGAGAAGTTATCACCACCCGCAGCCCAGTTGCTCAGTGATCCCTGGTTGATATTCACGTTTATGTTCATACCCTTAAACCAGAGCTTGGGAATAGTATCCTTATCATCTCTTTTTTTCAGCTTTTTGGCAGCTTCCTCTCTGTCGGTCTTCATCCAGTCATTCTGCGCCTGCACAGTTGTACAAAACACGCACAAGAGGCATGCAATGGATAAAGTAAATTTTCTCATCAATTTCAATTTTTAGTTAGGATAATACAAAACGTAAAAGAAAAGAACCATGATGTTGCATGATCCTTTTCTTACATTATTATAGCGTATATGCGATAAGGTTATTTGGATTTGATAGCATCGCGGATTTCGATGAGCAGCTTCTCCTGTGTGGTAAGCTCAGCAGGAGCAGGGGCTTCTTCCTTCTTACGGGTGAGGCGGTTCATAAATTTCACCAGGAGGAAAATACAAAAGGCAATAATCACGAAGTCTAGTACACTTTGCAGAAATGCTCCCCAGGCCAGCACGTTCACACCCGCGGCCTTGGCTTCTTCCAGCGTTTTGAAGTCAGTGGTGTTATTGAAAGATAACACAGTGAATTTATCTTTAAAGTTCACACCGTTTAAGAAAATACTAACGATAGGCATTAATAAATTATCCACGAGTGATGTAACGATCTTTCCAAAAGCACCTCCAATAATCACACCCACAGCAAGATCCATTACATTGCCCTTTAAAGCAAATTCTTTAAACTCCTTAATGAACGACATAATGAAAGGTTTTAGTGGTTAAATTTTCTGTGAACAAAATTACTATTTATTGACGGAACACATTCATTGACAATTTATTATTTCCTTAACCGGGGGTATTTCATCTTCAATGATTTCAGTGTATCCCTTAACGTTAATGCGATTACGTATTCCTTATACCAGTTCTGATCTGCCGGCACTACCATCCAGGGAATATAATTACAGTTGTTGATGGCATCTTCGTAGGCATTCATATACTTATCCCAGAGTTTGGATTCGGCAAGGTCCTGTTCATTATACTTCCACATTTTCCGGGGATCTTCCGTACGTTCAATGAGCCGCTGTTGCTGTGCTTCATGCGATACATGCAGGTAAAATTTAAGTATCTGTGTATTCCCGTGTACTGCCAGCAACTTTTCAAAATCATTGATGGCATCCATGCGCTTGTAGGCTGTTTTATCGTCAATCCATTTATGTACCCGCTGGATGAGAATGTCTTCATAATGCGACCTGTTAAACACCTGGATCATTCCTTTACCTGGCGCCTGCTTATGCACACGCCACAGGAAGTCGTGATCTGTTTCCTCCGGAGAAGGTGCCTTAAAGGAATATACGGTAACGCCCTGCGGGTTTAATGTACCGGTCACATTCTTGATCACACCATCTTTGCCGCTGGCATCCATCCCCTGCACAATCAGTAATACGCTGTGCTTATGTTCTGCATACATTAAGTTCTGCAACTCATCCAATTCTTCCAGAATCTCTCTCGTAACTGCTTTGGTTTTTTCTTTATCAAATTTTTTGGGAGCTGAGGTACTGATATCTGCTAACTTGATTTTGCCCATAGCTAATTGGTTCTTATTTTAAATGTAACAAAATGTAGCCAGTAGTGTTGACTTAACACGCTATTCTTTTTGATATCTGGCTGTATAATCTGACCTTTGCACCCATAAAATCCTGCCAATTGAACCAGCGAGTTGTCAACTGGAGCATATTTCTGCTATTATCTCTTACATGGGGAAGCTCCTTTATTCTAATGAAGATAGGTCTGGAAGCATTTAGCCCTTACCAGGTTGCCAGTTTGCGACTGGTGGCCGCCGGCGTGGCCTTACTTCCATTCCTGCCCAAGGCACTGAAGGCTACGCCTATACGCAAACTGCCGGTGATTATTCTCTCCGGTTTGCTGGGCAACGGTATCCCCGCTTTCCTCTTCTGCCTCGCGGAAACGCGTATCGATAGCTCACTGGCGGGCATCCTGAATTCACTTACACCGTTGATGGCGCTAATCACCGGCTTCCTGATTTTTAAGGTTCCGGTGAAAAAAGAACAGCTGACAGGCGTATGCGTGGGGTTACTGGGTGTTGTACTGCTGTTTTCCAGTAAAGGCGTTGCAACAGACAAATACTGGTACTATGGCTTACTGGTCATAGTAGCCACGGTGAGTTACGGTGCCAATATCAGTCTGGTAGGCCATCACCTGAAAGGTTTCGGGTCCTTACAGTTGGGATCTATTGCCATGTTCTTCTGTGGTTTATTTACGCTACCGATACTGCTTTATACTGATTTCTTTCCCCAGTTTGCAGGAGCGCATGCACCCTGGCGCTCCCTGGGCGCGGGGTTGGTGCTGGGAGTAATGGGCACCGGCGTAGCAGCAGTACTGTTTTACCTCCTCATCAGAAGGGCAGGGGGGATGGCTGCTTCAATGGTCACTTATGCGCTGCCAATAGTAGCAATGGGCTGGGGCTTCCTCGCCCATGAGCCCATTACCTGGATGCAGGTGGCCTGTATGTTTATCATACTATTTGGAGTATACCTGGTCAACAAAGCAAAAAAGGCATAAAAAAAGCTCCGGATGGTGATCCGAAGCTTTTTTAAATAATATTATTGCTGATCTGATTAGATAGCCATGATTTCTTTCTCTTTGGCTTCACAATGTTTGTCGATCAGGACAATATTTTTATCAGTCAGTTGTTGTACATCAGCTTCTGCATCCTTGGCGGTGTCCTCACTCAAACCATCTTTCTGCAGCTTTTTGATACCTTCAATGGCATCACGACGGATATTACGGATGGCAACTTTCGCCTGTTCCCCTTCACCGTTCACTCTTTTCACAAATTCCTTTCTCCGCTCTTCTGTGAGTGGGGGCAGGAATAAACGGATGATTACACCGTCGTTCTGTGGGTTCAGACCAATGTTAGATGCGATGATCGCTCTTTCGATCGGCTGAAGCATATTTTTTTCCCAAGGTTGAATAGTCAGCGTACGCGCATCAGCTACAGCAACATTGGCCACCTGATTCAGTGCAGTGGGAGCACCGTAATAATCAACATAAATACCATCCAAAATTTGTGGATTAGCTTTACCAGCTCTGACTTTAGTCAATTCCACTTCCAGGTGCCCGATGGCTTTTTTCATCGAGTCCGCTGCATCATCAAGGATAAGCGTTAGATCGTCTTGCATAACATAAATAGTTAAGTGCCTGCAAACCTACAGGATTTCTTTTAATCGTCAAAGTATAGCTTCTATTTATACCGATTAAAAAAGGGTAGCAATGCCTTGCTACCCTTTTAAAGTATGTTTTGCGTTTACTTATCTTGTAAGACCCCGTCGTTTGTCACTCTTAAAATCTTCGGTGGATGCTGAGGGGCCGCATTTTCTGGTACAGCCACCTGCAGATTCAATGCTGCCTGAGCAGCTGCAACAGCTGCCAGCTTACGCTTACGCGCTAAATACAAGACCCCGGTAAGACCCATGGCGGAGGTACCTACCACAATGATCATAGCGGTAGTTCCAATTCCCTGTAAAGCAAACGCTGCTGCTATGTAGATAGCATTCACGGTTACAGATACAAGGGTGGTTTGTTTATGGTTCAGTTTCAGATCCAGCAGGTAATGGTGGATGTGATTTCTGTCGGCAGAAAAAGGAGAGCGGCCTTGCAGCATTCTTACCGCAAATACACGCAGGGTATCAAATAAAGGCACAATCAGGATGGCAATAGCCACACCTGGTGTTGCGGTTACTGGCATTTTCCCAACAGGATTACCAGCCACGTCAATAAACTTGATAACAAGCACGGCGTTTACCAATCCAATCAGTAAAGAGCCGGTATCACCCATAAATATTTTTGCAGGAGAGATATTATAAATCAGGAAACTGGCCAGTCCACCCGCCAGGGAGAAGCCCAGCACCGCATAGGTGATTTCGCCCACATGCAGGAAGTAAGCTCCCAGGATGGCACTCACCAGCAATCCGATACTACCTGCCTGACCATCCACCCCGTCTATCAGGTTAAATGCATTGATAACCACGATGAAGGTAAAGTAAGTGAGCATCAGGCTGATACTGGTCGGCAATTCATAAATACCCAGAAATCCGTACATATTTGAAATCTGCAGATTTCCCAGGTAGATGATAGCGAAAGAAGCCAGTAATTGGCCGATCAGCTTTTTAAGCGGGGACAACCCAACGATGTCATCTTTCATTCCCACCATAAAAATGATGAAAAATGCGGCCATCATGTATTGGAAAGGAGAGTTCTGCAGCACGGGTACGCATACCGCAGCTGCAATAATGAAACCTGAGAAAAAGCCCATTCCACCAAGGGTTGGAATCCGCTTTTTATGAGCCTTTCTTTCATCCGGTTCGTCGTAAAGGTGCTTTAACTCCGCAACTTTAATGAGTATTGGAATTGAAAAATAGGTCACAACAAAACTTAGGACGGTAGCAATTAATACATTCTCCATTTATCGGGGGGTTAGAGTGCAAAGATATTAATTTCAATGAAATGTGTAAATATTCGCTGAAAAAATAAAGATTTTGTGATATTTTGGACCCGCAAAAAAACATTCAAACGCTACAATTCTATGAAATTCTTATAGTTTTGCGGCTCTAAAAATCACAAGTATCATGCCACAGCTCCAGGATATAGCTTCACAGGTAAGAAGAGATATAGTACGAATGGTACATGGTGTTCAAAGTGGACACCCAGGTGGTTCGCTCGGCTGCGCCGATTTCCTGACCGCCCTTTACTTTAAGATTATGGATCATAAGCCTACGCCGTTTGACATGGATGGCAAAGACCAGGATCTGTTTTTCTTATCAAATGGTCATATCTCCCCGGTATTCTACAGCGTACTGGCACGTTCCGGATACTTCCCGGTAACTGAGCTGAGCACTTTCCGCAAACTCAACTCCCGCCTGCAAGGTCACCCTACCACCCACGAACACCTGCCAGGTGTACGTATTGCCTCCGGCTCTCTCGGCCAGGGTATGAGCGTTGCCATCGGTGCCGCACTGAGCAAAAAACTCAATGGCGATAAACATATCGTGTTCTCCCTCCACGGTGATGGTGAACTGGAAGAAGGCCAGATCTGGGAAGCTGCCATGTTTGCCCCTCACCATAAAGTAGATAACCTCATCATCACCATCGATGCCAATGGTCAGCAAATCGATGGTACCACCGCTGATGTGGCAGGCCTCGGTGATATCGGCGCTAAGTTCGAAGTATTCGGATGGCACGTTATCCACATGGATGGTAACAATATGGACGAAGTAGTAGCTACCCTGGAGAAAGCCAAATCCCTCACCGGACAAGGCAAACCTATCTGCATCATTATGAAAACAGTAATGGGCGAAGGGGTCGACTTCATGGAAGGCCACCACGAATGGCACGGTATCGCTCCGAACGACGAGCAACTGGCCAAAGCACTTGCACAACTCCCTGAAACACTGGGCGATTACTAAATCAAGATATCTATCCATAAAAGGAAAAGGAGGCCACTGGCCTCCTTTTCCTTTTAAAAAAATTAGCCCGGCCGATGGCCGGGCTAATTTTTTTAAAAGATTTTTATGTCGCCTTCAACGCCATCAGTTCCCTGGATGCCCGCCTGGCCGGTATCCAGCTCGCAGCCGTTCCTATAACAAGAATAGTGATCAACACCAGCACAAAATCTCCCCAATACATGATTACCGGGTACGCATCTACGAGAAAGGACTGCCCATCCAGCTTAATTAACCCGAAATGCTGCTGCAATAAACAGAAAACTACTCCCAGCCCGCATCCCAGCCCTCCGCCAATCCCTGCAATAATCAACCCCTCCGCCAGGAAAATCCGCATAATCAGTGAATTTCTTGCCCCCATAGCCTTCAGAATGGTGATATCCTTCTGCTTCTCTATCACCAGCATATATAGCGAACCTACCATGTTAAAGGCTGCTATCACCAGGATAAAACTCAGGATCACATATACCACCCACTTCTCCGTTTCCATGATGGCATAGAGCGACTGATTCTGCTCAAAGCGGGTCTGTACTTTATAGTCAGGTCCCAAAACTGCCACGATTCGCTTCTTAAGCTGATCTTCGCTCAAACCCGGTACTGCCGCCACTTCCAGGGCCGACATCTCATCCGGCCCCATCTCCAACAGCTTTCTAAGGAAATCGATATGGGTAATCACATACTTGCTGTTAAACTCCTGCTGAATGGCAAATGTCCCCCGGGGATATACAATTCCGCTGTTGAGCGCCTCCTCCGGAATGGTGAAGGATGTAGCACTGCGCCGCGGCACGTACACCGTAATAGGCGTCAGACTATGCTTTACATCTACCCCCAGCGCACCTTCCAGCTCCAGTCCCAAAACAGCGCCGTAACCATCTTCATCGCCGGTATTAAAGTCTCCCCTGACAATTTTACCCTGTAAATCAGCTACCCTGGTATAATTACTGTCTACCCCTTTCAATACGGCAATCGTAGGCTCGTCTCCGTAACGGAGCACCGCCTTCTCCTCAATAACAGCCGTATAGGCCGCCACACCAGGCACTTCGGCGATATGCTTTAGCTGCACTGCATTCAGCCGGATCGTTTTACCGCTCACCGGCGCCACCTTAACAGATGGGTAAAAAGAAGAATAAAGAGATTTTACAAGGCCTTCAAATCCGTTGAATACACTCAGGATTACAATCAACGCACCAGCACCCACCGCAATCGCTCCCACACTCACCCAGGCGATGATGTTAATGGCATTGGTCGACTTCTTGGCCCAGAAATATCGGGATGCAAATTGCCAGATCATATGGATAAGCCAAAAGCCCCGCCAGTAGCGGGACTTTTATTATTTTGTGTCTTTATTGATATCAGAATTTCCTTTGATATTGGAGTCATCTTCCTTAATCTTCTTGAATAACTCCTCCATTTTGAACACATAATCCAGGGTTTCATCCAGGAAGAAAGTCAGTTCCGGTACCCGGCGCAGCTGCTTGCCCACCCGCTGTCCCAGCGCTTTCTTGATTTCACCCATACGCTCGTTGATACGGCCCAGCATACCATCCTGATCTTTGATCTGGAACATACTCAGGTATACCTTCGCCTCCAGCAGGTCCGGCGTCATCTTCACGGCAGCAATGGAAATCATTCCTCCTTCCAGTACGTTGAAACCCATCCGCTGGAATATATCACTTAATTCCTCCTGAATTAACTGTCCAATTTGTTTTTGCCTCTTAGTTTCCTGCATGTCGTTCAGTTTTTTCGTTAATAAATACGGGCACCGGTGCGAAATTAACCTATTTTTGCCTGTTCTTACAATCAAGACTAAAGAAACAGGGATGAAGACTTTCAAGCGATTATTAAGATATGCAACGCCGCTGCATCATTACCTGCCTGAATATGTGATTTATACCATCATCGGTATTATATTCGGTCTGGTGAATTTTTCAGCATTAATTCCGCTATTAAACCTGCTGTTTGACCAGGTATCACCGGAAGAAGCAGCAAAAAATCTGATTAAACCAACATTCAGCCTTTCAATAGACTACTTCATCGGATTATTTAAATTCTACCTAAGTGGTTATATTTTAGAAGATAAAATGCGTGCCCTGATTTTTGTGGGGTTATTCATCGGAGCTACCACTACCATCGCCAATGTAGGCCGGTACATGAGCGCACGCGTGATTACACGGCTGAGAATGAATATGCTGGAAAAGGTACGTAACGACCTCTATAAAAGATTGACGGAGCAATCTCTCTCTTTCTTTCACAACCGCAAAAAGGGAGAACTGCTGACCGTGATCTCTTCAGATGTGCAGGAAATTGAATCCAACGTAGTAAATGGCGTACAGGTATTGCTGCGCGATCCCTTTATTATCCTGGTTTACTTCGCCGGCTTGTTTTACCTGTCCACCAAACTTACCTTGTTTACCATTTTCTTTTTCCCGGTATCTGGCCTGATCATCTCCTTTATCAGCAAAAAACTGAAGCAGAAAGGCCATTTCAGCCAGGAATGGTTGTCTAAAACCATTAGCGTATTTGAAGAAAGTATCAGCGGTGTCAGAATTATTCAGTCTTTCAGCGCTACCAGGTTTATGCAGCGCAAGTTTGGTAATATTAACCATCAATTTATTGGTATCAGCCGCTCTATGTACAACCAGCGGGAGCTGGCTTCCCCAATTTCTGAAATACTGGGGGTGGCAGTGATTCTGATACTCATTATTTATGGCGGCAGCCTCGTTATCGGCGCTAATCCAACCATGCAGGGAGCTGAATTTATGACCTATCTGATTTTCTATTCTCAGATCCTACAGCCGGCAAAAAATATTTCCACCGCCATTACCAACCTGCAGAAAGGCCTGGTATCCAGCGAACGTATTTTCGATATCCTGGATGCCCCGGTTGAAATCACAGAAAAACCGGGTGCCGAACCGATTAAAACATTTGAGAATAGTATTGTTTATAAAGATGTCGATTTCTCTTATGGTCAAACACCTGTACTTAAAAATGTAAATCTCACCATCGCTAAAGGCCAGATCATAGCACTTGTTGGACGTAGTGGCGCGGGTAAATCTACCATGGCCGACATCCTCCCGCGCTTCTACGATGTAAAAGGAGGTTCGGTAAGTATTGACGGTAAAGATGTAAAGGATTTGAAGCTCGATGATCTTCGTGGGCTCATGGGAGTGGTATCTCAGCAGGCGATCCTGTTTAATGATACGGTGTTTAACAATATTGCCTTCGGCTACCCGGATGCAAAACTGGAAGATGTGATTCGCGCAGCAAAAATTGCCAATGCACATGAATTTATCGAACGCCTGGAAAATGGCTATGAAACATCTATCGGTGATAGTGGTATGAAACTCAGTGGGGGACAACGTCAGCGCCTCACCATTGCAAGGGCTGTATTCAAAAATCCACCTATCATGATCCTGGACGAGGCTACCTCCGCATTAGATACCGAATCTGAAAAACTCGTACAGGAAGCACTGGATAAACTGATGGAAAATCGTACCACTGTGGTAATTGCCCACCGACTCAGCACCATCCAGCATGCCACCGAAATTATCGTGATGGAGCAAGGCGAAATCGTGGAAAGAGGTAATCACCAGGAACTGCTGGCCAACGATGGTATTTATAAGCGTCTGGTAGAGATGCAGGAGTTCAAGTAACAATAATATAACGTCATAGAATATACGATTGGCGGCACCTTCACGAGGGTGCCGCCTTTTTTTGGGCCGCAGTAGCGGGTTTTGTGGTATCGTTTTTGTTATAAGGCCTGCTGATAATGCCAACCAGCTCTTTGCAGCTTTATTTTTTTAACCTTTAACATAGCGAACCCTATGATATCAGTCGTAATTCCTGTATTAAACGAAGGCGCAACTATTCGCCAGGTTATAAAAACGATAAAGAAGACATCCCGACAGATAGAAATAATTGTGGTAGATGATAACTCTACAGACAATACAGTAGCTGAAGCGATGAAAGAAGAAGTGCGTGTCATTACCAGTAGCCAGCGCGGCAAAGGTATTTCCATGAGGGAAGGAATGATGGCAGCAAAAGGAGATATTATTGCCTATGTAGATGGTGATATTCTTACTTACCCCGACAATATTATTGACTTATTAACCATTCCTATTGAAAGTGACGAAGCTGATTTCGTTAAATCCTACTTTGAAAGGCAGGCGGGCAGGGTCACACAACTGGTGGCCAAGCCGCTGCTGAGTATTCTCTATCCGGAACTTGCACATTTTCAGCAGCCACTCAGCGGTATGATTGCAGCCAGAAAAAACCTGCTTACCACGGTTCATTTTGAAAATGATTACGGCGTTGATATTGGGTTATTGATAGATGTGCACCTGCAAGGTGCACGCATCAGGGAAGCGAACATTGGTCGCATCGAAAATGCCATGCAAACGTGGGAACAGCTTAGTAAAATGTCCCGGGAGGTGTCCCGCACAATTCTTCGGAAGGCAGAAAATATTCCTTCGGAAAACCTGGAAACACTCGGTAATATTAATGTGATCAGGGAGCAGATGGAGTATTCTATCCTCGAATCCATTGAGAAAATGGAGAAGATGGTCATCTTCAACCTGGATCATGCTGTATTCACACAGGACTACCTTCATTGGGCAGCCATCGCGTTTGATGAGGAACAACGCTACCTGGCTATTCAGGCTGCTGAGCTTTCACCGATAGAGCGACTGAAAAAGATCACTGCTTTGTTTGAAGGCCGCAACCTGGCGGAGTTACTGGAAGTGGCGGATGCCATTCCAATCATTCCCGGAATTGAAGCGGTGGTATATGAGTTAAAGCGCAGGGGCTATGTTTGCGGCCTTGTAACGGAGAGTTATGGCTGCGTAGCACGTCACATCAAAAACAAGCTGGGAATGGATTTCGTATTTGCCAATAAGATCCAGCTGATCAACAGTGTGTCTACCGGTGAGTTTACGCCTGGCAATCATTTCATGCAGTTAGGCACCTATAGTAAGCAACATTTACTGGCGCATATTTCCAAAGAATATGGCATTGCCACTCAGAACATCATTTATGTGGGAGATGGTAAGCACGACGAACAGCTGCTGGTAAATGCGGGGATAGGTGTTGCCTTTTGTCCACAATATCAGCGCTCAGCTGTAGAAAAGATTGCTGATAAAATCATCACGGGTCTGTCACTGCAACCATTGCTGGAGATTGTACCAGATGTAACACCTGTTAAAAAAGGTATAAAAATTCCGCCGATTAAGCTGGATAAGCGTCAGGCTACCCGGATTGGAATTGGGAGTCTGGTAGGCCTGGGTGCCGCGGGGTTACTATATTTAGCACTCCGGTACCGGAGTAAGGACAAAAAAGTGAAGGAAGCCTGTTAAAACTGAAACGGTAAAGCAGTACATAAAAAACAATGCGCCCTCTCACGTAATATGAGAGGGCGCTTTATTTTTACGCTTGTGCGTGTAAAGCTTATTTGCTTTTAGCCAATTTGGCTTCGATGCTAAGGGTAGCGTGAGGTACTGCTTTCAAACGTGCCTTATCGATGAGTTTACCGGTTACGCGGCAAATACCGTAGGTTTTGTTTTCGATACGTACCAAAGCTTTTTCCAGGTGATCGATAAACTGAATCTGGCGACTGGCCATCTGGTTAAGTTGTTCTCTTTCCTGAGAACCGCTACCATCTTCCATGCTCATATATTTGTTTTCAGTATCATCGGTACCGGCTTCATCCTTGCGGGTGATCAGGCCTTGCAGGTAGATCAGTTCTTTTTTAGCTGCCTCTAACTTTTTGAGGATAAGGTCTTTGAATTCCTGCAGGTCAGCATCACTATACCTGAATACGGGTCCAACCGGAGCATCGGGTTGATCCAGTACGGATTTGGTAAATTCAGGTTGGTAAGCTACAGTTGCGCCGGCTTTTACACCTTTTTTCTCGGTTTTCTCAGCCTTTTCAGGTTTGGCGGCTTTTTCCGCTTTGGCTGATTTTTCCACCTTTACAACTGGTTTCTCCGCTGCTTTTTTTGCGGATTCTTTCTCCTTAGCAACTTGTTCCTTTTCTGCTTTCTTTACTGCCATCGTTTTAAGTTCTTTTTCTTCTGACTTAGAAATTAATGGTTTCTGTGTTTCAGCGGAAACGCTTTTGGTCACCACTAGCTGCTTTGCAGCAGGTTCTTTTTTTACGGTCGATTTTGCAGGTACAGCAACTTTTGCTTTAACGGACGGTGTTTTGCTTTGGAGGGCAGTAGCCTTCTTAGCAACTGGCTTGGCGGCCGCCGGAGCGGCCTTTTTTGCGGAAGATTTCGCTACCACGGCTTTAGAAGCAGCTGGCTTTACAACTTTGGTCGCGGCCGGTTTCGCTGCCGCTTTTTTAGGAGCGGGCGTCGTTTTCTTAGCCGGAGCTGGTGCAGCTTTCTTTGCTGGTGATGCCTTCTTTTTGACGTCCTTCGCCGAAGCTGCCTTTTGGGTCGATTTGCTAGCAACCTTCTTTTTTGTTGCCATGGGGGATTAGCTTTTTTTGTTAACTAATACATTGAATTTAAGGTCGTTCACCTCTACTTCTGTACCTTCTTGTAGTGCTGCTACTACATCCAAGCTATCTGCCAAAATTTCCGTGCAAATATAGTCATTATAGTTAATAATCGCTGATTTCAGGGAATCTACCGCAGCTACTTTAACATCAATTCTGTCAGTTAGTTCGAAGCCGCTGTCTTTCCGTATCTTCTGAATACGGTTAACCAGTTCCCTGGCGTTACCTTCATCCTGCAGTTGTGGAGTAATAGTTATATCCAGTGCTACGGTAAGTGCACCTTTATTGGCTACTGTCCATCCAGGAATATCTTCGGAAATGATCTCAACGTCAGAGAGTTGTATCTGCACCTGCTCGCCATCCACTGTTAAAGTATAATGACCCTCTCTTTCCAGGGCAGCAATGTCAGCATCCGTAAAGGCAGTGATTGCCGCGGCTACCGCTTTCATTCTGGCTCCCATTTTAGCGCCGAGAGATTTGAAGTTAGGTTTAATCTTTTTCTTGATGAAACCTTCCGTTTCCGTAAGATAATCAATCCCTTTAACATTTACTTCACTTTTTATCAGGTCCGCCACTTTGGCGATTTGTTCCTGCATGTGAGCGCTTGCTATCGGAATCAGGATCTTCTGCAATGGCTGACGCACCTTGATATTCACTTTCTTACGTAAAGACAATACCAGGGAAGAAATGTCCTGGGCCAGCTGCATTCTCTCTTCCAGGTCCGGATCGATCGCCTCCGGTTGAACCACAGGGAAGTTAGTATGATGGATAGAAGCGGCACTGTTGCGTCCGGTAACCTTGTTCAGGTTGTTAAACATCCAGTCGGTAAAGAATGGAGATACCGGAGCCATCAGCTGAATCACTTTTTCCAGGCATTCATACAGCGTCTGGTAGGCACTAATCTTATCATGTTCATAGTCCCCTTTCCAGAATCTGCGGCGGCACAAACGAACGTACCAGTTACTAAGGTGCTCATCCACAAAGCGTTCAACTGCACGGCCTGCCTGAGTAGGCTCGTAATCGTCGAAGTAAGCGGTGGCATCTTTCACCAGTGAGTTCAGTACAGAAATGATCCAACGATCAATTTCCGGACGTTCTTCCAGCGGTATATATGCTTCCTTGAAAGTGAAATTATCCAGGTTAGCATACATTGCGAAGAAGTTGTATGTATTATAAAGTGTGCCAAATAATTTTCTCTGCGCTTCTCCCACACCTTTCACATCGAACTTCAGACTGTCCCATGGGGATGCGTTGGTGATGAGGTACCAGCGTGTAGCGTCCGCTCCATACTGGGCTATCGTTTCAAATGGGTTCACCACGTTACCGAGGCGTTTACTCATTTTCATGCCATTTGCATCCAGCACAAGGCCGTTGGAAACTACCGTTTTGTAAGCTACGCTGTCGAACAACATCACGCCAAGTGCGTGCAATGTGTAGAACCATCCACGAGTCTGGTCCACACCTTCAGCAATGAAATCCGCAGGGAACGCTTGACGACCGTCAACCGCCTCTTTATTTTCAAAAGGATAATGCTGCTGGGCAAAAGGCATGGCGCCTGAATCAAACCATACGTCCACCAGATCCGGCTCCCTCCGCATAGGCTGGCCAGCATCGCTCACCAGGATGATGTCGTCCACATATGGTTTATGCAGGTCCAGGATACCTTCGTGCAGGTACGACTTATTCACATCTCCGCCCAGCACTTCGTTGGCTTTGCGGATCTCGGTATTCAGCTCCTCGATGCTGCCGATGCATTTTTCCTCCGTACCATCTTCTGTGCGCCAGATTGGCAATGGAGTACCCCAGTAACGGCTGCGGCTCAGGTTCCAGTCCACCATATTCTCCAGCCAGTTACCGAAACGCCCGGTACCCGTGAAGGCAGGTTTCCAGTTAATAGTTTTATTCAGCTCTATCATCCTGTCCTTTACTGCAGTGGTTTTAATGAACCATGCATCCAGCGGATAATACAGTACTGGTTTATCTGTACGCCAGCAATGCGGATAGGTATGCTCATACTTTTCCACCTTGAAAGCGCGGTTTTCTTTCTTCAGCTTCACCGCGATGTCCACGTCTACATCCTTGTAGTCAGGATCATCTTTGTAATTTTTTACATATCTACCGGAGAATTCACCGACGTTGTCAGTGAATTTACCCTGTTTATCCACGAGTGTCAGGATGCCCAGGCCATATTTCTTACCGACGCGATTATCATCCGCACCAAAAGCAGGAGCTGTGTGTACGATACCGGTACCATCTTCGGTGGTAACGAAGTCGCCCACGATAACGCGGAAAGGATCACCTTCCTCAGGTTGGGTATAAGGCAGCAACTGTTCGTAGCGGATATTCTCCAGCTCTTTACCTTTAAAGCTGGAAAGTATCTGCCATGGAATAATTTTATCTCCTTCTTTATAGGCATCGAAGTCAGCATTTTCCCCTTCTGCCTTAAAATATTTAGGCATCAGCACTTTTGCCATTACTACGTTAATAGGCAGGTGGGTGTACTGATTAAAGGTTTTTACCAATACGTATTCAATATTACCACCAACGGTCAAACCGAGGTTGGAAGGTAAAGTCCATGGGGTGGTGGTCCATGCGAGGAAGTAGACTTCATCGTTACCGGCTGCATCAAACAGGAACTGGGAGTTCGCTGCTTTCAGCGCTTTGAACATGGCCACAACGGTGGTATCCTTTACATCCTTATAGGTGCCTGGCATGTTCAGCTCTGCTGAACTCAAACCGGTACCGGCAGCAGGAGAGTAGGGCTGGATACTTACGCTTTTATATAAAAATCCTTTCTTATAGAGGGTTTGCAAGGCCCACCAGAGGGATTCGATATAGTTGTTGTCGAAGGTGATGTAAGGATGCTGGAGATCTACCCAATAACCCATCTTCCGGGTCAGTTCGTCCCACTTATCCTTATATTTTAATACTTCTTTGCGACAGGTGTCGTTGTATTCAGCGATGGAAATCTTTTTACCAATATCTTCCTTGGTAATGCCCAGCATTTTTTCCACGCCCAGTTCTACTGGCAAACCATGGGTATCCCATCCGCCTTTACGTTTCACCTGGAAGCCCTGCATGGTTTTATAGCGGCAAACAAGATCTTTCAGGGTACGTGAAATCACGTGGTGAATACCAGGCAGGCCATTGGCGCTTGGTGGGCCTTCATAAAATACAAACGGAGTAGCTCCATCACGAACTTCCACGCTTTTCTCAAAAGCCTGGTGGAGCTCCCACTGCTGGAGTATATCTTTCTCTATCTGAGGTAAATTCAGTTGGTTATATTCCTGATATTTGCTGGACATAAAACAATTCCCCGCCCTTTGATGTTATATGATACAATAATTGATTAAAATTGTGCGAAGTTAATAAAATAGGCTGGGACCGAAAGACGTTAGTTTACATAAATTACCGGATTTCGAACTTTTTTTGTAGATATTTTAGTAATTTACAATAAAGTATGGTTATTTTGCGTTTTTGGCATTGTTTTGGTGTCAATTAGGAAGAATTGAGAAACCTAGTAATTAATTTAACCCAACGACAAAACCATATCTTATTATGAAAAAGTTGACGTTAATTTTTTGCGCGGTCTTGGTCTCTTCCGGCATAACTTTTGCACAGCAAAAAAAATCAGTTAAGAAAACAAAAACTGTTACGCATAAGGTGGAAGCACCAGTGGCAGTAAAAAGCTCTTTTGAACAGAATTTTGCAGGTACAACTGACGCCAAATGGACAAAGACTAGTGCCGGATTTTGGAACGTTAGTTTCCTGAAAGAAAATATTAAAACTGTTGCGCAGTACAATGCAGACGGTGGCTGGATAAGCACCAGAAGTGAATACAACGCACAGTCATTACCGGAGTCAGTGTCAACAACACTAAAGACAAAATATCCGGAAGCAACTATCAAAGATGGTTGGAAAATAGAAAGGGCAGATGTTGCTGCCTACTATAAGGTTAATATTCAGGACAATGGTGCAGATAAGGCAGTGCTACTGAACGACGCAGGCACCATCACTGAATAACATTAAATTCGTATTTCATAGGTATAGGGATAAATAGGACAGACCCTGCTCTTTTGGGCGGGGTTTTTTCATTTTTGGGTTTTGGGGACTTTTGGGCCTTCGGCCCTGACGCGGACTTTTTCTCGCCAAGCAGCATAAGCAGCAAAGGATTGTGTTTTGTTGTTTTAAGGATTTAAAGGTTACGGTTTGTTGTATTAAGCGTTGGATCCTGATACTTTTAAACGAGCATTATTTATTTTTCTTATTTGATAGGCGGTTGCCCAACCATTATGAATCTTAATACTACACCTACTAACCATATTTTGATAAAGAACCTTCGTATTATGTAGTATCACTCCAACATAATCTCTGACCTAATTTCTGCATAATCCCAACAAAACATCTCCCTTAAAATAACAAAACACAATCCTTAGCTGCTTACCTGCTTTGCCACTTTGCGAGAAAAAAAGACAAAACACAATCCTTTGCGGCTTATTCACCTTACGCCACTTTGCATGCAAGAAAAACGGCCGAAGGCCCCCCGCGAGCAACAAAAAAAGTCGCCCCGCGGATGCAAGGCGACTTTATAATGTGGTCGAAAACCTTTCTGGCAAAATTTTGCACTTTTTCAAATGGTGTTTGATATTGAATGCAAGTAGATTTATGGCTTTACTTACTTTCTGCCAGTAAATTTTCTTCCATGGTCAAATCTGATAAGGAAGCTTATAGGAAGTGCGAATAGATATCCGCTTATCGTGATACAAAGATGCAACGATATTTATTCTTCACTATATCGAATCGGGAAAAGTAATGATCGAATTGGGAAAATACTGCAAACCCTTTACAGATAAGGGCTAGCGAAGAAGTAATTCGCACGGTTTTAAACCGGTATGCTTCTTAAATGCAGTAGAAAAGTGAGAGATGCAGGAGTATCCCATCAACATTGCCACCTCTGAAACCGACATTCCTTTTTCATACAGGAGACCTTTGGCCTTCTCCATGCGCTCTTTCTGGAAATAATCGTAGATGGTGGTGCCGTACATCGCCTTGAAACCCTTTTTCAGGTAACACTCATTCATCGCCACCCTGCGCGCCAGGTCACGGATAGTTACAGGAGAGTCCAACTGCTCCAGCAGGATAGCCCTGGCCTTCTCAATCTTTTCCCGGTCCTCCATTTGCGTCAGGAAGCGGCAGCCATATCGCTCATCAGTATCATTCTGAATAAACTGATCAGAGCTGAATAATAACAGCTCCAGCGCTTTACTCTGCAGGAAAATGTTTTTCAACATCCCCTCGTAGTTATGATGCACCATTGTTTCCAATACTGACTTGGACTTGGTACAGGGCTGAATGGTTTTTACAAAAGGCTTGCGGGACTGCATTTCCAGGAAGGAAACGGTAGTACTGCCTTTTTGTAACGACTGTATAAATGATGGTTGGAATCTAACTGTAATCAGGTCCACAGAGGGCGCCTTCTCATTGCATTCCCCTTTCTTACCTTCCACACAAAGCTGATCGGTACAACCTGGGTTCTTGCAATATTTATTACCTGCCACACAATAGCGCAATTCTATGGCAGCAGCATGTCCGCGCTTGGCAGGCTGATACACCACCATCGCAACATCCTCTACCGGCAATGCCGCTTCATACGAAAAGCGCTGCAAAGTGAAATCCAGACAGTCAGGCACAGACACCTGATCCTGCTCCACCAGCTGTAGCTGATCGCTCATGGCTGGCTGCGGAATGGCCAGTGCTAATATTTCCTGTACTTCTTTCATCGCGCTAATGTGTTAAAAACCTCACAAATTTAGGCATTCAGAATTAATTCAAAATGGTTTTGACACACAGGTTACAATTCATCGAAATTTTTCAATACGTCAATAGGTGATCTGCTATACAGATACAACCATTTGGCGTAATTTTCGTTTACAGCTATATACATGGAAAGGAAATTTCATATTATCAAGGCATTGAAAGTGATCGGGATTGTACTCGGCGGGCTTGTGATCCTTGTATTAGGCACAGCATGGTACCTGAATCATCATTGGAATAAACTGATCCGCGCGGAGCTTAAATCTTATGTCCAGGACCTGTCCGACAGCCTGTACAGAATAGAATACAAAGATGTGAAGCTGGACGTTCTTTCCGGCAGCGTTACCGTAGATAAAGCCAGCATGATACTCGACACTGCCGTATATCGGAAAAAGTTGGCAAACCAAACTGCCCCCTCCGAAATCTACCTCGTTAGTGTGGAAAAACTGGAACTGAAATATTTCAAACCCTGGCGTTATTTCCGCAATAACGAGATCAACGCCGGCCTGCTGAGGGTGACGGCACCAAGCATAGTAATGGAGCAGGACGCAAACGTAATAGATACTAGTCAGCCTAAAACAGCGTATCAAAACATCTCCCCGAAATTAAAATCCATACTCATAGGTAAACTGGTCCTGGACAGCACCAATTTCAGGTACAAGTTCACCAAAAAGGACTCTTCTACGGTGATTCACCAGTTTAAAGACCTGAGCGTACGCGTGAACGATTTTCTGATCGACTCCCTGGCCCTGGATGATCCTACCCGCTTTTTGTATGCACGGAATTACGAAATCGGGATGAAAGACTACGTCCATCGCACGAAAGACAGTCTGTATTACCTCAATGTAAAAGGCATCCGCTATGTGGCGGCGGAACAAACGTTGGAAATCAAGCAGGTAGAACTTAATCCCCGCTATGAAAAAGAGGCTTTTAACCGCAAACTCGGGCATCAGCAGGATTACTACCATGTAGTTTTGGAAGATGTTAATCTCAAAAATCTAAACCCCAAGCGTTTATTGCAGGACCAGCAGGTTTGGGCCCATAAACTGATCATCAATGGCGGGAAACTGGAAGTTTACCGCGACCGCAGGCTGCCTATGCCGCCGGGTAACAAACTGGGGCAATATCCCAACCAGATGCTGGCAAAGCTCCGGGTGCCGATTGCCATCGACACCCTGATAGGCAGGCGATTCAGCATCCATTATATGGAAACCAGCCCCGAATCAGACCGCACAGGCACTCTGCGATTCGGGAACGTGAACGGACATTTCCACAACCTTACCAATGTGGACTCCCTGGTGAAAAAGAATAACCATCTTACCGCCAGGCTGGACGCTATCCTGATGAGCAGCGGTAAGCTAACCGCTCATTTCGACTTCATTCTGGGCAGTAAAAATGGTAACTTTAGCGTAGCCGGTGAACTGAAAGACCTGAATGGCCGCGAACTTAACCCGGTTACCAAGCCGCTGGGCAAGGTAGAAATCAGGAGCTGCAATATTCATGAATTATCGTTCCGTATCCGTGGCGACGAGCGCAAGGCCGCCGGGGAGGTAAAGCTACTGTACGATCACCTGAAAATTGCCATCCTGAAGCAGAACAAGGAAAGTAAAGAGTTTGAAAGAAAAGGGCTGATCAGCCTCCTGGCCAATTTGATGGTAGTGCGCGACAGCAACCCGCTGCCCGGTGAAAAAACCCGGGTCACCCACCCAGCCCTGCAAAGGGACATTCAGAAGTCGTTTTTTAATCTGGTGTGGAAAACTATTTTCCAGGGAGTTAAAGAGACCGTGGGGGCCGACAAAATATAGCAGTAAAATCACACATCCATCCCACTTAAAAACAGTAGTTTTTTTATTGAAATCAGGCTTATTTTTCGTATTTTTGCATGATTGTCGACTGTTTTTATTTCTAATAGATTTTACACCAACATATGAGCGAAGAATTAGTGCAAGCAACCAGCCCCAGCAACGGCTATGATGCAGGCAGCATCCAGGTACTGGAAGGTCTGGAAGCCGTGCGCAAGCGCCCGGCCATGTACATTGGCGATATCGGAATCAAGGGTTTACATCACCTGGTATATGAGGTGGTGGATAACTCCATTGATGAGGCCCTCGCCGGATATTGCAAAAACATTGATGTAACTATCTGTGAAGATAATTCCATCCGTGTAGTGGATGACGGACGTGGTATTCCTACCGGTATTATCCCTAAGGAAGGACGTTCGGCACTGGAAGTTGTAATGACAGTATTACACGCCGGTGGTAAGTTCGACAAAAACACCTATAAAGTATCCGGTGGTTTGCACGGGGTGGGTGTGAGCTGCGTAAACGCATTGAGCTCCCGCCAGGTCGTTACCGTACGCCGTGAAGGTAAAATATTTGAACAGGAGTACCACCGCGGTGTTCCCCAGTATGCCGTACGTGAGATCGGTGTTGCCGATACTACCGGTACTACCGTACACTTCAAACCAGACGGAGAGATTTTTAAGGAAACTACCTATAACAGGGAAATCCTGGCAGGCCGTTTACGCGAGCTGTCATACCTGAACAAACAAATCCGTATCACCCTCACTGACGACCGTGAAAAAGACGAACATGGTCAGCCTTTCAGGGAAACTTTCTACAGTGAAGGCGGTATCGTGGAGTTTGTACAGATGCTGGATAAGAATGGTCGCAGAAGCAGCCTCCTGCCTGCACCTATCTTCATCGAAGCGTTCGATAAAGATTCTAATGTAACCGTAGAAGTTGCACTGATGTATAATGATTCATTCAGTGAAAGCATCTTCTCCTACGTAAATAATATCAACACCATTGAAGGTGGTACCCACGTTTCTGGTTTCCGCCGCGCCATCACCCGTGTGTTTAAATCCTACGGTGACAAGAACAAACTGTTTGAGAAATCAAAAGTGGAAGTAACCGGGGATGACTTCCGTGAAGGATTGAGCGCCATCATCAGCGTAAAAGTACCTGAGCCTCAGTTCGAAGGTCAGACCAAAACCAAACTCGGTAACTCCGATGTAATGGGTGTGGTAGACAGTTCTGTAGCTACTGTACTGGATGCCTACCTGGAAGAGCATCCGCGTGAAGCCAAACTGGTAATCAATAAAGTGGTACTGGCTGCCCAGGCCCGCGAAGCTGCACGTAAAGCACGCCAGCTGGTTCAGCGCAAGAGCGTGATGACCGGTAGTGGCCTGCCTGGTAAACTGGCAGATTGCTCCGATAACGATCCGGAAAAATGTGAACTGTACCTGGTAGAGGGTGACTCCGCAGGTGGTACAGCAAAACAAGGCCGTAACCGTTCCTTCCAGGCCATCCTGCCACTCAGGGGTAAAATCCTGAACGTGGAGAAAGCCATGGAACACAAGATCTACGAAAACGAAGAGATCAAGAACATCTTCACCGCATTGGGAGTAACCATCGGTACCGAAGAAGACGATAAAGCACTGAACCTTTCAAAACTGCGCTACCACAAGCTCATCATCATGACGGATGCCGACGTGGATGGTAGCCACATTGCCACCCTGATCCTCACCTTCGTATTCCGGTATATGAAAGCGATGGTAGAACAGGGTTATGTGTACATTGCGCAACCGCCACTGTACCTCGTGAAAAAAGGTAAAGAGCAGGAATACTGCTGGACAGAAGCACAACGTAAAGCAGCCATCGCACGTATTGCGGGTAATGGCCGTGAAGACAGTGTGAACGTTCAGCGATATAAAGGTTTGGGTGAGATGAACGCAGAGCAACTGTGGGATACCACCATGAACCCTGATAACCGTACACTGAAACAGGTGACTATTGAAAGTGCTGCGGAAGCTGATCGCGTGTTTAGCATGCTGATGGGCGACGAGGTGCCTCCACGTCGTGAGTTCATCGAGTCACATGCGAAGTATGCGAAGATCGATGCTTAATATTATTTTAGAGATATAGAAAAGCCGGTAGATTTGACATCTACCGGCTTTATTTTTTTTGAAAGGGATGACACCTTCGGTGTCATCCGGCGCGATTCCGCGCTGCGCGCGGAGCCGGCTAAAGTGCAGTTATTAACAATATGGGGCAAATACAGTTGCCAGCGGAGCCAGCAACCTTCCTAGCTCTCCCTTGTAATCACATAATTCGCTAAGAACTGGTAGGCAAATACACCCAGCAGCATGATGGTCATAAAGGTATTAAACGGATCACCGTCGTACCAGGCTTCGGCTACGCCGCAAACACCCAGTATACCTACCGCCACTGTATATATAAGGAATACCTTTCTCCATTTGGGACTATCAGGAGTATATAAGCTGGAAAGCGGCAGCAGCAGTACTCCCGAACCTATGGCCAGCGCCAGCAGTGCAGCAAATGACGTAAGCCAATAGCCGCCGGCAGCCAGGAGTCCGATCAGCATAAAGATGCCCACCAGCGTGGATACCTTCGTTTGTTCCGGCGTGAGCGCGTACCTGCCGTATGGGTTGAGTCGCAGGAAAAGGTTACTCACCGGACCAATCAGCCAGGTGGAGATAGCAGCCAGCGCCAGCACCACGTACAGCGGGAAAAATACGGTACTGGCTATACGGGAAAGCACGAAAATACCGATGATCACTGCCCATTGCACACCTGCTTTCTGCCGGCTCATGAAAAAGGCATATTTCAGGAACATGCGGTACAGCCAGTAGCGTGCCTGCATAGCCTGCACCATGCCGCTTTTCGCCCATTGCTGATTTGGGTCCAGCTTCAGGGATTCACGGAAATGTTCAAGTGCCTGTTTGTGATCGCCCGCCTGTAGCCATTTCCAGCCAATATTGGCGTGAGTATACGCATTTTCAGGGTTATGTTCCAGCGCTTCGTGCAAGTTGGAGAAGGCTTCTTCTTTTTTGCCGAGGTTGAACAGGGCGTTGGAGCGGAGGTTTAAACAGGCCTCGTTTTCCGGGTCTATGGCCAGGCCTTCCTCTGCCTTTGTCAGGGCCTGACTATATTCTTTCTTAAACAGCAGTATCTGACTCCACAGGGCGAAGTAAGCCGCATCGTGGGGATTGATCGCTACCGCCTCACCGATGGCGATGATAGCTGCGTTATACTGGCTTTTGTGAAAAGCAATATTAGCGCGCAGGTAAAAGAACCGGTCATCAGCCGGAGCGAGACTCAGCGCGTTACTGATAATATGTTCTGCCTCTTCCGTGTTTTTCAGATTGAGGTAGCACAATGCCAGTAGATAAAGTCCGTCGATATCATTGGCATAAGTGCTGAGATGCTGCCGCAAGGCGGTAACAGCATCCTTATAACGGCCTTGTTGTAGCAACAGGTGAGCACGTTGAATCAAAAAAGCCATAATCTATTTCTTAATATCCAGGTATTTCAGCACCTCATCGTACAGGCCTGCCTCATTAGAGTACAGGGCGTAGTTGCGTGCGGTATTGAACCACTCTCTTGTAGTGGCGCGGTGCAATTTGGTAGCCTTCAGCAGGTCTTTTTGCGTGATGGGCTGTGGAATGCCTTTCTGTAGTGCTTCCATCAGCTTATCTTCTATGGCCAGGTCCACGATCGCTTTCAGGTCAGCGCCGGAGTAACCGGGTGTAGCTTTGGCGATAGCGCGGTAATCGATGCTGTCCACCGGTTTATTGCGCAGCTGTATTTTCAGAATTTCTTCGCGGCCTTCCTGGTCGGGAGGTGCTACGAAAATAATTCTGTCGAAACGGCCGGGCCGGCGGAAAGCCGGATCCAGGCTCCATGGCGCGTTGGTAGCACCTATGATCAGTACATTTTCGTTGTTGGCGGCGATACCGTCCATTTCAGAAAGGAACTGATTGATGAGGTGACTGGCTCCGCTGTTGCGCATGGAGGTGCGGTTGGCACCGAGCGCATCTACTTCGTCGAAGAAGAGGACGCAGGGCTTGGATTCGCGGGCAAGTTCAAAGAGACTATGTAAGTTTTTTTCGCTGTTGCCGATCCACATGTCGAGCACGTCGTGGATGCCCACGTTGATGAATTCGGCTTGTATTTGCCCGGCAGTGGCCCTGGCAAGGTAGGTTTTTCCACATCCCGGAGGACCGTAGAGCAGGATACCACCACCAGCCTTTTTACCATATGCTTTGTAGAGGTCGGGGAATTGAAGCGGCTTAATTATTTTCAGGTCTATTTCCTGTTTTTCCCGTTCCATTCCACCTACATCGTTGAAGTTAATTTCTGGTTTTTCCAGCGTAAATATCTTCTCTATATCTTCACCATCTTCGTCAGATGCAGGATTATATTGTTGTTGAGGTGCTCTGAAGTAGCCGTCCAGGGCTTCGTCGCGGAAGCCTGGATTCAGTTGCAGCAGGTGTTGGTAGATGTCACGTGCGCCTTCCATGCTGTTTTCTTTTACCAGAATACGGCAATGGAGGAGGAGGGCATCGAAATTATCCGGCTCCTGGTGCTCGAGTTGTTCCAATACAACGATGGCAACAGAATATTTTTGCTGATGGTAAAAGGTACGCGCGAGCCCCAGCTGGGCAGCGATATTGTCATGCGATAATTCCAGCACCTTTCTGTATTGTTCTTCTGCCTGCTGGTACTGAAAATCCTGTAGCAGCACCTGGGCCAGGTGAAGGCGCAGGGGCACGTTCTCCGGTGAAAACTGCACGGCTTCCTGTAATTGTTTAATCACTTCCGATGACATAATGCGCTTTGTTAAATGATGGCGTAAGATCGTAATAATAGGGATTTGCTATCACAAATATATTGTTAAAAGTAATGAAGGATGCTCCTGTTTCCTCGTCCACCGTTGATGGAAGGGGAAAAAGGGGAGGAGCGGAGCCGGGGGCCTTTGCTAATCAGCCGTAGCCGCTATCCCAGGTGCCCTGATATCTCCCGAAAACAAATTTCTTATGAAAAATTTATATAATTTATAAAAATCTACATATATTGCGAATGTATTTTATCCCTATGCCACGAAGCTAACCGACAACCTATGTCGATTTAAAAAGATTGCTGGCCTGCCGGATAAGCGCAGGCCAGCAGCTTTCCATACCTATGAATTGACGCCACCTGATGATGGCGGTTTCTCCGTGCATATATTATCATTCAAAATATCTGCATTATGCGCTTTAAATTATGGTTCGCAGCCTTATTTGCTGCTATAACTGCATTATCATCCTGTGAATCCAAAAAGGACACCACACCAGCCAGCACTTTCGTTTTCACGCTGGACGGTCAAACATATCATTCCTCCCAAACAGATGCGTTCATGGAAGTGGACAGCACCACCGGGGAGAAATTATTTTCCATCAACGGGGTTACCAACAACCTGTCCCATCATATGGAACTGGTGATAGGGTTTCCGGAAAACATTGTACAACCGGGCACCTACGAGGCTTCTGTTACCATGGTTTTGTCTGACATCCAGCAAAACAAGGTTACCGCCTACGCGATGGGCAAGGGTTTAAAAGTGAATTTAACTAGCATCAATAGTAAACATGCCGAAGGGACTTTCTCCGGCACTTTAACCAATGGTGAAATTGAAAAACCTTTAACGGACGGGACTTTTATAGTCAATATTAAGTAAATCATCGTTTTAAGTTCTTCAGCGGCCCTGCTTATATAAGCGGGGCCTTTTTGGTGGTAAACGGCCACCAAATTTAACATTCACTTTACGCCTCCCGCCAAATTCTGATAGTGGATTAACGCTTCTTGCGGTCCAATCCGCCAAAACGCGTTAATACCCGAAAGGTCTTAACAATTCCGTAATGTTCTGTTAACATTCTGGTTGCTTTGGGATTTCACCTTTGCGGTGTAAATACAGACAGCAACTTTTATGAAATCGTTTATTGCGTTATTAGCTAGCGTCATTGTATTATTCAGTTTGAATACAATGGCCCAGGTAACCACCTCCTCTATTACCGGTAAGGTAGCCGATCCCAAAGGGGGCGCTATTCCCGGAGCAACGGTAGTAATACTCAACGTTTCTACAGGCATCAAAAGTGGTACTCAGACAAATGCCGATGGTCGTTATATCATTAACAACCTCAATCCCGGCGGTCCTTATACGATTACCGTTTCTTTCATCGGTTATAAATCAGAAGTAAGACCAGATGTAAATCTTCCTTTAGGTTCTTCTTCCTTTACTTTTAAACTGGGCGAAGAGTCCAAAGCCCTGAGCGAAGTTGTGATCACCGGTAGTGCAGGTAAAAAAGAAGGCACCCGCGTAGGCCAGGAGCAGATGAAGCGTATTCCTTCCATCAGCCGCAGCCTGCAGGATATGACGAAAGTGACTCCACAAAGCAGCAACAACTCTTTTCTCGGTACTAACTACCGTTACAACAACGTAACACTGGATGGTGCTATCAACAACGATGCAATTGGCTTCAGTCCGTCCATGGGCGGTCAGTCCAACTCCAGCGGTCAGCCAGGTAGCAGTACCCGTACTAACCCGGTATCACTCGATGCGATCCAGGATGTACAGGTATTACTTGCACCATTCGATGTGAAAGTGGGTAACTTCCTCGGAGGTTCCATCAACGCGGTAACCCGCAGCGGTACCAACGAATTCCATGGTTCCGTATACGGTTATGGCCGTACCGCAGGCCTGGTTGGTAAAAACAATGCAGGTGACGGTTCTAAACTGCCTTCTGACTTCCATGATTACCAGGCTGGTGTTCGCCTCGGTTTCCCTATCATCAAAAACAAACTCTTCTTCTTCACCAACGAAGAAATCACCCGCCGCGTAGATCCAATCATCCTCGCTGCCGGCTCTAAAGATGTAGCCAACATCCTCAGCGAACAGGATGCGATGGACATCACCGCTAAAATGAAAGAATACGGCGTAGATGCAGGTACTTATAAAAACACCAGCATTTATTCCAACTCCAATAAATTCTTTAACCGCCTCGACTGGCACATCAATTCCAAACACAGCCTGTCGGTACGTAATAACACTATTACCTCAGAAGCTACTAACCTGGAGCGTGACCAGCAGAACTTCCGTTTTGGCGGTATTGACTTCAAACAGGTGAACAACCAGACTTCTACAGTAGCTGAACTGAAAAGTAACTTCAATCCAACTGTTTCCAACAGCCTGATTCTGGGTTACTCCTATGTACATGATTACCGTGATCCCGCTTCTGACCCTGCGACACCGCAGATCCAGATTGCCGGTAAAACGCCTGGTACCACTATCTTCCTCGGTACCGACCGTGAAGCAAGTATCTTTAACATGAAACAGAAAACCTTTGAAGTAACCGATAACGTTACCATCTTCAAAGGAAAAAATACTTTCACCATTGGTACACACAACGAGTTTTACAACATCACCTATGGTTTTGTAAACTCCTGGAATGGCCGACTGGACTATAATTCCGTTGCTGACTTCCTGAACAACAATCCTAGTCGTGTGCGCGGTAACTATAACTACGCGAATAACTCCCGCGATTTCATCATGGCTAACCCGCCGGCACAGTTCAAAGTAAACTTGCTGAGCCTCTACGGTCAGGATGAAATTCAACTGACAGACCGTTTCAAAATCACTCCGGGTGTACGTTTAGACTACGCAGGTATTCCTAACAAACAACCACTGAGCGATAAAACTACCAAAGCACCGGTAGATGCAAACTACGGTAACACCTACACGTATACTAAACCACAGGATATCAAAAATAACTTCCTGAATAACGTACAGATCTCTCCACGCCTCGGTTTCAACTGGGATATCAAAGGTGACAACACCATGGTACTGCGTGGTGGTAGCGGCTTATTCACCGGTCGTATTCCTTTCGCATGGCTGGGTTACGCATACTACAACAACGGTGTAACTTACGGTGCTTACGATCAGAAATCTTCCGACAAACCTTTCGTAAATGGTCCGCTGCCTGCAGCTAAACCATCTCCAAATGGTATCGCTGACTTCGCGCAACAAAACGGTGTAGACGTTACTAACGCTGCCGGTGCAACGCAGGTAGATCTGATCGACAATAACTTCAAAATGCCACAGGTATGGAGAAGCAGTCTGGCCTTTGATTACACTACCAACGACCAGTGGAAATTCACAGTAGAAGGTATTTACACCAAAGTAGTGCACGACCTGATGTTCCAGCAGATCAACCTGGTAGATAATCCAACTTATTATGCATATGATGTTAATAAGCAACAGCCTATCTACAGTGGTAAAAAGATCAACAGCCTGTATACAAACGCTTACCTGCTGTCTAACACCAACAAAGGCTACCGTTACAGCATCACTGGTCAGATTCAGAAAACCTTCCCTTGGGGCTTTAACTTCATGACTGCTTATACTTATGGTCAGGCGAAAGATATTACCAACGGTATCCGTAACTCAATGGAGTCTAACTGGCAGCTGAACCAGGCGCTGAATCCAAATAACCCTGGACTGGCCTACTCTAACTTCGACGTTCGTCATCGTATCGTAGCAACTGCTAACTACAGACAGGATTGGGGTTCCAAGGGCAAATGGGTATCTAACTTCAGCCTGTTCTTCTCTGCCCAATCCGGTACGCCTTACTCCTATGGTTTCGTAAATGCTACCATCCAGGGTACACCACAGCAAGTTAGCCTTGCTTACATCCCTAAAGATCTGGCAGAAGCGCAGAAATTCTTTGTGGACATCGCAGGTGGCAAAACAGCTGCACAGCAGGCCGCTGAGTTCATGACTTATGTAGATGGCAATAAATACCTGAGTGGTCGTAAAGGTGATTTCACCGAGCGTAATGGTGGGCGCACGCCATGGAACTATCAGGCTGACTTCCGTTTCTCTCAGGACCTGAATATCAAAACAGCAAAACGTACACACACTATTACGTTTACTTATGATATCGTGAACCTGACCAACCTCCTGAATAAAAACTGGGGTATACAAACCTTCTCTCCAAACACTTTCAACTCTACTTCTTCAGTGGGTCTGAAAGCAACGAAGAATGCTCCTGTAAATGGTTATCCGATCTATACCTGGTCTAACCCTGGTGTACCGTATGCAACAGACTTCTTTGCATCCCGTTACCAGATGCAGCTGGGTCTGAGATACAGCTTCTAAGACAACTAAATAACAAGCAAAAGAGAAAGGCTCGCGGTATGCGAGCCTTTCTCTTTTTAAGTATGTTTTGTTTTATTTTGAATGACACCTTCGGTGTCATTCGGGGAGGTGATGCACTGCGCGCACCGGCGGCTATTTCATGGAGAAAAGGTGCGGCGGGTAATACTTATTTAATTCCGAATACGGTTCTTACTTCTGCACGTACTTTGATGGTTTTAGATTCTACATCTGAAATACCACCAGCCATATCAGCGGATTTGGCCATATAGTTTACAGCCATCGGACGCACGTCAGAATAACTGTCGGTATTGATTTCCTGGATTTCGATGATACCCCCCAGTTGCTCACCAATGGCGCCAACCATATAACCAGCTTTGGCTTTGGCAGCCTGTAAAGCTTTTATTTTAGTTTCTTTACGGTATTCTTCCATTTTGCTGGAGGAATAGCCGGTGATGCGGGTGCTTTCAATACCTTCTGCATCTACTGCGCCGAGGATGATATTGATTTTATCCAGCTTGTTCAGTTTCAAACGGAATTGTTTGCTGGCCATAAATTCCTGAGGATTTTTCTTTTTGTTCAGGTAATCGTAGTTATAACCTGAAACATTTTCCACTGTCAGATTTTCTTTTGGAATACCAGCATCCACTACTGCTTTCTGTAATTGTTTTTCCAGCGTAGTGATTTCTACTTTTGATTTTCCTTTCAGGTATTCTTTCAGGGAGATGTTAAAATATATTTCATCCGGAGTGATTTCAATTTCTGCGGAGCCGGTTACTTCAATTTTCTTTTCTGTTGTCTTGTTGTTTGCAGTTTGTGCAAATGTGCTCATCGCTAAGAATAATCCTGCTGCTAATAACATTACCTTTTTCATGTTTCTGAGTTTTATTTGTTTGAAAGTGATTGTTCTTTATGTTTTACAGCAACATGATGCGGTGTTTCCACATGTTTCCATAAAAGGCATAAAAAAAATTTGGATTTAGGTTATGTGATAATCTGTTTAAGATTGGTTCTTAAACGGTTATGGCAATAAAAGGTTACAGGAATTTTTTATTTGGGCATAAAAAAAGACACCGATGGTGTCTTTAAATGAGTTTCCGCGCAACGCGTGGTGGGTTTCCACCCACAGTTATTTTATAGCGAATATCGCCTGGATGGTAGCCTGTACTTTTATAGTTGTAAAAGAAGCCTGTTCAATGGCATTATATTTACTTACCATGAAATCGTTGGTATTAACCTGTGAATATAGTCCGGGAAACTGATCACTTTTGGTTTCATCAATTTCCAGTACTTCTCCCAATTGTTGCTTTGCAACTTCTGCCAGGTACACCGCTTTCTCATTGGCAGCTTCAAATGCCATTATCCTTACTTTTTTGCGGTATTCCTTCATTTTGCTGGAAGTATATTGCGCTAGTCTGGCGGCTACTATACCGTCATTATCCATGGCATCCAGGATGGCGATTAACTTATTAGGCTGCGTAAGTTTAAGCCGGAAGTCTTTGGTGGTAAATAACTCTGCTGCATCTTTCTTTCGCCTGGTGTAGCTCATGCCGGCCAGGTCCTGTACGTTCAGGTTTTCTTTGGGTATGCCGGCATTTGTTACTGCTTGAATCAGTTCCTTTTCCAGCTGGGTTATTTCTACTTTGGTTTTTCCCTTCATATATTCTTTTAGGGAGATAGTAAAGTAGAACTCATCAGGAGTGACTTCTATTTCGGCGGTGCCATTAACGGAAATTTTTCTTTCGTTGTTTTTTTGGGCAAACGTGCTGAAAGTCAGCAGCATTGCAGCTACAAACAGTATGAATTTGTTCATGTACAGAGATTTAAGTCAGCGAAAAATTAGCTTTTTCGGCTGATCCTCATCCACCCTCCATCAACATTAACAGGAAATTATCAGTTTCTGCTGTCGGTCATGCCTTTGAGGAAGTCGTACAGGTCGTTCATATTTTTGATTCGACTGGCTACCAGCATGAAGTTTTTACCTACCTGTTTGAGCTTGGCGTTGTTAGTACGGGTTTGGATATACGTTAATAAGTGATTGAACGTAGGGGATTCGAAGTAAGGTGAATCCGGGTTATTGATAAAGTAGCAGCGGAGGTTTTCTTCTTTGAGCATCATCTTCTCGAAGCCCAGCTGTATGGCCATCCAACGGCAGCGGATCATGGTCAGCAGGTCTTTTACCGGTTCCGGCATAGGCCCGAAACGGTCGATCAGTTCCGCTTCAAATGCTTTCAGTTTGGTTTCCTCCACAATGTTATCCAGTTCCTGGTAAAGGTTCAGGCGTTCCTGGATACTTTCTATGTAGGTATCCGGGATCAGGATTTCGAGGTCCGTGTCGATGGTACAGTCGCTCACGAAGTCCTTTTTCTCTTCCAGTTGCTCTTTAAAGAGTTCACGGAATTCGTTTTGTTTGAGTTCGCGGATAGCTTCGTCCAGGATTTTCTGGTACATATCGAAGCCAATTTCCGCCATAAATCCGCTTTGTTCCCCACCAAGGAGGTTACCGGCGCCGCGGATATCGAGGTCGCGCATGGCAATCTGGAAACCGCTGCCTAATTCGCTGTGTTGCTCCAGTGTTTGGAGGCGTTTACGGCTATCGCCGGGCAGCGTGCTCATAGGAGGAGCGAGCAGGTAACAGAAGGCTTTTTTATTACTACGTCCTACGCGGCCACGGAGCTGGTGCAGGTCACTCAGTCCGAAGTGGTGTGCGTTGTTGATGATGATCGTGTTGGCGTTAGGGATATCCACACCGCTTTCCACGATGTTGGTACATACCAGTACGTCATATTTCCGATCAATAAAATCGAGGATGACTTCTTCCAGCTGATGGCCTTCCATCTGGCCGTGGGCCGTAGCGATGGAAAGGTCAGGGCAGAGGCCCTGGATAAGGGCCGACATTTCACCGAGGCCTTTTACGCGGTTATATACGAAGTATACCTGGCCACCACGTTCGGTTTCGTAGTAGATGGCGTCGCGGATAAGGTCGTGATCAAACACGTGTACTTCCGTTTCAATAGGCTGCCTGTTAGGCGGTGGTGTATTGATGATGGAGAGGTCGCGGGCGCCCATCAGGGAGAACTGTAAGGTTCTTGGGATAGGCGTGGCCGTTAACGTGAGTGTATCTACATTATGCTTAATCTGTTTGAGTTTTTCTTTCGCGCTTACACCAAACTTTTGTTCTTCATCCACCACGAGCACGCCCAGATCTTTGAATTTAACATCTTTACCCAGCAGTGCATGCGTACCGATGATGATATCGATCTTACCTTCTTCCAGGCGTTTGAGTGTTTCTTTTTTCTCTTTGGCAGATTTGAACCGGTTCAGGTAGTCCACTGTGCACGGAAAATCTTTGAGGCGGTCAGCGAACGTTTTATAATGCTGGAATGCGAGAATCGTGGTGGGTACCAGTACGGCGGCTTGTTTTCCATCCACAATTGATTTGAATGCGGCGCGGATGGCCACTTCTGTTTTCCCGAAACCTACGTCGCCGCAAACGAGGCGGTCCATAGGAGCGGGAGCTTCCATATCCCGTTTAACATCTGCAGTGGCCTTACTTTGGTCAGGCGTATCCTCGTAAAGGAAGGAGGCTTCCAGTTCCGTTTGAAGGTAAGTATCCGGTGTATGGGAGAACCCTTGCTGTGCCTTACGTACAGCGTATAGTTGAATCAGGTCTTTGGCGATATCCTTAACCTGTGTTTTAGCTTTTTCTTTCAGCTTGTCCCATGCATCGCTACCGAGTTTGTTAACGCGCGGTTCCACACCTTCCTTGCCGGTATGTTTGCTGATTTTATGCAGGGAGTTGATGTTGACATACAACAGATCATTGTTCTTGTAAATGATCCTGATGGCTTCCTGCATTTTACCACCTACTTCAATTTTCTGCAAACCGCTGTATACGCCCACCCCATGATCGATGTGTGTAACGTAGTCGCCCGGTTGCAGCTCCCGCAGGGTTTTCATGGTAATTGCCTTATTCTTGTTATAGGCTTGTCTTACCTTGGATTTATGAAAACGCTGGAAGATCTGATGGTCAGTATAGCAAACCAGTTTCAGTGAATGGTCGATAAACCCTTTACTGATTGGAACCGGGATGGGATAAAATACAAAATCGGCTTTCAGATCCTCGAAGATGCTGCGCAAACGTTCCAGCTGGCGGGGATTGTCGGCGAATATGAAGAGCGCGTATTTATTTTTGTTATGTGTGGAGAGGTCTTTGAGCAGCATATCGAACTGCCTGTTAAACACTGGCTGTTCCTGCGTGTCAAAGGCGATTGTCTGGTGTTCTAGGCCATTTTCCTGTAACCAGTCTTTATTGCCGAAGATGACGGAGGTGCGCTTGGTCAGCTGTTCCATGATGACACCCGCTTTTACAAAGTCATCTTCTTTGAGCACCATTTCTTCATCTTCGTCTACCCGAACTTTATTGCCGGTTTGCAGAAAATCGTCCAGCCGTTGTTCCATTTGTTCAATGACACCACGAACGTATTCAGGATCTTTCATCCATACGATGGTATTGGCAGGAAGAAATTCGAGCAGGGAGGTTTTCTGGTGGTCTACACCTCGGGTGTCCATGTTGGCGATAAGCGTAACCTGGTTGAGTTTACGTTCACTCAGCTGGCTTTCCGGGTCGAAGAGGCGGATGGAGTCGATATCCTCACCAAACAGTTCAATACGGTAAGGCTTATCGTTTCCGAAGGAATAAATATCGAGAATACCACCGCGGAGTGCATATTGACCGGGTTCGTATACAAAATCGGTAAAGTGGAATCCCCAGGTTACCAGTTTTTCCAGGAGCTCATCCACCTTAAGTACATCGCCCACTTTGAGCTGTACCATGTTGGTATTAAAGGCCTGGATGGCGGCTACTTTTTCCCACAAAGCTTCAGGGTAAGTTACCAGGATCTTTTTATGAATGGCCGGGCCGGAGAATTTCATCAGCGCCTCAGTGCGCAGCATGCTATGGCTACTGTTGAGGTCGGCAAAGAGCCCTGTTTTTTTGAAAGAGTCGGGGAAATAGAAAATATCAAGCGCTTGCGACAGCTGTTCCAGGTCGTTTTGAAAATAGGCTGCCTCTTCTTTATCGTTGAGGATAAAGAGGTGATTGGCCTCTGCCTGTGACCATGCACTTACCGCCACAAAGTTAATGGCACTCCCTGCAAGGGATGATAGCTGGAAGTACTGTGGGGTAGGGGATTGCATCCCTTTCACCAGGGCATGGAGGCGGCTATCTCGCTGAAACTGATGTAATACGCCTTGTAAATTCATGAAGGATGCAAAGATACAAAGAAAAAAAATTTCAGAAACGGGGAGAATGTTAAAATAAAAGGAGGCCATCAGGCCTCCTTTACAATTATTGATTTTTTATAATAAATAGATAGATATCGTTTACTTTTTATATACAAATCTGATGCTTCCTGTTTGGAGATCTGACGACCCTTTCCATGTACCGCTAACCGGGTAGTTCTTGTCGTTGTATACGTAGCTATACGTTGTTTTCCATTCTATGTTTTCCTGCGAGGTTTTTTCCACTAATTCCACCACATTGTTTTCACTTAACCAGTTGACCTCTCCCTCTGTGAACATGGCTGCACGTACGCTTACAAATGGATTTTTCTTATCGTCGTATCTGTAGGTCATTGTCCTCAGGAAAGTTTCGGTGCTGCCACTGATATTTTCACGGCTAACAATTTTGGTTACGTTGTTACCGGTCCAGGTCAGCGTATCCTGGTACGTCAACTTACCATTTTCAAACGAAAAGGTGCGGATAAGTTGATTATTGTCGTTATATACCAGGGAGTCTTTGGTATTGTACACGTTTTCAACTTTATAAATCAACGCCGGACGGCCTTTAGCATCGTAGGTGATCAGCTGTCTGTCGGTAGACAATGTATCGTTGATATTACCGGTTTCTGAATAATTGATCCTGCTAAGCTTTCCGCTGGCGTACGTAAAGTAGTAGCCATTCGGAATATCTGCGGCATCGTTGGTAATAAGTTGTGCATTCAATGTACTGTCTGCATTGTATTTAAACAACCAGTTTATAGCACCTTTATCTTCTGTTTCTATTACAGAGTCCAGCAATGGAGCACCGGAAATAACGCCAGGCTGCCCTCCGCCTGGATTACCAGGATCAGGTGTTGGGTCGTCAGACTTACTGCAGGAAACAATACAAAGGGCCAATAAAGCTGGCAAGGATCCCAATAGGATTTTAGACATTTTCATAGTAAATGGAAATAATGATGAGTTGTTTTTAATATCAGAGATCAACTGCTTGCAGGATTTCTCTGATAAGTAATCATTCTGTTTTTACTTCTTATACACAAACCGGATAGTCCCATTGTCGGCCACCCCTTCACCCGTTTTTACATAAGTCGCACTGGTTGGATAATTTTTATCATTATAAGTATACGTGTATTTTGTATTGCGGGTAGGACCATTTCTAACCTCATAATTCATTTCAACCACATTGTTTTCACTCAGCCTGGATTTATCCTGAGCGTAAAACAGCGTGCTGGCTGGAACGCATAAATATGGATTCTTTTTTTCGTCGTACTTAAATGTATAGGTTTCCAGGTACACATCATTCTCCGTTCCGCCGTAATAGCGGGTAGCAGCGGTATATTTAGTCAGGTTTTTACCTGTCCAGGTGAGTGTATCTGAATTCTGAATATCGCCCGCATAAAATTTATACTTCCTTATCAGTTGATTCGCATCATTGTACACAAAAGAGTCGCGATTCGCCCAGTTATCAGGATTGATGATTACCAGCCTGCCTTTCGTATCGTAGCTGCACGCATAGCCATCCGTCGAATCCTTGATGTTAGCAGTCGGAGAAAAGACGTATCTCGTCATTTGTTTATTGATGTAAAGGAAAAAATTCCCGCTTTGGTTTCCCTCAGATCCGATGTAGATATCGGCAGCCTGTGTGCTATCCGTGTTATACCTAAAAGCGGTTGCCTCATTTCCAATTGGGTCAGCAGCAATCGTAACAACTGAGTCCAACAGGGGACGAGATTCCACTACCAACGGTGGCTCAGGATCAGGTGTAGCATCGTCCGACTTTTTACAAGAAAATAATGATAAGGCTAACAGGGAAAACATGGTTCCTGTTACAAGCAATGATTTCTTATTCATAGGTTAATTTTTACCGGGATTAAATACATCAATAATTATATAAAATTAATAAATATTAAATATCTAACTCATTTATAATTAAACATGATAAAATTAAGGGGAGAGATTTAATTGCACATGCGATACGTTGCCACGGGAATATTTGGTATATTCAGTATGAGAAAATCCTGATTCCACATGGTCGAAAACTGGTATACCGGCATCGTTACAAAAATTGTGGATGCCACACACAACACCCGTCGTTTCTGGATTAAAATACCTGAGCTGGAGCGGTTCGACTTCAAGCCGGGCCAGTTTGTGACACTCGACCTGCCCATTCATGAAAAGAAAAACAAACGCTGGCGCAGCTATTCCATCGCCTCACATCCGGATGGCAGCAATGAAATAGAGCTGGTAATTGTACTCCTGGAAGGTGGTGCCGGCAGCACCTATCTCTTTAATGAAATCAGGGAAGGGAGTGAGCTCACACTCAGGGGACCACTTGGCGTTTTCGTTCTACCGGAAACGTTAGAAACGGAGATTTTCTTTATCTGCACCGGTACCGGCATTGCTCCTTTCCGGGCTATGAGCCATTACCTGAAAAATCATGCTATTCCACACAATGGCATCCATCTCCTCTTCGGCAGCAGGTATGAAAAAGATCTGTTGTATGCAGATGAAATGCGACAGCTGGAACAGTCCTTTCCGGGATTTCATTACATACCTACTTTATCGCGCCAGGAGGACTGGAACGGCCGCAAGGGTTATGTACACAGTATTTACGAGGAAATGCTGCAGGATAAAAGGCCTGCCAACTTCTATCTCTGTGGCTGGAAAAACATGATTGATGAAGCCAAACAACGCATACTGGCTATGGGGTACGACCGGAAACAAATTCACCAGGAATTATACGGCTAGCCATAAAATAAAAAAGGTCCGGTAGTTACCGGACCTTTCGATTTATAAAATCTTGTTGAGTACGAGATTTCTGACTTCCGACATCGGAACGCGTTCCTGCTCCATGGTATCGCGATGGCGAATGGTAACAGTACCGTCTTCCTTAGTCTGATGGTCGATAGTTACGCAGAATGGCGTACCCACCGCATCCTGGCGGCGGTAGCGCTTACCGATCGCATCTTTCTCTTCATAAAAACAATAGAAATGCTGCTTGCACTCATCCATCAGCTGCTGTGCCAGTTCAGGCAAGCCATCTTTTTTGGTGAGCGGGAAGATAGCCAGTTTGGTAGGCGCCAGCTTAGCTGGTAAACGCAGTACTACGCGACTATCCTGTTTTTCAGGTGTGCTCAGGTCTTCCTCAGCATAAGCAGCACAGATTACCAGTAGGAACATACGGTCCAAACCAATGGAGGTTTCAATTACGTACGGTACATAGTTCTGGTTGATCTCCGTATCAAAGTACTGGATTTTCTTTTTGCTATATTCCTGGTGCTGTTTCAGATCGAAATCAGTGCGGGAGTGAATACCTTCCACCTCTTTGAAACCGATCGGGAATTCGAATTCGATATCCACCGCAGCATCAGCATAGTGCGCCAGCTTCACGTGATTTTTGAAGCGGTATTTAGCAGGATCAATACCCAGGCTCAGGTGCCATTGCATACGGGTTTCTTTCCATTTCTCATACCACTCCTTCTGAGAACCAGGGCGGATAAAGAACTGCATCTCCATCTGCTCAAATTCACGCATACGGAAAATGAACTGACGGGCCACAATTTCGTTACGGAAGGCTTTACCCACCTGCGCAATACCAAAAGGTATCTTCATCCTGCCCGTTTTCTGCACGTTCAGGAAGTTAACGAAAATACCCTGGGCTGTTTCAGGGCGGAGGTATATTTCACTTGCCTCATCGGTAACGCTACCCAACTGCGTAGAGAACATCAGGTTGAACTGACGCACATCTGTCCAGTTAACAGTACCGCTCACGGAGCAGGCAATTTTGTTTTCTTCAATCAATGCTTTCAGGCCGGCGTAGTCCTGCGCTGCTTCCAGTTGCTCCATGGTAGCCACGAGCGCCTTACCCTGCTCTTCGGGCAAAGTAGCTGCATAAGCCTCAATCAGGTGGTCCACACGGTAGCGTTTTTTGCTATCCTTGTTGTCGATCATCGGATCACTGAAGTTATCCACGTGACCGGATGCCTTCCAGGTGGTAGGATGCATGAATATGGCAGCATCAATACCCACGATGTTATCGTGGAGCTGAGTCATGCTCTTCCACCAGTAGTCCCTGATATTCTTTTTCAACTGGGCACCGTTCTGACCATAGTCATACACAGCGCTAAGTCCATCGTAAATTTCGCTGGACTGAAAGATAAAACCGTATTCTTTACAGTGCGATATAATCGCCTGGAATGTATTCTGATCTGTAGACATAGTTGCGCAAAGATAATTGGCAAAATTGAAAATACGGATGCAATTATTATTACATCTGTAATCAATTAGTAATTAAATAAAATTATTTTTTTGAGAGGGGTGTAACCGGTGTATTTCCGTCTTCCACTTCCCGTATCCAGATGGCGTAATCATTGGGGTATATACGGGACCCGAAGTATTGTACCCAAACCCTGGTGAATACCGCGCCGAAATACAATATAGCGGCGGAATAGTAAACCCACAGGAGTATAATAACAATGGAGCCGGCGGCCCCATAGGCTGAAGACACTTTACTGGCGCCCAGGTAATAGCCAATCGCAAACTTCCCGATCATAAACAACACAGCTGTGGCGATAGCGCCCACCATCACATCCTTCCAGCGGATGCGCGCATCCGGCAGCACCTTGAAAATAATGGCAAACAAGGAAGTGATCACCAGAAACGTGATCGCCAGGTTAGCCACATACAGGGTAAAATATTCTATCTCAGGAAATAAAGAAAGTAACCGGTGATTCAATACCTCCATTAAACCGTTTAACGCCAGGGACACCAGCAGGATGAAACCCATACTGATCACCAATGAAAACGACAATAACCGGTTTAATATCATCTTCACAATACCACTCTTTTTAGGCTTAGCCTTCAGCTTCCAGATGAAGTTAATGCTGTCCTGAATTTCCGCAAACACCCCGGTGGCACCAATGATAAGCGTCACCACCCCTACGATGGTTGCCCAGCTTACATCGCCGGACAAAGAAGCGTTCTGGATCATATTCTGAATCTGCACTGTGGCCTCATCGCCCACCATCGAACGGATCTGTGTATAGATACTGCCTTCTATGGATTCCTTACTCAGGAAAATATCACAGAGAAAAATAATGATGATCAGCATCGGGGCAATGGAAAATATGGTATAGTAGGAGAGTGCGGCACTCAACTTCAGTACTTTATCATCAATAAACTCGCCGCCCGATTGCTTCAGGACCTGCCAGATGATTTTAAGTCTGTTTAAAAACCGCATAACTTCGCTTACTTTAATTTGGGATTATTAATATGCCGGTCTGCATCCCGGATATTCTTTTTGTTGAAATTTTTCTCCAATGCGGCAGTCATGTCCACACCGGTTTGATTGGCGATACAAAGCAACACCCACATCACATCAGCCAGTTCATCCGCCAGTTCTTTTTTTGAATCCGACTCCTTAAAAGACTGCTCTCCGTACTTACGGGCCATGAGCCGCGCTACTTCCCCCACTTCTTCAGTCAGTATAGCCATATTGGTGAGTTCGCTGAAATAGCGTACTCCGGTAGTGTTAATCCACTGGTCAATCTGCTCCTGTGCTTCTTTGATCGTCATCTTTACAAAAATTATTAATTGTCCTAAAGATAACGAAAGAGTAAAAACAATGTTCAGGCCAGAAAGATTTTTCCGGCCTGAACATTTGTATAATTCGTGTATCCGTTAAAGTTATAAACCTATAGGAATATTAATTAAATAAGGGCTGATAGAGTCATTAACGGGCTTGTAAAAAGTACCTGCCTTGTCCATATATAGTCCCAACAGTGAGTATCCACAACAATTCAGGCCGTATTTAATGGTCAGCAGATAACTTGATTCCACACCGGCCGTGTTAATTTTCATTACTACCGGAACAGTAAACTCTTTTGTGTCAGGGCGCATCTGCATAACACTCAAAACCTGTTGCACGGAAGTACTGATATAAGCACTGGCCTTAGCCGAATCCGGGGATGATTTCAGTTCAAACTTAATGTCATTATACGACAATGAAATATTTTCCACCTGGATGCGGGCATCAGGGCCATATACCAGGTTTTTACCGGCAGCATCAACCAGACGGAAACGGAAATCCATTCCGGAATAGTCACAAATAATGCCTGCACAATCTTTTTTATTATCACTTCTGCGACAGGAGCTTACAGCCAGGATACACAACAGCAGGAATAAAAAATTTACTTTCATAAAGGGGTATTTTAATCAGTTATTCATACATCGGTATTTTCATAAAACGTCCCTGGCGCGCAGGAGTTACAGGATAAGATTAATGAGCGACGATGAAAATGGTGCAGGAGAATAACTGAGCGACACCCACCTGTACGTGGGATATTTAAATGGTTACTGGTATTTCCACCATCCCATCTTTTCCTGGTTTCCTGGTTAAACGTCCATGGTCAAAAAATAGTTACTTACTCCCTGTTTTTCGTATCAATAATTATAGTCACCGGGCCATCATTGAGCAGCTCCACTTTCATATCGGCCCCAAAAATCCCGCGCTGGATCGTGGTTTCCATGTCCTGCTCCAGCTGGGCGATCATTTTTTCATATAAGGGAATAGCTACATCAGGTTTGCTGGCTTTCAGGTAAGATGGACGGTTGCCTTTTTTCGTAGAGGCATGTAATGTAAACTGGCTCACCAGGAGAACGTCCCCATGGGCATCCTTTACCGACACGTTCATTACACCGGCATCGTCATTAAATATGCGCAGATTCACAATTTTACTGCTTAGCCACTGGATATCTTCGTGGGTGTCCGCATCCTCTATCCCCAGCAATACCAGCAGCCCGGTTTGTATGGCACCTGTTACCGTTCCCTCTACCGTTACCGATGCCTTGCTTACTCTTTGTATTACAGCTCTCATTATTGTGTATTTTTGCAGCCCGGAAATTACGCACAGTTTTTAATAACTTGCTCCGCTAAGTATATAATTTATATTACAGAGAGATATAATACATAATGACTATAGATGTAACGGCCGAACTCAGTTTCCGCACTGCAAGGAGCGGAGGGAAAGGTGGCCAGAATGTGAATAAGGTGGAAACAATGGTGGAAGGGTATTTCGATATATCCGCCTCCACACTGCTCACAGACGAGCAAAAGGCCACACTGAAAGAAAAACTCGCCAACCGCATTAACGCTGAAGGCATGCTGCTGGTAAAATCCCAGACAGCCCGCACCCAGCTGGGAAATAAGCAGGAAGTAATCCGCAAAATAAACGAGCTGATTTACAAAGCGCTCATTCCCCGCAAAAAACGAATTGCTACCAAGCCCACCAAGGCCATGGTCGAAAAACGCATCCAGTTTAAAAAGCGGCTGTCGGATAAAAAGCAGCAACGCAGGGGCAGAAACTTTGAATAACTTTACAAAAATCACAGGCTTTGAGCATAAAGAATCTGGCAGGACAAACGATCTTCTACGGCCTCAGTAATATAGTGAGCAAACTGCTCAATTATTTTCTGACCCCCTTTTACCTGGGCATACTCACCGCCGTATCCTACGGCGAAATGAATACCGCCTACGCCTATATCCCTTTTGCCAACATCGTACTTACCTATGGCATGGAAACCGCTTTTTTCCGGTTTGCCAAAAAAGACAATGAAAACCTGGTGCTCAGCACCTCTATGATTTCGCTGATCTTTTCCACCATAGGAGCCACCATACTACTCTTTCTGCTGCAGGGACCCATTCTCAACACCCATTCCGCTGAAATGGCCGGGGTAGCAGGGCATCCCTCGTTTTATTTTTATATCGTGCTGATCATGGCGTTTGACGCGCTCACCGCCATCCCTTATGCACAACTGCGACTGGAAAACAGACCATTGAAGTATGCATTTATTCGTATATCCAATATCGTTACCAACGTATTTTTCAATGTTTTTTTCCTTTACCTCTGCCCAAAACTCTATGACGCCGGCCACCACTGGCTGCCGGATGTGATGGGAGGAGGCGCCACCCTGGGCTACGTTTACCTCAGTAACCTGCTGGCCAGCGGCCTCACCCTGCTCATGTTTTTCCCACAGATCAAAGGCCTCAAATGGCAGTTTGATAAAACACTGTGGAAGGAAATGATCACCTATTCCCTCCCGCTGATCATCGTAGGAATGGCGGGAATGGTAAACGAAACCTTTGACCGTGCGTGGTTTCTGCCTACCTTCCTGCCGGTGGACAGTGAAGAAAAAAAGAAATACCTGATCGGAATCTACAGCGCCAACTACAAGCTGTCGATCCTCATCAATATGTTTATCCAGGCCTTTAAACTGGGCGCCGAGCCGTTTTTCTTTAAGCAGGCGGAATCGGACAGTAACCCGCAGAAAACCTATGCCCGTATCATGAAAATCTTTGTGGTGCTGCTATGCTGTATGTTCCTGTTTGTAAGTCTTTACCTGAATATCTGGAAGATCTTCCTCCGCAAGCCGGAGTACTACGAAGGCCTTACCATCGTGCCACTGCTCCTGATGGGATACATGTTCCTGGGGGTATATTACAATCTCACCATCTGGTTTAAACTCACCAATAATACCAAAGCGGGCGCCATCATCACCCTGATCTCAGCAGGTATGGCCATTTTGCTCAACTGGTGGTGGATCCCGATCATGGGTTACTTCGGGGCGGCCCTGGCCACCATGGTATGCTACCTCGCACAAATGGTAATCTGCTACCTGTGGGGGCAAAAGTATTATCCGGTGCCTTACCATCTCCCTAAAATAATTACCTACATGGTATCCGCTATAGGTCTGTATTACATCTATAACTGGATCAATGTCACCTTCCTTTCGCCTAATAACATTTATGCGATCAGGGGATCGTCGCTGGCAGTAGCTACCGTCTTCTTCCTGGGGTACCTGTTGTTTATCTTCCGGATGGAAAAGCGGGAGTTTGCAAAACTGCCGGTGATAGGGAAATTCATTAAATAAAAAAAAGAGGTTGCCGGGACCGCAGGTCCCGGCAACCTCTTTCGACCCCATACCGAAGGTATGGGGTCGAAAGAGGTTAGTTCAGAAAAGGATTATGCTGCTTCTCATACCCAATAGTAGTAGCAGGCCCGTGCCCCGGATACACCACCACATCGTCCGGCAACACAAACAGTTGGGTACGAATGCTGTTCAGCAATGTTTCGTGGTCGCCACCAGGCAAATCCGTACGCCCTATACTATCACGGAACAATACATCTCCCCCTATAATAATTTTTTGAGCCGCACAATAAAAAGCCACACTGCCCGGAGAATGCCCCGGTACCAGCAGAATCTCAATTTTATTATCCCCGAAATCAAAGATTTCACCAGCCGTCAGATAAGCGCCAGGCATGGGAGAGGGCGGAAAAGGCATATTGTACATATTCCCCACCTGCTGGGAAAGGTCCAAAATCGTTTGTTCGTTGGGGTGAATCTCCGGTCTGACCTTATAGGTTTCTGACACAAGTTTGTTACCGAAGATGTGATCCAGATGGCAGTGAGTGTTCAGCAGCCTCGTAACAATTAGCCCCTCCGTTTGTATATATTGTAATAATTCTTTTCTTTCGTTCTCAAAATAACAGCCCGGGTCTATAATTATGCATTCCTTTTTTTCGTTAATAAGCAGGTACGTGTTTTCCTGCATAGGACTGAAGGTGAAATGGTGAAGTTCGATCATGTTACCCGATTTTTAGCTAATTTGTAAACAGATCACAATATTATCAATACTTTCTGTATGAACAGATTTATTACCAGGTTATTATTCCACGGAGCCCTATTACTTGGAACGACGGTGTCGTTTGCTCAGACCAATACCGTAGAATTCGGCCAGAATCGCGTGCAGTTCAAGAATTTTAAGTGGCGGTATTACCAAAGTCGGCATTTCAACACCTACTTCGCCCAAAATGGCCTCGAGCTGGGAAAATACGTGGTACAAATCGCGGAAAAAGAGTTGCCCCAGCTGGAACAGTTCATGGAAACCACCCCTCGCCAACGTATCAACATCGTTGTGTACAACAGCTTTGGTGAAATGAAACAATCCAATATAGGCATTGGCGTAGAATGGCAGAACACCGGTGGCGTTACCAAACTGGTAGGCAACAAAATGATTGTGTACTTTGACGGCAACCATGAAAACCTGCGCCGCCAGATACGCCAGGGGATTGCCCGCATTATGCTCGAAACATTGCTCTTCGGAGAAGATATCGGGGAATTTGCCGGCAACGCCGCCCTCATCGACTTCCCGAAATGGTTTACCGATGGCTTTATCGCTTATGCCGCTGAAAACTGGACTGCCCGCGAAGATGAACAGCTGAAAGCTATTATCCTCTCCGGAAAATACAATAACTACAACCAACTGGCCTATGACCATCCCCTGCTGGCAGGTCATGCCTTCTGGTATTATGTAGAAGCTAAATACGGGAAGGATGCCGTTCCGTACCTGATGTACATCACCCGTATCAACAGAGGCCTCAAAAAAGGTTTCGAACAGGTGCTGAGTATGACCCCTAAAAAGGCTACGCAGGACTTTATGCTGTTTTATACCAAACGCTTTGCTGACGATAACAAACGTAGAAAAACATCTGCCAAAGGTCGCACCATCGTAGCCCAGGAAATCACCCAAAAGGCCGATTACTTCCGCTTCAACCCTAATCCTAAAAATAATTCGTACGCGGTAGTAGAATTCAAAAAAGGCCTGTATAAAGTACAGATCCAGCTGGGATGGAATAAACCTAAAGTGCTCCTCAGAAGCGGCGTTATGCAGCTGGCCAACCAGATGGACCCTAACTATCCACAGATGGCCTGGAATACAAAAGGTAACCGCCTGGCAGTGATCTATGAACACGAAGGCAAAACCAAACTGATGATTTATGACCTGGTTACCCGCATCACGCTACGCCAGGACCTGCCGCAGTTCGACCGTGTGATCGACTTCAAATACATGCCGGTAATGGAAAATACCCTGCTGCTGTCTGCAGTGAAAAACGGACACACAGACATTTTCACCTATAACATCAGCAATTCCAAAACCGACCAGATCACCAACGACGTGTATGATGACCTGGAACCATCCTTTGCAGCATTCCCTGGTAAAAGCGGTATTATCTACGCCTCCAACCGCCCGGCACCTAAAGGCCGCGGCTCGGATACCTCGCTGCTGCGCAACAGCTACAACATCTTTATGGTCGACAACTGGACCAAGAGTGCCGACAGGCAGATTACCCAGCTGACCGACCTCAAATACGGTGATGCACGCCTGCCGATGCAGTATAACACCACCCACTTCACCTTCGTTTCGGACGCAAACGGTATCCGTAACCGTTATGCCGGATTCTTCAAATCCCAGAACGTAGGTGTGGATTCCCTGTTCTATGTAGGATCTGAAATCCTCCATAACCCTGAAAAAGAAGAGCTGGACTCCGCCCTGGCAGCCTACGGCACCAGCGCACCGGATTCAGTAGAAGCAGTGGTAATCACTAACGACTCCACCTATACGTTCCCGATCTCCAACTACCCATATGGTATCCTGGAATCACGCGTTACCGGTGAGAAAGGCGAAGTATCCGAGGTAGTAGCCTATGCGGACATCAAACGCCTCATGAAACTCAAAGTGGATACCACCACCCTGAAGAAAAGAAATGTTACTGCGCGCAATACCCACTTCCGCCAGGATCAGATGCATGCAGACAGCGTTCGCCTCGGGCTGCCTACGTTTATGGCTCCCCGTAAGGATACTTCCACGCAGCCTAACTTCTTCCAGAACGAGTTTGCCAACGAGCCGGCCGATACAGCCAAGGCTACTTCCGGTTCAGAAATCAAGCTGGTAAACGAGGCAGCACAGGAAGGCGGCCTTTCCATGTTCGATAAAAAACCGGCTACCCCGTCGATACTCAAGCAAACCCGGCTGATGCCGTATAAATGGAAGTTTGCTTCCGACTACCTGATCCTCCAGATCGATAACTCAATCCTGATCAACAGATACCAGATCTTTACCGGACAGCCTACCTCACCCATCCGACTCACAGACCCGGTAAACGGACTGATTCGTATAGGCGTGAGCGATCTGTTTGAAGATGTGAAGATCAACGGTGGTTTCCGTATTCCTTTTGACCTGCAAGGTTCTGAATACTTCATTTCCGGCTCTTACCTGAAACGCCGGTTCGACTATAAATTCACTTACTACCGTAAAGTGGATAAAAGTGGCGCCGTTCCGATTACACAGGATAACCAGATTTACTGGAACCCGGTAAAACTGATGACCAACCTCTACCAGGCTGAAATGCGCTATCCTTTTGACCAGGTAAGGAGTGTACGCCTCTCCGTTGGCTACCGTATGGATAAAATGGTATTCCAGGCGGATAAACGTATCAGTCTCGACGAGCCGGATCGTAAAGAAAGCTATATCCTCGGTCGTATCGAGTATGTTTACGATAACACCATCAACCCGGCTATTAACATCTGGAATGGGACGCGGTATAAAATCTATGGCGATATCAATTCTCAGGTAACCAACGGTGGCCTCAATGAGTTCTTTAATCCAAATGCTATAGCTGCCAAAGGCAGGTTTACCTATAACATGGGTGTGGATATCCGCCACTGCGAAAAAATCTACCGCAACTTCATCTGGGCTACCAGGTTTGCTATGGATATGTCGTGGGGCAGCCGCAAAATGATTTACTACCTCGGTGGTATCGACAACTGGCTGAACCCTCAGATCCACGGCAACAACCCTGTGGACCCAACAGTAAACTATGCTTATCAAACCCTGGCCGAAAACCTCCGCGGTTACAAGCAGAACGCTAAAAACGGTAACAATGTGATGTTGCTGAATACAGAGCTGCGACTGCCGGTATTTGCCACCTTCATCGATAAGCCGATCAACTCCGCCATGATCCGCAACTTCCAGCTGACCACCTTTATGGATATCGGTACTGCATGGAATAAGAAGCTGTCGTTTAAAGATGCCAACTATGGCAACTACGGCCAGGCGCCGGGAGTAGTAACCCGTATTAAGGAAGGCTTCCTCGGACCATTCATCGGTGGTTACGGCTTTGGTGCACGCACCACCATTGCGGGCTATTTCCTCCGCGTGGATGCCGGCTGGCCAATGGTTGACTTCTTCAAGAGCAAGCCTATCTGGTACTTCGGTATGGGTGTTGACTTCTAAATCAGTATTTAGTTAACATACAAAAAAGCCTGCGGATCTTTTCCGCAGGCTTTTTTTATGGTTTGATATCAGGCCCTTCGCAACTGCTTTACCAGCGGATATATCAGGCTCAAAAACACGCCCATGCAGATGGTAAAGGCCCAGGCGTGACGGTTTTCCCAGGGATGGATAAATAATGCGATCATATCTTTTGAGAGGGTCATGGGGTCTTTCACCACATCCCAGCTGTTATAGCGCAGATACCGGCCTATATAAACGCCCATGCTGCACAGGAACATCACCGGTATGGAAAACAGCCATGCCGGCCAGCGGGAGTACCTGCTGCTCCACATTTTTTCCATACTGCGAATGGATAAGTAACCGAGCATCATGCCATTAAATGCGAAGGAAGAGATCAGAAACAACTCAAACCACACCGGCACCCCACCGTCAAAAAGGTGAAACAGATCGGTGATGATGTAGGGTGCATTGGGGATAAAGAGCAGCCACACGATAAAGCAGGCATACCAGTTGAGCCGCTGCTGCATATCAGCAGGATGTTTCTCCATCCAGCGGGTAAGTGCAAACGGAATATAGGCGAGGAAAAGATTCCATACCAGCGAAGCCCGGAGCATACTACCGGTATAGTATATACGAAAGAGAATCAGTGCCAGGCTGAAAATAATGGAGGCATACAGGATATGATGTACCTGTGGCTTTTCGAGTATACTGCCAATGGCAGCCAGTCTTCTTTTAAACAGTTTCATGATGTAGCTATTAAACAGTGAATAGCATAGGGATAAAGCGGTTAACTAAGCAGGTAAGGCCAAAAGATGCAGCCGCCGGTAATAGCAGCAGCGATAGCGGCTACCAGCACAGCGGCAGCGGCCAGGTCTTTGATGAACTTCACCTTTGGATGAATGGCCGGCGACAAATGATCCATCATTTTTTCAATCACGGTATTGAGCATTTCAGTTATCCATACTAATGCCATCGCCCATATCAGCCAGAGCCAGTCGCTCTTAGTCACATGAAACCAGCAGCCGGCGGCCACCACCACCAGGGTAGCAACTGCGTGTATGCGTGCATGTGGTTCCGATTTTACGAAGGCTATAAAGCCTGCAAATGCGTATCCGAAACTGGCTAACCGATTTTTAAAATAAGATCCGGGCATGTCAAAGCTATTCGTTGGCAGTGCATATTACCGGCACTGCGCTTGATGAAATTGTTAAAAAGACTGTTATCAAATTTACTGATAAAAAACGGCCCCGGAACCATATTATAAAGCTTGTCATATCAACCATAGGGGCCGTTGCATTGATTGTAGCAAATTAGTTTTTACTGCTCCTTTGTTCTGCTTTCATCATACAGAAGAGTACGAGCGCCGGGATAGATATCATTAGCAGTAGCAAGGGGTTGCGGCCGAGCCACTGCGTGATGAAATACCATATGAATGATCCGAAAGAAGTGTTATCGTCATACATAAAAGTAATTTTAGAATTTAGGCATTTACCGCTGCCGGCTGTGTCCTGCTCCAGTTAATCTTCCGGCTGTAGTACATGATGCCTGCCAGTGTAAAGAACAGTCCAAAGCTACCCATGAGTAATGCATAATCTTCCGCACTGATGATCACGTAAATGAAAGTATAGAACAGCGTGAGCAGCCCACCGATGGTGAACCCTATTCTACGGTTAAGCACGGCACAGGTGTACAGTACAATCAGGCCGATAGTCATAGCGCTGGCAGTGATGTAGGCGATGAGGAAGCTGGTGTGCTCCGATAAGGACAGCAGCAGGATGTAGAATACGCTCAATGCAATACCTATGAGGCCATACTGGATGGGATGAACGGTGCGGCGCTGTGCAATTTCCACAAAATAATACAGGAAGAAGGTAATGCCGATGATGAGGAAGGCATATTTAATGGCCCTGGCGCTTTGCTGATAAATGTCCACCGGGGTAATCAGCTTGACGCCAAACTGTTTGGTGTTAACGTTGAAGGACATTGGCTTCAGCGCATTCCAGTTCATGTTCTGTACGATCCATTTAGCAGTAAATCCGTTTTTGGATACTTCGCGGCTGTGCGGAGGGATGTCGCCGTAAAAGTTAGGACTATCCCAGGTCGACTGCAGGTTTACCTCCGTATTTTTTGAGGTAGGTATAAAGCTGAGTGCTGTGCTGCCTTTCAGGTCCATATCAATAGTAAAAGTGTTTACATCTTCCTTGATAGCTGCTACCGGAATGGCTATTTCCACAATACCCGGGTTGCTGGTGGACCGATATTCATCTGCATGCTCTTTGGCAGGTGCAGTTTCTCCGGTAACATTCGGCTCTGTGGTGAGGGGCTGTCCATTCCAGGTTATTTTAGGTTGAGAATAAACGCCACCAATATCTTCGAGGCTTAGGTACAGCTTAGTTTTCTCCAGGAAAATGGCGGAAGGAGAGTTATCTGATTTTTTGAGGTCGGCCAGGGAGAAGCTGCCGCTGATCTGCATTTTAGTATCATACACGGTAACGGTATAGATACCACGCTTGAGTTCTGATGGCTTTACGTTACCATCTACCTTAACAGACCTGGGGTTAAGGGTAAAAACATAATCATGTACGATGCTATCCCTTGTTTGATAAGGAATGCTCAATTGTGGCAACAATACCCGTTGCTCACCGCCCCAGGTACGGGCTATTTCAGTGGCTGCGCCCTGGCGCAGCTGGTTACGCTCGTCCACAAGGGAGCCGATGTTAAAGGTAGGCACCAGCAGAATGATCATTAAAAAAAAGATGAATGCCGCTTTGATGGCGTAGGCAAATCGATCAAAGAAAGAAAGAGGAGCGGAGGAGTTTTCCATAATCTAATATTTAAAAGTGCTTTGTATTTCAAAGTAAAAAGACAAAAAAAATTATTTCGTAAACCGGATCATGTGCTCGAGCGCAGCGAGGTGGCCTTTGAAGGCCTTTTCGCCCACCGGAGTTATCGCATAGGTAGTATTGGTTTTACGCCCAATAAACCCCTTATGCACTTTGATATAGCCGTTTTCTTCCAGGGTATTGAGGTGAGAGGCCAGGTTTCCATCTGTTACTTCCAACATCTGCTTGAGATCATTGAAATTGATCTCCTCGTTCACCATCAACACACTCATCACTCCCAGGCGTATACGGCTTTCAAATATCTTATTTAAATTTCCTATCGGATTCATGCTCATGTTTGAAGACTTCCTTTACGTTCATACTTCCACCACATCAAAGCTCCATAAATTATATGACAAAAGCCAAAGCCAATGGCCCAAAAAATGATGCCCTTACGTAAAAAGAACATGTTGATTAAGCCTAATGCTATCTCAGTAATGCCCAGGTAACGCACATCCTGCAAGGTATACTTACTACCATTCACTAACGCCAGCCCGTAAAAAATAAGGCAGCAGGGTGCTATTATCTGCGTGACATTATTATATATCAAAGCCAGTATAAAAACGCCCCCGGTCAAAAAAGGAATGGCACAATTCACCAACACCTTCTTTGCAGTATGATCCCATACCGGCAGGTTATTTTGTTTTGCCTTCCGGTAAGTAAAAAGGAAACCTGATAAAAATGCCGCTGCCATCACTACAAATCCCAATACAATCAGGTTACCACGCAGGCCTGCGAAGTCATAGTCATCATAACCCCCACGCATATTCCAACGATCATAATAATCCCCTATCCAGGAATGAGCAATATACGCACCTACCAGGCCTATAATACCCGCCGATACACCACTTAACCCGCTCAGCGCCCGGAAGCGGCTGCTGCGATCCATGATGTTCCTGATGTCCGTTAATGTCTTGAGATGTTCATGATCTGTCATGATAAAAAGCACTTTGCAATACAAAGCTAACTTAAATTTCAATATATCAAAATATATTTTTTTGTCATCCCAGCGTTAAGGAAACCGGCAGGTGTACAGGAGACGTGAAATTGCGCTAATATTGTTCTCTGATATGGTAGACTGGAAAAGAATTATAGCAATCATTTTTATCGTATGTGCCTGGTCCTCAGGCTTAATGGCCCAACAGTACAAGGTAAGCGGAGTTGTCAGAGATGCCCACTCCCAGGAAATTATTCCCTTTGCTACCCTACAGTTTTCAAATACTCAAACAGGCATGGTCAGCAACGCAGAAGGTACCTACCTCTTCGAGCTGAATGTAATCCCCTCCGATTCACTACAGGTGCGCGTAATGGGCTATAACCTCACTAAAATGAAGGTGGACCGCAGCCTTAAGGAACAGGTAATCAACTTCGAAATTACCCGGTCCGACGTTTCACTCAAAACTCATGAAATCAAGGCTAACGTTAACTTTGCGCTGATCCTCCTGCGCCAGATCATAAAACATAAACCTGAAAACAATTATAACAGGCTAGATAACTATAAGTACCAGGTGTATAATAAACTGGAACTGGATATGAAAAATCTTAACAAAGAAAAATTATCCAAAAACAGATTCACCAAGCCTTTTGCATTCATACTGGAAAATATAGACAGCACCTCGGAAGACAAACCCTTTCTGCCCATCTTCCTCACCGAATCTTTATCCGATTACTTCTACCAGGCCAAACCACATAAAACCAAAGAAGTCATTAAGGCTGCCCGCACCTCCGGTATCGATAACGAAAGCGTACATAAGTTCCTCGGGGGCATGTATCAGAACATCAATATCTACGATAACTTCATCCCGGTATTCGATAAACAGTTCGTAAGCCCCATCAATAATAACGGCGCCTTCTACTACGATTATAAAATTGCAGATACCCAATACGTCAATAACCAACGTTTCATCAAACTTAACTTCACGCCTAAACGTAAAGGGGAAAACGTGTTTGTGGGCGACCTCTGGGTACACGATACTACCTACGCGGTACAAAAAACCACCCTGTCGGTACCATCAGCAGCCAATATCAACTTCGTCAGGAAAATCAGCCTGGTACAGGAATTCAGGCAGCTGGAAGACAGTACCTGGTTTTTATATAAAGATAAATTTGTGGCCGACTTCTGGGCGCCCAGTCCAAAACCCGGTAAAACGCTGGACTTCATTGGCCGTAAAACAACTACCTATACAGACGTTATTACAAACGACACCGCTGCCACCAATATTTTCGGGGATAAACGATACCCTGAGGCGGTCACACTGCTGGACAGCGCCCGGTTCCGCAAGGATACCTTCTGGGATAACAACCGGCCGGAACTGCTGAGCAAAAACGAAGCTGGCATCTACAAAATGGTGGATAGCCTGCAAAACATGCCGCTGTTTCAGAAGTATTCCAATACCATTAAGTTCCTCGCCACCGGCTACAAACCCTTCGGCATGTTAGAATGGGGTCCTTACTGGTATGCATTTTCACAGAACAGGCTGGAAGGCTTCCGTATGCGATTCGACCTCGGTACCACCACCAAATTCAACAAAGATCTTTACCTCTACGGTTACCTGGCCTACGGCTTTAAGGATGAAGCCTGGAAAGGAAAGATGTCGGCCCTGTGGCTGCTGAAACGCCACCCGCGCATGTACCTGTACGGCGCCTACGCCCGCGATCTCGACAATGGCTCGCACTACTACGATGAAGTAGGCTCCGACAACATCTTCACTCTTGCCATTCGTAAAAACGGTGTGCCACAAAAATTCCTCATGGCCGATGAAAAACGCGTAGAGTTTTTCAAGGAATACTACAGCGGTTTCTCCCACCAGATATCCCTGGCGCATAAACGCTTACGACCATACGAACCACTGCCTACCATTGATGCGTATAAAAACTTCAGTACCAAAGGCGATCCGATGACCAGCATGGAAGTAGAGCTGAAGCTGCGGTACGCTTTCCAGGAAGAGTTCCTGGAAGGGGATTTCTACAGGTATAGCCTGGGCAGTAAATACCCGATCGTAGAACTGAAATACGCCCTCGGTATCCCAGGTATCGCCAGCAGCAGCCAGCAGTATAATAAAGTAGCACTCAGTGTAAGCGACTACGTTAAACTGCCGCCATTCGGAACGCTCTACTACAACGTGTACGGTGGTAAAATATTCGGAACGCTGCCGTATACCTCTCTCGAAGTACACCCCGGTAACGAGATCTATTACTATAACAAGTATGCCTTTAACATGATGAACCGCTTCGAATTCCTCAGCGATCAATACGCCGGATTCAACGTGGAGCACACCATCGGTAACGGTATTTTTGCATATATCCCGCTGATCAAGAAATTGAAATGGCGCCAGTTCTGGACGGCCAAAGGGGTGGTAGGTTCACTATCTACCGCCAATAAACAACTGAACCTCTACAACGGTTATCCGTTTAAAACGCTGGAAAAAAATCCATATGCGGAAGTGGGTACCGGTATTGAGAATATCTTCAAATTCCTGCGGGTGGATTTTGTATGGAGAGTGGCGCCGGCGGCTTTACCGGATGAGCCGAAGAGTAAGCGGTTCGGGGTGTTTGGTTCTTTCAAACTTACCTTCTAAATAGTACTGATGGGAGGACCAGCCGGCCCTCCCATCAGCTTTAAACCATTGTCGGAGGTCGCCTTTGGCGACGGGCTTTCCGAAATAATTAAATCTGATCTAATGCTTCGCAAATGACTTTACAAGCCTCAATAATCTGCTCTTCCGTAATCAACAATGGCGGCGCTATCCGCATACAATCCGATGCAAACAGGAACCAGTCCGTCAGCACGCCATGCGCAATACAATAATCAATCGTTTTCTTATTCACCTCAAAGCTTTCAAGCTGCACCGCCATCATGAGCCCGAGCGAGCGCACTGCTTTGATCCGCGGGTGTTTCAGGTGTTGTAAAAAAAGTGCTCCTTTTGCATTCACATCCTTCACCAGATTTTCATTCAGCAAAGCCTGAAACGCAGCTTTACCCGCAGCACAGTTCACCGGGTGCCCGCCAAACGTTGTGATATGGCCGAGTATAGGTGCATGGGTGAGGCTCCACATAATTTCTTTGGAAGATATAAAAGCACCCAGCGGCATACCGCCACCTAAGGCTTTACCTAGTATAAGAATATCCGGTTCGATACCATGTTGCTGAAATGCCCAGAGAGTACCATTACGGCCCAGTCCACACTGCACCTCATCCAGGATCAGCAAAGTACCCGTAGCGGTACATTTATTACGAAGTGCGTGTATCCATTCCCGTTGTGGCACAATTACACCGCCTTCTGCCTGCACACTTTCCGCAATCACGGCAGCCGTGTTGACGGTGATCAGCTCCAGGGATTCAAAATTGTTATATTCCAGGTGTTGAATACCCGGTAGTAAAGGTCTGTAGGCATTCCGGAAGTATTCATCCCCGAGGATGCTGAGTGCACCCTGTGTAGAGCCATGGTAGCTGCGGTTAAACGCCGCTATTTCCGGACGGCCCGTATAGCGTTTGGCCAGCTTCATCGCACCTTCTACCGCCTCGGCACCAGAGTTGGTAAAGTATACACAATTGAGATGATCCGGCAGATGATCCGTGAGCAGTTTAGCATAGGATACCTGGGGCGATTGCACAAACTCTCCATATACCAGCAGATGCATGTATTGCTGCGCCTGCTCCTGTATTGCCGTTACCACTGCCGGATGGCAATGACCAACGTTACATACACTGATGCCGGCTATCAGATCGAGATATTGCTTCCCGTCTGCATCCCACATATACATGCCTGCTGCCTTCACTATTTCCAATGCCAGCGGAGCGTCTGTTGTTTGCGCTACGTGCTGCAAAAAAAGTTGCCTGTTGTTCATATCTCATTCACACTATTACCTGCGAAGTTAGAAAACAACTGCTAATTACTTATTGTTATATTTGTACACCAAGCGCTAAAACTCTTATATATGGCTCATATTCTGCCCTTAAATGGTCACACACCACAACTTGCTGACGACATTTTTATCGCTCCCAACGCCACTATCGTAGGCGACGTAGTAATGGGAAAAGGCTGCACCGTATGGTTCAACGCCGTTGTGCGCGGTGACGTAAACAGCATACGTATAGGCGAAAACGTAAATATCCAGGACGGTGCCGTTATTCACTGTACCTATCAGAAATCACAGACTATCGTTGGTAACAACGTGTCCATCGGTCATAACGCTATTTTACATGGTTGTAAGGTAGAAGACAATGTACTCATTGGCATGGGCGCCATCGTAATGGATAATGCCCGCATCAGCAGCAACTCTATCATTGCAGCAGGTGCTGTGATTCTCGCTGATACGCATGTAGAACCAGGTACCATCTGGGCTGGCGTACCGGCTAAAAAGGTAAAGGACATCGATATGGCCCTGATCAACGGCGAAATCAACCGTATTTCAAAGAATTATGCCATGTACGCCTCCTGGTATGAGGAGGTCATCCCTAAAGAAAAAACGCTTTAAATAAATTCATTATATTGCAGGCAAATATCCTCCTATGAAATCTCATATTTGCCTGCTTTTATTGGGTTGTATCCTGCTGGTAAGTTGTGCTTCGCAAGAAAAGGGATGCCCATCTTCCAACTACTATACAAAAGAGATTAAAACCCACAACCGTAAAGCCGGTAAGCAGATGGGGAGATTATTCTAAACCTTATCTGCTATGAAAAAGACCCTGTTTATCCTCCTGCTGCTCACCGCAGCCGCTACCGCATGCCGTACACAGAAAAAAGGCTGCCCGCAGCCACGCCGCAACTGGGGTGCTGAAAAAGTGCTGGACGAGCTCAGCTCGCCCTCCAAAAGAAGGTAGTAGTGATTAGTATTCCTTTTCGTTGATGGTTTCCAGAATGGTAGCATAACTGACATACCTGTCCACATTAATTTCCCCGTCGTTTACAGCCTGTTTTACGGCACATCCGGGTTCGTTAATATGCAGACAGTTATTAAACTGGCATTCGCTCAGGTAAGGCACCATTTCCAGGAAATAGTGGGATAACTCTGCTTTCGGGATATCCACGATACCAAACTCGCGTACACCGGGCGTATCTATCAGTCGGCCGCCGTCAGGCAGGTCATACATTTCTGCAGAAGTGGTGGTATGCAAGCCCTTACCGCTCCAACCGCTAACAGCGGTGGTTCGCAGGTCAAGGCCGGGTAAGAGGTCGTTGATCAACGAGGATTTGCCCACCCCCGAGTGGCCGGAAGCCAGGGTAGTTTTATCTTTCAGCAGGGCCCTCACTTCGTCGATACCATCTTCTTCCTTCGCAGAAATCAGCATTACCTGGTAACCAATACCGGTATAGAGTTCCTCCAGTTCTGCAAAGCGCTCCAGTTCCTTCTCCCTGTAAATATCTTTTTTATTAAAGATGAGAATAACGGGAACATGGTACGCCGCAGCCGTTACCAGAAAACGATCGATAAAGCCCTGGGACGTTTTAGGCTCCTTCAAAGTACAGATCAGCACCGCCTGATCCACATTAGCTGCTACAATATGCTTTTTTAGTCGCCCGTGCGGAGAGCTGCGCACAATGTAGTTCCTGCGTTCCCCGATCTCCGTAATCATGGCATTGGCGGCGTCACCCTCTTCCGGTTCAATTTCTACCAGGTCGCCCACGGCCACGGGGTTAGTGGAAGTGATATCTTCATTCTTTTTGAAGATACCCTTCATTCTCGCCTGGTAAATCTCGCCGTCGTTGGTTTTTACCACATACCAGCTGCCTGTGGACTTGTATATTGTAGCTTGCAATGCCTCGTGTTTAATAATTGATGCTCAAAGGTAAGAATAAAAAAAATGCCCTGCCGGGTAGGGCAGGGCATTGCTGTATAAGTTAATCCTCTTATGGTAAACTACGGAAGAGGGTGTATCTGAGTACGACTTCAATGAGGATACAAGCCAGCGCAATGAAGGCAAACAGGAAGAAATGCTCTGCAAACTTCTTGTAGGAGGTGATTTCTACCTTGGTTTTCTCCATCTGATCGATCTCGTCGTATACATGTTTCAGATCGTCGGTATTGGTGGCGCGGAAGTATTGACCACCGGTTTCTTTGGAAATTTTCTTCATCAGCGGCTCATCGATCTGTACATCCTGCATCACCGTTTGTACGGAACCATCCGGCATTGGCATTGGGAATGGTGCCTTACCGATGGTACCTACCCCGATCGTATATACGCGGATCTTGAATGCCTTAGCGATTTCCAGCGCGGTGAGCGGGTCTACCAATCCGGTGTTGTTTACCCCATCTGTCAGCAGGATGATCACTTTACTTTTAGCATTGCTGCCGCGCAGCCTGTCCACCGAGGTGGCCAGTCCCATACCGATGGCGGTACCGTCTTGCAGCATGCCGCTTTTTACCTGCATGATCTGGCTCTTTAATACGCCGTGATCCGTAGTAATAGGACATTGGGTAAAACTTTCACCAGAAAACACTACCAGGCCTATACGATCACTGATGCGTTTATCCACAAAGTCCATCGCCACATTTTTTGCCGCTTCCAGCCTGTTGGGTTGCAGGTCCTGTGCCAGCATACTCCCGGAGATATCAATCGCCATTACGATGTCAATACCTTCACTGTCGATATTCTCTGAAGTATTGCTTGTTTGCGGGCGTGCCAGCGCTGCTACCAGGGCGGTGAAAGCCAGCAAGCGAAACACTAGCAGCAATGGCCGGAATCGTACTTTCCAGGATACAGGGAAGCCTTTAAGCCCCTGTAACGAGGAGAGCATCATTACCCCCTGCTGTTTTTTACGCCTGGATATATACCAATAGACCATCACCGGCACCAGCAGTAGCAGCCAGAAAAATGCCGGATGGGCAAATTCAATATTTTTCCAAGTAGATAGATCCATTAATATCTGATTATATCCTTTCTGTTAATGTTATGCTTCCTGTGTTACCACGCCTTCGCCGGAGGTTTCTTCTGATTTTGGACGTGTCCATTCCAGTATTTCCTCTGCTTTTTGCATGCTGGAGAGATGTTCATCTGCACTCGGCTGCAGTTTCGCGAATTTAGCCAGGTCAGCTACGGATAAGATGCTACGCAGTTTATCGCGTTGCTGATTGAGTTTGGTAACCGGCTTGATATTCTGTAATAACTCCTCTGAAGTTTGTTCCAGTGCAGCAATACCGAACTGATGTTCAAAATAGGTACGCAAAATATCGGTGAGGCGGGTGTAATAGCCTTTGATATCTCCGCTTTCCCATACTTTTTCGGCCTTCAGCGCTTTCAGCTGCTGGGTTGCCAGCTCATACGGTGTAACCGTTGGCGTTGGTACTTCCGGTACGCTTTTTTTGCGGGTGCGCAGGAACCAGATGATACCGATAATGATCAGCACCAGGAGCATGCCCCCGGTAATTTCCATCCAGTAGTCCCATATTCTCCATGGGGCGGATACAACGGATTTGATCGGTTTAAATGCCTTGGTAGTATCCACCGCTACGGTGCCTACATCGATGCCTACCGGCAGGGTAAACAGGGTGTCGGCAAGGGCACTGTTGCTTTGCAGCACTTCAAAACGTGCGGCAGGAATTTCCCAGTGGCCGGAGTCGAAGCTGGTGAGTACAAAGGTTTGCCCCAGTACTTTTAGCTGATCGTCCCCGCTGGTATCTATGGAAGAACGGGAAACTACTTCAAAATGGTCCAGCGAATCAGGCAGTACCGGGAATCCCAGTCGGATGTCCTTAAACTGTGCTGCCGGAATGGTGGCCGTCAACCGGAGTTTTACCTGTTCACCGATTCTGATATTGGTGGTATCCACGCCTGCATGTACTTCCGGCGCTGTTTGCGCCAGTAGCGTGCCGGGTAATATCAGGCCCGGTAAAAGACATAAAAGAAGACGGATAATTATTTTTTGTCTGTACATGATTTCTTTGCTCCGCTTTATGCTCTGTTGAGGAAAAATGTTTGCAATGCCTTTACATAATCCTCGTCTGTTCGTACGGATACGAGTTCAGCACCACTTTTCAGAAATGCATTTTTACAGTATTGCGCGTGCTGGGCAAACTGCCGCTCGTAGTACTGCCGTACCTGTCTGTCATTGGTATCAATCCACTGCACATCTCCTGTTTCAGCATCGGATACCTGTATGAGCCCTACAGGAGGAAGCTCCTTATCCCGCTGGTCGTACACATGCACGCCCACTACATCATGCCTTTTGGAAGCGATGTTGAGTGCATCCTGATAATCGCCGGAGAGGAAGTCGCTCAGTACGAAAACGATACTTCTTTTTTTAGTTGCATTATTGAAGAAACGCAGTGTTTCTTTCAGGTTGGTTCCTTTACGTTTAGGCGTAAACGATAGTAGTTCACGAATAATGAAAAGGATATGGGATTTACCTTTTTTAGGAGGTATATATCTTTCCATACCATCGCTGAAGAAGATCACGCCTACCTTATCATTGTTGTTGATAGCGGAGAAGGCGAGCACAGCGCATAGTTCGGTAATAAGATGACGTTTGTCCTGTTTCTTTGTGCCAAAGGCGGAGCTTTCACTCACGTCTACCAGGAGCATAACGGTCAGCTCTCTTTCTTCCTCAAATACTTTGATAAAAGGAGTGTTGAAGCGGGCGGTTACGTTCCAGTCGATAGAGCGCACATCATCACCGAAGTGGTATTCACGTACTTCGCTGAACGACATACCACGGCCTTTGAAGGCGCTGTGATATTCGCCTGCAAATATGTGATTGGTAAGACCTTTTGTTTTGATCTCAATCTGTCGGACTTTCTTAAGTATTTCAGCAGTATCCACCTGATAAGTATTTGTGTGACGAAATTGATTAGCCGATAGGGGTGCAGTTATTAAGGCACTTCTACCGCGTTAAGGATTTCGCTGAGGATATTTTCGCTGGTTACGTTCTCGGCTTCTGCTTCGTAGGTCAGGCCCACACGGTGGCGCATTACGTCGAAACAGATGCTGCGTACATCCTCCGGAATCACATAACCTCTGCGTTTCATGAAGGCATAGGCTTTGGCGGCCAGTGCCAGGTTAATGCTGGCCCTTGGGGAACCACCGTAGGCGATGAGTGGCTTCAGTTTCTGCAGTTTATAATCTTCCGGATTACGGGTAGCAAAAACAATATCGATAATATATTTTTCGATCTTCTCATCCATATACACTTCACGCACCAGTTTACGGGCTTCCATGATGTCGGAAGGCTGGATCACAGGGCGGATTTCCGGTGTAGCCTGTGGATTCAGGTTCTGACGGATGATATGACGCTCTTCTTCTTTGGTTGGGTAACCGATCACCACTTTGAGCATGAAACGGTCTACCTGTGCTTCCGGGAGCATATAGGTACCTTCCTGCTCGATAGGGTTTTGGGTAGCCAGTACCAGGAAAGGCTCATCCAGTTTAAAGGTGCTGTCACCAATGGTGATCTGTCTTTCCTGCATGGCTTCCAGCAGGGCGCTCTGAACTTTTGCCGGGGCACGGTTGATCTCATCCGCCAGGATAAAGTTGGCGAAGATAGGACCACGGCGCACCATGAATTCATTGCGTTGCTGATTATAGATCATTGTACCGATTACATCCGCTGGCAACAGGTCCGGCGTAAACTGAATACGGCTGAATTTACCATTGATGGCAGATGACAGGGATTTGATGGACAGGGTTTTAGCCAAACCCGGCACACCTTCCAGCAGCACGTGGCCCTGGGCCAGCAGGCCGATGAGCAGGCGCTCTACCATGTATTTCTGCCCTACGATTACTTTACCCAGCTCCATGTTTAACAGATCCACAAAGGCGCTGGCCTGATGGATCTTCTCATTCAGTTGTCGGATGTCGGATGATGTATTTTCCATGCTAATTATTTTTCAGGTGTGCTAAAATAATCATTCTTAGAACAAATAAAACTTATCACTATGTGAATACCCCGTTAAAGTGCTGTTAAACTTGCCACCGTGGCGGTTCTTGCTCATATTTGCCCCCTTAAAGCCGCTCAAATTAATAAAGCACCCCATTTTATCATAATATTTTTAGCTTGATGTACATTTGCTGCTCAAGCTAAATATATAGACTATGGAGGACTTTGCGCAACGCTGGAAACCTATAGAAGAAATGCTCACAGAAAGATTCGGTAAAACCCCGAATATGGAAGCGATCCTTTTTCTCATAGGCATGAACGAGTTAAATAATCTTAAGAAGAAATATTCTAAAGAACAGAAACAGGACCTGATGCATGTAGCCGTATGCACCTTGCTCAGCCAGAGTGGCTACTTTGAGCTGGAAGGCTACGACAAGGACGGATGGCCGCACTTCAGGGAAGTACAGCCCGTTCCGAAAATGGAAATGGCCGAACAGGAGCAGTTTTTAAAAGAACACATCATTGTTTACTTTAACGAACACGAAGACTAACCGCTATTTATGAAAAAACTGTTACTCCTTGGCACCCTGCTGTTACTGGTAGCTGTAGCTTTCGCCAAAAACCGTAAAGTAAAGATAATTACCCCTTACGGTACCATGATTGTAAAGCTCTATGACCAAACGCCCCAGCACCGGGATAACTTCATCAAACTTACCCGCCGTCACTTCTACGACAGTACCCTGTTTCACCGGGTGATCAAAGATTTTATGATCCAGGGTGGCGACCCGGACTCAAAACATGCTAAGCCTGGTCAACAATTAGGCGAAGGAGATGTTGGTTATACGGTGCCTGCGGAATTTGAACTGGACCTGTTTCACAGGAAAGGAGCTTTGGCTGCTGCCAGGGAAAACCGGCCTGATAAAGCATCTTCCGGCTGCCAGTTCTACCTCGTACAGGGCAAAGTTTTCACTGACGGGCAACTGGACACCCTCGAAAGAACCCGGCTGGGAGGCCGCAAAATCCCCGTGGATCAACGGGAAGTTTACAAAACCCAGGGCGGCACCCCACACCTGGATCAAAGCTATACCGTGTTCGGACAGGTGATCAAAGGCATCGATATTATCGACAAGATTGCAGCAAACAAAACTGATAAAAACGACCGCCCGGTAACAGATATCCCGATGAAAATAAGGCTCAAGAAAAAATGGCTATTCTTTTAGTATTAAACTCGTTGTAAAATAACTTTCTGTATTTTTACGGCTCAAAAATCAAACTTGTATGAATTTTCCGGACAATCTGCGCTACACCAAAGACCATGAATGGGTTCTGTTAGAGGGTAACACAGCTATCATCGGTATCACTGAATTTGCTCAACGTGAATTGGGTGACATCGTTTTTGTTGATATTCCAACCGTGGGTAAATCCCTCGAAGCGGAAGAGGTATTTGGCACCGTAGAAGCAGTGAAAACTGTTTCCGATCTGTTCCTGCCTGTAGCAGCCACTATCAACGAGGTTAACGAAGAACTGGAAGGTAGTCCAGAACTGGTTAACGAAGATCCATACGGAGAAGGCTGGATGGTAAAAGTTACCGTTAAGAATCCAAAAGACGTTGAAGGTCTGCTGACTGCTGCTGCTTACGCTAAGCTGGTAGCTGAATAAGCCACGATAATCATACTAACTATACTTACGAAGGACAACAGGCCGCGTTATCATATGCGCCTCGTTGTCCTTCGTGCATAAATACATAAAGGAGCCAACGGTAAATGAAGAAAAGATATTTCCTGCCTGTTACCTTCTGGGTGATATTGATTATGGTACTTTGCACAATGCCAGGTAAGGACGTTCCGTCCAACTCCTTTCTTGAAAAAATCCATTTCGATAAAATCGTGCACTTCGGCCTTTTCGGCGGAATCGTATTTTTTTTCAACCTCGCGATCTATTGGCAGAAAAAGAAGGTCTCCACTGGCCTGCAGGTCCTGTTTGTGCTTTTTGCGGCCGCTTACGGCCTGGCAATCGAGTTCATACAAAAATATTATGCGGAAGGCCGCAGCTTCGACATGGTGGACGCTGTAGCCGATACCATTGGCGCTATCGCAGGGGTGTTCGTATTTAAGCTCTTCATCTCCCTGATAACAAAAAAGAACAAACTCCCGGAAAATAAAAATCCCTCCTGAAACCAGGAGGGAATGTATTTTCAGCTTATGAGAAATAAGTGTACTTAAAATGCTTTCTTATTGCTGGCCTGCTTCTTTCTTCGCGTCAGCTTTCATTTTGTCGTTCGCAAAGATGGAGAATTCAACACGGCGGTTTTTAGCGCGGCCTTCCTCCGTTTCGTTGTCTGCAATTGGCTGTGATTCACCATATGCAAAACCCTGAATACGGGAAGCAGCTACACCCTGTTTGGTCAGGAATGCGGTTACGCTGTTAACCCTGCGCTGTGACAGACCCATATTATACTCATCTGTACCTTTTGAATCGGTATGTCCTTCCACACGAACATAAGTATCAGGATACTTATTGAGTACTTCAGCCAGCTGAGTAATGCTGGTTTGTGCAGCAGGAGACAAGTCGGATTTATCGAATCCAAACAGTACGCCAGCATCAAATTTCACGTTAATACCTTCACCTACACGCTCTACTGTCGCATTTGGAACTTCGTTCTGAATTTCCTGTGCCTGCTTATCCATCTTCTTACCGATAATAGCACCACCGGCACCACCAATAACAGCACCGAGGATAGCTCCTAATGCAGTGTTACCAGCTACTTTACCGATTACGGCACCTGCAGCAGCACCGCCACCTACACCAATCGCAGCACCTTTCTTAGTATTGTCCATGCTCTGCCAGGTTTTACAACTAAACAGCATTGTTACGGATAAGACCACTGCTACCAGAACATTCAATTTTTTCATCATAGTAATTTTAAATATGAAGGTATTATGTAATTATGAAGATGACGGCTCTCCGTCATTTTCCAGCTAAACAAATATACTGCCAAAGTCCAAACAACCTGGCAAATACCTGTTTAACAGGTATTAAAAAATATAGAAAAATCAACAATTATAAACGATATACCTCCGGGATTACCCAAACAGATTCTTCAGCACATCACCAAAACCAGCTCCGCTGTTTCCTCCCTGCTGTTGCTTCGCACCGTTGCTCAGCACATTTTTCAGGTCGTTGAAATCCACATCACCATCGCCGTCTTTATCCAGGCCACCTTTCAGCTTACCCAGGATACCATTCAGATCCAGGCCGGAGGAGGCACCACCGGTTAAGGAACCCAGGATTCCATCCAGGCTGAAACCTTTATTGGAAGGGTCATTTGTTTTATTTACCAGGGAACCCAGCACCGCCGGAATCAGGCTGCCGGCAATTTGTGTGGCCGCACCTTTATCGAGGTTAAATTTCTTTAACAGTGTATCCAGGAAATTGTTGGAAATGTTGTTTACTAACGGATTAGCATTGGTGTCCGACTGTCCGCCGAGTAAGCTGAGTACGCCGGCAGTATTTCCGTTGGCCAGCTCCTGTTGCAGACTGGAAGTAATTGATTCAGTGGCGGCCTGCACCACCGCCTGGTTTTGCTCATTAGGAACAGCAGGATTATTCACCACGGCAGTTTGCGCGTGCTCCTGAACCAGTTGCAGTAATTGCTCGAACATGATAGTTTGATTTAAAAGTAGGGGAGAAAATATGGTTTCACGAACTAGATTAAATGTAGGATTTTTCCAGTAGATACGGACAGATCAGTGAAAAGATTTGTGTTAATAAACTGCGAGGGATAAAGTGCCTGCGGCACTTTATCCCTCGCAGTTTTTGCCGGTGCCGCAGGCACCGGCAAAAACTGCAGCAGCCTGGTTATCAGGAACCCTGCTTCAGCTTTTCGGCATTCTCAGCAAAGGCAAGCGCCTCCACCATATCTTTAATATCGCCGTTCATAAACGCATCCAGGTTATATACGGTCATCCCGATCCTGTGATCCGTTACACGGCCCTGTGGATAGTTATACGTTCTGATTTTTGCTGAGCGGTCGCCGGTAGATACAAGGCTCTTACGCTGGCTGGCAATCGCATCTTCATGCTTGCGTACCGCTGCTTCATAGATACGGGTACGCAACATTTTCATCGCCAGATCACGGTTGGAGTGCTGGCTACGGCCTTCCTGGCACTCTACTACCACACCGGTAGGAATGTGCGTTAAACGTACGGCAGATTCAGTTTTGTTTACGTGCTGACCACCTGCACCACTGGAACGGAAAGTATCCATTTTGATATCCGCATCACGGATCTCCACGTCTACCTCTTCCGCCTCAGGCAGTACCGCTACGGTTGCCGCTGAGGTATGCACACGGCCGGAAGCCTCGGTAGCTGGTACACGCTGTACACGGTGTACGCCTGATTCAAATTTCAAGGTACCATATACATCGTCGCCGGTTACTTCCAGCACTACCTCCTTATAACCGCCGGCAGAACCGGGGTTTTCAGTGATCACGCTGGTACTCCAGCCTTTCAGCTCGCAGAAACGGAGGTACATACGCAGCAGGTCCCCTGCAAACAGGCTGGCCTCATCACCACCGGTACCTGCACGGATCTCCAGCATCGCGTTCTTCTCATCCTGCGGGTCTTTTGGAATCAGCAGGTTGCGGATCAGCTCTTCCTGAGCCGTTTTCTGCTCCTGGAGCTCCTCGGTTTCGGCTTTTGCGAGTTCCCGCATCTCCTCATCACCGCTATCCAGTACTTCTTTATTAAACGCAATATTGTCCAGCAGATTACGATAGGCATCATACGCCTTCACAATCTTCTCCAACTGACGGTATTCCTTACTCAGCTGGCCAAACTTTTTGTTATCACTTACCACCTCAGGGTTGGTAAGGGCCAATGATACCTGCTCAAATCGGCCTTTTATAGCTTCCAGTTTGTCTATCATAATTATCTTTGACTTTTGAGTATACCACCCAATGGGGTAGAAACGCTACTCAATCGGGATGCAAAATTAACATCATTCACGTAATTAAACACCAGGGTTGTTGAAACAGATCAAATTAAAGGGAAAAGACATATTTGACGGGCACCGTTTTTTAGGGGAAAATAAAGTGCTTATACTCGACGAAACCGGCGTGGTGACTGGCATTCCCGACGATTCAAGCGCTGGTGAAAACGTACAGGAAGTAGACGGAATTCTCCTCCCCGGATTTGTAAATACTCATTGTCACCTGGAATTATCCCACATGAAAGGGGTGATTCCTGAAAAAACAGGGCTGCCATCTTTCCTGACGCAGGTGATGCAGCTCAGGGGTAATGGCGCCAACAACCAGGAAGCGGCCATGGCCTCCGCCGCAAAGGCCATGTGGGAAGCCGGCATCAGCGCGGTAGGCGATATCAGCAACGGTAACATCTCCCTGGAACAAAAACAAAACAGCCCCCTCTATTTCCACACTTTCGTGGAATGCATGGGCGTGGCAGATGCAGGCGCGGATAGTCGCTATGACTACAGCATGGGCGTATTGGAAGCTTTCCGGCAGATCAACGGCCGCCTGCACCAATGCTCACTGGTACCGCACGCACCCTATTCTGTGAGTAAAACTTTATTTGCGAAACTGGCATCTACCCCAAAAAATACCCCGGTAAGCATACATAACCAGGAATCAGCCGCCGAAAACCAGCTGTATAACAGCAAATCAGGGGATTTTATGGCGTTTTACGAAACTTTTAAAATGGACATTTCCGGGTTCCAGGCCAGCGGCACCAACAGCCTGGAAGCTTATCTGCCTTATTTTTCCGGCCAGAAAATACTGCTGGTGCACAATACTTTTTCCAATGAGCAGGACATCCGCTTTGCACAGTCGCAACCGCTGGAAACCTGGTGGTGCCTGTGCCCCAACGCCAACCTGTACATAGAAAATCGCCTTCCGGACATTGCACTGCTGCGGAAAATGCAATGCAATATTGCCATTGGCACGGATAGCCTGGCGTCTAATCACCAGTTGTCTGTTTGGGAAGAAGTCAAAACCATCCGGGAACATTTCCCCGATATTCCACTGGAAGAAGTACTCCAATGGGCCACCAGCAATGGCGCCGCCGCATTGGGCATTGGCAACACCTACGGCAGCTTTACGCCTGGCACCAGGCCCGGCGTGCTCCTGCTCACCGAAAACATTACCAGGCTGATCTAAATACACCAGAATTTCCGGAAATTGCCCGGTTATAACATTCTCCTCTCGTGACTATGAAGAATTTTTTGGATACCATTATCCTCGATAACCCGATCAGGGACTACCTGATTTTGATAGGGGTATTACTCTTTGTGACCTTTATAAAGCGCTACCTGTCTAAAATAGTGGCTGCTTTGTTGTTCAAGCTGGTGAAACGGTGGTCGCCGCTGATAGAACAAAAAAGCTTTGTTGAATTGCTGCTGAAGCCACTGGAATTCTTTTTCCTGCTGGTAACTTTTATGTTTACCATCGACCGGTTCAAGTTCCCGTCGGTCCTGAATGTAAACGTATACGGCAAGGCCACCCTGCAACATGTGACTGACACGCTGCTGGAACTGGCGCTGACCATGAGTATCATATGGATCGTGCTGCGACTGATCGATTTCATAGCCCTGGTGCTGGAAAAGAAGGCGGATCAAACCCCGGATATGACGGACAACCAGTTTGTGATATTTTTCCGGGACTTCTTCAAGGCCATCATTTTTATCATGGGGGCCATCGCGTTTATACGGATATTATTCGGGGTGGCGCTGGTGGAAAAGATCATTGCGGGTCTTGGTATCGGTGCGGCCGCCCTGGCGTTGGCTGCCAAGGAAAGCATTGAAAACCTGATCGGCTCATTTATCATTTTCTTTGATAAACCGTTCCGGGTAGGGGATAGCGTTAAAGTGGATTCCTACCAGGGTGCTGTGGAGAAGATAGGGCTGCGTAGCACGCGCATACGTACACTGGAAAAGACTTTTGTGACGGTGCCGAATAAAAAAATGGTGGACAGTATACTGGATAATCTTTCCCTGCGTACCCAACAACGGGTAAACATGAAACTGGAGCTAAGCGGAGATACGCCACCAGAGCGCATTATGGCTATTTTAAAAGATATCCGTGCGATTTTGTCCAACAATGAAAAAGTGCTGCAGGGCTATACCGTGAACCTGCACGACTTTAACAAGGACACTGTACTGATCCAGGTAATTTTCAACACTTACATTATCGATGGGCAACAGTATGCGGCACTTCGCGAGGAAGTAAACCTGGCGATTATGCAGGCGCTTGACAAGCAAGGCATCAAGCTGCCGGGCAGCAGTACCAATGTGGTGTTGCACAATGCATCGTAGTATTTCCGGAAGTAACTGCATAAAAAAGGCTGTATCATAGTATGATACAGCCTTTTTTTATATCGTCAGGTGAGTGATCTATTCTTCGCTTTTCGCAGGCTTATCTCCTTTGCTGCTTTTCAGCAGGATACGGGAGAGGTCCGCCTCGATGGATTCTTTAGGTGCACCTACAATGCGGCCTTCTTCTTTTCCATCTTTAAAAACGATGATGGTAGGTACTTTTTTTACTTTGTAATCAGTAGGCGCGTCGGTATTCATTTTCTGGTCAGCGCCAAACATGGTAACCTGTTCTTCAGGGCTACCACCCATGATCATTACTTTGTAGAGTTGAGGAACTACATCGCGGCTGGTTTGATCCCAGGTACCGAGCACCGCTACCACGTTGAAGTTGCTGCGGTTTGATTTGATATAGTTGAGCATATTATCATTAGGCTGGTAGTCGTTTACTCCTTTATAGAACCAGGTGTAGTCGCTACCGTTCATGAGCGTTTTCATGTCGATCTTTCCTTTCAGCACCTTATCGTTGCTGTTGGATTGAGCCCATGTCAGGGAGGAAAGCAGCAAGCCACCACCTAATAGTAACATTTTTAATCGCATAACCTTGTATTTTATAATTGATCTTTCAGTTCGGTCAAAAAACCTCTAACCTTTAGCAAAGCTTGTACCATTTCGAAATTGCGGGCTGCCAGCTTACGGTCTTCCTTCAGCTTTTGCTTGGCACCTTCGATGGTGTACTTCCTTTCCCTCAGGAGATGGTAGATAAGTTTCAGGTGCTGAATATCCTCCTGGCGGAACAGGCGATCACCTTTGCGGTTCTTTTTGGGTTGGAGTATATCGAATTCATTCTCCCAATAACGAATCAGCGAAGTATTTACCTTAAACATGGCAGCTACTTCACTGATGGAATAGTATTGTTTGTCCAGTGCCAGTTTGTCCAATTCCATAATCAGATCCGGGTCTTCCGAAAATTCTTTCAATGATTTACGCCCTCGCTTCCGGCCATTGCCATTGGCAGGGAGTGCGGTTGCGGAGGGGGCCACCGCCTTCACTTTTACTTTAGACTTGGGTGCCGCCTTATTTGCCGAAGGCAAAGGAGGGGGACTTCCTGTTGCGGAGAAAAGGTCTAATTGGTGCATGGCAGTAAAAAACACGTTGAAAAATATCTTTTACAAGCATGAATTTAGCCAAAATACTCCAGCTTTCGTCTATTTATAGTTCATTAACAATCATATTACAATTGATCTGGATGCAATCAGCAACAATTAGTCGAACGACTGATTTCCTGATCTGGCCATCTTAACGAGGGTTTCGAACTGTTCAGCAGTAAGATCGCTGAAGAAAAAGTATACCGGGTCAACCTTAGTTCCGTTCTTGATTACCTCGTAATGGCAGTGAGGTCCGGTGGATTTACCCGTGCTACCTACCCATCCGAGTACGTCGCCGCGCTTTACTGCCTGGCCGGCCCTTACTTTCATACGGAGCATGTGGCCGTAGAGTGTTTTATAGCCATAGCCATGGCGCACCACCACGTGGTTACCATAACCTACATCACTCAGGCTGGCCTCTTCCACCACACCGTTACCGGTAGCATAGATAGGCGTGCCGCTCGGGGCCGCGAAATCGAGCCCGGAGTGATACTTCATCATCTTATATATAGGATCGATACGGTATCCAAAACCGGAAGCGATATGTTTAAGATCTTTATTGGATACAGGCTGGATGGCCGGAATAGCCGCCAACATCTCCTGTTTATTTTTTACCAGCTTGTCAATTTCATCAAACGACTTTTCCTGTGACTTGATGCGATTGGTAATTTCATTCAGCAATACCGAGGTGGAAGCAATGATTTCACTGCTGGCAAATGATTGCAGCTGTGCCGCCTCTTCATCCGCTACCACCTTACCCATACGGGTGCTGTCAGGAATAGGCTCTGCTTCAAATATCACACGATAAATATCATTATCCCTTTCTTCCAGCGCCGTCAGCTTGGTTCTTACCTCTTTCATACGGCCCTGCAGCGCTTCGTAACGCTCCTTCATCCCGTCCAGATCACGCTGCAACAGCTTTTCCTTTGGAGAAGCAAAAAAACGATAAGCAAAGGAGAGAAATATTGCCCCGGTAACAATAGCCGCCGATACAAAACCAAGGATGCGCAGCACCTTCACCCGCAGCGATACTACGAGCTTCTCATATTTTAACGTTTGAGTATTGTAGAAATATTTAACCTTCTTCATTGCACCAATGGTGTACGTTTCTTACCACAGCTATACGCTGCGACAGCAGATTTTATTACACTAGAGTTAAAACGGATGAATAAATTGGCATATTTTTCAGCCTTTTCCCCCAACTTTTTTACCGGCCAGGCTATCCTGTTTTGAATAATCCTACAGGTTTCAATATTTTTGCACTCCCTGTTTCACGACGGGAAATAAGGCGCACAAACCTAATGTAATTAGATTAAAACATCAACCTTTTGATGTTCAAATTTATAACTAGTTGATATACAGACGTAAGTCTGGCGCTGGCCGACATAGCAATAAGATATAAAATATATATTAATTCGCATCAATATTTTATGACAGCATCTGAAATAAGACAGCAATTCCTGGACTTTTTTGCGTCAAAAGGGCACACCATCGTGCCTTCTGCCCCTATCGTACTGAAAGACGATCCGACCTTAATGTTCACCAACGCGGGTATGAACCAGTTTAAGGACTACTTCCTCGGCAATAAGGTACCGGCGCACACCAGGGTGGCAGATACGCAAAAGTGCCTCCGCGTAAGTGGTAAGCACAACGACCTGGAAGAAGTAGGGATCGATACCTACCACCACACCATGTTCGAGATGCTGGGCAACTGGAGTTTCGGCGACTACTTCAAAAAAGAAGCTATCGCCTGGAGCTGGGAACTGTTGACCGAAGTTTACAAGATACCGGTGGATCGTATATACGTAACCGTATTTGAAGGTGATGCGAGCGAAAACCTGCCAAAAGACCAGGAAGCATACGATTTCTGGAAACAACATATTGCGGAAGACCGCATCCTCCTTGGTAACAAAAAGGATAACTTCTGGGAAATGGGCGATACCGGCCCTTGCGGTCCCTGCTCTGAAATCCATGTGGACTGCCGTCCGGACAATGAAAGACAGGCCGTAGACGGTAAAACCCGCGTAAACAACGACGACCCGCAGGTGATCGAGATCTGGAACAACGTATTCATGCAGTTTAACCGTATGAAAGACAAGTCCCTCGTGCCACTGCCTGCCAAACATGTGGATACCGGTATGGGCCTCGAACGCCTCGTACGCGTACTCCAGGGTAAAACCTCCAACTACGATACCGACCTTTTCATGGGTACCATCCATACCACCGAAAAGCTCACCGGCAAAACATATAAAGGCACCGATGATAAGTCCGACGTCGCTTTCCGCGTAATCGCCGATCACATCCGCGCCATCTCCTTCACCATCGCTGATGGCCAGCTGCCTTCCAACACCGGCGCCGGCTACGTGATCCGCCGCATCCTCCGCAGGGCAGTAAGATATTACTTCTCCTTCCTGGATGTGAAAAAACCACTGCTCGCCGAACTGGTACCCGTACTGGCTGCCCAGTTCTCCCACGTGTTCCCTGAACTAGAAAAACAGGTGGACTTCGTGAAAAAAGTAGTGTTTGAAGAAGAAAGTAACTTCCTCCGTACGCTCGACAGTGGTATCCGCCGCATCGAAGACTTTATGCAGCAAGCTGCCAGCAAAGCCATCGACGGACAAACTGCCTTTGAACTGTACGATACCTACGGGTTTCCATTCGACCTCACCAGCCTGATTGCTGCGGAAAACAAATTCTCCGTGGACGAGAAAGGTTTTGAAGTGGCCATGCAACAGCAGAAAGAGCGCTCCCGTGCTGCTACCAAACTGGATACCAGCGACTGGGTAGTACTCGACGAAACGCCTGATGTGATCTTCGTTGGCTACGAAAACCTGGAAGCAAATACCAAACTGCTGAAATACCGCAGCGTAAGTGCCAAAGGAAAAGACCAATACCAGCTGGTACTCAGCAAAACGCCTTTCTACGCTGAAAGCGGCGGACAGGTAGGCGATACCGGTACCCTCTACTTTGATGACGAGATCATTCACGTGACCGACACCAAAAAAGAGAATAACCTGATCATTCACTTTACTGATAAACTGCCTGCAAACCCGGCGGCACATGTAAAAGCTGTGGTAGCAAAAGAAAAACGCCGCGACACCGCGCGCCATCACTCTGCTACCCACCTCCTGCATGCTGCCCTCCGCCAGGTACTGGGTACACACGTAGCGCAGAAAGGCTCCCTCGTAAATGCAGAAGGTCTGCGCTTCGACTTCTCCCACTTTGCTAAAGTAACGGACGAAGAACTGGCACAGATCGAAGCAATCGTCAATGAAAAGATCCGCGCCAACATTCCGGTAGTTATTAAGGAACTGCCTAAGGAAGAAGCCCTGCAACTCGGCGCAATGGCCCTCTTCGGCGAAAAATACGGAGATGTGGTACGCGTGGTGGTGATAGACCCTGCCTATAGCGTAGAGCTTTGCGGTGGTACGCATGTAGGCGCTACCGGCGAACTGGGCTTATTCAAATTCGTATCCGAAGGTGCTGTAGCCGCAGGTGTACGCCGCGTAGAAGCAGTTACCGGCGCTGAAGCCCTGGCATTCGTTAACAACCAGCTCCAGCAACTGAAAGAAGTAAAAGCTGCCCTGAAAAATCCTAAAGAGATTGTGAAGGCAGCGGAAACACTGGTGCAGGACAAAGCTTCCCTCGAAAAACAGGTGGAAGCCCTGGAAGCAGAGAAAGTACGCCAGCTGGGTAATGAGCTGAAATCAAAAGTTCAGTCCATCAATGGTATCAACTTCCTCGGCCAGGTAGTAAGCGTAAACAACGCCGAAGGCCTGAAACAACTGATCACCCAACTGAAAGCTGACCTGCCGGATCACCTGCTTGTATTTGCTGCCAACATCGCCGGCAAAGCAAGTGTGGCCCTCGCCATCGATGAAAGTCTCGTTGCCGGCAAAGGATGGGAAGCACCTAAGCTGATCAAGGAACACGTTGCTCCGCTGATCAAAGGCGGCGGGGGTGGTCAGAAATCCTTCGCTACCGCAGGTGGCCAGGAAACTGATAAGCTCGACCAGGTGATCAAAGCTATCCAGCAGCTCATTAACTGATTTTAACATTTACCTTATAATGCAGGGCGGACGCGTAACAAACGTCCGCCCTGTTTACTTTTGGTCGCATGAATCCGCTGATTCAGCGGTTTTAACTTTTCCTTAGTTTACTGGCTTATTAAATTTGTTGGCGTAAATTAAATTTAAATAGAACAGCATATGAGCAAGTTACTGCAAACATTATCTATTGCAGGTTTCACCTGCTTCAGCCTCTTGACTACCACCGTGCATGCACAACAGTCAAAAGACAAGCTGGGAGAATTTGATGAAATCATCATCAAACGCAAAGGGAATAACGACGGCAAAGTAACCGTAGAAATCAAAAACGGGGAAGTATTGGTAGACGGGAAAAAAGTAGACCAGTACAATAGCCCTGACATTTCCGTTTTCAAACGTAAGGTCACTCCAATGGACGGCAACTCCCTGGGGATGGGCGGTTCCATGAACGGATTCAACTTCTTCAACGATAATGATGACGCGGAGGAAGGAGATGGACCCCAGGTATTCAACATCAAACCTAATAAAGCATTATTAGGCGTAATAACTGAAAAGGAAGAAGCAGCCGGCGTTACGGTGAAAACAGTTTCTCCTAACAGTCCTGCCGCCAAAGCAGGTATCAAAGCAGGTGATGTCATCACCCGCGTTGACGCAAAAAAAATTGCCGAGCCTAAAGAGTTGTATGAAACCATCGGTACTTACGACCCGGGCGACAAAATAACCATCACGTACACACGAAATAAAAAAGAAACGCAGGCAACCGTTACCCTCGACGAACGTAAGGAGCAAGGCGGCATGGAGCTGCTGATGCCTTCCCCTGATCGCAACCGCGGCGGGTTCTTTAACTTCCAGGGACCGGAAATGAATGATAATTTCTCCTTCCGCCGCGGAGGCAGCAATCTTCGTTTAGGCTTGCAGGTAGAAGATACCGAAGATGGCAAAGGTGCTAAGGTTTCAGATGTGGAGGAAGGCTCTGCTGCTGAAAAAGCAGGGTTCCAAAACGATGATATCGTGACTGAGTTTGGCGGAACAGCTGTAAAATCAGCCCGCGACGTGGCAAATGCCTATCGTTTTAACCAGCAAAAGGCAAATATAACGGCCAAGGTTATACGAAATGGTGCATCTCAAACGTTAGAGGTGAAGATTCCTAAGAAAATTAACAAGGTTAATTTATAGTGTGCAAAGGGAAAGGCTGCCGGTTGGCAGCCTTTCTTATTTAAAGTTTGTTGATTCCCTGCATTAATTTCTAAAGTGGCCCCGCGCGCAGGGCGTAACCGCCCAGATGACACCCAAGGTCGCATCTCCATCTACATAATCTTCTTCAGCAACTTCAACTTATTCTTAAACGGCGGATACTTCGTTGGCACATCCAGCCAGGTACCCGTTTTCAACACACTCTTCGGATGTGTAAACGTTTCAAAGCTGTACCTGCCATGATATTGCCCCATCCCACTATATCCGGTGCCTCCAAACGGCATTTCAGGATTGGTTAAATGCACCAGTGCATTGTTGATACAGCCACCGCCAAAGCGTACCTGCTCAATTAAAGCCCTTTCCGTTTTCTTACTTTTTGTAAATACATATAATGCCAACGGATAAGGAAGCTTACGGATAGCTGCTATCGCCTGATCCAGCGTTTTATAAGGCAGGATGGGTAATACCGGCCCAAAGATCTCTTCCTGCATTACCGGGGCATCCCATTCCACATCTGTCAGCAGGGTAGGGGCTATGTATTTGCTGTTGCGGTCCGTTTGGCCACCATGGGCAATATGGCCCTGTTCCAGGTACTTTGCCACCACGTCGAAACGTTTTTCATTGATCATCCGGGCATAGTCGGCGCTGGCAGCAGGGTCATCTCCAAAAAACTCCCTGATAGCCTGCTTAAGGGCATCCGTAAAGGCTGCCTGCACATTTTCATGTACCAGTATATAATCAGGTGCCACGCAGGTTTGGCCGGCATTCCAGAATTTCCCCCAGGCAATCCGTTTAGCCGCTACCGTTACATTTACCTTTTCATCCACTACGCAGGGCGATTTTCCACCTAATTCCAGCGTTACAGGCGTCAGGTGCGGCACCGCCATCTCCATAATCTTTTTACCCACCGGTATGCTACCGGTGAAAAAAACATGATCAAACCGGTACGACATCAGCATTGGAATCACCACACCGCCATCTCCCTCCACAATGGCTATATAGGCTGGATCAAATGTTTCCTTTATCAGTGCTGTTAGCAGGGCAGATGTTGCCGGAGCCAGTTCAGAAGGCTTGAGTATCGCGCAATTTCCCCCGGCAATGGCGCCCAGCAGCGGGCTGATTAACAGCATAAAGGGGTAATTCCACGGGGCTATAATTAGCGTAAGGCCCAGCGGCTCCCGGTATACCCTGCTGCTACTCGGATACGTCACCAGCGGACTGGTCACCACTTCTGGTTGCATCCACTCTTTGAGGTGTTCCAGGATAAAACTGATTTCTTCATATAAAAACCCCACCTCGCTGGAATAGGCTTCCATCGGATGCTTGTGTAAATCCTGATGTAACGCGTCCAGGATGCGGGTTTCGTACTGCTCAATGGCCTTCTTTAACCGCTTCAGCTGGGCTTTCCGGAAATTATATGGCAGGGTAGCCCCCGAATCAAAATATGCTTTCTGGGCTTCATACAACTCACCGGCCTGGGTATTACTGATCATAGGGATGAATTTAAACTTTTTGATATAGCCGAATTTACCATTTTCCGGGCAGGAATTTGCCCGAAAACACAGCATTATTTGAATATATTTGCGTTAATCAGCAAGCAATTATAGTGGTGATTTGCTTTCGATTTTATTTTATTGGAATTTTTAAAATGTCACCTCTTGGATTACAGTAAATACGAAACCGTGATAGGGCTTGAAGTGCATGCCCAGCTGCTGACAGAAAGCAAACTATTCTGCAGCGACAGTGCCGCTTTTGGCGGAGCCCCTAATACGCATATCAGTCCTATTACCATGGCTCATCCGGGTACATTACCCCGTATGAACAAAAAAGCCGCCGAGTATGCTATTAAGCTGGGCCTGGCCTGCCATTGCGCAATAGAAAAAGATAACTACTTCGCACGCAAAAACTACTTTTACCCTGATCTCCCCAAAGGTTACCAGGTTTCCCAACATACAGCGCCTATCTGCAACGGCGGATACGTACGTATCACCACCGATGCGGGCACACGCGATATCAAACTCAATCGCATCCACCTCGAAGAGGATGCTGGTAAGCTCCTGCACGACCAGGACCCTGCCTACAGCTATGTAGACCTGAACCGCGCCGGCGTGCCCCTTGTAGAAATTGTAAGTGAGCCGGATATGCATACCAGCGAAGAAGCCTATCAGTACCTTACCGAATTACGCCGCCTCGTGCGCTACCTCGGCGTTTGCGACGGCAACATGGAAGAAGGCAGTATGCGCTGCGATGCCAACATTTCCATCCGCCTGAAAGGAGCTACCACACTGGGTACCAAGGTGGAAGTGAAAAATATGAACTCCATCCGCAACGTGAAACGTGCGATTGAGCTGGAAGTAAAGCGACAGGTGGAACTGCTGGAAACCGGCGGCACCATTGTGCAGGAAACCAGGAGCTTTGATGCCGCTACCGGCACCTCTTTCAGCATGCGCTCCAAGGAAGAAGCCAATGATTACCGCTATTTCCCCGAGCCTGACCTGGCGCCATTTCACCTCAGCGATGATTTCATCAACGCTATCAGAGCCACTTTACCGGCTTTACCGGAGGAACTGATTCAAAAATATATCACACAGTATAACCTGCCTGAATATGACGCCCGCGTGATTTGTGATGATAAGTCCACGGCGGATTATTTTGAGGCATTGATCGCCACCACCAGCCAGTACAAAGCGGCGGCCAACTGGCTCCTGGGACCCGTAAAGTCTTACCTCAACGAAAAGGGGGCCGACATCTCCGCGTTCCCGCTGCAACCAGCTGCCCTGGCCAGCTTGATCGCGCTGGTAGACAGTGGAAAAGTAAGCTTCTCCATTGCTTCCTCCCGTATCTTACCGGAAATGATCAGCGATCCTGCCGAGCCACTGGAAATCGCTACCAGACTCAATCTCATCCAGGATAACAATGCCGATAACATTGCGCCTATCATCGATGAAGTGCTGGCGAAATACCCTGACAAGGTAGCCGCCTACCGCGGTGGTAAAAAAGGATTACTGGCATTGTTTGTGGGAGAGGTCATGAAGGCCTCCAAAGGCAAGGCTGACCCGCGCCTGACCAATGAACTGCTGGCCGAAAAATTGAAGGGTTAAGGCCAATCCATGAATTTAACCTAATTTGAGGGCTTGCAGATAATGAAACTTAAAAACTGATTGCATGAAAAAATACTTCTTATGGCTGTCTGCCGCCGCTTTCCTTGCAGGTTGCGCCGGTCAGCAGCAGGAAAAGGGAGAATTCAAGATTGACGGGCAACTGACCAACCTGCCTGTTGGACCTGTAGTACTGGAGCAGCTTAGCCTCACAGATATTAAAGTGGTGGACTCCACCAATGTTAAAGATGCCGGTGGTAAATTCAGTCTCAAAGGCATGGTGCCGGAGCAGGGCCTTTACCGCATCCGCTTCAGCAACGGCAAGTTCATCATCCTTTCCCTGGATGCCGGTGATATGAAACTGGAAGGTGACCTGGATAACCTCGACAACCTGAAAGTAGAAGGTTCTGAATCTACTGCTGAACTGCACCAGTTCCTGGCCAGCATCAGCAAGCAGTCCATCGCGCTCACGGAAGAAATGCGCACGCTGGATAGCCTCCATAGCATCAAAACTCCGGATAGTATCCTCCATCCGAAAGTGGAAGAGCTGCAACGTAAAGAGAAAGAGTTCGAAGAATACTTCTTTATTACTGCCGATAAAACCAAATATCCTGCAAATGCAGTGTTTGCGATCAGCCAGGTGCGTGACGCCGGCGAAATCCTCGGTCACAGGCAGGTGCTTACCAATATGCAGAAACGTTTCCCTGAGAACACACTGGTGAAAAGCCTGGTAGGGAAAGTGGATGAAATGGAGAAAATGCAGGGCGCCGGTGGCGATGCCGCAGGTGGTGAAGAACCGTCAATCGCTGTTAAAATCGGTGAAACCGCTACTGATTTCACACTGCCCGATACAAATGGTAAAATGGTGAGCCTGAGCTCATTCCGTGGAAAGTATGTGCTGGTGGACTTCTGGGCCAGCTGGTGCGGACCTTGCCGTGGCGAAAACCCTAATGTGGTAAAGGCTTTCCAACAGTATAAAAATAAGAACTTCACCATCCTGGGTGTTTCCCTGGATAAGGACAAAGATAAATGGGTAGAAGCGATCAAACAGGATGGCCTGGCCTGGACCCAGGTGAGTGACCTGAAATTCTGGGAGTCTGCAGTGGTGACTACCTTTGGTATCAACGCCATTCCTGCTAACTTCCTGATTGATCCGCAGGGTAAAATTATTGCGGCTAATCTCCGCGGTCCTGCACTGGAAGCTAAACTCAGGGAAGTACTGAAATAAATTTTTTATATAGAGATGTAAAACTCCCGGTGGAAATTACCACCGGGAGTTTTTTTATGGAGATAGGAAAGCACACGAAGCGAAGTTGTTACGTGTTGCTCTATTAAAGCAAGAAGGGTGTACCGCTTATCACGGTACACCCTTTCTCGTTTACTGATTATTATCTATTAATTCACTATTAAATACAGTGTAACCATTAGTAACCAGGATTTTGAGCAGCTTTCAACGTAGGGTTGGAAGCAGTTTCTGTAGCTGGGAAAGGCCACAGGAAACGGTAATCTGAGTACTCGATGGCAGCAATACCGGTAGCTACTGGTGTTGTTTTATTTACATCGTAGTCAGAACCGTCAATTTTCAGCGCAGCAGGATCCACTTTCGCAGGGATACCACCTTTACCATATTTTGCATCCAGCGCCAGGCGGTGGAGATCAGGCCAACGACGACCTTCGGCAAAGAATTCCACACGACGCTCATTCAGGATAGCCAGTGTCAGGTCAGTAATTGTACCAGGCATCACATCCGGCAGATGAGAGGTTTGATCAGCTTTTGCATTGGATCTGTTGTGTACTACCTTCAGCAGGTTATAGGCCTGAACATTATTACCTGTACGGCTATACGCTTCCGCAGCGTTCAGCAATACCTCTGCATAACGGAGGATTGGCGCCCAGTCGCTTCTGTTTGCATAATCGGTGTATTTAGCAGAAAATACATATTTCGCCACATCAGCAGCACCTGTTTGTCTGATCATCAGTTTTCTGCGATCATCATCCGCCGCAAAGAACTTAGCGTTATACAGGTTAGGACTCATACCAACAAGGCCACGGCCGCTGGTACTGGTTGGTCCGAACATTGGAGCCAATGCACCGTTCACATCACCGTTAGCAGCTACGCTGTTGGCGATAGAAAATACTGATTCCGTGTTGTTGTTATTACCATAGCTGGCGAAAGGCGCAGTTACATCAGCAGCCAATGCATAGGAATTGATGCTGCTGGTAGGAGCAGGTTTATCAGCACCCAGTTTGGCAGCTTCCGCAATAACACCTGCATAATCCTGCATGTGCAGTTTGATCCTTGTTTTCAGTGCAATGGCAGCACCCTGGGTAGCTTTAGAGAATGCTCTGCTGGTAGCGCTCAGATTCTTTTCAGCAAAATCCAGATCAGTCAGAATCTGAGTATAGTCTTCAGCTACTGTACCTCTTGGCATACTCAGGTTTTTCTGAATTTTATCCACTGTATTGGTAGCAAGCGTGCGATAAGGAACACCTGCTTTAGCACCATTTCCGTCAGCATAAGGGCGGCAGAAATGAATCAGGAGCTCGTGGTGCGCCAGGGCACGGAGGAATCTTGCCTCACCTTCCAGTTGAAGTTCTTTACCAGCGCTGATAATGCCTTTCGCAGCCGCAGCCTGGATACCTTCAATAAACACGTTAGCCTGGTTAATCAGCGAGTAAAGGTTTACCCACATGGCCACGTTGTTGGCGGAGGTAGTAGAATATTGTGCCTTGTAAGTGATCTCGTAGAAAGTAGCGAGGTTCACCATGTCTTCGCCACGCATTTCATCCTGCTCAATGGCAGCAGCACCAAAAGGATAACCACGACCTGAATAGGTATCATTGTAGCTACCTACGGTAGCAGCGTTGTACACCCCGTTTAATGCCAGCTCGATATAAGAAGAATCTGTGAACACCACATTTTCATCCACCTGGTTTTTAGGCTTCAGCTCTGTGAATTTGGAGCAGGAAGTCAAGCCAGCCACAATACCCGCAGCAAGCGCCAGACCTACATATCTTTTATATTGATACTTGAATATATTTCTCATAATTAGTTTTTTTCAGAAGATTACAGACCAATGTTTACACCAACTGTATAGGTACGAGGAACAGGAGAAGTATTGTAATCCAGACCTGGCTCGATGTTACCTGCCTGACCGGAAACGTTGTAGTTCAACTCAGGATCCACACCAGTGTATTTAGTGATAACGAACGCATTCTGTACCTGTGCGTAGATACGAACATTGTTCAGTTTTGCGTGCTGTATCCACTCTTTAGGGAAGGTATAACCCAGGCCGATGTTCTGTGCGCGGATGAAGTCACCTTTCTCCAGGAAGCGGCTGTTCAGGTTACCATTCTGCAGAACGAAGTTGTCAGAACCCTGCCACAGTTTTGGTACATCTGTTTGCTGACCAGGAGTAGTCCAACGATTCAGGATCTCTTTACCGTTGTTTAGGAATTTCTGGTTGTTCAGTGCTTCCTGACGAGTGATGTTGTACACTTTGTTACCACCTGCGAAGGAGAAGAATACGTTGAAATCAAATCCTTTGTAAGAAACAGTGTTATTCAAACCGCCATAGTAAGTAGGAGTAGATTTACCCAGGAAACGTTTATCCGTTGCAGTTAATGCAGCTGCAGCCTGTGATACGTCTTCAGGATGGGTTGGATCGTATTTCTTGTACTTGCTGGTAGCGATATCGCCCTGAATGGTAGTACCGTCAGCTTTCAGCCACAGTGGGTTACCATTTGCAGGGTTTACACCCTGAGAAACATAACCGTAGAACTCACCGATGGTACGACCCACGCTGGTTACGTTGTAGTTCTTAGTGATGTCCTGGTTGTTAACCAGTGCCTCAACTCTGTTCTGCACAAAGGTTACGTTGAAGGAAGTAGTCCAGGTAAAGTCACCTTTCTGAATGTTGGTAGAATTTACAGAGAACTCATAACCCTGGTTGTACATCTTACCTACGTTGAGGTTGATCTGGTTAGGAGCGCCGGCACTTGGAACACCCAGAGAAGGTGCAACAGGAGCAGACAATACCATGTTATCGATATTATTTTTGAAATAGTCAGCAGTTACAGTGATACGATCTCTCAGCAGGCCGAGGTCGAAACCGATGTTAACTTTCTTACTGGTTTCAAAAGTCAGGTTAGGATTGTACACGTTGTTGTAAGTCAAACCACCGTTAGCGCCGTATACGGATGCTTTGTAAGAACCAACATATGGATATGCACCAATGTCTACGTTACCCACTTTAGCCCATCCACCACGGATTTTCAGGTTGCTGACAATATTGCTGATGCTGCCACCTTTGAAAAAGTCTTCTTCAGACAGTCTCCAACCGGCGGATACACCTGGCAGGTTTGCATTCTGGTGGCCCGGAGGCAGTGCAGAAATCGCATCTCTACGGAAGGTTCCGGATAAGATGTAACGATCTTTATAGGAATAACCTACGCGTGCAAAAGTAGATCTGAATGCTCTTTCCACGATTCCACCACCAGATTTCTGTGTAGTGTAACTGTTAGAGATCAGGTTATTTTCACCGAAGAAAGTACTGCTCAGGCCATTTGCCTGGCCATAGAAGTATCTTTCTCTGCTCTTCTGAATCTCCATACCGGCAACCGCATTGATGTTGTGTTTACCGAATGTTTTATTATAGGAGATAGTGTTTACCCAGTTGTAACGGAAGCTGGGGATTTGTTGCTGGAATGCATAACCACCGCTGCTTTTACCATCACCATGGATTGGATTCCAGTATTGGTAATCTTCACCGCTCAGCAGGTTGATACCTACGAGTGATTTCACGTTCAGTCCTTTGATAACTTCTACGTTTACGAAAGTATTACCAGTGAAGTTCAGGTTTTTATTTCGGTAGATGTTATTGTCCAGTACATATTTGATGTTAGTGTAGTTGTCTGCAATGTTCACCAGGTTAGCGCCGGCACCGAGCAGGTTCGCTGGCTGGTTGATATTGTAGGTGCCGTCAGGCCACATTACAGGTACGTTAGGCAGTGCACGCAGTGAGTTGGTGATACTACCGGACAGGCCTGTAGCGCTGGTATTGAAACCGTTGTTGGTAACGTAAGAAACCGCAGAGTTAACACCCAGGGTTACGATATCCAGTGCTTTCTGCTCCACTTTCATGCGCACCTGGTATTTCGTCTGGTCGTTACCAACCAGCATACCTTTCATATCTGCATATCCGAGAGACACGTAGTAGTTAGTGTTTTCGTTAGCGCCACTGATAGAGAGGTTGTGATTTTGCTGGAAACCGGTTCTGGTTACAACATCCTGCCAATCTGTATCGTAGTTACCGTTACCACCAGGGATGGGAGTAGGCTTTGCCGGAGCAGCTTTACCTGCGTTAGTATATTTTTCGTTTGCGATAGTGATGAATTCATCAGCATTCAGCAGATCGAATTTTTTAGATGGGGAGGCAGAGGCAAACCATGAATCATAATTCAGTTTTGCTTTACCTTGTTTACCTTTTTTGGTAGTGATGAGGATTACACCGTTTGCAGCGCGAGAACCGTAGATGGCAGTTGCAGAACCATCTTTCAGAACTTCCATGCTTTCGATATCGTTAGGGTTGATATCGCCCAGTGGGTTATACGGGGTAACACCACTCTGGTCGCCGGTCATGATAGGTACTCCGTCAATAACATACAGAGGATCTGTACCAGAACTGAGGGAGTTTGTACCACGGATGCGTATACGTGCAGGTTGCCCTAACACACCGCTTGCTACAGTGGCTTGTACACCTGCTACCTGACCCGCCAGCTGACGGTCGATTGCGGGAGCTGCTGTATTTTTCAACGCAGAGCCATTGATAGAGGCGATGGAAGCAGTAACGTTTTTACGCTCCTGTGTACCATAACCTACCACCACTACTTCGCTTAATGCTTTCTGATCGCCTTCCAGTAACACGTTTACGGTAGCTTTACCAGTCACGTTTACCTTCTGCAATAAATAACCAACAAAGGAAAACTCCAATGTTCCAACTTTTGCATCTACAGGAATCTTGAACTCACCAGTAGGAGAGGTTAATGTACCGATATTGGTACCAGGGATTTTTACAGTAACGCCAGGAAGTGGTGAACCATCTTTTGCATCGGTTACCTTACCTGTGATCGTTCTGGATTGCGCCAGTGCCTGGAAGACACTGAGGACCGCGAGCAGCCCGAGGAATAATCCTTTCTTCATAAGCAATTTTGATTAGACAATAAAAAGTAAAACGTCCGTAATTGGTTGTGGTATAGGCATGGCATGGCCCTTAGACACTCCGCGTGTCTTTTTTGTTACTGTCACCAAATACAATATCATGTAACTGCAAACCCTGCTACTGCGGGCTACATTGGAATACTAAACAAGCATAACATTTACCATCATGTTTCCTTAACAGTGATTAAATACTACTGTGTTCAAATTCGGTTGAATCTTCTATCATCTTAAGCTAAACTTACTTCGCTACTTCTAGTGGTTATTTGCTGACATAAGCACATAACAATACCATTAACTCCCGGACCTTGTATTTCTTTTAAGCAAATAAAAGAATTAACAAGCCTCGCGTCAGGTTTGAAGGACTATGGTTGCTATAAAGTAATGGAGAACTCGTTGGCGATTCGTTTCCTCATAAGCATTTTAGACTACTAAACTATTCCCTTAATAAGCAATATTAGATTTCGACATCAAAGGAGTATCATCTCGCAATGATCAAACAAATATAATGTAAATGGTTTTGTATTCCCTAACATTTTAGTGGTAAAAATTTAACATAATTTAACTTAAAGAAATGTTAATATAAACAACATATTGATTTATAATCAGTTTACAAAGATTAATGTGTGCTGAAAAATCTTAAAGAATCCCCTATGAGAATGTAGTATGCCGTTAAATAATTTTTAGGAACGGTAAAATACAAAAATCCCGGCTGTGTCTTACAGCCGGGATTTTTAATTATTATTGCTAAGCTTAGTGAAGGACTAATTCTTTTTCTCCCAATACAAAGATGGGTTAGAACCTGCCATCCCATATGAGTTACTACTATATGGTGCAATTGCCTGCATATTACCATCACTATCTATGTAGAATGGAAATGCTTTTACTAATGTACCATCAGGCAGCGTCATATCTGCACCTATTTCGATAAACTCACCCTTAACAAGTTGCGCAGGATTAATACCAAACCATTCTATTAACTGTGCACCTGTTACAGTGATGTTTTTAGCTGGTAACGTAACATTTGCCTGGATAAGGTGAGTATGCTCGTAATCACCATCGTAAGCAGCATATATATCCACTTTTGTAGCTTTTAAAGCATTCCTAAAATAGTAGTCCAGATCAAATGTTGCTGTAAATGTGCTGATGTTATTGAGATTAGCACTGCCTGCTGTCTGAGTAAACAGTGGCAATACACCTTCCCGAATATTATCCGGCAGCTTTGGATTATCGTTCTTACGGCAGGAACTAAATATGCAGACCGTAAGAAGCATTAATATCAATGTTACTGAATTCTTCATACTTACAATTTTTTAATGCTTAAATGGTGCTATTTATCCCAGAAAACATAAGCAGCATCAGGCTGTTTCTGCGGCGGGGCGTTTCTGTTTACGTTTAATTCATCAGCTGGGTAAGGCAATGAAACAGGATATTTTCTACCTAACACAACTCTTACGGAAGGCTGACTAGCGGCGCCGCGAGTAGGATCACCATGGATAGGAGGCTGATATCTTCCACCAGGCGCCTGAGTAGGATCATTTGGATCAAACAGAACAGGATAACCAGTACGACGATAATCAGTATATTGATCACAACTGAAACCATAACTCTGTATCCATTTTTGTGTCATAATAATCTCAAGTTTGCCAGTAGCTGATGCACCACTATACAACGCCATGATCTGGTTGATATAATTGTTTACCGCAGTTGCTCCAGCGAGCTTAGGAATATTCTGGTTTTTATTCGCTCTGCCAGCAACATAATCTACCTGCAGGAAAGATTCTTCCATTGCCTTTTTCAAGGTTGCACCTCCGTCATCAGGATATAATCCTGCATTCATACATTCCGCTTTCAGGAATAATACGTCTGCGTAAGTCAGTAAGCGCAGAGGAGCAGCACCAGTGGCGCTTGCAGAAGATACTCCTCTCACGTTCGTCTGAGCGTTCATATTATAGTTCTTGTAGTTATCGTCGTAACGGCCACCAACAGGATAGATCCCGAAAACAGTAATACTGTTATCATTGGATCTGTCTCTGTTTGGTCCTACAGAACCAAAGAGAATAGAAACGAAAGCACTGTCTCTGTAATCGGTATTACCTACACCAGCAGTTGTGGTATCAGTAGTCTTAATCTGATTATAGAAGTAATACGGAATACGAGGGTCCTCAATACCAGTGAACAGTCTTGGGTTATAGCCTTTCAAGATAGAATAAAACCAAGGGCTCACGTAATGAGAACGCTGTGTAGCATAGTAATCGTTGAAACCTGGATTTCTATCATCAGGCGAATTGCTTGGGCCATAAGACATCATAAAGCCATCCGCCAGTTCTCCAAGCAGTTTCCCGCTGTTCAATAATGCTGTTACATCTGCTGATACGTCTTTGATTAAACGTTGCTGCACCAACAATTTCAACTTGATACTATATGCCAGGCGCGTCCATTTGTCCACATCACCACCGTAAAAAAGATCATCCCCATCTGGTAACAGTGAGTTTCCACCAGGTTGTGCGAGATTATTAATAGCTGTATCAAGCATTTTTAATAATTCCGGATAAATGGTTGCACCGTCATCGAATTTAGGATAACCGTTTTTAGTGAGATAGAACAGGTTTGCCTCAGTGTAGGGTACGTTACCGAAGAGGTCCACCATCTGGCTCATACCATACGCCTTCATAATACGACCGATACCGGCAAAAACGTGGTTTTCTTCAGCATCTGCCTGACGGATTAACACATTGGTATTCTCCAGAAAACCTACATAGCCAAACCCGCTACTCTGCGCACTGTAAAATTGCGTCCAGGCATTATTGATATCAAACTGATCACCCAATGCTCCATATTGGTCCTGAGATTCGCGCACCGTTACCTGATGCATATAAACTGACAGCACTTCGGTGAAACCTATTGCACCTCGGCCTTGGTTACTGAACCCCATAGCATAGGCGAGGCCCTGCTCACTTGCAGTCAGCAGCTGGCTTGAAGTCGCCTTCGACGGGTTATTCGGGTCTGTGTTTATGTCAAGGAAGCCTTTCTTACAACTAACCGTTGCTAAAAGTCCTCCTAACAGTATTATGCAAATTCTTTTCATCGATAGTCTTTTTTTCATGAATACTAGAAAGTCACTCTCACGTTGAAACCAAAGCGACGTGTAGTTGGTGCACCAGACAGTTCAATACCCTGTGTATTGGTAGAACCGAAGCTACCAACTTCTGGGTTGAACCTGGAATATTTTGGCATACCAGGTGCTACGTACCACAGGTTACGGCCAGTCAGTGTCACTGTTAAACCGCCGATAAATGTTTTATTGAACATGGACTTAGGAAAATCATATCCTAAAGTTACTTCGCGCAGTGTGTACACTGTCGCATCGTAAACGTTCCATTCGGTAGCAGAGTTAATAGCGAAACTTTCTCCGAAATAAGCATCAAATACAGATATTGGTGTACTATTAGGGATTGGCGCACCTTTATCATCTTTAAGCACTTCGCCGGGATTATTCACATTACCGTAGTAACCTGGCAGAATGATCATTTTTTCGCGATCTTCTGTGTCTTTGGTTACACCACGCCCCAGCAGGCTGCTCACGGTTACGGAGTAAATATCGCCACCTCTTGTGAGGTCAAATAAAGCATTCAGGAAAACGCCTTTGTAATTGAAGCTGGTTGTCAAACCTGTTTTGAAATCAGGATTTGGATTACCAATCATTCTCTGATCACCAGCCGGGATGAGTAATCCACTACTAGGGTCAATCAGGAGATTGCCTTGGGCATCGCGTGCATCGTATGTACCTCTAAGATAACCATAAGGCTTACCTGCTTCCAGGTATGGGCTGATACCATCCAGTACACCTGCCAAACGAAGACGATCAACACCTTCTCTCAGCTTTGTAACCATGTTTACGTTTCTTGCGAATACCCAGTGGAGATTCCAGGTAAAGCTTTCTGTTTTAACCGGAACCAGGTTCAGGTCAATTTCAAAACCTTTGTTGGTAATCTCACCATAGTTATCCACGAAAGTGGTATAACCAGAGGTTGGAGCGAGGGTAATTGGTGCAATCAGGTTGGTGGACTTTCTGGAATACCAGGCAAAGTCTAAAGCAATTCTTCTGCTGAGGAATTCCAAGGTAGCACCTACTTCGATATCCTGAGTGAACTCTGGTTTCAAGTTTGGATTACCGGCACCAGGGTTCTGAATTACACCTGACTGACCCAGGAATGGCACGTTAACTGACAGGATGTTTTGCAGGCTGTATGGATCTGCATCGCGGCCCACTTTAGCCCAGCTCGCACGAAGTTTACCGAAGTCAAACCAACTGCTCTGAATTTTGAGCGCGTCCGTGAATAACCAGGAAACAGCAGCACTTGGATAGAAGTAGCTACGATTTGCTTTGGGCAAGGTAGAAGACCAGTCGTTACGACCTGTCAAAGTCAGGAACAACCACTTCTTATAGTCGAGGTCAATTTCTCCAAATATACCCCAGAGCCTTCTTTGAATCAGGACATCTTCATTTGGAAGTACGCTTTTGGTATTAGTGAGATTATAGATACCAGGTGCAACAATACCTTTACCGATGTTAACAACCGAGTTGGTGGTACGTTGATTCACGTTATGACCAATGATAGCCTTGAATCCAAAATCTTCATTTTTAAGCTTCGGCGTGAAGGTTCCAATGAGGTTGGACTCGATTTCTGCAAAACGATAGTTTTGTTCGGTGATCTGACCTAAACCTTCTGCACCACGGGAACCAAGGTCAATGATTTCTTTACGTGTCAGGTTGTTTACGTTAGTACCAATCTGATAGCTGGCATTGAACCATGGCAGAATATCGTAGTTCAGTTTCAAACCAGCAACATACCTGTCGGTTCTTGTGCTAACGGTATTATGAATGAATGACCAAAGCGGGTTATCGAACTGGGAATAGAGCGGTTGAACAGGGTAACCGTTTTTATCCTCATATGGATAACCGGCAATATCCCAGTTTCTGGCCAGGAAGAGGTTACGGGCAAAGGAAGAAGCCGCACCATCGATCTGGTTTTCGCCGAACTGTGAACCCAACTGGTTGGTAGTGCTGTAACTGAAGTTACCGCTTACATTCAGGCCATTTGTAAGCCTGGTGATACCACCTACCGCGAGGCTGGCCCGGTTGAAGTCAGAGTGTGGTACATAACCATCCTGACTCATATAAGAGGCAGTTGCACTTACAGAAGACTTCTCATTTCCGCCGTTTACACTGATAGAATTTTCAGAGATAAAGCCAGTACGAAACAGGTCTTTTACGTTATTCGGTACAGCCCTGTAAGGAATTTTAGACCCTGGAGGATATAACTCAGGATAGGCGTCGGAGTATGGCGCCCATACAGTAACTGAGTCAATGGAACCAAATTTAGCACCCCAGGAACCATTCGAAACACCAGAGTAGTTAAAGTTACTACCTGCACCATATGTATTTTGGTATTTAGGGTAACTGGCTACAGTTTCAAATGCAATAGAAGAAGAATAGGTTACTTCTGTTTTCCGTTTAGAGAGGCTAGAAGAACCAGATTTGGTAGTAATTACTACCGCACCGTTTGATGCTCTTGATCCGTACAGTGCCGCAGCAGCAGCACCTTTCAGTACAGTCATGGAAGCAATGTCATTTGGATCGAGTGCAGAGAGACCGCTACCATAGGCACCACCACCGGAGGTTTGGGAAGAAGTGGTTACCTGGTCATTGTTGTACGGGATGCCGTCTACAACGATGAGTGGCTGGTTGTTTCCAAAAAACGAGGTATTACCACGGATCTGGATACGGGTAGCCGCACCTGGCGTACCCTGAGAGGTCCTGATGTCCACACCTGCAACTTTACCTTGCAGGCCTTTTAACATATCAGGTTCAGATTTCTGAAGAATCTGATCAGGTTTTACTGTGGATACAGAATATCCCAGTGCTGCCTCATTCTTTTTCAGACCGACGGCGGTCACAACAACTTCTCCGAGTTGTTTCTTGTCGGCTTCCAGCGCTACATCAACGCTGTTGCCGGCACCAACTGGTACTTCTTTGGTAAGATAACCCACGAAAGAAAACACCAGTGTGGCTCCATTTTCTACTCCATTAAGTTTGTAAGTACCGTCACCAGAGGTGAACACTCCTTTTGTTGTACCCTTAATCACAACAGTAACTCCGGGAATAGCAGAGCCATCTTTTGCATCACTAACTTTTCCGCTGATCGTTCGCTGTGCGACTGCGTTTACTATGCAGCCAAACAGGAGCAGCCAAAGTAGTAGCCCTTTTTTCATAAGCGACTTGGTTTTGATTGACTAATAAAAAGAAGATTGCAGGCTAGAAACTTATCAAGGCATAACCACATTAACTCTTTCATAACTGTGACTAGTAGTTACAAAATATTCATAAGCTAACAGGGTTAAGCTCTCATAAACATTAACCATTAGAACCTATATAACTGTGACTAGCAGTTATACAGGTTTAATTATTTTATCATATGATTTGAAATAAATAAATGTTAAATAACAGGTTAATAACAGAAAAATTCAAACTTTGTTTCCTTTAACCAAATATAAAATAAATCCTTATCAGAATATCAAATTGCCTACAATTTTTATTTAAACAAACAAACTATTTGATTATAAAGTTCTGTTAAATAGGCATTAAAAAAGAGTGCCCCGCCGTAGCGAAGCACTCTTTATAGTTACAACATGCTTGTCTAGTTATTCGTAACCCTGGTTCTGCTCGATGCCTGGATTGGTGTTCCTCTCTTTTTCAGGAATTGGCCAGATTATGTTAAAAGCGTTCGCTTCAATAGTACATGGCGCCTTAATTGCCAGAATGCTGCCGCAGAAATTACGGTTCACTCCTCTGCCATTTCTGATCAGGTCAAAATAACGATGTCCTTCGAACATGAACTCTCTACGGCTTTCAGCCAGTACAGAATCCAGCACAGCAGCCGGTGCTACACCGGTCAGCTTATCCAGGTTTCTTTTTTCCCTGATAACATTCACGTCCTCAATGGCTGCAGCAGGATTAGCGGTACTGTTCGCTTCAGCGCGAATCAGGTACATTTCAGCCAAACGCAGCAGTTTAGGACTGGTCATTCCCTGCTTACCAGATTGACCAGAGAACTTCCTGTTTACATCCTCATCACCAAGCTTATCAAAGTAAACCCTACGGCTGTCAGCAGCATCAAAAGTACTCATCAAATCCGGAGACACGCGAAAATCACCATAACCAGGTTTCTGATACATGTTACCGAGGTTATCAGAACCTGTTGTTTCTGCATCCTGGTAAATCAGTGTGAAGATTTCCTCATTACTATTTGGAACATTATAATAGTCCACACCAGATGGCTGCAGGGTAAATCCTGCATTGATCACATTAGTCGCTTCCACAATCGCATTAGCTTTGTCACCTTTCTGCAGGTACACTCTGGCTAACAGCGCCTCAGCAGCATATTTACTGGCGTGATTTTTTGTGGCTTCACCAACGCCACTCAGCAGCTCCTTCGCCTGAACCAGATCAGCAATAACCTGATCATACACTTCCTTAACGGTAGCGCGGGCAGGCTGATCAATCACATATTTCAATTTCAGCGGAACACCAGGCTGACTGCCACCCCCCTGCGCATACGGACGGGCGAATACATTCACCAGGTCAAAATGCATCAAGGCACGTAAAAATAAGGCCTCGCCTTTGGCTATATTTTTCTGCTCCTGCGTAGCGGAAATACCATCTACTGCTTCAAGTACTCTGTTAGCACGCATAATACCGGTATAAGCCGCTGACCAGAAATCTCTTACATCCGCATCCACGCTAGCATAATCATGTCTGAAGCTGCTCAGAAACCTGTTACTGTTGCTAGCCGCAATGTAGATATTGTCCGCATTAGCTTCAGTCATCACCAGATAGTTACGACCATAGTATTCAGTTTGCTGCAATACATCATATACCCCGTTGAGTGCAGCGGTAATGCCAGAATAATCTGAAAGTGCCTCGTCTGACGAAACCGAATCAGATGGGTTTATATCAAGTTTGCTGTTGCAGGCCTGCATAAACACCCCTGCTGCAGCTATTGCTATAATTAATTTTTTCATAATTGTTAACTCCATTAATTTTTACAAAGTGATATCCACACCAAAACTTACAGTTTTGTTAACCGGGTATTTGAAGAACTCATAACCGGTATTGTCGATTTCCGGATCAACACCAGAATAGCCAGTGATAGTCAGCAGGTTCTGTGCTTGCACATACAGGCGAACATTCTGAATCTTAGCAGCATTGAGCCAGGATTTAGGCACATTATAACCCAGTACTACGTTACGCAGTCGGATGTAGGAACCATCTTCCAGATAACGGGTAGACAATGCCGCAGAGTTCTTGTTACCTCCAGGAATTGGTTTAGGTCTGCTGGCGTTCTGACCTGGGGTAGTCCAGTAGTTTTCGCCGGCTTCCACATTATAATTCCAGTTCAGGCGACCGCCATCAGCATCACCATATCTTGCAGTACCATTAATTACCTGATTACCCTGTGAGGCATATATAAATGCAGACAGTGTGAAGTTTTTATAATTAAAGGTATTATTGAAGCCAAGAGTAATTTTGGGCATGGTAGTACCAAAAACTCTGTAATTAGCCAGATTGATATTGTTGGTAGTTGTACCATCTGCTTTGTACCACAATGGATCGCCATTGTTTGGATCAACACCAGCCCACTCTTTCAGGTACCAGCTGTATGCAGGCAAACCTTCACGGTGAATAGTTCCTGTGTAAGTAGTCCCGTCAGAGTTGGTAGGAGGATTCACATCAGCAGCACCACCCATTGACAGAATTTTGTTTTTGTTATAAGCAAAAGTCACGTCAGTAGACCATTGAAAGTCTTTATGATCGATATTGCGGGAAGAAATACTTGCTTCAACCCCTTTATTGGCCATAGTTCCCAAGTTTACGAGACGATCAGGATATCCGCTTGTCGGCGGCAAAGGGTTCCTCAGCAACAGGTCAACTGATTTTCTGTAGTAAAGATCCACAGAAGCAGTCAGTCTGTTTTTCAGGAATCCCATATCCAGACCCACGTTGGTGGAAATACTCTTTTCCCAGGTGAGGTCAGGGGTACCTGGCTCAGTTGGACGACTGGCAGGAGATCCACCATACGCCACATCGTAACCATAAATAGACATCCATCCAAAATCACTGATTCCACCCGCAATACCAGAGGTACCATGGCTCACACGCAGTTTTGCATCGGAGAAGATATGCTGATCCTTCATGAAGTTCTCGTCGATAATACGCCAGGAACCACCCAGAGAGTAGAAATTAGACCATTTATGACCCGGTGCAAAACGGCTGCTGCCATCTCTTCTTAATGATCCGGTGAAATAATACTTACCATTGAAAGTATAGTTCAACTGACCCAGGTAAGACAGGAATCGACTGTCAGTTTGCGTACCACCAACACCGAGTGGAACTGCAGCAGCGTCCAATACCGGGGTTTTAGGAGTAGCAAATCCTACACCTTCCGCATTAAATGAGTTAAAGTGGGTTGGAGCATATTCCATTAATGCCAGATAATCAAACAGGTGCTTTTGACCCACGTTGAACTTACCGCTCAAAGAAGTCTGAGAAGTGATTGTTCTCTGATTACGCTGTGCCTGGTACACACTACCACTCTGATTAGGATCAGAGAAGTTATAACCATCACCGGTAGTCGGATCCTGGAAAGATTTCTGCTGTGCGCTTACATAGTCTACAGATATGTTCTGACCAAATTTCATCCAGTCAAAAATTTTGTAGTTCAGGTACATTTTACCCAGTATACGCAGGTTTTCTACGCGGTTAGTGTTCAGTGCAGAAGAGTACACAAAGTTGTCTCCAGTATTGGAGGTATTCTGCCACAAGTCTTCCAGACCGGTGTACAGACTGCCGTCAGGCTTGTAAGCAGGCAACAGCGGACTATTTGCGAAGCTTCCGAGCAGCGGGCTGCTGTAACGGTTACCGGCACCGGCATTATTGATATCAGCATAAGACAGGTTCAGGTTCAAACCTACATCCAGTCTGTCGCTAACTTTACTTTGCACATTGGATACAACGGAATAACGCTTCAGGCCAGAGTTGATCATAGCCCCATCCTGGCTGAAATAACCACCAGAGAGGTAGTATTGTGTTTTCTCGTTACCACCGCTGGAGTTGATTTCGTAATTCTGAGTTTTACCATTTTGGAAAGCAAGATCTCTCCAATCAGTTGCGTATTTCAATAATGAATCCGGAACAGCAGCCTCAATATCTTCCTGAGAGAAGCCATTCAATCGATACACATCACGTTTATAGTTAAAAGCCTGCTGGGCATCCATTTGCTTCCAGTTGCCAAAGCTAGGCATATTGAAACCATACTGCGCTTTAAAGCCTACTTTAGACTGACCCGCTTTACCTTTTTTGGTAGTGATGACGATCACACCGTTCCCACCACGGGCACCATACAGCGCCAGAGCGGATGCATCTTTCAATACGTTGATGCTTTCGATATCATTTGGATTGATGTTGGCCATGATATCAGTACTCTGTGTCTGAGTTACCTCATTCACCTGACCAGCATTAATAATCACCCCATCGATCACATAAATAGGATCAGCGCTCGCACTCAGGGACCCGATACCACGAATGCTGATGCTTTGTTTAGCACCTGGCTGACCAGATCCAGAAGAAGATACCACACCAGGGGCGCGGCCTTGCAGCAGCTGGTTTACATCCGGCATAGGTACGTTTTCCAGTTGCTTGGAACCTACTTCAGAAATGGAGCTTACCAGTTTTTTACGGTCTACTACCGTATAACCTGTTACCACCACTTCGCTCAGTTGCTTGTCGTCAGCACCAAGTTTCACGTTCAACACGTCGCTGGCAGCTGGCTTTTCCTGGTTGGCATATCCCACGAAAGAGAATACCAATACGGCATTAGCATCAACTGCAATTTTGTAAGTACCATCCACAGAAGAAGTAGTACCCTTGTTGGTACCTTTAATTTGAATGGTTACACCCGGGATAGGAGAGCCGTCCCGAGCATCAGTAACTTTCCCCGTAACTGTGCGACCCTGTGCGAATACATTTCCGGCAAGGGACAACACGGCCAGGAGGAGAACTAATACTTTCCTCATAAGCATGTTTTGTTTCCGTTGTTGTTATCTATCTTTTTAAAATAAAAAGCTACGTCTGAGCTCTAAAAAGAGCCAAATGATACAGTACCCCTGGTTAAATAGCAGGTTCGGTTTTTACTGAATAAATTGTTGTGGAGAATGCACAGGTTTCTATGGCATGGTCGAGTTCACAAAGTTGACAATTACCAAGAATATTACTTCTTTGTTGTGATTATTTCAATAAATCACACAAAGAAGTAGTTATCCTTTTTCTCACAAGCAGTTTCCTTAATAATTTTCCAATCAGACTGTAAATATAGACTTTATTAACAAAAATTTAAAGGTTGCAACTTGCAAATAACAACCCGATAACAAGGCTTTAACTTTTCATTAACATATAAATATTAATCACTTTACATTTATATCTTGATAATTAAATATTTATAAATACTCAAGGAAAGTATGTTGAAAAAAGATAACCTGAAAAATAGAAGAATTTACAACTGTTAAACAGTTAACAAACAGGGTTAAACAAAAAAACCCGGCCGAAACGCTCGGCCGGGTCAATGCCATTAGGTGAAAAAATCAGGATAAAGTGAGTGGATATGATTTCAGCATCTCTAATAAAACCGTGAACAAATCATCTCCACGATAATTAAATCTGAACTCACATTCTTTTAAATGTAAATAAGCAGTATTCCTGTTCAGCCCCTTGAACTTGGCTAAACGATGCTTAGTTAGGCCCCAGAAAGCATCCACCTCATCCATCTGAGGGGTTCCGGATGCATCAGTAGGCTTGCTGCTTAATCTGTACAGGCGATACTGCCCCAGATCAACCACGCCGGAATAATTGCGCAAACGCTCCGTCGTGTTAATCTTCTCCAATACAGACCTGCCACGGGTGGCAGCATGAATCATGGAACGGCTGACATCAGGTAGTAATTCGGTGTGTAACCGGTCAGCAATTTTGACAATGCCGAAAATAACAGGCCTTACAGCCTTGTCAACATCGGACTGCACTGCGACCAGGGTATCATCATCCTGGTCCAAACGGGAATCCTCCCGTTCAAACAATGCAGCAACAGGGATAGACACAGGATGCAACGTTTCACAATAACGCGCGATCTGGCCTCTTAACTTTTTGAGGTAACTATTGATCGTTACCCGACTTACGCCACTGATATTCGCTATCTGCGTGGCTGTCAGATCATCGGCGAACAGCCGTAGGATCTCCTTAAATTTCCGCTCACTCAGGTGAGCGCCCTTTAAGTATTTGTTTTTCATGAACTAGTGGTTAGAATGGCATTATAAACCTCTCATTTTTTTATGTGGATATATACAGTTTTATGATGAACGGTAATTAAAACGGATAAGCGATTTTTACTAGATTAGTTTAAGCACTTTTTTTGTCCGCTTTAGCTAAAAGTTTAGCATGGCCTGTAGAAAAACATCCCCAAAAACGAAAAATGCAGTGACTACCAACGGTAATCACTGCATTCAGCAGATTAGTTATATGACCAGACTTTCCTAGTCCTTATCGCCCACACCCAATTGATCTATAGCAATATCCTCCTCCTCATCCAGCGGTTTCCATAACGCTTTCTTCTTCGCCTGTTTCAACAAAGCCTTCTCCATCCACAACAACAGTGCCGGCAGAATTGTAAGGTTCGTAATCATCGCCACAATCAAGGTTAAAGAGGTTAACCATCCTAACGCCTTCGTACCACCAAACTCTGAAAAACTGAAGATCATGAAGCCGGCAAACAAAATCAACGAAGTATAAATGATACTCAACCCGGTTTCATGAATCGTCTGCTTTACAGTAGCACTGATATTTAAATCATGATGCGGCAACTCCTGCTTAAAATTCACCAGGAAACGGATCGTCACATCTATCGCAATACCCAATGCCACACTAAATACCAACACCGTAGAAGGCTTCAGCGGCACACCTACCCAGCCCATCACACCAGCCGTTACTACCAGCGGAATTAAATTCGGAATCAACGATATAATCACCATCCTCCACGAACGGAACAAATACAGCATACACACCATTATCAACACAAACGCCAGCACAATACTCTCCGTCAAACCACTGATGATAAATCGCGTCCCCTCCTGGAAAATTACACTTGTACCGGTAAACGTTACGTTATACTTACTGCTATCAAAAATTTCATTGACCTTAGGCCGCAGCGAATCCAGCAACTCCGGCAAACGCCTCGACCCAACATCAGCCATATTCACACTTACCCTGGCCACCTGCTTCGTACTATCCATAAACGAATTCACCAGCTTCGAAAATGTAGTATTCGCACCAGCTCCTGTTGGTGCCTTCATCCGCAGGTACGGCGCCAGGAAACCCAGGTCAAACTGATTAGGTACGGCATAGTTACTGCTGTCGCCACTATAATACGCCTGCTTTGCAAACTTGATACCTTCCACCACCGACAACGGCCTTGCAAAGTCCGGCTGCGCCGCTATCAGCAGCGTAAGCTGATCCAGCTTCCCCAGCGTCTGCAAATTCACCACGCCATTCTTACGCTTCGTGTCCACTGCTATCTCCAATGGCATCACCCCTTTAAAATTCTTCTCAAAAAACTTTAAGTCCGTGTATAACCTGTCCGTATGCGGAATATCATCTAACATGTAACCTACCGATTGCAAACGCATCATGCCCACAATGGATAAAATTACCAGCACTGCACTCACCGCGTATACCAATTTGCGGTATTTGAACACCAACGTTTCCAACAGGTTCAGCACTTTAGTGAAGAACCCATTTTCACGATAGGAAATATGTTTCGTTTTAGGCGCTGGCAAATAACTCAATACACTCGGCAAAAACACAAAAGAAATCATGAATATCAGCATGATGTTCACACCGGCTACCACACCAAACTCTTTCAGAATAGCACTGTTCGTAAAGCAAAACACCCCAAACCCAATAGCAGCAGTAATATTGGTAAACAACGTTACAATACCCATCCGCTGAATCATGCGTACCAACGCTCTCGTTTTGTTATTATGCTTCGCGTACTCCGTATGATATTTACTGATAAAATAAACACAGTTAGGAATCCCAATTACCACAATTAATGATGGAATCAAACCAGTCAGCAACGTGATCTTATACCCCATCAATACGATGGTGGCAACAGACCAGATCACGCCAATGGCTACCACCACCATCGACATCAGTACTGCCCCGAAGGATCTGAAAAATAAAAAGAGAATTAATCCCGTAAGCAGGAATGATATCTTCAAAAACAATTTCAGCTCATCCGCCACCTTAACGGCCATGACTGTACGAATCAGCGGCAGTCCGCTCAAACGCACTGTTGTTTTTTGCTTTTCTTCAAATGCTTTGGTAATCTTATAGATAGAATCCACTACAGCCGTACGTTTCGGCGAATTGAACACATCCTTGTTTACATAAATAGCCATGAGATAAGCATGGCTTTCGGCATTATATAACAACCCTTTATAAAACAGTAAAGTGTTAAACACATTGGCAAGACTATCAATCTCCTGCTGCCCCGATAAATCCCCTTTAAACAAAAGCCCTGCTTCCAGCTTTCTGGTGCTGTCATTCTTCACCAGGTTGATAGCGGAAGGTACGCTCAGGATATTTTCCACTGCATGGATACTTTTGATATCCTTATTGAGCTGAATGTAATCGTGAAAGAAGTCTTTCTGAAAGAACTTGTCGGTTTGTACCCCCAGCACCATCATGTTCCCATCTTCCCCAAACTTTTTCTTAAACTGCTGAAATTCAAGATACTTAGGGTTATCATGCGGAATAGTGGCCACATAATCATAGGACATCTGCACTTTACTGGCAAACCAGGCCATCACGCCAGTTGTAACCAGTAATAACAATAATAGTGTTAGGCGAAATTTGAGCACAAAGCTGGCTAAGCGTTGCCACATGTGGATTTTTCAATTTAGTAAGGGCGTAAAGGTAATTAAAATTGCTATTGGCTGTTAACCGCCGCTTTTAGCTAAATTGCAGGCTGATTATATGTTACACAAGACAAGAGGGATAGTACTAAGAACCGTCAAATACGGCGACACGAGCATGATTGTAAGCATTTTTACAGAACTGTTCGGTATGCAGTCCTATATTGTCAACGGGGTACGCTCCAGCAAGCCCAAAGCTGCCCGTGGCAATCTGTTTCAGCCAGGTAATATCCTCGATCTGGTAGTTTATCATCAGGAGATAAAAAACCTGCAAAGGATAGCCGAATTTAAGCTGGCATATATCTTCAACTCGCTGCACTTCAACATCGTCAAGAACACCGTAGCGTTGTATATGATCGAGCTGTTGCAGAAAACACTGAAACAGCCGGAGCAGCACCTGGAATTGTATTATTTCGTGGAAAATGCCTTCCAGGTACTGGACCAGTCCGATTTGCCCGTGGTGGCCAACCTGCCGCTGTTTTTCACTTTAAAAGTAGGGGAGTACCTGGGTTTCCGCATTAACGGCCGCTTTTCAGAATACACGCCATACCTGGACCTCCAGGAGGGCCATTATACGGATCTTCCGCCGCACCACATTCACCACCTGGACCCGGACGCCAGTCAGTTTACGGACGCACTTTACCAGTGCACAGCTACGGAAGAACTGGCAGGTATTGTGATGAACAAAGAAAGAAGAAGGAAACTATTGTATGCCTACCTGGAGTTTTTCAGGTTACACTTACCGGATTTTGTGGAGATGCAGTCGCCTCCTATACTACACGATATCCTTGACGCCTGATTTTGCAGCTTTTTCACCGGCGGCGGTATAGTACTGCAGCGTAGTTTGCTGTCCGTCGAAAACGGCAAACGAAGTATAGTTCAGCCAGTCGCCCAGGTTAATATAGCGGCTGTTTTCACCCACTTTGATATCCAGCGGCAGGTGCCGGTGTCCGAAGATGAAATAATCGAAATGTTCCTTTTGCAGTATTTCTTTACTGTAGATCGCCAGCCACTCATTTTCTTCGCCCAGGAATTTCTCTAAATCCTGACCTACAGCGGCTCTGCTCTTACGACTGAAGTAATTGGCCATCCCTATCCCAATGGCGGGATGTAAAGCCGAAAACAGCCATCTGCACACGGGGTTACGGAAAACTTTCTTGAGGAATTTATACCCGTGATCACCCGGCCCGAGACCGTCGCCATGGCCGATATAAAAGCGTTTTCCAGCGATGGTATAGGTTTGGGGTTCATAGTACACGGGAATGTCCAACTCTTCTTCAAAATAGCCATTCATCCACATGTCGTGGTTACCGATAAAAACGGAGATACCGATACCCTTATCGCGAAGAGCAGCGAGTTTACCAAGAATACGGATATATCCTTTAGGAATTACGTGTTTGTATTCAAACCAGAAATCGAAGATATCGCCGACGAGGAAGATGTGTTCGGCGTCTTTTTCAGCTTCTTCCAGCCATTTGATGATGAGCTTTTCACGCTCTCTGCTGGTGTTGGCATCAGGCACTCCCAGGTGAAAATCTGAGGCGAAATATATTTTTCTGCCTGCGGGCAAATTGATCTCCATGCTATTCGTCTACTAAAAATACGTATACTTCTTTTGGTCCGTGAATACCTACTACCAGTGTTTTCTCGATATCTGCTGTTCTGCTGGGCCCTGTTGCAAAGGAAATGGCAGAAGGCAGGTCGTTACCGTATTTATCCTTGAGTTTATGCAGGGCATCTTTCAGGTCAAATACCAGCTGGTGTGTGTAGGCAATCATGATATGCACGGGCGCGTATACAGGCAGGGCTCTGCCACTTGGCTGCGCTGCGCTGAGCACTACGGTTCCGGTGCGTGCTACCAGGTACTCTACGTCAGTAATAGCAGCATCTGCATCGTGCATGTTACCCTGGTTGAGGCAGGGCAGTTCGTCGGTATGCAGGTGCTTAAGCAGGGAAGGGGTCTGGCAATGTACATTATGCCATTCCTTGTTGTCGCAGAGTGCGCGTAAATTTTCGATCAGCTCAGTTTTACCTGCGCAAAAAACAAATTTACCCTGCAGGCGGGTAAACTCTTCAGCGAATCTGATCTCCATTCCTTCGCTCTCGGTCTTAAAGACAGCAGTGTTGCCCTCCGAGTTAGGGAAGGGCAACTGTACTGACTGACTTAAAGCATTTCGTACTCGCTTCAGAATATTTTCCTTGGCAGGAGAAACCTTCATATGACTAATTACGCATTTGCAGGTGATGGTGATGGATTGATGATATCAGATGGATGTACTCCGTCTGTAGTTAATCCTTCTTTACTGGCAAGATGTTCTCTGTTTATATCGAACGGACGTTTACCGATCAGTCTTTCCAGGTCGGCCTGGTAAAGCACTTCGCTTTTCAGCAGTTCGGTAGCGAGGATTTTCACCTGTTCCAGTCTTTCTGTAAGCAGGTTTTTAGTTCTGATATAAGCGCTGTCGATGAGTTTTCTTACTTCTTCATCGATGAGTTTAGCAGTTTCTTCGGAGTAAGGTTTCGTAAATGCCTGATCGTTGTTTGGATCATAGAAGGATACGTTACCTACTTTATCGTTCATACCGTAAACGGTCACCATGGCGTAGGCCATGCGGGTGATTACTTGCAGGTCGTTTTGTGCGCCGGTGGAGATTTTACCGAATACGATTTCTTCTACTGCGCGGCCGCCGAGGGTCATGCAGATATCATCCATCAGTTGTTCGGTGTTATACAGGTATTGTTCTTTAGGGAGATATTGTGCATATCCGAGAGCGGCTACGCCTCGTGGCACAATGGTTACTTTTACCAGCGGGTTGGCATGTTCAAGGTACCATCCACAGATGGCGTGACCAGCTTCGTGGTAGGCAATCACCTCTTTTTCTTCCGGAGAGATGATTTTGTTTTTCTTCTCCAGCCCACCGATTACACGGTCAACCGCATCGTTGAAGTCGTCCATTTCCACTTCTGTTTTCCCTTTACGGGCAGCGATGAGGGCGGCTTCGTTACATACGTTGGCGATATCGGCACCGGCGAAACCAGGCGTCATGGAAGCCAGTTTTTTGATGTCCAGGTTTGGAGATGTTTTGATTGGCTTCAGGTGTACCTGGAAGATTTGTTCTCTTCCGGCCAGGTCAGGCTTATCGATGGAGATCTGGCGGTCGAAACGGCCTGGGCGCAGCAGGGCGCTGTCCAGTACATCCGGGCGGTTGGTAGCCGCCAGGATGATAATGCCGCTGTCGGTTCCGAAACCATCCATTTCTACGAGCAGCTGGTTGAGGGTGTTTTCACGCTCATCATTGCTCATCATTACGTTTTTACCTCTGGCACGACCGATCGCATCAATTTCATCGATAAAGATGATACATGGTGCTTTTTCACGGGCCTGTTTAAACAGGTCACGCACACGGCTGGCACCTACCCCTACGAACAGTTCTACGAAGTCGGAACCGGACATAGAGAAGAAAGGCACCTGTGCTTCACCGGCCATTGCTTTAGCGAGGAGGGTTTTACCCGTACCCGGAGGGCCTACCAGCAATGCACCTTTAGGGATCTTACCACCCAGTGAAGTATATTTTTTAGGATTCTTAAGGAAATCCACGATTTCCATTACTTCTACTTTGGCTTCATCGAGGCCGGCCACATCGTTGAAGGTGATGTTTACGCGGGTGCCTTTGTCGAACAGGGTAGCCTTAGATTTACCGATGTTGAAGATACCACCCGGGCCGCCACTGCCGCCGCCGCCTGGGCCGCCAACTTTGCGCATCAGCAGTACCCACAAACCGATGATCAACAGAATAGGCAACAGGAGCTGGAATACAGGCTCGAACCAGCTGGTTCGTTCGTCGTATTTGATTTTGACCTGATTTTCAGGTGCAACGCCCTCCTGGGCTTTATCCATATCTTTTTTGAAGCTCTCTTCGCTACCAATGGTAAAACGGTAGTGAGGGCCAGGGTTATCACCACCCAAACGGCTCTTATTAACGTCTTTGAATTGAGGATCTTTCAGTTTGTCTTTCTTTATGTAGACTTCTACATACTTCTTGTTTACTACAACCAGCTGTTCTACGTCACCAGGTTTCAGGTAGTTAACCTGGAATTCCTGGAAGCTGATTTCTTTAGGATGAGAGCCGAAATCGAGTAAGTTCATGGCAAGCAGGGCTATACCAATAAAGGCATACACCCAGTATATCGTAAACTTAGGTCCTTTCTTAGGCGATTTGTCTGACCCTCTGTTGAAGTTATTGCCTCCTTTTTCCATAATCTTTCGCTCCTTAACGGATGTTTATTGCTATCAGAATTATAATTATATTAATACGAAATCGACTGATTTTGTTTAGTCATTGTGCTCCATCCTCTCGGCGTCGCTCCACATTTCTTCCAGATTATAGAAAGCTCTTGTTTCAGGCTGAAAAACATGCACCACCACATTCACATAGTCAACCAATATCCATTGCTGGGCGGTAAAGCCTTCATGCTTGTAAGGCGCTTCCCCCAGCTTCTTTTCTACTTCGTCAGCCACGAAGTCGGCGATTGCCCGAACCTGTGTATTGGAGTTTCCTTCACATATGATAAAGAAATCGGCCACTGCTTCAGGAATCTGGCGCAGATCCAGGGAAACGATATTTTCCCCCTTCTTCTCCTGTATGGCCTTTATGATGGTGGTAAAAATTTCACTTTCTCTGGTTAAGCGCGTCTGCGCTTTTTTCCTCGTGCTCAGAACGGTTAAGGGTGCCAATAAATCACGTTTTTGTTAAAAATAATCTTTAATTGTCAAAGTTACTAAACAAGCCTTAATATCAGCCTGATAAAAATACGTTCAGGGCCTCCTATTATGTTAAGAAAACAATAAAATGAACTACTTTGCCGGCCTTTGTACAGACTTAAAAAGGATTCAAGTGATAGGACACCCGTTTTATATCCTGGAAAAAACAGACAGCACCAATAACTATGCCATGGCACAGGTCAATTCCGGGGAGGTGACATCCGGATCAGCCTGGTTTACAGGGTACCAGACTGCGGGCAAAGGAACCAGAGGTAAAAAATGGCTGGCAGAACCCGGAGATGTGAGTGCTTTATCCGTTGCCCTGCAACCTGCTGCCTTGCCCCTTTCCCGGCAGTTTTTACTCAGTGCCGTAGCGGCCCTGGCAACCTATGACCTCTTCAGCACATACGCCGGCGACGAAACTACTATTAAATGGCCCAATGATATTTACTGGCGTGACAGAAAGGCAGTCGGCATTCTCATCGAAAACGTCATTCGGGGTACTATCTGGCAATATGCCATCATAGGCATCGGTGTAAACCTCAACCAGGCTAAATTCCCGGAGGAACTCAAACACGCCGTGTCCCTTCGCCAGATCACCGGCAAAACCTGGGAAGGCCCCGCTTTTGCAAAGGAACTATGCGCCTGCCTGGATAAAAGGATTAAACAGCTGGAAGCAGGCAACTACGCCGCTATTATGGAGGAATATAAAAGCCGGCTTTTCCGCATCAACATCCCTGCCAGCTACCGTAAGGATGGTGTGGCATTTACAGGCACCATAACCGATATACTTGAAACCGGTGTACTGGTGATGGAGATAGATAACGTTCGTCACGAATTTTCTTTCGGTGAGATAGAATTTATTCTCTCCTGAATAACAAAAAATATAAATGAAAAAGGACGCTGAACAGCGTCCTTTTTTGTATTTGGTTGAATGAGTTATCTTGTTCTATCAATAACAAGATTTTGGTTGATAAAGGCGTTAACAAATTGTGAATTCTTTTGAATATTATCAAAAATAAAAATGCAATGAAGTTGCATTTTTATGAAAACACCAGTAAAATCAGGCGTTCCCGCCAATCTTAATTTTTCACCCGCATTCTCCCTGATTGTTTTTTTAACAAGAAGTTAGCGTAAATTTGAAGTATGTCATCAAAAAGAATAACCCGCTCCAATGAAATCCGGACATTAAAAATGACCGATATACAGGACAACCTCTCCCTTTATCAGCACTTCGACGTACAACCCAAAGTACCTGTTAACGGTACCTTTGCAGCGTATTCCCGACAGGAGCATCCGGTAAAGGAAGAGATAGGAGCATCGCGGCGTGACTACTACAAGATATCACTGGTTACCGCGGGTGAAGGCATCTTCACTATGGACGGTGTGCGCCATGAAGTGAAAGGACCTACCATCATTTTCATTAACCCGCATACCGTTAAAACCTGGACTGCTACTACGAAAGAACAGGATGGCTACTATTGTTTATTTACGGAAGAACTGTTTTACAAACAACCACAGGAACTATTAACGTATCCATTACTCCAGGCCGGCAGCCAGTCAATTTACCCAATAACTAATGAACAGGCGGGCTACCTGAGCTCCATCTTCCGTCAACTCGCAAGAGAGTTTCAGGAAAATGCAGCTTTTAAACAGGAAGCCATTCTGATCTACATAAAATTACTTTTACTGGAAGGCAGAAGAATTGCGATGGAAACAGCGGCACCGGAACGTGCGCAAACCGCCGCCCAGCAACTGGCCTACCGGTTTACGGACAAACTGGAAAAACAGTTTCCAATTGAGCATCCCACCCAGCAGATCGGTATTAAAACCGCCAAAGAATTTGCTGCGGCATTAAATACACATCCCAACCACCTGAACGCCTGCGTAAAAACAGCTACCGGCCGCACGATCAGCGAACATATCCGTCAGCGCATCCTGCTGGAAGCAAAGCTGCTCCTGATGCATAGCGACTGGCAAATCGCTGAAATAGCCTGGTGCCTTGGCTTTGAAGATCCCGGCAACTTCACCCACTTCTTCAGAAATCATAGCCAGCAATCCCCCCAGGCATTTCGCCAGCACTAACCTTTGAAATTCACAATTTTTACTTTGAAGGCTACAATCCATATCTCTGTACCTGCAACTAAATTTGCATTCATAAAACCTCAAGATTATGCAGTACAGAAAATTAGGAAAAACAGAAGCCTCCGTATCGGCTATCGGACTGGGTTGCATGGGAATGTCATTTGCTTACGGCAATCCACAGGACATTGCCGACAATGAACAGGAATCACTGGCTACACTGGAACTCGCACTGGAATTAGGTGTTAACTTCCTCGACACCGCCGACATGTACGGCCAGGGCGCCAACGAAATATTACTTTCAAAAATCCTCGCCTCTAAAAGAGATAAAGTATTTCTTGCTACAAAATTTGGTTTCCGTTTTAAAGAGGATAATTCCTATTACTTCGACGGATCCCCTAAATACGTGAAACAAGCCTGTGAAGCCAGTTTGAAGAGACTGGGCACAGATGTGATCGACTTATATTATGCACACCGCATCGATGATCAGGTACCGGTGGAAGACATGGTGGGCGCCATGGCGGAACTGGTAAAAGAAGGAAAAGTACGCTACCTCGGACTTTCAGAAGCGAGTGCCGCTTCTGTCCGCAAGGCTTATGCTGTACACCCAATTGCGGCGCTGCAAACTGAATATTCTCTCTTCACCAGAGATGTGGAAGGCGACATCCTGAACACCACCCGGGAACTGGGCGTTTCCCTGGTAGCATACAGTCCGCTCGGCCGCGGTATGAGTACGGGCACTCTTACCAGCGCGAGCCAACTGGATGCCAGCGATTTCAGAAGAATTCTGCCTCGCTTCCAGGATGGCAATTTCGAACAGAACCTGCAAACAGTAGAAGCGCTGGGCGCTTACGCAAAAAACAAAGGCATCACAACAGCACAGCTCTCGCTGGCTTGGCTGCTGGCACAGGGTGATGATATCATCCCTATCCCAGGCACCAAACGCAGAAAGTATCTGCAAGAGAACGCTGCCGCTGCTGATGTGAAGTTAGATGCACAGGATCTGGCATCCATTGATGAAATCCTGAAAAACAACCAGGTAGCCGGCGACCGGTATTCGGAAGGCGGTATGAAACTGGCAAACAGATAAGGTTTAGTTAAAAAAGCAAATACGAAAAAGGGGCTGATGTTTATCAGCCCCTTCTGTTTATTTAGTTTTTTTATAACCCCAGTCCTGCAACCATTTCAGTACTTTTTCCCGGTAATCTCCCTGAATCAGGATGATCCCGTCTTTCACGCTGCCACCGGTACCGCATTTGGTTTTCAGCTCTTTTCCCAGTTTCTCCAGGTCTTCCTCTTTTCCTACAAATCCATCCACAATGGTTACCACTTTGCCTGCACGCTGTTTGGTATCGAGTTTAACTTTCAGCAGCTGATTGGCAGGGGCCAGGGTTTCCTGTTCTTCCTGCGGCTCAGGCTCCAGTGAGAAGTTAGGATCTGTTGAGTATACTATACCACTATTGTTTGCTTTCTTTTTAGACATCTTCCCAACAATTTAAAAGTTATGAATTTACCACTACCCGGATCGCTTTTTCCTGTACCCGCAACATTACTTCATTGCCGGTGAAAGGCACTGCGTCACCGTCTACCTGCAGGAACTCCAGGCTGTTGCCGGTGATGGTAATTGTTTTTCCTGTATAATGTTTAAGATAACGTGTTTTATCAATATTTCCTTTCAGGGAATATAAACTAACCGGAATAAGTTCCAGGAATTTTACCGGTGGCATGATGCATATGTCGAGCATACCGTCGAAAACGCTTGCGCCGGGAGCCAGTTTAAATTCGTAGCCAAATTGGTTGCCGTTGGCCACGGTGAGCAGGAATGCTTTTTCTTCCAGCTGCTTACCATCGATATTGATCGTATAGGCTTCGGGGCTATAGCTGTTAAAGCGTTGTATCACCAGTTTGGCGTAGCCATACAGGCCTCGTTTGGTGGTATGCCTGAATTCCTCGGCCACCAGGGCATCGAAGCCTACGCCGGCGTTGCTGAGGAAAAGGTGTTCATTGGCAAAGCCTACGTCCATGGTTTTTTGCTTGTTAGCAACAATCAGCTGCAGGGCTTTATTTACGTCCAGTGGAATTTTAAGTGCTCTGGCAAGGCCGTTGCCACTGCCCAGGGGAATGATGGCAAGGGCGGTATCCGTACCTACGAGGCCTTGTGCAATTTCATTGATAGAACCGTCGCCACCAACGGCTACCACAGTATGAACGCCGTTTTTCACCGCTTCGGCTGCCAGATCTTTACCATGGCCAAGATATGCCAGGTGAGTAATTTCCACGCTGTATTCAGTGGCAGGGAAGTACCTGCTGATGGCGCCATCCAGTCGCTTCTGCCTGTCGGTGCCGGCTTTCCGGTTGATGATAAATAGAATCTTTTTCAAAATAGCGGTTTATAGGATAATAGCTTTCAGGCTGAGGTCCAGGCTCACAGCGTGGTGAATGATAGCGCCAACGGAGATGAAATCCACCCCGGTTTTTGCATATGCTTCGATGGTATCGAGGTTAATGCCACCGGAGGCTTCTGTTTCTACCCTGCCATTGATCAGCTTCATAGCTTCAACAATCTGATCGGGCGTAAAGTTATCAAGCATGATGCGATCTACATGGCCTACGGCAAGCGCTTCCCTTACATCTTCCAGGTTACGGGTTTCCACCTCAATTTTCAGGGGGAGATTACGTTCCTTCAGGTAGGCCACTGTTTTGGTAACCGCAGCGGTGATCCCCCCGGAAAAATCGATGTGATTATCCTTCAGCATGATCATGTCGTACAGTCCCATCCGGTGGTTTACACCACCGCCTATGCGCACGGCTTCTTTTTCCAGCATACGGAAGTTAGGCGTGGTTTTGCGGGTATCAAGTATGCGTGTATGATAGCCTTTAAGCTTTTCAGTGTATTGGTGGGTGAGGGTGGCAATACCGCTCATGCGCTGCATGCAGTTGAGCACAAGGCGTTCGCCCATCAGGAGAGTATGTACGGCTGCATTCACTTCAAAGGCCACTTCACCGGCTTTCATGGCGTCACCGTCTTTTTTAAACGGGGTGAATACGGTGAACATATCCAGCCATTTGAAAATGGCTTCAGCCACCTCCATACCTGCCAGTATACCGTCTTCCTTGATTTTGAGCCTGGCGTTCCCTTTCGTATCAGCAGGGATGCTCGCCAGGGTGGAGTGATCGCCTGTTCCTATATCTTCCGCCAATGCACTTCTGATAAATGCATTGAGCGCTGCTTGGTCTAACATACGCGTTTATTTTAGTTGCTTCTTGCCCGCAAGTTGCGCAAAAATAAAAAGTGCCCCGCAATTAAATGCGGAGCACCGGGGTTTTTCAACTAATTTATGTGTTGTACATCTATTTATTCTCGAAACGGAGCTCATTGAGCACCATGGTATTACCTTTCTTCTGTAAAAAGAAGGAAAGGCGGTAATTACCACCGGAGGTAGTCAGGTTACCAATGCCGAAGCGGCTACCGTCGCCACCCTGGTGTACCAGCTCGAAGCCTTTTACCGAGTTTTTGGAAAAGAAATCTTTCAAAATTATCTCAGCCTGAGCTTTGCTGTAAGAATTGGATTTTCCCGTCATGTTAATCTCTACGTTAGAATCCATATACCGGGACAAGCCATTCACATCTCCCTGTTTGATAGCTCCTACAACATCTTCAAAAGGCCCTGCTACTGAAACTTCATACGAGCTTGCCGACAGCGTAAATGCTGAAATAACTCCTCCCAACAATATCCCCAGCACAATCAAAAGCTTTTTCATTGTCAGTTATTTAATTAAAAATGTGATTTTTCTAACTCAAATTAGAAGCGAAAACTATGCCAAAGGCCCTGTTAGTCAACAAAATCCCACCATCGTGGTAGCACTTAAAGGCATAGCCATCACGTCTTTTTTATATTTATTTTTTAAAACATATAAAAAGATACAAAACCTTCGGTTTTGCCAGTGTTCGCTTGGTGCCTCGCGCCGAACTGTTTTAGCTCCCGACCCTGCAAATGACATCCTCTATCCGCCATGAAAATACTAACAGCTCCGAAATTTCGAAAGTATTTCAATCCATTATGAGTATTTTCACCCCTCGGGAACAAATTTAAAAATAACCTTAACTAGGATATGGAAAAGAAAAGAGCCATTCTCGTCATCATGGATGGATGGGGCGAAGGTAAAGTACCTTCAGCAGATGCCATTGCAAACGCTAAGACACCATTTGTAAGTAGTTTATATAACAAATACCCGCACAGTAACCTGATCACCTGTGGCGAAGACGTTGGTTTACCGGAAGGGCAGATGGGTAACTCCGAAGTAGGCCATCTCAACATCGGTGCCGGCCGTATCGTATACCAGGAACTCCAACGCATCAACGTAGCAGCCCGCGACGGTGAGCTCGCGAAAAACCAGGTGCTGCTCGATACCCTGGCACATGCTAAAAACAATAACAAAGCGTTACACCTCATCGGCCTCGTGAGCGACGGTGGTGTACACTCTCATATCAGCCACCTCAAAGCACTGACAGACATTGCCAAAGCTAACGGTGTTGAAAAAGTATTTATACACGCCTTTACCGATGGCAGGGACACGGATCCTAAAAGCGGCTTAGGCTACCTGGAAGACCTCAGCGCTCACCTGAAAATTTCCGTGGGCCAGATCGCCAGTGTTACCGGTCGCTACTACGCTATGGACCGCGACAAGCGCTGGGAACGTGTGCAACTCGCCTACGATGCACTGGTAAACGGTACCGGTACACCTACCCAGGACGTAATCACCGCCGTGAAAGCATCTTACGCAGAAGGAGTAACCGACGAATTTATCAAGCCTATCATCGCCACCAATGCGGATGGTCAGCCACTGGCAACCATCCGGGAAGGCGACGCTGTGCTTTGCTTCAACTTCCGCACTGACCGCTGCCGCGAAATTACCGAGGTGCTCACCCAGAAAGAGTTTCCTGAATTCGGTATGAAGCCGCTCAGTTTGTACTATACCACCATGACCGAATACGACAAAACCTTTAAAAATGTACATGTTATCTTCGAAAACGATAACCTGAACATGACCCTCGGTGAAGTAGTATTCAACAACGGTCTGAAACAGATTCGTATAGCCGAAACCGAAAAATACCCACACGTTTCCTTCTTCTTCTCCGGCGGCCGGGAAAAAGAATTCGACGGCGAACGCAGACTGATGGTGCCTTCTCCCAAAGTAGCCACCTACGACCTGAAACCGGAAATGAGCGCCAACGAAATCACCGATATGATCGTGCCGGAGCTGGAAAGCAAATCGGCCGACTTCATCGCACTGAACTTCGCCAACGCTGACATGGTGGGCCACACCGGCGTGTTCGAAGCTGCCGTGAAAGCGGTAGAAACCGTTGACCACTGTGTAGAACGCGTTGTGACCGCAGCACTCGCCAGCGATTACGTAGTGTTCCTCACTGCCGACCATGGTAACGCTGACTATATGATCAACTCGGACGGTACACCTAATACCGCTCATACCTTAAACCTGGTACCGTTCTTCATCATCAGCAAGGACTTCCAGGGCAAGGTAAAAGATGGTAAACTGGGTGATATCGCCCCTACAATTCTGCATTTCATGGGATTGCCTGTTCCCGCTGAAATGACCGGAAATTTATTGGTGTAATATTTTAGCTTTTTTCACATAATCTGAAGGTTGTCGCATACATTTGTGACAACCTTTCTTTATTCCAAAACCCCGGTACTGGCCAACTTTACAAGGTACTAGATAAATAAATGATCCTTTTTTCTGATGCCCTGTAACTTTTGCTCATTCACTGACGTTTAACATCTACCAAACTGATTATAATGCAGTCTACATGACTGATATTCATATTTTTAGTGCTCTCGACAGATTTGCTCATGCATCGATGCGCCGTTTTTACGGCGCATTTTTTATGCCCCCTGATAAGTATTAATTTTGCAGTATGAGGAACCACCCGGCATTTTATTTACTGGCATCTCTGCTGGCTTTTACCGCCTGCAGCAACATTACTCAAAAGCCCGTTACAGGGCAACCCGATAAATACATAGATCTTCCCGGCTACTTTAAATCAGAAGAAAAGCTGCTGGTGCAGTCAGGCAGCACCATGGAAAAAAGAGTACTGCTGAATGGGCAATCTACGGAAGCGACTTTCGACAGTAAGGACTCCAATGCAGTACAGCACCTCCTGAAACCATTTCTGGATATCGATCTGAATAAACCCTCCCTGCGTGATGCATACGACACTACCAGCCTGACGGATCCTTTTTCAGGCCGCAAGTCTGTCATCTACAAATCAAAAGGAGAACAAACGAGCCCGGAAGAAATTACAATGGAACTGGATAAAAATGGTACCATTCAACAGGTAACCGTACAGTCCTACACGTCCAACATGGTTTATGAATACCGGCAACATTTGATTTACCAGCGCGGGAAATCCATTCTCATTAATACGTATCAGAAAATTGCCTTTCTTTCACCGAAAGAATTGGAAATATCAGTAAAAGCGGCAGGCAAAAATCAGCTATAATCATGACGGGAGCAGAATTTCAAAGCATTTCACACACGATACCGGTACAGGCAGGTATTTACAAATACTACGATGAGCAGGGCACTTTATTGTATGTGGGAAAGGCCAAAAGCCTCCGCAAAAGAGTCAGCTCCTACTTTGTAAAAAATCACGATAATTATAAAACGAGGAAACTCGTTGAACATATCCATCACATTGAGTTTACGATTGTTGACTCAGAGCAGGATGCGTTTCTGCTGGAAAACTCGCTCATCAAGCAGTTCCAGCCCAAATACAATATCAATCTTAAGGATGATAAAACTTATCCCTATATCGTCATCAAACACGAGCCTTACCCGCGGGTATTTCTTACCAGGAACGTGGTAAAGGACGGGAGTGAGTACCTGGGGCCATTTACGTCAGTAGGCCGGGTACGTGAGCTGCTGGAGATCATCAAATACAATATTCCTCTGCGCACCTGCAATCTGAACCTATCGGAGCAGAATATACGAAAAGGCAAATTCAAGGTATGCCTGGAATATCACCTGGGCAACTGCAAAGGCCCCTGCGAAGGCCTGCAAACGGAAGAAGATTACCGGGAAAACCTTTCCCAGGTAAAAAACATCCTGAAAGGAAACCTGGCGCCTGTGATGAATCTTTTTAAGGAAGAGATGATGCATTTCGCTACTAACATGGAGTTCGAAAAGGCAGAAATCATGCGCAAGAAAATTGAGAGTTTGCGTGCGTACTCTGCCAAGTCCACCATTGTGAATACCCGCCTGGGGAATATGGATGTTTTCAGCATTATCAGTGAAGGCAACCATGCCTACGTCAACTACCTGCGGATCCTGAATGGGACCATTGCAGATACAAAAACCGTTACACTGGAAAAGCAACTGGAAGAAACAGAGGAAGAGGTGCTGGTATATGCCATAGCTTACCTGCGGGATGTGTTTAAAAGTGTTAACAGGGAGATAGTAGTGCCGATTCCGGTAGAGTATCCCGAGCATGAAGTAACGCTGACGGTACCAAAGAGCGGAGATAAGAAGAAGCTGCTGGAACTCTCCGAGAAAAATGTTAACTATTTCAAAGAGGAACTATACCGCAAAAAGATCCTGCACCTGGAAGGCAAGAGTGATATGGAGAGAAAGCAGGTGCTGTACCAGCTGCAGGCCGACCTTGAATTGCCGGTGCTGCCATTGCATATTGAGTGTTTCGATAACTCCAACTTCCAGGGGGCTTACCCGGTATCCGCCTGCGTGGTGTTTAAAGACGGGGTGGCCTCTAAAAAAGATTACCGGCATTTCAATATTAAAACCGTTCAGGGTATCAACGACTTCGCTTCCATGACGGAAGTGGTACATCGCCGTTATAGCCGCTTGCTGGCGGAAGGAGAACCATTACCGCAGCTGGTGATCATTGATGGTGGTAAGGGACAGTTAGGTGCCGCTATGGACAGTATTCGTGCACTCAACCTGATAGGCAGCATGACGGTGGTGGGCCTGGCGAAAAACGAGGAAGAAATCTTTTTCCCTGGCGATTCGGAAAGTATCAAGTTACCGTTTAACAGTGAAAGTCTGAAGCTGATACGCCACATCCGCGATGAGGTACACCGTTTCGGTATCACCTTCCACAGAAATAAACGCTCAAAAGGCACCTTTAAAAACGAATTGGAGGGCATAAAGGGCATAGGGCAAACCACTGCCACCCAATTGCTGAAAACCTTCCGTTCGGTGAATAAGATTAAGCAGCTTACTTTGGATGACCTGGTGAAAGAGGTTGGCAATGCGAAAGCCAAAATCATCTGGGATTATTTCCATCCGGAGGAAGGCACTACGAATGTGTCGCTGCCGCAATAGCCCTTTCTGCCTGGCGCAGGTGGCGCTGCATGTGTGCGATGAGGAAGGCAAAGGTATCGCCGGCGGACATACGAATAAAGGAAGAAAGGGAGGTAGGGACTTTTACTTTTTCAAGATTGATACGGGTAGCCGCTACCAGCAGACTTTCCATTTCAATTTGTTGTTCAATAAATTCTTTCAATACTTTATCGGCAGAAAGCCGGGGAGTGGGTTGATGATCTTTGGGGGCCTGCATTTTTGATTTAGGCTTACCGCTGGCATCCGGTAACATAAGCCGGGTAAACCAGCCACCTACCAGGCCGCTGCGGAAGGCCGCATCTGCCCTTGTTCCTTTAATCACTGCCTGTTCTATAGCTTTTCCCAATGCTGGAAGATAGAAACGGCCATAGGAGTTGAGATGTTCGAGGCATTGGATGGCGCTCCAGCTGTCTGGCTGCGGCTGTTGCAGAAGGGTAGCATCTGTTTGTCCGCCGAAGTAAGTTTCAGCGAGGGCACGGGCTGTGGTGACCTGATTTTTAAGTTGTTGCAGGAATTGCTGGGAATTAACGGGGGCCATCTGCTACAATATTTTCAACAAAGCTATAAAAGAAAAGGCAATCAGTTTAAACTGATTGCCTTTTCTTTTATGATCAGGTCAGATGTAGCGATTAATATTGCCAGAGATCCTGTTCTTTGTTGAAGATGCGGTCTTTGATGGCCTGACCTTCGAGGAGGCGCATTACACCATCTTTGATGTAATCTTTGATTTCGCGGTTATAAGTGTTGTTTTCCTTCACTACATAACTGCCGAAGAAGCGCATTTCGAAGAGGTCTTCCCAGCTGATGGTAGATGCGTCGTTGTTTTGGTTATACACGTCGTATTTAGCCAGTACCGGGCGCATATCAGGGTAGTAAACCCAGAACAGTGGTATGGAGGCACGTACGGAGCCGTCTTCATTCATACGGGACATCAGTGGTGCGATACCGAGTATACGAACTTTCAGCTGTGAGGCTTCTTTATCGAATACCCATACTTCTTTGATCTTGTATTGCTTGATGGTGTTTGGATCGAAATCGTCGCGGGTAGACACCAGTTTTTCCTCACCGGTAATAGGATCGATGGAACGCACCTGTCTTTCTTCACCGGAGATTTTCTTTTCGATCTCTTCGTACGGCATCAGGGTAGTAAAGCGATCGTCGATTGGGTTGAAGGCTTCTACTTCCTTGTTTTTAATTGCGTTGAGCAGGATACTGATAAACAGTTGATTGGTACCTGCTTCATCCTCTACATTGTATTGGAATGGCAGATTGATTTTTTCCCTCACATCAATGATTTGCCAAACGCGTTTTTCCCAGAAGCGGTCATCTTCGCGGATATAGTCGTACACGATAGGTACGCGTTCTCTCGCGAGGTTACGTTCTACCACGCCGTCGATACGCAGCGACTTGCGCGGAGTATCCACTGGGGCGGCGGCAGCTGTTGGAGCAGCGCCTGCAGGGGGAGGAGGGGGTGTAGCAACAGCATTACCAGTTGCCGGGTTCACCACCGGTGCGTTGGGATCTTGTTGAGGGGGGGCAGCCTGGGTTGCAGTTCTGCGGCGGGTAGTACCACCGCGGCGCTGCGCTTCAGCTGCTGTTGCCAGCATTACCAGCAACATTGTGCACCAACCAATTCTGTTAAAGATTACTGCTCGCATATTTCAGCAATTAATAAATCCGTTAGTTTAATTTATACATGGTAGAAGGCATGGTACGAACAACGCCGTCCGGTCCTTTTACTTTTACGTTATCGATGTGAACGATATCTCCTGGTCGCAGTGAACGGATAGAAGCGGCGAGGTTAGCAGGGAAGTAAGGAGATGAAGCATCACCTTCCTGGTATTCTTTACCTCTTGACTCGATACCTACACGGAAACCAACTACATCGTATTTAACACCTTCGAATTCAAAATCTTCGAGTACTGCGCGTACACCGAGCTGGATTCTGAATTCAGCCGCTTTTACGCTACCACCTTTATAGGTACCTACCTGGAGGGTAGGATCTGGTACACGTTTTACGCGGAATTCTTTCTGGCCCAGGGAGCGGGTTTTACCGTCGATGTTAGCAACAACGTTGATAACAGCTTTACCTGGAGAAGAAACGTTTACTACATAAGTACCTGCTGATTTTTTGGTGATGCTACCGCTACCGGAGAGGGAAGCAGAAACACTTTCAGCTGGTACACCAGCAGCGGAGATAGAAATCGGGTTCTGTACACCGATGTACAGTACGTTCATTTTATCTGCAGAGATGGAAGTGCTGGAAGCACCTACATTATAAGTTTCGGTAAAAGGGAAGGACTGTGGTTCGCCGCCGTTAGGGCTAGGCAGGGTAACAGTACCTGAGATAGATTTTTCGCCGATTCCGCTTGCTGTTGCTCTGAAGGTACCCAAACCTTCATGTGCTTCAATTGTCTGACCGTTTACAGTGATAGAAGGGTTAACAGTAGAGCTGTATGCACCTACTGCGATGCTTGCTACCAGTTCCTGTCCATCCATCAGATTTTTGGAGTTCAGGGAAATGAAAGGTCTGATTTTATCGAATTTGAAGTCGTCAGCGCTGATCTGATCAAACAGGTTATCGATTACAGCTGCTTCAGAGTTTTTAATATCATTCTGGAATTTGCTCAGGATGGTTACAGCTGCGATAGTTGGTACCATGTTGAAGTGATAGGTTGTCCAGGTTTTTTTGCTGTCCCCATGACCGCTGCTGGATTTACCAACTTCAATTTTGAGCGGCAGTGATTTTTCAAAAGCGGCTTTATCTTTTGGCGTAACGTAGCTAAGGAGCTGATTGCGGAGCGCCACCAATTTGGCTTCCAGCTCAGGGCCCTTTTTGTTGTTTTCCATTACGCGGGTAGGAGCATCGAGATCGCTCATACCTTTGATTTCACCATGTTCATCTAAACCACCGGCTTCAGTGATGATAGTTTTCTTTAAGCCTTCGATATAATCAAAAGCTTCTTTAGCTGCTGCTTTAGCCAGATCTGCTTTCTGTTTGAAAGGACCTGTTTTGGCAGCATCTTTCTCCATTTGTTTCACGAACTGATCATAAACAACCTGGTTTTTCTCAGTAATGGAACCGTTGGAGGTATTGATAGAGTTATTAACGATAGTAAATGCGTTCAATATTTCAGCAGACACGTTCAACGCCAGCATGGCCGTCAAGACCAGGTACATGATGTTGATCATCTTCTGCCGGGGATCTTTAGGTAGTGCCATAGTTTGTTTTCAGAATTTAAGAATGATGTTGATTCGAAACTAATAGCATTTCCTTATCTCGCTCCGTGCATAGCACTCAGCATGTTACCGTAAACGGTGTTGAGGTTGCTGAGGTTTTTAGCAAGCAGCGTGATTTGTTCCTGGGCTTTCTTAGCATCTTCGATGCTGTTGCTCATAGCAGCTGAAGTATTCTGCAGGTTGCTGTAGAATTTGTTCATTGCTTTGAGGTGGTTGTTAGTATCCTGCATTTCCAGTTCGTAGATAGCGTTGAGGGAAGCCAGGTTTTTGGTCATACCCTGCATCTGAACATGGAAATCTTTAGTTGATTCAGAAGCACTGTTGAAAGAAGAAACAGCAGAAGCAGCCTGTGTGTATGCATTTGCTACGTTACCGATAGCAGCTGCAGCTTCACGGGTTTTAGCAGTGTAGTCGCCGGTTGCAGCTACCACATCGCTGATGTCTCTCATTTTGTCAACGGTAGTACCCAGTTTCTGGAAGTTTTCGCTCAGGCGTTGCAGGTTCGCAGGCGTGATGTCCGCTTCCTGGAGCATTTTGTCGAGGCCGGCAACAGCAGGGCTGCCAGCAACTACTACAGCGCCACCTTCTGCGTGACCACCACTGGTGTCTGGTACGAATGCGTATACAAAGAAGATCAGGGCCTCTACGCTAAGACCAACGATCAGCGCGATATCAGCTCCGCGCCAGTGCTGTAATTTAAAAAGTGCACCTATAATAACAATAGAGGCTGCAATACATACGAAAAAGTTCAGCCAGCTAGCTTTCTTAGGATTCATAGCCATAGGTTAAAATTTAATCTGGTTAAAGTGTTTTGTGTTAAATTTCTGTATGGAATAGTTAATACTCAACGATTTGCGAAAAATGTACATCATAACTAAAAGGCTTTTCTTGTTTTAATAATACGAGCCATTTTACCTTAGTGACGTCCTTTGCTTCTGCGGCTCAGGGCAATGGTGCATCTAAAACCTACGTAAGACTTAGCACTGTCCTGATACTCATAAGTCCTGGTACCAGTCTGAAGGAAATAGCCGATATCTTTCCAGGAGCCCCCTCTGATAGCCTTACGTTTCATTTTCAACGGGGCATCATCCGGAACGTCCATTCTTAAATACGGGTTCATATCAGAGGTAAAGGAATAAGCATTTTCATAGAAGATATCCGCAGTCCATTCTGCTACGTTACCTGCCATGCAATACAGGCCGTAATCATTAGGCCAGTAGGCATCTGCACGAACGGTGTAGAATCCACCATCTTCCGGATAGTTACCGCGGCCAGGTTTAAAGTTAGCCAGCAGACATCCTTTTTTGTTGCGGATATAGTAACCACCCCAAGGGTATGGGGTTTGTTCTCTACCACCGCGGGCGGCGTATTCCCACTGCGCTTCAGAAGGCAGCTGGAATTTATCTTCTGTGAATAATTTCTTTGAGGTACGATAGTCTTCCCAGAACTTACTTCTCCATTCGCAGAAAGCAGTTGCCTGGTGCCAGTTTACGCCTACTACCGGATAGTTGTCAAACGCCGGGTGCCAGAAGTACATACGTGTCATCGGCTCGTTGTAGGCATATGAGAAGTCCCTGATCCAGCACAAAGTGTCCGGATAAATAGGTACGTCTTTTTTCACGATGAACTGGGAACGTGGCTTACCAGCATTTTCTCTCAGTTTGGCTTTATCCCAGTTAAAAGTTTCCTGATGGTAGATCAGTTTTCCAACATCAATATCCTTGCGGCCATATAAACGATCTGCTTCAGAATAGATCATGGCGTCAAGTTTTTCATTGATACCCTTATCCTTCCAGTCGATCTTCTGCTTCCAGTCAATCACATCCTGACCATCATCCTGCTTGACGTGTCCCAGGAGGATGTGCGCAATGGAATCACGAACCCAATTCACAAACTGGCGATATTCGTTATTCGTGATTTCCGTAGCATCCATGTAGAAGCCGGAAATGGAAATAGACTTGTTACGGGCTGTAAACGCATAGTTTACATCCTCGTCACTAGGTCCCATGTGGAATGTTCCTGGTTGTACGTAAACCATTCCATAGGGTACAGGGGGATAATACTTTGGCCTTGGACTAACGCCAATCAGTTGCCCTTGCGCATTTTTGGGGGTTTTACTACCACCACAGCTGGCAAGCAGGGAAACCAGCAAAATTGCCAACAGACCTCTTAAATAGTTAAGCTTCATAAGGGTAGCTTTCATCAGAATATGTTTTTCTATTAACCAGCCAGGTGTTTTTGCCAGTAAACAAGGGAACACTTTTTCTCATATTGTCACCCGCTGCGTTTATATGAAAGATAGCAAATGTAATAATTAATTTTAATCCGTAGTTACTTTTTATCCAACTTTTTCAATTCTACACACAGCGACCCGGTAACTAATTTAAACGTATTTTTTAACATTTTATTATATCCATATAATAACATTTTTCAATTTATATGCATCCCTTACAGCATGCAAGTTACATAATAATTATATTAAATTAATAATTTCGCTTATATAAAAAACGGGCTTAATGCAATGGTAATCTTTGCATAAGTAGACCAATGTTTCATTTTCCTTATATCGATCCATCAACAATGGTATTTCCTCATTATTTTTTTCTGCTCCCAATAAAACCCGATAGGGGATAAACCAGTTACCTGCTTCAGATAACCTGGCCCTGTAGTCTTGCCCAACTACCGCAATTTCGGCTGTTCCTTGTACAAACTGTAATAACTGAGACGCCCATACGCCAAATGAGGTGGGGTATCTTACCGCGGTTTGTGACAGTCCGGACACCGCGCCTATGGCCTTGTCAGCCATGCTTTTATCTCCGAAAACAACAGAAAGGGCCCAAAGGTTCTGCGCCATTATCGCATTGCCGCTCGGTGTAGCTCCGTCGTATACTTCCTTCTTCCTGACTATAACGTCTTTTTGGTCGTCTATCGTATAATAAAAATATTGTCCACTTTCATCGGAAAAATGCCCTATTACAAAGGTAGCAAGGTCCCGGGCCGTATAAAGATGACCCTGGTCACCAGTTATCTCCGACAAGGCAATCAACGCCCTGATCAGGTAAGCATAGTCGTCCAGAAATGCCGGATACTTCGCTTTTGCGTCCTTCCAGGTATGATAGAACGCATAACCTCCCTCTTTTATGCGGAACTCCTGCAAACAAAATTGCATATTCCGTATAGCCGCTTCCCGGTATGCCTCCACCCCAAGGGCTGCATAGGCCCGGCAATAAGCATGTACCATCAGCGCATTCCATCCCAGCAACACCTTATCATCCAGCCCCGGCCTTACCCTCCGGGCCCTTACGGCCATCAGCTTTTCCCGGCAACCCTGCAACATCGCACCCAGCACTTCCGCATCATAGCCCTTTTCCGCTGCAAACTGCACCAGCGGCTGCTGCACCCACAGGATGTTCGTTTCCTCCCAGTTGCCATGCTCACTCACGTCATAATACTCACAAAAAAGGCCTGCCTGCTCCCCTAAAATCTGAGCGATCTCCGCTTTACTCCAGGTATAAAATTTTCCCTCTACTCCTTCAGAATCAGCATCCAGAGCCGAGTAAAACCCTCCCTGCGGCGCTGTCATCTCCCGGGAAATAAAATCCAGTGTATCCTTTATCGTTTGCGCATATACGTCATTTTTTGTGAGCTGGTAGGCATCGCATAATACATCGATCAGCAATGCATTGTCGTACAACATTTTCTCAAAATGCGGTGCCAGCCACTTTTCATCCACGGAATAACGGGCAAACCCGCCACCCAGGTGATCGTATATCCCGCCCTGTAGCATTTTATCCAACGATAATAACGCCTGCTCCAATGACTCCGGATGCTTATAAAAGTGATGATACCTAAGCAGATAACCAATGGTGAAAGTCTGCGGAAACTTAGGTGCACGACCAAAACCACCCCATACCTTATCTCCCTGCCGTAGCATATTCTCACAAATAGTATCCGCCTGTTCCTTGGTAAACAGTTCGTCCACCGGCACCTTCAGGTTAAGACCCGCCTGAATTCCAAACTGGCTGGCCTGTTCCAGGTGCTGCGTCAATGTAGTCGCCTGCTGCTCAATCTCATCGCGCTTATTCACAAAAGCATCCGATAAAGAAAAGAGTACATCCTTCCAGGAAGGCCTGTTATAGGCATTTACCGGCGGGTAATAGGTACCGCCATAGAAAGGTTTTTTGTCAGGGGTCAGAAACACGTTGAGCGGCCAGCCGCCGGCTCCGGTCATCGCCTGTACGGCATCCATGTAAATATGATCCAGATCCGGCCGCTCTTCGCGGTCGATCTTAATATTAATGAAATGCTCATTCATGATACGAGCCGTTTCCTCATCTTCGAAACTCTCGCGCTCCATCACATGGCACCAGTGACAGGCAGCATATCCAATGCTCACCAGGATGGGTTTATCCTCCTTCACCGCCCTTTCGAGCGCTTCCTCCCCCCATGGATACCACTCAACAGGGTTATGTGCATGTTGCAGCAAATAAGGGCTGGTTTCGCCTATCAACTTATTCATGGAATCCGGTTAGATTTAGATTGGATCTGACAGTTAGTTAGTGTAACGTGGTACAAAGAAATTACTTTTCGGGATTTATAGAAATTATTTTTTGACTTAAGTTGCGGGTTTCAATCCCCTCGCCTGCGGCGAGGGGATTGAAACCCGGGCAGAGGTAAGGGCCGCAGGCCCTTACCTCTGCCCGGGTTAGAACTGCAATAAAATTGCAGCCAATAAAAAAAGGGACAGCACTATGGCTGTCCCAGTCAGTTATTTCAAGCGTCCTGCGCTTATTTTTTAGTGGTAGTTGCAGCAGCAAGGTACTGTTCCAAGGCTGCTACCATGCTGGGCGCCTGCGGAGCAGGAGCTTTAACATCCAGTCTTAAACCAGCTTCTTCTACTGCTGCAGAGGTCGTAGGACCAAACGCCCCGATACGGGTACCGTTCTGTTCAAAACCTGGTACATTTTCGAAGAGAGATTTAACACCATACGGACTGAAGAAAACAATCATGTCGTACTTGTTATTCGACAGCGCATCCTTTACATCATTGGAAACTGTTTTGTAAAGTGTGGCCGTCGCATACTCACATTTGTTTGTCTTCAACCATTCCTCAATGTCCTTCTTTTGGCTATCCGCACTAGGGAAGAGGAACTTCTCATTGTCCTTGTGCTTGTTCATCACCTCAAGAACACCTTTGGTAGAGCCATCCGCTCCATAAAACACCTTACGCTTGCGGTACAGGATGAATTTTTGGAGGTACAACGCTACTGCTTCGGTAATACAGAAATACTTACAATCCTGAGAGACCTTTACCTTCATCTCCTCGCAAATGCGGAAAAAATGATCCACGGCATTGCGACTGGTGAAAATTACTGCCGTATAATTCAGGATGTCAATCTTCTGCTTCCTGAATTCCTTAGCAGGTAACCCTTCCACTCGAATGAACGGTAAAAAATCCAACTTTACATTGAACTTTCTGGCCAGATCAAAATAAGGAGACTTTTCTGTTTCAGGCTTAGGTTGAGAAATTAGGATTGACTGAACTTGTTTACCTTGCAAATCTTTTTTTGGCCCGCCTTTAATCATACTTTTTTATGCTCTAGTGTTAACAATAGGCGGTAATCAGGGATTACCAGTTAACCAGATATTCAGTAACACCTTTGTTAGTATTAAAACCGGTGCTACTTCGAATGCGCAAAGGTAAAGAAAAAAATGCAATTTACTGAAGGACAGGTATTGCTTTACCAATGAATAAGACCTAATATACCTATAGATAACCAGTAATATAATGAAAAATATTGAAATATAAAGAAAGGTCTGCGCAATTTCAGCACTACAGAAGGCTAATATTACCACGAAGGGCACCAGTAACACACCTAATATCTTGTTAATCAGGTACAAAATAAAAATGTACGCATCCGCCAGCTCAGCATTTCCGAACAACCAGCCACAAAATCTTAACACTACATACTTGGTACCATACACAATCCCCACCAGGGCTATTAATCCCGGAATCAACATCCAGGGCTCAGCCTGGGGAAACACCTGCTTGCGGTACAACACCAGGTACAGGTACATTCCCAGCGAAATGATAAAAAAGGCGTTAAACAAAAAGTTCGGAAACGGGGACTGCGACAACTGATCCTTCAGCTGGCGCTGACTCAGCGTAGGGTTTAAAAATGCCCTGAACAGGTCCGTAAAATATTTCATGTACGACAACCGTATGATACTGATCACCAGCACCACGCCAGCCACCACGTATATCAGCCAGTCCATGTTTTTGTAAGGCCGTACAATATTCACATCCCTGTATACCGGCTTGCCGGCTTTCAGGAACATATTGGTGCCGGCGATCTTCTGCATGTACAGATCGTAGTAGGAGATGGGTTTAGGTTTGGGAGCAGCCACCACAGTACTGTCAACGGCTTTTTTGGCGGTATCCGCAGGTGCGGCAGCAGCCACAGCAGCACGATGCGCTGTATCCCTCCTTATGGCAGCAGCTCTGGTGGCGGAATCAACACGAGGCCTTGGCTTCGGTTTCGGACGTACCGTATCCGCAGCCTGACGGGCAGCAGTATGTGTAGAAGCAGGCACCTTCGCGGAGTCTGCCTGTTGGGCCATCAGCGGCAGATAACAGATAGTAAGTAGTAGCAATAACCAGTTGCGCACCCGGAAATGATTTTTCAATGAATTGAAAGAATGGCAAATAACGGCATCCTGTTCACAAAACAAAATTGAAACGTAATTTTGATGTTTGCAAAGATATTAAAATACTCCATAGTTGGCCCTGCGCCACCAAGGATAAGGAAAGCATTCATGTCGGGCATATACATACATATTCCATTCTGCAAGCAGGCTTGTTACTATTGTAACTTCCATTTCTCCACTTCTGTTTCTCAGAAAGATGCCATGGTATCGGCCATCATCAGGGAAATTGAACTGCAACAGCATTACCTGGGAACAGATACGGTACACACAGTGTACTTTGGCGGAGGCACGCCCAGTTTACTGGCTAAGGGAGATATAGACGCCATTCTGGAACAGCTCCGGCGTTATTTCACCATCGCAGCGGATGCAGAAATCACACTGGAAGCCAATCCTGATGACCTGAGCATGGAAAAGCTGCTGGAGATGAAGCTATCCGGCATCAACCGCCTCAGCATCGGCGTGCAATCCTTTCATGAAGCGGACCTGCAATGGATGAATCGTGCGCACAACAGCCAGCAGGCGATAGATTGTATCACCAATGCGCAGGCCGCAGGGTTCAGCAATATTACCATCGACCTGATTTACGGTGGCCCCGGCCTCTCCGACGAAGGCTGGGAATACAATGTTCAGCAGGCCATCCGGCTGGGCGTCCCACATCTTTCCTGCTATGCGCTTACCGTAGAACCCGGAACAGCGCTGGACTCCTTTATCCGCAAAAAGAAAATGGAAGCGGTAGACCCTGAAAAAGCGGCCAGGCATTTTGAGCTGCTGATGCAATGGGTGGAAGCTGCCGGCTATGAACATTATGAGATCTCCAACTTCGCTCTTCCCGGCTGGCATAGCAGACATAACAGCAGCTACTGGAAAGGCTTATCATACCTGGGCCTGGGCCCATCGGCACACAGCTTCAACGGGCATTCCCGTCAATGGAATGTGGCTAACAACGCGGTGTACATCAAGCGCATCAACGCCGGCGAGGTTCCGTTTGAAATAGAAACCCTCACTGCGGAAATGCAGTTCAACGAATACATTATGACTTCCCTGCGCACCAGTGCAGGATGTGATACCGGTTGGGTAGGAGAGCGGTTTGGGGTGGACCTGGCCAGGCAGCTGCTGGCCAACAGCCGTGAATTTATTTTCAAGGGCTGGATGGTAGAAGCGGATACGCACCTGCGGCTCACCAAGGCCGGGCGACTGTTTGCGGACGGGATAGCTGCCGAACTCTTTATCTGATATCTCCCTAAAAAATAAAAAAAGTCGTGACGCCCATGCGTTACGACTTTTTCGCTTTAATATCTGTTTACTGACTACCAGCCAAGGATATACGCAAACATCAGTGGCGCTACGATGGTAGCATCTGATTCTACGATAAACTTAGGCGTGTGAATATCCAGTTTACCCCAGGTGATTTTTTCGTTTGGAACCGCGCCGGAGTAAGAACCGTAAGAAGTGGTTGAGTCAGAAATCTGGCAGAAGTAACCCCAGAAAGGAACATCCGTCCATTCCAGATCCTGGTACATCATAGGCACCACGCAGATCGGGAAATCACCGGCGATACCGCCACCGATCTGGAAGAAACCTACGCCTTTACCGCCGGAGTTTTGACGATACCATTCAGACAGGAAGATCATATATTCGATACCTGACTTCATGGTAGAAGTTTTGAGGTCTCCTTTGATGCAGTAAGAAGCAAAGATGTTACCCATGGTGCTGTCTTCCCATCCCGGAACGATAATAGGAATATTTTTTTCAGCAGCAGCGAGCATCCAGCTATTTTTAGGATCGATCTCGTAGTGTTCTTTCATCACACCGCTCAGCAGCAGTTTGTACATGAATTCATGCGGGAAATAGCGCTCACCGGCTTCTTCAGCATCTTTCCAGATTTTATAGATATGCTTTTGAATGCGGCGGAAAGCTTCTTCTTCCGGAATGCAGGTATCTGTTACACGGTTGAAACCCTGTTCCAGCAAATCCCACTCTTCCTGAGGGCTGAGATCGCGGTAGTTAGGTACACGTTTGTAGTGTGTATGTGCTACGAGGTTCATGATATCCTCTTCCAGGTTTGCACCAGTACAGGAGATGATATCAACTTTACCCTGGCGGATCATCTCTGCGAAAGAAATGCCCAGTTCAGCTGTACTCATGGCACCAGCCAGAGTCACCATCATTTTACCACCTTCCAGTAAGTGTGTTTCATATCCTTTGGCAGCATCCACCAATGCAGCGGCATTAAAGTGGCGGTAATGGTGCTGGATAAATTGAGAAACAGGTCCCTTGTTCATGTCATTTAGTCATTTATACATTAACAGCCTGGCTAATAAAGCCATAACAGGTGGCAAAGTTAAGATAAATTTACTGGTGATGGCATGCGTGGTGGTATTAAGCTTTCTGGAGCTTCTCTTTCAGGGTGAGGTTACCGTTCTCATCTGCCCTAACTTTCATCCAGGTTTTTTCGCCTTCCAGCATGATCATGTAGATAGTGCCTCCGGCAGATTCGAATTCCACGATAGACTGAATGCTATTACCCGGATATTTTTTCATGAGTTTATTCACAACGGCCAGCGGTAAGCTTTCTGCTTCAATCCAGCGGGAGGTAACCAGCAACTCACCATTTGCATCGAAATAAGCATTCACGCGGGTATTGTTAAGGGTAAATTTCGCAGTGAATGTTTTATTATCATCAGTAAACCATTTCACATCGCTTACATTGGCGAAAGCGTTGTCGAATGCGGTTTTCACTTTCGTGTTAACGGTGGTTTCGTAAGAAACAGCATATAGGTTTGCTGAGGTCAATGTCAGTGCTGCAAAGATTGCAATCAGGAACTTTTTCATAGTACTTACTTTTAGAGGTTTTTGGAGATTAATTTTAGTTTCCGAATAGTTGATTTTTAATAATTGGTTTTTGTTCGATAACTCAAAGCTACATCTACTAAATACGCGCAGATATAATTCTTTATTAACGGCCAGAACTCAGGCGGGTGGCTGGATACATGTTGCGACAACTAATGCGTTTTCTGTAACCCGCTTCCTTCAGGAGCCTCTGTACTTATAAAGTAGACTGAACTAAAAAAAAGTTGCATGGCCTAAGGTTAAAAGAACGTTAAATAGGATAAGATGAGAATAAAAGAAGGAGTGTTACATTTGCTGGAACTCAACAGCAGCTTAACTATATGAATCATCTGGCCCACGCATATTTATCTTTTGGCGATCCTGAAATTATTACCGGCAACCTGATTGCGGATTTTGTTAAAGGGAGAAGACAACTTGCACTGCAGGAAAAAGCGGTACAAAAGGGAATATTAATCCACCGGGCCATTGACACTTTTACAGACCAGCATCCGGTAACAGCGAAAGCCAAAGCTTATTTCAGGCCGGCGGCGCGACTCTACAGCGGCGTGTTTACCGACCTGGTCATGGATCATTTCCTGGCCACTGATACTTCCAGGTTTACGGACGACAGCTTGTATACCTTCAGCCGGCAGGTGTATAAGCTGATAGGCGAACGGGCGGGCACGCTGCCACCGGCATTTATGGAGATGTTTGGTTACATGAAGGAATACGACTGGTTATATAATTACCGTTATGTAGAAGGTATTGGCCGTTCCCTGAGGGGTATTGCCCGTAGGGCAAAGTACCTGGAAACCTCCGGGGACGTGATTTACGCTGCATTTATGGAGCATTATGACGGGCTGAAAGCCTGCTATGAAGCGTTTTTCCCGGAACTGGAAGGTTATGTAAGGGGCATTAGCGGCCATGCAAAGTCCTGAATCCCAACACCCTATCGTCCTACTTTTTGGATTGGCCAAAAAGCGGTAGGTTTGGGCCCAATTTCCATATCAAGAAAAAATTGTAATCCGGATGATGAAAAAAGCAATGGTAGTTGCCTTTATGATGGGCATGTTTTGTTTAAATGCAGGCGCACAGGATAAGAAATTACCTCCTATGGACGCCAGCCCGATGGACATGGCCTATTACCCTGTAATGTACCCTTATGTAGTAAAAGTAAAAGGTGAAAATGCCGGCCCGCTGGTGGCAAGAGTAATCTACAGCCGTCCTCAAACCAAAGGCCGTGAAATTTTCGGTAACCTCGAAGAGTATGGTAAAATCTGGAGATTAGGTGCCAACGAAGCCACCGAAATCGAGTTCTACAGACCTGTAGTAATTGCCGGCAAATCGATTCCTAAAGGCCGGTACACTATGTATGCTATCCCCACAGAAAAGAACTGGACCATCATACTCAACAGGGAAACAGATATCTGGGGCGCTTTCAAATACGACCCTGCCAAAGACGTGGTAAGAACAACTCTGCCCGTGCTCCCGCTCAATACACCGATTGATGCATTTACCATGGCTTTCGAAAAAGCTGATGCAGGTGCCACCCTCATTATCGCCTGGGACCGCGTAAGCGTAAACATGCCGATTAAATGGACAGATGCATCCAAACCAACGGTGAAGAAATCCAAATAACAACTTAAAAAAAGAAAGGCGGTAAGAATACCGCCTTAAAAATTTTAACCATATCCTATGAAAAACCTAAACAAATTTAATCCGATTATCTTTTGCCTTCCTTTCGAATCCGTGAACGCTAAAAAATAGTTCGTAAGCGTAAAAAATAATACGATAATATTATAATATTAGCTAAAACGGACAAGTAAAACCCCTCCTTACCTCAGCTCACCCCTTCGTTTTTGTTACTTACTCTTTCTCAAAACGAATGTATATTTGGTAACCACCAGAATTGTTCATTATAAATTAATTAAGACATGAAGCTGGGTACCAAACTCATACACGCAGGTGTAGCTCCCGACCCGTCCACAGGGGCCATTATGACTCCTATATTCCAAACCTCTACCTTTGTGCAGTCAGCCCCCGGGGAACATAAGGGCTACGAATATGCCCGTACGCAAAATCCAACCCGCGATGCGCTGCAAAATGCACTGGCAGCCATTGAAAACGGTACCCATGGCATCTGCTTCGGCAGCGGCCTGGCCGCCACCGACGCGGTGCTGAAACTGCTAAACCCGGGTGACGAGGTACTGGCAACCAACGATTTATACGGCGGCACCTATCGCATATTCACGAAAGTATTTGAGCGCTACGGCCTCAAATTCAATTTCATCAATATGCAGGACGCCCGAAACATAGAAGCCCATATCACCCCGCAAACAAAGATGATATGGATAGAAACCCCTACCAATCCGTTACTCAACATTATTGATATCCAGGCTGCTGCACAGGTAGCCCGCAAAAGTGAAGTAATCCTCGCTGTTGACAATACCTTTGCATCTCCCTACCTCCAAAACCCACTGGACCTGGGGGCAGATATAGTGGTTCACTCTGCGACCAAATACCTGGGAGGTCACAGCGATGTGGTTCATGGAGCCGTTATTGTGAAAAACGAAGCGCTGGCCAAACAAATGTATTTTATCCAGAACAGCTGCGGTGCCGTTCCGGGGCCTCAGGATTGCTTTTTGGTGCTGCGCGGGATCAAAACCCTGCACGTGCGCATGCAGCGCCACTGCGAAAACGGTGCAGTGATTGCCAATTATCTCCGCAACCACTCAAAAGTGGATAAAGTATACTGGGCCGGATTCCCCGACCACGTGAACCACGATATCGCCAAAGCACAAATGCGTGGCTTCGGAGGCATGATTTCCTTTACACTGAAAGACGATAATGTGGAGGCAGCTAACAAGGTCCTGAGTAGTACGCACCTGTTCAGCCTCGCCGAATCACTGGGCGGTGTAGAATCCCTCATCGGTCACCCAGCCACGATGACCCACGCCTCCATTCCAAGAGAAGAACGAATCAAAAACGGCCTGGCCGACAGCCTGATTCGCCTCAGCGTAGGCATTGAAGATGCCGATGACCTGATTGCAGACCTGCAGCGGGCACTGGGTTAAAAGTTAGGCGTTTAGCACTATCTTTACCAACACCTGATTGCTAAACCATATCCACAGCCAGTTTTCCAGCTGCATACGTGCACGTATATACGTACGGGCGTGTATGCAGCCGGGCTGTTGATACATTTATAAAAAATATGAAGATTCAGCAGCTCCGGGATTTTCTGAACGCCAAAGCCGAACAGTACGACCATCCGGACTTTATTACCAACGATCCTATCACTATACCGCACAGCTTTACCAAGCTGCAGGATATTGAAATCTCCGGCCTCTTTGCCGCCATCCTCGCCTGGGGTAACCGTACCACCATCATTAACAAGTGCCGGGAACTGATGAAAATGATGGACAATGCGCCGTACGATTATATACGGCACCATAAACCGCGGGAAAGAATGAAACTGATGTCTTTCCGCCACCGCACTTTTAATGGACTGGATCTGCTTTATTTCGTTGAATTCCTGCAACATTATTATACAAACGTCACTTCCTTAGAATTCGCCTTCAGCGGTCATATGTCGCCCAACGATGAAAACGTGGAAAAAGGACTGATCGGTTTCCGCAAAGTATTTTTTTCGCTCGAACATCCGGAAAGAACCGGTAAGCACATTTCCACCCCGGCGCGTAACAGTGCCTGTAAACGATTGAATATGTACCTTCGCTGGATGGTGCGAAAAGACGAAAATGGCGTGGATTTTGGACTGTGGAACCACATATCTCCGGCTCAACTTGTTTGCCCGATGGACGTACATGTAAGCAGGGTAGCCACCAGGCTGGGCATCATCCAGGACCCAAAGGCCGACTGGAAAACCGCCGTGGCACTGACGCACCAACTGAAGAAGCTTGATCCGGAAGACCCTGCGAAATATGACTTCGCACTGTTTGGACTTGGAGTAATCGAAAAATACGTTTGATAAAATACAGCAATGATGAAAAGAATACTTGGCATTACCCTTACGATGATGGCTGCCACCTTCCAGGTGCAGGCACAGGAATACGCCGACTTAAACTACAAGTTCGAGAAAGGTCAGCAGTTTGAACTGGAGCAGAAAAGTCGTAACGAAACGTACATGACTGTAAACGAAGCACAGCAGCGTACCACCCGCGATTATAATAACATTATCACCATCGATGTAACAGAGGTAAACCCAGGTAAATCTGTACTCACATTTTCTTATAAAGACCTGAAATTTAACTTCAACGCTAAAAACACCAACATTGCAGTAGATGCCAAAGGCCCGGCCTCTGAAGAACCTTTCCAGGAAGGCCTGAAGCAGATTCTGAAGAAGCCATTTACGGTAGAGATCAACTCCTTTGGCGTGATCAATAAAATTGAAGGGCTGGATGAGCTCCTGGACAATGCCTCCGTGGCTTTCGACAAACTGAAAAAAGACGAACAGGCTGCCTATAAAAAGCTGATGAAGGACCAGTTTGGTACCGAAGCATTCAGAAGCTGGCTGGAGCAGCTGCTGGTGATGTATCCTGCACACGGTATAAAATCCGGCACCCAGTGGGAAGAAAGTGTACCAATGCGGGGTGGGCTTATTGGCTCTATTGACCTTTACTGGAGCCTGCAAACCTGGGATTCACAAACCGCCAAGATCAGCGGTACCTCAAAAATCAGAACCGATAAAGTACAACTGCTCACACTGGATGATGATATTAAAGCTACTGCGGAAATTAACGGGGAAACACAATCCAACTACCTGATTAACCGTAGCTCCGGCCTGCCCAGCATTTGCGTACAGAACACCGAATTAAACGGTACTTACAAGTACAAAGTGAATAAAGCAAAAGGTATTAAAAAAGAAATCCTTGTTCCGGTGAAAATCATTACCAACGCGAGCTACAAGATCAAACAAATGAAATAGCCATGGCATTGCCGGTACATCTACAGGAAACAGCGGAATGGGCGTCGCAAACATTTGAACTGCGTATACCCGGCCACGTGAGTTACGAAACTTTGCAGCAATTGCTCGCAGAAAGACTTAAAACACTGATTAATACCGACTTTCAACAGTTCGTATTTCTCCTGTACCGGATAGATGTATCAGAAAAGAAGGTACAGGCCATCATCAGTGAAGCCAACGCTGCCCAGGCAGAACCATATAACGATATTGCCGCCCTCATCATTGAACGGCAATTGCAAAAGATAGCCACCAGGGCCCATTTCCGGCAGCAACCGCCGGAAGATGACGAAGAAAAATGGTAAACAAAAAAGCCGGATAATCATATGATTATCCGGCTTTTTTTATGAAGATGTCAATTACTTATTGAACATCAGTTCTTTTACTTTTTCCTTGTCCTCTTTCTCTTTATCCAGGTCAAAGAAGGTTCCAAACACTACATCCCATACGGAGGAGCTCACGCCAAAGCCTTTGTCCTCACTTTTGTAATGATGCAGGTGGTGGTTACGCCATAGCGGCTTCATGAACCTGAACGGCGGGTTCCATGCATGAATGGCGTAGTGCATGCTACCGTAAATCAGGTATCCCAACAAAAAGCCCGGGAAAAACATGAATGTCCACTGGCGCAGGAAAATATACTGCGCACCGAATATGACAGAAGCCAGTATCAGGCTGGGCACCGGCGGCATGAATAAGCGCTGTTTGTCGCGCGGGTACTCATGGTGGTTACCGTGCATCACATAAATAAACCGCTGTACTTTAGGACTGTCGCTCGCAAAGTGAAAAATAAAGCGGTGCATGATGTACTCAAAAAAGGACCAGAAAAACATAGCCCCAAAAAATACCATGGCTACCGTACTTACTTTGAATCCTAATGTGTCGTGGCTATAAAACAACATGTAGCCAATAATAGGCAAATACATACCCCAGATAACCAGTGGATGCGTTTTAGTGAGCATCTCGAGGTATTGGCTCTCAAATAATCTTGCCTGTCCTTTGTTCTTGATCTTTTCAAACTTCATGACTCCCCAGTTTTTAGTGGATTACGGGAAATGAATAAAACCTATCTAATCTATGTGATACAATTTGGGAAACTGCCCCTAACTACCCTTTTAAGGGTTGATTAAAAACGCGGTGCAAATTTACTGAGAATAATTTATTCTGAACTCATTCAAATCAGGAGTATACGCACGTTTTCTCCCCAATTCATATTGATAAATTATTTCACCTGTTTCCCTGAAGAAAGGGTAGCCTATTTCTTCGTATTCATATTTATTATCATTCAAAACTCCATCGCTATTAACATAAATATTCGCCGTAAGCATAAATTCCACTTTATTTTTATAATCTATGATGTAGGCCGCATCTGTTAAAAACCCATACGACCAACCAGCCTTATTGAATACACGTATATGCCCCGGTATGTTTTGATGCCCTGCTTTAAAAAAGAAAAACTTTGTAAAACTATTATAGTACTCAGCGGTATCGTACCTCGGGTAATCGGTTTCTGAGGGGTATGCTGACATATATTTACAGAGAAAACGATAGTCGCCGCTATCCAGGTCAAAACGCCTGGCAGCGGGCACAGAGGCGGGGAAGAGCAGGGATTGCAATACCAGCTGCAGGTCTTCCAGGGCAAAAATGTTATGCCGGGTAAAATCCATGGGCAGTGGCACCAGCTTATCATCTTTGTCGAAGTAGCCGTTACCGATAGTAATGGATTTACTGTAGTCGAATGGCATGGTGCTGCATTCCGGCGCCTGTGCGTAAAGCAGTACACTATCTTTATTTACAAAGCGGATGGCGGGGGAGCAGCGGTTTTCTTCTTCCGTGGATGGCATAAAGCGCCGTACGATGCGGGTATGTTCATACCCCATTTGCTGCAACCTTTCATTAATCCGCTGCTGGCCGGTGAATTCATACAGCCGGTTGTAGGCATCGTTGTCGCTGATCAAAAAAATCTCCTTTATATAATGCCCTATAGACGGCAAACCGTTGGCAGCGCTGGTATCTGCATGTACATTAACCTGGCCGGTGCGAGTACTGTCAGTTAGCATGGTGGTGTTGCGGTCAATGCCTTTGCTTCTCAGCGTTTTGAGCTTTTCCAATGCCAGCACCGCTACGGGCAGTTTTACCGTACTGGCAGGATTGTAGTACCTGCCCGCGTTGACATGGAAATAATAGTTTTTGAAATGGGGCTTGTTCTGCCGGTCCCTGTTTATCTCTGTATAAATTAATTGATACCGAAAGGAGTCCGGTTGCTGTAAAATCCTTTGCAGCAAAGGGCTGGCTTTAGCGGTTAATAAGCGCTGCAGCAAACTGTCTGTCCGCTCCTGGGCCAGGAGAAACAATGGTAAGCAACTGAGGATTATCAACAATTTATAGCGCATATAGCCGTTGGTTCTGAATAAAGACGTGCTCCGGGAAGTTTTCCCCTACCTGAATTTATAAAAAATATTCGGGCGGCTAAAGCCCCTTCTTCACATTTCTTATATTTGACCATTGTAAATCATACAACCAGAACTTACACAAAATCATGAAACTCGTAACCTATTTAAGAGAAGAGACCGACCAGCTGGCCATTTTGGTAGACGGATTGCTGTATAACACACAGGATCTTCACCCCGAATTACCTAACAACATGCAGATGTTTCTGATGGTCTGGGAAGATGTGATTGACATTGCGAAACATGCCGACGCCCGTTTGAAAGCAGGCAACAAGCCGGCCAACGGCATTCCGGTGGAATCAGTACAGATACTGGCACCTATACCATTCCCTACTTCCTGCCGCGATGGATACGCTTTTCGCCAGCACGTAGCGGCCGCCAGAAGGAACCGTAAAGTAGAGATGATCCCGGAATTTGATGAATATCCGATCTTCTATTTCACCAATCATAATGCGATTCAGGGTCCTGGAAAAGTGGCTTGTATGCCGGACCACTTCGACAAACTCGACTTTGAACTGGAAGCCGCCATTGTGGTGTGTAAGCCGGGACGCAATATCACCGCTGCAGAAGCAGATTACTATATCGGTGGCTTCATGATCATGAACGACATGAGCGCCCGCACCCTGCAGATGGAAGAAATGAAACTCAACCTGGGCCCTGCGAAAGGAAAAGATTTCAGTACCGTTATCGGCCCTATGCTGGTAACACCGGATGAACTGGAAGCATTCCTGATACCGGCCAAACCAGGTCATACGGGCAATAACTACAACCTGAAAATGACCTGTAAGGTAAATGGCATCCAGGTGAGTGAAGGGAATATGGGAGATATGGACTGGACCTTTGCAGAAATCCTGGAACGTTGCGCTTATGGTGCTAATATCCTCCCAGGAGATGTAATTGGAAGCGGCACCGTAGGAACGGGCTGTTTCCTGGAGCTGAATGGCACCGGCAAACTCAATGACCCTGCCTACCAGGAGCAATGGCTGCAACCAGGGGATGTGGTAGAAATGGAAATTGCCGGACTGGGTGTATTGAAAAATACCATCGTGAAAGAAGAAAGCGACTTCTCCATCCTCGCCTTAAAGAAAAAACCATAATCGCATGCAGATCGATCCGAAGTCCATCAAAACCAGCGAGCTGCATGCCTACCTGCTGGGGGCTATTTCGCCCCGGCCCATCTGCTTTGCCAGTACAGTAAATAAGGAAGGTGTACCTAATTTGTCGCCCTTCAGTTTTTTCAATGTATTTGGCAGCAATCCGGTTACGCTGATATTTTCTCCTGCCCGCCGTGTGCGTGATAATACGGTTAAGCATACACTGGAAAACATACAGGCTACCGGTCAGGTGGTGATCAACGTGGTGAACTACGCCATGGTACAGCAAACGAGCCTCGCCAGTTGCGAATATCCCGCAGGCATAAACGAATTTGAAAAAGCTGGATTTACCGCTCTTGCTTCAGAAAAAGTAAGGCCATTCCGGGTAAAGGAAAGCCCGGTACAGTTTGAATGTGTGGTAAGAGAGGTAATTGCCACCGGACAGGAAGGTGGCGCCGGCAACCTGGTGATTTGTGAACCGGTATTTATCCACATTAACGAAGGTGTACTGGACGCGCAGGGTAAAATCGACCCACATAAAATAGATCTGGTAGCGCGTATGGGCGGCGACTACTATTGCCGCGCTTCCGGCGATGCCGTGTTTGAAGTGGCAAAGCCAAATACCCAACTTGGTATAGGCGTTGATGCATTACCGTTACCCATCCGCCAAAGTAATATCCTCACAGGTAACAACCTCGGGCAACTGGGTAATGTGCATGAGATTCCAGTAATAGATCCTGCTTTTGAGGATGATCACCTCAAGCAGATCGTGCAGTATTACAGCATTACGCCTGATGAAATGGAGAAAGAGCTACATACCTACGCGCAACGGCTACTGGCACAAAATAAAGTGCAGGAGGCCTGGCAGGTACTACTCTCCGGAAATGTATAAAATAAAAATCCCCGACAGCTGAACTGTCGGGGATTTTTGTTTATAGAGATTTGAATTACTTCGCACCAAATACTTTCTTCAGGATATCAGTGGTTCTTGCTACAGGATTCGCACGGATATTCTGCTCTTCCTTACCAATCTGATCAAACAGCGCTGCTACTGCCCTTGTAGTTACATAGTCCTGCAGGTCAGGATTAATTTTATTGAAGGTAGTAGGAAGCTTGTTATAGGTAGTAACAGCGTCACCATAATATTTGGTAGCCAGTGTACTGTCAAGGGAGCTTTTAACCACAGGTGAAAAAGCAGCTTTCAACTTCTCTGTTGTTTTGCTTTTGAAATAATCTGTTGCAGAGGTGTTACCACCTTTCACCAGGTTCAGCGCATCTGTCAGGGTCATTTCTTTAATAGCGTCTACAAAGATGGGTGCTGCAAATCCTACTGCTTTTTCAGCAGAGCGGTTGATCTGCAGAATAGCCTTATCCACCAGGCTACCCATACCCAGTTGACGCAGGGTGTTACCTATTTTTACTGCATCTTCCGGCAACAGCATTTTATAGATTTCATTACCAAAGAAACCGTCAGTTTTGTTCAGCTTCTGTATACCGGCAGTTACACCTTTGGACAGCGCTTCTTTGATAGCTGCAGCGGCATCTCCCTGGGTAATGCCGGACAATGAGGTGGAGGTAGAGGAAGTAGAAGTGGTGGTAGTTTTTGGCTGGCTCAGTTTTTTGAGTTTATCCAAAATCTGCGCCTGGCTGGCCTGCAGGGTGAGTACACCCAGCACTACTAACAGTGATCTTTTTAGCATAGTGTTATGATGATTATCTATAATAAATCAAAAGTATAAATTTATTCGTGTATTGTGAGCAAAGGTATGTGAGTTTTGAATGCGAGCTTGCTGGTGCTGCTTCTTTTAAAAATACTTTCAAAAAGGCCATGCTTTTTAGGAATGGTCAGGATCAGGTCGGCTTTGTTAGTTTCGGCAAATGTCACAATACCATCCACCACATTCGGATTATCGATGAAATGATACACCGGGCTATAGCCTTCCAGTAAGGTATCCAGCATCAGCGTTTCAAAAGGCGTATCTGTAGTGAAATGTTTGCTCTGGTGGTCAATGTTGATTACATGAATTTCCGCGTTAAACAGATTCAGGAGCTTTTTAAGTAATTCCATTGGCGTGGTATCTACCACCTGGCGCAGGTCGCAGGCGAAAACGATTTTTTCGATGGGTTTAAATTTAGCCTGACCGGGGATGATCATGACAGGTGTAGTTGTCTGTTTTACGACATCTATCGTATTGGAGCCCACCAGGATTTCCTCCAGCTTACTACCTCCTGTGATTCCCATAATGATCAGGTCCACTTCCTCCTGTTTACATACATCATTGATGGTGGCGGCCAGCAAGGTATTGTCTGCCCGGGTAAGCAGGGATATCTTTTCCGTTGCCAGTGGCTGTAATTCTTTCCTCATCTTATCGAGTCCTTCCAGGCTGGCATCGCGCAGGTCGTCCGCATTTACCATAGGCACGGCTGTAGGTACGTCGGGGATGGGCACTATAAGCTCGTAAGCATGGTAAAATACCACTCTTTCGGCTCCCATGGAGCGGGCGAGATCTACTGCATAAGCAGCTGCATTGTATGCAATGTCGGAGAAGTCGGTAGGAACGAGGATCGTTTTCATGTCGGGTAAGTTTAAGGATGACATTTACTTTAACGAAGTAGCCGCTAAAATGTTCCACGCATATAATGCAAAAAGCTGACCAGTTAATGCCGGCCAGCTTCTTACAAATGTTATTTAATGTTATTTTTTGTTAGTCCATTTTCTCCTGCTTCATTTGCGGGAAGAAGAGTACATCCTGGATGGATGGCTGATTTGTCATCAGCATGGTGAGCCTGTCGATACCGATGCCTATACCGGAGGTTGGCGGCATACCGTATTCCAGGGCGCGGAGGAAATCGTAATCGATATACATCGCTTCATCATCACCACGCTCCATCAGCTGGATCTGCTCTTCAAAGCGTTCGCGCTGATCAATTGGATCGTTGAGCTCACTGTAGGCGTTGGCAATTTCCTTACCGTTTACCATCAGCTCAAAACGTTCTACAAGTCCGGCTTTGCTGCGGTGCTTTTTAGTCAGCGGGCTCATTTCCACCGGATAATCTGTGATGAAGGTAGGCTGAATGTAGTGGCCTTCGCATTTTTCACCGAAGATTTCATCGATCAGCTTGCCTTTGCCGATTTTAGGATCTACGTGGATATCCAGTTTTTTGCACACTTCGCGCAGCTGCTCTTCATTCATTTCGGAAATATCGAAACCGGTATGCTCCTTAATGGCATCGTACATGGTTACACGACGGAACGGTGCTTTGAAGTCGATTTCCTTGTCACCTACCTGTACTTTGGTGGTACCATGCAGTGCAATTGCCACTTTTTCGAGCAGGGTTTCGGTGGTGGTCATCATCCATTCGTAATCTTTGTACGCAGCGTACATCTCCATTACGGTGAATTCCGGGTTGTGGGTACGATCCATACCCTCGTTACGGAAGTCTTTCGCAAATTCGTACACTCCTTCAAAGCCTCCTACGATAAGGCGTTTCAGGTACAGCTCATTAGCGATACGCAGATACAGCGGCATATCCAGTGCATTATGATGTGTAACGAACGGGCGTGCAGCGGCGCCGCCAGGGATAGGCTGGAGGATAGGTGTTTCTACTTCCAGATAGCCGAGGTTATTGTAGAAATCGCGAATGGTTTGCATGATTTTCGTGCGTTTCACGAAAACCTGTTTTACATCCGGATTAATAACCAGGTCTACATAACGTTGACGGTATTTGAATTCAGGATCAGTAACCTCATCGAATACTTCACCATCTTTTTCCTTCACAATTGGTAATGGACGCAGAGATTTCGACAGCAAAATCAGTTCTCTTACATGTACAGATGTTTCACCGGTTTTAGTGGTGAATACGTACCCCTTTACACCAATGATATCACCGATGTCCATCAGTTTTTTGAAAACAACGTCGTAGAGGGACTTATCTTCACCAGGGCAGATATCGTCGCGACGGATATAAAGCTGGATCAGGCCTTCAGCGTCCTGGATCTTCACAAAGTTAGCCTTACCCATATCACGAACAGTCATAATACGACCTGCCAGGCATACATCCTGGAATTGCTCCTTAGTTTCTTCCGAGAAATTTTTAAGAATATTTACGGAAGTACTGTTAACCGGATACTCAGCTGCAGGATACGGGTCGATGCCCAGTTTTTGCAGCTCCTGTAATTTTTCCCGGCGTATAATCTCTTGCTCTGATAATTGTGTCATGTGATTCAATTGGAGTGCAAATTTAACTGAATAAAGCAGAAGGAACAAGGAAACTGATTTATAAGCATAGGAAAGGGCTGTAAGACTACAGCCCCTTACTTTTTGACCATATCCTATGAAAACCGGAATAAAATTAAGCGCAAGGACTGCGAATTGTGGAAATACTTTGTGTCCGGGGCATTTTGGCCGGTAACCGGGGCATATTCTTTTACAGGAGGTAATGGCGGCTTCCGCTCATGGAATTTTATACCAGTGTTATGTGCATGAATCCGTATTTTCGCCCACCAACACTATCTAACAGCTAAAGACATATTATCACTTTATGAGAATTGTACAGCGGTTGAAACCAACCTGTATTACCGGCGCAGCATTATGCCTGCTGGCCGTTCCCCAGCTGAAAGCACAAAACAAGCAGGACATCAGCTTTGAGCAGGCTTTTAAAGGTAAAGCCAGCAACATTACGGTGCCTTTGCCAGCAGTAAAGGGCTGGGCTGATGGAGATCATTATATCGAAATCCGCCAGGGACAAGCCTACAGCATTGACGCCCGCACCGGCAACGCCACAGTGTATACGGCACCGGTAGGCGGCCCGATTGTAGAAGTACGTAACAACGACGTATTCTATACCGGAAACGATGGTAAAACCATTCAGCTCACCAACGACAAAGAGCAGGAAAAAAATCCTACCCTTTCCCCGGATGGTAAATACGTGGCATTTACCCGTAACAATGACTTATACAGTGTAGAAATAGCATCGAAAAAAGAAACGAGGTATACCAACGACGGCACCGATGTGATTTATAACGGCTGGGCATCCTGGGTATACTACGAGGAAATTCTCGGCAGACCTACCAAATACCGCGCTTTCTGGTGGAGCCCCGACAGTAAAAATATCGCCTACATGCACTTCAATGATACGAAAGTGCCTGTATTCCCTATCTATAGCGAAAAAGGCCAGCATGGCTACCTGGAGAACACCCGTTATCCTAAGGCGGGCGACCCTAACCCGGCGGTGAAACTGGGTGTGGTACCTGTTACCGGTGGTGCCACCGTATGGGCTGATTTCAATGAAAATGATGATCAGTACTTTGGTACACCTTTCTGGACGGCTGACAGCAAAAACCTCTGGATCCAGTGGATGCCACGTGGCCAGGATAACCTGAAAATATACAGCATCAACCCGCAAAGCGGCGCCAAGAAAGAGATTTACGACGAAAAGCAAAAAACCTGGATTGACTGGTTTGATGCAGTCCCTTTCCTGGATAACAATAAAGGATTCCTGTTACAGAGTGACAAAACCGGCTGGTCGCACCTGTACCTTCATAACATAGACGGCAGCCTGAAAAAGCAGCTGACCTCCGGCAACTGGACCGTAAAAGAAGTGCTGGAAATAGATCAGAAAAATGAAGTGGTGTATTTCGTAGGTCGTAAGGAAGCATCTACCCGCTTTGACCTTTATAAGGTAAGTATGAAAAACGGTGCGCTCACACGCCTCACCAGTGGTAATTACCACAATATTGTGAGCATGGCGCCCGGAGCTAAATACTTTATCACTACCTACAGCAACTTATCTACTCCGGCTAAAATGGCCATTGTGGATAACAACGGTAAAGTGATCCGCCAGCTTGGCGACAGCAAAGGAGCCGATTTCGATAAATATAACGTGGCAAAAACGGAGCTGAAGTATTATAAAACCCGCGACGGACTGGAGCTGCCTATGACCGTTTCCATGCCGGTGCATATGGAAGCTGGTAAACGCTATCCTATCCTGATCAGTATTTACGGTGGTCCTAACGCCGGTACGGTGTATGATACCTGGAAACAAACGCCGGTGACCCAGTGGTGGGCACAGGAAGGGGTGATCCAGGTGGCAATTGACAACCGCAGCAGTGGTCAGCTGGGCAAAGCAGGTATGAACTACATCCACCGTAACCTGGGTATCCATGAAATTGAGGACTATATGGACGCGGCACGCTGGTTACGTTCCCAGCCATGGGCAGATACTAATAAGGTATGTATGACCGGAGGCAGCTTTGGAGGTTATATGACCTGTATGGCCCTGACCTACGGAGCGGATGTGTTTAATTATGGCATGGGAAACTTTGCTGTAACCGACTGGCAGCTGTACGACAGCCATTATACCGAGCGCTATATGGATACGCCTGCCGAAAACCCGGAAGGCTACAAGAAAACCGCAGTGATGCCTTATGTGGAGAAATATCATGGATTACTGCGCATTACGCACGGTACCATGGATGACAACGTACACATGCAGAACTGTATCCAGCTGATAGATAAAATGCAGAACCTGAACAAGCATTTTGAATTCATGTTGTATCCTGGGGAGCGTCACGGATGGGGGGCTCCTAAAAATGTGCACTCCAACAGTGAATCGTACCGGTTCATCTACAATAATCTGCTGGATAAAGCATTCCCAGCGGCGTTTACAAAGTAATCACCAACGCTATAAAACAAAAAACCCGGCCTGCAGGCCGGGTTTTTTGTGTATATAATAATATAGGGATGATCGTTATTGAAAAAGAAACGGGGCTGCAAGACTACAGCCCCGAAAAATTTTAACCATATCTTTATTGAAAAACCTATACCAAAGATGGCCGTTTTTACCATATGGTGAAAGCCCTTTTTAGTGAATGATATATTTTAACCGGGGAACGTGTAGAAAATCGGGGTTAACGTATAAGTAGTAAAATCACTTTATGAATTTAAATATATGAAGGTTATGGGGGTTAAATCAAGGTAGAGAAAAGGTATCGGGATAAAATGGACAGGTATTTTCTCCGTGAGAGAAAGAAAAAAGGGTGGTAAGACTACCGCCCTTGTAATAATTTTAACCATATCCTATGAAAAACCTAGAACAAAGATATATCCTTCATTTTCTCCTGTGTTTTCATTTCCGTGAACGTTATGGTTTTGTTCGTAAAGAGAGGATAATGGTAAATATGTTTTTATATTATAAAAAATGTAATATTATTATTAATAAATAATTAATCTAACTACACATATATAGTTGACTAATTATCAATTAAATGACAGGACTAGATTAGTTCGTATTAATTTTTTAAGCAATGCGCAATCCATTTTCTACCGGAAGCCCGGGCTGCAGGAGGGTTACGGCCTTATCAGCACCTATCGCACCTAATACGAGGCATTCCGACATAAACTTGGCTATCTGCTTTTTAGGGAAATTTACGACTGCAACGATCTGTTTTCCGAGGAGTTCTTCTTTTTTATAGCGAACGGTAATTTGAGCGGAGGATTTACGAAGTCCGATTTCCGGACCAAAATCTATTACCAGTTGATAGGAGGGGTTACGAGCCTCCGGGAAGTCATTTACTTCCACAATCGTCCCTACTCTCATTTCTACTTTTTCAAAATCCTGCCAGGTGATCAATTCCATGCTGTCGAGTTATTTAATAAAAATAAAGATCATTATGCAAAATGTCAAGCTAAAAAATAAAGATATCTAGTGCAAAAACCCTTGATATTTCTACGTTTTAAGCATCAGTCTGGCATAATTATTGGTCCTTATTTTATCAAATTTTAGGTTAAAAAATAGGTTAAAGCGAAAGAACCCCACCTGCACAGGTGGGGTTCTTTCGTTTATGCAATTACGTTATAGCCGTTAATGTAATGTGGTGTCTTTTTTTACCTTCAGCAGCGCCGGGCGCGGGCGGGTAACATTAGGTGCTAATACCGGGGCATTGCCTCCTGCCTGTACTCCGGTGGGTATGGGAGATGTTGGTGCCGCAGGTGCTACAGTAGTAGTAGCCGGAGCAGGAGCAGCCGGGGTAGCCGAAGATGGCACCGCATTTACGGTAGAATCCTCAGACATGGATGTACTGTCTTCTAAAGTAATAGGTCCACTTACACTCAATATCTTCTTTACAGAAAAGTCCTCATTCGCTTCCAGGCCCCAGCCATGTAACTGAGAAGTAGGAGTAGTAATGAATACTTCTTTGGTAGAATAGAAGATTTTGCGGTGTGGGTCATAATTAAGCTCGTTACTTTCCAGCTTTTCACCTTTTACGGTAATCAGCTCCACGCTGTCGCGCAGATACACGAAGCCTTCTTCCTCCATATACTTACCATGTTTAGCGGTAAGGGTGCTGGTAAGGTTTAACAGGGAATCGTACATCAACACCTTTAGACCCTGCTTAAATTCCACATAGCTGGGTCTTTCAAGGCTCCTTTCCATCACGGGTGCCGTGAGCTTGGCGCTCACCCTGCCTCCCTGGCTGAAAATAGTTACGATATCCGTTCCGTTTTCCACGGCGGCCTTCTTGGCATCAAACGCCATTACCGCACCAATATCATTTTCACAGCTGCTCAGGAGCGCTGCTAACAACAAGCAATATGAAATCCTTTTAATCATGGATCTGTTAAAAAAGAAATGCAGTGAATGCGAGGCGAAGATAAAAAGAATTTACCTCCCCAACCATACACTGCATTACTATTGAGTTATGTAGCCTAACAGGCTTGCCTGCTAGTCGTATTTACGTTTAATAAACCATCTGTCGCTCAGCGTAAAGCCGATAGAAATGCGATAAACGGTTTCTTTCAGTGCTGTTTCCGAGTTGCCACGGTGAGCCACTTCCAAAGCCAGATTCAGCATACTGTACTGGTTGCTGTAAGGCAGGCGGCGAACCGGTAAACCGGCACCGATAGTTGCCCCGAATAGAGGCATGTCCTTCTCTTTCAGGTAAATATAGTCCTTACCGTAGTAAGCACCCAGACGGTAAGCTACACGATTCCAATAGCCGCTCAGCGCATTCAGGTTGGGAACGAACTGACCACCGACAGACATCTTATAGCTATTCTGGGTTTCAGGGTCCGGTGTTCCGAACACCTTGAAGTTATCCTGCCAGCTGGTGGTATTGAAGTCAGCACCCACCTGCCATTTATCCGCCTTACGCAGCATAAAGCCACCCCCAAATTCTGTTGGATATACCACGGTCCCCTTGGCACCTTTGGTATATAATACGGTATCCTGGTTGGTAAAAGCGTTTGTAGAAGCATCGTAGATAACTGACTCATGAAGTTGCGCTCTTCTGGCACTCATGTTCTGGTTCAGGCTTCCACTGGCACCCAGCAGGAGGTCCATATCCTTAGTGAGCTTTGCTTTATACTGTACCCCGGCCTTATAGAAAAAGCTGTTGTAGCTGATCCGATTCATACGGCGGGAAGCAAAAATGGTATTGCCCGGATAGATAATAGTGGTATTATTTTCCAGGTTACCAAAAAGATACCCGATATTCACCCCGATAGAGAAGTTACCAATCCCCACACCTGTACCTGCATACACCTGGTACAAACCGCCACTGCCTTCGTATCGGTTGATCAGCGGTAAGCGCACGGTATCAAAGAAGTTGCCGGTAACCGGCTCCTGGATATTGTAGGATACTCGAGTAACCGGGCGTAAGCCCAGGTTCATACCCCATTTTTTCTTGATAGGAATACCTAACTGAAGGTAAGACAGGGTACCAAAACCACTGCTGAAGCTACCACCCCCATCATTGATGTTGCGGGCACCACCTTCAACGGCTATATCTAATGATGTTAAAAGTAAGTTGGAATAACTCGCCGGGTTGATGAAGTTTACAGACGTGGGATCACTATATGCCTGAGAAACACCACCCATACCGCGATTGACAATATTCTGGTTATTATTCAGATCACCCAGTCCGTAACGGGAATATGGTGAATTATCCTGTGCTGTGGCATTATTTGCAAGCAGAAAAACTGCCCCGAATAAACAAAGAATGCTGGCTTTTGTCCGATGCATTGAGTTACAGAATTGTTTTTAAACCCGTTATCAGATTAATTATGGGTCTGCAAATATCTAATTTTTAAGGCGGGAAGCAAAAAAAACCAAATTACGGCCTGTTAAAACCTCGTTAAAGTTGGCACTTTTTTCTTCGCAAATCCTTACCAGATCATCATCTGCATAAATATTATCAAATATCACCGGCCGATAAGTTCCGGAAATGTCCATTCAACTTTACCCGCTCTTTCAGGCGTTCCATTTCCGCCATCATGGGTATTACTTTATGAAGATGTTGCTTCAAAAATTCCAGTCGTTGCACTTCATAAAAGAGGTGCAACATATTGTATTCCTCTGATAATGAAAGACCTGCATGGTGCGCCACATCATAGGACATGAGCTGCGGATCTGGTTTAGAGAAAGTTTTATGTACCTGCAAGATGGCATGTAACTCCCGAACACCGTGTAACACCTCTTCCCGAAGTCGCTCACTGACCGACATATCATTCTCCGGATAACTCACAATTGCACCGGCATACAATTTATCAGGTATCTGCTGCACCAGTTCCAGCACTCTGAACACCTTTTCGCCCCGGGTAACAATGTCCATTTCCCCATTGTCGTACAACTTTTCCACTTTTTCCACTTTTACCAGTGTGCCATACTCCATTACCTTCTTATCCACTACTGCCGGAATACCAAATGGCTTCCCTTCCGCAACACATTCGGCCACCATTTGCTTATATTTTGGCTCAAAAACGTGCAGATTCAACTGTTCGCCCGGATAAGCTACTATGCCCAAAGGAAATATGGGTATAAAATTAGTCATTGGAACAAGTTATTAAATATGGGCAATATTTTGATCAGCAAATTCTTATATTTCTAAAATACATATCATAAAATATTCGTTACTGTGCTTGCAACTGTCTATATTGTAGCCTTTTCATATCATTTTTTTAAGATAACGAAAACCGATGCCACATTATCCGGATGAAGATCGAAGAAATGTTGAATCTTTGCAGCAGCGACTCCTGGCAGGGGCATTTCTGTAGCAACACTAAATAATTATACGCTTTATGCTGGCACAAACTAATAAGTAACAGAAACTACAGCTACGACTATTACACTATGGCACATTACGTTTTCGACTGTGAGAGAATGAAGTATCCCAACACGGGCCTACATACCTATTGCCTGGAACTGGGGAAAGCAATGCTCCAACAACTTATGCCTTCAGAGGAAATGAGTTTTTTTGTAAACTTTAAGCAAAAACCCGATTTTGGACCTGGTGCCAAATACCTGGAGCAGAAATTATATCAGAAGTATTTCATGCCCTATCGGGATCACTATGATGTATGGCATTCCACTTACCAAACCTCCCGATATAAACCGGGGAACAGCAAAACCAACCGCATACTTACCATACATGATCTCAACTTCCTTTACGAGGCAAAAACGGATGCCAAAAGGAAAAAGTTGCTCAAACAGGTGCAGGATACAGTAAATTCCAGCCGGTATGTAATTGCCATTTCAGCATTTGCGAAAAATGATGTAGAGCAGCATTTAGACCTGGGCAACACACCCATTAAAGTAATTCACAATGGAATAAACGTCGCCGAATTCCCTGGATATGATGCTCCTCCCTATAAACCTGCCAAGCCTTTTATTTTCGCCATCGGCACCGTAATTCCTAAGAAAAATTTCCACGTACTGCCCTGCCTGTTGCAACATAATGATTACGAACTGGTAATTGCGGGGAGCATACGGGAATCGTACCTGAGCGAAATTATGCGCGAAGCGGCATTCTACGGCGTCACCGACCGGGTAAAAGTAATTGGCCCGGTAAAGGATGAGGACAAATACTGGTATCTTAAGAACTGTACGGCGTTTGCATTCCCTTCACTGGCGGAAGGATTCGGAATTCCGCCAATCGAAGCCATGCACTTTGGCAAACCGGTTTTCCTTTCGGATAAAACCAGTCTGCCCGAAATCGGTGGAGATGCGGCCTACTACTTCAGGACTTTTGAGCCGGCAGACATGCAGCGGGTGTTTGCAGCAGGCATGCACCACTACCAGGAAACTATGCCTGTAGAGCGAATTAAGGCCCATGCCAATCAATTCTGCTGGAAAAATGCCGCAAGTCAATACCTGGAGATCTACCGAACATTTGTTCGATAAAGGACCCGATATCCTATTTTTGTGAATAAATCAGGAGCGTCATTCATGCATCAGCAATATATATCCGGTCTGTTAAATGGTAATATCAAATCCCTGGCAAGATGTATATCGCTGGTGGAGAACGAAGCAACCGGATACGAAGCACTGCTGGAGGCCCTTCCCGAGCACTCACCTACTAAAGTGATTGGAATTACCGGCCCGCCGGGGGCCGGTAAAAGCACCCTGGTAAATGCACTTATCCAACATCTGCTTTCCATCGGAAAAAAAATAGCCATTATAGCTGTAGATCCTTCCTCTCCGTTTAATTATGGAGCCCTGCTGGGCGACCGGATAAGAATGAGTCAGCATTACAATAATCCAAATGTGTTTATTCGATCGATGGCCAGCCGGGGAGCCCTTGGCGGACTCAGCCCCAAAATTATCGAGGTCAGCGACCTGGTAAAAGCGGCCGGATTCGACTATCTTTTTATCGAAACGGTAGGAGTTGGGCAGAGCGAAGTCGAAATTGCCGGAATCGCAGATACAACTATCGTGGTGGTAGTTCCGGAGGCAGGCGACGAAATTCAGACCATGAAAGCTGGCCTGATGGAGATAGCCGACATCTTTGTGGTGAACAAAGCCGACCGTGCAAATGCAGATGAATTTGTAAAGAACCTCCGAATACTTGCGCATACACGTCAGCACGACGGATGGGAAATACCGGTGGTAAAATCAGTGGCAACCCAACAGCAAGGCATACACGAAATTACGGAGGCAATTAACAAACACCAGCAACTGGTGACTCATCACCAACATCGGCACTCCTTACTGCTTGCGGAAAAAGCATACCAGCTGATTCAACATCGCCGCATGAAGAATATCAGTAAAAAAACATTGCAGGAAGAAATAGCGGCACAACTTCACCAATCTTCGTTTAACCTTTATAGTTATATCAGATCTAAAAGCTGAACATGGAATACCTTCAACTGATTGTCCGCGAATTTGAAACTGCTGCTAATGCCACAGACGCAATAGCCATGAAAAAATACATGCGCGATCAGTTTGAATTCTGCGGTATTAAATCCCCCCGCCGGAAACTCATACTCCGTGAATTGAAAGCAACCCACGGTGTACCTCCCATTGCTGATATGCCTGCATTGGTAAAGGCATTGTGGAAGCTTCCCCAGCGTGAATATCAATATGCTGCCGTTGATATGATGCAGCCCATGCATAAGCAATTCATTCCCGATCACTTACCGTTATTCGAATTTATGATGCTGGAAAAATCGTGGTGGGATACGGTAGATAATATCCTGAGTGCATTAGTATCTCCCTGGTTTAAAAAATTCCCCGAACTAAGAGCAGCTGTTACTGATCGCTGGATTGCGAGTGATAACAGGTGGTTGCAGCGGGGTGCTATTATTTATCAGAACGGTTGGAAATTGCAGACGGATGAGAAAGTGATGTTCCAGTATATTTTACAATGTAACCACTCCAAAGAATTCTTCATACAGAAGGCCATAGGATGGGCACTGCGGGAATATTCCAAGGTAAACCCGGCGGCGGTAAAAAAGTTTGTGGCCCAACATCCGCTGGCTCCGCTCAGCAAGCGGGAAGCCTTACGATTGTTATAAGTTTATAGCAGTTGAACCCCTCAAGCAGAAAAAATGTTATCTTTGCGGCATGCGAACCTTTACTACAGGCATATTAATCGCGTACGCAGTTTTCAATTACGGTCTCTAATTATTGACTGTAGGGCATTCTACGCCCATACCTCTCTCTGAATATTACATTGTAATTTTTATTTTCTCATTTATAAATCTGGTTATTATGGCTTGGTTATTCCTTTTCATTGGGGGATTATTTGAAGTAGGCTTTACCATCTCACTGAAGTATTCCGAAAATTTCTCAAAGCTATGGCCTTCCATTAGTTTCTTTATCTGTATTTCACTGAGCTTCTTTTTCCTGAATAAAGCTATTAACAATGGATTACCCATAGGTACGTCTTATGCAGTATGGACGGGCATCGGTGCAGCTGGTACCGCTATTGCAGGTATGATTTTCTTTAAGGAGCCGGCAGCCTTATGGCGTATCTTTTTTATCGCTACGCTGATTGCTTCCATCGTAGGTTTAAAATTCGTTTCCGGCGGCGAGTAAGGATGTACGGATCTTTCGTACCGACAGCAGGTACGTGGTACCGTATGCAGCCGCGCAGGCTATACTGACAGCAGGAAGTACCTGTGCTGAGTGACTCATTTCGATTGTAAAAATCAATGCAGTGATAACAGCGCGGGTACTGCCGGTCAGGAATGCAGCCATGCCTGCCAGCGCAATCATGGTGCTGCTTACGTGCAGCTGTGGGAAGCAAAGCTGGAATATAAAACCAGTCAGCAATCCCCACGATGCCCCGATGATTAGCATTGTAGTAACCGAACTACCGATCATGGCGGTGCTGTTATAAAACAAGCTGCACAAATATCTCCCGAAACAAATCAGTAAAATAACTTTAAACGTGACTGCTCCATGCAGCAGCGGTACCAGGTAATTATTTCCGGGGCCATAGCTTTCCGGGTAATACCATATCACCAATCCCACAACCAGCGCAGGTATCAGCAGCAGCCATTGTTTTTTATTATGGAGAGATATTACTTGCTGTTGCGTCCGTAAGTACACGTAACGGTACAGTCCCGCCAGCAGTGCACACACCATACCGATGATACCATAAAGCCATAATAACGTGTATTCATCACTGTTAGTAATGATTAAATCATATGCCTGGGGGTTCAGATAGTATTGTAATGCAGTAGTTGCTGCCACTGAAATCAGCAATGGCAAAATGGAGGCTAATGATATCTCAGTGAGAAACAATTCTATACAACAGGCGATGGCTGCGAGCGGAGTGCCGAAGCACCAGGTAATGGCACCTGCTATTCCCGTCATAATGAGAATATTACCTTCCTTATGGGTTAGCCGGGAGTTATTATTTCGCAATCCAAAGCTGCAGAGGTAGCTCAATACATTTTCAAGGCCCAGTGGAATACCTGTGGCGGACATACCTATCAGGGCAAATGGGTTTACCATTTTACTTTTTTGTTTAAGCCATAACCAAAGGGCGGTGGCCATTATTGGCAGCAATATGATGATGGGGCCAATACCGCTGTAGTAAACATCGAATGGCTCCATAGAAAAACGGCCCAGGTAGATCAGGTTACCCAATGCCGGTATGATGGCATATAAGCCCAACCCCAGGCAAGCCCATAAACTGCCTGCCATCAAAGCCAGCAAACATATCCTGATAAGTTTAACCGGCTGCTCCCCGGCGGCGCTGCCACTGGTAACCACTGCGGGAGGAAATACTGGTGTATGGTAAGAATTAAATTGACGGAGCCGGTTATACATAGAATGATTTGCTAATGCTCAAATCTATAAGCTAAATATCAAAATCTCAAAACTATTTAAAAAATAACAGCAGAATAACCTTAACGTATACACGCTGATTGTTAATCACTTGCAAAAATTTTCCCCGTTAGGAAACCTTATCATATATTGTAGGTATAAGCAAACCGAGCGCCCAAATAAAGAGTCGACATGTTGAACACTAACCCTCAGGCAGAGATACCTGAACATGCGCCGGATCAGCGTTTCAAGGATCTGGTATTACTTAGACGGATGTTAATGTATACAAGAAAGGATGATGAATACCTTCAACTTGTGGCCCCTGTCATCAGTGCATCTGCCACCAGGATTTTGCATACCTGGTATGCGTATATCATCGCGGACCCGTATCTCTCTAACTACTTCAAACCAGCTACTGCAGCCGAGTTTGCAGGATCACGATTTGGTGAATGGCTACAACAGCTATGTAACAGGGGAGGGGTGCCGCAATGGGAATCTATTGAGAACGCTATACCTGAAGATGCTGGCCAATTGCGGCCTTTACAGCCGGAACTGCTCCGTTATTTAACTGCATTTGCCTACCCGGTTATACAGGCCGGTAATGAAGTACTACAGGATTCATCCATTGCGGCTGAACTACTCCCACATGTAAAGCAGGCATGGTTTAAGGCTGTTACATTAAGTGTTGCACTGTGGGCGTATACAGATAAAAATTAATAAGTTGCTATTCTTATCAAGTGCATACGAATATCGACATGTCACTAATATGCTATTTACACCCATATATTAATATTGTACCTTGCCCCCAAACTATTAAGGACAGCACGAAATTTATCATGGGGAAAGTATCCACATTCAGCCCCGAGCAGCAGGCGGACAATACATCTAGCAAGGTTGTCGCCGCTTTGGAGCGTTTATCAGAAGCCTTTAGAGTGCTTCTCTGGCAAGAGGCCACACAGTATGGATTAAGTCCAATACAGATTCAGGTGTTAACTTATTTGCTGCATTACCCGGAGGAAAAACGTACGGTTACGTCTCTGGCATCTTATTTTAACATGACTAAAGCTACGATCAGTGATGCCGTTAAATCACTGGAGCAGAAGAAGTACCTTGTTAGAAAGGCCAGTGTGACTGACACGAGAAGCCACAGCTTACAGCTGGTAAAAGAAGGGAAAGCGATTGCAAAGAAAGTTGAGCGTTTTGCACAACCTTTAGAGGATAGTGTAGCGCAGGTACCGGTGAAGGAACAGGGAGTGTTATTGGAGCAGTTGATGCAGCTGATTTACCAGCTGAATCAGCAGGAAATCACCACTACACAGCACATGTGCTTTAACTGTCAATACTATAGCCTGAAGAAGGGACATTATTGCAGTGTCATGAAGTCGACCTTAAAACAGGCTGACTTAAGGCTGGATTGCACTCACTTTGATGTCAGGATGGAAGAAGCCTGATAGAAGACCAATCACCAAAACATTTACGGCAGGAGAACCTCCTGCCGTATATTCATTATTTTAAGCCTGTTTATTGCTTTGCCACCAACGGAAAGCGAGGAATCCTATAATTGCCAGCGGGGTAACTGCCAGCATGAGGATACCATTGTTGAGGCCTTTCGCGGGGCCCTCACCGAGTTGCTGTGCTGTTTTGGTACAGAGAGAGCACTGTGCCATCAGCTGGTTACCGATTGTAAGTAACCATCCCGTCAGCGTTATTACACACAGTTTCTTCATCGATTACTAGTTTGTACAGTAAAATTACGAAAGAATCGGGAGCCTGTCCCGTATTTTCTATTAGTGGTAGTAGGGAGATATCATGATATACACCACTACGCCTGTAACTGCTACATAAAACCAGATAGGCCAGGTGATTCTGGCAATTTTTCTATGCCTTGGAATATCATTCTGGAAGGCCCTCAGCAACGTGAACAGCACAAATGGAACGATGATGGCTGCCAGCACAATGTGCGTCAGCAACAGGAAATAATATACATATCTGATACCGCCTACGGCTGCTTTCTCTGTAGCTTCCACAATACCATTGTGGTTCAGGTCAGCAAACTTGGTTTCCGGTGCCAGGGAATGGTAGGTAACGTAGGAGAGGAGGAAAATGATAGACAATACCACCGCAATGATATTGGTGATTTTGTGTGCCTTTACCTGCTTATTTTTAATAAAATACAGACTGGCTACCAGCAATACAGCAGTAGCTGAGTTCAGGATGGCGTGAAAAAGCGGTAAAATTCTGATATCGAAGCCTGGATGAAGTTCCGGCTTAGGCATGTAAAACAAAATAGCTACAAGCACAGGGATAACAATAGATACAATTGCTATCGGGACGTTAAGATTTCTATTTTTCAGTTCCATGATATTCCGTAAAAGTGAAAGGTGAATAAAGAAAGGTGAACACCCTTTCTCTATTCACCTTACCTATTTAAGCAATATTATTTTCCGGAGAATAGTCCTTTGAGGAACTTCACGAATCCCGGTCGTTTCTTCTCTTTCGCCAGATGGAGGATAGCCACATCGGTAGCCAGCCTTTTCATGTCCGTAGAGTCGAGCCCATTATAGTATCCGCGAATATGCCTGTCTTTATCGATGAGCACTACTTTTTCGGTGTGAACGAAATCATCCGGGCCGCCGTCGCCTTCTGTAACGGAAACGAAGAAGTCGTGACGGGCAAGGTCATAGATCTCTTTCTTATCACCGGTGAGCAGCCACCAGTTATCGGGATTCACTTTATAGTCGTAGCCGTAGTTACGCAGCTTATCGACAGAATCCCTGACAGGATCAACTGAGAAGGAGAGTATCTGCAGGAGTGAATCATTTTTGATGTATGCACTTTGCAGTAATCTCAGGTTTTTAGTGAGGGTAGGGCAGATGCTTGGGCAGGAGGTGAAGAAGAAATCTACCACCAGGATTTTGCCTTCCATATCTTTCAGACTCACTTTTTCACCCAGCTGATTATACATGGAAAAGTCTCTTATGGTATGGTAAACCGTATCATAAGAGACTTTGCCGTCTGTCATGATAGTATCAACTCGTTCGGGTATAAAGTAACGGGGGATGGGTACAACGTTCTTACCGTAGTGATCTACAATCAGATAACCCGTCAGTGGCACCAAAATCGCCAACATTACTCCTAATAAAGCCCTGCGTGAGATGATCCTATCTATTTAGTGTAATTAATAATATTAGTAGTGTTTTTCGTGACCTTCGGCAGCTGGTGCTTTAGGCGCTTCTACTTTGGTACCCGGAGCGAGATCTTTTCTCATATTTTTCCAGGAGTGGCCTTCATAAAGGAATGCGACAATGAACCAAATGAACAGCAGCAGCGGCATGAGGATGGTCATTACCAGATTCTTGATTTCATGACCGAGGTGCATGAACTCAGCTACGATATAGAACGCTTTGAAGAAGGTCAGAATAACGAAGATTCCGTTCAGGAACATTCTGTTAGGAAAACCGGTTTCCAGGTGTAAGAATGCCAGCCCCACTTCAGCAATTGTGATACCCAACAGGATCCAGAATGTTCTCCAGATCTTTTTTGTGGAAGAGTCGTGGTGAACAGGTTCTATTATTTCTGAGGATTGAGTATGTTCCATTTCTATTTCTGTTAATAAAATTCTTAAATCAATTTCCAGTAGTCAATAAACCTTGTAAGGTGATCTCTTAGAGCAGGTAGAAGCAGGTGAATACGAATACCCAAACCAGATCTACGAAGTGCCAGTAGAGACCTACTTTTTCCACCATTTCGTAGTGACCTCTGTCTTCATAGGTACCTTTCAGTACGTTGATGAGGATTACGATGTTCAGCACTACCCCGGAAGTTACGTGTAAACCGTGGAAACCGGTGATGGTGAAGAAGAAGTTGGTGAAGTTGGTAGAGGCAACAGTACCGTCTACGTTAGCGAAAGGATTACGACCCCACCATGCACCTTCGTGATAGAGGTGAGTCCATTCCCATGCCTGACAGCTGAGGAAGGCGATACCACCGATGATGGTCCAGGTGAGCCATTTAGCTACTGCTTTTTTATCTCTGTGGTGACCAGCGTGAACGGCCAGTACCATTGTTACAGAACTCATGATGAGGATGAAGGTCATCAAACTCACGAACATCAGCGGAAGGTTCGCGTGTCCCATACCAGGGAAGGATTTGAAGACTTCATTCGGATCAGGCCAGGATGGGCTGGAAAACCGGATGGTACCATATGAAATCAACAATGCGCCGAAAGTGAACGCATCTGATAACAGAAAATACCACATCATCAACTTGCCGTAGTTCACATTGAATGGAGAATACCCTCCGGCCCACCATTTTTTCTTCGCTGTAACTGCTGTATCCATTGTTTATTTTATAAAATTTTACAAAGTTTATCTCGCGATACTTAAAAAAACCAACAGGTAAATCCACAGTATATCTACAAAGTGCCAGTAAGTGGCAGCGACTTCAATAGGTACTGCGCTGTAGGAACGGACACGTGTTCTGTAGGCTCTGAAGAACATCACCAGTAAGGCAACTACTCCGCCGAGCACGTGCAGGATGTGCACTCCTACGATAACATAAATAAAGGAAGCGGAAACCGGGCCGCTGAGAGGTAATCCTTCAGATTTCATCTGTGAAAAACCTAACCATTGGCACACTGCAAAAACTACTCCCAGGAACGCGGTAAGCGTGATCAGCTGTTTGTAGCGTTGCATATTCCTTTCCTTGAATTGCTTTAACGCCAGGTGTATGGTCAAGCTGCTGAGTAAAATCACAGCAGTGGAAAGCCAGAAAATATGTGGCAGTTCAAATGCCAGCCAGTTAGCCTGGGATCTCTTCACAACGTACGCACTGGTAAACCCGATGAACATCATGGTAATACTACCCATAGCTATCCACAGAGAATATTTGTGCGGATGTATCTTTTTACGTTGCATGCTCATTGTTTGCATCACTTCCTCCTGTTTCTGATTAATATTTATCCAGCAACTGCACCAGCTGCACAATCGTAAGGTAGATATAAGAGCCGAACATCAGTTTGCGGGCAGCGGGAACGTCGCTCTTGCGATACAGGTTAATAGCCCTGTACAAGAAAAACAATCCGGCTAAGATCGCTACGATGGCGGAAATACGACCCGTGATATGTAACAGATAAGGAGCTACGCCTGCTGGTATTATTAACAGTGTATAGAGCACTGCCTGCAATGCGGTGAATTTATTAGGTTCACCATTGCCTGGTAAGAGTTTAAAACCGGCTCTGGCATAGTCTTTATGTGCGATCCAGGCGATAGCCCAGAAATGCGGGAATTGCCATAAGAACTGGATGGCGAACAGCGACCAGCCGCCTTCTGAAAGGGTGTTGGCGCCAGCAGCCCAGCCGATCAGCAGGGGCATAGCACCCGGAATAGCACCTACCAGTACGGCCAGTGAATTCCATTTCTTCCAGGGAGTGTATACGAAACCGTATAGTACCAGCGACAGCAGGCTTAACCCGGCACTCAGCCAGTTGAAGCTGTAACCCATGATCAGGATACCAGCAACACCGGTGATGATAGCCAGTACGATCGCTTCACCTTCGGTCATACGACCAGCGGGCAGCGGACGTACGGCAGTACGTGCCATGAGCTTGTCCGTTTCCTTTTCCCATATCTGGTTGATGGTATTGGCTGATCCGGAAACCAGTAAACCACCAGCAAATAATAAAAGAACTTTAATAATGTTGAACTCCACCTCGGGCACCAGCAGATAAGCCACCACGGATGAAAACACCACCATGAAGGTGAGATTAAACTTCATTAGCTGAGAGTAATCCTTCACCTTGCTTGCTACTGCATAAGATGTCGACAATTTTATGGAGTTTTCTTGCAACATTTTTTTTCTATCCACGTCCTGAAAGTTAATTCAGGACAAATTTACAAACATCACAGTTAACAGGTTCCGGCAGATAAATTAAATACCTGCCGGCGCCTGTAAAAATATTGTTAGTGAGCTGATTCGTTCGGACCAAGTGGTTCAGTCTGAGGAATGAAGTCTCTACCATCTTTACTGTAGTCATATGCCCAGCGGTGAACTTCCGGAATCTCACCAGGCCAGTTACCGTGACCTGCATGGATTGGAGTAGTCCATTCCAGGGAAGTTGCCTTCCATGGGTTGAGGGTAGTCATTTTTCTACCTTTGAAAATGCTGTAGAAGAAGTTGAACACGAACAGGAGCTGGGTAGCAAATACGATGATTACTACGAAGCTGATGAACTGGTTCAGACCTTCGAACTGGTTAAAGGAAGTCCAGGTAGAATAGTCGAAATATCTTCTAGGCATACCGGCCATACCTTCATAGTGCATTGGCCAGAAGATCAGGTAAGCACCAACCAGGGTAACCCAGAAGTGGATGTAACCGAGGGTGTTATTCATGAATCGGCCATACATTTTAGGGAACCAGTGGTAGATACCGGCAAACATACCGAAGAATGCAGATACACCCATTACGATATGGAAGTGCGCGATTACGAAGTAAGTATCGTGCAGGTGAATATCGATAGAGGAGTTACCCAGCCAGATACCTGTCAGACCACCGGAGATGAATGTGGATACGAAACCGATAGAGAACAGGGAGGCAGGTGTAAACCTGATATTACCTTTCCAGATGGTCGTGATCCAGTTAAACACCTTGATGGCAGAAGGAACCGCGATCAGGAGTGTTAACAGTACGAAGAACGCACCGAGGAATGGATTCAGACCTGTTACGAACATATGGTGTGCCCACACCAGGAAGGCGAGGATACAGATAGCGAACAGGGAACCGATCATCGCCAGGTAACCGAAGATAGGCTTGCGCGAACTAATCGCGAGTACTTCAGATACCATACCCATTGCAGGGAGGATGATGATATATACCTCTGGGTGACCCAGGAACCAGAACAAGTGTTGGTAGAGGATGGCAGAACCACCTTCGTTAGCGAGTGCTTTACCGGCGATGAAGATATCAGACAGGTAGAAGCTGGTGCCTGCGTGACGATCCATGAGCAGCAGGATGAAACCTGACAGTAACACAGGGAAAGACAGTACACCCAGTACAGCGGTAAAGAAGAATGACCAGATTGTCAGTGGCATTTTGGTCATGCTCATACCTTTTGTACGCATGTTGAGGATAGTGGAGATATAGTTCAGACCACCGAGCAGCTGAGATACTACGAACAGCGCCATAGAGGTCAGCCACAGATCCACACCTATTTTAGAACCGATAGAAGCATCACCCAGTGCTGACAGCGGCGGATACATTGTCCAACCACCGGAAGCAGGACCTGTTTGTACAAACAGGGAAGCCATCATTACCAGACTGGCGAGGAAAAAGAACCAGTAGGAGAGGCAGTTCATGAAAGGGGACGCCATGTCGCGGGCACCTACCTGCAGTGGAATAAGCAGGTTAGAGAAGGTACCGGACAAACCGGCGGTTAATACAAAGAATACGAGAATGGTACCGTGCATGGTTACCAGGGCGTAATATGCTTCAGGGGTAATACGACCGCCTTTAGCCCAGTGGCCGAGGATGCTTTCCAGCCAAGGGAAAGTAGCATCCGGATAGCCGAGTTGCAAACGAAACAGTACAGAAAAGAAAGCACCAATGATAGCCCAGATAATACCTGTGATCAGGAATTGTTTGGCAATCATTTTATGGTCCATGCTGAACACATACTTGGATATGAAACTGTCATGGTGCTCATGATCGTGGTGATCATGCGCCCCCGCGCCGTGCATAACCTCCTGTTGACTGTGCAAAGTTGCTTCGTTACTCATAATCGGTTCGGTATTTATTAAACTAACACCCGGGAAGTTTTGTCGTTTGTCAGTTCTTTTTTAATGTTATTAATTGGACTCCGTCAATAAAATCTTCTTCACAAAATTAAGGCTTACTTGATATTGGCAGCCACAGTTTTTGTGCTATCAGCTTTAGCATCAGCTGCTGGAGCAGCAGGTGCTGCGTCAGGGTGAGCCAGGCTGTACTGAGTAGGTTGTTTAGCTACCCATGCATCATATTCTTCCTGTGTTTCTACCACAATCACACCTCTCATGGAGTAGTGACCGGCACCGCACATCTGGTCGCAAGAAATTTCGTAGGTGAAATCCGGATTACCGGTTTTCTCTTTCATCTGCTTGGTAGTGAATTTCGGAGTGAACCAAAGTGTAGTTGGGATACCAGGTACCGCATCCATTTTCAAACGGAACTGAGGCAGACCAACGTCGTGGATAACGTCGCGGGAACCGATTACAAACTTCACCGGCTTACCAACCACCAGGTGAACTTCAGTTGCCTGGAAGTCATCTTTAGACAGTGGATCGTTCCAGTCAACACCAATTTCGTTGGATGCTGCAGGATCGATCAGGTTATTTGCTTTACGACCGAGCTGACCATCTTTACCTGGGTAACGGATCAGCCAGTTGAACTGTTTACCGGTAACTTCCACTACTGCTGCATCTGCAGGAGCATCAGAAGTCAGCTGGAACCAGTGTTTCAGACCGAAAGCCACCAGAACAGTCAGGGCGATTGCCGGAATTACTGTCCAGATTACTTCCAGTTTGTTGTTATGTGGGAAGTAGAAAGCCTTCTGGCCTTCTTTTTCCTGGTATTTGAATGCAAACGCGAAGAGGGCGATTTGGGTAATAACGAATACTACACCAGTGATGGCAAGGGTAACGTAGATGAGGGTATCAACACCTTCACCCTGCACAGAAGCAGATTCGCCCAGGATTTTACCTTTCAGCAAATCGTTACAGTAGTAAACTCCTATAAGCCCCAGCACCAGGAATGCGATCAGCAGGAATCCGTTAATACGGTTGCTCTGCTCGCGAGCTTTCTTTTCTCCCTTCAATATGGACACATATTCGCTCGCCTTCGCAATCTGGAAGATGACTATGAATATGAGAACAACAACTAAGACTGCTAAAAATCCTGACATTGCTATATGAAATAATTAAGTTATCTAATGCTTTTCTTTTATCTGATCTCCTTTCTCACCGATTAGGTGTGGTGAATGATACTTTCCTTCAGGTATGGGTGATTTTTTGGAACCAGTGCTGCTTTTGTAAGCGCATTGGATACCAGGAATATAATCAGACCCACAAAACCCAAGCCTAATCCCAGTTCATACCAAGGGAACACCAGGTGTTTCACGGTAGCAGGGTAAACCATCTGCCAGAAGTCCATCCAGTGACCAGCGATAATTACGAAGGCCATGAAAACAACAGCGGTATAGTTACGTTTAGTATCCCTTTTCATCAGGAACAGTAACGGAGTGATAAAGTTAATCAGCAGGTTCAGGAAGAAAATTGGTCTCCATTCGCCCCAAACGCGCGGCTGGAAGTAAGCAGTTTCTTCAGGCATGTTCGCATACCAGATCAGCATGTACTGGGAGAACCAGAGGTAAGTCCAGAAGATACTGAAGGCGAACATAAATTTACCCAGATCATGCAGGTGCTCTTCCGTCACGTAAGTGAGGTAACCGTGTTTTTTCAGGTATACTACGAACAGTGCGATCAGAGACAGGCCGGATACCCAGGTGCTGGCGAAGGTGTACCAGGAATACATGGTAGAGAACCAGTGAGCATCGATGCTCATCAGCCATAACCATGGAGTGGTAGAACCAACGCTGAGGGTAAATACCACCAGGAATCCACCAGCTACTACGGTATTTCTCCAGAGGATTTTTTTACCGGTAGCAGGTTTCAGATCCCAACCATCTTCTTCGATAGACATATTGCGGAGTTTCAGTGTAAAGAAAATCCACAGGCCCAGGGTGAGGATGGTAGCGATGGTAAAGAATGATTTATTCAGGAAAGGTGATTTCCAGGAAAGGATTTTGTCTTCGTGTACGTGATGCAGGTTAACCCAGTGGTAGATTTCATCTTTACCACCAAACACCAGGATCATTACGATCACAAATAATATCGCAGCCAGTACAGGTACTGCCATTGAAATAGCTTCAGGAACACGGCGGAATGCGATCTGCCAACCACCATGTGCCAGGGTTGTAGCAGCAATAAAGAATGTGCTGGCTAATGTAATCAGCAAAAAGAAGCTGCTGTTCTGCAACAGACCGGCCCAGAAACGTGTGGCGTTCTCACCTTGAAACGCGAATAATCCGATCAATAAAGTCAGCAAGCCCACGCCCATCAAAACGAAGCTGGTCTTTTTTAATCTTGCTGGAACTACAAATTGGTCTTTCATTATCGTATATTAAAATACTAGTTTGAAATCAGTTTAACTCTCTCTTACTTATTTAGCTGTTGCAGCGCTATCAGTTGCAGGTGCTGCGGCGGCTGCAGGAGCAGCAGACGGAGCATTTTTGCTCTTGATATAAGCAGCAATTTTCCAGCGTTGTGCTCTGTCCAGCTGGGAAGCGTAGCTACCCATTGCGTTGAAGCCGTAAGTCATCACGTGGAACAGGCGACCTTCAGAGTACGCTGCTTTAGGACCGGATGCCAGGTTAGCAGGTGCTGCAGGGTAAGGACCTTCTCCGCCTTTATACAGAGGGCCGTTACCGTCCAATGCTGTACCGTGGCAGATACCGCAGTAAATGTTGAATAAACGCTCACCTTCTGCCAGATCAGCTGCTGTGATAGTCAGCGGATTTTTTACCAGATTAGCCAGAGCAGTATCTGATTCTTTCAGATGGTATGGTAATACTTCACCTCTTTTTACTGTTCCTTCCACTGGTTTCATCCCTGACAAACGAGCATTATAAAATTCATACGCACGGGATTCATACATGTCTGGCATATAAATCCTGCCGGGCTTTCTGTTGTGCTCCCCTCTGTTACAAGCTGCCAGGAAAGCTCCAGTTGCCAATGCGGCTACAATCAATATGTTGGAAGTCCTTTTCATCAGAATTTATTTAACTGGCAGTTACTGCTTATTGTGAATACAGTAGGTAGTAACTGCCACTGTCGTTTTTGCTGTTTTTAATTACGCGTTAACCGGTTTAACCTTACGGAGATAAGGTTCATCATCCTTATCGAATCTGCCGAACCACCATCCTGCTTCTGCCTGTTGCTCATTAATATCATGGGCACCTGCAGCCTGGAGGAAGCTTTTCACTTCTTCAGCGTTGGTTTTCTCAGTCAGTTCGATCACCATTACAAACTTATCATCAGTTTGTCTTGGGTGGAAGATGTGTTTCTTAACACCTGGCATGATTTGACACAGCCAGCAGAAAGTCATCACCATACCTACTGCAGCGAAGAGTACTGTTAACTCGAAGGTGATAGGAATAAAAGCTGGTAATGGGAAGTGAGGCTTACCACCGATGTTCAGCGGCCAGTCAACATTAAACACCCAGCTCATGAAAGATAATGCCGTAGTTGTACCGGTGATACCATAGATAAAACCGGCTGTGTGCAGGCTGGATTCCCTCAGGCCCATCGCGTGATCAAGGCCATGCACAGGGAAAGGAGTGTACACATCGTGTAATTTGTAACCAGCTGTACGTACTTTCTTTACCGCTGGGAACAACACTGCCTCATCGTCAAACAACCCTACAACAAAATTTTTAACAGCCATATATTTAAAAATTCAAAGTCTAATAATTAGTTCTGTTTCTGTCTGTCTATTAGTGTGCGTGAGCAACGTCGTGAGCAAATTTCTCAGCGCTTTCTTCTTCGTACACTTCCATTTTCTCTTTAAAGTTCTCACCGGAAGTTTTCAGAACAGATTTGATCTCTGCTACTGCAATTACCGGGAAGTATTTAGCAAACAGGAAGAAGCAGGTGAAGAACAGACCGAATGTACCCATGTAGAAACCGACTTCCGGCCAGGATGGACGATAGTAAGACCAGCTGGATGGCAGGTAGTCGCGATACAGGGAAGTACAGATAATTACAAAACGCTCGAACCACATACCGATGTTTACGATGATAGACATAACGAATGTTACCATTACGTTTCTTCTCATCTTGCGGAACCAGAACACCTGAGGAGTGATTACGTTACATGTCATCATGATCCAGTAAGACCAGCCCAGAGGACCTGCTGCACGGTATTTGAAGAATGTATCGAACTCGTAAGGGTTAGCACCGTACCATGCCATGAAGAGCTCAGTCAGGTAAGCACAACCAACCACAGAACCAGTCAGTACAATTACCTTGTTCATGGCTTCCATGTGACCAATGGTAATGTATTCTTCCAGTTTCAGGATTTTACGTGTGATAATCAGGAGGGTATTTACCATCGCGAAACCAGAGAAGATCGCACCCGCAACGAAGTAAGGAGGGAAGATCGTGGTGTGCCAGCCTGGAATTACAGATGTCGCAAAGTCAAAAGATACGATGGTGTGTACGGAAAGTACCAGTGGAGTGGATAAACCTGCCAGTACCAGTGACAGTGCCTCATGGCGTTGCCAGTGTTTGGTAGAACCAGTCCAGCCGAAAGAGGCGATACCGTATAAATGCTTGCGTAATTTAGTTTTTGCTCTGTCACGGATGGTAGCGAAATCTGGAATCAGACCAGAGTACCAGAACAACAGCGATACCGTGAAGTAAGTGGAGATCGCGAATACGTCCCAGAGGAGCGGTGAGTTAAAGTTAACCCAAACCGGACCGCGGGTGTTAGGGTAAGGCAGGATGAAGAACGCCATCCAAACACGACCCATGTGAATAATAGGGAACTGGCCGGCGCACATTACCGCGAAGATGGTCATCGCTTCTGCTGCACGGTTTACCCCTGTACGCCATCCCTGACGGAACAGCAGGAGGATGGCTGAAATCAGCGTACCGGCGTGACCGATACCTACCCACCATACGAAGTTGGTGATATCCCAACCCCAACCGATGGTCTTGTTCAGATTCCAAACACCGACCCCGAAATAGATCTGCCAAAACACTGAAAATGCGCCGAAGCCCAACAGTGCCAGTGATATAAAAAAGCCTACATACCACAGTTTTCCAGGCTTAGCCTCGATAGGACTAATGATATCTTCCGTTACCTGGTGATAATCCTTAACCCCGTCTACTAAAGGTTCTCTCAGTGTGGATTCGTATTTTAAATGCATATCCTTTAAGCTTTTAGCTGCTAGCTTCTAGCTACTAGCCCTTGTCTTTTGTTATGATCTCAGATTCTGTAACTTCTTTTCTTTTCCTCTTAACGATTTCCTGTTAAGATCTTACGCGTGGTGCGCTTCTTCCTTGTGAGCAGCTTCTTTTTCTGCTTTAGGTTCAGCGTCCTTGTTTCTGATCTTAGCCAGGTAGTTGATAGAAGGTAATGTGTGAGTTTCTTCCAGCACATAGTACATTCTCTCTGTCTGTTCCTCGTTACGGATCTTGTAGATAGCGCTGCTCTTATCATTTACGTTACCGAATACAATTGCATCGGCCGCGCAAGCTTGCTGACATGCTGTTTTAGCTTCGCCATCTTTAACCGGACGACCTTCTTTCTTAGCAGACAGTTTAGCATCCTGCAGACGCTGTACGCAGAAGGAACATTTTTCCATCACACCACGGCTACGAACCACTACATCCGGGTTCAGCACCATGCGTGTCAGGTTATCGTTCATATCTGCCACATCGTACAGGTTGTTTTCGAAGCTGTCCGCACCGTTCCAGTCTCTCCAGTTGAGGCGACGTACTTTGTATGGACAGTTGTTAGCGCAATAACGGGTACCAATGCAACGGTTATACGCCATCTGGTTGATACCTTCGTTGCTGTGGTTGGTAGCACCTACCGGACAAACGTTTTCACAAGGAGCGTTGTCGCAGTGCTGACACAGCATTGGCTGGAATACTACTTCCGGATTGTTTTCGTCACCGGAGAAGTAACGGTCGATGCGGATCCAGTGCATTTCATGCGCCTTACCTACTTCTTCCTTACCTACAACGGAAACGTTATTTTCAGCCTGACAAGCGATGGTACATGCACCACAACCGAAGCAGGTGTTCAGGTCGATGGACATACCCCATTTAATACCAGGATATTCGTAGTTGTGATACAGGGTAGCATCTTTGCGGAAATCTTTACCGAATTTCTGCAGTTCTGCTCTGTCTTCATTTACTTCGTGCGGGTTCTTTTTGAACTCTTCGAGTGTAGTTTCTTTAACGATAGGGCGACCTTCGTAGCTGTTGTGCGTTTGGGTCAGTGCCACATCGTATTTAGCACCGGTAGCTTCCGCTGTCACTTCAGGAGCGAAGAAATCAACAGAGGTACCGTTGAAGCTGGAGAAGATGTAAGCGTTTTTACCGATACCACCTGCTGCTTTACCAGTTTTTTCGCTACGGCCGTAACCTACTGCGATGGCAATTACTTCAGGGTGAATACCAGGAACGATCAGCAGTGGCAGTTCCACTTCTTTACCGTTCGCTTTTATTTTCAGTACTTTTTTACCGAGATTGATTTCGTAGTCATCACCCAGCTGAGTAGAGAAAGTTTTAGCCAGGGTGTTGGAGATACATGCGTAGTTATCCCAGGTAGAACGCGTGATTGGATCAGGCATTTCTTGTAACCATGGGTTGTTGGCGAGGCGGCCGTTACCGATAGCTACTTTTTCGTAGAGTACCAGCTCCAGTTTACCACCTTTCTTAGCGCTGCTGATTTTAGAAGCGGCTCCGGCAACATCACCGGCGAAGGCTGCACCACCGATAGCAGGAGCAGTAGCAGGTTCAATTACACCGTCCTGCAGTGCTTTATCCCATGCTTCGATGCCACCCAGTTTAGCTACCCACTCGTTTCTCAGGTAATCAACCCAAGGAGTGGTGTTACCAGCCCAGGTCAGGAGAGAATCCTGTGCAGCACGTGTTTTGAACAGCGGGCTGATAGTAGGCTGGGTGAAGCTGTAATAACCAGGTTTAGCTTCTGCATCATTCCAGCTTTCGAGGAAGTGATGATCAGGAGCTACATATTTGCAGAGTTCAGTTGTTTCGTCTACGCGGTCGTTGAAGGAAACGGAGAGTTTCACTTTTTTCAGACCTTCAGAGAATTTAGCTGCGTCGAAGTAGTCGTAAGCAGGGTTAGCACCATAAACAATCAGACCGCCGATAGCGCCTGCGTTCATATCGCTTACCAGTTTAGCCATTTCCACGTCGTTACCCTGGCGGTAGTTGCTAGGGTTAGCGAGGTCGATGGTAGTACCGTTAGCACCAATCGCGTTGTTGATGGCGTTAACGATGATCTGTACGTTTACATCGTTGGAACCTGAAACTACCAGTGCTTTACCAGCGTTAGCTTTCAGAGAGGCCGCTGCTTTTTTAACACCTTCAGCTACTTTAGGATCCAGGGTAGGAGCAGTTACGCTGCCACCTACAGCTGCCAGCAGGGCCAGGGCTACAGCACCGGCTTCTGATGGTTTGTGAGTATAACGGTAATCCGCGTTTGCACCGGTAAGGCTCATGGTGCTTTCGAAAGCGAAATGTTTGGACATTTCAGGGTTCTTAGCATTGATCTTACGGGTAGCAGCGAATCCTTTTGCGAATTCAGCAGGGTTTAACCAGGTACCGAGGAAATCGGCGCCAAGGCTCACTACGGTCCAGGCATTTTCGAAGCGGTAGCTTGGAATTACTCTTTTACCGTAGGAAGCTTCGTTTGCAGCCAGCATACCGGAGTAAGAAACTGCATCGTAAACCACATGACGGGAGCCAGGATATTTCGCCAGGAACTCACCTATTACTTTTTTAGAGGTAGGGCTCAGCAGGGTAGAGCTGAGAACTACTACAGGAGCACCTCCCAGGCCTGCCAGCGCACCGGCAACCTGTTTGTCCAGCTCAGTCCAGGTTGTTTCGTTACCGCCGATAGTAGGGAAACGCAGACGAGCCGTATCGTAAAGGCTCAGTACAGCACCCTGTGCTTTAGCAGTGGTAGAACCACCCGTGATGGTAGACAGTGTATTTCCTTCAATTTTGATAGGACGGCCTTCGCGGGTTTTAACCAGCAATGGCAGGAACTCACCATCAATTGTGTAGGAAGAAGCATAATAGTTAGCTACACCCGGAGTGATCTCTTCAGGTTTGTTCACATAAGGTATAGCTTTCTTTATAGGTGTTTCACAGCTGGCTGCGATAGTAGCAGCGGCAGTAGTGAATCCGAGGTATTTAAGGAAGTCCCTGCGAGGGGTAGTAGCATTCAACAGGCTTTCACTCTCAAACGGCAGTTCTTCACTGAATTCGTTCTTCACAATTTCCTGATGCGCTTCGGTATTGTGCAACTCCTCCAAGCCTTTCCAATACTTTTTTTGCTCCATGTTATATTAACGAGTTACGTTTATAAAATTTGATATTCTTCTGATCTGAGATTTAATATCTCCAAATCCATCCTAGTAGTGACATTTTTGACAATCTGTACCACCTACCATTTCAACGGTTACGCTATCGATTTTACCATCTTTAACATCCTGATGGAGTTTTTCGAAGATGCTGTAATAGCTGTTGTCAGCGAACTGCACTTTAGTAGTACGGTGACAGTTGATACACCAGCCCATAGACAGGTCCGCGAACTGATGAACTTCATCCATTTCGGTGATAGCACCATGGCAGGTTTGACACTGTTGCTTACCAGCCACCACGTGTTGGGAGTGGTTGAAGTAAACGTGGTCAGGCAGATTGTGGATTTTAGTCCACTCAATAGGACGGCCAGGCTTGGTATATTTACCAGCTTCAGCATCCCATCCTACGTAATCGTATAATTTGTGAATCTCTGCAGTACCGTCAACTTTCTTGCCTTCAGCTGTAAACAGCTCAGGGCCAGAGTAAGAGTTAATTGACTTGTGGCAGTTCATACAGATGTTTTCGGAAGGAATCATCGCATGCTTGGATTTCTCAGCACCAGCGTGGCAGTACAGACAGTTGATCTGGTTGATGCCAGCGTGTACTTTGTGGCTGTAGAAAATCGGCTGCTCAGGCATATAGTCTTTCTGACGACCCAGGCCGATAGCGCCTTGGATAGTGAAGTAACCACCTACCATGAATAACACCAGGATACCCAGCGCGATGTAAGCTTTGTTTTTGTAGAAAGGAACCGGTTCAGGAGTAGCAACCCCTTCTTTATCACCAGCCAACTTGTTCAGGTTGCTGTTGATTTGCATGAGGATCAGCGCTACCACTGCCAGGATCAGGGTAATAATGCCAAAGAGGAGGCTATTATCGCTTGACTCACCACCAGCACCGGATGTTTGCTCATTTGCGTCACCTGGTTTTTTAGGAGGTTTAGCGGTTTTAATATACTCCAGGATGTTGTCGATATCAGCATCACTGAAAGAGGCAAAAGCCGGCATGGCCTGCTTACCGTAAGAATTGAACAGATCGTTCGCATACTTGTCGCCAGAAGCAATAACTGACGCTGAGTTACGAATCCATTGGTGCAGTAATTTCTTATCTGCCCATCTGCCCTCCACACCTTCAAGTGCAGGACCTGTCACCTTTTTGAAGACATTGTGACATGAGGCGCAATTCTGTTGGAACAGTGCTTTACCAGCGTTAGGATCCGCAGCTTTAACGGAAGAAAACGGAATTACTATACTAGCGCATAGAATAAGCACACTCACAAAATGCTTGCGCAAAAGAATGGAAACACGACGATACACAGCCTATATAGTTTAGATTTGACCTAAAGTTTCTTAAAAGTGCCAGCAAAAATAAGACAGAATGTTGACAATTTACCAACAAATAAAAAAAATAATTGCCGTAAATAATGCCAATTTTTTCCTATTTTCCGAGCCTCAGATACTCCAAAACTCTCGCTGCTGGCTAATTCTACAGTCCCCTGTTACAGATCCTGCCCGATGTTATTAATTTATTAGGGGATTTGACTCTTCTGACTAAACCTCACGCATATATAATATGGTATGAGGTTTCATGGGGTTATAATAATAATATATGCAGATTGGAATTCTATAATAACCCCCTATATCCTGGTTCGCTGTACAATAATATATATAAGCTCCTCCGTCGATTTTTGAACCGGGTACCGTAATTTTACCTTAATAACCTGCCACCTTACCATAATGTTCATTAATACCCTTAAAAAATTACCCATGCGCGGACTACTATTCTTACCCACTCTGGCACTGGCTTTCGCCGCCTGTAATAACAATAACGCTGCCCGGGAACAACAGGACTCTATCAGAATAAATAAGGCTGCCCCCGGACAAACCACAAAACTGGCCGGCACCTACCAGGGTACCCTCCCTTGCGCCGACTGCCCCGGAATTGACTACCAGATCTCCCTGTATGACGACTCCACCTACAGCGAACTGACCGCCTACCAGGGCAGGGGAGAAAATATAGCCACGGTAGAAACAGGTACCTGGCGGGCGATTAACGACTCCATCGCCATGCTGGTGAAGAAAAACGACAGCGTGTCCTTCGTGGCATCCGAACATAAACTTATCTTGCTCGACAAGGCCGGCAAGCGCATCGAAGGCATGCTCGCCAGCAATTATATACTGAAACCCGTAGAAGGAGGAGACCGCCGCACGCTCCTCGCCGATAAAAAAACACAGGGCGTGACCTTCTACGCTAACGGGAACGAACCATTCTGGTCCCTCGAGCTCGACAAAAAGAATATCCGGTTCAAAACAGTGGGGGGCGACAGCATCTACACCCCGCTGCCGGGACTGTCAATCAATACCGACACGCTGAAAGTATATAAAGGCAAGGGGATCACCATTAATATAAGACCTACCACCTGCGCCGATGATATGAGCGGTTACCTGCGCCCCAACACCGTACAATTGGAGGTGGGCGACAAAACATATTCCGGCTGTGGCGAGTTTATTAAATAGCAAGTACTACTTTTGCACCTGGTTTCAAACATCGTAACATTGAAAAATATCGCCATATTCGCCTCAGGCGCAGGAAGCAACGCACAGAAGATAATTGATCACCTGAGAAACTCCACCAAAGGCAAAGTATCTCTGATCGTATGTAATAAACCCGGAGCCGGCGTATTGCAGATAGCCGAAAAAGAAGGTATCCCTTCCATTATTATAGAAAAAGAAGCATTTTTCCGCGGCGACACCTACGTGAAACAGCTACAGGAAAATAATATAGACCTGATTGTGCTGGCGGGGTTCCTCTGGAAAATCCCGGCCAACCTGGTGCAGGCCTTCCCGGACAGGATTATTAATATCCACCCGGCCCTCCTCCCTAAATACGGAGGTAAAGGGATGTACGGCCACTTTGTTCACGAAGCCGTTATTGCCGCCGGAGAAAAAGAAAGTGGTATCACCATCCATTTCGTAAATGAAAAATATGATGATGGCGCACCCATCTTACAGGAACGATGCGTGATCACCTCAGATGATACCCCGGAGACCCTCGCTAAGAAAGTGCAGGTGCTGGAACATCAGTGGTTTCCGCTAATTGTGGAACGATTATTGGAAAAATAAAAGGAGCTCACCAGCTCCTTTCTAACCCTTCAACTGTATGAAAAAGACGCTACTGTTAATATGTCTGTTAGTATCCTCCGTCCTCACTTCCTTTGCTCAGGAAGATAAACGCTTCCACCGGAATACATACCTGAAGGTAAATCCAACCACCCTGATTAATGAACTGGATATTTACCTGGAACAGGAAATATCAGGAAAACTCAGTATCGAACTGGGTATCAGTGGAATCTATACAGATTACCCCGATTACGTACTCACCAAAAAAATCGACTTCGGCCAGAAAAAACCAGATATCAGCACAGAACAATTTGTTGACGGCCGCGGGCTCGGTTTCAGGGCAGGCGTTAAACTGTACCTGATCTCCCGGGAACTTGCTCCTGCACGTGCAGCCGGTACTTACTTTGAACCCATTCTTCTCTATAAAAAAGTATTTTACCCCAATGAAGACGTTACCATTAACGGTACCGGCTATACCAACAACGCCACAAAGGACGTTTACGGCATACAGCTGTTAGTGGGCCGCCAGTTCAGAAAAGACAAACTGATCCTCGATCCGTTTCTCGGTCTGGGCATTCGTGGCAAAGTTTACCAGTACACCACCTTCCACGGCGTGGAAAACAATGGCGTACAGATAAACGATGGCCGACTGGTAAGTGTTTTACCGAGTCTTCATCTGGGTATAAAGATCGGACTGAACCTGGCCCGTTAAAAGGGCACTATCACTTTCATACTTATATTTCTACCCATATTATATATACCTGACCTGCCGTTAGGCGATGCACTGTAGTATTCAAAATACTTCAGCCTGTTAAGGCCGGACTGGTAGGCCTTGTCCAGCAGGTTATCCGCCTGCACATACAATTCAAATAAAGGCTTGTCCTTTTTATTTTCTATGGTAGCCCCTACACCCAGGTTCAACAAGGTATAGCCAGGCGTATAAGTTTCGGTATCATCCACACCATAAAAGCGGGATTGGGCAGCGTATACATCCACACCTCCCCGGATATAGGCTTTGCGGAAGCACTTCCAGTCTGGAACCGTGATTTTTAAGTCAGAACGTATATGCATGGGTGGTATTAGCGGCAAATATTTAGCCGTTGCACCATGCTGATCAATCAGGGCCTTGTTTTTATTCCGGCCCTCCGTATAGGCGATACTGTTATTCCAGCTAAACCATGCCCAGCGGCGGGGATGCAGGTTCACGGTGGCTTCCGCACCAAACAGGCGTGCCTTGGACTGCTGATAACTATAGGTCACATTCCCCGGAACAATCACTACCGGATCGCCGTTGGCATCGTATAGTCGTGCCTGATAGATATAGTTCTGAATATTATTATTGAATAACTCCACACTCAGGTCAAGGTCTGGCAGATAGGCCAGGAAACCAAGATCCTGTTGCAGGCTAAACTCCGGCTCGAAGCTGCGGTTACCCAGGTACACAATATGTGCGCCCGGATCCAGGCCGTTGGAGCCGATCTCCGTGATATTAGGAGCGCGGTAACCGCGGGCGATATTCCCCTTCACTAAAATCCGCTCACTAATATTATAGGTAATACCCAGGCTACCGGAAATACCGGTGTATTGCTTACTGAATGCAGGGAACTGCAGGGTGGCGCCGGTAGTATCGGTAGCATGGTAGCCGAAACCGGTAGTTTTATCCTCCCCTACATAGAAGTCGCTCCAGTGGATAGTCCGCAGGTCGTACCGGATACCGCCGGAGATATCTATCTTCCCAAAAGTTTTCCTGGCAAACAAAAACCCGCCGATATCAAAAAGGTTATAATCAGGAATCGGGAAATCGGTGGCATCCTTACTTTTATTCACCTGGTACATTCCATTTACACCAACTGAAGTTTCTACCCCGGCTATCGCCGGGAGATTGTAGCGCAGATCGTAGTTGAGGGTGTTTAGTACTACGTATAGCCCTGCCTGTGAGGTATACACCGGATGATTATACTCCCGCCGGATACTTTGCTGGTAACCAAGCGTTCCGGTGAGTTCTCCGCCACCCAGTTTGAGCATACTGCGGTTATAGAGGCGATAATGCTGAATGTGCTGATGCAGTGGATTGAGTGTATATGTTTTCAGCTCCGACTCCGGTACCACCGGCCTGTTGCGAATATCATCCTCATCGCCTTCCTTTACCTGGCGGGTAAATTTTCTGGTGAGAGAGTCACGGCTGCCGTCAGGGATTTCCTGCAGGTTATCGTAGAGCGTGGCTCCCCAGTGTGAGTAACCCCATTTTTTGTCCAGGTGGGCTAATGCGGAGAGATTTGATTCCCGGAATGCAGTACCGTATACATATCCGTCTACGGCGTTGCGATAATTATGTGCGGTTCGGATGGTGCCGCGCAAGGCATACTTCCAGTCATTATGCTGCAGCGACAACCCCAGCGAAGATCCTATAAGGCCGTTGTTGGACTGATAGTCCGTGAGAAAGTTCCCTTTCAGCTTTCCCTGTGGCCCTGCCGGCACTTCCGGGATAATGTTAATAACCCCTGCCAGGGCATCGGAACCGTAGGTAAGACTTGCAGGACCTTTCACCACTTCGGCCCGCGATACACCGTACTGGTCAATTTCGATTCCGTGCTCATCGCCCCATTGCTGGCCTTCCTGGCGTAGTCCGTCGTAGAGCGTGAGTACACGGTTGTAGCCTAGTCCACGGATGAAAGGTTTGGAGATGTTGGGGCCGGTGGTAACGGCGCTGATGCCGGGAACGCCCCGCACGATGGCGTCAATCAGGTTGGTATTTACCTGTGAAACCATTTCCTTCTTTCCAATAATGGCAATAGGCACCGGATTTTTGCGGGCAATGGTATTACGTGAAACACCCGTCACCACTACTTCATCCAGTCGGGAAAGGTCTTCTGTCAGCTTGATTTCCGCCAGCGTTTCAATCGTGCCGGCAAAAGTATGCGTAAATGTTTGGGGCTGATATCCCATCATGGAAACGGTTACATCCCATGTTCCCGATTTGATGGCGAGTTTGTAGTTGCCTTCTTTATCGGTAACGGTACCGGTATGAAGGGCAGGTATAGCGATTGTAGCGTATTGCAAAGGTTTTCCGGCAGCAGTAATTTTTCCTTTTACAGTTGCTTGCTGACCAAATGCCAGTACAGTCAATAATTGCAGGTACAGAACAGTAAAAAATCTTTTCATCTTCAGATCATATTATCATTTTTAAAAACAGGGGATTGGATAGTAACAAATATTTAGACTTCCGAAGCTAATTTTTTACAAATCTATATTGAACAATTTAAATGTACTTGAATTATTTTTTAGACCAACCTAAATCAATAGATTAAAAAAGGGTCTTTGAAGGACTCACCCTGTAAGTAGGCCGATATTTCCCGTTCCGTACAGAGGCAGGCTTCCAGCTCATTTTCAATCACTTGCCGGTCCATAAACTGCCCGATGATTACCAATTCATTATACCTGTCTGCAAAACGATTATCCCATCGGTCGGTGATCAGTTGCATGGTTTCCTCGTCTACCTGCCACCGCTGCCGTGGGATCGCACACCACCAGTAACCGGCTTTATCCGCACGCACGGAACCTCCTGCCTGACTCCAGTTTACGGCTACCTGCGGCCGTGAGGCCAGCCAGAAAAGTCCTTTGGAACGGATCACGTTACCAGGCCACTGCTGCTGGATATAATGCCAGAAGCGCTCCGGGTGAAAAGGCTTTCGGCTTCTGAATACGAAAGAAGAGATACCATACTCGAGTGTTTCCGGAGTGTGTTCCGATTCCAGCTCGGCCTGCCAGCCTGCACTTTGGCTGGTGGTTTCAAAGTCGAATCGCCTGGTATCCAGAATTTCCGGCAAGGGTACTTCCCCTTTTATGGTTTGAATAATTTTTGCATTTGCATTTAGCTTGCGAATCATTGCAGAGAGGACGCCTAACTTTTCAGCACTCACGAGATCGCACTTGTTCAGCAGGATCACATCCGCAAACTCTACCTGGTCAGTCAATAAATTCACAATAGTACGGCCGTCATCCTCCTCTGTGAGCCCTTTATCCTGCAAGCGTTCCACGCTGCTGAAGTCGTTCAGAAAATTATATGCATCCACTACCGTTACCATGGTATCCAGGCGACTGACAGCACTCAGATCAATACCATTGGCTTCATCCTGGTAGCAGAATGTTTGTGCCACCGGAATAGGTTCAGAAATGCCGGTGGATTCGATCAGCAGGTAATCAAATTTATTTTCGGCGGCTAATTTTTCCACTTCCTTCAGCAGGTCTTCGCGCAGTGTACAGCAAATGCAGCCGTTGCTTAGTTCTACTAACTTTTCTTCAGTTTTATGCAGCACCTGCTCATTTTTCACCAGTTGCGCATCGATATTTACTTCACTCATATCGTTGACGATCACCGCTACTTTCAGGCCTTCGCGGTTGTGCAACACATGGTTAAGGACAGTAGTTTTCCCTGCGCCGAGGAAGCCACTCAGCACCGTTACCGGTAATTTATTCATATGTAAGTTTTTTAGTTGGCCGTAGCGGCGGATGAAGGAACTTTAGGATGAGTATGACGAATGTTCAACCAATGCGCGGCAACGAGCAATCCCGCACCCAGGGCAATGATCCAACCTTCGTATGCATGAAATAAGGGAATAAAATGACCTGCAACCAGACACACGAAGCCGATCCCGAACAATAGTAATGGCAACACCCAGCGGTGGCGATACCAGAATCCGCGCCCCAATGCCAGGCAACCTGCCAGGAAAGAAACGGAGAGCAGGCAGTACTCCAGCAGGCCATGCCCGGTAAAATGCAGCCCCAGTAATGGGAGCGCCGAAATAAGCAGCGGTAACAGCGCGCAATGTACCGCGCAGAGCACCGAGGTGCCAATGCCCAGCACATCCAGGTTTAACCTGGAAAAAAGTCGGTCTATCATCTCTTAAATTATTTCTACCCGACAAAAATATCATATTTTTGCAACAGAGTTGCATTTTATTTTCTTTTTTTTGAGATTTTGTTAAAAACAGCAGGCAGTTAACATGGAATATGGGCATCTGTTAAGTATGTGCTACCTTTGTATATTGAACAAACTTTAGAAGAAAAGGCTATGTCAAAGAAAACAAAAGGCTTGGTAATATTCTTTGTGGTATTGAGTATAGCGTTTCTGGGCTATGCAGGGTATGTGATCAAAGGCGAGAAAGGTACATTTTTCGGAGTGGAAAAACTGCCCGTACTTGGTACAGCAGGCCACACAGTACCGGGGTTCTCCTTTACCGACCAGGAGGGAAATACCAGAACCCAGGCCGATGTGAAGGGAAAAATTTATGTGGCTGAATATTTTTTCACCACCTGCACCGGTATCTGCCCAAAAATGAATGCCAATATGGAGAAAGTTTATAAGGAATATAAGGATAAACCGGATTTTCTGATACTTTCACATACTGTAGACCCGGAGCACGACAGCGTACCAGTACTGAAAACCTATGCTGCGAAGCATGGCGCCGACAGCAAAAACTGGTGGTTCCTGACCGGTGATAAAAAGCAACTTTACCGCCTGGCCCGCCAGGGTTACCTGGTAGATGACGGCACTCCCGGTGGCGACGAAGATTTCGTTCATACCCAATGGTTTGCCCTGGTGGATAAAGTTGGACGAATTCGCGGCCTGTACGAAGGCACTAAAGAGAAAGATGTACAAAAACTAATCGTTGATATAGACCGATTAATGAATGAATAAAGCTCCTGATTTATGGGCACCAAACAGCAAATAACAGAAAGGATCACTGCGCTGCTAAAGGATAGTAAGCTGAGCGTGACAGAAACCAGGGTAAAAATCCTGGAGCTGTTCATGAAAAGCAACGGCGCGCTTGAACACAGTGATATTGAAACACAAACAGGTCAATCGTTTGACAGAGTAACGGTATACCGTACCCTGCAAACTTTTCTTGATAAAGGAATTATACATAAGATTCCAACAACTGACACATCTGTGCGTTATGCAGTATGTAAATCGGAATGTACGGAGCATGATCACCATGATCATCATGTGCACTTCAAGTGTGAGAGTTGTGGCAACACCACCTGCCTGGATGAAACGAACATACCCGAAATCAGCTTACCTAAAGGCTATGCGATGCATAATGTGGAAGTAGTGGTGAGCGGGGTTTGCAAAACCTGTAAATAAGCGTGTAGGCTTAAGATATTATCTATTAATTTGTTTGTGAAATAAGCCGGTCCCAGGGGACCGGCTTTCCTATTTAGAGTTTATCCATTTCCTGTTTTACAAAATCTGCCAGGTCTTTTACATAGGCCGGAGAGAAGTCGAATTTGATTCCGGCTGCTTTATAGAGTTCCGGCAGCGTTTTGGTACCACCCAGGCTTAAAGCTGCCACATAATTGTCCAGCGCCTGCTGTGGATTTTCTTTGTATTGTTTCCACATAGCGATGGCGCCCAGCTGTGCGATACCGTATTCAATATAATAGAATGGTACTTCGAACAGGTGGAGCTGGCGTTGCCAGGCCGTAGCACGGAATGCTTCCAGGCCGCTCCAATCCACTACGTTAGGCGAGAATTCATCCTGAATTTCGTTCCATTTCGCTGTGCGTTCTTCCACACTGTGATTTGGATTTTCGTATACCCAGTGCTGGAATTTATCGATGATGGCAATCCACGGGAAGATGGTGATAGAACGTTCCAGTTGCTGGCGTTTAGCCCGACGCAGTTCTTCTTCGTTATCGAAGAAAATATGCCAGTGATCCATGGTAAACAGTTCCATGCTCATACTGGCCACTTCTGCAATTTCCATCGGATATTCCTTGAAAGCTGCCAGGGGTAGGTTATGTGCCAGGAAGGAGTGTACCGCATGGCCACCTTCGTGTACCATGGTGGTGAGGTCGCGCATTTGGCCGGCAGCATTCATGAAAATGAATGGCACGCCGGTTTCGGCCAGCGGGCAGTTGTAACCGCCTGGTGCTTTGCCTTTGCGACTTTCGAGGTCCAGGTGTTTCATTTGTTTCATTACCCGGAGGCAGTTGCCAAAGAAAGGACCGAGTTCATCGAAGGTTTTGGTGGCTTTATCCACCAGCTCATCGCCGGTATGGAATGGCTCCAGCGGTTTTATACCGGCTGGTTCAGCATCGGTATCCCATGGGCGGAGCGTATCCAGTTCCAGCTTTTGGCGCTGGTGTTCGAGGATGTCTTTTACCAGGGGTACGATATGTGATTTCACGGCGTCATGAAACTGGAAGCAATCTTCCTTGGTGTAATCGAAGCGGCCGAGCTCCACGAATTTATAATCGCGGTAGTTGGCGTAGCCGGCGTTTTTAGCTACCAGGTCGCGCTTACCTACCAGTTCAGTGTAAAGTTTGTCGAGGGCTTCGCGGTCCTGGAGGCGGCGTTCGCAGGTTTTTACAAATACTTCTTCGCGGAGTGCTCTGTCGCTGCTCTGCAGAAACTTAGCAGCCTGTTGCAGCGTGTATTCCTGACCGTTAACGGTTACGGTTTGTTTGCCGGAGATGGCGCCGTATTGCTGAGCGGTAACGCTCAGTTCAGCGTGCAGCGGGATATTCTCTTCGCGGAAGAGTTTCACCTGCTTATCTACATTCCGGAGATACGTTTTGTAAAGGTCCTGGTCCAGTTCTTTGAGATAGGGGCTGGCCAGCAGTTTTTTATTGATAGCATCTGCATAGGGCTGCATTTTGGGTTGTATTTCCATGCAGAAGAATGCGAATGCTTCCTCGAGCGATTTATCGGTAGTGTCGCATGTCATGCGGATCTGACGCCAGCAGGCATCTTCACTGATAACAGCTTCGAGTTCATTGATGTCTTTGAGCCATTTTTCCAGTTCGGCTACGTTATTAACGGGGCGTTGCTGCAGTTCATCGTAGTAGGGCTGCAGTGCTTCCCAGGTGGTCACTTTAAAATCTTCCGGGAGAAAGTGACGGGGTGTTTTCTTTATATCTGCGCTTAAATTCTTCATCTTACTAAAATAAAAAATTCCAGGCTTCCCGAGGGCAGCCTGGAATAATAGTTATGTTAAAATCCGGAGATTACTCTTCGGTTTTCTTTTTGCGTGGTTTAGCAGCTTTTTTAGGCTCTTCACCTTCAGCAGCTTCTTCTTTTTTCGCTTTCGCAGCTTTTTTAGGTTTTTCTTCCCCTTCAGCCTCTTCGCCTTCTGCTTTAGCAGCTTTTTTAGCGCGAGGTTTTTTAGGTTTTTCCTCTTCGGCTACTTCGGTAGCTTCAGCAGGTGCAGCTGCGGCTGCTTTGGTTTTTTTCTCCTTAGCAGGAGCCGGAGCTTCTTCCACTACAGCTTCTTCTTCACCTTCTTCTGCCAGAATTTCTTCAAATTTCAGCAGGTCGTTGGCTTTCAGGATGGTAAACCATTTCACCATTTTTTTCATATCGCTCACATATACTCTTTCTTCGTCGAAGTCAGGGTATACATTCTTGAAATAGGCTTTGATAGTATTGTTATCAGCTTTCGCATCCAGTGGAGGGAAGGCTGCAGCTTTTTCGTCCATCGCTTTGAAAACTTCTGCCAGGTTTACGTTTTCGCCGGTGGTAAAAACTTCAATACTTTCCAGTGGAGTAAAATTATGCACGCGGGAAGACACAAACCTAGTGCTTTTATCTTCCAGTGACCTAACGATGGCGCCATCTTGTTTGCTGGCCATTAACTGAAACAAACCGCCCAATCCGGTTACTGCAACAATTTCTCTGTACTGCATGTTCAAATTTTTAGGAAGCGCAAATATAAATAATTCTAATAGATTGCCCGCTGACAAATTTACCGTTAAGCGGCATCCTTGTCACCAGACCTTGTTAATGAAAATTTCTGGCCAGAATTACCGGCTCTTTCCAGCGCCGGGTTTGACCTTTGAGGTTAAATATTTCGATTAAAAATATATAAACACCTGCCGGCAAAAGTACTTTTTTTTCATCACATCCGTCCCAGGTCCAGGAAGCGGTGCCGGAAAGCAGCATATTCTTTACCAGCGTGCGTATAGGCTTGCCTGTTATGTCGTATATACCGACAGTCCCCATCCACTGCTGCTTTCCCAGTTCAAGACTACATTTGGCCACCTGGCTTCCCCCGGCTGATTCCGGGGTAAAAAAAGGTGTTAAGTTGCTGAAATTTAGTTCTTCCGGGCGGCCAGCCGGCACTTCCCTTATCCATCCGGGGGTGGCGAACCCGTCGTTGGATGGGGTGGAAGTCCAGTTATCCGCCTTTGCTGCGGGGTGCTCAAAACTAATCCTTGCCAGTGAGATCCCTTCGCCGTCGTGTAATAAGCGGAAATGCCAGTCAGCGTTGTATTTCAGGAGGTCCTGCTCCACCGAGTCTGTGGAACTCAGGAGTAACTGACCACCTGCTACGTAGGTGGCCGGCATGTTTATTTCCGTTATGCCTCTTGGCTGCGTGCAGCCATACCTGTTGCAAAGCGCCATGGCATTAGCGGTAAAAGCCAGGCACTGGCCCGGTAAAAGGATACGGTGATCGTTACTCAGCCTTTTGGCCGGATCGGCGCCTGCATCTCCCCGTATATTCCTGAAAACGAGCTGCTGGAGGTCTATTGCGTGATTGCCTTTATTCACAATTTCAATAAACCCCGGGATATCTTTGTCCGGGTCAAAGAGTATCTCACTAAACAGTAACTGGCCAGTGTCAGCCGGCGTGGGCATGGCCAGCGGCAAATCGGTGAATTGCAGGCTTTCCATGCCGGTACAGCTGATGAGCTTTTTTGTATGGAGATAATATTTTTCCGAAGGCAGCATTGCCGTCTCCCATTCCACCAATACCCTGGTAAACAAGGGCGGTATAACGGTAACGCGACTGGCATGGAGTACCCTGCCTGAGCCGGTTTCAGTAAGTTCGTAACAGGACGGAATGGCCGCTGTGCTACTATCCAGTGGAATGGCAAATACAAGCTGGGTATGAATGCTATCGGGTATGCTGCTGTACAGGAGATCAGGCCGGAGTTGCTCATCCCAGTCCGCCGCGGCCGCATTGATATTTCCAGGGGTACCGCCTGCGGCTGCGGTGCTGGCGCGCCAATTGGACTTTCCGGCACAGGGGATCGCGTCGTTGATCATTTCAAGGCTGTAGCCTCCGTCGTCTTTTGCCGGATGATTATACCAGGAACGGTTATACGAAACTGCATGTATAACTTCCCGCCTGGGAGTATATAATACGATGACGCCTGTATCATCTGCAATAGCGGGCCATCTGGCAATGGGGATAATAGTGGCATGCGGAAAGCTGTCCACCGCCGTTTGCTGGCATAGCAATCCCAGTTCCTCCGGCGGCAATGTTACTGCGGGCAGGATTACTTCCCGGCTGTTTACTTTCAGGATACAATCTTTCAGGTTGATGGCTTCTTTGGTCCGGTTTAGTAACTCCAGGTATTCAATGGGGGGCAGGCCCTTTGCCGGTGTAGGTTTAGCCATGATTTCATGAATCACTATTTCATGAATGTGGGGATATATGGTATCTGCTGCCATCAGTGATGCTGCACGCATGACCAATGCATGACAAACAAGGGTTAAAAACATAATAAAAATATTTAAAGAGAGAATGAAATTACGCGTGTTTAAGATGCTATTCCTTTAGCAGATGTTAACGGCTGATAAAAACATGACAGAGATTATGAAAAGAGCCAGCGATATATTAATTTTGACCTTCCTAAAAATTAAAATGTAAAATAAAATGAAAGTTGCCGTAGTAGGAGCTACCGGACTGGTAGGCTCAAAAATGTTACAAGTGTTGACAGAAAGGAATTTCCCTGTCACAGAATTGATTCCAGTGGCTTCTGAGAAGTCAGTAGGTAAGGAAGTAACATTTAAGGGCAAGGGCTATAAGGTGGTTAGTGCAGATACGGCAATTGCCATGAAACCAAATGTAGCTATCTTCTCTGCTGGTGGCAGCACTTCCCTGGAGTGGGCGCCTAAGTTTGCTGCAGCAGGTATCACTGTTATCGATAACTCCAGTGCCTGGAGAATGGACCCAACCAAAAAACTGGTGGTGCCTGAAGTGAATGGTGATGCACTGACTCCTGAGGACAAAATCATTGCAAACCCTAACTGCTCTACCATTCAGATGGTGCTGGTGTTAAAGCCACTGCACGAGCAATATAAAATCAAGAGGGTAGTAGTATCTACCTATCAGTCAGTAACCGGTACCGGCGTAAAAGCGGTAAACCAGTTAATGAACGAAAGGCAGGGTATCCAGGGTGAAATGGCATATGCTTACCCTATTGACCTGAACGTTATTCCTCAGATCGACGTATTTCTCGACAACGGCTATACGAAAGAGGAAATGAAAATGACCAACGAAACCAAAAAGATCATGGGCGACGACCAGATCCAGGTAACGGCAACCACTGTACGAATTCCTGTAATGGGCGGTCATAGTGAAGCAGTAAACATCGAGTTTGATAAGGAATACGAATTGGCAGACATCCGCAACCTGCTGGCTAAAACGCCTGGTGTGATTGTGGTTGACAATCCTTCCAAAGCGGAATACCCAATGCCTAAGGATGCCCACGACAAAGACGAAGTTTTTGTAGGACGTATCCGCAGGGATGAAACACAGCCTAAAACGGTAAACATGTGGATAGTAGCGGATAACCTCAGAAAAGGTGCTGCCACTAACGCTGTTCAGATCGCAGAGTTCCTGATGGCTAAGAATTGGTTATAATCATACTGTTGTGCTATGCAATTCCCGTAATATAACAGCAGTAACATAGTACCGGTAACGGATAAACGAAGTTTAATCTGTAACATATTAAAAGCAAGCGAATTATCGCTTGCTTTTTTTTATCCATTTTATAATAACATAACTTTGCACGTGTAAAAATTACACGGAAGTAGTATTGATTTGTGGTAGATAAAATTCAATTTTGGAATTAATAATCCTATGCCAGCTAAACTGATTCTGAGTAGTCCGATTTTAGAGCGCGTGTGAACTTTTTCGCTATTGTCTAACGAAAACACCCTTAAGTCCTATGAAAACCAACACCAATCGTGAGCTTTTGTTAATGCACAAGTTTACCGAAGAGTGGAGCACTAACTTTTCCTCCCAGGTATCCAGGATCATGAACATTGTTGATCAGCAGGATACATTGGACGGCATCATTCCAATTATAGAAGTGGCCAATGTTTACAATCAGAAATTTGCACACACCAGAACTGACAAGGAAGATCTCCTGAAAAACAGGAAAGCGCGACCTTTTGAGTTCCTCATCCACAAAAACTAAAGGTTTATGAATTGCTGACTTTTACGTAATTAAAACCGGGCTGGATCAGTCCATAGCCCGGTTAATAAATTGCAGCAGCGGTTGCATCAGGGAAAATGTTTTGAGTATATCTCGTACCAGCGCGGGCTGTACAACAGCATCGTCTGAAAGGGAACGGGTTACCACCAGACTTTTTAGTCTGAGATAGGCAATAGCCGGATTATCCGGCTGATAGCCCTGCGGTGCTGTTTTCAGGGATTCCCCTTCTACCTTCCCAAAATGTTTAATAAACTCTTTATTGGAAATGATACTTTCGAATTCGTCGAAATTGTAATCAATTTCCTGTCGTACCTTTTTCAGTACCGGAGCGGGAGGCATCCACAGGCCGCCCCCGGCAAAACTATTTCCGCCCGGTTCCAGGTGAAAATAATATCCTGCCAGCGGGGATTTTTTACCGCCCTGCTGGAAAGCAGCTCCCATATTCGTTTTGTAAGGGGTCTTATCTTTTGAGAACCTAACATCTTTATAGATCCTGAACACACAATCTTTTACCTGAAGGCCGGCCAGGGTGGGATCCTGTTTTTGAACACCATCGATTACCTGCTGTACCAGTGTTTCGAAGTCATCTTTGGCAGTTTCGTACTCCTGCCGGTGATCATCGAACCAGGGTTTGGTATTATGTTGTTTTAAAGTCCGCAGAAACTTTAACGTGGAAGACTGTAACATTTATCCGGAATTAATTTTCCCCAAGATAATAATTGTTACGAAGAAGTGCATCCTGTTCCGGTGGCAATGGGGAAACCCTGCAGGCTGCCTAAGCACCCGCAGGGTCGATTCTCATAAAGCAGTATTCAGCGTTGTAATCCTTATCAGGTGTTAAAAATGGTATGTTGCAGCAAATAATACGTTTGCGGTAGTGGTGGTGGCAGTGCCATCCTTTTTATTGAAGAGGTCAACAGAAGACTTATCCAGTCTGAATTCTGGTATTAAAGTAAGGTTTCCTATCTTATAATTAAATGACAGGGTACCGGCTACTATATTTCCTCCTTCCGGAGATGCAGCATATACTTTGAGTGCGTCTTTGTCACTGAAATATTCTCCCCTGAGCGTAAGGCCGAATTTATCAGTGAAATCGGCATTGATGTACAGGGCAGATCCCCACCAATTGGCGCTTGCGTTGGCTTCGCCTTTTATTTTGGTATCGAGATAGGTACTATAGGTACCGTTATAGCCTAGTCCGAATTTTTCGGTTACCTGGTAAGTAGCCACTACGTCTACCTGGTGGTTCTGAATGCCGCTGGTATCTCTTCCTTCGAGGTAGTTCAGGTATAACTTCACCGGAGTTTCTGCCGGCGCCCAGCCCAGTTGTGCACCTATATATTTATGGCTGTTTAAAGTAACAGATTTCAGGTCGGTTGGATTAAAAACACCCACCATGGCGGAGAGGGAAGAGCTTAAAGCCACATCCGCCTTCACACCTGTATGGAAGAAAGGACCGTAGCTGAACATATAACTCATGCTATAGTTCCTGTTCAGATAAGCATCTACCAGTTCGTAGCCTACGTGTGTGCCGTAGCTACCGAGACTCAATTTAATTTTATCAGTTACCTGATAGGACACATACAATTGTTTGATGGCCATTGATAAGCCGTTGGTGGAGCCGGGTACATCATTGTAGGAAAATTCTCCGGCACGACGTCCAAAACCGAGGTCGGCAACGATACTACCTTTTTTAAAGCTGTGCTCTGCTTTCAGCGAAACCATGCCCAGCTCAAAGGAGTTGTGGGAGTTGGTAAAGCTGGTTTTATTATCCGTATAGTTACCATTCAGGTTATACTTATAATATACATCCGCGGAACCGGACAATTTAAAAGCAGGGACGGTGGTAGTATCTGTCGATGTTTGTGCATATGCAGACAATAAGCTGCCAGTCGCGAATAAGGTGGTAAGCATTCGTTTCATTTACGTATGAATTTGGTTGATAAAATGGTAAGACGTATATGCTGCCTTTTCTGCGTTGTTTTGGGGGTGCGTGCGTACTTTGCGCGGGTTCAGGTAACTTCTACATACTCAGTAAGTAACGTGCATGCGATAGCTAGTTAGGAACGGATAGTTAACGAAGCCGGTTGCAGGCAGTTCCACCGTTGTCGGCTTCCTGCGTTAACTATCCATTCCAGGGTCTTCTAACGTGTTCGGGTAAACGAACAGCTATTAATACAGTTGATAAAGGTCCAGATCAAAGAACTTTAATTCATTTGCTATGTTAAAGGGGCGCGCTGTTCAGGAGTGCGCCAGTTCTGCTTCTTCCTTCAGATCACCTTCTGTGTCGACGGTCATCATTGCAGGATGATAGCTTTCGTTGTGCTGTGTAGCATCGAGGCCGAGTGACTCTTCGTCGTCGCTAACACGCAGCGGGTGAACCCAGTCGATCACTTTGAAGATGCCGTAGGATACTGCGAAGCTGTAAGCTACTACGAGGAACAGACCGAGTGCCTGGTTTTTGAACAGGTCGAAGTTGCCATAGAACCAACCGTCGTTACCAGCGCTGTTCATAGCTTTGGTAGCGAAAACGCCGGTCAGGAGCATACCTACCATACCACCTACACCATGGCAAGGGAATACGTCGAGGGTATCGTCGATGCTGGTTTTGGATTTCCAATGCACCATCATGTTGGAGATGATTGCGGCAACAAATCCGATGAATATACTTTGTGGGATAGCAACATAACCTGCGGCAGGTGTGATGGCCACCAGACCAACTACAGCACCGATACAGAAACCGAGGGCTGAGGGCTTGCGACCACGCACCACATCAAAGAATACCCAGGATAATCCGGCAGCAGCAGTGGCAGTGTTAGTGGTAGCGAATGCGGTGGCTGCGAGTTGGTTAGCGCCCAGTGCGGAACCGGCGTTGAAACCGAACCAGCCAAACCAGAGCAAACCGGTACCCAGGAGTACAAAAGGAATATTTGCAGGCTGTAATTCTTTCTTTTCAATATGATCTTTTCTGCGTTTCAGTACAATTGCACCAGCGAGGGCCGCGCAACCAGCAGAAATGTGTACTACCGTACCACCGGCAAAGTCGAGTACCCCTAACTTAAACAGGATACCATCCGGATGCCAGGTCCAGTGTGCAATTGGAGCGTACACCAGGATGCTGAACAGCACCATAAACAATACATAGGAGGTAAAACGGATTCTTTCTGCTACCGCACCCACTACCAGTGCAGGGGTGATGATCGCAAACTTCATCTGGAAGAGGGCGAACAGCAGGAGAGGAATGGTAGGGGCGAGGCTCCATGGTTCGCCGCTGCCTACATTATTAAACATAAAGAAAGTGGTGGGGTCACCAATCAGTCCTCCGTGGGACTTACCAAATGCCAGACTAAAACCGACAACTACCCAAACAACGCTGATAAGGCCGGTGGCAATGAAGCTTTGCATCATTGTGGAGATTACGTTCTTTCTATTAACCATACCGCCATAGAAGAAGGATAATCCCGGAGTCATTAAGAATACCAGTGAAGATGCTACCAGAATCCAGGCGATATCTGCTGTGCTATATTTACTGGCATCGGAATAAGAGGGGAGCGTGGGAATAAAAATCCCGATTACGGCAACTACCGCTAAAAAAATAAAGGGTAGGTAGTCTTGAAACGATTTTTTCATCATAGCATTTGATTTTAAATTTCTTAAATAAAAGTAGGTGTGAAATTTAAAACATCAAATAGAAGGGCTTAAAAATAGAATTATTTGAATTTAGGGGCTAAATATTGAGTCAGTTCTAATCAAATAATAAATAATTATAATATTAATTATTATTTTTTAGAATATATGGGGAGATATGGGCGCAATTATGAATACTAACTAGTTAATATTTAATTAGTTATATGAATATTATGGGAACGTTAACAAATTTCTAAAATGGGCGTAACAGTTGCTACTGCAATTATAAAAACATCACATTAAATTATTTATTATAAGTAAAATACGTATGTAAATTTTTATAAGACGAAATAGAATCGCCCATATCATATAATAAATAATTACATATATGATATAGGCGATCGAATGAATGAATATTTCAATTCCGGGCAAAAAATCGTTGATTTTAGCCTTTCATTTCCTGTAGTTCTCTTTCCATAGCAAACATTTGGTCCCTTAAGCGGGCAGCCTCCATAAAATCGAGGTCTCTGGACGCCTTTTCCATCTCTTTTTTCACTTTGGTAATCGCTTTTTCCATCTGCGGAATAGTTTTAACCGAAGCGGCGGACGACTTGGCGACCTCCATGGCAGCTTCCGCTACCAGCGTAACCTCGTCATGCACGGCATAAGGGGAATTTTCGTCGAAGTTCTTTATTTCAAGCACACCGGTTTGAGCCAGGATCTGCTCCTTGCTCTTACGAACGGTACGTGGCGTAATGCCGTGTTCTATATTATAGGCTATTTGTTTTTCCCTGCGGCGATCTGTTTCATCGATCGTTTTCTGCATACTCTCCGTGATTTTATCAGCGTAGAATATTACCAGCCCGTCCACGTTTCGTGCCGCGCGGCCCGCCGTTTGGGTGAGGGAGCGCTCATCGCGCAGGAAACCTTCCTTATCGGCATCGAGGATGGCCACCAGCGATACCTCCGGCAAGTCCAGCCCCTCTCTGAGGAGGTTCACGCCCACCAATACATCGATATTACCGAGGCGAAGGTCGCGCAGGATTTCAATACGTTCCAGGGTATCCACTTCGGAGTGAATGTACCTTGACTTAATATTAATACGCTGCAGGTATTTATCCATTTCCTCGGCCATGCGCTTGGTGAGGGTAGTTACCAGTACGCGGTCTCCTTTTTGTACACGGCGGTCAATTTCATCCAGCAGATCATCCACCTGGTTGGCGCTGGGCCTTATTTCAATAGGTGGTTCCAGCAGGCCTGTAGGTCGTACTACCTGCTCCACTACCACACCTTCCGTTTTCTTCAGTTCGTATTCTCCGGGGGTAGCGCTTACAAAAATGGCCTGGTTCACCAGGTTTTCGAATTCATAGAAGTTCAGCGGACGGTTATCCAGTGCGGAGGGCAGGCGGAATCCGTATTCCACCAGGTTGAGCTTACGGGAGCGGTCGCCACCATACATTCCCCCAATCTGCGGAACGGTTACATGGCTTTCGTCTATTACCAGCAGATAATCTTTCGGGAAGTAATCCAGCAAACAGAAAGGCCTGGTACCCGGAGTACGCCGGTCGAGGAACCTTGAATAGTTTTCAATACCGCTACAGTAACCTAATTCCCGAATCATTTCCAGGTCGTAGTTTACACGCTCGGAGAGGCGCTGGGCTTCTATCAGCTTTCCATTCGCTTTGAAGTATTCCACCTGCGCCATCAGCTCGTCCTGTATTTCAAAAATGATCTCCCGCATCATATCTTTTGGTGCCAGGTAGAGATTAGCAGGGAATATGGCCGCATTCTCCATTTTACCGATACGTTTCCCGTTTTGCACATCAAAGCTTTCTATCTCTTCAATCTCATCTCCGAAGAAGGTGATACGATAGCCATAATCCACATAAGGCAGGTTGATATCTACTGTATCCCCTTGTACGCGGAAGTTACCACGGTTAAAATCGCCGGTGGTGCGCTGGTAAAGCGAGTTTACCAGGGCATGAAGGAATGCATTACGGCCAATGGTTTGTCCCAGCTGAATCCTGATAATACCGTTTTCATAATCAGTTGGATTACCCATACCATATATACAGGATACGCTGGCTACCACAATGATATCCCGGCGGCCGGAGAGCAGGTTGGAGGTTGCTTTTAGGCGGAGTTTATCCAGTTCTTCATTAATGGCCAGGTCCTTTTCTATATAGGTATCACTTACCGGCATATAGGCCTCCGGCTGGTAATAGTCGTAGTACGACACAAAATATTCCACGGCATTATCCGGGAAAAACTGACGAAGTTCCCCATATAGCTGTGCTACCAGGGTTTTGTTGTGGGTCAACACCAATGTGGGGCGTTGTACTTGCTGAATAACATTTGCAACAGTAAAGGTTTTACCCGAGCCGGTTACCCCCAGCAGGGTCTGAAACTGTTCCCCTTCGTTGATGCCTTCAGTCAATTGTTTTATAGCTTCCGGCTGATCACCAGCAGGAGCATAAGGCGCTTGTATCTTAAATGGCATAATGTGAATCTTAAATTGAGCAGTATGTAAAAATACTAAAGAAGTGCGGACAAAAGTGTTAAAAAGCTCTTTACTTTTGCCCTTTCAATCAGGAACAATAGTATGAGAAAAAAACTAATCTTTACCTTGCTGCTGGGCGTTTTACTGCCATTCGCCAGCTTCGCCTGGGGCCCTATCGGCCATCGTGTAGTAGCGGAAATTGCCTATAACCATCTTACGCCGCAGGCCCGCAAAGCGGTGGCAGCCATACTTGGTCGCACTTCAATGGCCATGGTGGCTAACTGGCCCGACTTCATCAAGTCAGACACCACTCATAAATATGATCATACCAACACCTGGCACTACCTGGATTTTCCGGCTGGCATTGAGCGTGCGGAGTTTGATCAGCTGCTGAAAGCCGCTACAGGCGAAAACCTGTATACCGAAACCAACGCCATGATCAAGGACCTGAAGAATCGCCAGCTACCACAGGATCAGAAGGTATTTGCCCTCACTTTCCTGATTCATATGATGGGAGATATGCACCAGCCTTTACATGTGGGCCGCGACGAGGACCAGGGTGGTAATAAAATTGCGGTAAACTGGTTTAACACACCATCTAACCTGCATCGCGTGTGGGACGAACAGTTAATTGAATACCAACAACTTAGCTATACAGAATATACTAAAGCACTGGATATTGCTTCTCCGGCACAGGTTAAATCTTACCAGGCGGGCACTATTGCTGACTGGATGTTTGAATCGCATCTGCTGGCGGATAAAGTGTACGGGTATACGAAGCCGGATTCCAAGCTCAGCTACCGTTATAACTATGTATTTGTGGAAGATTTAAATACGCAGTTATTGAAAGGTGGCCTGCGTTTGGCGGCTGTCTTGAATGGTATTTTTAAATAAGAAATATTTTAGCTGACACCTTCGGTGTCAGCTTTGTGAGCCGCCCCTGCCGGGGCAGCTTCCAGCAGGTACAAAAAGAAAGCCCGATGCGAATGCATCGGGCTTTCTTATATAATATGCTGGTTAAGTCCTATACCAGATCGATATCAAAGTTTACCAGTTGTACGAACTGGTCGATTCTTGAGTGGATTTCTTCCTTGGATACTTCTCTGATACGGCCGGTACCGAACTGCTCCACGCAGAAGGAAGCCATGGCAGAACCTACGATGATCGCAGTTTTCATGTTTTCGAAGGAAATATCTCTTGTTTTAGCCAGGTAACCGATGAAGCCACCTGCGAAGGTATCACCAGCACCGGTTGGATCAAATACATCATCCAGTGGCATGGCGGGAGCGAAGAACACGTGGTTTTCGTGGAACAGGAGCGCACCGTGTTCTCCTTTTTTGATGATCAGGTAGCGTGGACCCATGGTCAGGATTTTGCGGGCAGCTTTTACCAGGCTGTACTCACCGCTCAGCTGACGGGCTTCGCTATCATTTACCATCAGCACATCTACTCGTTTCAGCACTTTCAGCAGATCGTCCAGGGCTACTTCCATCCAGAAGTTCATGGTATCCATTACGATCAGCTTAGGTCTTTCTTTCAGCTGGTCGATCACACTCATTTGCACCTGTGGAGTCAGGTTACCGAGGATGAGGAACTCAGAACCTTGGTAGCTTTCAGGTATAACCGGCTGAAAATCAGCCAGTACGTTCAAGTCGGTGGCGAGGCTGTCGCGGGTATTCATATCCATATGGTACTTACCGGACCAATAGAAAGTTTTTTCATCTTTCTTTACCTGTACACCATCCATTGCTACCCCTTTAGCCTTGAGGGCTGCCAGTTCAGACTCCGGGAAATCGCCACCAATCACGGAAACCTGGTTAATGGGTGTCACGAAATTGGATGCCGCCCAGGCAATATATGTTGCGGAACCACCGATGATTCTACCTGATTTACCAAAGGGCGTTTCGATCTCATCGAATGCCATTGTGCCTACTACTGTAAGTGACATACTATTTTTAGTTACTGGTTTAGTTAGTTAATGTGATATACAAAACCCGGCAAAGGTAATATATCTGTCATAAATACATGGCAGATTATATTTATGGCATAATCCGCTAAAAATTACCCGGACCGGCCTTAACATCTCCCTAAATAAACACCATAACTAAATATAACTATAATGACTATACGAAAATCAGTAATCGATTTATTAAATGGCAGAATATATAAAGTACTCCTCACCAAAAATGTTACACTGTTTGTAAAATATTTTTGATGATATCTTTTCGCATAAAATTTTTTACCGGCCTGAAATCCTTTACAGCAAACCATTACAGGCATACTAACTACTCCTCAAAAAATAAAATTTAATTTTTCACTGTAACATAAAGTTATCATCCCCGTTTAACAATTCAGTAAGCGCTGAAAACCTATTGCAATAAGAAAACAAAGACTTATATCAATCTAACAATCTTCAATTAAAATTTATATCATGTCGATTTCCAAGAAACGTGCTCTCACAGCGGGAGTTATGGTGGCTACTGCTATGGCTGTAACTTTCACTGCTTGTAAGAAAGATGATGACAATCCACCTGCAGCCCGCACTACCAGCTACGACCTGAAAGGTGTTGGCGCTGATGCGGCTAAAGTAAATGGTGTGGTAACACTGACTGAAAACACTGACAGCTCCATCAACCTGATTCTGAAGCTGAATAAAACTACCAAAGATGCTCAACAGGCTATCTACCTGATTGGTGGTACTGCTGCTACTCCTACTACTGATACGCTGTATGTGAACACTACTGCTGATATCAAAGGTACCGGTGCTGCTATGACTGTAAACATTTTCAAAAATGTAAAAACTATCAAAGCTAACACTGCTGCTGGTCAGAAAGATGTTGCTTTCCGTTACGCTGATGTGCTGGCATATGCTGCACACATGAAAGTGCTGACTGGCGAGAAGAAAGATACACTGGCTATCGGTGTGGTAGGTAAAAAATAAGCCCTAGGCGCTGGTTAATTTAGATAGAGATGTACTATCAGCAGATAGTTCATTAAAAGTGTGATAAACCAGGAATAGCCCACGCAAACGCGTGGGCTATTCCTGGTTTTGTGACTTTTTCTAGGATATGGAGGGGTTTCAGAATGTGTGTTGTATCATTCTGTCTGATAGTTTGATGTAGGCGCCTCTACTTGTTTTTTCAATACCTTGAACTCGGTTCTCCTGTTGAGCTGACGGCCTTCAGGATTATCCTTGTGATTAGGCAGTGAGTTAGGTGCAATCGGTCTGGTTTTACCATAGCCTTTTGCGATCAGACGTGTAGGCGATATACCGCGACTAATAAGATAATTCACGCAGGACTGTGCACGTTCCTGAGACAGTTTATTATTAAACTTATCGGAACCTACGCTATCTGTATGCGCACTCATTTCTATGGTTAGTTTTGGATTTTCATTCAGCAGGTCAACCACGGTATCCAGCACAATCTTCGATTCCTCTCTGAGCGTAGCTTTACCAAAGTCGTAGTAGATATTATTCAGAACGATTGGTTTTTCTACTTCATAGTGCTTGATACAAAGGGTAGGATTATCCAGTGAATCGGTATTTTCCAGCTGATCTGTTTTAAAGTGCAGCGACTTTGTAAAATAGTTTTCCTTTTCGGCCACGAGTTTATACTGGCGATTAGGATCTACTTCGAAAGTATACCTGCCGGTTTCATTTAGGGTCACCTTACCGATTATACGTTGGCGGATGGTATCCATCAGCGTAACAGTGGCGCCTTCCAGCGGTTTATGTGTATCGCAGTCTATAATCAGACCGCTTGCAATTTTGCGGATACGCCTGATACCAAATACTTCCAGGCAACATACTGACTCCCTGTCGGAACTGATAAAGCCTGCAGCAAAAGGGCGGGAATTATCCAAAGCAGTGTAATAAATATCATCCTTCGGTGAGTTCAATGGCTTACCCATATTCTTGGGTTCTGACCAGCTGCCGAAGTCGCCTTCGCTTTGGAAGAAATCAAGTCCACCAAGACCTACACGGCCATCGGAGCTGAATACCAGCAATCCTTTCTCGGCGTCATAAAATGGCGCTTGTTCTTCTTCTTTTGTATTGATGGCAGTACCGATGTTTCTGGCGCTACCTGGGGTACCGTTGGTCATTACACAATACCAGATATCGTTTTTACCCATTCCACCCGGACGGTTGGATGCAAACAGCAGGTACTTACCATCCGCCGTAATATACGGTTGCATGGAGTTGTAGCCATCAACATTTACATTTGCCCCCAGGGATTTTGGTTCAGACCATGATCCGTTTTGTTTGGTACTGAGATAAATAGCTGCCTGCTTTTCTCCGTTTTTGAAAGTCCACCTGGTCAGGTATAATGTTCTGCCATCCGGTGAAATAGCGGCTACTCCCTGATCGGTACCTTTGGGAGGATCAGGTATGGTGAGCTTGGTAGCGTTGTTATACGTATTATTATGACCGGAAGCAGTGTATAAAGTATTTACATAAGGATTGCCTTTTTTGTTTTTTTCCTTCTTTTCTTTCTCACTTGCATTATCCGGTAATGGTGGCGTTTCCGGGCGGGAAGAAGTGAACATCAGGGTATTGGGTTCGGTAATTACCGGTGCATAGTTAGCGCCGCCTTCGTTGATATTTCCGGCAGTTTTAATGATCGTGTATCTTGGCAGCTTTTTCTCTTCTGCAATTGCAAACTCACAACTTTGAATTTCCAGGTTAGCTTTTGTGGAGATGTCATCGGCCGCTGTATACGTTTCCTTGAACTTTTTAAATTGTTCCAGGGCTTCGTTGTATTTTCCATTTGCTCTCAGGCAGACACCATACCAATAGCGGGCCTGTGGATACTGTGGATTATTAAATCCTACCAGCTGGGCATACCAGGTTTCGGCATTACCGAAATCATTATATAGGCGATAGGATTCTGCCAGGCGGGCCACTACCTGCTGATAATCTTTCAGCTTACCGGATGGAGGTGCAGCGCCCGCAACAGCATAGGGAAGTACCTGATCATTTTTGATTTTGAAGGTACCCAGCGCTTTGTTATAATACTGGGCAGCTGAATAATAATCTTTGGCATTGTAGTAGATGTCGGCCGTATGCTTATAGTCATAAACATACTGCGCCTGGACAGTATTTAGCAGCCCGGATAAGACAAGTAACAGGCAGAGTGTATATTTTTTCATGAGGGGTGCTTTTCTAAATTCATCAAATATTTCCGCACTTGGAGTCATTGACATTGTTTTTATAATCTAGGGCAGATAAAATATTCTTCGTTCAGCACTCTTCTCTTGCGACTGATAAAGGACAGGGAAACTTCAAAGCTCTGGCTTCCATTTACCAGGCGTTTCATATTAGAGGTATTGGCGTCGTAGCTGAAGCCCAGCACGAAGCTTTTGAAGTGGAAACCTACGAATGGAATTGCGGCATCATTAAACCTATAGTTGCCTCCGAGGAGAAAATCGAATTCCGGATTTACTGCCATCTGGGCATATACCCCTGCAACAATTTCTTCTGCATTACCCTGGCGCATGTATAAGCCTGTTGGGGTGAGACTAAACTGCTCATTCAGCTTAATTTTTGTGCCTCCATGAAACAGCCATCTAACGGGCAGATTTCTTTCCGTACCTGCTGCCGCAAATGGATCTTTAGGCTTGGTAAGGTGAGTAGCAGCAAACCCTACAAACGGATTAAACCGGTGGTTGGGGTTACCATCAAAAAATACGGTACCTGCTCCTACGTCGAATGAACTGGCAGAGGTGGTGGTTACATTTTCTCCATTGGCGATACTTGGATCATAACCGATCGTAGGGCTATATTGGCTACCGGTCTGGAACTTAGCGGGATCCACGCGCCTGTTCAGCAAACCCGCCTGTATACCAAATGCCAGCTGACTGGTTTTAGTTCTACCAAACTTAACACCGGTGTATGATACGCTGGCCATAGCGTTGAGGTAGTTATACCCCGCATCACCGGCCGACATATTAATCACGTTTGCGCCAACGCCTATATTCTTATCTGTAGCAGCATCAATGGAAACACCGGCAGTAGAAAACGGTTTGCCATAGTTTGCCCACTGGTTGCGATAGTCACCATTTACACGGAAGTCACCATCTATTACGCCTGTCAGCGCAGGATTGAGCCATAAAGGATAGGCATAATATTGTGAGAAGTGTGGATCTACCTGTGCTACAGCTAAACGGGGCAACAAACTGCTCCATAAAAGTATCATAATTATAGAAATCCTCTTCATAGGAACATAATTTACTTTGTTGAAGATTACCGGGATGCCTTACAGCATCCCGGTTTTATTTTTTCTACGGGTTTAATAATGTTGATTATCGCATGAGGGTTACGTTACCTTTCTTAGTAATCACGGTGCCATCCTGCATGGTAGCTTTCACGATGTATACGTAAACGCCTACCGGTTGTCTTTGACCACTCATGGTACCATCCCATCCCTGGCGCTGATCTTTGGATGTGAACACCAGTTGACCCCATTGGTTGTAGATCCTGAATTCGAGTTGTGCGATAGCTGTACCGTACACGTACTCGATATCATTCACCCCGTCACCATTTGGACTGAAGAGGTTTGGTACATAGATATTGTTACCCTGTGGATTTGTTGTTTTATCTGTGATTTCCCTGATCAGACTAATCTGACAGAAGCTTGAACCAACTGCTTTCACATACAGCGTTACATTCTGGTTTGGCTGCAGGTTCGTTACAGTATGTGTAGTACCGTTAACACCGGAACTTGGTGCAACGAAGTTGCCGGTAGAATCATTCACAGCCACTACATATCGTTCAGCACCTGGCACTGGAGCCCATGTGAATGTTACGCTGGTAGCAGTTCTTTCGGCTACGGTTACTACCGGTGCAGCCGGTGCTTTCAATACTGTAATTGGTACTGCTGTTCTGGTGGCGCTTACGCAGTTGCTGCCGATGGAAGCTTCTACGTAGTATACCACATCCTGGCTGATCGGAGGTGTAGTGAATTGTGCACTTGTGCTCACCGGTGTCGTGCCATTTGGTGTAGCATACCATGCGAAGCTTGCACCCGGTGTGGTAGAGGTGGCGGTGAGTGTATATGTTTCACCCGGACACTTACCGATGTCGTTGCCGGCAACCTGTGGTGCACCTGGTGCATTACCTACGGATACGCTTACCAGTGTGCGGGTTGCACTGCTACAGCCGTTCGCATTTACTGCTTCTACATAGTAGGAACCATTTGCAGTAACTGGTCCGACAGTTACACTATCCCCTGTAGTAACCGGTGTACCTCCCTGAGCAGTGGTGTACCACTTGTAGGTAAGGCTACGGTCAGGGTTTGCTACTTTCAGCACAGCGAGGCTGTTGGTACAAGTGGTGACTGCTCCATTTGCAACTGCTGGTGTTGCCGGTACGCTGCTAACTGTTACGTTCACCTGACCTCTGCTGCTGCTTACGCAGTTACCTGCTGCAATGCTTGCATCTACAAAGTAAGAGCCATTAGTAATTACACCATTGATATTCACAGTTGCGCCTGTTGCTATCGGTGTGGTAGATGTTGCACTGGTATACCAGTGGTAAACCACGCCATTGATCGGATTATTTACGCTGAGTGTGAGTGCCTGACCCAGACATACACTTGCATTTGGTGCCACACTCGGAGTAGCCAGTGAATCCACGATGGTTGCACGGAGCGCTGTTCTTGACAGACTTGCACAACCGGATATATTCTTCGCAACCACGTAGTAATCGGAGCTTGCTCTGAGTCTGCCGGTGCTAAAGGCCGTACCTGTTGCCAGACTATCATTTGTCAGTGAGTTATACCATACATAACGGAGCTGTGCGTCCGGATTGCTGATCTGGAAGGTGAGCATGTTATCCACACAAGCTGCCTGATCTGCTACTACCACTGTTGGTGTTGCAGGTGCTGGTAATACATTAGCTGTTGCACTTGCTCTGCCACCTGCATTGCTGCAGCCTGCGCTGTTGAATGCGGCCACATAGTAGGTGGTGGTAGCTGTTATGCCTGAAGCAGTGAACGTAGTTGGTGAAGCAGGCGTAAGCTCAGTACCATTTACCGCCGCGTCGAACCAACGATAGGTTACAGCTGCATCCGGGTTATTGATTGTGAACGTTACGTTACCTCCTGCGCAAACAGTTTGGCTGTTAGTAACCAGTGTTGGTATTGCCGGTGTTGGCGCGATGACTACTGTTACAGGTACTCTTGCAGAAGTACCTACACAACCGGCCTGGCCAACGGCTTCTACATAGTATACTGTGGATGTGCGCAGTGTGTCAGTTACGAAGTTGATACCTGCATCGGTATTCAGTGCAGTACCTCCGCTTGATACATTGTACCATTTGTAGGTAACGCCACTTACCGGCGCTTTGATGGTGAGCGTTGCCCTTGATCCGCCGCAGGCAGTCTGGATACTGTCAACAGCAGGTGTAGGCGCACCATTCACGGTTACATCCACTTTAATGAGGGTGAGGGCACACTGGCCTTTTGTAGCCTCCAGGTAGAAGGAGGTATCAGCATTCAGTATACCTGTTCTGAAGGTATCAGCGGTAGCGAGCAGCTGTGCTTTGGTGCTACTGTTGTACCATCTGTAGGTAACCGTTGCATCCGGGTTAGCTACTCTTACAGTAGCTGCCTGGCCGGCACAGATGGCTGCACCTATTGCTGTTGGTGTGGTAAAGCTATTCACGGTTACTGTTACAGCTTTGGCTGCCCCCGGAGCGTTTTCACATTTATTCACACCCTGAACGGTTACATAGTAAGTAGTGGTTGCAGTCAGCGTATCAGTGGTAAATACGGTGGCGCTTCTGATGAATTGTGTCAGTGCGGCATCGCGGTACCATCTGAACACCGGATTTGTTACAGTTGTGCTGGATGCGGTGATAGTGGCAGCAGTATTCACGCAGGTGCTTGGGTTGATAGTCTGGATATCAGTGCTATCAGCTGGCGTACCAACGTTCACGGTTACCTGTTTGAGGTTGCCGGCAGCATTTTCACACTGGCCATTTGCGCTTACACTCACAAAGTAGTTATAGGTACCTGCGGCAAGGCCCGGCAGGGTGAGTACACCGGCAGCGTCCACACCTGTAGTGATAGGTGTTGTTTTCTGCTGGCTGGTATACCATTTAAATACAGCGTTTGCGACAGTACTTGTTGGGATCAGTCGTGCTGTATCACCCAGGCAGATGGATTGTACGCTGTCGATTGTAATATCAGCAGCTACCGCATTATTGAACACGGTGAGTGTAATCTGCGTGCGTGCGGTATCGTTAGCGCAACCATTGCCGTTGTTAGCTCTTACAAAGTAGTTGTAAGTACCTACCGCCATTGGGTTTGGTGTAGTATAAGCATTATTGTTAGCGGTCAGCTGATTGCCGGCGGCATCGAACCAGGTGTAAGTTACACCTGCTTGCGGGATCACTTTGAGTGTGGCCGGCAGATTGCTTACGCAAACCGAAGCCGGGTTGGCAGAATCTGCAACCGGAGCACCTGGTATACCCTGGAAGCTTACTCTGGCGGCAGCAGATGTCTGAATGTTACAATTGTCTCTGGTAGCAGTTACAGTATAGTTGTATACGCCAGCAGGATTAGATGCCGGAACTACATAAGCTATACTATCCAATAACCTGGTGCCATCCTGGTTGTACCAGGTGTAGGTTACACCAGGAACAGGGTTGTTTACACGCAGGGTTACCGGAGTGCCAACGCATACGCTGGAATCGCTGGTGGATACTGTAGGCGCTACAATACCGCGACGGGCGTAGTTAAAGTCTACAGCTGTTAGGGCCGCGAGTATACCTGATTTCAGTTTCACTTCGATCGCATCGAACTGTTTGGTTGGTACGAAGGACAGTACAACACCATCCGTACCGCTGAGCAGTTTCACATGCAGGAGTGGGTTATTGGTCAGGAGGCTGTCACCAGCGGTAACACCGTTGTAAGTAGTCAGCTGTACGCTGGCCAGCAGTGCTGCGGAGAGCACCTGACCAGGGCTGGAGAGCATTACCTCTACTGTATCACCCAGGGTAGACAATCCGTTGAATGCAGCACGTTGCCATACAGCAGCGTTGAGCGCAGCCAGGTTGAGTACCAGCGAAGAGCTGGAAACGGTATTATTATCTACCGCACGGTCCGGGTTTACTACTGAGCCCAGTACGAGGAGTCCGCCACCTGCGGTAGTATTACTATTTGTTTGTGCCACTGCACGTTCGCAAGGAACTGCATTTGGCGGCATTGGTGTGGTTACAATCAGTGCTGCAACCCTGGCGGATTTACAGCTTGAATTATCACCCAGTACTGCTTCTACCCACACAGTATCTGTTGCAGCTACTGATCTTGGAGCAGAGATATATTGCAATCCTTTATACAGGGTATCAGTACCAAACTGAGTACGGAACCAGTAAACGTTCGCATTAGCAGCTGGCGGTGTAGCTACCAGTATAGCACTCTTACCGGTATCTACTGACGCTACTGAAGGAGTAATAACCGGCACGCCCAATTGATTGGCTGTAGTAAAGAGCACTGGCGTACGGGTAGCGGATACAATACCACAGCTATCGTTCTTCGCTTCTACATAATAGGTAACAGGAGCTGTTACATTATTTACGGTGAATACGAAACCACTGTCGGTGTTCAGTTTGGTTCCACCATTTGCCACATTATACCAGCCGTAGGTATAACCGGTAACAGGGTTAGTGATAGATGCGCTGGCGTTAGAGCCAGGACATACTGCAATTGTATCAGGTGTTACCACTGGAGCAAGCGGTGTGGCAATCACTTTCACCGTAACCGGCGTTTTAGCACTGCTTGGGCAATCCGCACCTGCTCTGTAAGCTTCCACCAGGAAGGAGGTATCAGTAGTGATAGCGCCGGTAACCAGCGATGCACCGTCTTTACCTGTCAGGTATACCCCATTGGAACTATACCAGCGGTAGGTTACGTTAGCGGATGGATTATCCACATTAAGGGTGGCAGTACCGCCACTGCAGACAGTTACAGTAGATGCCTGTACTTTAGGTGCTGCAATGATTCTGCGTGCAGAGTTGAAGTTAACATCCGTCAGTGCTCCGAGAACACCTGATTTCAGTTTCACTTCTACTGCATCATACAAGCCGTTTGGCAGGAAGGTGAAGTCACCTGTGCGACCGCCACTCAACAAGTCCACATGCAGTAATGGATTACTCAGGACTACGGAATCAACCGGCGTATTACCATTGTAAGCGGTGAGCTGTACGCTGGATAATACACCCGCAGAGAGCACCTGACTAGGGTTAGACAGTCTTACCCGAACACTGTCGCCCGGTGCAGACAATCCGTTGAATGCTGCACGCTGCCATACAGTAGCGTTTAATGCACCCAGGTTTATTACGAGGGAAGAGCCGGTATTTTGGTTATTATCTACAGCGAAGGCCGGGTTGTACACATTACCCAGTACCAGCAATCCGCTGCCGCCGATTGTTTGGCTGATGGCGCGTTCGCAAGGCACTTCAGTAGAGTCGCCTACCTGAGCGATAACGGTGACAGGTACACGAACAGACTGACAGCTACCGCCGCCGGCAATAAATGCCTGTGCATAGTAGATGGAGGTATCAGGTATTGCTTTGGATGGTGCTCCGAAGCTGGTACCCAATGCCAGCGTATCAGTAGTAGTTGCATCTCTGAACCATGCGATGGTGGCATTAGCTACCGGCAGGGTTGCAGTGAGTACTGCTGATTCATTGAGTCGTACGATAGCAGGATTTGGTGATACCACTGGTGCCTGCAGACCGCTGCTGATGGTGATATGATAAGCCTGACGTGTGGTTGAGGTAGCACCACAGGAACTTTGCGCTTCTACATAAAGAGTAGTATCTCTTGTAACACCATTTACAGGGAAGGTTAAACCAGAATCTGCATTCAGTTTAGTACCGCCCTGTGCGGCATTGAACCAGTTGTAGGTTAATCCCTGTACCGGATTATTGATACGTAATATCACATTAGAGCCGGAGCATACACCTACTGTCTGGTCAGTGCCAGGCACGGCAGGTGGAGGTGTTACGGTAACACTTACCGGATATCTTTCAGGGTTTTCACAATTAGCCGGGCCGCCATAAACAGCTACCCAGTATTTCACTGTACCAGGGGTACGGAGTGTATCAGTAGTGTAAGTGCTGGTTGATGCCAGTACAGTTGTACCGGTAGAATCAGCATACCAGCGAACACCGGTGCCGTTTACAGGCGTAACGGTGAGGGTGGCAGTTGTGTTAACACAAACGGTATCGTTAGGTGTATTGATGGCCGGACGTGGGTAGAGTACCCTTGCACCATAGATATCAATACTATTGAGGAGGTTAGCAACACCAGTCAGCCTGATTTCTACGCGATCGTATACACCGGTAGCAGGGAGGGTGGCTGTAAATTGCTGACCGCTGAGGAGGCGGAGGGTGAGCAGATTAGAAATGGTATCCGCTGTAACCAGGGAAGTGTTATTGTATACACGCACCACTACACCACCGAGCAGGCTTACATCAGCCAGGCCCCCAGGGGCGCCGAATGTAACGCGGATGCTATCGGAAGCAGTTCCAGGGTTTGCAAATATCAATTGTTGGTATACAGAACCACCCAGCAGACCAACCGGCATACTGAGTCGTGTGAAATTCGTTTTCACACTATCGATTGAGTTAGTAGGATCCTGTACGGAGCAGAGGATACAACCAAGGCTGGTTCCGGAGTTCTGGCTGACTGGCACATTACAATCCGGAGAGATAATAACCGGACCGGTTACTACTACGGTTACACGTACGCGGTTGGATTCGCAGGCACCAGGAACGGTCATTGCTGCGAAGAAGGTGTAAGTGCCCGGATTGGTAAACGGACCAACGTTAAATGGAGTACCGGTACCGAGGGCAGTAGTAGTGGTTGAATCAGCATACCAGGTGATGGTGGCACCGGCTACAGGTGTAGCGGTGAGTGCCACTGGCTGGCCGGTGGTAGCCACCACGGTACCAGGCACTACAGGGCCTGCAGGAGCTGTTACAACTTTAACAGATGCAGGTTTCAGTGTATTAGCCGGGTTTTCACAACGGTTACTTCCGGATATGGCTGCATAATAAGTATATGTTCCGGCAGCGAGGCCAGTGATAGTCAGTTTACCTACTGAATCCAGTGCATAGGTAATACCTGCGGTGGTACCATTAGTGACAGGCTGCGTTTTAGCCTGGTCGAAATACCATTTAATCACAGGGTTGGTGATACCGGATGCGCTGTTTGCTGTTGGAGTAAGTACAGCACTATTGCTGGTACAGGCAACGGTGGTATCATTTACAATGATATCGCCCGCGGTACCCAGCGGATTCACGGTGATGCGAACCGGTAGTCTTTCCGGATTAGCGCAACCGTTCGCTGCAACAACCTGTGCGTAGTAAGTTACTACACCAGGTGTGGTGAGTTGCGGTGTGGTGAAGGTAGGATTACTACCTGCTACTGTGGCGGTGGTAGAATCAGCGTACCATCTGATACTGTTTGTACCGAGGCCGTTAGCGGTGATAGTTGCCGTTTCATTCACGCAGGCAGTACCATTGGTATTGATGGTGAAGGTTGGATTTGGAGCCACAGCTCTTACACCATACAGGCGGAGGGAAGTAAGCAGGTTAGCTACTCCTGTAAGTTTAACCTGTACCGTATTATAAACGCCACCTGCAGGAATGGTAACGGTATAAGGACCGGCGCCACTGAGCAGCTGGAGGTTGAGCAGGCTGGCGAGCGTATCTCTTCTTACCACAGTAGTACCATTGGCCACAGTGATTTCGACACCGGCGAGCAGGCCTACATCAGCGATACCACCAGGATAGCCGAACATGATGCGGAGGCTATCGGTAGCAGCACCAGGGCTTGGGAAGAAGAGCTGTTGATATACACTACCACCGAGCAGCCCTACCGGAATACTGAGCGTGCTGAAATTGGTGGAGGTAGTATCTACAGCGCCATTAGGGTTAGTAACGCTACACAGTACGCAACCAAGTGTAGTACCGGTGGCGGTGGTGGTTGGTGCGTTACAGGAAGTATTTGTAACTAGTGGTATAATGATAGCGGTATCAGCGACTCTGTATGATTCGCAGGCGCCGCTGGCACTCAGGCGTGCAGCTGCATAGTAAATATGTGTACCTGCTGCAGGGAATGGTCCGACGAGGAGGGTATCGCCGGAACCAATTGACGCCTGTGTGGTATCACTATACCAGAATATGGTACCGCCACCCGGAGGGGTAGCGCGGAGAACTACTGGTTGTCCTACGCTGGCATATACAGTAGATGCGCCGAGAGTAGGAGTAGGAGCTTTAGTGGTTTGTGCAACGGTTACTTTTTTCAGTGTATTTGCCAGGTTATCGCAATGATTGCTGTCGCTGGCGCTTACATAGTAATCAGCAGTTGGTGCGGTAAGGCCTACTATGGTGAGGCGGCCGGTAGTATCCACAAAATACTGGATGGCACCTTCTACGAGTCCGTTGGTAATCGGTGTTGTTTTAGCAGCATCTTTCCACCAGCTGAACACAGGTTTTGCTGTGAGGAAGGTGGAGGTTGGTGTGATGCGTACTGTGTCGCCAGCGCAACTATAGGCTGAATCAGAGAAGTTCAGGTCGGCGGCGGTAGTATATGGATTTACTTTTAACGTAAGCGGAGTCCGTTGAGAGCCAGTGGTACACATTGTTCTGTTGGCCGCCACGGAGTAGGTAAATGTACCAGCAGTGTTTACCGGTGGTGAATAGGAGGAAGTGGTGGCAGGGCCTTGCACTACCGTACCGGCGCTGTTATACCAGGTATAATTTAAGGCAGCATCCGGATTGGAGATGGTGAAGGTAGCCGGCGAGTTCAGGCAAGTGGTGAGATTACCACCTGTTGCTGTAACAAACGGACTTGGAATGAAGCGTCCCACTTCGTATACGAACAGGCTGTTGAGCACATTCGCGAGGCCTCCCAATCGTACTTCCACATGATCGAACGGACCAGAGGATGCGAAAGTGGCTACCTGCGGTGTTCCTGGTCCGGCGAGGAGACTAAGCGAAATCAGGCTGCTGCCTCCATTAATACTATCTACAACAGTTGCTCCATTATAGGTAAGGAAGGTAATGGACTGGAGTGCCGTTAGTGAAAGCAGCCCTCCCGTGGTTCCGAGGGTGATACGAACGGAGTCGCCCGCTTTTGCAAGTCCGGGAAAAATTACATTTAAACGCGTGTAGCCGGCTACGTTGGCGAGTGTTTCCATTGTAGCGGCTGTATTGGTATTTAAGTCAATTGCATTTTGTGGGTTGGTTACCGTTCCGAGGTTAACAAGGCTGGCAATATCTACCAGGCTTTGTACTCCGCCAATCACATCTATCGGGTTATCGCAGGCGAGTGTGCCGGTAGCTGGTACATTATAATAAGCGTCATACACATTAATACTTGTGGCCACATTCAGCAAGCCGGCAACGCTGACGCGCACGCGGTCGTAAGTACCGGTAGCTCCCGAGGCTGATGGAGCTGGCAGGTAAACTTCTGACTGGTTATTACTAACAAGCAGTTTAGCCAGTGCAGTATTTAAACTGGTAGCATTTCCTTTTGTGGTGCTTGTACCACTCATTGGCTGCGCAGTGATGTTACCAAGTGTTACACTCACCAGGGCGCCTGTGCCTACTCGTAGGATGACACCTTGTGTGACGGGAATTGGCGCAGGAAATATTACATCGAGCCAAACTGACGCTGCAACACCTACCGTATTATTAACGGAGGCGAATGTACTCAGATTAGCATCCACTGCATTAGCAGCACCGGTAACACTACACACAGTACATAACAAAGGAGTTTCGCCAACAGATTGACTGTTAGCGTATACTCTCTGGTAATACGTTTGTGCGTTGACGTTAGTACCTGCTATCATTAATAGCATCAATACTAAAAATCCTTTGAGGAAGTTTACAACACGCAGGTTTTTACGTGGCATGGGATCGTTGATTGCAGAACCATCCCGATTGCGAAGGATAACAAAGGAAGCACTAAAAGGGCTAGTAGGAGTAGCTTTTGAATGCATAGCATCAGTATTTGGATAATAAGAAGTCTTGTTTATTGAACACAATAAACTCTATTGGAGGCAGCGGTTAAGAAGGTGTTTTTGGGGAAAGGGATTCTGGTTGATAAAATACATTGAACTCCTTTCTGCCTAGATATATTTTGACAATCTATGATACGAAAGTATAGTGCTGGCGCCGTTTATGTATATGCCTTTTTGTTCATTCCTTTTAGCGCATTCAACCTGTTCATTTTTCTGTTGCTCTGTTCATTTTGTTCATTTTACTATTTTTTCAGTCACAGCGTTCAGTCGGTTTTGGGGCTGTTCAAAAAAATTTCTCGATTTTCTATTAAAAGTTAGCTAAATATTTAGCAGATCCGACTGCAGCCTGGTAGCGGTATAACAAGCCCTATTATATTTCCTAATTAATTAATTATCATCTCTTTAAATAAAATAAAATACACACAGGAGCAAGACACAAACAGATACATTACATTATTTTACATATATAACAAATAATCATGGCTATTCATTCCCCCCTGCATGAAATCTAAATAGCTGATATCTACGTAATTAATCTAGTACCTAAATTCCATAATCCATTATTGTCCCCTATGATAGATATATCCTATGACTTTATACTATCCCTGCAAAAGGAAGTTTTGCAGCATTTCGGGATAGAAGTCATGTCGCCGGGTGAATGTAAAAACCTGAGCAGGGCAATTCTGCAGAAAACGACGCAGCTGATAAGCGAAACCACCCTCAAAAGAGTGTTTGGATTTGCTGTGGCCCAACACAGCTTTTCCCGCTTTACCCTCAACACCCTCGCTCAGTACTGTGATTATAAGGACTGGGAATCTTTCCAGCAGCATCATTACATGCTGAATAATCCACAGGCAGCCAATGCTAAAAACGGTAGTCCCGTTGAAGTGAAACTACAGGAGCTCAGAACAAAAGCTTCTGCCGTGTCGCATTACACTATGCTGACATTGCAGAACAGGTCTGGTATCAACTTCCAGCATACGGTGAAACGCCAGTATATGGTGAGTCACATCGAGAAATTTTTGGAAAGTAACTACACCGCCACCGCGCTCATTGCACCCTCCGGATGGGGTAAATCCATTTCGCTGGTGCATATGTCGGACCACTTCTGGCACGGCACGCATCCTAAATTTAAGGACGACATCTGCTTCTTTATCCATGCACACGCCGCCGGCAGCCTGCTGCTGAAAGGGTTTTCGCTGACTACCTGGCTCGACCAGCAGCTCACGCACGGTACCGGTGATAACTTCCGGGAACACTTTGCCGCGGAATTCATGAAAAACGGCTCCAGGCTGGTACTGATCATCGACGGGTTCGATGAAATCGCCGTTTCTGCAGAGAAACTCAGACTTATATATACTAAACTGGAAGATTTCATCTACACGAATGAGAAATTCCCCTGGATTAAAGTGATCCTCTCCGTACGCAGCAGTACCTGGAATGAACTGTTTCAGCGTCCTAACGACTATTCGGCCTTCCGCCGCTACTGGTATGTGGGTGCTGAAATGGACGAGGAAACCAATATCAACGTAAAACAACTCTCTGACCAGGAAATAAAAAATGTACTGGAAAAGCACGAGTACCCTGAATCGGTACTGAAGCAGTTCTCGGAATCATTTTTACAGAAACTCAGGCATCCGTATTACCTGCAGCTCTTCTGCCAGCTAAACCCGGACCCGAAAACGTCCTTTATAGACGAAAACCTGAGTCTTTTCGAAATTATATCCCGGTTTGTTCAGAATAAGGTTTTCATCTCCCCAACCAGTTCTTTTAAAATCAAAATCATACAAAGGTTACTGACCCTGCTGGATATGGGCAGGAACGGCATGTATGTTGAAAAAATTGAATTGCTGGACAAAAACCCGGAACTCTTCCCGGCCTATAAAGACCTGCTGGCAGATAATATTCTCGTAGAAGAAAATCTCAGCCAGGAAATTATGTACCACGTGAAAGTGCGTTTTGCACATGCCTTCCTGCTGGAATACTTTGTAGCCATGCACTACCTGCAAAAAAACAACCAGCAGGTAGGGGAAACCATCCTGGAAGATGTATTATCCTATTTGCCGGCATCGCCATACCGCGTGGGCGTGTTTAAATGGCTGCTTCGTTTTGCCATCAACCATAAACAAACTGACGGCATTATAAAAATGCTGCACCTGCAACTGTCCATGACGGAAAAATCCCATCTGCTGGAATACCTCGTGCTGCATTACCAGCTGGATGGCAACGATCCAATGGAGCTCCGTTCGATCTTCCCGGCGGGCTTCTTCAGAAAGAATCCAATCGGCAGCTTTATTAACGATGAATTTATCCACTTCCGCAAGAAGAAGGTTTTATGGGCCTTACTGCCCCTGGCTGATACCAGGGAAGACAAGCTGAAGATCCGCAGCATGCTTTTTACCATCTCCCTGCTGCAACTGGAAGCGGAAGAATGCGAAATGCACCTGCAGGCAATCAAAAAGATATATGGACCTGGTGAGCTGGAAGACCTCTGGGTAACACCGCATGAGATTTTACTTTTTATATATGAGAGAATGAAGTTCGGGGTGGTAGATGAACAGATATTGCAGAAAATATACAGTTATCATCACTACCTGATACCATGTTCCACCACCGGAAAGGAACCTCCCACCACCATTCCGCAGGAAATCGTGATCCGCAACATGGGTTACGCCCTGGCGCTGATGGAAGATTACGGCAACCTGCTGCAATTCACTAAACTTGTATTTGCCGCCCACCCATCGCTGTTAAGAAGAAAAACAGATTCGTTCAGGCTGCAAATCCTCTGTTGGCAAACGCATGCGCTGGCCCGAATGGGCGACATGCGCACGGCGGAACGTGTTTGCAGGCACACGGATATTATTATCAGAAATTATGCATCTGACTACTTTTCAAGCAAATATGTAGAGTCGCTGCAAAAAATGATTTCTGCCGATTACTACTATAAAGAACAAGACCTGATGCGGGCGCTGCGGACTGCGGAAAATGCCGTGGAAACCGCCCAGAAACTGGATTTCAAGATTCTTGCCCTCAGGAATCTGTCGCTACTGAAGAGCTTATATGCACAGCTGAATATGTCCGGAAAAATGGAAGATACACAGACTCAAATAGATACCATTAAAGCAAATACTTCTTTTAAACACGAAGCATTAAATTTTGCACGCAAAGTCTGACATAATTTTGCTTTCTTGCAGGGTACATGGCAATTGACGAAAGTAAATATTCCGTTTCTCAAAAGCTGGTACTCAATATCTTAAGTTTACTGACTTTATTGGTACTGGCACCGTTTATCAACAGGTTTCTGCCTCCTATTAAGGCGGGCGGCTTGCACGTGGACCTGGTGGTAGCGGTAGTTATTGCTTTTGCTATTGTATACCTGCTACGGTGGATATTCAGGCCGCTGATCATACCGGCATTTCTGATGGTATGTGGCCTGCTGGTGGCCAACCGGCTGGTGGAAGGCTATTCCTTTACTCATGTCATGAACGACTATAAAGGCATGGTTAGGGGCAACTGGGGTGCTAAAGACAGTAAACAGATCGACATCCTCAGTCTCTACCCACGGAAAGTGGAGAGCTACCGCGATAAAACCGTGCGTGGTATGCGGGAGCGGATCAATTACCAGGATTCACTGGTGCGCAATTTTTCCGTGCAGCATTCCCTTGAGTATTTTGATGCTTATTGGTACAAATACGGCAAAATCGTACGTTTTCTCTCCCTTTTTAAATATATCAATTACAATTTCAAGTATGTGCTGGACTCCCGCAGGGATGAATATTTTGCTACTCCCCGTGAGACAATTATGAACGGCCTGGGCGGTGATTGTGATGATCACTCCCTGTTAATGACGAGCTGCCTGCAATCCATCGGGGCACGGTGCCGTATTGTACTGATAAAAGGCCATGCCTATCCTGAGCTTTACTGTGGAAGTAAAGAGGATTTTGAAATCATGAAACAAGCCATCATATTGCTTTTCCCTAAGCCAGCCATCAAGGAGATTTATTACCATGAGCTGAAAGGGGAATACTGGATCAACCTGGATTATTCCGCCCGGCATCCTGGTGGTCCCTACCTCAATGATAAAGTTTACGCACTCATTGAACTCTGATGCCCTAAATTTGCTGCATGAGCAAGTTTAAAAACTTACGCAGATATCACAGTTTTTTCAGATTTAAGAAGGATTTCGAAACCTACAGCCTCAGGAAAGCGAGGAGCTACGAAATTGTTATCCATTGGTTGCACAGCAAGCTCAACAGGAACCAGTTTTTGTTATTATCCGGTGTGTTGGTGGGCTGCGGTGCGGGAATGGCAGGAGTCGTACTTAAGATGCTGGTTCACTACATTCACTTTGTGATTACATACAAGGTGCATTTTTCCACGCAGGTTTTCTTTTATGCCCTATTCCCATTTCTCGGTATTGTACTGACGACGCTGATTGTGGTCTGGTTCTTCAAGGGGCAGTCGCGCAAGGGCATACCTGCCATTCTCCATGAAATAGCACAGAACTCAAGTATGATTCCGCCCGTGAAGATGTATTCGCAGGTATTGCAGAGTGCGGTTACGGTGGGCCTTGGTGGCTCTGCCGGACTGGAGAGCCCCATTGCGGTTACCGGGGCGGCACTGGGGTCGAACTACGCCAGAACCTACAACCTCGGATATAAAGAGCGTACGCTGTTGCTGGCGGCAGGAGCCACAGCCGGTATTGCAGCGGCCTTCAATGCCCCAATAGCAGGGATGATGTTTGCTTTTGAGATATTGCTCACTGGTGTGGTATTTTCAGATTTTATGCCGCTGATTGTGGCTGCCGTTTGCGGTAGTTTGTTATCCAAAATCATTTTACAGGAAGATGTACTTTTTCACTTTGAGTCGCGCACGCCTTTTAACTACATGAACGTTCCGTTTTATGTGGTGTTAGGTGTGTTATGCGGATTTTATGCCCGGTATTATGTAGTCATATCTCAAAAGGTGGAGCATTTCTTTAAGGGACTCAAATGGAAACCGGTACAAAGAGCCATGCTGGGCGGGGTGTTGGTATCGGCGCTTTGCGTGGCAATGCCGCCGCTATTCGGCGAAGGGTACACCGTGGTAAAATCGCTGGCTAACGGTCACGGTGAAACGATTTTGCAGAACAGTTTTTTCCGGTATATACCCGAACAAAAACAGATGTTGTTGATTTTCACCGGATGTATATGTTTACTGAAAGCCTTTGCCAGTTCTATTACCATCCAGAGCGGGGGTAATGGCGGGAACTTTGCGCCCTCCCTGTTTTCCGGTGGCTTTCTCGGTTTTTTCTTTGCGCTATTATGCACCCAGCTGGGCTTTGAGCATGTACCGGTTACCAACCTGGTAATTGTGGGTATGGCCGGGGTAATGAGTGGGGTGATGTATGCCCCGCTGACAGCCATCTTTCTGATTGCAGAATCCAGTTCCGGCTACGATTTGTTTATACCACTGATGATTGTAGCTACCGGTTCGTATCTCATGAGTAAGTGGTTTTCACCTATCTCTCCGGAAATCAAGGAACTGGCGGAGGAAGGCAAAGTATTTACGAGAGCGCACGATAAAAATATTCTGTCGCTCATAAAAATGGAAGATCTGCTGGAAACGGAGGTGCAAACCATAACAAACAGCGGCACGCTGCGTGAGCTGATAGAACTGATAAAGGAAGGGGATAGCAGCAATATTGCCGTAGTCAATGAACAGGGGCTGTTTGAAGGGTTGATACCCCTGGATAGTATCCGGCCAATTATGTTTGATCCGGAACTATATGACACCATGACTGTTAAGAAATTGATGAAAGCGCCGGCAGCGGTAGTAAACGCGGATGATAACATTGAACTGGTTATCCGCAAATTCGATGCGGCCAACGCCTGGCATCTGCCTGTGGTAAAGGATAAGCGGCTGATTGGGATGATTTCAAAATCGCGCATCCTAAACCGGTACCGTAAACTACTACAGGAATATTCAGACCTATAACACTCCTAAAAACAATTGGCTGTATGGCCCGTGTATTGATAATATTTGCGCATCCTGCGCTGGAAAAGTCAAGGATGCATGCCCATCTCGTTCCTATGATCAGGAACATGCAAGGTATTACCTTCAACGACTTATATGAGAAATACCCTGACCTGGACATAGATATTTCCAGGGAGCAGGACCTGCTGGCGCGTCATGATATTATCCTGATGCAGCATCCGCTGTACTGGTACAACGCTCCGGCGATTATCCGGCAGTGGCAGGACCTGGTGCTGGAGCATGGTTGGGCTTATGGCCATAGTGCCAAGGCGCTGAAAGGGAAATATATGAGCAACATTATATCCACAGGAAGTCAGGTAAAGGACTATCAGAAAGGGGGAAGGCATGGTTTCCCGCTTGAGCATTTCATGCTGCCTTTCAGTCAAACGGCTGTGATCTGTAAGATGAATTATATCTCTCCCTATACTATTTATGGTGTACACCGTATGGACAAATCAGATATAGTGGAAGAGGTACAAAAGCTGCGCTCCATGCTGGAAATACTGAAGGCACCGGACTTTGACCTTTCCACACTGGATGCGGTTAATAACCTGAATGAATTGATAAAAGAACCTGTACAAACCTCATAATATGGATCAGCATTCATTACTTTTTCAATCGATGGTGTACCTGGCGGCGGCTATCATATTTGTACCGCTGGCTAAAAAAATGGGACTGGGAGCGGTATTGGGGTACTTGCTGGCAGGGGTGATCATTGGACCGTCTGTTACAGGTTTTATAGGGAAAGAAGGAGAAGACATCATGCACTTCGCCGAATTTGGGGTGGTGATGATGTTATTTCTGATCGGGATGGAATTACAGCCGACGCTGTTATGGCGACTCCGATCGGCCATTCTGGGGCTTGGCGGGTTGCAGGTATTGCTGAGCAGTGCAGCCATTGCGGGCATTGCCTTATTGCTGGGCGTACCGGTAAATGCGGCGCTGGCGATAGGTATGATTATGTCGCTTTCCTCTACGGCCATCGTGTTGCAGACGTTGAATGAGAAAGGGTGGATGTCTACCGCGGCGGGGCAGAGTTCTTTTGCGGTATTGTTATTCCAGGATATTGCGGTGATCCCGATGCTGGCGATATTCCCGCTGCTGGCCGTGAATGCGGTGCAAACGGAGTCGGCGCATTCGGCTTCCATCAGGGACAACCTGCCTGCCTGGGGGCAAACACTTGTGGTACTGGGAGCAGTGGCCACGATTGTAATTGGCGGCCGTTACCTGGTAAAGCCGATCATGCATATCATAGCGCGGACGAGAGTGCGCGAACTGTTTACCGCCACTGCATTACTGATGGTGGTAGCCATTGCCGTACTGATGAACCTTGTAGGCCTGAGCTCCGCACTGGGCGCCTTTTTAGGCGGGGTGGTGCTGGCTAATAGTGAATACCGGCATGAACTGGAAAGTGATATAGAACCCTTCAAAGGCTTGCTGCTGGGATTGTTTTTTATAGCTGTGGGCGCATCCATTGATTTTAGCCTGATCCGCGAGGAGCCCTGGATCATTTTCGGTTTAGTATTCGGGTTGATGACCGTGAAAGCGCTGGTGCTGTTCTTTTTAGGAAAAGTATTTAAGTTGAGTACAGATCAGAATCTGCTGTTTTCCTTTGCCTTGTGCGATATCGGAGAATTTGCATTTGTGCTGCTGTCGCTTTCCGAGCAAAGCAGGATATTGGATGACAAGATGGTGGGTATGCTCACAGCGGTGGTAGCCATTAGTATGGCACTAACGCCGTTGTTGATGCTGCTGTATGAAAAGCTGATACAACCACGTTTTACCATCAACGAAACGACTGACAGGGAGCAGGATCAGATTGAAGAACATAACCCAGTTATCATTGCGGGCTTTGGCCGTTTTGGCAGTATTACCGGGCGTTTCCTGCGGGCAAACGGGGTGAATGCTACTATCCTCGATATGGATTCTGACCGGGTGGATGCCCTGCATAACCTGGGTATTAAAGTATACTATGGGGATGCTTCCCGTTACGATTTGTTGGCTGCCGCCGGTGCTGACAAAGCGAAAGTACTGATTGTAGCCATGGATGACTATGAAAAAACTACGGAAGTAGTGAAGATGGTAAAGCGTTACTTCCCGCATCTGCAAATGCTGGTAAGGGCGAAAGACAGCCAGGATTCATTTGAACTGATGGACCTGGGGGTACTGCATATTTACCGGGAAACGGTGGATACCTCACTTCGTTTAGGCGTGGACGCGCTGAATATGCTGGGCATGCGTTCCTATCATAATCACCGGGCTGCGCGCACTTTCCTACGCCAGGATGAGCTCAGCTTAAAAAGCTTATCCGCTTCCCGTGATAATAAGAAAGAGTTTGTTAGTGCAATGAAAGATAGAATTGCTGAGATGGAGCAACTGATATCTGCCGACAAAATTAAAACCTGGCTGGATGAAGGTGAGGGCTGGGATTCCAGTTCTATCCGTGATGAAGTGAAGGGAGAACCGGAATAAGCGCCGGTTATTTATTGATATGAGCAATGATTAACTCTGCCACATGGTGCAGTAACTCTACGTCTATCTGTTTTACATGATCGTGCAGGGGCTTGCTTGACACGGCTCTCACATAGCCTTCCTCATCCGGTTCAAATGTGATTTCCTGTTCGGCGATATCTACTCTGTATACCGTTTTGAAAGCCGTTTCAGCAGTGCGCACGTCCAGGATATGGGGTTGTCCTTTGTATTCAAATTTCAATGTAAAATTAGCTGTCTGCATAATGGTTATTGCTGTGAGGCGCTGTTATTTTTGCTTGTGGTAATAGTGTCTGATCCGGTGTTTTTCGTCTCTTGACAGTTGGTGAATGTACCATAAGGAAAGATATGCCAGGCCGCTGATGACAAATATGTAGCCGATGAAACCCAGTGTATGGAAGAAGGAAGCCCATACCCATTCGTTTGTATCTGCGTACTGCGCTAAGATAGCCAAAAAAGCTCCTGCTGCTGCGAATACGATTGCTATTTTTTTCATGGGAGTTACAATTTGGGATACTAAATAAAACGTTATTAATATTGGATTTCGCAAACCAGGTGCCACCTGTTATATATACGTAAACGCGCGGGTAAGGGATGTTGTTCAGAGAATTATTTTCTACAGAATGTTACTTTTTACACAGGAAGATGAGGCGATTTTAAACGATGCCTTCGGCATCGTTTAAAATCGCGGAGAGCGGGGCCGCAGGCCCCGCTCTCCGCCAAAAACATGGCCCTTTGTTTAGAGTTGCAGTCTGATATTCAGCTTGTTCAACCCTTTTACCAGGAACAGCATTAACACAGCGTACACTGCGCTCCATATAATACCGGGCAAGCCATGTCCCAGCACATCGGGCAGTTGTAAGCCCAGGAAAATCAGCAGGAAATAAACGATGTCAGGCAGAATGTAAGTCAGCAGGGGATTAGATCCTGCGGGCCTGAAAAACTCCGTCCATTTGCTGATTCGTTTCACATCAATCAGGTAATACAATACAGAAAAAACGACTACACAGCTGGCTGCGCTAAAAAGAGCCCAGCTTGGCGTAGCGTGGATTTTGGAAATCTTGTATTGTGGGCGCAGGCAAACTGCGGCCACTACAAGGATAATGAAGAAACCGGTAACCCTTGATACGAGCTTGCTGCCGCGGAGGTCAAGGTCTTCGTCGAAGAAGAACAGTGAGAGCAGCATGCCACAAAGTACCACTGCGGTATGAATGGCATTGCCTGACTGTGCACCAATCCAGCTGTACTCACTGTCACGGATAAACGATTGGTGTGACAATGCGTAATAAGCCATACATACGGCAATCATCAGGAACACGCCGCCGGAGGCGCCGCGCACCAGTTGATAAATGATGCAGGCGTACAGGTAGGCCCAACCGATAAGTCCGAGGATACCCCACCATTGTGGTTCCAGGTGTTGGGTGCCGTCGTTCCCTCCCCGGTAGATCAGCGCAAGGTACACCAGCAAAGCGGCGCCCAGGGCTTTAAAGCAATAGCTGATCCAGGCTTGTTTAAACGTGTAAACGTTCCATACCAGGATGGCACCAGCATAAAAAAGGAGTGCCCACAGGGCCATGGGCATACCGGTAGCAGTAGCATTAAGATCGCCCGTGTTGACCATAAACAGTCCCAGCACCAGTAATCCGAGTGTGCGCCAAACGATATGCCATTGTAATTTCCAGAAGCTGTCGCCCTTGGCGAGGCGACTGTTGATAGCGAATGGTACAGACATTCCAACAATAAAAAGAAAGGCCGGGAATACTACATCCACGAAGGTCATGGCATCTTCGTCGCCATGGGCATGCTGCATCCAGTGTGGGATTCCGGATACGCCGGCCACATTGTTTACGAAGATCATCACCAGGATAGTAATCCCTCTGAAGGCGTCGATAGAAAGGATACGCCCTTTTGTTAAGTTGTTAATCATAATGGAATTGGGGGGATAAAGTGAGCATCTGCCAAAATACAATATCAAGTGGATTAATGTTAATTTTTATACATGAGCGGAATCTGCCGGAACCGTAAAAACCGGTATCTTCATTAAAACTATCATCTCGCTTATGAAGAATTATTTACGGTCCGGTGTTAGCATATCGGCCATGGCATTCTTCCTGGCTTGCAACCAGGGTGATAAAAAAGCTGGTGCGGGCACTCCCGATCCACTGGCTGCCCACAGGGATACGACTGTTGACCCCCGCCAGGATTTCTTTGACTATGCCAATGGTGGCTGGATAAAAGCCAATCCTATACCAGCGGAATACAGTTCCTGGGGTATTGGTAACCTTGTAAAAGAAGAGCTATATAACCGGCTGAGAGCTATCAACGAAAAAGCGGCGGATAATCCCGGCGATGCTATTTCCAACAAGATTGCTGCTTTTTGGCAGTCGGGTATGGACTCTGTTAAACTCAATGCAGACGGTATTAAACCTATTGCATCGCACCTACAGGCCATTGATGCTGTTACCAACATACAGGAGCTGGCTACGCTGAGTGCGAAGCTTTCTGTATTTACCGGCGTGCTGTGTGGAGTTTATATAGGGCAGGATGCTAAAAACTCTGAAGTGATGGCCGTTCAGTTCTGGCAGGGAGGTTTAGGTTTGCCTAACCGCGATTATTATTTCAATACCGACGACAGAACCGCTAAAATCCGTGCGGCATATCCGGGACATATCTCCAAAATGCTGCAGTTTACCGGCATGCCCGCAGGGCAGGCAGATGCGGCGGCAACGGACATCGTAGCGCTGGAAACGATATTGGCAAAATCCAGCCGCAAGCTGGAGGCGCTGCGTGATCCCAATGCGAACTACAACAAAATGCCGGTTTCGCAGCTGAATAAAATCGCCGAAAACATAGACTGGAAGGCATTTCTGGAACAACAGGGCATCAGCAAATTTGCGGACACGGTGATCGTAGGTCAGCCGGAGTTTTACACCACGCTGAGCAATGCTATCAAGTCACAGAAACTGGATACCTGGAAAAACTACCTTAAATGGCAGGTGATCAATGCCGCGGCGCCATACCTGAGTGATACCATCAGCGCTGCAGATTTTGCATTTTACGGTAAGTTAATGCGCGGTCAGGAAAAACAGCAGGTGCGATGGAAGCGGGTGCTGGATGCAGAAGAATCTGCTATGGGAGAGGCATTGGGACAATTATTCGTGAAAGAATATTTCAATGCCAATGCGAAGAAGAGATATGAAAACCTGGTGGAAGACATCCGCGGGGCGCTAAAAACACGTATTCAGCAACTGACCTGGATGAGCGACAGCACCAAGGAAAAAGCGCTCTACAAGCTGTCTAAAATCACTAAAAAAGTAGGTTACCCGGACAAGTGGAAAGATTTTTCTGCCATGGATATCAAAGCGCAGAGTTACTTTGAGAATAACCTGCGGGCCATGGAATGGTGGCATCAGTACCAGGTGGCCAAACTGGGTAAGCCGGTGGACCGTACTGAATGGGATATGACGCCACAGACCTACAACGCTTATTATAACCCCAGCAATAACGAAATTGTGCTGCCAGCGGGCATTTTCACGGTACCGGGTAAACGTGATGAAGAGCTGGATGATGCCCTCGTATTCGGTTATGCCGGTGCTTCCACCATTGGTCATGAAATTACCCATGGCTTTGATGATGAGGGCCGCCAGTTTGATGCTGACGGCAACCTGAAAAGCTGGTGGAGCAAGGAAGACGAGGAGAAGTTTAATAAACGTGCAGCCGTAATGGTGCAGCAATTTAACGAGTACGTGGTAGTGGATAGCCTGCGTATTAACGGTAAGGCCACGCTGGGTGAAAACATTGCCGACCTCGGTGGCATATTGCTTGGTTGGGATGCATTCCAGAAAACAGAACAATTCAGGAAAAACGAGAAAATATCCGGATTATCCCCTTCAGAGCGCTATTTCCTCGGTTACTCACTGGGGTGGCTGAGTCACACCAAAAAAGAGGAACTGGCACGGCGCGTACTCACTGACGTGCATTCCCCGGCTAAATTCAGGGTGAACGGGCCTTTCAGCGATGTGGACGCGTTTTATGACGTATACGGGTTAAAACCTGGCGACAAAATGTATCGTCCTGACAGTTTGAGGGTACGCATCTGGTAGGTGGAGATCAGCGATTTTCTTGCTAATTTTGCTGTCTAATAATTAAAATACCTTGATTGAGAAAAAACAATTAGTAAAACAAGAGGAGCGGGCCGTGATTGTAGGTGTAATCACGAAGGACCAGACCGAGCGCCAGGTACAGGAGTTCCTGGACGAGCTGGTATTCCTGGCTGAAACGGCCGGCGCCCAGACCCTCAAGCGTTTTACTCAAAAACTGGCACATCCTGACAGAGCCACCTTTGTTGGGAAGGGAAAGCTGGAAGAAATTCATCAGTACGTAGCTGGCAGAAATATAGACCTGGTCATATTTGACGATGAGCTTACCGGCTCTCAGATTTCAAATATTGAGAAGGTGTTGAAAGTAAAGGTGATTGACCGCAGTGACCTTATCCTGGATATTTTTGCCCGCAGGGCACGTACTGCACAGGCGCGGGTGCAGGTAGAACTGGCACAGTACCAGTATATTCTGCCGCGACTGCGTGGTATGTGGAGTCACCTGGAGCGTCAGGGAGGTGGTATTGGTAGCAGGGGTCCGGGTGAAACCGAGATTGAAACGGACCGTCGTATCGTAAAGGACAAAATTACGTTGTTGCGGAAGCGTTTGGCGGAAATCGACAAACAATCACTTACGCAGCGCAAGGAGCGTGGGGAGTTCATTCGTGTGGCCCTGGTAGGTTATACCAACGTAGGGAAGAGCACGATCATGAACATGCTCAGCAAAAGTGAAGTGTTTGCAGAAAACAAACTCTTCGCAACGCTGGACACCACTACCCGTAAGGTTGTTTTTGACCAGACGCCTTTCCTGCTCAGTGATACCGTAGGGTTTATCCGTAAACTGCCCCACCACCTGGTAGAAAGCTTCAAATCCACGCTGGATGAGGTACGCGAGAGCGATATCCTCCTGCATGTAGTGGATATATCCCATCCTCAGTACGAGGAGCAGATTGAAGTGGTAAACCGTACCCTCCAGGAGTTGAAAGCGTTTGACAAGCCGACTATCATGATCTTCAACAAAATGGATCTGTATGAGGCTAACACCTTCGACGAGTGGCTGGCACCGGAAATTAAGGAAGACATCCTGCGTCAGCTGAAAACTGACTGGGATACCAAAACCAACGGTAACACTGTATTTATCGCTGCAACGGAAAAGCGTAACATTGAGGAGCTGCGTAAAACCATTATGGATAAGGTAGCGCAGTTGTATCGTGAGCGTTATCCGTACAAAACTGAATTCTTCTATTAATGTCCAAGGAATACACCTGGCATAAGCTGGATGATACCAGCCTGCCAACTGTAGCATCGGATATAAAGATCCTCGAAGTAAATGGCAAAAAGCTGTGCTGCACATTATATGGCGGGCAGCTTTTTGCTTTTGCGTATAAATGTCCGCATGCGAGCGGCATTATGGCCGATGGCTTTATTGATGGCGTGGGAAACGTGGTTTGTCCGCTGCACCGTTATAAATTCGATCTTCGCAATGGCCGCAATGTAAGCGGGGAGGGGTATTTTCTGAAAACCTACCCTATCGAGCAGCGTTCTGACGGCGTTTATCTGGGGATGCAAAAGAGCAGCGGCTGGCTTTGGTAAGCCATTATCATTCTGTTAAACCTATTGGCGGATATTGACCATTATACAGGCGGAGCGTAACTTTTCGCCATGCTTACAACTCGTTACCCTATCACTGAAAAGCAGGTATGGCTATTATTCCTGGTTCTACTAATATTGCTTCAGTTCAGTGCATTATTTGTTCCCCTGTTGGAGCCTGATGCCACTTTATACGCTGTTGTTGCCAAAAATATGGTGCTGCGGCACGATTACTGGAATTTGTTTGTTGATGGCCACGACTGGCTGGATAAGCCTCATTTCCACTTTTGGGTTACCGCTTTAAGTTTTCAGATTTTCGGGATACATACCTGGTCGTACAAGCTGCCAGGGATCTTATTCCTGTTGATGGGCGCTTGGTATACCTACTGGTTTGCGCGGGCGCTGTATGATGAGCAGACGGCCCGCTGGGCGGTGTGTATATTGCTAACGGCGGAACACCTGGTATTATCCAATAACGATGTGCGGGCGGAGCCTTATCTGACGGGGTTGATTATAGCCTCGGTATTTCATTTTTATAAGAAGGAGGTGTTGCCGGGGGCGTTGTTCCTGGCGGCGGCGGTGATGACGAAGGGGGTATTTGCCATAGTACCGGTTGGCGCAGCCATTGGTGGGCATTTGTTGATTACGCGTAACTGGAAGGAGCTATTTCACTGGCGGTGGCTGGTAGCGATGGTGTTGACGATACTATTTATAACGCCGGAGTTATGGTCGCTATACCAGCAGTTTGACAGACATCCGGAAAAGGTGGTGTTTGGCAGTACTGGTGTGTCGGGCATCCGGTTTTTCTTTTGGGATAGTCAGTTTGGGCGGTTCATGAATACGGGGCCTATCAGGGGCCAGGGTGATCCGTTTTTCTTTTTCCACACGTTGCTGTGGGCATTTTTACCCTGGTCTGTTATGTTGTATGCAGCTATAGTAGTTTATTTAGGGAGATGGAAATCTCAGTCGGAGTATTATTGTATCGCAGGCGCTTTAGTGACATTTGGGTTGTTTTCTCTGTCGAAGTTTCAGTTGCCGCATTATATCAATATCATTTTTCCATTTTTCAGCATTATTACCGCCAGGTATATATCGGGTTTGCATACAGCAAAAGGCTTAAAATTTTTCCGGATTACGCAGTACACGATCATCATTTTGGTGGCTATACTGGCTGTGGTGGTGGATTTGCTGTACCGGCCCGCGATGCATTTTTTATGGCTTATTCCGGTAGGGGTATTGATTGTGCTTTATAAGGTACTGCATAATTGGCTGAATAAAACTACAAAGGAAGCGGTGTTTTACCGTTCCGTGTCGATCGGCATACTGTTAAATTTTTACCTTTTTACAATATTATACCCCGATATGATGCAATACCAGAGCGGATCAACGGCTGCACAATATATTAACGCGCAGTTGCCAGGCAGGCAGGTTAGCATGTATCACGCGCATAGTTATTCCCTGGAATTTTATTGTAAGGCACCTGTGACGGTATGTGATACTGTGGTGGTGCCGGGCTTATATTTTACTGCTGAAGAGGGGTTAAAGCGGTTGCCGGCTCATCGGGTAATAAAGGAATTCCGTCAGTTTTGGGTCAGTAAGCTGGATTTACCGTTTGTGAGAAAAGCCACCCGGGAGGGTGTTTTACAGAAAAGGTACCTGGTAGAAGTGTTTTAAAGTCCTTTACCAGTGGGCATTTCATGATTTTCTAAATATTTTTTTAAAAAAATCTAGCATTAGATTTTGCAGAAATGAAAATTTACCTATTTTTGCAATCCCAAATCGCACAAACGGTACGGGAAATTCCTCCTTAGCTCAGTTGGTTAGAGCATCTGACTGTTAATCAGAGGGTCGCTGGTTCAAGTCCAGCAGGGGGAGCGAAAGAAAGGCTTGCAGCAATGCAGGCCTTTTGTATTTTAAGATTGTTTCAGGTTAAGAATTTAGGCATATAGATTAATTCTATTGAAATTGGCCAACCTCATTTAGTATCTTCGTGGCACTTAAAATGACCTTATTTATTGAGGTGAGAATATTAGTAGGACGTATGCCACCTACACCAAATTGCAGAGAGAATAAATATATCATTTCGGAATATTACCATACTTATGAAATTTAGGATACTGCTTGCAGCAGCATTACTCTGCCAAATGAGTTCATTTGGCCAAATGACGGACCTTGTGAATACGACCAACATAGTGCCACCCACACCGGAAGTATCTTCACTTGCCAAATTTATTGAAATGCCAACCGGCACATCGAGTGGAATTCCCAACATCGGAATACCATTGTATGAATTGAAAAATGGCTCTATTTCAGTACCTGTCTCTTTAAATTACAATGCCGGGGGAATCAGGGTGGAAGAAAACGCGTCCCGTGTTGGGATGGGATGGGATATTAGTGCAGGTGGAAGTGTAGTGCGTGTGGTTCATGGTCTACCGGATGATATTACTCCAGACGGATATATGAATACGGCACATACGATAAAATATATACATACACTTAACAGGAATAGTCCTGAGCATTGGGACATTATGTACACTGGTATACTAACCAAAACGCAAGACGTAGAGCCAGATGTTTTCATGTACAATTTACCTGGCTATACTGGCAAGTTTTATTGGAGTCAGGACGAAAAAAAATTTATTGAAGGCAAAAGATCCGGGCTTATTATTGAGTATAATTTGGATCCTGCGGGTCATATAATTGGATTTATTATTACAACGCCTAATGGAAATAAGTATTATTTAGGTATCTCAAAGGATGGTAGCAGACAAGCGCGGGACCAGTACAATAACCAGGATGGTAGTGTAGAAACAAATGGGGTACCGTCATTGTCTGATGACCCTAAACCTCTGGCGTGGCACTATACCGGCTGGCATTTAATGGAAATTGTGACTCCCGAAAATAAGACAGTAGGGTTTAGTTATACAGCTTACAATTCAATGAACTATGGAAGAGGTGGTACTTCAAGGGACTACAAAGTCTTTGCTGGTTGCGAGTCAGCTAGTAACAAGATATCCACATCTTATTTTGCCCAATATTCCTTGCAGCAATCCTTAACAAGTATATATTCAGATCTTGTGACGGTACGGTTTGTTGATAATCCAAATAACAGGGAAGATGTTTCAGGTGGGAAAAAACTTGACAGCGTTGTGGTAACAAGTGCTGACGGGAAGATAATTAAGAATTATTACTTACAAAATGATTACGTAACCACCACCGACACCCAAACGCCAAGCGTTCCCGGAGTAAGTGGTATCACTACCCTCGCCAGAAAGAGGCTGTTTCTTTACGGCCTTTGGGATCTGTCAAATATTGGTGAACCGCAGGCACCGTATAGGTTTACTTATTATAAAGCCAATGAACTACCACACAAATTATCGACAGGTCAAGATCTCTGGGGATTCTACAACGGCAAAACCACTAATACAAATTTACTCCCGCCTTACCTTCCTCTAGGTGTTACGGGGGCGGATCGTACAGTAAATCTAGATCGTACAATGTGTGGTACGCTTACCAAAATTGAATATCCTACCGGTGGCACTACAGAGTATACGTACGAATCTAATATTATCAATAGCCAAAACATGAATATTGTCGGAAATGGCTTTGTTATTAGCGGCCTGATAGAAAAAACATATGTATTCTATCGTGCCGAACAGTTTCGAAACCCTGCCGGATCCAACACTTTTGAAGATACATTTACCATTCCGTATAGTTTGGGTACAGGCGGAGTAAAATTATATGGCTGTGATAATTTTAATACAATTTCTTGCCCATTAAAAATCACCATACAAGGAATATCTGATCCAACGTTTTTTGTATGGTATAAAGCGTCCTCCACTACGCCATTACCAGCAGGGACCTATAAAATTCGCTGCGAGGTTGATGTGGATGCACCCAATACAGACTTTAATGTACAGATAACCTGGCAACAACTTCAGGACATAGCGCCGGATGTGGAAAAGCGTTTAATTGCCGGTGGCTTACGAATAAAAAAGATTGTTGAATCTGACAGATTTGGTGGCACACTAACACGCTCATATACTTACAACCGATTTGAAGATTCCAACATAAGCAGTGGGTTAATGAAAAACTTGCCTGTAACCGCCTATTGGGTTTTCTGTGGCGAAGGAGGTAGTGACAATGATCCGCTCAGTACAGGCAATGAAGGGCAAGCATCAATACTCCGAATCTCATCTCACAGTGGTTTGCCGGGTTACAGCAATAGCAGCACAGGTATTATTTATGAGCATGTTACGGAATATCAGGATGAACAGGCACAAAAGATGAAGACTGAATACGAATTTTCAAATGACTGGACTAACTTTGTACAACCTTCCGACCTGAATTATCCTGCAAAAACGGGAATGGCCGCCGATTGGCGCACTGGCTTGTTATTGACCAAAAGAGTTTATGAGAATGTAGCAGAACCTCTCAAATATCGAATTCTATCTAAGGAAGTAAACAGCTACTCATCCTATGAAATGAACACCGATTTGGTAGGTATAAGAATATCACCATGGATAAACCATAACACTTATGGTACCACCTACTACAACGGTGCTACAGAATGGTACGAATTAAGATCCGCTACTTCAAGCACCTATTCCTATGACGCAAACGGCAATGCCAGTGAATTCAAAATAACCAAAGACTTTACTTACGATCCCGGCAATAACTATTTTCAAAAAACACTAAGCACAACGGATAGTAAGGGCCAGTCAGTTATAAATACAACCTGGTATCCCAAAGACTACAATGATATCTCTTCCTCAAATATTGGTACATTATTGACGAAGGGTATCAGAAACACTCCCATAAAGTTTGAAAGTACAGTCGGGGGGAATCTCGTAGCTGGCCAGGTATTACAGTACAATGCCAATGGACAACCCGCAGCATTTTACGTGTATGAAAACAATCAGGCAATTCCTCCTCCGGCGCACGACCCAAACAGCCTTGTACCTGCAGGTTATAACCTGAAAAAAGTACTGGCATATGAACCACAGAAGGGCAATATCATTACCTCACAGGATGTTCCTAACGTTATTTACAGCTATGTGTGGGATTATAAAAACAATTTACCAATAGCACAAGCCATCAATGCGGACAACAACAGTATCGCCTATACCTCGTTTGAATCAGAGGGAAGCGGCAACTGGACCATTTCCGGCACCATTAGTGGTGATGTTCCTTCTGTTACAGGAAAGCGTTATTTCAATCTCTCCGGCGGAAGTTTAAATAAAAGCAGCCTGCGTCCAGATCAGACTTATATTATTTCTTACTGGACTAAAAATGCGAATGCACTTAATATAACCGGTTCCATTTCCAGCATTAAAGGACGCAATTATAAAGATTGGAACTATTTTGAACATAAGGTAACCGGTGTATCCAATGTGAGCATTACCGGTAGCGGAATAATAGATGAAATAAGATTATTCCCTGCAGATGCTGTTCTGACAACCTACACCTATGAACCCGGTATTGGGGTAACCAGCAGTTCGGATCAGCGTGGAGTAATCAGGTACTTTGAATATGACAACTGGAACAGGGTTTCAGTTATCAGGGATCAGGATGGTAATATTATCAAGGCTGCAGAATACAAGTATCAGGCGCCGGTAACACCATAAATTTCATGTCTCCTGTTCTGAAACAGGAAGTGGATAATAACCTATAGGTATACAAGAGAACAAATATCTTTTGTATACCTATTTTTTTTAATTCAGAGCAACCACCTGATTTTTCCCTTTAAATATACCATGTAGCTCCACTGGCAAACGAGTCAACAATCTCCCCCTCACAACGTTATACTTCTACGCCCTCAACGCCGTTAAAGCGCTTAAAATGAAGTATAAGTTATCGTTTTGTACGGTTTGTATGAACCGCACTATGCACCTGAAAGAAACCCTTCCACGGAATATAGCTGACAATAGCAGCTATGGTAATATTGAATTTGTATTACTCAATTACAACTCTTCCGATGACCTGCACGAGTGGGTACTAACGGCCATGGCACCTTATCTTCAGCAAGGCGTATTAAAGTATTATCACACAAGAGAACCGCTTTTTTTCCAGATGAGTCATGCCAAAAACATGGCCTTCCGACTGGCTACGGGGGATATATTGTGTGGTGTTGATGCCGATAATTACACAGGTCCCGGCTTCGCGGATTACATTAGCGAACGGTTTGTGAGTAACCGGCAAATATACGTGCAGCCTCCAACCATCGGACAGGATAAAAAGCGCTGGGATGTACAGGGGCGGGTATGTGTACACCAGGAAGATTTTCATGCCGTACGCGGCTACGACGAAGCTGTACAGGAATATGGATTTGAAGATAAAGACTTCAAAAGGCGACTGGAGCTACATGGATGCACAAAGCACATCATCAGGGATGAAACCTTCCTACACGCCATAAAACATGAGGATGGTATGCGTATCAAAGGAGGACTTGCCTCCTGGAAACTGAAACAACTTTTCTATTGCCAGGAGCCTGTTCCGGAGATTATTCTCTTACAGGATAACAATACCTATGAAAAGGTAACAGTAGATCATACTTTATTAAGTTACGAAAGCAGTACTATGCTGAAAACGCCCATAAGGAAAATTTATGCCGGCAATTTTATCTATAAAGAGCGTAAATACCATCTCTATAAAAAAAATAATGAAAGCTATTTAACGCTATCTGTATTAGGCGACGGCTCCTTAATGAGCCAGGATGAACGGGTATTTCAACCGATATACCCGGGTGAGTTAGGAGAGAATTTTTTATTTCAGCGGGCTATGTATCTCAGTAAAAAAATTTATCTCTCCAACAGAAATCAAATTAAACTGATTAATGGAGAGGGATATGGCAGGGGTACCGTGCATGAATACTTCACCGGAAAAACACATTTGCTGGTGTAGATTTGCACACATCAAAACCAACCCCATAGCGGATTTCAAATATTTTTATCAAATAACACAAAATTTTTCTTTGAATTTTTAAGGTATTTATTACATTTGCGACCCGGTTGTCTGATAACCATCAGATTTCCAGAAGTATAGCAGTTATACTCCTCCTTAGCTCAGTTGGTTAGAGCATCTGACTGTTAATCAGAGGGTCGCTGGTTCAAGTCCAGCAGGGGGAGCAAAAATCCTGAAACCCGCGCCATGCGCGGGTTTTGTTTTTTAGATCGAGTCTATATCCAATATTTACTACCATCAGTACCTGGACAGTTTTTCACTATATTACATAACAAATCTTTTCATGCACCCTGATATGTCTACTGCACTTGAAAACTGGATTCCGTTCAAACTTACTATTCAGGAAGAACATCCGTATTGCGAATGGATGTACACGGGAGACAATCCATTCACCGCTCCTTTTTTTGATGAAACCATTTCACAATGCAGGACGGCTCATCCACGGAAATTCAGGAGCGTAAGCAGTTTAGACGTATTGAGGGGCTGGTCGCGGGACCTCGAACATATACCCCCATCTGCCTTGATCTTTCATGTGTCCAGATGCGGGTCCACCCTGGCAACCCAGCTACTGGCACAGGATCCCGGAAACATCGTACTTTCAGAGGTTCCGTTTTTCGACTCATTATTAAGAACAGGTAATGCAGGGTTACTCAAAGAAGCCGTTGTCTTTTATGCACCAGTAAAAAACAACAGAAAACGTTTGTTTATTAAAACAGACAGCTGGCATATCTTCTTTTATAAGGAACTCAGAGAGCTTTATCCGCAAACACCATTTATATTACTTTACCGGCGGCCTGATGAGGTGGCAAGGTCACAACAAAAGCGAAGGGGTATGCATGCCATACCCGGCCTTATAGAACCCGCCCTGTTTGGGTTTGATACGGATGTACGCCAGATGAATATGGATACATACCTTGGCGAAGTACTGGATAAATATTTCCTGGCCTTCCTGAAAGTACTGGAAAAAGATCCCCTCGCTTACCCTATTAATTACAATGAAGGTCCGGTTACTATGCTGGAAAAGATAGCACGAATTACCGATACCCACATTAGTACTGAGGCGATGGAAAAAATTAAAGACCGCGCATTGTATCACGCCAAATACCCCGGACAGGTATTTGCTGAAGATGCCGTTAAACAGCCGGTACCTGATTACTGTTGCGAGGCTTTCGACAAATATGGTGCGCTGGAGATTATAAGAAATTCGTATAACTTTTGAATGGACTTCTCCGCTGTTTCTACAGAAGTATCTATTACCAGATCGGGAGCAAAAGGAAGATCATAAGTATCGTTGATTCCTGTAAGATTAAAGAGTTTATCGGGGTGATTGTCATCTAACAACGCACGTTTATACAATCCCTTTGTGTCCCTGTAAGTTAGCACAGGAATATCGCATTTAATCCAAACTATTTTTGCATTGTAACGTGCTTTCAGTTCGCTCCTGATCACCTCAAACGGATTGATGGCGGCAATCAGCACTATATCAGCCTCCTCCTTCAATTCCCAGGCCGCCGCACCCAGCCGGCGGATATTTTCCATCCTGTCCTCTTTGGAAAATCCCAGGTCCTTGCACAGGGTTTTGCGGTATACATCACCGTCGATAATCACTACTTTCAGAGAATGTTGTTGAAGCAAAGTCTTTACTCCCTCTGCCAGTGTACTTTTTCCTGCGCCTGAAAGTCCGGTTAGTTGAATTATCATAGTATAGTTGTAATGGGGGCCGTAGTTTTATTTTTTATACCTCTTAACGTCAAAAGTATTCAAAAAGAGTTAGCCAACAATACAATGGTTTAAAGATATGCTACTACTGCCTTGTAAAATAAGTATTACAAGCCAGCAACATTACTGTTTAAGAATTGATTCAAGCTGTTCAATTGACTTGGCAAGCATCCTATTATTGTTTGCAGGCTTTTAGAAATTCAGGACCTGGCTACAGATCATTTACCATTTTCACTAATCCTATACAATCCCGCCCCATGTGCGTTTAATTGCTTTGCAAACGTTCCTTTCACCTTTCCCAAATCTTTCCCTGTCCATAGGTCTTTTACTTTTACGGGAGATGTAAAGCCCACCTGGCTCAGGTCCGCGGAAATCCCCGCAGTCACGTCAGCGGTGTTAAACAGCGCAAGATATTTATCTCCCGTTTTAGGATCATCGGCGACCCAGGCAACTTTATCTGCGGTACGGAACAACTCTTTGTTATTAGTACTATACTTCAAAACTGCCAGTACATCGCGATTAGTGAGCAGGGAGTTGGTAAATGCATCGTTACTGGGGAAGTCGCCGCCATACATCAGGGGCGATTTAAAAATAGACCACAGCGTCATGAGGGTATATTGCTCATCTTTTGTAAAGCCTGTCATACGGTCGTTGCCAACTTCGCCGCGGATTGAAAGGCGACCCAGTGGCAGCATATCTCCGTCAGGGTAAGCGCCGGGGGCACGATATTTATTCCACCTGCTGAATACTTCAAAATGTTCTTTAAGCTGTTTCCAGTTATCCCAGAAATCCCCCACGGTACGCCACATGTTAGCGTGTTGTTGTACATGCGTGCCTTTATCAATCGGCGTTTCACCGGGAGAGGTACTTAATACAATCTGCCGGCCCGTCCGGTCGATTGCCTTGCGGATCATTTCTACCTCCTGCGTGAAATAGATCGGGGAGGAGAGGTCATCTATCTTTACAAAGTCCAATCCCCAGGAGGCATACAGGTCAAATATGGAGTTGTAATATTCCTGTGACCCGGGTTTATCCGGAACAATGGTATACATGTCGCGCAACCAGCGGCATTGATCAGCAGTAGAGTAAATATCTTTTGCGGTTACACTGGTCCCTTTTACAGGCAAGCCCTGGTTCACGGCTATCACCGGGATACCTCTCATGATGTGAATACCGAATTTCAATCCAAGACTATGTATGTAATCAGCCAGGGGCTTAAACCCTTTGCCACCGGCGGCAGATGGGAAGCGGTTTACAGCCGGCATAAAGCGACCATATTCATCAATGGAATATTGCGGGTCTTTTTGATTATAACCATGGGATTTATCATTGGCTACAAACCAACGGATATCTACTACTACATATTCCCAGCCGTATGCCTTCAGGTGTTTGGCCATGTAGTCGGCATTGGCTTTCACTTCTGCTTCTGTTACATTGGGTCCGTAACAATCCCAGCTGTTCCAGCCCATTGGTGGCGTGGCGGCCCACTGGTGGAAGTCTTTCTGCGCCTGCACGTGGAAATAGCAGGCAATTATAGTGGCAAAGAGGATCACTTTTTTCATAACGTGGCGATTATAATTGTCAAATAGACATTTATCAAATATCCTGATTTTTTGTGAAATTTTATAGGGGAGATTTTAGCGGATTTGTGAAGCAGACACTGATGGTATAGGTTGATTTCCTTACTGCATGGGAGAATCAGTCAGTTGTGCATAAAAAAGCGTCAGGCTTCGGGTGAAACCTGACGCAGCTATTACTTACTAATCTATTACTTCTTATTTGCTTCGCACCATGCTTTAGCATTCACAAACGCCTCGATCCATGGCGTTACTTCATCCTTACGGTTATTAGGGTAGTGTGCCCAGTTCCATTGGAAGATGGAACGCTCAATGTGCGGCATGGTTACCAGGTGGCGACCAGTTGCATCACACATCATAGCGGTGTTAAAGTCAGAGCCGTTTGGATTGTGCGGATATTGATCGTATGCGTATTTAGCAACAATGTTGTACTGATCTTCGGTGTTTGGCAGGTTGAATTTACCTTCACCGTGGGAGATCCATACGCCTAAGGTTGCACCAGCAAGGGTTTTGAGCATAATGGAATTATTCTCCTGTACTTTCACGGATACGAAGTTGGATTCGTGTTTGCCGGAAGTATTATGCAACATCTTACCATGTACTTTGTGATCAGGGTTGATCATTTCCAGTTCCATGAACAGCTGGCAACCATTACAGATACCTACAGACATCGTATCAGGGCGGGCAAAGAAATTATCCAGGGCTTTCTTCGCTTTCTCGTTGTACATAAAGGCTCCCGCCCATCCTTTGGCAGAACCCAGTACATCAGAGTTGGAGAACCCACCTACTGCACCGATAAACTGAATATCTTCCAGTGTTTCACGACCGGAGATCAGGTCTGTCATGTGTACATCCTTCACATCAAAGCCTGCAAGGAACATGGCATTTGCCATTTCGCGCTCTGAGTTGGAACCTTTCTCACGAATGATAGCCGCTTTAGGACGAGGTTTGGAACCATCAATAACCGGTTTTTTACCAGTAAACTGAGCAGGGAAATTGTAGCTCAGTGGTTGTAACTTGTAGTTATTGTAGCGTTCCTGTGCCATCCCATTTTTAGACTGTTTGGTATCTAACAGGAAAGATGTTTTGAACCAGGTATCACGGGTGGCCGGGATATTGAAACTGAAAGTATCTGCATTATTCTTAAAGCTTACTTCTTCACCTGCTTTAACGGTACCGATCTTAACTGCTTCCACACCGGCATTTCTCAGTGCCGCTTCAAAAGCCGCGTTGTCTTTTGCCTGCAGCACCACCGCCACATTTTCGTTGAACAGTGCTTTTACCGTATCTGCCTCGTTGAGGTTACTCAGGTCGTAATCTGCTGCGAGATTAACATCTGCGAAGCACATTTCCAGTAAGGTAGTTACCAAACCGCCAGAGCCAACATCATGACCAGCGGCTACCTGATCGTTGTTGATCAGCGACTGAATGGTATTGAAGGCATTCACAAAGTAAGCCGCATCTTTAATGTCAGGCACCTGTGAACCAATCTTATTATTGATCTGTGCGAAAGAAGAACCGCCCAGTTTGAACGCATCTTTCGAGAGATTGATATAGTAAACATCACCGGCATTTTTCTGCAGCACCGGTTCCACTACTTTGTTGATGTTAGTACAGTTACCGCCTGCGGAAATGATCACCGTACCTGGCGCAATTACGCTGCCATCAGGATATTTCTGCTTCATCGACAGGGAATCTTTACCGGTAGGGATGTTAATACCCAGCGCAATGGCAAAGTCAGAGCAAGCTTTTACGGCTTCGTACAGGCGTGCATCTTCACCTTCATTGTTACAGGCCCACATCCAGTTTGCAGAAAGGGAAACACCTTTCAGGCCATTTTTAATTGGTGCAAACACGAGGTTGGACAATGCTTCTGCCACCGCATTGCGGGAGCCGGCAGCAGGATCCACCAGGGCGGTAAGCGGAGAGTGACCTACGGTAGTAGCGATACCTTCGGTAGATTTATAATCTAACGCCATCACACCTACGTTATTCAGCGGCAGCTGTAACGGGCCCGCACACTGTTGTTTGGCAACGCGGCCACCTACGCAACGGTCTACCTTGTTGGTCAACCAGTCTTTAGCGGCTACGGCTTCCAGCTGCAGCACCTGATTCAGGTAAGCAGGTACATTTTTCACATCATAGGAAAGATCGGCATAGGTACGTGTTACCTTGCTGTCTTTCATAATGGTTTTAGGTGAGGAACCGAAGAAGTCTTCCAGGGCGTAATCCATCGGTTTCAGGCCTGTGGAAGCTGACTGGAAAGTAAATCGGTGGTCGCCGGTAACATCACCCACTGTATACATTGGCGCACGTTCGCGCTCGGCAACTTTTTGGAGGGTGTTAATATCTTTTTCACCGATTACGAGGCCCATTCTTTCCTGGGATTCGTTACCGATAATTTCTTTTGCGGAAAGGGTAGGGTCGCCCACAGGCAGTTTGTCGAGGTCGATCAAACCACCGGTTTCTTCTACGAGTTCGGACAGGCAGTTGAGGTGACCGCCGGCGCCATGGTCGTGGATGGAAACGATTGGGTTGTTATCTGATTCAACGAGGCCGCGAATAGCGTTGGCTGCGCGTTTCTGCATTTCAGGGTTGGAGCGCTGAATGGCGTTCAGTTCGATACCTGAGCCGAAAGCACCGGTGTCTGCTGAGGAAACTGCGGCACCGCCCATACCGATGCGATAGTTTTCACCACCGAGGATAACGATTTTATCACCGGTTTTAGGGGTGTGTTTTTTAGCCTGGTTCAGTTTACCGTAACCGATACCGCCGGCCTGCATGATTACTTTATCGTAACCGAGTTTGCGACCGTCTTCTTCGTGTTCGAAGGTGAGTACGGAACCGGTGATCAGTGGCTGACCGAATTTATTACCGAAATCAGAAGCACCGTTAGATGCTTTGATGAGGATATCCATTGGTGTTTGGTAGAGCCATTTACGCTCCTCCATGCCTTTTTCCCATGGCCTGTCTTCCAGGAGACGGGAGTAGGCAGTCATATAGATGGCGGTACCTGCTAACGGCAGGGCACCCTGTCCACCTGCAAGACGGTCGCGGATTTCACCACCAGAACCGGTAGCTGCACCTGCAAACGGTTCTACAGTGGTCGGGAAGTTGTGCGTTTCTGCTTTGAGAGATAATACGGATTCAAATTCTTTTTCTACGTAAAAGTCCGGTTTATCCGGGGAAGCAGGCGCAAACTGGGTCACTTTAGGCCCTTTTACGAAGGCCACGTTGTCTTTATAGGCTGAAACGATCTCGTTAGGGTTGGTTTCAGAAGTCTTTTTGATCAGTTTGAAGAGAGAGGTTGGCATTTCCTGGCCGTCGATCACGAATGTGCCGTTGAAAATTTTATGGCGGCAGTGCTCGGAGTTGGCTTGAGAAAACGCAAATACTTCAGAATCAGTAAGTTTACGACCTATTTTAACCGCGAGGTTGTTGAGGTAATCCACTTCTTCCGGATTGAGGGCCAGTCCTTCCTGTTTGTTGTAAGCATCGATATCGTCGATTTCCAGGATTGGAGCCGGTTCGATATTGATGGTATACAAGTCCTGGGTGAGTGCGGTGTATTTCTGCGAGATCATTGGATCGAAATCGTTGAAATCAGCCGGCACCGGCTCAAACTCCTCGATACGGATTATGCCGCTGATACCCATGTTCTGGGTAATTTCCACTGCGTTGGTACTCCATGGAGTTACCATCGCTGCGCGCGGGCCCACATAGGTACGGTTTACAGTAAGTGCGTCTAATTTTGTGGCGTTGCCGAAGAGCCAGTTAAGCTTTTGGATATCTGCTTCTGAAGGGTGGTTTCCTGTTTGAACACAATAGACAGTGTCTTTTTGGTTCACAAAGAAATGAATCATTATAGTGCGGTTATGATGTCTTTGTTACGAAAGCGCAAAATTACGAAATGATTTCGGAAAAACAGGCAAGGAAAGCAGTGCATCAGCCGGTTTTACCTGTGAAAACTGCGCCCAGCGGGGCTGGCAAAGGAAGGTTAAAAACGGTGCAGGATTACATTATTTTCTCCCTAATATGATAAAAAAGGTGAATTCATAACAGGTATTATTAATATAAGTAGCTAGGATGTTTAATTGAATAACATTGAGGAAATTAAGTATCAGGTTTTGATTGAATGACACCTTCGGTGTCATTCGGGGGAGGGGTGCGCTGCGCGCACCCGGCTGATGTAAAGTTTGCTGAAAAGGAGCATTGCACTTTCCGTTTTCGAGTGATTTATTTCCCGATTTCGCATCATTAGCTCCGCATTTTGCTCTTTTTTTGACCTGCGGAAATAGATAGATTTATAAGTCAAACATGAAAACAAAGGCCGGGATATCTCACCAGATAACCGGCCTTGTTTTTTCCATATTACAATTATGTCTACGTATATACATCCCGGTTATACAGCTATAGTTAACATCAGTTTTCAACAAAAAAATATCAGTGAAAAAATTTTCGGTACGCGAATTGATGAATGGTAGCCCGAAAAAGCAATTATATGACGGGAAATAGTATCTTTATTCCTGAATTGCGGAACAATGAAGGGTATGCTAGTCCTGTATCCGCCAGTGAATACTATTGAAAACTAATGTGAAAACACCATATCAAGTTCTATACATTGATGTTCAATATTATATTTCCGAACCATATACTAACCCTGCCGGTTATACTCCCCGGTGAAGATATTTGTTGTCCCCAAGGCAAGCGTGGGATAACGTTCCCGGTTACACGGGCAATATAAGTGAGATTAGGAGCACGCTTCACCCCCGAAGCTGCTCCTGCTTACTATATCATTGATAACCAGCGGCCTGCAAATGAAACAACTCTGCATAGCGGCCATTCTTCTCCAATAATTCTTCATGACTACCGATCTCCAGCAACTGACCTTTGTCTAATACCAATATCCGGTTAGCCATGCGTACGGTTGAAAAACGATGGGAGATCAATACTGCCGTTTTACCGCGGGTTAACTCCGCGAAATGCAGGAACACATTGTATTCCGCACGTGCATCCAACGCGGAGGTCGGCTCGTCCAGTATTAGTAGCTGCGCATCTTTCATGTATGCTCTGGCCAAAGCAATCTTTTGCCACTCCCCACCACTGAGCTCAATCCCTTGGTGGAAGCGGCGTCCCAGCATCTGGTTGTATTGATTGGGCATCTTCTCAATCAGCGGCCAGGCCAGACTCTGTTTAGCCGATTCATCAATCAGCTGCTGATTATTGATCTGGGAGATGTTACCGACCGCTATGTTTTGCTGCACCGTCATCTGGTAACGCTGAAAATCCTGGAATATAACGCCTACGTGTAAACGCAGATCTTTTAAATCATAATCTCTCAAATCTTTACCATCCAGTAAAATGCGTCCTTCTACCGGATCGTAGAGGCGACTCAGTAATTTCACCAGCGTAGTTTTCCCTGCTCCATTTTCCCCTACCAGCGCCAGCTTTTCGCCTGCATGTAAGGTGAAGTTCAGGTTACGGATTGCCCATTTCTCCGAGTTTTGATATTTAAACCCTACATTTTCAAACACAAATCCTTCGCGGATAGGCTCCGGAAAACGAAGTGGCTGCAACGGCGCCACCATGCGGGATTTAATCTCGAAATAATCAAACAGGTCTTTCAGATAAATAGCTCCCTGTGTAATACTGGAGAAACGAATCAGAATCCCCTGGAATGTGGTACGTAACTGCCGGAAGGAGCCCGCCAGGAAAGCGAGATCACCGATTGACAACTTCCCGTCGATCGTACGAAGGATGATAATTATATAGGCCGCATAATAACCCGCGCTCCCTATCAGCGCAAAGAAGGTACCCCATCCCACATGTTTTACCTCCAGGTCCTTTTTATCTACATAAAATTTATCAGAGATGGTTTTGAATCTCTTTATAAGAAACCCGGAAAGGTCAAATACTTTCACCTCCTTGGCGGTTTCATCACTGGCGCCCAGGTAACGGATATAGTCGAGCTCCCGCCTGTCGGAAGTTTGCCCCCAGGTGAGGCGGTATACTTTATCGTTGTATTGCGATTCGTTCAGGAAGGCCGGAATCACGGCAACCAGCAATAGTAAAATCAGCCAGGGATTAAATACGATCAGCCCTGCCGCCAGAAAACCCATGGTGATGAGGTCCTGCACCTGACTCAGCGCCTGCGATAGCAGGACTGTACGCCCTGCCGTTTGCTGCCTGGCCCGCTCCAGCTTATCGTAAAATTCCGAATCTTCGAATTGGTCCAGATCCAGGGTGGCGGCATGTTCCATGATTTTCACGGATGTATGGTTGCCGAACAGGTCGCCCAGCAGACTGTCCAGCAAAGAGATAGCGCGACTCAATGCATCAGAAACAATGGCGAGTGCAAACTCCAGCGCCACCAGCTGCCAGAGGTAAGTTGTATCGTGTGTGCCTGTATGTTGTGCCAGCTGCACTACCTGGTCTATTATCAGTTTGCCCACATAAAGGATCGACAGCGGCATGGCAGATTGTACAATCCTCAGCAGTACGTTGGCGATGGTAAAGCGCTTACTGGTTTGCCATACCATCTTGAAAAAGGCTGGCAGATTTTTCAATGCTGCCAGCCTTTCCCGGAAGGTCATGTTTGGCTTATCCCTTTTTCTCATGACCTGAAATTACGAATTAAGGAATATCTATTTTCCAGGGCTTCCCGAATTTGTTGACCTCCACTTTCATTTCGCGAACATTCCACTCTTCGCTGTACTTTTTAATGTTTGCTTCTGTGGTGAGGTCTGCGACTTTAACGCCATTGATGGCCATTACTTCATCGTTTTCCATGATACCACTGTCCGCTGCGCCAGTACCCGGTGCTACGCGTTTCACAATCATTTTTCCACCGGCAAAGCCCCATTCAATATCTTTCATCCAAAAGTTGGAAGGCATGGCGAAATTTTTATTCGGAATAGCAGAGAACTGATGATCGGCGAGGTTGATCACCCAGTTGAAACGGTTGATCAGTTCAATACCGAAGCTGCCATCCCCTTTTGGCGACCATTTCTCATCACCTTCGCGGTAGGTCTGCAAGGTACCAGTAAAGCTGTTGAGGTGCCATTGCCCGATATCCACACCATTGAAAACCCCGTTCACCACAGGAGAGGAGTGGCCCATGCTGGTAGTGGTGCTGTGGGAAGTTACCTGGAAATTTTCGTCCAGCTGATTGCGGTGTACGGACGGACCGAACAGAATCAGCGGATAGCCGGCACCGGTATCAAAGTGGAAATCACCATCGAGCACCTTTCCGTTGTTTAAAGTTGCTTTGCCTTTAATACCGGGCACTCCCAGGGAGTAATCCAACGGGATTAGCGATGCTTTCTCGTTGTAATCGAATTTCCCGAAGGTATACAGGCGAATCACGGAGCTGTCGAAATCAATTTCAGTGATATAATTTCTCAGGAAGTTAGCGCCGAAGAGCCCGTCGAGGTCGGCGTCAAACTGCGGGAAAATAGCGCTGTTATTATTAGGAATCACCAGCGTATCCAGGTGCATTACGATACCACTGGCAATACCGATTTGTGTGCTGGCACCTACCACGCTGGCTTTTTGCTGGCGGTTGGCGGTGATACCAATTTCATCTGCCACACTCTTTTTAAGCCCCATGCCATCCGCACCGGTGTCAAACAACAGTCGCAGCGGCTTTTTTGAGTCGTTGAGGGTAAGCGAAATTACAATGCGGTTGCGCTGGTAGGTAAAGGGAATCACTGCCGCCAGCCTGGAAGGCTTATCCAGGTTGATGCCAGCCAGGAGGTCGTAGTACTGTACCTTTTCGAGCTGGTTGCCGCCGTTCAGGTAAACATACGTCTCGAATGGCTTTTGGCCCACGTTATAGTATTTTACCAGGAGACGCTTACCAGCAGTCGTTTTTTCTTCTTTTTTAAGTACCAGTTTATCCAGGCTGTCTTTCCGGAAGGCCCTGTCAAGCATACCATACGCGTATGGGGCAGGGTAAAATCCGATATGGAAGGAGGGAGAAAGGAGTGGCTTCACCTGTTCCACACTCTTCTGGCGTATAGCCGCTTCGAGTGATTTTACAACGGTGGCCGCATCCTGAGCATGTACACGATGCCCCAGGCACAGGAACATGCCTGCATACAGGAATAATTTTTTCACGGTTCTTTTTTTAATGGTGGTTTGTGGGAGTGAAATTATAGAATAATCCAGCTATTTAATTTAACTTGAGGAAAGATTGTAATGTTTAAATGTTCCTAAAATGATTGCAGCTATCATCTCCGCAATATGTATTTCATTGGTATTCATCGTTTACATTGCCATCACGGTGATCAACAAACAATCCAGCGAGTGGTTTTCCAATAACGAATAATTTTTTTCCAGGCAATAGAGGGGTAGTGGCTACCGTGCGTTATTAGGTTGTGCATTTGCAACCTTAATCTGTACTGTAGCATCACTTTTACCGACAACTGAATCGAAATGCCTGCAAAAAGAAATATCCTGGCTTTTCTTGGACGAAAAGACTGGTTGATTGTTATAGTTTGGTTTGGATTGGCGTTTTTGGGTGCTATCACTGAAATTTCCAGGGGGAACTACAATAACTTCCTGATTTTTAAGAACGTCTTCTTTCACCTGATCCATCAGCAACCACTTTATATTGAATATCCTTCCGAATATCTGGATGTAAACCTTTACGGTCCTGTATTTAGCTTGATGATAGCGCCGTTTGCCGTGTTGCCGGTTAAATTGGGGGCCCTGCTATGGTCGCTGGCCGGGGCGGGAGCTATCTTTTATGCCATCCGGCAGCTGCCGCTGGAAAAACTGCAGCAAAACATTATTCTGCTACTTTGCAGCCAGGAACTGTTAGGCGCCAGTGGTTGGTTTCAGCTAAACCAGTTTATTCTTGCCGGCATCCTGCTCACCTTTGCATTTACCATTCGTGGAAAAGATTACCTGGCCACACTTTGCATCATATTAGGCACCCTAACTAAATTTTATGGGATAGTAGGACTCAGTTTCTTCTTCTTCAGCAGTCATCCGAAAAGATTTATAGCAGGCCTTTTTGTGTGGTCAGCGGTGCTTTTTGTATTGCCAATGGCGATATCATCACCTGCTTATATTGTGCAATCGTACCAGGAATGGTTTGCAGCACTGGTACACAAAAATGAAATAAACCAGGCGGACCTCCGTAGTTTTCAGGACATTTCTGCAGGTGGATTCATCAAACGCCTGTTTCGCAAACCACAGCTGAACGACTTGCTGGTGCTGGCTTCCGGCGTAATATTATTTGCATTGCAATACCTCCGTTTAAGATATAAAACAGACCCTAATTATCGCCTATACCTGCTATGCAGCGTTTTACTCTTTCCTGTGTTGTTTAGCAGCAGCTCTGAGTCACCTACCTACATTATTGCCATCCCAGCCATATGCATCTGGTATGTGATTCAGACTCCTGCCCGTTGGAAAAATATTTTTTTATGCTTCGCCATTCTGCTGGTCAGCTTCTCACACTCAGATTTACTTACACCGTGGTTTAGAAGTCATGTAGCCGTACCATATGCTATCAAAGCCTTGCCCTGCCTGGTTTTGTACATCATGTTGGTTTACCAGATCCTCACAAGACAATTTCAATCACCGGCTAAAAACGAGCAAATTAAGTCCCAATCAGCACTTCCCCCGCTAATGCATGCATAAAATTTAGCAAATTTTATACAGCAGAGCGACGTATATTGCCGGACTTAAAGGTTTTGTTTATGTTACCGGGAATCAAGACAGGCCGCAATCTTGCGCTTATGGCGCTCGTTTGTTGCGGCATTCAGGCAGGCGCACAAAATAAACCGATTGCTGCCAACACATTTTCAGAGAGTAAATCCCTTGCCGCAGTAGATCCACTAATTGGCTCGGGAGGACACGGACACGTTTTTGTAGGGGCCAGCGTTCCATTTGGTGCCGTGCAGGTAGGTCCTACCAATATTGTAAAGGGTTGGGACTGGTGCTCCGGCTATCATTATTCCGATAGCGTTGTCATTGGCTTTTCACAGATGCACCTCAGCGGAACAGGCATCGGTGACCTCGGCGATGTACTCATCATGCCTTATACCGGCAATGTGAGAACAAACCGCGGCACGCAGGAAAATCCCACCTCCGGCTATGGCTCGCACTACTCCCACAGCAGGGAAAAAGCTCGCCCAGGCTACTACTATGTACATCTCGACGATTATAATACAGATGTAGAGCTCACCGCTACTGAGCGCGTGGCGCTGCACCGTTATACTTTCCCTAAAGATCAGCAGGCAAACATCATTGTAGACCTGAAAGAAGGAATCGGCTGGGATGCTCCCGTAGAAACACATATCGCTAAAAAAGACGATTACACACTTGTGGGCTATCGCTACTCCAAAGGATGGGCAGTAGACCAGCGCCTGTGGTTTACCATTAAAAGTAATGTGCCATTAAAAGATGTAAATCTTTTTGATGGAGATAGTAAAGTAAATGGTCAGGAAGTCAAGGCAGTAGCCGCTAAAGCAGTAATCAGCTTTAAGCAGGCACCAGGCCAGGTGATGCTGAAAATTGGCATTTCCCCTGTAAGCAGTGAAAATGCGGCTGCTAATATCAGCACAGAAATGCCGGGCTGGGATTTCGCGAAAGTGGTGAATGCAGCCAACAGCAAGTGGGATAAGGAATTATCACGTGTGGACATTCAAACCAACGATGCCGCCACCCGCCGCACATTCTACACTGCCCTTTATCACACCATGATAGCGCCTATCCTCTTCAACGATCACGATGGCAGCTACCGCGGAACGGATAAAAAAGCATATTCCAACCCAGGCTTCGATAACTACACGGTATTCTCTCTCTGGGATATTTACCGCTCATGGGGCCCGCTCAACACCATTCTGCATCCTGAAAAAGTGAGCCACTTCGTGAACTCCATGGTAACTATCCACAAGCAACAGGGTAAATTACCAATATGGCCGCTGGTAGGCAGCGAAACCAACTGCATGGTGGGTTACCACTCCGTACCACTGATTGTGGATGCTTACCTCAAAGGTTTCAAAGGCTTTGATGCCAACGAGGCTTTTGAAGCTATGAAAGCATCTTCCACCCGCGACGACCTCGGTGTGAAGTACGTAAAAGAAAGAGGCTATATCCCTGCGGATAAAGAATATGAATCAGTTTCAAAAGCGCTGGAATATGCTATTGACGACTGGTGCATCGCCGCCATGGCTAAGAAACTCGGTAAAACTGAAGATTTCGAATACTATAAAAAACGCGCCGGATATTATAAGAATTACTTCGACAGCACCATTAAATTTGTACGCCCACGTATGAGTGATGGCAGCTTCAAAACACCTTATGATCCGTTTAATTCCATCCACGAAAAAGGTGACTTTACCGAAGGTAACGGCTGGCAATACACCTGGCTGGTACCGCAGGATGTAGAAGGATTGATTAGCCTGATGGGCGGCGATGATGCCTTTACCCGCAAGCTCGACAGCCTGTTCACCGCTAAAGGAGACATGGGTACAGAAGCGTCCAACGACATATCCGGACTCATTGGTATGTATGCACATGGCAATGAGCCTAGTCATCACGTCACCTATATGTACGCTTTCTCCGGCAACCAATGGAAAACCGCCGAAAAAGTACGCCAGGTGATGAAGGACTTCTACTTCGATCAGCCTGAAGGCCTTGCTGGTAATGAAGATTGCGGTGCAATGTCGTCCTGGTATATCTTCAGTTCACTCGGCTTCTACCCGGTAAACCCGGCTAACGGCATGTATGTACTCGGCAGCCCTCTGTTCAGCAAAGCGACTATTTCCCTGAAAGACGGTAAGAAATTTACCGTACAGACGGTGAATAACAGCGCAGATAATATCTACATTCAAAGTGTGAAACTTAACGGTAAACCATATACGAAAAGTTACATCCTGCACAGCGACCTTGTAAAAGGTGGTACCATGGAGATTACAATGGGCAACAAACCCAATGTGAACTTTGGTAAAGCAGCGGCAGACAGGCCTTTCAACAGGTTTTAATTTATGAATACATAAAAAAACAGAAAGGACGGAATGGCCGTCCTTTCTGTTTTTAATTAAATAACCAATTTAATCCGCGAAGTAGAGACGCCTCGCAGGCGTCTATCCGCTTTGATCTTCGATAAAATCTGTTAGTCAATTACTCGAAGATTGTGAAAAGGATTTACTCGAATAGACGCCTGCCAGGCGTCTCTACACGGAATAATAATGTTCACCACCAGGTATAAATCTACTTATTTATACCTCCGCCAGCACCTTCAATATCTCCGGTGTTACATCTCCAAAAATCGAAACTCCTGCCGCACCATTCTCCACAGCTAACTTCACCGCTGTACGGAAGTCCTCATAGTTATTATGGAAGTCAGGTACAAACAGCCCTGCATACAGCGGGAATGCACCATGCAGCGCCTTCACACCTTCCGCCACGGCGTCGCCGATCCAGACAACCTTTTCCCGGTAAAAGCCGTGATAGATCATGGGGCATACTGCTGTCAACGGCCAGTTGGTCCAGTCCTGGCGCACAATACGTTTTGCGATTTCAGGCGTTGGAAATACAGCCGCCGTAATATCCTTTTTATGTTGCTTCGCTACACCGGCAAGATTGTTTACTACGTTGGTGATACGATCGTAGCGGTACTTACGCCAGGAAGGGCTTTGATCCGGATGTTCGATATCTTTCGGGTCCACACCGTACTTTTCCTTGTAGCCCTGGCGACAGGTATCGCAGTAACAGAAATCATATTCAGGCAGTTCTTTGGACTGATCAATGCCATAGTGGCTCCAGAGGTTTACCGGCAAAATCACGTCGCAGAAGCGCACGTAATCCAGGTGGATTCCATCTACATAATCTTTCTGAAGAATTTGTTCTACCTGTGATTTCAGGTAGTTTACCACTTCGGGCTTGCTGGGGCAGAGCCAGCGATAGTAATCCACATACGGAGGATGGTTAGCGCAGGACTCTCCTTTACGGTTTTGTGCATACCATTCCGGGTGGCTGGCGAGCAGATCTTTTTCGCCGCGGTTCATCGTCCACATCCAGCGGTGTGCTTTGATGCCGTTGGCTTTGGCAGCTTTGAAGTGTGGCTCGCTGTCGGCCTCGAACATGATATCTGCGATACCTGCTTTTTTATAACCTGCGTATTTTTTTACGAGGTCATCATATTTTTCCTTGTGGTCCGGATTGATCCACACGCGGTGAGAAACTCTACGTTTTTGCAGTACAGCCGCTGCTTTTTCAGCGGCGCTTACTGGCAGGGCAGGCGTTGCGAGCGCTACACCACCGATACTAAGGGTTTTGAGAAAATTACGTTTATCCATTTACGTTATTTTTTATCTGACCAGATTTTACCTTCCTGATTAATATAGATGCGGGCAGAAATTTCAGGTACCTGCACGCTGGCAGTGAACTGCTGGCTGATAGCCTCCATTTCCAGTGCATACTTACCGGCAGGGAGCTTCAAGTCTACTGACTTTGCAGCAAAGCGCCTGTTTTTAGCGCGATAGGTTTGCTGTGCGTAATAGACTTCCCAGAGTTGTTTCCTGGCGGCAGCATCTGCCGGCATACTGAAAGAGGGCACTTTTTCTGTGCCTTGCGCTGTGGTAAACTGCAGGTAGCCCCATCTCTCCGGCGCATGCATGTTGATAATATCCTGCTGGCTCCAAACCCAGTTGTGTTCCGGCTTTTTACGTTTTACGTATTTGCCGTCCACCACATCAGTATCCCATTCAACACGTGAAAAGTTGATACGCCACGTAGTGCCGTTTGCCGGAGCACCATCCCCAAAAAAGCGCAGTGCACTGAATGGAATCGCCATCTCCACCGTCCATGAGGAGTCCGTATCAACCGGATTATTCAGTGTACCATTTACACTTACAGCGGTCATCAATCTTTTGGTATCCCAGTTAAGCATGGCGTTACCACCATCGCGGTAAGGCTTTACCATAAAAAGATCCATCACCGTATTGAGCGCGTTGATCTCCAATTCATAGTACTGGTGCGTGTCTCCGTCGGGATCGATGAATACTTCAAAATCATTGTCATTAAAAATAATGGCATCATGATTTTTAAGTGTACCCCATACATGTGGCTCTTGTAGTTCTGCGCCAATGTATAAATACTTTTCATCCCACAGTAATTTAATACGTGTGCGGTAAGCAGGAGATGGCTGCCGGCTACCTTCTATATCTGTAAAATCTTCAGACCAGGCGGCATGCTGCCATGCGCCTTCATTTAAATGTCCATCGATAGCTACGCTACCGCTGGCGCGTGTTACTACATAGTTGCGGGGCGTACCGCTGAAAGGCTTAAACGCCGTTGAAAAAGTCTGTGCCATACTGATTTCAGGCAACAGGAATCCATTTAGTAATAAGACTAGCAATCCAAATCTAAAGTACATAAGCAACCGGGTTTGATTCCAAACTAAGGCCACTAAGTTAAACTTAATAAATTATGAATCCCAGACCATCAATTATTCCTACATTTATGCGATTCAAAACAACCTTTCAGATCATGTACAAACCAATTTTACTGACAGGATTATTATTTACAACTATGGCAGCATCAGCCCAGGAAAAGATGACGCCTGAGCTCTTATGGCAGCTAGGCAGAGTGAGTGGTGAAACTGTGACAGCAGATGGCAAAACCGTTATCTACGGCGTTTCGCAGGTTAATTTAAAAGAAAATAAAAGTGAGAAGAACCTGTTTGCTATTCCGCTGGCAGGAGGCACTCCCAAACAACTCACTACCGGAACGGGAGCAGAAGGAGATGTGATGGTACTACCCGGCAACAAAATTGGTTTCTCCCTAAAAGGACAATGGTGGGAAATGAATGCCGACGGCAGTAACCCGGTGCAAAAAACAAATGTGGATGGCGGCATGCAGAACATCCGCATTTCACCAGATGGTAAACACATCCTGTTTTCCAACGAAGTGAAGGTAAAAAAGATCAGTGGTAAAGACTTCTATCCGGATCTCACCAGATCTAATGTTCAGATTTATGATAACCTGAACTACCGCCACTGGGATACCTGGGAAGATGGCAATTTCTCCCATGTATTTTATGCTACTTATGAAGATGGAAAGGTTGGTACTCCGGTAGATATCATGGCGGATGAGCCATACGATTGCCCGCAAATGCCTTCCGGCGGCCCTGAGGACCTGATCTGGAGCAGCGATGGCAAAAGCATCATCTACGTATGCAAAAAGAAATATGGCAAGGATTACGCACTCAGCACTAATACCGACGTGTATGAGTACAACCTCGAAACCAAAACCACCAGCAACCTTTCCGAAGGTATGAAGGGGTATGATGTAACGCCGGCTTTCAGCACCGACGGTAAATACCTGCTGTGGCTGAGCATGGAGCACGATGGCTACGAGGCAGATAAAAACGATATCATTGTACTGAACAAGACTACCGGCAAAAAAACAAATATCACCAAAGGCTGGGATGGCACGGTATCCGCAGCACGCTTCAGCACTGATGGTAAAAAAATCTACTTCCTCGCTGTAGTCAAAGGTACCGAGCAACTGCTGGAAATCACCCTGCAGAAGGATATAGCGGCTACCAATGAAAAACATATCCGCCAGATCACCAACGGTGATTTTGACATCAACGATATGATCAGCCAGCAAGGTAATACCATGGTGGTAACCCGCACAGATATGAATCATGCAGCGGAAGTATTTACAGTGGACCTCGTGAAGGGAGCCGTACTGCCACTGACCACCGTTAACAAAGCTACCTACGATAAAATAGGGATGAGCAAAGTGGAAAAGCGCTGGATTAAAACTACCGACAATAAGGAGATGCTGGCCTGGGTAATCTACCCACCGGATTTTGATCCTGCCAAAAAATATCCAACGTTGTTATATTGCCAGGGTGGCCCACAATCTGCCTTATCACAGTTCTACTCTTACCGCTGGAACTTCCAGCTGATGGCGGCACAGGGCTACATCGTGGTAGCGCCTAACCGCAGGGGTATGCCGGGTCATGGCGTGGAATGGAATGCCGCCATCAGTAAAGATTGGGGCGGTCAGCCAATCCGCGATTACCTGAGCGCTATTGACGATGTAGCAAAAGAACCTTATGTAGATAAGAGCAGACTGGGAGCTGTAGGTGCCAGCTATGGCGGTTATAGCGTATACATGCTGGCAGGCGTACACGAAAACAGGTTTAAAACATTCATTGCGCACGACGGGCTGTTTGACCTGAAAAGCTGGTATGGCACTACGGAAGAGCTCTGGTTTGCCAACTGGGATATAGGAGCATACTGGGATAAAGCAAATGCCGATACCTACAAAAACTTCAACCCGAGTGAGCATGCCAACAAATGGAATACGCCTATCCTGATCATACAGGGAGGTATTGATTTTCGCGTACCAATTGAGCAAGGCTTACAGGCATTCCAGCTGGCACAGCTGAAAGGCATCAAGAGCAAGCTGCTGTATTTCCCTGAAGAAAATCACTGGGTACTGAAACCGCAGAACGCGATTGTATGGCAACGTGAGTTCTTCAGCTGGCTGAAAGAAACATTGTAATTTCAATATATCATCACCAAAACCGACTCCATGACTGCTTTAACACTTGACATTCAGGATGGCATTGCCACCATTACATTGAACCGGCCGGAAGTATATAACGCCTTCAATGACCCACTGAGTTACGAACTACAGGATGCCCTGAAACAGGCCGAACGCGATGCCAGTGTCAGGGTAGTAGTATTAACAGGAGCCGGTAAAGCTTTTAGCAGCGGGCAGGATCTTAAAGCAGCCATGGAGGGCGGAAAACGGAATTTGAGTGAGTCGCTGCACAAAAGGTATAACCCTATCATCCGGGCTATACGAAATATGCCCAAGCCCGTTATATGTAAGTTAAACGGCGTGGCAGCGGGTGCCGGCTGCTCGCTGGCGCTGGCCTGCGACCTGATCATTGCCAGCGAAACCGCCAGCATGATTGAGATTTTTGTAAACATTGCACTGGTGCTGGATAGTGGCTCTTCCTACTTCCTGCCACGTACAGTAGGCTACCACCGCGCATTTGAGCTGGCCACTAAGGCCTCTAAGATCAGCGCCGAAGAAGCGCTGAAGCTGGGGCTGGTCAATAAGGTGGTACCGGCCTCTGAGGTGGATGATGCTGTGGCAGCAGAAGCGAAGTATTACGCTAACGCGCCTACGAAGGCCATTGCCCTCATGAAAAAGATGCTGACCAAGGGTATGACAGAAAGCCTGGATGAGGCATTGGAATATGAAGCGTATTGCCAGGAAATTGCAGGTAATTCAAAGGATAATACCGAAGGGGTTACTGCATTTCTGGAGAAAAGAACACCTGTTTTCACCGGTGAGTAAGGTGGATTTTGAATGGGACCTTCGGTGGTATTCGCGACGGCACCTTGCGAGCCTCCTTCTCCATCAGCGAGCGGTATGTCTCTAAGAACAAGCCTACGCGCGCAGCGCGGAACCTCCCCACCTGGCACCGAAGGTGGCAGGTGATAATATTAAAAAAGCGCGTGCTGCAGATGCAGCACGCGCTTTTTTAATATTAGGTAGATAAGTTTATAATCCACTTACTACGATACCGATCTGGTAAGGTCTGATATCGTATTTGTCGTTGTCTTTCAATAGCGGGGTAATGGAATAGCTGTAGAACAGACCGATGTTTCCATAACCGATGCGGGCAGTAGCTGCCATGCGCCATGCGTTGAAATACTCTTTGTTCCTCACCTTGTCGGTAGTTTTACCACCATTAGGGCCGGTTGTTTTAGCCTTCGTATGTGCGTCCATCAGTGCGCCAAACTTCACGCCCAATCCGGCTTTGAAGCCTTTGTTAGCGTTATCTGGCACGGAACGGTATCTCAGCTCAATAGGAATTTCCAGGTAAGTGGTAGCCACTTTGTAACGCTTGTTAGCGGTGGTGTAAGGGAAGGTGATCTCACTGCTGTTAGACCTTCCTGCTACATCCATAGCATGATCTTTCAGCATTATACCGCTGGTGCTGATGCCCAAACCGGGTGCAATACTGAATTTAGACTTATTGAGAGGAATATCATACATGAAAGCAACGTTGAAGCCCCTGTTGAAGCCGGATTTCACGCTATCCGGAGATCCTGCCCAGCCATCGTACGACAGTTGGATCATCAGGAAGTCCCTGGAATGAGTCACGGAATTCATCGCTTTATTCATTGGAGAACCTCCGTCCTGCGCAAAAACTCCGATAGAAGTGGCTATCAGTCCAAGGGTAAAGAGTATTTTTTTCATAAAATCTTAATACTTAAGAAAAAGAATATTAGGCAAATTTAATGGAATGATTGTAAAACAATTGGTTAAAATATTGCAAAAACAACATCCACACGGACCATTCCAGTGCCGGAAGTTACATAAATTTGAAATTGATAACTATATTCTTTTCCTGTAAAATGAACAAAATGAACAGGCAAAATGGGACAAATAATCCTTAATTTGAAATAAAATCTCCCACCAGGTCCTTAACCACTGCCAACGCTGACAATTTATAGTCGTACAATTTTTAAGAGTTTATGAACATTATTCTCGATGAAAAAAATTGTTAATAGCGTAATCTGGCTCTTTGTTACAATAGGTTTACTGTTGTGCGTAATGCTGTATTATGCCTGGAGCGTCCGGCAGAGAGTGGAAATAACCATAGCGGCCGCCCGCAGTGACGCGGCAAATGCTAAGCTGCTCCACAATTATCTCGAAAAAAATCAATACTACACCAACTACAGCTTCTGGTTTATCCTGATGGCAGTAGCCGTTGCCATCATATTTCTGGCGGTAGAAGGCCGCTACATAGCCCTGCACTTCCGGCAGCTGCGGGAAAGAGCCAACCGCCTGTATAAAAATACCCAGTCGTACAAACGCCTGGCCCAGCAGGCAGGCCCTATTATGTATACCTCCTCCCCGGAAGGCTACTTCACCTACGTAAATGAAGGCGTAGCCAACATTACCGGCTACCAGCCGGAAGAGGTAATCGGCAAACACTACTCCATGTTCCTGGATACCCGCACCTACAATAAGCTGCAGGACTACTACGTGTCGCAGATGAAGGGCTACCAGGACTATTCCTCCATCCAGTTTGAAATCATTACCCACTCGGGTGAAAAAAAATGGGTGGAACAAATGGTGTCTATCATCCGGGATGACAATGGCCGCGTAACAGAATTCCAGTGCATCGTAAAAGAACTATACCACAGCAAAGGCAAGGATTACCGGTTCGACTACCTGCGGGACCGCCTCGAAGCAGTTGTGGACTTTACCCCTTCCATGATGTTCATCAAAGACATGGAAGGCCGATATATCCTCGTAAATCAACGGTTTACGGATGTTATGCAGGTAAAAAAAGAGGAAGTAATTGGCAGAATTGATGCTGACCTCAACTACCCATGGGCTTCCCGCTATGCAGCGCTGGACTCAGAAGTAATAAGCACCGGTAACGCCGCCAGCCTGGACGATACACTGGATGTGAACGGGAAACAACTACACTACTATGTTACCAAGTTCCCCCTCCGCAATGCCCACGATGAAATGATCGGCGTATGCGGCATCGCCCACGACGTCACCGAAAAAAAGAACCACATCAAAGCCCTCGTCAATGCCCAGCGCATCGCCGAAGAAGCCCGCCGCGCCCAGGAAACCTTCCTTGCCAATATGAGCCACGAAATTCGTACGCCCATGAACGGTATCCTCGGTATGACCCAACTACTCCGGCAAGACACCCAGCTATCACCAACCCAACAGGAGTTCGTTTCCGCCATCCAAACATCCGCCACCAACCTGCTGGTCATTATCAATGAAATCCTCGACTTCTCTAAAATAAAAGCCGGAAAACTAAAGATTGAAGAAGCACCCTTCGACCTCCGCAACGAAACAGAAAAAGCTTTTTACCCGCTCAGAATCCAGGTGCAGGAAAAGCGCCTGGCATTTAACGTACTCATTGATGAACATATTCCGGCCATACTCATTGGCGACAAGATAAGATTAATGCAGGTGCTCGTAAACCTGGTGGAAAATGCCATTAAGTTCACCGCCCGGGGCAGCGTAAGCGTACATCTGTACCCGTTAGCCACCACACCAAACGAAGTGCGGCTAAGGCTGGAGGTAACAGACACCGGCATCGGTATAGCGCCGGAAAAACAACAATATGTGTTCGAAAGCTTCACCCAATCGCATAGTGCCAACAACCGCAGCTTCGGCGGCACCGGCCTGGGGCTCGCTATCTGTAAGGAACTGGTGGAATTGCAGGAAGGGGAAATCCGCGTGGTCAGTGAGCTGGGCAAAGGCTCCATGTTCATCGTAGAGCTACCGTTCCGGTACGACGACAGCATCTCCCCGGAGGAGGAAAAATTAACTCCCCAACAGCTGAGTAGTAAACCCCTACTCGGGAAATCCATACTCGTAGTGGAAGACAACCTCATTAACCAGAAGGTAGCCTGCCATGCATTGCAAAAAGGAGGTGCCAGGGTACATATGGTGGAAAATGGACAAATAGCCGTAGAACTAACGTTGCAGCAGTCGTACGACTGCATACTCATGGATATACAAATGCCCGGCATGGATGGGTATGAAGCTACCCGCAACATCCGGAAAAACGGTATCAACACCGTGATCATAGCCATGACCGCATCTGCATTGAAAGGAGAAAAAGAAAGATGCCTCGAAGCCGGTATGAACGCCTATATCTCCAAACCTTATGAACAACAGGAATTATTCTCAACCATTCTAAAAGCCACCGGCACTTCCATGCCGGCACCCCAACAACTATTCACCATGGCAAACACACCCTACAACGGCCCCGACAGTAACTACCTCCGCGAAAAAGTAGGACTGGACGATCAGGAAATCATTCTCCTGTACCAGGACATGTTACAGGAATTCCCTGCTAAAATGGAAGTACTGCAACAGCACGTACAACAACAGGACTGGGAAAATACTTTCATCATGGCCCATCAGCTCAAAACCCTGTTCAAACTCCTGCAGTTTAACGCTGCCACCGAACTTTGTGAGTCTATAGAAGTAGATGCGCATCTTTCTGAAAACCTGGCCACGATTCCAGCCCGCGTAAGCAGCCTGGTAGCGGCTTACAACAACTTTTTACCCAGCCTCCGGGAGGCGGCTGATCAACCCCTGGGCAATGAGAAGTAGAAGGAGCTGCCTTTTCCTTCTTCACTGCTGACCCCAATGCGCCCGCCCTGTGCTTCTATAAATTCTTTGGCGATGGCCAGTCCCAGGCCGCTGCCTTTGGCTCCGCTGGCACCTGGCACCTGGAAAAACCGGTCGAAAATCTTTTCGGTAAATGCTGCCGGAATACCTTTACCATGGTCAGTTACGCTGAAATGCACCATGGAATCATCCCCAGTTACCTGCAGGTGTATCTGCGCCTGCTCGGGGGAATAACGGATGGCATTCGTGAGGAAATTCACCAGTACCCAGGCCGTTTTTTCTACGTCTGCCAGCACCGGCTGCAGGTCCGCAGCAATGTGTGTATCAATGGTAATATTGCGCTGCGCCGCCTGTTTCTGAACGGTATCCATGGCATACTGCACAATGCTGTTGGCCGCCACCGGTTGCGGTTGCAGCTGAATATTACCACTTTCTACCTGCGAGAGGTCCAACAATTCACTTACAATTTTGATCATGCGGCGGTTATCCTGTTTCAGGCTGTCTACCAGTTCCTTTTGCTCCTCCGAAAGCTGGCCTACACGCACGTCTTCGAGCAGTTTAAGACTGAAATCAGAAGAGGCTAACGGTGTTTTTAGTTCGTGTGAAATAGTGGCGATGAAATGTGTTTTAGCAAGGTCGTGTTCCTTAAAAGCAGTGATGTTTTTCAGGATGATAACAAATCCTATACGTTCATTTTCATGATTGATATTAGCCACTTCCTTTGTAAAAAAGGATTCCTTTCCTTCCACTACGATCTTGAGTGGCAGGGTATCCTGGCTGCCTACAAGGTATCTGAGCAGGTCGTTGTATTTACCGGCTTCTTCCGCGGAATGACCTATTAAGTCCTTTTCCTTCATGTTGAGCAGCTGTAGTGCCTCCGCATTGGCAAACAGGATTACATTACTGTTATCGAACCCGATGGTAGCATCTTTCAGGCTGCTGATCACCGCTTCCGCGCGCTGCTTTTCAAACAAAATACGGGCGATGTTGCTATGCTCATATTCGTCGAGGCGTTGCGCCATGGTGTTAAACGCAGTGGCCAGCTCCCCGAATTCATCATCGGTTTTAAAATGAAGTCGCTTGCTGTATTGCTTATTGGCAATGCCTTTGATCCCTTCGGTGAGTTCATGAATGGGGTTGGCAATGTAGCCGGGAAAATTGTATACAAAGGTTAAGCCTACGAGGAAACATACGCCACTGATGATAGCGATATACCATAACGCATGATCCGCAGCCTTTTTCACCGTTTCATTCTTTCCTACGATGGCATTCATGTTAAGGTCCATGATATCGTAAATGCCACGTTTAATGGCCGCTATATCAGCAGGGGAGTAGGCGGAATCTTTACTGATGCGGGCATATATAGAACTCACCTCTGATGTTGCATCTTTTTCGCCACGCTCGGTAACATTTGCCTGTTGTTTACGGAGATTGGCAGCGAAGATGTGCAGCGCTGAATCCCGGTGCTGTGGCAGACTTTCAAGCGCCACCAACATATTTTTACTGTATTCGAGCGATTCGTAATTATCCTTTAGGATGATCTTAGCCTTTTCGTTTAGCCGGCTCAGGTAGTAGTATCCCAGCACGCTCACCACCAGCAGCATGATGTATAGAAACAGCACCCCCAGGGTGATCTTCGTTTTGAGCCTGAACTTACTCATGATAGTATTATGAGGTCTATGTCGTTGGAAGAAAGTGTTTTCAGCAGCTTGTTAAACATGCTTGTCTGCAAAATTATGCGAAACAGGCTGATATGTGGTTTGCCAATACAAACTGTGGTCACCTGCTTTTCCAAAGCCAATTTAATGATAGCCGTTGATATATCGGCACTATGTTCCTGTACTACTTCCGCACCCAGTTCTGTAGCCAGTTTGAGGTTATTGATCAGGTGTCGCTGCGCGGCCAGTGCTATCTTATCCGCACTTTCGCCGGGTGTTTGCACATAAACCACGTACCAGTCGGCATGATAATAGGCCGCCAGCCGGGCGGTTTTTCGGATCACCTTCCTGGCTACCTCCTCATTCGTGGATATGCAGGCCAGGAAGCTCTCATGGCGCATCTGCTGGCTACGCGGAATCTCCGTTTCCACCTTGCGCTCTACCTGTGTGGTAACTTCTTTGAGTGCCAGTTCCCTGAGCTGCAGGATTTTATCGGCCTGGAAAAAATTGCGCATCGCCGTCTCCACCTTGGACTGATCGTAGATCTTACCTTCTTTCAGCCTGGTGATCAGCTCATCAGCGGTGAGGTCAATGTTGACCACTTCATTGGCCATCTGTAATATACTATCCGGGACACGCTCCTGTACTTCTACGCCCGTGATAGATTTTACTTCCTGGTTAATGCTTTCAATATGCTGGATGTTAACAGCAGAAATCACGTTGATACCGGCATTCAGCAGTTCCACTACATCCTGCCATCGTTTTTCATTTTTAGAGCCTGGAATATTGGTATGCGCCAGTTCATCTACGATTACCCATTCCGGTGACAGCAGCAGGATGGCGTTGAGGTCCATCTCTTCCAGCAGCTTGCCTTTATAAAATACCTGCTTCCGCGGGATCATGGGCAGGCCATCCAGCAGCGCATGCGTTTCTTTACGGTTATGCGTTTCTATGTAGCCGATCTGTACATTGACATTGTTTCTGACCATGGCATGCGCTTCCTGCAACATGCGGTAAGTTTTACCTACACCGGCACTCATGCCGATGTAGATTTTAAACTTACCTCTGCCTGACTGGCCGGCCAGCTGCAGATAGCGCGCAACCGTGTGTTCTTTTGCTGTCATGCTGTTATATTAAAACCATACCGCCAGGGAAGCAGTGATGGCTCCATTTGTATTAGCAGGTGTTTCCTGTTTTATAAACGTTTTATCTTTCCCGTTAAACAGGCGTCCTTCGATGCGGAACATCACATTATTAACAGGCGTAAAATCTGCGTTCAGCGAAAATCCTGTTGTTTTAAAGCCATTGGGTGTACCGGTGGCGATGATAACCCCGTCTTTATCCGCGTAGTATTCTGCGCGGCCTGCGAGGGCAAATTTGGGTGTAAACGCATACCTGGCCACTACTATTGGACTGATCCAGCTGGAGTAATCGCCCGATCCTTTTTCCTTTTGTTGCAGGCCATAATCACAGCCGGCGGTGAAACTGAATTTATCCGTAACACTGAACGTACCATAAAGGTCGTTAAAGTAGCGCATTTTACGTGTGGAGTCAGGTGTGTCACTGCCGATGTAGGTGCTCCAGTTCAGCAATACCTTTGAAGAGGGCTTAAATACGATCTGTGTACCAAAACTGGGGGTTTGATTGCCATCCACCTTTTTGATGCGCTGCCAGCCATTGAGATACATGGCGGCAAAGCTCCATTTATCGTTGGGTGCCCAGGTGGCCTTTACGCCGGCTTCGTAGTAAGGCGTATTTTCCGCCATAATGCTGCGGGTAAGCGTATAACAATCTTTTCCGATGGCGCTTTCGAAGCCGATATGGGAGGGCATGATACCGGCATCAATCCACACCTGGCCTACACGTACACCGGCATTGGCTTCGTACACATACTGAAATATAGAAGGCTCCGCTGCCAGGTTGTACTGTGCATAGGTACCCGTCATCAAACCAACGTTGGCGCGTACACGATCACTGCTGTAATTGGCCTTTACCATGGCCATGTTGATATTTAGCTCGTTGTGTTTGTTATAGCTGTACAAAAAGCCGGGAGCCTGGTGATTGGAAGGCTCCGCAAAATTATAGCTGTAATAAGCCTCCGCATAGCCGCTAAACGTTAGTGTGCCATTTTTTAGCGTATCCTGGGCATAGCTATGGAGTGTTGCAGCAAGGATGCCTGCAACCAGAATAGTTCTTTTCATGAGTAGTTATTTCAATTCGTCTAATGCTACATTGAGTTTCAGCACGTTTACCGTAGGGGTACCCAACATACCCAACACGGGTGGTTGCGTATTATCGGATACCAGCTGTTTTATTTTTTCGGGAGATATGGATCTTGCTTTTGCTACACGTGCTACCTGGATGTAAGCTGCGGCAGGGGACAAGTGCGGATCCAAACCGCTCGCAGATGCAGTAACCAGCTCGGCGGGGATCTCGGATTTTTTCACTTCCGGGTTATGAGCGAGGAAGGTATCGATGCGCTCCTGTACAATCTTCAGATAGTCTTCATTGCCGGGGGCTTTGTTGGAACCACCGGAGCCGGCGGCGTTGTAATCCACGGCCGACGGGCGACTCCAGAAGTATTTATCTTCCGTGAATTTCTGCCCGATCTGTTCGTAGCCTACCACTTTACCATTATGCGTCACCGTTACACCATCGCCTTCACCCGGAGCCATTTTAGCGATGCCTGCCAGCAGCAGCGGATAAATTCCGCCTAACAATACTACCAGCACTATTGTCAATTTTATAGAAGGCAAAAGATATTTTTTCATGATTGGATGTTTAAGTATTACATGAATAATGCAATGAGCATATCTATGATTTTGATCCCGATGAATGGGGCGATAACGCCGCCCACACCGTAAATCAGCAGATTTCTGCGGAGCAGCGCGCTGGCGCCGATGGGCTTATAGGCCACCCCTCTCAATGCCAGCGGGATCAGCAGCGGGATAATGATCGCATTGAAAATAACTGCGCTGAGAATAGCGGTTTCAGGGCTATGGAGCTTCATGATGTTAATGCCCTGTAAGGCCGGGATAGAAGCCACAAACAGTGCCGGCACGATAGCGAAGTATTTGGCTACATCGTTAGCGATGGAGAAGGTGGTAAGTGTACCGCGGGTCATCAGCAATTGTTTACCGATTTCCACGATTTCAATCAGCTTGGTAGGATCATTATCCAGGTCCACCATGTTACCAGCTTCTTTAGCGGCCTGTGTACCGGAGTTCATGGCTACGCCTACATCCGCCTGTGCCAGTGCTGGAGCGTCATTGGTACCGTCGCCCATCATGGCCACCAGGCGGCCTTCTGTTTGCTCCCGGCGGATGTAACTCATTTTATCTTCCGGTTTGGCTTCGGCAATGAAGTCGTCCACACCTGCTTTGGTAGCGATGTACTTAGCGGTGAGTGGGTTATCGCCGGTTACCATCACAGTTTTTACGCCCATTTTGCGGAGCCGCTCGAAGCGCTCGCTGATACCGGGCTTAATAATATCCTGCAATTCGATTACCCCTTGTACTTTACCGTTGAGTGCTACCACCAGCGGGGTGCCACCATCTTTTGCAATCGCTTCCACACGGGTGGAAGTTTCTTTCGGAAAAGGGTTGCCTGCTCTTTCTGCCAGGTTGCGGATGGCATCAAAGGCGCCTTTACGAATCTTATTGCCATCAGGCAGGTCGATGCCACTGCTGCGGGTTTCAGCGGTGAATTTAATCAGCGTTCCGCCATTGGTATGGAGGGTGCTTACAATATCCTTCCCTGCCAGTTCTATGATGGATTTACCTTCCGGAGTTTCGTCGGAGAGAGAGCTAATGGCGCACAGACGAATAAAATCCAGTTCGTTAACACCAGGAGCAGGATAAAAGTTAGTCGCCTTACGATTACCAATAGTAATGGTACCGGTTTTATCCAACAGCAGCACATCTATGTCCCCGGCGGTTTCCACAGCTTTCCCTGATTTTGTGATTACATTGGCTCTCAATGCGCGGTCCATACCGGCAATACCGATGGCAGATAATAAACCACCAATCGTGGTAGGGATCAGGCATACAAACAGCGAGATAAATGCCGCAATGGTGATAGGAGTATTGGCATAATCAGCAAAAGGCTTCAGCGTTACACACACGATGATGAACACGATGGTGAAACTGGCCAGCAGGATGGTTAAGGCAATTTCATTCGGTGTTTTCTGGCGGCTGGCGCCTTCTACCAGGGCAATCATTTTATCGAGGAAGGACTCACCGGGTTCAGTGCTTACCCTTACCTTAATATGGTCCGATAATACTTTGGTACCACCTACCACGCTGGATTTATCACCACCTGCTTCCCGGATTACCGGTGCACTTTCACCGGTAATGGCCGACTCGTCGATGCTGGCAAGCCCCTCTACAATTTCTCCATCTGCGGGGATAATATCTCCCGGATCACAAACAAAAACATCACCTTTACGCAGCTGGGAAGAGGATACGAGCTGGATTTCATTACTTGAAATCTCTAATTTTTTAGCAGGCGTTTCTTCCCGGGTTTTACGCAGACTTTCTGCCTGTGCTTTACCCCTGGCTTCTGCAATAGCTTCTGCGAAGTTGGCAAACAACACCGTGAGAAAGAGTATAACGAATACGGCTATATTATAAGCTGCGCTGCCCTGGTCAGTATGATGTGTAAACAGCGCATATAAGGCTACAACCAGCATTACTGCGGTGCCTATTTCCACGGTGAACATCACCGGGTTCTTGATCATCAGTTTAGGGTTCAGCTTCACGAAAGACTGTTTCAGGCTTTCCATAACCAGTTCTCTCGGAAACAGTTTATTATCTTTATTCATCTCAAAATCTTATTTAGTAATTATCTATAGAGAGAAAAATATTCCGCGATCGGGCCAAGTGCGAGTGCCGGGAAGTAAGACAAGGCATTCAGGATGACGATGACTGCGAACGTCATGACGCCGAAGGTAACTGAGTCCGTGCGCAGCGTGCCGGCAGATTCCGGAATGTATTTTTTCTTCGCCATTAGTCCTGCAATGGCCACCGGTCCTATAATCGGCAGATATCTCCCTAAAATCAATACAAACCCGGTGCTCACGTTCCAGAATACATTATTATCTCCCAAACCTTCATAACCAGAGCCGTTGTTAGCGTTGGCAGAAGTCACTTCATACAGCATTTCAGAAAACCCGTGATAGCCGGGGTTATTAAGCCATGCTCCCGGTTTCACTGCCCAGCTGGCATCCGGATGGTGTACCAGCACATAGGCCGCCAGCGCAGTACCGGCAAGGATCAGGAAAGGAGAGAGCAGGGTAATCAGCGCGGCAATTTTTACTTCTCTTGCTTCCAGCTTGTGGCCCATGAATTCAGGGGTGCGGCCTACCATGAGGCCGGAGATAAATACCGCGATAATGATATAGATGTAGTAGTTAAGTATACCTACGCCACAGCCGCCGTACAGGCAGTTGAGCATCATACCCAGCAGCTGCATGAGGCCTGTCATTGGCATCATACTATCATGGAACCCGCAGATAGAACCGGTGGAGATAATGGTGGTAACGGTGCTCCAGTAGCCCGTACCCGCCGGACCAAAGCGAACCTCTTTACCTTCCATGGACCCTGTGAGTTGCTGGATGCCCATATGCGACAAGGCAGGGTTGCCGGCCATTTCCGCCTGCATAGTGGGTATAAGCAGGCATATCATCCCGATCGTCATAATCGCGAAGATGACGGTAGCAAATTTTCTGCGCTGTATAAACATGCCGAGTGCAAATACCATGGCGATAGGTATCACCACCTGCGCTACCATTTCTGTGATAAACCCAATATAGTTAGGATTCTCGAAGGGGTGGGCGGAGTTAGCGCCAAACCATCCGCCACCGTTGGTCCCAAGGTGTTTGATGGCGATGAAACCGGCAGCAGGGCCGCGTGAAACATTCACCGTGTCGCCCTGCAGTGTTACAATCGTATCCTTACCGGCGAAGCTGGCTGGGGAGCCGTTGAAGATGAGTATAACAGCAATGACTATACTCAGCGGCAGTAAAATGCGGGTGATGGTTTTGAGGAAGATTTCCCAGAAGTTACCAAGCTGGGTAACTGTTTTATCTTTAAAGGCTTTGAAAACCACTATCAGCGCGGCGATACCGGTGGCAGCGCTTACAAACTGCAGGAATGCCAGTACAAATAATTGTGTAAAATAGGTAACACCCGTTTCTCCTGAATAGTGTTGCAGGTTGCAGTTTACAAGGAAACTGATGGCCGAGTTAAAGGCCAGGTCGGGCGACTGTCCAGGATTTCCATCCGGATTAAGCGGCAGTTTATCCTGGAACAGCAAGGCAAAAAAAGCATATACAAACCAAACCAGGTTGATGGTAAGCAACGCTTTCATGTGTTGCTTCCAGTCCATTTCCTCCTTAGGATTGATACCGGATATTTTATAAAAGAGCTTTTCTATGGGCAGCAGGAAGTCTGACCAAACTTTATCTCCTCTGAAAACCTTAACAATATATCTCGCTAACGGCCAGGCAAGTAGTAATGTAAGTCCATAGGTGGCGATCACGCCCAGAATTTCTGTGTTCATTTTCCGTTTAGAATTTTTCAGGTTTCAGCAGTACATATATCATGTAGCAAAAAACCAAAATGGATAAGACAAAAAGTGCAGTCATCATGGTCATATATTTTCGAAGTAGTCTACAGATCTGAAGAAGATTACAAAGCAGGCGAGTCCTGCAACGACCAACATCAAAGTCAACATAATCGTAAGTTTTAGCGGTTTACACCCCTGCTGTTTGCAGGTGATGTGTTCTGATCCTGCGTAGGGTAGCCGGCAGCAGGTTTTTCGTATGGCATTGCAGCATCGGGGATAACGCGTACACATATACGCTTTCGATGGCATTTTTCAACAGCGCGCTTCCGTTATGATACAGTACGGCGGCCATTGTAAAGCAACGTTTCACTTCTGCGGTTTTTCCCAGTCGTATCATCTGGCTGGTGTAATCAGCAAAACTGTGTATCACCTTGCTTACTTTACCTCTCCCGTTGTGTTGCTCCATGGCAACGGCCAGGCCTTGTATCTGCTGACCCAGCAACAGGGAGATTTTAGAATCTGGTAACATGATAAATGATTTATGTACCAGGGTGTAAGCTATTGGAATGCCATAACAGCTGGCCACGCCTAATAACTGCTATAAAAGATTGATTAGCATCTACTTAAATTATTACACGTGATGGAGGAGCACTTGTGCCAACACCGGAAACCATGCAGAATCTGCATGGTTCCTACCGTTTCTGCAAATAAAAAAGCCGGCTTCCATGAGGAAACCGGCGGTGTAAAAAACGGGAGACACTCCCAAAGAATTAGGGGAACAGTACAGGTTAATTAAAGAAAAATTAGCGCAATATATATATAGATTTCAATTATTTAATTTCAATCTTTCAAATAAAATTCACATGGAAAGTTGGGTTAAAATGCTACTACTTATAGGAAATAGACTTGGGTAAACCTGAGGCAACATGCCCTAATAATTATACGATGGTTTTGCGCTTAGTTCTATCTGGATAAAAAAAGCTCGCCGCAACTGGCGAGCTTTTTCTTTATTACGTATTCAATTAACTGAACAGATACAATACATCCTCTTTCGTCAGTTTCTTCACAAATCCGTTATCGTCAGCTATAATCTCTTTTACAAGCGATTTTTTGCGCTCCTGTAACTGCAATATTTTCTCTTCTACAGTATCCTTACAAATCATACGATAAGCAAAGATATTTTTCGTTTGACCGATACGGTGAGTACGGTCGATGGCCTGTTGCTCTACGGCCGGGTTCCACCAAGGGTCCACGATGTATACGTAGTCGGCTGCGGTAAGGTTCAAACCCACACCACCGGCTTTCAGTGAAATGAGGAACACTCTGCAGTCGTCATTATTCTGGAAGTTCTGGATAGCTTTTTCACGATCCATGGTGGAGGTGCTACCATCAAAATACTCAAATGGTATTTTCATGTGTTGCAGTCTTTCACGGATCAGGCCCAGCATACCGAGGAATTGAGAGAACACCAGCACCTTGTGATTACCGATGTTTTCCGCAATTTCACGGGTGAGCTCATGAAGCTTCACGGAGTGGTTCGGGTATTGCTCGGTATCGTTGAGGATGGCCGGACTGTCGCAGATCTGACGCAGTTTCATCAGGCCCTGCAGGATGGTCAGCTGGCTGCGTTCCATACCCTGGTCCTCAATAACACCCAGGATTTTAGAGCGATAACTGTTGCGGTATGCATCGTAAATATGGCGCTGCTCCGCATCCATTTCGCAGAAGATAACCGTTTCGATTTTCTCCGGCAGTTCCTTCGCCACCTGCTCCTTGGTCCGGCGCAGGATAAACGGATAGATCAGTTTACGCAGGTGTTCTTTTCTTTCTTCGTCCTGGAATTTGTCGATAGGTGTGGCAAACTCGTTTCTGAAGAAGTCCACACTACCCAGCATACCCGGGTTCAGGAAGTTCATCTGTGCGTAGATGTCGAATGTATTATTCTGCATCGGGGTACCGCTCAATGCCAGCCTGTTTTTGGTATGCAGCAGCTGTGCTGCCTTGGTTACTTTCGACTGTGGATTTTTAATGGCCTGGGATTCATCCAGCACCACGTAGTCGAACTCCAGTTTCATCAGTAGCTGCACATCACTGCGCAGGGTACCGTAGGTGGTAATGATCACATCAAATTTCGCCAGTTCCTCACTGCTTTTCAGTCTGGTAGGTCCGTGGTGGATATGATGTGTTATTTCTGGTGTGAATTTACGTATCTCATTTTCCCAGTTGTAGATCAGCGTGGTAGGGCATACCACAAGGGTCATACACTGACCATGTTTATTCTTGTAGTACTGGATAAAGGTGAGCGCCTGGATGGTTTTACCAAGACCCATATCATCAGCCAGGATACCGCCCCATTTGATTTCGTCGAGGTAATTGAGCCACTGGAAACCGCTTTCCTGGTATGGGCGCAGTTGCGCGTGCAGGTTAGACGGCAGGTCGATATTGCGGATTTCATCGAACTGTAGCAGCTTACGGCGCTTTTGCTCCAGTTCTATTACTACGGCTTCATCGTCGATAAATTCATATAATTCATCTATTACGGAGAAGTTATACTTGCTGAGCTTAAGTCCTTTGTCCTTTTCCTCACCTACTTTAAACAGCAGGGAGTATTTGCGAAGCCACTCTTCAGGCAGCAAACCGAGGGAACCATCTGCCAGCTGTACATAATTTTGTTTGTTAGCCAGCGCTGACTTGATGTCCTTGATGGACACTTTCTGGTCGCCGTACAATACTTCGATCTGCGCGTCGAACCAGTCGATGCCGCTGCTGATCTGCAGATTAGTAACCGGCTTATGTGAGCTGAATTTGAAGTTGCGCAGGTTATCGAAGCCGAATACACGAACATCCATTTCCTTCAGTGCATCAAAGAAGAGGAAAAACCAGTTGTTCTTCAGTGCTTCTTTTGCACGCAGGTAGAAGTAGTTGTGATTTTCGTTCTGGGAGAAGTTGGTGTGCAGGGTCCGGAGTTTGTTTACAAACTCTTCTTCTGCCTCTTTATTACGCTGTATAACGATGACCTTATTCCCTTCCTGGACGGTGATTTTAGCTTCATCATTCCATTCTACTTCCTGGCCGCGGTAGGCAAAGCCTGGCTGGATAATGAAGGTTTCACCCATTTCTTTGAGGTATACCCTGTTTTCCGGCTTCAGGTCTTTTACTTCGGCCAGCAGGCCGCTGTCGAACTGAATATCGTATTGTCTGCTGAGTGGCAGCAGGTAATCTTTGAGATATACCGGCCATTCCTTGTTGGATATACGCAGTTTGCCGTTTTGGCGGAAGAGTTCCACGTGAAGGGCGTCCTGCGGATTTTCGAACATATACACCACGTTCTGGTGGAGGAATAGCAGGGGGCTTTCCCAGGCATTTTTGGAAACGTTTACTTCTTCGCCTTCGATGGACACGAAGCATTCGACTTCCACATGTGTATTGCCTGTATGAGTTTTGATGATGAGTTTGAGTCGCTCTGCGCCCAGTTGCAGTGGTACCAGACTTTTGGTCTTAAACGGCTGGCGGTTGGGCAGCAGGAAGATGAGTCCCTGTTCGGCCAGCTGCGGAAACAGTTTGGCGAGTTTGGGATGCAGGTATTCCAGCATCAGCTCTTTGGTTTCGGTAGGGAGTTCTTCTGCATTTTCGTGCGTGATATTTTCCCAGATACCGGCAAAGGGTGAATTTTTGCTGAGGAATTTGCTTACTTCCGCATTCTGAAGTTTACGTACCGGTGCAATCAGGTCGCGGTCTTTTTCCTTGAACTGGTAAAAGTCCACATATTTTGTGAGGTCCAGTTTACTGGCGAGAGATACGAATTCCGTTTGTTCATCGTTTACCTCTCCACTAACCAGGTCCAGCCTGAAGTAGGGGTACAGTGGTTCATTTGCGTTAAATACAACGGCGAGGCGTTGCGTAACGGTCATGGTTTCGTCCGCGGGTGGGGTGACAGGTGCCGCTGGCTGGCGGCCGATAGCCGAACCGTCTACGCGTTTGATGCTAGGGTCCAGCACGCGGAGAAAGGGTTTTCCTTCATTATAGGAAAAGGCAAATTTTCCGTCCAGGTCATCTGTCAGCGAGTAACCGTAGAGGGAAAGGAGTTTGTTCTTTTCCTTATCCCAGTTACGGAGGGTATCGAAATAAAAGGGCCCGTGTTTCTGCAACAGTTGCAGAAACAGCGTGGCTTTATGTACGCAGAGCGCATGTTCTGTTTCATCGCAGGTGCAATGGGTATCGAAAAAGCGTTCTTCGTTTCGTTGAATGATCAGTGGGAATTCCTGTTTGTCGACCGTAAGGGTGGCTTCTACCTTCTCATCTTTCGCGTAGGTAACTTTAGCCGGTTTTTCTTTGGCCAGTTTTTCCGCGGTGGCAAATATGCTACCTGAGGTCAGGAGCTTAATTGTTTTGATGTCGATGGATTTCATTTTGATCAGGGTATGTTGCTGATCAAACTGTGAGTCGAAGCTTTCAAACTGGTTCTTATCCAGCATTTCCTGTAGCTGGAATAATGCTGCGGCCTCGTGGCGGCAGATGTCTCCCAGGTTATAAGGACATTGGCATCGGATGGACATTCCTGAGTTATCGCCGTATTTGTTGATGGATACGCGATAGTAGTTGGCATGAGTGTCGCTCTTCACGCGGAAGGTTGCTGATTTAAGCACGGGGTCTGCCTCGATGAGCTCAACACCCCCGGTCGAAAATATACGCTTCCCCCTGCGGATCACTTCATCAGTGCCGTTATTGTAAACATATTTTAGCAAATGGGGTAGCGACATACTATCTGTTGTTGCCTTGGTTTTGATTTACCAGCCAAAGGGTTAAAATAAGAAAAAAAAGCTTTCGGCAGCTGGTAAAAAGGCAATCCACAAAAGTAAGCAAAAAATCTCCAATGAAAAAGATTCAAGCCTACGGCCGAAGACACATCTTTTCTTTAAAAATAAGTAAAAAAATGAATTTTAAAAAGGTTGATTTTCAGGTGTAAAAAATGAAGAAAAAGTATTGATTTTTAGTTTTGTGAGATGCAAAACCTTCGGTTTTGCTGGTGTGGTTCCGCGCTGCGCGCGGGAGGTTACCGCCGGTTTTCTCTTATTGCCAAGGCTGTGTAAGGCTATGCCTCATGTGATGACCTGGGCTGGTGACGCCATGCTATGCGGGCGGCTACCGACGGGTTTCTCTTGTTGGTAACGCTGGGTAAAGTTATGCAGTCTGCCTCGACACCGTAGGAGCATACCGCCCGGCGGCGGCCCCCAATGACACCGAAGGTGTCATTGCAATGGTACTCACACACTGTGGACCGGACCCACATAAGGAAAGAGCGGTCAAATGCCTGCTATAACAAAATAAAAAGGGTGCCGCTGGCACCCCTTCAAACAATTATTTAACAGAAACCTCTTCCGCCACCAGCTCTCCATTTTTGAAAAGCGGCAGCACATTCGCACCGTCCGGCGTGAGGCAATACTGAATATCTTTTTCCAGGCCGTATTTAGCAAGGCGCTTATAATGCGATGCCTGTTTCATAAAAGTAAAAACATCGCCCTGCGCTGCTTCGTACATAGTTTCGGCAGCAAGTGCAGAATCGCAGTTCACTTCAAAATGGGATTTGATCCTGCTTACCACAGCCCCGGCAAAGAGGGTATCTTCGAGGTTTACCCTGTCTTTCCAGGCGGCGCAGCCGAGGATAACATTTTGCCCCTGGGATACCAGGTAATCGCAAACAGCGCTGATATTAGGGAAAGAGCCGGTAACGATCTGAATGGCATCTTTAGCCATGTGCAGTAGTTTAGTACCGTTGGTGGTGGTGAGCACCAGTGTTTTTCCTTCAATAAATTCGCGGGGATATTCGAAAGGGGAGTTGCCGTGTACCAGGCCTTCCGCCACTTTACCATCGCGCTCTCCGGCGGTGATGCCGTCAATAGCGCGACCAATATTCACACATTCTTCCACGGTGGCCACCGGGATCACCCGTGCCGCCCCATTGTACAGGGCCGTACAGATCGTTGAAGTTGCCCGCAGTACATCAATAATAACTACGATGCTGTTTTTTACATCATACAGATGCAGCAGAGCCGGAGATAAACATACTTCCAGACTCGGTTTGTTACTTTCTGTCATTCAGTTGCATTTTGCATTAATCAAGGATCACCCGCCACTTGTCAGATTCCGCATATTCCTTAATAGTATCGTTGCGAAGGCATAACAGCTTCGTCATATAGTTTACCAGGTAAAAGCGCTCCACCATTCTGCCCAGCCAGCCGTAAGGCGTGCCGAACTCCATCAGGTCAATCATGACGGTACCGTTGCCGATCTCTTTATAGTAGTGATCATGCTTCATAAATGTAAAATCTCCCTCCTCCATTTCGTCGGTGAAGTGAACATTCTTATCCATGGCAGTGATTTTGGTGGTCAACTGCCTGAGCTTCCCCAGGTGTTTGGCCTGCCAGGTCACCCATTCCCCCAGGGAAATCAGTCCGCTGGTTTTACCTTTAATCGGCTCTTCCTTGGTGCGCTCCATACTCTTTTTATGGAGCCCTATACTACGGCTAAGGTCAAAGACCCGCTCCCGCGGTGCGTGGATGACGGTCGTCAGATGAATAGTGGGCATAGATATGGTGTAATTACAAAAATTCCGGTACCCGGAAATTCCAGGCACCGAAATTAATAATATTAACCGGCTATTCATATTTGAATTCGCCGGTACAACAATTTTATGCTTATCCCAGGAAAGGAACTTTTACCACTTTTGCTTTCAGCAGCTTGTCACGTACAGCTATAAAGATTTCAGAATCCAGCGCTGCAGATGAAGTTTGAACGTATCCGAGGCCGATGGCTTTTTGCAGGCTTGGCGACTGGGTACCGGAAGTTACACGGCCAATCACGTTGCCGGTAGCATCCTTAATTTCGTAATCATGGCGGGGGATACCCTTGTCCACCATTTCAAAACCTACCAGTTTCTGTGCTACGCCATTTGCTTTCTGTGCTTCGAAAATAGCGCGGGAAGGAAAATCCTTGGTGAATTTGGTAATCCAGCCCAAACCTGCTTCCATAGGGGAAGTGCGGTCGTCGATATCGTTACCATAGAGGCAGAAGCCCATTTCCAGGCGGAGGGTATCACGTGCACCCAGGCCGATTGGTTTCAGACCTTTACCCAGAGAAAACAGTGCATCCCAGATTTTGTCGGCAGCACCATCCGCATCTTCAAAATATATTTCAATACCGCCGGCTCCAGTGTAGCCGGTAGCGCTGATCAGCACATTAGGAACGCCCGCAAATTCGCCTTTCGCGAAAGTGTAATATTTCAGGTTTACCAGGTCGATCTCGGTCAGCGGCTGCAGCATGCTGGTGGCATTAGGGCCCTGGATGGCGAGGAGACAGGTTTTATCGGAAATATTGTGCATTTCCACATTCTTCGTGTTGAACTGACTGATTCTGTTCCAGTCTTTTTCAATGTTGCTGGCATTCACCACCAACATATACACGTTGTTTGGCTCAATGCAATAAACCAGCAAATCATCTACGATACCACCCTCATCGTTTGGCAGGCAGCTGTACTGCGCTTTACCGGCAGTGAGTTTGGAGGCATCGTTGGAGGTTACCCGCTGAATCAGGTCCAGCGCATTTTCCCCTTTCAGAATAAACTCGCCCATGTGGCTCACATCAAAAACTCCTGCATTGGTGCGTACGGCCTGATGTTCGTCGTTGATACCTGTATAGGATATTGGCATGTTGTAACCTGCGAATGGAGCCATTTTCGCACCCAGCGCAATGTGTTTTTCTGTAAAAGGCGTGTTTTTCATACTTATTTTTTAAAACGCGGCAAAAATAGCATTTTGACCTATACCAACAGCAAACCCCATTCTACGAATGACGATTAGCAGACCGAAGGATTATATTATAAATAGCTAATATACAATGGATAGTAAAAAAAGAACTGGCACGAATTTCTTTATTGCACAGAGGTAATTCGTAATTTTGCCTTCACACCCAAAACCAGTTTGCTGTGAAAAAGATCACCTGGCTTTTACCATTGGTAGTGACTACCGTGTTAGTAAGCGCACAGAAAAAGAGCGACCGAAAAACCCTGACAAACCTGCAACAGCACATCAGCTATCTCAGCAGCGACAAGCTGGAAGGCCGCCTCACCGGCGCTCCCGGCGAAAAACTGGCTGCGGAATACATCCAGAGCCAGATGCAGCAGATAGGCCTCGTTCCCAAAGGAACGGATGGCTTTCTGCAAACCTTTTCTGTAAAAGAAGGTCGCGAACCCGCGGCCAACTGCAGCTTTGAACTCAATCACCGGCCACTCACCGCAGGCACCCAATACATCCCACTGCCGTTTACGGCCACCAAAGCGGCAAAAGGAGAGGTGCTGCCACAGGCAAACGAACCGGATAACATCTGGCTGATCAATGTGGCCGAGCTGGACTCAACTAAGTTCACGTCGCGCAGAGAGCTGTACAAGCGCGAAACCGCTGAAGCCGCAAAGGCTGGCGCTACGGGCGTTATTTTCTTCAACGGCACTGAATCTCTCCCCGAAATAAACAGCTGGCTCGAAACCAATGAAACAGCAGCCTCCATCCCCGCAGTATGGGTGAGCAAAGAGATCAGCAAAATACTGGACGACGAAAATGCCAACAGCTTCCTTATTCAACTTAATGTAGCCCTCAAACCGGTTAAAAGAACCGGCACCAACGTAATTGGTTATGTAGATAATAAAGCCGCACGCACCGTGATCATCGGGGCACATTACGACCATCTAGGCTACGGCGAGGATAACAATGGCCTCACCAAAGGAAAAGTGCTGTACCATGGCGCCAATGATAATGCCAGCGGCATTGCAGCACTGCTGGAGCTGGCGCGACAGATAAAAGCATCTAAATTAAAGAACACAAACTTTCTGTTTGTAGCCTTCTCCGGTAATGAGCAGTCCCTCAGTGGCTCTAAATACCTGACTGCCAATAGCCCGATCGATCTTAGTCAGGCCAATTATATGCTCAACCTGGACATGATAGGCCGGCTCAATACCACCCATGGCCTTCAGATTGCCGGCATGGGCACCAGCCCTTCCTGGACCAAATTGCTGGAAAACACCAACAAGGAAACCAAAGTGGTGTACGAAGCCAGTGGCGTTGGTAACTCAGACCACACCTCCTTTTACCGGAAACAAATACCCGTGCTGTTCTTCTTTACCGGCATGGAAGATTACCATCAGCCGGAAGACAGCGCCGATAAAATCAATTATGAAGGCACCCTCACCGTGATGAAAGTGGTGTTTGAGCTGATTGAAAAAACCGATACTATCGAAAAACTGGCCTTTACCGCTACCCCGGAACCTACCACCGCGGCCATCAAATAATCAAAGCTGATGCTGATATACTAACGAATTTTATAAATTCGCAATTCGTTTCTGTCCGACTATACCATAGGTGGACAGTATTGCGTAATTTGTAATTCGTAATCAAATTCCTGAATGGACGAAAAACTGGCGGTAGTATACCGGTACTTTCAGCTGCTGGAGAATTTTTCAGTGGACGCGGCTGAATTTGCCAGCATCTTTCATCCAAATATCATTCAGACAGAATACCCCAACCAGATGTCGAGTGATATCAAACAAAGGAATTTCGACATCATCCTTGAAAGTATGGCCACTACCCGGCTCATTCTTAAAACCCAGCACTACAGCGTGCTAAAGGCCTTTGAGAACGGGAATACACTGGTGGTGGAGGCCGAATGGAGAGGAGAAATTGGTGTGGACGCTGGAAAATTTCGCCGCGGTCAGACCATGAAAGCGTTTATTTGCACTATAATTGAGTTCCGCGACGGTAAAATATACCGCCAGCGGAATTATGATTGCTACGAACATTAACATTGGAAGATATGGGAAAGATATTATCGTTTTTGGCCCTGGCAGCCGGACTGCTCTTTGCTTGTAACCCTCAGCGGGAAGGCACTACAGACAGATCCCGGTATGACGTGATCACTGAAAAAAGCTACATTTACCGCGAACATAAGCCAGCCCCGGGTCCGTTGACCGACTCCGTAATGGCCCTGAAACAACAAATCACCGAATACCTGCAGCAACAGGGATTCAAACCTCATATGGCCGGAAAAGACAGCCTCCTGTTTGTAAGAACCAACAACCAGGAAGTGATGATCGAACTGCCTGCACCGCAGGATATCTGGGAAATGAATACCATCATCGTTTTCGATCCGGCTAAAAACCCGCTGTTTATAAATCTCCACAAAGGAACTGCTCAATTAGATCATTACCTTAATAAATAATCCGGTTAACATTGGCCATCAGACAGCAAATAAAACTTACCGTAGACGCAGTTGTATTCGGATACATTCCAAAAGAAGGTATCGTGGTACTGCTGATCAAACGTACCATTGAACCTTTCCTGCACAGCTGGGCGCTGCCCGGGGGCTTCGTGCGCGACGAGGAATCCCTCGAACACGCTGTTACCAGAGAGCTCCTCACCGAAGCAGGTGTGAATATCAATTACCTCGAACAATTATATACTTTCGGCATGCCCAACCGCGATCCCCGCGGCCGCGTGGTGTCAATCGCCTATTTCGGACTGGTAAATCCAACCAACTTTAAGCTGGCCGCCAGCTCCGACGCCGAGGACGCCTCCTGGTTCAATATCAAGGACCTGCCGGACCTCGCCTTCGACCATGCTACGATTATTAACCTGGCCGTAGGGCGACTCCGAAACAAAATCCGGTATGAGCCCATCGGTTTCGAGCTGCTGGATAAGAAATTTCCTATCGCAGACCTGGAAAAGCTGTACGAAACACTGCTGGACAGGCCTATCGATCGCCGCAACTTCCAGAAGAAGATAAATCACCTGGGCATCCTGATCGCACATAACGAGAAGCAAAAACAAGTGTCGCAGGGCCGCCCGGCAAAGCTTTTCAGCTTCAATGAAGAAAAATACTTCCAGCTGAAAAAAGACGGAATGGCCTTCGAAATTTAACCCGAAGTCTATTTTGTGTATTTTTTACAAAAATTATTTTGGTAGATTCAAATACCTTCTTATATTTGTGTAACAATTACACAAAATAGCTCGAAGATGCAAGTAACAAAGCCCACAGGAGTTATTATCGCCAGGTTTCAAACGCCTTCCCTTCATGAAGGCCACCTGGAAATAATCAGACAGGTAAAGGAGCACCACAACCGTGTACTGATTGTATTAGGCGTAAGCCCCGTAAAAGGCAGCCGCAAAAATCCGCTGGACTATTACACCCGCGAACGGATGATCAAACAGCTGTTCCCGGAAATAATCGTCCTCCCCATCAGCGACCAGAAATCCGATAAGGTATGGTCCAACAAGCTCGATGAACTGCTCCGCACCAATTTCCCACATGAATCATTCCTGTTGTATGGTAGTCGCGATAGCTTTATCAGCACCTACAGCGGTAAATATAAAACGGTAGCCCTCGCCCCGGTGAAGGACTACAACGCCACCGCCCTGCGGGAAGAAATTTCTGATAAGGTGTTTGATACGGAAGAATTCAGAGCCGGCATCATCTACAATACCTACAGTCTTTTCCCTGCTGTTTATGCGACGGTAGACATCGCCGTATTCCGCAATAACCACCAGGAGCTCCTGCTCGGTAAAAAGCCGAATGAAAGCGAATGGCGCCTCCCTGGCGGATTTTCTGACCCAACGGATGAATCTTTCGAAACTGCCGCCAGGCGGGAATTACAGGAAGAGTGCGGCGACTTTGAAGTAAGCACCATGGAATACGTTACCTCCCTGCGGGTTAACGACTGGCGCTACCGCAGCGAAACCAATAAAATTATTACCACCCTGTTTGCAACCACCCTTGTTGACGGCGAACCCACCGCAGGAGACGACCTGGAAGCACTCAGATGGATCACCGTAAAAGATATCCCACAGCTGACAGCAGATGGCATTATAACGGACACGCATATACCATTACTGCAGCAACTGTTCAATAAATACTTTATCCAAGCTTAAACACATCGGGCCATGACAAAAGAAAATCTTATCCTCCTCGCAGACGCCTATAAATACTCCCACCATAAATTTTACATTCCCGGTACTGAATACATCTACTCCTACCTGGAAAGCAGAGGCGGCAAATTCGACGAAACCGTTTTCTACGGGCTGCAATACTTCCTCAAAGAATACCTGGAAGGGGTGGTAATCACCAAAGAAAAGCTGGATGAAGCCAGCAAAGAGCTACTGGAAGTGTTTGGTCGCAACGATATTTTTGACCGCAGCCGTTTTGAATACATCATCCATCAACACGGAGGTAAACTGCCTGTACGCATCAGGGCGGTGAAAGAGGGCACAGTCGTTCCCGTTAGAAACGTACTCATGACCATCGAAAACACTGACCCGGAGTGCTACTGGCTCACCAACTTTCTGGAAACATTACTGATGCAGGTATGGTACCCCTGTACCGTGGCATCTGTATCCAGAGAGATTAAGAAAGTAGTGAAACAATATTACGAGAAAACTGCTACTGCAGCAGCTTTCGCAGGTATCGACTTCGTACTGAACGACTTCGGATTCCGCGGCGCCAGCTCTGTAGAAAGCGCCGGCATCGGTGGCAGCGCCCACCTGGTAAGCTTCTCCGGAAGTGATACCATCGCCGGATCTACCTACGCTAAGAGATACTACCAGGCAAAAACCGCCCCCGGCCTTTCCATCCCTGCTACTGAACATAGCATTTGTACCCTGCTCGGCGAAGAAGGTGAACTGGAAATTTTCAAACATGTACTCAACAGCTTCCCAACCGGAACTATCGCCTGCGTATCAGACTCTTACAACATCTTCCGGGCTTGTGAACAATACTGGGGAACTGAACTGAGAGACCAGATCCTTGCCCGGAAAGGTACCCTCGTTATCCGCCCCGACAGCGGCGACCCGGTGCAAACACTGTTGCGCGTTTTAGACATCCTGATGAACAAATTCGGTTACACCGTGAATGAAAAAGGATATAAAGTATTGCCGCCACAGGTACGCGTGATCCAGGGCGATGGTATCAGCTACAGCTCCATCCCCGGCATTTTTGCAGCACTGGACAATGCCGGCATCAGCGCCGAAAACCTGGTGCTGGGAATGGGCGGCGCACTGCTGCAACGCGTAAACCGGGATACACAGGAATTTGCACTGAAATGCTCCTACGCACAGGTAAACGGCCAGCATATAGACGTGCAGAAAAGCCCGGTAGAGCTGGATGCACAAGGCCACCTGCGCACTTCTTTCAAAAAATCCAAAGCCGGCAAACTCAAATTGGTTCTGGATAACGGACAATTTGTGACCATGCGTCAGGATGAAAATCCAGCACTCGAAGATCAGCTGATCACCGTATTCGAAAATGGCCAGCTTACCACCAACATCACCTTTGACGAAGTGAGGCAGAACGCGAAACTTTAACAATACCTTCAGTTATCCCCAAAAGTACAAGGCAGGCTGCTTCCCACGGAGCGGCCTGCCTTCATAAACATATCTACTAGCTTATTCCTGCTTTTTTAGCTATTTTTGAAAGAATACAACTGTCACAGCCCGCTATATAGGGCGATATGCCAATGCACAAACTGTAGTTATCAACATGCGACTAAATATTTTAAAACTATCTTCCTATGAAAGTTAGTGGCTTTTCGTACATGCGTAATAGTTTTACGTATGGTTACCCGGTGATTCAATCTATCACCTCAATTCTGCCTGTAGTAGACGAATTCATTGCCGTGGTCGGCAAAAGTAATGACGGTACCCGCGAAGCAATTGAAGCAATCGGCTCACCTAAAATCCGTATCATCGATACAGAGTGGGACCCTGCTATGACCAAGGGAGGAAAAATTTTTGCACAACAGGCTAACATCGGCCTCAAAGCAATTGCACCCGATGCGGACTGGGCCTTCCACATCCAGTCTGATGAAGTGTTCCATGAAAATGACCTTGCAGAAATCAGACAAGCCATGCAGGATCATCTCCACGATAAAAAAGTGGATGGCTTCCTGTTTCCATTCTATCACTTCATTGGAGACTACAATCATATCGGGCCTACCCGCAAATGGCACAGTAAGGAAATCCGCATTACGCGAAACGATCCCAGAGTGTTCAGCTACCGTGATTCGCAAGGCTTCCGCCTCTATGACTCCGAAGCAGCCTACCTGGAAGACGAAAAGAAAAATGGTACCAAGCTGAAAGTAAAAAAGCTGGATGCCCGTATCTACCACTATTCCTACTGCCGTAATCCATATCTGCTGAATGGCAAACAGAAGAAATTTGGTAGTTACTATTCACAAAGTGCCGCCTCCACTGATTTTACAGAAGAAGCAGAAGCATTCGATTTCCATGGAGTAATCGATATCCTCGCACCATTTGAAGGCACACATCCTGCGGTCATGAATGAAGTGATCGCCCAACAAAACTGGGAGTTTAAATACGATCCTTCCCGCGGCAGATTTAAACCAAGGCATCGTGTGCTACACGAGATTGAAAAAATCACCGGCTGGAGAATAGGGGAGTACAAGAATTATAAATTAATTAGCTAGCAAAGATATCAATCTACTTTTGAACGGGTCTTTCCGTCGCCTTCGGCGACGGAAAGACCCGTTTCCAATTTTGAGCCTTCGGCCCTGAATTGGAAACGGGTATAAAAAAATAAGCCGGAATAAGATTATTCCGGCTATTACCTAAACCTACAACTGTTACACTGTTAGTAACAAGACTTAAATATTATCGAGCATACTGGTATAATCAACCAGCCTGCATTTTAGTTCATATGTGCTTCGCTTAAAGGCACTTCCTCGTAAGAAGCCACCATCCGCTGACGGATGTAGCGTTTCTTGGACAGCTTGCCTATACCGAATTTCGCCATTATCTTATCCACAATCATATAGATCACCGGCACCACAATCAGCGTCAGGAACATGGAACTGATCAAACCACCGATGATTACCCATGCCAGACCATTGTTGATTGAAGCCACACCACCGGTAGCCAACGCAATCGGCAACATACCGATCACCATCGCAATGGTAGTCATCAGGATCGGACGGAGACGTGCGTTGTTTGCATGAATCAGCGCATCAAAAGTGCTCTGGCCCTGTTCTTTCATCTGGTTGGTAAAGTCCACCAATATGATCGCATTCTTCGCCACCAGACCGATCAGCATGATCATACCAAGGATGGTAAAGATGTTGAGCGTATTGTTGGTCAGCGCCAATGCCAGCAATGCACCGATCACCGCCAGCGGAATGGAGAATAATACTACGAATGGATAAATATAGTTGTCGTACAGTGCCACCATGATCAGGTATACCATCACAATGGAGATCAACAGTGCCACACCTAAGGTGCTGTTGGAATCGCCCTGGTTTTCCGCGTCACCACCAAACAGGTAGCTAACACCTGCTGGCCGTTGCATTTTTTCCAGCTTAGCCTGGAAATCCTGTGTAACAGTACCCGAAGGGCGACCCATCACTTGCGATTGTACAGAAACAGAGGTGTTTTTATCACGTCGTTCGAGATGGCTGGGACCGGAACCTTCGGTTACGGCTGCAAATTGCGACAATTTTATGAGTTGTCCTTTATTATTTCTGAACTGGATGTTAGCAACATCCTCCAGGTTCTTCCTGTTGAAATCATCGAATCGGATATTGATATCATATTCGTAATCTCCCTGACGGAATTTCACTTTGGAATCATCTGCTGTACCACTGAAGGCCGTTTGCATGGTACCCCCCACGTTATCGAGGGTAAGGCCCAGTGCAGCCATTTTATCACGGTCTACCTGCACGTTAATTTCAGGGTTACCTTCTTCTACCGACAGCTTCACCTCACTCGCACCTGGAACGGTTTTCAGCGTATCCATTGCTTTTTTCGCAAAGGCCATTACGCTATCCAGTTCAGAGCCCATTACCACCAGCTCCACCGGTGCACGCTCCGCAGTACCGAGGATGCTCACATCCGTAGTTTTTACTTTCACACCCGGCAGTAATGCTTTCAGTTCTTTTTTAATTTTAGCGGCGTAGATGTCAGAGCCGTCAGTCCGCAGTTCTGCAGGTACCATCATTACGGTGATCTCTGCTTTGTACGCGGTGGACTGAGAGGTTCCGAAACCATCTTCAGAAGTCTGACCCACTGTGGTAATCAACCGGGTGATTTCCTTTTTCTTATTCAGGTATGCTTCCGCCGTACGTGTGTTCAGGTTAGACTGCTGAACAGACGCATCTTTTGGCATTTCCAGCATCACGATAAACTGCCCGCGGTCACCCTTAGGGATAAACTCCCCACCAATGTAACCTTTACCTACCAGCATGAAAGACAACACCAGCAGCACGATGGAGAAACCTAACGCATAACGTTTATGATTCAGTGACCAGCGGAGCAGGCCCGTCATCCAGGCGGTGAATTTGCCTAATTGTTTTTCGAACCAGAGAATGAATTTCTCGAATACATTCTTACCGGTAATATGTTCCAGCTTACCGTAACGGGAGGAGAGCAGCGGTACAATCATGAACGATGACAGCAGCGACAGCATCGTGGAGATCATTACCACCACACAGAACTCACGGAGGATTTTAGATACCAGCTCATTTGTTAAGGAAATAGGCAGGAACACCACCACGATTACGAGTGTAATGGAAGTTACGGTGAATCCGATTTCTTTCACCCCGTCAAACGCGGCACGAACGCGGTTTTTACCCATCTCCATGTGCCTGTAGATGTTCTCCAGTACTACGATCGCATCATCCACGAGGATACCTACCACCAGCGACAGACCCAGCAGGGACATCAGGTTGAGGGAGAAACCCATCAGCTTCATACCGATGAAAGTTGCCACCAGGGAGGCCGGAATAGAAATCATTACGAACAGCGCACTTCGGATACTGTGGAGGAACAACAGCATTACAATTGCTACGAGTACTACTGCCAGGATAAGGTCATGAATTACGGAGTTGGCTGATTCCAGTGTAAATTCAGAGGAATCGTTTGCCACCAGAATTTGCAGTTTGTTGGCTGCATATTCATGCTGGATTTTATCGATCGCCTTTTTCATTTCTTCAGATACAGTCACCGCGTTGGCATCGGTTTGTTTCTGTACCTGGAGGGCAATAGCGTTAATACCGTCCACACGGGCAATACGTTCTGCATCTTTCTGTGAATCCTGTACATCTGCCACATCGAGCAGGCGCACCTGTGTACCATCATCGGTAGTTTTTACCACGAGGTTACGCAGCTGGTCTACGTTTTTATATTTACCGGCCAGGCGGATAAGTATCTGCTGGTCAGCGGTTTTTACTTTACCTGTAGGGAAGTCCATGTTGGCATTGGTAATCAGCTGGCGCAGTTCCATGATGGACATACCGAATGCCTGTAATTTTTTCGGATCAACGTTCACCTGAATTTCACGTTCCTGACCGCCGATGAGGGATACCTGGGCTACACCTGGCAGGCGGGAGAGGATAGGTTGTATCTTCTTGTCCATCAGATCGTAGAATGCTTTGTCGTCCATGTTGGCAGTGGCAGACAGCGTCATGATCGGCAGGTCGTCGATAGAAAATTTATTCAGCGAAGGTGGTTTTGCATCACCTGGCAGATCGGCCAGGATGGCGTTTACCTTACGTTGAGCGTCCTGCAGGGCGATATCCACGTTGGCATCGTTATTCAGCTCAACGGTAATAACGGAAAGGCTTTCAGAAGATTTAGAAATAATCTTCTTTACTTTTTCCATGGATGCCACCGCATCTTCAATTTTTTTGGTGATCGTACTTTCCACCTCATTAGGGGAGGCCCCCGGGTACACCGTGGCGATGGTTACGATCGGGGAGCTGAACTTAGGCAGGAGCTCATAGTTCAGCGCTTTATAGCTCATAATACCCAGCAGGGTGAGGATGGTAAATACCACCACCACTATGGTAGGCCGTTTTATCGATACTTCAGTAATCTTCATGTTCCAAGAGTTTGATCAGTCACCTGTTACGCATGTCTTATTTGGCAGCCTGCTGTACGGCTACTTTCGCACCTTCGGTCAGGTTGATCTGGCCGCTGGTGATAACGGTTTCGCCGTTGCGGAGACCTTCACGGATTTCTACCTGATCACCGATGATGCGGCCGGCAACAACTTTGCGTTTTTTAGCAACGTTGTTTTCCATTACATATACTTCGTTGCTGTTTACACCACCAATAAAGGCTGTGCGTGCAATGAAAATGGTTTGATCTGTTTCGGGAGATGTAAAATGCGCAGTGCCATACATACCCGCTTTCAGCTCTTTGCCGGATACATTCGTTACTTCCATTTCTACCGGGTAGTTAAGGGAGTTATCACCTTTAGCTGCGATGAAAGTGATGACAGCATTATATTTTGTTTCCGGGAATACAGAAGAAGTTACTTCTACTTTCTGGCCTTTTTTGAGTCCCACTACCTGTGTTTCAGGCACGGAAACAGCCAGTTTCAGACGGGTTACGTCTACGATATCAAACATTTTGTTGCCCGGTGAGAGGTAGGCGCCTTGTTCAATATATTTTTTATTGATAACACCGGATATCGGAGCTTTTACATAAGTATCTCTTACGCGGCGACTGGCAGCATCGAAGCGGGTTTTAGCCAGGTCGTACTGCAGGCGTGCGTCGTCTACCTGTTTCTGGGTAACACCACCGGTTTTAAATGCGGCTTCGTAGCGGTCTTTATCTACTTTTAACTGTTGCAGATTCGCTTTTGCAGATTCCAGGTCCGTGCTGATGATCTCCCCGTCGAGGTAAGCGATTGCCTGGCCTTGTTTCACCACGCTGCCTTCATCTACCAGCAGTTTGGTAATACGGCCGGAAGTTTCGGCCAGGTAAGAGAGTTCACGAATAGGGGTGAAGTTACCGTTGGCCAGGAAGCCATCCGCAAAATCGTTGCGGGATACTTTCTGTACCAGTACAGGGATATCACCTATGTTGCTTTGTTTTACGAATTCAATTTTGGCTTCGTTCGCTTTTTTATTGGCGTTAAGTTTCCACATTATCAGTACCACAGCTCCTACAGTAACCAGTCCCCAGATAATTATTTTTTTCATCTGCAAATTGTTTGATTGTTTTATTTCTTGCTTTTCAGCAGGTAATTCGTTTATACGTTTAGTTTAGAAGAGATTTCAGGTTCCCTTTACTTTTGATCATATCCAGTTCGGCCAGTTTATACTGCAGGAGAGCCGCATTATAGCTGTTCTGGGCATCCGTCAGGGAAGTTTCTGCGTTGAGCAGGTCGGTAAGGCCTGCCAGGCCGAGGCTGTAGTTATTCTGTGTAGAATAGTATACCTCGTTGGCCAGTTCCATATTCTCTTTCTGTGTTTGAATGGCGGTGATGTTGGTACGCATGGTCAGCTTTGAGTTTTCGTACTGAATATTGAGGGCGAGTTTGGTTTCGTCCATGGTATATTGCAGCTGACGGATGGCAACGTTTGCCTGGCTCACTTTGGAGCGGCGGCCAAAGCCATCGAAGATGGGTACACGCAATGTGAGGCCAATAGCGGAGGTACCATACCAAAGCGTACTGTTGGCATCGCCTTTTTCGTATAGCCAGTGGTTACTCATACCGTTGTAGGCGTATCTGCCGAAGAGGGCGAGGCTTGGATAATTTTCTGCCTGATAAGCTTTTTTCTGGAAGAGTTGCAGTTCTTCCTGCTTCTTGAGCACTTTCATTTCTGTTCTGTCTTCCAGGCTGATATCTTCATATTGCAGCACTTGTGCAGCATGGGCTTCGATATCTTTCAGGGAAGCGGAAGGTATAACGAAGGCTGATTCCAGCGGCATGCCCATTACTCTTTTGAGGTTATTGGTTTGCATGGCGTATTGGTTGATCAGCTGAATGCGTTGTGTCTGGTAGTTGGTAAGGTTTACCTTAATTCTGTCCAGGTCAATTTTTTTCGCGAGACCGTTATCGAACTGTGATTTGGTAACAGTTACGAGTGCTGATAATTTCTGCACGTTGGAATCCAGGCTTTTGATATTTTCCTGGGTGATGAGCAGTTGGTAGTAGAGCTGAGATACGTTGTAGATCAGGTCTTCGGTGGACTGCTGTGTTTGCAGTTTATAGTATTCCTCTCCGGCCTTAGCGGCTTTGAGGCCGGTAAAAACGCTTTGGTTGTATAATTGCTGGTTGAGTTCTGCGCCGGCGCTGGTGCTGTATTTCACACCAAAAGCCACTGCCAGGTTTTTGCCTGGCTGCCCGATAACGTCGCCGGGCAGGATAGATTTAGCCAGTTGTAAGTTATCAGTGTAGTTGGCATTACCGTTTATTTGCGGGAGGGCCTGTGCGCGTACTTCCTCGGTTTTAAACTTACCCATTTCCTCTTCCATTTTGGTTCTGGCGAGGCCCTGGTTGTTATTGATGGCAAATTTCAATGCTTCCTGTAGCGTGAGTGGAGCCTGGGCATAGCAATGAGATACACCTATCCCCACCAGGAGGATAAGCGACAACTTAAATCGCTTCATACTGTTTAGATTAGCCTTGTAGTGTTTTTATACTTCTTCTTTTATATGCAGATATTGGTATGCTACCTGCTGGCCTTGCGGAGAAGAGATACCCATGATATAATGGGTGGTTACTTCATCCATTACGTTGTGAATTTCGTATTGGTCTGCCGGATAGTGGGTTGGGTCGAAAGCCGCTTCCAGCTGTAGCTGGCGCATGCGGGCCACGATGTCAATATCCAGGTTTTTACGGTACAGACCTTCGGTGATACCACGTCTGAGATTTTCTTTTATGCTGTACAGGATACTATCGGTCTTAAAACTCACTACTTCCTTCCAGGTATCCGGATGATATTTTTCTATTTCGTAAAGCATAACAGGATTTAATGTCCTGGCTTTGGAACGTATGAACTGCATCTGATGCATATGTTCCTCGATGGCATTGGCGGAATCCGTTTGGTTGGTGGCATTGAACCTGATATGATCGTCCAGCAGTTCGCGCATGGATTCACTGATCAGGGATTGTTTGTCTTCAAAATGCTCGTACAGTGTTTTTTTGGATATGCCGCAGTCGCGGGCTATATCAAACATGGTTACACCTTTGACGCCATAAGATCTGAACATTTTCCTGGCGGCGTCCATTATCCTTTCTCTCACTACCATGGTTTCCGTTTATGCTTTTATGCCTTTTATAAAGATGTCGAGTAATAGTCTTTGTTGTTCGATAATAGCCTCAAAGAGCGTATCATCGAGGTCATTGTTGGGCGTAACCATATCCGGTACGGTGAATCGAAGTCCCATCATCGCCTGCACGAGAATTTCGGCAGTTTTATATGGGTTTTTGACTTTGAATTCGCCGGTGGATACGCCGTATTTAATGATTTCCGCGTGGAGTTCGATGTCGCGTTTTTTTGCGGCGATCATTTGTTCCTGTACGCGGCTGTTGCTATCATTAAGCAGTTTAAATAATTCGAGACGACAGAATTTCATCACGAAGTTTCTGCGTATTTCTATCAGTTGGTATAATGCTTTGCTGGCGGATTTGGCGGTTCTGGCTTCTTTTTCCATTTCCTGGAAGTAGGTTTCGCCAATTCTTTCCAGTACGGCCTGGTGCATCCCGTTTTTATCAGGAAAATAATAATAGAGGGATGCTTTAGAACAGCGAAGGTCGTCGGCGATCTCGTTCATGGTGGTTTTACCGGCGCCGAATATGGTAAAGCGCTTCAAAGCCGCCTCGAGGATCTTGTCCCGCATGTCATCCTTGTTCTCTGCTTGCATTAACTTTTTGACTTTTTTAGTTTCAAGGTCAAAATTAGACAGATTTTTCTAATAAGAAAAGGGGAAATTCTGTTTAACAAGGATTTAACTTTTTGAACGTAAAAGTCAGGAAGTCAAAAACCGGAAGGGTTTATCAGGTTTCCTTTTTTGCCAAATCGAAGGGCCTTCGGCCCTCTGATTTGGCGGGTTTGCCGGCACCCGGCCGGCAAACCCGTTGCTACTTGCGGCAGGCATCTGTGCAAAACAGCTGGGGCATGGGGCGCGAAGCGCCCCATCTCACCGGAATGACACCGAAGGTGTCATTCCCTAACCTAACCTACAAAACACCAGTAAAAAAGAAAGGGGGCATAGAGCCAACGCCCTACACCCCCTAAATGGAAAAGGATTATAATAATGTACTTATTTCAGTTTCGCCAGCGCAGCTTCGAGTTTTTCAAACATCGCCGGAATTTCTTCTTTCACGCAGGTACCAACGCTGAGGCGGTACCATGGAGAGTTTTTATCCGCACCGAAAGCAGAGAATGGCACCAGGGCCAGTTTAGCCTCGTTGAGGATGTAAGAAGTAACGGCTGCCTGATCTGCCAGCACGGAACCATCTGCAGTAGTTTTACCTACCAGGTCAAATTTGATGGTCAGGTAAATTGCTGCCTGCGGAGCGATGGCATCTACCTGATAACCTGCTTTCTTCAGTTTATCAAAGCCATTATAGATATTTACGAGGCGCTCTTCGATTTCACCTTTAAAGTGTGCCAGGTATTTATCCACATTCTCTTTTTGAACGAGGTAACGGGCAGCAGCTTTCTGTTCAGCCATTGGGCTCCATGCACCAACGTGGGAGAGGATGGATTTCATTTTACCGATCACGTGAGCAGGTCCTAACGCCCAACCAACACGTACGCCGGTAGCAGCAAAGGCTTTACTCATACCGTCGATGAAGATGGTGTAATCTTTCATTTCCGGACGGAGGGAAACCGGGTTATGATGGTGAGTATCACCGAAGGTCAGCACCCAGTACATCTGGTCAAACATCACGTAGAGTGGCTTTTCGTCAGCACCTCTGCTTTTGTTTTCGGCCAGTACCAGGTCACAGATTTCTTCCAGTTGTTGCTTACCAAAGGCGGTACCGGTAGGGTTCTGCGGGGAGCAGAGCGCCAGGAGGGTAGCACCTTTCAGGAGCGGCTTCAGTTCCGCTGCAGTAGGCATAAAGAAGTTTTCCGGAGTAGTTTGCAACACCACGTGCTCAGCTTCGAGGAAGTGCGTATAGTGGTTGTTGTTCCAGGATGGAGTGGCGTAAATCACTTTCTCACCACGGTCAACTATTGTTCTGAAGGTCGCATAAATGATGGGACGGCCACCGCAGGAAATCACGATTTCCTTTGCAGGATCATATTGCAGTCCCTCACGTTGTCCGATAAATTCACCTACTGCCGTTCTCAGCTCCAGGATACCATCCGCCGGAGGGTAGTTAGTCAGGTGTTCCTTATAGGCAGTTATGATTTCCTGTTCAAACTCAACCGGGATGGGAAAAACCTTTGGATCAAAGTCGCCGATGGTAAAGTTGTAAATCTTCTCGCCCTTGGCCTGCTTCTCCTTGATTTCAGCTGCCAGTTTGATGATTTCGGAACCTATCAGTGTTTCGGCTAAATGAGACAGTTTCATAACCTGCTATTTTTGTTGGTTTTGGAATTTTTTTTCGCGCGGCAAAACTAACCCATTTGCATATAATTTAAAAGAAACAAATGATTCTTTTCATATTCTTTAACAAACAGCCAAAAAATCGTTGTGATATCTAATTATGACAGGTTTTTTGAACAAAACATCCAATATTACACTATCCGATAATGTGTGCAGCGATCTGGAAAAGTGTGAAAAAAGGGAGGATTAATGGGTATAAGATGTGACGAAATTAGGCTGATTTATAAAACTTTCTATCTTTGTTTACAGTACTTTTACACCTTTAATTCAGGTATCATGTGAACCCGCATGAATGTTTCAGGAAGGTGTTTACATAACCAACGAATGACAAGCAAACTTTTTAGATCATGAAATTTATTGTTTCTTCCTCTACTTTACTAAAACAATTACAACAGATCAGCGGTGTTATCAATTCCAATACGGTATTACCGATACTGGAGGACTTCCTGTTCCTGATTGATAAAAACGAACTGACTGTAGTTGCCACAGACCTGGAAACTGTTATGCGGGTGAAGCTGGAGGTGGAAGCGAAAGAAACCGGAAGAGTTTGTATCCCGGCCAAAATTCTGATGGACTCCCTGAAGAACCTGCCTGACCAGCCGCTGACCTTTCACATCGATCTGAACTCCTACGCTGTGGAAATCACGTCTGACAACGGTAAGTACAAGGTAATGGGCGAAAATCCGGAGAACTTCCCGAAAGAACCAGCTGCGGACGACACCACTTCCTTCACCATGTCCGCCACCGGCCTGGTAACCGCTATCAACAAAACCCTGTTCGCTGTCAGCAACGACGACCTTCGTCCGGCTATGACAGGCGTTTTCTTTGAACTGGCCCCTAACAGCCTCACTTTCGTAGCTACCGATGCGCACCGCCTCGTGAAATACGTAAGAACAGACGTTAAATGCCCGCAGGCCGACACCTTCATCGTCCCTAAAAAGCCGCTGAACCTGCTCAAATCCCTGCTGCCCGATAACGACTCTGAAATCAAAGTTTCCTACAGCCAAAACCACTTCTTCGTTCAGCACGAAGGCGCCCAGATGATCTGCCGCCTCATCGACGCCAGATTCCCTGACTATAAAGTGGTAATTCCGAAAGACAATCCATACCGCCTCACCCTGGTGAAAAGCGACTTCCAAAACGCCCTCAAACGCGTAGGGGTGTTCGCCAACAAATCCACCAACCAGGTAGCGCTCAATATCACCGGCAGCGAATTACAGCTCTCCGCACAGGACGTTGACTTCTCCTTCGAAGGCAACGAACGTATGAACTGCCAGTACTCCGGTGATGATATGCAGATCGCTTTCAACGCCAAATTCCTCATCGAAATGCTCGGCGCCGCTGAAGGCGATGAAATCAGCATCGAACTGGCCACCGCCACCAAAGCAGGTATCCTCAAACCTTCCGAAAAAGAAGAAAATGAAGACCTCCTCATGCTGGTAATGCCTCTCATGCTGAATAACTAATACGCATACACTCATTAATATTTTGCTAAAAGTTTTTTGCTTGAAGCATTATGATAATACATAAAGCAATCTCTCCCAAAGAGGTTGCTTTTTTGTTTATCCACAGCCTCATCCAAGACTTTTTTAACTCCCCAAATAATCGTAATTTTTCCACAGGAAAACAGGACAGTAAAGCAGTGATTAAGAATCATTACCACGTTTGTAATCATCAGCCCTGGATAACGATGGCGTATATACGTTGCACTTACGATTAAGGAGGGTTCCATCCGTTATTATCCCACAATTTTTCCCATATCCCATGCAGAGAAGGTTTTGTTGTTGGCCAGTTTAGTCCACTAATATTCATTGATACCTATATGGTTAGCTTTTTTGAACATACTCCTACTCCCTGGCGCATTGCTATCATGCTCGGTGGCCTGCTGCTCCTGTGGATGCTGGAAGGAATTATACCGCGCTTCTCCTTCCGGGGAAATAAATACCGCCATGCAGGTACCAATCTCTTCTTTACCCTTACTACAGCCATTTTAAACATCGCATTTGCCTTTGCCATTGTAACTACAAGCCTCTGGACTACAAAGGCAAAATTCGGGCTCCTATATGTGTTTAACCTGCCATTATGGTTGCATACCATCCTCGCCCTGCTGCTGCTCGACCTTATAGGCGCCTACCTGGTGCACCTCGTGCAGCATAAAACAGCATGGATGTGGCACTTCCATAAAATTCATCATATCGATAAAGAAATAGACGCCACCTCGGCACTCCGCCATCACCCGGTAGAAAACCTCTTCCGGATAGGCGCACTCCTGATTGCCATACTCATCGCAGGCGTACCGTTCTGGATGGTCATGTTTTACCAGTCCCTCTCGGTACTGATGTCGCAGTTTAATCACGCCAATATACACCTTCCCCAATGGCTGGATAATGGCCTTAGCTGGATTATCGTCTCCCCGGATATGCATAAGGTACACCATAGCCATTACCAACCGGAAACGGACTCTAATTACAGCAACATATTTTCAATATGGGACCGCTTGTTTGGTACGTTCAAAACCGTACCGGATACCACGGCCATTCAATACGGACTGGATGAGTATGAAGACAATAAATATCAACAGATAGGATCACTGCTGAAAGCGCCCTGGGACAAACAATAGCAATCTTTAAAACAACATATATGCAACACTCAACAACGCTGACAAAAACTGCCTGTATCAGTTCGCTCATCATCGGTGTGATGTCTGCCGCTTTCGCTTTCATTACCAAAACACCCGCCAACGCGGTGGTACTGGGCGCCGCTGCTATTGTGCTGGGATTCGCCTCCCTCTACGCCGGCCGAAAAAACATTCAGGATATGCAACTCGCTACTGCCGGCATATTCATGGCCGTGGTAGGATGCCTCGTGGGATTATGGCAGATTTATAGCTGATAAAACGGGTTATTTGCTGCGGCGGTATCGCTCCGTATACCCCTCTGCCGCCTTTACAGGAAATAATACCAGCGAAGTATCTGTAAGCTCCCTGATAATAGTTGTATCCACAATGGTAGTAGTATCCCTGACACCGTCAGAGTGATTCCATAACAGGAGGGTGTCGTGCATGACCTGCCACCGCTCGTATACCAGCGTATACATGTTGATGGACTTTGCCACACCGTTCTTCTTCAATTGAAAACCCTGCATCTCTTTGTCCAGGCCCTGTACGGGCTGTATCCACTTCCCTATGAGCCTGGTAGTATCAATATGCAGTGTATCTGCAACAGCAGTGGTGCTGTCGGTAACGATAGCATTACTGCTGTCGATACTCAATAAACTGCTGTCGTGCACATATTCCGTTTCCTCCTTCCCACTATTGCCACACGCCGCCATTCCAACCAATCCCGTCAGCAACAATACTTTCTGAAATACTTTCAACATGCACTAAAAATACAATAGTTAACAGAATTACCAACTCAATATTAATATTTAGAAATAATTACTACATTTACGGCCACTTTAGGGGTGTTTATGCCCAAGGGCATAAGCTGAGATGATACCCTCAGTACCTGAAGCAGTTCATACTGCCGTAGGGAAAAGTAAACTGAAACTTCCTCATCTGCCACACATCCTTAAAGTTTATTGTTCACCAATTTAATTTCCATCATCATGGAAGTACTTGTCAACAATAAACTTTATGCGGTGCAGCCAGGTACCACCATTGCTGCACTGTTACAGTTTATTCAATTACCCAGCCACAAAGGCATCGCCGTTGCCATCAATAACCAGGTCATACCCAGAACCAGCTGGGATCACCAGGCATTGGCCGCCGCCGACAACATCACCATCATCCGCGCCACACAAGGCGGATAGCTAATCAATCTTTCGTATGTCCATCTCCGTTATTTCATAACGGACAGGAATCCTATTGACTTTAAATTATTCTGTTTATGCAACCACAAACACCTGTAAGCCGGGCTCCATTCCCTGCGTCTGAAAAAATTTATGTGCCCGGAAAATTACACCCGGTGCAGGTAGCCATGCGTAAAATTACGCTCACGCCTACACGCCAGCACAACAGCAAAGACATTACCACTCCCAACACACCAGTGGTAGTATACGACACCAGCGGCCCCTATACGGATCCATCCATCGCGATAGACGTAAACCACGGTATCCCACGCCTCCGCGAAAAATGGATTGCCGACCGTAACGACACCATCCTGCTGGAAGGCAACTCCAGCGCATATGCACAAAGTCTGAGCAATGCCCAGCTGCCAGGCATGACCCATAACATCAAACCCCGCAAAGCAAAACCCGGTGCTAACGTTTCCCAACTCTACTACGCTAAAAAGGGAATCATTACACCGGAAATGGAATATATCGCCATCCGCGAAAACCAGCTGCTGGAAGCACTTTCCGATAATGAACGCCAGCAGCATACCGGCAACAGCTTCGGCGCCCGTACCCCTCTAAAATTTATTACCCCTGAATTTGTACGCGATGAGGTAGCCGCCGGCCGCGCCATCATCCCCGCTAATATCAACCACCCGGAAAGTGAACCCATGATCATCGGTCGTAACTTCCTCGTGAAAATCAATGCCAACATCGGCAATAGCGCCGTAACCTCCAGCATAGCCGAAGAAGTGGAAAAAGCAGTATGGGCCTGCCGCTGGGGCGCTGATACCATCATGGACCTCAGCACCGGCAAAAACATTCACGCTACCCGCGAATGGATCATTCGTAACTCACCCGTTCCAATCGGTACCGTGCCCATTTACCAGGCACTGGAAAAGGTGAACGGTAAGGCGGAAGACCTCACCTGGGAGCTGTTCCGCGACACCCTGATCGAACAGGCAGAGCAAGGGGTGGACTACTTCACCATTCACGCCGGTGTGCTGCTACGCTATGTACCGTTAACGGCCAAACGAACCACCGGCATCGTATCCAGAGGCGGTTCCATCATGGCTAAATGGTGCCTGGCACATCATAAGGAAAACTTCCTTTACACTCACTTCGAAGAAATCTGCGAGATCATGAAAGCCTACGACGTGTCCTTCTCCCTGGGTGATGGACTACGCCCGGGCAGCATTGCCGATGCAAACGATGCCGCGCAGTTTGCCGAGCTGGAAACGCTGGGCGAGCTCACTAAAATAGCCTGGAAGCATGATGTACAGGTGATGATAGAAGGCCCCGGCCACGTGCCCATGCAACTCATCAAAGAAAATATGGATAAGCAGCTGGAGTGCTGCCAGGAAGCGCCATTCTATACATTAGGACCCCTTACTACTGACATCGCGCCGGGATACGACCACATCACCTCAGGCATTGGTGCCGCCATGATAGGCTGGTTCGGCTGTGCCATGCTCTGTTATGTAACACCGAAAGAACACCTCGGCCTGCCTAACAAAGAAGACGTACGCCAGGGTGTAATCACCTATAAAATCGCTGCCCACGCCGCCGACCTGGCCAAAGGCCACCCTGGCGCACAGGTGCGCGACAACGCCCTCTCCAAAGCACGCTTCGAGTTCCGCTGGGAAGATCAGTTCAACCTCTCCCTGGATCCGGAAACAGCGCGTTCCTATCACGATGAAACACTCCCGGCAGAAGGTGCTAAAATCGCTCACTTCTGCTCCATGTGCGGACCACACTTTTGCTCCATGAAAATTACACAGGAAGTACGCGAGTTTGCCGCCGCACAAGGCCTGGAAGAAAGTGAAGCCCTCCACGCAGGTATGCAGCAACAGGCTGCCACCTTTAAAGCTGCAGGATCAGAAATATATTCCACCTTAAACAACGAAGCATGATCTGGGTGATTACCGCTCCGGAAGCTGTGCCCGGCGAGGCCCTGCTCATACAGGAACTCGCCGCCGCCGGCGCAAGCCGCATCCTGCTGCGCAAGCCTGAATGGAAGGCGGAGCAGTACTGCCAGTTGCTGGATAACATCGATCCGAAAATATATCCGCAGTTGCTCGTGCGCGATAACTGCTGGATCTATAACACCTACCACCTGGCAGGGGTACACTGGAGCAGTAAAGCCAAAGCTGCGCTTAGTCCACAGCAGCTGCACAACTGGGTAAAAAATCACCCCAGCAGCAGCACAGGTGTACATAATGCCAACGAGCTTGCTGATGCAGAAAACCTGTTCGACTACCTGCTCCTTAGCCCGGTGTACAACAGCATCTCCAAAACAAACTACCAGCAAATGTTTACAGGACCGGCCCCGGAAGCAGCCACTCCTGTACTGGCATTGGGTGGGGTAGATGTGCACAACATCGGTGAACTGCCGGCCCGCAATTTCAGCGGCGCCGCAGTGTTGGGCGCCATCTGGCAGGAACCGCAACAGGCAGTAAACAATTTTTTACAACTGCAGCAGGGCTGGCAGGAGGCTGTATCAAAACATTCCCACACATGGAAATAGTACAGACTGATAAACCTTTTGTGCTCAGCATAGCCGGCCTGGACCCCAGTGGGGGCGCAGGTTTGCTGGCAGACATCAAGACCTTTGAGTACAACAATGCCTATGGGTTGGGCGTTTGCACTGCCATCACCGTACAAACAGGTACGCAGTTTCATAGCGTAGAGTGGATACCGTTATACCAGGTGATGGCGCAGGTAAAACCACTGTTGCAAACCTATCCGGTAGCCTGGTGTAAAATCGGCATTGTGCAGGATATCTACACTTTATCATCCCTGGTGCATCAGTTAAAGCAACTGCAGCCAGGGATACGTATTATTCTGGACCCGGTGCTGAAAGCTACCGCAGGTTTCAACTTCCACGGCATTGTGCACAGGGAGGCATGGAAGCAACTGTTTGACGCCATCCACCTCCTCACACCCAATTATGAGGAAGCGAAACAGCTCACCGGCTACGACACCGGGGAAGCCGCTGCCGAAGTAATCGCCACCTGTTGCCATGTATTGCTCAAAGGAGGCCACCATCCGTTACAGGCAGGTGTGGATACACTGTATCTGCCATCTCCCCAAAAAATATTTCCGGGAACAACAGCCATTACTGCCAAGCACGGCTCCGGCTGTGTGCTGTCAGCTGCCATCACTGCCAACCTTGCGCAGGGGCAGTCATTACTCACCGCATGCATTAACGCCAAAGTATACACGGAAAATTTTCTATCCAGTAATACTTCCCCGTTAGGATTTCATACTGCATTAAATAACGCCGTCACATGATTAACCGATTACAATATATTTCACAGGGTATTACGCCGGCCGATCACCTGCAAAACATCAGCAGCGCCTGTGATGCAGGCTGCACCTGGGTCCAGTTGCGTATAAAAAACCTACCTGCTGATGAACTGATGCCACATGCCGTGGCGGCTCGCCGCCTCACTGCGCGTTACAACGTTACCCTCATCATCAACGATCACCCAACAGTGGCTGTTGCCGCCGGGGCCGATGGGGTACATGTAGGGCTGGAAGATAATACCGTGGCTGAAGCCAGGGCCATCGTGGGTGATAAAATGATAGTGGGCGGCACTTCCAATACCTGGGAGCATATTGCCAAACACCAATCGGAAGGGGCCGACTATGTAGGCCTGGGGCCCTACCGTTTTACTGAAACCAAGAAAAAACTGAGTCCCATTCTCGGTTTGACCGGCTACCAGGAGGTGATGCAAAAATTATCCACCCTGGGCATCCGGATCCCCGTTATTGCTATTGGTGGTATTGTTACGCAAGATATTGAAGGCCTCCTGCGGGCAGGGGTACACGGAATTGCCGTAAGCGGCCTGATTACCGGTGCGCCGGACAAAGCTATGCTCGTGGATTTACTTTATAACCGTTTAAACACTTCATTCGCATGCAACCATTGATTATAGCCGGCAGGCAATTTCAATCCCGCCTGTTTACCGGCACGGGAAAATTTTCTTCCGCGCTATTAATGGAAGAAGCCTTACTGGCCTCCGGTTCCGAACTGGTGACGGTAGCCCTCAAGCGCGTGGATATGCAACACAAAACTGATGACATCCTTACCCATCTGCATCATCCGCATTTGCATCTACTGCCTAACACTTCCGGTGTGCGTACTGCAAAAGAAGCCGTATATGCGGCACAGTTAGCACGGGAAGCACTTGAAACCAACTGGATTAAACTGGAAATCCATCCTGATCCGCGCTACCTGCTGCCTGACCCGATAGAAACCCTGTTGGCCACAGAAGAGCTGGCCCGGCTGGGGTTTGTGGTGCTACCTTATATCCACGCCGATCCGGTGTTGTGTAAGCGACTGGAAAATGCCGGCACTGCTGCGGTGATGCCGTTGGGATCCCCTATTGGTAGCAATAAAGGCCTGAAAACCTTCGATTTCCTGGAAATTATTATCCAACAGAGTAAAGTTCCTGTGATAGTGGATGCTGGCATTGGTGCACCATCGCATGCTGCACAGGCCATGGAAATGGGCGCTGACGCCGTGTTGGTTAACACCGCTATTGCCGTGGCTAAGGACCCAGTAAAAATGGGACTGGCCTTTAAACTGGCTGTGGAAGCAGGGCGACAGGCATACGAATCAGGCCTGGCTGCGGTTTCCAGGCAGGCCATGGCTTCCAGCCCACTCACCGCTTTCCTCGATGAGCTTTGACCTTTAAAGAGAAAAATATGTTTACTGAAATATTCAGCCAATACAACTGGGACGAAGTGAAAGCCGGCATCTACAGTAAAACCGCCAGGGACGTGGAAACTGCGCTCACGGCTACCCGCCGTACACTGGACGATTTTGCGGCGCTGATTAGTCCTGCCGCGGCACCCTACCTGGAAGACATGGCCCGGCTTAGTCACCAGCTTACCTTGCAGCGATTTGGCAACACTATGCAGCTCTACATCCCCATGTACCTGTCCAATGAATGCCAGAACATCTGCACGTATTGCGGGTTTAGCCTGAATAATAAGATTGCCCGCAAAACGCTAAGCACCGGGGAAATACTGCAGGAAATTAACGCTATCAAGGCCATGGGCTTTGATCACCTGCTGCTGGTAACCGGCGAGGCGCAGCAGGTAGTAGGTTTGGATTATTTCCGCAAGGCCCTGAGCCTGGTGCGGCCACACTTCTCCAACATCTCCATGGAGGTGCAGCCGCTGGACGAGTCAGCGTACCGGGAGTTGATACCACTGGGACTTTACGGGGTGCTGGTATACCAGGAAACTTACCACCAGGAAGATTATAAGCTACACCATCCTAAAGGCAGGAAATCGAATTTCCGTTACCGCCTGGAAACCCCGGACCGGCTGGGGAAAGCAGGCGTGCATAAAATGGGGCTGGGTGTGCTGATAGGACTGGAGGACTGGCGCACGGATAGCTTCTTTACCGCCCTGCATTTGCAATACCTGGAAAAAACTTACTGGCAAACGAAGTACAGCATTTCCTTTCCGCGGCTGAGGCCCTTCAGTGGCGGGCTGGCGCCAAAGGTGGAGATGAATAACCGGGAGCTGGTACAGCTCATTTGCGCTTACCGCCTGCTTAACCAGGAGATAGAACTCAGTATTTCCACCAGGGAAGAGGAGGCTTTCCGTAACCATTTAGTGAAGCTGGGTGTAACGGCGATGAGTGCCGGTAGTAAAACCAATCCTGGTGGGTATGTGGTGGACCGGCAATCGCTCGAGCAATTTGAAATTTCCGATGAGCGCTCCGCCGCTGAAATTGCTGCTATGCTGCAACAGCAAGGCTATGAGGCCGTTTGGAAGGACTGGGATAGCTCTCTGACATAGAAATAAAGAGGGTGGAAGAAACCGCCCTCTTTTTGCTTTTCATAGATGGTCTAAAATATATTACATAAGACTTCTCTCAATCCTTGTAAATATAAGTAAGCTCTGCAATAGAAAATCAGAATGAACAAACTGAACAGCACATTATCAAAATGAACAGAAACCCTCTTTCTGAATAGATTTTTCATCCTGAATCAACATATAGCAGGCAAAGAAAAGGCTGCCTCTACGTCGTAGAAGCAGCCTTGTACCTAAAATCCCGTAGTTGCCATATTACTTATTGAGATAAGTATGATTGGAATACCGTGTAATCAAATGTAGTCCGGTAATCCTGAACAACCATGTAAATCGAAGGAATGAACAAAAAGAACAGCATACATAATGCTGCACAAAACGATCAGGCTAGTGATTGATTTTTTCAACGTCTCTGCTAGCCTTAATGGTATCATGTGCTTTACGCAACGAAGCTGCCTGTGCTGCGATCAGTTCCCTCAGCGTGTACGGCATGGAGGTATCTGATTTCAGCGCATCTTCATATGCTCTCTTAATGGCATCTTCCCCGTATTCACAGGATGATAGTATGGCATAACGGTCTTCACCGGTAAATGCAATTTTCATATCCATCCAGGTGCGGTAGAGCTTACCGGACATGGTAGAATCGGTTTGCGGCTCGTCGCCCAGTTTTAGTAACTCAGCATTTAACTGACTGGCGTACTCCTCGCTTTCCTGCTGCAGGCGTTTGAATAAAATCTGAAGGTCTGCATCATCAGTAGCATCAAAAGCCTTCTGGTATCCTGCTACCCGGTCGTTGTTAATTTTCACCAAATCATTCAAGAGCGTTTTAAGATTTTCCTGCTGTTGCATAATCAATAAATTTTATGGTCACTAATAAATTGTTTGCTGATAAGTAGTAACCAAAAATGCGACCATTTCGCGCAAATGCTTTATTATAATGGATTTGCGAACCACACTGCACGGCTTGCCACTGTCCTTTTTTTTCACGCATGGTGGAACCCTATCCACAATTTATACAGCCATACACGTACTATCATTTTAAAATGAATACGATGCAGATTGGCACGCATTTTCCATTGGTTATAACGAATCAAAATTGTGACATATGAACAGCTTATTGTATTTAATCGCAGTCATACTGGTAATAGGGTGGATACTCGGATTCTTCGTTTATTCAGCAGGTTCTATTATCCACATCTTGCTTGTTCTGGCCATTATTGCCATATTGATCAACATCATCAGAGGCAGGGCTGTCTAATATATTCCCAAACCCTCGTATAAAAGTCCTTTAAATGCTTTACCAATAAGTATTTAAAGGGCTTTTTTATTTAGTGAGACATTAGTATCTCCCTAAAAAAATTTAAAAGACCAAACCAAAATTGCAAGTACTCCGTAAGTGCTAATCAACAGGCATTGCGCAAAGCCTCTAATCCATTTACCATCACCTAAATAATTCTTTATGCAATTGTCGAAAACCCATTTCCTGAAAGGGGATAAGGAGAGTATTGCCCATCCGCAGCGGCGACAGTTCCTGCAAAAACTCAGTCTGGGCGCAGGTTTACTGACCACCATCGGCATGGCCTCTTGTAAAAAGGATAATGACTCCAACCCATCCATGGGTGTAAGCCTTGGTTCTGGCGACATCTCCGTGCTCAACTATGCGTATGCGTTAGAGCAGCTGGAAGCGGCATTCTATACACAAGTTGTAGCCACTCCCTACAGTGGCATTTCCACAGGTGAGCTGAAATTATTTACGGATATACGTGATCATGAAATTGGGCATCGTGAATTTTTCAAAGCAGCACTCGCCACTGCAGCCATTCCTACGTTAACCATTGATTTCAGTAAAATAGATTTTACAAAAAGAGATACAGTACTTAAAACAGCACAAACCTTCGAAGACCTCGGCGTGGCCGCTTACAACGGTGCGGGCAACTTCATTGCAGACGTAAACTACCTGGCCCTCGCCGGAAAAATTGTAAGTGTGGAAGCCAGGCACGCCGCCTATCTGCGGGACCTCATCACACCAGGCTCCTTCTCTTCCGGCAGCGATATTGTGGATGCCAACGGCATCAATATTTCGATGACACCAGCTGCCGTGTTTGCCGCAGCAGGTGCGTACATCAAAACACAAATCGATACCAACACATTGCCTAAGTAATCTCAAAAAACTGATACCATGGACTTTATAAACATCCTTCAACAAATAGAAAAAGTTGATCCGGAAGTATATGATAAACTGGATACCCGCCGCGATGTAATGAAACGCTTTACCAACATCAGCGGAAAAATAGCACTGGCAGCCATTCCGCTGGCATTGGGCAGTATGTTTAACAAAGCATATGCTACCACCAGCAGCGCAGCTGATGTATATGCAACACTCAACTTCGCACTTACGCTCGAGTACCTGGAAGCAGAGTTTTACACAAAGGGTGTGGCAGCCCCAAACCTGATTCCTGCGGCGGAAACCACCGCCTTTAACACCATCAAAGGCCACGAAGTGGCGCATGTGGAATTTCTGAAATCAGCACTGATGGGCGCTGGCGCCACACCAGTTGCTAAACCCACCTTCGACTTTACCGCCGGCGGTGTGTTTGCAGATGTGTTTACGAACTATGATACTTTCCTTGCTTTATCACAGGCATTTGAAGATACCGGTGTACGCGCCTATAAAGGTCAGGCAGGTGTATTGTTAAAACAAGGCGCGGTACTGACGGCTGCATTGGGCATTCATGCCGTAGAAGCAAGGCACGCCGCACACGTACGCATGGTACGCAGTAAGCGACTCAACAACGATGCGCTTAAACCATGGATCACGCAAAATACTTCCTTCATTGGTGTAGCTGCCGCCAACGCCGTCTATGCAGGAGAAAATAATGGCACGCAGGCAAATGTGAACATCGCCACCACCGCTAAAATCAGTAGTGATGCTGCCACAGAAGCCTTTGACGAGCCGCTTACCAGGCCAGAAGTAGAAGCCATCGCCAAATTATTTATTAAAGCGTAGTACGCTTATAATAGTTGGTCAATAGGAGTAAGGGCTGGTGCTTTCGCACCGGCCTATCGTATTTAAACCAGAATGGAGTAAATTGCCGGCATGAAAAAGAACCTGCTTATTTGCCTGCTCGCAGCAATAATTTTTACTTCGTGTAGCACTACCCGTAAATCGGCATCGCTGCCGCCGGCCATTGGTCAGCTGCGATTGATAGGCAAACAGGTACTTCCACATAACATGCCGTTTGAAGGCACCAACACCGGTGGCTTATCGGGCATTGATTACGACGCGCAGCGCCAACAGTACTACCTGATCTGTGATGATCGTTCGGACCTGAATCCGGCACGTTTCTATACCGCCAAACTATACTTTAATGAGCAGTCGTTCGATAGTGTACGCATTACCCATGTAACTACCTTATTACAGGGAGATGGGAAGGCCTATCCGAACAAATTTTCGAACCCGGCACATACGCCTGATCCGGAAGCACTTCGCTACAATGCCAGGTATGATTTCATGGTGTGGAGCAGCGAAGGGGAGCGCATCGTTCATGCAAAAGATACGATCCTGGCCAATCCGGGTCTTACCATCATGAAACGCAACGGCCAGTACGTGGATACTTTTGCACTGCCCGCCATTTTCCGAATGCAGGCCAGCAACAACGGACCCAGGAGAAATGGCGGATTTGAAGGACTCGCATTTTCTGCCGATAACAAACAAATGTTCGTAAGCCTGGAAGAGCCCCGGTATGAAGATGGTCCCCGTGCGGACGTGGATGTGCATAACGCCGTTACCCGCATCCTCCGGTACGATGTAGCCTCCCGGAAGCCGCTGGCCCAGTATGCCTACCAGCTGGACCCCGTAGCGTATCCGCCGGTGTCAAAAGACAGCTTCCGGATAAATGGCATAGCGGACATCCTATACCTCGGCACCAGCAAATTGTTGGTACTGGAACGTTCTTTCTCTGTGGGGGTAAAGGATTGCACCATCAAACTGTATATAGCTGACCTTTCCGAGGCCACTGACGTAAGCGAAATTAATTCTCTCCCCGGAAATAATTATACCCCCGTAAAAAAGCAGTTGTTGTACAATTTTGAACAACTACACACCTACATCGATAATATTGAGGGGGTCACTTTCGGACCACTGCTGCCCAACGGCCACCCAAGCCTGGTATTTGCGGCCGACAACAATTTTTCCGCCGCCGAGGAGAGCCAGTTTTTTGTTTTTGAGGTAATTCCATAAACAAGCTGGCGCCATTGCTGTTACTAGTGTAAAACCTCTGATTATGAAATACCTGACACTGGTAACAGCCTTACTATTCCTCCTCACTACTGCCTGCAACCAGGCCCCTAAGCAACAAAGCACTGCTGATTCTACCATCACCGCCGGCGGCACCACGGAAGGCCAGTGGGTTACTTATACCGGCACCCTGCCCTGCGCCGACTGTGGCGGTATTTTAACCAAACTCTCCATCAATGAAACGGAAACCGATGGCAACAGGCGGTTTAAACTTACTGAAACCTACCAGGCCACCAAAAACGGGGACCAGGACTTTAACTCAGAAGGCGCCTACACTATCATTAAGGGCAGCGCCAGCGACCCCAATGCCGAAGTGATTGTACTCAACCCCGATAAAGACAAAAACCTGCAACGCTATTTTCAGAAAGTAAGCGCAGACGAATTGCGCATGCTCGACGGCGAACAAAAAATAATACAGAGCAACCTGAATTATACACTGAAGAAACAATAAAATTTGCATTAAATTGAGCCTCATCATCCAGCAAAATTATTGACCAACTCTATGAGGCGTATTTTCGGTGGTTTGTTCTTCACTTTATTATCTCTGGCTGCCCATGCTAAGGGTAAACCGTATACGGACAGTATTCTGAAAGTCCTGAACCAAACGATTGAACGTGCTGGTGCCTACGATTCCATCAAGATCAAAAAAATTGACAGTATCAGGCGCCAGATGCCGCAGCAGGGCAGCCAGGAGTTGACCTACAATTATTACCAGGAACTGTACGAGGCCTATAAAATCTTCAATTTCGATTCCGCGTTTTCGTATGGCAGCAAAATGCAGCAGCTGGGACAACAGCTGAACGACCCTGTTCGCATCGCCAACGCGAAAGTCAAACTTGGTTTTATTTTGCTCTCGTCCGGGATGTTTATGGAAGCATCCGGTTACATCAATACCATCGACATCAATGGCAAGCCCGACGAGTTGCGGGTGGAATACTTTAAGCTAAAGAGCCGGTTTTATTCCGATATGGCTGCCTATAATCAGGACCGTTTTTTTAGTCCGGAATACATGCGGCAGGCTATTGCAGCTATGGACTCCGCCTTGCAGCTGATGGACTCCACCGGTTTTGAATACCGGTTTCATAAGGCAGAACAGTTGTACAAGCGGGGCGACATACTGGGGGCGTTAGCCACCTTTCCCAACCTGAATGACCCGGGGCTTACCGAGCGGCAGGTAGCAGTGGCGGCCTGTAGCCTGGGCTCCATGTACCAGAAAAACCAGCAGCGGGATACAGCCATCTACCTGATGGCCCGCTCTGCCATTGCGGATATACGTACTTCCACCAAAGAAACCATGGCCGCTTATACCCTGGCTACTTTTCTTTTTGAGTTGGGAGATATAAAAACCGCATCGCGGTATATTGAACGTGCCATGACCGAGGCCGTTTTTTACGGTGCCCGGCAGCGGAAGGTGATGGTAAGTAATATATTACCTATCATCGAGGAGGAACGGATCAATACCGCTGAGCAGCAAAACCGTTCTTTAATTATATATGCGGCCATTGTGACCGTGCTTTTCCTGGCGTTGGTAGCCATGACCATCATCGTATTCCGGCAGATCAGGAAGCTCAAACAGGCACAACAGGCCATCACCCAGGCGCATTTGCGACAGCAGGAGGCCAACAACCAGCTGGAAGAAGCCAATAAGATCAAGGAAGAATATATCGGTTACTTTTTTCACAGCAACGCCAAATACATCGGGAAAATTGAAAAAATCAAGCAGCTGTTGGAGCAGAAACTGGCGGAAAGCAAAAGTGCCACTGATTTCCGGTTTTTGATCAATTCCATCAACGTGCGGCAGGAGCGGGACGAGCTCTTTACCAATTTCGACCGGGTTTTCCTGCGAATCTTCCCTCATTTTGTTGACGAGTTCAACAAACTATTTGACGCCGACAACAAAGTCCAGTTGAAGGAAAATGAGTTGTTAAATACTGATCTACGTATTTTTGCATTGATCCGTATAGGCATTACCGATAATGAGCAAATTGCCCGTATTTTAGAATATTCCGTGAACACGATATACGCCTATAAAACCAAAATCAAGAAGCGGTCTCTGGTGCCTAATGATGAGTTTGAAACACGCATAATGGCTATAAAAGCGCTATAAAACCGGCGGATGGTATCGATATTTTCAAAAATAATATTTGATTTTATATAATTGATTTCCATTAAGTTAACTAAAATAATATAGATTTTGTGGTCAATATTTTCTATATTTTGTCTTTATAAATTGTTAGCCTGAGACATGATGTATTACTTTGATCTTAGGAACAAATTCAACAACCAATAATTGAGGTAAAAACTGAGCTCTATTTATTCACCACGTTAAAAACATTCCATTACAGTTGTGAGCCTGATGATATGAATCCACGTAAAAAAAGAAGGCGACGGCCTTTTATCAGTTTCATCATGTTCAATTATTAAAAACTCTATTTCGTTCACTTTATTAGAAATCCACGTCACAGTACTTGTTTCATTACTGAATCAAAATTCCATTTTATGACCAAATCACGACTCCTTCGTCACCTCTTTATTGCGGTGTTTGCGGTGTTAGTGCAAACCGTAGCGTTTGCCCAAAACAAGAGCTTTACCGGAAAGGTTACGGACGAAAAAGGTTCACCCATTCCAGGTGCTACTGTTGCCATTAAAGGCACTAAATCAGGAACAGCATCAGATCCTGAGGGTAATTTCAAACTGGCCAGCATACCGGCTAATGCCACACTTATCATCTCTTTCGTTGGCTATAAAACACAGGAAGTAAACACTACCGGCAAAACCAGTGCAGCTATCAGCATGCAACCTGAAAGCTCCACCCTTTCCGACGTAGTGGTGGTGGGTTATGGTACCACCCGTAAAAAGGACGTAACCGGTGCTGTGGCTTCCATTAAGGCGGCTGATTTTAACCGCGGTATCACCAGTGCGCCGGATCAGCTGATCCAGGGTAAGGTATCCGGCTTAATGATCCTCAACAACAGTGGTGCGCCTGGCGCTGCTACCACCGTGCGTATAAGGGGTCTTAGCTCCGTACGTAGCGGTAACCAGCCCCTGTACGTAATCGATGGAGTTCCATTGGATGGCCGTGTAGCCCGCCCGGGTGTAAACGCCGCCGGTTTGGGTCAGACCCCCGATGCCAACCCGATGAACTTTATCAACTCCCTGGATATCGCTTCCATGGATGTACTGAAAGATGCCTCTGCCACCGCCATCTACGGTTCACGTGGTTCCAACGGTGTGATCATGATCAACACCAAGAAAGGCTCTGCCGGCGTAGCTCGTATCGACGCTAACTACTCTGCCGGATTCAGCAACATCATGAAAAAGCTGGAAGTATTGAATGCAGACGAATATCGCTCCGCCCTGAAAGATTATAACCTCACTGCGGGTGATTACGGTGGCAGCTCCGATGGTATGGAGTCTATCCTCCGTACCGGCGTATCCCAGAACTTCCATGTGGCCATGAGTGGCGGTAACGAAACCGGCCGCTATCGCGCCTCTTTCGGTTACCAGGATCAGCAGGGTATCATCCGTAAATCCGGACTGAAAAAAATTACCGCTACCCTGAACGGACAAAATACCTTCCTCGCTAAAAACCAGCTGGGTGTGGACTATAACATCATGGCTGCACAAACGGCGGAGTCCCTGGCCCCTATCAGTAACGACGCCGGCTTTACCGGCAGCCTTATCGGTCAGGCCCTGCAATGGAACCCTACCATGCCGCTGCGCAAAGCTGACGGGTCATTTAACCTGCTCGGCGCCGGTAGCTCCATCAACCCGCTGGCTATGTCAGAAGCGTATGATGATAACGCCAACATTACCTACATCCTGGGAAGTGTTTCTCCTTACTTCAAGTTTAACGACAACCTGGAATTACGCGCCATGTACAGCCTGAACCACCAGGTAGGTATCCGTAAAACACAGATTGCCTCGTTTATCAATATCGCCGGCGTACAGGACCTGGGCCAGGCCTACTATGGCAACAGCGAGCTGAATACCCAGCTGTTCAATACCACGCTGACCTACCAGAAGCAACTAACCAAAGCATTTAACTTCAAAGGCTTACTCGGTTATGAATACCAGGAGTTTAACTACGAAGGTGTAAACCTGGGTGCACTAGGCTTCCCTACATATGCAATCGACTACGTGCACCAGTTACAGTCGCCCACACAGGCAAATACCTTCATGAGCTCCTTTAAAAATCCTACCAGCGAACTACAATCCTACTTCGCAAGGGCGGAACTCAACTTCTACGACAAATACCTGTTAAACGCCACCGTAAGGGTAGACGGCTCCAGCAAATTCGGTAGCTCCAATCAATACGGTACCTTCCCTTCATTTGCTGCTAAATGGAATATCAACAATGAAGATTTCATGAAAGGCAGCAAACTGTTTCAAACCCTTGCACTGCGCGTAGGTTATGGTATTACCGGTAACCAGGAGTTCCCGGCAGGTGCCTCCCAGGAACAATACGGCCTTGGCGCGGGTGGCGGTTCCGGTCTCACCAATGTGGCTAACCCTAACCTGAAATGGGAATCCTCCAAACAGTTCAACGGTGGTCTTGACTTCGGTATCCTCGACAACAGAATTACCGGTACGATCGACTACTTCTATAAAAACACTACCAACCTGCTGTTTAGCTTCCCTGCCATTCAGCCGGCACCGGCATCTTCCTACTGGATTAACATGCCAGGTAATGTACTCAACAGAGGTCTGGAATACAGCGTTCGCGGAGAAATTATCCGCAAGAAAGACCTGACCTGGGCATTGGGTATCAACGGTACTTTCCTGCGCAACGAGCTGAAAAACTACGATGGCCCTCCGGTGCTCACGGGTTCCATTAGCGGTCAGGGTGTATCCGGCGCTACCTCACAGCGACTGGCAAACGGTTATGCACTCAACACTTTCTATGTGCGTAAATTCGAAGGCTTCGATGACAAAGGCCAGGCACAATATGCAGATGGTGGTAACACCCTGTATTACCTGACTAATCCGAACCCTAAAACCATGCTGGGTATCAACTCACAGGTGATGTATAAAAACTTCACTTTCGCATTTAGCTCACACGGTGCTTTCGGCTACCAGGTGTATAACAACACAGCCAATACGGTGCTGCCTATTGGTAACCTCGGCAGCAGAAACATCGCAAAAGCCCTGCTGGGTAATGGCGAATCGCTGGCTAACCCTATCACGGTTTCTTCCCGCTACCTGGAAAACGGTAACTTCCTGAAACTGGATAACGTGACGCTGAGCTACACCTTTGGCGATGTGGGCCGCGTGTTTAAAAATGCTACCCTCTCTGTTACCGGACAAAACCTGTTCGTAATCACCAAATACACAGGGTTTGATCCGGAAGTAAATACTGATAAAAGCGTGAATGGCGTTACTTCTTTTGGTATTGAATACTCTCCGTATCCAACTGCCAGAACGGTAATGTTCGGCCTGTCCTTCTCCCTGTAAAAATTCCATTCACCACAAAACTGAAAAACATGATTAAGCATATATTCCGAACCTCGCTGGCAGTGGCAGTTACATTGAACATGGCGTCCTGCAGCCTCAAAGAAGAGTTAGGTTCCACACTGACCCGGCAGGAAGCAGATTCTGTGATCACCGTAGCCTCCCTGCTGAAAAATGCCTACGATGGATTACAGATGCCTTACCAGGACTTTTCCAATACCTGGGGGATGATGGTCCATAGTACGGACGAAGCCGTAGGCCCTACACGCGCCGGCGACTGGGACGATAACGGCGTATGGCGTGCCCTTCATGAACACACCTGGACTGCCGACCACTCCCATATCCAAAGTGCATTTTCGAGCCTGCTGCAATTGCAGTTTGCGGCTACCAACGTACTCAGTTTCCGCCCGAATGACGTGCAGGCATCTGAAGCCCGCTTCCTGCGCGCACTCTCCATGTTTACCACAGTGGACCTCTGGGGTCAGGTACCCTTCCGTACGCCGCAGGATACCCTGCTGAACGCACCAAGAGTACTGAAATCAGCAGAAGCACTGGACTTCATCATCGCAGAACTGAAGGCAATAATTCCAACTTTACCTGACAGGCCAATTGCGCCTGCCTATCAGGCCAATAAGGATGCTGCACGCTTCCTGCTCATGAAATGTTACCTCAACAAAGGCACCTTCCTAAACAGGGAAGCACCCACCTTTGATGCAGCCGATATGCAGGAAGTAATCAAATATGCGGATGAAATCATCGCCAGCCCTGGTTCTTACAAACTAGCTGATAACTACTACGATAACTTTGCACGTGACAACGATGTGAAGTCCACCGAGAATATCTTCACCCAGCGTAACGGCCCTGGCTTCAGTACCGTACGTTCCGGTAACAGCGCATTTGCCCGCTGGAAATTCACGCTGCACTACAACATGAACCCAAGCGGCTGGAACGGCTTTGCTACCCTGTCCGACTTCTACGACAAGTACGAAGCCACTGATACCCGCCGTGGTGGTGCATATGATGGTGTAACCAATATTTCAGGGTTGCGTGTAGGCTTCCTCGTTGGGCAGCAGTACGACCAAACGGGTAAAGCCCTGCAGGACAGGAAAGGCAACCCGCTGGCCTTTACCAGGGAAGTTGCCATTAAAGAAACCGGCAACAACCTGGAAGTAACCGGTATCCGCGTGATCAAATATCCACCTGATTTCCTTACTTCTTCCAGCAGTAAAGACGGTCAGGAAGCCAGCAATGACTATGTATTTTTCCGATATGCAGATGTGCTGCTGATGAAAGCAGAAGCGTTGCTCCGCACAGGTAGTACCGCAGGCCTGGCCATCGTAAATCAAATCAGGTTAAAAAGAGGTGCTACGCCTATTGTGAGCCTCACCCTCGCTAACCTGATAGATGAAAGAGGTCGTGAATTATACTGGGAAGGCTGGCGCAGACAGGATTTGATCCGTTTTGGCAAATACCTGGAGCCATGGCAGCTGAAAGCAACAGATAACAAAAGAAACCTCTTGTTCCCGATTCCAACCAGTGACCTGGCTGTGAACAAAAATCTTACTCAAAATCCGGGATATTAACCTTCTTCCTCTTTCCGGGCAGCCGGGCGCCTTCCGCGCCTGTTGCCCGGAAATTAATCAGGGCAGAAGGCCCTGACTAATTTCCTCCTACTAATCTTATTGCCAATGTATAATGTGAACGTGCTGCAAAAAAGCAGGCATATAGCCGTAGGCATGCTCTTTCTGGCCGGTTTGCAGGCTGCGGCTCAACAGCCTGTACAAACCGCCGGAAACGTAAAAAATGTCGCCATCAGCGGCCAACAGGTAAACATCACGCTGGACAATGCACATGCCGTTGTAACTGTTTATAGCCCGTCGATGGTACGCGTGAGAATGGATAAAGGCCCGCTGCCGGCAGATTTTTCCTATGCAGTGGTGGGGCAGCCGCAGCAGAGCGGCGCCCGCATCTCACAAAATAATAAGGAGATAAATATTACGACTGACTCACTGCAGGTAAAGATCAGTAAAGCGCCTTTCGCCATTTCGTTTTTAACACCAGCCGGAGAAGTGATTAACCAGGATGAGCCCGGCCTCACCACCTCCTGGATCAACAACCAGGTAACCACCTACAAGCACATGCAGGAAGGGGAGCGCTTCATAGGCCTGGGTGAAAAAACAGGTAATCTCGATCGTAAAGGGGAAGCCTATACGAACTGGAACTCAGATGTATTTGCCTACCGGGTTGACAGAGATCCGATTTATGCTACTATCCCTTTTTATATAGGTATCCACCACCGGCTGAACTACGGGATCTTTTTCGACAACAGTTTTCAAAGTGATTTCAACTTCGGCGCCAGCAACAACCGCTTTAGCTCCTTCGGCGCCAGGGGAGGAGAGATGAACTACTTTTTCATCTATCACACCCGCATGGCTGATATAGTGTCTGAATATACTGCGCTTACCGGGCGTATGCCCCTGCCTCCACGCTGGAGCCTCGGCTATCAGCAAAACAGGTATAGCTATTATCCTGATACGGAGGTAATGCGCATTGCACAAACCCTTCGCGAAAAGAAAGTACCGGCCGATGGCATCACCCTCGACATCCACTACATGGATGCTTACAAGCTGTTCACCTGGAACAAGGAACGTTTCCCTGATCCCCAGGGTTTAGCTAAAAAACTCAGAGATCAAGGCCTGCACCTGACCGTAATCGTAGACCCTGGAATTAAGGTTGAAAACGGTTACCACGCCTACGAAAGCGGCAAGCAGGCCGACATCTTTGTCAAATACAGCGATGGTGGCTACTACACCGGCCAGGTATGGCCCGGATGGTGTCACTTTCCGGACTTCACTTCCGTGAAGGGTCGTGACTGGTGGAAGGGCCAGCTGAAATCGTATATCCGTACAGGTGTGGAAGGCATCTGGAATGATATGAACGAAATTGCTACCTGGGGCCAGAAGATGCCGGATAATGTGCTGTTTAACTTCGAGGGTAAGCCCGTTACGCATCTGCAGGCGCATAACGTATATAGCCTGGCAATGGCCAAAGCCAGTTATGAAGGTGCCAGGGAAGAAATGAAGAATCGGCCGTTCTTGCTCACCCGTGCCGCCTATGCAGGCTCACAGCGCTACACCGCCATCTGGACGGGTGATAACCGCTCCGAGGATGATCATATGCTGCTAGGCGTAAGGCTGCTGAATAGCCTGGGCCTGAGTGGCTTTGGCTTTGCCGGCATGGACATCGGCGGATTTTCAGGCAATCCTTCTGTGGCACTATATACGCGATGGATGCAGATAGGTGCATTTATTCCTTACTATAGGAATCATACGCAGGTAAATACCAAGTCGGCCGAGCCATGGGCCTTTGGCGAAGAGGTACTTGAAATTTCCCGTAACTATATCAATCTGCGCTACCGGCTTCTCCCATATATTTATAGTAAGATATATGAGGCAGCCAGTACAGGCGTGCCCGTTATGCGTACCCTTGCGCTGGATAACACCTTCGAACCACGGGTATACGACACACGGTACCAGAACCAGTATCTTTTTGGCGACGCATTTATGATCGCACCTTTCGAGAGCACCGCTTCTTTTGGTAAAGTATTTATGCCTGCAGGCAACTGGTACAGGTTGTATAACGATGAGCCGGTGGCAGGCAACCAGGAAAGCATTATTGAACTTAATAACAAGTCATTGCCTGTATATGTAAAAGGCAGCAGCATATTCCCTATGCAGTCCCTTGTACAAAGTACATCGGAAAAGCCCACTGACACGCTTTCGCTTCATATTTACAAGGGTTCGGACGCGAACACTTTCGTGTATTATGAAGATGATGGAGAAAGCTTCGATTATGAAAAAGGCGGTTTTTACAAGCGTAGTATCACCTATCAGCCTTCAGCCGCAAAGCTGACGCTGGATGTGCCTTCAGGAAGTATGGCCAGCCAGTTCCGTTACATTAAACTGATGCTTCACGGCTTCGATAAGAAGCAGGAGCTGCGGGTAAACGGATCGGCGCAGCCAGTGGAGCAGGTTTCCTTCTCTTTCCTGTCGCCCATTTCCAGATTTGATCCCCAGGGATCATTTGTTCCGGCTGATAGCTGTCCGGTACAGCAGTTGACCATTGCCAATTCCAATCAGCTTATTAACGTGGATTTATAAGTAGGGATACGGCCTCCCTGCTTTCAGGGAGGCCCTTACTTTATTGTGCTGATAATCAGCAATAGTACCTTTTTAGTAAGTAGCTTTCTTTTTAGTAACTACTTGTTGCTGACAGGCGATGCGAATACCTTTGATAAAAATTTCCATCGATGAACAGAAGAGCGTTAATCCGAAATATGCTACTGGCAGGCGTGGGCGCCTCCTTACCACTTAAAAGTTTGCTGGCCTCCGTTGCAACGCCCGTTGCGCGCCCCTTTCATAAGTTTCAGCTGGGAGAGCTTGAATTAATTACAGTTACAGATGGGTTTATCCACATGGATAAGGTACAGCCTAACTTTGCGCCAGGTGTGGCCGCTAAGCAGGTGAATGACTTGCTGCAAAAGAGTTTCCGCCCCACAGATCATGTGGACCTGGGTATGAATATGCTGTTGGTGAAAAAGCAGGATAAAATAATACTGATCGACACCGGCACTGGTAATGCCTTCGGTAAAAATTCCGGTTGGCTGCTGAACTCCCTTGCAGACGCCGGCATACGGGCTACCGACATCTCCACAATAATTATTTCACATGGCCACCCCGATCATATTGGCGGTGTACTGAAAGATGACGGCTCCCTGAATTTCCCCAATGCGGAATACTATATTTCCCGCATTGAACACAACTTCTGGATGGCCGACACACAGGACTTCAGTAAATCAGCCTTTGAAGATAAGGCGCTGCTGAAAGTGTTTACCAAAGCTACCCAGCGTGTGCTGACTACTATCAAACCTAAGCTGCATTTGTTTGAAGACGGGCAGGTACTGCACGATTGCATCAGGCTGGAAATTACGCCGGGGCATACGCCTGGCCACACGATCACGCATATTTATTCCGGAGGAAAATCCATGGTGCATGTGGCTGACCTGATACATTCTGATGTGCTGTTATTTCCGCATCCTGAGTGGGGTTTTAATGGAGATACAGATTTACAGTTAGCAGCGGCTACCCGTAAAAAAGTATTGGCAAAGTTAACGGCATCGGCTACACCGATATTTGCCTATCACTTGCCATGGCCGGGAATCGGGCATGCGCGGAAGAAGGATGAGGCGTTTGAATGGGTAGCAGAAACTTATGCTTATCCTGAATAAAAAAAGCGCTCAGGAAAACCTGAGCGCTTTTTACTTTTTATTGGTAATGCCTGAAGAAAAACCAGAGTACTGCCATGCCTCCCATACTGTAGAGGGAGAGTAGCCGGGCCCGGTCCTTATCCCAGTCACGCTTTTTGTATATATGAGCGGGTATTAACCTTACTATTAAAGCGATGAAAATAGTGATCCCCCAAACCCATAATATTATCTGTTGTATCATAATCGTTGTTAGTTACCTGCTACCCCATAGAAATACTGTGTATCGTCATTGGCTTTCGCAAGTCCGCCAAGCGTAAGGGAAGAACCTGGGATAGTATTAATTACCCAACGGATTTTCCAGCTACTACTTTCGAAGTAAGTTTTCAGTGGCTGGATAAGTGTAGCTCTGGTGGTAGCATTTCCATCCTGGGAATTAAATACCAGTTTGAAAGAGCCATCAGGATTTTTGGTAACCGTAAAAATCAGGTTGGCCGCAAAAGCTGCTGTAGTCACGTAGTTAACCCTCAGTGTGTAGGTATTATCTCCGTTGATAATAATCTTCACTGTGTTCAGCGTACCATTGGCACCCTTGAACAGGTTGGCGCTGGATGTAAATGCCGCGTCGAAGTCTGTACCCAGGGTCCCCTTTAGTGTAGCCGGTGTGTAATCGATAGAGGTATAATCTTTACCCACGCCGAACACTGGTGCCAATGGCACTGCGGGAATTACACCACCCGCGGCATAAAGGGTGGTTTCTCCGCTTTTTATGGCATAGGTTAGTTTAGCCTCATCCCATATCAACTCTTTCACAACAAACCCATTGTATACCACTGCTGAGTCGAGAATTATACCCCTATAGGTGTAAGCATAGCCTCTTGTTTTGCTGAATACATTGGTCTCATCCAGCATATAACCAATACGGATACGACGTGTTGCAGGATTCAGGGCCAGATCCATTAGCTTACCATCTTTGAAGGTAACAGTAGGGTAGCGCACCGCCAATGCATAAGAGAACATATTAACCATACTTCCAGCCATTTTACCAGCAAGGATTTCCTTCTGTTCTGCACTGGTAAGTCTAACCATGGTCATCACATTTTGACGGTCGACTCCCTTCAGAAAAAAGGTATCACCCACCATCTTATCCATGGCAAACTGGAAGTCGGATTGTAATCCTGCACCTGCGGTACCACCGCTTACTCCTGGAGCCGGGTCATTGGGCAGATGGATGTAGTTGTACGTATCAAAAATCAATGTGGGCCATTGCAGAGCTTTCAATCGATAAGTGGATGATTTAAGTTCGGTAGCTGTAACCGCATCAAAATCACTCAACATTTCTACTGAATTATCCTTGCCGAATTTGAAGTAGTAGCTAAACCCTTTCCCTCCTTTTGGATAGATGGTAGCTTTCCAGCCGAACTCAGCACTGGTAAGTAATTGCTCATTTTCTGCTAACCTGGCCATTAATCTGGTATCCGGATCATCCATAAAGGGATCATCCGTTTTGTTGCAGCCAGAAAGAGCCATTCCTGAAAGGACTATATATAGCGCTAGTTTTTTAATCATGTTCATTACAGGTTTAAGATTCCGAATGTAAATGAAGTGGCATCATCAGCTTTTTGCACACCACCGAATTCCACTGCAGCGTCGCTGCCGTAGAAATATTTCATTGCAAAATTACCAGTGAAGTAATCGGTCAGTGGTTTTGCTGCGGCGGCGAGGCTGGTGCCATTGGCATCAGCACTTGCATAGGCGAATGCGTAGGTTTCAGCGGTGGCATTTGCAGCCACATTGTAGGTATACGTAGCAGTGTACAGCGTACCCAGGTTTGCTCCGGCGGTAGCGCGGAAATTAACCTTCAGTTGCATTGTAGTAGCTGTTGCAAACACGATGTTCATGCTTTCCAATGCATATACAGCTGTGGAGCTATATTTCTGAAAACTGGCTTTGGCAGTTTCCCACGCAGTATTGAATTTATCCGATTGGCCGCCTACTTGTGCCGGGGTGATGGTAATTGACGAAAACGCCTTACCAAAACCAATCTGAGAAAATACCGGTGCTTTGGAGTAGCTGTTCAGGTCTTTCTGAACTTTGGTTTGCAGCGTGGTAAAATCTATCCCCCAGGTTTGTTTAAAGTATCCAATAACTATAGACTCTTTTTTACGAATCACCGTGAGGTTAGTACCTGCGGTACGAAGAAGTGTTTCATAACCGCCACGTCCCTGTGTAAGCATAATGGATACCATTTCCGCAAAGTCCTCATTGGGAGCTGCTCGTGAATACTGGGATACATATCCTAAAGACAGTGCCTCCGTTAAGGTTTGGTTGTTCCAGTCGGAGGTGTAACTACCACCTGTCAACAATGGATATTCCTTAGGGATTTCCACAGTTTGATGAAGGATGTGTGTAAACTCGTGATGGATGGTTTTCAGCACCTGCTGCGCATTAGCACGATTTGACTTCACAAAGTTATTTACATTATACAAGGTTACCCTGAATCCGCCTTCGGCTTCCCCGAGTTTTACAGTACCACCAGTATTGTATTCCACACTACCTACCAACATATATTGTTTGGGAGAATAGCGTTTAATAAATTCAGCACCCTTTACGGAAACGTAAGGTTCAATCCATGAGGAATTTACCATCTCCATTAAGGGTCTCACCCTGCTACTGTCGGGAGGTACGAGGGTTTTTGTAGGATCCAGTTCTGAACCATCCCACCTGTATTTAACTTCCAGGTTATAAGGTTGTGTAAAGGTGGAGTACAGCCAGTTATCCAATGCTGTTTTAGCCCAGGTATCGCCACCAAGACCTACCAATGGTTTGTCCAGGTTGTCCTCCTTTTTACAGGAAGCCATGAAAATGGCTGCGAGCACTAATATATGTAAGCAATATTTTTTCATACGATCAATAAGATTAACGAGGATTAAGAGGTACTCCGGATAAGGTTACTTCCTCCGGCAATTGCAATAATTTTCTCTTGTCGTCCGCTGCGAGTTCATATACTTCACCTTTGCTGGTGGTATGTGTTACCGGCATTTGCAGGCGGAGAATATCCAGCCATCTCATACCTTCATTCACAAACTCTGCACGTCTGATGTCGAGGATGGCCATACGATAGGCTTCTTTCTTATCAGTAGTTCGTGTTTCATAATATTTGGTAATCTTCGTCTCCGTGTACCCGTGGGTAGTAGCGTTGTAGTTGTTAATGCGCGTTTTGGCCATGGTGTTCAAATCATCCAGAGCTTCACTATATCTGTCGCTCATGAGCAAGGCCTCTGCTCTGTTTAACAGTACCTCTTCGGTAGTTAACAGGGGCACCATAGTGTAATACACACCAGTGGTAGCGTTCAGGCTGGAGCGTTTGAAATAGGCCAGGTATTTCATTACAAAATAAAAGGTGGAACTATTGCTATAGGTTTTAAGTGCACTCCATGAAATACCTAAAGGCGCAATGATCTGATTCAGCCTTGGTTGCGTCATTGCATACTGGTAGCGATAATAATTTATACCAAGAGAGGAAACCGTTTCACCCAACAACAGGTTACCCGGGTTAGTAGCGTTGGTATAAAACGCCTGCAGGTCGTTCGTAGTCACGGTAGCTCCCTGGTAATTAAGCCATGGTCTTACGTTTGCTGCAAAATCGTTAGCAGGGAAAGCCTGGTTGGCTTCATCGATAACCTTTTGCCATTCTCTTTTCCACAAGTAAAACCGGGAAGCGAATGCATGTGCAGCTCTCCTGGTAAAGTGATAAGCTGGAATTACATATTTATCGTTGATCAAAGGCATACCTTCTTTGATATCCTTTTCAATCATCTCATACACATAGGCTACTGTTTTACGATCATACTGTTTTATCACTACGCTCTCCGGAACGGTAACATAGGGAATACCCGGATCTGTAGCTGCCGTTGCAGGATCATATGCCTTAGCATAAAGGGTTACCAGCATAAAATGTGCGTATGCTCTTGCCAGCAATGCTTCACCTTTCGACCCTTCATATTCTTTAGGATTGGCGGCACTGTTACATACTTCCAATGCCTGATTGGCAGCGGCAATTGCCGAATAGCAGGCATTCCAGTAGTAGGTGGCTCCGTCCTGGCTGGTAGAAGTAACATCTTTCCAGAAATAGGAATCTGAGTTCACCGGATTTTGAATACCAGTGGCACTTACATCCATCTGGTTATCAGATCTTGCTTCTGCCATAACAAAGTAGTTCGCACTGGGATAGGCAGAGGTAAGTAATTCAGCCACCTTTTCCGGCGTATTTAGCTCCGCCCTTTGATCAGGAGCATGCTCCAGGTATTTGCTACAGCTGGTACCAGCTACCAAGGCAAGCATTGCGATATATAAATAATTTCTTTTCATAGTTTCTACAATTAGAATCCAACTTTTAGGGAGAATGTAAATTGTCGTGGCAACGGCATGGCTACACCACCGGAAGTAAAGAACTCAGGGTCCTGACCTTTCAGTTTCTTATCAGCATATGCCAGCCACAGGTTGTTTCCCTGGAGTTTAATACCAATGTTGTTTGCGCGAATCAGCCTTGCTACATTAGCTGGCAGGTTATAAGCCAGGGATAATTGCTTCAGCCGGACAAAGCTTCCATCTGCCACGCGGCCAGAGGTATAGTTATAAACAGTATAGGGATATACAGAACCAATGCTGGTTCTTGTCAGGTAATCAGCGATGGATGGAACATTTGTAACATTTTCGTCCAGTGGTAAAGTCCATCTGTCAAGAAACTCTTTAGGCATTGCGTTCGCATCGGAGTAGTTGAGTGCAAATTCATTATTCAGCCTGATTTTATTTCCTGCCTGATAAGAGAAGAAGAAGTTCAACACAAATCCTTTATAGCTAAATGTATTATTCCAGCCACCTGTAATAGTTGGATCTACAGTACCTTCATAAATCAGATAATTTTTATTGGTACTCTGTACATACACGCCATTAGCCTCCTTACCATTTTCATCTATAAATGTGGGTTTACCAATCTCATTCAATCCTTTAAAGTCGATTGAATAGAGTCCACGTACCGCATGCCCTTCCGTTGCGCCACCTTCAGGAATAATCAGGTCGTAGATACGTGGCTTACTTTTGAGGTTGGTAATTTCATTCTTATTATAACCAAAGGTGAAGTTGGTAGACCAGTTGAACCGCTTGGTTTTAATCACACGGCCGCCAATAGTTAATTCCGCACCGCGGGATTTCATATCTGCATAGTTGGCCTGTTTGGTACCTTCACCACCAATACCGGAGGTGCGCATGTTGCTGATCAGATCAAAGCCATTTCTCTGATAGATATCTGCTGAAATGCTCAGCTTATCGCCCCAGAATCCTGCATCCACACCGATGTTGCCTTCATATTGTTTTTCCCAGGTCAGTTCGGAGTTTTCCAGATTTTTGATTTCGATTCTTGGCTCCAGTTCGGACTGACGCGGACGGATAGAAGAACTGTTTTCAAATACTACAGTAGAATTGGTAGCACTACCGATGCTGGCGGTTAAACCATAAGACCCGCGTAATTTAAGGAAACTGATATTGCGGTTATCCTTCAGGAAATCTTCCTGGTCAAGGTTCCAGGCACCACTCACCGTCCAGGTTGGGAGCCAGCGCGCCTGCCTGGATTTACCCATGCGGTTGGAGCCGTCATATCGCACCGTTCCGTTAAACACATACTTACCATCATAGGAATAGCTGGCATTACCAAAAACTGAAAGGTATCTGTCGTACTGTTTCTGCATTCCGTAATAGTTGTTACCGCTTTCGAGGAACATCTTTACGATTCGGTAGTCAGTAAATGGTGTACCGCCTTTATCATATTGGTAACCGAAGCCGTTGTTAAAGTTATTCTGGCGATCGGTGTATTTAAGCTCCTGGCCTACAAAAGCGGATACCAGGTGTTTTTCATTATAGGTGTGTTTAAAGTCCAGCTGGTTTCTTACGTAGTAGTTCACGAGCTTATCTTCGTTCAGATTGTAGAAACCACCGTATGGCAGGGTAGGCACCTTTACGGTAATTTCCGGATGGTCCGGATCAAGGTACAGGAACCTGTTATTTGCAGCAACGGTAGCATTAGGCATGTATCTGTATGCTTCAGCCATGTTGGAGTGCTCGGTGATAATGTTCTCGCGGGTAGTTTTTACAAAACGGATAGCACCGAGTGTTTTGAAGTTGAAATCTTCCGAAATTTTATACCCCAGCTCACCCTGGATTTTTGTATCCAACATATCCAGGTTGATGTAATTGTTTTCCAGCTCGTGAAGGATGTTGAATGGAGCGTAGTTCCTGTTGAAATATTCCAGTTCACCATTTTCGTCATAGGCAGTAAGCGTACGGCTGGTGTTCAGTGCAAAACTGTATGGGTTGATGTCAAAGTCGCGGGTGTACACGCCTTCTACCACGTTACTGGAGCGGCCTTGTGTACCTGGCGCGCGCTGCTGTCTGATAGACCCGTTAACGATTACGTTAGCAGTGAGGCGGTTGGTAATATTGTAGTTACCACGGAGGTTAGCGGTGTATCTGCTTACGCGGTCTGCAATGGACCATCCGTTGTCGTTATAATAACCAAGGGAGAAGTAATGTTGCGATTTTTCAGAACCGGAAGAAATACTCAGCGAGTGTTCCTGTACGAAAGAGTTCTTAAACAGCAGGCCAAACCAGTCGGTGTTTGCTTTAGCATATCTTTCCAGGAAGGCGGTTCTGGCCTCTGGTGTGTTTTCCAGGGCAAACTTACCGGTAACCGGATCATATTCTTTCAGCAGGCGGTACATCTTGGCGTAAACGCCGCCGGTGTTATCATTGGCGATGTTGGAGGTCAGATTTCCTTTGCGGTACATTTCAGCGTATACGGACATTTGATCAGCGGAGTTCATGATGTTAAACGTGCTGTAGTCCGGTTTAAGGAAGGTGGAGAAGTTGCCGCTATAGTTCACCTGGGTGGTACCGGCGCGGCCTTTCTTGGTGGTGATCACCACTACACCGTTCATCGCACGGGCACCGTATTGCGCAGTGGCGGCAGCATCTTTCAAAATAGTAAAGGACTCGATATCATCAGCATTGATGCCGGCTACAGAGGAGCTGATCAGCGTGAGTGCGTCGCCGCTGGAAAGCTGGTCGTTGCTGATGTTTACGATATCTTCCAGTACTACGTTATCCACTACCCACAGCGGTTTGTTTTCACCGGTAATGGAGGTGGCACCTCTCACGCGGATTTTAGGAGCGGCGCCGAAGGTACCGGACACATTTTGCACCGATACGCCGGCTACTTTACCTTCCAGCATACGGCTAACGTCCAGGATACCGTCTTGTTTCACATCGGCACCCGAGATATTGGTAACAGAGCCGGTAAAGAGTTTTTTGGCTACGTTCTGGTAGCCGGTGATTACAACTTCGCCCAGTCCTGATACGTTGTCTTCCAGTACTACATTAAAGCTGGCGCGGTCCGCTACGGGTATTGTCTGGGATTTGAAGCCCATAAAGTTAAATACCAATACATCTTCTGCTTTGGCGGCGATGGAAAATCGGCCGTCAGCGTCGGTGATGGCGCCTTTGGACTGCCCTTTAACCTGAACGGATACACCGATGAGGGGATTTCCCTTTTTATCGGTAACGCGTCCCGTACGCTTTTCCTGTTGAAAGGCAGCGGTATTTTCTTTAGGGGCGGGTGTTTCCTTCACTTTGAGGATGATGGTTTTGGCTACCATTTCATAGTCCACCGGCTGGTCTTTGAGTACCAGCTCCATAAATTCGTTTAGCGGAACATCCTGTGCGTTAACGGAGATATCGTGGGAGCGCTGGAGCACTTCCTTTTTATAGAACACGAGGTATCCCGTTTGTTTTTCTATGGCAGAAAACACGCGTTGGAGGCTTACCCGCTGGCCGGTAAATGTTACGTTTTGCGCTTTCACTTCCGCCGCAACCTGCATGATAGATACCAGGATAATCAATGCTGTTAATTTCATTGTAATCAGCAGTTTTTTTAGGCTGGTACCCATACCCTGGTGTGGAATATGCCGTTCTGCCAGCACTGCTTCCGGGGTATCGGCATTGGTGGCCGATCCTTTCTGGAAGCCGTCCGGCGCTACATTTCCGGGCATAGCATACCAACTACAATTAGCATTTTTTTGCATAAATTGCATTAGTTTGATCTGTTTAATTGGTTGTTTAAAAAATTGGTTTCATTCAGCCAGCGGCAGTCAAATCACTTACCGGAGGTGCTCGTAACACTTCCGGTTTTTCTTTGACGGTCTGTTTTACTTATGTCCTATTTACTTGTTAGTTAATAGCATTGAGAGGTGACGCCATTTCCATCGCGTTTACTCATTTTGGTTGACAGCAGTATTTCTGCTCGACTAAAAACAAATAACATCATTCATTAAGGAATTACTATAAGCTTTCTTTCATTGGTCAGGTAGCAGTGCACACCTGCCTGGTTTAAGACTTTGATTACTTCGGAGAGCATCAGGTTCCGGCTGATCTTACCTCCAAACTGAATATCTACAGGAACATTTTTTCCAATTTCTGTTTCGATGCCGTACCAGCGGTTGAGTTGGCGCATTAGCATGGTCAGGTCGTTTTCATCGAAATCGAAGTACCCGCTTTTCCAGGCCGTAACACTCTCCGTGTTTACGTGCTGGACGGTTATTTTATTGTTTTCGTGTATGGCAGCCTGTTGGTCGGGCTTAAGCATTTCTTTTTGTATAGGGCTACCTGCTGACACCATTACGGCGCCGCTGATGAGCGTCACTTTGGTGGCATGCTCGTCCGGGTAGGCGTTGATGTTAAAGTCGGTCCCGAGTACGTCCACAGTACCTTCATTGTGGCCATCGCTCATAATGGTTACCCGGAAAGGGTGATTATGATCCTGGGCCACCTGCATATACACCTCACCCGTAACGGTTACTTCGCGGCTGTTGCCTGCAAAGAAGGTGGGGTATTGAATGGAGCTGGCGGCGTTGAGCCATACCAGGGTACCATCCGGCAGTACTACTTTAAATTGTCGCCCAATGGGGGTGGACAGGGTATTATACTGCGGTTCCCCATTGTTGTGGTCCTGTTTTCCATAACCGATTTTACCGCTGTCGAGCACTACGCTGGCGCCGTTTTGTACGGCTATGACGCCGTTTCCGGCGCTGTCGAGTACCACCTGCGACCCATCACCGAGGGTAAGAATGGCACCGGCTTTTCCTGGGGCAACATTTACATGTTGAGCTACAGTAGCAGGTTTAGATTTGCTTTCTTTATGCAGCCACCAGGCGCCGGTGCCCAGCAACAGTACAGCTGCCGCGGCGGCGCTCCATTTTCTGATATTAAGTACTCTCGCAGGTTTACGTAGTGCTTCGATTGTGGATTCATCCAGGGCGGCCTCAATCATGGCGATACGGCGTGTATCCGCCGATGGTTGGGCGTTGGGCTCCGGGAACTGGTCGCTATATTTATCCAGTACAGCCAGCTTTTCCTCCATAGCGGCGTTATCAAGCCAATGGCGGAAGGCGAGGTAATCCTGCTCTGAGTAATTACCGGCGGTATAGTCTTTTAAAAAAGCGTTTAGTTGTTCCTGCGTCATAACCTGGAATGTGTATCCGGTATAAGGACGTTTGAAGGAATCGAAAGGACACGTCGATTCAAAAAAAAATTTTAGAAAAATGGAATTGTAAGGAGGAGTACGAGGAAAAGGTGGTTATCAGTTTCCTCAAAGCATTGCCGCACCAGCTTTTGGGCTTTATAAAGTTGGTTTTTGACTCCGGACTTGGATATACGCAGTTCGGCGGCAATTTCGTCCAGGCTCATTCCTTTTTCCACGCTGAGGCGGAATACGTGCTGGCATTGGGCGGGGAGGGCGGTAATCTGCTGCTGTACCTTTTGGTAGATGTAGCGATAATGCCATATATCTTCCGGTGTTTCCGCTGTAGCGGTTGTTTGTAGGTCGATAATAGCGGCTTTCCGAACCTCGAGGTGGCGTAGATGGTCGAGCAGGCGGTTGCGGGCAGCCTTAGCTACGTAGCCTTTGAATGCGGTGACCGTGCTTAGTTTGTCCCGCTGTTCCCATATGCGTACGAACACGTCCTGAATAACTTCGTCGGCTTCCTCTTCCGAGTGTGTAAACAGGCGTATGTATTGCGTTACAGCATCCAGGTAGTGGGAGTACAGCCGGGTGAATGCTTCACGGTTTCCTTGTGATGCGAGGAGTATAAGGTGTGGTTCGTTATATAATTCTTTAGTTGACAAAATGGCGATGCTACAATTTCCGGACAACGGCACGTCGGGCCTGAGCTAAAGCTAAGGATTTTTTTGATGGGGAGCAATGGGGGAGGGGGTTCACACAAATTAATATATTTTTAATATATCGTAAAGGCCGCATATAAGGCGACCTGAGTCATTTATTATGGTTTTATTTTAGTTTTCCGTTAGTTTTGAGCGTTGATGCGCTTTTCCTGATCGATAATATAACGGGTAGGCCCTTCTATTTTTTTTAGCAGTATGCTCTGGGTTTCGCTGACATCGATGTTAGCCCTTCCGCTACGCTAACTAACAGGTTCGAACACCTGCACATCCACTTCTTTCAGGGGCGACAGATACTTTTCGATCATGGGTTTCACCTGCTCCCATTGGAGTCCTCCGTTACCACAACCTAAAGGCGGTATTGCGATGGAACTAATATTCTCCTGCTTAATAATATCGACTAAAGCAGGTAAGCCAGCTTCAATAAAACTGTATTCCGATTTCCTGCGCCACGTTTTTTTCGTTGGGAAATTAATGATGATTACTTCACCTGTAGTTGTTTCCTCATGGAAAACAAACATTTTTCCAATAACAACTTCATTTCGCTTACAAGCGGCTGCATATGCTTTAAAGTTTTCCGGAAAACGTTGTTTGAATTGTAAAGCGATACCCTTACCCATAACACCGTCTGTATTGACTGCGTTCACTAATGCCTGAGTTCCGGCTTCAAAAAGATTTCCTGATTTGAATTGCATACTTAGTCTTTTTGCATCGTAGGAAATTAACCTAAACGCTAGCAAAAATACTAAATTTTTTAGCAAAAAGATTGGGAAATAAAACATTAACCTTGCTATCTTTCTCCTTTCGCGCATAAAAAGTGATACCATTTAATATTCCCTATATTAGCCTTTAGATCCTTTTCAACCCATTTTATATGTGCTGTTTTGTTCCGAAACTGCCAGTAGATAGAATTGATACCGTAATAAAATCGACACGCGATAAGCAGAGGGGCAATTGATCTCGATAAGATGTTTCAGACGATTTTTTACGACTTAATGTTCTTATGAAAATAAAATTTTCAAAATTTGAAATACACTACATCAGTACTCAACCAACATTAAAAATAATAATGAAAGATAAATTAGTCCCTGTTCTGTTTTTTCTGCTATTTGCTTTGATAGTCCTTAACGGTTGCAAAAAAAATAAGGAATTACCTGCGTGTGGCTGCTCTGCTCCCGCAACAGATACCATTGCTGAAACATCTAATCTGAAAGGAGAAATAATGTATTTTGGAAGCAATAATAGTAAAGACTTTCAGAACAAATATGTAATAGTGTATACAGAGAAAGACTGTATTAATTGCAAACACTACCTGGCAATATGTAATGAATCCGTTTTACCTGCAGAAGTATTGGCCCTCAAGTCTTCTAAAAACACTTTGCAGGTTAGTTTCAGTGGCGTTTTAAAACCTGTTTGTGAGAAAGTATTTGCGCCAGCAGACAATACCTATGACAATGTCTCCTTAACCAAAATTGTATTACAATAGGAATGTTAGCCTGCGTAGCAATTCAATTGCTATACAGCTGTGATTAGCCATCAAGCCACAATCAAGCTCTACCATTCAAAACATGTATCAAAACATGTATCAAATAAAAAAGGCTTCCAGCGTACAAAACGCTGAAAGCCTTTATAGAAGCGTGCTCCCAACAGGGCATGATCCTGTGACCCCCTGATTATGAGTCATTAAAATTTATGTTTTCAGTTGTTTGCAGTTATTGCCGGTTACGTCTGTAAGCCGCTACCAGTGAGCTTTTAATTGATTTTATATTTAGACTTGCCTTATCTAGTTTTCGGACATTTTTTGAAAACATGTATCAAAAGATGTATCAAATCTGAGGTATCATGCGGTGGGATAGGGTCAATATAAAAGGTAGTGCCGGACCTTCGGAGGTCCAAAGGCGGGGAGAGATTCCCGCTAAAGCTGCGTGTAACCTATAAGGGGGAACGAAAATACTATGCTACCGGCTTTGATGCCACAGCTGAAGAATGGGATTTATTGAACCCTACTACTGCTAAGGGTGATTTGCGGCGTATACCTCAGGAACTGAGAATCTTTGAAAAAAATGCCGCCCGCTGCAGCGAGGAGTTAATCCCCTTTTCCATTGCCCGGTTTGAATCCAGCTACGGTGATACTTTATAATTGTCTTGCCCCATCCACAACGGATAATTTCAATTTATTCCCGTAAATTGTGGTGCATTCTAATTACATAGAATTGAAATAACACGGCCCCCCTCTTTCCATGTTTTCGATTCGTAATTTTAAGTATCAACCCTATACATTAAAACTGAAACAATGGCAGATAATAAACATGTATTTATTATCAATCCCAAAGCTGATAATCCATCATTCAAACGTCAGCGTGGATTTGATCCGACCCCTGAAACACAGGACGAAGAGAATAATGAACCAAAATTTATTCACGAATTCAAAAAAGAAGAACTTCGGAATGATTATGCGGCATTTTACACTCAACGAAAATCCAGAAACGAAAATCGAACAATTCCTGGGCCTATCATTGATTTAATACGTATCTATTTCTTATGTGTCTTTGGTGATGACCTGAAGAAAAAGTTTTTCGAGCGTTATGGCTTAAGTCCGGTTGAATATACACACTTCAACAAAACGGTAATGTTTGAGGTTATTGATAATCAATTATTTACTACTTTTTCCACACACATCCAACAGATCGTCGAAAGTCCTGAAGGAACAAGTTATGAGAATCAGCCATATAATTTATTGGCATTGGTAATGAAATTTGAATTTATTGGTACCCTAAGACGCTTATTCACAAGCAATGAAACTGGGATTTTGTTAACTCTTATTTCTTCTGCCAACACCGCCTATCTCGCTCAAAAAAGAACGCTTTTACAGTATTTATCTAATCGGCAGGCAAATGTGACGTATATTGAGGCCAGTCCTGACATCATAGAAGTTAAAACTTTAACTAGAGAAGAGAAGGTTACAATAGCATCAAATTTTGATATTGTTAAGACAGTTACCAGTAGCAGGGCACTAAAGGTCAGACCTGGAATTTATGGTACTGTAAGAAGGGAATTTGGATTTACTGTGATTGTACCAGAAGGACTTACAACCGTTGGAATTATTGATACTGGCGTTAATAGAATTGAGCCTTTACAAAATCTAATTTCAGAAACAGCTTATGACCACACCAATATGGGCTCTTATTGGGACGAAGTAGGACATGGAACATTAGTTGCGGGCCTAGTAACATTAGGGGACGAATTTCCTGCTGAAATAAAGGAAAGCTATACTGCCAAGGCAAAAATTGCTGTTATAAAGGCAATTCACAATCAGGATGACGAAATAAATATACCAAGATTAATCCAGGATATTCGAGATGCCAAAAGAACCCATGGCATCAGATTATTCAATATGTCATTAAATATTCCTCTTGCTAAAAAGTATAATGATGGATATAGTCAATTTGCTTATGAGTTAGACAAGTTAGCTTACGAGGAAGACTTACTCATTTTTATCTCAGTCGGAAATATAAATGGGGACTACATTGAACGGCTCTTAATCGAAGAAACACATCCAGATCATGAGTATCCAGCATTCTTCTATAAAATAGACAGCACAAGCGAGTTTCATAATTGCCGAAACACTAATATTTCTGAACCCTCTGAATCCTTAAATAATATCTCAATTGGTGCTTTAGCGGGAAACTTAGAGAAAGATGACAATTCTGACATAACACCCAATAATTCATATCCTGCATATTATAGTCGCAAGTTTCATTTTGATTATAATCAGGCTGTTAATTCCACCCCTTTAAAAAAGAACCAAAGGAACAAATATCTCAATAAACCTGACCTTGTATTTGAGGGAGGTGATTTGTTCAGCTATGAAGCAGGCATTGAAATTCTTAGATCGCCGATGGCAGAAACTGAAAAGTACTTTGGTAGAACTTGCGGTACAAGTTTAGCGACTCCGCTCGGTGCTTCATATGCTGCTGAAATATTGAATAATTATCCTTCCCTTAGAACACAAACAGTAAAAGCTCTACTCATTAATACTGCAACGTTTCATAGGAGAAAGGATTTACCACATTTTAGTACAAGCACAGATAGCTTATTAAAAAGTATGGTAGGGTTTGGTAGACCACAAAAAAGCACTTTATTATCTACGGATGACAATTCCATTTTATTTGTCATTGAAGATGAAATATCTATCGGTCAGATTATTACCATGCCCATTCACCTTCCAGAATATCTGCAAACCTCTGGCAATAAATTAAAATTCGATATATCGTTATGCTATAGTTTCCTGCCATTAAAGGATAACCATTTAAACTACCTTCCAATTTATATGGCCTTCAATATTGTTCGTAACCTGGATATTCGAACAATTTCACAAGCAGAACAAGCACAGTATGGAATAAAAAGAGGATTCAGTTGGAGTGAAGACCACTATGGTATTGAAAATAGGCTATTTTCGAATGCGCAGTCAACTTCATATACACTGCAGCCGGCTGATTTATTGAATGTTGAAAATGCCATTGCGATAGCTGTAAGATGCTTGTGTAAAGATGAGATCCCAGACAGCTATAAAAGGCATGCAAGTAATAATCAACATAGATTCTCAATTGTAATTAGGATCACAGAAATCCCAATTAATGAGGTTGATGGAAGGCTCTATCAAGAAATGATTAATTGTAATGAAATCAGAAATATAGCTGAAGTGATCAATGACAATGACATCGACTTAGATGTTTAGTCAACTTTTAAGTGCTTTCTTTTCAGCAGCAATTAACTCCCTCCATACTCTTAAATCAATAGTAGGGGGGGAGGCTACCTTAGCTGCCATATTGGAAAAAATACTTCTCTTAATTGCAGTTATGAGTGTTTTCTGAATGCTATAATAGCTTAAGCCTATTGCATCCTTAATAATGGACTTTATTGAGGCTTTTGACGCAAACTTAAATTGTCCATTTCTAAGAGTCAAGTTTACTAAATCAATAATCTGATTTTCATTAGGTAAATCTAATCTGATATTAACATCAAATCTTCTTAAAATCGCGTCATCTAACATTTCTTTTTGATTCGTTGCTGCAATAACAATACTTGTTTGCGGCAAATAATCGAACAACTGTAGAATAGTATTTACGACTCTCTTCATTTCGCCATGATCTTGGTCATAATCTCTTACTTTACCAAGTGTGTCAAATTCATCAATGAAAATTATACAATCTTCGGAAGCAGCTTTTCGAAATATTTTTGCAAGGTTTTTACTAGTCTCTCCTAATTTAGAAGATACAATAGCACCTAAATTAACCACTACCATCATTTTATGCAGTTCTCCCGCAATAACATAAGATGCTAATGTCTTACCACAACCAGAAGGACCATGAAATAGAATTTTATTTGCAATTGGCAAACCATATTCACGTAATATATCTGCAGCTTGATGCTCCTTAATAAAGAAAGATAATTGTTCCTTCACTTCCAAATCAGCAACCAAATTCTCAAAGGTATAATCAGATGTTAACTTCTCTAGAATTAACTCGCCTGTTTCCTTGTCATCTAGACGATTAAAATATGTATCAGAACCCGCCTTTGTAAGTGAACTGGTTTTTTGAACACGGATTGCATCTTTTAATATCGACTGAAGCTGTAATGCAAAATTAATTTTCTTTGTTTTTTTTGAATGCTCAATGAGTTCATTTAGTACTGACAATAGCCTTTCCTGGTCATTTTCTAACCCGAATTTTGCAATATCTTTTATGTAATTAAGTTGACTCATGCGATTTTTTCATTTCTAAACAAGGAACAAAATTAGAGTTTTCGAATTTAAATAGTCCGCAGCAACAAAGAAAGTTGCTAAAAGAGGTAATATGAGTTAGAAAAGACGGGGCTAATACGCTTTTAAATTTACAATTAAAAAAACAAAAACAATCTATTATCAACTATGTTTAATTAAAACCCCTCCCCAAAAAACTCCTCCATCGTCATCCCAAACGCACTCACCACCTTCACCAAACTACTAAACCTCAAATCCTTCCCTTGCTCATAGCGCCCATACTGCGCCCTCGGGATATTATGCTCATAAGCAAATACCTCATAGTTTGAGTAACCGGCTTTTATCCTTAATTCCTTAATGCGAGCGCCCAACTTTGCAAGTTGTTCATCAGGATCAAGTGGAGTTGTTGGAGTTTTTTGTTTGCTGCTATCCATAAAATAAAATAAATGAATAGTTTACTAATTAGTAACCACTAACATGATACTACTGATTAAATACTACCAATATTTTACTACTTATTAGTAGTAAAATATGAAAATCTTTTACTAAATTGCTAGTAAAACCTATCAACATGAAAAGGCTATCAGGATAACAAACTGCAAAACACTATTTTAGTGATCTAAAGATATTCAAGCTTCTTGCTTTAGATCTCGTCCTGGAAAACTGGTAATTTGAAAGGCGACGAGGGATACAAGGTGGGTAGCCCATGCTATGGCGCATGGGCTCACTTAGTCGTCGCCAGGTATACCAGTACCTCCAGGATGCTAGGATGGGCCATGCGTCTTTTTTATGCCCGCCCATTCACCTCCATTCCCCAATATTAAATCTTCAACCAATGGAAAATATTGCAACTTACCCTGAATGGCATCAACTACCATTCAGCCTCACCAACGCAGAATTAATCAATCCCAAAGAAGTCGTGGAAGAATTTTGCTGGCAATTCTCCCTATCAGAAATAAGAACTTTATTGAAAGAGTGGTACGCTGCCTCTTTATCAGATGATGTAGCCGATAGCAAAAGCATCTTTATTACCTATACCGCATTAGAGAAGCTAATCGAAGCAATTTATCAGATCAATAAAATGGAGACACCAGAAGAGTAAAAACCAAAAAAAGCGGCCTAAAATAGACCGCTTTTAATCCGTGCTCCCAACAGGGCATGATCCTGTGACCCCCTGATTATGAGTCAGGTGCTCTAACCAACTGAGCTATAGGAGCTGTTCCGAAGAACGCAAACCCTCTTTCGAGGGGACGGCAAAATTAATTATTTTATTCAATTAACCTAAAAATATTTTCCACAGTGTAACTCAAACGCCTACACTTTACGAAAAACGCTTTTCTTTGTAGTAAATACGCACATATGCAGGGAATAAAAAATATCATCTTCGACCTGGGTGGAGTAATCCTGAACATCGACTACCAAAAAACCAACGAGGCTTTCGTAAAACTCGGCGCTGTAAACTTTCACGAGCTGTATTCGCAGTTCAAAGGCTCCAGCCTGTTCAATGACCTCGAAACAGGTCATGTCACCAACGATGAATTCCTGGCAGCAATGCATAAACAGTTACCGGAGAACGTCACCGATGAACAGATAATTGCCGCCTGGAACGCCATGCTATTGGATTTCCCCCTGCAGCGACTCCAATTACTACAGCAATTACGCCAGCAGTATAATTTATATCTCCTTAGTAATACAAACGCTATCCACCTCGATCACTTCAATAAAATCCTGATGGATACCCGCGGTATTCCTTCCCTGGCGGAATTTTTCGACAAAGCATACTACTCCCACCTGATGGGCTATCGTAAGCCGGGAACTGAAATCTACCAGGTTGTATTGGACGAAAATGGGTTGAAAGCAGGAGAGACTGTATTTATTGACGATACCTTACCTAATATAGAAGCAGCAAAAAAAGTGGGCATTCACACCATTCATCTGGTACCGCCTAAAACGATCCTGGATATTTTTAAACCGCTTGCGGTATAAAACATAAAAGAAAAACCTCACGTTTCCGTGAGGTTTTTTTATTTAATTTCTTCAAAATCAATGTAATCGCCTTTATCGGGCTTGGATTCCGGACGGGATACCGGCGGCTTCTGCTGCTGCGAACTGTATCCCTGCTGGGCAGCCTGCTGCTGCTCATATTGCTGGCGCATCGCTTCCTGCATGTCCGACATCTGCCTCCTTACCACCTTGGTTGAGCGATAAATAGGTATGATGAAGTCAAACACCAGCTTATAAAGCAGCCAGGCAAGAAAAAGATATATTAACGTCTTCAACATAATGGTGCAAAGGTAGCAGATAATCTCTGCCGACACTTTAACCAGCTCGGCATTTTAAGTTTTCTTTAACTTTCAACGCCTGCTATATAACTCCCTTGCTATCAGGTAAATGACTACCACAGCCCAAAAACATTCAAAAACACCACCCTCACACATTACACAAATATCACATACAATTAGTCCATTCAGAAAAATATTATCAGAAAAACAGATTTTGTTTCATTATCCAATATAATATCCTAATTTTGCGTAGGAAAAATGATTCAAACGAAGGGGACGAGATATCGGCCCCTTCGCGCTTTTTGTATGGCAAACGAACTCGTGATAACAGCAATAAGGGAGTTAGCAGAAGGCCTGCTGGCAAACGATCCCGACAACTTTCTGGTAGATATCAGAATTAAGCCCACAAATAATATAAAGCTCTTTTTGGATGGGGATAAAGGTGTACCAGTCGATAAACTGGTGTCTTTTAACCGCGCCCTCTATGCCCTGCTGGAGGAAAAAGCCCTTTTCCCGGATGGCGACTTCTCTCTCGAAGTTTCCTCCCCAGGACTGGATGAACCCCTGAAACTGCACAGACAATATCTCAAAAATATTGGCCGAAAAGTGGAAGCCACTTTCCTGGACGGTACTTCTAAAGAAGGAACCCTGACCGCAGTAACAGACGAAGGTTTTACCATCGAAGAGCTGATTGGAAAGAAAAAAGAAAAAAAATCTACCGAAATAAAATTCAATGAAATCAAGCATACGAAAGTGTGCATTGTGTTCTAAAATATAATAAATAAACATGGCTAGTATTAACCTGATTGAGTCATTCACCGAGTTTAAGGAGGCGGAAAACATTGACCGCCCTACGCTGATGAAGGTTTTGGAAGATGTGTTCAAGACCCTGCTGAGGAAAAAGTATGGCTCTGATGAGAACTTTGACGTCATTGTAAATACAGAAAAAGGGGACCTTGAAATATTTCGCCGCCGTACCGTAGTGGAAGATGGAGAAGTGGAGGATGAAAATGCGCAGATCGCATACACAGAGGCTACTGCCATTGAAAAAGACCTGGAAATCGGTGAGGAACTCTTCGAAGAAGTAGAGATCCTGGACTTCGGACGCCGCGCCATCCTGGCAGCAAAACAAACGCTGTCTGCCCGCATCGGTGACCTCAAAAAGAATATTCTCGTAAAGAAATATGCTGATAAAGCCGGCGAAATTGTAACCGGTGAAGTCTACCAGGTTTGGAAAAAAGAAGTTTTATTGCTTGATGATGAAGGGAATGAATTAATTTTGCCTAAAGCCGAACAAATCCCCACTGATTATTTCAAGAAAGGGGAGAACGTTAGAGCGGTGGTGAAAAAGGTAGAAATGAAGAATAATGCCCCACTCATCATTCTTTCCCGAACACATCCATCCTTCCTGGCTAAATTGCTGGAAATTGAAGTTCCTGAGATCTTTGATGGCCTGATCGTTATTAAGAAAATCGTTCGCGAACCAGGTGAAAGAGCTAAAGTGGCCGTTGAATCTTATGACGACCGTATCGACCCGGTAGGCGCCTGCGTGGGTATGAAAGGTAGCCGCATCCATGGTATCGTTCGTGAGCTCAGAAACGAAAACATTGACATTATTAACTATACTACCAATATCCAACTCCTGATTCAACGCTCGCTGACTCCTGCAAGAATCAGCCGCATGGAAGTGGATATGGAAAATAAATACGCCTCCGTTTACCTGAACCCAGATCAGGTATCCCTGGCCATCGGTAAAAAAGGCGTTAATATCAAACTCGCCTGCGAACTCACCGGATTCGAAATTGACGTATTCCGCGATGAACAACAGGAACAAGCCGAATTTGATATTGATCTGGAAGAATTCTCAGACGAAATCGAAGAATGGATCATAGATGAACTGAAGCGCATAGGTTGTGATACTGCCCGCAGCGTATTGGAGCTGACCACTGAAGAACTGGTCCGCCGCTCGGATCTTGAAGAAGAGACAGTGCAGGATGTAAGAAGAATATTACAGGAAGAGTTTGACAAAGAATAAAGCCCAGCCAGAACCCTTCCCAGGTAAAGGGCTTATTAGAAGGGGAATTGATTTTTTCGAGTTATTGTTTAAACGTAAAAAAACAACCCGTTTGGAAGAAACGGGAAACAGGGGAGGCCCGAATTACGATATGCCTGAAACAACAAACAACACACCACGATTGCTGGCCGCAGCCAAAGAGTTTAATATTGGTAAAGAAACACTTATCGACTTTCTTTCCAATAAAGGCTTCGATATTGGCGGCTTTGGTTCGCCAAATGCCCGCCTCACGGCTGTTATGTACCAAGCGCTGCAGTCGGAGTTCCAACAGGACAAGGCTAACAAACGCAAAAGCGACCAGATAGCCCTGCCCAAAGGAAGCGTGTTAGAAGCGAAGAAGAAAGAAGCAGAGAAAGAGAAAGGAAACGAGGAAGCGGAAGCTGTGGCTAAAAAGAACACTCCTAAAGAAGAAAAAGAGCCAACTGCTCCAGTAGCAGAAGCACCTAAAGCCGAACCTAAGCCGGAACCAGTGAAGGAATCCCCTAAACCGGAACCTAAAGCTCCCGTTCAGGAAAACCCGCCGGTTAAGGAAAAAGAAAAGGTTGAACCTCCCGTTGCACCACCTCCCCCTGTAGCGGAAGCGCCTAAAACACAGGCCCCGCCTGCCGAACCGGATGTGGTTAAAACCGAAGCTCCTAAAATTAACGGCCCTCGCGTCATCACCACGATCGACCTCGATGCGCTTAACCGCGGCGGTAAAAAACCAGCCCAGAAAGAGCAGCCTAAACAAGAAGCAACGGAAAAACCTGCTGCAACTCAGCCTAAGGAACAACCTGCCGCTGAAAAACCCGCAGCACAAGAGCCTGCCGCCAAACCTGAAGCACCTAAAGCTCCAGCCGCTGAAAAACCAGCAGCTCCTGCACAGGTACAACCGGAAAAACCGGCAGCCAGCACTGAGAAACCCGCAGATAAAGCTCCCGAAGCTACCCCTGCCAAGGCTCCTCAAGCTGAGCAATCAGCAAAAACAGATAAAACCGATACGACGAAAGATAAAACGGAAAAAGCCGCACCGGTTGAAGATAAACCTTTAGTTAACAAAGTGGAAGAAGTATTACAAGAGGCAAAACCGGCTGCTGCAACCAAACCTACGGTTATTCCCGTTAAACAACCTGTTGTGAAGGAAGAACCTGCAAATAACGAGCCCCCTGCCCAAGCTCCTGCTGCACAAAATAATGCAGATGAGCAAGCCAGTGCCGTTATTGAAAACATCCAGGCCGAAAAATTAACCGGCCCTAAAGTAATTGGCAAAATCGAACTGCCGGTGCAATCCGACAGAAGAGATAATAATAAAAGCAATTTCAACAAGGATCGCGACGATAAACGTAAACGTAAGCGCATCATCGTTGAAAAGAAACCTGAACCAATCCAGCCCCGCGACTTTAAAAGCGGCGAAAACAAGGAAGGTACAGGGGATCACCCACGTCACGAACGCCAACACGGCGACCGCAACCAACACGGCGGTCAAAACCGTCCTGGTGGTCAACATGGTGATCGTAACCAACACGGTGGTCAAAACCGCCAGGGTGGACAACACAGTGGCGGCCAAAATCGCCCGGGTGGTGGTCAGCACACAGGTGGTCAAAACCGTCCTGGCGGACAACACAGCGGCGGACAAAACCGTCCTGGTGGTCAGCAAGGTGGTGGATACAATCGCCAGGGTGGCCAACAAGGTGGTGGTGGATACAACCGCCCAGGTGGTCAGCAGGGTGGCCAAAACAGAGGTAACTTCAACCGACCAGGCCAGGGTGGTGGATTTAACCGCCACGGCAACAACGGTCCGGATAAACGTACCGCTGAAGAAAAGGAAATCGACAAAAACGAAATCCAGAATAAGATTAAGGAAACAATGGCCAAACTCTCCGGCAACACCCGCGGTAAAAACGTGAAAGCGAAACACCGTCGTGAAAAACGCGAAGAGAGAGCCAATGAAAGAGCTAACCAGAACATGGAGGACAACAAACTCCAGGTTACCGAATTCATCTCCGTTAGCGAACTCGCTAACCTGATGGACGTTAGCTTCGCCGAAGTGATCTCAAAATGTATGGGACTCGGCATCATGGTTTCCATTAACCAACGCCTCGATGCAGAAGTAATCGAGCTGGTTGCCGGCGAATTTGGCTTCGAAGTTGAATTCATCGGTCTCGACGCTGCCGAAGAATCTGAAGAGGAAGAAGTAGTAGACGCACCGGAAGATCTGGAACCACGCGCGCCAATCGTTACCATCATGGGTCACGTTGACCACGGTAAAACTTCCCTGCTCGACTATATCCGTAACGCAAACGTAGTAGCTGGTGAGGCCGGCGGTATCACCCAGCACATCGGTGCTTACCAGGTGACAACCGCAAACGGTAAAAAAATCACCTTCCTCGATACCCCAGGTCACGAAGCGTTTACCGCAATGCGTGCCCGTGGTGCGAAAGCAGCGGATATCGCCGTAATCGTAGTGGCAGCAGATGACGCTATCATGCCTCAAACACGTGAAGCCATCTCCCACTCACAGGCAGCTGGCCTCCCAATGGTCTTTGCAATCAACAAAATTGATAAAGACGGCGCCAACCCTGAGAAAATTAAAGAACAACTCGCAGGTATGAACCTCCTCGTTGAAGACTGGGGCGGTAAATATCAAAGCCAGGAAATATCCGCTAAAAGCGGTCTGAACATCGATGTACTCCTGGAGAAAATCCTCCTGGAAGCTGAACTGCTCGAACTGAAAGCCAACCCTAATCGTGAGGCAGCTGGTTCTATCGTGGAAGCTTCCCTGGATAAAGGCCGCGGTTACGTTGCCTCCCTCCTCGTACAAAATGGTACCCTCCGTCAGGGCGATACCATCGTATCCGGCTCCTTCTTCGGTAAAATCAAAGCCATGTTCAACGAACGTGGCCAGAAAATGGAAGAAGCAGGTCCATCCATGCCAGTACAGGTACTCGGCTTGAACGGTGCCCCTCAGGCAGGTGAGAAGTTCAGAATGTACGAAAACGAATCTGAAGCCAAAGAAGTGGCTAACCGCCGCGCCCAGATCGTTCGCGAACAAGGTATCCGTACCAAGAAACATATCACCCTGGATGAAATCGGTCGCCGCCTGGCACTGGGTAACTTCAAACAGCTCAACCTCATCATCAAAGCCGACTTTGATGGTTCCGTGGAAGCGCTGTCCGACTCCCTGCAGAAACTGTCTACCGAAGAAATCGTTATCAGTATCGTACACAAAGCCGTGGGTCAGATCACCGAATCCGATGTGCTCCTCGCTACCGCTTCCGATGCCATCATCCTCGGTTTCCAGGTACGGCCTTCTTCCCAGGCAGCCAAACTCGCCGAGAAAGAAAACATCGAAATCCGCAACTACTCCATCATCTACGATGCGATCGAAGAGATCAAATCCGCGATGGAAGGGATGCTGGAACCAAAAATCGAAAAGAAAGTGGTGTGCAACGTCGAAGTACGCGAAACCTACAAATTCGACAAGGTTACAGTGGCTGGTTGCTTCGTACTCGATGGCAAGCTGACAAGAAATACCCGCGTGAACCTCGTTCGCGATGGTATCGTAGTTCATACCGGAGACCTCGGATCCCTGAAACGTTATAAAGAAGACGTGAAGGAAGTAGCCTCCAACATGGAATGCGGTCTGAGTCTGCGCAACTACAGCGATATCCGCCCAGGCGATATCGTCGAAGGTTTCGAAGAAGTAGAAGTTAAGAGAACTTTATAAGAACTCTTCTCCATAATCTTAAAGTGCAGCGAGGTCCACTTCGCTGCACTTTTTTTTAGCGTCAGTCCGCTTTTTCCCCGGGCTGATCTAAACTTTTGTTAAATCCATCGAAATTTAGTAGGGGACTGATCTTTATTTGGTTATTTTTGAACTTTACGAATTTAGTATGAAGAAACTTCTGGTATTATCTGCTATATCACTTACCATCCTGCAAGCTGTTTCAGCGCAGCAGAAACTTGTAGCAGATAAAATTATTGGCATAGTAGGGGACAAAATAATCCTGCAATCGGATATGGAAGGTGCACTCGCAGATCAGCAGCGCAACGCCATTGACGGTGTATTACCGCCTAACGCCTCCTGCAACACCCTGGAAATGCTCATCTCCCAGAAGGTAATGGTACTCCAGGCAGAACGCGACTCCCTCCCGGTAAGTGATGGCGATATCGAAGGCCAGATGGAAAACCGTATCCGCTACTTCGAACAGCTCTATGGCTCCAAAGAAAAAATGAAGGAAGTAACTGGCTACACCGTTTACCAGCTGCGCGAACGCTTCCGCACTCCCATTAAAGAAAATCTGCTGGCCCAGGCCATGCGCAATAAAGTAATCGAACAGGTGAAGGCAACCCCTTCCGAAGTAAAACGATTCTTCGACGCCATTCCTAAAGACAGTCTCAAATTCTATGAGTCTGAACTGGAAATCGGCCAGGTAGTAATTACTCCTAAAGCTACCCGCGAAATGGATAACTATGCCATCGAGCGCCTCCAGGAATTCAAAAGACGTGTACTCGCCAAAGAAGCGGACTTCAGCTCCCTCGCCATCCTTTACTCCGAAGATCCGGGCGTAAAAGATAACAAAGGCGTGTACCCGATGAACCGTAACGATAAAAACACCTGGGATCCGGACTTTATGGCCGCCGCCTTCCGTTTGAAAGAAGGGGAGATCTCCAGCCCGGTTAAATCCGCCCACGGTTACCATATCATCCAGATGCTGAAACGTCAGGGCGATAATATCACCGTACAACATATCCTCCTCAGAGCTGCAGTAACCAAGTCCGACCTGGCAAAAGCCACCGAAAAACTGGATTCTGTACGCAACCAGATCCTCGCCGGTAAAACCACTTTTGCCCAGGCAGTAAGCGACTACAGCGACGATCCTTCTGCTAAATTCACCGGAGGTATGCTGCAATCCAAAACCGGAGACGGTACCCTCATCACCATCGATCAACTGGAAGAACCTTCCGAAAAAGAGATCGTAATGATGCTGGATACCCTGAAACCAGGCGGTATCTCCAAACCTACCACCTTCGTGGATGAACAAGGCCATACCGCCGTGCGCATCGTGTACCTGAAAACACGTACACAGCCACACCGGGAAAACCTCAACGACGACTACGCACGCATTCAGCAACGCTGCCTGATGATCAAGCAGGCCGAAGCAATCAATAAATGGCTGCTGGAAAAGATCCCTACATTCTATGTGCACGTGGATCCTGAGTACAAAAACTGTGAGCACATCAACCAATGGATGGCACAGCTCGCCAAACAGTAAAGCTAATTTTAACGTTTTTGAAAAGCGGCGCGGAGATGATCTCCGCGCCGCTTTTCGTTCCACTCATCCCGTAGTTACGCTCACATGACGCGAATTAGTTGAAATTGCCGTAACTTTGCATCTTCAATTTTCAGGCATGAGTGATGCGATCAAGCATGAATGCGGACTGGCATTTATAAGATTGAGAAAACCGTTCTCATATTACCAACAGAAATATGGAACTGTTTTTTATGGGCTGAACAAATTATATCTGCTCATGGAAAAGCAGCACAACAGGGGCCAGGATGGCGCTGGTGTAGCTGCAGTAAAATTAGACACTGAACCCGGCGTTCCTTTTATGCACCGCGTACGCAGTAGCGCTCCACAAGCCATCGGCGACGTTTTCAGCAAAATCAGGGACGAAATTCAGGAAATCGAAAAGTATCAACCGGAAATTACCAAGTATCCGGGCCTGATGAAAGGTCATATCAAGTTCCTCGGCGAACTCCTCATGGGACACCTTCGCTACGCTACGCAGGGTAAAAACAATGTGGAACTTTGCCACCCTTTTGTTAGATACAATACCATCCCTGCCCGCAACCTCGCTATGGCAGGTAACTTCAACCTGGTAAACGCAGATGAACTCTTCAAATTCACCGACGTAAACCCAGGCGAAGTACACAAAAACAGCGACCTCGCTGCCATGCTCGAAACCGTACACCACTTCCTCTGCAAAGAAGATGAAGTGCGCCGCAACGGCCTCGACATCAAACATATCCTCCAACAGGCTTTCTCCTTATTTGATGGTGGTTACCACGCTGCCGGCCTTATCGGCACCGGCGACGCTTTCGTAATACGCGATCCGAACGGTATCCGTCCTTCCTACTACTATGTGAACGACGATGTAATCGTGGCCGCCTCCGAAAGAGCTGCTATCCGCACCACTTTCAACGTTGGCGAAAACGAAGTACTGGAACTGATGCCAGGCCACGCCCTCATCGTGAAATCAAACGGTGAATACGCGATCGAAAAAATCATCGAACCTAAAGAGAGAAAAGCATGTAGCTTCGAAAGAATCTACTTCTCCAGAGGTAACGACGAAAAGATCTATAAAGAACGAACTGCCCTCGGCCGTAACCTTTCAGGCACCGTACTGAAAGCTATCGACAACGACCTGAGAAATACTATCTTCTCCTTTATACCAAATACAGCAGAAGTAGCCTTCTACGGCCTGCTCAAAGGTCTGGAAGACTATCTCAACAAAATCAAGATCGAACGTATCCTCTCCTGGGGTAACGATGTTGATCCGGAAAAGCTCTCCGAAATGGTGAACCGCCGCATCCGTATCGACAAAATCGCGATCAAGGACGTGAAAATGAGAACCTTCATCACAGAAGATTCCAGCCGTAACGAAATGGTACAACACGTGTACGACATTACCTATGGTACGGTTCGTCCGGGTGTAGATACCCTCGTCGTGATCGATGACTCCATCGTTCGCGGTACCACGCTCAAAGAAAGTATCGTGAAAATGCTGGATCGCCTCGGTCCTAAAAAGATTATCATCGTTTCTTCCGCACCACAAATCAGGTACCCTGATTGCTACGGTATTGATATGAGTAAAATGGGCGATTTCGTTGCCTTCCAGGCCGCCATCGCACTGCTGAAAGAACAAGGCAAGGAACACATTCTCCAGGAAGCCTACGGCCTCTGTAAAGAGCTGGAACGTACCAACACCCTCCACGCTCAAAACGTGGTGAAAAATGTGTACAAGCTGTTTACGCCTGAAGAGATTTCCGCTAAAATCGCTCAGATCCTCAACCCTGGCGGTATCGGCGCTGAAATCGAAGTGATCTACCAATCCATCGAAAGCTTACACGAAGCCTGCCCTAATAACCTGGGCGACTGGTACTTCACCGGTAACTACCCAACCCCGGGCGGTAACCGCGTAGTAAACAAGGCTTTCATGAACTTCATGGAAGGTAAAAACGAAAGAGGCTACTAATAGTATACTACTTCATTATAAAAATAAGGCGCAACAATTGGTGCGCCTTATTTTTTGCCCCCTAAGTTTCGGATACCATCGGCATCCGAAACTTCGGTAGATGGACCCCGGCTGGGGCGCATCTACCGAATAATAAAGTGTAATAGCTGCGAAACCTACATCTCTCTAAAAACTCATCAGTTCCCATTGCCGCGCGAAGCGCGGTACCCTCTCAATGACACCGAAGGTGTCATTAACATATAAAATCCCTTGGAAAACAACATTTTCCGCATTTCTATGTTAATTTTATCTTAAATGAATCACACAACGATTCCTATTTGCCCCGTTCCTATTAACTTTCTTTAAAATAAGTATTTACGTAAGTTTTCAGCCCATGAAAACATTGCTACTCATCCGACACGCAAAGTCAAGCTGGAATGATCCAAATACCGATGACTTTGACCGGCCTCTCAACAAACGGGGAAAAGATAATGCCCCCGAAATGGCCCAAAGACTCCTGGATAAAGGTGTAGTTCCTGAACTGATCATTGCCAGTCCCGCAAAAAGAACGCGTACTACCGCCAAACTAATGGCCGACGTATGGCACTATCCAAAACAGGCCATCCTCCTCGAAGATGAGCTGTACCTCTGCTATGCGTCCACATTCCTCAAAGTAATCACTAAAATCGATGACGACTTCAACACCATCGCCATTTTCGCACATAACCCCGGGATAACTGACTTCGCCAATTATTTAACGGAAGAAATCAGGATTGATAACGTGCCTACCGCCGGCGTATTCGCCATACAAGCTAATACGGACTCCTGGCAGGAATTCGATCGCGCTAAAAAATCATTCCTGTTCTTCGATTATCCCCGGAAAGATTAACCCTTTACAATCTTGTCGTAAGAAGCAGTAATACCCTTGATCAGCGAAGAACTGAATCCCTGGTGTTCCATTTCATTGAGTCCCGCAATGGTGCAGCCCTTAGGGGTAGTAACTTTGTCGATTTCTGCCTCCGGATGGGTTTTCTCCCTGATCAGCAATTCAGCGGCTCCTTTCACGGTTTGCGCCGCAATAAGGCTGGCTGTACGTGCGTCAAAGCCGATTTCAATACCTCCCTGGATGTTTGCCCGGATAAAACGCAACGCATAGGCAATACCACATGCACCCAACACCGTAGCTGCATCCATCAGCTTTTCATCGATGGTAACAGCAGCACCCAGCTGGTTAAACATATCGGTAACAAAATTCGTCTGCTCAGGAGTAGCATGCTTGAAACTCAGACAGGTCATAGATTCCTGAATGGCAATCGCGGTATTGGGCATCGCGCGCACCACCGCCATTCCGGGAACAATACGTTCCAGATCGTCGATGCTGACGCCGGTAACCACACTGATTAAAATCTGTTTTGCGGGGTCAAAAACGGTGCTGTACTCCTGCAGCACTTCGCGTACATTATAGGGTTTCAGGGCTACGATAATCACCTCTGCACCGCGAATCGCTTTCGCATTATCCTTTTCCACCTGTACACCCGCATCTTTCAGGGCTACAAGGGTATCAGTATTACGCTTGGTAATGGTAATGTCTCCGGCCTGTGAAAAACCGCTCTTCAGCAATCCCTGGGCAATGGCCGATCCCAGATTTCCACCACCTATAATGGCTATCTTCTTGGCTGACATAAAAAAGGTTTACATTATAAATCCTCAGAAAGGTAAAACAATTGCTCCATTGATGCAAAAAGTCAGCATTGCATTATCTTGCATAAATGGGCGCATCACAAAAAGCAGCAGCGTTTTTCGCACGTATCCAGGAAGCAGCAAATACTCCGCAGCCAAACGATAAGCTCCGGCTCTATAAGCTCATCCTGGAAAGCCTTTTTCGTGACCTCACCCGCCAGGAGCACCGCTCCTTCGGCAACCTGTTTGCCCGCATGCAATTCTACTTTGATAAGGAAATTGTACCTGCCGATATCCAACAACAACTCACCGCACTTCGCATCCTAACTTCAAGGGCTACACGTACTATTTTTCCTTTACAGGGAGAAGAACACACCCTCTGTATCAAAGCCCTCGCGGAGTCGGTAGCCTGGTTCTATTCAGCAGTAGTACCACTGCGCCTCTCCGAAACCTACTACGATGCGGGTGATAAATCTCTCTCCCGTAATATACGTAACCGCCCTGCCAGCATCATTTCACTGAAATGTATGGTTACCGCGGTAGGACCACTCGTAACCAACCAGCAGGGAAAATATTCCTGCGTGCTGCTGGCAAAAAACGATGAACAGGGCGACTTTGAACTGTCGCTGGATGGCCTGGATTCCATTGCTGTAATGGCATTGCACGCACAACTCCGCCCATACGACTCCCTGCATGTGATTCATTGTCGCCAGGAAGAAACGGAAGAACACCAAACACCTTTTTATACCACCACCGCCGAAAGTCAGCTGGTACTGGAGCCCGACCTGCTGATCGATATTAGCGACCTGGCAGAATGCTTTAACCACAAAGGCGTTAATAAGCTGTTGTACCTGGTGAAAAAGCTGGTGCCGCAAACGTCCAGCCCCGCTGCCTTTAAAGGAAACCTCGTAAATGCACTGCTGGATGAAATGCTGCGCAACAAAGCCATAGATTTCAAAACCTCCTTCAAAGAGGCTGTAGCCGATAACGTGCTGCAGGCCGCTGCCTATGGCCGCGATAAAATCAATGAAATGTTCCGCGATATCCGGCAGTCGCACTGGGCCAACCTGCACCAAACGGTGGCCGACCTCCAAAACAAACCGGTTCGAATAGAACCAACCTTCTTTTCGTGCAACTACGGCATACAGGGGCGACTGGATATCATGGCGGAAGATGACACCGACCCCAACAGGAAAGAAATTTTCGAACTGAAAAGCGGCAAAGCACCGGACTTCAATACCTGGAAGAACCACGAAATGCAGGTAGTAGGCTATAACCTGCTGCTCCGTTCTGCGTTTGGCCGTAAACGTAAGGGGAGTAGTGCAATCCTGTATTCCGGCGCACAGGCCCAGCCACTGCGCAATGTAAGCAGTACCCATGCCGGCGAAAATGCACTGCTGCAACTCCGCAATGAAGTAGTAGCCATGTTACTTCGCCTCGCTGCCGGCGAATATGATATCTTATCCACTATCAACAGCACCGCTGCCGCAGGCCTTCCTTCCTTTAGCATGGAGCCCTTTATGGGTTTCGAGAAAGCCTGGAATGAAGCACCCGACATCACCAAAACCTATTATAAAACATTCCTTTCCTTTATCCTGCGCGAGTTTTTACAGGCGAAATGCGGCATGTTTTCCGAAGTACACCGGGAAGATGATGCGGACGGATTCGCCGCACTGTGGCTGCAACAGGAAGAGGAAAAGGCAGACCGCTTCAACATTATTCCAGGGCTGCAATTCCGCGAGTTCGACAGTAACTCCAGCTCGGTAACTTTTGATATAGTCACCACCGTTAGTCACAACTTCAGGGTAGGGGATACGGCTATCATCTACGCCAGAACCGGGGCGGAGCTGAAGCCTTTACAGCAGGAGCTGCTCAAGGGCCGTATAGAGGAGCTGGGCAGGGATCACCTTGTCTTCTCCCTGAATAACAGGCAGATGACACTCGATTTCTTCCGGCAGCACGATGAGTGGATCATTGAACACGATATTTACGAGTCCAACTACTGGATAGCCGCGTCAGCACTGTTTTACATGCTGGCACCACAATACCGTAACAAAGCTGAAACACTGCTTGGCCTTAGAGCTCCCCGCACCCGCGAGCTGGAAATCCCGCTCCCGCCGATGTTTAACCGCAACCAGGAAGAGATCGTTCGCAACGCCATCCAGGCAGAAGATTATTACCTGCTGCAAGGCCCGCCAGGCACAGGCAAAACCTCTGCCATGCTCACTACTATTGCGGATGAACTGGTAAAAAGGAATAATCATGTGGTGATCGTAGCCTTTACCAATAAGGCCGTGGAAGAAATTTGCGGGAAGCTGGATGCAAAAGATATCTCCTACCTGCGTATGGGTGGCCGCAATACGGCATCGGCCGTGCAGTTGAAAGAGCTGTGTATGAACGGCTCCCTGGATGATGCGAAACAGTTCATTACCAGTCATCGCATATTTGTAGGTACTGTAGCTACTATGGCTACCAGACTGGATTTGCTGATCACCATGGGCATTCCCATGGATGTACTCATTGCCGACGAAGCCTCCCAGCTCACGGAGCCGCAATTGTTAGGACTGCTGATGCCTTTCCGCAAGTTCATCCTCATCGGGGATCAAAACCAGTTACCGCCGGTGGTAGCGCAGGAAAGTTTTTTCTGCGAAACAACCAATGAAGACCTGCGGCAGATAGGCATTGCGGACCTGCGTTGTTCTATTTTTGAACGACTGATGCAGCAATGCAAGCAAAACAACTGGCTACATGCCTGGGGTATGCTGAATACACATTTCAGAATGCATGATAGCATTGCCAGCATGGTCAACCCATATTATGCAGGGCAGCTAACTTCCGGGCGCATAGAGCAGCAGGAGGCCTTTACCCGCAACGCCGGCAATAGCCAGTGGGACCGGCTTTTATCTCTCGGTAGAAAAGTATTTATACCCAGTCCATTCGAGCCCACTTCCAAAATGAACAGCACGGAAGCCGCCAGGGTAGTGGATTTATTGCGATACCTGCGGCAACAATATGGCCCTGCTTTCACTAAGGATACTGTGGGAGTAGTAACGCCGTGGCGTACGCAGATCAGCCTGATACGCGAACTGATTGCAGACGACAAGGAACTACAGGCCGTAAACATTGACACGGTGGAACGTTTCCAGGGATCGGAAAATGACATCATCATTGTTTCACTGGCGGTATACCATACGGGGCAGGTGCATACATTGCAGTGCATTGGCAGGTTTCAATGGGAAGGCGAACAGATTGAGGTGGACCGCAAGCTGCTGGTAACGTTGTCGCGCGCACGAAAACAGGTGATCATGATGGGGTATGAGCCCGTGTTACAGGAAAGTGCCCATTACAGGCGGGTATTGGGGGAGATGGTAAGAGTAGAGGCAGGGTAGGTTGTAAGTACCTGAAAATAAAAGAGATAACAAAGGCCACACGTACGTATGGCCTTTGTCAGACAACATCATATATAGATCATTCCTGGCAAACCAGGCATTAATCCAAAGTAACGTGCGACCAGTTTTCGCCGCTTTTAATACGGTAGAGCTGCATTTCGCTGATATCAAACTGCTCTGCGATCTGCTTCATGGTTTTCTTACCGGGCTTGTTCAGCAGGCGTTTGATGCTCTTCACTTTGGTCACGTTCAGTTTCAGACCTTTCAGCCTGTTCCTTTGTTTTTCTTTATAAGCTTTTTTAGCCGGGCTGTTCTGCTGGTGGCCTTCCATTTCTTCTTTGGTAGCCCACTCCAGGTTGCTGGCTTTATTGTTCTTCTTATCGTAGTCGAGGTGGATCACATACCTGTGGGAGCGCCCTGGTCTTTTGTTGAAGAGCTTGGCCACTTCTCTGTGCAGGTAGAGTGATTGATAGGTATCTGCAGGCTTTACATTTAAAACCGTATAGCCTTCCACGGTAGAACCCGTGAGGAGCTTACCATCTTCAATACTTTCATGATAGCTGATCACTCTTCCCATGTTAGAAACAGCATATTTCTTACGCAGGGCAGATTTGTTTTTAATCTGTAAGTCTTTCCAGACTTCATTTTTCAGATTTTTAATTGTGGTCATGTGAAAGTAATTTATGATTTATTGTATTTCCGGGGTCATCGTTTAACCGTAAACGTTACAACCGGCCATTTTATCAGAGGCCGGTAAATGCTCGTTTTCGGCCCATTGGGGAGTAGTCCTTTCGAAAATATGATCTTTATATTGCACCACGATCGCGTCTAAAACTTCTTCTATTTCAGCTTGCGTCTTTAAAGTTACTAATTGTTGTCTGAATTCCTTGATGTGAGGTAACCCTTTGAGATAATTTGTGTAATGGCGGCGCATTTCGAGGATGCCAACGATATCACCTTTCCAGGCTACAGATTGTTCCAGGTGTCTTTTACATACCTGTACTCTTTCCAAAACAGTTGGAAGGGCTAAATGTTCGCCAGTTTGCATAAAATGCTTTATCTCCCGGAAAATCCAGGGATAGCCGATCGCAGCGCGTCCGATCATAACGCCATCCACACCGTATTTGGCGCGGGCAGCAATCACCTGTTCCGGCGTACATATGTCACCGTTACCAAAGATCGGAATGTTGATGCGCGGATTATTTTTAACTTTTCCGATGAGGGTCCAGTCGGCATGACCTTTATACATCTGTACGCGGGTGCGGCCGTGGATGGTCAGGGCTTTGATCCCTACGTCCTGCAGGCGCTCTGCCACCTCTTCAATGTTTTTGGTGTCGTCGTCCCAGCCGAGGCGGGTTTTAACAGTTACCGGCAGCTTAGTAGCTTTTACTACTGCAGCGGTAAGTTTCACCATTTTAGGAATATCTTTCAGGATACCGGCGCCGGCACCTTTACAGGTCACCTTTTTCACCGGGCAGCCGAAGTTGATGTCCAGCAAGTCCGGGTTGGTAGCTTCTACAATCTGGGCGGCCATTGCCAATGGTTCCTCATCACCCCCGAAGATCTGGATGCCCACCGGGCGTTCATATTCGAAGATGTCCAGTTTCTTACGGCTTTTGATAGCATCGCGGATAAGGCCTTCAGAAGAAATAAATTCTGTGTACATGAGATCAGCACCGCCATCCTTGCAAACGGCACGAAACGGCGGATCGCTCACATCTTCCATGGGCGCCAGCAAAAGGGGAAATTCTCCCAGTTCTATATTTCCTATCTTCACCATAAAGTAAGAACCACGGCCAACAAGGCACCAGGTATTATTGTATTAACTTATATATTTTTGCTAAATGCAGCAGGGTAGTTTGTGATACTGTTGCTGCAATGCTTAATTTCACGCTGTAAATTTACGCATTTTAATACAGTATTTGATTATGAGAGGCTACCTTAAGCAGCACCCTCCTTTATTACAGTTCATCACCATTCTTGGCTTTTATGCAGGATCCATAGGGGTTTTCATACTGCTGACAGCACTGCTGACACCTAAACTTACCGGCTATACGGCAATGGAGATTTCCGAGGGAGTGCTTACTGATCCTAAGTTTCTGACGATGCAGAAGTGGTTACAGTTCTTCTACACAACTTTAACATATCTTTTACCTGCGGCCATCTTTGCCTACCTCTGGCATCCGGAGCCGATGCGCTATCTCGGTTTAAAAACGAAAGCCTCGCTGCTGCAAATCATACTTACCATCGCTTTATTCTTTTGCTGCCTGCCTGTGGTAGGAGTATTGGCGCAATGGAACCTGCAGTGGGATCTGCCCGCTGCGGCACTCGGCGCACAGCAGCGGAATGAACAGATGACGAAGGCCCTACTGCAGATGCCAGCCATCACGGACCTGCTGATGAACCTGATTCTTATGGCCATCGTACCGGCTATTGCAGAGGAAGTGTTTTTCAGAGGCGTGTTCCAGCGGATCTTCATCAACCTCACCCGCCTCAAATGGACCGGCGTTCTGGTGACTGCCGTCATATTTGCAGCAATGCACTTTGAAATGCAGGCGGTATTACCCCGTATAGCCCTTGGGTTTATCCTGGGTACTATTTTCCTGGTCACCGGCAACCTCTGGCTGGCCATACTGGCCCACCTGATTAACAACGGCATGCTGGTGATTCAGTATTACCTGTTTCAGCACGGTTACATTAAAACTGACCCGGCGGTAGAGCAGGGGGTGGAGTGGTACCTCGGACTCGCCAGTGCGGTGGTAACCGTTGGGCTGATTTGGGCACTGATGAAGCGTTCGCCGGAGCCACTGGAAGTAGAATAGGCAGACGCACCACGCTAAACGGCAGAAAAATAGTAACTTAACTTACTAACAAAATAACTGTAACATGGAAAAAGGCTGGACTAAAGTATTCGCAAGCGACCGACCATACGAAACGGAAATCGTGAAAGGTATGTTGATCGAAAATGGAATTGACGCGGTTATTCTCAACAAACAATCTTCCTCTTATACCTTTACCATCCCTGGTCAGGTAGAGCTGTACGTGCCCGATGAGCAGGCAGAAACGGCGAAATCGCTGGTTACCCAGCATAATAACCTGCCTACCGGCGACCCTTACGAGCTGGATGAAGAGGAAGGAAACAAGGCCGGGGACCATGAATAATACACCCGGACTGGCATTTGCTCAAATTTTTGCAGACTTTTGCGGCTCTAAAATCAACTAACAGCAATTTCGATAATGAAAACATTTTTTACCCGCACCGCGTCAGCACTGGTTTTTGTAGCAGTGATGCTGGGTGGTATCCTTTGGAATCCCTTTACTTTTTTCCTGCTGTTTTTCCTGGTGAACTTTTTCGCCCTGCAGGAATATTTCAAACTGATCAGGCAGATCGATACTGATTTTGCCAATACCTCCGGGTTACACCGCTATGGCGTTTCTATCGCCAGTTGCGCCATTATGCTGGCATTTACCGGTAGTAATTTTATTTTGGGAGATATTAATGCCGGCTTTATAGGATGGTGGCTCGCCATTATCTTCCTGATGGTACTCCCGTTAGGCGAAATCCTGTTCAGCAAAGACTTTTCACTTAAAAACATCGGCTATTCCGCCCTGGGGCTGCTGTATGTTACCATCCCATTCAGCATGCTGGTGAATATCCGCCTGAATGCGATCGATATTCACTACACCGCCGACCAGGTAGGCACCGCTCCCGGCTGGCTGATCCCCTTGCTGCTTATCATTTTCATCTGGATCAACGACACCATGGCGTACATTGTGGGTTCGCTGATTGGCCGCACCCCATTTGCGCCGGCCATTTCCCCTAAAAAAACCATTGAAGGTACTCTGGGCGGTATGATCCTCGCAGTAGCAGCTGCCGGTGTATACGGCCATTTCTGGGGCAGCAGCTACCTTGCCTTACAGCACTGGCTGGTGCTGGCAGGCATCGCAGCGGTGTTTGGCACCATTGGCGACCTCATCGAATCCAAACTCAAGCGTATGGCGGGTGTAAAGGACTCCGGCAACATCATGCCCGGCCACGGCGGATTCCTCGACCGGTTCGATTCCATGCTGCTGGCAGCACCCTTTGCCTGGATCTACGTACAGTCATTTATGCTGTAAAAAAGAAATTCGTATGCTGAATTTTTTGAATTGAACTAACTTCGCTGTGCGATTAAACCAATAAACAGACAAACAAATAGAAAACAATGAAGATCCATCGTGAAGGATTTGCTACCATTTCCCTTGTGTTCCTGGTACTGTTAGTAATTAACGGAGCAGTATTTTACTGGTTCGACTCACCGGCGCTCACCTGGAGCCTCCTGGCCATTTCCGTAATATTTTTCCTGTTCATCGTATCCTTTTTCAGGTTACCGGCCAGAAAAAATACTGAAGGCGATAACCTCGTTATCTCCCCATGCGATGGTAAAGTAGTGGTGATTGAGGAAGTATATGAGCCTGAATATTTCAAAGACAAACGCCTGCAGGTATCCATCTTCATGAGCCCTGCCAACGTTCACGTAAATAGAAATCCCATCAGCGGTGAGGTTAAACTCTCCCAATACCACCCCGGTAAATACCTGGTGGCCTGGCATCCAAAGTCTTCCACCGAAAATGAAAGACATTCCGTGGTGATCGGCAACGGCAAAACCGATATCCTGATCCGCCAGATCGCCGGCGCCCTGGCACGTCGTATCGTTAACTACCTCAAGCCGGGTATGCAGGTAAGCCAGAACGACGAAATGGGCTTCATTAAATTTGGTTCAAGGGTGGATCTTTACTTACCTTTAGGAACAGAAGTAACCGTGCAGCTGGAACAGGTTGTAAAAGGTGCACAAACAGTAATTGCAAAAATCTAATCGGGCTATGAAAAAGTTATTTACACTGGCTATCGCCTCCCTGCTCGTTGCAGGTACCACATTTGCGCAAGACAATACGAAGAAAGCTCCTGCAAAGGAAGCCAAAACAGCACAAAAGGCGGATTGCAAAGATGCCGCCACCTGTCAAAGCAAGGGCACAGCGAAAAGCTGCTGTAAACAGCCATCCAAAACCGCAGCCATGCGCGTAAAGGCGGCTAAAAAAACTACTAAATAAGCCATTAACATATTGGAATAAACAAAAAGGAATCGCTTGGCGATTCCTTTTTGTTTTAGGCGCAAAACCTAAGGTTTGGTTCTATTCAGTATCGCCACTGGCGTTCAGCCTCGCAACCGGCGGATCAACCCTGCAATTTCACTTACAAAGCTGTGATCGGTTAAAGAATATCCATGATTTCCGCCAGCGAATTCACGGTATACGTAGGCTTGAAATCTACCGGAGGCTTGGCAGGGTTAAAATAGATCTGATCCATCCCTACGCCATGCGCACCCTTTATATCCAGTTCCATCGCATCTCCCACCATAATACTTTCCGGGGCAGAAGTAACCGCTTTGGCCATCGCATAATCGAAAATTTCGCGGTATGGCTTCAGACTGCCCGCCACTTCGGAGGTGATGATATGAGTAAAATATTTATCTATCCCGGAATTTTTCATCTTCAGCAATTGCGTCTCCTCAAAACCATTGGTGATCATATGCATGGGATAATTTTTGGCCGCCAGGTAGTCCAGCACCTCTACGGCGTGCGGGAAGAGCCTTTTTTTAGTCGGCAATACTTCCAGGAACTGGTCTGACAGGGCTTCGTTCAGCTTTTCATCACCGATCTTAAAGGCCAGTAAAGTCATGCTGAAGCGTTTATAGCGAAGGTCCTTGCGGGTGATAAAGCCTTTTCTGAAGCGATCCCAGAGGCGTTCGTTAATGTCGACATAAGCAGTTGAAAACTCCTGAAATGATGGCACCCCTCTACTTTCCAATGCATGCTGCTCGTATAGTTCAAGCAGTGTTTCCTGTTCGTTGGTCTCAAAGTCCCAGAGTGTATGATCCAGGTCAAAGAAAAGATGTTTATATTTCATGATCGCGCAAAGTTACGAAATACAATTTTTACTATTTTACCGCTTTAACTCAGGACATAACCATGAATGCAGTAATAACCGGCGCCAGTAAGGGTATTGGCAGGGCAGTAGCTGAAAGATTAGCAAAAGAAGGATTTAACATTGCCATATGTGCCCGTAATGCCGCGGCCCTGGCGGAAGCTAAAGCCGCAATACAGGCGCAAAACAGCGCGGTAACCGTACTCGCGGAGCAGGTGGACATGGGCGATAAGGCCCAGGTGTTGCGTTTTGCAGAAACGGTGAAAAATGCCTTCGGCCAGGTGGATATCCTTGTCAACAATGCCGGTATATTTACCCCAGGCTCCCTGTACGAAGAAGCGGAAGGGCTGCTGGAGCAGCTGATGGCGGTTAACTTATACAGCGCCTATCACCTCACCAGGGCATTGCTCCCGGAAATGATGCAGCTCCGCAAAGGACATATTTTCAATCTCTGCTCGGTGGCCAGCCACAAGGCATACGCCAATGGCGGCTCCTACAGCATTACCAAGCACGCCCTGCTCGGCTTTAGCCGCAACCTGCGCGAAGAGATGAAACCCTATGGTGTAAGAGTAACCAGCATCAGCCCCGGCGCCACCCTCACCGCCTCCTGGGATGGTTTTGAAGCGCCGCCCGACAGGATGATGCCTCCTGAAGATATCGCCACTGTAGTGTGGACCGCCTTTACACTTGCCAAACAAACAGTAGTCGAAGATATCGTACTACGGCCAGTTTTAGGAGATATTTAACAATCATATATTCATAATTTTTTAACTAACTTTTAACGGCGCAGGTACCGCATCCATGGCGGGTTAGGTTAAATTTGTTGACATAATTATGATGGTCAGATTTAGTATGAGAAAGTGTCTTTTCTCCTTATTGTTTTTAGTAGGGCTGGTGAACTGCGCATTTGCGCAGGATTTCCGCTTTACTACCACTGTGAGCAGCAACACGGTGGCACTGGACGAGCCATTTCAGATTCAGTTCATGATTGAGAATGGGGTCAATGTGACTAGCTTTAACCCTCCCGACTTCAAAGATTTTGATGTGCTGCAAGGCCCCAGTCAAAGCATGGGTCAATCCATCATGAATGGACGCAGATCAGAATACATAGCGCTCATATATGTGCTTCAGCCCAAACGTGTAGGTAGTTTCACCATTGCCGGCGCACAGGCCAGAGTAAATGGCAACGTGGTAAAATCCAACCCTGTACTGATAGAAGTACGCAGGGGTGCAGGTGCTTCCCAGCAACAGGCCCCGCAACAACAGCAGTCTGCCGGTGGCTATGGCCAGCGTGGCGGCCGCGATGAAGCGGTTGACGGCATACTGAAGAAAGGTGAAAATATCGACGAAAAACTCCGTAAGAACATATTTGTAAAAGTAGATGTGGATAAAACCAATCTCTACGAAGGCGACCAGCTAACCGCTACGTATAAACTCTATACCCGCCTCCCTACTAATTCAAGTGTTACAAAAGTCCCTGCCTTCAAAGGCTTTTCTGCTAAAGACATAGAACTTCCCAACCCGCCGCAGGCCACCGAAGAAATGGTGAATGGCCAGTTGTTTAAGGTGTTTACCATCCGTAAAACGCTGCTGTTCCCATTACAATCCGGCACCCTGGAACTGGAACCCGTGGAAGTGGATAATCAGGTGCGCCTGGTGAAAGTGGTACAAAACAAACGCCGGGCAAGAGACCCGTTTGAGGACTTCTTCAATGACCCTGCCTTTAAGGATCCCTTCTTCGACGATTTCTTTAATCGCCCGGATGTGGAATATGAAGATGTGCCATACAAAACGCAGTGCAACCCGGTAAAAATTACCGTGAAGCCGCTGCCCGTGGATGGCCGCCCTGCGAGCTTCAATGGTGCCGTAGGCCGCTTTAATATGACCGCGGAGGTAAATAAGGACAAACTTTCCACCGACGAAGCGCTGACCCTGAAAGTGACCATCACCGGCCAGGGCAACGTAAACCTGCTGAATACACCCAAAGTGGACGTCACCTCCGGGTTCGAAGCATATGACCCGAAAGTAACCGACAATATTGAAAAGAACAGTAATCCACTGTCGGGCAGCCGTACATTCGAGTTTGTACTGATGCCAACAGAAGCAGGGGAGCATGTGATTCCTCCTGTGGAGTTCTCTTACTTCGACCCTTCCGCGAACACCTATAAAACGATAAAATCTGCATCTTTCCCTATTAATATCACACAAGGGAAAAAAGTTAAATCCGAAAAGCAGGATTACAGCGTAGGTAGAAATGAGCTGGTGGGCATTGAAACCGGCATTATGCCATGGGTAAAAAAACATACCTGGTTTGTAACCAGCATATGGTTCTACATCCTGCTGCTGATACCGGTGTTGGTGTATGCAGGCGCTGTGTTTTATAAACGCCGCCAGGATTACAATACCACCAACGCTGCTGTGCTCAAACACCGCTATGCAAACAAAGTAGCACTCAAACGCCTGGAACTGGCCGCCCGTTACCTCAAAGAAGGTAAGGACAAAGCCTTCTACGAAGAAACTTCCAGGGCCGTATGGGGTTATTTAAGCCATAAGCTCAAAATTCCATTTGCTGACCTTAGCAAGCAACTGGTACAGGAGAAACTGACTGCCCGTAGTATCAATGGCAGCAATACTTCCGAGCTTTTTGAACTGATAGACAATTGTGAGGTTGCATTGTATGCCCCTGGCCAGGACAACCGCCGGATGCAGGGGACGTATGAAAAAGCTGTCAGCATCATCACCAACCTGGAAGACGCATTGAAGAATTAATTTTTAACCACCAGGCAAATGTTCTATTGCAGAATGTTCAAATCGATTTTCCTGGCAGCAGGCCTTCTGTTGATGGCCTGCTTCACGCCGGCCCTTGCGCAGGAAGTGAATCCACAAGTACGCTTTGACGAAGCCAATAACCTCTATCGTCAGAGCAAGTTTACGGAAGCAGCCACTATCTATCAGCAACTAATAGATGCCGGCTACACCGCACGCCCTTTATACCTCAACGCAGGCAATGCCTGGTATAAGGCAGGCAAAACGGGACAGGCGGTGTATAACTATGAAAAGGCCCTGCAGCTGTCACCGGAAGACGCTGCCATCAAGCATAACCTCAGCGTGGCCAATCAAAAGGTGAATGGCTACGTAGGGGATCTCCCGCTGGTATTTTTCCAGCGCTGGTGGCTACAGCTGCAACACCTGCACACCTCTAATGGCTGGGCGGTAGGCGCGGTCATTTTTATCTGGATACTCATTACATCTCTTATTATAAACACCCAGATTCCCGGACTACACAATAAATACCTAAAGTGGGCTAATTACCTGTTTGGCGTACTGTTTATCGTGTACCTGCTGATGGCCGTTGATACCTATAACATCGCCAATAACCACAACAGTGGTATTGTAATGACGGGCTCCATCAAAGTAAAGGCCGCTCCGGACGATAACAGCAAGGAGCTGTTTGAACTGCATGAAGGTATGAAAGTGAAGCTGGTGGACGCTACCAGCGAATACTGCAAAGTAGAGCTCAACGACGGTAAGAACGGCTGGGTATCCTGCGCTGCCATCAAGCGTTTGTAAGCATTACATCTTCTCGATCCTTAACAGGAAGTCCTGCTTTTTCTGGCGGGATACGGGCACTCGCTGTCCATCACACATGATGATTTCACCACCGTCGCCTTTGATATATTTATCCATAAAGGAGAGGTTGACGAGGAAACTGTTATGCACGCGGAAAAAAGCTTTATCTTCCAGCACTTCCTCCATTTCCTTCATGGTACGGGTTACAGGGAAAGGTTTTTCCTGGGAACGCAGGTATACGTTGGTGTTGGCCCCGTTTGATTCGCAGTAAAGGATATCGCTGGCGATCACCATGCGGAGGCCTTCTGTGGTGGGCAGCGCCAGTCGCTCCGACTGTTTAATATGCTGCTGCAACATTTCCACGAGGTTATCCACTTTTTTAGTAACCGGTTGCCCCATGCGTTCGGTGGCTTTTATAACGGCTTCTTTCAGTTCTGCTGTATCTATTGGTTTAAGGAGATAGTCAAGTGCGCTGTGCCGTATGGCCTGGACCGCATAATGGTCGTACGCTGTGGTAAAGATCACAGCAAAGGAGCCTCGTTTAGTGGCTTCCAGTACCTGGAATCCGTCCAGTCCGGGCATTTCAATATCAAGAAACAGCAACTGAGGGTCGTACATGGCAATTGCGTCAAGGGCGGCTTCGCCATTATTGCATGTAGCCATTACCGTTATATCCGGGCAGTTTTTTTCAAGAAGAATTCGAAGTACGTCTCGGCTGTGCTTCTCGTCGTCCACAATGATGGCGCGCATGAAGGTAGAAATAGTTGATAGATGGTATAATTACAAAAAGAGGGGGAAATGCCTCTGTTTGACGATGAAAAATTACGCTTTTTTTTGCTGCTGTACAAGCATTCAGCCCGTCAGTTCCTGTCGGGCGGGGGTATGTTCCATGCTGATCACGAGACGATTGCCGCAAGGGTGGCTGGCGCTGTCCAGGATGGGCTGTGCGGAAATGCTGGCTTTCATATGGTAGCGCTCACTCATGAGGTACAGGCGTTCGGAGGCGATATCGATGCCGTTGGCGAGGCGGGCTGCGGTATCGTCCAGCAGGGAGGCGGTGGGATTGCCGTTATCTTCCACCCGGATATAAAGCCGGTCGTTTTTGAGGCCGATAATAATATCCAGCTGGCCGCCGATTTTCTCCGGGCGCACCAGCAGCCGGTGCCAGATGGCATATTGCACGTAAGGTTGTATAATCAGGGGAGGAATCAGCGTGTGCATAGGTTCCACTTCCGGCTCCAGCACCAGGCGGTAGGTAAACTGCTGCTCAAACCGCAACTGCTCCAGTTGTAAATAAAGCTCCAGTGCGTCGAGGTCTTCCTGAAGGGTGATCCATTCCTTCTTGAAATTTCCCATCATGAGCCGCATCAGTTTGGAGAAGCGGGTGAGGTAAAGGGAGGCCATATCTGTGCTGGTAGCCAGGATATAGTGATGGATGGCATTAAGGCTGTTGAAGATGAAGTGAGGGTCCAGCTGGGCCTGAAAGGCGTTGAGTTCCAGGTTGATCATGGCCTGCTGCCGGTGCAGGGCTTCTTTGGCGGCACGACGGATTCTTTTCTCTCTTTCGAAGAAAAAAAGCAGGATCGTAATGAGGCTAACCCCGAAGAATACCCAATACGGCCAGACTGCAGCAAACACCATTGCTATAGTTAAATGTGCCACGATAATTAAATATCGGGTAAATCACTGCCAGATGGAAGTGTCATTTTGTACAAGGCAGAAAATAACCGGAAAGCGGTGAGATTTGGAGGAAATTTGGTGTTTTGTTGTTTGCATTGCGTTTTGAGGCATAGTTGCTTTCGGTGGCGTGTTTTAATCGCGCCTCCTGCGCGATTAAAACACGCTGGTCAATGGCCGAAGGCCATTGACCAGCGTGAAATAGCTTATGCTTCTGTGAATTTATAGCCTACTCCGCGTACAGAATGGAAGTATTTAGAGTTACGGCTGTCTTCTTCAAAGTATTTTCTGAAGTTGAGGATAAAGTTATCGATGGTACGGGTGGTGGGGTATACGTTATATCCCCAAACTACCTGCAGGATTTTTTCACGGGTCACTACTTCACCTTTGTTTTCGATGAGTAGTTTCAGCAGCATGGCTTCTTTTTTACTGAGCTCATAATGTTTACCGTCTTTGCCAATGCACTCCTGTGCGGCGAAATCGATGGTATTGTTACCAAAGCGGTAAACGTTTGGTACGCTGTCTTTATCCTGTATTTTTTTATTTTTTACGATCAGTTTCTCTACACGCAGCAGCAGTTCTTCGAGGTTGAAGGGCTTGGTCATGTAGTCGTCCCCGCCTTTTTTGAGTCCCAGCACCCTGTCGGCGCTGCTGTTTTTAGCACTCAAAAACAGGATGGGCACTTCGTTATTCTGAATGCGGATATTTTCGCAAACAGCGATGCCGTCCATTTCCGGGAGCATGATATCGAGTATGATCAGGTCAAAATATTCGTTTTTGACTGCTTTGAGGGCAGCGGTCCCATTGTCAACGGCAGTAACTTCATAGCCTTCCAGCTCCAGGTTCAGCTTAAGCGCCTCCTGGAGATTTTCTTCGTCTTCAACCAGTAGTATTGATGCTTTTGTAGCTTCCTTCATGTGTTAATATTTGATTGTAAGTCAAATGATGGATTAAAGGCTGTCATTTAATCCGGTTTAAATTTACGCCGTTTGTATGGAATAATCAGTCCATGTTATTTCAAAGCAGGCGCCGGTAGGTTTATTATCGCGCACATGTATGATCCCGTTGTGTTGCTCTACAATTTTAGCTGTCAGGAACAGTCCGAGACCGGAGCCTTTGGCTTTACGGGTATTTTCATTGCCTACGCGGTAAAACTTGAGGAAGATTCTTTCTTTTTCTTCGTCAGGGATACCAGGACCTTCATCCACTACCTGTAACTTGAGCTGTTTATTGGATTCGAACAGTTTTACCAGAATAGCGGTGTTTTTGGGTGCATATTTGGCAGCATTTTCCACCAGGTTACTCAGTACGATGTGCAGCATCAGCTTGTCACCTTCCATCCATACCCCTGGCAAAATGCTTGCCTGAATAGTATGAGTGCCAATTCGTCCGCCAATTTCTTTAATATCTGACTCCATCAGCTGCGATACATTCAGGGGTTCTTTAAAGAGCTGATAGCGGTGGGTTTCCAGTTGCGCTGCCAGCAGGATGTTGTTACACAGCTGGTCGAGGCGATTGGTTTCCCGGATGGTGTTATCGATGAGCCGTGACCTCTTTTCTTCGTCGAGGCTACTGTGTCTGCGTATAGTCTCCAGGTTTAGCTTGGCTGCCGCAATAGGGGACTTCAGTTCATGGGTAACCGCCATCATAAAGTTTTGCTGTTGACGGCTGAGTTTCATGTATTTCCAGATGGCGCGGTATACAAATCCGGCGCCTACCAGCAATATGCCGAGAAAGGTGAGGCCTTCGCCGAGATATTTGATGAAGCGCATTTTTTCGTCTTTTTCGATGCGCTGAAGTTCCAGCTGGTATTCCACTGGTTTTTGCAGGCTATCGATCCGGAGGGCGAGGTTTTGCACTTCAAAACCGGTGATCTGGTGGCTTTGGCGCAGGAGTAGTATTCCCCACCATACCAGTGCAGCAACTGTATAAAACAGTACTAAAAAGTAAAGGAAGGATACTGATTTTCCTTCCTGCATTTTATTATAAATTCTTTTCATCAAGGCCGTTTACCGGCTTTCTCTATCCGCAAACCAACATTCATTACATGGGGAAGCGGATTTTGCCGCATGTTTTGTTCAAAAGTGATTTTATAGGTGCCTGGTTTGCTAAAAATTGCATTTTGCTGAATAGGCACTCTATGCTCATATATATCATCGATACCGCTGCCGAGCCATTTTCCGGAGGGTTCTGCCAGGGGCAGTTCCACACGTTGCTGGGCAGGGATGCTGTCGCCCGGGTATTGTGTTCCTACCATTAGCCAGAGGTTACTGTACGGATAAGATGTCTGGTGGCGTACGTTCACGTATATGTTGTACAGCCAGGCAGTATCTTCCGGTTCCAGTTTAACTTCAAAAGCTGGTTTATAGTCGTAGGTCCAGTCATGCCCCGGGATTTCCAGGTTTTTTTCGTAGACGTCCAGTTTAGGCGGCTTGCAGGCTGCAGCCAGAATTAAAAGGCCTGCGGTTACCAGGAGTAGTCTCTTCATAAGGTTTACGCCTTGCTATAAAACGTTTAGTACTTGTTCTTTGGCTTTTTCCAGTTCGTCTTTCATCAGCACTACCCATTGCTGAATACCGGCGTCATTAGCTTTGGAGCCGGTGGTATTGATTTCCCTGCCTACTTCCTGCAGCACGAAGCCGAGTTTTTTACCTTTGGCAGGATCTGCTTCTTTCAAAATTTCTTTGAAATAGCGGCAATGGTTTTCCAGGCGGGAGAGCTCTTCGGAGATATCGAGTTTTTCTAAATAGAAGATGAGTTCCTGTTCCAGCCTGTTGCTGTCCACATTCTCTTTACCTACATGTTCGGCAAGCAGGCCTTCGAGGCGCTGGCGGATGCGATCCTTGCGGAGCGGGTCCAGCTCTTTCACCTTGCCCATGTATGTTTCGATATTTTCAATACGCTGAATCAGGTCGGCTTCCAGCATAATGCCTTCGTCCTGGCGGTGCATATCGAGGTCCTGCAAAGCAGCCTGTAATACTTCTTCCACATCTTTCCATTCGCCTTCGGTGATTTGCTCGGTGGCAGGGGTCACTACTTCGGGCAGTTTCATGAGGATGTTGAGCATGTCGCCCTGCGGCAGCTCCAGCTGGTTGGCCAGCATAGTAATGGACTGGTAGTAGTACTTGGCAAGGTCAGTGTTAATGACTACAGGCCTTGTAGCGCCATTCTGACGTACGTTGACGGTAGCATCCAGTGTTCCGCGCTGCAGCACCTGCTGCATCTGGGAGCGGATATCAAACTCATAAGGTTTCAGTAAAGGAGAAAATTTCAGATTCACCTCAAACTGTTTTCCATTGAGCGATTTGATCTCCACCACAATAGTTGTTTCGCCTCTTGTGCTCTCCGCCCTTCCGAAGCCAGTCATTGATTTCAGCATAATAGAAATTTGTAGGCAACAAACCTAGTTAAATAAGACCAGAAAGCCAAAAAGCATCACAGCAGTTTTAGCTTCCGGTAAACCTCTTCGCGACTCAGTTCCACCATATCTCCGGCGTTCATACCGGCAATTGTTAACCCCTCCATTCTATAACGTACAAGCCTCAACGTAGGAAAGCCTACGGCCGCCGTCATTTTTCTTACCTGCCTGTTCTTTCCCTCATGCAGCGTCATCCGCAGCCAGGGAGCGGGTATGCTCTTACGAAAACGGATCGGTGGATTGCGTGGTGGTAAAACAGGCTCCTCCTCAAAAATTTCTGCTTTGCATTTTCTCGTGAGATACATTTTGCCATCCACATTTATTTGTACTCCCTGCACCAGTTTTCTGACAGCCTCTTCCGTCACAGCGCCGTCTACCTGTACCCAATACTCTCTTTCGTGCTGGTATTTGGGAGATAACAAACGGTGATTCAATGCTTTATCGTTCGTAAGCAATAATAGCCCCTCACTGTCATAATCCAGGCGCCCCACAGGATATACATCTGAAGGTACTTTAAAGAAATCTGCCAGACAAGCCTTGTTCCCCTCGGGGGTAAACCGGGTCAGTACTTCGTATGGTTTATAAATTACATAATAATGAAGCGCCACAACTGCTTTTGCTTTGGTTAAGGAGCCGTAAATTAGTACATTTGCACAATTCATTATGAGTACACCGTTAAATCCAGCATGTCAAAACTGTAAAGACCGCTTCTCGTCTATATTCTGCAAAGCGGACCAAAACAATCTTGAACAGATTGATGCGGCAAAAGTGTGCTCATCCTACAAAAAAGGACAGGTAATTTTCCACGAAGGAGCCTACCCATTTGGTGTCTACTGTATCAACGACGGTAAAATCAAACTGTCGCACAGTGGCGACGATGGCCGCGAACAAATCGTACGCCTCGTGAAAGCCGGCGATATCATGGGCTATAAGGCCTTGCTCAGTAACGAACGTTACACCGCAACTGCCACCGCCCTGGAAGATTCTTCTATCTGCTTTATTCCTAAAGACCTGTTTCTCAACATCCTACAGTCAGATGCATCCCTATCTTTCGAGATGATGCGCATCCTGTCCAGCGAACTGCGTAAGGCAGAACTCAAAATCACCCACCTCGCCCAAAAGCCGGTGCGTGAGCGCCTCGCCGAAACCTTACTATTCATTAAAGAAACCTACGGCCTCGAAGAAGACGGCCATACCCTCAACGTGCGCCTCTCCCGTGAGGAAATCGCCAACCTCGTTGGCACTGCCACCGAATCCGCTATCCGACTGCTCTCCGAATTTAAAAAGGACGGTATGATCGAACTGGACGGTAAAAAAATCCGCCTCCTAGATATGCCGGAAATTATCCGTACCGCCAACCTGCACGATTAATCCTGATAAATATCAGTTTTACGCTTGACACAAGTCATTGGATGCCCCTGCGGCTCCCGGTAAATTTGTTGCATCAAAAATACGTCCGTACTGATGCTGCCTTTTGCCATTATAAACTTTCATGAACTATGCCCCGCAGAACTCTGTGAGGTCACTGTCCATAAATTCCATACGCCGGTAGAACAAACCGCTGAACAGGTGATGTCCTACTTTTTGCTCGACCGGCAGGATGATGGGAATGCCCCGGCAGCAGCAGATATTCAACACCTGCTTTTTTCCCGCATGCAGGCCGAAATACTCCAGGTAATCCGCAAGGAAAGTACCATCCTGTTTCCCGTAATAGAAAAGGCACAGGAAAACCAGGAAAATATCCGCTGCATACAACCCAACACCTACCAATCCATCCGATCCTCTTACCAGAAAATAACCCTGCTGCTGCAAAAGCTGCGTCAGGTAACCGGTAACTACCAGCTACAGCCATCCTGGAGCAATGCCTACAAATTATGTATAGGCGATATGTACCTGCTGGAACTACTCGTACACCAATGGATGTACGTAACCCAGAATATACTGTACCCTGCCGTTACCAAACCAGGAACTATCATGATCCAGCAGGACGATTTACCTCACTCTTCAAGCATTGACTGATGTCTGATACCATGCAAACACAGGTCGCCTGCTTCCATTGCGGCGAAGACTGCAACAACAGCCCGGTGATGATGGCAGAAAAAACTTTCTGCTGCGAAGGTTGTAAACTAGTATATGAAATACTGCACCAGAACAATCTTTGTGAATATTATGACCTGAACGCACAGCCAGGCGTTAACCAGCGTATGCAGGTAAGGAGAGATAAATTTGCATTCCTGGAAGATGAAAAGGTACAGCAGCATCTTATCCAGTTCAAGGACGAAACACAGGTGCATGTGACCTTTTACTTGCCTCAGATCCACTGCAGCAGCTGCCTCTGGCTGCTGGAAAACCTGCACAGGCTCAATAAAGGCGTACAACGTGTAACCGTCAACTTTAGTAAAAAAGAAGCCTTCATTATATACGATCATTCGGCTACCAGCCTCCGCGCCGTGGCAGAAGTGCTGACGGCTATCGGCTACGAACCTTACATCTCCCTAAATGATATGAAGGAGAAAAAACCAACCGTACAACGTAAAATGGTGTACCAACTGGGCGTAGCAGGATTTTGCTTTGGCAATATTATGTTGCTGAGCTTTCCGGAATATTTTTCCGGCTCAGGGCATACGGATGCTGCCATGAACAGAATGTTCCAGTTCATGAACCTCGGCCTTTCCTTACCGGTTTTCTTTTACAGCGCACAGGCATTTTATAAATCCGCCTGGGGCGGCCTTAAACACGGTTTCCTCAATATCGACGTCCCGATTGTACTCGCCATCTGGGTTACATTTATCAGGAGCCTGACCGAAGTGGCCACCGGCAACTCCGGTTACTTCGATTCCATGACGGGCATCGTGTTCTTCATGCTCATCGGCCGCATTTTACAGGAAAAAACCTACCAGGGATTATCTTTTGATCGCGACTATACGTCCTATTTTCCCATAGCCGTTTCCGTTATAAAGGAAGGCAACCCGGTACCTACTACACTGCCGGATATTAAAATTAATGACACCCTGCTGATTCATCACCAGGAGCTGATTCCGGCAGACGGCATTATTTCCCGCGGCGAGGCACTGATCGATTATAGCTTCGTTACCGGCGAAGCTGCACCGGTAAAGAAATCCGTAGGGGAAATCGTGTACGCAGGAGGCAGGCAAATGGGTGGCAACATTGAAGTGCTCACCATCAAAGAGGTAGCCCAGAGCTACCTCACCAGCCTCTGGAACCGCGATGAGCTTAAAAAGGAAAGTGATACCAACACCTCTTTTGTACACCTGCTCAGCCAGTACTTTACCTGGGTAGTACTGCTCATTGCCGTTGTAACAGCTACAGTGTGGGCGGTAAAAGATCCTGCACGTATATGGCCATCGGTAACGGCTATATTAATTATTGCCTGCCCCTGCGCCTTACTGCTTGCCTCTTCTTTTACAAACGGCCATATTCTACGCATACTTTCCAGGCACAAACTGTACCTGCGAAACGCACAATCCATTGAAAATCTGGCCAATACCACGCACATTGTATTTGATAAAACCGGCACACTCACCGGCAAATCCGGTACAGAAGTCCGCTATGTTGGGGATACACTCAGTCCCATGCAGGAGATGATGATTAGTAGCCTGGCGGCACAATCCACCCATCCGCTCAGTAACGCTATTAATAATTACTGCGGCAACAGCAGCAGCTACCCGGTACGTGAATTTAAAGAGACCGCAGGCGATGGCATCTCCGGATGGATAGAAAACCAATACATCCGCATGGGCAGTGCCGCATTTGTAGGTATTGATCCAAAAGAAGAACAGGACGGCAGCGTTGTGTATATTGGTTTCAATGAAAAACCGGTAGGACTGTTTACGGTCCGCAATGGGTACCGGCCGGGGATACGCGGTATGCTGGAAAACATCCGTAACCATTACAATTTATCCGTGCTTTCCGGGGATAATACCCGCGAGGCAGCCAGCCTGCGCATCCTCATGGGAAGCAGTGCCACACTGCGTTTTGAGCAAAAACCTACGGACAAGCTGGACTACATTATTCATCTCCGGCAGCATGGTGAAAAAGTATTGATGATAGGAGATGGATTGAATGATGCCGGTGCATTAAGGCAAAGCGATATTGGCATCTCCGTAGCAGAAAGCACTAACAACTTTACACCTGCCAGCGACGGCATCATTGAAGCACAGCAGCTCAGCATGCTGCCAGCGTTTATACGCCTCTGTAAAGCCAACAAACATATTGTGATCATCAGCTTTATTATGTCGCTCGCATATAATATTACCGGACTATACTTCGCCGTGCAGGGCATACTATCCCCACTGGTGGCCGCTATCCTGATGCCGGCCAGCTCCATCAGTATTATCCTGCTTACTTACAGCATGAGCGAGATATACGGCAAAAGGCTTTCTGACAAAGGACTTTCAGCGAATGCCTGACAAAAATCATGTTTGCGATTGAGCAATATCATTGTACCACCGTTCCTCCAAAATTACCTTTGCTAACGACACGAAACATATACATAGTAATAACTCCAAAGCGCTAGTATTAATGCCCGTAATTGAAATGGGCCCCGCAAACAATCGTTTGCGGGGCAACGGGTAACCCTTGTCGCGCTGGAAGCTTACTATCACCAAACTACTGTTGCCATGGGCGTCATCATACTCTTACTGGGAGCGAGTCTTACCGTCGCACTCGGATTTTTGGCCGCGTTTATCTGGTCTGTGAAGCACGGACAGTTTGAAGATGATTTTTCTCCCGCACACCGCATCCTGTTTGAGGATAAAACAACTAACAACAACGACTAAACGTAATTCCGCACTCAATCCATCATACTTATGTCTTTAGAACGTTTCTACTACGACAACCGAACGGTTAAATGGTTTGCCTACGCCTGTGTATTCTGGGGCTTAATAGGCATGCTCGCCGGGCTGTGGGCCGCTACAGCGCTGGTAATTCCAGACCTTAACCTCGGTTTTGCTCCCACCACATTTGGTCGTTTACGCCCGGTGCACACCAACGCCGTTATTTTTGCTTTTGTGGGCAATGGTATTTTCATGGGCGTGTACTACTCGTTGCAACGGTTGTGTAAAGCCAGAATGTTTAGCGACCTGCTGAGTAAAATTCACTTCTGGGGCTGGCAGGCTATCATCGCCGGCGGTGCCCTGACCCTGTTCCTCGGTTACACTACCGGTAAAGAATATGCCGAACTGGAATGGCCTTTTGATATCGCCATAACCCTTATCTGGGTGGTGTTTGGAGCCAATATGCTGGGAACTATCCTGAAGCGCCGCGAAGCTCATCTCTACGTTGCCATCTGGTTCTATATAGGTACCTGGGTAGCCATCGCGATGTTGCATATCATTAACTCCTTCGAGTATCCGATCACGTTATTTAAAAGTTACAGCTGGTACGCCGGCGTGCAGGATGCGCTGGTACAGTGGTGGTATGGGCACAACGCCGTGGCTTTCTTCCTCACCACGCCTTACCTGGGACTGATGTACTACTTTGTTCCGAAGGCTGCCAACAGGCCGGTATATTCCTACCGCTGGTCAATCATTCACTTCTGGTCACTGATCTTTATTTATATCTGGGCAGGCCCTCACCACCTGTTATATACTGCACTGCCAGAGTGGGCACAGTCACTCGGTACCGTATTCTCTATCATGCTGATTGCCCCATCATGGGGCGGTATGCTCAATGGGCTGCTTACCCTGCGTGGAGCCTGGGATAGGGTTAGGGAAGATGCTATTCTTAAGTTTTTTGTAGTAGCCCTTACCTGCTACGGTATGGCTACGTTTGAAGGTCCCATGTTATCCCTGAAAAACGTAAACGCTATCAGTCACTATACTGACTGGACCATCGCACACGTACACGTAGGAGCCTTGGGTTGGAACGGATTCCTGACCTTCGGTATTCTTTACTGGATGATCCCGAGAATATTTTCTACCCAGTTATACAGTCGCAAATGGGCTAACACACACTTCTGGCTGGGTACACTCGGTATTATCTTCTATGCTATTCCACTCTACTGGGCGGCCTTTACCCAGAGCATGATGTGGAAGCAGTTCACCGAAGAAGGGACTTTAAAATACCAATTCCTGGAAACAGTAAGCGCTATTCTGCCCATGTATGCACTACGTGCGGTTGGAGGCCTGTTTTATGTGGGTGGTTTGATTTTGATGATAGTGAACCTGACCAAAACAATCCGTCGTGGAAGCTTTGTGGCCAATGAAGCAGCAGAAGCGGCACCACTGCCTAAAGTGATCACCACACATGGTAAAAGTCACTGGCACAACTGGATTGAACGCCGTCCAGTGCAGATGGTCGTGTTCAGCCTGATTGTGGTAGGTATTGGTGGCCTGCTGGAAATGGTGCCTACCTTCCTCGTGAAAAGTAATATACCCACTATCACCAGTGTAAAACCCTATACACCGCTGGAATTGCATGGCCGTGATATTTACCTGAGAGAAGGTTGCTATACCTGTCACTCCCAGATGATCCGCCCGTTCCGCGACGAAGTGGCCCGCTACGGCGAATATTCCAAAGCCGGCGAGTTCGTGTACGACCATCCATTCCAATGGGGCTCCAAACGCACAGGTCCGGATCTGGCCCGCCTCGGAGGTAAGTATCCTGACTCCTGGCACTTCAACCACATGCTGGATCCTACGTCTATGTCGCCGGGTTCTATCATGCCGGCTTATCCATGGCTGTTTGAAGATAGAATTGATAAAAGCAAAACACCAGCAATGATTAATGTAATGCGTAAGCTGGGTGTTCCTTATCCGGGCGGATATGAAACCAAAGCCAACGCTGACCTGGAAGCACAGGCAAACGGCATCGTAGCGAACCTGAAAAACGATAAGCTGCCGGTAGGGAAAGACCGGGAAATTGTAGCACTGATCGCATATCTGCAGCGCCTCGGCAAGGATATTAAAGATGCGCCCAAAGCACCAGCTGCTGCCGCAAACACTGACTTTTAAAACCAGTAATCATGAAATTCATCAACTACCTGCAATCCATCACCGGCGTAAGCATTTACCCGCTTGCATCCCTGTTGATATTCTCCATTTTCTTTGTGGCAGCAGCCTACCTGGCGTTCAGCTCCGATAAAAGAATGATGGATCATGTAAGTCGTATTCCACTGGACAAAGAAGAAAATTAATCACCAACATGAACATCAAACCACTGATCATATTAACGGCCGGTACGCTTATGAGCGTGCCGGCACTGGCCAACGGAAAGCCGCAACCTTCCGAGCTCGCTGACCCGGTAGCGCTGATGCTGCTGATCATTGCCGGCTTCCTGCTGATAGCGATCGCAGTACTTGGCAATGCTGTAATGGGAGCCATGGACATCTTCCGGGAAAAAATGAAAAAAGATGCCGGCAAAGCCATGATCACCATCGGGGTGATTCTACTGGCCATGTCGGGTGCTTTAAAGGCACACGCCGCCGATGCACTGGTGGAAGCTCCTACCAGCGGCCTGTTGTCCAAAACATCCCTGTGGACATTAGTGTCCGTAATCCTCTTAGAAATCCTGGTAATCATAACCCTACTTTTTACACTGAAACACCTGGTGGGTATTCAGCGCAAGCGCAAACCGAAGAAAGCACCCGTGCCCGGCAAGCCACGTGTCAACTGGTTCGAAAAGCTCAACAACACCAAAACGGTGGATCAGGCTTCCGAAGCAGAGCAGGACATGGGACACGATTACGACGGTATCCGCGAGTTGAATAACCCCACCCCACCATGGTGGAAATGGGGCTTTTATTTCAGTATCGCCTTTGGTGTGGTGTATCTGTGGAGAGGATATGTATCTGGCACTGCACCCACACAGATTGAAGAGCTGGCCATGGCAGAAGAAAAAGCTGCTGCCGCCAAAGCGGAATTTCTGAAAAATGCCGCCAATAATGTAGATGAAAACACGGTCACCTTACTCACCTCCGCAGATGAGCTGGCCGGCGGGCAAAAGCTCTTCGTCAGCAACTGCGCTCCATGCCACGGCCCTCAGGGACAGGGTGTGGTAGGGCCTAACCTTACCGACGAGTACTGGTTGCACGGTGGGAAAATCAACGATGTGTTTAAAACCATCAAATACGGTGTTCCTGAAAAAGGGATGAAAGCATGGCAGGAAGATTTTTCACCAAGGCAGATAGCGATGCTGGCCAGCTTCATCGAATCTATCAAAGGTTCCAATCCTCCTAATCCGAAAGCCCCACAGGGCGAAAAAGCACAGTAGCAGATGGAAGGCAGTACGACATTCAGAGATAGCATAGCCACAGTTGATAAACAAGGAAAGCGCAAGTGGATTTTTGCGAAGCAGCCCGAAGGCCGTTTCTATAACGTCCGCACTTTACTCAGCATTTTCTATTTCATTGCATTTTTCAGCCTGCCGTTTATTTCCATAAATGGCAGGCCCTTGTTTATGCTCAACGTGCTGGAAGGGAAGTTCATCCTCTTCGGCGTCATTTTCTGGCCGCAGGATTTCTTCATCTTCGGGCTCGCCATGCTGGCTTTTATATTGTTTATTGTACTGTTTACCATGGCCTTCGGGCGGCTCTTCTGCGGATGGGCATGTCCGCAGACCATTTTCATGGAAATGATGTTCCGCAGGCTGGAGTATTGGATAGAAGGCAGCGCGGCAAAACAACAGCAGCTCGCCAAAGCACCGTGGAATACCGAAAAAATGCTGCGTAAAACCGCCAAACACCTGGTATTTTACGGACTCTCCTTCCTCATTGCCAACATCTTTCTGGCTTATATCATCGGTGCCAAAGCACTGGGGAAAATAATTACCGGCCCTTTCGAAGAACATACCGGTGGCTTTATTGCCATCCTGGTGTTTTCTGGCGTGTTTTACGGCGTATACGCGTTTATGCGGGAGCAGGTATGCACCATTATATGCCCATACGGCCGCCTGCAAGGCGTTTTACTGGACAAAAACTCAGTAATCGTGGCCTACGATTACAACCGGGGAGAACCCCGCGGCAAATACACCAAAAATGGGAATCATGATAGGGGCGACTGTATTGATTGCATGCAGTGCGTAAGGGTTTGTCCAACGGGGATAGATATACGGAACGGTACTCAACTGGAATGTGTTAGCTGTACCGCCTGTATTGATGCCTGTGATTTTATGATGGAGAAAACAGGGCGTCCCCGTGGACTTATCCGTTATGCCTCTGAAAATGGCATTGCCAACAAAGAGAAGCTGCACTTTACCCCCCGCATGAAAGTATACAGTGCCGTACTGGTGCTGATACTGGGGGCCATCACCTTTATGCTCGGCAGCCGCAAGCCGGTAACGGGCACGATTATCCGCACCGCGGGTATGCTGTATCAGGAACGGGGAACCGACAGTATCTCCAACCTCTATCGTATCAAACTTATTAACAAAACCACTGCGGAAATACCGCTCCGTCTTCAGCTGGAAGATGAAGGCGGTAAAATAGAAATGATAGGGAAAGAAAACATTGCCGTAAAACCGGAGGGACAAGGAGAAGGGACCTTCTTTATCGTGCTGCCACGTACCGAAGTGCATGGAAGGAAGTCGAACATTAAAGTAGGACTTTATCAACAACATCAAAAAATAGCCACCATTTCCACTACGTTCTCCGGACCAATGGAATAGTAGCTATCATACACAATTTCAATTATTTATCATGAACTGGGGACATAGCATCATTATCGTTTTTGTGTTGTTTGCCGCAGGCATACTCACACTGGTTACCAAAAGCATGCGTACTAAAATCGACATGGTAACCAAAGATTACTACAGTGAAGAACTGAAATACCAGGAAGTGATCGAAGGACGTACCAATGCCGGTAGCCTTTCATCTCTTGTAAAAATAACACAGCCGGCAGCAGCAGTCGCCATACAAGTGCCACAGGAGCTGGTGGGTACGCCGCTAACCGGTACGGTGAACTTCTACAGACCATCAGATTCCGGCAAAGATTTTAGCGTGCCGCTAAATCCTGATGGCACTGGTACTCAGATAGTTGGAAGAGAAAAATTCATCCGTGGCAACTACCGCGTAAAGGTGAGCTGGGAAATGAACAACAAACCCTACTACCAAGAACAGGTTATACACATCAATTAATCGCACATGTTTACACTCACTGCCTTCCTGATTGGCCTTGCCGGAAGTTTCCACTGTGTGGGAATGTGCGGGCCAATTGCGCTGACCGTTCCGGTGAGGCACCTGGAAGGCGGCAAAAAAATGGGTGGCATCCTGCTATACAATGCCGGGAGGATATGCACCTATGCTGTTTTAGGGCTCGTATTCGGCTGGCTCGGGCAGCAGGTGTCCCTCGCAGGCTTCCAGCAATGGCTGTCCGTTACGGCGGGGCTGATCCTCTTATTCGGCCTATTGCTGCAATACCTCACCACTCACCGTAAACTTCGATTATCCGCCCCCGGTATTTTTACAGCGGCTGTTAAATCATACCTCGGGAAATTACTTGTTGCGCAACGTTTTCATACGCTCTTCACCATAGGTGTGCTAAATGGTTTGTTACCCTGCGGGTTAGTATACATGGGAATCGCCGGCGCTGCATCTACGGGCACTGTAGAAAAGGGAATGCTTTTCATGACAGCATTCGGCGCCGGAACCCTGCCTGCCATGGTAGCAGCCGGGTGGTTCGGACATCTGCTCAGCCTGGGCATCCGTAATAAAATGCGCAAACTTATACCCATTATGGTGGCGATTATGGCAATAATGCTCCTCATGCGCGGCATGAACCTGGGCATACCGTATATCAGCCCCCGGTTAAACGAACAGGCACCCACTGAATTTATTCACTGTCAAAAACCATGAACCAATGAGCCTACTACAGAAATACAATGTGGCAGCGCCACGATATACCAGTTACCCCACCGTTCCCTACTGGGATGAATCCGGCTTCAACCTGGACCAATGGAAGGCTTTGCTTCAGCGCTCATTCAACGAATCAAACAACAAAGAAGGCATCAGCATTTACATACATCTTCCTTTCTGTGAAAAACTATGTACCTATTGCGGTTGTAACAAACACATTACGGTAAACCACAGCGTGGAAGAACCTTATATCACCGCATTACTGAAAGAATGGAAACTCTACACCGATACCTTCGGTGGTAAGCCTAAAATCAGGGAAGTGCACCTGGGTGGTGGTACTCCTACTTTTTTCAGTGCGGAACACCTCGGTCAACTGATGCATGGGCTGTTTGAAAATGCCGAGCTACTGCCTGATGCAGCACTCAGTTTTGAAGGTCATCCAGGCAATACTACCAAAGCCCATTTAGCATTACTCCATCAACTGGGCTTCCGAAGGATTAGTCTGGGTATTCAGGACTTTGATCCGAAGGTGCAGGAGGTGATCAACCGCGTACAGGATTTTGAAACGGTGGAGTCAGTGATGCAGCAGGCAAGAGCGATTGGTTTTACTTCTGTGAATGTTGACCTGATCTATGGATTGCCGCTGCAAACAGTAGAAAGTGTGGAGAACACCATCAACAAGGTAATGTTGTTGCGCCCCGACAGAATTTCTTTTTACAGTTATGCACATGTGCCCTGGATCAAAGGAGTGGGACAACGCAAATATGATGAGGCTGATCTGCCGAAAGAAGGAGAGAAGCGCAGGCTGTATGAAACCGGTAAGGAATTGTTTGTAGCAGCAGGATATACCGAGATCGGAATGGATCATTTTGCGCTGCCTGACGACGAGTTATTTCATGCGTGGAACAATGGTACGCTACACCGTAACTTCATGGGTTATACTGTGTTGCACACTTCCTTACTGATAGGTTTGGGAGCATCTTCTATCGGTGATAACTGGTATGCCTATGTACAAAACGAAAAGAACACTGCGGCGTACCAGGAGAAAGTAAATCGCGGTGAGTTTCCGGTGGTACGAGGCCATTTACTCAACCAGGAGGACTTGCTGATTCGCGGGCATATACACGACCTGATGTGCAACTTTTCCACCAGCTGGCATAAAGCAGATACGCAGTGCGATGCTATTGTGGATGGTATAGAAAGATTACAGGAACTGGAAAGGGACGGACTGGTAAATGTACTCCCTGGCAAGGTAGCTGTAACGCCCCATGGCAGAACGTTTATAAGAAATATCTGCATGGCATTTGATGCGAGATTATGGCGTAAGTTACCCGCATCACAACTCTTCAGCAGCGCTATATAATCCTGACATAAGCTCCCGGATAAGCCCGATTTTTCAGAATAAGAAAAAAATCGGGCTGCCCGGCATCCATATCTCCCCAAAAATCAAATTTTGTGAGTTATCCACCGGCGGGTTCAACTTTCCACTAATCCGGAAAATCAGGTGAAGTAATAGTGAGCAAAAAGAGAAGCGAAAAAAGTGTGCCGGATGAAACGCAGTGCTGCAGCGGTTTTCAGAGGCAATAAAAAAAGTCTGACCGTGTAGACAATCAGACTTTCTTATTATGTGAATGGGTTAGTAAGTACAGGGAAACAAAATTCCCTACACAATATTAAAAATAATTTCATGACAAAAGAAAAAATTTACAAAAAATTTTATTCACACTACTAAAATAATTGTGGATAACAACAGAATGCATCTTCAACTTCCTGTCTGAAAAACTACATTACAATCTCCGATTTACTACCTTTGTTTCTCTTTAAAACATATTCTATAATTCAGTTCATATGAAGTTCGAAGCACCTGTTGCCGTAACGGAAATCGCAAACATGATAGGCGCGGAGCTGGTTGGTAACAGCCAGTTGATGGCCACCGGCATCAACGAGATACATAAAGTTACTCCAGGAGATATCTCCTTCGTAGACTTTGAAAAATACTATTCAGCAAGTCTGAATTCTGCAGCTACCATCATCATCATTAACAAAAAAGTGGACTGTCCGCAGGGAAAAGCACTGCTCGTGGTAAACGACCCGTTCAGTGCCTATGTAAAACTCGTAAAGTTTTATCGTCCGTTTGAGCCGGCATCAAAAGCCATCAGCGATACTGCCGTGATAGGAGAAGGAACTGTAATTCAACCTAACGTATTCATTGGCAATCATGTGCGTATTGGCCGCAACTGTATCATTCATCCTAACGTGACCATTTACGACCACGCTGTGATCGGTGATAATGTGATCATTCAGGCAGGAACAGTGATCGGTGCGGATGCATTTTACTTCAAGAAAAGGGCAGACAGGGAAGTGATGTACGATAAGCTGGAAAGCTGCGGAAGGGTGATCCTGGAAGATGATGTGGAAATAGGAGCTGGCTGCACCATCGATAAAGGGGTGAGTGGCGATACCATAATCGGAAAAGGTACCAAGCTGGATAACATGATTCACATCGGTCATGGTACCATCGTTGGTAAAAACTGTCTCTTTGCTGCACAGGTAGGTATTGGTGGTAAAGCCATCATCGAGGATAACGTGATCCTGTGGGGTCAGGTGGGTGTATCGAAAGACCTGGTGATTGGTAAAAACGCTGTTGTGCTTGCACAAAGTGGTGTGCCCAGCTCACTCGAAGGTGGTAAGGTATACTTCGGTTACCCTGCGGAAGAAGCCCGCACCAAGAAAAAAGAACTGGCCTGGATCAAACGCATTCCGGAAATCTGGGAAAAGATCAAACACCTTTCCTGATATCAGCCGCAAAATATTACATTCGCAGAGGAGCATATTCAGTGCTCCTCTGCCTTTTTTAAAGCTATGCTATGCGCTCTCTGATCGCGATATTGTTGCTGCTCATTACAGGTACCGCAGCGGCCCAGCGTTTTCCCAAAGACGACCTGTACGACACCGTGAACCAATGGCGTGTATCCATTGACGATGGTTGGTTTACCGCAAAAACCATCACCTATGGAGGTTATACTACCTCCTCACGGAAAAATGGGATATCTCCGGCACTTGCACCCACTATTAAAACGCCGGGTAAAGCATTTCATTTCGATGTAAGCAGCAATGGGAACACCATTACCGTGCAAGCAGCAGAGGTAACACATATTGCCTTCCTGAACAGCGATCTGCCTGATTTCCTGGCTAAAGCGTCGGATAAAGCCACGTTGTATTACACCCTGTTTGATGTGCCGGCAAACAAAGCCGGGAGTCGCTGGGAAATGATACTAAAAGCATCCACCTATATGGAACTGAATGCGGACAAACCTGCCGGTATATTACGTACCGCAAAAGAGGACATCCGTATTACGGCCAACAACCGTTTTGGGCCCGCCAATTCGTATGAGCAGCTCTGTTATGTATTTAAGCAGGGGAAGAAATCTGTAGCCGCAGTGATTCCCGGCGATGCACCGAGGGTATGGGTGCGTAAGGGGTTGGACGAATCTACTGTGCAAGTGCTGGCGGCAGCAATCGGCGCGCTACTGCTGCGCTGATTTATCCTTCAGAAACTGTTTGCTCAGCTCTTCCACCGTAGTGGCCAGTGGCCTGAAGGAGAAACCCGGTAAACATTCGCGGATCTTATCGTTTTTATAGTACACTTTCATCTGGGCGGTGTGCGCAGTTTCTTTTGTGATCAACGGAGATTTACCGCCAAACATATGTTTCAGTTTTTCCATTCTCCATACCAACCCCGTCATAAATGGGGTAGCCTCCTTCATAGGTGGCTTTTTATTCATGGCTTTAGCCATGGTGGTAAACAGGTCTTTATAAGTCCAGTTATCGGCAGAGAGGATAAAACGTTCTTCGGTGATAGGGCTGTCCATCAGCATCATCATGGCCTTCACCACATCGCGCACATCCACAAAACCGTTCACACCGTTGGTATAGTAAGGAAATTCTTTGTAGGCGTTATTAAAGAGTGCGCTGGAGCCTTCTGCCCAGTTGCCGGCACCAAGGATAATGGAAGGGTTTACTATTACGGCAGGCAGGCCTTCGGCTATACCTCTCCATACTTCCATTTCACCTTCATATTTGCTGACGCTGTATTTAGAGTTGTTTTTACTCTGTTCCCATTCGCTTTCTTCGGAGATATAAATGCCGTCTTTAACACGGCCAAGGGCGGCTACCGAGCTCACATGCACCAGTTTTTTCACGCCGGCATCCAGTGCGAGGTTAACCACGTTGGCGGTCCCGGTTACATTTACCAGTCGCAGCTCATTATTGCCCGGCGTAAAAGAAACAACACCGGCACAGTGGTATACCTGTTCAATGCCTTCCATCACTTCTTCCAGCTCAATCACGTCCAGGATATCGCATTTCACCCATTCTATTTTGTTTCTGATGTCCTGCAGCACCGCAGCTGGATGCTTACGGTACAAGGCGCGTACAGGCTTCCCTGCTTCCACCAGTGAACGAATAAGATGACTACCTAAAAGACCAGTTCCGCCGGTTACTAAAATCATGTGAAGTGTTTCTTTTTTACAATCGCAGGCTCAAAAATAGGCTGTTTGTTTGGATATTATTCGTAACGATAGAAACCAATGCCGGTTTTCCTGCCCAGCTTACCGTCTTTTACCCGCTGTTCCTGCAGGTGATTCGGTTTAAAGCGGGGAGCCTGCTCAAAGGCATTGTAAAGGGATTGCGACACGGCGAGATTGATATCGTTGCCGATGAGGTCCATCAGGGCAAAGGGGCCCATTCTGAATCCGGCTGCTTCCAGGAGCTGATCAATGCTGCTGAAATCGGCCGTTCCTTCTTCTGCAATTTTCATGGCTTCGAGATAGTAGTGCCGTGCTACCCGGTTTACAATGAACCCGGGCGAGTCTTTCACCCTTACAGGCGTTTTGCCCATTTGTTTCGCCAGTGTGTAGATGGTACCTGCCGCTGTTTCGGAAGTTTGCGTGCCTGAAATAACCTCCACCAGCTTCATGGCATGGGCGGGATTAAAAAAGTGCATGCCTACCACCCTGGAAGGGTTGATGCTGATGGCCGCAGCGATAGCGGACACCGATAGGGAAGAGGTATTGGTGGCGAAGATGGTATCTGCGTGGTTACCTTCTGCCAGTTGATTAAAGAGGGATACTTTTGCTTCCGTCTTCTCGATAATAGCCTCGATAATAACATCGGCGATACATTCCTCTATATTACTGGTAAAACGGAGTTTTTGCAGGGTTTCTGCCTTGTTTTCGGGGGTAATTCTGCCCTTATCAACAGCCAGGGCCAGGCTCTTTTCAATCTGAGCTTTGGCCCTGTCCAGCATCGCGGGTGCGATATCAAATAAGATAGTGGAAAAACCGCTGGAAGCGGCTACCTGAGCAATGCCGGCGCCCATAGTACCGGCGCCGCATACTGCGATGGTTTGAATCATATTCGTACTTTATACTGTCCCCTGAAACTGCTCCAGAAAACGGGTATCGTTTTCGGAGAAGAGACGGAGGTCTTTGATCTGGTATTTGAGCATGGTAATGCGTTCGATACCCATACCAAAAGCGAAGCCGGTATATTTTTCCGGATCAATGCCGCAGTTGGCCAGTACTTTAGGGTGCACCATACCACAGCCGAGGATTTCTACCCAGCCGGTTTGCTTACACACATTACAACCGGTACCGCCGCAGATGAAGCAGGAAATATCCATTTCAGCGCTAGGCTCAGTGAACGGGAAGTAGGAAGGACGGAAACGTATGCCGGTGTTTTCACCGAACATCTCTTTCACAAAGTGATACAGTGTTTGTTTCAGGTCAGCGAAAGATACGTTTTCATCGATATACAGCCCTTCTACCTGGTGGAAGAAGCAGTGTGCACGTGCAGAAATAGTTTCGTTTCTGTACACACGGCCCGGGCTGATGATGCGGATTGGCAGCTTGCCCTCTTCCATTACGCGTACCTGCGCAGAAGAAGTTTGGGTGCGGAGCAGCCAGTCCGGATTTTTACTGATAAAGAAAGTATCCTGCATATCACGTGCAGGGTGGTTTTCTGGCAGGTTCAGCGCCGTAAAGTTATGCCAGTCGTCCTCGATTTCAGGACCTTCAGCAATGGTAAAGCCCAGTCTTTCGAAGATGTGAATGATTTTGTTGCGCACCAGGCTGATAGGATGACGGGTACCCAGGCGATGCGGTTCCGCAGGGAGGGTGAAGTCCATGTCGTCAGCTACAGCACCGGCAGTTTCTTTCAGGTCGGCAAACTGCTCGTACCTGGACTCTGCCAGCTGCTTAAATTCATTTAAAATCTGTCCGAATTCCTTTTTGCGGTCATTAGGCACCTGCTTCATTTCCCCGAAGAGGGCTTTCACAATGCCTTTTGTACCCAGAAACTTTATGCGGTATTGCTCCAGGTCCGCTGCAGAGGCAGGGGTGAAGCCCAATATTTCTTCCTTGTGAGTGGCTATTTGCTGTACTAACTGTTCCATAAACAACAAAGATAAGTGTTTAGGACATTTTTTGTTTTTTTTCCCCGCATTGGCCACTACCTGCGGTGGTGGCCAATGCGGGAGCTGCCTCCCCGGGAAGGAGCCGCCCCCGCATCAGGGCTGAAAAGCTAAAAACACCCCGAAAAGTCGTATATTTTCATTCGCAAATCACCATATGTCTGCCGAGCGAAATATCCTTCTACTTTTATCCACTACAGCCGCCATGGCTGTATTTGCCGTGCTGTATTTCCGTAATCGTCAACAGCTGAAACTAACCAGGGTGGACCTGGAAGCTGCCTTGAGCCGCAGTAATTTCCTCACAACGGAACTTTCCCTGTTACGCAGGCAGCTGGCAGACATGAAACTGACCTCTCTCAAATCCCAGATAAATCCTCATTTTGTATTCAACTGCCTCAATGGTATCCATAGCGCAGTGATCACCGGCGAAACCGCCAGAGCAAAGGAGTATATCTCCGGCTTTGCACGACTCCTGCGGATGGTGCTGATGCTCTCCGGGCGCAATCTCATCTCCCTGAGAGAAGAAATGGAAATACTGGAACATTACCTTAAGCTCGAAAGGCTCCGTACCAACGAGGCTTTCGACTATACGCTATTTACAGACCCCGCTATCAGCCCGGCAGATACACTGGTGCCGGGTATGCTGATTCAACCCTTCCTTGAAAATGCCATCTGGCACGGCCTCATGGCAAAAGAAGAAGGGAACAGGCATGTGGCGGTACGATGGAAACAATTGGGCGACAATCTGTTACACTGTGTAGTAGAAGATAACGGCATCGGCAGGAACCTGGCAGCCCTGCGCTGTAATGTGGACCTGAAAGCAGGCACTCCCCATCAGTCCAAAGGAATGGAAATTTGCCTGGAACGAATAGAACTCTACAGGAATACCTTCCACTCGAAATGTAATATTGAAATAGAAGACCTCGCCGACGCCAGCAATACCCCGGAAGGCACCAGGGTAAGCATTACGTTTGAAGTCAGCGCTGCCATGCAGGAGGCGCTGACGGCCTAAAATATCAGCTTATAACCCACTCCGCGGATATTCACTATCTGCACCTTGGTATCATCTTTCAGATAACGGCGCAGCTTTGTAATAAACACATCCATACTGCGGGCATTAAAGAAATTATCATCGCCCCAAAGGTCCAGCAGCACAGCTTTTCGCTCCATTACCTCATTGCGGTGATCGTACAAACGGCGGAGGATTTCAGCTTCCCGATGTGAGATAAATTCCGTGTTATTATTGCGGGTAAGTGTTTGCTTGGCGTAGTTAAACATATACTGACCGATGGCCACCGCACCTTCCTCCAGGTTTCGCACCGGCTGATCGTCGAAGCGCTTCAGCAAAGCCTTGATACGAACAATGAGTTCGTCCATGCTGAAAGGCTTTTTCAGGTAATCATTCCCACCCAATTCAAAGCCTTTTACCACATCAGCAGTTTGTGATTTTGCAGTCAGGAAGATGATAGGGGTATATTTATCCACTTTTCTGATTTCTGTGGTCACCGTAAAGCCATCCATATGGGGCATCATGATGTCCAGCACAACCACGTCCGGATGCTCCTGGTTAAACAGCTGCAGTCCTTCTTTGCCATCGGAGGCGTACAGCATGTGAAAGCCACGCATTTCAAGACTGTCTTTCACAATTTGTCCGAGCTGCCATTCATCTTCTATCAGTAATACTTTTGCCATATTTATTTTATTGCAGATTTAGATGCCGGAATGGTGATGGTAAATTCACTGCCTTTGTCCGGCTCGCTGTGAACACTGATGGTACCACCATGCAGTTCCACAATTTTTTTCACATAACTAAGGCCAAGGCCAAAGCCTTTTACGTTGTGTAAATCTCCGGTTGGCACACGGAAAAATTTGTCCCAGATACTATCCTGATAAACCCGTGGAATACCAATACCATTGTCTTTCACACGGATTTTAAGCATCCCTTTTTCTTCCCATACGCGGATGTGTACAACAGGTGTTTCACCTGAGTATTTTATGGCGTTATCGATCAGGTTATTGATGGCATTGGAGATATGCGTTTTATCGACGTAAACAGTTTCGCGTTTTAGATTGTTGTCATATCGTAGCTGAAGAGGAGCGGACTTAATCTGATGATTGGAAAGGATATTATCGATGATATCATTCAGATCCGTTTCTTCGCGGAAGAGCTCTATTTCTTCTTTTTCTTCGGCGGCAATATGCAATACTTTTTCAACCAGGTCTGAGAGCCTTTGCAGTTCGTGTTTTGATATGTCGAGATACCGTTGTGTTTTCTGCGGATCGTTCAGTGCATTAAAATTTTGCAAGGCTTCAACAGCGGCTGACACAGTAGCCACAGGTGTTTTGAGCTCGTGTGTCATATTGTTGATGAAATCGTTTTTCACTTCTGACAATCGCTTTTGCTTCAGTATAGTACGCAGCATGTATACGAAAGAGAGGGTAGTGAGCACGAGCAATATCACGGAAGCCACGAGGGTACCGAGCATTTTCTGGATAATAAATTCCAGTGGTGATTCAAAGGTAGCCTGTACGAAAAGATTGGTACCCGGATTAAACGGGATTTTGCGGGTTTGGCCAGGCTCGCGGCGCCTGATGCTATCTCTGAAACTGCCTCTTTCAAATCCACTGAAGCTCATGTGAAAGGTATCCAGCGTATATTTAGGTATTATCTGGCGGCTGCTTAATTCGGCCCTGAATATAGAATCCAGTTTCACCAGGGCAGCGCTATCGTTGAAATGGTTGGTAACCAGGTATTCCGACACCTGCCGGGCCAGCGTATCGGCGTAGATGCGGGGCGGTTGGCTGTCGTGATGACCTGGTCGCATGGGTTCTTCCATACGTTGTATTCTGACTTTGGAAGGAGGTCTGTTTTCCCTCGGCATACCTATCTCTTCCAGCTGCATAACATACCCTTTAATGGGCTTTTTAAGCGAATCTTTGTCCTTGCCATAATACCTGATGTACCGGCGGACGTCCTGAAAGTTCTGATTAAAGACGGCATTTCTTAATGCATCGTTAATCTCTTTATCGAATTGGTCCTGATTGAGCTTATATGAATTATAGAGCCAGTACCCCTGGAAAAGAAAAATTCCAAGGATGCAGACGATCATGAGGGTCAGAATAATTCGTATACGTTGGCGCATTAAAATTCGTTGTGTTACAACAAAGCTATCTAATCCGCCGGGAAAGCGGCCAAAACCTTAACAATAATTAACAGTAAATAATGCTTTTTAACGCTTATTGACTGGACGAATGAAGAATTTTGCATATAAAAATTAGCGATTATGAATCTGATGTCCCGACTGATAATGGCAGCTGCCCTGTTGCCGGTTTCCTCCGCCCTGTTTGCGCAGCAATCAGGCGTTATCGACTATGAAGTAACCCAACGCATAGATGCATCGCGGATGGCCCGCTTTCAGGGCGGTGGTAACGGGGAAGGAGGGGAGGTGCCCGATGTGATTACCCTGCAGCAACATTTCACTTTCAACAATGGTATAGGCAAACTAACTACCGATCGTCCGGATTTTGGCGGCCAGGGCTTCGGCGGCCGAAGAAATCAGGAAGGTGATAGCACCCGGCAACGCAGGCAGCGCCCTGATGGCCCCGGTGGAGAAGGCAGACCAGGAGGCGGACCTGGGGGATTTGGCGGATTTGGCCCTCAAAGGGGCTTTGGTGGCGGCCAATTGGTCGATCTTCAAAATAAAAAGTACGAAACGCTGTTTTCAACATCCGGAGACGAAAAGAAAACGTATCTATCTGAGGAAGATTATGTGATTGCCCCAAATGCAGAACGCAGTGATAAAACTAAAAAGATCGCCGGTTACAACTGCAAAAAGGCCACTGTAAAGCTGAAAGATGATACTTATACCGTTTGGTATACCACTGATTTACCTTTTAGCTACTCGCCTATCAACGGCCTGCTGCCTGAAAGCAATGGAGTGGTATTATCAGCAGAAAGCAGTTCACGTTCGTTTACCGCAAAGAAGATTTCCTTTAAACCCGTTACGGATACCGACCTTTCAGTGCCTGCAGATGCACAGAAAGTAACCCCGGAACAACTGAGAGAGATACGCAGGGCAGAGATGGAAAAATTACGTAAGCGGCAACAACAGAACTAAAAAACATTAATAACTTTCCAACTTTCCTGTTATTCACTATATGAAGAAAATTCTAAGAATCTTGCTGGTATTGAGTTTGGGCGTTTTAAGCGCCCAGGCTCAGTCGTCACAAGGAAAGATTAAAGGCCAACTAACCGACCAGACAACCAAAGAAGCGTTGCCCGCTGCCACTGTCGTTCTATTGCATTCTAAAGACTCCTCCGTAGCCAATACCGCTGTTTCAGATGATAAAGGTAACTTTGAGTTCAGCGGCATCCCTGATGGTTCCTATCGCCTCTTCCTTAGCTTTATGGGCTATAAATCCGTTTATAAACCCATCAACATTACCCCTGAAAATAAAGTCATTGCCCTTGGCAACCTTGCCATGGAACATACCGGCGTGGATCTGAAAGGCGTAGAAATCCTCGAAGAAAAGCCCCCCATCGTTATTAAAAAAGATACCCTGGAATTCAATGCAGACGCTTTCAAAACGCGCGAAAACGCAGTAGTGGAAGACCTCCTGAAGAAATTACCCGGCGTCACAGTAGATAAAGACGGCGGTATTACCGCACAGGGTCAAACCGTTACCAAAGTGCTGGTAGATGGTAAACCTTTCTTTGGCAGCGATCCTAAACTCGCTACCAAAAACCTGCCCGCCAACATCATCGATAAAGTTCAGGTGATCGATAAAAAGTCCGACCAGGCTGAGTTCACCCAAATCGATGACGGACAAACAGAAAAAGCGATTAACATCGTTATCAAAAAAGATAAACGTAAAGGCGTATTTGGCCGCGGAACCGCAGGCTATGGTACTGACAGCCGGTACGGCCTTACTGCCAACGTAAACCGCTTCCGCGAAAACCAGCAAATGTCCATACTCGGTGGCGGCAACAACGTAAATAACCTCGGATTCAGCCCCATGGGCCAGATGAGCTTTGGTCGCGGCGGCGGTGGCGGAATGCGAATCAGCGGTGGCGGCCGCGGTGGTGGCGGTGGCTTCGGTGGTGGCGGTAGCACCAGCGTGCCGGCAGGCATCACCAGCAACTGGAATGCCGGCGTAAACTTTAACCAAACCTATACAGACAAACTTACACTGAATGGCAGCTACTTCTTCAATGATAATAAAGTAAACGTGCTGCAAAGCACCACCCAGCAAAATATTCAGCCCAGTTATTCCAACTACCAGTACACTAACAGCGCCTCTAATACAGAAAACGCAAACAACCGCTTCAACGTACGGCTGGAATACAATATCGACTCATTCCATTCCATCGTGTTTACGCCTACGTACTCGCTGACGAATGCCAACAGCACCTCTTTCAACGACTACACTACTCTGGCAAGCAACAATAAAGACACTATCAACAGTGGTATCACCAGAAATGATGGCCAGGGCAACACCTCCACCTTTGGTGGGCAACTCCTGTACCGCCAGCGGTTTAAAAAGAAAGGTCGCGCATTCAGCATCAACCTGGGCTATAACGATAACACTAACGACCAGATATCTACGGTTATTTCCAATACCGTATTCTATAACAACGGCACCCGCAGGGATTCCGCATATAACCAGCGTAATACCAACAATAGCAACAGCCGTAACATGTCATTAAAGGCCACCTATTCGGAGCCTTTGTTCAAGGATAACTTCCTGGAAGTAAACTATGGTATCACCCATTACAAAAGCAATGCAGAACGCTTTACATATGATTACGATGCAAACAAAGATGAATACAACCATCGCAATGACTCGCTGAGTAACATCTTTGATAACAGCACCATCAACCAAAGTACGGGACTGGCTATACGAACAGTAAAACTCAAATATGACTACAGCATTGGTCTGGATGTAGTATTTAATCATCTCGATAACAATACCTACTCCTTCAGGACAAAAAGAGATAGTACCATTACACAACGTACAGTCAACTTTGCACCGAATGCGTATTTCAACTATACCTTCTCCAAAAACAAACGACTGAAAATAAACTATAGCGGTCAAACCACTCAGCCTACCGTTCAACAGCTGCAACCGGTGCCGGATAACAGTGATGCGTTGTACATTCAGCAGGGTAACCCCAACCTGAAACCAGCGTACAACAACAACATCAGCGTTAACTATAACACCTTTAACTTCCAGAACTTCACCGGCATGTTTGTGCAGATGAACTCCAATTTCGGAAGTAACAAAATCATCAATGCTAACAGGTATGATTCCGTAACCGGTAAAACCATCAGTACACCTGTAAACGTAAATGGATACTATACCATCGGGGCAAGTATGCACAACTCCATACCGTTGTCCAAAACGCCTGGCCAGAACCTGAATACCGGCACCAACATCTCCTATAACAAGGATGTGTCGTTTAACGATATGCAGAAAAACTTCAGCAACAACATTAACCTGTCACAAAACGCCAGCGTTAACTACATGTATAAAGAGTGGCTGGACCTGTCCGCAGGTGGTAGCATTTCGTATAACATTATCCGTTATTCTCTCACTAAATCCTCTAATGCAAACTACCTCAACTATACGCTTAACGGTGACGTGAATGTTACACTGCCACTGGGTTTCATGGTAGGTTCAGATATCAATTATATCATGAGCACAGGGTTATCTGACGGTAACAATATCGGATCAACACTGTGGAATGCGAACGTAGCCAAATACTTCCTCCCTAAGAAACAGTTGCTGGTTAAGCTACAGGGCTTTGACCTGCTGCGCCAGTATGCGTCAGTATCCCGCTCCGTAACGGATAACTTTATCAGGGACACCCGGTCCAATGTATTACAGCAATACTTTATGCTGAGCGTAACCTACTTCCTGAACAGGTTTGGCGGGTCCAATAATCGTAATGGTAACGACAAACAGCGCCAAATGGAAAGAGGCATGGAACGTAACATGCGCATGTTCCAGGGCCCCGGAGGAATGGGCGGTGGCCGCCCTGGTGGCCGATTCTGATCAGGTATTTCCAATATTAAAAAGCAAGGCCGTTTCGCATGAAACGGCCTTGCTTTTTAATGCAGTTTTACCTGGAAACCACACTACTTCGGTGCTGCGCAACAAATATGCGCCTGATCACCCACGATAATGTGAATGTAGGGATGAAGTCTGTTCCCGGAAAAAGCTCTTCTATAAAGGTAAACATACTGCCAAAGGAACCTAAGGTGCCGCCGAAGAGGCGGTAGAAAATAATGGCAGCTACCGGGGCCCAAACAATATCGGCGACTTCGCCTAAAACGGGGACTGCATAACTGGCGCATCCCAGGAGATCCAGCGCCACGCAAATCCATAATTTGGGGGTATACTTTTTATCCATATTCAACCTCCGCTTTTCAATACATAAACAAATAACTTACCAGAAATGGTAACCTTCCACAAAGGTACAGTTTTAGTCAGTTTCAGCATTACAGTTCGTATATACGTAGTTGCATTTACGATTTATTTCCATTATTTTTAATCGTATTTTAAACACTTATTATGCCACAAAATAACTCACGCCGCGATATGATAAAGAAAGTAGCCACCATGGCGGTTGCTTCCACTATTATCCCATCATTGGCCAACAGAGTATCGGCACATGAAAACGTTATGGAAGAAAAACTGAAAGGAAAAATCAACCACTCCGTTTGCCAATGGTGCTATAACGACATCTCACTGGATGAACTCTGCCAGGCTGCCAAACAAATAGGAATTACCTCCATCGACCTGGTAAATCCCAAAGACTTTGATGTGCTGAAAAAACATGGCCTCACCTGCGCCATGGTAGCCAGCAACGGACCGGAATGGGGCATTACCCGCGGTTTCAACAACCCCGAGTACCACGAAAAACTGGAAGCCTATTTCAAAGAATACATCGACGCTACCGCCAAAGCAGGCTTTAAAAACCTGATCTGCTTTTCCGGTAACCGCAACGGCCTTTCCGACCAAAAAGGCATCGAAAACTGCACCAAAGGCCTCAAACGCATCATCGGTTACGCGGAAAAGAAAAACGTAACCCTGGTGATGGAGCTGCTTAACAGTAAGGTGAACCACCCTGATTATCAGTGCGACCACACCGCATGGGGCGTTGCACTCTGCAAATCCCTCGGTTCCGAAAACTTCAAGCTGCTGTACGACATCTACCATATGCAGATCATGGAAGGGGATGTAATCCGCAATATCCAGGATCATCACCAATACATCGCCCATTATCATACCGGCGGTGTTCCTGGTCGCAATGAAATCGACGAAACTCAGGAACTATACTATCCGGCCATCATGAAAGCCATCTACGAAACCGGCTTTACCGGCTACGTAGCCCAGGAATTCATTCCTAAACACACCGATAAGCTGGCATCACTCAAAAATGCCGTACATATCTGTGATATCGGCTAACCCACGTAACAATTACATCTCTTTAAATACCAATAACATCCGTTTGAACCACGCTGCTCAAACGGATGTTTATTTTGTTTGTTATGTACGGCCCCTTACCTTTGCCGCCAATTAGTCCACAAATCAAGTAGGGTAATAATGAAACAGTACTATAAAAAGCCGCTGGCATGGCTGCTGGCAGAATCGGAAGATGACAGCGCCAAAACGCTGAAACGCACGCTCAACGCCTTTCAGCTCACCATGCTGGGGCTGGGTGTGATCATTGGCGCCGGCCTGTTTTCCCTCACCGGTATTGCTGCTGCCAACCACGCAGGGCCCGCGGTAACATTGTCGTTTGTAGTGGCAGCCATCGGCTGTGCCTTTGCAGGACTGTGTTACGCTGAATTTGCCTCCATGATTCCGGTGGCCGGATCGGCTTACACCTACGCCTATACGACCATGGGAGAGCTTTTTGCCTGGATCATCGGTTGGGACCTCGTACTGGAATTTTCCGTAGGTGCGGCCACGGTGTCCATCAGCTGGTCCAACTACCTGGTGAAATTCCTGGACAACTACGGCATCTACCTCCCCGAACGGTGGCTGCACTCCCCCTTCGAAACATTTGTGGCACATAATGGCGAAAAATTATCCGGTATCATGAACCTTCCCGCCGCACTGGTTGTGGTGCTTATGTCGCTCATCCTGATCCGGGGCACCAAAGGCTCCGCCATCTGGAATGCGATTGTTGTATCCCTGAAAGTAGGTGTAGTACTGGTTTTCATCGCCCTGGGATGGAATTACATCAACCCCGCCAACCACGTGCCTTATATCCCGGCAAATACGGGTCACTTTGGCGATTTCGGGGTGTCGGGAATATTCAGAGGGGCTGGCATCGTATTTTTCGTTTTCCTGGGCTTCGACATCATCAGTACTGCGGCGCAGGAAACTAAAAACCCACGCAGAAACATGCCCATAGGGATTCTTGGATCTCTCGCCATATGTACTGTACTCTTTATTTTGTTTGCCCATGTAATGACCGGGTTGGCACCTTATAAGGAGTTTAAGGACAGCGGTGCACCGGTGGCTATCGCCATCGCACACACGCCGTACACCTGGCTTGGGCAGGCAATCCTGCTCGCCATCATTGTAGGTTACACCTCCGTGATACTGGTGGATCTGCTAGGCCAGAGCCGCGTGTTTTATGCCATGTCCAAAGACGGCCTGCTGCCGAAGATTTTCTCCGACATCCACCCGCGTTATCGCACACCGTGGAAATCCAATATTCTCTTCTGTGTTTTTATCAGTGTATTTGCAGCCTTTGTGCCCTTAAAAGTAGTAGGGGAGATGACAAGCATAGGTACGCTACTAGCATTCGTAATGGTATGTGCCGGCGTATGGATTATGCGTTATACCATGCCGGACGCACCGCGTGCCTTCCGCACCCCGCTGGTGCCGCTGGTGCCAATTCTGGGTATTATTTCCTGCATGGCTATGATGGTGTCGTTACCACTGGATACCTGGCTGCGCCTCGTTATCTGGATGGCAATAGGCATGGCTATTTACTATGCTTACGGGAAAAAAAGAAGTCGTGTACGCGCTACGTTGAATCAATAAGGCCAGTCTTCCCGAAGGATGCCCATCACCACCATGTCCACAAACTGACCATGGAGTTTGGCGCTGGAGCGCAGCACGCCTTCCCTGCAGAAGCCGAGTTTAATCGGAATCTGGCCACTGCGTTCGTTTTGCATGACGAACCGTATTTCTATTTTATTGAGATGTAATTGCTTAAATGCGAAGCTTACCACGGCCCTTGTAGCATTGGTGGCTATGCCTTTACCCTGGAAGGCGGTACCCAGCCAGTAACCTATTTCAGCAATATGGAGCTGCTGATCCCAGCTGTGGATGTCGATTACACCACAAAACTCCCCTCTGTACCAGATGCCAAAAGCTACCGCTTCCTGCTCTTCCGCTTTGCGCTGCATCATTTCTATGAATCGCAGGCTGTGCTCTTCTTTGGTGTTGTAATCTACCCAGGGTAAGTATTTTCTGAGGTGTTTGCGGGAGATGTCCAGCTGCTGATAGAGTGCAGGTGCATCCTGTGACTGTAATTGTCTCAGGTATATTTCATCGTTAACTGGTATCTCTATCATAGCGGGAAAGGAATAAAGGGGGCTAACTTACAAAAAAAAGCGGGAACAGACTGGTTCTGTTCCCGCTTTTTTGCACGTGCACAAATTTCTTAGTTGTTGGCCAGCAGCTGTTGTTTAGCCATATCTCTCACTACCTGTTGTGCATAAAGCACAGCCATCCTTTCAGTGGTAGGCGGATCGAATGACCTGGATTGAACAGAATACAACATTTGTCCGCTCTGCAAATCGTAAAGATTACCTTCCCACTGGTATTTGGTATTTACAGCGACATAGCCAGGGGCATACATCCTGTTGTACCAGGAGTAGTAAGGCCAGAAACCATAGTAACCGTAAGGGGAATACATGGTGCCCGGAACAAATTGTCTCTCTTTACCTTTTTCCAGCATTACAATGGTGAGTACCTGGTTGGCGCCGCTGCTCTTCAGCTTGTTCACCACCTGTTTTTCACCCAGTTTACCAAATCCCTGCGGGCCGTATTCCTGGAATGCAGAAACCGCGTTATATCCTTTCTTTCTCAACTCTGATACCGTATAGCTTTCCATCTGGCTGCGGAGTGTGCGGTCTTTTTCAGGTACCAGGGCAATCACCATCACCTTCTGGTCTTTCTGAATTTTTTGTGCATCATTCGCTCTCCAGGAAGAAGTAACTTTTGTGCTTGTACAAGCCGTTGCAAAAATGGCAATGGCAGCGATCATTAAACCCAGCTTTTTCATATACCCTCCTTTGATTTAGTATGTGTGTACCTGTTAGACGGAGAAGGGGCTGTTTTGTAACATCTGAGGATAGGATTTAACAATATTTTTAGGGTTGTTAATGTATTGCTAATGAACAATTTATTTGATTGTTTTTTGTTGCCTGCCGGCAAAACGAACGAGGGGCAGACCGTTGGTCTGCCCCTCGTTCGTTTTATCACTCTCGCCGAAGGCGAGAGTGATAAAACGATATCTACTAGTAATTAATTACCTGTTCTTCAATGCTTGCAGGAATATCCCTGAACTGGTACAGTTGTGTACGCAGCTGCGGTTCAAAACCAGCTTCGCGGATCGCATCCTGCATGGATTTGTAGGTGAAGCGGTGTGGCGCACCGGCAGCACTTACCACGTTTTCCTCGATCATGATAGAGCCAAAATCGTTGGCACCGGCGTGCAGGCAAAGCTGCGCCACCTGCTTACCCACGGTGAGCCAGGATGCCTGGATGTTTTTCACATTCGGCAGCATGATGCGGCTCATGGCTATCATTCGGATATATTCTTCGGAAGTAGTCATGTTATGTACACCGCGGATACGTGCCAGCAGCGTATCTACGTCCTGGAAGGTCCATGGGATGAAGGCCGTGAAGCCATAGTGCCCTTCAGGTTTTTCACTTTGTACCTGACGGATGTCTACCAGGTGCTCGAAGCGCTCCAGCACTGTTTCTACGTGGCCAAACATCATGGTGGCAGAAGAAGCAATGTTCAGTTTATGCGCTGCACGCATTACATCCAGCCATTCCTGTGCACCACACTTACCTTTGGAGATCAGGCGGCGTACACGGTCGTTCAGGATTTCAGCACCCGCGCCCGGAAGGCTGTCCATACCCGCTTCCTGCAGTGCTTTCAGCACTTCGATGTGGGTACTTTTTTCCAGCTTGGTGATATGTGCTACCTCGGGTGGTCCGAGGGTGTGCAAACGTAAAGTAGGATAGAGCTGTTTCAGTTGCTTAAACAGGTCCACGTAAAAACTGAGTCCCAGTTCGGGGTGATGGCCACCCTGTAACAGCAGCTGATCGCCACCATATTTCAGGGTTTCATCAATCTTGCGCTTATACTCTTCTATACCGGTAATATAGGCTTCCGGGTGACCTGGAATACGGTAAAAATTACAAAACTTGCAGTTGGCAGTACATACGTTGGTAGTATTTACGTTTCTGTCTATCTGCCAGGTTACTTTACCATGCGGCACCTGTATCTTGCGCAGCTCGTTGGCGATCTGCATCAGCTCTGCCAACGGCGCATTTTCAAACATGAAGACCCCTTCCTCGGCTGTCAGGAATTCAAATTGTTGCGCCTTCTTGTATAAATCCTGTAGTTCCATTGTGCTTTCCTTAAAAGTTGACGGCTAAACCGAAACAAAGGTAGTGTAATTGCATATATCTAATGCGATTGATTGCACAAGTAATTATAATACCGTCCGTAATAAAAATATTTTATACGAAAGCATTTAAACGTTAAATTTATATAAATACGATACCTACATCGCCCCCATCATGTTTAAGCTAATTCTGTTCAGCATTAACCTGTTCCTCGGAACATTATTTTGCCAGCAAGCCACCGCCACCACGTTATATGCTGACAACGAGCATACTTTATTTACCGAAGCCGATACCTCCAGTAATGCTGTACTGATCACCCGCTTCAAATTCAAGCAGTATTATGGCGGCGTCGTGATCATACAGGCCGTGCTAAAAGGCTACCCTGATACGCTTCAGTTTATTCTCGACACCGGCAGCGCCGGCATCTCCCTGGATACTGCCACCTGTGTGCGACTAGGATTGCAGCTGGTACCCTCCGATAAGGTCGTGAAAGGCCTGGCGGGCGCCAAACAGGTGTCCTTCGCAGAAAATAAATCATTGATATTACCCGGGCTGGTAGTGGATAGTCTCGATTTCCACGTCAACGATTATGAGCTGATCAGCCAGGTGTACGGCTTGCAGGTGGATGGGATTATCGGGTATAGCCTTTTAAGCAGATATATAGTGACGGTGGATTACGATAAAGAGGAAATCGGCATCTATTCCAAAGGAAAATACAATTATCCACGTGGCGGCATGCTGCTAAAACCCAGCCTGACGCAGATCCCCCTGGTATATGCCCCGGTGAAAAACGGGCGCACCAGTACCAGCAACCGCTTTTTCTTTGACACCGGCGCCGGTATGTGCCTGCTGCTCTCCAACCAGTTTGTGAAAGACAGTAACCTGCTGGCCGATAAAAAGCGCAGGGCTAAAGTGATCGAAACCGAAGCCCAGGGCCTCGGGGGCAGGATGACCATGTCTCTCACCACCATCCAGGAATTTCGTATAGGCAACTACAGCTTCCGCAATGTGCCCACCTATCTGTTCGACGATACGTACAATGTAACCTCGTACCCTTACCTGGGCGGCATGATAGGCAACGACCTGCTGCGGCGCTTCAACCTTACGCTCAACTACGCCAAAAAAGAAATATATCTCTTACCCAATACCCACTACAGGGATATATTTGACTACTCCTATACCGGGCTAATCATCTACCTGATCAACGGACAGGTGGAGGTGACCGACATCATCAAAGGTTCTCCCGCTGAAAAAGCCGGGTTCCAGAAAGGCGATGTGATCCTCGGTATCAACAATAATATGGGTAATAATCTCCAGCTCTTTCGCGAACTGCTGAAAGCCATTGGCACCCGGGCATTTATATTAATCAGGAGAGATAATGAGCTGGCAGTGAAAAAATTACCAATAAAAAGTATTCTTTAACGTTATTTGTGGCATGTGGCGACTCTTTTGGACATTATTTGCGATAGCCGCTGCCTGTACCCAAGTAAGCGCGCAACGCAAAAACAACACAACGGCGGAACCTGACAATACCAAACCTGCAGCGGTCATCCCCTTCAGGCTGGTGAATAACCATATCGTATTCCCTGTTACCGTATCCGGTAGCACCGACACCCTGCAGTTTATCTTCGACAGTGGCGCGGAAATTACGGTGATGAATACACGTACCGCAGAAAAAATGAAATTGAACAGCGGCCGTCAGGCTTTCATGAGTGGGGTAAACAACGGCATGATACAGGTGCCGGTGGTTACCATCAATGCACTATATATCAAGGAATTAAGGATGCCATTTGTGACGGCGTACCTGGAAGACCTCCGTGATATGGGCAACGAAACCACACAGATCGACGGCGTGATTGGCGTGGCGCTCATGAAGGCGTATATCGTTAAAATTGATTACCGCAACAAACAACTCGCACTCTACCCCAACGGTAAAACGAAAGTAAATACCGCAGGGCAGCTGCTGCACTTTACCCTTAACTTCACCACACCTGTAATAGACGCTGTAATCCGGCTCCCGAACGGCGCTACGCTGATGGGAAAATACCATGTTACCACCGGGGGCGACTACGGCGTACTCTTTAACTGGCCTTATGTGGAAAAGTATAAACTGAACACCCTGCTGCCCACCATTAACACCGACAAGGTGCAGGATATGGTGAAAGTGCTGTACTATATCAACAGCAGCGTTAGTGAGCTGCAAATGGCCGGTAAAAAGCTGAATAATGTGCCCGTCAGCTACTGCAAGGATGTGGATGATGTAGGCGCATTCGTGGAAATCGCAGGCGCCATCGGCTTTTCCGTATGGAAGCAGTTTACTATCACCATCAATTACAACAAGAAAGAATTGTTTATTGAGTAGCGTTGACGCATCGTTGACGAGAAGAGATTATCTTTACTAATATCCACAACATCAATTGGCTTATGACTCATTATAATAAATTTACTTTAGCGAACGGGCTCCGGGTAATTGTGCACGAGGACCATACAACTCCCATGGCTGTCCTGAACGTGTTGTATGACGTAGGAGCAAGAGATGAGAACCCCGAACAAACAGGCTTTGCGCACCTTTTCGAGCACCTGATGTTTGGCGGATCTGTCAACATTCCTGAGTACGACGAACCGCTGCAAATGGCCGGCGGTGAAAACAATGCTTATACTACGAGCGATCTCACCAACTACTATATCACCCTGCCGGCAGAAAATATCGAAACAGCCTTCTGGCTGGAGAGCGACCGCATGCTGAGTCTTGCATTCGGTGAAAAAAGCCTGGACGTGCAGCGGAAAGTAGTATCGGAAGAATTCAAGGAACATTACATCAACAAACCTTACGGCGATGTATGGCATAAAATGAGAGCGCTGGCATATTCCACGCATCCTTACCGCTGGATGACCATCGGTAAAGAATTATCGCATATCGAAAATGCGAAGCTGGAAGATGTAAAGGCTTTCTTTTTTAAATTCTACCGCCCGGTAAATGCGATCCTTTCAGTAGGAGGGAACGTTACGCTGGAACAGGTGAAAGCCCTTGCTGAGAAATGGTTTGGTGACATTCCTTCCGGCGAAAAATATACCCGTAACCTGCCGGTGGAACCTGAGCAAACGGAAGCGCATAAACTGGAAGTAAAAGCCAATGTGCCGCTGGATGCGATCTACAAGTGTTATCATATGCAGCCCAGGTCTGACAAGCGCTATTACGCGGCGGATCTGCTCTCTGATATCCTCAGTAGTGGCGGCTCTTCCCGCTTACACCAGGTTTTGGTTAAGGAGAAGAAATTGTTTTCCAATATAGAGTGCTACCATTTTGGTAGTCTCGACGCAGGACTACTCACCATAGAAGGCAAGCTCGTAAAGGGCGTGAAAATGAAGGACGCCGAAAAAGCAATCCAGCTGGAACTGGAGAAACTGCAAAATGAAATCATCCCGGAAAGAGAACTGCAGAAAGTTAAAAACAGGGTGGAAAGCCTGCTCGCGTTTGAGGACATGAGTCTGCTCAACAGGGCCACCAACCTGGCTTTCTACGAACTGCTGGGGGATGCCGGCCTGATGAACAAAGAATTCAGCAATTATGAAAGAGTGACTGCTGAAGAGCTTCATCAGGAAGCCAAACTGCTGTTTGACGAAAAGAACTCCAACACCATATACTATTACGCCGAAAACTAGCACTGATAAGTATCTCAGGCAACGGCCCAAAAATTCAAACGATGAACAGAAGTATTCCTCCTGCCATAAAAGATGCTGTGGAGTTTGATCTGAAGCTCAAACCATACGAAAAATTTACTCTCGATAACGGTATACCCGTGTATGTTGTAAAGTCCGATGAACAGGAGACTTTACAGCTGGAGCTGGTATTCCCTGCGGGCACCTGGTACGAAAACCAGAGTATGCTGGCCCTGGCAACCAACTTCCTCATGAAAACCGGTACCAGCAAGCATACAGCCCTCGAAATCAATGAAAGCATCGAGTATTACGGCGCTTATCTGAACCGTAATACCTTCCACGAAAATGCCACCTACACCCTGCATTGCCTTACCAAACACTTTGGCGAGCTGCTGCCGGTACTGTCAGAGGTGATTTTAGACCCGGTTTTCCGCGAAGAAGAGCTCAGCGTATATGCACAGAACCAGAAGCAGAAACTGGCTGTAAACCTCCAGAAATGCGATTTTGTGGCTAACCGCTACATTGATCAGTACCTGTTTGGTGAATTCCACCCTTATGGCCGCGTGAGCACCATGATGGGCTACGATGCGCTGCAAACAGAAGCACTGGAAGGCTTCTACAAAAAGCACTACACTTACAACAACTGTAAAATATTTGTAGCCGGCAACCTCCCGGAAAACATGATCCCATTGCTGAACCAGTTTCTTGGCAGCAGCAAATGGAACGGGGAGTCGCATTTACAGCGACTAGACCTGCCCATTCAGCCTGCTGAAGAGAAGAAGTTCAGAATCTTCAATGATGAAAATGGGGTACAGGGTGCAGTGCGCGTAGCGCGTCCTTTCCCGAACCGCTACCATCCTGATTTCCCTAAAATGCTGGTGCTGAATACCATATTGGGTGGTTATTTCGGCTCACGTTTGATGAGTAATATCAGGGAAGAAAAGGGCTACACCTACGGTATTTACTCGCAACTCTATAACTTCCGCCAGGTGAGCGCAATCAACATCCAGACCGAAGCCGGCAGGGATGTATGCGAGTCCACCATTGAGGAGATTTATAAAGAGCTGCAAACCTTGCAGAATGTGGCAGTTCCACAGGAAGAACTGGACCTGGTACGCAACTACATGATCGGCTCTATCCTGGGCGATCTGGATGGGGCGTTCCAGATTATTCAGCGCTGGAAAAACCTCATTCTCAATGATCTGGACGAAAATTATTTCTACAATAACATTCAAACGATCAAAACCATTACAGCAGATGAGCTGCAGCATGTTGCCAAACAATATTTCACGCCTGCTGACTTCTTTGAGCTGGTGGTTATCTAATTGCTACCCTTCATGAAATATTTCATCATCTGCCTGTTGCTGTTCGCTGCCACCAGCAAAGGCTTTGCACAGTCACAGGCAGAGATGAATAAAAAAGCAACGGAGGCTTACCGCCAGGCCGACAAAGAGCTGAATGATATTTACCAGGCTATTCAGAAGGAATATGCCGCTAATAAGAAGTTCCTCGAAAATCTCCGTGATGCCCAGCGGCTGTGGGTACAATTCAGAGATGCCCAGCTGAAGGCCATGTTCCCGGAAGCGGCCAAAAATTATGGCAGCATGTTTCCGGTGTGCAAATCCAACTATCTCACCCTGCTTACTACCCAGCGAATAGAGTCATTACGGGTATGGCTAAACGGACTTCCTGCCGGGGAAACCTGCACGGGGTCGATAGGAGTGAAGCAGTAGTCCTCACGAATTATCTTAATTTCATATATATTTCGTAGTTTCGCCGCATATTATCCACTATCCCTATGCGACACCTACTTGCTATCCTTGCCATCTTTGGCAGTATAACGGCTTATGCGCAACAGCATAAGGACCCCGTTGACATTATCGAAGAGCGCTACCAGCGCTGCCTTGCCCAAAGCTCCAACATGTATAACTGTGCCACCATTTACTACCAGGCGATAGACAGCGCTTTATCGGCCACTATTCAGCATTTATACAGCCATCTCAGCGCAGGTTCCGTGAATAAGTTACAATCGGATCAGATAGCCTGGGAAGAAAAAAAGGAGGCCTATTTCAAGAAGATAGATGAACGTGTGGAAAAGCTGCATAAAAGCACCATGCAGGGGTTGGACGATGACATGATTTCTACGGATAATAAAGCCGCATTTTTGAAGGACAGATTGCTGGAATTATATAGAGAATATCCACTTGGCTAAGCGGTTTTCCGACCGACTTCGTCGGTCGGAAAACCGTTTTATTGATGGGCCTTCGGCCCATCAATAAAACGGACTAAAACCGCTCCTGGTGCCTTAACCAGCGCTCTGGAATCTCATTATTACTCGCCAGCAGATAGTCGTTATACGCACACGGCACAAACTCTCTATCCGGCAGCTGCATCCACCAGCGTCCTGTTTTCTTGCTCTTCAGGAAAACGGTGTCAATATCGGAGAAGGCTATATGAAATTCCCAGAAGGCATCCCGGTGTTCCAGCAATGCTTCTTTATTTTTTACGGCTCTGCCATCCATAAAATACCAGATCATTTGAGATATCTGCCGGGCGGTAAGGTTTTCCTTATCTTTTTCCGCGCGATAGCCATAAATGCCGAAGCTGGTAAGGCGGCTGCTCATGCCGGCGTAGCGTGCGAGCAAACAGCCTTCTTCTCCGCTGAAACCGTTAGGAGAGAGGTGATTGGCCGGCGCGTCGGTATGGCGGATGATGTTGATGTCAAGACTAAAAAGATCAGAATGCCGTAGTACAGGCTCAGCTTCTTCCATGTTTTCACGGATACGGCCCAGTCGGTAGCAGTCGAACCGAAGTTTATCCAGCGTTTCTAACATCCTCGGATGTACGAAATAGCTCTGAAAGCCGAGGTGGTTATAATGGCGGAGATAGTTCGGCTGTTCGGTGAGGATATCCATGAGAAAGCGTTCGCTGCGAATGGTCGAATCTTCTTTCAGATCGATGAGCGCATCTGCCACGGTAGCTTCTATAATCAGTTGTTGGGAAGCGTATGCCTTGTATTGCGCATAGGTAAGATCGTGGGAGCCTCCCAGGATAATGACCGTTTTATTGGCCTGTATCAGGTCGCCCACTACGGCTTTCATAGCCGCATAGGCATCTGCCAGGAAAGCGCCGGAGCGCAGGTTGCCCACATCAGCGAGTTTAATATCACGATGCCAGTTGTACAGCCGGTATAACTCACGACGGATCATGTCCGGCCCGTTGGTACCGGTTTTCCCCGAATCACTGCCTCTCTCTTCTCCCACACCCAGCAGAATGATATCTGCGCTGTCAATATCAGGAATATGGTTCGCCTGATAGGCGTCAATGATGCCACCCACCTGGAATGCATCGTATTCCTGGTCGTCATTAAGATAGTCTTTGGAAATAGGATTCAAAAAATCCTGAAGGTGCGAAAAATCAGCCATCAGTTTATAGGAATTAATGATGGCAAACGTACAACAAGAATTTTAATTAAAACTCAAAGCAAAACACTAAAAGTATGGGCATAAAATGCACAGACACAATGTACAGTGTTGGCAACAATCAGTTCTTGTGTATAATGAATTCGAAAGGTTTGTGAGCCTTACGGGAGATGGCTTTTTCCAGCACAGTTCTCTTATTGGTTACTTTGCTCCTGTTACAGTTGGCTACTTCCATTACGGCACAGAGATAATCCATCGTTTCGATGAGCGTCAGCATTTCACTGATCTGTCTAACGGCAGATTGAATTTGCTGCTCAGTGTACCTATCTTCGTGTAGCAGGATCAGTAAATCTCTATCTACAGGTTTCATGAAAAAAATTTGAAATTCCCCGAAAATATTGTTTGGTCAGGTATTCATGGGATAACCCAAAAGATAAGGCTAATCGTTGCCGTTTTGATCAGAACGTGGGTATTAATGCATTCTTTTTTTGTTCATGGTGGGACAACCGCAATCATTTTTCTTAAACACCTTGCAACTCTCCATCGCCAAACTTCCACAAAGAAGAATAATTACCACCCATTTTATCTTATTCATACTGTTGATTATATGCTTAATCTAAATTGTTTATTCCTAGCTCAGACTTTACCTTTTCTTAACAATGCCCTTTTGTAATTTAAGCTAAATTCGCAAAAAAAATCCAAATATTTGTCCACAAACCTCACTCCTAAAAAAATTCTTGTAGTTCCCCTGGATTGGGGCCTTGGACATGCCACCAGGGATATTCCCCTGATCCATGAAATGCTTAACGCAGGATGCCAAGTTTTTATTGCTGCAGAAGGCAAACATGCGGCACTTTTACAACAGGAATTTCCGGATATCACCATCTTTCCTTTGCCTGGATATCGCATCCAGTATGCGCAAAAAGGTAAATTCTTTGGCGTAAAGATCATACAGCAGATTCCGAAAATTATCGGTGCTATAAAGCATGAGCAGCGCTGGCTCAAAAAGATCGTACAGGAACACCAGATAGATGCCGTGATTTCCGACAATCGTTTCGGGTTATACCATGACTCAATTCCCACGGTATTCATTACCCACCAGCTGCTTATCAAGACACCTTTTGGTGGCTGGATTGAGCGTACGTTACAGCGTATCAACTACAGTTATATCCGCAGGTACAGCGCCTGTTGGATTCCTGATATTCAGGGAGATAATAACCTGTCCGGTGAACTGGCGCATCCTGCCACCCTCCCGGCTACAAAAACCACGTACCTGGGCTGTTTGAGCCGTTTTGAACCGCAGGAAAATGTGCAGAAAAAATATGATCTGCTGGTACTCATTTCCGGTCCGGAACCGCAACGCTCCAACCTGGAAAAAATGGTGCTTTCGCAGATCAAAGACCTGCACCTCACTGCGCTCATCGTAAGTGGAAAACCAGGCACCCCGAAACAGGTGGAAATCGCGCCAGGTGTAACACAGGTTAACCACCTGAACGCCACGGAGTTAAACAAGGCCATGCTGGCAGCTGATATGGTATTGAGCCGCTCCGGCTATACCACCCTGATGGACCTGGTGAAACTGGATAAAAAAGCGATACTGGTACCCACCCCCGGCCAGTCAGAACAGGTATACCTGGGCGAGTACCTTATGGAAAAAGGCTACTTCTATTCTCTCCCGCAAGAAAAATTTCAATTGAAAACCGCGTTGGAAGATGCTGCTAAATTTCCGTTTAAATCCTTCCAGCAGCAGGATATGACGCGGTATAAAGCCGTAGTACAGGACTTTATCAAATCATTATAGTTTATCGAAAAAGCTCCGGCCAAAGGCCGGAGCTTTTTCGAAATTAAGGGATCGCCGATCCCTTAATTTCGAATGGCTACAAATTCTTCACATCCGCCCCTATGTAAATCTTCCCATCTGCAATCGCAACCGGACGCTTCAGGAAAGAATACTCCTCCAATATCAAATCGTGATAATCTTTTTCTGTCAGCTCTTTTTCGTGAAGCCCCATTGGACGGTACTTCTGCGACCTGCGACTAAACAGCGCCTCATAGCTTCCTGCCAATTCCTTCATTTCTTTTAACTGGGCATCCGTAATTTTTTCCTTTTTTATATCTTGTAATACGAAGCCCCGGGCAGCAGCCTGAGTTTCTTCCAGGATCTTTTTACAAGTACCGCAGGTGGAAAGATGGTATATCTTTTTCATATCAGTTTTTTTCAGGTAACAAATGTAAATTTTCCGCTCAGATATTCTGTAAAGGGAATACTCACAGGCATCCCTTAATTTTGTACATTCAAATTAATTCTTGTAGGTTTAGCGATGCAAAAGAAATTATTTTTACTGGATGCCATGGCATTGATCTACAGGGCGTATTACGCCCTGATCAGAAATCCACGCATGACCAGCACCGGGCGTAACACCAATGCCCAGTTCGGATTCACTACAACATTACTGGATCTCATCAATAAAGAAAAGCCTACGCACCTGGCAGTGGCATTCGATACGCATGCCCCCACTGAACGTCATACTACCTTCACCGATTATAAAGCCAATCGCGAAGATGCGCCGGAAGACTTACTGGACGCGCTTCCTGATATCCGCCGCATCCTGCAGGGATTCAATATTCCACTGCTGGAAGTAGATGGCTATGAGGCGGATGACGTGATTGGCACTCTGGCCTGGCAGGCCGCTGATGCGGGTTACACCGTATACATGGTGACGCCGGATAAAGACTACGGTCAGCTGGTAAGGGATAACATCTACATCTACAAACCACCATACATGGGCAGTAAGGAAGAAATTATGGGCCCTAAGGAAGTATGTGATAAATGGCAGATAAAAGATGTATCTCAGGTAATCGACATCCTCGGTCTCATGGGCGACGCAGTTGATAACATCCCGGGCATTGCCGGCGTAGGAGAGAAAACAGCCATGAAGCTGCTGGCACAATTCGAAACGCTGGAAAACGTTTTGGAAAATGCAGACGCCATCGGCGGTAAAATGGCCGAAAAGATCAAGGCCGGCCGCGAAAACGCCCTGCTGTCCAAACAACTGGCCACTATCATCACCGATGTTCCGGTGACCTTCCACGAAGAAGATTTTTGCCTTAAAGAATATAACCGCGACGTGCTCGTGGAAATTTTTACTGAACTGGAATTTAAAACCCTCGGCAAACGTATACTGGGAGATTCTTTTGCAGCTTCCGGCGCAGCCGAGCCAGTGGCAAAACCTGGGGTAGTACAGGCCGACCTGTTCGGCAGCGTTACTGCCACCGAAGAAACCGCAGCACCCGCCACAGAAGAGGGCGGCGGCAGTTTCATCAACCCGGAAAAAAACATCAACAATACTCCTCATACTTACCACCTCACGGATACGGCCGAAAAACGCGCTGCACTGATCGCACAATTGCTCCAGCAGCAGCAACTTTCCTTTGATACAGAAACCACCGGGAAAGATCCGAATGAGGCCGACCTCGTAGGTATGAGCTTCGCCTTTAAAACCGGCGAAGCATACTACATCCCACTGCCAGCCGATAAAGCAGGCGTGATCAGCATCCTGGAAGAATTCAGACCTGTATTTGAAAACGAATCCATCACCTTCATTGGCCAAAACCTGAAGTATGATATGATCATGCTCAAATGGTACGGTTTTGCGCTGAAAGGCCCTGTGTTTGATACCATGCTGGCCCACTACCTGGTAGAACCCGAAGGCCGCCGCAGCATGGACTACCTCAGTGCACAATACCTCGGCTATGAACCTGTTTCCATTGAAACGCTGATCGGCAAAGGGAAAAACCAGCTGAGCATGCGCGACGTGGAAGTGGAAAAAGTAGCAAACTACGCGGCTGAAGATGCAGATGTTACCCTGCAGCTGAAAGAGGTGTTCCTCCCGATGCTGCCGGCAAAGGCAGTAGAAAAAGTATTTTACGAAGTGGAAAACCCGCTTACAAAAGTGCTTACTGATATGGAGTTTGAAGGCATCGCCATCGATACTAAAGCACTGGCCGACTACTCCGCTGAACTGGAAACAGAAATCAGAAGGGCAGAAGAGAGTGTATACGAACAGGCGGGTGTGCGCTTCAAGCTCGCCTCACCTAAACAGCTGGGTGAAGTGCTGTTTGAAAAATTACAACTCGACCCAAAAGCGAAAAAAACACGCACCGGACAATACGCTACCGGCGAAGACGTGCTCCAGAAGCTGTCTTCCAAGCACCAGATCGTGGAAGATATTCTCATTTTCCGCGAGCTGAGCAAACTGAAATCCACCTACGTAGATGCGTTACCGTTATTGCTGAATAAACGCACCAACCGCATCCACACTTCCTATAACCAGGCAGTGGCGGTAACTGGTCGTTTAAGCTCTAATAACCCCAACCTGCAGAACATTCCGATACGTACTGACCGTGGCCGCGAGATACGCAAGGCTTTCATTCCAAGGAATGAGGACTTTGTGTTGTTATCTGCCGACTACTCACAGATAGAACTGCGCATTATTGCCGCCATCAGCGGTGATGAGCAGATGATGGAAGCCTTCCGCAGCGGCACCGATATTCACGCTGCTACCGCTGCTAAAGTCTACAATGTACCTTTGGAAGAGGTGACCTCCGATATGCGCCGCAATGCGAAAAGCGTAAACTTCGGTATTATCTACGGCGTGAGCGCCTTCGGCTTATCTGAAAACCTGGGCATTCCACGCAGTGAAGCAAAAACGCTGATCGATAACTATTTCGCCCAGTACCCTTCCATCAAAAAATACATGGAAGACCAGGTGAAAACAGCTCAGAAAAAAGGCTATGTGGAAACGCTGCTGGGCCGCAAACGCTGGCTGAAGGACATCAACTCTTCCAACGCAGTAGTGAGAGGCTTCGCCGAACGAAATGCCATCAATATGCCCATACAAGGTACCGCAGCCGATATGATCAAGCTGGCTATGATAGCCGTTCACAAGGCATTTAAAGCCCATAACCTGCAATCAAAAATGATCCTGCAGGTGCATGACGAGTTGGTATTTGATGCGCACAAGTCGGAACTGGAGATTATTAAACCTATTATTTTGGATTGTATGCGTAACGCCCTGCCACTGGCCGTACCGGTGGAAGCCGAAATGGGAATCGGCAACAACTGGCTGGAAGCGCATTAATACTGTAATTCATTTTTTAAGGGGATAGGATGTTACTGTGTATCGCTTTATGCTGTACATTCTGTCCCCTTATTGCTTTTTAAATCCCAAAAACCTAATTTGTATATTCCCAAAGCATTTACTCGTTACCAACATGATTCTTACTAAGCACCTGCAATTGATGCCGTGCACACTACACCATTTTGAACTGTTCCTTCAGGGTAGTGATGTACTTGCGAGCCAACTGGATATTACTATAGCAGACAACTGGATAGAATATCCGGAAGTGATATTGGTTACTTACGACAAATTACGGAACGACCCAACGCTGCTGGGTTGGTTCTTTTATATGGTTATACTTAAAGACAGCAGGGAGCTGATAGGAGCCGGTGGCTTCAAAGGCAAGCCCAGCGCCGATGGTACGGTGGAAATAGCCTATGAGATCAGCCCCGACCATCGCGAAAAAGGTTACGGCACCGAAATGGCCCAGGCACTCCTCAATTTTGCCTTTGGTCACTCTTACGTTACCAACGTGATCGCACATACGGAAGAAGAATACAACGCCTCGGTTAAGATATTACAAAAAGTAGGCATGTCTTTCGTAGGAGCTATCAGGAACAAGGATAACGAAGAACTGTGGGAGTGGAAAATCACCCGCGAACAGTTCGAAAAAGCACAACAAGGGGTAGTAAATGCATAGCGGCTTCCCCGTCCGCTCATCAAACTTTTAGTCGGCAAAGAAGGCTGTTTCCCTTATATTTGGCCCTTTGTTACAAAAATTACAACGAATCTAACCACATGAAGAATTGGATGTTAGGCGCCGTAATGCTTTGCTCTACGGCTGCATTTGCACAAACCACCACCAACATACAGGGTAGCAAATTAGAGTTTACCACCATTAAAAACATGGATGCTTTTGATGTACAGAATCAGGGTCGTACCGGTACCTGCTGGTCGTTTTCCGGCATGTCCTTCCTGGAGTCTGAAGCACTGCGTGCCGGCAAAGGCAAAGGAGTAAACCTGAGCGAAATGTACGTAGTACGCAACATGTATCCGTTAAAAGCAGCTAACTACGTTCGCATGCACGGTAAAGCCAACTTCGGTGAAGGTGGCGGATTCCCTGATGATATCCTCTGCCTCCGCGAATTCGGTCTGGTGCCTCAGAGCGCATATGATGGCAACCGCCAGAAAACTTATAACCACGCAGAAATGGAAAGCCTGCTGGAAGGCCTGGTTACCAAAATCGGCGCTTCCAACGGTACCATCAACCCTGACTGGAAAAAAGCTTACGATGGTATCCTGAACGCTTACATGGGCGAGGCGCCATCCAAATTTGAATATAACGGCAAACAATACACGCCACAGTCCTTCGCAAAAGAACTGGGCCTGAATGCAGACGATTATATCTACATCTCTTCCTTCACCCACCACCCTTACAACTCCCAGTTTGTACTGGAAGTACCGGACAACTGGAACTGGGAAAAAGTCTACAACGTAAACCTGGCTGATTTCACCACCATCGCTGAAAACGCCCTCACCAACGGTTATACCATCGCATGGGCTGCCGATGTGAGCGAAAAAGGTTTCAACTTCAGAGATGGCCTGGCTATCGTCCCTGAAAAAGACTGGGCTGATATGTCTGCCGACGAAAAGAAAAACGCATTCCTGCAACCCATCCAGGAAAAAAATATCACCGCCGAAGTACGTCAGGAAGCTTTCGATAACTTCGAAACGCAGGACGACCACGGTATGCATATCGTAGGACTGGTAAAAGATCAGACAGGTAAAAAATACTTCCGTGTGAAAAACTCATGGGGTACTGACAATTTCGGTCAGGGTTATTTCTATGCTTCCCTGCCTTACTTCCAGTACAAAACTACCTGCTACATGGTTAACAAAAAGGCACTGCCTGCAGATATTGCAAAGAAGCTGGGAATTAAATAAGGTCCTTATACCGGCTTTGTTTGAGTAAGATATTTCCCATAAAAAAGTCCCGCTCCGGCGGGATTTTTTTATGGCCATTTATGTAGTTGACGAAGTCAAACATTATTTGTTGACAGCGTCAATAAGGCTTATTTTCAATACGTTGCGTGGTAGAGTAGTCGCCCAAACGGATTTTTACCGGTAGCCCGGTACGCTGCTGCACCTTCCATTCCTGCTTGCAGAAAAAGCCGAAACATTGATTGTAATATAAGTTCGGTGCAAGCGGCGCCACCTTCTTTTCTTCCGTTTTCTTTGGCGGCGGAATGATATGTACTGGTTTCAATTTAAACTCCTGGCCAAAGGCAACATGGCCAAAGGCCGCCAGCACGAGAATTAATGTCAGTTTCTTCATCTCACTAAGTTTTTAATTTTCCGGGATTCGCCGGCCGCGGCGGCCGGCGAATCCCGGTTGCAGATAGGGCCGAAGGCCCTATCTGCAACCGGAGAAAAATAAGCTACGCTATCGCCTCATAACTCCCGATCCCCTCACGAACCAACTCAGGCTCACCGCCGGTACAATCCACCACCGTGGAAAACCCCATACCACCAGGGCCGCCATCCACCACAATATCCACCAACTTTCCAAACTTTTCATAGATCACTTCCGGGTCCGTATATTCTTCCACGTAGTAATCGATCGGCAGGGTAGTGCTCATAATCGGGTTGTCCAGCTCCTTCACAATGGTGCGACAAATATTATTATCCGGCACCCTGATACCAACGGTATCTTTCTTTGTTTTCAGCAGCTTGGGCACCATTTTACTGGCGGGTAAAATAAACGTATATGGCCCCGGCAATGCCTTTTTCAGCATACGAAAAATGGGAGTATCCACACTTTTTGCGTAGTCGGATAAATGACTCAGGTCGTAACAGATAAAGGAAAAATTAGCCTTTTTAGGATCAATCTGCTTGATACGCGCAACCCGCTCAATGGCCTTCTGCTGCGTGATATCACAGCCCAACCCATACACAGTATCCGTTGGATAGATAATCACACCGCCGTCTTTCAGGCATTCAACAATCGTTTTGATGTTGCGGGGATTCGGGTTATCAGGGTGAACTTGTAAAAGCATATTCAAATTTAACGAAAATGGATGTCAAATTATCTTACTAACTTTCGGCCGATTTTTCTAAACCTACTTGGATGAAGCTTAAAGGAATTGTTCCGAGAATCTGGAGGAGATTGAAGAGAGTGCTATTAGTATTGATAATTGCCCAATTTGCCTATATCATTTTAACGAAGTGGGTGAATCCCCCTATTACGCTCACACAAATCTCCAGTTGGTTCAGTCTGTGGGGAACAGACAAAAAGCTGCATAAAAGCTGGGCCAGCTATGAGGAAATTTCCCAGCATGCTAAACTGGCCGTGATTGCCAGTGAGGATCAGCTGTTCACCGACCATGATGGATTCGATTTCAAATCCATCGAAAAGGCCATGAAGCATAACGCCAAGAGTAAGAAAATCCGTGGGGCCAGCACCATCAGTCAGCAGGTGGCAAAAAATGTTTTTTTATGGCAGGGGAGAAGTTGGATTCGCAAAGGCCTGGAGGTCTATTTTACTTTTATGATCGAAAAAATCTGGGGTAAACAGCGCATCCTGGAAGTATACCTCAACGTGGCGGAAACTGGTGAAGGCATCTTTGGCTTTGAATCTGCCGCCCAGGAATACTATCATAAGCCAGCGGCTAACCTCAACCGGGAAGAAGCAGCGATGATTACAGCAGCGCTTCCTAACCCGGTAAAATACACCGTAGTGCCCCCTTCCAGAACCACAGCCTACCGTCAGCGTAAAATCCTCATCCAGATGCGTAATATCGCACCTGATCCGGATATTGCCGAACTGGTAACAGGTATTGAAAATACTAAAAAGGAAAAGTAACTATCCGCGTAAGAGCTTGTCCACAGCGGTGGCGGCAATAGCTTCCCGCTGTGTATAACTACCACTGATATCTACAAACGGAATTCCGGATTGCACTACAATATCCCGGTAAACATTATAAAAATAACTGCGCATCTCCGGTTCCGGATGCTCCCTTTGCGGGTCGTGTTCCCAGGGGAGGTCAATATTGGTAAGGAGATATAAATCACACTGCTGCTGCGCAATCATCGCCAGGATGCGGTTGTCGCAGTCGCCATACTTATGCTCACTCCAAACTTTGATGACGTAGAGGTCTGTATCACAAATCAATACATCCGTAGCTTTCGCCAGCTGCTGCTGTTCCAGGGCCAGCTGCCCTTCCGCGATTTTCAACAGGTCATCCTTTTCGTAGGGGCGTTCCAGGTGCTCGATGTACCCGCGCGCATATTCAGGCGTCCATACGGTATGGAAACGCATGGCCAGCATCTCACTTAAAGTACTTTTGCCGGTCGACTCAGGCCCTATAACTACTACTTTTTTCATGCTTGTAAGCTTTCATTTGCCAGCCCTTCCTTCCTCCAGCTGAAGTAGCTGAATATGGCGATAATAAATAAGAAAATCGTCAGGAACGAAGTGAGATACAAATGTTTATAGAATAACAGCGGGATGGCTACGAGGTTGGAAATATTCAGCAGTATCCAGTTTTCCACCTTGCGTTTGGCCAGCAGCCACATACCGGCACAAGCGGTGGCGGATACAAAGCCATCTACAATCGGGGTAGTGGAGTCGGAATAGTTGGATAACAGGAAGTAAAATACCGCCCAGCCTATCACGGCAATACTGATGGCGATGCCCATGGTACGCGCAGCACTGAAGCTGATCCGCACATGTTCCTGCGACTGCCCTTTGCGGCGGGCCCAGTAAATCCAGCCGTACACGCTCATTACAAAGTAATAGGCATTTAGGGTAGCCTCAGCGTATAATTTGAAATGGGAATGGGAGAGGAGATAAACGTAAATACCAGTGCTCACTAACCCGGTGGGATATACGAGAATATTATTTTTTTTCTGGAAGATGACAGACAACACCGCAAAAAATACAGCTATGATTTCTAAGGTGGTCATCTCATGAAACCCACTCAGCAGGCCCTGGTATATTTCGTTCATGGGGCTAAAATTAAAACGAAAATATGGAAGCCGCACGGATACGGCTTCCATACTGCAATTATTTTTCTCCCAACAGGGTTCCGGAAACATTCCAGAAGCTCTGGCTGGTACCGGCAGGCAATCCCTGTGGAATGGCCACTTTAAAGGTATGTTTACCCGGTTTTACATCCGGGAGATTGATAAACACAGGCGTAGTAAGGGTTCCTGGGCACCAGTTGGACCTGCTCAGGTCTGAGGAGGAAAGTCCGTTGCCGAAGTTGCCCGATGCCGGATTGGAATAACGGTAGGTAGCACAGTCCGTACGCCATGGGATGAAGTGATACACCCGCTGGTTATCCACAAAAATTTCGTTTTGCTTTGGATTGAACTCATCGCCGCCGCCCCAGCCGCCATGGCCGGTGGTGAGGTAGCGCAGCTGCAGCTTTTTAATGCCTTCAGGAATATCCACTGTTACGGTCAGGGAGTCTTTGTCGAACAGGGTAGCATATTCCTGTCCGGCCATTTCCATCACGTTAGTAGTGTTAAACACTGGCATAACGAAATTGGTGCCGGCGCCCTGCTCTTCCTCATCATAGCCGGGGTAGTACTTGAATGTCAGGCTTACCTTGTGCCCGCCTTTATCATAGTTGCCGATGTAAACACCCAGCCATACTTCGCCCTGTAAGGCGCTGGACAGCTCGGTGATATCCTGTTTATAAATAACGGAATCCGCCCAGTGATACCCCTGGATCTGCACCTGGTTATTGAACTGGCGCACCCCAAACGGAGTAAAGAAGCGGATTACTTCCAGTGGCGGTGTGAAAGAAGGTGTTTTTACCATGCCCTGGTAGGTTTTGCCGTTACGCGCGTGGTACAGTGGCAGCACTGCCGCGCCTTTCTTTAGGCCGTCCAGGAAAGTGGTATCCGTACCTACCGGCACCATAAATACGGAACCGGTGCGGTCGTACGCATCGCCATTAGAGTACTGTACCAGCTCGGCAAACAGGTTGTAGCCTTTCTTCCATTCCGGCAGCTTTACCTTTTTCAGGATGATGGTACCGCCGGCGTAGTGGTAAGTTTTGTTAAGCTGCTCTCCTTCAGGGTTAGGGGTATTATTGCCCCAGCTGATCTGCTCCTGCTCAAATACCGGCAGGGTGGTATAGCGACTATCAATCACAGCGCGCATATATGCCGCATCGTTCACCACGTTGCCTTTGTTGGCCGGCCATGCCAGCTCCTGCGGCGTTACTTTGCGATATTCGATTTTGCGGGCAATGGTTTCGCTGTTGCCGTTTCTTACGATGCGCAGCACCAGGCCGAGGCCGGGAGCATAGCTGAGCGTAGGCGTACCTTTTATTTTAAGTGCGTTGGTATACCACACCTCAATAGTGTTGGAGCGCACAAAGAGTTTTGCTTTTTTGCAGGGGAGGCCGAGTATGGTAGCTGTGTCTGGCAGGAGTTCCGGTTGTGGGTGTTCGGAAAACGGCTTTTGCAGCGTGTATACGTCGCCGTTGCCTAGTGTCAGCACCTGGAGCGTGGTTTGATTGTTGTAGTCCAGGTATTGCTGCTCTTTTTGCGCCTTATCGCCAGGCTGGATATGCACCTGGTTATGATCTACCACCATGCGCAGCCCTTCGCCGCCGGCAGGCTTTCCATTGTTTACAAATCCGTAGGTAATAACGGCAACAGTACTATCGGTTTTTTTCTTTTGCGCCGCAGTTGGCAGGGCGGCAGCGAGGCAAATCCAGGCGAGTAGTCCTTTCATTTTTTTCATTGCTTTTTTGGATCGGGTATAAAAGAAAAAAGCACAGCCACTAAGACTGTGCTTTCATTTAACACTATCATTCACTCAACTATGGCTTATTCTGCTTCTGCCACTACTTCCTTCACTTCCGGAATCATACGCTTCATCATGCCTTCGATGCCGGCTTTGAGCGTAATCATGGAAGAAGGGCAGCCTGAGCAGGAACCTTGTAACATCAGTGTAACCGTACCTTCGCTGTAGTCTTTAAACTGGATAGCACCGCCATCCATTTCTACCGCTGGTTTCACGTAGTTTTCAAGTAATTCCTTAATTCGTTTTACCACATCACTGTCATCTGCACTTACCGTATTGGTAGCGGAAGTTTTAGTTACCACTACTTCATCCTCATTCACAACAGGACGGTTATCCTCCAGGTATTCTTTCAGGAAAGCTTTCACTGTAGGGATAATATCATTCCAATCCGTTTCCGGAGTTTTAGTTAATGTGATAAAGTTAGCCATGATAAACACCCCTCTGATGAAAGGGAAGCTAAACAGCTCCACTGCAAGCGGGGATGGTTTGGCACTGGCTTCATCCGGAAAATCAATGCTTTTGCCTGGATACAACAGTTTGTTTGCCACAAACTTCATTGTTTCCGGGTTAGGCGTCATTTCTGTGTATATGCTGATAATGGGATTTCCTGTTTTAATCATTGTATCCAATTTTACGCAACAAAGGTAACATTTTTAGGGGAGTTTTCCCTGACGGAATTCCCGTTTAGGGATCGAATTTTACAATATCATTATAGGGAAAAACGATTTCTTCATTAATATTACACATAATCGACATTTATTTATTCCACATCCTATATTACTTTTGTGGTACATATGCAAACAGTTAAAACGCTTAAAGCACGCAAACGCATCGCGTTAATCGCACACGACCACAAAAAAGCAGAGCTGATTGAGTGGGCTACCTACAACAAAACTGTGCTCAGTCGCCATGAGCTCTACGCTACCGGCACCACCGGCAAGCTGATAGAGGAGGCGCTGGACGTTTCTGTTCGTAAACTGCTGAGCGGCCCGCTCGGTGGCGACCAGCAAATTGGCGCACTGGTGGCCGAAGGCGCACTGGATGTGATCATCTTCTTCTGGGACCCCATGGAAGCACTGCCACATGATCCGGATATCAAAGCACTGCTGCGCCTGGGCGTAGTCTGGAATATTCCGATTGCCAATAACCGCTCCACCGCCGACTTCCTGCTCACATCCCCGCTGATGCACCAGGACTACGAAGTAATCCTTCCTGATTACACCCAATACCTGGGCAGAAAGGTATAGTAGCTGCCAATGGCGGCTGACATCGATTTTTTCCGTATTTTAATAGAAAGGTTCGGGAATGCGATTGTTATGCTCCATTATATGTTGCTGCCTGCTGATCAGCGGCTTCGCGCAATCAGATACTACCACTCATTTGAAATCGGGTGTGCCGGTCAAACCCTTTGGCGACACCCTGTTTTTCATCTATAATCAGATAGGGCCCCTCGTGCCCACAGAACGGGCGGCCCAGATTGAGCGGAAAATTAAGCGGCTGACAGAAAATCCGCTCTTCAGCCCCGACTCACTGCTTATTTCCCCCAATGAGGCTAACCTGGATGTGAGTTATGGAGATGAAATTCTGTTCTCGGTAACAGCCAAAGACTCTGCAGTACTGCATCTCAGCAAAGACTCCATAGCCAGGTACAATGCCGGTCGTATAGGCAGCGCCGTTAGCAACTATCAGCAGGAATTCGGCTGGAAAGCCATATTACATCGCTTTTTATGGCTGGCGGTAGTACTCATCGCATTCACAGGCCTGGTTATACTCATCAATTTCATTTTCCGTAGGATAAAAATGCGGCTGGTGAAACGGAAAGATAGTCTGTTCAAAGGCCTGCACGTTAGCGGATACGCCCTCATGAACCCTTCCAGGCAGCTGGCATTTGCTTTCATGGTACTGCGTATCATTAGAATAGCCGTCATTCTCCTGGTATTATACCTCACCCTGCCGATTATATTCAGCATTTTCCCATGGACGGAAGGACTGGCTGATACACTCCTGCACTGGACGCTCGATCCATTAAAAGCCATATTGAAACAAACACTTGCCTATCTCCCCAAATTATTAACCATACTGGTGATATACCTGATCACCCGGGGGTTGGTACGGCTGGTAGGATTTCTTTCAAAGGAAGTGGCCAATGGCAACCTGGTAATTAAAGGCTTTTATGCGGACTGGGCAAGGCCTACGGCCAGCGGCATCAAGTTCCTGCTGTACGCTTTTATGTTCGTCATCATCTTCCCGTACCTGCCAGGCTCGGACTCCAAAGTGTTTCAAGGAGTTTCCGTATTCCTGGGTATCCTGTTTTCCCTGGGATCATCATCCGCTATTTCCAATATCATTGCCGGCTTTGTGATCACCTACATGCGGCCATTCAGAATCGGCGACCGCATACGGCTGGGAGAAATCACCGGCGACGTAATCGAAAAAAGCTTACTGGTAACGCGTTTGAGGACCATCAAAAATGAAGAAATCACCGTACCTAATGCCAGTATTTTAAACGGACATACGATCAATTACTCCACCTCGTCCAAAGAGCTGGGCCTGATTCTCCATACAACTGTTACCATTGGTTATGAGGTACCCTGGAACGTGGTGCACGACCTGCTCATCAAAGCTGCCATGGAAACGGATGGCCTCTTGAAAGACAAGACACCGTTTGTACTCCAAACAGCTTTGAATGATTTTGCGGTGGCCTACGAAATCAACGCTTATACGGACCAGCCTAATAAAATGGCCGTGATTTACTCGGAACTGCACCGGCAAATTCACATTGCGTTTAACAATGCAGGTGTGGAAGTTATGTCGCCACACTACTACGCCCACAGGGATGGCAACCATTCCACCGTGAGCGCGGAACAGCTGCCGAAGGACTACCAGGCACCACCTTTCCATGTCAACATCTCCGCAAAGGATTAATTCAAAAAAACTGCTAATCAAATAATTAAACACTCTCCGCATACGTTTTCCTATTTTCGCATTTCACGGATTTAATCGACGAAGATGTTGAAGCATTTAATAGCTGGCGTAATCTTATGGATAGGCCTGATGCAGCAGGTATGGGCACAATTACCGCCTAAAAGAGAAATGAGAGCGGTGTGGATAGCCACGGTAGAAAATATCGACTGGCCTTCCCGGCGTGGGCTCAGCTCTGATCAACAAAAACAGGAGTTTATTACCCTGCTCGACCAGGCACGCCGTAACGGCATGAATGCAGTAGTAGTACAGGTAAGACCAGTGGCAGATGCCTTTTATCAATCGCTTTATGAGCCCTGGTCCGAGTACCTCACCGGCACACAAGGCCGCCCGCCGTATCCATACTATGATCCGCTGGCTTTCATGATCGAAGAAACACATAAGCGTGGCATGGAATTTCATGCCTGGTTCAATCCATATCGTGCAGTCTTCAACGTTAGTCGCAGCAGCGTGAGCCCCGACCATATCACCCGTCGCAATCCGCAGTGGTTTCTCAACTACGATGGTAAAAAATATTTTGACCCCGCCCTGCCGGAAGTACGGGAGTATGTAACCAATATTATCCGTGATGTGGTAAAGCGTTATGATGTGGATGCTATTCACTTCGATGACTATTTTTATCCGTATCGCGCGCCTGGTAAGGAATTCCCGGACAACGGTTCCTACCGTATGTATGGGGGCAATATGAACAAGGACGACTGGCGCCGCCAGAATGTGGACCTCATCATTGAAAAGCTCAGCAAGGCGATCAAGGAAGAAAAGCCATATGTGAAATTTGGCATCAGTCCGTTTGGCGTGTGGCGTAACCGCGACCGTGATCCCGAAGGTTCGTATACCCGTGGGGGTATGTCCAATTACGACGACCTTTATGCCGACGTGGTAAAGTGGCTGAAGAAAGGCTGGATTGACTATGTAACGCCGCAGCTATACTGGGAAAGAGGTCACCGGCTGGTGGCTTACGAAATACTCCTCAACTGGTGGAGTCAGCATGGCTATGACAAACATGTGTATATCGGCCATGGCGTGTATAAAATCAACAGCAACAGCATCTGGCGCAACCCAAATGAAGTGCCCTTACAGATAGAAGAAGCCAGAACCCTGAATACCGTGCAGGGAAGTTTCTTTTACAGCGCGAAATCCTTTGCCGGCAACCCGCTGGGGATTGAGGACACGCTGCGGAATCACCTGTATAAATATCCCGCACTGATTCCAACTATGCCATGGCTGCCGAATACTGCACCGGAGGCGCCTTATTTCATTGATGCCTTTGAGCGCAGCTGGGGCCTGGAAATTCACTGGTCCGACAATGACACGCTGGGGCATACGAAGCAATATGTTTTATACCGTTTTGCAGAAAATGAGGCCATTAACCTGACCGACCCTACGAAAATCATTGCGATTGTGCAGCAGGCGTCAGACCCGGAGTTCAGGGATTTGTCGTACGTAAAGGGAAGAGGGTATACTTATGTAGTTACTGCACTGGACCGTTTGCAGAATGAGAGTTTAGCCAGCGAACCGCTGCGGGTAAGGCCCGGCGTCAAAACCATGTTTGAGTTCGAGCCTTAGCCGAAACGATATTACCGGTGCATTTAGAAAATGAATGCACCGGTTTCCATGTCTATAGCTGTGCCATTGGGCAATGGTGTAAGGTCGGGGAATGCATCCGCATTCACTAACTGAACAGTTTTTCCTACGATAGCGCCGGCAATAGCACCTCCGGCTACCGAAGACCAAAGAATAGCAGAATTTCTTTTCCTCGCGTTTTCCAGGTATTTGGTGATAATAAATCCGTTTTGATATTTAGAAATGGGCAGTACGGTATATCCCAGGTTGCGCAATACTTCTCCGTCTTTCACTACTCCCCAGCAGTCAATCGGCTTACCAGCCTTATCTACTATCAATATTTTTCTTTTTTGTTGGGAGATGTCAAATTCTCTGCTGCTCGGTTTGTTCGTTTTAAATTCTTCGAACGACCTATAAACGCCATCCACCAGTGAATCTTTCAGCGCGGGTATATTTCTTTTAGCCTCATATATATTCATGATGCCTTCCTTGGAAAGGGCTGCAGTATTATGCGCCAGGGCATTGTCAAGATGGGCGATGGTGCTGTCCATCAGGTCTTGTATGGCGTTGGCAATATTAGTTTTATGTTTATGGGTCACATCCATGCCGCCGTTATTTTTTACGATATCGGCGGTGGCCAGTTCTACGAAGCTATTGCCATTGGTGGTGCCGTAGGTGGTACCTTTAAAGCGCAGGTAAGCCTTTTCGCTCATGCCCCCGGTTCTTTCCGCGATGCGCAGGGCTTCCACTATCATCAAGATTTGTACGCCGCCTTGTTTATACAGGTGCCCATAGGCGCTGTTGATATGCGATTGCAGATAGGCGGTAGCGTTAGTATCGGGTGCGGCTATCACCACGCTGTTCATCATTCCTTTTTGAGCATAACCAATGTGGGTGCTGTCCCAGAGGTACTGCACCACCTCTACGCCACTGATTGGGCGGGTAGTTACGGCCGACAGGGTCCTTTCGCTGGTGCTGAGCCTGATTGTTTTCACGGATGGCTTTGGCACCGCAGCGGTATCATTATACATCGGGTCCTGGGCAAAAGCCGCTGCTGCAAATAGGAGCAGGGCAGGAAAGAGCGTTATTTTTTTTAGTACTGGCATAGGTATATAATATAATATTATAGATACAGGGAGATGTTAGTCGTGCTGATACTAAGATAAAAAGAGAAATTAAAGTAGCAGCGGGTGCTCCGGGAATTTACTTTTAGGGTATGATACCTATGTCACATACATATATTATTATCTACCTATTATTATATTTCCACATACAGCTTGATAACTTTAGTGTCCTCAAACCCGCCACTGTATGATATTTTGCTCATTTATGGTCGATTATTCGCATTTGGTTGCTAAAAAAATATTCAGATTTTAGCTTTACCCCTGCTTCAGCTGGCTCCCGGAGGCTTAGCGCAACTCCATTTTTTTAAAAAATTTAAACCGTCATTGGTTTTATTTTCAATTTTTCTAAATTTTAGCCCTATAACAAAAGTTTGTATAAAAAAAGTCGCATTCCTTTAGTATCTTTAAACCGTTCCCGAAAAATATCGTACACCATCACCCACGGCGCAAGTCAATGGGGGAAGTGTGCCTAAGAATTAAATTTATCAAATCAATGGATGAAGTGAAGCAAACGCAAGGTTTATACCGTCCTGAATTCGAACATGATGCCTGCGGAACAGGTTTTACCGCTCACATTAAGGGGCGTAAATCCCACCAGATCATCAGTGATGCGCTGACCATGCTTGAAAACATGGAGCACCGCGGTGCCTGCGGCTGTGAGCAAAACACTGGAGATGGTGCAGGTATTCTGTTTCAGATGCCACATGAGTTTTTTTATGATGAGTGCCTGAAATTGGGTATCCGTTTACCAGAGTTTGGCAAATACGGTGTAGGGATGATCTTCTTCCCTAAAGAACCTCGTTGGCGCGAAGAGTGCCGTGAAATCCTCCAGCGCTCTGCTGAAAAGCTCGGTCTGGAAATCCTTGGCTACCGCAAGGTACCTGTGCGTCCCGATGGTATCGGTGAAACCGCCCTTTCTGTAGAACCTGAAATTGAGCAGGTATTTATCGCCTGCCCTTATCATATTAGTGATGCCACCAGTTTTGAACGTAAACTGTTCGTACTGCGTAACTATGTTACCAAAACTGTTCGCAACACTATTCCAAAGGAAAAAGCATCCTTTTATATCGCCTCCATGTCTTATCAGACGATCGTATATAAAGGACAGCTGACCACCTATCAGGTACGTCATTATTATCCAGACCTGGCTGATGAGAAAATGGTATCTGCCTTCGCGTTGATCCACTCCCGTTTTGCAACCAATACATTCCCAAGCTGGAGCCTGGCGCATCCTTTCAGATATATCGCCCACAACGGTGAAATCAATACCCTGAAAGGTAACCTCAACTGGCTCCGCGCCGGCGAAAGAGATTTCGTTTCCAAATACTTCTCCAAAGAAGAACTGGAAATGCTCCTGCCGATCGTGGAAGATGGCCAGTCCGACTCCGCCAGCCTCGATAACGTGATAGAACTGCTGACCCTTTCCGGTCGCTCCCTCCCGCATGTAATGATGATGCTCGTTCCTGAAGCATGGGACGGCAACGAGGATATGGACCCGGTGAAGAAAGCATTCTACGAATACCACGCCTCGCTGATGGAGCCATGGGATGGACCAGCTTCCATCTCCTTCACAGATGGTAAAATCATCGGTGCTACCCTCGACCGTAACGGTCTGCGCCCAAGCCGCTTCGTGGTTACTAAAGACGACCGCGTGATCATGGCTTCGGAAGCCGGGGTACTGCCAATCGATCCTAAAAACGTAAAAGAAAAAGGCCGCCTGCAACCTGGTAAAATGTTCATCGTAGACATGGACCAGGGCCGCATCATCGGCGATGAGGAACTGAAACAGCAAATATGCTCTCAGCAACCTTACGGCGAGTGGCTCAATAAATACAAAATCCGCCTCGAAGAACTGCCTGAACCACGCGTAACCTTTACGCACCTGGAACATGAGCAGATCTTTAAATACCAGCGCGCCTTCGGTTATACCACCGAAGACCTGAACACCATCATTGCGCCAATGGCCATCGATGGTAAAGAGCCGGTAGGCTCCATGGGTACAGATGCGCCACTGGCAGTACTCAGCAATCAGCCGCAGCACCTCAGCAGCTACTTTAAGCAGTTGTTCGCCCAGGTAACCAACCCGCCAATCGATCCGATCAGGGAAAGACTGGTGATGTCGCTCGCTACCTTCGTGGGCAACAACGGTAACCTGCTCGATGAAGATCCGCTGCACTGCCACGGTCTGGCACTGCGCCATCCAATCCTCAACAACTTTGAGCTGGAAAAAATCCGCAGCATTGATACCGGTCTGTTCCAGGCTAAAACCCTGCAGACTTACTTCAAAGCGGATGGTAAACCTGGCTCCATGGAGAAAGGACTGGCCCGCCTCTGCCGCTACGCTGTTGATGCCGTGGAAGACGGTTTCGAGGTAATCATCCTCTCTGACCGTGCCATCGACTCCGAGCACGCCGCCATCCCTTCTCTGATGGCTGCTTCCGCAGTACACCACCACCTGATCCGTAAGGGTTACCGTGGCCAGGTAGGACTGATCGTAGAAGCCGGCGACGTATGGGAAGTACATCACTTTGCCTGCCTGCTGGGCTTTGGCGCTACCGCCATCAACCCATACCTGGCACTGAGCACCATCCGTGACCTGAAAATCAATGGCAAGCTGGACACCGACCAGGACCCTGATAAACTGAAGAAAAACTACATCAAAGCTGTTTGCGATGGCTTGCTGAAAGTATTCTCCAAAATGGGTATCTCTACCCTGCAATCCTACCAGGGTGCGCAGATCTTCGAAATCCTCGGTATCAGCCAGAGCGTAGTGGATAAATACTTCACCGGTGCGGTTTCCCGCATCCAGGGCCTCACTACAGATGATATTGCCCGTGAAACACTGGCAAAACACTGGATGGGCTATGGTCGCAAAGAAACACCGGTGCAGCGCCTCACAGAAGGTGGCGTATACCAGTGGAAACGCAAAGGTGAGTTCCACCTCTTTAATCCGAATACCATTCACCTGCTGCAATTGGCTACCCGTATGGGCGATTACAGCACGTTTAAAAAATATTCCAAAGCCGTTAACGACCAGAGCGAAAAAGCAGCTACCCTCCGTAGCATGTTCACGTTCAAGCGTACACGCCCATCTATCTCTATCGATGAAGTAGAGCCGGCGTCCAGCATCATGAAACGCTTCGCTACCGGTGCAATGAGCTTTGGTTCCATTTCCCACGAAGCGCACTCCACACTCGCTATCGCGATGAACCGCATCGGTGCTAAAAGCAATACCGGTGAAGGGGGAGAAGATGAAATCCGTTACGAGCAACTGCCTAACGGTGACTCTATGCGCTCTGCTATCAAGCAGGTGGCAAGTGCCCGATTTGGCGTAACCAGCTACTATCTGACCAATGCAGATGAACTGCAGATCAAGATGGCACAGGGCGCTAAACCAGGGGAAGGTGGTCAGCTGCCTGGTCATAAGGTAGACGAATGGATCGCGAAAGTAAGACACTCCACACCAGGGGTAGGTCTGATCTCTCCGCCTCCGCACCACGATATTTACTCTATCGAGGATCTGGCTCAGCTGATCTTTGACCTGAAAAACGCTAACCGCGCTGCACGTATCAGTGTAAAACTGGTATCTAAAGCAGGTGTAGGCACCATCGCTGCCGGTGTGGCAAAAGCACACGCCGATGTAGTACTGGTTTCTGGTTTCGACGGCGGTACCGGTGCTTCTCCGATCAGCTCCATCAAACATGCAGGGCTGCCCTGGGAACTCGGTCTGGCTGAATCTCACCAAACCCTCGTTAAAAATAAACTCCGCAGCCGCGTAGTACTGCAGACCGATGGTCAGCTGAAAACCGGCCGCGACATCGCCATCGCTACCCTGCTGGGTGCGGAAGAATGGGGCGTGGCTACTGCCGCACTGGTAGTAGAAGGCTGCATCATGATGCGTAAATGCCATGTAAACACCTGCCCTGTAGGTGTGGCCACCCAGGACCCTGAACTCCGCAAGCGCTTCACCGGCGACCCGCAGCATGTGGTAAACCTGTTCAACTACCTCGTAGAAGAACTCCGCGAAATCATGGCCGATCTCGGATTCCGCACCGTTAACGAAATGGTGGGACAGGTAGACAGCCTGCAGATGCGCGAAGACATCACCAACTGGAAAACACAGAAACTGGACCTGAGCCCAATCCTGTACAAAGAACCAGCTGCTGCCGAAACAGGGCTGTACAAACAGGAAGAACAGGATCACGGTTTACGCGAAGTGCTCGACTGGCAGCTGCTCAAAGTAGCACAGCCGGCACTGGAAAAGAAAGCCCGTGTATACCACCAGTTTAATGTTAGAAATACTGACCGTACTATCGGTACCATTTTATCAAACGAAATCACTAAACGCTACCTGAGCGAAGGCCTTCCTGAAGATACCCTTCACTTCAAGTTTACAGGTTCCGCCGGTCAGAGCTTTGGCGCATTTACGACCAAAGGTCTGACGCTGGAACTGGAAGGAGAAGCCAATGACTACTTCGGTAAAGGCTTGTCCGGCGCCAAACTGATCCTCTATCCAAGCGGAGAAGCAGGCTTCAAGGCAGAAGACAACATCATCGCCGGTAACGTATGCTTCTATGGCGCTACTTCCGGGGAAGCTTACATCCGCGGTAAAGCGGGCGAACGCTTCTGCGTACGTAACTCCGGTGCTACCGTTGTAACCGAAGGCGTGGGTGATCACGGCTGCGAGTACATGACCGGCGGCCGCGCAGTCATCCTCGGCGAAACAGGACGCAACTTCGGTGCAGGTATGTCAGGCGGTATTGCCTTCGTATACGATGTGAAAGGCAACTTCGCTAACCACTGCAACCGCGATATGATCGACCTCGATCCACTGGATCAGGAAGACGTAGCAGCCCTGCAGGACCTGATTACTAAACATCACGCCTACACGAACAGCACCGTAGCTAAGTTTATCCTGAAAGACTGGGATAACCAACTGCGCCACTTCGTGAAAGTGTTCCCTAAAGAATACAAGGCAGCACTGAAAGCAGGCAAAGCATTAGGTCAGAAAGTAGGCCACTAGTAACAATTAACATTCATCATCAAAATATCCCTTGTGTTTAAAGGGACTTTGTGGAGGCTATTATGGGTAAACCTACAGGATTCCTGGAATTTACACGCGAGCTGCCCGGGAAATCAGATCCGCGGGAAAGAGTAAAACACTACAACGAGTTTGTAGAGCGTTTTCCTGAACAAAAACTGAATCAGCAGGCTGCCCGCTGCATGAACTGCGGCGTGCCTTTCTGCCACAGCGGATGCCCGCTGGGTAACGTAATACCAGAATTTAACGATGCTGTTTACCGCCAGGACTGGCAGGAAGCATACGATGTACTGACATCTACCAACAACTTTCCGGAATTTACCGGCCGTATCTGCCCAGCACCCTGTGAAAGCGCCTGCGTACTGGGTATCAATCAGCCACCGGTAGCTATTGAAGAAATAGAAAAGAATATTATCGAAATCGCATTCGAAAAAGGTTTGGTGCAGGCCAAAGCGCCAAGAGTGCGTACCGGTAAAAAAGTAGCCGTCGTAGGCTCCGGCCCTGCAGGCCTCGCCGCCGCAGCACAACTGAACTACGCCGGCCACCAGGTAACCGTGTTTGAACGCGACGATAAGCCAGGAGGCCTCCTCCGCTACGGTATTCCGGACTTTAAACTGGAAAAATGGGTGATCGACCGCCGTATCAAAGTGATGGAAGAAGAAGGGATCACCTTCCAATGCAACACTAATATAGGCGTTACCGTTAATGCCAACGATCTGTTGAGAGAATTCAACGCTGTGGTTCTGGCCGGTGGGTCAACAATTCCACGCGACCTCAACATTCCCGGACGCGAACTGAAAGGAGTACACTTTGCCATGGACTTCTTAAAACAACAAAACAAGCGTGTGGCTGAGCTTAGCGTAGATGGCACCGATATCCTGGCTACTGGCAAAAATGTTGTAGTAATAGGTGGTGGTGATACCGGTTCCGACTGCGTGGGAACCAGCAACCGTCACGGCGCAATAAGCATCACTCAACTGGAATTATTACCTAAACCTCCAGGTGAACGCACGGATTATATGCCTTGGCCTACTTATCCAATGACGCTGAAAACATCGACTTCCCACGAAGAAGGTGCCGACAGACAATGGGCCATCGCTACCAAAGAATTTATCGGCGACGAAAACGGCAACCTGAAAGCCCTCCGCCTGGTTGACCTGCAATGGTCCCTCAGCCCGGATGGTCGCCCCGCTAAATTCACCGAAATTCCAGGCTCCGAAAGAGATGTTCCCTGCGAGCTCGCTTTCCTGGCAATGGGCTTTGTACACCCGCAACACGTGGGTATGCTGGACCAGCTGGAAGTTGAAAGAGACGAAAGAGGCAATGTCAAAGCCTCTGAAAAACAATACCTGACATCCATTCCTAAAGTGTTCACCGCCGGCGATATGCGCCGTGGTCAGTCACTGGTGGTATGGGCCATTAGCGAAGGTCGCGAGTGTGCGAGAAAAGTAGATGAGTTCCTGATGGGATCTTCCCAGCTGGAAAGTAAAGACCATTCGTTACAAGCCATGGCTTTGTAACAGGCGATTATCGTTGATAATCAACCTGTCTGAATCATATTACAGCTTCGGCTGTTTAACTTTTCTCATAAGCAGGTTTAGATTTTGTTGTAACCTTCAGTCGGGCCGGGTTTTTACCCGGCCTTTTATTTTTATTTCGGGAGATGCAATCGCTTCCTTAGCAGAAGGAATAAGGCTATTCAGCTATTTCCCGTTTTGCCGGCACACAGAAAAAATACCTTTACATCGATTTATTAACTGCAATAGACGCGGACCTCCATACCCGCAGCTATAAAGCCACAATCCTGCGGCTAAATACATGGATGTATAATGAAAAAAGTGCTGTGTACCTGGTGCCTCCTCATAGCCTGCTGCTTCGCCATAGCCCAGCAGCCACCGGCATCTTCCCTGATTATTTATGCCAACACTTATCAACAGGGACTTTACCATACTTTCCGGGAATTTCAGACCAACGCACCTTCTGAAAACGGAAACCTCGTGATCAAAGACCGCAGCAGCGCCGCCCAAATGTACCTCCTGGCCGATAAAAACCAGCTCGTCATCCGCGACGCCACAGGAGAGCGCAAAGTGAAAGACTACTGGGGCTACTGCGATGGCCAGCACATCTACGTTCGCGATAATGGCCTCAACAAAATCATCGAAACCGGCTACTATTGCATCTATTTTCAGCGACGCATGCAGCCCGCCGGCCGTACATATAATCCGGCCGACATGACCACCGGCCCCATGAACGTGTCCGTTGAATGCTACAAAGTAATCAACATTATCACCGGCGAAATCCTCGAACTATCCGCCTATAACCTCAAAAAATATATCCTTCCGCAGGACCCCGAACTGTTGCAGGAGTTCCGAACCGACAAGGAAAAGAAAGATAAACTGCTCTGGTACATTCGTAAGTTCAACCAGCGGAATCACCCTGTTATATAGGATTTGCACCGTTTTTACAGAAAAAAAGTATGCCCGTTACCGTATTTAACGTATTCTTGCACCAAGCGTCATAACCCTGTGCCCCAGGTATGAATTTTGTATGGGCCGTTATGTGGCCCTGACTTTGCATGACACAATCCTGTTTTGGAGTAAACTATAAACGCCTTTGTGCGTTTTAATTCTGTAATTAACATACCCGAAAATATCACGTGACAGAACCTGCAGAAACCGGAGAACATCACAGCCGCCCCTGGTGGAAGTGGATATTATGGATTATTGTAGCGGTGCTCCTATTGCCCGTTATGGTGTTGCTATTGCTGCAGATCGATGGTGTGCAGAACTATCTCCGCCAGCAAGGTGAATCCTACCTCCAAAAAAAATTGAATACCCGCGTAAAAATTGGCTACCTGAGAGCCAGGGGATGGCAGTACCTGGAACTAAGAGATGTGTTTGTGGCTGATACCACCAATAAAGCACTCTTCTATTCCCGCTCCCTGAAAGTGCATTATAACCTGCTATCCCTGCTCAATAACGAGGTAAAGATCGATAAACTCCAATGGGATTCGGTACTGGTGAACGCCTACCACCTGAACGACTCTACGTTTAATTTCCAGTTTGCCATCGATGCATTCGTATCTCCCAAAAAAACACCCGATACCCTGGATAACTCCAGCGGTACTACGCTGCAATACCTCCTGAAAGATATTTCACTGACCAACTTCACCGTCCGCTTCGACGATACCCCCGGCGGCATGGACGCAGTGATCGTTTGGAAAGAAATTCACCTTGACCCGGATGACCTCCTCGTGGACGATGCCTTGTATTCCTTCAGAAATATAAAGGTAGATGGCCTCAAAGGCTACTTCCGCCAGTATTATATCCCGGCCAAAGTAACGGCCGCGGCGCCTCCGCCACAGCCAGCGGATACCACAGCAGCCAGCCTGCACCTGCTGCTGAAAAAACTGAATATCACCAACAGCTCATTCCTCTTCAGCAGCGACGGTATAGGCATCAACACCGCCTGGAAAGTAGGCAACCTGGTACTCTCCAATTCCAGTATGGACCAGGACAGCGCCCACATCCAGGTTGGAGAACTCCGGATTGCCGGCAGCTCCGGTATGGTAATGCTCATGCCCGGTAAAGATACCACACCGGCACCGGTGGACACCACCAGCAGTCCGTGGAAACTGGTAGCCACCACCATAAACCTGGATAAACTCGCCGTCAGGTACGATAATGGCGCCCCTCCGCCTAAAGCCGCAGGGCCGGACCCGGATTATAACCACATGCTGCTCACCAATGTTTCCACTAAGGTTACTAACGTGAGATACCAGCCCGACTCCATCAGCGCCGTATTGAAATCGCTCACCGCCCGCGACAGGTCCGGCTTTACAATAAAGAAAGCCAACTTGGATGTTTTATTCACACCGCAAAGCCTGGTGCTGAAAAACTTCCTGGTGCAAACCAATAAAAGCATCTTACGTAAACGTATAACCGTTACCGTTCCTTCCTGGTCAGATGTGTCGAAAGACATGGATAAAATCGGTATCGACGCGGAACTGGATTCTGTACGCGTTGCGCTGGGCGAATGGCTGGGCTTTGTGCCGGACGCAAGGAAAAACAAAAACTTTGCACCACTGTGGAATAAGGACCTAACGTTGTCGGCTATACTGAAAGGCACGCTGGGTCAACTGAACATAAAAAACTTTTACGCCAACGACCATGGCGGCAATATCATTAAAGTAGAAAACGGCCAGGTAAGCCACGCCACAGATGTGGATAAACTCAACGCTAACCTGCCGAACCTGTACATCCAATCGGGTAACAAACCGCTGCGCTCCTGGCTGCCACCGGGCACCTTGCCGGACACGCCGCGGCTGCCAGAAAACATGCTCACCACGGGCTCCTTCCTGGGCGGCATGCAAAACATGAATACCAGTCTCAAACTGAAAAGTGACTATGCCAATGCAGAGATAAAAGCAAGGCTGGTAAACATCATGGATAGTGTGCGCAGCAGCTACAGTATTAATGTTCCATATCTGCATGTGAACCCGGGCAAACTGCTGCTGGATACCACCTACGGCTGGATCAACGGTAAGCTGACGGCTACCGGTCAGGGCTACACGACAACCGGCATGGTAGCCAATGCAGATGCCGTGTTATACGATGCTACCTACAACGGCTACACGTACCACGACGTAAACGTGCAGGCCACCATCGATAAAGGAGAGTTTTCCGCCACAGGGGAAAGCCAGGACACCAGCATTACCGCCACTTTCGCGGTCAGTGGCGCCCTGGGAGATTCTACCATCAACAACCTGAAAGCTGACATCGACCTGGCAAAGGCCGATTTGTACACCACCAACTGGTTCTCCGATCCGCTTACACTGATCGGCAAACTACAGGCGGATTTCCCTACCATCACGCCCCGGCAGATTGTAGGTAATGCCTTCCTCACCCAATGGCAGATCCAGACTGCCGATAAGGTGATCCCGCTGGATACTGTATCCGTCGTGGCGCGCTACGACAGTCTGCAATACATTGACCTGCGTACCCCGCTGGGCATGATTAACGCATGGGGGCAGTTTGATTACAGGAAGATAGGAACTGCGTTTGCGAACGTAATTGCGAAACCGCTGGAGCCCGCCGATTCAGGGAAAATCATCACACCGCCGCCGGGTCAACTGCTCAGCTGGTATGGTTCGCTTACCTGGCCACGTAGCCTGGAATCCCTGGCCCCTGGCCTCCGGGTAGATGATCCACTGATCCTCCACGGACATTTCAACAGCGATAGCAGTCTGCTCAAAATCCATGCGGACGCGCCTAAAATAGTGTACGACTCCCTCCGGATCGACAGCCTGCTGATCACTGCCACCATACTTGATACCGCCTTACAGGCCAATGCCGCGTTGGCGCACCTGTATCACCCTACTTTCCCACTGCACCATACGGAAATAGCCGCCCATGCGGATACCGGCCTGGTGAATTTTGACATGGTGCTGCGCGACAGAGCGTACAAAACCAAGTATAAACTCGGTGGATTGCTGAATTTCCTGCCGGACAATGTGCTGGAGCTTTCCCTGAAACCGGGATTGATCCTGAACAGGCAGGAGTGGGTAGTGGACGAAAACAATATCGTACGCCTGAAAAACAGTATGCCGGATTCGGCTAACATCCGCTTGTCGAACGGTAACCAGTCCATACACCTGCTCACCCAGCAGGACACAGCCACCACACCGGCTTTACAACTGAAAATACAGGACTTCCAGTTGTCCACCATCACGGCACTGGTGGCTACGGACACACTGCTGGCAAATGGCCTGCTAAATGCGGACGCCAACGTGCGTAACTGGGATAAGAGCCCGGTAATCGACGCTAAATTAAAAATCGACAGCCTGGTGGTTAAAAGCACGCCACTCGGCACCCTGGAGGCAACAGTGAATAACCCGGCGCCCAACCAATATAAACTGGATGCAACCCTTGCCGGTACCGACAATAACATGAACGTATCCGGTACCTACGATAGCACTATCAATGCACATATCGATATCGGCAACCTGAATATGAAAGCGCTCGAACCTTTCACGATGGGTAGCATGAGCAACATGTACGGTGCTATTTCCGGGAAGTTCGATATCACCGGAACCACGGCATCTCCCAAAATATTGGGCAATATGCATTTCAATAATGCAGGCGGGGTAGTGAGTTTCCTCGGCGCAAACCTGCACCTGCCGGATGAAGATATCGTGATCGATGAAAGAGGAATTGCCTTTAATAACGTGGTGATTGCCGATAGCCTGAACAATGAAATGGTGATGAATGGCCGTATCAATACCCGTGACTATTCCCGTTTCAATTTCAATCTCAATGTGAATGCGGATAACTTCATGGCACTGGGTCCGCAACAAAACAAGGAACAGTGGATATGGGGCCCTGCCTTTATCGATAGTAAAATACAAATCCGTGGGAACCTCGATTTACCACGTATAGACGCTACCGTGAAACTGCGGGATAAATCAAATATCACCGTTATTCTTCCGCAGGAAGAGCCCGGCGTAGCCGACAGGGAAGGGGTTGTAGAATTCGTGGATATGAGCAACCCGGTTGATTCGGCTCTGCTCAGACGACAGGATAGCATCAAATACCAGAACCCGCGTCTCAAAGGTATTAACTTCTCCGGCGTAGCAGAGATCACACCAGCATCTACTATAAAAATTGTGATAGATGAACAGAACGGGGACTTCGTGCAGGCTAAGGGTACTGCCAGCATCAATGCCACGCTGGACCCAAGTAGCAAAATGAGCCTCACCGGACGTTATGAAATTGAGGAAGGAAAGTATGAGATGTCGCTCAACCAGCTCATCAAACGCTCCTTCGATATTCAGAAAGGTAGCGTAATCACCTTCAACGGTGATGCAATGAACGCCGACCTCGACATCACCGCCAAATACACCGTAAATGCACCGGCCATTGACCTGGTACAGGATCAGCTGGGCAATATGGATGCGCAAAAACGCAATACCTATAAGCAGCGTATTCCGTTTGAAGTATACCTCATGATCAAAGGCAACCTGAAAAAGCCGGACATCAGCTTCCGCCTGGATATGCCTGAAAAAGAGCGTAACGATTTCGACGGCTCTGTATACAACCGTATCAAGCAAATCAACCAGGTACCATCTGAATTGAATAAGCAGGTAATGGGATTGCTGGTACTCGGCACCTTTATCCCGGATGATCCAATGAATACCCTCGACAATAGCGGCGGCGGGGTAGGACAGGCTGCGCGCAACAGTGTGAGTAAAATTCTCTCTCAACAACTGAATAATTTTGCGGGCAACCTCATCAAAGGAGTGGACCTGAATTTTGACCTGCAAAGCAAAGAAGATTACTCTACCGGCTCCGCACAGGAACAAACAAACCTGAACATTGGCGCCTCTAAAAACCTGTTTAATGACCGCCTCACCGTTTCCGTAGGCTCCAATATCATGCTTACCGGTAACCAGCAAAATGCGAGCTCTCTGATTGGTGACATCTCGGTAGAATACAAACTCTCTAAAGATGGTCGCTACCGTATCAGGGTTTATCAGCGTAACGACAGCCAGTCCGTGATCGAAGGCCAGCTGGTAGAAACAGGTGTGGCATTTATGTTGGTAATGGATTACGATGAATTCAGAGAAATACTGCAACGTTCCAAATCCAAAACAGAAAAGAAAAAATTGCGTGCCGACAAGAAAAAAAATAATGCAGAAAAGAAATAGCCATATCATCACCTGTATTTGCCTTATTGCCATCCTGGTAATAAGTGGCTGTAGCACCACGCGCACCGTTCCGGAGGGCGACAGGCTGTATACAGGCGGCAGCGCAAGCTGGAAAGGAAAGGACAAACCTAAAGACTATTCTTACCTTTCGGATGGATTGAACAGCAGGATAAGGCCTAAGCCGAACAGGCGTTTCCTCGGGATGCCGATTAAGCTGTGGTTATACAATCTCGGAAAAGAACCCAAAGGAAAAGGCCTTAATTATCTCCTTAGAAAAAAATGGGGGGAACCTCCTGTATTGCTAAGCCAGGCCAAGCCAGAGTACACCTCCGATGTACTGGAACAATACCTGGTTGACAATGGATACTTCCAGGCCGTAGTTACTTCAGAAGTAAAGAACAAAGGTTCAAAAAAAGCCTCTATAATATATACCGCAGAACCGCATCACCGGTATACCATCAAAAAGGTAACCTTCATTACAGATAGTTCGCATATCGGTAAAAGCATTGCGGCTACTGCCGGAGAAAGTTCCCTGATCCCCGGAAAGCCTTATTCACTCGATTCCATCAAGGCTGAACGGAATCGCATACACGCTATTTTAAAAGAGCAGGGCTACTATTATTTCACGCCTGATTACCTGATTGTACAGGCGGATAGTACGGAAAACGGAAAAGTAGACCTCTATGTAAAAGTAAAAAACACAACTCCAATAACAGCACTACGGCCATATAAGATACATGATGTTATCCTGTATCCCGATTATAGCCTGGAAAACGATTCTACCGCCACCACCGGCACTCCCGTTAACTATAAAGGCATTTATGTGATTGATAGTGCCAAACGCTTTAAGCCATTTGTGTTCGACAAGTCAGTGTTCCTCCGCCCGGACAGTATTTACAGGCTTAGTTCGCACGACATCACACTGCAAAGGCTGATTAACCTGGGTGTATTCAAGTTTGTAAAAGGACAGTTCAGGGTAGTGCGTGATACTTCCAGGCATAACTTTGAAATGGGCAACCCGAATGCACCGGCCAATCCTGATGGCACCATACGCGACAGCAGCAGCCGCAATTACGGTAACCAGCTGACTTACGGTGATACCACCGGAAGAAGAAGAGGGGACAGTACTTCCGCCAACAGAAGGGACACCAGTGGCCGTGGCTTCTACAATACTTATGGTGGCTACTATGCTACCTCTGCAGACACCGGTTATCTGGACGCAAGATTTTACCTGACGCCGTATCAGCGCCGCTCCCTGCAAACGGAGTTGCGTGGTACATCCAAATCTAATGGTTTTGTTGGTTCACAGATATCAGTAACCGCTAAAAACAGGAACTGGCTGCATGCTGCCAACCTGCTGGAAATAGGCATCAGCGGCGGTATGGAATGGCAAACCGGTAACAAAAGTTCTGGTGGGTCAAACTCATATTCGCTGGGGGCAGAAGTTGCGGTAACTATCCCGCGTTTCTGGACGCCTTTCGGGCTTAACCTGCGTACGCCATATGTGCCGCGTACACGCATAAGTGCCAGTTACGATTTATATAGCCGCTCGGACATGTATAACCTGAACGCCTATACGGTGCAGTTACAATATCTCTGGCAACGTACGCCTTATCTGTCGCACTCTTTTGCGCCGGTAGCGATTACCTATGTTTTGCCAACTAAAACAACACCAGCGTACGACAGTATTCTGGCCAATGATCCCAGTCAACGTGCCGCTATTTCCAAGCAATTTATTTTAGGTGGAAATTATACGATCACTTTCAACAACCAGGCGCCTAACAGGGTGCATAGTTTTTATGCCAGTGCGAACCTGGATGTATCAGGCAACATTGCAGGCCTGATCATTCCCAAGTCGGGCGACACCACTAAAAATATCTTCAAAAACCCATTCGCGCAATACGAGCGTATAACCCTGGAAGGCCGCTACTATTGGCAGCTTGGAAAGGGCAAGCAGTGGATTAATCGCTTATACATGGGTTATGGTATTCCATATGGTAACAGCATTACCGGTATCAGTAACTCACTGCCGTTTGTAAAACAGTATTTCACCGGTGGTAGCAGCAGTATCCGTGCATTCCGTGCACGCACGCTCGGACCGGGCTCTTATCATAATCCGCAGGTAGATTCCTCCTCCTTGCTAGCCAATGAAGCAGGAGATATTAAACTGGAATTTAACTCGGAAGTACGTTTACACATCGCCAGTGTTTTCAATTTTGCTGCGTTTGTAGATGCGGGTAATATCTGGTTACAGAGAGAAGAACCGCTGAAGCCTGGCGCTCAGTTTAAACTGAAAACTTTCTACAAGGATATAGCCGTTGGTGCCGGTGCCGGTATCAGGATCGATGCCTCTATTGTGGTGGTACGCTTTGATCTCGCATTTCCGCTGCGCATACCATATAACCCCGAAGGAGAGCGGTGGGTATTTGATAAAATTAACTTCGGAGATCCTGAGTGGAGAAAGAAAAATTTAATCCTGAATATCGCAATCGGATATCCTTTCTAATATTTAGCGTGTATTCGTTAGCGTTATATAACGCTAACGAATACACGTCGCATGAATTTATAACACGTCTTTCAGGTGTTTATAGTTAGATTTTACAGCATCGAAAACATCTTCGTATCTGCCACTCAGAATTAGTTTTCCCATCCAGAGTGCGAATCCTTTCATTTGTCCGAACTCCACTTTTGGCGGCATCGCCAGTGAGCTGGGGTTAGTGAATACATTCACCAGTACCGGCCCTTTAGTATTAATCACACTGGTGAAAACCTGTTCCGCTTCTTCCGGCTTATGTATGGAAAATGCATGGAAGCCCATAGCAGTGGCCACAGCTGCAAAGTCAGGGTTGATCATATCTGTTTGCCAGTCTGGGAGGCCGGCTACTTCCATTTCCAGTTTTACCATTCCCAATGAGCGATTATTAAACACGATTACTTTTACGGGAAGGTTGTATTGTTTAATGGTCATCAGGTCGCCCAGCGTCATGGTGATACCACCATCCCCGCAGAGCGCATATACTTCGCGGCCGGGAGCAGCCAGCGCGGCGCCGAGTGCCTGGGGCAGTGCATTTGCCATGGAGCCGTGGTTAAACGACCCTAACAGCACACGTTCGCCTGTAGCGTGAAGATAACGGGCAGCCCAAACGTTCGTCATCCCGGTATCAACCGTGAAAATAGCGTTGGCAGCGGCCTTCTGGTCAATTAATGTGGCGATATATTCAGGACTGATGGCTTCTTCCTTGCCCAGGTCCGTCACATAAGTCTGCAGCTTCTTTTCTACTTCCTGGTGGAATTCGCGCATGGCATCCAGGAACTCCCTGTCTGCTTTTTCTTTCAGCATCGGTAGCAGTGCAGTCAATGTGTCCTTAATATCTCCACACAGGCCCAGTTCCAGGTCAGCGCGGCGTCCCAGTCGCTCGGGCTGTAAATCGATCTGCACTAATTTTTTATTATCCGGGATGAAAGGTGTGTAGGGGAAGTCGGTGCCGAGCAGCAGCACCACATCCGCTTCATGCATGCTTTTGTAGGCGGAAGCAATTCCCAGCAACCCCGTCATACCCACTTCATTCGGGTTGTTATACTGAATACCCATTTTAGCGCGGAAAGAGTAGGCAACAGGGGCTTTCAGCACATTGGACAGCTGTACTACTTCATCGTGTGCTGCGCTGGCGCCAATACCGCAGTAAATGGCAATTTTCCCTGCGTTATCCAATATCTCTTTTAAAGATTTTAACTCCTCATCAGCCGGGCGAATAACAGGTTTAGGATGGTATAACCTCTTGGAGGTAGTGATATCGGCTGCATCAGCGGCAGCTACGTCGCCGGGGATACCGAGTACGGCTACCCCTTTTCTGTGTACCGCATGTTGCAGGGCTGCCTGTAACATGCGCGGCGCCTGTTCCGGGGTGGCGGCTACCTGGTTGTAGCAGCTGCAATCGTCAAAAAGTTTAATGGTATTGGTTTCCTGGAAGTAGGCACTTCCAAATTCGGTGGTGGCACAGGTCGATGCTAAAGCAATCACCGGTGCACCGGAGCGGTGGGCGTCATACAGGCCATTGATCAGGTGCACATGTCCGGGGCCACTGCTCCCGGCACAACAGCCGATTCCCAGCAATTGCGCGTCAGCACCGGCGGCATAGGCGCCTGCTTCCTCATGCCGCACATGGATCCATTTAATGCGTCCATCGCGGCGCACGGCATCGTTGATATGATTCAGGCTATCGCCCGTTACTGCATAAATTCGTTGTACGCCGGCATTTGCCAGCATGTCTACTATCTGGTCGGCAACTAATTTTCCCATATAATTGAAGGTTTTACGGATTGGATTCCTTTCATTATGGAAAACGCCAGGCCGGCCGCATTGTTCGACCCGGGTTTATTATCAGAACATTACTTTTTTTTATTATTTTTATCCGGCGAAAACCTTAATCATATTGCATGTTCACTACGATAAAACAAGTTCCGTTTATTGCTATCGGTATAATGCTTTGCTGCACGGCCTGTAGCAAAAAGGTTACGCAATCGGGAAAGGCATCTTACTATGCCGATAAATTTGATGGGCGTAAAACCGCGAGTGGTGAAACCTTTCATCAGAACGCCATGACGGCTGCTCACCCCAGCCTCCCCTTCGGCACCCGCTTAAAGGTGACCAACCTGGCGAATGGAAAAACCGTGAAGGTTCGCGTAAACGACCGAGGACCATTTGCAAAAGGCCGCATCATCGATCTTTCCAAAAAAGCCGCGAAGAAGCTGGGTATGATCAGCACCGGTGTTGCCACCGTTGAAATCAAATACAAAAAGAAAAAGAACTAATTCCTACAGGGCATGTGCGCCTTCTGCTATCTCTTCCAGCATTTTATCACAGAAGGCAGGCAAATCTTTAGGCGTACGACTGGTAACGAGGCCGTTATCCGTCACCACCTCGGAATCTTCCCAGTTAGCACCCGCATTTTCCAGATCAGTTTTCAGTGAAGGGTAGGAGGTCATTCGGCGCCCCTGGATTTCCCCGGTTTCGATTAACGTCCACGGGCCATGGCAGATAGCCGCCACCGGCTTACCACTGGTCATGAAATCCTTCACAAACTTGACGGCTTCCTTGTTAATCCGCAGCTGATCGGGATTCAGCACACCTCCGGGTAATACCAGCGCATCGTAATCCTGTGAATTGCTGCTACTCAGCGTTTTATCCACCTTATAATCCTTGCCCCAGTCTTTTTCAGCCCAGGCTCTTACTTTTTCTTTTTCCGGAGAAACAATTTCTACCGTAGCACCTGCATTTTTCAGTGCTTCCAACGGCTTTGTAAGTTCCACTTCCTCAAAGCCATTTGCCACCAGGATGGCAACTTTCTTATTTCTTAATTCAGTAGCCATAACTTTTAAGTTTTTGAATTTTTCCCGCAAAAACAATCCCATCTCCCCAAATGCAACAGGAGAGCGGACTTTCACTACGGCTGTGCTGTATAGCTAACTACCCAATCCGTTGCATGCCTGCATTTTCTCATTCCATTGTAATTTTTGATGAGTGAAATTGCATTTAGTACTTTGAGCGCTTTTATTTGCTGTATATCAATCGAAAGAACAATGAAAAAGAATTGGTTACTGCTGGCACTGCTCATTGCGGCTGCAGCCCCTGGTGCTTATGCACAAACTCCACAGGCCGACTTACCTGGCTTTACAGCCTACGCCGATCCGGAAGAAGAACATGTGAAAATCAGTCAGCGCAATGGCGTGGTAGGCTGGACCGATAAAGAAAATACCGTTAATTTTTATTTTCATGTGGCCACTCCCGGTACCCTCAAAGTAGCGCTGACAGCCAAGGCTGACGGGGAAAGTAAAATTGGTGTGAAAGTAAACGGAGTAGAAAAAACTGTTACGGTAAATAACAGTAGCGACTATACGAAGATTCCCGCACTGGAAACAAAGATCAAAACCCCTGGCTTCTACTGTGTATCGCTGCGGGGTATTGAGAAAAAAGGGAGTGTTTATGCAGATGTGAAGTCCGTGAATCTGGAAGGCACCGCAGTAAAAGACATTCAATTTAATCCGAAACCATGGCGCAGAGCGGCTTCCGTACATCTTGGCTATCCTGTGCCTGCTGGTAAAAACGTAGAGTGGTTTTATGGAGAGATTAAAGTGCCCGAAGGAGAAGATAAACTCGGCACCTACTTCATGTCCTGCGGTTTCCACAGAGGCTATTTCGGTATGCAGGTGAACTCGCCCACCGAAAGAAGAATTATTTTCTCCGTATGGGATGCCGGTGGTGAACCGGAATCCAGGGATAAAGTAAAGTATGAAGACCAGGTGGTGCTCCTCGCCAAAGGTGACAGCGTTGATGCCAGCGGCTTCGGCGGCGAAGGTACCGGCGGCCATAGCCACTGGGTGTACAACTGGAAAGCCGGCGATACTTACCGCTTCCTCATGCACAGCGTACCGGAAGGCACACATACTACCTATACCGCTTACTTCTACGTGCCGGAGCACAGGGAGTGGAAGCTCATCGCCAGCTTCAGAGCACCTAAAGACGGTAAATATATGGGGCACCTGTATTCCTTCCTGGAAAACTTCTCTTTTGAAAACGGGCACCTCGGCCGTAAGGGCTACTTTGGCAATCACTGGATCAAAACAGATACCGGCGAATGGATCGAACTCACCCAGGCTAAATTTACCAACGACGCTACTGCTAAAGCCAAAGATCGTATAGACTTCGGCGGTGGTTCGGAAAATGGCTGGTTCTATCTCTGGAACAGTGGTTTTAAGCCTGCCAATGCACAGTATGGAGATATGTTCACCAGACCCGCTACTGGCCAGCAGCCGGATATTCATCTTCCTAAATTCTAATGTTTATAAACGTATAACCTGGCCGCAGGCATTAAAGCAATGCCCGCGGCCATCTTCAGGCTCCCCGTCCGGTAATACAGACGGGGATTTTTTAACAGAATTATTCTAGTTAGTCTATAGGCTTACAAGGAGCAGGTTATTTTTTGGAAGACCCTTTCTTGGTTTGATTTTTCGGAATAAATTATCAACAAAACAAAATCTTAATTTAGGCGTAGATTTTGGATCTTCCACCAATAAACACGGCAATTGAAGATGGCTAACAAAAAAATACTGCCTATTCCTCAGGTACTGGATGTACTGAACCCATTCAAAGTAAAAAAGCAGCGGATGATGAACTACAATCCGGCTGTGCCTACCGCCATGAGGACGCCGGTTGCTGAATCCCGCATTACCGTGTTTAATTACAGCCCAAAATCACTGGAAGAAAAAACGCTGACCTCCGTTGCTGAAACCTATCCCTATATGGTATCTGAAAATATCACCTGGATCAATGTGGACGGGATCAAAAAAGAGGAGGTGCACGCCATCGCATCCTGCTTTATGATTCACCCTTTGCTGGAAGAAGATATTATCAGCGTTGGCCAGCGCGCCAAAATGGATGAAATTGGAGAGCAGCTGTTCTGTTTACTGCCAATGATGTATTACAACGCCGAATCATCCGCCATAGAACAGGAGCAGGTGAGCATTGTGCTGGGGAAAAACTATGTCATCTCTTTCCAGGACGATCCCACCAGGGACTTGTTTGACCCAATCCGGGAAAAACTACGTATAGCCTCTTCCCGTATACGAAATGGTTCTTCGGATTATCTCTGTTATTCCCTTATTGACATTATTGTGGATAACTACTTCGTAGTGCTGGATAAGCTGGGAGAAAGGATTGAGCTGATGGAGGACTTGGTGCAGCACTATCCGAATACCAAAACCATGGCGCGGATTAATTTCTTAAGAAGGGAAGTGCTGCTGTTCAAACGATCTATTGTGCCCGTGCGCGAGCTGGTAAACGGATTTATGAAAAGTGAGAGCGATGTGCTGGAAGACAGAGATACCAAATACTTTAAAGATGTATTCGACCATATTGTACAATGTACGGAGCTTGCCGAAACATACCGGGAGATGGTGCTGAACCTGCAGGAAATGTACCATACCCAGTTAAATCTGAAGCTGAATGAGATCATGAAGGTGCTGGCAGTGGTAACCACTTTGATGGCACCACTGACATTGCTGGCCGGCATCTATGGGATGAACTTTGATAACATGCCCGAAATCCACACGAAAAACGGCTATTTTATCACCTTAGGTGCTATGGGATTTATGCTGCTGTTTATGATCTGGCTGTTCAGAAAGCGGGGGTGGTTCTAGGCTTTCTTTTTATAGATCGGTACAGTAGAACATGGTTCCCCATACATGATACTTTTTACTACCGGGCGCAGCAAACGGGTAATTTCGGCAAACGCCACCTCGCTTACACGTTTATCCCCACATCCTTTAATGACGATACGTTTATCGGTATAGTCGGCCACGTTGATGGTATTCAGGCTGCGCAGGTAAAGTGTGCTGTATATAAATTCGGCATTCCCGAAGCCGGCATAGGCTGCCACCGGTTCCAGGCTGGTCATTACTAACATATATGCCCACATGGGGATCACGGTATCCACGCTACAAACTATTCCCACGTTTTTTCCACGGTACTGTTCCCAGTCGTGCGACTGCAAAGCGGCTCTGAAATCCTTCTCTTTCAGGATCATTTCCATGAAAAGGAAGGGTTTTAGGTCAAAAATCACAATTTCTCCCTGTGGATAAAACTGTTCCAGGTCTATTGTTTCGAGTCCGCTCTGTGCTACTTTATTTACGATTTCTTCCATTTTTCCGCATTTAGAGTACAAATTTACGAAATAGCGCTCACGTTAATTGTCACCATACCAACACAAAAACGCCCCCGCTGGTGGCGGAGGCGTTTTCCCTTATGTCAGTTAAAAATGTATCTCTTAGAAGAGTTTAGAGCGGGTGTCTTTCACGTTGCTCAGTTTTTTCAGCACCATGAACAGTTGGTTATCCAGCATGGAAGTAACGCTCTGTTCGTAAGCAGCCTGCAGGGAAGGAATATCCTGAGCTGGCTGGCCGGAAGGCTGGTAACCGTCAACTTTGATTACGTATACACCGCTGTTACCTTCAATTGGCGCAGAAACCGCTTTGGTTCCCCAGTTTTTGTTGAAGGCAGCACCAGCTACGCGTGGTTCGAAACCGAGAGAAGCGATGAATGGAGTAGAGAAAGAAACGCCTTCGCCTTTCAGCACAGGCTGAGAAGTAGCTTTAGCAGCAGCATCCAGGGAGTTTGGTGTACCCAGTTTAGCGATGATCTGGTCAGCTTTTTTCTGTTTTTTCACTTCTGCTTCAACCAGCTGGCGTACATCTTCCAATGGAGCGGTACCTTCAGCACGTACGGTTGACAGTACAGCTACTACATATTTATCATCCAATGTAAACACAGGGCTTACATCTCCTTTCTTAGCGTCGTATGCCCAACGAACCAGTTCGCGGGATTGACCCAGACCAGGAATAACGAAGTCCATAGGACGAACGTTGTCGGCAATACGTTTTACCAGTTTACCTTCCTGAATGGTTTTATTAAATGCTACATTGGTACGTGCTTTAGCGGAGAAATCGCTGGCAGCAGAATAAGCAATGTTGTTGGTTTCTTTACTTGCTTCAACTGGTTTAGCCAGGTAAGCCACTTTAATAGCAGGGCCAATGTTTTTCTTTTCTACTACCTGCATAACGTGGTAACCGATTTGAGTTTTTACCACTTTATATTCGCCGGCAGGGCCTTCCAGTGCGAAGTCTTTAAACTCAGCAGGGAACTGGCTGGCGGTAGAAGGAGTCAGTTCATATTCACCGTTGTTTGCTTTGCTACCGTTATCGTCAGAGTATTTGGTAACCAGTTCAGCGAAGGCTGCACCGCCTTTTACTGCGGCCAGGATGCTGTCTGCGCGACCTTTAGCGATAGAGTCAGTAACACCAGCGTTTGGATTCTCAGCGATGAGGATGTGACGCACTTTTACGCTGTCTGGCATCATCTTGCGATCTACCATTTTAGCGAAAGAGATCAGGTGGTTATCATAATAAGGGCCGAAAACACCACCCACTGGCAGATCCACGATAGAATCCTTCATTGGGAATTTAGCTTCGCTCTTAGCGATGTAACCATCGAAGAATTTAGAGTCAGAGTTGCGGTTGATGAAACCAGCGATATCTTTATTGGTAACAGTATCCAGCTCAGTTTTCAGCATCATCAGCTGTTGCAGTGCATTAGCTGTATCAGTTGCGGAAGGGATCGCATCAAAGGAAACGTATTCCAGTTTGCGGGATTCTTCTACCTGGAACATTTTCTTGTGCTGCTGAATATAGCTGTTCAGTTCAGCATCGGATGCAGATACGGCAGAATCAGAGATGGTAGCGTAAGGAACGTTTACATAAGATATGTTAGCCACCTGGCTGTTATCTTCCTGTTGTTGTTTCGCTAACCAGGTAGGATAATATATACCTTGTCTTACCAGGGTCAGATATTTACGCTGCAGTTGGTACTGTGCAATCTGTGCCTGCATTTGGTGCAGCGCTTCGCGGATCTGGGGGTTAGCACCACCCTGGGAGATCGCCTGTTGCATTTGTACACGGTCCAGCTGACCATCGCGGCCAAACTGCTGCATTACAATTGGGTTAGGATTAGCGCCGGTGAACTGGTCTACCACTTCAGCGTCAGTAACCTGGAGGCCCAGTTTGCTGTATTGTCCTTTTAAAATTTCTTCAGTCAGGAATTGGTTCCAAACTTGTTCACGGATACGCTGACGATCTTCTTCAGTCAGGCTAACGTTGCCCATTTGCTGGCGCACGTTATTTTCATAGTCGGATATCCGGCGCTGATAATCTGCATACTGAAGTTCTTCGCCGTTTACTTTACCAACGGAAGTGGAACGGCCACCAACGGAATTTCTGCCAAAGAAGGCATCCTGCAACAGGAAACTAACAATCGCCACGCAGATCACCACGATGATAACTACGGCATACTTGTCCCTGATTTTCTGAATTACTGACATATATTATATAGTCTACATTTTTAAGGAAAGCAAAAATAGAATAAAATAGTTGTAACTGCAAAAGAGTATTTTTTATGGTGAAACTCAATACAGCAAAGGGTTTGAGCTACTTATAACACTTTTATGTACTGCTATTCATTAACAGGTTTTCCACAATAAACCACATTTTGGGGGAAGTGATTTCACGCACTGTGAATTACTTTCATAACCGCTTTGGGCGCTGTATTTTTGCAGGAAGGAGGTGAGAAACGGGAGACAACCTTATTCACAATTGTGAAAAAGTGGAAAATTACAATCCACAGGATTTTGTGAATAAAATAGGCCGTAACAGCGTGTATATCAATTTTGGCGGTTTTTCATTCCGACGTGTTTTTTTTCCACAATTGATGTGTAAAAACCCCTGTAAAACGTAAAATAAGGTGGGAAAAGGTGCCTTTGTCCACAGGTAAAACTAATTTTGTTTTTATGCCAAAAGTTTCCCTTAGGATTTCAAAATGTGAATTGTGGATTGTTAATGTCATCTTTTAACAATTTCCTAATAGGGTGTATAGTGAAAAGATTTACACGGAGAAGGTTATCCACCTATGTGGATGAAAGTGACGAAATTCAGCAGTAGCGCGGAAAGAGGGTGTTAATTTTGATGTGGATAATGAAGACAAAAGGAATAACAACTACATTTGTATCAAGGTCAGAAATTTAATTTCCACATATTCACAGCCCTAATAGTAGTGGGTTTTTCTTTTTAAATATTTAAATAGATATATAGTCATGATTATAGATTTTGCCACCGCAAAAAAAAATTTGCAACACAATGGATTTTTGGATATACCGGTGGACCCATCTCTGGATTTGTTTGCAGCGATCGAAGATTTGAAAAAACGTAAAAATGCCATCATCCTCGCGCACTACTATCAGGAGCCGGATATCCAGGATATTGCAGATTACATCGGTGACAGTTTGGGACTGGCCCAGGCTGCTGCAAAGACGGATGCGGATATCATCGTATTTGCCGGAGTACATTTCATGGCCGAAACTGCAAAAATTCTGAGCCCACAGAAAAAAGTACTGTTGCCGGACCTGAAAGCAGGCTGCTCGTTGGCCGATAGTGCACCACCAGAACTGTTCAAGAAGTTTCGCGATAAATACCCTGATCACATTGTGATTTCCTATGTGAACTGTTCTGCAGGTATGAAAGCGCTCAGCGATATCATCTGTACCTCGTCAAATGCCGAAAAAATCATCGAAAGCGTCCCCAAGGACCAGCCGATCATTTTTGCCCCCGACAGGAATTTAGGGGCTTATTTGGTCAAAAAAACGGGTAGAGACATGGTTTTGTGGAACGGTGCATGCATGGTGCATGAGATCTTCTCCCTGGAAAAAATCATGAAATTGAAGGTTCGTCACCCGAAAGCGAAGATAGTGGCTCATCCGGAGTGTGAACCGGCTGTGCTGGAGGTGGCTGACTACATTGGATCCACCACTGGCATTCTGAAATTCACCCAAAAGGACGATGCACAGGAATATATCGTGGTTACTGAAACCGGTATTCTTCACCAGATGCAAAAAGACAATCCTAACAAAACATTTATTCCGGCTCCGCCAAATAATGCATGTGCCTGTAACGATTGTCCGCATATGAAATTGAACACATTAGAAAAACTCTATCTGTGTATGGAATATGAAGAACCAGAAATAACCATGGATGAAAATCTCCGTAAGGCAGCTTTGAAACCGATCGAAAGAATGCTGGAGATAAGTGCAGCTGCTGGTTTATAATTGAGTTATCAACATTATTCACATTTTGAGAAGCCGTGTAATCACATTACACGGCTTTTCTTTTCTGTACGTAAAAATTATTAATTATCAATAAGTTATACTAGCAAATAATAAAATTTCCCTTTTTTCTTTCCCCACTGATTTCACAGGTTAACCTCTATCTGCACATACTTTTGCACAGCTTATGTTAAAAAAAGGCCGTAAACTAAAAAATGAGAGCCCTGAGGTTTTAAAATTTAAAATCGATCAAGGATAACCGCAGGAAATAAATTTTTATGCAATTCTCACAGGGTGATTTGTATCGTGAGAATTTGATTTTCACATTGATTTTGGATAGAGGACAAAGAGAATTGATTGTCGCGCGCTGAAGAGCCTTTTAAACAAACCCGTTGAGAATTGAATGGATTAAAATACTTCGGCATACCCGAACGAAGGAAGATCTCGTGCAAATCTAGCGGCCTTAATTTCTTTTTTTAGATTTTAACCACCTTATCCACAGTTATCAACAATATATTTTCGTTTCCTTCATTTTTAGCTAAAAAGTTGAAAATGAAGGCGCTGAGAATTAAAAATTTTTTTTGGCACTGGCATAACCTCAGGAAAAAATTTTTTATGCAATTCTCAGAAGGAGGGTAGTGCATTGAGAATGAGATATTTGTAAATTATTTTGGCTGGTTTGTGGGAGGAATATTTGTGGCAGTATAAAGCCATTCCCATAGTATGAGTTGTGAGTGAGATATTTTCTATTTGTCCGTGGTTACCTCAGGCATTTTGATTTCATTAAAATCTCAGGCGACATTTTTTCAAATTCAGGTTACTAATTCACATTTTCAGTGACCCGTTATCCACATTTTTGTGCATAACGCGCTCTTTTTTCCAAATTTTTTTTGTTTTCGTTTATAAAATAAAAATAAAGGCGCTGAGAATTAGTCGGGTGCAAATTTCCCGAGGTATCCCAATTGTTTTCTCAAATTTTCAATTCTCAGCGCTATAACACTGCGCTGAGAATTTGGGGAATGTAGAGTAGTCCCAAGGCAGGTTTATTTCGTGTGATTCTCAGCGCATTGCCTAGCCGCTGAGAATCGCGTATTTTTTTTCACTATTTAATCTTGGTAGAGGATCAGATTTTTATCGAAACCTCAGAGCGCTGGTAGTGCCTTGAGAATTTAATATTTTTTAAGTAGTTGGAGTGTAGGGTAATTACCTTTTTCTGAAGGGCTTCATTAGCGGGTGAGATGCTGATAGTAGTAATTTTCCTTTGGTTACCCAGGGGAGATGTAATGGACGCAATTGTAAAGCGCTTAGTAAGGGCTTGAGCTTTTAACGTCTGAAGAAATCTTGGGATATGGAAGGAGAAAATGATTGGATCAATTGTCAGGGCTATATATTTTTTTCTAAAAATAATAAAATGGATTTCCAATATATTATGGGGATAAAGCCTTATCTATCAGCCAAAAATTCTTTTTTCTTTGTTTTTAGCCGCTGAATGTGGAAAAATGGCAGGTTTTGAGCTCAAAAATTTTTTTTTCTTTTTATTGTTAATAAACAAAAGTCCATTTTCAAAATTTTTCCTTTTTTCCCCGAGGGGAAAATTTTGTGAATATCTGACAACTTTTACCACCCATTTTCCTGAAAATTTGTTTTTGTTTCCGAAATATGTGTATAAATGAAGGAATTTTTGGTCGGTTTACTAATTTCTACACTTATTTGAACTTCCTTCGTGTGATTGTCCACATTTATTTATGTCCAGGGAGACTTTAGTAATTTTTATATCTGGCAGCAGGCTAAAAGTGTCAATAAACTAGGGTAAAACTTTATTTTTTGGGGAATAAAGGGACTTCTGGAAGTAAATCTGACAGTTAAAATTTCTATTTTTTCTGGTTTCTTCAATTTTTTCCACATTTTCCCATAACTAAAGCTTCAGTGGGAGGGAATTTTAAGGGTTTAACGCAAATTTTTTCTTTTTCGCCAGTGCTTTTTTGCTTTCACTAGTTATTTTTCTGGCAGAACCGTTTTTTCAAAAAATTTTTTTGATTTTTTGTTGAGAAAATAGATTTATTAGTGGAGTTGAATGTAGGGAAGTCTGGAAGAAGAAGATATAGGCGTGTAAGGGCAAAAAAAAGGTAGAGGACTAAATTTCCTCTACCCAAATATGATCAGCTTCTGTTTTTCGGAGCGATAAATTGTAACCAGCTACCATGATTGAAATTGGATCTCCGAGTGGCGCAACCTTCTCAATTTTCACTGTTTCTCCGGGTACGCAGCCCATTTCCATCAGCTTGATATGAAGATCGTCTTTTTCAAATTCTATTATCACTGCACTTTTACCTGTAGCAAGTGAGGACAATTTAATAATGGCATTTTTCATTATCTGACAATTGGTCCGTTTATATTAAGATTCTGCATGGGGAATTATTCACAAGGACTACGTAACAAAGGTACCCCTGAACCTGCAATATGCAAAAAGAAACATTCCCAGTTGGGATTTTCATTTTACTTTTACATCAATTTTAACAGTGGGTTATGGCAATACAATTTACAGCACATGAAGTTAAGCTTGGCTTAAAAAACAGAACTAAACTCAAGGCATTCCTTAAAGATCTATTCAAGAGAGAGGGGCAAGGGCTTAGCGGCTTACACTATATCTTCTGCAGCGATGATTATTTACTGGAAATAAATAAGCAATTTCTGAATCATGATACCTATACAGACATTGTAACTTTCGAAATGTCAGAAGATCCGGAGATAACAGAAGGCGAAATCTATGTTAGTATAGACAGAGTGATTGATAATGCAGCAAAATTTGGCGTTACAGAAGAACATGAGCTGCATCGGGTGATATTTCATGGTGCATTGCACTTATGTGGATACAAGGATAAAACTAAAAAGGAAGAGCAGTTGATGCGTGATAAAGAAGAGGAGAATCTGAAGTTATATTTTGGGTCGAAGTAATCAGCCACTTATATGCGATGTTCCACGTGGAACGTTCTGGATTTTTTAAAGCTGGAATGTTTCACGTGGAACATTTATTTTAAGGCAGAGTTTACTAGTGATCACCTATAATTGGCGTGCAGTTATGAATGTATTTAACCGAGAAAGAATGAATGTTAACTTCAATTGTTTCTGATAATTCGACACTATTTAGGAGAGCTTGATACCTAAAATTGCTGCTAATAGTTAACTCGCTATTGTTTTTATTTAACTATTTAAGGATGAATGCTAGTTTAGTATTTCAGAGTCCTAATGAATAGCCTCTGTAAAAATGGAGGTGCCACAACAGCAATCAATTTACCTGAAGATTGACTCTAATAATGCTGTACTATTTAGTAATGCTCAGGGGTAATGGTCATATGAGCACTAGATGATCCATGATATAACCTCAAAAATGTCTACGGTCTGGAATATGCTTAGGTTATTAATAGAAGCGTGTGCATATGGCTGTGCATGGTGAATAAGAAATCGATAGTAGGGAATGGACTATACAATTCAACTATTCAATAGCTATCTAATTACATTGTAAGGCTGATCAATTGCACACTTAGTATCAGGAGAACCTGGTCATCTGGCAGGTTGGCGAGGCAATTCGTTCATTTATATTCACTAATTGTCCAGCAGGCAGCCAATCAGGAAAGTACTATCCATGCGCGGCCAGCAGAGCCATTCAATGTGTACTTATTGTAGCCGCGGTACCCTCGCTTATAGGCAGGGATGTGCAGGCCACCCATGAATGGAAGAGTAGGCCGGACCATATTGCGTGATCGGACATTGATTAAACCAGGTACACGTTAGCCCATTAATAGAAGAGTAGGGCGGGTCATTTTCCGGGCGTAGACACGGATTAAACCAGATACACGTCAACCCATAAATGGAAGAGTAGATTGGACCATATTCCGTTATTAGACGTTTATTTAACCAGGTACACATGCTTGCTTTTCCGTTAATTATTAAATCCTCCGCCAAAATGATCAACTAACCCACCTTAATTATTATATTAGTAAACCGGATAATTGTGATTGATATGACCTGAAAAACCGAGACCCTTAACCCTCAAACGCTTAAATTTTTATGGGATACTTTATTTTCTCCTACGCCATCGACTATGACAAATTAAATCGTTCAATAGGCTCAAAGGACATAGCATTGTTGGAGAAGATTCAGCAATCGGATAAATTTCAGGAGTATGTAAACCAAGATTTACCTGCTGATATAGGTACCGCTGAGGCACTGCGACAGATTATTAATGGACAGGCGCCTGATACCAGCTGTGCCCCCAGCTACTGGCATGCACTGATATGCCTGATTGATTATCTTGGGAAACCTGTGGGCTCAGGTGAAAGAATCGTGTTGAACTATGAAACAGACCTGATCAATCAAATCCTTCGGGAGGACTTCAAAGTAGACCTGGAAGTAGAGGAGGTATTGCTTAATGGTAAACTTGATATAGGGTTACCGTTACCTAATGATTGGCCGCTGTCCGGAATATTGCACCTGGGTGATTTATTCCAGCTGCAGCTGGACCTATCCCATGTGAAATTATCTCATGAACATATTATTGTCACAACCGAAGAAGATGAAGAAGAAGCCCGTGTACTGGATGGTATCCAAAGTCTGAAAGATAGTATTGATTATTGCCTGCAGCATAATAAGGTATTAATCTCCTTTTGTCACTAGACCTTCCTTTTTTATGTTCCACGTGGAACATTGCATTTTATGGAAACATTCTCCCTACTTCTATGTAATTTTGCACTTTCAATTTTAATATGTTTCCTTCATACGATATAATAGTTGTAGGTGCAGGGCACGCGGGTTGTGAAGCGGCTGCTGCTGCTGCCAATATGGGCTCAAAGGTGCTGCTTGTTACCATGAATATGCAGACAATTGCCCAGATGAGCTGTAACCCTGCCATGGGTGGTATAGCGAAAGGACAAATTGTGCGTGAAATAGACGCCTTAGGCGGTTATTCAGGTATCATCACTGATCAATCCATGATACAGTTTCGCATGCTGAATCGTTCTAAGGGGCCTGCTATGTGGAGCCCAAGAACGCAGAACGACCGCATGCTGTTTGCTGCCAAATGGAGAGAAGCCCTGGAGAAAACGCCGAATGTGGACTTCTACCAGGACATGGTTAAAGGCTTACTGGTGAAAGATGGCAGATGCTACGGGGTCGTGACTGGCCTCGGCCATGAAATTCAGGCCAAAGCAGTAGTACTTACCAATGGCACCTTCCTCAATGGGGTGATTCATATAGGTGAAAAACAGTTTGGCGGTGGCCGCGTAGCAGAGAAAGCTGCAACCGGTATTACCGAGCAATTGGTATCACTGGGCTTTGAAAGCGACCGCCTCAAAACCGGAACTCCTCCAAGAATTGATGGCCGCAGCCTTGATTACTCCAAAATGGAAGAGCAAAAAGGAGATGATGAAATCACCGGATTCTCTTACCTCGATATTCCTAAAATTAAACCAGCACAGCAACGTAGCTGCTGGATCACTTATACCAGTGAAGCGGTACATGAAATGCTCCGTACCGGGTTCGACAGGTCCCCGATGTTCCAGGGTCGCATCCAGGGAACAGGCCCACGTTATTGCCCAAGTATCGAAGATAAAATCAACCGCTTTGCAGAAAGAGAAAGACACCAGCTGTTCGTAGAACCAGAAGGATGGGATACCGTAGAAATCTATGTAAATGGCTTCTCTACTTCCCTGCCGGAAGATGTGCAAATGAAAGCACTTCGTATGGTTCCCGGCTTCGAAAACGTGCGGATGTTCCGCCCGGGATATGCCATCGAATACGATTATTTCCCACCTACCCAGCTGCAGTTTTCCCTGGAAACCAAACAGGTGCAGAACCTGTTTTTTGCCGGACAAATTAACGGTACCACCGGGTATGAAGAAGCAGCCTGCCAGGGTTTAATGGCGGGCATCAACGCGCACCTCAAAGCAACCGAACAGGATCCTTTTGTGCTCAAAAGAAGTGAAGCTTATATAGGTGTACTCATCGACGACCTGATTAACAAAGGTACCGAAGAGCCTTACCGTATGTTTACTTCCAGAGCCGAATTCCGTACCCTGCTCCGTCAGGATAATGCGGACCTGCGACTCACAGAAAGAAGCTATAAAATGGGACTGGCCTCCGAAGAAAGAATGACCAGGGTACAACAGAAAAAAGATGGCGTTGAAAAAATCAAAACCATCCTGAAAGAACTCTCTGTTGAACCAGCAGAAATAGATGGATTATTACAGTCCAAATCTTCTGCTCCACTGACACAAAAACAAAGAGCTCACCAGATATTACTGCGCCCGGGACTCGACATTTTCTCCATGAAAAATGAAGTGCCTAAAATCGCAAAAGCCCTCGAAGGATTCGATAACGAAATATTAGAGGAAGCAGAAATCCAGGTGAAGTACGAAGTGTATATCGAAAAGGAAAATGAACTGGTTCAGAAAATGAGCCAGCTCGAAGACCTGATTATCCCCGATTCATTCGACTACGGAAAACTGGTTTCCCTCTCCGCCGAGGCAAAACAGAAGTTCAATAAAATTCGCCCACGCACCCTCGGACAAGCGAGCCGAATCAGTGGCGTAAATCCAAGCGATGTACAAATCCTCATGGTATACATGGGTAGATAATTACTTCAAAAAAATTATCCCACAAGAGGTAGCCGATTTTCGGCTACCTCTTTTTTATGCCCAATTGATAAAAAAATAACCAAAATGGCCAAAAATTGACCTTCAGAAACGGGGAAAATTTCGATAAACGGTTCCTGATTGAGTACTTGTGTTCAAAAGAGGTGTGATGGGCTAAAATCGGCTAAAAACGCTAAATTTGAGGATTGGATTATTTTTTCCCCGAAAGCAACCTCTTTCGCTTTTTACTCGTATCTAATGATCGAAAGTTCCGGGATATTGATCAGCTAACTGCCGGTTCAAAAAATATTCGTGCACGATTCAACGATTAATGAGCTCATTGCCGGGTGTTGCAAAAAAAATCGCAGCAGCCAGGAAGCACTGTACCGAAATTTCTTCGGCTATGCTATGAGCATCGCTATGCGTTATGCACACCAACGGGATGAAGCGATCGAAATACTCAATGATGCTTTTCTGAAAGTATTTCAACATATCCAGACTTTCGATACCAACCGTTCCTTTAAATCCTGGCTCGCAAAAATTATCGTGAATACCGCGATCGACTACCTGAGGAAACAAAAGAAAATAGCCTTTACTGAAGAAATATCCGCCGGAGTAGAACTCAGTATAGCAGATAGTATAGTGGATAAACTTAGTTACAACGAATTACTACAACTCGTGCAGGCATTACCTCCATCTTACAGAACTGTATTCAACCTGTACGTAATGGATGGATTCCAGCACCAGGAAATAGCACGCATGCTCAGCATCTCAGAAGGAACATCGAAATCTAATCTGTTTAAAGCAAAGAAAATATTGAAGGAAAAAATACTGAACGTAGCCAGTACACCAAACGAAGACGGTATTGGCGCCGATATATCCCTGTTTAACAATGAATGACAACTTCGAAAATAGTATCCGTAAAAAGCTGCAGGAAGCTGATTTTCCATTTGACCAGGAAGCCTGGAATCAAATGGAAAACTTGCTGAATAAAGATAAAGATGATGATAAACCACCCATCTGGTGGTGGCTCATCCTGCCTCTCTGTGCTATTATTATCGCAGTCGTATTCCACTTATTCCAACAACCTGAACGCAAACCTGATCAACTAACAGTAGCCTCACCCACCACCGACTCAGCCATCGTACTACATACGCCCGGCGCCACAAAAGAGGAAAAGAGGGAGATACGTAAAACCACCGAAAAAGCAACATTTACATCTCCCCAAACAAACCATAAAAAATCATTTTATCAGGGAACATTCACAACGAAAAATGATGCTGAAATTACTGCTGAAAATATTACACCAGGAGCATTTGATACATGGCATAAAGTATATAACTTTAACGTATATACGAAAATAGATAACACTGTTGAAATACCTGTAATATCAGGCATCACAGCCGATACCATCTCCCTAAAACCAAAAACAAAAAAATCATTTAACAGACTGTATGCAGGCCTGTCAGCCGGACCTGACTATAATGTTGCTGCTTCATTTAAATATGCCAGGTTAGGATTTAATCTGGGTGCAGTACTACACTATTATTTTAAACCCAGATGGTTTATATCCACCGGCATTACCTACAGCAAAAAAATATACGGCGCCACACCACAGGATTACAAAGGAACTTATAATAGTTACCTCAAAAAAATTGATGCGGATTGTAATGTGCTGGAAATCCCCCTCAATATCAACTACGTCTTCCTTAAAAAGAAAAACTTCAGCCTGAGTGCTACCGCCGGTACCAGCAGCTATTTCATGCTCAAAGAGCAATACAATTACAGGTACAATAATCCCAGCTACGATAAAGAAGCTGTTGTGACCAACGAAAATAAACACTACCTGGCAGTACTCAACGTAGGAGCATTATATCAGCAACCTGTTGGTAACAGGCTCATACTTGGGGTGCAACCTTACGCAAAAATTCCACTTTCCGGGGTGGGAGCAGGACAAGTAAAATTGTATTCCTCCGGCATCACACTACAACTCACGCTCACCGGCCGTAAAAAGTAATATCCGGCTAAAATCCGCCACCATTGCGGGGCATGAACAAAGCCCGCTCTACATTGTTATTTTTTAACAGGAGATGAATGCCAACAGGCATGAAAATATTACTGTTTTCTTAAAAAATAACTGATATGGCTAACAAGAAAAATAATCCTCCCAAAAACACGGATAAAAACAAGAAAGATAAAGAGCAGGAAGAATTTCCAGGGTATCCTGAATATCCCGCCAGTGAAGATATTATGAACCGGGATAATCGCGATAATGAGGTGGATCTGGACATGGATGAAGTAACCCGCTCTTTCCGGCATAACAGCGAAATACCGCCTAAAAAGGGACAGAAAAGACCCAAAGGTGATGAGCAGGAAGAAACATGGCGGAATGATAAAATTGGCGACGATCTGGATGTTCCCGGCTCAGACTTGGATGATGACGATGAAGCAATAGGTAGCGAGGACGAAGAAAATAATATCTACAGCATTGGTGGCGACAGGCACGAGGACCTTGAAGAAACCAATGACGACCTGATAGAGGATGAAGATGATTTTGAAGATGAAAAATACTAGCACTATAACAATGGTGCAAGGAGTCTGCACGTACTGTCCAGGAAGCGTTTCATGGTATTTCTTCTGTTCCAGCGCGTTTCCTGGACAGGCGAGGCATACAACAGATCCTCGTCAAATACACGATTAAGTTTGGTTGCTACTGTTTCATCATAAATCAGCGCCCCGATTTCACAATTAAGATAAAAGCTTCTGTTATCCAGGTTTACGGAGCTTACCCACGACAGGTTATCATCAATCACCATGGTTTTGGCATGTATGAAACCACGTGTATAGAAATATACCTTTACACCCGCTTCCAGCAAGGGCTTCATATAGGATAAGGCAGCATGCTGCACAATAAAAGAATCACCCCGGTAAGGCAGTATTAACTCTACCTGTTTACCCGCCAGGGCTGCCAGCTGCAAAGCCGACAAAATCTGATCCGTAGGAATAAAATACGGATTTGTAATCCTGATACGACGTTGTGCCAGGTTAATGGCCATCACGATCGTATTCATAGACATTGGCCAATCGGAATCCGGTGCACTGGCCACTATATCCGTAAAGCAGGTATCCCGCATTACGCTACGCTGGAAATACGGATGCTCAAAGGAAAATACTTTTTTACTCACATAGCGGTAACTCATTAAAAACTGCAGCTGTAGCATGTTTACGGCATCACCAACAATTTTTAGGTGTGTATCCCGCCAGAATAGGGAATGCTTGCCATTGTTGAGGTAACGATCATCCATGTTAATACCACCTACAAATCCGGTATTCCCGTCCACCACTATAATTTTGCGGTGATTGCGATAGTTGGCGTTTACATAAAAATTGATGAGTACCGGCGAAAAAACATAGACTTCAGCGCCATGCTCCTTTAATACTTTCGGGATTGTTCCGATGTGGTTAGAACCCATATCGTCGTAGATAAAACGCACGATAACGCCTTGCTGCAATTTATCCAGCAGGATGGCCAGCATTTCCTTACCCACTTCATCTTCGGTGATGATGTAATATTCAATGTGAATATGATGTTTGGCGGCACGTAATGCACTAAATACTTCCGGGAATTTTTCCTCCCCATTTACCAGCACTTTTACTTCGTTATTTTTAGTAAGAAGCGATTGCTTCGTATTCAGCAGCATCGCAGATAATTCCTGTTTCTTTCCCTGTTCCTGCCGCAGTTCCATCTGCATACGCTGTAGCTCGGCACGTTGCGAATGCATATAACTTTCAAACAATACTTCATCCTTACTGCCCTTTAATGTAAACCTTCTTTTCTTTCTGAAATCGCGGCCGAGATAGTAATAAATAATAAGCCCTAATACCGGTACAAAAACGAGCAGCAGTATATATGCAATCGCTTTCACGGGGTTCCTGTTTTCCAACAAAATTGTAAACACCACACCCACGAGGGAGAGCGTTAATAAAATCGTACTTCCCAGTTTCAGATATGGATGCCAGTTAAATCCGTATATGAACGAATAAAGTTGCTGCATATATACTTTTATAGGGTATGAAGATACAAAACCCGTTATTTATAACAGTTTAGGTTTACTTATGTTGCATCAGGGCGCACAACAAGCAGGCTCCCGGCCCAGCGGGCCGGGAGCCTGCTAAAGGTATATTCATCACCGTTAGAGCGCGGTAACTTCCAGTATGTTACTGGTGAGCGATGTTGCACGTGGAACCAAATTTAATCCAACAGTCATCAGGAAATCGCCACTATACGACTGATTGAATTTTAAATTACTGTTAGTACCGGGGAAGAGGTTAATTTCCTTCACGGTATACTGCTGTTTCGGATCCAGGCCCTGTAGTTTTACATTTGAGAAAACTTCTTTTCTGCGCACGTTCATCAGGTAGTTAAAGACAATTGCTTTTTTCTTATCGTTGTCCACATATTGGAATACGGCTCTCTCTTCTTCATACGGCGAGATAATACGATAGAGGTCCCCATACCAGATGATATCACGTATACGGTTATACGTTTTTACTGCCTGCTGGCTGAATTGCATTTCTTTCTCTGTAAAGGCATCTACTTTGATATCATAACCGAGCTTGCCCATCATAGCCACGTCTGTCCTGAATTTCAGGGATTGCTTACCCCAGTTGGTAACATGCGCAGCCATGGTAATGGAAGGGAAGAAGTGGCTGTAGCCATATTGGATATAAATGCGTTCGAGACCATCGGTGTTATCACTTGGCCAGAACTCCGTGAAGTATTTCATGGCGCCATAATCGGTACGTCCACCGCCACCAGAGCAGAGCATAATAGGCAGGTGTGGATATTTAGCCCTTACCTTGTCCATTACTTTATAAAAGCCACGTACATAGTCAATGAATAACTGAGATTGGTTTTCTTTCAGGTAAGGGCTGTAAGTATTCGTCATCATACGGTTACAATCCCATTTAATGTAGGCAATACCTGGATTGCCGGACAATGTTTTATCCACAATGCCATATACAAAGTCCTGCACAGCCGGATTGGTAAGGTCCAGCACCATCTGGTTACGGTAGTAATGTTCGCTGCGGTTAGGAAGGCGCAGGACCCAATCGGGATGCTGTGTGTACAGTTCACTTTTCGGGTTTACCATTTCAGGTTCCAGCCATATGCCGAATTTAACGCCTTGCTTTTCTGCGGCTTTCACGAGGTAACCCAAACCATCAGGGAGTTTGGTTTTGTTTGGTTCCCAGTCGCCCAGGCCTGCATTATCCGCATTGCGTGGGTATTTATTGGCAAACCAGCCATCGTCGAGGAGGAACATATCCACACCCAGTTTGGCCGCGCCGCCGAATAATTCGCTGAGTTGTTGCTGGTTAAAGTCCATACCGGTGGCTTCCCAGTTATTGAGTAAAGTAAGGCGCGGGGTATGACCATCCAGGATACCATATTTCACCGCCCAGTGATGAAGGTTGCGGCTGGCAGTACCTTTACCTGTATTAGACCAGGTAAATATGAATGCAGGTGTGGTAAATACTTCTTTAGGCTGCAGCAGGTAGTCGGAGGCATATGGGTTAATGCCCGCGTTAATGTGCAGTGCGTTGACCTGATCTATTTCAAAAGCGAAGCGGAAGTTACCCGTCCAGGCGAGGGTGCCGGCGAGCACTTCGCCGCTGTTTTCTGCGGCGGCATTGTCGAGGGAGAGGAGGAACATGGGCGACATATACATGTTAGCGCGACTACCGAGCTTACTGTCCAGTATTTTCATACCGGCGGTAAGTGGTTGTTCTTCCATTTTCACTTCGCTGGCCCAGTCGCCATGAAATTGGGTGAGATAATATTTGTCCGCGTTGAAATGCAGCATAGCGCTGGAATAATCCGTCAGGCGCAGTGCTTTCTTTTCCTGGTGTTTAATTTCTGACCATGCCTTTACGATGTCTTCATTATAGAAGCTTTCGAAATGCAGGATAACGTCTACCGGGTATACGGGATCTTTTAAAGTGATGGTTGTTTCCGTGACGTTATCGTCCTGTTTGGTCACTTTATGGGACACGTACCGAAGTTCCAGGGAGGGATTACCATCGTTATGAACCAGGCGGATGGCGGGTTCGAGCAAGCTTTCAAGTCCTGCTGTGATGTACGCCTCCTGTGCCGACCGGGTAGCCGTATCAGCATTTTCGGGTTGTAATTTAGCGCCGAGGTATTGCTGGATGAGCCTTCCCTGGCTGTTGGTGGAATAGAGCAGGCTAACGTTGCGGGTGGCAATTCGTATGAGCTGTCGTTGTGCATAGCTGCTGCCGGATGTGAGTATCAGCACCAGAAAGAGTAGTTTCTTCATGCGTATTTTTTTCAAACGGGAGAATTATAAGCGTACAAAATACAAATAAAAAAATAGGGAAGGCGGACATTATCTATCGGGAAAAAAATTACTGTCTGGAGAAATAAAGTAGAGTTTGTTAACAACCAATAAACAAATCGCTTTTGTAGAAGCTGTTAATTGCAAAAATGATAACCCTTAAAATAACTTAGAAAGCCATGTTTGTTGCCCGGCAGAAGCTATTTGTGTTGGTAAGTTTACCACATAGCGGTATATACGACACCGCACACAGGATATTTCAGCGTTCAAGTTTTTTCCCTTTTAAGGGACCAATCCGGTGCGCCGGGTTTGGGGAGGCATTGTTTGCGGTGTTAAATGTGCATAATTACCGGTTATCCACAAGAGAATACCTTAGGGAGTTAAGGCGTTTCTTACGCCGTCATGGGGGCAAGGAGGTCCACCTGGTATTAAACCTGGTATTGTATACGGAAGGAACGCATGCCATGGGAGAGGTGATCAGGGAGTTAAACCGGACGAGTCTGGATATACATTACCTGGTACTGCAGAGTAATTATATAAACAGGCAGGTGATGTCCTCTGAGCTGCTGGCTGTATTAAAAGGCTGGATAAAGCAGGGGACGGTGCATGTGAATGATACGCTGGTAATGGGGTCGCAGATTCGGCTGGATCAACGTGCGGAAGAACTGTGTGCCGTGATACGGCAGGTAGTGGCTTCGTAGATACGGTATAGTGAGTCGCTTTGCAAAAACGCAATAAGAGCGGCTTAAATGGAGTGTTTTACTTTCTGGGTATAACCCGAGAGGTGGGAAGGTATTGGCGTATTTTAAGGCTTGCAGAACGGTTTACAGGAGTTCTGTGAGTGTGTGATAACCGGCGGCATTGGTATGGCTCCGGATGGGGTGGTATTGGGTTATTTGCCAGGGAGTTTTTGGATTTTAGAGAGATATGACTGCCTCGGAATCAGCGCATGATCCGGATGGGATGGTATTGGGTATTAGCCAGGGAGTTTTTAGGTTTTAGAGAGATATGACTGCCCCGGAATTAGCGCATGCTCCGGATGGGATGGTATTGGGTTATTAGCCAGGGTGTTTTTAGGTTTTTATAGAGATTTGAATGTCTCGGAATCAGCGAGTGCTCCGGATGGGCAGTATTGGGTCATATGCAAGGGAGTCTTTGTTTTTTATAGAGATATGACTGCCGCGGAATCAGCGAATGCTCCGGATGGGCAGTATTGGGTCATTAGTAAGGTGAGTTTTTTGGTTTTTATAGAGATGTGAATGCCACGAATCAGCGCATGCTCCGGATGGGCGGTACTTGGTTATTAGCAAGAGAGTTTTTAGGTTTTATAGAGAAATGAATGCCCCGGAATCAGTGTATTAACCGGATCTTTTATTTTGGGGCAGCTAAATTTTGGACCATTACATCCTGGATAACGTCCAATGCATCATTGGCGGAGCCCAGGATATTGTATGCGAAAGGAAATAGTTTTTTCTGATAGTATTCAATAAATCCATGCTGAAAGATTGATCTGTTTTTCAAACTTGTACGCTGAAATGCGAAAGGGTTTTTAAAGTGCAAATGTTGGGGGTTTCTTCCTTTACACAATGGCGTAAAATGGTAATACAATGTCGCCATATGGTAACAATGCCGCCTATAGTCTGCTTTAGCTTTGTGGAAACAAAAACCTAAAGCTATGACACTTAAAAATGTATTATTAATCAATGGGATCAGTTCAGGTATCACAGGTTGCTTATTAGTGGCAATGCCGGCCTTTTTTGCCAATCTGTTTGCTGTCAGCAACACTACACCTTTTAGTGAAGTAGGGATTTTCCTGGTATTGTTTGCGCTGTTTGTACTCATTGCAGCCTTCAGAAATCCTGTACAAAAAAGCTGGGCCAGGTTGATTACCGGTTTGGATATCACTTGGGTAATTGCTAGTGTGGTACTTGTAGCGATTGTTTTTTCTTCCATCAGCGTTATCGGCTCAGTTTTAATTGTTGGGGTGGCTGCCTGGGTTGGGCTGATGGCTTTTTTACAGGGCAAAACACTGCGCAACGCCTGATGTAGGCTGAGATATATGAAGAAGTGGGATGATAATCGTTAGCTTATTCAGTTTGGCTTTACAGAAAGCATCACTTTGAGGAGCTGTATAATTGAAGGAGTGAAAGTAGTAGTTAGTAGGTACTGGTATAAAACACAAAAGCCTCACATTGCTGTGAGGCTTTTTCGAGTGGTGTGAGGCGGGATCGAACCGCCGACACAAGGATTTTCAGTCCTTTGCTCTACCGACTGAGCTACCGCACCATCTTTTTTGTGTGTCCATCTCGTGTGATGGGATTGCAAAAGTACATTAAAAATTGATTCTGCAAAATTTTTTTTCAAACTTTTATAAAAAAACTTTTTCGTCGAGGATGGCAGACCATAACTGATGCCTCCAAACCAGCGACTGTTGGGCATATTGAGCTGCTTCGTTCCATTTCCCTTCGTCGGTGCCGCAGAGTTCCTGCACCATCTGCATCGCTAATTGACTGTGATGATCACCATCCACTTCAATATGTCTTTCCAGATAATAAATGAAAGTGGACAGCTTGCCTGGGAACTTTTTATCCAGATCTTTTACAAGCGCATAGAACATGTCGGGAATGAGATCCTCCCGGCCAAAAGTGAATACGGCAGCCATCACATGCGCTTTGCCGGACGCAATTACGTCAAATGTAAAATTCAGGAATCCTTTTACACCTTCCGGTAAATCTGCGGCAGCAATGCTGTCTTTAATGCCTGTACCGGACATGGCCGCCTGAATCAGGGCCTGTACCGCAGTGGTATCGGCACCAGCCTGCTGCATGGCTTTTTCGTACAGTTCGAAGTGGCTGCAACGATTACCGTCCATATCCACATCGCTTTCTTCTCCGGTAACGATTTCATTGATCAGGTAACGGGTGGCAGCGCTGCCTTTCGGTACCCAAGGTACATCCACGCAGGTGAGTTGCTGTTGCAGTCCTTTCAGGAGCGACATAAAATCCCATACTGCAAATACGTGGTATTGCATGAAGGTGCGAACGTCATCCAACGTCTGCAATTGTGCATAAAGGGGGTGTGCAACAACCTGCGCGCGTGCAGGAGCAATAGTTTCCTGAATCTTGTGTATGCTCATAAGAAGGTTTCGGTTTGCTTAGTTTCCGTACTCTACCAGGAATTTAATACGCATCAGTTTCAGCTGTTCCAGGGTGTAATCGTTTTCAATCAGTTCCTCGCGGGCGAGAGCCAGGCTGGATGTTTCACAACCTTTAAAATATTCCATGATTTCGTCCTGTGCATAGTCGTCCAGCTCTTCGTCCAGGCAATAATCCACATTCAGTTTGGTACCGCTGGCTACGATGGTTTCCATTTCGTCCAGCAGTTTGGGAATAGTCAGCTCTTTGTTTTTAGCGATGGTTTCCAGCGGGATTTTTTTATCGATGTTCTGAATGATAAATACTTTCAGACCGCTTTTGTTAACCACGCTTTTCATCACGAAATCATCCGGTTTGGTGATATCGTTTTCTTCTACGTATTTGGCTATAACGTCCACGAATTTCTTACCGTAGCGCATTGCTTTCCCTTTGCTCACGCCCTGGATTTTTTCAAGTTCCTGAACGGTGGTAGGGTATTGGGTAGCCATGTCTTCCAGGGAGGTTTCCAGGAAAATTACGAATGGCGGGAGATTTCTTTCTTTAGATACTTTTTTGCGAAGCTCTTTCAGCAGTTCAAACAGTACAGGATCAGCAGAAGCCTGTTGTGCAGTAGCTTCGTCCTCATCTTCGCTGTGCTCTTCGTCGAACTGATGGTTAAGCGCCACCATGATGGAATATGGCTTCTTCAGGAACTTCGTACCTTTTTCTGTTACTTTCAACAGACCATACTCTTCAATATCTTTCTCGATCAGGCCTTCCAGCATCATCTGACGCAGGAGGGAATTCCAGAAGTGAGCATCAAACTCTTTTCCTTCTCCGAAGATTTCCAGTTGATCGTGGCGATAGGTGGCAATCTGAGGGCTTGTTTTGCCCGTGATAATGTTTACCACATATTCGGAGCCAAAGCGTTCTTCCAGCGCCTGAATCGCCTTTAAAGCGATAACTACGCGGTTTTTAACTTCAATCTTCTCCTTAGGATTACGGCAGTTATCGCACTGACCGCAATTTTCGGTTTCATATTTTTCCCCGAAGTAGTGGAGAATCACCTTACGGCGGCAAACGGCGCTTTCAGCGTAGGCAACGGTTTCGTTGATCAGCTGTGCACCCATTTCGCGCTCGCTCAGCGGTTTATCACGCATGAGATGCTCCAGTTTCTGCACATCCTGGTGGGAATAGAAACAGATACAGTTGCCCTCGAGGCCATCACGGCCGGCGCGCCCTGTTTCCTGGTAATAGTTTTCCAGGCTCTTAGGGATATTGTAGTGAATAACAAAACGAACATCGGGTTTATCAATGCCCATCCCGAAAGCGATGGTGGCTACGATAACTTCCACATCCTCATGCAGGAACATATCCTGACGCTGTGCCCTGGTAGCCGGGTCCAGGCCGGCATGATAAGCTACTGCCTTGATATTGTTGGCTACCAGCATGTCTGCCAGTTCCTCCGTGGTTTTGCGGTTCAGGGTGTAGATGATGCCGCTTTTGCCTTTATGCTGGTGGATGTATTTTACAATTTCCTTGATGGTAACATCTTTCTTCCGTTTCTGCCGGATCTCATAGTAAAGGTTAGGGCGGTTAAAGGAAGATATAAAGATGTTCGGTGTATTAAGGCCGAGGTTTTTGACAATATCGCTCTGCACCTTCGGTGTAGCCGTGGCGGTCAGCGCAATGATTGGCAGGTTATCGGATATTTGTTCAATCATTTCCTTCAGGCGGCGGTATTCCGGTCTGAAGTCGTGCCCCCATTCAGAAATACAGTGCGCCTCATCCACCGCAATGAATGAGATTTCCAGATCCCTGAAAAAGTCCAGATTTTCCTGTTTGGTAAGTGTTTCCGGTGCCACATACAGCATTTTTGTTTTGCCGGAGAGCAGGTCCGTCCGTACTTTCTTGATTTGCGCCTTGGAAAGGGTTGAGTTGAGAAAATGCGCCACGTTATCCTTACTGCTGTAACCACGAACCAGGTCTACCTGGTTTTTCATTAAAGCTATAAGGGGAGAAACAATGAGTGCGCAGCCGGGACTCATCAGAGCCGGCAACTGGTAACATAACGACTTACCTCCACCGGTTGGCATGATCACAAATGTATCTTTGCCAGACAGGATGCTTTTTATTATGATTTCCTGATTTCCTTTAAAGGAATCGAACCCGAAATGTTCGCGTAATGCATCCATCAAACTTTCCTTAACAACAGCCATTGCATTTCATTTTATACGGTAAACTCTAAAGAACTAACAAATGACAAATTTAGTTTATATGTTTTTTAGGGGACACGAAGTTACTTAAAAAAGTGCGGACGGGCAATATTAAATAACTAGAGTTCCCTTGCTGGGTAAAAAATGATAAATTTGTAAATCGTCATGAAAAGGAATTTAACTATAGATATAGGTCAGGTTGCCAAACGCACAATAGCAGTGGAAGCATCAGCTATCAATGATTTGCAGCAGTTTATAGATGCAGATTTTGAAAAGGTGGTGGAATTGATCGCTACCTGCGCCGGTCGCCTCGTAGTTACAGGCATCGGAAAAAGTGCAATTATTGGCCAGAAAATAGTTGCAACCCTCAATTCAACCGGTACCCCGGCGCTGTTTATGCACGCCGCCGATGCCATACATGGAGACCTTGGCATGATCCGCCAGGATGATATTGTGCTCTGTATCTCCAAAAGTGGGACTTCTGCCGAAATAAAAGTATTGGTGCCACTGGTCAAAAACTTCGGTAATACCCTGGTGGCCATGGTGGGCAACACAGCTTCTTTTCTTGCCACAGAGGCTGATTACGTGTTAAATACCACTGTTACACAGGAAGCCTGCCCCAATAACCTGGCACCTACCACCAGCACCACCGCACAGCTGGTTATGGGAGATGCCCTGGCAGTTTGCCTGATTGAATGGCACGGTTTTACCGCTGCTGATTTTGCTAAGTTCCACCCGGGCGGTGCATTAGGAAAAAAACTATATCTCAAAGTGCAGGACCTCTGCAAGCTGCATGAAGCACCTAAGGTGCTGCTGACCAGCTCATTACGAGATGTTATAGTAGAAATTTCTTCCAAAATGCTGGGCGTCACTGCCGTGCTGGACAACCAGGGAAAGCTCTGCGGTATCATCACCGATGGGGATTTAAGGAGAATGCTGGAGAAAAATGTACACACGGAAACAGTTACCGCACAGGATATTATGTCCAGCAATCCTAAAACCATTCAACAGGATGAGCTGGCTATAAATGCCCTGGAGATGATGCGCAAAAATGATATCACGCAGCTGCTGGCCATGGACGGCGACAGGTACAGTGGTATCATACATTTACATGATTTAATCAGAGAAGGAATTATATAAAATGACACAACTTAACAGCCACTTTTATGTGGCAATAATGGCGGGTGGCATTGGAAGTCGATTTTGGCCCCATAGTCGCACTGATAATCCCAAGCAGTTCCTCGACATCCTGAATACAGGAAAAACACTGCTGCAGTGGACTTATGAAAGGTTTGCCCAATTTATTCCAAAGGGAAATATTTATGTTGTTACCCATCATCAATATACTTCCAAAGTAGCAGAACAGTTGCCTGAGCTGCCTTTTGATAACATCGTAAGTGAGCCTTCCCGGAAGAATACTGCCCCTTGCGTGGCTTACATCTCCCATAAAATAAATAAGCAGGATCCTAAAGCCAATATTATTTGTGCCCCGGCAGATCACCTGATCCTCGACCCTACGGCTTTTACCAACGCCTGCCTGAACGCTCTGCTGTTTGTACAAAAACACAGTGCACTGCTCACCCTTGGTATTAAGCCTACCCGCCCTGACACCGGTTATGGCTATATCCAGTTTGAACCACAACAGGTAGCAGACGATGTATACCAGGTTAAAACGTTTACAGAAAAGCCCAACCTGGAACTGGCTAAAACATTCATCCAAAGCGGCGATTTCCTCTGGAACGCCGGCATCTTTGTATGGAATGTAAAAACCATCCTCGCGGCTTTCAAAAAATACCTGCCTGAAATCGACGAACTGTTTGAAGCCAGTACGCCGTATCTCAATACAGGAGAAGAAAAAGAAGCTATAGAAAAGGTTTATCCGCAATGCACTAACATCTCCATAGATTATGGTATCATGGAAAAAGCGGATAACGTATATGTAATACCTTCCAATTTTGGTTGGAGTGACCTGGGAACCTGGGCTTCCGCTTATGAAAACATTGAAAAGGATTACCTGGGAAATGCCGTACAGGGAAAGAATGTGGTGGTAATTGACGCTACTAAATGTATGGTTAAAGTTCCTAACGAAAAATTAGTATTGCTGCAAGGGCTGGATGAAATGATCGTGATTGATACGCCTGATGTGCTGCTGATCGCCAAAAAGGATCACGAGCAGCAGATCAAGGATTACGTGGCAGAAATCAAAAGAAACAAAGGCGAAAAGTTTTTATAAGCGCACACTATGTCTAAGCTGCCAAACGTAGGCACTACGATCTTTTCTGTGATGTCGGCCCTGGCCGCAGAACACAAAGCCATCAACCTCTCACAGGGATTTCCTGATTTTGATTGCAGCGATGAGCTGAAAGCATTTGTAAACGAAGCCATGCTGCAGGGGCATAATCAATATGCGCCAATGCCGGGCCTCCTTCAATTGCGCAGCGCCATTGCAGAAAAAGTGGAACAGCTGTACCAGCAACAGGTAGATCCGGAAACTGAAATTACAATTACGCCCGGTGGTACTTACGCTATCTTTACTGCTATTGCAACGTATATCCGTCCGGGTGACGAAGTAATTATTTTTGAGCCTGCATACGACAGCTATATTCCCAATGTGCTGGTAAACGGAGGAAAGCCGGTACTGATCCCGCTTTCTTTCCCTGATTACCGCATCAACTGGGAAGAGGTGAGAAGTAAAATCACTCCTAACACCCGCATGATTATGGTGAATACTCCCCATAATCCTACCGGTAGCATCTTACAGGAAAATGATATAGCAGAATTGGAGAAGCTGGTAGCGGAGTTTGATCTGCTGGTATTATCGGACGAAGTATATGAGCACCTGGTTTATGATGGCGCGCTGCACCATAGTATTCTGCGTTATCCCAACATTTTCCGCAATAGTTTTGTGACGTTCTCCTTCGGCAAAGTATTTCATAATACCGGATGGAAAATGGGCTATTGCATAGCACCTAAGCACCTGATGCAGGAGTACAGGAAAGTGCACCAATACCTGTGTTTTTCTGTCAATACCCCTATGCAGTACGGACTGGCGAAGTTTCTCGAAACACCCTCGCATTACCTGGAGTTACCATCTTTCTATCAACAGAAAAGAGATTACTTCCTGGAACTGATGCGGGATACGCGTTTTACACCACTGGCAAGTAAGGGTAGCTATTTTCAACTGATGAAGTACGACAGAATTTCAGATGAGGGAGATAAGGAATTCGCTACGAGAATTACCCGCGAGTTTGGCGTGGCTGCTATTCCCGTATCCGCATTTTACGAAAACGGGAAAGATGACCATGTAGTGAGATTCTGTTTTGCAAAGAAGCAAGAGACTCTTGAGGCCGCAGCTGCGCGCCTGGCAAAGATTTGATCTTATTTATCATAAGCGAAGAGGAGGCTGTTAATAACCTGTCGGACAATCACCCCTAAATAGATTATCCGAAACGGTTAATAACGCCTCCTTTCTTATTTGAACACAGACATTCCTTCTTTGAATATAAAAGAGCGTATGGTTACACAGCTACTGCTGCGGCCTCTGGCTCATATTTCCCTTCCAGGATCAGGGTATGATCCATGAATGAAACCACGCCGGTTTCTACATCGTAGGAAGCACCAATAATGCCTATTTCTCCTTTCAGAATCATATCGCGCAGGATAAGGCTTTGTTCCATGATCGCCTGCACGGAGCGTTCCACATGCAGTCTGGATACCGCTTCCACAAATTCGTGGTTATGTGAATTTCTTTCTCCGGGAACATTTTTAACAGCAAATACTGCCGGTGTGATTTTACCCAGTAAGGCGGTGAGGTTGCCCAGTTCCACATGGTCGCAGGCACCTTTAATGGCACCGCATTTAGTATGCCCCAGTACCACAATAAATTTGGAACCGGCTACCTTGCAGGCATATTCCAGGCTACCCAGCACGTTTTCAGAAATTACGTTACCTGCCAGGCGGATGCTGAAGATATCGCCCAGGCCCTGATCAAAGATCAGTTCAGCGGAGGTGCGGGAGTCCATGCAGCTAACGATTGCTGCCATAGGCCACTGCCCGTTGGAAGTATCGTTCATCATTTGCAGGAGGTTACGGTTTACACGCAGGTTCTCCACAAAACGGAGGTTACCGGCTCTCAGTAATTCCAATGCCTGCTTAGGTGTAATATTTGCCTGTGCTTCTTTATTGAGTGTTTTCATTTTTTTCACATTTTGTCAGTTAGTTAAATAATCGATGATGAAGGGCATGGCTTCCGTGTTTTCTCCTATCATCATTATGCATAAGTTTAGTTCAGTTGTAATTCCTTCAGTAAATCGTTATGATTTCCTGACGCGATCGTATGCACATGACCGTTAGTAATACGGGTTTGTTGCTCGTTGGTCAGTGAAGGAGAGTTCTGAATCTTGTATACGTCTTTGAATCCTGTCAGCACCACCTGAATATTTTTCTGAGGTGCTTTGATTTCTTTAAACTCCCGGATCGTTTGCAACACATCGAAATCTATATAAGCAGTTTTATTAGCGTCGATGATTACAGTCGTATTGGCAGGGAGATGATCCAGTGTCAGCAGGATGCTGGCTTTATTCAGGAAGGAAACTTCCTGTGCCAGTTCAAGTCTGATACTATCGCCGGACTGGTATTTCTCTTTTCTGAAGTAGTAAGAGCTTTTCATGTTGCCACGGAGGATGGCGAGTACACTTACGGCCATACCCAGGGCAATACCGATCAGCAGGTCAGTAAATACGATAGCTACCACAGTTACCAGGAAAGGCACCCATTGGTATTTGCCGTTTTTGAACATCTCCCTGAAGATGGAAATTTTACAAAGCTTATAACCTGTTACCAGCAGTACGGCGGCCAGTGTAGCCAGCGGGATCATGTTCAGGAATGGGGCGATCAGTGCAGTACAAACCAGCAGCAAGGTACCATGGATCATGGTCGACAGCTTGGTGCGGCCGCCTGCGTTGATGTTGGCACTGGAGCGAACGATTACCGAAGTGATAGGCAAACCACCGATCAAACCACTAACGATATTACCAATACCCTGGGCTTTTAGCTCACGGTTAGGAGAGGTATAGCGTTTCAGCGGATCGAGTTTATCAGTAGCTTCTACGTTCAGTAATGTTTCAATGGACGCCACAATTGCTACAGTGACGGCGGTGATCCATACTTCCTTGTTAGTGATGGCAGAAAATCTTGGTAAGGTAAACTGCCCCAGGAAGTCATCAAAACTAGCAGGTACAGGTAATCTTACCAGGTGATTGTCGCCCAATGCCAGCACGGCGCTACCTGAAAAGGCCATGTTCAGCAGGATACCTGCGATTACGGCCACCAGTGGCGCCGGCACGACGCTGACTTTGGGTAATTTGCTCCAATACAGAATAATAAAAATAGAAACTATGGTTATAATGGTAGCCCCCAGGCTGATATGGTTAATAGCGGCCAGCAGTGTGTTTTCGGCATCTATGAATTCATAGGTGCTTTCACTGCTTTTGTCGTAGCCAAAAGCGTATGGCAGCTGTTTCATAATAATGATAATACCGATGGCAGTCAGCATACCCGTAATTACGTTAGACGGGAAGTAGTTAGCCACGGTGCCGGCTTTCAGCAGGCCAAAGGCCAATTGGATTGCACCGGCAATCACTATACTCAACAGGAAGATATCGAAGGCACCCAGTTTGGTAATAGCGGCAAGTACCACAGCGGTTAAACCGGCTGCGGGTCCACTCACGCTGAGATTGGAGCCACTAAAGAAGCCGATTACGATACCACCAATGATACCGGCGATCATACCGGAGAACAGGGGAGCACCCGATGCCAGGGCTATACCCAGACACAGGGGAACAGCGATGAGAAAAACCACAAGACCTGCAGAGAGGTCGCCTTTTATATTCGAGAAGATGGAAGTCTGTTTGTTCATGGCATTAGAATTTTCACTTTAGGGATCAGGCTTCCGGATAGCAATACGAAGCGTACTGCAACCGTGGAAGATTACCTACAGGAATAATGAGCTACATGGAACGGACAAGACAGTCGGTTATACACACGAGTACCTTTAAGTGTACAGGTATGGACACACGAGTCCGCGTAGCGACAAATGAGCGTTAAATAAAAAATGTTTGATTAAAGACTGTACGTTAGCGTGCGTGTACAGCTGATACTATGTGTTATAATCAGGCAAGGGAGCCATTTGGAGGGGGACAGTGTATTTCCTGGGCAGGACTGCTGGGAATATCTTCGTTGGAATGAAAGCGGTTAAGTTTGATTTCCAGGAGCAGATTCCCTCGTAAGAGGTCATCCGCATGATGGCAGAATTTGAGTTCCTTGGCGAGTTTTAAATGGTCGCCACCTTCAACCGGATGTTCTTCCACAATCTGGTTATTGAACAGTATTTTTCCTACCTCCTTTATCGGGAGGAACTGAGACACCATCAGTGTCAATAGAAATATACCAATAACCCTTTTCATCTTAATGCTTTAGCAATGAAGAAATTTGATAGCAAATAACTGCATCCGCTAATGTTCAATACATGTGTTTACGTCCGATACAAATGTAAATTAGGGAGTTGAGAAATAATATCACTAATCCATTAAAAAAATGTTAAAGCGTTTTAACAGATTTTCATCCCTATTATTTTACCGCTCATCCCAATTAATTAAATTAGTAATATTTTATATATTTCTAGGGAGATGTAATACCCGCTTAGGTTTAATGCTAAAGTATGGGTAATATTTATAACAAGTTATTTTGTTTTCCATGGTATTGTGTATTGCATAGTAGTGTAAAAGTCGTATGTTTGTATCGTAAAGTTGAAAATAGCTATCACAACCACCATTAATAATTATTAAAGCTCACTTGCCATGAACATCGACAACACACAATCACAGATGAGAAAGGGCGTGCTGGAGTTTTGCATCTTGTCCATTATCAAGCAGGGAGAAGCTTACCCATCAGATATAATAGAAAAGATGAAAGAAGCTAAACTGGATATTCTGGAGGGAACACTTTATCCTTTGCTGACAAGACTCAAAAACGCGGAATTGCTTACATACCGCTGGGTAGAAAGTAGTTCCGGACCCCCTCGGAAATATTTTTCCATGACCGAAAAAGGAGAACTCTTCTATAAGGAATTGGAAAGCACCTGGAACGAACTGGCTAACGCCGTTCACCAGCTGACACAAAATAGTAGTACCATTTAATCAACCTTTTACCTAAGACCGAAACCCAAAAGAAATGAAAAAGATTATTAACATAAACCTGTCCGGCAGACTGATTCCCATCGAGGATAGTGCCTACGAGGTACTTCGCCAGTACCTGGACAGCCTTAAGCGCTATTTTGCGAAAGAGGAAGGTGGCGACGAGATCGTGACGGACATTGAAGCACGTATTGCGGAACTGTTCAACGATAAATTGAAAAACGGAGCCCATTGCATTACGGATGCCGATGTGGAAGCTGTTAAACTGTCGATGGGTACACCAGAGCAGTTTGATGAAGACGCTCCAAAAGATCAGCACCAGCAACAGAGCTTTGCCGGTGCCGCCCCAGCCGGCGACCGCCCGCGCAAACGTTTCTACCGCGATCCGGAGGATAAGGTAGTAAGTGGTGTATGCGGTGGTTTGGGTGCTTACTTCAATGTGGATCCTGTTGTATTCCGTATCATATTCACCTTACTGGTACTCGGTTCCTTTGGTGCTGCTGCCATTGTATACATCGTGCTGTGGGTTTCCGCTCCTTACGCGGAAACCTCCGCCGAAAAGCTGGAAATGAGAGGGGAGAAGGTGGATCTTAATAACATTAAAAACACGGTGCAGGAAGAAATGCACAATGTGAAAAACCAGTTTGCCAAAGCAGGAAATGATATCAAAAATTTTTCTCAGGGCCGCGGAAGGCAAATAGGTAATGACATTGAACGATTCTTCCTGGGTTTCTTCAGAGGACTTGGAAAAGTAATAGTAGCGATCACTAAAAGCTTCTTTATTTTCTTCGCAGTGGTAATCCTGTTCTGCCTTATTGTAACAGGTATTGCCCTCATCGTTTCTTCCGCGGCCCTTGTTCCATTGCAACACCTCGTTTTTGCCAACGGTACACAGGTAGTGATGTTCTGGGGTAGCTTAGGCCTGATCATCGGTATACCGGTACTGGCCCTGGTCATCTTCCTGGTACGTAAAGCCACCGGCGCAAAGCAAACATCCCGTTTCGTAGCACCAACACTGGCCTTTCTCTGGATCATCGGCCTGGTAACAGCCGCCGGCCTCGCCTCTTCTTTCGTAAGAGATGTGCGCAGAAGCTCCACTACTACGGATGTATTCAATGTGGCACAGCCGCCGGCAGGCAAACTTCTCGTGAAGCTGGCAGATAAAGATTATATCTACCACGATGATGATATCGAATTCGGCATCTTCGATGATGATGTTCGTATCACCGGAGATACTACGGTAATCAATGATATCCGTGTACGCCTCGAGAAAAGCAATACAGACAGCTTCCAGGTAGAAGTGCTGCGCTATGCGAAAGGCCGCACCAACGGAGAGGCCGCCGCCAATGCAGAAAATATAGTGTTCCAGTTATCACAACAGGATTCTGTACTCTACATTCCACGCGGATTTGGCCTCCGCGAAGGTTCCCGCTACCGGGTACAACGGGTAGTGGTAGTCATCAAGGTGCCAAAAGGCAAAAACATCGATGTGGATAACGAAGTGTATCGCCACTTCTCCTTCAGATCGCACAGCAAGTACGATGATGATTACTTCTATGACCGCGTATGGCGCGATGAAGATGGTCGCAGTTCATTGGAAGTTACCCCAGGCGGCGAAATAAGGGAAAAGAACAAAACCCAACCCGCCAATAAAGATTCATTAGAAACCAACTATAAATATCACAGCAGTTTTAACATTGCTTTGCCAGCCCCAAATACCGCCCAGGAACCTGCGTAAATGGTCTCCGGAAATCAATACAGTAGTCTTACTAAATTGATTGTAAGAGTGTTATAAATTAAACTATCGGCCATGCTGTACTTCGTGTCACAGCATGGCTTTTTGTTTGCCGCTTATCGCTTTTTTCCCGATTGGATCATTCCCCCTGCTTTTTAATGTTTAACTTTGCGCATTCGGCATCAATCATATTATTAAACAACAGGATAGGTAAGGAATGCAGGATTCATTAAACATCGCGCTGGTAGGAAACCCGAATAGTGGAAAAAGCTCCCTTTTTAACGCTCTTACAGGGCTGAACCAGAAGGTCAGCAACTTTCCGGGCGTTACTGTCGATAAAAAGACAGGTGTGGCTAATATTGCTTCGGGACTTACGGCCAATGTGATTGACCTGCCTGGTACCTACTCCCTCTATCCTAAAAGCGCCGATGAATATGTTACCTACGATGTGCTGATCAACGTCAATGCTTCCGAAGCGCCGGATATGGTCATCATCGTGGCGGATGCCTCTAACCTTAAACGCAACCTCCTCTTCTGTTCCCAGATCATTGACCTGAAAATGCCGGTGATCATTGCGCTCACCATGATGGACATTGCCCGTAAGAAAGGCGTGGAAATCGATCTGGATGGACTGGAAAGAGAGCTGGGGGTGCCGGTAGTGGCCATCAACCCAAGAAAAAATAAAGGTCTCTCTGAGCTTAAAAAAATCATAGACCAGACAGCTAAAGGAAACTACGCTGCACCTGCCCGTGATTTTATCAACAATAGCGCACTCGCAAAAGAAACGATCGAGGAGGTAAAGAAATACACCCTTTGCAGAAGTGATTATGCCGCGCTCCACGTAGCTGTAAACAGCGATGAGCTTAACTTCCTCAACGCAGGACAAAAAGAAGCCATCAAAAAGGCGGTACAACAGCACCAGTTCAATAAAACCAAAGTACAGGCAGAAGAGATCATGCAGCGATACGCCCGTATCAAGCATATCATGAAATCCACCGTGGTGGAAGCCGATCCGTTACAGAAACAATTGCGTTCTGAAAAAATTGACGACCTGCTGCTGCACCGCTTTTGGGGATATGTAATACTGCTGGTGGTGATGTTCCTGTTGTTCCAGAGCATCTTCTGGCTGGCAAGTTATCCACAGGACTGGATAGAATCACTGTTCGGTAACCTGGGCGGATGGTTATCATCTACCTTACCGGAAAATAAACTGAGCGATGTACTCATCAACGGTATCCTGGCCGGTATCGGGGGCTTTGCCGTATTTGTACCGCAAATCGCCATCCTCTTTGGCCTCATTACCATTCTGGAAGATACCGGGTATATGGCGCGTATCAGCTTCCTGACGGACCGCCTCATGCGCCAGGTAGGCCTCAACGGTAAGTCGGTAATGCCGCTGATCAGCGGTGTCGCCTGTGCCGTACCCGCCATCATGGCCACAAGAACCATCGAAAATAAAAAAGAACGCCTCATCACCATCCTGGTAACGCCGCTCATGAGCTGCTCCGCCAGGCTGCCTATTTATACCATGATGATCGCCCTGGTTATACCAGATAAACGTTTCCTCGGTATCCTCAGTTTGCAGGGATTGGCAATGATGGGCTTATACCTGCTCGGTTTCTTCATGGCCATCTTCATTGCGGCACTGATGAAATTGTTTGTGCGCATTAAGGAAAAGAGCTACTTCATCATGGAGCTTCCTGTGTACAGGGCGCCAAGATGGAAGAACGTAGGTATTACCATGCTGGAGAAATCAAAGATCTTCGTAACAGATGCCGGTAAAATCATTGTGGTAATATCGGTGATCCTTTGGTTCCTGGCTTCTTACGGTCCTTCCAAACGTATGGACCCCATCCATCAGAAATACGAACCGCAACTGGCTGCGGTACCTGCCGACTCCCCGGCGGCCGACAGCCTGAATCATATGTACTCCTCCGAAAAACTGGCCAACTCTTATGCCGGTATCCTTGGTCACGCTATTGAGCCAGCCATTGCGCCACTGGGCTTCGACTGGAAAATGGGTATTTCCCTGATTACCTCTTTCGCCGCCAGAGAAGTATTTGTGGGTACTATGGCTACGTTGTACAGCGTAGGAGAAAATGAGGAAGATAACAATGCCACGCTCCGCGAGAAAATGGCATCTGCCAAAAGACCTGATGGTACGCCGGTATACACCCTGGCCACCGGTTTAGCCCTTATGATATTCTATGCTTTTGCCATGCAATGTATGAGTACCCTTGCTATCGTGAAAAGGGAAACCAAATCATGGAAAATACCACTGTTCCAGCTCGTGTACATGACCACACTGGCCTATGTTTGCAGTTTTATCGTTTATCAGATTTTTAAATAAGGCTGCCCGATAATTAGGTACATTGCAGGAAATGTTATGTACTATGAAATGGCTCTTTTTCTGCGCCAGCATCCTGTTTGCAGTGCCGGCAGTGGCACAGACAGATTCTGTACAACTGATGAAAGACATCAGTACCCTCGCTGACGATAAATACGAAGGCCGTAAAACCGGCACCGCAGGCAACCGCCAGGCGCAGTTCTACCTGCTTAAAAGATTCCAGGAAGCGGGGCTGCAACCCTATCACAACACGTACGAGTATCCATTCTATTTCAAGCGTGGCGAAACCAATATCATGGGTACTAACCTGTACGGCTATATTCGCGGCAGCGATAGTAAGGTGATCGTGATTTCCGCCCACTATGATCACGTGGGTATTGGCAAGCCCAATCAGCAGCAGGACAGCATTTATAACGGGGCAGATGATAATGCCTCCGGGATCGGTGGTTTATTAGCTATCGCCAGTTACTTCAAACAACACCCGCCAAAACATACGCTGATATTCCTGGCTGCGGACGCAGAAGAAATGGGACTGCAGGGCGCCAAAGCCTTTGTGGCCCGCCCTCCTGTGCCTTTGCAGGATATCGTGCTGAATATCAATATGGATATGATTGCACATAACGACAAAGACGAACTATATGCCTGTGGACCAACAGTAAACCCGCAACTCAAGCCGGCAGTGGAAAAAGTAGCAGCGCGTAGCAATATTAAATTATTAATCGGGCATGATACGCCGGATACCGGCGCAGACAACTGGATTAATCAAAGTGACCAGGGGGCTTTTAACCAGGTAAAAATTCCCTTTATCTATTTTGGGGTAGAGGATCATGTAGATTATCACAAACCTTCAGACGAGTTTAAAACGATTAATAACTCCTTCTATTTCAGGGCTGTAAATACAATTCTGGATGTAATCAGGGAGTTAGACTAAAAAAATTCAGGGAGATATCAGGCGCCGCATGCGCCTGATATCTCCCTGAACATATAAACGCTTCAGGAGAGAGCTGATTTTATTTCACCTTCGGGAAAATCATGCCTTTGAACTGATTCGCCTTATTGTAGAATTTAGAGATGGTTCCAAGCCTGTTCGACTCTGTATTCGCCAATCTGCCCAATGCGCTGGAAGGCACTCCCATATCCGTCAGGGCTGCTCTCAGCATGGGATCCTGGAAGCTACCCCAGTCATAGGCGTAATCATCGCCAGCCTGCACATTCGGTGTAAAGCCATCAAAATAGTCCCCTTCATTTTTAGAATTTAATGATTGCATGTTGATGCAATACATATCGATTTTACCGATGGTAACAGCGATAAATCCAACAGGTTTACCATAGGAGGTGCTTCCAATCATGTGTGGATTCATGGAAGGTTTCAGTACGTTGAACAGCAGTTCACTGGACGAGGCGGTATTTCCGGTCATGATGAAGCTGAGATTCGTAAGGGCCAGCCCACCGGTAGCACCGAAATTGGTTTTAGCGTAGGTGGTGGCTTCCGAATAAAAAATATCGGCCCATAAATCATCCGGATAGTCAGGAACGGCCTTCATGGCTTTAAAGAACCAATTGAAGTTTTTATTAGTGACCCTCGAATTGAAAACAGTGGAATACATTAGCTGATTAGCCACGGAAGCCGGGGCCAGTTTGCCTGCCAGGTATTCCGCAGTGGAAACGTAGCCGCCACCGTTGTAGCGCAGGTCGATAATGACCTTGGTAACTCCGGCTGTTTTGAAATCGCTGAAAATGGTTTCAAACTGGGCTTTAACCACGTCCGGCGCTACGAAGGTGTTAAATACAATATAACCGATTTTGCTGCCGGCCAGGTCGTATACCTTGCTGAAGAGGATAGGGTTTAAGTTGTATTGTGTAGCCGCGATGGTAGTGGTAAGCGTAGTACCGTCGGGTTTAGTAAACACGAAATTGGCAGATTTGGCACTGAAAGCGTTGTTGAGCGCATCTTCGGTGGCCTGGTTGCCGTAGGTAAAGGAAGTGGTACCGTTTACGGCAGACATCTGCCAGCCTCTTTTAATACCGGCTTTATCTGCAGGCGAGCCTGGGTATACATACACTACACGCAGTTCTGATCTGGTTTGCCAGCCAATCTGGAATCCGAGATCGCCGGCATGGCCCTGCAGCACATCAGCGGTACTACCATCGTCGAGGAAGCTGTATTTATCGAGGTTGCCGCCGTTGCTTTTCTTTTTGAACCCGATCAGGGAGTCGAACATGGTATACGGACTGCTGTAGCTATCTGGCTTAAAGGTAGCGGAATCCGGAACGGCGTCTGTCCATAAATAGATGTCTTTAAATATATTAAATATACTATCGTTGGTAGATATCTTAGACAGCGAATCAGTAGGAGTGCCGGGGTTTCTGGCCATATCCTTTTTGCAGGCAGTCATAAGGAGGCTAATCACGGCGACGCCGGTCAGCAGGCGCCACAAAAGACTTGGTTGCATATGTAAAGTTTAAAGCATGTGAAAGGTGTATTCCGTATATAGATAACGCTAAAGATTAAACGATAATTATGTGTCAAAGTTTAACGCGGTCCAGGCGGAAATGTATTGATGTCGTTCCCTAGTTCTTCCGGGAGATTACCGTTATTTTTCAGTGCTATCGTCACTTTATCATGCCAGGAGGCCTGTGCTGCTGCATTCATGCCACTGTGGGTGTCGCGATCGAAGGCATACTGGAGCCGGTTCATTTCTCTGAAAGCCTCAAGGTATTGAAATTGTATAACACTATCATAATCATCCCGGTTCAGCGCAGTTTGTTTTAATCGCTGTTTAAACCGCTCTACTACCAGCCGGGTGATGTCAAAATGAATCTGTTCATGTGTCAGCCCGTAAGTGGTGTTATTCCCGGGTTTTACCCAGCTGGCACTTTTTATAAAAAATACTTGTAATAACAGGGAGATGTGAAGGGTATCCTTATACACACGGCTGCTGCCTTCGTAGGAGAAGCTGGTGTAGGATACAGCGGCACTGGGCCCGGAGAGAGGCGGTTTGCCTGTAAAATCGCTCCAGGAAAGTTTCCGGTAAGGAGCGTAGTAGATTGTGTCCGAATCAGCCGTGGAAGGTTGTTCCTGGAAGTGAAAATCCAGGGATACAACGGTATGGCCGGCGGAAGTCAGCTGTTTGTTGTTAGTCCCGCTGCCAGCGGGAAAAAGCAGCAACAAAAACAATATGGAAGGAACAGCAATCATCGGATTAACTACCTGCTAAAATTAGTGCTTTTAACAATCCCTTTCCGCCGAAAACGGGCTTTTTTCCGTAATTTACGAATCAACCAAAACAATCGCACATGTACGGCGGAGGATACATTTTTGAAGAGCCCAATAACCGTCAGGTGAGGGAAGAAAAGATCCATGATGAGCCGGAGAAGCTGGCTGCATTTGAAGATCGTATAGCCAGGGGAGAGAAGATAGAGCCCGGCGACTGGATGCCGGCAGAGTACCGGCGGCAGCTTATTCGTTTAATCGAACAACATGCTCATTCTGAGATCATTGGCGCCTTACCGGAAGGCACCTGGATTACCCGTGCCCCGGGATTTAAGCGTAAGCTGGCGTTAATCGCCAAGGTGCAGGATGAGATCGGCCATGGTCAGTTGCTGTATAATGCGGCTGAAACCCTTGGCAAAACGCGGGAGGCCATGATTAACGATCTGTTGAGTGGTAAATCCAAATACTCGAACGTGTTTAACTACCCGGCTAAAACCTGGGCGGATGTAACTGTGATAGGATTCCTGATTGATGCGGCTGCTATTGTAAACCAGGTGGCTAATTCCAAAGGCTCTTATGGTCCTTACTGCCGCGCGCTGGAAAGGATTTGCTACGAAGAAAGTTTTCACCTTAAGCAGGGTCACGATGCCTTTATTGAACTGGCCACCGGAACACCGGCACAGCGGGAAATGCTGCAGGATGCGCTCAACCGTTGGTGGAAGCCTATCATGCACTTTTTCGGACCTCCGGATAAAACCAGCCAGCACAGTGAGAAGCTAATGCAATGGAAAGTGAAAATGGCCAGCAACGATGATATGCGTAACCAGTTCCTGGATATGTATGTCCCAAAGATCTGGGAGCTTGGGCTTACCCTGCCTGATCCGCTGCTGCGCAAAAATGCGGAAACAGGCCGCTGGGAATATTCCGATCCCGACTGGGACGAATTTTTCAGGGTGATCAACGGCGGCGGCCCTTGTAATGAGGAACGCCTCCAGGTAAGGAAGTGGGCAGAAGAACATGGCCGGTGGGTACGCAAAGCGCTGATGAAGCCGACGGAAAAACATACCCTGCCTGTAGCCTGATTATTTTAAGCTCCAAATTCAGCAAACCAATCATGTCTTTAGATCCACGTGTAAACAGATTAAAACTAGGCGATCCCAATGCCGTAATAAAGGTAGAAGAAGGGGAGAACTGGAATGTATACGAAGTATTTCACCAGGAAAAAAGAGGTGCGCACCATGAACACGTAGGCTGCGTACACGCCCCGGATCCGCAGATGGCACTCATCTTTGCCAAGGAACAATTTGCCCGCAGAAAAAAATGTGTAAATCTCTGGGTGGTAAAAAGCGCCGATATCCTGGCTTTTGATGTGGAAGATGAGGATATGTTTGCCAACAACCTGGAAAAAACATACCGTGATGCCAGCGGCTTCAAGGTGATGGAAAAGATCAACAAATTCAAACAATCATCCAAAGGAACTACTGATGTTAAATAACGCAATAACAGACCTGATGACAAAAATGGCCGATGATGAACTGATTCAGGGTCATCGGAATTCGGAATGGACCGGACTGGGGCCTGTTATGGAAGAAGATATTGCCTTTTCGTCCATGGCACAGGATAAGATCGGCCATTCGTGGGCGTTATACAGGATTATAGAAGAAAACCTGGGCGGCAGGCAGGCAGACTTGTTTGCTTTTTGTCGCCCTGAAAACGAATATAAATGCTGCCACCTGGTAGAATATCCTAACTCCGGCTACGACTTCAGCCTCATGCGGCATTTCCTTTTTGACCAGGCGGAGGCAGTGCGGTATGAAAGCATGCTGGAAAGCAGCTTTGAGCCACTGCAGCAACTCAGCAGAAAAGTAAAAGGAGAATTGAAATACCATACCCTCCATGCAAATGCCTGGGTGATGCAGCTCAGCAAAGCCGGTGAAGAAAGCTATGACCGGATGCAAACCGCGTTGAATGAAATCATTGCGCTGGCTGCCGGCATCTTCGAACCCGGTAAAGCGCATGAGCAGGTGTTAATTGACGCGAAGGTATATCCAGGGGAAAAGGAATTATATAACCGCTGGCTCGACAGGATTTATCCCGTGCTGGTAAAAGCATCGTTGAACCTGCCGGCGCTGGAATCCATTACGCCTGCCTATGGCGGCCGTAACGGACAGCATACACCTTACCTGGCGCCATTATTAAAAGAGATGGGAGAGGTGTTTAACCTGGATACCGCAGCTAACTGGTAATTTATGACAATGGAAATTACCATAGAAAATATTTATAATTCACTGCAACAGGTGATGGACCCGGAAATACCCGTATTAAGCGTGGTAGAACTGGGCATGATCACCGATGTAGTGCTACAGGATAACGGGGCGGAGGTGCATATGATTCCAACATTTGCAGCCTGCCCCGCTGTTTCCTATATACAGCGGAATATCCGGGAGCACCTGGAGCGTGACCTGCATATATCCGTTACCGTGATTGTGGATAAACACATCACCTGGAACAGCAACCGGATCACGGCCGAAGCCAAAGTGAAGCTGGCGCAATTTGGCATAGCGCCGCCTAAGCGGTTAGCCGGTGAGGTGAGTGAAGAGTTATTTGTGGAAGTTCCCTGTCCGCATTGCGGCAGTACCGATACTTACTTGCGGGCCCCTTTTGGTTCTACGCTTTGCCGGGCTATACATTTTTGTAAATCGTGCGGACAGATATTTGAGCAGTTTAAGCCGCTGGAATAAGCAGGATTAACGGAAATGCCTATTTTTACACGCATTAGTTGATGTGCCATTGGCAAATTTATAGATGAAACATGAAGATAGGCTTGTATTTTGGGTCTTTTAATCCTATACACACGGGGCATTTGATCATTGCCAATTACGTTGCGTACAATACTGATCTGGATAAAGTGTGGCTGGTGGTATCCCCTCAAAATCCACTGAAGCCATCCTCTACGTTGCTTAATGAGCACGACAGGTTTCACCTGGTGGAACTGGCCATTAAGGACGAATCCAGGCTCAGGGCGAGCAACATAGAATTTTCCCTGCCCCGGCCTTCGTTTACTGTAGATACCCTGGCTTACCTCGGGGAGAAATTTCCTACCCAGGAGTTTTGCATCATTATGGGTAGCGATAGTTTCCAGAATCTTCCCCGCTGGAAAAATTATCAGCACATCGTAAGGAACTATCCCATATACGTCTACCGCCGCCCGGGCCATGAAATCACGGAAACACATGGCGCCCGCCTGGAAGTGCTGGACGCCCCTATGCTTGATATATCTGCAACGGATATACGAAAATGGATTAAGGAAGGTAAGTCCGTACGTTTTATGGTGCCGGACAATGTGATTTCCTACATCGCTGAAAATAATTACTACAAATAGGTTTATTTATCCGTTTTATTGCGCACCGTCACTTTTTTGTGTCCACTGCTGCCGGCAGGTGCGGACCTTTTCTTAATGAGGAATTCGTTGGAATAGATCTGCAGCAGCAGGATAAACATGGATATGAGTAATGGCCCGAAGATCAGACCGATAAATCCAAAGAGGTTTACACCGATCAGCACCCCGAAGATGGTGATGAGCGGATGTACGTCTGCAATGCGCTTTGCCAGCAGGAACCTGGAAATGTTATCAGAAGTTCCAACAACGGCAAAGCCGTAAATCAGCACTGCCAGGCCCTGGAAGGTATTGCCGGCGGCCAGCAAATACACCCCTAATGGCACATATACCGCAGCGGCACCAATCACCGGGAGCATGGCGGTGAAGCAGGTCACTACAAACCAGAAAAATGGTTGGGGCACCCCAAATATCAGATAGCCCCCCAGGGATACAATGCCTTGTATAACGGCGATTAATGGGATACCCACGGCATTCGCTATTACCAACTTGTTGAATTCCCTACCCAGTAGCTCCACATTTTCATCCTTTAATGGAATATATTCATAGATGGCCAGCTCCATGCTACGGAGATTTACCAGCATGAAATAGAGGATGAAATATAAAATGGCGATGGTGGTCAGCGTGTTAAAGGTGGCGCCCAGGAAGCCTGGCAAAAACGACGTGGCTGTTTCTGAAAATTTCTGTAGTCTGGCGTCCGTAATAAGTGTAAAACCTATCTCCTGCGAAAGCTTGTTGTTCAATGTTTTAGCCTGTGTGATTAACTCCGCGGAGTTATTGACGGCGTAGGCAATTTTTGCACTGAGCATATTGATAAGTGCACCGACCGGCAGCAGAATAATTAGGAAGGTTAGCAGCATCAGCAGGGTGGCTGCCAGGCTCTTGTTCCATTTACGTTTTTCTGTGAGCCGGATCATCCAATTGCGGCACAACACGTAAAAGGTGACGGCGCCGAGGAATCCGGGGAAATAGGTGAAAAGCTTTGTAAATAGCAGAATAGCCAGGAACAGAATAAGAAGTAAAAAGCCTATTTGTTTTAGGCGTCCATTGTCGATATAACTCATAGTGTACGTTCGTTAAAAGGGTTAGCCTGCAAAAGATTCAACGGAATCACGGGGACAACTCTCTGTTAAATATCAAACAAAATTGATACCTACTTGTTCTTGGAATAATGTTTGTGAAGCATCACTTACGAAAACATAGATTTTTAAATTATCTCATCTTTTAAAAACTTTTGTTATGAATAATAGTTCAAAAGCCGTGGTTTCTTTCATCGTTGGCGCTGCAGTGGGTGTTGCAGTTGGATATTTCCTCAATTCTGATAAAAAAGATGAACTTGTAGGCAAACTGAGATACCAGGCGGACAAGCTGAAAGATAAATGGAAAAAGAAAAAGGATCAATTTGAAGATGCCCTCGAAAACGAGCTGGCTTAATTCCAATTGATTAAATAATACTGCATGGAAGAAAATTTCAGCGATTATTTTAAACAAACAGGCAGAGTCGCCAAAGATTACCTCGAAACGAGGCTGGACCTGTTAAAGCTCCAGGCAGCGGGAAAGCTATCAAAGGCATTGGGATTATTTTTCTCGGTTTTGATGGCTTTTCTGCTGTTCTTTTTTGTGATCGTATTCCTGGGAATGCTGGTAGCATTCTGGATAGGTGAAAAAACCGGTAGCTTTACGATCGGTTTCACCTGCGCTTCTGGAATATTTATCCTGTTGTTTGTCGCCATCATCGTATTTAGGAAACAACTGATTGAAGGTCCTTTATCCAGGCTGCTGATTAATGTACTGATCGACGAGATCGATGATCGGGACGATAATGTACACATCAAAGATAAGGCTAAAGTACCTGCCTCCCCACTGGACCCCACAGATCCTGCAAGGCCGGGTTATGTTCCTGATGACGAAGCCGTAGAGCATCAATAAAAGCATTTATCAGCATGGCCAAAAAGAAGAAAATAACTGGTTTTGATGCACTTGAGCTGGAAGTAGCCCGGCTCAAGAAGCGTTCCATAGACCTCGAAGATGTTTTATTGGACAGGGTCGACTTCTTCCGTGATAACTATAAGAAAATGGCCCTTAACAGCATTATCCCGGGTAGCGCCAAACACTCCAATGCCCTGGGGATTGCCGGTAAGGTAGCCAGGTTTGCATGGGAAAGCGGTAAGTTTAAAAACTTTGCCACCGGCGCATTGATTACTGCGCTGGAATTTTTCGGTGTGCAAATGGGAATAAAGCTGTTTAATAAGTTTGCACAATCACGGAAGAAGAAAGAGGACGGACAGCAGGAGTTTTAAGTGGTTTTGCACTGCTGACTACTGTATCCCGAATGATGCGGGTGCAGATAATTGGTTTATAGTTAATCAGCACTATTGGGCCATCCGGATCACTTTGTAAAGCTGGCTTGGGATCCCAATTTTCCTCCAGCCTAAACAAAAAATCCTTTTGTTTAATTTCCATCTTTCCTGCTACAAATTTCATTGATTTTATTACCCTTAATATTTCAGGTTCGAACACTTCCGGAAAGGCATCGCTTTTCAGAATGATATCACTTACCGTACCGTCCGGCTGAATAGTGTAACTGGCGTGTACTGTGCCTGGGATTCGAGCATCCTGTAAGGCCCGCGGATAGCTACTGGTATGTTTATTAAAATATAGATGGATAGCGGCATTATCTCTTGGTAGCAATTTGGTTTGAGCAGATAAAAGGGAGATATCTATTACCACAGAAATCACACCCAATAACATAGGGACAAGCAGATACCGCATAAAAAAACCTTTCGCCTAATATACGAAAGGTCTCTTGTCTAATAAATTCAGTTAATAGCTTGATAAGGTAGCGGTTAAAAGGTTATGTTTTAAGTCGTTACCCCCAAACCTTCGTACCCTCGCTACAGTTAGCGCAGATATCAATATTTTTTCTGGACTCGAGTATCTCACTACGGAAACGGATATACTCTTTATTATGCCATAGTTTCTTAAAGGACTCTTTTTTAAGATTGCCGAGGCGGTGTTGTGCATCTTTATCGAAGCAGCAGGGCACTACCAGGCCATCCCAGGTAACTACAGGGGAGTGCCAGAGGCGCCAGCAGTGGTTGCCCAGCTTATTTTTTATGGCATAAGTGCCATCTTCATTACGGTGGTAGCGGGAATACTTATCTATAGTAGGAATCAGTCGGTTACCTTCTTCATAATCATATACCTGGGCGGTTTTGAACCTTACCTGGTCTACCCCGATTTCCTTTGCCAGTTGCTTGATATCCTCAATCTGATGTTCATTGGGCTTTACCACCAGGAACTGGAAGAACACAAATGGCTTGGTCGAGTTCAGTTCCTTCTTCCACTTTACGATGTTTCTAGCGCCCTGGATTACCTTATCCAGGTGGCCACCTACACGGTATTGCGTATACACATCCTGTGTAGTGCCATCTATGGAGATGATAAGCCTGTCGAGGCCACTTTCTACCGTTTTTTTGGCATTTGCCTCGGTGAGGTAGTGCGCGTTGGTGGAAGTGGCGGTATAGATACCTTTATCGGACGCATACTTGACCATGTCCAGGAACCCCGGGTTGAGGTAGGGCTCCCCCTGGAAATAGAAGATCAGGTATAATAGTTCCTTATGTATCTCGTCGATGGTTTCCCTGAAGAAGTCCTGCTGTAGCATGCCTGTTGGGCGGGTAAAAGCGCGCAGGCCGCTGGGGCACTCCGGGCAGCGAAGGTTACAGGAGGTAGTTGGTTCAAAAGATATGGAAATAGGATATCCCCATTGAACAGGCTTTCCGGTCCACTTGCTTGCAAAGTAACTTCCCAGCACCTTTCCGGCGTTTAGCGCACGTTTAAAAGTGAACTTGGAAAAGAGATTCAGGGTATCATTCAGGTTAAAATCCGGCATAAAAATTCACTTGACCTTTGTAAAAGTAAGGCCTTTAAACAAATTATAACCTATAATTGCGATAAAATTAGGTCTGGAGCTATTGCGGTGTCGCGCCCAAATTCCCTGCAACTAACATCGAACGAAGTGAAAAAAACGTCGCTGATATTTACAATTTTACTATTGACCCTTGCTGTTGTGGTTGTTCCCTTTTGGTATTTCTGGTTCAGGGATGAAGATGAGGTGAGGTTCGTTCGATATGATGAGTTTGGCATCGACATGCCCGTAAACTATAAGATTCACGGGATCGACGTCTCCAAATTCCAGAAAAATATCAACTGGAAGGCGGTGAGGCAGATGAAGGTGGATAAAATTCGTATGTCCTTTGCATTTATAAAGGCTACCGAGGGTATTACCCGGCAGGATGAAGCTTTTCAGCGCAACTGGGATAATGCCGGTAAGGCCGGAATGATACGCGGGGCCTATCACTTCTTCTATTCCACCCGTGATCCTATCAAGCAGGCGATTAATTTTCAGAATGTGGTGAACCTGCAATCAGGGGACCTGCCACCGGTGTTGGATATCGAAACATCCAATAACCAGCCGGCTGCGGTGATCCGCAGCACGGCCAGGATATGGCTGGAGGAAATGGAAAAAGCGTACAAAGTGAAGCCTATCATCTATACCAACATACATTTTTATGAAACGTATCTTGGTGATGAATTTGACGACTATCCATTGTGGATAGCGCATTATTACCAGAAAGAAAGGCCCGCATCCAAGCGTAGCTGGATCTTCTGGCAGCATAGTGATATCGGTAGGGTAAACGGTATCCGTACTACGGTAGATTTCAACGTATTTAAAGGGGACAGTGCCGCCCTTGCCAAAATACTCATCCCATAATTATCAACATCATGGAAGAAGAAAAGCAATCAGAACAAATTCCGCCGGCGCCACAGCCACCTGCACAGCAGGAGGAGAAACCGCCGTTTGATCTTGACTTACTGATGTATTTTATCAAGATCATCCGAACGGTTTTTGTTGGGTTGTTCTGGATGTTGGTAAATATTTTCCTGGGCCTTTACCTGGGCTTTGGTGTGCCGGAAGAGTCGACCCCCGGCCGTTTAATTTTCTTCTACAGCTGGCTTATCATCTCCCTGACAGCCTATATTTATTACATCTGGAAGATGTGGCGCAAAAAAGAGAAGGTGCCTTAGTTACTGCACACCGTTGCGGTGCCCCAGTTCCATCGTCCAGGCCTTTTCGTACCTGCCTACGGCAAATTCCGTGTAATTGGCCCCCATCATATTTTTACAGTGGCTCGGACTATTGAGCCAGCCTAATACGACTGCCTGCTCGTCCATATTGCCGGTGGCAATATTTTCACCGTAAGTATTCCAGCGGTAACCGGCTGCATCCAGGCGGGTGCCGGGCGTGCTGCCATTAGGTGCCGTATGATCAAAATAGTTATTCAGATACATGTCTTTACTATGCAGATAGGCTGCTTTTTCCATCAAACCATTCCACGTAAGCGGACCTACGGCAGGCATCGCAACGCCACCACAGTTACAGCCGCGGCTACGCAGTCCATTTACCAATGTTAACAACGCTTTGCGGTCCACACGATTTTCGGGTACCGTTACTGTATCAATCACAGTAGGGGGTGTAGGGGCAACAGGTGCAACCTCATTTTCAGTTTTGGAGCAGCTGCTGAAAATCACAATTGTCAAAATAGCAGCACAAATAAATTTCCCGGGCATAACCAGTTCAGTTAATAGAAATTATGGTGAAATAGATACCGGGTTTTAAACAGGAACGTGTCAAAATTAAAATCGTCTTTCAGCGGAAACGGGTAAAACTATAAGAGGTTGCTCAGAGGTTATGGGGTCTGTTGTGGTCAGTACTGTAACAGTAAATCACAACTTTTTTTGGTCGTTTTCTCTTTCGAGGCCCCAAAGATAGTGCGTTGTTATGATACTTTTATCTCAGGTTTTGCAAATCTAATGTTAACGCAAACTGCTATATAGGTTCAGTGGGCAACCAGTTAGAATTAATGAAATCAGCCCCAGCCAACAACGCATGTTAAATTTTTAGCAAAAGTTAAACAGAAAATACCGTGTAGGGGAACCCTGATTATAGTAACTTTGCAGCACCAATTAACAACCATATTTCAATTATATTTTTAAAATCAACAGGTTATGCCCGGATTTGAATTTTTTGGAGCCGAGGAAAGGAAAGAAGTAAATGATGTACTGGAAACAGGTATCATGATGCGTTATGGTTTTGACGGTGCCCGTAAAGGCATCTGGAAAGCCAAAGAGCTGGAAGCGGAAATGTGTAAGAAACTGGATGTGCAGTATGCACAGCTGGCCTCCAGCGGTACTGCCGCCCTTACCACTGCCATGGCTGCATTAGGCCTGGGTGCCGGCGATGAAATTATCATGCCTACCTTCACCTTTGTTGCCAGCTTTGAATCTGTATTCTCCGTAGGTGCTACCCCTGTTCTCGTAGATGTGGATGATACCCTCACCCTCGATCCTAAGGCCGTGGAAGCAGCCATCACCCCACGCACCAAAGCCGTTATGCCGGTGCACATGTGCGGTGCAATGGCGGATATGGACGCACTGGTGGCCATCTGCAAAAAACATAACCTCATCCTCCTGGAAGATGCCTGCCAGTCTTTCGGCGCCAGCTACAAAGGCAAAGCACTGGGCACCATCGGAGATGCAGGTACCTTTTCATTCGACTTTGTAAAAACGATTACCTGCGCTGAAGGCGGTGGTATCGTTACCAACAATAAAGACGTGTATATCAAATGCGATGGTTATACTGACCATGGCCATGACCATATTGGTAATGACCGTGGCCTGGAGCAACACCCATTCATTGGTTACAACTATCGTATTTCTGAACTGCATGCCGCAGTAGGGCTGGCACAGATCCGTAAGCTGGATAAATTCCTGGAAATTCAACGCAGCACCAAGAAAATCTTTAAAGAGGCATTGGCTGCCATTCCGGGTGTAACCTTCCGCCGCTTACCTGATCCGGCTGGCGACAGCGCTACCTTCCTGTCTTTCTTCCTGCCGGAAGCTGAGCAGGCACGCAAAGCCGCAGCAGCTATGAAAGCAGCCGGACTGGCCGCTTTCTACTACTATGATAACAACTGGCACTACATCCGCCAGTGGGATCACTTCAAACAAGGTCAGGTGCTCACTCCTTTTGCACCAGGGCTGAAACAGGCGATGGAAATCTATAAAACCAAAGAATTCCCTGCTTCCGATGCTATCATCAGCAGAAATATTTCTACGCCTATCAACCTCTCCTGGTCTGAAGCAGAAATCAAAGAAAGAGTAGAGAAAATGGTGAACGCTGTTAAAAGCGCATTATAATGCATCGTAAAGGCGTAACCGGGTAAGCTACAGCTGCCCGGATACGCCTTTATACTTTAAATACATAGGTATGAAGAAAATAGCATTGATACCTGCCCGTTATGGCGCTTCCAGGTTCCCGGGAAAAATGATGGCCAAACTGGGCGATAAAACCGTGATACTTCGCACTTACGAGTCTACCGTTAATACCGGTGTGTTTGACGAAGTGATGGTAGTAACCGACAGTGATATCATCTTCCGGGAAATAGTGGATAACGGCGGAAAGGCCGTGATGAGCAAAAAGGAGCATGAATGTGGTACCGACCGCATCGCAGAAGCGATGGAACTGCTGGACTACGACATCGTTGTGAATGTGCAGGGCGATGAGCCCTTTACCCAGAAAGAGCCACTGGAAAAATTACTCCGGGTATTTGAAGGAGAAGAAGGAAAAAAGGTGCAGGTGGCCTCCCTGATGCAGGTACTCACTGAGCAGCAATCCATTGAAGACCCGAACTACGTGAAGGTAGCGGTGGACAAAAACTTTAATGCCCTCTTCTTCTCCCGCTCTGTAATTCCTTACCCACGCGCTAAAGACGTTAAAACTATTTACTACGAACATATCGGTATCTATGCTTTCCGAAAAGATACCCTCATGAACTTCACCAAACTGGAACCTACTCCATTGGAACTGGCAGAAAAAATTGAATGCCTGCGCTACCTGGAAAACGGTATCCCAATGAAGATGGTGGTGACGGAGTACATGGGTGTTGAAATCGACACCCCTGAAGACCTCGAGAAAGCAGCAAAACTCTTATAATAACATACTAACTAAGACGCATATATGAAATTCAGGAATTTTAAAATGGTGGACTACGTGGTTTACGGTAACGGATCTTTTGATCAGTTAGATGAAATCCTGGCCCCAAAACGTAACGGTGATGCTCCCATGATTTTCTTTGTGGATGAGTATTTCCAGGATAAGAAAGAATTTTTATCCCGTGTTCCTTTGCGTGGTAAAGACAAGATTGTAATCATCGATGTAACCGACGAGCCTAAAACCAAAACCGTAGATAAGATCCGCGATGAGTTGCAGGCTGAATTCGGCCAGGTTTCCGGTATTATTGGTATTGGCGGTGGTTCTGTAATGGATATGGCAAAAGCGGTTTCGCTGATGATGACCAACCCAGGCTCGTCTGCCGACTACCAGGGCTGGGATCTCGTGAAAGTTGCCGGCGTATATAAAGTAGGTATTCCCACCATTTCCGGTACCGGTGCTGAAGTGAGCCGTACCTGCGTGTTGACGGGGCCTACCCGTAAACTGGGTATGAACTCCGATTTCACACCGTTTGACCAGATTGTACTGGACCCTTCCCTGACCAGCACCGTAGAGCCTAATCAGCGCTTCTACACTGCCATGGATTGCTTTATTCACTGCGTGGAATCCCTGGAAGGTACTTACCTGAACGCTTTCAGTAAATCATACGGTGAAAAAGCGCAGGAGCTGTGCGAAGAAATTTTCCTGCAAAAAGACCAGTGGGACGATGATGCGGATGAAAAGCTGATGATGGCTTCCTATGCCGGAGGTATGAGCATTGCCTACTCCCAGGTGGGTGTGGCGCACGCGGTGAGTTATGGCCTGGCTTACCTGCTGGGTACTAAACACGGTATCGGCAACTGTATTGTGTTTGATAAATTGGAAGAGTTCTACCCTGAAGGTGTGGAAAAGTTCAAGCAGATGGTGAAGAAGCACAACATCACTATTCCACAAGGCATTTGTAAAAACCTGACCGACGAGCAGTTTGATATTATGATCAATGTATCGCTGGGCATGGCTCCGCTCTGGGAAAATGCGCTGGGTAAGGATTGGAAAACAATCATGACACCTGAGCGCCTGCGTAAGCTCTACGAAAGACTTTAGTTTTTTTAGGGAGATGTCAGCACCAGCTGTTCCACGCTTAGCGCGGAATAGAGCACGGGCAGAACCCCCAAGGTTTTGCGACCCGGACGCTCCAACAATAATATAAAGGGCCGGATAAAAAGGTTTTAATTCCTTTTTATCCGGCCCTTCCTCTTTATGATTTAACTTCAGATAAAAAAGTCATGGATAAGATCGAGAAACTTGGGCAGGAGCTGGCCCAGGTATTTTTAAGGATAGAAGAGCGCAGGAACCTCTGGCATACTGTTACCAAAGAATTTATTTCCAATACCTTAAAAGAGCTGGTGGCACGTTTTCCCATGTTCGACTGGACAATGGACATCAATGTGGTTTGGCAGAATATGGAATCCGTATATGTGATGTTTAATTACTGTCCCAGCGGCATTGTGGAAAAGACGCCCAACGCGGTGATTCAGAAAATGAAAAAGGGCGGACTGCTGTCATTTTCTCAATCGCGTAACGGACAAATAGTTACCTGGGTGGCTTATCCTTTTGTAGATGGTATAACAGAAGACGGGCCCAAGAGCACGGTACTGGATACCGCTGAGCCTGAAGAAGTGGATCAGGCATATATTTTCAGGTATGCGGAGAAGTTCCTGGAAGAAATGATCAGCTGGGAAAATGATTCCCGCGAAGAAATCGGCTTCATTAAAAAACACCGTTAATACGCATATCCAATGCGTAGTGCGCATTTAAATTTGATATAGGAGGAAGATTGTCATGATAGCAGCTTTGATTGCAACCGGTATCGTGTTGCTCGGTTTTATATACCTGCTGTTTGCGGCTAAGTCGCGGCAGCAGCAGCTGGAATCCCAGCATCGCCAGATGCAGGACCGTGCGGTACAGCTGGAATCGCAGCAGCTTTACCTGGAGTCGGCGCTTAAAGACCGGCAGCAGCAATTGCAGGATGCCCAGGATCAACTGGAGCGTTTAAACGAAGAATATGCCCTGCAAAAGGGCGATCAGGGTCGCCTGCTGGAACAAAATAAATACCTGCAGCTACAGCTCTCCGAGGAGCGGCAGCGGCTTATCCAGCAGCAGGAAGATGCGCGGCATCAGTTCGAGAATATTGCCCATCAGCTACTGCACCGTATTTCTGGCAATTTCATGGAGCAGAACCAGACCAAACTGGACGACCTGCTCAAGCCCCTGTCCGATAAAATAGACAACTTCCGCAGCAGCGTGCAGCAGTCGCTGGTAGCGGAAACTACGCAGCGAACGGAGTTGCGTGCGGAGTTGCAGCGGTTGTTGTTGCTTAACCAAACACTCACCAAAGAAGCGAACAACCTCACCAATGCATTGAAAGCGGATACCAAAAAACAAGGTAACTGGGGAGAGGTAATACTGGAGAAAGTCCTGGAAGCATCCGGGTTGGAAAAGGGGATACATTATTTTACGCAGGACTCCCGCTATGATGCGGAAGGGCAGCTGCGCCGGCCGGATATGGTATTGCATTTACCGGAGGACCGCCGTGTGATCATCGATTCAAAGGTATCGCTGAAAGCCTACGAGCAATACTGCAGCTCAGAGGATGATACCACCCGGCAGCAGTTTCTGAAGCAACACCTGGCTTCTGTTAAAAACCATGTGAATGAGCTGAGTGCAAAAGCTTATCAATCGCTGTACAACAACACCACAGATTTCGTGTTGCTGTTTATTCCTGTGGAACCAGCCTATGCGCTGGCGATCATGCAGCCGGATGAAGATCTGTACGACTTTGCTTTCCGTAAGCGCATTATTTTAGTGAGCGTACCATCGCTGCTGGCAACCCTCAAAGTAATTGAGAACATGTGGCGGCTGGAAAAGCAAAACAGAAATGCACAGGAGATCGTACGGCAGGGTGGCGCATTGTACGATAAATTTGTAGGCTTTGTAAATGACCTGGATCAGGTGAATAACTACCTTGGCAAAACGCGTGATGCTTATGATGAGGCCATGAAGAAGCTCACCACAGGCAGCGGAAACCTGGTAGGCCGCGCTGAAAAAATGCGCAAACTCGGTGTGGATAACAAGAAAAAGCTGCCTGAAATATACATTCAGGAGGCGCCTCAGGAAAATGAAACGCTCGAATCCGGGACCGATAATTAGCGTCGGAACAGGGTCTTAGAATTTGTAACCTCTTTATGGTTATTAATGCCGGTGTTAGTCACACGCCCAACTGGGGTTATTGTTGCGGCATCGCTAATTTGCCTTAAGCAGTATCTACCAAGGCAGGTACTGCTTAAGTTAAAGAATAAGTTTTCCGCGAGCAGCTGAAACCACTCAATTAGCCGACTGCTTACGCGCCAGCTGCTCTTCGTAGTTTTTAGGTACATGAAAGAAGGAGAGATAGAGTGTAGCCATTGCCGTGATACCCGCCAGGATATAGAATGTAAGCGGGAACCTGCTCGCATGGTTATGATAGATCAGCGCAGAGCCCCAGGCCCCTAAGCCGATGCCGGCTTCCATGGCTATGTACATGCTTGCCAGCGCACGGCCCTTGTACATCGGGTTACTCAGGTCCACCGTCCAGGCGGTAACAGCAGGGGAGTTGAGCCCTGTGGCCATACCATACAGCAGGGCTGCGGCCAGTAAAATGGCTGGACTCACCGCCAGCGCCAGCATCGCCATAGAGGCGGCCATTACCAGTGCGGAGATCTTCAGTATGGGAATACGGCCGTATTTGTCCGATACCTTGCCCGCTACCAGTCGTATACCCATGGAACTGGCAGTATAGAAAGTAAAGAACAACCCTTTATTAGTGATACCTAAATAAGTGCTGTAATCAGGAATGATGGTAAGCACAGCGCCATAGCTGAAGAACGTAAGGAAGGTAACTATAACCGGTCCCCATACCAGCGGCTCAAAGAGCTCATCCCGGTGTATGCGCAGCAACGAAAGTCGGAAAGGCTGCTTGTTAGGAAGGGTTTCTTTCATGGCACCCGTTAGGATTACTACAGACAGCAACGCAAAAGCGGCCGACAGCTGAAACATCACGTTGATATTCCATTTCACCGCCACCCATCCTCCAATAGCAGGGCCTATCGCCATACCAATGATAGAAGCCAGTCCTATCATACCCATTGCCTCTCCACGGCGGTTAGCCGGCACCAGGTCCGACACATAGGCAGAAGTGCCGGTAGGCTTAAAACCGGTAGAAAAGCCATGGAAAAAGCGAAGCAACAGGAACGCACCTACGGAACTGACCAGCGGATACATCAAACTGCACACCACACATATCAGCGAACCAAATACCATCACCGGCACACGCCCGATAGTATCCGTCAGCTTACCGCTGAAGGGCCTGGAAAGCCCCGCCATCAAGGTAAACACCCCGATGATATAGCCCTTGTAATCCTCCCCGCCCAACTTTGTCAGATACGCCGGCAACTCCGGGATCATCATGTTGAAACTGGCAGAGAATAAGGCATTACTTAAACATAATAAGATGAATTGCAGATTGTAGATCCTACCTGACGACTGGTCCATGTCGCAAAATTAGTAACTATGGTACAATTTTAGCAAAGTAAATACCTCCCGTCACAGGCGAACAAAACCCCGGGACCACTGTTAATATTAACCGGCTGTTAAATCATGATAATACTCATGTTTATCTGCCTCCGGAAAACGTAAATTTATAGTAACTAAAAATTCAAGGATATGAAAGTTAATACTGGCATATTACCAGAACACGCCAAAGAGGTTGCTTTGGAATTGAATAAAGCATTAGCTGACGAATTAGTGTTGTATGCTAAAACCCGCAACAGTCACTGGAATATCGAAGGACCCAGCTTCAGGGACCTGCACCTGTTTTTTGAAGATCAATATGAAGCCCTGGAAGAATTTGGTGATGAAGTAGCTGAAAGAATCCGCGCCCTCGGCCACTATGCCCTCGGCAGATATGCAGATGTGCTCAAGCTGACCCACCTGCTGGAGTCTGAATACAGCAACGACGCCAAAACACAGGTGAAAGAACTGCTGGATGATCATGAAACCATTATCCGCAACCTTCGCAGACTCATCGATGAGTTTGATCAGAAATACAATGATAAAGGTACCAGCGACTTTGTAACTGGCCTCATGGAAAAACATGAGAAACAAGCCTGGATGCTGCGCTCCTTCCTCAAATAAGTAATCCGAAACTTTTAACAACGTGTTAGTTACAGCCAGATCGTCCGTAACTAACACGTTTTGTTTTAATACAACACGTATGGATAACAAAGACCTCCGACTTGCCGTGTTAATTGATGCCGACAACATTCCGTATCACAACGTAAAGGGAATGCTGGAAGAAGTGGCCAAATACGGTAACCCAACTTTTAAAAGGATTTATGGCGACTGGACCAAACCCACCGTAGTAGGGTGGAAGGGCGTTCTGCTCGACTATGCCATCACACCCATCCAACAGTACAGTTATACTTCCGGGAAAAATGCGACCGACAGCGCCATGATCATCGACGCTATGGACATCCTTTATACAGGCAGGGTCGACGGGTTTTGCCTCGTATCAAGCGATAGCGACTTTACCCGCCTGGCCACCAGGCTCCGGGAAGCCGGCATGTACGTGATTGGCATGGGGGAGAGAAAAACACCCAGCGCTTTCCGCTCCGCATGCGACAAGTTTATTTACCTGGAGATATTGCAGGTAAGAGAGAAAAAATCGGAAGAAGGGAAATCAAAGTCTTCCAAAGAAAAACCAAAAGGGATCAGTAAAGCCGACAAAGAGGTGATCACCCTCCTGACCACCAGCATCAACGACATTGCAGATGAAGATGGCTGGGCCTACCTCGGTGAGCTGGGGAACCTGTTGCTGAAGAAACAGCCCGATTTCGACTCCCGCAACTATGGCTTTAATAAATTGATCCATCTTATCCAGAGCTTCCCCATCTTTGAAATAGACCTGCGCGACAGCGGCAAAAAGACAGGGAAATTAGTGTATGTTCGTAGCAAATAACGGGACAATATGAACCGGGTAAGTGTTATAAAGGGAGATATCACAGCTATCAGGGCGGATGCCATCGTAAATGCAGCAAATTCATCGCTGATGGGTGGTGGCGGCGTAGATGGCGCGATACACCGCGCTGGTGGTCCTGCGATTTTGGAGGACTGCCGTAAAATTGTAGCCCGGCAGGGCGGATGTAAAACAGGTGAGGCCGTAATTACCACCGGTGGCCGGCTGCCAGCCGCCCACGTGATCCACACCGTAGGTCCCGTATGGCAGGATGGGTTGCACAACGAACCTGCATTACTGGCCAACTGCTACCGGCATTCCCTGGAACTGTCTGCCGCCAACAACCTGAGCACGGTGGCATTCCCTAACATCAGCACAGGTATTTATCATTTCCCTAAGGACCTTGCCGCCAGGATAGCGCTGGAAACAATAGCCGCCTTCCTGGAAAAAGAAAGTAGTATCACGGACGTTACGCTGGTATGCTTTGATGAAGAAAACTTCCACTACACCACCCATTATTACCACCAGTATGTAGGCCCCGAATGATAGTAATGATTATCAGCCGTTTGACACAATGTGCTCCTACATTGCAGCTGCTTTATTATTTTTGACATACTAAATCACCAAACCACCATTAAAACAATGAGAAAATCAACCGTATGCAGACTCCTGCCAGTAGCACTGTGCATGTCTGTTTCTGTAGCCCGCGCCGCAGCAGGGCCAGGCCCGGTTCCATCCCTTACCATTATTCAAGGGACTACCTCCAACGAAAAAGCTACCAAAATCTCCCTGATGGCCGTGGAAGAAGGTATGACCAAAGAAATTGCTACATCAGCAGTGAGCGCGGACCACTCCTTTGCCTTCGCCGTACAAAAACCAGCAGAAGGATTTTACTATCTCACTACCAATCCAAAAGACGATGGCGCCCGCATCTACCTGAAATCAGGTGATCAGCTGAATCTGCAACTGGATGGTAACAGCTTCGTGCAAAAAACAGGATCAGTAGAAAACAAAACGCTGCAAGCCTGGAATACTGTAGTAGCACCGGTTACAGGCCCTGGACTGAAAATCGATTCCACTACGTTCCACTCTTTCTTCCCTGCTTTGGAAGCCACTCTGCCTAAAGCGGAAGCTTTCAAAAAAACTTTTACGTCTTCCAATAAAACTTTCAGCAACCTGATGAAAGTAGCCATGGAAGCAGATGTGGAGTACTCCGCTATGCGTTTCCTGCTGACACCGCGCAGAGAACATCCTAAGAAAGAACAGTATCCGGCATTTTACAAAACGATCGTAAAGGATCAGAAGTTTTGTGATGCAAACGCAATGGCACTGGGCAATATTGGTGACTACGTACGCATGTACACCACCTTCAGCATGGTGGTAATGGGTGATAAACCCGCTACAAGGCCAACTGCAAATGAAATGCTGGCTAAAAATTTAAACGCCATCTGCAACGATCACATCAAAGCGCTGTTCCTCACCAATTCACTGGGTGGTTACAAAACTTTTGAAGCACTGGTAGAAGCTATGGCTCCATACCAAAAGTACCTGGTGACTGATCTGGAAAAGAAACGTTACCTGGACTACGAAAAATCGGTGCGTAAATTCTCCGCAGGGGAAGCTGGTTACAACTTCTCCGGTGAAGATACCAATGGCAAACAAGTAGCCTTCAACGACCTGAAAGGGAAAGTAGTTGTGGTAGACGTTTGGGCTACCTGGTGCGGCCCTTGTAAAGCAGAGCTGCCTTACCTGCAGAAACTGGAAGAAGAAATGGAAGGTAAAAACGTAACCTTCGTGGGCTGCTCCGTGGACGAAGCAAAAGACAAAGAAAAATGGAAACAGTTCGTGAAAGATAAAGACATGAAAGGTGTTCAGATCTTTGTAAACGGCTGGAGCGAAGTAACTAAGTTCTATGGTATCAACGGTATCCCTCGTTTCATGGTATTTGACCAGCAGGGTAAAATTGTGAATATCGATGCACCGCGCCCGTCTACACCAGAGCTGAAAGCACTGATCGAAAAAATACTGGCTAAAGGATAACAGCCATACTCATAGCAAAATCTTCAATACAAATAAAAAGAGGGCGTCTCAAAAATACCTGAGACGCCCTCTTTCCTTTTTAAGTATATATCTCACATTATGAGAGTTTTTCTCTCATTTTGATTTATTG
>NZ_FRBL01000024.1 GCF_900142605.1 Chitinophaga jiangningensis
ATGGTAGCTTTTGGATCGTGGATGTCACTTACTGTTGGAGCAGTGTTAGCACCAGTATATTGAACAGTCCAGGTTCCGATCTGCTGGATGTTACCGGTTGATACCACAGGGGTTGCATCCAGGGTGAAGGCAGTGGTTCTACCGCAATCTTCCTGATCTGCACCTGCGTTAGCCGCTGGGTTAGCAGCGTAGTTATAGATGGTTACTACGTCAGTTGTAGCCGGACATTTAGTATTTACAACACCGTTTACCATGCTGGTTACCGTCCAGGTCAGTTGTACCTGATCACCAGGTGTTACCGTGATGGTAGCTTTTGGATCGTGGATGTCGCTTACTGTTGGAGCAGTGTTAGCACCAGTGTATTGAACGGTCCAGGTTCCGATCTGCTGGATGTTACCAGTAGATACCACAGGGGTTGCATCCAGGGTGAAGGCAGTGGTTCTACCGCAATCTTCCTGATCTGCACCTGCGTTAGCAGTTGGATTTGCTGCGAAGTTGTAGATGATTACTTCGTCAGTTGTAGCCGGACATTTAGTATTTACTACACCATTTACGATGCTGGTTACCGTCCAGGTCAGTTGTACCTGATCTCCAGGCGTTACCGTGATGGTAGCTTTTGGATCGTGGATGTCGCTTACTGTTGGAGCTGCGTTAGCACCAGTGTATTGAACAGTCCAGGTACCGATCTGCTGGATGTTACCAGTGGATACCACAGGAGTTGCATCAAGGGTGAAGGCTGTAGTTCTACCGCAATCTTCCTGATCTGCGCCTGCGTTAGCCGCTGGATTTGCTGCGAAGTTGTAGATGATTACTTCGTCAGTTGTAGCCGGGCAGTTGGTGATGATGTTACCATTAACCATGCTGGTTACCGTCCAGGTCAGTTGTACCTGATCTCCAGGCGTTACCGTGATGGTAGCTTTTGGATCGTGGATGTCGCTTACAATTGGAGCTGCGTTAGCACCAGTATATTGAACGGTCCAGGTTCCGATCTGCTGGATGTTACCGGTTGATACCACAGGGGTTGCATCAAGGGTGAAGGCAGTAGCTCTACCGCAATCTTCCTGATCTGCACCTGCGTTTGCAGCTGGGTTAGCAGCGTAGTTGTAGATGGTGACTACGTCAGTAGTAGCCGGGCATTTTGTATTTACAACACCGTTTACGATGCTGGTTACTGTCCAGGTCAGTTGTACCTGATCACCAGGTGTTACCGTGATGGTAGCTTTTGGATCGTGGATGTC
>NZ_FRBL01000001.1 GCF_900142605.1 Chitinophaga jiangningensis
AGAAGACTATTTATCAACACAAAACCTTAATAAAAGCCTTTTTTTTTCTAAAAATAGAAAGAGGCTATCTCAAATTACTTTTGAGACAGCCTCTTGCGAAAATATATCTCTTTAAAAAACCTTATTTTCCGAATATTCCCCTCCAGATATCCAGCCCGTTGGCGAACAGCAGTAATCCCAGCAGGATCACCATACCCACGATCTGTGCATATTCCAGGAACTTCTCACTAGGCTTGCGGCCGGTGATGATTTCGTATAGCAGGAATAATACGTGGCCGCCATCCAGCGCCGGAATTGGCAGGATGTTCATAAATGCCAGGATGATAGACAGGAAAGCAGTGAGCTGCCAGAAGTCCAGCCAGTTCCACTGGTCAGGGAACAGTTTGGCAATGCTACCGAAACCACCGAGGGATTCAGTCACCTTCACTTCTTTGGAAACGAAGAGCAAACGCAGCTGCAGTACGTAAGAATTCAGTTTATCCACACCCATTCTTACACCGGCAGGAATGGATTCAAAGAAATTGTATGGAATAGTCACTGCGGTATATGGCAGCACGTTCAGCTTACCGGTAGTATCCAGCGCCGGGTGCAGCATCACGGTATCAGTGCCTCTGAGCACCTGCAGGTCAATCGTTTTGCTTTTCTGGTTTTTCATTTCCGCCAGGAACGATTTCACGTTTGGCGTTGCGACCCCGTTTACGGCCAGCATGCGGTCTTCCGGCTTCAGGCCGGCTTTGGCACCTGCACCATCTTCGAGGATATGACGCGCTACGTAAGGTACTGTGTCAGGCATATATGGCGCGATAAAAGAGCCACCGCCTTTCATGATACCCATAACGCGACGAATAAATCCATCCGGAATGGTAACGTTTACAGGCTGGCCATTTCTATCCACCTGGATGGTTTTGCTACCATGCAGGATCATATACACGGGAATTTTTTCGAATTCCTTTACTTCCTTGTTATCGATGGAAACGATTTTATCGCCATCCTGCAAACCAATGCTTTTACCGAGTGAATCCACCTGAATACCGTATGGCAGGTCTTTCACCGGCATATAGGTATAACCGTTAGACCAGAGGATCATGGCGTAGATGAAGAAAGCGAGGAGGATATTGACGGTAACGCCACCAATCATGATGATGAGTCGCTGCCAGGCCGGCTTGGCCCTGAACTCCCAGGACTGTGGCGGCTTGGCCATCTGTTCCTTATCCATACTTTCATCGATCATCCCGGATATTTTCACATAACCTCCCAGGGGAAGCCATCCGATACCATATTCGGTTTCGCCTTTTTTGATTTTAAAGAGAGAAAACCAGGGGTCGAAGAACAGGTAGAATTTCTCTACGCGTGTTTTGAACAACTTGGCAGGGATAAAGTGGCCTAACTCATGCAGTACCACCAGTATAGAGAGCGACAGTATAAGCTGTCCGCCCTTCACCAATATTAGCTCTAATGTCATTTAATTAATTTCTGCTTTTATTCTGCCTGTTAAGATATCCGATTTACCAGATATAATGGCAAAATGTGTTGTTAATTTTTGAATGCGGTTAGATTACAATAGAATTTATTAAAGAAGCCGCATGCTCCCTTGCTGCAGTATCACATTCATAATAATCGTGCAGGGTAGGCTTTTCTACAAATGGTATTTTCACCATGGTTTCTTCAATTACTTCTGTCATTTGCAGGAATCCGATCCTGTTTTTCAGGAAGGCGTTCACTACTTCTTCATTGGCCGCATTCATAACGCAGGCAGCGTTTCCGCCTTTGTACATTGCCTCCATGGCGATGGCAAGGTTACGGAAAGTTTTAGTATCCGGCTGTTCAAATGTGAGGGACGGATAATTCCTGAAGTTAAACCGCGGGAAGTCGTTCTGCAGGCGGTCAGGGAAGCCTAATGCGTATTGAATAGGCAGTTTCATATCCGGCAGTCCCATCTGCGCTTTGAGTGAGCCATCTACAAACTGCACCATAGAGTGAATGATGGATTGCGGATGGATGACTACTTCAATATCTTCCGGTTTAAGGCCAAACAACCACCTGGCTTCGATCATTTCCAGCCCTTTATTCATGAGGGTGGCGGAGTCGATGGTGATTTTAGCGCCCATGCTCCAGTTAGGATGCTGCAGAGCGTGGTCTTTTTTTACATTGATGAGGAAGTTCGGTTTTTTACCGAGGAAAGGCCCACCTGAAGCGGTGAGGATCACTTTTTCCAGTTTCGACATCGGTTCTCCGAGGAGGCACTGGAAAATAGCGGAATGCTCAGAATCTACCGGGATGACAGGTACATTCTTACGGGCAGCGGCTGCCATCACGATATCCCCTGCACATACGAGGGTTTCCTTATTGGCCAGGGCCACCGGAATACCTTGTTCAATGGCCGCCATGGTAGGTGCAAGACCTGCAAATCCCATGATGGCTGCCAGCATCATATCGATGGAGTTCCAGGAGGCTACTTCCACCATTGATTTAGCGCCGGCAAATACTTTTATGCCTTTGTCAAATAATACATCTTTTACCTGCTTGTATTTCTCTTCGTTGCCGATGACTACAGCGTTAGGTTTGAATTTAAGTGCCTGTTCAATGAGCAGGTCAGCATTATTCTGTGCAGTCAGTACTTCCACACAAAATCTTTCGGGATGTGCCGCTATCACATCCAGTGCCTGAATGCCAATAGATCCTGTGGACCCGAAGATGGCAATTTTACGTTTGTTCATTACGGTTGTTTACGTTTTTACAGGTTACAAAAAATGAATGAACAGCTGCAGGATATGCTCCTGCAGCTGTTATAAAAAGTCCTTATGGGATACTATCATTGTAAATAATGGGCCAGTTCGTCTGCCAGTTTCCGGTCGTTACTCAGTCGTGGAACTTTGTTTTGTCCTCCCAGCTTACCTACTGATTTCATATAGTCGATAAAACCCTGGCGGCGTACAGGCCTGATTTTCAGCGGTTGAAGGATATTTCCGGACAAGAGGTCATCGTAGTAGATATTTTTTGCACGCATGTTCTCATCTACCTTTCTGGCAAAAGCCTCGAGGTTAGCCGGCATATTTTCAAACTCTACAAACCATTCATGATACGGCAATTCCCCGTTGGTTTGGACCATTGGCGCTACTGTAAATTCGGTGATGTGCAGGTTTTCTTCCTGTGCGGCTTTCATCAGACTAAACTCTACTTCTTCTCCGATCACATGTTCTCCAAACGCAGAAATGAAGTGTTTAATGCGGCCTGTCACCAGAATTTTATATGGATTGGTGGAGATGAATTTGATGGTATCACCAATATTATATCCCCACAAACCAGCATTATTGTTAATAATGAGGGCGTAATTTACGCCAACCTGTACATCTTTGAGCGATAAGCGGGTAGGATTTTCGTTAAAAATCTCTCCTGCCGGAACAAACTCGTAATAGATGCCGGAGTTGGTGTTGAGCAGCAGCCCTTCCTGTTCCTGTGAGTCCTGGAAGGCGAAAAAGCCTTCGGAGGCAGGAAAAGTTTCGATGGTATGGATAGGTGCACCGATGGAAGCCATCAGTTTGGCCCGGTAGGGTTCAAAGTTTACCCCGCCGTATACCATTACATCGAAGTTTTTAAAGATTTCACGGATGCGTTTGCCATCGGTACGCTCCATCAGTCGGTCGAAATACATCTGTACCCAGGGTGGTATGCCGCTGATGAGGGTCATATCCTGGTGGATGGTTTCTTCCACTATTTTGTCCAGCTTGGTTTCCCAGTCTTCAATACAATTTGTTTCATAGGAAGGGAGCTGATTGGTACGGAGGTATCGCGGAATGTGGTGATTTACGATTCCGGAGAGCCTGCCGGTGGGGATGCCTCCTACTCTTTCGAGTTCCGGGGAGCCGGACAGGAAGATCATTTTTCCGTCGGCAAAGCGGCTGTTCCCGGTTTCTCCCATATAGTTCAGCAGTGCGTTACGGGCTGTATCGATATGGTTGGAGATGGAATCCTTTGAGATCGGGATATATTTGACGCCACTGGTAGTACCGGAGGTTTTGGCGAGATAAATCGGCTGTCCTTTCCAGAGAACGTTCTGTTTACCCTGCTTGATTCTTTCTATATAAGGTTTATACTGTTCGTAGTCACGGATAGGGATGGCCTGTTTAAACTCATCATAATTATTAACAGCCTCCAATTTATGTTCCGCGCCGAATTCTGTTTTTCGTCCTGTTTTGATCAGCTCCTCCAGGATATGCTCCTGGTCTTCTACCGCCCTGAACATTTCCTTCTTTATCTTGCTATGGACGATAGAAGCAAATGGTTTGGCCAGCAGTGATTTAAACTTCATGCCACTTTATTTTATGATTGAAAGATTGGACATCTATTATATTATAGTGTAAACGACAAATGTATATAAAAATGCGTTGCCTTTTGCAGTAAAAAAGATGTTTTAAAGTTTGGTAAGAAAATGTTAAAAAAATCTAAAATTCAGGAAAGTACGTATCTTTGAAAAGATTAAGTTTTATTGGGTTGAATACATTATTTTACGCATTCGAATTAAAAAATGCAGGAAAACTTTGTCAATTCGATAAACAAATGTTACTTTTGCGGAAATTATATTTTGGATAATTATGTTTGCAGTTGTAAAAATCGCAGGTCAGCAATTTAAAGTACAAAAAGACCAGGAAATTTTTGTACAGCAGTTACAAGGAAATATCGGAGATAAAGTGGAGTTTTCTGATGTACTGTTGACAGATAACGCTGGTACGCTGGCTGTAGGTACTGATGTAAAATCAGTAGTAAAAGCAGAAATCTTAGGATTTGTTCAGGGTGATAAAGTTATCGCTTTCAAAATGAAGAGAAGAAAAGGCTTCAGAAAGAAAGTTGGTCACCGTACCCACTTTACTAAGATCAGAATCAATGAAATAGCTTAATTTGTACGTTAAGCTCAACTTATTTTTAGACAAAGTTTTTTTAAAGTTATTATACAATGGCACATAAAAAAGGTGAAGGTAGTGTAAAGAACGGCCGTGACTCCCAAAGCAAAAGGCTGGGCGTTAAAATTTTCGGTGGTCAACCTGCCATTTCTGGTAACATCATCGTTCGCCAGAGAGGTACTGTTTACCATCCAGGTTCAAATGTAGGCATTGGTAAAGATTTTACCATTTTCGCAGTAGCTGACGGTGTTGTGGAATTCAGAAAAGGTCGCGAAAACAAAACCTACGTTTCTGTTAAAGCATTTGACACCACTGCTCAGGCGGAAGCCTAATCAGTGTTTGCCATAAAGTTTTTTTATACCCAATTATTTTTTACTAACCCAAATTCAAAAAACAATGGCAACAATTAAAAAAGCGGCTAAAAAAGCTGCGCCTAAAAAAGCTGCTGCTAAGAAAGCCGCTCCTAAAAAAGCTGCTGCTAAGAAAGCTGCTCCTAAAAAAGCTGCTGCTAAGAAAGCCGCTCCTAAAAAAGCTGCTGCTAAGAAAGCTGCTCCTAAAAAAGCTGCTGCTAAGAAAGCCGCTCCTAAAAAAGCTGCTGCTAAGAAAGCTGCTCCTAAAAAAGCTGCTGCTAAGAAAGCCGCTCCTAAAAAAGCTGCTGCTAAGAAAGCCGCTCCTAAAAAGAAAGCTGCTGCTAAGAAAGCTGCTCCTAAAAAGAAAGCTGCTGCTAAGAAAGCCGCTCCTAAAAAAGCTGCTCCTAAAAAGAAAGCCGCTGCTAAGAAAAAAGCAGCTGCTCCTGCACCAGCTCCAGCTCCAGCAAATCCAGCTAACTAAGACCGGATTTACAAAATGTAGTTATAAGGGTTCTGATGTTCTTCATCAGAACCTTTTTCTTTTGCCCCAAACAGCGGAGTCGGTCACCGGCTGATGTACTTTATGTTTACGACAAACAATACACAAACCTTTGCCGCTCACCTGCTTTGCTGCTCCTCTGTTTACGACAAACAACAACACACTACCCTTTGCTGCTTACCTGCTTTGCTGCTCCTTTGTTTACGACAAACAACAACACACCAGCCTTTGCTGCTTACCTGCTTTGCCACTTTGCGAGAAAAAAGATCGCTCCAAAGGCGCCGAAGGCGCCTTAAACTAAATAAGGCTTTGCGAGCTTAAGACCACCCCCTTCTCCGCGGGTAAAAATGTCAAAATTATGCCGCGCTGCGTGAAAAAAACCTCGCCCCAAATCCGCCGAAGGCGGACAAGAAACCGTAATTTTATTCCATGGACAATTACGCAATAGCCGATAACTTCGCCCTGCTCTCCAAACTCATGGATATCCACGGCGAAAACAGTTTCAAAGCAAAATCATTTGCATCAGCAGCATTTACTATAGAAAAATTACCCGCACAACTCAAGGATACCCCTCCCGATCAAATATTCAAGATCAAAGGCATAGGCGAATCCACCGGAAAAGCCATCCTCGAAATGCTGGAAAAACAACAATTCGCCCTCCTGGACCACTACATCGAGGTCACCCCGCCAGGCATCCTCGAAATCATGAAAATCAAAGGCCTCGGACCTAAAAAGATCGCTACCATCTGGAAAGAACTGGAAGTGGAATCCATGGGTGAACTCCTGTACGCCTGTAACGAAAACCGCCTCCTCCTGCTCAAAGGATTCGGCCAGAAAACACAGGAAAACGTAAAGCAGAATATAGAATTCTATCTCTCCAATAAACACCGCTTCTTATATGCTGAAGTGGAAAAAATCGGGAAAGACCTGGAAAAACAACTGCAAACACTGTTTGCTCCTGCTCCCGTAAGCCTCACCGGTGCCTTCCGCAGAAATGCAGTTATCATCGACGAAATAGAAGTGCTCATCGCCGCCTCTACCAACAATATCCAGGAACAGCTGTCGCTGCTCCCGGGCTTCCACCTCGAAGCCAGCAACGATACCCACCTGGTATGGACCAACGAAGAAAAAGTTAAAGTGATCACCCACTCCTGCATGCAGGCAGCCTTCTATTCCCAACTTTTCCTTACCACCGGCTCCGCCGCGTTTATAGATAAATTCAACGCCAACGGCGGCCATACCGCCATTGAAGGCGCTGCCAGCGAAGAAGAGATCTTCAGCAAAGCAGATATGGACTACATTCTCCCCTGCTTACGGGAAGGCATCCACGAAATTGAACAGGCCCGTAGCCGCCAACTCCCACAGCTGATACAGCCGGAAGATATCAAAGGTATCATCCACTCCCACAGCCAGTGGAGCGATGGCCTCAATACCCTCGAGGAAATGGCCACCGCAGCGAGAAAACAAGGTTTTGAATACCTCGTTATCAGCGACCACTCCCGCTCCGCATTCTACGCCAACGGCCTCAATGTTGAACGCGTACTCGCCCAGCAATCGCAGATAGATGAGCTCAATACCAAAATGGCGCCGTTTAAAATCTTTAAAAGCATTGAAGCGGATATACTCAACGATGGCAACCTCGATTACCCGGATGAAATCCTGGCAACATTCGATATGGTCATCGCATCCGTACACTCCACGCTGAAAATGACGGAGGAAAAAGCCATGGCGCGACTCCTCAAAGCCATCGAAAATCCATATACGACTATACTCGGGCATATGACCGGCCGACTCCTGTTGAGCCGCAACGGTTATCCAGTAGATCATAAGAAGATTATCGACGCCTGCGCCGCCAACAACGTAGTGATTGAATTGAATGCGCACCCGCGCCGGCTCGACATCGACTGGACCTGGCTGCACTATGCCATTGAAAAAAATGTGCTGATATCCATTGACCCGGATGCACACAGTGTGGAAGGATTCCATGATACCTACTATGGTACGCTGGCCGCGCAAAAAGGAGGAATTACCAAAGCAAACAATCTGAGCAGCTTCTCTGTTGACATGCTGAACACCTTCCTCTCCGAAAGGAAAAAACAGAAAAATCTGATCTCATGACATTATTGGCCCTGGCCGTAGCACCGGGATTGGCAATCTCCCTGCTTATCTATGCCCTCGATAAATACGATCGTGAGCCCGTGGGCCTGCTCCTGAAAAGCTTTATACTGGGAATGGCCTGCATCGTGCTGCCGCTTGCCTTTCAGGCGGGAGCACTGCTGCTTGGCTTTCGTGAAACCGGCGGTACACTGCTCAATACTGCTTTTTTTGCCTATTGCATCGTAGGCCTGTCCGAAGAAACCGCGAAGTTCCTCGTCCTATACCTCTACGCCTATCCCAAAAAAGCTTTCAATGAGCCCTTTGATGGCATCGTGTACGCGGTGATGATAGGTATGGGCTTCGCAACGCTCGAAAATATCGCATACGTAGGGCAATATGGCTTCGGAACCGGCGTAGCACGCATGTTCCTGTCCGTGCCGGCACATGCTGCATTTGCGGTGCTTATGGGGTATTACGTGGGCCTGGCAAAGTTCATTCCGCAGAAGAAGCATCACCTGCTCCGTAAAGGACTACTGATTGCGATCTTCTTCCACGGTACCTACGATTTCTTCCTGTTTACAGGCAACAACATTTTCCTGCTGGGCGCAGCGGTAGTAACGCTGATTTTTGCCATCAGGAACGCTATCAGGGCCATCAGGAAAGACAGGACCCTCTCCGAAAAGCTGTATGATAATCACTACTTCAGTGAAGACGACAACCGGGGCCAAAGCTAAGCATCCATGCCATCTCCCCATAATTCAGTAATTTGACGTTTCAACGATAACCAGTTCCCATGAAACTAATATATGTTACCGACGCCCTTTGCGGATGGTGCTATGGTTTTACCCCCGTAGTACAACAATTGCAGGCAGCACATCCCGACATGGAAGTTGAAGTGCTCTCCGGCGGTATGATCCTCGGTGCCAACCGCCGCCCATGGTCGGCCATGCAGGCTTACATCCAGCAGGCACATAAATCAGTAGAAGAGATGACAGGGGTACAGTTTGGCGAGCCTTTTCTCCATACCCTGCTGGCATCCGATGAAAAGATGGATTCGGAAAAACCCGCGGTAGCGCTGACAGTGTTTAAACAATATCTCCCTGAAAAAGCACTGGATTTTGTACACGATATCCAGGTAGCACTCAACTACAAAGGCGAAAGCTTAAACGACGACGAAACCTACCGCCGCCTGGTGGAAAAGTATAACCTGCCTGCCGAAGAATTCCTGCAAAAAATGAACGACGAAAAAATGCGTTACGAAACACAGCAGGAGTTCCAGGTGGTCCAAAACTGGGGCATCACCGGATTTCCGGCAGCCATCCTGGATGCCAACGATCAGCTGTACCTCTGCGCCAGAGGCTTTACTCCACTCGATCGGCTACAGCAAACCATTGATAATATTCTCGCAGAAATAAACAGTAAAAAATAAAATGCTTCAAGTACGCCTGGCCAACACCAATGACATTGCACTGATACAAGCATTGGCCGATAAAGTATGGCCACAAACCTATCAGTCCATATTAAGCCCGGAGCAGCTCACGTTCATGCTGGATATGATGTACAGCAACGAGGCTTTAATACAGCAAATGACAGAAAAGCAACACCAGTTCCTCATCATGACGGACGATGAGCAGCCTGTAGCTTATGCCTCCTACAGCACCACAAACGATCCTGCCGTATATAAACTGCATAAGATCTACCTCGATCCTGCCTGCCAGGGAAAAGGTGCCGGTAAATTTTTGATCAACACTATCGCGGATATGGTGAAAGAAAAAGGAGCCGAAATCCTGGAGCTGGACGTAAACCGCTTCAATAAAGCACTCCATTTCTACGAAAAAGTGGGGTTTACGGTCGTAAAAGAGAAAAATACGGATATCGGTAATGGCTTCCTGATGGAAGACTATGTAATGCAACGTTCATTGGTATAAAATAAAAAAGCCCGGTAAGGATATACCAGGCTTATTCCCAAGTTAACCATTAAAAGACACAACTCTTTATTAAGTTTCTTTACGATTGTTATAAATATTGCAATTCAAAAAATGAAGGGTTCATTTTTCTATCGCTGTTTGATTCGATGAGGTAACCACCAACAGACGCTGACCTTCTTAGGGCCAATTGAATATCATGTGGGGTTAGCACTCAGCTTTTATTCATCCTGCTATTGTGTTGAAACATCTGATGAAAAAAAACATGACAATCTTTTACAGTCGAAAAAAGAACTTGATTTATTCTAAGGATATAGTAGTTTCTAAATCGCTTTAATTCATATACGCGAAGTATAATCCCTTTGGATTTTACAGATGAAGATATTTTTATAATTTCTTTTTATTAATCCGTAAGTATCTGTTTTTCATTTTGATCCACTGCCTTCGGCAGTGGATCAAAATGAGATTGGCGGGACCGGAGGTCCCGCCAATCTCATAAAGCAAAAAAATCCCGCATAGATAACTATGCGGGACAGTAGGTGCTTGAGTGCGTATATCGGTTAATTAATCAAGCCGGGCTTATTTAGCTGTTATTACGGCACCATTCTCGTCGTTATCATCGTCGTGGATAACGGCAACAGCTTTATTCAGTTTCAGATCCGGTGCAATGCTGAGTTTACCTGCATTAAGAGCAGCCGTAGCATCACGCAGTTTCACCGCTACCAGCGCATCATTTTCCTTGATACGGTCGTTCACCAACGCTACCTGTATATCAGTTTCGCTGAATGCACAGTCGCCGGTGATTTTCACCATGTCGCCGTTCATGATCACGTAATCCTTACCATATATAGCGGTAGACAAGGAATCCACACCGAAGTAAATGTTGATATCACTACCGGTACAGTTGGTTTGTACGGACTGATCGGAAGCTTTCACCAGGATACATTTGAACATGCTTACCGGGGCGGTGGCAGATTCGTTGGCATCTGTGAGGCGAACCAGGGTAATATGCGCTGCCTGATCCTGGATATACTGTGAAGCGGAAATGCTGGTTACATCACCATTGTAGCCTACGATCGCTTCATTTTCCGCTTTGATTTCGCTCAGGACCAGCACCACTGTTTCGGCCAGTTCGAAGCGGTTATCATCTTTCACTTTTACATTCAGATTAGCGGTACTTGCAGCGGTATCGATTACAAACGGCGCTTTGATGCTGTTTACAAAATCCTGTCCTGGTAAGGCAGTGCCGTTACCGAACTTATAAGTCAATCGAACCGGTTTATTAGTGGCGTTGATCAGCGGCGTTCCATCTCTCTTAAATAAACCAGCGGAAAATACTACATCTGTGGCTGGTTCTGCACCATTGTTTCCACCAATGAATTTCACAATGGCCGGTTGGTCCAGGATCGTTACTTCTCCTTTTGATTTAGTGAGATATAACTCACTCGCATCCAGGATTTCCACGTGGAAGGCTTCTTTACCCTCCAGCAGGTTATCACTTTTTACAGGAATCTGAATGGTTTTGGAGATGATAGCGCCGGCGGCAAACTCGGATGGCACGAAAGAAATCGTTCCTTCGGTAGCATCAAAGTCGCCAGTGCTGGCACCACCTTTATGCGGAATAGTTTTGTAATGCACGTTTACGGGCGTACGAACACCATTATTGCGCAGGAAGCCTGACAGGGTAATGGTGAGCGAAGCGTTGGATAAGCCATTCAGTGGCTCAGACACTGCGATGTCGTTAATAGAAACACCATGGCTGATTTTGATGATACGGTTGCCATCTTCATCGCCACCACCGGCAGCAATGATTTCGCCGCTAGGGCTCATCAGCAGCGCTGCGAGGGAAGTTTTCGCATCATACTTACCCAGCTGCTTGTCGAACATTTGTTCGCCATCAGGGCTGAATTTAGTGAGGCGGTAACCATCTCTGGCTACCACGCAGATTTCATCATCTTCGGTGAGCAGTAAGTGCTGGAATACAGTACCTGCATTTTTGTTAACCACTTCCATTCCATCAGGCAGCAGTTTCACAATTTTACCGGTGTTGGTGCTGGTGTTACCACCGGTAGCCACCACTTTACCGTTTTTACCTACTTCCAGGGCGTACAGGGCTGCATCTACTTCTTTGTTGAACAGCTCTGTACCGTCAGGACGTAGCTTCACGATGCGGCCTCTTTCTCTTTCCTCCGCGCAGGCGAAGATCTGACCGAGGTCGTTTACACGCATGGCATTAAACTTACCATCCACGGTGCTATATTCTTTATCGAATACCACCTGGCCTTCGGCATTTATTTTAGCAATGCGGCTGGCGTTACCGGTACCATAGGCACCACCGCCCATGGCCAGTACAGAACCATCTTCCAGGAGCATCATTTCTTCAAATATAGCACCTGGTTTGCCGAAGCTCAGTTCATATTGTTTTTCACCTTTGCCGTCTACTTTTACGAGTACTGCTTTACCCTGGCCATCACCAACGTCGCCCCCCACGGCAATGATATTTTCATCCTCATCAATCAGCACATTGTTGAATACGTTATGTGCGCCAAAGCCTTTGTCGAAAATGATTTTGCCGTCAGCACCCATTTTAGTGATGCGTGCCTGTGCAGGTTTGCTACCGTCCACTCCTACAGTGATATAGTTGCCATGACGGTCGGTAATTACTTTTGTAAAGAAGCCACCCTGGCCATTTCCGATGCTTTTATCGAAAATCACTTCACCGGCGGAATTCAGTTTGGTGATACGTGCGTTGCCATATGCGATGGTACCGCCACCTACTGCCACCAGCTCGTTTTTAGGCAGTAACAGCATATCCTGGTATGCTACCAGACCGCCTTTATTCAGTTTGGCATTATAAATAAGGTTTCCGGTAGGAGATAACTTGGTTATACAACCGTTATCAGATCCTCCTCCGATAGCAACAATCGAGTTGTTGTCGGCGATTGCCAGTTTCTTATACTGGTTTTTCACTGCACTGAAACTCTTGTTGAACACTACTGGCATTTCCTGGGCAATGGCCTGTGAGCCGACAGCCAGAAAAAGCATTAAGGAAGCAATCTTGTTCATTTCTGTAATTTTGATATACGCTAAATTGATACTTACAATATTTTCACTTCACAGCGGCGGTTCACTCCCTGCAACTGGATATAGATATCCCTGTCGTTGTCGATGTTGAACTGGCCTGCCACCCACACCGGCTTCGTTGAGCCGTAATAGTTAATCCTGATTTTATCCGCATCCACTCCCCTGCTTTTCAGGCATTCCTGGATGTATACTGCCCTGTTTTTGGACAGCGCCAGGTTATACTTTTCGTCGCCAATCACATCTGCATGGCCGTTGATCAGGATCAGGCGCTGCGGATGCTGCTTCCATACACCAAAGATGGAGTCCAGTTTTTTCCATTCCTGGTCCAGTGGTATATAGGAATTCAGGTCGAAATAAATGATGCCTGGCACAGTGAGCAGCATATTGGCAGCACGCATGATACTGTCCAGTCTGGCTGCAGAAATCCCGTTTATTTGCTGTAAACCTGAAGTTTCTGGCTTTTTCGTGGTGGCATTACCGTTAGCGGTGCTGGTTTTCGTGGCAGCGTTGGCGTTATGCTGCTGCCAGGCCACCACTTCCGGGTTGCTGTTCACTGCCTTTTCGGGGGCAGGTTTGGCAACAGGGGCAGCAGCCACTGCTTTTGCCGCAGCTGCCTGCGGACTACCGGCGTCGTATTGCCAGGAGATCATTTCCGGGCCTGCGCTGTTGGCAGCAGAGTTTCCATAGTCGATGGTGGTGCGGGAATCCGTTACCACCACTGTTTCTGGTGCTTTCTGTACTGGCTTGTCCGGCTGAACGGTGTCTTTGATGATGAGATTGTCGTAACGTGCATCGCCTATAATGGTTTCCTGACGGCGATCGTCAGCTTTCACTACGGTAAGGGACAAGTTTTCATCTTTAGGTGCATCCGGGTTGGATATGCCTACATCTTTCAAAGGATCATTGTTCAGGCTCATCACATAAATATGGTCGTTGTCGTGTACACCCGAGCGATCGGAGGTAAAGTAGAGCAACCATTTTTTGTCATCGAGCACCGGGTTCAGGTCGTCGAACTGTGTATTTACCGGGAATGGTAAATGTTCGGGGGCCTTATCCGGCTCATTGGTATTTATCACGAATATATCCAGGCCACCAAATCCTTCCAGGCCATTGGAGGAGAAAAACAATTTCTCACCGCTGATGAAAGGATAGAGCTCATTTCCGTTGGTATTGACTTTCGGCCCCAAATTTACAGGAGCTTTCCAGCGCTTTTCGTTGGCATCCCAGTCGGCATAGTAGATGTCGGTGCCTCCAAGGCCACCCGGCATATCGGATGCAAAGTACAAACGTTTACCGTCAGGAGCAACTGAAGGATGTAAAATTGAAACGGCACTGCCTATTTTGCCAATTTCCACCGGCAGCGGACGGCTCCAGGAATTGTGTTCTGCCTGGAAGCTGGCTGCCAGCAGCTGGGTGCCGTTATTATAGTTGATAAATGAATTCTTCTCGTTTCTTACATCTGTAAACCGGTTGGAAGTATAAATCACTTTCTTACCTCCTTCAAAAAACGAAGCCGGTCCGATCTGTAAAATTCCTTTCAGGCTGTTGCTAAACGGGGCAACTCCTGATTCAGAGATCATATAGAGTTTCGAGTTAGTGTACAGCGATTGGGCATCCTTCTTCTTAATATCATTAGATAAGAAAACCAGGTTATCCTTATATAATGCCAGCCCGTACTGGTAGCCGGGCAGGTTGGTCTGCAAACTGTCCACCTTCATTTTGTCGGACTGATTGCGGGTAAAGAAGCTGTAATAATTTTCCAGGGAGCGCTGGATATTGGTAAAACGGGTATTGTCTGAATAACTGGCGGCGTATAATGTGGCTACTTCCTTCGCCTTGCCTATGCGGCCTGTTCTTTTCAGGAGGTCGGTGTAGGTAATAACGTCAGATACTTCAATATCCTTGCCTGGCTTATACAGTAGCTCATCGTACAGGGCGATGGTTTTCTCAAACTGCCGGGTTTCATTATAAACCCTTGCCAGCTGAAGCTTGGCTTTTCTCATCACCGCTTCACTACTTCCTTTATTAATTACTGTATTACACAGGGAGATGGCATGTTCATAGTCTTGTCGCTTCAGCAGTCTTTCCGCACGGTTTACTTTGGCCATATCGCCGAAGGAGCCGGCGGACTGGTTATTCACCACAGAGCAGGATGCTATTACCAGGACAGCACCAGGCAGGAGTATAAGGGATGTTAAGGTTTTCATTGGCATAGTATCATCAATTATACAATTAGAAATAACGCGGCGCCACCACTTTCCATTTATTCCAGGCAAAGCGGTAGTTGATCATTAACTCGTGCGATACGGTTTGCGCACCTCTAAGATTGGATTGCAACGGTGTATCATAGGAATAGCCTATCTGCAGATTTTTGGTCGCCTGGATTTGTACCAGCCCGGTGATCGTTTTTTCCGAACGCCAGGAAGCACCCAGCCAAACGAGGTTTTTAAGCAATACGTTGGCATTAATGTCGTACTCCAGGCCGGCGCCTGTAACGGCACGAAGCAGGAGATTAGGCTTGAATTTCACATCATCGGTAAGGGTAAACAGGTAGCCTGTTTGCAGATAATAGTGAGACTTAGCCGTCACCTTGTACAATTTCCCTCCCAAATCAAAGCTCTGAAAGGTAGGCGAAGATAAGCCAACAAAAAATCTATCCGTAAATAACATTAATCCAAATCCAACATCCGATTTCCAGTAGCTCTGATTTTGGGCAAATACCGGGTCGGTAGTGGAAAGGGAGCTGTTATCTTCCCTGTATTGGGCCATCCCACCTTTCAAACCGAGTGCTATATACACCTTTTCGTTCAGTTTTACACGTTGAGATATGTTGAAATTCAACTGGGTTTGTGAGTTGACCGTGATTTTTTCATTGATCATCGACACCCCCAAACTAGTATTGGTGGCTTTTATCGGCGTATAAAAAGAGGCCGATAAAGTTCTGGGGGCACCGTCCACGCCTACCCACTGGTTGCGGCCTACAGCCGTGAGGCTCGACGACTCGTCCATAGAAGGGTAGGCCGGATTGATCACCATACCGTTAAACATGTACTGCGAATAGATCGGCTCCTGTTGGGCCTGCACATAGGAGGCAGTGCCCAGCATTACCGAAAGAAAACAGCCTGTTCTTATCAAAAAGTTACGCATAGGTTCAATTGTTGAATGTTAGCGTTTGATTACAATGAAGCCCGTTTTGCTTTCCACCTTACCATCTACCCAAATCTGGATGTTGTAGAAGTAAGAGCCGTCGGGCACATCGCTGCCGGACGCTCCGCCGGTATTCGACTTCCCTCTGAAGTTGTTGGACTTGTTGTTATAGTTATTTGTTTTGTAGACCGTACCACCCCAGCGGTTAAAGATCACCACCTGGTTAGTCGGATATTTCTCAATGTTTTCGATGTACATAAAGTCGTTACCCTGACCGTCGTTGTTCGGCGAGAGGGCAGGATGCACGCGGATCTTACCTTCGTTATCGCTCAGCTGGCGGCCGTCAGTAGTCCATCTTTCCACGGAATCAGGTACCCCGTCGCCATCGGAATCCAGGTCCAGGAAGTTAGGAATGCCGTCGCCGTCGGTATCATCATCAAACGGATCACCGTTCTTATTGATGTCTTCCTGGGCGTTGGTAAGGCCGTCGCCATCGGTGTCGCATTCACCGCACATCGGATCATCGTTGAGGATGATGCCGGTGGTTTTGGCCGGCTCCCCGATGGTTGGCAGGTTAGTAGCAGCGTTGGCAGTTGCACTCAGCATTTTTAGTATGAATGTTTCGTTCTGCTCAAAGGTGGTGTCGCCAATGATGTCGACGAAGAACTCTCCTTCGGAACTGAACGGCGGTATCACCAGCTCATGTACGGTCATATCGTAATCCTCACCCGGCGTGGCTTTGAAGTCGAAGAACGGATAGCTCACACCTTCCGTAGCTGCTTCGGTATCGAATTTCACCGTTACAGCGCGACTGCTCTTGTTACTGAGGGTCACCACAAACCGGAGACGGTTATGCTCTCCCTTATCCCCTTCTTTCACGGAGAATTTAGTATCTGCAAAAGAAAGCACCAGTGGATCATTATCAGTAATGATGACATTGGCAGTGGTAGCGGCACCGGTTACATACAGCGGTGTGCTATTGGTACCAGCATATGGCAGCAGGGTGGTGTGCAGGAATCCGTTGTCATCATTTACGGCATCATCGGAAGCCGTGATGGTGAAGGTATGTTCCGACTGCATAGCCGGCAGATTCACGGTCAGGATGTTACCGTTGATCTGTCCTTCGCTGGCGGTGAAGGTTCTCACTGCATCCTGTGATACCTGTATCCTCACAGGTACGGCTATAGCAGCGCGACTAGGCGATTTCAGTGTAAACTGTACCGGGCTGCCTTCCGCTGCTGTAGTTACTGTGGTGCTGAGGTTCACCACCAGCGTGTCGTTGTCCGCAATTATTACTTCCGGTGCGGTTTGACCGGCTACCGGCCAGGTTACTCCGGTCATACTGCTGTTGATATCTTTTATCTGCAACGACACCGTACCGTCTCCTTCCACAATATTATTATCGATTGGATCTACATTGATGGTGGCGCTGCTGCTGCCCGCCGGTATGGTAACGGTGCCACTCAGTTTCTTATAGCGACTATCCGCTACGGCGGTACCGCCTACCGTATAATTTACCTGTACATCCTTCACGGCAGTGAGCTGCTGATCAGTGAAGCGTACTTTAAAGGCGCCCTGTACAGCAGGTTCGGCGGCATCTTTCACTTTTTCCACCAGCATGGTTCTGGCGGTTGCTTTGGCACCGGTGGCGGCGCTTTCATCATCGTGAATGATCATTTTCACAGTGTCAAGGGTGTTTACTGTATACGGGAAGATGCCATTGCCCCGGTTCATGCTGGCTGCTTTCAGGGCTGCCGGCAGTATTTCATCACCTTCAATCACGGCATTATCGATTACGTTTACCAATACATCCGCACTGTTGGCACCTACCGGAATGGTAACGGTGTTGGCTACACTACCAATGTTGGTAGCACCTGGTACCGAACCTATAAACAAAGTCACGTTCACATCAGCGGCGGCGGTGTAATCCAATGGCAGCTTCACGGTGTAAGCGCCTGTGGTTGCCGGCTCTGAAGCATCGTTCTTTTTGAGCAGCTGCACCGTAGTTGGTACCGCCTCCTGAATGGTCAGCACCTTAGGTTGTTCCAGCTGGTAAGTGAAGTAGCTGGAAGGAATACTTCCTTTGAGCAACAGTTGCTCGGTACCTTCTATTATTTTATCTGCCGTAGCGGTGAGTGTATAGGTAGCTGAAGGATCGCCGGCAGGAATGATCAGCTGCGCCGGTAAGCCGGTGTAGTCAGCCGCGTCAGCGGTAGAAGCAGCATCAGGTGCGATGGCCACTACCAGGTCCTCCCCTGCGATGATATTCGGTGTTACAAAACTTAAAGTCAGTTTACTGCTGTTACCTTCCATCAGGGAGGTGGAATCAAGCGCCAGCTTCACGCGCAGGTTGAGCGGATCAGCACTGGTAGCATCCACGATGGTCACATCAATAGAATCCCCTTTCATACCATTGTAGTTAACAGGCGTAGCTACTATGCGGTAGAGTTCCGGACGTTCAATGATATTATCTGTGAGCGCGGTGAAGGCGAAGGCGTAATCCGTAGCACCCGCCGGAATGGTAATGGTGGTGGGCAACCCGTTCACATCAGACACCGCAGCAGTAGAGTTACCGGATACATTAAGGGATACGGTAATATCCTTGCTGGAAGTTACATTAGGTGCCAGGGATACATTTACGGTGTAGCTGTGGCCTTCTACCACGTTAGGTCCTGGCGTTACGCGCGACATATAAATTCTTCCTGTAGCAGGATCATCGTGTGTTCTGTCGAGTATAGTTACGCGGGTAGCGTCTACCGGGAGGTTCGCATCATTACATACTCCGTTGATAAGGATATCCTCATCGTCTTCCAGGATGAGGTCCGACGTGGCGGTAACGGTAGCCGCGGCGGTACCTGTGTTCTGACCTTTGGTAATGGTGATGTTGGCAGGCAGCGCAGCGTGATCGGAATCAGCGGCGCTGTTGGCAGCATCTTTCTGCAAGGTCACTACGTAGTCGCTTCCTGCTTTCCAGTTGTTTTCGAACCGGGCAGTGAGTGAGGTACCGGCACTACCTTCATTGATTTGTGCAGGTATCGCCTCCAGGATAATCCGGGCCGGATACTGTGCATCTTTAATGTTAAATGCAGCAGGTGTATTCGTATAATTGCTGATGCCGTCAGTAGCGGAAATACCGATGTTCAGGGTTTCATTTCCTTCTACCAGCTCATCTGTATTAATATGTAATGCCAGTGTGGTGTCTTTATTATAAATGAAGGTGGCCGGCAGCGTGTAGTCGTCTGCGGTGGCGGCGCCACTCACGTTCATGGTAACGGTTACAGGCACTTCGGTGGTTACACCCGCGGGCAGATTCACCTGCAATTGTACATCATCACCTTCCAGCAGCTGGCCTGCTTTGGACGGGGTGATGCTGAATACCAGGTTGGCCGGAATGGTTCTGGTAACGTCGTTGATGGTAAACGGCAGGTCAGCTATGCTGAACTCTCCGGACTCACCCGTTACAATAAACTGCTCATTAAGTTCCAGAATCTGATCCGTAACGCCGGTGAAGAAGTTAGGGAAGGTAACACTATGATCGCCGGCTTTCAGTGTAGCCGTGGCCGTGGCAAATTGCAGGTCGCCGGTTCCGGCAGTGGAAGCGGCTTTGCGGCCCAGTGTTACGATGATGTCGGACCTGGAAGTCATGGTGCCACCCAGCGCCACGGTGAGGCTGGCTTGTTCGCCTTCATTCAGCGTAGCCTTGTTGCTGGTAATATTCAGGATGTTAGAGCCGGGGCGCTTGATGGTGCTATCCTGCACGGTAATGGTTACCGGCGTAATGGTAATATTATTGTCGGCGCTGGCTCCTTCCAGTACGATGGTACCACCGTCGCCCAGCATGTCATTGCTTTTCGCCAATATATCCACCGCGATGGCTGCGTTACCGTTTTTCGGAATCACCAGTGTTGCCGGCAGCGGACCATGTTCGGCAGCATCCAGTGTAGAGGAGGCGCCTTTATTAATAGTGATGGTCATGTTTTCCGCGGCGCGCCAGTTGTTAGGCAGTTTCACGGATACAGCGGAGGTAAATCCTTCCAGGATGTGGTCCGGAGTGGCGGTTAATTCAAGTGTTACCGGGTATTGTGCATCAATAATTTCAGCATTGATACCCGAAACCGTGTAGGCGTTACCGGTATTATCCGTACCGGAGGTATGGATGGCAATGGTTTCAGTACCTTCCACCAGGTCATCCGTTAACACAGTCAATGGTACCACTACTTCACTGCCGCTGGTAATAGCAGCGGTAGCAGCTATCGTATAGTCGTTACCGGTACCTGGTGTGGCTGTACCACTGGTAGTAAAGTTTAGGGAGATAGGAATTTCTGTGGTGATACCTGCCGGGAGGCTGAACGTGTAAGACTGGGCATTGCCTTCATGCAGTTGTACGGTGGAAGCCGGACTAACAGTGATGATCCGGTTGCCTGCATCTCTGCGCGTAGCATCGTTGATGGTAAGCGTATAGTCTGACACGGTGAATCCTGGACCGGCATTACCGGTAATGGTTACCTGTTCATCATTTTCTATGATATTATCTGCGGTGGCAGCCAGCACATCTGCTGGTGTATTGGTGGCATTTGTGGCTGCAGGCAGGGTGATGGTAGCGGCCAGTAAACTATAATCAGTAGCAGCAGCCTGGGCTGAATTTACACCCAGTGTTACCACAATATCTTTGGCAGAAGTGATATCCGTTGGCAGACTGATATTCAACTTAGTAGCGTTTCCTTCTGTGAGCGGAGCAGTTACTGCAGTGATAGTGACCACGTCACTGTTTGGTGAAGTGACCCTGGTATTATCCTGGATGTCCAGTTTCACAGGTGCAGGAGCAGTGATATTCACATCCGTGCAGGTAGCGCTGATATTTAATACCGCATCATCATCCAGTACTTTATTGGTATTGGCGGTGATGTAAACCGGATCGGAGGTTTGTTTACCCGATTCGATTGTAACCGAAGCCGGCAGGTTATATCTGTCGGCAGTAGCTGTGGAGCTGGCAGCGGCCGCCAGGTTAAAGGTGAATTGACGCCCTGCGGTAGCGCCATCCGGCAATTCAATCCAGAAGGCGGCGCCAGGTGCTTCATTTTCTTTAATGGCTGTTTTATCCAGGTGGAGTATCACCGGATTTACCGGTGGATAGTCCTTATCTATGATCGTGAATGTATGTGGTACTACGGTAAATACGGAGCTGGTACCGTCCGTAGCCGTAGCATCTACTACCACCTCTTCATTGCCTTCCATCAATCCGTCCAGTTTCAGGTCCAGGTCAGCATCAGCATTGTTGCCGGTGAAGCTGCCTGCTGCAAAGGTCAGCGTATAGTCGGCCGCGGTAGCAGCACCTGTATTAGGTTTGAAGGTAATTGTAATTGGCACCTGTGTAGTTACACCTGATGGTAAGCTGATATTCACTTTACCGGCATAGCCTTCTGTGAGCAGGCCCGCGGCTGGTGTGGTGAAGCTGATCACCCGGTTGGCAGGATCAATACGGGTTTCATCCGTAATGGTCATATTCCAGCTGGCGGTGCTTAAGGTATAACCTGCAACAGTTTGTGCAGTTACCTGCAGTTGTTCATCATTTTCCAGCACTAAATCCGGTGTAGCCGTCAGGGTTACATCGGCAGGAATAGTATTATTGGTTGCTGCAGGCAGGGTAAGGGTAGTGCCACTGAAGCTGTAATCAGCTGCCGTAGCGGTGCCCGCAACAGCTCCCATATCTACCGAAACAGGAATAGCAGACGTGATATTAGCCGGCAGGGCAATACTGAATGCAGTAGCTTCACCTTCCTTCAACGTAGCTTTCACCGGTGTGATGGTGATTATATCACTGCCTGGGGAAGTTATTCTGGTATTATCCGTGATATCCAGTTTCACATCAGCAGGTGAGCTGATGACCGGATCGGCGCAGGTAGCTTTAATATATAATGCAGCCGGGTCGTTTAATACCAGGTTGGCACCTGCTGTTATTTTTATTTTGTCAGATACTTTTGCACCTGCGGGGATTGTAACGGTACCTGGCAACACATACCCCGTGGAAAGTGCGGTGGTGGCAGCTCCCGGCGCGATGGCGAAACTCAGGTTGCTACCAGCTGAAATATTATCCGGCAGCTCCACCCAGAACTCAGCACCATCCACATCGCCTTCCGCAATTGTTGTTTTGCTCAGGTGATAGATCACAGGATTTACCGGTGGGTAATCGTGGTCGATGATATTAAAAAGCGTACTGGTAACGGTGAATACGGAGGCCGTATGATCAGTTATGTCTGCATTCAACACTACGTCCTCATTTCCTTCCATTAAACCGTCCTGCGGTATTACTAAATCACCTTCTATATTGTTACCAGTGAAATTATCAGCAGGGAACGTCAACGTATAATCGGCAATGCTTGCAGCACCAGTATTAGGTTTCATGGTGAAGTACAGTGGTACTTCGGTGGTGATGCCAGTAGGGAGACTCAAACGCACTTTACCATTGCTGCCTTCCTTCAGGTCAGCTGCAGCAGGAATTTCAAAATGCAGTTTCAGGTTATTGGCGTCCTTGCGGGTTTCGTCTGTGATGGTATATGCCCAGGTGGTTGTTGCCAGGTTATATCCTGCCACAGCAGATGCCTGTACTGTGAATACTTCATCATTTTCCAGTATCAGGTCTGTGTTCGCGGTAACGGTAACATCTGCAACAGGTATACTGGTATTGGTAGCCGGCAGTGTAAGTACATTACCTGCAAAGGTAAAGTCAGTAGCAGCTGCCGTACCCGTGGTGGCAGCCACTGGTACCTGTATATCAGTGGCGGAGGTAAAGCCGGCCGGCAGGGAAATAGTAAAGGTTGCAGCACTGTTTTCTGCGAGTGTAGTAGCGGTGGTGGTGATGGTGATTACATCACTGCCCGGATACACGTTACGGGTATCATCCAGCACATCCAGTTTCAATGGAGCAGCGGTGGTAATGGCTGCATCTGAAGTGCAGGTGGCAGCTATATATAATACCTTGTCATCGTTCAACACTTTATTGGCATCTGCCGTAATATGAATATGATTGGAGGTTTGCGCGCCTTTAGCAATGGTCAGGGTAGTGTTTTCAAAAGCATAGGTACCATCCACAGCGGTGGTGCCGGCTGCTTTGGCGATGCTGAAGGTCAGCGGATAATCGGCGGTGAGTCCGTCCGGTAGTTCCAGCCAAAATTCGGTACCGGGTGTTTCTCCTTCTTTTACGTTTGTTTTGCTGGTATGGAGGTTGACAGCGGCAGGTGGGTAATCCGCATCCAGTATGGAAATGGTTTGTCCGGTTACCGTATAGGCGGTACCGTTGGCATCACTAACTGTAGCGTCGATCACCAGTTCTTCCGGACCTTCCAGTAAGTCGTCAGGAAGGAGTTCCAGTTGGAATGCTTTGCTGTTGCCCTGCATGGTAAAGGTTGCAGGGTTATATTGATAGTCCAGGCTGCCTGCCGGATTGGTAATGGCAGTATTAGGTTTCAGCGTTACCGTGAGGTCCACTTCCGCTGTAACGCCGGTGGGCAGTGCAATGGTGTATGGTGCGGTAAATCCTTCCTTCAGCTGGGTGGCAGTGGCGGTGGTGCTGATAGTCAGCTGGAGGTTAGCGGCATCATTGCGGGTGATGTCGTTAATACTGATGGTAACAGGACCGGCTACCGTGATGTTATTATCAGCGGTGGCGGTGATTACCAATGTTTCCGTGCCTTCAATGATTTTATCAAGTGCTGCAGTTACTACCGGATCGGCAGTGGTGATGGAGGTGCTGCCTGCCGGCAAAGTAAGCGTGGTACTGTGCAGGGTATAGTCACCGCCTGGGTTCGCGGTAGAAGATGCATCTACTGTGAGGGTCACCTGTATCGGTTGAGTGCTGGTAATATTGTTTGGTAAAGCGAGGGTGAATTTGGTGTCTTCTCCTTCATTGAGGGTGGCTTTCACCGGGGTGATGGTGAGTACGTTACTACCTGGTGAGGTAGTACGGGTATCATCCTGGATGTTCAGCTGCTGGGCGGCTGGCACTGGGATGTTAGCGTCACCGCTGGCGAGTGATAAATATAATATGGCGTCATCGCCGAGGATGGTATTGCTGGTGGCGATAATTTTTCCATTTCCAGGCAGGCTGCCGGTAGCATTTTCGCTAATGGTAACCGTAGCCGGCATGGTATATCGATCCGTGCCGGCGGTGGTACCTGTACCAGGCGTAAGGACAAATGACATATCATAGCCTGCGGCCAGTCCTGCCGGTAGCGCTACCCGGTAAGTGGCACCGGTGGCCTCCCCTTCTTTGATGGCCGACTTATCCAGGTATACTGTCACAGGGCCTGGCAATGGATATTCGCTGTCTAAAATGTTTATGGTGTGGGCGGTTACGGTGTAGCCGCTATAGCCATCAGCATCCGTAGCAGTACCACCAAGGATCATTGTTTCTGTTTTCTCTACCAGGTTATCATCTGTCAGGTTCAGGGTGGTAGAACCGGAGTTGCCGCTGTTGATCGCCAGTGGTGCACCGATGGAGTAGTCAGCCGGTTTAGCCGTTCCCGTTATACCGGCGAGCGAGAGTGTAATTGGAACGTCGGTGGTAACACCTGCCGGCAGGGAAAATGCCAGAGTGCCTTCATAGCCTTCGTACAGGTCGCTGTTCGGTATGGTAGAAAATGTGATAGCAGTATTGGCCGGTATAAGTTTGGTACCGTCTTTTATGGTGATATCCTGGTTGGTAGTTTTGGTATTACCCATTACTACTGCGGAGATATTAATTTTCACCAGTTCATCATATTCGATGATCTGATCAGGAAGTGCATGTAAAATAAGGTCTGTCCCATTTTGTCCTGGTTCGATATGTGCGACGGCGATGGCAGGGAAGTCAGTTCCTTCTGTGGCCGGATGGGTGGCTCCTGTGTTATTGACGGTAGCGGTGACGGTGATTTGTTCGCTGGCGTTTACGTTATCCGGCAATTTCACATGTATGGTAGCGTCGTTACCCTCTGCTACAGATGCCGAGGTAACGGAAGCGGTGATATCGCTGGGTTCATCGTCGAGGATGGTGTATTTAGTCAGGGTTTTGGTGCCGAGGACTACGAGTGGATCCACTGCTGGCAGCAGCTGGAAGTTCAGGTTCCTGGCGTATTCCAGTTTAGTATTACCTAATATTTTCACGATATCTACGGTGATATCCTTGGGCGAGGTTTTATAGTCGGCGGCGGGAATCCAGAAGCCGGCATGATCATAAGTATAATCCACGCCTTCAATGGCCGGGTGTTGTTCTCCTGCGTCTGCCGCTGCGGCTGCGAACTTTATGTAGGCAGGTGCTGTGAGATTCCCGCCGCTCACTCTTATTTTCAGATTGGTGGCTGGAGCCGTGGTATTGCCTTCGCTTTGTGACAGTGCGGTAGCGGTAAATTCTACCGTTACGGGGGAGCTGTTTAACCCGCTGACATCTGTCATGGGTTCTTTAACTGTGGAGGTGGCCAGCATATCCCGGGTATCGTCATAGCCTATACGCAGTACGCTTCCTGAAGCCCATCGATTAGTGGTGGGGCCGGTTTCAGGCATTTTAATTCCTACTGCCATACCTCTGAGGACGCCGGTGCCGTTATTTACATCGTTATTTAAAGCGCCGGTGCTGGCGTCTACGCTGGTGGTGGTAGCATAAAGTCCCAGGCTCACAGAGTGGAAGCTTTCATTGTCTTTCAACCGGTATACGTGTGCATAATCCCCGTTATTGGACTGTGGATAACCGCCGAAATCGTCAGTAAAGCGGACGATACCCGGCAGGGTATTGATGGTGGCAGATGTGCCGGAGGTATTGGTATAGGATTGACCTACCTGGTAAAAGCCTCTTGTATTCAGGTTATTTTGCTGTTCAGGAGCCCCAATGTTATCCTGTAATGCAGCAAATTCCGTTATATACAGGAAAGGGCTTACCCTGGTAAAATCCGTTCCATAAATGGTGACGTTATAGGTAAAGTATTTTTTAGGGGCTTCGTAGCTGATAACCGTGCGTATGTATGCGGTGCGGGCAACCGAGTACACGTAGTCTATTTTTGAGAATATGGCTACTTTGTAGGGGTTGGCTGGTGTACCATCGCCCATTACATCGGTGACAGTAATATTATTGGGTGTATAATTTACGGGGCCGGGAACGCCGCCATTCCAAAAGAGTCCTTTCCAGAAAGTCCAGATTCCTTTATTGCCTGTATCCGGGTTGGTGCCGGTTTCAGCTCTGCCGTTACGGTATACATTTATTTTGCCATCAGGACCTATGGTGATTCTGAGCCCGTCGGTGGCGGTGTTGCCTCCGGAGGGGTTTATTACTACCTGCTGACTAACAGCAGCGAAAGCAGGCAGCAGGAGGATGGCTATCAACAACACTTTCCTCATGGCAAAGGCTAAACGTTGGAGCATAGCTGTCTTAGATACTTTCGTAGGATAGGACAGGACTAACATATAAGCTTGTAAAATTTCTATTTATACATATAGATTTTAAGTCAGTAATGAAAAACAGTCCTTTGTAAACCCTATATGCGCGATTCCGTAAAATGGCTCTCCCAATGGCATACACTTATTAAGGAAGTGTTGAAAAACCGGCCATTGGTATAAAAAAGTTCCGTTGATATTTTCAACGTGGAGCAAACAAAGTAGCTGCAATACTTCAGCAGTGGGATGATTTTTATAAATTATTATATCTACTTCTCTCTGGAATCTAAATCACAACAATAATATATTAAATCATATATTTTAATTTACAAATCTAAAACATAAAATATATTTATTCAAATAAAAATATAATGGAGATGTAAATGCAGCTAAGTCAGGATTTTTTCAGAATTTTTAACGTTTAAAAAGAAAGAATGAGGTATCAAATCCTATGTAGAAAGAAAAAATAACCATAGATTTGCAAAAAAAAGTAAGAATGTCTACTGTTTCAAAATCTAACATTGACTTTGACCTGAAATATAAGGTAAAAGATATGTCCCTCGCTGAGTGGGGTCGCAAGGAAATTGAGCTGGCAGAAGCTGAAATGCCGGGTCTGATGTCTCTCCGTGAGGAATATGGCAACAGCCAGCCGCTGAAAGGTGCGCGTATCGCTGGTTGCCTGCACATGACTATCCAGACTGCCGTACTGATCGAGACCCTGGTTCACCTGGGTGCGGAAGTACGCTGGAGCTCCTGCAATATCTTTTCCACACAGGATCATGCTGCTGCCGCGGTAGCTGCTGCAGGTGTGCCTGTATTTGCATGGAAAGGCCTGAATGAGCAGGACTTTGACTGGTGCATCGAGCAAACCCTGTTCTTCGGTGGCGCTGACCGTCCGCTGAACATGATCCTGGACGATGGTGGTGACCTCACCAACATGGTACTGGATCGTTACCCTGAGCTGATCCAGCACATCAAAGGTTTGTCTGAAGAAACCACTACCGGTGTTCACCGCCTGTATGAGCGCATGAAAAACGGTACCCTTCCGATGCCTGCGATCAACATTAACGACTCTGTAACCAAATCCAAATTCGATAACAAGTACGGTTGCCGCGAATCCTGCGTAGATGCTATCCGTCGCGCTACCGACGTGATGATCGCCGGTAAAGTGGCTGTAGTTGCTGGTTTCGGTGACGTAGGTAAAGGTTCTGCGGAATCCCTCCGTGGTGCCGGTGCACGCGTAATCGTAACTGAAATCGATCCGATCTGCGCACTGCAGGCTGCCATGGAAGGTTACGAAGTGAAAAAAATGAGCGATGCTATTAAAGAAGCCGACATCGTAGTTACCACTACCGGCTGCCGCGATATCATCACTGGCGAACACTTCAAACTGATGAAAGATAAATGCATCGTTTCCAATATCGGTCACTTCGATATCGAAATCGACGTTGCATGGTTAAATAAAAATTACGGCAATACTAAAGTTGAAATCAAACCACAGGTAGATAAATATACTATCGATGGTAAAGATATCATCCTGCTGGCTGAAGGCCGCCTGGTAAACCTGGGTTGCGCTACCGGTCACCCATCTTTCGTAATGTCCAACTCTTTCACCAACCAAACACTGGCTCAGCTGGAACTCTGGCTGAACGCAGACAAGTACGAAAACAAAGTTTACGTGCTGCCTAAACACCTGGATGAAAAAGTTGCCCGTCTTCACCTGAAAAAAATCGGGGTGGAACTGGATGTACTGACTTCTACCCAATCTGAATATCTGGGTATTCCAGTGGAAGGTCCATTCAAACCTGATTACTACAGATACTAATTGTACTGTAAACATAGTCCTGAGCGGGTACCGAAAAGGTACTCGCTTTTTTTTATGCTTATTTTGAACCGATGCCTTCGGCATCGGTGGAAGATTCAGCGCTGCGCGCGGTGGCTGCTGCGTTAGCGGAGACGGTAGGATAGACCTAGCGCCGATGGTGGCGGAGGCACGGAGTATCTACCGCCTGCGAACAGCCTGCGGCAAGCATCTTAATGCAGTTACTTCCAAAAAAAAATCAATATTTTTGCGGCATGACAAAGCTGAGTGTTAACATCAACAAGTTTGCAACACTGCGCAATGCTCGCGGTGGCAACGTTCCAGATATTTTAAAGGTAGCCCAGGACTGTGAGCGATTCGGCGCTGATGGCATTACTGTACACCCACGCCCTGATGAAAGACATATCCGTTACCAGGACGTACTCGACCTGAAGCCGCTCGTTACCACTGAATTCAATATAGAAGGTTATCCTTCACCGGATTTTATGGACCTGGTTCTTAAAGTAAAGCCTGACCAGGTAACGCTGGTTCCTGATCCGCCAGATGCAATCACCTCCAACACCGGATGGGATACCATCACCTACCAGTCCTTCCTAAAAGATGTGATCGGCGCTTTCAAAAAAGCAGGTATCCGCGTTTCCATCTTCCTGAACCCGGATGTAAACCTCGTAGAAGGGGCTAAAACTGCCGGTGCCGACCGTATCGAGCTCTATACCGGCCCTTACGCAGAAGAATATTTCAATGCCCGCACACAGCCGCAAAACCTGCAGCTGTTTAATGACTATAAAAATACAGCCCGCGCAGCTTCAGAAATTGGGCTCGACCTCAATGCAGGGCATGACCTCAACCTGGATAACCTCCGCTTCTTCAAACTGCATATCCCGCAGCTGAAAGAAGTGTCTATCGGCCACGCACTGGTGGCTGATGCAATCTATTTTGGGTTGGAGAATACGATTCAATTATATAAACGCCAGCTGGTGGATTAAGCGAAGCTCATACAATATTTACACGGATAAATTCCGCCTGAACACTGCACCACAAAAGAACAGAGGGACCAATGGTCCCTCTGTTCTTTTGTGGTGCCTCCCCTACAGATAACTGCATAGCCGAATCCTGCTTTATTCTTTTCAAGCATAAAAAAAATCTATAATTTATTTTAATATCTCATACTTTTATTGCGTTAATTATTGCAAAAAGTATAAACGGAAAATGCATTTATAACCTATAGCGTTAACATCTTTTTTTAACCCACTTTAAACCATTACCCTTCATTATGAAAAAACTACTAGTACTTGTATTCGCCGCGTCAATGGCGTTACTCCATCAGTCATGTGAAAAAAGCATGCAGAATGATCCACTGGCGGCCAACAACACTTTATTGAATGACAGCACAGGCACAAATCCGCCTATACTGGATACTGCCTGCCTTAACCCAGATGCTACCTATGTGGACACCTGGCATTATGCTACACCACAACTGTACATTTTTAAAGGTACAAATTATGGGCGTTATGATTTAACCACGCATACCTATGCAGGGTTAAACACTATTGCTGATGGCTATAAGAATGTTCCTTTCAGCACTTTTGATGCTGTGTTTGTGGATGTATGGTCCGACAGTGTTCCAAAGCTGATGATTTTCAGCGGTAATAAGGTGGCAAAGTTCGATATCCTCAATAACATTTACGAAGGAGTTGACAGCATCTCCAGCCGCTATCCGGGTCTGCCATTCACTTCCGTAGATGCCCTGTTCGTAGATACCGTAACTACCTACTACAACAAACAACCTCAGTTGTACATTTTTTCAGGTACACAATACGCGCGCATAGACATGAACACAAATACCTACAAAGGTTTAAACAGTAATGCACTAGGTTTTGAGAACGCACCATTCTACACCTACAGAGCGATGTATGTGGACCGCTGGTCTTTTGGCAGCCCACAGCTGGTGATGTTCAATGGCACTCAAAATGCACGCTTAACTTACCCTTATTATAACTTCGTGAGTAGTTCCAGCAATACACTGACTTATCCAGGTGTACCGTTTTGCCAATAAACACACTTCATTCCAAAACAAAACGAGGGGCCTGTGGCCCCTCGTTTTGTTTTGGCTATTAAAGCGATAAAGCCACTCGCTTCCGCAAATGGCTTTATCGAACCCTTAAAACAATCAACATGATTCATACCGGGGTCACAACAAACCGATATGAATGTATTTATAGGTTACCGTCAGGAGTGACAGTAATGATACACGGTGTTACTTCTTTAATAACGCTATATCCAGCACTTGGTTCATTTCACGTACATAATGGAATTTCACCCCCTTGATATAATCCGGGTTGATGTCCTTTATGTCCTTTTCATTTTGCCAGCAGAGGATAATTTCGCGGATACCGGCGCGTTTGGCAGCCAGAATTTTTTCTTTAATACCACCTACCGGCAGTACCTGTCCACGAAGCGTAATTTCACCCGTCATCGCCAGGTAGGATTTTACGCGGCGGCCGGTAAAGGCCGATGCCAGCGCTGTGAGCATGGTGATACCAGCACTCGGGCCATCTTTAGGCACTGCGCCTTCCGGTACGTGCACATGCACGCTCTTTTCCCTGAACATTTTTGGATCAATCTTATAAGTAGCAGCATTACCCTGGAGATAGGTCAGCGCTGTAACTGCGGACTCTTTCATCACATTGCCCAGGTTACCGGTCAGTTTCAGATCACCTTTGCCTTCGCTTAAGCTACTTTCGATAAACAGGATGTCGCCCCCTACATACGTCCAGGCGAGGCCTACGGCCACTCCCGGCGGATTACCTACCTTATAGATTTCATTGGAATACCTGGATTTCCCCAGCACTTTTTCCACAAATTCGTTGGTAACAGCATCCGGTAAAGGATTTTCCAATGCCACCTCTTTAGCGAGGTTACGCATCAGGGCTGCAAACTGCCTGTCGAGCTCACGTACACCGCTTTCACGGGTGTAGTCAGCAATGATATGCTCAATAACGCTATTGGCTATACGGATTTTAATATCCTTCAGCCCATGCGCATCTTTCTGTTTAGGAATCAGGTGGCGTTTTGCAATCTCCACCTTCTCTTCTATGGAATACCCGGTAAGATCGATGATCTCCAGCCTGTCGCGCAATGGCGCCGGAATGGCAGCTACATTGTTCGCGGTGGCGATGAACAGGACTTTGCTCAGATCATATTCCAGCTCTAAGTAGTTATCGTAAAAAGTGCTGTTTTGCTCCGGATCGAGTACTTCCAGCATAGCGGAGCTGGGATCTCCCCGATGATCATTACCTAATTTATCAATCTCGTCCAGGATCATTACCGGATTGGAAGACTTGATTTTTCGAATAGATTGTACGATTCGACCAGGCATGGCACCGATGTAGGTTTTACGATGTCCGCGGATCTCGCTTTCGTCGTGCATACCACCCAAACTCAAACGCACATATTTACGGCCCACTGCATTGGCGATAGAGCGGCCAAGAGAGGTTTTACCAATACCCGGAGGGCCTACAAAGCAAAGAATAGGCGACTTCATATCCCCTTTCAGTTTCAGCACCGCCAGGTATTCAAGGATACGCTCCTTGATCTTGTCCATACCATAGTGGTCGTTATCGAGTATTTTTTTCGCCTTTTTCAGGTCGTAACTATCGGTGGTATATTCCCCCCAGGGCAGGTCCAGCAGGAGGTCCAGGTGGTTGTATACCACGCTGTAGTCCGGCGTGCTGGGATGCATGCGCTCCAGCTTTTCAATGCCTTTGGTGAAAGCTTCCGCCGCTGCCGCCGGCCATTTTTTGTCTTCTGCCTTCCGCTTCATCTCGCGGATTTCGCGGTCGTTACTATCTCCCCCCAACTCCTCTTTAATGGATTTCATCTGCTGTTGCAGGAAGTAATCCCGTTGCTGTTTATCGAGGTCAGCCTTGGTTTTATTGGTAATCTTATTTTTTAGTTCCGCGAGCTGTAGTTCTGTTTGCAGGAGTTTCATCAGCAACTCCGCGCGATGGCGAAGGTTATTGGTTTCCAGCAACAATTGCTTGTCCTTCAGTTCAGAATTAAGGTTGGACGACACGAAATGCACCAGGAAAGAGGCATTTTCTATGTTTTTGAGGATGATGCTGGCCTCTGATGGCAGGTTAGGCGATAACTGAATGATCTGGGTAGCGAGGTCCTTAATCGATGAGATATAAGCATCAAACTCGGTATCGTCCTCCACCAGCTCGTCTTGCAACAATTCGATCCTTGCTTTGAAGTAAGGATCTTCTGTTACCACTTCATCGATCTTAAAGCGTTTGCGGCCCTGGATGATGATGGTGGTGCCGCCGTCCGGCATTTTGATCAACTTCACGATACGGGCTACCGTTCCAACCTCACTGAGATCAGCTACCGTAGGATCTTCGATCGTACTGTCTTTTTGCGCTACCACACCGACCATTTTGTCAGTCTTGTAAGCGTCGTTAACTGCCTTTATGGATTTATCCCTGCCAACGGTGATAGGTAAAACCACGCCAGGGAAGAGTACTGTATTTCGTAAAGGTAATAATGCCAGTTCATCGGGGATTTTCTCATCCTGCTCTCCCTCTCCGTCTTCACTGAGCGGGATAATAGGCATGAACTCCATTTCATCTTCTGAATTTCCTAAATAAAATCTATTCATCTGAAATATTTAAAGCCTCTGAGGACATTCTGTCAGATCATCTTTCCAAAACGCCTGAGATTTATAGCATGGGTACCTTGTCAAGTTTAATGCCAAGTGAAATCCCTGCCAAAAGTAAGGGCTTTCATCCCTGCGCAGCAGGAATAAAAGCCCTTAACAGTTTCAAATAAAATATTATTAGAGGGTAACACCCACACCCAGCTGGATGGATTGATTTTTCCAGTTGCCGGTGTTGGTGACACTACTGATGTTTTCCACATCGTTGAAGCCAATAATGTAACGGGCACTCACGTTAACGATAGGCAGTTGCAGCCAGAGGCCGGCCACACCAGAGATTTCGCCTCCTTTAAAGGCATTTTGTGCGGCGCCGAATACTTTCTTGTCGCTCACCAGGGCTCCAAACTGAGGTCCCAGCTGGAGTTTCAGACGTTTAGTACCCAGGTCAATGTTTGCCAGGAGCGGAATGCTCAGGTAGTTCAGGCTGATTTTTTTACCATTGTCTTCCAGGTTGCCGGTATTGTAGATTTCACTGAAATCATCCGTGGTTTTGGTTTTTGTGGAAGAGAAGATCAATTCTCCCTGTACCCCAAACCCTTTTACCAGGTTTAACTGCACAAAACCACCGAGATGATAACCCAGATTAAAACCATCCTGATAACCGGTACCATCGAGTTTTCCAAGGTTGGCGCCACCTTTAACACCCCAGCGGAGTAAAGATTGAGCATTAACAGACGAAACAGCTGTTGCAGTCAGCAGGACAACAGCAAGTAGGAACTTTTTCATAAAACAATTATTTGTCATGGTTAAAATATAGACGTGCAGGGAAGTGTTTTACCCCTACGAGCTATCCGTGGCTGGCTTTTATACAAAATCCGTGCTATATGTTAATTTTTTTAGAAGATATAGGACAGGCGGGCTGTGAAGTAGCTCAGGAGGCCGGTTTCATCCATATTAAAAGTTTTGAAAACTGTATAGGAAGGGGATAGACTTATTTTTCCAAAGAGGTACGACATACTGACGGTGAGATCCAGTGCCCTCGGCTGGAAATCTGTCACCTGGCTGACGGTATACTCCCGGCCAAACGGGAATTGGGGCAGGAATCGCTTCATTTTGGGAGACCTCGAGAAGTACTGAAATGATTTGAGGTTGCTGTAATAATTTGCTGTGCCGGTGGTGAGCGACACAGATGGCGTCAGCAACACGGCATCTTTCGAAGAAAATATATCGGTAAAAACGAAGGGATGCCTTACCGTGGCAATCACGTTAAAATCAGTACCACGCATCGTTTCCTTCACATAAAGTCCTTCTGCAGTGGTGGTACCCCAACCGTAATCGATGCTGATGCCCGGTTCCAGCCACCAGCCCCGATAGTAGAAATAGGCAAATACTTCGTTATCAATGGGCGACAAAGGCACATCGCTGCTATCAGCAAAAAAGTAATGGGTATAGGAGATACCGGTGAGGAATTTGCTGTTTTTCGTATAGTCGTAACCTGCAGAAGCATCCCACTCAAACCATGGTTGCCGGTAGGCATCGAAGAGATAATACCCGCTGAAACCTGCGTAGAATCCTGATTTATGGTAGTAAGTAAGGGATGGTGCTACAAAAGTTTTCATGACCAGCGGCGCGCTGTAGTCTGGTACTTTACTACCATAGGCAGGATTATTACCATAGCCCAGGCCGGCCTCCAGTTCACTCCTGGCGTTTTTGCGCAGCAGGGAATCCAACTGACGTTCCAGGTCGGCCAGGGATTGCCCGTTAGCCAGGTGACAGCACAACAGTAACAAGAATATAAAGTATGCACGCATGAAATGCAATTTGCAGAATTTTCGTACGTGCAATATAGTTGTTCCTATGCACTCCTTTTGCAATTAAAAGGTAAAGTGGCCCTAACTATAGGTGGAGCATTGAAATTTGTCGATAACCGGGGAAATTGTATCCTTAAGCCAGGTCGATCACAGTGATTTCCGGCAGCACTCCTACTCTGCCGGGATAGCCGAGGAAGCCAAAGCCCCTGTTGACATACAGACATTGTTCCCCTTCCTTGTAAAGGCCAGCCCATTCTTTGTAGATGTATTGGGCCGGGCTCCATCTGATTCCCGGGATTTCGATACCGAACTGCATACCGTGGGTATGGCCGGCGAGAGTGAGGGCAATATCAGGGTATTCAGGTCTGATCTGTGCGTCCCAGTGGGTGGGATCGTGCGACATCAGGATTTTAAACGGTACATCCGCCACTCCTTCGTAGGCGCGTTTAAGGTCGCCGTATTTAGGGAAGCGGCTCATAGCGCTCCAGTTTTCCACGCCGAGCAGGGCTATTTTATCCTCTCCTTTTTGCAGGATGGTATTTTCATTCATCATGAGGCGCCAGCCCAGGTCAGCATGTACTTTCTTGAGTGTTTCAAGGTTTTCGTGCTGCATGGCGCTGTAACCGTTAGGTTGCTTATCCGGCCATGGGTAATAGTCGCCATAGTCGTGGTTACCCAGGGTAGAGTACACGCCCATAGGGGCTTTTACCTGGCGGAACACGTCCATCCATTGTTCCATTTCGGTGGCGCGGTCGTTTACCAGATCACCGGTAAACAGCACCAGGTCCGGCTTTTGATCGTTGATCATTTTCACCCCTTTCAGCACGGCTTCGCGGTTGGCGAAGCTGCCGGAATGGATATCCGAGATCTGCACGATGCGCATGCCTTTGAAGGCAGCGGGCAGGTTTTTGAAGTTCAGTTTTATCTTATGAACATGATAATTATACTTATTGGAGAACCCATAAACGAGGGTGGCAAAGAGGCTTCCCCCGGCGATGAGGCCAAGTCTGTTGAGGAATTGTGAGCGGGTGAGGCCGTTCACGGCCTCCATGGTAACATCTTTAGGGGCGGAGAATTTACGAATGATCCAGGTGATGCCGCGGCGGGCATCGTCGAGGAGGAGAAAAACGGCAGCCAGCAGTTTGGCTACTACCAGGCCTATAATGATGGCCAGTACGTAGGAGCGGACGGTGGTGGGCCAGTTATGCCATTTGATATATGGGAGGAGTACAACGGTGATGAGGCAGGCGATGGAGATGATCCAGTAGGTACTGTAGGTGATGGTCCGCACCCGGGGGCTGGACATATATACAATTGCACGAACAGCCTGAAAGACATAGATATCCAGTAGCAGGAGGAATATGACCAGTAGGAACGAATTAGAGCCAGGGCGCATTATTATATATTATATTAATATGATTAATTAAGCAAGGTACCGATTTCGGGTCGGTCCAAAAAGTTAAAAGTCATGTAGTTCGTTATATAGACGAATAACAATCCGGATAATTGTATGTTTTATTTTTTTTCCATGGAAAAAGAAACGATTACATTTGAGCGATCTGAAAAACGGGTGTACGAAGGGAAGTTGTGAATAAATAAATATACTGCCTCGTCTGATTTTTACCTAATCGTTGTATTTTTGTCCGATTGGGGTTACTTTTAATTGTGTGAAATTAATATTGATATCCAAATTACGGGCGTAGGGCCTGGTAGTTCATTCAAATGATTAATTTATGAAATTCACCTATTTCGGACATTCCTGCTTTGTTGTGGAAATCAAGGGTAAAAAGATCATGTTTGATCCATTTATCCGTCACAACGAATTGGCAAAGAAGATTGATATTGAAGCCATTAAGGCTGATTACATATTTGTTTCCCATGGTCATGACGATCATACGGCTGACCTGGTGGAAGTGGCGAAACGGACCGGTGCTACGGTGGTAAGTAATTTTGAGATTGTGAGCTGGGCGGGCAAACAGGGCCTGGAGTTGTTACATCCGATGAATACCGGGGGCAAATGGAAATTTGACTTTGGTATGGTGAAATGTACGGTGGCGCAGCACAGCAGCAGCTTACCGGACGGTAGTTATGGCGGTAACCCGATGGGCTTTATTTTCATCACAGATGAGGGTAATTTCTATTACAGCGGGGATACGGCGCTGACTTACGACATGGAACTGGTACCGGCGGCGGCTAAACTGAATTTTGCAATTCTGCCGATCGGCGACAACTTCACCATGGGCGTGGAAGATGCCATTGCGGCATCGGAGATGATTGAATGTGCAAAAATTATTGGCGTGCACTACGATACTTTTGGTTATATTAAGATTAACCATGAGTCGGCAAAGGCACAGTTTTCAGACGCAGGTCTGGAGTTGCTGCTGCCTGAAATCGGCAGTACAATTGAGGTTTGAGGAAGAGGCGGCAAAATTAGTTTATCCTTATCCTATAAATAACCTTGAATTTTTAAATTAGACAATGGCAAGAATAATCGCAATCGCTAACCAGAAAGGTGGCGTAGGAAAAACTACAAGTGCAATTAACCTGGCAAGCAGCCTGGCAGTACTGGAGTTCAAAACGCTGCTGGTAGATGCTGATCCTCAGGCTAACAGCACCACAGGGCTTGGCTTTGACCTGCGCAATGTGCAGCAGAGCCTTTACGACTGTATGGTAAACGATGTGCAGGCCAAAGACGTCATCCTGGAATCTGATACCCCCAATCTGAAAGTACTTCCTTCCCATATAGATCTTGTAGGTGCTGAACTGGAGCTGATTAACCACCCTAACAGGGAGCGTGTGATGAAACAGGTGATAGACAGCGTGCAGGCGGATTATGATTTCGTTATCCTGGACTGCTCACCATCACTGGGTTTGATTACGGTAAATGCGCTGGTAGCATCCAACTCCGTGATTATTCCGGTACAATGTGAGTTTTTTGCACTGGAAGGTTTGGGAAAACTGCTGAATACCATCAAAATTGTGCAGAGCCGGCTCAATACCGAACTGGAAATTGAAGGCATCCTGATGACGATGTACGATGGCCGTTTGCGCCTGAGCAACCAGGTGGTGGACGAGGTGAAGCAGCACTTTGAAGAGAGCGTGTTTAATACTATTATACACCGTAATACCAAGCTGGGTGAAGCACCGAGCTTTGGTAAATCAGTAATTATGTACGATGCAGCCAGCACCGGGGCGATCAACTATCTTAACCTGGCCAAGGAAATTCTGCAGAAACATAATTTCACCAAAATAAAATCTAAAGACAAAATCTTAGCTATAAACGATGACCAATCCAAGTAAGAAAGAGGCGCTGGGTAAAGGCATCCGCTCGCTGCTCCAGAACATAGAAACAGACCTGAAGCAAACTGCAGGCGCACTTGGCGACAAGGGCGCTATTCCTGCTGCTGCTGTTACCGGTATTGAACGTATACCGCTGGACCAGATTGTGACCAATCCTAAACAGCCACGCCGTGATTTTGATGAGGTAGCCTTACAGGAACTGAGTCAGTCGATCAGGCTGCATGACATCATTCAGCCTATCACTGTAGCTAAAATCAGCAATAAAAAATACCAGCTGATTGCCGGGGAGCGCAGGCTCAGGGCCAGCAAGATGGCCGAGCTGAAAGATATCCCGGCCTATGTGCGCCAGGTTAACGACCAGGAGTTGCTGGAACTCGCCCTGCTGGAAAACCTGCAGCGCGAAAACCTCAATGCTATTGAGGTGGGCCTCAGCTACAAGCGCCTCATGGAAGAGTGCAGCCTCACCCAGGAACAGGTGGCTGACCGCATGGGTAAAGAAAGAAGTACCGTTACCAACTATATCCGCCTGCTCAAACTGCCACCAGATATCCAGGTAGCAGTGCGCAACGGCCAGCTCAGCATGGGTCATGCCCGTGTGATCACCGGTATCGACAAGGTGGAGAACCAGCTTTTCCTCTTTGGGGAGGTGATGAAAGGTGGCTTGTCTGTACGGCAAACGGAAGAACTGGCTCGTCGCATGCACCAGGCAGGTGATAAAGGCAATCAGCAGAAGGCTAAGGTAAAACTGGCACCGGCGTTCCTGAAAATTCAGGACAACCTGGCTTCTCACTTCTCCACTAAAGTTAGACTGGACAGAGATAAGAACGGAAAAGGAAGTATCATGATCGAGTTCTATTCAGATGAAGAGCTGAACGGGATTCTGGAAAAAATTGACTTATACGGTGGCTAAGCCTTCACAGATTTATTCTTTCATCAGAAACTTATGCTTAGTGCTGTTGGCGATGGCGGCATTGCCAGCTATGGCTGCGTCCCTGCCTCAGCAACAAGATACGGTAGCACCGGTGATCAAACACGCTGCGGATACTGCCGGAGGCCTCGTAATGCAGGCCGACACGGCGATTTCCGGCAACAGATCCGCCGTTGATGCCAAATTCAATGAGCCTTCCATTCACAGTCCCCGCAAGGCAGCACTATATTCCGCTATTCTGCCGGGCCTTGGACAGGCTTACAATAAGGAATACTGGAAGATCCCGCTGGTATACGCCGCGATTGGTACCTGTACCGGATTTTTCATTTTTAATATGAATGAGTATAAGCGTTACCGTGATGCCTACCGCATCCGGATGCTTAACAACCCGGATATTCACGACGAGTTTGAAGACATCTATCCCCGCACCTATCCGGCGGAAGCCATTAAGGTAATCAGGGATCAGTACCGGCAGTATGTGGATTTATCCGTGTTGTTTTTTGTACTGTCGTATGGCCTCAATATCATTGATGCTACTGTATTTGCGCATTTGCGTTCATTTGATGTATCCAACGATCTTACATTAAGGGTTTCCCCTACCATCATTAATAACCGTACATTAGGAATAGGTGTGAATATCTCCATTGGAGGAGGTAAAAAAACCAGACAGGGCTTGTTTTACGCAGGTCGCTGATACACCATTCAACCAACAACATAAAACACGAGTCAGGTCATGAAAATTGCGTTAATCGGATATGGTAAAATGGGTAAAGCCATTGATGCCATCGCCACCGCCAAAGGACACGAAGTAATTCTCCGTATTGATATTAACAGTAAGCATCTGCTGGAAAAGGAACACCTGGGCCAGGCAGATGTGGCGATCGAGTTTACCACCCCTGAAACAGCCTACGAGAATGTAATGAAGTGCTTTGCCGCTGATGTTCCTGTTGTTTCCGGCACTACCGGCTGGCTGGATAAGCTGCCGGAGGTAAAGGCGATGGCGGAGAAAGAAGGCAAGGGTTTCCTGCAAACCACTAACTTCAGCATCGGTGTAAATATTTTCTTTGAGATAAACAAACGCCTGGCCGAACTGATGGCCAGCCAGCCTCAGTATGACGTACAGATGGAAGAAATCCATCATACCCAGAAGAAAGACAGTCCAAGCGGCACTGCTATTTCCCTGGCCGAGCAGGTACTGGGCGCCGTTACCCGCAAACATGCATGGGTAAACGAAGAAGCCACTGCTGCCGATCAACTCAGCATCATCTCCAAACGTATCGACCCTGCTCCGGGCACGCATACGGTTACCTATACCTCTGCTATCGATGATATCAGCATTACCCATACTGCCCATAGCCGCGAAGGTTTTGCAGCTGGTGCCGTAGTGGCAGCCGAGTATCTGAAAGGTAAAAAAGGGGTATATACCATGAAGGATGTACTCAACCTGTAAGGGAAATGTCTAAAAGACGCGGGAACAACTTATATTTGTTGCATTAAATAATGTTCGCTGCAACTTAAAGTTCATCCGGGAGGGATGCAAATCAGACGATATGTTATCGAAGAAAACACAATACGCATTTCACGCTTTAATTTACCTGGCCGAGAATGTAGATAAAGGACCAATCCTGATCTCCGAGATTGCACAGGAAAAAAGTATCTCCATTAAATTTCTTGAAAACATCCTGCTGGAGCTGAAAAACTCTGGTATCCTGGGTAGTAAGAAAGGTAAAGGTGGCGGATATTACCTGATGAAGCCTCCAAAGGAGATTGCTTTGGCCAAGATCATCCGACTGCTGGATGGTCCTATTGCCCTGCTTCCCTGCGTGAGCCTGAATTATTATGAGCGCTGTGAGAACTGCCGCGACGAAGCCGTTTGTGGTTTGAACGAGGTAATGGGAAGAGTGAGGGACTCCGCGCTGAAGATATTAGAAAATAAAACACTGAAGGACATCCTTACCAAAAGCTAAGAGATTCATTTTCAATTAATTAAAATGCTCCTGTGTTCGCAGGGGCATTTTTTTTCCACTTATACCCATTTAGTCTATCTTTTTTATAGGATTTATGTATTTTTGTATACTGCTGGCACAAGCATATCACTATAAGGAAGTATTACATGACAGACATTACCACCGCGCTGGACAACTTGTCGGTAGCGGAGGGCATCCAATACCTCACCGAACAATATCCGGGAGCGGTAGCCTTCAGCACCTCGTTTGGCCAGGAAGACCAGGTAATCGCAGATATTATCTGGAAGAACCAACTGCCCGTTCGGGTATTTACCCTGGATACAGGGCGACTGTTTCAGGAAACCTATGACCTCATAGATCTGACAATGGCACGTTACAAGCAACCGATTGACGTGTATTTCCCGGAAACTGCTGCTGTAGAGCAGCTGATCAGACAAAAGGGACCAAACAGCTTTTATGAATCAGTGGCCAACCGGAAAGAGTGTTGTGGCATCCGCAAGATAGTGCCGCTAAACAGGGCATTGGAAGGGGTGAAGGTCTGGATTACCGGCCTGCGCGCCGAGCAATCCGAAAACCGTCATGATATGAAAGTAATAGAATGGGATGAGCAAAGACGGTTATATAAATACAATCCGCTGATTCATTGGGGATATGATGAAGTAATCCAGTACCTTTCGGAGCATAATGTACCGTATAACAAGCTGCACGACAAAGGCTTTATCAGCATTGGCTGTGCCCCTTGTACCCGCGCCATCGAACCGGGCGAACAGCCAAGAGCCGGACGCTGGTGGTGGGAAGAATCTCACAAGGAATGCGGCCTCCATGGCTAAGTTCCACTACTAACAAACAATATTGCATTCACTTAATTATAGTCCAATGACGAATCAGATCAATTGGGAATTTCCGCAGGCACTGGAAGATGAAGCCATTTATATTTTACGAGAAACGGCTGCCCAGTTTGAGAAACCTGTACTCCTTTTTTCAGGTGGCAAGGACTCTATCACACTCGTACGCCTGGCCCAAAAGGCCTTTTACCCCGGTAAAATTCCATTTCCATTACTGCATGTAGATACGGGACATAACTTCCCGGAAACGATCCAGTTTCGCGATTGGCTCGTAGACTCCCTCGGCCTCGATATCATTGTTCGCAATGTACAGGATAGCATCGACCAGGGTAAAGTACAGGAAGAAACCGGCAAATACGCCAGCCGCAACGCTTTACAAACCGTTACCCTCCTCGATGCCATCGAAGAAGGTAAGTTTGATGCCTGCATCGGAGGCGCCCGCCGCGATGAAGAAAAAGCCCGTGCCAAGGAAAGAATATTCTCCGTTCGTGATGAGTTTGGACAATGGAACGCTAAAATGCAGCGCCCTGAACTGTTTGATATCCTCAACGGAAAAATTAATATAGGCGAAAACGTTAGAGTTTTCCCCATTTCCAACTGGACGGAGCTGGATGTATGGAATTACATCCGCCGCGAAAAACTGGAAATTCCTTCTATCTATTTCGCACACGAAAGGGAAATCATTGAAAGAGACGGTTTATACTGGCCTTATTCGGAATATCTTAACACCACCGCAGAAGAAGTGCCATACCGCCAGAAAGTACGCTTCCGTACCGTAGGTGATATGACCTGTACTGCTGCCGTTATCTCTGATGCCGACAAGCTCGAAGATATTATTGCCGAAATCATGGAAGCGAAAATATCTGAAAGAGGTGCCCGTATCGATGACAAACGTTCTGAAGCCGCTATGGAAAAGCGCAAACAGGCAGGTTACTTTTAATTTTGCCCAACTGCCCTGATATCTCCCTAAATAAAAACAGCAGGGCCGCAGGCACTGCAAAAAAATATAAACAATGGAAGTATTACGTATAGCCACCTCCGGTAGTGTGGACGATGGTAAAAGCACACTTATAGGCCGTTTACTTTACGATACAAACTCCATCCCCCAGGATAAAATGGAAGCCTTACATGCTGCCAGCAAACGCAAGGGACTGGACTTTACTGACCTCTCCCTGCTCACCGACGGACTGGTAGCGGAACGCGAGCAAGGCATCACCATTGATGTGGCTCACATCTACTTCTCCACTCCTACCCGCAAATACATTATTGCCGATACGCCCGGCCATGTGGAATATACCCGTAACATGGTTACCGGTGCCTCTAACGCACAGGTGTCCCTGATCCTCATCGATGCCCGCAAAGGCATTGTGGAACAGACTTACCGCCACTTCTTCATCGCCAGCCTCCTGCGTATTCCTTACCTGGTGGTTTGCGTCAATAAAATGGACCTGGTAGAATACAGCGAAGCACGATTTAATCAAATCGTGGAAGAGTTCCAGCAACTGCTGCAGAACGCTTCCTTCAAAGCCCAGGATGTAGCCTTTATCCCGGTTTCATCCCTTTACGGCGAAAACGTAGCCACCACCAACGGCGCCATCAACTGGTACCAGGGCCCTACCCTGCTGGATTACCTGGAACAGGTGCAGTTTGATCATGCCGACAGCATACACCCTGCCCGCTTTCCGATCCAGAGCGTGATCCGCCCACGTACCACCGAATACCACGATTTCCGTGGATTTGCCGGTAAAGTGGCCAGTGGTCATTTCAGTGTAGGCGACGAGGTCATCTCCCTGCCTTCCGGCCAGAAAAGCAAAATCAAAACGATTGAGCAGTTCGAAAAACAGCTGGACACTGCACAGGCAAGAGAAAGCGTGGTAATTACCCTGGAAGATGAGATTGATAGTAGTCGCGGTAACATGCTCGTGAAAACCGATCAGCAACCGCAACAACTCAAGGAAATTGCAGCACAAATCTGCTGGATGGACGCACAGCCGCTCACCCCGGGTAAAACCTACCTGCTGCAACATGGCATCAACCGCGTGAAAGCGAAAGTGCAGCAGATCAATTATGTGATTGATGTAACCAACTATCAGCAAACTACTGATAAAACTTCCATGGGACTGAACGATATCGGTAAGATTACCGTAAAAACGGCATCTCCGGTATTAGCAGATCCATACAGTGTAAACCCGGCCAATGGCGCGTTTATCCTGATCGACGAGTTTAATAATACAACGGTGGCGGTTGGATTTATAGAATAGATCCACTGCTTATTGATATTAAAAAAAGACGGACGCCTGGGGCATCCGTCTTTTTTTAATTAGTGGCAACACCTTCGGTTTTTCCGGGGAGTTCGGCGCTGCGCGAGGCCTGCGAATATTTTCGCCGTTATATTCAGCGAGCTGAAGAAGGTTAATAATTAGTAAGTGATAGCTATTCCCAAATTGAAAGAAGCCCCGCGGCCTTTAGCATAGAAACCTGGCTGCATAAACCACTGTGAGCGCGCCGGGAAGTAATCCTCATTAAACAGGTTTTCCACACCGAGCGTAAACATGGTTTTAGGGTTCAGTTTATAGCTGGCTGCAAAATTAAACAAGTTGTAAGCCTTTACTGCGCCTTCGTTTCCGTTATACACACCTTTGGCATTTTTTGCGAACCTGTCGCGGCCCTGCACACCTAAATACTGTATTCTTACTTCCAGGTCTTTCAGCGGGCGATAGGCCACCGTACCGGTGATTTTAGGAGGTGCAATGCGACGCCCATTCAGGTATACATTATAGCTTCCACCAGTTTTTGCAGTATCTGCTTTTCCTTCCAGGTAGCTGTAAGTAGCGCTCAGGTCCAGGTTTTTCAACACGGAGTAGGATACAGCCGCTTCGAAACCATAAATTCTTTCCGGGGTACGACTCACGTTAAACAGGCCCGTGTTGGGGTCGAAAATCATATCTGCACCCAGTTTGCTGGTGCTAACAAAGCTGCTCAGCTCAAAGCGCAGTCCTTTATGTTCTGTTACAAAACCCAGCTCGTAGTTGTTTACCAGCACCGCCTCGGTGTTGATTTTCCTGATATCGTTTACTTTGGAATCACGCAGTGCGAGGCCCACATCGGATACGGAGAAACCTTGTGAGAAGCTAAAGTACGGCATAAACAGCGGTAGCCTGTTGTAGCGGATACCTGCGTTAAATAATTTGGCTGTGTAGTTCAGATCGCCGCCTTTTACAGCTATGGCAGGTGATACTACCGTACCGCCACTGGTCAGTTGCAGGGTGGTATAGTCTTTTACTTTTACGCCTACATTTTCAACGCGCACGCCGGCTTTCAGGATAATGTTATCCCAGAAGGTGAACTGTGTTTCTGCAAAGGGTGCGTAGTTGAGCATATTCATTTCCGGTACCCATACGCGGCCATCTACCAGTGGCTGGGAGGTGATATCGTTGAGGAGGTCCGCACCATAGGAGATATTTCCGGAGAAACTACCGCGGTTGAGAAGCGGTGAGTTCAGCATGAGTCTTAATCCTTTCTTTTTATCGAGCGTGTGGGATTGTCCGTCGCCGCCTTCAAATCTCCCGAAGGAAACATAAAAGATATCATCCCTTGACTCGAAGTAAGCATCTGCCGTAAGGGAGGTAGCACCGATCAGGGAATCCGCCTGGTACACGAGGTGCACGTTATGATTGCCTTTGGAGCCGGTAGGGGTACCGGCAGTTTTACCCAATACGCCGGTGGCAGGTATGCCTTTGGCGATGTCCCCGTTAACCAGTGTATAGTTGCTGTTTTGCTGGCTGCGGAAGAAGTTGTACATCAGCTGCAGTTTCTGGCGGCTGTTGATATGATAGCCTGCTTTGGCGTAGCCGTTCCAGGTTTCGGTTTCACCGAGGCTGTAGTTAGGACCTACCAGTTCACCGTTTGCATCTTTATATTCGCCGGTTTGCTCGTAAACACCGCTGGCCATGTATTCCCATTTGCCGGATTTCCCTTGCAGCATCTGACCGAAGCGGCCGCCTACACTGTTTTTGAGGCCAACGAGTCCGCCGGTCATATTAACTGAAGTTTTGCCGGAGAGTGGTTTATCGCCTGTAGGGTTAGCGGTGATATAGTTGATTAAACCGCCGGTAGCACCGTTGCCGTAGATGGCGGTAGCCCCTTTGAGGACTTCCACCCTTTCGAGTACAGCGGGATCGATGGAGCGGAGGTCTACCTCACCATTACGCAGCGGGGAAGATTGTGGGATACCGTCGATCATAACGAGTACAGAACGTCCGCGGAGGCCCTGACCCACGTTGCTGTTGGTTTGAGCGCCGGGAGCCATTCCAGGTACTTCCCTGGCGAGGATATCTGTAACGTCAGTAGTAACAGCCATGTTGTTATCCAGCGTTTTTTTGGAAAGGATCGTTACCGAAGAAGGTACATGGTCCAGTGTAACGGGGCGTCTGTTGGCGGAAACGACTACTTCGCCGAGGTGTTTTTGTTGTAGGGAATCTTTTTCTGTGGTGGCCTGCTTTTGCGCGAAGGCGCTCGCAGCCAGGAACAGCAGGGGCATTGTAGTCAGCGGTTTGTACATAAAATTTTTATAGCGATTTATCAGATTGCGAATTTGAAAGTTCGCAAAGTTAAGCAGGGAGTGGGTGAGAGTATTTACGCGATCCGGAATTTCTGGAGGTAAAAAATGTTCCCGTTTCGTGCAGGTATTACCGTTAGTGGCTACGCGCAAATAAAAAAAGCCGCCAATCGTAAGATTGACGGCCTTTTAGCCTTTAAGATATTTTTCAGATGCTTAGATATGGTCCAGCATATCTTTGGTCATTTTAGCGAGGTCGTACTCCGGCTTCCAGCCCCAGTCGGTGCGGGCCTGCGTATCGTCCATGCTGTTTGGCCATCCGTCAGCGATTTGCTGGCGGTAGTCTGGTTCGTAGGAGATGGTAAAATCAGGAATATGTTTTTTGATTTCTGCGGCGATTTCCTTTGGAGAGAAGCTCATTGCAGAAAGGTTATAAGCGGACCTGATGGATATTTTAGACGCGTCGGCTTCCATCAGTTCGATGGTGGCGCGGATGGCATCCGGCATATACATCATAGGGAGATAGGTATTTTCGGATAAGAAGCTGGTGTACTTCTTATTTTCTTTGGCTTCGTGGAAAATTTCTACCGCGTAATCGGTGGTACCGCCACCTGGTGCTGATTTGTAGCTGATGAGGCCAGGGTAACGCAGACTTCTTACATCCACGCCATAACGGTGGTTATAGTATTCGCACCAGCGTTCGCCGGCGAATTTGCTGATACCATAGATGGTGGTAGGTTCGATGATGGTGTGCTGCGGCGTTTCCTGCATCGGGGAGTTAGGACCGAAGACAGCGATGGAGCTGGGCCAGTAAACTTTATCGAGGTGTTCTTCCTTGGCGATGTCCAGTACGTTAAGCAGAGATTGCATGTTGATATGCCATGCCAGCAGTGGATTTTTTTCGCCGGTAGCCGATAGGATGGCGGCCAGCAGATAGATCTGGGTGATATTGTGGCGGATGACCAGTACGTGCAGCATTTCTTTGTTCATCACATCGAGGGACACATAAGGACCGGTACCTTTGAGCAGGTCATGCTCTTCACGCAGGTCGGAAGCCAGTACATTTGATTCCCCGTACATTTTTCTCAAGGCCAGGGTCAGCTCCACGCCAATTTGTCCACAGGCACCAATAACCAGGATCTTATCTTTCTTCATAAAAAGTTCAGTATTTTTCTAAACGGACGTAATATTAAAGGCTTCCCCGCTATTTTCGATCAACGCCCTGCACTGGATGACAATGCTTTAACAATACCAATTACCAATTGCGAATGGAATTGTTGCCGGATTACATTATTATGACAATGGCCTTACATGGAGGCTGTTGAGCTACCTAATAACTGAGATATAAAAGTTACCTTTGCAACCTGAATCAACAGAAAAAATTTCAAGATGAAGCATTTAAAAACATTGTTCCAGGGGCAGCAGTATAATCCGGATAACTTTTTCCTGATTGCGGGCCCGTGTGTGATTGAAGAAGAAGAATTGCTGATGACTGTGGCCGAGAAGGTTTCAGGCATTTGTAAGCGACTGGAGATTCCATATATTTTCAAAGCATCGTATCGTAAAGCTAACCGTACCAGTATTCATTCTTTCACCGGCATTGGTGATGTAGAGGGCCTGGAGCTGTTACAAAAGATAGGAAAGACGTTTAATGTTCCTGTAACATCAGATATACATTCTGCTGCGGAAGCAGCTATGGCGGCCGCTTATGTGGACGTGCTGCAGATTCCGGCATTCCTGTCCCGCCAGACAGATATTTTGCTGGCAGCTGCGGAAACCGGTAAAGTGGTAAACGTAAAGAAAGGGCAGTTTTTGAGTGGTGAGGCCATGAAATTTGCGGTAGAGAAGATCAAGGGCGCAGGCAACGATAATATCATGCTTACGGAGCGCGGTACTACTTTTGGCTACCAGGATCTGGTGGTGGATTACCGTAATATTCCAATCATGCGTGAGCTGGGTCAGCCGGTGGTGATGGACTGTACGCATTCCTTGCAACAGCCGAATCAGACCAGTGGTGTTACCGGTGGTAATCCAAAGCTGATTGGTACTATTGCCAAGGCGGCTATTGCAACCGGTGCCGATGGTTTGTTTATTGAAACGCATCCGGACCCTGCCTGTGCAAAGTCTGACGGTGCTAACATGCTGCGTTTAGACTTACTGGAAGAGCTCCTGGAGCAGCTGGTGGCTATCCGGAAAGTGGTAAAATAATACCGTCGATTCCACTTCGAACATCTTGATGATTTGATGCGTTTTATGTATATTCATATAACACTTTAAATCGTTCTCGCTATGATAAACTTACACCATTTAAAATCGGGTGATACTGTTATTACTAGTTACGGAGGAGTGGAAAGGGAAGGTACTATTCTGGAGGTGGACCACGAAGAAAAGAAGGTACTCGTTTCCACAGAAAATGAAAATGAGTTCTGGTATGATCTTGACAACCTGAAATCAATTCCGCTGACGCCGGAAACGCTGCTGAGGCTGCAGTTTCATGTGGAGGATGCGCAGTCCGGTAATGGAAAAGGGACTTTATATGTGAGGGGACCTTTTTCGGTACGCTGGTATCCTGACGGGCATGATCCATTGCTGGTGTTGCATTTCAGGGATGAGTTCCGGCAGTTGAAGCATCCTATTACGCTGAATGAGCTGCAGAATCATTATCATGGAATGACTAATTATCATTTGGAATAGCGATGAAAAATAATTAACAGAAAGCCCCGGATAGTGATGTCCGGGGCTTTTTGTTTTAATTGGATGCGTATTGATAACTGTATCGTGTTGTATCCTGGACAACACCGGAAGCGTTAAGTGTATGAGTTTTAATTTCTGTTATTAACCCGGCAGCGTTCCTGGTAGTTTCATATTTCCATTTACTCCATACAGCACCGAGGGTATCGGTAATCGTCAGATCAGTGGCGAGATAACAGTGATTGGCTGTAGTCACTCCCTGGTTGGGAAAATAAATAAACGCCTGTCCAACATAGGGTTCATCTTCGAAGATGTAATGGCTGACGTAATTGCCAGATATAACCGTGATAGGCCTGTTCAGAGGATCTCTTATAATTTTATCTGTTTTGAGATAGAGATTATTACGCAGCATGTCGTAGGTGACACTTTCAACCAGGCCGTTCTGGCTATTATAGGTATGTTTGGTGAGTGTTTTCAGGTATGGGGCAGCCTCTCCTATCCAGTTAGTAGCGATCAGTGAATCTGTTGTTCCTGTTATCTTGTTTATGTAAGAGGTGGTGGCAAATTGGTAGAATCTGCCGTCTCCCACGGGAATTTTGTAAAGGGAGGAAATAATATCGTTCGTATAAGTGTAAGTAGTAATTCCATAGCCATCATCCAATGTTAGGATACGCCCTTGCGCGTCGTAGGTCATACGGGCATGGTTAAATCTAATGGTATCATTACCTGCAAAAACCTCATAAAAGGTAATACGTTGGTCTTTTGCTGCTGGTGGAATGCCGGGGGAAATGGTTTCATTTTTTGAGGAGCATGCAGCAAGTCCCAAAAGTGCAGCCATTGCGCATACTAATGCATAAAATCTCATCGGTCAAATTCTTTAGGGCGGCGAATTTAACCAAACAAATTGATTTTTAAATAATTACAGGTAACGCACCGGGTTACGGCGTGCGTTCAGGATGTAATTTTTCATATTCATCCAGAAAGCGAGGATCATGTACACGATGAGTGGAGATCCCATTGTCAGGAAAGTGGCATAGATGAAAAAGAGGCGGATGCGGGAAGTTGCAACACCTAATCGGTCTCCAATAGCATTGCAAACTCCGAAGGCCTTCCATTCCACGAAGTCTTTAATACGGTTCATGCTTCAAATTTATCAATTTTCCTTCTGAAAAGCAAGCTGTCATCTGCCATTTTAGCGGGCTAATTATTGATTGATTATCATTAGCTTATCAGTTTCTGCCGTATAGTCGCAGTAATGAACGTTGTTCAAAAATTAAATATAATAATTAACATTAACGTTGTGAGGTTTCATATTCACCTGATTTAATTTAAAAACTTGTTGATTTATGTGTAATTTTGCAACCAATTTTTAACCGCTCTTAAATATTTTTCTATCATGGTGTTTGATATTGACATGATTAAAGGAGTGTATGCGGCATTACCGGGTAAGGTGGAAGCGACCCGTAAAATGTTAGGTCGTCCGCTCACACTGGCCGAGAAGATTTTATACGCACACTTATCCGCACCTACATCTACTCCCTTTGAAAGAGGTAAATCTTATGTAGATTTTGCTCCTGACCGTGTAGCGATGCAGGATGCTACAGCCCAGATGGCTTTGCTCCAGTTTATGACTGCAGGTCGCGACAAAGTTGCGGTTCCTTCTACTGTTCACTGCGATCACCTTATACAGGCTAAAGTGGGTGCCGTTCAGGACCTTGCGATAGCTAACGATACAAATAAAGAGGTTTACGCCTTCTTATCTTCCATTTCTGATAAATACGGTATTGGTTTCTGGAAACCAGGTGCTGGTATCATTCACCAGGTAGTGCTGGAAAACTATGCATTCCCGGGTGGTATGATGATCGGTACTGACTCTCACACGCCTAACGCGGGTGGTTTGGGTATGGTGGCCATTGGTGTTGGTGGTGCTGACGCGGTAGACGTGATGGCTGGCCTGCCATGGGAGCTCAAAATGCCTAAACTGATCGGTGTGAAACTGACCGGTAAAATGAGTGGCTGGACCTCTGCGAAAGACATCATCCTGAAAGTGGCTGGTATCCTGACTGTAAAAGGTGGTACCGGTGCAATCGTGGAGTACTTTGGCGAAGGTGCTGATTCTTTCAGCGCTACCGGTAAAGCTACTATCTGTAACATGGGTGCTGAAATTGGTGCAACCTGCTCTCTGTTTGCTTACGACGAAAAAATGGCTGAGTACCTGAAACTCACCAGCAGAGCGGAAGTTGCTGCAGCTGCTGACGCGGTAAAAGAACACCTGCGTCCGGATGCTGAAGTATACGCTGACCCTGCGAAATTCTACGATCAGGTGATTGAAATCAACCTGGACGAACTGGAACCATATGTAAACGGTCCTTTCACGCCGGATCTGGCATGGCCTATCAGCAAATTTGCCCAGGCGGTGAAAGAAAACAACTGGCCTGAGAAACTGGAAGTTGCCCTGATCGGTTCCTGCACCAACTCTTCTTACGAAGATATCTCCCGTTCTGCATCGCTGGCTCAACAAGCTATCGACAAAGGCCTGGGTATGAAATCTGAATATACGATCACTCCTGGTTCTGAGCTGGTTCGCTACACCATCGAAAGAGACGGTTTGCTGAACACTTTTGCACAGGTAGGTGGTGTTGTACTGGCTAACGCCTGCGGACCTTGTATCGGTCAATGGGCGCGTCACGTAGATGACCCTAACCGTAAGAACTCTATCATCACTTCTTTCAACCGTAACTTTGCGAAAAGAAATGATGGTCTGGCTTCTACCCACGCATTCGTAGCATCTCCTGAAATCGTAACAGCACTGGCTATCGCTGGTGACCTGACCTTCAACCCACTCACTGACACCCTGACTAACAAGAACGGCGAACAGGTGAAACTGGATGAACCTAAAGGTTTTGAGCTGCCGGTGAAAGGTTTCGCAGTGGAAGATGCCGGTTACCAGGCTCCTGCTGAAGATGGTAGCGGTGTTCAGGTAATTGTTTCTCCTACTTCTGATCGTCTGCAACTGCTGCAACCATTCGCTCCATGGGAAGGTACTGATCTGAAAGGCCTGAAACTGCTGATCAAAGCAAAAGGTAAATGTACTACTGACCACATCTCTATGGCTGGTCCATGGTTGAAATACCGCGGTCACCTGGATAACATTTCCAACAACATGCTGATCGGTGCGGTAAACGCATTCAACGATAAAACTGATACTGTTAAGAACGAGCTGACTGGCGAATATGGTGCAGTACCTGCTACCATGCGCGCTTACAAAGCTGCTGGTTTGGGTGCAGTAGTAGTAGGTGATGAAAACTATGGTGAAGGCTCCAGCCGCGAACACGCTGCAATGGAACCACGTCACCTGGGTGTTCGTGCTATCCTGGTGAAATCTTTCGCCCGTATCCACGAAACTAACCTGAAAAAGCAGGGTATGCTGGGTCTGACTTTCGCTAACAAAGAAGACTACGATAAAGTACAGGAAGATGACAACATCGACATCCTGGGTCTGACTACCTTCGCTCCTGGTAAACAGCTGACCGTAGTGCTGCACCACAAAGATGGCAGCACAGACGAGTTCCCTGTAAACCACACTTATAACGAACAACAGATCGAGTGGTTTAAAGCTGGTGGCGCACTGAACGTAATCCGTGCAGAAGCTGCTAAAAAAGCGTAATTAAACCGTTAGGTTAAAAGCATAAAAAAAGGACCGCAAGTGATTGCGGTCCTTTTTTATTGTAATGCAATTTTGCTAAAATTTCACCTATACCACACGGGCATTCCTTGAACGACCTTTGTTTGCGACTATAACAGTTGCAATTATATTTGTTACGTCAGCAATCATAATTACTTAAGACCTAGCGGTATTTCATCCCAGCCTATAACAGGTTCCGAGATAGTGGAATCAGTGATTTCATATGTGGACAACATTTCATTCATGTAGGGGAACCAGGGGATGTATTTTACTAAATACCTGTGGTGAGGGTGCTTAACCGATCCAATTTCTGCATCGCCATAGTACATTGAACCGTTTACACAAAGCGAATATTGAACACCGGCACTGTTTCTTCTATACACCACTTTCTCCGTCACTCCTATTGTGTATTGCCGGTCCACCAGCATAATAACCTTCAATACAGGATAGGATACCAGCAATAATAGCGAAAGTCCAATATATGACCGCACGATTAAATTCCCTTTTATCAATTTTCTCCTTTCCGAGGGTATGGAAAACCAGCTTGCAAAGCCATATGCAATGCCAATTACTATTATTACCAGCAATAAAATAATTCCATATCTCTCCAAATATTCCATGCCGTAAATTAATAAACTTCAATTATAAATATCAAGCCCTGTATGCTATATAGCTGCGCGAATAAGCCTAACTTTACTTATCATGAAACCGTTAATTCTCGAATATCTCTGGACGGACCTCTGCAGCAAATACACTACTAATGAAGCGCTCATAAAAACTTCCTTTGAGCAGCTCACAGCTGCCTATAACGAAGAAGGCCGCCACTATCATACGCTCACGCATATACGCAATATGATCAGCAGCGCCTACCTTCATGAGACACTGATCCGTGATAAAGACGCCATGCTGTTTGCCATATTTTTTCATGATGTGGTGTATGATGCAACGGCAAAGGATAACGAAGAAAAAAGTGCTGCCGCAGCCGTTGATTTTTTACATAAAATAAATTTTTGGGGAGATGAAATTGACGAGGTGGCAGCGTTAATTATGGCTACTAAAACCCATACAGCCGGCGATAACCCGGATACCTGCATCCTGCTCGACCTGGACCTTGAAATACTTGGTACTAACGAGGGTACTTATCACCGCTATACACAACAGATCCGGCAGGAATATGCTGCATACCCTGACCTGCTATACAATCCGGGCAGAAAGAAAGTACTGCGTCATTTCCTCGAAAAGCCTTTTATTTACTGTACGGAAACCTTTCGGGAACAACTGGAAGCAAGTGCCCGAAAAAATATTGAAAATGAAATTGCAACATTATAAGGTATGAAAAGAATAGCAGTGTATTGTGGGTCCAGTATGGGCAACCACGACATCTTTAAAGAACAGGCCATGCTACTGGGTGCTGCGCTCGCAAAGAAAGGTATTGGCCTGGTATATGGCGGTGCCCGTGTAGGCCTGATGGGTGCTGTAGCTGATGGTGCACTTTCAGAAGGCGGCGAGGTAATTGGTGTACTTCCCCATTTTCTGCAACAAAAAGAACTGGCACATAACGGTCTTACGGACCTGATCCTCACCGATACCATGCACGAGCGCAAAGCGAAAATGAATGAGCTCTGTGACGGAGTAGTGGCGCTGCCAGGTGGCTTCGGTACTATGGAGGAGTTATTTGAAATGCTGACCTGGGGGCAGTTAGGGCTGCACCATAAGCCCATCGGCCTTTTGAATACACAGGGCTACTATGACGCGCTGATTGCCCTGGCGGAAAACATGACCGCAAAAGGCTTTCTATCTCCCAATAATAAAAACATGTTGTTACACAGCCATGAGATCAGCCAGCTGATTGAAAAAATGGAAAATTATCGCCCGGTAGATGGCCCTAAATGGATTCCGTCCGAAAAAGAAAGCTAAAATAGTTTGTGCCTGAGCGTGAACCTGCGTACCATACTCACCCTGAAGTTACCGGCACTGAACGTCTGAAAGGTATTGGGCAGCGACATTTCACTGCGATTTGTATTAGCCACATAATGGATTCCGGCGAAATACCTGGGAGAGTTATACCCGATTGAAGCCCGGATGTTATTGTTGATTTGCCAGCCGAAGTCACGGGTAACGATACCGCTTTCCAGGAACAGCTTGGTACGGTTGATCCCCAGGCCGCCGGTCAGCGACAACGACAGGAACCAATGCGCCTTATACACAAACGTGTACGCATATCCCACGCTGGCAGTGGTACTCATGATGTTGGACTTATAATAATGGATATCGTGCAGAAACGAAGTATCTGCCAGGTTGGAGGGCACCAGTGAAGAATCCCCCGCCACCTGTACATAAAAAACATCACCACCGGCAAGGAAGGAACCGGCACTCTTTGCCTGATATTCATTTTGCAAATTAGGCGCCCGGTACGAAAAACGTTTGTCATTAAACACATACTGACCCGCCAGGCCTATCGCCAGGCTTTTAATATCCGGCCGCTGTGGATAAGGATTTTGCAAGGCATAAGCTTTTCCGAATACTTCCGTTGGATTGGCTACATAGTACCCCTTATAGGATTGTCCATAAAAATCAACTACCAGTTTACGGAGATAAATGTGCGTCTGCAGGTCGAGGTATTTAGTCTTGCCATATTTGTCGTTATGCCTGTTTACAAACGGCAGGTTAAAGCCGAGATTCAGGCCGAGAAATTTATAGTTGGCACCAAACCCGATATTAAACGGGGAATTGGGGCGGTACTTGATATCCTTATTTTGCCTGGTATCTACAATATCGTAGCTGTTAAATTTGCGGGAGCCGTATAATCGGAAAGTGACTTTGTCAGTATAGTCTTTTACGTAATTGGTATCGGTTTCTGTTTTGAGCCAGCTGAGGAATGCACTTTGTGCCTTTGCCTGTATCAGGGCAAAACAAGTGAGGCAGCAAAACAAAAAGATTCTTTTTACCATACGCATACACCAGTTGTAGGGCGGGCCAAGATACGCATTCCTGTGTCAAAAATGATTAAATAATAGATAAAAGTCCGGATTTTAGCCTTATTTGGGCAGTTCTATGACTTCCAGCTGCTGGATATTTCCGGCGTCCAGCTGAAAACGTAATAAGGTTTTCACCTTATGCCATCCCTGCTGACCGCATGCACCCGGGTTCATATGTAACAAGTTCAATGCCGGATCAGGCATTACTTTCAGAATATGTGAGTGTCCGCAGATAAATAACTTAGGATGCTGTTCCAACAGCTGCGCTTTTACCCCCGGCGCATATTTACCCGGATATCCACCTATATGCGTGATCATCACCGGCACTTCTTCCACTGTAAAGTGCAGGGTTTCCGGGTAACGGACACGTATATCTTTCCCATCTATATTACCCCATACTGCCCTGAATGGTTTAAAGGCTTCCAGCTCATCCGCCACCTTAGCATCGCCGATATCGCCGGCATGCCATATCTCATCAACGCCCTCAAAATATTTGAATACCTGTGGATGCAGATAGCTGTGCGTATCCGACATCAGTCCTATTTTTTTCAATGTATTTTATCTATTTTGGGTCGCATACACTGCATTGCCCCTATGGAAAATAATATTAGTTCTCCCAATACTGCCCGGTTACTGATCAGTTGCCCTGATAAACCTGGAATTGTAGCCACCGTTTCACAGTTTCTCTTCCAGTCAGGTGCAAATATACTGGATGCTAGTCAACACAGCACCGATCCTGCGGAAGGTCTTTTTTTTATGCGCATGGAAGTGAAGATGCCGTACAACCCGGAATTTGATGCTGCTTTTCAGCAACAGGTAGCCACTCCGTTAAATATGACCTGGAAAATCAGTCACGCCGGCCAGCGCAAACGTATGGCTATATTGGTTTCTGCATACGACCATTGCCTGCTGGACCTGCTCTGGCGCTGGCGTAGCGGCGAGCTGGAAGTGGATATTCCACTGGTGATTTCCAATCATGCTACACTGGAAAAAGATTGTACTGCTTTGGGTATTCCTTTTTATTACCTTCCGGTTAGCAGTGAAACCAAAGCCTCGCAGGAGGCCGCCATTGGTAAATTGATGGCAGATCAGCAAATTGATTTTATAGTGCTTGCCCGGTATATGCAGATCTTATCACCACAATTTGTGAGTTTATTTCCGCAACGCATCATCAATATTCACCACTCTTTCCTTCCTGCATTTGCAGGTGCACGCCCCTATCAGCATGCCTACAATCGAGGGGTAAAACTGATTGGTGCTACGGCACATTATGTTACAGATGAACTGGACGAAGGTCCGATCATTGAGCAGGATGTGGCCAGGGTAAGCCATAAGCATGCGATCAACGACCTGGTAATGCTGGGCAGGGATATAGAGCGGCAGGTGCTTACCCGGGCGGTGAAAGCTCATATCGACGATCGCGTAATAGTGCTGGGCAACAAAACCATCGTATTCTAAAGTTGCTCTTTCCTGCTACGGAGGTGACTAGCGCAAAGTGCCAGCTGTTCCCTGGCCTCCAGCTTCAGCACCTCCTGTAGTTGCACCGCCTTAATATGTACCGGCAACTGCTCCTTCCTGGCTTTGCGGATGGTACTGCTTACAAAGAGGTACAATTCACTGCTGTCGTGCCACTTTCCCAACAGCTCCCCTGCCTTCCTGGAAAAATTCAGCATGTACGTGTACCTGGTATCTTCGGGAAAAACATCTTTTAATATCGTGAGCTGGTAGTATACTTCCTTTACTTTCTTGCGTACTTCATGCCAGGCGATATGGCCTGCGCGACTCACCGGGGGCCTGATTTCCTGGAAATTGTCCGTTACATATTCCAATAATTTTGCGGTGAGATGTTTCTCCTCTGTTTCTTCCAGCCGCTCGCGAAACTGCTCCGGCAGCTCGTTGAAACTACCGAGTTTAAGTCGTTTCGAGGCGGCCACCATCAACTCCGCCGCTAATGCCTGCCGCTCCTGCAGCAGCAGGTGTGCGTAGCCAAACCGCCAGTTACTCCGCCTTTCGTGCGCCGTGAGCGCGCGTGCCTGCAGCTGTGCATCGCGGGATATGCCGGCAATATTTTGGAGGAACCGCAGCTTGTTAAGGTAACGGTTATACTTAAACGAAAAATCAGGGATATTATCGATGAGTGCAAAAAAGGCGCGCAGTTTTTTTACGCCTACCCGTTGTTCGTGGACAGCGGCGGGGTTGCGGGGTTGATGGCGCAGTTTGTTGTGTGCGGAGTCGAGTGCTTCGCATTCTTTGCGGAGGTAGTGATATAAGGTTTTGTGGATCATGTTGATTTTGGATATACCACCGCCTTCGGCGGTGGTAGTATGGAGGGGCTTCGCCCCTTTCCCCATGTGTCACACTTTGACGAATGGAGTATGTTTAATCCTCCCCGCAGTACGCCATCACCGTTTCAAAAATCAACGCCCCTGCCAGCTTAGCAGTTCTGTTATCATAATCGAATGCGGGGTTCAGCTCTGCTACGTCGGTTCCTTTCACTTTGCCGCTGGCCAATATCGCCCGGAAGCTTTCCAGGAACAGTCCTTGCGGTAAAATGCCGTTGTATGCCGTAGCGCTTACGCCCGGTGCAAACGAGGATGCAAATACATCCAGGCAGGTGGTAAGGTACACATGGTCCACCTGTCCGAGAAAATGCTGGATGGCGGCAAACAGTGTATCCTTATCGTTTAGATGGAAAGCATCGGAGCCTACGTAAGTGGCGCCGGACTCCCCTGCCAGGTTAAACAGCTGACGGGTGTTTCCCAGTTTCTGTATGCCGAGGGCCAGGTAGTTAAATGGTTCGTTAGCCGCCTTAGCATCCTGTGCGAGTTGATAAAAACTGGTACCGGAGGTAGGCCCTTCAGCGCCCGGCACGCGGATATCAAAGTGCGCGTCGAAGTTGATGTAACCTACGCGGGCGTTTTGCTGACGGGCATTTTCACGGACCCCACAGCCATGCCCATACGCAATTTCATGGCCGCCTCCCAGTACTACCGGCAGGTAGCCGGCCTGAATAACCGCTTTCACCGCTTCGCTGAGCACCTGCTGGGCCAGTTCCATACGGCCGTCCATACAGGCGATATCGCCGGCGTCCAGCAGCACGGCGCCTTCCGTGAGGTGAACGGGCAGGTTACCCAATACCGCTCTGATGGCAGCAGGGCCATCTTTGGCGCCCATGCGGCCTTTGTTGCGGCGTACGCCTTCATCGCAGGCGAAGCCCAGGATAGCCACCCCTTTCTGGCCTTCTGCCAGTGGCGGTAATGGCTCCTTCAGGAGGTCCACCAGCCGGATGATCATATGCCAGCGCAGCAGGTCATCCGTTGATCCGTCTGTACGTCCCGTCCAGGTTCCGGCCTGGGTAGGGTGATAAAATTCTTTTGTTATCATAATGCTGTAACTGTTTCACCATTTTTCCAGATGCTGCATGGCTTCAGCTTACCCTGAAAGTACAGAATATCCCTGTAATCATTGGTGGGATAAGCCTGCATGTCCGCCAGGAGCCCCGCTTCGAGGCGGCCTCTGTCCGTCAGCAGTAAGGCAGGTGCGGCGCGGAAAGTGAGGGCAGCGAATACTTCTGCGGCCGATAACTTTTCTGCAGCACTCATCACAGCGGCCTGCAACAGCAGATCACCCATAGGGGCTGATCCCGGGTTCCAGTCGCTCGCAATAGCCAAACAGGCGCCCTCATTCAGCAATTTTCGTGCTGGGGCATAGGGCATGCCTAAGCCGAGAGAGGCACCAGGCAGCACCACTGCCACCGTATTGGATTGTGCCAGCAGCTGAATTTCCTTATCGGTGCTGGCTTCCAGGTGGTCCGCAGATAAAGCGCCGGTAGCTACTGCTACTTCGGAACCTCCTGCGGTAAACTGGTCTGCATGTACCGTAGCTGCGAAACCTTTGGCAGCTGCCGCTCGCAGGTAACTGGTGGCCGCTGCCGGCGAAAATGCCGTCTCTTCTATAAAAATATCCACCCTGTTGGTAAGCGATTGTGCTTTCAGTACCGGCAGCAACTCCGACAACACCCAGTCTAAATATTCCGTTTCAGTACCGGCGTAATCCTTAGGCTTCATGTGCGCGGCCAGACAGGTAGGTATCAATGTGGCCGGTGTATGCAGCGATGCCTGCTGAATAGCCCGCAACATTTTCAACTCACTGTCGAAATCCAGGCCGTAACCACTTTTCACTTCTATGGTAGTAACACCTTCCATGAGGTGACGGTTCGCCCGGGCCACAGTATTTTCTGCAAGGGTAACGGTATCGGCTACACGGGTTTTGGTAACAGAATCCCAGATACCTCCGCCGGCGCGCGCGATTTCGAGGTAACTTTTTCCGGCAATACGCATGGCGTAATCGCGGCTGCGGTTACCATCGAAACAGATATGCGTGTGGCAGTCGATAAAGCCGGGTAGTAACACCATCGGCTGATCAATAAACTGGAGTTCCTGATCCGGATAGGCCTGCTGCAGGGCCTTGTAATCGCCCACCGCAAGGATTTTACCATCTTCCGCTACCACCCCGCCATTATGTATAACGGGCAGTTGTTCATCCTGCAAAGCTCCTTTGAGCGGCATGCCGGTCATGGGGAGTATTTGTGTGAAAGGCCCTATTAACATCTGTCAGATTTTAGAGATTAATACCAAATTTTTCTGCCCATTCCTGCGCCTTTTCGTAACCGGCATCTGCATGGCGGAAAATGCCCATGGCAGGGTCGTTGAATAACACACGACGCAGGCAGTCCGCGGCACGATCGGTTCCATCAGCCAGCACCACCATACCGGCATGTTGGGAGTAGCCCATACCTACGCCACCGCCATGGTGGAAGGATACCCAGGTAGCGCCGCCACCGGTGTTGGACATGAGGTTCAGCAACGTCCAGTCGCTTACCGCGTCGGAGCCGTCTTTCATCGCTTCTGTTTCTCTGTTGGGAGATGCTACAGAACCGCAATCGAGGTGGTCGCGGCCGATCACAATCGGTGCTTTAACCTTACCTGTTCTTACCAGTTCATTAAAAATCAGACCGGCTTTTTCGCGCTCACCGAGTCCCAGCCAGCAGATACGTGCAGGCAGGCCCTGGAAGGCTACTTTTTCCTGTGCCTGTTTAAGCCAGTTGATCAGGTGTGTATTTTCAGGAAATGCTTCCATCAGTGCGCGGTCGGTGGTATAAATATCTTCTGGGTCACCGGAGAGTGCTACCCAACGGAAAGGTCCTTTCCCTTCGCAGAACAGCGGGCGTATATACGCCGGCGTGAATCCCGGGAAGTTGAATGCGTTTGGCTCTCCGCCTTCTCTGGCGAACTCACGGAGGTTGTTACCGTAGTCGAATGTAACGGCGCCGCGTTGCTGCATGTCGAGCATAAAGCCCACGTGGCGGGCCATGCTTTTGAGCGACAGCTGCTTGTACTGTGCAGGGTCCTGCTTACGCAGTGCTGCAGCGGCTTCGAGGGTCATACCGTTAGGCACATAACCATTGATAGGATCGTGTGCAGAGGTTTGATCCGTGAGTATGTCAGGGATGATATTATCGTGGAGGAGACGTTGCAGCATATCGCCCGCATCGCTAACGAGGCCGATGCTCAGTGCTTCGCCTTTTTCCATCGCTTCTTTTGCCCACTGGATAGCTTCTTCGTAGGAGTGCGTCATCCGGTCGATATAGCGGGTATCGATACGTTTCTGGATACGGGTAGCGTCCACATCGGCACCGAGGAATACGGCGCCTGCCATGGTAGCGGCCAGCGGCTGTGCGCCACCCATACCACCGATGCCGGCGGTTACCAGCAGCTTGCCTTTGAGGTTACCGTCAAAATGCTGACGACCGCATTCCATAAAGGTTTCATAGGTACCTTGTAGGATGCCCTGTGTACCAATATAGATCCAGCTGCCGGCGGTCATCTGGCCGTACATCATCAGTCCTTTAGCGCGCAGTTCATTAAAATGCTCCCAGGTTGCCCATTTAGGTACGAGATTACTGTTGGCCAGCATTACGCGAGGCGCCTGTGGATGCGTGCGTACGATGCCCACCGGCTTACCGGATTGAACAAGCAGGGAATGGTCTTCGTCCAGCTCCAGTAATATTTTGATAATTTTTTCCAGTGCTTCGCGGTTGCGTGCAGCCTGGCCGATGCCACCGTATACCACCAGTTCATCCGGGTTTTCGGCAACTTCATGATCCAGGTTATTGAGGAGCATACGCAGCGGTGCTTCCGTTTGCCATGATTTTGCGTGCAGGGTGGCACCATGTGGTGCTTTATAATGCGGGTGTGCCGCAAATGATTTAATAAAGTCCAAACTGTTCATGATAAATACCGTTTAAGGATAATTGATGGCTGGTTGCGGCCGCGTTGGCAACACTAACCAGTGACTGATTGGTGATGATGTTATGTAATGCCGCGATATCGTTTGCGAAGATGCGGTCTTTGTTAGCGAATGGCACATGCTCGCGGGTGAAGGCGTGCACGGCTTCCAGCACCGGACCTGATTTCAGCGGGCGGCGGAAATCTATTGCCTGTGCGGCATACAGCAGTTCGATAGCCAGGATGTATTCCAGGTTGGAGATCACCTGATTTAACTTACGGCCGCTGATGGAGCCCATGGATACGTGGTCTTCCTGCCCGAGGGAGGTAGGTACCGAATCCGCGCTGGCGGGGAAGCACAGCGTTTTGTTTTCTGTAACCAGTGCGGCGGTGGTGTATTGTGGAATCATGAAACCGGAGTTAAGGCCGGCGTCCTGGATGAGGAGTTTGGGAAGTCCGAAGCGGCCTTCGATCATCATATAGCAACGGCGATCGGAGATGTTACCCAGCTCGGCAGCCGCTACGGTAGCGTAATCCAGCGGCAGGGCCATTGGCTGACCGTGGAAGTTACCACCGCTGATGGTATCTTCTGCGCTGAAGATGATGGGGTTGTCGGTAACGCTGTTGAGCTCAATGGAGGTCAGGTGATACAGGTGCTGCCAGGCGGTACGGGAGGCACCGTGTACCTGTGGCATACAGCGGAGGGAGTACGGGTCCTGCACGCGGCCGCAGTCCACATGTGAATACATGATCTCACTACCATCCAACATAGTTTTCAGGCGATGAGCTACCAGCTGGTTTCCAGGGAAAGGACGGATGGTATGTAAGCGTGGATCAAATGGTTTGGAGGTACCCATGAGGCCTTCGAGTGAAAGGGCGCCGATGATATCGGCCGCATCGAGCGCGTTGTGAAGCCGCGCAACGGCTTTCACTGCAAAGGAGAGGATAAACTGCGTACCGTTGATTAGCGCCAGTCCTTCTTTAGGGCCCAGTGCTACCGGCTGCAGGTTTTCCTTTTGCAATACAGCCTGCATATCTGTTTGCTGGCCTTTGTACCATACTTTTCCCAGGCCTATTAACGGGAGAAATAAGTGCGACAGCGGAGCAAGGTCGCCGGAGGCGCCTACCGAACCTTTTTCAGGCACCAGCGGGGTCACGCGGTTTTCGATATGCCAGATAATCCGCTCCAGGGTGGCGAGTGCAGCGCCGGAGTAACCCTGTGCCAGTGCGTGTACTTTGGTGATGAGCATGATACGGGATACTTCTTCCGGGATACTATCGCCAACGCCTACACTATGACTTTGCAGGATATTGTACTGCAGGGTGCGGGTATCTTCTTCAGATATTTTGGTATCGCAGAGCGGGCCAAAGCCGGTGTTGATGCCGTACACAGTGGTATGCTGTGCCACGATGGCCTGTACATATCCGGCGCTTGCCTGGATGCGTTCAATGGCTTCCGGCGCGAGTACGCCTTTCACCTTGCCGCTGGCGATATCGAGTACGGTGGATACCGTAAGTGTGTCGATACCATATTTGAAAATCATGTTCATTGGTAACTGCTGTTAATGGTGATATTGATTTGGTGTATGATTTTATAGTTCTTTACGGACTCTTTCTGCCAGTGGTGTTGCCTGCACGGATTCTTCAATTTCCCTGATGGCTTCGAGTATCTGCTGGCTGTGTTTATGTTCCATCGCTACGTTTTCCATGGCTTTGGTGATAGCTTTCCAGATGGGCTGTACGCGTCGGAGCAGGTCTTCTCCTTCCGGTGTGAACACTACCAGCTGGCGGCGGCGGTCATCGTTGCAGGAGTCGGTTTTCACCAGTCCTTTTTTGCGAAGGTTAGTAACCATCTGGCTTACGGCGCTATGGGAAATTTCGAGTTGATCGGCAATGTCAATCAGGGGCATGGGCTGGCTCTGGGAGAGTATATAAAATACCGGGAACCAGCTGGCATCAAAGGGGATGCCTTCCTGCTCATAAACTTTATTCACTTCCATGAGGAAGTATTCGCTGAGGCGGCGCAGCCGGGTTCCAAAAACCAGGTGACCTAGTGAGGCGTAAAACGACATGTTGGTAAAAATTATATAAGCACTTATACAATATTACAAAATAATAACGAATCTGCATAATTACAGATTACCGGAAATTACCTGAATATCAGGGCTGTTCCGGTAATCTGGAAAAAAGATTCGTAATTATTTTTTCTTTTCTTTAGTTTTCTTGGCTTTCTTAGGTTCGGGTGTATCGGATTTGATATCGAACCAGAGTGGATCTTTGCTGGTAGGAACACCATTGTAGTTGATTAGCAGCTCTTCGCCTTTTTTGATAGCGCGGCGGGTAATGATGCTCATGGTTTCTTCTTCGAAGTCCATCTCATATTTACAATTAGGTGTGTAATCGTGGTTATAGATGGAGCAGAAGCCAAGTGCTATGCAGGATTCGGATTCGTCGTCTCCCCACAGGAAAATATAGTTGTGGAGGAAAGTTCTGTCGGCCAGTACGGTATCTTCGTGATCGAGTACCAGTACCGGGGAAGTTTCGATCCTCGTTCCTGCGGGAATGTCTTCAGTGGTAAAAACGCCTCGGCCTTTACCTTTGGATTTTTGCACGTACAAGTATGGCTTAATCATAGCACTATTTCGTATAAAAGAAGGCGTAAAGTAAAGTTAAAGCGGGAAGTTATCAAAATCATCTTGAAAAATTTTAGGTTTGCGGCCCGGAAGGAGGAAACTCCGGCCCGGTATTTTTGTACTGGATTAAAAAATACGAATGATCAATTACAACCCAAAGGAATGGTTTACGTTCATTTTTCGCATTCACAAAGCGGACACTGTCAGGAAGCTCTTTCCCATGTTTATTGCCCTGTCCATCTACTCAGGGATCATAGCCTGGCTGGAGCTGGAAGTATGGAAGCTGTCTGCCAACAGTGAGCTGAAGAACATCTCTTTAATGCATGGCCTGCTGGGCTTTGTGATTTCATTGTTACTGGTATTCCGTACCAATACGGCTTACGACCGGTGGTGGGAGGGCCGGCGGCAATGGGGCACGCTGGTAAACAGCAGCCGCAACCTGGCCCTGAAAATAGATGCGATGCTGCCTGCCGGCAATGAGGCTGCCAAAGCCTGGTTCCGGGCAATGATCCCCAACTTCGCTTTCAGTTTAAAAAATCATCTCCGTAAAATATATTTACCGGAGGAGATGGAAAACCTTCCGGGCAATGTGGCACTGGCCCCTGATACCAACAAGCATATTCCTAACCAGCTGGCGGGAATGATCATGCAAAAGATCATGGAGTTGCACCAGGCGGGTCAGCTCAGCGGCGATCAGCTTATCATACTCAATACTGAATTAGCCTCTCTCACAGAAGTATGCGGCGCCTGCGAGCGCATCAAGAACACCCCGATTCCTTTTTCCTATTCTGTATTTATAAAGAAGTTTATTTTCTTCTACATCATGACGATGCCTTTCGGTTATGTGTTCAGCCTGGGTTACCTGATCATCCCCATGATTGTGTTCATCTTCTTTGTACTGGCGAGTCTGGAACTGATTGCGGAAGAGATTGAAGATCCATTTGGCAAGGATGCCAATGACCTGCCTACGGATACCATTTGCAACAATATACGCATGCATGTAGGAGAAATCTTATAGGCCATGCCCGGATGCGTACTATTTTAACTTAATTTCGCAGCTAGAGTCGAATTGTACATGGAAAATGAAGCTTTACAGGAGAAATTCATGGAACTGGCGGAAGAGAAAAATTTCCGTGAATTAAGCGTATACCTGGATGATCAGCTGATTACGGACATAGCAGAGTTAATTCATGAGGAGCCGGACGAGGCAGGTATTATCATTAACCACCTGTCGATCAGTCGCGCTGCTGCTGCTTTCCGTATCCTGGATTTTCCATTGCAGGAGGATGTTATCAAATCGCTGGCGCCTGCAAAAATTGCGGAGCTACTCAATGAGCTGCCGGCGGATGACCGTACCTCGTTCCTGGAGGAGTTACCCAGCGAGGCGGTGAAGGAACTGATTAAACTGCTCGACCCGGAAGAACGACGTATCACCCTCTCCCTGCTCGGCTACAAGGAAAACAGTGTGGGTCGTATCATGACCCCCGACTATATCGCTGTTCGTGAAGAGTGGACGGTGAAGCATGTATTGGATTACATCCGCGAACACGGCAAGGATAGTGAAACCATTGATGTGATATATGTGATTGATGGCAACGGCCACCTGCTGGACGACTTCCGGATCAGGGAGTTCCTGCTGGTAGCGCCGGACACGGTAGTGCATACACTGATGGACGACCGCTTTGTATCCCTTCATGCCAACGACGACCAGGAAGAGGCCATCCAGGTGTTCCGGATGGAAAATCGTGTAGCCCTTCCCGTGGTAGATGATCAGGGTATCCTCCTTGGTATCGTTACCATCGACGATATGTTGTGGATTGCCAATGAAGAACATACAGAAGATATCCAGAAGATAGGTGGTACCGAGGCCCTCGATGAGCCTTACCTCGATATGCCGTTGCTTAAACTGGTAAAAAAACGTGTGGGCTGGCTCGTAGTTTTATTTATCGGGGAGATGTTAACCGCCACTGCGATGGGTTTTTTCGAAGATGAAATAGCCAAAGCTGTTGTACTGGCTCTTTTCGTACCATTGATTATATCCAGCGGTGGTAACAGTGGATCACAGGCCTCCACCCTTATTATCCAGGCCATGGCGCTGGGGGAAATTACCCTGAGCGACTGGTGGCGGGTAATGCGCAGGGAGCTGATATCCGGCATCCTGCTGGGGAGTGTGCTGGGGATCATTGGTTTTACCCGTATCCTCCTGTGGAACTCTCTGTTCCATACCTATGGGGATCATACCGTGCTGATAGGCTTCACTGTTGGTATTTCCCTGATTGGCGTAGTGCTGTGGGGCACACTCTCGGGATCTATGTTACCGCTCCTGCTCAAGAAGCTGGGCGCCGATCCGGCTACTTCTTCTGCGCCGTTTGTGGCAACACTGGTGGATGTTACCGGGTTGCTGATTTACTTTACGGTGGCGTATACACTGATGAAAGGAGTTTTGTTATAAGGCGCCTAAGGCGCATTCAAACACAAAGCGGGCGGCCCTGGGGCGCCCGCTTTGTGTTTGAATATGGACCCGCCAACGGCGGAAGTAAACTATGGAAAATCTCTTAGTAGCGAAGCATCTTCACTTTTGTCCCCCCTCGCACCTTCCTGACCACAAACACCCTGTCAAACTCATTTTCCCGGATGGAATCCACCGGTGCCTTACCACCCAGTGCCTTCACAATGGGCAACATCGTATTGGCATGTGCCACTATCACGATGTGTTTTCCCCAGTCGTCGTGCCGGGTGAGCGTATAGATGACTGACTCGCCGGTGGTATCCGGCTTATACACCGCTGTATCCAGACTTAAGGCCACACGCAGGCTGTCAGCCGTTTCGCGGCTGCGGCGGTAGGGCGTTACATATATTTTGTTTAATGCAGAATCTTTCAGCAGCCGATACAGGCAACCTGCTCTTTCGTAGCCTGCGGGCGTAAGCGAGGAGTCCCGGCCTTCATACCGTTCGGCATGGCGTACCACATAAAAGGTGCCTGTGAGGAAGGTACTGTCGTCCGATACAGGTACCGGCTGCCGCACAGGAGGTTTGGGCTTGCAGGCCACCAGGCCAGCCATGGTTATGAGCAGGAAAAAACGCATACTGTAAAGTTAAGGCATATAATCATCGTACCAGACATCCCTATTATTCCCCGGTTTAGGGATTAATCCATTATTTTTATTCCCTAACAAAATAGTCAACTGCTATGAGAAAATGGTTCCTCCCTGCCATTATTTTTTTATCAACCAACAGCGCCTATGCCCAGCTGTCGCCACTTACAGTGGATAAAATCATGCGCGATCCGAAGTGGATCGGAACTTCTCCTGACCAGGTTTTCTGGGGTACCGACAACCAGACGGTTTATTTCAACTGGAACCCGGAGAAGGCCCCGGCGGACTCTCTGTACGCCATCCAGCTGAAAGATGGTACGCCTAAGAAGACGGCTGCGCTTAACCGCAGCATGGTGATGGCCGCCAGCAACGGTGTTTACAGTAATGACCGCACCATGGTGGTATTTTCGCACCAGGGCGATATCTACCTCCAGGAGCTGAAATCCGGTAAGGTGACGCGCATCACCAACACTACTGTACAGGAAAGCGCACCGGTATTCCTGAACGGCACTGCTGCCATCGCATTTCAACAGGGCCGCGATGTTTTTGCCTGGAACCGCGCAGATGGCAGCCTTACACAGCTTAGCAGCTTTAAACAGGGCCCGCCTCCTCCACCGGAAAAAGACGACCTGCAAAAAGGCAACGCCCAGGAAAAATGGCTGAAACAACAGCAACTGGAGCTGCTGCAGGTCATACGCGATAAAAAAACCAAGGCCGATGCTGCAAAGCGCTTCTACGATTACATCTCCCCAAAACCCTTACGTAATTTATATACAGAAGATAAACAGGTACAGTCGGTAAAAGTGAGCCCTGACGGCCGTTTTATCACCTATCGCCTGTATGCGGAAGCGAAGGATGCCAAGAGCACTATTGTGCCCGATTACGTTACCAGCACCGGCTTTACAACGGATATCCCTTCCCGTGAAAAAGTAGGAGCCCCACGCGGCAGCTTTACCAGTTATGTTTACGACCGTGTAGCCGATACCGTTATTGCCATTAACACTAAAGACCTGCCAGGCATAAAGGATCAGCCTGATTACGTTAAAGACTATACGAAAAAGGATTCTGCGGTGGTACGGGAAGTGATCATCAATGGGCCTTATTGGTCCGACAAGGGCACACACGGCATAGTAGACATCCGCTCCATGGATAATAAAGACCGCTGGATCGCTTTACTGGATGGCACTACAGGCAAACTGACTTCCATCAACCGCCAGCGGGATGAAGCCTGGATTGCGGGCCCTGGTATTGGCTGGAGCATGGGCGGCGGCAACCTGGGCTGGATAGATGAAAATACGATCTGGTTTCAGTCTGAAACTACCGGCTACTCACATTTATACACCGCCAATGTCATCTCCCGGGAGCTAAAACAACTCACTACCGGCAATTATGAGGTACAGGAAGCACAATTATCCAACGATAAAAAAACATTTTATATCGTTACCAACGAGGTACACCCCGGTGAAAAACAGTTTTATAAACTGAATATCGCCAGCGGTAAGCAGGAGCGGATCACCACCATGCAGGGCGCACATGAGGTAAGTGTGAGCCCGGACGAAAAATGGATCGCCTTCCGTTACTCCTCCCCTAACCAGCCATGGGAGCTGTATATACAGCCAAATACGGCAGGCGCTAAGGCAAAACAGGTGACTTCCATGGCACAAAGTGAGGAATTTAAAAATTATTCCTGGAGGGTGCCGGAGCTGATAACCATTACTGCCAGCGACAATCAGCCGATTTACGCGCGACTTTACACACCCGATCCGGCGAAAAAAAATGGAGCAGGCGTAATTTTTGTACATGGGGCAGGATATTTGCAGAATGCACACCGCTGGTGGAGTCAGTACTTTAGAGAATATATGTTCCATAACTTGCTGACAGACCTCGGCTACACCGTACTGGACGTGGATTACCGCGGCAGCGCCGGCTACGGCCGCAACTGGCGGACCGGTATTTACCGCTTTATGGGCGGTAAGGACCTGGACGATGAAGTAGATGCAGCAAAATACCTGGCCAACAAAACGGGAGTGGATGCCAACCGTATAGGAATATACGGAGGAAGCTACGGAGGTTTTATGACCCTCATGGGAATGTTCACAAAACCAGGTACCTTTGCCGCCGGTGCTGCTTTACGCAGTGTTACTGACTGGGCCCATTACAATCACGGCTACACGAGTAACATACTGAATGAACCATATAAGGACAGTATTGCTTATCTTCGCTCCTCCCCGATCTATCATGCAGAAGGGCTGAAGGGCAGATTGCTCATGTGTCATGGAATGGTAGACACCAATGTTCATTTTGAAGACATTGTGCGTTTGTCGCAACGACTCATTGAACTAAAGAAAGACAACTGGGAACTGGCTGTGTACCCCGTAGAAGACCACGGGTTTACCACACCAGCCAGCTGGACGGATGAATATAAAAGGATCTTGAAACTATTCAACGAAACACTCCTCAAATAATCTCCATCCGCTGACCCGGTGTTAAACAAGACATACAGGGATACGGTGAACGATGAAAAACAGTATTAACAGTACGTTAATAACTGCTTATCATCTCACCGTATCCCTTTTTTTATTTTATTTTTTACAAAAAATTGCACGCGTAATGTTTGTGAAATGCTTTCAAATTTCACAAACCGAAAAACTAGCTGTTGGTATACCAACAGTTTATTTTATTATTTCTTCGCAACCAAACCTCATCTAAAATACAAGAAACCATATGTGTGGAATCGTAGCTTATATCGGGCAGCGTGAAGCTTATCCGATCGTATTGAAAGGCCTAAAGAGACTGGAATACCGCGGGTATGACAGCGCAGGAGTTGCTATCATCAATGATGGACTCAAAATCTATAAGAAAAAAGACAAAGTGGCTGCACTGGAAGAATACGCTTCCAGCAAAGATATGCGTAGCCACATCGCCATCGGACACACCCGTTGGGCGACTCATGGAGAACCCTGCGACCGTAACGCCCACCCTCACAAATCCGGCGACGGCAAATTAGCAATGGTGCACAATGGCATCATCGAAAACTATGTACAGCTCAAGCAGGAGCTGGAAAGTAAAGGGCATGTATTCGAGAGTGATACGGATACCGAAGTACTGCTTCACTTCATCGAAGAGATTAAAAAAAGCAATAACTCCACCCTGGAAGAAGCCTTACGCATCGCACTGAAACGTGTAGTGGGCGCCTACGTAATTGTACTGATTGATGAAGATAATCCTGACACGCTCATCGCTGCGCGTAAAGGTAGTCCGCTCGTGATCGGCGTGGGTAAAGGTGAACACTTCCTCGCTTCAGATGCCTCTCCTATCGTGGAATACACGAAAGAAGTAGTGTACGTAAATGACTACGAAATTGCTATCATCAAAGCCGATGAACTGATTCTTAAAAACATCAGCAACGAGCGGCAAACGCCCTACATTCAGAAATTGGATATCGACCTGGCAGCCATCGAAAAAGGTGGGTATGACCACTTCATGCTGAAAGAAATATTTGAGCAGCCGCAAACCATACACGACAGCCTGCGTGGCCGTTTGGATGCACCTAAAGGCACTCTCACCCTCGGTGGTATCCGGGAGCATATGGACCTGCTTAAAAATGCCAAACGCATTATCATTGTGGCCTGCGGAACCTCCTGGCATGCCGGGCTGGTAGCAGAGTACATGATCGAAGAACTTTGCCGTATACCTGTTGAAGTCGAATATGCTTCCGAGTTCCGTTATCGTAACCCGGTAATTGGTCAGGGAGATGTTATCATCGCGGTATCACAATCCGGCGAAACGGCCGACACCCTGGTGGCTATAGAAAGTGCCAAGCAAAAAGGCGCTATCATTTTGGGCGTATGTAACGTAGTAGGTTCTTCTATTGCACGTATGTCGGACGCCGGCGCTTACACGCACGCAGGCCCTGAGATCGGTGTTGCCTCTACGAAAGCATTCACTGCACAGCTGACTGTACTGGCATTGATTGGGCTGAAAGTAGCGATGGAAAGAGGTTCTATCAGCGGCCAGCGCTTCCAGCACCTGCTCAACGAAATGGACCAGGTATCTAAAAAAGTGGCTATTGCCCTGAAATTAAATGACCACGTAAAAGAAATTGCAGAGAAATATAAAGATGCCCGCGACTTCCTTTACCTCGGCCGTGGATACAACTTCCCGGTAGCACTGGAAGGCGCATTGAAACTGAAAGAGATTTCTTATATCCATGCAGAAGGTTATCCTGCTGCGGAAATGAAGCATGGTCCTATCGCACTGGTAGATGAAAATCTACCCGTAGTGATTGTGGCTACAAAAGATAGTTTCTACGAAAAAGTAGTAAGTAACATTCAGGAGATTAAAGCCCGTAAAGGCAAGGTGATCGCGGTAGTAACCGAAGGCGACACCACTATCCCTCCTATGGTTGATGACGTAATTGTGGTACCTGCAGCAGATGAACTGGTGGCACCAATCATTAGTGTTATACCTTTACAGTTACTCGCTTATCACATCGGTGTATCCAAAGGATACGATGTGGACAAGCCACGTAACCTTGCGAAGAGTGTAACAGTAGAATAGACTTAAGAAAGTATCCATGAACAACATCCGAAAAATGCCCCTGGCAGGCCTGGGGTATAACTTTATCGAAGATGCACTTCCAAAAGGTAAGGACGAGTACTACCTGCGCAATGAGCAATGGCAGAGCAAGGACCAGTTTCGCCAGCTTACCGCGTATGAAATAGAGACGCTTGTCCGCAACGACAACACCTCTGACAACTGGAACAACATCTTCGTATCCAATGAATTTAATCCGCAGCTGGTACAGCACTGTCACTTTTTCGGGATGGTGCGCATCGGCAAGCTGGAGCCTTATTACCTGGAATACCGCAACCTCAAACTGCCGGTAGGCCTGTATAACAGCACCATCTGCGCCTGCGATTTCGGCGACAATGTAGTGGTACATAACGTTAACTATTTGTCGCACTACATCCTTGGAAATGAAGTGATCGTTGCCAACGTAAACGAAATGGTTACTTCTGATGTTGCTAAATTTGGCAATGGTATTGTAAAGAGCAATGAGCCTGAAAACCTGCGCATTGAACTGGAATTATGTAATGAAAACGGCGGGCGTGCCGTATTACCTTTTGATGGTATGCTGCCCGGTGATGCTTACCTGTGGACCCGCAACCGCGACGACATACAGTTACAGCAACAGTTCCGCACCTTCACAGAAAAACAGTTCGATAAACGCAGAGGTTATTACGGCATGGTGGGCGACCGCACAGTGATTAAAAACTGCCGGATGATCAAAGACGTTACCATCGGCACGGATGCTTACCTTAAAGGCGCCAACAAACTGAAGAACCTCACCATCAAAAGTACGGCAGAAGCCCGTTCCCAGATAGGTGAAGGTACCGAAATGGTGAATGGCATCGTAGGTTACGGCTGCCGCATCTTCTATGGTGTGAAAGCGGTGCGTTTTATTATGGCTTCTCACAGCCAGCTGAAATATGGTGCCCGGCTGATCAACTCCTACCTGGGTAACAACTCTACCATCTCCTGCTGCGAAGTATTGAATTCACTGATATTTCCGGCACATGAACAGCACCATAACAACTCCTTCCTCTGTGCATCCATGATCATGGGGCAGAGTAATATGGCGGCTGGTGCTACCGTAGGTTCCAACCACAATTCCCGCGGGGCTGACGGTGAAATCATTGCCGGCAGAGGGTTCTGGCCGGGTTTATGCGTAAGTCTGAAACACAATTCACAGTTTGCCAACTTCACGCTGATTTCAAAAGGTAATTATCTTTCTGAACTGAATATACCCATTCCGTTTAGTTTAGTCAGTAACGATGAGCACGAAAACGTGCTCCAGATCATGCCCGGTTACTGGTTCCTGTACAACATGTACGCCATTGCCCGCAATTCCTGGAAGTATGTGGACCGCGATAAAAGGATCGATAAAAAACAGCTCATTGAATATGATTTTCTCGCACCGGATTCCGTTGAAGAAATGTTTACCGCGCTGGCAATTATGGAAATCGCCACTGCCAAAGCATGGTATGCTCTTCCGGAAAATGAGCCCAGGAAAACCTTAACAGACAAAGATCTTCGTAAAAAAGGAAAAGAGCTGCTGCTGGAAAAGCCCGAGGATGTTAGCCGACTCACCATCTACGCCGAAGGTATGGAAAACAGCCACCGCAAAACGGTGCTTACCAAAGTGCATAAAGCATATCCGATCTTCAGGGAGCTGATCGTACTATATGGTATCAAAAATATCATTGCAGCCGCCAAGCCTTCATTTGTGGCATTACAGGCAGCTATCAAAACTGCGAAACGTACGCCATGGGTAAACGTAGGCGGCCAGCTGATGAAAGCCGATACTGTAGACGGGCTCAAACAGCGCATCCGTAAAAACCGTATCAGCAGCTGGGATCAGCTGCATGATGCCTACCGTGAAATAGGGAAGGAATATGCTGCTGATAAACTGCAACATGCCGTAGCCAGTATGCTGGAAATTAAAGAGGTGCCACTGAAAAATTTCAGTACCGAACATTTACAGCAATGGCTGGTGGATAGTGTTGCTACCATGGAATGGATGGCAGAAGGGATTTTCAAATCCAGGGAAAAAGATTACAAAAATCCTTTCCGTAAAATGACTTACAGTAATGAGAAGGAAATGGATATTGTAGTGGGCAGCCTGGAGAATAATAGTTTCATTAATGCTACTAAAGAAGAGCTCGAAACGTATAAGGAGAAAGTAAGGAGAACGATTATTGATTGGGAACTATAACTGTCAGAATGTTTTTTATAAAAACGCGACGGCCGTATCTCCTTGCGATCTTTTTTGCTCGCCAAGGAGGTAAGCAGCAAAGGTTTTACTTTTGTTTTTAAGCGAAGGGGAACAGGGCCTGCGGCCCTGTTCCCCTTCGCAATTTCATCCGGGCCTTCGGCCCGGATGAAATTGCGAAACAAGCAGGATAAAACCGTACTTTTGAAGTTAATCTTACTCCAATGGCAACAACAGAAAAAGTACGCTGTGGCTGGTGTACAAAAGATCAGCTCTATATAGATTATCACGACAGCGAATGGGGCACCCCACAGCACGACGATGTGCATTTGTTTGAAATGCTTAACCTGGAAGGTGCACAGGCCGGCCTCAGTTGGTTCACCGTGCTTACTAAAAGAGAAAATTACCGCAAAGCATTCGACCAGTGGAATGCAAAAAAGATCGCGAAGTACGATGAAAAAAAGGTGGAAGAACTGATGCAGAATGCCGGCATTATCAGGAACCGCTTAAAGATCAACTCCACAATCGGCAATGCAAAAGCATTTCTTGCGGTGCAGAAAGAGTTTGGTTCATTTGATCAATATATCTGGTCGTTTGTAAATCATAAGCCTGTTAACAACAAATTCAGGTCCCTGAGCGAAGTACCGGCTAAAACAGCGGTATCAGATGCTATGAGTAAAGATCTCCTGAAGCGGGGATTTAAATTTGTGGGTAGCACTATCTGTTACGCCTATATGCAGGCAACCGGCATGGTAAACGACCATGTGGCCGGCTGCTGGAAGGCAAAGAAATAACTATTGTATAGGCACCTCGCTGAGGGATGGATTTTGCAGCAAGGTATAATCCGTTAAGGTATTCAGGAAAAAGTAGAGTTGTCGCTTTTCAGCGTCTGTCAATGGTATGCCATTCTTAACCAGCGGGTCAGTTGTAGCCGTTACCACTACCCCGTGGTCATAGAAATCAAATACCTGGTAGATGTCGTAAAAGCGGCCATCATGCATATAAGGTTGACTTTTCAGCACATTCCGCAAGGTAGGTACTTTGAATTTGAGGTAGTCGGCGGTATTGTTGGTGATGCGCATCCGGCCTACATCCTGGAGCACGTTTATCGGCAAACCGTTGCTGCGGTAGGTTTGATCGGTAAAGAGGGGTTCTTTATGGCAGGCGGCGCATTTCTGCTGAAACACCGTATAGCCGGCCTGTTCTTCAGGTGAGAAGGTGGCCCCTCCTACTTTGTTAATAACACTATCGTATTTTGAATTGCCGGACACCATGGTAGCCACAAATTGTGTAATAGCCCGGAACATGCGCTGGCTGGTCACCTCCTCTGTACCAAAGGCTGCCAGGAACATTTTGCGATAGTTTGGATCTCCCTGCATTTTTTTCAACAGCTCCTTCAGGTCCACTCCCATTTCATTAGGATCAGTAAGTGGCGTGAGTGGTTGTATTTCCAGGTTATTCACCCCGCCATCCCACATAAATGCTTTCATATAGATCATGTTGAAGATGCCGGGCACGGTTCGGGTTCCCTGGCGCCCCAATACACCATGACTGAGCGCGTGATCGAAGTGGCCGAAGCCTGCAAACTGCTGATGGCAGAAACCACAGGAGATGGTACTGTCGGCGGAGAGGCGGAAGTCATAGAAAAGATACCTCCCCAGCGCAATCCCTTCTTTGGTAAGCGGGTTTTGGGAGAAGTCGTACACAGGGTCGGGAAAGCCCGCAGGCAGCTGCAACGTTACCGGCTGTGGTAACGGAGTGGTACCGGTGTTACCAGCGCTGTCCTTTTTACAGGCGTGTGCCAGCAGTATTACCAGGCATACCAGGCCTGCGATGTATGTAATTTTCCGATTCATAGGGTTGTGAATACCTGCTTAATTGGCTACTGTCATAACAGTAAACATCTGCTGATAGTTTTCTGCAATTTTCAAAGCGTCTGTTCCGGCTGCCATTACGATGGTGGTGGTAGCAAAGCTGATTGCATTAGGGGCATCCAGCCATTTGCCGGCATCCGCCCGGAAGCTGAGTTTTGGCTGTGTGCCTTTTGCCACTATTGCGGTAACAGGTAAATTTAGCGTAACGGTTTTCAGGGCATTATAGGGAAATTTAAATCCGCCTATATGCAACTGGAATTCCTTCAGGGCAGTGGGAGCTGCCGGAGAGTTGCCTTCCAGCTTAGCCATGATATACCCACTGTTCCAGGTCCAGAACATGCCATTTTCCGGGGCTAACGCGCCCGCCTGCACGCCGCTCACGTTGCGGATACTGTCCACCCCGATCAGCCACCTGATAGCCGTATAACGGCCCACTGGCACACTATCCAATATTATTTTTTTGGTAGAATCTATGGCATCATCTACCAGGAAATACCGTGGAGGCAGGGTGGTTACCTTTCCGGAACTGTCCACCAGTTGGAAATTGCTGATATAGTAAAGGAATTTGGAAATCGTATAGGTTTCCCTGGCAGCATTGGTATATGTGCCGGCATTACGCTGTAACGGTACATTACCTACGTAGTTGCTGAAGGAGAGCTGCAGGGAGGAGTAAGTGGCGGGTGGTACTATCGTTTGGTTGTTCTCTGATTTTGAGCAGGCCATCAGGGAGAGGATGCCGCTAAAACTCAGGATAGTAAAGGTTCTGGAACGAAAAATCCGCAAAATCATGGTGTTCCTTTTTGTTATCAGGAAGGTACGATGATTTTGCGGATTTCAGTGATATATTAACTAACGGGGAAGCTGGTCGAGCTTATAACCTTTGGTACCAAACCATACCACTACAGCAAAGCAGATCAGCGGTACGACGTAGGCCATCTGGATATTGGAGATATCGGAGATATAGCCCATCAGCGGTGGACAGATGGCACCACCAACGATAGACATTACCAGCAAAGAAGAGCCGAATTTAGTATCTCCCCCTAACCCTCTTAAACCAAGAGAGAAGATGGTAGGGAACATGATAGACATAAAGAACGGCACTGCCAGTACGGCCCCGATAGCAATGTTACCTTTGGTAGTCATGGCCAGCAATATCAATATCACATTGATTAATCCATAAATGGTAAGCAGGACCTGTGGTTTCACTTTACTCATGAGGAATGTACCGAAGAAGCGACCAATCATAAAGCCCAGTCCGGCAACGCTTCCCAGCAGGAATGCGGCTTCTTTTTCCGGAATACCGGCGGAAAATTTAGCGAAGCGGATGAAGAAGGCGTTGACACCTACCTGCGCGCCGATATAGCAAAACTGCGCTACTACAGCGGCAATCAGGTGTTTATGACGGAAGATGGAACCTTTGCGTCCGGTGTTGTCTGCCTGCTCATCTTCCACCTCCTGCACTTCCGGCATTTTGGTAACCATGAATAAGATACTGATGAGCAGTACTACCAAACCTATAATTAGGTAAGGTGTTTTAACCGTAGCAGCTTCGCTGTGCAGGTAAGCCTGCAGCTGATCCTGTGTCATGGCAGCCAGTTCTTCCTTCGAGTGTTCGGTACCGGAGAGAATGAATTTCAGCCCCAGTAGCGGCCCTACTATCGCACCTACTCCATTGAAGGATTGTGCGAGGTTAAGGCGGATGGTAGCTGTTTCCGGTTTACCAAGGATGGTTACATACGGATTGGCCGCTGTTTCCAGGAAAGTGAGGCCGGAAGCGATTACGAACAATGCCGCAAGAAAAGCCAGGTACTGACCACTGTTGGCAGCCGGTATAAACAGGAAGGCCCCGGCAGCATACATCAGCAGGCCAAAGATGATCCCTGCTTTGTAACCGAATTTGCGCATCACTGCACCCGCAGGCAACGCCATGAGGAAATAGGCAGCAAACACAGCTGAATCAATAAATGAAGATTGCAGGTCTGTAAGCTGACACGCCTTTTTCAGGTGCGGGATGAGTACGGGACTGAGGTTGTGGATCAGCGCCCATAAAAAGAAAAGACTTGTTACCAGGATAAAAGGGAACAGATAGTTCTGTTTTTTCCCTCCAGCAGGAGCTGTACTGGCATAGGTGGAATTACTTACTGCGCCTCCGGCCATAACGAGTTTTTGTGATCAGTGAATGTTTGATTTGTATCAGTTGAAAGTGCCTAGCTGATGGATCTGTCGAGGTGCGTGTAACCTCCGTCAACATAAAGAATCTGTCCGGTTGTATGAGATGATCTTCCGGAGAGCAGGAACACGGTGGTGTTGGCGATTTCTTCGGAAGTGGTCATTCTGGTTTCAAATGGAATTTTGGAAGTAATGGCAGCCAGTTTTTCTTTTGGATTAGGGAGAGAATTAATCCAGGTTTCGTATAGTGGCGTCCATACTTCAGCGGGGATCACGGTGTTAACGCGGATCGAGTAAGGCAGCAGTTCCACCGCCCATTCGCGGGTAAGCGCGTTGATAGCTCCTTTGGAAGCTGCGTAGCCGGAGGTGTTACCCTGGCCGGTGGTGGCTACTTTAGAGCCGATGTTCACGATATTACCTTTGGTAGTTTTCAGGTAAGGCAGGGCGTAGTGGGCCAGGTTGTAGTAGTGCGACAGGTTATTTTGCAGCGATTGCATGAAGCGCTCCGGGCTGCCGCTTTCCAGTCCTACGCCATCGTTAGCGCCGGCATTGTTTACCAGTCCGTCGATTTTGCCGTAGGCGGCCACAGTAGCGTCGATTACTTTTTTACAATCTTCCACTTTTCCCAGTTCGGCCTGTACAGCCAGGGCTTTTCCACCATCTGCGATGATTGCGTTAGCAGTTTTTTCGTTGTCAGCAGCGTTGCGGCCAGCGATCACGGCGATGCCGCCTTCCTGTGCAATAATGCGGCTGATAGCTTCTCCGATTCCTTTAGCTCCGCCTGTAACGATAATCACTTTATCCTGTAATCCTAAATCCATTGTACTCAATAATTATAAATGATAGAATGCGATGGCGTTGCCACCCATTATTTTTTGTTGTTCAGCCGGGGAAAGAGTGCTGAAGTAGTTGGTAACGATATCCTTTACCTCCCCATATTCGGCGGCCAGCAGGCACACGGGCCAGTCGGAGCCGTACATTAATCTGTGGGCACCAAAGGCATCCAGCACCACATCCAGGAACGGCTGAAAATGGCCGGGTTCCCAGTTGTTCCAGTCCGCTTCGGTTACCAATCCGCTCACTTTACAGTATACATTGGGCGAGGCCGCGATTTCGCGCATTTGCGCTGCCCATATCTCTATATCACCAGATTTAAAATCGGGTTTAGCCAGGTGATCAATTACCAGGCGCTGGTTCGGGAATTTTTTCACAAACTCCACCACAGCGGGTAACTGTTTCGGGTATACGAGAATATCGTAAGTAAAATCATATTGTCCAAGGGCCAGAATCCCACGGCAAAAATCATCCCTCAGCAGGAACATGGGATCTGGTTCCCCCTGTACAATATGACGAAATCCTTTGAGGAGCGGAAACTGTGCGTAGTGCGCCAGTTGCTCCTGTATATCGTGGGAGCGGAGGTCTACCCAACCTACTACTCCTTTAATAAAATCATGTTTGTTGGCGAGGTCCAGCAGGAAGGCGGTTTCTTTTTCCGACTGATCTGCCTGCACGGCCACGCAGCCGTGAACACCGTGCGCTTCCAGCACTGGTTGCAGGTGTTCCGGGAAGAAATCCTTGCGGATGACTTCCATGGTCTCATCTATCCAGGCGTCCTTTACAGGATCATATTGCCAGAAATGCTGGTGAGCATCAATGATCATAACGAGTATTTATAAAAAACGCCACGCAGTACACTAATACAGGCCTTACGCGGCGTTTTATATCTTATAAGGAAAAAATTCTGTCCATTATCACCCACTTCTCTCCTGGTTTGGCTACGGGAATGGCCTGCTGATATTTCCACATCAGTTGTTCCCATTCCTGCACCTTAGGATTGGCGGCATCCATGGCACCTTTGCGCTCAAATGAAAAAGTAGCGTCGGTATCCATGATCATGAACAGGCGGTTGCCGGCACGGTAAATTTCCATGCTGGTGATACCGCTGTCGGTGATGCTTTTTTTGATCTCCGGCCATACGTCCGCGTGATAAGCTTCGTATTCGCTGATCAGCTGCGGTTCATCAACCAGGTCCAATGCCATACAATATCTGTTCATACCGGTTATTTGTAAGCTACCGCTGTTTGTTTGGAAGAACCCAGTCCGTCGATACCCAGTTCAATTACATCTCCCGGTTTGATGTATACCTGTGGGTTCATGCCCAGCCCTACACCGGCAGGTGTTCCTGTGGAGATGACATCACCAGGGAGCAGGGTCATAAACTGGCTCAGGTAAGAAACGAGGAAAGGCAGTTTGAAGATGAGATTGGCGGTAGTACCGTCCTGCATGGTTTTACCGTTAACGGTGAGCCATAGGCGCAGGTTGTTTACATCCGCAATTTCATCTTTGGTAGCGAGCCATGGACCCAGCGGTGCGAAGGTATCATTACTTTTACCTTTCACCCACTGACCACCTCTTTCGAGTTGGAAGGCGCGTTCGCTATAGTCGTTGTGCAGGCAGTAGCCGGCTACATAATCCATTGCATCCTTCTCGTCTACATAGCTGGCTTTTTTACCGATTACCACGGCCAGTTCCACTTCCCAGTCTGTTTTTTCGCTGTTACGTGGAATGATCAGGTCATCGTTAGGGCCTACCAGAGAGGAAGTACTTTTGAAAAATACGATTGGTTCAGCAGGTATCTGTGCGTTGGTTTCTTTCGCGTGATCTGCGTAGTTCAAGCCTATACATACAATTTTTGAAGGGCGCTGTACAGCAGATCCGAGGCGGGTACCGGCAGGAACCTGCGGGCAGCCGGAGCCGTTGGCAGCCCACCAGGTGGCGAGGCGGCTGAGGCCATCTGTTTCAAAAAATTTCTCTCCAAAATCCTCACCAAATGCACTTACATCAAACATGCCGGCATCTGTTACAACACCTGGCTTTTCGGCACCTGGTAAACCAAACCTGATAAGTTTCATTACGCTGTTTTTATTGTTTTGCTATTATTTTATTTCTTTCAGATGTTCCACCTGCAGGTGACCATCTTCTACTTTCAGGTCCATTACTGCGTCCAGCTTACCGTCTTTTTCCATGGAGAAGTAGACGTGATCCGGGGTAGCAGTTTTCTGAATGGTAGCTTTGTATCCTTTAGGAACCGGCATGGTCATGGTTTTATTGACGCCTGCAAATTCCACGTAGAGTACTACTTCTTCAGGATTTGTTCCTGGTTTGATTTCCACAATGAAATCCTCAATGATTTTTGCGGACTGAATATTTTTCCGGTAGCTGGTAAGGATTTCACCTGAATGGGCTACTTTACCGAGGCCCTGTACATTTTCCATGTATAACCATACTGGTTTAGGCGGCACGGTGGCCCAGAATATTTTCAGCGCACCGTTGCTACTGTCGACGCTGGCATGGTAGTAACGTGGTGCGCGGTTAGGCTTTACTACGCCGATATAGGCGCTGTTGGGCTTATCCCATGCTACGCGGATCACATCTTCGTCACTGCCTTCCTGGAGGATGGCCTGTTCAAAAGACTTTTCTTTTACTTCTCCGTTAATCTCAAATTTGATCACTACCTGGGCAGTATCTTTATTTCTGTCTTTGAGTGTTACAGCTACTTTACCTGCGGCCGTAGCAGGCGTCATAGGTATGGAATCCGATTGCTGTGCGGTGCCTTTTCCTGATTGCTGGGCATTATTACAGGCGGCAGTAAATCCTAAAGCGGCAATCGCCAGATAAACGGGAATTCTTTTCATGTATATCATTAGTTTGTGATGAATAAATATAGGCAATCGGGCCAAAGTTACACTCATCACATTAAACTTTTTAGTTATTCAGACGAATAAATCCACCGTCGATCGGATAATCGCAACCGGTAATGAATCCGGCTTCGTCGGAGCAGAGGTAGAGGGCCAGGTTACCCACTTCCGCAGGTTTGGCCATACGTCCGATAGGCTGGGTTTTGCTCAGTTTTTCGAACATTTCTGCTTCTTTGCCTGGGTAGTTTTTAGCGATAAAGCCGTCTACGAACGGTGTATGTACCCTTGCAGGAGATACGCAGTTGCAGCGGATATTGTCGCCCAGGTAGTCTTTTGCCACGGATAAGGTCATAGTGAGCACGGCTCCTTTACTCATAGAGTAAGCGAACCTGTCAGGAATACCTACGCTGGAGGCGATGGAAGCGATATTGAGGATCACGCCGCCGCCTTGTTTTTTCATTTGACCTACTACTGCGTACATACAGTTATAGGTACCTTTCACATTCACCTGGTAAACGCGGTCGAAATCCTGTTCTGCGGTGGAGTCCAGCTTACCCACGTGGGCAATACCGGCGCAGTTTACGAGGATATCCAGTTTTCCGGCAGATTGGATAATATTATTCATTACGGCAATTACTGCGGCCTGGTCGGCCACATTGCAGGCGTGTACCTGTGCTTTGCCGCCATCGGCAATAATTTCAGCGGCAGTACCTTTACCACCTTCTTCGTTCAATTCCAGGATGTGTACCTGTGCACCCTGTGCGCCAAAACTTTTTGCTATCGCCTGTCCTATACCGCTACCACCACCGGTGATAACTGCCACTTTATTATCTAATCTGAACAGCTCCATTTTTTATAGAATTTAAGGGTTCTAAAATAGGATTATATCCGAGTGTATTGCGACTGTATTTTCGCTGTCTGTTGTATTTTATTAACCTTTTTTGTGGAAAATAAGCCTTTTTTGAGCTAAATATATGGATTGTAATGATTTTGGCTGCTTTCATTCGTATTGCCAATGACACCTTCGGTGTCATTGGGTGGGTTCCGCGCTGTGCGCGGTAGGCACATCTAACATTTTAATTAGCTTTGATTTATATTCTCATCAACATGACTTTAAAATCTTTAATTACGATTGTATTAGCCACAGGATTTGCCATTCATCTCCATGCACAAAACATTCCCCTCAATAAATACGGCCTTGCTGTATTACAGGATAAAAAACAATACGAGCAACTGGTAAAAAAGGACAGCACTCAACAGTTGGTAAACCTGGAGCAATACATTCCGGGTATCAAAAAGGATGTACGGTATGCTACCACCAACAACTTTACACATCAAAAATTATATAGCTCCACTGCCATCTATCTCCGCAAGCCCGCAGCAGAAAAACTGAAACAGGTACAGGCCATATTGAAAAAGAAAGGATACGGGCTGCTGATTTATGACGCTTACCGACCTTACCGCTGTACGGAGCTGATGTTTAAGATTGTATCCAACGATTTGTATGCGGCCGACCCAAAGAAAGGATCAGGACATAATCGTGGTGTAGCTGTAGACCTGAGTATGGTGGATCTGAAAACAGGAAAACCGGTAGCTATGCCAACCGATTTTGACGACTTCACTCACAAAGCACATGAGAACTACCAGCCATCAGATCCTACGGTGACGGCTAATCGTAAATTATTGCGTGATACGATGAAGCAACTGGGATTTAAAGGTAGTCGTACGGAGTGGTGGCATTACTATCTCCCGGATTATAAAAAATACCCACTGATGGATATTGTGTTTTAGGAATTTTGCTGATGCCTTCGGCATCAGCCGGGGAGTTGCGCGCTGCGCGCGCGCAGTTAAACGGTAAAATTCTAAGGGTGATAATTCACCAACACCTTATACTCCGTTTTCGGAAAGCCAGTGCCCTGATCATCAGCATTAATCCAGGAAACGGGAAAGCCATTTTTATTGAATTGCATGTTGGTAGTGGTCCAGGTAAGCGTCACCACCTCACCGGTATAGATCAACGCTTTAGTGATGTTATTTACCGACAACATAGTTGGTTCAGCTGGGCGCAGCCAGGCGGTTAATTTAAATGCCGCGTTGGGCGATTTCCGGTTATCATACTCATATGCTTCCTTAGCAATCAGCACTTTACCGTTACTATCCACGGTGTAGGTGGCTACGGTGGTGATGTTGTCACCCGTCCAGGTGTATTCGTAGAGTATTTGTGCAACTGTTGCGCCTATACGGTAACATCTCACCGGCTTATGGTGATCATATACCAGCGAATCCACGATGCCGGCAGGAAAGGACTTAATCAGGACCGCATCGCCATCGGCCGAGTAGGTAACAGTGCGGTAATCCTTCACATTGCCGTTGGTGGTAAATTGTACCGGCCTGTTGCCCTCGTAAGTTACCCTTACGTCTTCATCGATTGTCCACCTTTCTCCCAGGTTCGTTTTCATCACTATCCGGCCTACCTGGCGTTGTGCATTAAACTCAACCGAGGTACTGTTATAGGGAGATGTAATGGCTACTGGCAGAGAATCTGCCGGGGGATAGGTCCAGGGATCGTTTAATAACGATAACCTTTCGTTTTTAGAGCAGGCAGTCAGGCACACTACGGTCAGCACAGCTACTATCGCCAGAAAATGATTTTTCATATAATTTTCAGTCGGAATATGAGTGATTTAGCATATACTACTGGTTGACACAGCAGTTGGCATATTTTGTATAGGTGTAATTCAGTGTGATCGTAACGGTAGCGAAAATAATAATAATTACCGGTATTTTACGGATACCTGCCTGGAAGTCACCATATTCACATCATCCCATACTTCCTCCTTCCATGAGGAGCGCAGGCCGTTGGACTGGTATTTCACATCCATCACAAATGTTTCCAGCGGCATGGCTGCCCCTTCCCGGTTAAACCAGGTGTTCACAACATTACCTGCTGACAAATAAAACCTTTTATTACGATCCAGCAGGCCCAATATGCGCAAGGATTTATAGTAGGAAGGCTGATTATCATACTGGTAGAGGTAAGTTTTAAAGTATTTCGGGACACTATCGGCCATGTAGGCTTCATCCACAGCCACCAGGTTTTGCTGCTGCCATTCCAGAAACTCTACGGTAGGGAAAGTTCCTAAGTGATAAATCGCTGAAATCCGCCGCTGGCTGTCGTACACCAATGAATCATAGTTGTTTTTAGTAACCAGGTCCCAGTCAATTTCCAGCAGTTCGCCGGCGGTGTTATAGCGGAGGTATACGGGCTTACCGTTAAAAGTAATCGTTCCGGGGCGGCCATTCGTATATTCGACGCCGATAGTATTTTCTCCAATGATCCTGCTGACATTCAGGTTATTATCATATTCGATGGTGGTTCTTTTATCCTGTTCATCGATGAGTACAGGCAGGGACGGTGCATTGGTAGCGGCTTTTAGTTCCGGGCGGGTACAGGCGCTGCTGCAGATAACAGACAACAGGCATAGGTACTTAAATGGATGCATTTTTTATACAGGTAATTAGGTATACCTGAAATATACGAAATAAAATGGCCGCTGATGCACTAAATCAGCGGCCTGAAAATTCAAACGTAAATCAATCGTTATGAATACTAGTAGATTTTATTCAATGCATCTACATAGGCATTTACAGAAGCGTTTACGATATCGGTAGAGTAGCCGAAGCCGTAGTAGGATTGCCCGTTGTACTTCACGCGCATATTTACTTTGCTTACATCCTCACTACCGCCGTGCATCGCCTGAATGCTGAATTCGTCCAGGTCGATATCATCCTTGATAATTTCGTGAATGGCGTTGATGGTAGCGTTTACCGGACCGTTACCTGCGGCACTGGCTTCTTTTTCCTCGCCATTTACCAGCAGTTTCACAGTAGCCATCGGGCGCAGCGGATCACCACATACTACCTGCAGCAAGGTTACTTTAATCCCTTTATCGTCATCATACACTTTATTGTCGCCATCCCCCATCAGCTGCATCAGGTCAGCATCTGAAACATCTTTTTTACTGTCGGCCATTACGAGGAAGCGTTCGTACACTTCGTCGAGGTTAATCTTATCCAGTTTATAACCGAGGCGTTCCAGGTGATGTTTGAGTGCGTGGCGACCGCTACGCGCAGTGAGGATGATGGAGTTAGAGTTGATACCTACATCTTCCGGATTGAGGATTTCGTAGTTTTCGCGGTGTTTCAGGATACCATCCTGGTGGATGCCTGAGCTGTGTGCGAAAGCGTTACGGCCTACGATCGCCTTGTTAGGCTGTACCGGCATGCGCATCATAGACGATACCATGTTACTGATTTCGTAGATGCCTTTGGAATTGATGTTGGTATAATAACCCAGTGTATGGTGTGTTTTCAAAATCATGGCCACTTCTTCGAGGGAAGTGTTACCGGCACGTTCTCCGATACCGTTGATGGTACATTCTACCTGGCGGGCGCCGTACTGGATACCTGCGATTGTGTTGGCAGTAGCCAGTCCGAGGTCGTTATGACAGTGTACAGAAATGATTGCTTTATCAATATTGGCGACGTTATCCACCAGGTATTTGATTTTAGCACCGTACTGGTCGGGCAGGCAATAGCCGTTGGTATCCGGGATATTTACGGTGGTGGCACCGGCGGCGATCACGGCCTCGATCATGCGGGCGAGGTACTCGTTATCCGCGCGGCCGGCATCTTCCGCATAGAATTCCACATCATCAGTAAACTTGCGGGCATATGCCACTGCTTTCACTGCACGTTCGAGAATTTCTTCGCGGGTGCTGTTGAATTTGTACTTGATGTGCATATCCGAGGAACCGATACCAGTATGGATACGGCCACGTTTAGCGAAGCGCAGTGCTTCAGCAGCCGCATCGATATCTTTGGTATTTGCGCGGGTAAGGGCGCAGATAACCGGTTCAGTGATTGCTTTAGAAATCTCTACCACACTCTGGAAATCGCCAGGGCTGGAGATGGGGAAACCAGCCTCGATGATATCTACGCCAAGTGCTTCCAGTTTCTTTGCGACCTCGATTTTTTCTACGGTTGTCAGCTGACAGCCTGGTACCTGTTCACCATCGCGCAGGGTGGTATCAAAGACGTATACACGGTTATTATCCATGATAGTGTAACTATTTTCGGTTTAGTAAGATTAGTTCAGGTTCTCCAGTACTTTCGCACCCATGGCGTCAGTACCCATGATAAAGTCGTTTTCAGTATGCTTGTTGGCGATATCCATTGTTCTGTAGCCCTGGCGCAGTGTAGCTTCCACGGCTTTGATAACGCGTTGTGATTCTGTTTTCAGGCCGAAAGAAATATCCAGCATGAGTGCGGCAGAAAGGATGGAAGCCAGCGGATTGGCGATACCTTTACCGGCAATATCGTGTGCTGAACCGTGAATAGGCTCATAGAAACCAACTTTATCTCCTACAGATGCAGAGGCCAGCATACCCATAGAACCGGCGATCTGAGAGGCCTCGTCGGTGAGGATATCACCAAAGAGGTTACCTGTCAGCACCACGTCGAAACGCTTAGGATCTTTGATCAGCTGCATGGCGGCGTTGTCGATGAACATATGTTCAGTTTCCACATCCGGATAATCTTTGGAGATTTCCTGTACTACTTCTCTCCAGAGGCGGCTTGCTTCGAGCACATTCGCCTTATCTACAGAGCAGAGTTTATTCCGACGGGTACGGGCAGCTTCGTAAGCCTTGCGGGCAATACGTTCTACCTCATAGCGATGGTAGATCATCAGGTCGGAAGCCGTGTTGCGGTCTTCTGTTCTTTTCTTTTCCCCAAAGTATACATCACCTGTCAGTTCACGGAAGAAGAGGATATCTGCTCCACGGAGAATTTCCGGCTTGATGCTGGAGGCTTCCAGCAGTTCATCAAATAATTTGATCGGGCGAAGGTTAGCATAGAGGCCAAGTTCCTTGCGGATTTTGAGCAAACCTTGTTCCGGCCTTACTTTCAGGGTAGGGTCGTTGTCATATTTCGCATGTCCGATTGCGCCGAACAGGATGGCATCGCTGTTTTTAGCTTTGTCCAGTGTACTGTCTGGCAGCGGTTCGCCGGTAGCTTCGATGGCTACGTGGCCCATGATTCCTTCGTCGAAATGAAAAGTATGGTTGTAATTTTTGGCAATGGTAGCCAGTACTTTCTGTCCCCAGGCTGTAACTTCCTGTCCGATGCCATCACCCGGTATAACTAATATTTTTTTATCAACGCCCATGTAGAGTGTACTTTATTTGAGTTTATGCTGTGTACTAAAAATTGAAAGGTCTGGACTGCTCGTATTTTTCGATGTCGCTGCGTAAACTGAGCAGGTAGTCGATATCATCGTAGCCATTGAGGAGGCAGGTTTTTTTATACGGGTTGATATCGAAGTTTTCCTGTTCACCAGTGGCTTTTATTTTGATGTACTGGCCTTCGAGGTCAACTTCCAGTTCGGCTTTCGGATCTTTCTCAATAGCAGAGAAGATTTTATCCAGGAAGCCTTCGCTAACGGTGATAGGCAGGATGAAGTTGTTCAGTGCATTGTTTTTGAAGATATCTGCAAAGAAGGAGCTCACCACTACTTTGAAGCCATAGTCGGCGATTGCCCAGGCAGCGTGTTCACGGGAGGAGCCGCAACCGAAGTTTTTGCCTGCTACGAGGATTTTGCCGGAGTAGATGGGATTGTTGAGAACGAAATCTGCTTTAGGTGTATTATCAGATTCAAAGCGCCAGTCGCGAAACAGGTTTTCGCCGAAGCCTTCCCTGGTGGTAGCTTTGAGGAAGCGTGCCGGGATGATCTGGTCTGTATCAATATTTTCGATCGGTACTGGTACCGCAGAAGAAACTAAGTGTTGAAATATCTTGCTCATTATAATTATTTTTTGACGGCAGCCACTCTCAGTCGGACGTAGTCTGCATATAAATTACCTTCTCTGGTTAATGCCGGGGCCAGTTGTTCCTGTACTTCCTTCAGTATGGCGGACCTGATATGAGCGGGCACTCCGGTGAAGAAGTGGTCGCCAAACATTTCCAGCCATGTGATGATACCATGTTCAGGGTTACTGAGCTTGGTAGGTCGTTCGTAGTAATGTACTTTCTCGACGGTGAATCCTGCTTTTTCCAGGAGGGTGGTATATTCCGCCGGAGAAGGAAAGTACCAGAATGGCTGGTAGGTGTATCCTTTTTCCTGCATTACGTATTCCAGTTCCCGGAGAATGCTTTCCACGTTTCCTTTTCCACCCATTTCGAGGACGAGGCGGCCACCTTTTTTGAGGTGGGTGTACATCCTTTCGATGGCTCTTTCTTTTTCGCGTACCCAGTGGAGGGTGGCGTTAGAGAAAATAGCATCAAACTGGAGGGGCAGGGAGAACCTGGTGGCGTCGGCTACTCTGAAGGTCAGAGCCGGAAAGTGCTGTTTAGCGCTTTCTATCATGCTTGCAGAGGCGTCGATGCCGATAACATGCGCACCTGATTCAGCGATACGGAGGGTGAGCTCACCGGTACCACATCCGAGGTCGAGGATTTCTTCGCCTGGCAGTGGCTGGAGCCAGTCTACGAGGCTGTCGCCGTATTCAAAAACGAAGGCATGTTCTTCTTTATATAAGTCAGCATTCCACTGGTTCATGGTAATAACGTTTAGCCGTGGCGGTGATTTACACCAATTCTCTTACATCAGTAACGCGGCCGGTGATAGCGGCGGCGGCGGCGGTCAGCGGGCTGGCCAGGAAGGTGCGGGCGTTTGGACCCTGACGACCTTCGAAGTTGCGGTTAGAAGTGGAGATACAGTACATACCGGCGGGTACTTTATCTTCGTTCATACCGAGGCAGGCGGAGCATCCTGGTTCGCGGAGCTGGAAGCCGGCAGCGGTGAGTACTTTATCCAGTCCTTCCTCGATGGCTTGTGCTTCTACCTGTTTGGAGCCTGGCACGATCCATACTACCACATCTGCAGCTTTCTGTTTTCCTTTTACGAAGTCGGCCACGAGGCGGAGGTCTTCAATGCGTGAGTTGGTACAGCTACCGATGAATACGTAGTCGATTTTTTTACCGAGGAGTGCTGCCCCTGGCTGGAGGTCCATGTAATCGAGCGACTTCTTGAAGGAAGGCACTTCTTTTTCATCCAGCTGATCCAGGGAAGGAATATGCTGGGAGATACCCATGCCCATGCCAGGGTTGGTACCGTAGGTAATTTGTGGTTCGATATCAGCGGCATCGAAGGTGAGCACCTGGTCGAAGGTGGCGTCAGCGTCGGAATAGAGGGTTTTCCAGTATTCCAGAGCTTTGTCCCAGTCGGCACCTTTAGGCGCAAATTCGCGGCCTTTGATATAGTCGAAGGTCACCTCATCCGGAGCGATCATACCGCCACGGGCACCCATTTCGATGCTCATGTTGCAGATGGTCATGCGGGCTTCCATGCTGAGGTTGCGGATAGCCTCACCGGCATATTCCACGAAGTAGCCGGTAGCGCCGGAAGCGGATATTTTAGAGATGATATAGAGGATGATATCTTTAGAGAGAACGCCGTTTTTAAGGGTACCGTTCACCTCAATTTTCATGCGTTTAGGTTTGTACTGGAGGATACACTGGGTAGCGAGTACCTGTTCTACCTCGGAGGTACCGATACCGAAGGCTACCGCACCAAAGGCACCATGGGTGGAGGTGTGGCTGTCGCCGCACACGATGGTCATACCCGGGAGGGTGATACCCAGTTCAGGTCCGATTACGTGTACGATACCCTGGTATGGGTGGCCCAGACCGTAGAGTTCCACGCCAAATTCGGCCGTATTTTTAGTGAGCATTTCTACCTGGAGGCGGCTCAATGCTTCTTTGATCGGGAGGTGCTGATGCATCGTTGGCACGTTATGATCGGCAGTGGCTCTGGTTTTGGCGGGACGAAAAACAGGGATGCTGCGCTTGCGCAGACCATCAAATGCCTGCGGGCTGGTTACTTCGTGAATAAAGTGCGTGTTGATATACACGGCATCCGGGTGGCCCGGTTTGCTCATCACGATGTGGCTGTCCCAGATTTTGTCAAATAACGTTTTTCCCATCCTTATTGCTTCCTTTTTAAATTGTTTATACCTTCAAATCTAATGGACGATATTTATTTGCCATATCGCTAAATTTGTATTAATTACAACCTATAAACGCGATTGAATAACATCAATCAATTGTTTTTCAATCATTTATAAGATTTTATTAACGATGCCCAACAGTCAAAGTGATGCTTTATTCATATTAATAAAAACGCTAACAAAAGCTGAAAAACGGAGTTTTCAGCTGGCATTTAATAAGAATAACACGAAGGAAGATGTACTTTTCATCCAGTTGTTCAATACGCTGGACAAAATGAAGGATTACGATGAGGAGCAGATACTGAGGAAGGTTCCCGACCTGAAGAAGCAGCAGTTATCGAATGTAAAGGCTCATCTGTACAAACATTTGCTTACCAGTTTACGCCAGCTTTACAAGCAGAAGGACGCGGTGATAGATCTCCGCGAGCAGCTGGACTATGCCCGGGTGTTGTACAATAAAGGCTTATACAACCAGAGTTTGAAGGTGCTGGCGAAGGCGAAGGCGATGGCTTTTGAGCAGGAGGAGGTGATGCTGGCGTATGAGATTGTGGAGTTCGAGAAGCTGATTGAATCGCGTCATATTACGCGGAGTCTGGAAAACAGGGCGGAGGCGTTGAGTGCCGAGTCGAAGCAGATTCAGCATCAGATTACGAACATCAGTATGTTGTCGACTTTATCGCTGCGGATGTACGGATTATACCTGAAGCTGGGTCATGCCCGCAATGAGCGGGATGCGGAGATGGTGAAGTCCTTTTTTGAGAGTCAGTTACCGCCGCGTGGACTGGCGGAGATGAGCTTTTACGAGAAGGTGTATATGTACCAGGCGAGCTGCTGGTATTACTATATTTTGCAGGACTTTGTAATGTACTACAGGTATACGCAGAAGTGGGTAGATTTATTCAGGCAGTATCCTTCCTTGCAGCATACTGACATGGATTTGTACATTAAGGCGCAGCATAATTTACTGACCGCTCATTTTTATACTTCCAATTCCGAGAAATTCAAAACTGCCTTATGTGAATTGGAGCAGTTTATAGCTGCCAATGGAGAGGACTTCCATGAGAACACCCGTACTTCTGCGTTTGTGTATTTGTATACTGCAAAAATCAACCGGTATTTCCTGGAAGGCACGTTTACACAGGGTTTGGCGATGGTACCTGAGTTGGAATCAGAGATTGGAAATCATTCCCTGAAGATAGACCAGCATCGTGTGCTGGTGTTTTATTATAAGATTGCCTGTTTGTATTTCGGTAGCGGGGATAACAGTAAGGCGATTGTGTACCTGAATAAGATCATTAATCTGAAGATTGGCAATTTGCGGGCGGACATACAGTGTTTTGCGCGCATTCTGCATCTGATTGCGCATTACGAGTTAGAGAATTACAGCCTGGTGGAATACCTGATTAAATCTGTATATCACTTTATTTCCAAGCACAAGGATTTGGGGTTGGTGATGGAGGAGATTATGAAGTTTTTGCGCAAGTACATTTATGCGAATCCGAAGGAGTTGCGCAATGCGTTTACTGATCTGAAGGATAGGCTGGAGGTGATTTCGCAGGATCCATATGAGCGTCGGTCATTCTTGTACCTGGATATTATTTCGTGGCTGGAGAGTAAGATTGAGGGGATACCGGTGCAGGATGTAATACAGCGAAAGTTTTTGAATAAGGAGAGAAGAATTTAGCATAGGAACGGCCATCGGAGATGGTCGTTTTTTTTGAGCTTTCCCTTACTAATAATATTAGTAGTTTATTTTTGACAATAGCTTTATCATAGCAACAAAAGCTTTTGCAGCGCTATATTATAGGCCTACAATAAACTACTAATTTTTTTGGCAGCTAAAATTCTTTGTTTTAATTTAGCCTTAGTTCATATAAAACACGGCGCATCTTCAGAGGTGCAAATATTTAATGGAAATTATGCCTGGATGTCGTCTAACATCCAGGCTTTTTCTTCCCTAATAAATTCATTTTACCAACAGGTAAAATCGCCCAAATCTACCAGGGTGATTGTTTGGTAGCCATTAAATATCCGTAGTATATGAACAAATGTCAATTCAATTGTACACATGGTTGGGTATTCACTCGATTCCGTAAGATTCGTGGTGTGAAAGTATGGCATCCTACCGGGGGTGTCTACAAATTCCCATGCCGTTGTAGGATTAAGAAGTAGACAGCAGGTCAATGCATTTTAGACGGTGCATTAATCTGTGCGGTTGTTGCTCCGGAAGGTTACTTCGCGGGGGCAACCGCGTGTAACTATGTGACTGCTGATGTTGTGACGGGGCATAGTCGATGAATGAGCTTAGATTATCCCCAATATTGCTGATGTAAAAGTTGCGCAGCGGTGAGCTGATGCAGCTATGGCGTTTAATATGCTTTATGCCACTAAATGCTATAAGGTATTGCTATTATAAATTTTGTTTAGGAAGATGAAAACCATAGTAAGGAAAAGGGTTGTTGGGAGGATCATTATTTCTGGTAATGATAATGGAATTTTCATGTCTGCATGAAGAATATCAAATCGACAAAACAATTTACCACAAAGCATTTCAGCAGAAATATCTCTGCAATTTTATTTGTTTATATTATTTGAATCAGCTAATTTCAATTTATCATTTTGGACCGGACATCTACATTCTTGTTGATGTAATTTTATTTACTTTATAGCCTGGTTGCCTTCTAACTTCCAGGCTTTTTTCCACCCTTATTTTGTTTTGCCATAAGGTAAAATCACCCATAGTTACCAGGGTGGTCGATTGGTAGCGCAAATAAATGTACAAAATGAAATCATGTCCATTCAATTGTATAAACGGCTGGGTATTTACCCGCCATCCTAAGATCAAGGGTATTATCGTACGACATCCTCATGGGGGTGTTTATAGATTTCCCTGTAGTTGTAGAATTGAAAAATAGACAGCAGATGATTGGATTTTAGAAGATGCAGTGATTTGTAGCGGTTGTTGCTCCGGAAGGCCACTTCGCGGGGGCAACCGCGTGTAACTCCGGGACTGCTGATTTTATGAGGAGGAAATAACCACGGATGGTGCTTAATTTCACCAGTACAATTGATGCAAAATTGAGCAGCGGTGAGCTCATGCAGCCATAAGCATATAGTGTGATTGATGCCACTATATGCCATAAGGTTATTGTTGTATAAATTTTGTTTAGGTAGATGAAAACCAAAGTAAGGAAAAGAGTTGTTGGGAGGGTCATTATCGCACGTAATGATAATGGAATTTTCATGTCCGCATTAAACATATCAAATCGATAAAACACTTTACCACAAAGGATTTAACAAGAAAAAAATATCTTAATTTATTTTGTTTTTTTATTCAAACAACATAACTTCATATTGACATAATCAAACGACATTTGCATTCCTGCTGATGTATTTTATACACTTTTCTATAGCCTGGTTGCCTTCTAACATCCAGGCTTTTTTCCACCCTTTATTTTGTTTTACCATCAGGTGAAATCACCCATAGCTATCAGGGTGATCGATTGGTAGCGCTAAAAATTTGATTATGTCAAAGTGTCCATTCAATTGTAAAAACGGCTGGGTATTTACCCGCCATCGTAAGATCAAGGGTATTATCGTACGACATCCTCATGGGGGTGTTTATAGATTTCCCTGTCGTTGTAGAATTGAAAAGTAGACAGCAGATGATTGCATTTTAGAAGATGCAGTGATTTGTAGCGGTTGTTGCTCCGGAAGGCTACTTCGCGGGGGCAACCGCATTTAAAGAGATGTACAATAACCATAGCACACTGCATTACCTTGCCCTTGCCCATGTTCGTATATCCATACCCCTGCCTCCTCACTCCACCTCTATCCATGGTTCGTATTCCGGTAACTTCCTGAAAAATATCACTGCCGCCAATACGTGCATCACCCCGATGGCGTACCAGGTTACATCTCCCAAAATCATAAATAACAAAATAAAACTGATCACCAGTATCCAACGCAAATGTACCTCCGCATTCATACGAGGGAAATATAATAACACGCGGAACAGTATCAACATAGTGATGCCAGTAATAATGCTGGTTAGTAATGGTAACAAAGTAAAGTGCCCCGAGGACTGAAAATATAATATAATCGCTTCCGGAATCAGCATTAGTGCATACACACCCACTACCCTGCAGTAATGCCGCCACGTTGAGATGGGGAGGTTGAGTAGAAACTGCAGGTATATTTCATCAAAAGCCCTATGATGAATCATTAGTTGCGTATGCAATAATACACATACGATCATCCCTAACTGTAACGCCCGTACGTCGTAAAAATCGCTTTGCCCCATCAGGAAAAAAGTAAGCCACAACACAGCTGCCGACCATAACTTGGTAGTGAATATCTTTCTTGGAAAAGCGGTAAACAACTCATAATAGAAGTATAATACCGATGGTTTCACAAATAACCTGTTTAACCAGCGCGAAAACCAGCTCGTCAGGAAAAATACATCCGGCTGCCACAACTTCTTCTCATATAACCACATGGGCCAGATACACATGGCTATATTAAATAACAGTATGATGCCTGCCGGGATATAGTAATGTTTGTATATACCAAAGACTGCTGCAATACCTCCGTAAATAAATACCGGCAGGTACATCCGAAAGTGAAGTCGCATCCACAATGGTCGCCGCTCACTGTCAGCCATGCAGGTCATGGTATCATAGAGGAAACTGTATTGCGGTAATTGAAATGTTTTTATAACAAATCCGATACATTTGAAATTGTATAATAACCACAGTCCTAACACCAGGGCAAGGAAACCCGTGCTGGACAAAAAGCCTTCCATCAGCCCCATATGGTAATACAACAGGTTGGCTCCATTTACCACACCAAAGAGGAAATAGAAGAGTACCAGGAAAAACCCGGTATTTTCCACATAAAATCGGCGGACAAAAATCCGGTTAAATACGCCCATGCTAGTTCAGAATGAGGTTTTTATTTTCGATAGTGAGCGTACCTGCAACAGTGAGCTGGCTGCTATCCAGCGGTTGATGGGAGGTAATAATAAAACTCACCCCGGCCGAATGACTGTCCTGTATAATCCCATACAATTGCGCCAGGGTTTTGGTATCAATGGTGATCAGCGGCTCATCCAGCAGGATAATAGCAGGGTTGCCCACAAAGGCCAGTACCAGACTCAATTTCTTCAGCATACCACTGGAATAGCTGCTCACCGGGTTATTCACAAAGTTATCCACACCCATTTGAGTCGCCATTGCAAATACGGGTGCGCGGTCCCCTCCTTTGGTCCGGAAATAGAGCTCCAGTAAGTCCCTGCCCGTCAGATACGCCGGGTATAAAGGCTCCGCCTCGGCATAATTGATCAGGCGGCGGTATTGTACCGGCTGCCGGCGACTATTCACCGTTCCGTTCAGCAGAATCTCCCCCCGGAATGGCAACAAACCCGCCATCACCTTCATGGTAGTGGTTTTGCCGGCTCCGTTCTCCCCTTTCAGCCAGTAGATCCCTGTGGACAGCTCCAGCTTCGGTATATCCAGCACTGCAAAGTCCTGATAGTTCTTGCTCACCGACTCCATCGTAATAACCTTATCGGCCATATGAAAATTATTAATCCTGTAAATATGAAAAATTGTATATGAATATCCTCAAATTGTCACATTTTTTCATCGACTTTTTTTGCATTGACCATCATTCACTTAGATAATTCAGTATAAAAAACAGGCATATATCTTGTTAGTTTACACACATAAAAAATAATCCAATGTGCTTTGCTAAAAATACTGTAAAACCTAATACCAGCTTGATGTTTAATAATACCCACACTGTTTTTCCACACCTGTTGAAAACTATATCTTCCCTACTAACTAATCGCTCTTACATTTGTAATCCTGGGCGTATGGATTTCGAAAGAATGAATTGGAAATGATGTAGCGTGGTATAAAGAATTTTAGTCATGCTAACCCCCTAAAGGAAAATCAGAAACCTTCGACAGTACCCATAAAATATTTATATGAACAACGAGAATGAAATTCTTTTAAAAGAGAACAAGGACCGTTTTGTGTTATTGCCAATCAACTACCCTAAAATCTGGGAGCAATATAAAAAACACGAAGCGAGTTTCTGGACAGCAGAGGAAATTGACCTTGGCAGTGATTTAAAGGATTGGGCTAACCTGAATGATGGCGAGCGTCACTTTATTTCACATGTACTGGCATTCTTTGCAGCTAGTGATGGCATCGTTAACGAAAACCTGGCTGTGAATTTCATGAGTGAAGTGCAGATCCCTGAAGCTCGTTGCTTCTATGGATTCCAGATTATGATGGAGAACATCCACTCCGAAACTTATGCGCTCCTGATCGATACATATGTTAAAGATCCGGTTGAAAAAGATAGACTGTTCCATGCCATCGACACCGTTCCTGCGGTGAAGAAGAAAGCAGAGTGGGCACTCCGCTGGATTGAGAATGGTTCCTTTGCTGAGCGACTGGTAGCTTTCGCCGCTGTAGAAGGTATCTTCTTCTCTGGTAGCTTCTGCTCTATCTTCTGGCTGAAAAAACGCGGCCTGATGCCTGGTCTGACCTTCTCGAACGAGCTCATCTCCCGCGACGAAGGCCTGCACTGCGAATTCGCCTGCCTGCTCTACAGCATGCTGGAAAGTAAACTGAGTGAAGAACAGGTACATGCCATCATCGGTAATGCCGTGGAAATTGAGAAAGAGTTTGTAACAGACGCACTCCCTGTAGATCTGATCGGTATGAACTCCCGCCTGATGCAACAATACATTGAGTTTGTTGCCGACAGATGGTTGTCTGAACTGGGCTACAGCAAAATATTTAATGCTACCAATCCTTTCGACTTCATGGAAATGATTTCCCTCCAGGGTAAAACCAATTTCTTTGAAAAACGTGTAGGTGACTATCAAAAAGCCGGCGTACTCGGCGGCAACAAAGAATCACAGACCTTCAGTCTGGAAGAAGATTTCTAATCTAAAGTTTTTCTAACCTCTTAAATTCACCACCCATGTTCGTAATTAAAAGAGATGGCAGGAAAGAAGCAGTGAAATTCGATAAAATCACTGCCCGTATCGAGAAGCTCTGCTATGGCTTCAACACAGAATATGTTGACGCAATTGATGTAGCTAAAAAAGTGATTCAGGGATTGTATGATGGCGTAACAACAACCGAACTGGACAACCTGGCCGCAGAAACTGCTGCCTCCCTTACAACTAAGCACCCGGACTATGCCCTGCTGGCTTCCCGCATAGCAGTGAGCAATCTGCATAAAAATACAGAGAAGTCGTTTTCCAAAACGATGAAAATCCTGTACGAATACGTAGATCCAAAAGTCGGCAAACCTGCACCATTATTGTCTGATGAAGTATATGAAATCATCGAGAAAAATGCAGAACTGCTGGATTCTACCATCATCTACGACCGCGACTTCGCATTTGACTATTTCGGTTTTAAAACACTGGAAAGATCTTACCTGCTGAAAACTGACGGCCGTATCCGTGAACGTCCGCAGCACATGTTCATGCGTGTGTCTGTCGGCATCCACAAAAACGACATCGAGTCTGCCATCAAAACCTATAACCTGATGAGCGAGCGCTGGTTTACACATGCTACTCCAACACTGTTCAACTCAGGTACACCAAAGCCACAGATGTCTTCCTGCTTCCTGCTCACCATGCAGGACGACAGCATCGAAGGTATCTATGACACCCTCAAACAAACGGCAAAAATTTCCCAGAGCGCCGGCGGTATCGGATTAAGCATCCACAACATCCGCGCTACGGGTTCTTATATCAGCGGCACCAACGGTACCAGCAATGGTATCATCCCTATGCTGCGCGTATTTAACGATACCGCACGCTATGTGGATCAGGGCGGTGGTAAACGTAAAGGCGCCTTCGCTATTTACCTGGAACCATGGCATGCCGATATCTTCGAATTCCTGGACCTGCGTAAAAACCACGGTAAAGAAGAGCTGCGCGCACGCGACCTGTTCTATGCCCTCTGGACACCAGACCTGTTTATGAAACGTGTAGAAGCAAATGGTGACTGGTCACTGTTCTGCCCACACGAAGCACCAGGACTCCACGAATGCTGGGGTGAAGAGTTTGAAGCGCTGTACGAAAAATATGAAAAAGAAAACCGTGCCCGCAAAACTGTAAAGGCACAGGACCTCTGGTTCGCCATCCTGGATGCGCAGATTGAGACTGGTAACCCATACATTCTGTATAAGGATGCAGCCAACCGCAAATCCAACCAGCAGAACCTGGGTACTATCAAGAGCTCTAACCTCTGTACAGAAATCATCGAATACACCGACGCTAACGAGGTAGCCGTATGTAACCTGGCTTCCCTGGCTCTGCCACGCTTCGTGGTAGACGGTCAGTTCGACCACCAGAAACTATATGATGTAACCTACCAGGCTACACTCAATCTGAATAAAATCATCGACGAAAACTACTACCCTGTTGAAGAAGCAGAACGTAGTAACAGACGTCACCGCCCAATCGGCCTGGGTGTGCAGGGACTGGCAGATGCCTTCATCCTCATGCGCTATCCATTCGAAAGCGATGAAGCCAAACAACTCAACAGCGAAATATTTGAAACCATCTACTTCGCTGCCATGACGGCATCCAATGACCTCGCGAAAAAAGACGGCGCCTACGAAACCTACGCCGGCTCCCCTGCTTCAAAAGGTATCTTCCAGTTCGATATGTGGGGGGTAACACCTTCTCCACGCTGGAACTGGGCAGCGCTGAAAGCATCTGTGAAAAAAGACGGTATCCGCAACTCCCTGTTGCTGGCACCAATGCCTACTGCCTCTACTTCTCAGATCCTCGGTAACAACGAGTGCTTTGAGCCATATACTTCCAACATCTACACCCGTCGCGTACTGAGTGGTGAATTTGTGGTAGTAAACAAACACCTCCTGAAAGACCTGGTAGAACTGGGCCTGTGGGATAACGATATGAAGAATAAAATCATTGCTTACAATGGTTCTATCCAAAATATCAACGAAATCCCTACCAACATCAAGGAGCTGTATAAAACAGTATGGGAAATCAAACAACGTAACATCATCGATATGGCTGCTGACCGCGGTGCGTTCATTTGCCAGTCACAGTCGCTCAACCTGTTCGTAGATACACCAACCACCGGTAAACTGACTTCCATGCACTTCCACGCCTGGAAAAAAGGTCTCAAAACCGGTATGTACTACCTGCGTACACAGGCAGCCGCTCAGGCCGTACAGTTCACTGTTGAAAAACAGGCCGGACAACAAGTACAACCTGTAGTAGGAACTAAAGAGCCTTCTATCGACGATATTCCGGTAGGTGCCGTTTGCACCATGGAAGAAGGTTGCGTAACCTGCTCTGCATAATAACAACGGGTTATAAATTAGTAAGTACAGAAAAGGCGCTTCAAAATGAAGCGCCTTTTTCATTCCCCAAATTACCTAGTGAAAAATAGTAGTCCTATCAAGATTAATCTTTATATAATTTTGCAGCGCTAAACACTCCAAAACACCTATGTCTATGAAAAAAATCAGCTATGCCGCCGCCCTGCTCGTGCTGGCTGCATGCTCCACCTCCGACCCCGTAATCCCTGTTACGCCTCCTGTAGTGGATTCCAGCAAAGTGGATATTACCGTCTATGACGCCACCAAATGGGCAGCCGACAAGCCCTATGGCCAACAGCGTGCAGGCGTTACCGTAAACCTGTATAAATCGCAGGCCGACTTTGCCGATAACAAAATTGCCTTTACCAGGTCCACCGACGTTAATGGTAAAGCACAGTTTACCGGCATACCCGACGGAGAATATTATATCGAAGCTAAACTCGACACCCTTTCCAATATGCCCTGGCGCAGCAATAATGAAGGCTACACCTTCGACTCACTGTATCAGCAATACACCGTAAACTCACCCATGAACGATAACCTCCCCTATGGTGGTAACTTCATCTATAAAGACCTGAACGGGGACGGCGTACTGGATACCAACGACTATACGAAACTGCCAGCGCAAAAAGTAAGCGCCGCCGCGGCCAAAACTAACAGCATTAGGATAATGATTGGGGTCCGGACCAACTCCGAATTTCAACCTTTCACAACTTCACAGGAAGCTAAAGATGCCCTGAATGTACTGTATAATGACATACACGCCTGGCACCAGCTGGTAACCGTTGCCGATGCAGTGCTCACACAGGATGCCAACTGCAACGGCATCGCCGCCTATTGCGACCTGGACACCTATAAAATGAATGCGTTCAATAACATAACCACCAGGATATGGAACAATGGCATCTCCCTGATTAACAAAGCTAACCGCATGATGCAGTATGGCGTAAAAGCTACCGGCGACAGCAGCTACTACGCGCATGCCATCGGTGTCCGCGGGTATGTGAAAATGCAATTGGCGGACCTCTTCGGTTCCTTTCCTAACTATAATACCTTGCTGCCCTTAAAAACGATTTACCAGACCCAGAGTAATACTGTTCGTACCAATATCGAGGCAGACCTGAATACTGCCTACCGAATGCTGCCAGCGCTCACCAGCACTAACCGGGACCGTAGTAAACTGTCGAAAGAAGCTACTAATGCCCTGCTAGTGCGGAATGCCCTGAACAATGGTCAATATGCCACGGCCGTTGCCATCGCCATGCCTATATTCGATAACGACAGCGCGGTGATCCTGGAAATGGACAAATCAAATACCTATACCAGCAGTACCAGTCGTGAAATTTTATGGGGAGATAATAAAGAGATCACCAATGCTGATCTTAAAGTTATTTTCAAGAAGGGTAACTATCTCCCTATCATCAACCTAAATCAGCTGGTTACCACCCATGCGGAAGCATACGCACAGGTAGGCCGACGGGATGAAGCCATCGGCAGGATTAACATGATTGCCTCCCGCTCCGGCCTTACACCTTATCCACAGCCGTGGTCGCAAAGCATCATTGCAACAATGGAAAAAATTCAGCTGCAAACATTTACTGACCAGGCGATTGAAGGGATCACCCTACGATCATTGGTACGCTGGAACATTCAGCTGAATAGTCTGGGACCGTTGGGCTTTCAGCCGCATAACGCACTGATGCCGGTGCCGATGTCGTTTGTGGATCAGTATCCGAATATTGTACAAAATCCAGGGTATTAATTTTATAAAGACAATGGCTACCGGTTGGTAGCCATTGTCTTTATAAAATTAAACAGTTATTCCTATCCTTTCTACTCCTCTTCCTCCACTCCCCACTGCTCCAGCAACGCATTATACTGCCCTTCCGGTAATCCTGGCTGATCATAATGACCGGCCAGCGATTTCTGACGCATCGCCTCGTAGATACTCACTGCGCAAGCCACAGAAATATTAAGCGACTTAATAATCCCCATCTGCGGAATGATAAAGTTACCATCCACCTGTTTGAGCAACTCCTCACTTACCCCGAAATGCTCGTTACCGAATACCAGGGCCACCGAACCGGTAAAATCAATATCATACAGACTCACTGCATCATGGGCCAGGTGAGTGGCCAGTATTTTGTCGTATTTGGCACGTAATGCGGCAATACAGGCCTCCATATTGTCAAATTGATGGATGGTAAGCCATTTGGCCGCAGAACTGCTGCTCCTGGCCCCCCATTTCTTATGGCGGGGAATCATCGTATTTAATACATAAATTTCCTGGATACCAACGGCATCGCATGTACGCATTACTGCCGAAATATTGTGCGGGTCCTGCACATTTTCCAGCACTACCGTCAAATTACCCTGTCGTTTATTCAAAACCGACATCAATCTTTCCCGTCTTTCTGGTGTCATATCAAAAAAAATATTTATCCTGAAGGCCGTAAAATTACGAAATAAGGTAATTTCACCCCACATTATTAAATCTATACAAACCTATGCTCAAGAAGATCCTGAAAATTGTGGGCATCACAATTGTCGTCTTGATTCTCGCTGTTATTGCCATTCCATACTTCTTTAAAGATAAGATTATGGCTAAGGTGAAGTCCGAACTCAACGACCAGCTCAATGCCAAAGTGGACTTTAAAGACGTGGATATCAGCCTTATCAGGCATTTCCCTAAACTGGCCGTTGCCCTGGAAGACCTCAGCGTTACCGGCAAAAACAGTTTTAAGGAAGATACCCTGGTAGCAGTTAAGAAAATTGATGTGGCACTCAATCTCATGAGTGTGATCAAGGGAGATAAAATGGAAATCTATAACATCGCCCTCGAACAGCCACGTATACACGCTATTGTAGATAAAGACGGACATGCCAACTGGGACATCACCAAACCAGATAGCAGCGCGCAATCGCCCGCTGACACCAGCAAAAGCAGTTTCGCCCTTAGCCTCAACAAATACAGCATCTCCGATGCGTACGTGAGCTACGACGACCGCCAGGGCAACATGTTTATGGAAGTAGCCGGACTGAATCACTCCGGTACGGGCGACTTCACACAAGATCAGTTTACCCTCAACACCCATACCGACGCTGCCGGCGTGACTTTCAAATACGGACTGATTCCATACCTGAGCCGGGTGAAAACCAATCTGGATGCGGCTATTCAGATCAATAACAACACCAGTACCTACACCCTGAAAGATGCCAAAGCATCACTCAACAACCTGGTGCTCAACTTCGAAGGCCTTTTCAAATTCGTAAATGATACGACCTACGGTATGGACTTCACCTTCAAATCGCCCGGCAACGAGTTTAAAGACCTCCTGTCATTAGTACCCGCTATTTATGCCAGCGATTTTGAAAAGATCAAAACCAGTGGTAAAGCGGCTTTCGAAGGTTTTGTAAAAGGTAACTACAACAGTGTGCAAATGCCTGCCTTCGGCCTTAAACTGGCCGTTACAGATGGTTTCTTCCAATACCCGGACCTGCCAAAGCCAGTGAAAAACATTCAACTGGCAGTAAATATCTCCAATCCGGACGGGGTTCCCGATCATACCGTGGTGGATATGCCTAAAGGCCACCTGGAAATGGATAATACACCGCTGGACCTTCGTATGCTCGTTAAAACGCCGGTATCCGACATGTACGTGGACGCCGCCGCCAAAGGAAAATTAGATCTCTCCACTATACCCCAATATGTAAAACTGGAAGCCGGTACCGCCCTACAGGGCATACTGGACGCTGATATCAACGCCAAAGGCAATATGAGCGCAGTGGAAAAAGCACAATACGATAAATTCTACGCCGCCGGCACCCTGCAGCTCAGCAACCTGCTCTATAAAAGCAAGGACTACCCGGACGGGGTGAAGGTGAATAACCTCTTCCTCCAGTTCAATCCCAAAAATGTAACGGTAAAAGACCTGAGTGCAGACTACCTGGGATCACATTTTGAAGCCAACGGTGAAGTAAATAACCTCCTCGCCTATACGCTGAAAAATGAAGCACTGGATGGTAAATTCAACCTGAAAGCAGACCAGATCAACCTGGACAAATGGATGGCCACTTCCACCACCACGGCTGCACCAGCGGAAGAAAAACCTGCCGCAGCTGCCAGCGACGCGCCATTCCCGGTGCCTGCCAACCTCAACATCGCCCTGCAGGCGAACGTAGGCAAAGTACACTACGATAAAGTAGACCTTAATAACGTAGCCGGCGCTCTCACCGTGAAAGACGAAACTGTAACCATGAACCAGCTCAAGGCGGATGCACTGCAGGGAACCATGGCCATCAGCGGCAGCTACAGCACCAAAGTGAGCAAACTCAACCCGGACATCAACCTCACCTACGATGTGCAACGGGTGGATATCCAGCAAACATTCAACGCCTTCAATACCGTACAAAGCCTGATGCCTATCGGTAAGTTCCTGAATGGTAAAATCTCCTCACAGCTCACCATGCATGGTAAGCTGGGCAAGGATATGATGCCGGACCTTAATACACTCACCGGCGATGGTAACCTGCTGCTCATCGAAGGCGTACTGAAACAGTTTGCCCCGGTGGACCAGCTCGCCAGCAACCTCAATATCTCCCAGTTGAAAGATATCAGCCTGCGCGATATCAAAAACTACTTTGCTTTCGAAAACGGCCGCGTAAAAGTAAATCCGTTTAAAGTAACGGTGAATGGCGTACGAATGGATATCTCCGGCAGCCACGGCTTCGACCAGTCGCTCGATTACAGCCTGCAACTGGCGTTGCCACGCAGCCTCATGGGTACCGCCGGCAACAACCTCGTAAATAAACTGGCATCACAGGCACAAAGCAATGGTATCCCGGTACAACTGGGCGACAGCGTACACCTCGCAGTAGCCATGGGTGGTTTCATCATGAAACCATCTATGAAAACGGACCTCCGCGAAAGCGCCAATAATATTAAATCACAGGCCACCGCCCTCGTAAAAGATAAAGTGGACACGCTGAAAAGCGCCGTGCGCGATTCCGTAAACAACCTGAAAAACAACGCCGTTGCTGCTGCCAAAAATGAACTGAAAAATCAGCTGCTCGGTAAAAAAGACAGCACTACTACCAGTAGTGGTAACGCAGTCCAGGATATTGGCAAACAGGCAGGTGAATCCGCCAAAGGCGTGATCAAAGGCTTGTTTGGTAAGAAGAAGGCAGCAACAGATTCTACAAAAAACTAACGTTTAGTGCTATATAGTGCCAAATTGGGCGGCGTCTGTGACGCCGCCCAATTTGTTTTCATAACCTACCGAGGACAGGTTATAAAAACAAAGTCTGAAATAAATTGTATCTTATATACAGTAAATACGGACAGCCATGATAACCTCATTTGTGCACAGCACCTATTGCAATGCAGCCCTGTTTGGAGGCCTGTTGTTTGTTATTATGGGATACCTCATTGCACGTTTCCCACCGAAAAGCGTAAACGCCTGGTACGGTTACCGCAGTTTCCTTTCCACCCGCAACCAGGAAATGTGGGAAGCCGCCAACAAAGATGCCGCCCTCGTTTCCAAAAAAGTAGGATTTGTACTGATGCTGATCGGCATTTGCTGCGCGTTGATATTTGAACGCCAGTCCGACTGGTTTATGTACATCACCGTAGGTACGTTGGTGGCAGGTGTACTCTACATCGTAGGCGATACCGAATGGATGCTCAGCAACGAATTTGACGAAGAAGGCAAACGCAGGGTGCCCCCGAAATTGTAGTAATATGACACTTCTTATTGGATAAAAAGTAAACTTTGCTGTCTGAAGAACCAATAAATGAATCTATGACAGACAGCACAGTTCCATCGAAACTTATCAAGGAAAAAAACATAGGAATAGCCACCCTGCTGGCTTTTGCTATGATACCCATGTCGGGTTTTGCCACCGACATCTACATACCCTCCCTTCCTGGGATGACCGCCGCTCTCGGCATCAGCAACAGTCAGGCCCAGCTCACCCTCAGCCTATTTCTGATCAGCTACGGTGTATCACAGTTATTTATAGGTGGCCTGCTCGATAGCTACGGCCGCTACAAAATTTCACTATTCTCCATCCTCATATTCTGTTTAAGTTGCGTTATCATCGCTAACACGCACAGCATCTACGTTATTTATGCCATGCGCATCGTGCACGGCATCACTATTGCAGCCATGGTGGTGGCTAAGCGCGCTTTCTTTGTGGATTTATTTTCCGGGGAGAGATTAAAACACTACCTGAGTTTATTTACCATTATCTGGTCCACCGGTCCTATCGTGGCGCCGTTCATCGGGGGATACCTCGAAGTGAGCTTTGGATGGGAATCTAATTTTTACTTTCTGGCTATTATTGCCGCCATGCTGTTTGTAATGGAAGCTGCTTTCAGTGGCGAAACGCTCAAACATCCGACGCCTTTTCATCTCACCAATATAACCCGCATATACACCCACATGCTGCAAACCGAAAGTTTTGTACTGGGCATACTCATGCTGGGCCTTGGCTATAGCATGGTGATGGTGTACAATATGTCCGGCCCTTTTATCATTGAACACCACTTTAACTTTTCGCCCGTAGTAACAGGCTATTGCTCCCTGCTGCTGGGCTTCGCCTGGCTGGTAGGTGGGTTTGCCGGCAAAGCCCTCATCAACAGACCTTTCAACAGAAAGATAACGACCAATGTGGTACTGCAGCTACTATACGCCGTGATCATGCTGCTCACCCTACAGCGACTCCATACGCTGCCGGTAATACTCCTGTTTGCATTTCTGATTCATGTTAGTGCAGGATTCACCCACAATAACTACTTCACCTACTGCCTGTCGAAATTCCCGAAAAATGCTGCCATTGCAGGCGGATTAACCGGTGGCTTGTGTAATGTGATCGTGTCGTTCCTGAGTTATGTAATGACTGCCACTATTCCGGCCAGTGACGGTGGAAATCTGGGTGTGAGTTATCTGGTATTGATACTTGCATCGATATTGGTGATGTGGAGAGTGAACGTGATAAGTAAAAAAGTCGAAATGTAGAGACAGGCTGCGCCCGTCTCCACATTTCGCTAATTACAAATTTTTTCTAATTTTAGCCCCATCAGCGCTTTAACTCTGATGCCCAAACCTATGTTTCCATTTTCATTTTGGAGCGATTATTATTTTCTCTTCATCATTTTACAGCTTGCCTGTGTGTACCACGCCTACCGCCACAATAACCGCGAAGGCATATACCTCACGCTATTTTTGCCGGTAATTGGCTCCCTCATTTATTTCTTCCAGGAAATACTGCCGGATATTACCAGCGGTAACCTCGTTCAAAATCTTCAGCTTGCATTATGGCCTGATGGCCGCGTAAAAGAGTGGGAAAAACGCGTGCAGGCGGCGGGCACCATTACCAACAAAATGGAGCTGGCAGCCGCTTACGGACAGCGCAAAGCATATGATAAAGCGATTCAGCTTACGCAGGAATGTGCCCAGTCGTATGCCGCTGATCAGGGGATTTTTTTACAGCTGGCACGCCTGCAGTTCATGAATAACCAGTTCGCTGAAAGCCTGGCCACCTTTGATAAAGTGAATAGTTTTAAAGGCGTGCGCATGGTGAACACCTCCGACGAACTGATGTATGCACAGGCCCTCGAGGCCACCGCCAACACTACAAAAGCAGAAGAAGCCTACCAGAAAATCATACAGGTACATCATTCCCTGGAAGCAATGTATTATTACGGACTGCTGCTGAAAAAGCAAGGCCGCACGCAGGAAGCCAGGGAGCAATTTGAGAGAACGAAAGCGGAGATAGGGTTACATCCAAGGTATGTACGAAGGACTATCCGGAAGTGGGTTTGGCTATCTAGAAAAGAATTAGCTACGCTAAAATAATTTTTTCCAGAGCGGTTCAGATTGGAACCGCTCTGGAAAAATATTAAGGATGTCCCTGAATATCATGATCAGGCACATTATGATACATTTTCTTCATCGCTTCCAGCTTGGCTTTACCGTAGGCCAGTTTGGTGATCACCACAAACAGCACCGGTACAATAAAGATCGCCAGGAAGGTAGCGGTAAACATACCACCCAATACGGTCCAGCCCATGGTTTTACGCGCTTCCGCACCGGCACCGGAGGCCAGTACCAGCGGCATAATACCCAGCAGGAAGGCCAGGGAGGTCATGATGATAGGCCGTAAACGCAGCTTGGCCGCTTCTACTGCGGAAGTGACTACATCCATGCCTTTGTCCACACGCTCTTTCGCAAACTCCACAATCAAAATCGCATTCTTGGCCGACAACCCGATCAACGTGATCAGACCGATCTGCGCATATACGTTATTGCTCAGTTTAGGCAGGAAAGTAAGTACCAGGATGGCCCCAAACGCTCCGATAGGTACTGCCAGCAGTACGGAGAACGGTACGGACCAGCTTTCGTACAACGCTGCGAGGAACAGGAATACGAATATAATTGACAACGCAAAAATGTATACGGTTTTATCTCCCGATAACAACTCCTCCCTACTCAAACCGGAGAACTCGTAGCCATAACCTTCCGGTAATTCCTGTGCAGCCACTTCTTTCAATGCTTTGATGGCATCGCCGGAGCTATAGCCCGGTGCAGGGTTACCGTTGATTTCCGCGGAACGGAACAGGTTATAGTGGGAAATAACCGGTGCATTTTCTACTACTTTGTAAGATGTTAATGCACTCAGTGGCACCATGTTACCGGCAGTATTACGGACAAACAGCTGACTGAGATTCTTGATATCTCCACGGTAAGATGAATCTGCCTGCGTTACCACGCGGAAGTTACGGCCATAGATAGTGAAGTCGTTAATATAGGCACTACCCATATACGTTTGCAGGGCAGTAGCAATATCAGAGATTTTCACGCCCATTTTCTTCGCCTTTTCGCGGTCAATATCCAGCTGATAACCCGGTGTACGCGCAGTAAAGAAGGAGAATGCCCTGGAAATTTCCGGACGCTGATTCACCTTGGCCACAAAGTTTTGCAGCACGCCTTCAAACGCTTTAATATCTCCGGCAGTACGTTGCTGTAATACAAAGGAGAAACCGGCAGTTTGACCCAGACCCGGAATGGCCGGCGGTGGAATTACTACGAGGTTAGCTTCTTTATACTTGGAGAGCTTTTTCTGTAAGGTAGCTACCAAACCAAATACCTGTAAGGAATCAGCTTTACGCTCATCCCATGGTTTCAGCTGACAGAAGATGGTACCACTGTTGGATTTAGTGGAGAAGTTCACGGCGTTCAAGCCACCCAGTGCAGCGTAGTGTGCAATACCAGGCGTTTCGTCGAGGTCCTTCATCATCTGCTGCATAACGGCTACGGTACGCTCTGTGGAAGAGGATTCCGGTAAGTCGAAAGTGATGATAATACGTCCCTCATCCTCTGTTGGTATAAAGCCACTTGGTTTTGCCTTAAACAGCATGGCTGTACCTACGAAGAGACACAATAAGAAGACCAGCGCCAGGCGGGAGTACTTAATTGTTTTCTTCACGCCCATGGAATACCTGGAAGTGGTATGTCCGAACCAGCGGTTGAACTTATAGAAGAATTTGTTCAGGCCTTTGGAATCTTTATCGAGGTGCATTGGGCGCAGGATCAGGATACACAGTGCCGGTGTAAGTGATAATGCCACAAACGCAGAGATCAGCACAGAGATGGCGATGGTGATCGCAAACTGCTGATAGAGCCGGCCTACGATGCCCGGGATGAACCCTACCGGTACAAACACCGCTGCAAGGATCAGGGCGATGGCTATCACCGGCCCGGATATCTCTTTCATGGCCTGTATGGTAGCGTCTTTGGGCGACATCTTCTCATGATCAATATTATGCTGCACCGCTTCTACCACCACAATGGCATCATCTACCACGATACCGATGGCCAGCACGAAACCGAAGAGGGTCAGCGTATTGATGGTAAAGCCAAGTGGAATAAAGAAGATGAAGGTGGCGATGATGGACACCGGAATCGCCAGGATCGGGATGATGGTTGCTCTCCAGCTTTGCAGGAAGAGGAACACCACAATTACCACGAGGATCAGTGCTTCCACGAGGGTATGTACCACCTCTTCGATGGATACTTTCACTACGGATACTGACTCGAACGGCACTACGTAGTCCACGTCGTTAGGGAATGCCTTTTTCAGGTCTTCCATGGCGGCGGTTACGTTAGCAGCAGTTTCGATCGCGTTACTGCCTGGCGCCTGGTAAACCAGGAGGTAGGCGGCGCGGCGGCCATCCACGAAGTTGTTACCGGCGTAGTTGAATTTACCCAGCTGCACGCGGGCCACATCCTTCAGGTATACGATAGAACCGTCGCTGGGACGAGTTTTGATAATGATATTACCGAACTCCTCCGGTGTTTGCAAACGACCTTTGGTGAAGATGTTGTATTCAAAAGTTTGTCCTACCGGCTGTGGTGGTGCACCTACGGAGCCTGCGGTAATCTGTGCGTTTTGCTCTTGCAGGGCGGCACGGATTTCATCGGCGGTTACGCCCATTTGGGCCAGCTTATCAGGTTTGAGCCAGATACGCATGGAAAAGTCATCTGCACGGGTGAAGATGTCACCCACACCTTTTGCACGGAGCAACGCATCTTTTACGTATACGTTGGTATAGTTATCCAGGAAGGTAATATCGTGTGTGCCTTTAGGTGAGTAAAGGGCCACAAGCATGAGGATGCTCGGGTTACGCTTTCTAACAGTAAGGCCTAAACGCTGTACTTCCTGTGGCAGCGTAGGTTGTGCGATACCTACGCGGTTTTGCACGTCGAGGGCGGCGATGTTGATATCTGTACCTACTTCGAAGTTAACGGTCATACTCATTTGGCCGGCACTGGTATTGTTGGTAGAGATATAAGTCATACCGGGGGTACCGTTTACCTGTACTTCAACAGGCGTAGCTACGGTTTGTTCCACGGTTTGGGCATCGGCGCCGGTATATGTACCGGTTACCTGTACGGTAGGCGGGGAGATTTCGGGATACTGCCCAATCGGCAGATTCGTCATCGCCAATAACCCTACCAGTACCAGTACGATAGAAATCACTATCGCTGTTACCGGTCTTTTGATAAAAGTATTTGCAATCATGATCTAATGTTGAGTCTCGTGAACTTATTTCTTCGCTGCTGCGGCCCCTTGCGGAGCGGCAGGGATACCTGTCTGAATCCTGCTGCTATCGCGCAGGCGCTGGAAGCCTTCTGTAATTACCTTATCTCCTTGCTGGAGTCCTTCCATGATTACAATCTGGTCGCGCATTCTTGGACCGAGATGTACTTTACGTTGTACGGCAATGCTGTCTTTAGCCACAAATACAAAGTATTCACCCATTTGCTCGGTGAGGGCTTTGTAAGGGATGATGAGGCGGTCGCCGGATTGTTGATTGAGTACATTGAGTACGCAGCTCATTCCATCTTTCAGTTTATTATCCGGGTTGGCAAATTCGATACGCACGCGGATAGTGGCGGTTTGGTTATCTACGCCGCGATCTACCGCAAGCAGGCGGCCATTTTGTGCGTACAGGGAACCGTCCGGTAACTGCAGGCGGAAGGTGGTATCGTTGGCGGTGGACATACCTTGTAATTCCGCATAGCGGGAGATGTCGGATTCATTCACCACGAAATCGACTGCAATCGGGTTTTCGCTGGAGATGGTATTGAGCAGCGTGGTACCCGGACTCACCTGTGCGCCTAAACGAACCTGAGAGATACCAATACGGCCGGTAAACGGTGCTTTGATGAGCGAGTAGTCGAGATCAGTGCGGGCGGCGAGCAGGCTGGCCTGTGCAGCAGCGAGCTGGCTGCGGGAGGTTTCCAGGGCTGCTTCCGCGTTATCGAGTATCTGACGGGCTACGGCGTCCTGCTCGGCGAGGCGTTTGTAGCGGTCGTCATCTTTTTTTGCTTTGTTATAGTTGGCCTGTGCGCTGGCGATGCTGGCTTCCGCCTGGCGGTAGGCAGCTTCATATTTGCGGCGGTCAATTTCATAGAGGACTTTGCCTTTCTGCACTACTTCCCCTTCCTGGAAGAAGATGCCGGTAATAAAGCCGGATACCTGGGAACGCAGTTCCACCTGGTTGAGTGCCACTACGCTTGCCGGGAACTTATCGTAATACACCGCCGGTGCCACATTGGCTTCCACGGTGTTTACCGCTGTTGGGGGCAAAGCGGGCGCGCCTTTTTGCCCAGGACCTTTGCAGGCAGAAAAGGCAAGCATGCCGGCAGCGCTTAATAAGACAAAGTGATTCATTTTTTTCATATCCGTTCCGGTTACCATTTAATAATTTACTGTTAATGTTCCTAAAGCTTTCTGCAGATCAATTTTGCTGCTCAGTACCTGGTACATGGCATTGTAGTAGCTCAGCTGTGCCGTACGCAGTTCTGTTTCTGATATCAGCACATCGAGGTAGGTTTTGATGCCTTCCTTGTATTGCAGTTGCAGCATGTTGTATACGTCCTGTGCCATGGCCACATTTTCTTTCAGCGTCATATAGTCGTTGAGGTTACTTCTGTAGGCCGACATTGCCTGTGTATATTCCGTGTTGACGGCTTTATCCAAAGCTTCAAAATCCCATTCGTTGCGTTGAAGCTGAAGTTCGGCCATTCTGATATTGTGTACGCGCTTGCCACCCTGGAAAATAGGTACAGAGAGTTTTACGCCTAACAGGGAGTTAGGGTAGTTGGTACTGTACAGCTGTCCGAAGTTTTGGTTTTGCCATGCAAAGGCATAGTTTACAAAGGCGGAAACATTCGGGATGAAGCTCCATTTGTTATACTGGATATTTGCCTGCAGCAAGCTCTGTTGTGTTTGGAGCAGCTGGTATTCGATCCTGTTGTGATAATCTACTACTACGCTGGTATCGCTGCTGCTTACTTCAGCTGCCAGTCGGGAGGTATCGGTGGAGATGGGCACATCCGGGCTGTTGGCCGGGTATCCCATAAGTTGCTTCAGGTAGGCCTGTTTGGCGGTTACCAGTTCCAGGGCGGTTTTGCGCTGGGCTTTAGCATTATTTAGGGAGATGGTAGCGCGTTTATAGTCTGTTTTATCGACCACGCCACTTTCGTACTGATTCACTGCGTCTTTGAGCGAGCGTTCCAGGCGAATGATGTCTTCGTCCAGCACATGGATTTGCTGGTGGGTCAGCAGCACGTCATAGTAAGCTTTGCTAACGCTGGCTACCACATCGATGCTGTTGCTGGTGGTGGTTTGTTTGGTTTGCTTACGGACGTCTCTGGCCGTACTGCTGGCCAGGAGCAGATCGCGGGTAAACAGGTTTTGATTTAAGGTAAACGTGGCGCCGGAGGTGTTGGCCACCCCAACTTTGGTAGGATTCCCACCAAAAATGGAGGTAGGCAGTTCCAGATAGTGTTGCAGGTTAGCGTCCAGCTGTACCTGCGGGTACCAGTCGGCCAGTTTACTTTTGATGGTGCGGTCGGTGATGGCTTCATCGATCAGCGACTGATGGATCAGTGGCTGATTGGCCAGTGCATAGCGGATACAATCCTGCAGGGTGGCGGAAGTCAGCAGAGAGTCCGATGATTGCTGCGCGTGAAGCTGGCCGGCAAATAACATTGCGCACGACACAGCTAACAGGTAAAATGCTCTTTTCATAAAAGGCTTTTGACATTCAGTTCTTCGTTGTTCCAATCTCAGACAATAACAGGGAAATAACGTACAGGTGTATACGTAGATACATAGTATGTATGGCCAGATTATCGTCCTTTATAATGCAAATCCATAAGACCTGCAAAAAGTTCAGTGCATTCAATTGCTAATGCTGTGCTGTCGCAGATAACAGGTAGGTGTTTAAGTTAACACACTCAGGTAGTAGGTTAGCAACGGGTTTTTGTGCCGTTTTCAGGTAAATTTAAAACGAGGCGCTAAGATAGCATACTAAAAAGAAAAATCCACCCCTGGGGGTGGATTTTAACAATTAGATGAAGTTAGTCTCCGGTCATCCTTTATTTCGACCGCTAACAATATGTTTTTCTGCGTGGTAGGAGGAACGTACTAACGGTCCTGCCTCTACGTAGTCGAGACCCATGTTATATCCTATTTCGCGTAATTCTGCAAATTCGTCCGGGTGTACGAAGCGAACAACCGGGAGGTGTTTAGGTGTAGGCTGGAGGTACTGACCGAGGGTTACTACATCGCAACCGTTGTCGTAGAGGTCCTGCATTGCCTGCACTACTTCTTCTTTGGTTTCGCCGAGGCCGAGCATGATACCGCTTTTGGTACGCATACCACCTTCTTTGAGGCGGCGGATGACTTCGAGGCTGCGGTGGTATTTAGCCTGGATACGTACCTGTTTGGTGAGGCGTTCTACTGTTTCCAGGTTATGTGAAACGATTTCCGGTGCTGCATCGATGATGCGCTGGAGGTTTTCCCATTGGCCACGGAAGTCAGGGATGAGCGTTTCCATGGTCGTATCCGGGTTGAGTGCACGTACCGCTTTGATGGTGTTGGCCCAAACGATGGAGCCGCCATCTTTGAGTTCATCTCTGTCTACAGAGGTGATCACGGCATGTTTCACTTTCATGAGGTAGATAGCTTCTGCAACACGTTGTGGCTCGTCGTTATCCACAGGATCAGGACGGCCGGTGGCTACGGCACAAAATCCGCAGCTACGGGTACAGATGTTTCCCAGGATCATGAAGGTGGCGGTGCCGGCGCCCCAGCATTCACCCATGTTAGGGCAGTTACCGCTTTCGCAGATGGTATGTAATTTATGGGTATCTACCAGGTTTCTGACCTGTTTGTAGTTCTCGCCTATCGGTAATTTAACGCGCAGCCAGTCTGGTTTTTTCACTCTGGTGGTGGCCGGTTCGGCAGCTAATACGGGTAATTCTTGCATCGCTTACTCCTTTCTTTAGAAAAACAAAGGTAATACTTATCTCTTATTCCAGCGCTTACCGAATTGAAGACCTACATAAGCGTTGAACATAAACTGCTTATTATAATCATTAATCATAATAGGTACTTTCTTGGTATACATTTCAAAATTGACCCCACATTCCAGTGCGCTCACTACTTCATTGAAGTGTGCCCAGTCGAACCGCAGGCCCAGTTTGGCATGCAGGCCCGGGATCACGCTCAGCTCGCCCCAGCCTTTCCCGAATCCGCCGGCACCGTAGATGGAGGCATCGTCCAGGAATATGTCGGCATAAGGCCCATTAGGATCATATTTAATATCTTCCAGGCGGTCGTTGCCGGCATTTACGCTCAGGTAGTAAGGTTTCAGCAGGCCGATAGAGATACCACCGTAATAGATGCCGGATACCTCTACCCCGTTTTTATTGGCTTTACCGCCAATCAGGTAGCGCTGTCCTACCCCAAACTTCACCGGGTAAAAATTATTCTGCTTACCGTAGATGAATGGGCGGGCGCTGAAGCCCAGCGGAGTGATGGCCTGGAGTTTATCTTCTTTAGGGCTTTTCTTTTCGGAAATCTCAAACTGGAAATAATTTACGATTTTCCGGCTTTTGCGATAGCCCAGCTCAAAGAAACCGCTCCAGCCGTCGGTATTCAGGCGACCTCCGAGGGAGAAATCACGCTGAAATACGTTTTCCCCTTCTTCCTGTTCCTTGAAAACCTTTATTTTCTTCAGCTTGCGCTGTTCTTTTTCTGTTTTGCCGGAATTGGTAGACGTGGTTTGTGCTGAAACTAAGCCACTGATCGCTGAAATAAGGATGATCAAGTATAATTTTTTCACAGTAATGGGCTGTTGATATAATTATTAAACGCTTTGCTAAAGGTATTGTTATGTTATGATAATTAAAAATACACTTATTTTATGGTTTGTTTACAATATGTAACTTGCATACAAATCTAAAAACATAACCATGAATACTGCTGAAATTATATACACCGGCGAACTGCGCACCACTGCTACCCACCTGCAATCCGGCTCCGTAATTGAAACGGATGCTCCGGTTGATAACAATGGCCGCGGCGAAAGGTTTTCCCCTACCGACCTGGTAGCAACCGCCCTGGGCTCCTGCATGCTCACTATTATGGGTATGCGTGCCCGTGAGAGCAAATGGAATATTGACGGCACCAAAGTGAGCATCAAAAAAATTATGGGTACCGACCCTCGCCGCATTGTAGGCGTGGACGTAACTTTTGATTTCCCTGCGGGCCATACGCTGGGGGAAAGGGAGAGAACGGTGCTGGAAAAGGCGGCTCATACTTGTCCTGTAGCGTATAGCATACACCCGGATATTAAACAGACGGTGGTGTTTAACTGGTAAACCGGTTAATGAAAGTTATGGGGCAGGATAGGGATATCCTGCCTTTTTTGTGCTGATAGCGATTCGGCCCGAATATATTATTAATTAATTTATTATGGAGTTCGTTTGGGTTTTTAACGGCGAGGGGAGCCGTTTTGCGTCTGCGGCATTTAGTGAACTAATACTTGCAGATACCTGGATTAAGCAGCATCAGCTAACAGGGGTATTAACCCGGTATCCTATAAATATCGGTGTTTATGATTGGGCTATTGAAAATGGATTTTTTAAGGTTAGTAAAGAGGCGCATATTGATTCCCAATTTATCGGTAAGTTCACAACGGCGGGCATGGAGCACTATCATTATATTAATGGGGAGAGAGATTAAATTGCGCTGGTAATTTGATCCTGCGTGCATTTACTTTTGTTCATAACTTAAAAAAATGGGAACATTTAACCGCTTACGCATAACAATCATCTGCCCTGATTGCGGTGGGGTGCAGGAGGCATATATCCAATATAAATTTGGAAGTACCTGGCAATACACTTACAAAATTGGTGATACAATCACCTGGGGTGGGAATAACCACGGCAAACCGGAGTTGAAGAAAGTAAAAGCTTATGGAATTATTGAATCAACCACTTGTATTTTCTGTGAAAAAAATAATATCCCCGAAGAGTATGACATTGTAATTGAGAACAATATCATTCAATCGGTTCAACCAATGGATTCTTACGAGGATTATATGCAGGAGATTACAGGTGGTAATTATTTAACGCTGTAATCAGTGTTGAACAATTTCTCAAAATGAAAATTCTTATATCAATTATCATTTTTTGGGCATCAGTCGCATGTACTGAGTTCAGGCTTTCTGCTAGCTCTCTGCTACCAACAGATAGCCTGACATTTGTAAAGCCATTTTATCCCTTCTTATCTCCTTATATCAGAAGAGACCTTGAGATTAACGCACGCAATCTGGATACTATAACCTTAATGAGTATTTCTCTCCGATTTAAGTAAGTCTCCTCTCCTAAGCAATAGAACACTATACTACGCATGAATATCCAACATATTTGAATATTACAAAAGAAGATGTTATCAATGAGAGTTGCACTTATAATTTTGGGATTAATCCCACTTGGATATGGCTGTAAAACGCAGAAAAGTGGCGGCGCTACGTTCAATTGTGTTCAGGTGTATGATTCATCTCTGCAACAACATGTATATACGACTGTCGATAAAATGCCGGTATTCGAGAAAGCCGACATCAGTTTACACAAATACTTTACCAATCATTTTCACTACCCCAATGACCAGGAGGCCTTTCAGGGATCTATCAATTTAGTGTTTATCGTTGATGAATACGGGAAAGCCAAATATGGGCGAATTCTTAATAAGGACAGTGCATCATTAACATTGGTAGATAAGGAAGCATTAAGAGTATTAAATAACATGCCTCTATGGACTGCCGGATTATGCAACGGAAAAAAAGTACCCGTACGAATGTACTGGCCAATTCGATTTTAGTCTTATCATCACACCGGACCACCAAGAAGTATGGCCCGGTGTATGATGCCAATCCCTCTTACTTCACCTTATCCACCGCCCCATAAAACTCCTGCTGCAACTCAATCGTCTTACGATCCGCTTTCACCGCCTTCAGCGCCTTTACAAACTGTGCTATTTCGTGGTCCGTAATTAACTTACCCAGTTCCGCATTCGTTTTTGAAGCATCACCGGCATAATGATTCGGGTACGACGAATACCACCAGATGGGCGTATACAGGTCAAGCAGGGAAGAGCGATGCTGGTTTTCACCGTTATCAGCAGTGGCGCGGTCTATCCGCATCAGATCCGGGCGGTAGTGAAGTATGATAGATGATTCGCTCTCGCCACCATGGAGGTCAGTAGCCAGCTCACTGCGGTGCAATTTATTGTATGCCTTGATGAAGGTGGAATCATTTTCAGGGCGATATAAATAAACGGCGTAGTTGCGGCGCTTATTCAGCAACCCTTGCATAAAGAATTCCAGGAATTCAGGATTTCCTCCATGCCCGTTCAGGATGATGATTTTGTCGAAGCCATTGCGTGCAATTTCATCGCAGGTAGCTTCCAGCAGCTCGAGAATTAAATTATTAGGGAGAGAAAATGTACCGGGTTGGTGCCGGGCCTCATTAATCTGACCGTAAAAATAATCAGGAAACACTACTGCATACTCCTGCTGCACGGCATGCGCAGCCCATTCCCGCACATGGATCAGGTCCGTACCAATAGGTGCATGCAAACCATGCTTTTCGAGAATGCCGATTGGCAAAATACAGGTCCTGGAAGATTTTTGTAAGGCGGCAGGAAAATCATCTGCAGTTAATTCATCCCAGCGGGCAGGCAGCTGCTGAGCGTATGTGTTCCCGGAAATAAGAAAGGCAGTAAGGGCGATCAGGAATGTTTTCATAATGATTTTGATTAATGAATATTCCCGCAAAAATATAGTACGCCTATCTATGAAAATAATGAATTAATTTTGAATTATCAATCTAATTTACTCATGTTAAATATCAACCTGCAGCACCTGAAAGTAATCAGTGCTATTGAAAAGGAGGGCTCCATGACCCGCGCTGCCGAAACACTCTATATTTCACAGTCAGCCCTGAGTCATCACGTGCAGGAATTGGAGAAAAAAATCGGTGCAAAGGTTTTTGAGAGAAGGAACAAAAAGCTATACCTCACCGCTGTAGGCAAGAAGATGATGGATAGCGCTGAAGTGGTGCTAACAGAGCTGCAAAAACTGGGGCATGAAATCCAATCCATCAAGGCTGGCAATTACGGCACCATCAACATTAGCACAGAATGTTATACCACTTACAGCTGGTTACCACGCATCATTACAAAATATCATCAGATGCACCCACGAGTAACCGTGAAAATTGCTGATGGCGCCACCCGTGCACCATTAACTTTTTTACAGGATGGAACACTGGATGTGGCATTGGTCAGCAGGCCGGCAAATCAGTCCATGGAGGATCATCCAACGTTTAAATTCACACCCGTTTTTCAGGATGAACTGGTGGTGATTATGAGTAAAGCCCATCCATTATCCAAAAGGAAAATACTATATCCAAAGGATTTCAGGGAACAAACGCTGATCTGCTATGATGTGGACGACAAAGAAAACGACCTGGTAGAAAACGTGTTGAAGCCCGACAAGAGCGAGCCGGCACACATCATAAAAATGCCGCTGACAGAAGTTATACTGGAAATGGTACAATTGAATTTTGGGATAGCAGTAATGGCAAAATGGCTGATAGCTTCACAAGTCAGCGATGATATGACGATGCTGCCGCTACAGGATAACTTCTCTAAAAGAACCTGGTACCTGGTTACCCTTGTGCATCAGCACCAGCTCCAGAAAGACTTCATATCATTTGCCCGGAAAGAATTGCGAAACTTGCCTAAAACTGCCGGGTTCAAACCTGTCCGCTAGGCTTGTGCATTATGTAAAGTGATATAGCAGCCGCGATGACTTACATTAACTTTGTTTTTCTTCCGCAGCCATCGCTTCCATCATCTGAAGCACATAATTCCGGTTAGCATTCCCCCATTGGTCCATCGCCGCGATCACCGGCATCAGGCTTTCACCAATATCGGTAAGGAAATATTCTACTTTCAGCGGCAAGCCGGGATAGATGGTTTTGGTGATGAGATTATAGTCTTCCAGTTCCTTCAGATGCAAATTGATCACCCGCGGCGCCGCAGCACTAATTTCCCGATGCAACTCACTGGGCCTGCGAATACCCATATGGATACATTCCAGTATCCAGGCCTTCCACTTCCCTCCCAATACCTTAATTACCACACTAACACCACAATCCAGCATTTCAGGAATTTTCTTTTCGTACATGGTTCATCTGTTTATAAAATAAAGATAAGATTTCAGACTGATATCCCATCTCCCAAACACGCCATGGGCTTAATGGGATAAATTTTTCCCTGCCTGAATCATTTTTCCCTTATTGTGCCGCAGCTGGTGTATGCTGACATTTGCGTCACAAAACAACGAACAATTAAAAACATCATCCATGAAACAAACATCAAATACAACAAACGCAGTTTCCGTGATCGGATTAGGAGATATGGGCATCAGATTAGCAGAAATCTTACTTTCAAAAGGGTTCCAGGTAACGGTGTGGAACCGTTCCGCTGGAAAGGCAGATGCCCTCGCTGCACAGGGAGCGCTTGTAGCGGACAGTGCAGCAGCCGCCATCAGTGCCAGCCCGGTCATCATTACCTGTGTGGTTGATTACAATGCCACCCGCAACATTCTGGATACTCCAGAGGCCAGGGCCGCCCTGAAAAGCCGTACCCAGATAGAATTGAGTACCGGCACTCCGCAGGATGCTCGTAACGCAGCAGCATGGGCCCACAGCATAGGTGCGAAGTACCTTGACGGCGCCATCCTTGCGACCCCGCGCCAGGTAGGCCATGAATTCACTCCGATATTCGTTTCCGGATCTCGGGAGGTATATGAAGCCACCGAACCTATTATGAAAGCACTCGCCGGAGGCCTGCAATATATGGGCGAGGCCGTAGGAGCTGCCTCCACCTGGGATATCGGGTTCCTTAATACGGTATTCGGTGCCATCACCGGGTTTTTCCAGGGTGCACGCCTGTTCGAAGCGGAAGGTATCCCTGTGAACCAGCTGGGTGATATGATAGGTAAACTGGGCTCAGTAATTGGAGAGATGATCCGTTTTGAAGGCGACGTGATACACCATAAAAAATATGATGAAGTGGAGAGCTCCGTGAAAACATGCTACACAGGTATCGGCCTGTTTTCGCGCAGCGCAAGGGAAGCAGGTATTAGCTCCGAAATCCCTGACTTCATGTACAACATCTATCAGCGCGCCATGGATGCGGGTTATGGCCCCAAGCAACTGGGTGCTGTGATTGAGGTTTTGCGTTAAAAGCTCATAATTAGAAAAGACCGGCTAATTCACTATAAAGGTGAATAGCCGGTGTTGTTGTACTCCTTCTTCTGCTGCCTTTCCCAATCACATAATCCAGACATCTGAAATCCTGCTTTTCTACCGCAAAAATCCCAGCGGTTCCAACGCATGCAGCATCGATCTGTTTAATATCATACTAGCGGTTTAGGCAATCTGAATATCAGCTATATAGTCCATTTTCCTATAATCCCTGGCCACGCGATTATCTATGTCAATACAGGCTGTGATAACATTTTAGGCAAGAAATCACTTTCCTGCATTTCTTATTATATATTTGCAGCCTATTTAAGGAAGCCATAAGTTTAAAACATTTTTTTACTGGATGAAGTGAGTCCTTCATCCAAAATCTATACCTATAGTCCAATTTATGAAGCGTTTTAGTGTGTTTTGCCTACTTGGGGCAATGCTGATGATTTATTCCAGAACCCATTCGCAGTCCCTTACAAGTTTACCCAAAATCTTCCCTCACGAACCGCTCATAGGCGTTACTGCAGAAACCAACCAGAATGGCAGGGTCCAACGGTATTCCTATGATCCATATGGTCGCCTGCAATCAATAAGGGACCAGGAGAATAACATCCTGAAATTGATACAGTATAAGTACAGCACTGAAACCACGAACTAGTGCGTATATCAGACTATGATGGCAATTTTCGTGATCGTCTTCGCAGTCTGATTTGGAAACATACATTATTGACCTAGCTTTTTCTATTGTGAAAAAAATTTTCCTCCTCCTTACCAATGTATTAATATATTCAGGCATAAGCGCCCAGGAAAACAAACCAGAGGTGGCTCCTCCTGTGCAAGCAAATCCAGAATCTGTTCCGGCGGCATACACAAACCCAGCTATTAACTTTGTTCGTTACTGGGAACCAGCCATTCCAATTTCCAATGCCGCGGATATAAGTAGCCGCACGAAATCGGTGAGCCAGGTAAAAGAGCAAACAGCTTATGTGGATGGCCTTGGCCGCCCATTACAAGCAGTGGTGAAGGGTATTGGCCCAATGGGTGGCGATCTGGTAACACCTTTCCTGTACGATCAATTTGGCCGGGAAGTGCTCAAATATCTCCCCTATACATCTAATACCGGCGACGGTAACCTGAAATTGAATCCTTTCGCGGAGCAACAACAATTTTACCAGGCTTATCCGGCCGCACAACTAAACACAATTTATTACAGTGAAACGGAATATGAAAGTTCTCCATTAAACCGGCCATTACAAAGCTGGGCTGCCGGCAACAGCTGGGCAAAAAGAACAGATGGCCATCCTGTACAGCAGCAATCTCTTTCTAATGATGCAAATGATCAGGTGGTGGTATGGACAATTGACAACAACGGGAATTCCGTTGCATCAGGATATTATCAGGCAGGAACGCTCTACAAGGAAGTATTAATCAATGAAGACAATGCCCAGACCATTAGCTTCAAAGATAAAAGTAATCACCTCATCCTAAAAAAGACAGAACAAACAGCCTATCATCCAAATGCTTATGCTGGCTGGTTGAGTACCTATTATGTATATGACGACCTGGAGCTATTAAGAACAGTAATCCCACCCCTTGCGGTTGAAAGAATTACCGGCAACTGGAATATCGCCAAGGTTATAGATGAACTCTGCTTTCAATATAATTATGATGGCCGCGGCAGAATGACGGAGAAAAAAATACCGGGTGCCGGGGTTGTTGAAATGGTATATGATACCAGGGACCGGCTCGTATTTACCAGGGATGCAAACATGCGCTTAAAGGGCGACTGGTTGGTTACATTTTATGATGGACTGAACCGACCTGTGGAAACTGCAATATATCATCCGTCCGTGCCATCAGACCGTATTTCGTTGCAAAATGCAATGAACCTGGTAACCAATACAACAGGGGCGCAACAGTATACTTTCGCTGGTGTGGACAACCTGGTAATGGCCAGTGATCAGCAGAAATCCTTGTATGAAGCGAGAAATAGCATAGAACTGATAGATGGCTATAACTCCAATACAGGTGAAATAGAATTCCGTATTAACCCAAACCTGGATGCAGGTCTGGTAAACCTGCAGGTAACCAATCCCCTGCCGGATTTAAGTAATACGGAACTTACTCCTCTTACATTTACCTTCTATGATGATTACAACTATCCAGGAGTAATAGCACCGGTAGGTTTTGATTTTATTCCTTATAAAGATGCAAATGCTGTTGGTCCTGTGGACCCCGTAAGAACTTTAAATACACTTGGTTTAGTCACTGGTAGCCGCATTCGCGTGCTTGGTACGGACCAATGGCTTACCACCACCAGCTATTATGACGACAAGGGCCGTGTACTGGAAGTGGCCAAAGATAACTACAACGCAGGCCGGAATACCATCCATACCATGTATGACTTTACGGGAAAGATACTGATCACCCATGAACTGCATACCAATCCGGCGAGTAAAAAGCAGTCAAACATCGATGTTATCTCCAGAAATACATATGATGCTGCGGGCAGGTTACTGACTGTTACAAAGCGTTATAATAATGATGTCAGCCTGGAGCGTGTTATATTATCTAATACTTATGACGCAAATGGCCAGCTTCAGAAAAAAGACCTGGGCATTGGTAGTGATGGAGTTGCCATAACGTCCGTAAATTATGATTATAATCTACGTGGCTGGCTCACCGGGATGAATAGATCCTACGTAATGAATGGCAGCGGTGAGCGGATGTATTTCGGACAAATTCTCGCCTACGACAACGGCTTTGGTCAAAAGCTATTTAATGGTAACATAGCCGGACAGCAATGGCGCGCTTATAATGATCCTGTTGCCAGAGCTTATGGCTATACCTACGATAAGGCTGACAGATTGCTTACTGCTGATTTTAACCAGCAGAACAATGGCCCTTCCGATAGTTGGGAAAAAAATCTAATAAACTTTTCAGTATCAGGCCTCAGTTATGATGCCAATGGCAATATCATGGCCATGAAGCAGGAAGGCATTGCAGGTGGAAGCAACGCAGTAGTAGACAATTTACAGTATAGCTACTTCGACAACAGCAATAAACTGAAGTCAGTGTATGACGATGGCGGAACTCCAGCAGCACTTGGAGACTTCAAGAATTCCCCGTCCAATGGCATTGATTATGGGTATGATGTAAACGGCAACCTTACCAGCGATGAAAATAAAGGTATTACCCATATCGGATATAACCTTCTTAATCTGCCTGAACTAATATCTGTTGGCAACAAAGGAGAAATTAAATATCTATATGATGCGCGCGGTATTAAATTGAAGAAAATCGTTACAGATAAAACAGTTTCTCCAATAAAAGTCACAGAAACAGATTATATCGCCGACCTTGTATATCGCAATAATGAGATGGAAATGATTAGTCATGAAGAAGGCAGACTTCGTGCGGTCAACAAGGAAGGAGTAGCACCATTATACATCTATGACTACTTTCTGAAAGATCACCTGGGAAATGTCCGCACGGTATTAACGGAGCACAATGATCAAACTATCTATGCGGCAACTATGGAAACCGCTAAGGCTTCCACGGAAGAGGCATTATTCAGCAATGTTTCAACCACCCGTGCAGACCTCCCTGTAGGTTACCCGGCAGATGAAACTACTTTCTCCAATAAATTTGCATCTAAGTTGAATGGTGGCACCGACAAAAAAGTAGGCGCTTCATTAGTGCTGCGTGTAATGGCTGGAGATACTGTTAAAATAGGCACAAAAGCCTTTTACAAATCAACTGTTGGTCAGAAAAAAAATGCATCCAAAGAAGAAATACTCAGCTCGCTGCTAAATGCGTTTGGTGAAAGTTCCGGCACCGGAGGCCATGGTAGTGTAGCTGCTAATCGCACTCCTGCCAGCAATCTCACAGGGAATGATCTGCGCAGACTGGCTGATAAGAACCCGAACCAGGAACTGGCAGATAAACCGAAGGCCTATTTAAACTATGTGCTGTTTGATGATCAGTTTAAACTGGTTGATCAAAGCAGTGGCCTTAAACAGGTGGCCGCAACTCCTGATGAGCTGCAAACACTGGCAACCGGAGATGTAGTAATGGATAAAAGTGGATTTCTGTATATTTATACCAGCAATGAAACCACACAGGATGTCTACTTTGATAACCTGATAGTGACGCATAATGGAGGACCGGTGCTGGAGGAAACGCATTATTATCCTTTTGGGCTTACGATGGCGGGGATAAGTGGGAATGCGTTGATGGGGAGCAGCTATCCGGAGAACCATATGAAATATAATGGCAAAGAACTACAGTCGAAAGAGTTCGAAGATGGTTCAGGACTTGAGTTGTATGACTATGGAGCGAGGATGTATGATGTGCAGATAGGAAGATGGAGTGTAATCGATCCGTTAGCAGATAAAATGCGTAGACACTCCCCATACAATTATGCTTTCGATAATCCAATAAGATTTATTGATCCTGATGGAATGGGCCCTTATGATATCATCATAAAAGGAAATGAACAGTTTACCAAAAAGTCTTTTGAGAACCTACAAAAGTTAACGGATGAGAAACTTGCTTTATTACCAAGCGGAAAAGTTGTCACTTTAAGTAGTCCGGATGCTCATCTTGCAATAATGACAGGTAAACCCGGATCTAATTCAGTTGTCGCAATATCCAGTTCCAAACCTGTTGGATCAGCATTAGTTAAGGAACTGATCGGTTCAGAAAAAACAGTTGCGATTGTGGAAGGAGAAAACAATGGTACAGATCCAAACGGTTCCGGAAATCCTGATATCAAAGATGACGGCACTAATGGAAGCGGATCTCATGCGATAGTAAGTTATAACGTAGAAAGTACAGAAGGAGGGGAAGACGTGAGTGGAAGTACGCAGCGGCCATCCTTTATCGGTTTGGGCCATGAGTTGTTTCATGCAAAACACATGATGAAAGGAGAACGTTTGACTGGCAAATCAGGAAAGACTGACCCAGACAAAAATGGAAGCCATTCTGAGCTCAAGAAAGAAGAAGTTAGGGCCCGACAGGAAGAAAACTTGTTAAGGAAAGAGCATCACCTTAAAATGAGAAAATTGCCATAAAGAATGAAAAAGTTATTAGTTTTTCTTTTAGTATCGATTGGGGCTTGTAAACAAGCCAGCCAGTCGCATTGTAAATCCAGTTACACGATTGATATTTGGGATTTTAATAGCTCTATGGCTTACTCAACCCACTATCGAATAACAAATGATAGTCTTCTGCTCTGCTTTCTGGATGGTCTGGAGGATAAAAAAGATACAGTCTTATTAAGCAGGATTTTGTCAGCAGTTCAACGTGATAGTATTTGTAATTACCTGTCTCAAATGCACCTTGATTCCTTCAAATCAACCTATATAAATCCATATGCTGAAGATGGTGACCAAAAGGAATTAAAATTTAGATATGGCAATATCGACAAAAAAATAACCGTATCAAATGTCTATATGAAAAGCTTGGGAGATCTTTATGACATGTTAAACCGGGTTATAGCAGATAGAAAGTACCGCATTCGATTCAGAAGGGAAAATATAGATTTCCAATTAGACAATTAAAACTTGTTGGTTTATTACATTTCCTTTGTTCTATGAATCACCTGGTCAATCAGTCCGTTTTTTATGCCAACTTAAACTTAGTTAGTAAATTGTATGAGGGTTGCATCAGATACATCCAGTTCTAACGGTGAAAGTAGCTATCGGAATAATATTTTAGGTGGACATCCCATCTCCCTAACCTACCAGGTAAATTATAAGGATTCCAGATAACTGTATGGAACCGCTCTCCGGGAAAGGCAGACACCCTCGTTGCTCAGGGAGCCGTTGTAGCGCCAGGTGCATCAGTAGCCATTTTCCGACTTTGCAGGTTACAGCCCTAAGCAACCCGGTGCGGTGATCGAAGAACTGCGTTAACGCGAAAGAAACCGGCTATTAGCCGGTTTCTTCCCCTACCCCACACTCCCCTTCAGCAACTTAGTCCCGATAGCACATCCCAAACACCCTTTCTGGTCACAATGCCACTTCTTCAACTGCAATAGTGCCTGCGATTCCAGCGCATTCTCCGCCACGATCCCATGTTGCTTCCAGTTACGGATCACTACATTATCTTCCGCGGGGAGCCGAAGCAGGATGTCCAGTGCCTTTTGCTGCTGGAAAAGGGACGATTTCATCTTCCCGTAAAAATAAAGGAAAGGCAATACCACATTGATCAGGAGGCCATTTATCCCTTTTATACCCATACTAACCGTTTTGGTTACACGCTTATCTGGTTTATAATGGGTTTGCCAGTAAGATGTGGGAGCAGCGGTAATCAGCTTCCGCAGCTGATCCACGGTGGTTGCTTCCAGCACGTGGGCTAATAAACGGGGCTGCTGGTGCCAGAGGGCTGCAAATGCCGCTATGCGCATGGTTGGAAACCCGGCAGGCCGCACCCGGAGCCACTCCCAGCGCGTAGCCGCCATGGGTACCAGCCGGTGCTTGCGTTGCAGCCAGCGGAACTCCTTCTGAAGGGACACCATGTAAGGATCTATAAAATCAACCTGCAGCAGGCCGGCCTGGCCAAACAGCAGCGCCTCCGCCAGCAGCGGCTGGTGGCGGTAACGGAGCAGCACGCGGTAAGGCAGGGATCTTGCCACGTCCAGCAGGGGCGCGGCATTCAGCGGGAGGCCAAAACCTTCGGCCATAATACGGTACAGCAGCTCCTCCCAGTTATTGCCGGTATTGAGCAGCCAGGCCTGCCATTGCAGCATTTTATGCTCCCAGCGGTCAGCCAGCAGCCGCTCCATCCACGACTGCCACCAGAGCCGGGGCACGGCCGCCGCCTGCTGCTCACAGGGCACAAAGCCCACGGCATTTTTGAGGGTTTGATAATGTTGGAGCAGCATTTTAGGCACATACTGCTGCAATTCCAGGCAGGGCACCTCCAGCCGGTCATCGTCATGATAAAACACCACGTGCAGGATGATGTTAGCATACCTGTCATCATACTGATGCCGGTGCCGGAACCAGTCGGTACTGCGCAAATGCAGCTCCACATTGCCGATCCAGCGGGTATTGCCGATGCGGATGCTGGCCGCCGTAAAATCAGGACCGTCATGCAGGTTGCGGGAACCGGGATGCAGGACTAAAATTTTTTCACCGTTGGTAGCTTGCAGGTCGCGCTGATTATACAGCCGATACTGCCAGATAAACTGGAGCAACTCCTCTCGGAGCAAAGGGTTAACAGGCATACAGATATGGTTGGTTTCTCTAAAATTAGGTCAGTTATGCCGATAAAAAATCAGGGGCGGAAAAAAAATTTAGCAAAGGGATTTGGAAAATTGGTGCAACTCCCATTACCTTTGCACCCAGTTCTTACACATCACTTATCCAGAAAGGCGGAGGGTCTGGCCCTACGATGCCTTAGCAACCTTTCCTGAATTGCAAGTCAGGAAAAAGGTGCTAATTCCTGCCCCGGTGTACCGGGGAAAGATAAGTTGGCAGAGATTAATCTTCACCTGATAATATATTTGAAAGGCTCTTCCAACAAAAGGAAGAGCTTTTTTTTTGCTCCTCTCCCTCCCTTCATGGATTTGTGGTTGTTTAAGTTAGATTTTAGTGATAAAGTTGCAGAATGTATTTCCATATTCTGACATCATTAAAACAGTTCTGACAATGAAAACAGCAACACAACTGATTCACAGCATTCCGGTAGACGAACTGACAGGCGCCATTTCCGTGCCCATCTATCAAACGTCCACCTTTGTGCAGGAATCACCGGGCATAAACAAAGGCTTCGAATTTTCCAGGGCCAACAATCCGACCAGGAAGGTACTGGAAGACCTGATCTGTAACCTGGAAGAGGGCTACGCAGGTTTCGCGTTTGCCAGCGGTATGTCCGCCATTGATGCTGTTCTCAAATTGCTGAAAACCGGCGATGAGATCATGGCAGTGGAAGATACCTACGGAGGTATTTTCCAGATTTTCAATCACATGTTCGAACGCTTTGGTATCAAGGTCAACTTCGTTGATACCAGCAATACCGACAAGGTGCTGGCAGCTATCACCCCAAAAACGAAGGTGATATGGCTTGAATCGCCTACCAATCCTACTTTGCGCATTTCGGATATTAAGTCTGTCAGCAAAATCGCCAAACAGCACGATATCCTGCTAGTAGTGGACAACACTTTCAGTACCCCGTTGCTGCAGCAACCTATTACACTCGGTGCTGATATTGTGATCCACAGCGCATCCAAATACCTCGCAGGCCACTGCGATGTAATTGCAGGACTGGTAGTTGTAAATTCCAAACCACTGGCCGATCAGATCCGATACAACCAGAATATTTCCGGTAGTATCCTCAGTCCGTTCGAAGCCTGGCTCACCATCCGCGGTATTGAAACGCTGGCCCTGCGCCTGGAAAAACAATGCGCTAACGCATTGGCCGTAGCACAGTGGCTCAGCACACATCCTGCGATCGATAAAGTGTATTATCCCGGGTTGGCCACCCATAAAAATCACCACATCGCTCGCAAACAGCAAAAAAATTATGGCGGCCTTGTCAGCTTCTCATTGAAAAGCGATAACATCAAAAATGCCATCCGCATCGTAAACGCTACCAAGCTGTTTAAACTCGCGGAAAGCTTTGGTGGCGTTAAAAGTATGCTGGCCCACCCGGCCACTATGACGCATCGCAACATCCCGGAAGATTTCCGGAAAAAAACGGGTCTGCAGGACTCCTGTATCCGCCTGTCACTGGGCATTGAAGATGCAGAGGATCTGATCAACGACCTCAAACAGGCACTGGACAGGTTAAACTCTCCGGCCGGCAAACAAATTACTGTTTTACAATAATGTGGCGCAAATAGCTGAAAAGCTGATTGATGACCGCAATAAGTTATAATTAGATATGGAAAACAAGATCATCAATTTAGGTATTTTCGGATTTGGCTGTGTAGGACAAGGGTTGTACGAAGTTTTGAACAGAACGAAAGGTATTAATGCAAGAATTAAAAAAATCTGTATTAAAGATCCTAACAAGTCAAGACCAATCGACAGCAGCTATTTCACTACTGATAAAAATGAAATTCTCGAAGATCCTACCATTGACGTGGTTGTGGAACTCATCAATGAAACTGAAGCAGCTTTTGAAATTGTAAGCACTGCCCTCCGCAACGGTAAGGCAGTAGTGAGCGCCAGCAAACGCATGATTGCTGAAAACCTCGCTTCCCTCTATCAGCTGCAGGCAGAAAATAAAGTACCTTTCCTCTACGAAGCATCCAGCTGCGCCAGTATTCCTATCATCCGTAACCTGGAAGAATACTACGACAACGACCTGCTCAACGCAGTGGAAGGTATCTGCAACGGCTCTACCAACTATATTCTCACAAAAATATTCGAAGAAAACCTGAGCTTCGAAACTGCCCTGCAACAGGCGCAGGAACTTGGTTTCGCCGAAACTGATCCTACCCTCGATATCGAAGGATACGATCCTAAATTCAAAATCGTTATCCTGCTGCTGCACGCCTTCGGTACCTTCGTTAAACCGGAAGAAGTGTTCAACTTCGGTATTCATCACCTGAATGATTTCGATATCCAGTTCGCGAAACAACGTAATTCTACGATTAAACTCATTGGGCACTGCCGCCGCAACAACGGAAACGTATTTGCGTTTGTACTGCCTCACCTCGTGAAAGAACACAACCTGCTCTACGATGTATACAACGAATACAACGGTATCCTGCTGGAAAGTGCTTTCACCGATAAACAATTCTTTGTAGGTAAAGGTGCCGGCGGTACCGCTACCGGCAGTGCTGTACTGTCCGACATCTCCGCACTGCTGTACAACTACCGCTACGAATACAAGAAAATCAAACAAAACAACCAGCCGGCTTTCACCAACGACGTGAAGCTGAAAGTATACCTCCGCTACAAAACGCCTGACCAGGTAGACCTGACCGAGTTCTTCAGCATTGAAGAAAAATATGAGTCATCCACCTGGCGTTATGTAGTAGGTACCATCAACCTGCAGAAACTGAAAGATGCTGCCTGGCTGAAAAATAAAGATGTGAATCTGCTGGTGCTGGAATAACAGTAACTATTGTTAAGTTAGATATAGAAAACAAGATCAAAAACCAACCGCAATGCATTTCCGCAAAGCGGAACCAACCATCTCGACGGCGCAGCTTTCTGCGCCGTATTTATTTGAAGAAGTCGCCGTGATAACGGGATTGTTTCAATATCTTATTCAGGGAATGGATATCCTCTACATCAATGCCTATCAGGGCTTGCAGGGCTTTGGTTTTATTTTTTGTATGGAGATAGTAACTCTTACTGATGGCATACCCCACGAAATAGCCCAGGTCGGCCTGTTCTCCTTTTTTCCCGTTGTTATACAACCAGTTAGAAACATCATTGCCGGCCATCTCCTGCTGAAACTGCTGCCAAACGGCCGCCTCATGTAACTTACCGTAATGGATATACGGCGTTTCCAATTCTTTCTCCAGCAGCAGCTCTGCTACAAAGTCACAGATACCTTCTGCAAGGCAATATCCCAGCAGGTTGGTATGCCAGCCACCTTCCTTATCGACCCCTTTTTGCTGAGTATGCGTAATTTCATGTGCCACCAGGTGTGCTATACCTCTGTTATTGCGGAAATAGTTGCGTAGCATTGGCTGCATGCCTTCGCTGTTGATGGTACTGTCGGCCGCTGCAATTTCAGTTCCGATGAGTAATTCTTTTTGGGTGGTAGTGCCGCCTGTTCCCAGGTAACCGATGGTGAAGTAGACATCGGGGCGGTGCCAGGAAGGATAAATCTTTTCGTAGCGATCCAGAATGGCATATACTTCTGGCAGTTGCTGCTGCACTGCCAGCGTTTTTTCGCGGATATGCTGCCAGAACAGGGGATACTTCCTGAAGCTTTTTACGAAACCGGCGGCAGTCATTTCCCGCATAGTCGCAAACTGATGTAAACCGGGAGATCCTTTTGACAGATATTCCGTTTCAACCAGTTTTACCCTTGCAGCACTATCCGTGATTTGTTGCAAATGATCATACATCTGCCAGAACAGGGGGATATCACTGGTTACCACGTTGTATTTAAGCTGGGCTGTTACGCTGGCATTCCCGGCTAAAAGCAGAACAATAACAAACAAAATCTTTCTCATAAGGGAGGTGGTCATCTACTTGGCCATGATAAAGATAATAATTAATATCTCCTTTATAAACCATTTCTCCGGATATCCATTACAATACCATTGGATACTTTCTCCGGGAGATCCGTACGCAGGTAGGTCCAGTTTGGAATGGTACTATAATTACGCTCGTCCTTTTTATCAATTTTTCGTATATGCTGCCGGTAAATGGCCGGTGCCAGGTAAAAATGAGCCTTTCCTTCCTCATCCAGTTTCAACAGGCGCAGGAAAAAATACATGGGGGTGCCATTGGAAAACGCCTTCATTTTATACACATCGCCCTCCCTGGGGTTGGTGGCGTAATGTTGTATGCGGTTGCTGGTGGCTTTGTCGGACAGGTAAGCGTAGAGCGCCATCCAGAAAAACGGCAGAGCTCCGGCATACAATAGTATAGGCGTTCCCGTTTGCAGGAATTTTTCCCGAAGGGCGGGTACGCGCTGCCCGCTGTCGCAGGCGGTACAGTAAATCGTCACCATTTTTTTACCTGTGGGATAGAGGGGAACACTCAGGAAATGATGGTAATCCCGCATTACCCGTACCTGCAGCTGACTGGCACGGCACTCCGGGCATACCGTATCGGCAACGTGGACATGCTTTATCAAGGCTATTCGCTTGCCAAAAATGGAGGGCATAGGTGTATAGGCTTATGTTATACACAATAGTAATAAAATTCGGAGGAAAATCCACAAGTACCCCGATTAGCTGCCGGGCCTATGGGCCGGCAGCTAATCGGGGTTTAATCCCTCGCCGGAGGCGACGGATTAAACCCCGAAACAAAGGCATACAGGAAGCAATCGCTTAGGAGGTTTTGCCAAAGCGCCGCTCCTGGATAGCATCATAGATTTTCACATAATCCGGATGCTCAGTTCCCATCACGCGGTCCCATATACGAAAATACAGGCTGTAGTTCCCTTTAAACTTTGCATGATGGAGGTTATGGTAAGTAGAAGAATTCAGTATCTCAAATAAAAATGATTTCCTGAAACCCTTAGGCATAATTTCATATCCCAAATGACCGTAAACATTGATAATCAAGGCCGCTATGTTAAACAGCGCCAGCGACAACGGATGCATCGGCATTACAAATACCAGCACCAGCACTACCCCTCCTTCTGCCACGGCCTCCAGGGCATGAAAGGAGTAAGCCGTCCATGGGGAGGGATTGGTGGACTTATGATGCAGCAGGTGCGTCAGGTTAAAGAGCTTCGGATGGTGCAGCGTGCGGTGCATCCAGTAGAAGTAGGTATCATGAATCACGAGCGCCAGTCCCACACTAACCGGTATCCACCATATCGGGTAGTCGTTCAGGTTAGTATAGATAAAAGTATGCGGTTTTACCCAGGGGGTAAACGCCAGGATGGCCATCCCCGCCAGGATGAAAGTGCTCATGGAAGAATGTAATATCTCCCTGAAAAAATCCTTTTTTTGAGCAAATTTGGTGGGCTGGATTTTGTTTTTGGTGACTTTATGGGTCAGCAGTTTATAGAACAGGTAGAACATTATGCCGGCGATAACGAAGTAACGCAGCAGGTTAAACGCTGTTTCTGTAAATACGTGTTTAAAAAAATCGTTCATGCGTCTGAGTTATTAATAGCCTGGGTTTTGTAAGATATTAGGGCTTCTCATGAGTTCAGCCCGTGGAATGGGCATTAGTAAAGTATGGGCACTCCAGGGTTGTTTATCAGGAATAGCACTCAACACTGTTGCCGCTTTACCGGTACGCTTGAGGTCCAGCCAGCGGTGTCCCCACTCCCCTACAAACTCAATCCTGTTTTCCCTGGCAATAGCAGCCAGCAGTTGCTCCCCGGAAACATCGGCCAGATCAGGCAATCCGGCTCTCTTACGAACCACATTAATGTCCGACAGGGCTTCGGCACTGGCACCTAAATGGGCTTTCGCTTCGGCACGTATCAGGTAAGCTTCTGATAAACGGAGCACCATATTGCTCATATCACCCGGCGCTTCCGTGTCGTTGATGTCAATCCCATTATATTTTGCAATGTACCTGATCGGTACACCAAAATAAGGAGCCGTGGCAGGCGTTAGTACCCTGTCAGTCCAGTATTTTACCCGCAGGTCACCCGCTTCAAAGCTTTGAAAGGTTTCTTCCCGCATGGCATATTTGGGTAACAACATTCCCATAGTCTGGTACAATTCGAAAGTAGCAGAATCCGTCATGGCCAATTCCATCTCCGGCATTTTTGAGAATCTGGCAGGGGGAGCCAACGCTCCTGCCTCATTCTGATACCTGGGCGTAATGGCTGCATTTCGTTCCAGTTCCCATAAAGACTCGGTGTTATTAGCGCTGAACGTAACATCCGGAGCTGTTAGCGTATAGGCATGGCTGTTAATAACCACTCCTGCCTGTTCCGCAGCCTCCTGCCAACGTTCGCGGAAGAGGTAGGCCCTTGCCAGGAGGGCGGCAGCGGCATATTTGTTGGGCAGTAATTTTCTGCCTCCGGAAAAACCATATCCTTCGGATAACAGGAGTTGCGCATCTTTCAGGTCGGCGATGATCTGATCATATACTTTTTCCACCGGTGCCCGCTTTGCAGCCATATTGACATTAATGTCCGTGGTGGTCATCAATGGTACATCACCAAAAACATTGACCAGGTAGAAATACACAAATGCCCTGGCAAACTTTGCCTGTCCTTCCGCGATCCTTTTAATAGAATCAGTGACTTTTCCTGCATCACCGGCATTTTTCAATCCTTCTACTACCCCATTGGCATTATAGATGATATGGAATGGCTGGTTCCATAGCGCAATGTTATTGGCATTATCCGACAAAATATTTCCGGTATAATAACTGAGGTCATCCTGCATCAACAATGCTCCTCCCATGGGTGAAGCCTCATCACCAAGGATGGCACCAAGGCAGGCCATTGCACCGCAAGTCAGGGTAACATCATTCTCATTGATCATGGGTGTATAAATACCGGAAACAGCCGATTTAATTTTTGTGTCGCTGTTAAATACGATCTCCGCATTCACGGTATTGGCAGGAGGTGCGACGTCTATCAATGAGCAGGATCCCAGGGCTATCAGCACAGTAGCTGACAACAGCTCCAAAGCGCGCTTAGTTATATGGAGGTTGATATTAAGCATAGTAATTAGTGGTTTAAAGAGTGCATTTGATACCAAAAACAACTGTACGTGTAAGTGGGCTGTAGTAGTTGGCGTATTCGGGATCAAGCCCTTTGTAATTGGTGATCTTAAAAAGGTTATTACCGCTGATATCAAAACTGAGATGTTGTACGTGCATGCTTCTACATATCTCATCCTTCAGGTTATAGCTGAGGTAAATGGATTGCATTTTCAGCATATTAATCAGTTTCATTCCAGCGTCAGAATCTACGTAATAAGAAATCTCGTCAGATATTCTGGTGGTCGGCCTCGCTCCTTTGGAAACATCTCCTACTCCCTTCCACCGGTCATTAAACAGATCATAAGAGGTATTGGCCATATTACCGATCCTGGATACTCCTTCTGCAGAGCGGGCATAAAATCTTTTGAAATCAAAATTGCCACCAATACTCCAGCCTTTCAACTGAAAACTGGTATTAAAACCTCCATAAAACTTAGGTAATGTGGAACGCACAATCCGCCTGTCATCAGCCCCTGGCGTACCTGCACTGTAAGTGACTGTTGTTTTCCCATCTTTATTAAAATCCTCATATTTCGGAAGACCTGTTGCAGGATCAACACCAAGGAAATGCAGCAGGTAGGTATCATCGAGGGAGCCACCCACTAAATAAGACGACTTATAATTTGAGTTTTCAATATCCGGGTAGGACAGTAAAACATTCCTGGTAAAGCTGGTATTAAAGCTGATATTCCAGGATAAATCCTTCCGACGTACGGGAGTCAGTGATAATGCAATCTCTGTACCCCGGTTCATTACATTTGCCGGCAGGTTAGTCACCACCGATGTAAATCCAGTATAAGCGCCTGTAGCATATATCAGCAATTGGTCGCCACAGGTATTCCTGTACCAGTTAATATTCAGACTGGCCCTGGAATCAAAAAATGCAGATTCAAAAGCGATGTCAAGTGATTTCTTAGCGGGCCAGTGGAACTGTGAATTTGCCTGCCATTGCGCCATTAGCTGAGGTACATCCTGATAGCCGTAGGACTTGCTGCCATTAGAGGTAGCCCCCCATTGCGACAAATACTGATATTCACCAATTGCATCACTGCCGGTAATACCATAGCTACTCCGGAGCTTCAGCATCGTAACTGCCTTCGGCAATGCTTTGGCCAGCCATGGTTCATCCGAAAAAATCCATGCTGCTCCCACAGCTCCGAAATTCCCATACCGGTGATCAGGACCGAATCGACTGCTTCCATCTCTTCTGGCACTCAGATTTATGGAATAGCGATTGGCATAGATGTAGTTAATTCTGGCAAATGCCCCTATATACTTATATTCAGCGGAACGATCATCTCCAGTCACCGTTGGGGCGTTTGTGATAGAACTCATCAGGTCCGCATCTTTGTAGTTAAGACCTTTTAGAACATTCGAGGCTGTTTTTACAGTATTGAATGTTCCTCCTGCCACCACACTCAGGGTACCCTGGCCAACCACCCGATCATAATTTAACAGGGGTTCCACATTTAAAACCTGGTTATTAGTTTGCCCCCATGACGAAATCCCTAAAGAATTAGTAATATTCACATAGCCAAGGTTTTCAGCCGGAGGAGTGATACCCCGGCTGTTTGAGGTATTCTTTTGCAGACCTGCATTGGCACTTAGTAACAACCCCTTAGCCAGCTGGTAACTTACCTGGAAACCGGCATTCACGTTAAACCCTTTGTTGGAAGCATGCACATTGAGGTCTTCAAAGGGGTAAGCTTTTGTGATATTTGCTCCATATGCCGCATAGTATTCTTCCCGGTTAAAACTGCCATCCGCTTTCAGCATAGGCGGTGCATTGGGCGCCAGCAAACTTGCATTAGGCAGATTAACCTGATCTACATCGGTTACCCCAATGCTTATGTTGGTATTAAAATGGAGCTTTTGGTTAAATGCGCTTGTATTCAGGTTCAGGCGAATATTACCCGATTTGTTACCACCGGAATAATTATCTATGGCCTTTTGCTTTACATAGTTTGCACTCAGCCGGTAACGTGTGTCTGCCGCGCCGCCATTTAACGACACCGCTGCTGTTGTTCTTGTACCAACATGCCCAAATATCTCCTTATTCCAGTCAGTATAACGGGTAGTATCCCATACCATCAAATCAGGTGCGTAATTAGGGCTGCTGGGATTAGCGGACGGTACAAGTCCGTCATTTTTGAATGCTTCCCTTCTTAGTTGCAGGTAGTCAGTTGTATTCAGTAGTTTGGGATACCTGGTTACGATGGTTAGTCCTTCTGAGACATTAACATCTACCGAAGGCACACCGGAGGTACCTCTTTTTGTGTTAATGATGATCACGCCATTGGCCCCCCTGCTGCCATAGATAGCGGTAGCATCTGCATCTTTCAAAACATCTATGGAAGCAATATCCCGTGGATTAATACCAAACAAAGGGCTGGTGGATATGCCCGTTTGCGCCTGGTTGAGGCCTTGTGATATATAGGCCATCTTTGTATCGCCATTAGCACCTCCATATAAATCAAGTACGGAAGAAGGTATACCATCTATAATGATCATTGGGGCGGATGCAAAATTCTGGTTGATGTTATTTCTCCCCCTGATTTCTATGCGTATGGGAGCTGCCTCATTGCCGGAGGTAGGCGATACCACCATACCCGGTACCCGTCCGGCCAGGGCGGCCAGTGGATTTGAAACTGGCTGGTTTTCTATTTCCTTGCCGGAAATGGAAGTAATACTACCTGTATTTAACCGCTTATTGGTAGTACTATAGGCTTGCACCACCACTTTATCCAATTCATTATCCGCCGGTTTCAGCACAAAATAATAACTACGCCGGGACATATCCAGCAGGTTCAGCTTTTGGGTGGTATAACCTACATAAGATACCTGTATCTCCTCCCCAATCATAACTCCTTTCAGCGTAAACTCCCCCTTTTGATTCGTCAGTGCTACTTTTTTGGTGTATGCGGAACGTACCGTTGCATTAGGCAAACCTGTAGTAGCATCCGTTCCTATAACCGTTCCGGTAATATTAATGGAATCACGGTTTTCTTTTAGTACCGTTTTAGATTTGGTATTTACTGTATTAACAGCCACTACTTTATTGACCACCTTATACCCGAATGGAGTTCCTTCAAACACCTTACTGATAGCAGTTTTCACGTCTTCATTTTCCAAACGGATACTTACCTGGCACTCATTCTTTTTTAAGTTACTGGGATACACAAAGTTGTACCCGGTCTGCTTTTCAATTTCCTTGCAGGCCGTTTCAAGCGGTACATTTTTTAGATCAAGATTTACGATTTGAGCATAGGTGGTAAAACACGACAGGAGCAAATTCAACAGCACTATACCACATACCCTTACGCATACACGGCGTGTGCCTTGTTGCAGACATATTGGTTTCATGTGATTAGATTTTGGTTTCAATCTGGTTGATAGCAATAAAGGATTTATTATAATTTCATAGCGGTTTCCGCAGCGGGATTGCTGCGGAAACGCTGGATGGTTGATTTATTCAGCTAACATCTCACTAAATTTTAATAACCCGGATTAGGCGCCAGCTTGGGATTAGAGGTAATCTCAGACATAGGCACCGGCATAAGTAATGTGTGATCCGACCATGGCTGCTTATAAGGCAATGCACTTAACACAGCTGTAGCTTTATGCGTCCGCTTTAGGTCAAACCAGCGATGCGCCCATTCTCCGAAGAGTTCTACCTGGCGCTCCTTAAGTATGGCATTCAGCAAATCCTGTTTTGTAGCAGCTGTTGTATTGGATAACCCGGCACGCGATCTGATAACATCCAGGTCTGCCGCTGCTTCCGCCACTTTTCCTTCCTGCGCTAGCGCTTCTGCGCGGATCAGGTACACTTCCGCCAAACGTAATACCATCAGATTCAAATTTCCAGGAGTACCGGTAACTGCATCCGAAATCATGTATTTATACGCATACCAAACAGGCACTTTATTATATGGCTCTTCCACGGGTGTAAGCGTTCTGTTCGTCCAGTACAACTTCCGTTCATCTCCCGGTTCAAAAGCATTCACCATGGCAGTACTTAGTTTCAGTTGTGGTAAAACAAGTTGCATAACATCAGGCCAGATGGACATATCAGTATACATTTCTTCCATGTCTGGTTGTAAAGCCAGTATAGCAGCGGGGGTAACGTAACGGGTTTCCGGCAACTGGTCCATGTAAACAGTAGCGCCCTGTAACTGCCATAAGGCTTCATTACTGTTGGCTTCAAATGTTTTATTCGGTGTGGTAAGAGCGTAGTTGCCGCTATTAATCACCACATCAGCCATAGCACGGGCATCAGCCCATTTTTCCTGGTATAAATACACTCTTGCCAGCAGGGCTGCGGCAGCGTACTTATTGGGTTGCGCTTTATTATTACCGGTAGCCTTGTAGTTATCCGGCAGCAATGCTACCGCCTCTTTAAGATCGGCTTCCATTTGCTGGTAAATGTTTGCTACCGGGCTTCTGCCCAGGCTCATATTTTTATTCACATCCGTAATGGTTACCAACGGCACATCACCAAAACAGTTCACCAGATTGAAGTAGGAAAAGGCGCGCAACATTTTTGCCTCACCAGTCAGCCTTTTGCGGGTACTGTCGCTGATAGTACTGCTGGATGCCAGCCCCTCCAACACGGAATTAACTGTATATATCACCCGGTAAGGCTTTATCCAATATAGCGCCGACAACCCATCTTCTTTTAGCATTTTGGATGTATAGTAAGGATACATGTCCGCGAGCTGGGTACCGAATGTCAGTTCCATTTCGTCGCTGAGTAAGCCGCCGGCTACAGTTAGTCCCCCATTTAATGCTCCAATGTTAGTTCGGTCTTCTGTGAACATCAGTGCATAAGCAGCATTTAAGGCATCTTTTGCCTTTTGGTCTGTAGCAAAAACAATTTCAGTACCTACCGTATTGATAGGCGCATCGATCTCGATTAATTTTTTGCATCCCGACAGGCAGATGCCTAAACACAATGCATAAATTGGTTTTATATTAAAGTTCATTATAGCTGCTTTAGTCATTAAAAGTCGCATCTCACACCAAAATTTATTTTCCTCATAGCCGGCTGGGTATTGGGTACTTCAGGATCCAGGCCTTTAAAGTTGGTCAGCATAAAGAGGTTATCTGTGGTAATGTCGAAATACACACCACGCATCTTTGTTCTTTTCAGAATAGTTTCCGGCACACTATAAGTAAGCGTTGCACTTTGCACCCGCAGCAAATTTATGAGCATGTAGCTACCATCTGAAGTGGTGGCCTTGTTTACCTCCTGCTCGCTAACGATATGAGGTCGTGGGCCGGCAGAATGATCTCCGGGACCTTTCCATCTTGCATTAAACTGGTCATAGGTTACGTTCGCCATGGTACCAATTTGTGTCACCAGAGATGCGGAGTTACCATAGTACCTTTTATAGGAGAGATTGGTGGACAGCGACAAGTATTTGTACCGCAAACTGGTTTGAATACCTCCATAAAATTTAGGTTGTGTATTCATTCTGATCCTATTATCTGCTGCTCCAGGAGGCAGATTACTATTGGTTTCGATCACACCGTCCTTATCATAGTCTACCAGCATAGGGATACCGGTAGCAGGATCAATACCTGTGAAATGATATACATAAATATCATCCAGTGACCCGCCGACCACGTATCTGGTATAGTATGAAGATTCCTTTATGTTTGGATAGGACAGCAACACGTTCTTCACGAAGCTGGAGTTAGCGGATAAGTACCAGGTAAAACCATTCCTGTTAATGATGTTTCCGGATAAGCTCAGCTCCACCCCTTTATTCATCACGTTGGCAGGCAGGTTAGTTACCACGTTATTCATGCCGGTGATATAGGCAGTAGTATATGAGAGCAGCTGATCGTCGCAGGTATTGCGATAATAATTCACATCCAGACTAACCTTATCATCAAAGAAAGTGGTGTTTAAGGCAAGATCCAGTGATTTTTTGGTAGGCCAGTGAAACTGGTTGTTGGCCTGCCATTGCAGCAACAGTGGATTGCCACCATTGTAGCCATTCAGCTTGGAGCCCTCGCTGGTACCTCCCCATTGTGCGAGGTATTGATATTCCCCTACCTGATCGCTGCCGGTGGTACCATAGCTGGCACGTAGTTTCACCATGCTTATCATTTTTGGCAATATGGGCTGCATCCATTTTTCCTCTGACAGTATCCAGGCTGCACCTACAGAGGAAAAGGTTCCAAACTGCTTACCTGGTCCAAAGCGGCTGCTGCCATCTCTCCTGCCAGTTAAATTGAAAATGTATTTGCTGGCCAGGTTATAATTGACAGATCCGAATATACCCGCATACTTGTACTCTGCCGCACGTTCCACCGCTTCCACAAATGGCGCATTGGATATACTGTTCATCAGTTCGGCACTGGTAAACTTAGAGCCTGTAAAGGTATAAGCCCTGGTGTTGGTAGCCTGGTAGGTGCCACCCGCCATTACTGTTACCTCGCCCTGTCCGAGCAGGAAAGTATAGTTCATTTGCGGTTCTACAATGAGGCTGTTATTCTGGGTTTTACCCAGTATCATCGTCCCGAACTTATAACTTTCGGTTGGAGCAGCAAAGATCTGTTCAAACGGAGGTGACTTACTTTCTGCATTCAGCGAGTTTAACTGATAACCCACATTTGCTCTGAATGTCAGCCCCTTGATGATATTGTATGTCAGGTTCATTCCTGTACGCAGATTCAGTCCTTTCTGCTCCTGTGTTCTGCGTAATTGGGCAAAAGTGAGATCAGACATACCTGTTCCTTTTGTATCCTGTCCGTAGCTGGCCCATTCAGCATAATTATACTGGCCATCTGCTGTAAACATGGCGGGCGCATTAGGTGCCAATGATATCATGGAAGAAGGCATAAAATTCTGGTCATTGGCGGTAAATCCCAGGCTGGTGTTCAGTCCAATCAGCAATTTCTGCCCCAAACTGGTATTGTTCAGTGACAGATTAATACCTCCATTTTGTGTACCTCCGTGCTGGCTAAGTATCCCTTTTTCGCTGGTGTAATTAGCGGAAACATTATAACTGGTTCCACTGGAGCCTCCATTCATACCAATGCCCACCGCAGTACGCTTTCCAACACCACCAAATAAGAATCGCTGCCAGTCCGTGTTCCGGGTACTATCCCATATCATCAGATCTGGTGCAAAGCCTGGTCCGGGCGTAGCGGTTGGTGTAATGCCGGCATTTTTAAAGGCCTCCCTTCTCATCTGGAGATAATCAGTGGTATTGAGCAGCTTTTGGTATCTTCTCACCATAGTAAGTCCTTCAGAGAAATTCAAATTGAATCGGGTTGGACCTGCAGTACCTTTTTTTGTAGAGATAATAATTACTCCATTCGCCCCTCTGCTGCCATAGATAGCGGTGGCATCCGCATCTTTCAACACTTCAATGGAAGCAATATTCCTCGGGTCAATACCAAAAAAAGGACTCATTCCTATGGGGCTGGTTTGATCAAGCCCCTGGGAAAGTTGAGAAACCCTGCCGTAGTCTTCTATGCTGCTTCTTCCTGATACATCCAATACACTCATTGGAATGCCATCAATAATTACCAGTGGCTCGGAAGAAAAGGTAGGGTTGATGGTATTCCTTCCCCTGATTTGCATCCGGACAGGTGCGGAAGCGAAGCCGCTGGTTTGAGTTACTATCAGTCCGGGCACGCGGCCTTCGAGCGCCTGCATAGGGTTGGATACCGGCAGATTTTCAATTTCTTTTCCTGATACCGTGGTGATACTGCCGGTATTGAAACGCTGAGTGGTAGTACCGTAGGCCTTTACCACTACCTTGTCCAGCTGATTTTCGGAAGGTTTCATGAATAATACATACTCCCGTTTATTCACATCAATCAGCTGCATTTTTGCAGCAGTGTACCCTACAAACGATATAATAATTTCTTCCCCTAATTTTACCCCTTTCAGCGTAAAATAACCCTTTTCATCTGTGAGCGTCTGTTTCTTTGTAAAAGTACTGCGTACAGATGCATTGGGCATGCCCACCGCATTTTCAGCATACACACGGCCGGTAATATTGATTGTATCCACCGGCCCTGTTGCAGCCTCCCTTCTGGCAGCAGTATTTATCGACACTACTTTATTAATCACCTTGTACTCAAACGGAGATCCTTCAAATACTTTTTCTATGGCCGATTTTACATCCGAATTTTTCAGGTCTACATTTACCTGGTAGTTTTTATCCTTTAACTCTTTCGGGTATACGAAATTATACCCCGTTTGTTTTTCTATCTCCTTACAGGCCTTCTCAATCGGCGTGTTTTTTAGGGAGAGATTAACGGTTTGCGCGGACAGTCCCTGCGCAAATACTACGAAAGCTGCCAGTAAGAGCATACGGCAGCTCAACTTCCCATTGAGAGAAGCCAAACAGGCGTTGACTTGCAACGCCTTCATTTTCTTAAATTTTATCAAGGCAAGCAAAATTTCAAGTAATAGAATAATAGGTAAAAACCCTTCAGCAATAGCAATACATCCTTGAATGCATGCACATAACCGTGCGGAAGCACTGGCATCTTAGTTGGTAAAAATGTTTGTTTTATTCATCTGGTTGAGCGATTTAGATAATGCGATTATGGTCGAACGATCAAGTCTTTTCCTTTCAGTTCAAAATGTACGTATCCTGTTGATTCAAGTATAGTTAAGACATCTGATAAATTCGTATTGCGTGGTATCTTGCCGATAAACTGCTGCGTGATGTTACCTTCGTATTTAACATCAACATCATACCAGCGACTAACCTGTCGCATGATTTCCTGAATGGAGGCATCCTGCAGGTAGAATATTCCTGCTTTCCACGCCAGTACTTCATCCAGGTCGGCATTCACTACTTTAAACTGGCCATTGGCAGCTGCCTGTGCCTGTTGGCCCGGTGCCAGTACCACACTATTATCGTTAGTGATGACACGGATTTTACCCGTTTCAAGGGTAGCGCTATGTGCAGGTTCATCCGGGTAGGCTTGTATATTAAAGCTGGTTCCCAATACCTGCACGTTCAATGGTGTTTTTTCCCCTCTTGGTACATTTACATAAAATTGTTTGGATGCATCTGGCGCTACTTCGAAATAAGCCTCGCCGGTGAGTGTTACAGTTCTTTGATTTCCTGTAAATACGGCAGGGTAACGCAGCGAAGAAGCAGCGTTTAACCATACCTGTGTACCGTCTGGCAGCACCAGTTTAAACTGTCCGCCTCGGGGAGTACTAATTTTATTATAGGTAATTTCCTGTGACGCGGCGTTGCCGGCAGCAGTGTAAGCAATCGTTCCGTCGTCCTTCTTCAACACACTGGCATTACCCTGTACGGCCAGCACACCATTGGAGGCGCTGTCCAATACAATCTGGCTACCATCAGCCAGTTCCAGCACCGCCTTATCTCCACCGGGCAACACGTCACTGCTGTAACGCGCTGCCATTGGAGTTTCCAGGGTTTTCTTTTGCTTATGAAGGATTATAATGGCGGAAGAAATAACAACTACAGATGCGATGGCCGCAGCTGCAGCCCATCGCATCCATACCCGCTTTGCGGGAACAATTTTCGCATCAACGTTAACGCCTATACGATTCCATACATCATCCAGTGCAGCCACTTCGTCCACCTGCTGCATCGTTCTTAGCGATGTCTCCAGTACCGGCGAGGTGGTCATATCATCATAGAAAGCACGGTGATCTTCGGACTGCTGGTCCAGCCAGTGCTGCAGCTCCCGCGCATCCGCTTCGCTCAGCGTACCCTGTTCTCTGCCCAACAATAAACCGGCAATTTTTTCCATGATTTCAATTTCCTGCTGATCGGATAACGGTGTTGACAACTTATCTATCTTTTATTTTTTCGATAATATTTTTTCTATCCTGACATTAATATCTGCCAGGTGCGCTTTGGTAATGGCATCGTTGTTACTGCTCATCGCCTGCTTCACCTGTGACTGGATCTTTACCACATCCAGGCGTACCAGGGAAGAAATGTCTGTTTCGGTATCATCCGATGCTGCTGAGCCCAGGATGTTGTTCACCGCATTCAGGTATACCTTCTGCAGGTTGCGGCGATAAGCATCGCCTTTCATATTACCCCAGATACCTTCATGCACCATCGCGATAAATTCCTCCACACTCATGGCGTCCTTACCAAACCGGCGTTCGTTGTTCAGCATGAAGTTGAGTCTTTTAGCTCCATACAGGGAAGCCAATACTTTCTTCTGCATATCCTGTACATAATCCTTGATAGCAGGCTCACCTACCATGCTGGTAACCTTTGGGTCCAGGATCCACTTAGGAGTGGCAAACAGCTGCTTATTGAAGAAGTCAACCGCATCAATTTGCAATTGCCTTGGCACCGGCGCATAGGCTGCGCGGCTATCCCCCTCAGGGCGTGCGGTATAGTTGGTAGTACCAACATAGCGGATCACATGGTTCATGTAACGCTCGTACTGGCCTTTTACTTCCTTGTAAATTTCATCCAGCGTTTTGTTTAAGCCGGCTTCTTCGCGGGTCCACTCCGGCAGGTTGGCTACTACCCTTTTCAGGTTTTCGATACCGAGGGCACTGGCTTTGGCGGCGTTATCGCCCAGGTCTTCCGTTTGGCAGCGGGCATCATCCTGGCGTGTTTCCCCATCTCCAAACCAGAGGCGTGGATTTTCATTGAGGCGCTTTGTCACCACTTTATCCAGGATCTCCTTATCTTTTGCTGCTGTTGGTGCATAGATCAGTTTGTAGCCCCATTCGATCGCCCATTGGTCGTACTCTCCGATGCGTGGGAACAACAGCTCCTGTGGAATGTTATCTTCAGGCTGTGCTACGTAGTTGAAACGGGCGTAATCCATGATGCTGGCTGTATGGCCATGCTTTTGCAGGTAAGCAATATTACGCAGACTGTCTACCGGCGTCATGGCGCTGCTGCCGAAGTTATGACGCAGGCCCAGTGTATGGCCTACTTCATGACTGGATACAAAGCGGATCAGCTGTCCCATCAGCTCCTCGTCAAACTTAGGCTTACGAGCCATCGGATCATTAGGCGCGCCCTGAATCATATACCAGTTACGCACCAGGCTCATTACGTTGTGGTACCAGCCAATATGTGTCTGAATAATTTCACCACTGCGCGGATCATGCACATTTGGACCATAGGCGTTGGCTACCGGTGATGGGAAGTAATTGATGAAGGAATAGCGCACATCATCCATGCTCATAGTAGAATCATTCTCCGGCCATTCTTTAGCCATGATGGCGTTCTTAAATCCAGCCTTCTCGAAAGCTACTTGCCAGTCGTTCACACCCTGGATCAGGTATTTACGCCATTGCTTAGGCGTAGCCGGATCAATATAATATACAATTGGTTTTGCAGGTTCTACCAGCTCCCCACTTTTATACTTCTCCACATCTTCCGGCTTTGGTTCCAGTCGCCAGCGAACAATGAAGTCGCGGCGCTCCGCACGCTGCTGGTTATCACCAAACTCCGTCAGGTAATCCGCAAAGTAGCCTACACGAAAATCCGTGAAACGGCGCTGCATAGGCGCTTTAGGCAATAATACAATGGAGGTGGATGATTCCAGGGACACGGGTGCACCCATGGTTTGTGTTTGCGTAGGCTTACTGTTACCATTTTTACGCGTAACGATCTCCAGGTTCTCCGGGTAACTTTCTGAAGATAATACCTCGATATCTTTAAAAGTTTTACCCATTACCACCCTCGACAGATTGCTACCTTCCACAGAGTTGGAGATGGCAGATGCTTCTTTTAAGTACTTACCCAGGTCAATTATATAGCTGGCGGAATCTTTGCCATATGCCTTGATAGGCAGGCTGGCAGCCACCGGCGCGTTGTTGGACTGTACCACTGCTTTGTAAATCACATCGGTGGTGTCTGCATCCGCAATCACGAGGTTCAGCCGCATCTTCAACGTTTCGTTGGGGCCTTTTTCAAAGAACACGGTATTTTCATCCAGGGATTCACCAGCGAAAACACCGGAACCGGCAGGTGATTTCTTCAGGCGGTTTACCACCATGAAATCCCGGCCCAGCAAGCTATCCGGGATTTCCATATACAACGTATCCAGCGAGGCTGTTTTGTATAAAGTAAACATACCCGCCTTTTTGATCAGCGTACTGGTTACCACCTTATCAAATGGCAGTACGCCATTTTTGTTTGGTTTCACCTCCGGTGCAGCAGGCTTGGCTGCCGCCGCTGCCGTAGCAGCTGCTTTCTGCTTCTTTTTATTTCCACCTTTAAACACGGCGCAGGAGGCTACCAGTGTAACTAAAGGAATATATGCATAGCGTTTCATCACAGATCTACTATTAAGGATTTTGGAATGAGTAAATATTGGAGCGACGTTGGATGGAAGAATAGTCCATACTTATTGTGTAACTGCCTGTATTTCCGGAACCGTTTTAATCAGCCGGATATAGTTTTCAGCCCTTATGGCTGCAGCATCGTCCCATATAAGTTGCAATGGAACCTGCCTGTTATCCAGCCGGATGGCATAGTTGGTACTTTTATTACCGGCGTTCGTTGTGCGCAGATCAAGGATGATTCCTTTACGATCTGTTTGCAGCCATCCTTCCAGTAAATTCATGGCTATCGGGCGATACCTTTCAGCCAGGCTAAAGGCAATAGAATCGTAGAAATGGTCCGGTAAGGCAACACTATAGTAGGTAGTAGTAACATCTGTTGGCGACAAATCTACTACACGTGTTTCAAAAGGTAAAGCGTTGTCCCATTCTTTTTTCACGATGCCGGTATCATCCTTAGTTTCCACTCCCGGCATATAGGCGCCGGGCATGGTTTTACGTGGTGGTGCCTTCTTCACCCCATCATCACAACTCACCAGCAGCATCGGCAAAGCCGCTACCAGCAATACTTTTTTCATTTTAAACGGCATAGCGAACAGGTTATACAGTTTGTAATACTGACTAAAACACCCGACGGGTATATTTGAACTAGTCATTACCGGAAATTTTCTTCTCCCTAAATAAGTGTTATAAAAAGCCTCCTGCTAACCAGGCAGGAGGCCTGCTTTCATCAACACTACTAAAGCTTATTTTTCCGTTTATTTTCGAATTGGGTTATTCTCGCATCCAGATCCAGCAGGTGTGCCTTATCCACAGTGGTAGCAGCTTTTGGCGTAGCCTGTTTTATCTGGCGGTGCAGGTTATCTGCTTCTGCGAGCAAAAGGGAAAACACGTCCGACTCCCCTTCTGCATAAGCAGGATTACTCAGGTTATCCAGCAGCGCGCCTACGTAATTCTTTTGCAGATCACGGCGGTAGGGGTCCATTTTGATGGCACCATTATTCAGTTCGCGCCAGGTCATGCTGTGCAGTACTGATAATAATTTATCCACACCTAATGATTTCTTATCAAAACGTTCGTAGTTGGTTTGCTGATAATCCAGGCGCTTGTAATCCAGCAGTGAGTTCATCACGCGTGCCTGCAGGTCGCCAAGGAACTCCTCGCCCACGGGTGCAGGATTTGCCGCCATCGACGTGATCTGCGGATCAATCAGCCAGGAAGGAGTAGTAAATAGTTGTTTATCTAAAAAGTTAAGCGCGTCCAGTTGCTTTTGTAGGGATACAGGTGCTATTACCGGCTGTTTGTCGCCATCTGCGCGCGGCGTATATGTGAGCGTACCCACATATTGCAGGGCATGATTCATATACCTGAAAAACTGACCCTGTACCTGGCGGTACATGTCCGACAGGTCATCATGTAATCCTTCCGGATTATACGTCCATACCGGCAGGTTTTTCATCACACGTTTCAGGTTTTCGATACCATAGGTACCGGCTTTGGCAGCATCATCACCGAGGTCTTCTGTCTGGCATCGCGGGTCGATTTTTTTAACTTCACCGTCTCCAAACCAAAGTCGCGGATTAGCTGCCAGTGCGGCACTCGTCATATCGTGGAATTGTTTATTATCGGCATTCATGTTATTGCCCGTATAAGTGTATCCCCATTTGATGGCCCACTGATCATACTCGCCGATTCGCGGAAACAGCAGTTGCTGCGGGATATGATCCTCCGGTTGTGCCACATAGTTAAAGCGGGCATAATCCATGATGCTGGCTGTATGGCCGTGTGCACGGAGGTAGTTGATGTTACGCAGGCTGTCCACCGGCGTCATGCTGCTACTGCCGAAGTTATGTCGCAGGCCAAGTGTATGCCCTACTTCATGGCTGGATACAAAGCGAATCAGCTGCCCCATCAGTTCATCATCAAATTTGGCGTGGCGTGCCTGCGGGTCGTTAGGCCCTGCCTGCAACATGTACCAGTTTCGCAGCAGTTGCATCACGTTATGATACCAGCCAATATGTGTTTGAATGATCTCACCGCTACGTGGGTCTATAACATTCGGACCGTAGGCATTGGCTACTTCTGAAGGGAAGTAGTTAATGAAGGAGAAGCGCGCATCGTCCAGGTGCATGGTGGTATCCCCTTCCGGCCACTCTTTTGCTACGATGGCATTTTTAAAGCCCGCTTTCTCGAAAGCCACCTGCCAGTCGTTCACACCCATGATCAGGTATTTGCGCCATTTCTTAGGTGTTTTTGGATCTATATAATAAACAATAGGTTTTACCGGTTCTACCAACTCACCTCTTTTATACCTTTCCAAATCGGCCGCTTTAGGCTCCAAGCGCCAGCGGCGGGCAATGGCGAGTCGATCCGCTTTTTGCTGATCCTCTGCAAAGAAATTCTGGTACATAGGAAAATAACCTACACGGCTATCAATAATCCTGCGTACCATTGGTTGTACAGGCAATAATATCAGGGAGGTATTTGATTCGAGAGAATACAGGTTTTTCTCATCTCTGTCCGGGCAGTCTTTGCTCACTGCGAGCTCCAGGTTGAGCGGATAAGATCGTACATCCGTAATTTCAATGTTCTTAATCAGCGGATACACCACTCTTCTTCTCAGGGAATCATTTTTTTCTACCTGGTGCACAAAGCTGGTGGTTTCTTTTACGTAAGCCGAAAAGAGGACTACCGAAGTGCTGGAATCCTTACCGTAGGCCTTAATTGGCAGGGTTGCTACCACCGGACCCAGGTTATTATTTTTTACGTTATTGTAGAAAAGGCTGCCTGCATCGGCGGTACTTTCCATATCTACTTCACGGATGCAGATAGTTTCGTTAGCACCTTTTTCAAAGTGGATAACCCCATTGGCCAGTTCCTCTCCTGCAAATACGTTGATGTTTCCCGGGCTTTTGGTTATCCGGTTCAGCACCAGGATATCGCGTCCCAGGAGGCTGTCAGGTATTTCGAAATAGATGCTGTCCAGGTCGGCGCTGGCATGCACGGTAAACATGCCTGGCTTGGTGATCATGCTTTTAGTGATCACCTCCGCAAAGGATTTCACGCCATGCTTATTTGGCAGGGCAGCCGGTTTGGCGGCGGTAGTTGGAGGGGCGGCAGGCTGTGCTTTCTTCTTGTGATTGTTTTTAAACACGGCACAGGAAGCCATCAGTGCTGCCAGCGAAATATATGTGTAGCGTTTCATGACAGGTTTACTTGTAAATGATGAAGTCTTATTCGAAGCAGTGAAGTGCTTTGTATTTTGCAGGATTCGGGTCATTCACCAGCTGCATATCAGGAACTGATGCGAGCAGTTCCTTGTAGGCATTGGCTCTCCAGGCGGAAGCCTTATCCCAGAGCAGTACCACGGGGATATTCATGCCGCCGGCATTTACGTTGTATTGAGCTCCGTCGGTGGTGGCTTTGCTACTGCGAAGGTCCAGCACAATGCCTTTGCCGGAAGTGGCAGCCCAGCGCTGTAGTAAAGTAGTAACCACCGGGCGGTAGGTACGGGCCATATCAAAGGCAATGGAATCCTTACCGGCATCGGGAATGGCAACGACAGTAAAAGCGTCTGTACTGGCGTTCATGGACCAGTTGACGGTAGTTGTCCGGAAGGGAAATAATTCATTCCCCCCCTCACCGGCAAAATTGCAGATGCCCGGCAAACCAGGAATTTCAGTTTGCGGCATATATAAATGAGGCATTTTTTTCCGGCTCTCCTTTTCCGCAGGCATTTCGGAACAGGCGTACAACACACAAGGCAAAGCCAGTACCATGGCGTATTTCATATAATAATCGAGATTCCTTTTCGGCATAGCTTCGAATTCTTTACTATACCTCAAACACGGTAGGGACTGAATTGAACTAGTCAGCAACAGAAAAAAAATAATTTTTTAACATGGCTATTAAATTTGCAGGGGATTATATAGCTTAGCTCACTTTTCCCGCTGCAACTAAACTGTCTAAATCCGCTTTTGTCAATGAATGCCGATCTATTACTAGATCTTATTCCTGCATTTCAGCAAGGAGAATCACATGCTTTTAATACTTTCTTCAAAGAGTATTACAGACCCCTGTGTTTTTTTGCGGAGCAATTGCTGGGTAATATGGCAGATGCGGAGGACATTGTGAAAGATGGTTTCGTAAAGCTCTGGAACAGGAAAGAGGACTTCGATCATCCCAAAAGCATTAAAAGCTTTTTATATACTACTACTAAAAACGCCAGTCTCAATCACCTCCGTCATCAAAAAGTGCATGATCATTTCCAGCAGGAAATGTTGTACCTCGATGATAAGAAGGGGGATGAGCTCATCCTGCAACGGATGATTCAGTCGGAGTTAATGCAGTCTATTTATTTAGAGATAGAAAAGTTGCCGGAGAAGCGGCAGCAGGTATTCCGTATGATTTTCCTGGAAGGGATGAAGAATGATGAAATAGCAGAGAAACTGGGTATTTCGGTTTTCACCGTAAAGGAACATAAGGCGAAAGCCTTGCAGCAGCTGCGTTTGCGGTTTAGTGATCAGCAGCTGATGCTGTTTATGATTTGCTGTAGCAGTATTTTATTATTACGTAAGTAAAGGTTTGCTTCGCAAACACTTAGCGCTTCAGCGCAGCGCGCTTCCATCCGGTGAGGTGGCCCAGCCGGGGCACCTCACCGGAGATATTCTGTGCCGAAGGCACAGGATATCTCCGGGCTAAAATCTCTCTAATTCCTCCACCACCCTACTCACCGGCAGTCCCATCACATTATAAAAACAGCCTTCAATTTTATCAATCGCCACCGCGCCAATCCATTCCTGGATCGCATAGGCACCGGCTTTATCGTAAGGTTTGAATGTATCCACATAATAGGCAATCTGCTCCTGCGTAAGCGGGTTAAAGAAAACCCCGGTTTCTTTTGAAAAAGCCACTTCTTTGGCCGCATTACGTATAACCACCCCGGTTATTACCCGATGCTCACGGCCGCTGAGGGCGGTGAGGATGCGGATGGCATCTTCCCGGTCGCGGGGTTTGCCTATAATCGTATCATCCAACACTACTACGGTATCCGCTGCTATAATTATTTTTTCGGGAGATGTCAGCGCCGCTATGACCACTGCCTTTTGACGGGCAATATACACTGGCACATCGGGTATGGGCATATCGGCGGGAAACGACTCGTCTGTATCCGCCACCTGAATGGTAAAGGGAATGTTCGCCTGCTCCAGCAGCTGTTTCCTGCGTGGCGACTGTGAAGCCAGCACCACGGGCGCACCTTGATACATTTATAAGAATAATTTAAAGAAGATCATAGATAATATACCGGTCAGCATCACGAGCTTTACCAGGGAGCTCACCTTGTGATAGTCGGCGGCAGTGGTAGCCTTTTTGAGTTGCTGATAGATGTACAGACATGGGAGTTGTACCAGCAGCAGCAAATAAATAATGGCGATAGACCATCCCAGCAGCCACACTCTTATCTCTACCAGAATAATAGTTACCTGCAACCCCAGCAGCAGGGCGTAACACAGCCTTTTGGCCGGCAGTACCCCCCAGATGATAGGAATGGTGCGGCAACCATCTTTACTGTCGCCAATCATATCTTCCAGGTCTTTCACGATTTCACGGACCATGGAAATGATGAAGGCGAACAACGCATACACGCCGATGATCTGGATGAGTTTACGGCCTATGGGAGACATAATCGCTTCAAAGCTATGGTAGATCTGCTTTTCGTAAAAGCCAACCACCACCACAGATAAGGCCGTGAGCAGGGAGATCACCACATTGCCGATCAGCGCCTGGCGCTTGAAGGAGGTGGAATAAAACCACAGCAGCAGCGAGCAGATCACCTGCGTAAAGCCGAGATAGATCTGGCCTGTTTTCCAGGCTACGATGAAGCCGAGTGACACGCCCGCCATATTTAATATGGTGTGCCAGGCCATGGCCCAGCGGCGGGAGATCACTTTGTCGAGCACCATTTTATCGGGCTTGTTGACAATATCTATATTAATGTCAAAGTAGTCGTTGATGATATATCCGGCCGCGGCTACAAACACGGTGGATAAGCAGAGCAGAACAAACTGAGGTACGGAAAGGCTGGGTTCTTCGCCGGAGCTATGCAGCACAGGAGCCACCACACAATATTGCAGCAAAAACTGCGTCAGTGCAATGTATACCAGGTTCGGGTATCTTATCAGTCTGAAAAATGCGGCCCAGAGTTTCATGGGATAAATGAGTTAAAATTTGTGATGCGGATCGATGGCATTAGCGGGATGCAATTCCTTCATCCATCATCCAGTGGTCATTCAATTTGAGCACTTTCTCCATAATATCACGCACACAGCCGAGTCCTCCGCCGTAAGGTGACACATACCTTGAAATACTTTTGATTTCCGGTGCTGCATCTGCCGGGCAGGTAGCCAGGCCTACCATTTGCATCGGGGAATAGTCAGGGATATCATCTCCCATATATAATATTTCCTCCCAACGGAGGTCATTTTCGAAAACATAGTCCTGCAGCTTTTCCTTCTTATCCACAATCCCAACATAAATATCTTTAATGCCGAGGCCTTGCAGGCGACTCACCACGCTTTCCGACTTCCCTCCTGAGATAATAACTACCCGGTAACCTTTTTTTACAGCCAGCTGCATGGCATAGCCGTCTTTGATGTTCATTTTGCGGGACAGCTCTCCGCCCGGCAGCAATTGCACGGTTCCGTCAGTCAATACCCCATCCACATCCAGTACGAATGTAGTGATAGGCTTAAATAATGCTAAAATGTTCATAGTTGGCGGCGAAAATACGAATTATGCTATTTCCCTGCTTTATCGTGAAAGTTAAAAATACTGTCTGACATCACATTATATACCAGCTGCAGGTATTCGTCGTTTGCCAGCAGGTCCCGGTGGAGGGCCATGGTGGTTTCGTCCTGTCGCAGGGCCGGGCCTGTTTGTACCGTTTCCGGGGCAAATTTCTCCAGGCGGTCGAAGGTCTCCTTAATAATAGGCTGCAGCAGGGTGAAGTCGAGGTGCTCCTTTTCGCAATAGGCTTTTGCCCGGGCGAAGAGGTGGTTGGTGAAGTTATTCACCAGCACGGCGGTGAGGTGGTATTGGAGGCGCTGGTGGGAGTCTGTCACCGCTATTTGGGAGGCAATGCTCTGGGCCAGGGCCTGCAGGCGCTTCATCACCTCATCGTTGCTGGCTTCCAGCATGATAGGAATGGGCGGGTAGTTCTTTATTTCTTTACGGATGGATTGCAGGGGGTAGATTACACCTGTATTGGAGGAAATTTTGGAAATCGCGCCCAGTGGCACGGCGCCGGCTGTATGTGCTACCATACGGCGTCCGAGGCGCAGTTCGTCGTTCAGCACCGGGTAGGCAGCATCTGATACGGCGAGCAGGTACATATCTGCCTCCATATTAATATCCAACAGGTCAGTAATATAAGGTGAGTGCAGCATTTCGCCCAGTTCGGCGGCGCGGGCCTGGTTGCGGCCTACTATCTGGATGATCTGGTGTCCGTGTATTTTCAGCAGGTGACCGAAACAATGTGCGATATTGCCAGTGCCAACTATTACGATATCCATTAATATTATTTTATGTGTTGGTGGATTAAAACAGGGATTCAGCCCGCCAATATACAGCGTTTACGCCGGTATCCGTTTTTTCATTACATTACAAGTGAATTTAAACTAATACGAGTACCTTATTTTTTATTTTCAAGGTACTTTTATATACTTGCAGAATTCGTAATCCTTTATTTTACGAAATTTTGCGTATTTAGCAGCATATTAAAGAAGCATACATGGCAAAAAATTTAGTTATAGTTGAGTCCCCAGCAAAGGCCAAAACCATTGAAAAGATCCTGGGAAAGGACTTTGAAGTCAAATCCTGCTTCGGTCACATACGTGACCTGGAGAAGGACGACATGGGGATAGACATTGATAATAACTTTAAGCCTAAATATGTTGTACCGGAAGATAAGGAAAAGGTAGTAAAAGACCTGAAGAAGCTGGCCAAGGATACCGATGAGGTATGGCTGGCAACGGATGAGGACCGTGAAGGGGAGGCTATTTCCTGGCATTTATGCGAGGTATTGGGTCTGGACCCTAAAAGCACCAAAAGAATCGTTTTTCACGAGATCACCAAGCCTGCCATTGAAAATGCGGTAGCACATCCCCGCAAGCTGGATATGGACCGCGTAAATGCGCAGCAGGCACGCCGTATACTGGACCGTATCGTAGGTTTCGAGCTCTCTCCTGTGCTTTGGCGCAAGATGAGTATGCGTAACAGCCTTTCAGCCGGCCGTGTACAGTCGGTAGCCGTTCGCCTGATCGTAGAAAGAGAAAGAGAGATCAACGGCTTCACTGCGGTAAGCACGTTTAAGGTAGAAGCCTGGTTTACCGGTAAAGACATTAACGGTAAGAGCATTTCCTTTAAAGCCGAAGGCCCTAACAAGTTTAAAACAGCCGAAGATGCGGAGAAATTCCTGACGCAATGCGTAGGTGCCGCCTATACGGTAAAAGATATACAGGTAAAGCCAGGTAAGAAATCCCCGGCTGCCCCTTTCACCACCTCTACCCTGCAACAGGAAGCCAGCCGTAAACTGGGCTACAGCGTTTCCAAAACCATGTTGCTGGCGCAGAAACTCTATGAAAGCGGTAACATTACCTATATGCGTACCGACTCCGTGAACCTCTCTGATACTGCCCTGGCAGATATTCAGAAAGCAATTGTTGGTAACTGGGGAGATAAATACCACCAGCACCGCAAGTTCAAGAACAAGAACGAATCCGCACAGGAAGCGCACGAGGCCATCCGTCCTACCTACATGGAAAACACCACCGTAGATGACAGTGATACCCGTAAGCTGTATGAACTGATCTGGAAACGTACCATCGCCAGCCAGATGTCGGATGCAGAGCTGGAAAAAACCATCGCAAAAATTGATATCTCCACTAACCACGAAGAGCTCACTGCCAGTGGGGAAGTGCTGAAATTCGACGGCTTCCTGAAAGTATATATGGAAAGCCACGATGATGAAGATGTAAATGAAGACGAAACCCAGGAAGGATCTCTGCCGCCATTGACTGTTAAGCAGTCGCTGGACCTGAAAGAGATGAAGGCCACCGAGCGCTTCTCCCGTCCTGCACCAAGGTATACAGAGGCCAGCCTCGTTAAAAAGCTGGAAGAACTCGGCATTGGCCGTCCTTCGACTTACGCTCCTACCATTACCACCGTTCAAAAACGTGGCTATGTGGAAAAGAGGGATAAAGAAGGTATTAAAAGGGAATACCGCATTCTGACACTGAAAGCGGATAAGCTCAGCAAACAAACCGACAGCGAAAATACAGGAGCAGAAAAGTCTAAACTCTTCCCTACCGACCTTGGTATGATTGTGACCGATTTCCTCAATCAGTATTTTAACTCTGTAATGGACTACGGTTTTACCGCCAAGATTGAAGGAGAGTTTGACGAAATCGCCAATGGTAAAAAGGTTTGGAATAAAATGCTGGCTGAGTTCTACAATCCTTTCCATAAGGATGTGGAAAACACCCTGGAAAACGCAGAGCGCGTAAAAGGGGAGCGTCAGCTGGGTGTGGAAGAATCCACTGGTAAGCCAATTGTGGCTCGTATGGGTCGCTACGGCCCGATGATCCAGATCGGCCAGGCAGAAGATGAGGAAAAGCCACGCTTCGCTAAGCTGAAACAGACGCAGAGTATTGAAACCATTACGCTGGAAGAGGCGATGGAGCTGTTCAGACTTCCGCGTAACCTCGGTCAGTTCGAAGATTCAGATGTAATTATTAACATAGGCCGCTTTGGTCCTTATGCGGCGCATGATAAGAAGTTCTATTCCCTGAAAAAGGAAATGGACCCATACACCGTGGAGCTGGACGAAATAGCCCCGCTGATTGTGGAAAAGCGTACTGCCAAAGACGAGCGTACCATCAAGGTATTCGAAAAAGAGAAGATACAGATCCTGAAAGGCCCGTATGGTCCTTATATCAAGCAGGGTCTTAAAAACTATAAGATCCCCAAAGAGAGGATAGACCAGGCCGCAGATATTACAGTGGAAGAAGCTAAAGCCATCATTGAAGATGTGAAAGCGAATCCACCGAAAAAGAAAGCCCCGCCAAGGAAGAAAAAGGCCTAAGGAAGCCGGTTTCAAGGGAACATTGGCGGTGGGATTGACCATTGTTACACAGTTGACATGCACGAAAACAGAGAAATAAACGCTTTGTTCCACCTGTTGGATGATCCGGATCAGGAGGTTTTTGATACCGTTGCCAGCAAAATATTGCTGTATGGTAAAGAGATCATCCCGAACCTGGAGAATTTGTGGGAGAATACGATCGACGAGTCAATACAGGAGCGTATAGAGCTGCTCATTCATCGTGTGCACTATCAGGATTTGCAGGCTGCCCTGCGAACCTGGAGCCTGTCAGAACAACAGGACCTCCTCGAAGGCGCCATTCTTACCGCCCGTTATCAGTTTCCGGATCTGGCACGTACTCAGATTACTACCGAGATTGAGCGAATCAAGCGTAACATCTGGCTGGAACTCAATAACTACCTGACACCGCTGGAGCAGATAAATGTGCTGAACAGCATGATTTATAACTACTTTGGGCTAAAGGGGGAAGAAATTTCCTATCAGCGCAGGAACCAGTTTTTCCTCAATCAGGTAATAGAATCCAAGAAAGGCAATCCGTTTACCAACGGCATTATTTACCAGGCGCTTTGCAGCATGCTGGATTTGCCCGTGTATGCGGTGAATATACCCCGTCAGTTTATACTGGCGTATTTCGATTCTTTTGTGGACTTTTCAGTACCTGTGGAGCCGGACGACTACCGGATACTATTTTACATTGATCCGCTGCAAGGACAGATTTACACCCAACAGGATGTGGATACGTACCTGAAGCGTGTATCCGTGCCGGCAGTGCCATCTTATTTCAAGCCGCAGTCTAATAAACGTATAATTCAGCTATTGCTGGAGGAGTTAGCGAAATGCTTCCGGGAGGATAAAGACCAGTACCGTCAGGATGAACTGATGAATTTGAGCAGTATATTGGAAGATTAACAGCTGATCATAAACTTATGATGACAGGAAGAAACCGTTTTACGCGGTTTTTCCTGTCATTGTTGTTTTAGGGGGTGCTATACTCAGGAGAGTACAGAGATGTGGATGGTGCCACTGGCTACATCTTCCGCGGTTACGGTGTAGTATACGGCAAGGGGGAGGTCCAGCGTGTTGCAGTACAATACGTCGCCGGCTTGTACTTCCACATCGTAGCGGTTGGCGTCAATGGCTGTTCCCAGCGCGGAGGTTGCCTGATTTTCAACGGTGTAGAGCAACGTAGGGATGGTAACTTCGATTCCCAGTACGTTTTGTGAGAGGCGTAAAGTAGCGTGTACGCGGGCTTTAGCCTGGGATTTGGTAGTCTTTGCCATGGCGTTGCTGGCAGGGAATGCGCCGGTGAGCAGCACGATAGATGCCAGCATGAATGTACAGAACATTAGCTTTTTCATGATTCAGGGTATTTTGAGGTAAAGAATGGAGGTGAAGATAGGATGCCGGTGTTGAATTGCTATGGCAGTATGAATGTAGCTGTTTTAAGATGGGACCTTCGGTCCCATCTTAAAACAGCACAACATCCGCCAACGGCGGATGTTGTGCTGTTTGCAAATTAAGAAGCCCACCGCATAAGCGATGGGCTTCTTAATTTCTTGCAAGAATATTATCGAAATGATAATCTCTTAGTGTGCAGCAGGAGCTGGAGCAGCAGCAGCAGCGCTATCAGCAACTGGAGCAGCAGCAGAATCAACGGTAGCAGCAGAATCAGCAGGAGCTGGAGCAGCTACTGGAGCAGCAGCCATAGTGTCAACTGCAGTTGCAGTAGAATCAGTAGCTTCAGATTTACCACCGTTACAAGCTACAAAGAACATACCTGCAGCGATTGCGAATACGAATAATTTTTTCATTTGTGTGTTGTTTATAGTTTTTTAAAACCGGCGCAAAGGTATTCAATAAATTCAAATTACAAAATATTTATACCTGCAACTGGCCAAATTATTTCTTTCTGAAGAAGATTTTCAGCGGCACGCCACGGAAATCAAAGTTAGTACGGATCTGGTTTTCCAGGTAATTCCTATACGGTGTTTTCACATCGTCCGGAAGGTTACAGAAAAATGCAAATGCCGGTGTATGTGTTGGCAGCTGGGTAACGTATTTGATTTTAATGGGAATACCACGAACTACTGGAGGATGGTAAGCTTCTATCGCTTTGAGCATCACGTCGTTGAGTTTAGAGGTCTGGATTTTACGCAGGCGGTTATCATATACTTCCAGTGCCACTTCAATGGCTTTGAAAATACGTTGTTTTTCTATCACGCTGGTGAAGATGATAGGTACGTCGGAGAACGGCGCCAGCCTGTTTTTCAGCTCTTTTTCGTAGTCGCGGGCGGTGTTGGTGGCTTTTTCCACCAGGTCCCATTTATTTACCAGTACCACTACGCCTTTTCCTTTTCTGGCGGCGAGGCTGAAGATATTCAGGTCCTGTGCGGTGATACCTTTTTCGGCATCCAGCAGGAGCATTACCACATCAGCTTCATCCAGGGCTTTGATGGCGCGGATAACGGAGTAGAATTCCAGGTCTTCCTGCACTTTGGTTTTACGGCGGATACCCGCAGTATCAATGAGCATGAATTCCTTCTGGAACATGTTGTAATGGGTGTGGATGGTATCGCGGGTAGTGCCTGCGATATCAGAAACGATGTTACGTTCTTCCCCTACGAGTGCGTTGAGCAGGGAGGATTTACCTACGTTTGGCTGCCCGATAATAGCAATTTTAGGGATGTTGGTTTCCATGGAAGCCTCACCCATATCGTCGGTGATGTTGGTAACCACATCATCAAGGAGTTCGCCGGTACCGCTGCCGGACATGGAAGAGAGGAAGTAGATATTATCAAATCCCAGGCTGTAGAATTCGGTAGCTTCGAGAGCGCGCTGTTGGTTATCCACTTTGTTTACCACAAGGTAAACAGGTTTGGAGCTGCGGCGCAGCAGGTCGGCTACGTCAGCGTCGAGGTCGGTGATACCGGTTGTCACGTCGCACATGAAGATGAGGAGGTTGGCTTCCTGCATCGCTATTTTTACCTGCTTACGGATTTCGCGTTCAAATACATCATCGCTGCCGGCAACGAATCCGCCGGTATCGATTACGTTAAAAGTTTTACCGTTCCAGTCGGCTACGCCGTACTGGCGATCGCGGGTAACGCCGCTCTGGTCATCTACGATGGCCTTGCGTTGTTCCAGCAAACGGTTAAATAATGTTGATTTACCCACGTTCGGGCGTCCTACAATAGCAACTGTAAATCCTGCCATTTCTCTGTTTATTAATTTGATTGTCGTAATCACCTGTCACAGCCGGGCTGCGCAGGAATTTATTAATTAGTACCCGTATTCTTTCAGGAAGGTATCATTATCGCGCCATTTGCCTCTCACTTTCACAAACAGTTCGAGGAACACCTTGCGTTCGATGAATGCTTCTATATCTTGACGGGCTCTTGTTCCCACTTCACGGATGGATTTACCTTTTTCGCCAAGGATGATCGCTTTCTGTGATTCTCTGGTTACAATTATTTCGGCAGTAATTTTTGTCAGCGTTTCCTTTTCCTGGAACTGCGTAACGATTACTGTTGTATGATAAGGAATCTCTTCTTCGAAGAGCTGGAAGATTTTTTCGCGGATCATTTCGGCTACGAAAAAGCGTGTAGACTTATCCGTTAGTGTATCATCCGGGTAGAATGCGTTGGCTTCGGGGAGCAATTTTACGATCTCTTCCAGGAGCACTTTTACGTTTTTCTGCTGGCGTGCGGAGATGGGAACGACTGCTTTTGCTTTACCCCATTCCTGGCATTTAGCAACCAGGGCGTCTATTTCCTCTTTGGACAGGTTATCCATTTTGTTGAGGATAAGGATGCTGGGTACTTTCAATTTAAGTGAGCTGAAGAGTTCCAGGTTTTCTTCCAGGTTATCTTTGGCATCCATGATGAGCAGGGCTACGTCCGCATCTTCCAGGGCGGATTTCACGGCTGACATCATTTTTTCATGGAGTTTGTACTTAGGGTCGATGATACCTGGGGTATCGGAAAATACGATCTGGTAGCCTGGTTCTGTGAGCACACCGGTGATACGGTGGCGGGTGGTTTGCACTTTAGGAGAAATAATAGCCAGTTTTTCGCCCATGATGGCGTTTAACAATGTACTTTTTCCCGCATTGGGCTTACCGAAAATATTTACAAAACCTGCTTTGTGCATCTTGATCCCTATTAAAAATTGAAGTCTTCTTAAGCTAAACACCAAACTATGGCAGAGGGTTGTCCGGTGGCGCTTCCGCAAATAAAAAAAGCCGAATTTCTTCGGCTCTTTTACTAATATTTTGTAGCGAGGAGCGGATTCGAACCACTGACCTTCGGGTTATGAGCCCGACGAGCTACCTCTGCTCTACCTCGCAATGAGGGTGCAAAGATAGGGGTATTTTTATAAACGCCAAATTAATTTGTAAAAAAATATAAAAATACACACCTAAATAATTGATTTTAAATAGATTAAAAGAAGCTATTCAGGTCTCCCTTGCTTCACAAGGGCTAATCTTCCTCCTCCGGCTTCCCAAAGCCTGCAAAATCTACAAGGTAAATATATCCCTGCTTAATAGCATCCTCACACCATCCTTTCTCATAACCGTTATTATTATCCCCGTCAGCATTTAAAGTATCCTGGTACGTCCAAACGGCTACTTCATTAACAATAAACCCACTGCATTTTGTAAAAAGGCGAATTTTTCCGGCATCTTTCGATAACTGTCCAAGTGGCAAAGAATGGCCAACCTTAAATAGTTCATACACTGCGAATGGTTGTTCTACATTATCTACCGTCCGTTTCCTGACTTCAACATAATCTCCACTCTTCACTTCGGTTTTAATAAACTCATGGATTTTTTTATTAAATACGTAAGAAGAAGCCCCCCAACCTATATTTAACTTCCTGATTTCCGGCAATACCGGAATACCCAGCCTGGAATTATTGGCATCCTTAAATTGATATGTTTCCCCGCGGACAAGCGCCACCTCCCTATGGTGCCTGAATACCAGCAACCGGTATCTTGCGCGCGTATAAGCCACATACATCAGTCGTTTTTCTTCGTCCAACTGTTCGGAAATTGCTTCGGCGGAAGCTTCCTCATCTATTTTGAGGGGCAGATCCGAAAAAGAAGGTGGAACCATCACGCAATCAAACTCCAACCCTTTCACCTTATGCATAGTAGTTAGTACAATTTCCGTTTCCACAAGGTCTGCAGCAAATTCATCGGCATATTTCTCATATATCTTAAACAGTTGCCCATCGTCTTTATGTGTGAGCTCTGTAATATAATCCAGTAACTGATTAAAAAAAGGCTGGTCTTCTGCTTCATCCAAAAAGTCCGCTACCAGGGAATACATCACCCGTAAATAAAAATGATTCCAGTTCGGATACGTTTCAATCAGCGCTAATATATGTTGCTTAATGGTATCCTTAAAATTGACAGGGATTATTTCATTGATTTGCGCTCTCAGGAACAACAGCACTTCATGACATTCCCTGATTCTAGTAAACTCATATGGCAAGCTACCCTGTATCCTGATTCTAACATTAGGAAGATGCAGAGATTTTACTTTCTGGTATCCCCTGTATACTTCATTATTGGTTCTGAAAAGAATGGCCAGCTGCCTGTAAGGCCGATTGCCTATTCTTTCCTGCAACAGGCCAGGAATCTGGTCCCACCACCACATCATGGTTTCTGTTAACTCTATCAGCTGCACATAATCCTTCACGAACGACTTATCAGGAATACGTGTAGGTTTTGACAAAAGCTCTTTATGTTCCTTATCTGCATCCAGGACCGTTGACGCCAGTTCCAGAATTGCCGGAAACGAACGATGATTGTTCCTGAGCTCATAAAGTTTAGGCCCAAACAATTCGTTAAACTCCGCATAGTAAGGCCAAGGACTCATTGGTTTTCCTGCTTTTACTCTTTCATAACCGTAAATACTCTGATTGGGATCTCCGATAATAAATAATTTTGCATGAGTTAACTGCTGCAGCCTGTTCAAAAGTTCCACCCTGACACTGTTAATATCCTGAAACTCATCCACCAGTATATGCTGCAGAGGCGCCAGCCTGTTCATAACGGCGCCAGGTGCCTTGATCAGTTGATTTAGCAATATGTTCTCCCATTGATCAAATGGCTTGTTAGTCAGCTGTTCTTCGCAATATTTTTTAGCAAGCCCATGGAACGTAAAAATTTTGAGTTGCCTTACCAGATTACCGTAACCCAAGTCATTAAATAACCGCCCTAACCGCTGCTTCAATTCAGATACCACTGCGCGGTTATAGGCCAATATCAGGATATCTTCCGGCTTTACGCCAATGTGGTGAACCAGCCTGGCCACCCGGAGCGTAAGCGTATGAGTTTTTCCCGATCCAGGTCCGGCCATTACATTGATGTGCTGATCCACCGCTGCGTCATATACTTCGCGCTGTTCCTTATTTAACCTGTTTTCTTCCGTACTGATTGCATCCCCACGCCATTTAACCAATAATGGATCATCCGGATTCAATTCACTCTGAAGCAACGTTAACAGGCTATCCAGGGAGTTGCAGGAAAAATATTTTCGGATAAACTGATCCTGCCTTTTTCTGAGATCGGATTCCAACATTACTTGAGATACTAAACCATCAGTCCCCTGTACCTTGCGTTCTCCTTTATGAAAGCCAGCCAGTACCTCCAGGGCTATCAGCTTCAGTTCACGCACTTTGCGGGTTTCTTCAAACTCATCAAAAATCAGTTTATCATTCGATTGAAGATCCCCTTCGATAATGGGATCAACTGATTGCAGATATACTTCAATACCTGAAGGCAGTAATCCGCCGGATCTACAATAACCCGCTACTGATAAGATATGTAATAAGCCTCCCAAATAATTTACATCCTCAGTGCAATTTAAATGTGCAATAATATCAGGCCAGTTAAAACGTTTAATATTCTCAGTAAAATATTTTTTTGCTACATAATCCATTAAATGATGACAATCCCTTTCCAATCCAGTTATCTTCCCTAACCATTCTTCCTTCTTATGATATCCATTCACCAACGTTTGCCTGATCCGTACCTTCACATTGGTATCCAGTACTTTTTCCATTTTACTTTCATGCCTCGTTTTACCAAGGAGCCTTATGATCGTAAAGGCATGTTTAACTCTTTTCCTGGCAATATCATGGAGGTAGGCAGCATATTCCTTCTCCCTGGCGGGTAGCGTTTCTTTTTTACTCCATGGTAGTCCCCCATCCTCCATTACCAGTTGGATGGCAGCTGTCAACATAGTATTGATATCTTCCTCTTCAAATGTTTTAGATTCACTTAATGGGGTAGCATTCATGATTAACCGCGCCAAAGCAAACATCACTTTCAGGGCCAGGTACTTCTCTGATTCAGTGTGTGAGTCACAACTATACCTGACCTCTGCCTGCCGCAATTTGGTTGGCAAAAGGATAACCTTCTGCTCAAGAAGAAAATAATTTAATTTATGCGCTCTAATTAGCCCCGAAAAAATATTAGTAAGGCTTAACCTGGTCATATCACGAAGTGCCGACAGCGATATCTGCACCATATCTTCAATAGGATCGGCCTGTAACATAAGAGATAATATAGCCTGGCATATCTGGGTAATCTCTTTTTCTGCCCCATCACTGAGTTTTGCAGCAAGGCCACGTAGCGACACTGCATCAATAGCCACATGTGTAATGGTGAAATATCCTAACCTGATTCGGCCCAATTTTTCCAGCCAATGTAATCCCATCCGGAACTTGTTGTCCAGCTCTTCTTCCGTACTACCTTTTTCACTGGAATACAGGTTAAATGGAATCGCAAAAGGTATCTCCGCATCAGCAATCAAAGGGCGGAAATTACTCAGGTAATCTTCCATCACCTTTTTCATATCTTTTACATCATGCCAGGAAATCCTGCTTTCATGCAGTTGATCTTTCAGTTTAGCAAAATCATTACCAGCGGTAAGACACAGTGTTTTAATAGGGTTTTCTGTGGTAAATCCTGCTTCTAGGCGCTGCGTCTCATTCCTGCCGGCACGCCCTACTTCCTGCAAGAAATCTTCGAAGGTTCCTGATGGAGAATAATGGGCCACAAAATGAATATTAGGAATATCCATGCCCATACCAAATGCTTTTGTGGCAAATAATACCACCAATTCTCCACTTTTGAATCGCTCATAGGCATCTTTCCTGTCTTCAGTATCCATACCGGCGTGAAATACCCCTACTTTATCAGCAAAAGCACATTGACCTCCATAAACCGCATTTAAACTATCTCCCATACCTTCGGCAGATTCTTCGGCTTTCCTTCTGCTTTTTACAAAAATAATTGCCCGGCTTAATGAAGGGCTGAAATTGTTCTTCTTCAAATAATTCGCAATTTCCGGCAGTCTGTCCTCCTCTACAATCTGGTGCCGGAAATCCATCCTGATATGATCTCTAACAGGGTTATAACTTTTTTCAGTATCGCTTACTGCGTGTATGCCTGGAAGTAATATTTTGATCTCTTCAAATACCTGTTCTGAAATAGTTGCTGAGAATAACAGCTTTCTTGCGGTCAATTGCCTTGAAAGACCTGCAATTTTTCGGGCAGCATTAAGATAGTCAGGTCTGAACTCCTGCCCCCATTGCGATATGCAATGCGCTTCGTCAAAAATGGCGTATTCGAGACCACTGTCGGAATCCATACGGGTAAGCAGGCTGTTTTCAAATGCACGGGATCTGAATCTTTCCGGTGTGATATAAAGTAAGGTAAGCTCTCCACCTGCAATTCTCCTGTATATATCGTTTACTTCCGATTGCTCCTTATCCCCGCTGAGATAATCAACATTGCTGAAAAAACCTTTATTCCACAATCCATCTACCTGATCCTGCATAAGAGCCCGTAGCGGGCAAATTACGATAGAAAGCTTCCCTGAAAATGCAGACCTGAAAAGGGCAGGCCCCTGGAATAAAAGTGACTTCCCGGCACCGGTTGGCAATGAAATAAGCAGATCATCTTTCGCTGGCAGAATACTATTCAGGTATGCATGCTGATAATCATACCATGGCCAGGGAGCCTTCCCATCTTCTCTTGCCAGAAATACCCGCCTGAGTATTTCTTTTGCATCTTCGAGATTAAGATTCAGTGGAGGTCGTTCTGCCTCTCTGAAATATGGGTCAATTACCTTACGATCTGCACTATAGTCGCTTTCCTTTTGCCACATTACTACCTGCAGATCTTTTGCAGCTAAAGTTTTTTCGATTCCAAAATAATCCGTCAACCTCGGGTCCAGCAATAGCAACCTCGAGGAAGCATTATTTTGTTGTATTGCCTGGTAATAAAAGTCAATCAGCGGACGATGCATCTTGATCAGGCTATAATGATCCTGCTCCCTGTCAGATACATCCACTGCGGGTACGGGATCATCCGACACCTGATCACCAACAGACATCAGCCCCTTCAGCATTTGCGCCTTTTCCCGCAAGCTGAAACTATCCCAAACAATGTCCAGCCCATGGGTCGTATTCAGCAACAAGACTTCTCCCAATTTATCAAATGGCAACACCAGCAGCTTTCTGCCGCCGGGGTGGCTATGCAATAGTTCGATTTGCCTGGCGAGGGTGGCACGTTGATCAGGTAAAAAATAATCTAATACCCTGGCATAGGTGTAGAGATCATTTATTTCCTTCGGATTGTTGACCAGTAAGAGGATAGGACGCCCAGACCCCGCTGTTGCCGCCTCAAGTAGCCTGAACTGATATAGCCAGTAGGACTTTCTGTTTAAAGATTCAGGATTTACCCGCTTGGATGCTGCAATATATCCTGATAAACGCGTATCCGGTCGTACCACATATGCAAATTCCTTTTTTATAGCTCCATCTGTCCATGGTATCGAACTTGTTACCTGGAGACCTGCATCTTGCAGATAATTGGATAAGTGAAGGTTACACCATACACGATAGGTAGCCCTATCAGTTTTCTCCAGCCAGATATTATTGATGTGATCCGGAAAATCGGTGATTCCAAGTAGACGACATTGCTCCCGGGTAATACCAGTAAAACTGTTACCACCAGACATATGCAACCACACAGGCGGCTCCTTTAGGCGATCTATCACAGTGAAAAAATCATAATCCTGTCCAAGCTTTATTTTGGTGGTGAGGTCATAGAGCTCTGTGCCTATGCATAGTACCTGCGTTGGTTCGGAAAACCTGTTCTTTAGGCTGTCAATCTGGCCTGGTGCCACGCATACGGCATCACCTGCAGCCGGGTGTATTGTTTCACAAATCGCGGCTACTTTAACGGTAGGTATCAGGCGCCTGATTACTGCAGGCAGCTGATCAAAATAAGGAACAATATTTTGCTGATGGCAGGTAATCAAATATTGGGTTAATATTGCTGCCAGTCTCGGCAGTTCCTTTAAATTATCATACACTTTTTCAGCGGAAATCCCCTGCATCCTTGCTGTATCTGTACTCAAAAACTTCAGAGGATGCATAGCTGACAGTAGTTCCCAAAGCATCTCCGGTGCAATGATGACGGTTGTTCCAGCAAATTGCGTAGCCTTTCTGAATGCCTGGCACGAATCGTCTGTCATTTGCTGAAAACCGGATTCTGTCCGAAAAAATTGCCGGGCGGATTGCTCAAAATACAAGTGGGCAGGTAGTTTACCTCCGTTTCCTGTACGAAACTCGCTGATAATATCTAAGATGACAGGCGGTATAAAAGGTGCCTGCAGATCAATAGGGGTGTCCATGGTCATCAACCGTCCAAGCTGATTCAGGAACAACTGAAAAGTTAGCGAGGTATCTTCAGCTGCGTGGTGGGCTGTTTTAAGTGCAAAACTCTGCCTGCGGGGATGCAGTAACAGCTCTATCTCCAATGTGTCCCAAATCAGGGAAGGTGCAGGAGACGCACCTTTCCTGGCCAGTACTTCCAGGTCAAATGCCCTGATATTCTGACCGATCACCAGTCTGCCATCATTAATCAGCGATACCAGCCTGGCAATCCCGGTTTCCTTATTAGAAAAATCTTTATGGGTGGAGATGCCAATATTATTTTTCCAGGCAAATTCTGCCACCTGTTCCCCGTCTGATTCCAGGTCAAAGCAGATGTAATTTACCTGTGAAACAAGGTTATTTAAGAGTCGTTGAATATATTGTTCTCTGTAGTGACTTAAGTCCGGTAATTGCTCGTATACTTCCAATATATTTTCAACCGGCAGTTGTTCTACAAACTTTACCTTTTCCATTACGGTGGTAAGGTGCCCAAGGTGTTCGTTTATAGCTGCCTGTGGTAACCCAGTAAGGAAGTTCCTGCGGTACAATTCCACAAGGAATGCAGTTTCACACTCAAATTGATCGGCTGTCAACCTGACTAATGGATATACACTGCTAAAAGTGCCTAGAAATTCAACCACTGCCTGTTCCTCTTCAGCGCTGGTAATTTTCCATCCTTTGCCTGCCAGCTGTTGATAAGCATCATCCATTAACTGGCGGCCTTCGGACTGCAACGATAAGCGACTAATCACTATCTGCAGTTGCTGCCAATCTAATGCAGGCAAAATTTTATGTTTCCAGCATTCCTTTTCCTCTGAAGATTTTGGTAATGGGAGGTTTGGCAACTCCATCAGCCACCACATAGCGAAACTGACCGGATTGAACTTTTGGGACCATTTTTCCAGTGCAACAGCCACGCCGTGAACCTCCATGATCATTGGCACCAAAGGAAGTATATCCTGTAGCTTACGTTGAGATACTTCTTCAATTGTTTTATGATAGGTTGCCGTAAGTTCCCTGTCACTAATATAACCTTTTAAAAGCATTGCCAGCCGGTCCACTGCTTTCCAGTAGCCCTTTCGCATCAGCATCCCACTTAGTATTTTCTTTCCAAAGCCGATAACATCTCTCTTGGCGATATTGCTATTCTCCAATATTTCTATATCCCAATTACCCAACCGGATAGATGCCCGAATTTCATAAAATCCTGTAGGATATAGTCCGGTTAAGGAAATTTCTTTTTCCGGGCTACTTTCAATCAATGGAAAAGCTTCGGATCTGGCGGCTGTATCATTATTGATGATTAACACCGGAATGCGGTTAGTTACATTGAAGGCATCCAGCTCTCCTGCTTTTTTCTGAGAAGGTTGTGTTTCAAAGATTACTATTTCATCCTCTTTCAGACCCTGGCATCTCATTTTTTTGACATGTACAAAGCAAGCCTTGTTATCCGCAAAACTGTGAATAAATCCGAATCCCTTTGATGCCTCGTAAAACTTCACTATGCCCAGTTTCCGGTTCCCCTCATTGTATTTAACAAATGGTCTGGATGGCTGCATTACCTGCTGAGGGGGAGTTGTTTCCCTTTCTTTTTTAGGGAGAGATACAATGGTATCCGCTTTCACCACCACTATAAACTTATCGAGCCGCTTCCTCAGGCTAATTTTTTCCATCCGGCTGGTATGATGGGTGAGTCCTTCCACTGATTTCAACAGGGGTAAAATTTCTGTAGTCAAACTGGAAGAAATCAGGTCTAATTTATCCAGATCCAGCCCTAAGAGCTTCATGCCCTTACGGACATATTCAACATTTAGCTGGTTTTCCTTCAGAACATCTATCAGCTTCATCTTTCAAAACGGATTTTAATTCATAGAATACACAGCGCTGTTTGATACTGTTTATCAACACGCGGAAAACATCAGGTTATTTTGTCAAACAAGTATAAGAAAAAAAAAGATGTGAACCGTACCTGAAAGGCCGGTTCTATTAGCCCGTACCATAAATTAAATTATATTTTAATGAGATAATAATGCCATTTGGGGTAGGTTTTCAGCCGGCAATTAAATGTACCAATGACAGGCAGCCATAAGAAAAGGTCACGCCATCAGGCGTGACCTTTATAGGATTGCACATTTTTACTTAGAAGGGCAGATCATCTGCAGGGGTTTCCTGTTCGGGCACTGCCTCGCCAACAGGCGGGGCGATTGCAACAGCGGCTTTTCTTTTCTCATCGTCTTTACGGCTGAGCAGCTGTAGAGAAAACACTCTCAGGCGAAGAATACTGGACAGGGCACCTGAATGAGTGCTCACGTAGGAATCCGCCTTGGGCGCTCCCTCGATATGCACGAGCGTTCCCTGCAGCAGATAAGGCGCCATCTGTGGCCGGTCCCACATACTGCAGTCCACCCAGGTAGTGCGCTCATTGAGCACACCGGCCTTATCGCGGAACTTTTCATTAACCGCTACCGTAAAGCTAAGAACTGAACCGCCGTTTACCTCGCGGAGCACGGCATCACGGCCTAAATGGCCGATCAACTGCAACTTAATCATCTCAATAAAAATTAAATGGTTAAAAAAATTGATGATGATTGAGAGAAGTCACTGAAAATACCGAAAATACTCCTGCCCAAAAAATAATTTATTTATTTCCCGGATGCGTTACTACCTTTGTACCGGAAACGGCCTATCCGCCGCTTTCACGTGGGGTGCCTTACTTTCAGGCTGAGATCACACCCAAAGAACCTGGACCAGGTAATGCTGGTTAGGAAAGTGAAAAATACTTAACAGACATTTTAACATGAAACAGTTACTGTTGTGGGTGCTGCTGTTTACAGCTGCTACCGTACAAGCACAATCCGTCGTAACCGGCACTGTTACCAACAAAGCCAACGGCCAGCCTATGGAGGGCGTATCCGTATCCGTGAACCAGCAGGGTGCGCTTACCGATCGCAAAGGACATTTTAGTATTGCCCTTAAAAAAAACGGCGCCTATACACTCAATGCCAGCTTCCTCGGATTTAAGCCTTATACCACCGGCATCAATGCCAATGGCCAGCTCCGCGCCGATATCGCCATGGAAGAAACAGGCCTCTTCGTAAAACCGGTAGAGATCAGTAGTTTACGTGCAGGAAAAAATTCTCCGTTTGTAAACAGTACCATGAACGCAGAAGAAATCAAAAAAGCGAATATGGGACAAGACCTGCCATTCATCCTCAACCAGCAGCCAGGCGTAGTGTCCAGCTCTGATGCAGGTACCGGTATCGGCTATACGGGCATGCGGGTACGTGGCTCCGACATCACCCGTATCAATGTAACGGTAAACGGTATACCGATTAACGATGCAGAATCACAGGGAACTTTTTTTGTAAACATGCCCGACTTCGCCAGCTCTGTAAACAGTATTGAACTGCAACGCGGCGTGGGTACCAGTACCAACGGTGCTGGTGCTTTCGGCGCTACACTCAACCTGAGTACCAACGAGTTTCGTGAAAAAGCATATGGCGAAATCAACAGCAGCTTCGGATCTTTCAACAGCTGGAAAAATACGGTACGCGCAGGTTCCGGCCTCATTGGCGATCATTTCACCATAGATGCACGCTTATCAAAAATCACTTCTGATGGTTATATAGATCGCGCGACTTCCGACTTAAAATCTTTCTATACTTCTGCTGCCTATATCAGCAAAAAAACTGCGATCCGGCTCAACGTTTTCTCTGGTAAAGAACGCACGTACCAGGCCTGGAATGGCGTACCGGAAGCACTGCTGAAGACAGACCGTACCTACAATTCAGCAGGAACAGAAAAACCAGGCACGCCTTACGATAACGAAACCGACAATTATCAGCAGGACCACTACCAGCTGTTCTACAACCAGGAAATCAATTCCAGCCTGAACTTCAACGTAGCTGCCCACCTTACCCGCGGCCGTGGCTACTATGAACAATACAAAGCAAATCAGGACTATCCGAAATATGGACTGAAACCACCTGTAATCAATGGCGACAGCGTATATAGCACCGACCTGGTACGGCAGCTGTGGCTGGACAATTATTTCTATGGTGGCATCTTCTCCGTAAACCGTACCGGCAAGAAATTCAACTGGAGCCTCGGTGGCGGCTGGAACCGCTATGAAGGTGATCACTACGATCGCATTATCTGGGCAACGGTAGGCATCGATAAAGATTATGAATACCATCGCTTCCCAGCTAACAAAAACGACTTCAATATCTACTGGAAAGGACAATACAATATCACCGATGCCTTCCAGTTTTTTGTAGATCTGCAATACCGCAATGTACAATACAATATGTACGGATTTGATGACGATGCTGACTACCAGCCACAGATGAAATACAACTTCTTCAATCCTAAAGCAGGCATCAACTACTTCATCAATCCCAATAGCCGATTATTTGCCAGTGTTGCTGTAGCACATAAAGAGCCGAACCGCACTGACTTTGAATCCAACATCGGGGCAAAAGAACCTAAGCCGGAAGAGCTGCGCGACCTTGAAGCGGGCTACAGCTGGCATAACAGCAATGTAAATATCCAGGCGAATGTGTACTACATGGATTACAAGAATCAGCTGGTTCAAACAGGGCAACTGAATGATGTAGGTGCATATATTCGCACCAACATCCCTAAGAGTTACCGCATGGGCGTTGAAGTAACGGGAACGGCAAAACTGAGCAATGTATTTACTATTGCAGCCAATGCCTCCCTCTCCGACAACAAAGTGAAAAACTTTAATGGCGTGTACTACGATGGTGACTATAACCCACATACGGTGGAATTCGGCACTACGCCCATTTCCTTCTCTCCTAACTTTGTAGGAGGATATACCCTCTCTGCAAAACCAGTAAAAAACCTGAACATTGATTTGCTGGGCAAATATGTAAGCAGGCAATTCCTGGATAACACCGGCGATAAAAATGCTAGCTTAAATGCCTACTATGTTAGTGACCTGCGCTTTGCCTATGTTATTCCGCAACCATTGTTCCGTGAATTAGGCGTACAGCTCATGCTTAACAACATCTTCAACAAAATGTATGAGCCGAATGGCAGTACTTATGGGATGTATGTAGATGGTAAGGTAGTGCCGGATAATTACTATTATCCAATGGCTGGGTTTAACTTTTTCGTAGGAGTGAATATAGGATTCTGATAATATCTCCCTAAAAAATTTAAAAGCGCGGTAAACATTGATTTACCGCGCTTTTTTTATGATAATGCCTATGTGATCGCTTCCCTCATGATAAGCAGGAGCATTTTAATGGAGTGTGGCTTTGTTTTTTTTATAAATTTGCACGGAGTCAACTAAAAAATAACCGTTACCCGTATACTTATGAATTTTAGAAAATTTGCAGGCAGCATCGTTGCTGCAATAGTGGTGTTGTTAACCATGTCTCTTAGTGCTAATGCCCAGGTTACAGGCAGTTTTAATGTACACGGCGATTTTGACAAATTTTACCCGGTCCAGTTTAATGATTGTAATTGGGATGCTAACAAGTCGACCTTATTAGAGATTGGTCGATCCAGCGCGCACCTGAATGGTGACTGGCATGGCAGTCTCATGGCGAAATTCAGATACCACGTAACAAAATGGGGGCATGGATCTAACTTCATTGATGCGGAGATTAACCAGGAAAACTATTCCGCCGCTAAACCATTTGTAGCTGGTTATGAAGATTGTTCAGGAACTAGCAATAACGCAGTGATTGTTATATGGTTAAGAGGCAACAGCACCTACTATTTTAGTGCTACTTGTGAAGTAACACCTCAAGTATATGACGGTATTCAAAATTTACTCCCATACCAAATTACAGGCGCTGGTACCCTCACTTTCAAGACTGAAAAGGATGCTTATGTGCAATCATCAGGAAGCACTAACAGCCGGCCGTTTAGCATCATGAATATTGCGCCCAGCCTCATGATGGGTCCCTTAAGTATCGGCACCATGGACATTAAAGGGTATATGCTGGCGGTAAACGGAAATGCCGTATTCGCAAAGGTAACTGTAAAAAACCCTGCTAACTGGCCGGATTATGTATTTGCCAGCGATTACTCGCTTCTATCATTACAGGAACTGGATAATTTTATTCAGGAACACAAACATCTCCCCGGAATATCAACAGCAGCGGAAATAAAGACCAACGGACAAGACGTAGCGGATATTCAGGTTATCCAGCAGCAAAAAATTGAGGAGTTAACATTATATCTGATTAAATTAAGCAAGGAACTGGAAGAGCAAAGGGAAAAAATTAAAACCCTTGAAAAGAAGTTAAATCAATAACAAAATAATAAATGTATTTCAAACCTGCCTGAAGCATAAAATATTCCGGCCGTGTTGTATACATTTGCGCTTCATCCAATACCAGCCCTGCCTTAAACAACCAGTTAATGCGACCCGTATACCTGATAATAACCTGTTTAACACTCTGTGCCAGCACTGTATCAGCACAGGATAGCCTGTTGCAAAAATCGAAGGAAATACCACAAAAGTATTATTCCGCCGTTCAGCATAAAGCTGATGCGCTCAATAAGCAACTCACTGCCCGTACTGAGAAAGCGCTTAGCCATTTGTCTAAATACGAGGAGAAGATGAAGAAGAAAATGATGAAAGTGGACTCCTCTCAGGCCAAAATGTTGTTTGAGGATAGCCAAAAGAAATTTTCTTCCCTGAAAGATAAGCTGAAAGCCAAAACAGATAAGATTCCCGGCAAAAATCTGCTGAGCAATACGCCGGGAGTGGACAGTTTGTTTAACACACTTAGTTTCCTGAAACAGGGGAATGATAAAATTCCGCAACTGAATAACAGTCTGAAATCGGTGACAGCCCTGCAGGATAAACTGGCTATACTCAATGAAGCCAAGGCGTTTATTCAGCAACGTAAGCAGCTGCTGAATGCACAGTTAGGCAAAATTCCTGAGCTGGCGGGCAACCTGAAAGGCATTAACAAGGAAGCCTATTATTATGCCCAGCAGGTGAAGGAACTAAAGGAGACTTTTAGTGACAAAAAGAAAATAGAAAAGAAAGCGCTGGAGATAGCACAGAAAATCCCTGCCTATAACGAGTTTATGGCCAAACACAGTTACCTCGGTAATCTGCTGGGAAATAACCTGGGCGGCGGTGGCGGCACTCCTAACCTGGAAGGTTTACAAACCCGTGCACAGGTAGAGCAACTTATCCAGCAGCGCCTGGGAAGCGGGCCTAACGCCTCACAGGCAGTAAGTCAGTCGATGGCCGAAGCCAGGGCGAAAATGAATGAATTAAAAAGTAAGTTCCCCGATTTAGATAATGCAGGTGAAATGCCGAATTTCAAGCCAAATGAAATGAAGTCGAAGCGATTTTTGCAAAGGCTGGAATATGGCGGTAACATTCAGTTTGCACGTAACACCAGCTTCTACCCCACTACCAGTGATATTGCCGGCCAGATCGCCTATAAGTTCCATAAAAACGGGGTTGCAGGTGTGGGTATGGCTTATAAGCTAGGCTTAGGGCAGGGTTTTAACAAGATAGCCATTTCCAGCGAGGGCTTAGGGCTGCGCTCCTTTGTGGACTGGAAGTTGAAAAATACCTTCTTCCTCAATGGAGGTTATGAGCAGAACTACCAGCCGGTACACATTAATGCGGTACCTAACGCTGAAATGTGGACCTCCAGCGCATTACTGGGGATTAAGAAGAAATACAAGGTGAGTGCGAAGATGAAAGGAGATGTATCGTTGTTGTTTGATTTCCTTTACAGCAGCCATGTACCGAGAACCGATCCTATTAAGCTGAGGATGGGGTATAATTTCTAGCCATCATTATAAATCCTATATCATGAAAAAATTTTGCCTGAGTGTAATGCTGGTTACAGCATTTGCAGGAAAGTTGTTTGCGCAGGTCAATGTAGTAACAGGAAGTAGTGCAGGAAATGACTTGTCAACCATTTATCAGGAAACTGCCTCTCAACAATCTTCAGTATTTGCTGTGTATAATCCTGTAAACGGTCCAGCTGCCAGTATTGCAGGTGTTTTAGCCAACTTTAAGTACGATTTAAATTATGGCTTTCAACTGTACAACCTGCACGCTGACCCGGACAACCTATACTTCCGTTATCGTGTAAGTAGTCAGTACCAGCAATGGAGAAAAATCTGGCACTCCGGAAACTTCAATCCTGCCAATGAAACACTGGAAACCATAGCCGCCCGGGGAAATGTTGCGAAGACGCATATCTATTTTAACGATGGCGCGAACTTATATTTCCGCAATGATGATGCGGGAGATGTGGTATTTATGTCGGCCAACGAAACGGAGTATGGACGTGTATTTTCAACGCCTGCCGGCTTATACTTCAGTGCAGGGCCTGTACCCGGAGACTATATGACCCTGAAGCTGAATACCGATGTGCCTAATACGGTACGGTTAAGTGTTAACGGGGATATTGTTACCCGTAAAGTAAAGGTTACAGCGGCCGGCTGGGCTGATTATGTATTTGCCCCTGGTTATGCATTACCCACCTTTGCGGGTTTGGAGAAATTCATTGCTGAAAATGGCCATCTGCCTGGAATACCATCTGCTGCGGTGGTAGAAAAAGATGGACTTGATATCGCCGACATGCAGAAGAGGCAGATGGAGAAAATTGAGGAACTCACACTATTGCTTATAAAATTAAATAAGCAGGTGGAGAAGCTGGAGGAGAAGGTAACGCAGCAACAGGCAGTGATTGAGCAACAACAAAAAATCATTACAAACAATGGTAAATAGACTTTTAGGGATAGCTATCTGTTTGCTGCTGTGCCTTAAAATAACAGTAGCGCAAACAGTGATAGGTCACATGTATTCAGCTAACAACGGGGCATTTTCCTGGATTAAACTGGGTACCCTCAGGTTACCCCAGGAAGGGACTACCGCTGTGATTCGTATCTATGGCGGTAGCGGATACAATGGATTGAAAGAACAGATGGCATCTGCCGAAATTCATATAAGAACAAGTAATAGTGGGGTTAACTCCGAAGGGTTTGCCTTTTCAGCCTATGCATTCCGTACCGGCTGGCTGGCGCCGATGGAAAAGGTGAAAATATTGCCAAATGCCCCCGGGGGTGCGGCAACAGCTTATGACATTTACCTGTACTACGGGCCTTATGCCGGTTATTCCATGTATGAAGCCGTATCGTTAGGCGGGGAATGGACAAGAGTAGAACAAACCAGTACTGACCCTGGCACAGCCGCTTATGATGTGCCTTTTCAATACAGCGTATTCAATGACGTGAATCTCGCTAATGCCTTTTTTGTTAGTTATTCCAGCGGCAACGTAGGCATCGGCTCTCCTGCCAGTAGCACTTCTAAATTATCTGTTAAGGGAGAGATAAAAGCCACCAAGGTAAGAGTAACTACCAGTGACTGGCCGGATTACGTGTTTGCCCAGGACTTCCAGCTACGGCCTATTTCAGACCTGGCTAGCTATATTGCAGCCCATCAGCATCTACCGGAAATTCCGGCTGCGGAGAAAATTGAAAAGGAAGGGCTGGATGTAGGAGAAATGAATAAATTATTATTGAAGAAGATAGAGGAGATGAGTTTGTATATTATTCAGCTGGATAAGCGGGTGAAGGAGCTGGAAGCGGAGAAGAAGTAAATGAAAAAGGTAGCAGTGATGACTGCTACCTTTTTTTGTTTAGGGAGATGTTATCTGCCCTTATTAAGATCTGTTTTTATTTTATCCAGTTCTTGCCTGAGGTTTACATTTTCCTCCTTGATGGCGCCGATTTCCTTTTGCTGTTGCAGGAGATACAAGGTAAGCTCCTCCACTTTTTTCAGCAAGGTGGCGTTCAGGTCCATTATATCCACCAATGCATTTTTTCCATTTCAGCAGCTAAACGCCTCCTCTCGACACAATAGATATATTACTTTTTTTGTCAATGGAAAAATTAATAAAGTGAAATAGCCGCAATATTTTGTGTAATTCAAAGTCTGTTACTGTGGCGATAAAATTGTTATCACCTCTATTCATTGGAACTTTCACATCCTGAATTAACAATCCATCCCCATTCAATTTCAGCTTCCGATAGTCTACACAACTCCACTCCCCGCGTTCCGTATTAAAAGTGTAATAGAATACATCGGCACTGTCTTGACGAAAACAAACGAGTGTATTTATCAGTATCGTTACTTCCCCACTTTTTTTGGCTTCTATTACTGACCAATGTTTTACGTGTTGAACCTTCTTATCAATAGCTTTTAAAAACAAGCTTCGTAAATTGGCGGCGTTTACGATTGCCGTGTCTACTGGACATATTTCATTCACCCAAACTTCCATTTGGGTATATTGCGGACGCTCGTTTATCAAATCCTTCGACTGCAGAATTGTAATCATGGACTCCCTACTCAGCTTATTCCATTTCAGAAGAAAGTTGTCATGCACCTGATTAAATGATGATCCTGCAACAATGAATCCGCATATTGAAATAAGAATTGACTTTATCATATTTGAGAATTAAAATCCGAAACCTTTTTTAACTGAATTCATGATAGTCGGCATTTTTACTTTTGGAGGCTCAAATATGGGTAGCAGTGGTCCTATGGGCTTAGATGTGGAATGACTTCCGAGCACCCTAACTGCTAAAAACGGTAACCTTCAAACCGATCAATGTTTCCACCTAGCGCCTGTACTACAGATCCGCCGTTGACTTCCAATCGGTCGACTATTAACCTGGAAAGCATTTCCTCCTGGTGATGATTACAAAAATCAAAACCCTGGCGGATGGTTATTCTTTTAACATACATACAATTTTAATGCTATCCGCAATAGTATGTTCCAGGTAATAATTTGATTCACAAACAGAGTCTTGTTTAAAATTAGTTATTATTACATCATAAGGATAACTATTGGAAGATAACAAGGTCTTTGAAATAGGAAGTTTGAAGTCTCCTATCTTAAGCATGCTGATCTTTTCATTGATTTTTATCCATTCACCTTTAGCATAGACATATTTTATAATATTCGCATTCGTCCCACTATAGCTGATAATATAATTTACTAGACTAACTTTCTCTCCAGTTTTCATGACTTCTACAATAGTCCAGTCCTTACTTAATTTATTAGAATCATTTTCCATTTTATTCAAGAATATCCATCTGATGGAAGATCTATTTAGGCTATCATCTTCTATTGCCCAGAAACCAGGCATAGTAGCGATGCGATTTTCACATAATGACCGATCACTTTGTTCTTCCATATCAGAACAAAGTCTACTTAAAGAATTCAATGTTACCCTATTCCAATTCAAAAACAAACTATCAATGTTTGTATCCTCATTAGTGGAAGGCAGATGAAAAAAAAATGTACATAAAAATATAATCAGTGATCTCATCATTTAAAGCTATTAAAATTAAACTTTACTTTAGGTACTTCGGCAGGTTTACGAGGAGGTATAGGATAGAAAGGTTGCATTCGAGGTAGTACCCCTTGTTCCCTTCTAATTTGAGAATCTTTTGCTCTCACACCTCTTTCTTCCTTCGGTAATATATTCATCATTCTAGAATCTGGATCCATTAATCCTTCCGCTCTCTCTTTATCGTGAGTTCCATCAACATTTCTTTCTGCATGAAGAAGTTCGTGAGCTAATCCAACCTGAGCCGGTCGGCCGGTAGACCCATCTTCATTCTTAATATTCTCACCAGTGTCGTCAGGATTGTATTTAACAGACGAACCAGAGCCCACATCTGGGTTTGTTGCTCCCACAACATTTGTTGGATCTGTTTCATTTTCTTTACCTTGTTCAATAGAAACGACATGATCTGAATTTATTAACTTACTTACTAATCCGGTTCCCACAGACATCTCTCCTTGATGACCCTTTAACATTTGCACTACAGTTCCATCACTAGTCATTTCTAATTTAACAGATGTCAATTTTTGCAAATCGGTTAATACTCTTTCCTTAAATTCCTTACTCCCTTTGACAATAATGTCCTGTGGTCCCATTCCGTCAGGATCTATAAATCGAATAGGATTATCAAAAGCATAATTATACGGAGAATGTCTGCGCATTTGTTCAGATAGCGGATCTAACACATGCCATCTACCTATTTGTGCATCATACATCCTCGCCTCATAGTCATACCATTCCAAACCGCTACCATCCTCGAACTCTTTCGATTGCAGTTCTTTGCCATTGTATTTCAGGCGGTTCTCCTCATAGGTAGTGCCTTTCAGTGCATTCGAACTAATCCCCGCCATCGTCAACCCAAATGGATAATAATGTGTCTCCTCCAACACCGGCCCTCCGTTATGCGTTACTACCAGGTTGTCGAAATATACGTCCTGGCTGGTTTCATTACTGGTATAAATATACAGAAAACCACTCTTTTCCATCACCACGTCATCTGTCGCTAATGTTTGCAGCTCATCCGGAGTGGCAGCTACCTGCTTCAGGCCGCTGCTCTGATCCACCAGTTTATACTGATCATCAAACAATACATAGTTCAGGTAGGCGCGGGGTTTGTCCGCTGCTTCCTGGTCGGGATTTTTTTCAGCCAGCTTACGCAAGTCGTTACCGGTCAGATTGCTGGCTGGACTGCGGTTCGTGGCTACGCTACCGTGGCCACCATTTCCTGTACTTTCACCGAATGCATTTAGCAGGGAACTTAGAATTTCTTCTTTGGAAGCATTCTTCTTTTGCCCCACTGTTGACTTATAGAACGCCTTAGTACCCATTTTGACGGTATCGCCAGCCATTACACGCAGTACCAGTGAAGCTCCTACCTTTTTATCAGATCCTCCATTTAATCTGGAAGCGAACTTATTACCATCGGAAATTTCGTCCGTAGGGTAACCTACCGGTAAATCTGCCCTGGTTGTGGCCACATTGCTGAACAAGGCTTCCTCAGTAGAAGCCCTGGCAGTTTCCATCGTGGCAGCATAAATTGTTTGATCATTATGCTCCGTCAACACAGTGCGTACGTTACCGAGGTGATCCTTCAGGAAATAATCATAAATATATAATGGTGCAGCACCTTCCTTATTCACTGCACGAAGCCGGCCTTCTTCATGGCCAATTGACTCCATCACATTATCATTGAATACTGCTCCGGAAAGGTAATCGGTGATCGTTGTTTTTATCGGTGAAACGGTTTTATCTGTTACTGTTTTTCTCAGCTTAATCCCCGCTGCATCATACAGATAACGGATAGTCCCCTTCGTACCAACTGTAATCTCTTCCGGCAGATTCAGAAAATTATAATTAATACCCGTGATACCTTTGTTATTATCAAGCGTGAGATTACCGTTAGCATCATAATTGTAGTCGACCCCATCAGCAGGTGAATTCTTAAAGTCACCCAGCGCCACCGTTGTTCCTCCGTCATCATTTACTGATTCCAGTTTGTTGCTATTGTTAATATAGCGATACTGCAGATTATCCACCACTCCAGGACTGCCTCCGGCAATACCTTCCTGTTTCATACTCCGGATGTTACCATTAGCATCATAGTTAAGGTTGGAAACAGAAAAGTTCACCTGGGTATGCGTCCAGCTGTCAGCAGGACCAGTATCCTGCTGGTTAAAATCCGCTCCCAGCAGCCTGTTGGCATTATCATATTTATATCCATAGGCCCTGGCCACCGGGTCATTATATCCGCGCCATTGCTGGCCGGCGATGTTTCCTCCAAAATACCTTTTATCGAAACCATTATCGTACGACAGTGTTTGTCCAAAGTACATCCGGTCACCACTTCCGCTGGTTACATATGATTTGTTTATTCCTGCAAGCCAGCCACGAATGTTATAGTCGTAGTTAATGGATGTCAGTGCTATACCATCGCTGCCTATACCGAGATCTTTTTTCTGCAGCTGACCATTGACGTCGTAGGTATTAGACAAAATTACACGCTCCAGGTTCGCATCATTATTATAACGTTTGGTAACTGTCAGTAATCTGCCCGCTGCATCATATTTATTGCGCGTAATCACATCTATGCTAGATTGTTTTGCACTCGACGGATTGGTATGCTGTTCATGGGTCAGTAATACTTTTCCGGTGAAATCATACATTGTGTGAACAGTGTTCCTACCACTGTTATAATTATCCCCAGCCACTTCTATCGTGCGTCCTTTATCGTCATAATAAGTACTGGTAGTTAGCCAGGTGTTCGTACCCAGCACCCGGGTACGGGTGCCGGTAATCAAACCCTGTGTTTGTGTAGTCACCACAGGATCAACAGGCCCTACCGCGCTGGCATCTTTATAAGGATTAAAATTAAAGCCTGCCGGGGCAATAACGCCAGGATAGTTGTAATGATCATAAAATGTAAAGGTAAGTGGCGTAAGTTCTGCTGCACTCACATTAGGTAATGGGTTGGTCACCAACAAGGAAACCTCTCCCGCATTTAAATCAGGATTTATAGCATATTCCTTTTCGCCCGTATTGCTATCGTAACCGTCAACCAGTTCAATACTAATGCGTGCTTCGTACAGCGACTTATTCTGATCAGCAGCCATTACCAGGTTATCGATTCCCGAAAAGGTAAATTGTTGCTGCCCGGTGGCATTATTTATCCCATTCATAGTCGCCTGCAGCGACGCACGATCTGTAGCGGCTACCGGGTGATAAATCGCTGTTTCAACGGGCCTGTTTAACCCGTCGTAAAAAGTTACCATCCATTCGCCCTTCCCGCGCATGTTACCATCACGACTAAACACCAGCCTGTCGCGGGTATCATAAACCATTTCCACTACACCGGCTCCGGGAATTTTCTTTTCGATCATCCGGCCACGGCCATCATAATTATATTGAAAGCACAGTTCTTCTTTTACTGCAGCGAGATTCCACTGCCCAACAATTTTCTCCACTGCCAACGGAGGAATCACTGTTCGCAGTTGCGACAAATCGTCGTATACATAATAGGTACTCAGCCAGCCAGTAAATGCATCAGGATGATCTGAAGCAACTTCTGCTTTTTTTAAAATCAGCTGGTTACTTTTGTTTGTAAAGCTGATTATTCGGGAGCCATCTTCATCTATGACCACCGCCTTAGACAATGATCCCGGACTATAATAGCCACTGGCAACAGTATTACCAGTATTATCAACGCTCCAGATAACCACCTGATCAGCTGCTTCATTCACCAGGTATTGTTGCTCCACCGGGTGGTTTCCACCGGTTCTGGCCCAGCTGTTACCCGCGGCAAAACTCTTTAGCTTGCGGTTCAGCGGGGAAGCCTCATATTCGGTTTCATTATAGTAGATCGTATTCTGCTGGGCGAATGGGTAAGCCTGGTAAAACTGCTGCTGCTCCAAAAATGGATTTACTTTCAGGTTGCCATCGCCGCTATTGGAAGTATAGGGGAGATAGCTGAGTATTTCCCGGCCAAACTGATCGTACACTACCGGTGTCACCTGGTCACCTCCCTGCGGACTAATTCCTTTTACAACCGCTTGCAGCGGACGACCAAGGCCATCCACATACGTCGTTTGTTCTTTTACATGGCTTACCGGTTTTGTACGACTACTAACATCGGTAGCATTTGTGAGCGGAACAGCGGGCTCCCAGGTTCGTACATAATTAATTGCGGGATTGGTATATCCATTCGGAAGTGTAGCCGGAATAGCCGCCACTGGCGTAAACTGGGTGGGTTTGTTCTCCTGCGCAATGACAATGCTCTGAATAAAACAACAAAAAACAATAAAAATAATTCTTCTCACAGTATAAGGAACTAAATATTATAATGATTGCACAGGTATGGATACAATGGGTTTTGCCCCCAATAAATATCATCCAAATAACTGCGCAAACTACAGATTTAATTCAAATTAATCAAACACCTGCTCATTTTTAAAGGGTACAAGGAAAGTATAAACAGTACCATGAAATTCGATTCAGGGTGCAAGATGTGTTGTCCGGCATTGATGAAAATGTAAAAGGGTCTCCTGGTATTTACACCGATTTCAGCACTTCTCTATCATTTAATTTGAGGAGGAAATTAAGAATAAGCAACCGCCAAAATATGCCACAAAACACACCTTACAAAGTAAATTTTCTCTATAGTAGAAGAAGATCTAACGGTTGGTTATAACCAGCGCTGATATGGGATATTATCGTACAGACATACCCGAAACCTTGTTGTCAAATAAAGCAGTCATAGCATTCCAATCCTCAGGAGAAACAGCCTTACGGCGCAGATTGGCCACATGTTTACCATCCACCAGTAACCGGATTACATTATTGCCTTTTCTGGCACTTACTTTATCCAGTGATACACTTATAGGCAATTTTTTGTAGATAGACATATTCACAAATGACAGGCTCAGCTCCTGCTCCTTTACCCCCATCGTCAGTACCTCATTCAGGTTCATACGCAGTAATAAAAAAGAAGAGAGCCCTAATATCATAGATACCAGTGCCATTTTTGATGAAAAATCAAGATCCAGTAAAAACAAGCCCACACCCAATACTGCAAAGAAAATTAAGGCTCTGATAGCAACCGCCTCCATGTAAACAGGCTTAAACTTAAAAAACATCGTTACTTAAATTTGTCAGTTATCAATATATCGTGGAACGAAATCGTATACTAATTTGGTCGAAACAGTCTGCTGTATTTATTTTCCGAATCTATCGGTCCTCATAAGTCTTTCCCATTGGGAAATCAATAGTGGAATATACAAATATTTTTGCAAGAGTATCAATTTTATCCATAAAAAAAGGGCCGCCTCACAACCGAAGCAGCCCTATTATACAATCTACTAACTAAGTCAATTTTTACAGTTTATTGGGTTTGTATATCTTCACCACGCCATCCCCTTCTGAACTCACAATCAGCAGGCTTTGCTTCACGGGACTGTCAGCGGCCTTGATAAACAACACCCCTTCCGGTGCATCCCCCGTTTTCAGCAGCTGCAAAAAAGCAGGGCTTACAGGGTTTGTCACATCATATATCGCTACGGCATCTGCACGCTCCATGCCTACAAACAGCAGCTTTTTCCTACCAACTTCCCCCAGGACAAGGCCTTCCGGCTCTACGCCCTTATCATCGCTACGTGCGTCATCATACAACGATGCCGCCTTGGCCCGTACTTCCAGCTCGTTTTTACTGTCGAACACGAGGGTACCGCTATTCCCGTCCCACACGCTGAAAGAACGTGCACCAAAGGAATACAGCTGATCATAATCTCCGTCCAAATCCGTATCTCCCAAAGTGGTGGTGACGTTCAAACGGCCCAGCAGCGTTTGCCCCTGCAACTTAGCTGCATCAGGGAAAGCCACAGGATCCAGCTTTAAGGCGCTTACGCGCTTTGCTTCTGCAAAGGCAGCATATTCCCGCACATCGCCTTCATTGGCCGTAAAAAGGTAAGGAACACCGTTTTTATGCATCACTGCAATCCCGTCCGGCTGGTACATGCTCTTTACATTCCATTTTTTGAAATCTATCACATTATCTTTATCACTGACATCCACGGCATTAGCATCTACATTATAATCCTTAAAACCCAATGGCTTGATGGCCTTGATAGTTTTAGTGGCAATATCCACCGTGGCAATGGCATTATTTTCCTGCAGGGTTACCCAGGCAGTTTTTGAATCGTCGGAAATAGTGATGTACTCCGGTTCTATATCCTGTGCCAACGTAGCATTAGGACCAAATACACGTAATCCCTGCTGCATCAGCGCGGCTTTCTGTGATTCAAACCCGCTGAAGTCAATCGTCTTTACTTCAAAGTTGTTCTGCACATCAATAATAGAAATAGAACCAACCGGATCATTGGTATAAGCGGCATTAGGTTCTCCCTCATTGGCTGATAAAATATAACGGCCATCAGGACTAAAGGTCAGCATATCCGGCAAAGCACCTACAGTAACGGATTTTACCAAAGAGTTATCACTGGTTTTAAAAATCACCACTTTACCAGGGTCCTGTTTTACGCTAGATTCAATGGCAGCAGCCAGTAGGCCGTTATTTACAGACAAACTGTTTACATATCCACCATGACTCGTCACAGCGATTTCTGTCAGTTTTACCGGCTTAGCAGGATCTTTTAAATCAATTACATCTATGCGGTTCAGGAAAACACCATTGTTATCCTCTGCATTATACACCACAAAGAGATGACCCGTTTTGGGGTCATAAGCTGAAATTTCGGCCGCACCTTCATTGCCGATATCGATAGCGCCGATCTCCGCAAAGGTGGCAGGATCTTCAGGTACGTAGAAATCTTCTTGTTTATCTTTTTTACAGGACAGCGCTACGATTACTGTGAGTACAGGCAGGATTTTTTTATAGTTCATTTCGCATTTTGGTTAATGGAGCGCAACATATAACCAAAGTATTATGCACGTATTAAGGGAAGGTTATGATTTTGTTACCAACAACTTATGCGCTACCAACCCAGTATTATTCTTACAGTTGCAATCAGGATTAACAGAAAACTACCAAAACCCATTATATACATCGCCCATATTGCATTATCAACATTTGCATCAGGGGCAATAATATGCTCCTCGTTAGGAATATATTTCACCTTGATGGTATCTCCCATCTTATATTCTTTACCGTACAACTTACTGGTAAACAAATTATAACGATGACCATTGTAATCAAGCTTGAACACCTTACTGTTCTTTCCGGTCGCACGCGGTTCATAAAGGAGTTTCATACCCACTGTATAACCGTATTGCATATAACGATTATATTCACTTACCTGGTAGTATGGTATTAAAGTAGCACCAAATAGCAAAAAAGCCAGTACAAACATTATCCTTGTATTGGCTTTACGGTCATATCGATTACCCGCCTCCTCTCGTCCCGGCAGGTTGTTATTTTCAAAATCCTTAGGCCCTAGCCCTCTTTTACGTCTTCCTAACCTGGGCATTAAATAACCTCCTTCTTATACACCTTACACATTTCCTCCCTGCTCAACTTCCGATGCTCCTGCACCCACTTCACCATCTTCTTCATATCCAGCATATCCAGCAACACCTCCGTAGTTGCAGATGCGTTAGGTATCACCTCCGGGCCGCCACATGCACGCATAATGTAAGCATGCATCAAAAGCTTCGCCCCGTTTGATTTATTCAAATCCAAAAACCATATGGCCGAGTAAGCCGAATACGGGCTGGGAGCCGCAATCCAACAACATTTGGTGGTATCACCTTCAAATGCCATCAGCTGGTCCAGCATACTACTATCTGCAGCAAAAAACTGCTTCACCGCAGTATAATACAGTAAACTATCCTGACGATACTGCTCCGGTGTTTTATCATATAACATCAGCATCTTCGAATCTGCTGCATTCGGAACATTGGTTACATAGCCCAGGGTAAGGCTATCCAGCAGCGTTGCCGGCGCCGCTGCCACCGGCGTTTCCTTTACTTCCTGTGTTTCCTGTTTTTGCTGCTGCTTTTGCTGACATCCCCATAGCGTGATCAATGCCAGGCCAACCATCATTATCGGCTTCATCATACTTTAATAAAAAAACGTTGTGAGGAAAATTAGGACTTTTTCTCACAACGTTCATTTTTTATTTATCGGTCTGGGCTTTCCTTAGCTTTTCCACCTCCGCTTTTAGTACCTCGCGCTCCTTACGTTCTTCTATCAGGTACAATGTCAATTCTTCTATTTTCCGTAAAAGTATTTCATTCATGGCACCAAGGTCCACCTTTTCTCTCTCCACTTCTGCTGCAGAGGGCACCCCTGGCAGGTGCTGATGCTCGCCTATGTATTTTTCTACCTCCTGAAGAGATGGCAATGCATAGTTTTGGGCAAAAACATAATCAGGCCAGCCGGTAGCAGTTACTTTAACTTTCTTAGCCAGTACGGTACCATTTACGGAGAGCTTTTCAGCAGGAGACAAAGTTCCGATACCTACGTTACCATTAACATCTGCTTTTATGGCAACTTTAGCAGGTTCTGAAAAAAATGGATTGCCTACCCATAAATTCCATTCAGCAGTCATTGGAGCCAATGGAATAGATGATGCTGTTTCAGTACCAATACGACTTAAGGGAGTAAATGTACTGGTGATACCAATAGCACGAACTTTGACATTTACAACCATGTCCTGATCCAGCACTCCCTGCACTGCTGTCGCACGCACCCGAATTTCCGAAGCAGAGGCATTTGTTTTTACATCCACAGTAAAGGCCTTAGCGCTACTTACCGAATAAGGATTATCATTAATTCTGCCAGCCTCCCTCCATATTTGCGGATTAGCATGCGAAGAACTGTATAAATGGGTCGCCCCTGCTGCCATATTACCTCTTAAGCACGTAAGGGAGACTTCATAATACCCTCCAGCTCCTGAGCCATGGGCTTCGGCCCAAACAAAAGAAACGTAGTCACCTACTTTGTAATCTTTAGGAAAGGTGATGGAGGTTTCGTAATAAGACGAGGTCTGTGCGTTGGTAACAAGCAGGCAGCAAAACACTGCGACCAGTAATAAAAATATCTTTTTCATAATAATATAGGTTAACCAGAATTTAGGCCGGCAATACTACACTATTTTCTATAAAATTCTATCCCACGAACAAATCATGAAAAGATCCTGTATAAAAAAGAAAAACCGGACAATCAGATTGCCCGGTTTCTCCCTATATAAAAATTATTTTATCTAGCTATTCAACAACTTTTCCAGTGCCTTATCCACCCCTTCAAACGCAAACCCTTTCAGCACCAGGTCCATCTGCTGCGCAATCTGCGCGGTACACAGGTTGCCAATACTGCCGGCATGCGTGTGATTCACCTCTTTGGCAGGTGCAAAGGTTCCTTTCTCAATATCCATACCCACCTGCTTGTAAGCCTCACGGAACGGTGTGCCCTGTAATACCAGGTTATTCACCACTTCCACGCTAAACAGGTACTGATACTTATCATCATCCAGGATGTTTTCTTTGATGCGGATGTTTTCCAGCATCAGCTTCGACAAACTGATACAATCTTTCAGCGCCTTAAACGCAGGGAACAGATTTTCTTTAAGCAGCTGTAAGTCGCGGTGGTAGCCTGATGGCAGGTTGGTGATCATCATCGCAATTTCATTCGGCAAAGCCTGCAGCTTGTTACCGTGACTACGAATCAGCTCCCATACATCCGGGTTCTTTTTATGCGGCATAATGCTGGAACCAGTGGTCAGCTCATCCGGGAATGTGATGAAGCCAAAGTTCTGGTTCATGAATAAAGTAGCATCCATGGCCATTTTGGCAAGGGTAGCACCAATGCCCGCCAGCGCAAACGCTACCAGCTTCTCGGTTTTACCACGGCCCATCTGCGCATATACTACGTTATAGTTCAGGGAATCAAAACCCAGTAAAGAAGTGGTCAACTCACGGTCAAGGGGGAACGAAGAACCATAACCGGCCGCAGAGCCAAGCGGGTTTTTATTTACCACCCGGTAAGCACCCTGCAGCATCGTGAGGTCATCTACCAGACTCTCTGCATAAGCGCCAAACCACAGGCCGAAAGAAGATGGCATCGCAATCTGTAAGTGCGTATAACCCGGCATCAGCCTGTCTTTATACGCTTCGCTCAGCGACTGCAATAAGTCAAAGAGAGATTTTACTTCTTCTACCACCAGCTGCAGCTCATGACGCAGGAACAGCTTCAGATCCACCAGCACCTGGTCATTGCGGGAACGGCCACTGTGGATCTTCTTGCCTACTTCGCCCAAACGGCGGGTCAGCAACAGTTCCACCTGTGAGTGAATATCTTCCACATCGGCTTCCAGTACAAAGTCACCTGCCTGGATTTCCTGGTATATCTTACGCAGCTCTGCTTTCAGTACAGTCAGTTCCTCCGCTTCCAGCAGGCCAATGCTTTGCAGCATGGTGATGTGCGCCATGGAACCGAGCACATCAAAAGGTGCCAGGTAGGCATCCATCTCGCGGTCTTTACCCACGGTGAATTGCTCTACCGCATCCAGTGCTGTCTTATCTTTTTGCCACAATTTCATAATTCAGAAATTTCTGCGCCGGCACTATCAGTTGATAGCTTCCAGCAATTTTATGTAACTATCTATTCCGTCTTTTATTTCGGAGAGATATATGTATTCATCGGCTGTATGCGAGCGCGCGGAATCTCCCGGGCCCATCTTCACACTGGTGGCGGGAATCAGCGCCTGATCAGATGTGGTTGGTGATCCATAACAGGTCTTACCGGCAGCAATGCCCGCTTGTACAAACGGATGGTCCATCGGGATGTGGGAAGGACGCATACGCAGGCTACGCGGCTTTACTTCACATTGCACGTTTGCCTGGATGATTTCCAGCAGTTCCTCAAGGGTATACTGATCGTTTGCTCTCACATCTACCACAAAAGTACAATCCGCCGGCACCACATTATGGGCTTTATTGGAAGTATTGATTACCGTTGCACTCATCTTCACCGGACCCAAAGTTTCGGATACCTTAGGAAAGCGGAAATCACGGAACCACAGCAGGTCGGGCAACGCTTTATACAAAGCATTTTCGCCTTCCTCACGGGCAGCATGCCCCGCTTTGCCTGTACTGGTGCAATCCAGGACCAGCAGGCCTTTTTCAGCAACTGCCAACTGGGTTTGGGTAGGCTCACCCACGATGGCAAAATCAATGGCAGGCAGTTTGGCGAGAATACTCTCCACTCCGTTGCTGCCACTGATTTCCTCTTCTGCGGTAGCGGATAAAATAATGTTGTATTGCAGGTCGGAACGATGGTAGAAATGCAGGAAAGTAGCAATCAGGCTCACCAGGCAGCCACCGGCATCATTGCTTCCCAGGCCGAATAATTTACCATCCACCACATCCGGGCTAAACGGATCGCGGGTATACTGCGGGTTAGGCTTTACCGTATCATGGTGGGAATTAAGTAAGATATTGGGCTTAGCGGGATCATAGTGCTTGTTAAGTGCCCAGATGTTGTTCAGATGCCGTTCATGCGGTATCTCCATAGCAGTGAGGAATTCGCTGATCAGCGTAGCTGTACCGTCTTCCTCACGACTCAATGACGGCGTCGCAATCATCTGCTTCAGCAGGGCCACGGCTACATCATATAGTTTTTCGTTCCACATAGTTAGCATATTAAGGTGCCCGCCACCGTGTCTGTAGTATTACTCAGTACATCCTCGGCGTGGCCTATCAGCACTTCTTTCACGCCATGGTTAATAGCGCCAAAAGCGTTGTCCAGCTTAGGTAAAATACCGTCGGATAAGACTTTCTGGTCCATCAGTTGCTGATAAATGTCTTTATTGATAAGGTTGATCACGGCATTGTCGTCGTTAGGATCGCTCAGCACTCCCTTTTTCTCAAAGCAGTAGATCAGCCGCACATTGTATTTAGCTGACAGTGCAATCGCCAGTGAAGAAGCGATGGTGTCGGCGTTGGTATTCAGTATCTGTCCGTTCCCATCATGGGTAAGCGGTGCAAATACCGGTGTAATGCCTGCCTCCAGCAATGCTACTACAGGCGCAGTTTGTACCTGCTCAGGTTTTACATCTCCCACAAAACCATAATCAATGGTTTTAACAGGGCGTTTGGTAGCGGGGATGATATTGCCATCCGCGCCGGTTAAGCCAATAGCATTGCAGCCTTTGGACTGCAACTGTGCTACCAGTTGTTTATTAACCAGTCCACCGTAAACCATGGTCACCACGTCAATGGTGTCAGCATCAGTAATACGGCGACCATCCACATACTTAGATTCGATTCCCAGCTTGTCACCTATACGGGTAGCCACTTTACCGCCACCGTGTATAAGGATCTTTTTAGCGGAAATTGCTGCAAACTTTCCGAGGAAAGATTGCAGCAATGCCGGGTTATCAATTACGTTACCGCCTACTTTGATAATAAACAGGTCGATCATAATTATCCTTTCAAAATTTCACTCAATACTGCCTGTGCTGCCCATACACGGTTGCCCGCTTCCGGTATCACGATGGAGTTAGGCCCATCCAGCACTTCGTCGGCAATGACTACATTTCTGCGAACAGGCAGGCAGTGCATCACCTTGGCGTTATTGGTATTTTTCAGCTTTTCGTTATCCACCATCCAGCTGTTGTCGGTGCAGGTGATTTTACCGTAATCCCTGTAGGACGACCAGTTTTTCACATACACGAAATCAGCATCTTTCAGCGCTTCCTCCTGGTTGTATTCGATGCGTGCACCGTTGGTGAATTTCTCATCCAGTTCATACCCTTCCGGGTGGGTGATCACGAAATCCGCTTCCCCCCAGGCGTTGATCCACTGTGCAAAAGAGTTTGGTACCGCCTGTGGCAGCGCCTTTACATGCGGTGCCCAGGTCATTACCACTTTCGGTTTGCGTGGCTCATTCCATCTTTCCTTGATGGTGATCACATCGGTGAGGCTCTGTAAAGGGTGCAGGGTAGCACTTTCCAGGCTCACGACAGGCACACCTGCGTACTTGATGAACTGGTTGATGTATTTCTCTGTATAATCTTCTTCTTTGTTTTTCAGACCGGGGAAAGTACGGATGGCGAGAATATCAAAATATTGTCCCATTACCGCAGCGGCTTCCTTTACGTGTTCGGAAGTATTCCCGTTCATGATAACGCCGTCATTCATTTCCAGCTGCCACCCTTCCTTATCAATATTGAAAACGATCGGTTCCATGCCCAGATTTTTGGCCGCCACCTGTGTACTCAGGCGGGTACGCAAACTAGGGTTCAGGAATATCATCCCCAATGTCTTGTCTTGTCCTAATGCTCTATCCTTGAAGGGATTTTTTTTGTACTCCAGTGCTATGTCTACCAAACGCGGGACACTGGGAACATCGGCTGTTGAAATAAACTGTTTCATTATTATTTCACTTCTTTTCTGAATGCTTCTAAAAATTGATCTGCATGTGCCTGGGTGAGTGCCAGTGAAGGTAACAGGCGGATTACATTTGGTTTTGCTTCACCGGTGAAGATCTTGTGGGTACCCAGCAGGTTTTTCCTTACATGGGCCAGCTCTTCCGGCAGTTCAATACCAATCATCAAACCGCGGCCTCTTACTTCCAGTACCTGTTCAAACTTTTTCAGTTCGCTCATCAGGTATTCACCAACAGTGGCAGCGTTCTGCATCAGTTTTTCTGACTCGATTACTTCCAGTACTGCCAGTGCAGCAGCGCAGGCCAGGTGGTTACCACCAAAGGTAGTTCCCAGCATACCATAGCTTGGGGCAATTTTTGGAGAGATAATGATACCACCGATCGGGAAACCATTACCCATACCTTTTGCCATAGTATAGATATCGGCGTTCACGCCGGCATAATCATGCGAAAAAAACTTACCGCTTCTACCGTAACCGCATTGTACGGAATCAGCAATAAACACGGCGTTGTTAGCATCGCAGAGGGAACGGATCTTTTGCAGGAAGGATTCAGATGCCACCCGGATACCGCCTACACCCTGGATACCCTCGATGATCACGGAAGAAACTTCATGATCCTTGAAAGCCTGTTCCAGCGCGGCTTCATCCAGCCATGGGAGAAACACCACGTTGTCTGTTTCATTTACCGGCGCTACAATTTTAGGATTGTCGGTAGCAGCAACAGCCAGTGAAGTACGACCGTGGAAAGCTTTTCTGAAAGCGATTACTTTCTTTTTACCGTTGTGGAACGAAGCGAGTTTCAGCGCATTTTCGTTGGCTTCTGCACCGGAGTTGCAGAGAAACAGCTGATAATCTTCTTTCCCGGAAACCTTGCCCAGCAAAGCTGCCAGCTGTTCCTGCAGTGGCATTTTGATGGAGTTGGAGTAAAAGCCGATTTTATGCAGCTGGTCCGTAAGGCGTTTCACATAGTGAGGATGCGTGTGACCGATAGAGATCACGGCATGGCCGCCATACAGGTCCAGGTATTCAGTACCCTGATCATCCCAAACGTTGGAATACAGGGCTTTGTCGATAACTATATTATTTACCGGATAAACGTCGAAAAGTTTCATTTGTAATTTCAGATTGACAATGAAAAAAAGGTTTAGAAAACGATGGACTTCAGTTTGAGTCCTGCCGTTTCATCCAGTCCGCACATCAGGTTCATATTCTGTACAGCCTGACCGGAAGCGCCTTTCACCAGGTTGTCCTCGATCGAATGGATCACCAGCTTCTCTCCCACCTTTTCCAGTTGTATCAGCACTTTATTGGTATTCACCACCTGTTTGAGGTCTATCTGCTTTGTGCTCACGTGCGTGAATGGATGACCAGCGTAAAATTCCTGGTACAACTGCACGGCGCCTTCCAGTGACAGATCGCTCTGCAGATAGGAAGTCACCCAGATACCTCTAGGGAAATCACCTCTTACCGGAACAAAGTTTACATCTGCTGTATATCCAGGCTGCAGTTGCTGTAAGCTTCGTCGGATTTCTTTAAGGTGTTGGTGTGTTAAAACTTTGTAAGTAGAGATGTTATTTGCTCTCCAGGTAAAGTGCGAAGTTGCCTGTAAACTCTGCCCCGCACCGGTGGAACCGGTAATACCCGTGGTATGTACTTCTTTCAGCAGTCCTGCTTTTGCAAGCGGCAGGAGTCCTAACTGAATAGCAGTAGCAAAGCAGCCGGGGTTGGCAATATTTTTCGCTGTTCTAATAGCATCTCTGTTCATTTCGGGAAGACCGTAAACAAACTCCCTTCCTTTAACGCTTTCGCCTAAACGAAAGTCCTGGCTAAGGTCTACTATTTTCACGTGGTCAGCAATATCATTTGCTTCCACGAACTTTTTGGATTCGCCGTGGCCCAGGCAGAGGAACATCACATCGATATCGTTGCTCAGTTCGCCGGCAAAGGTCAGTTCGGTTTCCCCCAGGAGGTCGGCGTGTACGGCGTATAACGGGTTACCCGCATTACTACGGCTATGTACATACGCAATTTCCACATCCGGGTGGTTCAACAAAAGCCGGATCATTTCGCCACCGGTGTAACCGGCGCCGCCAATGATTCCTGCTTTTATTTTATTTGAATTGCTCATTATTTATTTGTTGTCATTTTTTACCTGATGCCAGATCATGGTCTGGTTTCCGAAGATTTTGCTGAAGCCTCTTACATCATCGCCTGACCAGCCACTGTTCATTTCACCGTATTTACCAAACTTGCTGCTCATCAGATCGTATGGGCTCTGGATACCGGTCACCTGGAAGCGGTAAGGCATCAGGGTTACAAATACCTCGCCGGTTACGTTTTCCTGGGAGTGTTGCAGGAATGCTTCGATGTCGCGCATTACCGGGTCCATGATCTGACCTTCGTGCATCCAGTTACCGTAGAACTGCGCCAGTTGGTCTTTCCAGCTCAGCTGCCATTTGGTGAGTACATGTTTTTCCAGGGCGTGGTGTGCTTTCAGGATCACCATTGGTGCGGCGGCTTCAAAGCCTACGCGACCTTTAATACCGATGATGGTATCACCCACGTGGATATCGCGGCCGATAGCATAAGCGCCGGCAATTGTTTGCAGGTACTGAATAGCTTCGGATGGGTGTGCAAATTTTTGATCGTTAACACCGTAGAGTTCTCCTTTTTCGAATACCAGTTTCACCTGCTCTTCACCGTTCTTGGTGAGCTGCGTAGGCCATGCTGCTTCAGGGAGCATGCCGTTGGAAGTCAGTGTTTCCTTACCGCCTACAGAAGTACCCCAGATACCTTTGTTGATGGAGTACATGGCTTTTTCGAAGTTTACCTCCACGCCTTTGGATTTCAGGTAGGAAATTTCTTCTTCGCGGCTCAGTTTCATATCACGGATCGGAGTGATGATTTCCACACCTGGGATCATAATGTGGAATACCATGTCAAAACGAACCTGGTCGTTACCGGCACCGGTAGAACCGTGTGCTACTGCATCTGCACCTACTTCTTTCACATATTCTGCAATAGCGAGCGCCTGGCTCATACGCTCGGCGGAAACGCTCAGCGGGTAAGTGTTGTTCTTTAGTACATTACCGAAGATCAGGTATTTTATAACGCCGTCGTAGTAACTGCGGATTGCATTAACGGTTTTATGGCTTTTAACACCAAGGCTGATAGCGCGTTTTTCGATATCCTGTAATTCTTCTTCAGAAAAACCACCAGTGTTTACAATCACTGAATGCACTTCATAACCTTTTTCCTCGGTCAGATATTTAACGCAATAGGAAGTATCAAGCCCTCCGCTAAATCCCAGTACTACTTTTTTCATTATAACAACGTTTTATTCAGATATACAATAGTTTGCTTTTGTGTAAGGTACCTCTCAGAAGAAGAACAGGAATTTCTTTTTGGTTCCTGCGGCACCGCCTTCTTTTTTGCTGTTCAGCAGCACAAATCTTTTGAAGCGCAGCCAGCGTTCGTACAGCTTGATATTGCCTTTGAAGCGACGGCGGCGCCTTTCGTGGTGTATGCGGCCGTTGGCGGCTACAGACATTTTCATTTTCTCCATTTCGGCTTCGGCAGCCGCTGCTTCTGCTTTTGCAGCCATGGCTTTCTCTTCCGCTTCCTTCAGCTTTTCGGTAGGATCATACAGCATAGCCGTGCACAAACAGTTCTTACGGTTTTTCGCTGTAAGAATATCAAAATTCACGCAACTGCGGCATCCTTTCCAGAATTCTTCATCATCTGTTAACTCAGAATAGGTAACGGGCTCATAGCCCAGCTCCGAGTTAATTTTCATCACCGCGAGGCCGGTGGTCAAACCAAATATTTTAGAATCAGGATATTTCTGACGGGAGAGTTCGAAAATTTTCTTCTTAATCGATTTAGCTACGCCATGTCCACGAAAAGCCGGATTCACGATCAGACCGGAGTTAGCAACAAATTTATCATGGCCCCAGGCTTCTATATAGCAAAACCCAACCCAATCGCCTTTGTCTGTAACTGCAATCACAGCCTTGCCTTCCTGCATCTTCAGTTCTACATAAGCCGGGGAACGCTTCGCTATTCCGGTACCACGAGCTTTTGCAGAAGATTCCATCTCATCGGTGATGGTCTTTGAATAGTGTATATCGTCAGGAGTGGCTACCCTAACGATTATATGCTGATTTTCCAACTTTTAAAATTGAAATCGTGAATCAATAAACTACGTTGAATGCTTTCCATTGCTGGAAAAAATAATAAACACCTTATGATTGGGAATCATGGTGCGACAGCGAGTCAGGTATGACGGAGCGCTATCAAATTCTAGGTCGTCGGGAAAGGTATCTAAAGACATTGAACCCAACAGAATATACCCCTTTATTTAAAGCGGGATGATATGCGGAGATGTTGGTATGAGTTGCGGTTTTTTCCAACTTCAGTTCAGCGTTAAATTGTTATAAATATTGTCTTTAGTTTTAGATTATCGGCAAAGTTATAACATTATAATTTTAATTGGTCCAATTTTTTTTCCGCCGGATCAAATTTTTTCAAGCCCTTAACAGAAAATGCCCCTGCTGCCAACTTCTCAGGCAACAGAGGCATTACAGATATGATATTTATTTACTATCTGGTGATAATTCCTAATTCGGCTACACTTACCTTTTTATCTCCCTCTGCCGCAGGTCTGGTAGCCACCAGCTTGATATAGCGCGCCTTTACAGGACTGAAAGTGATGCTTTGCTGCACCGGGTTGTTTTTAATATTGGCAAACATGCCCGCGGCCGCTTTCGTCCAGGCCTTTCCATCGCCACTGGTATAAAACTCATACCCATAGATTACACCACCGGTATGCGCATTTGTCACGGGAGTGTAAGTAAAACCCTTGAGCGTCAGCGCTTCAGAGAGGTCTACCACCAGCTCCTGCGGATAGCCCGCCTCACTCACCCACGCAGTGCCGGCTTGGCCGTCGATTGCCCTGGCTGCCGCCGCCGGCTGCACCGTCCATTTGGCCGGTGCCACATCGTAACCCACACTGGTAACGGCACTGCGCTCCGTTTTGCCATTCTCGGTGTGGATAGACACTGCTTTTACCACGCCACCACTTGGCAACGCGATCACCTCACCCATTTTGTAAAGGTTGGATTTGGTTCCCGGCGTGCTGCCATCGGTGGTATAATAAATATGCTGGTCCACTGTAGCGTTTGCAACAATAACATCTCCCTTATTATTACGCTGTAATACCGGCTGGGTAACCAGTACTGGCGCCAGGTACAGCCCCACCTCCCGAATCACCGGGCAGGCTTTGGCATCCAGAATGTTTACCCGCACCTGTGTGGTGGTGAGCTTCGGCAGTTCCAGTATTCTTTTATGGCCGATGGTAGAAGCCTTTGCCACTTCGCGGAATTGGCCGTTCTCCAATATTTCCACGGAAAAAGCCTTCACGCGCTGACCCAGTTTCAGGTATTCTTCCAGGCCAATCCGGTTGAACGTAACCGGCTGTTTGAACGTGAGTGTGAAAGAAGCGCTGGTCACGTTGTCCGGCGTAGCCCAGTAGGTGTCAGGGTTTCCATCGTTGAGGTGACTCACTTTCACGGCACTGTTGCCGCTGCGTGTAACGCTGGCCGTAGCCACGCCTTTACGGGCCAGATTGTTTTTAAAAGTGGCATCCAGCACGCGCCGAAGCTCCATCAGTCGGGTGGAGTCGTTTTTATGGATAACCCCATCGCGACTCACCGGCACATTCAGGATCAGGTTACCGTTGCGGCCCACGGAGCCATAGTAGATTTTCAGCAGGTCCTGCAGGGATTTCACTTTATCATCGGTATCCGGACTATAAAACCATCCCGGGCGGATACTTACATCACATTCTGCGGGCACCCAGGCCTCACCGTCTTCCACACCTTCGTTGAGCTGTTGCTGTGGCGGCGCTGCTTTACCCGGACCATAGCCCTTTATATTTAAGGTGCTCCAGTTAGTCGTACCGGCGATACCGTTTTCGTTGCCTACCCAGCGGCAGCCAGGCCCCACGTCGCTAAAGATAACAGCGTTAGGCTGCAGCTTATGTACGGTATTATTAAATAGTTCGAAGTCGTATTGCTGGGGTTTGGTGCCGTCGTTGGCGCCATCAAACCATTGTTCAAACACAGGGCCGTAGTTGCTGAGCACTTCGGTGAGGGTATTTACGAATGTCTGGTTGTATTGCGGTGTACCATAATCAGGATGGTTGCGGTCCCACGGTGACAAATACACGCCGAACTTCAGGCCATACTCCTTACATGCGGCAGAGAGTTCCTTCAGGATATCTCCTTTATACATACTTTCTCTGACCGTATGCGTACTGTATTTACTGGGCCACAGGCAGAAGCCATCGTGGTGTTTGGCGGTGAGCACAATACCTTTCATGCCGGCGAGTTTGGCCGTGCGAGCCCACTGGCGGGCATCTACGTGAGTAGGATTGAATACTTTCGGGTCCTCGTCGCCATGCCCCCATTCCTTATTGGTAAAGGTGTTAGGGCCGAAATGGATAAACATGTAGTATTCCATGTCGTTCCACTCCAGCTGAGATTTGGACGGTAAGGCGCCGTAAGGCTTAATTTCCTGAGCCATTGCCATGTTGCAGGCTAGCAGTCCTGCAAGTATTGGTGTAATTTTCATGGATCACTGTTTGATTAGGTCGCTGGCGAAGATAAGGCAGATATCCCTGCGGCAGCTAAAGGTAATTTAGCTATTTCTAATCCTAAATTAGCATTATGAGGAACGGTTTGTATCATTTCGCTTATCCATCGATTGCAAAACCAGTGCGGGTTTGCAGACCGTTTATCACAAAAATGTAAGAAAATTGTTGTGCTACATTACTTTGCTTCATCTTATTTTATAAATTTAGCCTCTTCTGAACGTATTATTATACGCTATTTAAACAACTGAACAATGATGAAACAACCACTGCATCGCAGAAGTTTTCTCAAAAACACCGCAGCAGCAGGTATTGGCCTGTCTATGCTGGGTTCTTCTGCAAAGCTTTTTGCAAATGAAAAAAAACCTAAAGTAAGAATTGGTCTGATTGGCGTGGGAGCCCGTGGACTGAGCCATCTGGACCTCGCACTTCGCAGAGAAGACGTGGATTTGGTTGCCTTTGCAGATCCGGATACTGCTTACACGGTGCCAAAAGCAAGGGATATGATCACCAAAGCTTACGGTGCAAAACGTAAAGTGGCTGAATACACCAACGGTCCGGAAGATTTCCGCAACATGCTGAAACGTGATGACATCGACGCTGTGATCATTGCGACCCCATGGGAATGGCATTCCATCATGGCTATTGCAGCTATGAAAGCAGGCAAGATCCCTGCGGTGGAAGTGTGTGGTGCTTCTGACATCCAGGAGTGCTGGGAGCTGGTAAATACCAGCGAAGAAACAGGTATACCTGTATTTGGAATGGAAAACGTGTGCTACCGTCGCGATGTGATGGCAGTGCTGCAAATGGTGCGTGAAGGTCTGTTCGGTGAAATCACTCACCTGCAGGGTGGCTATCAGCACGACTTACGCGCTGTTAAATTCAACAACGGTAAACAATATTATGGTGGTGGTGTGGAGTTTGGCGAAAATGCACTGTCAGAAGCCAAATGGAGAACTAACCACTCTGTACACCGCAATGCGGACCTCTACCCTTCCCATGGTCTGGGTCCTATCTGCAATGCGATCAACATCAACCGCGGTAACCGTTTGCTGTCGCTCACTTCCGTGGCAACAAAATCCCGTGGCCTGCACAAATACATTGTGGATAACAGCAGCGAAAGTCATCCAAACGCGAAGGTGAAATTCAAACTGGGTGATATCGTATCTACCCTGATCACCACTAACAATGGCGAAACAATTATGCTGAGCCACGATACAAACAGCCCGCGTCCTTACTCTCTGAACTTCCGCGTGCAGGGTACCAATGGCCTGTGGATGGATGATCAGAAACAGATTTACATCGAAAAACTGAGCCCTAAGCATGATGTTTGGGAAAGCACCGGCAAGCCGGATGATCCTGCATCTTACTACGGTAAGTACGATCATCCGCTGTGGAAACGCTATGCGAAAGATGCTGCCGGCGCTGGCCACGGTGGTATGGACTGGTTTGTAATGAACTCTTTTGTAGAAAGTATCAAACGCGGTGCGCCATTCGCACTGGATGTATATGATATGGCTACCTGGTACGCCATCACGCCACTCTCTGAGCAGTCTATCCTCGAAGGTGGTGGTGTACAGTACATCCCTGATTTCACCCGCGGCCGCTGGATGAACAGGAAACCGATCTTTGCATTAGACGATCAGTATTAATAGAATTGATATAAAGTACTAACGGGAAACGGCCGGTGGAGTGATCCGCCGGCCGTTTGAATTAGGAGGAGAGAATGGCCCACCTTTGCGCTAGTAAAGCCTGATAAAGCTTTTTATTTTGGTGAGATAAGAATGACTCATTGATGAAGGAAAATGCGGCAGGAATGTATTTTGCAAATGCTGAAAATCGACTCTCTATTTGTCTTTCAGTAAGCCCTAAATTTTGCCCAAACACCATGAAATCTTTTCGTTTAATTCTTCTTTTCTTAGCATTCAGCGTAAGTGCCAGCTCCTCTGTATCTTCAGGATTTACGATAGTTGCGTTCAACAAATCGTACGCAGGTGCTAATTCCCAAAGTGATTTCTCTTTCGACAAAAAGGAAAAATTTTTCAGGTGCATATCATTATTGCCTGTAAGAAAACAAAAAAGAACCAATTGAAAATATTCAGCAAGATTCAGCAGTGGGCTATCTGTATATTCCTTGATTGCCTTTCCGATTTTCTCCATAGATCCTACATATTTATCATAGGCATCCAACACCTGAAACATATCTAGCATGTGCAGTTTCTCCCCTCTTAGTGTTCGATCCATCCTTTTTGTTAAATATCCAAGTTCCCCTGATTGTAATCTCACCAATGTACTATCTGCAGTATCTAATTTAAATATCTCTTTTGCCATTAACATTGTAAGATGTTCATTTTCCGGCATCTGGCTGTAACTAACACTTGGGGGCTTAAAAATATAGTGTCCGCCTAGTACACCTATAATTGTCAGCCTGTTCTCTACCTGATTATTTACTGCTTCTTTTACCACTTCCAACGACAATTTCGGCTGAACACCAGGAACTGTTTCTCCTTTTAGCACTATCTGATTAGCCAAAGCTGTGATATCCTCAATAGAGTAAGGCAAAAGAGGTGGCACCTCTGTACCAAAAAATTTTCGGCTACAGTGACTATGGTAGTCTTTTTCCCCACTTAATAAGGGTTTGTAGCAATAAAGACATTTATTATTCATAATGTTGATCCATTGGAATTACACTTACAGCACCAATACAATCTCTGCAACAGACTAATAACAAACCCATTTTATCATTCCTATTTAGCTTCCAGTTTTTTGAGGCAATATTTAATAACCATCCTTCAGGAATAAGGCCCTCAAAAAATGGGAATAAGCGCCTATCCACAAAAGGCAATATTCTGACAGGCATAGTGAAAGTTAAAAATTCTGTCGGATGATTCTTGACATATTCCGGCGTATATTCAAAAATATAATCGCCATCATCTGTTTCTGTGAGAAACCCAGCCTCAAAAGTTTTATATAGAATTTTTGCTTTTCTCATCATCAATTTTTTTCAGTGTGTTTTATGTCTTTAATGCCTATCGGAGCAAGGATATGACCGAACATATTCAGTACCTGGTTTACTTTATCTAATTGAAGATCTGTTTTTCCCTGTTCTATTTTGCGGATTACAGTAAGCGCCACGCCCGCTAATGATGCAAACTCTATCTGAGTAAGGTTTGCCTTTTTGCGCCTTCTTTTAACGAAATCAGATAAAGACTCCATTTTATATCGATTTACATATAAATATACTAATAAAACAAAAACTATATGCAAATCAGTATAAATTTTACTTAGTCAACGAATTTTATATCCAATTACATATAAATCTATACCTAAAAGCAAAAAACCGCCTGTAAAGGCGGTTTATGTCAGCTTGCATTATTGAACTTATAAAACTGTTACTCCGTTTTCAATGGTGGTAACATAGATTTCAGGATCTTTATTGTACTGCTTATTATACCTTGAACGTACAAACTCAGTATATTCCTCTACTTTATCAGCAGCGACCAGGTTAATGGTACAGCCGCCAAAGCCACCACCCATCACGCGTGCACCGGCTACCTCCTCGCGTTCGCTCGCCAATGACACCAGAAAATCCAGTTCAGGGCAACTCACTTCATAGAGCTTGCTCAACCCCTCATGCGTTTCATACATCAGTTTTCCGAACTCGTTCAGCTTACCTTGCTGCAATAAACCGGTAGCTTCCTGCACGCGGGAAATTTCTTCGATGACATATACACAGCGATCGTAAACTTTTCCAGGTAACTCCTGCTTCACCTCTTCCAGCATTTGCAGGTTCGCATCGCGGAGCGATTTCACCTCCGGGTGATGTTGCTGAATTGCTTTCACACCAGCTTCGCATTGCTGACGGCGTACATTATATTCCGAAGATGCCAGGGAATGATGTACCATAGAATTACACAACACCACCTTGTATCCCGGAAATTCAAATGGGAAGTATTCGTAATTCAGACTGCGGCAATCCAGCCGCATTACCTGATCCTTTTTACCGTGCAGGTTCGCAAACTGGTCCATGATACCACACTTCACACCGGGGAAGGTATGTTCTGCCTTCTGCCCGATCAGCGCCATATCCATCCTGGAAAGTCCGAAGCCAAAGAGTTTATCCAGTGCCGCTACCAGGCCACCTTCTACCGCAGCTGAAGAGGATAAGCCGGCACCTACCGGGATATCACCTGCCAGCACACAATCAAAACCCTCTACTTTCAGTCCGCGTTCCTGCAGCATAGCCACCACTCCCATGATGTAGTTAATCCATCCTGGTGTTGGCACTACCGCATCCAGTGAGAAAGAAGCGGTTTCTCCGGTAAAATCGGCATGTACATTACATTGATTAGTGCCGTTTGGCGCTACAGCATATACAATTTTTTTATCGATGGCAGCGGGTAATACAAACCCGTCATTATAATCGGTATGTTCACCTATAAGATTTATTCGCCCTGGGGATACAACGATCAATGGTTCTTTTCCGAATAGTTTGACGAACTGCTCTTTTGTTTTTTGTATCATTCAGTACCTGTAATTAAACGTAAAATTTACGCCTAAAAATACGCGAAAAAAATAAGGAACAAAGAAATTTTTCATGGGAAAAATCGCTTTGTTCCTTATTCGTGGTTATTTAATATGGCTTATGCCGTTACTAGTTGTTTTTTACCAATTTTATGACCCGCCACTGCATAAAACAGAATATACAGGTAGCATGGCAGCATACAATACAGGAAAGCATGTCTGAAATCGATGTTAGGGCTGTACAGGAAGCTGAACATTGACTCTTTGTTAAACATACCGCTGTAGACCTGTGGCAGCACGGCCCCCCCTACGATACCCATTACGAGCAGCGCAGAACCGGTTTTGGTAAATTTACCCAGGCCATCGATTGCCATCGGGAAAATTGCAGGCCACATCAGCGAGTTGGCCAAACCCAGCAAAGCAATGCAGGTTACGGCAGAGAACCCGGTTTTGGTATAAGCCAGCACCGTAAACACAATACCCAACGCCGCACAAATCAACAGTGATTTCTGCGCACTCAGGTATTTAGGAATGGTAATGATACCTATAATATAACCCGCCAGCATAGCCACCAGCGTGAAAGAGGTGAAGTATTTGGTCTGATCCAGGCTCATACCCATTGACTTACCATAAGAGCCAATCACATCTCCCGCCATTACTTCCACACCCACATAAACGAAGATGCAAAGTACACCAAGCAGCAGGTGAGGAAACTGGAAAATGCTGGTTTTTCCAACGGTGGCCGCAGCAGTAGCCGCATCTTCCTCGTTGGTGTCAATCTCAGGGAGACTGCTCTTCTTCAGCAATACCGCCAGAATCAGCAGTACAATTGCGATGACAGTGTAAGGTCCGATTACGCGGGAAGCAAGATTATCCAGCAAACCGGCTTTCACCACAGGATCAGTGGCTGCAGCAATTTTACCTTTCAACTCCTCCGCACCGCTCAGCAGGATCACCCCCAGGATGATCGGTGCCAGCGCACCTGCTACCTTGTTACAGATCCCCATGATACTGATACGCTTAGCAGCACTCTCCTTTGGCCCAATGATACTGGCATAAGGATTCACCGCCGTTTGCAGCAGGGATAAACCACCACCCTGGATAAACAGGCCGGTCAGGAACATCGGATAACTCCGGGCATTGGCCGCAGGAATAAATACCAGAGAACCAAGAGCAATAATGCCAAGACCAATGGACATCCCATTTTTAAATCCTGTTTTCTCCAATATATAAGAAGATGGAATAGAAAGAAACAGGTAGGCAAGGTAAAAGGCAAACGTCACCAGCAGGGACTGGGAAACATTCAGTTCGCATACAATTTCAAAAAACTGGATCAGTGCCCCGTTTAACCAGGTCACGAAGCCAAATACAAAGAACAGCATGGAGATAATCGCCATTGCCTGTCCATACCCGACTTTTTTAGCAGGTACTTCCATTGTTACTGTTTGGTTCGACATAAGCTGAGTAGATTGTTTTAAGTATTTGCGAACATAAGAAACAGTTTCTATATTTCATAAATATCTTAGCTAAAACGTTTTACCGCCTATAAAAAATACAGGTGTTTATCGGGTTTTTTAGAAAATGATAAAAAATAATTTATACATTTATCGGGCAAAAATTCACTGTAACTTAACACGTTTATGGCTCAGCAACAACGGCAAAACGCGCAAAGTACTCATCCTTCTTTCTTTGTGCTAATTTTAGTGTTCTTTTTTTGGGGCTTTCTAGCGGCATCCAACAGTATATTTATCCCGTTCTGCAAAACTCACTTTAACCTTACCCAGCTTGAATCTCAGCTGATTGATTTTGCTTTCTACAGTGCCTACTTTATTGGGTCCCTGATCCTCTATCTGGCATCGGCAGCAAGAAAGGTAGATATCCTCAACAAGATAGGATATAAAAAGGGTATTATTTACGGTTTATTAATTTCTGTGCTGGGATCGGCCATTATGATCCCTTGTGTCAACAAAGAGAAAATCGTTCCCATTGCGGAAACCGCAGCTGATATCAGCAGTTTCCAGGTAGGTCAGCAACTGCAGACTTCCGACCGCGAAGTAAAAATTCGTCGCGAAAAAGAAGCGGATACTTACACATTATTAGTATCCAAAAATGAAGCAGGCGCCAAATACGCCTCCAGCAACAATCTGCAGGCAGCTGTAGGTGGCAGCTTCACTGAATCTGCTACAGCATATACCAGCACGTTTACAAAAGATAAACTGCAAAATGTATTGTCTGTTTTAGGTACCGACTTCAATCAAACCGTTACCTTCGGCTACTTTGCGCTGATCCTGATGGCCCTCTTTATTGTGGCGCTCGGCTTCTCCCTGCAGCAAACAGCCGCCAATCCATTCGCCATCATACTCGGTGACCCTGCAAAAGGAGCACACCGCTTAAACCTGGCAGGAGGTATCAACTCCTTCGGTACTACCATCGGCCCTATCATCGTGAGCATGCTGCTCTTCGGCGGTGTTTCCGGTGGTGGCGCAGCCGCAGAAACAGATATCAGCAAAATCAACACGCTCTATTTCCTCCTGATCGGACTGTTCCTCGTAGCTGCTGCCATCTTCGCATTTGTGAAAATGCCAGATAACCAGACTGCTGATGAAGCTTTCGAATCTTCTCCTAAAGCCACCCGCGCTATTCTCGGCATCACCGCGATGTTCGTGCTGATCCTCGCAGGGCTGGCCCTCAAAATGGAATTGCCTTTCTTTACCGTTGGTATCGTAGGCATCATCGGCATCCTCCTGGTTGCTCAATCTTCTTCCAGTAAAAATCCGGAAGGCTGGGGCGCCATGCGTTATCCACAGCTCATCCTGGGTATGCTGGCCATCTTCATTTATGTAGGTGTGGAAGTAACCATCGCCAGCAATCTCGGCGGACTCCTCACTCATCCAGGCTTCCTTACGCCTAATGGACTGAAGGAATCTGAACTGGACCCTTATGTATCTCTTTTCTGGGGTTCTATGATGATTGGCCGCTGGACTGGTGCCATCAGCGTATTTAACGTCTCCAAAAATACCCGCAAAATCCTTTGTGTAATTGTTCCTTTTGTGGCTTACGCAATCGTTCTCGGCGCCAATGTGATTAAAGGTAACGATGTATCCGTGCTCTATCCTTACGTGATCTGCATTGCTATCCAGATCGTGGGCTTCTTCATGGGTCAGGATAAACCGGCTAAAACACTGATGATCTTCGGTCTCCTCGGCGTACTCTCCGTATTGATCGGCTTATTCACCACTGGTGCGCTGGCTACTTTTGCATTCCTTAGCGGCGGTTTGTTCTGCTCTGTAATGTGGCCTAACATCTTCGCACTGGCAATTGCCGGTCTGGGTAAATACACCGGTCAGGGCTCTGCATTCCTCGTAATGATGATCCTCGGCGGTTCTCTGGTACCACCTTTACAGGGAGGTCTGGCGGATATTCCTGCAATCGGAATTCACCACTCCTACCTCATCCCGGGATTATGCTTCGCATACCTGGCCTTCTTCGCATTCAAAGTTAAAAACATATTAAAATCTCAAGGAATTGATTATGAGTCAGCAATTAGCGGTGGGCATTGATATTGGGGGAACTAACACAGTTTTTGGCATCGTAGATCGCAGAGGTAATATTTTGAGTGATGGCAAGATGTCAACCAAAAGCCATGATAATGTAGAGGATTTCTTAACGGAACTCCACGGTCACCTCAGCAAACTCATTGAGCAGGCTGGCGGAACTGAAAATATAAGAGGTATAGGTGTTGGCGCTCCAAACGGCAACTTCTACACCGGCAACATCGAATATGCGCCAAATCTTTCCTGGCGTGGTATCGTACCACTGGCAAATCTGCTGGAACAGCGCTTCGGCCTGCCCACTGTACTCACCAACGATGCCAACGCGGCAGCCATCGGTGAAATGACCTATGGCGCTGCCCGCGGCATGAAAGATTTCATCATGATCACGCTCGGCACCGGCGTAGGCAGCGGCATCGTTGCCAATGGCCAGCTGATCTACGGTCACGATGGCTTCGCCGGCGAACTCGGTCACTGCATCGTACAACCTGGCGGCCGCCTTCACCCGGGCACCGGCATGCGCGGCTCCCTGGAATCCTATGCATCCGCCACCGGCGTTTGCAATACAGCCAAGGAGTTCCTTACCAACCGCCCGGAAGTAGAGAGCGTGCTGCGTCAGTACGCACTGGAGGATATCACCTCCAAAATGATCTACGAAGCAGCAATGAAAAATGATGCGCTGGCAAAAGAAGTATACGAATACACCGGTCAAATCCTCGGGGAAGCACTGGCCAACTTCGTGATGTTCTCCAGCCCTGAAGCCATCATCCTCTTCGGTGGACTCACCAAAGCCGGCGATATGCTCATGAAACCTGTACGCATCCACATGGAAAATAATGTGCTGCCGATATTCCAGAATAAGGTTAAATTGCTGTTCTCGGAGTTAAAGGAAAGTGATGCCGCCATACTGGGTGCAAGTGCCCTGGCTTGGGAAATGAAAGATTAAACATCTCATAATGAAAGATAGAAGAAGTTTTCTGAAAACAGCGGCCCTGGGCGCCGCTGTTTTCTCTTTGGACAGCATTGCCTCCGCAGCAGATGCACAGGCAAAAAAAGGTGGAGTAACCGGTAAACCTATCGTTGTTTCTACCTGGGATTTTGGTCGTGCCGCCAACAGCGCCGCATGGGAAATACTGAAAAAAGGTGGTCGCGCCCTCGACGCCGTAGAAGCAGGTGTACGCGTGCCCGAAGCAGATCCTAACAACCATACCGTAGGCTACTCCGGCTATCCCGACAGAGACGGCCGCGTAACCCTCGACGCCTGCATCATGGACGAATTCGGCAACGCCGGCTCGGTATGTGCACTCGAACACGTTACCCACGCCATCTCCGTGGCTCGTAAAGTGATGGAAAAAACGCCACACGTGATGCTCGCCGGTGACGGTGCCCTGCAATTCGCCCTGGCAAACGGTTTCGAGAAAGAAAACCTGCTCACACCGGAAGCTGAAAAAGCATGGCAGGAATGGCTGAAAAAATCCGAATATAAACCGGTGATCAACATCGAAAATAAATCGTACGACAGCAAAGGAGCCACTGCATTCAATCCGCTCATGCTGCCAGGCAACCAATATAACCACGATACCATCGGTATGGTAGCCATGGACGCCAACGGAAACCTCTCCGGCGCCTGCACTACCAGCGGTATGGCATTTAAACTGCATGGCCGCGTAGGCGACTCCCCCATCATCGGAGCGGGACTGTATGTGGACAACGAAATCGGCGCTGCTACCAGCACAGGCGTAGGTGAAGAGGTGATCAAAATCGTAGGTTCCCACCTCGTGGTAGAACTGATGCGACAGGGATATCCGCCTGAAGCTGCCTGCAAAGAAGCAGTAACCCGCATCGTTAAACGCAGCCCTTCCAAAGCAAAAGAAATTCAGGTAGGATTTCTCGCACTCAATAAAAAAGGACAGGTAGGCGCTTACTGCCTGCAGCCAGGCTTTAGCTACGCCGTGCTGTCCAATGAACAGAACAATGTGCTGATCAACGGCAAATCGCATTTTAAATAATTTTTCCGGCGCTTTCACCCGCCGCAGGCGGGTGAAAGCGCCGGAGTTATGGAGGGCCGGAGGCCCTCCATAACTCCGGAAACCAACAAAACACAATCCTTAGCTGCTTACCTGCTCTGCTGCTTCGCGAGAAAAAAAGACAAAATACATACACCATGCTCACCCTTGAAATCTGCGCCGGCTCCGTCACCTCCTGCATCGCAGCCGAAAAAGGCGGCGCCTCCCGTATTGAACTCTGTGACAACCTCCTGGAAGGTGGCACCACCCCCAGCTATGGCACCATCGCCCTGGCACGCGAAAAAGTAAAAATTGATCTCTACCCTATCATCCGCCCACGTGGTGGCGACTTTCTATACTCCGATATCGAATTCGACACCATGAAACAGGATGTGATATTGTGCAAACAACTGGGCTGTAACGGAGTAGTAATCGGCATCCTCACCGCTGACGGTAAAGTGGATAAAACACGCTGTAAAGAGCTGGTGGATCTCGCATGGCCCATGGGCGTTACCTTTCACCGCGCTTTCGATATGACCGATAACCCTTTTGAAGCTTTGGAAGATATCATCTCCATCGGCTGCGAAAGAATTCTCACCTCCGGTTGCCGCAACACCGCCATGGAAGGCGCTGAACTGCTGAAAGAGCTGGTGGAAAGAGCGGACGACAGGATAGCTATCATGGCTGGTTCCGGCGTGCGCAGCACTAATATCGACACCCTGGTGAAAACCACCGGCGTAACGGAGTTTCACACCTCCGCAAAAGCCTATACCGAAAGCAAAATGATATACCGCAACCCTAATGTGAGTATGGGTGGTATCCCGGGCGTACCGGAATACGGCATCTCCGAATCCCAGGAAAGTGAAGTGCGATTAATACGTGAAATAGCTGAAAAAGCATTGGCTACATCCGGCCAATAATCCTATTTTAGCCGCTTGCCAAAACAACAGGCGGAATCTGTCTGCTCTGTAATTGAAACGTGAACAATATGAAAAAACTTATTCTCGCAGCGGCATTGCTGCTCGGCGGTACCTACGCCCACGCACAGGTAAAAGACGTGAAACACGTGATCCTGATAGGAATGGACGGCTTCGGCGCCTATTCCTTCCCTAAAGTCGAAAATCCCGTAATGAAACAAATGATGCAGGACGGCGCCTGGACGCTCGAAGCCAGAAGCGTGCTCCCATCTTCCAGCGCTGTTAACTGGGCATCCATGGTAATGGGTGCCGGCCCTGAACTGCATGGTTATACGGAGTGGGACAGCAAAGTACCCGAGCTCCCATCCCGCGTGCTGGATCAATACGGTATGTTTCCTTCCATCTATACCCTCCTGCGCGAGCAAAAGCCTACAGCTGAAATCGGCGTGATCTACAGCTGGCAGGGTATCGGCTACCTTTTCCCTAAACAAGCCGTTAACCACAGCGTTGCCACCCACGATAACGATTCCCTTGCAACCGCCGAAGCAATTACCTATCTTAAAGCAAAGAAACCGGATTTCCTGTTCATCCACTTCGATGAGCCGGATGGCGTAGGCCATAACATTGGTCACCATACACCTGAATACTATACACAGGTGAAAAAGAATGATGAGCTGCTGGGCAAAATATTCCAGGGGATAAAAGATGCCGGCATGTGGGAAAACTCCATCATCATCCTCACTGCCGACCATGGAGGCATCAAGAAAGGCCATGGTGGCAAATCCATGGATGAAATGCAAATTCCATGGATCATCCAGGGCCCGGGTGTTAAAAAGAATACCCAGGTTAAAAACAGTGTGATGACCTACGATACCGCTGCTACCATAGCATGGATCTTTGGTTTGAAAACACCGCAGGTATGGATTGGTCGTCCCGTTACGGAAGCATTTAAATAAGCCAGCAATGAATAAAGTGATTACAGCAGCCCTGCTACTCCTGATGATCAGCAGCACCGGCTTCTCCCAAAAGAAAATAAAAGTACTCAGCTACAACATTCATCATGGTGCCAACATGAAAAATGTGATTGACCTGCCTGCCATTGCAGCGGTAATCAATGCTGAAATGCCCGACCTGGTAGCATTACAGGAAGTAGACAGCGCTACCGGCCGCAGTGGAAAAATAGATCAGCTGAAAGAGCTGGCCAGGCTTACCGGCATGCATTGTTACTTTGGCCGCTCCATGAAATACGATGGTGGCGGTTACGGTACCGGTATTCTCTCCCGCTATCCGATCAAAGAAGCCACCACTCTGCAAATGCCGGTGGGTGAAGGAAAAGAGCCGAGAGCGTCCGGCATCATAGTGGCACAAATCCCCGGCACCAAAGGGGTACGCTTTGTGAGCACCCACCTGGATGTGGAAGACGAAGACACCTGGCGCATCCAGGAAGCCGAGCTGCTTAACAGTCAGTTCAGCAAAAGTAAAATCCCGGTAATCATAGCCGGAGATTTTAATGCTTTGCCTGACAGTAAGCCTATCGCCACTTTCAAAAAAGTATTTACCGATATTTCTGCTGATTCAGGCCCAAGCTTTCCTTCGGAAGCACCACGGATCAAACTGGATTACATCATGACCGCCAAGGCCCCTGCCAGCTGGAAAGCCACGCAGGTAAAGGTTATCAACGAACCAATGGCCTCTGACCATCGTCCGGTGTATGTAGAAATCAGCTTTTAAACAACTATCACCGTAATATGACATTGAGAAAATTATCGCTCTGGGGCCTGTCTGTGGCCCTCCTCGGCCTGTTCAGCTGCAGCAACGGCAGCAATTCAGGCACCCCGAAAGGGAAGGTGAGCATCATTCCTATGCCGGTTAGTGTGCAGGAAAAAGCCGACTCATTCCTGCTCAATAAACGCACCGTTATTGTGGCCGGCAACGACGCCGATAAACAAACCGCTGCCCTGTTCAACAGCTGGATAAAAGAACTCACCGGCTATGAACTGGAAATAGCTGCACAAGGCAGCGACAACGCCATCATCCTCCATAGCGCCAATGACACAACTAACGCAGAAGGCTATACGCTGGATGTAAATAACAAAACGATCACCATCAATGGCAATACCGGCGCCGGTACGTTTTATGGTATACAGTCCCTCATTCAGCTGCTGCCGGTAGAAAAAGCCAATGCCATGTACGTACCTGGTGTGAACATCCAGGACGCGCCACGCTTCGGCTACCGCGGCCTGCACCTGGACGTTAGTCGCCATTTCTTCCCCGTTGATTTCGTGAAGAAATACATCGACCTGATGGCCATGCATAAGTTCAATACCTTCCACTGGCACCTGACAGACGACCAGGGCTGGAGAATTGAAATCAAACGTTTCCCGCGCCTGCAGGAAGTTGCTTCCAAGCGCAAGGAAACCATGGCAGGCCACTATGGCGAAGGCAGATTTGATGGTAAGCCATACGGCGGTTTTTATACCCAGGAAGAAGTAAAGGAAGTAGTAAAATATGCTGCTGAACGTTTTGTGACGGTTATCCCGGAGATTGAAATGCCAGGCCATGCCTTAGCAGCGCTTGCCGCATACCCTCACCTGGGCTGCACCGGCGGACCATACGAAGTAGGCACCGGATGGGGCGTACTGGACGATGTATTCTGCGCCGGCAACGACAGCGTATTCACCTTCCTGGAGTCAGTGATGGAAGAAGTACTGCCGCTGTTTCCAAGCAGATACATTCACATCGGCGGCGACGAATGTCCGAAGGTACGTTGGGAAAAATGCCCTAAATGCCAGGCACGCATCAAAGCCCTTGGCCTGAAAGATGAACATGCCCTGCAAAGCTACTTCATCCAGCGGATGGAAAAATATCTCAACGCACAAGGCAAACAGATCATCGGATGGGATGAAATCCTGGAGGGTGGCCTGGCACCAAATGCCACAGTGATGAGCTGGAGAGGCATTGAAGGGGGCATCACCGCTGCTAAACAGCACCATGATGTGATCATGACACCTGGCAACTACTGCTATTTCGATAAGTATCAGTCAAAGAGCAAAACAGAACCACTGGCAATCGGCGGATACCTGCCGGTGAGCAAGGTATATGAATACGAACCAGTTCCTACTGAGCTGACAGCGGAAGAAGCTAAATATATTAAGGGTGCACAGGCCAACCTCTGGTCTGAATACATTGCCAGCCCTGAGCATATGGAATACATGGTATACCCGCGCGCTACTGCCCTGGCGGAAGTGCTGTGGTCACCTGCCGGCAAACGTGATTACAACAACTTCGTAGAAAGGTTGAAAGTACATTTAAAACGGCTGGACCAGAAGCATGTGAATTACGCAAAACACGTGTTTGAAATCACCGGTGTGGTGGAAGATAACCAGAAAGGTGGCGTACAGGTGAAGCTGGACGCTAAACTGGATGGTGGTAAAATCACTTATACTACTGACAGCACCGCACCTACACCACAAGGTACTGCCTACACTGAACCGGTACAGGTTCAAAAAACAGGTACTGTTCGGGCCCAGGTATTCCAGGATGGTAAGCCATTTGGTAATGAGTATAGCCAGGCATTCCTTTACCATAAAGGGCTCGGTAAAAAAGTTACCCTGACTGCCCAGCCGGAAAAAAATTATAATCCTGGCACGCCTGCTGCCCTGGTGAATGGCATTGAAGGTGCACCTGAGTATAACGACAGCCAGTGGTTCGGATACAAAACCAGTGCGCTCACTGCCGTGGTGGAACTGGACAGCATTCAGGATATCAGCGAGTTAGGCACTAACACGATCAGCGCTAAATCTGACTGGATTTATCCTCCTAAGTCTGTAGCTTTTTTAGTTTCGGAAGATGGTAAGGCTTATAAAGAAGTATACAAGCAGACCAGCTTTACTGCTGAAGGTATAAACAGGGTGAGAGGAAAAATTACACCGGTTAGGGCTAAATATGTGAAGATGCAGGCGACGCCTAATGGAAATATTCCTGCGGGCGCGGTAGGTGCAGGAAACCCTGCCTGGATGTTTATCGATGAAATTATTATCAATTAGTTCGGGTTTTACCGGTCGCCGAAGGCGACCGGTAAAACCCGAAGTGGCGATGGCCGAAGGCCATCGCCACTTCGGGGACAAAATAAAGAACCGTCTGGCATTACACCAGACGGTTTTTTTTGTTGACTCCTACACCTAATTTATATTATGAAAAAAGCATTCCCGAAAGCATTCAGGTATAATAACGGAATCAGATATAAAAAGGTTCTACGCACCGTGAAGAATTTTCAATTAAATAAGTGCTAAATAAACGTAGATATTAGCGGTATTTTTTTTAATTTTCCGGCTCGTTTTTAAACCGCATCTAATCAAAAACGTTTACAAATGACGATTAATCATCAGGAAATCGAACTGATCGACAGCTTTGAGCAAATTGCTGTGGAAATTCATTCCTCTGCCAAAGAGGGTTCCAAAGCAGTTGCCCAGGAAATCGCCGCGCTGATCCGCGAGCGTCAGGCTGCCAATCAAAAATGTGTATTAGGACTGGCGACAGGCTCCACTCCTAAGTTTCTCTATGCCGAACTTGTACGCCTGCACAAGGAAGAAGGACTGAGCTTCAAAAATGTAATTACGTTTAACCTGGATGAATACTACCCAATAGAGCCGGATGCTCTCCAGAGCTACAACCGCTTTATGAAAGAACACCTGTTCAATCATGTGGATATTCCTGAAGGCAATTACAACGTTCCGGATGGTACGATCCAGAAAGACCAGATCAAAAAATACTGCGAGCAGTATGACAGAAAAATCGAAGAAGCCGGTGGCATTGATATCCAGATCCTGGGTATTGGTAACAACGGGCATATCGGTTTTAACGAGCCTGGTTCCAACATCAACTCACACACCCGTCTGATCACGCTGGACAACAGTACCCGTCTGGCAAATGCATATGAGTTCCCTAACATGAGCCAGGTGCCTCGTTTGGCAATTACCATGGGTATCGGCTCCATCATGAAGGCTAAGCGCGTATTGCTGATGGCCTGGGGTTCTCACAAATCCAAAATCGTTCGCCGTTCTGTAGAAGGGCAAAGCACTGACCAGGTGCCTGCTTCCCTGCTGCAACAGCATGCCAACTGCAAATTCGTAATCGACGAGCAGGCTGCTGCTGACCTCACCCGCTTTAAAGAGCCATGGCTCACCGGCGACTGCGAATGGACGCCTAAACTGATCCGCAAGGCAGTAACCGGCCTCGCCCTCAAACTGGATAAGCCCATCCTCATGCTCACCGATAAAGACTACAACGAAAATGGTTTGAACGACCTCGTAGTACAATACGGTTCCGCATATGAGCTGAATATTAAAGAATTCAACGCTATCCGCGACACCATCACCGGATGGCCTGGCGGAAAACCTGGTCCTCAGCTGCCTAAGCACCCTGAGCGTTCAGAGCCTGCCAAAAAAACTGCCCTGATCTTCTCTCCGCATCCGGACGACGATATCATCTCCATGGGCGGTACCTTCATCCGCCTGCATGAGCAAGGCCACGATGTACACGTTGCTTACCAGACTTCCGGTAACATCGCCGTAACAGACGAATTTGTACTGCGTTTCGTTGACTTCGCCGTAGGTTTCGAAAACATGTTCGATATCGATGGTAGCAAGTCCACTCAAATCCTCGCTGACGCCAGAGCGTTTATCAACAGCAAAAAGCCCAGCCAGAAAGATACGCCGGAGATCCGCTCCATTAAAGGACTGATCCGCCGTTGCGAAGCCAAAGCTACCTGTCGCTACGTAGGCATCGCCGAAGGTAATGAGCATTTCATGAACCTGCCTTTCTATGAAACCGGCCTGGTTGAAAAGAAACCTATGGGTCCTGAAGATGTGAAACTGACGGTAGACCTGCTCCGCAAAATCAAACCTCAGCAGGTATATTGCGCAGGTGACCTCGCCGATCCGCATGGTACCCACAAGGTATGTCTGGATATCATCTTTGCAGCACTGGAAATCGTTAAAAACGACGACTGGGCGAAGGATTGCTGGGTATGGCTGTACAAAGGTGCATGGCAGGAATGGGAAATCCATGAAATCGAAATGGCTGTACCAATGAGCCCTGACCAGGTATACCAGAAACGTCTCGGTATCTTCATTCACCAGAGCCAGAAGGACGTGGTGCCTTTCCAGGGTACTGATAGTCGCGAGTTCTGGGAGCGTGCAGAAGATCGTAACGCTAATACCGCTCAGTTATACGATAAACTCGGATTACAGCAATATGCAGCAATGGAAGCGTTCGTACGCTATCATTTTATGTAATTGCGTGATATACTTATTTTTTTCAGGGGGCTGTCGGTTGACAGTCCCCTTTTTGTTTTTTACGCCCATCCACCGGGCCTTCGGCCCGGCGGATGGGCGTAAAGATTGTGCGCCCGAGGCGGACAATCTTTACGCCAATGACAACCCAATGCAAGGGGGAGTACGGGGCGCAGCCCCGGTACTCCCCCTTGGTCCTTCCTGCCGAAGGCAGGAAGGACCAAGGGGCCAAAAGCTTGCCTGCATAACATTTGCATAACGCCATCTTAACTACCACTGGTATAATTTACCCTTCATATTGCAAATATTCCTTTAAATTACGCCACAAACTATAATGCGCTTCAATGGAAAATGACATCCTCATTGACTTCCGTTTTACTAAAACGAAACCTGGCTTCGGAGATCTGTTTCTGATTACGGGTGAACCACATCCTAAATTCGCCCCCCGTAATAATTCCTTCGAGAAGCTGGCCCCACTGGGCTTTGAGCAACTGGACGACTTTTTCGGCATCCTGAACAGTGAAGAAGCCGGCGACGATGTAATCGTATGGCTCTTCCCCATGCTCAATGGCGAAGAAGTATTTCACAGCAGCGGCTCCTTCGATGCCATCCGCCTCTCATACAACGCACTGCGTAATACCGCCGACAGCCTCGCCATCCTTCAGGCCTGCTATGATGCCATCACCGCCAACCTGGATACCGAAGCCCTCTTCGAAGGCAACGTCATCCGTTCATTCGAGCCCGTTAGTGCCAAAGCAAATGAAATTATCAGCTACTGGCGCAATAACCAGATAGAACCCGGCTCAGAAGCCAGCCTGCTCATCGATGAAGATGATGATGAAGACTGGGACGACGATGAATACATCGATGAAGACTGGGTAGATGAAGATGAAGACGATACCAGCAAGAAATAATAATATTTCGATTATATAGAAAGAGGACGATTTACAGTTGTAAATCGTCCTCTTTCTTTTTGTACCAGCTACTATCTCCCAAAAAAATATTAAATTGTAAGCACCTATACAACTAAACCTGATGCCAACAACTATGACTAAACGTAATTCCAAAGGCGTTGCCGGACTTGTATTAGCCGCTGTAATCGTAGGCGCACTCCTGATTTCCGGTATTCCCGGCTCCCGCAAAGCATCCCACGAAAAACATGCAGTCAGAACAGCCACCGTGGAAGAAGTAAAAGAAGGCTCCCCAGGCATTATTATTCACCTGAAAAACGATCCGAAAATCTATTTCATCAATACCAAACATCACCAGCAGCTCACCGCTGCCCACCTCCAACAGCAACTCACCGGTAAAGAAACCCAGCTGGTAGTGGCAGATAACTGGTCGCCACTCGATCCCTTTTCCAGTATGCAGGAAATTGAAGCCATCGAACTGGATCACCACACGATCTATTCGGCACACTAACCTTTTTTCTTTATCTTAGTCACCTGTATATGTGTGACTTATGAAGAAGATTACCTATTTGTTACTCGCCGTTGTTTTGATTGCCTGCGATCGTAAAGGCAGCAGCAAGTATGATAATGAGGAAGATACCAACACGGCCAAAACGCAGACCAACACCAAAAAAACACCCGCAAAAGCTGCCAAACCTATCGGCGGCGAAAGAATCAATAAATCCGCTACCATCCGGCAACAACCCAACGGGACTGCCCTCGCCAGTCTGCTGGACTACGTACCCGTGCGCTGCGCCTCCATCCGCAAAGGCTGGTACCCCGTAAGCGTTGATTTTGATATTACTGCCGACGAATACCGCAAACCCAGCTTCCGCAAAGGCCGTAAGCTCGTGGTAAACGGCGTACCCGCCGGTAGCCTCCTCCGTGATGTAAAACTGCCCGTTTCTACCAATGGCGACCGTATGTGGGCTACCATCGACGGCTATACGGAACAAAGCAGCATCCGCCAGGGGACCATCATTGAAGTGGCAGCAGTTAATTTCCTGAAGCAACATAAAGACTACAGCGTTGCAGGCCTACAGCCTTTTATCCACAACTTCCAGCTGGACGAAGACAGCGCCATCAAACCCTACGCCCTCTACTACAACTACGAAAGCGGCATCGATGATCCCAGTCCCGGCTACCGCCTCGCATTTATCTGCCAGGGAAAACAGCTCATCGGCATCCTGCATTCCCGCCCACTCACCCTGCAAGGTACTACGCCCAAGCGCCTCCAGCGGGGCTTTGCCGTGAACTTCCTCCCCGGCATCGACGACTACCTGAAAGAAGATTTCTGCAAGAAGTTCAATACCTATATAGTTTCGGTTGATTAAGGTCATAACATTTGGTTATCACCTATTACTTTTAAAGATTTGACTTCAGCCTTGCTGGTGCTGACCTTTGCGGGCATAACCAATAGTACAGCACATGGCACACCAGCACATCAGCAGCAACAAAGTCAGACTTAGCCCGCTACGCAAACCACTGTTTATTACGGCGGCAGCAGCTACCCTGCTACCAGTCGTATCTCCGCCCGTGGCCTTACTCCTGGGCATCGCACTGGCACAAACCACCGGCAACCCTTATGCACAGCTAACGCGGCGTACCACCCAGTGGCTGCTGCAACTTTCCGTTATAGGCCTCGGCTTCGGCATGAACGCCCACCAGGCATTTCAGGCAGGGAGAGCAGGACTGTTCCTCACCATCGCTTCTATTGCTGCCACACTCCTGCTTGGCTACCTGCTCGGAAAAATACTGGGCATCGATAAAAACACCAGCCATCTCGTATCCAGCGGTACCGCCATCTGCGGCGGCAGCGCCATCGCCGCTATTGCGCCCGTGGTGAAAGCGAACGACAAACAACTCTCCGTTTCCCTGGGCATTATATTCCTGCTCAATAGTGTAGCCCTGTTCCTCTTTCCCGTGCTGGGGCACCTCCTGCACCTGAGTCAAACACAGTTTGGCCTTTGGAGTGCGATAGCTATACACGACACCAGTTCCGTAGTGGGTGCTGCCGGCAAATACGGCCCTGAAGCCTTGCAGGTAGCCACCATGGTGAAGCTATCCCGGGCACTATGGATCATCCCCGTATCCCTGCTCACCGGGCTGCTCTTCAGAAATGGTAAGAGCAAAATCAAAATTCCCTGGTTTATCGGGCTGTTTGTAATAGCTATGCTGCTCAATACATTTTTCCCGTTGGGTCATGTCAGTTATACCCTTACCAGCGCCGCCAAAACGGGATTGTCGCTCACCCTTTTCCTGATTGGTAGTAACCTCAGCAGGGAAATTCTTAGCGGCATTGGCTGGAAACCACTGCTGCAAGGCGTCTTACTCTGGGTATTCATCAGCACCACCACCCTCATGGCCATTATCTTCCTGCAGTAAACCACTGCAGGAAATATGACCGCATTTCCTTACATTTGAAATACTGAAGGATTGTCAGGAATTTTTCGGGACGCATCGGCACGAGGTCAACCAATTCGCTATTAGATAACCATTACACTTCTTTCCCCTATGAGCTGGAAGCACGGCGGACGTGCCACAATTTTTATGGCATTGTCACGGGCTATAGAAAGTACAGCCCCCGTACATAAAAGACTCCTATATGATCCCTTCGCTGCAGCATTTTTGTCGCCCCTCTTTCAAAAAGTCATTGCCTGCTGTCACTACGGACCACTCAGGAAAATCACCACTACCATTCTACAGCTACGCTGGCCTGGCGCTTATACCGCCGCAGTTGCACGTACCCGCCTGATAGATGATATGATCCATGATGCAGTCAATAACCAGGGTATCAACCAGGTAATCATCATCAACGCACGATTGGATACCCGCGCTCACCGGCTGAAAACAAGCATCCCCGTGCAGTACGTAGAAGTGGACCTGAAAGAATCCCAGCTGCAAAAACAGGAAATCCTTTTCAACGTGATCCCCGAGCAGGTGACATCGATCGATTACGTGCCAGTGGACATCCACACGCAGCGATTATCTTCCGAAATGATCACACACCTCCAACGGGAATACTATAAAACCCTGTTCCTCTGGGAAGGCGTTACCTCCAGCCTCAAAGCAAAAGAAATTGATGAGTTCTTCGAATACGTAACCCGCTACCCGGCCGGTACCCAGATCATTCTTACCTACCTGCACAAAGCTGCCGTGGAAAACCCGGATAATTTCCGTGGCTTCCGCGCCGTATCCCGCACCCTCGGCCGCAAAGGCGAACATTTCAACTTCGGTGTGTATCCCGATACCTGGGCCAGCATCTTTAACGCGAGAAATATGCAGGTCAACTATGATGGCGGCGCCAGCGACTATCGCCGGCAATACTATAAGGAGGCCGCCAAACACATGAAAGGCTATGAATACTTCAGAGTAGTACGTGCCGCATTAAAATAATACCACAGCTCGGGCCGATTGAATATCTTTGTGTGATGCTTCACTATAAAGCAGGACCCGGTATGCATATTCATTATTTCCAACATGTTTCGTTCGAAGGCTTAGGATGTATAGAGGAATGGTGCCGCACGCAAGGCCATACATTAACCGCTACCAAATGGTTTGAACCCGATGCCAGCGCCGATGCTGCCGCTACAGCCGACTGGCTCATCATCATGGGAGGCCCCATGGGCGTGTACGACCAGGACCAATACCCCTGGCTCACCACAGAAATTAATCTCGTAAAAAAAGCACTGGAACAAAAAAAGAAAGTACTGGGCATATGCCTCGGCTCCCAAATCCTGGCAGCTGCCCTGGGTGCTAACGTGTACGCACATACGCAGAAGGAAATAGGCTGGTATCCGGTTGATTTCACCTTCCAGGAACAGGCCGCTGGCCTGGTAAACGTGCTGCCACAGCATATGGAAGTTTTTCATTATCATGGCGACACATTCGATATCCCCACCGGGGCTACCCGTTTTGCCGCCTCTGCCGCCTGTAACAACCAGGCCTATATCTACGACAATGCTATCGGCCTTCAGTTTCATATCGAACTCACGCCCGCTTCCCTGCTGGCCATGGTCGATCACGGCCAGGATGAAATTGCCGCCGGCGGCCCGTTTGTACAACAACGCAATGAAATCCTTGCTAACACCACTCAACTATCCGTCAACAACAATGCCCTGGTAAACCTGTTAAATTACCTGGCAGCTAAATAAATTAAACTATGGACGCGGCATATGATGTAATCATTATCGGAGGTGGACCAATAGGAATCGCCTGTGCACTCACTGCCCAGCGCGCAGGCTTATCTTACCTGGTGATTGAAAAAGGATGTTTGACCAACTCACTGTACAACTATCCGCTGTACATGACCTTCTTCTCCACCTCAGAAAGACTGGAAATCGGTAACATTCCTTTTGTATGTATCAATCCCAAACCAAACCGCCCCGAAGCCTTGGAATACTACCGGAGAGTGACCACCAGCAACCAGTTGAACGTAAAGCTGTTTGAAGAAGTAACCGGCATCATTCCTAACGGTACTGAATATATGGTACACACTCCAAAAGGGAAATATCACGGGCGCCATGTGGTAATTGCCACCGGATTTTACGATATTCCGAATAAGCTGAATGTACCCGGTGAAGACCTGCCGAAAGTAACGCATTACTACAAGGACCCTCACTTTTACGCTACCCGCAAAGTGATCGTAATAGGTGCCAACAACTCCGCCGTGGATGCGGCTTTGGAAACCTATCGCAAAGGTGCGCAGGTAACCATGATCATCCGTGAAGACGGTATTGGCAAACGGGTGAAATACTGGGTAAAACCGGATATTGAAAACCGTATCGCTGAGGGAAGTATCAAGGCTTACTACCATTCCGGGCTGGCCGCTGTGCGTGAAAATGAAGCGGATATCCTTACACCGGATGGTATTGTTACCATCCCTAATGACTTCGTAATTGCGATGACCGGCTATCAGCCCAACTTCGATTTCCTGCAAAAAGCAGGCATCGCCCTTTCAGACGATGCCAAAAAATATCCTGCGTATAATCCGCTTACCATGGAAACCAATATGCCGCGTATTTACTTAGCCGGCGTGGTTTGTGGCGGCATGGATACGCATGTATGGTTTATTGAAAACTCGCGCGAACATGCAGATAAAATCATTCAGCATATCCGCAGCAGGGCTTAAATAATATTCACTTCCCTTTCGAGGGTCACGCCAAATTTTTCGTGCACACTGTCTACCACTTGTTGCGACAGGTGGTAGATTTCACTACCTGTTGCCCCCCCATAGTTCACCAGTACGAGGGACTGTTTTGCATGTACACCTGCATCTCCCTGCCTGTAGCCTTTCCAGCCACATTGCTCAATGAGCCAGCCTGCAGCCAGTTTGAAATGATCATCGGGCAGCGGATAGGCGACCACGTTAGGAAACGTTTCTTTCAAACGGCGATAGGCAGCACCATCGATAGAAGGGTTTTTAAAGAAACTGCCCGCATTCCCGATCTCTGCCGGGTTAGGCAGCTTGGAACTGCGGATGTTAATCACCGCATCGCTGATGGCACGGATAGATAATTCCTTTACTCCCATGTGTTCCAATTCCGCTTCTATAGCGCCATAGCTGGTATTGAAATGCGGCTGCTTACTCAGTTTATACGTTACCGAAATAATGGCAAACTGATTTTTATATTCATGCTTGAATACACTTTCCCGGTAACCAAATTTGCAGTCGCTGTTATTAAATTTCACTATTGTTTTTTCATGGAGATGAAAAGCTTCCAATTCATGGAAGCAATCTTTAATCTCCACCCCATATGCGCCAATATTCTGCATGGGGCTGGCACCTACGTTACCGGGGATGAGCGAAAGGTTTTCGAGTCCTGCCAGGTTTTGACCAATACAATACTGTACGAAACCATGCCAGTTTTCCCCCGCGCCCGCTTTCACATATACGTAATCGTTATCCTCGGCTACTACAGTGATTCCTTTTATTTCATTTTTCAGCATGGCGCCGTCGTAGTTTTTGGTGAGAAGGATATTGCTCCCGCCTCCCAGGATCATACGTGGCTGTCCGGTTACCCGCGCATCAGCCAGCAAGGATTCCAGCTCCTGCTGATTCGCAAAAGTGGAAAAATAACGGGCCGTTGCAGTAATTCCGAAGGTATTATATGGCTTTAACAGAACATTTTCAGATATGAGCATAACTAAGCATTCAAAAAACTTAACTTTATATCAGACAAAGATAAACCGGATTTACTAACATCAGCACAATTCTATCCATGGAAAAAACTGCTATTGTAATAGGAGCTACCGGCCTTACAGGTACTCACCTGGTATCCGCACTCCTGCACGACGGGTACTATACCCACATCAGGGTGCTGGTACGCAAACACTGGTTTAATTCCAGGCCGGGGCTGGAAAGTATTATCGTTGATTACTCGGATGAAGCCACCCTGCGGACCTTGATTAAAGGAGATGTATTGTTCTGCTGCATTGGTACCACCATAAAAAAGGCGGGTTCCAAGGAAAATTTTCGAAAAGTAGATTTTGATATTCCGGTGAGATGTGCACGGATCGCGCGGGAAAATGGTGTAGGCCAGTTCCTCGTGATGTCCAGTATCGGAGCAAACCTCTACAGCCGCAATTTCTATCTCCGTACAAAAGGACAATTAGAAGCCGCTATAGAAGGCGTAGGGTTTTACTCCACGTCCATTTTCCGTCCCAGTTTCCTGCTGGGGCAACGGCAGGAGTTCAGGCTGGGCGAATGGCTCAGCAAATACCTGATCCAGTTGTTTTACTTCCTCCTACAGGGCCGCTGGAAAAAATACCGCGGCATCAAAGCCGCTACAGTAGCCAGTGCCATGCTGAAAGTAGCTAAAAAGAATATCCCCGGCATTTCCGTTTACGAATCCGATGCCATCCAGGAAGTAGGGGAAACACCACGCTGAGTTTGGCCAACACTACGTATCTTTAATGCTTATGCAACGACTTATATTCTTATTGATCACACTCTGCTGGATAACTTTTTCCCTACCCGGTAAAGCCCAGGAAAATAAGTTTCCGGATGTATGGCCACGAACTGCCGTAAAACACCCTGTGCCCACAGGTGCACAGTATAATGTGCCATATTTCACCCTCATTCACCGAGAAACTTTCGACTTCAACGTTAACAATGAAGATAAAGCCGCCGGGATCGCCTACTACCATAAACTGTATAAGAGTATCCAGATTCAGCAAACCCTCAACCGGGATACTTTCAACTCTATCCAGTTTAACGTACCCTCCAATGAGGAAACCCGCAGTTTTAACATTCGTAAAATAAGTGCCGACGGTACCGCCACCAATCTGGCCCGCAACGCCAGGGCCGTGAATAACAATGCAGGAGGCACCACCATTAGTGTAGAGGGACTGGAAGCTAACGCCGGCGACGAAATTGAATACGAACTCGTGTCAAAAGCCTCCGGCTACGCAGGCATATTTTCCATGCAGTCGGAAATCCCCTGCGCGGAAGCCCTGTTCCGCCTTACGGCACCTAAAACCATGAAATTCAATTTCAGCTCAAATATTCCACAGGCTACCCCTACCGCCACCGAAGATGGTAACAGCAACGTATATACGTTTACACAGGAAAATGTGACACCAATACGTAACAACCCACTGTATAACGTGAAGCCGGCGCTGGCACGCCTGGAATTTGCCCTGGCCGAAATCACCGAAGGCAGCAAAACCACTAAGATCAACTGGCAGGACTTCGGTAAGGAAACCTTTATTCCTTACGCCGCCATCAACAAGCAGGAAGCCCGCCTCGTAGAAAAAGAACTCGCTAACCTGCCGTTTCTTAAGCAGCGTATCCCGCTGCCAACGTTGCTTTACCTGCTGGAACAGTACATGAAAACCAATTATCAGCTCATCCCAACCGATCCATACCTCAATCCGGGCGACCTTTCTGCAGCCATCCGCACGAGGAGAACAGATAAAATGGGCATGATCAAGCTGATGAACGCTTTCCTGTACTACCTGAACATCCCGACACATATGCTTTTCACCTCTTCCAGAGATGAAATTCCATTACAAAAGGACCTGGTAAACCCACAGCTGGCAACCAATGTATTGCTGTATTTCCCTACTTTAGGGCAAGCCATGGCGCCCGGTGAGCCTGAATCCCGCTTCCCATGCTACCCTGCCAACTGGATCAACCTGCTGGCAGTTAGATGCCATGATACCCTCATTGGCGATAAAAGCGAAGTGCTCACTGACCTGATCAACACCCCGTTACCGGATTATACACTTAGCAATATCAGTATGGATGCTACCCTCACGGACCTGAACAATCCTTCATGGGAGGTAACACAGTCCTACGGCGGCTATGCAGCTATCAATGTAAAAAGAGGATTTGAGCGCGCCGGCAAGGATGAAGGCAGAAGGAATGCAGCCTTCAATTCTATTCTTCCACTGGAACCAGCGGTACGTAAGGTAACCAGCTACAGCGCCACCAATGAATTATTCACCAACCAACCACTGGATAAGCCGGTAGTGGTGAAATCAAAGCTAAACACACCTTCGCTTGTAGAAAATAAAGGCACAGGAAAAAATATCAAATTGGGTGACCTGCTCAGCGGTAGCCTCATACTCAACCCGGTTATGCCCGAAGATACGCTGCCAGTGCAGCTGGCTTTTCCGTTCTACTTCGAAACACGCCTGCACATCGACATCCCGGAAGGTTATAAAGTGATGAACAAAGATGATTTTGCTGCAAATATTGGCGACAAAAATGAGAACCTCGGCATGAAAATGCGCCTGGTGCAGGATGGCAATAAAGCGCACATTTTTGTAGTACAGTACTTTAAACTGGTGGATTATAAAGGAGCAGATAAAGCGCTGTTTAAGAAAATTCTGGAGCGGGTGCTAATACTGAAGCAACAGGAACTGATTCTTGGAAAGTAACAAAAAAAGCTCGCCTTCGGCGAGCTTTTTTTGTTTGCAGCCGTGCCGAAGGCTCGGCTGCAAACAAAATACTAAGATGAGTTTACACACAATCCACATCCGGCACAATCGTCACCGACCTGAATTTCTTCTCTGCCAGCAACTGTATAAAATACTCCCGCAGCAGGTGCTTGGTTTGTGCAATGGCCTTGGTATCTCTCGGCAGCTTGATTAACATCTCCTGTAAATAATTATTTCTGACTCTTGCCACAGGAGGCGCTGCCGGGCCCACCAGCTGTGGTCCTATGTGTGGATTCAGCCAGCTGGCCAGGATCTGTGCAGCCTGTTCCACTGTTTGCTGATTTTTATGTTTGAGCGTGAGCTTGAGCAAACGGTAAAACGGCGGATAGTGGAAAAACTGTCGCTCCGCCAGCTCGGCTTCATACATCGCTTTATAATCGTGGTTCAGCACATAATGCAATACCGGATGCCGCGTATTGCTGGCCTGCACCAGCACTTTACCTTTTTCATGTTTTCGTCCTGCGCGGCCACTCACCTGCTCCATCAGTTGAAAAGCACGTTCGTTTACCCGGAAATCGGGATAGCTCAGGAGGCTGTCGGCACTCAGAATGCCCACCAGGTTCACATTATCAAAATCGAGCCCTTTCACTACCATCTGTGTACCCACGAGGATGTCCACTTCCCGGTCTTCCAGCAGCTTGATCATTTTATTGTGACTGTCTTTATTCCTTACAGAATCCACGTCCATACGGGCAATGCGGGCTTCCGGAAAGATTTGTTGCAGATCGTCTTCTATTTTTTCGGTACCGAAACTTTTAGGTATGAGCGACTGGCTACCACAGGCGGCGCAGGTATATACATACGGATAACGCGTGCCACAGTAGTGACAGTGCAGTTTATCCTGATTGCGGTGGTAGGTAAGCGATACATCGCATTGTTTGCAATGCGGTATCCAGCCGCAGGTAGTGCACATCAGGAAAGGCGCGTAGCCGCGGCGGTTCTGAAACAGGATTACCTGCTTTTGCGCGGTGAGGCTTTCTGTAACAGCGGTTTTAAGGGCCAGGGAGATGTTACCGTCCATGGTTTTTTCTGCCATTTCTTTCTTGATGTCCACGATATCCATCGCGGGCATTTCGACGCCGCCGTATCTTTCTGAGAGCTCTACCAGACCGTACTTGCCCTGCTGTGCATTGTAGTATGATTCCAGGGAAGGGGTAGCGCTGCCGAGCAGCACCTTAGCCTTAAACAGGCCGGCATAATAGATAGCCGCATCCCTTGCGTGATAGCGGGGAGCCGGGTCCTGCTGTTTGTAGGAGGGGTCATGTTCCTCATCGAGGATGATGAGGCCGAGATCGCGGAAAGGCAGCAGGAGGCTGGAACGTGCGCCCAGCACAATCTGTAGCTCTCCGTTCTTCACCTTGTTCCAGATCTCTACCCTTTCGTTGTTATTGAAGCGGGAGTGATAGATCCCGATATGTTTACCAAAATGTTTCTGTAAGCGACGGATGATTTGTGCTGTGAGCGCGATTTCCGGCAGCAGGTAAAGTACCTGTTTTCCGGCCGCTACGGCTTCTTCCATCATTTTTACGTATACCTGCGTTTTACCGCTGGAAGTAACACCATGCAGTAAGGTTACCTGTTTGGTGGCAAAGTGAGTTTGTACTTCCTGTAATGCTTTTTCCTGGGAAGGGCTCAGTGTGAAGTCCAGCTGTGCATCCAGCTTGTGTTGTTTGATACGGTCCACCGCACGTTTTTCCACGAGCAGGATACCTTTATCCACGAGACCTTTGAGCTGTGCAGTGGTAGCATTTGACTTTTTGAGCAGCTCCGGCTGTGTAACCTCACCGGTTGTTTTTAACAAGTGGAGGTAGGCCAGCAACAGTTCCATCTGTTTGGGTGCGCGGCCAAAATCATTGAAAAGAGCTTCCAGCTGGGCATCCTGCTGGTAGTTTGGATGCAGCACGATGAAGTTTTCCGTCTTTTCTTTATAAACTTCTTTGAGCTCTTCGTATACCAGGCATACCTTCTTCTCAATCAGTTTTTTGATAACACTATATACTTCAGATTTATCCAGGATCAGCTGCACTTCCTCAATGCGCAGTTCCTTGCGGATTTGCAGCGCTTCCGCGATGAGGTATTCATCATCGTCCAGTTGCGTATAGTCGTCGCCGTAAGCATCATTATGCAGCAGCAATGTTTCACTGGAGAGTTTGAGGTGTGCGGGGAGGGCTGCGTTGAGCACCTCACCTTCGCTGCACATGTAATAGCTGGCTATCCACGACCAGAAGCTGAGCTGGGTGGGATATACAACCGGCTCTTTATCGAGCAGGTCCAGCAGTGGTTTGGTTTTATAATCGGCAGGTGCCTGCTGATGAATTGCCTTTACGATACCCGCATACTTCTTCTGTTTACCCAGTTGCACCGCCACGCGACTGCCCACCTGGATAGTATTTTCCATGTGTTCGGGAATGGAATAAGTATAATTTTTAGGTAACGCCAGTGGCAATATTACATCTGCATACTTCATGCGGTCGGTTGCAATGTTGGGTAAGCACGACGTTTACGCAGTTCTGCGTCCATTACCTCGTAAACGCGTTGTTTGAGGGTATTAATATCGTCGAGTGTAAGGCCTTCAACCGGGATTTCCGGGAGGAATACCACGCGGCATTTGCCGGGATTCAGCACCATCAGTCCTTTACCGGAAGGGAAGCGGTCGCCCGCATCCACGTACAATACCGGTTTAAGTGGTATCTGCATTTCGATGGCCATACGAAAAGCGCCGTTATGGAAAGGACGCAGCGGCTCATTGGTTTCGTTGGTAGTACCTTCCGGGAACATCAGGATGGAGATACCTGCTTTGAGGCGGCTCATCATTTCACGAACACTCTTGGCTCTGGCAGGAGCGTTGGAGCGATCCACCGGTACCACAGAATTTCTATAAATGAACCCAAAAAACGGGATTTTAGACATTTCCACCTTCCCGAGCGGGCGGAAAGGAAGGCGCATCACCTTTACTGCGATGGCAGCATCGAGGTAGCTACGATGGTTAACAACGTATATGCATGGTTTGTCGCCGTGTTCAACCAGGTGTTCCTTCGTAACCCGCATCCCTACCAGCGGAAACCAGGCATGGGCCCAAAATCGCAGGAAATAGAAGATGATATTTCCCCCTTTCTCCTTACCCAGCAGCGATGCCAGGAAAATCGGCGGCAGGATCAGAAACATGATTCCCAGGAATATAATGGCGGCGTATACTACATATATAAGACGCAACAATTTCATAAATAACTTCATAAACGCCCCTTGTCAATGGTTTGAATTAGGCTGGAAAACTACGATTTATATTACTAATAATGAAGTTTTGTGCTATTCACAATGGCAGGACCAGTCTTTATCCAGGTCGATACAGGTAACCACTCTGGCGCTGTTTTTATCACAGGGAGCAAAAACGATACGCAGGTGTTGCCCCTCATGTGAATACCCTTCCAGTGCGAAGGTAGGGCAGGGACGGTCATTAGGATTGGATTTTTCCAGGTTGACCTCGCCTTTCTGCAGGATTTCGGCCACTTCCGCTTCCGTCACATGGCGACAATCCATACGACATTTGGCATGCTTCGTAAATTCCAGCCTTGCTTCGCGGTTGAGCAGGGCGCCGGCGACTTTTGGCTCCGGTTTAGGCGGACTGGTAACAATGTTTTTGCTTCCCGGTATAGTGCCTGACTCTCTTTTCCACCATTCCTGGTGCCACCCTGCCACTAATAAAACGGCTAGCAACAGCACCGGCAGATATTTTTGAACAGATTTCATAAAATTATAACAGCGGCGTAAAATAGTCAAAATTCCTGACCTGACTATGACATAAAAAGTTGCTACCTTTGCCGTCCTCTATGGAACAAGTAAAAACAGTAGCATTTCATACCCTCGGCTGCAAGCTGAACTTTTCAGAAACCTCCTCCCTGAGCAGGTTACTGGAACAGGATGGCTTTGTAAAAACGGATTTTGACAATACCGCCGATGTATATGTGATCAATACCTGTTCGGTAACTGATAATGCCGATAAGGAATGCCGTCAGCTGGTGCGCCGTATACAACGCCGCGCCCCTGAAAGCATGGTGGTCATTACGGGTTGCTACGCCCAGCTGAAACCGGAAGAAATTGCGAGCATTGAAGGGGTAGACCTGGTACTCGGCGCAGCAGAAAAATTCAATATCGCCGAACACCTGAAAAACCTCACCAAAGGCGACAGCGCAAAAATCTGCTCCTGCGATATTGAGGATGTAAACTCTTTCCACTCCTCCTACTCCCTGCACGACCGCACCCGTACCTTCCTGAAGGTACAGGATGGTTGCGACTATGGCTGTACCTTCTGTACCATCCCGATGGCCAGAGGCAAAAGCCGCAGCGATAGTGTTGCTAATGTGGTAAAGAATGCTGAAACACTCGCCGCAAACGGGGTGAAAGAAATTGTACTGACAGGCGTAAACCTGGGCGACTTCGGAAAAGGCTTTGAAGGCGGTAAGAAGAGAGAAGAAACTTTTTATGAGCTTATCCAGGAACTGGAAAAAGTAGAAGGGATTGAGCGTTATCGCATCAGTTCCATCGAACCTAACCTGCTGACTGCCGAAATCATTGAATTTGTGGCAAACAGCAACAAGTTCATGCCGCATTTCCATATCCCATTACAAAGTGGCAGTAATGAAGTGCTCGGTAATATGCGCCGCCGCTACCGCCGCGAGCTCTATGCAGAAAAAGTAGGTATGATCAAACAGTTCATGCCTCACTGTGCTATAGGCGTTGACGTAATTGTTGGCTTCCCGGCAGAGTCGGATGCGCATTTCCAGGAAACCTATGATTTCCTCCATAGCCTGGATGTATCCTATCTTCACGTGTTCACCTACTCAGAAAGAGCTAATACGCTCGCGCTGGACATCCAGCCGGTAGTACCGGTAAACGTACGCCACGAGCGTAATAAAATACTCCGTAACCTCAGCGTTAAAAAACTGAATTACTTTACGGAACAACATATTGGCCAAACCCGCAAAGTACTGTTTGAATCACATAACAAAGACGGTATGATGGAAGGGTATACTGATAACTACATTAAGATTACAACACCATTCAGAGAAGAATGGAGTAATAATATTGTGGATTGGGAGCTGAGATAAACGCTTCCTCCACACATTATTGAAAAGGTGCCGGCAAGCCGGCACCTTTTTATTTAGGCCTGCTATCATCCCATAAGCGAAAATTGTTATTTTTAAGGCCTTATAGCATTCCTATGATGAAAATAACCCTTATGGTTAGTTGCCTGCTGACTTGTATTGCAACCTACGCACAAAAAACCATCACAATTGCAGAAGCTGCTCAAACAGTGCCCGCTGGGAAAAAATGGGTGATACCCATCCATAGGAAAGTATTAGTAGGAGTACCTGGTAGTACATTGCAATCAGGAACACTTTGTAATGCAACACTACTAACTAAAAACGCGTCCATAGGCATGATAGGTTCGGGTCCTAACCCTTACTCCCCGCTACACATTTACAAGATCAATATTTCCACATTAGAGCCGTCTGCATTCAGTGGCAACAATGTGATCAGCGTAACACCTGAATCGTTTACCTGGAAATCCTTTGAAGACAATAGCGTAACCACCCTAACGGAAAATCTCGTGTTTTATCAAAATGAAATTGTACACGCCCGGGAATGTATGAGAGGTATCCAGGCTTTTGAATATGCGCTCACTCCTGCTGACCTTAAACAGCTCAACATCAATCAAAAAAAGGCAGTTGTGCCGGCCAATAAGAAAGAAGAAACACCGGAACAAAGGAAAGTACGGGAAACCAAAGCTGCCGTGGATGCAGGAAAGTCAGTAGAAGACTGGTATCTCAGTAATAAACCTACCCTTTTAGCAGATACCAACTCCCGTGCTGAAGAAGCGCTGAAAGAAGCACTACGCAACATTATCGGACAAAAGAAAAATCAGCTCCATTTTTTTGAAAAGCATAAAACGGTAATTATGTTTTTCGATACCACAGGCCATATCTCCAGCATTTATTCGGATAACATGGATACCGGCAAATTAAGTGTTCCATGGCAACAATATTTTTCAGCCTCCATGCCCGGGGAAGTAACCATTAACAAAACAAACCGGAAAGTTCCGTTTACTCAAACCATATATATTCAAATCGGGCAAAAAAGCGGAGATGCAAATGGAAGAGTGAAACTTATCCGGAATAAAGACAAATCCTATTCAACAGACATTATTCCAAATGCCAATATGGATAGTACTTATAAGGCCCGGCTTAAAGCCTATGCAGCAGGCCGGCTGATGGATATGAAACCGGGAACATTGAATAATGCTGACATTTCAGGGCACTTCGAAACTTACACCGTTCATTTCAGGTATGCACTTGACCTGCCACCGGTAAAAACACTGACCATTTACACAATCGACAATATTCAGCTTAATTAGCTCCTACAATAAACGGGAAAGCATTTTAAATAACGCTTTCCCGTTCATGGAGCTTCAATGCTGTTTACTTTGGAAAACCCGCACTATTCTTCACCTCTACCAGCTGCTGCGTATGCCTGTTGGTATGCGCTGCATCCAGCAGTAACAACTGATACGCATCGATTGGACCTAAAGGAGATTGCTCTACCACATGGTTACGCAGATCATCTTTAGAGTTCATGACATAGTTGATAAGTGAATCTCTGCGGGCTACAAAACCAGCGATAATCTGCTGAGAAGTTTGACCACCGGCCGGTACAAATTCTTCCGGCGCCTTTGCCTTTTTGCTACGATCTTCCACCCCCGCGATAATTTGTTCGTCGGTGAGCTTAATCAGTGATCTTTTGGAAGCATCTGCCGGAGCGCTTACCAGCTGCTGTTCCCAGGCAAACAAGCCGCCTTCGGTTCTGTAAATATGCTCTACACACTCAATTACAGACCAGCGGTCCGGTGCAGGCTTATATTTCAATTGCTCTTCAGAAAGGCCAGCTACTTCTTTTAACAGGTTAGCTTTGGTTTCCTTTAACTGAGTGAGCAGTAAGGATCTGTCTTCCTGCGGCGGGCGCGGTATTACAAAAGCGGAGCATAGTATTACAAATACTAACAGATAGGAAATTTTCATCGTGGTGGTATTTTTTGGTGGTTAAATGCAGAATTGCAGGAGCAAGTTACGAAACTTCCAGTGTCTCCAGTATACGAAGAAATTCGCTGCGCGGAATAAAGTCGGCCCCCAGCGAACGGAGGTGATGAGTTTCCACCTGACAGTCGATCATACCAAGCACATGACTATGATCCTGCACAAAAGTGATAAATGCTGCTTTGGAAGCATTGCTCACTTTGGCAAACATGGATTCCCCAAAGAAGGCGCGTCCCAGCCGGATGCCATACAAGCCTCCTACCAGCTCATCCCCCTGCCAGGCTTCAACCGACATGGCAATTTTCATTTCATGCAGGCGAATATAAGCGGCTTCCATATCTCCCGTAATCCAGGTCCCATCCTGATCAACCCGTTCAATTTTACGGCAATTGCGGATCACGCCGGCAAAGTTTTGATTATAGGTAATGCGGAAAGTATTTTTCTTCAGTACCTGCTTCATACTGGCAGATACTTTCAGGCTTTCGGGGAATAGTACAAAACGGGGATCTGGACTCCACCAGAGAATCGGTGGCTCATTAAACCAGGGGAATATGCCGGACTGATAGGCCAGTATCAGCCTTTCAGGCCTCAGATCTCCTCCTACAGCCAGCAACCCGTCAGGCTCTGCAAACGTTACATCCGGAAATATCAGCTCTTTTGAGAGACGAAAAATCATGCTATTGGTTAACGGATTCTTCTATAGTGGCACTCAAACCTCTTTCCAGCAGCGCTTCACAAAGGGGACGCAGCTTCCTGTACTCTCCCTGTTTTACCGCATATTTACCGTTAAAATGGATAATAAGTGCACATTGCTCCGCCTGCTCATGTGTATGGCCACACACCTCAATCAACGAGGCAATTACCCAGTCGAATGTATTTACGTCGTCGTTCCACACCACCAGGTTAAAGGGAAATTGCTCATCCTCCGCTACCAGAACATCCTCCTGTTCCTCCGTAATTACTTCAGTATTAGTGTGTTCCATCATTATTAAAGAAAGCTTTATGCAAAATTACGCGGAATATTCGTTAATTTATCCACTATTGAGTAATGATAATCCTGATGACGGTTTATAATGACTGAAAATCAAACCTGATTGACAGCTTATTTTTTCCGCACATCCCTAAAAATTGGTTTTATGAAGCACAGCCTGGTTTTACTAATGAATTTCTCCTTGCCACTGAAAGATCCTATTCCTATTTTTTCATTGGTATTGTTCATCATATTGCTGGCCCCTATCATCCTGAGAAAATTCCGTATACCCAGTATTATCGGGCTTATCCTGGCCGGTATGCTGATAGGTGATCACGGATTTAAGATTATTGAAAAAGGTAGTATCGATCTATTCGGCAAGGCAGGTTTACTATACATCATGTTCCTGGCGGGCCTGGAGCTGGACATGAATGAGTTCCGTAAAAACCGCTACAGAAGTATGGTTTTCGGAGCATTTACTTTTTTCATCCCACTCATAATGGGATACCTGGTATGCACATACGTACTACACTTTAACTTCATGGCTACCCTGCTCATCTCGAGTATGTTCGCCACACATACGCTGGTAGCCTACCCACTGGCAAGCAGGCTCGGTATTACAAAAAATGAAGCAGTAACCGTAGCCGTTGGTGGAACCATTATTACCGACACCGCCGTACTGGTGATACTGGCCGTTATCACCGGCGCAGAAGCCGGCAACCTCAATACCGAATTCTGGGTAAGGCTAGCCATTTCCCTGACGGTTTTTGCCACTATCATCCTGTGGCTGATGCCCATGCTGGGACGATGGTTTTTCAAAAAAATCAAGGACGACAAAACCTCTCATTTTATATTCGTTCTAGCCCTCGTGTTCCTCTCCGCATTCCTGGCAGAACTGGCCGGCGTAGAGGGTATCATCGGGGCATTTCTCGCCGGCCTGGCACTTAACCAGCTGATACCGCATACATCTCCCCTGATGAACAGAATTGAGTTTGTTGGTAATGCACTTTTCATCCCCTTTTTCCTGATCAGTGTAGGGATGCTGGTAGATTTACGGGTACTACTCAAAGGTCCGCAGGCATTGATTATCGCCGGTGCACTCACCATCATGGCACTCAGCAGCAAATGGCTGGCCGCCTGGTTTACTCAGCTGACATTCCGTTATACGCCCACACAACGCAGAGTAATCTTTGGACTCAGCAGTTCACATGCTGCCGCCACCATCGCAGTTATTCTCATTGGGTTTAACATGCATATTGTAGATGAGAATGTCCTTAACGGCACAGTGATCCTTATACTTGTCACCTGCCTGGTAGGCTCATTCGTAACAGAAAATGCCGGTCGAAAAATGGCGATCGAGGAGTCGGCCGCAAAACCCGAGCTGCCTGATCAACCTGAACGTATACTCATTCCCGTGGCACACCCGGATCGTATTGAGGCACTGCTCGACTTTGCCGTTATGATCAAGGACCCGCAGGCCAATACGCCCATATACCCGCTGGCCATTGTACAGGACAACAGCACGGCCAAAGAAAGTATTCACGCCAGTAACAAGATGATGGAAAAAGCCATTATCCATGCTGCCGCTACAGAAAGTCAGCTGCAGGTTGTTACCCGCATTGACCTCAATATTTCAGATGGCATTTCCCGTGCCGCCACAGAACTGATGGTCAGCGATGTAATACTCGGATGGACGGATAAAACCAGTGCCACCGACCGTTTCCTGGGCTCCTTCTTTGGAAGCACACTCGATAACGTGCTGCAAAGTGTATGGGAAACCGTGTATGTTTGCCGGTTTCTATATCCACTCAGTACTACTAAAAAAATGGTGCTGGCACTTCCTAAAAATGCGGAATATGAACAGGGTTTCCTGCATTACCTGCAGAAAATGCTGATGCTTGGAAAACAGGCAGGAGCAAAGCTGGTTGTATTTTGCGCTAATTCCACCCAAACTATTATTGAGGGATATATAGTACAATCAAAAATGAGCATCGATGTACAATTCCGGGTATACGACGGTACAGAAGATTTCCTGGCCATCAGCAGGGAAGTAAGCCGAAACGACCTGGTGGCAGTAGTTACAGCCCGTAAAGGCACCTTATCGTACAGTGCCTACATGGAAAATATACCGGGCAAAATTGAACGTCATTTCAGGGACAACAATGTGATTCTCCTATATCCGGAACAAATTGCAGTGGATTATGTGGAAGCTGGTATTCAGCCGGAAGACCTTACCCTGGCACCTATCCAGGAGCAGCTGGCAAATTTGAATAAGTTAGGAAAAGCGGTGAAAAGGATTTTCAAACCGAAGAAATAGGTGCAAAAAAAATACGCTGATGCATGTCGCTATATTTATTGATCTGCGTAGAGACGCCTCGCAGGCGTCTATCAAAACACAATCTCCGCTTAGATTTTATTGATTAAAGCGGAGATTGTGAAAGTAGATTTATCCGAATAGACACCTGCCAGGCGTCTCTGCTTCCCGAAATAAATTGTCAACCTATCACTATACTATTGCTGTGCATATATAACCTTTACCAGTACTAACCAACAAAGACATAAAAGCAAGGTGGTGATAAGTACCATCCATTTTCCCTGCTCTCTCGTACTGTCTGAAAAGGCATAAACGCGGCTCCCATCCGGCAAGGTCTTTTTTGTTAACCGCACAAATGCACCAATAAAAATCCCCAGACAGCTGAAAACACTCATATAAGGAAACGGTACAAAAAGCAGCAGTGGTGACAGGTATCCGATCAATACCAGGTGACCGGGCAACTCCTGCGGTTTGGTTAATGTTTCCAGTCTTTTATTTCCGAGGAGATGTAATTGTTCCGGTGTGTAAGTGATCCCTTGTTTCTCCAGCAGCTTTAGGGCAAGTGCATAATCAAAATCCCCCCATTCATCTTTTTGGGCAATCACGTCCTTTAGTTCTTCTGTGGTGAAAGATAACAGGTAATAGTCCGGCTCCACGTCTTCCGGCGATACAGTGATCATGCTTTTAAGCAGGTTGTCAGCCTGAGTAAAATAACCGGCAGGAATCTTCACCAGATGGCGCTGATCAAAGTTCTGTCCTACGTACACATGGTCCATCAACAACACTTCTTCCTCATATGCAACAGGGATGTTATGCGCTTGTAACAAGGTTACAATTTCAGCCGCTTGCGCTTCGGTATGAAATCGCTTAAAGGTGAGCAATTTTTCCATAGGTAAGGTATAGATATATGAAGATATAGTTTTGCGCGACAATATGCAATCGGTGCTATGCATGAAAAAAGACCTGTGCAATGCACAGGTCTTAATGTGTGTGGGAGTTGACGGGTTCGAACCGCCGACCCTCTGCTTGTAAGGCAGATGCTCTGAACCAGCTGAGCTAAACTCCCTTGATGGAAAACTGAATGTCGATAAAAAAAGACCCGTGGAAACCACAGGTCTTAATGTTGTGTGGGAGTTGACGGGTTCGAACCGCCGACCCTCTGCTTGTAAGGCAGATGCTCTGAACCAGCTGAGCTAAACTCCCTGAAGATCTTTACAATTGAATTAGGTTGGTGGGAGTTGACGGGTTCGAACCGCCGACCCTCTGCTTGTAAGGCAGATGCTCTGAACCAGCTGAGCTAAACTCCCATGAAAGATCTTTACCAGTAAAATTGAAGTGGGAGTTGACGGGTTCGAACCGCCGACCCTCTGCTTGTAAGGCAGATGCTCTGAACCAGCTGAGCTAAACTCCCATTCTTTCTTTGTAACCATCAAGCCTTTCGTTCGATGGGATTGCAAAGGTATAATCTATTTTTATTCTACCAAATAAATTTTCGAAAAAACGATTAAAAGTTTGCATACACATCTACCACAATGACACTCAAACCCTTTACAGATAAGGTTTATAATTAGTATGAAAAAAATCAGGATTGATGTTACATCAATCCTGATTCAACTGAGTTTTTATACAATTGCTTAGTTTTCTGCACAATTATTTCTTCTTTTTCTTCTCTACCTTCTTCACGAAATTACCCTCAAAGAAACACTTGATACCGCGGTACGCACCGCAACCACCAATTTCCCTGATACTTACCCTGCCGGAAGAAAACTGGAAAGAAATACCACAGGATGTTTCCTTATCGCGGAATTCACCCCTGTTGCCGGCTATATACTGACCTACACCGCTCACCTCGCCCTTGCACTTACCGTTGTCTTTTGAGAAGGTAATGAAGAACTGGAACGACTTCGCATCCTCGCCATCACGGATAGATACCAGGCTCATGTCGCCACTGGTGTAATCAGCAGAAAAACGGTGCTTGCGCGGCAATGTATCAAGCGGATTGAAGATCTGACCTGGTACCGACAAGTTAGCCGAGTTAGTCATAATCAACATAGTAGAACCATCGGGATTTACACTGTAAAAGTCCTCCCGCTGCATATCCCGCACAGGTCCGTGTTGTACCTCGGTGGACAATTTCAGCACGTTTCTGCTGTCGATCTGCAGGGAAGAATATACCCCGCTTCTACCTGCATCGGCTACACGAATACGCCGAACAAAGGTGCCTTTTTTCTTCTCCATAAAACAGAGATAAGCCACCGTACCGGAACGGCCTGCCGCCTTTACTACCATGTAATCCAGCGGATTACCCTCCATACGCTGCAAGGGCCACAATCGGACCTTTTCTCCTTTCGGGAAATCCCCTTTAGTAAGCGTATCCGTTAAAAAACGGTTCACGTCCGCCGTATCCAGTGCCAGCGAATCCGCCATCTTTAATTGCAGGGAATCTGACACCAACTTGTATGGCAACGCAGCCACCGGGAATAACTCCCGGAATTCCTCCCTGGTCATAGGCTCATCCCCGCCATGACCGGAATTCTTCTTTGTCTTACAGGCTGCCAATACACCTATGGCCATTATTAATAACAGATAACGCTTCATTAGTAGATTTAAATTCTTTGGGCGAAAAGTTAAACTAAATTTTTATATGTGCGCCTCCAAAATCAAAAAACATACCGGATATAGAAAAGTTCGGGGAAATTATTTAAGTTTGTCTAAATAATAATTTAGGTTGTATGAATTTATCAGTTGCGGAAGAGAATTATATCAAAGCCATTTACAAGCTACAGGAAGGGGAACAGGCCGTTACCACCAACGCCCTGGCATATGAACTGGAAACAAAGCCAGCCTCCGTGACCGATATGGCCAAGAAGCTGAAAGAGAAAAAACTCATCTCCTATGAAAAATACCAAGGCATCACCCTCTCCCCGGAAGGCCGTAAAACGGCACTTCAGGTGGTAAGGCGGCACCGACTCTGGGAATGCTTTCTTGTGGATAAGCTCTCCTTCTCCTGGGAAGAAGTGCATGAACTGGCGGAAGAACTGGAACACGTACGCAGTGAAAAGCTCATCAGCCGCCTCAGTGATTTCCTCGGTAATCCGGTGATAGACCCACATGGCGACCCCATCCCAGACGCCAACGGCCGCATGGCCAAGCCAAGGCCGCAAACCTCTCTGGACCAGGCCAATGCCAGAAGACTCGTGGTCACTGCAGTTAGTGATCAGTCGTCCGCACTCCTGGCATTCCTCAATGCCAAAAGCATTAAACTGGGTACCCAGCTGGAAATCATCGCCCACTACGAATTCGACAACTCAATTGAAATAAAGGTAAAACATCAGCCAGCCATCACCATCAGTGAACAAGTGGCTAAAAATATAATGGTCAGACCGCTATAACACTAAACCTATATGGGACCGTCACTAAGTGAAGTACATGAAAGTATAGACACCGGAAGTAAATCGAAATGGAAGAAAATATTTGCCTTCTTCGGACCCGCCTACCTGGTGAGCGTAGGCTATATGGACCCCGGCAACTGGGCCACCGACCTCGCCGGAGGTAGTAAGTACGGCTACACGCTGCTATGGGTACTGCTCATGAGCAACATCATGGCACTACTGCTGCAGAGCCTCAGCGCCCGCCTGGGCATCGTCAGAGGCCGCGACCTCGCACAGGCCAACCGCGAAACCTATCCGCCCGCTGTTAACTTCATCCTCTACATCCTCGCAGAAATAGCTATCGCCGCCACCGACCTCGCAGAAGTACTCGGTATGGCCATCGGTATCCAACTACTTACCGGCCTGCCACTCATCTGGGGCGTTAGCCTGACCGTATTAGATACCTTTCTCCTGCTCGTATTGCAACGGTTTGGCATGAGAAAGATGGAAGCCTTCATAGTGGCACTAGTCGCCATCGTGGGCACATCGTTCCTGATAGAACTCATTCTCGCCAAACCTAAAATGAGTGAAGTAGTAACCGGTTTCATACCCAGTATACCCGATAATACCGCCCTCTACCTCGCTATCGGTATCATCGGCGCCACCGTAATGCCCCATAACCTCTACCTGCACTCAGCACTGGTGCAAACCAGGAAAATAAAACGTGATGAAAAAGGCATCCGCCAGTCGATCAAACTCAACTTTATCGACAGCGCCATCGCGCTCAACCTCGCCTTTTTCGTAAACGCCGCCATCCTCATACTGGCAGCTGCTGTGTTTTACAATACAGGACGTACGCACATCGCTGAAATCCAGGATGCACACGAACTGCTGGAGAAATTATTAGGCACCAAACTGGCCCCCGTCCTGTTTGCCGTAGCCCTGATCGCAGCCGGACAAAGCTCCACGGTAACAGGTACCCTCGCCGGCCAAATTGTAATGGAAGGCTACCTGCACCTGCGTATCAATCCATGGCTGCGCCGCCTCATCACCAGGCTGCTGGCGATTATTCCAGCCCTGCTGGTAATTATCATCGCCGGCGATAAAGAAGTGGGTGCACTGCTGGTATTCAGCCAGGTACTGCTGAGCTTTCAGCTGGGCTTCGCCATCATTCCACTCATTCACTTCGTGAGCGATAAACATACCATGGGTAACTTCGCCATCAAAACGCCTGTGAAGATTCTTAGCTGGGTGATTGCCTCCGTGCTGGTATACCTGAACTCACGAATGGTTTTTGAAGAAGCACGCGATTACATCTCCGGAAATAGTAACAGCCTTGTAGACGCTATTATCATTATCGTGGGTATTGGCTTCCTCGTGCTGCTCGGATTCACCATTATCTACCCTATCTTCCGCAAACATCCGGAAGCACCCGATAATCCTAATATTCATAAGGCACAGGTAAGCCTGGGTGAACTGGATGAACCCATCTACCACCGTATTGCCATGGCGCTGGAATTCGGCAAATTCGATGAACAGATTATCCGAAATGCCATTGCTCACGGTAACGAACACACGGAGTATATCCTGATTCATATTGTAGAAAGTGCGTCGGCTAAGTATTTCGGAAAAGATTCCGATGACCTGGAAACACGTAAAGACCAGGAACAGCTGGACACCTACGTAGCGCTCCTGAAATCCAGGAATATCAAGGCCAAAGGGGTGCTCGGCTTCCGCCGCCGCTCCAACGAAATTGCCCGCATCGTGTCCGAAGAAAAAGCAGACTTCCTCGTACTCGGCGGCCACGGCCACAAAGGACTAAAGGATCTTATTTACGGCGAAACCGCCAACCAGGTGAGGCATAAAGTAAAAGTGCCGGTACTGGTAGTACAATAATTTAGTGTATGCAACAGCTATTCAAACCCGGCGACACCAAAACATTTGAACGTATCGTTACCATGGCCGACTGCGCCGCATTCGACAGCGGTATGGTACACCCGGTATATGCCACCTTTGCACTCGCCAGAGACGCCGAATGGTGTTGCCGCCTGTTTGTGCTGGAAATGAAAGAAGAAGGAGAAGAAGGAATTGGCGCCTCGCTCACCGTGGAGCACCACGCACCCGCGCTGAATGGTAGTACAGTAAGGTTTACCGCTACTATTGAAAGCCTGTTGCATCACACCATCACCTGCTCCTACACGGCCCATGTGGGCAACAAACTGATTGCATCAGGTACACAGGTACAAAAAATATTGAAGAAGGAGAAGCTGGAGAAACTATTTGCCGGCGCCTGACTTTTCCCATCCTTTCCCGGGAGGGGATGGGAAAAGTTCAGGTACCGGCGGATGTATTATAAGCCCAGTGCTGCTTTCAGCCTTGGGTAACCTGTTTTACTCACCAATACTTTAGCGCCGCTTTTTAGGATCGCGAGGTGATTTTCTTTTTCGTATGGATCAATCCTGCTCACCTGGTTTATATTCAGAATATAAGACCGGTGCACACGGGTAAACTGTTGCGCATCGAGGGTTTGCTCAAAAAACGACATCGTTTTGTTTTTCAGAAAAGCTCCTTCCTGCGTTACTACTTTCACATAATCATCCGCTGCTTCCAGGTAATGGATATCATGCACGGGGATGATCTTGATTTTACCGTTTATTTTTACCACTACCCTGTTGCTCTGCACCGGCGAGCTACCGGCTGCATCCAGTAAGGCGCTGGTATCCGGAGCCGGTACCGGCGCTGCAATAGCGGCTTTCAGCTCCAGCCATTTCTGCAAAGCTTTATCAAAGCGTTCTTTAGAAAAAGGTTTCAGCAGGTAATCCGCCGCATTCACCTCAAACGCCCTGATGGCGTGCTCTTCAAACGCTGTTGTAAATATTACTGCCGGCATATTTTCTACCAGTTCCAGCATTTCAAAACCGGTAATTTTCGGCATTTGTATATCGAGGAAAATGATATCCGGCTGATGTTGCTGAATTGCTTTCAGTCCTTCAAAACCATCATTACACTCCTGCAGTACCTGCACCTGCGGATAGGAGAGCAGATACTCTTTTACTACTTCCCTTGCCAGTGGTTCATCATCAATTATTACTGCTTTTATCATGTGTTTGAGGTACTTTAATGAGTGTTGTATAAATATTTCCGTTGACCGAGGTTTCGAGCAGATCCTGTCTCGCAAAAAGCAGGTACAACCTGCGCTTGATGGATGAAAGGCCGAAGCCTGTTCCTTTTTTCGGTGCCTGTAATTCAGTATCGAAAGGGTTTTGCACTTCCAGGTACAGCGTATTTTCGCCGGCCCATGCCCTTATATTGATAGCAATTTCACCAATGGTATCGTACAGTCCAAATTTAATGGCATTTTCCACTACCGGCTGCAGCAGCATTGGCGGCATAAACATCTTTTCGGCGCCGTCATCATGCGAAACATTGGTGGTAAGGCGGTGACCGAACCGCACTTTTTCTATATCGAGGTACAGCCCCAGGTACTGCAGTTCTTCCGTCAATGATATCCACTGATCATCTTCTCTTTTGATGGAGCCGCGGAGGAAGTCGGACAGCTTGAGTACCATTTCCCTTGCCTGTTGCGGCCGCAGCATGATCAGCGCATTGATGGAGTTAAGACTGTTAAAAAGAAAGTGTGGTTGTAACTGTTGCCTTAGCTTAAACAACTCTGCTTCTCTCACAATCTTTTGCGTATCTTCTTTCCTTTGCAGTTCCGCCTGCTGATCTTCCATATCGTACAGCATGATGCTGCGGAAACCAATACCGGTGATGATCAGCCAGCCTACAATGCAGTAGATGGGAATACCTTTGGTGAGCCACATCAGGTAATACGCATCGCCAGCAAAGGTTTTGTGTAATATCCATTGTGAGGCAGCTACCCAAAGGAACGTCATGGCACAACTCACCACACTTACATACATAAACTGCACCAGTCCGCGATTAGGGCGGTAATAGGCGAGGTTACTACTGATCAGTAAACATACAGAGCCCAGCAGGCAGATATGCACCGAACTATCCGTGACGGACTGCCAGAAAGGGAAGTCGAACCATTGCCATAACAGGAAAGTATAAACGACGAATGCAATCGCAAAAGTGGCAGTGAATACTCTACCGGCAGGACCTGTATAAATGCTTTTTCCCACGCTGTTGTTTAGGTTAATGAAGTTCGGCTACTGGTTGCTCCTGTAACTGGGCTGATTTTGTTTGCAGCCATGCTACGTAAGACTTAGGATCTCCCGGCTCTTCGATACGGGAGTAAAGTTCCATACCGTCTGTCAGTTGATCCAGTGTATATATTTCAGGTACGTTGATGAACTTCCAGTTCACCATTTCCTGCTGATGATTTTTAAAAGCATATTGCTCCTGGATGCCTATCTCGTGAGCTTTTGCCAGCGCGTCTTTTTTAGTTACGGCGCTGACCAGGCGAATTTGTTCATCAAACTGCGGTGTATGGTTGCCATCTCCTACGATGATCTGATAAACAACTTTTGCAACAAACCAATGCATATACGATGATTTTACAGGATTATAATTAGTTTTTCAAAAAAATGGGGGTTAACCGATGGACATTTCAACTTATATATAGCTTTTTATTTCCACGCCTCCGAAGATGCAGCTGCCTTTGAGCACCAGCGTCTTTTCTGCGGTGGTGGCGCGCATCAGCTCCGGATTCCGTTTATCATCCACGCCGCCGAGTATGGTAGTTACATCGATGATCACATTCCAGTTGGATGGTACGATGATTTCACATCCGCCGAAGATGGCCGTCACGTCCAGCACTGCGGTATCCTTGATATCAGCCTGGGTGAAGTTCAGTTCTCCTCCGCCGAAGATGGCACTTACGTAACCTCCTTTGAAATCTTTGGACAACACCAGTTTATTAACGCTGCCAAAAATGGCCGTGGCATTGATTCTGTCATCAGAGTAATTTTCTGCGTTGTAGTTTTCGTTTTCAATCCAGCCATGCGTTTCGTCGTGTTTCCATTTGCCGTAGTCCCTGTTTCTGTGCCACTTGTGTTTGCAGCTATTGCTCCAGTCTTCATTGCGTTTCAGCATAATAACGATACCGACGCCAATCAGCACTACCGGCCAGATGAAACGTGCGGTATTATAAGGCCACTGCATGATTTCGCCGGCCAGAAATACGCCGCCTACCATGAGCATGGCAAGCCAGCCGCCACCACGGAACTCGTGTTTAATACCCACCAGCAAGCCGATCACGATCAGCAGCATTTGCCAGGAGAATAACCAGTAAGGCAGGTCCAGGTCTAATCTCTTCAACAGCAGCCCTACGCCTATCAGGATAAGAACGATCCCACCTACGGCGTTTCCACCTCTTTTGGATTTTTTTATTTCAGTTTCTGTGCTTGACATTTTTAAGATTTTATAAATATTTAATGGTGGTGGGTTTTTATCCTCTTTTTCTGGCGGATGCCTTTCTGGATAAGATGATTACACCCAGGAGGATCAGGCCTACCGGCCATATAAAGCGATCGATCAGAAAGGATACGTGCAAAATATCTTTTATAAAGAAGATACCACCAATTCCCATCAATATGGCCCAGCCAATACCCTGGAAGTTTCTTTTAATACCCACCAGCAAACCCACCACCATCATTACCACCTGCCAGGAGGAGATCCAGTGCGGCAATCCCAGGTGTACATCCAGGTTAAGGATGTTCACGAGGAGGGCGATGCCGAGGATGATCAGAAAGATACCACCTACTCCGCTTCTGCCTTTTCCGGAACTGTTTACTTGTGTGACTGTGTTTGCCATGTGTGAAATTTTATGATACAAAAATAGGTTGCCCCACTTCCTGTATCAACAGCACTTAGGCTAAAAAGAGTGGTTTACCGGTAAAACACATGAAAATGCCGGTGAAAATGATCAGAAATCTGCCAGTCCGGACTCACCGGTTATAATTCAATAGTTACCAGGGCTTCGTTGCCGGCCAGGCGGGTGAGCAGTTCTTTGAGGGCAGCCACCATAGGATCGGGGCCACAGATATAGAAATGCTGGTTAAAATCAGTGATTTTTTCCTTCAGGTAGGCCTCATCGATTTTGTGGTGATCGTAGGCCGGGTTTTCTTCCTGGGTGAGGGTGTTAATAAAACGGTCTCCCAGCATCTTTTCGAATTCATCTTTCAGAATGATGTCGGCCAGGGTTTTATTGGAGCAGATCAGGGTATTGCCGGCCAGCAACCCATCCTGCTGGAGCTGGCGGAAGATGGCGATAAAAGGAGTAACGCCGGCGCCACCGGCTAAAAATACGCCGGGGCCTTTGTAATGGATAGCACCCCAAACGTCGTGCAGCACCAGTTCGTCACCGGGCAGGCATTGCCCGAGCTGGTCGGTAACGCCGGTGCGTTCCGGATATATTTTGATGGTAAACTCCAGGTGATCCCATTCGTTCAGGCTGGTAAAGGTAAACGGGCGCTTATGGTGTTGCCATCCGGGTTTGTTTACCGCTACTTCGGTAGCCTGCCCCGGTACAAACGTATAGCCGTGTGGTTTAGCCACTTTAAAACGTTTTACATCGTGTGTAACAGGTGTAACGGACAGTATTTTTACAATATGGCTTTCCATTGACAGTAATGGTTTTTGGAGTAATAGATTAGTAATGAAATTATGAAAAATTCCGCCTTTTGCCCCTATTTTCCCGAAATCATTTGTTTAAATACCGGGGAGATGAGGCCTGCCCATCTGCTGTAATCCTTACCAGAAGGGTGCAGGCCATCAGAGGCTACCAGCGATGCATCACTTTTTGCTTCCCGGGTAAACGGGGTGATATCGATGTAGCGGACGTGATACTGCGCAGCGATGCGTTTGTTAGCGTCATTATATAAATCTATTTCCCGGGCAATTTGTTCGGTATTTCTGTCGGCCGCAAACGGTGTTACGCCCCAGTCGGGGATTGACAGCACTACCACCTGTGCCGCCCCTTTTTTACAAAAGCCGATGGCCTGCTGCAGTAATCCGGTGAACTCCGATTCATATTCTTCTACGCTGCGGCCGCGATACTGGTTATTCACGCCGATCAGTAAACTCACGAAATCATACTGGTTTCCCTGGATTCCGGCCTGTTGGATGCCGGCTTTCAGTTCGTCGGTAGTCCAACCGGTAACGGCAATGATGCGGGGCTCTTCGACTGCTATCCCGGCGGATCTTAGCTGCTGCACCGTTTGTGCGGGGAAGGATTCGGCGGCGGGCACACATTCGCCAATGGTATAGCTGTCGCCCAGGGCGAGATAAGAAAAATTCATAAATGGTTGATTGGTGTTGATGCTTGTAAACAGGCAGCAAAATAGTATTAATCCTAACATAAGCAAAAAGTTATATACAGCATCAGTTTTTAAGTTAAAACTATCAAAAACAGCCCCTGCTTTTCGGCCTAAAATGCCTACCTTTGCACCCGATTACAACAATTACGTAACGCATAAAGAAACTGTTTTATGCCGGGAGAAAAAATAACGATGAACAATGGACTGTTACAGGTCCCTACTCACCCAATCATCCCCTTTATTATAGGCGACGGAATCGGTCCGGACATTTGGAACGCGAGTGTACGCGTATTCGATGCTGCGGTTGCAAAAGCTTATGGGGCTGAAAGGAAAATTGAATGGAAAGAAGTACTGGCCGGAGAGAAAGCCTTCCAGGAAACCGGCGAATGGCTGCCGAAAGCTACGTTAGATGCGCTGAAAGAGTATCTGGTATCCATAAAAGGCCCATTATCCACACCAGTTGGTGGTGGTATCCGTTCCCTGAATGTGGCTATGCGCCAGGAACTTGACCTGTATGCCTGCGTGAGACCAGTACAATGGTTCAACAAAGTGCCTTCTCCTGTGAAACATCCTGAGAAAGTAAACATGGTCATCTTCCGTGAAAATACGGAGGATATCTATGCCGGTATCGAATATATGACCGGTACTCCTGAGTGTGAAAAACTGCTCAATTTCCTGCAGAATGAAATGGGAGTTAAAAAAATCCGTTTCCCTGAATCATCTTCACTGGGCATCAAACCTGTATCTGTAGAAGGTACTGAAAGACTGGTTCGCGCTGCAATCCTGTATGCACTCGAGCACAAACGTCCTTCTGTTACCATCGTTCACAAAGGCAACATCATGAAATTTACCGAAGGTGGTTTCAAAAACTGGGGTTATGCCCTGGCGGAGAGAGAATTCGGTGATAAAGTGTATACCTGGGAAACCTGGGAAAAAGTGAAAAAAGATGAGGGTGAAGAAGCGGCAAACAAATCGCTGAAAGTAGCGGTGGCTGAAGGTAAACTGCTGATCAAAGATGTGATCGCCGATAACTTCCTCCAACAGATTCTCCTCGCTCCTCAGGACTACTCCGTAGTAGCAACCCTGAACCTGAACGGTGACTACATCTCCGATGCACTCGCAGCGGCAGTAGGTGGTATTGGTATCGCTCCTGGCGGTAACATCAACTACATCACCGGTCACGCGGTATTCGAAGCTACCCACGGTACTGCTCCACGTTTTGCTAACACCAACACCATGAACCCATCCTCTGTCATCCTCTCCGGTGTGATGATGCTCGAATACATGGGTTGGAAAGAAGCAGCTAAAATCATCGTAGACGGCCTCAGCACTGCAATCGCCCGCAAACGCGTTACCATCGACTTCTACAACCTGATGGATGATGCTACACTGGTGAAAACTTCTGAGTTTGCTGATGAGGTGATCAAACAGATGCACTAATCGGCGCGCAAATGACATCTCCCTAAACCGAAAATGCATGCAGCCATGGCACCACGGCATCTCCGCGCGCAGCGCGGGTCCTGCCAGATGAGACCTTCGGTGGCATCTACCATACAAAAAATATCAGCTTCAGATATAAGCCCTGACCTTCCCGGTCAGGGCTTACTATTTTAACAGCAATTGCCATCACACAAATGATTTATGTAAATTTTACACAAAAAATTTTGCAGAAATAAAAATTGTCGTATTTTTCGTGATTATCCCTAAACAGGGACTTTGCTTGAAAAGTTGTTGTGATAGATTTTTAATCTAATTTTTTAAAAAAACCCGAAATGGCAGAAAAAATTAAAGTTGCTAATCCGGTAGTTGAGCTGGATGGAGATGAGATGACACGAATCATCTGGAAATTCATTAAGGACAAACTGATACTTCCATACCTGGATGTTGAAATCAAATATTTTGACCTGGGCATGGAGCATCGCGATGCTACAAACGACCAGGTTACTATCGATGCAGCAAACGCAATTAAAGAAGTAGGTGTTGGTATTAAATGCGCTACCATCACTCCTGACGAAGCACGTGTAAAAGAATTTAACCTGAAACAAATGTGGAAGTCACCTAACGGTACTATCCGCAACATCCTGGACGGTACCGTATTCCGCGAGCCGATCGTAATGAGCAACGTTCCCCGCCTGGTGCCTAACTGGACTGCCCCTATCTGTATCGGTCGTCACGCATTTGGTGACCAGTACCGTGCAACCGATTTCGTAACGAAAGGTAAAGGTAAACTCACCATCAAGTTCGAAGGCGAAAACGGCGAAACACAGGAATTTGAAGTATACAACTTTAAAGGTGATGGTGTTGCCCTCGCTATGTACAATACCGACGAGTCTATCAAGGGTTTTGCACGCTCCTGCTTCAACCAGGCCCTGATGAAAAAATGGCCGCTGTACCTCAGCACCAAAAATACCATCCTGAAAAAATACGATGGCCGCTTCAAAGATATCTTCGAAGAAATCTATCAGAACGAATTCAAAGCTGAATTCGACAAAAACGGTCTGGTGTACGAACATCGCCTGATCGATGACATGGTGGCTTCTGCACTGAAATGGAACGGTAACTTTGTATGGGCTTGTAAAAACTACGATGGTGACGTTCAATCTGACACCGTTGCACAAGGTTTTGGTTCCCTCGGTCTGATGACTTCCACCCTGGTTACGCCAGATGGTAAAACCATGGAAGCTGAAGCGGCACACGGTACCGTAACACGCCACTACCGCGATCACCAGGCTGGTAAACCAACTTCTACCAACCCTATCGCTTCCATCTTCGCATGGACCCGCGGTCTTGAATTCCGTGGTAAACTGGATAACAACCAGGAACTGATCAACTTCTGTCAGGCACTGGAACAAGTGTGTATCGAAACAGTGGAAAGCGGTAAAATGACCAAAGACCTCGCTGTTTGTATCCACGGTAACAAAGTAGAACACGGTAAAGATTACCTGTATACGGAAGAATTCCTGGAAGCACTGGATCAGAACCTGAAAGCAAAACTGGGTAAGTAAACCAAGATAAGTTCACCTGAAAGGTGCTTAAAATATAAGCCCCGGCTAGTCAAGGACTAACCGGGGTCTTTTTATATAATAACACCTTATATTTAAAAGAATGGCACCTAACACCTAATATTGCGGCTGTATTTTTCCTACCTATCAAATGTCGAAGATTAGAATATTTTTGTTCCTGTGCCTTGTAATCATTGCTGCACCCACTACGCTCATTGCCCAAAAAGAGGGGAATAACTGGTTCTTTGGAAAGGGTGCAGGCATCACGTTTAACACCACGCCCGCCTCAGTAGTAAGCGGAGGCCAGATGAATTCCCGGGAAGGTGTAACCAGCCTTTCCGATGCCAACGGCCGCCTGCAATTTTACTCCGATGGGGTAAAGGTCTACGATGCCAGGCACCAGGTGATGCCCAACGGAACCAATTTGATGGGCGACAATAGTGCCTGTCAGTCCGCCATTGCGGTGCCATGGCCCGGGCACCCCAATAAATACCTCATTTTCACGACCATGGTGAAAAAAGGAGTCCGATACTCCGAAATAGACATGACACGCAATAGCGGATATGGTGATATCAATACCAGCGTTAAAAACGTCCCTATTCTGCCAGACAATCTGAGCACGGAAAAATTTATCATAACAAAGCATTGCAATAATGTGGATTACTGGCTGATAACTCCCACCATGAACAGCAATAATTTTTATGTATACCTAATTTCTGCTGCCGGGGTATCTGCACCTACCATTTATGCCACAGGCACCCCAATTCCTAACGACTATACGGCATGGGGAGCAGCAGGTATTCTCAAAGTATCGCAGGATGGTAAAATGCTGGCACATCTTCGTGGTAACCAGGTGATGCCTACCCTAAATTCATTTTGTGAAATTTTTCAGTTCAACAATCAAACCGGCGCCGTTGGCAGCGTAATCACCAGCATTGGCAACTGGAACCAGGCTTATGGTATTGAGTTTTCGCCGGACAGTAAAATATTTTACGTCACTACCGCCCTGCAACCTTATACGTTAATGCAATACGACCTCACGGCAACAAATATTAATGCCTCCAAACTGTTGGTTTATCAAAGCACCAATGTGGCATTTGGTGCCATGCAACTTGGTCCTGATGGAAAAATTTACGTTTCAGGAGAGTCAGGCTTCAACAATGGCACACCATTCCTCAGCACCATAGAACAGCCGAATGTATTAGGCATGGGATGTGATTTCAAATACGCCTCCATGAACCTGTCGCCAGGCATGGTACTCGTAGGTTTACCAACCATTATGACCGACTACGTATATGACGCCATGGGTATCAAATACACGGATACTTGTGTCAATAAACCCACCACCCTTACACTGAACGCTCCAGGTACTGTAACAGGCATTAACTGGGAATTTGGTGACGGTACCACCGGTACTGGCATTGCCGCCACACACCAATACGCCGCGGCAGGTACCTATACCGTTACTGCGCACTATTCCGGCCCATGCAATTCCGGCACCTCCCAGGCGATCATTCAAATAAACGGACCTATTACCACACAACAAAAAATATCGATTTGTAACGGTGGCACCTATACGCTGCCTGATGGCGTGCAGGTAAATACTGCAGGGGTATATACCAGTGTTATCCCCCGGAAAGATGGCTGTGGCAACGATAGTACCATCATCACCACAGTGGTACTGAATGAATCGTACCAGGTGACAGTAAATGCAGAGACCTGCTTCAACACTACCTATAAATTACCGGATGGCCGTATCGTAAATACCTCCGGTGATTATACTAGTACCCTCCGCTCCATGTTCGGTTGCGATAGTATTATCAGCACGCACCTTCGCATCTTACCACAATATAATACCCTGCAAACCCTACCCATATGCAACAATGAGCCCGTTACGCTGCCCGACGGCCGTATCGTCAGCGCCCCTGGCACTTATACCTCTGTTCTCAAAACGGTGGTCAGCAAATGCGACAGCACCATCACCACCAATGTAGTAACACAAGCCAGTCAATACCAGATAGAAGTAGTCGACACCTGCCTGCAAGCCGGTACTACATTCAAAGTGAATACTACCACTACGGCCGTCAGCTGGGATTTTGGAGATGGCCAAACCAGTACTGATATTACCGCCACCCATACTTATGCACAATCCGGCAACTATACAGTAACGGCAGTTGCTACCGGTATTTGCTCTTCTCCCATAACCTATACGAGGAACATTACTATCCGTACCGGAAGCCGGGAAACTAAAATAATACATGTGTGTAACGGTAACGTATACACGCTCCCTGATGGTACCATCACAGGCATAGCCGGCGATTACACCACTATACTACCCAATATTTATGGCTGCGACAGCACTATCATCACCACCGTAATTGTAAACCAGCCTTACTATTCCACGGTGGATACTACCATCTGCCGCGGCAGCACCGTGGTGCTTCCTGATGGACGTACGGTAACAGCCAGTGGCCGGTATACCAGCCATTTCCGATCACTATACGATTGCGACAGCATTATCACCACCAATATCAGCTACCATCCGGATTATAATACCTCCGAAACCATCAATATTTGCGATGGTACCAGTTATACACTGCCCGACGGGCGCATCGTAAACACGGCTGGCGTATATACCTCCCATCTCAAAACCTATAAATTCCTTTGCGATAGTATCATCATTTCCACCGTAAATGTGATAAACGCGGTATCAGAAACATCGGCAGAAATCTGTGAAGGCACTTCCTATACATTACCCACAGGCAATACTGTCAACACTTCCGGAGATTATATTTCCATACTCAGGAGTTATCAGGGATGCGACAGTATCATTACCACCCACCTCATAGTCAACCCAACCTATAAATTCGAGGTAACAGCAGAGTTCTGTGAATCGAATGGGTATGAGCTGCAGGATGGCACGATCGTTAACAAATCAGGTACCTACGTTGTAAAACTGCAGACCTATAAGGGGTGCGACAGTATCTATATCAATCACCTAACAACAGTAAAATTTCCGGGTATCAGTCTCGGTAAGGATAGCTGCCTGATGCCTGGCAAACCACTTATCCTGACGCCCGGGCCCGGCTTCCAGACCTATCAGTGGCATAGTGGCGAAACCACACCTTTTATAACGGTCACGCATGAAGGTATGTATGCAGTACGTGTTACAAATAGCTGTGGCTCCGCAGCGGCACAGATCCGGGTGATTGCCTGCTCCCAGGAACTCTTTGTTCCCAACGCATTTACGCCCAACGGTGATGGCAAAAATGATGTATTCAGGATCATAAATTATCACGGTCAACAGCTATTACGATTCAGCATTTATAACCGGTGGGGAGGCGAAATCTTTACCACCAATAATCCGCTGAAAGGATGGGATGGCCGCATTAACGGCATCCTGCAGGATGTGGGTGCCTATGTATATTTGATCCAATACAAAAACCTGGAAGGACAAGAGCGGATTTTAAAAGGAACTGTTACGCTGCTTAAATAAAAAGCAAGAGGCCCGGAGCTTTCAATGCCGGGCCTCTTACAGGTAGCTGCACACTACTGGATATTATTGTAATGATTTTCTCAACACCTTATCTTCTGCATAAATATCATCGAAGAAAATCAGCTTACCATCTCTCCCTTCTGCCGTAAAGTAACGCAGATAAATAGGAATCCTTCTGGTCAGGTCCACCTGCTTTTTCTCTCCGCGCTCAATCCATACTCTTATACTATCTCCTTTGTGGGAGGCTGTATCCATCCTCACCAGGTATTGCGACAAGCTATCCCACTGCTGTACACGTACGCAACCATGGCTCATGGCACGCATAGAGTTCTTAAACAGTCCCCTGTTATTCGTATCATGCAGATACACACTGTATTTATTCCTGAAATTGAATTTCATTATACCCAGTGAGTTATCCACACCGTCCATCTGACGAAGCACATATGGAAAATGATTTTTGCTGAGCTTACTCCAGTCAATGGTATGCGGGTCCACCGCATTGCCATCTTTATCAATTACTTCCAGATTTTTTGAGGCGAGGTAACCAACATTTCGCTGAATGGCCGGCAGCATTTCTTTAAACACAATGCTGTAAGGCACACGCCAGTAAGGGAACAGCATGAAGTTGCTCATATAGGAATTCAACAACGGTGTGCGGGTACGTGGTGTACCTACGATCACGCGCGATTCCAGCATCACTTCTCCACTATCCACCACGCGCAACGTATAGCCGGGTACGTTTACCATAATATACTCACGCGGCATGGTATCCGGCAGCTTGCGCCAGCGGTCCATGTTTATACCTGCCTGCAGCACCCAGTCTTCCGCTGTCCGGTTAAGTGCGGTGATGGTGCGTTTTCCGGCAATGCCATCCGGGTAGATATTAAATTCGTTCTGGAATTTTTTCACGGCAGTTTTTAACATTACCGTGTCCACTACCTCCACCCCTGCCGTATCAAGGTAGCCGCCCTGCACCATTCTGTTGGCAAGCAGCTGGCGGAACAACAGTGTATCGGTATAATTGGAAGGTAGCGTATCCCAACTCACGTCGGTATACTTCTCCCGGAAGTTTATCATGGCCTCTTTCAGGGAAAGGTAACCGGCATGTGTAGGTTCCAGTCCTTCGAAAGCAGTGCTGATACTACCATCCTGCAATATTTGCTGTAACTTTTCCTTCAGGAAATCATCGCTGTACAGGGAATCTGCCCGGAGAGTAATGCTATCCCGTGGTCCCGCACCGTAGTGCAGATCCGAAGTCATTTTCATGAATGCATCTGAAAGCAGGATATCCACTTTTGCCCACAAGGCTGCATCTTTTTTAGCAGTGGCATCGTTTTGCAGTTGCTCAATGGCAGCATTCAGTGCTTTGGCATGGTACCTGGCTGGCGGCAACCCGATATCATAGGAATTCCGGATGTAATACATCATGGAATCCGCCAGGGGATGCAGCTTGCCGTGGTCGGACCAGTTGGCTGCATTTTCATGTTGTTGGTAAAAATCTTCCAGCGCCTGGGGTCTGAAAGCGAGGATACTATCTTCCAGGTATCCTTCATTGTCGGAGATAAGGGACAGACGCTCTGTGATACTTTCTTTTACCACTTCATCGAGCTGTCTGACGTTGGCTACAATTTGTTTTTGCTTTGGGGCCGTGTGCTTCTTTTTATGTCCGCACGATAACAACAGTAACACTCCAGATCCACATAAAAAAACGTAAAATAAATTTTTGTTCATCATCTGCAGTAAATCGCTAGTAAAGATAGCATTTTGCAAATACTGTGCTCAAAAATTCAAAAATCAGTTTTTAGCGGCAGCAGTCCTTCTTGACAAACAGTGATTTCAAGACTTTTAATATACCGTTCAATACCTTTTTCATACTTCACATTTTTAAAAAGAGAGGCTGCCACGATTAGCAGCCTCTTAAAAACTAAAACTAAAACAACTAAGTTGAATGATGACAACTTCGGTGCCATCGGGGGGCCGCGCTTCGCGCTGGATGGCTGCCGCCCCAAATATTATTGCTGATAGGATTTATTCGAAGAATCTGTTTTTCCCGCAAAATTTATTGCGTTACTGTCGATGTAGCAGACTTTCGAAAAATCTGTATTAGATCTTATCTAAAGGTATCCGCCCGGCATCCGTTTGCCTGAACTGACTGGGTGTAAGTCCGGTCACCTTTTTGAACTGGGCCGACAAATGTGCCACACTGCTGTAACCCAATTTGTAGCTAATTTCACTTAAACTAAGTTCATTATATCGCAGTAACTCTTTTACTTTCTCAATCTTTTGCTGAATAATGTACTGCTCAATGGTAGTACCTTCCAGCTCTGAAAAGAGACTGCTCAGCAAATGATAATCCTTCTGTAACCTGGTAGATAATAAAGTAGAAAAGTTTTCCTTCATATCATCCAGGTCAGTATAATGAACGGTGTCTACTATGATGCTTTTGATGGCAGCTACCAGCTGCTGTTTTTTATCATCTATCAGCAAAAATCCTTCTTCCTGCAAGGCAGGAATCAATCGGTTCAGCTGTTCCGCGTCTATCTGTCCATTTACCGAAGCTTTTCCAAGCTCCATATTTGCCACCTCGAGTCCTTCTGCTTCCAGTAAAGACTTTACCACCTTTATACAACGCGGGCAGACCATATTTTTTATGTATAATTCGGTCGTTGCCATGGCGGTTATTTCTTTTTAAATACGTTAAAGATGTTATGTTCCACACGCACCAGGAAGGAATTATACACATTCCGGTCCATGTTTCCGGCCAGCTGGGTTCTGTATGAGAGATCCAGCCTGGTAGTACTGTTGAATATGAACTGGATGGCAGGTGCTATATCCAGGTAGTTACCCCTGGCCAGCGCTGCTCCTCCTGCATTTGTTTTTCCTAACAGTTCCACATACAGGTTCATATTCGTTTGCTTATAGCTCTTATACTTTACCGGCAGCAGCAGGTAACCGGCGCTGAGACTATAATTCACGGCATTACTGGAAAATCCGTCAGGAATATTGTGATTCACATTATTCAGGTAACGGGTATAACCCACTGTGGTGGACAAGGCCAGTTTATGCAGCAGCTGCGTGGCGATCAACCCTCCGGACACCCCACTGTTATTACCATCCAGGTCGAGGTCGTAATTCACGTACGACTGATGATTACCAGTGGTGGGCATAAACGGATTATCGATCACGGCGCCTTTAACGTATGCGGCCATACGAAAATGCGAATGCTGCTGATCCTGCGACAGGAAGCGGTATTTCGCATATACACTTCCACCTTCCATTCTGAAACCGGACTGCATCATATTGGAGCCATAACCGGCTACATGCACCATTAACTTTTTGCTGATGCCGAACATCACTTCCGGCTCTACGCGAATGGCGTTACTACCGTCGTAGTCCATTCGCATGCCTTTTCCCGTGAGCCGGAACCCGAGTGATCTGGCCGCCATATTACTGGCCGGCTCCGAATTAACATACAATTCCTGTGCGCTGGCAATACCAGTAATGCCCAGCAGAGTCATCACTGTGAATAAAATCCTTTTCATACTTCCGTGGTTTAGATAGTAACGTGATAAACCCTGTTGGAAGCTGTTTTATCTGAATGACAGCAATCGCCCATCATACCTGTTTTGTAGCAGGCCATGCTGGTTTCATTTTGATATTTTTTAAATTGTTTGGCAGAGATAAAATCCTTGTCAATTACAATGAGGTCTTTGTCACCTTTCAGCACCTGATTTTTCACATCCATAAAGTGAAGAGTACCGCCCGCGAAAGGAACGTGTGTATCATTCTTCACTTCGGTATCGTTAAAGCTGGCGGTAATGGTGAGCTTACCTACAGAAAATCCGGCGTCTTCCACCTTTTCCTTAATGGCATCAATGTTCACGTTAGCACCTGGTTTGAAGAACAAAATAAACGTTGTGTTTTCCAGGTCCGTATCGATCTTATCCACAAATGGAAGTGTTTCCAGGGATTTCAGGGTAGCGTTGGAACACATGGCACAGGTAAGACCTGTAGCCTGTACCGCTGCTTTTTTATATTGTTGTGCTTTGGCACTGAAAGTAATTCCTATAGCGAAAGCGATTATTGCTAAAAATTTCATGAGCTGATTTTTTAAAAATGTTTAGGATTTCGGGATCAGGCCAACCTTCGGTTGGCCTGATCCCGAAGGAATTGAAGGCCGAAGGCCTTCAATTCCTCCGGGTAATAAATTGTCACTACCCACCACGAGTGGCGGATACGACGCGGCATTATTATAAAATCAGATCAGAAAAGTGCAGTTTTGGAGAAACAGTGGTACATCCCGCTGGTCAGGTGGGCCATGAGGTACGGCCTGGAGAGCCGGATGGAGGGAAACAATTACTGGCTGAGGTAATACTCTTACCGGCAATTGCATATCAGCAACAGCGGTAAAATCCTGTATTACGGCAGCAGCACCATGATGACTTTCTGTAACCTTGCAAAACTTAAATTCGTCTTTGCAACAGCCCATATTTTTTACTGACTTCTTGCATTTACCGCAATAATCGGCAGGTGCCGACTGCAGATCTACAGACGCCAGTTTGCCCATGCAATAATGCACGTTTACTGCAAACCCGCTCGTAAGCGTGATGTACAGTGCAGCAAATAATATGGCAAAAAATTTCTTCATGTTACGGTACAAATGTACGCCATTTTGCCTGCTTCTCAAACAGATTTACACCAAAGGAAAAAACCGGAGATCGATTGGTGAATGCAATCGAAGCTACGGTTTTCTCTGAATTAATTATCTATATATTAACTGTCAGACATATATAGATGTTAGTTAATAAACCACCACCTGATGCCTAGTCGGAAATCGAAGTTATTATACGGGTACAGCGGTGCTGCATAGTTACTGGTCGCAAACAGTGTATTCAGGTTCTCTGCCCTTACAAATGCATTAAAGGATTTAATACGGAAATGCACAAATGCATCCAGGTCAGGTGCCTGGTACTTGATTTTCTGGGATTGCTGGTATACCCACTGGCCCATCAGCGGCGAGTAGTCATCTGCGTAGTAAGCCGTGTTGTAACGCACCTCAATACCCGTCATGAGATTCAGGTTGGTAAACAACCGCTTCTCATAGGCCAGGCGGTTACGCGTCCAGAAGGCGGGCACGTTCATTGGCCCTTCCCCATGTACCTGCTGGAATGCCAGGTCTACGTACCAGCTAAACGGCGAGAAGGTAAACTTCTTGCTAAATACCACCTGCAACAGGTTAAACAACGAGCTGTACTGCGCACTGTGGTAATAGTCCTGCATATACGTATAGTTGGTAAACAGGAAGTAGTTTACCGCCAGGTTGTACTTCAGCTTTTTATTATCGGCTGCAAACTGCAGCTGCGTAATGTTTTCCTTGTTGAGCGACTCGTTATACCACGTCGTTCTGTTGCTGTTAAAATACTTGTAGACGTATGACGGCTCACGGTTCACATTATTTACAGAGAGCTTAATATCTCCCAATAAATCATTTAAATGCCGGCGCAACATACCACCTACACTATAATCCCCGATATTTTGACCTGCGAGGTAAAACTCTCCTTTCGCAGAGAAATCCCATAACTGGTTCTTCGTTTTATTACGATATTCCCCGTGGAGCGCCAGGTTACTGAAGTTAATATCCGCATCCAGGAAAGTTCCCTGCCAGCTCTCAAACCGGGCACCTACATTGATGAAATGCCCCAGGTTACCACGCACAGGGAACTGCACCAGCGATAAATCGTTGGACAACAGCTGCCACTGATGGCGGGCAAAAACAGAGGAATCCTGCGGGCGTACCGGTATATTGTAATGCAGCGGATAAAACGCCGTATCCGGCAGTCCGTCCGTGAATTCGTATTTGCTGTTCAGGTAGTTGAAGGTATACTGCACCCTGAAAAAGGGATCGTACTTATAATAGTCCGTAGTATCATTCACGTGAATGGTGTCTCCCCGCCCCCAGTCGTATTGCTGCTGAAACAGGAAGCCTGTTTGCCTGTACTGCGACTTCACCGGAATACTCGTGGTAAAGAAGTTATAGGAAGAAGAGTTATCATTCCCGAGGTTAACAGGAATGGTTCTCCTGTTACTATAATTAGAATTGTGCAGGAACGAATCACTTCTGATACCACCATTTTCACCGCCCTGCAGGTTGTTGTGGTACAAGTCCATATAGGAATTGGCCCGCTTATTTTTCGACTGATACCTGGCGGAGAGGCGATAGGTATTATGGTTGGTGGTCTGGGATTTATAATATCCCGGGGCGTTCACCTTTCGGTAGTCGAAGGCGAAGTTGAACCGGTTAGTACGGTTCTGGGTATGCTGTACCCCGATGATCTGCTCCTGTTTACTGCCTACCAGATAGTTCATTTCCGTATATGGGCGGGTAGTATTATAGAAGCGTGCATCCGCATGGGTAAGGCCATATACATCATACGCATGGAATCCGGCATCGAAGCCTGCTTTCATGAAAGGCGTAAATATGAGGTTACGGGCGGCGCCACCACTGTTGCCGGTGGTCATGTAAGAACGCGGTACTTTCAGGTATTGCATATTGAAATCAGCTATAGAGGAGTCTATAGTGAAATCAGTAGGCTCACCCAGGTAGCGGTAGGTAAGCGTAAGTGTATCTGGCTCTTCTTCATGGCGACCGGTATCGCGGGTCATTTTTCCGCCACCACCGCCACCGCCCATATTACCAAGGCGGTTAGTATTGAACTGGGCCATCAGTTGCTGCCCACCTACCAGTAGCAGGATTGTGATAATAAGAAATCTCATCCGAAAATGACAATATGTTTATAATTGCCCGATTAATTCACTAAAGATAAGCGTCAGTTTTGGCTCTGCCGCATGTGCAGCTTCCAGCACTTCCTCGTGGGTGATTGTATTCTCTTCTTCACGGATGCCGATGTCGGTAATCACGCTCATTGCAAATACTTTAAGGCCGCAATGAGCCGCTACAATTACTTCAGGAACAGTGCTCATCCCAACGGCATCACCGCCGATGATGTGCATATATTTATACTCTGCACGGGTTTCGAAAGTTGGCCCCTGTACACCTACGTATACGCCTGAATGCAGGTCGATCTGGTTCATGGCTGCAATTTCCACGGCGCGGTAGATCAGGTCTTTATTATATGGCTCACTCATGTCCGGGAAACGTGGACCCAGGGAGTTGTCGTTTGGTCCGCGCAGCGGGTGCTCCGGCTGCAGGTTGATGTGGTCCCGGATGATCATCAGGTCGCCCACGCTGAAGTCGGGGTTCATGCCACCGGCGGCATTGGAAATGAACAATGCTTTGATTCCCAGCGCATTCATCACTCTCACCGGAAAAGTCACCTGCTTCATGGAAAAGCCTTCATAGTAGTGGAAGCGGCCTGCCATGGCTACTATTGGCTTATCGTTCATGAAACCGAGGATCAGTTTACCAGAGTGCCCTTCCACCGTAGAAACCGGGAAGTGCGGAATATCTTTATAAGGGATCTCAATGGGATCTTCAATATCTTCTACCAGTCCGCCCAGTCCACTACCCAGAATAACGCCGGCAACCGGCTGTTCCTCCCAGAATTTGCTAATATATTCACTCGCTGCTTTGATCTGATCTTTGAGTTCGCTCATATTTTATTTTTCGTTAATTCGATTATTTTATGATTAATTAGCCGCAAAATATACTGCAATATCGTATTACGGCGTAACCGGCGCAAAGTTATTTTTTAATTCACAAATGACTCCGTTTTATATTTAAATCATAATGACCTATTTTAGCGGCAAATTTTATTCCGATGAACTTACACGAGTACCAGGCTAAAGAACTGTTGAAAAAATATAACGTACCGGTACAGGAAGGCATTCCGGTAGAAACTCCTGAAGCGGCCGCCGAGGCTTACAAGCAATTGAAGGTTACTTATGGTAATGAATTTGCTGTTGTTAAAGCTCAAATTCACGCTGGTGGACGTGGTAAGGGTAAAATCCGTGGTACAGAGCAGAGAGGTGTGGCTGTAGGAAAAAATGCAGAAGATGTTAAGACCATCGCTGGTAATATCCTGGGTGGTACCCTCGTTACCATTCAGACTGGCGAGGCTGGCAAATTGGTAAACAAAGTACTGGTAGCACAGGATGTTTACTATCCTGGTCCTAATCCGGTGAAAGAATTCTATCTGTCAATCCTCCTGGATCGCGCTAAGAGCATGAACGTTATCATGTACTCCACTGAAGGTGGTATGGATATCGAAGAAGTAGCTCACAGCACGCCTGAAAAAATATTCAAAGAGTGGGTAAGACCAAATATGGCCCTGCAAGGCTTCCAGGCGCGTAACATCGCGTTTAACCTGGGTCTGAGCGGCGAGGCTTTCAAAAACATGGTAAAATTCGTGACTAACCTGTACAACGCATACGTTGGTCTGGATTGCAGCATGCTGGAAATCAACCCGCTGTTTAAAACCAGCGACGAAAAAATCATCGCTGTGGATGCGAAAGTAAACCTGGACGACAACGCATTAATGCGTCATGCGGACCTGGAAGCGATGCGCGACATCACTGAAGAAGATCCTACCGAAGTAGAAGCAGGTAAATTCAACCTGAACTTCGTAAAACTGGACGGTAACGTAGGTTGTATGGTAAACGGCGCCGGTCTGGCAATGGCTACCATGGATATGATTAAACTGAGCGGTGGTGAGCCTGCTAACTTCCTGGACGTAGGAGGTACTGCAAACGCACAAACCGTAGAAGCTGGTTTCCGCATCATCCTGAAAGATCCTAAAGTGAAAGCGATCCTCATCAACATCTTTGGTGGTATCGTTCGTTGCGACAGGGTGGCACAGGGTGTTATTGATGCCTACCAGTCCATCGGCACCATCAACGTACCTATTATCGTACGTCTGCAAGGTACCAACGCTGCTGAAGCAAAAGAACTGATCGAAAAATCAGGTCTGAAAGTACAGTCTGCCATCCTCCTGAGCGAGGCTGCTGACCTGGTTAACAAAGCTGTAAGCGCTTAATTAAGAAGGTTCTCAACCCGATATAATTAAAAAGCCCCGTATCAACCGATACGGGGCTTTTTAATTATAACATAAGTTTATAAACTGGCAATTTTAGCATTAATGCGTGTAACCATGTCCGTCAGGTTCATCATTTCCGCCTTAGCCACTGCCCAGGTCAGGTACTGCTTTGCAGCCGCCTTATCCAGGTCGCCTACCACATGAGCGGCGCTGTTCAACAGCTCCAGGCTGGCCTTTTCATTCACCGCAATTTTTGCCCACTGGAGATATAAGTCCTTCAGCGCAGGGTCTTTCGCGATATCCTGCCCGTTGTAAAAGTTCACCATCCGCAGGTTGTTGCTGTTCATATCCCTGTTGGCCACAGTCCATTCCAGGTAGGCTTTCACATTTTTACTCTGCCTGAGGATATACCGTGTTGCAAATTCGGCTTTTACAGAATCCCAGTCGCCACCAGGTTTGTATTCCGCTTCATGTTTTTTCAGGAAAGCCTCAAATGCAGCAGGCTCGTAGGCTACACCCGCCAGTTCCTTCATATCTGCCCCAATTACCCTGGCAAGGATGCTGCTATTCATATCCGGACCATACATTTCCTGGTATTTCACCCTGTTTTTCATGTAATAATCCTTGTAATCAGCCGGCAGTTCCTTCACCAGTGCCATCGCTTTTACAGTCAGCTCAGCAGTTTTATCCTTTTGTTTGGCCAGAAACTCCTGTAGCACAGAGTCTTTAGGGTATTCACGCTTTTTGTTGAACAGCCCCTGGTACCAGGCCGGCCCCTCTTTTTTCACATTGGTGGCGTATCCATAGAAATACTTACCGTTTTTGTAACGGGCAGTGGTTTCCTTCAGGAAATTCAGGAACCTGTCCGCATCATTGTAGCCAATACCCACGTTTACCAGCTTGCCTTCCGGCGAAATGATCAGGTAGGTAGGGAAGCCATGCAGCAGGTAGCGGGAACAGAGGTCGAAACCGAAATCCTCTTTAAATACGTCGAAACCGGTGTTGATAAAGTTTTGCTCCATATAGGCCCTTACCTCTTTGCCCGGGAAAACTTTTACTTCCATTTCCTTACAGGCATGGCACCCTTCGAAATAGGTATCCACGAAAATCGGCTTTTGCTCTTTTTTAGCCTTCGCCAGCAGCTCTGTCCAGCCGGCCTTGATAAATTGAGTACTATCCTGCGCGAAGGTGGCCAACGGCAGCAATCCTGCTAAAAGCAGGGTCTGGAAAGTTTTTTTCATCATTCTGAGTGGTTTAATGGTGGTTTAAGTGATATGAAGCTAATAAATCCCCCTGAAATCCTTTCTGCATCAGCTTATCAAGCTCATTTTTTATTTTTAGGGAGATAAAAATGCTTATCTTCTAATAAATTCCCGTTCATAGAACACCTTCCAACTAAAAATATACCCATGAATCGAGTACTTTTTCTGGCAGTACTGCTTGCCATCTCCCTTAAAAATAACGCACAAGCAAAAAAACAAACCATTCCCAGCACTATCAACAAGGTAACTGTATTTACACAAGGCGCTCAGGTAGAGCGTTCTGCCACGGTTGCGGTTCCACAAGGCACCAGTCAGATTGTGATCAGCGAGCTGTCGCCCGACCTGGAAGAAAAAAGCATACAGGTAAATCTTCCCGCCGACTTCACGCTCCTTTCTGTAACGCGGCAGGTCAATAACCTCCGCCTGCAGGCGCACCTGGAGGAAACCGAAGCGCTGGCAGCCGAGCAAAAGAAGCTGGAACAGCAGCTGGCAAAGGAAAAAAACAATGAAACAGTATACAACGAAGAGAAAGCGATGCTGGGGAAAAACCAGGTAGTAACCGGCGACAACGGCCTCAAAGCCGCTGACCTGAAAGAAGCCCTGGACCTGCAACGCAGCCGGCTCTCCGAGGTAATGGCCAAACTCCTGGAAATCAAAAACAACCAGGTGGAATTAACGGAGCAGATCGAAAAAATCAACCGGCAGCTGGGCCGGTTCAGCGCCCATAACCTGCCGCCCACCAGCGATATTATCCTGAATGTACAAACGAAAAATCCTGCCTCTGGCAAACTTACCCTTACCTACATGGTGAAAAATGCCGGCTGGATTCCGGCCTATGATATCCGTGTAAAAGACATCAACAACCCTATCAACCTGGTGTATAAAGCCAACGTATTCCAAACCTGCGGTGAAGAATGGAAGAATGTGAAGCTGGCCCTCAGCAGCGGCTCCCCGGAGGAATCCAACACCAAGCCTACGCTGAGCCCATGGTACCTGCGTAATTTCCGGTCCGTGGACGATCTCAACATGGCACTGAGGTCGCAGGTGACAGTGAATGGCGAAGTTTCGGGTGTAGTAACAGACGGTACCACCAGTCAGCCCATGCCAGGCGTAACCGTGCGGGTGAAAGGCCGAACCATAGGCACCACCACGGATGCACAAGGCAGGTTCAAACTGCAGCAACCCGCTGGAAATAATCTACTGGAGTTTTCCTACATAGGTTATGAGCGCCAGGAATTAAGCCCTGCATCAGCCGCATTTGTATACATGATACCTATCACAACGAGTCTGAATGAAACCGTAGTGGTAAGCAATGGAATTACGAACGAACTCCAGGGTAAAGTAGCGGGCATTACTTCATCTTCACAACGTGCTATCGCCAAAAAGGTGGATCCAATAAAGTAGTAGACATTACCGAACAATATACCCCTACCACCTTCGTATTCGACATCCCTATCCCATATACCATCTTACCAGACGGTAAAAGCAACGTAGTAGGCGTAAAAGAACTGGAAATACCGGCTACCTATCAATATTACGCGGTTCCTAAACTGGAAAAGGCCGCCTTCCTCACCGCCGCGTTCACCGACTGGGAAAGCCTCAATCTGCTCGACGGCGAAGCCAGCATCTTCTATGAAGGCACCTATATCGGCAAAACCCTGCTGGACCTCCAGGCAGTATCAGACACCCTGCAACTCTCTCTGGGTAAGGATAAGCAAGTGGTGGTAAACAGAACGATGCAAAAAGACGAGAGCCGGAAAAACCTCCTTGGAAGCAGGGTTACCTTCTCCCGAACCTGGGAAATAACAGTAAAAAACAATAAGGGCGTGCCTATTAAAGTAAATGTGGAGGACCAGCTGCCGATCAAAACCATCTCAGATATGGATATCAGCAAAACAGAATATGGCGACGCCGCACTGGACGCTGAAACCAATATCCTCACCTGGCAGCTGCATGTAGCGCCTGCAACGGAGCAAAAGCGGCAGTTGAAATATGCAATAACATATCCTAAGGGACAAATTGTGAACGTTAATTAGCTTTCCTTTTCCCTCCACCTGCGGTGGAGGGAAAAGGAAAGGGGGAAAGCGCATTCGCGCTTTCCCCCTTTCAATATGTGAAATATAATTACTGATCTTTCTTCGGCATCACCGCCTTAGGCTGCGGCTGTGTAGCCGGCTTGTTTTCCTTAGGCTCTTCTTTCTTAGGCGCAGCAGGCTTTTTCTCCTCCGGTTTATCAGCACCCGGTGTGGCAAAATCATCGCCATAACCGGAAGCATCAATATAATCCTGCTCTGTACCATTGCCGGTATTTTCCGCTTCGGCGCCTGGCGCTACGTTGGAGTTAAAATCTTCATAACTCTCATTGGCCATGCTGGCAGGCATGATGAATTTATCGTTAGGTGTCACCTTCAAAGTAGGATCAGCATGTACTTTCTGCATGAAGTAAGCCCAGATAGGAAGACCGGTGTTGGCACCCTGTCCCATGGCGGTGGTGGAGAAATGGATGTAATTGTTTTCACAACCTACCCATGCACCTGCCAGTATCTTAGGTGTATAACCGATAAACCAACCATCGGTATTATCGTTGGTAGTACCTGTTTTGCCCCCAATTTCGCCCTGGATGTTGTAACGGAAACGCAGACGTGCCGCGGTACCACCAGGGCCGGTTACACCTTCCATCATTTTTACCATGGTGTAAGAATCATGTTCACTGATTACTTCACGTTTTACGGGTGCAAATGTTTCCAGGATATTTCCATATCTGTCCTCAATACGGGTGATGTAAATTGGTTTGGTATTGATACCCCGCGCCGGGAACATGGTATAGGCACGCAGCATTTCATACAGTGATAAATCTACGGCACCCAGTGCTATGGAAGGATATGGCTCAATCTTAGGTGTAAAACCTACTTTATTTTTTACGAAGTCAGCAAAGTTCTTAGGCCCCAGCTGCTTAATCAGGTAAGCAGCCACGAGGTTAAGTGATTTCGCCAGCGCACCCGCCATGGTGATACTACCACCAGTGCTGCCTTCAGAGTTCTTAGGGCTCCAGCCATCGATGGTGATTGGCTCGTTTGGCAACATCGTATACGGAGAAAAACCGTTCATGATAGCGAAGCAATACAGGAATGGTTTGAAGGTAGAACCCACCTGACGACGGGTTTTAGCCACGTGATCATTTTTGAAATAGCGGAAATCCGGACCACCTACCCATGCTTTTACTTCACCGCTCTCAGGGTCCATCGCCATGAAACCAGACTGCAGAATCGTACGCATATACCGGATGGAATCCATCGGGGTCATAATGGTATCAATATCGTTCAGATCCTGATCTGTATAGCTGTTCCAGCCGAATACCTTCATGCGTACCGGCGTACGAAAGGCCTTGGCAATCGTGGAATCATCTGCACCATCTTCTTTCATCTGCTGGTAACGGTCAGATTCCTGCATGAAGTTGTTCAGCTCCTTCTGCCAGTTTTTCCACACGCTGCCGGTTTTGATATTGTTTTGTGCAAACAATGATTTCTGCAGGGTTTGCAGGTGATGACGCACCGCTTCCTCCGCATATAACTGCATACGTGGGTTGATGGTAGTATATATTTTCAGGCCATCACGGTAAAGGTTATACTCTGATCCATCAGCCTTCTTATGGCCTGCACACCAGGTTTTCAGCTCATCGCGCAGTACTTCGCGGAAGTAAGGTGCGAGCCCTTTATTATGGTCAATTTTATTATAGTGCAGTACAATCGGTTTGCTTTTAGCAGTAGCAGCTTCGGCAGCGGTGATAAATTTATTTTCCACCATGTTGTCGATCACCGTATTGCGGCGGCTCAGCGCCATTTGCGGGTTACGGCGCGGGTTGTAAAGCGTGTTTCCCTTCAGCATACCCACCAGGATGGCCGCTTCTTCAATAGAAAGATGGCCGGCATCCTTGCTGAAGAAGGTGCGGGCACCATTCTCAATACCGTATACATTATCACCGAAAGAAACGGTATTTAAATAAAGTGTTAAAATTTCCTGCTTGGTAAAATTACGTTCCAGTTTAATGGCGATAATCCACTCCTGTAACTTCTGAAACCCGCGACTGATGGGGTTGGTAGCTCTTTTTTTACCGAGTGCATCTGCCTGGAGGTTGAGGGCCAGCTGCTGTGTAATGGTGCTGGAACCACGTTTTTTACCTATTAATAAGTAGAAAGGAATAGCGAAAGTACCTTTGGCATCGATACCGGAGTTGTCGTAGAAGCGACTTTCCTCGGTGGCGATCAATGCGTTGATCACATTTTTGGAGATCTCATTATAGTCGCTGCTGGAGCGGTCTACCTGATAATATTTTCCTAAGATGGTTCCGTCATCGGCAATCACCTCCGCTGCCAGTGCGGCGCGTGGGTTTTCCAATTCCTCCATGGATGGCATGTTGCCGATCACACGGAAGTTGATAAGTAATATTAGGAGAACAATAAATGCTAATACCCCAAATGCCACTCTCCACAATATTTTCACCGATTTTTTCATGCGCGTTCTGATTTGTTTAATGGCTAACTCAGCTATGAGTTGACCGACAAAGCTAATGGAAATTTCGGGATTTGTATAGTTACTCGGTCACGTAGTTGTCGGCAAAGAACTTACGATAACCAGCCAAATCCTTGGTACTGTTTAGTAATATGAAGTTATCCCGGGAGATTACAAAGAAGCTGTAATCCGTTGGCCTGATCCGCGGAATGATGTTGTTGGACGCTGCATCTCTGATTTCATCGAAGTAGGCCAGTGCCTTGTCTTCGTTAGGAAAGATCCTGAAAATCAGCATAATATCATTTGGTGTAAGCACGAAGCTTCCCACTTCAATTTTATCAGTAGCATGTTTGCTGGCGTTGTAGCGGGCAAACTGATTCAGTCCTTCATCCATCAGGTCTTTGGATACCCTGTCGAACGACAGCACCACAAAGAAAGGATTGTTGGCATCTACCTTATACGGTGTTACTGGTTTGGGCGGTGCAATCACGCTGATGGCTGCAGGCTTATTGCCGGTAAGTCCGGCTGCTACCTGGATACTGTCGGCCTTTGCTTTGGCGGTATTTACCTTATCGGTGAATACCGGCTGTGGATTTTGCCATGGATAACGCATAGATACATCTTCATCCACCAAAGGCGTGCCATCACTGTTCTTTTTCACTTCCAGGGCTATTAAATAATTATATATTTCCTTACGCTGCTTCAGGGCGGCCATCAGTGACTGTGCCTGCGTAAATATGGCGGAATCAGCGGCGTATTTATTCATCACGTATTGCACAGCTGACTCGGAGCGGTTTACTGAATCTGTTGCAAAAGTAGAATCCGTTTTTACGATAATCATGGCCTGCAGGAGGTCAAACTTAGGCTGCAGGTAGTTGAGTCCGTATACAGTGTCCACCTGGGCACGCATAGCAATCGCATCAGCATAGTTCCCATTACGGAACGCCGTATAGGCGGAATCGTAAGCGGCGCTGATGGCTTTCTTTTTACCGGCATCAATATCTTTTAGGCCACCGAAGCGGATGATATCGGCAAAATTCGTTTGTCCGTACTCGTTAAGTACCTGGTTTTTATACCTGCTGGCGATGTCGGTCCTGTTTTGCTTTCCATTCCAGACGTACAGGGAGTAAAGTACTTCTGCTTTACGCGGGTGGTCAGGATACAACAGCAACAGTGAATCATAGGTTTCTATGGCCAGTGGTGCGTTATCGAGTTTATCGTAATAGAGTTTACCGAGATCGAACCAGGCGTCCTGGCATTTGGTGCGGGAAGCGCGTAATTTTTCAGGGGTGAGCGGCAGGCCGGCTGCGAGGACATCTGCGGTCATGCTGTCTGCCGGTACAGCGGGCTTAGCATCCGCAGCGGTAGGTGCGTTAAGCATATCACCGCCGCCCCCGTTGTTAGCAGCGATATTGGCGGCGCCTGTCTGGCTTCTTCTCCAGTTATCCGCCAGTTGCCGGTTACCCCAGCGGCGTCTGAATTCTGAATATCCGGAAGATTTAGCGGCTACATTGTAGAAATACCAGTCGCCATTACCTTCTGCCTGTGGGGAAAAGGCGCCAGGACCGTTGCTTTGCATGGTGCTGGAGGCGGTGTAGTTATCGGAGTTGGAGCCTTTATCTTTTTTCTCGTTTTTCTTTTTATCGGCGGCTTCCTGGCGGATGGTGCCGGCCATTTTGGCGAGGAAAATGTTTCGGTCTGATTCCGGCATGGTGGCGATGCGTTGGAGGCTGTCCTCACGATGGATCAGGGCCACGCGGGCTGCTACATCTCCCAAAACATTTTTACGGGTATTGACCAGGTCAAAATCCACAAATTCCGGCGTCATGGTGCCGGCGGTGCTGTCGTAATATTTTTTTGCTTCGGCGTAGTTACGCTGATCGTAGTAGATATCGGCGATGCCCTTGTAGGTGATGGTGCGTTGAACGCGGTTTTCACTGGGCACTTTCAGCGATTTCTGCATATATCCCAGGGCGGCTTCCGGATCTTTCGGGTAGGAGATAGATCCCATGGTGTAGAGGATACCGTCCCGGTAAGGTTCAAATTTCTGTTTTTTCAGCATATGACGGAGTGCGTCGATGCTTTGCTGCGGGTTACCACCTTCGCGGGCCGCGTTGAGCCGGGCGATCTGCACGCGTGCCTGGAAGTCCATCATGGGATCGGGCTTCTGGTGGATCACGCGTTTGAACTGGTCGATGGCGGAATCCGGCTGACTTTCCAGCGCATACAATTGCCCGAGGATGAACGACATCCTGGCTTTGGCCACTTTATCATGGCTTTTATCGATGGCGGTCTGCAAAGGCGAAATAGTTTCGTGGTAGCGGCCCTGGATATAGTTGCTATAGGCGCGTACCTCTGCCAGCGAGCCTTCCAGACGTTTTGGAAACTTAGGATCGTTGGCCAGGAGGTTGAGCAGGGCTTGTACCTCGTCGTAATCTTTTAATTCCAGCAGGGTACGGGCGCGCCATAAAAACGCATCGTTACGGGCCCGTTTGTGGCGGAATGGGGTAAGTACTCCTTTTGTATTTTCTTTTGAGGAGACGGAAATCTGATCGTTTTCAGTAGCGCCTACGACTGTTTTATATTCTTTCTTGTTTTTAGGGGCGAAAGCCAGGTTGGTATACTGGAATGTTTTGTTGGCGTTTTCGAAATCTCCTTCATAGAAATAAGCGCGGCCCATCAGCACATAGCAGTCCGGTATCCATTTGCCGCGGGGATCATGGAGTTGAATGCCGGTAGAGGCTTTTTCTATCACCGAATCCAGTTCACCTTTGCTGACGTTCTGATTTTTTGCGGTAAACGGATAGAAAGGCAGCAGTACATTATAGTTATCCTGCCCCTGGCGGTTCACCGAGCGAACCACTCTGTCGAGTTTAGTGCGGGCGTGGAAATAGTAGTTATAGCGGGTGGCCAGGTTTTGCCAGAAGGCGCGGTAAAGGGTCCAGCGTTTTTTCTCCAGCATAATTTCTGCCGGGGTACGCCTGTCCTGAACTTTTGCTTCTTTGGGCTTAAATAAAGGTTTAGCCTGGGTAGTATTACCCTGGGGATTGCTTTGCTGGGCTTTATTTTGGGGTGGGCGCTGCGCCTGGTTGCGGGGCTGATTTTGCGCCCAAACCGCTGGTACTCCCATGCACATTAAAAAAAGTAAAGCAAAATATCTTCGTAATAACTTGATGCAATTCATGGATGCCAGGGTGTATAGGCTTTATTATATAACTTCCGGAACTAAAAAATATTTTAAAGATACTACAAAAATGTTGAAAATAAGACAAACTGCCAACCATTAATGCACTGATTATCAGTGGTCAAAAAGCTACTCCCGACCCAAAAAAATCTTTTCAACGATGTAGATACCAGAATACGAAAGAACAAATAAAACAAATATGATTAACTTTAGCCGCCTGAAAACGAAAAAATTGCAATGGCAAGGAAGGGGAATAAAAATAAAAGAAGGAATTTAGAGAAGCTCAGTCATAATTATCGTTTGGTAATTATGAATGATGAGACCTATGACGAAGTGACGTCGTTCAAATTGTCGAGAATGAGTGTTTACATCGCACTGAGTACCCTATTTGTATTATTGGTGGCTATTACCGTGGCTACAATAGTATTTACGCCATTGCGTTATTATATTCCCGGTTATGGTGATTTAAAGCAGCGCAAGGAATTCATTCACCTGAAGATGCGTGCAGACTCCCTCGAATCGGCCGTAAATGCCCGTGATAAGTACCTGGATAACATCAAGCAGGTGATCAATGGCGAGTTTACCGGCAAGCTGGATACTACGATGATGAAAGTGCCCAAAGTGGACGGCAGCACTTATTAATGTTTTGATACATATTGAGGATCAACCATATTTGAATTATCAATAAATCTCAAAATATTTAATTTATTTTACATCGTTTTAACTTTCAAACCTGAAAAACCTGAAAACCTATGTTTAATAACAATTCAAAGTCTAAGGGTGACAGCAAAAGCATGTTGCCTTCTTCTACTATCAACATCATCGGAAGCGGCACCAGCATCCAGGGTGATATCGTGTGCGAAGGTGATATTCGTATCGATGGTCAGGTAAACGGCCTGGTTTCCACCAAAGCTAAGATAGTAGTAGGTCCGGAGGGAGATATTACCGGAGACCTTATTTGTCAGAGTGCCGATATTCTGGGTAGAGTAACCGGAATCATCAAAGTTGAAGAGTTATTGTTCCTGAAAGGGAATGCACATGTGAAAGGTGATGTATACACCGCACATTTCGAGATGGAGCCTACCGCCAAATTCAATGGCCGTTGCTACATGGGCGATGAACAGCCGGAAGAAACGCAGAAACATGGAAGATCAGTCCTCACAGAAGCCGAAGCGGAATAAGCCCGACAACAACGTTGGTACTATTATGCGCTACGCTGGCCTTGCATTCCAGATGATGGCTACGCTTGGGCTTGCAGTTTTTATTGGGTACAAGCTGGACCAAAAGATTGGCTGGCGGTTCCCGGTATGCTTAATCGTTTTTTCTTTAGGGGGTTTAGTCGTAACTTTGCGGCAAATTTTAAATGACACCCGCAGGAAATGAGCGACAGATTTTTTCTTAAGTTAATTGCCCTTTTTGGCATAATCAATCTAATCTTTTTAGCGTTTAAATCCAGGTTGATGGACATCGACGCACATTTTTATGTACTGATGATCGGCAACCTGGTACTGGCGCTAGTATCAACTTTAAGCGCCAGAAACAGCATCAAAAGCCTCCAGTCTTCTAATCAGAACGCATTTATCAGAGCTGTTTACGGCGCCACACTGAGTAAATTAATGATCTGTATCGTTGGTATACTGGCATATGTACTTGCCTATAAACCAAACATCAGCAAACCAACTGTATTTATCTTATTAGGAACATACCTGATATATACGCTGTTCGAGGCCGTGAGCATGTCTAAACTTGTAAGACAAAAGCAATAACACTTGAAAAAAGAGGCGCCATTACATGCATTAGCGGCCTATCTGCCAGATGGCACTTTTGAGCCGGTAATGGAGTTCATCAGCAACTATAAAGTACACCTGACCATCACGCGTGAGCGGGCCAGTATCCTGGGCGATTACCGCCATCCGGATGGTCATGGAAAAGGACATCGGATCAGTATCAACGGATCACTGAATAAGTATTCTTTCCTCATCACATTGCTGCATGAACTGGCGCACCTTACCACTTTTAACAAGTACGGCAACCGCGTTGCCGCACATGGGAAAGAATGGAAAAGTGAATTTTCCTGGATTTTAAGTGGATTTGTAGGAAAAAACTTCCTCCCTAACGATGTAGAACAGGCCGTGCGCCAAAGCATGGCCAATCCGGCTGCCAGCTCCTGTGCAGATGAAAGTCTTATGCGTGTACTCAGCCGCTATGACCGTAAAAAAGAAAATCATTACCTGGTAGAGCAGCTGCCGCCAGGACAATTATTCCGCACCAAAGACGGACGTATTTTTCGAAAAGGAGAACGTATCAGAAAGCGTTACCGGTGTGAAGAGGTGGCTACGAAAAGGTTGTACCTCTTTAGTCCTGTGTATGAAGTGGAGATTGTCACAAACACATAAACTTATCCTGCCTAAATTAGTAAGCATTTCAGTTCTTATAATTATCCATTTCTTATAATTTCGCACGCTGATACTTTCGGAATCATTCAGAAAGCTGAAATTGTAAACTATACCTCGTTGATCCGGACACTATACTTTCACTTAAGTAAAAAAACAATGAAATCTCTATTTACCTTACTCGGGGTACTATCCTGTGTCTTTCTTTATGCGCAAACGCCACCTAAACTTTCAGAGGTTATTCCGCCTTCTCCACAGGCTTCCCAGATGATCCGGTTCGGAGAATACAAAGTGGCACATAATACCGGAGTTCCGGAAATCAGCATTCCGCTATATACAATCAAAACGGGTTCCTTGGAATACCCGATAGCTATCAGCTACCACGGCAGTGGTATCAGAGTGAACGATGAAGCAGGTAATGTTGGGCTTGGATGGATGTTAACAGCAGTAAAATCCGTTAGCCGCATCGTGAACGGCTTACCGGATGATGGACCTGGCGGCATGCTGCTCAATCCAATAAAAAGACAAACCGAAATCGATCCCACATTGGACAACTCTTACATTTTTGCGGGAGCAGAAGGCTTGCTCGATACAGAAAGAGATGTTTATGTGTTTAGCACAGGTACAACAAATGGCAAATTTGTTTTTAAAAATGATGGTACCACTTTTCAGATTCCGATGACGCTGGCAAAAATCTCCTCAGATATACTGTCGTTAAATGGTGGCTTCACTATTGAAGATGCCAACGGTAACAAATTTGCATTCAGATCGGCAGAATACACCAGTTACGACAGAAGTCATTTTGCGTCCTCATTTATGCTGGATAGTATCATCTCAGCGGACAGGCGGGATACCATTACCTTTCAATATACCAGGGAGAAGTCAACTTTCGTTATAGACAGAAGTAACAGTGCGGCCATCGGACCGAAATGTGATTTGTCCATTGTCAATGGCCAGGTACAACAGATTGAAAAAGACCAGCCAGGATTCAATTTTTATACGACCAAACAAACCCAGTATCAGCAGTTAACCCTGAGTAGTATTCACTTTAGATCTGGAAAAGTGGAGTTTGTAAAATCAGCGACAGCCCGGCAGGATAATGACCATGATTATTTTACCAATATGCTGGTATATTCAAAAGACCCGCTTACTGGCAGTTATACTCAGATAAAAAATGTAGCTTTTAACCAAAGTTATTTTGAAAGTGGGGGAACTACGTCAAATCCTTGGGACAAATACCGGTTGAAATTGGATAACGTCACCATTTATGGAAAAAATAACACCAAAGGTGAGGTATATACTTTTGGGTACAATACTATGATGCTGCCGCTCAAAACCAGCTATGCAGTGGACCTTTGGGGTTATTACAATGGTAAGACATCGAATTTCTCCTACCTGCAGCGGGAAGAGAATATTTCTTATAAAGGTAGGCTCTACAATGTTGGTGATGCCGACCGAAGCTTTTCAGAACTATATTTGAAAGCCTGTCAATTGAATAAAATCACCTATCCTACCGGAGGCTACACTACCTTTGAGTTTGAGCCTAATCGCCTTTTAAACAATCGTACTTCTCAGGTACCGAGAAGTGAGAAAGTGACAGCATTTTCTGGTGAGCAGGGGTATGAAAAAGTATCTAAACAATTAAGCGTTCCTGTTACCGAAGATGCATTGATCAAAGTTGAAATTTTTACAAAAACCAATACGCGTTGCATTGTAAAACTTAAGAATGTTACAACTGGTACGGAAACTTCCATTACACCCAACTATCCCGGGGACCTCGAACGCACCTTTAGCACTACGGTACCCACCACTTTATTAGCAGGTAATAACTATCAACTGTACGCTGAGGCACTGTCTCCAGCAGGTGGAACGGGCATCACCGGCTCATCTGCCAGTATAGAAGTAAGCTGGTCCGAAACAGTGGATGTAGAGGACATTGCCTACGCAGGTGGACTACGTATAAGATCCACTCAAAATTTTGACATGGACAACAAGCAGGCAGGTAAACGGGTGTATAAATACGGTACAGGAGAAAATAATTATGGTTTGGCAATCATGCCGGCCTATTTCATCAACAATCGTTTCTGGAAGGAACAAAATCATTGGATCGGACTTGCTGCTCCCGAGTTTAATATTTTGTGTCACAATTGCATTTGGACGGACAGGCAATATTCTTCTTCCTCCAATTACCAGGTTACCTTGTATAACGGCTCTACCGTTATATATCCAGAAGTCACCATTTATGATTATGACCAAAATATGGTGCCTAATGGCAAAACGGTATATCAATACAATACTTTATCTGACAAATTTGTAGAATTGCCTTATACTTTTTCGCTGGCGCAAACCAATACCTACTGGCAGGAAAGCAACTTAACAGATGAATCCCATTACCAGTACAAGGACGGACAGTTTTCCCTCATTCATAGAAAACAATATTTCTATCAGCCCCTCAAACAGGATTTGCTATACAACCTGAAAGTAAGTTACAAGGGTACAGTAACAGGTTGTGGTGCAAATAGCAGCATTTGGTGGTTTTGGGCGGAATACCCTATCGAAACAGGTTTTGAGCCACTCGTAAGAACAAGGGAGGAAACAATTACTCCAGCAGGAACCTTGACTAACGAAACAATTTTGACTTATGGAGATGCTACCGGCATGCTGTTATCCGCTCAGCAAACGAGTAACAGTGACGGTAAAATCAATCTTTCCAGTTTCAAATACCCATTAGACCTGACATTACAGGGAAGTCTGGAAAATGCCAGATTGCAAATGGTAAAGCAGCATATGCTATCACAGCCATTGCAAATACAATTTTTCAAGGACGGACTAAATACCTATTCCGAGAGCACTTCATTCACAAATCTTGGGAATGAAAAAATAGTTCCAATTAAAAAGCAGTTCAGTTATGGACAATCGTCCAGTCCAATTATACAAAGCTTCACTTATTCTTCCGATGGTTTGCTTTCTTCACAATCCAAGGAAAATGATGTAGTCCAGTCTTACCTATGGAATTATAATTCGCAATATCCAACTGCTAAAATAATTGGAGCAAATGCCGATCAGGTGGCACATTCGTCTTTTGAAAGTGATAATAAAGGCAATTGGAGCTACACTGGATTGCCGATAGACGATGCTACTGCTCCTACTGGCAGCAGATGTTATTCACTTTTTTCGGGAAATATTTCCAGGGAAAATCTTGATCCGACTGTCTCCTACATTGTTTCATACTGGGTAAAAGATAATGCCCCTCTTAATATTTCAGGAACTACAGGTACGATTCAAAAAGGCATTACCTGCAAAGGCTGGACTATGTTTTTGCATCATGTTTCCGGACAAAGTAGTATTGCTATTACAGGTACTGCAACAATTGACGAATTACGATTGTATCCTGAGCAAGCTAGAATGAATACCTATACATATCTTCCACTAGTCGGCATCACCAGTGTTTGCGACCAGCGAAATCAAATCATTCATTATATCTATGATGATCTAGGTCAGCTATTCCAGGAAACAGATACAGAAGGAAATATTCTGAAACAGTACGAGTACCGGTTTAGCCAGCAATAAATATTACTAAACAGCCAGGATATAAACTTCCTGGCTGTTTCACTTCCGGATTATTTCACCTCTGTATAATGTATCAATGGTATTTCCATCGCCCTATTAATCAATTGAATTTCCAGGTTAATAATCGACTCCTCTGATTGCGCCTGTAACTTAGGAGCATCATCGGTTGGCTTGTGGTAATCATCATGCCCGCCGGTATGGAAAAACAATACCGGTACCTGGTGCATGTAAAAGTTATGATGGTCTGACGCACCCTTGCCAGCTGCATCTGTAAAAAACTTAATGCCAGGCTGCGTTACACCTTTAAATACTTCCGGCCATTCCTGCGCGGAGCCAAAGCCACCGATACCAATACCTCTTTCGGGATTATAGCGCCCAATCATATCCATATTTAACATGAAATGCACGTTAGCCAATGGCTGTAGCGGATTATTCGTGTAGAATTTAGAACCTTGTAATCCCAGTTCTTCCCCGCCAAATGCAATGAAAAGGAAGTTAAACGGCTCTTTTTGTGCGTTTTTAGTGTAATAACGCGCCAGTTCGAGTAAGCCCGCCACACCGGATGCGTTATCATCTGCACCGTTGTGAATCTGCCCAACCGGATACTTCCCGTCGAATAAGCCGGCGGTACCCAGGTGATCGTAGTGTGCACCAATCACTATCGTACGTGCGGCACCGTTATCCAGGAATCCGATCACGTTACGACTCGGAATACTCTTGTGTGCATTGCGGTCGAACGTAAAGTCCTGGAAGTAGCTGCCGCTATTGACAGGCTGCAGGCCCAGTTTACGGAATTGTTTGGCTACAAAGTTACTGGCAGTAGTGCTGCCTTTTTCTGCGGTTCCCCTTCCTTTGAGTTTGTCGGAAGCAAGGTAGTTCACTGTTTGCTGAATTCGTTTGGCAGACGGTAAGGTATCCTGTGCATGTGCGTTCACCAGCAATCCCAGTGCACATATCCCTGTCAATAAACACTTTTTCATGCTGCAATTAAATAAATAAAAAAGAGAAGGCTTCCGAACCGGAAGCCTTCTGCTAAAAAATATGACTGAATAGTTCAGAAAATATTACTTTTTGTTACGCTGGTTCTGCTGCATGTCAGCCTGACGCTTCTGCATTTCTTCCAGTTTCTCCTGCCATTTTGATTTCTGTACAGGTTTCTTTTTATTTTCCTGGATCTGCGCGTGGATCTTAGCTTCGCTGATAACGAATTTCTGGATCACGAACTGCAGGATAATAGAGATCAGGTTGGACAGGAAGTAGTAGAATGTAAGTGCGGCTGCGGTTCTGTTGAAGATACCGAGGAACATCAGCGGCATTACATATGGCATATACTTCATTACCGGATTGCTCTGGTCAGCCATTCCACGGTTGTAGAAGGCCAGCATGAAGCTGGTAGCAGTCATCAGCAGGGTGAATAAGCTCACATGGTCGCCATAGAACGGAATGTTAAATGGCAGGTGCATGATGGAATCGTAGGTGGATAAGTCGGTAGCCCACAGGAAGCTTTCCTGGCGCAGCTCAATGCTGGATGGGAAGAAGCTGTACATCGCTACCAGGATCGGTAATTGCAGCAGGGCTGGTAAACAACCTCCGAGCGGGTTTACACCGGCGCTCTTGAAGAGTTTCATTTGTTCCACACCGAAAGTCTGCTGGTCATCACCATATTTCGCTTTCAGTTCATCAATTTCAGGTTTCAGCACTTTCATCTTCGCCTGTGAAACATAGCTCTGGTAAGTAAACGGAGCAATGATCAAACGGATGAACAGGGTGAGGAGAATAATGATGATGCCATAGTTGTGAATAAATCCGCTCAGGAAGTTAAACACCGGAATGATGATCCATTTGTTCACATACTTCACGAAGGCGAAGATGCCGGAACCCAGCGGAATGATTTTTTCCAGGCCGAGGTCAAATGACTTCAGTGTTTTATAGTGGTTAGGACCGTAGTAGATTTCAATAGGGAAAGAGAAATCTGCGGAACGATCGTAAGGAATCTGCAGGGTGGTGTAAGTTTGCCCAACAATATTCGCACTTTCAGGTACTTTGGTATTGATATCTGCGCTGGCGAAATCTGCTTTTTTAGCGATCAGCGTAGTATTGAAAAACTGTTGTTTTACGCTCACCCATTTCAGTTCATCGCTCAGTTTTTCGTGTGCGGAACGTTGCAGGGTAAAGTAGTCATGTTTTTCTTTTTTGGTCATGTAGTGCACCTGGTTGTTCAGGCGTTCGTTCTGCATGTCCAGCTCCTGCTTGTCGTTTTGTGAATTCCATTGCAGGGTCAGGAATTTCTGGCTGCCAGGAAGGATGTTCTGGAAACCAACGGCGTGAATATCATAATCTACTACGTAGCTGCCTGGTTTCAGGAGGTATACAAATTCCAGGTAAGCACCGTTGGCAGCGGTAAGGCGGTAAGAGATCGCCTTTTGATCACCGGCCAGTTGCTGCGGAGCAGCAGCAGTGAAAAACAGGTCAGCACTTTGCAATGTTTTGTTGGCGTTGGCAGGTACTTCAACAGACAGGCGGTTGAAGGAACCGTTTGCCAGCATCAGCGGCTGACCATCATGCGTTTTAAAATCTTTCAGCTGTACGGATACAGGCTGACCACCTTTATTAGAGAAAGTAATTTTTACAACATCATTTTCCAGAACGGTAGTTTGCTCGGTACCAACAGCTGCGGCAGCGAAAGCACCGTATTCTCCGGAAAGCTGCGCCTGGTGGGCTGAATCGAGCTGAGTACCAGCCAGGTTAGCTACTGTATCAGTAGGTACCGTTTTTGGCTTGTTCACAAGGGCGATGGAATCTTGTATGGCCTTTTCTTTGGCTGCGTTTTGCTGCTGCTTATTATTCAGGAAGATGTAACCAACCAGCAACACGCCCAAGAGTAAAAAGCCAATAACCGAATTTCTATCCATGAAATGCAATTAAAATTTAGGCAGCAAAGGTAATCCTTTTTCTGGCAAAGCCGATAAAGAGTACCGGCCGCGGTGGCTTTTTTTGAAGATTGTTTATTAAAGAATTGTTAAAAGCGGCCTTATCGGGTGGCTGGCCAATGACACCTTCGGTGTCATTGGTGTGGATGCCGTGCTGCGCACGGGGGCTGGGTCTTACTGGCGGTAGGGTGGGGTTCCTGCGGGTATTGGTGTTTTAGGGAGATGTAAATGCTCCGGTAGGTTCCGTAACCTGAAAGGTCCTGCTGTTGTAGGTTTGCACGCGGGGAAGATGTAACCGCCGGCTTTATACCCGCCGGTGCAGTTTTACAGCCAGCAGCGGCTTCATCGCGCGAAGCGCGAAACAAACACCAGCACAATCGAAGGTTTTGCTACAAAATCAAATGTAAAAGGCCGGAAAAAGGACTTATCCTCTTTCCGGCCTTCAATAATATCTATATAAATAAAAAATATTATATAAAGATAAGATGGCTTATTTAGCTACGGCTTCTTCGTTCATTTTAGCTTTTCCGTTTTTGCTTTCGGCGTAAGCTTTAGCTGCACCGATGAAAGCAACGAAAATAGGCGAAGGGCTTTCTACAGTGCTTTTCAGCTCCGGATGGAACTGAGAACCCACGAAGAAAGGATGGTTAGGGAGCTCAATCATCTCTACCAGCCCGGTATCCGGGTTTTTACCGGAAGGTACCATACCGGCATCCTCGAAAGCCTGCAGGTATTCGTTGTTGAACTCGTAACGATGACGGTGTCTTTCACTGATCATAGTGCTGCCGTAGATCTCCGCGGCTTTGGAGCCAGGAAGAAGTTCACAGGCGTAAGCACCGAGGCGCATTGTACCACCTTTGGCGGTCACTTTTTTCTGCTCTTCCATGAGGTTGATTACCGGGTGAGCGGTATCAGGATTCATTTCTACGGAGTGCGCATCTTTCCAGCCGAGTACGTTGCGGGCATATTCCACCACGCTCATCTGCATACCCAGGCATATACCGAAGAACGGCAGGTTATTTTCGCGGGCATATTGAATAGCAGTGATTTTACCTTCAATACCACGATGACCAAATCCTGGTGCTACCAGTAAACCATCGAGGTTTTTCAGCTTTTCACATACATTTTCAGGTGTCAGGTGCTCAGAGTGGATATTTTGTACCACTACTTTGCAATCGTTAACAGCACCGGCATGGATAAATGATTCCAGGATAGATTTGTAAGCATCCTGTAATTCCACGTATTTACCGATCAAACCGATGGTAACTTTAGATTTAGGATATTTTAATTTATCCAGGAACTCGCGCCACTTAATCAGCTCTGGTTCTTTTTCGATAGGCAGCCCCAGTCTTTTCAGCACAGAAACATCGAGTTTCTCACGCAGCATTTCCAGCGGCACTTCGTAAATGGTAGGGCAGTCGTTCGCTTCGATTACTGCATCCACCTGAACATTACAGAAGAGCGCGATTTTCTTTTTCAGATCGCGGTACATAGGTTCTTCTGTACGACAAACGATGATATCAGGATGTACACCATACTCGCTGAGCAAACGCACGGAGTGTTGTGTAGGCTTGGTTTTGAGCTCTTTCGCTGCACGCAGGTAAGGGATCAGCGTGAGGTGCACCACCAGGCAATCCTGTTCGCCCAGTTCCCACTGAAGCTGGCGAACCGCCTCAATGTAGGGGAGCGACTCAATGTCGCCCACAGTACCGCCCAACTCAGTAATAACGATATCATATTTACCGTCTTTGCCGAGCAGGAGTATGCGACGTTTGATTTCATCGGTGATATGCGGGATAACCTGTACGGTTTTACCCAGATATGCCCCTTCCCTTTCCTTATTGATCACTGTTTGATAAATGCGACCGGTAGTCACGTTGTTTGCCTGAGATGTAGGAATATTCAGGAAACGCTCGTAGTGTCCCAGATCGAGGTCGGTTTCGGCACCATCTTCCGTTACATAACATTCCCCGTGCTCATATGGGTTTAATGTTCCAGGATCCACATTGATATACGGATCGAACTTCTGAATAGTCACTCTAAAGCCGCGTGCCTGCAATAGTTTAGCCAGCGAGGCGGCTATAATTCCTTTACCCAAAGAAGATGTAACACCTCCCGTTACGAAGATATATTTTGCCATAAAAACTAAAATTCTGCCTGAATTACTTGACCTATTATGGGGGAAGTGCCGGATTGCTTTTGGTGTGTTACCTGTCAAGTAAACTACTTCCGAAGGTCATGCAAAGTTACAAAAATTTGCTTCGCACCCAAGTTTTTATCTCAATTTGACCATCAGACGACGGTCCGAAAGGCTGAAATCCGCCACGGCTAATGCATGCCTGTATTGAATTCCGGTAGATTTTGATAAACACAAAAATTATACGCACTGCAAACGGTTATCATTCAAAAATTGCGACCAAAACAAGAGAATATCATAACCATATAGGAGTGTCAGGTAAACAAATTTTAAAAATTGTACCTTAACAGAATACTATCTTTTATAATACTACAGCGCAATAGATCTTATATTGTAAATTTGCGTCCGAAATACATTAAAGATGACTTTAACGCCTAAACGAGCGCAGGACTCCCTGATTCAAATGACTGAGCTGGTACTCCCCAACGATACCAATACTTTTGGTAACCTCATGGGTGGACGCCTCATGTATTGGATGGATATCGCCGCTGCGCTGTCGTGCATGAAACATTGCGCCGCACCTGTTGTAACTGCTTCTGTAGATAATATCTCCTTCGAAAATCCCATTAAACTGGGCAACGTAGTACATATTGAAGCCAAAGTAAGCCGTGCATTCAACACTTCCATGGAAGTACACATGCGCGTTTGGGGAGAAGACCCGGTACAACAATACCGCTATAAATCCAATGAAGCATTCATGACGTTTGTAGCCCTGGACCCTAACGGTAACTCCCGGCCGGTGCCAGCCATTACGGTTGACACAGAAGAAGAAAAAAAATTATATGATGGTGCACTGCGTCGCAGGCAGCTTCGCCTGATCCTTGGTGGTAAAATGAAACCGGAGGATGCGGAAGAGCTGAAAGCATTATTCAATATCTAACTTGCAAAATAAAAACGGATCGCTTCGCGATCCGTTTTTATTTTGCTCCCGCCTCGCCGGCGGGGCAAACCCTACGGGGTTTACATCTCCCCTTCCCACTCCGCATAAAAATGCTGTAGATACTGCTCCATAAACGCATGCCGCTCCTCCGCCAGCTGCTTACCGGTGGTAGTGTTCATTTTATCCTTCAGCAATAGCAGCTTTTCGTAAAAATGATTGATGGTAGGCGCATTATTGTGTTTATAATCCTCCTTACTCCGGTTTAATACCGGCGCTACCCCAGGATCATATAAAGCGCGGTTTTTAAATCCACCGTAATTAAAGGCCCTTGCAATACCAATGGCGCCAATGGCATCCAGCCGGTCTGCATCCTGCACAATGCCCAGTTCCGTGGAATAAAAGCCGTTTTCATTATGGCCTCCTTTAAAGGAGATATACCGGATAATATTTTTTACGTGGTCTATAACGTGCTGCGGCAGTGCTAAACTTTCCATGAAAGCCCCCGCCCTGGCAGGCCCGATTTCCTCGTCCCCACCGTGGAATTTGGAGTCTGCAATATCGTGCAGCAATGCACCCAGCTCCACCACCAGCAAATCCGACTGCTCCGTGGCCGCTATATGCCTGGCCTGTTTCCATACCCTGTAAATATGCCACCAATCATGTCCTCCCTCTGCATTTGCCAGCTCCTGCTTTACAAATTTTACCGTCGTTTCTATAATTTCCTGATGCTGTTCCATGGAAATAAAGATAGGATATTTGCTATTTTTGGCATATTTTCGGGCACCGAATCCCCAGTTCTCCGATAGTTTTAACCACCTTCTATGCTGACCACCAACTGAATTTCATTAACTGAATGACACTCTAACCTCATGAAGAAGTATTATCCCTTTGCCATTGTACTTGCCGTATTGTGTTGTATAGTGGTTGTACTGGAATTTTTATCCCTCCGAAACACCAATGGCGTGCTGAGCTACCCGCTGGATGACGCGTTTATCCACATGGCCGTAGCGAAAAATGTTGCCTTTCACCACATCTGGGGACTCTCCAATGTGGAATGGGTGTCTTCCTCCTCTTCCATACTGTTCACCGTTTTGTTAAGTACCGCCTTCTATATTTTCGGGCTCTCCTCCTGGTGGCCGCTGATTTTAAGTGCTACCGGCGCTGTATTACTGCTCCTGGAAATGCAACGGGAACTGAACCAGCATACGCACTTATCCACACCCCGCAAAACTATTGCGATGCTGGCCACTATGCTGGTAGCACCGCTCCCTTTTATGACAATACTGGGCATGGAACATAGTCTCCAAATGGCCCTCACCCTGATATTTGTACACCGCTGCGCTACCCGACTGGAAAACAACCAGCTGGCGCTGGGCGATTGGATTGCACCTGCGCTGTGGGGAGCACTCATGATTTCCTGCCGTTACGAGAACGCCTATACGGCATTTGTGGTATGCTGCATCCTGGCCCTGCGCAAAAGCTGGAAATCCGCTTTCGTACTGGGTATTATCAGTATTTCACCGGTCGTGATTTTTGGTGCCCTGATGGTGGTAAAAGGCGGTTACTTCCTGCCCAACTCCCTCATCCTGAAAGGTAAAATGCAGCTGATACGCCTGCTCAACGATACCGTTTCATTCCTGGAAATCACTTCCGTAATCAGCGGCCTGTTTGTAATCACCGGTATTGTGGTAGCAGAACGTTTCCGCAGGAAACAGTTCGACAGAACATTTTATGTGCTGACAATCAGTTTCTTCAGCATTATCCTTCACTGCTGCTCGGCAGCCGCCGGATACCTCTACCGGTACGAAGCCTATTTACTGGTATTAAGCTTCTTCCATCTCTCTATATTATTTATGGAATGGTGGTCACCCGACAAGTTGAAAGACCGGGCAAACTGGCTGTATATACTCACTTTCAGCATTTTCCTTTGCAACCTGCTGCCCCGTGCGGCTAACTCCCTGCCCCACGCGGTGCGCTGCAGCAAAAATATCTATGACCAGCAATACCAAATGGCCTTGTTCCTGAAACAATATTATAATCATAAAACGATCGCAGCCAACGATGTGGGAGCTATCAGTTATCTGGGAGATATCAATACCCTCGACTTATGGGGCCTCGGTAACAACCAGGTGACCCGTGCGAAACTGCACAAGGAATATACACCCGCCTATGTACACCAGCTGATCGACAGCAGTCAGGCCAAAGTGGCCGTTATTTACGAACAGTGGTATCTGCCGGAAGTTTATAAAAACTGGCATAAGATCGCTTCCTGGGAAGTATCCAATAATTACATCTGTGCCTATGCTACAGTATGTTTTTATGCTACGGTGGAGGAATCCGCTGAAACAATGTATAAAAATCTGAAGCAGTTTGAAGCGCAGTTGCCGCGTGATGTAAAGGTGCAGTATTTCTATAATCAAGGTAACGAGGCGCCGCTGGTGCAGCGGTAATTCACGCATTTCCCTGTGTGCCGAAGGCACACAGGGAAATGCGTGAGGTAGCAGGCTGGTGCCTGCTACCTCACGCAATATCTGATGCAAAACATTTTAATGAGAGAAGGGGTTATAAACTGTATGATACAGATAAAGAGAGTATACATGCAGTATAGTGAAGACGACGGTTACCGTGTGCTGGTAGACCGTCTGTGGCCACGGGGCCTCTCCAGAGAGAAGGCCCATGTGGATGAGTGGCTCAAAGAGATAGCACCCAGCGATGAACTACGGAAATGGTTCAATCATGATCCGGAGCGCTATCCGGTTTTTAAACAACGGTATGAAAAAGAACTTGCGTTGCACGAAGACCTCGTAAAAGAACTTCGTAAAAAGGCGGCACATGGCCGGGTAACTTTGTTATATGGCGCCAAAGATGAAGAACATAACCAGGCAGTGGTACTGGCGGAGATCTTAAAAAAGCAGCATTAAAGCTCTTTCGTTTCCGGATCTACCAGCACATCCGTGATGCTGTTCAGCTTTTTCACCTTTGCGGCAAAATCGCCTTTTAGTTTATCTCTGATGAGGTGTAATTTATTCAGTACTTCATCCAGGGTATCTGGAATAGCTTCCTGCAATACCTGTTTGAGGCGCTTGGCTACGGTGGGTGATTTCCCATTGGTAGAAATCGCAATTTTCAGATTGCCTTTCTGCACAATAGAGCCCAGGTAAAAATCACATAATTCAGGTGTGTCTGCCACGTTGATCAGCACCTTACTGCACTTTGCTTTTTCCCATACGCTTTGATTCAGCTCTTTGTTATTCGTGGCTGCAATCACCAGATCTTTTCCAAAGAGATCGCCACAGGAAAAGGCTTTTTCCACCAGTTCCACATTAGCGTATTGCTTTGCGAGGGTTTTGAGCTCAGGCAAAAAGGACAGCGACACCACTGTAACAGTTGCTTCCGGGCTGTTTTGCAGCATAGCATTTACTTTTTCCAACCCAACATTTCCTCCGCCCACTACCAATACATGGAGGCGGTGCAACTTAAAGAATACGGGAAACAACTGATTTTCTTCCATTATACTGCGATTTTTAAACCTTCGGACACCCTGGTTTGAAGGGCCTGGAACGCTTCATGGAAGCGCACCACTTCACCTATCACGATAATAGCAGGGTTGTGCAGTTGCTGTGCCTCAGCGATGTTTACCAGGTCGGAAACATTTCCTACGCCCAACTTCTGATCAGGCAGGGTACCATTTTGAATGATGGCGGCAGGGATACTTCCTTTACCGGCAGCTTCGTAGATACCTGCAATTTCATGCAGCTTGCTCATACCCATCAGAATTACGACGGTAGTATTTGCAGAGATGGCATGTTCGAGGTCGCGGGAGAGATTACCATTTCTTGTGTTGCCGGTAATGACCCAAAAACCTTCACTGACATTTCTTGCGGTAACAGGAATCTTGTTCATTCCTGGTACCGCGATCGCACTCGTTATACCTGGGATCACTTCGGTAGCAATTCCGAACTGCTGCGCAAAAGCAATTTCTTCGGAACCACGGCCGAACACAAAGGAGTCACCCCCTTTCAGCCTTACCACACTACCATATGTGAGTGCATACTTCACAATCATGCGGTTGATTTCTTCCTGTGGATACACGTGCATACCTGCGCGTTTTCCTACAAACCTGCAAAGGCAATCAGCGGGTGCATGTTCCAGCAATTCATTATTCGACAATGCATCATAAAGAATTACCCGGGCATTCTGAATCGCCTTTAACCCTTTTACCGTGATCAGTTCCGGATCACCAGGTCCGGCGCCTACGAGGGTGAGTTTCGGTTGTATATGTTGCATGATTGTAAGTTTTAGAAAGATAGAAAAAATTATTGATGGTACCTGGCAGATTAAATTATGCCTGTACGGTGGCAGCTTTCTGTACACGGAAAGCTTGTGCTGCCTGGTAGAAATCTGCTGCCTGTTTGTAATAAGCTTTTGCGAATGTTTCCGTAGGCTCGTTACTGTTAATCTGCAGTACCACCGTTTTGAAATCACCTTCGAAACTGAACTGGCCGGTTGCGATGAAGTTTTTCTCAAAATCGTTGAGGATGCCAATTTGTGTGTTACAAGCAATTCCTTCGCCGAGCAGCAGTGCTTTAGCAGTTTGAACGAAAGTGGAATAAGCATGATAGATACCGTCTGCGAATTGACCTTTGTCGAACGCTTCTGTACCCAGTTCCAGTTTTTCTTGTGCTTCCAGCAGCAGTGTAGCTACGAGGTCGATTACTACACCGGCACACTCTCCTACGCCAATGGCGGTGGCAAACTGTTCTGCCTGGCCCCAGTCGATGAATGCATCATCGGTGATGGCGCTCAGATCAGCCAAAGGTTTCAGCAGTTCGTAGAAATATTTTTCGCCCTGGCGGTCGTAGTATTCGTTGAATTTTTCATTTTCCTGGCCGTTGATTTCGTAGTCGTGCAGCAGGGTGCGGAGTACATCCGGACCGCGGCGGCTTGGCACTTTGATCACTTTGTCGGCTACACGGCCTTCGCCGTTACCTACGATACCACCGCCTAACAATACTTGCAGCGCAGGCAGTGTTTTACCGCCGCTTTTCAGGGAACTACCGTGGAAGCCGATGCTGGCGATGCCGTGCTGGCCGCAGGAGTTCATACATCCACTGATTTTTATTTTGATGTCTTTGTTATGAACGAGGTCAGGAAACTCAGCTGCGATTACATTTTCCAGTGCTTCGGCGATACCGGTGCTGCTGGAGATGGCCAGGTTACAGGTATCAGTGCCGGGGCAGGCGGTGATGTCGGCGATGCTGTCGAAACCAGCAGCAGCGAAGCCTTGTGCTTCCAATACGCTGAAAACATATGGCAAATGTGCCGGCAGGATGTATTTGAGCAGTAGGCCCTGGTTGGCTGTAACACGCACATCATCTGCAATCACCGGGCGCAGTGCCTCGATAAGCTGGCGGCTAACGGTGGAGGAGATATTTCCTAAAGGCACTTTCACGTATGCAGCGAAATAGCCTTTTTGTTTCTGTTCAAAAACGTTGGTGGCTTTCCAGGTTTCGAACAATTTGGGATCGCGGATGGTAAAGGCCGGCACTGTTCCTGTTACAGGAGCTTCGGAGTTTTTGTACGCCTCATAGTCCACTTTCACCGATTTATTTTTCACTGCCTTGTATTCTTCTTTCACGAGGCGGTCGAATTCTTCCCAGCCCAGTTTCTGCACCAGGAATTTCATCCTGGCTTTGTGTCTGCTGGTTCTTTCGCCGTAGCGGTCGAATACGCGGAGTACATTTTCAATATATGGGATGAGCTGATCTTCTTCCAGGAATTCGAACGCAGTTTTAGCGAGAAAAGGCTGGGCGCCGAGGCCGCCGCCTACCAGTACTTTAAAACCGCGTACGGTTTTACCGTTCACTTCTTTCACTTTCGGGATCATACCGAAGTCGTGCATAAATGCCCATGCCGAGTCCGCATCACTGGAAGAGAAAGCAATTTTTATTTTACGGCCCATATCCTGGCAGATAGGGTTACGCAGGAAGTAGCGGAAAGCTGCGTCTGCATAAGGAGTTACATCAAACGGCTCTTCCGGATCGATGCCAGCGCGGTCAGATGCGGTGATGTTACGTACAGTATTACCGCAGGCTTCGCGGATGGTGACATCGTCCTGTTCCAGTTTAGACCAGAGTTCAGGCGTTCTGTCCAGACTCACGAAATGGATTTGTACATCCTGACGGGTGGTCAGGTGCAGGTTTCCGGTGGAATATTCGTCGGAGATATCAGCAATTCTTTTCCATTGCTGCAGCGTCATTTTACCATAGGGCAGTTTGATACGTACCATTTGTACGCCTTGCTGGCGCTGGCCATATACGCCACGTGCCAGGCGGAGACTACGGAATTTCTCTTCAGGGATGCTGCCTTCGCGGAAAAGGCGGATCTTTCTTTCCAGCTCAATGATATCGCGTTCTACGATCGGATTTTCGAGTTCTGTTCTGAAGCTTTGCATAACAAATATTTTCTGGTGGTAGATTGCTGAATTTGATTTGACTAACGGGCTTTTTGGTTGCTTGCTCTACAAAAAAGCCCCCGGGTGTTTTCCGGAGGCAGTTTATTTATAATCAATTAGTTAATTGTTCTTGATCATAATGCACACGCCTCCTGGGTCATTGACATCCAACAACATGCGACAAACTTCCTTATCCGTCTATTACCCATATTCCCTATAATTTTAGTAGAGTAATACAAAGATATAGGACGAGGTTATCATTCCAAAACTTTTTTTAATAAAAAATGGGGGTGTTATTTAGATAAATTTCAAAAAATGGAGGCGCGAAAATCCGGTGGATCATGGCGGGGCGAAAAATGACATCTCCCTAACCCAATACCAGCAAGCATTACAAACAACAGCACCGCTAAAAAGTAGCACGATTCCGGGCTTTGCCGCATAACCTATTATTATGGGTAATAACTTATTGTTATGGCTTTAACAGGCAGAAAAATAAAGAGTTAACTTTGCGCCGCAAATCGGAATTATGATTAATACAGTAATATTTGATATGGATGGCCTGCTGGTGGATTCAGAACCTTTATGGGGGCTGGCGATGCAGGAGGTATTTAATACAGTAGGGGTAACACTGACTCCTGACCTGTGGCATAAGACCACCGGCTTACGTACGAAGGAGGTGGTAAACTACTGGCACCGCCATTTTAACTGGAGTGGAAAGAGCGAAGAGCAGGTAACGGATGAGATTATCGCTACGGTAATAAACATGATCATTGCGCAAGGCAGATCCATGGAGGGTTTACATTATATATTGGATTTCTTTAAAGAGAGGAAATTTAAGATAGGGCTGGCCTCTTCGTCCCCTAAAAAGCTGATTGATGCGGTGATCGAACATTTGGGCATTCGCGACTATTTTCAGGCGGTGGCCTCTGCCGAATTTGAGGATTACGGCAAGCCGCACCCGGCGGTGTACCTGGCCTGTGCTAAAGCGCTGGGGAGCAGTCCACTGGAATGTATAGCATTTGAAGACAGTGTTACCGGCATGACGGCCGCCAAGGCAGCCCGCATGATTACGGTGGTGGTGCCGGAGGCGCATAACAGGCAGGATGCGCGGTATGCGCTGGCGAATCTGAAGCTGGATTCGTTGTTGGAGTTTAATGATGCTAAGCTGCTGGCGATACAGCATTAATAACCTTTTCCCACTGTTTCCTTCGGCAACAGTGGGAAAAGGTTCGGGTGATGGCGGCCGCCATCACCCGAACCGGAAAAAAGAACATTCATTCTTATGAAAATCGTAGACCTCTCCAAAACGATTGCTTATAACAAGCAAGACCCCTGGTTTATGCGCATAAAAATCAGGCATAAGCCCCACCGCAAAAGCAAAGGACTGATTCGTTTTTTTATCGGCTTGCCGGCAAAGCTCTTCCCACGCGGATTTGAGGGCTGGGCAGATGATAAGATCCTTGGCATGGGTGTACATGCGGCCACTCACATTGACGCCCCGTGGCACTACTCTCCCACTGTGGATGGCAAGCCTGCCAAAACCATTGACGAAATACCATTAGAGTGGTGTTATGGAGATGGGGTAGTGATTAATATGACTCACAAGGCCGATTTTGAAGAGATCACCCTGGCAGATATACAGGCGGATATTGCCCGTACCGGTGTGGAAATTAAGCCAGGCACAATTGTGTTGATTCATACGGGCCGGGATCAGTACATCGGTACTAAGGACTATCCGATGCGGGGCACCGGTATGAGCGCGGAGGCCACACACTGGCTGATTGACCAGGGTGTGAAAGTGATGGGTATTGATCAGTGGGGCTTTGATCTCCCATTAAAATATATGGCCGAAAATGCCAAAAAACTCGGAAAAAACGACTATTTCTGGCAGGCACACCTGGTAGGGCAGCAGAAAGAGTATTGCCATATGGAGCAGTTGGTAAACCTGGGGGCGTTGCCGCCTTCAGGGTTTAAGGTGAGTGTGTTTCCTTTGAAGATTAAGGGAGCGAGCGCGGCGCCGGCACGGGTAGTAGCGATATTTGAGTAGCGCGTTAAGATCCTGCCAACAAAAAAGCCCGTTCTGTAAACAGAACGGGCTTTTTCAATTATGCTAAGAAACGATCTTACTGTGCAGATTTCTCTTCACCACCTTCAGACTGTTTCAGTTTTTCGCGCAGTTCTGCGAGAGCACCCAGATCACCTAAAGTAGCTTTTTCTACTTTACCCTGGATGTTTTTCACAGCTTTACGAGTTTTGTCAGCTTCTTCGCGTTTTTCTTTCACGACAGCTTGTTTCTCTTCAGCCTGAGCTTTTTCCCAAACGCGGGTATGAGAAACCAGGATACGTTTTTCGGAGCGATCGAATTCGATGATCATGAATTCTTTCACGTCTTCAACGTTGATTGGTTTATCATCTTCAGTTCTCAGGTGACGGGCAGGAGCGTAAGCTTCCAGACCGTACTGCAGCTGAACGGTAGCACCTTTTTCGTCTTTCTTCACAACGGTACCTTCGTGTACGGAGTTGATCGGGAAGATAGTTTCGAAGGTGTTCCAAGGATCTTCTTCGATCTGTTTGTGACCGAGGCTCAGCTTGCGGTTTTCTTTATCAATACCCAGGATCACTACGTCGATTTCGTTACCAACTTTAGTGTACTCAGATGGGTGGTTGAAACGTTTGATCCAGGAGAGGTCGGAGATGTGGATCATACCACCGATACCAGTTTCCAGTTCAACGAATACGCCATAAGGAGTGATGTTTTTCACGATACCTTTGTGACGGCTGTCAACAGGGAATTTAGTTTCGATAGTAGCCCAAGGATCTTCTGTCAGTTGTTTGATAGACAGAGACATTTTACGCTCTTCTTTGCTCAGGGTTACCACCACTGCTTCGTATTCTTCGCCTAATTTGAAGAATTCCTTAGCGTTGATTGGAGTAGAAGCCCATGAGATTTCAGATACGTGAACCAGACCTTCAACACCTGGCATGATTTCCAGGAATGCACCGTAATCTTCGATGTTTACTACTTTACCTTTTACTTTAGCACCTTCAGTGATGGTAGCTGGTAAAGTATCCCATGGATGAGGAGTCAGTTGTTTGTAGCCCAGGCTTATGCGACGTTTTTCGTCATCGAAGTCAAGCACAACAACGTTGATTTTCTGATCCATCTGGAGCACTTCGGATGGGTGAGAGATACGACCCCAGCTGATATCGGTGATATACAGCAGACCGTCGAGACCACCCAGGTCGATGAATGCACCGAAGTCGGTGATATTTTTGATGGTACCTTCCAGCACCTGGCCTTTCTCCAGTTTGCTGATGATATCCACTCTCTGTTGTTCGATATCGCTTTCGATCAGCGCTTTGTGAGAAACTACGGCGTTGCGGATGGTTTCGTTTACTTTCACCACTTTGAACTCCATAGTTTTACCAACGAACTGGTCGTAATCGGTAACTGGTTTCACATCGATCTGAGAACCTGGCAGGAAGGTTTCCATACCATAAACGTCTACGATCAAGCCGCCTTTGGTTTTGCTGGTAACAGTACCAGTAACCACCTCGCCAGTTTTGTAAACTTCCACGATTTTTTCCCATGCACGTTTTTGACGAGCCTGTTTACGGCTCAGGTGCAGGTTACCATCGCGGTCTTCTTTTTCTACCACCAGTACTTCTACATCGTCACCGATTTTCAGACCTGGCAGATCACGGAATTCGTTCAGGGAGATCAGACCGTCGGATTTGAAACCGATGTTGATCACTACATCTGTGTTAGTCAGACCTACTACAGTACCGTTCAGGAGGCTGTTTTCTTCAAACACCTTGAAAGTGCTATCGTAAGTTGCATCGTACTTTTCTTTTTCAGCTTTGCTGTAAGAAGAAACGTTACGTTTGTCTACGCTCCAGTCGAAATCGTCGTGAGCAGTAGCAACAGGTGCATTTTTTACCGCTGTTTCTACCGGAGTAGCCTGTTGTTCAGCGTTTTGTTCGTTAGGAATGTTGTTTTCGCTCATAAAAATTTGTGTTTTGACCCGGAATACCCGGGCCCCCTTTTTAATTGGGACTGCAAAAATACGGAATTTCGGCCGGTTTTCCGTGTATTAACAGAAGATTATCAAACCGGGTGGCCGGCCGTTTTTCCCCGGCACCTGAAGCACGGGACAAAACCGGTAGCGCGTAGGGGCTACGCCGCTTCTATCCGCCAGATGAAGCAATAGTCCGAGGGGAAAAAAAGTGCGATCCGGTAAGAACTATCGTAACAGATATTTGTTTTAATTCGAATAAGAACAGAACAAAATATTTGTCTTTTACTGCCGCGGCATTTTTATTGCAGTGCAACCAAAATTCCCGGATTTTTATATTAATTTGTAGATATGAACGGGACCTCTTTTCAATCGGATATTCGCTATTGGCTTAGGCAAGGGAACACAGTTAACCATCTGTTATTCTGGAATATTATCGTATTCCTGGCATTGAACATTTTACGCCTGGTAGATATTATCTCCAACACCGGAATTTATACACTGGTATACAATCAGGTAGCCCTGCATGCAAGCCCATCGGTATTTATTACCAAGCCCTGGGGGTTATTGACCTATATGTTTGCGCATGTGGGTATTCTGCATATTCTTTTCAACATGCTGAACCTCTTCTGGTTTGGTAATATTTTCAGGGAGATGTTAGGGAATCAGCGGGTATTGCCCGTGTATCTGCTGGGAGGAATCGCCGGCGGGCTCATTTATATGGGCTCCTACTATCTTTTTGTACCTGCCCCGGACGCCCTTATGATCGGTGCTTCCGCCTCCGTGATGTGCCTGCTGGTAGCAGCGGCCACCCAGGTGCCCAATTACGAAATCGGCCTGATGTTCATTGGCGCCATCAAACTGAAATGGCTGGCACTCGCACTGGTAATCATCGGGGTCATCACCATGTTCGACGGTAACTTTGGCGGTGTGATGTCGCACCTCGGCGGCGCTGCCCTCGGTTTCGCCTATATTAAACTGCTGCAAAACGGCACCGACCTGGCCCGGCCACTTATCTGGCTCTTCTCCCCTGCCCAGCGCAGCAGCGTAAAACCAGCCGTGAAGAAATTCAAACCTAAAAAATCACCGCTGAAAGTGGTGAAAAAAGCGGATGAAAATCCTCAAAGCCGACTGGACCAACTGCTGGATAAAATCAATGAAAAAGGTTACAACAGCCTGAGCGCAGAAGAAAAAGCCTGGCTGGAAAAAATGAGCAAGGAAAAATAAGGTTGCTGTTGCCAATATCGGGGAATATTATCCGGAAATACCAATACGCTGATAAGCTATCCGTTGCCAACACGGGGCTTCTCCAATCATTTGATTAACTTTGCCAACAATTATTGGCTCAACAATACTCATGAAAACATTTAACGTTCCGGTGATATATCGCAGCCCGCTGATTACGGCTATTAAAAATAAACGTAAGCAGCAGGACCGCATGAAGAAAGATTTTACCCCTACCGTGCTGGATTTCGGCCCGCTTAAGATCCTCCTGGCCCGCCACTTTGGCTTTTGCTACGGTGTGGAAAATGCCATAGAAATCGCCTTCAGAACCGTGGACGAAAACCCGGACAAACGTATATTCCTCCTCAGCGAAATGATTCACAATCCACATGTTAACAACGACCTGCTCAGCAGAGGCGTGCGTTTCCTGATGGATACCAGCGGCAAACAACTCGTGCCCTGGGAAGAACTCCAGCCGGATGATATCGTGATCGTTCCCGCCTTCGGCACCACCCTGGAAATCGAAAAACACCTCGAAAGCCTGGGTATCGAACCGCTCAAATACAATACTACCTGCCCCTTTGTAGAAAGGGTATGGAATAAAGCCGAACAAATCGGTGAAAAAAATTACACCGTCATTGTACACGGTAAGCCTAAACACGAAGAAACCAGGGCTACCTTTAGTCATAGCCAGTCCAATACCGCTACCCTCGTAGTGAAGGATATGAAAGAAGCCATCGTGCTGGGTGAGTTTATCACCGGTAAGCGCCCGGCTGCCGCATTTGCCGAAACCTTCGCCGGCCAGTTTTCCAACGGCTTCGACGTGGAACGCGACCTGCAACGGGTGGGTGTAGTGAACCAAACCACCATGCTGGCCACCGAAACACAGGCTATCGCTGACTATATCAAAAACGTAATGGTGGAAAAATACGGCCTCACTGAGGAAACCATCGGAGAACGCTTTGCCGATACCCGCGATACTCTCTGCTACGCCACCAACGACAACCAGACCGCCGTTACCGGCATGCTCCAGGAACCTGCCGACCTGGCCGTGGTGGTTGGCGGCTACAACAGCTCCAATACCTCCCACCTCGTGGAACTCTGTGAAGAAAAGCTGCCTACCTACTTCGTGTCCGACCCGGCACAACTGGAATCAGCCAGCTCTATCCACCACTACGATTTCCACCATAAACAGGAATTACACAGCAATACCTTTTTACCGGCTAAAGACCAGGTCACTATTTTACTAACAAGCGGCGCTTCCTGCCCTGATGCATTAGTAGAAGGCGTAATACGTCGGCTGCTCTCCTTCTACCAACTGGAACACCTGGCAGACGAGATAGTTATATAAAATAAATATTATCTGTAGAGAACTTATTGGTAAGTATATAAAACAAAAAAGACACCTTCCGGTGCCTTTTTTCTTTGGGGCTAATCACGCTAGTAATGCAGAGAATAAAATCTTTATATAAGAGTTATATTGAAATCGTAATACAAAGCTAAACTTTTGCTAAAACTCTTACAACAGCCAATTATTATCCGGTAGCAATTTTACTATAAGTGGTATAAAAACGTATAAATCTGGAATTCGCATTTTAGATTGATACTTAGGTTCTAAGCCTAGAACTGCATTGCCTTTTTCAGGAATTCAGCTTTGCGTCTTCTTGACACTTCCACTTGCGTACCATCACTCATCAATGCGAAACCACCTTCTCCCTGGATATAAGATTGCATTTGCTGCAGGTTGATAAGATGGGAGTTATGCACACGGAAAAAGTCCACGTCCGTCAGCAGTTCCTCAAACTCCTTTAGCGGGCGGGATACCATCAGGTTCTTTTTGTCGGTAAAGAAAATCTTGGTGTAGTTACCGGTGGACTCACATCTTACTATATTCTGTACGGGCATAAACACCAATCCGTTAATAGTAGGCAGGGCTATTTTCTTATGTGTTTGCTGTAACGTTTTCATATTCTGCAAAAACACTTCGAGCGGAGAAGAGGCAGGGTCCTTGCTTTTATGGAGCTGCTTTTCGCGAAACTTGTCCAACGCATCCTGAAGCTCCTTTACACTAAAGGGTTTCAGCAGGTAATCCAGGGCATTGAACTTAATCGCCTTCAGGGCATACTGCTCGTAGGCAGTGGTAAAAATAACGTCAAAGGTTATACGCTCGTACTGGCGCAACAGTTCAAAACCGTTCTGGTGCGGCATCTCCACATCCAGAAAAACCAGGTCGGGCTGCAATTCATCAATAATCTCACGGGCTTCTTTTACACTTTGAGCGGCGCCTATAACATTTACACCGGGGCACTTTTTTAGTAACATCGTTTGCAGCGCCTCAATACAGTGTTGCTCATCATCTACGATAATGGCTTTTATCTCACTCATTTATGTAGGTTTTAGGTGGTTCAGAAAATGAATTCTGCAGGTAATATAATGGTGACACGGGTACCTGTTGGCTCACCGGCAGCATTTACCAGGTCGGTAATCTCTACGCTGGCATCTTTATTATTGATCTTACGGATCAGATCAATACGCCCCTGAGTCACTTTCATTCCCACGGAATTATGTGTTTTGCCTTTCCGCTCCTTTATCTCCATGGCCTTTTTGCGGCCAATACCATTATCTTCTATAGTACATATCAGGCTACGCCCGCTCAGCCTGATCCTGATTTCCAGTAGCCCCTTTTCGGCCAGCTTATGCACCAAGCCGTGCCAGATGGCATTTTCCACATAAGGCTGCAATATCATCGGGGGGATCAGCACTTCATCATCATTAATATCATCAGCCACCACGATGTGGTAATCAAAGATACCATTACATCTCAATGATTCAAGGTCCAGGTATAACTGCAGGGATTCCAGCTCCTTATTGAGGGGAACAAAGGTATGCTGGGTGTTATCCAGGATCAACCTCATCAGTTTCGAGAACTTGGTCAGATAGTCACTGGCTTCTTCCTGATTATTACTCCATATATAACGATGAATGGAACTTAAGGAATTGAAGATGAAGTGTGGATTCATTTGCGACCGGAGCGACTTCAGCTCCAACTGCAAGGTTTGCTTGTTCTCTTCCAGATTGCGGTGGCGAATATAAAAGAAGCCGCCCACGGCCATCATCACCAGAAAGGCGATCAGTGAAAAGATCAGCAGTACATTGCGTTTGGTACGCATCTGTGCCATGATTTTGTCGTGCTCGAGGTTGCGGATCTGATTGTCTTTCAGGTCCACATCATAAATCGTTTGCATCTGGTTAAGTGCCATGGCCGACTTCTCATCCAGTATACTATCCTTATACAACAACGATTGCTGCGTGGCTTCCAGGGATTTGCGGAAGTCGCCGCTGCTTTTGTAATCCTCCGCCATGGCCTTATAGGTATCCATCAGAATGGATTTAAAGCCCAAATAGGCGCTCAACCCTATCGCCTGCTGAAAGAAATGATAAGCTTCTTCGTGCTTACCCTGCACGCTCAGCAGCTTGCCTATGTTCATATAACTTTCGGCAATATGCACCTTATCATCCACCTGGTCATTAGCTCTTAGCGCCTTTTGCAGGTATTCCATGGCCAGCGCATATTCCTTTTTTTCCTGGTAGGCGGACCCCAGGCAGTTGTAACAGATCACCATTCCTGTTACATTCTTCAGCTTTTCATTGATGGCCAGGGAACTTTTATAGTACTGAATCGCCAGGTCCAGCTTCCCCTGCCCCTGGTAGGAATATCCCAGGTTGCCCAGGTTGATGGCCATGCCCAGCGGGTTGTTACTTTCTTCTTCCAGCTTCAGGGCATGCTGGAAGCGTTCAATCGCTTCGTCGTACTTCTTTTCGGTCAGCTGGATGTTGCCGATACTGTTGGTGGCCACGCAAATGTTCTTCACATTCTTAATGTCTTCTGCGATCTGCAAGGCGGCAAAGTGGAAATCGAAAGCCTTTTGCAGCTTATCCTGGCGGCGACAATCCACACCGGCGTTATTGAGCGACTGGCACAGCAGCAGGGAGTCTTTGGCCTCCCGGGCGTATTTCACCGCCCTTTCGTGATAGTCTTCCGCAAGGATGTACTGGGATTTATTTCTTTTACTGGTACCTAGTTCATTATAGGCGAGGGCAAGCCCCCTGGGGTATTTGAGCTGCTGACTCAGCGCGATGGCGCTGAGGATAAAGGCATTTTCAGTTTTGGTAGCATCGAAATAACGGGCAGTGTTGCGGCCCTGATCCAGCATGACCCTTACGGTGGACGTATCCGGCCGCAGCTGGCGAACGGAGTCCAGCAGTCGGAATGTGGTAACGGAGTCCTGTGCAAACACACGGGGCATGGCTCCTACCAGAAAGAGGAGCAGGTAGCTACATACTGATTTGATTGACATCAGCAGCAAGTTACCAAAAAAGTGGTTTTGTTTTAGGTGGAGGCGATTCTTCCATCACCGTCGGTGATGAAAGAATCGCCTGGGAGCAGGGGCTTTCGCCCAACCCTCAGGCGATCAAAGAAAAGGGAAAGAAAGCAACAGGTATCGGTATTAATTTAGGGAGATGCCGGCCCGGCGGACATACATCTCCCCGAAACCTGATTACCGGTTCGCCTCAATAATGGCCATCACTGTGTCAACACTGGCGGCGGACCTGAACTGATCCGGGGCGGTGTTTTTCACATAATCCAGCAGCCGGTCGATGGACGACACAGCTACGTGCATGCGGGTATCAGAGGAAGCATAATATATTAATACGCGACCGTCTTCATCGGCGATCCAGCCGTTGGAGAACAGCACGTTGGAAACATCTCCTACTCTTTCCAGGCCTTCAGGCGCCATAAAGTACCCGGCGGGTTTGTGGGTAACTTTGGTGATGTCGTGCAGGTCGGTGAGGAACATATATAATACATAGCGGAACCCGGCGGCGGTGTTACGTACACCGTGCGCCAGGTGCAGCCAGCCTTCTGTAGTTTTTATTGGGGCAGGACCCTGGCCGTTTTTCAGCTCACTCACCGTGTGGTAGTGCCGCGGATCAATAACGGTTTCGGTTGTCACCACCGCCTGTGTCATATCTTTCGTATAGCCGATGGCGATACCACCTCCGGAACCGGCTTCAATAAAGTTATCCTGGGGGCGGGTATAAAGGGCATACTGACCATTCACAAACTCCGGATGCAGCACCACGTTCCTTTGCTGCGGCGAGCTGGTGATCAGGTCCGGCAGGCGTTCCCACTGCTCCATGTCACTGGTACGAATAATGCCGCACTGCGCAATGGCGGACGACATATCGCCGGGAGCCGCCTTAGGGTCTTTACGCTCCGTGCAAAACAATCCGTAGATATAGCCGTCTTCATGGGCGGTAAGGCGTACGTCGTATACGTTCACATCCGGACTATCGGTTTCGGGTATACGCACCGGTGCCGGACGGAACTCCCATTGTTGGATACCATCCTTACTCTCTGCGATGGCGAAGAAAGATTTACGGTCGGCACCTTCCACACGCACCATCATCAGGTATTTGTTGTTCCATTTGATGGCCCCTGCATTGAAGGTGGCATTGATGCCGAAACGCTCCATCAGGTATGGGTTGCGGCCCGGGTGGAGGTCGTAACGCCAGTGCAGCGGTGTATGCGCTGCCGTTAGTACCGGATAGCGGTACCGTTCGAAGATGCCGTTGCCTGGCAGTATAGGTTCGTTTACTAATTGTATAAGCGCTGACTGCTCGTGCTGCAGTTCGTTAAGCCGTTGACTGAATATTTCTTCTCGCATTCTCATTTTATTTACACTTCATTTTTTTCGAGGGAATTCCACCAGAATTTTTTAAGCAACACCAGCATCACCACCAGGATTGCTGCGGAGATGTACATAGGCACCTGTTGTTGCAGTACCAGGTACATAGGCAGGGCCATGAGGCATAGCTGTGCTACTATACCGGTAACGACGTTGAACATATCCCGGCCAAAATTCCGGTTAGGCTGCAGGGCAGGATTTTCCTGCTGCATACGGCGGAGCACTGGTTTCCAGAAACCCCATGGGCGTACGTTATAATAAAACTGTTCCAGTACTTTGGGGTCGGCAGGCGGGGTAGCCAGCGTACCAATGATGCAACCAGCAAGGGATATGATCAGGATTACCGGGAAATAATACAAGTCCAGTCCGGTGAAGATATAAGGACATATCAGGGCAGCCGCAATACCGGACAGCATTCCCCAGAAGAAGCCGTAACCGTTGAACCGCCACCAATACCATTTCAGCACATTGGCAGCTACATAGCCACCCCAGAGGCCCGACACCAGCCATTGCAGCACGCTGTTCACATCTTTTGCGAACACGCCGATGATGATACTGATGACTACTACCAATATACCGGAGAGGTAGTTAACGCTGCTGATTTTGCGATTGCTTGCCTTTGGATTGATGTATTTGAGATACACGTCATTTAAGATGTAGGCCTGCGCTGCGTTGAGCGTACCGGCAAATGTTCCGATGAAGGATGCCAGCATACCGGCTACCAGCAATCCCATCACGCCTACCGGTGCAAAGCTGCTGATGGCGGCAGGTAATATCTTCTCAAAATCAATATGATCACCGGTTTTAAGATTCAGTTGTTTGTAGTAGATGAGTCCCAGCACCGCAAAACCAATGATCATCAGGTATCTCACCGGCATGAGCACAATAGATACAAAGCCACTCATTTTTGCAGCTTCCTGCGGACTACGCGTACTCAGAATTTTCTGCATATCGTAGTTAGGTGCAGGCCCGGCTAAACTCACCAGCAATCCTTTGAACACCATCATCATAAAGAAGGCGCCGAACATCGTATAGCCGTCGCTGTTAATTTTTTCATTTACTTCCGGAATGATGCGGCCCCAATCCAGGTCCAGCTTCCAGCCGAAGAAGGGATTGAACCAACCTTCCGGTACGTTGAGAGTGTGCACTGCCAGCGCACGCATGGCAATGACAGCAATGATAACGGCCGCGGCTGTACGGATTACGTATTGTACTGCATCTGCCCAAACAATACTGCTCATACCACCGAGAATACTGTAAAAGACTGCGAAGAGCGCAAACGCAACGCCGTACAGATGCGGCACGTACTCCGGCTGAACCGTGAAAGGAACGTAAGGCGCAATGTTTTGCCAGGGAATGAATATCTCCATAAACTTACCCAAACCCACAAACCCGTAAGCCATAAAGCCCAGGCAGCTGATCAGTGCAAACACCACGGTAATGGTATGTGATAAAGCGGCATCGCGGCCATTGCCAAAACGGGTAATGATCCATTCAGCACCCGTGCTGACATTAGAGCGCCTTAGCCATGCACTCACAAACACCATCATAAACACCTGGTTGAAGATCGGCCATAGCCAGGGAATCCAGATGCTTTTCATGCCATATACGAAGGTGAGCGTTACCAGCCACATGGTACCTGATATATCAAACATATCGGCTGCGTTGGACAGGCCGAGCATGTACCACGGGAGCGATTTGCCCCCCAGCATATACGCTGTTTTGTTTTGCTTCGCTTTCCTTCTTAACAGTAGTCCTATCAGAACAATAATTCCCAGGTAAACGCCGATGATTACCCAATCGATCAGTTGTAACATTGTTTTGGTTTTTGATCTTCACAAGTTACGCGGCTTTGCTCGCAAAGCGGCGTAAGTTTGCATAAGATGCAAAGGATTTTGATTTGTATTTTTTGCCAACTAATACTTAGCTTGAGGCGCCTTCGGCGCCAGGAGAGCGAACTTTTTTTGCTCGCAAAGCAGCATAAGCAGGTAAGCAGCTAAGACCTGTTTTTCGTTTGCTTGATTACCGGGACCTTCGGTCCCGGTAATCAAGCTTCTATCAATCGCCGCAGGCGATTGATAGAAGCCAGGTAATTATTTATCCCACCAAACACGTGTCATATACTCATCCTTACCCTGGTTGGTAATGGATGACTGAATGCCTTTCGGGTTATTTACCTGCTCAGAGAGCATGTAGGTAAGCCTGCGGGGAATCTGCCCGTTGGTGATATTTCCCGGATAATTAACCGGTGTAAGGGCAGGGTAACCGGTACGGCGCCAGTTGGCGTGCGACTCCCAACCATTCAGGAAGGTAGCCACCCAGTATTGATTACCCAGCGCTTTCAGCTGATCGGCAGCCGTAGCAGGGAAAGGATTGGCGGTGAGATAGTCCTGAATCTGTGCAGCGCTGATGAGCCCATTATCCCCATACATTGCCTGCTGTTTCATGGAACTGGTAACAGCAGCTGCATACATAGCAGCAGCATCGCCGGTGGTCCAGCCCTTTACAATGAGTTCAGCCTGCATCAGCTGTACTTCCGCAGGAGTAAGCAGGAAGGTTGGCGCAGTGAGCTGCAGGATTGTTTTGGTATTCAGTGTGGAGAAATCTTTCAGCGGAACTGTTGGGTAAGCAGCTTTGAAACTGTTTGCATCCAGCCCGTTAGGCAAGCCTTTCTGACTGGCGAGTGTAGTATCTCCACTTACTGTACTTACAAATACGCGACGCCTTGGATCGCCTGTGTTGGTGAGGTAATCCAGGAAATATTTACTGATTTTAATTTTTTCGTTTGCCAGGTCATAACTGTTAAACGTATAGGTGATCGGGTTAGCCACCGCATTTCTTTCGGCGGAATGTTTGATGGCGCATACGTCTTCCGGCAGCGACATCACGCCGCCTGCCAGTGCTTTACCTGCCCATTCCTTCGCTTTTGCTACATCCTGTTTTTCCATACGGAGTGCCAGTTTCAGCATCAGGGAGTAAGCGAGTTTTTTCCATTTGGAGAGATCGCCATTGTACACAACATCAGCGGTGCCAAGTGGATTTTTAGCAGCATCAAAAGCAGCAACAGCTTCACTAAGTTCCTTCAGCATGTCCGCATAAATTTCCGACTGCCTGTTGTAATCGGGTGCGAAGTTGCCGCTTACATAACCTTTACCGGCGTCGAAGTAGGGTACATCCCCATAGGCATCTGTGAGGCGCTGAAACACCAGTACTTTCCATATCCTGGTAGCACTGAGGAGATTCACCTGTGCAGGATCATTCTTTACAAACTCCATCAGCTGTACCATGTTGTTAATCACCAGCCCATAGGAGTCTTCGAATAAATTACCGGCATTATCATTTTTCAGGTATTTATCCCCTTCGCCCCCATCAAGGGTTTCAGTAGATGCCAGTTGCTGCATGGCCATCATGTCGAAAGCCAGGTTAGTACGGCGGATAGTTCCCCTGCCGAGTGTAGCAGTGGCTACTTCTGCGTTACTGAGCATGGTAAGCGGTGGTACACTGGTAGGATTGTTCGGATTCTTGTTCAGATCTTCCAGGTCTTTGGTGCAGCTGGCAGCCAGCAACGTCAGGGAAGCGCCTATATATACGAGGTATTTTCTTTTCATAACATTTCTCATTAACAGTAATTAGAATTTAACACCCAGGTTAAAGCCGAAGCTTCTTACCGCCGGCATTCCCAGCATTTCAAAGCCCTGTCCGCCACCGGTGGTATAACCGGATTCAGGATCTACTAGCGGCACATCCTGGTAAATGGTGAAGAGGTTTCTTGCTACGAACGAGAGGTTTACTGCCTGGAAGGCAGAACCTTTGATCCAGCGCTGTGGCAGGGAATAGCCCAGCACGATCTGGCGCAGTTTCACGAAAGAAGAACTGTACACGAACTGTTCAGCGATGTTGTTGGCTACGAACTTGTAGTAATCTTCCGCTGCTACTTTCACGGTGTTAGGTTTACCGTCAGCCGTTACACCTTCACCAATGATACCGCCTTCGCGGCCAGGGAGGGTTTCTTTGGCGAGGCCCTGGTACCAGGCGAGGTTGGTAGTACCGGAGAACATTTTACCACCGAATTTACCGTCGATCAGGAAGTCGAGCGACCATTGCCTGTAAGTAAACGTATTATTAAAGCCCATTACTATTGGCTGGATACCGTTACCCAGGCGGGCAATTTTTCCGGGTACGGGTAGGCCTTTATCATCGTACACAATGCGGCCCTGTGCATCGCGGGTGTAGGTAGAACCGTACAGTACACCGTAAGGCTGACCTACTTCTGCGTAAACGTAGGATGGTACGCCACCATCGCCCCAGAGGCCGGAGCGGTTTTGTGCGATTACCATGGATGACTGACCATTGATGAGTGCTTTCACTTCACTTTTGTTGTAGGCGAAGTTGTAGCTGGTTTGCCATTTGAAATCATTACTACGTACAGGCGTACCCGTTAATAACAATTCAATACCGGTGTTACCGATTTTAGCAGCGTTCATGTAGGTGCTGGTAAAACCGGAGCTGATGGAAATCGGTGAGTTCAGGATGGCGTCTGTTACCTGGCGGCTGTAAACGGCGAGGTCGATACCAGCGCGGCCGTTGAGGAAGCGGGCTTCCAGACCAGCTTCGTAGGTGGTAGTAAGCTGTGGATGCAGATTAGCGTTAGGTACAGTAGAGGTACCTATACCACCTAATGGAACACCATTGAGTGAGTTAGGTAGCGAATAAGTCAGGTTAAGCTGGTAAGCTGAGATATCCTGATCGCTACCGGTTTGTGCCCAGGAGCCTCTTACTTTGGCGAAGCTGATCCACTCAGGCATTTTCCAGGCATCGGAGATCACGAAGCTGGCGCCTACTGAAGGATAGAAGATATTGTTGTTGTTGGGGTCCAGTGTGGAGAACCAATCGTTTCTTCCGGTCAGTGTTAAGTAGAGGTAGTTACGGAATCCGAATTCAGCAGAGCCAAATACAGAGTTGATCTGGGATTCAGTGAGGTTATAGCCGCCGGATTTGTTAGTGGTATTACCAATGGAGTAAAAGCCGGGCACGATGAAAATATCACCACTGGAAGAGGTGTTGTTGCTGCTGCGTTTCATGGTGTTACCACCAACGAAAGTGTTTACAGACCAGTTTTTGAAGGTATTGTTATAACCGGCCATCATCTGCGCATTGAACTCAGAGCGGTAAGCGTTGGACATGCCGATCTGGCCTTTAGGATAGAAGCCGATACCGTCGGACCAGAGGAACTGGCCTAAAGTGTTGGAGAAATCCGTACCAGTGAGTAAGCGTGCATAGAAGTGGCTGTCGAAGTCATATTTGATGTCCGCAGAACCTATAAAGCGATTGGTTTTATCCCAGTTAGGCGTTTCGTAAGCCATGAAGTAGGGGTTTGCCCAGTAGTTGTTGGTAGTCCAGAGGTTTTCTGCACGATTGGCTTTACGAGGGTTACTCCAGTCGCGTATATCATAGTTGGTAGGCATGAGGTAGGCGGCCACGGCGGCGTTCATGGTGTAATCGTTGAGCCATGGTCTGTTCTCCGCTTTTTCGCGGATATACTGTGCGTTGATGGTAGCGGTAAGGTTCTTACCTAATTTGGCGTTGGTATTGAGTGTGAAGTTATTTCTTCTGATGCCGGCGTTAGGCATGATATCGTGGTTGTTCATATCGCCGAAGGAGAAGCGGAAGTTCACGTTTTCGTTACCACCGAGGAGTGCTACCGTGTTAGTGAAAGTATTGCCACCGTCGTAGAAATTTTTCACGTTGTTTTTACGTGCGGAGTAAGGTCTTTCCACGCCGTCGCCCTGGATCACGTTGCTGCCATCCAGTTTGGCGCCCCAGCTGGAGCGACCTGCTGCGAGGGCTTCAGCGGCAGTGGTAGGTTTTTTACCACCTGTACCGATACCATATTCGTACTGGTAATCTTTTGCGGTGTAGTCGATAGGATTTTCGATGCTGTAGGTACTGTTGAGTTCCACGCCGATGCCTTTGCGGGCGGTTCCTTTTTTGGTGGTGATAACGATCACACCGTTGGAGGCTCTGGCGCCATAGAGGGCGGCGGCGGTATTACCTTTGAGTACTTCCATGGATTCGATATCATCCGGGTTGATGCTGCCGATACCGTCGCCCGCATCTTTACCACCATACATATTATCGATGCTGCCTTTGTTACCGGAAACCATGGGGATACCATCAATGACGTATAACGGCTGGCTGGCGCCGAAGTCGCCACCACGCATCACTACGCGGCTGGAGCCGGAGGCACCCGTTACCGGTTTGGTTACGTTTACACCGGCTACTTTACCTTGCAGGCCCCACATTACGTTTGCTTCACGGGCTTTGGTAAAGGATTCTCCTTTCACTTGTGTGATGGCGTAGCCTAATACTTTATTTTCTTTTTTGATACCCATTGCGGTTACTACTACGTCGCTGAGCTGGGTCAGCTGGTCCTGTAGTTTAACCTGTAGAGTGGTTTGGTTGCCAACCGGTACCTGGCGGGATTCGTATCCCATCATAGAAAACACGAGCGTAGCTGTGGGGGCTGCGCTGATGTTGAATTTACCATCACCGTTGGTCAATACACCGGTGACGGTACCTTTAACGGTAACGGTTACACCGGGAAGCGGTTCGTTCTTCTCATTGGTCACTGTGCCGCTTAGCTGCACCTTTTGCGCCCAGGCGGCGCCGGAGAAGGAAATAAGGAGGACGAGCGTTAACGCTGCCAGCCGCCATTTCCTGAAAACTGAAGGGATAGTGTGCTGTAAATGCATAGAGCGATGTTTAATGGAATTGATAATTTTTTGTTGGTGTTGATCTGATTTTGTGTTGAATAATATTGCTCCTGCAGCTTGCATTCCGGTTGGCTTCATAACGTTGGATACTGCATCAGAACATAAAACCAAAAGTATCCTATAATACAACTCAACACCGATACTTTTTTATCCCATCTTTTACAAAACAAACAATTAACTGCAGCACCAACATCTCCCTAATAATATTAAAATAGCCTGTAATCAATAATAGTAAGGCCTGTAAGATCATGATAAATATTACTTAACACTATAATACTTTTAACACCAATTAATACTATATTTATACCATTATAGTATACATTTTATGCGCAAGACCCAGGCATATAAAGAAATTACTCCTTTAACGGAGCATGATTGTTTCATGATTTTTATTCGTGAAAAATCGACATTCAATTTCCCGCTGCATTATCATGAGGAGTATGAATTAAACTTTATCATTAATGCAGCTGGTGCCAAGAGAATTGTGGGGGATCATGTGGAGGAGATCGACGATATGGAGCTGGTATTGGTGGGCCCGAGTGTAGAGCATGTATGGATGGACCATCACTGTAAGTCCAAAAAAATCACGGAGGTAACGGTACAGTTTCATGCGCAGCTACTGGATGCGAAATTTTTGAGAAGGAATCAGCTAAGCTTCATTCGTTCTTTGTTTGAAAATGCCAGCAAGGGTATTTCTTTTTCCAGGGAGACGATACAGTCGCTTAAACCACGGTTGCTCGCATTGCCTTACAAGACCGGTTTTGATTCGGTGCTGGAACTGTTATCGATCCTGCACGACCTAAGTATTTCCCGTAACATGCGGGTATTGAGCAGTGCACCCGCCGAATCGCTGAATAATTATAACAGTCGCCGCATTGAAAAAGCGTTTGAATATATGCAGCAGCATTTCGACAAGGACATTGGTTTGCACGAACTGGCCAAGCATGTAAATATGACGCCGGTGTCGCTGAGTCGCTTTATTAAAAAGCGTACGGGCAAAACCTTTATTGATAGTTTAAATGAGATCCGGATTGGGCATGCTTCGCGGATGCTGATAGACACTACGCATTCGGTTTCTGAAATCTGTTATCAGTGTGGGTTTATGAATCTCTCTAATTTCAACAGGATATTCAAGAAGAAAAAGGGGAATACGCCGTCGGAATTCCGTAAGAATTTTGCGGGTACGCGGACGTTTATATGATTTGCGCCTTCGGCGCCAGGAGAGCGATCTTTTTTGCACGCAGCAAAGCAGGTAAGCAGCTAAGGATTATGTTTTGTTGGTAATATTGATAATAATCATTTACTCGCCCGCCTTCAGCGGGCGAGTAAATGATTGAGGAGAGACCGAAGGTCTCTCCTCAATCATTTAAAAACTTATTGGAACAAAATGCAGGCCTTAGCTGCTTAGCTGCTTAGCTGCTTACCTGCTTTGCTGCTTTGCGAGAAAAAAATACGCTGCAGATACCGGGACCGAAGGTCCCTCCGAAGCAGGTATAAAAAGCGAAAGGGCGAAAGAATTCGCCCCTTCTTCCTATTAACCGAATACACCTACTGAAAATATGGAACTGATGTGCATCAAGGCACATCATTCCACATTAAGTTTGTTTCATCAAACGGTAATGGATACGCTACAGTGAGATGAATATATAATGCGATACAAGTCAATAAATTAATTAAACTACACAACGACCAAAAACGCGCAGTGCTTTTCAGGATGGATAAGGTTTGGGGGTAGGAAATTCTTCAGGATCAGGAAAATTATCGGGATAACTACTTCTATTGGAAGTAATACCCGCAAATGTATAAAAGAGTTTTAATAATATAAAATAATATTTTATGAGGAATGCGCCATAATCGCGTCTTCCACCCACTGCATTACCAGTGCCAGCTGGTCTTCCATGGTTAAGTGACTGTTATCCAGGATAATAGCATCTTCTGCTTTACGGAGCGGACTTATTTCACGGTTGGCATCGATGTAATCGCGTAATTCGAGGTTTTGTTTTACCTCATCGATGGTGATATTGGGATTTTTTGCGTACAGTTCTTTAAAGCGGCGTTGTACCCGGATGGTGATATCTGCGGTCATGAAGATCTTAAGTTCTGCATGAGGGAATACTACGGTACCGATATCGCGACCATCCATGACAATACCTTTGCGGACGCCCATTTTTACCTGCTGGGCTACGGCAAACTCACGTACTTCTTTAACGGCGGCCACTTCACTTACCTTTTCCGCTACCAGCATTTCACGGATCAGGTGTTCCACATTCTCATCGTTGAGGAACATATCGGCGGTGCCGGTATGTGTGTTGGGAACAAATTCGAGGTGAATATTTTTCAGTGCTTCCACTACTGCCGGAGTGGAAGTCCAGTCAATACGATTTTGCAGAAAATAAAGTGTGATAGCACGATACATAGCCCCGCTGTCGATATACACATAATCCAGTTTCCTGGCCAGTTGTTTAGCAACAGTGCTTTTGCCACAAGAAGAGTAGCCGTCTATCGTGATGATTATTTTTCTCAAAGTCGTTAGATTTTTTATTGCGGTAGCCCGGTGAGCGGGCCAAAAAAAGGGTCCTTTTTTTCAAAAGGACCCTACAAAATTGGCGCAATTCTATGAGAAAAGCAAATACTTATGGTAATACTACTACTTTGATAGTCTGCACTTTCTGCTCGGTTTGCTGGTTGTACAATACCAGGAAGTAAGTACCGGCAGGCATGTGAGTAATCTGGATATCAGCATCTTTGCGGACTTTGTATTCGCGCAGGCTCTGACCCCATGTATCGTAGAGTTTCAGCAGCATGTCACTGTTCAGGCCACGGATCTTCACATGGAAGTTTCCTCTGTTCGGGTTCGGATAAACCTGTATAGAGAATACCGGCGGCACCATTTTGATTTCCGAGTAGGTCACTGTACCATCTTTCGCGGTTGCTTTTATGCGGTAGTAAGTGTTGCCATCGTAATCATTAGGATCGTTGAACGTATAAGACAGCGGGTTGGCGCTGGTACCGTTCACTGCTTTGGTAGGCACTACGCCGATGGTGGTGAATGCCTCATCTTTTTCGTAGCGGCGTTCCACTTCAAACTGCAGGTTGTTGACCTCCCGGGAGGTGGTCCAGTCGAGCTGCGCGAGCGTAGGGCTCACACGAGCTGCCTCAAACACAAGGAATACAGCCGGGGCGATTTTAACGTTCAGGATAGTTTTCGCAAAATAGGTAGTATTACCCAGGTCGGTAAACTCACGCATATGCATGGTGGCCGGTTGCAGCATGGTGGTGGTACTAATGTTACCTGCTGCAGGTTTGAACGGTGTAACGGTGAGTTTATCCCAACCGGTAACACCGAAGCGGGTGATGAAGCTGCTATCCCGCGCGCCGATATAGGCGGGCATTTCGCTGGCATCCATATGTTGGAGTATCACCGTGGCTTTACCACCAGAGTTATCTGTACGAACGATATTCCATGTTTTGTTGACGAAGCTGTCGCGGTAAGTACTGCCCCCTATTGCTACGGTATACACGCTGTCGAACACGCGGATACCAAAGTTATCTTTGGCGCCACCGTCGAGCAGTATTGCTGCGGGCGAATAGGCGTTATCGGCTGACCCAACCGGAAACACCACCCTGTTGGGGGTGCTGGTAATGGCACTGCGGTACAGGTATCCACCAGCGAAGGTATTGCCGGTAACGATGTAGCGGGAGTCGGTATAACCGCTGATAACACCAGGTGTTTTTTCCCCTACCATCAGGTTCCATCCGTTGAGATATATTTTACCGCTGGTAAAATGCAATGTACCGCGGATCTTTAGGTCGCTGAGGTCATCGAGGATAATACCTTTTCCGTTGTTTACTTCCATGTTAGGGAAGCTGGTGCCTTGTTTGGCGGCGATGTTATAGTTCCCGAAAATAGTTTGTTGTCCTACATCACCGAGGACAGGATTCAAGGAAGAAAAGAGAAAGTTTCCACCCACACCGGAAACTCCGTCGGCGCTTTCATCGGGCAGTTTGGCGTTGGTACCGTTGGTCCACCGCTTGCCGAGGATATAGAAAGTACTACCGGGATTAGAACCGAGAACACCATTGTTAATCACGCTGTTAAAGATGCCTACCTGTGTGTTGTTGTACAGCCAGACTATCCCCCCTTCAGGGATGTATAGTCCGTCCTGTGCGGAGGAACGCAGGTGGAGGCATGATAATAAAAACAGTATGAGTATAGATATTCTCATGAAAAAATTGGTCAAAATAAAGATTGAATGGTTATGGTTTTTATATAATTATTATTCAATGCTATTCATGAAATACCATCGTGTTCCATCAGAAACGACTGTACAAAATGCACCAACAGTTCTTGTGCTTCCACCATTGCCGTTGGAATTTCCATTTTGGATGGTTATAATTGTTTGTCCGTTTGTGGGTGAGGCATCGAAACGTTGACCACTTACTGTTCTGATTTGGAACGTACCTGTAACAGTCATTTTTATCCTATATTCTCTTCCGGCATTGCTGGCGACAGCGTCCGGAAGATTAACTATTACTCCGGTAGTACGTACAAATATGGTGTGCATTGTATCATTTACCGCAATAGTTCCCGCGTTAGTGAAGTTTCTGATTCTCGTGGAAAAAGAACCATTTACGTGAAAAGTAGAATTAGGGCCGGATGTGTCAATACCAACACCAAAACCTCCCGACTTAATCATGATCCGATAGTCTTTCTCCCCTGACTCTACGAAATTGAGACCATTCCCTAATAAGTTCCAGTGAAATTTCATATTTCCGCCTGCATCCTGAAACGCCATTACATCGTTGCCATTTGCTCGGATAATGAATGGGTGTGCATTATACGGGGTTGCACCGTTAAATAAGGTTATTACTGAATTTTCGTATGCCGCTCCCACTCCCTTAGTTCCTCTGAACAGCTCTTTGCCATTATATTTTACGACCATCGGTATATCGGTAGTAGTACCCAGGAAACTGGTTGCAGTAGCGTCGCTATTACCTGTCATATTCCATCCGGTAGTATTGGGATTATTAGTTACAATTACATCACCGTTCGAATTTACTGACAATAACTTTCCGTTGGACGCAGTTGTAGCTGCCGTGCCCAGGCCGGTAAGGCGTAAGCCGGAAACACCGTTTACGATGGCGCCGCCGGTTGAAATTTCTACCACGTTATTAGGATCGGTTGTGGCGATCCCCACGCCGAGGCGGGGTGTATTTATTTTAGTTCCGGCAATTATATTTGCCGTGGTGGTTACGCTGTTTGCAGAAATGGCGCCACCAACGGATGCCGCTCCTCCGATGGAGGCACTACCTGCGATGATGCCACTTCCGGTAATATTAAAAGAGGCAGTTTGCGGAGTAGCTGGGTTGGCAATAATAAATGAGCCGGAGGCAGGAGGTGTTGCTTTCCATTTGCCGGCAACCATTGTTAACACATCTCCATTTGCGGGAGTGGTGTTATCAATAGCAATACTGTTTAGGGAATTAGCATTCCACAATGGACTGGTATTATTCGCATTAATACTCCAGGTGCGGTCAGCGGAGAGGTCCTGGGTAAAGGGTGCGGAGATAGTCAACACGCCATTGGCAAGGGTGTTGAACGTGAGGTTGCGGGCATTGGGTACGTAAAAGCCATCGTAGTCGCCGGCCTGTGGTACGATGTTACCGGTGCGGCCTTTGAAGGAGGTAGCCGGGAGATTGGCCAGGTCAATTACTTTTTGCCAGGAGTTATTTTTTTTGACATACAGGGAACGTTCGGCGGCATCTGTTACATATACGATCATGCCATCGGGGGCATTGGCTAATTTTCCGGAACCGGATAGTGCGCTGAGCGGGACTCTGTTGAGCAGGAGTCCATGTTGATCGCTGTTTAATTCCAGCAGTGCAGCAGGGTTAATCACTGTAGGGGCAACTCCCAATTTCAGTTGCTGGGCAGACAAGCTGCCACTGCATGCCAAGATCACACCAACGACGCACATTTTCAGCATTCTATTCAGCTTCATACAACTTTCTTTTAAAATTGGAATAATGGGGTAACGGTCATGCCTGTACGGCATGACCGTCGGGTGTATCAGTAGGATTAATTCTTGATGATATACCAGGTATCCACACCATCAGACTGGAAGGTCATGGTAGTCCAAGGCACATTGAAATCGACTTGTGTACCACCGTCTTCAATTTTGTCAGTACCAGAGGTTTTCACGGCTACAGCCAATTGATTGACTGTACCATCTGAGCTTACACCAGCTCTTTTAACCACATAAATGCGACCCTTCACCTGACTTGCAGCAGGCAGAATTACGTTCGCATCACTACCTGGTTTTACTATGATAGTGTAATCATTAACGGTTGCAGTATAAGTACCGGTTACAGTAGTAATAGGTAGTGCAAATGAGCCGTTTACCTGTAAAGTGGAGGATGGATTCACTTGAAGCGTATCTCCAATGAGTACTCTTTTAGCTACTCTAATGTTATCAGAGAAGGCTTTATTACCAACGAAGCTCTGTGTTTGATTATTTACCAAACCAGCTACCACATCCTGACTAGCATAAGGAACTGCGATAGTAACTTTCTGGTCAGTACCAGTGGTAACATTCAGATCAGTACCGGTGTGGGCGGTTGCAAATGTGAACGGAGTAAACGCAGAAGCAGGCAATGTTTTCTTTTCCACAATGCTGTTTGCACCCAGTAACAGGATTTCGAAATCCGTTGCTGTGGTGTTGGTGTTGGTATTTACACCGCTCATGGTTACATCGTTAGCGAAGGTAGCAGCACCATTGAAGGTAGCAGTACCGGTAGCACCCACAGACAGGTTGCCTGTCAATGCAGTTGCACCTGCAACATTAACATCCGCTTCGAAGTTGGCAGTTGATTTAGCTGTGAACAGGGTCTTAGCAATCAGCTCATCCAGGAAAGTTTTTGGACCATTGAATTCCTGTGCAACTGTAGATACACCACCCGGGTTATTTGCATCAGCAGCATGCAGAATTACATATTTTTTGCCAGCCGTAGCACTGTCGATCGATAAACCCTGATTGTTGGCAACATTGTTAAAGTTACCGGTCAGCAGGTCTTTTGCAGCAGCAGCGTTCTGGATACGTTGCCAGTCAGCATAGGTGAGCAAACCAGCGGCTGTATTATCAGTACCATCCTGGTTTCTTACAGTCAGCGTCAGTGTACCTGCAGGGCCACCTGTGAAGTAATAGCTTTTATTATCCGCAGTTTCAAGTTTGAAATCTGGTGTATTATCACCATTGATACTGAACTGTTTTACGAATGCACCGGTACCGAAGTCGCGATAGGACGCTACGCCAGTAGTAGGGTTTACGAACACACCTCTGTTAGCGGTTAAATCTTCCAGCAAACCAGTGATGGTAATACCGTTAGATACAGTTACTTTACCATCGTCGATTACGATACCTGTTTTATTATTGGCTCTCAATACGAATGGTACATTGTTAGTGGAACCAATGAATGGAGACTGAGCGCTATTGAGGGCGTTACCCAAGATATCCCAGGATTGTCCCCCACGGGCCAGTTTATGCCAGCCACCATGCTGACGAACATATAGACCTTCTGCGCCTGATTTGGTCAGATATATCATCATACCTTCAAGATCACCGGCAGTATCATCTCCGCCAAATAACTGGTTGATCTGGGTAGTATCAGCCAAGCGGGGTAAAAGTAAACCCTGGCGGTCTGATTCAAGTTCGAGGATCGCTGACTTCTTGATTTTGGTAGGATTAGCACCAATTTTCAACTGTGCGTTTGCCTGAGATGCCAGCAAGGCGAGGCCTCCGAACAGTATACCGCGAGCAGCGATTTGTAGAGTTTTAGTCATAGATATACGGATAAAAATTAATTAGTATAAAGGGAATTAGTTGTCAAGTTTCCTTAGGTAGTGCGGCGCTAATCTCCTCATCGTCTATGGCACTGGGTCAATACTGCTACAACGCATCGTACTACGCTCTTTTTTTCAGGTGCTCTAATAAAGTATGGTATCTTTTTTAAATAAATAAGTTCTTTAAGACAATACGGACTAAAGTCTATAATCTTATATAATGCAAAAATATACTATCTGTAAGCTACGAAAATGGCATGATAATACCATTTAAGTTTAGGAAGAATACAACCAAAACCACGGTTACTAAAACGAACTGCCAAACTAACAACTATCCCGCCAACCACTTGCTGGTATTACATCTCACAAAAAAAATATTTTATATTTTATATAAAATACACATGTTTTATTTACATAATATTATATTTTGTCATAACATCTTTATGTTATACATTTTTTCCATAATATTAGAATTATATGGAAGAGATCGGATATTTATTGGGCTGAAGGGCTGATTTCAGGGTTACTTTTCCTTTATTATTTTTAGGAAGATGTCATCTTCCCTTGGTAGTAAGGTACAATAGTATACAAAAAAGCCGCCTGCGGTTGCAGGCGGCTTTTGTATATTCAGTAGTGTGAATTACGCTTCTGATTTTTCTGATTTGCTTTTGCTGGAGTTTTTCAACGTGAACACCAGTTTCTGGTTTTCTTTGTCCAGGTCAGCCACCAGTACATCTCCATCATGAATATTCATGTTGAGGATTTCTTCCGCTAAAGGATCTTCCAGGTATTTCTGGATGGCCCTGTGCAGCGGACGGGCACCGAACTGTTGGTCGTAGCCTTTATCTGCCAGGAATCCTTTGGCTTCGTCTGTCAGTTCCAGGCTGAAGCCCAGGCTGTTCAAACGTTTGAGCACACTCTTCATGGTGATGTCGATGATAGTATAGATATGCTCTTTGGTGAGCTGGTTAAATATAATCACATCATCGATCCTGTTCAGGAACTCAGGAGAGAAAGTACGTTTCAGTGCTTTTTCAATTACTGATTTGGTATTTTCCTCTTCTGTGCTTGCACGGGCGGTGGTGGTAAAACCTACGCCTGCACCGAAGTCTTTCAACTGACGGGCACCAATGTTAGAGGTCATGATAATGAGGGTATTTTTAAAGTCTACCTTACGGCCAAGGCCATCGGTCAGGATACCATCATCCAGTACCTGTAACAGCAGGTTATAGATGTCAGGGTGTGCTTTTTCAATTTCATCCAGGAGGATTACGGAGTAAGGTTTGCGGCGAACCTTTTCAGTAAGCTGACCACCTTCCTCATAACCAACATATCCCGGAGGTGCACCAATTAAGCGGCTTACGGAGAATTTCTCCATGTACTCACTCATATCGATACGGATCAGTGCATCATCGGAGTCGAACATATAGCGGGCCAGTGATTTGGCGAGCTCTGTTTTACCCACCCCGGTAGGCCCGAGGAAGATGAATGTACCGATTGGTTTTTTAGGATCTTTCAGCCCTACACGGTTACGCTGGATGGCTTTGGTGACTTTGCTGATCGCTTCGTCCTGGCCTACCACGGCACCTTTCAGGTCTTCACCCATGCGGCGTAATTTATCGCTTTCTGCCTGTACCATCCTTTTCACAGGGATACCGGTCATCATGCTTACTACTTCCGCGATGGCTTCCTCATCAATAGGGTAGCGTTTGTGCTTCACTTCTTCTTCCCACATTGCTTTAGCGCGTTCCAGGTCTTCACCCAGTTTCTTCTCTGTATCGCGCAGTGCAGCGGCTTCTTCGAAGCGTTGGCTTTTCACTACTTTATTTTTTTCCTGCTTGATATCTTCGATTTGTTTTTCCAGGTCGAGGATATTTTGCGGAACATTGATGTTTTTCAGGTGAACGCGCGCACCTACTTCGTCCAGCACATCGATGGCTTTATCGGGCAGGAGGCGGTCGGTCATATAACGATCACTCAATTTCACGCATGCTTCAATCGCATCTTCGGTGTAGCTAACGTTATGGTATTCTTCATAACGTGGCTTAATGTTATTGAGGATCTGAATGGTTTCTTCCACGCTGGGTGGTTCTACCATCACTTTTTGGAAACGGCGGTCGAGGGCACCATCTTTCTCAATATACATGCGGTATTCATCCAGTGTGGATGCGCCGATGCATTGGAGTTCGCCTCTTGCGAGGGCTGGTTTAAAGATGTTGGAAGCATCCAGGGAACCTGAAGCGCCGCCTGCACCAACGATCGTGTGAATTTCATCGATAAACAGGATAACGTCCCTGTTTTTCTCGAGTTCATTCATAATCGCCTTCATCCTTTCCTCAAACTGGCCACGGTATTTGGTACCGGCCACGAGAGCGGCGAGGTCGAGGCTCACTACACGTTTATCGAACAGCACGCGGGAAACTTTGCGCTGCACAATGCGGAGGGCAAGCCCTTCCACGATAGCGGTTTTACCTACACCCGGCTCCCCGATGAGGATAGGGTTATTCTTTTTACGACGGGACAGTATCTGTGAAACACGTTCAATTTCCTGTTCACGACCAACTATCGGGTCTAAGCTGCCACTCTCGGCCAGCTTGGTGATGTCTCTACCAAAGTTATCCAGCACCGGAGTTTTGGATTTGGTATTGGCTTGTTTGGATTTCGAAGCGTAGGATTTCCTTTCGTCTTCAAATTCCTCCTCACCCGGATCATCAAATTCTGCTTTGGGATCAGCAGATTTTACAAAGCCCAGTTCGTTTTTAAAAGTATCGTAGTCCACGTCAAATTGTTGTAAGATTTGTGTACAAACGTTTTCTTTATTTTTCAGGATAGACAGCATGAGGTGTTCTGTTTCCACGGTAGCGCTCTTGAGGGCTTTTGCCTCGAGGACGGTAACGCGGATCACTTTCTCAGCTTGTCTGGTCAGGGGTAAACTATTGATGTTTGCAATATTTTTCCCCGTCTTATCCTTTACAGCCAATTCTACTTCCTTGCGTAATTCGTACAGGTCTACGTTCAACGCTTGCAGAATCTTTACGGCCGTACCTTCGCCTTCGCGAATAATACCCAACAGCAGGTGTTCAGTACCGATGAAATCATTTCCCAGGCGTAAAGCTTCCTCCCTGCTGAACGAAATGATCTCCTTAACTTGCGGTGAAAAATTCTGGTCCATTGTGAATAAATTAGATTATAAAAACCCTTACGGGGGCATGCTTATACAATAATAACGAATAATTCTGATTTCCTTTGACAGCGAATTAGATGGATTGAAGTTATTCCTTTTTATACTCCTTCATCTTACACTTTAATAGTATAACATTATTTTTGTGGGTGAAATGGGTACGGGTCTTTTTAAAAATATCTACGAAGAAACAAATGTATTTGTTCGTTCTCTCCAGGGTATTTTTTAGAGGCGGGTCCCAGATTAGTTTCAGTTTATTGATTCTTACTAAAATATAAACAAGATCCAACGCATGAAATTCAAAATTGATACCAAAGAAAAAATAGTGGTTTTTTGTCCAGAAGAGAATGCTTTGGATGCTAATTTGTCAGCTTCTTTTGTAGAAACAGCCACCACCCTGCCTGGCCTGGATACCCGTAACCTCATACTGGATTTACATTTCCTCGAAAAATTAGACGAGCCTGGCACAGAAGCCATTTTAGCAGTTTATACATTTATGTATGACAACAACCGGTCCTGCGCGGTAACGGGTCTTAACAGCGATTTAACACCTGTACTCAAGGCGGCTGCCCCTGAGAACTTCAATTTCGCCCCTACTATGGCTGAAGCGATTGACCTGGTGATGATGGAGGAACTGGAAAGGGAATTATTGGACGGAATGGAATAATTTAGCTATTCGCAAGTAAATAATACTAATGTTTGGTGTAACGATTTTAGGTAATAATTCGGCCATTCCCACGTTGGACAGGCACCCCACGGCGCAGATCGTTACGTGTAATGATCAGTTGCTGCTACTGGACTGCGGGGAAGGCACCCAGCTACAATTCGCGAAATACAAGATCCGGCGCAGCAAACTGAGATATATTTTTATCAGCCACCTTCATGGCGATCATTATTTTGGGCTGATAGGCCTGCTGAACACCCTCAACCTGATGGGCAGAACGGAGCCGCTTACCATTTTCGGCCCTGGTGAACTACAGCAAATCCTGCAGATACAGCTGGATGTTTCCGGTACGGCGTTCCGGTTTGAGCTAACTTATGTGACCCTGGAACCAGGGCAAGCGGGCATCATCCTGGAAGATAAAGACCTGACAGTCAGGTGTTTCCCAACCGAACACCGGATTACCTGCTTTGGATATTCCGTAGAGCTGCAGAAGAAAAAGCGCAAATTATTACCTGATCAGGCCAAAGCCTATGAGATTCCTTCAGCGTTCTACGGAAAGCTACAGGATGGTGAAGATTATTTACGCAAGGACGGGACGCTGGTAAAAAATGATTGGGTGACCTTACCACCTGAGAAGGGCAAGCGTTACGTGTACTGTGCCGATACGATATATGATGTAAACCTGATTCCTCATTTGCGTGGTGCGGACCTGGTTTATCATGAAACTACCTATCTGCATGTATTGGAAAAGCAGGCCGCGGAGCGGTTTCATACAACAACAGTACAGGCGGCGACACTGGCGGCAGCGGCCAATGCAAAACGGTTACTGATCGGGCATTTTTCCTCCAAATACACGGAGTTGAACTTCTTCCTGGATGAAACGAGACCAATATTTCCTAATACTGACATCGCTGAGGAGGGAGTTACCTTCCTGGTGTAACAAAGTGTTACTCAAATTACACATATTAAAAAGGCCTCAATGGACTTACCATTGAGGCCTTTTTATATAAAGAATTGTAACCTTTAGTATTTGGAGAGATAGTCACCGATCTGTTGGTAAAGGCCATCCGTAGCTGGAACAACAGGCAGGCGGAAGTAGTTTTCCACCAGGCCGCGGTTAGCCAAAAATGCTTTGATACCGGCAGGATTATTTTCGGAGAACATCAGGTCGAAGCCTTTCAGCATTTTGTTATTGAGGGCGCGTGCGGCTGGATAATCGTTATTCAGCGCGGCTTTCACCATGGCGGAGAAGTCGGTTGCAAAGTAATTGGCTGCAACAGAAATAACGCCATCCATGCCACAGGCCAGCTGTGCGAGGGCCAGTGCATCATCGCCGGAAACCACGATAAAGTCTTTCGGCTTATCGCGGAGAATCTGCATGCATTGCACCATTTCGCCGGAAGCTTCCTTCATGGCTACGATATTTTCTACTTCGTGAGCGAGGCGCAGGGTTGTATCGGCGGTCATGTTACGACCGGTACGGCCAGGCACGTTGTAGAGGATAATTGGCTTAGGGGAAGCAGCAGCGATTGTTTTATAATGCTGATAGATGCCTTCCTGTGTAGGTTTGCTGTAGTATGGTGCTACGCTGAGGATGGCTGCTGCCTCGTCGAGCGGGCAGGTTTCCAGGCGTTTTACTACATCTCTTGTGTTATAGTCACCGATACCCACAACCACAGGCACCCGCTTCGCTACCTTTTCGAAGGTAAACTTCATCAAATCAAGCTTCTCTTCTGAAGAAAGGGTTGGAGTTTCACCGGTTGTACCGAGGGATACAACATAGTCAACTCCGCCATCAATCACATAGTTGATCAGCTTTTCCAAAGCATTCCAGTCTATGCTTTCATCTGCTTTAAAGGGTGTTACTAGCGCCACCCCGGTGCCTCTTAATTGTTCCATGATTGTGTTTGCGAAAAAACAAAATTAGAATTTCGGAGCCCGAAATTCTAATTTTTTATTGTCTTCTCTAAATAATTTTTTACTGCTCTTCAAAAAAGCCCATATGAGAGAACTTGTCGATACGTTGCTGGATACGGGTATCCGCGTCGATTTTCTTCAATTCAGCCAGTTCCTGTTTGATACGTTTTTTAAGTATATCAGCCATTTCATCCTGGTTTACGTGGGCACCACCGAGCGGTTCGCGGATAACGCCGTCTACCAGTCCGAATTGCGCCATGTAGTCTGAAGTGAGTTTGAGTTCTTCAGCGGCTTTTTCTTTAAAGTTCCAGCTGCGCCAGAGGATGGTGGAGCAGTTTTCCGGAGAGATAACGGTGTACCAGCTGTTTTCGAGCATGAGTACACGGTCGCCGATACCGATACCAAGCGCGCCGCCGGAGGCTCCTTCACCGATGATGACACAGATAACCGGTACGCGGAGTTTAAACATTTCGAAGAGGTTACGGGCGATTGCTTCGGCCTGGCCTCTTTCTTCCGCTTCCAGTCCCGGATAGGCGCCGGGGGTATCTATCAGTGTAACGATTGGCTTGTTAAATCTTTCTGCGAGTCTCATCAGGCGCAGGGCCTTACGATAACCTTCAGGATTAGCCATACCAAAGTTCCTGAGCTGGCGCATTTTGGTATTTACTCCTTTTTGCTGACCGATGAACATCACTGTTTCTCCATCGAGGTCGGCGAAGCCACCTACCATGGCTTTATCGTCTTTTACGTTACGATCGCCGTGCAGTTCCACAAAGTTGGTGCACATCTTTTCGATATACGCCAGAGTATAGGGCCTATCGGGATGACGACTGAGCTGAACCCTTTGCCATGCGGTCAGGTTGCCATAGAGTTCCTGGCGGGTACTTGCGATTTTAGCTTCGTACTCGGCAACAGTAGCGGAAACGTCTACGCCTGACTTTTCACCATTTTCCTTCAGCTTGGCCAGCTGGTCGTATAAATTTTCGATAGGTTTTTCGAAATCCAGGAATTGCATAATTTGACTAAATTGGTTAAAGTACGGTGTAAAGATAGTGCTGAAAATTTTTTTTAAAAAAGATTTGCTAAAATGAAAACTTTGTTGCTATCTTTGCAATCCCAAAACGGTACAACACAACGGATTGGGAAACAGAAAGATAGCAAGTATCTTGACTATATTTTCGAGGATCGGTAGTTCAGTTGGTTAGAATGCCGCCCTGTCACGGCGGAGGTCGCGGGTTCGAGTCCCGTCCGGTCCGCAGTAATGCGGAAAAAGCCTGCTCAAATGAGCAGGCTTTTTTTATTTTAAGGAACAAATACTTACCTAAACAAATCCTCCAGCGTTAAATTATTTTGTACCAACCCATTAGCATACATATTTCTTACTAATCCAAAAGTGGTTATCATCGTTAGAAAAATGGCTTTGTTAGTGTTAGTTGCTGCCCGGAATGTATCTATCTTGTCCTGAAGTTCTTCCTGATATTTTTTATCAATAGTAAAAGGGCTGGCAGAAAATTTCATTTCACAAATATTAATAACATCATCCTTCCTGTCTATCACTAAATCTATTTGTCGCTTATTCCCTTCTCCGGAATTTATCCAAGAAGAACTGGTAGTCTGAATACCACTAATTCCAAGCGCATTTTTGATCTCTGCCAAATGGGCCAGACACACTTGCTCAAAGGCATATCCACTCCAGGCTCTATGTTGTGGAGATTCAAGTCCATTGAGCCATGTATTCTCTTCATATAGATGATTTCCTCGTATAAATCTGATATAAAACAGGGAATAAAAATCACTCAGTTGAAAAAGGCTACTTTTTTCCCTTTTACCAAAAGGTGAATATTTCCGTATAAAGCCGCTTTCCTCCAATTCTCTTAATATTCTCGTTGTACTTCCAGCATTGGGCAATCCCGTATAATCAATTATTTCCGAGCGGGTTAATCCCCTAACCTTCTTACTTAAAGCTTCGATTACCAAGAGATGCCTTTCTGCTTTATTAAATAGTGATGTATAAAGGTCATTAAACTCTTCGGTCAATAAGCCATCACGTTGGAAACATAGTCGATTAATATTCTGAGCAGCACTCATACTTACGTCCACATGGTCCAAGTAAAATGGCACCCCACCTAAAACCATGTATAGCTGAACTATTTGGTATCTACTAAATACGCCACCACGACGCTGAAAGAATATCTCACATTCCTTTAATGAAAAAGGTTCGAGCCGAATCCTCAGCGTCACCCTATTATGCAATCCGCCCTTATTGTGAATAAGAGTGTTGATCATCCAAGAAGCAGCAGAGCCACATACAATTAGAATGATATCTTTTCTTGCACTTGCAAATGAATTCCAGAAATAGTCAAGTGCCTGAATGAAACCAGATTGAGCTGTATCTAACCATGGAAGTTCATCAAGAAAAACAACTTTCCTGTCATGAGTACTTTTTAGCAATAACTCTTCCAACAGCGCAAATGCATCAAACCAATTTTGTGGAACTGATACAGGTTCCCCCAGGTTATATTTCTGTATCGCTCTATGAAAATTGGATAAATTCTGCTGTAGGTTTGTATTAGCCACCCCCGTCAGATAAAATGTAAATTTCTGTTGAAATGCCTCTCTGATAAGAAAAGTTTTGCCGATTCTTCGCCTACCGTATACCGCAATAAACTGGGATGTTTCGGAATTCATTGCTTTATCCAACAGATTTAATTCCTTCTCTCTTCCGATTAGTCTATTCATTTTTACTCAATTTTAATATTTAGAGCCAAATTGCCGGGCAATTTGGCTCTAAATATACAATTTTACCCACTTAGAGCCAAATTGCCCGGCAATTTGGCTCTAAGTACACTAAAACACCCAGTTAAAGCCAAATTGTTCTAACGCTTACAACACCAATGAAAAATCCCCGGGCACTCACCGCACCCGGAACACCAACATCTCCCTAAAAAACTTATACCCTATAACTCCCTGGCAACTTCATCAGCTCCTGCAACTTCCCGGCATGCTGCTCATATACCCCCCTCGGCGTGGTATTATATTTTACACACAGGGATGCGGCCTTCCCTACTACCTCTCCCATCATTCCACAGGTACGCATTACACGTATAGGCCCCAGGCCATCATTGTTAACACTGATATTTCTGCCAGCCATAAACAGGTTAGTAATGTTGCGACTATAAAGCACCCGATATGGTGCCCAGTACAATTGCTTTTGACTCCCCTCCTGCTTGTAGGTAAAGTGGTCGCCTTCTGTAGCCCTGGAAATAAATTCCTGCCCCTTCAGCCCCTTGTCGAAAGCGGGATCAGGCCTGTGGATATCGATATGCCAGGAGCATGGGAAGGCGGGGTCCGGAAACGGTGTATGGTTCCTGAAATCGTCCGCAGAGAGAATTACATCTCCCATTAACCTCCTCGACTCCCTTTTACCTGCTATAAATGCAGCCCATCCTAACCGGTGGTTGGGATATTCTTTATCGACATTTTTAAGTGCATCCCAGGCGCCGTACATCGCACGGAGGTTCAGATCGCGGATCAGCTCAATCTGGGTAACAGGATCTTTATCAAAACCACTTTCCCAGAACCATCCACCCAGATTTGCCAGCGGATCTTCTTTCCCCCATTGACCCTTATAATTTTTCCTGCCGGGAAATGGCTTGTCGGAAAGGTCTATCGCCCACGGACAACGTGGAAACGGCTGTGCCACCTGTCCTACTTCACATTGCGTGGCCAGTGCTGTTTTATCTTTACACTCACATTCCAATACCGCTTTATCATCAGCTGCATCCAGCACATTCCAGAGGTTAGACACCCCCATCAAACCCGTTTGTGATTGCTCAAAGTCCGCCCCGGCCATAAATCCAATGCCGGCATCGCCTGTACAATCCGCAAAATAAGTTGCTGTAATACGCTTACGGATACCCGTTTTTATATTTTGTAATACAACCGCCTTAATATTGTTATCTGTTGCCTCTACCGCAAAAGCACGTTCATGCAGCATGAGTGTGATATTAGGTTCTGCTTTTACCTTCTCCAACTTCAGTTCATCATTATACGCCTTGCCTCCCAGCGCATTTCTGGTACCATGCACCGGCTGTGCAGTGAGTGGTACAAATTCCTCCACAATTTCTCCGATATGCACAAATGGCTCCTGCCTCGTGTGTCCTTCCGGCCATACGCGTACTTCAGAACTACCATTCCCTCCCAATACCGGCCGGTCCTGTACCAAAGCCACCTTCAACCCCTGCCTGGCCGCCGAAATCGCAGCAGCTGTACCGGCGATACCTCCTCCGATCACTGCCAGGTCATACTTTCCGCTATCTATAGGAATATCACTTAGCCCACATAGTTTCCTTCTGAATTTTGTGAGTGCCGCTACCTCGTTTACAGGCTCAAACTTTTCATCTTTACAAAAAAGAATAGCCTCACAACGGCCTTCAAAACCAGTCAGATCGTGTAGCGAGATCCTGGCTTTTTTATTCACTGTCACCAGTCCCCCATCATGCCAATGCCATTGATCCCCCTTGGTACCAAACGTTTCCTTTACCGGCACCTCATTAATCAACACCTGGAACTTACCAGGCGCTCCCGGCGCTTTCCAGGGAGCCACCCAATCTTTGGTACGCACCCACAACCGATAGGTGCCTGCACTCGGAAACTCTGCCTCCGTTACCGCGTCAGCTACGGGAACTCCTAACCCGTGCGCCAGCAGATAGGGCGAGCCCATCACGTCCATGGATTGCTGATCTAAGTCCCACCCGCCATAATCGCTGAAACTTTCAGCTTCCAGAAACAGGAACTCTGTACTTCCGGTGGTGGATATATTAGCGAAAAGGCCCGATGGGCGGGCAAGTAACAAAAGAGTGGTGTTGCCTAAAAGGCCAATAAATGCGCTGCGTTTCATGTTCGTGGAATTCGGTATTAATTTTCGATCGTGGAAAAAAATACTAGTAGTGTTAAAAATAATGGATAAGGAATGGATTTCAGGGGTTTCTTTATGACCGGCAGGAAGTGGGGTTTGGGAACAGCCCACTTTAACATATCCGGTAAATCAGAAGGGCTGACCAATGCAAATTGGTCAGCCCTTCTTGTAAAGTGACATTTGTTATTAACTGATTTTCTCCAGTCTTAAATCCATGCGTTTATCTTTCTTAAAATATTCAATAATCATTACAGAGCCAGCTTTAGCAGGCAAAATTCTGGACTTGCTGGCTTTTGATTTAAGATTGATTTTGTCCTGCGAGTACTTTTTACCGTCGAAATGGATGGTGTTAAACGTTTGGCCTTTATAGTCAGCATCTTTCACGTAATCACTATAGCAGAAAGAGAAATTCTCATTATCCTCATCTCCTGTTGTGAAATCATAGTCAAAATATCCTACCGCTTTAATATACATGGCCAGCATATGCGCACTGGCAAAATCCGTAACGGCTGACCCCATGGCAGTATTTTGGGTTTTAGGGTAGATTTTACCTTCAGCGATGTGGTACTGCTGATCGAATGTCATTACCACCATATCAGTAACCACTATTTTGGTAGCACCGGCGTTAGTGGTGGCACCTGCTGCCGCTCCCAAAACCTTTAAGGCCATACCACCTGCGCTGACTTGTCGTTTGTATCCTTCCGCCACTACATGAAGCTTCCCATCCGGAGATTGAATCATTTTGTGGATATACAGGTAGCCCACCCCGTCGATTTTACCCTTACTGCTTGTTCCCAGCACTTTACCCATATCCGTTTCCCAACTATTATAGGATCTGGTCAGGATTTCACCCTTACTGTTCAGTGTATAAAAGGCTAATCCTTTACTCGGATCTTTTACCACATTGTCTTTCTTGTCAAAGTAAGTGCCAGCCACGAGAATGTTACCTGTTTTTACATCTTTAGTGACTGTAGTTGGAGAAAACAGGTACTCATCATTTTCTCCATCCAGATCAAAAACTTTACGTTTCGTCACAAAGTTAATACCTACAAAATGAGAAGTAAAGTTGTTCCTGAAAAGGTTCGACTTCTTATAGACCTGCAATAGCACTAAGCTATCCGTACTTCCAAGATATTCTGCCATTGCAAACTTTTCCTTATCATCGGTAGGAATATACTTCCAGTACGCCTTCTTTTCGGAACCATAGAGATCGATTTCATAAGTAAAGTCTTTTCCTTCTCTTACCGGCATAACAGAGATATAGCCTTTGTCGCCTACCTCAAATACGCTCTGGTTGGTACCTTCGTCACTATGCATGGTTTCATACTGCATCATGAATTGCTCCGTCTTTTTAGAGTACTCATTGGTGTAGGTATTCAATAATTTACCATCCAGTGAATAAATCTTCATAGTAAGTGTTCTTTCCTTAGCATCCTTAAATAAAAAAGAAAGAGAACTACCGTTATAGGCGGACTCCAGCAGCACTACATTTTTGTTATCCTGGAAGGTGATATCCTTTACCTTGTTCAGGTTTTCATCCAGGATCTGCAGTGTATATTCATTTGTTTTTCTGTCGACCTTATCGCTCTGATAGAAGAAAAAATATCCTTTAATCTGATTTTTCTCCATAATGGTTCCACTGTTACGCAGGTAGGTGGAATATACATTATCAACAGACAATTTGTTTTGTGCCTGAACAGTGGTGGCGCATAGGTATAGGGAAAGCACACCAGTCAAAATTTTTCTGACCATTTTTGAATTTTTAGATTTTGATTTATTTGCTTATTTATAGCGTTGTCTTGCTTTTTCTAGTTCAGTATTAAATACAGTACAGTTCCCAAACTTAGTTTGATATTGCTCCAGGAAATTAAAACCTATAGCAGGAAAATCAGCAGCGTATAGATTTTGTACCATTTGCAAAACGGTATTATATCCTGAAGAATTTTGAGGGGCGGGCAGGTCGATCCGTTTGCCTAACGTATGCTCCTGTTGTGCGTCGTAGCAGCTATTGAAAATTTTGCCGATCTGCGTTATCAGAAAAGGATCTTCCGGGAAGTCGCCCAGCTGTTTTATTGCTGCATACAAACTCCTGGTATAGTGCTCTCTCTCAAATTCATAGGCTATGGGTTCATATCTGAATGTGATACGTAAAGAATCAAAAGTATTTTTATCTATAGGATTAGCAAGGCGATTGTTTTGCGGCACCGCTTTAACAAAGGGTTGCAGCGTTTGAATCCTGCGCCTGCAGTCCGGATGTGTTTTAAGGGAATCTGCCAGTGCTTCATCTTTTTCCAATACTGCATGTCCGCCAAGCAACCCTTCTTTTTTGCTTATCCATTTCTTTTTAAAGGGGTAGTTTTTTGCATCAAACAGTTTTTGCAGTGCTTTTGCGGCATCCAAAGTATCCTCATCCACATTATCCAATAATTCGAGTGTAGTAATTGCTGCGTTCAAATCGAAATTAGTGCGACTTAAAAACACCAGGCCCATCGAATCCGCTTCCGATTCATGATCCCTGCTATGACGCCTGCTATCAAAGGAAATTCCTTTCATCAACTTCTCCAGCTGCGTTTTTTTATTGAACTCACTATTTTTTATTTGTTTCAGTTCACTTTGCACTTCCTTACTGTTCATGGTGGTTACGTACCTGCTGATACTATTGTCGCTGTGACGCAGGTAGTAATGAGCTAATTCATGGCATAACACAAAAGCAACCTGACTCTCGTCCGATAAGGTGCTGAATAATCCCATATTAAAAAGAATGACTCCCTCACCGATAAAACTGGCGTTAGGTACTGCTGATCTTGAAAAAAAGAGGTGCAGTTTTTCTTCTTTCAATACTGGATTTGCGGCAATAATTGTTTTGGCAATCTTATCGAGATACGATTGCGCAAAGGGAGCAGTGTAAACCTCCTGCTTATCAAGTATCGATTTTATATTTTCCCAACGCTCCTTATAAATTGCTTCATAATCCTTCCGATTGGCAGCTGGCAGTGCAGCAATGGTTGTTTTATAACGGGTTTCCAGCTCCGCCGTAAGACTTCTTATTCTGGCTTCATTTACAGCTACAGGCTTGAATACAGTGCATTGCGCAGACAGGTAACCGGGGAGTAACAGGCAACAACATAAGGCAAGGAAAACGATTCTGACAACAGCCAATTGCCGGAACAAAATAGATTTCATATGGAGTGGTTTATAGGGAATATGGAGCGAATATAGAAAATGTTGGAAGAAAAAAAATCAGTATTTAGGATAAGAAAGCAGCACTACAACGTTGGTGTAATGGTGGTAAAATATTATTCTTAAGGTAACAAAAAGGGGCCAGGTTACCTGTTGGTAGCCTGGCCCTGACAGCAGGTTCCGGTTGCAGGAATCCCTGCGATTACTTACAGAAGATTATTTCAGTACCGGTATGATCATCGTTATACTCCCCGTTAGTAAGTTTTCTACGGGTTACCAGTGAAAGTTTATATGCGCAGGACGGCCAGGTGTTAAAGGCCGGCGTAACAGTTCCTGGTGTAGCAAAGTCGATCACGTTATTTGAACCACGTGGTACTGTGCCTGAGCCACCGGTAATAGTAATACCGCCCGGCACTGCTGCGCTGGCGATACCAAGTGCCCATGATGCGATCAGTTCATGATCCGCGGTATAGCGTACATGCGCATGCGTAGTAATCGGTGTACAGCCACTAACACCGGTACTGAGTTCATCCAGTTGTAACAAGCGTACTTCTTCCCAGTTATTAACATAGATCACGCCTTTGGTGGTCTGTTCTTTGAAATGCACCGAAGCCGGATTGGCAGGATCATCTGTTGTCTGGTAGGCAAAAAATACGCGTCTGCCATTTTTAGGACTCAGTGGCGCGTTGCCGGGTGCATCTCCTGGCGTTGCAGGACTACCACCGGGAACGAGCACATTGGTATTTACCCACAGCAGCGGGCCGATAAAGCCATTATCAATACCGCGCTGGTCCACTCTCACCCAGCCATTGGCATCCTGGTGCAGTACATGATCCGGAATAACGCCCGGCGCACCATCAGGAGGAATACTGTCGGCAACGGAGGCAGGCTGATTCGGGTCAATTACAATGTCCTGAAATGCCTGCACGCCGTTCCAGATAATTTCCCGCACGCCCACTACCAGCCTGCTTTGCTGGGTTTGTGCCAGCGTCACAGGGTTCCAGGTAGCACCATCATAAGAGTAGGTGAAGCGGTAAAACAGCGGTCTGGTGGTATCGGTAGGCACTTTCTTAGTGGCATAACCTACCAGTTTCACTGAACCGAAAAAGCCAAAGCCAATACCGCTGGCAAAGGTGCGGTTAATGGCAGTTAATCCGCCGGCATCGATATCTCCGATGATCTTGTACTCACCGAAGCGGGTAAACAATGGCGTATCAGTAGTATATACCTCACCATCAGGAACACAGAGTTTAACACAGAAGCAATTATGTGCGTTGGTACGGGCACTTGTATGGCCCATGCTGCGCGGCTCTTTCAGCAGCACTGTTCCCGAACCTGATTCAATACGGAAATACAGATCCGGCCCTGCGGGCCATTCTACATTGAGCCAGCTTAGCAGTGTTTTGGAGAAATCAGCGGAAGTGTAAACAATCTTAAAATGCCCGGATGCATCGGTAAAACCACTGCCCAGGGGATCATCCTGCAGGAGGTCCACATCATAGGCGAATACACGTAATCCGTTTAACGGCTTACCGGTTTTGCAATCCACTACCTTGCCGCAGATTACCCAGCGATCCAGCTTTTGTAGAATCTGGCACCACCATTTGGATACGATACAATACTCCCAGGCAAACAAATATTCAGCCTGGTTGTCAGCATTTCGTTCGCGCCATTGTGGCTGTAAGGTGGTCAGGTGAAATTGAAATTCAGTTATCTTTTTGGGAGGAATCGGTTTACCAAAGCCCGTTCCGCAAGTGAAGTCAATATCAAAAGCTTCTCCTTTATAGTTCTCTTTCTCACCGAGGTTAAAAACAAATTCACCATTTTCATTTGCGATGGTTTCAGCCAGGAGCAGTTTACTTTTCGCCTTTATATCTTCCTCACTTACCTGGTGAAAGGTTTGATTTGTATCTGCAACTGCCAGTACAGCGAGCGATTCCCTGGCATCAGCGCGGTAGAGCCTTACTTTGACTCCCGCCAGTGGCTCGCGGCAATCATCGCTGCACAGGAGGCCACATAATCTTCCTTTAAAAACGTAGTTCATAACAATTGGGGTTTGGGGTTGCCTACTCATATATCCCTTTTCGGCTAATGGGGTGCCTACTCTTTCACGGATTTTCGGCATGCTCCGGCAAAATTTGTTACCTGAAAAGAAATCCGATAGTAAAATTCAGAAAGGCAGCTTTGCGTTCGCCAAATACCTGATGGAGATCCAGCCCGGTCGTCAGCTGCGAGCGAGTACTTACCGGCAGCACTCCACCTATACCAATATTTGCTCCTGCAGCGCTGGTATTTTCATTGCGGTAAAATCCCGGGCCAGCCTTGATATATGGCTGCATACCCGGTACAACAGCAAACACTTTCTGTAGATTTACAGATACGTTTATCCAGTACGGGTTGGTGCCAGTGTTTTTTGCTGTAAACTGACTATAACCAGCCAGCCATACTAAATTCAGTTGCCTGCGAAGCTGATAGGTCAAATCAATCTGTGCATTGATGTTGGGGTATGACTGCTCAATTAGTTCGCCCAAAGGGAATGAAGCACCAACATGTACACTATACCATAACCGGTATCTGTTATTCGGATTATTGTCAGGATCGTTTCCATCTGTAATTCCGTTATTATTAGCGTCAGGGTCTAAAAAATCGGGGATATGATCCCTGTCAGCATCCTTCGTACCTTCTGTCGCATCCGGGATATCATCTCCATCGGAATCATCATCGAGATAGTTGGGGATATTATCTCCGTCCTGATCTGAATAACCATCCGATTCGTTCAGGATACCATCGTGATCACAATCTTCCGTAGTGCAAAAAGGCTTACCATTTTTAACAAGAAAATATGTTGTGTTTTCCCTTTCAAAAGCATCAATTGTAACAGGCATCATCGCAGGACCAGTAAAGATGCTTTCACCATTGATAGGTTTTGCAGCAGTCGTAACTTTTGTTTTCACATATACTTCGTAAATACCGCTATAGTTGTAATCATTGAAGGTCGCTTTTACAGCACGGGAATAGTAGTCTGGCTTCAGGTGAATCGGTACAAGTGTACCATCAGGCCTCTTTACGTGCCCTTCATAAATCACACCACTGTCAAGGTCAATCTTATAGCTGCTGGTAGCGGCAATAGTCACGGGCTTCGCTGTATTCGCTATAATAGGGGATGTTTGAACAAAGAGGTCGGGTAATGGATTCTGTACATGTGCAGCCACATAAAGCGACTGATCATAGCCATTACCGGAAGCAACTATCAATCGCCATTTCCCCGGAACAGGATTACTTAGTTGAACCAGGATGTAATAAGGGTCTGTTTTGATTATATCACTATTTGCTGCTGTGTATACTTCGCCGTTAGGGCTGATCAATTGAAAAACGGGCTTCCAGGTTTTGATATCCGTATTCCTTGTGGAGAGAATTAAATTGAGTTGGCGTCCCATTTTTTCTACATTAAACGAAACGCTGTCCAATTCATTTTTTTGAACACGGGCGTATTTGGTTTGCCGCCTTCCTTTTACTATTAACGCCTTCCTTTCAAGCACCAGGCTTTCTCCCTGGGCGAGTGCAAATAATTTAAAATAGATGGATGGTAATTCATCGCCCTGAGCTGCGTCCAGCATGGCTGCGCCGGAGGTGCCGGCTATCTCTGCCAGTAAGGTTCTATCGGCTGCACTACCTACCGGGATAGTAAAGATGCGCACACCCATATTCTTCAGTAGCGTGGCGGCAGAATTAGGGTCTGCCCCACGATTGTTTTCACCGTCTGACAAAAGGAAAGCAGTTCTCGTTCTTCCGGCGGCTGCCGCTGCCTGAAATTCGAAAATGGAGGCATTCAAAGCAGTTCCAATGCCCGTGTTACCACCTGCCACCAAGCCGTCTATAGTATTCTTAAATGCATTGGCATCAGCAACAGGTAAGTCAGATAACCTTCTGTCGAGCGTTGGGGTTTCTTCAAATGAAATAAGTCCTACCTGTGCCCCTATTCCCGCTCTCAGATCCACAAATGCTCTCGCTGCGGCTTTGGCAAAATCAAGCCTGGAAGGGCTTACGGTACTGGAAGGGTCTACTGCGGCACTCATGCTGCCGGAACGATCAATGAATAACATGATTTGATCGCTGCCGGTTACTGCCACTTCGAATATGGGGTTTCCGCAATTAGCGGGAGGAGCATTAACAGGATTGCCTGCAGGCACCGTGAATACAGTAGGATAGTTGGCATCCAAGGTTTCCCAGCAGGAAAGTCCGGGGTGCATTTCAGTTTGCTGGGTAATTTCGAAGCGGCTTGTAGTAGTATTCCAGGAAGCGCTGCAATTGGGGTCTGTGCAATTACCTCCGCCAGCGCACGCCGATGTCGCAGGACAGGTAGTATTGTCGCCCTGTAGCCTATCGTGATTTCCGGCAGTACATAATTCACCAGAATTTCCACGCTGCTGCATCAGTTCATCAGCCAGGGCACTTCCAGCGTCAAGACAAGGTCCTATACCACAGGGTCCTCCCCAACGGCATTGTTCATCGTATTCATCTCCCAAACCGAAAGCCAGATGGCCAAGCTCATGTGCAATAACAGCTCCATTAATACCACCCTGAAAAAGTACGATATGCGTTCCTTTTGTTCCGAAACCAGCACCACTACTAAAATAACTTACACCAGAACGACCTTCATCGGCATAAACCCATATATCCGCATCCTCCTCTCCTGCTGCACCGGCAGTGATGCGGATTGTTCCAAAACGCGCCTGCCCGTCGGTAGCATCACAAATAATTCCATTTGCAATCCTAAGTTCATTTTCAATCCTGGCAATGTCCGCAGCGGTAGGCACATAGCGAAAATTGACACTGAAATGCATTGTACCATCCACATCTATCCTCCCGGTGCCAGCAATGCTATCAATTGCCAGGAAGGAAAATAAGAGCAAAAGAGTTAAATGATAGCAACACGATTTTTTAATTTGATGTAACATGATCTTACTTTTTTGGGGTCATCAAAATCTCAGGGTTAATTGGCATATAAGATTCAGGGACGTGATAGTCATCAATAACAGCGGAGGATTCGTATATGCAAGTGATGCCAACCTCAATTGCATACACTCATAGATACCGCTTACTGATATATAGTCGGGGAAGAAAAAGGAAAGGTAAACAAACAGGTACAAATTCAGGTAAAACCAGCACAACAAAAAAACTTATCATATTACATATCAAATCATTACACAAACAATCTTCCAGACTCCAGCATTCGACACAGTGCTTTCTATCTATTCACCGACTGGCATCACCCGGCTCAGTTCCTCCAGTCCCTCCTCCCCCGGTCGCTGGTATTTTACGGCGGTAATCTCATTGTTCTTTACATATACAATCATCGGGTAAATCTCCCTGTCTGAATCGGGATATACAATATTATTAGTGGTATCCAGAAGGATATGCGCGTCATCTATCACATCACCGCCAAGTTTAATGCGCAGCATTTTTGTGGATTGGATCTTTGTAAAAATATATTTTATATAGGGAGATGACTGAACATTCGTTTTTACAAATACTTCGGCACTGCTAATGCACCCATCACAGCCCTGGTTGGGAATTACTACATACACCCCGTTTTTCATCGGGTGGGTATCCAGGTTACGAATGACTGTTATTAACGGAGTATGTTTATCTCTGCATGATAATAATAACACAAGCAATAACAGGAAGCTACCAGGAAATTTTACATTGTACATAACGCGCGATGTTTTGATTTTCATTTTCCATATCCAGGAAACAAATTCCTTCTCTCCCTATAAAAAAATTATCCAATGCGAACGACATAGGCATAGCAGCTTCCCCTTTGTATTGAAAATTTTTGTCCAGTACAATCAACCATGGCTGCTTGCCCGGTTGCTTAGCATTATTTACAGGCATTTCCAAAATTCTGTAGTAGCAGTTGCTATAAGGATCGTGAATGATATTCCGATAGGTAGGCGTATGCAGGTAGTAATCCAACGTAACATCTGCATTATAAATCACCTGGTTGTCTTTTCCCAGTGCCATACTCGTGATACAAACGCCTTTGGCAGATGCGGCTGGCACCTCACTCACCTTCCAGTTACTATCGATCACTCGCATATGATGATCCGCCGGCAGGCTCAGTAGCCATTGCTTAGCCGCTGCATTATAGCTAGTATAAGGTATGCGCAGGTGCGACCCACCCCAGTTATTTTCCTGGTAAACCCCGGAATAAGGTATATGATAGGTCACATGATTACCCGGGTGGATAGCAGCAAAAATGGTTCTGCCGGGGAAATACTCGTCCGCTTTTTCGCCCAACAGATAACCAGCACCCACCACTACACTATCCAACAGGTAAATAGGCGCAGCCGCGCTGGCAAAGGGCCTTGCGGGCAGCATGGTTTTAGGAAAGGATTTACCGGCAGGCAGGAAGGTGCGGGTACTTGTCACCTTTTCATTTTTAAGATCATAGTACATCAGATAATCCCGGTTATAGGCGTATAGCAACAGGCTGTCCGGCGACAGATACCTGAAATATGACACCTTTTCCTTTGTATTAATTTTCAACGTTCCCGCCGGATATAATAATGTATCATCACCACCTGTTTGATACGTGAGCAGGCGCTTGTTGTAACTATCGAATGCATATAGCCGGCCTGTAAGCGCATCATAATCTATGGGCGTAAACGGGGAAAACACCATTTGGCTATCCAGGAATAATTGTAGTGTATCCGTGTAGGTTAGTCGTAGTGTAATCTCCTCAAAAGCAGTACTACAGTTACTTACCGGTTTCACTTTCCCTTGGTCACAGCCACTTGTAAGGAGTAAAATAATGATCAGCAACTTTTTCATAGGGCAGTAAAAAAACAGACAGGGCATTTATACCCTGTCTGCAAATCATGTCATCAATTTACGTAGTAAGTGCAGTTGGTCACAGTAGGATCTACCGGTGAATTACATACGTAGTAAGTCACCCCGTTCACTACTCTTTTCTGGCAAATACCCCGGAGTCCGTGATGATCATCAGCACAAGGGCTGCCAGTAGTAGGAACAGATGCAAACAGTCCTAATGCAGTAAATGCAATACCGAATACAAGGATGGATTTTTTCATGTTATGATAGTTTAAATGAGGGAACACGGTAGTCACTTTTACGAACTTGGCCCATGCCAGGAGGATTCGGGAACAACAAGTCAATATGGGTCAGTAGGTTATGTCAGCACAGTTATTTACGGCTGCTTAAATTTAGTGAATTATATAACTCCATTTGATTTACTGCGGTGTGTCCACAGTCATCTATAAAAAAACAAAGGGTACCCGATCCACGGATACCCTTTTTGTTGTTTGCCATCTATCGACTAGTAACCAGTATTTTGTTCCAGGTTAGGATTCACGTCGCGCTCACCCAATGGGATAGGCCACCAGTAGTCCCGGTTTTTATCGAAGGTCCGTGTTTCCAGGTTTTTGCCTGCATAGTTCTGAATGGTAGCATTCATCACGGTTTCAGCAGTTTTCCAACGGCGGATATCGTTATAGTACAAGCCTTCTCCGGCAAATTCCACACGTCTTTCATGACGGATTTCTTCGCGGAGGGCTTCTTTGGTTGTAGCTTCATTGAAGTGCGGCATACCTACGCGGTCGCGTATACGATTCAGCGCCGCAAAGATGGTTGCATCCGGGCCACTTACTTCGTTCTGTGCTTCAGCGTACATCATCAGTATGTCCGCAAAGCGAAGTACGATAAAGTTGATATCAGACTGTCCGTCTTTCAGATCGCTTTTATCAGCCGGAGGGGCTTCTTTATCATACATACTAAACTTCTTCATACCGTAGCCGGTGATTGCAAAGCGTTTGGTGTTGATTACTTCCCCTTTGTAGGTATCGCCCGGATAGGTAAATGTAGCATTCAGGCGTGGATCGCGGTTTTTGTATGGATTAGCCGCATCATAACCAGAGGCAGGATCAGTGATCGGCAGCCCCTTGGTGGTATAATAGGTTTTGGCCAGATCCAGGAGTGGCGCATTGGTGTTGTATTGGGAGCAGATTAGGTCAAAGGAACTACCCTGTTGCGGGAATACGTACTGCACATCAAAAATAACTTCCAGGTTATTTTCATTTGGCTGTAAAAATAACGAGCGATAATCTTTAAACAGGCCATACCCGGTACCAGGCTCGTTCATGACGGCTGCGGCAGCATCAGCGGCGGCTTTCCATTTAGTAACATCGTTGGAAGGATTCAACAGTGGGCTGGCTTCGTACAGTAATACCCTTGCTTTTAATGCCATTGCAGCACCTTTAGTGGCACGTCCCACATCCCCTCCGGTGAATTTAACCGGAAGGATTTTAGTCGCACTATCAAGGTCGATGAGCACTCTGCCAATCACTTCTTCGCGGGAATTGCGGGGCAGCTTAGCCTGGGTGCTTCTCTCCGGCGGGTCCAGTACTAATGGAACGCCACCATAATAATTCTGCAGCATGAAATAGTAGAGTGCACGGAGAAAATATGCCTCGCCTTTCATTCTTCTGCGGTTAGCTTCGCTAAGGGCAGTTACTTCATCTACCTTTACTAAAAAGGTATTACAGCGACCAATACCACTGTAGCAATCGCCATAACGACTCGTAATAATTCCGCCTGTACTCGACATTTGGGTTCCTCTTGCGATGGTATTGAAACTCATCCCGTCGGTTTGATTATAGGCGTTGGGAGTGAGGGTTTCTTCCCAAAGCGCAGTGGCATTATTGGAGGTTTTTCCACCGTAAACACCGGCATTGCGCAATACAGAGTAACAACTTACCAGTGCTGCATTTGCTGCCTCCGGGGTTTGCCAGTAGGTTTCTTCATAATAGCGGTCATGCGGCGTAGTATCCAGCAGACTTTTGTTGCAACCTGCAGCCAGGAAACCTGCGCAAGTGAGTAAAAAATATATCTTCTTCATAAGAATCAACATTTAAGTATTAGAAGGTAATGTTAATACCACCGTTGAAAGTTTTCAACATTGGGTAGGTATACAGGGTAGTTTGATCCAGGACTGACTCCGGGTCAAAGTCTTTATACTTAGAGAAGGTAAGCAGGTTTTCCGCATTGATGAAAAACTGTACTTTCTGGATTTTAACCCTTGACAGCAGGCTTTGTGGCAGCGCGTACCCCAGCTGTATATTTTTTAACCGGATATAGGAGTTGTTTCTTAACCAGAAGGTAGAACGCTGGAAGTTATCGATACCGCCGGTGCTGGTAGTTACGATAGGTAAGCGTGCAGTCGTATTTTGAGGTGTCCATGCATCCCTTGTCCATTCCCAGGTGGCGTTAGCGCCATTGTTGAATGGAAATGCCAGGTTTGCAGTAGGTAATGCTTTAACACCGGCAATTCCCTGGAAGGAGGAGGTAAGAGAAAAGCCTTTATAACCCAGGTTAAATCCGAAACCAAAGGTAGAAGTAGGTACAGAGGAAGAGCTGTTTACTATCACGCGGTCGTCGCCATTGATGATACCATCATTATTCACATCCTTGTATTTGATATAACCTGGTTTTGTGTTGGCAGATTGTTTGGCGCTGTTTTTCACTTCGTCCTGTGTCTGGAAAATTCCTTCGGCCTGCAGCAGGTAGTAAGCGTCAATAGGATAACCTTCCCGGGTGATGGTACCGGAACCATAGATGATTTCACCATTCAGGTCGGTTACCTCATTTTTATTAAATCCTATATTACCAAATACATTCACATTCAGGTCACCGAATTTGTCGTTGTATTGCATGGTAAGTTCCAGACCTATATTTTTCACGGAGCCCACGTTTTGTTTTGGACCAGCCAGGTTGCCCACTTGTGCTGGAATATTTATCGGGCGCAGCATACCGTTGGTCATTTTTTGATAGGCATCAACAGTAAAGCCTATACGATTATTCCACACGTTGATATCTGCACCTACGTTGTAGGTATTGGTAATTTCCCAACGGAGGGTAGAATCTGCATCTGCGGTTTTTGCGGCGCCTGAATTGAGTGTGCCGCCAAAGCTATAATCTTCTCCCAGCATAACAGCTGCCTGGGTACTATATAAGTCTACTGCCTGGTTACCCATTTTACCGGCTGATGCACGTAGCTTCAGGAAGGACACAAAATCAGAATGGAAAAATGCTTCTTTGTCTATACGCCATGCCGCAGATACAGACGGGAAGAATGCCCAGCGGCTTTGTTTGCCGAGGCGGCCGGAGCCATCATAGCGGAAAGTAGCTTCCAGGTAATACTTCTCATTGTAATCGTAGTTAACACGACCGAAATAGGATTCCAATACATCGCGGGTCATATTGCCGCTGGTGGCATTCCAGGTGGTACCTGCGTTGAAAGCATCCAGGCGGCCATCGAGGTAGCCGTACATACTGGTGGCCCAGCTGTCACTATCCATGTTATCGTAGCTGGCGCCCAGCATAGCGGAAACGTTATGTTTGGCGAATGATCTTTTCCAGTCGAGTGTATTGTAAAAATGAATATTCATGTCGTTATAGTCCGTTTTCGCGGCTCTGGGGGCTGTAGCAGGACTATTCCAGTTGGTTGCCTTTCCTGTTTTAGGATCAAAGGTTTGCATGCGCGGTGTGAAACCACTGAGTAGGCCGTCGTATTTATCTACCCCAAATTTGATATTATAAGTGATATCAAATGGCAATTTATACTCGGCGAAAACGGTGGTCAGGAAGCGTTGTACCACTTTTGTCTGCAAGCCGTTATAGGCGAGCATGCGTGGGTTTTCCCAGTTGTTGCGACCAGCGGTTCTCATCCAGGAGTTACCGTAGCGACCATCGGCCAGTGTATCCGTGAGGATTGGCAGGGTGCGGGCCAGGTAGGTCCAGGAGTCGGTATAGAATGGTTGTGTGTAGTTACGGTAGTATCCATCCAGGGTGATACCGGTGCGTAAGCGTTTGGTAACATCCATAGTGGCGTTGAGACCAACGGAGTATTTCTTTTCGTGGTTACCCGGTCCGAAGAGGATACCATCTCTGTCGAGATAGCCGAGTGACAAGCGGTACTGATATTTATCACCGCTGCCGGCAACGCTGATGTCATGTTTTTGGATCTTGCCATTTTTGAGGGCAATTTTATACCAATCGTTTGCAGGATAGGTGAAAGGGTCTGTTTTCATACCTTCCTGGTATTCAGCTATATCTGCATCACTATATTCCTGCGCTTTACCCTCGTTGAGGAGGGCCTGGTTTTTCAGCTTCATATAAGCGATAGGATCGTTGATCGCATCAGGCAGGTAGGTAGCTTTCTGTTTACCATAGTAGTAGCTATAGTTTACGTGGGAAGCACCCTTACCTTTTTTGGTGGTCACGATGATTACCCCGTTTGCTGCGCGTGAACCGTAAATGGAAGCGGCGGCATCTTTCAGCACTGTGATGGTTTCGATATCATTTGGATTGAGCTCATCCATGGAATATTCGATTCCGTCTACGAGTACCAGAGGATTGTTGCTGCTAAGCGTTCCTACCCCCCGGATACGGATCGTACTGCGGTCCACGCCTGGCTGGCTATTGCTGAGGTTAGCGAATACTCCCGGCACACCGTGCAGCGCATTACTCACGTTGGTAATAGGCTGACCTGCTTTCTCACTCATTTTCACGGTGGTGATGGCGCCGGTAAGCGTTGCTTTTTTCTGCGTACCGTAACCCACTACCACTACGTCGTTGAGCTTTTGAATGTCTTCCTCCAGTGTAACGTTTAAGGTGTTCCCGGTTACTTTCACATCTTTCGACAGATAACCGATAAAAGAAAACTTCAGGGTGGCACCTGCAGGTACGTTGAGTTTGTAAACCCCGTTAACATCGGAAACAGTTCCATGGCTGGTACCGGCCACCTGCACATTTACACCAATAACAGGTGTACCGTTCACCGCAGTGATTTTTCCGGAAACGGTCCGGTCCTGTGCCTGTAGCTGGATAGGGATACCGCTCAGCATCCAGATGCAGCACAGCAGGAATACTGCTGGTTGAATCCCGTGGAATCGCGAGAAGAATTTCATACGTGTATTGTTTTTTATTAATTGGTTGATAATAAACTGCTTACTGCCTGGCAACTGTTAGGATAATTGGTAATGATTACACTTCACGGGAGCGTGGCTTTGCTGTGATAACTTATATTTCATTTCATTTTCACCGTGCTTTCAAAATATGAAACTAAAAAGAAACAATTTGAAACCAAAATATAAAATAAAATGAAAAAAATTAAAAAAAGCAGGATGAGTGAAAAAGAAAGAGAAAATAAATTTTATACTATTGATTTACAATTAATAACATATTAATATCTACATAAAAATATTTCAAACCTATTTCAAATTATTTCATAAAAAATAAAAAATCTTGCAATAATGGGGTAATTTCCTCTTCAAAAGGAACTATATGTAATAACTTGAAATGAGTATATAAGCTATTGTAAACGAGCTCATAAATAATATCAGGGGAACACTTTAATGCGTAATTTTATATGATATGTCTATGATCAATATTGCTGAACGCCATAAGTTTATTCTTAGTAAACTGCACGAGAAGGGCTATGTTAATGTATTGGAGCTATGTAAAGAACTGGATGTATCGGGGGTGACTATACGAAAAGACCTGAAGCTGCTGGAAGACAAATCACTCCTTTTCCGCTCTCACGGTGGCGCAACAGTACAAAACCCTTATACAATAGATAAACCGGTAAATGAAAAAGAGAACATCCGCCGGGAAGAAAAAACCAGAATAGGTCAGGCAGGCGCGATGCTCATTGCCCCTAACGATGCGATCATCATCGCCTCCGGCACCTCCGTACTGGCACTGGCAAAAAATATTCAGCCGAAAGGGCAACTCATGGTGATAACCGGCGCACTCAACGTAGCATTAGAACTGCTGCGTCGACCGGAGATTGAAGTAATTCAGCTCGGCGGCCAACTCCGCAACAGCTCCACCTCTGTTACCGGCACCTATGCGGAAAAAATCCTGGACGACTTCTCCTGCAGCAAATTATTCCTTGGCGTAGACGGTATCGACCTCGAATTTGGCCTTACCACCACTAACATCATGGAAGCACATCTCAATCAGAAAATGATGACAACCGCCCAAAAAACCATTGTACTCGCGGATTCCAGCAAGTTCGGCAGAAGAGGATTCGGGCGCATATGCGGACTGGAAGATATCGATGAAGTGATTACAGACAGCGCTATCGCAGATCATCTGGTGAAACGCATGGAAGATATGGGCGTTAAAGTAACAGTCGTATAACAGGAATTCCCAATGACACCTCGGGTGTCATTGGGAGGTGCATTCATCATTTTTCCTGTAGCAAGATATCCAGTTGCCCTTGTAGCTTTGCCAGCACTTCAGGCCCTTCGAAACCTATATTTACAAACCTGATATTTCCTTTTTTGTCGATCAGGTAAGAGGCTGGAATAATATTGAACTTAAACTTATCTCCTATTTCCGGATCAGTGTTGTAATACACCGGGAAGGAATATTTTTTATTGCCACTCCATCCCTGCGCATCCGCCAGCGTGTTTTTAGCCCCGCTGTTGGTGATCATAAATACAATGTCGGCATTGTTTTTATGTTGATCGTAGAGCTGCTGCAGGTAAGGCATTTCCTGCATACAGGGGATACACCAGGTAGCCCAGAAATCAATCACAATAATCTTCCCCTTTAACGCGTCGGGCGATACGGCCTTGCCCTTCATATCCACAAAAGAAGTGAGTGCCGGTGCCGGCTTGCTCACCTGCTGCTTCAGAATTTTTTCCATCAGTATCTTTTTACGGAACTGATCCAGCATGGCCAACTGCTTTTTATTACCGGTTTGCTGATAATAGGTTGCCGCATCGTCCAGCGTTTCTTTGTCCGCAATTTCCTGCACGGCAAGTGCCATATGCTTTTCCGCAGCATCCGGACGGTTTTGCTGTAAGGCAATTAACCCCAGCAAAGCATGGAGGCGGCAAGCAGCCTTATTATAAGCAGCCTGCCTGGTACTATCATCCACATACGGATAGATATAACCGGTTTCCGGAAAATAACGGATCACTCCTACCGGATAATGCTGCACACTATCCAAAGCACGTTTTACATAACCATAGGCTGAATCCGGCGCCAGCTGCTGCTGTTGCAACGTACGTCCGATTTCTTCCCATACGGTTACCTTATAGGGATTTTCCTTTTCACTTGTCAGGAAACGTGCATGATACAATGCTTTCGACGCATTTTTCCGGGCTGCATAATAGCGGAACAACTGCTCATGCATTTCCGTAAATGAAGCCGTGTTCTCTGCGGTTTCTTTTTGCAGCTCCTTTTCATACCACGCAATTTGCGCAGTTGTATCTTTTCCCTTAGCTATGGCAGCAGCGTTCAAACTCCGTCCGGGCGCAGACTCCGGGTAGCGTTGCATCACTACTTTGCGGATGGAATCGAGGCGGCTGTTTTCACCAATGATCAGGTAACCCATAGTAACTTTGTTGAGATTACCACTGTTGCCGGGATCAGCATTGAAGCGGTCCGCGATCACCTGATGCGCTTCTTTGCGGAGCGCTGCTTTTTGTTCCGGTGAACTGGTGGCATTCATTTTACTGGTGAGTAAACGCAGTTTTGCTTCGTAGTTATCCGGATACAGCGCCAGTTCCTTTTCATACAACTCCTGCTGCCGGCCCGCCAGCAAAGGCGATTTCCCCATCTGCGCGCTCATACTGTAGCCTTTATACAGGAATACATTTTCTACCGGCACTTTATTTTTATAAACCGCTACTTCGTAATGCTGATCCTTAGCCGGCTTATTTATATGCGCTCCACTTTCAAGGTAGAAAGTGGCAAACACAGTATAATCTGCCAGCACAAAGGAAGTCGTCCATTTACTCCCTGCTTTCTCCATTTTCATTCTCCAGGGGAGATTGTAAAAATTAGAGTAGGAAAACACCAGGGTTACTTCCTTAGCATCCGAAGGGATGCCGTTTCCCACTACAGTTGGGTCAAAAGTAACCGTAACAGTTTGTCCTCTTTCCGGGTAAGCCGGTGATATTACAACGGATTGTTGCCCGAAGCTATTACTGACAACAGTTGTCATCAGTAATAGCAGCACGATCAATTTTTTCATATAGCCGGCTTAGTTATACCCTGGATTCTGGGTCAGGTTAATATTCGTTCTCATCGCATCGGAAGGAATCGGATACAAGGTATCCGTAGCCTGCCAGTTAGCACCTTTCAATGGCCCAAGTACAGCATCGGATCTCTTGGTACGTTTGAGATCGAACCAGCGGTGCCCCCATTCTGCAAACAGTTCCAGCTGGCGCTCTTTTTCAACTGCCAGCAATAATGCCGCCTGATCGAGGCTGGTGGAAAGCTCTCCCAATCCCGCTCTCTTACGAATAGCATTCAGGTCGCTGCGGCCATCATCCGTTTTACCCTGGTGAATCCTAGCTTCCGCGCGGATGAGGTATTGTTCCGCCAAACGCATCACCATAGAGTATTCAGTGACGCCGGCAGTGGAAGTGCGGATCTTGTATTTTAACGGAATGTAGTATTTAGGCGTGGTAGCCGGTGTTCTGACATCCGTCCATTTTGCCAGGCGCTGATCACCCACTTCATAAGCAGATATCAGTCCTGGTTGCAGGCGGAATAAGCCGGTACCGGTAGCTGTAGCCGGCGTGGAAGTAAACCCTTCCCAGGTGTTTCTGCCGCCGGTAAGATTTAAAGGCTGCAGCTGAAATAAGGCTTCTTTACTGTTAGCCAGGAATACGGTATTCAGATCCGTTAACAGCGTATAGGCATTATTGTTAATCACCAGAGAAGCGGTACTTTCTGCCAGATCCCAATTTTGGTTATACAGGTATACCCTTGCCAGCAGCGCGTTTGCCACAGCCTTATCGGGGCGGGTGCGTGCACCGGACGGATATTGATCACCTAGCAACTGTACCGCCGTTTTCAGATTGGAGATGATGGTGTCGTAAACTTCTGCGCGTGGCACACGTGGTTTTACACCGTTTACCTGGTAGTCTGTTCCGGTAATCATCGGTACATCACCGTACATATTCACCAGGTAGAAATAGAAGAAAGAGCGCATAAAATAGGATTCTCCCAGCAACTGATTTCTTACAGCAGGGGTGAGGGATGTTGCGCCAGAAAGCCCTTCTATACAGGCATTCATCTGGTAGATGTAACTGTATAAGTCTGCAAACATGCTTTGCACATACTGACTGCTTGGCAACAGCCTGTTTTCCTTAAACACATCATAGTTGGCAAAGCTGGTGTAATAATACATCTCATCTGCCTGCATGGCGCTGAGGTAGTTGATCAGCACGTTGGAGAACATGTAGTTAAAGGAATTCATGTTGCCATATACGCCGGTCACCGCCGCTGTGGCGGCCTTATCGTCTTTAAAAACCAGGTCCGACACCAGTTCATTTTTAGGCAAAGGCGTGTCTACATACTTACTACAGGAAGTAGCAGCAAATAACAGTAGCCCGGCTAATAAAAATTGTAATCGTTTCATGATAAAATCTTTTATCTCCCTAAAGAATATTTTTAAAAACCAAATTGAACGCCAATGGTATATGATTTCAACGGTGGCACTACCATACCTTGTGTTTCAGGATCAAGCCCTTTGTAGTTGGTAATGGTAAACAGGTTTTGACCGAGGGCATATACGCTCAGGTTGCTCAGTTTCCATTTGCTGGTGTATTTCGACAGATCGTAGCGCAGGGAAACGTTTTTCAGTCTGATATAGGAAGCATCGCCCCAGTTGGCGGTAGAAAGGCTGTAATTGCGGTACGCTGAAGAACCATCCACCGTGGTAGCACCCGGGACGCTGGTGATATCACCGGGTTTATGCCACCGGTCCAGTGCGCGGAGATCCTGGTTTACAGGGCCGCCAATCACCACGGTGCTGTAACCATAGTTGATGCCGGGGCCTTCCTGTTTTACAAACGACAGCAGTACATCCAGTGTGAATCCTTTCCAGTTAAACGTGTTGGAGAAACCACCATAGAAATCCGGCGCTCTCTTACCGAGGATCACGTAGTCATCATTCTCTGTAGGCGTAGGCGCACCGGTATTACTGAAAAACTTAGGCGTACCCGTTGCCGGATCAATGCCCAGGAACTGATACCCTTTCACGATGGACAATGGCTCACCTACTACATAGATATTTTTGTAGGTAGAGGATTCAATACCCGGGAATGATTTCAGTTTATTTTTATTGATGGACATGTTCAGGCCTGTCTGCCAGCTGAAATGTTTATTTTTAATATTAGTAGTATTCAGTTCAACCTCCCATCCGCTGTTCATTACGCTGGCAGGGAGGTTGGCGGTAATAGATTCAAAACCTACCTGTGGTGTCAACTGGTAAGCCACCAGTTGATTATCGGAGATATTATAATAATAGTTGGTATTAAACATAATCCGGTTGTCGAGGAAGCCGAGTTCCAGACCAATTTCCTTTTTATGATTCGTTTCCCACCTGTAATTATTATTTGGCAGTCGGCTGGGTGTTAACCCTGGTATACTCCCGTACGGATAAGGCGTAGAGCTCCAGGCATCCAGGTATTGATAGTCGCTGATGTTATCATTACCGGAACTACCGATGCTACCTCTGAGCTTACCAAAGCTAAGGAAGCCGTCTTCCCCGATAAACGACTCTTTACTGAATACCCAGGCTGCACCTACGGCGCCGAAGTTACCAAAGCGGTTACCAGGGCCAAAGCGCGTGGAGCCATCGCGACGGAAAGAAGCGTTTACAATATATTTTCCATCCCAGTTATAGTTCACCCTTCCGAAGATGGATGTATAGCGGTAAAACGCGTAGACAGACGGGCGTGGCACCACCAGTGCAGCCGCATGCTGATCTTCCAGCAAAGCATCGCTGGAGAATCCGGAGGCGATTACTGACTTACCATTGGTGATATTCTGTTGGAAGGTACCACCTACCATAACCTGAAGATTACCTTTGGCGATGTCCTTATTGTAGTCGAGCTGCGGCTCAATGATGTAAGAGCCTAAACTGGAATTACCGAAGTAGGATTCACTACCTGTTGAGGTGAGTGGATTCAGGCTGGCATTTGGTGTAATACGCATCTGGTCCATACCCGTGTGGGTGTAACCGAGGCTTGCTTTAGCGTTCAGTCCTGGCAGGATGGTATATCTCAACACGGTGTTAGCCAGGAACATATTGGTACTTACCACTGATTTGCGCAGCAGGTAAGCCTGTGGGTTCTGGATGTTGCCGGTCCAGTAGAGGGCACCGGTGGAATCATACAGCGGGAAGTTAGGCGCCAGGTTATAGAAAAGGGTCAGGTCGGTAGGAATAGAATTATCCTTGTTGGCAGTATAGTTAACGGACGCGTTAATATTAAACTTACCATTGAGGCTGGTGTGGTTAATATTCATCCTGCCTGCACCGCGCTGGTAGCCGAGGCTGCCGGGCATCACGGTTGTTTCCTTATGATAGGTACCGCTGATGAGGTATTGCGTTTGTGCCGTACCACCGGATACCGTTCCCTGTGCTTCCGTGATACGGGCGGTATTACCCATGATGAATTTTTGCCAGTCGGTGGTTTTCTGCTGATCCCAAATGGTGATATCCGGAGCGGTTTCGCGGTCGTACGACTTATTATCATGCGCATAGGCTTCTTTGCGCATGGCCACGTAGTCAGGCGTACTCAGCATATCCATTGTATTTACCACTTTACCGGCGCCCGTGTATACGTTGAAGTTAGTTTGTGTTTTGCCGGCTTTTCCTTTTTTGGTGGTAATGAGGATTACGCCGTTACCGCCCCTGGAGCCGTAGATAGAGGTGGCATCTGCATCTTTCAGCACATCGATCCGTTCGATATCGGCGGGGTTGATGGATGCCATCGGGCTTTGGTTACCGTTAGCAGAGGTGAAGGTATTGAGCGGTTCGGAGTAGAACGGCACTCCATCGATCACATATAGTGGATTGTTGGGGCCGGAGAGCGAGCTTTGACCTCTCAGCACCACGCTAAAGTTTGATCCGGGCAAGCCACTGGACGAATTGATAAATACGCCGGACACCCTGCCCTGCAACGCACCGAGCGCATCGAGCACGGGTTGGTTGGCGATATCACTGGCTTTAATACTGGAAACAGAGCCCGTGTTATAGCGCTTGCTGGTAGTACCGTAGCCGATCACCACTGCCTCATCGAGGGAGGCTGTTTGTGCTTTCAGTATGATCAGCAGCTGCCTGTTGAGTGCCACTGGCTGGGTTTTAGATTCGTAGCCGATATAGGAGAACACCATTACATCGCCTTCTTTAGCCGGGATGCTGAAGTAGCCGTTTTCGTTGGTGACTACACCATTGCTGGTACCTTGTATTTTAATGGACACGCCGATGAGTGGCTGCCCCTGGACATCTTTCACCTGGCCTGTCTGTCGTTGTTCCTGCTGAGGTGTAGCGGTTTCCGTGCCGTTGATCTGCGGAGTTGCCGGCAGTTCTTTTTTACGGATAAAGATAGTTTTATCACGGATGGTAAAGTCCAGTGAACGATCTTTAAACACCGTGGTCAGAAAGGGCACCAGTGCGGTATTTTCCGCTTTTACGGTTACCGGCTTCGCATGGCGCAGGAGGTCTTTGTCGTAGAAAAACAGGTAGCCTGTTTGTTCTTTGACGGCGCTGAAAACCTCCTCCATTGGAGCATTTTTAACGGACATAGTGACCGACTGGGCAAATGCGGAGGCAGATACTTTTAACGTAGCTACCAACATTAGAAAAACTGTCAATCGCATAGTAAGTGCAATTTTGGTTGAGTGAAGTCCGGGCATAGGTAGGACTTTACCATAAAAATTCAATTGCATAGATTTGCATTTGTCTGGTTGAATAATTGGTATTAAGTATTAGCGTGCTTATGGCGAATGATCACCGGATGTTTACCGGGGGTGGGTCCAATCACCTCCGGTTTTTTTATCTGACGTGACCACTGTAAAAGTTGGTATTACATCTTCCTATAATTTATTGTTCCACAATTATATTGCGGCCTTCTACACGGAAGTGCAGGCCGGAGGCCTGCAAGCCTTCGAGTACATCCGTGAGTGGCAGCCGGCGTTGTATTTCCCCCTGGAATCTTCTGGCAGGGATATTTCCATTATATACTATTGTAACATCGTACCATCGGGCGAGTTGACGCATAACGGTAGGGATATCAGCATCCTGGAAGTAGAATGCTTCTCTTTTCCATGCGAGGATGGCGGTGGTATCGGCATGGGTGATAGTGATTTTGTCGGCAGCATTGACCAGTGCCTGCTGTCCTGGCCTGAGCACAGCGGCGGTAGTGCCGGCGTTTACTTTCACGGCGCCGCTGATGAGGGTGGTTTTAATGCCTGCTTCGTCCGTATAGGCGTTGATGTTGAAGCTGGTACCCAGCACCTCTATGCTGGTATTGGCATCCGTTTTAACTTCGAAAGGCCATTGCTGGTGGGTGGCCACCTCAAAATATATTTCACCTTTGATGGTAACTTCTCTTTTATTTTTTTCGAAAGATGTGGGATACGTGATGGCAGAAGCCGCGTTGAGCCATACTTTCGTCCCATCGGGGAGCATTAATCGGAATTGGCCGCCTCTTGGCGTGGTGAGGGTGTTGTACCTGATGGCTGCATTCGGATCCTGAGCGGCATATTGCAGCTGACCGTTTTGCAGTTGCGCGATGCTGCCTTGCTGGTTAAACACCTGGCTGGTGGCGCTATCCAGCGGGATGGTGGACCCATCGGCCAGCGTGAGTGTAGCTTTGTTGGAGCCTGGTACAATCGGGGCTGGCGTTGCAACGGAGGCAACGATTGGCTGTTGGCGGTCCTGACGGAGGTAGGCGCCGGTGGCTACGAGCAGGGCGATGGCTGCGGCGGCGCTCCACCAATACAGCCGGCGGTAGCGGCTTTTTGCGGGAGCAGCGGGATAATGCCGGTCCCGGAAGGCCTCCCAGCCGGCATTTGCATCAAACTGGCGGTATTGCTGCAATTTCCCCTGCAATAATTCAGCATTGGTCCACTGCTCAAAGTAAGCACGGTTTCCAGGAGCTGCCTGGATCCAATCCATCAGCTCAGTATTTTCTGCTTCCGTTAAAGTTTGTTGCTGATACCCATAAACGAGGTAAGCAATACGTTGTGAAATAGTTGGTTCGTCCATGTTCTTATTCCCCTCCAGACACTGTCAATTACTATAAAAACAAGAAAACTTTATTTTCGATTAAAGGAACCCGCTACTTTTTTTATTTTTTTTTCTGGCGGAGCTGATTAGTGATAATAATAATATTTAATCAGTGCGATATAAACTCCTAACATCGGTAAGATATTCTTTTTGAGCAGGCTGCTACGAATCAGTTTCAGTGCGCGCAACTTCTGTGCTCTTACGGTATTATAGGAGATCCGCAGCTCATCTGCGATCTCGTCATTCTTTTTACCTTCCAGGTAACTCATTTTAAAGATCCGCCTGCATTGCCCTGGCAGCGCTTCTATCTCATTATATAATTGTGTAATAATTTCTGTTTCCGTCATGGCGGGATCGAATCCTGTATCCACACCGGTTTGGAGATAAGAAAATTCCTTTTCGCGGATGGTTAACCGCTCTTTGCTTTTGAGGAAATTCAGGCAGGCATTTTTGGTGGCAATGAAAAGGAAGGCTTTTATATTAGCGGCGGATTGAAAATCGGTGCGCTTGTTCCAGAGCTTGGAGAAGGACTCCTGTACCAGATCCTCAGCTTCCTGCGTATCCTGAACAATGCTGTTGGCAAAATAGCAGAGTGCCTTGTAGTGTTGATGGAACAGGAATTGAAAAGCGGACTGTTCTCCGGCAGCGAGATTTTTTAATAATACATGTTCCTGTTGTAGATACTCCCCCATTATCGCTGAAAAACACCCGCTTATATGAAATGACTTATCGGTATAAAAATACCCAAAAAAGATGACTTAACGGGTGGTTTTTATGTGTAGTGGCTTTAGTCAATATACTACTTCACTTATCCGCCATAGGCCAAAACACATGGTTCTTATCAAGGAATACAATATAAAACACATTATCCTCTATATATCCCGCCACCACTTCCTTACTGTTAGCCGTAATATGCATTACTGCCCAGGTTTCAACTGAAATATGTTTTGGCTTGGGAAATTCCGAATGGGGTGGATATCCAAATTTATTATATAACTTAATACAGCCCTCCTGAATTACCTCCTGGGTTGTAAATTGCCCTGCATACTGCATCATGGTTGCCAATACCGCCATTAACCCTTCATCATCCCACTCCTTAAATGATTGCCCGGGTGGACCTGCAATATGTCTTGTCAGGGAAAATGTTATTTTTCGCTTCTTTGGCTCCTTTATTCCTAAGTCCCCCTGTTCCCTTAAGTATTTTGGCAGCTTTTTCCCTTCCTTTTTACTCATATAACTGAGATATAAGCTTATCCGTAATTTCTAAGGTATCAGCGGCGCCAAATTGATTATCCAAATATTTCTTTGCAAAATCAGAAGTATTTCTTACCGCTTTAGTGCTGAATTCAGAAAGGGAGTAAATTTTTGATGCACCGAATTGATCTTTTTCTACGAACCATATTTGATCCCGCCTCAACAGATCTTTATCCATCAGACTTATATCCTGTCCGGTAAAAACAAATTGTGCATTCCTGCGATTGTACTGCTGAAATAAGGCAAGTAGTTTTCTTGTAAGATTAGGATGCAATTTGCAATCCAGTTCATCTATGAACAAAACCCCACCGTACTTTAGATTCAACCATACAGGCCCCAGAAGGCGTATCAATTTCTGCGTACCATGTGATTCCATATAGGGATCGAAAGCAACAGCACCAACCAGTAAGTTATGTTCGTTATACTTGTTATGATAAGTAATAATTTCATCATCCTTATCGCCTGCTTCTATATTTGAAATCTCCAGATATTTTAATGCCGTAGCTGCCCACGATTTAAAACTCAGATTATCTCTCAATAACTTAACTGTGAAACGCTCATAATCGTATTCATCAATGCCACTCAAAGTGCGAAGCAGATTAAACCAGCTTAAAATATGCTTCGATGCAGGTTGGTTGTATTGGGCAAGATGACTGAGGAATAGAACATTCTCATTCACTTCCGATTTGTATTTATCTCCTTCCGGAAAAGATTCTTTATTAACGGTAAATTGCTGCTTTTCCCTGGTGAACAGAAATACTTCCCGATCAACCTTTCTATAAAGCCATTCCTTCAGGATTTCACGATTGTAAATTTCAAATCCATATCTGTGGATAACCTCTTCAATAAGGAATGAAACTTCAAACATACTACTTTGGGATTCCGTTACAGTACTCAACTTAAAACTAAAATCATTTGGGCTTTTCTTGTCACCTTCTCTTTTCAACGAATCGCTGAATGAAGAATATATGATTGTATTCATTACACTCATCGCCGCAATAAAATTGCTTTTGCCACTACCATTTGCACCGTAAACAGCCGCGACTTTGAGCAAATTGAACCCCTTTTTTGTTGGAATTACATTTGTCTCTGTCAATTCCTTAAAAGACTTCACCGATGTCATTAAAAATGAAGTTTCCTCCTTAAAAGAAAAAACATTCTTACACTTAAACTCAATCAGCATATCCAAATTTTTAGCATTATACCTTTAAAAATAAGGAATTATTTACACAATTTGCCATTTTATTTCAAAAAACACAAATAACATCCTATGCATAATAAAAAAGTCCGGACTCCAACGCCCGGACTTTCAACAAACAAACAATATATAGATTACTACACTTTTTAGGATGGAAGGCCGGCACTATTCGCCATTCAAACGATCTTTCGGTTGCTGGCGGCCGTCGCGGGTATTTTTCTGTACTGCAATGGCAGCAAACAGGCTAAGGGTAAACGACATGGCATAGAAACCTTTTTCACTTTTAGTGAGTCCGGCATTCCAGAGCCCTACCGTTAGCAGCACAATAGCCAGCAGGGTGGAGAACCAGGCAAGCCCGTAATAGATATTAGTTACGGGAATGCCTTCGAGCTGGTCCCTCACCGACTTCTGTACCGAAACTGCGGCGAACAGGCCAAACATCAATACGGTAAAATAATATCCTTTTTCATTAAGGGCCATGTCCACATTAGCCAGCCCGATGATATAAGCGCTTACACCTGCTAATAGCGCAACCCAGGCGGCAGCTACGAAAGCGGCGGATGGTTGTTGCTGATTTCTTTGTTCCATAGTGGTAAATTTGATGGTACAAAGCTAGCAGCCACCCAAAGCAATTCTTTTGACATTAGTCAAAAACCTGTTTTGTAAATGTTAAAGCCGACTACGGACACGGCTAAGTGTTTCCTGGGATATGCCCAGGTAGGAGGCAATATAGCCCAGAGGGACTTTTTCTATAATATGCGGCGACTCCGCCAGCAGCTGCTCATAGCGCTCCGTAGCGGTTTTGAAATGCGCGTTGATAAAGCGCTCCTCCAGGCGGATATAATATCGTTCGTAGGATTTACGCACCAGTCTTTCCATATCATGGTGCTTATTCATCAGCGTTGTGAGCGATTCCTTTGTGATGGCCCATAAAATAGTACCGTCCATCAGCTGTATATTCTCTACAGCGGGCTGGCCGGTAATAAAGCTGTGAAAGGATGTCACAAAATCACTTTCAAACCCAAACCAGTGCGTCACTTCCTTCCCTTCCTGGTTATAAAAGCCACGCAGGCTGCCTGTTTCAATAAAGTACAGGTGCCTGCATACTCTTCCTTCCGTAATCAGCAATTCGTTTTTAGGCAGCACCATGCGGGTGAGACTGGCCTCTAAATCAATGCGTGCTTCCTCCCCGATGTGGTGGATTTTTGTCAGCTGCGCCAGTAAACTTTCCATTTATTTCCAGAGGTGCTTAAACTTATCAATATACTCATCCGCGGTATCTACACCGGCTTCCTTTGCCAGCTCCAGGTGGCGCTTTGCCTCCGCCGGATCAAAGTACGGATCGGCCGCATACAGGATGGCGATATCCACGTGTACATCCGGTAAATCAGCTACCGCTTCCTGGTATAATGCCATAGCCTTATGCAGGTCCCGTTTCACGCCGTTGCCATCTGTATAAAAGCAGCCCAACCGCCATTTTGCAAACGTGTTACCGCTTTTGGCAGCCTGTTTATAATAAGTGATGGCGTTTTTGATATCTCCTTTTATCTCGTAGATATTACCGATTTTAGATGCTACTTCTTCATTACCATTGTCCAGTGCCGTTTGATATAATTCCAGGGCGCGTTCATTGTCCAGCATGCCGTAGGTTTCGTAATAATATAAGTCCGCCAGCGCTTCCACGGCATCTTCATTATCATGGGCAATAGCCTGCTCAAACCAATAAGCAGCCTGCTGGTAATCCGGCGCCGTACCGCGACCGTATTGATACATCAGGCCCAGGTTTTTCATCGCATAACGCTCACCTAAGGTAGCAGCAGTTTTGTACAATTCAAATGCCTTTCCGGTATTCGTATAGCCGTCTGCATACTCGTACAGGTAGCCGAGGTCTGTAATGGCTTCGAAGCAATGCAGCGAGGCTGCCAGCTCAAAGTGGCGGATAGCATCTTCAGAGCGGCCTTCGTCCAGGGCAGTGCTGCCGAGGGCATGCTCGTTAAGCGCCTGCTCCGCCAGCGGCAAAGCTTTCCGCAGTGCCTTCAGCTGGTCTTTGGTATAAAAGGACTCCGGGTAAACGGACATTTCGTCCACTACCTCCCGGGCCGACAATGGGCGGACATTACCATCTCCCTGAATTAACAGGATAGCATCACTATTGAAAGTAATGGCAATGCCGTAGGTGAGGCAATTCTCCTTACCATTTACGCTGTCATAGACTGGCTCCGATATGCGGTTGCCGGCATAATCCAATATTCCCCACTTGCCTTCACTGTTTTTATAACCTACATAATTATCTTTCAGGAAGATGAAACCTTTATACTGCGGCGTGGCTACCCAGCGGGAATCTGCTGCTATGGCATATAAACCCGAATTGCCCCCCTGTTGTACCACTGCCAGTCGCTCGCCATGCTCTCCGGGATTGGCTTGCAGCGCGTAAATATTTTCTGCAGTTGCCGGTAGTAACCAGCCCTGCGTGGCATGATATAATCCAAAGCCTGTTTTCGCCTGTACAATAAAAGCATCGAGCGGATAGTCGTAACGGATAGTTTGCTCCGCAAAAGGAATCAGTTGCTCGCCGGTATTGCTGAGCAGCCCCATCTGGCTTTTCATGGTGAAAAGGTAGCAGCCGCCTTCCGTTTCAATATTATCCGACAATCCTTTTAATAGGAAGTGGAAGGTATCTGAATAGTACCAGATTTCTTTTTCTATTTTAAAGAAGAAGTAAATCAGCCCGCTGTCGTCGATACCTACGTCTTCGGCCGTTTGGAAAGGTAGCAGCAAGGTTTCCTGCTCACCCATCAGTGCCCATTCACCGCCTTTTTTAACTGCAAATACCCCGTATTTTAGCACATGTACATTGTCGTACACCGCGGGGATGGTAGCGTGGCCACGTTCATCTATCACACCGGCTTTCCCATCTGTAACGATGTGACTAAAGCCGTTGGCGAAATCGTACGCATCCTCATATATACAAGGTATCACCAGTTCACCCGCCCTGTTGACATACCCGTATTTACCCGATTGATGTAATACCAGGGCCAGTTCCTCGCCGATGGGATACTCAAATATCTCTGTAAATTCAGCTGGTAAAACAATGTTACCCTCCTCATTTTTAAGCCCCTGCAGTCCGTTCTCCATGAATATTTCCAGGCCGGTGTAGTCGCCCATGAGGGCGGATTCTATTACAGCCCAGCCATAATTGAACCCTTCATCGTTAAGGAGCTGCTTAAATTCCGCATGATAACCACTGTTGGTGATAGGCGGCCATTCATTCAACAGGTCAGGGTTATCTGCTGCTATGGCTTTACGTATAATCGTATTCGTTTGCTCAATGATCAGTTTCAGGTCCTCCGCCTGGGCAGTGTGATTGCCTTCGGCGCCGTCGTCCGACATATTAAACACATCCCAGGCGTCCAGGTGAAACCAGGCATGAGTTACCTTGGTTTCAAAAAAGCGCAGGAGCTTTTTCTTTGCGTTTTCAAAAGCATCCTTGTTATACATCAGCGTATCCGCATGCTTTTCCAGGAAATTGTAGAAGTCGGCAAACGCCTCCTTACCCGGCGCTGCCGGGGCATACAAGCCGCCCTCTGAGCCGTTGTATACCGGAGGTGCAATGGTAATACCGCCGGCAAACAGCGGGTAAAAAAATGGCGGCAGTTCATAACCCCATTCCATCATCATGAGCACCTGCTCATCGGTGTTGCCATAAGCGGCCAGCGGCAAATTGGATGCTGTTGCTCCTGCCTGTTCAGGAACTTTTTCGAGGTTGTACAGGTATAATCTATGCGACATGGTTTACGATAGTTGAAAAACAATGATACTAAAAAAAAGCACAACAGCCGCTGGTGTGGCTGTTGTGCAAGTATGTTACCAAATTTATTTTTATCCCTGGTTTCCGCGTTCTGCTGCTCTTCGCTTCAATTCCTTCTTACTTGCTTTAGCCAGTAAGAAGAAGAACATGAAAGCCAATGCCAGTATGGCCCCTCCGGCTACCGCACCACCATCTCTTTTAAAAATTCCCACCCCTAAACAAATCACAGCCGGTACTACCACAATGTAGGCCATTATAAGGCCAAATATACTGGTAAACTTATGTTGCCAGTCGCCTGCCTGATTCCAGCCTGTGCCCGGACGGGTATTGTTGGTATACGTAAAGCTGGTGCTGTTATAGGTATAGCTGACGCTCTGCGCTTGTGGCTCCCTGTAATTTGGATTGCTAACGGTGAATTGTGATCCGCAGTACTGGCAGTTGATCAGCATCTCCCGCACATCAGCACCGGCGTTTGCCTGGTCAAATACAGTAGCACCACAGCTGGGGCATTTTGATTGTTGCATAGTCGGATAATGGACATTTATGATTTCACGAAAATAATCATTCTCAGGAAAGATTCTCTTTCACTTTTTCCAGTAAGGTAATTAGTTGCGCCTGCTCTATCGGTGAGAGTCCTTTGGCTGTAATACTTTCCATTTTCCGCCAGGAGTCCGCCACCTGCTGGTGCGCCATCCTGCCTTTTTTAGTGAGGGATACCCTTGAAATGCGCTTATCGTTTTCATCTTTTTCCTTGGTAATCATTCCCGCATTCACCATCCTGTCGATCATAGCGGCAATAGTGCCCTGCTGAATACCCATCTTTTCTACCAGGGAAGATACGGTTTGCCCGTCTTCCAGATCAAGATAGTACAGTAATATATCCTGCCCCGCGTGAATCCCTGCACCTGATAATAGTTCGTTACTTTTGTTTCTTCTAATCTTACAGATCTCTACTAATAACCCGTTGATTGAGCTGTTCGGTTTTCCTGATTTCATGCGGCAAAGGTAATAATATTATCAGCTTAGGCGACTAACGATAAAATTAGTACAATTGACCTAATTAATTAGTACATTTGCACTAAATAAAAAACAATGGATACAGAGGAACAGCAGGAAACCATCTGGCAGCGGCTCCGCGCGATGGCCTTCCCCATCAGTCCCGGAGATGGTATCGCTAAACGGGCAGCTAAAAACGGAGCTTTTTATCTCACCGCGCTAATGGTAGGCCTGGTAACGCTGGCATTATCAGCAGCCATCCTATTTGTGTTGTAAACGATGAAGCAGCTGTTTGATCCGCTGTTCACCGGCTATTGCCTGGTATGGCTGGCAGTGCATTATTGCCGGCAAAAGGGCATTATCCTGCCTTTTATCAACGGACAGCTCACGGACTTCGTCGCCGTTCCTGCCATCGCCCATCTCACGCTTACGATTACACGTCAATATATTATCCGGCAGCCGGCATACCGCTACCCGCTGGTATACCTTTTATTTATTGCCTTGTACACCACGCTGCTGCTTGAAGTTATCATGCCCGGGTTTTCAAGGAGATATACAGCTGACCTGCTGGACGCCGCTGCGTACCTGAGCGGCGGACTCTTTTATTATTTTGTGCATCAGCGCCTGCACAGTATTTAGAAGTTTAGAATGCACGCTATAAAAAAGTACATGAATGCGGTAATACCCCGGCCTGTTAGCGCTCAACTATATAGCTGCATTTCTTCCTGTTTGTGGGGTTGTAATTTTTCCTGGCGTACATAAGGTGCCAGGTAAGCAGAGAGGTTTAAAACGATCAGCAGGGCAGAGAAAAAGAACAGGCCCATAAACAGCGCTATGAACAGATGCAGGGCTACAATGCCCGCCAGCCAGTATTTGCGGGTATATTTATTGTTCATCCCGGCAAAATATCCCATTTCCAACACTACCGTAAGCCAGCCGGAAACAACGAAAAACGGCGTGGCAGCAAGGAAATCCAGCGGAAACACACTGTAGTAATTATGGCTGTGCAGCGCCTTCCAGAGGGCTTCGCCATTGCGCCAGGATGGTCCTATTATCTTATCAAAGCCTGAAAAAAAATAAGCAATGCAAAGGTGCGCCCTTAGTAAAAACAAAAAGGCTCCAGCCTCCGGCACACGATTGGGCCGCCGCCACCTATTATCCAGGGAATACACCCGGCCTACGGGAAAAATGCAGCAGTAAAACAGGGCAAACGTCGTGTAGCCGTCCACGCCATACTCATATAAGTGAATGGACTTTATCAGCAGCAACTGTAAAAACAATGCGATCACGGCATTCACACGGGTGAGTAGTCCCAGCAGCAGGCACACCAAACTAACAGGATAGGCTATACGACAAACCCACAACAACGCTTCATAGCTGATACCCACATGCCATTGGTTCAGCAGCTCCTGGAACCTGACCAGCGTAAGGCTCACCTGATCGGTTGACAGATCCATAATGTCCGGATAGATGTACCCCGAATAGCTGTACAGGTCTGTAAAATCAGGCTGTATTGCCAAAAAATGCAGCAAGGCAATACCTGCCACATTTACACGGAAGAAAAGCAACCATGCCGCGTGATTAATGCCTGCTGAGTTGTTCATTTACATTAAGACTATAGTTGATGGAAATTAATTTTACCTGCGAATAGGCCGGCGCAGCGCCGCTTCGCACCTGTTGCAGCATAGGAAAATCCAGCATATTATAACTGATATAGATCGCAGTATCCATACAATGGCGCCGCTGGAATAACGTTACCGCAATGTTCTTCATCACCAGCTGGTTGTAATCATTCAGCAGCTGCCTGTGCTCACCCGGTTTTATAAAATCATCGGTAAGACTATTCCCCATGGAAAAAAAACGCAGCGTAGTTTCGAACGAATGAAATTCAGGTGTAATAGCTTCCCCATTGCACTCCCCGATGAGCATACCATTGGAGCGTACGTTGATACCAAAAAATCCGTAGCCGGTTTCAGCGCCGGTGTACCTGCCATACCGCTGCAGGAAAGGCTTACCCAGCCAACTTTCCAGGCCCCTGGCCCATGTGGCACTGCGAGGTTGCTTGTGAAAATCCTGGTAGGATTCGTATACCGACACGGAGTTAACAACGGTAATAAACAGCAGGTGCAGCACTATCCAGCTGCCGAGCAGCATCTTTCCAATACCAGAGATGGCTGAAGCGTTACGCTTCAGCCATCTGGTGATAGCATTATCTGCCTGGTGCCATTGCATACTTCTGCATAATTTCGTTTGCACGAATGGCTTCCTGCGGAATTTGCTTCAGCTGTTTCCAGAAAATAAATTTAGTGGATACCCAGTCCTTGTAAATAGAATTGTCAAGGATACCGCCCATAGCCTTTGTTCTGGGGTCATTGGAGGCAATGGTGATTTCGCCGCGGCTAAAATCCTTGATGTCATACTTTTCAACTACCAGGCGTTTAATTTCCTCCTGGTCAGCAGCAGAAACATTTTTTACAGCTGACCGGTTTACGGTGTACAGGTTTTTACTGGTACGTTGGATACCGGTATTTCTGGCCTGACGATCCTGCATGGTGAAGGCAAATAACAAAAACATGGGGGCGCTTAATGTTAACCACATTAGCTTTTTCATAACATACAATTTTGGGGTTCTTTTCCTACTCTAGTTCGGCCTTTTCGGATTCCTGCCGTGACTTATCGAACTAAAATTACAACTTTTCTTAAAAATTACAATTTTTCTTAACCCCTTCTCAATTATATATTAATCAATATGTTACAACTCATATCATGATAACTTTAATCACCATAATTATCCAGTACCGGGCCGTGATCATAGCTAAATACCCTGGATACTTTCCATTGCCCATCTTTCAGCAGCCAAAGCATTTCGAACCTGGCCTTTCCGTCCGCATATTCCGGTTTGCCGCCTTCCGTTACATAAAATATATGCATCCCCGTTATGAGTGCGCCATACACCTCGTGGTTATTTTCCAGTAAAAAAACCTTTATCGTTGCCGGAACTGCTTCTCTCCTTAATTTAAATTTATCCCTGTTACCACACAGGTTATTTTTAATAGAATTAGCCAGCGGATCAATCCCATGCAGGCTCCCACCCTTGTCGTGATAAAACTCCACGTCATCTGCCAGCAGGCCGCGAAACCTGTCGATATCGCAGGTATTGTAGGCCTGCCAAAAGAGGCTGTCCAGCCGCAATACCACCGGGGTTACATATTTACCGGGCAGCTGCGCGGCGCTGGTGATAGTGGTAAACAGCACGAGTAAAAAAGTGATACAGGTACGCATGTTTTTGTTTTTCCTTTAGGTTGGCACAAACAGTACCATAATGCCAGGAAATATAAAAACCGGCTACAGCAAAGGATTACACTGGTTTTATTTTAAGGAGAGATATAATTTTTCTGTTCGGATACGGACACTTCTGTCCGTAGATGTTACAAATAAAAAGGGCCACCTTCCTAATGAAGGTGGCCCTTACCGAAACTAATTATTGAGCAACGATTTATTTCTGAAAGAATAATTTCTTTGGTGCCTCTGCTGTCAGCTCACAACGCAGGGTAGCATTGCTGTTCAGCAGTTTTGTAATTTCACCGGCACCTTCTACTACGGCGCATACGCTGAAGTGCTCATCTTCGATGCGGGATACTACGATTTTACCGATGGTTCGTTTACGATTGATTTTCCTCCCTTCTACGTTTACCTCTACGTTTTCGTATACCTTAAACTCATCGCCTTCGCGGAGGTCCACGGCGTTACCGGCAGTGAGCAATACTTTGGAGGCGTCCCCATAAGTATTTTTCTCTTCTACGGAAGCGATGGTAGCGGTGAGCTTAAAGTTATCCTTAATGAATTTGTCCAGGCGGTTGCGGGTACCCATCAGCGCATCGTTAAAAGCATTTTTACCTTTGCCGATATTATTGAAATTGCCGGAAGCCACCAGGTCGCCAGTATTTACATCCAGCACTTTTACATTGAAAATAATTTCTGCCTGCGGTGTTACGGTAGTTCCAAGCACGGGCACCCTGGCCTGTTTCTGGTCTTCCGTAACGCTTACCACGTTACCTATGAGCAGGTACTGTGCTTTCAGTTCCTTCATGGCGGTAATGCTGGCACTTTCAGAAGCCTGGCCTTTCACATTTTCCATTTCGCCACGTTCCACCAGGTCGAACCGCTTCGTACGCAGGAAGGCATCTTCTACGGTATTCTGAATGGCCGACTGGTAAGTGGTGCTGTCATTACCTTTGAAGGTAACGCCTATCACCGGCTTGTTCTGACCAAAGGCATAGGAAGTAAACAGTAAAGCTATGGCGGTAATAATATTCTTCTTCATGTTGGATAGGCACGCTTTGTTTTAAAAATTCTGCTCGTTGCTACGTTAATTTAATTTTTCAGGTAGCAAATCTAGCTCAAAAACGTATAGCCTACTCAGTTATTATACCGCTTTCTGAAAGATGCCTGCGTTTGCTTCAATTTTAACAAGTATTTAAGATCATGATTCCCTGAAACTGAGGCCGTGCTGCAGCAGTGTTTCCCGCATCAGCGGCAGAGAAGCCTTGCCCATTCCATGCAGTGCCAGCATTTCTTTTTCGGAATACTTTGCCAGTTTCTTAGGGGTGTTAATGCCAATGCTTTCCAGGGCGCGGCGGGCCGGGTTGGATATCCGGGGAATAAAAAAACTCTCTGTTTTTTTAGCAGGCGATTTCTTTTTCGCCTGTTTCTCTTCATTCTCTTTCATACGAAAAGCGGTGATACGGGCAATCAGTTCCAGCGGTATGGGCTCATCCAGGGGAAACTGTATGGTCCCTTTTGAGGTATGAAAGTGCTGCAGCTCTTTTTCAAAGTGAGCCACCCCGGATGATGCCGGGTAGAAGCCGATGTGATGGTCGTACCCTCCGAAATGCACCAGATTACCATGGTACACGAAGGTGGGGATGCCGTAAGCAATTTTTTCAGTGGCGTCAGGTGCCGTCTTTTTAATGGTTTGACGCACCTGCTTCAGCAGCTTTTGCGTGGCTGCGGGAAAGGTGGAAATATACGCATCGATGGTGGTGATATTTTTCTTTTCCATGGCGTTTTGGTATTTGCATTAAAGTTACGTTTATGCGTGCATTCAGTACGGGTCTGTTGCGACAGAATGCAGGGCAAAGGCGACGCTTCGGAGCAGGCCCAGCATTTATTCAGGTACGATGATTGAGGCGGAGGAGGTATGCCATCTACTGTGGTTGCACATTTCAGCTATTTGCCGGAGCACGCGGTGCTTCGGGTCAGGTATGTTTCCGGAAAGGTATACGACTACCTGCAGGTACCCCTGCATGTGTATGAGGAAATGAAGCAGGCTTTCAGCAAGGGTACGTATCTCAACAAAAATATCAAGGGTAAATATGATTACCGCGAGGTGAAATAACTACCGGTACACCTTTATCAGGTGTGACCTCAGGGAATCGGCCACCGGCTGCTCCTTTCCACTGGGCAGCAGTGTGATCACCCTGGACGGCTGCACCGGCATATGACAGTTCACACATTGCTGCTGTAATGCTGCCGGCGGCAGTGCCTTATTGGTACAGAACCTGTCAGTGGCGGGCTGGTGGCAGCTCAGGCACTGATTATTATAGGCCTGCAGGTTGTTGCGATTAACCGCGTGTGCGTCGTGACAGGTGTTACAGGTAAGCTGGTTCGACTCCCGGTAGCATTTACTGGCAGTCAGCAGTTGGTACTGGTTACCATGCACGTCGTTGGATTGCCTTTCGCTGGCGGTGGCCAGGTAATCGGCCATGATGTAGTCGGACAGCTTATCCCCCGGCTTAAATTCAAACAGGGAGCGTTGCGGCGTTTTAAGGCCTGAGTGGCATACCGCGCACATATCCACTTGTTGCTGACGGGTGAGGTTACCGGTGCGGGTGATGTGCTGTGCTGTTTTCTCCTGCGGATGCCGTGTATGAAAATCGGCATGTTCCTTAGCGGGGCCGTGGCAACGTTCGCAGTTGATCCCGTACATCACTTCATTTTCGGCAAACTTTTCCACACGCTGCATGCCTTCGTAGGTGGTTGTTACGTTTACATAAGAGCTGTGGCAGGAAAAGCAGGTGGCAGGCACCAGTCGGTTGAAATACGGATGGGTGGCGGGAAAACCGGGACTATTTGCCCAGCTGTGCACCTGCGTAAAATAGGATATAGGTAGCTGGTAGTATTTATTTTCTTTAAAAGAGAGATAGGTTTGCGCCTTTCGTCCCTGCCCAATCGTAACGGCGAAGCGGCCTTTCTCCTGCGGTGAGCCATGTTGATAAGCCGTCTGGTAAAGCCCTGACGTATCACTTTCCATCCGAACGGTAACATCTCCCGGAAAATTAAAAACATTGGAAGGCGCCAGAAAGCTGCCAAGGACGGAGTGTTTATCCGCGATGGTGCTGGCAAAGTGATGTGCCGACGTCCGGTGCGCATCAAATGCTGAGCGGTGGCAGCTTTTACAGGATTCATCCCCGGCGTAAACAGGGCCGCGCGGATCGGTTTTGGTACCAACACATTGTGACAGTATGATCACTACCACCACTAAAAAAGTAATCAGACAAAACGATCGCTTTAGCATAACGGGAAAAATATCGATGCGAAAGATACAATTATTGACCTTAACTTTTTCGCGCTACGGGCGGGTTGGCAACAAAAGATATTACATCTTTCTATAAAAATTGTTAATTATATAGACACAATAGATAACTATAAATACCCGATGCCTTATATTTGTTGTAGATGAAATTATTACTCATAGAAGACGAACCTGCTGTAGTATCTGTGATTACCCGGGGCTTAACGGAAGCCGGGTATGAGGTAAGCGTAGCGCCTGACGGCGCCAGCGGGTTACGTATGGCTTTGGACAACCCCATATTTTCCCTGATCATACTAGACGTAATGTTGCCTGCACTCAATGGTATTGAGGTATGTAAGGCCATACGCAGGGAGGAAATTGCTACCCCGATATTAATGCTCACTGCTCTTGGCACCACGGAAAATATAGTGATGGGATTGGATAGTGGTGCCGACGATTACCTGGTGAAACCTTTTAAGCTCCAGGAACTGGAAGCTAGGATCCGCAGTTTGCTCCGCCGCAAGAGCGGCATTGCGGCGCCGGTAGTTTCTACGACAGTGTTGCAGATGGCGAATTTATCCCTGAACACCGACACTAAATCAGCCACCAGAGCGGGCTACGACATACAACTCACGGCCACGGAATACCGGCTGCTGGAATACCTGCTTCGCAACCCGAGGAAGGTATTGTCGCGCATGGAGATTTTGGAGCAGGTATGGGGCATTGATTTTAACATGAACACCAAAGTGGTGGATGTATATATCAACTATCTCCGCAAAAAATTAAATAAAAACGGACAGTCCGAGTTAATACAAACCGTTACCGGGCTGGGTTACATGCTAAAGGATAACAACCTGGATGAAGATACGCCATAAGATATTGCTTGCTTTCGCAGGACTTACTATATCCACCATTGTGATAATGGGCGGGCTGGTATACTTTTTTGCCAACCAGCATTCCTTTGAGGATTTTTACAAGCGCCTGGAAATACGTGCTTACCTGGCGGCGAAAGCGACTTTACCTTATTATGAATCCGACGCCGACATCTATAATGAAATCCGCGAAGAGCACCTGGAAAAGCTGCCTGCGGAGAAAGAATATTTTCTGAAGGTGGATAGTACCGGGCATGTGCAAATGCATACGGATTTAAATCTGCCCCCCAGTTTTTACCAGACGGTGCTCACCCAGCATCTGGCTACACACCGCCAGGGCAACCGTTTCTACGAGGGGGTGCTGTACAAGTCCAAGCAGGGGCTGTATGTGGTAATTGTGAGTGCCATCAACCAGTACAGCGAGGATTACATGGCCTGGCTGCAAAGGATTCTGTTGATTTGTTTCCTAATATCTTCTGTTATACTGATTGGAGTAGGGGCATTTTTTAGCCGCCTAACGTTGCAGCCTATACGCCATATCATGAACCAGGTGAAGAGTATCAGCTCCCGCAACCTGCATTTAAGGCTGAATATGGACAATAGCGGGGACGAGCTGAATGAACTTGCCGGTACGTTTAATAACATGCTGGATCGCCTGGAAACGGCATTTGAAACGCAGAATAACTTTGTGAGCAATGCTTCGCATGAGCTGAGCACCCCGCTTACGGCTATTATTGGGGAGGCAGAGCTGGCGCTGAGTAAGGACAGGAGCCCTGAAACCTATAAAAAGGCTATGGAAAGCATTCTGACTGAGGCTGGCAGGCTGGAGCATATTACTAAAAGTCTCCTGCACCTTGCGCAGACGGGCTTTGACGGAATGAAACCCCAGTGGCAGGCCGTTCGCACGGATGAGCTATTATTTACCGTAAAGGATACGATCGATAAGCTGATCCCTGGCAGCCAGGTAAATATCGATTATAGCCTGTTCCCGGAAGAGGAGGAAAAGCTGACCGTAAAGGGGAATGAACAGTTGCTGGAACTGGCTTTGAGCAACATTGTAATGAATGCCTGTAAGTATTCTAATAATAAGCCGGTATCTATTGCTCTGGCGGCAACGGACAAAAAGGTGATTATTATTGTAAAGGACCAGGGTATTGGCATTCCGCAACAGGACATTCCATATATATTTTCTCCGTTTTTCCGGGCCTCTAACACCGGTGAATTTAAGGGTTACGGCATTGGTTTACCGCTGGCGATGAATATTATCCGGATGCACAAGGGCGACATCATTGTACAGAGCCAGGTAAACACCGGAACCGAGATCAGGGTGGAGTTACCGCTGTAACCTGACCGTTTCTTACCGTTTTCTTACCACATTCTTACCACCTTTTAACCCCTCTCTTACCACGTTCTAACTGTGCGGTCATAGTTTTGTATCATAAATACAACAGCTATGAAAAATGTACTTATTCCTACTGACTTTTCCATACGTTCTCTTGGTTATGTACACAACGTAGTATCGCAGTACCCGGACGAGTTGGTGAATGTCATATTCATGCATGCGTTACGTATGCCTGATTCCATTTTTGATTTGGTGACTTTCACCCGTAACAGCAGGCATATTGAATTGATCACGGCTGATTTCAAGGATGGTTGTGAGATTATCCGCAATAAATATGCGTCCAGTATTCACCAACTAAAAGTTGAATTTTTCCATGGAGATACAGGTGTTGCATTTAAAAACTTCTGCCTGGCCAACAACATTGACGTGATTGTGGAGCCATCAGACCTGGAGTATAATGCACCGAGTAAGCGTAGTTATAATCCCGGAAAGCTGATAAAAAAAGCGAAACTGCCTAAGCTGGCAGCCACTTTACCGGGAAGCAGAAAGGTGGTAGTAAAAGCGACCATTTCATCGTTGTTGCTGACATCAGAATAATTTTAAAACAGTGTTTTATGCTGCTAAGAAAGAATATCCCTTTCGGTTATGTATTTGGGAAGATAAAGTATGAGATTTTGGTGGTAGCGATTTACAGCATGGCTATAAACATTGCATACTACCAATACAATCTTAAGAATATAAGCATACCCATTGCGGTACCGATGATACTGGGAACAGTGTTATCCTTGCTGCTGGCCTTCCGTAGCAACCAGGGTTACGACCGCTGGTGGGAAGCGCGAACCATATGGGGTGCGATAGTAAATGATTCACGTTCTCTGTCCAGACAGGTATTAACACTAACAGCAACGGCCTATCCATCAGAAGAGTTAGAGCATTTCAGAGAACGTTTTATAAAGCGGCAGGCAGCCTGGACGCACAGTCTTGGTCAGTCGTTACGCAAAACCGATCCATTAAAGGGTTTGGAGCGGTTGTTAACGCGCAGGGAATTGAACTATGTGATGAAGTATGATAATGTGCCGGCTGCGCTGTTGCTTTTACACGGTAAAGACATCAAGCTGGCGTTGGAAAATGAGTGGATCAACAGTTACCAGCAGGTAGCTTTGGATGCTACGCTTACCAAGCTTTGTGATTCGATGGGAAAATGTGAACGTATTAAGAACACGGTATTTCCTGCTACCTACAGCTTATACACGCACTTTACGGTGTTATTTTTCATCCTGTTGTTACCTTTTGCCCTGATTGATTCTTTAGGGTTCATGGAGATTCCGCTGGTAGTAGCCATTTCAGCTTCATTCTTACTGATTGAGCGTATGGGTATCAGCTTACAGGATCCATTTGAAGGTAAACCAACGGACACGCCAATGACTACGATTGCCCGTACGATTGAGCGTGACCTGCGCCAGATGCTCCACGAGCAAACGCAGGAGGAGCCGCAGGAAGAAGTACTTGCAGAACGACCAACTTACTATGTATTATAGCCAGACAATTTGTGCAAGGCAACAAATTATAGCGTTAAATAGCGACCCCGGTTTTCACCGGGGTCTGTTTATTTTAGGACTATTTGAAAAATCATTTGGATATTTAAAATATTTAATCCTATATTTGCAACCCCAACGGAAAGGATCGGTAGTTCAGTTGGTTAGAATGCCGCCCTGTCACGGCGGAGGTCGCGGGTTCGAGTCCCGTCCGGTCCGCAAAAAGCCTTGTGAGTTTCACAAGGCTTTTTTTATTGTAAGAATAGTTGGTAATGGGTAAACCAAATTGCATTCTCCTCACTTAAGATTTGCTCCAATCATTTTTTGCAGCGCTCCAATTTTCACAATAAACCTTGAAAAATCATCCATTGCTGCCTGTTTTGAGGTAGCAATTACTTCATAAATTCCTGTGCCGGAAGTAAAGGTATATTCGGAATAGGCACATACGGGTAGTCTCTGGTTGCCGTTAAAACGCCGGTCGGGGCCACCATCTTTATTAACGAATTGCCAGGTATAATCCACTACCCTGGCATCATGCGGCAAAGGCTCTGATTCGACAAAATTTGTGATGCGGCCAGTTATCTGTAGATTCTTATAAAACACCGCAGCAAAAGTATTTCCCCGTTTCATCAATAATCGCTCAGGTAAGAAATACAGGTCCATATGTTGCAGGGAAATACACGGAATGGAAACATTAGTGATAAAATAAGGGATGGGCATTTTATTGGCTGATAATTCTTTTACCTCAACACGTTTGATTAACTTCCCCGCTCCTGCGTTTCGTTTATAGTCAATATTGCCCTGAGCATTCAGGTACTGCCACACCCTTGAGGATTGGCAGAAGCTGGCGAAATGCGCCTGAAATTGCTGATACACCTGCTGGTACCGCTCGTCCATATCATAGTGTAATTCCATTTGAAATCTTTGTTTGTCCTTTTTCCGCGACCAAATAACGACGGGGACAAAACACAGTAAGCCAAGCGTGGCGATGTACGAAAGGTAGCGGTGAATCAGCTGCCACTCTTCCACTTTCACTTCCGCTGTGGTGAGGTGAACCAGTTCTGCCAGTTCCCGGCTGACATACCCTGCGGAATCCGCCACTGCTACTTTAATCCACTTATTACTGGTATCACTCAGCAGGATGAACTTATCATCGTACACCGATGTGAATAATATTTTAGCTTTCACATCCGGCTCCTGCCTGATGTTGGCACCTTTGGGTGCAAAAATCCTTACGATTACACTTTCTGTTGCAGGCCGTATTATTTTGTCACGTTTTCCGAAGGAATAATACAACAGGAATAATGGCAGTACCAGCAATAACCACACTGTCCATTTTGTATACGACACGAGCGAACTTTTCTCATTCAGCTCAGTGATGAAAGCCTGCGAGTCTGTATCCGACAGGTTTTCCACTGCTGCAGAAGTAATATTTATGCCTGACTGGACAGGTAAAACTTCGGTTGGTGGAGCAGGTTGCCGGGAAACGGGCCCCGACAATCTTTGCCGGTAACTTATGCCGTGCGCACTCAAATTGACAAAGGTACCCCTGGGACCAACATTCACGCGGGCACCCTTTACGCCTACTGAATAACTAATCCCACTTTTTGAAAAATTCATTCTGAAAGGTCCGGCGCTGATTGATTTACGGTAAGACCAACCCATAAAAAACAGTTTTGAATATTAGTAGTTCAGGATCGATGCTGAACCGGATTGGAAGCGCACCAGATTTGAGAACAGTGCTTTTTCATTACCGTTCATGGTACGCTTCCTGCTAATTTTATCCGGTTCTGACAATTGCTAAGCACTGCTTAAAATACCCGGGAGAATGGCGGAAAGGAGGTATAATCATCAATTTCTGCTATTGTCGATTACAAGCAGGAGAACATATTTTACACCCATCAGCAGTTGGATATAATTTGCGTGCGGCATTAACTGCTTCCGCGCAATGATAATACTCACCCAGTCTAATCCTGTTTTGAGAGAGCGGGAGCTTTTGGCATGTTTCCACATGCACTTCATTATCCCCGGTTACAGCTTGCCGAACCGTGGATACATAGTAGGTCTGTTTCATCGCCTTGAAATTTTTTCATTAAAATTAAACAAGGCATAACGGTGAAACTTACGGGAAACCGTAATTCGGAATATTATTGCGAATGTTTTGGGATAACTGGGAAGATGGAGCGCTAAATGCGCCGATAGCATGTGTTAACCCACTTCCCTTACTTCTACTACAGTATCGGCATCGATGACCGTAACAAGGCTGGCATCTCCGGTTTGGTTATATTCCTTTAAATTTACCTCTTCAACAAAAGCAAAGTGATTATTTGTAACCGATGCAGGATCATCTGCCAATGTATGAATAATCTTTCCGACGATTGGCTGTTTTCCCCGATAAAAGAAAACTCTCACCATTACGTCAGGAGGAAATGTGGACTTCCTGAACTGATCTGCAATCAACCGTTCATTTGTACCTAATAATCGAACTTTACTATCATAATAGGATAGGTATTGTTGTTTTGCGGCAGCGCTTAGAAATGATTTTTCCACCATTTGATGTACTGCTGACTTTTCAGCTAAAAGTGTAGCAATAATTCTGTTAGCTCTGACAGGTTGTATTCCCATTCTTTTTGCAAGCTCTCTGAAATGAACCTGCCCATACCTGCCTTCACGCGCGTAAAACTCATTATCCGTATCTCCCTTGTAAAGTCCCAATGCAGTTTCTACTCCACCGGGAGTATGCAACTCAGTACACATCAGATCATATGCACTGGAGAGTATATTATCACCCATAGGGGATTCGATAAATGAAAAGTTCTTTAAATGGGCGTCATCATTTGAAAAGATGTAATTGAACAGCACCTGTTTGAAAAATGCTTCCAATGCAGGAACAGGCGCTGCTGCATACCGGGTTATCAGTGCTCCTACTTCTTCATAGGTACCATCATATTTAAAATTCTCGCCCTGCCCCTGCCTGGTTCTACCGCTGGCCTGGGCCATATCTTCCTGCAAATACTTCCCTCCTGTTGGCTTAATATCAAATCTACGGGTTAGGTAGGCAGGAGAACCATCCTTAAAAAAAATCAATGCGTTGTCTGCTGTATCCATACCAAACAACTGCGCGGCTATTTGCATCGTTAAATGCTCGTTTTCGGGTGCCTGATCTTTGTTTAAAATATGGTCCGCATTAGGCACAGGCTTAAGAATATATTGTCCTGCTGATTCTGTTAATTTAAGCACAGTTCCATCCAGTATAAGAGAATATTTCAATTGCACACCTGAAATGGAAAGCTTTTTAGTAAGGTGTTGGTACTCCCTGTAATTATTTTCTTTAGGAGGATCGAAGTTAAGGACATGAGATACCTTCCTGCCGCCAAAAAGTTTTTTGCGACAACTAACACAATACCCATCCATGGGGTCCTTATTGGGTTTATAACATCCAGGGCACATAACTGATTCCCCTAATTTTCTGTTATTTCATTAATTGTAATAGCTCCGATAGTATCTACATTGGCCGTCTTCAATAAACGGGTAAAATCATCATTTTCATCAATTTTCAACAAACGGCATTGAATGCTTTTATTGATTCCTTCCGCTAAGAGGCCAGCGAAAAAGGAAAAAAGCAGTGGACTAAAATGCTCCTTTTGCTTCTTAGGTAACGTTACGCTGATGGAAGGCAGGGCCACATTTTCCATATACGCATCATCATATGTAAATCGATAATCTTCGGAACTCCTCTTTTCCAGTATTCCGGCCAGTATATTATTATAGTACACTTCTCCTTTTTGCATCTATACAGGTTATTCTTTGTGAATAATATTCACCGTTACATCCATACCTAATGCTAAAAGCAGTTTTCGCAGGGTTTGAAACGAGGGATTGCCAATACCCTGTTCAATTTGCCGAATCGTTCTAACCCCCACTCCACTTATCTCGGCAAGATCTTCCTGTCGCAGCCGAAATAAGGCTCTTCTTTCCTGGAGCTTATGCCCAATTTCTCCTATATCCATCGGCATTATAATACTGTTACAGTATTAAATTTAAGAAATTTTGGCATCAAAAATGAAAAATCGGCATTATAATACCGAAAATTATTAAAAAACAGGTGTAGTAAAGCGAGAACAGTTCCCCGATACTTATACGGCATGCGGTATTCAGTACTTCTACGCGTATTACCCGAATTCCATGGAAAAAATTTGCCGGAATTTGTTTAATAATTAACTTAGATTCACTCAAAACAATAAGAAATTACAGCATATCATGCTGAAACCCCAAAAGAATAATAATCTGTAACCCCTGAATTACGACAATCATGGATATACCCCTTTTCCCGAAAGTTCGGATGAATGCCTGTTCGCGTGAGCAAGTTTCTATAACGCCAGGAATCACTGGTAATAAAATTCACTGCCATGGAGCATCAAACTAAATCTGATAAAAACACGGTGCCCATAGCCAATGCAAATTTTGTTGAAAAAAGCAGCACCACTCCTTTTTTCGTTCCATCGGCTATTCAGCCTAAGCTCAGGGTTAGCCCACCCGACGATCCGCTCGAAAAGGAAGCAGATGCAGTGGCGGACAGGGTAACGGCAATGCCTGATGTTAGCCGTAGTCAGCTGCCTCCCTTCTTCACACCTGCAGCCAACGCGCTGCAAAGAAAATGTGCGCATTGTGAGGAAGAAGAAATGATGCAAAAAGGTGAAGACGGAGATGCCATGCCGGTAAGCCGAAAAGAGAAGACAGGAGAGGTAACTGCCGGAGATAATATAGCAGCTGCATTACAGCAAACAAAGGGTAGTGGCGCACCTTTGCCGGAAAATACCCGCGCACATATGGAAAATGCCATTGGTGCAGATTTCAGCAATGTGAAAATCCACACTGGCACCACCGCGGTGCAATTAAGTGAACAACTAAATGCCCACGCATTTACCTACGGCAACGATATCTATTTTAACCAGGGCACCTATAGCCCCGGCAGCCAACAAGGCGATAAACTACTGGCCCACGAGTTAACACATGTGGTGCAGCAAAACAGTGGCATTCAGAAAAAAATCCAACGGCAAAAAAAACGGGATCCGGAATATATACCGTTCCAGGTAAAAGTACCGCAGGACTATACTACCCTGGAACAAATGTACCGGCTCTTTGAACGCGTTACTTACGGCAAGGAAATGAATCTCTCGTGGACATGTGGAAGTTATTGCGACATGAGCAAAAACAGGGGACAGATCGTACCTTTTTTGCTGCATAAGGCTAAACTGGATAAGGCAAAAGGAGAACAGGCCGAAAAAGAAAAACAACTAAAAGAAGATTTTAAAGCATTACCGGGCGACAGCCAGCAAAAGGTAAATGCCGAAGCAGATAAAAGATATTACGAGATTTCCGGAGAGCATACCAAGATAAAACCAGGAGAAAAGGGTAAGGCAAGAACGTGGGAAAACATGCGCAATGAAGTGCTGGAGGAAAAAAAGAAGCTGGAAGAACTACCTAAAGAAATAAGGGCGCTGATGGGAGGCGAAGGCACCTTCAAACCCGGTGATTACCAACAACTGCAGCGTATTGCCGATAAGCTGAAACAATTTTCACCGGAAGACCTGGCTGTTTATAAAATGCTGACATTACGCGCTACGGATGATCTCCAGCTTTTTGAAAAGTCCGTAGATATGTTCCTGGCCCGCAAAGCCCAGTTAATTGCGGCCATGAAGGAGCAGCAGACAGCGCCCAAACAGAGCGGCCCTGCCAACATGCAGGAAGCTATGGACAGTGCGCTGAAAGACCTGGGTGGAAAGGATATCCGCACTATGTCGGAATCAGAAAGGTATGACCTCGCCGCTAAAAAAGCCTGGGATGTTACAAAAGCGCAACTCGAATACATGAAGGACCATCCCGGTGAAACCGCAGTGGATTTTGCCAAAGCAGCTACCCTGCAAAACACCGGTGATACCTTTAATGGCATTGGGAAAGATTTGCAGGAAGCGGCCAGTGGTGACGCTAATACCTGGGCCAGATGGGCAGGAGGTGTAGGCGCCGGCGCCAAACTTTCCGGCTGGATGCTGGCAGTAGGCGGTGTTTTGTATGTATTATCCTGGCTCACTGGCGTGGGAGAACTGGCCACCATTGCTGCATTCATGGGATACATGCTGGCGGGCACCGTGGTGCTTTCTACTGTGGAATCACAGTTACGCATAAAAGCTGCATCACAGGCCACCACGGAAGAAGAATTTAAGGAGCAGGTAAAGAAGGCCGGCGCTGCGCTCACAAACGTTATAATGGCCGTAGGCCTGCTGGCACTGGCATTAGCAATACGATTTATAGCAAAAACCTACTTCCCTCAAACCGTTGCTAAAATCAACGGCGCACTTACAAAATTCAGACGGCAGGTACAGGCAGGCATCAATCTGAACAAGGTAAAAGCTGAGTTTCAAACCGAATTAACCGGACATCGGGAGAACCTGGTAAAAGCAAGGGAAGCAGCTAAGGAAAATGCACTGAAGTCAGCGGACGAAATTGAAAAAATGGACACGGACAAGTTCATTGACAAACTGGAAAGTGGTGACAGTGACTTCTTTGACCTTTCGTCAGTAAAAGATGGGCAGAAAATACCCTGGAAAGAAATGGCAAAAACGCCGGAAGGAAGAAAAGCCATTGAGGGCTATAGGGCTAAGCTGGTGGAGCAATTGCGGTCAACCGTGTTGAAAGAGATTAATGCAACAGTAAAAGAGCAACTGGACGCAATAGATGCCATGATGAAGGAAATATTGCAGGCTAACGCTGCGAAGGATTTGCTAAAAGCCGCAGACGGATACGAAAAATTCATGAGTGCAGAAGAGGTGGCCGCCCGTGGTGCAGCGCGAGAAAAGAAAATGCGGGAGGATAAAGCAGCTGAAGCCTTAAAGGAATTTGAATTACTGCTCAAGATCGAGAAAATAAAGCCCGAACTCTTAAAATATGATCCGATCCGCAAATACCTGGAAGCAAATCCAAATATCCTCAGGAGCTTCGCCGAACACCCGGAAGCAATTCCTGTACTGGAAGAAGTAATGAATGAATTAAAAACTCTCGGCGCGGAAAAAGTAGTGGAAAAATACAATGGCAGAGACCTTAGAGAAGTTACACCTTTAACGGAGGAACAACGCAAATTAAGCGGGGAATTTGAAAAAGAGGTGAAAGCGATCAACCAGACCAAACCTCGCCAGCAGACTGCTGACCTGGATAAAATGTATGCAGATGCTGAGGCTGCCACAACGGAGTTAAGCAAAGTAATGGACGAAATACTGAGTGACCCGAAAGTAAGTAAAACAGGAGGCCGGAAAGAGATGCGCCCAGGCCTGAAAGGAAGGGAAAGGGCCGAACAAAAAGTCAGGGATGAATATGGCGGCGACGCATCCTGGCTGGTAGACATTGCAGGTGGTAAAATTGTCTTTACCACCCTGGAAGGTATTTACCAGGCATTGGCGGTGATAAAAAGCAAATTTGGCAGCAGGATCATTAAGGTTAAAGACCGTTTTGCCGATCCCCAACAAAGTGGCTACCGTGATGTACTCATGAGTATTAAAATGTCCAATGGCCATATAGTAGAATTGCGATTACACTTGGAACAGATAGATAAAGTAGCTAGTTTCGAGCATCCGATTTATGAAGTGAAGCGGGTGGTTGCGCCGGATGCAGCCAGGGCTGCAGGCCAGTTAACGCCGGAACAACACGCCATCGCCTTGTCCATAGAAGCCAGGGTAAATGCGATTTTTGGTAAAGCCATAAAAGAAGTGACCGCTAAACCAGCTGAACCTATAAAAGAATAACTTATGAATGATCCACAGAACAACGCTGATGTACCCAAATATTTTATAGTCGGCAATCGCACCGTGCAGTTGCTGCCCCTTGCAAATGGCGGTATAGAGATACTCAAGCTGGATTGGGATACTGGCAGGTTTGTGCCGGGAGAAGATTACCTACCCAAAGTAATGTTTGGAAAGGATGAAGTGGAGCGGGTGTCGGAAGATGAATTTATCCAGCAAACGGAACGAATGCGCCGGGAGTTGTTCAAAGGCGATAATACAGTATTTACACTCTACCAGTTGCTGGATACAATAGAAGCAACCGCCAAACAGGAAGAACGACTGTTAACAGCAGAGGAACTGGGTATGATAGCGCTTACCCAACGTAAGACCTATGCGTTGTTTGATAAAGAGTGCCGTTTTAATGAGAACTATTTTAAGAAATAAGTGGCCATTAAAAACCCCGGCAGAAACACGTTCCTGCCGGGGTTTACTCCCATATGAAATCCTAGTCTTTTAATCCAAGATATTCCTTCACGGCAGCATAGTTATTCCAGTCAATCACGGATCTTGCACGCACACCACCCGGTACTAATACATAGCGGTACTGTAAGTACTTCACACCATTTCTATCCACCTGCGTGCTGACATTCGCATTCGAATAAAGACTGATCGTATTAACATAGGCTGTTACTTCAATACTGAGGCCACTGAAAGCACTGAAGTATGGCAGCGCTATAAGGGAAGGATCATTAGGTGCATCACCATTGAGGTAAACTTTTACCAATCCGGTATTCAGAATACTTAATGTCAGTTTAGGTGCATTGATCAGGGCACCGTAACCAATCGTATCAATACCACCGCCGGCGGTATGAATAGTATCAGCCTGGAAAGCCACATCCAGCCAGGAAGAATAAATAACATTGGCCACACCGGTATCACCCTTAGGACCTGACGGACCAGCAGGACCAGGCGCACCATTCTGGCCATTGGCACCCGCTGCACCAGCAGGGCCAGCAGGACCTTCTTTACTACAGGAAGAAACGAACAAAGCAGTAGCGCCCGCCACCAGGCACAACAAGAGCAATCGGGATATTTTTTTCATACAGTTAGAATTTGGGATATGAAAGTTTATAATTCGCAACAGGGACTAATAACATCTTTGGTTGAAAGGGTTAAAACCAATTGAAAATAGTAATTGTTTCTCTTATATTTTAAAATTCCTTCAACTTTTTGATATACGGCTTTTCCCTGTGGCACTCTTTCTGTATTCCTAACGGTTATGATAACCATTGAACAGATATCAGATCCCGTGGCCGTAGCTAAGTCGGTAAAGCTCCGCTATGTGAAGTCGGATACGCCTGGCATCACCCGGGTACGGAGCGGCAGCAGCTTCCGGTACCTCGATCCGCAGGGCAACCCCGTTACCGACGAGGCTACGCTGGAGCGTATACGTAAACTCGTGCTGCCTCCTGCCTGGGAAAACGTGTGGATCTGCACCTGGCCCAACGGCCATCTCCAAGCTACCGGAACAGATACCAAAGGCCGTAAACAATACCGCTACCACAACGCCTGGGCCGAAGTAAGAAACGAAACCAAGTACTTCCGACTCCTGCAGTTTGGGGAAAACCTGCCGGCTATCCGTAAAAAAGTAGAACAAGACCTCCGCCTTACCGGCCTGCCCAAAGAGAAAGTCATCGCCATAGCACTCATGGTAATGGAAGAAACCCAGATCCGCGTAGGCAACACCGGTTATGAAAAGCTCTATGGCTCACACGGTCTCACCACCCTACGCAACAAGCACGTGAAAATTACCGGCAGCAGGGCTTTCTTTCAATTCAAAGGAAAAAAAGGAGTAGAACACAAAATAGAACTACGGGATGCCGCCCTGGCACGACTACTCAAAAAAGTACAGGATATACCGGGGCAAAGCCTTTTCCAGTATTATGGAGAAGATGGAACCCACCACCACCTGGACTCCGGGGAGGTGAACGATTATATCAAGGCCTGTTGTTCCGCGCAGGACTTTACCTGTAAGGACTTTCGGACCTGGGCAGGCACCGTCCATGCCTTTAACCTCCTGGCAGACCTGGAACCCTACGAAACTATCACCGCCTGCCGTAAAAATATTGTGACAATTATAGACAGTGTTGCCAACAAACTGGGGAATACCCGCGCCGTTTGTAAAAAATATTATGTCCACCCGCTGCTGCTCTCCCAATACGAAGAAGGTACCCTCGCCCCCTGGCTGAAAAAACTGAAAGCACAACGGAACAAACCCAGCAACAATGGACTCCATTCCGATGAGAAAGTATTAATGCAATACCTTCGTGAGATATCCTCACTAAAATAAAAAGAGCTGCCCTTTTGACTGAGGTGCAGCTCTCTTACTATTCAGGTTGACCCATTTTTACGCTTCACTGTATTTACCTTTGTTCATCACAAAGAATACGGTTACCAATATCATTACCAACGGATAGGATACCTCCGCAAAAGGAGCGCCGCTGGCCACTTTCAGAATAGCAGCCATGATCATGGTAAATAACAGGGCTACCGATAACGGACGTACGAAGAAACCTGTGATCAATGCCAGGCCACCCAGCAGCTCCGCCAATGTAGCCAGCAATCCCCAGAATAAAGGCCAGAAGGAAATGCCTACGAACTTCATGGTACCGCCTAAAAACTCCCATACCTGCGGACCGCCAATCAACTTCATTACGCCGAAAATGGTAAAAAATACCCCAATGCCTATACGAAAAATTAAAAATGCCAATTTGTTATTGCTACCCATACTTTTTGTTTGTTTAAAATTATAATGCAAATCTACAGCGGCTACGTTATTTCGCAGATGGACTAAAATCATTATGTATTGGACTTTTTTTCCTGCCGGCTGAAAGAATATTTTTTTGCAACATGGTTGCATTTTAGTATTTTTGCCGGAAAGCAACATTTACGCCATGCAACAGATTCATTACGACGCTATTATCATAGGCGGAAGCTATGCCGGCCTCTCAGCCGCCATGGCACTGGCAAGATCAAAGAAAGAGGTATTGGTGATCGACAGCGGTAAGCCCGCCAACAGGTTCACACCGCATTCGCACAACGTCATCACACTGGATGGTACTAAACCAGCGGACATCAACGCCAAAGCAAAACAGCAGGTAATGGCCTATCCTTCTGTCACATTTGTTACCGACCTGGCCACCCACGCAGCACGCACGCCAAACGGGTTTAACATCTCCACAAAAAATAACCAGCAGTACCTGGGCAAAAAACTGGTGCTCGCCACCGGTTGGAAAGATGAAATGCCAGATATACCGGGATTTGCCGAATGCTGGGGCATCAGTGTACTCCACTGCCCCTACTGCCATGGATATGAAGTGAAAGATCAGCCTACCGGCATCATCGCCAGCGGAGAAATCGGATACGATTTTGTAAAACTCATCAGCAACTGGACCAATCAACTCACCGTATTTGCCAACGGCCCGCATCTCTTCAATGATGAACAACTGGCCAAACTGCAACAACACGGCATACCCGTGATAACCACCGCTATTACAGCCATGATCCACGATGCCGGAAAACTAAAAAAAGTAATGCTGGCCGACGATACAACACATACCATCACCGCACTATATGCACGCCCGGCCATGGTGCAGCAAAGCGAAATACCGCAGCAACTGGAATTGGAAATTACAGAACAAGGCATCCTCAAAACTGATATGATGCAACGTACGTCCGCACCAGGCGTTTATGCCTGCGGCGACATCACCACCATGGGCCGATCCGTTGCCAACGCTATCGCCAGCGGCAGCGTAGCCGGCGCCATGCTCAACAAAGAACTGATAGCAGACACCTGGTAATCAAAAATCAAAAAAGAAGAAAACGAGTGCAGCCCACTCCTTCTTCACGCCGGAAGCATAACCGATGGTACTGTACGATTTATTCAGGACACGCCCGTCATCCCTGATGTAGCCAATTGTGCTGTAACTGCTGTTCTGTACAGTACCGTCGTCTTTTACATATCCAACAGTAGAATAACTACCATCCTGAATCCTGCCATCCTTTGCATACCCTATGGTTTGATAATGCGCATTCTGCACCGTACCACTGCTGCTGATTTTGCCCACCATCGTGTAACTGCTGTTTTTGATAGTACCATCACAGCTGATGGTGTATTTGGTGGTGTAGTCGCCCGACTTGATCGTTTGCGCGTTCACCACACCTGCGCAGGTTGCCAGAATAAGGATCAGGATAAACTTTTTCATGAGTATATTTGAGACATTGTTTACCTAAGTTAACATTTTTATGGACCTCAATCTGCTCAGAAGAGATACACCGGGATGTAGCAACGTCATCCACCTCAATAATGCCGGGGCTTCGCTGATACCCCAACCCGTACTGCATGCCATGCAAGATTATCTAGTCCAGGAAACTGACTTCGGCGGATATGAAACAGCAGATAAATACGCACCGGCCATCACCACTTTTTATGATCAGGCTGCTACCCTGCTCAACACCCGAAGCAGCAACATCGCATACACTACCAGCGCCACAGATGCCTATAATCTTGCACTGTCCTCCGTACCATTCAAACCCGGCGACGTAGTACTGCTTTCTGAAAACGATTATCCTTCCAACTTCATCACCTTACTTTCTTTGCAAAAGCGGTTTGGGGTACGCCTGGAACTGGTAAAAAACACCGCTTCCGGAGAAATTGACCTGGAAGACCTGGAAAATAAAATTAAACAACACCGCCCCGTGCTGGTATCCGTTACGCATGTACCTACCAGCTCAGGCCTGGTACAGCCCGCAGCGGCCATTGGCGACATCACCTCCCGGCTGGACACGTTGTACCTGCTGGATGCATGTCAGTCGCTCGGACAATTGCCCGTGGATGCGCTAACCATCAAAGCAGATTTCATCAGTGGTACCCTGCGTAAATTTTTGCGGGGACCAAGAGGTGCAGGCATGCTCTATGTATCTGATAAAGCACTGCATGCCGGACTGGAACCGCTGATGCCGGATATGCGTGGTGCGGACTGGACTTCCACCTTTACCTATCAGGCGCGTCAGGATGCTAAAAGGTTTGAATTATGGGAGAAGAATTACATGTCCGTTATCGGTAGCGCCACGGCACTGAAATATGCTAACGACATCGGAATACAAGCCATAGCGAATCGCAATGAAATACTGTGCGGGTTCCTCCGCAAAGAGCTCGCCGCCGTACCCGGCGTACAGCTAATGGACAGAGGCGCACACCCTTGCAGTATCGTCACCTTTGCGGTGCAGGGCCGTCAGGAAACAGGCGCAAAACAATACTTCCGCGATAAAGGAATCAACCTGCACACCACCAACAGACAATCAGCGATCATCGACTTCCAGGAAAAAGGGGTGGACTGGGTGTTGCGTGTATCGCCGCATTATTACAATGAAGAACAGGAGCTGGAAAGATTGATAGAAGTGCTGCGGGAATGGTAATACCTACTTTTTGTTGGCGCGCCACCAGCCCATGATGGCTTCCATGCGCTCTTCGGTACTGACATCTCCCCTTAACTGCAATACAGGCGTTGTTTGCCGGGCCATCCAGGCTTCATGGGCTTCCAGTGTTCTGCCGATACCCGTATTGTTATCATATCCGGCGGCCCATGCAAGAAAGGTCTGAAACTTTTCCTGCATGGCCGCATCGGTATCCAGCAAGGCGCCGTAACGTTCATATTCCCGTTGTTTCACGCGTTGCATCCTTACCTCCGCTGGCAACCATAAAAAAACGATCAGGTCAAACGGAGGAAAAATATCATCTCCCCAATTAATAACTGAACCACCTAATACCCACGATGGCACCGCTGCCAACTCACGGGATATCATCGCATTGCGTTCAGCAGGCGCCCGCCGCTCCGAATACGGTAACACGGTGGCCTCCCAGAAATAAAGATCACTGTCGAAATAAGGAACATCAAGATAGTTTGCCATGGCCTTTCCCAGCGTAGTTACACCTGTGCCGGCAGCGCCGAAAATATGGAGTTTCATACTGTAAAAATGCGTATTTATGCGGAAGCTGAAGTCCACCCTTTGAAATTTCCCTAAAAAGGCGGAACTTACTGTTATTGTTCGACCCCACATGACCCCGAAATTAATGTAACCTCAAATAAATCCTTATGTCAAGAAGTAAAATCATCGCAGTAGCTGCCGCAGAAAAAGGCAATACTGAAACTCCCCCTGGGAGCAATAAAACCAAGTATGGTAAATGGTACGGCCTGGACGGATACGCCTGGTGCGCCATATTTGTTAGCTACGTTTATGATAAAGCCGGGCACCCGCTCGAGGCTATCGACAGCCCCAAAGGCTACCAGGGCTGCCAGTCTGGCTACAATTACTGGAAAAGAAATAATCGGCTTGTAACCTCCCCCCAGGAAGGTGATATTGTATTATACGACTGGTCAGGTAAAGGCATCTGCAACCATACCGGCATCTTCGTAAAATGGCTCAATGCCGAACGTACCAGCTTCCAGGCCTGGGAAGGCAATACCGCTACCGGTAACGACAGCGACGGGGGCAACGTAATGCTGCGTACCCGCAATAAAAGCTCCGTGAGAGCCTTTGTAAAACCATTTGCGCTGGACAAGGAACCCGACATTCCGGCACCGGTTTATCTCCTGAAAAAAGGTGACCGCGGCAGCGAAGTAATCACCCTGCAAAAACTACTGTTCGACCTGAAATACAACATTACCGTAGATGGTATCTTCGGCGATGAAACCAAAAACATCATCGAACAGTTTCAGCAAAAAAATAAACTGGCAGTAACAGGGAAAGTGGATACGCAACTAATCGGCCTGCTGCAGGAAGCTGCAGTGAAGCCACCGGTAAGCGATACCAAAATCACAACGGGATCGTATATACGTAAAGGTGATAGCGGTGAAGTGGTTTTACTCATCCAGCAGGCGCTGAATAAAAAAGGTGCTAATCCTGCTATTGCCGCCAGTGGCGTGTTTGAAGCTACTACCTTTGCGGCGGTGAAATTATTCCAGCAGAAAAATGGATTGGATGCGGATGGGGTTGTAGGGCCTAAAACGTTTAAAGCGCTTGGACTTACCAACGTTTAAATATTGAATAAAGTTGCCCACCTGCGGTGGGCAACTTTATTCAAACCTTGCAGGCACCAAAGGTGCCTGCAAGGTTTGAAAACTATTTAATTCGCTTCCGCATATTTCTTGAAATTATCCAGGATCGCCTGCCAGCCACCCTGCTGCATCTCCACCGGATTTTGCGACTCCGCTTCAAACTGCGTAGTAACCGTGGTTCCATTGCCCGCCGGTACAAACGTTACTTTCACTTTACGGCCATCACCAAGCACGTAAGCGATTTCTTTTTCCTGGTCCACCGTAGTATACTCTCCGCCAAAATCGAAGGAGAAGCTGCCATCTTTTGCAGCCATAGTGTATTTAAACTGGCCGCCTACACGAAGATCATTTTCTGCATGTGGTGTATGCCAGTCTTCCGATGCATTGTTCCAGTTTACAACATGCGCAGGAGTGTTGTAGAGTTCCCAAACTTTTGCTGCAGGAGCGTTAACGATGCTTTGTACAGTAATAACGGTATTCATATGACTTAATTTTTCAGTATTGACGTGTGGTTGTTTACAATGCAAACTTACCCCGTTTTTCCGGTTGATAGCGTGGCTGTGCACGACATTCACCGGGTGAATTCCGACAAAAATTAAATAAATATTGCCGATATTAGCAAAAAGACCAGCACCATGCTAACAGAACCTGATGCCGTCGCTGAGCAGGAAAAATTACGACAGCAAATCATTACTGAAAACCGATTCCGGCAACCTATCCGCTATATTGCCGGCGCTGATGTGGAATACGATAAGGATACCAATCTTATTGCCGGCGCCATCGCCGTTTTACATTACGACACACTGGAACTGGCCGCAGTTGCCACACATGTAATGGAGGTTACCTTTCCATATATACCGGGCCTCTTCTCCTTCAGGGAAATGCCGCCCTTACTGGCCGCCTGGGAAAAACTAACACTGAAACCTGATCTGATCATCTGCGATGGTCACGGCATAGCTCACCCGCGCCGTTTTGGGCTGGCTTCACACCTGGGGACTATACTTGACCTACCAACGATTGGCTGTGGAAAAACGAGGCTGTATGGCACCTTTGCGGAGCCAGGTGCCAGAAGAGGCAGCATATCGCCACTACTGGCAGAAGATGATCAGCAGGTTATTGGCAACGCGCTCCGTACACAGGATAATATTAATCCGGTATTTGTATCCACCGGTCATAAAGTATCGCTGGATACTGCCACTGCTATTGTGTTAGAAATGGCGCGACTATACCGGCTCCCGGAAACTACCCGTATTGCAGATCACCATGGTCGCCTGGCGATGGAAGCATATAAAGAAAAAAATCCGCTGTGAGGCGGATTTTTTTGTGTGATTATTTTTCGAGATAGGCCTGCGCATAGGCAACCCAATCATCCGTATCCTTTATTATTACCGCCGGTTTTACACCTGCGTTATCCACACCCTGCCCTTTATCAATCCTTCTGTTTCTGCTGGTAGGGTAGCCTACTACAAAAGGCAGCGTTTTGAATCTGGCAACACGTACATTGGCATAATCAGCGATACCTGCGCTGGGTGCGCCCATCAGGGTAGTCTTCTTACTTTGCTTTGCCTGTAATAAAAACTCTTCTGTGGTGCTGGCACAACCTCCATCCATCAGCACTACCACTTTTTTAGGTGCCGGGTTGGTTGCGGTCACTTTTTTCCAGGTATCCCTGGAAATAGGTACCATCTTGCCTTTGTTGGCAGCCATCGTATCCACTACCTTTTGCAGCGCTGCTTTTGTATCTTCCGGTAAGCCTACTTTCAGCAGTTCCTTCCAGCTGTTAATATTATCTTCTGTAGCCCAAACATCAGCACCGGTGATGCGGATGGAGTCCGTGTACAGCAATGGGCTTACTGCAGCAAAGGCAGCGTCGCTGCCGCCACCATTACCACGTACATCTATGATCAGGTTCGGATGGGCAGCAATGTCTTTATTATTAGCTTTCATTACACTGTCGATGGCATCCAGCTGATCCTGTTCAAAAGAAGCCATGCGCAGGTAATAGGTTTTATCAGAGAGCTTTTTCACGAATGTTGCAGGGGTAGTAGTTGCCGCCTGGAGGTTCCCCGGCTTAAAACCGGCACTTTCCCTGATCCACTTGCCAAAGGAGTTACTGTTGGTCACCAGGCTGATATTTTTCAACAGCCCCATGTCCGTGTATTCGAAACCGTTAAACACATAGTTAACCGTATCGTATTTCAATTCCATCAGGATATCTCCCTTACGCCATTTATTATCGTACGACACCAGCACCTGTGCTACGTAATCCCTGAATTTATTTTTTGATTCGGTAACGGCCATGCGCACGGTACCTTCTTCATTCCAGAAGATCCCTTCCGGGCCTGTGGAAGTTTTCAGTCGGGTGATGGTCCACGCGCTGAGTGGTACTGATTCCACTTCCTTTCTGGCGGCACGGGCGCGGGCAATTTCAGGCAGCGCATGCCGGCTATCGTCCGCAGGGCGGTCCAGGATCAGGTGGCCGTCATGGAAAAAATCGATGTACTGTTTTACAAGAAACAGGCAGTAGGTAGGCCGTACCGCCTCAGGAGCCAGTTGTTGCAGGCTGCTTACCAGGCTATCGTAGGATTTCCTGCCGTATTGTTTCACTTTATCATTGAATCCGGAATAATTGGTTTCCACTTTTTGCCTGATGTACTTGAATTCAGCAGCACAATCGCAGGCGGGAGCCTGTGCGTAGGCGCTGCCGGCTGTCATCAGCAGGATAAATATGGATAACTTAATTTTCATAGGAGGCATTGGTTTATTACAAAATAAGGCTTTTCACACCTCAAATATGGGAATTTTTTGTAATTAATCAAGATTTTCCTCGTCCAGCGGTTCACCTTTTTGCATTTCCAGGATTCTTCTTTTTACACCCGGATGCAGGATAAGGCCTACCAGCATACCGCTGATGAGCCCTCCGATATGCGCAGCATTGTCGATACCGCCACTGAGGCCCCAGAGCAGGTTATAGCCAATCAGCATCAGGATGTTATAAAGTTGCCGTTTGGCGTATTCATTTTTATAGGCTTTGGCCAGAAACACCACGCACATTCCAAACAGGCCGAATATAGCGCCGGAGGCGCCCACGCTTACCGTATCCGGATGCCAGGCAATGCTGGCTGCGCTGGCCACTATGCCGGCTGTAAGATAGGCGATTAGCAGGCGCTTACCGCCGAGCAGTGGTTCCAGAAAGGCACCTGCGAACACCAGTCCAAACATATTGGAGGCCATATGCACCAGCCCACCATGCAGGAAGGTGCTGGTGAGTAACCGCCACCATTGCCCGTTAATGGTATAGGGCCGGTAGTTGGCGCCCCAGTGCAGCAGGTCATCTGCCCGAAAGGCCATCACTCCCAGTCCGCTCACTACCATGAGCAAATACACGCCAATATTTAAGTACATCAGTGCCGGCGTTACATAATAACCCTTATGTGGTTTAAAAAAGGAGGGCTGCTGAGGAGGCACCGGCCGTTGCCGCGTTTCCGTATGTGCGTGCCCGTGATCAGCAGTGTGCGGCGTGTGCCAGTCGTTGCCATACGGCTGTTCACGGGGTTTTATTTTTGTGTAGATAATAATGGCCGCCCAGATCACAAACGCTAAAATAAAGGCCAGTATCGTCCAGAGTATGGAAGGCGTATGCTGTGTAAAATCCCCGGACTGTGGTTGCAGCAGGATGCTACCGCTACCGGCGAAGGGCTTGTTTTCATGGATGGCTGCCAGCCAGGCATCCTTATCCTGACCACCGGGTACTTTTTCCAGATAGCTGAAATTATTGACTTCGAGGCGGTCAAACTTGTGCTGGCTTTCGTTTGCAAACTGCCGGAACTCTTTTTCCTTTTGCTCCGGGCTCAGTTTATTCGACACCGTTTTACTATACTTAAGTGCATACCAGGCTACTGTTTTATGACTGCTGGTATCCGCCGGCTTATCGAAAATGGGCAGCACTACGTAGAGGTACATTTTAAAATCCTCATTCAGCTTACCACTGATTTCCGCATCATTCACCACGCCTGCATTGGCTTTGTCTATATAGGTTTGGGAGAGATGATAATATTTCGTTGGGGGTAGTTTTGTAATGTCTGAAATTACCTGCAAGTTGGTCAGTTTGCCGGTAGCAGCAATCAGATAGGTCTGGGCCAGTACTGTTGGTACGCTGATAGCAAGCCAGAGGTACATCTGAATCAGAAAGACTTTATTCTCCGGATTTCTCAGCTGTAGTTTTAGCAATCGTTCTCTGAAAAATAGCAAAACAGGAATCCAGGCGAGCCCCATTGGCGCCCAGTAATTGAGCACGTCCTGGTCGGCCGCAAACAGTTCCATTCTTATGAAAAACAGCCAGTGGCAGGCAGAGTATAACAATAAGAATGACAACGCTACTATCAGGTACGGCCATACGAAAACCCGTAATTTCTCTTTCAGCTGATCCATGTTGATACCATTTGGGTTAGCGCAAAATACGGATTTTCGCTTACCCTACAGCTTATTGGAGTATTCTTCCAGCGTCTTTCTCTCTTCGCTGGTTAAGCTGATCATGCCTTTGCGCTGGATCTTTTCCAGTATGGCATCCACCTGTTTTTCCCGATGGGCTCTTTCCATCCGGTACTTATCGTCGATACTCAGGTAAGGCTGGTGTTTTTGAAAGAAGTTATTGCGGATGAGCAATATGTAAGGCCTGGTGAGCACGATATAGATGAAAAAAATACAGGGCAGTAGTATCGCAGCAATAGAAAGATAATGTGCCCGCAGGATGGCCGGATACATGGCAATCATCAGTAGCATGCCGGTGAGAGCTCCCGCCAGGTGTGCTTCGTGGCCAATGTTATCCGACTTGGAACGGATGCCGTAAATCGAAATAAATATATACATGATCGCGTATAGCCATCCGGGTAAGGGAATAATTCCAAGGATGTTCACATACATATCAGGCATGTAGGCAATGGTGGCAAACACCACGCCCGCAACGGCGCCGCTGGCACCTACCGCACTGTAATCCGCATGATGGCGATGTATGAACAGCGCAAACAGCTGCCCCCCAATCAGACTGGCAAAGTAAATCAAAAACAGCTGCCATGCTGAAATGGCGTACACCATATCTACCCCAAAAAAATAAAAGGTGAGCATGTTTACCGCCAGATGTCCCCAGCCCACATGCAGAAAGCCCGCTGTAAGTACGCGCCAGTATTGACGTTGCAGCAATACCTTCTCCACCACAAACTGATATTTGTAAAAGAAATTTTTATTGCGAAATCCTATAGCGGAAAAAATCACATTTGCAAGGAGCAGCAAAATCACGACCAGCGTGGCATTCATAGGTAAGGTTTTAAAATGGGTTGATGCTGTAAAGTTGCAAATATTTTCTTTTTTTAAAAATAATTTTGGTGGAATGAAATTATTGTTGCTATATTTGCAACCCCAAACGGGGAACAAAAACGGCTCAAAAGGCCGCCAGTAGTGAGGATCAGTAGTTCAGTTGGTTAGAATGCCGCCCTGTCACGGCGGAGGTCGCGGGTTCGAGTCCCGTCTGGTCCGCAACAACAACACAAGGAATGGACATCAGGTCTGTTCCTTTTTTTTCTCTCTTTACGGGCAGGTTCCAGAGCGGCCAAATGGGGCGGACTGTAAATCCGCTGTCTACGACTTCATAGGTTCGAATCCTATCCTGCCCACACTTTCTACCCTGTGGAACAAAAAAAATGGAGACCAAAAGTCTCCATTTTTTTTATGCCTAATACAACACGCGGAAGCTGATCGTATTATCTACTTTCTTCAAAGCTTTCAGCAACACCTTATCATAATCCGAACGTATATCCGCAATCACATAACCAATATGATCATTGGTCATCAGGTACTGCGACACGATGTTAATCTGATGGTCGGCAAACACCTGGTTAATGTTCGCCATTACACCGGGTACATTTTTATGCACGTGAATGCAGCGGTGCACCCTGGATAATGCCGGCAGCTGAATGTTCGGGAAATTCAGGCTCTTAAAGGAATCGCCGTTATTGATAAAACCGGTGATACGCTTCAGCACCGATGCAGGCTTTTTAAAATCATCAAATACAATCACCCCTTTTTGTGTGCAGGCAGCCACCGGAACAGCTTTAGCTGCATTCCCCAGATAGGCAATCAGCTTTAGTTTAGCAGCCGCTTCCAACACCTCCTCTCCTATCTTTTCTTTTCCTCCGGCAACAATGATGCGTGCTTTCACTACATTGCTGCTATCCAGCTTTTCTACCTGTTTTACGGTATATCCTTCCTTTTTCAGCTGTTTAACTACCTGGTCCGGCACCTGTGATGTTACTACGCAATTGATTCTGTTTTTAGGGTAGGAAATAGCCGCAGGCAGGTTGTTGATGTACAGGAACTCATCCAGACTTGGCGTTACGTGATCCGCTTTTTCTACCACCGACTTACGGGCCACATTCTCTGTAAATGCGTAGAACTTTTTGATCATGCCGAACTCCTTCAGCTGAAAATCGGAATAGCCATCGCCAATACCATGAATTTCTCCCTGCAGCTGCAGTTCCTTTAGCAGCTTCACCTTCCCGCCTTCAAATGAAAGCGGATTAGCTTCATCATAACCGATGATTTTACCTGATTCATCAAACACGAATGTGTTGGCGTAAATATTTTCCTTGCGGATATGATAAGGCAATACTACCGGTGTAATAAATTCTTTAAAGCCGCCAGATACGATCAATACATCGTCAGCATGGTGTTTAAAGAAATTTTTATTTCTGGCGAAAGATGGAGATACGAGCTTTTTCAGGTGTTTCACGAGCAGCTTCAGGTGCTCTTTGTTAGCTTCCAGCAGCTTTACTCTGCCTGCCAGACTTTCTCTGAACGACAACTTCCCCTCCATTGCCTGGTTGGTGAGGTCTTCTATTTTTTTATAAATAAGCTCACGGTCCGGATGATCCTGCAATGAAATGCGGGCCAATTCATCCAGCGCCTCTACCTGCGTAAAGGTGCTGTCGAAATCTATGATGTAGTACTTTTTATTCACTGACGCCTGATTTTTAGATAGGAGCACAAAAGTAATAATCAGGCGTTGCTTTTTTCGGAGAATGTTTAGCAGTGCTTAATAATAAGTTAACATATATCTTTTTTGCTACGGGATATCTTTGCGCCCAAAAAAATGAAGAAGCTATTGCTGCTGGGCGCGCTACTGGCCGCCGGCGTTAGTACATACGCACAAAAAGCATCACACGTGGTGCTGATTACCATCGATGGTTTCCGCCCTGAGTTTTATACCGATGCCTCCTGGGGCATGTTTAACCTGCGTCACCTGAAAGATAACGGGGTGGCTGCTGACGGCGTCAACTGTATCTTCCCCAGTGTTACCTATCCTGATCATACTTCCATTATCACCGGTGTAACACCTGCCAAACACGGTATTTTTTACAACGCCCCATTTGAGCCTGCCGGCGCTACCGGCCGCTGGTACTGGCACTATGAAGCTATTAAAACTCCGACGCTATACGACCTCGTACGCCAAGCCGGCAAAACTTCCGCCAACGTCATCTGGCCGGTTACGGTAGGTGCACCGGTGGATTATAATGTACCGGATATCTGGCCGGTAGGGGGAAATAAAGACCGCCGTGAGCTGACCGCCTCCGTTTGTACGCCGGCCACCCTTTGGAAAGAGGTGCAGGAGAATGCTACCGGCACCATGGCCGCCGCAGATATCACGATGGAAAACGGGGAGCTGATCATGGATGAAAACGTGGCCCGCATTGGTGCTTATCTGATCCGCACCTATAAACCCGCCCTCACCACACTGCACCTTCCCTGCGCCGACCACTACGAACATGAGGAAGGCCGCGATGGCCTGCTGGTCCGCAAAGCCGTAGCCGGCGCCGACAGAGCACTGGGCACTGTTATCGAATCGCTCAAGCGTGCAGGCATATACGATAGCACCGTCATCATCGTAACCGGCGACCATGGCTTCGTGAACGTAAAACAGATTTTTTCGCCCAACATCCTCCTGGCTAAAAATAGCCTGATGAATAATATTGCTGCCGGCGACTGGAAGGCGCAATTCCACACCAGTGGCGGCGCAGCATTTCTGCACCTGAAAAACAAAAACGATGTAGCCACACTCAACAAAGTGAAAGCACTGCTCCACACATTGCCGGCAAACCAGCAGGCCATGTTTAAGATCATTGATCAGCAACAGCTGGCTAGCGTGGGCGCTGATCCAAATGCCGCCATGGCATTGGCTGCCAGCGATGGCGTGAACATTTCAGGGACGGTAAAAGGTGAACTGGTGAAAGCCGGTAAAGGTGGCGCACATGGCTACTTCCCCGACTTCAGGGACATACAGACCGGCTTCGTTGCCTTTGGTCCCGGCCTGAAAAAAGGAGTGGTGGTAAAGGAAATGAAGGTAACGGATGTGGCGCCGGTAGTGGCTAAGCTCCTGGGATTATCCTTTGGTGAAATCGATGGCAAGATACCTGCGGGCATCCTGCAATAAAAAATCAAGACCGGGGGCTGAGTTAAAAGTAATGATCAGCCCGAACTTATTCGGGTACCTGCCGGGAACCTATAATCACTTAGTCGATTCTCAGCACTTTCATTTAACTTTTGCCCCCGGTTGTACTATTCAAACTCGTACGCAAAATTCAGCACCACCCGGTTGCGTTCATCCGGGTTGATGGCCAGGTATCTGGCTACTTCTGCAAATACATATTTCTTAATATCATTTTTTACGGCTGCGGCCTCCAGCCGCCACTTTCCTGGCCCAACAAACTCCAGTCCCTTCCCCCTTACCGCAGCAATGAGGATCATACTTTCCACCAGTTTCTTTTTACTGATGCGGATTTTAGTTTTGGTGATCAGCGCGGCCTCTTTGATCGCCATAATAATACCATCCTGTACCCCTTCTATCAGTGCACCGCCGAGAAACAACTCGTAGTGGTTGGCAAAAGATCGTACATACGAGGTCGTTAGCCACAGCGGCTGATAGCAAAAGCTTACCTGGTATACATAGTCGCGAATGGCCGCCTTCAGGTCGAGCCGGAAAAACGGGCTCGCGTGCGGATGCTGTGCTATGGCGGTATCCAGCAGGCGACTGACACCCTGCGGATAACGGAACACATTTCGCTTATGGTCCTGTCGGTGGTCTTCCACAATAATTTTAACACCCGGGTACAGGTAGGCAAACTTTTGCATCAGGGCTGCTGTTTGCTCATAGTCGGGTATAAAGTCATGAAATATCAACGGATCAGGTGTAAACTCTATGGCTACCTTGCCGGGCGTGTCCTCACCCGGCTTTGCATTAAGAATGTATTCCCCCTGTTTACTATCGAGCGTGAGCACATCAGCCAGGTGATGGATCTCCAGTTCCGCGTGCAGGCTCAGCGCTACTATAATGGCTACCGGCAGGGAATTGGTTTGTTGCATATCCGGCTGATCCAGGTTATAGATACAGTTAATTAATCCGGCGGTGGCTACTTTTTTAGCAGTCATGCGGATCGCATTGGTTTTCAGGAATTCAATCTCAATGGTAGTATCAGTCGTGATCTCAGTTAACATCTCTTCCAATACAAACTCCAGCATGTTGGCAAAACCGGTAAAGTGCAGGTTTCCGACAAACATGGCTGGACGTCTGCGTATCAGCTCACTCAATTTGTTGGCTCGGGTATCCATCTCATTAAAAGGGTCAAAATCAAAAAATAAAAATACAATATCAAATGTTCAACGGGATTTCTCAGATAATCCCGTATTCTTATCGTGATAGCAGATAAAAGGCTGCTCAAAATAAGGAATAACACAGTTACATCACCGTTATTTATTCGGGAATATGATGTATGTAATATTACTATCGTCATTTTTTAAGGAAGAAAGGGGGAGTTAACAGCAAAAAAAAGGCCGCAACAACGTGCGGCCTTCTTCAAAGAGATATCTTTTAATTTTAGTTATATAGCGGATTTTGTTTCAGTTTAGTATTTGCATCCAGCTCTGTTTGTGGTAGCGGCAGCAGTAATTGGTAATCTTCTACTTTATGTCCGAGGGACTGCTGTACTTCCTTGTACTTGCCTAACCGGATCAGGTCCCATCTGCGGTGACCTTCCACGCACAGCTCGCGGGAGCGGTCTTTCACCAGGGTATCCACAAATGCCTGGGCATTAGGTGTGTTGGTCAGGTTCAGCTGGAACTCAGGTGCAGTGAGGCCCGCACGTTTCCTTACGGCGTTGAGGCCGTCGAACTTGGCAGGATCTGCCGGGTTCAGGTTGTTCATCGCTTCCGACTGCATCATCAGCACATCTGCGTAACGCAGGATCAGCCAGTTGTTACGGGCGTTGTTACTGTTTTTAGCCCATTGTGCATCCCGGTATTTATAGATAAAAGGATCAACAGTTTTGGAGCCGTCGAAGTTGGACAGGTTCCAGGCTTTACGGGTATCGGCCGCAGAGAAGTAAGCGTTTTGGTAAAACTGCTGGGTGGTGAGGAAGGAACCAGAGCCACCGAGGCCGGCCGGAGAAAACATCCTTACGATGATATTCTGCGTGGTACCGGAGCCGTTTGCACCAAACTGCACACTGAAAATGTGCTCAGCGCCATTCTCCTTATCACAGTCAAATACATCTGCGTATTTATCCAGGAGTTTATAGAGGCCGGAACCAATCACCTTGTTACACTCATCCAGTGCATTCTGGTTGTCGGCAGCATCTTTCCACTGTGTGCTGTTGCGCTGCAGGTATACCCTTGCCAGCATGGCAGAAGCCGCACCGGAAGAAACCATGCCTTTGAGTGTTATTTTATTTTCAGGAAAGCAGTTAGCTTCTGCGTATTTAAGGTCTTCAATCGCCTGTTTATAAATGGTACCTCCGTCTGTACGGGGGAGATACATATTAGGATCATTGAGGGAGGTAACAGGACTGAGCACCAAAGGCACGTCCCCAAAGCTCCTTACCAGGTCGAAATAGGCCATACCCCGCATGAAATATGCATTACCAAGCAGGTTCTTTTTCTGCGCTTCATCCATTTGAATGGCCGGCACATAGGCAATGATATCATTAGCACGGGAAATCAGCTTGTAGCTGTTTTGCCACCAGTTTCTGATTTCCACATTACCCGCCGTATAAGTAATGTTAAACATTTCCAGTCGCTCAGGAGTTTGCCCGGCAATTGGTTGTAAGGCATCGCCGGAGCATTCCGTGATGACGTAAATAGTACGCTGATAATAAGCCTGTGGCTGTAAGGCACTGAGCAAGCCGTTTACAGCAGACTGCGCATCGCTGGCATCATTATAAGCCGTTCCGTTAATCAGAAAACCCTCCGGTACCTCATCCAGCCCTTTTTTGCACGAACCAAACATGGCGGCTGCTGCCAATAATATGATGGAAATTTGTTTTTTCATTTTTAATTAGTTTTCTCTGTGAATACAATTTTTAGAATCCGAACTTAACACCTACCGTATAGGTTCTGATGTTTGGATAAGGGTTGTAGTCAATATTTAGAGAAGTATAGTTACCAAAGGAATTAGCATACGTATTCACTTCCGGATCAAAACCGGAATAGTTGGTGAAGGTATACAGGTTCTGTACAGTAGCGTAGATGAGTGCTGACTTGAATACATCTTTGGTGATTTTAGGCAGTGGTAACTGGTAAGAGAGCGTTACGGTTTTGATGCGGAGGAAACTTCCGTCTTCCACAATATCACTGGTAACGTTGGATGCTCTTCTTAAACCGCTTCCGATGGCTGGCAGCGTATTGCTGGTGCCTTCGCCATGCCAGCTGTCAGTAGCTACATAAGCGAACTTGTTACTGTACACGGCACCGTTTTCCATTTCAATACGGCTTACGTTCAGGATATCCTGGCCCTGTACCCCTTGCAGGAAGATGCTGAGTGCCCATGGGCCATATTTCAGGTTACTGGTAAAGCCATACGTAAATTTAGGCAGTGCATGACCAATAATCACCCTGTCTTTATCCGCGGAGAGTACACCGTCACCATTCTGATCTACATAAATCGGATCACCTGGTTTTACGGTTTGTTTAGTGCCACTGGCTTTAATCTGATCGTCCGACTGCCAGATGCCACCAAACTGGTAACCGTAGAAGGAGCCGATGGACTCACCCACTTTCAGGATACCTGAGTTTTGACCACCCGGAAATACGGAGGAGCTTACGTTACCCTGCGGGATATTATCCTGGCCACCTAAGCTTTTAATCTTGTTCCTGTTGGTAGCAATATTGAATGAGGTAGTCCAGTTCCATTGGCCCGTTTCTACGTTCACACTGCTTAATCCCAGTTCATACCCTACGTTTTCCACTTTACCGATATTGGCCATTACAGTAGTAAAGCCGGAAGTGGAAGGGATAGTTCTGCTAAACAGCAGGTCCGACGTTTGCTTATTGTAGTAATCAGCAGTAACTGTCAGCCTGTTATTCCATAACCCCAGGTCAAATCCGAAGTCAAAGGAACTGGTGCTTTCCCATCCCAGATCAGGATTAGGGAAGTTATTGGGAGAAGTACCCACCACACGGCCCTGACTCAGGATATAAGAGTTAGTAGTGTATTGCTGTAAGGAGAGATAGGGGTCAATACTCTGGTTACCCACCGTACCGTAGCTGATACGGGCTTTCAGATCAGATATCTGTTTTACATTTTTCAGGAATTCCTCATCCGATACTCTCCATGCAAATGCACCGGATGGATAGTAACCCCATTTTTTATTCGGGCCAAATTTAGAAGTACCATCCGCACGCATGCTCACGGTAAAGAGGTATTTATCCATCAGGCGATAGTTAATTCTTCCGAGGTACGACTGGATCGCATATTCAGTAGGCTGCACCCTTACCGGCACTGCGGTACCAACACTCATGTTGGTAGTACCGTATTTGTTAGTAGTCAGGTTATTGATTGTGTTGGTTGATCCTTCGGTTCTCCACAGCTGATAGGTATAACCAACCAATGCGGTGATGGCATTATTTTTATTGATGGCTTTGTCGTAGGTAAGCGTATGCTCTGTGAGGTAGTTATAGGCTACCCTGCTTTCGATGGAGGCGAGACCTTTATCCTGCGCTCCCCAATAAGTAGTGGTAGGGTGGAAGATATCTTCCCGGGCGGTTCTGTATTCACCACCCAAAGTAGACCTGAGTTTCAGCCCTTTGATGATTTCCCATTCGCCGAACATATTGGCAAAAGTGCGCATCTCTTTCTGCTTATCCGTGTTCAGCATAGCATTGGCTACAGGGTTACCGATCTGGGAAAGGAGATCAGCATTGGCACCTACGAATGTATAGCTGCCGTCCGGATTATAAACAGGACCAACAGGGCTGATGCGCATGGCATCCAGCAGGGTACCACCGGTAGAACCACCGTTGGAGTTGATGGCTGCCAGGCCCTGTGTATTATAAGAGATAGAGGAATTGATACCTAAGCGTACTTTTTTACTGATATCACGGGTGAGGTTAAACCTTACGGTTCCCCTTTTATAGCCTGAGTTGATGATAATCCCCTGCTGATCGAAATAGCTCGCACCCAGGAAGTATTTGGTTCCTTCACTTCCTCCGGAGAGAGAAACGTTCGCATTGGTTACCGGCGCGGTACGGATAATTTCATCCAGCCAGTTGGTACCTTTACCCAGGGTATCCAGGCCGGCTTGTGTATATACAGGTGCTTTGCCCTGGTAAGCCTGTACCGTGTTGAGGTAGTTACCAAACTGGGTGGCGTCCATCATCTTCAGCATTCTTGATACTTCCTGCATACCACGGTAGAAATCTACCGACACGGTGTTTCTGCCAGCGGAACCTTGTTTGGTAGTGATGATCACCACCCCGTTGGCACCACGGCTACCGTAGATGGCGGTGGCGGAAACATCTTTCAATACATCCATGGTAGCGATATCGGAAGGGTTGATGGTGGTGATATCAGCACCGGCATAACCATCAATCACATACAGTGGATCGCTGCCGGCGGTGATGGAGTTAGTACCACGTACCCGCACGGAGAAGGAGGCCCCTGGCTGCGCATTGGTTTGCGTTACCTGCACCCCGCTCACCTGCCCTTGCAGCAGCTGGCTGGTACCAAATACCGGTGATTTCTCGGTATTGGCAATGGGAACGGAACTGATGGAACCGGTAAGATCTTTACGTTTAGCAGTACCGTAACCTACTACCACTACGTCCGACAATGATTTCACTGCTTCCTTCAAAACAATGGTTACATTATCAGCTGTGGCCGTATACTGCAACGGTTCATATCCGATAGAAGATAGTTGCAGCACTGCTTTGGTGCCTGCCGGTATGTTTAATGTAAACGTACCCTCTCCGGATGTGACGGTGGCTACTTTTGTGCCGGCAACCTGGATGGTTACTCCTGGCAGGGGGCTGTTATCCACCCCGGTTACTTTTCCTGTGAGCTTCTTTGTTTGGGCCGAAGTAGCGAGGACGCCAAACAGCATCATAACGATTAAAAGGAATTTACGCGAGAACATAGCTCTGCTTTTAGTGTAATTTTTATTGAAAGGCTAATATTTTGTACCAGTAAGGTTAAATGTAACAGCAATTCGGTTGACTCCTGAAAAATTCTACGGAAACGTTTGCATAAAACATCAAATTGCGCTAAATTAGTATCAGGTCCACAGAGTATGAAAAAGAGGTAAAGTCTTATGAGTGCAATCACCATTAAAATGCTTGCCAGGGAGTTAAACCTGGCAATATCCACAGTATCAAGGGCGCTGATGGATAGCTATGAGATCAGTGCAGAAACAAAAGAGAAGGTACATGCATTGGCCCGACAGCTAAATTACCAGCCAAATCACTATGCCAGCAGTTTACGCCGCCAACGCAGCAAAACTATTGCAGTGATCATTCCTGAAATTTCCAATAACTTTTTTTCCCACGTAATCAATGGTATAGAAGCCATCGCACAGGAAAAAAACTATCATGTACTTATTTATTTCACCCACGAAAATCAGCAGAAAGAAGCGGAAGTAATTCAGCATTTACTGAGCGGCCGGGTAGACGGTATTCTCATGTCCATGGCGGGAAACACCAGTAATATCCAGCACCTGCACCCGATCCGGGAACAGGGCATACCCATCGTGTTTTTCGACCGGATTTGTGCCGATCTGGACGCGCCCACCGTTACCACAGATGATTTTGACAGCAGCCTGCTGGCCACTCATCATCTGATGGAGGTAGGATGTAAGAAAATTGCGTACCTCTCCATCTCCCCGCACCTGTCGATCGACTGCAAACGTATGCAGGGATTTCAGCAGGCCATAGCCACCAAAAATGGAAATGTAGCGTCCTTACTGCTGCCTTGCAGCACTGACCCACAGCGTAACCAGGAGCTGATAACCAATATGCTGGCCACTGAAAAGCCGGATGGCATTTTTGCTTCGGTGGAAAAACTGGCCATCACCAGCTACCATGCCTGCGCATCGCTGGGACTCGCCATCCCCGCTGATGTGAAGATACTCAGCTTCTCCAACCTGGAAACTGCCAGCCTGTTAAATCCGGCACTTACCACCATCATTCAGCCTGCACATGATATGGGCAAAAGTGCGGCCACTGTGCTGTTTAATATGCTGGAAAAAAGGAAGACCAGGAACTGGGAACGGAATACCGTCATCCGCTCTTCGATGATTATACGCAGATCTACACAAATAGCGAGATAAAAAAAGGTTCCGCATAAAATGCGGAACCTTTGTCACAAAACCGAAGGTTTTGCTATATCATTAAAAATCTACTTTTTTCTTATCACGCTTATCATTCTGATAACGCTTCTTGTGCATGTTCCTTGGCTTAGGCCTGCGCGGATCGGCCTTAGGTGCATCCGGGTTTGCACTCCTCGCTTCCATATTTGCTGCTTCCTCAAAAGGATGGCGCAAAACAGTGATTTCCTGTTTGGTAAGACGGTGGATGCTCTTCAGGTAGGCTCTTTCCTCATGATCACAGAAGGATAGTGCAATGCCGGAAGCGCCGGCCCTTCCTGTACGACCAATACGGTGCACATAAGTTTCGGCCACATTTGGCAGGTCGTAGTTGATCACATGTTCCAGCGCGTCTACGTCGATACCTCTGGCGGCAATATCAGTAGCTACCAGTACGCGCATACGGCCACTTTTAAAGTTGGCCAGCGCCATTTCCCTGGAAGACTGTGATTTATCACCATGCAACGCATCGGCATTGATGCCGCGGCGCTTCAGGTTTTTAGCTATCCTGTCCGCTCCATGCTTGGTTTGTGTAAACACGATGGTACGGTCAATTTCCTTGTTTTTCAGAATCAGCTCCAGCAATGCCTGTTTATCCTTTTTGCGGATGTAATACACCCCCTGCTCCACCCTTTCGGCTGTGGAAGACACCGGCGTTACGGTCACCTTTTCAGGTTTATAGAGTAAGGAATTAGCCAGCTGAGAAATCTTAGGTGGCATGGTAGCCGAGAAAAACAGGGTTTGTCTTTCTGTAGGCAGCTCCTTAATAATTTTTTTGATATCGTTGATAAAGCCCATGTCCAGCATACGGTCCGCTTCATCCAGCACAAATACCTCGAGGTAGTTCAGGTAGATGATACCCTGGTTCATCAGGTCGAGTAAACGGCCCGGAGTAGCAATCAGGATATCTGTACCGCTGCGCAGAGAGATCACCTGTTTATGCTGTGGTACCCCACCAAAGATTACATCATGTTTCAGACCCGTATGCTTTCCATAAGCGGTAAAGCTGTCACCGATCTGGGAGGCCAGTTCGCGTGTAGGCGTGAGGATGAGTGCACGGATATGCTTATACCCCGCAGACGACCAGTTTTCGTTATACAGTCGCTGTAAAATAGGAATGGCAAAAGCTGCCGTTTTACCGGTACCGGTTTGGGCGCAGCCTAACAAATCTTTTCCGGTTAATACAATTGGAATGGATTGTTCCTGGATCGGGGTTGGGGTCGTATAGCCTTCAGCTTTTACGGCTTTTAAAATGGGCTCAATAAGCCCTAATTGCTCAAATTGCATGTTTAATAATTTAACCCGGGATGTGCGTCGGGGTTGACCGGATTAGCTATTACAAAAAATGTGAAAGTTTATCTGGTCTGTTATGAATATGTTACAGGTCTAAAATCCTGTACAGATGACCAATGAGGAGAGCAAGTTTTTCAGGTTGTATGCTATTATCTCAAAAGACAGATGCAAAGATAAGTGATTTCGTGTATTCGCAGTGTTAAAACTGGGTTTAGGTACCGGTGGCCGGTGGGAGGGCACTAAAGGTGCCCTCCCACCGGCATTTTCCCCTGCCTGCGGCACGGGGGAAATGCCGGAAAAAAATTACCTGGCAGGCGGCGCCTGAGGTGCCTTGTCGGCAGGCTTGCTCACAGGTTCCTCATTACCGTGGTGACAGGTATAACAGGTCACTGTCATCGGCTCGGAGCCTTTGAAAAATTTCTTGTTAATACGGCTGGTCATACGCATCATATCGCGTGCTACTCCTTTGTGCGGATTTTCGTCACTGGCGAAATCCATGTGTTTGGGATCATCCTTGGAAGGCGCATGGCAAAAGCCACACTTTACACCGAGGGCATTGTTGAAGTTGCGCATTACCACAATCAGCTCTTCGTGACTGATGTTTTTAGGCAGCACCTTCAGGTTCTTCGGCTTCTCCGGTTCCTGTGGCAGCGACAGGGAGCAAAGCGCCCCGGCAGTCACAAAGGCAGCGGCTAATAAAGCCATGCTCTTTTTGATTTTCATCAACATGAAATTTTATGAATAAATAGCTTCCTTTATCTTTGGAAATCTACAAAAAAATCTCATATCACAAAATATGTTATAGATAAACTGCGCAATAATCGGGTTTACCGGCACTGCACCACCCGCTACCTTTGTGTTAAAAGTGAATGCTATGGACAATTATGAAAAAGTGGCACTCGCCATCGACTACATTAAAAACCACTTCAAAGAACAGCCGGACCTCCGGGAAATAGCAGCTGCCGCGCACCTCAGCCCCTTTCATTTCCAAAGGGTTTTTGCAGAATGGGCAGGCGTATCTCCCAAAAAATTCCTGCAGTTCCTCACACTCGACTATGCCAAGGCCCTGCTTAAAAATGACCAGGCCACCCTCATGGATGCTGCATTTGAAACAGGCCTCTCCGGCACCAGCCGGCTGCATGACCTGTTTGTAAACATCGAAAGCATGACCCCGGGTGAATACAAAAACGGCGGCAAAGCCTTACAAATCAACTACAGCTTCGCCGAAAGTCCGTTTGGCAACGTGATTGTAGCCAGTACCAGCAAAGGCATCTGTTATATGGCTTTTTCGGAAGATGAAACCGCCGCATTTACAGGACTCGTACAAGCCTTTCCTGCCGCCACTTTCAGGCAAATGACGGATCTGATGCAACAACATGCACTGTATATTTTTACGCAGGACTGGGCCAGTTTATCCGACATAAAACTGCACCTCAAAGGCACCCCCTTTCAGCTGAAAGTATGGGATGCGCTGCTGCATATCCCGCTCGGACAGGTAAGCACCTATTCCGACATCGCACAAAAAATCAATCACCCCAACGCTTCCCGCGCAGTAGGCAGCGCCATTGGCAGCAACCCCGTGGCCTTTCTGATCCCCTGCCACCGCGTGATAAAAGCCAACGGTGAAACAGGCGGCTACCACTGGGGCGCTACCCGCAAAAACGCGATACTGGGCTGGGAGGCCGCTAACATCTCCCCGGAAAAAGATTTGTGATGCACCAGCAACTACCGTGGAGCGCAGCATCAGCCCCGGCGGCAGTTAACATCTCCCTGAAAAAAACTTGTGATGCACTAACACCAGCCGGGAATCAACCGCCACCACGGGATACCAGCCGGAAAAACCATTACATCTCCCCGAAAAAAATATATGATACACCATCAGCAATTGGGCACCACCACGTATACACGCAGTAAAAATCTCCTGCAACTCATCCGGACAGGAGCCATTACAATTGGCGGCAATAAAAAGCTGAAAATATACGGTACCCTGCAATGCAGTTCCGGTAAACGAATGAAGACCGCCAACCGCGTTTTTTTCAGGGATGAACAAGAAGCACTGCAACATGGTTATAGAGCCTGTAAGCGCTGCCTGAAACGGAATGTCCCCCCCTTGGGAAGGGAGGGACTCCATTATTGCTTATGAATAAGACCAGCATTGGAAAATGCCGCGCCGCTACAAAGAGGAAACAAAAACTTTACTGGTTATCCACACAAAGCTTGTTGTACACCAGCTCGTCGGAAGAAATCGGGTAGATGTATTTTGCCGCAGTAGGATCTACCGCTACAATACCTCCCCTGGCTACAAATGGCAGCCCCAAACGGGTAACTTCCATGCCTCTGAAGCCTTCGCCTAGCAATTCAATATGTTTTTCTTTTGTGATAGCATTAATTAAATCCTGCTTGGTAGCAAAATCAGCCGCCACAAAAGTGGTAGTAGGATCTGAACGATGCCTGATTACATTCAGCAGTTCCAGCGCACCGGCATCCACGCCAGCCGCCAGGCGGGCCTTAGCTTCCGCCAGGTTCAGCAGCACTTCGGCATAGCGTAAAACAGGTACCCAGTCGGTATACGGGCTGGGTGTACCAAACTTTGTCATATAGTTATCGCTGCCATCGTTATACACCATTGCACGGCGTGCATCGGTTGCCTTCCAGCCTGCGTCACTTACAATACCGGTGCTGATCATGGTGTATTCACCATTACCACCATACGGACCATCATTTGGCGCAAAGTAGTATCCCAGCTGCGTTTGTGTACCCGGGAAGTCGCCCACCGCACTGGTAAATGGCAGTGAGAATATTGACTCATTGGTAGTATACGGCGCCTGGAATACTTTGGTAACATCGGCCTGTAAGCCATGACCGCCAGGAGAAACGAAAGGCGCAGCTGCGCTTACAATTTTAGCACCTTCAGCCACTACTTTATCATACTGGCCCATGTGCAGGTATACACGCATTTTCAGCGCTACTACACTGTAAAAGTTCGCATGTGTTACGGACTGCTGAGAGCCGGCACTTGCTTTAGGTAGTGCTGCTTCTGCTTCATCCAGGTCTTTAAGAATCTGTGTATAAGTTTCAGCCACTGTGCTCCTTGCCTTCTGGTAAGAGCCTTTGTCTTTATTACCTTCGGTATAAATAATCAAACCTGGCTTGCTGCCATTGCCATCCCAGTAAGGGCGGGCGTATAATTGCAACAGGCTGAAATAGGACAGTGCGCGCACAAATTTCGCTTCACCGATGTAAACTTTCGCCACATCATCCCCCACCACTTTGCTGCCACCGCCGGCATTCATACCATCCAAAAACAGGTTGGCATTATTGATCGTGAGATAACCGTAATTCCATATCTCTTTTACTTCCTGCGTTTCATTGCTGGCGCCCCTTCTCCAGGTAAGGTTAAAGGTTACGCTGTTTGAAAGTTCATTCTGGTAATCTTCTGCGCGCACTTCATTGGCAATCTGAAATTTACCTCCGAGGAAACGACCGTCTTTTAAACGGGTATACAAACCATTGTTCAGGCTCGCAATACGATCCTTGGTTTGGAAAGCCACGTAGTCGGGCATGTCGCCGGCAGGAATCGGATTAAGCAAATCGTCTTTACTGCATGAAGCCAGCCCCATTGCCAGCAACAGTGTATATATGCTGATTTTTTTCATCTTCATTCGGTTTAGAAATTAACATTAACACCTACTGTTACCGTTCTGCCGTTGGCGAGTGTATTACGGTCAATACCTTGTCCGGAAGGACTATTACCATTGGAGGATACTTCCGGATCAGGACCAGGGTATTTAGTCCAGATAGCGAGGTTCTGTGCGGTTGCATACACACGTACACCACCCAGATGCGCGCGTTTCACCACTTCTGAAGGAATGTTATAGCTCAAACCAACATTGCGGAGCTTCACGAAATCTCCTTTAAACACGTTGGCAGAAATCGCATAAGATGAACCGTTGGATACGTTGTCACCATAGTAGATTTTAGGGAAGTCGGTAACATCGCCTTCTTTCTGCCATCTGTGCAGTACATCAGTGCTGTTATTCCAGTAGCGCTGATCTCTCAGACCCGCGTTGGAACCATAATACACAGAGAAACCTGCCTGATAGGTCAGCATTACATTCAGTTCAAATCCTTTGTATTTGAAAGTGTTTTCAAAACCACCTACGAACTTCGGATTGGTGTTGGCATAAGGTACTGCAGAAGTTACGCTCACAGCGCTCACCGGCTTACCTTCCATATCGTAGTATGCTTTTGCTAACGGATCATACTCCACCTGTTTGTTGTCTTTATTGATCAGCATACGGCGGCCGTTTTTAGGATTCACACCCGCAGAACGTACTACGTAGATCATACCTACCGGCATGCCTACTTTGTTGATGGAAGTTTGTTCCAGGCCACTGGTAGTATAAGGAATTTCTGTTACACCATCCAGCAGGGATGTAATCTGGTTTTTGTTGTAGCTGAAGTTGAAGTTGGAAGTCCAGCTAAAGCTGCCGTGATCAATTACGGTAGCGTTTACAGATGCTTCAATACCTTTATTGAACAGGGAACCTACGTTCACCGGAATAGTAGAAGGCAAACCGGAGCTTGGAGGAGAAGACATCCGCAGGATCAGCCCGTCCACGTTGTTGTGGTAATAAGCTACTTCAAAATTGATGCGGTCTTTTAAGATACCGAAGTTAATACCCACGTCTGTTTTCTTACTTTCTTCCCAACCCAGCTCTGAGTTACCGGACTGGCTGAAGTACATAGACGGGTTACCACCATACAGCTGCGGATGGTAGAGGTACATGAAGTCGAAGTTTCCTAAACCGGCCATGTTACCTACTTTACCGTAGCTTGCCCTGATTTTGAAATTGCTGAAAACATTGCTGATACCACCGGAAGACCAGAATTTTTCTTTCGCAATTTCCCAACCACCGCTAAAGCCGTAGAAGGTACCTTTTTTATGGCCTGGGGATAAAGCGGAATATTGGTCCTGGCGCAGGTTAGCACTCAGGAAATATTTAGCATCATAGTTATAATTCAAACGGGAGAAAGCGGAGTACAGGTAGTTTTCACCTCTGTCTAATCCGGTGGAGAAATCAGACAACCAGCCACCCTGGATGGTGTTAAACATGTTATCTGTCTGGTTTTGTCTTTCCAGGCCGTAGCGCTGATAATCGTCGTGCTGTTGTTCCAGACCGAGCAACAGGCCAAAATTATTTTTACCGAAAGATTTATTTAAATCAGCGGTATTGGTCCATACCCATCTTTTCACCTGTGTATAGATGTTGAAGATATCGCCATTAGATGCGTAACCGTCACCGTTTTGGTTGTTCTGATAGATGTCGTTATTCATCAGCAGGTAGTCGATACCATAGTTGGTTTTCAGCGTTAACCAGTCGAATGGTTTCAGCTCACCGTATACGTTTGCCTGAATGTGGTTGTTCTCTGTGTTAGAGTGATCCAGATCAAGCAATACCTGTGGATTGTAGATCCCTACAGCGAGGGCAGGGTTGCCCTGGCGGCCTATCTGCGCACCGTCTACGTTATAGGAACCGTCGTTGTTGTAAGGAGAGGTAGTGGGGGATGTAAGAAAGGCCAGCCTGGCTAAACCACCGGAGTTGAAGGCTTCACCTTCCAGTGATCCGGAAGAACCGGAGATCAGACTCTGCTCATTACTGTAAGATAATTTAGTACCTACAGTGAATATTTTACCTACTTTCTGGTCGAGGTTAAACAGGAGGTTTTTACGACCGAAAGCATTACGCTTCAGGATACCTTCCTGGTTGGTATAACCACCGGAAAAGTAGTAGCTGGTATTTTCCGTAGCGCCGGAAGCATTGAAGCTATGGCTTTGGGAGAATGCTTTATCGCGATATACCACATCGAGCCAGTTTACGTCTACCATGTTACCATTGGCATCTGTGTTGGCCTTATATCTGTTAGGGTTATTCGCATTTTTCAACCCTTCGTTTTTGATATCGATGTATTGCTGTGCATTCAGGAGTTCAGGCAGGCGTACGGGTTTGCTCCAGCCTACCCAGCCGTCGTAGTTAAACCTGGTTTTTCCCAGCTTACCTTTTTTAGTGGTGATAAATACTACCCCGTTGGCTGCACGGCTACCGTAGATGGCGGTAGCTGCCGCATCTTTGGCGATATCGATGGAGGCTATATCACTGGGGTTAATACTTGCCAATGGGTTAAGCGGTGCACTGGTAGCGCCCTGGTCGCCGGTGAAAGTAGGTACACCGTCGATGATGATCAACGGATATGCACTGAGCGACAAGGAGTTTACACCGCGGATGCGGAATACCGGCGGGTTGTTTACCACCCCGTTGGGTACGGTGATTTGTACACCTGTAGCACGGCCACCTAATCCCGCTTCAAAGCTCTGGATAGGCATTTCGGCAACTGCCCCTCCTCTAACGGAGGCGATGTTACCCGTTACTTCTGTTCTGCGTTGGGTACCGTAACCTACGATTACCACTTCCGAAATTGTTTTGCTGTCGAGGCCTAACGTGATTGCACCAACGTTGTCGCCGGTGATGGGCACCAACTTGGTTTCGTAGCCTACAAATGAAATACGTAACTGCTTAACAGCCGTGGGGATGGTGAGTGTAAATTCCCCTTTGGTGTTGGTGACTGTTCCGGTTTTACCACCCGGAAAACTAACAGTTACACCAGTCAGGTTGCCACCCGTTTCGTCAGTGACACGACCTGAAACTGTACGCTGATTCTGGGCCATTACAGAAAATGCTAGTAATAGCATGCTGGCCACCACGAGTAAGTGTTTCCTCATGAAGTTCAGATTTTGGTTGAATAAATAAAAAAGTCGTTATACCATCATTGGCATTTTCCTCTTACTATACTATACTGATAGGTAGAAAATTTTCAGGTTCAATAAATCGGTTTAGCATGTAGATGAATAGTAACACAAGGACACAAATTGGCATCAGGACCATTTCCTCTAAGCATTTACAAGCAGTTAATGAATTTTACAACTAAAAGGCAGTTTTACGTGCGATTATTTTTTATTCAGATTTTGGTTATTACTTCTAACTCTCAATAAGCTTTATACTATCGTATTAGGTTATACGCTAAAAATAATAAAATATTTCATATCCTAATAAAAGTTTAAACAATTAAAATGGAATATCTATTCCTGCTTTCATTATTAGTCTTATTTACAATTATTTATATATTCATTTGCCGTCAAAATATTCTTACTTTCTCTTTTCTTGTTAAGGGAGATGTAAACGCTGCATTGCAGGATTCTTGCAGTAGCACAAAAGTAGCAGCGCGGAACATAGGAAGCGGCCAATACTTTCTTTTCCGGAATTTTACGCAACATATTCACATTCTTGCCCCTCTCTTGCTGATAGCAATATATCTGCTGGTGCTGCGGATTAATTAATAAAATATGAACCGGAATTAGCGGTCTCACGTACATGATTAACATGCGTAATTTGTTATTATTGATTTTAAGCTGTTGTATTTCCTCTGTTCATGCGCAGGTGAATCATTGGCAGCGCTTTTCAGATGAGGTCTTTAAACAGGCGCAACTGGAGCATAAACCGGTGCTCCTCGACCTGGGGGCCAGCTGGTGTCATTGGTGCCACGTGATGGATGATTCTACCTACAGTAACCCGGCAATCGTACAATACCTGGCAGAACATTTTATACTTGTAAGGGAGGATCAGGATAAGCGTCCTGATTTATATGCCAGATATAAAGATTACGGATGGCCAGCTACTATCATATTTTATGAGGACGGCAGGGAGATTTTAAAAAATTCCGGTTACCAGGCGCCTGAAGCATTCCTTGCACTACTGAAAGGTGCATATACCACCGCGCGGATGATGCCACCTGCCAAAGTGGGCGCGGCCAATAGCTCCTACAGAACAAAGAAGTGGTCCCTCTCTTCAGCAGCATTTATCCATGATAATTTTCTCTCCTACCTCGATATGGAAAAAGGCGGATATGATATGCAACAGCGATTTCTGGAATATGATGGCATCGCCTATGCGCTCCAACGTTATCATACGGACCAGGTACTCCAAAAGTGGCTGCAAATCACCATTCCGCAATCATATAAGCTCAATGATCCGGTATGGGGAGGCGTATATCAGTACAGTACCCATAACGGATGGGATTATCCACATTTCGAAAAAATATTAAGCATCCAGGCACGCTACATTAAAATTTATTCCGATTACTTTGCTGTAACACGAGATAGCAGTGCATTGCTTCAGGCAGTACATATAGTATCCTGGCTCGATAAATTCATGCGTAGCCCATCCGGCCTGTATTATAATTCGCAGGATGCAGATGTTATAAAGGGTGTGCACGCGGGTGACTACTTCCAGTTGTCAGCAACAGCACGACTTCAAAAAGGTATTCCTGATATTGACAGCACCTGCTATGCCAGAGAAAATGCACAACTGGCCACAGCATTCCTGCATCTCCATAAAGTATTAGCAGTTCCTGCCCACCTTCAAAAAGCCGATTCAATTTTAGTTGCGTTACAAAAAAATTTCAAATTGGCAAATGGCGGCTACTTACATGATACAGCCTTTAAAGCCACAGTAGCGTTGGGTGATGTGCTTTATACCGCCATAGCAAACTGGGAGTATTATAAGTGTACCGCTAATGAAGCGGCAAAGAAGGAAGCGCAGGACTGTGCAGACTACATCCTGCAGCATTTTACAGGCAGCAATGGGGGATTGTTTAGTTTCATCTCCAATAACAAATACCTTCCGGCAGATTATATACTCACCGAAAACATTGATGCATGCAGGTATTTCAGAAATATAGCCCAACTTAATCCTCGTTATAAAAAAGCAGGGGATGATATATTTAGTTATATATCATCCCCTGCGGTGTTACAAAACATTATTGCCGAGCCAGGTATACTGATGGCTGTTGATCCATGATTAAACTGTAATGGCGTGATCGGCCTGCAGCCCTTGCCCGCCATAGGCCTTCACCGCACTCCAGTCCGCCGCAGGCGCCGTCCAGAACTCATGCTGTGCCGGCAATCCCAGTGGCAGAAAGCTGTTGGTGCAAAGGTATAAGCTGCCTGTAGAAATATAGTAATCGCCAATTTCAGGCTGATGTCCGCAGAAACCGATCTGCAGCCATCCCTGTTTGTCGAAGTTGTTTGCGTTGTTAAAAATGCGTTTATGCATGGCAGTTAAGGCACTGCGTACCTGCGCCTGCGATACTTCCGCAGGCAGCCTGCCTTCCAGCGCCAATTGCGCCAGCGGCTGAAATGCACCGCTGCGGTAAGCCATAGAGCGGCCTACCACCGGAAATGCACCGTCCGGCATAATCAGTCGCTCCTGTATGGCGCCGTAACGCTGCATACGTTTTAACGCCAGTTCATATTGCTCTTTGCTGCCTTCTCCTTTATCCACCAGTACTTTCAGCACCTGCACCAGCATCGGATGCATTACGAAACCGTTGTAGTAATCGTAATGAAAAGAGGAGCCGTCGCCGTACATGCTGTCGCCCTTATACCATTCCATCATTTTGCTGATGGCAGTATCTACCGGTTTACGATCCCAGCCGGTATCAAATTGCAGCAGGAAGGCTTCTATGATGGCAGCAAACAGTACCCAGTTATTGTTGAACGTTCTGGCTACGCGCAGTCCCTTTAAAGCGTCGATCACCTGCTGCCGCGTAGCGGCGGGCAGGCTGCCCCAGAGCTGGTTGGGTGCCCGCAGGATACCCAGCGCAAGGAAAGCACCATCTACCAGCGGTTGCGCATCAAATTTATTATTGAACGTCATATAGTCGGCACCGTTAGGATCGGTTGCCTGGTGCATGGCCGTTCTGGCTTTTTGCAGTAACGCGGCACGTTGCCTGCCCTCGGCGGTATCATCTCCCCCTAATTCCAACCACGGTGCTACGCCGGATATAGTGCGGCCAAAGGCCTCCAGGTAGGTTACCTTGTCTACCGGCTTGGCATAATGCGGCGCTACTTCGCGCGGCATCTGCTGCTTCAGCTGGCCACGACTCAACGCATCAATAACGGGATGGGCTATACGATACAGCAGTGTGGCGTTATAATCTCTGTCGGATGGAGGTTTGGCGGCAGCATCGGCCGCTACATCGTGGAGGAGTCCTTTGCCGGTACCTAAGGACCCAGCCAGTCCCGCTACGGGAATAGCGTGCAAAAATTTTCTTCTGTTCACAGTGCATAATTTTTTTAATCAAAAAAAAGGGGGTGAAGGAAAACCAACACCCCGTTACCTTTAAGATATTATTTAGCCCATTGTTTGTAGCGCAACAGCGCTTCAACAAAGTAGTAATCCGCATACGTCAGGGGAACGTCTACCTCAGAGTTATGAGGCAGTGACCCTGTGCTATGCATCAGGATGAAGTCGTTGTTTTCACCTTCTTTAGCCAGGTAAGCAGGACTACAGAGGCTGGTCAGCATTTTTTCTGCTGCACCCCAGTAGCGGTTACCGGTAGCTTTGTCGGTGTATTTGCTCAGTTCCAGCAGGGCGGATGCAGCTACAGCAGCAGCGGAAGCATCGCGCGGTGCGTTAGGAATGTTTGGTGCATCATAGTCCCAATAAGGCACCATATCCGCAGGCATGTGTGGATTATTGAGTATGTAGTCCGCAATATGTTTTGCCTGCGCCAGGTATTGCTTATTCTTTGTTTCACGGTACATCATGGTGTAGCCGTAGAGGCCCCATGCCTGCCCGCGCGACCATGCAGAGCTATCCGCCAGGCCCTGGTGTGTTTTCTTTTGCAGCACCGCACCTGTGGCCGGATCGTAATCAATTACGTGGTAAGAGCTGTAATCCGGGCGGAAATGATTTTTCATGGTGGTGTTGGCGTGGATCTTTGCAATCTCCGCGTACTTTTTACCACCACCGTTTTTGCTGGCCCAGGTGAGCAGTTCCAGGTTCATCATGTTATCGATAATCACCGGAAACTTCCAGGTGCCATGATCCCATGATTTAATGCAACCTACCGTTGGGTTAAAGCGGGTAGATAAAGAAGCAGCGCTGGTGAGCAGTACGTCTTTATACGCCGGATCTTTGGTAATACGGTATGCATTGCCAAAAGGACAGAACATCATGAAACCGAGGTCATGTGTTCCTTTGTTGTTCTTTTCTTTTTCTACCAATGCCTGGCGTTTCAGCGCTTCCGCTTTGAACGCAGGATCTTTGGTGTACTCAAACAAATACCAGTTTACGCCGGGATAAAATCCGGAGCACCACCAGCGACTATTGGAAGTGGCCAGTTTACCGGTTTTAGCATCAGTAGTTTTAGGCAGTACAGTATCAGGTAAATGTTTGGCCATCAGTTTGTACTGACGGGCGGCAAACTGTAAGGATTCATCTGCTTTCTGCAGCAGGTCCCTGTTGGCTTTGCCAACCTGTGCGTACGATTGCAAACACAATGCTGACAGTAATAATGGAATAATAAGTTTTCTTTTCATGATTTCGTATATACGTCTGAGTTAAGATAAAGTCAATTTCTTTTTGCCCGTTTTTGACTTTCCGGCGCTGGATTGCCGCTCTATCAGCTGGATTGGAATTATCTCCTGTGAATAACGTGGTTCAGCGCTCTGGCGGCCGTTGATCAGTTCCATCAGTACAGCTACCACCCGCTCTCCCATCATGGCGGGATATTGATCTACAGAAGAGATGGAAGGCGTCACGATTTCGGTTCTCGGATCATTGGAGTAGCCAACAATCTTTACATCTTCCGGTACGCGCAGGTGCATCTTTCTGCAATATTCGATGATGGTAATGGCAGTAGTATCGTTGGAGGCAAAGATGCCATCCGGATACGGCTGCTGACCGAAAATTTTCTCGCAGGTCTGCCACGCATTTTCACGGGTCAGCTCCTGGTAAAAAATACGGTTCTTTTTAGATGGCAGTCCGTGTTCCTGCAATGCTGCTTTATATCCTGCCACACGATCGCTGTATAAACAACAGGTCAGCGGTCCTGAGATATGCACAATATCCTTACAACCCTTCTCTACCAGGTGCGTGGTGGCTACATAACCGCCACGGTAGTCATCTCCCTTAATCACCTTCACGTTATAATCCTTTGGCACCCGGTCAAAAAATACCAGGGGAATATTATTATTACGGAAGATATCAAAGTGCGCGAAATCAGTGGTGTAGAGTGTGGTTGACACCACCAGTCCATCTACCCTTGCGGAATACAACGTATTAGCCAGGGCCACTTCCTGTTCGTAGGAATCGTTGGATTGGCAGATGATCAGGTTATAGCCGAATTCCTGTAATTTATTCTGGATGATGGTACTGATCGTTGCAGGAAAAAACATAGAAATTCTGGGCACTATGAGGCCTATGGTTTTGCTCTTGTTGTTGCGCAAACCTGCAGCGAGTGCGTTCGGACGATATCCTATTTTTTTGGCCACCTTTTTCACACGTTCTTTCGTACGTGCGCTGATGTTAGGATGGTCGTTCAGCGCCCTGGATACTGTGGAAACCGAAAGTTGCAGTTCTTCCGCAATATCGACAATTGTTTTTTCTGTTCGTTTACTCATGGAATTTATATGGCTTTTCCTGCAATGATAGTATGTTATCTGCCCATCCAGCCACCATCTACGGTCAGGATAGTTCCATGCACATAGTCTGATGCTTTAGAAGCGAGGAATACGATAGGTCCTTCAAAATCTTCCGGTTCACCCCAGCGGCCTGCAGGGATGCGGTCCAGGATGGAGGTGCTGCGTTGCTGGTCTGCACGCAAAGCGGCGGTATTATCGGTAGCGATATATCCCGGTGCAATGGCGTTTACGTTCACACCTTTGGATGCCCATTCGTTGGCAAATGCCTTCACCAGCGAACCTACGGCGCCTTTGCTGGCTGCGTAGCCCGGCACGTTGATACCACCCTGGAAAGTGAGCAGGGAAGCGGTAAAAATCACTTTGCCACTACCTCTTGCGATCATGGTTTTACCAATTTCGCGGGTGAGGATGAACTGTGCATTCAGGTTAGTGTTGATCACGGTATCCCAGTATTCATCCGGATGCTCTGCCGCAGGCTTACGCATAATGGTACCTGCGTTGTTTACCAGGATGTCGATTACCGGCTCATCTTTCTGTACCTGTCTGATAAAGGCATACAGTGAATCTCTGTCTGCAAAGTCGCACTGGTAAGCTTTAAAGCGTCTGCCAAGGGCAGTCACTTCTTTCTCCACATCGCTGCCACTCAGTTCCAGTGATGCTGAAACCCCGATGATGTCCGCACCGGCTTTTGCCAGCGCTACCGCCATCGACTTTCCGATACCACGTTTACAACCTGTTACCAGGGCTACTTTTCCGTTTAATTCAAACATTATTTCTGATTTGAAGAATTATTTAATTTTTACTTCTACCGGATGTTGTACGCGCTGTGCAAAATCCTCGAGGTAGCTAAACCAATCGGCTGCATTGGTATAACGGCCACCTTTACTCCAGGCGGCACCCATGTAGTATACATAAGGGGCAGTGCTGGATGCTACGCCAGGCGTAAGCAAATGTACGTTATCTGTTTTCATGCCAGGCTTAGCCTCCGGGAATACTGCACCCAGTCCGAGGGTACCATCTTCCCCATGCTGTGGCTCCCAGTATCCCATTACACCGGTTTTTTCGTTGAGCAGTACGGTGCCTGGCTCTTTACGTTTAACGATGCCCGTTACCACCGGCAGTTCCCTGCCTTTGAAGTTGTATTGGTAGGCCATGCGGTTCAGTTGTGAACCTGCGTCCAGGCTGACGGTTTTAGTGACGGTAACCGGCGTTCCGGCGGCGTTCCAGCTTTCATACATCAGCTGGAAGGTAGTGCGGAGCGGGCCGTTTTCCAGCGTTTTGTACTTGCGGTAGTTCTTAGGGAAGTAGATGGAGTCCTTAATATAAGGTGCATTATCGCCGGCACCCAGCGTGAGGCCCACGCTGTAGTAGTCGAGGCCCTGGCCGTTGTCGTGGTGATAATTATCGGTTTTATACCATTCGTTGATCACCAGTTCATTGGTACGTTTTGCCCATACGTCAATACCAAAGGCCATTTCCTTAGGTGTGTTTTCCAGTGCGGCGCCATACATACGATATGCCATGCGGTCGTTTTCCCAGGCATAGTCATCTTTACGTTCCGGTACGTATCGGCCGTAGGCGGCAGGTTTCACCGGTGCCGGTGTGCCTTCTCTCACGAAAGCTGTTACGGTGGCACCAGGAGCGGCGTTTACCTGCAACAGGATGGAAGAAGCTGTTTTTTCCCCGTTAATAATCAGTTGGTACGGAATTTCATTTCCGGTAACGGCATTGATTACTTTGAAAGTTTTAGCTTTTCCCTGGGCTTTGGCAAAAGTGGACATGGGTATCTCCACTAACTCACCCGGGCGGTTCACACCGATGGTATTGGTCATTTGAATGGCCACACCCGGCTGATGGCGGATATCCAGTTTAATGATCTCCGAGCCTGCTAACAGGAATGCACCTACGCCGTATACTTCCGTATCGTCTGCAGTGGTTTTGCCTGGCGCAGCGCCAATTTCCTGCACAAAGCCGAGTTTACCATTAGGCTGTACACAGCTTACCAGTGCTTCCCAGCCTTTTTTGATTACCGGCAGAAATTCTTTCTCCGGCAGGATACCATTATTCACACCCCACGTTAATGCATATACGTAAAAACCGGTACCACTTGTTTCTTTGGAAGGGTAGCTGGCCGGATCGAGCAGGCTGGCATGCCAGGTACCATCGCTGGTTTGCAGGCGTGCTACTTTATAAGCCATTTGTTTAAACAGCTCTACAAATTTTGCCCTGTTCGGATAGCTGGCCGGCATATTATCCAGCAGGCGGGCAAGGCCACCGATTACCCAGCCATTACCGCGGCTCCAGAACATGCGGGCGCCGTTGGCTTCTTTTTTATTGAAGAAGGTAGCATCGCGGTAGTAGAGGCTATCTTCTTTACTATAGAGAAAATCAGTTGTTTTCCACCACAGTTTATCTGCTGTTTGCAGGTATTTCGGATCGTTGGTGGCGGTGCTGAGGTATCCCAGTGCGGGAGGGCCCATGAACAGTGCATCGCACCAGGCCCATTCGCGGTGGGCAATACCGTTTACCCATTCCAGGGATTCGGTATGTGGCTGTGCCACGATGGTATCTGCCAGTTTGCGCCAGCGGTCGATCATTACAGGGTCCTTGTATAGCATATACAGTTGGGAATACAGCTGACCAACGCAGTAGTCATCCGCATGAAACCTGTCCTGCCCGGTATTCCAGTCACTTTCCACTCCTACCTGCACGAGGTGGCGGATATAGGAGGGGTTGTCGGATACCTGTGCCAGCTTGAACATGCCTGTGTACAGGGCGCCATTGGTCCAGTTGGTTCTGCCGTAGGCAAACCCTTTATTATCAAGTTTATTCCATTGCCATGTGCCTACTTTCTCCATTTGGGCAATTACTGACGGTGCCGACAGAGAGGAGTCGCCCACCGGCAGCGCCATAGCGCCGGATGCGTGGAATAAGGTAAGTCCCGCAAGACTCACCTTCAGTATATTTTTCATCATGATTACGGATTATATCAGTTACTAACGTAGCTCATTGATTTTGCAGTGGTCCATATCGCCGTAGTCGAGGTTTTCACCGGCCATACCCCAGATGAAGGTATAATTGCTGGTACCTGCACCGGAGTGAACGGACCATGGCGGAGAAATAACTGCCTGTTCGTTTTGCATCCAAATGTGGCGGGTTTCCTGCGGCTGGCCCATAAAGTGGCATACACTCTGTGCTTCGGGTACTTCAAAGTAGAAGTAAACTTCCATTCTTCTGTCGTGCGTATGTGCCGGCATAGTATTCCACACGCTGCCTGGTTTCAGTTCCGTCATACCCATCTGCAGCTGGCAGGTTTCCAGTACGGAGTTTACCAGCAGTTTGTTGATGGTACGGTGGTTAGAAGTTTCCAGTGCTCCTAAAGTAACAATTTCAGCTTCATTTTTTGAAACTTTCTTTGTTGGATAGGTATGGTGCGCCGGGGTGGAGTTCAGGTAAAATTTGGCCGGATTAGCGGCATCTTTGCTATGGAAAGTAACTTCCTTAGTGCCTTTACCAATGTAGAGTGCTTCTTTGAAAGCGATTTCGTATTTCACGCCATCGGCTTCCACGATACCATCGCCGCCTACGTTGATCATTCCCAGCTCTCTGCGCTCCAGGAAATAATCTGCTTTCAGCAGGTCGATCACTTCCAGTTTCATGGCTCCTTTAACAGGCATGGCACCCCCGGTGAGGTAACGATCGTAATGTGTGTGCACCCAGTTGATCTGGTCTGCAGCAAATACTTTTTCAATCAGAAAGGCTTCTCTCAACTGTGCAGTATTCATCTGCTTTACTTCAGCAGGACTGCTTGCATAACGGGATTCATAATTTTTGCCCATATACTGTAACGCTTAATTAGTTTTTAAATTAATAGGTCACGTGATAATCTTTTTTCACTGGTTTTCCGCTCCATACTTTTTGCGCCGTCCATTCGGCCGGCGGGGCGCTCCAGAAAGGATCTTCTGCCGGCAATCCCAATGCGAGGAAACCGTTGGTGCAGATGTAAAGGCTGCCGGTAGAAGTATACACGTCTGCTACTTCCGGCTGATGGCCTGCAATACCCAGTTGCAGCCAGCCTTGTTTATCGAAGGTGCCTTCCATTTCAAAGATGCGTTTCATGATGGCGGTCATGGCACAGCGCACCTGAGCCGGCTCCACTCCTTCGGGCAGCTGATGCATTAATGCCAGCTGTACGAGAGGCTGGAAGGCAGCCGTACGATAGGTCATGGATCGTCCTAAAGCGGGATAGGTACCATCAGGTGCAATCATGCGTTCCTGCAGCTCTGCAAAGCGCTGCATTCGTTTCATGGCCTGATCGTAATCTGCTTTTGTACCCTGCCTGTTGTCCATCAGTACTTTCAACATTTCCGTGAACATTGGATGTATCACGTATCCGTTGTAGTAGTCGAGCGAAAACTGCGGCCCGTCCGCATAAAAACCATCTCCTGCATACCACTCTTTCATTTTCTGTGTGGCAATCATCGTGCGCAGCGGCTCGTACTCTTCGTGGATCGACAACAGAAAGGCTTCCACCATGCCTACAAACAGGAGCCAGTTGTTATAAGCCGGCCTTATACGGCGCAGCTCTTTGAGTTCGGTAACTATATTTTGTTTGGTCTTGTTGTCCAGCGGCTCCCACAGCGCTTGTGGTGCCCGCATAAACGTCTGACACAGATAAGCCGCATCTACCAGTGGCTGCCCTTCTTCCCGGAAATTAAGGTAGTCGGGCGAGGCCGGATTTACCCCATTCACAATGCCTTGCAGTACCTGCTCACGCATTTGCTTTCTGAGCCTGCCTTCAGCGGTGTTATCGTCCGGTAATGCCAGCCACGGCGCCATTCCGGAAATACATCTGCCAAAAGCTTCCAGGTAGGTCACCTTTTCCAGTGCCAGTCCATATCCCGGACCTTTTTCCTTCGGCATGTTCTTCTTCAGGGTGCCCTTGCTCATGTTATCCACCACGGGAGTAACAATTTTCTGTAATAGCTGAACGTGATACGCACGGTCGGTAAGTGCAGCTGTGGAATTGTTCTCCTGCGTGGTAGTGGCTGATGCAAATGCCGCCGATGGTATCATTCCCGCAAGTCCGGCTAACGGGGCCATCCTGATAAAGTTTCTTCTTTCCAAAACTTACATTGTTTAAAGCGTGTTACCAGATGCCGGTCTATAAAGACTCTAATTTAATGCAAACGTTTGCAATAATCCAAGCACTTTTTTCATTGTTCACGGGAAAGGCTTGTCAGCACTGTGTTTAACTGTGTTAAAAAATATTTTTAACGGGAGATGTCAGCGCATGCTAAATCGTTATTTCATCGAAATGGCTGCGGCGTGGCATTGCCCGGTTTTTTTATCGGGAGATGTCAGCGCATGCCAATCGTTATTCCATCGTAACGGCTGTGGCGTGGCATCTCCCGGATCACTAATATGTATTGGTCCTGTTATCGAAACAAAGTCCCTCAAAAATGTAAAAAGCAACGGTGCTGCTACTCCATGGTAAAACCAATGCTGTGGCTACCGGCCAGCTGCTTACCTTTCGATACCAGCGTAATGCGCGTAACACTGTTGCCCCATACCGGCGATAAGCGGCCATCGGCGATTTCCTGCTGCTCCGTTTCCACCGCAAATTCAGCCGGATTATAAGTGATCACGAGCGTCCCCTCTTTGGCCGACAACACTATTTTGCCAGCTTTGCTCACGTCTGCCGGCAGGCAGGTCATGAAATGCTCGCGGAATGCTTCCTTCCAGGTTTTCAGTACATACGCCTCCGTTAGTTCCAATCGCTGTTTACCCGGAATGAAATTATAAGTGCGCTGCCATTTGCTCACCTCCGCTTCCGCAGGGTAAGCGGCTGCTATATCCATCTGCAATTTATAGGCGCTCTTTTGCGGCGTAAACTGCACATTGTTTGCCTGGAAAGCACGCCCGTCTTTCTGCTGCACACCGTTAATGGTAGGGCAATTGTGCCATTGCGACTGCATGTACCACAGCTTATAACGGTCCTTGCTGAAGGTTTGCTTCGTATAAGTGCCCACCCCTACATCAATGATCGCAGGCTTTCCGTTCATGTACAGTACAAAATTGCCTACGTCGTTGTGGTTGTGACTTTCCGCATTATGCCCGCCCTGAGCGGCAAAAAACAGTCCTGCACTACTGCCTGGCCTGCTGCGGAGCGACAATACCTGTAAATCCGGCAACCAGTTGACACCCGTATACGGCGCGACCGCTTTCGTACGCTGCATTTCATCTCCCAACAACAACTTATATACGAAAATACCCAGCGCGGAAATACGGATATTATCCCCTCCGCGGCGCTCCAGCTGGTTGAGGTAGGCACCAAACTGCTGCAGCTGTTCGTCGTTATACATTTTGCCGTACATAAACACATCCTGGGAAGGCGGTATGCTGCGGGCAGAAGCATCCGCGAAGTTGACAAAGCGGTTGCTGTCCACATGCATTTTATAGATATACGCACCGATGGCGTGCATCAGCTTATTATTGCTGAAATCCAGCCTGCCACCACTGCTGCTGTACAAATCGTCCAGTAGTTCAATGAGCTTGCCGCCGGCGTGTCCCCAGTAACTAGGTCCTTCGTCACAGCCACCATCGGGCGCATAGGCGTTCACAAAGTTATCTGCACTGCGGATGCTCTTTTCGATTACCCTGTTACGTTTATCCGTGTTGGTGAGGTTGAGCAGTGCCGCTTTGAGTACATTGGAATTGATCCAGATGTTCCAGTTGTTCACCTGCCCGCCTTTAAAGCCCATCCACCAGAAGTCGTTGCGTTCGAGATAAGGCGTATAGATTCTTTTTTCCAGCTCGTAATCGATGCGTTTATTCACGATTACCGAGTATTTATCCAGCTCGCTGCGGAGCAGGAACTGAGCCCAGGAGAGCGTCATAGCGGTTTCGCCGGCAAACAGGTCGATCACCTGCTCGTTCGGATCGGGCAGGTTGCTGCCCAGCTTTTGTGCTCCAATATGTGCCGGCAGTACCCAGGTGCTTTCTTCCAGGATCAGCCAGAGGCCATTTACGATCTGTGGCAGGAAGCGGCCCTTGTTTTCCGCCATTTCCCCGGCAATAAGGGTGGACAATACTTTGCGGCGTTCAAACTGAATATTTTCGAAGTTGATACGGTTGCCATTATCCCTGAATTGCAGGTATACTTCGGCGGTGATGGAGGGCCACTGGAATGACATCGCCTTCTCCGCATCGGCAATCATGGCCTTACGGGTAGTGGCATCCAGGGCGGCTATTTTAGCGGCAATGCGCTGCTTCAGCTGTTGTTGCCACGCAGCTGCATCGGTAATGGCAGCGGCGCCGCCAGCCTGTTTCCAGGCATTCTCCAGGTAATTGGGCGTAGTTTTCTGCTGCGCCATAATGGTATGTGCCGACAGGCAAAGGCCTGTAGCCAGCACAACGTGGAATATAGTATGGTTCAACCTCATAGGGCTAGTTGTTTACTATAAGAAAAGCGCTCCGGACACCGCACCGAAAATGGGCTGATCGCGTACTCAATTGTTGGAAATACGTTTCCTCAAAGTGGTATAAGCTCGTCCGGCCTGTTAAAAATTCATTGTCCCCTTGTCAACGTGGTCGATAAAAGTATCTAAATGTAATAATTGTTCAAACGTTTGCATAAACTTTTTTTCAAATGGTATTTAAACCTTCATAATTCTTATTTATCATTTCCTGATTCATTCGTAACTTGCCACTGTACAAGATTTCAGCTGATTTTACAACTTGTCAAAATTTCATCAGGGATTAACATTATAGTATTACCAGCCGGCATCAAATCTTCATACTTTAGCCTTTATGAACAGTTATTTACAGATACATCCGGCAGATAATGTGCTGGTTGCATTACAAGACCTCCAGGCTGGAACAAAAATTACCTTCAACGGCCACAACATAGAACTGCTGCAGCTTACGCCTGCCAAACATAAATTCCTTATTAATGATGTCGCGAGTGGAGACCCGATCACCATGTACGGCGTACTGGTGGCCAAAGCGGTAACCACGATCAAACAAGGCGGCCTGATGACCACTGAAAATGTGATCCATGATGCCAACGCCTTCCATGAAAAAGATGGTAGCGAGCAATGGCAGGCACCTGACGTAAGTCGCTGGAAAGACCGCACCTTTATGGGCTACCACCGCCAGGATGGCCAGGTAGGCACCCGAAACTACTGGCTGGTAATTCCACTGGTATTTTGTGAAAACAGGAATGTAAGCGTGATCAAAACCGCCTTCGAAAAAGGGCTGGGATTTGCGCCAGCAGAGGTTTACAACGAACAGGTAACTGACCTGGTGGCACTCTATAAAAAAGGCGACCTGGACGCGATCAGAAATTATGAAGCAGGCCAGTCCACCGATACCAGCAAACGCAGCACCATCTTCCCTAATATAGATGGTATTAAATTCCTGACCCACGAAGGGGGCTGCGGTGGTACCCGCCAGGATTCAGATGCACTCTGTGCATTGCTGGCAGGCTACATCCACCATCCAAACGTGGCAGGTGCCACAGTGCTGAGCCTCGGCTGTCAGCACGCACAGGTAAGCATTTTACAGGAATCCCTGAAAAAGCTGAATCCTGATTTTAATAAACCAATCCTGGTATACGAGCAGCAGAAAAGCTCTTCCGAGTTTAACATGCTCTCTGCTGCCATAAAAGATACCTTCCTGGCGATGGTAGAGGCCAACAAGATCACCCGCCAGCCTGCCCCACTGTCCAAGCTGGTAATAGGCCTGGAATGCGGCGGCTCCGACGGTTTCTCCGGTATTTCTGCCAACCCCGCGGTAGGTCATACATCCGACCTGCTGGTGGCACTCGGCGGTACCTCCATCCTCTCCGAATTCCCTGAGTTGTGCGGTGTGGAACAGGAGCTGATCAACCGTTGTACTACGGAATATACTTCTGAGAAATTCATACGCATCATGCGTGCGTACGAAAACCAGGCACAATCCGTAGGTTCCGGCTTTTACATGAACCCTTCTCCGGGTAACATCAAGGACGGCCTCATCACCGATGCGATCAAATCCGCAGGCGCTGCCAAAAAAGGTGGAACGTCCCCTGTTACTGATGTTCTCGACTATACAGAATACGTAACCAAACCAGGCTTAAACCTGCTCTGCACACCAGGTAATGATGTAGAGTCCACCTCTGCGGAAGTAGGTTCCGGTGCCAACATCGTACTGTTCACTACTGGTTTAGGCACCCCTACCGGCAACCCGATTGCCCCGGTAGTTAAACTGGCTACCAATACCAAACTGGCTACCCGTATGCCTGATATTATCGATATTGATACCGGTTCTATCATCAGTGGTCAGCACTCCATTGCAGAAATGGGTGAGCAGATCCTGGAATATGTTATCCAGGCTGCCAGCGGCGAAGTATATACGAAAGCAGAGCAGCTGCACCAGGATGATTTTATTCCGTGGAAACGTGGGGTGAGTTTGTAATATGACATCATAATACTCCCATCGATAACGATGAAGATAATAGTGAAAGAAGTAAAGCTCCCGTTGGAATCACAATAATATCGAAGGTATTAAAGCCGCTTAAATTCTAATATTTAAGCGGCTTTTTGTTTTTAAAACACGTCTGAAATGATACACCGAGAAGATAATAACTATTTAAAAGAACCTCCAAAGGGCATAAAAGCAGTAGTTTCCAATAAGATATTTTCCCTGATTGGGATAAAAGCTACGCACTGCGTAGCCAATTGAGTTGGACCCATTATCGTTTGATTATGAGGGTGGACAATCCCAGGGCGAGAGAGTATTACCTTAATGAAGCTTTTACCGAAAGTTGGAGTACACGAGTGTTGGAGCGTAATATTAACAGCTTGTATTATGAGAGATTGCTTTCTTCACAAAATAAGCGGGAGGCGCTAAGGGAACAGGAGAAAATGGAGAAAATACAGCCGGTTGATCTGATAAAAGATCCATATGTGCTGGAGTTTTTGGATGTAAATATGCAATCCAGATTTTCCGAAAGTGATATTGAATCAGCTATAATTAGCAACTTACAGCAGTTTTTATTAGAACTGGGTAAAGGCTTTTCGTTTGTTGGCCGGCAGTATCGTATCACTACTGAAACTAAGCATTTTTATATTGACTTAGTTTTTTATAATTATATATTGAAGTGTTTTGTACTTATTGATCTAAAAATTAAAGAACTTTCTCATCAAGACATTGGCCAAATGGATATGTATGTGCGATTGTTTGAAGATCGTATGAAAACTGAGGGTGATAATCCAACAATAGGCATTATACTTTGCACAGAAAAAGATCAAACAATAGTGAAATACAGTGTATTAGAAGAAAATAAGCAGCTATTTGCATCAAAATATAGGCTAGTACTACCAACTGAGGATGAATTGCGTCTGGAGCTTGAAAGGGAGAAGCAAATCATTCGTGAACAAATTAGAAGTGAAGAGTAGGATTTCACACTGAATAAAAAAGCGGCAGGGCTACATTCCCCCGCAATATGACATGTTTTAAAAAGGCTCCACTTTACAAAGGGTTTATGGGAACAGCAAAGCGGCTGTGGGCAATTTGCCCCTGTCGCTTTGGTGGCAGAGGTATAGACCACTAACTATGCACCTGCCTGTTATGAATTTAAATCTCTCCGCCGCAGGCGGAAGAAAGAGAACTATAAAACAGCGGCATAAAAAAAGAGTCAGGGCCGCATCCCCTGACTCTTATACTTAATGGTACTCTACTTAAACGAATACTTATTTATACCTGTTTTACACGTGTTGTCCGCTAGGGGCAGCCGTTACAGGAGATTCATCATCCAGTTTTACCTGTTCCATTTTTGGTGCAAAAATGTGCATCATCAGCCATGCCAGCAGGTAAGCCAAACCGCAGATGGTAAGGATAATACCGTAACCGAGGGAGAGTTTACCCAGCACCTTATAGTGATCCAGGATAATACCCACCAGCAGCGGGAACAGTGTACCACCCACAGAACCGGCCATACCGCCGATACCTACCACAGAGCTAACCGCCTTTTTAGGGAACATGTCGGACACGGTGGTGAAAATATTGGCAGACCATGCCTGGTGTGCTGCAGTGGCCAATCCGATCAAACCAAGGCCCACAGCCAGGTTAGGGATATAAGGTACTAACACTACCGGCAGTACGCACAATGCAAAGAACAGCATGGAAACTTTTCTGGCTTTAAATACCGGCCAGCCTTTTTTGTTGATCAGGTAGGAAGATAACCATCCCCCACCGATACTACCTATGCTGGAGATGGTGTACACCACAATCAGCGGCCATCCGCCGGTGCTGGCCATATCAATACCGAAGGTAGAGGAAAGGTAGGTAGGCAGCCAGAAGAGATAAAACCACCAGATTGGGTCGGTGAGTAATTTACCGAAAATGAAAGCCCACGTTTGTCTGATGCCAAACAGTTTACCCCATTTCACGCCTTTCTTCGCATCCGCATCTGATACTTCTTCGTTATCAGAATGAATGTGGTCATATTCTGCTTTTTTCAGCCTTTTTTGTTTGGAAGGGATTTCGTACCAAATCCACCAGAAGAACAGCCATACAAAACCGATGGCACCCGTCCAGATAAACGCTGTTTGCCAGTGGTAATTACGTAAGATCCAGTACACGGTAGGAGGGCCGACGATAGCGGCAATATTGGCGCCGGAGTTGAAGATACCGGTCGCAAATGCTCTTTCTTTCTTAGGGAACCATTCAGCCACAGATTTAATAGCCGCAGGGAAGTTACCCGCTTCGCTCACACCCAGTACAGAACGGGCAGCACCAAAACCGAAAGTAGATTTGGCGATCGCATGTGCCATCGCGGAAATGCTCCAAACGGTTACTGACAGCGCATATCCCAGTTTACTGCCTATTTTATCGATCAGCCTTCCAAACACCAGCAAACCCAGCGCATATGAAGCGGAAAAAGCCATTACTACGTAGCTGTAATCCTTCTCTGTCCAATTGAATTCAAGGGCAAGGGTATCTTTCAATAACCCAATTACCTGTCTGTCTACATAATTAATCGTGGTCGCAAAAAACAACAGCGCACATACACGCCAGCGATATTTACCTAAAGTTGTGGAATTCATTTCGGCTGAATTTGGAATTTATAAAGAGGCTTAATTTACTGCAAGCCTTTCAGAATTGCAAACGTTTGCATAACTTTTTCTTTCAAGCCTGTCCAGTCACGGTTCTCAATCAATGATTTAGACAGCAGGTTGGAGCCCATACCAACGCATACAACACCTGCATCAAACCAGCTTTTCATACTTTCCGCAGTTGGTTCTACCCCGCCGGTAGGCATAAATTTAAGGTTAGGGAACAAAGGCTTGATCGCAGTGGCAAAACCAGGACCCAGCACATTACCAGGAAACAGCTTCACCAGCTGGGCACCATTTTTTTCTGCAACAGCAATTTCTGTAGGCGTCATACATCCGGGAATCCAGGTAATCTGCTTTTCATGACAGATAGCAGCAGTAGCCGGATCTGCAATAGGGCAAACGATGAAATCAGCACCTGCATCCGCGAAAAATGCTGCATCGTCCGCGTTTTTAATGGTACCTATACCCAGGTACATTTCCGGCATACCAGCATTCTTCTTTTCCAGCATGGCTTTGAAGTTAGCCCTGGCAGCGGCGCCGCGGCTGGTAAACTCAAATACCCGCAGTCCACCGTCGTAACAGGCCTGCAGTACTTCCAGGCATACATTCACATCTTCATGATAAAAAACCGGGATAACCCCGCTCTGCCTGAAAGCAGCTAAAATTATTTCTGATTTCGGTGCCATGTCTACATCAATTTATATATGTCCTCTACCGCAGTAGTATTAAAATCTCCCTTAACAAAAAACTTGGAATAAGCGGCGGCGGCGGCAAATGAGATGATTCCCTGGTCATCCTTTCCGGCCAGCTGGGCATGTATCAGGCCTGCCATAAAGCAATCCCCGCTGCCTACTCTGTCCACCACCTGATCGGTATCATAGGCCTTGCTTACCGCTACATTACCGTCGTTATAATAAAACGCGTAGTAGTGGTTATGCGTAGCCGCAGATGAAAAGCGGAAGGTGAAAGCCACACGCTTACAGCGTTTGAAACGATCAGTAATCTCCTTGGCCACCACGGTAGCCTGCTCAATGTATACTTCCTGCTTATCCTGCTCCAGGGCCACGGTATTGAGGGAAGTATCCAGCATGGTATGCGCCGCCCAGATATTACCCATTACCACATCACAGTATTCCACCAGCTCCGGCATCACTTCAAATGGCTTTTTACCATACTGCCAAAGTTTACTGCGGAAATTCAGGTCTGTGGAGATGGTCAGCCCCTTGCGGGTAGCTGCTTCCAGCACTTCTTTACAGATCACGGCGGCCTCAGGGTTCAACGCAGGGGTAATGGCGCTCCAGTGGAACCATTCCGCATCGCCCAGCAGACTGTCCCAGTCCACCGTACCCGGCTGAATGCTGGCAAAGGATGAATACTTGCGATCGTACACTACCTCGGCATGCTTCAGGTCACTACCCTGTGCGAGGTAATAGATACCGATGCGGTCCCCACCCCATAACATTCTGTCGGTTTCAATCCCCAATGCAGTCAGCTGGGCCAGTACATCACGGGATAAGCCGTTGTCAGGAACTTTACTCAGGTAGGATGCAGGCGTGCCCCATTGAGCCAGGGCTGCGGCCACGTTGGCCTCAGCCCCTCCTACGTAGATCGCAGCTGTATGCTCCGACAGCTGCGGGGAGAGCCTCAGCAGGATCTCCCCAAACGTAATTACTTTTACTGCTTTCATTAGAATCCGAAATATGCTTTTGCATTATTGTAACAAATATCCTGCACCATTTTTCCCAACCATGCCATATCGTTAGGAAGCTCTCCATTTTCCACATCCCGGCCCAGGAGGTTGCACAAAATACGACGGAAATATTCATGACGCGAATAAGAAAGAAAACTACGTGAGTCCGTAAGCATGCCAACGAACCTGGAAAGCAGGCCCATATTGCTTAAACAGTTCATTTGTTTTTCCATTCCGTCTTTCTGATCCAGGAACCACCAACCGGAGCCATACTGGATTTTACCCGGTATGCTGCCATCCTGGAAGTTGCCCGCCATCGTTGCAAATACATCATTATCGGCCCCGTTCAGATTATATAAAACGGTTTTAGCCAGCTTATTTTTCTTATCTAGTTCATTCAGGAACGCGCTCATGGCCATGGCATTTTTCCAGTCGCCAATGGAATCAACGCCCGCATCTGCGCCGTAGGACTGCAATAGTCTGGTGTTATTGTTCCTGATAGCGCCCACATGAAACTGCTGTGCCCAGCCTTTGGCGTGGTTCCACTCGCATATCTGCAACAGCACGGCTGTTCTGAACTGCTCATTTTCCTGTTCCGTGGCAACCTTACCGGTTCTGGCCTGCTGGAAGATCTGCTCCAGCTGCGCCGGGGTAGCCGGTTTGAAATAAAATGCACTCTGCCCGTGATCGCTCAGTCGCCCGCCTTTTTCATGAAAATAATCGTGGCGCTGCTGCAAAGCGGCCAGCAGCTTGTCGTAGCTATTGATATCACTGTTCACTACTTCCGACAACTTATCGACAAAAGCGTTGAAGACAGCAGGGTTATCCACCGCCATGGCCCTGTCGGGCCTGAAAGTAGGCAGCACGGCCGTTCCAAACGGATTGGCCGCAATGGCCGCATGATGTTCCAGTGAATCCACCGGATCGTCAGTGGTGCACAACGTGGTTACCTGGTAATGCGTCAGCAACGCCCGGGTGCTGAGGCCCGGCAGCTGTTCATTACAGCGCTGGTAAATACTTTCGGCGGTTGACTCGCTCAACAGATCAGTGATTCCAAACGGATTGCGCAGTTCCATGTGCGACCAGTGGTACAACGGGTTGCGCATGGTATAAGGAGTAGTGGCCGCCCAGTGTTTAAACTTGGTGAAATCATCTGCCTCGCCGGTGATGAATTGCTCCGCCACACCGTTGGCACGCATCGCTCTCCACTTATAGTGATCCCCTTTCAGCCAGATCTCCGTGAGGTTGGCAAATACCTTGTTCTGCGCTATTTCATCCGGAGGCAGGTGGTTATGGTAATCGATCACAGGCATCGCCTTCGCATAATCAAAGTATAAGCGTTTAGCCGTTTCTGTTTGCAGCAAAAAATCCTCCGACAAAAATTGTTTCATAGCACTGTAGAATTTATATACGGGAGGAAGCCAGCTCCTGGCGGATGAATGACTTCACTCCTTGTTCTAGTAATTGATCCAAATGTTCACTGATAGTAGCGGTAAAGCCAGGGATAGCGTGCAGGCTAACCTCCCACAAACGCGTGTCTGCGGCTATTTTAGCCACCATTTCATAGGTGGTGGTACGTTGCTCCCAGTACTCCGCAAACAGGGCGATGTTATCGTCTGTAATCAGGTACTCTTCCCCATCCCTTGCACCGTAGTACTTTCCTGCTTCCTGCTTCACTGGTTTCAGGAACAGCAGCATGGCAGCAAAACCGAGGCACATATACGGAGGCAGGGCTTTCTTTTGCTCATAATAACGCAGCAGCGTTCGCACATTGCGGGCATTCATCTTGGAGCTCTCCTGGAAAGTAATGCTGATCAGCTTATGCGCGATAAACGGATTGGCGAAGCGGTCCAGTACATCCGCGGCAAATGCAGGTGCCGTAGGACAAATATCTTTAATGGTTGGCAGAATTTCTTCTAAAATTACCTGCTGGAAAAAATTGCGCATGTATTCGTTTTCCATGGCTTCGTATACTGTGTTGAGGCCCGACAGGTAAGCCATTGGTACCGTAGCAGTGTGGGAACCGTTGAGGATGCGCAGTTTCTGCTCACGGAACGGCGTAATATCCGGTTGGATCAGCATGCGCTCATCTGTTTGATGGAACGATAATACTGACCGGATATATTCGTTGCCTTCAATCGCCCATAACAGGAACGGCTCTACTTCAATCCAGAGTTTATCGGAATAACCTGCTTTTTCTTCCATTTCCGGGAGATTTCGTGGCTTTCCGGGAACGATGCGGTCTACCAGGCTGCTACAAAAGTGGTTATCGCCGTTGATCCAATCGATGAAGCCTGCCGGCATTTCATTGAATGCTGCCAGTTTAAGTACGATTTCTTTCAATAATTTCCCGTTATCCACTACCAATTCAGTAGGCACGATCACAAAACCCGTGTTACTGCTGCCTTTAAAGTACTGGTAACGTTCCCAGAGTATGGCCAGCAGCTTGCCGGGATAGCTGGAGGGTACTCCTCCTGTCACTTTTTCTGCTACATATTGGATACCCACCTCGGTGGTGTTGGATATAATGATCTGTAACTCAGGCTGATGCACTGCTTGGAGCACCTTATTCCAGTCTGCATTCGATTGCAAAACACGGGAAATAGAAGCATTTATCAGTACGCTATCCACCAATTCCCCTTGAGAAATTCCTTTAATATGTGTAGTGTACAATGAATTTTGCTGATCAAATTCGGAGGTATCTCCGTCGGTGGATTTGATTACCACCACGCGGCCCTGGAACACCTGTTGCTTGTTGGCTTTGTCTACGAGATAGTCTACAAGTCCGCGTAACAGTACGCCTGTGCCGAATTGAAGTATTTTCTCCGGGAATTGAAACTGTTTTTCACTGACGCCGGAATCTGCTCTTTGAAGTACGAGCTCCTGATTGAGTATTGGTAACATTTCCTCTTGTTTGGACACTAAATATAGCGCGCTAAATTAACAATTTGTAGTAACAAGCTAAATAATTGCTAAACCCAGCCAAAAACGTATCATCCCATAGTAAAAATTGATTGTGGCATTGGTATAATCGATAATATGTGTACCGGCATTGGCTGGATTTTAAGTAATTTTGCATCCTTAAAACAATTTTAATGAGCAAGCTTGGAAAAGTGCTGGTTGCCATGAGTGGCGGAATCGACAGTACTGTAACAGCACTGATGTTACACGAACAGGGCTATGAAGTGGTGGGGATCACCATGAAAACCTGGGATTATGCGTCGGCTGGTGCCAGCAAGAAAGAAACCGGCTGCTGTAACCTCGATTCATTTAATGATGCCCGCGCAGCTGCGGTGCATCACGGGTTCCCGCACTTCGTGCTGGACATCCGCGACGAATTCGGCGATTTTGTGATCAATAACTTCGTAGATGAATACATTGCAGGTCGCACACCTAACCCGTGTGTACTCTGTAATACCCATATCAAATGGCGCGCACTGATGAAACGCGCCGATGCACTGGACTGCGAATTTATTGCTACAGGCCACTACGGCCAGATTCGCCAGCACGATAATGGTCGTTACGTTATCAGCAAAGGGATAGACGAACTGAAGGATCAAAGCTATGTACTGTGGGGCATCCAGCAGGATGTACTCGCACGCACCATCCTGCCACTGGGTAAATACCGTAAAACGGAGATCAGGCAAATGGCCTTCGATTTCGGCTACCCTGAACTGGCAAAGAAAGCGGAGAGCTATGAGATTTGCTTTGTGCCGGACAACGACTATCGCGGATTCCTGAAACGCAAAGTGGAAGGTCTCGAAGAAAGGGTAAACGGCGGCAACTTCGTACTCGCAGATGGTACTGTTGTAGGTAAACACAAAGGTTATCCTTTTTATACGATCGGTCAGCGTAAAGGACTGGACATTGCCCTGGGCCGCCCGGTGTTTGTAACGGAAATTATTCCGGAAACCAATACAGTGGTGCTTGGCAACGAAGATGAACTGCAGAAAAACGAAATGTTTGTTGCTAAAATAAACATGGGTAAATACGAAACCATTCCTGACGGTATGGAAGCCGTTACCAAAATCCGTTACAAGGATAAAGGTGCGCTGAGCAATCTTTACAACGAAAACGGACAGGTGAAGGTGAATTTCTACGAAAACGTGAAAGGTATTGCCCCCGGGCAGTCGGCCGTTTTCTATGAAGGCGATGATGTAATCGGCGGTGGTATTATTCAGCGCGCGTTTACGCCTGACAATCTTTAATTGTACATACAGTTTATACTTACGGGGCTGGCCATCAGGTCAGCCCTATTTTTTGCACAATAGTGTCATCATCCTCTTCATCCTCATCTTCGGCAGCAGCATCCTGTACTGTTTCAGGGCGGAAGCGGCGCTCACCCACCTGTTGCCGCCACATGGCATAATAGAGCCCTTTTTGCACCAGCAACTCCTCATGGCTGCCTGTTTCCACTATCTTACCCTTTTCCAGTACGTAAATAGCATCTGCATGCATAATAGTGGATAACCGATGGGCAATCAGTATCGTCATTTGCTCCCTGGAAGCGGATACTTCCCGGATAGTGGCTGTAATATCTTCTTCTGTAAGGGAGTCCAGCGCCGAGGTGGCCTCATCGAAAATGAGGAGTCGCGGCTGCCGCAGCAGCGCCCTGGCAATGGAAATTCGCTGCTTCTCCCCTCCCGACAGCTTCATGCCGTTTTCACCCAGCATGGTATAAATACCCTTATCAGTTTTGGCTATCAAAGCAGCCGCGGAAGCCTTGTTCAGCGCATCCATAATTTCTTCATTACTAGCCCCGGGTTTTACAAACAGCATATTATCGCGGATGGTGCCGGCATACAGTTGCGTGTCCTGTGTTACAAAGCCAATCTGACGGCGCAGCGGGTTATAACGGAGGTCCCTGGACTTTACTTCATTAAAGTAGATATTACCACTAACAGGGGTATATAGTCCCACCAGGAGCTTTACCAGCGTGGATTTACCGGAGCCGGAAGGTCCTACGAAAGCAATGGTTTGCCCCAGGTGTACAGAAAATGAAATACCATCCATGGCGTTATAGGTAGCCGTTTTATGCCTGAAAACTACGTCTTCAAAGCGCAGACTTTCCAAAGGTCCAATCTCTACCGGCGTTTCTGGCCGGCGTTCTACCGGTTTCTTCATCAGCTTATCAAAATTGCGGATGCTGGCGTCTACTTCGCGGTATTGAAGGATCATATTGCCCAGGTCCTGCAGGGGCACGAAAATGGCTGTGGATATGAATTGCATGGCGATCAATTCACCGGTACTCAGTACCTGCCTGAATATCAGCCATAGTAAAATAAACAAAATCGATTGTTTCAACAGGTTGAGTGCGGTGCCTTGCAGCAATGAAAGTGTACTTACTTTTTTGGCTTTGTACATCTCCAATTCATAGATCTTTTTGGTTTGCTCATTCAAACGCCTGATCTCCGGAAACGTAAGCCCAAGGCTCTTTACCAGCTCTATATTTCTTAGACTTTCTGTAATCACACCTGCCTGCGCATCTGTTTGCCGGTTAATGCTGCGCTGCACCGTTTTTATTTTACGGGAAAGAAGCCCCGTCAGTGAACCTAATACCAGCACGCCTATTACGAATACAGGAATCAGCATCCAGTTTTTGTTGATACTGTACCAAATAAGAAAACCGGTTCCTACCAGCGAAGAAAAAAGGACGTTGATGAAGCTGTTCGTAAAGCGCTCCGCATCTGTTTTTACTTTCTGTAAAATGGAGAGCGTGGTACCGCTCCTGTTTTCTTCAAACTCCTGGAACGACAAGCGCAGCGTTTGTTTCAGCCCATCATTAAATATCTGCATTCCAAACTGTGCTACGGTTTTTCTTGTCAGGTATTCCTGGAGAGATTTAAATGCCTTGGCGAGCAAGGCAATTGCAATAGCAATTCCCAGCCAGTAAAGCACACTACTCACCAGTTCTTTCTCACTCAGATGGTTGGGGTTGGAAGCGTAATTGTCTACAATCTTACCAAAGATAATTGGGTCCAGCAGGTTGAGTAGTTGCGCGGAGCCGGCCAGCAGCAAGGAAATAAGGATCAGTTTTTTATGCGGCTTCAGGTATTTCCAGAGTGTCTTCATGCTGCGCAGTTTTCGTTAGTGATGGTTTCCATCTAAAAGTTAACGAAAAAAGGGAAAAACTTTGGCAAGATTAGTTCGAATGCAATAAAGATGATGTTATTACTTCTTATCTAACAATGATACGACCCCTACAACTTGATAAACCTGTGTAAAGCGATTCGCATAGGAGGTAAATGAGTATGTCTTACCCTCATAGTCGAATGCAATTGTTGTATTTTCTTTAGATCGGCTTTTTTTGTCGTCAGTATAAACAATTATAGCTCTAACGATATAAACTTTTTCATTAAGAACAACATCCTTCTTTATCTTAACATCATAATAATGCATTTCTACCTGAATACTATCCCCTTGCGCATATTTAATTCCTTCATAGCCCGGCGACTGGTAGATTCGATATCCTGTCTTTCCGTTAACCTGACTAATGAAATCCTTATTGATATCCATAGGAATAAATACCATTTGATTTCTTTGTTCAACTATGTATCCATATTGTTGGCGAAGTACAATCGACCTGTCCACGAAAAAAACTTTGTTGCAGGATAAACTAGCAGTTAAGAATATGGACAACATCAATACTTTTATAATCCTTTGAAAGTTCATGGCAATAGCGCATTTGTTAGTGGATTTCTATCAACAGTTACGTTGATGATAGATCCAGATGGAAGTTTATTATTGATTATATAATTTCCCCAATTATTAAAATGCCCTTGGGTCATTTGAAGATTACTATCCGGGAAACCTGCCGGTGTTCCCATCACGTCATTTTCGTATCCCTTATGACTTTCCTTAAATGCTCCATATTTATCTGTATAATATCTGTCGAGTAATCCAAATAAATGCAGCGTTTCGTGAAATCCGGTTCCTCCATCTGAATAACTGTTATCAGCGTTTCTTCCTATACCGATCACAGTTCTTCTACCGATCCCATCATAACGCCCTACAACCCTGCTATAGGGATTATTAGGATCCTCACGAACCATTTGTGCACTTGGGGTTTTCCCATCAATACTCTCGGCGCGAGCAAAATTTCCATTTGTAGTCAATTCCAAGATATTATCTCCATTTGGATTTTTGGCTATTCTTTCCTTATCATCCTCATTCCCAACTTTATAATTAATATCTATAGAAATTGTCCATTCATTTCCATCTGCATCGTTAAATTTTCCACTGAGTAATCGTGAATTATCTATAAGAAACTGATTATATTTTTCGGTTTGCTTTTCAGCATTCGCTCCCATAACGAAAATCGTTGATGACAACGTAATTGTGTGATTCTCCGCATTAATTCCAACTCTAACATCTTTTCCATCTGGATCAATAAAATTGATAGGGTTATTCAAAGTGTAACTATATGGGGAAATATAATTGTACTTTTCTGCTTTAGCATCTATTCCATGCCACCTCCCAATTTGGGGATCTTGCATCCTAGCGCCATAATCATACCACTCCAATCCGGAACCATCGCCGAACTCCTTACTCTGAAGTTCCTTACCATTGTATTTCAAACGGTTCTCAGCGTAATTACTTCCCTTCAACGCATTTGAACTTATCCCCGCCATCGTCAACCCAAATGGATAATAATGCGTTTCCTCCAGTACCGGCCCGCCGTTATGCGTCACCACCAGGTTGTCGAAATAAACATCCTGGTTAGTTTCATTACTGGTATAAATATACAGAAAACCACTCTTTTCCATCACTACATCCTCGGTCGCTAATGTTTGCAGCTCATCGGGAGTGGCAGCTACCTGCTTCAGGCCGCTGCTCTGATCCACCAGTTTAAACTGATCATCAAACAATACATAATTCAGGTAAGCGCGGGGTTTGTCCGCTGCTCCCTGGTCGGGATTTTTTTCAGCCAGCTTACGTAAGTCGTTACCGGTCAGGTTGCTGGCTGGTGTACGATTCGAGGCTACACTACCGTGTCCACCATTTCCAGCACTTTCACCGAATGCATTTAGTAGGGAGCTAAGAATTTCTTCTTTGGAAGCATTCTTCTTTTGCCCAACAGTTGATTTGTAGAAGGCCTTGGTGCCTATTTTGACAGTATCACCAGCCATTACACGCAGCACCAGTGAAGTGCCTACTTTTTTCTCTGACCCTCCATTTAATTTGGATGCAAATTTGTTAACAGGGGAAGTTTCGTCCGTTGGGTAACCCACCGGTAAATCTGCCCTGGTAGTGGCCACATTGCTGAACAACGCTTCTTCTGCAGAAGCCTTAGCAGTTTCCATTGTAGCAGCATAAATAGTTTGGTCATTATGCTCCGTCAATACAGTGCGAACATTGCCCAGATGATCTTTCAGGAAATAATCATAAATGTATAATGGCGCAGCACCCTGCTTATTTACCACACGGAGTCTGCCCTCTTCATGACTTATCAGCTCCATGACATTATCCTTAAACACAAGGCCGGCCATATAATCAGTAACAGTAGTTTTTACCGGCGAAACAGTTTTATCAATTACTGTTTTTCGGAGTTTGGCGCCAGTAGCATCATACAAATAACTGATGCTTCCTTTTGTACCAACAGTGATTTCTTCTGGCAGATTAAGAATATTATAATTGATTTGACTGATGCCTTTGTTATTATCACTGGTAAGATTACCATTACTGTCATAACCGTAGTCCACTCCGTCAGAGGGCGAATTTTTAAAATCACCTAGTGCCGCACTGGTTCCACCTACGTCGTTCACTGACTCCAGCTTGTTGCTATTATTCATATAGCGATACTGCAGGTTATCAATTACTGCGGGTGCACCGGCTACCATCCCGTCCTGCTTCATGCTCATGATGTTGCCATTGGCATCGTATCCAAGATTGGATACCGAGAAATTCACGGAGCTATGCGTCCAGCTGTCAGAAGGACCATTATCCTGCTGGTTGAAATCCGCAGAAAGCAGTCTGCTGGCATTATCGTATTTATACCCATAGGCCCTTGCTATAGGATCATTATACCCTCTCCATAGCTGGCCAGCGATATTGCCGCTAAAAGATGGATTGTTAAATCCGTTGTCATAAGACAATGTTTGGCCAAAGTACATGCGGTCACCAGTACCACTGGTCACATATGCTTTGTTTATACCTGTTAACCAGCCACGGATATTATAATCATAATTCACAGAAGTAAGTGCAATACCATCGTTCCCAATACCCAGGTCTTTTTTCTGCAGCTGACCATTTGCATCATAGGTATTTGATAAAATAATTCGCTCCAGGCTGGCGTCGTTATTATAACGTTTGGTAACTGTGAGCAACCTGCCCCCTGCATCGTAGGTATTCCGGGTGATCACATCCATGTTAGATTGTTGCGCACTCGATGGATTAATATGCTGTTCATGGGTCAGTAAAACTTTGCCAGTAAAGTCATACATGGAATGAACCGTATGCTTAACCCCGTTATAGTTTTCCTTCACTATTTCTATAGTGCGACCTTTATCATCATAGTAAGTAGTGGTAGTAAGCCAGCTGTTTGTACCCAGTACGCGGGTGCGCATACCTGTCACTAATCCCTGTGTGTTCAATGTTCTTACTGGGTCTACCGGCCCAATTGCATTGCCATCTTTATAAGGATTAAAATCAAAGCCAACCGGTGCTATCACACCAGGATAGTTGTAGTTATCATAAAAAGTAAAAGTCAACGGGGTCAGTTCCCCTTCGCTGATAGCTGGCAACGGGTTCGTCAACTGCAAAGCAACCTGACCGGTATTCAGGCTGGTATTTATGCTATACTCTTTTTCGCCTGTATTACTATCATAACCATCAATCAGCTCAATACTTATTCTTGCTTCATAAAGTGATTTACCCTGATCAGTAGCCATTACCAGGTTATCGATGCCGGGGAAGGTGAATTGTTGCTGTCCAGTGGTATTGGTAACCGCATTCATGGCTGATTGGAGTGAAGAACGATCGGTAGGCACCGTAGGATGATAAATAGCGGTTTCTACCTGCCTGTTAAGCCCATCATAAAAAGTCACCAGCCAGTTTCCTTTACCGCGCATGTTTCCATCCCGAGTAAAAACCAGCCGGTCGCGCGTATCATAAACCATTTCCACTACGCCTGCTCCCGGAATCTTCTTTTCAATCATCCGGCCACGATCATCATAATTGTACTGGAAACAGAGCTCTGCCTGTACGGCGCCAAGGGTCCACTGGCCAATAATCTTTTCCACTGCCAGCGGTGGGATAACGGTTCTGAGCTGGCCCAGATCGTCATATATATAATAGGTACTCAGCCAACCATTATATGCATTTGTATGCTGAGAAGTTTGTTCCGTCTTTTTTAGAATCAAAACATCACTTTTGTCCTTAAAACTGATAACCTTTGCCCCATCTTCATTAATAATAACTTCTTTGTACAAGGTTCCCGGAGCATAATATCCGGAAGCAACCGCATTGCCACTAATATCCACTGTCCAGATGACTACCTGGTCAGCTGATTCATTTACCAGGTATTGCTGCTCTATCGGATGGTTTCCCTTTGTTCTGGCCCAGCCGTTACCGGCGGCATAACTTTTCAATTGCCGATTAAGCGGAGATGCTTCAAATTCAGTTTCACTATAATAGATGGTATTGTTTTGTGCCGAAGGATATCCCTGGTAAAATTGTTGCTGTTCCAAAAATGGGTTAAGCTTCAGATTACCGTCGCCCGTGGTGGAGGTATAGGGAAGATATTTGGTGACTTCCCTGCCAAACTGATCGTAAATTACAGGTGTTACCAGGTCACGACCCTGTGGGCTAATCCCCTTTACTACTGATTGAAGTGGCCGGCCAAGACCATCTACATAAGCAGTCTGCTCTTTCACCTGGCTTACAGGCTTAGTTCGGCTACTAACGTCTGTAGCATTTGTAAGGGGAATGGCCGGCGCCCAGGTTCTCACATAATTTATGGTGGGATTCGTATATGCGGCAGGCACACTCTCTACAGGCTGAGAAACCGGAGTAGTTACGACAGGTTTATTTTCCTGTGCAACTGATATTATTGGGAATACTCCAAAAACAAGGACAAGGATAAATTTATTCACAGTATCAGGATATCTATTGTTTAGAAAATGGTACTTCAACTATTCATCAAAGAACAGAACGGTTTATAAATTTTATATTTATTGAGTTAAAAGCTGCTGATATTTGTAGTCATACAGCTTAACAATATTACCATTGGCATCCCTTATCAGCTTTAAACGACCTGATTCATCATACTCGTAATAAGAAGTACGACCAGCAGGATCTGTTTCACTGGTAATACCAATGGAAGGCGCATATGTATATGTACTCACCAGTATTTTTCCATCCGGATTATTAATTCTGAGCTTATTCAATTCTTCCCTCAATTGTTGGTCGTTGGCCGGATACTGTAAAATTGCCTGGTTTAGCTGCCCGACAGCGGTAACATAGTTTCCTCCCAATATTTTCGCGACTGGATATTGGTTGTTATAACCCCAGATGTAAAGTTCCGCAATGTCATTCACCTTCTGCTGTTCCAGGATATTTCCGCGACTATCATAGCTATTAAACGATAACCTGCGTTGATATCGGGAGTCATGGCTTACCGCTCCGTTAATCAACGTAGTTCTGCTAAAATTGGTAACACTGTTACCTTCATTGAAGGTCCATAACCCATCCTGTAATGGCATATCGGATTTAAAGGAATTAAAACTCGATTTGACCACCCGCTCATTACTGCCATTAATATCAGTTTTTGCCAATGTATTCTCAATGGTAGCCGTAAGTATATGACTAGCTAACAATTTTTTTACACCTGATGAGATCGGGTCAGTCCCCGTAATTACGCCATAGTCTTTCGGATAATAGTTATATGCAATTGTTTTGGTATTATCGCTACTAACAGTTTCCTCTTTGCTGACCTGTAATAATGAATTATAGCTTAATTTTCTCTCCTGCTGCAACTGGCTGCCGTTTGAAAAATACGTGGAAATTGTACGTGAAAGCACCTGATCCCCGCATGAAACACTATAACTACCATAATCAAATAAACTGGTAATACTATTAGCATAATAGTTATTGGAATTATTATAATTTTCAGCTGCACTAAAAAACTTCCGCACCTTTAAACCAGCAAACATTTCCATATTCGAAACATATTCATTCTCCTCAAATAACTGTGGTTCAAATATTCCATTTACATATTTGTATACTTTTTTAGACTTTAACACTGGCTTTTTCCAGGTGGCATCGAGAGAAACATAATAAGCAGGATACTTTCGCAACATATTCTTTGCTCCAGCACCCATATTTATACAGTCTCCTCCAAATCCATCCATTAATCCATCATACGCTATATAACTGGAGTTTACTGGATAACCCTGATAGTAAATAGACTCAGGAAGTATGTAATAATATTCAGTTTTCCCATTGTATTCAGTCAAACCGTTCACTGGATTGATACCCATTGAAGTTTCAGTAACTTTGCTATAGGTAACCGGGCTTGCAGCTGCCGCCGCCAACTCTTCATCAGGGTTGGTTTTGAAGGTGACTGTACGCAATAATCTAACGTCCACCTGACTTGCACCAGATAGCAGGCAGTCCCCATAAACAGCTTCAGAAATAAAGAGATTTTTATTCGCCAGGTCTACCGAAACCACCCCTGTTTCATCATCAGTAGTGCCATATCTATACTCCTTCATCATTGTTTCATTTCTCACAAGGTCATTAAACCAAATCTTCTTTATTCTGATACCAACATTTTTAATCGTAAGCATCCCATTATTATCATTCGCTCCCCAATATTTATTTGATTCATATTCAAAAGAAGTACTTCCCCCGGTCGGATAGGTTATTTTATTGAGCGTAAAAAAACTGGCATCAGTACCATACGGGTTTCTGTCAGTCATTGTCATATAGGCCCCCAGCGAAACAGCCCCCATTTCCCCTTTACAGAGGTACGGGGTTCCAAAATCCGGAAACTCATAGTAATTATTGGAGGTTTGTCTGTAATAACCCCAATAATCCGCGATCAGACTTCCATTTCCAGGATAGTCCCGGTTAATATAGTTAAAGCTGTACGTCTGTCCATTTATATCTTTGCTTCCATAAACTATCACCTTATCCAGGAACCGGTGCAGCGCAGTTGAGACATGTTGGAATACAATTTTTTTCAAACGCTGACCAGTGAGTAGATTTACTGTAATGGAGTCAATAATGGTCGTATTGGCTTTTCGATAAAACTTCACCACCTCTCTTTCCGTAGTTATATCCGTTAATGCCTGTACCTCATATACATTTAGTGGAACACTGCTTAAATTTGCGTCTCCGGTTGTATTAGGACACATTTGGTAAGGCCCGGAAACTGAGGCCATCGTATACAGTGATTTCGCGGTATTTGAGTTACTCTCCTGATAATTTCTATAATGAAATCGTGCATATTGTCCGAATGGATCAACCATATTAGTCAGCAGCCATGCAGTCGGAGTAATCCCTTTGGTGAAGTTAACGCTGGAATTTCTTTCATATACAGTATTTGACCCCGTAAGTTCTTTTCCAAAACGATAGGAAATTCCATTGCCATCCGTTATATCAAAATTAGTAATCAGTCCCTGTAGATTCTGCGTATAGGAAATTGTATCCAGCGACGTGCTGGTAGTTTTTACCTTTCGTTGCTGCCGGTCAGTAATAATAAACATACCTGCTGTAGTTCCCAGAGAATAAGAAAACTTATCATACTCACCATCCAGCGCCTGGGACGCGAAGGGAAGATACATTTCATTATCCCGGCCAAATTGTGCAAGGTAAACATCCCTTGTTGCGGGATCTGGAATTGAGTTGACCACGTCCAGATTTGCAGGCATGGGAAAATATTCGTCCGGACGACCATACATAGTCCTGGAAATTCTATACCCTGGTTCAAGTACCCAGCCAACGCCCACCTCCCCGGAGCTCTGACCAAATTTTATTCCGGAGGCATGGTATTTCAGCATAATGGGTATTGACGCCTTACCCACCTGGAGATTATATAACGGTATATTGATTTCAGGAATACCATTGTACAAGGAAACTTGCTGGGTAATGTACTTTTCGAATTCACGGCTGGTAGGTGAAGGTTGCATCACGCGAAGTAAATCGCCAGTCTGTGCAAAACCAACGCCTGCCAAGGCAAACAGAAGGTATAGGAGAAATAAATTCTTTTTCATTGATTCACAATATCATTAGTATAAAAGGGATGGGTACACTACTTTTTAAAAATAGAATTTTATCCCTTTTAAAATAAGATATTTACTAAAAATTTTTCTCTGGATAAGATTTTACCCAACTCTCCTAAACCTCACCGCATACATCGTATCCGCCCCGCTTTCATACCCCGGAATCACACCGCCTTCTTCCCTTCTCAAATTACTATTGGCTTCTATGAACGCCGCCACTTCCTCATTCTCTTTTTTAAATACGGAGCAGGTAATATAAATCAACACGCCACCCGGTTTCACAAAATGTATAACGTTATCGGCTATACGCTTTTGCAAATCCTGGTATCGTTGAATTTCCTCTTTTTTGAAAAAGGCTAAACTCTCCGGCGTACGGCCCCAGGTACCGGAACCGCTGCAGGGTGCATCAAGGATTATCCCGTCAAACTTCACATTCCCCATTGTTCCCGGAAACGCAGGATTGGTAAGGTCGGCCACGCGTGCTTCATAGTTCTTTACTCCGGCGGCAGCAAAGCGCTGTTGGAGGTTTTCGAGGATAGACCTGCGTACATCGCTCACAAGCAGCTGCACATTCGGTTCCTGGTCTTTCAGCAGGATGGATTTACCGCCACTTGCAGCGCAGCAATCCCACCAGCGCTGACCTCTGGAAGGCTTAAATAACAGGCCTGTTTGCTGACTGCTGGCATCCTGTACTTCGTACCAGCTTTTATCCGGGATCAGTTCTTCGATTTTAGTACCGTTCGGCAACGCAAGCGTAGTGCGGTTTTCAGACAATTCATACGCTATGTTGGCCTGCTTTAAAATCGCCAGTATTTTGTCCTGCCTGTTATTGCGGATACGCAGGAAAAAGTGTGGCTGATTGAGGTAGCTCAGCGCAAATGCGTTGGCGTCAATGCCTTCAGACAGCTCGTCCGTAAAGGGGAATAACTGTTCAGCGGTGAGCTCACCGGCATTACTTAACTGCAATTTTTCAGCTAACGATGCATCTATCTGCTCATTCCATGCCGGCTGCAATTGTGCCAACAGGTCGTTTGACTTTTGTTCGCACAGGAAGGTACCTAACAGCAATCGCTCACTTACCTCCATATCTCTCTTCCACCATCCGAGGCGGAAGTAATGATATACGAGCTGCGAAATCCAGCGTCTGTCGCGGCTTCCCATCTGCGGGTGCTGCTTAAAAAATTTCTTCAGAAAATGGTGCAGCGGAAGGTCGCCTTTATAGGCGTTGATCACTTTGGCTGCTGAAACGAGATAACTTTCCCAACGGGTCATGGTGCGAAGGTAAGGCATTATAGCATCTTTCAGTTTTCCGGTTGAGCAACGGGCCTGCGGCCCGTCGCTCAACCGGGGATTAAACCGCACCGAAGGTGCGGTTTAATCCCCGATACAAATGGAAAAGGCCGGCATCTCGCGATACCGGCCTTATATGTTATTCTAAATACTATCAGATTAGAGCTTCAGCAGCGCTTTCAGCGGATCTTTACCGAACAGCAGCTGTTCAGGATTTTCCAGCATTTCTTTTACGCGAACGAGGAAGCTTACAGACTCACGACCATCGATGATACGGTGATCATAGCTGAGTGCAATGTACATCATCGGGCGGATTACCACCTGGCCATTAATTGCCATCGGGCGTTCCTGGATCTTGTGCATACCCAGGATAGCTGACTGCGGAATGTTGATGATCGGCGTACTCATGAGGGAGCCAAACACACCACCGTTAGTGATAGTGAAGGTACCACCGGTCATTTCCGGGATGGTTAATTTGTTGTCACGGGCTTTGGTAGCCAGGTTGAGGACTTCTTTTTCAATACCGGCCATATCCAGGCTTTCCGCGTTACGGATCACCGGTACTACCAGACCTTTAGGAGCAGATACGGCGATGGAAATATCGCAGTAATCATGGTACACCAGTTCTTCGCCATCAATGTAGGCATTTACGGAAGGGAACTCCTGTAATGCGAAGCAGCAGGCTTTGGTGAAGAAGCTCATGAAGCCCAGGTTCACTTCGTGTTGTTTCTTGAATACCTCTTTGTATTTAGCGCGCAATGCCATGATTTCGGTCATGTCTACCTCGTTGAAGGTAGTCAGCATAGCGGTCGTGTTCTTCGCTTCTACAAGGCGGCGGGAAACCGTTTTACGCAGGTTGCTCATTTTCTCGCGACGTTCGTTGCGACTGAACATTTCCTGGCCGATTGCCACACCTGGATTTTGCAGGGCAGCATACACATCATCTTTCACGATTTTGCCGTTGGCGCCGCTACCTTTGATGGTAGCAGGGTCTACGTGCTTGTCGGCAATTACCGCCGCAGCTACCGGGGTAGCTTTGATATCGTTAGGAATGCTGGTTACAGGCGCATTTTGTACCTGTGGCTTTGCTGCAGGTGCAGGCGTAGCTGCAGGAGCGGCGGCTGGTGCTGCCTTACCCGCAGGGCGTGCAGCAGCAGTATCTATTTTGCAGGCAACATCACCGATTTTGAGGGTGTCACCTTCTTTTGCTACAAGGATCAGTGCACCTGCTTCTTCTGCGTTCAGTTCGAAAGTAGCTTTCTCTGATTCCAGTTCACAGATCACTTCGTCACGTTCCACGTAATCACCATCTTTTTTGGTCCATTTAACCAGGGTTACTTCGCTGATGGATTCGCCTACTGTTGGCACCTTCATTTCAATTACCCCTTTGTTTACGGCTGGTGCTGCTGGTGCTGCTTCCGCTACAGGTGCCGCTGCTGGCGCTGCCGGAGCTGCTGCTGCCGGCGCAGAAGCCGCTGGTGCTGCTGCATCCGTATCGATGGTGCAGGCAACATCACCAATTTTCAGCGTAGCTCCTTCAGCTGCATTAGCAGCAATTTTCAGGATACCTGCTTTTTCAGCATTCAGTTCGAAAGTAGCTTTCTCCGATTCCATTTCGCACAATACTTCGTCCTGTTGCACATAATCTCCATCTTTTTTCAACCATTTCGCAATTGTTACCTCGCTAATAGATTCGCCTACCGTAGGGACTTTGATTTCGATAACCATATTTTATCAGTTGATGGTGAAACCTGCTATTAAGGCCAGGCTGCATTTCTTTACATAAGACCTAACAGATAACAGCAGGTATCTGTTTTATTTCTTTGATTATTTTATTAGATGTTAAAAGCGGTGTCAATGATCTGCTGCTGTTCGCGGGCATGCACTTTCGCATAACCGGTAGCAGTGGATGCACTTGGGTTACGACTGATAACACCGTAATTGATCTGCTTCAGGTTCATCTGCAGGTAAGAAGCAGCGCCCATGTTCAGCGGCTCTTCCTGTACCCAGAAGAAGGTAGCTCCCTTATATCTGGCAGCAATGTTTTCCAGTTGCTTCACTGGCAGCGGATACAGTTGTTCCAGACGAACGATGGCCACATCTTTGCGGTCTTCCTTCGCTTGTTTATCACTCAGATCAAAATACATTTTACCGGTACACAGCAATACTTTCTTCACCAGAGAAGCATCCTGGATAAACGGATCGTCCAGCACTTCCTTGAATCCACCGTTGGTAAACTCTTCCATAGTGGAGTAAGCACCCGTATGACGGAGGTTAGCTTTTGGAGAGAAGTTGATCAGCGGTTTGCGGAACTGCCAGTTCAGCTGACGGCGCAGCGCATGGAAGAAGTTCGCCGCTGTAGTGATATTGGTGATCACCATATTTTCTTCCGCACATTGCTGCAGGAAGCGCTCAGGACGAGCGTTGGAGTGATCCGGTCCACCACCTTCATAACCATGAGGCAGCAACATCACCAGGCCATTTTGTGTGGTCCATTTCTGTTCAGCGCTGCTGATATACTGGTCAATTACTGTTTGTGCACCGTTTACGAAGTCGCCATACTGCGCTTCCCAAACTACCAGGCTGTTAGGGTTAGCCATTGCATAACCGTATTCAAAGCCCAGTACACCATATTCACTCAGGAGAGAGTTATAAATTCTGAGTTTGCCTTGTTTTTCCTGGAGATCGTTCAGGCGGTTATAGGTGGCATTGGTATTTTCGTCGAACAGCACCGCATGACGGTGGGAGAAAGTACCACGTTTCACGTCTTCACCGCTCATACGTACGTCTTTACCTTCGATGAGGAGGCTGCTGTAAGCCAGCAGTTCACCGGTAGCCCAGTCCACCTTACCTTCTTCCTGGTACAGTTTAATTTTATCCTGTAACAGTTTGCTCACTTTACGTAAAGGCACGAAATCAGCAGGCCATTTCATCAGCCCGTCGAAGAGGCGTTTGAAATCAGCTTCGTTGATGGCGGTTGCCGGCGACTGATCAAAATCTGCCGGGGTAGCCTTGCGGAGTGCCTGCCACCATTCTTCCGGTTTCTGGTTTACATAAGGCAGCGGATGTTGTTTTACTTCATCCAGGCGTGCCTGCAGTTCATCCCAGAATACCTTTTCCATATCTTTTGCGAGTGACTGCGCTTCGGCATCGCCGTTCTGCAGCAGGAACTGCGTATATACTTCGCGTGGGTTCTGATGTTTGTCGATCAGGGCATAGAGAGATGGTTGTGTAAACTTAGGCTCATCACCCTCGTTATGGCCATGCTTACGATAGCACACCATATCGATATACACATCTTCATTGAATTCCTGGCGGTAGCGTGCAGCCAGCTGGGATACTTTTACCACCGCTTCCGCATCGTCACCGTTTACGTGGAATACCGGCGCCTGTACGATGGAGGCTACGCTGGTACAGTAGTCAGAAGAGCGGGCATCATCAAAATCGGTGGTGAAGCCAATCTGGTTGTTGATCACAAAGTGAATGGTACCACCAGTGTAGTAACCTTTCAGTTTGCTCATTTGCGCCACTTCATATACGATACCTTGTCCTGCTACGGCCGCATCACCATGGATGAGGATAGGCAGGATTTTATCGTAGTCGCTGTCGTAAATCACATCTGCCTTGCTGCGGGAAAAGCCGATCACGATCGGGTCTACCACTTCCAGGTGGGAAGGGTTGGGCATCAGTTGCAGATTTACGGGTTTACCACCTGCGGTTGTAACCTGGGAGCGGAATCCGAGGTGATATTTCACGTCACCGGAGCCCATGGTCATGTCAGGGATAGCCAGGCCTTCAAACTCGTTGAAGATCTGCTCGTAAGTTTTGCCGAGGATATTTGCCAGTACGTTGAGGCGGCCACGGTGAGCCATACCGATAACGGATTCCTGTACGCCGTATTCAGCGGCAACACTTATCATCGCATCCAGTGCCGGAATAGTGGATTCTCCACCTTCCAGACCGAAACGTTTCTGACCGATATATTTGGTGTGAAGGAATTTTTCGAAAATAACACCCTGATTCAGCTTTTGCAGAATCCGGCGGCGTTGTTCCGTGGAAAGCGGGTTATTCATGGCAGATTCATATTCTTTTTCCAGCCATTTAGCTTTCTCGCGGTCATTAATATATGTATACTGGATACCTACAGGTCCTGCATATACTTTATTAAGGAATGCCAGAATGTTTTTTAACGTGGTTTTACCAAGGCCCAGGAAAGTACCTGAGTAGAATTCTGAATTCAGATCCGCATCACTGAGGTCGAAATTGGTAATTTCCAGACCCGCTTTTCTGTCTTTTCTCTCGCGGATCGGGTTAGTTTTAGCGATCAGGTGGGCTTTCTTGCGATAAGCCTGAATCAGACGGTACACGCCTAATTCTTTTGCCAGCTGGTCGTTCGTCACCGGCGCTGAACCACCTCCTGCTGCCGTTGGCGCCGCGGGGCCCGCCTTGCCATTGGCGTTGGATACTGCAAAATCAAACCCTTCAAAAAATTTCACCCATTCTGGGTCGACGGAATTAGGGTCTTTGCGGAAATCCTGATATAAAGATTCTATGTAAGCAGGATGTGAGTTGGTGACAAATGAGAAGTCCTTCATTTACAACGAGTTTTGCTGATCTTCAGTTCAAATACTTTTCTGTTGAGTCCCTCATTATATAGGTAGATGTCCCACATTATATAATGTATGGGATTGCAAATATCGCTCGTTTTTCATTACCGAGTATCTAAAAAATTAGAAAATAATAAGATGATTAGCTATGCACAACATTAGCATCAATCACTTATATTTGCACCTTTAAAGACGGCGAATAAAATTTTGTATTGAATTGAGAAAAGTATTACCTTTGCCGTCCGAAACTTGAAATTTGAAAAATGGCAAACCATAAAGCAACGAAAAAAGACGTACGTCAGAGCAGAAAACGTAATGAGCGTAACCGTTACTACGGTAAAACTACCCGTAATGCCATCCGTGACCTGAAAGCAGTGACTGATAAAGCGGCAGCGGAGAAAGACTTTACTGAAGTAGCTTCCATGATCGACAAACTGGCTAAACGTAACGTTATTCACAAGAACAAAGCTGCAAATCTGAAAAGCAAGCTGGCTAAGAAAGTTAACGCTCTCGCCTAATTGCTTCAGTAACAATATTTATAGCTCTTCCTCACGAGGGAAGGGCTTTTTGTTTTTCTAGTCTGTTTATATAGAGATAAAATATATACATATGCCAGATCTTAGTCTTTCTGTTAAAAAACTCCTCATTTCAGGCATTTTTGCCCTCCTCAGCCTCCCCTCCTTCGCCCAGCAGCTCCTGACCCGATATGAACGCAGCAACGGCAATGAAACAGCTACCTACCAGGAAGTCATCGCGTACTATCAGCAACTCACCAAAAAGTACCCACAGATAAAAATGCTGGAAATGGGAAACACGGACGCCGGCTACCCGCTCCACCTCGTTATCTACAGCCCTACAAAAGACTTTGACTTTACATCTCTCCATAAAAAAGATAAAAGAATCATACTCATCAATAACGGTATACACCCCGGTGAGCCGGACGGTATCGACGCTTCCATGATGCTCCTGCGCGACCTCGCCCAAGGAAAAGCCAGCATCCCGGATAATATCGTACTGGCAGTCATCCCGGTATATAATATCGGTGGCGCACTCAACCGTACCACTTTTTTCCGGGTGGATCAAAACGGTCCGGATGCCTTCGGCAGCCGCGGAAATGGCCAAAATCTGGACTTAAACCGCGATTTTATAAAAACTGACTCCAGAAATGCCCGCTCCTTCCAGCAAATCTACCACCTTACAGACCCGGACGTGTTTATCGACAACCACGTCAGCAACGGCGCCGATTACCAGCATATTATGACTCTACTCGCTACCCAGCACGATAAACTGGGCGGCCCGATGGGTGAATATCTCCATAAAACTTTTACCCCCACCCTCTATCAACTCATGAAAGAAAAAGGGTACGACCTCGTACCCTATGTAAACCACTTCGGTGAAACACCCGACAGCGGCTGGGTAGAGTTTGACGACTCCCCACGCTACTCCTCCGGTTTCACCACGCTCTTCCATACCTTCGGCTTTGTGCCGGAAACACATATGCTGAAACCCTACCCCCAACGGGTACAGGCAACTTACGCCCTCATGCAGTGCTTTATTAAATTCACCTCCGACAACAGCAGCACCATCCGTGACCTCCGTAACGACACTAAAAAAGCGGTGCGTACGCAAGCACAGTTCCCGCTTGACTGGCAGTTTGATATGAGAAAATACAGTCTGATCACCTTCAAAGGCTTTGCCGCCGGCCATAAACCCAGCAACATTTCCGGCTTACCACGCCTCTACTACGATCGCACCAAGCCTTATACCCGTCAGGTGAAATTTTACAACTTTGCCAACGCCACCAACTTTGTGGATAAACCAAAGGCATACATCATCCCCCAGGGCTGGTGGCCGGTGATCGACCTGCTGAAAAACAATAAAGTGATCATGCAGCCGCTGCAAAAAGATACTACCATCTACGTAGCCACCTACCACATCGCTGATTATAAATCCTATACTAAACCCTATGAAAGTCACTTCCCCCATACTGATGTGAAAGTGACCACCACCATGGATTCTATTCACTTCCGCAAAGGAGATTTCTATATCCCGATGAACCAGGTTGCTAACCGCTTCCTTATCGAAACACTTGAGCCCACCGCTGGTGACTCCTACTTCGCCTGGAATTTCTTCGATGGCATCCTCGGACAAAAAGAAGGCTACTCCCCGTATGTGTTTGAAGATACCGGCTATGAATGGCTGAAACAACACCCGGAAGTACAGGCGGAACTAGAGAAAAAACGCGCAGCTGATACTGCATTTGCAAATAATGGAGCGGCACAGCTGAAATGGGTATATCAGCATTCGCCGTACGCAGAGCCGGAGTATATGCGGTATCCGGTGTTCAGGGTATTATAAAAAACGGGCTGGTGTAGTACACCAGCCCGTTTTTTATGACTTAAAAATAACGTCCTTTTGGTAAAATATCTTCATTGAACCAATATCCACCTCAATGGCTACCAACATCTTCTCCTCTTTGCCATCAGCACCAATAAAATGAAGTTCACGGAAATACACGATGGGTAATTTGGGTCGTATAATAAATCTGATAGAAGGCCGATCACTGTTATACCGAAAGGTTTCATAAGCTGATACCAGTCTGAGAAATTCATAACTATTGATAAGTAAATCCTTTGTGATCCGTTGCCTCGCCACGGAAAACACAATCAGCCGGAAAGTAATGATTACTGTCAAGGTGGCTAAGACAGCGAACAGAAATTCATTCACAGGTATAAACTTAAAATAAATATAAAACTCCTACACCTTTTCCACCACCATCACCGTGTGCTGCTCTCCAAAAAAATGATTATAAATCACCACCTTCTTAAAATCCGCCGGCAGCTCCTTCACCATCGGAAACCATTCCGCTGGTATGTTACCCGCGTGCAGCAGCGAGGCTGCCAGCCACAAAGCGAAGGAACCTGCAGTATCATATTCCCCGCAGAGGTGTTTAAACGGTATAGTGGGTTTGGGTAGTACGGTGTTGAGGAGTTGATAATAATGGGCATAGTTACTGTCGCCATTAGCGCCGCTGATCACCAGGTCGGCATCGGCACCTAACTCCTGCAGTACTGCCGAAAGTCTTTCTGATGCAGGTTTGTAGAGGAGTTTAATACCGGTTACTGCCGCTTTAGACTCCTGCGTTGGTGCGGCCGCCAGCACAAAGAAGGCACTACCTTCTCCCGAAATAGTACCGGGCAAATTGGCATCAAACAAATGAGTATTACCTACAGGAGCCTCCCGCCACTGGCCAATGCGACTCTTAATATAGTAATGCTCCGGCGTCATTTCTTCAAATGAGCCGGTGAGGGTATGACTGGCGCCTTCCTGCAACAGCATCATGCTGTCTACCAAAGCGTTTTCGAAGGAAAAGCCGCGGTGCACAAATGTATTGTTATAGTCGGTACCATTTTGCTGTAGCGCAATCAGTCCGTTTACAGAGTTGTAAGTAGATTGAATAAACGGTGTAGGGTTCAGCGCCGTTTCCTTGTATTGTTCAATTTCTTTGATAAACTTTTCCGTATCCTGCAAACTGCCTTTTCCCGTGCCGGTAACAATTGGGCCTGGGGTGGAAACACCGCTGACAGACAGGCATTTCAATGCAGTGGCAAGTCCCATACGCAGCACACGTGTCATCCGGCGCAAACTATTTGCAGGAATATAGGGCTTGTAATCCGGTTCCACGCAAACCAAGCGGTTGCTCTCGCTATGCACAAACGGCGCCGTCGAAATATCTCCATCAAAAGTTTGCTGTGGAGATATTGCCGCCATTCCCTGGATATAACACTTAACCTTCATACTTACTGATCACGAGGGAAGCATTGTTACCCCCAAAGCCAAAAGAATTAGAAATTACATTATTGATGACCACTTCTTCCTGTAGTTCCGTTGCCGGAGCAATTTGCAATTCTTCCATACGTTCGGAAAAATTAAGGTTCGGGAAGATGATACCGTTCCGGATGGCCAGTACCGCGTAGATCGCTTCGATAGCGCCTGCGGCAGCAAGCGTATGACCGGTAAACGGTTTGGTGGAACTGAATGGAGGTATTGCTGTACCAAACATCCGTTCCAGTGCACGTCCTTCGGAGATATCGTTGTTTAAAGTAGCAGTGCCATGGACATTGATATACTGCACTTCTTCCAGTGTACGGCCACTCATGGCCAGTGCATTTTTCATGGCAGCATAGGCGCCATCACCTTCCGGAGAGGGAGAGGTAGGATGGAATGCTTCGTTGGCATTACAGTAACCGGTGAATTCCGCAAGGATAGTACTGTTGTTTGCTTTTGCAAAGGATTCACTTTCCAGTACCAGGTAAGCTGCGCCTTCACCCAGGTTTAAGCCGGTACGCTGCTGATCAAAAGGGCGGCAAAACTGCTTATCCACATTTTTCAGCGAGTTGAATCCATTGAGGGTGAAACGGGTAAGCGCTTCGGTACCGCCGCATACCATCCGCTGATACATCCCTGCCTTGATCATGCGCGCACCAAACATCAGTGCATTGGCAGAAGAAGAACAGGCCGTGCTAATGGTGGCCATATGTTCGGTAAAGCCGACGGTATCGGCTATACGTTGTGTACAATCAGCACAGTCGAGGGTATGTATACTTTCTATAAAAGTGCCCGACTTCTCCGGATTGATCAGGTCAAAATAAACTTTTTCTGTATCGCACATCCCTCCCACCGTACTGGCGTTGATGAAACCCGTAGGCTCATCCTGGAGGTGCTGTATGCCTGCCTGCTGCAATGCTTCGCGCATGGCCACGAGGCCAAGCAATGTAGTGCGACTAAACCCATCCTGCACAGGAATGCCGGCCATGCGAAACAAAGTGGTGTTATCCAGCTTTACTTCACCTACCGGCAGTACCTGTTTGTAAATAGTATCTATGTAGTCCGTAAACCCAAGCCCACTCTCCTGTTGGCGCAGGCGTTGCAGATTTCCGGCCACGTTATCACCAATGGCGGTGACCATTCCCATCCCTGTAATAAACACTCTTTCCGCCATGCAGCTGAATTACTTAAGCGGGTTGTTGTTTAGACTGAATGAATTCGGCCATAGACTGAACAGACTGCAGGATTTTACGGCCCTCACGCGGATCTTCCACCTTGATGCCATACTGTCTTTCCAGTAATACCATCAGTTCGAGGGAGTCGATACTGTCAAGTCCCAGACCATCTCCGAATAACGGCGCGTTGTCGTCGATATCAGCAGGTTTGGTGTCTTGCAGATTCAGTGCTTCAATGATCTGTTCTTTCAGTTTCTGTTTTAATTCTTCCATAATGTTGTAGGTTTACCTGCGACTGTCGGCAGCCACAGATGCCTTTGTTAATTGGTAAAAATACAGTTTTAGTACTGTTTTGAAAATTATTCTCAGTTCATTCTTCGTTTTTCAACATATCCGGCTACTGCCAGCATTACCAGGCCCGTAACAATCAACAGCACTACATTTTTCCACACATAGGCTATATTGCCGTTACGGAGGTAAATATCATTGATGGCATCCAGTCCCCAGCTAAGCGGGGATAAATGCCCGATCGCCTGCATTTTCTGCGGCATCACCTCCAGCGGAATCCAGATGCCACCTATGGCAGAAAGGATCACGATGGAAATAGCCCCAAAATTCAGGGCCTGATTAGGCGTTTTAAAAAGCGTGCCAATCAGTATACCGTACGACGTGGCGGCCAGGCCAATTGCAGCAGCTACCAGGAAGGTAGCGCCCGCATCGCGGCCCATCACCAGTTTTGGAAGATCCAGTAAAGGCATGATGTACATACCCACGAGCATCATGCAATAAAACTGTACCACGCAAATGCCCACAAAAAACAACATCTTGCCCAGTAAAATCTCCAGGTAGGAACCCGGGATCAGCTTCATTCGCAGCAAACTGCCGTCTTCCCGCTCCCGGATCATATTGCCGGCAATGGGGATCACGATAAAGAACATTGCGAATATGCTCCAGGCCGGTACATTATGCTGTACGGAATTGGAAATCACGTCTATCTGTTTGCCGGTGCCTGTCGCCTCTTCTTTCAGCCCTACCGCCTGCAGGCGAATTGGAAGGGTGTCATTCGATGCTGTCACACTGGAATCTTTGCGACGCAGTTCCTGGCGGATACGCCCTAAAAGCATATCTGTTTCTACCTGCGTCAGAAAATTATCAATCGCCTGGTGTATAGCTCCTTTGAAAGCCTTTTTAGCGGCAGGATCAAAGTAGATGGTAACATCCAGGGAATCGGCGTTTTGCTTTACCGGCAGTGCCAGCGACATACCCATCCGATGGGAAATATCATTCACGATTCTGTTGGCGTTGCTCACGATATTGCCGGTAGCACCAGCGGGAATGATAATACTGATTTTATAAGTCCCTTCGTTTACCAGCTGTCGTGCCTGTTCGGCAGTCAGCGGTTTGCCGTCCAGCGAATCTATGATACGGAATTGTCCGCCACTGGCCAGCCCTTCGCGTATATGGCGGCCCAGGCGGCCATGGTCGTTGTCAACCGTCAGGATATCAAATTTAACTTCCTGGTAGTCTTTAAACGGCGCATCCTGGATCAGTGCCATTACTGTAATCAACACCACGGGCATGAGAAACAGGAGGGTGAGTCCTGTTTTATCGCGCACCAGTAGTTGCCATTCTTTTCTTATTGTCGCCAGTAATCGTAGCATTAATCTGAATATTAGTCTCGCAAGGCATGCCCTGTATAGTGCAGGAACACGTCTTCCAGGTTTTCACAATCCGGCAGGTCATGGATGAGCTGATCAGGGTTACCCTGAACAATGAGGCGCCCCTGGTCTACGATGGCTACATCGCTGCAGAGCGACTGTGCTTCTTCCAGCAGGTGGGAAGTATAGAGGATACTATTTCCCTGGCTGTTGTACTCACGCAGGAATTGCAGGATCATGCTCCTGGACTGGACATCTACACCCGCTGTAGGCTCATCCAGTACGAGCAGCGATGGCTGATGGAGGATGGCCGCAATAATATTGGCTCTCCTTTTCATACCACCTGAGAATTTATGAATTTCTTTATCCGCACTTTTTTCCAGTCCGAATGCCTCCAGCAGCTCCATGATGCGGGCTTTCAGGCCCTTCCCCCTGTAGCCGTAAAGGTTACCGAAGTAGGTGAGGTTTTCCACCGCACTAAGCTGCGGATAGAGGGCAATGCGCTGCGGCACCACACCTATTTGCTGTTTGATGGCTTCGCGGTGAGCGGCGTCCTGGGAGAGGCCGTTGATCAGCACCTCTCCGCTGCTGGCTTTTACCAGTCCGCAAAGAATGGAAATAGTGGTTGTTTTACCAGCGCCATTTGGCCCAAGCAACCCTGCGATACTACCTTTCCGGAAGGAGAACGTCAGGCCTTTCAGCGTGGGCTCTTCTGCGCCGGTGTAGGTTTTGTATAGCTCTTTTACTGCAATGCTGGACATAACGTTTTATTATATAGCCTTACTGAGCTTACGGAAAAATGCTTCTTCAGCAGCAGCTGTGCGGAAAAGCATCTGACTCAGCTCGTTATAGGAATCATCACTTGCGCTTCGGCTCTTGCATACGCGGCCGGCTGCAAAGGCGAAGGTACGCCACAGGTCACCGATCTGCGTGAGTTCGGTGGCCAGTTTGGATAGTTCAGGTTTATTCAGCAGTTCGGCAGCTTCCTGGAGGAAGGCCGCATATACGAAGCGGAATCCGGCACCACCGGTACCAATTTCTTCCTGCATACGAATGATATTGCCGAGGTAAAGTACTGCACGGCGATCATCCAGTTTCTCCGGATATTTTTTCAGCCGTTTTGCCAGAAACCGGATACCGTCCACACCGAACATGGGTATCGGAATCTTAAGCATATAGTGGCAGGTTTGCTTAATACCTTCTATGATTGGTTTTTCCAATGAAGCGGAAGATGGTACGCTCACCGGGTAATACATTTTTCCTTTAGGGGCCGGAAATCCTTTTGCAAAGCGGGCCTGGGCCAGGCTTTCCGGGTCGATGGTGGTAATACTGTCCATTACCGGATCACTTACCAGGTAGTTGCCATTTTCTTTGCCATATACTACGAGGTTATGTGCATTGAAGTGGAAACGGTAGGAGGCAGGGAAATAGGTAAGGTAATACACGCTGGAAAGCAGTCCTACAGGGGTTCCGGTGGCGAGGGTTTGATCCAGTGCGGCCATTCCTTTCTCCACAGAACTAAATTTTTCCACTTTCATTTTTACACCCAGGCGGTCACAAACGCGTTGAAATATAGCACCAGGCCATATCCTGTAAGTGGTACCCGGCACACCATTCACCTTCACAAACGGCAGGTGACCAAAGAATAATCCGGCACCGATACCAAAAGCCATTGGCTCGCTGATCTTCAGTCCGTGGTGGCCCAGCAGATTGGAGATAACACCGCTTTCGCAATGTGCTGTTTGTGTGTGATGGAATAGAATTTCGCTCATAGTTTTTATAGCTCCATTAATTATCAAACGGAGTTCCGGTTGCCAGAACTCCGTTTGATGTGGAAAATTGTAAGTTATTTTATGTGCTGCAGGTCAGCGATACTGACCTTAAAGGCATCTGCATATTTTTGCAGCATGTGTTGGCTCAATCGCCTGAACACCGCCGGCTTCATGTGCCGTTTCACCTGCCATTGGAATTTGCCTACATAGTTTGCCAGCAGGGCAAGGTCCATGATATTTTTTTCCATGTAGTAGGCGATGGGGCTCACTTCTCCGGCGAGTACTTTTTGCTTCGCTGCTTCTATTCTTTTATTCACTTCTTCCCAGGCCTGGTCGAGGGCGATGTTTTCAGGCTCCCAGCCAGCACTCTGCACCTGTACATAGTTGCCCGAGTTATCCACCGCATACATAATCTGTTTGAATGTACCTTCATGAAGGTTATCCTTATCCTGTGGTACTTCCTCTTTTTTCATGACAGCAGTTTTAAAGGTGAATGCTTATACAACGGTGATCTGTGCGTAAGCATAGGAGAAACGCGCACTTTCCGGCACCATCATCACAATCTTCTGTCCTTTCTTCAGTCGGCCGGTATTCATCAGTTCTTCCAGCATCAGGTATGGAGATGCAGTACCCACGTTACCCACGCGGTCCAGGTTTGTGAACCATTTGTCCAGCGGGATAGGCACTCCAATGCGGGTGATTTCTTCATCTATTTTAAGACGGAAGAATTCAGAAGAAAGATGTGGCAGGAAGAAGTCGATTTCATCCAGGTTTATACCATAGCGTTCCACCAGGTTTTTCCACATTTGTGCACCGGAAGGAACAATATTTTTGCCCAGCAGTCGCGTATCCTGTTTAAAGGAGAACACGCTGTGGAAGGCCCATTCGTCAGGAGTCATTTCTATCCAGCCTTTGGTACCGCCATCTTCGGTTTTGATGGCACCGGAATACATACAGGTTTCCAGTTCATTGGCGTACGAGGCGATTTCTACCCAGTCTACACGTAAAGAAAGTCCTTCTTCGTTTGGCTTATCGGAGAAATAAGCGGCGCTGGCACCGTCGGACAGCATCCAGCGGAGAAAGTCTTTTTCGAAAGCAATGTAGCCATTAGCGTCTAAAGCTTTTTGAGCATCTCTTTCCGGCTGGAATTTTTCAGCCAGCATCCAGGCAGAGAATTTTTCGGAACCTGTGCTCACCGCGTTGGAAGTATTTCCGCAACGGATGGACATCCAGGCATATTTGAATGCCTGCATACCAGCGGCGCAAGCGCCGGTAGCTGCGATCAGCTCTACAGGCTGACATTTCAGCAAACCGTGCACCATAGCGGCGTGGTTAGGCAATAACTGATCAGGAGATGTAGTGCCGCAGGCAAGGAGCTGCAGGTTACTGATTGGGTTTTTGTCGTCAAACAATGCTTTCACCGCCTCAGCTGTCATTTCCGCGTTGGTATGGGTCGACTTCCCTTCGTTGTCCAGGGAGTAATAGCGGGTTTTGATCTTGTTGTTTCCCAAAATCTTCAACCGCATACGGGAAGGCTTTCCATCTACCAGCCCGAGAATGCTCTCCATTTCTTCATTTTCTACAGGCTTGTTGGGTAAAAATTTTGAAAGCCTGTTAATATAAACTTCCTTCATTTGAAAAAATTCGTCTTTAAAAGGCACATGCAACAAGCTGGATAGGCCATACATGGGTGCATGTTATGATGGTATATGTATTATACAAACGTAAATATAGAATTCTAATCTGAATTACAATTATTACGCCACCAGACAAAAAGCCGGGTTAATTACAGGTCGGCACAGAAATTCCTGCATTTTCCACTCAACGAAGGGAAGTACTTTTATAGTATTCCACTTCCTTTTGCAGTTCGTTCTTTTTCAGGTTAAGTTTAATAAGGGAAGATATCAGTGTAATGGGTGAAAGTACCACAATACCGGGCAACAGTAAGGAGCGGTACATACTCACACGGCCCTGGCGGGAGCTTGCTGCGGGCCCACCTTTGGCGCTGATGTATTTGGCCCAGAAGCGGAAGGCTTTGATGCCTCTGTCTTCCAGCAAAATCAGGTTAGGAATGAGTTCAACGGCATTCAGGTCAATGAGTTCCTGTTGCAGATTGTTCCAGTTGCCGGATTCAAGTGCCTTGGCGATAGGTGCCGCAAAGCGGGCGCTGGTAACGATTTCGTTTTCCTGCACTCCTGCCGGCGGAAGATATTTGGTAGCGGCTTTCAGTCCTTTAAACTGCCACCTTAACACGGTGATCAGGGATACCAGGTTAGAAGATTTATCGACCAGTACAATATTCCCTACCAGGTTGGCACCAGCTTGCTGCAGGTATTTTTTCACCGATTCCTGGGCATTGAGCCACATATTGCGGCCTCCGAGGAGGGTGATTACCTTTTTACCTTTCAACAGCTGCCGGCCCTGTTCACTTTGGAGGAACGCGGCGGTAGGCTGCGATGGCGATAAAAACCATGGCTGGTATGCCAGTATAACCAGATCAAAATGCTCGTTCACATCAACTTTCAAAGGTTGTATACCACGTGGCGTTTGCAGTACCGTTTCCGGCATTGTATCGTAAAAAGTCTGCTTTTTCCAGGGAAACGCAAAAGGCTCTGTGGGAACCAGTTGCTCGAAAGTTACATCCACTTTGCCTTCCAGCGGCGCCAGCACATGATCTACAATCCTTTTCAGCTGCCCGGTTTGTGTATAATATACTACCAGGACCTTAGGTTTTACATTCATAAAAGGAACAGGAGTTCAACATTAATTAAGCTGTAAACTTACAAAAAAGATACTATCATTTATATGATTTAATGATAATTTGATGTATTGCGGGGAGTAAAGGTAATTGGAAAGCGGGGTTAAAGGCTGACTTTCAGGGCTTGTGCCCCAGCCAGGTGCAACACCAATCGGCTTACTAAGTTGTTGCTGCACCTGGTCTAAAGGACTTTTAATATTTTCTTCTAAATAACTAAGAATCAGTCTTTTTATGATACAAAATTTGTTAAAATTTTGTAAATATTATTTCGCCTGTTGTACAGAACCGGCGCCTGCGATAGACTGACTTACCTCTGGCGAGCCTTTGTAAATGATGTCACCCGCACCGGCGATACTTGCTTTGAGCGTTACACTGGCGTGAACCTTAGCGTTACCGGTACCAGATATTTTCACTTTGGTGTTTTCGGTGAACAGGTCCAGTCCCTCAAAGTTACCAACACCTGCGATGGATACATTCAGATCACGGGTTTGGCCGGATACCTTCATATCACCGGAACCGGCGATAGAAGCATCGATGGACGGGGCGTCCACCTTACCGATGATATTACCGCTACCGGCAATTTTTAGTTTAATATCTTCCCGGTTGGTAAAAGTGCCAAGCAGGTCGATATCCCCGCTGCCGTCCACTTTTATGGCGTCCAGTTCCGGGGCGGACAGGTAAACATCAAATTTCTTGTGGGTGCTGATGTTATGCACATCCTCACGGAGCTTTACAATCAGTTCCTCGCCGTCGCGCTCCAGCACGATCAGCGGTACAATGTTGCTTTCCGCCTCAATGACGGCAGTTTTTGTTTCTCCCTGCTGTACGTGTACGTTCATACCGCCATCAACTTTGATGCTACGGAAGGCGGTGATCTGGCGTTCTTCCTTGATTACATTACCATTTCCTTCTATACGGCGGAAATTGCAGGAGGACAATAATACGAGGGTGGTTAGGGTCAGGAGCCCTTGGCAAAGGCTAGTGTTGATTCTCATAAATGCTGGATTATGGTAGAAAGATACAACCAGATTTCGGAATTTGGAATCAGATAAGCCGAATTTCCCATAATGACTTTATCTTTGCACCACCATGACAGAAAAGATACTTATCCTCGATTTCGGTTCACAGTATACGCAGCTGATTGCACGCAGCATACGCGAACTAAATGTTTATTGCGAAATTAAACCATGCCTGCAGCCAATAGCATGGGACGAATCCATCAAAGGCATTATTTTATCCGGAAGTCCGTTTTCCGTAAATGATCCAAATGCACCTTCCGTTGACATTGCAGCCATGGCCGAAAAAGTACCGGTACTCGGTATCTGCTACGGTGCACAGCTGATGGCCAAAAACTTCGGCGGCGAAGTAGCCAAAAGTAATATCCGTGAATACGGACGCGCCTTTATGGAGCACAGCGATAAAGAGGAAAAATTATTATATGATATTTCCGGTAAAAGCCAGGTTTGGATGAGTCACTCCGACACCATCAAAAAAATACCGGATACCTTCGAAGTAATCGCTACCACTGAAAATATCCCGGTAGCCGCTTTCAAAAGCTCGAAAGTTGCTAAAAACCCGGTATTCGGTCTGCAGTTTCACCCGGAAGTAACCCACTCCCTGGAAGGTAAACAGATCATCCGCAACTTCCTCCTGCATGTATGTAACTGCAGCCAGGATTGGACTCCTGCTCACTTTGTACAGGAAACCATCGCTAATATCAAGGAAAAAGTAGGTGATAAACGTGTAGTAATGGCGCTCAGCGGTGGTGTAGACAGCACCGTGGCTGCTGAACTGATTCATAAGGCGATCGGTAGCAACCTGTTCTGCATCTTTGTAGATAACGGACTGCTCCGTAAAGACGAATACGAAACCGTACTGGAATCATATAAACATATGGGCCTGAACGTGAAAGGGGTGAATGCAAAAGACCTCTTCTACGGTCAGCTGGATGGCGTTTCCGATCCGGAGCAGAAACGTAAAATCATCGGACGCCTTTTCATCGAAGTATTCCAGCAGGAATCCTCTGAGCTGAAAGACATCTCCTTCCTCGGTCAGGGTACCATCTACCCGGACGTAATTGAGTCCGTATCCGTTAACGGTCCTTCTGTTACCATTAAATCGCACCACAACGTAGGTGGCCTTCCTGAAAAGATGAACATGCAGCTGGTAGAGCCACTGCGCTTCCTCTTTAAAGACGAAGTACGCCGCGTAGGCCGCGAAATCGGTATCAGCGACATCTTCCTCGCTCGTCATCCATTCCCGGGTCCTGGTTTGGCCATCCGTATCCTCGGTGCCATCACCCCGGAAAAAGTGGATATGCTGCAACAGGCAGACGCCATCTACATCGACGGACTCCGTGAAGCAGGCCTCTACGACAAAGTATGGCAGGCGGGTACCATCCTGCTGCCGGTACAAAGCGTAGGCGTAATGGGCGACGAACGTACCTACGAGTTTACCGTGGCACTGCGCGCAGTAACCTCCGTAGACGGTATGACCGCCGACTGGGCGCACCTGCCATATGAGTTCCTGGCAAAAATGTCCAATGATATAATCAACAGGGTTAAAGGTATTAACCGTGTTGTTTATGATATCAGCTCCAAGCCACCTGCCACTATTGAGTGGGAATAACGGGCGACTTACGAGCCAAAATAACCGATCGGCACAACTTATGCAGTAGATGCCGGTCGGTTGTTAAATTTATATCAAGCACACAAACTGCCAATTGTTATGAGCCTGTCTTTTTCTATAAAACACCTGTTTGCCGGAGTGGCCATCGCGCTCACCATCAGCGCCTGTTCCTCCTCCCGCAAAACCGTATCAAAACCTGCTCCTGCTCCCAATACCACCACTAACAAACCCACACCTGAAAAAAGTCCGGAACCTAAAAAGGTAGATAAAAAAATACCTTTCAACGTACCCGCTTTTGCCAAAGATGTGAAAAGAGGCACCTACAACGTGGCCATATTCGCGCCACTGTATCTCGACTCCGTATTTGCCACCTCCAACGATATTCCAGGTCGTACCATGCCCCGCTACGTACTGCCAGGACTTGAATTCTACGAAGGCGCACAGCTCGCCCTCGACTCCCTGCAAACACAAGGGTATAATCTCCGTGTAACCGTATACGACAGCAAAGGAAAACAGAGCATTTCCAGCCTGATCAAATCCAAAGTGCTGGATGCCACCGACCTGATCATCGGCTCGGTTACCAATCCTGACCTAAAGGAACTGAGCGATTTCTCCCGCGATAAAGAAATCAATTTCGTGTCCGCTACCTACCCTAACGATGGTGGCGTTACCGATAACCCGTTCCTGTTTATCAGCAACAGCACCCTGAAAACACATACCGAAGCAATGCAGAAGTATGTACAGGAAACATTTGCGAATAAAAATATTGTGCTGCTGCGCCGTAACACCGCCTTTGAATCACGCATGTATGCTGACTTCAAAGCAGCCTACGATAAAATGGATTACGCTAAAAAATCAAGGATCCGTGAATTTGTATGGAGTGATGCCACCACCGCGGACGAACTCAGCAAAGTGCTGCTCACCGACCGTACCAATATCCTGATCGTAACGGCACTGGACGAGAATGGCGCCAAAACCCTGCTGCGCAAGCTCAGCACCGCTACAGCCACCTACCCGATCCAGATCTACGGTATGCCTACCTGGGATGTTTTCCGGTTTAAAGAGCCGGAATTCAAAGGCATGAATATCTACTACTCCTCTCCTTACTACAACGATAAAAACGATTATTACAGCAAATATGTAACGGATTATTTCCGTCGTGTTTATCGTGCACGCCCTTCAGACATGGCGATCAAAGGATTTGACATGACCTATTATTTCGTGCGGCTGATGCGCGACAAAGGAGTTTACTTCAACGCCTATACCAACGATGCACCTAAGATCATTTCCAGGTATAACTTCCAGCCGGTATATGTGAAAGATGGTGAAACCATTCCTTCCTATTTTGAGAATAAGAACATCTATATCTATCAGAAGGGCGATTCCGAGGATGTGAAGATGAATACGAATAACTAATAATATTTTGAAGTGTAGAAAAAGACTGATGCCTTCGGCATCAGCCTTTTTTTTGCGCGCTGTCGCGCGGGGTTTTGCCTGCCGGCAGATGAATTAGTACATGTGGGAGAGGCCGCAGGCCTTTGCTACAGTACGCCCGGCAGCATTTCTGAAGCACAACGCTACACCGCATGCATTCCCGTGTATACACGCGGGAAAACCCGCAGGCCATTTCCATAATGAGTTCCACAACACCATATGCAGTGTATGCGTGCGGGAGAGGCCGCAGGCCTTTGCTACAATACGCCCGGCAGCATTTCTGAAGCACACCGCTACACCGTATGCATTCCCGTGTATACACACAGGAAAAACTGCAGGCCATTTCCATAATGCGCTACATAACACCATATGCAGTGTATGCGTGCGGGAGAGGCCGCAGGCCTCCCCCCACGCTTGTCCACCCGGGACGAAGGCCCGGGTGGACAAGCGTTAAAAAACACCTATTTATATTTCTTTCGGATTAAATAAATATTAACTTAGCGAAGTAACCAACATCTAAACAACCAAAATTCTAATCTTTGTCTATTCATCCGGTGTAAGAACCTGCTGATTGCTAACCTAATAAGCGTACTTAATTCATGTCAACGAATACAGGGTTAACAGAAACGGAACTGATAGCACAAATGCAATGCGGTGATATGGCAGCTTTCGACGCCATCTACCATACCTATTTTCAGGCTGTATATGGCAATATCCTGCGGCTCACGCACGATGCTGCTGCCACCGATGATATCATCCAGGAAGTATTTATCAGGTTATGGGAGAAGAAAGATTCACTCGATGTGGCACGCCCCCTCGGCAATTGGCTATTTGTAGTGAGTTATAACCGTAGCATGAACTATCTGCGCGACCGCCAGCGGGAAAAGCTCGCTCCCGAACAACTGGCCACCAGCGTTACAGCCGCAGAAAATGAATGGCAGATCACCGAAGCACAACTGCAACTGATAGAAGAAGCTATTGGCCAACTACCGCCACAACGCAAACGCGTATTCACCCTCTGTAAAATCCAGGGCAAAACCTACGCAGAAGCAGCAGAAACACTAAACATCTCCCGATATACCGTAAAAGAACATATTACCAAAGCCAACGATTTCATCAGGGAATATGCCAGAATGCACCCCGACAAAGCATTTCAGGTGGGCGTTCCATTGCTGGCCTATCTTGCTGCCACCTGTTAAAATTTTTTTTACTCCACAGCCCCCCTCTCTTCACTCCCCGGTGTATTAATATAAACGCTACCTGTGGATATGGACCACTACATCATTGAACTGCTCGAAAAAGAACACTGGACGGAAGAAGACCGGCAGCGGGTAATGCACTACCTGGCTACCTCCAACCGCAGTGAGCTGCAGGAGCATTTGCTGCAACGGTTCCGGGAAGCTACCACACAACAAAAGAACAGTGAGCACGCCCACATGCTGCTGCAAAAAATACATTCACAACTACAACCTGCAGCACCGCCGGTACCGCGTAACCGATACCGCAGGCTCATAGTAGTGTCCACAGCGGCTGCCGCAGCTATACTGGCAGTTGTAGTGTGGACAGCTCCACATCTCTCTGTAACAAATAAAAAAACTACTGCACCTGCAAGCCTTATTGCAAGTAAGTTTGGGGAAGATGTGAAGCCCGGCTCCAACAAAGCCACCCTTACCCTTGGCAACGGGAAAACCGTGGTACTGGAAGACACCAAAGACGGCACTATACCCGCGGGCGATGAAAAAATTCACAAAGCACAAGACGAACTGGTATATGATCATACCGAACAATCCGTAGCCGTCAACACCCTGCAAACACCTAAAGGCGGCCAATACCAGGTAGTACTTTCCGATGGTACCAAAGTATGGCTCAACGCCGCCAGCACGCTCACCTATCCGGCTTCCTTCCGAGGCAACACCCGCACCGTAACACTCAGCGGCGAAGCCTACTTTGAAGTGGCCGCCAATGCAAATATGCCCTTCTATGTAAATACACCGGAAGAGCAGGTACAGGTACTGGGCACCAGCTTTAACGTGAAAGCCTACACGGAAGAAAAACGCAACACCACCACCCTCATCGAGGGGGCCGTGAAAGTAGCCAAAGCAGAAAGATCAATTGTCCTCAAACCCGGGGAGCAAACCGTGTATAGCAAATCCACCGGCCGCCTCCAGGCTTCCGGCGGCGATCCTGCACGCGCCATCGCCTGGAAAAACGGACAGTTCGCATTTAAAAACGACGACCTGAAAGAAGTAATGCAAACCATCAGCAGATGGTATGATACAGATGTTAATTACGACGAAACTTTAGATATATCAGCTATTCATGTAACAGGATTTATGCGCCGGCAGGCCAACCTTTCCAGCACGTTGGAAATACTGGAACTCACTGCAGGCGTGCATTTCAAAATACAAGGACGGACCATTAGCGTAACCAGATAATTCAAAAAAAAATCACTAATACTTTGTTTGCATCAGCGACTGCGCGCACGCTGATACAACACACTATTGTATTCCACAAACTTACCAGCAATGAAAACACATTTACCCATCAAACGATGGCTTGGCAAGTGCAGAGCAACCTCATATACCACGCGTATATGCCGCTATGGCCTGCTGTTACTGCTCGCCATCTCGATGCAAACATCCGCAGGCGCACTGGCACAGGACCAGCCACTCACCGTGAAGGCCACCAATGCCACTCTGGAAACGATTTTCGGCATCATCAGGAAGCAAAGCGACTACCTCTTCATCTTCCGCGACGAAAACCTGTCCAAAGCCGCTAACAGAGTGACGCTCTCACTCGAAAAAGCAACGATAGACCAGGTGATGAACAAATGCCTGGAAGGCACCTCACTGAGTTACCGCATTGTAGACAAAACCGTGATCCTGATTCCCAAAAAGGAAGATAATCAAACCCAACAGGTAGTCCCCGTTTCCGTTACCGGTACCGTACAAGATGCCAACACCGGTGAAACCCTGCCCGGCGTAACCATAGGCGTGAAAGGCACTTCCGCCGGTACCATCACCAACGCCGACGGAAAATTTGAACTGAAAAATGTAACGCTGCCGGCTACACTGAACTTTACCTTTGTAGGCTTTACCGCCCAACAACTCGTCATCACCAAAGCACAACCGATCAACGTACTCCTGAAACGTGAAAGCAAGGACATGCAGCAGGTAGTGGTAATTGGCTACGGTACACAGAAAAAAGTAGACCTTACCGGTGCCGTTGGCAGCTTTAAACCTACCGACCTGAACGCCCGCCCGGTGCTGGGTCCCGATCAAATGATGCAGGGCCGTATTGCCGGCGTAAACGTTAGCTCCGGCTCCGGTACTCCCGGCGGCGCCGTACGTGTAAGCATCAGGGGTATCGGCTCCATCAGCGCCAGCAACGAACCGCTGTATGTAATCGACGGCGTGCCGGTAATGCCGCACAACGCCGCCATCACCAACTTCGGCGAAAGCATGAACCCATTGGCTGAACTGAATCCGAACGATATAGAATCAATTGATGTACTGAAAGATGCCGCCTCCGCTTCCATCTACGGTTCCCGCGCCACCAATGGCGTGGTGCTGATCACCACCAAAAGCGGTAAAAAAGGCAAAGGACAGCTGACTGTGAATACTTTCGCCAGCATGCAGGAAGTAGCGCGACTCAACAAAATCCAGATGGCTAACAGCGCACAATATGTTGAAGTAGCCAATGAAGCTATCGACAACTATAATAACCAATACGGCTACACGCCAGGCAACAGTAAATTCATCCCCTACATCTACAACCCTTACCCGGGGCTCCCTGAAACCAACTGGATGAATGAAGTGCTGCGCAAAGCCTACACCAAAAGCGTAGATGTAGCTGCTTCCGGAGGTACTGAAAAAAGTACCTACTACATCAGCGCCGGCTACCTGAATCAACAGGGTACCATCAAAACCAATGGTCTGGAAAAATACATGGCACGCATCAACCTCACCAGCGAGCCGGTGAAGTGGGCAAAGATCGGGGCGAATATGAGTCTTACCTATTCGAGAAATAACCGCGTGCCAGGCTCCAACCTGGGCAGCACCATCCTGGGCCGCAGTTTGCCACAACGGCCGTTTGACAGGCCATACAAGCCAAACGGTGACTATTATGTAGGTGGCACCAGCGACCTCGTATATCACAACCCGGTACAAATCTTAAATGAGGAAGTAGCATACCTCGATAACTACCGCCTGTTAGGCAACCTGTTTGCAGAGCTGAAGCTGGCAAAAGGCCTGACCTTCAAAACTTCACTGGGAACAGATCTGATTTATACACAGGATTATATCTATTACAACCAGAAACACCCTTATGGTACCGGCAACGGCCGAAATGTAGATGAGCGCCGCCTGCTGAGCAATATCCTGCTGGAAAACACCCTCAGCTACAGCACTAACTTCGGTAAACTGAAAGCTGATTTCCTCGCAGGACAATCCTTCCAGCGTAACATGATCAGCTCTTCCAGTATTGATGGTAACGGCTTCCCGGCACCATCGTTTGATGTACTGGATGCTGCCGCGGTGATCAATGATGCAGGCACCAACCTGTATGGTAACGCCATGGAGTCCTACTTTGCCAGAGCTAATTTTGCCTGGTCAGATAAATACCTGCTGGCGCTCTCCATGCGTACAGACGGTTCTTCCAGGTTCTCGCCACAAAACCGGTATGGCTACTTCCCTGCTGTATCCGCGGGCTGGCAGGTATCCAAAGAACCATTCTGGTTTTCGCCCACTACTGATCTGAAAATACGCGTGAGTTACGGTGCTACCGGTAACCAGGAAGGCGTAAGTAACTATGCTTATCAATCCCTCACAACCGGCGGTTATAACTATGACGGAAAAAGTGGTATCTCTGTAACTACTACCGGCAACAATGACCTCACCTGGGAAAAAGCAAATCAGCTGGATGCCGGCATCGACCTCTCACTGCTGAAAGGTGCGGTGGAAGTAACGCTGGACTACTTCAACAAAAAAACTACCAACCTCCTTTATAACATGCCTATTCAGGGCACCTCCGGCTTCACCAGCATCACCAGCAATATAGGTTCCATGCTGAACACCGGTGTGGAACTGGGTTTGAACACCAACGTAAACCTGGGCCCGGTAGTCTGGAATTCCAATTTTAATATCGCATATGTTAAAAACCGCATCACTTCATTAATTGGTAACACGGATGTACTGAGTATTGGCAGTAACCGCGGACTCAAAGTAGGCGAGGATATCGGCAGCATATGGGTGTATAAAATGACAGGCATTTTCCAGGATGATAAGGAAGTACCCAAACCGCTGTACGACATTGGCGTAAGAGCCGGTGACGTGAAATACGCAGACCTGAACAACGATGGTAACATCGACATCAACGACCGCACCATCGTAGGCAGCTCCAATCCGGACTTCTACGGTGGCTGGAACAACACCTTCCGTTACCGTCACTTCGATTTAGGTGTGTTCGTGAATTATGCTGTTGGGGCAGATGTGTATGCTACCTGGAGAATTAACGCGGAAAAACTTGGCCTCAGCGGATTTAACAGCACCCTCCGCTCTGTGGAAACAAGATGGACCGGGCCAGGTACCAGCAATACCACACCCCGCGCGATTTACAACCTGGGTTATAATATCTACAACAGCTCCCGTTGGTTGGAAAACGGTTCCTTCCTGCGCCTGAGAAGCGTTTCGCTGGGTTATAATATCCCAACATCGCTGTTGGAAAGAGCGCATATCTCCCGCTTACGCATATATGCACAGGCAGATAACCTGTGGTTATGGACTAAATACAGCGGACTGGATCCGGAAGTGAATTCCAATATGGACCCGCGTTTCCTTGGTGAAGATAACCTGATATTACCGCAGCCACGTTCCTTTATCATCGGACTTAACCTGGGCTTTTAACATCAATCTGACCTGATCATGAAAAAGAAACTATTACCGATTATATTAGCCGGCAGCATGGTTTTCAGCTCCTGCAGCAAGCTGCTGGATGTGAAGTCGCACTCCGCTGTGGCCACCAACACCCTTTCTCCTGACGATGTAGAATCGTTCCTCAACGGCATCTATAACCGTGTACAAAACGCGCCCGGTCCGGAATCCTACATCATGTTTGATATCACCGGTGGTAACCTGATTAACTCGGGCTCTACTACTGATGGTGGTTTGAATACGTTTATCAGCAACATTATGCGTCCGGAGCAGGGCCTGATGAGTACCGCATGGAACGGCTACTACAGCGCGTTGTACCAGATCAACAACCTGCTGGAATCAGCCTCGCAGCTGCGTGAGTCCACCCGTAAAAATGAAGTATTGGGCATTACACATTTCTTCCGCGCTTACGAGTACTACAACCTCGTAACCCGCTGGGGTGGCGTGCCTGTGCTGGAAAAAAATACCGCCAATAAAGTGCCACGCAACACGGAAGCAGAAGTATGGGCCTTCATAGAAAAAGAACTGCAGGCCGCCATCAGCACTACCCCTGCTTACACCAACGGTTCATACAACTATGTATCCAATATGGCTGCAAAAGCCCTGATGGCAAGGGTGATGCTCGCACAAAATAAAAAAACGGAAGCCGCTGCTTATGCGGAAGAGGTGATTAAATCCGGGTTCTTCCAACTGGATTCATTCGACAAGATCTTCCGCGCGCTGGCCAATACAGAAATCGTTTTCTCCTTTAAAAATGCGACGATTGAATCAAGCACCAATATCAGCACGTTGTTTTATACTTATGCCCATCCTGTAAAAGGCAGCTATGTATACCGGCCTACCAACGAGGTAATGAATTTGTTCACGTCAACGGATACACGCAGGGCGATGTCGGTTGACACTTACCAGGGGCTGAACGTGGTGAACAAATATCCCAGTGGTCAGTCGGGCACCGATCCGCTGATTGTGGTTCGCATTGCCGAAATGTACCTGATCAGTGCGGAAGCACAGGGTCTGTCAGGTTTATCCCGCCTCAATGAACTGCGTGTTGCCCGTGGATTAACTGCGGTGAGTCCGAGTACTGAAGAGGACTATTTAAATACTGTTTTAGAAGAGAGAAGAAAAGAGTTTGTAGGAGAAGGGTTCCGTTGGTTCGACCTGGTACGTTTGAACAGAACCAGCGACATTGGCCTGGCAGAGCGGGAATCTAAATTCCCGCTGCCCATGAACGAACTGGCGTTAAACAACTTACTACAGCAAAATCCAAAATATTAAGATCATGCGCATTATAAGACTTGCCTGCTGCCTGCTGCTGAGCATCACTGCGGTGGCTTGCAATAAAGATACCACAGCACCCGTGCACCGTGCACCGGTGACTGACCTCGCTAAGAAAATTACGGACAGCACTAAAATTATAGCTGAAGTATTTTCCGATACCAGTTTCACAATTGCTCCCGGCATTGAGGAAACTGATATTCACTATTTGAGTCAGACCGGCTATACCATGCGCCTATTCATTTTAAAAGTGGATATGAATAAGCCTGGCATCCGTTTACAAGCGGGCACGCCGTACGGCCTTACACCATGGGCGCTGCAAACAGTGCCGGACATGGCAAAGTACATCGACTCCACACACAATCGTGTAGCCGCTGCCGTTAATGCCGATTTTTTCAGCACCATTGGGGAACCTCGTGGTATTATGGTGAAAGATGGTAAAACTTTCAAAACTACGTGGGCCAATGAACGCAGTGCCACCTTCATTGCCGTACTCAATGATGGTAAGCCGTTTTTCGGTACCCGGGCGGACTTCCCGGTGATGCAGCCACAAATCAAAGATGCGTTGGGTGCAGGGCAATTGCTCGTGAAGGATAACGTGGTACAGCTGCAAACCGATGTAACCATAGAACCACGCACCGCTGCGGGTATCAGTGCGGACAATACCCTGTACTTCGCCGTAGTGGATGGGCGCAATTTTTACTATAGCAATGGTATCACCATTACCGACCTGGGTATGCTGCTGAAAGCGTGCGGCGCCAAAACCGTGGTAAACCTGGACGGTGGCGGCTCTTCTACTTTTATGATCCGTCATCCGCTGGCACCGGTATGGCAGGTACGCAACAAGCCTTCTGATGGCAACAACCGTGCTGTGGGTAACAGCTGGATGATCATTAACGATCTACCTTAATTCAATCCTGACACCATGAAAAATATCGTATATACGTTACTGTTATTAATGGCTTTATTGGGTGTTTCGTGCGATAAAAACGATGAAACATCCGCTGTAAAAGCGCTCAGTATTACATCCGTATGGCCGGGGAGTGCTCCTGCCGGCACCATTGTTATCATCAACGGTAAGCACTTCAGTGGCATCCGGGAAGAGAACCAAGTAAAATTCAACGGCGCGGCCGCAGTGGTGATCGAAGCCAACGCCAGCCAGCTGCAGGTGGTGACGCCTGCAAACGGCACTACCGGCGTCATTTCCATTGCCGTAGGTCAGCAACAGGCCACCGGTCCTGTGTTTAACTACACCTTACCTCCCGTGGAATATATAGTATCCACCCTTGCCGGCAACGGCACCGGGGGCAGTGTGGAAGGCAGTGGTACTGCTGCACAGTTCAAAAACCCGGAAGGCGTAGCGGTGGATGCACAAGGCAACATTATTGTGGTAGATCGTGGTAATAACCGTATCCGAAAAATCAGCGGTACTAACGTATCGGCTATTGCAGGCGTTGACGCTGGCGGGTTTAAAGATGGCGCAGCGGCTACGGCTTTATTTAAGCTGCCCTGGCGATCGGTGGCGGATGCTGCCGGCAACATTTACGTGGCCGACAGGGATAATCACCGCATTCGTAAAATAGCTGCAGACGGTACGGTGAGCACCGTAGCCGGTACAGGCACCGCTGGCTTTGCAGATGGCCCTGTGGCCACTGCAAAATTCAACCAGCCACTGGATGTAGTGGTGGACCCCGCCGGTAACCTGTATGTAGCAGATAACCTGAATCACCGCATCAGAAAAATTTCGATAGATGGAACTGTAAGTACAATCGCTGGCGACGGTACCGCTGCATTTGCAGACGGTACCGGTACTGCCGCCCGGTTTAAGAACCCCAGCGGCCTGGAAATCGATAAAGATGGAAACCTCTGGATCGCCGACCGGTTGAACTACCGTATCCGGAAAATCACGCCGGCAGGCGTGGTTACCACCATTGCAGGTGACGGCACCACCGGCTATATCGACGGCGTAGCCAATGCGGCACGTTTTGCTGATCCTTACGGTATCACACTCGATAAAGACGGCAATATCGTGATCGCAGATTTAAGTAATAATAAGATCCGGCTGATTGCCGGTGGACAAGTATCCACCATTGCCGGTACCAGCAGCGGGTTTTCAGATGGGCCAGGCTCGGCAGCACAGTTTAATCAACCTACAGATGTATGCATGGATGCCGCCGGCAACATTTACGTAGCTGACCTGGGAAATCACCGGATCAGGAAGATTGTTAAAAAGTAAACGGTAAACAATGTGAACAAGGTGCTTCCAGTTTTGGAGGCACCTTTTTTATGGCAGGCGTATCATCTTTGTGAAAATTGTTTGTAACTTTTGTACTAACAATTCCCAATACCGTAATCAAACGATATTATGTACAAGTATCTGCTGGCAGGTGTCCTGTTAATATTTCATAAAAGCATCATTGCCCAAACATTAACGCCAGAAACCGAATTTAATAAAATAGTAAAAATCTTGAGTTCGGATGTAAGAGATGCAGATTCACTCAGGCAATCCAGCGTTTATACCATACTGGTGAAAGTATCAAATACTGTTGAGGTAAGCATTCCTGAAAATTACCCATGTCCCAACAAAGAGCTTAAACAGAAAGCATTACAAGGAGTTAACTGGAAACTATTCAGTGAGAAAGGGGTGAATCAATATGTTATTCCGGTTTACTATCTCAAACATTCTTATGACGGTACAGTAGAATTTGCCGGCGAAGCAGGCATTTCTTCGGCTTATAAAAACGACGTATACTCATGGAGTAACATCCGGCATATCCAAACATTGCCTCCCGTTTTTATACATCGATTGAACGGACCGAAAAAAGAAACCGATTTTATTAATAAAGATGGGCTTAAGAAAATGTAATTTCAAAAGGACGTTTCTGGAATTGAAACGTCCTTTTGAAATATTTACACCGGCAGCTCATAACTCCTCAACTCCCCTTCCGCCGTTGTCAGCAACAGCTTTCCATGCACCATCATCACGTTGATCACATTGCTGCTGTAATCATAAATCTCATCTCTGTTTGTAGTAGGATTACCTTCCATATCATAAGCAGTAAACACAATACCTTCCGGCATCACCTCTCCTTTTACCAGCAACGAAGCTCTATCAAGCAGGAGTAAACGACCAAACTGGGAAACTACCAGCAAATGATTATCATCAATAAAATACACCGTGAAATTAATGTTATCCGGTTCAGCCGCAGGAAAATCGATGCTGCCCGCAAATATAGACTCCTGGTCCTGTTCAGCTAATTTCTCCATTTCAGGGAAAGAGAATATTTCTACCGGTCCTTCATAATGAGGAGCCATAACAAACTCTTTACCGGAAGGCGCAAAGTTACCCATGATCACATCTTCGCACTGGCTGAGTTCAGTCAGTTTAATCACACCATCGCTGAGCTGCAACCGCATAAGCGTGGATTGCTCCTGGCCTGCAGAGGCTTCCAGCAGGATGGTGGATACATCAGGTGTAGCGTGGAAAGTGTAGGCATGTTGCTGACTCTCTAACAGCGGATAGGAGGCAATTACCCCGAAGGTTTGGGCGTCCATCACCTGTAATTCATCGGTTTCATTTTCATCACCCGGCAATACATACCAGATAGTTTTATTATCTGCCGAAAAATAACAGGCAGCCCCTAAAAACCAGCCCCAGGAGCCATGCTCCACGGTATGCAGGAGTTCAGTTCCATCGGCATTTAATATACGCATGTCTGTCATGCCGGCAATAGCAATCAGTCGCCCGTCAGGGGAAGCAGATAATTTACTGCTCACATAATTGGCATTTTGCCCCTGCATGATTTTTTCCCAGACGATTTCCAGGTTATCATTCAACTTAGTAATCAGTGGCTGGCTGGCGAAGTTCATCAGCACCTCTCCACCAGGTATCGGTACCACGTTTACCGGGTTGGCTGTAAAGGTCAGCTTAGCTTTTAAAGGCAGGTTTATATGCGGAAATTGACTCATATCTTTTGTTTGTAACCACGCAAAGGTATATACAAACAACTTTTCTGGCAACCTGCATCTTTTTAAGTAAATTCAGGTATGATCACATTTACCAACAGCGGCCTCTACTGCGCTGCGGGTGATTTTTATATTGACCCGTGGAAACCCGTTACCCGTGCGGTTATCACGCATGCCCATTCGGATCATGCCCGGCTTGGTTCCCGCTACTATTTATGCGAAAACGCAACGGTGCCGCTACTACAACTCCGGCTCGGACAAGATATCAACGTGCAGGGCATTGCCTATAACGAAGCTATTTACTTCAACGGCGTGAAAGTAACCCTGCATCCTGCCGGCCATATCATTGGCTCCGCACAGATACGGCTGGAAAAAGACGGGGAAGTATGGGTGGTGAGCGGCGATTACAAATTGGAAAACGACGGACTATCCTCACCATTCGAGCCCGTGAAATGCCATACGTTCATCACAGAATCTACTTTTGGTCTGCCCATTTACAGGTGGGCCCCACAGGAGGAGATTTTTTCGGGAATAGGCCAGTGGGTAGATGATAACCGTCAATCCGGCAAAGCCAGCGTATTGCTGGCATACAGCCTGGGAAAAGCCCAGCGCGTAATGCAGCATTTACAACACAAAACGGAGAAATTCCTCGTGCATGGCGCCATCGCCAATACCCATGAGGCGCTGGTACATAATGGCTGGAAGCTGCCGCCCATAGAGCATATTACGCCCGACACCCCTAAAAGTGCTTTTCCGAATAGCATCATTATTGCACCGCCTTCCGCAGATGTAAGCTGGATGAAAAAATTTAGTCCGTATGCACTCGGCATTTGCAGCGGCTGGATGACGGTGCGGGGCAATATGCGCCGGCAAAATGCGGACGCAGGCTTTGCGCTGTCGGACCATGCCGACTGGCCCGGCCTCCTCTCCGCCGTGAAGGCTACCGGCGCTGAAAAAGTATACGTGACACATGGCTTCAGCAGCGTATTTGCCCGCTACCTCCATGAACAGGGCATTGCCGCCGAAGAAGTGGTGACGGCCTATGGAGAGGAAGAAAACGGAAACATTGTCAATAACTAAAAGATTATTCAAGTGCAGCAGTTCGCAAAATTAGTGCAGGTAATCAGCAACAGTACCAAAACAAATGAAAAGCTCGCCGCCCTCAGTGAGTACTTTGCCACAGCCCCCGGTCACGATAAAACGTGGGTACTGGCGTTGTTTACCGGTAGGAGACCTAAGCGAACCGTGAATACCACGCAACTTAAAAACTGGTGTATTCAACAAACCGGCCTGCCGGAATGGCTGTTCGATGAAAGTTATCACACCGTAGGTGATCTGGGAGAAACCATAGCCCTCCTGCTGCCACCGCCCACGGACCGGAAAGCCGCTCCCCTGCATTATTGGATGGAACAACTGCTGCAACTCGATAAGGCAGACGAACCTACTAAGGAACAGTTCATCAAACATGCCTGGAACTCCCTCGATGAAAGTGAACGATTTGTATTCAACAAACTGATCACCGGCGGTTTTCGTATAGGCGTGTCGCAAAAAATGATGGTGAACGCCATGGCCAAAACCTGGGATATTCCACCAGCCACCCTTTCCCATATGATCATCGGCAACTGGGACCCGCGGGAAGCCACCATAGAAGACTTATTACACCTTCATACCACCGGCGCGGATGCCTCGCGGCCTTATCCCTTTTACCTCGCCTATCCACTGGAAACAGCACCGGAGGAGCTGGGGCCGCCGGAAGAGTGGCAAGCCGAATGGAAATGGGATGGCATCCGCGGGCAGATCATCAAAAGAGAAGGAAAGCTGTTTGTATGGTCACGCGGAGAGGAACTGATCACCGAAAAATTTCCGGAATACCAGCCACTTACCAATGCATTACCTGATGGAGTAGTTTTGGATGGGGAGATATTAACCTACGCTAATAACACTCCCCTGCCCTTTCAAACATTGCAGACCCGCATCGGTCGTAAAACTATAACCAAAAAACAACTGCAGGAAGCACCGGTAGCATTTCTGGCGTACGACCTGCTGGAATGGGAATCCGCCGATATACGCGATTATCCGTTATCCCAGCGCCGTGCGCTGTTGGAATCCATCGTACAACAGGTGCAGCAACCCATGTTGCAGCTCTCCCCCGTGATTACCTTCCAGGAATGGCAGCAACTGGCCGCCTTACGCGACGAAGCACGGGCACACGTGAGCGAAGGCGTGATGCTAAAAAAGCTGGCGGCGTCTTACCAGGTAGGCCGCAAACGTGGCGACTGGTGGAAGTGGAAAATTGATCCGTTTACAGTGGATGCAGTCATGCTGTATGCGCAAAAAGGCCATGGCCGCAGGTCTAACCTATATACCGACTATACCTTTGCAGTGCGCGACGGCGATAACCTCGTACCTTTTGCCAAAGCTTATTCAGGCCTTACCGATAAGGAAATTGCGGAAGTAGACAGCTGGATAAAAAGGCATTCGCTGGAAAAATTTGGCCCGGTAAGAACGGTGGAGCCACTGCAGGTTTTTGAAATTGCATTTGAAGGTATTGCAGCTTCAAATCGCCATAAATCAGGGATAGCGCTGCGTTTCCCGCGCATAGCCCGCTGGCGTAAAGATAAGCCCGTGGCAGAGATCAATACCCTCGACGACCTGAAAAAATTACTTGCCCTCCACCAGGGCTGAATGCTTACGCTGATATACCAATAGTGTGGTAATGGCCAGCGCTTCAAATACCAGCAGCATCACCAATGAAGAAAGGTGCATATCCAGCTGATACAGCGGTACTACCTGCATGATCAGCCCTGTAACAGAAAGTCCGAGCCCACCGCCAAAGGAGTTGGAAGTACCGTTAATACCAGAGGCGAGTCCCTGCTGATGCGGAGGCGCCGCCTGCACACTCAGGATGGTTACACTCGGGAATATCATGGAAATACCTACCGAATTGGTACAAAAAATACCAAATACAATTAACGGTACCGGCAGTACGCCGCTGTAACTCAACATAAAGCTCAGGAAGCCGGTAACCATGAAAGCATTGCCCAGTAAGCCCACTCCCGTTACACCCAAACGCTTAAAGCAAAACGGCAGTATGAATTTTGAAAACAAGCCCGAAAGAATACTGAAAGGCAGTAACAGCAAGCCTGCGCTGGCAGGGCTAAACAGCAGGTGCTGCTGCAGGTAGAGCGTGAGCAGGAATAAGTAGCTGACAAATGCAGCGCCTGTCAGTAACGCCGCCAGGTTACCCGCAACGGCACCATCTAACCTAAATATACTAAAGTCCACAAGCGGTGTGGCGTGTGCACGTTCCCGTTGGATGAAGTAAGTACCCAGTACCAAAAATCCTGTCAGCGTACCGGCAAACATCCACGGATGGCTGCCGATGCTGCCGAGGGAATGAACCATCCACGCGGCAGCCAGCATGAGCGTAGTTATCATCAACCCACTTTTATAATCACTGGGAACAGACTGTTCATTTTTCTGATCAGCAGGAATATAGGTAAGCGCAAGCAGGATCGCCAGTATGATTACCGGCACGTTAATGAAGAATACCCATTGCCAGCCCCAATAAGCGCTGATCAAGCCACCTATGGCCAACCCGGTGGCAAAGCCGGTGCCTGCCATGGCGCCAAATATGCCCATGGCCCGGTTGCGCTCCTGCGGTACGGTAAAGGTGTGAATGATGATCGCAATCGCTGCCGGGATGGCAAATGCCACGCCGATGCCCTGCACCGCCCTGCATGCCAGCAGCCAGCCAAAACTTTTTGCAAAGCCCGCAGCAAAGGAAGCGGCACCAAATATGGCAGCACCGGTAATATACACGTTCCTGCGACCCCTGATGTCCGTGAGCCGCCCACCCAGCAATACAAAGCCGCCATAAAACAATAGGTACAGTGCCTGTACCCACTGAATGGCATCCGGACCAAAATTGAAGTACTGCTCCATTGAGGGGATGGCCATGTTCAATACAGAAGCATCCAGCGTTTCAAAGAATACGGCCAGACAGGAAATCATTAAAATTATTCGTTGCTGCATAAGATTGAATTGGGTCAGCAAACTTATATTTTCTAGAACATAAAACTAAATAAAAAAGAAATTTTGGAATAAATTGCCTTATATCTATCTTTATGTAGATTTTTATTCCATAAAGATCTATATTCTTTTACTAAATCAGGAAAAAATTGGAAACAACACAACTGGTATTGGATGAAAAGGACATGAACATCCTGCGCCTCTTGCAACAAGATGCCAAGATGACCATGCGCGATATAGCTGCCCAGCTTAACATGAGCACCACGCCCGTATATGAGCGCATCCGCAAGATGGAACAGGCAGGTATCATTAAGCAATATGCCGCCATCGTGGACCCCGGTAAAATTGGTAAAGGATTAACAGTACTGGTTTACATTACCTTAAAAGAACACAACAAAAAGTACGGAAAAAAATTCATCCAGGAAATTCTGAACTTCCATGAAATTACCGAGTGCCTTAACATCTCCGGTGAATTTGATTTCATGATCAAAGTACAGGTACGCGATATGGATGAATACCGCGAATTTTATGTGAATAAACTGGGTGAACTCGATAACCTCAGTCACACCCAAAGCATTTTTGTAATTTCAGTGATTAAAGCTACCCATCAGGTAGTGTATTGATATGCTGCTTAAATTTCCACAGGACTTTCCCGGTCAGCAACTGCTGAAATTGGGCAACACGCATTACGCCATGCTCAAACAACGCCGCATGGCCGAAAAACGACGTGTATTCCTGAAAGAAAACACGCTCATCTTCGTACTCAACGGCTATAAAATCCTGCATACCAACGATACCTCCATCGAGGTAGCCGCAGGCTCCGTATTCATCCTCCGCAAGGGTTTTCACATCCTGTCCGACATCGTGGAAGACGGCACCGATTTTAAGAGTCTGCTGATCTATTTTACGGACGAACAGGTAAGCCGATTTATTCACAAATATGGCGCACACTTCCCAGCTACCGGCTCACCTGTGGCTAACCTGGTGATTCCCATCACAACGGCACTAAACAGCTTTCAGGAACAATACCTGCAGTACTTTACCGCACCACCCGCTACAATAGGAGAACTGCTGCCCTTGAAAGTATTTGAATTACTCCTGCTCCTGCTGGCCACACCGCAAAAAACTCAGGTAGCAGCCATGCTGCATGATATCGCCAATGGCAGTGCGCCAAATATAGACTGGGTAGTAAAACACCACCTCTTTGAACCACTTACCCTGCCGGAACTGGCCCGGCTCTCCAACCGAAGCCTCGCTGCATTTAAGCGGGATTTCCAGCAGCATTTCCAGAGCAGCCCGCGGCAATGGATCACTGCGGAGCGACTCAAATACGCCCATACCCTCCTGCTTAATTCACAACTACAGATCACCGAAATAAGCCTCGAATGCGGCTTTGAACATACCCCACATTTTATATCCCTGTTCCGCAAACAATATGGTACCACCCCGCAGGCCATGCGCACCAAAAATGTTATGATCTGAGCCGATCGCGTTACCCGGACCTTCCCCACCAATTTACCTTTGCAGTAAATAAAAATTACTATGCAACACACTGCTGAACAAAACATGGCTACCGTAAGACTTTTCAATGAAGCCTGCCTCCTCCACAAAGACATGGAAACTCTTGACGCCATCGTACATCCTGATTTCATCAATCATACCGCTGCTCCGGGGTTTTCCAAAGATATTAACTCTCTCAAAACCTTTATCCTCACAGGGCTCAGCAATATCGGTGATCTTAAACTCGACATCCATGCCATGTATGCCGATGGAGATACCGTAATCACCCATAAAACGTTTACGGGCATACTGAATGCACCTTTCCTGGGACTGACAGCCATCGGCAAGCCATTAACCATGCGGATCATTGATATCGTGGAATTGAAAAACGGACAGTACGTCGCGCATTGGTCCGTACGGGAATTGAGGCAGGCATAATCCATAAAATATGCTTACTTTAATCCAATGAATCGTAAGCATTTTTTATCCGCCTTAATATCCACCGGTGCCGCCTTTCCGGGCGTCAGAGCAGCAGCTGCCATACTGCCTTTTGACGACATGCCTGCTCATCCCATTATCCCGCCGTATCTCAAGGAAGGTGATGAGATAGGTATTACCTGCCCGGCAGGGTTTATTAACAGGGATGAAATTGATGCAGCAGTACGCATTATGGAAAGCTGGGGGTTTGTGATTCGTATAGGCAGCACCGTAGGACTGAAAGATGGTTCGTTCGGCGGCACGGATGCGCAACGTGCCGCCGACTTCCAGGATATGCTTAACAACCGGGACATCAAAGCCATTATGTGCGCCCGCGGCGGATACGGTAGCGCCAGGATGATCGACCGGCTCAATTTCGACGCGTTCACCAAACATCCCAAATGGATCATTGGATTTAGCGACATTACGGCGTTACACAGCCATATCAACAGCAGGTTTAACATCTCCAGTATACACAGTAAAATGTGTAACAGCTTCCCTGATGATTTTCGTACATCCGACGCCGTGATGCAGGATACCATCTCCTCCATTTATAAATCACTCACCGGAACCGCCATGCAATATACTGCCGTAGCTGATCCCAACAACCGGCAAGGCAGCGCCACTGCACCACTAGTTGGGGGTAATCTCAGTGTGCTGCAAAGCATGTCGGGCACTCCGTCAGAAATCAACACCAAAGGGAAAATACTTTTCCTGGAGGAAGTTGGGGAATATTTATATAGCCTGGACAGAATGCTGGGAACCCTGGAAAGATCCGGCAAACTTCGACACCTTAAAGGCCTGATCATTGGTGGTTTCAACCGCATTAAACCCGATGATCCGGGAGAAGAATTTGGCAGAACTTTGTACGATATGATATTCGAACGCGTGGGAAAATACAACTACCCGGTATGCTTTAACTTCCCGGTAGGCCACCAACGTAATAACTATGCCCTGAAATGCAATGCGATACATACCTTACAAGTCAGCAACACGGGTACTACGCTGGTAGAAAAAACTATTTAACAAAGAAGGTTACGATAAACAGGATGGCCAGCACATACATGACAGGGCTGATTTGCTTATGCTGCCCTGTACATACTTTCAGCAACACATAGGATAACATTCCGAATACGATGCCTTCTGCAATGCTGTAAGAGTAAGGCATCATAGCGATGGCTAAGAATGCCGGCAGCGCTTCCGTTACATCATTGAAATCTATTTTTGTAACGGCGCCCATCATCAGCATGCCCACAATTATCAAGGCAGGTGCAGTAGCTGCGGTAGGAATCATGGCAAACACCGGCGCAAAAAACAAGGCCAGCAAAAACATGATGGCTACCGTAAAAGCCGTAAGCCCTGTTTTGCCACCAGCCGCAATACCACTCGCACTTTCCACATAGGCTGTTACCACACTGGTACCCAGTAAGCCGGCAGCCGTAGTACCCACCGCATCCGCCATCAGGGCCTGTTTGGCGCGTGGCATGCGACCATCCTTGTCCAGCAATCCTGCTTTGTTACAAAGGCCGATCAGCGTACCCACCGTATCAAACAGGTTCACCATCAGCAGTGTAAACAGGATCTTGACCATGTCCATTGAAAATATTTTATCGAATTGCAGCTTAAACGCTACGGGTGCTACCGACGGTGGCCATCCAATCAGGTGGCCGTTTTCAGGCATATGGGTTATACCCAGCGGAATGCCCACCAGCGTTGCAGCCAGGATACCGATCAGCAACGCCGCATTGATGCCCTTGTACATGAGCACAGCGCTTACAATCACGCCAATCAATGCCAGCAGCGGACCTGCAGAGGTAAGATCACCCATTTTAAGGATCACCCCTTCCAGCCGGCCATCACCCACATGATGCATGCCTGTTTGGATGATGCCCGCATTGGCCATGCCTATCAGCGCAATCAGCAAACCTATGCCTACCGATATGGCATGCTTGAGATTGGACGGGATACTGTTGATGATCGCCTCCCGTATCTTAAAAAGAGAAAGAAAAATGAAAATAACCCCTTCCAGGAATACCGCTGTAAGCGCAAACTGCCAGCTATAGCCCATGGCCGACACAATCGTATACGCGAAAAAAGCATTCAGCCCCATACCCGGCGCCACCCCCACCGGCAGATTAGCGTAAAACGCCATCACCAGCGTACCTATGGCCGCCGCCAGGGCAGTAGCCGTGATCAGGGCATTGAAATCCATGCCCGTTTGGGACAAGATACTGGGATTTACCGCCAGTATATAAGCCATGGTGGAGAAAGTAGTGAGGCCTGCCAGGACCTCCTTTTTGAAAGTGGTCTGGTTTTCTTCCAGCCTGAAAAATTTAGAGAGCATGTTGCAAAAATAGTGTCTTAATTTTATCCAATAACCCGGTAAGGAAATTGTGCATGAAAGGACATCAGGTAATCACGGAATGGCTCGCCGCTAAAGAGCTGCAACCTTTTCAATTCCAGCAAGAAGCCTGGGAAGCGTACCTGCAAGGCAAATCAGGACTTGTAAACGCGCCCACCGGCTTCGGTAAAACGTTCTCCCTGTTTCTGGGAGTCGTGATCGCATGGATTGATGCGCACCCCAAAGACTATCAGAAAAAAAAGAAAAACGGCCTGCAACTCATCTGGATCACACCGCTGCGCGCACTGGCCAAAGATATTGCCCGTGCCATGTCCGAAGTACTGGACGAACTCGGCATCCCCTGGCAGGTAGGCATTCGCAGCGGCGATACCTCCACTGCTACCCGCGCTGCACAAAAAAAGCAAATGCCGGAAGTACTGCTCATTACCCCTGAAAGCATGCATATCCTGCTTGCCCAAAGGGACTATCCCGCACACTTCCAGCACCTGCACACCATTGTGGCAGACGAATGGCATGAACTCATCGGCACCAAAAGAGGCGTGCTGGTGGAACTGGCGCTAAGCCGCCTCCGCGGGCTGGCCATCGAAGAAAATCGCCCTCCCCTTAAAGTCTGGGGCATATCTGCTACCATCGGCAACCTCGACGAGGCCATGCAGGTACTCCTGGGTCCTTACCATAACGATGGCATCATCATAAGGGCACTTTTAAGGAAGAAAATAGCCCTTACCAGTGTAATCCCTACTGAGATAGAGAATTACCCCTGGGCCGGCCATTTGGGCCTTAAAATGCTCCCACAGGCTATTCCGATAATCAAGGAGAGTCAAACCACTCTCCTGTTTACCAATACCCGTTCCCAAAGTGAAATCTGGTACCAGTCGCTCCTCACCCACTGCCCGGAGCTGGCGGGAGCCATAGCCTTACATCACGGCTCAATGGACATGGAACTGCGTGTATGGGTGGAGGAAGCCCTGCATAATGGCATCCTGAAAGTGGTGGTATGTACCGCCAGTCTGGACCTTGGCGTGGACTTCCGCCCGGTGGACACCGTTATACAGGTAGGAAGTCCGAAGGGCGTTGCCCGGTTTCTGCAAAGGGCCGGCCGTAGCGGCCACCAGCCAGACGCTGTCAGCAAAATATATTTCCTCCCTACCCATGCGCTCGAGCTCGTGGAAGCCGCGGCGCTAAAGGCAGCCATGGGACAGGAACTGATTGAAAGCCGCATGCCCGTACTCCTTGCCTGGGACGTGCTGCTGCAATACCTGATGACGCTGGCCGTATCCGATGGCTTTCATGCAAACGACATCTGGGAAGAAGTACGTAAAACCTACTGTTTTCAACATATTACCCCGGAGGACTGGCAATGGCTGCTGGCCTTCCTCACCACTGGCGGCGAAGCTCTCTCAGGGTATGATGAGTTTAAGAAAGTAGAGAGAAGCGGGAACTACTACCGCTGTACCAGCCGCGTACTGGCCATGCGCCATCGTTTGCATATAGGCACCATCGTCAGTGACGTGATGATGAAAGTGAAATTCCTTTCCGGTGGCTATGTGGGTGTGATAGAAGAAGGCTTCATTTCCCGGCTGCAACCCGGCGAATCCTTTACACTGGCCGGCCGTAACCTGGAATTTGTGATGACGAAAGATATGACGGCCCTCGTGCGCAAATCCACTTCCAAAAAAACGATTGTACCCTCCTGGCAGGGCGGCCGTATTCCACTGTCGTCCAACCTGGGAAAAATGCTCCGCCAGAAGTTTAACGAAGCGCTTAGCCGCCGAACCAAAGACCCGGAGCTGATTGCCCTGCAGCCGCTGTTTCAGCTGCAGGAGCACTTATCCCACGTTCCTAAAGATGATGAGCTGCTGATAGAGCATATAGCTACCAAAGACGGCTACCATCTCTTCTGCTTTCCATTCGAAGGGCGGCTGGTGCATGAGGTAATGGCCGCACTGCTGGCATACCGTATCAGCAGAATTCAGCCCATTACTTTCTCGATAGCGATGAATGATTATGGGTTTGAGCTCCTGTCCGACCAGCCCATTCCCGTGACGGCGGAGAATGCGAAGGCGCTGCTATCTCTCGAAAACCTGAATACAGAACTACAAGCCAGCGTGAACTCCACGGAAATGGCGAGGCGTAAATTCAGGGATATAGCGGTGATTGCCGGTCTCATTTTCCAGGGCTATCCCGGTAAAAGCAAAGCCAACAGGCATTTACAGGCGTCTTCCTCCCTTATATTCAACGTGTTCCGGGATTATGATCCGCATAACCTGCTGCTGCAACAGGCGTTTAATGAGGCCTTCTTTTACCAGATGGAAGAAGCCAGGCTCCGTGAAACGCTGGAACGCATAGCGGTTAGCAAGATTGTAATCACCCGCCCGGAGCGGCTCACACCCTTCTGCTTCCCGATTAAAGTGGATAGTTTGCGCGATACCATGACCAGCGAAAAACTGGAAGACCGCATCAAAAAATTGATCGCCGCAAACGGGTAATAATTGATAATTTGCAGCCTGATTAAAAAAGAGGAAAGCGTGACAGGGGAAATATTCGTATACCAATCGCAGCACTGGCACCTGTTGCCGGAACGCGCGATATACTGGCAGGAAGAACAGGCACTTATTATTTCAGATCTGCATCTGGGCAAGGCTACACATTTCAGGAAGGCCGGCATTGCTGTACCTACCGGCATTGTGGAGGAAGACCTGCTGCGATTACAGCGGCTGATCACCCGCCTGCAGCCTACGCAGATCATTATTGTAGGCGATATGTTTCACAGCCGGGAAAACAGCGAGGTGCAGTATTTTAAGATCTGGCGCCAGCAGTTCCCGCACATCATTTTCCACCTGGTAGTTGGCAATCATGACATTATGCCGGAGGAGATATATGTCAACCTGCAGGTCACTACTTCTCCCCACCTTACCATTCGCGATATTCACTTTATTCATGAGCCCTGCGAGGGCGCTAACGGTTATACATACACGTTTTCCGGGCATCTGCATCCGGGATATGTGATGGCAGGTTTGGCCAAACAGCGTTTGCGATTGCCCTGCTTTTATTTTGGCCGCCATTGCGGGATTTTACCCGCCTTCGGTGATTTTACCGGCATGGCCAGCGTAGATGCCGAGCCGGGAGAGGCAGTTTTTGTAATTGCCGGTCAGTCGGTAGTAAGGGCCCAATAAGGTTTTATGAAGATAGCATTCCATGACGTTTACGTACATCCGTTGCCGCCGGAGCATCGCTTTCCGATGGTGAAGTATGAACTGATCCCCCAGCAACTGCTGCGGGAAGGGATCATTCAGCCGATGCACCTGTTTGAACCTTCGCCACTGGATGAAGATATTATCCTGCTCACCCACGAAAAGGAATACTGGCATAAACTGCGCGATCAGCAGCTCACCTACCGCGAGCAGCGGGTGATTGGCTTTGAGCAAAGCGAACGCCTGACCCTGCGCGAAATCACGATCGGCCAGGGAACGATCGACATCTCCCTGCATGCACTGGATCACGGCATCGGCTTTAATGTGGCCGGTGGCACCCACCACGCATTTGCCGCCAGGGGCGAAGGCTTCTGCTTACTCAACGATATTGGTTTGGCGGCTAACTACCTGCTGGATCGGCGTAAAGTGAAGCAGGTACTGGTGGTGGACCTGGATGTGCACCAGGGCAACGGAACGGCTTCCCTCTTTGAAAATAACGGCAGTGTATACACGTTCAGCATGCACGGGGCACATAATTATCCATTCCATAAGGAGCGCTCCGACTGGGATATTCCCCTGCCGGATGGCATCACTGACGGGCCATACCTTCAGGCACTGAAAGATGCTTTACAGATTTTGATAAACAAGGTGCGGCCTGATATTGTATATTATTTATCCGGGGTCGATATTCTGGAAACAGATAAGCTGGGAAAGCTCAAAATCACCGCGGCGGGATGTCTGGAAAGGGACATACTGGTATTTGACATATTGAAAAAACATGATATACCCGTGGCCGTAGTCATGGGTGGTGGGTATTCGCCGAAGGTGAAAGACGTGGTGGATGCGCACTGCCGTACTTTTAGTGCGGGTATGGATATATACGGCTATTAACCGGGAGCCGGGTCAGGGCCTGCGGCCCTGACCCGGCTCCCGAAAAGCGTCCGGCAAAGCCGGGCGCTTTTCGGGAGCTAAATGATTTTACCATCCTTCATCACAAGCTGGCGGTCGCTAAGCGGCGCCAACTCTTCGTTATGCGTAACGATAATGAATGTCTGGTTCAGTTTTTCCCGGAGTTCGAAGAACAGGTTATGCAGTTCTCTGGCATTGCGGGAGTCCAGGTTACCGGTAGGCTCATCGGCCATTACCACATCTGGGGAGTTGATGAGCGCGCGGGCTACGGCCACACGCTGCTGTTCACCACCGGATAGGGCGCCGGGTTTATGATCCAGCCGGTCCTTCAAACCGAGGGTTTCGAGGAGGAAAACAGCTTTCTCTCTGACAGTATTTTTGTTGACACCGGCGATATAGCCGGGAATACAAACGTTTTCAATGGCAGTAAACTCCGGCAGCAGGTGGTGAAACTGAAAAATAAAGCCAATATGGCGGTTCCGGAAGTCGGCCAGGCGGTTGCCTTTCAGTTCAGTCAGGTTTACATCATTGAGCAGTATTTCGCCGGAGCTGGGCTGGTCAAGTGTTCCAAGGATATGCAACAGCGTACTCTTGCCGGCTCCTGAGGAACCAACGATAGTCACTATTTCTCCTTTACTGACAGTTATATCCACTCCCTTTAAAATCGGTAAGTTGGAATAATTTTTGGTGACATTGCGAGCGGTTAGCATAACCCAAAGAAAAGTAAATAACCAATAAAATAGTAAAAGTTGTTTATTTCAAATTAAATAATACTTTTGCGGAAAATTAAAAAAGTAAAAATTTTAATAAGATGTACTGGACATTAGAATTAGCTTCATACCTGGAGGATGCTCCATGGCCAGCTACGAAAGACGAACTCATTGACTACGCAATCCGCTCCGGTGCACCGATTGAAGTGATTGAGAACTTACAGGAGCTGGAAGATGAGGGGGAAATTTACGAAGGTATTGAGGATATCTGGTCCGATTATCCGTCACAGGATGACTTCTTCTTCAACGAAGATGAGTATTAATCAGATAATCCGTTGTTACTTATAGGCTCCTGAGGATCCTATGCCGAAAGAACTGCAGCCGTTCCACCGTGGTGGAGCGGCTATTTTTGTGCCTATTTGAAGCTCTTTAGCCATTATGGGGAGTTGGTTCCGACCTTCGGTCGGAACCAACTCCCCATCCAATAACCGCCAAAGGCGGTTGTTGGATGGGGAGCAAAAAAGGCCGCTGCAACTGCAGCGGCCTTTTTCATATAGTCGTACTATTGAGTTATTACTGTTTTTCCATCTGGAGCACCACTCCTTCAGAAACACCGGTGTAAGAGAAGCCACCGTCGTGGAACAGGTTCTGCATGGTCACCATTCTTGTCAGGTCAGAGAAGAGAGTAACCGCATAGTCTGCACACTGGTCGGCGGAAGCATTACCCAACGGGCTCATTTCTTCTGCGTAGGTCATGAAACCATCGAAGCCTTTCACACCACCACCTGCAGTTGTTTTAACCGGAGATTGGGAGATGGTATTGATACGTACTTTTTTATGCACACCGTAGTGGTAACCGAAGCTACGTGCGATGGACTGCAGCAGTGCTTTGGCATCAGCCATTTCACCGTAGTCAGGGAATACACGTTCTGCAGCGATGTAAGACAGCGCAATTACAGAAGACCATTCATTCAGCGCATCCAGTTTGTAAGCTGTTTGCAGCACACGGTGTAAGGAAATGGCGGAGATATCGAATGTTTTGTGGTTAAAATCGTAATCCAGGTCGGTATAGCTTCTGCCCTTACGAATGTTCATACCCATCGCCACAGAGTGCAGTACGAAGTCAATCTTACCGCCAAAATGCTCCATGGATTTAGTAAACAGGTTATTCAGATCATCCATGTTGGTTACATCAGCAGGGATTACCGGTGCATTACAGGTATCAGCCAGCTTTTTGATTTCACCCATACGGAGGGCAATAGGAGCATTGGTAAGCACGATTTCAGCGCCTTCTTCTACACAACGCAGTGCAGTTCTCCACGCGATAGACTTTTCATCCAAAGCGCCAAAGATGATACCTTTTTTCCCTTTTAATAAGTTATGAGCCATTTGGTCAAAAATTAATTTCGGCAAAAATAGTCGTTATAGTTGAAAAAAGCTATTTGATTTATTTACCGGTCAGTTTGAGTGATTTACCTGCCTTCGGCCGGCATTTACACGCAGACTTCCTCCCATGAAGTATACCTGTCTAATTTATATATGCGTGACGCCATAATATCAGGAGTTGTTGGCAGGCAGCTTTTTTCATCTCACCATTTCACGTGCATTTTCTAATGCTGCCGCTGTAGGCTTCTCTCCGCTGAGCATCTGTGCGATTTTACTGATGCGCTCTTCCAGTGTCAGCAGGCGAACGCTGGTACGCACCTTATCGGCAGCTGCATCCTTGTATACAAAGTAGTGTGCGTCTGCTTTACCTGCAATCTGCGGCTGGTGCGTGATACAGATGATCTGGTGCTCCCTGGCAAGGTCTTTTAAGATAACGCCCACCTGCTTGGCTGCCTCACCGGAAATACCGGTATCGATCTCATCGAAGATGAGGGTAGGCAAGTGAACGGATTTTGCCACGAGTGATTTTACACAAAGCATGATACGGCTCAACTCACCACCTGAGGCTACTTTACCAACCGGGGCAAACTGGTTGCTTTTGTTGGCATCGAAGAGCAGGTCGATCGTATCCTGGCCATATGCATTCAGTTCGCCACTGGCGATATCCACTTTCATACGGGCATTTGGCATACCTACCTGTGCCAGCAGTTCATTTACTTTTTTCTCAAATGGTTGTGCAGCGGTAGTTCTGGCGGCAGTGATGCCGGTGGCCAGTTCCTGCAGGCGCGATTTTAATTCGGCCTGTTGCTGTTCCAGTGCAGCCAGTTCCTCATCGAGGTTAAGCACGCTGGAGACTTTCTGTTCCAGTGCGGCTTTGATTTCGAGCAGCTCAGCAGTGGTTTGCACACCATGCTTCTTAAAGAAGCGGTAGCCCATGGCCATGCGCTCGTTTACCTGTTCAATACGTGCACCGTCGAACTGCACCTGGTCGCTAATTCGGTCAATATCACCGGCGATGTCCTGCAGCTCTATATAGAGTGACTGCATTCGCTCTGCCACCGCCGGCACATCTTTATGATAAGAGGCGATTGTTTGCAGGGACGACTGCATTTGTTTCAGTTGTTGTAAGATGGGCTGTTCATCTTCCTTGAGCTGAAAGTAAACGCGGCTAAGGGTATTTTTGATTTCTTCGGCATGACTGAGCACCTGTAATTCGTTGTCCAGGTCCTCGATTTCATTTTCCTTGAAGTCAGCTTCTGTCAGCTCATCCAGCAGAAATTTGTTGTAGTCCAGTTCTTTGTTGGCTACGTCCCTGCTGTCGAACAGTTCCTTATATTTTTTCTGTACCTGTAAGTATTGTTGGAACAGCTGTTGGTATTGCTGCAGTTCCGCTGGTTTGGCGAGGGCATCAATTACTTCGCGCTGAAATTCGGCGTTGCCGAGTTCGAGTGTATCAAACTGCTGGTGTAGGTCTACCAGGTATTGGCTGAGTGCCGACAGCTGGGAGATATTAACAGGTGTATCATTTACGAACGCCCTTGATTTCCCGGCGGCACTGATTTCCCGGCGGATGATCAGCTGATCTTCCACATCGAGTTCATGTTCATTTAGGAATACGGATACCTGCCTGTCTTTAAAGGTGAAAACACCTTCCACGTAACACTTTTCTTCTTTATTAAACAGCACGCCTGGATCTGCTCTTTCACCGAGGATCAGAGAGAGGGCACCGAGCAGGATAGATTTACCTGCGCCTGTTTCACCGGTGATAACATTCAGGTTTCCTGAGAAGTCAACTTCCAGGTGATCAATAATGGCGTAATTTTTTATAATTAAGCGCTGTAACATAAGTCAGGATAATAAAAAATCTATGCAAGTGCTTTATTTCCTCAGCTTCCGCTTATACGCTGGATACCAGCTTTAGCACGGGCGTCGAGGGAATTTTTATAATCGTGCCCTTTCATATCCATGCATCGTTGATAGCATTGGACAGCTCTGGCTTTTTCGTTTCGTTTTTCGTAGATCATCCCCATTTGCAGACTGGCGCGGGCGGCATAATATTCAGGCCTGTTGGCGCCAACTTTCACGGTTACATCATACATCTGGATGGCCTTATCATCCTGGCCGGTTTCGTCATAGATACGACCAAGGCGGTAAGCATATTCCAGTTTTTCGTCCATCGCATCGAAGTCGGCGGCCTTTTTGGTAAGCAATAATTTCAGCGCTTCGCTGAAATATCCGCCATCACTCAGCAGGCGTACTTTCAGCAAAAAGGCGTTGGGCCATCTGCCGCTTTGTGCCTCTTTCAATGCCTGTTTGTCCGCATCCGTTTCCGTACCGCCTTTGGAGAGGATCATCTCTCTATATTTATTGGCAGCCCCCTGATTACCTTCCAGGTAATAATACCAGCTGAGTCGTTGCAAACATTCTTTCAGGTAAAACTTCCCTTTGAAGTTATTGATAAACCTTTCCAGGTAAATGTGTGCATCATCATCGAGCCGGGTGAGCTTCAGCAGTCCGTATACGTAATTGTAATACTGGATATCTGCATAATCTCCTGAATCATTTCTTTCCTGTAACACCCTGATACCGTTGGCGGCTTTCTGGTTATTCATAGAAAGATTGGCCACCATCAGGGCAAAGAGATAATTATTTTTTGTGTCCAGCTGCTTGCGTTGCAGAAACTGCCAGGTATCTTCCGGCTTATTCACCACAAACAGTGTCAGGTAGCAATAGTAGTAATAGGATTCCTCTCTGAAATACCTCGCTTCCGGCGCGCTGCTTTCAATGAACTCATTCACGTTATTCATCCCTTCCTTAATACTGCCTTTCATACCGAGGATGTTGGTAATCCATTTATACCCTTCGGGGATAGTCCCGAAAACGGTTTGCATGGCGCCCAGCAGCATTTTGTTAGGTACAAAGTCAGGGAAGCGTCGTTGGTTTTCTTTCAGCGTCATGTAGGCCTTGCGAACCTCCCATGCAGCATCCCATTTTTCGTTGAACTTCACTTTTACCATTGCCCAGTGGAACTTGATAGCCGCCTGGGTATAGAGGTAGTAGGGAGAGTCCGGTGATCCTTCCGCCATTTTATCAAGACGAAAGCCACGCATATTTCTTTTCCGTGAGTACTCCGAAGGATCTTCATTGAAGAACAGCGGAAAAAAATCTGCATAATCATCCAGGAAATAAGGCATCAGGTTATCCGGATGTTCCTTTTTTTCTGCTTCCAGCAATGCCCTTCCGGCGTTGATACGTAACTGCATGATGGCATCATATGCCTGCTCACACCGTGTGTTAAAGTCATATACCTTCTGACCCGCACTAACGTTCAACGCTACACTCAGTACCAAGATTAATGTAACTACGATTCGCATACCGACAAAATTCCTGAAATTAAAGGTCTTCATTTGATCAAACAATTCACAATTCTCAAAGTTGCCTTATTCCAGCGAATTTCCTGCCACAAATAAAAAGAACTTGTACGCATGGTATGTGCGTGGAGCAATAAATTATAGCAAAACTAATATTTTTAGTAATATGACACTAATTATATTAGTTTATTTTTTTTCATTCATAACGCTTTTCTTTTCCCGCCTTCGGCGGGAAAAGAAAAGCGTTGATCCCCGGGCCGCCGGCCCGGGGATCAACTTGGTATTACGGCAACGTAGAGTTTCCGAAAGGCTGCCGGCAACGGCGGTGATAAAACCAGTGACTGTTCCGGATATATGCCCGGCAATTCCCACAGAATGCATCCGATAATCGCAAATGATAATACCAGTAACTGTTCCGGATACACCCGGCAATACCAAAGAAGGCATCCCGTAATCGCAAATGATAATACCAGTTCCCGTTCCGGGACAGCACCGGCAAAAGTGCAGAACCAAACCGACACCAGCCCGGTACCGCCTGAACCACATAAAAAAACCCCCGCAATTTGCGGAGGTCTTTTATAAAGCGCTTAAGTGAGTACTTAGATAGTTACAGAAGCTTCCAGGTCGTTGTCAACCAGGATACGTCCGCAATGCTCGCACACAATGATTTTCTTGTGCTGACGGATTTCCGCCTGACGCTGAGGAGGGATCGCATTAAAGCAACCACCGCAGGAATCACGAACAATTGTTACCACGGCCAGACCGTTACGGTAATTTTTGCGGATTTTCTCGTAAGCAGCGAGCAAGCGCGGATCTACTTTTCCACGTGCTTCTTCACTCTGCTTTTCGTATGCTGTCTCTTCTTTCTCAGTTTCGGCAATAATCTTTTCCAGCTCACCTTTCTTGTGCTTCAGGTTAGCTTCTTTATCGCCAACCGCTTTTTTAGCACCTTCCAGCACACGGCTCTTATCCTTGATCTCTTCGTTGGCATCTTTAATATGCTTTTCCGCCAACTTGATCTCGAGGTTCTGCATTTCGATCTCTTTGGTAATTGCCTCAAACTCGCGGTTATTCTTCACATTGTCCTGCTGCTTCTCATATTTCTTGATCAGCGCTTCCGCATCTTTAATAGCCGCTTTCTTGTTGGAAACAAAATCCTGGATACCCTTGATCTCATTCTCAATGTGTGACTGACGGGTGTTCAATCCCTCGATCTCATCCTCCAGGTCTTTTACCTCAATCGGCAACTCCCCTTTCAGCACCTGGATCTCATCCAGCTTGGAATCAATCTTCTGCAATCTGAGCACAGACGCTAATTTTTCTTCAACGGAGTATTCTTTTACGGTAGCCATGTATTATAAATAATTTACCGGGTTTGTTTTAATCGTAGATTTAAGAGGCGCAAAATTACGGAATTTTTCAGTCAATATATGATAAAATAATTCCACTGTAAACTGCTCGCTCTCAAAATGTCCAATATCTGCTATAACTATTTGATTATCAGCATCAAAAAATTCGTGATACTTGAAATCCGAGGAAATGTACACGTCCGCCCCAGCTCCAATCGCCCGCTTCAGCAGAAAACTACCAGCACCCCCGCACAAAGCCACCTTACGCACTTTCTTCCCCCTCAGATTCGTATACTTCACACATCCAGCGCCAAACCGCTCCTTTACCAGCCGCAAAAACTCCAACTCATCCATATCCGCCGGTAACTCGCCCACCAGGCCAGAACCCACTTCATTATATGTATTGTCCAGATTTACAATGTCATATGCCACTTCCTCGTAAGGGTGACTCGACAACAGTGCGGAAATCACACGACCTTCCAAATATAACGGAAAAATCACTTCCAACTTCGTTTCCTTTTCAAAATGTCGCTCCCCCACCTTACCCACATATGGATCCGTGCCGGCACCAGCCTTAAACGTGCCCTCACCAGCGCCATTGTAGCTACATTCACTATACTGCCCGATATGCCCGGCACCCGCCTCAAACAGCGCTACCCGCACCTTTTCGGCATCAGCCTCCGGTACAAATGTGTATAACTTCTTTAATAAACCCTTTTTAGGCTGTAACACCCTGCAATGATCCAACCCCAGCCGCGCCGCCATCTCCGCACAAACACCGTTACGCACATTGTCCAGATTGGTATGCGCGGCATATACCGCTACCTCATGCCGGATCGCCTTGATCGCCACCCGCTCCACATAATTGCTGCCCGTAATCTTCTTCAGCCCCCCAAACACAATCGGATGATGCGCCACCACCAGGTTGCAGCCACGCGCAATCGCCTCGTCTATCACCTCCTCCGTAGCATCCAATGTCAGCAATACATTCGTCACCTCCCTGGATGCATCGCCGAAAAGCAGCCCCGCATTATCGTAACTCTCCTGGTACTGCAACGGCGCAAAACTTTCAATCGCCTGAATAATCTCTTTTATCTTCATAATGGGTAAAAATTAATGGTTCATTCGGGCCATCCCCTACATTTGTAAAAAAATATAAGTTATGCCAGGAAGCAAATCTACAGCAGAACAATATGCGGCGTACAAACTAAAGATGCAAAAAATTGCAGACGTAAAAAATGCCATCGCCGTATTGGGATGGGACCAGGAAACCTACCTGCCGGAAAAAGGCGCCGGCTTCAGAGGCCAGCAAATCACCACCCTCAGTACCATCGCACATGAACTGTTCACCTCCCCGGAGCTGGGCAGCCTGCTGCACGACTTGCACAACAACCCGGAACTGGATGCTGTTCAGCAGAAAAATATTCATCTCTCCCTGGAAGACTACGATAAAAATAAAAAATACCCGGCAACGCTCGTGGCCGAATTATCTGAAGCCACCAACCAGGCCTACCACGCCTGGATCAAAGCCCGTAAAGCCAACGATTACAACCTCTTTGAGCCTGCACTCGCCCGCATGGTGGAACTGAAAAAACAGGAAACCGCCGTACTCGGCTATAACGACCATCCCTACAACGCCCTCCTCAACGAATATGAAAAAGGAGCCAATGTAGAAATGCTCGATACCATTTTTGCAGAAGTTAAAACCGCCTTATCCCCACTGCTGGAGGATATCGCCAAACAAACACCCGCCCAACGGGATTTTCTGCACCTGCACTTCGACCGCGATAAACAATGGAAACTCGGTATCGACCTCCTCAAAGAAATGGGGTACGATATGAACGCCGGCCGCCAGGATATCTCCGAACACCCGTTCACCACCAGCTTCAACCCGCTGGATGTACGCGTAACCACCCGCATCGATGAAAATGATTTCAGCAACATGACCTGGAGCTGCATCCACGAAGGCGGCCACGCACTCTACGAGCAAGGCCTGCCCACCGAACAATACGGCCTCCCCTGCGGAGAAGCCGCCAGCCTCGGTATCCACGAATCGCAATCCCGCCTCTGGGAAAACAACGTGGGCCGCAGCCTCAACTACTGGAAATTTCAATATCCACGAATCCAGGCACTGTTCCCGGAACAACTCGGCAACGTATCCCTGCAGCAGTTCTACAAAGCCATCAATCACGTACAGCCATCACTGATACGCACGGAAGCGGATGAAATCACCTATCACTTTCATATCATGATCCGGTACGAAATTGAAAAAGGCCTGATCGACGGCTCCATCAGCACCAAAGACCTGAACAAAACCTGGAACGACTACTACCGTCAATACCTACACGTAGAAGTGCCAAACGATACCCAGGGCGTACTCCAGGATATCCACTGGTCGCATGGCAGCTTCGGCTACTTCCCTACCTATTCCCTGGGAAGCTTCTACGCTGCACAGTTCTTTACCACTGCACAAAAACAGGTACCTGACCTCGACGCCAGCATTGCCATCGGCAACTATCAACCGCTGCTGGACTGGCTGCGGAATAATATACATCCCTTCGGCAGATTCTATACTTCCAATGAACTATGTAAGAAAATTACAGGAAACCCACTGCAGTTCAGCTATTTTCTCGATTATGCCGCAGGTAAGTTTTTATAATTTTTATTTATCTGTCGCCTTCGGCGACAGATAAATAAAAAAGGAACGGATGAAGCCTTCGGCTTCATCCGTTCCTTTTTTATTAAGGTACATCTACTTCAACATATTCATCAACTGCTCCTTGCTGGTTACTCCCGTAAACCTTCCCTGCTCCTCGCCATCTTTATAAATAATAAAAGTAGGCAGCTTCGAAGCATTGATAGACTGCATCACCTCTGTATCATTCCCCCCATCCACTTTTACCAGCTTCACATCCTTACGCTCGTTCAACAACGCCTGCAACACCGGCTCCATCTGCTTGCACGGCGGACACCAGGCAGCACCTACATCCGTAAGTACCCAGCCCTTTGTTTGCACCTGCTGCAAATAACTGCTGATCGCCATCTGAGGCTGTTGTCCCTTAGCGCCAGCCAGCGACATACCCGCCTGCTTCCAGGCATTGATGCCTCCGTCCAGCTCTACTACGCTGGTGAAACCGTTTTCGCGCATCCATTTGGCAGCCGCAGTACTCCGCCCTCCACTCAAACAGTAAATGTATACCGGCTGATCCTTATGCAGGTATTTCACCCGCTCCTGAAACTCCTCTTTCCGGGTGTAATCCGCCTGTAGTGCATTAGGCAAATAACCTGTTCTGAACTCCGCAGCTGTACGTACATCAAAAACCTGCACGCCCGGCTGGGCAATATCTTTGGCAAAGGTTGCTGCATCCTCCCGCTGTTTGTCCTGGGCAGATACGCCCAAACCTGCCAGCAACAAAGCGGATATGGTCAACAATTTTCTCATAAACAATATCTTATTTCGGTATAAAATTAATAAATACTTCCTTGCCCTGACGGGCAGGGTGGGAATTATAACATGCTTCCATCGTATATAACTCAAAATAGGGAGAAAATATTTCCCGGTATTCATGAATATCTCCCCCAAATGGTGGCCCCTCCTGTGGAAACTGCCAGTTAAACAACACGCCTGCCAGATGGCCTCCCGGCACTATTAAACGATGCATATGTTCCACATACTGCCTGCGCAGTCCCGGTTCCAGCGCACAAAAAAATGTTTGCTCCAGCACCAGGTCATACTGTGCCGCATGTACGAAAAAGTCGCCTTCCACCACCTTAATCCCGGTACCTTCAAAACGCTGCCGAAGCCGCTCCGCCACCACCGGCGCAATATCCAGCACCGTCACATCACTAAATCCCTGCTGATGCAAATAATCCGCCTCATAGCTATTACCCCCACCTGGTATGAGTATACGTAACTGCTTATTTTCCACCTGATCTATATAGGCTTTCAACGGGGGCGATACCTGCCCCATATCCCAACCTGTTTCATTGTTCAGGTAACGGTCGTTCCAGTACTGACTATCCATAAAAAGTTGCTGCATTAAATACTGTCCTCAATTTACAGGTATTCCCGCAATCGAAATGAAGATATAATACAGGCATACCGATTAATGTATTATTTTTAGCTCACATAACATACCTATGACCTGCCTGTAAAGGGCACCTATGCCATGAAAAACTTTTATTGTCGTATATCCTTAGCAGTGAGTATCTTACTGTTATTATCCTTTGCCAATAGCCAGGCGCAAAATGTATCGATCAGTGCAGATAAAACAAGCGGCTGTGTACCTATGCTGGTAAGCTTTTCCGCCACACTAGATCCGGGATACACCAGCTACGAATGGACCTTTGATCAGGGATCAGGCATCGATAACCTCCTGGCTCCAAAGAAAACCTTTGATGTTCCTAAAACATACAAAGTCACCTTTACGGCTACCTATCCATCAGGGCCCGTTACTAAAACACTGGATGTAGTAGTACACGATGTCCCCAAACCCAGCTTTACCGGTACGGTTACTGATGCCTGCCAGTTCACCACACTTTCATTCACCGATAACTCCACCACACCCGACGGTACCATCACTTCTATTGAATGGGATATGGGCGACGGTACTCTCCTGAAAGGGGATCAGGGTAAAACAGTGAGTCACCCGTTTAACGCCTCCGGCACCTACAATATAAGCACTATCGCGATTAACAACTGGGGATGCCGCAGCAGCAGCACACCGCTGCCTGTTAAAATAAGAACAGCACCGGATAAGCCCGACTTCCAGGCCATAAAATCCAGCAGCTGCACCGCCCCTTTTGATGTCACCTTTATCAACAAAACACCTGACCCTAATAAAGAATTTACTTTTACATACGACTACGGTGATGGCACAACAGGAACCAGTCCTGCCCACCAGTACGCGCAACCCGGTAAATACTCCGTAACGCTTACTGCTACCAATGGCGATTGCCAAAGCAGCACAACGCTGACGGACTACATCACCATCGGAAACCTGAAAGCCGCTTTTACTTATTCGAATTCCTGCATGGGGCAAACCGTGCAGTTCACCAATACATCTACCCCCACCCCGTCTTCCTCGATATGGACGTTTCCTGATGGCAGCACTGCCACCACCCTGAATGCCAGCCACGGTATTGCGGTAAGCGGCCAACAGGTAGTATTGTCCGTAACCTTAGACGGCTGCTCGGATGTAGTGATAGTGCCCATCACGATGTATGATAATCCTACCGACCAACCAACCGTTACCCCTAACAATACCTGTCAGTTGCCGGCAGCTACACAGTTTACCGCCACCAACAGCAATGCTGCTTCCTGGTCCTGGACATTTGACGATGGAACACCAGCATCTACCGAACAAAATCCTACTCATACATTTACACAAAACCGCGCCTATAACGTGGTAATGAACGCCACTACCGACCATGGCTGCACAGTAAGTATACCATTGGTGGTTGATTACTCCCTGCCCGTGGTAGAGGTAATAGCAGCAAGAATCGATAGCTGCATTCCTTTTAATGCCCGGTTATCCACACGTGTTACCACCAGACCTTATGAACCTGTGGTGGACTATAAATGGGACTTTGGAGATGGCACCACCGGCACCGGCCCCAATCCTGCACATGTTTATACCTCCGAAGGGATTTTCAATGTAATACTAACATATACCACTGTAAATGGCTGCCAGGGTACTACCGACATCGTATTGCGGGCAGGGCGCAAACCTATCGTGGATTTCACCGCCACCCCGCTCACCGTTTGTGCGAAGGACCCGGTACAGTTTACTAACAGATCGCTGCCTCCGGGCCAGGAATGGCTATGGACTTTTCTGGAAGATATAGATGACCCACGCACGCCACAGGACGACCGGTTCAGCTCCGTCGAAAATCCGCTGCATTATTTCCGTAGCGTAGGTTTACACGATGTGCGGCTGATTGTGAATAACTACGGCTGCAGAGATACACTCATTAAAACTGATTACATCAACGTGAACCCACCCATTGCAGAATGGGCTACCACCGTGGATTGTACGCAACCCGCCTACCGTAAATTCAGCGACCTCACCAACTGGGGGAACAACCCGGGAGCACCTAAAAATTATTGGTGGGATTTTGGCGATGGCACTACCAGCACGGATCCGGAGCCCGCACATACCTACACGAAGCAAGGCAGGTTTTATGTCTCCCTAAAAGTGAATAATGGCGCCTGTGATAATGAATTTGGGGACAGTGTGGTAATTGTAGACCAGGTACCTGCGATCTCTACAGACCTGGCTTCAGTATGTGTGGGTAAAAGTCTTACCCTCACCGCCACCATTCCGGCGGACACCCTACAGCAGGGCTACTTCATTTTTTGGGGCGATGGCACACAGGATTACCTGACCGTGTGGAACCAGCCGGCCATGCACCAGTACAACGTTCCGGGCGAGTACAAAGTGCAGGTAAAAACGACAGACCTGAACAACTGCGCCACTGAATCCAATATTGCCGATGTAACTGTAAACGGCCCTATTCCGAATTTTACCTTCAGCGGAAAGCTATGCCGCAACAGCGATATACTGTTTACCGACCAATCTACCATGAACACTGGTAATGCGCTCACCGCCTGGCAATGGAACTTTGGCGACAACAGTGCCGACGTGAGTTCCACTACCAAACCAGTTGACGTTGCCCATCAATACAGTAAGGACGGCAGCTATCCGGTTACACTAACGGTAACGGATAAGTTCAATTGCGCTGCCAGTGTGATGAAACAGGTACAACTGGATAATCACAAAGCCAGCTTTACCGTTACCAGCACAGAGCCCTGCCTCAATGAATCCCGCATGTATTACAATACATCTACCGGTTATGCTGCTGTGGCATGGGATTTTGGAGATGGTACCACCAGCACAAACCTATATCCGAATAAGAGTTTTACTGCACCAGGTACCTATGATATCAAACTTAAAATCACTTCCAGCGCCGGCTGCACAGATGAAACATCCCAAAAGATCAGGGTGCCTGATCCAAAGGCCAATTTCGTACTGCCGGAAACGATGGTGCCCTGCCCGCCGGCGAATGTGACGCTCACCAATACTTCAACTGATTTTATCCGCTCCCGGTGGGACTTTGGCGATGGCACCAACACCGGCAACAATAACCCCGACGGGCATATCTATTCACGCCCCGGTACCTATGAAATTGTACTGACCGTTTACACCCGGGAAGGTTGTAATAACCAGCTTAAGAAGTCCATCACCATTGATGGACCAAACGGTACTGCCACCGCAGGGCCGGACCACGGCTGCGCGCCATTGAATATGAGCATGACCGCCACCGCTACCAAAACCGTTAAATATGCGTGGGACTTTGATGATGGCGTGGTAGAAACCACGACTACACCGCAGTCGCCACCGCACATTTATCCTAACGGTGGCATCTATACGCCGCGTGTGATCCTGATTGATGCCCAGGGTTGTGAAGTGCCGGCTATCATTAACGATAAGGTGATTGTGGATAAACCCGTAGCGGATTTCAGCATTGATAATTCTGCCGCATGTGGGGGTGGTTTGGTGAGATTTACTAATCTCTCCAAAACGCTGACCGAGGAACAGCTGGGAATGCCCATTAACAGCACATGGGATTTTGGCGTACCCGACGATCCGGGTAATACCAGCACGACCCGCCACCCTTCGTTTAACTATCCAAATCCTGGCAAGCATACCATCAACCTAAAAATTGTAACCGCCTATGGTTGTACTGCTGAAGCCACCAAAGAGCTGATGGTACCCACACAGCCAAGGGCCGCTATCGATCCCATTGCGGATATCTGCCAGGGCTTTACTACCACCATTACCGGCCATGAAACTACGGGTCAGCCGAATGCAAAATGGCAATGGAACATAGGCACTGAGCTTACCACCACCCAACAGACTCCGATTAGTTACGAAGCCCGTATCGCCGGTTTAAAACCAGTACAGCTCACGGTTACCAATGCCGATGGCAGTTGTCCGAATATCGCTAATACACAATTCACAGTGCGCGTATCGCCGCTACTGGCGCCTACACCCGATAAGGTGAATGTGTGCCGCGGTACGCCACTGCAGCTGTTAGCCAATACAGAAGCCGATGCCACCGTGGCATGGACCAATTATAATATCAGTGATGCCGGCAGTCATTCCCCGCTGGTAACACCTGATATCGATACTTCCTATACCGTTGTGGCTACTAACCCTTACGGATGTACGAATACAAAAAAAATCAGTTTGACTGTTACGCAACCTGTGACCGTGCGCACTAGTGACGCAGCTATCTGTAACGGCACTGCCGCCAGGCTGATGGCCACCGGGGCCGACCGTTACCAGTGGACGCCTGCCGCCACACTGAGTGATGCCGGTATTGCCAATCCGATTGCCCGGCCAACCGTTTCAACTGACTACACCGTAACGGGGCAGGATAAATACAACTGCTTTACCTCCACGGCGGTATCACACGTTGTAGTGCATCCATCGCCCACCGTTAATGCAGGCCCGGACATAACAACCTCCAATGGTAGTATCATTCCACTTCGATTACAGTTGAGTGAAGATGTGGCAACTGTACGATGGACGCCGCAAGATGGCCTTAGCTGCAGCATCTGCGCCAGCACTACGCTTACGCCAAAAAACGACGCCACTTATTTCATTGAGGTAACTAACCGTTACGGCTGTACGGGAACGGATGAGCTGAATGTAAAAATTGTATGCGATAACGCTAACATCTTCATTCCTAATTCCTTTAGCCCTAACCGGGATGGGGTGAATGATATTTTCTATATCCGGGGCCGCGGAGCACAGGAAGTGAAATCCTTCAGGATCTTTAACCGCTGGGGACAGATGATCTATGAACGTTACAGCTTTACAACGGACGATATTAGCAAAGGGTGGGATGGAACCTTCAAGGGACAGGCAGCCAACCCGGATGTCTACGTTTATTTTGCGGAGGTAGTTTGTGATAAAGGCGGCACCCAGTTGTTGAAAGGCAACATCACTTTACTCAGATAACTTATTGACTAACAATCTAAAATAGATACAACTGGTCGTTTATTATTTTTTTCATTAATTTGTGGTCTGATTTATGAAAAACCGCCCGAACCTATGAAATATCCTTTCAGGACATTATTGTTACTGTTAGTGTTGTTATTTGGAGGAAAGCTCTGTGCGCAGCAGGCCAACTTCAACTACACTGCTTCACCGTCAACATTATGCTCACCTGTAACCATTACATTACAGAACACCACTACCGGCTCGCCGGTAATGTACACCTGGGATTTTGGGGATGGCAGAACTTCTCATGATGTAAATCCACAAGTTATTTATACGTCGGGAGGCGTGAAACGCATTACTCTCACAGCTAAATATTATAACACCGAAAGTAGTTACTATAAGGAGTTTACTGTTGCAGGTACTCCGGTGCCTGATTTTAAGGCAGATGTTACCCAAAGCTGTAAAGTGTATACCGCCAATTTCACCGATCTCACGCCGGATGGTGCAGTCAGAACCTGGACCTTCGGAGATGGCAGTGCACCCGTTACTACTACTACCGCTACCGTGGCACATGCTTACACCAAAGCCGGTAAGTTTGATGTAACGCTGAAGGTGGCTAACGCAAACGGCTGTACGCAGCAGATAGTGAAATCAGCCTATATCAATATTTCTTTGCCTGAAGTGACCATGAGTGCACCGGTAGCCGGCTGCGTGCCTTACCAGGCAGCCTTCACCGCCACTTCCACTAATACCACCAACGATCCTGTAACCGGGTACACCTGGGAGTTTGGAGATGGGATTACACAAAACGGTAATGCAGCAATTACGCACACGTATGCACAAACGGGCACGTATACCGTTACGCTTACGGTGAATACCACCAGTGGTTGTACTATTAAGAAAACGTATGACAGGCAGGTCCGTGCCGGTAATCCACCGGCCAACGTCAGCTTTACAGCAGCGCCTGCGGCCGCCTGCACCGGCGAGCCGGTGCGACTCATCGCCAATGCACAATATGCCGATACGTATAGCTGGGATTTTGGCGATGGCACCCAACAGGAGACTACCTCCAACGACATCAGGCATAGCTTTAACGCTAACGGTAACCTTACCGTGAAGCTGAAAGCGGGTAGCAATGGCTGTTACACCACCGCCACACCTGTGCCGGTAACGATCAACGGACCAGTGTCCGCCTTTACCTATACCAGAAACTGCAACAACAAAAGCGAATTCAGTTTTACCAATACAAGTTCCAATACTACCGCTAACGCCACCTATCAGTGGGATTTTGGAGATAATAGTGCTATTGAAACTACCCGCGATGCCGTACACAATTATACCACACCCGGTAAATATACAGTACGCCTTACAGTGCAGGACAACAATGGAACCTGTACCCACAGCAGCTTCCAGACTGTTTACTATTTCAATGCAGATTTCACAACAGGAGTGAGCGCTATTTGTCGCGGTAGTAACGCTACCTACGAAGTCCTCAACGTACCGCTGGAACTTGTAGCCAGCTACACCTGGACTTTCGGGGATGGCACCACACAAAACACTAACGCGCAAAGCTACACGAAAAACTGGCCGGCAACCGGTGTGTACGATGATCAGCTGACCATCCACTACAGCAATCCAGCCTATTGCGACGAGGTAGTACGTAAAACCGCCAACATCAGCATACTGGCGCCGGTAGCCAATTTCAATCTTTCCGGAGGAGCATGTGCCGGGCAGCCGGTTTCCTTCAGCAACACGTCGGTTACATCTCCCAATATTCCCCTTACCAACTGGCAATGGGACCTGGGTAACGGACTGGCGTCCGCTTCCCAAACGCCGCCAGCCACCAAATACAGCGCCAGCGGCAACTACAGCGTAAAGCTGGTCATTACGGATGCACGCAACTGTAAGGATAGTATCACTAAAACAGTGACGATTAACCCATCGCCGTTTTTGAAAGTAAATGCTACCAATCCTAAAATATGTGAAGGTACCGGCACTCCACTGAATGCCATTACAGACGGGAACGTGCAGTGGCTCAGCACCGATAATATCAGCTGTACTTTTTGCACGGCGCCGGTGGTATCTCCCCTGAGTTCCACAAAATATATAGCAGAAGCTACTAACGCCTACGGCTGTACGATGCGTGATTCACTGAATATTACGGTAGTACCTAAACCTAATATCACCGTAGCTTCCAGCGATATCATCGTATGTTATGGCAGCAGTACAAAATTGCAGGCCTCCGGTGCCGCACTCTATAACTGGACGCCACTGGATGGACTCACCAACAACAAGATTGCGGACCCGATCACCACGCCCGCGGCAGATGTCACCTACCAGGTAACCGGCACAAACGATCCTATGTGCCCTTACAGTGCACCTGTAACAGTAAAGGTGAGCGTGAAACCCACGCCGCAGGTGAATGCCGGGAAAGACCAGACAATTTCCGTAGGCACTACCACCACGCTCATGGCTACCGGCTCGCTGGATGTAGTAAAGTGGGAATGGTCGCCCACCGATTACCTCAGTTTTCCTAACAGCCCCGTTACTATTGCCAATGTGCGTAAACCGATGACCTACAGTGTTACCGGCACTAACCGTTTCGGCTGTACGAAGGTGGATGTGATGGAAGTAAACCTCGTATGCGGCAGCGATGCCCTGTTTATACCTAACAGTTTTAGTCCTAATGGCGACGGGGTAAACGACGTGTTTTACCCCCGTGGAAAGGGCATCAGCTTCGTGAAGTCGCTCCGCGTATTTAACCGCTGGGGACAAGAGGTATACCACCGCGAAAAATTCAATACCGACGATATCAGCAAGGGCTGGGATGGCTATTTCAAAGGCCAGCCACAGTCTGCCGATGTATACATTTATTTTCTCGAAGCTTATTGCGATACCAACGAGTTATTGCAGCTGAAAGGCAACTTAACATTACTGAGATAACATCATAACCTGGATACATGAAACACCTGTACCGACTTCTCCTGCTATCGTGTATGGCCCTTTGCGGGTCGGGCGCTCTGGCGCAGGACATCCATTTGTCGCAATTCTACGAAACGCCTATCCTTCGTAATCCGGCGCTGATAGGCATTTTCAATGGAGATGTAAGGGTTCAGGCGGTATACCGCAACCAATGGAACCAGGTGACTATTCCTTATCAGACCGGGACTTTAAGTGGAGAAATCAAATTCCCGGTGGGTAACGCCAACGACTATCTGACTACCGGATTGCAGATGACTTATGACCGTGCGGGGACCAGCAGGCTGCAATCTACCCAGATTATGCCGGCGATAAATTATCATAAGTCGCTCAATGCTGACAAAGCCAGTTTTCTTTCCCTTGGTTTCATGGGTGGTTTTGTACAGCGCCAGTTTGATCCAGCCAATATGACTTTCGATAACCAGTATACCGGCGGGCGTTTTGATCCGAGTATGGCTACCGGTGAGGAGGGCAAGCTGGCACTGCGGGGCTACAGTTACCTGGATGCCGGCGTGGGGCTGAGTTACAACAGTGTGATCCGTGAAGACGTGAATTATTACATCGGGGTGGGGTATTTTCATTTTAACAGCCCGAAGGTTTCTTTTTACAATGATAAATCTATCATGCTCAACCCTAAGATCACGTTTAATGCCGGCATTTCCATTCCGTTGGAGGAGCGGGTAAAGCTGGTGGCGGAGTATAACCAGTTGCACCAGGGTAGTTACTCCGAATATATCGGTGGAGCAATGCTGCGTTATGCTTTGATGGATCAGGGGTTAGAATCTACCAGGGGCATATACGGCGGCCTCTTCCTTCGCTGGAATGACGCGTTGATACCGACTGTAAAACTGGATATGGACAAGTATGAACTGGGGATGAGCTACGACGCAAATATTTCACAGTTGAGGACTGCAAGTCAGAGTTTTGGGGGCTTTGAGATATCGCTGGTGTTTAAAGGCTTCCTGAACAGCCGGAACAGCACGCTTGAAAGTGTGAATTGCCCTAGATTTTAATTCGGAGAACGAATTGAGTTTCAAAAGATTGTATAAGCAGACGAAAATTTCCGTTAAAATTTACATAAAAACAAGAAAAAAGCTAACAAAATGGCTTTGTATTTGTTAAATTTACATAGAGGTGTGCACAGGAGATCGTGTGATTTATCAATCAAAAAAAGTTAATATATTTGAAAATAATTTTATCTTTATAGCACTATGTTAAAATCCTCTACCCTCATTTTATCTTTGGTTTTTTGCCTGTTTTCCTTAGTGAGCAGTGCACAGACCGACAAATCCCAGCCGGCAACGGACGGGGGTAGTAAAATTGTCAGATTATATCCGAACCCCGCTACCTCCGCTATCAACTTCGAAATTCAGCAACTACATAATAACGAGCGTTTATACGATCTTATTGTATATAATTTTCTGGGAAAGAAAATTGACCAGCTGAAATCGATCGGACAGCGTACAACGGTTAATCTGGATAATTATTACAGTGGCCTGTATATTTATCAGTTACGCGACAGGCGTGGGAACCTGGTAGAATCCGGGAAGTTTAATGTAGTTAAATAGAGATAACAGCTTCACGATATTTTAAAGCCGATCCTGATGGATCGGCTTTTCTTTTACCCTTTACATACATGTTCGACGTGTGGGCCCATAAGATAGTTCGGTTTTCTAACTATTTTAAAGGTAAGCCCCACTGGTGCTATTAGATTGCATACACACAAAAGCCCCTGATACCGTGGCATAGGGGCTTTCGTACCTACGCGCAGCGCAGGGCACAAAAAAGGCGCCGGAGGCGCCTTTCGAATAGGTTATTGTACCTCTACAATCAAAAACTTCAGGTAGGTGGTATTTTCAATATTCCAGAGAATCGGGTGATCCTGTGCCTGCGTTTGGAAGGTCACCTGGCGAAGTTTCTTTTTAGCATCTTTAGCGGCCATATCGATAATTTCCAGGAACATGCTTGGCGGCACCAGGTTGGTGCAGGAGGCTGTTACGAGGAAACCACCCGGTTTCAGGAGCTTCATACCACGGAGGTTAATTTCCTTGTAGCCGGTGATGGCTTTCTGGATATTTTCCCTGCTTTTGGTGAATGCCGGCGGATCAAGGATTACAACGTCAAATTTCTTTTCGTCGCGGGTCCATTGTTTCAGCTGGTCGAAGGCGTTTACTGCCTGAAACTTACAGATATCCTGCAGGTTGTTCAGTTCCGCATTGCGGCGGGCGGTATTCACAGCATGTTCGGAGATATCCAGTCCCATAACGCTTTTAGCTCCGTAGTAGCCTGCATGGCAGGAGAAGGTACCGGTATAGCAGAATGCTTCCAGTACATCCGCACCTTTTACAATATGCTGGATGGCACGGCGGTTATCCTGCTGATCCAGGAAGTAGCCGGTTTTCTGACCATTTACGATATCCACATGGAATTTAAGCCCGTTTTCATTAATGATCACGTTGGTATCAAACGGTGCGCTCAGGAAGCCCTTTTGCTGTTCCAGGCCTTCCAGTTCCCTTACCGGTACATCATTTCTTTCATATATACCTTTTGGGGAGAAGATACGGTTCAACGCATCTACGATGGCGCCTTTCCATTTGTCCATCCCCAGTGCCAGCGTCTGAATCACCAGGTAATCGTTGAATTTATCGATGATAAGGGCAGGCATTTCATCGGCTTCACCAAATACGAGGCGGCAGTTTTCCACATAGCCGATTTTTTTGCGGTACTCCCAGCATTTCAGGAGGCGGCGGTAGAAGAATTCATCGTTGATTTCCTCTGATTTATCGCGGGTAAGCAGGCGTACCAGGATCTGGGACTGAGGGTTGATATAACCACGACCCACAAAATGGCCCTGGTGCGTGAACACGTCCACAATATCACCGGCGTTTACCGGGCCGTCAATCTCCCCTACTTCGTTACCGAAAACCCAGGGATGGCCCTGCAAAACCCTGTTTTGTATCTTTTTCTTTAAAAAAACTTTAGTCATTTATCGCAATTCGAGGTGCAAAGGTAAGAAATCGGCAGCAGCCATTAACATAGATTAAGGAGGCAATGTCAATTTGTCGCCAAATCAGCCCTTGGCAAAGTAATTGACAACGTATCTTTGCAGACAATCATTACAATTATGACAGAAAACGAAAAAGACATGCATCAAGAGGAAATTAACAATACCGAAAATGAGAACAGCATGCCAGACATTAACGCTGATGAGAATATGAGTGGAACTTCGCATATGAATAATGAGTTGGAAGAAGTTGGTGAACTGGAGAAAAAAGACCAGGAAATCAAGGAGCTGCGTGATAAATATCTCCGTCTGCAGGCTGAATTTGACAATTTCCGCAAGCGTACTGCAAAAGAAAAATTAGAATTAATGCAAACTGCCGGCAAGGATGTTATCATATCTTTGCTCGATATTTTGGACGATAGCGAGCGCGCTTCCAAACAAATGGAGACCGCCACTGAGCTCCAGGCCGTAAAAGACGGTTCGCAGCTGGTTTTCAATAAGCTGAAAAACTCCCTGTTCGCAAAAGGATTGAAGGAAATGGAAGCATTACACCAACCATTTGATTCAGACCTGCACGATGCCATCACCGAAATCCCTGCCCCTACACCGGACCTGGAAGGTAAAGTGCTGGACGTGCTGCAGAAAGGCTACTATATGAATGACAAATTAATACGTCACGCGAAAGTAGTAGTAGGCAAATAAATGACGATGTGGCATAAGCCACATCCGTTGCTATGCTGACAACTGACGGAATTACAATATTTATTCACAGGACCAAAAGCTCCACCCGAGTGGAGTTATAAGTTTTTTATATAATGTCTACCAAAAGAGATTATTACGAAGTCCTTATTGTTGCGAAAACGGCCTCGCAGGATGAGATTAAAAAGGCGTACCGCAAGGTAGCCATGCAATATCACCCGGACCGTAATCCCAACAATACTGAGGCAGAAGAGAAATTCAAAGAAGCCGCTGAAGCATATGAAGTGCTGAGCGACCCTGATAAGCGTGCCCAGTACGACCGCTTTGGTCATGCCGGCATGAATGGTGGCCGCGGTGGATTTGGAGGCGGTGGCAACATGAATATGGACGACATATTCTCCAACTTCGGTGACATTTTCGGTGACGATATTTTCGGCTCCTTCTTTGGAGGCGGCAGGCAGGGCGGTGGCGGTGGCCGCCGTGGCAGAGGTACCCGTGGTTCCAACCTGCGCGTGAAAATTAAACTCACCTACGAAGAAATCGCCAAAGGCGCCAACAAGAAAATCAAGGTTAAAAAATACGTATCCTGCCAGCATTGCAGCGGCCTCGGTGCGAAAGACAAAAACTCTTTCCAGACCTGTAACACCTGCGGTGGCTCCGGACAAGTTAGAAAAGTAACTTCTACCTTCCTCGGCCAGATGCAAACCGTTACCACCTGCCCTAACTGCCATGGCGAAGGACAAATCATTACCAGCAAATGTAACCACTGTAAAGGCGAAGGCCGCATGTATGGCGAGGAAACCGTCAGCATCGACATCCCTGCAGGTGTGGCAGAAGGCATGCAGCTCAGCATGAGCGGCAAAGGTAATGCCGGCGAAAGAGGCGGCGCTCCCGGTGATCTCCTCATCCTCATCGAAGAAGAACCACATCCGGAGCTGCAACGCGATGGCCTGAACGTAGCGTACGACCTGTACATCTCCTTCCCGGATGCGGTATTCGGTACCTCCGTGGAAGTACCTACCATCGACGGTAAAGCAAAAATAAAAATCCCTGCCGGTACACAAAGCGGTAAAATATTCCGCCTGAAAGGTAAAGGCTTCCCATCCGTAAACTCCTACGATCGCGGTGATCAGCTGATCCAGGTAAACGTATGGACCCCGCAAAACCTGACCGGTGAAGAAAAAGATATGATCGATAAACTCAACTCTTCCGAAAACTTTAAACCTAACCCGGAAAAATCTGAAAAAGGTTTCTTCGAAAAGGTGAGAGATATTTTCAGCTGAGCGGAGATTTAAATACTTTTGCAAAAGAGAGAAATAGCCTTGGCCATTTCTCTCTTTTGTTTTTTTCTGCCTCCGGCAGAGATGTATGCGATCTTTTTTCTCGCAAAGCAGCATAAGCAGGTAAGCAGCTAAGACTTATGTTTTGTTGTTTCGGACAAATCTATCCTGTACCTCTGGCACAGGATAGATTGTGATCCTCACGGGCCGAAGGCCCGTTAAATCCGATAACCAACATATGGCAAGCCTTTGCTGCTTAAATCTTTGCCGCTTTGCAGAAAAAAGCTCGCTCCCGGGGCCGAAGGCCCCACAAAACCACCCAGCAAGCACTATGGACAACAAAATGCAGATGTTCGAAAACCGGCTAACGAAAGTTTTCCGGCATATTTCCAAACTGGCCCGCCGCCAGCATATCACCTGCTACCGTATATACGACGACGATATCCCTGAATTTCCATTCAGCATCGAAATGTATGAAGACTACGTCTACATCGCTGAGTACCACCGCAAACACGGCATGGACGAAGAAGCGCATGAGGCATGGCTCGACAACTGCCTGGAACTGATCAGTAAAGTGTTGAATGTAGCACCCGGAAAAATATGGGTAAAGCAACGGCAGCGCAAAGAAAACAGGCAAAGTCAGTACGAAAAACTCAGCACCGAAAGCCATGAAATGGTGGCCAACGAGGCGGGACTTAAATTTAAAGTCAACCTCTCCGACTACCTCGACACCGGCCTGTTTCTCGACCACCGCATGACCCGCGCCATGGTGCGGGAGGAAGCCAAAGATAAAAAAGTGCTCAACCTCTTCTGCTATACGGGTTCCTTTTCCGTGTATGCAGCCGCAGGCGGCGCTTCGCACGTAACCTCCGTGGACCTGTCCAAAACCTACCTGGCATGGGCCGAGGATAACTTCCGCCTTAACGACATTGATCCGGCTCAACACGAATTTGTTCATGCGGACGTACTCCAATACCTGGACTCGCTCAAGCTGAACACCTTCGACCTCGTGATCATGGACCCGCCTACCTTCAGCAACAGCAAGCGTATGAAGGAGTTCCTGGATATTCAACGCGACCACGTGATGTTACTCAATAAAGTATTACTCGCCACCAAAAAAGGAGGTGTGATCTATTTCAGTAACAATTACCGCAGGTTTGTAATGGAAAGTGATCAGATAGAAGCCAGTACCATCAAGGATATTACAGCGCAAACATTGCCGTTTGATTTTCAACAGAAGATGATCAGACAGTGCTATAGAATTATCAAATAATATCTTTTATTGTCGGGACCTTCGGTCCCTACAATAAGGAGTCGTCCACCAAAGGTGGACGGCTTTCTTTAACGCTCCTTTTTAGCAAGTTTTACCAATTTCAAAAACTCCTGGCGATAGCCGCTCTTATCCGCTCCCACCGCCTTTTTCGCCATAGCCTCTACCATCTCCCAATCACCACAACCGCGATAGGCAGAATTCCTTAATATCATTCCGAACAACGCTACAGACGCTGCAAACCGATAGTCGGCAGTGGCCTCGCTAAAGGCTGCGCAACCAGTACTGATATGCAATTCCTTTTCTTCCTGCACCTCACTGTCCGGCGCACGATAGGTAACCTTAATGCCAGCCAGCACACTGTCGCCTGTCACCATGCTGTCCGCTGGCAATATTTCATATAAAGCCACCGCACAGTGCCCGCTGCCGATAATACCGCCACCGATAGAATCTTTTCCGGCACTGGCATCCGCCAGTACTTTATTTTCATAACCTATAAGCCTGTACGATTTTACAGTACGCGGATTAAAAGTTACCTGTGCTTTTACATCTTTAGCAATGGTAAACAGCGTGCTGCCAAACTCCTGCGCAAATATTTTATTGGCCTCATCCAGGTCGTCCACATAGGCGAAGTTACCATTGCCTTTTCCCGCCATCACCTTTAGTTTGGAATCTTTATAATTTTTCATGCCCACACCGAGGCAGGTCAGCAGCACCCCACTTTCCCGGGCGTTGGTGATCAGCACTTCCATCTCTTCATCGCTAGAGCGGCCTACGTTGAAATCGCCGTCTGTAGCCAGTATCACCCGGTTATTACCCCCTGGTATAAAATGCTGATTAGCCACTTTATACGCCATTTTTATCGCAGCTTCACCAGCAGTGGCCCCATTGGCATTGAGGTTATCGATAGCATTGAGAATTTTCTCTTTTTGGTCGCCGCTTGTAGAAGGCAGTATCACACTGGGTTCGCTGGCGTAAGCCACAATGGCTACCCGGTCTTTGGCCCGCAGGTTGTTCACCAGCACGCGGAAGGCAGCCTGTAGGAGCGGCAGTTTGTTGGAAGCGCCCATGGAGCCGGAAGCGTCGATCAGGAAAACGAGATTACTGGCAGGCAAACTATCCAACTGTACGGCCCTGGCGCGTATTACGATCTGCAGCAGGTGATGCATGGGTTCCCAGGGGCAACTGGTATAACATCCTGACAGTTTCAACGTTTCACCATTGCCTGGCAGCGGATAATTGTAGTGGAAATAGTTGACCATTTCCTCAATGCGGACGGCATCCCTTGGCACCTTTTCCTTTTGACGGAGGAAGCGGCGGATATTGCTGTACGAAGCCCTGTCCACATCCACGGCAAAATTGGACATAGGCGCTACGCCAGTCCGCTGGAACTTATTTTCATAGGTAGCGCCATAGGTTTCATTGAAAAAAGTATACATGCCTATGCCGGCATTCGTATAATTCGGGTTACTATTTCGGGAGATGTTAGCCCTGGCTTTGGCCAGCGCAATCGCGTCGGCAGGAGGGCGCTGGGGCAGGAGCCTGATCACCAGGTACTCATTAGGGCGGGCGTAAATAATTTTCGTCTGGTAACCGTCCAGCTCCAGTTTGAGCTGCACTACCGGCCTGGACACAGCAATGCGAAAAAGGCCGTAGCTGTTCGATACCGCCACGGCAGTATCGTTCATAACGCTTACGGAAACTCCGCTTAGGGGTTTATTGGCGGTACTGTCTTCTATTGCCCCGGAGATCCAGTTTGTTTGCGCACTGGCGAGGTTACAGCAGAAGAGCAGCAGCAAAAGCAACTTTCGCATGGATTAAATTAAAAATTTCTGACGAGAAATCCATGCCTGCAACCTGATCAGGGCATAAAAAAGCCTGGTTTTTGTGTAAAAACCAGGCTTTTTAGTCAATTTTGCAGCTATTTGCGCAGCTCAAAGCGTGCAGAAGGACGCGGTAACCATTACGGCTCTACGAGCTGGTAGATTTCCGGCAGGTTACGACCCAGGCCATCATAGTCGAGTCCATAACCCAGCAGGAACTTATTAGGTACGGAAAATCCGAGGTAATCGATTTTGATCGGATGCACCATAGCTTCCGGTTTTGTGAGCAGCGAAGCTACCAGCAGCTTTTTGGGTTGCTGATGTTCCAGCTGTGGTAAAAACTGGCTTAAAGTTTTACCGGTATCCACAATATCCTCCAGGATCACTACGGTACGGTTATAGAGGTCTTCATCCAAACCGATAGCCTGCACTACGTTTCCGGTAGATTTGGTGCCTTTGTAGGAGGCCAGTTTAATAAAGGATATCTCTGCATCGATGTTGATATACTTAAACATATCAGCAGCGAACATAAAAGAACCATTCAGGATAGCAATAAACAACGGGCGCTCCCCTTTGAGATCATGATTGATCTGGGTGGCCATTTCCTTGATACGCTGCTGCAGATCTGCGGCATTGATATAAGGTTGAAACTGTTTGTCATGCACTGTGATTACCGACATAAATACTCATTTCCATTTTAACAATTAAAAGCACGAAAAGATGTGCTTACTTTCCCACAAGCAGGCGCTGGCCGATTTTGATATCGAAGCCCTGCAAATTATTCCACTCCTGTAACTGCGTTACAGTTCTGTTGTACATTTTAGCAATACCGTACAGTGTTTCTTTAGGCTGCACATCGTGGTATTGTTGCCCACCGGATTTCACCGGTGCCGGTGTGTTTCTTACGGGTGCCGGTGCTGGCCCTGCCGGCGCTGGCTTCGGCATCGTTGCTTTTACTGGCACGCTGGCTTCGGTATTATCCGGTTCTACTACCACTGGAACGGGTACACCGCCTGGCTTAGATGGAGGAATAGACGCTACACCACCGCTGGAAGTAGGTTTTGCCATCTCCTCTTTTATATCTTTTACCATTTTACCGGGCGAAAAATCTTCCGGTTCCTGTTCTTCTTCCTTTAAGATCCTGGTGGCTTTTGCCAGTGCAGGTGTTTTGGAAGCGTAGCCGTTGAGGGCAAGTTGCTGGCCGGCGGCAGCCTCTTCACCTTCGTGCAGTTTATTCCTGCGGCGCAGCCATTTTATCTGGATACCTTCCGCCTGTGCTACATCGTGTGTGGTTTCATTGCCTGCAACCACGTGATAATCTTTACTGCCTCGTTTGGATTTCTTTTGGAGGAAGATGATCATATCTTTCTTCAGCGGGGCATCACTTGGCAGATCGTTGAAGCGTACCAGCTTGCTGAGGCGGATATCACGCTGGCTTGCCAGGGCAATCAGGGAAGTACCGGCCTTGGCATAAATTACTTTGCGACCATTGATTTCAAACACTCCTTTCGGATAGTTACCTGCTACCGGCTTGCTGGATTTAACCGGACGGGAAGCTGTACTGTTATTGTTAGCCGGAGTTGAGTTGTTATTGTTTACCGGGCGGGGTTTAGGATTTACCACTGTACCGGCGATGGCTGCATTTTCAGCCGCCACTGCTTCCGGAGATAATTTACCCAGTGCCACCAGGGAGTAGCGTTGCAGGTTATTATCTTCAATCACCTTAATCAGTTGCTGCGGGTAGGTTTTATTGGTAGCATACCCCGCCTGTTTAAGGCCATAGGCCCAGGATTTATAGTCTTCTCCATCAAACTGGAAGAGGAAACCATAACGGGGATTGTTACGGAGAAAGTCGGAGTGATCCCGATACGATTCATCAGCGGTTTCGTATACACGAAAACATTCCTGTGCTTCGTCATCATCGTATTTGATGGTTTTACCCGTCCAGGTATTTTTACATTTGATACCGAAGTGGTTGTTAGACTGCTGGCACAGTGTACCATTGCCGGATTGTGTTTCCACCACACCCTGTGCCAGTGTAATGGCGGCAGGAACGCCGGAGCGGCGTTGCTCATCTATAGCCAGCTGGTAGTAGGTGGCTATATATTGCTGGGTGGTAATTCTCTGTGCCTTCACCAGCAATGCGGAGCCAAGAAGAAAACAGACCACCAACAAGAATTTTCTTACTTGCATGTATGTTAGAATTTAATGGGCATAATTCATGGTGATGCTTACTTCTTCCTGATCAACAACACACCATCACGGATAGTTAATAATACTTGTTCGGCCCTGTCATCTGCGAGTACTTTTTCACAGAACCGCACCATTGCTTTAGCCTGGCTGCCCCGTTCATTTTCAGGCAGCAGCACCTGGCCGTGATACAACACATTATCAGCGAGGATAAAACCACCGGGCCGGAGTTTATCCCATACCTGGTCGTAATAATGTTCATATCCTGCTTTATCAGCGTCAATAAATACCAGGTCAAATACCTCGTCCAGCGAGTCGATTACTGCCGCTGCTTTTCCGATATGCATTTTAATCCGGTCAGCGTTCCCGGTGGCTTCCCAGTATTTACGACAAAGTGTTTCCAATTCTTCATTTACATCTACCGTATGCAAAATACCTCCCGGCTGCAAGCCCTGTGCGAGACAGATGGCGGAGTAACCGGTATAGGTTCCCAGTTCAAGGATACGCATGGGGCGTATCATATGACTGACCATGCTCAGTAATTGACCCTGTACATGGCCGCTGAGCATGTGCGGCTGCTCTACTTTCAGATATGTTTCCCTGTGCAGTTTGTATAATAATTCACTTTCAGGGGTCGTATATTTTTCTGAAAATTGCTCCACAGCTACCGGTATCAGCTCCATATATAAAATTTCTGCAAAGCTAAAGAAAACCGCTAAGCTTTGAACACCTGCCTGTTAAATAGTAAACGCCACAGTATAGCAGTTTATGCGTAACTGTGGCGCTTAAATAAGCAATTATGGCCTGTTTTATCAGAAGTTTGGTCTGAGTTTGTTGGTGGTATAGAATACCCGGAAGTACTCCACCACTTCATCGGCAGTATCAAACAGCTGCAGCAAATCGAGGTCAGCCGGGTTGATATTGCTTTCTTTTTCCATCATGGTGGTGCGGATCCACTCCAGCAACCCGCTCCAGTATTCGCGACCCACCAGCACCATTGGCGTTTCTTCCATTTTTTTGGTCTGGATGAGGGTAGCCACTTCAAAAAATTCATCCATTGTACCAAATCCACCAGGCATCATTACAAAGCCCTGTGAGTATTTGGTGAACATCACTTTTCTTACGAAGAAGTAATCGAAGTTGAGTCGTTTGTCGTTATCGAGGTATGGATTCGGATATTGCTCGTGTGGCAGTGTAATATTGGCGCCTACTGACTTTCCGCCGGCACGCTGTGCGCCTTTGTTGGCCGCTTCCATCACGCCGGGGCCTCCGCCGGTAATGATCCCGAAACCTTCCTCAGCGAGGCGGAAGGCTATTTCCTCAGAGAGGTCGTAGTAGCGGTTTCCAGGCTTTGTACGTGCGGAACCAAATATAGATATGCAGGGGCCAATTTTTGCGAGTGATTCAAAACCATCGACGAATTCCGCCATGATTTTGAAGATTTGCCAACTTGAATGAGCTCTGGTTTCTGTCCAATCCCTTTCTTTTAAATTCTTTAATCTATCATTCATGCTTTGTCATTTATGCTAAGGCTCAATTTAGGATTTTTTTGCGGGAAAGAACCTTGTTTTGTTTACTGGCCGGGAGTTTCTCTCGCACCTTCGGTGCGAGAGAAACTCCCGGTTGTGAGGAGGGCCAGCGGCCTTTCTCACTACCGGGGGTTTGCCCTTCGCGTCCGGCGAAGGGCAAACTTCCAATAATCGCGATGACCGAAGGTCATCGCGATTATTAGAACATAAGATGTAAAAACACCTGCATAAAAAAAGCAGGTAACTCAAAAGAAACCTGCTTTCCATTTAACACGTTATGAACGTGCAGCAAAGCTCTTCATACTATGCTGCAGAAACGTTGCGAAGCTGGCTAATTTTCATAACGGTTAATAGGGGCTTAAATTATTGCATATTTAGGCAATAACCTAATTTTAGTTTTACGTATATACACTAAGGATAGAAATGGGAATGCCCTACAGTGTGCAAGCAGCACACACCGCAGGGCATGTTATAATTGTTCACGGTGCTATTGGTAGCGGCCAGCTACAATTTCTTCTGCAAGACCGAACGACAGCGTCATGCCGGCGCCTCCGAGGCCATTAACGATGGTCACATCCTTTTCCGGTGCGAAAATCAGGTCAGTATTGCCATTTTTCAGTTTGGGGTAAATACCATGCCACTGCTCCTGGATGGTGAAATCAGGTGCCTGCAGGAACGTGTGCATGTATCGGAGGATAAGCTCATTGATAAAGGCTTTATCGAAGGGTTCAAAGTCGGGGCCATACTCGTGGGAATCCCCGATGGTAAGCTCTCCGGCCCCATTTTGAGAGATCAGCAGGTGGATGCCCCATTTCATATATTCCGGCATTTCTGCTTCCGCACGTTTACGTACAGCCTCCAGCGTAGTACAGCTGTTAAAGGCGGAATAGTGCAGCAAAGTAAGGCCGGCACAGAGTGCGGGGCCCAGCTGCCAGTTGCCCGGTTGCGGTACGGTACGCATCATCTGGAGTTTGCACTTGGTAAGGTATGATTTTGAAAACTCAGCAGGGTAAAGGGTTTCAAAGTCGGCACCACTACATACGTACACCTGGTCCACCTTCCATTTCTCGTCCTTTGTTTCAATATAAGGCATATGGATGCCATTTACGGCAGTGCCGAAACGCACCGTTACCTTCATCACCTCTTCCAGGTATTTGGCGATGGAGGCGCTGGCCAGTCGTGGGTTTACGGTCATTTCCGTGTTACTCCACATGGCCCCCAGCAGGCCTTCCTGCTTTACTGCCTGGGAGTAGTCAGTTATATTTTTGGGAGATATTAATGCACATTCATAGCCATTGGCTGCGGCGTTGCCAGTAAATTCTTCCAGCACAGCCAGTTCATCCTGGTTGTATGCAAGATGCAATGATCCTGTTGGCTGACATTGTAAACCGGTGGCAGCGGCCAGCTCCAGCCATGTTTCCCGGCTGCTCATGGCGCGGTTGTACATTTTACCGGCGGTTTGGCCGATGGGCCATACCAGTCCGAAATTACGTATGGAAGCGCTGATAGCCTTACTGTTCCTTTCAAATAATACTACCTTTCTGCCTTGTTTTGACAGTTTGTAAGCCATTGCCAGGCCTACAATACCTGCGCCGATAACGGCTACCTCCGCCTGTTGCTGTTGCATGGTGGTGAAAATATTTTTAGATGATGTGGAGTAATTCGTCGAGTTGTGCGATCAGGTGGGTATGCGGGCCTTTGGCCAGCTCCTCGCGGGTATAGGCACCGGTGGTAACACCCGCCACTACGGCGCATCCGGCGTTGGTGCCCTCTTCCAGGTCGGAAGTAGTATCACCGATTTTAGCTACCTGCGCTATGCTGGCGATTTCCAGCTGCTCCATGATGCGGTAAATCATGAACGGATAAGGGCGGCCATGCGGCACTTCATCGCTGGTGGCCACCGCATCTATCAGGCCGTTTTCCTGCCAGCCGGTGCGCTGCAGGATCACGTTGGTAATATCCCTGTCGAAGCCTGTGTCCAGCGCGATTTTAATACCTTTTTGCTTCAGTGCCGCAAATACTTCCGACACCCCTTCCTTTTCACGGACAGCCGGGTTGGTGGCATAGTGCGATTTCATATTGTTCACAAACAGTTCATGCAGTTCCAGGATATAGGCGTCATCGTTATAACGCGGATGCTGCTTTGTACGCAGCAGATAGCGGATAGCGAAAGGTTTGGCGTATCCCATTACTTCGTTTACTTCGTCAACAGTAACATCCACTCCGGCAGTTTTTACCGCCTGTTGCAGCACCAGCGCAACGTTGGACTCATCATGCAGGGTGGTGCCTGCAATGTCAAAAACAGCTAACTGTATTCCCATCTGGCTAAATTTATAATTACCGTACAAAGGTAGCATTCATACTAAAATAAAGTTTAGCCTTTATAAACATTTAACACAGGGTTAATCTAACCCTTTCCGGATGGAAATATGCTTTTATCAGAAGCCCAGGCCTACGCCTGCTCTGTATATCAGTTGATTATTGTAAGGAGAACGGTCGTCCTGGAGTACATCGTACAGCACGGAGAAGCTGATGCCTACCCTGCCGCCTACGCCTTGTGTATAACCGGCGCCGAGGAGCAAACTAGGTACGCCGTAGTTGGATTTGTAAGTGTATTTATCCCCGATGTTAGGCACATCGTAAACGGTAGTTTTTTCTGACACACCGTTATATTCCGGCTGCACATGTAAAAACAGCTGTGGGATAGGATATACGCGGCCCCATACGCCACCACCAAAGATGGTATAGGTATCACGCTCGGTAGTTACATCGTAAAAATCACGATAGCGAATCTGCCCATACTGGGCGTTGATATTGGCACCGGCCGCGATGTAATCATTGAACCGGTAACCCACGAGCGGACTTATATTCACATTCGTATAATCGCCAAATACCGCACCGATAGCACCACCTACGATCAGGCGGTTGGGGTCAAATCCTTTCTGCTGGGCAGGGGCAGGAGCCTGGTTAGGCGCCTGGCGGCGAGTGGGGTCAGTCTGATAATACTGGGCATTCACCGACTGTATGCCGGCCATTAAAAACAAACCCAAAAGCAGTTTCTTCATAAATCGGTATTTAACAGTCAAATATTTTTCCTCTGTTGAGGATGTTATTGGGATCAAATATCTGTTTTATTTGCCTCATTATACGAAGGGAAGTATCGTCAAACACAATATCGAGGTAATTCTTCTGTACCAGCCCAATACCGTGTTCACCGGAAATAGTGCCTTTCAGTTCCTTCACCAGCTGGAAGATTTCGCGGATACCTTCGGTAAGGGTGCCATTCCACTGCTCCTCCGTAAGGGTACCACGAATGATGTTGACGTGCAGATTACCATCACCGGCATGGCCATAGCATACAGAGTGGAATCCGTATTTCGCCCCTATATCCTTGACTCCCTTGAGCAATACGGGTAATTCCGCCCGCGGTACCACCGTATCTTCCTCTTTATAAACAGAATTAGCCTTTACTGCTTCTGCCACTCTCCTACGCAGCTTCCAGAGCTCATCCTTTTGGGTGGAGTCCTCCGCAAATAATATCTCCCCGATATCATATCCTTCTACAATACCGGCAATGCCTTCCATTTCCTGCATCAGCACTTCGGGATAATTACCATCTACTTCAATGAGCAAATGTGCCTGGATATCGTCTTCAATCTTCACCGTTGAGGAATCCACAAATTGGGTTACCCATAGCAATGCGTCCCGCTCCATAAATTCCATGGCACTTGGCGTATAGCCCGCCCTGAAAATCGCGCTCACCGCGGCACAGGCGCTCTCCGCAGAGCGGAAAGGCACCAGCATCAGCAGGTCGTTTTTAGGCAGTGGAATCAGGCGCAACACAATTTTAGTTACTATGCCCAAAGTACCTTCGCTACCCACCACCAGCTGGGTGAGATTATAACCGGTTGAATTCTTCAATACATTAGCGCCCGTCCAGATCACCTCGCCGGAAGGCAACACTACTTCAAGGTTTAACACGTAATCCTTCACCACACCGTATTTCACCGCTTTAGGGCCACCTGAATTTTCAGCGATGTTACCACCTATAAAACAGGTTCCCCTGCTGCTGGGGTCCGGCGGGTAAAACAAGCCTTTTTCCTTCACCGTATTCTGCAGCACTTCTGTGATAACACCTGGTTCGGTGGTTACCTGCAGATTTCTTTCGTCTATCTCGATAATCTTGTTGAAACGTTCCATGGAAAGCAGTACGCCTCCCAATTGTGGCAGTGCGCCACCACTAAGGCCGGTACCGCCACCACGCGGAGTAACGGGCAACAGCTCCTGCTGACAGAGCTGCATGATTTTGCTCACCTGCGCTGTGGTTTCCGGCTTTACCACCACTTCCGGCAGGAAGTGTAAATCTTCGGTTTCGTCCTGTGCATAGCGGTCCAGGCTCTCTTCATCCACCAGCACGTTTTTGTCGCCTGCTATTTCACGTAATGCCGCTATATGTGCAGCAGTTACCTTATTCAATGTGGTCATGTAACAAAAGTAATCAATAAGCAGAGAATTTAAAACGAAGGGCAGAAGGTGGATCGTACCGCATCAGTAAATGCGCGGTTGCGATATAAGCCGGTGTAGATGATACCGATTTCATAAGCGCCCCTGCGGCTGTTGGCAGCAGAGAGTTGTGAAGTGGTAACATCATAACTGAACATCAGCTTCACCGTACTTAACTGGTAGCCCACCATGGCGATAACAGCATCATTACCGCGGTAGTAAATACCACCGTAGGCCTGCTGCGAACCATCACCGGATACGTTATAAGCCGCATTCATGCCCACTGCCAGCTCGGAGGTATTTACCTGCTTACTGTAATACGCGCCGGGGTTGAGGATCACCATGTCGCTCACCTTGATACTGGCATTTAAAAAGCCAATGTAACGCCGGGGAACTATATTATCTGAATCATAAAAGGTTTCGCGTGGTTTATTCACATGATGCACGGAAAAACCGGCATTAACGTAAATATTATCGGTTGGGAAGTAGGCATAGTTCATACCTACCTGTAAATCAAAGTAGTTGGTGCTGGATGCATTGATAGGTTCCGCAGTAGGTACGCGTGCATCAAAGAATTTACCATTCCACTGATCCCCAAAAACCAGCTTCGTAATATCCACCCGTTTATTAGCCGTACCTGCATTGAAACCGAGGGAAAGCAAACTGCTGTTGCCCAGCAACTGATGGTACGCAATAGATCCGTAGGCTTTGGTGGAAGAAAGATTTCCTGCACCCGCCACGTCTCGGAGGATCACCCCTCCCAGTCCTACCCAGCCATACTCCAGGCGGTCCCGGAATAACTGCCAGTCGCCAAATACCGACATCGTTTTATAAGGCACCGGAATAGAAGTCCACTGGTCGCGATAATTCACCCCGATACGATAGTTGCCATCCGGAATAAACCCTGTGTTGGCAGGGTTGGTGGTCAATGGAGAGTTGAAGAACTGCGAGAAATGCAGGTCCTGGGAATATCCATTCAATCCGGTGGTTAACAACAGGAACATGCCTGCCGCGATTTTAACTAGCTGCTTCATGGGTCATCATCTTAACAAGGTTACACTACCCTGACGGTTACCTTTGGTACCATCGTTAAATTCTATACTCACTACGTATGCATATGCATCCATAGGCATTACTTCTCCTTTAAACTTACCATCCCAACCCTGCCTGAAATCGTTGGTTTCGAATATCAGTTGTCCCCAGCGACTAAAGATCTTCAGGTTGAATTTTGCCACCGCAAATGCTTTGATATAAAATACATCGTTGATACCGTCGTTGTTCGGTGAAAATGCATTTGGCACATCAAATAATGGCACTACAATCGCGTTCACATCTTTACAGGTGGTGTGGGCACAACCTTCCGGATTAGAAGCGGTTAAACAAACGGTAAATGTTCCGGTGGTATTAAACTGATGTACCGGGTTAGCTACCGAAGTGGTATCGCCATCTCCAAAATTCCAGAGGTAAGACTGTGCACCTGTGCTGTTATTCGTAAACGTGACCGGTGTATTTTCCACGGCTTTATTTGGTAAAAATTCAAAATCAGCCACCGGTAGCGGCGCTACCAGCACTTTTTGTACAATGCTGTCTTTCTCATTACAGGTGGTAAGGTCCGTAGCTACCAGCTTCACATCAAAGGTGCCCGGAATATTGAAGGTATGCAGCGGATAGGCGTCGGTAGATTGGGAATTATCATCACCAAATGTCCACACGAAGGTTTGACCACCCAGGGATGTATTATCCAGCTTGATGGTTTCACCCACGCAAACCGTATCCGGCATTTCAAACTGCGCCTTCACGTTTACGGCTACACGCAGTGGAAGGTTCAGTACTTCAGGAGCATTACAGAAATTAGTATCCCGCAGCATCAGCGACACATTATACAATCCTGGTGCAGGATAAGTATGTTTGAATGGGAAGGTAGGCGGATTCTGCAGCACATACACCGCAGGACCATCGCCATAGTTGAAAATAAATGAACTATCCCTGAATGCGCCGGAGCCGGGGTTGGAGTTGTTCAGGAACTCATATTGCAACGATTCGCATGGCGGGAGGCGATTGGCCACCAGATCCAGCGTAGCGCGGTTGGTTCCCAGTTTCACCTGGATATATGCAGTATCTGCTCCATTACAGGTGCTTGCATCGGATTTGATGAGTCGAACTATATAAGTACCCACATTCGGATAAGCGTGGGACACCGTATCCAGTGCATTACCGGTTACTTCCGGGCTACCGTCGCCAAAGTCCCAGCGGTAGAAGGAAGTGTTCACATATACCTGTGTGGTATCAATGAAAGTAATGGTTTCGGGTACGCAGTAATTATTTTTTCTTTCCAGTGTTTTAATACCTGCTTTCACCCCGTCGAGGTTGAATGCAATTTTGAGTGCGCCGTAGTTACAGGACCGGGGCGGCGTACTGCTGTATGCTCCAGGTGTAGTGGGATAGCGGGGGCGGGAGTCGCTACCAGTCTGGCACCAGGCGCAGATACCCTGGTAGATGATCCCATTTCTGTCGAACCGGCTGGTACCGCCATCTACGTGTTCAAATAAACCGGCGCCACCAAAGTAGCTACCAAACAGGATGTCGGTTACATCTTTCTGTAACACAATAAAATAGAAATCCATACCATCCGTCAGGCTCTGTAAAGGATTTTTGAGTGGTAAGCCACCGGTACCGGAGTTAGGATAACCTTCTGCCGGGTTGATACCACCACCCCATCCGGAAACGTACACATTTTCGCAACGGTCTACCAGGAAAGCGGTGGGACTGATAGAAGGCAGCCTGGAAGAAGTTCTGGCCTTACCAAAGGTTGTTGAATACACGATATCGGACAGATTGGGCTGGTACTTCATGATAAACTGTGCGGAGTTCTGGTTAAAGAACGTGGCAGTGCCGGTGGGCTGCTTGATGGGCCATACGCCTTCTGTTGTACCGGTCACATATACGTAACCGTTATTATCCAGCTGGATACCATAAATCTGATCGGCCTGGCCATCGGTAGAACCCACATAGGTAGCCTGTAAAATCGAGGAACCGTCGCTGGAAAGATGTGCGATAAAGCCATCGCAGGCGCCACCGGTAAAGGTGGGACCGGCTACGGAGCCGGTTACTTTAAAATCGTCGCTATTGGTACCCCCTGCCACGTAGAGCGACTGGAGGTCGTTTAATGCAATCACAAATGCCGCGTCATCGCCTCTACCTCCTAAGTAGGAGGCCCACACTACGTCCTGGCATATTGGGTTGATTTTCAATACCACACCATCCTGGCCACCACCGTGGGTGGTTTGGAAAGCGCCGCCGGTAGCAGGAAAATCGCTGGAGCGGGTACAACTGGCTACGTAAATATAACCGGCACCATCTACCACTACTTCACTACGGGCATCGTCGCCATAGTTGCGCAGCAGGCCTGTAGCACCGCCGGCACGCTGGTCTCTCATGTTCACGCCATCATCGGCAGAGCCGCCGATGACCAGGGAACCCACCATACTAGCGCCATCTGCGGACAGCATGGAAACGGCAATATCCCATCCGCCGCGCTTGCCAATTAACTTATCCATGGGGTAATTGCCGGATTTTGTTCTCCCCGAAATTACCAGTTGTTTATTCCTGTTTACAAAGAGCGAGTGGGGCTGTTCCGCGCCACTACCGCCAATAAATGTGCAGTATACGAGGCCGGTGCCATTGGGCGTGAATTTCTGGATGCCTATGTCAATTTCACCACCACCATAGGCAGTTTGATATGCCCCGTTTGTTACCGGGAAATCGCGGCCAAATACTATTCCACCGCCGTAAAAGAAACCATCGTCATCATAGGTGGCAGTAAAGCCCCAGTTATCAGAGCGGGAACCGGAAACGGTGGAAAAAACATATACCGGATCAATGATCAGGTCATAATCTTTGTTGTAGGAACCATTGATTTTAAAACCAACTTTATTGCCATTGAGTTTGTAACTAACCTTTACGGATACACGCTCACCATTTACATATTGGTAGGCATATGGTAATTGTTCCGTAACATCTCCCACAGTGGTGTGGATAATCAGCTGACCTTTTTTGATTTCCATGCCGGTGGCTCCGTCGTAGTTGAGCAGGATTTCATCCGGGTTTCCGCCTGGGTGCACAATCATGTCGTACTTAAGTTTGGAGGCTTCTGAGTACACATGAGCGTCAATATTTTTGTATATGGAGATGTAATTCACGCCCTGGTAGGATGACACGTGGGAGGCCCATTTGGAGCGGTCATCACCAATGAAGTAATTGTTATAGAACTCCTGTTTTTTTTCTGGTTCCAGTAAAACGTTCGGGTTAGCGTTCACGAAAGACACCGTGTAGGCGTGGTTTCTGACGGTAGGCATGGAAGTAGGGAAGGGATCTTTACGGTCGATAGTGCCTACTACTTTATCCCCCACATATTTACGGTCGTTGACATACAGCGTATCTGATTTGTGCACATGTCCGTGGATAAACTCCTCCACTTTATCCAGGTCCTCCGGGTGCTGGAGTACGAACCGGAAACCATCTTTTAACAGGAATACCGCTGCTGCATCCAGGTCGGATTTATAGCGCACCTGCGAATCCCACTGTCCTTTATTCTCCGCGAAGTTCAGCGGGGAATAATTAGTTAGACCAGCTGTTTGCTGCGCCATAGCGGAGGTGAACAGCAATAAGCCGATAATCGTTCCAACAAATCCGATCGGGAGGGTAAATTTCAACGGGATAAGATTTTTAATTATCTGAAAAAACTAATATACTACTATAAACGCACAAGCCAACCCAATTGTTACGGCATCATACACAATAACTTACGCACTCATAAGGGTTTTGCCGTAAAATATATACGTAAAAGTTAGACGCTGATAATTAATAAACGTTAAAAGCGGTCAGGAAATTTTGCTCCAGACAGTTTTACTTCGCTGTGCGGCCAGAAAATCTCTGAGTCCCTGATTTTCAGGCAATACGAGGTCAACATCTTGCTGCAGCAGCTTTTCAGCGCTGTTGCGGGCGGCATCCAGGATGGGTTTATCGGCCAGGATGTCGGCCAGTTTGAAGTCGAGCACCCCGCTTTGGCGTGTACCTTCGATATCTCCGGGGCCACGAAGTTCCATATCTTTTTCGGAGATGATAAAACCATTATTCGTTTGTACCATCACGTTAATACGTTCTTTGGAGTCTTTGCTCACTTTATTGCCGGTCATGAGGATACAGAATGATTGTTCGGCGCCACGGCCAACGCGGCCGCGCAGCTGGTGCAGCTGGGAGAGGCCGAATCGTTCCGTGCTTTCGATCACCATTACGGAGGCGTTGGGTACGTTTACGCCTACTTCGATCACGGTGGTGGCCACCATGATGTTGGTATCGCCGGTAACGAAGCGTTGCATATTGGTTTCGCGCTGGTCCGCAGGCTGGCGGCCATGCACCATACTGATATAGTATTGAGGCTCAGGGAAGAAGGCTTTCACTTCTTCATAACCTTTCATCAGGTTTTCGTAATCCAGCTTTTCAGAGTCTTCGATGAGCGGGTATACGATATAAGCCTGACGGCCTTTTTTCACTTCTTCCTTGATAAAGTCCATTACCTGTGGCCGTTGGAATTCGGTACGGTGCACGGTGGTAATGGGTTTGCGGCCTGGCGGCATTTCATCGATCACGGAAACGTCGAGATCACCGTAGATGGTCATGGCGAGCGTACGTGGGATAGGCGTTGCGGTCATAACGAGCACATGTGGTGGGATATTATTTTTTTCCCACAGGCGTGCCCGTTGTGCTACGCCGAAGCGGTGCTGTTCATCGATGATGGCCATGCCGAGGTTCTGGAATTCCACTTCCTTTTCCAGGAGGGCGTGGGTACCAACCAGCAACTGTATGGAGCCATCTTTGGCCCCCTGCAATACCTGTTTGCGTGCTTTTCCTTTTACGCTGCCGGTGAGGAGTGCCACGTTGAGCGGCATATTTTCCAGCAGTTCGGAAATACCTTTAAAGTGTTGCTGGGAAAGTATTTCCGTAGGCGCCATGAGACAGGCCTGGAAGCCGTTGTCGATAGCAAGCAGCGCAGTGAGCAGTGCCACCATGGTCTTACCACTGCCTACATCACCTTGCAGCAGGCGGTTCATCTGGCGGCCATGCATGGTGTCCTGCCTGATTTCTTTGAGCACACGTTTTTGTGCACCCGTGAGATCGAAGGGCAGATGGTTATTGTAAAAGTCGTTGAAGTGTTCCCCAACGGCACCAAATATATAACCATGGGAAAGTTTCTGCCGGCGTATTTTTAGTCGGCAGATGCGTATTTGCGCGATGAATAGTTCTTCGAATTTCAGGCGTCGTTGGGCCTGGTGTGACTCCTCTTCACTCAGTGGCCAGTGGATTTTGTAATGCGCCAGGGAGCGGGGCATCAGCCGGTACTGCTGCAGGATGTCAACGGGAATATTTTCCCTGATTTCCTGCGGGGATAATTGTTCCAGCAGGTTTTTGGTGAGTTTTCCTATAGCCTTTGCCGTTAGTCCGCGGGCTTTCAGTTTTTCGGTGGTGTAATATACCGGTTCGAGAAACTGTTTGCCGGTGGCGGATACTTCGGTGATAGGGTCCATTTCCGGGTGGGCAATTTGTATGGCACCGTTGAAGGTGGATACCTTGCCGTATACGATGTAGCCGGTATTTAGCTGAACAGATTTCTGCATCCATTGCCAGCCCTGGAACCATACTAGATCGATCGTTCCCGTTTCATCTTTCAGGGTGGCCACCAATCTCTTCCCACGGTTTTCTCCTATTACCTCCATGTGTACAATGCGGCCGCGTAGTTGCACGTAGTCATCAAATCCGCTGACGTCGCGGATAAGATCGAATTTCGTTTTGTCTACATACCGGAAGGGAAAGTATTGCAGCAGGTCGCCGAAGGTATGGATACTAAGTTCCTTACGCAGCAGTTCACCCCGTTGCGGGCCTACCCCTTTCAGGTATTCGATCGGATTGGATAATATGGCAGTAAATGTGGAAATAGGTTACAAATTTGTTCAGGTTACAAAAATAAAAAAGGCAAGTGGTAAAAATTCACCACCTGCCTTTTTCTATAAAAAACAATTATAACACTTTGTTATTCGGCAGAAGCTTCTACTTTACCGTTTACGAAGAGCTTCATCCATTCGGTAGTCACGGATTTAGGTCTTTCCAGTGACAGGCCGAGGGCGCGATCCCAGCAGAGGGAAGCCAGTACGCCGAGGGCGCGTGACACACCGAACAGCACGGTGTAGAATTCATATTCTACCAGGCCGTAATGTACGAGCAGTGCACCGGAGTGAGCATCCACGTTAGGCCATGGGTTTTTTACCTTGCCCAGTTCCTGCAGGATTGGCGGAACAGTTTCATAAACCATCCATACAATTCTTACCAGTTCATCATTTGGCAGGTGAGATTTCGCAAATTCCATCTGCGCGGTGAAGCGTGGATCTGTTTTACGAAGTACGGCGTGACCGTAACCTGGTACTACTTTACCTTCGGAAAGTGTTTTACGAACGTAAGCAGCAATTTCTTCTTTGGTTGGCATACCACCACCCAGCTCTTCACGCATCTGGAGGATCCATTTGATCACTTCCTGGTTAGCGAGGCCGTGCAGCGGACCAGCCAGACCGTTCATACCGGCAGCGAAAGCCAGGTAAGGATCGCTGAGGGCAGAACCTACCAGGTGTGTCGTGTGTGCACTTACGTTACCACCTTCATGATCCGCGTGGATCACCATGTACAGGCGCATCAGCTCACGGAAACCTTCGTCGGAGTAGCCCAGCATATGTGCGAAGTTACCAGCCCAGTCCAGCATACCGTTTGGCTGAATGTGATCACCATTTTTATATTTACGACGGTAGATATATGCAGCAATGCGAGGCAGGCGTGCGATGAGGTTTAAGGTATCCTCATACACATAGCTCCAATAGTCTTTTTTGTTGGTACCTTCTGCGTAAGCTTTAGCAAAAACAGATTCAGTTTGCAGTGCCATGATACCTACGGTAAACATGGTCATGGGGTGTGTAGAAATAGGTAAAGCTTCGATGGCGTCGAAAACGTGGTTAGGCACGTGTGAGCGGCGACCCAGCAAGCTGGAAATATATTGTACATCTGCTTCACCTGGCAGTTCACCGATCAGCATCAGGTAAAATAAACCTTCCGGCAGTGGCTCCGCGCCACCCGGTGCTTTTGGTAATGCCTCTCTCAGTTCGGGAATGGAATATCCGCGGAAACGAATACCCTCATTAGCGTCCAGCAAGGAAGTTTCAGTAACCAGTCCGGTAATACCGCGCATACCCTGGTATACCTGTGCAAGTGTGACATCCTCAATTTTGGTGGTGCCGTGATTCTTCAGCAGGTCTTTTACTTCAGCGTTCAATTCATCCGCCTTAACCTTGAATTTTTCTTTTATGTACCCCATTTTACTGCTATTGTTTATATAATGAAAACAAAATCGATCAATTGTCAAAAGTAATGATTTGTTAACGAAGTTACCACCCTTAAGCGATTTTTAATGGCAAATTAACAACAAAATCATGTGCATTCCGGCCAGATTTCAGGTGGGCAAAAGTCAATTTTAATTACTTGAAATCAGCATCTTACAAGTATAAAAAATATAATACTCATAAACGATAAAGAAATTGTAAATTTTTTCAGAATGAATTGAAAATATTGAAAATAGAAGGTGAGATTATTTGATGTTTTGTATTTTTTGCGGTAAGAAATTCTGTTGCCTTCGGCAACAGAATTTCTTACCGCGGGCCGGGACCGGCCCGCCGGCCCTTCTGGAATATTATTACGATTTTCCTCTTATGCAGGTGTACCCGGAGAATCAAAGTATTCGGGAATTCCTGCCCCAAAATCATTCCCAGCCCGGGAGCGCCGCTGGCGCGGCGCTCCCGGCATTCATCTCTGCCGAAGGCAGAGATGAATGCCGGGGAAATAAAAACGGCCCGCAACCGCGAGCCGTTCCAACTATTTTTATCCTGTGCCCATCACTTAGGCGCTTTCCTATATAAATAAAATGCCAGCCCCCCGAAAATGAAATTCGGTATCCACACAGCTATCAGGGGATTTAGGTCTGCCTTCACGGAAAACACGGTCGCAAACTGTAAAGCGATGATATAGGATGCACTGATCACAATCCCTACCGCCAGATGCAACCCACTACCCCCTCTCACTTTCTTGGCCGCAATGATACCACCAATCAGCGTGAGCACCACCACTGCCGCAGCAGCAGCTGTTCTGCGGTAATATTCCACCCAATAGGTATTCAGGCCTTCCGCCCCTCTGATTGCCTCCCGCTGAATATAGCGGCGAAGGTCAGGGGTGGTCATAGCCTCCTGCATATTCTTTTCTTCTACCAGATCCTTAGGTGTCAAAGCTATCTTGAGCATGGTATCCTGCTTGCTCTGCCAGGTTTCCTTCAGCCCATCCATGGTGCGGATGGTCACATAGTCCAGCCGCCACTTTTTAGCGGTGCTGTCCCAGGAAGCCCTGTCAGCACGCATCCTGAAAGTCACCTCCTGCCCTTTTACCTGCTGCAGCACAAAGGAAGAGCCATTGCCGTAGTTAGGATCATAGGTTCCGAAGGTCACGTAGGTAAAGCTGTCGATGCGGGTGCTGCGGTCGAACTGTGTGTTCTGATTATCGTGACTGTGCAGGTATTTATTTTCAAATGTGGTACGGATGCGGTTAGCATTAGGCACCACCCAGAAGTTGGCGAGCCAGAGGATGCCTCCAAACAGGAAAGCCCCAATCCAGTAGGCGCGCAGGAAACGTCGGAAGCTCACGCCGGCACTCAAAATGGCAATAATCTCCGACCGGTAAGCCATTTTAGAGGTAAAAAAGATAACAGACAGGAAGATAAACAGCGGAAACAGTAACGCCAGAATATGCGGGATAAAGCCGAAATAATAATCCACTACAATCTGGCGCAGGGAAAGATTATTACTCATAAAGTCATCCACCTTCTCGGTAATATCAATTACCACGGAGATCAGGAGGAAGATCGCCAGCGAATAAATGAAGGTACCTATCAGCTTACGTAATATATACCAGTCTATTTTCGTAATTAATTTCGGCATGAACCCAAAGATATTAGTTTATTGGATTATTTGAATTGCTGGTATTATAAACGTGTTTTTAACTGCGCAATCATTTTCGGCTTCCAGGTGCTGAAAGTGCCTGCTAATATTTGTTTGCGGGCTTCCTTCACCAGCTCCAGGTAAAATGCAAGGTTGTGAATACTGGCAAGCGTCATGCCTAAAATTTCGCCGGCTGCAAAGAGGTGGCGGATATAGGCCTTGCTGTAATCGCGGGTGGCAAAGCATTCGCTGTTAGCATCGATGGGGGTGAAGTCGTCCGCCCATTTTTTATTTTTGATGTTGATCACCCCGTTCCAGGTAAACAGCATACCGTTACGTCCGTTACGGGTAGGCATTACGCAATCGAACATATCCACACCCAGGGAAATATTTTCCAGGATGTTCCAGGGGGTACCTACGCCCATGAGGTAACGTGGTTTTTCCACAGGCAGGATATCACATACCAGCTCGCACATTTCGTACATATCTTCTTCCGGCTCCCCTACGCTGAGGCCACCGATGGCGTTGCCGGCGGCACCGCGACTGGCGATATATTCCGCCGAAGCTTTTCGCAGGTCCTTATAGGTACTGCCCTGTACAATCGGGAACAGGGTTTGCTCGTGGCCGTAGGCCGGCATCGTTTCGCCGAGGCGTTTAATGCAGCGGTCCAGCCAGCGATGGGTCAGGTCCATCGATTTGCGGGCATATCTGTATTCGGACGGGTACGGCGGACATTCATCAAAAGCCATGATGATATCGGCTCCGATGGTACGCTGTATGTCCATTACATTTTCTGGTGTAAATAAATGACGGGAACCATCGATATGTGATTGGAAAACAACTCCTTCTTCCTTGATTTTCCGGTTGTTAGCCAGGGAAAATACCTGGTAACCACCGCTATCTGTAAGTATAGGCCGGTTCCAGCCGTTGAATTTATGCAGGCCGCCGGCTTTGGATAATACTTCCAGGCCCGGGCGCAGGTACAGATGATAGGTATTACCCAGGATGATCTGGGCCTGCACGGCGTCGCGCAGTTGTTCCTGGGTCACCGCTTTTACGCTGCCCACCGTACCAACCGGCATGAATATCGGCGTTTCTATTTCTCCGTGGGCAGTGGTAATTTTCCCTGCCCTGGCTTTACTGCCATTATCTGTGGTTATCAGTTCAAAATTCACGAGATTTCCATTTCAGCGTGCAAAGATACCGATTTGCAAATCGAATTGTGCATTATTACAAAGCTGTTTAAACGTTAAATAATTTATCTTTTTACAGATATTAAAATTATTATATTTTTGCCTCCATTATGTTTGACCATCTGGGTGAAATTGCCTTATATTCCTTTGCCATCATTGCAGGAATTCAGATATGCTATTATCTCTTCATCTTTTCCAGGGTAGCGTTTTACTCCCGGAAATTTGATCAGGACCAGCCGCCGGCTGAGAAATTTTCAGTTATCATCTGTGCGAAGGATGAGGAATTGAACCTGCAACGCAACCTCCCCGCGGTGTTGCAGCAGCGTTTTCACCATCACCTGACCCCTGAGTATGAGGTGATTGTGGTAAATGATAACTCTGAAGACGACAGCCGCTATTATCTCCGGTCCATAGAGCCCGGTTATCCACATTACCGGACGATAGAAATCAAGCAACCCGCCAAGTTTATTCCTGGAAAGAAATTTCCATTGTCGATGGGACTTCGGGGGGCTGCGCATGAAAATGTGCTGCTGACGGACGCCGACTGCAAGCCGGCCAGTACTTACTGGTTATCATTGATGAGTCAGGGTTTTACAGAGAATAAAGAGATCGTGCTGGGATATGGCGCGTACCATAAAAAACCAGGCTTCCTCAATAAGGTGATCCGCTACGAGACCTACTTCAGTGCGTTGCAGCACCTGTCGTTCGCTATGAGCGGTATGGCTTATATGGGCGTGGGCCGCAACCTGGCGTACAAGCGGGAACTGTTTTACCGCCACAAAGGGTTTACCAGTCACCAGCACCTGGCCGGTGGCGATGATGACCTGTTTGTAAACACTGCCGCCAACCGTAAAAACGTGGGTGTGGTGATTCATAAAAAAGCATTTACCTACTCAGAACCCAAAACTTCCTGGAGTAGCTGGTTCCGACAAAAAACCAGGCACATGACTACCGGAAAGCATTACCGCTTTTTCCACAAGATGGTGCTGGGCCTGTTTTCCCTGACGCATTTCCTCTTTTACCCGGCATTTATCTTTACCTTGTTTTTCCCGGCACCGCTGCTGTGGTACTCTCTGGGCATTTTTGGCGGTAAGCTCCTCATCCAGGCCATCATCAACTTTTGCGCAATGCGTAAGCTGGATGAAAGGGATCTGTTTAAATACGCCTGGTTCATGGATATTTTCATGCTCCTGTATTATGTGGTGTTTACACCAGCCCTGCTGATCAAATCCAAAAACCGCTGGTAAGCTTGTTCATTGTGGAATAAGTTTATTTTTGCAGCATGGAGATTATTTTAAAGTATTTCAGCGACTTCACGCCGGCACAGCTGGCGCAGTTTGAAGCGTTAAAGGGACTGTACAGCGAATGGAACGAGAAAATTAACGTCATTTCCAGGAAAGATATTGACGCCCTGTACGAAAAGCACGTATTACACTCACTGAGCATTGCCGCGATTGCCGATTTCACGCCTGGCACCCAGATTATTGATTTGGGCACCGGGGGCGGATTTCCGGGTATCCCGCTGGCGATCTTCTTCCCTGAAGTACAGTTCCACCTGGTAGACTCCATTGGAAAAAAGATTAAAGTGGTGGAAGGCGTGGCTGCCGAGCTGGGACTCAAAAATGTAACGGCCGCGCATACACGTGTAGAAGAAATCAAAAACCGTAAATTTGATATCGTTGTTTCCCGGGCAGTGGCTCCTTTAGGAGACCTCTGGCGCTGGAGCAAACACCTGATGAAAAAATCCACCGTTCCCGGCAAGCAGTTCGAAAAGGGACTGATCTGCCTTAAAGGCGGCGACCTCGCCCAGGAAATCTCCGAAAGTGGATTGAAACCCAGATTAATAGACATATACGACATCTTCCCCGAAGAGAGCTTCAAGACGAAATATATTGTGATGGCCAAGCACTAGCCGCGTTTTTGGGGAGCCTGCGTAGATAATTTCTGCATCTGCTAAAATATCCGGTATACTGAATCGTCTTCAATAACAAGATGAAACAGTTGCTCCTATCAAATACAATTATGGCCCAAGAGCAAAATGAGCGAATAGAGGCGGCGGTGAAACAGGAGAGCAAGCGCTTGCTCAACTTTATCCGTCAGCGGGTGAGCAATGTATCAGATGCCGAGGATATTCTGCAGGACGTGCTTTATCAGTTCACAGAATACCTCCGCCTGGGAAGCCAGGTTGATTCCATCACCGGTTGGTTGTTTTCCGTTGCGCGCAACCGGATCACCGACTGGTTCAGGAAGAAGAAAGAAACTCCTTTTGCCACATACACACATGAAATAGAAGGAGAAGAAGTCCTCTTCCTGCCGGAAATCATCGCTGATACCTCCATGGAAGCCGATACGCCCATGATGCAGAAAATCATTTCGGAAGCGATTACCGCTGCCATTGAAGACCTGCCTTCGGAGCAGAAACAGGTGTTCATAGGCCACGAAATTCTGGGTAAATCTTTTAAGGAAATGAGTGCAGAAACAGGCGTGAGTGTAAATACACTACTCTCCCGCAAACGCTATGCTGTCTTGTTTTTGAGAGAGCGATTAGGAGAACTGTATCGTGAAATTGTTAACAACTGATTAAACTAACTTTTTTATATGGGACGATTCAGACGCGGGTTTGATTTCAAAACAAAATTACTGATGGGCCTTTGCGGAATCGCATTTGTAGCCGCTGTAATTTTCCTGACCATGACCCTTTGGAACTGGCTGATACCAGAGCTTTTCCACGGACCAACAGTCACTTACTGGCAAGCCTTTGGCCTGCTGTTACTGGGTAAATTACTCTTCGGCTGGCACAACAATGGGGGCCGCAGGTTTGGTAGTCGCCGTGCAGAATGGAAAGACCGGTTTCGTGATAAATGGCAGAACATGACAGCAGAAGAACAACAGGAACTGCGGGATAAGATGCGGGACCGTTGCAGGGGCTGGAACCGTTGGACACCCGATGCCCGGGACGAAGAAAATAAGGAGAAGTTTCAATAACATCTCCCTGAAAACTAAATAATAATATCCGTAAATAACGCTTTTGACAGCGTTACCTCCCCGAAACCAGTGTAGGTCAAAGCAATGTCCGGAATAATGATCGAGCCTGCAAATGGCGTCAGGTAATTGTAAGCAAACAGTGCTTTGACCACTTCATCCGCATCATCTCCCCAATCAGGCGCGATATCGTAACTACTTCTTTGATTGATCAGCCAGGGCTTTCCGCTATCTGTTACCAGATCAGCTTTTGAGCGGTAAATTTCGTAATAGGGCGCGATGATACTCCAGCTGATCACCAGCTTTTCCGCCCTGTCAGGATGGCGACTAACGTCGATCATCAGCTGGCGGCAACGGTGTAGCGCATCAGGGGTCGACACATCGGCCACCCTGGATTTACCGTATACGTTGACCATAAAAGCACAAAATGCATCCCATACACTCGTATCAGCGTTGGCAGCGGTCCATTTTTCAGCTAAACGCTTCATTTCCGGAGAGTTGGACCAGGCTTCAGGATCCGTTGCAGGATCTATTCCTCTTGGAATATACTCGAATACCGTGTGAATTAATTCCTGATATGGTTGTTGCAATGGATATGGGTTATATGGTTAAAAGTGAGTAACAAATATATTAAGAGATTGGGAAAGACAGGATACCCACCAAAAAATCACATTAAATTAAAATACATATACATATTTTAAACGGGTATTGAATTTCCAACTCATCCATTATAACCAAAATTAAATATTTTAATAAACAATATATTGGCGGCTTGCAAAAACTGGCGTAACTTCAGGAAGCTTGCAATTAGGCCCAGGTATATTCACTAAAGGCGCCCAGGTATTGTGACTTTTTTGTACCCTTTAAATCGAATTTCCTATGTACCTGAACCAGCATGAGATACAATCTCTACTTGACAAAAGCTTCGACAACTTCGTCGACTATGTAAACACGCTGCCGGATCATCGATTTACTGCTTCACCTTATGGCAAATGGTCCGCTGGTCAACAAATGGATCATCTTATCAAATCGGTAAGACCGGTTAGCAGCGCATTGGGATTTCCAAAATTTACACTCCGGTATTTCGGGGTGAGTCAGCAACCCTCCCGATCGTATGATGTGCTGGTACAGCATTACCAGGACAAGCTGGCGCAGGGAGCTACCACTACCCCGCCTTACCAGCCCGCCGTTATTTATAACGCGCAACGGCAGGCATTATTACAAAGCTTCATCGGCCAGAAATACCGGTTGAAGGAGAAGCTGAGTAACTGGTCAGAAAACGACCTGGATAAATACCGGCTCCCGCATCCACTGCTGGGTAAATTAACCGTACGCGAAATGCTGTACTTTACGGCGCATCATAATCAGCATCACCTGGAAAAACTGAAGTTTCAGGAGCAGCATGCGCAGGCGTGGGAGAATCAATTACAGCAACTTATTTTCTAGCGAATTTTCTAATAACAAAACAGCCCCATCACCTTCGGTGATGGGGCTGTTTCGTATATCCGGGGCCGAAGGCCGCGGATATACGAAAGGCAGATAACTATTCAGCTACTGCTTTATTATTTCTTCTGTCTAAATCCGCCAGTCGCTGGCTCGGATCTATCTCAATTGCTTTAATTTGGTTGAAAGGCAGTTCCACTTCCACTTCGTAAGTTGGGTGCGTCCAGAACCATCCTGGTTTTACGACACGTTTCACCGACGGATCTTCATTTGGTTTTTCACCGAACATGATCGACAGCGGGATATAATACATCGTTTTATTACCGCTCTTATCCGTTACCAGCAAATCAACCGGCATCGGGAACTCACCGATGCGGCGCAGGCGAATGGTGGTTTTATTGCCATTAGCTGCCACGGAATCAATACCGTAGTCAATATGCTTGGTGGAATTAATCAAATACTGTTTGTACCAATCCAGCTGAATACCGCTTTCTTTCTCCATCACGCGCACAAAATCGTTGGCATTCGGATGTTTGAAGCGCCACTCGTTGTAATAGCGGATCAGGCCACTGTCGCGCACCTGCGCACCAATTACATAACCCAGTTGCTCTAAAAACACCGCTCCTTTACGATAAGCATTGTTGCTGTAACCGTAGTTGGAACTGTAGTGATCGGAATGGGTGGTAGCCGGTTCCTCAAAGCCACTTTTTGCCAGGCGGAAATATCCATTGTAGGTATCTTCCATTGGCCATTTGCCTTTGAGACTGTCTACGGTGTTATAGATGGTATTTTCTTCTGCAAAGGTGGTAAAGCCTTCATCCATCCATGGGTACAAGCTTTCGTTGGTAGCCAGCATACCCTGGTACCAGCTGTGCATCCACTCATGCATGGCCACACCGTACAAGCCGGCAGCGGTACCATTGCCAAGGATCAGCGTAGCCATCGGGTATTCCATACCACCGTCGCCGCCCTGGATAAAGGAGTATTGTTTGTATGGATAAGCGCCGTAATGCTTTTTGATATAGGCGTAAGCTTTAGGAATAGCTTTGGCCAATGCAGGCCAGGTATCCCTGGTTTTATCGTTTTCGATATAGAAGAAATGCGCGGTAAAGCCATCTACTTCCTGGGTAATGTGTTTGTATTCCGTATCGGCGGCCCATACAAAATCGTGTACGTTTGGCGCAATAAACCGCCAGGTTTGGATATCACCGGCAGGGCGTTTTACCATCGCACCGGGTTTTCCATATCCGTGTCCCATTACATCAGGGTTTTGGAGGTAACCGGTAGCGGCAATGGTGTATTTACGGTCCATGTGAATGGTGACATCGTAATCTCCCCAAACCCCATAAAACTCGCGTGCGATATAGGGTGTAGGATGCCAGCCTTCGTAGTCATACTCGGCCATTTTTGGATACCACTGTGCCATGGAGAAGTCCACCCCTTCGGCGTTATTACGGCCACTGCGGCGGATCTGAACGGGCACCTGCGATTCAAATTCCATGTCAAATTCCGCTTTGGAGTTTGGCAGGATAGGCTTATCCAGTGGTACTTCGAGGATAGTTTCCACTACATTGAATGCCTGGGGTTTACCATCTCTTTTCAGGGAAATAATTTTCTGGTAGCCGATTTCATCCGGTTTCAGGTTGGCGATACGATCGCGTACACGGCCATCCCAATCGAGTACATCGGTACCTGATTTACTTTTGCCGATCACCACTTTGCCCAGCTCGCGGCTGCGTACGTCCATCATGCTGTTTGGCTGAAATGCATTCCAGTAAAGGTGATAGAATACTTTTTTCAGCGTATCGGGAGAGTTATTGTAATATTCCAGATGTTGTTTACCCGTGAACTTATTTGCAGGCGCGTCAACCTTAATATCCATCGTGTATTTCACTCGTTGCTGCCAGCGGTCTGATTGCGCTTGCAGCTGTAACCAACTGCCTGTGGCGAGGGCCATAGCCAGGCAGCCTCCGATAACCGGGTGCTTCATGCTGTTAGATTTTGTTCAGGCTGCGAAAATAAACAATTCAAGATAAGAAGCGGATCAATTCTATGAACGGTCAGGCGTAAGTTACCTGCCGCAGTGGCAGTTCCATAAAATTTGCATAGTGGTGGCAGGCGGCCTCAAATGCCTGTTTTTCTGTTTTTTTAAGGAGATGGAAGGGCTGCAATTCAATATCTACCCCGTCTTTCACGATGGTGCGTTTCCAGAGGCCTGTCAACTGGCCGTCCAGGAGCATAATGGGATGAAAGATACCATTAATCGTCATGGCTTTTCCTTTGTGTGCCGCCGGGGTGATGGCGGAGCGGTCTTTATAGGCCACCAGAATTTCGTCGAAAGCCGGTAACAGCAATGCCTGCGGCACTGCTTTGGGAGATTTCAGCCATCCTTTTCCACACCAGTATACCACCTTATCAAGCGTGATATTGTCGAGAGAAGGCCGGGCTATTTCCAGGCCAACATTGGCTTCTTTCTGAGTGATACCGGCGTAGGTCATAAAATCGGCTACAGTGGCTGGTCCGTGACTGGTGAAGAAACGCGTGGCCAGCATCCCTAACGCTGCTTCTGTGGTGATGGTGTTGGTTCCCGGACTCCATTCGTCCAGCAGGGTGAAGGTGAACTGTTTACCGCGCATGGGAGCGTGGCAGATGATGCCTTCGAGTGAAGCCCGGAGCAGCAGGTACTGCATATAATTCCTGTTGAATTTGTGCCCGGTGATCAGTGTTTCGATTTCGCTTTTCAGCAATTGCCGGCCGCCTTTCATTTCCTGCTGCAGGAGTTTATAGATTTTGGGATATCCGGCGGGGTCCACATTCAGTGCTTTTTCAGGGGCTTTCAGGCGCTGCTGTAGGCGGTCTTTCACGAGGGGGGTCATCCAGCGGATATCTTCCGGTACCATCAGGTGCAGAGTACCTCTGAATACCCAGGTACGGATAATTTTCGCCTGGTTGATGGCTTTTTCCACCATGGGCAGGGTTGCCTTCGGCAAACGCGTACCTATGGCGTATTTGCCGGCGTTATAATCCTGCGCCTGCATCGGGCCCATGTACTTCACCAGCGCCTGCGGCGTTTTACAACTATGATGCGAAAGCTGTTGAGCGTGCAAGCGTAAACGTGCGATATCGGATATAAGCATGGGTGTAGTTTATATCACAAAATAAGCAATGGGTAATGACAGCCTTATGTCAGCAGTCACAAAATTATTCCGCTCCCTGTACAACCACTACAATTTCACCTTTCACTCCTTTTTCTTTAAAGTAGTCGGCTACTTCGCGGAGGGTGCCTCTTTTATTTTCTTCAAACATTTTGGTAAGTTCCCGGCTAACGCAGCATTGGCGGTCAGCTCCGAAGTATTGAATCAGGTCTTCCAGCGTACGTACCAGTCGCATAGGCGATTCGTAAAATACGATGGCGCGTTCTTCTGTAGCCAGTTGTGTAAACAGGGTATGGCGGCCTTTTTTGAGTGGCAGGAATCCTTCGAAAATGAAGCGGTTCATTGGAATGCCGCTGTTCACGAGGGCGGGTACAAAAGCGGTGGCGCCAGGCAGGCATTCTACCGGCACACCGTTGCGGATGCATTCCCTGACCAGCAGGAAGCCAGGATCTGAAACGCCCGGTGTGCCGGCATCCGTCAGCAAAGCCATGGATTTTCCCTGCTGCAGCTGGTCAACTAAATGTTGCGCTACTTTATGTTCGTTGTGCTGGTGATAAGGAGTGATGGGTTTATTGATGTTGTAGTGACGCAATAAAACACTGGAGGTACGGGTATCTTCCGCCAGGATCAGGTCAGCTTCTTCCAGTACTTTAACAGCTCTGTATGTAATATCGGCGAGGTTGCCGATGGGTGATGGTACAATTATTAACTTCATTAACGCTTGGTATTTCGGTTAACCCGGTGCGGACCGCACCGGGTTAACCGAAGAAAGCATGCCGAAGGCATGCTTTCTTCGGTTTTTTACAAACCTACGTCAAAAAAATGATTACGCTTGTTTCGCCTTCATTGGCGGGAACAAAAGCGATAAGATAACGTACACGATGAAGATGAACGGTACGGCCGCAAATTTGAGTACAGGAATGCTCACGATGGCCAGTACTACCAGCAGCAGTCGTGTCCAGTTGGCCTTCAGCGATTTCTCTTTCACTTTAAGGCTGAGCATGGGTATTTCTGCGACCATGAGGTAGCAGAGTACAAGGATAATGCTATACAACACCCATATGTTCTGGAACCAGTGTCCGAGATGATAGGGATTATACAGTACGATAAGCGGGAAGGAGGCTACCAGTAAGCCGACGGCCGGGGTAGGTACCCCGATGAAGTTTTCTGACTGGCGGGTATCCAGGTTGAACTTTGCGAGCCGGTATGCCGCAAAGCAGGGCACCAGTAATGCCGGGGCCAGGTTCACGATGGAAACGTCGAATACATCCGGTTCCTGGAAATAGGCACTGCGCAGGAGGCGGTAGAGCATCATGCCGGGTACTACCCCAAATGTTACTACGTCTGCCAGGGAGTCCAGTTCTTTCCCCATGGGCGATTGAACTTTGAGGAGCCGGGCAACCATGCCGTCGAAGAAGTCGAATATAGCTGCCAGTACTACCAGTGCAGCAGCCCAGTAAACAGGTTCGGGAGTGGTGACCGTATAGTCGGCACCGTTAAAATCAGCCCTGAATTCGGGCGCATGTAACACGCAGATAATAGCCAGTGCTCCGCAAAACAGGTTACATAGGGTAATAATATTGGGAATTTGTCGCATGCTGCAATTGTAGTTAGCGAAAAAAAGCCCCCCACAGGGGTGAGGGGCCGGGTTTATTATTTCATTAAAGCTTCGATTTCGTCGGCAGTGATCGGGATGTTTTTCATCAGGTCGACATTGCCGTTAGCGGTAATCCAGTAATTGTTTTCGATACGGATACCCATTTGTTCTTCTTCTATGTAGATGCCAGGTTCGATGGTGAGCACCGCTCCTTCAGGGATTGGCTGAAGGAAGGAAGGGGCCAGGTCGTGCACATCCACACCCAGGTGGTGAGAGATACCGTGGTAGAGGTACTTGCGGTAGGCAGGTACTTCAGGGTCCTGATTTTTAACATCTGCTTCGGTGAGGAGGCCGAGTTTAATGAATTCTCTGGTAGCCTCTTCGCCCATCATTTCGTGGTATTTCGCCAGGGTGATGCCAGGGCGGAGAATAGAGACTGCGTAGTGGTGCAGGTGCAGGCAGGCATCGTATACCTGGCGCTGGCGTGGTGTAAACTTACCATTTACCGGTACGGTGCGGGTGAGGTCAGCGTTGTAGCCGCCGTATTCAGCACCGAAGTCCATGAGAATCAGTTCACCATCTTTACATTCTGCGTTATTAAACACATAGTGGAGGGTGCGGGCGCGGTCGCCGGAGGCGATGATAGAGCCGTAAGCCTCTCCTGCAGAGCGGTTGCGCAGGAATTCGTGCACAATTTCTGCCTGAATTTCGTGTTCGTATACACCAGGTTTAATGAAACCGCATACGCGACGGAATGCTTTTTCGGTAATATCCATAGCTACCTGCATCACTTTAATTTCTTCCGGTGATTTAACGGCGCGCAGTTCTTTGAAGATAACGGCGGCGCGGAGGAAATTGTGCAGCGGGTAACGTTCTTTCATTTCGGCGGCGTAGCGGTAGTCGCGCACCGGAACGTAGTTGGATTTACGGTTATTTTCGTTGCTGTTCAGGTATACGTTTTCCGCTTCGTGTACCCATTGCTGCAGGAGTGCGTCGAGGGCGTCGAGCCACACGATGGTGGTCATTCCGGAAATTGCGGTCGCTTCTTCTTTTCTCAGGCGTTTGCCATCCCACTTTTCTTTCAGCTCGTTAGGGCGTACCAGCACCAGTACTTCGCGGTATTTAGGATCAGGATTATCCGGGTAGAGGACTACCATGGTATCTTCCTGGTCGATGCCTGTAAGCCAGTACAGGTCGGAGTTCTGTTTGAATTTGAACAGTGCGTCGCCATTGGTTGGAAGTTCATCGTTGGAATTGACAATAGCAATTGAGTGAGGCTTCATTTTGGCCACAAATCGCTGGCGGTTCTTTGTGAACAGCTGCGGATCCAAAGGCAGATTCTTCATATCTCTAATTTTCAATGAGGGTTCAAACTTAGGGAAAGTTTGTCAGTTAGAAATTAGGTAAATGTATAAAAGGCGATTTTGCCACTTTTTAGTTCCGGACCTGCGGTCCGGAACTAAAAAGTGATTAGGGAGATGCAAATGGCATCTCCCTAATCACTGACCATATATATAAAACATTCGCAATCAACACATAAACCCCATAAAATCACTATAGAATTATTTTACCCCTACTTAATGTTTTTTTCACACAATATACCTTTGACAACCTCCAATGTTTCCCGGACATATTAGAGATATCGCAACAAAATCAGCAGATAGCCTGCTGATTTCTAAATTTTAATGGTACAACACTTATAAAATTTGATGATTTCAAAAATTACCTAGCTTTGCTTTTACACCAAAACAATCTTGCTTTTATGCAAATGAGTAGCGTAAGTAATCATTTAGCTGACTTACGGGAACTGGGCATAGAGAACGCTTCGAACGTATACTACCAGCTTTCGCCAGAGAAGTTGGTTAAACAAACTGTAGAAAGAAACCAGGGCGTTTTATCCGACACGGGAGCACTTGCAGTAAACACCGGTGAATTTACCGGCCGCTCTCCTAAAGACAAATTCATTGTAAAGGACGACATCACAACGGACTCCGTAAACTGGAACGACTTCAACCTCCCATTTACTACCGAAAATTTTGATCGCCTCTACAGGAAAGTAACCGCTTACTTTTCCGGGAAAGACGTATGGGTACGTGATTGCTTTGCCTGTGCCGATAACAACTATCGCATGGGCGTAAGAGTGATTACGGAACTGCCATGGTCCAGTCTTTTTGCCTACAACATGTTCCTGCGTCCTACGGAGGAAGAACTGGAGGAAATGCACAGTGACTGGACAGTGATCCAGGCACCTGGATTCCTTGCTGATCCTGCTGTTGACGGCACCCGCCAGTCTAACTTTGCCGTAGTAAGTTTCACTAAAAAGGTTATCCTGATTGGTGGTACTGCCTACACCGGCGAAATCAAAAAAGGTATTTTCACTGTACTGAACTACATACTGCCACACAACAAACATGTACTCAGCATGCACTGCTCTGCCAACCAGGGCGCTGCAGGTGACACCGCCATCTTCTTTGGCCTGAGTGGCACCGGAAAAACCACGCTGAGCGCTGATCCTAACCGTAAGCTCATTGGCGACGATGAACACGGCTGGACAGATACCGGCGTATTTAATTTCGAAGGTGGCTGCTACGCAAAATGTATTGACCTGAGTGCAGAAAAAGAACCTGAAATTTTCCAGGCGGTGCGCCCGGGTGCACTGCTGGAGAATGTAACGTTCTTCCCTGGCACCAACACGGTGAATTACGCGGATAAATCCATCACTGAAAATACCCGTGTATCTTACCCGCTCACGTATATTCCTAATGCACTGGAACCTTCTGTAGGTGCGGTACCGAAGAACATTTTCTTCCTTACTGCGGATGCTTATGGCGTGCTGCCTCCGATCAGCCGCCTCACAACCGGACAGGCCATGTACCAGTTCATTTCAGGTTATACCGCGAAAGTAGCAGGTACGGAAGCAGGCGTAACTGAGCCTAAATCCACCTTCTCTGCGTGCTTCGGTGCACCATTCCTCCCACTTCACCCGGCGGAATATGCCCGCATGCTCGGCGAGAAAATGCGTAAAAATCAGGTGAACGTATGGCTGATTAATACCGGATGGACCGGAGGCCCTTATGGTACCGGCAGCCGTATTAAACTGGCTTACACCCGCGCCATGATTGCTGCTGCCATCGACGGGAAACTGGATAACGCGAAATACCGCAACACTCCTGTGTTCGGGCTCGCCATCCCGGAAATCTGCCCCGGCGTACCAGCTGATATCCTCGACCCACGCAACACCTGGGCCGATAAAAATGAATATGATGCGAAAGCGGCGAACCTGGCCAGCCAGTTCATCCGCAACTTCGAAAAATATGCAGATGCCGCTGATCAAGAAATTCTTGGCGCAGCTCCAAAAATTTAAATATATTGTGATCGAAAGCTTAGCAAAAGTTTAATATTTATCATATTTTTCAGATTCACTGCCTTTTGCTAACTGATAACCGTCTTTGTTTGCCTTATAATTTCCACTACAATCCAATCGGTTCGTAAGAGACTAATTACTTGTCTCCCGCAAAACAGGTTTCTCTTGTAACCTGTTTTGCAGAACCAGCAATATTTTCTGACATAGGCACGCCTTCGGCGTGTCTTTTTTTTAGCAAAAGCTGCTGTTGATTATTTCTCGGGTGTAGTCACGGCCTGCGGCCATGACTACACCCGACTTAAGCCCATGCCGCAGGCATGGGCTTAAGTCGGCCGGCAAAATAAAATCCTTAAAGTACGCTACTTGAAAAACACTCCTGCAAGAAATTGCAGGAAATTGCAAGAAACGTCCTAACTTTGCGCATGCAAATTTTAGACGGTAAACATGTATCTCAGGCCATCAAGGCCCAATTAGCCGCTTCTGTGGCTGAGTTAAAGGCAGCTGGCAAAAAGGTTCCTCACCTGGCTGCTATCCTGGTTGGTAACAATCCGGCCAGCGAAACCTACGTTGCATCCAAAGTAAAGTCATGTGCAGAATGCGGTTACAACTCCACGCTCCTGCGTTTTGATGAGCAAATCTCTGAAAAGCACCTGCTGGACCAGATCATCCTGCTCAACGAAAACCCGGATATCGATGGTATCCTGGTTCAATTGCCTTTACCTAAGCACATCAGCGAAGAACTGGTGATCAACACCATCGATCCCAGCAAAGATGTGGATGGTTTTCACCCAATGAACGTAGGTAAAATGGTAAGCGGTCTGCCTACCTTTATACCTGCTACTCCTTACGGTATCATGCTGATGCTGGAACACTACAACGTACCTACCAAAGGCAAACACGCAGTGGTAATTGGTCGTAGCCATATCGTAGGTACTCCTGTGAGCATCCTGCTGAGCCGCAATACCACTCCGGGCAACTGCACCGTTACACTCACCCACTCCCACACCCATAACCTCGCTGACATCTGCCGCCAGGCCGATATCATCGTTGCTGCCATCGGAAGGCCTAACTTCGTAACCGCTGATATGGTGAAAGAAGGTGCTGTGATCGTGGATGTAGGGATCAACCGCATTGAGGATGCTTCTAAGAAAAGTGGTTTCCGCCTTGTAGGTGATGTGAATTTCGATGAAGTAGCGCCTAAAGCAAGCTATATCACGCCGGTACCTGGTGGTGTAGGTCCTATGACCATCGCTGCACTGCTGAAAAATACCTACCAGGCATGCATCGGACAGAAAGGTAGTCAGAATTAACAGGTTCCGTAAAAAATCGGACCTTTGCAGGGTTAGAACATGTCAGTACTTATTTCAAATAGCACCAGCACATTGCCGGTGATGGAGCAATTCTACACCATTCAGGGAGAAGGACTCTATCAGGGCAAGGCCGCCTATTTCATCCGCCTCGGCGGATGCGATGTAGGCTGCCATTGGTGCGATGTCAAAGAAAGCTGGGATGCAGATAAACATCCGCAGCTCACCATCGATAGTATCGTGCAGGAAGCTGCCGCCAATCCCGGCCGTATCGCCGTGATAACCGGCGGTGAGCCACTGATGCACCGCCTCGACGCACTTACCAAAGCCCTTCATAAAAAAGGCTTTCGTACGCATATGGAAACGTCGGGTTCCTCTCCTCTCAGCGGCAGTTGGGACTGGATCACCCTTTCCCCTAAAAAGTTCAAAGCCCCTTTGCCGGAAGTATGCAAAGCCGCCAATGAGCTGAAAGTGGTAATATTCAATAAATCCGATTTCGCCTGGGCAGAGAAACACGCCGCCATGGTGGATAAAAGCTGCAGATTATACCTGCAGCCGGAATGGGGAAAAAGTGCAGAAATGACGCCGCTGATCATCGATTATATCAAGGATAATCCGCAGTGGCAACTATCGCTTCAGATACATAAGTACATCAACGTACCTTAACCAGTTTACCAGCATTTTTATATATTTTCGAAAAAGCCCGTGCCGATGGCACGGGCTTTTTCGAATTTCCCGGAGCCTTCGGCTTCGGGAATTCGATCAAAAATCGATATGGGCTAAATAAACAACCTATCTTACACGTTGTATTACTACTATGAAACACACCTTGCTCATCTGCTGCGCCGCACTACTGCTCCTCAGCCCCAGGCTGCAGGCACAGTTTGTAACGGCCGATAACGCGCCGAAAAAGGCCAAAGCCAGTTTCGACAAAGCCCAGGCCGCTATTGCGGTCTATAGCACCAAAGAGGCGATCCCACTGCTCAAAGAAGCCATCACCATTGCTCCTAATTTCCTGGATGCCTACGGCCAGCTGGGGATGTGCTACATAGAAACAAAAGACTATAAAGCAGCTACCGAAGCATTTGTAAAATTCAAACAACTCGACAGCAGCAGCATGCGCATGATCATGCTCCCCTACTCCCGTGCAATGGCCGGTATGGGCGACTTCCAGGGCGCACTGCAACTGGTGAATCAATACATGGCTAATGCTAAGGTAAGCAGCAGAAATGCCGAAAAACTGAAAGCCAACTATGAATTTGCAGTGGCCAACAGCACAAAACAAATTCCCTTTCAGCCGCAAAACCTCGGCGACCATATCAATTCAAAGGATATGGAATACTTTCCCAGCCTTACCATCGACGGGCAAACACTCGTATACACCCGCCGCGTAAACGGCCGTAATGAGGACTTCTATATCAGCAAACGCGAAGGCAATGGCTGGGCACAGTCCGTAGACATGGGCGCACCGGTCAATACATCCTTTAACGAAGGTGCGCAACACATCTCCCAGGATGGGACCATATTGCTCTATACAGGCTGTGATTTCCCGGAAGGAAAAGGGAGCTGCGACCTTTACATCTCCCATAAAACCCCCGAAGGCTGGACAACACCTAAGAACCTGGGAGCACCCATTAACACGCGCGACTGGGAATCCCAACCATCACTCACGGCCGATAACCAAACGCTCTATTTCGCCCGCGAAACGCCCAACAACGGCGCCGATATTTTTGTATCACATCTGCAAGAAAATGGCCGCTGGAGCGATCCTGAGAACCTTGGCCCGGTGATCAATACCAAAGGAAAAGAATCTACTCCCTTTATTCACGCAGACGGGCAAACGCTATATTTCGCGTCTAACGGTCACCCCGGCTATGGTGGGCTGGATATGTACTATTCCCGTAAACAGGCGGATGGCTCCTGGAGCAAACCAGTGAACCTCGGCTATCCTATCAACACCATTGATGAAGAAGGGTCACTCATAGTAGATGCCAATGGTACCACGGCCTACTACGCCTCCGATCGTGCTGACGGAAAAGGCACGCTGGATATTTACAGCTTTGAATTATATCCCGAAGCCAGACCATTGCAAACACTGTATGTGAAAGGCTTTGTGTACGACAGCTCCAGCCACGAGCGACTGCAGGCAGCCGTAGACGTCATCGACCTGCAAGGCAGCAGCCCGGTAGCCCGACTTACCACCGATGCTGCCGGCAACTTCCTGGCACCATTGCCGGTAGGCCGCGATTATGCTTTCCATGTCAACAAAAAAGGCTACCTGTTTTATTCAGATAACTTTTCTTTGAAAGAGCATAATCCCGGACAACCGTTTGAGAAAAATATTCCATTGCAGCCGATTGCAGTGAATGCCAGTATTGTGCTGCATAATATCTTTTTCGACAGCAAACAATTTGAGCTGAAACCTGCGTCGCAATTGGAACTTGATAAGCTGGTGCGACTCATGAACGACAATGCCGGTATGAAGATTGAAATTGCCGGGCATACCGATAATGTAGGCAGCGATAAAGACAATCAGCTGTTATCTGAGAACAGGGCTAAATCAGTAGTAAAATATCTTATACAAAAAGGTATTGCCGCTGAGAGGTTAAGCAGTAAAGGATTTGGAGAAACACAACCGGTGGAAAGCAACGATACGGAAGAAGGCAGGGCCGCTAACAGAAGAACGGTATTTAAAGTAATCAGTTTATAAAAACAAAAAACCGGAACGTATAAAATGTTCCGGTTTTTTTATGGGTTATAGGGATAGCATATTTACTCTCGATAGCTCACGCTTACAATTTTGTCGAAGCCTGTAAAGGATCTGTATAAGATAACAGGACCATCCAGGTTAGGTAGTGTATAAAGATCCATTTTACCCGAACCAGCCGGTGCTGCCGCATTGTAGGAGCAAACCATCAATTTGGAAGCATAGGCTTTCATACGATCAGAATTAAGTGAGTACACCATTCTGTGGAACTTAAAGACGGTAATGGTTTTATCTCCGTAGTCCGCAATCATCACATTGGTTTTCCTGTCGGGTGTATACCGGTAAACTTTAGAACCGATGTTATAACAGAGGTATCCTTCAATTGGATCAACGGCGAAGTTACTGGCGTTAGCAATATTTGGTGCGTAATCAGAGATCTTGTCGAATGCTAAAGGTACAAAAGTGGTATTTGCAGCCTTAATACGGGCGAGGAAAATGGCGCCGCTATTATCTTTAAAAACAGCATAAATACGACCGTCTATGGCTTGTGTATACGTCATGTATAACAACTCCATATCCATATGTGCCGGATCAAACAATACTGTTCCTCCCTGTCCCGCATTACTGTTGGCAGCAATGGTGCTATAGGAGTTAGTACCTCTATGCTCCATGAATCGCTTATGATCCGTATCATACATCAGCGTATAGTTAGGCACCTGTTGCATTTCAGAAGCAAACCACTTTGATATATTGAAAGGCGCTAAGTCTGAAGTTCTATTTATACGATTACCAAACGGAAGTCCCTGCGTGGCATTTTCGTAGCTCAGGTTACCCAGGTTATCATACATGAAAGCTATATAATCAACTCTCCCCGAGGTTTGTACACCTAAGCTGTAATAAGGAGGTGTATTATAGGTAGATACTGATTTAGTAATATCCGTATAATCTGAGAACTTATTATTGGTTGTATTAAAGAAGGTGGTGGTCACATCAGTACTTACAGTCAGTGTTTTACTATAGGCGGAGGTAAAGGCATTTCTTCTGTACCAGAAGGATACATTTACCGGTTTACCTTTCAGCACAATTGACTGTTGTGAAGCCAGTATATCACGGTAATATTCAAAAGAATCTGTTGCGGGCAGGTAATTCAGGAAGTCCAGTCTTGCAACGCCACTTACATCATTAAGAACAGCCCATCCATCCGCAATGTTGGTGGATACTTTTAACATGGTATATGTATTCCAGCTCTGGCCGGTACTTTTTTCTGTAACCTTCAGATACAATTTATATTGCGCATCTTTCGCCGGCAGTGACACTGTCCAGTCAAGGTTCAACGACCTGCTGATGACGGTACGGATGATAGGATTAACAACTCCATCCAGGCTAAACCACTCGTAACTATATTTGGAGGTATCTTTCTCTAACGTAAAATCCAATACAGGATTTATCTTTAATTGACTTCCCTGCCGTGCATTATAAAGTGGTTCTATACCACTGATCGTTCCATTGTTGATATCGTGATAACTATAATTACCTAAATCCTTTCTGCAGCCGGATATGAGGGCTACAGCAATGATCGCTATGAAAGAAAATATTTTTATAGGACGATGCATATTGATCCGTGTAAGTGATGAATAATTATTTAGCGTTAGTTCCCATTTTCATCAGAGAGCCATCAGCTTCCAATACAGGTGTACCCTGTGCCTGCATGGCAGTCAGATAAGACTTCAGGCCGCCTGCCCAGGCAATGATGCGGTAAATGTTGCCTTCCAGCATTGGCCAGTTGGATTTCGTTAATTCCAACGGATCAAGATTATAATAGGTAAGCAATAACTGAAACTTCAGTGTACTGAAAGTACCAAAGTACCCTAATGCAAAGGAATAGGCAGCATTCCCCTGACGCCACCAGTCCGGTGCACCGGCAATATCGTCCATTGTTACACGCATGCGTGTATAGTAGCGCTTAGGCTTTGTACTACCAGGTGTAACGATGTTTTCATAATAATTGGTGTTAAAATGCTCATTGGCATGCAATTCCAGGTTAAGCATATAACCCTTCTTCTGTAAGGCATCGGCGCGGTGCAGGTTGATCACCAAAGTATCGGCTGTTTTTCCTGCAGGAATAGCCAGGGTTTTATTGGCGATGCTATACATGTCGGCAGTAGCCGTGCTGCTATCCATAATTTTCAGATCATAAGGTCTGTCGTATCGTGTTGGCGCTCCTAAGGTTCTAATGAGTATGGTGATAGAAGTATCGGCAATCGTTGATTTAATATAACCAAAGGAGAATGAAATATCTCCGGTGGAATCAACTTCCTGTCTGGGGAAATAGATGCTGGCTCCTGACGCTTCATTATGATAAACATCAATATCCTCTTTCTTACAGGCCAAAAATCCTGTCAATATCAGTATAGATAAAATTACTTTCTTCATGGTAGCAGTTTTTATCTTGGAGTAGTTTCGGATAAAGGAATAGGGAAAGTGTATTTAACATCCGACATAGTCAATGCCTTGTTAGTGCTGGCTGCTATGATAGAGGCGGCCCTTGTTCTTTTGTAAAAGAAGAACAGCTGTCCTTCCCCTATAAATTCCCTTCTGTATTCTTTCAGGATCGCCGCGGTGAGATCCACGGCACTGGCGTTATCAGCCAGCGCACCGAAGTTTCTTTTGATCCACAATTCATTCAGGTATGACTTTGCTGTTCCAAGGTCTGGTTCGCATTCAGCAGCGATCAGGTACATTTCGCCCATCCGGATTAATGGAACTGTTCTGTTTGAAGCATATCCGCTGTTGTTGGTATCCTGGTACTTTACGAAAGTAGGATAGGCCTTTGCAACAATTTTCCAGTTGTACTGATACCTGTAATCGGCCGAAATACCTTCAAAGACGGTCTGGTTGATAAACGCCCCACTGCTTTCAGGGGCCAGCAGCACCGTACCATCCAGCGTAGAAATAAAGTTGCTGTTGAATACATCCAGTAATTTGGTAAATTCCATACCCATAATCATTTCTGTAGCAAATACTTTATTACTGTATTCACCATTTTTCAGATCATCGGTAGTTGTCCATGGAAATTTAAGCTGATCACCTATCACCGCTTTGGCAGCAGCCAGTGCAGCAGGCTTATTACCCATCCACATATATGCCCTGGCTTTCAGTGCTTTTACTGCATAGTAATTCATGCGATAATTACGGGTGGTACGGTCGAAAGAACCAGACACCTGGCTTACGCGTGCCTGCTGTACCGCAGGATCTGAGGCGAGCAATAACTGCTCTGCCTTTGTAAGATCATCCAGGATAAACTGCATCACCTGATTGGTAGGGTAAAACGGTGAAATATCGTTAGATACCTTCGAGTAATAAGGCATCAGTTGTATAAGCGAATCCTGGGAATATGCAGGGGTAAACATCCGCACGAGGTCCAGGTAGTAGAAGGCACGAAGCCCGAGTGCTTCACCTTTATAACGCTTACGGCTGGCGGAATCCATCACAGCACCATATTTATCTACGGCTGCAATAAAATTATTCACACCAGCGATATTGGCAAACTGCTTAGTCCAGATTCTATCTATTAACGATTTAGCTGCATCATCACCATAGGAATAGGATGACATGGAATAGTTCGGATTCTTGGAATCAAAGGATGCGGTATACAGTTGTCCCAGGATGTCCATGGTGGTCATCGTAAGCGAACCACCGTAAAGTGCAGCATCCGTATTCCCCAGGTAAAATCCATTGATACTTGTTTCAAATCCTTGTTTGGAAGCATACAGCTGCTCTTCCAGGAATTTATCTTCCGGTTTTACATCCATCCATTTTTTACAGCTGGAAAACGCAAGTGCAGCTAACGCCAGTGTATATATGTAAATTTTCATGCGGTCAATATTTTAGGCATTATTTGAAAGTAGCTCTGAGACTGAATGATACAGATCTCGCGAACGGATAATCAATTCCTCTTTCTCTTCTTATAGTGGAGATATAAAACAAATCATTGGTAAAAGCACTGAGATTCAACGCTGCCAGACTTGCTTTACTCAACCAGGGCTTGTCTCTGAACTCATAGCCTACGTTGAGGGAAGACAGGGAAATGGAATTCTCATTCTGGATGAAGCGTGATGATATTGGTGTTTGCTTACTGTCAGCAATACCTTTGAAAGGCACTACATCACCTGGTTTCTTCCAGCGATCATATAAGGCTCTCTTATCCTGGTTGTTGGATAATTGTGCATAAGTGATGTTTTCAACTTTATTATACAGGGCCGTATTGAACTGGTCCTTGCTGTAGACATAGCTGAAGTAAACGCTTGCACGGAAGCCATAATAGGTAAATGAGGAGTTTAATACACCTTGTGCCTTCGGATTGGTAGTTCCTACTCTTACCTGATCAGTAGCGTCATACACGAAGGTTTGCTGACCATCCTTACGGAGGAATACTTCTCTTCCTGTTGCAGGATCAATACCTTGTGAAACAACTGCCCACAAGTCGTAAGAGCTGTAACCATCTTTATACCTGGTTAATGAATTACTTTTCTGTAAATCTTTATTTAAACCAGCCAGTTTGTTATTGAAGTTTTCATAATGCTGTTTGAGCAGTGCGCCTGTAATACCGACGGACCATACCATCTTAGGTTTGAATATCGGATAGGCAGTGGCCATAAACTCCCAGCCGTTTACCACAGACGTGCCGGCATTAAAAGGATAATTGCTCAGACCGGTGGAAGAAGGCAGGGTAATAGCAACCACGAGTGGGTCGGTGAGCTTACGGTAGCCATTCACCTGTAATTTCAACCTGCTTTTCAGCAGGTCAGCATCGATACCGAAGCTGGTTTGCAAAGTATTTTGCCATTTCAGATCAGGAGCACCTAAAGCGCTGAGGTATACACCTTGCCCAAATCCATTGATGGCAGAATAATACTTGTAAACGGATTCACTTACGTTACCAAAGTTTTGGTTACCGGTAAGACCGATATTACCACGCAAACGCAGGTTATTGAAAATACCCATTGCTTTTACAAATCGCTCTTTATGCAGGTTCCAGCTACCTCCAACAGAATAGTATGGTTGATAACGTTTGTTTGAACCAAAAGCGGTAGAACCATCAAAGCTTGCATTCAGATCCACATTGTATCTGCCATCATAAGAATAGTTCACTGATCCAATGAAGGAATTTCTTCTGGTGATACTGTTAGCTACGTTAGGTACCCCACTTTGCTCATAACCATATGCAAAAGCAGGGTTACCATTACTGATGTTAGGGAAACCAATTGCCTTGTAACCATTGGCGCTGTTTTTATTTTCAGCGGCTTCAGCACGGGCATAGGCGGTAATAGAATGGCGCTGTGCCAGCATCTGCGTATAGGTGGCACTCACATTGGCATTGTAGGAAAATGGCGATTGACGGGCAAAAGTGTAGGAGCCTCGCAGGGTTGGATCTGCCTGCGTCAGATATTGGGTATTCATGGCAGATATAAACGCAGCTGACTCAGTCATGCCTTTTTGTACCTGGCCATTACCCTGAATTCTAAAATTTTTACTTACATCTATATTTACCTGGAAGTTATCAGTGATCGTATAGCCGTTACCTTTATCATAACTACCTAATCCTGCGTTATAATAGGGATTCACAATATTCCGGTTCATTGGGCTGTAACCCGTGCGGATTTGTTCCAGGTATGGCAGAGAGTTATCAGCAGGAATTTCGTAATAAGGGTTGGCATTTGCCCAGGTTGTAAAGCTACCGTAAGGGGAGTTTGCCATATTATTCCCACTTACATAAGCCATATTACCAATACGTACCTTATCACTGTTATAGAACAGGTTCAGTGTTACCCCCCAGTCGTTATGCTTGGAACCGATCATGGTAGCGGAGTTGGTACGGTAATTAAAGCCTACTTCATATTGGAAAATGTTATCCCCACCGGAGGCATTAACTGCATGACGCTGGGTAAAACCGGTTTGCAGCGGCTTATTTAACCAGTAGGTATTTACCCCACGTAATACATTTCTGAGGTGCGCATTATAAATGGTGTCGAGGTATACCTGGTATTGTGGGTTATTACTGACTTCGTCATATGCGCCGGCCAGTTTTTCAAACTGCAGTTTTTCACTGGCGTTCATCATGTTATAAGAAGACAGATCAGGCAGTTCAGCGCGAAGATCCGCGGTGTAGCTAACACGAAGTTTTCCTGGCAGCGGTTTTTTAGTTTCAACTACGATTACACCGTTGGAAGCTCTGGAACCGTAGATAGCAGTGGAGGCTGCATCTTTAAGGATGGTAACGGATGCAACCAGGTTAATGTCCAGGTCAACAATAGTCTGCAGGTTAGTTTCAAAACCATTCAGGATGAAGAGTGGCTGGTTAGGATCATTGGAAAATTGATCACGCAGTCCGGTGGAAGAGATGCTGGTTTGTCCACGCAGCTCAATGGTAGGCAATACGTTAGGATTGGACCCTGCCAGGTTGTTTTCAATCTGTACAAAAGAAGGATCCAGTAATTTGAGGCTGGATACGATATCCTGGTTGCTCACTGTTTTCAACTGCTCACCAGTGAATGAAGATGTTGCTCCCGTGAAACTTTCTTTTTTACGTACCATCATCCCCGTAATTACCACGTCTTTGATGTTTTTCTGATCTTCCTGTAAGATGATGTTAAGTGTATAAGATCTACCCACTTTAAACTCACCGGTCTTGTAGCCGATATAAGAAAATACCAGCACATCCCCCTCCTCACAACTGACTGCAAAGTTACCTTTTGCGTCAGCTACGGCGAATCGATCTTTACGACCTTTCACATAAACAGTAGCGCCAGGTAATGGATTATGGGAAGCATCTGTAATCCGGCCACGGATCATAACAGGAATAACCATGGCCCATACCGGTGGGACTTTTTCGCTAACAACAACTTTACGGGTGAGCACTATATTGGCACCATCAATCCGGTACCTGAGGGGTTGATCTGCAAACACTTCATCCAGGAAAGATCTGAGCGGCGCGTTGGTAGCATGTACGGTTACCCTGTTTGTATTTTCAAGCATGGCTTTGTTATAGAAAACAACATAGCCAGTCTGCTTTTCTATCTCTGAAAAAATAGTTTTTAATCCTGCTCCTTTGGCAGAAATAGTCACTGATTGAGAAAACGTACTCGCATATACATGCATCAGTGAAAAGCACATTATTAAAGCGGTTAGCTTCATAACCAACAAGTAATGTTTTAGAGCGCCGTTCTGGCGTAGCCAGCGCGTTAATCCCGGCCACATAACCGTAGAACGGTTTGCAGATTTTTGCATAATTTTGGTTGGGTTTTGATTTTTAAATGTTGTTGTATACGACGATTTTCCAATTGGAACCTATGCCGGAAGCGAGGGTCCAATTTCTCTTCCGGCTTTATTGTTCCAAGTTGGTTGGTTGGTTCTTGGGTAAAGGCAAGCCATTACCATATCGGATAAATCCGACGGTTCATTGCTCCACGTTTACCAGTTATGTTGTTTTTAATTAAGTTTAATGATCTGTTTTACTGTCTATAATTTTAAATTAGTTGATATAATCTCATAAGTAGCTGGCAATAACATTCATTCTGGTTATTGCATAATAGTTAGTTGGCGACCGTCCATTTTAAAATGGACTTCGGCGTCTTTCAACGCATGTAGTACTCCATCAAGACTCATGTCCATACTAAGTTTTCCACCAAAGTCGATATTTGGGGGCGTGCCCTCATACACTACTTCGATATCATACCATCTGGACAATTGTTTCATTACATCTTTAATATTGGCACCTTCGAAATTGAATTGTCGGTTTTTCCAGGCCATTACTTTGGTAAGGTCCGGATTTGTATTAATTGACAGCTGGCTGCCATTTTCTTTCACCAGGGCCTGTTGCCCGGGTTTCAACTGTATTTTATTATCTGTTGTTTTTACGTTGATAGCTCCTGCAATCAGGGTGGCTGTTATATGCTTATCGTCGTTATAGGCACTTATGTTGAAGCTGGTGCCCAGTACCTCTATCGCTGTTTGACCAGTGAGTGAAACATAGAAAGGTTGATTTTCCTGCGGTGCTACTTCGATGTATACCTCACCGGATACTTCAATCCGCCTTTCATTACCGGCAAAACTCACCGGGAACTTCACGGAGCTGGCAGCGTTCATCCACAACATACTGCCATCGGGCAGTATGAGGGTGAACTGCCTGGACCTGGGAGTGGTAATCGTATTCCAGGCTATTTTTTCATTGTCCTTTTTTAATACGTCGTATTTCAGTTTACCGGCATCCATGCGCAGGTTGGTTCCCTGCTGAGCGGCGATCAGACCGTTTCCGAGGCTGTCGAGCAATACCTGCTGTCCGTTTGCAAGTGTTAACATAGCACCCTGACGGCCTGGCTGAATTTTAGCAGCAGCTTTGAAGTCATCTATCTTAACGGTTGGCCGGGTACCGTTATACCACCACGCCGCACCTGCTACCAACACTACCGCAGCTGCGGCTGCGGCCCAGCGCCAGCGGCCCATAGGCACCACTGGTGAGGCATCCCTTTGTTCAGCAGCTGTTAAGGCTAATGCTAATGCCTCCTGCCTGTGTGGAAGTAATTGTCCTTTAGGAAAAGTACGCTCAGGAAAAGCCTCCCGGAGCATTTCATTAAATGCTTCCAGAGTGATGTTATTACACCACTCTTCCCAGGTAAGCCGCTCCTGTTCAGTGATGGTACCATCATCATATTTCCTGAACAGTACAATTACTTCTTGTTTATTCATATGCTGTTAATAGATAGACGTAAGTGAAATAGGGAATGGACACCTTTTTTCTAAAAAAAATTTTACAGGTAGGATGGCATGACAAGCAGTACTAATACAGACATCCACTCACCGTTTTTAACCAGTGCCATTTTCATTTGTTCCAATGCCGTATACAGGTGCTTTTTCACAGCGGATCTGCTGATACCTTCGCGTTCTGCTATTTCCTGCAATGTAAGTCCTTCCTGGGTCCGTAGCAGGAAGATAGATTTCTTTTTACCATGCAGCTGTTGTACCGCAGCCCATGCAGTTTCATAATATTGTTTATATAGGTAGATATCATCCGACAAGGGGTCCGATTCCGGCCGGTGTTCCTGATAGGTAAATTCTGCTGTAGTTCGGGTATTGCGGCTCCGCATTTTGTCAATACGGAGGTTCTTGGCTACTGTAAACATATAATCGCCAAATGACCTGACCAGCATGAGCGTTTCACGGCTGATCCACGTCTTTACAAAAGCGTCCTGAATTAATTCTTCTGCCTCCGTCTCTGATTTAACCAGAAATGAAAGGGAATGATATAGGGAGTCGTAATACCGGGCATATAATTGTCCATATGCCTCCCTGTCTCCTTCAGCGGCCTGTTGTAATAACTCTTTTTCCTCCAGTACTATTTTGGTTGACAACTCAATTGTTCATTTACTGTACAAACACTAATTAGCTAACAAGATAAGATAATGTTTTGTAGAATTCTACCCAAAATGGAAAAACGTTGTATTCACCAGCACTTGGTGGCATGCTGGTGGTACAAAGCTGGATTCCTGCCTAAAGACGGATTTGAACGACACAATGGACACCGGTTAATAAAAAAAACTTCAAATGAGGACAAATAGTGAGGGCGAGCCACTGGCCCGCCCCTGCTTTTTGTATTATGGAAATATGCTATTAATAGTTTTTCAACTTACTTCGCAACACGGAATCTTTTTGTTGCTCCGTGAGCTTATACTGAAAATTATAAAGGGCTCCTTCCCAGTCGCCATACATCGGATTAGGCAGCACAATAAACCGCGAACCAAAATCGGCACTGGATTTCAGCGCAGCGGCATTCCTTTCTTCGAAAGGTTTTTTATCAAAAATGGACGCAAAATCACTGAGATTATCTCCAAACAGCAACACGATATCATACTGCTGCAGCACTTGCTGGCGGCGGGGTTCCTTGCCGGAAGTGGTTGTTTTCAGCAGCAGGTGCTGGTCATCTGCATAAGGAAAGTTGAACTGCTGCAGGTTTTTAAGGGTGGCAGCCCGTTCCGACTCCAGCCTGTTGGTGATATAAAATACCTGTACCCCTTTTGACGCTGCATATTTGAAGAATGCCGGAGCTCCCGGTACCGTGTCAGCAGCTGCTTTGGCGGTCCATTCGGCCCAGCTTTTTTCGTCGTAGCCTTTTTTATTCAGAGCCTGGTGCACAGAATAGGGGCTGTTATCCAATACCGTTTCATCGATGTCCGTTACTACAGCCAGCGGCTTACCGTTGGCTTTTGCCAGGTACTGATCCAGTCGCCATGTGGCCAGCTGGTATGCCTGTAAACACAATGCCTTGTACTCACCCGACTGTTGTTGCCACAAGGCGGCCCATGCAGCTCCCTGTGGTACCAGCACCGTGTTGGATGCGGTGCTGCCTGCCGCCGGCTGCCCGGTTTTACATGCTGCCAAACCTGCCAGTAGTACTACTCCCCAAAGCCTTATCATCTTCATAAAATATAAATTGGTTGCTGCAAAAATAAATCACCTGTGCAAGAAAAAACTACTCCGGATAAATTGTAATTTGAATGGACTAAAATTGTTTGTTATGCCCTCCGAATTAATGTATCAGATTGCATTAACCAGGGTGCCCATGATTGGTGATGTCACCATCCGGAAGCTCCTGGATTACTTTCCCACTGCTTCCGCTATTTTCCAGGCCAGGCACCACGAGTTGGAAAAAATTGAACAGGTAGGCAGTGTAAAGGCCAGCGCCATCAAGCACTTCAATGATTTTGAGCCCATAGAAAAGGAAATGGAATTCATCAGCGCCAATGATATCCAGGTTATTTTTTACAGAGATGAAAGCTATCCGGGGAGAATGCGTAATTGTATGGACGCCCCATCCCTGCTGTATTTCAAAGGAAATGCTTCCCTGAATGCCTCCCGGATGGTGAGCATTGTGGGCACCCGGCAGCCATCGCCATATGGCATCCGGGTTTGCGAGCAACTGGTGAAGGAATTGTGCGATAACGGTGTTACCGTTATCAGTGGACTGGCCTATGGGATCGACATCCTGGCGCACAACACCGCCGTGGCGGCCAAGGCGCCCACTATAGGCGTACTGGCACATGGGCTGGACCGTATATACCCGGCCGCACATAGTCAGGTGGCCGAAAGCATGCAGCAGTGCGGCGGCTTACTCACGGAGTACCCCGTTAATACCCTGCCCGATAAACAGAATTTCCCAAAGCGCAACAGGATAGTGGCAGGACTGGCAGATGCCACGGTAGTTATTGAAAGTGGTATCAAAGGTGGTTCACTGATCACTGCCGCCCTGGCCAATGGCTACAACCGGGATGTATATTGCATTCCCGGCCGGGTGGGCGAATGGTATTCCGCCGGTTGCCATGCATTGATCCGGGAAAACAAGGCCACACTCATTACCTGTGCAGCAGATATATTAAGCGCTATGGGATGGGACCAACAGGCAGCCAGGCCCATAGCTAACAGGCAGGTACCGTTGTTTCCCGAACTTTCCCCGGAAGAACAAGCTATTATGCGGCTTTTTGAGCAACGGAAACGGCTACATCTGGAAGAAATATATATACTTAGTCGCCTGAGCGGTAGCCAGGTGGCAGTAGCCGTATTCAACCTCGAAATGCAGTCCCTGGTGAAATGTTTGCCGGGTCAGGTATATGAACCTGTCATTTGAGCGTCAGGAAACACAAATTCACAACTGCTTAACAGTGAAATTTTATTTATTGCGCAAATAGGTGTACATTTGCGTGCAATTATTTTTTAACTGACAAATAGTTGCATCATGCCTGCGGGAAAATCTAAACCCAAATTTGTAGCTGACGGACTGACATTTGATGATGTACTCCTCGTCCCGGCCTACTCTGAAGTTCATCCGAAAGATGTAAATATCTCTACGCAATTAACAAAGAACATACGGCTCAATTTACCGATGGTATCTGCCGCTATGGACACTGTTACGGAAGCCAATCTGGCTATCGCCCTGGCGAGAGAGGGTGGAATAGGTATTCTCCACAAAAACATGAGCATAGAAAGACAGGCGGAAATGGTTCGTCGTGTAAAGCGTAGCGAAAGCGGTCTGATTATGGACCCTGTTACCTTACAGCCGGATGCTACCATTGGCCAGGCCCTGAAGCTCATGAAAGAAAACGGCATTGGTGGTATTCCAATCGTTGACAACGCCAGCAAGCTGATCGGCATTCTGACCAACAGAGACCTGCGTTTCGAGAAAAATAAAAAACGCCTCGTAAAAGAAGTAATGACCAGCGAAAAGCTGATCACCGCTCCTGAAGGCACCGACCTGAAAAAGGCGGAAAAAATCCTCCAGCAATATAAGATTGAAAAACTGCCTGTGGTAAATAAGCAGGGTAAACTGGTTGGCCTGATCACTTATCGTGACATCCTCCAGCTCACCAGCTATCCTAATGCAGTGAAAGACGAGTTTGGCCGCCTGCTGGTAGGTGCAGCACTGGGTATCACCCCTGACGTGCTGGATCGTGCACAGGCCCTGATTAATGTAGGCGTGGACGTAGTTTGCCTGGATAGCTCTCATGGCCATTCCATCGCAGTACTCAACACCCTGAAAAAACTGAAGAAAGCATTCCCTAAATTACAGGTGATCGCTGGTAACGTAGCCACTGCGGAAGGTGCCCTCGCACTTGCTGCTGCTGGTGCTGATGCGGTAAAAGTAGGTGTGGGCCCTGGTTCCATATGTACTACCCGTATCGTAACCGGTGCCGGTTTCCCTCAGCTGAGCGCTGTAATGGATGCTGCTGACGCCCTGAAAAAACAAGGTATTCCTGTTATCGCCGATGGCGGTATCCGTTATACCGGTGATATGGTGAAAGCCCTGGCTGCCGGTGCATCCTGCATCATGGCCGGCTCCATCTTCGCTGGTGTGGAGGAATCTCCGGGAGAAACCATCATCTACGAAGGTCGTAAGTTCAAATCCTACCGTGGTATGGGTTCTATCGAAGCCATGCAGGAAGGTAGTAAAGACCGCTACTTCCAGGATGAAGATGATATCAAAAAACTCGTTCCGGAAGGTATCGTAGGTCGCGTACCTTACAAAGGATACCTCTCCGAAGTTATCCAGCAGTTTGTAGGCGGACTTCGTGCAGGTATGGGCCTCACAGGTTCTAAAGATGTGAAAACTTTACAGGGAGCTCAGTTTGTGAAAATCACCGCTGCTACCGTTAAAGAAAACCACCCGCATGATGTGGTAATCACTAAAGAAGCACCTAACTATAGCAGATAAGCGCAAGCAGTTAAATTATAACGCACCGCAGTTCGTACTACTTGTATGGACTGCGGTGTTTTGCTTTCAGGAGGCCGTCATTCAAATAATCAATTAATATCATGTTATAATAGCATGCCGTCTTTTGTTTTGTACCGATCCCCACTTATCTTCGTTGCCATCTATTCCTGAAACACGAATATGAACCTGCGCATTATCATTTTAAGTATACTCAGTGGATTGCTGCTCTGGCTTTCCTGGCCTACCATGCCGTTTACCCCGTTGATTTTTATTGCCCTTACGCCTTTGTTTTATATTACAGAGAAGGTAAGGCATAAGGGGGCTTATTTCGGGCTGATATTCCTCGCTTTTCTCCTTTGGAATGCGGGCAGTACCTGGTGGGTGGGCAACACCCCCGTGCCTGCCAGCGGCGTTTTTGCCAACAGCTTTAATGCCTTTCTGATGACGATCCCGTGGGTGATGTATAAGAATAGTCGCCGGCGCCTGTCGGCCACCAGCAGCTATTTTGCGCTGATCGTATACTGGCTCACCTTCGAATATATTCACCAAACCTGGGAACTCAGCTGGCCATGGCTGGTACTGGGTAACGGCTTTGCCATGCACCCCGGGTGGATACAGTGGTATGAATATACCGGCGCCAGCGGTGGCACCGTATGGGTACTACTGAGCAATATCCTGATTTATACAGCATGGAAACGGGCACGTATACACGATTATTCCTTTGCGGAGTTTTGTAAAAGAGAGATATGGAAGCCTGCGGTTGTCCTATTGCTGCCACTGCTGGTGAATGTGCTCATTCACCCTGTTCCGGATGATCCGGCAAAGCAAATCAACGTCGTAGTAGTGCAACCTAATATTGATCCCTACGATGAGAAATTTGCCGGAGGCAATTCCATGCAGCAGGTCGAAAAACTCATCTCTCTCTCAAAAGAAAAAACAGATAGCAATACCCGTTATATTATTTGGCCGGAAACTGCGCTATTTCCGCAGGGCGGCTGGGAAGAGCAATTAAACTACACGCCTGAAGTTACCGCTGTACGTGACTTTCTGCGTCAATACCCACATGCCAAAGTGATCACCGGCGCTGTTACTTTAAAGCAGTACCGCCAGCCGGATGAAGCGGCAGAAGGGAGTCGCACCATGGAAGATGGCACCCATTGGGATGCCTTCAACAGCGCACTGCAAATCGATACTTCGAACTCCATACAGATATATCATAAATATGAACTGGTGCCGGGGGTAGAATTGGTACCCTATGTGCGCTATTTCAATTTCATGAAAAAAGTGGCGCTGGACATGGGCGGCATCAGCGGAAGTTATGGCCGCACCCCTGCCTGTGAAATGCTTACAGATCCGGCACACAACATTAATGTATTCCCTACCATCTGTTACGAATCCGTTTTCAGTAACTATGTAGCTTCCCGTGCGCGTGCCGGCGCCAACCTGCTGGTAATCATCACCAACGATGGCTGGTGGGGAAATACAGAAGGGCACAGGCAACATATGCAGTATGCCCGCATCCGTGCCATTGAAACCCGGAAATGGATTGCCCGCAGCGCCAACACCGGTATTTCAGCAGTGGTAGACCCGCTGGGCAACATCTATCAGCCGCAACCCTATTGGGAACCAGCCGTTTTTAAAGCACCTGTAACACCGAGGTATGATCTTACGTTCTACGTAAAATATGGAGATCTTATTTCGAGAGGAGCAATAATATTTTGTATCTTGTTATTGATACATGCTATTTTTTCACGGTTCATTCCAGGCATCAGAAATGTGGAAAACAATCAATAATGGAAATGGCACCTATCAGGACATTGGACAGGGCCCGGCGGTAGTACTCCTTCACGGATTTTCAGAAAACAGCGAGGTGTGGAAAGCACAACGGGATTACCTGAGCAGGTATTACCGGCTGATACTCCCCGACCTTCCAGGCACCGGAAAATCGCCCCTTACAGCAGGGCTTACCATTGCTGCCATGGCAGACTACGTATATGCAATACTGTTAGCAGAAAACATAAAAGAAACGGTAGTAATCGGTCACTCCATGGGAGGTTATGTAGCACTGGCATTGCTGCAGCAACACCCCGAAGTGATCAAAGGACTTGGCCTCTTTCATTCTACAGCAGCAGCTGACACAGAAGAGAAAAAGGATACACGTAAGAAATCTATGGACTTTATCCGGCAACATGGCGGTGCATTATTTACCCGGCAAACGATCCCCAATCTGTTTAGCCCGGCAACCAAAACGAAAAAGCCCGAACTGGTAGAAGCAGGTATCGATATGTGTTCACAATGTCCCGATGAATCACTCATTGCCTACACCAATGCAATGATGCAACGACCCGATCTGACCGGATTATTATCTTCAGCATCAACTCCCGTGTTATTTGTGATAGGGAAAGATGATAACGCAGTAGCACCAGCCAGTGTAATACAACAGGTGATGCTACCAAAAACCAGCAGCGTATTCATTTTTGAAGAGGTTGGCCACATGGGAATGTGGGAAAAAATTGAAGAAAGTAATCATTTACTGAACCAATTTATTTCATTCTGCCAGCTTTAAACCCAGGCAGACAAACACTTTCTGGTTGTGAAAAAACTACTGTTCATCCTCATATGTATGATGGGCACGCTGGCCGTGCACGCCAAACATATTATAGGAGGGCAAGTGTATTACACCTTCCTGCAACAGGAAGCCAATGGAAACTATACTTACCGGGTAACCATGCGCCTGTACCGCACCTGTGAAAGCGGACAGAATATCGCTGAAATGCCCGCTTCCGTGTACCTCACCGTTTACGACAATGATAATCCCGGCACCACAGCGATTACCAGTCCACTCGTAGGCCGGTCTTCCTTTGAGCAAAAAGAGCTGGCACAGGTAGACCCCTGCATCGTGAACCCGCCACGGGTATGCTTCCAGGTAGCCTATTATACCACCAATATCACCGTAGCCCCTAACAACAAAGGATATACGGTTTCTTTTCAGAGCTGCTGCCGCGATAACTTCATGGTCAACATCATCGCTGAAAATATGAACGGCCCTGCCGGTAACCAGGGTACTGGTGCTACCTATTTTACGGAATTACCAGGACGCCAAAATGGCATCCCGGAAAATTCCAGCCCGCAGTTTAATAAAGAAGAAGCCACCCTGGTATGCGCAGGAAAGAAATTCACATACGACTTCTCCGCCAGCGACCAGGATAATGATGAGCTCACCTATTCCTTTTGTTCTGCCTATAAAGGTGGCAGGGCTACCAACAATACCGGCATTCCTGATCCGGCCATCCCACCACCTTATGACTATGTAAGCTATGTACCGCCCTATAGCGGCGCCTCCCCACTGGGACCCAATGTTACCATAGATTCCAAAACCGGTATCATCAGCGGCATTGCACCCGATCCCGGCAAATACGTAGTAACCGTATGCGTGGAAGAAAGGCGCAATGGTAAACTCGTAGGTACCCTCCGAAAAGATTTCCACATCAACGTGACCACCTGCGTAAAACAGGTAGTAGCTGCCATGCCGGATAAATACACCGAATGCCGCAGCATGACGGTCACCTTCCTCAATAACAGTACACTCGGAAAGCCGTATCACTGGGACTTTGGCGATGGGACCACGCTCGATACCAATGACCCCGCTCCTTTACCGCATACTTATGCTGCTCCCGGTATATATACCGTAAAATTGTATGTAGATAAAAACAGTAACTGCGGCGACAGCGCCACGGCCAAAGTACTGGTGTTTCCGGTGTTTCACACGGATTTCAGCACCGCCGGCAGATGCGTGGATAAACCTGTACAGTTCACCGACAGAAGCACCACCGATATGGGGGCCATGGCTTATTATAAGTGGGATTTTGGCACCGGCGTAGCGGCCGACAGCTCTAACCTGGCCAACCCGCAGTTTACCTTTACCAAAACAGGCAACTACCAGGTGATCCTGTATGCCCGCACCAGCTTTGGCTGTGAGCAATATGATACCACCACTTTATCCGTATACGACCATCCTCCGTTGTATGCTACTACCGACACGGTTATCTGCATTAACGATTCACTGAAGCTCGCTGCTACCAGTGACGTACCGGGCACCTTTACCTGGGAACCCGCCAGCTACCGGATCTTCGATGAAAACACGGCAACCCCAACAGTATTTCCTTTAGTAGATACTTTTTACACTGTGTACTTTACCGACCAGGAGCAATGCACCGCTGAAAAACGTGTAGCCATTGATGTTAGACAGCAAATTCACGTGAATGCGATGAGCGACAGTACCGTTTGTACCGGCGACGAAGTAAAACTGCGCGCCACCTCAGACGGGCCTTATGGTTATACCTGGACGGAGCTGGGTAGCAACACCGTTGTCGGAAATGATTTGCAGGCTACCGTTTTACCACAACCACCCTCACAGCGCTACGAAATACATGCACAGCTGGGTAAATGCCACAACCGTGATACCGTAGGCATGAAAGTAGTTGATCCACCACGGGCAGCTGCCTTACCGGATTCAACCATCTGCAGCGGCAGCAGGGTATTATTACGTGCCAGCGGTGGCGCTTACTATACCTGGTCGCCCAGCTACTATGTAGAAAACCCACGCAGCGCCATCACCTGGGCGAAGCCTACGGATACCACTTTGTTCACTGTAACGGTAACGGATACACTGGGATGCCCCAAAGAAGTGACAGCAACGGCGTTGGTAAAAGTAGTACCACCGGTGCAGGCGTTTGCCGGCAATGACACCATTGTAATGCTGGGTACTCCATTCCAGTTACATGCATCCGGAGGGGTGAGATATACCTGGTCACCATCCGCCGGACTCAATTCCACCACCTCTCCTTCACCGTTTGCGGCATATGATAAAGACATCACTTACACCGTTACCGCCTATACGCAGGAAGGTTGCAGTGGCACCGATGATATTTTCGTAAGATTCATCGCAGGGCCGGAAATCTATATACCTAATGCCTTCTCTCCTAATGGCGATGGAAAAAATGATATTTTCCGGCCGCTGCCCGTTGGCATTGTTCAAATGAATTACTTCCGTGTATATGACCGCTGGGGTAAGCTAATGTATTCATCCACAGCATATCTCAAGGGCTGGGACGGCACCGTAAATGGCCAGCGTGCCCCTGTTGGCACCTATGTTTGGATGGTAGAAGGGGTGGACATCAATCAAAAAACTATCAGTTTAAAAGGAACGGTAACGATTGTACGATAATGACACTTCAGTGAACCGGAACTGCTCATTTTGTGTTAAATTAATAGAGCAGTACCCCTATTATGAAGAGAGTCATTTTTTTGGTACTTAGCTGCTGTTTGTTATTCCTTAATGCAGCTGGCTATCATATCATTGGTGGCGAGATATATTACAAAACGATAGGTATGAGTGCAGATAGCCTACGCTACCGCTATCTGATTACACTCAAACTTTACCGCGACGCAGACTTTACCTGCGGCGACCGGCAAGGTTGTATTGACCGCTTTGAAAACCCTTCCGTTGCTAATGTGTACTCCGCAAATGGCACCAGGATTTTATCTTCTGTGTACCTCTATATCACCGCCATAAAACCATTGATCGATACGCTTAAGAATCCTTGTCTCGCCCCGCAGGCGCAACATTTGGAAGTAGCCTTTTATGAGGCTACCATTGAATTACCCCCGGTGGCAGGCGGCTACTATGTATCCTCACAACGGTGCTGCCGTGGCGAAAAGCTCACTAATATTTACGACTCCGAACATGAAGGTTCAACGTATTATACCGTTATTCCCGGATCAGAAACAAAGCCTTATAATAACAGCGCCTACTTTAATAAAGATACTACCATCGTTATTTGCAACGCCATCGGCTTTTCGGTGGATTATGCAGCGTTTGATGAAGATGGCGATAGTCTCACCTACAGCCTTTGCAGCGCCCTTACCGATGGTACCCTGAACAACGACCGGAGTTCCACCACCCCGCCTCCTTATAATACTACGGTAAGATATATCCCCCCTTACTCGGGAAATAATCCCATGGGGGGGAATCCGCAGATCAGTATCAACAACAACGGGCTGATAACCTGTACCCCAGACCGGCCGGGAAAGTATGTGGTAACGGTATGCGTAAACGAATATGACCGGACCACTAAAAAGTTTCTGGGCACGCACAGCAAGGATATCCTGATGACCGTATTTGACTGTACCACAAAAATTACGGCCACTATTCCCTCCGTGTTGCGCAACTGTGCGGACGAGCCCACGCTGGCCGTGCCGATGCCTAATTATAGTAACGCAGGTTTTACATCTACCTATTATTGGAATTTTGGAGATGGTACCGATACGCTGACAACCAACAAGAACCTGTTTCAGCACGTATTTCCGGATACAGGGGTGTATAAGATTAAGATGGTGGTAAATCCCGGACTGGCCTGTACCGATAGTACCACCGGTGAGGTATCGAATTATCCCGGCCTGAAAGCTGATTTCAAAAACACCGGCTTCTGTAAAGGCGATCCTATTCAGTTCGAGGACTTATCCACTTATCAATACGGCACCATTACAAACCGGAAATGGGAGCTTAATGGCGACAGTACCATCCAGGACCAGTCTACCCGTTACCTCACCTATACTTTCCCCAGCGCCAGCGTTTACAGCCTCACACTTACACTTAACACCAACACCCAGTGTGAGAAGTCCGTCACCAAAGATGTGCGGATCTATGCCGTAAATCCGTTCGCCGGCAACGACACCATCCTTGTGAGGGGCCTGCCCTTTACCATGCAGGGCAGCGGTGGTGATACCTACCAATGGACACCTGGCTTTGGGCTGAGCAATCCTAATATCGCCAATCCCGTACTGCAGTCCGTAACTGATACCACTTACATCCTGAAAGTATCCAGCCTGCAAGGCTGCGTAGGATACGATACCATGAGTGTGAAATTTTATGCCGGCCCTGAAATCTATATCCCTAATGCCTTTTCGCCTAATGGCGATGGGGTAAACGACCGTTTCCGCTTTATTCCCGTAGGAATGGTGAGCTACAAATACTTCCGGATCTTTAACCGATGGGGGCAGGAGTTATATGCCTCCACTGATTTCAGAATTGGATGGGATGGCACCTTCCTCGGCAAACCCGCGCCGGTAGACACCTACATCTGGATTTTGAGCGGCACCGATTTAAGCGGCCAGGAGATACAGCGAAAAGGAACCGTCACACTCATCCGGTGATTCGCTGCAAATTGCATTACTTTTGCATCCTCAGCTTATCTTAAAATTTACTTCTCATGGGTATTGTTCTTGTTACAGGCGCTACGGCAGGATTTGGTGAGGCCTGCGCTATTACTTTTGCTTCCAAAGGTTACGATGTTATTATAACCGGCCGCCGCAAGGAAAGGCTGGAAGCATTATCCACACAACTCACACAGGAATATGGTACCAACGTGCTGGCACTGAACTTTGACGTAAGAAATGAAAGTGAGGTAGCCCAGGCGCTGGGTGGCATTCCGGAAGAATGGAAGGCCATCGATATACTGGTGAATAACGCCGGGCTGGCTGCAGGGCTCAGCAGCATTGAGGAAGGCAGTATCGACGATTGGGATGCCATGATTGATACCAACGTAAAGGGGCTGCTGTATGTGTCGAGGGTAGTGATGCCCTGGATGCGTTCCCGCACCACAGGCCATATCATCAACATAGGCTCTACTGCGGCCAAGCATGTTTATGCGAAGGGTAATGTTTACTGTGCTACCAAAGCTGCTGTAGATGCGATTTCCCAGGGCATGCGTATTGATCTGCTGCCTTATCGTGTGAAGGTAACCGCTATTCATCCGGGTGCTGCTGAAACGGAATTTTCTATGGTGAGATTTAAAGGCGATGAAGATAAAGCCAAAGCCGTTTACCAGGGTTTCATTCCAATGAGTGCACAGGACGTGGCCGACATAGTATACTATGTAACTACGTTGCCGGCGCATGTTTGTATCAACGACCTGGTAGTAACACCGTTACAACAGGCCAACGCTTACTACATAGATAAAAATTAACACATACGTGTGATATTACGATTTAGTAAAAGCAAGTATATTTGAAAATACCTATATCTTTTGGCTAAAACATTGCCGTAAAAATATAGGACCCGTGCCAATGCTGAACTGAACTTGACTATCCGTTAATTTAATGAAAACCATATCCCTATGCTTACATTTCTAACAATGTACTTGCTGCGCCTGTACTATCCCAGGTGGAAAGAGCAGTGGCGCTACTATTTCGGTAACACATCAAAAGGCAATTACGGCCGCTGGGTTACTGCGACAGATTGGGCTGGACAAAAAGGTTTCTCTTTTGGTTACAGCTGAGATGTATTGTTGTACTCAATGATTTGAAACGCGGAGCACCAGGTGCCCCGCGTTTTTTTTATGTCCTTTCGTAGAAACAGGCTGCGCCCGTCTCTACAGATAATAAATTGCAAGCGAACAATTTTATGGCTGCAACACCTGGCATGCCACACCGGTACCTTTTCCCACCCGCTGCTTGTATACCACCAGCACCTTATTTCCTGCCGTACCCACCACCGGGAAATTAGCGTAGGCACTATCGGATGTAAGGGGGGAAGAAGAGATAGTTTTACCATCGGGCGACTTATGCACAAACCCGATCCTGCTGTTGAAATCATCCCCAACTTTTACCGGCTCATCCCAGGCGATATACACATCTCCGTTTGCACCAACCGTCAGCTGCGGATGCTTGGCCATAGGGGCTCCGCTGAGCGACTCCTTTTGCGTATAGGCGTTCCCGTTATCCACAGAGCGGCAGTAGAACACCCCTTTTCCATGCCCCATGGTAAACCAGGCGAAGTGGAGGCCGGTTTTATTCACACCTAAAGTTGGTCCTGTGTGCGGGCAACCGTTTACCACCCAGTTATCCGCACTGATGCGTACCGGCGGGGAAAAATGTTGTCCGTTATCCACCGACACCTGGTGCACCATATCACGGATACTATCGTTGATAATATCCCGGTACACCACATGCACCGCGCCTTTATCATCCACCAGCAGCTTGGTACGGCAGCACTGGCACACCGTTTCTACTACCGGGCTGGCATCGCCAAATCCATTGCGGCCATTGGTGCGCGCAAAGTACAGCGTAGAGCCTTCTGCACTGGCCACCTTGCGATTATCCAGCCAGATGGCTGCTGCCTCTCCGTTTGGCAGCAATGCCATGTCAAAATACCGCTGATCATATCCGGCCGTATCAGTCACCAATGGCATAGCAGGTTGCCAGGTGCGGCCACTGTCAAACGATTGTGTATACATCACCTTACCGGCATACTTGTTCCGCGCATCGTTAGCTTCAGTACCAAACATGGCAATGATACTTCCATCCGGTTTAAACAATACCTTCGGCAGGTTTTCATCGTGCGGATATACACCCGCAGAACCAGTTACCTGCACCGGCGCTGCAAAGGTTTCCCCCTGATCGGCAGAAACAGTATAATAGATATAACTATTGTCAGCCGTATCCGTTTCAATCCAGCTGATAGCCAGGTTCCCCGCTGCATCGTGTGTAATGTAGGGGCAGGAAGCTGCCACATCCGGGTGCGACAGGAATCGCGCAGTTGGTTTCTCCCTGACAGTACAAGCAGTAAAAAAAATGATGACTGCTATCCAGATCATTTTCATATTGTTACTTTTTTCCGGTGAAAGTATATCCGATTCCAACATTGAACGTCTGCCGAGGCCCTACCCTGTAGGTGGCGCCATAAGCACTCTTCTCCGCAGTGGTAGCATACAGCTGGTCCCCCACATTCATGCAGTTGATCCAGCAGTCGATACTTTTAAAAGCATATCCTGCACGCAGGTTAAACAGGTCATAGCCCCCATACATCGCTGTATTGGCAGGGTCCATGTAATAACTACCGATATGCTGCCATTCGCCACCCAACCTGAAACCTTTCAGGAACAAAGGTTTCCACGTTATTTCACTGTTGGTAATCCACTGCGGGGCACCATTCATCCGATTATCATTATACACCTTTCCCTTCTCCGTATAGGCGTCAAAGTTATGATGCGCATAAGTACCACTCGTACGCAGCAGAATACTGCTGCATAAATTGTACTTCACATTCCATTCTATGCCTTGATGCGTGGTAGCACCCGTATTACGGTTTTCATAGCTACCATCCTGCGTACGCACACTTACAATTTCATTGGTGCCTTTCATCCGATATACACTAATATCTGCATACCCCTTATTTCCTGCAAAGCCAAACCAGCCACCTACTTCGTAGTTATTATAAGTAGCAGGTTCCAACACCGGTACCTTCACTCCCTGGTACAATTCAGAAATATTTGGTGGCGCAAAACCCCTGCTGTAATTCGCGTAAAAACCAATTTGATTCTCCAGGCTATAAATCAATCCCAGCTTAGGGGTGAGCGCATTGAAATTATTTTTTTCACTGGGTGCACCCGTATATGCTGATGGGGTAAGATGATTCACAAAATCATAATCCATGCGGTCGTATCGCAACGCCGCTACCATTTTCATCCGGTGCAAAGGCGACATTTCAAATTGCGTGTAAGCAGCAGTATTCAGGAGTCCTACCTTGTAATCCGTCAACACTGAATCCGTTGTTTGATAGGAAGTATAATAACCGGCGGCATTTCTATCTACCGTAATAAAACCCGCATAATACGTTGCAGGGCTATAATCCGCACTCACACCAGCTATCAGCGCAGCCTCCTTCCAGTTGAAACGCTTTTTATGCTGGATAATCATACCATAGCTATGAAAGCCATCACTATTGATTTGCCCGGTGGACCGAAGCGGATCAGCCGTATTTTTTATCGCATAGAAAGGGTTTTGCCCGATGGTACTATGCCGGTAAAACGCCGTGAAGCTGGTGCTGTTATCCTCATTCCATTGTTTATCTAACGTGCTTCTTATCCGCAAGGCCTGTACATCTCTGTAAGTAAAAGTTTGAAAATTGCGGTAATCTTTGCTGTAAAAATGAGCACTGTCGAGGCCACCTGTCTGATCAGTATTGTAATTTATTAAAGTAGCGGCATTGGTCCAGCGGGTAGTGGCATTAGCCTGGTATACGGTTTTAAGGCTCAGGCCCAGCTTATGGAAATCGCTGTGGTCCATGTATCCGTTGGATTGATTAGCGTAGTAGCCCGACACTACCGCCCCCCACTTACCACTGGTACCGCTGGCACTGAAGTCGGTACGTTTATACCCCCAGTTACTCATTTCCGCCTGCACCTTTACAGTAGGCGCAATGGTGGGCAACAACGTAATAAAATTGACGGCTCCGCCTACTGCTTCACTGCCGTACAGGGAGGAAGCCGGACCTCTGATCACTTCTATGTTCCGCAGCGCCGCCATATTGATTTCTATCAGCGCATTGTGGTTAAAATCGCCTACAGTGCGGATGGGAATACCATCCTCCAGGTACAGGAACAGGCTCTTATAACCTATCGGCTGGCGAATAGCCATGGTATGCTGTTCGTTACCCAGGTCCACCATATACACTCCGCTTACTTTATTCAACACCTTGTCCAGTGTAGTAGCCTTTGTATCCTGTAGTGTTTGGGGAGATATAGTGCTGATGGCGACCGGCGCATCAGTCCTGTATTGTTTATCCCTTGAGGAAGATACTATTACTTCATTGAGATTGGCCGCTACCGGCTCCAGGTAAATAATGCCCTGCGTAACCGCTGTAACCGGCAACTTCCTGGTGATATATCCAACGCTGGAAATCTTGATGGAATCAGCGTTTCCGGCGTCTAATCCGAATAATCCCTGTGCATCCGCTGCACAGCCCTTATTATTATTGAGCGTACTTATTACCGCGCCTGGTAATGCTTCGCGTGTTTGCATGTCAGCCACACGCCCACGTAATTGCTGGGCATGGGTCTGCATTGCAGCCAAACACGCAATGATGAGTAAACAACATTGTTTCATGTGGTACAATAAACAGCTGGGACAGGCCTGTGGCCACTCCCGGGGTTTGTAAATCTGAAAAGTCTAAGAAACGGGTATCAACAGTTGTACCACTGAGGAGGATGGAAAATAGCAAATACAGGCGTCGGAAGTACGGGATCCTTATAATATCCGGAATGTATTATTTCATTGGCAGGAGGTGCCTGTAAAAACGATTGCAGCTCGTTTACAAACATTACTTCGTAACTCTCTTTATTTGTGTTGCTGCTTTTCTCCGGCTGCGCATCTTTCTCTAATTCTTTCTTAAGGTGACAGCGGCCATTACAGTGCATTTGAGGCTTATCCCTGTTTTCACAAAGGTTCTGCGCAATGTACTGCTGGTTAGCCCAGTATTGCAGCACAATCAGGCCCTTGCTGGCATTCTCCAGCAATAATCCTGCGAACACTAATATGATAACAAGGTATTTCAAATCCGGGCAAAGATAGGATGGAAAACTTTAAAAAAGGAAAGTCTGATTTTTTTATCGCAAAAAAAAGAGGAGCCGGTGGCTCCTCTTTTTTTTTGCGATATACCCATCGCCGGAGGCGATGGGTATATCGCACCATGTACTAAAACTATTATTGTGATAATACAAATCGTAACGTTAAACCACCACGGGTATTCGTAATCGGATACGCCGAAGATATCGCCGGTATCGTTTGTGCTCTGTCATAGAAGAAACGCAGGTTCAAACGATTGTTCACCACATAGTCAATGCTCGGTGCAATACGCAATACCTTCTGACCACTGGTAGGAATTACCTGGTCGGCATCCAACCTGTTATTCACGGTCTTATCATCTCTCAAACTTAAATCTAGCCTGATGTTCAGGTCATTCTGCAAACGCTTGCTGCCTTCTTTATTCACAGCAAAAGGTAAAGTCACTCCGCGGATACGGTAACCACCGCCTATCGCTACTTCTGTGGAACGTAATTCCGTCAGCTGGTAGTCGATCAGGCTAAGACTCAGACTGCGGGATTTCTTAAATTCCAGTCGCAGGTTCAGGGTATTGGTGAAGGTCATATCCATACCCAGTAACGGCACAAAGGCCTCTGTCATGGTCAGGTTAGGCACCATGAAATATGGATAGTAGTTACCACTGATAGTGTCCCTGAACGCCGGATAACCTGCAATACGTGGATCCTCATAATACATACTCGTATTGAAGGAGCTCATACTCAGTGTACCGGTGTATTTGTGCGACAACGTGAAGTTGGTAAGTATACTCCTGAATGGTTCAATTTTAGTCAACCCATTATAGGTAATATTCCAGTTTGGTTTAGGGAAGTATTTACTAAACGGATTGCTCCTCACATTATCATTCCCCTGCTTCAGCAATGGAATGTCTTCCGGACTCTTATTCGTGTAAGCCGCCATAAATGAAGGGATGAGAACGTCCTGCGCATACCTGGTATAACCATAACGGTAGGTTGGATCTTTAGGATCGTAATAAGGCACTCCTGCATCAGCATTGTAAGGGTTGGCTGCACCTAAGCGCTGGGAAATAATATTGCGGTAGTTCTCAAACCTGCGGAAGGTTTGTGACACCCCTTCTGCTGTCTGAATATCACCAAACATCGTTTTAACAGCGATGTAGGTGATCTCAAATCCACCCGCGTCATACGGACTCAAGTGAGCAAAGCCGGAAGTATCATCCACGCGTTTAAACAGCTCAGAATGTGTTTTTGAGAACGACTTGGTCATGTTCAGGTCAATACGCAGATCGCTGATAGGTTCCAGTTGAGCCTGGAGGTTCCAGCGCTGGGTAAACTGCTGCTGGAACTGGATGTTCAGCAATGGATCCGGTGTTACCAGTCCTTTGGCCGCAAAACGATCCATCCATGCCTTGTCAGGCTGGTAACCGAATACGAAGTCAAGCCCCGGCGCCATCGACTGCCAGTTCATGCCCAGTATCTTGGTACTATCCAGGTAACCTGGCATGCGGGTAGCCGCATTTTCATCGTAGTTGAACGTCACCATTTTCACCATCGTCAACGCTTTGAAGGCCGCTTTCACGAACCCTGAAATCTCGTCGGCGTTGTTCTGGGTATTATTATTACCCGCAGCCTTTGGATCTTTTGGATCTTTATTGTTTTGCTGCTTGTTGTTATTGTTATTGCTGGTTGGCCGGCGACTATTCACCGCCCGGAGGAACTTCGATTTATTATACAGATCGGTAAAGCGAAGCTCTGTAGTAAACCTTTTCGTATTGGCATTTTCGATGGCATTACCCAGGTACAGCGCCAGTTGGGATGCCCCGTTCCAGTAGTATTCCGTACCATAGGAAATGGTAGCGCTGGTCCAGCTCAGTGCCGGGAACTTCGCGGTTGGCAGTACATACAGAATATTCGCATTCTGTGAATAGTTAGTAGTACGGCCTCCCTTGAAGAAGTTTTTCCAGAGGGTATCCTTCTTCTCCGAAGTATTGATCCTGCCATCCGGCTCATCCACACGGGCACGGTTCACGGCATTAAACTCAACGTTAATGCTGCGGCTCAGGTCCCACTTCATGCTGTAATAGCGGTCGAAAGTGAAGTACTTGTTATACGTTTCCGGCAGCTGGTATTTCGTATCACCACCCACGTTACGCACCCTGGTAGCCCCGAACTGACGGGAGATATCGGCCCTGAAGCTGAGGATACTGGGCACATAGTTGAAGTTGAAATCCTTCACCAGGTCAAGCCAGTGCGATTTTGACTTGATCATGCGTTTAAACGGTTCTACATATTTTTGTTCTCCGGAGAAGTTATAGCCCAGTCCTCCGCGATGTTTCGTAAGCACATCATTCTGGATGATCGGGTTATGCCGGTTGATCTGGGAGAAGGAATAACTCACATCAAAGTTTTCGATATCCCACAGCTGGCGTTTACCTTTTTTGGTACTCATCTTCCTTACGTTGGTAAAGTTCAGACTTGTAATGGAAGTGAAGTCCTGCGCATTTTTGCGGATAGAGTCGCGCTCCCGGTTACTGCGTGCCAGGCTGAGTTTATCTTTTAGTTTGATGTCAAGGTCGTACGGGTCATACTCCGGATTGCTGGCTGACTGCGAGTAGCCGGCATATACAGGAATAGATATTGCTGCATTTTTCGGCAGCAGTTTACCCAGGTCCAGGTTAGCAGCGGCATCATATTGCAGGAAGTTATCGCGGAAGCGTTCATTTACGCGCTGGTCGATATTTCCGAAACCTGCCGTGTGCATATTACCTGAAACGGAAACGGTACCCAGGTCGGAGAGTTGGACATCTACCCTGCCCAAAGCCGCATAACCTCCTTTTTCATCAAAGTCAGACAGACGCAGCTCGTTGAGCCAAACCTCTCCACACTTCGGCAAACCATCGTCTTTGGTGTTCTGGATACCGATCATCATCGTCCTGGAATCACCGAGGCTTGGGTTACCTACAATCGACATATAGCCACCATATTCATCTTTCACCGGAACGGCCGGATATGGCAGCAGCGGCGAACAGGAGTCGCACATGTTACGTAGTTGCTTCAGCTTACTGAGGTTAGCCAGTACCAGTTCCATGTTATTTTGCTCTGGCCAGATCTGGTTCGGATCACTTTTTCCGGTGTTCGGGTTGGTGACCTTCAGAGGAATACGATATTCGTAGTAGTTGCTCACAAAGTCGCTACCAATACGAATTACCGCCTGCAGGTCGCCATCTTTCAGGTCCATAGAGGTACCTGAACCTTCCGCGTGGATATACATCTGCATCTTTTTATACTGGCGCATATCCATGTTCAGGGTTTTATACACTGCCCTGATATCACCATCTTTCAGGTTACAAACCTGTAACGACAACGACTGCTCGTTGAGCTGCAGGGTGGTATTGTTGGTACTGATGGTATTCTGACGCACCACTCCGTTTGGCAGTACATAGTTAATAGGCAGGCGGCTGGAGTTTTCTTCGATGTTCACCGCCGTCTGGTTAAATGTTACACTGTTATCCAAAGGAATTGGGTCACCTGCTTTCAGCTCGTAATCGTATTTACGCCACTGGCTGCGCACCAGCTCCAGCTTACCGAAACGGAGTACCACGGAGTCCTGCCAGTTGGTCATAAACATACGCATGAAGCGGATTGATTTGAAGTCAGGGATGTTACCAACTCTGGTATCATACTGGCGGATAGGCACTTTAAACTGGTACCAGTATTCCACTGTATCCTTTCCGTTCGCCAGTTTTACGTTAGCCGGAATTTTATCCACGAGGTAGTTCTGACCTACCACCATGTCAGGCTTCAGGTCCACCCGGTACTGGAAGTACTCCTCTGTTTCATTGAGGGTGTTGTCCCTGTTCAGGTCTTCTGACTCCGGTATGTTGGTAGCGGCAGATGAATACGTGGAGTTGCCGCTGGATGCCGGGGAGTTGCCCTCCGGATTGCTGTAGTTCTTATAACGGAAGAGAATAGAGGAACCATTATAAGAAGCGTCGCGGTAATGCTTATAGTTATCATTGGACGGATCCACATGCGCCTGTTGGCCGATCGGTGAGGAAGAACCGAACTGCTGATCGATAGAGTCGAGATAGCTTTTAAAGAATGCCTGTTCATCGGCAGACTGCAAACCATCGTACCCTACGTCCTGGAAGGCCCTGATGGCAGGGTCGTTATCGAATGCCTGGGTGATCTGCTGCTGGAATTTAGGAATGCGGCCCCATTTGGAAGAATCCAGTTTATTGGTTTCAGATGGGTTAGGCAGTCCGTTCTCAAAGAATTTCTTGGAATCCTTGAGGATATCCTCTGACACGTTACCGAGGTTGATATACAGCTGACCACCGGCCTGGTTGGTCATGGCGTTAAACGGATCCTGTATCCAGAATTCGATGTATTCGATGTTAGCCGTTTCAAAGTCACTGTTATCCAGTGCGCGCATAATACCCGCCCAACGGGTTTGCGGCTGCATCAGTTTACCGTTACGGTCTACGGACATTTGGCTGGAAGTGAAGTTATACGGACCACGATCTTTCGGATAGTAGGCCAGGTCGAGTGTACTCAGCTGGCTTTGTCCGAAGTCAGTAGATTTATTTTTGAATACCTCGTTCTGATACACCAGGCGTACGCGTGGGTCGGATTGCTCCTCTACGCCGATACCTGCCGGGAGATTTGGTGATCTCGGGATCTGCAACGTAGGCTCGATAATATACCAGGCCAGTTTCGCCCTGTTTTTACCGTAATCCAGGATATTATTGTATTCTGCTTCCGGGAACATTACCTGTCCGGCTGCATTGGTAGCGCCTTTCGGGGTGGATGCCAGGGCCCAGTTAGTGGCAGGGAATTTCAGGTCGTATCCACTTTTCACACCTTCAAAGTCATCGATATAAGTGGTTCCTTCCTTGCTGCCGGGTTGGTTAATGAGCTTACTATGTCCTGGGAACAACCGCGCAACCTCACCGGTGAAAATAATACTGGATGGTGCGGTAGAGTTATAGTTCGGTAGTTTATTCAGGAACTTGGTAAGCCCTTTCCACTCGGAGTTATAGTTGACGTCGAGGCCTACCATGGTATTTTTGATAGGGTCATCGCCGTAGTTCACCTTTTGGTAGTAGGGGCGTTCACTCATTCGCACGATCGTACCACCCAGACTGAGTTTATCATTCACGAGATAGTCGAACCGTGTACCAAAGTAGTTCCTCACCTGTTGCCCGAACAGCGAGTTATTTTCATACTGTACATTGATAGGCACACCTGCATTGAGTACACCGCCGTTGATAATTTTCAGCCGGCCCATGTTGTAATCAATGATATAATCCACATTTTCACGCAGCAGCTGTCCACCTGCAGTTACGGTCACCGAACCCGGCGGGATATTAGGTGCCAGGCTGATTTCGGAGGAGCTGGCGGATTTATAGGAACCACGCAGCACGTACCTGTTCAGTTGCGGGAACTGCTGTGCTACTACTTTGATGGAATCGTAGAGTACGTTATAGAGATATTGTTTTTCAAGCCCTACATTCCCATTGAATGCAGGTTTCAGGCCATCGCCGAAAGGCTCCAGCATAGGGAACATCACACGGCCGTTGAGGGAATTGATCGTATAGCCTTCCACGTAGTCAAACACACCGTCCGGCTGAGGATCCAGCTGGTTGTTGAGGCGGTCGAGGTTGAGGATGGTAATGATCGGTGCACCTGCCAGGCTGCCCTGTGCATCAGGGATGTAGCGTTTATCACTTGGCGGGCGTCCTTCCGCACCGGGATCTTTATAGTAGATGTCGAGTTTAAAGTCTTCTTTATTGAGTGCATAACCGCCGGTGTTATACACGTTTTTCATCATCAGGTCCCAGATAGGGAGTGCCGGGCGGGCGGAGGTAGCTTTCAGGAGCTTGAGGAACAGTACCGGCTGGTTGGCGGAGTTGTTCTGATCCGGGGGTACGTCCTGTGAAAACTCACCCACTTTATACACCTTGCCGTTGTAGGTATATTGAAAGGCAACAGCCAGGACTTCGTCTGGCTGCAGTTGTTGGTTTAGGGAGATGAAACCCAGTTGTTTGTTCACCGTATATTCCGTGGAGTCGAGCTTTCGGGCGAACGTTTTCTCAAACTCTGACACAGGTGCAAGCCCCAGGGCCAGGAGCCGGCTTACGGCTGTTCCGGTGGCGCGACTACTCGGATCATTAATCAATTTCTGATACAGGTCATTGACGTTATTGTCCGGCAGGCGGTTGGAGGTGAGTACGGAGAGGCTTTTATTATAAGGCTCGTGTTCACCCAGGTCCATCAAACCTACGATGTCGCGGGTTTGGGTGGTCACCCCGGTTTTATTGGTTACCCATACTTCCAGCCTGGTGATATTAGCCAGGGATTGGATAATGGGGAGTTTGCGCATGGCGTAGTTGAAGGTATCGCGGAAAAACTGCGCCATGAGGAAGTGGCGGTTATCCTCGTACTCATCTGCTCTGATGTTGTAGTCCTGCACCATAGTACCTCCTTTAAGCTGGAGGTTTTGTTTCTGCGACTTCTGGTTGGAGAGTACGCTGGTAACGGTGAGGCGGCCAAACTGCAGTTGTGTTTTCACCCCAAACAGCGATTGTACCCCTGATATGAGGGAGCTGCGAAGGGGGAAGCTTACGTTACCTGCTTCGATTTTCTTGATAATTTCGTCGGCGTAGCCGGTGTATTCCAGTTTGATCTGGTTTTCGAAATCGAAGGCCGATTGTGTATTGTAGTTGGTGAGGATTTTAAGTTTTTCGCCGATTTTACCGGTTACGTTCATGTTGATGCCCATGTCGAAGTTGAAGCCGCCGTTTCTGCGGGCTTGTTCTACGAGTACGGGGTTTTTGATATTCTGGCCCTGGTAACCGAAGGTGAGATCGAGGCTTCCCTGTGGCTTGATGTCCACCTTACTGCCGCCAAACAGCCTGTCGAACAGGTTATTGCCATTATACATGGTGGGGCCGTTACCTTTCTGGTTAAGATTACCGAGGGTAGAAGCTCTTTTTTGCCAGTAGTTTTGCTCACTTTGCGCCGCCTGCATCTTATAGAATTCGTCGAAACTCATATAAGTGGGGTTGCGATAGTATTGGTTACCGATTTTTTCGGTAACGGTATATTGCTTTGTTACAGGGTCGTATTCAACGGTCTTATTGATATTTGCAGGGTCTTTGAGGTCCAAAGCAGTTTTGGACGGGGCCTGATCTGTAATACTGGGGCCACGTCGGTCCTGCAAGGGATATTTCAAGGTATCTTTCTTTCTGGTTGAGTCCGGGGTAGTTTTAGCCGGAACGGTGGTATCCTGTTCCAAAACCCGGGCTTCGTTCACAGCAGTGGACAAATGCATTCCTCCTGAACGGTCCCTGGCGGCAGTGTCAACAATGATAAAAGATACTATTCCTATTACTGCAAAAACACCGTAATATGTCTTTATAGCCAAAAAAATAGGTTTTTATAGAGGTATAATCGTATTTATAGGCTTTTCAGAGCTTTTTTGATTAACTCTTCCAAGTTTTGCAATAGTGGATCGCTTTTCATAACTCTCGTGATTGCCGTTTCTGCCATGTTACGGGCAATTCCCAAAGTCACCAGTGCATTTAACGCATCTTCCTGGATTGTATTGTTTACAGGTAAAGATAAATGTGTAGGATGGTCCTTTCCTTTCTTCACTTTGTCTTTTAGCTCAAGAATCACGCGTTTGGCTGTTTTAGCGCCGATTCCTTTTACACTCTCGAGCATCTTTTCATTTTCCATCATGATAGCCCGGGTAATGTCTTCCGGTTGAAGAGAAGACAACATCATTCTGGCCGTACTGGCACCGATACCGGAAACGCTGATTAGCAGCAGGAAAAGGCTTCTCTCGGATTCTTCAAAAAAACCGTACAGCGTATGGCCATCTTCCTTTATATGTAACCAGGTTAACAGCTTACAGGCTTCCAGACCCTGAATACGGGAATAGGTATTCAAACTTATCTGGACTTCGTACCCCACTCCGTTGATGTCAATATGCACCAGTGCGGGTGATTTGTAAGCCAATTTTCCATTCAAATAAGCGATCATAGAAGGTAAAGGTTCAGTAATTTAGTAAAAATTGACGGAAAAATATGAAATTCATATCTCCTGAAATACCGGCAAAGATGCTAACTTTTAACGGATTGTCAACCTTCGGGATTGCATCATATGCGACTTTTTTAGGAAATATTGCTTTATGTCGTATTTTTACGCCTCGATTTAAACACACATTTAGTTCATATGAATAAAATTACAGCCGCAATTACAGCGGTGGGTGGCTATGTTCCGGATTACGTTCTTACCAATAAGGAACTGGAGAAATTAGTCGACACAACAGATGATTGGATTCTTACCCGCACGGGAATTTCCGAGAGAAGGATTCTGAAGGGTGAAGGCAAGGGCACATCCGATCTTTGTGTGCCTGTAGCTTTAGAAATTTGCAAGAAAAGAGGCATCTCCCCTGAGGAAATTGACTTGCTGATAGTTGCAACTGTTACACCAGATATGACCTTTCCGGCTACTGCCAACGTAGTTACTGATAAAATTGGGGCTGTAAATGCATTCGGTTTCGATATCAGCGCTGCCTGTTCCGGTTTCCTCTATGCACTGGATACAGGAGCACGCTTCATCGAAAGTGGCCGTTATAAAAAAGTAATGGTGATCGGTGCCGATAAAATGAGCTCTATCATTGATTATACTGACAGAACTACCTGCATCATCTTCGGTGATGGCGCCGGTGGCGTACTGCTCGAGCCAAACGAAGAAGGCTACGGCTTAATCGACAGCATCCTGAAAAGTGATGGTCATGGCCGCGAATACCTGCACATGAAAGCTGGTGGATCTGTAAGACCTGCCACCCTCGAAACAGTGCAGAACCGCGAACATTACGTATACCAGGAAGGTAAAATGGTATTTAAATATGCCGTTTCCAACATGGCAGAAGCTGCCGGTGATGTGATGAAACGTAATAACCTCACTGCCGAAAACATTGCATGGTTAGTACCTCACCAGGCCAACAAACGCATTATCAACGCAACTTCGCAATATATCAACCTGCCGGACGAGAAAGTAATGATGAACATTCATCGTTATGGTAACACCACTGCAGGAACTATTCCGCTGTGCCTCTGGGACTACGAAAAACAACTCAAAAAAGGTGACAACCTCATCCTCGCTGCATTTGGCGGTGGTTTCACCTGGGGTTCCAGCTACATCAAATGGGCATACGACGGCGATAAAGTGCAGTAGTCACTAAGCTGAAAAAATGTTTGAAATCATAAGGGCTGATCAAAGTTTACACTTTGGTCAGCCCCTTTATTTTTTTTAGATCTTCGTAAATGTCAGTACTTCTGCACTGGAAGTATTGTCATCCGTCAGCTGAATCCTTGTGCTGCTAACGCTGATGATCCGCCAGTCGTCCGTAAGCTCACCCAATGGCTTATTCGCATCCGACTTAGCGCCGAAATCGATGTTAAACCTGGCCGAATTATTCGTGATACTCCAGGTACCATTAGCAGTTACACTGCCCTTGAGCGCTGATGCTGTGCCAGTGCTGCTGAACGTAAAAGTGTAACCATTAAATTCGCTGGTATGATCCTCATTTCGCTCCGAAAACTGGGCAACCTTCCAGGTCCCTGAGCTGGGCGCATTCGGATCAACAGGAGGCGCTACCACATCATCGTCATTATTGCTGCAGGAGGCAAACAGCAGCATGGTACACAAAGCGGTAAAAAGGGTACGTATATGCATACAGGTGAAGATTAGATGATGTAATATTATACGCGCAGGTGCAATAAATAGTTGCCACAAAACTATATTTTCAATGAAATAAGTATCACTCCCTTCATTTACTTTGGTAATATCAGGGAGATGGTAATGTATCTCCCGGCGCTGGCTTCCACCTGAATATCCCCCTGCATCCTTACCGCAAAATCACGGCTTACCGCCATACCTAAAGCCACGGTATCACGTTGCCAGGCAAACAGGCTCTCCGATACCTCCATAGCGGCTTCACCGGCATCCAGCGCAATAGAAATACGCACTTTGTTATCATCCGGCCAGGCATCCGCAATCACCAGGCTGCCAGGCAGGCCATGCCGATAAGCAGCCAGTAATATCTGCCTGAGCACAAACTGCAACATTTCCGCATCTGCCAGCACCGTGGCATCATCGGGAATCCGGTCCACCACACGGGGCGATGTACTACTGCTCATATAGCTGAGATTATCCGCCAGATGGTTCATCATCTCCCTTAACCTGCATGTAACCGGTGTATAAGTATATCCGGCTAGCTGCAATTGAATCCAACGCAGCACATAGTCAAAAACATCCAGTGTTTTGTGGGACGACAACCCTATCTTTTCCATCTCCTCCAACATCTCCTGCCTGCTCATACCACCACGCTCCAGCTTTTCAGCTACATCTGTAATATGCAGCAACGGCTCTCTGAAGTCGTTGGCAATAATGGTAATCAGCTTATTCTTAAAATCATCCGTCGCCTTCAGCTCTGCATTTTTCTCAGAAATTTCTGCATAGCCTCTGGCCAGCTGCTGCTCCTGCCGCCTCGAATTGCGGAAATGATAATACCGTGTCAGGATCAGCACCAGCAATAATATGGCCACTGAAATCACGCCTATCGTCAGCAACTGTGTATTTTTCTTATCCTGGATACGCCGTTGCAGCAGCTCCCGCTGCAGTACATTCTTACGGGCCAGCGCCTCCGCTGCACGTTCCTTCACCAGGTATTGCAGGTAATTAATGCTGTCGGCCACGGTATCCTGCGACTGCGCCAGGCGATAAATCTCATCGCGGGTAAGCGAATCCGGATAAGGGCGGGCAATAGCCTGCATTGCCGCCGTTATACACAGCAGCAGACACACAGCCATGTATATTTGTTTAGTTACCCGCATCATTATTCATTGTGGCCAATGGAAGACTGTAAAAAAAGCGTGCGCCCTTGTCCGCATTATTTTCCGCCCCGATGGTCCCGTTCATTTTTTCAATAAAATCTTTACAAATAATTAATGCAATACCTGCACCTTTTCCTTTACGACTTTTGGCAGTGGTCGTTTGCTCCACGGAAAACAACCCCGGCAGTACCACAGGATCAATACCACTTCCTTCATCCATAACTGACACCGTCACCATATCATTATCACGTATAGCCGTTACCGTTATACGCTTACCGGAACCAGAATATTTAGTGGCATTATGTAACAGGTTTCTGTTTACAAACTGGATCATTTCAAAGTCGGCATACACGGGCACTTCCGTAGATGCATCGATCACCAGCTGCAGATTTTTATCCGTCAGCAGATGCTGAATATTTTTTGCAGTAGTGCTCATCAAATCCTTTACCACATAAGGTTTTGGCTGATAGCTAAAGCCGGTGAGCTGTGTTTTCATCCATCGCAGAATACCATCAAACACCTGTAGTGTATTACGGGCGCGCGTATCCACCTGCATGATCATATCCTTAGCATCATCCAGCGAAATGGCATCATCTTTCACAAAGCTGCTGATGCTGATTATATTGTTTAGCGGACTCCTGAAATCATGCGCAATCAGGGAGATCAGCTTGTTTTTAAAATCGTCGTTCACCCGCATCTGTGCCGTACTTTGCTCCAACTCACGCTGCATGTAGGCAAGCTTACGGCTGTTGGAACGCGACATCCGGTAGGCCTGAAACACGTGTATAAGCAGGGATGTCAACAGCAGCAATACTACCAGTAAAAATATCAGCAGGTAGCGCCAGTAGATATTCTCCAGGTTCTTTTTTTCCAGGAGCCGGTGCTGGTTGGCATGCTGGGTACGCATACTATCCAATTGCCTGTCGGCAGATGCAAAGTTCATATAGATAGTGGCCCCGGCCTTTTGTACGGCACGTTCCTGTTGCAGAATGGTCCATAACAGTCCTGCGTAATAATCTGCGCGGGCAGTATCGCCTCCTGCTATACTGTTTTGATACAGCGTCATCACCGTAGGTCGCATCAGGCCCAGGTATCCGCCTTTGAGGGCATATTCCAGCGCCTCCTTACAATACCGGATGCTATCGGGTTGTTTAAGTGCAGTTGCATATCCCGCCAGCATAATATCTCCATACACCACCAGGTAGTTAAGCCCGGATGATTTGGATGAATCCACTACCTGTTGGATAAGCGCCATCGCATCTTTTAACTGCCCGCTGCGTTGCAACTCATTGGCTTTAAACAGCCTGGTGTAAAGTATCTGGCGGTAGTCGTCGTACTTCACTGCTAACACTGCCGCTTCTTCCAAAGCTTCCACAGCTTTCATGTGTGCAGTCAGCAGCGTATCGTTATGATGAATACTGTAATAGTTAGCCAGCACCAGCGCTCTGATGGAATCGTTGCCCGTTTGGTTTACGATGGCCATGGCAGTATCTGCCATTTTCACTGCATCAGCAGTATGCCCCAGGTACTGATGATAGATGCTGATGTTCATCAGGTTGATGGCTTCGTTGGGAAGGTCACCTGCTTCTCTGGCGTTAGCCAGACTTTCATTATAAAAAAGATAGGAGAGATAACGATTTGGTTTAAATGCGTAGTAGCTGCCGAGGTTTTTTAGTGCAATGATAAGTCCTGTGTTGTAATGTAACCTGGTGGCAACCTGCATGGCATCACTTGCATAACGCCCACAACTATCCAGCTGACACGCCTGGTAGAGCACAGTCAGCCTGTTAAGCACATCTACGTAAGAAGTACTGTCTTTAACCTGTTGCAGCAATGCTTTAGCACGGACTATTTCCGCTTGTTGCGCTCTCGAGTCACGGAATAAAAACAACAGACATAAAAGTACTAAGGAAGTTTTTTTTAGATATGGAAACAACTCGAACATGCATGGTTTATTGCATGACTCAAAATAATCAAAAAAAAGCGAAAATCTATGGAAATCAGGGTTTACTTCGCCTTATCAGCAAAATGAACAAAATGAACAGCGCAATAGATGACAGGCATGGGTGTTATATTTCGAATACGAGGCCTTTTTTCTTCAGTTGCTCATACTTCTCCGGATCGAACCGGTAGAGATGTGCACCTTTTTTAGAAGAGGTTTTATCTTTTTCATCCAACTTCTCCATCACATCCAGGGAGAGGATTTTTTTGCGGAAATTTCGTTTATCCAGGGTGCGGCCGTAGATTTCTTCGTATAGGCTACGGAGTTGTGAAAGGGTAAATTTCTGCGGCAGCAGTTCAAAGCCTATCGGGTGGAACTGTGCATTATCCCTGAGTTTTACCAGGGCGTCTTCAATCATCTTTTTATGGTCAAAGATCAGCTCCGGCATATGTTCCAGTTCCAGCCAGTGAGCGCCATGTTCCTGTGCGAGTGGCTTATCATGGTCCTTAATACGGATGAGTGCGTAATAGGCCACCGAAATTACTCGGGCGCCGGTATCGCGGTTTACATCCCCATAGCAATGGAGCTGGTCCATGTAGATATCATCCAGTCCGGTAGTCAGTTTCAGTACGCGGGCGGCGGCATCGTCGGTGCTTTCATCCGGTTGTACGAATCCTCCTACGAGCGACCATTCGCCGGCCATAGGAGCCACTTTACGTTTGATAACCAATAATTTGAGCTTACCCTCATCGAAACCGAAGATGATACAATCCACAGCCACCAGGTGCCTTGGGGCTTTAGCATAAAAAGAAGCCGCGTTCATACTTTTATCTGATAATGTAAGTTCAAAAATAACATAATGAATATTAAAACCCGTTATTTCTTCCGGCTAAATGAGCTGAAATCCGTGGACGGTATTTTAGTGATGCCCAGTTGTCGCAACATAAATACCAGCTGCCCCCTGTGAAACGTGCTGTGGTTGCAGACATGCATGATAATATCCGCAACGGCCATTTTGTAATGTTCATTTTTCTGACGCGTAAAAGCCACGATGTGATCAATGCGGGCAGGCGTGGCGGAGGCCACCCATTCGGCCAGCAGGGCCGATTGCCGGAGCCATGCAGCACATCCTTCTGCAAAACTGCCGCTAAAACCTTCGGATGGCCGGATAGGCTTTTCCTCCAGCTGTAACCGCTGATACCAGATACTTTCGCTGTCCCACACATGCCAAACCAGGGCCCGCATATGCTCAAAACTGCCGCCCAGGTTGGTAGTCACCTGTTCAGGCGTAAGTTTCACCAGAAGCTTCCCTATCTCCTTATTGGCCCAGAGATGATAGGCCGTATAGCGCTGTAAAATTGGTTTCATGCAAAGCAGGATTAATATCTCCCGAAAAATCATTCAATTTACAATATTGTTAATCATTTTGTGAGCACCGATATTTGCTGTGCACAAATAATGACTATTATGGATAATATCACGCTGAGAGTAGCCCGAAAGGAAGATTGTCCGCGCCTGCTGGAGCTGATCCGGGAGCTGGCCGAATATGAAAAGGCGTCACAGGAGGTAACCGTTACGCTGGAACATTTTGAAGCAGCCGGATTTGGGGAAAATCCTGTTTGGAAGGCATTTGTAGCGGAAGTGAACGAACAGATTGTTGGCTTTGCGCTTTATTATGTCCGTTACTCTACCTGGAAAGGGTGTCGCCTCTACCTCGAAGACATCATCGTTACCGAAAAATGGAGAGGCAAAAAAATCGGGCAGCTGTTGTTTGAGCAATTGTTTAAAGAAGCCAGGGAAAAGCAATTCAGCGGTATTACCTTCCAGGTGCTGGAATGGAATGAGCCAGCGATTAACTTCTACAAAAAGTTTCAGGCGAAATTTGATCCTGAGTGGGTAAACGTGAGCATAGAAATGGTGTAATTTTTCCGTTCGTATAAATCATTGCAGGTATATGCCTGTTACTTGTTAATATTGGTTATATCCTTGTTGTTATGATTTATCTGAGTGATTTCCACGACCTGCAGGGTCAATCGACCATGAGCCTTTGCAATACGTTTAACCTGGCCTTCAGCGACTATATAGTACCGGTTAACCTGACGCCGTCCGTGATGGAGGAGAAATTCCAGGGGGAAAACACCAGCCTGGAATGGTCCATTGGTGCTTTCAACGGTGCGGAGCTGGGCGCATTTATTTTGCATGGGGCAGATGACAAATTTGCACCGACGGTACTGTATAACGGTGGTACCGGTGTAACGCCTGCTTATCGTGGTCAGCATCTCGTGCAGAAGATGTATGAGGCCTATATTCCCAGGTACCAGGACGCCGGTGTGCGCAGGATTGTACTGGAAGTACTGACGTCTAATCTCCCTGCTATCAAGGCTTATAAAAACAGTGGGTTTGAAAAAAACAGGGTATTGGAGTGTTTTAAGGGAGATGTCAGAGCCGGACTGCCGGCAGCTCCCGTAATGCTGCGGGAACAACGTCAGCCAAACTGGTTGCTGTACGGCACATTCATGGATATGGAACCCAGCTGGTGTAACCTGTTATCCAGTGCCAGCCGCGAAAAAACTACCACGGTGTGGGAAGCACTGCAGGATGAGCAGGTGATTGGTTTTATTGCAGTGAATGTACTTACCCGGCGGGTGAGAAGTATAGCGGTAGATCCGCGCTACAGGCGCAGTGGCGTGGGGAATGCCCTGCTGAAGCATACCGCGGAGGCGCTGCCCGGCACGCTGACCGTGATTAATATTGATGATCGTTATCAGGGTACCTGTCGCTTTCTGGAGCAGGCGGGGTTGAACAATTATATTACGCAGTATGAGATGGTGGCGTCCATTTGATTTTTGCATTACTCCGGAGCCGAAGGCTCCGGAGTAATGCAAAGGGCCGTTGAAGGCGGCTGCATTAATGCCACGCCGATGGCGTGGGATTAATGGGAATAGCTTATTTATTTTCGATACCGTTCACCACGGCTTCTTTATAGATTTTCTGCACCAGGCCTTGTAACACTTTACCAGGGCCTACTTCGGTAAACTCAGTTGCCCCATCTGCAACCATTGCCTGTACGGACTGTGTCCATCTTACAGCACCAGTCAGCTGATCAATCAGGTTTTGTTTGATTTCTTCCGGGTTGGTAACAGCTTTTGCTACTACGTTCTGGTATACCGGGCAGGAAGGCGTGTTGAAAGTGGCGGTTTCAATCGCTGCTTTCAGTTCTTCTTTAGCAGGCGCCATCAGCGGAGAGTGGAAAGCACCGCCTACTGGCAATACCAGTGCACGTTTAGCGCCGGCAGCTTTCATTCTTTCGCAGGCAATTTCCACCCCTTTAACCGTACCGGAAATTACCAGCTGGCCAGGGCAGTTATAGTTGGCAGCTACTACTACCTCACCGGTTTCGGCGGTAACAGCGGCAGTGATTTCTTCTACCTTAGCATCGTCCAGGGCCAGTACTGCGGCCATGGTAGATGGTTGCAGCTCACATGCTTTCTGCATGGCATTAGCGCGGATGGCTACCAGCTTCAGGGCTTCTTCGAACGACAGCGCTCCGTTGGCTACCAGGGCGGAAAACTCACCCAGGGAGTGGCCTGCTACCATGTCGGGCTGACTATGCTCTGTGCACAGGAAAGCGATGACTGCATGCAGGAAAACCGCCGGCTGTGTTACTTTGGTTTGCTTCAGGTCTTCTTCAGTACCGCTGAACATGATATCGGAGATGCGGAAACCGAGAATTTCGTTTGCGCGTTCGAACAGCTCTTTTGCTTTTGCGTTGGTGTCATACAGGTTTTTGCCCATTCCCGGAAACTGAGAACCTTGTCCGGGGAATACGTAAGCATGCTTCATGTTGGTTATGTTATAAGTTTAAAGTCGAATTAAAAATATATCAAATATACAATCAATTAATTTATAACAAAATCATCGACTGCACTGATTTTTCAGTTTGCAAATAAAAGAAAAACCGGGCATAAAAATGAAATGAACAACTACAGCGGGTTTACGAAATTTATTTCGTCCCAAAAGAAAAGGGGTCACGGCCTGCGGCCGTGACCCCTTTTCTTTCGATCGTGTGCCTTCGGCACACGATCGAAAGAAAAAAATGATTTATTGGCTACCGATGCGCAGTGATTATCTGCCGATCAGCTTCAGGAACTCATCGCGGGTGGTACCATCTGCGAATTGTCCGCTGAAAGCGGAGGTGGTGGTAATCGAATTTTGCTTTTGCACCCCGCGCATCATCATGCAGAGGTGTTGCGCTTCGATTACAACGGCTACGCCTTGTGGCTCCAGGGCTTCCTGGATAGCATCCAGGATCTGGTGGGTAAGGCGCTCCTGTACCTGCAGGCGGCGGGCGAAAACGTCCACTACGCGTGCAATTTTGCTCAGGCCGGTGATATAACCGTTAGGGATATAGGCAACATGCGCTTTTCCGAAGAAAGGCAGCATATGGTGTTCACACATCGAATACAACTCAATATCCTTCACTATAACCATTTCACTGTATGCTTCGGTGAACCGTGCACCCAACAGGATTTCCTTAGCATCCTGCTGATAGCCCTGCGTTAAAAACTGCATGGCTTTGGCCATACGTTCCGGCGTTTTTTCCAGGCCTTCCCTCTCCGAGTCTTCTCCCAACAGTTCCAGGCATCGCTTGTAATTATCCTTCAGATCGGCCGTGATCTTTTCGTCATAGCTTTCAATCTTATTATACGCCATCCTTATATGTTTTAGTTCGAAAATTGCTTGCGGGGGCCACGAAGCGTGGTTACTTGCCTCCGTAGTATTCCACGTAGATGCGCGGAGTTTCGTACAGCTTAATGCAATGCAGCATTACTTCAGCTGGCAAATGCTGCGATAACTGATCCCAGATGGCGATAGCCAGGTTTTCAGCAGAGGTAAACTTACCTGCCATGAAATCCACGTCCATATTGAGATTGCGGTGGTCAATCTTTTCAATGACTACATCCTTAATGATTACTCCTAAAGTTTTGGCATTGAAAACGAATCCTGTTTCAGGATCAGGATTGCCTTTTATCGTAACGTGCAGTTCGTAATTATGTCCATGCCAGTTTACATTGGCGCATTTTCCAAATACCTCTTCGTTCTTTTCTGCACTCCAGTTCGGGTTAGATAACTTATGCGCGGCATTAAAGTTCTCTACTCGCGTTAAATAAATCATTATTGCAACAAAATTTTCGCAAAAATACCACTATTCCGCGAGGGAATCCAATTATCCTTATTCCTGTCAATTGTTTTACACTTCAAAAACCTGATTTTACCGTACTTTTATCGCATGAAAATATTGGTTACAGCGGCTACTAGCCTGGAAATAAAGCCCTTTCTGCAATACCTGGAGCAACACAGCCAGCAGGTATCGGATTACCGGTTCAGATTAACCGGATGCGAGGTAGATGTGCTCATCGCCGGCATCGGCATGATGCATACGGCTTTCAGCCTTGGTAAATACTTTACCCTGCACACCCCGCATGTGGCCATACAGGCCGGTATCTGCGGTACTTTCCGCAAGGACTGGCATCTTGGCGCCGTAGTGGCCGTTGAAAGTGAACACCTGGCCGACCTCGGCGCGGAGGACAATGATCAGTTTAAAGATTTATTTGATATCAATCTCTGGAAGGAATCCCAGCATCCATTCACCGGCACCAGCCTGGTCAATACTTTTCATGCCTGGCCACTCGCCCTGGAACTGCCCGCCGCCACCGGCGTATCCGTGAACCGCGTTAGCGGCAGCGCCGCCACTATTGCACAACTGGAAGCTAAATACCAGCCCGATACCGAAAGTATGGAAGGCGCCGCCTTTCACTATGCCTGCCTACAGGAAAACATACCCTTCCTTCAAATAAGGAGTATATCTAACTACGTGGAAATCAGGGATAAATCCAAATGGCAAATACCTACTGCCGTTAAAAACCTGAACGATGAACTTGTGCGCACCGTAGAAGAACTCTGTGCCCACTATACTACCGTAACAAAAAACTTCTGATATGAATTTAACGCTCGGCTTTTCACCATGCCCGAATGATACCTTCATCTTCGACGCACTGGTGAATAATAAAATCAATACGAACGGCTTTAGCTTTGACACCCGCCTCGAAGACGTTGAAACACTCAACAACTGGGCTATCCAGGGCAAACTGGATGTAACAAAACTCTCCTTTGCCGTATACCTGAAAGTTAAAGATCAGTATGATCTGCTCAACAGTGGCAGCGCTCTCGGTCGCGGATGCGGTCCACTCCTCATCTCCAAAGAACCGCTTGCCCCGGAAGAGGTAAAAAATAAAACCATTGCCATTCCAGGTGAAAACACTACCGCCAACCTCCTTTTCTCTATCGCCTTCCCGGAAGCAAAAAACAAGAAGATCATGGTGTTTTCTGACATCGAAAACGCTGTGCTGAACGGGGAAGCTGATGCAGGTGTAATCATTCACGAAAACCGCTTCACCTACCAGCTAAAAGGCCTCAAAAAGGTGATGGACATGGGTGAATATTGGGAACAAACGACGGGTAACCCTATCCCGCTCGGTGGCATCTTCATAAAAAAAGATATTGCACCTGAAAAACGTGCCGCACTCGATCAGCTTATTCATGAAAGCCTGCAGCACGCTTACAGCCAGTACCCGGTTCTGTCCGACTACGTGAAATCACATGCACAGGAAATGGATGAAGCGGTGATGCGTCAGCATATTGATTTATATGTAAACCAGTTTAGCCTGGACCTGGGCGAAGAAGGACATAAGGCCGTGGATGCCCTGATGGCTGCTGCCAAACGATAATCTTTGCTTATTTGCCTGCGCCTTCGGCGCAGGCAAATAAGCAAAGATCCGGGCCTTTCGGCCCGGATCTTTGCTTAAATCACTTCAACGCTTTGGCATACACCTCCAACACCCGCTTCCTTGCCATCTCATGCGACACAATCGGCTTCACATACTCAAAGCTCTCAAACTCCGGCACCCACTTACGTATATATTTTAAATCCTTATCAAACTTCTGCGTTTGCAACGTGGGATTAAACACCCTGAAATAAGGCGCCGCATCACAGCCTGAACCGGCCGCCCACTGCCACCCGCCGTTATTCGCCGCCAGATCATAATCCAGCAGCTTCGCAGCAAAATAAGCCTCGCCCCATCGCCAGTCGATGAGCAGGTGCTTTGTTAAAAAACTCGCCGTAATCATACGCACCCGGTTATGCATATAACCCGTTGCATTTAACTCCCGCATACCGGCATCCACAATCGGATAACCCGTTTGGCCTTCGCACCAGCGCTTAAACTCCACCTCGTTATTTCTCCATGGAATCTTATCATAATCCCTTTTAAATGAATGTCCTACCACATGCGGGAAATGCCAGAGAATCATCTGGTAAAACTCTCTCCATACCAACTCATTCACATAAGTAGCATTCAATGCCAGCGCCTCTTTCATCAGCTGCCGGATACTCACCGTACCGAAACGTAAATGCAGCCCCATCCTCGATGTACCCTCCTGCGCCGGAAAATCGCGGGTTTGATCGTAGTGCGCAACAATGGCTTCGTTCAATTCTGCAGATGGTAATGCCAAGCCGGATGGCTGAAAACCGATAGCTGCCAGCGTTGGAATATCCGTGGCTGCCGCCTTAAAGAGGTGCGACATATAACGCCGTACCGGATAGGGCTTCAGGTGAAAAGGCGTGAGCACCTGCTGCCATTTTTTACTGTAAGGAGTAAATATCGTATAGGGCTCTCCGTTATCTTTCAGTACTTCATTTTTTTCCAGTATAACCTGGTCCTTGAACGTCAGCAAACCGATGCCTTCCAGCGCCAGTTGCTTAGCTACAGCGGCATCCCGCTGCCTCGCATAAGGTTCATAATCATGGTTGGTATATACTGCTCCTATCTGATATTTACCGGTCCAATAGCGGAACGCTTCCTCCGGTGTGCCGATAAAGACTTCCATATTAGCACCATAATTACGCAGCTGCCGCTGTAGCTGCACCAACGTCCGGTGGATGAAAGTAACCCTTGCATCGGTTTTATCTTCCAAATCCCGGAGAATATTGGTATCAAAAATAAACACCGGTAATACCGGCCTGTCCGACTTCAAAGCATGATATAATGCTGCATTATCGTCCAGCCTGAGATCACGGCGGAACCAACATAAATTAACAACAGGAGCTGCCATTTAAAGAATATTTTCGTGGAGGAGTTCGTGTAAAACCGCAGCAGTGGCATTGCCATAACTGCTATCCCTGAAAGTGCCTACCCAACGGATTCCGTATATCGCATTGGTAAGAAAAATTTCATCGGCATTTTCCAGGTCTTCAATTTCCAGGGGCCTTTCCTGAAAATGATAAGGGAGGTCGGCCTGTAATAAATACTTGCGCATTACCCCACATACGGGACCTTCGGTCAATGGTGGGGTGAATATCTCCTTACCCTTTACTATAAACACATTAGCGATAGTACTATCCGCTATACGGCCGTAAGGATTCAGGAGTATAGCCTCATTCAGCCGGTGCTGGCGGGCATACATGGCGGCCATTACGTACGATAAACAGTTGTTGGATTTAATCGATGACAACTTATCCGCACTCTTCTTCACATCCGGAAAGATATCTGTTACCAGGCCGGATTCATTTAGCTCCAGCACGGATTTGCTGAGCTCCCAGGCCTGTATCACATAGTTGGGTAAATTATTAACCGGATCATACAGGCCTCCATCAGAACGAAATACAGCAATGCGCACCCGCGCGAGGTCATCGTATTTATTTCTGGCGCACAATTCCAGGATAGACTCTATGAAAAACGTTTTAGTAAATGAAGGAGGAATATCAAAATGCAGCAGGTGTAAGCTGGCCATGAGTCGTTCATAGTGGAGATCGGCCAGCAGCACAGTTCCCTGGTACACCTTCAGCGTTTCAAAAAAACCGTCACCATATCTGAAAGAACGGTTGTCTGCTGTAAAAATAGGCTCTCCGGCAGGTATAAATTTGCCGTTATAACAAAGGAATCCAACTTGCACTTCAATGACTTTTAGCAAGTTGTAAGTTACCCAATAATTCCCGATTTAGATAAGTTGAGATGCAGCTTTTTTGTTAAAGCTGAATGTCTGTTTTTTGTAACAAAACGGCTGCATCTCAACAAAAAACTACTTACGTTGTAATCCGCCAAAACGAACGCCAATAAAGAAATCCGCCTGATGTGCACCACCGGCCAGCGCCGTCAGCACACTACCGCTACCCAAAAATAACGGACCTACGCGGAAGCTCGCTCCTGCATTAAACTTCGTCAGTGTATTATAGCTAAGTGGGAGGAAGAATCCGAAGATGCGGCCATCGTATCTTGGTGTTACCGTCAGCCCACCGAAGTATTGACTGTTAAACGCTTTTTTCTTCAGCGTAGCCAGCGAAAACTGACCGTTTGCATTCACAAAAAAATGCTGCTTGATATGGTAATCCGCATCGAGCTGTAAACGGCCTGGCAAGCTCACACTATACGTTGTGCTTTCGTTATTACCATCCGGTGTAAAATACTGTGGATATTTGTTCAGCGCTGTCTTGTAGTCATCAATGCTCACCCCGTCCAGACTGCTCAGGTAGAAGTTCTGGTTAGCCGGAATGTTGATATTGAAAGTGCCGCTGCGCTGTACATCTCTCTCATATTTAATACGGCCAATATCAGATAACGACACGCCTACACGAAGTTTGTAATCCTTACTGTCGCCCGGGCGATATTCATACACTGCACCCAGCTCAAATCCAACGCCATGGCCTACAAATCGGGTCAGGTCACCGGCTTCAAAATCGGTAAAGCTGATACCTGCGAAATTGGTACCGATCTTACCGGTAGCATTGGTCAGTGCAACATCCTGTGCCCCTTCATCTTCTATCAATGTCCCATGCAGGTTGTCGATTTGCAGACTTCCGTTACCAACGCCGGTCATGTATTTGATGGTCACGCCACCTTTTACATAGTGCGGGCCCAGGTGAATAATTTCCCTGGCAGTGGAGAGATTATATTCCACCCAGCCATTCATGCTCACGCGCATTTTGTCGTTAGAGGTAATGGTGTACGGCAACTCCGGATCATCGCTAAAGTCGCTGGACACTTTATCCGCCAGCTTACCGTTGAGGTCAGCAATGTTAGCCATCACCCTTGCTCTGCTCGTAAATGCGAAGGTGAAATGCTTCACTTTAAACATAAAAGAGGGCAGGTACACCTGCGCATTCACCAGGGCTTTTGTGGTACCGCTGTTAGCGCCAAACAGCTGGCTTTTCAGGGTATCTTCACCAAGGCATCACCGATGTTACTCAGCTTGTATTTCACTTGGTTATTACCCACGTGGGCGTTCACACCAAAAATGCTCACATCCCAGTTATACCGGCCGTCGGCAATGTTGGCGGGGTTGCCATACACACTGTAAACACCTGCATAATTACTGGAACGAAATCCGGGGAGATCCTGTGCATGCGCGGCTACAGTGCTGCATGCCAGGAAAAGAAAAGTAGAAATTCTCTTCATAGGTCGTGTTAGGTTTAGGATAAATGTGGGCGCAAGGATAATGGTTTTATCGCATTAAACAAAATCACACTATGTATATATGTATCAAGAAAAGATGGGTGGTCAGGGCCTGCGGCCCTTACAGAACGCAAAAGTCCCGTGCCGAAGGCATGGGACTTTTGCACAGGAAACGCTGTTTTCCTTATATCTTCATTTCCGGCACTTCACCATGTACAACCAGGCGACCGGCTGTTTTAGCTTTAATTTCCTCTGTGCTCACACCGGGAGCTCTTTCCAGCAGCAGGAAGCCATCAGGGGTTATTTCCAGTACAGCCAGCTCCGTTACGATTTTCCTTACACAGCTAACGCCGGTAAGGGGCAGTGTACAGGCAGGCAGCAGCTTACTTTCTCCTTTGGGATTGGTATGCATCATGGCTACTATAATATTGCGTGCGGAAGCTACCAGGTCCATGGCGCCGCCCATACCTTTCACCATTTTACCGGGAATTTTCCAGTTGGCGATATCACCTTTATCAGATACTTCCATCGCACCAAGCACGGTAAGGTCCACCTTACCGGCGCGGATCATACCAAAGCTTTCTGCGGAATCAAAGAAGCTGCCACCAGGCAATACGGTAACGGTTTCTTTACCGGCATTGATGAGGTCTGCATCTATTTCTTCTTCTGTAGGATAAGGTCCCATGCCCAGCATGCCGTTTTCTGACTGCAGCATAATGCTGATACCGGATGGCACATAATTGGAAACAAGCGTAGGTATACCGATGCCTAAATTCACGTACATACCATCCTGCAGTTCCTGTGCAATTCTTTTGGCGATGCCATATTTATCAAGCGCCATAGTTTAGATTTTTACCGTTTTACGTTCAATCCTTTTTTCATAATTGCTTCCCTGGAAAATGCGGTGCACATAGATTCCGGGCACATGGATCTGGTCAGGGTCCAGCTCACCGGGCTGCACCAGGTGTTCTACCTCTACGATAGTAACATTACCTGCTTTAGCCATTGGTACACTGTAATTACGGGTAGTTTTGCGGAAAACGAGATTGCCCATGGTGTCGCCTTTCCATGCTTTCACAATGGAAAAATCAGCGTGCAGCGCCATTTCCATCAGGTAATGCTTGCCGTCAAATACGCGTACTTCCTTACCTTCCGCGATTTCGGTACCATAACCGGCAGGGGTGAAAAAGGCGGGAATGCCCATGCCTGCCATCTGGATGCGCGTGGCCAGTGTTCCCTGCGGAATCAGGTCCACTTCCAGCTCTCCGGCCAGCAGCTGCCTTTCAAATTCCGCGTTTTCGCCCACGTAAGACGACATCATCTTTCGAATCTGGCGGGTTTTCAATAACAGTCCCAGGCCAAAATCATCCACACCGGCGTTGTTGGATATACAGGTAAGATCTTTAATACCTTTTCGCACCAGTGCAGCAATACTGTTTTCAGGAATACCACATAAACCAAACCCTCCCAGCATCAGCACGGCTCCATCTCCTATGTCGCGTATGGCCTCGTCTGCATTTGCGAATACTTTGTTCATGTTTTGGTGTTTTTCTTTTATTTCTGACGTTTGATAAATGGCTTGGTGGTATCGCTGTTGGCCGAAATCAGGATGGCCTTTTCTGCATTCGGGAAAAGGGTGCGCAGGCGGTAGGCTACCGGGGCCGACAGCTGGCCCATGTCCGGGGCTTTATTTTTTCTTTCGGTGAGATTAGCTGTTACCTGGTTCAGTACAGCCGTGAGTTTATCCGGATGTTGCTCGTACCAGCTGTAGCTGTTGTAAAAATCTTTTACGGATATCTGGTGCAGATCCAGTACCTGTTTTGAGTAGACTTTAATTTTTTCCTGGCGCAGGGAATCGTAGCTGCCGGGATTGTTATTCACCACAAAGTTGTTACCATAGGCTTCCGCAATGGTCAGGTCCGCAAGGACGGCACTCATTTCTTCCGGCTTCATGATATTCCCGGGAATACGGTCTTTATCGCCACAGGCGAACAATACTACCAGGAATGCGACTACACTGAGTTTCTTAATATAATGCATGTTAATGGCTGCGTTGTAGAAAGCGTAAAGCTATCAACATTTGCTGATAAAATAATATAAGCGGCAGCAGTGCTATCGCATCTGCTGGTATTTTGCGGCGTTGGGGATGTCCATCTTTGCCAGCATTTCTGCGGCGCGTGCTTTTTCCTGTGGCATGGCTTTAGAAAATATCTTCAGCAGCTCATCTCCTTTGGCAGAGTAGAACGTCTGCATCAGCATGGAGTTGGGTACATCCTGGTAGATGGCATATAGCAGGTTAATGCAGTTCATGATGGCGCCGCGGCCGGTGTTTACGTCGTCATACATGAGATCAAGTCCCATACGGTGGTACTGGTACATCACATCGTGGAAGTTGTTGAACTTCACGTTCAGCAGGTTATCGGTGAGCCAGTAGCGGTTACGCTGACTTTCAAAGGCTTTCCAACCTGATACGTCCTTACCGTCCGGCGCATTATTTACTACGTTCTGGGCTTTTTTGAAGAAGGCATCCCCTCCTCTTGGCGAGAAGGAATCGGCATCCAGTCCCAGCATCACATAGGCGTAATACGCAAAGATGGCGGTGAGGTTGGCTGCCAGCGGATCGCTGCCGGCAACGCGGTTATCATTGAATTCCATTGGCTGGAATTCGGTGTAACGAAACAGTACGTTGTTATCCTGGATATTGAGCAGGCTGGTCACATAGCTGGCGTTGTATACCGGGCGGGTGGCCTGGATGGTGAGCGTACCGCGATAGATATCGGAGCTGACTACCCCGGTGAGGTTCAGCATGATATTGCATTCGATGCGTTCAGCCGGGGAGTAGGCATCGCTGGCCCAGTGGCGGTTGTTGATAAACTCTTTAAGGGAGTTTTGCAGTGTGGTAAAGATTTTCTTATCCACACCGGTCAGCTGGGTGGCCACTACAGTTACGTTGGCGCGGAACTCCTGGGCGTTGGCAAACAAGGTTGCACAGCATAGGAGCAGGAATACGGAAAAGCGTTTAAGCATTTTGCAGTTCTATTATAGCTGAAACAATGTCCTGGGCTACCTCCTGTTTCGATTTGAGGGGCAGGCTTTTTTCGCGGCCTTTGCGGTCGAACAGGGTTACCTTATTCGTATCATAGTTAAAACCTGCACCCGGGTCGGCCAGGGAGTTCATCACGATCATATCGAGGTGCTTTTCCCTGAGCTTTTTGAGGGCATATTCTTTTTCGTTGTTTGTTTCCAGGGAGAATCCAATGAGCATTTGCTGTGGTCCTTTGTTATTACCCAAAGTACGCAGGATATCGTGCGTTTTTTCCAAAGGTATATTTAACTGTACCTCTCCTTTCTTGATCTTTTTATCGGCTACCTGTGCCGGGCGGTAGTCGGCTACGGCGGCGGCGGCCACTACCAGGTCGGACAGTGGGTAGGCGGCGATTACGGCATGGAACATTTCTTCGGCCGACTGCACCCGGATCGTTTCCACGCCGGCGTGGTTGGTGCTGAGGTGGGTGGGTCCGAGGATCAGCTTCACCTGTGCGCCGGCATCGGCGAGCACTTCGGCGATGGCGATGCCCATTTTCCCACTGGAGTGGTTGGAGATGTAGCGCACCGGGTCGATGTGTTCGATGGTTGGGCCAGCTGTTACCACGGCCAGTTTGCCGGCGAGTGGTTTAGGGGAGCCGGACTTGCTGAAATGGCGGCGGAGGAATGCGAGGATTTCTTCCGGTTCGGCCATTCTGCCTTCTCCTACGAGGCCGGAGGCGAGCTCGCCATTGGCTACGGGGATAAGAATATTTTTATAAGAGATGAGTTTTTCGATGTTATAACGGGTGGCCGGGTGGTGCCACATGTCTTCGTCCATTGCGGGTGCAAATATCACCGGGCAGGTGGCGGAGAGGTAGGTGGCGAGCAGGAGGTTATCGCAAAGACCGTTGGCCATTTTGGCGATGGTATTGGCGGATGCCGGTGCGATGAGCATCACATCAGCCCATCGGCCGAGGGCTACGTGATTATTCCAGCTGTCGTGGTCACTGATCTGAAGGGGTACTTCATTTTTGGAGAGGGTGGCGAGGGTGAGTGGCGTGATGAAGCCGGCGGCTGCCGGGGTCATGACAACTTTCACCTGGGCTCCTTCTTTTACGAGGAGTCGCACGATGGTAGCGGCCTTATAGGCGGCAATACTACCGGACACGCCGAGCAGTATTTTTTTGCCGTGTAATATCTTAGTAGTGTCCATGGACGTGTATGAAACAAAAAAGCGGCAGAAAAATATCTGCCGCCATGAAATTAATATTTTTATTTATTCCCGTAACGATTAGCTGAACAGGTCATCATCGTTTTTACGGAAATAGATTTTGTTATCCAGAAATTCGTGCGTAGCCTGGATCGCTGGGTTAGCCAGTCTTTCGTAAAAGCGGCTGATTTCGATCTGCTCTTTGTTTTCGTGCACTTCTTCGAGGTTGTCGGTATGACTTGCAAACTCTTCCAGTTTGGAATGGAGCTCCTCTTTCACGGAAATATTGATCTGATTGGCGCGTTTTGCGATCACGGCAATAGACTCATATAAATTCCCAGTTCTGTTCTTAATATCGGTAGTATTTCTGGTTTCTACCCAAGGATTAAGGCTACTGGTTAGACTTCGCTTTATTTTGCTCATTTTCCAGAGTTTTAATGTTTGATTGCGCTAAGGTATAAAATTTTTCGGCATCAGGCTTCAGTTTACTATTTGGATAGTGGTCATTGAAGTCAAGATATTCCGATACTACGGTTTCATATCTTTCCTTTTGCTTATCCATTACGCTGTTTTTGGCGTAAGAGTAGTAAGCTTTGATAGCCATTACTTTATAGCTGTCGGACTTATCGGAATCAGGGTAGTTACGCATGAGACCTTTAAAGGCGATACCGGCAGCTTTGAAGTAGCCGAGGTTATAATATAATTCGGCTGCGTTATATTCTTTTTTTTCCAGTTTGCGGCGGCAGAGTTCGATTACCAGGTTGGCTTCGGCTACTTTAGGAGCGGAAGGGTAGTTGTTCACGAACGTTTGCATGGCGGCAATGGCTTTGGTGGTGTTGGTTTGGTCCAGCGACACCTTAGGCGACTGCTTATAGTAGCAATAGGCCTGCATATAGTCTATTTCTACTGCTCTCGGGCTGTTTGGAAAGAGGTCCAGGTAGTTTTTGAAGTTAAAACCGGCCTGTACGTAGTCTTTCAGGTAGTAAGAGCAATAAGCCATATTGTAGTAGAGTCCTTCGAACTTGTCGGTACCTTTATACACCTGCATGAGGTCGCTATACAGCGTAAGCGCAGTATTGTATTTTTTCTTCTGGTACATTTTATCGGCGTATGCCAGCTTCTTTTCAAAGTTATTGCTTTTTTCTATCCTACGTAACTCGTTATTACAGGAGGAGAAAGAAATTGCAGCAATCAAAAGGACACCGATGAACAATAAAAATTTCCGCATAAAAGAGTGGCAAAATTAAGAATTAAATGTAAATGTAAGGTAGAGAGATTTTCGTTGCTGTTAAAATTTTGCAAAAGGGCCGAATAAGTCGACAAACTGGCAAAAATTAATGGTGATTTAAAAAAAGAAATGAGAAATTCAAAAAAAATTTTTTGATGATAAAATTTTAACGGGGGTGCCGGAACGAATTAGAATTAAAAACTAAGTATAATTTCAGATGACCCGAAAAAAAACCGGGAAATATTTGTCGCACCAATTGCAGGTCCATGGCCTTATTTGCCTCAGGCTCATCCCTCAGTTAAACTTATTAACACATTGCGCACACCCATCCCAGAGAAATCCACATCTCCCTACACATAAACCCCTATAAAATCAACACCTGTGGCCTTTTGTTCCTGTGGAAAAAATTTATAAAGCATTTTTTCGTTAAAAAGTGGGAAAAAGTGTTATTTTGTGTTAGAAAATGGATTTCAAGGACTTTACCCCATGGTATGACTGGTTTTCTCGGTGAATACGAAGCAACGCTGGACGCAAAAGGGCGTTTTCTGCTACCTGCCGGATTCAAAAAGCAGGTTCAGGAAAGCGCTGGAGGACAGTTTGTGATTTGCCGAGGGTTTGAGAAATGTTTGTCCCTGTATCCGATGAATGAATGGCAGCCCATTTTCGAAAGAATCAGTAAGCTGAATGACTTCGATCCGAAGGTGAGAGAGTTCAAGCGTTACTTTCTCAACGGGGCTACCATACTGGAGCTGGATAGCGCGGGAAGGTTGCTGGTACCTAAAAACCTGCTCTCTTACGCCAATCTGGAAAAAGATATTATTCTGGCTGCGGCCACCAATAAAATCGAGATCTGGGATAGTGGTAAATACCAGGAGTTCTTTGAAAATTTCTCACCAGCAGCCTTCAGTGATTTGGCACAACAGGTTATGGGCGGAGGAGATAACAACAACACAATTTAAATCTGTAGCGTATGGGCGAACAGCAATATCATTTACCTGTTCTGCTGCAGGAGACAACGGAGTTACTTCACATCAATCCATCCGGAACATATGTGGATGCTACGTTTGGAGGCGGAGGACATTCAAGAGCCATACTGGAAAGACTAGGTGAAAACGGCAGACTGATTGTGTTTGATCAGGACGAAGATGCTTACCGTAACAGGATTATAGACGACCGCGTCACTTTTGTACAACAGAACTTCAGGCACCTGCAGCGTTTCCTGAAATTACATAAAGCAGAGCCTGTAGATGGTATACTGGCAGATCTCGGCGTATCCTCCCATCAGTTTGATACTGCAGAAAGAGGATTCAGTATTCGATTCGACGCCGATCTGGACATGCGTATGGACACCAGAACCGACCTCACCGCCGCTAAATTGCTGGCAACATGGTCCGAAGCTAAACTACATCTCCTGTTCCAGGAATACGGAGAAGTAACCAACTCGAAAACACTGGCCCAAACCATCGTCAAAAACAGGAAAGCACACCCCATGCGTACCATTGCAGAGTTCAAATCTGTAATCCAACCCATCGTAAAGGGTAACCCGCAGAAATACCTGGCCCAGGTCTTCCAGGCACTGCGTATAGCCGTTAACGATGAGCTGGGAGCTTTGAAAGATTTACTGTCACAATCCGCTGAAGTACTGAAACCAGGCGGAAGACTCGCTATCATCACCTTCCATTCACTGGAAGACAGAATGGTTAAGAACTTTATGAAATCTGGCAGTTTCGAGGAAGCACAAGACGATCCGTTTGGCTTGGAAACACCCCCTAAATTGTTCAAATTAATCACAAAAAAGCCGGTTACCGCCAGCGACGCAGAACTGAAAAACAATAGCAGATCCAGAAGTGCAAAACTGCGTGTAGCCGAAAAAAACTTGTAGCACAGCGCCTTACAACGCAGCTCCAATCCTATCATTCCTATTCACTGTGAAGGCTTTAACTGATGATGGCGTAGGCGTCTATCCATTTCATAATCCTTAAAAAGCATAGCGCGTGTCCGAGGAAGAAATTATCGATAAAAACCAGGAGGCCCCCAGCGAAGATCATATCCCTTTGCAGGAACCTAAAAAGGAATGGCGGCTCCGCATCAACTATTCAATGCTGGTGCAGAACATGCCCCGTATCCTTTTTCTTGCTGCCCTGGCGCTTATCTATATCGCCAACAGCCACCTCGCTGAAAAAAAAATACGCCGTATCAATCAGCTTAGCAAAGAAATCAAAGAGCTTAAGTGGGAATATATCAACGTGAAGAGTGAGCTCATGTTCCAAAGCAAAATGAGTGAAGTCAGCAAATCCGTAGAGCAACTGGGACTCAAACAACTGAACTCCCCCCCTCGAAAAATTGTGCTGAAAAATGAAACAGAAAAAAATGATTAACACATTGATACCTGATACTGCCCGCCCTTACATATCTGTATAGGCGGGGATGCTGGTAAATATCATATGGCAAGCATCTCAATAAAACCGCCAGTGTCAGGTATCATACTTAATTATATCTCCCCCTAAAGGGAGCTAACAACAAAAAAGTGGATGTAAAAAAAGACATATTATGGCGAGTTTATCTATGCGTAATAGGCATGGCGCTGTTCAGCGTCGCTATACTCGCTAAAGTCTTTTATATCCAAAACGTTCAGGGCAGCTACTGGAGAAGTATCGCAGACAGCCTGCATACCAGATACGTAGCCCTCGACGCCGACAGAGGTACCATCTATTCTGAAGAAGGAAGAATGCTCTCTTCCTCTATCCCCTATTTCGATATCAGAATAGATTTTGCCGCAGACGGACTAAGAGATAAACAAGGAAAAGTCTTCAGGGAAAACCTGGACTCCCTTGCCCTATGCCTCTCCCAGCTGTTTAACGACCGCTCAAAAGAGGAATACAAAACACTGCTCAGAGAAGGGTACAAATCTAAAGACCGGTACTTCCTCCTAAAAAGAGATATACCGTTTAACCAGTACCAAACCCTGAGAACATTACCGATGTTCCGGCTCGGCAAAAACAAAGGTGGTATGATCGCTGAAACCAAAAGTAAACGCATCAACCCCTTTAAACTGCTTGCCAACAGAACCATCGGACTCGCCCGCGAGAATTCACAAAGCGTAGGCCTCGAAAGAACCTACGACGAATACCTCAAAGGTGTTACCGGTAAACGCCTCATGCGCCGCATCGCTGGCGGAACTTACGTTCCCGTGCAAGGCTACGATATCGAACCGGAAAACGGACGCGATATCGTCACCACCATCGATGTAAACATGCAGGATATCGTGGAAACAGCCCTCATGAATATGATGGTGCAAAATGAATGTGACCACGGCACCTGTATACTCATGGAAGTGAAAACCGGAAAAATTAAAGCCATGGCTAACCTCGGCAGACAACCGGACGGCAGCTACTGGGAAAATATGAACTACGCCCTACAGGTAGGTGAACCAGGTTCGGTATTTAAACTGGCCACCGTTATATCTGTGCTGGAAGATAAATACGCCACCATGAACACCATGGTCGACATGGAAGGCGGTAAATGGCGTGTAGGCCGCAGAACGGTTTTCGACTCCGAACCACATCCTGGTCCGCAGAACGTAACCATCAAACACGCGTTCGAACTCAGTTCCAACGTAGGTATGGCCAAACTCGCCGTGCAGTTCTACGGCAAAAAACCAAATAGTTTCGTCAACCACCTGAAAAGGCTGAAACTCGATACTATCACCGGTATTGACCTCGTAGGTGAAGGACGCCCGATCATTAAAAATACGTCCGCACGCACCTGGTCCAATACCACCCTCCCGTGGATGGCCTTCGGCTATGAAGTGCTCGTGAGCCCGCTACAAACAGCCATGCTGTACAACGCAGTAGCCAACAACGGGAAAATGATGAAACCCTACCTCGTCAATTCCATCATGGAATATGGCCAGGTAGTCAAACAATTTGAACCAACGGTAGTAATGGACAGCATCTGCTCCCAGACTACCCTCCGCCAGGTACAAGCCATGCTGGCAGGGGTAGTCACCAACGGAACAGCAAAAAAACTGCAAAACCAATACTACACCTTCGCCGGAAAAACCGGTACCGCCCTCGTTGCCAACGGCAGCCGAGGGTATGCCGATAAAATCTACCAGGCATCATTCGCAGGGTACTTCCCCGCTAATGATCCGCAGTACACCTGTGTGGTAGTAATAAAAAACAAACCGCATGCACTCCGCTTCTATGGCGCCAGTGTAGCGGGTCCTGTGTTTAGGGAAGTAGCGGATAAACTCTATGCACTCGCCGTGGAAAAACAGGCACCCATGCAGGCAAATGTCAAACTAGACACCATGCTGGCCATGAAAACAGGGAAAGCTGCAGAATGGAACGAAATACTCCATACACTGCAACTCCCCGCCGCCGCCCTCCCAGCCGCTAATGCCTGGGTAAGCGCGAAAGTAACAAACCAGAAAGTGAACTTCCAGCAGGTAACGCAACAACGCGGCGCCGTGCCGGATGTAACCGGAATGGGACTCAAAGACGCACTGTACCTGCTCGAAAATGCAGGCCTCCGTGTAGTAGTTAAAGGCGCCGGCAAAGTGAAAACACAATCACTGGCAGGCGGAACTAAAATTGGAAACGAACAAACCATCGTAATAGAACTCAGCTAATGAAGACGCTGCGCGACATATTATACAACGTAGGCATCACCGCCGTTCAGGGTAATACGGATATTACCGTGAACGCGATTGCAATTGATTCACGAGCCATTGGTAAAAACGATGCTTTCATCGCCGTTAAAGGCGTTCACGCAGATGGTCACCAATATATCGACAAAGCTGTAGCACAAGGCGCTACCGCCATTATCTGTGAAGAGATGCCGGCAAACATTGCCGACAATATCACCTATGTACAGGTGAAAGACAGCGCCACCGCCAGTGGTATCATAGCAGGCAACTACTATGATAACCCCAGCCACCAGCTCAAACTCGTGGGCGTTACCGGTACCAACGGCAAAACAACCATCGCCACCCTGCTGTTTCGCCTGTTCACCAAAATGGGCTACCACTGTGGACTACTTTCCACTGTGCAAAATCAGATAGGCGATACCGTTATACCGTCTACCCATACCACCCCGGACCCTATCAGTCTCAATGAACTGCTGGCCCGTATGGTGGCAGATGGCTGCCTGTACGCCTTTATCGAAGTAAGCTCCCACGCGATACACCAACACCGCATCGCAGGTCTTCAGTTCGCAGGAGGCATTTTCAGCAATATCACGCACGATCACCTGGACTACCACAAAACTTTTGATGAGTACATCCGCGTGAAGAAATCGTTCTTTGATAACCTGCCCGCCGGCGCTTTTGCACTCACCAACCTCGACGATAAAAGAGGTAACGTAATGCTGCAAAATACCAAAGCCCGCAAAGCAGGATATAGCTTACATACCCTGGCCGACTTCAAAGGAAAAATCCTTGAAAACAACCTGACAGGGCTGATCATGTCCATCGATGATACCGAAGTACACTTCCGCCTCATCGGTGAATTCAACGCCTATAACCTGCTGGCAGTATACGGTGCCGCCAGGTTACTGGGAGAAGATAAGTCCAAAGTACTACAGGCACTCAGTGATGTACAAGGCGCCGAAGGCCGCTTCGATTACTTCGTGTCCGACAAAGACCAGATCATCGCTATCGTTGATTACGCACACACGCCAGACGCACTGAAAAATGTACTGGCCACCATACAAAACCTCCGCAAAGGCAATGAACAGCTGATTACAGTAGTAGGTTGCGGAGGCGACAGAGATACCACCAAACGCCCTATCATGGCTGATGTGGCAGTGGAAAGCAGCGACAAGGTTATCTTCACTTCCGATAACCCCCGCTCCGAAGACGCCACCGCCATCATCGAAGAAATGGAAAAAGGCGTACCCGTGCATCTCAGGAAAAAATATCTCGCCATCGTCGACAGGAAAGAAGCGATTAAAACAGCCGTTTCCCTCGCCGGTAAAGACGATATCATCCTCGTAGCCGGTAAAGGCCACGAAAAATACCAGGAAATCCATGGGGTCAAACACCCCTTCGATGATAAAAAGGTATTACACGAGATGATGACAATGCTCGAGAAGTAACGAAAGTGCAGTTGATGTAAATTATTTGAATAACTCAATGACTTAAAAACCTGTAACACCGCTATGGCAGGGTGAAACAGGTACGACTAAAACTATATGTTATATTATTTTTTAAATTATCTCAAAACAGAATTCAACATCAGCGTAATCGGCGGTGGAATGTTCCAGTTCATCACCTTCCGTGTTACCATGGCACTGCTATTGTCGCTGGTGATCTCCCTGCTTTTGGGTAAACGTATTATCAGATTGCTCCAGCGCCGCCAGATCGGGGAAACCATCCGCGAACTCGGTCTGCAGGGAGAAAATTCCAAGAAAGGCACCCCAACGATGGGTGGCCTGATCATCTTGTCTGCCATCGTTATTCCTACATTATTATTCGCACAGGTGGCCAACGTATACATCTGGCTCATGCTGCTGAGCACCGTGTGGCTCGGACTGATCGGCTTCCTGGACGATTATATTAAAGTCTTTAAGAAAAATAAAGAAGGCCTTGCCGGCAGATTCAAAATCATGGGCCAGGTAGGCCTGGGGCTGATCGTAGGATGTACCCTGTATTTCAACAACGATGTGGTGGTATCCCGCGAAGTAGTAGGACCTAAAAAAATCGCCGCCTACGAAAGACCGGTAAAAAACCATCCGGAAAGAGTAACCCGCGATGGACACAGATTTGTGGATGTGAAAACACCCATCACCACCATCCCGTTCGTAAAAAACCATGAGTTCAACTATTCCAAACTGATCTCCTGGATCCCCGGTGCTGAAAAGTATACCTGGGTACTTTATATCCTGATCGTAATTTTTGTAATCACCGCCGTTTCCAACGGCGCCAACATAACGGATGGACTAGATGGCCTGGCAACGGGCGTTTCGGCGATTATAGGGGTAGGCCTCGGCATCTTCGCCTATGTATCCGGTAATATCCAGTTTGCCGAATACCTCAATGTAATGTACATCCCCTACCTCGGGGAATTGTCCATTTTTATTGCGGCGTTCGTCGGAGCCTGCGTAGGCTTCCTCTGGTATAATGCTTATCCGGCACAGGTATTTATGGGAGATACCGGTAGCCTCGCCATCGGCGGTATTATCGCATCGCTGGCATTCATCGTGCGCAAAGAGCTGCTGATCCCCATCTTCTGCGGCGTATTCCTGGTAGAACTGGTATCCGTAATGGTACAGGTGTCCTACTTCAAATACACCAAAAAGAAATATGGCGAAGGAAGACGACTGCTGAAAATGTCGCCCCTCCATCACCATTACCAGAAACTGGGTTACCACGAAAGCAAAATTTCCGTTCGCTTCTGGATCGTAACCATCATGTGCGTGGTATTTGCCATCGCTACATTCAAAATGAGATAACAGTATTATTAATATATCAAATAACGTAGAAGAATAAACGAAATGGCACATAAACTGATCATATTAGGAGCCGGAGAAAGTGGAATTGGCGCGGCCTTGCTGGGTAAACAGCAGGGATATGAAGTTTTTGTGTCAGACGGAAGCCCGATAAAAGACATTTATAAACAGGAACTGGCGGTTAACCAGATACCATTCGAAGAAGGTCATCATTCCTGGGATATCATACTTGGCGCAGATGAAATCGTGAAAAGCCCCGGTATCCCCGAAAAATCTGAACTGATGAAAAAGGTGCGTGAAAAAGGCGTATCCGTAATTTCTGAGATTGAGCTGGCCTACCGTTTTTCGACAGGTAAAAAGATTATTGCCATCACTGGCAGCAACGGCAAAAGCACCACCACCGCCCTCACCTATCACCTCTTCAAAAACGCAGGTTATGATGTGGCCATGGTAGGTAATATCGGTGTAAGCTATGCCCGCCAGGTGGCCACCGCACCAGCGGAGTATTATGTGATTGAAGTTAGCAGCTTTCAGCTGGATGACATTAAGGAGTTCAAACCCAATGTAGCCATCCTGCTGAACATTACGCCTGATCATTTGGACCGGTACGAGTACAAAATGGAGAATTATGTGAAGTCCAAATTCAGGATTGTCATGAACCAGACCCAGGACGATACATTCGTCTACTGTGAAGATGATCCCGAGATCATGCAGCATTTACCGCAGCAACCCATTAATTCAACATCAATACCTTTTACCATCATGAAACGACTGAAAGCAGGCGGCTATGTCGACAACGACCAGTTGCACATAAAGGTAGACGAAGACCCGGTGATAGTCAGCATCTATGACCTGGCGCTGAAAGGAAAACACAATCTGTACAACTCCATGGCAGCCGGCATCGCCGGTAAAACAATGGGCATCCGCAAGGAGAAAATCCGCGAAAGCCTCACCAGTTTCAAAAGCCTGGAACACAGAATGGAATATGTAACCACTGTCAAAGGGGTGGACTTCATCAACGACAGCAAGGCTACCAACGTCAATTCAGTCTGGTTCGCGCTGGAAAGCATGGAAAAGCCCATCGTACTGATCATGGGTGGTGTGGATAAAGGCAACGACTACAGCGCTATCCGCCCGCTGGTGCAGGAAAAGGTGAAAGCCATTGTATGCCTGGGCGTGGATAACAAACCGATAGAAGAAGCCCTCCGCAACGACACACCGGTGATGGTAAACACCACCAGCATGAAGGAAGCGGTCACCACCGCGCTCAAGCTGGCAGCAAAAGGCGATGTGGTACTACTCTCCCCGGCCTGCGCCAGCTTCGACCTCTTCAAGAATTATGAAGACAGAGGCCGGCAGTTTAAAGACGCTGTCAGAGAGTTATAATATAATGGGTTAAAAGGTATTGTAACAGTCACGAATAAACGAATATGAATAATCTGCTCTATAGAACCAAAGGCGATAAAGTTATCTGGACGATAGTGATTTTCCTGTCGCTGGTTAGCCTGCTGTCGGTATATAGCGCAACCGGATCACTGGCCTATCGCGAAAGAGGCGGACATACAGAGTATTATCTGCTGAAGCAACTTTCCGTACTGGTGATGGGACTCCTGATCATCTATTTTGCACACCGGGTAAACTATACGATTTACTCCCGCGTAGCGCAGGTAGGCTTCCTGATATCCATACCGCTGCTGGTATACACGCTGGCATTCGGTTCCAATATCAACCAGGCCAGCAGATGGATCAGCCTCCCGATCATCAACCTCACCTTCCAGACATCAGATGTAGCCAAGCTCTTCATCTTCATGTATGTAAGCAGGCAGTTATCCAGAAGACAACATATCATCCAGGATTTCCGAAAGGGATTTCTTCCGATAGTAATACCGGTAGGCATCATCTGCCTGCTGATCATGCCGGCCAATATGAGTACGGCTTTACTGTTAGGTGCCAGCTGTATGATCCTCTTCTTTATCGGAAGAGTACCGGTAAAATTCCTTGCCGGCATGGTAGCAGCAGGAGCGGTAGGTGTAGTCATGCTATTCCTTATAGCCCAGCTAACAGGAATGGAAATGCGTACCAAAACATGGCAGAAGCGTATTGACAGCTTTTTACATGACGATCATACGGAAACACCTTACCAGGTGCAACAGGCAAACATTGCCATCGCCGGCGGCGGTATGATGGGAAAAGGCCCGGGTAACAGTACGCAACGTAACTTTTTACCACATGCCTATTCAGATTATATCTACGCTACGATCATTGAGGAATACGGGCTCGTGGGAGCTTTCCTGATCCTGGCAGCTTACATGCTGCTATTGCTGCGGAGCATCCGCATCTACCGGCGATGCCCCTACGCTTTTGGCGCCTTCCTCGCAGTGGGCCTGAGCGTCACTTTAGTGATACAGGCACTCACCAACATGGCGGTAAACGTACACCTCTTTCCGGTAACTGGGGTAACACTGCCGCTGGTAAGTATGGGTGGATCGTCCGTCATCTTTACCAGCCTGGCCATCGGTATTATCCTGAGTGTGGCCAGAAATGTGGAAGAGATGGAAGGTAAACAAGCAGAAAAAGAAAGACTTGAACGTGTAATGGCTGCCCGTGAAAACGAAGCAGTAGCATAATTAAACAGATAAAAAAGTAACAACAGCACAGATGCAACGCAAAATTATCATAGCAGGTGGCGGCACAGGAGGACATATCTTCCCGGCGATTGCCATTGCCAATGCGTTGAAAAAGATTCAACCGGACACCGAAATCCTCTTCGTGGGCGCCAAAGGTAAAATGGAGATGGAGAAGGTACCGCAGGCAGGCTATCGGATTGAAGGACTGGAAATAGCAGGATTCAACAGAAGCAATCTTTTCAAGAATATATTGCTGCCATTTAAAATCTGGAAAAGCCTGCGGCATGCAAAGGCCATCATCAGGGAATTCCAGCCGGATGCAGTAGTAGGCGTTGGCGGTTATGCCAGCTTCCCTATCCTGCGGGCAGCACAGCGGATGCAGATTCCATCCCTGATACAGGAGCAGAATTCATTTGCCGGCAAATCCAACAAAATATTGGGGAAGAAGGCAAAGAAAATATGTGTGGCGTACGATGGCATGGAACGTTTTTTCCCGGCGGACAGGTTGATTTTAACAGGTAACCCGGTAAGGAATAATATTACCCAGTCGGCCGTTACCAAAGAAGATGCGCTGAAGCATTTTGACCTGGCTACCGGCAGGCAAACGGTGTTTGCCGTGGGTGGCAGCCTGGGGGCTAAAGCCATCAATGAAGCACTGGTGCCTTTGCTGGCAACTTTTGTTAAGAAAGACATTCAGTTACTCTGGCAAACGGGGAAGCCGTTTTACGAAACTGCCAAAGCTGCTGCAGCCCCTTACGCATCTCATGTAAAAGTCCATGAGTTTATCAATGTAATGGATTTTGCATATAAGGCGGGAGATGTAGTGCTTTCCAGGGCAGGTGCGCTGGCCATTGCTGAACTGTGCATTGTGAAAAAGCCCGTCATCTTTGTTCCTTACCCCTTCGCAGCGGAAGACCACCAGACGTCCAACGCTATGAATCTGGTAAACAAAGAAGCTGGCCTGCTCATCAAAAATGATGCGGTTGGAACAGAGCTGGAAAGCGTGCTTTTCAGTCTCCTCCAAAACAAGGCGTTAATGGAGAAAATGGAGCATAACATTGGTACTATGGCGCATCCGAATGCTGACATGGACATTGCCCGGCAGGTACTTGGCATCATGCAGTGATAGGTTAGCATCGACCTAAAGTAACGCAACCGGAAGAAGAATTATGCAAATAATCTTCAGAAAATATTGAAAATAAAAATCTTAAACAGATATATCAGCGTATATCTTCCGTTATAGAGAGAATATGGATTTGAATAACATACATAGGGTTTATTTTATCGGGATCGGCGGAATCGGAATGAGCGCCATTGCACGCTACTTTAATGAAAAAGGCGTGAAAGTGAGTGGCTATGACCGTACGCCAACAGTGCTTACCAGGCAGCTGGAAGCAGAAGGTATGCAAATCCATTATACAGATGATGTGAACCTGCTGGACAGGGATACTAACCTGGTCGTATACACGCCGGCCATTCCGGCAACACATACAGAGCTGACCTGGTACCGCAATAACAATATCGAAGTGGTGAAGCGCAGCGATGTATTGCAGGAAATCACCCGCTCCCTCTTTGCCATCACCGTAGCAGGCACCCATGGAAAAACCACTGTTTCCACCATGATTGCTCATTTGCTGAGAGACAGCGGTTACGGTTGTAATGCATTTCTGGGAGGCATCAGTGTCAACTATGATAAAAATTTTTGGAGCAGCGATAAACAGGTGGCAGTGATTGAAGCAGATGAATACGACCGCTCGTTCCTGAAATTAAGTCCTGATATCGCGGTACTGACTGCCATGGATGCAGACCACCTGGATATTTATGGCACACCGGAGGCGATGGAAGACGCTTTTATTCAGTATACGCACAATATTAAACCAAATGGCACGCTGATTGCTCGTTTCGGCCTTCACCGTGATAATGAACTGAATGCGACCAACAAATTGCTGTACAGTTTACAAAACGATGTTGCCGATGCCTACGCCAAAAACATCCGCATGAAAAACGGCGGTTATGAGTTTGATGTAATGCATAAAGACTGGATGATTGACAATCTGGAACTGCACATCGGCGGCATGCATAATGTGGAAAATGCTGTGGTGGCAGTCACCGTAGCGCACCTGTTAGGCATCAGTACGGAAAAAATCCGTGCAGCACTGAGTTCTTTCAAAGGTATCAAACGCAGGTTTGAGTATGTGGTAAAAAATGATCACCAGATTTATATTGATGATTATGCACACCACCCTGAAGAGTTGAAAGCGCTGATCACCAGCGCCAAAGCCCTCTTCCCGGGAAGAAAAACCACCGTTATCTTCCAGCCGCACCTGTTTAGCCGTACCCGTGACCTGGCGGATGGTTTTGCATCCAGCCTGTCGCTGGCAGATGAGGTGATACTGTTACCCATCTACCCGGCCCGTGAATTACCGATTGAAGGAGTTAGCAGCGAGATGATTGCCGGTAAGATTACCGTACCGGTACGCATCCTGCAGAAAGAAGAAGTATTACAATGGTTGAAGTCAACACCCGTACCATTGCTGATTACAGCAGGTGCAGGCGATATTGACCAGCTGAAAGAACCAATAAAGGAAATTTTATAATAGTGTATGTCTAAAACTACCAACATATTGAAAAGACTGGGCATTGCCACCCTTTGGGTAGGCGTGATGACAGGCTTTGTCATATTGCTGGTAGCCGCCAATAATGTAAAAGACGAAAGCAAATGCAAAAAAATCGTTGTTAAGTTCGAAGGGGAAGATGACAATTTCTTCATTGAGTCAAAGGATATCAAATCCCTGATAACAAAGGATAAAAGCATTAATCCGGTAGGAAAGCCGATTGGATCTATCAATGTAGCACAGCTGGAAAAGCTGATTGATACCGATCCCTGGGTAAAAAATTCCGAATTGTATTTTGATAACCAGCAGCAGCTGAACATCAAAATCAAACAGCGGGAACCGGTAGCGAGAGTATTTACATTTTCAGGCAATAGTTTTTACCTGGACGAAACGGGAGAAAGAATTCCGGTTTCTACCCGATATGCTGCCAAAGTACCGGTATTCACTGGCTTCCCTACAGATGCGGAAAAGCTGCAGCGGGCGGATAGCCTGCTCACCGCGCAGATTGTAGATTTGGGTACCTATATCAATGGCAATGCGTTCTGGTCGGCCCAGGTAGAACAACTGATGATCACACCGGATCACAAGTTCGAATTCATCCCGCAACTTGGAGATCATGTAATTGCAATCGGTGATGGCACGGGTATAGACAAAAAATTCACCAAGCTACTGGCTTTTTATAAAGAAGGACTGAACAAAGTTGGCTGGAATAATTATTCTCGCATCAACGTAGCATTTGAAGACCAGGTGGTGTGTACAAGGAAAGATGGTGTTGCACCTTTGCAACCAATCATTACTTCCGACAGTGTGAAAGTGAATGGAGCAGATGAAGTGCCTGTATATGAAAACAACGACTCAGCATCAGCAGTCACCAGCAAAAAAACGGAGGAACCAGCGGCGGTAAAACCGAAGCCCGCAGCCAGGCCTTCTACGGAATCAAAAGCTAAGGCGGAGAAAAAGGAGCCTGTGAAGAAAGAAACAGTGAAGAAAAAGGAGAAAGCACCTGCAGAAAAGCCCAAGCAACAACCTAAAGCAGTGTATAAGCCAGGGAATAAATCTGTTAACACATCAAAAAAACAAAAAACGCCATGAATCAGGAAGCTCCTATCATTGTAGGTCTCGACATAGGCACTACGAAGATTGCTGCCATAGCAGGAAGGAAGAATGAATTCGGGAAACTGGAAATCCTGGGATTCGGTAAAGCCACATCGTTTGGTGTTCAGCATGGTATGGTGCTGAACATCGACCAAACAATAAAGGCGATCAGGCAGGCCCTGGAAAATTGTTATGCATCCAACCCCAACCTGGAGATTAACGAAGTATATGTAGGCATTGCCGGACATCATATTAAAAGTTTGCAAACCCGCGGAGATATAGTACGCAATGATGTGGAAGCGGAAATATCCCAGAAAGATATTGATCAGTTAATCAACGATCAGTACAAAACCGTTATTCCTGCAAGTGATCAGATCATTGATGTGATCCCGCAGCAATATATTGTGGATAGTCTGCAGAATATCACCTACCCCATTGGTATGTCGGGGGTGAAGGTGGGTGCAAACTTTCACATCATCACCGGCGATAAAAACGCCATTCGTAACATTAACCGCAGTGTGGAAAAATCAGGTCTGAAAATCCGTGACCTGGTATTACAGCCACTGGCTTCTGCTGCAGCGGTGATGTGCGATATGGACTTTGAAGCAGGTGTAGCCATCGTGGATATTGGTGGTGGTACCACTGACCTCGCCGTATTCTACGAAGGAATTCTCAAACACACTGCAGTAATTCCTTATGGCGGTGAAAATATTACCAACGACATTAAAAACGGTTTGGGCGTACTTAAAACCCAGGCTGAACAGATGAAAGTGCAATTCGGTTACGCCCTGGCAGACGAAGCGAAGAGCAATGCTTACATCACTATACCCGGCTTACGTGGACAGAGTCCTAAAGAAATCTCTGTTAAAAACCTGGCGCATATCATCCAGGCGCGTATGAGTGAAATACTCGATTTCGTGGTGTATCACCTGAAACAAATCGGCATGGACAATAAAATGCTCAATGGCGGCATTATACTTACCGGAGGAGGTTCCCAGCTGAAGCATCTGATTCAGCTCACAGAATATACCACCGGTGTAAGTGCACGCATAGGTTTTCCTAACGAGCATCTGGCAAGCGGACATATCGACGAACTGACGAAACCAATGTATGCTACCTGCGTAGGTCTGATTCTTAAAGGCTATAACGATTATGAAAATGATCGCAAGTCACTGGAAGAAAACTACGTGAAAATAAATACCAGCTATCTCGCAAAAGAACAGGCAGCACAATCAATGGCAGAACAGGATTCCTGGGTAGAAGAAAGTGCACCCAGCAGTCAGGAAATCCAGGATAGAAAGGCTAAAGAAAGAAATGCATCTTTGAAAAATTTCCTCGACAAGATGAAAACAAAGATCATCGACATGTTCACCGAAGAAGAAGACGCTAAACTATAAAGAGATGGCGCAATTGTTGTGTTAGTAGCCTTCCGACAATAATTGCGCCGGCTAAAACGAAACAAATAAGAATTAAGAACGATCGTTAATAATGATAAGGCATATGAACCATAGTAACAACATAGTAAAAGCAGACTTAATTCTTAATAATTCATTATTAACAAATCGTACTAACCCATAAAAGAGACAGAGTCATGATACATTTTGATCTTCCTAAGGAAAAATCTTCTATCATCAAGGTCATCGGTATTGGTGGTGGCGGAAGCAATGCGGTGAATCATATGTATAGCCAGCGCATTGATGGCGTGAATTTTATTATCTGCAATACCGATGCACAGGCTATTGCAAACAGTCCTGTCCCCAACAAGATCCAGCTGGGCCCCCATCTCACGCAGGGTCTTGGTGCCGGCGCTAACCCCGAAATCGGCAAACAGGCAACAGAAGAGTCCTTTGAAGAAATCAAAAAAATACTGGAGGTGAATACCAAAATGGCTTTCATTACCGCTGGTATGGGTGGTGGCACCGGAACGGGTGGCGCTCCTATCATCGCGCGTATTTGTAAAGAACTGGGTATCTTGACCGTTGGTATTGTTACCACCCCTTTTTCTTACGAAGGTAAAAAGAGAATGGGTCAGGCAGATGAAGGTATCTCCCGTTTGAAAGAATACGTGGATACCCTGCTGATCATCTCAAATGATAAACTGCGTCAGAAATTCGGCGACCTTAAATTCAAGGCCGCATTCGAAAAAGCTGATAACGTACTCGCTACTGCTGCGAAGTGTATTACGGATGTGATTAACTCTACCGGCCAGATCAACGTCGATTTCGCCGATGTGTGCACCGTAATGCGTAATGGTGGTGTAGCGATACTCGGCTCCGCACTGGCAGAAGGTGAAAACCGTGCGCAGCGTGCTATCGAAGATGCGCTGACCTCTCCATTGCTGAACGATAATGATATCCGCGGCGCTAAATGGATCCTTATCAATATCTCATCTTCTGAAGGTGAGTTCGAACACACCCTCGATGAAATGGATATCATCCAGGCTTACGTGCAAAGCCAGGCTGGTGAGGATTGCGACGTAATCCTTGGTGTGGGTTACGATCAGGCACTCGACAGGAACCTGGGCGTTACTATCATTGCTACCGGTTTCGAACAGAAACCCATTCAGCAACAGAAAATAACTCCCTCCAACCCTGAAAGAGCAGAGCCTAAAATCGTAATGCAACTGGGTAAAGACGGTGATGAGAAAAAAATGAATATGCAGCAGAGCCAGGGCTTGTTGTTCCAGGAACCACAGGACCTGATGGCACCTCGCCTCATGGACCACCCTGAGCCGGTAATTCCATATTCACAGCCATCTGTACAACCTGCCAGCCAGCAGGCCCCGATCGCGCCATCCCGTCAGAACTATGTACTGAATATCCAGCAGACGCCTGTACAACCAGTACCGGAACCGGTACAACCAGTTGCACAGCCTGTGCAAACCGTACAGCCCCTGCAGCCGATGCAACAGGTACAACAGCAGCCAATTCAACAGCCGCTGCCTAACCCTGCTGTAAACACTGCACTGAATAACATCAATGTGATTCAGCCTCAGGCAGGTAACACCAGTGCATATACGACGATTCCGAATCCTATATATGTAGAGCCAGGCACTACGCCTCCTCAGGAATTGAAGCAGGAAATGAAGATGGTATATAAGGAAGATGAACACAATCATACTCCTATGCCACCTGAAGTGCCTATGCACAATACTTACGAGGACCTGGAAGAACAGAAACGTAAACAAGCCGAAAGAGTTGCAAAACTCCGCAGCATCAGCTTCAATGTGAAAAACATGGATAATAACGCTGAAATTGAAAACGTTCCCGCTTACCTCCGTCGTAATGTAAACCTGGATAATGGCGCCGGTTCTGCAGAACAGTTCTACTCCAACTACACCGTAAGCGGTGAGCCCGGACAGAACAATCCGACTGAAATAAATACGATAAATACTTTTTTAGATGGAAAGAAACCCGATTGATAAAGTAACATTTATCTTTTCCGGTAAATATTTGATTGTTTTTTAGTTGTGTTAAGAAAATCCTCCGGTTCCCCGGAGGATTTTTTATTTATTCGCAACGGCAAATACGCATGCCAGCCTCGTAACAGGCCAGCGGCCTGATACAAGGCCGGCCCGTCCCGATCGCCGAAGGCGATTGGGACGGGCCGGCACTAAACAAAATATGATCTTATAGAGTATTCAACTTCGCTTTCGCAGCATTAATCACGTCCGCCGCAGGCGTAGTTTTCAACGCACTGATTTCAACCGGCTTCAACATATCTTCCAGCTGCTGGAGCTTTTCCTTATCTCCATTTTTTTCAAATTCTGCCCTTAAAGTCCGTATTTTCTCGAAATCCTGGATACCTTCCACCAGTCTTTCGAAACGAATGGAAGATCTCGGTCCCGGATATACGAAGTAAGTATCGCCGGCTGCCCAGGCTCTGAAGCGACTATCGGTCAGCGGATCTTTTACCCAGCAATTAAATGCCCAGCGTAAGTAGCCATCATAACCTTTTGCAGCAGCATACCAGCCCATAAAGGCTGATTCAGCTGGTGGTGAAAAGGTGAATGTATTGGGATACCCTTCAGTGCAGCAGGTATAGAAAGTGGTAGGCCAGCCTTTTGCCTTACGGGCTGCCATCTCTTCTTTAGTAAATGCTTCACCGGAAGCGATACAGTAGTCATAAATTTCATTTACCAGTGGCCCGTGGTGGCTGCCTGCGAGCGACAACTTCAGGTCTTTATCCGCCTTACGGATGATAGTGAGTGCCTCCTGCATATCTTTCATCGGACGCTCGTCCATAGCGATGGTAGTAATGCCGAACCAGCCTTTTTGTTTCAGGTGCTTTACAAAACTGTTTAGCATAGGCTGCCAGTGTGCAGTGTATTCCGGAGAGCCTGGTTTAGCCACAATAAAAGTATCGCGGTTAGCGGCCTCGTCGAAGTAGTAAAACTTGAGATTCCATGGAATCATGCTGTAGCAGTTGATTTCCTTCTTAATGCCCAGGCTCATCATGTAGGTTACCCATTTATCGAAAATGGTGTAATCGTACGCCCAGCTGCCATCTTTCTTTTTGGTCCATTTGATCATGCTGCCATACACATCCTGTGTTTGGCTGTTCCATGGATCATGAATCAGGGTGGCAGTGATACATTTTTGACCTGCAGCAGCCAGCATTTGCATGTATGGCTTCATCGCGGCAAAATGGGCATCACTCCAGGGCTTTACGTTATACATACGGGCTACTGCGTCAGGACTCTGCCAGAGGTCCAGGTGAAAGGCCCATTTATCCGGTGTGGATAAAGTGCGGTTCAATACCTCGAGCTGAAACTGTTTGCGGATCTTGCTTTTACCTGCGGTAACTTCGATAGTACCGGTGTAATTGCCAGCGGGGGTATTTGCCGGCACCTGTATACTGATCCATACCGGTTGTGTGGTTTTTCCGGCTATTGCATTCGAATTTTTCAGGTCGATGCCATCTGCCACGAGGGAGGAGTCAAAGTCCTGCGGTTTACGGTAGCCGCAGCCACCGCCATTTTTGTTGAGTTCATCTGTCATGACATACCGTACAAAACCTGCCTGCACAGCGTTTGCGGGAAATTTGAACTGGCCGCCGGTAATTCCGGTTACCTGTACCGTTACTTTATCCAGTGGCTTTGCGGTCCATATGAGCAGCTGCGTATGTACTCTTTCCCCTTTCCAGGCGGTACCTTTCCACGTTTCGGTGGTTTGGGCAGCAGCAGGAGCATTTCTTTTTTCATAACGGGTATCGGTATTACCGAAGGCTACATGTACTTGCTGATCGTATGCTTGCCAGGAGGCTTCAGAAACCGGGCGAGGGTCTGGCAATTCTTTATAATCGCGGGTAAGCGGCGATTGCGCGAATGCGTTTTGTTGCAATGCTACGAGGAGTAGCATGCCGAAAATTTTGTTCACCATTACTAAATAGATTTTCATTGCTATGGGGCAGCACTAGCGGACTTCCCCTAAAAAGATTTGCCCAATATCTTAAAAAAACGCCGGTTTTTCTAAGATATCGGGCAAAATATGCTTACCGTTCATGGAAAAGCTAGAACCGGTGAACTATCCGCTTGAGCTGCAGATTTGTTACCGGCGCTACCACCAGCGGGTATTTTTCGATGGTGACATAGCTGGAATCCAGGCCAAAACCTCTTTCTTCCGACAGGCTGATCTTTTTCAGGAAGAAGTACATCTTCATGATCATTCTTTCGTAGAGTGGCAGGTCATTATCGTGGGATAAGAATTTCTCCATCACAATAAACTGGAAGTCGCCTACTACATTGTTCTTGCTGAGCGACTCATAGCGGCTGGTGATGTTCACTTCCTTGTTACGCACCATATCTTCTACTACCATGCGGAACATCAGGTTGATGCGTTGTTCCACTTTGAAACCGAGGCGGAATTCCACGCGGATCACTTCGTTTGGAATAATCGTTTGAACCGAATATTCGCTGAGGTAAGGTTCGTCCACCACATCAACGTGTACAAACCAGTAGATATCGGCTCTTTTCGGCTTCTTATTGAGAATGGAGTATATAATCTTATGTTCGATCTCCTTTGGATTATCCGCGCTGCTCATATATACCAGGTGCGTGGCATATTTAGGGATAGTGGTATCGTTGCTGAGCTCCTGCATGATGGGCAGGTAGTCTTCCAGTCGAACGAATTCCACGTACCGGTTTTTGATTTTGCGGGACTTAAACCACACCATCATAACGAGGAACAGCGCTCCTGCCACGATCACGGTAACGTAACCACCATGGGCAAATTTCACCAGGTTGGCAAAGAGGAAGGAGAATTCGATGGTAAAGTAGACGACGAGGTATAGCAGTATCCATCCGATCCATACCCTTCGGGTATATAGATAGAAGGCGAACAGGCAGGAGGTCATCAGCATACAGATGGTGATGGACAGGCCGTAGGCTGCCTCCATGTGCGAGGATTCCTGGAATATCAGAACGATGGCGGCGCATCCTACAAACAGCATTACGTTGATGCCTGGGATGTAGAGCTGTCCTCTCATTTCGGTTGGGTAGTTTACCCGCAGCTTAGGCCAGAGGTTGAGGCGCATTGCTTCTGAAATGAGGGTAAATGAGCCGGAAATCAGGGCCTGGCTGGCAATAATGGAGGCCATGGTAGCGATGAGTACACCAAAAATGACGAACCATTCGGGCATGATGGTAAAGAAAGGGTTCTGATCTTTAGGAATGATCTGACCCTTTTGTGTGAGTAACCAGGCACCCTGACCGAGATAATTGAGGATCAGGCAGGTTTTCACAAATATCCAGGAGATGCGGATGTTTCCTTTTCCACAGTGGCCGAGGTCCGAGTATAGTGCTTCCGCACCCGTGGTACAGAGGAATACTGCACCGAGGATCAGGAATCCTTTAGGGTAGGTGGTAAGCAGTTCGATGGCGTAATGCGGACTAAAGGCCTTGAAAATGCTCAGGTCATCGGCGATATGGGTGATCCCGAGGATGCCGAGCATAGAGAACCATAGTACCATGATGGGGCCGAAGAGGCGCCCGATGGATACGGTTCCGAACTGTTGCATGATGAACAGGCCGGAGATGATGGCCAGTACGATCTTTACGATAGTAAGCTGGCTAAGGTCTTTAAATACCTCGAGGGTACGTAGCCCTTCGATGGCGGAGGTAACGGTAATAGGAGGTGTGATAATGCCATCTGCGAGGAGTGCGGCTCCCCCGATCATGCCGAAGATAACCGTCCATTTGGCGTGTCGTCGAACGAGTGCATAAAGGGAGAAGATACCGCCTTCACCTTTGTTATCTGCCCGGAGGGTAAGGATAACGTATTTGACGGTTGTTTGCAGTGTAAGTGTCCAGATGATACAGGAGATACCACCAATGACAAGCAGGTCGCTGATAGGATTACCTCCTACAATGGCCTTAAACACATAGAGCGGAGAGGTTCCGATGTCGCCGTAGATAATTCCGAGCGCTACGACTAAACCTGCCAGGGAGACCCTGTTAATGTTTATACCCACTTAGAAAAAGTTTGTTAAAAAAGCCCCCAAAATTATATGTTTTTGGGATATGGAGCAAAGGAAAGGAAAAAATGGACTTAAGGTGTGAACCTGGGATTGGCGCAGTAAGTGTACAGTGTGTGGAGATGGGTGGAAACTAAAAAGTCCTCCGCTTGAGGCTGGAGGACTTTTTAGTATTATCATTCTTTGGGAGTGTACTGATTAGTTAGCAGGAGCTAAATCAACAGTGTTAGACTCACCAGGAGTGTTTTGTTTGATGAAGCGACCGCGATCGATACCTTGTTTATCAGCCAGGTAGTCGATAACTGCATCAACGCGACGGCTGCTCAGATCAACACCACCTTTTTTACCTTTAGCACCAGCGTGGCCGGTAACCAGAACGTTACAAGATGGGTTAGATTTCAGGGTTGCAGCAACGCTAGCGAGGATTGCTTCGTTGTCAGATGCTACTTTGGTAGAAGAACCTTTGAAAGAAACTGAAGGCAGTACAAGGCTAGCGCAGTTAGTTTCTACGCGGTTTTTGCAGCACTCAGGATCTGGGCATTTACCAACACCGTCAGCGTCAACTGGCTGGCAGTAAGTAGGAGTGATCAGTTGTTTGTCTTTGTAATCAGGAACGCCATCACCGTCAGTATCTTTAGCAACACCGTGAGAATCAACAGGTGCACCAGCTGGAGTGTTAGGTTCGCGATCGAACTGATCAGTTACGCCATCACCGTCTGCATCAGGCAGAACTGGAGTAGGCAGTTTCATGTGACGTGGGTTAGACAGCTCGCTGTAAGCGTATTCCAGCGGGTTGATCCACCATAATGGCTGAACTCGTTTGTTAGGATTACCCAGGTTGAAGTTCAGACGTACACTTGTGTAAGAGTAGAAGTCTTTGGAAGAACCACCAGGACCAGCGTAACCATCGAGGTAAGCGTCAAAAGGCATGGTGATTTTTTCTTCGATACCGATGTTGAAGCGTTTAGAAACTTTGAACGCAACACCAGTACCCAGGTCCAGTGCGTGACGGATCAGCTGGTTGTCGTCTTTACGACCGATAGCGATACGGTTGCCCTGTGCTGGAGCATTCTGTTCGTATTTTTTGTCCTGTACAGATTTGATGTAATCTTTAATGTCAGAACGTTTACCAGTCAGACGAGCTGGATCGTAAACATATGGATTGCCGTTACCGTCTAATGCGTCAACGTCCACATCAGCCATCACGATAGAGTAACCAGCGAGTAAATACCAGTTAGCTTTAGGTTCAGCTTTGTAGAACATGATGTTGCTCAGAGACATCAGCACGTCCAGGGACAGCTGGTGGTTAGCGGATTTGTAGTTGCCGATAATCTGGCCACCATTTCTTGCAGCAGTTGCAGCCCAAGGATTTACTGGATCAACAGTGTAAGGAACCGGACGCAGTTTGTAATCCTGACCGTAGTCGAAAGAACCGGTATACTCAGCTCTCAGGGAGAAAGTATGACCCAGAGATTTTCTCAGGGAGATACCACCACCAAAACCTGGTTGAGCAGGAATGGTACCGCTGATCAGATGCAGACCTCCATGGAAACCGAGTTCCCACATATCCCTAGGTTTAGCAGGGAAGTTGGAAGTGTGGTTCATGAAGTTATTCTGTTGTACCATTTTCTTGCTAGACACTTTGGACGAATCCAGTGCATCATAGCCGGTTGGTTGAACCTGTGCAAAACCAGAAGACGCGGCTAATAAACTCACAGCGCCTGCCAGTAAAAAGTACTTTTTGCTTGCCATAATTGTTTTTTATTTAAAAACTGTTAAAAATTTACTAATAACCCGTTTTTTACCAAGCAAAGGTAAAAATCATTAACGAATAATCAAATTTTTCTTGCAATATTATTTTCATTGATAAGTGCTTAAAAAGCAGTGCGTAACTAAAAGTATTTATATACCTTAAATACGCGTAAGTTAAAGTATTGCAATCCTCGTGTTAACAAAACCTTTAGCTGCTGTTAAAGGTTTGTTATACTCCATATACAAATTAGAGGCCAAAATGTTAAAGTTTCACTTTTTAAACCTAGCTTAGCAATCCTTTTGATTTTAGTCCATGGATGATATTAAATACCTGATAGGTAAGGAATTACAAGATTTTGAGCTCAAATTCGCGGAAGCGGTAAAAAGTAATGTACCGCTGCTGGACCGCGTGATGCATTATATTGTTAAGCGCAAAGGGAAGCAAATGCGTCCCATGTTCGTGTTACTCTCCGCCCGGCTTTTCACAGATAATCTGACGGAAAGTACGCACAGAGCAGCAGCATTTGTGGAATTACTCCATACTGCTACCCTCGTACACGATGATGTGGTAGATGACGCCAATGAACGCCGCGGGTTTTTCTCCATCAATGCACTGTGGAAAAACAAAATTGCGGTGCTGGTAGGCGACTACCTCCTCGCCAAGGGATTATCCCTCTCCCTTAACAACAACGAATTCAGAGCTTTAAAGATCATTTCTGACGCAGTGCAGGCCATGAGCGAAGGGGAGCTGCTGCAAATAGAGAAAACCAGGAAACTCAATATCAAGGAAGATATATACTTTGAAATCATCCGCCGTAAAACGGCCTCACTTCTCGCATCTGCATGTGCTGCCGGTGCCTGGAGCGCTACCAATGATGACACAACAACTGAACAAATGAGGTTGTTCGGAGAAAAAGTAGGAATTGCCTTCCAAATTAAAGATGATCTCTTTGATTATGGGACCGCCAAAATCGGAAAACCAACAGGAATCGATATCCGCGAGAAAAAAATGACCCTTCCCCTCATCTATACACTCGAGCACGCCACCCCGGAAATTAGAAAAAGAATTATCTATATAGTAAAAAATCAAAATACGAATAAAGAAAAAGTAGAGGAAGTTATCCAGCTCGTTAAAGCTTCCGGCGGAATCGAATATACCCAGCAAAAAATGTTTGAATACCGCGATGAAGCCCTCGCCATTCTTCGCCAGTTTCCGGAAACCCCAATCAGAAACGGCCTCGAATCCATGGTCCGGTACACCACCGACCGCACTTTCTAAAAAGAAATTCGAAAATGTTAAATATTAAATGTAAAATGCAATAACCGCTTAAGCTTAGGCTTAAAGCCCATATAATGGTAAAAGAATCCTGAACATATATAATGCAAAAACGCTGGACAGTAAAAGCTTATCAACCAAATCAGGAACATCTGCTGCAATCATCCCTACGCATACATCCCTTGTTATGCAGGTTACTGGTGCAACGGAATGTTCATACCTATGAGGCTGCCCGGCTGTTTTTCAGACCTACACTGAAAGACCTGCACGACCCCTGGCTCATGAAAGATATGGACAAGGCCATTGCCAGAATAGAACTGGCCTTCTTCCGTAATGAAAAAATACTGGTATACGGCGACTATGATGTAGACGGCACCACCGCCGTAGCCACCGTATACGATTTTCTCCATCAGCTCTACAGCCATATTGAGTATTATATTCCTCACCGGTACCGTGAGGGCTATGGCATCTCCACACAGGGAATTGCCTACGCCATGGAAAATGATTTTAGCCTCATCATTGCCCTCGATTGCGGGATCAAATCTGTAGAACTAATCACCGCTGCAAAGGAAGCCGGGATAGAATTCATTATATGTGATCACCACCTGCCGGATGCTGTACTGCCACCGGCTGTGGCCATCCTTAATCCAAAACAGTATGACTGCCCCTACCCTTATAAAGAATTAAGTGGCTGCGGCATCGGATATAAACTGGTGAGCGCCATCGCCCTGAAACGCGGACTCCCGGAAAGTGCGCCCAATAAATACCTGGACCTGGTAGCCACCAGCATCGCAGCGGATATTGTGCCGATGACGGGAGAAAACAGGATACTCGCCTACCACGGCCTGAAGAAAGTGAATGAAGATCCCTTACCGGGTATCAAAGCGCTTATTCAGCTGAATGCACAAAAAGAACTGCTTACCATCTCAAACCTTGTTTTCGCCATCGCTCCACGCGTAAATGCTGCCGGACGTATGGACGATGCCAGGAAAGCCGTAAATCTCTTTGTAGAAAATGATCCTGAAAAAGCCAGGATTATAGCGGAGGCATTACATGCCGATAACTTTGACCGCAAGGAAATCGACAGCACTATTACCCAGGAAGCCATTACGCTGATTCAGAATGACGCAACAATGGCCGCCAGAAAATCCACTGTACTCTTTCAGGCGCATTGGCATAAAGGCGTAGTAGGCATCGTAGCATCCCGCTTGATAGACAAATTCTATTACCGGCCTACCGTTATACTCACGCAATCCAATGACATGGTGGCCGGTTCCGCCAGATCTGTAATGGGTTTCAACGTGTATGAAGCAGTCCATCAATGCAAAGACCTGCTGGAAAACTACGGCGGGCACTTTTATGCAGCCGGTATGACGCTGCGCCCTGAAAACGTAAAAGCTTTCCAGGAGAAGTTTGAGGAGGTGGTAGCCAACACCATCTCCGCAGAAATGCTGGTGCCTGAAATTGTGATAGACACAGAAATACTGTTCAGCGATATCACCCCTGCTTTTTATAATATCCTCAAGCAATTTGAGCCACTGGGTCCTGAAAATCTCCGCCCGGTATTCCTGGCCAGAAACCTCCGTGACACCGGTTTTTCCAAGGTGGTGAAAGATGAACATATTAAGTTTTCTGTACGACAGGGCAACAACGGGCAAACCATGTCGGGTATAGGCTTTTACATGGCTGAAAAATTTGACATTGTGAGCAGCAAAAGGCCCTTTGATATGACGTTTACACTGGATGAAAATGAGTGGAACGGGCAAACCACCCTTCAGTTAAAAGTAATTGATATCCGATAAGCGCTAAGTACCATAACAGCCCTTTGACGGGCCGTTATGGTGTAGGGAAGCGCTCTGTAAAGAACGCCGGATAATGGTTTATTGATATGGTAAAGAGATATCCCTGCTACTAGCGGTGCTGACTAAGCATCCAGGTGTATAACTCCGCAGTGGCATAGGCCCTGGTCCAGGCATCATGGCCACCGGTTGGATATTCAGTGTATTTAATATTTCCCCCCAGGTTCTGCAATGCTTTTACCGGTTCCCGTGAACCATTTACGCTGACGGTAGGGTCATCCGCACAGTGGAAAGCCCATATAGGTAATGATTTCACCGCAGGCACCAGGTTCGCATAACCGGTACCGCAAATAGGTACGGCTGCTGCAAAGTTCTTTGGGTAAGCGCAAATCCAGTCCCATGTTGCTATTCCGCCCATGCTTAGTCCGGTTACTATCACCCGGTTGGAATCCACATGATACTTCGCCACCATTTCCCTATAGAACTTCTGCAACACTTCCCTGTTCCACCACGTCTTGTTGCACTGCGGGGCTACCATTACAAAGGGTTTACCCTTTACGACTCTCGGCAATGCTACATTTTTCAGTATTTCCACATTGGTGCCAATTTCCCCTACCCCATGCAGGAATATCACCAGCGGCCAGCGATAATCTTTCTTTGTGTTGTAGTCATCCGGGATGTATAACAGGTAATCGCTGATATTACCACCAGTGGTTACTTTCTGAGTAGTGGTGCCCAACGGCTGCGGATCAAATTCCTCATCTACCGGCTTGGCTGGCTTTGAGGTTTCTTTCTTTGAGCAGGAAAACAGTGCTATGGACAACAGCACCAAGACATGGCATAAATTTTTAATTGTTCTTTTTTTCATATAACAGCTTCAAATGAAAAGGTCCCGGCAATTGCCGGGACCAGGTTTTACAATATTTTCCTGCGGTGTGAATTACCCGCAGCGGGGTTGCAAATAAAGGAATTAACGCGGGCTGAACTATTTTATTTTATTGGCTTTGGGGCACATATAAGGATTGTTTATAAGAGGAAAAATAATGCCATATTTTTTGTGTTCATAAGCAGGAAAATATTTTTCGTATATACATTAGCGTTAGTATAAAATTTTTTGAGGAGATTTTAGCGAGGCAGGTGACACCTTCGGTGTCACCTGGGAGTTCCGCGCTGCGCGCGGGGTAAGCCGTGTTACGCGGGGTACGCCGTGTCACGCAGGGTGTGGTGTGTCACGCGGGGTGCGGTGTGTTACGCGGGGTGCGGTGTGTTACATGTGCGATATACTGCTGGTATTCGATTGTTTAAGGCCGCCACCGGCGGCCTTAAACAACAAAGCACAAAGGAACCGAAGGTTCCTTTGTGCTTTGTTAATATAACTATACAATAATAATTATGCTTCTTCCTCTTCTTCTTTACTCATCAGTTCTACGCTTCTATTAACAAAAGCAGTAAGATCCGCGCCGGTAAGAAGGTTCTGAGATAACAGCGCGAGGTCCGCCAGGTTTTTAATCTGTTTTTGCTGCAGACCGTTGTTTTTCTCACGCAGGATTTGCAGGTACACCGGATGGTTAGCATTGATGGTCATATTGATTTCATCAGGCATATTGGCATACCAGTTCATTCCGCCGCCACCCATGCTGGCCATATCTTTCATACGGCGCATAAACTCAGGACGGGTAACAATCACCGGCTGGAGGTCGGCAGTGAGGCCTTTCATATCTACCTTAATATTAGGCTGATTTACTTCCTGGGTAAAGAGGTTTTTGAGTGTTTCCTCCTGTTCTTTCGAAAGCAGGGTATCTGCATTTTCGTCTTTATCGATCAGGTTATTGGCGATATCAGCATCTACGCGGGTAAACTGAACATTGTCCCACTTCATCTCTATGTTGTTGATGAAGGCGGCATCTACCAGCGTTTCCATTTTCACTACTTTGAAACCTTTCTTTTGTGCGGCCTGGATGTAGCTGTCCTGCTGCACCGGGTTGGTAGAATACAGTACCACGAGTTTGCCTTCCTTGTTGGTTTGCAGCGCAGCAGTTTCAGTGCGGTATTCTTCCTGGGTGTAAAATTTACCATCAGCCACATCTTCCAGCAGGAGGAATTTATTGGCTTTGTCGAGGAATTTATCGTCTGTCATCATGCCATATTTCACGAACAGGCCGATGGACTCCCATTTTTCTTCGAAGGATTTGCGGTCCTGGCGGAACATTTCATCCAGTTTATCCGCTACCTTTTTGGTGATATAGCCATTGATTTTTTTCACATTCGGATCGCCCTGGAGGTAGCTACGGCTAACATTGAGCGGGATATCCGGGCTGTCGATCACACCATGCAGCAGCATCAGGAATTCCGGAACGATATCTTTTACCTCATCGGTAACATACACCTGGTTGGAATACAGATTGATTTTATCTTTCTGTATTTCATAGCTCTTGGTAATTTTAGGGAAGTACAGGATACCGGTGAGATTAAAAGGATAATCTACGTTCAGGTGAATCCAGAACAGTGGTGCTTCTGCGAAAGGATATAATTCTTTATAGAAGTTCTGATAATCTTCAGCGGTGAGCTCGCTCGGTTTTTTAGTCCAGGCTGGCGCTACGTTATTGATTTGTTCTCCTTCGAACTTAACCGGAACGGGGAGGAATTTACAGAATTTGGTCAGGATGGAACGGATGCGGCCTTCGTCGAGGAATTCTTCGCTCTCTTCGTTTACGTGCATCACGATTTCAGTACCACGTTCTGTTTTGGTAGTCTCTTCGAGGCTGTATTCAGGGCTGCCATCGCATTCCCAGCGAACCGCAGGGGCATCTTCTTTCCAGGATTTGGAGAAGATTTCTACCTGGTTACTAATCATGAAAGAAGAGTAGAAGCCGAGGCCGAAATGACCGATTATATTGGTGCCGCTTTCCTGGCCTTTGTATTTTTTCAGGAACTCTTCTGCGCCGGAAAAAGCCACCTGGTTAATGTATTTATCCACTTCTTCCGCAGTCATACCCACACCATGATCTGCGATGGTGATAGTTTTTTTCTCTTTATCCAGTTTTACTTCGATATCGATATTGCCCAGGTCGCCTTTGAATTCACCCACACTTGCCAGTGTTCTGAGTTTTTGGGTAGCATCTACGGCGTTACTCACCAGCTCACGGATAAAGATTTCGTGATCGGAATACAGGAATTTTTTGATGATCGGAAAGATATTTTCCGTTTGTACACGTATAGCGCCTTTTTGCATGGGAAAAGTAAATTTTAGATTTCGGGGAGATGAGAGTCAAAGGTTGTGCCAGCGCCGTGGTGGCTGACAAGATGACGCGAGGCGGGATTTTTTCACGCAAAGCTTTGCTGGCGGCGTAAGGGGCAAAGGATTGGTGCGATCTTTTTTTCTCGCAGAGCAGCATAAGAGGCATAAGCAGCAAAGGATTGTGTTTTATTTTGCTGGCAATATGCCGGTAATCTGCTGGCAACCTGCTGATAATTTGCTGGAAATCTGCTGGTATCCGCGGGGAATACGCTGGCTATCTACCGGCAACCTGCTGGTACCCTGCTGGCAATACACTGGCAATACGCTGGCAATACGCTGGCAATACGCTGGCAATACGCTGGCAATACGCTGGCAATACGCTGGCAATACGCTGGCAATACGCTGGCGCCGCGCGCAGCGCGGCACTCCCCAATCGCCACCGAAGGTGGCGATTGCCTCCCAACTGGTTCAGCACCAGAACCCTAAATAATATATAACAAGCTATAAATCAATTAATAACCCAAAAAAGAAAGAATATTCCATAATAAAACCCGGTTATCTCCTAAAATTGGGAATAGTTCTTTATCTTTGCGGTCCGAATTTTTTTATTAAACCTAACAAAAAACAGGGAATTATGAACTACGAATTGATGGTGATCTTTACCCCTGTGCTTTCTGAAGACGACTACAAAGCGGCTCAGAAAAAATTCGTCGATATCATTAAAGATAACGGCGGAGAAATCACGCACGAAAATCCCTGGGGATTAAGATCACTGGCGTATCCTATCCGGAAAAAGACTACAGGAATGTACCTGGTTCTGGAATATACTGCGCCAACCGACCTCAATGAGAAGCTGAAAATCCAGCTGAACCGCGATGAAAATGTATTACGTCACATGGTGACTGCGCTTGACAAATACGCTGTAGCGTACAACAACCGCAAGAACTACGGTGCGAATGCTGAATCTAAAACCACTGAAGCTTAAAATTATGGCAGTTAAACCTAAACAAGAGATCAAATACTTAACAGCCGTAAAAACTGAAAAACGTCAGAAGAAATACTGCCGTTTTAAGAAAATGGGCATCAAGTATGTAGATTACAAAGACGCGGAGTTTTTGAAGAAATTTCTGAACGATCAGGGCAAAATGTTGCCACGTCGTATTACAGGTAACTCCCTGAAATTTCAGCGTAAAGTAGCCCAGGCTATTAAGAAAGCTCGTCAAATGGCTTTATTGCCTTATGTTACTGACCTTTTAAAGTAAGAAGTTATGCAAGTTATTTTAATACAAGACGTAGACAACCTGGGTCAGAAGAATGAACTGGTTTCCGTAAAGAATGGTTACGCCAGAAATTTCCTGATCCCGCAGAAGTTTGCGGTAGAAGCTAGTCCTTCTAACCTGAAACAACTGCAGGAGCGCCTGAAAGTACAGAAAGTGAAAGAAGAGAAACTGCTGGCGGAAATCGCTAAAGTAGTGGAAGTTCTGAAAGCTTCTCCTGTTAAAATCGGCGCTAAAACCGGTACTTCCGGTAAAATCTTCGGTAGCGTTACCGGTGTTCAGATTGCCCGCGCAATTAAAGAACAGAAAGGTTACGAAATCGACCGTCGCCGCATCCACATCCTGGATGATGTGAAAGAATTAGGTACTTACAAAGCTCGCCTGGACTTCGGTAAAGGCAACGATACCGAAATGGAATTCGAAGTGGTAGCTGAGTAATATATAACTCTTGAATAGTAAAGCACCCGTGCCGCCTGGTACGGGTGCTTTATTTTTTGTAACTTCCCTCCCATGATAAAGTATCTCCTTGCCCTCGCTTTACCAGTGCTGCTGACAGCCTGTTCTTCCCACCGCGGGAAGCTCAATACGCCACGCCTGCAGGCCATCACTATCCATGGAGAAAACAACCCCTGGATAAGTTTCAGGTATAATAAAGACGGGCAGATGACCACCCTCACAAAACATCCCAACGCAAACGATACCAATACCATCCATTTTGAATATGACCAACAGCACCGTCTCACCGGCATGCGCTGCGAACTCAATACCCACAACCAGGTAAAGGTGACTAAATCAGCCACCGTTAAGGACTGGGATCTGCGCGGCAACATCAAAGAAGTGGATTTCTTCGACGGGGATAAACAACACGTACGTACTGCACGTATCCAATGGCAAAACGACCTGCCCCTGTCACTCAAATACACCGACCTCCAACAGGCCACCAGCTGGGATTACATAGAAGGCAACCCCACCTGGAAAAATATCGCCAAAGATCGACGGGAGGATACCACCATCTACTTTACCAAAGCCAGCTGCGACTGGGATAACTCCTATAACCCACTCGCGCGCCTGGCCAACCAGCTCATTCTGGCAGATACCATTCCGCAGGGCCATGCCAGCGAGCCCCTGCCCGACCTGGCCAACCTCCTCTTACATATCAGCTTTAACAATCCCAGCAGAATCCAGCTGGACGAAAAGCTGGAAACAGTCACCCAACAGGGTGTGATGGCTTTATCCAGATCCACCACCGTGCAGTATATGTATGCCTGTAACGGGAATGGTTATCCCAGAAGCGCTAACGTCTACCTACATACAAAAGGTTATACACAATTCAATAATACCTGCAATACGGTGGTAGATTACAGTTACGAATAACTGACACTCAATATTTTATTTCACGATTTTTCGTAACTTATCGTGAATGCAAATATTAAAACGCCTGTATAATGCACCAGTAACCCTTTCACTGATAGCAGTGAATACAGTCATCTTTTGCATAATGGCGATCAGTGGGCATGAACTGTGGTGGGGCAATGCGGATGACCTACTACTCCGGGGCGCCAACTACTGGCCCCTTACGGTAGTGCAACACCAATACTGGCGTTTATTTACCAGTATGTTTCTGCATGCTGGCCTCTGGCATTTGTTTACCAATATGCTGGGATTACTCATCGCCGGCATATTCCTGGAACCCATTTTAAAAGGACCTAAATTTTGCCTCGTGTACCTGGTTACAGGCCTGGTGGCTGATTATGCCAGCATATGGTTCCATCCCGATGCCGTAGGCGTAGGCGCATCAGGGGCCATATTCGGCATTTATGGTGCCTTTCTGGCGCTGCTAACCACCCCCCTGTTTAAACGGTCCGTAAAAATGCCTTTCCTCATTTTTATAGCCTTATTTGTATGTTTAAATATCATCGTGGCATGCTTTACCGTAGGCATAGATAATATTGCGCACCTTACCGGCTTTGGCTGCGGCATACTCACCGGCTATTTACTATACTTTACTTTATCCAAAGCAGATGCAAGCCGGTTGCCAAACTAATCGCAAGACGAAAACTTAAATACTTACTTTTGCAGATCAGCAACTTAATGAAGAATATGTACAAAAACCTGTTTAACCTGGCAGCACTGGCAGTAATGCTCTGGAGCTGCGGACAGCAGAAAACACAAAAAACACCACCAACGGATGCTGCCGGCTCACAAATGGCAGACGTACCGGCACTTTCTGACACGCCAATCGACACCATGGAGCTGGCAGGAAAAACTTACCTGATCTATACCATCGATTCTACCGTATTTGAAAACTTCAAAGTACAACCGCAGGATACCAGCGAAGCCCAGGCACTTGCAAAAGATTCTACTGTAAAAAGAACAGGTAACAGCTTACAGTTTAAACTACAAAATGGTAAAATTGCCACCCTCACGGACAAAGACAGCGATGCCGAAAATGAAGGCGACTTCGTGCATTTCTCTTATGTGAGCAATTACCCGGAAATCAACCGCAAAGGTATCATCGCATATTATTACGAATCGCAGGATTTCCTGCTGCTGGACACCCGCACGGGCGATACCCTGCACATCTGGACTGAACCCATCTTCTCCCCGGATAAAAAACATATCCTCTGCGCCAGCATGGACCTGGTGGCAGCGTTTATGCCAAACGGTTTCCAACTGTATAATATCGAAAAAGACAGTATCCGCTACATGGGCGAGACCAACCTGGAAACCTGGGGACCCACAGAAACAAAATGGGTGGATGCTAAAACGATCCTCTGTCGCTATATCAGTATCGACGACGAAGGAACCACCCAATCCACACATGTAAAATTGGTGATGCAATAGCAAATTATCCGTAACTTAAAGATAAATCCGTCATATATGAAACAGCTGGCTACTACCTTGCTCCTGCTCATTTTCGGTGTTTTCTTTATGCAAACGCAGGCGCAAAATCCAACTATCAACATAGAAGGTACTTCCGCCTCTATTGTCAGCAAACTGGGTAAGTCACTGGTGCTCACCGATCAGCAACAACCTAAGTTACTTACCCTTGTCACCAATTATCTGCAACAAAAATCGAATATACAGGCACTCAAAGGCAGCAATGAAAAGGCTTACCAGACAAAGCTCAACAGCATGCAGAATGGCCTTAACAACAAACTAAAAGCACTGCTGGGCACTGAACAGTTTAATAACTATCTCAGTTTAAAGCCGGCAGCCCCGGATGCAACCAACGTGCTCACCTACCTGTACTATTAGATGTCACGATAATTAAGTATTTTCAGGCGCTTCACTTAGCAATAGGTGAGGCGCTTTTTTTACCAGTGAACAATTATGAACAATGCAATTGCTTAAGTTAACATCTGCTGTATTTGCGGCGGCCACCATCCTGTCCGCCCATCCCGTGGCAGCCCAGCAAAATACTGACTCTGCACAGCTGGCAGCCATAGTAAAAGCCCTGCCGCCGCTGGCACCTGTTAAAGTCGGACAAACTGCAATTCCACTGCCAACAGCACCAGCAGGCTATAACCTGCTGCTGAAAGGCTCCGACAGAATGCCGGTCATCAACCTGGATGGCCACGTTACCACTCCGCTTACGGATGCTACCGTAAACCTTTACTTTGTATTGCAACGGCAGTCGGATGGTGCTGAAACGGATGTACCCATGTCTGTTGCTGTTTCAGGGAGATATGGAGCGCCGCAGGCGGATCAGCCATTCGTAATTCCGGCACTCCGGGAATGGCATGGCTATACAGGCCATTACACGCTGACACCTAAGGCAAGAGTGATCATTGACCCGGCCTATGCTGCACAGCTGGAAAGCGTGGCACAGCGGCTCACCGCTGATATCGCGGCTACCACATCTACCTGTAAAATAACTTACAAAACCGGCAAACCTGCCGCCGGTGATATATTTCTGACATTAGCCGGCGCAGATGCCAACCTTGGCAAGGAAGGTTACCAGCTGGATATCAACAGCGCAGTAACGGTAACGGCTACACACCCTACCGGCGTTTTGTGGGGCGCGCAAACCATCCTGCAGTTGCTGCAGCAGTCGCCTGCCCGCAACACCCTGCCCAAGGGCATCACGCGGGATTACCCTAAATACGCAGTGCGTGGCTTTGTGCTTGATGCCGGCAGAAAATTTTTCAGCATGGAATTTCTACGTAACTATGTGAAATTCATGTCTTACTATAAAATGAATGATTTCCATGTACACCTGAATGACAACGGATTTGCGAAGTTTTTCGGGGATAACTGGGATAGCACCTATTCCGCCTTCCGGCTGGAAAACAGCACCTATCCCGGGCTGACAGCCAAAGACGGCTCCTACTCCAAAAAAGAATTTATTGCCCTGCAAAAAATGGCGGACAGCTTTGGAGTACGGATCATCCCGGAAATAGATGTACCGGCGCATTCACTCGCGCTCAGCAAAGCCCTGCCAGCGGTAGCCAGCGATAAATACGGCCGGGACCATCTCAACCTGGAACCTGTTTCCTGGCAAATGGTGGATAATATTTTCAAAGAATACCTGGAAGGCCCGCAACCGGTGTTTATCGGCGACGAAGTACACATCGGTACCGATGAATATGATAAAAAAGAGTCCGAAAAATTCAGGGCTTTCACCGATCACCTGATAAAATATGTGGAAGGTTACGGCAAGAAAGTAAGGATGTGGGGCTCACTCACACATGCCAAAGGAACTACTCCCGTGAAATCAACCGGTGTTACCATGAATGCCTGGTACAACGGTTATGCGGAGCCGCGCGATATGATTAAGCTGGGTTATGACCTCATCAGCACACCAGACGGCTGGCTGTATATAGTGCCCGCTGCCGGTTATTATTACGACTACCTCAACATCTCCCGTATATATAACAAATGGGAGCCGAATATGATAGGGAAGGAAGTATTTCCGTTTGGGCATCCGAAAATTAAAGGCGGCGCATTTGCAGTATGGAATGATCATCCCGGCAATGGCATAACCGCCGAAGATGTACATGACCGCGCCTTTCCGGCCATGCAGGTATTAGCGGAGAAAATGTGGACCGGCTACAACGCCCATCAGCCGTATAAAACCTACCTCAGTAAAAGTAAATATCTCCCTGAAGGACCAGGGTTAAACTTACAACACAAATTATATAGTAAGGATTCCATATTAATAGCATACGATTTTAAAAGTAAAAAAGATATCAGTGGCAATAAGCACGACGCCACTACACTGGTAAACGGTACTATTGCTAACAGCCTAAAGCTGAATGGCGGCAGGAGCTATTTACAAACACCGGTGGATGCCATCGGTTACGGATATACGATTTCATTTGACATCAAGCCGGATAAAAACAATCCGGCCAATGCAGTATTATTTTCCGGCCCTACCGGCGCTGTAAAATTACTCCAGCAGCAAACTGGTAAACTGGGCTTCAGCAGAGAGGGATATGATTATTATTTCAACTACAGTGTTCCGGCTGAAACCTGGACACATATTGAGATTTCAGGAGATAACAAAGGCACATTGCTATTTGTAAATGGCGTGCTAACAGAGCGACTGGAAGGTGCGAAAATTTCTTTTACCAATACGAAAGATAAAATTGCAAAAGTGCAGACGCTGGTGTTTCCGTTTAAGTATATCGGGGATACAGCGAATGCTTTTGTGGGTGAGTTGAAGCATATCAGGGTGACCAGTATCAAAAAATAATTTGCAGTATTCACCATCGCTTTCGGCGATGGTGAATACTGCGTGAGAAGCAACGCTGACGGCGTTGCTTCTCACGCAATTACTTAAACACCCCATCATCATAAGCAGCGGCATACTCCTTAAAATCATCCTGCACCTGCTCCGCATAAGAAGCAGCATATTCATACAGCCTGTCTTTCCAGTTATCCACACTGCCGCCAAAATCAATCAGTTCATCCGCAATTGCAGAGCCCTGGCGGCCTCCCGAGCGAAGGCAATCCCAGCCAAGGATCTGCCCCATCGTCGTCAAAATCTCTTCCAGCTGCGGAATATTACCGGCAAACAATTCAAAGTTCAATTTATCGGAGCTGGGTTGCAGTTGCTTTAATACGAATTGTTCCCCCGCCACATTAACAGCATGCAACAGCGCAGGATAGGCTGCCTGCACACGTTTCTGTACCTCCGTGATACGATGCGCCTCGTCTGTCCATACAGGCTGGGGGAAGTGATGGTATTTTAAAATGCAGGAAGGGTTAGCTCTTTTCAGGTCCAGCAGGTGATATTCACCCGGTGCTTTATCGTAGGTCACCAACAGTACATAGCGTTCAATACCCAAACTACCGGTACCGGCTATACGATACGCAGCATCCACTACGTTGTAACCTTTTAAAGCAGGACGTTTGGCTGCCCAGCTGTTCACCGCCGCCTTTACCAGGTCCCGCTCTTCCTTCGGTGTTTTGATGGTTTTCAGGTCATCGATGAGCAGTCGGGGTTTATCCTCTTTTATATACATTCTTTTTGCGAGGAATGGCTTTAACTTCCGGTTACGCACCGTATCCAGAAACAGGCGGATAGTTCCGGTAGCGGCCTGTTTTTCCAGGGAACGGATATATCCGGCCGTAAGCGTATCAGCATACGATTTAATAAAAATACCGGCGAGCTTTTTCGCCTCTTTGGCATTCACATCCAGCACATCGGAGGTAAGGAAGATACTGCATAGCAATCGTGCAGGGTCCAGCAGGCAGGGCGCCAGCACTGCTTCGTCAAAATCGTTGATATCGAAATAAGGGATATGGTTATCGGCTTTGTAGCTACCGAAATTTTCGAGGTGGAGATCTCCGCAGATCCAGCTACGTGGGGATTTCAGTAGTTCGTTCCCTGCAGGCAAATCTTCGTAAAACAAATGGCAGGAGCCTCTGAAAAAGCGGAGTGGATTGCGGCGCATGGCTGCATACTTCATGGAAAGCAAGGCAGGAATGCGGCCTTCGTTGAAATGGATAATCCTGTCAGAAATCTGCTGCATATGGTATCTTTATATAGCGCTTACCTGCGTTATATAAAGATACCAAATTCCGGCCGCTTACACGATGATCTGGCGGTCGCGCGCAATCACCTTCCAGGTGGCAGTTACATCGTTATTTTCTGCTACATAAGCCTTTTCAAACAAGGCTACGGTAGGGCAAATATGTAAAGGTACTCCGTAGGCAACAGTACCTACGGGATATTGCGCAGCTGATTCCACTTTCATCACCAGGTGCTCTTCACTCTGGGAGATAATAGTGCCGGGAATGTTCAGGAATTCCACACGTGGCTGCGGGTTTTCGGCCGCTACGGACTTATGCCCGAGGTCCAGGCAGATCAGCTGATCATCGATGTGAGAAATGACCCGGCTGAGTACCAACGCTGCGTAATGAAATGGTTGTTCCGGCAGATTTTTGGCATAACCAAAATCCCAGAATACAAAAGTACCCGGACTACATTCTTCGCGGCGGCGTTGTGCATGAATCGGGAAAGTGGGTGTGCCACCTGCCACTACCAACGGCACCGGTAAACCGGTTGCCACCACATCTGCCACCAGGTTTATAACAGGCTCATAAGCCTGATCACATTTTTGTTTTCGTATAGCCAGGTCCGTGTCGTGCAGGTGGCCATCATATACATGGAATCCTACCGGCAGCAGGTTTTCCAGCGAATGTATGTACTGATATAATGCCAGCGCGGTTTGATCCGGCTTAATGCCGGTGCGGTTCATACCTACGTTGATATCCATGTATACATGCACGTGGCGGCCGCTTTGCTGCGCCAGCGACTGTAAATAGTCAGCTGACTCCCTGTTATCTACCAGGCAGGAGAAACTGGTGCCCGGATATTTCTGTATCAACTCCAGGAAACGCACTGCCTTTGGACCTACCGGCTGATAGGCCAGCAGTACATCCCCCGCGCCGGCCAAACCGGTCATCTCCGCTTCCGCGATGGTAGCGCATTTGAATTTATTGATACCCGCGTCCATCATCAGTTGCACCACTTCCGTCATTTTATTCGTTTTTACGTGTGGGCGTAACCGTGATACGTTATCAATCATTCCCTTTACGGTGTTGATATTTTCAATCACCCTGTTTTTATAGATGATGAGTGCAGGTGAATCTACCTGGGCTGCATTCCTGAGTTCAAACCAATTCATTACAAATTTTTTATACAAACAAACTAAGCAACAAAGTGCCTGCCAGTCCGGTTACGGATACGATCGTTTCCATCACGGACCATGTTTTGATGGTGTCTTTCACTGTCAAGTTAAAGTATTCTTTAAACATCCAGAAACCGGCATCATTTACGTGGGAGAACATGAGGCTGCCGGCACCTGTGGCCAGCACCATCAGGTTGGGATTCACGCCCGAAGCCGGTATCAGCGGGGCCACTATGGCAGCGGTAGTGAGTCCTGCTACGGTAGCGGAACCAATGCACACACGTATGATTGCGGCAATACCCCATGCCAGCACCAGCGGGTGCAGGTGCAGCTGCTGCAGGCTATCGGCGATATAGGAGCTTACTTTGCTATCGTTCAGCAATTGTGTAAGTGCGCCGGAGCCGCCAATTACCAGAATAATTACAGCTACATCCTTTACTGCCTCATCCATCAGGCCCATAACTTTTTTCATGGGTGTTTTCCTGCGTAATCCCAGCAGGTACATACCGTTGAGCACGGCCAGCAGCATTACGATCAGCGGATCGCCCAGCCAGCTGGCCACCTTATATCCGAAACTGTGTTCTGGTATCCAGAGCTTTGCCACGGCAGTAAATGCCAGCAGCAGCACTGGCAGCATGGCGGCGAACAGGCTGGCGCCCATTCCCGGAATTTCGTTTTCCGGCAGTTCTTTCGTCGTAAATATCTGGGATGGCGGGTTGGTGTAGCTTTTAAGAAATCTGCTGAATACGGGCCCCGCAAGGATGATTGCGGGCACTGCCACCAGGATGCCGTACAACAACGTAAGGCCCATACTGGCATGAAAGGTTTGTACCAGCGCGGTAGGTGAAGGATGTGGGGGGAGATAGCCATGGGTTACTGATAGGGAAGCCAGCATGGGAATCCCCAGGTACACAGCAGGTAAGCCTGTACGCCCGGCTACCATAAATATCAGCGGTACCATCAGCACAAACCCGATATTATAAAACAAGGGAATACCTACTACAAACCCGGTGATCATGAGGGACCACTGCACATATTTTGGCCCCAGCAGTTTCATGAGTCCGCCCGCAATACGTTGTCCGGCGCCACTTTCAGCCACCAGCTTACCCAGCATGCTACCGGCTACTATCACCACGATCAGCGATCCCAGCGTTTTACCAATACCGATTTGGATCGACTGTGTAATGGCTGAAATATCCATACCCAGGGCCAGTCCCATCAGCAGGGATACTATCAGGAAACTGAGAAAGGTATTTAGTTTGAGCCAGGCCACCAGGATCACAAGGAGGATGATGGCACCAATCACAATAAGTAAAGGCATGCTTGTTCGATTTTGGTATCGGACAAGATATAAAAAAAGAAGTAGTAAACGGAAGATTGTTATTCGTACCGCAGGGCGATAATCGGATCCAGTTTGGAGGCTTTATAAGCCGGGTAGATGCCGGAGATCAGGCCCACGATGGCGCAGAGACTTACACCGATAAAGATCCATAGCCATGGGATGATAAATGGAGAACCTAACAGTAACGACACTACGTTGCCGAAGAGCATGCCTACCAATACACCGATCACCCCACCCATCACACTGATGATAATGGCTTCGTACAGGAACTGCTGGCGCACCACTTTACTGGTGGCTCCCAGGGCCTTGGTGACGCCGATTTCGCGGGTACGTTCGGCCACCGATACAAGCATGATGTTCATGAGTCCGATAGCGGAGCCAAACAAGGTGATAAAGGCAATGGCTACTGCGAAGAGATTTACTTTACTGAGACTGGAAAACAGCATTTCTGCGATACTATCGCTTTTGCTGATCACGAAGTTGTCAGCCTCGTTTACAGCAAGACCACGGATAATACGGAAAAGCCCGATAGCTTCCCCTTGTGCGGGCTCCATCTGGCTGATATCTTTTACGGCGATGCCTATCTGGTAGGAGGCATTAGGCCGGTTAAAAATTCTTCGTGTATTGTTGACCGTAGTCAGTACTACGTTGTCCTGGCTCATCATGGCACTACTTCCTTTGGAGGCGAGCACGCCGATTACCCGGTAGCGCACATCTCCCACCCGCACGGTATTATTCACTACGTTCTTCAGCTTTTTGCCAAAAAGTTTTTCCGCCACGTCTTTTCCCAGGATGGCTACATTTCGGCCGGATTCCACATCGAGGGTGTTAAAGTTCCTTCCCTCGGCCACTTCGTAACTGGCCACCTTGAGATAGTTTTCATCCCCGCCAATGACGGTCACGTTGGGATTTGTTTTCTTATCATCTTTATAAACAGTGGCAATGCCGGAGGCCCTGAAGTTGATGCTCACCTCAGCGGGGAAGTGGTAACGTTCCTTAAAACGTACGGCATCCTGGTAGGATATCACCTTGTTACTGTTTGATTTTTTTACTTTTTTCTGGTTTTTGTTCCCTTTTGAGGCTTTTTCACTGTCGTCGCCCATGCGTACCTGGATATCGCGGTTGCGGATACTGAAGCTGTTGGCGCCCATCATGGCGAAACTGCTGTAAATACTGTTCTTCATGCTGTCGATAGCAGTAAGAATGCCCACCAGCACAGTAATACCCAGTGCGATGATTGCTACAGTGAGCCCGGTTCGGAGTTTATTACCGGTAACGGAACGATATGCCAGTGAAAATATATCTCGGGATTGCATAAATACGGGTTAATAGTAAAGTTAATATAATAATGCATTCGATCCGAGGTTATTTGGGATTAGTGGTTGATCGGTATAAAAAAAGGAAGACTGGTGCCTTCGGCACCAGTCTTCCTTTTTAGTATCATCGCAAAACCGGGGGTTTTGCGGTAGTAATATTTGAATTACAGCCAGCAGAGCAGCAGGTTCGGGAATAAACCGAGTGCCAGCACGAGGATCACGGTGAAGATCAGACCGGCTTTGAAGCCACCGGAAACCGGCTCTACCTGAGGCTCGCCCTGTTTGAAGTACATGGCTATGATCACTCTGAAGTAATAGTATACGCTGATGGCAGCGCAAAGTACCGCCAGGATCACCAGCCAGAGCAGGTGGCCCTGCTGGATAGCTGCAGCCAGTACGAAGTATTTAGCGAAGAAGCCGGCCGTAACCGGGATACCTGCCAGTGAAAACAGGAATACTGTTACCGCAAAAGCCAGCACTGGTTCTTTCTTAGCCAGGCCGTTGAATCCTTCGAAGGTATAATCTTTTAAACGCAGCAGTACCGCGAAGATACCGATGGTAGCGATGCTATAGGCAGCAGCATACAGCACAATACCCTGGGCCGCTGCGAGGTTCATTGCAATTACCGCAAACATCATGAAACCTGCCTGTGCGATAGAGGAGTAAGCGAGCATGCGCTTCACACTCTGCTGGAACACAGCAGTAAAGTTACCCAATACGAGGGTCAGCGCGGTAATGATGGCCAGTAACAGCATCCAGTGGCTGCTGATTTCTCCGCCGCCGAAGCCAACGTGAAACAGGCGAACAAACGCGATGAAACCACCGGCTTTTACCACCGTAGCCATAAAGGAGGTGAAAACGGTAGGTGAACCATCGTATACATCTGGTGTCCAGAAGTGGAAAGGAACAGCGGATACTTTAAATGCCAGTGCAAAAGCAACCAGTATGGTACCGCACAGTGCCAGCGGTGAAACGTTTTCAGCGCCGAGGCCCAGTGAAGCAATCTCGAAAGTACCGGCAGAACCATAGATCAGCGTGATACCCATCAGCAATACACCGGTAGAAAAACATCCCATCAGGAAGTATTTCAGTGCAGCTTCGTTGCTCTTCAGGTTCTTTTTATCGCTACCAGCAAGGATATACTGTGGTATCGACATAATCTCAATGGCCAGAAACAACATCAGCAGGTTGCTGAAAGTGGCTGCCAGTGAAATACCGGCGAGGATAAAGAACACCAGTGCGAAATAATCCGCCACGTGCTCTCCCACCTTTTCAAACTCGCTACCCGACAACAGGAAATACAACAGCGTGGACCCAATAGCTACTGCATTGAATATTATGCTGAATTTAGTCACTTCAATCATGCCAAACATAGTATAGCCGCCCAGCTCCACAGATGGATACTGTGCCAGGTTAGCTATAAAAGCTATAATAATGGCCGCTATGGCAAAAAATTTAATGTGCTGCTTACGTGCAAATAAACCAACGAACATCAGTACAACGCCCGATAAAGCAGTAGAAATTAGTGCATTCATATTTTTGCGTTACAAAACCCCGATTAAAATTTAAGAACTACAGCAGTTGTGTTGCTTACCAGGTCCAGGATTGGTTTTGGATAAACACCCAGGATCAGGATGATAGCAACCACCAGGCTCAAAGCCAGCACTTCTGCAGGCTGTAAGTCGGTTGTAGTTTCTGTTAATGCATTCGCGTTACCGAACATTACCTTCTGGATCATGTTCAGTGTATACACCGCAGCCAGGATGATACCCAGTCCGGCCACTGCCATAAACCAGTGATTATATTGGAACAGACCGCTGAACATCAGGAACTCACCTACGAAACCGTTGGTCAGTGGTAAGCCGATGTTTGCCAGGCTGATAATAACCAGGAAGATGGCCATACGCGGAGCTTTCTGCGCAATGCCTCCCAGCTCGTCCATATTTTTGATGTTGAAACGCTGCTGGATGATCTCAACGATAATCCACAAGCCGATGATGTTGATACCGTGGTTAAACATCTGGAGCAGCACACCCTGCATACCCTGTTCGGTATGGGAGAAGATAGCTGCACTCATCAGGCCGATGTGGGCGATGGAAGAGTAAGCGATCAGGCGCTTCAGGTCCGATTGTACCATAGCAATGCAGGAAGCATAGATGATACCGATGATGGAAAGCACGATGGCTACATCTGCCCACATGTGAACGCCTTCAGGCAGTACCGGCACCAGCCAGCGGATTACACCAAACAGCCCCATTTTCACCATAATACCGGAAAGGATCATGGTTACAGGAGTAGGCGACTGCTCATAAGTATCCGGCTGCCAGGTATGGAAAGGGAACACCGGCATCTTGATGGCAAAGGCTACAAAGAAGAGCCAGAACAGCCAGTTCTGCTGATCTGCACCGAGGTGCAGGTTGGTGAAGGATTCCCAGCTGAAGGAGTGATCAGGGTTCTGTGTATACAGGTAGATGATACCTACCAGCATCAGCAGTGACCCGAGGAATGTATAAACAAAGAATTTAAACGTAACGGCTATACGCTTATCACCTCCCCACAGTGAGCAGAGGAAATAAACAGGAATCAGCGCCAGCTCCCAGAAGATATAGAACTGCAGGGCATCATAAGCGGTAAATACGCCGGTAAGGCCCGCCTGTGAAAGCAGCAGGAGTCCATAAAAACTGTTGGAAGATTCGTAGTTGCGGTTATAGATGGCAATAAAAACAAGCAGAAAAGCGATGGCTGTTAATAAGCACAGCATCATGCCCATTCCGTCTAAACCTACCCTGAATTGACTTCCCAGCTGAGGGATCCAGTTGGCTGTGAAGCTCAAACTGTCGGGTGCAGTACCTAAGCGGCACCATGCACCAATTGCTGTTGCCACCGTTGCCAGGGATGAAATCACCGCCAGCACTTTAGGCCCGGACCCCTTCAGGCCAAATGCGATAAGGCCCGCGATGAAAGGAATCAATATTAATAAAACTGTCAACATAATTTATCTGCGCTTGTAACTTCTGCTATTGGTTTATAATAAGAATCCGATCACAAATAATACGATCATACTGATCACCATGGCAAAGATGTAGAAACCTACATTACCGGTTTGTACTAACCGGAGCTGCTGGCTACCCCATTTTACACCGCGACCTACACCGTTCACCAGCCTGTCGATACCAGCTTTTTCAACCGTATCACGGAAGAAGCGGCTCAGTTCATACAGTGGTTTAACGATCACTGCGTCATAGAGTTCATCTATATACCATTTGTTTTCAAGTACTTTAGCGAGGCCGGTATTTTCAGCACCGGTATCCTGGTAGTTCACGAATTTCTGACGTGCCAGCAGTATCATTACAATCACCAGTACAGAACTCAGTCCCATCAGCAGCCATTCAGTGCTGTGCGACAGATGGTGCGTAACCGCGAAAGGCGCACTCGGCGCAAAAATCGGTGCCAGGTATTCGGCCAGGAAGTTTTTGGTTCCAAATACTTCAGGCATACCTACATAACCACCTACCACAGATAAGATAGCCAGCACAATCAGAGGAACTGTCATGGCAGCAGGACTTTCATGCAGGTGATGCTCCTGTTCATGTGTACCGCGGAATTGTCCGCAGAAAGTGATGTAGTACAGGCGGAACATATAAAAAGCCGTCATCAGTGCACCAATCAAGCCTATCACGTAATAGGAGATGTTTACACCAAATGCATGGGCCAGAATTTCATCTTTGGAGAAGAAGCCGGAAAATCCGGGGATACCAGCGATAGCGATACAACCAATCAGGAAAGTCCAGTTGGTGGTAGGCATATACTTTTTAAGGCCACCCATTTTACGGATATCCTGTTCGCCACCCATTGCATGGATCACGGAACCGGAACCGAGGAACAACAGCGCTTTAAAGAATGCGTGCGTCATCACGTGGAAAACGGCTGCTCCATAGGCACCTACGCCGAGGGCCAGGAACATATAACCCAGCTGACTCACGGTGGAGTAAGCCAATACTTTCTTAATATCGTTTTGTTTCAGTGCAATAGAAGCTGCAAACACCGCAGTAGCCAAACCAATGATGGCCACTACTGTCTGAATGCATGGTGCCAGCGTATAGATCACGTTGCTGCGTGCAATCATGTAGATACCGGCGGTAACCATGGTAGCAGCGTGGATCAGGGCAGATACCGGGGTAGGACCCGCCATCGCATCCGGCAACCAGGTATACAGCGGAATTTGCGCTGATTTACCCATGGCACCTACAAACAGCAGCATGGCAATGGCACCCAGCACAGGACTGTTCATGCCCAGCGGCGCTGCTTTGCTGAATACTTCAGGGAATGTTACGGTACCAAACTGCATGATCATGAAGAGGATACCCAGCAGGAAGCCGAGGTCACCGATACGGTTCATGATAAATGCTTTTTTGGCAGCATTATTATAACTGGTGTTTTTAAACCAGAATCCGATCAGGAGATAAGAACAAAGACCTACACCTTCCCATCCGATGAACATCATCACATAATTGGCGCCCAGCACCAGGATCAGCATGGAGAACACGAAGAGGTTGAGGTAAGCAAAATATCTTGCGAAGCTCTCATTGCTCTCATCGTGCATGTAGGAAGTGGAATAGATATGGATCAAAGTACCAACACCGGTAATGATCAGCAGGAAGAGGGCACTGAGCTGATCTACCTGAAATGCGAAAGGAATATGCAGGGAACCAACGGAGATGAAATCGAACAGGTTCACTACCTGTGCGGTAAATCCATCAGCTTTCACCTGGAAAAAGATCATTAAGCTCACCACAAAGGCAGCCAACACCGTACTACTTCCAACAAACCCTACGAGGGACTTGGATAAAAATCTGCGTCCCAATCCATTCACCAGGAAACCTAATAATGGTAAAAATGGTACCAGCCAAACTAGATTAATCATTTATCAATTCTATTTACGACGTCGAAATAATTAATAATTATGAAGGAGGAGAATTATTAATTTTTCAGCCTGTTAAGAATGTTTATATCTACGGAGTGTGTATTTCTGTAGACCATTGTAATAATGGCCAGACCAACTGCTACTTCAGCAGCGGCTACCACCATGATAAAAAACACGAACAACTGCGCTGAACCGGCATCTACTTTTCCGGCATCTGCCCACATTTTGGAGAAGGCTACCAGCAGCAGGTTTACCGCGTTTAACATCAGCTCTATGCACATAAAGATGATGATGGCGTTTCTGCGCATCAGCACTCCCATCACACCAATACAAAACAGGGCGATACTCAGGAATATGTAATATTGAACAGGCATAAAAATGAATTACGTTTTACGAATTATGCTGACCTGGTAAGATCAGTCTTTTTTACCAATAACTACTGCACCTACCATTGCACTCAGGAACAGGATGCTGCTAATCTCAAATGGTACTACATACTGTGTAAACAGTAGTTTTCCCAGGTTGTGAATCAGTCCTATTTCCACGGATGACTCACTGAGTGCCGGCATGCTGGCGTCGCGCAGGGCGGCTACCAGTACTACCAGTAAAGCACCTCCGCTCACAGCTCCGGCATATTTCAGCCAGTTGCGTTTCTGCGGTTCAATGTCTGCATCCAGGTTCATCAGCATCATTACATAAAGGAACAATACCATGATGGCTCCCGCGTACACGATGATATGTACTACGGCCAGGAACTGAGCATTGAGCATGATATAATGTCCGGCAATAGCGAAGAATGTCACAATCAGACATAATACGCTTGATACAGGATTTTTGCTCAATACCACGCCCAGCGCCGATACCAGCGCTACTAACGACAGCACCATGAAAATTATTTGTTGTATACTCATTCCCATCTCTGCTATGTTTGACTATTGTATTTTTTTTGGACGAAAATTATTTACCGGAAGATGTCTTTGGATTCGGAATCAGCAGATCCTGCTTACCGTAGATAAAGCCTTTACGCTCGTACATGGCAGGCGCAAAAGTTTCTGACATATAAACGGCATCTTTCGGGCAGGCTTCTTCACAGAAACCGCAGAAGATGCAACGCAACATGTTGATCTCATAACGGGCAGCATATTTCTCTTCACGATACAGGTGCTCTTCTCCCGGTTTTCTTTCCGCCGCTTCCATGGTTATAGCTTCGGCAGGACAAGCAACCGCACAAAGGCCGCAGGCAGTGCATCTTTCACGCCCCTCTTCATCTCTGTTCAATACATGTAATCCGCGGAATACAGGGCTGAACTGACGTTTCTTCTCTGGAAAGCTAACGGTAGCCTTACGTTGAAAAAGGTGTTTCAGGGTGATACCCATTCCTTTTGCAATCGCAGGGATATACATCTTCTCCATGAAAGTCATGGGTCTGCGATCTACCGGTTTTGCCCTATTGGTTAAAGTTTGCATAATGAATGCTATTTAAGTCCTGCCGCTGTTACACGGCAGGCAAATATTTAATTAATGATGACGTAATAATTCAACTGCTCCGGTGATCAGCATGTTAGCCAATGCCAGCGGAATCAGTACTCTCCAGCCCAGGCGCATCAGCTGATCATAACGGAATCTCGGAATAGTCCAGCGCACCCACATAAAGAAGAAAATAAACAGGAGGGTTTTGATGAACAGTGCCAGGAAACCGGTCAGTGCCAGCATGTTTTCGCTCAGGCCCAGTTTATCCATTCCTGGATAAGCATAACCACCGAAGTACAGGGTTGCCATCAGGGCGGAGCTGATAAACATGTTGATATATTCAGCGAACAGGAAGAAGCCGAGTTTCATGGAAGAATATTCCAGGTGGTAACCACCATTCAGCTCGTTCTCTGCTTCCGGAAGGTCGAAAGGAGTACGGTTACACTCTGCAAAAGCACAGATCAGGAAGATCAGGAAGCCCAGGGGCTGATATACTACGTTCCAGAGTCCGGCACGTTGTTGTTCCACGATTTCCTTCAGGCTCAGAGTGCCGGTCAGCATCAGCAGCGCGATCAGCGCCAGGCCCATAGGCAACTCGTAGGAGATGATCTGGGAGGCAGCACGTACAGATGCCAGGAGAGAGAATTTGTTGTTAGATGCCCAACCACCAATCATAATACCGTAAACACCCATACTCACCACGCCGAAAATGAACAGGATACCGATGTTTACATCTGCTACCTGCAGGGAGATCTGACGGCCGGCGATGGTAATGGTATCGGCCCATGGAATAACGGCGCTGGTCATACAGGCCACCAACATAGCGATGGACGGGCCGAGGATGAACAGGAACCTGTTGGAATTGGTAGGAATGATTTCTTCTTTAAAGAAAAGTTTACCTCCATCTGCCAGTGGTTGCAGTAACCCCATAGGACCCGCACGGTTAGGACCAAGGCGATCCTGGATCCAGGCAGCTACCTTTCTTTCGCCCCAGGTAGAGTACATTGCCACTACCAGCGAAAGGACCAATACTCCTGAGATAAGGAGAATCTTTTCAATTAAGAAAAACCAGTCTATACTTAATAACGTCATTTCCAAATACGATTACGAATTACAAATTACGATTGAGATTTATTGAAATCGTCAGAGTGTGCCGGTCCGTCGATCTTCGACAGGTCGATGGTAGGCCTGTTTACCTCACTCTGCGTATGGATATCGAACAGCAGTTTTGGCTGGCGGCCATCCAGTACTTCTACAAGCGGGTCTTTCGGTTTCACGGTATTTACATAGTGACCCTGAGAGATAACGCTGTGGCGGTCAATCTTACGAGGTCCTTCTATGGTCCAATCTTTTACGTCTTTCTTTTCGAAGCGGCAGGTATCACAGATCCAGTTTTCCACTTCACCGTATTGGTCTTTGCGGGCGGTTACGCGGAATACTTCATCACCACGCATCCAGAGTGCCACTTTACCGCAGCATTTAGGATTATCGCAATTGCGGTGAGCATCCACAGGTTTGAGGAACCATACACGGTTTTTGAAACGTGCCGTTTTATCGGTGAGCGCACCTACCGGACAAACATCGATTACGTTACCGATGAAATCATTGTCCAGGTTATTCTGGATATAAGTGCTGATCTGGGAGTGATCACCTCTGTCGAGTACACCGTGCTCACGTGATGCTGTCAGCTGATCCGCTGTGAATACGCAACGGTAGCAGAGGATACAGCGGGTCATGTGCAGCTGGATATGATCACCGAGATCTATTTTATCAAATGTTCTGCGTTTAAATTCGTAGCGGGTACCTTCAGCGCCGTGTTCGTAGCTGAGGTCCTGCAGGTCGCACTCACCAGCCTGGTCACACACCGGGCAATCCAGCGGGTGGTTGATGAGCAGGAATTCCACGATGCCTTTGCGGGCTTCCAGTACTTCCGGAGAGGTGATATTGGCTACTTCCATACCATCCATTACAGTAGTACGGCAGCTGGCTACCAGTTTAGGCATAGGGCGCGGATCCGCTTCTGAACCTTTCGTCACTTTTACCAGGCAGGTACGGCATTTACCACCACTACCCTGCAGTTTGGAATAGTAACACATAGCCGGTGGCACTACATCTCCTCCAATACCACGTGCTGCATTCAAAATGGTAGTACCTGGTTCGACCTCCACGGAGATGTTATCGATCTTAACCTTGAATAATTTTTTTTCCTCCGCCATTGTTTTGATTTTTATACTCGCAGTGCGAGCGCTTCCTTTTATTTTTTTCTCGCAGATAGCTTATTGGGCCAGGAGCGAGGATTGTGTTTTGTCTTTTTTTCACGCAAAGCAGCATAAGCAGCTAAGCAGCTAAGGATTATGTTTTGTTGATTAAGTTCCGATTATAGAGATAAAAACGAATTTTATCTCTATTCTTTTGTTGTTAAACCATTGAACTTTTCCTTAGTGTTATATTACAAATTGCACACGACACGGTGTATCCCATCTTTTATCAGCTTAACATTGAAATTCACTAATAATCCGAGTTTTATCTCAGATAATTTGAGATATGTATAGAGCTGTTTGAAATGAACCTCTTCCAATGCTTTTAAGCTTTTAATTTCAACAATAACTTTATTGTTAATTATAATATCCGCTTTGAAAGCATTTTCAATAATGATTTCATCATGTTCAATATCGACTCCCACTTCTGTCCTGACAAAGAAACCATTCCTTTCGAGTTCATATACAAGTAATCGATGGTAAACCGATTCAAACAAACCAGGTCCATACCGCTGGTGCAAATGAAAACAAAGATCTACAATCTCTTTCGAGATTTCATTTTCAGTCATGGATGAATAATTAAAAGGTTAACAAATTCTGAAAACAAACAAATTTCTTATCAAACTCCTTTGCTGCTTATGCTGCTTTGCGAGCAAAAAAGATCTACTCCATTTCCTAAACTGTAGCCGCAACCGGCAACGGATCAGCATAATGCGCTAAACCGAAGTTGCGGCGCTGCGCTTCTTCCGGATTTTTCACATGCCATTCAAACTCGTCACGGAAGTGGCGGATAGCTGCTGCCACCGGCCATGCTGCCGCATCTCCCAGCGGGCAGATGGTGTTACCTTCGATCTTGCGCTGGATGTCCCAGAGCAGGTCGATATCACTCATCTTACCTTTACCTGTTTCTATATTTTTCAGCACTTTTTCCATCCAGCCGGTACCTTCACGGCAAGGGCTACACTGACCACAGCTTTCGTGGTGATAGAAGCGTGCGAAAGTGAGCGTGTTTTTAACGATACACTGGTCTTCGTCCATCACGATGAAACCGCCGGAACCCAACATGGAGCCGGTTGCGAAACCGCCATCAGCCAGGCTTTCATAGGTCATCATCCTGGTTTCACCCTTCGCTGTTTTCAGCAGCAGGTTGGCAGGCAGCACCGGTACGGAAGAACCACCCGGGATACATGCTTTCAGACGTTTACCGTTTCTGATACCACCGCAGTATTCATCAGAGAAGATGAATTCTTCCACAGAGATATTCATTTCGATTTCGTATACCCCTGGTTTGTTGATATTACCGCAGGCAGAAATCAGTTTGGTACCGGTAGATTTACCTGTACCGAGTTTAATATATTCATCGCCGCCGTACTTAATGATTGGTACTACTGCTGCGAGGGTTTCAACGTTGTTTACCACTGTAGGGCACTGCCAGAGGCCTTTTACAGCCGGGAACGGAGGTTTGATACGTGGGTTACCGCGTTTACCTTCCAGGGATTCGATGAGCGCAGTTTCTTCACCGCAGATGTAAGCACCGGCACCGCGTTGTACATATATTTCCAGGTCAAAACCGGTACCCTGAATGTTTTTACCCAGCCAGCCATTATTTTTCGCTTCGGCGATGGCTTGTTCCAGGATATCAGGAATCCAGGCGTATTCGCCGCGGATATAGATGTAGCAAGCGTTTGCTCCGAGGGTGAAGCTGGAGATCAGCAGCCCTTCGATCAGCAGGTGTGGGATAAATTCCATGAGGTAGCGGTCTTTAAAAGTACCGGGCTCAGATTCATCCGCATTACAAACGAGGTAACGGGGAACACCTTCAGGCTTGGCAATGAAGCTCCATTTCATACCGGTAGGGAAGCCGGCACCACCACGACCTCTGAGGCCACTCTTTTTCACTTCTTCCAGAACAGCTTCAGGCCCCATGCTTTTCAGCGCTTTTTCAGCTGCAGCATAACCGCCGTTTCTCCGGTAAGTATCGTAATACCGGATGCCTTCAATATGTGCGTTTTCTAAAAGTAATTTGCGTCCCATTTTCTTCCTTATAGATTGATAACAACAGCTGCTGTCATCAACAGATTTTAGTATAGATTAAAGACCATCAGGCTCTGCTGGCTCCCCGCTTTGCGATGCGGTTGCCAAGGCGGTACAACAGGTATCCGGCGCTAACGCCGAAAACAAAGGAAACAAAAGCATTCTCAATTCTCCACAAAGCTGTGAATAACCCCATCAGCAATATGGTTTCGATAATGAAGAACTTATTTTGCAGTAGTAAACCTGTCAATAACCTCATGGGTATTTTTTTAAACTGGAATTAGTTCGCCTTTGCTCTGCACTCAGCGATGATTTCATCCACTTTCGCAGGCGTCAGGTGTTCCCGGTAATGCTTACCCAGCTGCATCATCGGAGCATAACCGCAGGCGCCGAGGCATTCCACCAGTTTCAGTGTAAACATGCCATCAGGGGTGGTTTCACCAACACCAATACCCAGTTTGGATTTGATGTACTCAATGATGTTATCGGAACCGCTCACCATGCAGGGACCAGTCTGACAAACTTCAAACAGGTATTTCCCAACAGGCGTCAGGTTAAACATGCTGTAGAACGTTGCTACTTCATATACTTCGATAGGTTTGATCTGCAGCAGCGAGGCTACATAGTCCATCGTTTCTGCGCTCAACCACCCACCAAATGATTCCTGTGCCAGGTGAAGCACTGGTATCAGCGCACTTTTCTGCTTTCCTTCCGGATAGCGTGCGATGATCTCTTTTACTTTATTCAGTTTCTCTTCAGAAAATTGAACCACAGCTATTGATAATTTATAATTGAATAAACTTGTCGTCTTTCTTTTTTAGGGAGATGTAAATGCAGCTGCAGCTAATATCTCCCGACATATGAAACAACAAGACTAAAGAACTTTTAAACAGACTTCGTATCACTACGCATCCAGCTCACCTGCAATCAGGTTGAGGCTACTCATACAAATGATCGCATCTGAGATCATAGCGCCTTGTACCAGTTCGGCATATGCCTGGTAGTAAATGAAGCATGGACGGCGGAAGTGCAGGCGGTAAGGGCTGCGGCCACCATCACTGATGAGGTAGAAGCCTAATTCACCGTTGGCACCTTCTACAGAGCTGTATACTTCTCCAGGTACAATATCGGTTTCACCCATCACAATTTTAAAGTGATAGATGAGCGCTTCCATTTTCGTATATACGTCCTGTTTAGGAGGCAGGTAAAACTCAGGTACTTTTGCATGGTATACATCATCCGGCAGGTCTTTCAGTTTTTCCACTGCCTGGCGGATAATGCTGATACTCTCCCACATTTCGGCGTTACGGACGAGGTAGCGGTCGTAACAGTCTCCGGTGGTACCTACCGGCACGGTGAAGTCGAAATCCTGATAAGAGCAGTACGGTGTAGCCACGCGTACATCGTAATCCACACCTGCCGCGCGTAAGTTAGGACCGGTAAAGCCGTAGCTCATGGCGCGTTTAGCGTCGATTCCACCTACCCCTTGCGTACGTTCGATGAAGATACGGTTGCGGGTGAGGAGGGTTTCGAATTCTTTCAGTGCTTTTGGATATTCTTCCAGGAAGCGGTGAATTTTCTCCCATGCCACAGGGGTAAAGTTTCTTTCGAAACCACCTACACGGCCGATATTGGTAGTGAGTCGGGAGCCACAGATCTCTTCATAAATTTCATAGATCAACTCGCGGTAGGTCATCAGGTATACGAACCCGGTGAGTGCACCTGTATCCACGCCCATTACCGCATTACAGATCAGGTGATCGGCGATGCGGGCCAGTTCCATGATAATTACGCGGAGGTAATCAACACGTTTAGGGACTTCGATACCAAGGAGTTTTTCTACGGTCAGATGCCAGCCCATGTTATTAATGGGGGAAGAGCAGTAGTTGAGGCGATCTGTGAGTGGAGTGATCTGGTAGTAAGGGCGGCGTTCAGCGATTTTTTCGAAAGCGCGGTGGATATAACCCACTGTAGATTCGGCGCTAACGATACGTTCACCGTCGATTTCCAGAATATTTTGGAACACACCGTGTGTAGCCGGGTGGGTAGGACCCAGGTTCAGTGTGGTAGTTGTTTTTTCTATGGAGCCTTGCGGCAGGTTTACGTGTTGTTTCTGGTCTAGCATATCCTTAAGTATTAAATGTTTCCGCCGCGACCAAACATCTCATCGTCTTTGTCGATACGCATGGAGTCTTCGAGCGGGAATTCCTTACGCATGGGGAAATAAGTCATTTCGTCCACGTTTAGGATACGTTTCAGATTAGGGTGACCAACGAAGTCGATCCCGAAAAAGTCATATGTTTCGCGCTCCATCCAGTTTGCAGAGAGAAACAGGCTGGTAGCGGTGTATACTTTAGGTGCAGCAACCGGTGCAAAAACTTTCATGCGGATACGTACGTTGTCCACGAAGTTGTGCAGGTGGTAGATTACGGCCAGTTCTTCATTTTTCCTTTCCGGATAGTGAACGGCAGTGATATCTGTCAAAAACTGAAAACGCAATTCCTCATCATCAAACAGGAATTGCATTACTTTCAGATTGGATTCGCGTTGTGCAGTGAAGGTGAGCATGCCATACGGCTCTTCGTAGCCGGTGACCACATCTCCAAACTTCTCCGTAAGGCGTTGCTGTATGCGTTCGTTTGTTAAAGACATTAACAAGAATAATTTACGTTAACGATTTACCTGTTCTTCGGTTATTTGATACCGTATGATTCCATCAGTTCACGGTATTTCTCTGAGTTACGGCGGCGGAGGCCTTCGTTATGCACGAGGTCCTGGATACGCATAAACCCATCGATAATACCTTCTGGTCTTGGAGGGCATCCTGGCACGTAAACGTCCACCGGGATCACCTGGTCAATACCCTGAAGAACGGAGTAAGTATCGAAAATACCACCACTGGAGGCACAGGCACCTACTGCCATTACCCAACGGGGTTCAGCCATTTGCAGGTATACCTGGCGTACGATCGGACCCATTTTTTTTGAAATGGTACCCATCACCATCAGCAGGTCGCACTGGCGTGGTGTAAACGCCATACGTTCAGCACCAAAACGCGCCATGTCGTATGTTGCTGCCATGGTTGCCATGAATTCAATTCCACAGCAGGAAGTGGCAAAAGGCAGCGGCCAGATGGAATTTTTACGGGCCAGACCTATGACTTTATCAAAAGATGTGGCGTAAAATCCTTCACCGGAATATCCCTCAGGGATTTCCACCATCTTCACATTAGTATTATATTGAACCGGACGAGGCATGGTATTAATTTTAATGATTTAAGATTAGTCTTCCCATTTAAGAGCACCCTTCTTCACGATATAAATAAATCCGCAGAGGAAAAATCCGACAAACATCAATACGGCAGTAAATCCTTCCCAACCAAGATCTCTGAAATTAACAGCGTAGGGATAAAAAAAGATTACTTCCACATCAAATAGCACAAAGAGGATGGCTGTAAGAAAGTATTTGATGGCTACCGGCTGGCGGGCATTTCCTTTTTGCTCGATTCCGCTCTCAAAGTTAATGAGCTTATCCTCCGTTTTACGTTTTGGCCCCAAAAAATGGGTGGCGAGCATGGTTATTCCAACGAAACCTAGAGCAGCAAGTAATTGCAGTACAATAGGGAAATAGCTGAAGGGCGTCGTTGCTGACAAAAGTTCAGTTTCTGTATACATAAGCTTCCCGATAAAAATATTGACCGAATGCGCAAAAATACTGTAACTAAACCAAATATCAAATGAATAAACTTTTAAAATATTAGATTTTTTCATTAACCAGCAACAAAAAAACCCTCTGAAGTTCAGAGGGTTTTTTGTTTATAACAAGATAAGTTAATTACTTGTTGCTGGCTGCTGTTTTGGCACCATTACCTGCTGGTTTGGCAGGTTTTTCGCGTGCAGCCATGTTTTCTTTGATTTCTTTTACGGTTACGCTGTTAGGATCTACAGACAGGAGTTTATCAGCGAATGTGTTGATATTCTCTTTGTCTTCTTTATTGTAGTAATACAGCAGCATGTAAGTGTAAGCGTTGATCAGGTTAGTTTTGTATTTGGCCGGATCAGCACCTGCGGTTTCGATGTATTTCTCGAAGTAAGGTTTAGCAACACCGCTCTGACCCTGCTGGTCTTTAGCGTAGTTAGCCATACCTCTGTAGTAGTAACCAGCGACATAGTCTGGTTTAGCTTCGATCATTTTACCATACAGCTCATCTGATTTGTTCAGCAGTGTAGTATCGATTGGTTTTGCAGTAGCACCAGCGTAATAGTACATCTGAGCCGGCAGGTAGAAATCAATTGCCTGCAGGGTTTCTTTGTTAGCTACGCGCAGATCATTTGCTTTTACGTACCAATCACCTGCTTTATCGTATTTGCGGGCAGATTTGTAAGCTTCAGCAACAGCGTTGTAAGCTTCCACATCTTTGGTGGTATCCATAGATGCGAACTTCTCCAGGTAGTTCAGACCTTTATCTGTGTAACCGGCCTGGGTAGCAGAATCCGCATCTTTCAGACGCAGGTAGATGGTGCTCATCAGTTTATAATCCTGAACAGTCAGTTTGCCCTCACCAGCTTTAGTAGCATAGGCATCCATTACTTTCTTAGCGTTCAGGGAATCACCCTTCTGCAGGTAAGCATCACCTACGAGGAGGTTCAGTTTATCAGCAGTTTCTTCGTTAGCGGTAGCGAGCGCTGCGTTACCTTTAGTGATCGCTGCGTCGTAATCTTTTTTGAAGAAGGCCACTGAAGCATCCAGGTACTGCAGTTTGGCTTTATCCGCAGGGTCAGCTACTTCCATATATTTCTGCAGGTAACCGGCAGCTCTATCCCAATCTAATTGTTTCTTTTTAGGAGTGGTATAGAATAAGAACAACTCATAATATGCTGGTGCATATTTGGGGTCCATATTTGTTGCTTTGGTCCAATCTGCTACTGCTTCTTCTAAGAGGCGGGCATTGTAATTAACCAGACCTTGTTTCAGTACCGCTTCTGCATTGTTAGGATCCAGCTCCAGCGCTTTTTCGTATGTGGTAATCGCTTTACCACCATTTTCTCCACCGAGGAAGCGGTAAGCATCACCCAGTTCGATATAGTCGGCAGGGGTTGGATTATATACTTCTTTTTTCTTGCGGCCTTCATTGTTCAGTAATTTTTCCATTACTGACAGTGCATAGGCGCGGTCACCACCTTTAATTTCGCTGCTGGCATCGGCGATTGCACGAGCAACGTCACCATCTCTACCCTGGGTAGCAGCGCTTGCAGCTTCAAATTTTTGTTTGGCAGCAGCAGCATCTCCTTTGATCAGGTCAATACGGCCCATACCCACCTGCAGTAAAGCAGAGGTAGGAACAGCCTGCAAACCTTTCTGGAAAGTGGCCGCAGCACCAGCCTCATCACCCATGGCCAGTTGTGCTATACCCATGTAATAATAGGCTTTGTCTTCTGTTGGCTTCGCACCAATTACTTTTTCAAAATTCTGTTTTGCGGACAGATTTTTGCCGTAGTACAGGTCTTTCAATCCATCTTCAACAGATTGAGCCATCACGCTGCTGGATGCAGCGCAAAGCATTGCTACGAGTAAACTTTTCCGTCTGTTCATTTGCAATCTGATTTTTTAATTTTTAGTTGTGTTTTTCTACTTCAGGTTGGCCTCTCGAAATACTACATTCAATCTGGCCGGAAATAACCGGAACTGCTTAATCACCAGCTGTCCCTCGTAACTTCCTAAAAATGTGGCAAACCCCGAACCCAATCCATTGTACGGTTCCTTCAGGCAATAAAAGAATCCACGTTTAAGCGGATAACTGCCTGTTGCTATGTAAGCCTGGTGAGGCCTCACAAATTCGGAGTAGCCATCTGCACGTAACTTGGCTACGCTTACATCATTGGTAAAGGCCAGAGAAAGGGAATCGTTTGGATCAGCAATCCAGCTAACACCTATTACTCCCATGGCATCTTTATTTTTTGTCACATAATCCACCACTTCCGGGTTAGTTTTAGCCGCCATGGTGTTGGCCGGTAAAGCTTTTCCTTTGTTTATGGAGTCTCTGATATAGCGTACGGTGCTTGAGTTGGCATTATCAAACACCAGTTGCCACTTTCTGTCGGTTGCCGAACCATCCATTATCGCTCTTACCTGGTCCATTGTGAGGATGGAATCCGGATTACTATGATTCACAATTAATGCCAAAGCATCCCAGGCGAGGAGTAAACTACGAGGTTTTATGTTAATTTTCTGAAAATAATCTTTCTCTTCCTGATTAAATTCCCTCGTAACAATGATCAGTCTTGCACTATCATTCAGCAAATCTTTAAAACATTCCGCTTCGGGCTTGTATTCAGCAATCACTTTTGCCTTTGGATACAATGACTCGAAAACCTTTATTTCCGCTTCAATCAGAGGTTGATACGACTCATCCACCGTAATGTGAATGGTTCCCTCAGTTGGTGTATCCAGTTTCTTTTTGTTTGGATTACTGTTGCAGGCAGAGAATACAAGTGCACCCATTGCCAGGCCCAGGGCCATGGTCTTAGTAACATTGAAAAATCTCATAAAACAAACCTCCTTTCGCTTATATTTTGTTTTAAAATAATTTTCTTGCGCCATTAATAACTCTAAAGAGACCGTAAATACAGAGTACAACTCCTAATATAGTCATCCACTGCGGTGATAAACGGAACTCTCCTAAGCCTAACTGTCGCGCGAAAATCGCGAAAAGACCGAAGAGAATAAAAAATAACCCTCTAACTAATTCGCCTATAGGTCTATACCTGTTATCCGTGCGTTTGTTTTGTTCGTCCTGCATCATCTATGGTTGCGATTTACAATTATACAAAAAAATATTTTTTAATCCGGCATATGATCTTTTAGAAGTTTGTTAAAAAAACCTGCTAAATAACCGCGCAATTGTACATCCAGCGGCAATTTGAGTCATTTTTTCAACAATTCGTATTTTTTATTGAGAAATTTCGTCCATTATACCAGATTTCTTTTATATAGATGCAAATCAATGCAGGTTTCCATAATATCTTGTAGGTTTGCGGCCAGAATTTCAATTTCTTTAACATGAAAATTTTAATGGTCTGCCTTGGAAATATTTGTCGCTCCCCCCTTGCGGAGGGCGTGATGCGCCATTTGGCTGCCAGCAGTAAACATACCCACTGGGAAATCGACTCCGCCGGTACCGGCAACTGGCACATAGGCGACGCGCCGGATAAGCGCTCTACCCTCATTGCCAAAAGGAATGGTATCGACATTTCCAGCCACAGAGGCCAGCAGTTCTCTACCAGCGACTTTGACCGCTTCGACCGCATCTACGTCATGGACCGCAGCAATTATAACAACGTAATAAACAAAGCACGCCATGAAGCCGATCGCCAGAAAGTCCATTTTCTCCTGGAAGACGAACAGGAAGTACCAGACCCCTACTTTGACGATAAAATGTTTGCACCAGTATATGAATTGATTTTCAAGGCCTGCGAACGAATCATAAATAAAGAACAATAACACTCAACTTTCTATAAATGAGCAAACCCAGCATTCCCAAAGGTACCCGCGACTTCGGCCCGGTGATCGTAAGAAAGCGAAACTATATTTTCCAGACGATCCGCCAGGTATTTGAACTGTACGGATTTCAGCCCCTGGAAACACCTGCCATGGAAAACTTATCCACACTGACAGGTAAATACGGCGATGAAGGTGATCAACTGATGTTTAAAGTATTAAACAACGGTAACATCTTCGAAAAAGCCGAAAAAGCCACAAACACAAGGGAACTCGTAGCCGCTGTCAGCGAAAAAGCCCTGCGTTACGACCTTACCATCCCGTTTGCCCGGTTCGTAGTGATGAACCAGAATGATATTGCGCTGCCCTTCAAACGCTATCAGATGCAGCCGGTATGGCGCGCCGATAACCCACAGCGGGGCCGCTACCGCGAGTTTTACCAATGCGATGCGGACGTGGTAGGCAGCAATTCCCTCGTAAACGAAGTAGAACTCCTGCTCATCTACGATGCAGTATTCACCAGCCTCGGTCTGGCCGGTGTGGAACTGCGCGTCAATAACCGTAAAATCCTTTCCGGCCTGGCAGAAGTAATCGGGAAACAGGAACTCCTGACAGACATTACCATTTCCATCGATAAACTTGATAAAATTGGTGCAGAAGGGGTACGTAAAGAGCTGAGCGACCGCGGATTAAGCGATGCCGATATTAATACAATCGAAAAGTTCCTTACAATAGGTGGTACCAACGAAGAAAAATTAAATCAACTGGCTGAATTGCTGCAAAGCAGCGCCACTGGCCTTAAAGGAATTGAAGAATTAAAATTTGTCCTCAACTCCGGCCTCACCACCTTTAATAACGAGCCCATCATTGATGTTACCCTCGCCCGGGGCCTGAACTACTACACGGGTATGATCGTGGAGGTCAAAGCACCAGCCACCGTAAAAATGGGTAGTATAGGTGGCGGCGGCCGATACGACGACCTCACCGGCCTCTTCGGCCTCAAAGGTATCTCCGGCGTTGGCATCTCCTTCGGCGTAGACCGTATCTACGACGTGCTGGAAGAACTGAATCTCTTCCCTGAAACTGCCCAGCAATCTACCAAGGTAATTTTCCTCAATCTCGGTGAAGCAAATGCGGTAGCCGCCTTTAAACATGTACAGGCGCTGCGCGCCAAAGGCATCGCTGCTGAGATATATCCGGAATCTGCCAAAATGGATAAACAGATGAAATATGCCAATAAAAGGGGTATTCCTTATGTAGCCATTATCGGCGAATCAGAACTGCTGGAGAATAATGTGAGTGTGAAAAACCTGACCACAGGTCAGCAGGAGAAGGTGGCAGGAGCAGATGTAGTAAACTACAATTTCTAAATTAACTGGCGGTTTCGCCGCAACCGACACCAGCGTGTCGTATAAAAATAAAGCCGGCCACGTGGCCGGCTTTATTTTTTATTATTTATTTCGATTCGCAAATTCCGCTTTTGCAGCTTCCAGATACTGCACAAATGCATCCACATCTTCCTTCGGATCATAACCATAACCTTTCATTGCCAACGGCTTACCTGTGAGGTCAACCGGGATATAATAAGGCTGGGAGTTCCTGTTGAATTTAGACGCTTCCAGGTCCTGGTTCAGCAGGCCTACATTCGTCACTTTCGTACCGTCAAATTTAGACACATACTGCTCATTCTCAGGCAGCTTGGTTTTCTCATCAGTGTACAGGGAAGCAACTACGAAGTCGTTACGCAGGATCTTCATCACTTTAGGGCTGGAAAGCACTGATTTTTCAAACTTACGGCAGTTCACACAGGTGTGACCGGTAAAGTCGAGCATCAGCGGCTTTTTAGCTTCTTTGGCAGCAGCCAGCGCTTCCTCATAATCAAAGAATACGTTTTCCACTCCCGGAATTTCAGAGTGCAGAATGCCTACCAGTTTCTTAGGCTTGATAGTCAGGGCGTCGGATTTTTGGCCGCCACCACCGCCACCGCTTTCCAGCGATGCCTGGATATCAATCAGGCTGCGGTTAAGATTGAAGTCCTGAGAACCTTCGTGCGGCAGGAATCCGGAGATACCTTTTAGCGGAGCACCCCACATACCAGGAATCATATACACCACGAAAGTAAAAGTGATGATCGCAAAGCACAGGCGGGTTACTGACAGGTAAGGCACATCGCTATCGTGACTCAATTTCAGTTTACCCAGCAGGTAAATACCCAGCAAACCAAAGATGGCAATCCACAGTGCCAGGAAGATCTCTCTGTCCAGCAGGTTCCAGTGGTAGGCCATGTCCACGTTCGACAGGAATTTCAGCGCCAGGGCCAGCTCCAGGAAGCCCAGTACTACTTTTACCGCATTCAGCCATCCACCTGATTTACCGATTTTATTCAGCAAACTAGGGAACAGGGCAAACAGGGAGAAGGGGATTGCCAGCGCCAGTGAAAATCCGAACATACCAACCAACGGACCGGTGTTACCTCCTTTTGCTGCCAGTACTAACAGGTTACCCAGGATAGGACCGGTGCAGGAGAAGGAAACGATAGCCAGGGTAAGGGCCATGAAGAAAATACCCATGAAGCTGCCCATGCCGGCTTTGGAATCTGATACGTTTGCCCATTTGCTAGGCAGGCTGATTTCGAATGCTCCCAGAAAGGAGAATGCGAACAGCAGGAAGATCACAAAGAATATAAAGTTTGCTATCCCATTACTTGCCAGCGAGTTCAGGGCGCCCGCACCAAAAATTTTGGTGATCAGGAAACCCAGGAAGGTGTAAATAATGATGATAGACAGGGAATAGATAAACGCATTTTTGATGCCCTGTGCCCTGGTTGCACTTCTTTTGGTAAAGAAGCTTACCGTAATAGGAATCATGGAGAATACGCAGGGAGTGATCAGTGCGATGAAGCCACCACCAAAGCTGGCCAGGAAAATCCACAGCAGTGATTTGTTAGAAGCATCGTCATCCGCTACATCGCCGGCAGCAGCGTCGCCGGTGGCAGCAACTGCTGTGTTAGCGGCAGCGCCAGGCAGTTCTACTTCAAATGTGGCTTCTTCAGAGAGCACCTCTTCCCCTTTCAGCGCCATGTAGTTCACGGAACCGGAGAGCTTAGCGGCACCTGCAGCAGCTTTAACATCAGCTACCAGTTCTACTTCATTCTCGAAATATTTTACCTCCACATTGTCGAACAGGGGCTCTTTTTTGTTTAAAAGCTGCCCTTTTTCGGTGATGCCGGTAATTGTACCTGCAGTGCTGTCGAGCACTACACGGGTATTAGGCGCATCGTCCCCCATGGTTGTGGAGTACAGCTGTACCCCCTTTTCGATCACGCCTTTTAAGTGCAAGGTATATTCAGTGTCGTTTTTCTTTTCAGCGGAAAACTCCCACTTCACTGGTTTCGGGCTCTGATCCTGTGCGTTGGCACTTAATCCAAATATTGCTAAAACAGGTATCAGAAATGAAAGCAAATGCTTCATAAAGTCAATAGGCTTTAAATAATACTTCAGAAACTAAACAACAAACGAGTTCCAGTTAAGTGGAACTCGTTTGATAAAACTCTTTTATACGTAAGTAGAGGATGCAACTTATTTACCTCCAACGGTGATTACGAACTCAGTTTCTTTTGGAGGAAGGCACTGATGATCGTCACAAACCATGAACTCAACGGAACCTTTCACTTTGTTGGCAGCTTTACCTTTAACGGTTACTTTCTGTACAAAGTCAACAGTGTTTTCGTAGTATTTCAGTTCAGAGTTGAAGTTTTTATCGAAGTTTTTGTGCAGTTTACCTACTTCCTGGATTTTACCTACCGGTGTTACCAGCGGGTTTTTAGCAATTTTGAAAGTGGTTGGAACAGGACCTTCACCAGCTTCCTGTGCGTACAGGTGCCAGCCGGCATCGATGGTAGCTGTCATGTGCAGTTCGTAAGTGGTAGCGTCAATCTTCTTTGAGCTGAATTTCCATTTTACCGGATTCTCTATCTGAGCACTTGCCAGAAAAGGCAAGGCGAATAAAACCATAGCTGTTAATAACTTCTTCATACTTAGCTTTTTAATTGGTTGGTGGTTCGATTTATTAATTGTTGTTTATCAAGCTTTTATTTGGGATTTAGCGCTTATGGATGGCTTCGTTTACATCATAATATTCAATAATGCTGCCAAACTTTTACTATCTAAATCACTGGTTTCCCGTGGTCAGGCGATATTAATATCTCCCTGACAAATCTACTAGGAAAGCACAAAATTACTTCGCCGCTCGCAATTTTCCATTGCCGTTCATCCGGAAATAACAAAATATTGAGTATCAGGTGCTTAAAAAATGATTATCTGCTGAAATATTGCATAACTATCACATATGCGAAGGCCATGAGATGCACGATGTTAGCAAAGGCATCGCTGGGGATGCACCAGAAAACGTTGCCGGCAAAGATGGAAACAGGCAATACCGCCAGCACCCAGTAAGCAGGGGAAAAATGAATACCGAAGAATGGAATCAGCACGGCTACCGCCACGTATACAATGAGGGCTGCCCAGATTTTGCGGCCCTGGATCAGCATTTTCTTCAACGGCCGCTGCAACAACAGCCATCCGAGGAAAAAGAAGAGCAAACAGGCCACCATGGCGCCCCACACCTTATAATCCGTGATCATTGGCAATGAAAACCCGATGTTGGGTATCATGCGCAGTAAAGCGATCTGGTTGGTGAGAAACAAATAAGTACCCATCAGGTAAAGTGGGCAAATCAACCCCAGCAAGGCGATGATCCACTCTGCCAGCCGGAACGCACGCATGATCAGCATGCTCACCAGCAATAACAGGCAAAAAATAACCGAAGGGAAATACAGCAATCCGCAGATGCCGATGGCAAATCCAATATTAAAAACCACATCCCTGGCGGATGTACGTGTATACAACGACGTTATACTGGACACTACCCACAGCATAATCAGGTTTACCAGCAGGCCCGGGGAGAATACATTCCAGCTTTGCAGCATGGAGGTAAACAGGAGATAAGCCATCGCCGGCAGGTAGGTAGGCTTGGCAAACAACCGGTGATGGTTTACGATTTTTGTAAACAGCAGCGACTGCACCAAAATCAGCAAAATAGCCAGCGACGTGAAGAACAACGGGCTATCCCCTGCAAAGCTATGCAGCCATTTTACGATCAGTTTATATAGCAATCCTTCTGAACCGTCGGCCAGGTAGGTGGACGGATGCAGCAGATAGAAAAACTTTACAACGAGTGTGTATATCAACAACAGCAATACCGTAAGCGGATTGCCGGAACGGAAAAATTTTATCACAGTGCAAAGGTGTGATTAAAAGTCAATTTTAGCAAAGCAAATATAGTTCCTGTAGATGCACGGTATCAGTACAGATCTGGAACTGATTTGTTTACCGTAGCGTGGCATCCAGGTGTAGCCTTTGTCCAGGTTACGCAGTGTAGGCATCCTGTTGATCTTACCGCTGGGCTCCAGACTGTTGTCAGTCAGGATATAGCTTCTGCGGTCAAGATCGTTGTACAGGAAACGCAGCTCACTGCCGATGTTTACCATCATGTAAGAAAGATACAGATCGGCATTATCGTCAAACTGGCTCTTGTTCACGAAGTTGTTCCATTGCATGTTTCCTTCTTCGTCAAAAGAGAGGACAATAACCTTATCGTAATGGTAACGTAAACCCTGGGAATTGTTCCAGTATCCGGGATTATAGTACCAGGGGGAATAAGGAGAATAATAATAGGGAGAATAAAAACCACTGTATGGATTACCGTACATGTAGTTCCAGCGATTCCACGGCTGATAGCGGCTGGAAGTAGAGAACGCCTCAGCGGTCAACAGGAAACCTCCGTTGGCAGTATTAATCACCCGACGGATGAAATAATCATTGAAAGCTGCATTGGTACTGGATTCAGTTCGGGCGGCGGCCTTTAGCTCCGGGCTAAACAGTGTTGACTTCTCATAAATCGTTTTCTGATTTTTAAAATCATATTTATAGAGATATAGGCCTTCCACATTACCACGCTTCTGCTTATAATAGAACGCAGTAATCAGGGCAGTACCCTTCTGGTTATCCAGTTTCATCTTCACCTCATCCAGCATCTGGGATTTGAACTCCAGCGGTGTTACCTCAAAACTGTCTGTCAGCGGGTGTTTTACGATCATATTACCGCTGATCACATAGTCCTTACTGCTGGTTCTTTCCAGTTTATTGAAGATAAAATCGCCGTCGTTGGTAAGATTAAAGTTATTGAGGAAATACTTTTTGGACTGCATCGGCAGGCTCACTTTGCTGTTGTTTACCAGCTGCATGGCGCTGTCGTACAGGAAAGTATAGAAGAGATTGTTGTTTTCGTTGTCCTGGTTGATCTTGTAAATCATGATCCTGTTCTTGTCCTCGGACACTTCCAGGGAGTAGACTTTATTCTCTCTTGAATAATAACCGATTCGAGTAGAATCAATCAGAAGCGGCTCCGTGGCAAATTTAGCATCAGGACTCATAGTGGCACAATAGCTGAAAACGGCATCCTTATACTGAAACTGATAGATCATGAGCACTTTATTGGGATAGGCCACAAAGTCCATACTGATCACCTTTTTAGGGAGGAAGTCGAGCGGCACCCTTTCCTTCAGCTCCATGCCGTTGTCATACACCGAAACTGCATAGTCGCCGCGGTCGGATTTATACACCAGTATATTCCCGGCCACGCGGCCAATGATTTCGAACTCCGTATTTTTATAATCATCCTTTTCGGGCTGTGAATAGGATATTTTCTGGGCCATCACCGTGGTGCCGGCCAGCAGCATCAAAAGCAACAATTGGATGCGGTATAGTGTATGCATGCTTCAGTTGTGTTTCAAAAAGTTGTTGGTTATGTGTGGCAAACGGATTGCTGCTAACCTGATTTTCAAACTTACATTAAAATTCACAATAATGGTAAGCAATTTCCGTGCACAATTCCGTAGGCCTTTTCCCGTTACATAAATACCAAAAGGCTGGATTTATTGTGTACATTTAATTAATTTTTTTAAAACAGCATATTCTCAATGGAAACCGTTTTAATCACCGGTGGCACCGGACTGGTAGGCACCGCATTAACGGACCTTTTACTGGAGAGAGGGTACAAGGTAATTGTGCTCACCCGTACACCAGAGCGCGGTCGTAATAAGCAGATCACCTATGCCAGGTGGGATGTGAAAACCCAGACGATAGATACGGCGGCGCTGCAGCAGGCCGACTATATTGTGCACCTCACCGGCGCCAATGTGGGGGAGAAACGCTGGACAGACGCCCGTAAGCAGGAGATTGTTACCAGCCGCACCCAAAGCAGTGAACTGATTGTAAAAGCCCTGCTTTCTACTCCCAATAAAGTAAAAAAAGTAATCAGCGCCTCCGCAACCGGCTTCTATGGCCAGTATACCGATCATATATTCACAGAATCAGATCCGCCGGCACAGGATTACCTGGGCACTACCACCCAGCTGTGGGAACAGGGTATTGCGGAAGTGAAGTCGCTCGGCAAAAAACTCGTTACATTTCGTATAGGCATTGTATTGAGTCGTAATGGCGGTGCCCTGAAGGAATTCTACAAACCGCTTCGTTTCGGCTTTGCCACGGTAATGGGCAGCGGGGAGCAGTACATCAGCTGGATTCATATCCACGATCTGGTACGCCTGTTTTTCAATGCCATTGTAAACGATAAGCTGGAGGGCACGTATAACGCGGTAGCCCCCAACCCTGTTACCAACAAGGAGCTGATACAGGCCATGGCCAGAGCTGCCAAGGGCAGGAGCTATATGATGGCTTATGTGCCGGCGGCGGTATTGAAGGTAGCCCTGGGAGAAATGAGTGTAGAGGTACTGAAGAGTGTGCGAGCGTCTGCCAATAAAATTCAGCAGACAGGTTTCCAGTTTTCCTACCCTACCATTGATAAAGCTATGGAGCAGTTGTTTCCGAAGCACTGAGTACTTTTCGCAGTGCGGCCGCTTTCAGCAGGCACTCTTCCCATTCTTTTTCCGGATCACTGTAAAAGGTGATGGCTGATCCTGTTTGAAAAGAGAGGTATTTGGCAGTGCTATTGTAAAGTATGCTGCGGATAACCACGTTGAAATCAAAATCCCCTTCCGGCGTGATATAGCCTACTGCACCGGAATACAAGCCTCTGCGGCTTTTTTCGTGTGACTCTATCAATTCCATCACACTTTTCTTGGGAGCACCGGTCATGGAGCCCATCGGGAAGGCGTGCCTGATCACTTCGGTGAAGGGCTGATCTTCCGGGAGGGTGGCCGCTACGGTGGATATCATGTGATGCACCTGTGCAAAGGAGTAGATGCCAAAGAGTTCACTTACGTGTACAGAGCCTCTAACGGCGGCGTGACTGAGATCATTCCGCACCAGGTCTACCACCATTACATTCTCCGCTCTTTCCTTGGCGTTGTTGAACAAGGCTTTCTTCAGTGCATCGTCGGTGGCCGGGTCAGCATCTTTCCGGCTGGTTCCTTTTATAGGCTGGGAGATGATATTGCTGCCTTTTTTCTGAATGAAACGTTCCGGGCTGGAACATACCATGTATTTGTCTTCTACCCGGTAAAAGGCTGCAAAAGGGGCTGGAGATAAGGTGCTGAGTCGCGCATATAACGCTGGTGGGTATACGCTGGCGTTGGTGATAAAGCTTTCGCGGCAAAAGTTCACTTCATAGCAATCTCCCCGCAGGATATGTTGCTGGAGCGACTTTACGGCGGCAATATAGCTGTCGTGGTCCAGGTATGCCTGCAATGGCTGCGCGACGGGTGGTGTGGGATCTTCCACCGTGGCGGGCATGGCGAGGCATTCCAGCAGTATGGCGTGGGCTTCTTCTTTGGAAGCATGGAGCATACCAATGGCTACTTCTTCTTTTTCGAGCAGCATCACGATGCGTGGCCGGAAGAAGAACAAGTCCGGGAAACCGGTTCCATCTGGGTTTTGCGAGTGCAGGGAGGGTACTACTTCATTTTTGAGGTCGTAGGCGAGATGGCCGAATAACCAATCCCGACGGCTGTTATGAAATTGCAGTAGTGCGCTAAAGGCGTTGCCTGCGGGCATCTGCAGTGTGTCAATTGCATCTGCTCCAAGTATGGCTTCGTATTGATGATAAGACGACGGATAGTAATTGTTGTCTAATAAACAACAAATGTTGAACCGGGCAGCCCAATTCAACATTTGTTGTTTAAATATTTTATGATCATCAACCGGGAAAAAATGGAAATTCCTGATAATAACCAATTTAGTGCTTAGAAATCGTCGTCATCATCATCAAAGCGATCGTTGAACAGATCCATGTCTTTGAATTCGTCATCAAAGCCCAGATCGTCGTCATCATCGCCTTTTTTGGTGCTAGGACGGCCACGTTTACCTTTAGATTTAGGCATGTCGAATTCTTCGAAGTCAGGATCATAGTCCTCATCTTCGCCTTTCTCCCATGCGTCATCTGCATCATCCATGTCATCATCATCGTCGTCATCATCCTCATCATCGTCAGACTTACGTTTAGATTTAGATGGAGATTTATCTGATTTTTTTGAAGAAGATTTAGAAGTAGTTTCCTCTTCATCCTCTTCATCCTCATCATCTTCATCCACCTCTTTCTTAGGCTTGGCCGCAGCTTTAGGAGCGTCTTTTGCAGTCTTAGGAGAAGTAGTTTTTTTAGTCTCTTTCTCTTTATCAGATTTTGATTTCATAATAGGTTCACTTATTTCTTTGCCGTAAAGTTTTAATAGTTTTTTTTATTCGCCAAATTTTTTTTGCCGTTTTTTTTCCGTAATTTTTTGGTTCTACTTCTCCAGTATCTGGTCGCGTCCCGGCCCGTTGGAAACGTATTTCACAGGAACGCCAAGATATTTCTCTACGGAAGATACGAAGCTTTTCATTTCGTTTGGTAACTCATTGAATTGCTTACAAGTAGCAGTTTTTTCTGTCCAGCCGGGGAACTTTTCGTATACCGGCGTAACGTCCAGACCGTTCAGTTGGAAAGGCAGTTGTTTGGTTTGTTGTCCGTTGATTTCGTAAGCGGTACATGCGTATACTTCATCAAACTCATCAAGTACGTCGGATTTGGTCATTACCAGTTGGGTAACACCACTCAACATGCAGGTATAGTTCAGTGCAACGAGGTCAATCCAGCCACAGCGGCGTGGGCGGCCTGTTACGGCACCAAATTCGTGACCAGCAGCGCGCAGTTGCTCCCCGGTGGCATCGTGCAGTTCAGTAGGGAAAGGACCACTACCTACGCGGGTGCAGTAAGCTTTGGTTACACCAATTACTTCTTTGATCCACTGTGGTGCGATACCCAGCCCGTTACAAACGCCGGCAGAGATAGTGTTGGAGGAGGTTACAAACGGATACGTTCCGAAATCCACATCCAGCATGCTACCCTGTGCACCTTCGGCCAGTACTTTTTTACCAGCTTTCAGTTTTTCGTTAATAAAATACTCACCGGCTACCACGTTCATGGTACGCAGGAATTTCACTGCTTCGAAGAACTCAGCTTCCCATGCAGCAATATCATCACTAAATTCGCTAATATCGAAATGAGACAGCAACTCCAGGTGTTTCTGTTTCAGCTTGGCATAAAGGTTTTCAAAGTCAGCTGACATCACATCCCCTACGCGCAAACCATTACGGCCGGTTTTGTCCATATAAGCCGGGCCGATACCTTTTAAGGTAGAACCGATTTTATCATTTCCCTTGGCGATTTCAGAAGCCTTATCCAGCGCTCTGTGCGTAGGAACAATGATATGGGTCTTTTCTGCAATGAAAAGATTTTTTGTCAGGTCGATGCCTAATGCGGAAATATCCTGGCTTTCTTTCTGGAACGCTACCGGGTCCAGCACCACACCATTACCGATAAGGTTAATTGTGCTATCGTGGAATACACCGGATGGAATGGTGCGTAAAACTACTTTCTGTCCATTCACATACAATGTGTGTCCTGCGTTCGGACCGCCCTGGAAGCGGGCAATCACGTCGTATTTACCGGCAAAATAGTCCACAATTTTACCTTTACCTTCGTCGCCCCATTGCAGGCCTAACAAAACGTCTACCATAATGATTTAATTATTTATCGGAGGTTGTTGCTTTAAAAGAAGTCGCAAAATTAAAGCGATTTATAACAATTACAAACTCTGGAAATTACTTTCTGTATTTGGGGACCACATTCGGCGGTGCATTCAAACGGCGGTTTTACCCTGCCGGGGCCTGCACCTGCGGCGCAGGTCCCGGCAGGGAGAGATCAGGCGCCGCCGGCGCCTGATCTCTCCCTAAAAAAATAAAGGTACTGTTAAGACTCTTCCAGACGCTGCACAGATTGAATCCCATCCAGGCTTTTAAGCTTTTCTACGAGTTCGTCCAGTTCGTCCTTGTCATGGACATACACTTTGATCAAACCCTCGAAAAGGCCCTCTTTTGACTCAATACTGAGTGCCGAGATATTTACTTTCAGTTCTCCAGAAATAATATTCGTGATTTTGTGGATAACTCCCACATCGTCCATTCCGATGATGCGTAAACCAGTCAGGAAGGAGATTTCGCGGTTCTTTACCCACTTTGTTTTTACCACCCGGTGTCCGTAGTTCGCCAGCAACTGCGCGGCATTCGGGCAATTGGTACGGTGGATCTTCAGTCCCTCACTGGCAGTGATAAAGCCAAATACATCATCGCCGGGAATCGGGCGGCAACAGTTAGCCAGCTTATAGGCAATCCTGTCGGAGCTTTCCCCGAAAATGATCAGCTCTGCATCTTTCTTGCTCGGGATCTGGTGCTTCACAGCTTCTTCCGACACGTGCTCCGGCTGTTTTACCGGTGCAGGCTTTGGCGGCTCCAGCTTATCACCCAACAGGGTGAATTCCTTCAGTTCACGCAGATCAATATTTTTTACTGCGATCTGGTAATACAGGTCCAGCGGGCTGGACTGTTTATAGAACTGCACCAGCTCATTGATATTATGCTGGCTGGGATTGATTCTCATGTGGTCCAGCTTACGCTCCAGCGTAGCTTTACCATCCATGGCAATCTTCCTTTTCTCTTCCTTCAGCGCATCTTTGATCTTGGATTTAGCTTTGGCAGTGAGCACAAAGTTAAGCCAGTCTTCTGAAGGCTTCTGTTTATTGGAGGTAATGATCTCTACCTGGTCACCGCTGCGCAGCTTATGGCTGAGCGGTACCAGTTTATAATTCACTTTGGCGCCTATACATTTGTTACCCACCGCACTATGGATGGAATAAGCAAAATCCAGCGAGGTAGAGCCTACCGGCAGAATCTTCAGATCACCTTTCGGTGTATACACGTAAATCTCTTCGGTAAACAGGTTGCTTTTGAAGTCGGCCAGGAAATCCAGTGTATTAGAATCCGGATTACTGAGGATTTCCCTGATTTGCATAAACCACTGGTCAAACTTCGATTCCTGCTGCACGGAAGAAGAGCTTCCTTCCTTGTAGCGCCAGTGTGCGGCTACCCCTTTTTCGGCGTAATCATTCATACGTTTGGAACGAATCTGTACTTCCACCCATTTCCCGTTGGGGCCCATCACCGTTACGTGCAGTGCCTCGTAACCGTTGGATTTAGGGTTGCTGAGCCAGTCGCGGGTACGCTCAGGGCTCGGATGGTAAAAGTCGGTTATGATGGAATACACTTTCCAGCAATCGGCTTTTTCCTTATCCGGCGCGGAATCCAGGATAATACGGATGGCAAAGAGGTCATATACTTCCTCGAAGGACACCCCTTTGGTCTTGATTTTATTATGGATGGAATGTATGGATTTCGGGCGGCCATAGATTTCGAACTGAAAGCCTTCCTCCTGCAATACTTCCTTGATAGGCTTGATAAATTCGTTGATATAGCGGGTACGCTCACGCTTTGTTTCTTTGAGTTTGCGGGCAATATCCTTATAGGTTTGCTGCTCGGTATACTTCATCGCCAGGTCTTCCATTTCGGACTTGATGTTGTACAAGCCGAGGCGGTGGGCCAGCGGAGAATAGATAAATACCGTTTCAGAAGCTATTTTCAATTGCTTTTCCCGGCTCATGCTGTCGAGCGTACGCATGTTGTGCAGCCTGTCGGCCAGTTTGATCAGGATTACCCTGGGATCATCTGCCAGCGTGAGGAGAATTTTCTTGAAGTTCTCTGCCTGTGCGGTGCTGGTGCTGGAGTCGATAACCGTACTGATTTTCGTAAGGCCGTCAACGATATGTGAGATTTCGTTACCAAATTCCCGGGTAATATCCTCCAGGGTTACTTCGGTATCTTCCACGGTATCATGTAAAAGTGCACAGATAGCGGAACGGACACCCAGTCCGATTTCTTCCACGCATATCTGAGCTACTGCAAGCGGATGCAGGATATACGGCTCACCGGATTTGCGCCGCATTTCCTTGTGAGCATCTGCTGCCATTTCAAAAGCAGTACGTACCAATTCGCGGTCGCCCTTTTTCAGGCGCGGTTTCAGCGCCCTGAGCAAAGCCCGGTAATGTCGTACAATCTCTTTCTTTTCCTGCTCTTCGTCTAAATTATATTTTTGAACTACCACTGTTTCCATTGCCTTAAAGTTACGATTAAATCTAATCTGAAAGAAACCTGGCTATGGAATTGGGTCATATTGAACGCCTTAGAGCCTGATGGGGTTTTCCAGGGGCACCGCAATCCTTTCAATTAACTTCCCCTCTGGCACTTTCAGCCGCAGGCCGGCATTATGATATGTTTCCAGCTCTATATCCTGCAGGTATTCCCGGATAAGACGCCTTACCTTGGTAACATACACATCCATGCTGCGACTGTTCTGCAAATCGTCTTTCCCCCAAACGCGGATCAGGAGTTCATCCCGGCGGATGATAATGTTAGGGCGACTAAAAAAATACCGCAACACCTTGGATTCCAGGGGCGATAACTTTCCTGCCACATCTTTGGTGCGGTTGTCAAATACTTTCAGCTTGCGGTAATGAAAAGTATAGTTATCCACAGAGTGGGCCAGCAGCAGATCCGAGCGTATTGGCCTGGAATATTTTAAAAACACCAGGATCTTCCGCATTAACTCCATGATATTGAATGGCTTGGTGAGATAGGTATCTCCGCCGATCTCAAACGACTCGATACGGTCGTTATCTTCCGTCCTTTCGGCAGAAAAGAAAATAATACACACCAACGTGCTCTTCTCCCGGATGCTCCGGGCCAGTTCAAAGCCATTCATGCCCGGCAGCACGATGTCCAGCAGGCAAACGTCAAACTTCGAACGCTGGTACACCTGCCAGGCTTTGGCACCGTCCAGACAATGTTCCACCCGGAATCCGGCTTCTTCCAGCCGGCGCTTTACTATACCACCGAAGACTTTATCGTCTTCTACCAACAAAATACGAGGGTTCTTATTCATGATTAAATGTGGGGGTTCTATTCACATTACTATCCTTGTAAATACCGAGTCCTGTATTGAGTCCAGATATGGTTATTTTACTAAAACTCTCTGCCAATGCAATTTTTATAAAATTCCAGTCACTTGCGGTTAATCAATCGTTAATCCTGAAAACAAATATTTCTGCTGCTACGGTTGAATCAGATTTTTCTGAGGGCCTATACGGGGCTTCCTTTACTATACCTACGTATAAAAACTAAAAAAGGACTGACAAATAGCCTGTCAGTCCTTTTATATTTATTAACACTAATTCACATTATAATCACACTTTTTCCACAGCACTGATTTTGATGGCCACAGCGTGCTTAAATCCTTTACCCTGCATGGCAGACGGGATGTTAATAACGGTACTGCCATTTACAGTTTTCCACACCAAAGATTTAGCACCACCGAGGATTTCCACACGTGCTTTCTTAGCTGGGGTCAGCCCTTTGAAAGTGATGGTTGCCGGCAACTTTTCCTGATCATCCAATAAGTATATGGCATATACGCTACCGTCTTTCTTAGTGGTGAAACAAACCTTACCATCTTTATAAGGCGCTACTGCCCTGGTGGCATAAATGGCGTCACCGTTCACATGCATCCACTCACCAATACCTTTCATGGTGGTATAAGCAGCATCATGCAGTTCCCCATCCGGACCAGGCCCCACATTCAGGAGGTAGTTACCACCCTTTGCCACGATGTCTACCAGATTATGAATCAAAGTATTGACAGATTTATACTGATCATTCGGCACATACGACCAGGAACCACCCATCGTCATACAGGTTTCCCAGGGATAGCTCAGCGGCTTGTCAGGGATCTGCTGCTCCGGTGTGCGGTAGTTTTCATATTGACTATGCACACTACGGTCTACCACGATCAGGCCTGGCTGATGACTGCGCGCCATAGCGGCAATCTTCGGCATATCTATATCCTGGTCCTGCGCTTTGGTAGTACCCCAGGTCCTGGATTCTGCTGTCTGGTATTTTTCCGGACGTACCCAACCCCCATCCAGCCAAAGGATTTCGAGCTTACCGTAACCGGTCATCAGCTCTTCAATCTGGTTGTAGGTAAATTGTTTGAATTTATTCCAGCGCTCAGGATACTTGCTGATATCATAACTTGGGTTCCTGTCCTTAGGCGGGAAATAACTCCACCAGTAATACTCGGTATTCCAATCCGGCTTGGAGAAATAAGCACCAGTATGTACGCCCTCTTTACGGAAGGCTTCAAAAATTTCTTTTGCAACGTTTGCACGCGGATTTTTGCTGAAAGCAACATCTGGTGCAGTAATGCGGTAATCCGTTTGTTTGGTGTCAAACATACAGTATCCATCATGATGCTTGGTAGTAAATACCATGTACTTCATACCTGCATCAGCAGCGGCTTTAGCCCAGTGCTCCGGGTTAAACTTCACTGGATTAAAGGATTTACCCAGTGCTTCATATTTTTTCAGATAGTCGTAATACGGTATTCCGTAAGGTTTACGCTGAGTGAAACCTTCATCTTCCGGACAAAGACTCCAGGATTCCACCACACCCCATTGTGAATAAGGGCCCCAGTGAATAATCATCCCGAACTTCCAGTCCTGCCACTCATCCAGTTTCTGTTGTACTGCCTTGTCAGGTTCCGGGATGTAAGGATGTTCCTCATGCTGCGCTACAGCATTCATCCCTATCAACGCCAGTCCTGCCGCCATTAAAAGTTTACGCATAGTTATTTTTTATAAGTGTCAACCAACGAAGTTATTTTCAGCTGTTGTTGTATCTCTGCTGCGGTGCGACCGGTTTGCAGATGTATGGTTCTTTGTGTGCCAGGTAGCAGGTCGATGAAGTTATCTTCAAAATGTTCGCCTTCCTTTTCTGCAGTGAGTTCCAGGTAAATATTTCTCGCAAGCTGTTTTGTTGTAATGGTTACATCCACGCCCTTGCCGGCAGCTTTGCAGGCAAATGTGATATCGGGCTGTTGCAACGCTATTTCTTTCGCTACCGCAAAGTAATATAGATTAGGATTCAGAACCTTATTCTGATTTACCAATTCAGTATAGAATATTACCTCATTGCGCTTTCTTCCTTGCAATAAATCGTTGATTGCTATTGTATTTACCAGGGTACTGGTTCCATCCTGCAGTTTGCGTGCGGGTATTTTTTTCCGGGAGATGATATTGCCTTGCAGGTCAGCGAGTGTCAGATTTATCCCTATATTCCAGGCTGTTTTATCGGCTTTTTCATCGGTGATCACATAAGTCTTCAACTGCCCATCTTCCTCCACTGATGACGGGATCACCGGCTCGAACGCGCGCTTGGCGTAGTATTGCAGCGCTTTCCATCTCCCATAAAAATCCCTTCCTGACCAGGATGGACCGGGCCAGCAATCATTTAACTGCCAGTACAAAGTACCCATGCAATAAGGCATATTCCTGCGATGCGCTTCTATGGCCACTTTCATACCCTCTGCCTGTAATACCTGACTCAGATATACAAATGCAGGAAAATCTACCGGCGTATTATAGTAGTGATCCATGTATGTTTTAATCGCCGTATTCCCTTTAGCAGGGCTCTTTTGGTGCGATTGCATCACATTGGAGAAAATATGATAATCATCTTTGGTAGCAAAGCTATCAATGGTTTGCATGGCCGGGAATGACTGGAAACCATATTCACTCATGAAGCGCGGAATATGTGTATTAAATGCTTCAAACCATTCCATCCCGTGCCAGATGCCCCAGTAGTGGTTATCTCCCTTCGTAAAATCTTCCTTCTTTCCCCAGTTACTGATGGGGGAAGAATGGAAATAAAACCTGCCCGGATCATTTTCCTTTACTGCTGTCGGTAATATCTCCTTAAACAATTTATCATATGCACGCTGCATGCTTTCATACTGCAAATTCGTATAGGCGTAACCGTTTTGCCAGCCCCAGTTTTTAATAGCCACAGCAATTTCATTATTGCCGCACCACAACGCCAGTGATGGATGATCTTTCAGTCGGTTGATGTTATAAATTGCCTCCTGACGTGCATTTTCGAGGAATGATCTATCACCGGGATATAACGTACACGCATACATGAAATCCTGCCATACTAAAATTCCTTTCTCATCTGCGAGATCGTAGAAGTCATCATTTTCATAGATGCCACCGCCCCAAACACGCACCATATTAAAATGGCTTTCCTGCATATCATCGAACAGCTTTTTATATTTTCCTTTCGTTACACGCGGAAGAAAATTATCCTGCGGAATATAGTTGGAACCTTTCATGAAAACCGCGCGGCCATTGACTTTCACAAAGAAAGACTCGCCTTGCGCATCCGGTTTATTTTCCACTTCGATAGTGCGAATACCGATTTTCTTTTTGAAATTATCCACCGCAGTTTTCTTCTCAGTGGTCAGGTAGGCTGTCGCGTTATACAAGTGCTGCCCACCCATACCATTTGGCCACCAGAGCAATGGTGACGCCACATCAAAGCTGGCTTCACAGGTAGTATCCCCTGCGTTCAATATCAGCTCCTTACTCACCCGCTTAGTGAGTACCTCGCGATGTTGAATATCCAGCGAAGGCGTCAGGAAATATTTCCCCGGAGTGGTAACGGAAAGCTGCGTTTTCATGGTCACATGCGCTTTATTCCCATCCAGGGTAGTGATATAGTTTACATTGCGGATAACAGCGCCGCTCCACGCACGTAATATCACCGGCCGCCACACACCGCTGGTCACCAGCCGTGGTCCCCAATCCCATCCATAATGATACGGTGCTTTACGAGCGTATACACTCAAAGGAATATCGCTGGCATCGTTGCCGGCAGGGTAAATTACGCTGTCGCGCAGAAAACGGGGCATATCATGTTTGATCGGACTTTCGAACTTAATCAGCAGTGTATTTTTCCCCACTTTCAGGTGCTTCTTCACATCTGCTGACCAGGAACGAAACATGTTATTGGTCACCAATACATCTTTGTTATTTACGGAAACTTCCGCATAGGTATCCAGGCCCAGAAATTCCAGCTCTACTACATCCTGCTTCAGCTGTGCTGCCGACACCTCGAAAGTACATTTGTACCACCAGTCTTTTTTATCCACCCATTGCACGGCTTTTTCATTCATGCCTTTGAATGGGTCGGGGATAAGATGATGTGCCAACAGGTCAGTATGCACAGTACCCGGCACGGTGGCGCTGCGCCAGATCCGTTCATCCGGGCGACCAAATTCCCATCCACTCTTCAGCGTATCTACCTGTGAGTAAATCGATTTAGTAAAAAAGGATAAAAAAAAGATCACCAGCAAAAAGCGACCCATCAGCTTTAATTTCATAACCAGATGATGATTTGAGTAGGCATCAAAAATAACAATCTCAGGGGAAATGAGAATAATAGTTTTACGATCTTTACGGTATGAAAAGTATGTGGCAGCAAATATTGCGTTATTTCTATATAGGCAAAAAAGATCCTAATGCGCCTAAAACCCGGTATGTGGCGATGATGCACGGCATGAACCGGATTAGCATCATTGTGTTTTTTATTGCGGTGATTATTGTGATTTACCGGTTGATCAGGAGACATTAATTCTTTTAAAGGCATAGTTTTCCCGTCCACCGGAGGTGGACGGGAAAACTATGCAACCAGGCCCGGACCATTGGTCCGGGCCTGGTTGCAAGGAAATAATTTTCGAGCGTAATTGTAAATCACCTCCGCAGCGCGGTGGATGGATAGTCTCCGCGAATAGAGGTCGATGGAAGGTCCGCTCCTATCCGCGGGCAAAATCATATATCATTTCCGCAGCAAGTCGGCTTGCATCTTTTTCTCCCAGCTTATGCCAAAGGGCCGCATAATCTGCAGCCAGTTCCTGGCGGCGGGTTTCGTTTTTCAGCAGGGCCGATAGCTCTTTCAGCAGGTTCGCTTCCGTGAGGTCGTTTTGAATCAATTCCTTCACCACCAGCTTATCCATTACCAGGTTTACCAGGGAGATGTATTTTACCCTGATGAGATTTTTTGCCAGGATATAAGACACCGGATTCCCTTTGTAGCAAACGATTTCAGGCACACCAAACAACGCCGTTTCCAGGGTGGCGGTACCTGAAGTAACCAGTGCAGCCGTTGCCTGTCGCAGCAAAGGATAGGTTTTTCCTTTTACTTTTGATACGTTGGGGTGCTGCCCAATGAGGCTTTCCAGGAAGTCATCATCCAGGCTGGGTGCCTGGGCTACTACAAACTGGTATTCAGGGAAATGCTTTGCCATGGTGAGCATAATAGGCAATTTTACACTGACCTCCTGTTTGCGGCTGCCTGGCAGCACGGCAATGATCGGTTTATCGGCAATCGGGGCATCGGCGGGCCTGGCTTTCTCCGCTTTAATCACCTCTACCAGGGGATGGCCTACATATTCTACCTCGTAGTTCCATTTATGGTAAAAATCCTGCTCAAACGGCAGGATACAAAGCATTTTATCTACCGTACGTTTGATCTTTTTAACCCTGTTTTCTTTCCAGGCCCATACCTGCGGAGAGATGTAATACACCACTTTATAACCTTGCGCTTTAGCCCATTCAGCGATACGCATGTTAAATCCGGGATAATCCACCAGGATGAGCACATCGGGCTTAAAAGCGCTGATATCTTTTTTGCAAGTGTCTATATTACGAAGGATGGTACGGAGGTTCATCAGTACTTCCACAAATCCCATAAAGGCCAGCTCTTTGTAGTGCTTTACCACATTTACACCTGCTGCCTCCATCAGGTCGCCGCCCCAGCCGCGTATATCCGCTGAGGTATCCTGCTGTTTCAACTGTTTTATCAGGTTACTTCCGTGCAGGTCACCTGATGCCTCTCCCGCAATAATGTAATATTTCAAATTCCGTAGCTGTTAATAATTATCTGATAATTTTCATGAGCAGTATCGCGATAGCGTACAGCATGGTTACCAGGAAAATTCCTTTCGCTGTCAAATCGCGCCTGTTGCGGGTGTAAAGATAAAACACCAGGCCGTTTAATAACAGGCAGATACTGGTTAATTTAGGGATCAGGCGGTAATTTCCTTTCAGTTGCCCCAGAAACTGGGTAAACTCTATGTTGGAAGGTCGTACTGCCACCAGATAGTACAGGAAGAACGCCAGGATAGGTGTTACAAATCCCAGCAAAATTCCCAAGGGTAAATTGTCTTTCTTTAACATAACATGATTGTGATGGCGATAGGACGGGTAACTGTACGCAGTGTTACTTCAGATCTTTCCACTCTTCTTCCAGTTGTTGCTTCAGTTTGTAGTTGGTCAGATCAAACTGCACCGGTACTAAAGATGCGTAACCGTTTTCCAATGCCCAAACGTCAGTATCATCGCCTGTATCGCGGTTTTTAAATTCGCCTGTCAGCCAGTAATATTTCTTTCCGTGCGGATCTCTTCTTTCGTCAAATTCCTCTACCCATTTGGCATCTGCCTGCCGGCAGATTTTGATTCCCCTGAAATTCTTTTCTTCTACTATCGGGATATTCACGTTAAACAGTGTGCCTACCGGCAGTTCGGATGATAGCATCCGTTCTGCCACTTCCCGCGCTACTTTCGCAGGAAGAGAGAAATCTGCGGTATAATCATATTCCAGGAAAGAAAATCCCGCGGAGGGGATACCTTCTATAGCAGCTTCCATGGCGGCGGACATGGTACCGGAGTAAATCACATTGATGGAATGGTTGGCACCATGGTTAATTCCACTCACACAAAGATCCGGCTTGCGGCCTCCCAGTATCTTATCCCTGGCCAGCTTTACGCAGTCTACCGGCGTGCCGGAGCACTGCCAGGCCTCGATATCTTCAAAAATATCCACCTGGTTCAACCGTAAGGGAACCCCGATCGTGATAGCATGCCCCATGCCCGACTGCGGGCTGTCCGGCGCTACCACCACTACTCTTCCCAGCGGCCTCACGGCCTCTATCAATGCACGAATACCCGGCGAAGTAATACCATCATCATTCGTAACCAAGATCAACTTTTCCTTTACTGCCATAGTTCGGATTTTTTCTTTCTCCAACAAATTTAAGCTCTCTCCTACACATTTCGCTTTAAAAGAATGTGAAATATATAATCTTTCTACAAATCTGATTTCATCATCTTCCTGAAAACGACATATACGGCGAGACAGATATAGGCCAGCACTGCTATGAAATACACATATGGCTCATATACTTCCTTAGAAATCATTTTGCCAAACAACGGTACCGGCAACAGCTCATCACCCGCCTGCAAAGGCAACAGGCCGCCTATTCGTCCAAAACGACGGGTGAGTAAAGCCGACACCACATTATCTATCATCATGCTGTAGGCCAAAAAGATGACGATGGCAATACCGGCGCGCTTCAGCAAAACTGCTATCAGCAAGGCTATGGCAAGTGCAACCAGTACCTGCAGGAAATAATATACGATATAACGGTAATCCTCAAAAGAAACACTGGTATCTCCATAACTTAAACCCACTATAATGCCCGTTAAAGTAGATACCACCAATGCCAGTACAGAAAGGGCCACAAGCCAGAACAGCTTTGCATACACGAATTCCCGCCTGTCCCAGCCATCGATGATATTCTGGCGATTAGTGCGGAATGTATATTCGTTGGTGGTAAGTATAATGAGTAAAATCGCGAACAGCCCGGAAGTATAGGAAGAGATGCTGGCCACACTCAGCCAGATATCCGGGAAGCTGAAAGGCTGCCCCATGAGCTGCGTGGCTTTTTTCAGGTCACCATTACTGAAGAGATTGGCCATAAAGAAGTTGGCGGCAACAGGGATAATAACGGCCAGGAGCAGCATCACCCAAAAGGTGCGATAGGTGCGCACTTTGAGCCATTCGGTCCAAATTATATTTTTCATGAGTTTGAGGTATGGGTCAGTTCCAGGAATGCTTTTTCGAGGCTCTTTTTGCGCAATTGCAGTTGGCTCAGCCAGATACCGTTGTTGGCACACCATCCATTGATGGCTGCGGTATCAGGGTACGAATCAAAAGTGGCGATCACACTGCTGCCGCTTATTACAGCGCTGTTGCAGCCGGGATAGCGTAACATCAGTGCCGACAGTGCCTGATTATCAGCAGCGGACAGTTCTACGAAATCATTGCGCTGTATCACTTCGGTTACCGCACCGGAAAGCAGTAGTTGTCCGCGCTGGAGAATCGCCACATGCGTACAAACTTTTTCTACTTCATCGAGCAGGTGGCTGGCCAGGATGATCGTTTTGCCGGATCGCGCCAGGTCATGAATGATACCGCGCACTTCCGCGATGCCGGAAGGATCGAGTCCGTTGGTAGGCTCATCAAGGATAAGCACATCCGGGTCGCCCAGCAGCACTGCTGCCAGTGCGAGGCGCTGTTTCATACCCAGCGAATAGGTTTTGAACGCCGCATCCCTGCGGGCATACAATCCACAAACTTTGAGTACCCGCTCGATATCGTCGGCTCCTCTGCGCTTGATGCTGGCAGAGATTTCCAGGTTTTTCCAGCCACTGAGGTAGTGGTAGAAATTAGGCGTTTCCAGGAGGGTACCGATGCTGCGGCGCTGCATGGCATTACCGGGTTTTCCGAAAAGCTGGAATGAACCGCTGTCGGCTTTCAGCACATCAGTAACAATGCCCAGCAGCGTAGTTTTTCCGCTGCCATTAGGGCCTAAAATACCAAAGACGCTGCCAGGAGGAACATCGAAAGTAACACCTGACAGCGCCTGTACGGCACCATACCTTTTGGAGATGCCTTGAAGGGATAGTATTGACATTGGCTAATTAATTCCTGATAGGTTTACCTGTTTTAATTACACTTTGTAATCTTTCCAGGGTTTTGCGTTCACCGCATAGACTGAGGAATGCTTCGCGCTCCAGGTCGAGCAGGTATTGCTCGCTCACCAGCGTTGGCTCGGTGAGGTCTCCTCCGCACATTACATACGCCAGTTTCTGGGCTACTTTTTCATCATGCTCGGAAATATAGTTACCAAACTTCATGGCATAGATACCGGCCAGCAGGGCGCCGAGTGCACTGCGCCCCATCACCTTCACATCTGTTCTTTCTACGGGGCGGGTATAACCTTCGTCTGCGAGGGCGATTACGCTGCGTTTCGCATCGGCGATGAGGCGGCTTGGGTTCATGGTAATTTCATCATGACCTTTGCGGAGCACACCCATGTCAAAGCCTTCGAAGCCGGAAGTGGCTACTTTGGCAGTGGCTACGGTCATGAAATAATCTTTCAGCGGCTCTTCTTCAATGCGGCCTTCCTTAAATTCGTTGCTGGCCCGCAACGCCATTTCTTTGGTACCTCCACCGCCAGGAATCAGGCCCACGCCCAGTTCCACAAGGCCGATATATGTTTCGGCAGCAGCCTGCACTTTATCCGCGTGTAATGCCATTTCGCAACCACCACCCAGTGTAAGCGCATGTGGCGCTACCACCACGGGAATGCTGGAATAACGTAAACGCATAGTGGAACGCTGGAACAAGCGTACTGCCATATCCAGTTCGTCATACTCCTGCTCTGCGGCCATCATGAAGATCATCCCCACGTTGGCACCGGCAGAAAAATTCGCACCATCATTAGCTACTACAAGGCCACGGAAGTCTTTCTCCGCGCGGTCCACCGCTTTATTGAGCCCTTCGAGCACTTCGCCACCGATAGTATTCATTTTAGTTTGCCAGTCGAAACATACCACACCGTCGCCGATGTCAATCAGTCTGCTGGCGCTGTTTTTCCAGATCACATTGCTGCCATAGTTTTCCAGGATAATGAAGGAACCTTCACCGGGTAATGCTTTATAATCCTGCGATGCAATATCATAGTAGTATTTTTTGCCGTTTTCCACTTTGTAGAAGCTCTTGAAACCTTTCGCCAGCATATCTTTCACCCACTGCGCTACGGTAAGTCCTTTTTCTTCTACCTTTTTGGCGTAGGCCTCCACACCGAGCAGGTCCCAGCTTTCGAAAGGACCGATTTCCCAGCCGAAGCCGGCTTTCATCGCATCGTCTACTTTGTAGAGGTCATCCGCAATTTCAGGGATGCGGTGTGATACGTAGGAGAAGAGATAAGCATGGAACTGCTGATAGAACTCACCGGCTTTATCTGTGGAACCGGCCAGTATTTTCAGTCGCTGCTTGAGATCCTCCACGGGTTTGGCTGCATCAATGCTGCTGAAGCGGGCTTTTTGTTTAGGCCCGTACTCCATGGTTTGCAGGTTGAGGGTAAGGATCTCCTTTCCGTTCGCCCCTGTCGTCTTCTTATAAAAACCCTGACCTGTTTTATCTCCCAGCCAGTTGTTTTCTACTACTTTTTGCAGGAAATCAGGAATTTTGAAGATCGCAATAGCTTCGTCATTCGGGCAGTTTTCCAGCACTCCTTTCGCCACTTTCACGAGGGTATCAATACCCACTACGTCTGCTGTACGGAAGGTAGCCGATTTGGGGCGGCCAATCACCGGACCGGTGAGTGCATCAATTTCATCGATGCCGAGGCCCATTTCCTGCATGATGTGGAAGATGGCCATGATGGAGTACACCCCTACGCGGTTGGCGATAAAGGCGGGTGTATCCTTACAGAGCACGGTGGTTTTACCGAGATACAGGTCACCATATTCCATCAGGAAATCGACAACCGCAGGATCCGTATGCGGTGTAGGAATTATTTCGAGCAGGCGCAGGTAGCGCGGCGGATTGAAGAAGTGACTGCCACAGAAGTTTTTCTGAAAATCTTCGCTGCGGCCTTCCGCCATCAGGTGAATGGGAATACCCGAAGTATTGGAGGTAACCAGGGTGCCTGGTTTACGGAATTGCTCCACCTGATCAAATACTATTTTTTTCACGGCCAGGTTTTCTACCACCACTTCAATGATCCAGTCTACCTCCGCGATCTTTTTCATATCATCGGTGAAATTGCCTGTTTTGATGAGTTTTACTACATCTTTCGTAAAAACAGGAGAGGGATTTGACTTAACAGCAGCCTGGAGAGCGTCGTTCACAATCCGGTTCTTCACTGCAGGACTATCCAATGTGAGGTTTTTCTTCTTTTCTGCGTCGTTCAGTTCTTTTGGTGCGATATCAAGCAGCAGTACCTGAACTCCAATGCCTGCAAAGTGACAGGCAATTCTTGATCCCATAACCCCGGAGCCTAGTACGGCTACTTTATTGATATGTCTTTGCATATTACGTCCAGCTTTAATCTGTTAGTGAATACAATCAATATTTTTAGATTCCTGAATTTAGGATTTTTTGGGGTTTAAAAGTCAGTGGGAATGTTAAAGTTCGGGTTTCCAGTTCCTCTCGTCTGCCTTCGGCAGACGAGAGGAACTGGGCTTGGGTGCCGCCGGCGGCGGCATCCAAGCAGCATCCCGGATTGCGGCCCACCGCAGGTGGGCCGCAATCCGGGGGAATAAAAAAAGTCCCGCCATAAAGGCAGGACTTAAACTATTTATCACTTGAAAAGTTGAACTCAACTCACCCCACTACCTGGTTTCACCGCCTGGGCAGGGTTTACAAATACGAGTTTACCGTTATCTTCTGCCATCAGGATCATACCCTGACTTTCAATACCACGCATTTTGCGGGGCGCCAGGTTGGCCACCAGGGTTACCTGTTTACCAATGATGTCTTCCGGTGCGAAGTGCGCTGCGATACCGGAAACAACGGTGCGTTGTTCGGTGCCGATATCTACCAGTAATTTCAACAGTTTATCCGCTTTTTCCACTTTTTCTGCGGTGAGGATGGTACCTACACGCAGGTCCAGTTTAGCGAAATCATCGAACTGAATTTCAGGCTTTGCAGGAGCGGCCGGTTTTTCTTCTTTTGGTGCTAATGCTGCTGCAGTGGCTGCAGCGGCAGCGTCGATCGCTTTTTTGGACTCAGCCAGTTTTGCCAGCTGGGCAGCGATAGCCTCGTCTTCAATTTTCTTGAACAGCAGTTCTGGTTCACGCAGGGAATAACCTACGCTGAGCAGTTTGGCAGAACCTGCGTTTTCCCAATCCAGCATACGCTCTACCACCTTCATCATGTGCAGCATTTTCTTAGCTGTGAACGGCAGGAACGGATTGATGAGAATCGCCAGGTTGGCGGTCAGCTGCAAACATACGTGCAGGCAGATGTCGATACGCTGCTGGAGCATTTCGAGATCATCGGCCGTGTATTTATCATGTGCTTCTCCCTTATTCAGTTTTTCAATGGCTTTAGCAAGAATCCAGGGCTCATTACGCTGCATGTACTGGTTTCCTTTGGAAGAGAGGGCCATGATTTCGGACAGGGCTTCTCTGAATTTGTAGGATTCCAGTGCATTTTCCACTCTTTCTTTAGCGGCAGCAAATTCGCTGAGCATCGCACGGTCTTCATCGTTAACCAGGTGGGCATGCAAATTAGGGACTTTGCCTCCGCACAGTTTGTGCATCAGCACCATGGTACGGTTTACAAAGTTACCCAGGTTAGCTACCAGCTCACTGTTATTCCTGTCCTGAAAATCTTTCCAGGTAAAGTCGTTATCCTTTGTTTCCGGCGCCGTGGAGGTAAGTACATAGCGCAATACATCCTGCTGATCCGGGAAGTCGCAGATATAATCATTCACCCATACTGCCCAGTTGCGGGAAGTGGAGATTTTATCGCCTTCCAGGTTCAGGAATTCGTTTGCAGGCACATTATCCGGAAGTACATATCCACCGTGTGCTTTCAGCATGCTCGGGAATATAATACAGTGGAAAACGATGTTATCTTTCCCAATAAAATGAACCAGCTTGGTATCGTCTTTACACCAGTAATCGGCCCAGTTTTCAGTCAGTTCTTTGGTAGCGGAGATATAACCGATCGGGGCATCAAACCATACGTACAGTACTTTACCTTCCGCATCCGGCAGGGGCACTTTAATACCCCAGTTGCTGTCGCGGGTCATTGCGCGGGGATGTAAACCACTATCCAGCCAGCTTTTACACTGTCCGTACACGTTGTTTTTCCATTCCTTGTGCCCTTCGAGCAGCCATTCGTTCAACCATGGTTCGTAGTTCTGTAAAGGCATGTACCAGTGTTTGGTTTTTTTCTTTACAGGTACCGCATCACTGAGAGCGGAGTGTGGGTTGATCAGTTCATCCGGGCTAAGGCTGTTACCGCATTTTTCGCACTGATCGCCATAGGCTTTATCATTGCCGCAATGCGGGCAGGTACCGATGATATATCTGTCGGCCAGGAACATATTGGCCTTAGGATCGTAATACTGTTCTGATTCTTTTTCCTCGAAAAGGCCATCGTTGTACATTTTCAGGAAAAACTCAGCAGCAGTTTCATGGTGAATTTTGTTGCTGGTGCGGGAAAAGATATCGAAAGAGATACCCATCGCTGCAAAGCTGTCACCAATAATTTTATGGTATTTATCCACAACGTCCTGTGGAGTGATGCCTTCCTTCATTGCTTTGATGGTGATGGGTACCCCATGTTCATCAGTTCCGCAAACGAATTTCACATCAGCTTTTTTGGCGCGAAGATATCGCACGTAAATATCTGCAGGAATATAGCAGCCGGCCAGGTGTCCGATATGAACAGGGCCATTGGCATACGGTAGCGCCGCAGTTATTAGATATCTGTTAAATTTTCCCATACTATCTTAAAGAATACTAAAATTAATTTTGTTTTTGGAATAGCCGATGTAATTCATCAACTTAGTCCGGGCGATGTATCCGTGAGGACATATCAATCTTACAAAGGTAAACAAAAGTACAATGGTAAGAATTCCACCATATCTGAAAAAAGGTGATTTAATAGGCATCACCTGCTCCAGCAGTAAAATGGAGCTGGCTGCTGCCGAGTATGCTGCGGAGGTAATCCGTGGCTGGGGCTATCGCGTACACCTTGGCATTACAGTGGGCACCAGTTTTCATAACTTTTCCGCTCCTGATGAGCTGCGCCTGGAAGAGCTGCAGGACATGCTGGACGATCCGGAGATGAAAGCGATCATCTTTGGACGTGGCGGCTATGGGATGGTCTGTATCATCGACAAACTAAACCTGAAAAAGTTCCGCAAGCATCCGAAATGGTTATGCGGCTACAGTGATATTACCGTGCTGCATTCACATATCCATGAACGTTATGGCATCCCTACCATTCATTCCCTGATGTGCAGCGGCATTACGCCTGAAACGGTGGAAGATGAATATGTACACAGCCTGGAGCAGATCCTTAAAGGCAAAAACTACAGCTATCATACGCCTGTGCATGAACTGAACCGGGAGGGCAGTGCCAGCGGCTTACTGGTAGGTGGTAATTTGTCGATGCTGGCCAATATCTCCGGTACTAAATCCCAGGTAAAAACAAAAGGCAAAATCCTGTTGCTGGAAGATATCGGGGAGTACCGGTACAATGTGGACCGCATGATGTACAACCTCAAAAGGGCCGGCTGGCTGGACGAACTGGCCGGACTGGTAGTAGGCGCCTTTACCGACGGCAAAGAAACCCAGACCCCGTTCGGCCAGTCGGAATATGAGATCATTCACAACCTGGTGAAAGATTACGATTATCCGGTTTGTTTTAGCTTCCCCATTGGCCATCAGCCGGCAAACTATGCGGTAAAACTGGGCATGAAGCACCACCTGAAGGTAGGAGAAGCCAAAACGGTTTTGAAACTGCAGGCAGATTAATCTTCCACATCCGGTACAATGTCCAGTCCGTAGTCATCTGCGGACAGGAGGCCTTTTGTTTTCACGGCTTCTATTCCTTCCCTGTCAGCCGTCAGTTCATGGACCGTGTTTGTATTATGGAGATAGTCAATGCCGTAAAGCTTGTTGGTAAGTCCGATCGGCACATCTATCAGGTATTTAATCACATCGGTAGCGATGCGCATGCCTGTGGCGCCGTGTGTAACACCGAGCGCACCTGCGTCGTAGTTACGATAATCGTCGGTAATATCCTGTGCACAGCGGTAAGAGGCGGAGCGGGTACCATCCGGCATGGGCATATTGAAACCACCGTACCAGGCGAGCCAGTTATGCACTTCTCCCACTACCAGTGGTTTATCGTGAATAATGCAGGCATCGTTGATCAGGAGGTGTGAGGGCAGGTGTTGCGTGCAATCCACGATGATATCGAAGCCATCGAGCAGGAATGCCATTGTTTCAGGCTTTGCCTGTAACAGCAACGGATAAGGGCGGGCAAAGGGATTTACGCCATAGAGCCGGCTGCCGGCCATTTTCGCTTTATGTTTTTTTACGTCCTGTACATGGAAGATTGGCTGACGGGGCATGTCTTCATCGTTGATAACACCGTAATCGGCGATACCGATGATACCTACCCCGCTGGCACCCAGGTATTGGATCACCGGGCTGCCGAGGCCGCCGGCGCCGATAACGAGTACGCGGGACATTTTCAGTTTTTCCTGCATTGCCAGTCCGAATCCCGGAACGGCAATAGCGTGCTTGAAGTGCTGGGCTTCCTTTTCACTAATAATCATGCGCTGTTTCCTTTACTATTCCTGTGGAAATTCCAGGGTAAATTTACTTCCTTTCCCTATTACGCTTTCCACTTTAATTTTTCCGTGATGAGCATCTACAATGGCTTTCACATAGCTGAGTCCGAGGCCGAAACCTTTTACGTTGTGGACGTTGCCGGTGTGAGCGCGGTAGAACTTTTCAAAGATACGCGAAATAGTGTCGCGACTCATACCGATACCATTATCGGAAATGATGATGAACAGGCTTTTGCGGGTGTTATAGGTGTTGATGGAGACTTCCAGATTTTCTTTTGAATACTTGATGGCGTTATCAAGGAGGTTGAACACTACGTTGGAGAAGTGCACATCATCAGCCATGATCACCGGGTTGACGGCGTTCAGCTGAAGGTCTACCACCCCGTTTTTGGAAGCCAGTTGCAGCTGGAGGTTATCCACTGTATGTTGAATCACGTCGTGTACGTCGGTGGCTTGCAATTTGAGGCCGATTTCATCTTTTTCGAGCAGGGCCGACTGCAGGATGGTTTCCACCTGTTTATTCATGCGTTTATTTTCCTCCTTGATGATACCGGAGAAGTAGCGGATTTTATCCTTATTATCCATCACCTTTTCGTTGCCGATGGCGTCTATGGCGAGGGAGATGGTGGCCAGCGGCGTTTTCAGCTCGTGGGTCATATTGTTGATAAAGTCCGATTTTATTTCAGAGAGTTTTTTCTGATTGAGCATGGTTCGTATGGTGAGTGCGAACGCCGTGATGAGGATGAGGGTAAAAATAACGCCCCCAATAATCATGATGGTTAATTGGCGCACCACATCGTCTTCGTTGGGTGTAATCAGGAACAGCTGTTCGGAGGCGGCTGTAGGATTATCGTCGAGGGGGATAATCCTGATTTTGAATTCTTTTTTCAGTGTATCCTTTGTGGCTTTGGCAAACAGTTGGGCGAACCCGCCTGACTGTACCCGCCATGCGCTGTGGAAGCCTGGTATGGGCCCGTTGATACCAAATTCGTAGTGGGCGGTATCCATGCGGTGTTCTCTCAGGCTGTTTTTGATTACTTTATCAATTTCAGTGGGGGTAAACAGGTCGGTAACTGCGGGTTTAAAAACCTGTGGCTTAGCGAAATCGAGGTTGAGGGAGTTATTGGTAGGATCTGCCGATGGGTTGATCCTCAGTTGCACGTAGTTACCGCGGTGATTGATGAAATATTGCCTGATATCGTACAGTACATCAATGGCCCGTTGGTCGAGCTGTTTACTTTTAATAACCACAGCACTTTTGATCCAGTTTACCTGGATGTAGATGATGCCAAACAGGGAGATGGTGATGAGTGCAACAATGACAGGAAAAATTCGCTTCAACGGTATCATGCAAGTATAAGTAAGCTCTAAATTTAAAGAATAAAGGGACGTTATGGCAGCATTATTTTGTTAAAATAGACCCTTGCTATAGCAACAATGATACAAAATTAGAATGTTAAGATAGTTTGCGGGCACTGCGCCTGCAATTCAATATTACTTTAACGTAATTTTAACGGCGAAGTTCTGATTATTTTATTTCTTCTTTCCTTACCTTTGTCCTATCAAACTGGTACTAAATTTGCTTAGTTAAGTTTGACAAAAGCACAAGAAATTAAACTTTCTACATACATCGACGTGGATTCGTTCCATAAGCGATTTAGATTTTGGTTGATAAAATGGTAAGGAGGTTGTCTAGCCTCCTTTTTTTATTTCTTCTACTTTCCTTTTTTTGATTTTCATTTTATTTATTTTTTTAGGGAGATATTATACAAGCTATTGAAAGCGTGTATGTTATATATTTATTGCCGATATTTATCCGGCACCAAAGGTGCCGGATAAATACCGACGGGGAGGGCGGGTGCCCTCCCCGCAGACAGCTGTAATGGAAGAATTGATGCGATTCTAGCCAGGTAGCGCATTCCTGTGGAGAATAAACTCACTTTTTGAAGTAAAAGGGACGGCGGGTGCCCTCCCCGCACCTGGCTCTTCCTTCACTGTAACGGAAAGGCGGGCAGTTGTGCGCCTAAATGTAAAGTCAAGAGCGTTCCAGCAACATACTGGAAAGGCTTACAGCCCTACCTTCAAGTTAGAAGCCCATGGCCCCAAACATGGAAAGGTAACAGTCTTTCACGCCAGTCGTGAGGCAGGCTCCCAGCCTCTTTGCTGTAATTGCCCGCCAACAACGCCAGCGCGCAGCGCGGCCCCACCCGTGACACTGTAGGTGTCACGGGTGATCAAACACAACATGCTGATAAAACAATCAAACCACATTTTTGCGTGATACGCCTTTTCCGTGAAATCACTTAAATTTATATAAGTGAATAAAAATGAAAGCTTATGGTAACCTTAGCTCCCGGCGTGTTGCTGATTGCAGATCCCTTTCTGAAAGACCCGAATTTTGCCCGGACGGTAGTATTGCTATGTGAGCATCAGGACAAGGGCAGCTTTGGCTTTGTATTGAACAAGTTGTTTGACCAGCAGCTGGATGAACTGATCCCTGAGGTATTGGTATCAAAGGTACCGGTATATGTTGGGGGCCCGGTGCAGATGGATACGATTCACTTTGTGCATCAACAGCCTGATATTATCAGCGGCGGCATGCAGATAGGGCCTGGTATCTTCTGGGGAGGTCATTTTGACACAGTAGTGGCGCATATCAACGATGGAACGGTGGATCTGGATAAGATTAAGTTCTTCATTGGGTATTCCGGCTGGAGCAGCGGACAGCTGGGTGAGGAAATGGAGGAAAAATCGTGGATTATTTCCCCCGCTACCACCACATTGGTATTCGACAGGGAAGAGCAGCAAATCTGGCAGCGCGCATTGAAGAGTATGGGTAGCAACTTCGCGATGATGGCAAACTTCCCGATTGATCCATCCCTTAACTAGGCATTCCGGATTAGCCGCGGTTATTATCTCACTAATATCTGTATCCTACAGTATTGGGTATGCTATGCCTGTAAAAATGAACAGGAATTATATGTTTTTTTAAAACAAATTAAATATCTTGCTAAAGTAAGATTAGTGAAGAGCGTATTGTAACCCACTGGGAAAACCGTATACCGAGTATTAGCATACACCTATGAAGGGAAAACCTATTGAAAAATCATTAGCTCCTTCTCTGGCCACGAAAGACGTCGAGAGTTTACCCGTGACTGTATTACATACTGGCAAAAAATCATTGTACAGCGAATTCATTAGGTAATAATATACAGCTTCGCAACTGAAGCTGCCCTATTGGAGGACTTCGTGTGGCTGGTTATTCGTATAGCCGGTACCGTAAGTTCCGAAGATAGGGTCTTAAAAACCCCGTGAATAATATTGTTTATTCAGCGGGTTTCTTCTAAGATTGGAATAGTTAGGACAAAAAGAAAGGCCGGGTAATCTTACCCGGCCTGGTTATAATATGTTCAACTGGTGGTATTATTTCTTATCCAGCGCTGCCGCACCTTCTACCAGTACGGTAGCTTTATTGCGTAAAACTTCCACGAATCCGCCACTGATAGTGAAATATTCAGTGTGGGTTTTATCTTTCAGCACTTTCATCTTACCATTTCCGAGCGCCGCGATTAAGGGCGCATGTTTATCCAGTATTTCAAAAGAACCGTCGATACCTGGGAGCTGTACTCCGTACACCTCACCTGAGTATAACTTTCTTTCTGGTGTTAATACTTCTAATAGCATGTGAATGATGGTAAATGGTTAAATATGTGGAGTCATCCCTGCCGGGCAGGGATGACCAACAATCTTAGTTTTTAGCCTGTTCCAGTAATTTCTTACCTTTTGCGATAGCATCGTCGATGTTACCTACCAGGTTGAATGCTGCTTCAGGATACTCATCCACTTCACCATCCATGATCATGTTAAAGCCACGGATAGTTTCTTCGATTGGAACCAGTACACCTTTCAGACCGGTGAACTGCTCTGCTACGTGGAATGGCTGAGACAGGAAACGTTGTACACGACGTGCACGGGATACTGTCAGTTTGTCCTCGTCAGACAGTTCGTCCATACCCAGGATGGCGATGATGTCCTGCAGCTCCTTATAGCGCTGAAGGATCATTTTAACGCGCTGAGCACAGTTATAATGCGCCTCACCTACGATAGCAGGTGTCAGGATACGGGAAGTAGAATCCAGCGGGCTCACAGCAGGATAGATACCAAGATCGGAGATTTTACGATCCAATACGGTGGTAGCATCCAGGTGGGAGAAGGTAGTAGCCGGAGCAGGGTCAGTCAAGTCATCCGCAGGTACGTAAACCGCCTGTACGGAAGTGATGGAACCATTTTTAGTGGAAGTGATACGCTCCTGCATCAGACCCATCTCAGTAGCCAGGGTTGGCTGGTAACCTACCGCAGAAGGCATACGGCCTAACAGCGCGGATACCTCAGAACCTGCCTGGGTGAAACGGAAGATGTTATCAACGAAGAACAGGATATCACGACCACCACCTGCAGTACCATCTCCATCACGGAAATATTCTGCCAGTGTAAGACCAGACAGGGCCACACGTGCACGTGCACCAGGAGGCTCGTTCATCTGACCAAACACAAAGGTAGCCTGTGAGTTTTTCAGCAGTTCTTTATCCACAGCGGCAACATCCCAGTCACCGTGCTCCATGGATTCTTTAAATTTATCACCATATCTTACGATGTTGGCTTCGATCATCTCACGCATCAGGTCATTACCCTCACGTGTACGCTCACCCACACCAGCAAATACGGACAAACCTTCGTGCGCTTTCGCAATATTATTGATCAGCTCCTGGATCAGTACGGTTTTACCCACACCAGCACCACCGAACAAACCAATCTTACCACCTTTTGCATATGGCTCGATCAGATCGATTACTTTGATACCTGTGAACAGTACTTCTGTCTCAGTTGCCAGATCTTCGAATTTAGGAGGCTGACGGTGGATAGAATAACCAGCGCTGGTATCCAGTTGACCCAGACCATCAATTGCCTCACCTACCACATTGAACAAACGTCCTTTCACCTGGTCACCGATAGGCATTTTAATAGGCGCGCCTTTATCCACTACGGCCATACCACGAACCATACCGTCGGTGGAGTCCATTGCCACACAACGAACACTGTCTTCACCCAGGTGCTGTTGTACTTCCAATACTACTTTCTGACCATTTTCGCGGGTGATTTCCAATGCGTTGTAGATATCGGGCAATTTGTCTTCAAAGTGCACGTCCACCACGGGACCGATAATTTGTTTGATCTTACCTGTGTTAGGCATATTTTAAGGAGGTTTATAAAATACTTAAAAAGTTATTTCCTCAAAACCGGGGCTAGTGCCACAGTTTCCAAAATTTGCCGCAAAGGTAAGTGTTAATGGATGAAAATCAAAACACGACCCCGGAAAAATAAAGGTTTTACCCCCCTTTTTTGCAAGGTTTAGCAGTTATCTTCTCATTTATCCCCGTCACCTGCCCGCAGCAGCTATAATATTAGTTAAATCATTAATTTATAAAATCCTTTAGGAAAATTTCTTCATAACCCATTCCATTCATAAAAATTTAACCTATTCTATACCCAAGGTTACTTATTTTGGCTGTCGACCTTAATTTAATACCTCATATGAAAAAACACAGTGAACAATCCCGCCGCAGCTTTATCGGTAATATTTCCAAAGCCGGACTGCTGGGACTAACGGGCCTTCCTACCCTGGCAAGCGCCGCCGCAGCCCATCCAGAAAAGCAACCTGCCGCCGGCACACACACGTTTCTTTGCAAACCTTATTTGCAATACCCCGCACCGGACACCATTACCGTGATGTGGCTCACTGCACAGCCCTCCTACAGCTGGGTGGAATATGGGCAGGAAGGCCAACCCATGCAAAAGGCACACCTCGTGAGTCATGGCCTGGTGGAAGCCAATAACCGCCTGCACCGTATTGCCCTCCAACAACTTGAACCGGGTAAGAAATATACGTATAAAGTTTTTTCAAAAGAAATCACAGATTTTCAACCTTATAAACTCACCTACGGCGAAACGATCTCCAGCGACACCTATACCTTTACTGCGCCTGACACACAGGCAAAAGAAGTATCCTGGCTTATCCTCAACGATATACACGACCGCCCGGAATCCATACCGCACCTGATGAAGCTGAACGGTAACGATCCTTACGATTTTGTGTTTTTTAACGGCGATATATTCGACTACCAGGCAGACGAGCAACAGATCATTAACCATATGCTCACTCCCTGCGGCGATACCTTCTCTCCACAAACCCCTTTTATGTATGTAAGAGGCAACCACGAAACAAGAGGAAAATATGCCCGCGAATGGCACCAGTACTTTGAGAATCCTACCAAAAACAACTACTTCTCCTTCACCTGGGGCCCTGTATTCGCCATTGTGCTGGATACCGGCGAGGATAAGGAAGATACCCATCCGGTATATGCAGGCATCGTGGACTTTGATACCTACCGCGAAGAACAGGCGGCCTGGCTGGAAAAACAACTGCAATCGCCCGCGTATAAAAAAGCAAAGCACAAGGTGGTAATGATGCATATCCCGCACCACCACGGGGGCGACTGGCACGGGGCATCGCATTGCCGTGCTATGTTTGGCGACCTGTTTAACAAACACAAAATCGACATCCTCATCTGCGGCCATACGCATACCTACGGCGTACATCCGCCGGAAACAGGTAAGCATAACTACCCGCTGATTATCGGCGGCGGACCCAAAGACGGAAAGCGTACGCTGATAAAAATCAAAGCGGATCAGCAAAAGCTGGTGCTCACGATGTTAGGAGATGATGGGAAAGTGGTAGGGGAGTATAAAGTGTAACGATATTACAATATGGATTTCATCCGGCTCATGCCCGGATGAAATCCATTCATTACTTTTTGAACAGCCGGCTAAGGAATTCTCTGATGGCCAGTAAACAATAAATTGATCCCAGCACAAAGCCTGCACTAATCACAAAAAATCCGTAATATTTTACCGTCCATTCCAGTGCCCGTACCATACGGGTAGAGAAGTGAATTACATTTTCCGGAACTACTGTTCCTTCATACATATAAATCTGTACGGTACAGAATTCGTTAACCGTATCGAAGCTGCCAAGTTCTACACCCAGGTTCTGCAGCTCTGTTTCGATAGCATAAATTTTATCATGCAGCGCGATAAAATCCTCGATTTTACCGGGACTGTGCTTTAATTCATTCAGTGAAGCCAGTGTTTTCTGCAGGGATATTTTCTGTGCATTCAACTTGCTGTATTCATTCGTTTTGTCGGTTTTGGTCACATTACGTTCTACGATTACGCCTACACGCTGTGCCGCAATATAGAAGGAATCGAACTTTTCCGGGATAACGCCTATCAGCAGCTGCAATTTTCTTTTGCCTGCATTACCAGTTTTGTTTTCAAACTGAATAATGGATTGGGAACTGTCGATCAGTTGATAGATGCGTTCTTCATCCTTGGAATAATGCAGGGATTTGGTTTTGAGCCGGGCAATTTTTTCGTACTTCTGGCTACCGGCATCGGGGGCAATGGCCTCCAATGCTACTGCTTTGGGGCTTTCCCCCTTAGAAAATTTTTCGGAGGCATAGTTTCTTCTGCCGCCAAAATCAAATGATTCAACAGGGTTTTCCTCGTTATAAAGCGTGACACTTTTAAACTGGTAGCCGTACCATAGGCGCAGACAGAACATGAGTACGAATATTCCGGCGAATAACAACAGCAGGCGCTTTACATCTTTGCGATGAATGAATGTCATAGGTGTGCATTAAAAGGTGGAAGGGTTCAGGCGGTTTGATGGCGGTAGTCTTTTAACCACTTGATCAAACCCATCGTTGCTATGATGAGTAAAATGAAATATTCCATACCGAGGAAGCGAACATCTTTTTGAAAATAGATAATAGTGGCTACTACATCTACCGTTACCCACAACAACCAGTTTTCCCAGATCCTTTTTGCCAGGAGGATGTTAGCGAAAACACTAAGAACTGCTACCAGTGAATCCGTATAGGGCCAAGCTGCAGGGTGCTCAAATACAGCAGGAAACCAGTGATGCAGGTGGCTGATAATATATCCCATGGCGACTGTAAGTACAACCACCGCTCCTGCCAGCATCCATCGGGTACGATTCTTCAACGCATAAATGGGTTCATTCTCCGGCTTTTTACTGTACCAGAAAATCCAGCCATATACGCCGGTAGCAAAGAAGTAAACCTGTAAGAACATATCAGCATACAACTGCAGTTGCCAGAACAGCACAAAGAAGCAGGAAACGTTGATCAGGCCAATGGGCCAGGTGAGAATGTGATCACGTGCTGCCAGCCACACACATAACAAGCCGGTGAAAGTACCTATGAATTCAATATAACTAACCGGGTAGCCCAGGGCGGTGAAGAAGATGTGTTGGATGCTAAAAAAATCGTTCATGCGGCAATATTAATCAATAGGAAACTCTGACAGAAAAGGTTTTTTATCTTAATAAGATTAACAATAAATATATGTAATAAAATTAGCCTGTAAAGTTATATCTATCAGTGTTTATGAACAGGTCAAAAAAGTTGGAATCCTTTTTGCATACTAAGTTTCAGCGATGCTAAAACAACGATATTTTCTTTAGCAAAGCCTTAACAATTTTTACTAAAAAGCGATTAGACAACTGCCTTTTAGACCGTACCGGAAAGAATCCTTATATGTGAACAGCGTTACTCATCCACAGACAGTCTAAATACCAGGAGCCAATCATTAAAAACAGGAGTATGAAAATGATGATAAAAAAATCTCTTATCCCATTTCTTGCCGTCTCCATGTTCCTGACAAGCTGTGCCAGCACTTACTACGCCCCCGGCGATTACGACAGTGGTTACAATGGCGGCTATAACGGTGGCTATAACGGTGGATATGGATCGGGCCTTCAGGTAGGCGCCTCTGTATCTTTTTACGATGCACTGAGTCCTTACGGCCGATGGGTAAGCTATCCTGGTTACAGCCAGGTTTGGATTCCTAATATGGGTGCCGGATGGCAACCTTATTCAACCGGTGGTCACTGGGTATATACTGACTATGGCTGGACATGGGCATCCGACTATTCATGGGGATGGGCACCGTTTCACTATGGTCGCTGGATGTTCGATAACGGTTACGGATGGATGTGGATTCCTGGTAATGAATGGGGTCCGGCATGGGTGGACTGGCGTACCGGCGGTGATTACTGGGGATGGGCTCCGCTTGGTCCTTCAGGAGTTTCCATCAATATCAATTACTGGACATTCGTAAACCGCCAGTACATTGGTAATGCACGCATACACAACTATTACATGGATCGGGGCCGAAACAATTATTATATCAACAATACCACCATCATAAATAATACGACGGTATATAACAACAACAGGATTAATCGTGGCCCTGCTGCGCCTTCAAACATACGTCCGGTGCGACTCACAGACGCCACCAGACCAGGAGCCAGCCGGATTAACAATAACCAGATGCAGATTTATCGTCCGAATGCACAGGCGATCCAGCGAGGCAGAGAGCAGGATAACAACCGCTTTAACAACGGTGGTCGCGTAAATCAGGGTAATAACAATAACAATGGTGGTCGCGGTAATAACACCACGTTCCCGGGCAACAATAACACCAGGCCTTCAAGGGTACCGGATAATAACGGCAACACCTACCCCGGCAACAGCAATAACAATAATAATACAAGACCTTCCAGGGTTCCGGACAACAACAATACCTTCCCTGGTGGTAATAATAACAACAATAACAACACAAGGCCTTCGCGGGTAAACCCGGGCAATAACAATGGTAGCAGCACTTTCCCTGCTCCAACAAATAACAATAACAACAGCCGCCCATCCAGGGTAAATACGAATAACAGTAATCTGCAGCAGGATCTGCAACGCATACAGCAGGAACAACAACAAAGGGATCAACAACAACAGCAGCAGCAAAGAATTCAAAGAGTACAACAGGAACAACAGATCCAACAGCAGCAACAACGCCAGCAACAGGAACAACAGCAAAGGATTCAGCAGCAACAGCGTCAGCAAATGGAGCAACAGCAGAGGATTCAGCGTGAACAGCAACAGCAGCAGCAACAACAGCAACGCGTGCAACAGGAGCAACAGCAAAGGATAATGCGGGAACAACAGCAGCAGCAACAAAGGGTTCAACAACAGCAACAGCAACAACAGCGTCAGCAACAGGAACAACAGATGAGAGCCCAGCGTCAGCAACAGGAGCAACAGGCCAGACAAGTACAACAGGAAGCGCAACGTGTACAACGCTCGCAACCACAGCAGTCGCAACCTTCCCGGACTAACAACTCCGGTGGCGGGGAACGGCCAAGACGTGGCGACAGATAACTAACTGGTGTTATAAAATTAAAAGATCCGCAGCCGTAGTGGTTGCGGATCTTTTTTATTGCTGATATATTTCGCGGTAAAGTTCCTGCTTGATTTGTACAAAGCCCAGCGCCGGCGGCAGGTGCAGGTGCATAAGCCGTAATTGCAGCGGCGGATACCCCGGATGATAGGGTGGCTGCTCATAGTAATCCAGAAAGGTTTGGTACCCGAGCCGCTCATAAAAATTTATCCTGCGAATGGCTTGTTCCGTATCTGGTGGTTCTACTTCCAGCACGATGGCTTTTAATGCTGCTGCCATTTGTTCCATCACGGCTGTGCCGGCGCCGCCACCTCTTGCAGCCGGTTCTATGGCAAAATGTTCCACAAAGGCGAAGTCTGGCAACGACCAGTAAAATATAAATCCGGCGTACTTTTTATCCCGCTGTATTTCCAGGAGGCGAAGCTTTCCAGCATCCAGGAGCTTTAGCTGTGCCGGCCATGGACGCCGTTCGGCTAAAGGAAATGCCGACTCATATAATTGTCGGATCGCATCAGAAGGAATTGTACGCTGGTGTAAAGTGATCATACATTAAAGTTACTGATTCTGAGGCACTGGTGCGGTGGGCACGCAGGCATACGGATCAGGGGTACCCGGAGCTACCTGTTTATTGGTTGCCCAGCAGAAATTCATGGCCTGACTGGTGATACTGAGGAGTTTCACAGTTGCCTTGCTGCCTTTTCTGCTATTGGAAGCCTGCAAGGTTTGCTGACCCTGGGCCGGAATATTTTTGATGGCGTATTGTTCGGTTTTGAAAACCTCGTCGTTATTGCGGAGGTATTGCAGTGTTACCACTACATTTTCCAATGGATAATCTGTTTGGTTGCGAACGATGATGCTGAGATTTTTAATTCCGCCGAGGAAGCCGGTGCGGTAGTCGCTCAGGGATACGGTAATGAACTGTTGCCAGTTTTGCCTGAAGTACGCACGCCTGTCTACAAATTGTGCATTTACTCTTTGCTGTATATCTTTGCGGTCTGAAATCTGTTGGGCTACCCGTCCGGATTGATCCAGACTCCTTCTCAGATCACGGTTTTCATTGTGCAGGCGCTCATTTTCAGCCAATATTTTACGTACATCTTTTTGCTGCCGGCAATAGCCCAGCCCGAGGATCAGTAGCAGCAGCAATAGTGCAGACGGGATAATATATTGTTGTTTCATATGGATTGTACATGAAAAAATGATGCCAGCACCGGGATTGCGGAGATTTTACCGGTTCTTAATGCATCAAAAAGGATTTTTATACATTTGCACAAATTGCACAAATAGGTCCCTATGGATTTGATAATTGTTGATAACGAAACAAAAGCAAGGCAGTTTCTGGATGTACATGTACAGCTAAACAAGGATGTTCCGGGCTGGATACGCCCGCTGGACAAAGACATCAACACCGTTTTTGATCCGAAGCTCAACAAGGCTTTCAGGTTTGGTGAGTGCATCCGCTGGATATTAATTGATAGTAACGGCCAGCTGATTGGCAGGTTAGCTGCGTTTGTAAATAAAAAATACAGGAGTAAAGGAGATACCTGCAAGGTAGGTGGCGTTGGATTTTTTGACTGTATCAACGATCAGGCTGCGGCCAATCTGTTATTTGATACGGCTAAAAAGTGGCTGGAAGAAAGAGGTATGGGCGCTATGGACGGCCCTATCAATTTCGGGGAGCGCAACAACTGGTGGGGCTTACTTACAGAAGGCTTTCACGAACCTTTGTACGGTATGAGTTTTAACCCGCCTTACTATAAGCAGCTGATGGAAAACTACGGCTTCAAAGTGTTTTTCAACCAGATATGCTATGGCATGAAGGTGCATGATGAACTCAGGGCCAAATTCTTTAGTCGCCACGCTGCAGTTGAAAAAGATCCGGGATTCCGCTCTGAGCACATTAGGAAAGGTGAGCTGCAACGGTATGCCAGGGAGTTTTCCCTGGTTTATAACAAAGCCTGGGCAAAACATGCTGGTGGTAAGGATATGAGCGAGCAACAGGCCTACGGCTTGTTTAAGCAGATGAAACCCTTACTGGACGAGCGCCTATGCTGGTTTATCTATTATAATGACGAACCTATCGGCATCTGGCTCAACCTGCCGGACCTGAATCAGTACCTGAAAAAATTCAACGGGAAGTTTGGTTTATGGCAGAAATTGCAATTCCTCTGGATGAAAATCAGAGGAACCAATAAGAAGTTCGTGGGTATCATTTTCGGTATCGTTCCTGAGTTTCAGGCGATGGGAGTAGATGCTTACCTGATTGTGGAAGGAGCTAAAATTATCCAGCATCATACTCCTTATGTGGATTATGAAATGCAGTGGGTGGGCGATTTCAACCCTAAAATGATCAATGTGGCTGAAAGTCTGGGCGCTACCCCTACCCGCACGCTTACCACTTACCGGTACCTGTTCGACCGGAATGCACCGTTTGAGCGGCATCCAATCCTTACCTGATTCTTATCTTGTATACATATTAAAGCAGCAGATATATGTCGTTCGACCCGTATCTGCTGCTTTTTCTTTTCCCCCAAATGCAAAAAATTTAATACATATAATAAAAAAATATTCAAATAAATTATCTCACAAAGAATTAGTTATCAGCCTGTTCAGCGCGACCATATCTTTATCCGACCCCGGTTTTCCTCAACATTTTTGCGGGTAAAAGTGTCTTAAGTAAATCCCTAAACCAGTAACCATCGTATTTAATCATAGGATATGTTATGACCAACTTAAACCCGGATCTCAGGGCGGATACTGCCCGTGTGATCTCAGCTACCACGTTTTCATCGAGGCAACAACTGATAAAAGTGTTTGGCTATATCATTTTGTTTTTTTTGTTGTACGTGGCATTAGTATTCACCGCGATAGCGCTTGCGATAGGATGTATGGCAGGCGGCATAGCACTGATGCGCTATTATGGCTATTTTCTGTCTGTCATCCCAGGTGTTGCGCTGATAGTGCTGGGTTGTAATATTTTGTTTTTTCTAGGGAGATTTTTATTTCATCGTAGTCAACCGGTGAATCCTTACCGCTTACAGCTGGACCTGGCGGCACATCCTAAACTGACGAAATTCTTACAGCAGCTGGTGGAGGAAACACAAATACGGTTTCCCCGCAAGGTATTTCTGGTACCGGATGTCAGCATTTCACTGTTTTACCATTCGAGCTTTTTCAATTTATTCTGGCCACTGCGCAAGAACCTGGAAATAGGACTGGGCCTGGTTAACAGCGTAAACATCAGTGAGTTCAGAATGCTGCTGGCCCATGAATTCGGACACTTTTCAGGGGGCAGTATGCGCTTGGGCAGCTATGTATATGGCTTAAATAAGCTGCTTCATAATATGCTGTATGAAAACGATGGTTGGAATGATATGTCCAGGCACCGTAACAGTGGCAGCATTTCAGGCTTTTTTGTACACATTACCTGTTGGGTAATCAGCGCTATACAGGTATTGCTGCGCCGGTCGTACCAGCTGATCAACCGGGAGTATCAGCAGGTGAGCAGGGATCTGGAGTTACAGGCAGATGATATTGCCGTGCATGCAGCAGGCACCACGGCGGCGCTCAGTGCGATCCGGCGGGCGGACATCGGCACTTACTGTATGGACCATTGCCTGCATAAGCTGCCGGAGTTGTATGATCATAAACAGCGTTTTCAGAATATCTTCAAAGTACAGCGGCAGTTGATCAGGTATTACACCTTGCAAAGCTATGCTACGCTGGATAAGGAAGGGCTGCCGGTGGTATCCGGGCCCTGCAATAAAGTACATTTAAAAAGCAGGGTGCAGCTGCGGCACGACTGGGCCTTGCAGCCCAATGCGGAATCGCGTGTGGACAGGTATCTGGAGGCAGATGTGGAAAAGGAAGTGATTACCGACAGCGCGTGGCGGCTATTTTCCGATGCGGAGCAGCTGCAGGAGCAGGTAACGAACCGGGTGTATGAGGTGCTTACCCTGGAAAGCAGTGATTTTGACTGGATGTGTCCACAGCGGTATGTGACGGAGCTGGAACAACGGCACCGGATATACGAATTTCCCAAGGCATTTAATGATTATTACGATAACCGTGCATTTACCCATACCGATATCCGATTACTACAGCCGCTTTCGCCTGAAGAGATGAACAGGATCAGCTTTGGGGGGCTCTATCATCCGGACGTGGTATTGCGTATGCGTACTTACTACCGGGATTACCAGGATTCAGAAACTTTGCATGCGATTGCCTTACAGCAATTACAGACCCCTCATTTTGAGTTTGACGGCAAGCGTTACAGGGCCTGTAAAGCGCAGCGTATTGGCAGCAAGCTGGCGGCGCATGTGGAGCAGGAGCAGCAATGGCTGGCCGCTAACGACATCCTTGCCTGCCGTTATCATTATACGCAGGCTTTACGGCTGGGGGCCGACAGAGCGGGGGAAATGATTCTGCAATACCAGCAGATCCTGGATTATCAGCGCGATGCCGTAAGGCTGAGCGACCTGGTAATCCGCGTGATACACAGCATCAGTCTGATTTTCAGCACAAACAGCTACACCGTGGATGCTGCCCTACCCTTTTTTGAGGCCTTGTCCGCCGACGCTGTTGAATTCAGAAAACTCCTCCTGCACGTGATCACTTGTCCGACGGTGGCTTCTAATCTCCCCCAGGATATAAAAGCCAGTATTGAACATTTCAGGCTGCATAAAGGGGAGTTTATACAGGACGGTGTGCCTGATTATGCAGCGATCAAGGAGCTGCATGACATCAGCAGTTCGCTGATGGAGCATTTGAATAACTGTATCATCCTGCTGAAGAAAAATTATCTGGAGTTAATTCTGGAAATTGACGCGCGTTACACAGTAAGTGATTGATTTTGTATCTATATATAATATATTAATTATCAATATTTTTTGACAAGAAACCGCTTAGAAAACTAAAACTCGGAATGTTATTCGTATTTTCGGCGCTCGCCGAAAGCGTAGCAGATATATGGAGAATTTTATCGTTTCAGCCCGTAAGTACCGTCCGCAAAACTTTTCAACAGTAGTAGGGCAATCGCATATTACCACCACGTTAAAGAATGCCATCCGCAATCATCAGCTGGCACACGCGTTTCTTTTCTGTGGGCCGAGGGGGGTAGGTAAAACCACCTGTGCCCGTATCCTGGCAAAAACGATAAACTGTGAGAACCTGCAACCGGACGGGGAGGCATGTAATGAGTGCCATTCCTGTAAATCCTTCAACGAAGGTAGTTCCTTTAATATCCATGAGCTGGATGCTGCGTCCAACAACTCGGTGGACGATATCCGTACCCTGGTGGAGCAGGTGCGTTTTGCACCACAGGCCGGCAAGTACAAGATCTATATCATAGATGAGGTACACATGCTGAGTTCCTCCGCATTCAACGCCTTCCTGAAAACGCTGGAAGAGCCACCTTCCTATGCCATATTTATATTAGCCACTACAGAAAAGCATAAGATATTACCTACCATCCTGAGCCGGTGCCAGATTTTTGATTTCAAGCGCATCACTATTCAGGATACGGTAGACCATTTGCAGGACATCTGTAACAAGGAACATATCCAGGCAGAAACCGACGCCCTGCACCTGGTGGCACAGAAAACGGATGGTTGCATGCGCGACTCCCTGAGCACACTTGATAAAATTGTGAGCTTTACTGCCGGGCACCTTACGTACCAAAATACCCTGGAGCACCTGAACATCCTGGACTACGATTATTATTTTAAGGTAATGGACCAGGTATTGAACCAGGATGTGGCCTCATCGCTTTTATTATTTGATGAGATATTACAGAAGGGGTTTGAGGGCGACAACTTCCTGGGCGGCTGGGCAGAGTTTCTGCGCAACCTGTTGCTCAGTAAGGAAGAGAAGGCGGTGCACCTGGTAGAAGTATCAGGTAACCTGAAGGAGCGTTATAAGCAGTTGGCCGGAAAGGTGAGTCCTGCATATCTGATTACGGCACTGAACCTGCTCAATGAAACCGAGATTAACTACCGCATGGCCCGCAATAAGCGTTTGCATGTAGAGATGGCGCTGATAAAGCTCTGTTTCCTGCAACAGGCGGTAACCCTGGTAAGTGACGATCAAACTGGTGAGGTAGCAAAAAAAAAATTAGTAGCTGATGGCAGTGCACCGCAGAAATTACGTGCACCGGTAGCGCAGCCTGTAACGGCTAAAACCATTACTGAAAAGCCGGCTACTACGGCGAGTATACAGCCCGAACCCGTAGCGGGGCCCAAACTGACGGTACAGGAAACACCGGCAGTAAAACCTGCGGCGGTAATACCAACGGCGGCCGCACCAGTGGCTACCCCTACGGCGCCTGTTCAACAGGCGGCGGTGCAAACACCGGCACCAACGCCAACACCGGTGACTACTCCTGCCAGCGCTGCTGTGGCCCAGCAGGCAGCACCAGCTGCTGCTACCAGCACCAAATTAACTGGCCTGGCAGCCATGAAGGAGGCGATGGCCGCGCGGCAGCAGTCGACCGTAGTGGAGGCAGCAAAACCATTGACAGCAGGTGCGCTGGAGGTGTATTGGGAGGAGTTCATTGACCGGTACCGCCAGGCTAACAAGATGACAGTGGTGAGTAACCTGGCATTGGCAGTGCTGAAGATCCTGAATCCTGATGAGATTGGTATTGTGAGCCGGAACATTGTACAGTTCAGGTTTATGGAGGAAGAGAAGCTGGTGATATCCGAGTTCTTCAAACAGAAATTTAACAATTCGACCCTGATTTTGACCCTGCAGCTGGATGAATCCCAGCAGGTGCAGGACATAGGGCCGGCTCCGCTGAGCAGCAGAGAGCAGTTCCAGCAGTTGACAGAAAAGTATCCTTTAGTGAAAGAGTTGAAGGATCGGTTAAATATGGAGCTGGATTTTTAGCGTGATTATAATATTATATCCCTTTTCATTAGATATTTTTAAACAGTTTAAAATTCCTTCTTTGCGTTTTTGCGCAAAAACATGTAGGTTTGAACAAAATTTTGAATAAACACTATGGCAGAAGTTATCAGAATGCCCCTTTTGAGTGATACTATGACTGAAGGGGTGATTGCGGAATGGCATAAAAAGGTGGGCGATACCGTTAAAGCAGACGATGTAATTGCTGAAGTGGAAACGGACAAAGCAACGATGGAAGTAATGGGTTACGTTGAAGGAACCATATTATACATCGGTGTAGAGAAAGGCAAAGCAGCTAAGGTAAATGAGATCATTGCCATTGTAGGGAAACCAGGCGAGGATTATAAGAGCTTACTGGGTGGAGGTAATAATGCAACTGCGGCTCCTGCAAAAGAGGCTGCTGCACCGGCTCCTGCTCCAGCTGCCGCACCTGCTGTTTCTGCTGCTGATGACGCTGCGGCTAAGGAAGCGCTGAAAAATGCCACTGTTATCCGTATGCCACTGCTGAGCGATACCATGACAGAAGGTAAAATCGTTGCGTGGAATAAAAAAGTAGGCGATACTGTAAAAAGCGATGACGTACTGGCGGAAGTAGAAACCGATAAGGCTACTATGGAAGTGATCGGTTATGCCGATGGTACATTATTATATATTGGTACACCTGAAGGTACTGCTGCCAAAGTAAACGGCATCATTGCCATTGTGGGTAAACCAGGTACAAATGTAGATGCAATAATTGCTGCTGAAAGTGGCGCACCTGCTGCTTCGGCGGCTCCTGCGGCATCAGCTCCGGCTACTGCTGCTGCTCCTGCAGCTGCACCGGCTGAAGCTCCCGCGGCTGCAACTACTGCTGATGGTCGTGTGAAAGCATCCCCACTGGCTAAGAAAGTAGCACAGGAAAAAGGCATTGATATCAGCAAAGTGGCTGGTTCCGGTGACGGTGGCCGCGTTATCAAAGCTGATATCGACAATTACAAACCATCTGCTGCTCCTGCTGCCACAGCGGCTGCTGCTCCTGCTGCCGGCGCTCCTGCGTTTGTTCCGGCTGGCCAGGAAGGTTTCACCGATACGCCACTGACCCAGATGCGTAAAGTGATTGCCAAGCGCCTGAGCGAAAGCAAATTCACCGCACCTCACTTCTACCTGAAGATCGATGTAACGATGGATAAAGCGATGGAAGCCCGCAAAGCTATCAACGAAATTTCTCCTGTTAAGATTTCCTTCAATGATATGGTGATCAAGGCTGCGGCCCTGGCGCTGAAACAGCATCCGGATGTGAATTCAAGCTGGATGGGGGATTTCATCCGTCACAATCACCACGTACATATCGGTTCTGCGGTAGCTATCGAAGATGGCCTGATTGTTCCGGTGGTTCGTTTCGCAGATCAGAAAACACTGAGCCAGATTGCCGGTGAAGCGAAAGGACTGTATGATAAAGCGAAAAACAAAAAACTGCAACCGCAGGATTTCAGTGGTAATACGTTTACCATTTCCAACCTCGGTATGCTGGGTATAGATGAGTTCACCGCGATTATCAATCCTCCGGATTCAGCGATCCTGGCAGTAGGTAACATTAAAGAAACTGCTGTGGTGGAGAAAGGTCAGGTGAAAATTGCCAACATCATGAAGCTGACCCTGAGCTGCGACCACAGAAGTGTGGATGGCGCTGTAGGTGCACGTTTCCTGGCTACACTGAAAGGTTACCTGGAGAACCCGGTAACAATGCTGGTATAGTTATTTTTACTGATAAATATTTGAAGGTCCCGGGTGTACCCGGGACCTTTTTTGCTTTTAAGACGGCCTTCGGCCGTCTTAAAAGCAAAATTCCCCCTCTGCCGCAGGCAGAGGGGGAATTTTGCATAAAGCAGAAGAGAATTTGGAAGAAGGTAGCGGGTGATTTTTGCACAAGGCACAGGGGAAATTTAACTTAAGAAGGAAGGGGATTTTGCAGAAATCCTTTCTTTATTTCATAAACTTTTGAAAGTTCAAAAACTTGGTTTACATTTGTCCGTAACGAATCTCATAAACGCTATAATAAAAAAGGACCTGCAATGAATCTGGAAGAAGCAAAAGCGCAGTTTATACAAACATGGGGATCACTGGGTGCTCAATGGGGTATTAACCGTACCATGGCCCAGATTCACGCGTTGTTGCTGGTGATGCCGGATCCACTGAGCGCCGATGATATTATGGAAGAACTGAACATTTCACGTGGCAATACCAACATGAATGTCAGGGAACTGATTAACTGGGGCCTCGTGGAACGCGTATTGATTCCCGGAGAAAGAAAGGAGTTTTTTATAGCCGAAAAAGATATCTGGAAAGTAGCCACCTATATCGCACGCGAGCGCAAAAAGCGTGAGCTGGATCCCATCATGAAAGTACTGCAACAACTGCAGCAGGCAGAAGGCGACCCTAAAGACAAGGAAATGAAAGCCTTTAAGGAGTCGATTTCCAACATTAACAAGTTTGCCCAACAAACCGACAAAACGATCAGCGCCTTCATTAAATCAGAAGAATCCTGGTTCTACAGCAGCCTGCTGAAACTCATCAAGTAATTTTTTTTGCGCCATTATTTCAATATTTTCTGAAAGTTCTGAAATAAGATGTGTTATGAAAAATAAAAAAATTGTAATCGCAGGCGGCAGTGGCCAAGCTATGGATCAACGCGGGCTCCGCCACGATCTACCGCCACGCGGAAGACCGGCCCATGGATGAGTATAACGGTGAAATAGCAGATGATTTTTCCGTGCAGGTATGTAAACAATGGGGAACAGGCGTTTAATGATATAACCCTGCCGCATACACGTAAAGCAATACTACGTATAGCCGTAACACTGGGATGGCAGGCCGGCGGCGTAATGCAACCATTCTGTAACCTGGTGAAGTTTGGATTGGGCGGCCGTCAGGGCAGCGGCAGGCAGCGTTTTACCTGGGTACATATTGCTGATGTTGCTGCCATGATGGAATGGCTGAGCGAACATCCGGCGCTGCAGGGTGTTTTTAATTGTACATCCCCGTTTCCCGTGCTCAACAAGGAATTTATGCGCACACTCCGCAAGGAAGCCGGTCATTTTGTCGGGCTACCTGCGCCGGCCTGGCTGCTTAAACCAGGCGCTTTCCTGATTGGCACGGAAACTGAACTACTGTTGAAAAGCAGATGGGTAGTCCCCACCAGGGCATTGCAGGAAGGATATACATTTAAATATCCACAGCTGACGCCAGCAATCGCAGACATACTGCAACACCTGCCCCGGCGGCAATATCATCTCTTCTAAAAAAAATAAAATCAGGAATTATGGCAAATACAGACAAGAAATTAACGGTAGTGATAGGCGCTTCTCCCAACCCGGAAAGATATAGTTACCTGGCTGCCAGCAGGCTGAAAGCACATGGCCACCCGGTGGTTGCCATTGGGAACCGGGAAGCTGCCATTGGCGATATTCCCATCATCACAGATCATCCTGCACTGGAGAATGTAGACACAGTAACGCTGTACATGAATCCAAAACTACAGGAGCAGTATTATGATTATATTCTTCAGCTGAAGCCCAGGCGGATTATCTTCAATCCGGGTACCGAGAATCCGGCGCTGGAAGCATTAGCTGCGCAAAATGGCATACTGCCGCAGGAAGCATGTACCCTGGTACTGCTAAGCACAGGACAATTCTAACCGGAGCATAACTGCATTGCCAAAGGGTGAGAGCCCGGAAATTTTTCTTTAAATCTACTTTCTGCGGTTTTTAAACCGTGTGCATTTCGTATATTCGGTACGTTAACCCATCGCCTGGACATATATCAACACGACTGGATTTACTGCAAACAGTATTTGTTAATGCCGCTTGTTCACCCTCTAATATATATGTTATGCAATGGAGAAGATTTAATGGAGAACTCATTCATCTTCCGGTTAAAGAGGAAGTACGAAGGGCCATCATCCGTGAAACAGCCAGTGGTTACCGCCTGAAAGTATGCATTGGTACTGATTCGCAGGTGAAAGGCCTGGACACGGAATTTGCAACCGTTATCGTTTTTCTTCGTGAAGGACATGGTGGATTTATGTTTATCCACAATGAAAAAACCAAAGACTGCTACAGCATCAAAGAACGTATGCTGGTAGAAGTAGCCAAGAGTATTGAAATTGCGTATGAATTGTGCGACCTGTTCACCGAATATGATGTGGATATGGAAGTACACGCAGACATCAATACGAATCCACAGTTTAAAAGCAACCTGGCATTGCGCGAAGCCATGGGTTATATCCTCGGAATGGGATTTGCCTTTAAAGCCAAGCCGGAAGCCTTCGCCAGCAGTAGCTGCGCTAACAAGGTGGTGAATTAACTGTAAGTGTTTGTACCTCTTTACAATAAGTGCCGATGCAGGCTCCATGCACCGGCGGGCATTTCCTCCCCCTTTACATTTCCATCTCCCTAAAAAAAATTGTGTTGCCTTAGCTGCAATGCAAGTAAAACAACACAATTGTATTTTTTGATTTTCTTTTTTATTGCAGATGACACCTTGGGTGTCATCCGGGTGGTTCCGCGCTGCGCGCGGGTGGCCTGCGGCCGGCTGTTGCCTTCAGCAAATACCAGGTGTTCAGGCGTATGCCAGTGGCCTTACACAGGCTGGGTTATGCGGGAATTACAGCAGTATTCAGAAATATGCAGGTGCATTCACAAGCTGATTTATCCTGTAATAACACGGTATGCAGGTACCACAGCACCTTAGGCGATCGCTCTGAATTGCGCATTCAGCTCCTCGATGTAACCCAGGATGGCGTCTCTTCCGGATTTCTTTACCACTGATGTTACAAAGTGAGGTGGCAGGAATTGCCAGGTTTCACGCATTTTATTGTGGAAAGCCTTAACATTGCGGCTTACTTCTGCCTGTGTACTTTTATCCGCTTTGGTGAACACCAGGCTGAAAGGAATCTGCCATTCACCCAGCTGGTTAATAAATTCGATATCTATTTTTTGTGGTTCATGGCGACTATCGATCAGTACAAATACATTTACCAGGTTTTGACGTTTGCGCAGGTAGTTCTCAATCATTTGTTCCCACTGCCGGCGCTGCGACATACTTCTTTTCGCAAAGCCATAACCCGGCAGATCCACCAGGTACCAGGACTGATTGATGATAAAATGGTTAATCAGCGTGGTTTTACCCGGCGTACCGGAAGTTTTGGCCAGCTTTTCGTTGTTGGTCAGCAGGTTGATCAGGGAAGATTTACCCACGTTAGACCTGCCAATAAATGCATATTCGGGCAGGTTAGGTTTAGGGCATTTTTCCCAATCCGGACTACTAATAAGATATTCTGCTGTTTTGATCACCATAATTATTGCTTTGTTCGTTCTGACTAATGATCACAAATTCTGTAACTTTGCGACCTATGTCAGGTAAATTAAATGTTGAGAAGATAGTTCCTTATACGGAGTCAAAATTAAGCAAGAAGGAGCAGATAGCCACGATGTTCGATGATATTGCTCATCGATACGACTTTTTGAATCATTTTATGTCGCTTGGAATTGATATTATCTGGCGCAAAAAGGCGCTGGGCTACCTCAAATCCCTGCAACCCAAAAAGATGCTGGACGTGGCTACCGGCACCGGCGACTTCGCGATTATGGCTGCTAAACGCCTCCACCCTGACCATATCACCGGTATCGACATTTCTGAAGGGATGTTGTCCCACGGCCGTGAAAAGATCGAAAAGGCCGGCCTGGCAAAGCAGATCAGCCTGCAGCTGGGTGACAGCGAAACAATAAGTTTCCCGGATAAGACGTTTGATGCCATAACAGTAGCCTTTGGTGTCCGCAACTTTGAAAACCTGCACAAAGGGCTCCAGGAAATGAATCGCGTGCTTAAGCCTGGAGGAAAATTGGTAATTCTGGAGTTTTCCAACCCCACAGTTTTCCCTATTAAGCAATTTTATAATCTGTATTTTCGTTATATAACACCCCTGTTCGGGAAATGGATTGCTAAAAGCCAGGCTGCCTATAGCTATCTGCCAGAATCCGTGAAAGCGTTTCCACAGGGCGAAGAAATGTGCAACATATTAAAAAACACAGGATTCCAGGCCGTTACATGCAAAACGCTCACATTCGGCATATGTTCCATTTACGTAGCCTCGTACTGACGCTACTGTTCGGGATTGCCCTGCTGCCGGCAAAGGCGCAGCAAAACCTGAATATGCTGGAACACGATGCAAAACCCTATTACTTCGGTATTACGCTGGCCACTAACCAGTCGAATTTCCGTTTAACTCACTCCCAGGCCTTCCTGGATTCAGATTCCATTTCCATAGTAGAGCCTTTGAAAACCATGGGTTTTAACCTGGGCTTGCTGGCAAACGCACGTCTGGCGGAGCATTTCGACCTACGATTGAACCCGCAGCTGGTATTTGCCTCCAAAAACCTCTACTACCGTGAAGCATATCCCAAGCCTACGGATACTGACAAGAAAATTGAATCCATCCTGCTGAGCTTTCCACTGCAGCTCAAGTTTAAATCGGACCGTATTGGCAATATGCGTGTATACGCCATTGGCGGTATGAAGTTCGATTACGACCTGGCTTCCAACGCACGCGCCAAGAAAGCGGAAAACCTCATCAAAATAAAGAAGAGCGATTATGGGTATGAGGTGGGCGCCGGCTTTGAATTTTACTTCGAGAGCTTTATTTTCTCCCCGGAATTTAAAGTGAGTAACGGTATTGGTAACGTACACGTAAAAGACCCAAACCTCCGTTATTCCAATGTGATTGACAAGCTGCAATCCCATATGATCGTATTCTCCATCCACCTGGAAGGTTAAATAGCTATATTTGCAAAATGCAAAACTACCTCATCAGGAATATAGCCGTGGTAAATGAAGGCCGCACCACGGTACAGGATGTATGGATCAAAGATAACCGCATTGAAAAGATCGCGCCTAACATCACTATCAGCGGTAATTACAAAGAAATTAACGGTGAAGGAAAACACCTGCTGCCCGGCGTAATCGACGACCAGGTACACTTCCGTGAGCCGGGGCTGACTGAAAAAGCAACTATCTACACAGAAGCGCGCGCGGCTGTGGCCGGTGGCACCACCACTTTCATGGAAATGCCTAACACCAAGCCTGCCGCCCTTACCCAGGAGCTCCTGGAGCAGAAATACGATATCGGTCAGCAAACCTCCCTTGCCAATTACTCCTTTTTCATGGGAGCTGCCAACGATAACGTAGAAGAGATACTTCGTACCAACGAAAAGAAAGACCGCGTTTGCGGCGTTAAAATATTCATGGGTTCTTCTACCGGCAATATGCTGGTGGATAACTACCTCACCCTCGACACCGTATTTTCCAATAGCGAACTGCTGATTGCCACCCACTGTGAAGATGAAAAAATCATCCGTCACAATATGGAGGTATTCAAACAGGAAAAAGGGGACGCACTCACCGCAGCCGATCATCCGCTGATCCGCAATGTGGAAGCATGCTTTGAGTCATCACTGGTAGCTATACAGTTTGCGCAAAAACACAATGCACGCCTGCACATCCTGCATATTTCCACTGCTAAAGAACTCCAGCTTTTCGGCAATATGCTGCCACTGGCCGACAAACGCATTACCGCAGAAGTTTGCGTGCATCACCTGCACTTTACCGCTGACGACTACGCGAAATATGGCAACCTGATCAAATGCAACCCTGCCATTAAATCGCCAGAAAACAGAGACGGCCTTTGGGAAGCATTGCTGGACGATCGTTTGGACATCATTGCTACTGACCACGCCCCTCATACCTGGGCCGAAAAACAGCAGCCTTACCTGCAGGCGCCTTCCGGCGTGCCGTTGGTACAACATAGCTTACTCCTGATGCTGGAATATGTACAGCAAGGCAAAATTTCCATTGAAAAAGTAGTGGAGAAAATGAGCCACGCACCGGCGGTATGCTTCCAGATCAAGGACAGAGGTTACCTGCGGGAAGGTTACTTTGCCGACTGCGTAATTGTAGACATGAACGCAGGCAGCAACGTTACCAAGGAAAATATTTACTATAAATGCGGCTGGAGCCCGTTTGAGGGACATACCTTCCCGGCGGCCATTACCCATACTTTTGTAAGCGGTCACCTGGCTTACGAAAACGGAAAGTTTGATGAGTCAGTGAAAGGACAACGTTTGCTGTTTAACAGATAATCCGGCAATTAACCTTGCTTTACAGGCTGGTGGAATTACGAATTCACCAGCCTTTTTATTGCATATTAATTCATGGCCCATAGTTTTTTTTTTTGAATGATGCCTTCGGCATCATTCGGGGAGGGCCTCGCTGCGCGAGGCAACGGCCGTGGCGGATAGGAGGAAGCGCCAGTAAGCAAGCGCCAACCTGTGGCTGAAATATTCCTATTTTATGGAATATCCGCATCTTTGCATCCTAACTGGTGTATACGTATATTCACTAAAAAAAGGGCTGCATGCAACTGGACAAAACTTCCTATTACGACCTTAGCATTTTTAACCGCGATGAAGAATATTCCCTGTTCGGGCGACTGGATTTCACCATTACAGCCGGTGGAAGGGAACACCTGCGCCAGCTTTTTACCAAACCGCTGCAGGACATTAAAGCGATACAGCAACGACAGGATGCACTTAAATATATTATTAGTCTGCAAGGCCAATGGCCATCCGTAATTACCAACGGTACCATTGTGGTGGTGGAAAACTACCTGGAAGCGCAGATTGACCCAATCAGTAATACAGAAGGGCTGGGGTTATATATTCAAACCGCGCTGCACAAAACCGTGTACGCACCGGATTTTAAACATATCAAGTTCGCCTTTGCGGAGGTCCTGAACCTGATCCGCGGATTCAATGAATTTGTGCGGGTGTTTAACTCAGATCAGGCACCACAGGTATTGAAAGTATTACTCGACAGGGCGGCGCGACTCCTGAACCAGCCCGACTTTGCCACTATTTTACAGGCGGATGAAGAAGGAAAAATCCATGCGGCTAACATCCTTCGGTTCGACAGCTACATGCGTAAACGGAACCGTAAAATTCTGCTGGAGTTAATCTCTCTATATCACCAGCTGGATGCCTTCTACGCCATGGCAAAGGCGGTGAATCATCACAAACTGAATTTCCCCACCCTGCTGGATCATGCTCACCCTGTGATAAAGGCGAAGCAACTGTATCATGTAATCCTCGACCAGCCGGTGGCCTATGATATGGAGCTGAACCAGGCTACCAATTTCATGTTTCTTACAGGGGCTAATATGGCCGGAAAAACTACGTTTATCCGTGCCGTAGGGATCGCGGTTTTCCTGGCGCATATAGGCATGGGAGTGCCTGCGGAACAAATGGAACTGAGCTTCTTCCATGGTATCTTTAGTAATATCCAGGTACAGGATAATATTTTCAAAGGAGAGAGCTATTTCTACAACGAAGTTCAAAGAATTAAAAACACCATCATCCAGATTAATAACGGCAAAAACTGGCTGGTATTAATTGATGAGATGTTTAAAGGCACTAACGTGGAAGATGCCCGTAACTGTTCGCTGGCGGTGATTCGTGGATTGCTGAAGAGCAGTAATTGCCTGTTTATTTTATCCACACACCTGTATGAGGTGGCGGAGGAACTTAAGAATGAATCCAAAATTCAGTTTAAATATTTTGAGTCGCAGGTGATTGAAGATGATCTGCATTTTACTTATTTGTTGAGAGATGGTATTGCTAAGGAAAAGATAGGATACCTAATTTTAAGGAGAGAAAAAGTTTTGGATTTACTGGAACAGATTAAGTAGATTTATATTCCGACGATCTCCTGCCTTCGGCAGGAGATCGTCGGGTCAGCGAGAGGCGGCGGCCTCCCGCTGACCCCGGAGGGGCGGGACTGAAAGTCCCGCCCCTCCCGATTTGTTAACCTTCGATAACATCCATATGATTGTTAAAACCTATGGCAGCGCCATCGAGGGCGTAAAAGCCATTACCATTACCATTGAGGTAAACGTTTCTCCCAGAGGCTCCAAATTCTTCATGGTAGGCCTACCAGACAATGCCATTAAAGAGAGTGAACAACGGATAATATCTGCGTTGCAGCATATTGGTAAGCAAATGCCACGAACCCGTACAGTTGTTAACCTCGCGCCGGCGGCTATACGAAAAGCAGGAGCAGCTTACGATCTTCCTATTGCTATAGGCATACTAGGCGCATGTGGACAATTATCCAGCGATGCATTTGCCTCTCATCTGATGATGGGTGAAATATCCCTCGATGGCAAATTATTGCCGGTGAGAGGTGCATTACCAATGGCATTACAGGCCAGGACTGAAGGGTTCACAGGCATCATTCTCCCTATGGACAATGCAGCGGAAGCTGCACTGGTAGAAGATGTTACCGTTTATGGCGCCACACATATCAACGAGGTCATCAACCATCTTCGGGGAAGTACTCCTCTTACTCCTGCTACTACCGGTAAGGGTACTACGCTGCTGCAGCAGCCTATCACCTACGATTTTGACTTCAGCGAAGTAAAAGGCCAGTTACATATCAAGCGGGCGCTGGAAATAGCGGCTGCCGGCGGGCATAATGCGGTGCTCATAGGGCCGCCCGGTGCGGGCAAAACGATGCTGGCCAAACGGTTCCCGTCGATACTGCCTCCCCTGCCACTGGAAGAAGCACTGGAAACTACCATGATATATTCAGTAGCAGGTAAGACTACGGATAACAATTCGCTGATTGTACAACGCCCGTTTCGTGCGCCGCATCACGGCATCAGCGATGTGGCGCTGGTAGGCGGTGGCAGTACTATTCAGCCGGGAGAGATATCCCTGGCGCATAACGGGGTGCTGTTCCTGGATGAATTGCCGGAGTTCCGGCGTTCAGTGCTGGAAGTACTGCGACAGCCTATGGAAGAAGGCAGTGTAACCATTGCCAGGGCAAGGCAGGCGATTACTTTCCCGGCAAATTTTATGTTGCTGGCATCCATGAATCCTTGTCCCTGTGGATATTTCAACCATCCCGAGAAAAAATGCAGTTGCGCACCGGGTATGGTGTATAAATACCTGAATAAGATTTCAGGGCCGTTGATGGACAGGATAGACCTGCATGTAGAAGTGACGCCGGTGACTTATACCGCTCTGACGGAGCAGGTGACGGCTGAGAGCAGTCAGGTGATACGGCAGCGGGTGATGGCGGCCAGGGCGTTGCAAAAGGAGCGGTTCGGCGATCAGCCCGTTAGCTGCAATGCGCGGATGACGGCAAAAATGATGCACCGGTACTGCAATACGGATGTGGAAAGTCAGGAATTACTGCGCCATGCCATGAAGCGCCTGCAATTATCTGCACGTGCATTTGACAGGATTATGAAGGTGAGTCGCACCATTGCAGATTTGGATAACAGCGAACGGATCACGGCCCGTCATATGGCGGAGGCGATCCAGTACCGTAGCCTGGACAGGCAATCCTGGGGCGGCTAGGCGACGACTTCTGTTTTCTGTAGTGGCAACCTGTTGCAGGTATCGCGGCTGCTGTTCTCTTTAGTATAACCGGTAGGTTATACACATTGCTTGTTTTGCAATCAGGCAACTGTTTCTGTTTTCCGGTATTCTTCGCTGAGTTTTTTCTGCACTTCAGGGGGTACTGGTGCATAGTCTGCGAAGTTGGAGCGGAGCTTGGCTTTGCCCTGTGTTACATTGCGCAGTGCCGCGAAGAGCTTATCCAGTTCAGCCTGCGGCGTACGTGCTTTGATTACCTGGTAGCCATTTAGTGTATCCATGCCAGTTATTATGCTGCGGCGACTTTGTAATTCACTCATTACATCGCCCATCATGAAGTCCGGGGCGGTGGCTTCGAGCTCGAATACCGGTTCCAGCAGCTGCGGGGCAGCCTGATGGAAAGCATCTCTGAAAGCCATCATACCGGCGATTTTGAAAGAGATATCGTTACTATCCACCGGGTGCATTTTACCATCGTACACGCTTACACGAATATCGCGTACGTAGGAGCCGGTGAGGGGCCCTTCCTGCATTTTCTCCATGATACCTTTGAGGATGGAGGGCAGGAAACGTGCGTCTATGGCGCCACCCACGATACAGTTGTTGAATACCAGCTTGCCTCCCCAGGAGAGTGGGATTTCTTCTGTGTCGCGCACGGGATATTCTTTCAGCGGCGGCATACCTTCGAACCAGGGTTCAATTTTAATATATACTTCACCAAACTGTCCGGCGCCACCAGATTGTTTTTTATGCCGGTAAGATGCCAATGCCGGCTTCTGGATGGTTTCGCGGTACGGGATTTTTGCCGGCAGAAATTCCACCTGCATTTTGTAAATATTTTCGAGCCTCCATTTGGTAACCAGGAGGTGGAGGTCGCCCTGGCCATGGAGGATCACCTGTTTGAGTTCGCGGTTGAACTCTACTTCCAGGGTAGGATCTTCCATGTGGATTTCGGCGAGCACTTCGCTGAGTTTTTCGTCGTCAGCTTTGTTTTTAGCTTCGATGGCTACACGTACTTTGGGTCCGGGGAAGTCGATGGGGGTTATTTGTCCCGGAAAGCTTTTATCACAGAGGGTATGATTGGTAAGTGTGTTTTTCAGTTTGAGTGTACAGCCGATATCGCCGGCACGGAGTTTATCCACATTATTGCGGTTTTTTCCATCGGCGATGAAGAGCTGGCTGATTCTTTCGGTGGTATTTCCTTTTTCGTTGATAAGTTCCATACCGGGTTTGATTTCGCCTGACATCACTTTGAAGAAGGTGAGTCGCCCTACATGTGGCTCCTGCAAGGTTTTAAATACGAAGAGGCAGGCGGGGCCGGCGGGATCACATGGCACGGCGGTACCATCTTCGGTGGTTTCTGCGGGCATATCGATAGCGGAGGGGGCTACGTTATCGATGAAGCCCATGAGTCGCCCGCTGCCCATATCATTTTTAGCGGACAGGCAGAACACAGGGAAGATCTGGTGTTTGAGCATACCTATTTTGAGGCCTTCGCGGAGTTCATCTTCGTCGAGGTTTCCTTTTTCGAAGTATTGTTCCATGAGGGTATCATCGTTTTCGGCGGCTTTTTCAACGAGTTCGTTGTGGAGTTTGCTGGCTTGTTCCTGTTCGTTATCGGGGATGGGGAGTTTTTCGGGTTTTCCACCGTTTTTGGGGAAACGGTACATGGTCATTTTGAGGAGATCGATGATGGCATTGAATCCGGGGCCTTGGTTAACGGGATATTGCATGATGGTGACTGCGTTTCCCAGGGCTTGCCGTGCCTCCTCCAGGGTTTTGGTAAAATTGGCTTGCTCTGTATCTAACTGATTGACTGCCAATATAGTGGGTTTACGGTATTTATCTACGTAGTCCCATATGAGTTCGGTGCCTATTTCTACACCGTATTGGGCATTGAGCAGTAATACGGCAGTGTCGCATACGCGTATGGAGGCTATGACTTCGCCGATAAAGTCTTCCAGGCCGGGGGTGTCGATTACATTAATTTTGTAATCGCGCCATTCCGTGTGCATGGAGGTGGCGTATACGGAGTTACCACGTTCGTATTCGATTTCGTGGTAATCAGAAACCGTATTTTTTTCCTCTACTGTACCGCGTTTAGAGACGATGCCTGCTTCAAACAGCATTGTTTCGGAAAGGGTGGTTTTTCCACTCTTGGCAGCGCCCAACAGTACGATGTTTTTGACGTGTTTTTCATCATACGTTTTCATATGTGGAGATTTATGAGCTTATAAAGAACTTCTATATTAAGTTAGTCATTTTTGGTCAATGCGAAACCTACTGTGTTATAACATATAGTACCTTTGCTACTTCGATATATTTCGATATATAAATGATAAGGAAACAGGATTATGAAACTACTACTTCAATATTTGAGTAAATACAAATGGCTTTGCTTCTGGGCTATGCTGCTGGCGACTGTCAACCAGCTCTTTTCGCTGATGGACCCTTACATCTTTGGTCGTATCATTGACAAGTTTGCCTCGCATCCTAAAAGTACAACAGCTGATGGCAGTATATTCCGCAGCGAGAGCGGTTATATCACGGGAGTGATATTATTGCTGCTTGCATCCATAGGCGTTGCCATGGTATCCAGGATTGCGAAGGCATTTCAGGATTATTTTGTAAATGTGATTGTACAAAAGTTTGGTGCGCAGGTATATACAGATGGGCTGAAGCATTCCCTTCGCCTGCCCTACCAGCAGTTTGAGGACCAGCGTAGCGGCGAGACGTTAGCCATCTTACAAAAAGTAAGAACAGACTGCGAGAAATTCATTACCTCTTTTGTGAACGTATTATTTGTTTCGCTGATTGGGGTCATTTTCGTGATTATTTATGCGGCCTATGTGCATTGGACGCTGCCGTTTGTTTACCTGATAGGCAGTGTTTTACTGGGTATACTCATGAATATTTTGAGTAAGAAGATAAAGGTGATCCAGCGCACCATTGTAAAGGAAACTACTGCGCTGGCGGGGAGCACTACCGAATCGCTCCGCAACATTGAACTCGTGAAGAGTCTGGGGTTAACCAACCAGGAAATCAGGCGATTAAACAGTACTACGCTGAAAATTCTGATGCTGGAATTAAAGAAGGTAAGGAGCATCCGCAGTATCAGCTTTGTGCAGGGTACCTTTGTGAACCTGATGCGTTCTGCGATCCTTTTCCTGCTGTTGTTTTATATCTACCGTGATATTGTTAGCATAGGTCAGCTGATGTCTCTCCAGCTGTATTCCTTCTTTATTTTTGGCCCGTTGCAGGAGTTAGGCAATATCATACTCAATTACCGGGAAGCACAGGTATCTCTGCAAAACTTCCAGCAGATACTGGATACGCCGGTGGAAGAGCTGCCAGCCAATCCTGTGAGCATCACTCATATTGACCAGCTGGAGTTCCGCGAGGTAGGCTTCCAGCATCTGACGGCGCAAACGAAGGCACTGGATAAGGTGAACTTCAGTGCCAAGCTGGGCGAAACCATTGCGTTTGTGGGGCCTTCAGGGTCGGGTAAAACCACGCTGGTGAAGCTGCTGGTGGGGTTATACAAACCTAACGAAGGGCATATTTTATATAACGGCGTAGAGTCGAACGAGGTAGACATGGAAGGGCTCCGCCACCAGGTGGGCTTTGTAACCCAGGATACCCAGTTATTTGCCGGTACTATCAAGGAGAACCTGCTGTTTGTGAATCCGGGCGCCAGCGATGCGGAGGTGATGGATGCGCTGGACAAGGCTTCCTGTTATTCGCTGCTGGCGAGAGCCGATAAGGGACTGGAAACAGTCATCGGAGAAGGGGGGATAAAAATTTCCGGTGGGGAGAAGCAAAGGCTGTCGATAGCCAGGGCGCTGCTTCGCCGGCCACGACTGATGGTATTCGATGAGGCAACTTCGGCGCTGGACTCCATCACAGAGGAGGAAATTACGAGGACGGTCCGGGACATTACTGCTGCGCGTCAGCATATAACTGTGATGATTGCACACCGTTTGTCGACCATCATGCATGCCGACAGGATATTTGTACTGGAAAAAGGCCGGATTGTTGAAACCGGACGCCATGCGGAGTTGTTGGAGGAAAAGGGACTGTATTACGCTATGTGGCGTCAGCAGATTGGAGAAAGGAAGTTTGAAACAGAAGTAATTAGTTAAATTTGCGCCATGAGTACAAATAAGCCGCAACGTCCGAACTATTTCTGGAGCATGTTAACCATGAAGTGCCCCAGATGTAGAAAAGGGCCGATGTTTAAGGATCAGAACCCGTTTCATGTGAAGTTCTCGAAGATCTTCAATATGTATGAAAACTGCCCTGTATGTGGTCAGCAATATGAATTGGAAACCGGATTCTGGTTTGGGACGGGCTATGTGAGTTATGCATTATCGGTGGCTTTCAGTGTGTTTAACCTGATCTGGTATGCGGTATTTTTTGGTATCAGCTGGAGGGACAACAGTATTTTCATCTGGCTGGGCATAAACGGGGTGTTGCTGGTGTTGTTGCAACCGTGGCTGATGCGGCTTTCCCGGGCGATTTACCTATATTTCTTTGTTTATTACGATGATGATACGGCAAAGCTGGAGAGATTCCACCGCCATAAAGATTAGCTATTGTTGAAGATATTTGGGGCTGTGAAAACAGCCCCTATCTTTTTCAACCAAAATCTGAACCAATGGTGGTCAGAAGAATTTATAGAGGCAATAACTTCAAGTGTGTCTTAAGGGAAATGTAGGTATTAAGTGCGGCAGGTTTGTTTCCTCTGATACCTACCATGAAAATGCGGTGCTAAACTACGAAATCCACATTTATTTAAACAAATAAATGTATCAGTGGTGGAAGTTTCATTTTTACGGTCAAAACCAAATTTGCGGCGTTCGTTTAAAATCAGAATAGTAATGAAAAGGATATGTTTTCAACTGGCGATCATTGGATTTTGCAGCTGGGCCTGTAATAGCAGCCCTGAAAGGGTACCTGACGCAAAAGTGGTCGAGCGGGGCGGGAAGACGGTTCATCCACAAAAATTCAGGTTACAATCCGGCAGTGCGGATGACTCAAATACCGTATATACTGCCGGTAATATATTTATCAAGGTAGCAAATGGGGAGGACTCCATGCAAACAATCACGATCAGCAAGGAGCAGAAGCGCCTGATTAATTATATCCGTAAAATTGACAGTTTGCCTTCCTACTATTTGTATACCAACGCCGGGGATACGATTATGGCGTTATTGGCGGGCACTAAGTTCACGGCTTACCGTATTATGAATAACAAGGCGGTGTTACTGGATCATTTTTTCACGAAGGAGTTGCCGGAGTTGGAATATAGGGATTCGGTGCCAACGTTTATACATCATAAATAAAAAAGCCGGGACTTTGAAGTCCCGGCTTTTTATATTTCGTATAGGCGTTTACTTAGCGTAACCGTCGTTTTGAACCATTAGTTTGTTAGCATTTATTTCGGTTTGCGGGATAGGCAGCAGGAAGCGGAAGTTACCGGCGGCCAGTTTAGCAGCACCAGCATTTGGCGCATCGTCCGCATTTCTGTCCACACCCAGGCCTCTTCTTTTCAGATCCCAGAAGCGATGACCTTCATATGCCAATTCTTTAAAACGTTCGTCCATGATTGCGGCGATAGCCTGATCTTTACCAGGGAGGGTAACATTTGTGTAACCAGTGATACGGGCAGCACGCAGCTCATTCAGGTCACTTTCGGCGCTGTTGGCACCGGAAACCTTGTTCAGTTCTGCTCGTGCTTCTGCACGGATCAAGTACATTTCACCTGTACGGAAAACTTTAGCGTTATTAACGTTTTCGTTGGCCGTAGCATAGGCTGAACCCGCATACTTTTTAATCAGTTTAGAAGGACGGTTGGCAGCAACCAATACAGGCTCATCGATAACGTAAGCGGCAAAACGCACATCATTCGTTTTATCGTAAGCGTTAAAGACCTTACCAGAGGCGGTCCATGAAATTTGGCCGATATTGAGCACACCACCGGGAGCGGTAGAAGTATTACGCCACAGGCTACCCAGGCGATCCAATGCGGTAGTACGAACAATTTTGTAAGATACTTCGGCATTGTTTGCATCGGTCCAGATACCAGGGAATTCGGCTTTTGTAGCAAGTGGTAACAGGCTGATATACTCCGTAGCGTAAGTTTCAGCGTTAGCCCAGTCTTTCATATAAAGGGCAACACGTGCCTGCATGCCACTAACAGTAGCACGGTTGATGCGGTTTCTGTCGTCCAGATTATTTGGTACCAGCGCTTTGGCCGCAGCCAGGTCAGCATTGATTTTTTTGAAGTATTCGTCCAAAGGAATACGGGCCTGTGGCTGCAGGGAAGATTTCTCCATGTAAGGCATACCTAATTTACCTGAACCATAGTTATCGCAATAGTAGCGGAACAGTTCGAAGTGTGACCATGCACGCAGGAAATAGCATTCTCCCTGCAGTTTAAGGCGTAATGGGCCATCAGAAGGTTTTAATGAATCTGCTTTAGGCAGGGCAGCCAGTACACGGTTAACCCTGTCAGCAATTCTACCATTGGAAGTAACCGCAGTAAAGTTATCCCTGATTACCACATCAGACGCACCAAACGCCCATTCGTGTACAGTTGCCTGATTATAAAACTCAGCAGTTTTCACTTCATCGGCCATCAGTGCGTTAAACAGAATGTCCATATTGGTAGACACTTCAGCGTAGGCTCCAATTACACCTGCTTCGCAGTTATCGACGGTTTTGAGGGCAATGTCCCCACCCACCATGTCTGTTTCCTTAATATCAATTACTTTCTTGCAACCTAAGGTAGTGCTCAGCAGTAACGATATGCAAATTATATTTCTCAGTTTCATTGTAATTCAGTTTAAATGGAAAGACTACATTCCGGGTGATTAGAAAGTAATATCAATACCAGCGGTCCAACTTTTCGGATTTGGATACTCGTTCAGACTGATGTTGTTATTATCTTCCGGATCCTGTCCTATCCATGGGCTCCATACTGCCAGGTTAAAGCCTTGTGCATATATTTTCGCGCCTTTGATCAATTTATTGCCTTTGAGTTTGATAGCAGGAACATTGTAGGCAAACTGCAGACTTCTGAAGCGAAGGAATTTCGCATCCATCAGGTCAGAAGAGGTGAAACCTCTGTCGTAGTTAGGTGACTGGAAAAATTTCTGGTCGCCAGGTTTGGTCCATGTTTCTGTCAGCAATTCTTTAATACCGTTCAGGGAGGACTGGTAACCTACTGAACCTCTGGAAATCCAGTTGTAGGTGTTGTTACTTCTTACTACATCAAACTGGTAAGAGAACAGGGCAGACATGGAAAAGTCCTTGTAACGTGCATCGAGTGTAAAGCCACCCACATGTTTAGGCAAATAAGTACCGAAAGTAGCCATGTTTGGAGCAGCGCTCACATCATATACAGTTTTACCATCGGCACCTTCGAACATTGGCCTTCCGGTTTGTGGATCAGCACCGAGGTAATGTGGTGTGTAGTGGGTTCCGTAAGGCAGGCCTTTTCTGATCACAGAAGTACCTACTACATACTCGTTTACGAGACCCAGGTCTTCGATGTTGTTTTTGTTGATAGCGTGTGTCCAGCCCAGCGTTAATGTATATTCTTTTCCTTTCAGCACATCGCCGGAAAGCTGAAGTTCCAGACCGCGGTTACTCATTTTACCAGCATTGATATCCAGTTGGGTAAATGCGGTAGTATAAGACAGTGGCTGAGTTACGAACATATCTACAGTCAGGTTCCTATAATAGTCAGCACTCAGTCTGATACGATCAAACAGGGCGATATCGAAACCAACGTTGAGTTTTTTGATAGACTCGATAGTCAAATCACCGTTACCAGGTGCGGTAGGACGGATACCAGATATAGAAGATCCAAGGAAGCTGCTAACACTACCATAACCAGCATATTGGTTACCCATATAGTTGGTCACAGGCAGCAGACCATTGGTTGGCGTAACACCAAACATGGTGTAGTTAGTAGTGTTGATACTACCGATATTTGGAATGATACCATAAGAACCTCTTACACGCAGATCAGTGAGAATTCTGCTACCTCCGAGGAAGTCTTCCTTGATGGCATTCCAGGATGCACCCACGGACCAGGTACTGATTTCTTTATTGGAAGGATTTAAGATACGGGAAGTACCATCACGTCTGATCAAACCGTTAATAGTGTATTTATCGTTGTAGGTATAACGGCCATTAGCAAAATAAGACCTGATACCGTAACCGGTTTTAGCGCTGGAAGATTGCTGGGCAATGCTGGCTGCACCACCTGTAATTACTGTACCTGCACCCTGACCGGTCATTTCTAAACGTGGATCAAGCGCATACAGGTAAAAACCATTACCCTGTTGCCAGTTTCTGATTACCTCGAAGAAAGCACCCGCTTCCACACTGTGTTTACCGAAACTATTGGCATACTGCAGGCTGGAAGTATTGATGATGTTTGCGATTACTCTGTTAGCTTCGATATCCATCCCTTTCTGCTGAACCATAGTGGTACCATAGAAAGAGTTTGCACTTACGTAGCGTTGTGCAAAATTAGAAGATGCATCCAGACCGATTTGATTAGAAGCAGTCAGCGAAGGCAGAATTTTATAAGAGAGTACTAAGCCTGTATTTATTTTAATCTGCTTTTCGCGATAGGTGGTAGCGTTGATCGCTTCCAGCGCGTTAGCAATACCTTTAGGTGCCAGAAGCGTGGTAGTACCATAGTTCAGCGTACCATCCGCTTTGTAAGGATTTTCATAAGTTTTAGCTCTCCATACAATCTGGAATGGGTTTCTGGCACTATTACCCAAGTATTCACCATCAGAATAATCACTGATTGTATAGCCCAGGCTTGAATTCAGACGCATGCTGAATTTACCGAAGTTCTGATCCAGATTGAAACGGGTTACATATCTTTTCAGGCGAGAGTCGTCAATAGTACCTTTTTGGTCAAAAACCTGACCAGACCAGTAGTATCTTGATTTTTCAGTACCACCTGAAGCGTTGAGTTCGTAAGACTGTGAAAAACCTTTGCGATAGAAAAGATCAGCGAAGTCGACATTGATTTTACCCATACTATCCAGAATGGCAGCATTCCTGGCTTTCTGTGCCTCAGAAAGGTTTGCGTTAGCCGGGTTTGTTGGAGAATAAACCCAGCCTGCTGTACCTGGAAACTGGCTTCTTTCTTCGTACTTCAGCATTTCTGCCGAGTTCATCATATTCATATTCTTCCACTTTACAGGAGCAGTGGTACCCAGTTGCGTACGGAAGGTCAAAACGTTATCGCCGGCTTTACCACGTTTGGAAGTCATAACAACAACGCCTACACCGCCACGGGCACCATACAGGGCAGCAGCAGCTGCATCTTTCAATACGGTCATAGACTCCAGATCATTAGGGTTGATTGCGGCCAGATCACCAGAAGAAATTGGTACTCCATCCAGGATATATAATGGCTGTACACCTGCACCGGCAATGGATTGAATACCACGAATAGTAACGTTGGTACTTGCACCAGGTTGTCCGGAACCGGAGGTTGCCTGTAAACCCGGTACACGGCCTTGCAGGGCCTGATCCAGAGAACCCACTGGCGTTGCATCCATTGGTCTGTTACCAAGGATAGAAGCCGCACCTACATATTGGTTACGTTTGATAGAAGAGTAACCCGTTCTGATTTCCACCTCATTCAGTGATTGTGCTGACATTTGCATACGAACGTCAATCACATTATCACTGCCGATGGCAATTTCCTGCGTAGCAAAACCGATAGAAGCAAAAATCAATGTTTTAGCATTTTCCGGCACTGTCAGAGTGTACTGTCCTTTGGCATTCGTGATACTACCACGTTGTGTGCCTTTAATCTGGACAGAAACGCCAGGGAGAATTTCCCCATCGTTGTCTACCACTCTCCCGGAGATTGTTCTCTGGGCAAAAAGCGACACTGTAAATAGCATACATGCCACCAATGCGAATAGAATTTTTCTCATTTGCGCTTAGTTTAGATTGGTTGAGTAAAAGGTATAGGATTCCGTGACCAGCACAGCGGTCAGGCTCCAAAAAGCAAAAACGTATATTCGTTGACGTTATACGTCAATTCATAAGCGATAATTAAGAATATGTGCTAGGTTACGATTTATCGTTGTCGATAAACAGGGCAAAAGGTGAATAAATACAAGCAAAACTTTATTTCACGTTGGCACACAAGTAACTCTCAGCGTTAATTCTGATATTGTTCCTGGGAATTTGCTACAACAACTTAAATTTTGGTTATTAATATTTTATACTATCGTTCTACAGACTTTGGCATTGATTACATTTCAAAACTCTTATTTCATAAGAGGATAATTTCAGATTCTCACAGCTTGTAATCGGAAATAAAGATAACACCTAATCTTTCAATTTAACAATCAGATTTACAGATATTTATATTTTTCATATGTTAAATCCTAGTGCTGTAAACAAAACACGCGGTTGTACCACTTAAAAATGTGATACAACCGCGTGTAACTAATTGACTGTTTATACCTATTTAAAATCGATCGGAATTGCCAGCTTCACACTGAAATTACGGCCCATGTTAAATACACCTGCACGACCCGTCAGCGGATTTACATCCGCATATTTTAACCGGCTCAGGTTACTCTGGTAAGCCACATCTGTAATATTATTCACTGCAAAATGCAGGGAAAATAAAGTCCTGTTCTTCCTATTTACAAAGTCAGACCCGAAACCTGCATTGAGCAAGGTAAATGCACTGGTTGGTGTTTCCGTTTCGTATGCACTGAAAATATTATGCTGTGCAAAATTCATATCCATCTGCACCCCCACATATGCATTCTGCAATACGCCACTGCCGATTTTCCTGAACTTACCTTTTAGTTCAGATAACCATCTCCCCGCAGGAATATTGGGCAAATACTTCGTAGAGTCGGTACCGTTAGCTGCGATACCACGTACATACGATACCGTATTTTCAAAATGCAGCCAATCGATCGGATGCGGATGTATATCCAGCATCAACTCACCACCGTATAAATTCGCAGTAGTTTGCTGGTATTTAAAGGCAGCATAACCTTCTTCATTATTATCCACCGGGATGGAATCACTGCCAGCCTGGTTAAACAGTTTACGGGAATATATGAAGTTGTTGATATGGTTATAGAAGATATTGGCGGTAAGGCTCACGTGCTCGGTGTTAAAATCCACCCCGATGTCTGCCTGGGTACTTACTTCCGGCTTCAGGTCCGTGTTGCCATATTCGTATTTGATCGTGCCTTCGTGTACCCCATTGGCAGAAAGTTCTGCAATATTTGGTGCGCGGAAGCCTCTGGCTGCATTGGCCTTTAGCGTTACACGGTCGCTGGCAGCATAGCTGATACCTACGCTGGCAGAAACGTTATTGAAGTTTTTATTAAAAGCAGTAAAACGTTCCTCACCATTTGCGGCCGGCTTACCATCTCCATCGAGGAACAGCGCTTTGGAATTGAGCGAGCGGTTATCAAAACGTGCACCCCCCGTCAGCGTCAGCTTACCGAATGATTTACGGGTTACGGCAAAACCGCCGATATCAAACAGGTCGTAGGCCGGAATCAGGTATTCTTCCCCTTTGTTGGCGTTGGTTTGCTGCATACCATTTACCCCTACTGTAGTTTGCCAGCCGTTCATTTCCGGCAGGAAATAACGGAGCCCATAGTTAAACGTTTTCAGGTCAAGGAATAATTCCGGATCGTTTGGTGCCAGCACATCGCCGTATTCTTTACGCTGGTTGAGCTGATAACCAAGGGTAAGTGCCAGGCGCCCGCCATTGGCCAGGTACAAACTATTATCCCACACAATCTTCTGGTGAGCGATTTTTTGTTTTGGCACATTCATGCTGTATGACTTATTATCACTATCCGTTGCAGAAGTTTCTTCGGCCACCCCTCCGTTGTTGATCAGTTTTATGAAGCCACCTACGCTATCTCTTTCTCCTTCTACCAGTCCGAGGTTTTGATTGAAAGATGTAAAGGTCAGGTGTGAATAACCCCATTTTTTATTAATACCGATACTGGCGCCGTAGTTCGTGTTATTATAGCGGGAATTGAAAACGTAATCGTCATATTTATTTTTATAATCGTGTGCCTGTTTTTGGGTGATGTAAGCGCTCCAGCTAAACCCACTCTGGTTACCGGCGATATCCGCATGATAAGCCATGGTACCGTTGTTAGACATATAGTTCGCTTCCAGGTTACCCTTAATTCTCCCTACAGGTAAAGGAGCAGGGGTGATAATATTCACCACGCCGGCCAATGCATCCGAGCCATACATGAGTGATGCAGGACCTTTGAGCACTTCAATCCGGCTAACGTTATAATCATCTATTTCAATACCGTGTTCATCTCCCCACTGTTGTCCTTCCTGGCGTACAGCGTCACTTACCACTACTACGCGGTTATAACCAAGTCCCCTGATGAAAGGCTTACTGATAGCAGGACCGGTGGATAGCTGGCTCACGCCGGGCACTTTGGAAATAGCATCGATAATGTTGGTAGAGATGTGCTGGTCCAGGTCATCTTTACGGATGATGCTAATGGGCACCGGGTTACTTTTGGCGGAGGTAGCCATATTTACGCCTGTTACCACCACTTCATTTTTTTCAATGAGCGTTTCGGAAAGTTCAAAATCATGGTTGGTAGCGCCTTCTATGTTTATCACTTCCGTATAGGCAGCATAGCCTATATAGTGGAGTTCTACCAAAAATTTTCCTTTCGGGAGATTTTTAATGCGGTAGTTACCGTTGGCATCCGCTGAGGCACCTACTTTCAGGTCGGGCAGGTAAATAGTAGCCCCAGGTAATGCAGTATGATTGTTTTTGTCTGTAATTTTTCCGCTGAGGGAGTTGTTGGTCAACTCATCTTTAGGGTTGCCGGCATAGGCAAAGGAGTATAACGCAAGCATGGTTAACGTTATCACCGAAAAGCGGGTCATAAATACACGCAGGTATTGCATATCAATGTTATGATAAATCAGTTAAAAAGGCTGGAGGTAATTTCAGCTGATACCTTCGGCATCAGCTATTGGATTCCGCGTTGTGCGGTCTGGCTCTCTCCGTTTTTACAATATTTCAGAAATGGTATATCAACATGGTAAGGCTGCCACTGGTGGCGCTCTGGGGGGGAGATGGCGGTGAGTTGCATGGGTAGGAGCCGGGCAGGCGGGGTCGTGTAGTACCCATACCACCGTTTGAACCGGCGCTATATATGAAGTAACAAATACCTCATAGGGCTCGATACCGATCTGCAGAAAATCACAGTGCTGGTGATGAGAGGAAATAGTAACCTCTCCTACCGGATGTATGGTATCGTGTGTATCATGATGGCTGGTGAATTCATGAATGAATTCCCTTGGGAGTGTATTCAAGGCGAATACTCCCAATAGAATCATAGCTAAAAACCGATGCCAGAACATTTTGTACACGGGGCAAAGATAGGCAAAGCGCTGCTGTTTGCAACAGTGTTGCACAAAATTTAATCAAAAATTAAACTAACTAATTGATTTACCTCACCTTAAGCATAGGCCTTACCTGTTGCACTGCGCCATTTTGGAAGCGGGCATAGTAAATACCGGTAGGCAGGTAGCTGGCATCAAAGGTAAATGTGTAAGTGCCGGGGGCATGTACTTTGTTGACAGGTACGCTCACGAGTCGCCCCATGGTGTCAAAGATCTGCACCATAGTATTACCGGAGCCGGTGATATAGGTAATTGTTGTACGATCCGTAAATGGATTGGGACTATTGATAATAAGGTGTTTATCCTCATCAGGCGTAAGGTCCGGAATCCCGGTGATCACACCGCAGGCAACGCCGCTGATCAGTGGCAGTTGCTGGTAGTCCTTTTGCAGCACGGCCTGCAGCTCATCTGGTTTTACGCAGAACCATTGCTGGAGGATGGATGCGTATACGGATCTGAAATCGTACTGCATCGGAATATTATCATTTACCGAGCTGGCATCGGGAATGGAAGGCGTGTTACCGAGTACGCCCTGCATCACGTAATCGCCAAAAACGATCATAGGAGCAGCGGCGCCATGGTCGGTCCCCATACTACCATTGGATTTGATACGGCGGCCGAATTCGGAGAAGGTCATACCTACCACGCGGCGACTCGCTTTGAGTCCCCTCAGATCCGCCATAAATGCGCTGATAGCTTCTGATACGCCTCCCAGGAGGTTGGCGTGTGCGCCTTTGGAAGTATCACCGGCATCTGCCTGGCTGGCATGTGTATCAAAACCACCGGTGCTAACCATGTAGAGGCGTGTCTTTAATCCGCCGGCTACCAGTCGTGCTACAATTTTCAATTGTGCTGCGAGGTAGTTATTGGCGGGGTAAACGCCCTGCGACGTTACTTTGGCGGCTGCCTTTTTTATAGCCTGTTCGTAGCTGTTTGTTTGCTTGGCGATGAGGCGGATATATTCCAGTTCCTTACCTGCTTTGGTGTTGGGCACGGGATCCAGTACACCATCGATCAGGTTATAGAAGTCGGTGGCGCTGGTGATGGCGATCCCCATACTGGCGTCTGTACCCTGGAAGGCGGGCGATACAATAGAACCTATTTGCACGGCCAGCGGATCAGGGTTATCCGCATTGGGATAACCATCCGGAAAGCCCGGGTGTTGTGTTTCCAGGTAGCGGCCTCCCCAGCCGGTGTTAAGGACCTGGTTGGAGTCAGAGCCGGTGAGCCAGATATCGGTGGCGCGGAAGTGGGAGAAGTTGGGAGATGGGTATCCCACACTTTGTATGATGCTTACTTTACCGTCGTTATATAGTTTTTGAATGCCTGTCATGGATGGATGCAGTCCCGCTTTTGTATAACCCTGAAGCCGGAGCACTTTTCCTTCCTGAATGGCGATGTTGGTACGTGCGGACTGGTAGGCGGCGTATTTATCCAGGGGGATGACCATGTTGAGCCCGTCGTTACCGCCGGTGAGCTGAATCATGACCAGTACGTGATCATTATCAGCGGCTGCGCTCAGTGCCTGCAGCAGTGGCGTGGAGCCGAATGCTTTTACAGAAAATCCACCGAGCAGTGTAGGCAGCACTGTAGCAGGGGCGGTATATTTAAGGAAGTCTCTTCTTTTCATAAGGGTAAATCAACAGATCAGGATAATTGGTATTCAGACAGGTCCATGATGTATTTATAGAGTGCCTGGAGGCGGATATGGACGTCGCTCCGGGCTTGCATATCGTTGGGATTGGAGACATACAGCTGCCAGGCGTTTGTCCAGTAATAATCCTGGGTTTGGCCGGTGAGCAGGATGGTTCCTTTCAGGAAGGCTTTCAGGTTATCGGAAACGCCTATACGATATAATATATCCAGTGAATCAGAGATGAGTGCTACCGGGTCGCCTGGATTGGGCAACTGGGCTGCGAATGCCATCGGATCGATGAACATATTGAAATTGAAGCCGCGGTCGCTGATGAGGGCATCCGTCAACATATTCCTTTTAGGAAGGGTATCCGTATTGATCCATAGTTCATGGAACGAAGGGGCCTGGTAGTAGGCATCCCAACCGGCTACCAGGGGCGGATCACCGAGGTTTTGCAGCATATAGGCGGCGGTACTGTGGATTACTTTCCAGCATTCGTACCGGGTGGTATAATCGGCAGGGAACTGCACGTTAAATTCCCGGAACACGCCTACACAGAAGTCCACCGGCGGCTTAATCAGACAGGCATAGTTCAGTGGATCGAAGAAGTGTTCGCTGGTGAGCAGTGCGTTGAGTGTTGTTTTGATATCATAGCCGCTGGAGCGGAAGATATCTGCCAGTGGCGCGATGACATTCTGTTCTGTGGCTGCATCTATTTCGTAGTATACGAAGAACCGGTAAAGTTTGCGGCAGATAAACTTCGCTACTTCCGGTTGCTGGAATATGATGGTAAGCAGGTCGTCGAGCTCTGTAGCGCCGGCGGGGCCTGTTTTTCCGGAGATGACCCGATTGGAATAGAATGCAGAGAACTGTTTATTCTCGATATCGTGCTGGGTGGTATTAAAGGTGCTGGTGATATTGGCGTCATCGATGCGGAAACCAGTCAGTACGCGTGCGGTGGCTTTTACGTCATCTTCTGTGTACTTTGAGTCGGGCCCTTTCCCCACGGTAAAGAGTTCATGGAGTTCGCGTGCGTAGTTTTCGTCTGCGGCTCCTTTGGAGTTGAGGTAACCATTGAGATAGATGAGCATGGCCGGATCGAGGGTAATGGCTTTGGTAAGTGCCTTAAAGTTCCCGAGGGCATGCTGGTGCATGGTCAGATAGTTTTGATAGAGGTACCGGCTGTCCTGCACAATGATGGTTTCCGTAACGAAATGGTTGTGCCAGAAGAGTACCATTTTATCGTGTATGCTTCTGGGTTGGTTGATCAGTTGTCCGATCCACCATGATTTATAGGAAGTTATTCTATCGTTTTCAGTATCCACATCACCTTTTGGCGCCCTCACCCATGTTGCGCCAAGGGGCACGCCGGTGGAGTCGGTACCATAGTTATTCACAGGCGGTTGTGGGTCCGGCTGTGGTGTAAGGAGGGTATCTACTGCCTGTTGCATACCCATGCTGCTGAATGCGGCGAGATCGGCCGGTGTTACACCGAACATGGTCCGTTTCAGGAGGTGGAGTATTTGTTGTTTGCCCCAGGGGCCGGAATAAGGAGCTATGCCGGTGGCAGTACGGGCTGCTTTTGGGGCGGCAACAGTACTACGTGCAGGCGATAGGGTAAGGAATTGTCTGCGATCCATAATAAACGATATGGTTGATAGCAATTTTGCTGAATCAGGCGGTAAATTAGTAAAAAGTTTAATTCAAGTAGATTAAAATATTATAATTTAATTTATCATATGCATTCCTAATCTATATAGAAAAAAGTATAAGATATTGAGAGATAATAGACAATAAAAAACGAGCCCACAATACTGCGGGCTCGTTGCAAGGAATATTTTAAAAAAATTTTAGCTGAGATTTTCGATGACGCCGGCGATACCTTGTCCTCCCCCTACGCAGGCGGTAACGATACCGTATTTTTTATTGAGGCGTTTCATATCACCGAGGATTTGCACGGTGAGTTTAGCACCGGTGCAGCCCAGCGGGTGACCGAGGGCGATAGCGCCACCGTTGATATTGACGATATCAGGATTGATGCCAAGCTCGCGGATAACGGCGATGGACTGGGAGGCGAATGCTTCGTTGAGTTCAACGAGGTCGATATCACTGAGTGATTTACCGGCTCTTTCCAGGGCTTTAGGCACAGCGGCCACAGGTCCGATTCCCATGATGCGGGGATGTACGCCAGCGGATACGCAGGATACGAGCCGCCCAATGGGCTTCAGGTTCAGTTTATTCACCATTTTTTCGCTCATCACGATTACGAAGGCGGCGCCGTCGGAAGTTTGTGAGGAGTTACCTGCGGTAACGGAGCCACCGGCAGCGAATACGGGTTTGAGCCTGGCGAGGGCTTCGATGCTGGTATCAGCACGCGGACCTTCGTCGGTATCAACAATGTAGGACCGGTTGGCCTTTTTACCTTTTGCATCTACATAAACTTCGTTGACATCAATAGGCAGTATCCCATCCTTGAAATAGCCGTTGCTGATGGCATTTAAAGCCTTTTGGTGGGAGTTGTAGGAGAAAAGGTCCTGATCTTCCCTGCTTACCTTAAATTCTTTGGCTACGGCTTCTGCGGTAAGGCCCATGCCTATATAATAATCCGGATTGGATTTAGCAACGGTGTAGTTAGGAACGGTTTTCCATCCCGCTACGGGCACCAGGCTCATACTTTCAGTACCACCGGCGATGATGCAATCGGCCATACCGGATTGAATTTTGGCAGTGGCTATAGCGATGGTTTCCAGTCCCGAAGCGCAATAGCGGTTTACCGTCATGCCGGGCACTTCGATACCCAGCGCTCTCACAGATATCATACGTCCTATCTGCAAACCTTGTTCTGCTTCGGGCACGGCGTTTCCAACAATCAGGTCATCGACCTGTTTAGGATCGAGCTGTGGTACTGACTTGAGTAAGCCGGTAATCACATCAACTGCCAGATCATCGGGCCTGTAAAAGCGGAAACCTCCTCTCTTGGATTTGCCTACCGCAGTGCGGTAACCGGCAACTATATACGCTTCTTGCATTGGACTACAATTTTATCTTGCGTTAACGATATTTACTATCCTTTCAAATTTAATTAATTTAAGGATTAATATTGTCAGAGAAACCGTTAAATTTGAAACCTGGAATTTAACAGATGTTAAGACTCTGTAGCTCAGTTGGTAGAGCAGCTGACTCTTAATCAGCGGGTCTAGGGTTCGAGTCCCTACGGAGTCACACCGCAGAACCCTTAACAGTAAAGGGTTCTGCTATTCAAAACAGTCTGCTTTTATATGTAATTGGTAGAAAACTTAACACTTTTCTTAACACCACTTGCATATGAAGAATTTACAGTACGAAACACCTAAAGCACTGCCCAATAACTGCCGTAGATCAAGATATGCAGTGCACCCTGCAAATTGGAATACTACGCGGCCCAAAATGACTGTTCAGTGGCGTATCACCTACCGTTTTTATGATCCACGTCAGACCCTCCGCTGGCCCAAAGGTTACCAGAAAGTGCTACAAGATGGTATAATGGAGAAAACAACCCCCGCCGGCAGACAAGCTGTGGTTCAATTCCTATTAGATCTTGAAGAAAGATTACTGGACCAGGGGTATAATCCAATTGAGAAATCAATAAAATTAACGAAAAGGCCTATAGCAGATACGGAGGTTATTGCGATCTCCAGATCTACTGCTTTTACTGCATCATTGGATTTTGGGCTAAAGGCACGTAAGCTAAGTGCTAAGACTAAGGCTGATATTAAAAAAATATTTCCGCACGTGATCAAAGCAGCTTCTGAACTGTATCATAATAAGGAAACTGACACAATTCTTCGAAACCGGCTTTCGAGCGCAGATGTCCCCCTTTCTAACATGCCTGTTTTCCAAATTCAGAAATTACATATTCGTGCAATAGTTGACCAGGTCGATAAGAATTTGACCAAGCCTGGTGAACCATGGTCCGCCAATATGTATAATCGCTACCTTTCTTATCTATCAATGGTCTTTATCGGCCTGATAGAATCTGGGATCATTTCCGAAAATCCAGTAAAAGGAATCCCACAAAAAATGATAACCGAGGAGGCTTCCGAACGACCAACACTCACTCAGGAACAGTCAGACTTTATTGTTAACGCTCTCCTGGCTGATCCCATTAAATATTCCTTCGGCCGGTTTGTAAGTATTTTTAGATCATCCGGAGGCAGAGAGTCGGAGTTTGCGCGTTTACAGGCAAAGCATGTTTCCCTGCAGGACCGCACTTATAAATTACAGGTAGAGAAGGGCGGGCGGAATGTTTTGGAAACAAAGTTAATGACGGATGACACACTTTTGTTTTGGGAAGAAATACTGTCAGAGTGCCACACACCGGATGATTATCTATTTGGAGAAGAGATGTATCCAAGTAGCAAACCAGTGGAGCCCCAACGGTATACCTTCAAATGGCATAAATGGATAAAAAAAGGAATGGGGTTTTCCGAGGATCTTTACTCGGAAAAACACCGTGAGCTAACTGCTACCGTGGATAAGGAAGTGGAACTCCTGGTTAGCGAACTATTGGAAGTCGCACAGGGTATTGCTGCTCAAAAGGCCGGACACACAACAAACAAAATGGTTAAAGAAGTATACGATGTAAAATCAAATAAGAGGTCAATCGAACTGCAGAAGCGCATCAAAAACTTACTAACTAGTAAGTAGGTAATTCTATCAAAAAAAGGGGCCAGTCACCTGGCCCCTGCATCCTACGAAATCCTGTTATTACAAATGTACAAACTTTATTGGTGAGGCACGACAAAACCGAGTAAAGACAGGCGGCTGGCAACGGAATCAATGCATGCTAAAAGGGACTTCTCATAATTAACGCCCGTTGCATAACCTGCAGCAGCTATCGCCTTGGCAAATTGTTTCGCATCGGTAAATTCAAACGCTGGCTGATAACGTTCGATACCTGTAAGAAAACGGCCGTAATCTATCCAGGCCTCTGCCGCCGAATCGTAGGCCCGAAATTCACGATCAACGTCCCATATATATCGTTTCTTACCATCCTTCGTCTTATACGGCGTAATATTATGGACTGTTTTGAATTTGTGCTTTTGGCGATTGTTATCAGGTAGATCTTCTTCTGTACGGAGTACCTGGATCCTACCTGTCCATTCAGGGCCCGGGGTCATACCGGATGAATTGAACTGAGGTGCGCTATTCCCCCAATCACTTTCTAAACCTTTTTGTCCCAGGATAAAAAGAACTGGTATTCCGGTTGTCTTCCAGCAAGCCACAGCTGCATAAAAGTTCAGCTTTATGAAGATGCTGATTTTATCATTTGAGGTCATTTCTTTCTAAATTTATAAATGAAATATCCGGTTACCAGTAGCGTGAGAGCACCCACTGCGCTCCACAGCCTTGCGATTGTGACGTCACATTTAGCGACAACAACGTTCAACCTCCCAATTTCTGCCTCCTTTTCATGGATCATCTGGAGTTCCGCGCTACTTTTAACAGGATACGGTACCGGTATGGAGTCTGGTAAGCATGGCCGATAGGAACGCTGTAGACTATCAATTTTCTTTAATAGACGCATAGTTTGAATTTGGAAGCCTCCAACGAGTGCTGCACATTTGTCGCTGATGCTATCTGCAGCATATTGGCGATCATGCTCCAAACGGTTCCGCAGACTGTCACCCGCTCTCTGTAGGGAATCAATCGTAGGGGTATAATCAGTGTTATTCACTGGCGTAAAAATGGGTATTCTGCCGGCACTGTCGGTTACACAAGGAAAATACTTTGCAGATAAATCTGCAAAGGAATTGGGTTGCCGCTCAAATAAGGTGCGTGCATGGGGCAGGCTCATGCAACCGCTTAGGGAGTAGCAGATAGCAACAAACAAAAGTGTCTTTGCTGAATCAGTGTAACTTTGTCCATTACCGAGCATTAGCTGTATACCTTTCAACAAAGCAAGAGTAAAAATAAGAAGCTTCAGCACCCGCTTTTCCGTGAGCTCAGGTAAGCCAAAATCTTCAATCATAGCCGTGGCACCAGGGATGATAAAAATAGCCATGGCATTTACAAAACGTCGATACCACAATGGGGCCGGGCGTTCTAACTGTGAAAAACCTATTTTCGTTTCAGGCATATAACTTTTTTAAAGGATGAAACAATTAGTTTCCTATTCCTTTTTACCCATAGGTAAATGTCCTTACCGGCAATGGCCGCTACTCCAGATAACAATCCAGGTAGTAATACTCCAGTTGCTAAATCAGCACAGCTTACCAGGGAACTGACAACTGTGCCGGCAAGAAATACGCACAAATTTTCTTTCATGAGGAATTATTTTGCAACCCAGCCCGTTGCACCCGTGCCGGATTCTTTAACGTATAGGGTTGAACCTGGCCCACCATCTGTGCGGGTGTATAGCGCACCTATATTACCAGGCACAACTCCCTCCGGCGATCCAGCGCCAGACGACCATCTTACCTGACCTTCACCTACCACAATTGATCCGCTTTGAATTGATCCAACGGTGAACTGACCAAGAATTGTCGCACCCTGCGCGACATATAGTGACCCGGAAAGATTAGCATTACCAGTAGAAAGAGTAGTTGTGGTTCCATTATTGGTGAGGCTCATACCACCGGAAGGAGATGAAACACGGAAGTCATTCACAGTAATATTCATATCACTGAATTGTCCACTTCCATCCATTGCTTGAATCATCGCTGTTTTACGGCCAGGGGTCGATGATTCAACATTGTACATTAATAGGTTAGCATTCGCATCTAACGTCGTCATCAGTTCCAGATATTTTTCCAGGTTATCACCTGACATTTCACCAGTAATCATTCCGCCCACATTGAACCCAAATGTTTTCGAGGTACCGTTCACAGATAGAGTGGTGGTTGGCGACAGGGTTCGAATTCCAACCTTATCCCCAACCAGACCATTACCACTTATTCTAAAGGTCGCTGGCTGATCTTTTGAATCCTGTGCCAGGATCGGGTCTGCATCGCTTGATTTCGTTAAGGTATACCAGTTACTTCCGTCGTTTTGAACTGTAAAAGCCGTACCAGCAACGATAGGAACTGAGGTTTTACCATCAATATTCGACGTCCCTGCAGGTGTAACTGTCGCGGTTTTCGAATTGTCATTGACACGTTTAAAAACGAACGCACAATTTCGACAATCAGCTACAGCTGGTAAACGGTAGGTTTGATTGTAATACATCGGTCCAACAAGAATCGTATGATGCTCCGGTGTAAGGTTTATAGTTTGACTGGACTCGTCCGGCGGTAGGACATGGGTAGCTATATTACTATTAAAACGAATATAAGAAGGACTGGCGTTTGAAAGCTTTATTGCAGATATATCAGCACTTCCATCATTATTGGTTCCTCCGCTGATGGTCCACCTAGAATTGGATGTGCTACTTTCTCCAAACACAGTCCCTTGAGTACTTTTAATCTGAGTTGCCTGCATGTTACCCAAAACATTTAGCACACTGTTAGCACCCACAGGGAGAGTTCCATTGCCTCCAACGAAAACAGAACCACCATTAGGTTGTAGTGCCAACATACCCCTGGTATTACTATTCATGTCAGACTGAATAAACCCTTGAGAATAGGGGCCGCGATTGATCACTCCGGACGAGAGCCGGTAGGCGGTATCATAAGATGGAGAAATTACGAACTGCCCTAAGGAGAAAGAAGGGGCTTCTGAAATTACGCTTAGCTTACCTACTCTGCCGGAACCGGTAACTGAAAACGAGGCATTCTGCGGCACCAGTGGGTCTGCCTTAATAAAATCCTGAGCAGATACCGCGTCATCCCAAGACTTAATCCACCTGCCATTTAGGTAAATACTGTCCTTGACTGTTACTCTTGAAAAATTACCGGCCGTTTGTCCTATGGCCGAGATTGATAACAGGGTAATTACAATGGAGGAAAATAATTTTTTCATAAATAATTAGAATTTAAAAAAGGTGACTAAGGCATCAGAATCTATGCCTGTGAAAAATATTTTTACCGGAGCAAAAGCTGCATATCTTCCAATCGTTGTTAAGAGTGGCTCATTCGCTTTAACAAAGATCGCAGGCTGGATATCAGCAGCTCCAGGAGAGCTACCGATACTCAACGTGATATCAGTTGTAGGAATTATGGCAACTGCATGCAGCAGCTGTCCTTTGGGTAGCTCATAAAAATGATCGTTAGTGATCGGAAGCGCTGCTTGACCTGCATAATTATCCAGTGTCCAGCTAACAAAATTATTTACGACGGTATTTTGGTGCGTAAACAGAATCACATCTTGCATTTGTGGGGTGTTTTAGCGTTGATAAAATTTTATGGTAATATCCTCTGTCACTCCAGAGAAGTAAATAGTGTTAGCAGAGTAAATAGTCGCGAAGGCCAGTTCATTCGCTGCATAAAATACGTCCGGTTGAATCTCATCTCCTCCAGCAACTTTGCCTATGCGGAGTATTACATCAGCCGCAGGCAGAATGGTAATAAATTCTATTACCTTTCCATTGGGATTGTGTGCTCCATCAGCCTGAAATAGGACCTCCTGAGGGCCATTTAAATTGAGAAGTTGATCCAGGAGATCTGCAAGGTCATTAAACCTGCCTGCAACATCAGTTTTAAGGATACTCTCAGGGAGAGTTTTATCTGTAATGCTGGATTTGACCAGTTGCTTAAAGAATTCAATCTCCGGTCTCATTATTCAAATAAATTTTCAAAACGGTGTTCAAATAAGCGGATGTAGGTATCAACAGGATTACCGTGTACTGCATTAATCAAGTTTTCGCAGTCTATGGCCAGCAAAACGAACGAAAACGGACCAGCTGCACCGGAAAGTTGTCCCACCTGCTGATTTTGCAAATCCTGATTCCAAATATTGATATACTCAATCTTGTTATTGGCTTTGCCAATAACATCCAAGTGAATGTTCAGCACGTTCACTGGATAACTGTTGGGTTCCTGGTCTTCAGTAGTCATCATCGGTAATATGTGAATGCATCCCTGACATACACAATATTTTTCAAAGTAATCATAGTAGCCAGCAGCTTCCTTTTCTGTCACTTGCACGCCCGTACAGTTACAATAAGCTGTTAAAAAACTGTAGTAATCCATTACCATTTCCCAATTGGGCAATTTTCAGTTACGACCATGGTCTTCTGCAGGCAAGGACAGTGGCAGTGAGTACAGCTCAATGCATTTTCATACTTTGCAGATCCATTTAAAAAATGGAGATATCCCTTCCTCTGACTATCTGGGCATATACCACAGATTTTCAATCGAAGATCCGATAACTTCCCTTCAACAATGGAGGTTGGGAGGATACCAAGTTGCTTACCCCATCCCAATAAGACATTTTTAATCTTCATAGCAATTGCAATTTTCATGGTTATCAACATCATCATATAGACCTAAAACCAAGTCTGACTTGCGCTTATAAGCAACACCTTTAGTATCACAGCCACAATCCTTTTTGTATAATGGATACTTCCGCTTATTTGCGCACAACCAGGTATGCATGGCCTCCATAAGAGGATCAACCCTATCCATCATCTTCTTATCCATCATCCATTTTACAGTAGCTAAAGTTGGTGAAACTTCGCCGGCAGTAGTCATGGGCCCGGAAGCAGGAACAGAATGGGTAACGCCAGCTGAGCTAAACTGAACAAACGCCTCAGGGGTTGATAATAGCATCACACATTCGGCAGTAAGTTTCCAAAGGTGTTGCTTCCACAATAGCAAATAATCCACTGACAAGAACTCCATTGCATTAATAACATCACCATTCACCAGGCCTGCCTCAGGCAGAAGTTGAAGAAAACCCCCTCTGTTATCATCCGTTATTTCCTGGTTCTTTATGCGGGCAATATCATAATACATTCCATCCCCCAATGCCGGTCTTACCAAACGCTCCTCAGCAACAATTATGGACTGCTGAATCGTCCGTGGGTCTAAGGTGTGTTTCGTCGGCGCATGAAAAATCACCTCGTCAGTAGTGATGAGAACATCGCGCAATAGTGGGTTAATCCTGTACATTGGTAACGTCTTTTTTTTGCTTCAATTCGGATAAGTACATTTCACCTTTTGTTGTTGGGTCTTCTGGTAGGCCTTTGGCACGTCGAACCTCATTAACACGGACAGCCGGCGTAACATCAACATCAGTAAGTCCGCTTATATCAATATTAGTTTGAATTTGGATGTTGGATGGGTCGATATTAAACCCCATCCAGGCAGCAGCCAACTTAAATACGTGATACCAGACTTCATTATAACAATCCTGCTGGGCTGGAAGGATAACATTCCGATTTGTCCATTCCAGGACTTTGGTAAAAAAACCTGATCCCTTACCCATGGCGCTCTGCGACATCACTCCGCATAGAATAGGATCCCATTCGTTTGCTACAAAAATCTTATCCTGCCATTTATCATCAGCTTCGATGAAGCTACCGTCCCGGGATGTTTCTAATGTATGTAGATCAGATCCATCTATACCTTCTTCGGAGGCAACAACCATAACACGACCACGCTTCCCATCACCAGTATGCGTCTTAACAGCCTGCTTGCCAATCCTATTGGCTTCATCCTGAGATAAATTCCCTTTTAAAGCCAAAATTGCTGACAGCACCATATTATTATCAAAATTGTCCAAATTATATCTGGCTCCTTTGTACTCAAGAATCTGGTGTATCATGGATGCGACGGCGGTAGGCAGCCCGTAATATGGAAATCCAGAAAAGGTGTTCTGATACCAGATTACTGTTCTTTCGGAACCATCCGGCATCTTTTTCCAATTTGCCGAATCCTTGTTTAATGGATTATAAATAGGTAGTTTCTTGGACCTGCGTATTTCGTCCCGAGTAAGACAGCGAGCATTCCTGAGGAAAAGCTTAGACTGGAGTGCAGTATCACAGATGTCATCTTCATCCGGAGAGCCCAGCCTCCACTCCATAAAGTTGTGCACATACACACAGAAGTATGGCGTTCCCGCCACCTTAAACCTCACCAATTCAATCGGAACGTTGCCCCATGTAAAAAAATCTTCAAACAATTGCTTACTGGCTTTCCTGGCCGAACTGCTCTTACGGTTGATTGTCTTCATCCATTGAACAAAATTCGGATCAAGGTCTTTACCATCAATAGATGCAAACCCATCTCCAACACAGTAGCGCGACTTGGAAACAATGCATCGGTTGTGAGTAGGCGATAGCAACCTTGCTTCCAGCATTTGTCTGGCAAAATCGTCCGATGGCGCCAGGTACGGCAAATACTGTGTCCCGGAAGTGAAGCTATAAGCTCGACCACTGGAGTCCAGTGGTATCGGATTCTTCGCATCTATCCTCACCTCGTTGCTCACCCTTGGTTTCTTCGCGGAAGTACTCTTCGATTGAGTTTTGTTGTGCTTCTGTGCCTGATGGGATTTCTTCATTTGCTAATAATTGAGTGCGTATGGAAAAAAGCTGCTGCTCAGTTTTCGCTTGTAGCAGTTCGGATAAGGGTGGCAGATCATCAAATAGTTTTAACAGTGTCGGATCATTGCTTTTTATAGCAAGAATGGCTAAATCTATCAGATCATCACGCTCCTTTAACGGAAGGGCACTGTGTCCATACGCGACTACAGTGCCCAAATAAGCATCTTTAACTTTAATCATGGCAAAGATTACATAAGGTCCGTAATGGTAGACCAATCACCGGTGTAGACACATGCTTCCCGTGTATAGGCCCCTTTAAATACAATGTTACCACCGTTGAAGTCGTCGAATACCTTCCCGCTGGTACCGTCACTATCCGCCATTTCCACCTTCCATCGAGGGATTTCCTTTGCATTTACAAATCGCTCTCCCAAAACGAAAATTTCGCCTGAATTATGACGAATAACGAGGCCGACACCGGCACAAGAACTGGCAGCATCCATCATGATTAACCAAGAGGTAAGCTCTTTTGACAGCCGGTTTGCCTGAAATTTCACCTCATGATCATAGCGCACAGATGCTCCTTTTCGGCTTTGCTTCCAGGTGCGTTCAGCCTCGCCTTCCTGGAATGAGATCCCAAACATTTTGGCACCATTCTCGGCCGTGGCGCCTTCACGAAGGGCGATTGCAGAATAGGTAGAATCGTCATCCACGGCTTGAGTGAAATTAAAGTCGGCTGGATCAAAGGCAGCCAGATCACTAATACCACCACTGGTAGGACCGCACACCCTTGTAAATGGTTTGAGTTTAATACTTAACATTTTATACTAAATTAAAATGGATGAATGAAAATGTTACGCCCAAGAAGATAATGCTACCACGATGTACTCAGGCAAAGCGATTTGGGTACCAACCTTGAGAAACAAACGGTAATACCACTGCATCTCCTTTTTTTCATACCATACTTCTAAGGCAGTTGTACCATCCTCACCTTCACCATACTTTTTGTCTGTTCCGAAAACAAAGTTTCCACGTAAGGTAAGTACTGCTGCGTAGCCTTTACTGCCTTTCAGCTCCTGGATGATTGGTGACCAGATACTCTCTACCAATACGGGTATCCCATCATAGGAAAGAGTCTTTATACCATTTGATAGAAGTGTATACCCTTCAGCCTCTTTGCCGAATAGCTTGAGGTAATTGCCGTATCCACGCGCAATTTCTTTTGATACATAAAAAGCCTTCTGAGAATCCTGGAAGGAATCCATCCGCACCGGCTGGCGGTCGAACATTGACTTGATCAAATTGTATGCTTCCTCGGGATCAGCAGAATAATCTGTACCGTCAGGAATCTGAAGAGTTTGGTCTGCAGGGATGGCACCAGCGGAAATGTACTTTTTAATCCATTTAAAAATTCCGTCAAAGACATTGGTGCTCCACTGAGCGTTTACTGGCGGCACACGCTCAATATCACCAAAGTAGGCGTTAGACGCAATATCTGTGCGCATTGCACCCTGAAAAAATGGCAAAATATTACCTTCGAATGCCGGATCTTGATTCCGGAAATCTTTTAAATCTCCCTGATAAAATTCATTGCGACAAAAGGCAGTCGCTCCATATACTTCATCTGTAGAAATCTGTCTGATAGAGGCACCTGCGACCTTTTTATAATTGATATCACACGATGCATCTCGGCGCTGCAGGATATTCTGCACACGGCGAATATCAATAATGGGGCGTTTACTTACCACATTGTCCATGATTGTAAACTCATTAAGCAACCCTTGAAATTCTGATCCATCTGGAATCAGATCAGCAAAGGCAGGAGCTATAATCAATTCGTGGAATGCAAGTGAATCTAATGAAAATGTTTGTTGCATAATTGGGGTTATTAATGGATGAACGGCTGTACAGTTTATTGTTTGTCCCAGTTAGACACTTCACCAGCAGCGGCAATCTTAAACCAGGTACCATCCGCAATAAGACCTGCATCTGAAATTACGGTCACGGATATATTAAGCCCTTTTGCAGCATTTAGGTTGGCTACACTGATTACTTTCTTTCCAGCCACACCTGTAACGGTAATAGAATCAGTTATGTCTTTACCATAGTGATCATGGACTTTTACAATCACTTTTTTCAATGCCTGACCAGCAGGATATGTAGAGGCATCTGTCACTTCTAATGTTTTGGCTGCACCATCATAGGTGTACTGCACCTTTGGTGTAAAAGCCGAAATCGGCCCATTGCTTCGATAGTGAAGAAGGTCTTTGTTATCAATAGCATTCATGGAATGGAGTATATGGGGTTAAATAATACAATGGATTAAAGGCCGGCCTATTCCGCTTTGTTAAATTTACCTCTGCCCTCATTTGACACTTCGGAATTCTGGGCTGTAGTTTTTTGACCGATTTTATTCGCTATCTCAGATTCGAGCTCGGTCGCCTTATTGGTTAAAGTGGTAATCTTATCATCATACACACCTTTAATCTCATTGATAATGTTGCTTTTCATTGAGTTAACCTGCTCAGTCACCAAATTAGTCACCTCTGTTTCCAGTGATCCAAGTGACTTCTCCAAGGCATCAGCCAACTGGTTACGGATATCTTCCGTCGTTGCATTTTCCGCAGGCTTAAAATTACCTTTAAAGCCTTCCAGGAAGTTTTTAAGAAAGTTTTTCATGTCATTATTTTGTGTTAATAAAATTTGCTGAAGATCGAAAGGAGGCTGTGTTACTAAGGCAGAGTTATAGGCAGCTATTCCTGCTTTATTTTTGAAACCCCAAGGTTCCGCTGTGACCTTGTTAGTAACGTTTGAGGTGGACAAATTATCGACTTCCTTTACAAATCCTTTAGCTACGGCTTCTTCCGCAGTCATCCAGGTTTCAGCATCCATCATGGCAGTTATTTCCTGTTCCGACAACCCGGTTGCTTCACAATAGAAATCGCGGATTTGATTGTTAAACTTACGCAGTGTGGCAGCCTGGCGTTCCACTTCATTTACATCACCCCAAGCCCAGCCTGATGCATTATGGACCATCCACCAGGTGTTTGGTGTAAGGGCGGGAACTTCCCCTCCCATTACAATGTAGGTACCAGCAGAAGCTACCAGTCCTATACCAATTGCATCAACCTTTACACCGCTCCTTTTAAGCTGTTGCATATAATCATATATAGCCATAGCATCAGTGACACTCCCACCAGGAGAGTTCACATGGAATTTCACTGATGAAGGATTGGCTGCGTTAATCTGCTCGCGGATTGATTTGAAGGATACCGAAGTCGTATCACCAAACCACACCTCATAGATTTCCTGTGTTTCTGCATCAACAATGGCCCCGTCGATATAAATATCAAGGTGGCTATTGGAGTTATTTTGAATTCGGTAGTTAAACACCTGAACTGGTCGCTTCATGAAATTTATTTCTGTTACAAATTTGTAATTATTTTAAATGTAATCACTTTAATATAATTACATATTATGCCCAAAAAGGGCACAGTATTTTAATTGCACTTATCACATCGGCCTCGGACTTGCTTTTCAGTAATGCCTAACTTCTGAGAGATTTTTCCATATGAGGCATTATTCTGTCTTAGAAGGCACACCTTTGCTGCAGTTAACGCATCTTCCCCAATTAGGTGAACAAACTGCTCCCAGTTCGTCATGGCCATCTCCTGAAGCTTCTTATCGAGGTCTGTCATCATAATGTACCTGGTGATTGTTGTTTAACCTTTTTTTGAAGCGCATTTCGAACTGAATCAGTATCCTGCGTCACCTGTAGGCGATCTATACGCCCCGAAACAGCTACTATTGCTGCCCCTTGCTGTTGCAAAGTTTCAATAATCGAAGAGAACTGTACATCAACATTAGTGGTCGGCATGGCAGGTGATGCCGGTAACGTATAGTATGCCGGAGCCGGTAGCGATGTGCCTAAACTGCCGCCATACGCAAATTTGTGCAACATCCCGCCAGGGGCAAAACTCACCCCACCTCCAAGTTGGTTCAAAGTGCTTGCAATTTGAGCATGGTTACCGGTGATAGTAAATTTGCCTGAGGGGGCGTTCCGGGTACGGATAATCGACAATTCATTTACCTCTGCTTCATACTGGCGCCCCCGGAAACTAAATGGAGTACCTCCTGCAGAATGGGGCTTTCCTCCAATTTTACCTCCGAGAGCTGGCATACCACCATATTCAAATTTGGTACTTTCTATTTCTTTTACTCGAAGGGCATATCTGCCTAATGCCATAAGAGAAAAAATACCCCCGGCAATAGGACCAGCTATCGGGCCCAGTTGATAGGCGCTGGCCCAAATGTTCGCCAATTCCGTTGCTAAGGCAATACGAGCCTCAGCTTTTTTTACTCTTTTCAAATCCTCGCCTGCTTTTACCTCTGCCTGCCGCTTTTTATTGGCATACTCTTTATCAAGCCTTTCCTGTTCTGCCTGGCTCTGTGTCCTTGCCTTTTTTTGCTGTAGTTCAAGATCCAAGCGTTCTTGCTGTGCTCTTAGGCTTTCTTGTATCTGTGCCCTCTCGCTGTCAAAATAACTATTCATCGCATCCTTGGCCAGTGAATAGGTTTCGGCGATCGCTTTATCAACGATTTCAGTATACTCCGACGAAATCCGCAATGAGGAGGAAATACCATCTCTGATAAGTTCCTGAATAGACCGGGTGTGACTCCGGATCGAAGACTCATTGGCATCATGCAGCGCTTCCTGCTTTTTATATAGTGCCTCCACAAAAGAGTAATACTCCTGATCACTGATTTTTTTCTGATCCAGCAACTGCTTATATAATGGTAATTGCTGTTTCATCGCATTAACTTCCCTCGCAAGAACGCCAACTGCTTCGGTTTTATCCACCTTATCAGTGAGCTGCTTTTTCCTGGGAGTAGTCATAGATGGGTCTCCGAGTATTTCTGCTCGTATCTTAGCCATTTTCAGTCGGAAATCAGATATTCCTTTTTCAGCCTGTACCATTATATCGGCTACTGATTGTTTAGAAACGGCTATTTCATCACGTGTAAGATCCTGTTGCACCTGTATCATAGCATTTTTCCTATCCACAGAATTTTGTCGTGAACGAATTGAAAACTGCTTTTCCAGGGTATCCATTTCTGAATTAAACTTTTCTTGAGCGGCAAGCATTAATTTATCAGCTGCAAGTTTTGCCTGCGCTTTCTCCAAATCGGAAGATCTTGGATTATCTAAAATGGCTTTCAGAGCTGCTTCGGCCTGCTTTTTACTTTGCTCAAGCTGGGATAGTGCATTACGTTCTTTTAATGCGAACAGCTGCTCATTGGTTTCCCGTTCAGCCGTGATGCGTTCCAGCTTAAGTTCCGAAATTAGCTTTTTCTCAGCTGCATTTCCTGCAGTCACCAACTTCAACTTTTTATCTACTGCTTCCTGATTTATATGAAGTACGGAAGCCAGGTAATCCTCCTCAGAAACTTTCCCTTCCGTATATCGTAGCTTCTGATCTGCCAGCAGCTGATCACGCTGTGAATCGATTTCACGTAATACATCTTTGTCAGATCCAGTCAAGCGTGAGCCATGGTAGAGGCTATCCTTAAATTTTCCGGTTTCTTTATCTAATTCATCCTGAAGTTGTTTTCTGCGGGCAACCAGATCCGCCAGTTTCTTACTCCCAAATTCTGCCTTATCTATTTCATCATCTAATGCTTTCAATTCGGCCTTTACAGTTTCTGCATTTCGTACAGGCTTAACCGTTGGTATAGACTTATTTCCTGCATCCACCGTTGCTCCCAGTTTGGTAAGCTTAGCTTTAACAAAATTGTTTGCCTGCTCAACTTCCAAATCTTTCGCAGCAATCGCTGCCTTCACCCCATTAATCGCTGCATCAACCGTGCTAACACCTGTAAAAATTGAACCCGTCAGAGCTCCAAACGGCAACCGGCGCCCGGCAGGCAGAAAGCTTCGTTCTTCTTCGGTTAAATCTCTCTTACCAGTTAAACCTTGCGCACGCTTAGTTTCTAAGTCGTATAGGGTCTTTTGAAGTTTGGTACGTTCCTCAATGGCTTTATTTGAAATTGCTTCACCAGCCTGCAATTCTGCTTTTTGTTTGAGTGACTGTATGTAACCATCCAAAATCTGCTTACCTTCTGCGGTACGGATATTCTCAAGTGTTAATCCGGATAAATACTGCGGTGACAAAGCAATCAAATCCTGCAGTGCCTTAGTCCGAGAAGCCAATGAAGCGGTATTATCTTTGGCAACGGCAGTGAGAACAGACATGCGGTTGATGATTGTATCTGTCTGCTGCTTCACCTGGTTAGCTACCTCTGCATTAAGTTTAAGCTGTGCGGCATGAGCACCCAAAGCCGCCGATGAATTGGTCACCGCAGCACCAAGCGCAACAAACGCCCCAGCCAACAGCCCGATGATAGTCAATATGACTCCCAATGGAGTAGCGCGTATCGTATTATTGAAAAGTAGTGCAGCGGCAGTTGCAAGGCGATATGCGCCGGTAACGACACCTATCGAAATAGCAAAGGCATTCTGTAAAATTGTAATTGCCGCAAGAGCTACCCTGCCGGCAACTAGCTGTGCGTTAACCAGTAGGAGCCGCGCATGTGCAATCAGCATCTCCTTATTGAGTACTGTCCAACCTACTGTCCACAAAGTGAGAAGTGTTAAGATAACCGGCAAGTTGGAGAGAAAAAACAGGATAACACCTGAAATACCAGTTAATGTTGCCAGGAATGCCTTGCTGCCGGCTGCGTCAGAAAACTTTTTACCAATTTTGTCGAGTGTTGCAGCCAGATTCTCATTTTTGGCATTAAATGCGTCCAATACCGCCCCAGTATCTGCTGTAGCTTGCTTGGCACGCGCGATCCGTTCACGAAAAACATCTGCTTTCCCTCCGAGAGTTGCCAATATAGTGGTCGCCCGGCCGGCACCGAGTTCTGCATCGGCAAGAGCGGCAGCCACATCTTCAATTCCAGTACCAGACTTCACCAGGTTTTCAGAAATACGAAGCAAGGCCTCCGCAGGATTATTATTAAGCAACTCACGGAATTGATCAGTTGTCATCTTGGCAATAGCTGCATATTTCTCCGTTTCAGAAGCCAGTTTCGGTATCACTTTTACCAGCACCGTAGAGGATACCTCCGCTGACTGTTTAAATTCTTCAAACCCTGCACCCAGCCCAATGACATCAGGAAGTGTAATATTTGAAATTTGGCGAAGGCCAGCCATACGGCCAGCGAAGTCGTTAATATATGGGACACTGGCCACCGTTTCATTCGCCAATGTACGGATGCCATTTCCAATCTGAAGGATACGTTCACCAGTGATCTCACCATCAGCATAAAAAATATTTATCAATTTCGCGAATGTCTCTGTCCCCTCTTCCACGCTGCCAAAATCTTTACCAAAAGCGACTTTAGTAATATCAACTGCTCGAGCTACCCCTAATAAATTTTGTTCAGTGGTACCAGCACGCAGCGCCACATTGGCAATATTTTCCAGTTCCTTCACCTTGGTTCTGGTATCCAGCTGCCGCAGGCCGGATACGATAGCATCTGCCCCACCTACAGCTCTTCCCAGCTCTATTTCCAAAGCTGTGGTTTCATCAGAAATTTCTTTTGCCGTGGCAACTCCACGTTGTAATCCGCTGAGCATTGCCTGAACGCCCACATAACCTAGAACAAACTGTGCTATCTGATTTCTTGCTTCTTTAAATCCAGCAGATATGCTGGCGGTGATCTGGTTACCGATATCACCTGCGCCACGGAAGTCATTTCTGAGCCGATCAACTTCTTGGCGTAGCCTTATTGCCTCCTGACGGTTCTCAATCATCTGTCTCTCAACAGCCTCAAGGCTACCTTCACCGGTAACACGGATGGCACTCAAATCATTACGCAATTCCTGAAAAGTGCTATCCAAAGCCTTCAAGCGGGTTTGTGCCTTAGTAATCTGACCTGAAATAAGGTCATCCAAGCCAAGACGTTGAAATGACTGGATTATTCCCGAAGTATATTCACCAACCAACAAGTTATCCCGGGTGAACTGCCGGCGCCAATCCTGTTCAGCTTTGGATAATACTTTGAGTTTCTCAATAGCCTGGTCATAGGCTAATATTTCACCACGGAAAGAAACTTGTTGACCGGGAGATACTGCCTTTGTAGCGCGTGATAGTTCACGCGCTTCACGAGCAATGGCATTATAACTCCCCGCAACACCATCCAAAGCCAACTTTTCCTGCTTCCGTTGACTAATCTCTTGCTGGCGTTGAAGTTGTTCCTCCTTAATCTTCAATGCTGTCTGCTCTCTGGCAGTGCGTAACTCAGCCTGCTTTCGAAGCTCTTCGTTTACAAAATCCCGTTCCTTCTCACGCTGGGTGATTTCCGCCTGCCGAGCTGCTTGCTGTGCCTTAGCTTCATTCATTAAGCGCTGACGCTCAACGCGCAACTTTGCCTCCTCCTTAGTGAGATTTGCCAGTTCTTCCGATAGCTTCCGCGCCTCAGCTGAGTCCTGTGAGGTATTAAAACGCTCTGAAGCTGATTGCTTTGAACGGCGGATTCGTTGGAAGGCGGCATCCACATCATTTAGTTCCCTAATTATGGTATCATAACCCAAAGTCTTTAGGGAATAAATCTTCTCAACTTTACCTATAGCCATTATTGTCCATTTGGGCCTGGGATGTCACTCACCAAGCATTTTAATTGAAAATATTTGGTATCAAATTGGTCCTTCAGATTTACCTGCAGAGAAGGATATACGGAATCGAAATCAACTTTGGTAACCGGTGCCCATTTACGCAGATAACACTCAACCGGCTCCTGGGTTAGTGGCCGATAATTGACTATTTCTACCAGTTCCCATCGTTGTCCACGACAGACCTTATGTTCACGATGAAACCAGTTAGTCACATCATAGTTATTCAATTTCATATAAGTACGGTAATATTGGCCGTTCCGCATGATGGCAAATCGCTGTAGGAAAAATCTCCGAAATAGGCCATATCCAATCCTGCTGCCTATCTTCTCATCGGAATAAGAAAGAACTGGATCAGCCTCCCCACCTGGATGGTAGTTTACAGCGAACATAAATGGTAATGAGGTATAGGCATTAACTATTCCACCCGCTTTATAACGCCAACCTCCAACATTTTGACTCACACCCTTATAGTAGGCTAGCTTGGGCTGGAAGGTGTTCTGACTCTCATTATTGGATGTATTACTGATATTTTCGGGAATAATACAGATCAATTGTGGACGAACACCAGTAATATCCTGCCATTGCGGTACATCCCCATGCATCGTCGGCGCGAAAAATCTATTTTCTATACTTCGCTTTTCTGCCTTGAATCGATCAGGAAAAACATATTTTGCAGCCGCCAGTATCGTTGTATTGCGATCCTGCACTACCTTTAGTATCCCATCATTACTATCATCCTTAAATTTCATGTTCACTTCTCTCTCATAGTCGCGAAATAGCTCTACAACTGAATTTTTAGACAGATCTTGCTTCACCGACCAATCCAGCCAGTCTCCATTAAAATATCCGACCATGGTGGGCTGTAACGACTCATTCAGGCTATATGGATGCGCAGGCTCGCATAAAACAACTTTAGAGATACTATCAGCACCCAACAGGAGGTTAAAAGAATCCACTACCCCTGCTATTAGGTCCACCACTTTATAGTTTTTGAAGGCATTGTAGTTCTCAAAATCAATATTACCTCCTATTGGTATCCTGATGTCTGATAATGAAAAACCAACAACATCAATCTTGGTCCAACAATAGGCCAAGCCCAAAGCCTTAGTATATACCTTAGCAGAGATTGAATCTCCGGCAACTACCGAAAAGGTAAAGTAGTCTTCCCAAAAATCACGCTTGGTAAAATCAAACTGGTTGCCTGTATTTTGGTGAATAATTTCTCGATGGCCATTTGGGGCCGGCACTCCATTAATAAAAAGCTCTACTCTAACTAAAATTTCCGCGTTCACCGGTACATAAACTTCCCAGTCCAGCTGCAGGAAAAAAGTTGCCTCGATGCGTTGATAATTAAAAGCCGGCAAATACGTCCATTTCATTTCAGCAGATCCAGGTAGGTACTGGTAAACCCCATTTGCATCAAACCCTCCGTCTGTATTGTCGTTACTAGCCTTAACATCCAGGTAACCATCATAACGTAAGGTACTTTGAACTCTTTCGGTACTTTTGGCCAGAAATTTTAAATTATCCTGGCGGTTACCCTCTGCTGAAAGGAAATTACCCCAGGTCCATGGCAATACAAGCCGACGGAAATAATCAGTATCGAAGAAAGCTGATTGGATACGGTACCCAATAGATTTAAATGCCCAGTATATTATCCAGTACACGGATATAGATGGCTTTAAGTATAATGGAGTCATGTACGCATCGGTGAAGGCATCATTCTCAACCTCAGTATCCATTGAGTCCATAGTATCCCTGTAACGCACTGGAGCAAAAACATACGGTAAATTCTCATTTCGTCCATCGAAAGCCCAGGACTCCGAAATCGCGGATTCAGTAAAGGTGAAGCTAATATGCTTAAGGAAGTCATATATTGTCGCTTCACGCAAGGAAATGATCCAGTCCCCATTATTGCCATAAAGGTCGTACTCATAGGATACCGGAACAGCATTATGCGCACTTGAAACCTGAAACCCTTTTCCCACCAAAAGTTCCACTCCAGCAGCGACTACAGAAGCTTTGCGTGCCGCTCGGAATAGCTGTCCTGTTGTCATATCCTCTACGCTTGGGTTGTGGAGCGTATTTCCTACCTGATCATTTTCCACGGTTGCCGGCACAGTAATACTTAGTGCTTCTGAGGACTTTTTACGGGTAAAATCTTCTGCATCCTCTAATTTATAGGAAATTGATATTCCCGCAGTATTATCCTCAGACTGTAGAAGAACCTGATCATCAATTAAAACTTCAACAAATTCACGTTTAGCCATATCAGTTACGTATTGTTAAGTCGGAGTTACTCATTGTATATTCAATAGTAAACTCATACTGGTATCGATCCGATACAGCGCGAGTTACCACTGATGAATCCACAATTGTAATTGGAAGATAGTCATCTGCCTGGCCCTGTACGCCTTTCCATTCCATCCAGGCCATGGGACTATCTAATACCTCTTTAAGCCATTCCATTTCAGCTTCTGAATACACTATCGTTGTGACCCTATAAGTGTCATTTGCAGTAACTTTGAATCTGCGCGTTCCGCCCTCCCGCTTGATATTGCTGGAAAGTGCCTGCCAGGATTCGCTTTGGCTTTTATGTGTTTCCTGCCATAGCTCGAAATTTATTGCATCAACGCCCCCCAAATAATTAATAAAGTGTATTCTAATGTTCTCACAATAGGTTTCGTGTATCACTCTACCGCACGTCGCCACAACAGCTTCCTCTGCATTTAACACTTCAATAAAGTATTCCGCTATACGCGGCCAATCCAAATCAGGAAAGAGAGTTTCTAAGTTTTTGGGGCCGTTGGGAATTTGGTACACACCAGGTACTTCCATCAGAAATTTAATTTAAGATCAACAATATTTGCATTGAATAATTCCACCGGAATATTTATCCAGGTATTGTTTGGCGTATTCACGTTACTTGTCGCTTTTAAAACTCCATCCATAAATAGCTGGTAGTTTCCCACGATCTGCTTGCCATTCGAAGAATACACATGAAGGCGCACAGCTGTTGCTGCACGATCATTATGAATCTTTTCGAAAAGATAAAACGAAGGAGATGACCCTGCGTTGGAGCCAGCGCCCTGTATACGACCTGCGCTGTTGGAAATTGGATTTATTCCTGCCAAATCATATTCCGTTATATACGTTGAAACTCCCCCAGCGAAAAGATTTAACTTAAGGGTGTAGGATGAAGGCACATTAAACGTGGTTATTTCTGACAGATCAGACTCCCAAGGATTACAGTAGTTGGAAACCTTAATGGTATATGTCCTGTTAGGTTCCGGATTATTAAAATCATAGCTATTACCTGGCACAAAAATTTGACTAAAATCCGGATCTGTATCTTTTTTATAGTATAGATAATATCCAGAACTGCCTGAAACCACATTCCAGGACACCCGCCAAATATTGGCTGATATTCTTGTCACAGCAAGCCCAGATACCGGTTGACATGGGTTTCGATCTTCACCGATTGCAAGCATAGTGGAATCATCCACCTGGGTACAGTCACCTATAGCAGTAAAATAAAAATCATATTTACCTAATGGTAACGTGATAGCAATACTTGCTCCAATAACATTTTGTGCCTGTAAAGTGTCAGCTGTATTGGTTTTTCTATACTTTACTTTAACACCAGTTGCATATGGCGGTAATTGTTGCCATCCTAAGCTAATTGTTTGGGTACTGTCTGCATTAATAATAATACCTAATAGCACAGGAGTGATTACCGGGCAAGGTATTGGATAGCATTTCAGTCGCTGCTGGAAACCGGTTTGACCTTCAAATCTGTAATTCAACCTGATACACTTAAGAGGTGAATTATCAAGATGTACAAGTGGGAAGTAATCACTGTTGCCTGAACCTACTTTATAGGGTGCTGGTCTATGGGTAAGAGGATGAGTTTTCTCTGCCCAAACTCCAGACTTATAGTGAAATAGGTGCTGCGGCAGGTCCGGATTATCCTCATGCTGAAGCGCGGAGTTAACAATAAACGAAGTGCTACTCTGAAGACCTGTTCCAGATACCGCAGGCAGCGTTCCAGTAGCCTGAACCGGCACTGTACCTTCTGAGGTAATAAAACCATTTGTATCATAAAATCCAACTCTAAACCGGCAAAATACTTTTGTCAAACTTTTTGCGGCAAGGAATACGTCCCCAGCACCATTGGGGGCAAGTGCTGATCTGAGATACTCCTGGGCGGCATCCTGGATATCAAACCGCCATGCCCCTGTAATTAAAATCGTTGTGGATAGAGATTTATAATACACATTACCAAAATATATATCGCACCAAATAATTGCTGGAGTTTCACCACTCGGTGCAATCGCAGTAACTGCATACTGTATCTCCTGATATGCACCTTTTAAGGACGCAGCCCCTGGCTGGGTAACAATGGACGTAATAGGCATGATAAATTAAATTACTTCACTTTTAGTTTTCTGAAATTCTGTTTCTATTATGCTATCAAATCCTGAGAGCATAAACTGATCGAGATCAGAGCTACACTTGTCAAAGGCTTTGTCGATCATCTGCTTTCTTTCCCCTGTCTTCGAAAAGCCACCACTTGCGCGGGTGGGCATACCCTCCTCTTTATGTTTATTTGCGGTGGCGAACGCAGCCCGTGTTGCTTCCTTTTCATTCAGCCCTCGTAATCGCCAGAAGTTTATAAGGCCCTCAATATATTTTGAGCTACCAGCACCTGAGCCCGGAGCGTAGGGGATACGACCTGTGGTAACTCCGCTGTTCACCACAACTGCATAGCCAACGGCAGTGCCAGTTAAGGTACTTTCATCAGGAGAAGTCAGAACATAGCCAGCCAGTGAGGCCTGCATTGCTCCGGTCAAATAATGCCCCTGGCTGATACTTTCTTCACGAATAGCTTTCTCTATTATTCGTTGTCCCCCCCGCTGAACGTCCAGTAGTTTCATAGGCTTTGCAGGAGTTTGTTCTGCTGTTCTAAGGTTACTAGATGCGGCTGCATCTCCTTAAAATTGTGCAAAATCCTTTCCAGACAAGCACCACACCCAATTTGCAGTCCTGGTTCAATATAGTTTGACCAGATCGTAAATAGATAGAACATAGATGCATCCCCAGCATTAGCCACGGCATGGTAGATCATATTTGTAGCCAGAATTTCCCTGCGGTATTCAGCTGGAATTTTACCGGCAAAGTCGAGTACGGTTAATAATGGCATATTAGTTTAATATTAAAGTGTGAAGCTGTTTTTCTACGAACTTCCCGGTCAGACATTCGCGGATTATTTTTGCGTAACTGCCGGGCAAATGCTCGCATTTCATTTATTTGACCCTGCGATAAGCCAGGTTGGCCGGCTCCAACCCCAGAAGCCCCGGGTGTATGATGTAAAATGACCTCATTGCCGCTTAGAGGTTGTAATAGCTTTGGTTTCATTTAGTTAAAGTTTGTGTTCTGGATGGGAATCTATAACGGGAACGGTTAAACTAAGTAGGTCATCCAAGTTGTAATCCTCCAGGTCGCACCCGGGAAATAACTGTACCTGAAATTCCAGTCTTATACCACTAACATTGTCCAAGCCTATCATTGAAATTGGATCAATTAGGAATTCCTTCTGAGATTTTAAACCCAAACGGAAAAAGTTGCTATGCAACTTATGATGCCTGTCTATATGCTGTAATGCCTGGATAAAGCAGTGCCCGGCACGATGCATATCATGCCAGTCACCATCAATTGAATGTGTGCTAGTAAGAGTAGCCTTGTTCTGCCACTTAACCTGGCCATCGCTGGTTAAGTAACTTGTAGTTAAAAAGAAAAGTACTAATCTGTAAGTCGTCCACTCCGATTGACCAGGCTGGCCAGCCATACGCGGAGGCATCATAAGCACCAAGGGGTACTTTGCCCCTGTTTGGGGCTTTACATCATCCTTTAGCACCTGCTCAAGTTGATCAGCAGATATCTCAGCTCCATAACGAGGGCAAATATGAAAACGTCCGGCAATCGCCTTTGACTTACTCAAAACGGCCCTAAACAAATCGTTTATGTAAGGTATTCCGATCATGCCTGTGCTGCGAGTTGGGAGGTGGAAAGAACTTTATCCCGGGCAAAATCCTGCATGATCATTTCCCGCAGGGCCTCTGCCTTTTGGTTAAACGCATCTGAAATCAATTCAGACTCCTCTACAAGGATAACATACTCCTCCAGGTGGCATCCCAGATCAGCTGGGTTACAATCCAAAAGATTATTATTAAGTACTGCCACCTGCATTAGTGATAGTTGTTCCTTAGGGGTTTTAAGCAAAGTCCTATACTGGTCGGAGGTTAATCCAATTTTATTCTTGCTGGAAAACGATAACCCTATAAGAGCAACCTTATACCAACTTTCAGAAATTGGTACCACAGAAGGGAACCTCTCGGTTGTCAAAGCCTCAGCAAATTGCTGTTCAGCTGATTTCACATTAGTCATGAAGATTTGGTTTTTTGGAGTTCAAAATCTAAATATTGAGCTTCTGCAAGCTCTTTTTCCTCTGAGGCATAAATCAGTACATCAAAAGCAGACGCATTACGGGCTGATTCAATGCTATTCATTCCGGAAGCGGCCTTATCAAAAACCTTTGTCTTTGCTATGGCCTTTAACATATTCACCCAGCACCAGCGCTCGAAGTGCTCAGCTGTGTGGGGCTCATGTGTTTTAATCCTACTTCGTGCGAAAAGCGGGAAGTGTTGTAATAGATGCTCATTGAAGCGCTCAAAAAAAAAGCTACACTAAGTGCAATTTCTAATGGGAGGGATCTCATCAGCTGCAATCTTTGACTGTTTTCTCGTGTAAATTCTGCAGCATATTCTTCACCCTCTCTCCGCAAATAAATTGCACATAGCCTGAGCATCACGTCCCACTTACCTTGGCCAAAATCATATAGGTCCAGGGCTATTTGTTTGGCGTCAATGAATTCACCAAATCGCATACGATGCCCCGGATGCAGCTCTGGGGTACTAAGCTGCCACTTCTCACCATTGAAATAGTAGGTATCCTGTAGGACTATCTCCTGTTCATGTTGAAAGAGCTGAGCCAGGCTACTGTGGTAAATCTGCAAAATCTCGTCTGTAAAGGCAGATTGCCTTAAGACGTCAATATCAATTTCACTAAAAAAAGAAAAAGCGGCATAAGCCTTTTGCAGGTTTAAGTCCATTATTTCAATATCCCGTGGCACACCGTCTTCCATTGCCATTATGGAATCAAGATGGGCATCAAAAGCCTTACCGAATTGATTATGGAAGTCAATTCTTTGTCCGAGAGTAATTTCGGACAATGACGAGGGAATGACTACCTCCATATCATTGATTAATATTCTCATCGGTTGGAAGATTTCCTGCTTTCCTGTTTACCGGTAGATCCTGGGGTCTGCGAATCTCCTGATTGCTTATTGACATTCTCGGCAATGTTGGTGGTACCGTTACCACCCAATTCGGTATCGATTCGCTTTTGCTCAGCAGATGAGGCAGCAGCTTCCTCTAATGCGCCGGCAATGTCTTCAATAAAGCGCAAGTCTACAGGGCGATCCCTGTAATCATCAATACCGGCTCTTTTGGCCACACCCCTTACAACAAGTTGATCCTCAGGCATGGTGTATGCGCTCAGGATACCAGCAGGATCCATTGTTGTGAACTGAGCCAGCAACATATCCACTTTACGAATAAATTCTGCTTTCCTGGCCTCATCCGGTGACAGATCCTCCTTCGTCAATAACTCAGGCCGGGAGATTTCGTCACCCATAAAATTTGTAATCGGCTCAAACTTATACAGGGCCTGCTGGGAAAGCCGTTTGGAGGGATATTTCAGACGATTTATGATAGCATCCATTCCTCCAATTACCACCAAGGAATAGGCTTTATGATCATCCGCAATAAGGGCTACGACATCCTCTTTCGCTTTTACGAGTATGTCTACAGCTAAATTCAGTTCATTTGCCATATGTATTTATTTTAATTCAAAAATAATTAAAATAATTATACAGCATTCAATAAATCATCGCTACCATTATGTTCTTTTGATGGGCTGGCTGTGGTAAACTTTTTCCGGCGCCGAATCTTCTTATACGTGGTATAACCATAGCGTCCAGCATCCTTTGCGTGGTTATTTTTATCAACAGGTACATTTGTTGGTTGACCATTTTCATCTAATTGCCATTTATATTCCTGATTTTCTTCCCATAGTTCAGTGGAGGTATCAGTCATATAGTTTTCACATGCAATTATTGCTTTTATGCCATAAAGTACCGAATCCGGTCCTTTATCAGCGGGCTTTATCTGGTAAAAACCAAGGTCTTTTAGTTCATCAATGGATTTTGCCTCCGCGTTATCTGCAAAAATCAATGCGTTTTTAGGTACAGATAGAGCACGCATCTTCTTAGCCAAGGCGGGGTTTGTAAGACCGGTTTCGTAAATTACCTGATGCCAAAACAAACGACCATTATGCTCTTTCATTTCAACCAGAGCAACAGGATCCTCTGAGTAGCCAAAATCCAATCCATAGAAAGATGGATATGGTAGTGACCTAAAGAACTCCAGGGAAATGTGCTTAAATCCACGATATATACGGCCTCTCGCACCCTCAGAAACCAAACCATTAATGTCGACGAACCAGGCTTCCTCATTATAAAACTGGCTATCAGGATCACCATAAGCCTGGTACTTCTCTATACTCTTTCGGTTCAGGTTTTTAATATTATCGCGATAGGTGCTATGTATACAAAGAATGTTGGGATTCTCCTTTGGAATAGCCCGATAATAGGGAACAGGGTTTCCATCTCGATCAAATACCTCAGCATCCACCAAATTGTAATAACGCTTTATTAGCCAGTGATTTCGGCTGGGTGGGTTATATAGGAATATTATTTGAATGTCATCGATTTTATCGGTACGAATTGAATCATCCAATTTATTTACGTCCTCCTCATAATTCTCATCAGCCTCTTCGCAGGCAACATGGGTAATCCCTGCCAGTGATTTAAGTTTTGCACTGCGGTTACCAGCTGACTTCTTGAAACCTTTACTAATGATAGTATTGCCTGTCGGTTTGTACCGTACAGTCATCTGGGACTCATTGAATTCAAAGTCGTTTTCATCGAAATCAGACTCCTCAACCCTGTCTTTGAAATCTTGCCAAAGGGATGAGCGAATATCCCCAAATACATGCCTAAGGAATGCTCCACGAAAATATTTAGGCTGAGTAATTAGAAATAAGAAATAACTGGTTACAAAATAGGATCGGCCGGCGGCTCTACCTCCCCATATGTGGATGTACCTGGCCAAAGTTTTGAATACTGCCTGGTATACCTTGCTAAATTTAAACCTATGCTCCACCATAGTCTTCAAAAATTACACGGTGGACAGTTTCCGTGGGCATTAAAGGCTTCCCATCCTTACCCGAATGTTCCAACTTTTGCGGAGCTGCTATCCCTTCAAGCTTGATAATTTCTTTTTCGACTGCCAGCTGGGCATGCATTCCGGCAGGTGTACCGATATATTCGGCCTTCATACTCCGCTTTAATTTCTGCAATGACTCTATGCGCCTTGCGAGCTTTTCATTAATTTCAGCCTGCGCAGCCTTTGACCACCTCTCTCTCGCACATTTAATATAACGCTTTGCCTGACGCTCCTCCAGGTCCCATTTTTTTATGATCTGGGAAATAACGTCCTGATATGGCCAATCATCAACCAGCCATTCCTGAACGATTCGGATTCTACGTTCATATTCAACTTTATCAACACGTGGTGTATTAGGCATTCGGAATCATCCTTTTGATAACTGCGATATGTCTGGTTAACTCATGAATGCGGTCGCGAAGTTTAATTGCTTCTATTTCCCGCATACGTTTGATCTCAGCATCTCCATTTTGAATAGGAGAATCACTGTCATAAGCCTTTAGGGCAATTGAATTGATACCTAATTCCTCCTGTAGGTAATCTATAACGATTTGTCTGACTTCGACCATGAACATTACTTTAGCTGATGATTCCATATCCAATAAAATTTGATTGAATATGAAAATAAATTATTTACATAACATTCCAGAATACTGTCACACCCGGAATCGGCTGCAAATCATTCAATACTTCCCAAGCCTTTAAATCGTAGTTGCTGCACGACGGAAAAGGAGAATTACAGGAAGATTCTTTTTCAAATGGTTTGGGATAAACATATCGAGTAAAACGAGGATGTGCGACAGAGCATTCTTTGCCTACCTGCACACCTATCACTTTAGAGGTAGTTGTACCTCTCAGTATTCCCTGCAAAAGGGTACCACTACCAACAGCGCAGACTATGGTGTCTGGTTCTACCCCTATGGTAGCAATAAGCAGGCGGCAACGCGTAGCAATTGCATTTATAGCTAACTCACTATTAGCACCAAATGGTAAGAGTTCAGAATCTGGCACCAACCGGCAATATTCCTTTGCTTTGGCGGTAACCACACTGAGATAACCGGCGTTCACCTGGTGGATTTCCGCACCGAGTTGTTCACAACGCAATGTATTCGCATGAGGATTTTTACGCTTTGCGCAGAAAATAATTGCTTTTTTGCCTATGTGCTGGCAGATAGCAGATAAAGCAATCTGAAAGCCGCCATACACAGGAGAGGCGTATACGAACTGTTTAGCAGTGGGATTAAGCAACTGCTGGATGAATATACTCTTTGTTCCTCCCAGTAATAGATCATCTCGTAAGACAAGGATACCGTTATGCTGTTCGATTATCATTATTATTTTTTTTCAACATCTGAAATAGGTAAATCTGATTCCAGATCTGTCTGGACATTAGGAAAATTGAATTTAATAGCCTTGGGATCGCCTTTATAAAAAACCAGAACATTCTGATGTGTCTTACCAACTTTCCGGTAATGCGAGAACTGCCGACCCACCCTGATAGGCATGCTTCCTGCAACGTTTATGAGTATCATTTCATTGTAATACTGTAATCCAGTATCTCGGAAGGCTTGGACGGTTTCCCCAACAAAATCACGGTAATTGCCTTTTTTGTCTCGAATCTCGCCCACAATAAAGCATGCAAAACGATCGTCTTTTAAAAGTTTGCAGGAGTCAGCGATAATCGCCCGGTATGTACTTAAAAACTCATCCCACGACATGTTGGAAAGGTCGTTCGCATCAGAACTATATTGTTCAAGGTCAAAATAGGGTGGACAAGAAAAGATAAGATCTGCTTGTATACTTGGAATAATACTTTGAATATTTTTGCTGTCGCCTTCATACCAAATGGGTTGCGTCTCCATTTTGATGCTGGCAGCTTGCCTGCGATTGGCTTCTACCTGATCTGCTCGTAAATCTATACCATAATAAGGATAGTTGAGCATACCGGCAACAATCCCCCTGACTGACCCACCAGCAAAAGGGTCAACGATTGTCCCGCCGGAAGGCGTAAACCAAGTATATAGGATTTCACTAAGGACGGGATCGAAGATACTAGCACCGCCATAAAGATGAATTCCTTTTTTACGAGCCTCTTCCAATATTTCATCCCAGCTCGGTTCCCGTTGCAGCACAGTACGCATTTCATTACGCAGTTCGTAAACGGCCGGCGCCTGCCCGGATTCGGATATTAAGTCAACATTCTCCCGACTTTCCTGAGAATCAAAACCGAGTCCATGCCACTTTTTTTTTCGATCCTGCCAGTATCCTTGACGGGAATCCAAGATTGAAAACGGTGGAATGATAAATCGCTCCTGTAACGAGCTTTTAACCTTCTCCTGGTGTTCTTCTTCAGAGTGATTCATTGCTCCTTCAAAACTGATGGGATCAAAGTCAGGCAGGTTGATTTCAAACTTAATTTCATCATAGGGTAACTCAAAAGCTTCCAGAAAATCAATAAGGCCTTCCTGAGTGATTTTCGCATAAACGGATGAATATTGAAGTACAAGCTTTGCCGCTTCCTGCCTATCCGCGCAGTCAATAAATGTTGCCGGCAATTGATCTGGTATCTGGTGACCATCTTCTAACAACTCCGTTAGTAATAAGGATCGGTGGAATCCGTCAAGGCAAAAAATAATACCAGCAGAATCCTGCCATACATAAAAAGGCTGTGAAAAACTATTGTTAATTATAGACTTTTTCAGCTTTTCCTTATCCAAACCTGACCAATCTTTAAATTGGTCATTCTGTAAAAACTGTAATTGGCGCCAGTCTATGGATTCGGTTTTAATTACGCGGGATGTAATGGATCTCATAAATAATGCCTTTATGGTGTCATATTATGACACAAAAGTAATTATTTTAATTATTTATGAATTATATTAATTACTTCTCAGCCCGCATTATTAATATTTCCTCTATGATAGCATTTAAATCATATTCCCCCTTCATGATATCCAATAAAATTATGGTGGGAAGAGTAGCTATAAAGGTTTCCAAATCCACTATGCGGGAAGTTTCTTGATTGTCCATAATCATTTTTTCCAGCAATATTGGGGTGTATTGTTTACAATATCAAGGCTTGGGCAGTTTCTTATTTGGACTCGGGAGGATAAAGATCATTTAGCGTAATTCCAAGGGCATTAGCAATTCGGACAACAGTTGTGAAGTGCAAGTCTTTTCTGCCTTTCTCTATTTTAGAAATATCCTGATTGGATATGCCTGTGACAATTTCAAGGTCAAGCTGAGTGAGATTTTGACCTTTTCTGGCAGCTTTGATGCGCTCCCCTAAGCGTTTCAATATTAATTGTTTTTCGTCCACCTTTAAATTTGGCGGAACCGTGCTTTATAAAAATCGGTCGATCGACCGGAATTTTAAAAAAAACATTATATTCGCTTATCTTTGCAAATTCTGTCAAAAATTGAATTGCATCGGCATCGTACTCGAGGCTGATCGGCTGGGCCGCCAAACCACAGGCTGATCATGTAACTGGTTACGAGGCCCGCGTATATTTTTGTGCGCGGGCTCTTTTCTAAAACTCTAAATGTGGTTTAGCGGCCATCTGGAGTGGATGATTTGAGTCCCGCGCACTTCTATATAACAATGGTGCGCGGTTCCATATATACACCTCAAAAACAGAACCGTAATGATGCAAACAATCAGTTTCCCTAAAAAAGAGAGTCTCCAAGCCCCTGCTGCCGACCCTATTATGTTAATCCTGGCTTCATGGGGACATGATATTATGCAACAATGCAGTAGCATACTGCAGATCAACAGCATGATCAACAAAGAGGACCCAGAGGAAGTCCTGGAATTTTTAGAAAATACGTTGTCACGCATATGGACCCTTCATCATGTGGCTCGTTCGATGTACCAATTCTCCAAAACCCAGGAAGACGGCCTCAATTTTATTGACATAGACCTGAACGAATTTTTTACCAGCAGGAAGGAGATTGCACAATACCTAATTTCATACTCTAACAGAAAACTGTCCTGGAACATGGACCTGTCTGGTGGAACCAAGACCGATCCGAACAAGTTATGTCTCATTCTGGACAATTTAATTACCAACGCTTGTAAATATTCCCCCCAGGAAAGCTCCATTGAGGTAACGGTTACCTCAAACAATGGCGAGCTATTAATCACAATTACCAACGACTACCCATCCTTTCCACCTCATGCCCTGGAAAAAATATTCGATCCTTATGTTCGATTAGATACGACGGGACCAGGCTGTGGAATAGGATTAAGTACTTGCAAAAGGCTATGCCGGCAACTTGGAGGGGATATCCATGCGGTATCGACAACAACAACCCTCTCTATGTTAGTCCGGCTGCCTATTGCACTCTGACGCCATATCCTTGACACCTAGCCACCCAGAAGCCTGGGTGGCTTTACATATTTATTTAACCACCAAACAACCTTACAGTTTCATGAAAACAATCATCACGGCGCTTGCGATGTTCTTCACATTAGCAGCATTTGGACAGGAAACATCCACTTATGAGCGAATCCTAAGCGAAAAACTTTTCCCTGATGTAGCTACGAGGACAACAGAATACCTAAATCCGATTTATGGAGAAAGATCAACCTACTACTGCCTTGATCAGTTTTTTTCCCAAAGAGGGGCATATGTACGCACAAACTTTACCTTTCTGTATAAAAAGGCATTGGAGAAGAAGGCAAAGGCGGTTGGCGCTACAGGTAAATTTATCTTCCTACAGCCGTCCGGTGCCCGTAGTAAACATGGTAAAAAAGTAGTTACTGTTAAGGTATACCAGGGGTTCTGGCGGGATGGAAAATTTGTCTCAGAGGAATTAAAACGACTCATCTTTTATTATGGCGAGGATGCAACTGATGAGAAAGGCCTGGAATTCACTTTTACAAATATGCAGGCCGAGATAGCACCAAGTGGAATAATAGCTGGAAAATGAACGCCTATCTATAACTACTTTTTTTTAATATGAGCCCCTTCCAACCTCAATTATACAGATTTTTTCATACATATAATATATCAAAAAAACAACATTCATTCATCTAAATGAGCCACCATAGGCCATTTTATAAAAAACAAATGAAAAATTTACTAATATAGAAAAAAATACAATATAGAACAGTAGGAGGTAAATACATACATTTGTAGTGTTATAAAAAAACCAGGTTGTTTGCACCAACCTGGCTTTTGATTATGCCGTTAACACGGCTCATTATAAAATTACTGAAAATGAGAAGAAAATTGGACGACCACCAAGGTCGAATCCTAATGGAAAACGTCTATCTACTAGTGAATTTACTTTTGCTGATCACTCAGCTTATTAAACTAGTACGAGAACTGTGGTAATTCCATTCGAAACAGGGGCACCCAACTGCCCTTGTTTCTTTTTTGTTGAAACAAAGATACATACAAAAATTGATTTTTGTTTCAGTTTTGGTTTATGTTTTGGTTTATGTTTTGGTTTATGTTTTGGTTTATGTTTTGGTTGGTATCATATTTAAACCGGCAATCTGTATTTATATATCAATTTCCCTCTATATTTAATGATAAAATAAAAACTAATGGCTTTGCTAGAAGGAACACCCGGCATTACAGAGTTCTGGACTGTAGTTCAGGCAGTTACCACGGTAATTGCCCTAATTTTGAGTATTATTACCTTATTACAAGGTAAGTCCATAAAAGAGCTCACTCTAATGGTAGATGCACTAAATACCCAAGCGAAAGAATTAGCCAATCAAACAATAGAACTCAAAAGTCAATCTGAGGCTATGCAAACTCAAGCCAAATCAATGGAAGGATTATATCGTCTTGAGTTTGCAAACAGGCTGGAATCATTAACACCGAAATTGAAGGCCTTACCCAGCACCGGCAAACAACAATCCTCGCATGAGTTTGTTGTCGAAAATAAAACCATGAGAATAAATAGTTATACAAGTGTCCCACCTGGTGCAATATCCCTGCAAATAGAAACGATAATTGGCCAAAAAGCTTTAGGAATGGTACTTCATCCAGGAGATCACATCCAAATTAGCATCCGATTAAATAACCCGCATTTCTTGGGACAGTCGATGGACATTTTTTTTAATTTTCAAAATGACGATGACATGAAGTTTATACAACACGCTAAGGTTTCAGTTGGAACTCATGGATCATCTATAAACCTTAGCTCACCAAGGCTTCTACCAGACGAAGGCGATTAAAGCATACCGGAGGCTGAACATCCTAACCTCCAGTAACCGCACACAACTTTTTTATTACCTGCTTATAATTTTTTATTGTAAATCTCAATAGTCGCCATCCATCTATTGTCGCAAGATTGTATTTGTCCGTATCTTTCGTATATCCGTTGAGGGTAGTATGCCCAGACTTCATACTCAATCCCAATTTTTAAAGCCGGCACTGCAAAATCGAATCTATACCTACGAGTAGTAGAAAATTTGTACTCCCGGACGACATGGTGCCCTGACTTTAGGGACCAATCCACTAGCTGTCCCCACATCCGGACTCTTTCTCCTGCTGCTCCAATCTAAGTATTATTCCCTTATTTACCCGAGCAGATGGAGTCAACTTCAACTGCCCCAGTGTTATACGGCTTGCTCCTTTTCTTTTCACTGTTCAGGAATATTTACTGGTTTACCGGTAACAGAAAGTGGCTGCCATTTTACCACCCAAACCCATGGATTGGTCACCCAGGAATCCCTGCCATAAACATCCATCCACAGGGTACAAAAACTTGCCTTTGCCGCGCTGTGAATCTCTTTGCCAAAATCGAAGGTGTACTTATTACCTTCTAAAAAGTCCCTAACACCATCATAATTTTGGTATAGAGTCAAGCCAAACCGGTTCAGAACTGTGATACCTTCACCAATCGCATCCTGATCACTGATCTGATGCAGTCTCTCAACCCTAACATCCAAAACCTGTAACCAGATCCTGGCAGCCCATTTGGGCATATGAATGCTGGGTACTTTACACCGCTGACCTGCTTGGTAGCAATACCCCTCAGGCACCGCCTTCACCAAGCTGCCATCCTGGTATTCTAAAATACCAGCGGTCACCTGCTGTAAGGTTTCACGAACCCATAGGATGTCGCCTGGTTGACCGAAGGGGCATTCAATTGGAAGATACTTCCCAAAGTCATGGAAAACTTGTTTTAGAATTCCGTTGTCAGGTTTCATCCCTAAACTTACCCAACGATCAGGTAATTGATTGACAACTTCAAGGCCAGTGGTCCGTCTAGTTTGATCCTTATCGTTGGCGCAAAGCTTGTACACCATCATTGTATTGAAAAGAATTGGAATCTGCTTCATGATATCAATTTGTTAGATTTAACACCGGCGGTCTGGACCACCTAAAACGATCATATTAAACATTTCCCGCATTCGGCTACGCACCCGTTCCGAGTATTTAGCTTCAATTTCCTCAGCCGTATGATTAGTTGTTATGTGGGTAAAGTTGTGAGGTAGCCCGGAGTCGTAGCGGTTCATGATAATTTCACCAAGTACATTAACCGTATTGCCATAGCTCTTTTTGAGCTCCTCAACACCAAAATCGTCAAAGCAAATCCCGATTTCAGATTGAAGAAAGGTTGCAGGTTGTGGTATGGTCTTAATGGGATTCGTGTAACGCATGAGCACCGATTCACCTGATACCGCAAACTCATCGGCAACGCTCCTACAATTGATCAAGGTGTAGGTTTTATGCGGATTACATCTGAATAGCTTCATGAGAGTAGTTTTACCCCTACCAACGTCCCCACATATCATCAGGCCTTTCTTTAGGGAAAATCCCTTACCAGCGGAAGCAAACTTTTCAGACCCAGAAAAGTACAAGGACAAAGCTTTTACTGCTGCATGATTCTCCGCATCGATATCAAAATGAAATTGTTCAGTAGCCAGTTTCCAAGTCGCAAAGGTTAATAGCTGGGATGGCTTCCATGGGAGTTCTGCCATCACCTGCTCCCATTGCCATTCTGATTGGCGCTCCAGGTCATACTGAACCTTCGCCTTCTTCTTCGCTTGCGCATCAATTATCGCTGCCTGCTTCTCTTCCTCGGTCAATTCATAGTCGGGTAAACCGCTTGGGACCTTGGGCAGCAACAGTTCCTCCAGACTGAGTACTTTGTTGGTTCTGTTCATTTGTCAGAGATTGAAATATTGTTTGTGAATGAGTGTTTATCTGCTGCAGACTGAAATTCCTGAAAAACGGATGGGCTGTCGAATATTTAGCGATGGCCGTCCAGGAACTCAAAACCTGTTCGATTACGATCGGCTCCTCAGGATGAAAGCAAACTTTTGCCTGCTTACATATGAATTCGGCCAACGCACCTAATGCCACGTAGTCTTTATCCCGATCAGTTGGATATTTTGGCCGATGGGCCAACCATACTGATTGCATTTCTGGGATTAGAAAACGTGCAGGCGTTTCCCCCGGTCCCCCTTCCTGATTTTCGTTTTCGTTTTCGTTTTCATTTTCATTTTCATTTTCTAAAAGGGTTTTTTCTGGGTTATTTAAAATAAAGGGTTGGGTTTTTTCTGGGTTTTTATCTGGTAAAGGGTTGGGTTCCTCTTTGCCGGCAATAGTTTTGCGTGGCCGTCCACCTTTACTTCCTACAACCCTTTGCTTTTCGCGGAATTGCTCACGTCGAGCGCGTACATCCTCAAGCCGATCATTACTCCAGTACCCGTCAATCAGCTGCCACTTATTTCGAATCTTAGCCCAAAGTTCCAGGTCTTCACCAACAAGTCCAGCAGGATACCCTCCATCATCCTGTAGAGGGCCATTTACCCACGATTCCGCCAACAAATCAACATGCAGGCCTTTCATTGCCCGCGACCACCGAATGGTGTCTACTAAAAAGTCGGATGCATAGAAAGGGAATGATGGATCCTTTGCCATATTAAAATTTTATTACCTACCCAATTGGTAATGGATTAACACAACAGGTTTCTAAATTCACAAAGCAGCCATGTTGCGTAATTGAACCTTCTCTAAATAACCTCCATAGCAGCTGGCAGCCGAAATTGGCAACTGAGGAATTTATAAATAGATCCTGCTTGTTAAGAGCCTCCGCCAGCGAGCAGCTGGGCCCTTGATCTTTCTCTTTCAGCTTCCTTAACTGTGGGAATATGTCTACCACCGTTGGTAGGTTAGCACATGTAGGGAAGGTAGATTGTGGTTGCTCAATACTACTAATGGTACCTAGAACTACCTGACCAGTCCTTTGGAGATTCCCCATATCCAGCCAATACAGGGGTTTCTTGTCGGGCGCCATATGGTTTACTGATAATTTCTGCAGGTTGTTATAAATTTTAATTCTGCCGGCGGCAGTATCGATGCAGCTCATGATTATATTAGCCGTATTTTCACCAGTAAATTTCTCCGTGTATGCTTCCCAGTTATAACCAAAAAACCGATTTACCCTGGAAATAAGTACAACAGATTTGTGCAACCCAATATCAACGGCAGAAAACAACTGTCGACCTATATTCGCTTCGCTCACTGTATCATCATCCCAGCAACGAACGTGAATTCCTGGATGCCCTAAAGCCAATAAGGCTTCATTAAGTCGGGCCAGATGTGTAAGGCATAATGACCCAGTTCCTCCGACCCCTATCAGGTGTATAGTAACCCTATGAGTAGGATCAAGAAGGTAAGGAGCTGTATAATGAATTTTCATAGCAAATTTTTCAGCTTATTTTTTTTATACTCAATAAGTTCGCAAAGCGGGAATGGTAACTGATTAGGCGATATTTGACTCCTCCAAATTGTATTCAAATTACCAACGGTAGGATTGTTATTCCCGGCAAGATGTGAGAACTCACTCAGAAAAAATAAATCTTCCCAGTACTTAATAATATCGGCATACGTAGGTTTGGAAGGAGCTTTAACCTTGGCACTGCCCAGGCAAACATGTCCATCAGCAGAAACATTATGGAATGGCGCCAAAAACAATTGTGTATCCTCTGCCGGACGGGTTGCTTCTGTAAAGGCATATACATACAAATTCCCCGATGAAACCTTAAATATTAAGGGCGGCACCTGAGCCTTTCCGGAAGGCAAGTGTAGGTCTTTAGCGAAGTATAATACTCTCGTTTGTGCAGGACAGTACCAGATCATAGTATATTTTCCTCCAGGCAATGCTTCAAAAGAAAGTAGATTTTCAGGCAATAGTCCAACAACCCTATTTTGACTTTGACGCTCATCAAAAAAGAAGTCGACCATATCAGAAATCGTCTCCTGTTGCAATGGCCGTCCCTCCAGTACTACACCATCGGGACTAATTACATGTGACTCCAGGTAATAATCCTCTCTTGGTCCCTGATATACCACCAAAATCATTGATGGCTTAAACTGAGTTGTTAAAGCTTCTGTTAATTTATTCATGTAAGTATGCTTTTACCAGGTTTCTGGCTATATCCATATAATCAGCAAGTGATTTCGGCCAAGTTGACAATTCATGTAATTCATCAAAGTTGAACCGCTTCATTTGCCGGTAAAAAGGAATAACCAAAAATGGCTCCTTTATACCTTCCTGTGCTCGAGCCTCTATATTTTGTTCATGCTCTGAGCTCAATGAATCGGTTTCATCCCATAAGATTGTACACTGGCAATCGAGATCTAACATGTAGTAGTCATCTTCATCTCCTGATTCAAAGTAGGAGAATGTGGATAAAGGTTTGCCATTTTGCACGATACAACACCCCTGCCTAATCAGCTCCAGAATTGGCATATAATTAAATTTATCACGTAGTGCATACACCCGTACCAATATATCCAGAGCTGTTAAAAGAGGGGCTTTCTGAATCTTTTCCAGGTACTCCTTTGCTTCACCTTTAGTATAGGTGTGAATATCTTTTGCAAGATCAATGATGGACTCAATATCGGAGCATCCCCCCTCCTGACTACCTGCACGCATCATCTCATAAAGTGAATCTTCCATCCAATCCAGTGTGTTGCACATTAAACCCTGGGTCCATAGCTCAACCTGAGTGTGGGAACAAAAGCATTTTAAGAATAATATCAGCAGTTCATATATTTCAGGGTGCTCAAACCTGAGCTTTTTCAGTACGGGACCTATGTGGAAACAATTCCAACTAAATGGCCAGGCGCACGAATAATAAATGGTAAAGTGATATTCATGCCTTCGTTCATCATAATCTATGTTGTATTCATAGCCCTTAGGAATGATTTGTTTAATGCATTTGAGGATTTCATTCAAACCTTCTGATAAGGAGCCGCAGCTTGGCGGTACTTTTCTTAAAATTTTACCGGTAAGGATCCTGGAGGCACTCCTGTAAGATTCCCATAAGTCGCAATAGAAATCATTAACGGACGGTGTAGCCTCCAGTTCCCCATCCTGTTTAAAAAAGACCTCTGTTCCCGGCTTAGATTGAAATCTCAAAGCACAAATGGCATTGCTGACGTGGATACCAGTACCCGTGGAGACGTTTCCTGCTGTGCATACAGCTTGGTATCCCGCGCTTCCTGAAGAAATATCCTGGCCAGTCCTCGATGGAGAACGCTTTTGTTGATTCCTTTTTTTCGACATACCTTCTTTGTGTCTTTTTTTTTCATAATCTACCCTTTGGTACCTACGGTTGTTTTAAACTCATATACCGCCTTATCTTCCTCAATTGATGGGCCGGCAATGGTTGCCGTAGTTAAAACAGGATGCTGCATTGAATAGAACTGCAAAACCTCTGCAGCCGTAAAATCAACGTTTGGATCAGGCAGATTTACCATTTCGCCGTCCTTCTTGAATTTAAAAGCACGCTTCAAATTTGTAATTTCAAGTGCCATAGCAAATTGTAGTTTAAAATTTCGGATTAAAGGGCAGATGATAACAGGATTGGATATACCTCTCCATGGTCAGGATTAGTTATGGCATTATTGGAAATACGGCAAGCTATGCTGGCAGTGTGGTCCCAAGACAACAGTTCCTTTACCATTGTCACCATACCCTTGCAATTAAAACCGCAACCAGACGGCCGGATAGCCCTTAACCTAAATCCTTCTGTTGCCTTCCCGATGAACCAATCGGTCGGATGTTCATCATCCTGATATACTACAACGCAATCACCACCCTGAAGCCCAATAAGCAGGCAAGATTCTCTATTCAGAGTAATAAGCCCCCGTTGGTCAAACCGAATTATTGGATTATTGCTCTTGGAAGTGGTACGTTCACCTGGTATTACTTTTTTAAGCACCATGATTTATAGATTATTTAATTAGTCAAAAAGAGTTGGTTCTGAAGAATTTGACGCGGCGTTCACCTCCACCGGTACCGGTTCTTTAGTTATAGCCGCAGCTTTTTTCTTATCTGGCTTTTTGCTTTCCGTTTCCTGCTTAAGACGTACTTCATCAGAAAAGTCATCGGCATTAACTACCAGTCCCATGGCTTCTTTGACCGGTAGGGAAATTGCAGATAAAAATCCTCCATCTAGCTCCTCCGGGGTTCCCGTCACGATTACAGGAATGGTTAACCCATGCATTGCCGGCAGTACACTGACGGTGAAACTTCCGCCTTTCTGCTTTATGCGGATGTCTATATCGATATTATTGCCCAGCTGGGCTAGTTCTACAAAAAATGACATGATTTAGATTTTTTGTTTTAACAAAGGCATCAGTAATCCGAGGTAATCAGGATCATCCTCTGCCGTTACCAATATTGCACGTTTAGGATCGTGAATAGCAAATTGCACTTTATCATATGTCACCTGGTGCATGAGAGTCAGAAGGCGATCTGCACTTACGTTAATACTGGATATGTCACCTTTATAAATACCGGGTATATCCACCACAATACGCCTCTGCATATCCAGATCCTCAGAAACAAAACGGATTATTCCTTTTTCTTCTTTTAGTAAGATCTCAGCCGATCGATCTGCAGCTAAAGAGAGACAGCATCGCTCCAAAGCACTGATCATTTCTTCCCGGTCCAGGGTTAAGTTGGGATGGAAGTCAGTAGGAATAATCGATCTGTAATCAGGATATTTACCATCTACAGCAGTTGCAATTACGCTGGTTGACGTTGTGTGGAATGCCACATGGTTACTATTCCAATAAACTTCAGCATTATCAAATCCTTCAAGTGCCTTAACCATTTTTGAAGTAACCAATAACTTAGCCTCTCCCTTCGCTTCGACTGAGAATGACCGGGAAAACAGTGAATGAGCGTCTGTACTTACAACGGACAGGCCATTTGCCAATACGTCCAAACAGACACAACATAATGCAGGCCGTAGTTCATCTGCGCTCACAGTAGCCAAAGCTTTATTCATCCAATAAACCAGGCCATCCTCAACTGTCATAAAGTTTTTACGAGGTATAGCAGGCAGTTTAGGGTAATCTTCCACCTTATCAGTAGCTTTCAAAATAAACTCATCCTGCATAGCGCCAATGATCCGAATAAGTTCCTCTTCAACTTCAATGGTGATAGGCGCTTCTTTTGATAAGAATGCAACCCGTTTTAGGAAATCAAATGGTAATAATACATGGAAAGGTTTTCCAACCACCTCACATTCTACGCGATGTTGGATTGTGGTCATCAGGTCAGTACTGCAGAACTCTACTTCTGCTTCACCTACTTTACATAAGACATTGCTCAAAACCGGCAATACCGGCTTTTTGGGTACCGCCTGCCCCAATTTATTTAGGGCGTTTTTAAGGGTTTTAGAATTAATAATGAATTTGTTCATTTGTGTTCTATTTAGCAGTAGTTTTCGATGAATGGACGGGAAAGCGATTACCTTTCCCGTCCTCAACAATCAGGACTTCCCCATGATCACTGATGATTGCTAATCTGGTTCCCCTGGGTGCATATACCAATGGTCCTTTTTTACCTGACGTCGGATCAGTTGCATAAAAGACCGACTTAGCCTCAGCTACAAGGTGACAGTATGTAGGATTATTCATCAATATCTACTGGATGAAGAAGTTTAGCCGACCATTCCGGCTGTTCCAATTCAATGATACCAGCATTGCCACTTTCAGCTGCCGCATCAAAACCGGGGAATATCATCTTATCCTGACACTCTTTTATGGTGTCGAGAGCGAACCGGTACTTATATTTACCGTTAGCCAGATCCTCCGGTGTCCAGATAAATACCGCGGGGAGATAAGGCGGTACAGTCTGTAGCATAATCATGATTGTCACGTTGAATTGACGGCCAGTTATATCACTCATTACCTTTTGATACATTCCCTCACTAAGCTCATATTGGAACTTTGCCGTATCATAAAGGAATTTGCCGAGTGTCTGAGCTGAGGTCGTTTTAAACGAAATCACCGCATCGACTCCGATATTTTCTTTAACATTAAAATAGTCTGGTCGTACCTTCACCGGCAGGCCGGTAACAGGATCCTTTCCGTAAAAAGAAGTTTCGGAAACTGCACCTTTAAGTATCCGCTTTATTATACCGCCGCCGTACAGGTTATAACCCTGACGAACAGCATCAATAATTACTTGGTGCTCTTCATCAATCAATTGGTACTCACAGGACTGGCGCAGCTCATCCAGATAAGCGCGTAGTTCTGGCATTTTTTTTCCATCCAACGTTTCTGAAGGCACCTGATTGATGCACTCAAACCAACGTATCATATCAGTAACACCAACTGTAGAATTCAACGGATGGTTAGGTTGGATAATAAACTTATCAAACAACTCTTCCTCTAAAAATGCCATATGAGCAAACGTCCCGAGTTCAAAGTGATCTTTCTTTTTATCCTTGTGACGTTGGTTGGTATAAAAAAAATAGTGGAATGGAGTTTTTAATACCTCTTTTAAGGCACTGGAAGAATTAGCCTTTTTATCCAGGTACTTCTGCATTTCATCGCGCACCACGGTGCCGTTTACAGATAGGCTTACCAGGTCAATAGGATGTACTTCATCGGAGTTAAACTGATGGCTGTGCAACATATCCTGCAGCGTAGGATACTCAGATGGATCAAATCCCAGCGGATTCAATTCTTTATCAATAACCTGTGCATCGTCCAGGTCGGGGAAGTTTTTAAAATCCATGGTTTAAGCTTTTGGAAGGTTAATTACAATAGGTTTAATTGACCAGACAGCAGATTCGAAGCTGTTTTTCTTATTCTTTTTTTTGCCCAAATATGTTATCTGAACAACACTCCCTTGAGTAAGTCCATTCAGTAAGGACACTAATCGTTTACTGGCATTCCGCCATGGCTTAACCTCTCCCTTTGTCTTCTCATAAAAAAGGGCACAATCAATCTCTACTTCAACACTGGGGTCATTGAAGTCAGGGAACATTTGTGGCGCCACACTATGGAAATACACTTTTTTGGATTCCCCAATAGCTGCCGGTTCCCAATATTCAGCCATTAAGTCAATTGGTACTACCACAGCGTCATCCAAATCGGGCATATTTTCGATTGATGACATTTCTACAACGCTTACCGGATGGGAATTACCTGAAGCTACTGCTACACCGGTAGTAGGGGATATCACGACTTCCCCTTGTTGATTTTTGTCGCTTTTCATACATTTGTTTTTAAGTCAATGAAAATTTGGCTTTTTGCCTATAGGGTACCGGTCGCCGCCGGTACCTTACTTTTTTACACTGCACACCACAATTGCGATGCACACGAGGATAATTGCGATTAGAATTGCACCTATCCACTCTATGTCCTTTATAGAGCTCCGGTGTTGTTTGAAAATGGTTTTCTTCATGAGATTTAAAAGGTGGTTTAAAATCAGGCGGCTCTCCTACAGCCGCCTGACCTGTCCTGAACTCAGAGATTCGAAAGGTTAAATCATAATCAAACATTTAGGTGAGCCCCGGATGTGGTTTACAGGAGCAGCCCGGCTTAAACTGCTTTGGGGATTCCGGAAATACATTATTAATAGAAATAATGTTGAGTTAGTCAACGCTTAAACCAGATAATCATCTTAATCAACATCACAAGTATTTTCAGGAATACCACTTTAGTAGCGAATCTGATGTCTTGCAACACAATACTATCAGCAGCGTAGTAGCGCATAACCTGCACCGCGCCAATGAGCGCAGACGGTACCAGAATGGCGAGATAAATCCAATAGATTGCCATAACCAATAGAGTTAGATTATTGAATGGTAATATTTCTAAGACGCTTATCCATTAAGGCTTTCATTTCCTCTTCGGACAAACTGGATGTTTGATTGGTAGAATTTTCAGGAGCAGAGAGCTGCTCCCAGTCTGCTTGTATATGTATGGTCTCTTCTTTGATCCAGGAAATCCACAGTTCTATTTTATCCAGACGTTTCTGAATTGCCTGTGGAAATTCGGAACGAATATTATTGCTGTTCATCTTGTTTACTTTGTCGGGCATCAGCGTAAATCATTGCAAATTCATAAACTCTATCAGACCAAAAGTGGCTCTCGGGATTCAAAGCGTTAGCCACGCTGCCATAATGAATTGGCTTATACTTTTCTGGATCCTCTTTAGCTGCCATGTTCATTAAAACCGTTATCTCCCGGGCATCTCCATGAATTAGTTTTTTACTAAGCGCAAGTTTCAAACTACGTTGTTCTTTCAATTTTTCAGACTTTGATGCCCGTGGTTCCACTTTGATGTTATTTGCGTACATTTACGTTTCTGCGTTTAATTTTAACGTTGTATTTTTACGTTGACATCACAAACATAATCAACATAATCGACATAGTCAACATAAATATCAACATAGTCGACATTTTTCGAAAAAATTAAACGTATCGTGTCTTTTATTGATAATTCTTCAAGGAATGAACCCAAATACAATAAATAGAAATCTGTACTACCTCAGAACGAGCAAAGGGCTTACCCAGCAACAGGTTGCCGAGGCACTCAATATTGCTAGAAGTACATATACTGGCTATGAAAGTAAGTGGGTTCCGGACCTTGAGACCCAGAAAAGCTTGGCAAAATATTACAACATCAACATAAACGACTTGCTCAACAAGGAAATGATGCCGGCAGAGGAAGTGGCATCATACATGGCAAAGCTGGATCGAAATAGCAATAGGGGCGGAAAAGCAGATACTAAAAAGCCCAAACAAATAAAAAGCCCTTTCCCAGCTGATGACGAGCTTAATTGGGAAAGGGCAGAAATTCTCGCTACCAAAAGGGCTACGGCGATGGCAATTTCTAAGGTTTACGCTTTGTTGGGGACTCCTCGAACATACGAGGAGGTCTTAGCAGACATAGATGATGACAGAACGACGATTTTAGCTGATCTGAGAGCAGGACGGCTTTCCTTTGGTCCGTCAGACCCTCAGAAGGACAGGGAAAAGTCTTAGGGTTTGTAGGCGCATTCTTTGGCTTACGCGTCGATTTCGTGGCGGTTACTCTTCTTTTCATGACGGTTCCAATTCTTTAATAAAAATGAGGGCATCGACAGACAACAACCTAATGTATCCATTCACTACGCATTGTATGCGCGTGGCAAAATTATGGTCACTGTCTGTGGGTTAATTTAAGATGTGTCCTGGTTCGCTTGGAATAGGAATGTACCAATCTTAACGTTAATAAAATCATAACTGTGCTGAGTATTAGAGATTCACTTCTAACTTAAACGCTTACACGAATGAAAAAATGTGCACTGATCGCAGTTCTTTTTGGCATCTTATCATGTGGAAATAGTAAGGATGATCCGCAGCCCAATTCTACCGAAGTTATCTATGAGGTCAGTACCAATGCAGGCACCCCCTTCGATTATGTAGGATACGCAGATTTGGATGCTACTTCTGCTACCGGTCTTATAGAATGGAAAGTAACCGGCACTGGAACGTTCGAGAAACACGCTCACATAAAAAAAGGTGGCGGGGCAATCCTCCAGGCGCAACATGCAACTTCTAACAAGTGGGTGCTCAGGATAAAAAGTGCGACCGGATCAGTGCTGGCAGAAAATGCAACTATTACCCTAAACCCAGGGACACCTTCTTCATATACAGCTACCTGCCAGGTGATAATACCATAACAAATGAAAAAAACTGAGGATTTGGTAATTACCGATCGACGGATGCTCGAACTAATGGAATTTACCATCACGAAGGGGAAAGTAGGAACTAAGGCTGAATTTTTAGCCAGTATTGGAGCGAATCCTAGGAATCAGTCAAACTATCAAACCGGCCATCAAAGATTCACGGTAGATATGATCCGGAAGGCCGCCGAAGTTTATGGAATTGATACAAACTGGTTTTTTGGATTTTCAGCAAGAATGAAATCAAATCTGAAAGACCTCTCCACAATTGAGTTGCTAAAATTGGCTGTAAGTGAAGCTGAGAAAGAGCTTGCAAAGAAAAAGTAGCCTTAACACAAAACTTAACACCAGTTGTGAAGAAGCAATTAAATTATAAAACTTATAATACATAATTCAATCACCAATAACAATATAATTGCAGACACTGAGGGGATTAGCTGACTCTTAATCAGCGGGTCTAGGGTTCGAGTCCCTACAGGGTCACCTCTTTGAACAAGCGGCTTACACAGCCGCTTGTTCATTTATGCAAACTCCACTTCTTTCTCCCTTGATTCCGAAAATCCGGCTACATCATTTAATGCGTCAGCTTTGAAAACGATGGTTATGCTGGTTCCCTGCTCAACCTGAAAGCTAATAGCCGCATCAATATCCTCACTTAATCCCTTTATTAACCGCAAGCCCATAGACTCGGGTTCAACTTCCTGATCAAATGCGGGCATTCCAATCCCATCATCCATAATTTGCAAAGTGATCAGGTCGTGGTCATTCTTCATAAAAATGGAGATTTCCCCATTCCTATTGTCGGGAAAGGCATATTTGATGGAGTTGGTCACCGCTTCGTTCAAAATCAAGCCTAATGGGATGGCTTGCGAAAGCGTCAGTTCGACAGGATCGATATTCAGTTTGAACTTTATTTGTTTAGCAACTCCAAAACTATCCTTTAGGGATTCCATCAGTTCAGGAATATATTCGGCCATGTCGATTGTTTTAATGTCGTCTGACTGATAAAGTTTCTCATGGATCAGTGACATGGCGTATATGCGGTTCTGGCTGTTTTCTACCGCTTCCAGCGCGTCATTTTCAAGATTACGGGCCTGCGCCTCCAGCAAACATATCACCGTATGCAGGTTATTTTTTACGCGGTGGTGAACTTCCTTCAGTAGCCAGTCCTTTTCTTTGAGCAGATGTTGCAGTGTAGCATTCTGGCGGTTAATCTGTTGTTGTTTGGCCAGCAATTGCAGATTGGTCTTTTGCTTTGCGCGGTATGATTTATAACCTATTCCTGATAACAGCAGCAATAGGACTATTCCGCCAATAGTAATATTTTTCTGCAGACTAACTTTGTCTAACTGAGCCTTCTGGGCGACTTCTTTACTATGCAGTTCTTTTATAGCCAGTTCCTTTTGCGTGGTCTGGTATTGTACATGCAATTCTGCAATCTGTTTATCCTTATTAGCCGTAAAAATTGAATCTTTAAGCTCGTCCCGCCGTTCCAGGTTTTTTATGGCTCCCCGATAATCGCCCCTGGCGAGCAGGTACTTATATAAACCGGAATACAGCGTTACCAGCATACCAGGCTGCACAGGCGTTATGCTATTTTTAACGAGAATTTCAGCATTGTTAAAGTATTTTCCCGCCTCATCCAAATTACCAGACCTTTGATAAATGTCGGCCATTTCTGTATAGCACATCAATAACACGGGATTGTGGATTGCCTCACTGTGATAATTGTTTTTCAGATCCATGGCTAATAACTTCTTATAGTATGAAAGCGCTACCTCGTATTGGTTAGCTTTTGTGTAATAAAGTCCTGATATCCGATAGAGATATACTCTTTGATCATAAGTAATGGTTGATTCCTGCTTTAGAACGCTTTCCAAAACTCGACGTGCTTCCTCTAATCTGTCCAATCTTAATAATATTTGAATCTGGCCACATACATCCGGAAAATTCGGGTGCTCGACAGTCGCCGCTTTCCTTTGCCATTCCAGTGCCTCTTCAAATTTTCCGTTAGTAAAGTACGATTTAGCGATACTGCCATAGAAATGTGCGGACCAGCCAGTATCACCATGTACTTTCATATTTTCCAGGGCTTTCAGGCAGTAAGCGATGGACCGGTTATAATTTCCCCTATCGTACTCCAGGTACTGTAGCATCTCATATGTCGGATGTAGTATATTATACCCTAACTTCTGATATTGCGCCAACACCTCCTGCAACTCTTTTTCAGCTATGTCAAACTGCTTTCTTCTCATCTGAATACCGGCAATACCCCGTAAAGCATCGTTTGCATTAATCTGGTCATTCGTTTGCAGAAACAGGGATCGGGCATGCTGGTAATAATCTAATCTGTCCTGCATTTCGGCGTCTGAAATAGTATTCTCATAAAGTTTGGCTAATTCATGCCAGGCTTTGCCTTCCTTTTGCTTATCCCCTGTATTGTGATAATAGGCTATAACATCCATGAAGGATTGAATAAACCGCTTCTTGTCGCCCGCTTCGAAGTAGTAAGTACCTATCATTGTAATGGCTTTATACTTCCAGTCATTTTCCCCGAGCTTAATGCTTAATTGCAGGGCCTCGTTAAAAAAGCTCAGGGCGCTGTCCAGGTCATTTTTGAACTCACCAGGTTTATAAAGATGATATTTTCCCATCTTTATCTGGAGACTTATTCTGTTAGTATCCGGCTTACTGGCTTTAAGTTGTGGAAGCAACTCCTGAGGATGTAGTTCTGAAAAATTCTGGGCTGCGACATACGACACAGATAAAACCGGTAGTAGGCAGCACAAAATCAGCACCGGCAATTTGGATAAAGTACCTTTAATCAGGAGAGTAAAGTAATGGGGGATCGTTTGAGCAATCTTGCACATGGGTAAAGATAGTTGATATCGTAAAAGCTAATAATTTGAATATAAAGCCCAGGATTGAGTCCTGTTTCACAAAAGACAATCCTATTAGTTGGTAAACTTGCTTTAGCTATCGATCAGGCTGAATGAAGGGCAATTAAGTGCCCGATTTAAATTTCGGCTTTTTTGTTTAAAAAAACAATCCGTGCGTTTTCATTACCCTGCTATAGATGACGATATCATTTCGTTGTTACGCTATATTTTCTTATCTAGATATCACAGTTGAGGTTGTATAATTGTCAAGTTTCAAATCAGGTATTGTAAAGGCTATATAAGCAACAAGCCACCGTTAGCAGGCGGTTTGTTGCTTAACATTACTATTATTTAGGCTTCAGGCAGTGCTGCGGGCAATGCTTGCACCAGTTCACCCGTCGTTAGTATAGCATGCGCAAAAGTAGGTCCATTCAATACATGAGCAGCATGCATCATTTCCGGCGTATAGGCAGCTGTCGCGTCTTTCACCAGCGTTACATGGTATCCCAGTTCCATAGCAAAACGGCAGGTACTTTCTACACAGGTATTAGCCAGTAATCCAACAGCGATCACGTGGGTGATACCCCGTTGTTTAAGCAGCATGTCCAGATCTGTATTAGCGAAGCCGCTTTGTGCCCAATGTTCTTTGGCCACAATATCACCCTCCTGCGGCGCAAAATCAGGGTGCCATTCGCCACCCCAGGTACCTTTTGCAAAGGAATGGCGGCTCATGATACCTACCTGGGTTGGATTGGGAAACTTCCAGTATTGGTAGTCTGTTGGTTCCCACCGTTTATGTGGTACTATAAAAATTTGGATACCGGCTTGCCTGATAGCTTTAACAATGGTCCGGAGGTTATTAAGTAAGTTATTACTCTCGGCTACACCCTTAACCCTTGGCCACACCTTTCCGCCCTCTGACAAAAAATCGTTGTAAGGGTCGATAAACATCAACGCGGTTGTTTCGCGTATATAGGTTTGAGTTTCCATTTTTTTAAATTTAATTAAGGCCCTTATTAACTTCTTAAAGCATGCCGTTCGATGCTTTTGGCGAACAACGGTGTTTCACTTTGATTATGATAGATTGAAACAGGTTGACGCTGTGTTTTAAACAGGTCGAAAGGTATTCCCTGTTTCTCCAAAGCTTTTAGAAACCCTTCTGTTGGCCTTGAAATTACCCGGTTGGTAAATTTGCAGGTATGGTCATCTACCTTTTCAACGCTTAATTCCCAATGCACTAAAATGTTAACGCGACCTGTTGGCGTAAATACATCCGATACTGACTCCAGAATCAGGTGTGCAGGTTCCGACAACGTTTCTATGTAATGCTGCACCATTGGGCTACCGCCTAATACTTCCACGTTAATGGACATTCTTTTTCCTTCTGGCGAGGTGGTAACACCTGCAGCTACATGGGCAGGCGAACATGCCTGGTATTCATTTTCCGGGAGTGAAAAGCACCATTCGGGAATATTGATCTTTTCTATGGGAGCGTTGATCACAGCGGAAAAGCTGGAATCAACGATAATTTGTTCGTTTTCCATGATAACAAAATTTTAAGTTGTGTTTCTAAGATTTTATTGTAGTGGCAGGTCGTTATTCTCACCAATCCGGTTTAAATAATCGCCTACGTTATATTCAAAATCGCTATCCTGCTGAAAACCCCAGCTCCGGAGTTTTTCTATGATGGGCTTTCTTTCCGGCCGGCTGGCAGTCTGTACATACGCCGCCCGCGACTCATACATATGTGCTAACTGTGGCCTTGAAGCCCGCTCATTGACGAGAGCTTTAGCTTTCCCGGTTATTACCTGATCAAACTGACTGATACGGAGCGCAAAATTGTGTACAAACTCATCCAGCTTGTCATCAGTAATCATCCGGTTGATTAGCCCATAGCGTTCAGCAATGCCGGCACCCAGATCTTCACCACCTACAATGATTTCCAGTGCACGCGCCCTCCCTACTAAAAGCGGCAGAAATTCCATACTCCCCCCGCCAGGGATTGTGCCCACTGCTACCTCAAACTGACCAAATATTGCCTTGTCGCTGGCAAAGCGGATATCACAGGCAGCCGCAAACTCAATACCTACTCCACGAGTGCGGCCGCGGATAGCAGCAATTGAAATTACCGGCGACTCATACAGGGCTACCGCAACATCAAACACCGGCAGGATGCCGGAAGTTGTTTTCCGGGACACAATCTCACCACCTCTGGCGACGTCAAAGTGCGCGATAAAAAAATCCTGTAGCGCGCTGTCAAATACGATCACCCGCAATTCAGGCGAGGCCTGCATACGCCGCACTACTTCCTCCAGACCAGTCAGTAATTCAGGGCCAAACAAATTAAGTGGTGGTGCATCGAAGGTTACCTGCCAGTAACCAGGGCTATGACGGGTTAAACGAACCGGGGTACCCTCCAGTTGCTCTGTAATTTTTGGGGGCTCTTTCATCTTTTAAGATTTAAAATTCATATTGTAAAAAACCATTTGATCACCCAAATGCGTAACTCCTTAGCCGTGTGCAGCTTCCGTAACGTCCTTCCATTCCTCGAACTCAGCAAACCGCTTTTCATAGCTTTGCTTTACCAGTGGATAGGCTACTTTACCTAAGAGTAATCTGAGCGGTGGGTTTGTTGAATCAACGAGTTTAAGAATAGCATTCACCGTGGCTTCGGGCTTACCCCAGGCGTCAGGTGTAAGACTTCCATAAAAAGCTTCTCTCAGCGGCGTATAAACTTCATTTTCTTCTGTGCGGATAGCAGATGCGCCTGACCAATCTGTGGAATAGCCATTTGGCTCTATTAAAGTAACCCTGATACCAAAAGCTGCTACTTCTGTTGCTAAAGTTTCACTCAAACCTTCCACTGCAAATTTGGAAGCATTGTATAAACCTAAAACGGGCAGGGTAGCTAACCCCAGCATACTCGATACCTGTAAAATATGACCAGCTTGCTGTCCGCGCATTACCGGCAATATTGCCTGCGTCATCCATAGTAACCCGAAGAAATTGGTTTCCATTTGATCCCGTGCTTGCGCTTCTGTCGTTTCTTCGATCGTTCCAAACAAACCATAGCCTGCATTATTGATCAATACATCAATGCGGCCAAATTTTGCTATTACTTTCTGTACCGTTTCAAAGCTTTCCGACCTGTTATTGATATCCAACTTTATTGGCAATACAGCATCTCCATACCGGGCAACAAGTTCATCAAGATGTTTAAGCTCCCTTGCGGTCGCTGCAACTTTATCACCACGCTTTAAAAACGCTTCAGCCCATAGTTTGCCAAATCCGCGCGAAGCGCCGGTTATTAAAATTACTTTGGGACTTATTGTTGCATCACTATTTTTTATGGTTTCCATTGACTTGACTTTTAAAATTAAAATTGAGCCTGTTAGTGTACATTCTCAGGCTGTTTATTTTTATTCCTCGGATCATCTTCCGGATTTACATAACTTATTCCCAAAGGGCCGTTGGCGGTAACTTGTGTTTCATAACTGCCGGATTTCGCCCAATGGAAATGTGGTGTATTTCCAGGCAACACAACAACACTTCCGGGCGGATACGCTGTTAGTTTGGAAGCGTCAAATTTTTCGCCTATGCCGATATAAAAAACACCGGAGATGACTGTATAAATCCTGTTTTCAGGATGTATATGCGGGCGCAGTATTACGCCGGCAGGTACCCTCACACGGATAACATATGGGCCGTTTTTTTGGGGTTCACCTACCAGTATAGCAAGGCGCGCCTCCGGCGGAAATGCAGGGAACGGCGACCATTTAATATTCTCTGAATAGATGTCACCAAACTTATTGTCAGGAAGCCCCTGAGCATGGCTGGTGAATGCTCTTAGCAATACACAGAGGCAACAGAGCATCAAAAGATTTTTTGTTCTTTTCATGAGCTAACAATTTTTTCAACAAGAACCTCGGAAAGCGCCCGTTAAGTATTAAACTTTAGGTGTGTAGCCGTGCCATTGATAATCATTTTTATCAGGACCTTTCAGCGTAGTTCAGTAAGGTATCGATTGCCAATACTGAGGAGGCCGGATTCTGGCCGGTTATCAGCAGACCATCGCGGGTTACAAACGGTTTCCAGTCTTCACCTTTTTGAAAATTTGCGCCTCTTTGCTTTAACATATCTTCCAACAGAAAAGGCACCACTTCAGTAAGTTCAGCTGTTTCTTCTTCCGTATTGGTAAAAGCGGACACTCTTTTTCCGTCAATCAGCCACAAACCTTCGGGCGTTCTTGCATATTTCAAAGCCGCAGGAGCATGGCAAACCAGTACTACAGGCTTCCGGTTAAAATAAAATGCTTCAATGAGCTTCACGGAGTCCCTGTCTTCTGACAGATCCCACATGGGGCCGTGACCACCAGGATAAAAAATAGCGTCGAAATCTTGTTCTGAAACACTGTTCAGTTTTACCGTATTGCTTAATTTTTGCTGTGTTTCAGGGTCGCTATAGTACCGCCTGGTAGCCTCAGTTTTGTTTTCGGGCAGGTCACTTTTTGGATCAATTGGTGCTTGCCCACCTTTCGGTGATGCGATCACAATCTCTTTACCGAGATCACGTAACTTATAATAAGGTGCCGCAAACTCTTCAATCCATAAACCTGTTTTTTTGCCCGTGTCACCCAACTTATCATGAGAGGTGACAACGAATAGAACTTTGTTGATTTTCATAATTTTGACATTTTAACTTGATTTTTAGGCAAAGCAATTCCTGTCCGGCTATTTCCCGGCTTTACAAATGCTTATGGCTAATTCTTATAGTTGTGTTTTTACACCTGCTTTCAGAAATTTCAAACGATTGGCAATTCCCAATGCCGTAAAGGACTGCCCGAGCATTTCACCTGTTTCCGTATAGTGTGACCAGCCTTCAAAATGAATAGGGATAATCGTTGCCTCGGGGAAAGCAAAGGCAGTATCTATGGCATCGTTGCTTCCCATCGTGACATTGAAAGGCCCCCGTGGCCTGGCGGCACCGGCAAAAATGAATACGTATTTGGGGTTAAATTTTTCGGCGACTTCCTGTACGCCTTCATAGAACACGGTATCTCCTGTCAGGTAGATTTGCAGCTCCCGTGTTGCCACAATAAACCCGGTTACGTCACCCGTGAGATGCTCGCTTCCAGCTGGGCCGTGCCTGGCAGGTGTAGAAGTGATGGTGATACGCTCATCCAGGACGATGGATTCCCATGGAGCCAATCCAACTGCATTGCCTTGTAATCTGTCTGCTCCCACCCTGGTGGTAAATATTTTCGGTACTGACTTTAGCAATTCCCTCCCTGTATGATCCAGGTTATCTCCATGTTGATCGTGACTCAGCAACACCACGTCAATTTTACCGGGATCCACTTCTGCAGGTCCTTCTGTTTTCGAATAGGCAGGCTTACCATTGATGTTAAATACTTCGCCAGCAGGGTCAAGTGTTGGGTCCGTCATAAACCTTACGCCCGCTATCTCCAATATGATGGTTGGGCCGCCGAGATAAATAACATTGATTGTGTGCTTCATCGTCTTAAGCTTTTAAGCGTTCAAAATGGGCAGTGGTTTCGGTTATTAGCGCATTCATCAGGTCAATGGCTTTGGTATGTTTTAATAGCGGTGCTATCTGACCACCCCAAAATAAGACCATATCCCACTTCTGCTGTTCAATAGCCGCTTTCCGGATATGCGACATAAATTGTGTTTGCAATGGGAAAGGGAGGAATTCCTTTTCCCGACCTTCAAGGTCACTCGCAATGCGGCTGATTATCCCTCTGCCCAATCTGCCGGTAAACGCTCTTGATAACATGGTATACTTTGCAGCATCTGAGCGTAACATTTGCTTATGAACAGGTATAGCGTTCGATTCGTCGGTAGCCAGAAACGCTGTCCCTATCTGGGCTGCATCGGCGCCAAGTGTAAGTGCTGCAGCCACACCTTTACCGTTGGCAATACCACCTGCGGCTATCACAGGAGTTTTTACCTTTTCTTTGATCAGTTGTAATAATACAAATGTTCCGATAGTGGATGATTCGGCTGAAGCAAGAAAGGAAGGGCGGTGGCCACCCGCTTCGAAACCTGACGCGATGATAAGGTCAACACCCGCCGCCTCCAGCGCAATAGCCTCATCCAAAGTAGTGGCAGCACCGATGGTAACAATGCCCAGCTGATGGCACTGTTCCAATATATCAGCAGATGGAATCCCAAACATAAAGCTAAACACGGGTGGCCGTTCGTACAGGATCACTTCCACCTGGTTTTCAAAACGGGTTTTGAAAGGTGCAGGCTTTTCCGGCATCGCTATGCCTAACTCATCAAAATAAGGTTTAAACAATTCCTGTGTCCGGATGAACTGATCATCCGGAACATCACCACCCACCGCATCAGTATCCGAAACCCAAAGGTTGATATTGAAAGGCCTGTCCATTGCAACCTTAAGCTGACGGATAATATCACTCAATTCCTGCGGATGTAGCGTATATGCGCCATATCCACCCAGTCCGCCCGCATTTGATACAACCGATACGAGTTCCACCGACGACAGGCCACCGCCACATGGGCCCTGGAGAATCGGGTATTCAATACCCAGTATTTTAGCTGCTTTTGTTTGATACCACATAACGCTGCTGTTTATTGTGCCATGTCAGTTAACATTTTATTGACGATAACCCACTTACCATCGATCTTATGAAAAGACAGGAACTCATCATAATTAAAGTCGTACATTTTGACATGAAGCTTAGCGACGGCTATTGAATTGACTACATCGATCGTGTGAATGTCGCCCTGGAAAGGTTTACCCGAGTCTTTCACACTCACCCGGTTCATTACAGCATCCAGGTACTCAACGAGCGTTTTGGCATACGGCACGCCTTTGATATCACCGAACAGTAAAGCCCCCGGATGATACACTTCACGAAGCAGTGCGATATCACCCTCGTAGATGCCTTTCAGATACAGCTCCTTCAAAGCCCGGGTGATTGCTAATTTATCCTGATTATTAGTTTCCATATTATTTTGATTTATGCATTTGGAACGCTAAAATGCTGAACAACAAAGTCGTTAATAAAACAATTTTCCTTAGTTTAAGTTATGCCCGGCAGCCATACCACCATCCACATTGATAATAGCACCGCTAATAAAGTTGCTCTTTGCAACGGTATAAACCATTTGTGCAATGTCTTCCACTTCTCCTATCCGGTTCAATAAGTGCAATCCGGCACCTTTGTCCGCATCAGCTCCGTGCATTGGCGTTCGAATAGTGCCCGGCGCTATGGTATTGACTCTGATATTTTCTTTCCCAAACTCAGCTGCCAGCTGTATCGTTAGCGCATGTATGGCTCCTTTTGACGCCATTTGTGCTGTGATCGGCACTCCGCCAAGTGCATGGTTCACCAGGGGGGTACCGATGTTGATCACTACACCATCATGTTGTTTCATCATCTGCGGAATAACAGCTTGTGTGGTAAAATAGGTTCCCTTCAGATTAGTATTCAAAAATCGGTCAAGGTAGGCTTCATCTACCTGCAGGAACGGTTTAGTTTCAAATATACCAGCATTATTAACCAGTACATCCACCGAACCAAATCTCTCCAGTGCGGCTGTCACCAACTTTTCACCGGTTCGTTTATCACTTACGTTTCCTGCTACCCAGGCCAAATTTGGTCCCGCACCTAATTCCCTGTAAACCTGTTCCAGTTTATGAGCAGTGGAAGAATTGATGACTACATTATCGCCATTGTCCAAAAAGTGTCGGGCTACTTCTTTACCGATACCAGAAGATGCACCGGTAACGATTATTGTTTGTTTTTTCATGATATTACTTTTTATCTGCGGTAATCCCTTTTTCGCGCAAAACTGAAACTTGTTCACCTGCGTATCCCCAATCATCTAAATCTACTTCCTGTATCACGACGTGGGTTAATTGCGGGTCTTTGTTAAGCACATCGGTTATCAGATCAGTAATGCCTTTGATGAGCGTTTGCTTTTGTTCCCTGGATATACCTTCGCGGGTGACTTCTATTTTTATGTATGGCATGATTTTAATTTTTAGGATAAAGCACTTATTAAGCAGCTTTAGCAGTAATGTTAACATTCAGTTCAAAGTCATTGTAGATCAGCGTATCGCCTAAGTCCTTAAAGAAATTACCGGATCGAAATTTCATTTCGTATTTGGTACGGTCAACGATGATGGTACCGGTTGCATGTAATACGTTGCCATTTACGCTGATACTCGCATTAAAGCTAATAGGATGTTTAATCCCTTTAATAGTCAGGTCGCCATAAACACGGTTGCCTGAAACTGAAATTATTTCGAAAAATGCTTCGGGGTATTTTTCAGATGAAAAGAAATCATCAGATGCCAGATGCCCCCAGAATTGGGCGTTTAATGCAGGGTCCTTTACATCCAATATTTTAATGGAGGTTGTATCGACAATAAATTTGCCGCCTACCAGTTTTCCATCATTTAATATTATTTCACCTTCTTTGATGTCGATCGTGCCGTTATGTGCACCGGTTACTTTTTTTCCTACCCAGTCAATATTGCTTTGAGTACTTACAATTTCAAATTTTTGATTTTCCATTTTATTTGTGTTTTAGATGACAGAACAAATTTCGGTGGTATTTCCCTGCCGGGAGCGTGATCTGCATCACATAGCGGCCAACATTATTTTTTGTGATGTAGATCACGCTGGCCCGGGGCAGGTTTATGGATTAACGCAACGACTTAAATGCAGCCCGCATTTCTTCGGCAAATATTTTCGGCTGCTCCCAGGCAGCAAAGTGGCCACCTTTTTCAAGCTTATTATAATAAATCAGCTTGGGGTATGCCGCTTCTGCCCAACTTCGCGGGGCCTGATAAAGTTCGTCAGGAAATGCACTAACGGCTACAGGTATGCTAACACCCTTCGGTGCAAAAAAGGAAAGTTTGCTTTCCCAATACAGGCGTGCTGAAGAAACTGCTGTTCCGGTTAACCAATACAACGTAATGTTATCAAGAACGTCATCTTTCGTCAGTCCTTCAGCCTCCCCGTTAAATACATTTGATATGAGGTTAAGGCTTGCCGCATCATGATCAAGCATCCAGGCTGCCAAACCAATCGGAGAATCTTCAATGGCGTATAATGTTTGCGGGCGGTTCGCCATTTCATTGGCATACCCTAAGCCATGTTTGTAAAAATAGTCGAGCTGATCAAAGGCATGTTTTTCATCAGCAGAAAGAGCAGCTGGTGCTGGTTCACCATACTGAAGCGCTTTTGCAACATCGGCGGGAACCGTAGCAGGCATATTGGTATGAATACCAATCAACTCCGGTGGGGTAAGCAGGGCCATTTGTTCTGTAACTGCATTGCCCCAATCACCCCCCTGGGCTACGAATCGTTTATAATTCAGCCTTTTCATCAGGGTAATCCATGCGCGGGCAATGCGTTGTGGGTCCCAGCCTGTTGCCGTTGGTTTTGCAGAATAACCATAGCCCGGTAGTGAAGGTATGATCACGTCAAACGCATCTTCTGCTTTTCCGCCAAACGCCGTTGGATCTGTCAGCGGACCAATAACTTTGAGCTGCTCTATAACAGAGCCCGGCCAACCATGAGTAATGATGATCGGTAATGCATTTTTATGTTTGGAGCGCACGTGTATGAAATGAATATCCAACCCGTCGATGGTGGTGACAAACTGTGGCAGCTCCTTGAGTTTGGATTCAATCCTGCGCCAATCGTATGCTGTTGCCCAGTAATGTGCCAGCTTTTGCATCACTTCGAGCTGTACCCCCTGCGACTTATCCCCTACCGTTTCGCGCTCCGGCCATCTGGTTGCCAATATGCGTTTTTTAAGATCAACGATGCTGCTTTGGGCGACCTTCACCTGGAAGGGGCGTATTGCTTCACTATCATCAGCTGCTCCCATCGGAGCTCTTTGCGCAATGCTAAACGCACTTTGCACCATCAATGCGCCTGCGGCAATCGTACCTGCAATAACTTTTCTGGTATTTTTCATTTTTCAGGTTGTTTTTATGGTTCGATTTCGCCAACCTAATTGCATGCCAGCCTTATATTATTACATTACAATTAAATACAATTGTAAATTTTGTATATTTTATTTAAATATCGTTAAAGTGTGTGAGCGTCCAGCGAGATATCGAGATATTAAAAATTCCAATAAATTAAATTGAGCACCGTATTTTTATTCAAGAAAATACTTGCTGAATTTATTCTGAAACTATATTAATTCGTTTCTTGTTAAGCAACTATACACAGTGAAATGGGATGACATCGCGATAAAATGAGTTAGCGACTGAAGGTATCAGACTGCAGTTAAAATCAGGCAGCTATTATTGTTCTAAACAGGCAAGAACATAAAGCATTAAAAGATATGAATACAAAGATTCTGATTGTTGAGGATCAATTTATAGAAGCAGACAACTTGCGTGGAATACTGCGCGGCGCCGGTTATATTGTTTGCAAGATCGCCCGTTCGGTCCCGGAAGCATTACAAATTATTGAAGAGGAGAAACCGAGCTTGGTTTTAGTTGACATTTATTTAAAAGGGCCCTTAACAGGTATTGACCTGGCCAAAACTTTACGGGAGAGACATATTGCCTTTGTCTACCTTTCTGCTAATTCAAACAAACAGACCCTTGATGCTGCAAAGGCTACCAGGCCTTACGGATTTCTGGTAAAACCATTTAGGGAAAAAGATGTGTTGGTGATGTTAGATGTCGCCTGGTACCTGCATCGCCAGGACCACGGTTTATCAGAACCATCCAAAGATATCAGCAAAAATACAAAGGCAGCTGACTTCAGGGAAATCATCGGCGAGAGTGACTGTATGAAGGAAGTGATGAAAAATGTCCATATAGTTGGTGGATCCGATATATCTGTGCTCATTTTAGGAGAGAGTGGCACGGGGAAAGAATTAATTGCGCGGAGTATCCACCAGCTATCCGAACGTAAACAAAAGCCTTTCGTTGCCGTAAACTGCGCTGCGCTGCCGGCCAACCTGATCGAGTCAGAGTTATTTGGTCACGAAAAAGGATCATTTACCGGGGCCTCTGAAAAAAGAATCGGCAAATTCGAACAGGGAAACCAAGGGACTGTCTTTTTAGACGAGATCGGTGAACTTCCACTGGACCTGCAGGCGAAGCTACTCAGAGTATTGCAGGAAAAAGAAATTGAACCCATTGGTGGAAAAACCAAAAAAATAGATGTACGTATTGTCGCAGCGACTAATCGCAATCTGGAAGAAGAGGTGGCAGCAGGTAAATTTAGGCTGGACCTTTATTACCGGATAAACATCTTCCCTATTCTGTTACCACCACTGCGCGAACGTAAAGATGATATTGTTGCCCTGGCTAAACATTTCGTGAATATTTATGCACTCAAAGAAAAAAAAGAAATCGACGGGATAGCAGACCACGTAATCCAATCGATGCTAAATTACAATTGGCCCGGCAACATCAGGGAATTGGAAAACGCTATGGCCAGAGCTGTGCTTTTAACAAACGGCCCCATTGTCAATTCTCTTACCCTTTCCGGTTCCAATAAAAAAACGGAGACTGCAGGTAACGGGCGGATAAAGTCACTGGTGGACAATGAACGGGATCATATTCTATATGCGCTGGAACAATGCGGCTGGAAAATATATGGGGAAGATGGTGCTGCAGCATTACTGGAACTTCACCCCTCCACTTTGAATTCACGAATCAAAAAATTAGGTATTGAAAAAAAATATGCAAAAAACAATAGTTTGTGATTTTCTTTTGCTGGCAAACGATCACATAATTATGGAACCTTCATGACAATCGTATATCCAAATAGATATTAATGTAACCTGCTAAGCGTTTCACGCGAAACACCTAAATAAGCTGCGATGAGGTGTTTAGGAACAGCATTATATAATTCGGGATATAAATTTAAAAGTTCTTCATACCTGCCTTTGACATCATTATTCATAAAAGACAGCAATCTTTTTTGCGCGGCGACATATCCCCTATTGGTGCGCCACCTGAAAAAATGCTCTACCTGATGAAGCTCCTTACACAATTTCTCCCGATCGGCATTGCTTAAACAAAGTACTTCGGTATCCGAGATGCAATCAACATTAACGGTGGCTTTGCCATGATTGTACAAGGCATTATAATCCGATGCCCACCAGGTAGACATTGCAAATTGAAGGATGAACATTTTGAGATCATCGTTAACGAAGAAAGTCTTTAGGCAGCCCGAAATCACGAAGTATTCGTAATTAACGGTATCGCCCTGCGTAATAATGGCCTGTCCTTTTTTGAAGCTTTGCTGCTGAAAGTGCGAAAAGAAATAGTCAAATTCCTCGTCACTCAGAACGGTTAGTTTAGATATGTGATCCTTTAAAGTTCCTTTAGCGTCCATAGTTAGCGTATATAATGCAAAGACTTTTATTAATAAAATTAAGCATTCTTTTAAAAAATCATTGTAATGAAATCCTGCTGTCCGATTAGAAGCTTAGATGCTTATCAGACGTGAAAGCACTACCATTAAAACTGCTTATGTCGGTTAATGCAGGCGTTTAGTTTCCTGCAGCGTAATATTTCCGTTTACCAAAATATTGATCATACTGACAAATTTTTCCCCTACATGAATCATTTATCCCATATTGACCGGATTTCCCACTGTTCATAGCTTTGCTCCTGTAACAAAAAAAGTACATCAATATGAAAGGAACTAAAGTATCAGTGATAGGATTGGGGGCTATGGGCTCAGCATTGGCAAAGGCATTTATCAGTAAGGGCGCCCATGTGACCGTATGGAACAGGAATACGGAAAAGGTACAGGCTATGGTGGCAAAAGGTGCTACCGCAGCGGCGAGCGCTGAAGATGCTATAGCGGCGAGCAGCCTAACCGTCATCTGCGTGTCGGACTACAAAACGGCAGACAAAATCCTTAAAAACAAAGCAGTAGAAAATACACTAAGTGGCCGCACCCTGGTACAGTTAAGTACCGGTACGCCCAAAGAATCCCGCGAGGCGGCGGCATGGGCCCAACAGCACGGGGCAGTCCTGCTCAATGGCGACATCCTCGCATGGCCACGGCAGGTAGGAACGGATGCTGCAACGATTACCTTCAGCGGCAACGAAAAAGCATATAACACCCACGCCACTACGCTAAAATTACTGGGCAGCACCAGCTTCCTCGGTGAAGAGCCCGGGCAGTCGTCAGTATTGTTTGCAGCAGTGCTGGCATACCTCGCGGGCAGCTGGATCGGCTTTGTGCATGGAGCGCTGATTGCGGAGAACGAAGGATTCCCCCCTGAAAAATTCGGAGAATTAATCCATAGTGTTTCACCCATGCTGGCAGAAGAATCGAAGCACATGGGCCGGGTGATCGATCAGAATAAATTCAGCGATCCCGAAAGTACGGTAGATACTACCGGCCACGACCTGCATCTGCTGGTGCAGCATTCCCGGGAAGCGGGTATCAGCAGCGAGCTCCCTGAATTCGCTGCCAGCCTGTTCCAACGGGCGATAGACGCAGGGTATGGCAAGGAGGAACATGCCGCCATTATCAAAGTACTGAGAAAAGTGAGTTAGAACTAGTTGTTACCGAGGATATATTCCGCGTGATGGCCATTCACGTACTCCTTATTTTCATTACCCCACTGCTCCAGAACGTTGATCACCGGCAGCAGGCTGCGGCCAACGGTCGTAAGCCGGTACTCCACACGGGCGGGCACCTCGGCGAAGATCTCTTTATAAACAATCCCCATCTCTTCCAGTTCTTTCAGGTGGAGATTGATGATGCGTGGATTCACCACTTCCATCTCGCGGTGGATGGCGCTTGGACGGGCAACGCCACGCCGGATACAGTCGATGATCCAGGCCTTCCATTTACCTCCTATCACTTTTACAGCCACTGCAATGCCGCAGTCCAGCACTTCAGGTATTTTCTTCTGGTACATCTTTATTGGTTTTAACCAAAGATAAAATGGCTAAACGACAAACAGGACAGGGAAAAATTTATCCCTGTCCTGTTTATGGCAAATATTTTCCCACGGAGTTCGCCTGTGGGGGCTGTCGGGCCTTTATATAACTTACTTTGTAAACAACTTCTTTACCTGCTTCCCGATCATCATCAATCCCACCATTACCAGCCCTGCTGCCAGGCCTATTCCAAACTCTTTTAAAATGGAAGCCACATTGGGCAGGAAATGATGGAAATACTCAATATTATGCAGGAAGATACCGCCAGACACCAGTATAAGCGCAAAAGTACCTACCACCGCCAGTAACCGGATAATCAATGGCAGCGCCTTTACCAGCATCATACCGATGGAGGCAAGAAACCCCTTGTTGCCATAACGTTTGATCAGTTTATAACCGGCATCATCCATCCTCACAATCAGCGCTACGATACCGTATACGCCTATGGTTGCCAGGATACCTACAATACAAACGGTAATGATCTGGGTAACAAGTGGCTTATCCAGCACTGATCCCAACGCGATAATTACTATCTCTATAGACAAAATAAAATCCGTGGTAACGGCAGACTTCACTTTGGTTTTTTCCGCTGCCAGGTCATTTTCCAGCACTTCCGCAGCCGGCTCCTCCGGTTTTGCTTTTTCTTCCGAACGGTGAAAGAGGTATTCAATGATTTTCTCTACCCCTTCATATGCAAGGTAAAGTCCGCCCAATATCAGCGCAATCTTTATCGCGATTGGAAAAAACACGTTTAACAGTAATGCAATAGGAATGATGATGAGCTTGTTGAGAAACGATCCCTTGGTGATAGCCCAGAGTACAGGGAGTTCCCGGGAAGACAGGAAACCTGTCGCCTTCTCTGCGTTCACAGCGAGATCATCCCCCAGGATGCCCGCTGTTTTTTGCGTGGCTACTTTAGCAGTTACAGAAACGTCATCCAATAATGCCGTAATATCATCCAGGATCGCAAATATGCCCGAGGCCATTGTGTTGGTGGTTTAATTTAGTTCAATATAGGTTCGTATTCATCAATTTGCGTACCGTTGTTTTAGTACACAGTTTATCAGAAAGAAAGGCAAAGCTGCTGGTTTTTTTTCATATGTGCAACAAAAAGAAGCCATTATCTCCAACATTATAACCTTGCCGGAGTCTATGGAGCATCTTAAACTTTTCAAGGTCCTTCGTTGCAGTTTAAGTGGAAATAGAGAGAATTTTCCTCCTACTGCAACCCGGCAACACCCATCTATCCTACTTTTATATATCATGTAACCCAAAAAACCTGTAATTAATTCCCATAGCACTACATACCTTATATGCTGAACAACCACTCCATGGCATTGCCCCCGGCTAAAGACAGGAGAGGACAAACAATAAATGCTATTTACTATGAAACAGAGCGCAACTCCAAAAAAGCTCCAGTTAACCAAAGTTAAAGTCGCTAACCTGACTGCTCCAAAACAGAAAAACAAAGTCTGCTTAACTTCAGCAGATCAAACTACCTGTCCTGGTGGCTGCAAACTGACTATTGATTGCATTTAATATGCGATTTAAGCCAATGTCACAGGGCGTATCCCTGTGACATTGGTTCAGGGTTGCTTCCTGAGTCCGCATTTCACAAGGCACCTGCCGCACAGCTTTCCTATGCGCTGGCAAATTGCCGTCATTATACATAGAGGGCACACGCCAAATTTCAACAGGTTATTTCTTTTTTCGTGATTGCCGGCTTGGGAAACCGGTACTACTGCACTTTGTTGTTGTTTCATTGCCTTTGGTTTTTTAATTGATACCAATGGCATCTCCCTGATCACCCACTTTTGTGTTTAATTTTTTGATTTGTTGCAGGCATTTATACTTCTGCTGGGCAGCAGTATGCTTATTTTTCCAGCCCATTTTTAGCATGAGCGCCTGCATAGGAGTGTTGTGCAGGAATATGGCGGACAATACCTGTTGGCAGAAGCCTGTCATTTTGCTCCACCAGCCTGACAAGCTATGTTGATATGGTTTGGCTGGTTCCATATGTTCTTCCGGAACATCGGGAATATCTGTATTACTGATCCGGCTTCGGTTTCGCAGCTCTTTCAGCCAGAGGTTTCTGGCAACTGCAAACAGAAAAGTATTTAAGGAAGCGGTTAATCTGAAATCCGGGTTATTGATTTTTTCGAGCAGCACCAATAGTGCCTCCTGGAAAATATCTTCCGCATCCTGTTCATTCCCGCTATTTTGTTGAATATAGTGGCAGATAGCAGGGAAGCTATGCTGATATAGGTCCGTATAGGCTTTACCGTTCCCCTGGGTTAGCTGCACTGAAAGTTCGCTTGCTGAAATTCCGGCCATGTTTTATGGTATATACCAAAGAATACAGATGATCACCCGCTATGCGTATTTTTTTCTTCCGGGGGCTCCTGCTGGAGCCTTTTCCTGCGCACCACTACGGTGTAAATGAGGAGCCCCAGTGCAGGCATAGCTGCCAGAAAAATGGTAGTATAAACGTTATTTTTTGTGGTTGCCGGAAAATAAATATTCATCACATAATTATCTGCCGGCATACGCCGCCCTGTTGCGGGCACCTGTCCCTTTTGAATATTTTCGCTGGAAAATCCGTAAATAATATCGGGAGATGTTACCGTTGTTATGCTCAGTGTATACGGTACCGGTAGTTGCCGGTGTTTCCCCAGTTGCCCGGCAATAGCAGCGAGCGAATCGGGACTGAAAGTAACCGGGTTTTCAAATTCGATCCTATAGCCGTTATTGATTTTCTTTAATGGCAAGATGTAGGAATTGCTATCCCCCGATGCCAGTAAAAAACGATGTGCCAGGTTACGCAGCTGCATTTCAATGGCACTTTCGGCCATTGGTTTTAGTTGTGCGCTTACATGCAGGATATTGAAAACCAATAGGTAAAGAATAGAGAAGATTCTTCCCGTCATCATTCTGCCCAATTTTAAACATCAATTTACAATTTTTGTACGGACGTTCGGCAATTCCACACATCCCTTACCTTTGCCCTAACCACATCACCACTCCATGATTACTGACCATCACGGCGACCTTTACGAATCCGCTCCTGCCCTGCAGGAGATCATCACGCATTATTACCACGTATATAACCCTGCCGGCAGCAGTAATGTTAATAAGCACCTGGCTCCAAATCTGGAAATGATGGTGGTACTTAACTTTGGACCTACGATACCATTCTCGTTTGGCAGCGAACCTGCGGGCACCTATCACCTGGAAGCTATTTCCGCGGTGGGTCCACTTCGGAAAATGCTCAACTACACGTTGGTTCCCGGCGCTGATGCGATGGTGCTTAACTTTCATCTCAACGGATTTTACCGGATATTCAACACGGCCATTGATCAATATAAAACGGTGGTATTTCCTGTAGTCTTGCCTTATATACAGGAGCTTTGGCAGGAGTTGAAGGCTGCAACCATTCAACAGAGGGTTGATCTGTTAAATGACTACCTGCTATCCATTACAACAGACAACGATGCAGCCTCTCAACCCCTGTTAGCCGGTAAAAACTATTTTCACGACCCGGTAATACAGCCGGCGAAAGCCATAGCCGCTAATGCGCAGCTGTCCGAAAGAACCGTGCAGCTAAGGTTTCAGAAATATACCGGTTACTCACCGAAAGAATTACTGCGGTTCCTCCGGTTTAAAGCCGTCATCAACACTATCATCTCCCAAAAAGAAAATTTACCGGATGTATTTGACTTGATAGCCACCTTTAATTATCATGACCAATCCCACCTGATAAAGGATTTCAGGCATTACCTGGATACTACACCGCAGCAATTTATGAAAGTACTAAAGGATAATAATTTCTTTGTAACCGGTTCGGGGAGAGATAAAAATCAGGCGATGAAATAGCCAGCGTTATCCGAAATAAATTCCGCAAAACTTCGTGCAGGCCTGCCTGTTACTTGCTGAACGGCATTGCTTACGGCAGCGGCCTCACCACGGGCATAATGTGCGTAATCCTCTATCAGCCCTTCCGCCTGCCACTGCGGGAAGCCCAGGGATAATACCGCTTGTAGCATGTCTGCCGGGGGCACATCTATATAACGTATGCTCTTTCCAGTTACTACTGATAACATCTCCGCCAATTCATAATGGGAGAGTGATTCAGGGCCGGTAATATCCAGTACCTGATTATGCCAGTGGGTGGTGGTGAGCACCCAGGCAGCCACTGCAGCGATATCCTGTACATCCACCAGACTTACTTTCGCATTCCCGGCCGGTGCAAAAAACTGGCCTTTGTGGATAATACTATCTCTGAACAACAAAAACCCCTGCATAAATAAATTGGGCCGGAGGAAGGTATACGTCATGCCGCTGGCAGCGATATGCGCTTCCACCGCGGCATGATACCGGAGGAAACGGACAGGTGAGGCCGCATCCGCTTTATACTGCGACAATTTCACCAGATGCTTTACCCCTGCTTCAGCAGCGATATTGGCGAAGGTAATCTGCTGTTGCTCTGCACTGGCCGTTGAGTTAGTTAGTAAAAAAGCGCTGTGCATGCCGGCCACTGCCTGTCGCAATGAATCCGGGTTATCAAAATCTCCTACTACTACTTCCACACCATTAAGGGAAGAAAATTTTGCAGTATCCTGCGCATTGCGCACCATGGCGCGAAAGGGTATACCTTGTTCCGACAGCAGCTTAGCGAGTTGGGTTCCGATTTTTCCGGTGGCACCTGTCAGCAGGATGGTGGCTTGTGTTTTTACTGTGTTCATAGCTTTATGATTTATGATTTATGACACAAAACTCCGGGAATGGTGGCGGGTAAAATTGTAAGAAAACGAAATTGGGGTTCACCGTAAGGCATACAAATGAAAAAGGGAAGCCTCCCGGCTCCCCTTTCTACTTCTCAATAGTTGGCATTTGTTAAGACATATCATTAATGGCTGTTCTGCACCAGGCGGCCTTCTCCGTAGGCGATAGACGTTTGGGAGAATGGGAAGATCCACAGGTGAGAATCAGGCGTAATCGTATAGGTAGCACCGTTTTCTGTTTTGGTAATAGGCGCTCTGTAAACCGGATCATTGTTGAAGCGGCGGTTGTCAAGGTAGTTATTACCATATCCACGGTATTCATTCCGGGATTCTTTCCGAATCAATGCGATGGCCTCTGCTTCGGTGGCCGCAGTCAGGTCTTTATAGAAAGAGGCGATAATACGTTTACGACGCACCGTGTTCAGCTTTTCCATTGCTTCTGCATATTTGCCGCTTCTGGCCAGGCATTCTGCTTTAGCATAATAGATCTCCGGTGTACGGATACCACCACTATTCACATCATCCATGCGGCGCTGTGTAAATACACGCATGTTAGAAAGTGTTCTGCCTACGAAATTGATTTTAAACCTTGCATCGCCCGGCTCATAGGTAGCACTGTCAGTTGGCAGTAACAGTGAAGCATAGAAGCCCTGGTTTTTAACGATGGTGCCACCGTAATTGAAATAATAGTTTTCCGGATTATTGAACTCGTATTTAGTGAGACCAATGGAAGGGGAGGTACCATCAGCCACCGTTTTATTATCGGTATAATACTTCACATAATCGAATAGCTGGCTGTTCATTTCCAGAGCTTTATCCGCCATCTCTTCCGCTTCCTTATACTTCTGCTGGAACATGTAAATTTTTGTCAGCAATGCGTATGCCGTTCCTTTACCGGCCATCATTGGATTGGCTCCCATGTTCGGCAATGCAGGCAGTGATTCGTTCAGATCTTTCAACATGAAATCGTATACCTGCTGTACGGTAGATTGCGTCAACGTCTGCTCCATTTCCTCCGCTACATTGATGATTACACCAGGATCTGTAGCGGCAGTTTTTGCATCATAGGTTTTTGCATAGGTATTGATCAGGTAAAAGTAGCTGATAGCACGTGCCACTCTGGCCTGGGCAATCAGGGTAGCCTTTTCTGCATCTGTACCGGTAGTAGCACCAGGAACATTATTGATGACTACATTGGAAATAAAAATATTTTTATAGGCAGATGAATAGCCTGCGTCCGTCTGTATAAACTGCGTTCTGTCAATGCTTTCCTGCCAGTTATAATTGACGGTACCCAGGTTGACTGCCGTTTGAGATGTAGGCAGCAACCGCCAGTCATTCACCAGCCCTGCATGCACCGAGTAGTCGATAACGTGAGCGTCACCGCTTTCAATCAGCCCCCTGTAATCGAGTAATGTCTGCGGAATTTTATCACCTCTCGGAACAATCTCCAGGTATTTATTACAACTGGAAGCTCCTATCAACACGGCACCGCAAAATATAGTAGTTATTAATTTTCTCATCTGTACTAAATTGAAAGGTTGATACCAAAGTTATAAGTAGGCATGATCGGTAATCCTCTGGAAATAGTGGTATTGCTAATAGTGGCAGCCTCCGGATCTATTCCCTGACCATTGAATCCGATATAAAACAGGTTATCTGCCTGGAACCGTATGCGGGCATTAGCCACCTTCAGGCGCTTCAGCCAATCTTGCGGCAGGTTATAACTCAGCGAGAGATTTCTTGCCTTGATAAAGCTGGCGTTAGCAATAGACTTATCAGAATAAATGTAGTACTGTCTGCTCTGCGTCAACACGGTTTTATCGTAGTCGAACGGCAGTTTAGGAATATCCGTTGTCAGTTCGTCACCTGGTTTTTTCCAGGCGTTCATAATACCTTCCATAGCCACATAACTCGGGTAGCCTCCATTCAAGGTTGGCAATTCATAACGCATAATGTGACCTGCATTAAACACCACCATAAACGAGAACTGGAATTGTTTATAACTCAGGTTATTAATTACCGCACCCGTATAACGTGGCAGGTAAGTTCCACTATATTGCAATACTGCCGGATTTGTTACCAGGGCATCTGTTGGCTTACCGTCTACCCCGTAAATCATTCCATTTCCTTTTTCATTTACACCGGCATACCGGTAGCTGTAAAAACTATAATATGGATCACCCTGCAGATAGTAATTACCTCCGTTGGGTACCAGTTCGGATACGAGCTTAGGTTGATAATCGACTTTAGTCACCTTGTTCTTATTATAGGAACCGTTCACCGTAATATCCCAGTTGAAGCTTCTGTTACGGAGTACATTGCCTCTTAAGGAAACCTCTACACCACTGTTGCGCATACCGCCGTTATTCACTTTTGAGCTGGAAAATCCAAGTGCCGGATCCAGGGTAACATTGGCCAACAGGTCGGTACTGTTTCTTACATAGAAATCCATGGTACCGGAAAGGCGGTTGCTTAACGTTGCAAAGTCGAAACCTACGTTGGTGGTAGCTGTTTTTTCCCAACGGAGATTAGGGTTAGGAGGAGAGCCGATGGCTCCCACCAGGTTACCCGTTTGGTTGCTGGCACTATAGTTTGCCACCATGTAAGGACTGGCTTCTTTAGAAACATTTCCGTTAATACCATAAGAGGCACGCAGTTTCAGCATATCCAGCCAGGAGATGCCAGACATAAATTCTTCCCGGGACATAATCCAGCCTGCACCGGCAGACCATAACGGTCGGTACTGGTATTTGGGATTGGTACCAAAGAGGTTTGACAAATCCATACGTGCACTACCGGACAACATATACTTTTCATTGTAGGTATATGCCACGTTGCCGTATAAAGATACAAAGCGGTTAATCACTTCTCTAACTTTACCCAGGTCAGAAGCGCTAAGTTGTCCACGCGCACCGTTCAATCCTAAGAAACCATTCTTAATATCGTCCACATTCACCGGCATGGATGACATGGTTTGCCAGTCATAACCGAATAATGCAAAGTAATCCCTGTTAATTTTTGATTCACGTACTTCCGATCCCAACAATCCAACGAGTTCATGTTTGCGGTTGAATGTATGATTGAAATTCAGTTGCTGGCGAAATGTATAAGCACGAGTAGTGGCCAGGGTATTACGCAAGCTGTTTCCTACCGGCAATTTAAACTTCAGGTTACCACCAGCATCTTTATAAGAAAAAGAATTCAGGAAACCGCGCATGTAACGTGAGTTCTGATCCATTAACTGTTCTATTCTATCCGTGTTACGTTCGTACTGGAACATCACATCGTAATTTAGCCATTTGGTAATTTTTGCGTTCAGGCGGAGATTTGTTCTCATATCCCATCCTTTACTTTTTACCAGGTTGTAGTTCATCTCATCTGCCGGGTTTATCCCCAGGCTAAATAATCCGTTGTTTTTAATGATATCCTGTGTTGCCTTTGATTCTTTCAGGCGAACGGTTGTTATATTACCATTAGCATCCAGTGCAGATTCATATGGCATCAGGTAATCAAACCAACCGCTGCCAGTGGTGATCTGCCCGGTTGCGTTGTCGGGCGACTGACCATCCGAATAATTCATGTATACACCCACATCAGCCGTCAGCCATTTGGAAATTTGTGTGGAGTTTCTCAGGTTGACACCGAGAAACTTGTTGTTATCATTAATACTGTAAGCCTGATCATTTCTAAATGTAGCAGACAGATTAAATACATTGGATTCGCTTGCTTTTCCAATAGAAAGATTATACTGTTGGTTTTGCTTTGGCCGAATCAGCCTGTCCATAATCTGTTGGTTATATTGGTTAGTACCTTTTAGTACCTCCAGTTGTGCATCCGCTTCCGCTCTGGTAATTTTTCCTTCAGCCACCTGCAGCAACAGTTCCATCGCCGGGTTATTATAACCGTTCGCCTCTCTGATGCTGGCAGCAGTACCCGTAGGGTTAGTAACAAAAAGCGGATTGTTATCAAAATAATACGTAGTCAGGTCAATCAATTCTGCTGAACTGGCTTTCTTACGATAACTCAGGTCCCATTTTGGTGTTACGGCATAATCAGCACTGAAATTAATACTGGTTTTGCCCTTTTTTGCTTTTTTGGTGGTGATAACAATCACACCGTTAGCTGCGCGTGCGCCATAGATAGAGGCAGCGGCAGCGTCCTTTAAAACAGTGATATTCTCAATATCCTCCGGGTTAATATTTGGCACCTGATCTACCACCCAGCCGTTTGCATCGATGGTGCTGTTTTCCACAGGGAAACCATCAATTACATATAGAGGATTGGCTCCTCTGGTATCAAAGGTGGACTGGCCACGTACTTGTATTTTGTCCTTATACACCATTACACCCGGCAGGTTACCTTCCAGTACCTGGTTCAGGGAAGAGATACGGCGTTTATCCAGGTCAGCGGCTTTTACGGTAGCAAATGAACCGGTAGCACGTTCACGGCTGATAGTTTGGTAACCGGTAACCACCACTTCATTCAGGACTTTGGTTTTAAGGGTAACTTTCATCGGTTGGCCTGCAACGATCGGTTCCGTTACTTTATCCATACCCGGGAAGGTAATAGTAACCACTTTAACGGTGTCCGGTAGGGTCATACTAAAATGACCGATTGCATCAGTACCTGTATAAAATTTACTGCCTGCAGCAAGTACTATCGCACCTGGAATAGGATTATTAGCATCATCATATACGTAGCCATAAATCTTATTGGTAGGCACGTTCTGTAAATCCTTTCCCGGATCCACGAGGCGCCTTTCAGTCCCCTGCCGTGCCTGTGTTTTCTGCTTTGCTACTATCGTATAGTGATTCTTGTCGACATACAGAAACAACAGGTCATTAGGATACAGAATGCCTTTGAGCACTTCTTCCACTGGCCTGTTGCGCTGCGCCTTAACATCTACCGTAGTAGTTTTACCATTTACGAGTGCCCCTTCATACATAAAGGTGGTGCCGTAAATTTTTGTGACCTGTGCTAATGCCTCTTTAACAGAAACTCTGCCTGCCTTACTTTGAGCGCCGGCATAGTTAAAAGTGAGCAAAAGTACGCATAGGTACAGGAAGCCCCGTAGGCTTTGTCTGGTACAAATCCCCATTGATCTTGGTTTTTAGAAAATAGTAAGTTTAATAGCCCCGCGGACCGTTGTTCTTAAACGTCAGCGTATCGTTATGCTTCTCGATGGTAACGTTCAGGATGTTCGACAGCTCGAACAGTACACTGTTGATGTTTTGTAACCTTAAAGTTCCTTCGATAGGTGTGTTGGCAATGGATGAGTCCTGCAGTACGATGGTATAGCCATATTGATCCTGCAATGTCTCTATGATATCTTTAACAGAAGTGTTGGTAAGCTCCATTTTATACTCCCGCCAGGCCATTGGCTTTGTATTACCGGCGGAGGAGGTCACTACCTGTAGTGTATCTGACGAATAGTTGGCTTTTTGGTCAGGCATCAACACTACACTGTTGTGTTTTTGTAGCCCGGTAACTCTTACTTTACCGCTTTGCAGAAATATTTCTGCTTTGTTTCTTCTGTTCTTTATATTAAATACTGTCCCTAATACATCTACATCTACCTCCCCGGCATGAACGGTAAACGGCGCCGCGAGTGTTTTAACGGAAGGTTTCACTTCAAAAACCGCTTCCCCGCTAAGCCAAACCTCCCTTTTTTCCTGACTCCACCTGCGATAGGTGATCGTCGTATTTGCATTCATCGTAACGGTCGAAGAATCCGGCAAAGTTACCACTAAATGTTCTCCGTTCCCGGTTGAATATCGCTTCTCCCGGTTACTAAACAAATAATATCCTCCAAAAATGGCCACTGGTAAGATCACAGCTGCTGCTGCATACCAGAACCGCCGATAAAGAGGAGTGCTAACGGAATCCGGCTGCTTCTCCATTCCCGCCTGAATACCTGCCCATACTGCTGCCTTTGCAGCCGCCGGCGACTTTATTCTCTCCAAACTAAAAATACCCTCCAGTACAGTCCTGGCCTCCCGCATCACCGCTGCATTTGCATGCCCTTCCGCCTCCCAGGCCTCCCAAAAAGCCGCTGCATCAGGCTGGGCACTACGTACCCACTCCGTGAAGAACGCGTCTTCCAGGAACTCTTCTTTAGTGTATGACTGATAATTTTTATGTTTCAAATCCCAACAATCGTTAGTACCACAATTTCAGGTCGCATGGAGAAAGTAACCCCCTGACTTAAACAGAACACAAGGATTTTGCAAAACACCCCACTTTTTTTTAATTTTTTTAATTTTTCTTAAATGAATTTTTAAATCAATTGTTTTTATACATTTACATCCGTATTAATATTCTTATATCTAGGCAACCACGGACAGTTTACTAACAGCCTTCACCAACGGCTACACTATTTTTTTGTATTTTTAAGGCGAGAAGTTGGGACATGGATCTTTCATCAGCATCTGATACGGCGCTCTGGGAAGCACTACAACATAACAACGAATTGGCTTTTGCAGAAATTTACGACCGGTACTTCAACCGGTTATATGAGTATGCTATGCGCCTGCATCAGCAGGAAGAACTCGTAAAAGATACCATCCAGGAACTGTTTATTAAACTCTGGACCAACCGCCATAACCTGAGCGCAAATGTGGACCTCCGCCCTTACCTCTTCGTGGCACTGCGCAGTACACTCTACAACCGGTTACGACCAAGGCGTAATGTAACCCTCGTTTCCTTCGACAAGGAACAACATGATTTCCTCGCTAACTTTTCCTACGAGCAAACCTATATCAATAAAGAAAGTCAGCAACAACAACATAAACAAATCACCGAAGCACTCAACCAGCTAAACAGCCGGCAGAAAGAAATTATTTACCTCCGATACTTTGAAGAACTGGATTATGACCAGATAGGCGCTATTATGGGCATCTCTGTAAAAGGAGCTTACAAGCTGTCGGCAAGAGCCCTGAAGAGTATGAGGGATATCATGCAGGTATCCATGCCTGGACTGATGCTGCTGCTCCAGGCCTATAAAACATCGCTGCAGCAGGCGGGCAGCTAATCTATTCCTCTCCCCACACCGTCAGTACTAAACTCCGGGAACCGCCATCGTTTCTGTGTTCACATAAATAAATACCCTGCCAGGTGCCCAACGCCAGCCTGCCATTGTGCACCGGTATCATTACAGCAGCACCCAGCAACGAGGCTTTAATATGCGCCGGCATATCATCCGCTCCTTCGTAGTCATGTTCGTAATCCGGATCATTTTCCGGTACCGCCTTGTTGAACCACATCTCAAAATCAGTGCGTACCGTTGGGTCCGCGTTTTCATTGATAGTAAGCCCCGCGGAGGTATGTTGTATAAATACCTGCAACATACCCGTTTTAATCCGCGAAACCTGCGGAATAGCCTGTAATACCTCCCCGGTAATCAAATGAAAACCTCTGCTTCTTGGCCGCAACCTAACGCCTTGCTGGTATATCTTCATATATTTCCTGTTTGTCACAAAATTAATACATCCCTATCTTTATACTAAACGTCTGCTTTCGGACAAATAATGTACTAAAACCGGACACTCAGGGCGCATGCAACATTTACATCTCCCTGAAAATCAATAACTCCGCTAAGCGGCATCTACTTTGATTCCTGCTCCATCATGATACGCAATTATCTGAAAATAGCGCTGCGCAACCTGTGGAAAAACAAAGCTTTTTCCGCCATCAACATCACCGGGCTGGCCATAGGCATAGCCACCTGCCTGGTTATTTCCATCTATGTGAGCTATGAACTCAGCTACGACCGGTTCAACAAAAACTCGGACCGCATCGTAAGAGTAGTGCTGCGGGGACAGGTAAAAGGCGAACCAATGCGGGAAGCCAATGTATTTCCACCACTGGCCGCCGTGCTGAAAAGCACCTTCCCGGAAATTCAGGAAACCGTGCGACTCCGAAACGCCGGCATCCCTACCATCACCTATAAAGACAAAACTTACCAGGAATATATGATGGGCTACGCCGATCCATCCCTGTTTAAAATATTCGACTTCGACCTGCTGGATGGGAATAAATCCCAGGCACTGACGGAACCTTTTACTATCATCCTGTCCGACAAAACCGCCAGAAAATATTTCGGCAACGCCGACCCCATGGGCAAAATGCTCTTCTTTAAGGATGAAAACCAATACTACCGCGTGACCGGGGTATATAAAGAACAGCCAGCCAACACGCATATGCGTTTTGATATGCTCGCCTCTATGAGCTCTGTTGCTGACTCCCGCTCCGAGTCCTGGCTTACTTCCGGCTATTTCACCTACCTGCTGCTGCCTAAAGGTTACGATTATACGAAGCTGGAAGCCAAGCTACCGGCGCTGGTGGAAAAATATGTAGGCCAGCAAATGCAGGAACACATGCACATGTCGCTCAGCGAATTCAAAGCGGCCGGTAACAAATTTGACCTTCGCCTGCAACCACTGACAGACATCCACCTTCATTCCGATTATGCCTACGACCTGGATACCCCCGGCGATATCCGCTACATCTATATCTTCGGCGCTATTGTCCTGTTCATGATACTGATTGCCTGCATCAATTTCATGAACCTCAGCACCGCTAATGCCGTAGGCAGGGTAAAGGAAGTGGCCATGCGGAAAGTATTGGGGGCCGCCAGGGGAAGGCTGGTGATACAGTTTATGCTGGAATCCATTGCGCTTACCCTCATTGCCACTATTATTGCAGTCGTACTCGCGTTCCTGTTACTCCCTACCTTTAATAAACTGGCAGGCCGGAATATAGAACTGCATTGGCTCAGCACCCCATGGCTTATACCGATCATCCTGGTTTTTGCAGTGATTACAGGTATGATAGCCGGCAGTTATCCAGCTTTCTTCCTCGCATCTTTTAAGCCGGATGCAGCGCTGAAACGGAGCTTCAGCCCCGGTGGCAAACAAGGCACACGGATCCGCAGCAGCCTCGTAGTATTCCAGTTTTTTGTATCCATTACTTTAATAGTGAGCACCGCTATTGTTTATAATCAGCTGTCGTATATACAGCATAAGAAACTGGGGTATAATAAAGATAATGTGCTCCTGCTGCACCAAACCGACCGTATCAGCGGATCGCAGCGGGAAGCCTTAAAGGGTAAGCTGTTGCAGGACTCCCGAGTTAAAGGCCTCACGGTATCAGCCTATCTGCCTTCAGGCCCCAGCTATTCTAATAACTATTTCATTTACGAAAAGACGTCCGATGCACAGATTAAAACGCTGCGCTATGAAGTAGATGAAAACTACCTGGACGTAATGGGCATGCAGCTGCTTGCAGGGCGCAACTTTTCCGCTAAATTCGGCGGTGATACCTCCGCAGCGGTGATCAACGAAACAACTGCCAAAGCCATGGGCTGGGGTAATAATGCAATAGGCAAAACCTACCGGCATATGGATATTAACGCACCCGGCAAAACGTACCAGGTGATAGGCGTGGTGAAAGACTTTCATTTTAAATCCATGCATTCTCCTATTTCACCGCTGGTAATGGAGCTTGGCAACGGCTGGGGGCCAATGTTTATCATCAAGCATGATCCTGCTCATACAAAAGAACTCGTAGCCAGTTTGGAAGGCCAGTGGAAATCCATGAACACCGATGTGAGCTTCTATTATACCTTTTTAGATCAACACTATGCCGACAGCTATCAGTCGGAAGCCAATACCGGCCGCATCCTCGCCATATTTGCCGGCCTTACAATTTTTGTAGCCTGCCTCGGGGTATTTGGCCTGGCCACCTACACCGCCCGTAAGCGCGCCAAAGAAATCAGCGTGCGTAAAGTAATGGGAGCAAGTGTTTCAGGTATTGTGAGGTTACTATCCACCGATTTTCTGAAACTGGTGTTGCTGGCCTTCCTGTTATCTGTACCGGCGGCCTGGTACCTGATGCAGCAATGGCTGAAAGGCTTTGCTTACCGGGTGGATATCCACTGGTGGATTTTTGCCGCAACGGCGTTTGGCGCCATTATTATTACCTTATTAACGGTGAGCCTGCAGGCAGTAAAAGCCGCCCTTGCCAACCCAATTAAAAGTTTAAGGAGCGAATAAGTAATTGATTTTCATGGGTGTGAAAAATTTTTTAATTTTTTTTCAGTGATCGTGTAACATTCTGAAAGGTCGCGTATCTAAAAGGAAATTTAAAAACAAACACCCATGAAAAAGTTATTCGTTCTCTTCCTGATATTCGCACTCGCTGCTCTTTGCCTGAATACATTTGCGCAAACTACACAACCTGGTTTCCAGGTAAAAACTGTCGGAAAAGGTAAACAGGCAGTCATCATGATTCCCGGATTTACCTGCAGTGGCGATGTATTTGATGGTACCGCTGCCGGCCTTGGTAATAAATATACGAGCTATATATTAACCATGCCTGGCTACGCAGGTGCTCCTGCCGAAGCCGCACCAAACATCAGCAACTGGGTAGAGGAAATTGCTGCCTATGTACGCAAAAACAATCTGCATCATCCGATACTGATCGGGCATAGCCTTGGTGGCGGACTGGTAATGACGCTTGCCTCACGCTACCCTGACCTGTTCAGCAAAGCCGTTATCGTAGATGCGTTACCGTGCCTCGGTGCACTGATGAACCCTGACTTCAAACAGGCTGAAACCCCTGACTGCTCTGCCTTTGCAAACCGCATCCTACCGATGAATGACTCTGCCATGTACAAAATGCAAAAAATGACCATCTCACGCCTTACTACAGATACCGTACATAAAGAAGATATTATCAGGTGGGGTGTAAAAACAGACCGTAAAACATACGTGGATACATACTGTCAGTTTTCCAACCTGGATCAGCGTACCACAATTTCTGCCGTAAAAATTCCGACCCTGGTGTTATTAGAATCTTCTTTTATTAACTTTAAACCGGCGATAGAAGAACAATATAAGCATCTGACAACAGCCACCCTGAAATACGCCACCAAGGGATTACATTTTATCATGTATGACGATACAGAATGGTATCTTAACGAAATCACCCAATTCCTCAATTAGCCAGCAGCAAGCCTTTGATGAGCTGTACGCCGACTACTGGGACAAAGTTTTCCGCCTGTGCATGGGTTACGTAAATGATGATGACTGGGCCAAGGATATTGCACAGGACACGTTTATTACCGTTTGGCAGCAGCTGCCCAACTTCCGGAACGAAGCTGCCATCGGTACCTGGATCTTCCGCATCGCCTGTAATAACTGTTTACGCCAGCTGGAAAGAAGCAGCAAATTTGTGAGAAAGGAAGTGGATAAAGCCGACGAAGGCCCGGTGGTAAATGAAGATGAAGTGAACTTTCTGTATCAGTGTATTGCTACTTTAAATGAAACGGACAGACTGATAATCTCCATGGAGCTGGAAGATGTGAAACAGGCAGAAATAGCCGGCATCCTGGGCATGAGCGAATCAAATGTGCGGGTGAGAGTACATCGCATTAAAGAAAAACTGACGGAAAAATTTAAGGCATATGAACGCTGACGATAAATTTCAACAGCTGTGGCGTAGCAGAAAAACAGCGCCGGCACCAGATATCAAAGCCCTACTGGAAAAGGCAGCCAAAGTGAAGGGCGCCGTAAAACGCAAGCTCATTTTATCGTACGTGCTGCTGATCGCCACCATCTTCTGGGCCTGCTACATTGTAGCGATGTCGCGCCCGAAAATGATCACCACCTGGATAGGCGTAGCACTGGCCATCATGGCCATCCTGCTGTATCTTGCCAGTTCCGCCGGCCTTATCAAACAACTTTTCGCCAAAGGCCAGGAAGAAGTACCAGTGCAGGAATACCTACAAAACATGTTGCAGATCCGGGAAAAACAACGCTACCTGCAACGCGGCATTTTAAACGCCTACTTCATCCTGCTGTTTTCCGGTCTGGCACTTTATATGATCGAGTACACCAGCCATCTTAGCATCACTACCACCCTGATGATATATGGTGCGGTTACGGTTTGGGGGTTAATCAACTGGTTTTATTTCAGGAAGAAGGCAATTGCCAAACAGGAACAATCCCTCGGGGCTGTTATCAGTAAACTGGAGGCAGTAATAGCAGATACAAAAGACTAACGTAAAGCCATAAACGAAAAGAAGCCAGGTCCATTTTTCAGGACCTGGCTTCTTTCATTCACATGCATGGTAAAATTCCGCAAAAAAGCTTTCCTGTTATTGTGCAGGATCAGCCGGGGTATTAGCGTTATCGTTCCGTTCAACGAGCGGATAAGGGAAGTAGGTACGCTTACGTTCAGACGCTGGTCTGCCGAAGCGGCGACTATCCTCCAGTTCCTGTCCGGCCAGGTATAATTCTATTCTCCTATGCTTATAAATGGAATCTAATAAAGCCGCTGGGGAGGCAACACCGGCGATGGCAGGAAGTCCTGCACCTACGCCGTAAATATCGCCGGAAGGTTGTTTGGTCACCACTTTATTAAGCTCAATTAAGCCGTTAAGGACATCGCCTTTACGTGCATAACACTCTGCTTTGATCAAAGTCATTTCTCCTGGTAAATACACCGGTATCTGCGCTGTGGTAGAAGTCCAGAAACCTTTGATACCCCATTTCAGTGAAGACGTAGGGTTTCTCAACAAATAAAATGGCAGGCGCTGGTCAGCATTTTCCGGGCGGAATCCAACCGGTAAACCCATGGTGGAATCCGTAGCCTGATAAATGTTGCTCGTAGCCGCCACCAGGAAAAAGATCGGGTTGTTTACCTGGTCATTAAAGTTAAGGGTGGATTTAACCGTGAGGCTAGCCTTATCTGCCGCAGCCAACGCTACATCGTAATCACCTGCACATAGGGCATACCTTGCTTTCAGCGCATACAGAGAGTTGAGTATATTTACACCTGCCGGTACATACGGTGTAAAATTGCTACCTATAGGCGTTGCCGTGATGGTATTAATCGCATTATCCAGCACACCTACTGCCTTGCGATAACCAGCCTGACCGCTAATGAAGGTTACCGGTGGCGTATTAGGGCCAGGGAAACCACTGGTATCAGGTACCTGTTCAAAAAAAGCGGCCTGTGTACCTATTGCCCATGCTTTATACAACGAGGCGTAGGCAATTACACCACTGGCAAAACCTGCATCGGTAATCACCTTCGGAGTGGTAGCTAACACCCTGTTGGATTCATAAATAATCTTGTTACTGGTATTCCATAACTGGTTAATAACGGAGTTGGTATTTAATACTGCAACGCCACCGGTTTGCAACTGCGCTTCATCCACATTTCCTGTGTTGGTTACAAAAGTTTCACCCGTAAGGATGCTGCCCGCGGTAACCGAATTATAGAGCAAACCAGTACGATCCTTTACATAATAGGCCTGTAAGCCCACTACTACATCCGCAATGGCCGCAGGGGTGCTGTAAGCCTGATCAGACGAGGGTCCGCTCGGGTCCGAAAAATTTTTGGAACAGGAGGTGGCAATGGCCAGTGTTCCTATCAGGCAATATTTAATATATTGATTCATGACTTTTCTCTTTTAAGGATTTAGAATTTTGCACGTACACCTATGCTGTAGGTTCTTGGAATAGGAACAGCACCGAAGTCAATACCACGCAGCAGCGTACTCTGGCCGGCAGCATTTACTTCCGGATCATATCCTTTATAGTTATCCCAAGACACCAGGTTACGGCCACTGGCCATCACCGTCAGATCACTGAATCCTTTGATTTTTCCGAAATTATAAGAGAGGGCAACTTCACGCAGCTTCACAAAGGAACCATCGTCAATCCTGAATTCCTGGATCTGGTATACACCATTGATGTATCCGCGAGGCAGCAGGCCAAGATCTTCTGCTTCTGCAATTTTACCGTTGTCCACACCCTGGCGTGTTCTGTAGTCGGCATTAAACACATCCACGCCCTGTACGATATCCAGCTGAGTATGTAAAGTCAGGTTTTTCCAGGTGAAGTCGTTGGTAATGGTAGATGTATAATCCGGGTTCGGGTCACCGATTTTTTTATTCAGCACAGCACCGGTAGGCAGGCCGTTGCCATCACGGCCAGGGGTATACGTAAGTGAAGTATTCTGTACACCTCTTTCGGTGAGTGGAATACCATTGGCATCCTTGATTATATTACCGCTGTTATCTCTCGCATAAAATGCGCCATAGAAAAATCCGATAGGCTCATTTTGTGCAATACTTACGCTGGCACCACCGATATTGTTATACAGGATCAAACCGCCACCAATATCAGTAGCTTTGTTTCTGTTCCTGTTGAAGATGCCGGTGAAATCCCATCTGAATGTTTTCGTTTTTACAGGAGTGGCGTTCAGCACTACCTCAATACCATTGTTTTCCAGCGTACCAATGTTGGCCTGGTAAGAAGTAAAACCATCGGTTGGTGCAATCGCCCTGGCAATCAGCAGGTCCTTTACTTTCTTACGATAGTAGTTAACGCTCAGGCCTATACGATCACCGAGGAAAGCCATGTCTGTACCGAATTCCAGCTCTTGCTGCCTTTCAGGCTTCACGTTAGGATCGGTGTAGGTGAGGGGCGACTGGAATGCGGACGCACCAATGAAAGCGGTAGCATTATAGGTATTGAATCGCGCATAGGCCGGGATACCTGTCAGGTTACCCGACTCACCGTAAGCTGCCCTGAATTTCAGGAAAGTCCACCATTTAGCAATATTGGAATTCTTCCAGTAATCCGCACCGGACAACACATAACTACCACTCAGTTTGGAGTACAGCTGATTGCGCTCATCCTTTCCGAATACAGACGAACCATCCAGACGCAGTGCGCCGGTAATGAACAACTGATCCTTGTATTTAAAGTTTTGCTGGATGAACTCACCGGCAATGCTCAGCTCTGTACGCTGATCTTCGCCCGGAATGATGGTGGCAGCTTTGGCGGCACTCTGTACAAACGGCGGCAAACCTCTTCCCTGGATCATGGTATAGTTCATCTTCTGATATTGCACGGAGTAACCCACCTGTGTAACGGAAGAAAAGTTTTCGCTGATCTGTGCGTTATAGGTAGCATTCACATCATGGTTGATCATGAATGAAATATTAGTAGCCGCACTGGAATAACCATTCAACGTAGGGTTGTTAGGGTTACCACCTCCATAAAATCCGGTGCTTACAAAGTAGGCATACGGCGGAATCAGGGTTGTTCCGTTCTGGGAATAGTTATCGATACCCATTTTATAATCGATGCTCAGGTTCTTGATTGGTTTGATCGACAAACCGGCACCGGCAATGATACGGCCAACTGTTTGGCGCTGATCAAAATCTTCGATAATAGATACCGGGTTTACACGACCCAGGTTACCCACTTTCATGAGGTTACCGATGGCATCGCGCTTATGGATATCGTAGTAGTTACCGATAATGGTAACGGAGTTCATTGGTGAGTAAAACGTGTTGCCATCCGGCTTTTCGTTGGACCTGCTGGAAACGTAGTTCATGGAACCGTTGAAGGTGAGCCATTTGGTGATCTCCTGATCCAGGTTAAGGCGGAAGCTGAAACGATTGAAATCAGTGTTTCTGATAATACCCTGGTTATACATGTAACTGGCAGAAGCAAAGTATTTCGTTTTATCCCGACCACCCGCTACGGATACGTTATTATCGGTACCTACGCCCGTGCGGAAAATGTAATCCTGGTAGTCATAACGATTAACAGGGGTGGTGTTGGTGGCCAATGGTGGCGTACCAATGAGGTTTTGTGTGGATACATCCGGATCGCCGCCGAATTTAAGTGGCGCCTGGTTTACCTCCAGTTTCTTGCGAATCTGGTTCACATTAAAGCTGGTGGAGAAATTTACCACCGGCTTACCTTCTGCGCCTCTTTTAGTGAAGATCTGTACCACACCGGCATTCGCGCGGGAACCGTAGATGGCTGCCGCCGCGGCACCGTTCAGCACCTCGATGCGTTCGATATCAGCGGGGTTAATATCTGCCATACGGCTCTGGCCAATGGTACCAACCGTCGTACCCCCGTTATAGTTAGGGTCGGTATTGGTTACGCGGGTGGTACTGTTATCAATGATCACCCCATCAATGATATACAGTGGCTCGGAGGAGCCGCTGATGGTACTGATACCGCGGAGTCTTACGGACATTGCGCCGGAAGGGTCACCGGAGTTCTGGATGATCTGAGCACCGGCGGTTTTACCTTGCAGTGCAGTGAGCACATTGCTGGTGGCGCCTTTATCTAATGCATCTGCTTTTACGGAGCTGATATAACTACCCAGCTGACGGCGGGTGGTACCGGCAGAAGTACCGGTAACTACTACCTCATCCAGCTTGGATACGTCTTCCGCCATGGTGGCATCTACGGTGGTGCTGCCACTGCTGCTGACGGTTACCTGTTTTTGTTGTTGCTGAAAGCCAATACCGGAAAACACGAGGGTGTAGGTACCTGCGGGCTGTGTCAGGCGAATGGTGTATTTGCCATCAACATCCGTGGAAGCACCCTGATTGGTGTTTTTTACGGCAATGGTAATACCGGGAACTGCTGATCCTTTTTCGTCCGTAACCTTTCCCGAAATAACGAATTGCGCGGATGCTGCCAGGGACATAAAGCAGCATAGCAGAAAGAGCAACATGGTGCGCGGACACACTGCCCATTTGAATCGGAGCAATTTCATAATTGTTGTTTAGACTTGTTGATAAATGGGGATCTCTATCACCCGTTCCAGGCAAAGCTGTTGGTTACATTCGAATAGTTGGGCAATTACAGGATGGCTTCCCTTAGAGGATTTTTACTCCCTTCTTGCCGTACGGTATTAATTTCTTTGCCTTTGGCTGTAATTCCGTTATTATAATATCTATTGCATCAATATCACAGACCTTCAACCTGTCTGCTGTATCTACTTTTTCTGAAATGGAAAGGGCCACTACTTTTCTGGAGGTGGCGATCATGGCTTTCTTTACCTGCACTACCTCCCAGTCATTATCGGTGAGGCCCGCATCTGCATCTATCGCATTTACACCGAGGAAGCACAGGTCTGCACGGATATTCATGATTTTGGTAATCGCTTCTCCTCCTACGGTGATTTTCGAATCTTTTGCCAGCTTGTCCCCAATCACAATTACTTCAATGTTCGGGTGGTTGGCGTATTCAAAAGCTGCCGGTAAGCTCACGGTAATAAATGTAGCACGTAAATCTTCCGGTAGTAATCTCGCCATTTCCATGATGGTAGTACCCCCTGTGGTGAGTACAAACATCCCGTCCTGTATGAGCTGCACCGCTTTCATGGCAATGATGCGTTTTTCTGCGGCAGCGTATACGTCGTGGGATGCAATACCATCGCGGTACGACTTCGATAATGCGCCTCCATGTACTTTCAGAATCTTTCCTTCCCGGGCCAGTTCGGTAAGGTCTCTGCGTATAGTGTCTTCCGACACCTGGAGCTGCTCGCTCAGATGGGAGGACAATACCTTGTTGTGCAGGTTTACCTGATGGAGTATATAGGCCTGGCGTTCTTCTTTTAACATGGATACAAATCTTCCGTCAAATTCGGCAAAAAAATGCATGAATCCAAATATAAACCCGCAAAATTTTGCGGGTTCGTGCCGGAATTAAGGCTGGAGCAGTTCGTCAACCCGCACAAAACTGTATCCTTTTGCTTTTAACCTGCTGATTAACGCAGGCAGGTAGGGATAAAATTTGTCTGTACGCCGCGGGTCAGTACCAATATGCAATAAGAGCATAAACCCGTTGAGCCCTTGCTCCTGTCCTTTTTCATATGCCATAATCGCATCCAGTATCTCCCGGCTACCTATATAATTTTTTAAATCCGGATACGTGTAATCCGCATTAGACCGGGTACCTGGGGTAAAAGAAATCAGTTGTAAACCTTCCGCTTTTGTCCAGTCCGCCACCTGTTGATTATACCACTCATACGGCGGCAGGAAATAGGGCGCTGCAGCTTTTGTTACTCCTGCCTTTTCCAGCTCCCGGTAAGCATTTCTGAGGTCGGTACGGAATGAATCCTGCGTAACCAGCGTACTATCCCGATGCGCCCAGTCGCAATACAATAAATGCTTATCGGAATGCGTACCTAAATAATGCCCATCCCGCTTTAATTGTTGAATAACTTTTGGAAATTGACGATAAAAATTTCCGGTCAGGAAAAAGGAACCTTTGATGGTGGCTGATTTTAAATTTTGGGAGATAGCAGCCGCACCGTCTGCAAACTCGTCGCCTGTAAATACGAGGGCAAGTTTTTTCTCATGCCGGTTTCCCCGGATGATGCCACCGGCAGCTAAGGTGTGCTGCTGTGGCGCTTCTCCGGCCATAGCTGCCAGCAAATATATCAGCGATGCAGTGCCGTCCATGGTAGGCTCGTTAGTACTGTAATCGCCCCTATCATCGTGATACACGGCCAGGTCACTCTGAAAGTCCGCATACTCATCCGGCTCGGATAATTTAATACCAATCAGGTTTTGATAGATAGCCGTGTACACTGGTCCGTCCACCAAACCGCCATCCACCGGCAACCTGGCAACGGTGCTGAAAGCCGCGTGCGGGTCCGTAGGGTAGTCACCGTTAGCAGGCAAACCATACACCATACTGGTGCCCCAGGGATTACAACCAAACAGCCAGTCGATATTCGCCTGCTCCAATTCCCGGAAAGCCACATCCTTGGTGAGCTGCCGGTACCAGTAACACTGCATGGCAAAAGAAACCGTCAGGTTATTACTGCACCAGATAAACGGTATAGCCCGGTAAAAAGCATTGGCAGCCGCTTTTTTCCAAACCCGGCTTATGCCTTCGCGGTAGTAGCCGGTAACGGTTGTACGCTGCGCAGCAGGCAGGGATTTGGCGAGTTCGTAATGTCCGAGGTTAATAAACGGATACCATTGATAGTGATTGGCGGTATCTTTTCCCAGCCAGGGCGTGATGGTTTCCTGGCTACTGTATTTTAATGCGTCCCGGAGGTAGCGCGGCTCCCGGCTTTGCTGGTACAAACCTGCTGCGGCCAGTTCCATATCGTCCGTCCAGTTATCTTCGGCGTAAATGTAGGGCGATAAAACAGAGGCTGTCTGGCATACGCCCGGTTGCCGCACGCCCATCTGGTAGCTGGATAACGCCCGCTTACGCAGCAATGCAGCCAACGCAGGATCAGCATCTCCATAAATACCTGCCGCCAGTGAAAACGCACTTGAAAATTTACCGGCTGTAGAAGCCACACCGGTGCTCTTATTCTTATATTTTCCCAGGCCCTGCGGCTCACCGGTACAAAAGTACACGGGGCGCTCAAAGCCTTTTCCATAAAACGGATCTTCTTTGGGTAGCCGCAATCCTTTATGATCGCGGTCGTCCGCAATCTGGTTAAACATGATGTTATCCGCAGGATGCATTTTAAGCAGCCATTGCAGCCCCCAGCGGGCTTCGTCCAGCACATCACTCACCTGGTTACTGCCCGGTAGCCCATTGGCCGCATATTGATCGGAAAACACCTGTGGAAAATCCCGGTACGCCGCCAGCAAATGCCAGGTGGCGTTTGCAGACGTAGTTACATATTGCAGGTAATCCGTAGCATCGTGCCAGCCACCGGCCACATCAATACGGGTACTGTCGGGCATGGGGCCATACATCGTATAGCCGTCGTGGGTATGGCAGCTATCCTGCAGCACGGGATTAAACCAGCTCCGTTGCTGGCGCATATAACGCAGGCAAAAGTCTGCCGCACCGTTATATACGTTGTTGGCTATACGAAAATAAGGAGAGTAGGCATTGCCGGCTTTCAGCCGGTAGGTACCTGTTTTTTTCCAGGAAGAGAAATTAAGTCGCGCAGTATGTGTAAATGGTCCGTAAGCGCCAAAGTCCTTGCTGGCGGCGGTGCTGAGCACCACTTCGCCGGAAGCGGAGTCGATCAGTTGAAAGTTTTTGGGGGTGGCGTTATCCTTTGTGCCGAAAACGGCTACTTTGATGCCGTCAGGCAGATATCCCAGCTGGTTGATCCGTATCCATTGCTGCTGCACAAAGGCGGAGCTGGCGAGCAGCAAGGTGAGTGCGATGGCGGGTAGTTTTTTCATGAGCTTCCGTGGATTAGGTGAATAAAGCTATCAAAAGTTATTCACTTGGTCCGTTTTCCGCGTATGACGCTGTGCCTTCGGCACAGCGTCATACGCGGTGTTTTCAGGGCCTGCGGCCCTGAAAACACCGCGCAATTACCATTTAAGGCTATACAAAAACTCCATCTGCTGCTGCGTAATCCTGTTGGGGACCATCCGCACGATCATATCACGCACACTGGTTGCGAGTAATCCTTTCCAGTTAGTCAGCTGTGCCAGTTGCCAGGAGATACCTACTACTTTTTGCACCCTTTCGATGCGGCCATCCTGGTATTTTTTAAAGGCGGCATCAATGCTGGTTTCCTGTTTGAGGCAGCGCGCGAGCATGAGTGCATCTTCAATAGCCTGACTGGCACCTTGTCCGAGGTTGGGAGTGGTAGCGTGGCAGGCATCACCTAACAGTACCACTTTATGCTTATACCAGGTGCTGATAGGTTTGAAATCGTATAAGTCGGCACGGAGCAGCATTTCCGGCTTTATAGCTGCTACTACCTGCTGCATTTTTCCACTGAATGCTGCCAGTTCCTTTTTCATAAATGCAATGGCGTCGATGTCTGTAAACGGCTTGCCTGCGGGCATTTTTTTGGTAAACCAGAAGTACACCCGATCACCGTCCACCTGCATATAGGAAGCACGTAAGCCGTTACCGTTGCCCCATACTTCGGTGGCATTCATTTGTTCTTCGTGGGATAATTTCATGGGGATGATGGCGCGCCAGCAGGTTTGGCCGGAGTAGCGGTATTCCGCAGGTACTACATATTTCTCCCGCACTACCGAGCGGATGCCGTCTGCACCAATCAGCAAATCGGCAGTGGCAGTGCTGCCATCTTCGAAATAGGCGACCACGCCATGTGAGTGATGCTCCAGGCGCTGGAAATTTTTTCCCCAGTGCACTTCCTTCGTTACCGCCTGCAGCAGCAGTTGCTGCAGGGTAGCACGGTGAATCATGTGTGCTCCCTGTCCGTAACGTTGACGGATATACGCATTGCTTACCTGCTGTAACACTTTCCCTTTGTAGTTGCTTACAAAAATATTTTCCGGGAAGATGGAAACGTTACGGATGGCTTCACCTACGCCTAATCGCTCATACACCGTCATGGCATTACCGCCCAGCATGATGCCTGCTCCTACTGCGCGGCATTCGGGAACGGCATCATAAATTTCATAGTCGATTCCTTGCTGTTGCAGCGCTATGGCGGTGGTGAGCCCACCGATACCGGCGCCGATAATGATCGCTTTCATGGGTATCTGAATTATTCCGGGGCAAAGGTAAGGCGACTTTTATCAAATTAGTACATTTGGCCTAATTTATTTTTATTTTTAACAAATGCCTAGCTTTGGAGCATGAAAGATTTCAAAAAGCATTTCATTGTACGTGCTGAGCCCGAGGAGGTATATGCAGCACTCACCAATCCGGCTACCATTCAGCTGTGGACTGGCGAAAAGGCGGTGATGAGCACCGAGCCGGGCACGGAATTTTCCCTTTGGGAAGACAGTATCGTAGGTCGCAACCTCGAGTTTGAAGAAGGCAGGAAGATTGTGCAGGAATGGTATTTCGGGGAAGAGGAAGCGGAGCAGCCTTCGATTGTAACAATCATACTGCATCCTTCCAAGAAAGGAACGGATGTAGAGTTGAGGCATACCAATATTCCGGATGAGGCTTTTGAAGATATTACGGAAGGCTGGACTACACAGTACTTTGGGGCGTTGATAGAGTTTTATGAGGATTAAATTTCCTTTTCTGTTTCTCCCCCGGCGGGGGAGAAACAGTTTTCTGAAAAATCAGGTTATATAGCTTCCTGGTAAGGAAAGCTACTATCCATCCACTGGAAATTAATTTCTTCATCCAGGATATCCTTCAATTCTGCATTCGTCAGCTTCCCTTTGGCAAATACCTCCCGCAGTATGGCTACCTGGCTTGCCGTCAGGTAAGGTTCATGCGATTCGAGCCAGCGCTCACAGTTAGCCTTCATATCTCCCACTGTTATTAAACCCGGATAATGCGGATCTATATCGGTAACCGCTTCCAGCATCTGGAGGAAGATGAAGTCCTGCAGGTTTTTAGCAAGTATGCAGGCCTCGTTTGAATCGTGCCATACCAGCACCACCGGCACATCATCCCCGTCCTGCAAATTATAATAGAGTGCAAACCAGTCGCCTGCTCCGGTAGTGGCAATCGGAATAAAGCGGTGCACCGGATCTGCAAACAGGATGCCTTCTTCCAGGTAATCAGCCACAGCGGATGTGTTGATCACCTCCAGGTCGTGTGCATACAACAGGAAAGGAGGATTTTCCTGCAACTGCGGAAATATGCGCTGGTGCCAATCCGGACCAAACGTTCCCCAGTTGAGCATACCATCTGCATATAGTTGTTTGTATAGTGCAGGGTATCTAAAGTTGTACAAGTCTTCTATTTCTTCGAGATGCATAGTATTCTTAGTATTCAGCGGTTTTTCGGGCTGTACCAAGGTACTCACTTTCACCGGGAAAATGGACTATCCTGCCAGACTTTTTTTGCTGTTAAATTCGTTGATTCTTGTATCTGGATTCATCATATATGTAAGTACTGAGCCATCATCTTTTAGCTCTACAATCCGGAAGCCATGGTAGTTGGTACCCCAGCTACCGCCGATGTGGCTATCAAACAGGAAAGGCAGCTGGTTATCCAGCAGTTTCACGTTGTCCTGGTCATGGTCGTGCCCGTTGAATACGGCTTTCACGTTAGGATACTTACGGACCAACGCCGCAAAAGCGGGAGAGTCGGCGGCATATTCCGTCCATTTAACCGGGGTAATATGCAGGAAGATAAAAATGGCTTTGGCTTTTTTATTGGCTTCGAGGCGCTCTTCGAACCATTGGAGGTCAGGTGCCAGGAAATCGCCCTTGATGTTGGAGGTATCGCCGAAGAGCAATACGTTACCATTGATTACCTGCTGGTGTTGCAGCGGATTGCCCCAGGCCTGCTGCCAGGCCTCCGGCGTAACGCGGTCGTGATTGCCACGGGTGGCATATACTTTCGGGTGAATGGTTTTAAATAGTTGTGCTGCCGGCTGTAATAAGGAGGGTTCATTGTGAATCACATCACCGTTGAGTACAAAAAACTCGCAGGGAGTAGCTGCATGCACTTTGCCGAACGCTGCTTTCAGGTCCTTAAAGTATTGCTCATAGGGCGTATTGGGCTCGCCATAGTGCCAGTCGGACCCTACAGCAAACCGGAAAACAGTTTTTTTATGCAGGTGATCGGCGGTAGCTGCTTTTACAATCGTACCGCAGGCGGAAATGATAACGGCGGCAGAAAGGCCACCAAGGAATTCTCTTCTGTTCATCATATAAAAATAGCGCGATTTAAAGGTGGATAACAGGCCTTGAAACAGGGTTAACATAAATATAAAACAAAGATTACCTATGAGCCGGAAAATCCCTGAAATTGAATAAAATCAAACTAGATAAGTTTGTTAAAAAATTATTTCTAAAAATTTTTTCTCCACATTTGATTTTATTTAATATAACGTATTGTACAGTGCGATTGATATTAAACTTTCAATTTATTCAGAAAGAATTGTAATCAGTTTGTTAATTTGCTTCAAAAGACGCATTTAATTCACCCTGCTTAATTGTTTGTATTGTAACTTTGCACCTCGAATTAAATAGGGGTTATGTTTAGAAGCAAGAGTACGTCTGAAACAGGTCCGGATGTGGTTTTAATAGGCGCTGGTATTATGAGCGCTACCCTGGGAATGCTCCTGAAGGAGTTGCAACCGGAACTTACCATCGCCATTTATGAAAGATTGGATGTTGCCGCCGCCGAAAGTTCCGACGCATGGAACAATGCCGGCACGGGGCACTCTGCTTTCTGTGAGTTGAACTATACACCACAGAAACCAGACGGGTCAGTAGACATCAAGAAAGCTGTGAACATTGCAGAGCAGTTTGAAGTTTCCCGCCAATTCTGGTCATACCTGGTCGAAAAAAACATTATTTCCAATCCCCAGGAATTTATACAAAGTATTCCTCATATGAGCTTTGTTTGGGGTGAAGAGAATGTGGATTACCTGCGAAAGCGTTACAAAGCCCTGCAACAATGCCACCTGTTTGATACCATGGTGTACTCTGAAGATCAGCAGCAGCTCCGCGAATGGATGCCGCTGGTGATGCAACACCGTGATCCTTCCCAGAAAGTGGCCGCTACCTATACTGAAATGGGTACAGACGTGAACTTTGGCGCTCTTACCCGTCAGTTGTTCCGCTACCTCCAAAAGCTGGATGGCGTGTCCATGCACTTCAACCACGATGTTCGCGATCTGAAAAAATCCGATAACGGTGGCTGGATTGTAAAAGTGAAGAACCGTGATACCCGCGAAAAAAATGTACTCAACGCAAGATTCGTATTTATTGGCGCAGGCGGTGGTTCCTTACCATTGCTTGAAAAATCAGGCATCCCTGAAGGTAAAGGCTTCGGCGGATTCCCGGTGAGTGGCCAGTGGCTGCGTTGCAATAATCCTGAAATCATCGAAAAACACCAGGCGAAAGTATATGGAAAAGCCTCTGTAGGCGCACCTCCTATGTCAGTACCACACCTGGATACCCGCATGATCGACGGTAAAAAAGCACTGCTCTTCGGACCATACGCAGGATTCTCTACCAAGTTCCTGAAAAATGGCTCCTACCTCGACCTGCCCCTGTCCATCAAAGCCAATAACATTTACCCAATGGTATCTGCAGGCCTCGATAATATTCCGCTGACCAAATACCTGATCGCTCAGGTGCGGCAAAAACCGGAAGACAGGCTGGAAGCCCTCCGCGAATACTTCCCGGACGCAGAAATGAAAGACTGGGAACTGGAAATGGCCGGACAACGTGTACAGGTCATCAAAAAAGATCCTGAACATGGTGGCATCCTCGAATTCGGTACAGAAGTAGTTAGTGCTGCCGACGGTTCCATCGCAGCGCTGCTCGGCGCTTCCCCAGGTGCTTCCACCGCAGTGTCCATTATGCTCAACCTGATGAAACGCTGCTTCAAAGAAGATGTGGACACAGAAGCATGGCAACAGAAACTGAAACAAATGATTCCTTCTTACGGACAGTCACTCCTCAGCAATCCTGAACTCACCGCCAAACTGCGGAAATGGACCACCGAAGTGCTGGAACTGCAACAGATGGAAACCGCATAATTAAGGTCTGTCATAATTTTAATACTTATAAAACCGCCCGGCTTACCACCGCGGCGGTTTTTCATTTTTAGATAAAAAAATACCTGCAATAGCCAAAATGAAATCATAATCGTATCAGTTTTTTACTGATTTTAGTAGTGTAATTTGCAAGCGTAACAAAGACACTCATTGCTAATTGATTATCAATCACTAAGGCGCGAATGCGCTTATTTTTTGAGCCAACTTGCAATCGTTTGCATAGATTAATTAAAATAATTCCATTATGAAAAAACTGACCTGCTGCCTCCTGGCATTGCTGGCCATTAGTCAATGCCTGCCGGCGCAAACAAAAACTACTGCCGCCGTCACCACAGAAATTTCCCGCGAGCAACGTATGAAATGGTGGAGAGAAGCCAGATTCGGCATGTTTATCCACTGGGGCGACTATGCCGTGCCCGCTGGATGGTATAAAGGGCATCAGGTACAACGCGGTGGCGAATGGATCATGAACAGAGGTAAGATAGGCGTGAAAGAATACCAGGAATATGCAAAGAAATTTAACCCTGTTAAATATGATGCGGACGCATGGGTGAAAATGGCCAAAGATGCCGGCATGAAATATATCGTGATCACCGCCAAACATCACGACGGCTTCGCCATGTTTAAATCCAATGCCAGCAAATTTAATATCGTAGATGCTACACCGTATGGCAAAGATGTATTAAAAGACCTCGCTGCGGCCTGCAAAAAGCACGGCGTTAAATTAGGCTTCTACTACTCACAGGCACAGGACTGGAACAACCCTGGTGGCGCCGCTGCACGTAAAGTAGCCTCCGAAGGATGGCCTAACCCGGACAGCGCTAAAATAGACGCTTACACCGCCGCCAACACCGGCCACTGGGACCCACTGCAAACAACGGCTTCCATGTCGGACTACATCGATAAAGTAGCAGTACCGCAGGTAAAGGAGTTATTAACTAATTATGGAGATGTAGCGGTACTCTGGTGGGATACGCCTACGAACATGACAGATGAATATGCGCAAAAACTCCAGCAGGCACTGTCCCTCCAACCCAATATCATTACCAACGACAGGCTGAAACGCCCTAACTTCCCCGGCGATTACAAAACACCGGAACAAAAAATTCCTACCAAGGAAGAACTGGATGGAAGAGACTGGGAAACCTGCATGACCATGAACGGCACCTGGGGATATAAAGAGTGGGATAACAAGTGGAAAAGCACGGAAACACTGGTAAGAAACCTGATCGATATCGCTTCCAAAAACGGTAACTACCTGCTCAACGTAGGTCCTACCGCAGAAGGTACCTTCCCGCAACAAAGCATCGACGGCCTGGCCGGTATCGGTAAATGGATGAAGGTAAACGGCGAATCCATCTACGCTACCTCCGGTAGTCAGCTGCCAACCCTCACCTGGGGCCGCTGCACACAAAAAACCACCGGCAACAAAACCACTTACTATCTCCATGTATTTAACTGGCCATCAGATGGTAAACTGGTTGTGCCTGGATTGAAAAATAAAGTCACCAAAGCCACCCTGCTGGCAAATGGCAGCAAGCTGAAAACTGCTGCAGAAGCGGATGCGCTGGTGGTGACTGTGCCATCACAGGCGCCTGATAATATTGCGTCTGTGATCAAAATAGAAACAAGTCTTTAATCACTTTTCGAAAAAGTCCGCTGCCTTCGGCAGCGGACTTTTTCGAATGGAGCCAGCGCTGAATGCCCTGGCTCCATTCGAAACCTATCTTTTGCAGCGAATCCATGAAACAGAACTACCTACTCTCTGTTTTACTGATCCTGTTTGCAGTGCAATCACAGGCACAAAAAGCCTCGTTCGACATTGTTGCGTTTGGCGCTAACGGAAACGGAAAAACTTTAAATACAGCGGCTATACAATCCGCTATCGACAGCTGCTCCCGTAGTGGAGGCGGCATTGTACGCATCCCTCCGGGCAACTGGCTCACCGGCACACTGCTCCTTAAAAATGATGTTACCTTACAGGTAGATGAAAATGCTACGCTGCTAGGGAGCCCGGATATCAACGACTACCAGGTGGTAGATGGGTTTAAAGACGGGCTCGGTCAGCAAATGGGCTATGCGCTCATAGGCGCCGTAGAAGTACATAACACCGCCATCACCGGCAAAGGCACCATCAACGGCCAGGGTAAACTTGTATACGCCTCCGGAGGGCACCAGCGCCGCCCCTTCCTCGTCCGCTTCGTACGATCCAGCAACATACGTGTTACAGACGTACACCTCACCGGCCCTACTGCGTGGACCATGCACTTCTTCCACTGTCAGCAAATCGTTGCAAAAAACGTTTCGATCTTTAGTCGCGGCCTCGGTAACAACGACGGTATTGATATCGACTGCTGCGAAAACGTACAAATCAGCGACTGCAACATCAACAGCGGCGACGATGCCATCTGCTTTAAAACCACCAGCCCATACCCCTGCCGCAATGTAACAGTATCGAACATACGCATCAACACCGGCGAAGGAGCCATCAAATTCGGCACCGAATCCGCCGGCAACTTTGAAAACATCACCGTAAAAAATATTAAAGTTGATTTCGCACGCGAAGGCGGTATCAAAATATTTTCCGTGGATGGCTCACATATCCGCAACATCCGTATTTCCGATGTGGATATGGATACCGTACACCTGCCGATTATTATGCGGCTCGGCGCGCGACTCAAAACTTTCCGCGAAGCTGATGCCAAACAGCCACCAGGCACCATCAGCGATATCAACATCCGCAATGTAAACGTAAAACATGGCACCTGGACAGGCATGCTTATCAGCGGTATCCCTGACCACACCATCCAAAACGTAAACCTGGAAAACATCCAGATCAATATACCAGGAACGGGTACACGTGAAGATGCGCAAATCGCACTGGAAGAGCGACCGGCAGACTATCCCGAAATCAAAATGTTCGGAAAGAAAATCCCTGCCTCTGCGCTCTACATACGGCATGCAGCCAACATCCGCTTGCACAACGTCACCATTACATCCGACAATACAGACGCTAGACCGGCAATAATAGGATACGACCTGGCAAACATTACTATCAGCAAATGGAAAATCCCTGCTAACAACGGGCAAGAACCACTGGCAAAAATTTCTGACGCTAAAAACATAGATTTTACCAACATCACGGCTCCCGCACACCTCACTTTCCTACACGTTAGCGGCACTAATAACGCCGCTATTACTGTGGCAAAAAAATTAAAGGTTACACTCGGCAAAGAAGTGGCGGACAATACCGTAACAACTAAGTAACAACCAGCAAAACTAAATTCCCGGAAGGGCTGCCAAAAGCAGTTCCGGTACACTATTGCCGGCAACAAACGTTGTTGCCGGCCAGGCATTCCACACCCATTACTCAACCAAAAAACAACGTTATGAAAAACAAGTACGATTGTACATCAATCGCTATTCCACCCGGCTTTTTCCTTCACTGGAAAATGCTGCTGGTGTTGCTCCTCTGCGTATGCTCGTCCACGTTATACGCACAACAAAATGTAAATATCAATGGCAAGGTAACTTCGCAAAGCGGAGAACCCCTGCCCGGCGCCAACGTACAAATCAAAGGCACCTCCAAAGGCGCTGCCACTGGCGCAGATGGTGGCTTCACACTGAGTGCCCCTGCCGGCGCTATTCTTCGCATTACCTATACAGGATTTCTCGCAAAGGAAATCACCATAGGCAGTACAGATATGCCACACCTTAACATCCAGTTAAACGTCAATAAAGGCGAGCTGAATGAAGTGGTAGTAGTAGGTTACGGTACACAAAAAAGATCCGACCTCACCGGTGCCATTACCAGCATCAGTTCACAGGCACTGCGTGATGTACCCGCTGCCAACCTCAGTCAGGCCCTGAAAGGGCAGGGCGCCGGTATCGACGTACAGAAAAGCGGCGGCAACAGCAAGCCAGGTGCTAAACCCACAATCCTGATCCGCGGCAGCCGCTCCCTGAAAGCCACCAATTCTCCCTTATTTGTAGTGGATGGTATTCCGTTTAACGGTGATATTAACGACATCAACCCGGACGATATCAGTTCCATTCAGGTGCTTAAAGATGCCTCGGCTACTGCCATCTACGGCTCCCGCGGGGCTAACGGGGTCATACTCGTGACCACCAAACGCGGCAATGCCGGCGGTACTGTTGTTACCTACAGCGGTTATGCCGGTTTTGTAAAGCCTTCCGGCCGGTATGACCTCATGAACTCAGAACAGTATGCAGGACTCAAAAAATGGGCATTCTACAATGCCGATCCGGTGAAATACAGTAGTCCGGAAGATCCTAAAATCATGCAGGATGCCTTTGACGCAGTAGAACGCGAGGGACTCGCCAACGGCCGCAGTACCGACTGGCAGGATCTGGTATACCGCACCGGTATGCAAACCAATCACCAGGTAGGAGTTTCCGGCGGCAGTGAAAAAACTCAGTACAGCATCAGCGGTGGCTACTATAAAGAAACAGGTGTGTATCCTGGTCAGTCCTTCGAACGCTTCAGCGTAAAGATCGGCGTGGACCACCAGATCAATAAAATCTTTAAAGTCGGCATTAGCTCTCTCAACAACTTTTCCACAACACTTGGAGAAAGCGCAAATCCTATGGGTCAGGTGCTGCGTGCCAGCCCTATGGCACCGGCGTTTGACAGTACCGGTAATGTGCTCAATGATTTCGTGGCCGGCAGCGCCGCACAGATATGGAATCCGCTGGCCAACTTCCTGCCAGGCGCTGTGGTGGAAAGGCGTAAACGCACCGGTACCTTCACCACCGGTTACCTGGATGTAAACATCCTTCCCGGACTACGGTACCGCCTAAACGCAGGTGCGGAAATTAAAACCGATAATTACGGCAACTTCTACGCCAGCAAAACTACCAACAACCTCGGCAACCTCAATACCAGCGAAACCAACTACGGACAGAATACCAGCTTCACCGTAGAAAACCTGCTGTACTACGATAAAACAATCCGTAAGCATAAACTCAGCTTTACAGGCCTGTACAGCGTACAGGAGTCCGATGGCAGAACTACGAAATACACTAACAACACGCTGCTATCCGACAACCTGGAATTCGCCAATCCACAATACGCTTCCAACCTTGCCGGTAGCGGCACCGATCCTAAGTGGGATATCATTTCCTATATGGGTCGCTTGTTCTATAGCTTCGATGACCGCTACCTGCTCACGCTGGTGATGCGGTCCGACGGTAGCTCCCGGCTGGCGCCAGGCAACCAGTTCAAGGGCTTCCCTTCTGCGGTGGTGAGCTGGAACCTCAGCAATGAAAAATGGGCCCGCAACTCCCGGATTATCTCTAACATGAAAATCCGCGCCAGCTACGGCCGCGTTGGTAACACCGCCATTGATCCGTATCAAACAAAAGGATCACTCAATGCACTCAACTATAACTACGGCAGTACCAATGTTACCGGTGCTTACCTCAATGCAGCACCGAATATGAACCTGCAATGGGAGTACACTACCACCGCTAACTTCGGGGTGGACTTTGCCCTGCTCAACAACCGCATCAGTGGTAACATTGACGCCTACACGCAAAACACCAGCAACCTCCTGCTGCCACAAAAACTCCCCGGCACCACCGGCATTCCCGGCAACGTGCTGGTGAATGTGGGAAAAACAGAAAACAAAGGAATTGAAGTTCATTTAGCCACTGTAAATATCCAATCCAATAAAGCCAACGGCTTTAACTGGACCACCGATCTCAACTGGTACGTGAATCGTGGAAAGATCACCCAGCTGTACAATAACATTCAACAGGACCTTGCTAACAACTGGTTTGTGGGCTACCCGATTGGTGAATATTACGATTATCAACGGCTGGGCCTCTGGCAAAATACCAAGACAGACTCACTGACGGCAAAGGCGTTTAAGCAAAGTGTAAGCGGGCCTACTTCTGTAATTGGAAATATCCGGGTGGTGGATGTAAATAAAGACAGCACGTTTAGTGCCGCTGATAAAACGCTGATAGGAAGTCCGCAGCCGAAATGGGAAGGCGGTATGACTAACCGGTTCAGTTACAAGGGACTTGACTTTACGATCGTAGTGTTTGCACGCGTAGGCGGTATACTGAACAGTAAATTGTACGGGGGCGGTTTCGCCAATACCTTCCAGGGCAATTACAACAACCTGAATGTTCGGTACTGGACACCTACCAACGGCGAAAACTATTATCCGAAACCAAACAATTCATCTACCCAAACCCAATATAACGCCACCCTTGGTTACCTGGATGGCAGCTTCCTGAAAATCCGAAGCCTGAGCCTGGGCTACAACCTGCCGCAGTCGTTTGTGCAGCTCCTGAAAGCCCGCTCCCTGCGCGTGTATGCCACGGCACAGGATCCGTTTATTCTCTTCAGTGAATACCGTAATAAATACCATGGAGTAGATCCGGAATCGGCCGGCAATATCAATGCTGATACGCCCGGCACCTGGTCTATGATTTTTGGAATTAACCTGACTTTATAATGCATTCCGTTATGAAAAAGATACTTTATATATGCTGCATTGCCGCTGCTACACAGTTATTAGGCGGATGTAAAAAAATGTTGCAGGAACAACCGCATGGTGTGCTTACACCGGAATTTTACAAAACCAGCCAGGGCCTCAAAGCGGGTCTGGATGCGGCTTACGCCGGCACCCGTACGATCTGGGGTAATGAAGATTATTTCTCTCTTACCACGCCTGCTACGGATGAATGGCTACGCGGAAATGACGGCAATAAAGATTTATTTCTGCTGTCAACAGCCTATCAATCCACTGATGGCAAGGTCACTGCGCTGTGGAATAACTGTTATACTTACATCAATTCCTGCAATGCGGTGGTTGAAAACGCAGCTACTGTTACCGGCATTAAAGATGAGCTGAAAGCCCGTATGGTAGGGGAAGCCAAATTCTTACGTGCCAATTATTATTTCGTACTTGTACAGTTGTGGGGAGATGTTACCCTCACTACGAAATTTAACACGGAACCGCTTACTTCCGCTAAGCGTGATCCCCTGGCGAACGTGTATACCAGTATTATTCAGGATCTGAAAGATGCTATTGCCGTACTGCCAAAGAACCCCGTCACTAAAGGAGTGGACCCCGGGAGAGCTACTGTAGTGGCGGCCCAGCATGTATTGGCAAAAGTATACCTTACCCGCGCCGGCAGCAGTGCCAAACAACCGGATGATTACCAGAACGCCTATACGAATGCGCTGGAGGTGATCAATAACGGAGGCATGTCGCTCCTGCCTGACTTCGCCAGTGTGTTTGCAGAGGGTAATGAGAACAGCCCAGAGGTTTTGTGGGCCGTACAACATACTACCAGCCTGGCGTACAACGGATCACCCAACCAGGACAACCGTACTCCGGATAATATGCTGGTGCATTTGTTTGTACCGCAATATGAAAAGGTGGACGGTATGCAGCGCGACATCCTTGGCGGCCGGCCCTACATCCGCACAGTTCCTTCCCGCTGGCTGACAGACACTGTATTTGCAGAAAGAAAGAACGATACCAGGTTTCATAAAACATTCCAGACGGTATGGTATTGCAATAATGCCAACAGTATTCCAAAATGGCCAACCCCTTTGCCAGCGGGCGCTCCGGCGGGTGCCACCGCAGGTGGTCCTAAATTTAAACTGGGAGATACAGCCATTTATTTGCCACTGGCACCTAAAACAGCTCAGCAGATTGCGGCAGCACCTTATACCATGATTCCTTCGGATCAATATAATGCACGGATGAGTCCAGCCTTAATGAAATATATTGATACCAAGCGCAGTGATATGAATGCACCCTCTGTACGCCCGGTGATAGCTTACCGGCTGGCGGAAACCTATCTGATAGCGGCCGAAGCGCTGATGATGGCGGGCCGGGCATCCGATGCAGTGCCATATATAAATGCAGTGCGCGAACGTGCGGCTTATCCCACAGGCAATAAAGCCCTGATGGATATTACAGCAGCAGAACTGAACCTTGATTTTATATTGGATGAACGCTCCCGGGAGCTGGCTGGCGAAAATGTACGTTGGCTGGACCTGGCACGTACGGGGCAGTTGGAAGCACGTATCAGAAAGCATAATACTGAATGCAGGAGCAGTTTTCAGAGTCCTAAGCATTTGCTGCGACCTATTCCGCTGGATCAGATTAATGCGGTAACAACGGGACCAGCTTATGGGCAGAATAAGGATTGGCTATAACTATTTACTTTCAAAATCTGAGCCGCCTTCGGCGGCTCAGATTTTGAAAAGCCCAGGGCCGAAGGTCCTGGGCTTTTCAAAAATAAACGTTACCCAACAAGTTCCCCCAACATGCTAAAGCAAATAACCCCCAGCACAATCAGCGTAATAAATACATAGAGATAATCGCGTTCCAGCAGGAATGCGAATGCGGACAATGCCACGCGGATGATAGGCGTAGCGATCAGGCATACTACTCCGAGTTGGATAATTTCCATACCGTGAATACCCCTTACTCCCTGGATGATTCCTGAAAAGCTGTCGAGCCCGGCACGCACACCGGTAAACTCCCGGTAGCTGGGTAGCTCGCCGCCATGGCGATAGAGGTAGATGAGTCCACCGATGATAACCAGTACGCTGGCAGTAATAACACCGATGCGCAACTGCTTCCCGATGAGTTGCTGAATGTCTTTATCGGCCCAGTAGCCTTTAGTAAATAAGTGTTTCATGTGTTTAGAGTTTTCCGGTGTAACCATTGTAAATCATCTGAACGGCGAGGAAGGTGATCACCACGCTGAAGACTAAACGAAGTTTTGTTACGTTTGCGCGTACCAGTAGTTTGGAACCGCCAAAGGCACCGGCGAGTACGCCAAGCACCACGGGCAGGCACAGGCCCGGAGAAATATAGCCACGTTGCAGGTATACTACCGCACTGGCGGCGGCGGTAACGCCAATCATGAAATTGCTGGTGGTGGTAGAAACTTTAAAAGGTATCCGCATGATATTATCCATAGCAAGCACTTTGAGGGCGCCGCTGCCGATGCCGAGTAACCCGGACATAATGCCGGCAAACATCATCATAAAATAACCACCTGCCACGCGGTGTACTGTGTAGGATACTTTTTCTGCAGGCGTTGGATATTCACCATTAAGCCGCAGTTTGCGGGCCAGTTCACTGGTATCTCCCTGATCTGCATTATTTACTTTTGGTTTAAACGACATGATAGCGGAAAAGATCAGTACACAACCGAAGATAATGGCCACGATATTGGTGGGCATAAAAACCGCCACGAGTGCACCAATTACGGCGCCGGTAGTGGTGGCTATTTCCAGGAACATCCCCAGGCGGATATTGGTAATACCTTCCTTTACATAGGCAGAAGCCGATCCGGAAGAAGTAGCAATAGAGGCAATGAGGGCGGTACCGATGGCATAGCGGATGTCGACATGAAATACAAGCGTGAGTAAGGGAATAATGACCACACCGCCTCCCAGGCCGGTGAGGGACCCCAGCATGCCGGCCGTGAATGCGCCCAGCAGCAGGATCAGCGTGAAAGCTAAAATCGTCATAAGATGGTTGGTTGGTGTTTTGATGCAATTCCAGGTACTAAACCCTGAAATTTATATGATTGTTGCAAAAGTAAGCAGAATATGATTCTGGCAATCCCACAATCTATAAGTAACTTGCAGGCTGTTAATTAACTGATTATTATGATACGAGTTGGTGAATACAACTACCTGCGGGTAAAGAAAAAGGCTGAATTTGGTGTATACCTCGAAGGCGTGGACCAGGAAATCCTGCTGCCTACCCGTTTTGTGCCGGCAGGTACTAAAGTGGGCGATGAGCTGAAGGTCTTTATTTACCACGACTCAGAAAACCGGTTAATTGCAACCACCCAAAAGCCTTACGGTGTGGTTGGGGATATTGTGAGTCTGAAAGCCGTAAGTACAACGCACCAGGGGGCTTTCCTCGACTGGGGCCTGATGAAGGATATTTTTGTACCTACCTCCCAGCAACTTTCTAAGATGGTGCCGGGGCAGGAGTACCTGGTAAAGATCTACCTGGATGAGCTCACGGGCCGCGTGGCAGCTACAGAAAGGATCGAGGGCACGCTCAGCAATGAAAATATATCTCTCACCGAAAAAGACCCGGTGGACCTTATTGTATACCGCAGAACACAGATTGGTTACGTGGTAATTGTGAATAACGCACACCTGGGCATCCTGCATCACAGTGATATTTTTAAACCGGTAGATGTGGGTGACAAGCTGAAAGGTTTTGTTCGCCAGGTAAAAGACAACAAAATTGATGTGGCGTTGGGACAGCCCGGCTTTAAGAAAGTGGAAGATGAAGGTGCTAAAATTCTGCGCCTCCTGCAGGAAAATAATGGCTACCTGCCTTATCATGATAAGTCCACCCCGGAAGAGATCCAGGCGTTTTTCGGCATGAGTAAAAAGACGTTTAAAATGACTACCGGTAACCTTTACAAGCAAAAAAAGATACTGTTTACACAAACTGGTTTTAAGGCTGTAGAGGAATAAAAGAAGAAAAATCGTGGGGCTGCGCTTGCATCGATAACACATATGTGTTATCTTAGAGTATTACTATCCTAACCATAGATTTATGAAGAAAATCGCAATTGTTGCCGCAGCCCTCGGCATTTTCATCGCACTGAGCGCATTTGTTGCCAGTACAAACTCACTTATTGGAATTAAAACCTTTTTTAGGCTTGGCCTTGGCGGTCTTGGGCTGATGATGCTCGCCAGTGCCTACTTCCTCGTTTCTTCTTTTCTGATTTCTCAGATGCTTCTCCGACAGAAGCTCCTTGAAATGGAGTAATTCTTTTTCGGGCGGGATGTTATTCAGTAAATCTCCTGCCCGCACTTCCAGTGCTTCCGCGATTCTGTGAATCATGTCAAACCCGGGCTGCCGGCGGGCGTTCAGAATTTTGTTCATGTACGCCGGTTCCACTCCCACCTCATAGGCAAATATCGCCTGCGTCCAACCCTTAGCTATCCGGGCAGCATCAGCATTAAACGCAAAGATGATCAGTTGCTCTGTGTATTTGAACATGGCGGCAAGATAGACCCACCGAGCATTCCAGTTCAAGCACAATAGTACTAGCACTATTGTACAATATGTATAAAATACTTATATTCATGGAAAAAGCATGCAAAAAGACAAGATGTTAAATGTCATAATTGGAAAATTTCTCTCGGAATTGTACGAAATGGATCACAATGCAATTTCCCTTGTCACTGTGACACTCACAGTTAAAGCTGAATATTTCCCTGAAGATGGCCACAGTGAACTGTATGAGGTCAATGACAAGCTGAAAGCTATCCTCGAAAAAGAGGGTCAAACACCAATTAAACATTACGTTACCTGTTACGAGATGTAATTGATTATCAAACCTCAAGATTGACTATGAAAAAGCTAAGTTATCCTCATGGCAGGTAGCCCTGCATTAACTCATTAGGTGAATGTTCACTTTTGGTGTGGCCCTGGCAAGCCGGGGATTATAAGGTTTGTCAGCGGTCACCCTCATTTGCTACTTTACTGGAAGTACTGCTATTGAAGAAGTGCGCAGCTTGCCTGTTTCCCGTATACAGTTATTTAGCAGCAGTACTGTTCTTACGGGTGGTTTTGGAATTACGTGGTTTGCTGGCAGCCTGCTGCTTTTTGCGTTCCAGGTTTTTCCGGTGCAACTCAATCAGCGACTCCTTGAATTTTTGCAATTCTTCCGGCGGTGGAATTGTACTGAGTAGCTCTCCGGCCGGCATGTCCAATGCTTCAGCAATACGGTGGATCATTCGAAAACCCGGCTGCCGGCGGGCATTTAGTATTTTGTTCAAGTACGAAACTTCTACGCCCATTATGGCCGCCAGGTCCATTTCCGAAAATCCCCGGGCATTTTGGGCAGCAGTTACGTTAAAGGCAAAAATGTATAATTCCTCCATGTAATTGGACATGGAGGCAATTTAATTTTGTGTAGCATTTTAAGTCAAGCACAATGATGCTAGCAATATTGTACAATATATATAAATAATTTAAATTCAAATGAATAACGTAGAAAAAGACAAGAAAATAAATGTAATAATTTCAAAATTTCTTTCAGAATTAGCAGCCATTGAGCAGAATGCGGTTTCGCTTGTCACGGTGACACTCACAATTAACCCGGAATATTTCCCTAAAACCGGCTACAGGCAACAGCTGGAAGTGGATGGAAACATTAAAACCATTCACGAGCAACAGGGTAGTAAACCAATGCCATATTATGTAACCTGCTACGAGCAGTAAGGGTATAACATTTCCTCAAACCATGGTCTATGAAGGGTTTCAATTATCAGGTAATTCGGGAAGCAACTCCCGCGGGGATACACGCAAAGCCTCCGCCAGCGCATATACAGTGCTTAAACTTGGATCAGTTTTTCCGTTTTCCAGTCGGGTCATATAACTGGGCTCCATATCAGCTTCAAATGCGACATCTACCTGTGTGAGTTTACGCGCCAATCTCAGTCTTTTGAGGTTGGCACCAAAGGCTTTGGTTATATGTGGGTTCTTCTCCGGCATTAAAACTCGAAATATACCTTGAATACGCACGATTAGACGGGCACAACAGCACTAGTTCGCTAAAACTATATGCGTAAGTAGTTATATTCCAGTAAGCTATATGGGAGAATTAATATGCAAGAAATATTCTCAAAATCTAAAGTTGGGTAGTAGTTAGAGAACCAAAGTTACCAAATAAGAATGGAATACCCGATATAAAAAAGAAGCAGTCGCGCCGGGCGCGACTGCTTGAAGATAGTGGGTTTTCACAAATAGAGTTATTTGAAAAGATGGAGCACCAAACCTACCTCCAGCACTCCACTGGTGTAGTTTTTCAGTCCCGCCGTCTGTGTAGTATACATCACCTGGAATCCGGTAATAGAGCGGTAATTAAATCCCGCCCCTATCGTACAGTTTTTACTGGTATGATACATCCCGAATACATTCAGGTATTCGCTGGCCAGCACAATTTTCGCACCCACATCCACCAGATCGTCGTAACCACGCACTCCCCTGTAACAGACCTTTGGCTCTATATATGGCACCGCATCGCTGATACGCACCCGGTAAGATGCCGCCGCAAAAAAGGTAGACGCATCAATCGTCTGGTGGTCCTGCTTGCGCAAATTATTCATGATATTAGGCATGGCCGCCTGCAAGGTAACATTCCCATTCGTATAAGCCATACCGTAGTCTATCTCAAAGTAATTATCCCGGCGATTAAATGCACCAATGCCCGGATCATTCACCTCGCCCACAATGGCCGACTTATCCAGTCTTTCGCTGTTAATACCCAGTGATAAACCGAAATGCAACTGGTCCTTACCCGCAGCATTCAGCGGTAAATGATAGGCATATGTCATCGCAATTTTTGTGCGCTTAATCAACCCTGCCTCATCATTAAAAATATTCAAACCCGCTCCCACACGGTTCCCTACGTAATAATCAGCAGTACCTGCCTTCGTTACCGGCGAACCAGGCACATCGTTCCATTGCCCCCGATACGATAGATTAATATGCAGTCCGGTGTCAATACCCGCCATAGCCGGATTTGCCAGGTACTGATTCTGGAAGTATTGACTACCTAACGGCTGCAGGGCAGCTGTACCCTTCGACCAGCCCTGCCCATGCACCACAGGTACATATCCGAGTATCAACAAAAAAGCAACGGCGCTGAGAAATTTATGTAACATCTGATGAATGTGTTTAATGTTCGCGAACAATGGTGATAAAGCCTTTCATCCGGGTACCATTGCCAAGATCAAGGATATAGTAATAAGTGCCTTCTGCCAGCAGTTGCCCATTCAGCTTTCCATCCCACTCATTGTTATAACCTTTTCTGGTGTACACCAGCCTGCCAGCACGGTCAAAAATTTTCACTTCGTTATTCAGATAACGGCCAATATTTTTTACCATCCAGCGGTCGTTGATACCATCACTATTGGGCGTAAGCAGGTTCGCAGCTTCTACCTGCACCTCTCCGCTTACTTCTACTTTAAAATCGGTAGTAACCGTACAGCCGTTCTCGTTAGTAACCGTGACCAGATATACACTGGTCGCTTCCGGTTTCAGCGTAAGTACTGGCATATTCCTTCCGTCAATAATGTAAGCCCCGTCGCCCCACTCGTAGCTTACACCACCACTGGCAGTCAGCTTCACGATGCTGCCCGCTGGCACAGGGTTCGGTTTATCACTCACCACTTTTACATCCGGCAACTCGTTTACCAGCAACTCGAAAGTAATCGCCACCTGGTCTACACCACCGTTTGCCACTCCGCCATTGTCACGCACCAATACAGTAATAGTGGTTGAGCCTTTGGTGTTGTCTTTTAAAGTAAACCTTACAGCACCGGTACCATCCTTGTTATCCCGGGTGGTGAGACTGGTAAAGAAGTCCTGGGTGCTGGTAGCCACCAGCGTAATAGTTTGCCCGGTTTCAGGTCCTGCACTCAGTCCGGTAAGGCGTATTTCCTGTGCCTGGTGTCCATCACACACTACCTGTTTGGTAACGGCATTAATGGTAGGCACTTCATTCACATCTGTTACGGCAATCACCAGGTCTTTCTCAAACGTTAAACCGCGCTTGTCGGTAACGCGTACACGAACGCTGTAACTGTTCTTCTGTTCGTAATCAAATACAGCGTCTGAAATCAGCTGGTTGCCGGCGTTGATCTTAAACTTAGCATCGTCTGCTCCTCCGGCAAATGCATAGGTAAATACATCTCCAGCATCCGGATCGGTGGCACTCAGCGTACCGATAACAGTGCCGGCAGGTGCATTTTCCAGTATGCTGTTTTTATCCAGGGAGATATTAGTTGGCGCGGAGTTCGTGGATGTTACGGTAATGGTCACGTCCTTCTCTATCCATAAGCCACCAGCGTCTGTTACACGGATGCGAATGGTATAGCTCTTCTGCTGCATATAATCCAGCACTCCATTCACTACTACCTGGTTACCGGTCACCTTGAATTTAGCCTGATCGGCACCGCCAACAAGCGTCCAGGTAAAGGTTTCGTTTGCATCAGGATCGGTAGCAGTAAGATTTCCTACTACGGTACCTACCGGTTTTAATTCCGGCAATGTATTGTTATCCAGCTGGAAGTCGGTTGGTGGCTCGTTTACATTCGTCACTCCGATCACAAAGTCCTGCGTATAACTCAATCCGCCTGCATCTGTCACTTTAATCTTAATGTTATACTGGCGCTTGGTTTCGTAGTCAAATACAATTTTGGTTTTTAACGTAGTACCGCTGATCTCGAAAGCCGCATCATCTGCCCCACCTGCTAAACTGAAGGTGAGTATATCACCGGCATCCTGGTCAGTACCGGTTAAAGTTCCCACCGTAGCTCCGGCAGCCACGTTTTCCATCACGGTATTCCCACTCAGGCTAATGGCCGTTGGTGCATCATTCACATTCGTTACGGTTACCGTAAAGTCTTTTTCATATGTATTATTTCCTGCATCGGTTACGCGTATACGCAGGGTGTAAGCCTGTTTCACTTCGTAGTCAAATACTGCACTGCTGCGCAACTCATTTCCCTGAATAGTAAAGGATGCTGCGTCACCACCCGGCAAAATTGTAAAGGTGTGCGTATCGTTACCGGCATCAGTAGCCGTTAGAGTGCCCACTACAGTACCAGCAGGTTTATTTTCTTCAATCGTATTGTTAGATAACTGAATAGCTGTAGGCGCCGGATTCACAATTGTAACAGTGATCACAAATGTTTTCACGGTATCTTTTCCATGGCTGTCCGTTGCCCTGATTTTTATCGTGTAGGAAGACTGTGTAGCCGCATTTACCACTGCAGCCATACTGAGCACATTGTTAGCAATGGTAAACCTGCTATCATCCGCACCGCCTGCAAACGCCAGGGTTACTGCGTCGTTTTCCGGATCGCTGGTGATAATGTTTGCCACTACGGTACCCACCGGACTATAATCGTCTACTGCTGTTTTACTCAGATTTACATCGGGTGCTTCATTTACGTTATTTACCTGTATGGTAAAGGATTTCGTAAAAGTCGCACTGCCTGCATCCGTTACTTTAATGGTAATAGCGTAGCTATTTTTTGTTTCAAAGTCAAAGGCTGCATTCGTACGTAATTCATTACCAACAACAGTAAACGCTGCGGCATCCCCTCCAGGTTCAATGCTGAAAGTATGGGTATCATCCGCATTGGCGTCGGTGGCGGTTAAGGTACCCACCAGCGTACCAGCCGGCAGATTCTCATTTACCGTATTACTGCTCAGTTGAATATCCGTTGGTACTTTATTCACCCGGTTTACAGTAATGATAAAGGTTTTGCTATCTGTGAGCCCGCCTTTGTCTGTTACTTTAATTTTTACTTCATAAGATGATTTTGCCAGATAATCCACTACTGTTTTAATGCTCAGCTGGCCTCCCACCATTTCAAACTTGGCATCATCTGCACCGCCGTCAAAGGTCAAGGCCTGTGTTTCATTGGCATCTTCATCGGTTACGGTGAGGTTGCCAATGATGGTACCTGCGGGGCTGAAATCATCCACAGTTGTATTACTCAGTGCAAGTACCGGTGCTTCATTTACATCTGCTACGGTAATGGTAAATACCTTCTCAAAAGTAAGTCCATCCACATCTTTCACCTGCACTTTAATGCTATAAGTATGTCCTTTCTCGTAATTAAATACTACCTTATTGTACAACTTGTCGTTTACAATATTAAAACTGTCTGCATCCAAACCCGGCAACAGTGTATAGGTAAATGCTTCATGCGCATTGGCATCCACTGTGGTGAACGTACCGATTTCCGTATTTACCGGCTGGTTTTCATTGATAGTGTTAGCTGATAAACTGATATCCGTTGGTGCCAATGGCACATGCACAATGGTAATGGTCAACTGTTTAGTAAAGCTCAATCCGCCTGCATCTGTAGTGGTTACACTGATGGTGTAACTGGTTTTCACTGTAACATCAAATGTTTGCTTAGTGAGCAGCGTATTGCCTGACACCAGGAACGCATCGTTATCACCACCGGCAGCAAGTGAATAGGTAAAGGTGTCGCCGGCATCCTGGTCAGTGGTACTCAGCGTACCAACCGTGGTATTGATAGCAGCATTGTCACCTACGGTGCTATTGGATATGGTAAGATCTACAGGTTGCTCATTTATATTGTTTACATAAATCACAAAATCCTTTTCCACATCCAATCCTTCTCCATCTACCGCTCTTACGCGGATGTTATATTGATTTTTGACTTCGTAATCAAAAGATGCAGCTGTTTTCAGTTCATAGCCATCCAGTTCAAACTTATCGGCATCACCGCCAGGCACCAGTTCCATGTCAAAGGTGAAGTTATCTGGGTCCTGCACAGTGAATGTACCTACTAATGTGCCGGCAGGTTTATTTTCATCCACTGTATTATTATTTAGGGAGATGGATGCCGGGCTCTCATTCACATTTTGCACGTGAATGGTAAAATCTTTCTCAAAAGAAAGGCCTCCGGGATCCTCCGCTTTGATGCGGATGGTGTAGGTCGATTTAGTTTCATAATCAAATACCGCCGCTGTTCTCAGTATCTTATCTGCACCTATGGTAAACATGGCTGCATCGGCGGTATTCACCAGTGTAAAGATGAGTGAATTATTTTCCGGATCCATACCGGTTACATTAGCGATGGCTGTACCTACAGGCTTGTTTTCATCTACATTGGTATTGTTTAAGAGAATATCTGTTGGCGCTTCGTTGACGTCATTCACCGTTATCACAAAATCTTTGGCAAACCAGGCACCATAGTTATCCGTTATCTTGATAGTGATACGGTATTCGTTTTTAGTTTCATAATCAAATACAGCTTTAGTCACCAGCTCACCTGCACCATTCACTTCAAAGCTGGCCATATCCGGCCCACCAATCACGTCAAAAGTGAAAGTATTACCCGCATTAGGATCCACACCGCCCAATATACCCACCACGGTACCGGTTACACTGTTTTCATCTACATTGGATTTAGAGAGCGTGATGTCCGTAGGTGCCAGGTTAACACTAACATCAACGGCCAGACTGTTACTTGCCGTATTCGGGCGGCCCACCGCATCAAAATAAGCGCCGGCCGGCATTTGCACCGTAACGATACCCGTACTGGCCGCAGTTACTGTAAGTTTATATTGGGTGTTCGAAATTTTTTGAATATTGGTAATGGTGCCATTGGCAATATCGAATTTATCCGCGGTTAACGGATCTATATCCTTGTTGCTCACAACATCCGCCACAAAACTGTTTACCGCTACCAAAGGTCCGGTGAGCACCACATTGAAATCGGCGTCGTCGTATGTCCAGGTTAAAGTATTAGATATCGCGCTGGGGATACCGGTGCTACTCTGTGTCACAGCTGCATTCAGGTATACAGATACAGGCCCCGCCGCAAACGGCGTTACGAGCAACGTATAGTCCTGGTTGTTAGTACCTGCTTGCGGCTGCAGGGTTAGCGCCTGTAGGTTAGTGCCAGCAAAGCCCGTCACAGTTATCGGTGTAGTTACCGGAATAGAGAAATGCACATTCACCGTAAATGGTGAGGTATATCCCGGCACCCTGGTGAGTTCCGGCTGAGGGATATCATTGTTATACAACGCCTGGAATGTTGCCGCAGCAGCCAGCGGATTACCTGCCTTATCGTAAAACGCATTCTGATGAACCGTTACACTGAAGTTGCCGGTAACACCAGGCGACACCAGCGTGCTGTAATGTGTATCATCCACCTTCGTTAAAGCACCCTGCGTGGCATTGGTAAAGCTGAATGCGGCCGGATCTCCAGGCACTACGGCTTCATTAAAGCTGTATGTGATGGTAAATGGTGCTCCGTAAGCACCGCCGCCGGCAGGCAATGTAATCTGCGGTGATGTATGATCGTAAGTAATATAACTGCTGCTAATGCCGGTTCCGATTTTATTATTGTAGTTATCCCGAACATTAGCGGTACCGAGTAACGACAAGTTCAAATCCCCATCGCCGGTGATACCGGTTAAGTCTATACGAAAAGACGCCGGCGTAAGTCGCACCACGGCCGACACCGTAGCACCCGCCACAGAACCGGTTGTAGCAGTAACAAAATCGGTGATCAGCGGTGCCGTCACCTCTTCACTGAAAGTCAGCACAAACGCGCCGGTATTGAGGTTGGTAGGTGTAGCCGTTGCAGGCACCAGCGACAGCGGCCTTGGTATTTCCGCGTCATAATGATAAGTGCCGATGGTGCTGGCTACGTTACCGTTGCCATATTCATCATACGCGGCATTTTCCATAACGCCGTAGTTAATATCTGCCGTAGGCGTAACAGGAACAAAAGTTATTTTATAAACCGTGCCATTAACAGGCGCCAGCTCACTAATGGTAACCGCACCATTGGTACCCAGCAGACCGGTGGCGGAAAGCCCCGACACTGGCTCACTGAAGGTAACTATTGCCTCAAACTGATTCAGTACATTGTTGGTAGAAGGCACAATACTCTGTACCACAGGCCGCACCAGGTCATAATTTAAAATCAGCTCATTAGACGCCACATTATCCAGGTTTGTTTCGCCTTTAATGGCGCCCGGTTGCAGCTTCACGGTAATAGCGCCCGACTGCGGCGTGCTGGCGGGAGTTACCTGGTATTCGTATACACCAATAGCGGGATTGCCTGTAAATACGGCAGTACCATTGGTTACAGTTAATTTAGCAGCATCAAATGTAGCAGGCAACACTGTTTTATCAAACACCACTTTCACGGTGAAAGGCCCGTTCACTTTAGTTTTGCCACCTACCACGGAGATAGTGGGAACAGGTGCCGTGAGTACTGCCTTTTCCATATAGTAGGAGTTACTAACGCCTGTAGCCTCCAACGGGTTTCCTGCCAGATCGGTAATGCCACTCGGGCCCGGAATTAAGGCCACGCCCAGCATACCGGAATCGCGGTGATCCAGGTTGGTAACATTCAGGAAAGTGATCAATCCTGTTTGCTGGTCAGGATTCATAACTACATTATAATCACTGTAGGTAACCTTGGTAGTACCTGTAGCCACCCAACCTGCCTTTGTTACATTGGCAACCTTTTCTGAGAAGCTGATGGTAAAAGATAATGCAGGCACGCTCACCGCCACATCCTTAGGGCCGGTAAGCTGGAAAACGCCCGGTACTGGCGGTGTTCCGTCCACATTTGTATTAGTAATGCTCACTGGCGTACCAACGGGTAAATTCACTAATCCCTGATCAAGGTAATCACCGGAGGCTACATCGCGAATCAGGCCAGACACAATTTCCAGTTTGTTATCAAAATAAACGGTGCCGTTGCTGAGATCATCGCCCAGCCCTACCACATAGCTAAATTTCTGCACACTGGCGTCCCCATTGGATTCGTTGATGGCATAACGGGTTTGACCGTTGATCGTCAGCGCTATGCGCGACAATGCAGTGATGCGTACAACACTGGAAAAGTTTACGGTGAAGGTGAGCTTGTCATTTTTTTTGTAATTGCCGGTAACAGGTACCTGAACACTGGCGATTACCGGCACGGCGGCCGCTTTAAGGGGCGCAGTACGCGCATTGGCTGTGACTGCGAAAAAGGTTAGTAGGAGTAAAACAAGAGAAAACACAAAGCTGTTTCTCTGACGATGTACGGTAAAGTGGTGCATAGTCGGATGAATAGCCAATAGAAATACAGGGATAAGCTGCACGTATTGGTAGTACTTAAATAATTGATTTTGATGTGGTAAAGCGATCGATTATCTGCTGCAGGCAATGCGATTCGCAGCTTTTCGGTAGGGTGGCTAAAATGAAGTAGGTATAATTCGGCCGGAAAGATAGATGATTATTTTCGCAAATTTAATTTTTTTTTCAGGTCAGCATAGCAGCGGGAAGGTGACAAAAAAGCTGGTTCCCTCTCCGGGAGCGGATTTCACGTTGATTGTACCCTTGTGATTAAGAATGATATTTTGAGTAGCAGTAAGCCCCAGTCCCGTACCTTTTGTTTTACTGGTGAAAAACGGTTCAAACAATTTACCCAGGTTTTCGGCAGAAATGCCGCTACCGTTATCGGTTATACGAAGTAACACTTTGTTGTTATCAATAGTAGTTTCTATTTCGAGTACGCCCTTTCCTGGCTCCATAGCTTCTATGCCATTAATAATAATGTTCAGCAGGGCAATGAGCAGCTTTTCTTCATCGGCCCAAATAATAGGAGAGTGATTGGCCAGCTTGTATTCCAGGCGCATGTTATGCAGCTGCATTCTGTCCGCAGCCATCTGTATAGCTTTGTGGATCATGGTGTGCAGATTTTGCTCCTGCATAGTCAGTTCCACCATTTTTGTTGACTGTAGTAATTCTGTTACCAACTGGTTGATCCTTGTACAGTTGCGCTCCATGATGTCGAGATACAGCACCGCATCCTCCGTTTCAGCCACCGGCTCCATTTTCAACTGACTGGTAGCCAGTAAAATATTCGTCAGTGGGTTTCTTACTTCATGTGCTACTACCCGGGCAATACGACCGGTGATCGCAAATTTTTCATGCTGTTGCTTTTCTCTTGCTTTCTGCTTTTGGGCAGTTACATCCTGGATCAGGCAGAGATATAATTCCTTCTTTTCATCCAGCAGGGAAACACTCATCGTTACTTCCAGCAGTTGCTGCTGGCGGTTGCGGAAAAGGTATTCTTTATGCTGCGTGTTAAAGGCCGACAGCGGCTGCGCCGCAAAGCGTGCCCCTTCTTCTTCCGTAGCAAATAAATCCTGCAGATGAAAACTGTACAGCGTAGCGTCGTCGTACCCCAGCAGCCTTAATGCAGCCGGGTTGGCTGCAATGATGCGCTGGGCTGCATCTACCAGTAAAATAAGGTCATTGGATTTTTCAAAAATACTGAAGTAGCGCTTTTCACTTTTTGCGATGGCACTCAGATGTGCATACTTATCAAGTGTATAACGGATAGCCCTTTCCAACAGGGCTGCATTGATTTCTGATTTTACCAGGTAATCGGAGGCGCCGGCTTCCATCGCCTCTTTATCTATTCGATAATCTCCCTTTCCGGTGAATAAAATAACGGGGGCATTAATCCCCAATTGGCGAAAATGCTTCAACACATCGATACCTGTGAAACCACCCAAACGGTAGTCCACCAGGTACAAATCATGTTGCATGGATTCAATGGCGATAATGCCTTTTTGGTAGGAGGATGCCCATTCCAACAGGTACTGATCAGGCGAAATATCCTGCAGTAGTGCATTTACGAGAAAGAAATCATCTTCATCATCATCAATCATTAAAATGCGCTTCATTCCTGTGTTGGCCATTCTTAAAAATAGTTTTTTCTGAGATGCAGTCAAATATTGTTCCTAAGTGTCGATATGTACTTCCTCTTCTGCTTTGCGTACGATGTTTCGTCGTGGCATAAACCAGGCAGGTATGAGGGTTACCAGCAGGATAATCATGGAAATATGAAACCCCTGTTTTAGCGCCAGGTGATGCGCCTGCATATTGGACACGCCATTGAGAATATGACCGTTGTACGCTCCCTGCGTTATAATGGCCAGCATTGCGATACCCAGGGCGCCACCTACCTGCTGCATTAAGGTACTGATGCTGGAAGCCATAGTCACCTCCGGCGGCCGCACGGCGCTGAGGGTAGCCGCATTCAGTGGTGCCAGTAGCAGCCCCATTCCGAGGCCGCGAATAACCATGGTGATGATCACACTCTGCACCGTGCTGCCTACATCCAGTCGCGCAAACAGAAACATCGAAGCTGCCAGCAGCACCAGCCCCGCCATGGAAATTTCCCGGCTCCCGTGCCTGTCGGACCATTTGCCGGCAAAGGGCATCAGCGCCGCCATAAACACGGAGTTAGGCAATATCAGCAGGCCCGACATCCCCTCTGAAAAACCCATCTGTTCCTGCAGCAGAAACGGCATAAGAAACAGCCCGCCGAAGAGGGCGGCCGCCCGCGATATCGTAACCAGTATACAACTTACGAATGCATAATTTTTAAACAGCTGCAAATCGATGATAGGCGTTTTCACCCGGCGGTCGATCACGATAAATGCAATGAGCGACAGGAAAGCTATTGCCAATGTAATTATTATCTGGGGAGATGACAGACCTACTCTTTCGGCTTTTGCGATACCATACTGCAAGCCCACGAGGAAAATAGTCAGTGTGGTAAATCCCGCCAGATCGAATGGCAGCTTTATCTTCGGCTGCTTCCGCAAAATGCCGAGGTATTTAAAGGCCATTACCACGGTAAGTACACCAATTGGTAAATTGATATAAAAGATGGAGGGCCATCCGAAATGCTCTGTGAGTATACCACCCAGTGTAGGGCCTATGGCAGGTCCCACGAGGTTGCCCAGTCCCCACCAGCCCAGTATGGTGCCACGCACCCGTGCAGGAAATACATAGGAAATAATGGCCATGCTGGTAGGCGCCATAGCACCACCGCCAAGGGCCTGTATAATACGGGCAATCAGTAAACTGGGGAGATCGGTGGAAAGGGCACAAAACAGAGAACCGAGTGTAAAAAGGGTAATGGCACCGAGATAGAGATTAAAAAATCCGATGCGGTTTTTGAGCCAGTTGGTAAGTGGCATCAGTACAGAGAAGCTGAGCATGTAGACTGTGATCACCCATTCAATTTCATCGAGTGTACAGTTAAACTGCCGGCTCATAACGGGAAGGGATATATTGACAATACTGGAATCTATCCCGGCCATGATAGTTCCCATAATGATCACAATCAATATACCCGTCCGGTTTACATCTCTCATACTTTATCTTTCATCATGAATATCAGTTGTGCTTTTGCAACCACCGGATTCAGCGGATTACAGTTGATCATAAACAGGTACGATGCCAGTTCTGATAATTGCCAGTCGGTCACCATTTCACCGTCTTTAAAACAGTATACTTTACGGAAATTGAAATTAACCGGTATATGCAGGGCTGCACAGGCGTGCATGGCTCTATCCAGCGGCTCCTGAGCCATGGCCAGCTCTTCATAGCCCAGCTCCTTCATGATTTCACTGGCGGTATACAGCAATGGCGGATTACGCAGTTGTGAAATCCTTTCCGTTGCCGCAATATCTTCGAGATAATCAAATAGTTTAAGCATTTCCATTCTCATTTAGTTGTGAAAGTTGCTGAAACAGTTCTTTTTCTTTGTCAGATAAGTTGGTGGGTATGTGTACCACCGATTTAATGTAGAGATCGCCGGCATTTCCTTTATTGTCGTATGCAGGCATCCCTTTCCCTTTCAGCCGAAAAACCTTGCCACTATCTGTGCCTGCGGGAATATTCATGTTCAGGGAAGTTCCAGGTGTAGGCACGGTAATTTTTCCACCCAGCACGGCAGTATACAGGGGGATGTCCACATCTGCATACAGGTCCTGCCCTTTCAATTCATATCCGGGATGGGGAGCCAGTTGTATGGAGATGAGTAAGTCCCCGTTTTCGCCGCCCTGGCGGCCCGGGGAACCTTTGCCCTTCAACCGTATTACCTGGCCTTCGTAAAGGCCCGGTTTGAGCTTAATATTCAATCTGCTGCCGTTTACTTCTACCTGGCGGGTAGCGCCGTTATAGGCATCTGCCAGACTCACCTCCATGGTTGCCTGCACATCGCGGCCGCGTGTGGTACGCTGCTGCCTGCGGCCTCCACCGGAAAAGCGGTTACCAAACAGCTGCTCAAAGAAGTCAGAAAAATTTCCGCCTTCCCCGCCAAACATATCTTCCATGTTACCCTGGTAGTGGTAGGACTGTCCACCACCACCGCCGCCAAACTGCGACCAGTCGTAATCTTCCGGACGGCCACCATGCTGCTCGTAATACTTGTAATTTTCGCCGAACTGATCGTATTTTTTGCGTTTTTCCTCATCGCTCAACACTTCATAGGCCTCGTTGATTTCTTTGAATTTATCTTCGGCCGCTTTGTTATCAGGATTCTTATCGGGGTGATACTTCACCGCCAGCTTTCTGTAGGCTTTTTTTATCTGATCAGCCGTTGCACTTTTTTCTACACCCAGGATTTTATAGTAGTCTTTTACATCCATAATTATAAAACTTGTTATGGTATGAACTTGTTCTATGAAATTACGGAATCATAAAGATTTTTGCTTTTTTCCTCCGGGAGTGGTAAGGCCTAAGGCCTTACCACTCCCGGAGATTGTGCTGCGCCGCAGGCACAGTACAATCTCCGGGTATTATCAAAAACTAATTCCTTCCATCTAACAAATTCAAACCTAATTTATCAACCATATATTTCACCGCTAACTGACCTTTAACACTATTTCCTGCTTTATCTAACGGTGGCGCAAACACGGCTATTGCCAGTTTACCGGGAACAACGGCAATAATGCCGCCGCCCACGCCGCTCTTGCCAGGCAGTCCTGTGTGGTATACCCAGTCGCCGGTAGAGTCATACAAGCCTTCCGTCATCATATTCGCTAATATTTTAGGGCAGAAATCAGGGTTGATGACTTTTTCCTTTGTCACCGGGTTAATACCGTTGTTGGCAAGCGTGCCCGCCATCACTGCCAGGTCTTTGGCATTGGTACCATAGGAGCATGCTTTCGTGTAAAGGTCCACGGACATATCTACATCATCATAAAACCTGCCATAAGAATACAGCAACCAGGCGATTGCCCTGTTATGCTGATTGGTAGCGGTTTCCGACTGATAGAGCTTATCTATGACAGGTAGTCGGCGCCCTGCAAATTTGGCAAATATGTCATCGATTTTTGCCCATTTTGCAGTTTTGTTGGGGGCCTTCACAAAGCTGTTAGTAGCCATGGCACCGGCATTTACCAGTGGGTTTACTGCTCTGGCAGGTTCTAACTCTACCGCCAGTACGGAGTTAAATGGCATACCGGTGGCGTTCACGCCAATGCTGTCTTCTATGGCCTTCTGACCGTTGTCCTGCATAGCCAGGGCCAGTACAAATACTTTTGAAATAGATTCAATACCAAACTCATACTTGGTATCGCCTACCTCAAAAACTTTTCCGTCGGCGGTGCACACCACGATGCCATATAGTTTGGGGTCCACATCCGCCAGGTAGGGAATATAATTGGCGTTGGCTCCGCCGGAAGCATTCTTGAATTTATCATACGCCTCGTTCATGGCTGCACGGATATTAGCTTCTGTGAGCCCTGGTTTTGCCTTCTGCGCCATCAAACTGCCAGCTTGGAGCAGTAAACATATCAATGCGCAGATAACAGTGTACATGCTTTTCATAAGGAGTGTTTTAAAATTTGTACATCATTGATAGCTGGAGCCGGCTATTGTCGCCACTCTGGTCATCAATCGTGATATGTTTGCCATAGAGATATTCCAGGCCGAATTTCACAAAGGAAGATGGATAATAGAGCAGGTTCAGCACCCCGTACTGGGTGGATTTAAAGTCTGTAACCGGCTGCCATTGCTGGTTGTCCAGCTTGAGATAACCATAGCCGAGCGAAGTGCTGAGCTTGTCGCTCCACCAGTGGTCATAAAAGCCCATGAGACCCAGTACCGGTATGGTTTTGAGTGCGGTCTGACTCTTTGCCACCGCGTCGTAGCCACCGCCTCCCAGGTCATTAAAATACCTGGAAATGCCCTGGCCATAAGTAGCCTGGTACACGAAGTTATCCTTATTACGTTTGCTTACTTCGATTGTACCCGTCAGGTTAAAACCCCAGCCTATATCGGTGGTGGTGTTATCCGCGGCCGTTTGATAGGAGATGGGGTGTAATAACCCTGCCAGCTGTATGTGGCTGCCTTCAGTGAAATTGCAGCGGTACTGTGCTACTACATCGGGGTAAAGTGTACGGGATGAAAGGCCGGAGTCTGCAGGATATTTCACATCGCTGCCGGGGTTTTCCAGGGAAAATGCCAGCGTTGCTTTCCGCGTAAGCGGCTGTGTATATCTTACCTGGATCTGGCGCACAAATACCATGGCATTTGGTCCCTCGTAATCCAGGGTATTGGGGAACACATCTATGTCCATAAAGCCGGACCAGTACTGCCCTGCACCCCATCTGCCCACCTGGCCCCAGGCGTGGCGGAGGCGGGGTACGGAGGAGCCGTCGGGATTAAACAGGTCAAATTCCAGGATGGTTTTGAGCTTGCCTAATTTGGTATCCGATTCCGATCCGATGGTAAGCCTGGTTTGCCGGGGCGAAAAAGCCAGGTTGCCACGGGAGAGATTATTTATTGGAATACTGGCAGGCACAAACGCCTGTGTATTACCCGGTTGCTTGAAATCATAAATGAAATCCGCCTGGATAAACCCGCCTATAGTCAGTTTGGTATTATTCAGGTCGGCTACTACAAACCCGCCATAGCGGCCGGATTCCAATGCACTCCTTGTTTGGGAGCGACTCTCAGGCTGTGGCCGGATATTGCGTTGCTGAATCCTGTCTACTTTGGCCTCGAGGCTATCTATTCTCCGCAGGAGGCTGTCGGTATCTACCTGAGCCTGCAAAGGCCCGGCTATCAACAACCCGAGTATACTGCCGAATAAAATACCACTCGCAAACCGAAGGTATTTACCCATAATATCTGTTTTTATTTTTTAGAGATGTGTGTGCGGCTTTTTGGCAATTATCAGCGGAATCGCCACAAATATCACCGTACCACCAGCCACCATGGCTACGTAGGAAGCCGGACTGCCCACGGGCAACTGCGTTGGCGGGAAAAATGCCACCACAAAAGAAAACAGGGTAGCCACAAAACCAATTCCCGCGAAAAACCACATGCCTGCATTGCCTCCAGGTACTTTATAAGTCCTCGGTAAATCAGGTTCCGTATACCTCAGCTTGATACCTGCTGCATACATCATCAGGTACATAATCAGGTATAAACCGATGGTGAGGGCACTCAACAGGAAAAAGGCCACACTTACATTATCCATAAAGAAATAAAGGGACGATAGGATCGTTACGATGCAACCCTGTACGATAAGGATATTCACCTGCACGCCATTTGCATTGGTTTTAGACCAGAAGGGCGGTAACACACCTTCCTTGGCTGTCCACAACAAACCACGGCTGGGGCCGGAAATCCACGATGTAACCCCCGCCAGCACACCAAAGGCCGCCAGGATGCCAATGATACTTGTGGCCCACGGCACACCTACCTTGGTAAAGATCACCCGGAAAGCCTCCATCAAACCGGCCTGCAAGTCAATCTGATCGTAAGGCAATACAGTAGCTACAGCCAGTGAGCCAAAGGTGAAGAGGGCAAAGATGATAATACCTGCAAGCAATACAGATTTGGGAAAATCCTTCTGCGGATTGTCTAACTCCTGCGCATGTACGGCATGTACTTCCACACCGGCAAACAACAGGAGGATACCGGCCAGGAAGGCGATGTCACCTACACCGCCGATAAATGGAAAGAGGCGTGGATGCAGTCTGCCATCCACCTCCTTCACTATACTGGCCACGTTTTCCTGTGGATGAAGGAATTGAATTTCATCTCCCTTAAGAATATAAACAATAGCAATCAGGATGATGACAACTCCCGGAATTACGGTACCCACTACAAACCCATAACTGGTGACTTTACTGATCAGATCAGTGCCTTTAAAAGCCAGCAGGGTAGCCAGCCAATAAATAATAATGGAAAAGACACCCACAAATGTTCCGTTGTTGGCCAGCTCCGGTTTACCGATGGTATAACCTATACAGGCTGCGGCGAAGGCCAGCACCGTGGGATACCAGACCACATTTTGAATCCATTGCAGCCAGATGGCCAGAAATCCCATGCGGGAGCCATATGCAGCCTTGATCCACGTGTACACACCACCACCCTTGTTACTGAAAGCACTGCCTAGTTCGGCCGCCACCAGCGACGCCGGTATGAGGTATAAAAATGTAGCAAAACCGATGTAAAAAAACATGGTAAGCTCCTCTTTCGCCATCATGGGTAGTCCACGTAAGCTGATCACCGCAGCAGCGGTCATCAGGGCCAGACTAACGTATGTTATTTTGCTGGATGAAGTTGCAGCCATATTCAGAAACAGTTTGAATGCGTTAAAAAACGCTGGCAGCCAATAACAAGCCTTACGGATTGTTACTAACTGCCAGCATGAGTTTTACTTTAGTTATGTGCATAACCTCCGGCTTCTTCCCTGGTGAGAGGAACAGAAATCGGGTGTTTTTGGAAGTAGTCAATAGCTCGTTTGATATCATTGATCAGCAGATCAGCCATATCCCTGCTGAATCCATGCCGCACCAGCACACGCTGTATCACCACATCACCCATATTGGATGGTAATGGATATGCGGCTATCTGCCATCCCCTCATACGTAAACGATCACTCAAATCATATAGGGAAAAACCAGGATTCAGACCCTCTTTGATACGCCAGGAAGCTCCCGGCAATCCACCACGGCCATCATAGAACAAATCAAACAAACCGAGTTCTTTGATGGCATCGGCGATATATTGGGCGTGCGACATATTCGCTTCCATTATTTTTTTGTAGCCCTCCCTTCCCAGGCGCAGGAAGTTGTAATACTGGGCAACAATCTGCCCGCCCGGACGGGAGAAGTTCAGGGCAAACGTAGGCATATTACCTCCCAGGTAGTTCACATTGAAGATGAGTTCTTCCGGCAGGTCAGTACGGTCGCGCCAGATCACCCAACCTACTCCCAGTGGCGACAAGCCATATTTATGCCCCGAAGCATTAATGGACTTCACCCTTGGCAGGCGGAAATCCCAAAGTAGGTCCGGGGTAATGAATGGGGCAATAAAAGCACCGCTGGCCGCATCAATATGCATCGGAATATTCAGGCCTGTTTCTTTTTCATGTTTATCCAGGGCATCGCTTATCAGCTTCACATCTTCATACATGCAGGTGAAAGTAACGCCTAACGTAGGAACCACGCCGATCGTGTTTTCGTCGATTCTGCTGATCACATCCTCTGGTTGCATGGTCAGCTTACCTGGCTCCAGTGGAATTTCTCTCAGCTCCACATCAAAATAACGGGCAAATTTATGCCAGCATATCTGCACGGCACCGCATATCAGGTTTGGTTTGGAATCATCTTTGCCGGCGGCTTTGCGTTTTTTACGCCATTGCCATTTCAGGGCCAGGCCGCCCAGCATTGCTGCTTCGCTGGAACCGGTGGTACTACAACCAATAGTGGTGGTAGCCGCAGGCGAATTAAACAGATCTGCGAGAATGTTTACGCAACGCGCCTCAATGGCCGCTGTTTGCGGATACTCATCTTTATCGATCATGTTTTTATCGATGCAGTCGTCCATCAGCTTATGCACCTCTTCATCCATCCAGGTTTGGCAAAATGTAGCGAGGTTTTGTTTAGAGTTACCATCCAGCAGCAGCTCATCTTTCAACAAGGCGTACACATTTTCAGGCAGATGGGAAGTTTCGGGCATTTTATTTAACTGTATTCCCTCCCGCATGTAAGGTGAGGTGTAAATGTCTTCGCCTAAATGGGGCTTGTCTGACCCATTGCTCTGGTGTTTAAAAATCTGTAAGGGCATAATCGACCATTTTGATTTAGTGATTAAAAGATGCAGGTTTCCGCGGTTTCATAGCAGCGCCATAGCAGGGAATAGGACTATAAAAAACGACGATTTGTGCGCGCTGACTAAGAGAACACATGTGTTCCGAAAATGTTCATACACAACAAAATGGAGACGAGCCGTATTAAATTTTCAAAAAAAATAGTTCGTTGTTCAACTAAATTCAACCTCAGGCGTTATAGGCGGAAAGTAATTTCGTATTCACATGGATTGGGATGAGATCTTAGATCCTTTTTCACAAGATTTTCAGCAGGCAATGGAAGAACAATTAAGGATAGTAAATGTACAGGATGGTTTGGTTACTGCCGCCAACGCCCTGGTTAAAGCACATTTTCCCTCAGCGGAAAAATTATCGGCACAGGCGCAGAAAAAGCTGCAGCGGGTGATCATCAGCCAGTCCGTTCAGATGGCCAACGCTATTCATGAAGCGATGCAGCAGGGCCCTGCTGAAGAGGAATGAATAAACCTATTAGTCAACTTTAAAAACCAACTGTTTCGTATTTATGCCAGCTACTATACCATAGCCATTCAGCACATTAGAGAACACTCTTATCGGCTCAGACACAATTACGCCGCTATTCCCCTGTTGCAAGGCAACGGTACGCAGGTACGACCATGCGTTGTGGGTTAATGCGGTGACTTCCACCATCAGGCTATCCGACTGGTTAATGGGGTCCTGCGTTTGTAATACAAAGGTGAGTTCGCGCCCGTCGAAACGGCTGTCGTCCATGATCAGACTCGTGCTGTTGCCGTTGGCGATGATGTCGATCAGGTTATTATTAAACGCCGGATCGAGGCGAAAAAGTAATGCACTTTTGGCGGCGTTGTTTTCTACTGTAAATACCCGCAAGCGATAATAATTGCCTGTACCCGGATGATCCTTCAGGATGAATTTTATCCTGGTGGAGGACTTTTGTGCGCTACCATCCCTGGCCTGCGGTGCTGCGGGAAGGGTATCATATGCGGATACGGCTTGTAAACCACTGCTGGCAGCACTTATATTGTATTGCAATCCAGCCTTTGCAGGCATACCCGAAACAAAAAACCGGCGGCCGGCGATAGTCTGTAACACCACCGGCAACACGGAACCATCGCTGGCGGCAATGTTTACCTGCGCACCTGCTTCTTCTTTAAAGGCGGTTTCATCATACACACTCACAGGCACGCTGCGGGTAACTCTCACGTAAATCAGGCTATCCGGTTGTATGAAGGTATTCATCACCAACTTGTCCCCGTCGTAGGCAATTTCAATATTCACCCGCTTTTCACAGGAACACCATAATATTACTAACGCGAACGCATATATGAAAAACACCAACTTCTTCATAAACTAAAATTTAACTGAATAAGTTACACTGGGTAAAATGGGTAGTATCACTACTTTGGAGAGATAACGCTGCTTTGCCTCATCATCTCTTTTTACGTAGTAATAGAAAGGATTTTTATGATTATAGACGTTAATGACGCTGAAGTTCCAGGTGCGGCTCCATTTGGGCCGTTGCTTCGTCCAGTTAATGCCTATATCCAGCCGATGCGAGTTTTCCGTACGGTAATTATACCGGTTACCATAACGATCAATTGAGTTACCAGGGCCGCTTACCGGGTCCCAAGGCGAGCCGGTTTCAATACCTTCATAACTGGCCACCGGCAAAGTCATTGGCGAGCCGGTAGTAAATCGCCAGGACGCAGAGAAATCCCAGTTTTTACTTAACACCTGGTTGAATACCACTTCTACATCATGGCGATGATCATATTTATACGGGAAGATTTTACCGCCGTTGATGTCTGCAAATCGCCTGGTGCTCCACGACAACGTGTAACCAATCCAGCCGGTGGTGTTCCCCTTTTTCTTAGCTACCATCACTTCCCCTCCATAGCTCCAGCCACGCCCCACGCTTACCTGGTCTTCCCAGCGAAGCAGGTCCGGTGTGATAAAGCCCATCGGATCACGGAGCTCAATCATGTTATGCATATTCTTGTAATAGCCTTCCAGCGTAAATTCATAGACCTGCCGGTTGCTGGTTTTGGCAATCCCCAGCGCCACCTGGCGGGACGACATGGGCGCCACCCGGTCGGTTGCCGGCACCCAGATGTCTGTAGGCAGCGAGGTTCCATAGTTGGACAACAGGTGAATATATTGATTCATCTGCGTGTAAGCGGCCTTGAAAGCCCAGTTTTTCGGCAGCATATAACGCAGGCCCAATCGAGGTTGCAGACTATGATACAATTTCCCTGACACCAAAAATCCGGATGCATGGATACCCACATTCACAAAAAAGGAGGGCGTCAGCTGCCACTCGTCCTCGATGTATAGCAGCATTTCTGCAGCCGTATTCTGCGGCCCGTTGGCCATAGTATCCAATGGTGTTACTGATCCGGTTTTATCCGCAAAGGTGGACATGGATGGCTTAAAGTCATGGATATTCACCGCTGTGCCAAACCGTACCCCATGATCCGGCGAAGGGCGGTAATCGAAGTCCGCGCGCACGCCTGCAATCTCCATCCTGGAACGGTAAGTGCCTACCTGGTCGATCAGTTCATTGGCAGCCGGCAGTATGTACTTGTAGCCGATCTGCGTACTGAAGGAATAGGTGGAGTAATTGAGACTGATATTTGAAAACAGTCTGGGGCCGTAAATATGGTTCCAGCGCAAAGCCCCGATGGTATTGCCCCAGCTCACATCAAAACCGCTGCTGATCATATTGATCTTTGCGGTATCGGGGATACTGGTTGAATCCAGGTGGAGGTTCATTTTATCTTCCCCGGTATAAAAGCTCAGGTATAGCCGGTCTTTGGGAGAGAAGATATGATTCACTTTAGCATTGATATCGTAAAAGTAGGCAGATAAATCAGCTTCGTTTTTTTCGTCGTCTTCCAGCCGGATCAGGGAATTGTACACCAGGTCGGGATATGATCTGCGGGCCGATACAATGAAGGACGTTTTATCCTTTATGATGGGGCCTTCCAGGTCGAACTTAGTGGAAATGAGGCCAATGGCTGCATCACCGTGGTAGTTTTTCATATCCCCGTCCTTCAGGGTAATATCCACCACGGAAGAAAGCCGGCCGCCGAACCTGGCCGGAAATGCGCCTTTGTAGAGGTCGGTGGATTTTACCACATCCGGATTGATAAGTGAAAATATTCCGAAGAAATGGGAAAAATTAAAGATAGGGGAGCCATCGAGCAGGATAAGGTTTTGATCAGGACTGCCTCCGCGTACGTGGAGGCCGGAAACGCCATCCATACCACCACTTACGCCAGGTATGGCTTGGAGGGTACGTATCAGGTCGGCGTCGCCGAGGAGGCGTGGCGTTTTATTTACTGCTGCCGAGGAGATGTTGACCTTACTCATCTGTGTCTGGTTTTGCAGGTTGTTGCCTTCTGTTCCTGACACTACTACCTCTTTTAGATGGGTGGTTGACTCCAGTGAGATTTCGATAGTTCTGTCGTTTTGGGGAAATTGTTGCCACTGTGGCTGGTACCCTATAAACGACACGACTACACTGCTGGTATCTTTGGTGGTGGTGAAGCTAAAGAAACCGTATTGATTGGTAACAGTGCCTTGTTTCAGCGTGGGCGACCAGATGGTGGCGCCGGGGAGCCGCTCACCCGTAGCGGCATCTTTCACATAGCCGTTGATGGTGCGTGTAGTGCGGTTGTCGGGTAGGAGCACGAGGAGGTCGCCTACCCTGGTAAACTTAATATTATCGGGGGCAAAGAGATCTTCCAGCACCGTTTTCAGGCGTTGGTTATGGACAGTTACTGTTACTTTCCTGGATAAATTGACAAGGTCGCGGCTATAAGAAAAATGGATTCCGTAATTTTTTTCCAGCAGCTCGCATACGGTTTGCAAAGATTGGTGCTGCACTACTACCGTCACCTTCGTTTGCCAATCCCATCCCAGAACCTGCAGCGGTAAGCTCAACAAAAAGAGCACCGTCAACAGTCTTCCGGTCAACGACATAATATTCTTAAATTAAAAGTATGTTTAACAGATTATAGTGATACAGTGCCTTTATTTAAGGCGGTATTGCCTTGGGCCGGTTTGTTTCCATTCAGCACCTACACTGAGTGCCAGGGACTCCATCACCTCTTCTATGCTGGCTCCGTTCAGGTTTGTTTTCACAGTAAACTTCAGCAAGGCAGTATTTTCCACTATTACTCTAACATCGTAAAGGACCGTGATGGTTTGTAATACTTCTTCCAGTGGTACATCCTGGAATACCAGTGATTTCTGTACCGGATCGAGTACGTGGGTGGCTATACGAAAGTCCTGCCGGGCGGCGTCCTGTTGGAGGAGCATCCCTTCGGTGAGCACCACGCTATCTACCCTTACATGATCGATTACCATTACTTTACCGCTGCTGACGTGTACTTCCAGGATGGCGCTGTCGGGTTGATAATTTACCGTAAACCTGGTGCCTAATACTTTCACTTCTGTGCGTCCGAGGGATACAATGAAGGGTTGGTCAGGGTTTGCGGCTACGTCAAAAGCAGCGCTGCCTTTCAGTGAAACCTTTCGGTTTTTATCGTTGAAGCCTTTGGCCACATGGAGGGTGGAGGCTTTTCCTTTCAGTTCGATTTTGCTACCATCCAGCAGGGTGGCCTGGAGGGGGCCGGCGTATTTTTCTGCCGGGCGGGTAGCGAGATACCAGGTTCCGGCGCCGATGAGGAGCAGTAGCACGGCGGCAACCCTGGCAAAAACTTTCCAGGAGAAGCTTCGTACAGGCCGTAACCGGGCAGGTGTTTCCGGCACATCCAGCTGTTGGTATAGTCGTTGCCAGGAGGCACCGGTATCCGCCTGGATGGTGTATTGCTTAGCGGCGGCTGTGTCCAGCACTTTCCGCAGGGCATCCAGCAGTTGCCGGTTGTCCGCATGCGCTGTAAGCCAGTTATCGACCCAGGCACGTTCTTCCCCGTCCGCTTCATCCAGCAGATATTTGCAGAGCAGGGTATAGAGTGCTTCGTCAGAGAACGATGGTATCATTATACAGTGTATGCGTTGTTTATAAATGACCTGAATATATGACGCACCTCAAAAGGGTTGTCCCCTATCCTGGCCGGATATTTTTTTAGAAAAGGAATCCTGTCAATAGCGGCAGGTATTCTTTGAGTTCCTGGTGAAGGATTTTCAGTGCTTTCCCCATCTGGTTTTCCACTGTTTTCACTGAAATATTCATGGTGGCAGCGATTTCAGCGTATTTCATCTGCTGATGGCGGCTGAGGATGAATACTTCGCGGCATCTGTCCGGGAGGCGTTCCAGGGCCTGGTGGTAGAGTTGTTCCAGTTCACGTACTTCGGCGGCCTGGGTGGCGGCGTCGCGCTGCTGGCTGTAGGCGGTTTCTTTTTCGCTTCGAACAGCATCCTTGCGCCACTGGCTGATGGCGGCATTCCTGATGGCAGAAAACAGGTATGACTTTACGGGCCCGGTAATAACAATTGTATCCCTTTTTTCCCATAGCTTCAGGAACACCTGCTGTACAATTTCCTCTGCCTCGTGCATATCGCCCGTATAATGGGCCGCGAAGGCGAGGCAGTGTGCATGGTTTTCCCTGAACAAATCCTCAAATGATTGGAGCGCCAACATGATGAGGTGCAAATATAGGGCATCTCCTGTAACATCAATGGATAGAAAAAATTTCTACCTTTGCTGCCGACATGTACAATCTGATCAAAAATATTCTGTTCCGTTATCCACCGGAAAGCATTCACCACAGCGTTATGCGTGGTATGAAGACGATTTACTCCCTGCCACTTGGCAAGCAAATCCTGGAAGCATTTTGCGGGGTAAAAACGAAGGGGCTTGAAAGAGAAGTTTTCGGGCTCAAATTTTCCAATCCGGTAGGACTGGCTGCTGGTTTCGACAAGGACGCCAAATACATTGATGAACTGGCGAGCCTGGGTTTTGGATTTGTGGAGATAGGTACTGTTACTCCGGTAGCGCAACCAGGAAATGATTTACCGAGGCTGTTCCGCCTGCCGGCAGATAAGGCCCTGATCAACCGGATGGGCTTTAATAATGAGGGCGCTGTAGCTGCGGCCAGACGCCTGCAGCACAAAAAATCCAACATCATAGTAGGTGGTAACATTGGAAAGAACAAGGTTACGCCTAACGAAGAAGCGGTGAGCGATTATGAAAAGTGCTTCCATGCGCTGTATGAGGTGGTGGATTACTTTGTGGTGAATGTAAGTTCTCCTAATACGCCCAACCTGCGCGCCTTGCAGGAGAAGGAGCCGCTGAAGCAGTTGCTGCATCACCTGCAGTTCCTGAATAGTCAGAAAAAAGTGCAGAAGCCGATATTATTGAAAATAGCGCCGGATTTAACTACGGAGCAGCTGGATGATATTGTGGAGATAGTACAGGAAACTAAGCTGGCGGGTATAGTAGCTACCAATACTACGATTAGCAGGGAAGGCTTGCAAACGCCGGCTGCTGAAGTAACGGAAATTGGTGCCGGAGGCTTAAGCGGGTTGCCGGTAAAAGATAAATCCACCGAGGTTATCCGGTATATTCATAAAAAAAGCAATGGTGCATTTCCGATTATTGCGGTAGGTGGCATTTTTACAGCCGCGGATGCGCAGGAGAAGTTAGATGCAGGAGCCGCGCTGGTACAGGTGTATACCGGGTTTATTTATGAGGGCCCCACGATTGTGAAGAAGATTTGTGCGGGGCTGCGCCGCTAAGCGAAGCAATGATACCGTGTGGGGGCTTTACATTAAGACGGTGTATCAGTATTAATTTTTGAGCTTTATCCTACTTTATTTAATAGGGCTGGCCGTAGAAACGGCCAGCCTTTTTTGATAAGGAATGTAACAGTACTATGCGAGCGATTGTGTAATAATGTGGTTAACAAACAAATGAGGTTAACAAAACAATGGGGGCTAACAAACATCACCATTTTATTCAAAAACCCCTGTTGAATGAATGATAATTATGATCCAAAATTATTCAAAGAGAGAAGGCAAAAACCACGTTTTCGGGCACGAAAGTCCCCGAATGAGAATGAACACGATCAAGATAAAATGAACAAAATGAACGGAACTACCCAACACTATAGGACCTGCACCCATACTGGGTTTGCAGCAAATTAAGGGTGGTACGTGATTGAAATGGAGAAGGAGGTAATGGGTAACAAAAAGAACCGGTTAACTAAAAAATCAGCTGGCTATTGCGGGCGTCGCTTCTTCTTTATGGAAAATATCGCCATTCCAGGGTTGCCTTAACCGTGGCATAAACAAACCTTTGATGCAATTCGGATTGCGTACACAGATCTGAATATGGCTTTTGTCCATGAAGGAGGCGCCGGGGAAGATAGGTTGCCCCTCGATGAATGCACAACGGACCGTGTCGAAAGGTGGATCATTATCCTCACGGGCTATTGTATGAGCCACCTCAATGACCATACAGTCCAGATATCGTAAGAGTTTATCCTGACTACCTGCCAAATGCCCTGGATTAACATTGCGAGGCAAGGTTCCTTCGCCAATTAACCTGATAATTTTTTCCCAGTTATTTTTGACGTCATCAATACTGTCTTTATCCAATAAATCCAGGCAATAATCCAGGCACAAAACGGCGCCCACCACTGCTGGTTCTTTAATTTTTCCGGCTGCTGCCAACTGACATGCAAAGTCATATGCTCTTTCATAATTATTTTGCCAGAAATATACGCCAGACCCCAGCCAATCGTACCTGTTAATACTTGGCCTCATGTTGTCCCTACCTAACACTATTTTCTCAGCCACTTGCCGGTCACATCCGTGAAATCCCAAGAGCAAACCTGGGTCAGCCGAATAAATAAATTCAGATTTTGTCATAAAACACATAATTTTTAATTAATAATTGTCTTCAATTTGAGCTTTGTATTTGTCGGTATGGATTGAATTCTCGAGTAACCATACCCTTAATTCATCCGGAATGTCTAAAGTCATTACCGTTTCTTTCCATTTCTCCGGAGAAGATTCCATTTCATCCCAAAACTTGTCCGTAGCCTTTCGAATACGCGCCCAATACTCAGGTGATCTTTGCATAATCATTTTTTTTAGTGATTAACAATAAATTTCTACCTCAAAATTAATCCTAAAAAACATTCAAAAACCGCTTCTACAAAGGATTTCATCCCCGAATGGAATGAACAGATCAACCTGATAATGAACAGATCAAATTGTATTTTTAAGTACGTCCAGCTTCATTTCTTTCATCCAGCCATACGCGCATAAAAGGCATAAAAAAAGCGTGGGTTTTAACCCCACGCTTGTACACACAAAAATTTTTTTAGCTTTTTTAAGATGGTAACTTCGCATTCATCAGCACCGCCGCCACCATACCCGCCGTTTCAGTGCGTAAACGCGTACGCCCCAGCGACACCGGCTGGAAGCCAGCCGCCAGCGCCTGTTGTACTTCTTCAGGTGTAAAATCACCTTCCGGCCCAATCAGTATAATCGTATCCTTGCCCGCCATCATCGCATCCTGCAATTCAGTCTTCTGCTCCGGGAGACAATGGGCGATAAATCGCTGCGGGTCCACATTTCCCTTTACAACCTTATCAAACGACTGCGGCTCCTCTAATACCGGCAACCAGAACTGTTTCGACTGCAACATAGCCGATACTAAAATACTGTTCAGTCGCTCCGCCTTAATCTTCTCCTTTTCCGTACGGGCAGTTACCAGCGGTATGATGGTCTGAATCCCTATCTCCGTCGCCTTTTCGAGGAACCATTCAATACGCCCCGCATTTTTTGTAAATGCTATGGCTATACGAAGCGCCGGCACCGGAGGCGGTAACATCTCCCTAACCTGCACCTGTACCTGGCATTTTTTCCGGTTATCATCGGTGATCACCACCGTATATTTTGAACCCCGGCCATCAGCCAGCAGCACCTGGTCGCCCTTTTCGTGGCGTAATACCTGTATACAATACTTGGAGGTATCCTCGTTCATCGTATAAGTAACTGCATCCTGCTGTATGTCCGGTGCGTAAAAAACAGGCAATTCCATATTGATCGTTCTTCGTTTTTGCAAAAGTCCTAAATATCTGCTTGTAATTCCAGTTTTTTAGTGCGGTAGTGAAATCTTACAAACAGTAATACAGATGCTACCAGTAACCCCAGCAATAAGGCCCACCAGATACCTTCCACGCCCAGTCCGAGCCGGATGCCCAGCACATAGCCCAACGGCAGCCCCAGCCCCCAGTATGCCAGCAAAGTAATAACCGTAGGTACCTTTACATCCCCGAGGCCACGCAGCACCCCCAGGCCAACCACCTGCGTACCGTCAAACAACTGGAAGAAAGCCGCGATAATCAAGAGCTTAGCCGCAATACCGACCACCTCCGGATCCTGGATATAAAAGCGTGGCAGAATATGATTGCCCACCATAAACAACAACGCCGTAAAGCCCATCAGCACCAGTACCATATGGTAGCTCGCGATGGCCGACATGCGCAGCTCTTTAAAATCTCTGCGGCCAAAATTATTACCGCTTTTAATACCCGCCGCTGCTGAAATGCCACTGGCCATCATGTAGGTCATAGCGGCCAGACTCAGTGCAATCTGATGCGCCGCCAGTTCAGCAGCCCCCATCCAGCCCACCATGATAGCCGCGCCACTAAAGGCACTTACCTCGAAAATATATTGCAATGCCACGGGAGTGCCAATGCCAAGGATCTTTTTTATCTTACTAAACTCAATATTTGAAAACCCGAATGAAGCCAGATACTCCTTAAAACGTGGGGAACGCAGCACATAAAACATCATTGTAATACCCATCAGGAGCCGGTCGGTAAAGGTGGCAATACCCACACCTACCACGCCCATATGAAAGCCATAAACCAGCGTAATACCCACCACAATGTTCAGCACATTCCCGATAATACTGATGTTCATAGCCTGCCGGGTAAAGCCCAGCCCTTCCGCAAACTGCTTGAACGACAGGAACAGCATCAGGGGTATAAAGGAGAAACCAAGGTAGCGTAGAAAAGGCCTGGCCTGTTCCACCACGTCTGCTTCCTGGTTGAGCAGGTCCATCCTCGCACTCCCCAAAAAGATTACGAGCGACAGGAGCACGCCTACCGTCATGTTGATTATTAAACTATGACTAAGTAAGTGGTCGAGGCTTTTTTTATTACCGCGACCATTCTCCTGCGCTATCAGCGGCGTTAAACCATAGGACATACCGATGCCCGTCACCATGAAAATGGAGAACAGGCTGTTACCGAGGGAAACCGCTGCCAGCGGCACCTTTCCCGTATGTCCGATAATCAGGCTGTCGGACAATGCAACCAATGTATGGCCTAGTTGACTGATCACCACCGGATAGGCCAGACTGAAATTGTCCCGGTAGTGCCCTTTGTATTTTAAGTACAGCTGTTTCATGAATTCTTCTGTTATTCTTTACACAATAAAAAAAGCCGGCGATCTGTCGATGCCGGCTTTTGCAAATATCTTTATCTGCTAGAATGGTGCATCTTCAAATCCTTCATCAAAGTCCATATCGTTCATCTTGGACCCTTTCTGGATATATAATTTAGCTTCATCATTACCGCCGGCTCCGCCACCGTGTTGCTGGCGCATGCCTGCGAACGGATTGCCTCCACCAGGGTTTTCGAGACTGCCATCATCTTCGAAGCGCTGGAATTCCAGTACGGCTCTCAGTTTGATGGTATCCAGCTGACCATTACGGTGTTTGGCTATACGGACGTGGGTTTCACCTTTGTTGGATTCACCCATTTCGTTGGTATTGATTTCATAATATTCAGGACGGTACAGGAACATTACCATGTCGGCATCCTGCTCGATCGCTCCGGATTCACGGAGGTCACTCAGCTGTGGCATCTTGTTACCATCCTTACGTTTTTCCACATCACGGCTCAGCTGCGACAGCGCAATCACCGGTACCTGTAACTCTTTTGCGAGGCCTTTGAGATCACGGGAGATTTTACTGATCTCCTGTTCCCTGTTTGATCCGCGTCCATCACCACTACCGCTCATCAGCTGCAGGTAGTCGATGATAATTACGCCCACACCGTGGTTATGTACGAGTCGGCGACACTTGGCACGAAGCTCAAAAATGTTGAGTGCCGGGGTATCATCAATGAAGATGGGAGCTTTTGCCAGGCGTTCGATACCATGGGTCATCAGCTTCTTCATTTCATATTCTTCCAGCTTACCACGGGAGATTTTCTCCAGCTTGATTTCTGATTCCGCGGACAGGATACGTTGTACGATCTGGCCGGAGGACATCTCCAGCGAAAATACGGCAGCACCTTTCGGGAAACGGGGGTGTAAGGCGGCGTTTCTTGCCAGGTTAAGGGCGAAAGCGGTTTTACCCACAGACGGACGTGCCGCGATAATGATCAGATCCGTGGACTGCCAGCCGTAGGTTACTTTATCCAGCGATGGGAATCCGGAAGGAACACCCGTGATATCATCTCCTTTATTCCTGAGATCCTCAATACGTTTCATGGTATTCACCAGTACACGGTCGATAGAATCATAGTTCTTCCGAAGGTGATTGTTGGTGATCTCAAAAAGCTTCGATTCCGCGCTGTCGAGCAGATCAAATACATCCGCTGTATCCTCGTACGACTCCGTGAGAATTTCTCCGGAGATACGAATCAGTTCCCGCTGAATGAATTTCTGCAGGATGATACGGGCGTGCGCCTCAATGTTGGCCGAGGAAACCACTGCATTTGTGAGCTTCATCACCGTGTATCCGCCACCGATAGCTTCCAGCGAACCCATTGAACGGAGTTCTTCTGTAACGGTGAGGATATCAACTGGCATTGATTTGGCTGCCAGACGGGTCATGGCAGAGAAAATTAACTGGTGTGCCTCTACGTAAAAACACTCTCCTTTCAATATCTCCACTACAATATCGAAGGCACCTTTTTCCAGCATGATGGCTCCCAAAACAGCTTCTTCCAGTTCCTTAGCCTGTGGCGGTACTTTTCCGTACACTAAGGATGATACCTCAATGGACGGCTTTCTACGCACATTGCGGTCTTTCTTGAGATTGAGATCCATTTATGGTTAGTGTGTTAAAAAAAGTTAATAAAAGGTTACTGTCAATGGGCTTTTTCTATTGATTTACAATTGGTTACATGGAATTCATTCTCGCATTCCGACGTTAATTCAACTTTTAAAATTGCAATCTTTTTCGAGCCGTACAAACTAAGGTAATCGCATTTTTCCATTTAACCCCGATACGGAAGGGACTAAATTTATTAAGCTCAAATCACAGGTTATCCACCGGCAACATGTCAGTTATCCACTGACTACACCCTAGTTATCCACCAATTTTTAGGTAATACCCAAGCAAAGGTCTGATTATTCACACACATTTGTTAAAAAAACTTTTGAATGGTGTAGATTAATATTTTTTACCGCGAATCGGAACGGCCTGCGGCCGGTCAGATTCGCGGTTTCCTCCGGCGCCTACGGCACCGGAGGAAACCGAAAAAAAGGTCCCTTTGCTCATCAGCCAGAAACCTTTAACTTTACGCTCCATACATATATAAATAGAGCAGACAAGAAAATGACGATTTCATACAACTGGCTATGCGATTATCTACCGGTGAAGCCTACACCACAGGAATTATCCACCATACTGACACGTATAGGCCTGGAGGTAGAAAGCCTCGAACAATTTGAAGCTGTAAAAGGAAGTTTTGCCGGATTAGTGATAGGTGAAGTATTAACAGCAGAAAAACACCCCAATGCAGATAAACTGCGCCTCACGACAGTGAACATTGGTGCTGCAGAACCGCTCCACATCGTATGTGGCGCTCCTAACGTAGCAGTAGGCCAGAAAGTAGTGGTTGCCCCTATCGGCGCTACCATCTACCCGGTGAGTGGTGAGCCACTCACTATGAAAAAAGCTAAAATCCGCGGCGAGGAAAGCCAGGGCATGATCTGCGCTGAAGATGAAATTGGACTCGGTACCAGTCACGATGGCATCATGGTGCTCGATCCATCCCTCGTTCCGGGAACGCCTGTAAGTGAAGTTTTTAAACCTGCACAGGACTGGATATACGAAATTGGGCTTACCCCTAACCGTATGGACGCAATGAGTCATATCGGCGTAGCCAAAGACGTTTGCGCTTTCCTCAACAACCTGGAGCACACGCATAAATATCAGGTACAGCTGCCTCAGTTCAATGGCCTGGTTCCTGCCGGCACAGAACTGCCTGTCAGCATAACCATCGAAAATACGGATGGTTGCCCGCGCTATGCCGGCGTATCCATCTCCGGTGTAACTGTAGGCCCTTCTCCGGAATGGCTTAAAACCAAACTGGAAGCAATCGGCGTACGTTCCATCAACAATATTGTGGATATCACCAACTTCGTACTGCACGAAACCGGCCAGCCACTTCATGCCTTTGATTACGCAGCGCTGAAAGGTAACGCTGTAGTGGTAAAAACACTCCCACAGGATACCATCTTCGTTACCCTGGACGAAAAAGAAAGAAAGCTCGACGCCACCGATCTGATGATCTGCAACGGCGCCGGTGAAGGCATGTGCATTGCCGGTGTATTTGGTGGTGCCCATTCCGGTGTAACTGACGCAACACAAAACATTTTCCTGGAAAGTGCCTTTTTCAATCCGGGCATGATCCGTACCACCTCTTTCCGTCACGGCCTGCGCACCGACGCAGCCACCCGCTTCGAAAAAGGTGTGGATATCTCCAACGTCGTGTTCGCCCTGGAACGCGCCGCCAACCTCATCGCTGAACTGGCAGGCGGCAAAATTGCCTCCAAAGTGATGGATGTATATCCAGCTGTTAAAAAGAAGACCGAAGTAGAAACCACGTTTGCGTATGTGCGTAAACTCAGTGGCAGCAACTACTCCAACGATAAAATCAAAAATATCCTGGTAAGTCTCGGCTTCCAGATCCTGCACGAAACAGCTGAGGCCATCCGCCTGGCGGTACCTTTCAGCAAACCGGATATCAGTCTGCCGGCCGACCTGGTAGAGGAAGTAATGCGGATTGACGGGCTTGATAACATCGAGATCCCTTCCAAAGTAAGCATCTCACCTGCCTTGTCTGCCCAGCCGGATCCTGAAAAAGTAAAGGAGAAGATAGCCGATTATCTCGCCGGCAACGGATACAACGAGATCTTCACCAACTCCATCACCAACAGTAAGTATTATACTGACGAGGTACTGGCCACTGCCGTGAAAATGATGAACAGCCTCACCGTAGAGTTGGATATCATGCGCCCTTCCATGCTTGAATCCGGCCTGGAATGCATCGGTTACAATCTGAACCGTAAAAACGAAAACCTGTTGTTTTTCGAATTCGGTAAAACCTATGTGGCAAACAACGGTAAGTATTTCGAAAACAACCACTTATGCCTCTATATCACCGGTCAGAAAACCGCTGAAACCTGGATGCATAAAGGCAGTGCGGTTGACTTCTATTTCCTGAAAGGATATGTGATTAATGTACTGGCTCAGCTCGGTTACCGAAACCTCCAATGGGTTGAAACTGAAGGCACAGGACTCACTCCTTCCTGGGAAATTAAAGTAAAAAATCAGGTGGTGGTAACGCTGGGTGGCGTATCTTCACAAAAACTGAAACAGTTCGACATTAAACAACCCGTTTGGTTTGCAGACTTTAATTGGGATAAAATGCTGGGACTGTTGCAAAAAAGTGATAACTTTTACAAAGAAATTCCTCGCTTCCCGGCAGTTCGACGCGATCTGGCCCTTGTGCTGGACAAACAGGTGAAATTCGCCGCCGTGGAAGCCGCAGCAAAGGCTGTTAAATCAGCTTTACTGCAGGAAATCAACCTGTTCGATGTGTTTGAGAGTGAAAAGCTGGGTGCAAACAAGAAATCATATGCAGTTAGCTTTACCTTCCTGGATCCACAAAAAACCCTCACCGATAAAGAAATTGACAGTGTGATGGAAAAACTGGTGAAAAACTTCCAGACACAATTGCAGGCAGATATCAGAAAATAAGCTGTAGAATTAATGATCCTCGAGCAAAACATACAACGTGTCGAAGAAAAACTGCACCTGCTGCTCAAAAAGATGCAACAGGTGCAGTTAGAAAATACGTTGCTGCGAGAGGAGCTCAACACCAGGCAACAAGAGTTGCAAGAGCAGCAGGGAGCAATACAACACCTGGAAGATAAACTGCAGCTGATGAAAATAGCTGCCACTACCCAGGGAGCAAATCCCGTAGCAGAAGATGATGTGGCATTCCGTAAAGAGATACGTGGCAAAATCAATGATTATATCAAGGAAATTGACAGATGTATCGCTTTGCTCAATGCATAAGCGTAACCTGAAGTAAACAAGCAATACTATGGAGCAGCTCATTCCCGTAAATATAATAGTGGCCGACCGCTCGTACCGAATCAAGATTAAACCGGAGGAGGAGGAGGAAGTTCGCCGTATTATGAAAGAAGTGAATGAGAAAATTGTTGATTTTAAGGCGTCTTATGCAGGAAAGGACTTGCAGGACTACATCGCTATGGCCCTCATCATGTATGCTACCCACCCGGTAACCAGCGGCGGCAAAGCACAAGCCAGCACAGCCCCATTTTTACAGGAAAAGCTCGAGAAACTGGAAGAATTAATCAACCAAGCACTGGGTTAACACGTTACACGTTGTTTTACAACGGATTAGCTAAAATGCTAATAATCACGTATTAAACACGCTTTACTGCTATTTTTTTGTATTTTCGCGGGTCAGTTCTCGCCCCTGATACGCCTTTTCGGCGAACAGGGCCGGAGAATGCTACATAAATCAAGATTAAAGAAAACATATGGATGTTACACTTGCAATAACTGCTATAGCAGCTTTAATAATAGGGATTGCGTTAGGTAAGGTGATATTTGCTAAAAACACGCAGCAGAAGATTGACGAGGCCGAACAACAAGCTAAAAAAATCATTGCTGATGCGCAAACAACCGGTGAGAACCTGAAAAAAGACAGACTCCTGGAAGCAAAAGAGAAATACCTTCAGATGAAGAGTGAGCATGAAAAGGAAGTGCTCCAACGCAATCAGAAAATTCTGGAATCCGAAAACAGGATTAAACAGAAAGAACAAAGTCTTAACCAGAAAAATGAACAGGTTCAGAAACAGATCAACGAAAACGACGCGATCAAAGAAACCCTGAACCGCCAGATGGAACTGGTTACCATCAAACGTACCGAACTGGAAAAACACCAGGAGGAACACATCCGCCGTCTCGAAAAAGTGGCTGGCCTCACCGCCGAAGAAGCGAAACACCAGCTGGTGGAAAGCCTCAAGGAAGAAGCCCGCTCACAGGCACTGGCGCATATCCAGGAAATTATCGAAGACGCCAAAACAAAGGCTAACAAAGAAGCCAAGAAAATTATTATCCAGTCTATCCAGCGTACCGCTGCTGAGCAGACGATTGAAAATACCATCACGGTATTTACCCTGGAAAGTGATGAGATCAAAGGCCAGATCATTGGTCGTGAAGGCCGTAATATCCGCGCCATCGAAGCCGCTACCGGTGTAGACCTGATCGTGGACGATACCCCGGAGGCAATCGTACTCTCTTCCTTTGATCCACTGCGTCGTGAAATCGCCCGCCTCTCCCTGCAACGCCTGGTGCAAGACGGTCGTATCCACCCTGCCCGCATTGAGGAAGTAGTAGAAAAAACCAAGAAACAACTGGAAGAACAGGTAATGGATATCGGTGAAAGAACCGTTATCGAACTGGGTATCCACGGCCTGCATAAAGAACTGGTTCGCCTCGTTGGTAAAATGCGTTTCCGTTCCTCTTATGGTCAGAACCTGCTCATGCACTCCAAAGAAACTGCAAACCTTTGTGCTGTAATGGCGGCTGAACTGGGACTGAACCCTAAACTCGCCAAACGTGCCGGCCTGTTACACGATATCGGTAAAGTACCTGACGAAGAAACAGAGCTCAGCCACGCCCTCCTCGGTGCTAAGCTGGCTGAAAAATATGGTGAACATGCTGCTGTGGTGAATGCCATCGGTGCCCACCACGATGAGATGGAAATGCAATATGTTATTTCCCCGATCGTACAGGCTTGTGATGCGATTTCCGGTGCCCGCCCAGGCGCACGCCGCGAAATTATGCAGAGCTATCTCCAGCGTATTAAAGACCTGGAAAACCTCGCTATCGCACACGATGGTGTGGAAAAAGCTTATGCTATCCAGGCTGGCCGCGAACTGCGTGTAATCGTTGAATCTGATAAAGTTTCCGATAGCGATGCAGACCGCCTCTCTTTCGACATCGCTCAAAAGATCCAGACGGAAATGCAATATCCTGGCCAGATCAAGGTTACCGTTATCCGCGAGAAAAGAGCGGTAAACGTTGCACGCTAATTCGTGTAATAAATTTAGAATAACAGAATTTAGATTTTATATTGAGGCCTTCGGTTAGTACCGAAGGCCTTTTTTATTTCTGTAACTCTAAACGCAAACTATTCGAATGAAAAAAACCATGTTAAAACTGATGCTGGGAGCTTGTATTCTCCTGGGCGCCAGCCAGGCCTATGCACAGAAAAAAGCAATCTCTCTTTTTAATGGCAAAAACCTCGACGGCTGGAAAATTTACGGTACGGAAAAATGGTACGTGGACAATGGTGAACTTATTTGCGAAAGCGGCCCGGATAAGGAATATGGTTACCTGGGCACCGACAAATCCTTCAAGAACTTTGAGCTGACAGTGGTTTTCAAACAGGAAGCCAATGGTAACAGCGGCGTTTTCTTCCACTCCTCCATCGAGGGTACAAAAATTACCGGCTGGCAGGCAGAGGTAGCACCTCCGGATCAGCATACCGGTGGAATTTATGAGTCGTACGGCCGCGGATGGCTGATTAAGCCCGACAAAGAGAAGGAACAATATCTCAAAATGGGCGAATGGAACACCATGAAAGTAAGAGTACAGGGCGATCAGGTAACTACCTGGCTCAATGGCCATGAGATGATCACGCTGAATGATGCAAAAATCGGCGCTGCGGACGGTCAGATTGCCTTGCAGATCCACTCAGGTGGCGGCATTAAGGTAAGATGGAAAAGCGTTAAATTGGTACCATTAAAGTCATAATGAGCTACCAACACAAAGTTATACTCATCACAGGCGCCAGCTCCGGTATAGGCCGGGAGCTGGCGTTGTTGCTTGCACAACAACAGGCACGGCTGATACTCGCCGCCAGAAATAAAGAAAAGCTGATGGCGGTACAGCAGGAATGCCTGCAATACACACCCGACTGCCAGCTGCTCCCCATGGATGTAACGGATGAAGCACAGGTGAATACCGGCGCCGCCAGGGCCATAGCGCTGTACGGCCGCATCGATGTTTTAATTAATAACGCAGGAGTTACGCAGCGTTCCAAGCTCATCGACACCTCGGTGGCAGCTATCCGAACACTGATGGAAGTAAATTTCTTTGGACCTGTGATGCTCACCAAGGCCCTGCTACCACAATTTCAAGCCCAGGGAGACGGTCAGATTGTGGTGATCAGCAGTATGGCCGGCCTGTTTGGCTACCCTTGGCGCTCGGGCTATAATGCTGCCAAACATGCACTGAACGGCTATTTTGAAACATTACAAACGGAGCAACCTATTCCGGAGTTGTACACAACGATCGTTTGTCCGGGCAGGATACATACTCCCATTACCTATTCGGCTATAACGGGAGATGGCAGCGCCTTTGGGAAAATGGACCCGGGCCAGGCCCATGGTATCCCGGTGGACGTTTGCGCCAGGAAGATTATATCGGCCATGCATAAACGGCGTAAACTGGTAAAAATCGCCAGGGCCGAAAAAGTACTGCTGTGGATAAAACGATATTTTCCCCCATTATTTTATGTGATTGCCCGCAAAGGGAATTAACTTGCATCCTGTTTAACAGATTTTACAGCAATGTCCGAATTAGATACCATAGCAGCCACCGCACCTTTGCGCGACCTCCTTCAGCAAAATCCCCTGTTTGTATTTGCACTGAAGTCGGAAGCTACCGGTGAATTTGATGATGTGAATGCCCTTTTTGTGGGCATCGGCAAAGTGAATGCCGCCTACCACCTGACCAAAGCTATTGCTACGTACAAACCCGGGATTATAGTGAACCTGGGATCTGCCGGCAGTAATACTTTCGAGCGTGGCACCGTGGTGTGCTGTACCCGTTTCATTCAACGCGATATGGATGTTAGGCCACTGGGCTTTGCTTTATATGAAACTCCACTCTCCGGTGAGCCGCCTTTACTGGAATATGGCATCACTGCACCGGGCTTGCCATCCGGCACCTGCGGAACTGGCGACAGCTTTGAAATTGGCCATGTTACTGACGATTACAACGTAATCGACATGGAAGCATATCCCATTGCATGGATTGCCAAACAGGAAAACATCCCCCTGCTCTGCCTCAAATATATTTCTGATGGCGCTGATGGCGCCGCTGCCGACGACTGGTCCGTTGCCGTGCACCTGGCCGCCGCCGCGCTGAAAAAAGCGGTTGAAGAGCTGAAAAAATAAGCCCTTACATGCTAGATAAGTATAGTTCATCCTATATAAAAAATATCTGGTACTTAGTACTTAACGGGCAGATCACCTGAAAACTGCCGTCCGCTTACGCTACCTGACATCACATCGGGCAGCTGTCCTCATTTCTGCACTGTGAATAAACCGACTCTATCCAATTCCCCAGACGTATAATTCAATTTTTATATCTTTAGAAAGCCAACATGCGACTAAGCACGCAACGATGTAACTGTGGATCAAAGTCTGAAAATTTCAGACAGATCACTATGAACCTATAGCTAATGCCATCTACAACTGTCAACTAAAAACCAAAAATATCATGTCTTTAAACAGGCAAGAAATTGCAACGTCGCTGATTAATAAACACGACTTTAAAACCTACGCGGAAATTGGTGTATTCGTCGGAAAGAACTTTTTCCCTATCAAAGCGGAGAAAAAAATTGCGATCGACCCAGACTTCAAATTCAACTGGTTCAAAAAATTGAAACGTGCTATCACAAATGCTTCAAACTGGAATGCTTCCTACTATGAGCTGGATAGCGACCGCTTCTTTGCAGAGAAAGCTAAGGCCGTTTTCAAATCCAGAAAAATGGGGGTGTGCCTGGTAGACGGGATGCATGAATATCATTATGCGTTAAGAGACGTAGAAAATGCATTGCAATACATGGAAAAAAATGGTGTGATCATCATGCATGACTGTAATCCAGCTACTCCTGCAGCTGCCAGCACTTTCAGCGAATGGGAAGCCCGTGGTTTCAAGGATAACTGGAATGGTGATGTTTGGAAATCTATCTTACATATGAGAAGTACCCGTAAAGACCTGAATGTATTCGTTCTTGATTGTGATTTTGGGCTGGGTATCATCACTAAAGGTGAGCCCGAATCGATGCTTTCTTTTACTCCGGAAGAAATTGAGCGACTAACTTATGCTGATCTGGTAAAGAACAGAGAAGCATGGTTGAACCTAAAACCGGCATCTTACTTCTATGAACACTTCGGTTTACAGCAATCCGCGAAATAGTTGTGGAGCCGTACTGACATCTCCCTATATTTTTATACCTATACTATAACAGCTATTAATGCCCGAAGGAGATTGGAAAAAGCAGGACCCAGCCAGTCCTGCTTTTCTTAATTATTCTGATTTCAGACTTTTCAGTGGTTGCTGTGATGCAGCCCGGAGTACCTGTAAGCTTACCGCAATGAGGGATAGCGTTATAGTTACTACCGCAGAAATGCCGAACATCCACCAGGCCATGGCGGTTCTATAGCTATAATTCAGCAGCCAGTTGTGCATAAAATAATAAGCAGCTGCGAAAGCCAGCGGTGTTGCTATCAGAAGTAATGCTGCAAAATCACCGGACAATAACCGCCATATACTAAAAATACTGGCGCCTAATACTCTTCGGATGCCCATTTCTTTGGTACGCTGCTCCACCATATAAGCCGCCATACCGTACAGGCCAATAGCGCAGATAAATATTGCCAGGCAGGAAAATATCCCTACCAACTTACAAAAGCGTTGTTCTGCCCCAAATTTTACCTGGTAATCCCGGTCTACGAAACTGTAATCAAATGAATCGTTAGGGTTCACTTCCTTAAAAATGGATTCAACTTTTGCCATGGCTGTACTTACGCTCATTTCCGGGTTTATTCGCACCAGGATCTGGGTACCCGGATCATTTGATATATGATAAAATGCAGGCCGGACGGGCTCGAAAGGTGACTCTGCTACTACATCTTTCACAACGCCTATGATATGATAGGCTTCGTTGTCCCACGTAACCACGGCACCGACGGTTTCCTTCAGTCCCATATACTTTGCCGCCATTTCGTTAATCACAAATGCGTTGGAGTCGCTGGCATAAGCTTTTGAAAAATCCCTGCCGGCCACAAACTGCCAGCCTACCGTTTTACCATAATCGTGGGAAACGCCTTCGTTAGGGAAATCCAGTGCCACTGATTCATTTTTGCCAGGCCAGTGAAAGCCGCTGTTTGTATTCCATACCGAAGTAACAGGACTCCAGGCTTCCGCTGTGGCCACGGCTGCATTGGATTCCAGCAGCCTGCGTTTTAACAGCTCAAAATGAGTATGCAATACATTGGTGTGCACCTGTACGGTAATCAGTCCATTGCTATTGTAGCCTAAAGGCCGCTCTGCGCCCAGCTTTACCTGTCTGTAAACTACCAGCGTGGCGATCAGCAGTACCATCGCAATGGTGAACTGCGTAACGATCAGCACTTTTCTTGGGCCAATGGCGGCTTTTCCAGCCCGGAAGGTACCTTTCAATACATTTATAGGCCTGAAGGAAGAGAGATACATGGCAGGATAGCTTCCCGCCAGTAAGGCAACGCCTACGCTAAAAACTACTGTAAAACCCCAGAAATAACCACTACTCCATGGCATTACTATCTCTTTATAACTAATACTATTGAAAACCGGCAATAGTGCCTGTATCACCAATATTGACAGCACCATAGTGATGGTGGTAAGCAGCAGGGCCTCTATAAAAAACTGAAGGATCAGTTGCCGGCGGCGGGAACCTATAGCCTTGCGCACACCTACTTCCCTGGCCCTTGTCTCTGACCTTGCCGTACTCAGGTTCATGAAATTAATGCAGGCCAGTAGTAAGATGAAAAAGCCGCTGATACCCAATAGCCAGAGGTATTGGATCTGGCCGCCGCTATTAACGCCGTTGGAAAACTCGTTATAAAGATGCCATTTCCCCATAGGATGCAGGAATACTTCTGCATGAAAAATTTTCTCTTCTGCACGCACATGGTTGTACTTCACATCTTTGATAACCGCTGACACCTGTTCCATGGTGGTATTGGGAGCAATCTGCACAAACACCCTGTTGGAGTTGGCACGCCAGGGATTATCGCTCAGTTCAAGCTGTTGTAAACTGGCATATTTTTGCCAGGGCATGATGAATTTCACCCCTGCAAATGCACTGCTGGAAGGGAAATCAGGGTAAACACCTGTTACTTTCGCGGGCTGATCGCCATCCACTATCATGGTTTTATTCAGCGGATCTTCGTGCCCGAAACAGGCTTTAGCTGTGGATGCTGCCAGCAGGATGCTATTGGGGTCTGAGAGGTCTTTACTGCCGGTTACCTGTACCTGTAGCATATCGGGTAATCCCTGCTCGCAATAAATACCAGTGTTACTGAGATGTTTATTACCTACAGTGAGTACATGCGTCTGATCCCAGGTGGCGAGGGCCACCTGCTGGAAATAGCTGCCATAATCGCTGCGCAGTGTAGCTGCCATCGGAAAGGGCATATTATTACCTACCCCTATGCTGCCATTGGCGGTGGTCCGCTGATAGAGCTGCGCAATCCTTGGATAGTTATTAAACTGTTTGTTGTAACTCCATTCATCCACCATCCAGAAACCAATGAGCAATACCGTAACGATGCCGGAAGCCAGACCGGCAATGTTAATGACTGTATACACCTTATGTTTAAGGAGATTCCGGAACGCTATTTTAAAATAGTTTTTCAGCATGAAAGGTGGTATTTATGGTCGACACCTACCTAAAAGCAGACCAAAATCTTAAGGCATTGAATGTCAAATTATTCAATAGAGAATCAGTTTTGCAAATGTCCGGATTAGGACGGTAGGGTGTCCGGATTCAGGGGAAACAACACAGCCGGTTGCTGTGCAACCGGCTGTGTTGTTTTTAGTTTCAACAGGGCGTGTATTCGTCCCCGTTAGACTTTATTTTTTATCAAGGTCATTTTCATCTGCGTCGTCCGTATCTGTGCCAGGGAAGTCATCCAGGTTGTCCTGATCGTCTTCCAGGCCCTGTTCTTCGTCCTCGTCATCGTCTTCCTCCTCCTCATCATCCTCATCATCCTCATCATCATCGTCGTCATCGTCGTCATCATCATCCTCATCAACATCATCGTCATCATCTTCTTCCTCATCCTCATTATCATCATTATCCTCATCTCCTTCCTCCTCTTCATCATCATTATCATCGTCATCTTCTTCCTCCTCTTCCTCCTCCGCTTCCTCCTGAGATGCTGTTACATCTTCTTCATCAAAGCTATCCCGAATAATTTCATCATCCGGTTCTGCGTCTTCATCTTCGGAGGCGCCATCGCGTTCCTCTTCTTCGGCCTGGCGGAGGAAGCTATCGAAATGGATGATTTCATCATCTGGTTCGGCTTCTTCATCTTCGGAGGCGGGAATATTTTCTTCTTCGTCCGACATGAGGTGGAAATCGGAGCGTGGGCTGGTGGTGTTGAGGTCGTCGAGCTGGTGATCCGGATCGAGGAGTTCACCATCTTCAGACACCATCATGGTATGCCCGTTCACCACGGCTTCTGTACGGTCGCCGCGGCCGATGGTGGCGGTTTCATCATTGATGAGGGTAGGTTGTACCATTTCCTCATCGAAGAGTTCTTTGAGTTTTGGCAGATCGGCGGGGGAGTTGATGCCGAAATAGTCCATAAATGTGCGTGACACTGCATAGAGCAGTGGTTTTCCCGGCAGGTCTTCGCTGCGGCCGCTGATTACGATCAGTTCTTTTTCCAGTAGTTTCTGGATAGAGTAATCGGTACTTACGCCGCGGATATATTCGATTTCACCCTTGGAAATGGGCTGGCGGTAAGCGATGATAGCGAGTGTTTCCAGTGCGGCGGTCGACAATCGTTTGAGGAACTTGTCGCCGTTCAGCTGGGCCACTGTTTGATAATAATCTTTTTTGGTAAGAAACTGATAGCCACCACCACTGCTTCTTACTTCAAACGCGTAAAACTCCGAGCTATACTTTTCTTTAATGGCTTCAATGGCGGCTTCCACCTGATCCAGGGTTGCGCGATCTTCCAGGAATGCCAGTGCATTGTTCAATAAATCCAGGATTTCCAGCGCGGGCAGTGGCCTGTCGGCAGCAAAAATGAGTGCTTCCACGTGCGGAATGATCTGAGATATTTCCATAAAATTATTGTACGGGTGGCGGTTATAAGAAAAAGGTCAAAGACCGAAAATACCGTCTTTGACCCTTTTCTGAAAAATTTATTATTCAGTTGCTGATAAACTTTGAATAACGCTGAAATCTTATCAACCAGCGAGTGCGGCGGCACCACTAACGATCTCGGTGAGCTCGGTGGTAATGGCTGCCTGACGTGCACGGTTATAGGAGATTTTCAGATTGCGCAGCAATTCAGCGGCGTTTTCAGTTGCCTTATCCATAGCAGTCATACGGGCACCGTGTTCGGAGGCGTGTGAATCCAGGATAGCTTTAAAGAACTGTGTGTTCAGGATTTTAGGCATCAGCTCTGCAATCAGTACATCTTTCTCTGGTTCGAAGATATAATCTGCTTTCAGCCCGTTATCATCCTGGTCAATTTTAGCGATCGGCAGGAACTGCTCAGTCACATATTCCTGTACAGCTGCATTTTTAAATTCGCTGTACACAATTTCCACCGCATCGTAGGTACCATCGATAAAGCCAGTCATCGCAACTTCAGCAGCCTCTTTCACGTGTTCGAAGGTCAGACTACCGAACATTTGCCAGAAACGGTTATCAACTTTATAGCCGTTATTCAGGAAGTGCTCATAGCCTTTCTTACCGATAGGCATGATTTCAACATTTCCTTTCTCAAATTGTTCAGCGTACTTCTCACGAATGGTACGTTTTGCAGCTTTAATCAGGTTGGAGTTGAAAGCCCCGCACAGACCCCTGTCGGAAGTAATTACAACGATCAGCACTTTTTCAATCTCACGTTGAGCCGCCAGCGGGGTATTGATGTTACCTTCGCTGTTGGTTACAATATTTTGTAACATTTCCTGCAGTTTCAGTGCATAAGGACGCATTAACAAAATAGCATCCTGGGCACGTTTCAACTTCGCAGCACTTACCATTTTCATGGCTTTGGTGATCTGCTGACCAGATTGAATAGATTTGATTCGGTTACGAACTTCTTTAAGTTGTCCGGACATATAATTAAAATCGATTACGAATTACAAATGAGTAAAATCCAAGGTCTGCCCCCGAATTTGGCTGCAAAGGTAAGCATTGCAACCTTAATTTGAAAATCCGCAAAGAGATAATTTAAATTTTATTTACACAATTGATAATCAATTTGTTGTAGATAAAATTTTATTATAGGGTGATGGTAGTACCCAACACCTGCAAAAATGCCGCGATCCAGGTATGATGGGCCGGCCAGGCTGGTGCTGTCACCAGCTTCCCGTCCACCACAGTTTCGGTTACATTCACATTTACATAAGTGCCACCAGCCGCTGTTACCTCCGGTGCTACCGCAGGATATGCTGTAAGTTTGCGGCCACGAACTACATCCGCCGCTGTTAATATCTGGATACCATGGCATACGGCAGCCACCGGCTTATCATTTGTAAAAAAGTGTTTCACCAGCTCAAGTACATTTTTGTTGAGCCGCAGGTACTCCGGCGCACGGCCACCAGCAATCACCAATGCATCATAATCGGCCCCCGCCACGTCGTTAAAAGTTGCATTCAGCACAAAACCATGCCCCGGCTTCTCACTGTAGGTCTGGTCCCCCTCAAAATCGTGAATCGCCGTTTTTATCTTGTCCCCTGCCGCCTTATCCGGACATACAGCATGCACTTCATGACCAATCATCTGGAGCATCTGGAAGGGTACCATCGTTTCATAATCCTCTGCATAATCGCCGGTAAGCAGTAGTATTTTCTTTTGTGCCATGGTTTATTGAGTTTTTGTAAGAATTTTAAAAATGACCTTTTGAAGATAGTAAATTTCACCCAGCCTTATTTCCGTTCACCAGCAGATTTAACATCTTTATAAAAAAGCCGGTTGCAATCGGTTGTAAAAGTCAGGATCATTTTATATTTTGGGTCTCTCATTCCAGAATTAGTTATGAAAAAGATATTATTAGTATGTGGCAGTGTGTTACTCCTAACGGGTGCGCTGCAGGCTCAGAAAGCCTCGAAATCCGGATGGCAGGACCTTTTTAACGGAAAAGATCTTAAAGGCTGGAAACAGCTGGGTGGTAAGGCAATCTACACCGCCCGTAACGGCGAAATCGTGGGTACTACCGTGGTAAATACCCCAAACTCCTTCCTGGCAACTGAAAAGGATTATGGCGACTTCATCCTGGAGCTGGAATTTAAACTGGACAAGGAATTTAACTCTGGTATTCAGTTCCGCAGCCAGAGCCGCCCCGACTATAATAACGGCCGCGTATTCGGTTACCAGATGGAAATTGACCCGTCTGACCGTAAATGGAGCGGTGGTATTTATGAAGAAGGACGCCGCGGATGGCAGTATCCAATGGAATACAACCCTGGCGGACAAAATGCCTTCAAAAAAACCGACTGGAACAAATACCGTATTGAGTGCCGCGGCAACGAAATCCGTACCTGGGTAAATGGTGTAGCTACCGCCCACCTGGTGGATACGGCCCTGCCTAAAGGCTTCATCGCCCTGCAGGTACACTCCATCGGTAAAGACGGTGCCGACGCCGGCAAAGATATCAGATGGCGTAATGTCCGCATCATCGAAAACCCTTCTCCATCCCAATATTCCCCCTATGATAATATATATGTGGTAAACAATGTGGTAAACACCGTATCCGCCCAGCAGAAAAAAAATGGTTTCCAGCTGCTGTGGGACGGTAAATCCTCCAAAGGATGGAGAGGCTACAACCAGAAAGGCTTCCCTGACAAAGGCTGGACTTATAACGACGGTACCATGACCATCCACAACAGCAATGGCGACGAGATGGGCAGCGGCGGCGATATCGTTACCGAAAAGGAATACAGCGCCTTCGAAGTGGAATTTGAATTTAAATTGACCAAAGGAGCCAACTCCGGCGTGAAATACTTCGTAAAAGAGTCATATGACACCAAAGGGAAATCTGCCATCGGGCTGGAATACCAGGTACTGGACGACGAAACCCATCCTGACGCCAAATTGGGAAGGGACGGAAACCGCACACTGGCGTCACTTTACGATCTCATGACAAGAAAACAGGAAAAACGTGCCCTGCTACCCATTGGAGAATGGAACAAAGGTCGTATAATTGTGTATCCAAATAACCACGTTGAGCATTGGTTGAACGGTTTTAAGGTGTTGGAATACGAAAGAGGCTCTCAGGCTTTCAAAGACCTGGTAGCTATCAGCAAATACAAAAATTGGAATAACTTTGGTCTGTGGCCGGAAGGTCGCTTACTTCTCCAGGATCACGGCAACGAGGTATCCTACAGGAGCTTAAGAATTAAAACTCTCAAATAAAAATATTCATCTTTTTTTTCATTGTTCACTGTTCTAAATAAGCATTCCGATTCTTCGGAATGCTTTCTTTTTTTAGTTAGATTTAATATCGTCTAAACACTTCTTATGCGCATATCTAAGTACAAAGCAGGCCTGATCGCCCTCGCCGTATTATGTGCCGCTTCCTGTAAGCGGGCCGGCCGCGAGGAAACAGCCGAAAAACTAAAGGCCATTGCCTCCCGGTATTATGAGGAAAACATGGCCTTTAACCCTATCCAATCCACCTTCAACGGAGAAGACAAATATAACGGCGAACTCGCCATCGACATCAGCGATGAATGGCGCCTCCGCGTAGACTCCTTCTGCGTACGTTTTCAACAGGAGCTGGCCGGCATCGACACCAATGTGCTCAGCAGCAACGACCGCATTACCTACGATATGCTGACCAGGGAGCTGGCCATTACCCGCGAAGGATTTACCTTTCATGATAACCTGATGCCGGTGCAGCAGTTTACCTGCCTGCCGCTTACGCTGGCGCAACTCGGCTCCGGCAGTGCCGCACAGCCATTTAAATCCCTGAAGGATTATAAAAACTTCATTCACCGTATGCAGCGCTTTGCAGTGTGGACCGATACCGCCATTGCAAACATGAAAAGGGGCATGGCTACCGGTTATCTGCTGCCACAGGCACTCGTGGTGAAAACCATCCCGCAGATGGCCGCCCTGGCGCAAAAAGACTCATCCAATATTTATTTCGCACCGCTGAAATCTATTCCAGATACTATTACCGGTACCGAAAGAGCCCAGCTGGTGCTGGATTATACCGCTACAGTAAACGATTACATCATTCCTTCGTACGCTAAGCTGCAGCAGTTCCTGGAAACGGAATACCTGCCTAAAGCCCGCGCCACCAGCGGCATCAACGGCGTACCGGATGGCAAAGCCTACTACAGCTACCTTATAAAATACTGGACTACCACCGCTAAAACACCAGATGAAATATTTGCACTCGGTGAGCAGGAAGTAGCACGCATTCGCGGGGAAATGGAGCAGATCAAGAACAGCACCGGGTTCCAGGGCGACCTCCCCGCTTTCTTTGAGTTTGTAAGAAACGATAAACAGTTCCGCATCTTCCGGACACCGCAGGCAGTACTTGATTCCTTCAAGGCCATTGAAAATAAAATTATGCCCGGAGTGAAAAAAATGTATGGCCATCTCCCTAAAACAAAATTCGAAATCCGCCAAACGGAAGCATTCCGTGCTGCTTCTGCCAGCGCGGAATATCAGCCTGGAAGCCCGGATGGCAGCCGCCCCGGCGTATTCTACGTGCCCATCCTCGATGCCACCAAATTTAGCTATGTAGGCATGGAATGCCTGTTCCTCCATGAAGCCATTCCAGGCCATCACTTCCAGTTTTCATTGCAGCAGGAAAACGACTCCCTGCCTAAATTCCGCCGCTTTGCCTGGATCGGTTCCTATGGCGAAGGATATGCACTTTATTGCGAAAGCCTGGGTAAGGAACTGGGATTGTACACCAATCCTTATATGTACTTCGGGCGACTGAGTGATGAAATTCATCGGGCGATTCGTTTAGTCGTGGACGTAGGACTCCATACCAAAGGCTGGACCCGCGAGCAGGCGATCAAATACATGCTCGATAACGAACCTGTTTCCGAGCAGGAGGTAACCGCTGAAATCGAGCGCTACATGGCCATTCCGGGGCAGGCTCTCTCCTACAAAATAGGTGAAATCAAGATCCGTGATCTGCGCAATAAATACACGAAAGAATTAGGGAATAAGTTCCAGCTTTCTTCTTTCCACGATGAATTATTAAAAGACGGTTGCGTACCGCTTTCCGTTCTTGATCTGAAAATGGAAAGGTGGTCAAAATCATTTTAACAGAATTTTATGGAGAGATTTTACGAAAAAATCTCTCCATAATGGAAATCATATCTCTCTATAAATCAAATAGATACGACTGCAAAAACGTTTAACCTTTAACTACCGGGATAACAATTGCTGGCATTGCTTTGGTATTATGTAAGTCAAACCGATAGTATATGAAAAAGGCAACAATTTTACTTATAGCAGCAATGATAGCAGGCGTTAGCATCAACAAAAGTTTTGCCCAGGTGCGTGTGAATATCAACATAGGCAGTCAGCCACTGTGGGGGCCCACAGGCTATGATTATGTGCAATACTATTACCTGCCGGATGTAGATGCTTACTACGATGTACCTAACCGCCAGTTTATTTACCAGGAGCGCAACAGGTGGATATATGCCTCCGCATTACCGGCTTATTATCATTACGATATTGACAGGTGTTATAAAGTAGTGGTAAATGAGCGTGATCCGTTCCGCCGGGCGGATTATTACCGTAATACTTACGGCAGGTACAAGGGTTATTATGACAGACAGCCGCTTATCCGCAATAGCAGGGATGTAAGATATGTACAGGTACGCCGGGATTACCGGGACAATGACAGACGTTATTTTGCAGATGATCACGATAACCGTAATCATAACAGCAGCTGGAGAATTAATCAGGGCAGGGACAACCGGAATGACCGTAACGATAGGTGGGATAACGACCGCCGCAACGGACATGACAACAGAAGGGACGATGACCGCAGGGATCACCGGAGAGATAAATAAGGAAGTACGACGCTGACATAAGATAAAAGGCCACTCCAGGACGGAGTGGCCTTTTTCGATAAGTGAGTGATCTTTATAAAACTCGAAATAACCAACTTTAGTGTAAAGTCACCGTACCTACGGTGGTTACCTTACCTACAGTTACATTTACACCCAGCAAGGTAGTATCTTTTAAGATACCATTACCAGCTACGGCAACATTATATGCACCGGCATTTAACCCGGCCACCAGGAATGCACCGGTAGCGTCAGGAATTGCAGCGGCAATTGTATCAGCATTTTGCAGGATGAATACGCCTTTAGCAGATAATGGCGGCAGAACGATACCGGCGATAGAACCGCTGGTAGCTTCTGTATAAGTGCGGATTACCGGTTTCAGGATATACTTGCCGCTTCCGGTAGTAACCACAGATCTGTTAGCATCGAAATCGAGCCAGAGGCGGTATTCCACGCCGGCTACGAGGTCGGCATGTACATTCAGTTTCAGACCAGACTGCTGCGCAGAAGGTGTTTCCAGTGGAAAGCTGCTGCCACCGATTACCACGCTGTTGTTGCTTCCCAGCACCAGGCGAACCTGTGAAATTTTACCAGCAGGAATATCATAAGAAGCCAGCAGGGTATCGATACCATTGCTGAAATCAAGCAGGTTGTAAATACCTGGTTTAATGATGTGGAGCGACTGCCATCCGCTGGCAGTATCGGAGGTAGAATTTACCATTACGTCCTGAATGTCTACGTTCACTTCATCGTATGGCGATGGAGCATCAGTCAGGTAAACGCTGAATTTGGTAGTGCCTGATTTGCTATCCTCATTCTTTGAGCAGGAACTAAACAGTAATACAGTTGCGGCGAGGGCCGTCAGGGCGGCCGTGAAACGGTTCTTCATGTGTACGGTTAATTTAGAACAGAGTTTTAACAAAATTTATGCCTTTATTATATGGCACGTAAAAATAATATAAAACTTGTTTTTTTCCACTGAATATTAAAAATCATATGTATATATGAACCCCGAACCAAATAATGGCTGGCATTGTTTTAGCATAAGTTCATTAAAACGAAAAACTTATGAAAAAAGGATTATTCTTCCTGGTCATGTTTTTTTCATTGGGCGTATTTTCAGCCCGTACTGCCAGTGCACAGGTGAACATTAACGTGAATATTGGAAGTCAGCCGATTTGGGGGCCGGTAGGCTATGATTATGCAAACTATTATTATTTTCCTGACATAGATGCGTATTACTCTATTCCTCAGCGCCAGTATGTGTACCTGCACGGGAATAAATGGGTTTTCGCCAATGCTTTACCAGCCAGTTATCATTACGACGTATACCGTGGATACAAGGTAGTGGTGAATGACAGGGATCCATGGACAAGGCCTGACTATTACCGGGGTAAATATGGAAAGTATAAAAACCATTATGGTAAGCAGGTAATTATCCGCGATAGTGATGATCCGAAGTATTACAAGGTAAACGGAAAGGGCAATAAGGGAAACAATGGTAATCACGGGAATAACGGAAAGGGCAATAAAGGCAAAAATGGAAAGGGCCATGGTAATGGTCACGGACACAGATAATTTAAAAGTATACAGCAAAAGGGATCAGGGCCATGCGGCTTTGGTCCCTTTTGTTTTTCACTTTAGTCCTACGCACCAGGGTGGAAATGGTGTGGGTGCATTAAAAATTTCTGAAGATTTCCCTAACCTTGATTTTTAGAGATATTATTTCGTATTTTTATAACGCAGTTCCAATCTATTTACCTGAATCTTGACAAATAACTCCTGATGAATTCGTTTCAGGGGTGATCACGCGCATATGTAACTTATTTACATATGTGGTTTTTCGTTAGCCTTTAAGTCCGTTATGACAAACTGATTAACTATTTTATGGAGTTTTAAACCTGCTGCTATGTTTGACAATACCCTGGCGTTTTGCCGTGCTTTACCAGCCGTTACCACCGAAGTGAAGTGGGACAATGAACTGCGTTTGTTCGTAGGAGAAAAATTATTTGCAATGCTTTCTATGGATGAACCCCATAGGATTTCTTTTAAATGTCAGCCTGCACAGTTTCACAAGCTGATCTGCAAGCCGGGCATTGTGCCGGCGCCGCACCTGGCCCGTTATCACTGGGTACAGCTCAAGCAGGACGACACCCTGCCAGATACAGAGTTGGAACAATACCTGCAAAAGGCATATGAACTGGTGTTCAACTCTTTACCAGCAGCTGAACAACAACTTATACAAAACCATCACGCAAGTGCATAATGGTTATTTCCCGAAAATGGTAAAGAAGATATCGTACACACCGAATATGATCAGTGTGATGGCGAATAATTTTTCCAGCGCAGGCGTTTTCATTTTCACCGCAGTTTTGGCACCGAGGTAAGAAGCAGGAAAAGCGGTCAGCGATAACAGTAACGCGATATTCCAGTCGATATGCCCTAACCACCAATGCGTAAGTGCTCCCGGTACAGAAAGTATGGCGGACAATACCACCGCACAGGCCAGTGCCTGTTTGATGGGCATTTTGAGTTTTTTAATAAAGAAAGTACTAAACAATATACCACCGGCATTGGCTAGTAAGCCTGCCAGCAATCCAATACCCATAGCGGCTCCCAACAGTTTTACCGCAGGCACATCTTCTGCTGCCACCACTGTATCTTCTTCCGTGTTTTTCTTTTTCAAAAAGGAATATAACAGGGAGATGCCAATGCCCATGATAAACACAGCTGTCAATATCATCAACGTTTTTCCCGGCAGGTAACTACTGCACCACGAGCCCGCTATAGTGGCCGGCACGGCCATTCCCGCGCTGAGTAAAATAACCCTTGCATTAAATAACTTTTCCTTGCGGTATACAGCGGTAGCAGAAAGTGTACTGGTAATAGATGCCGGCAGTGGTGACGCCAGCGCAAAAAACGGATTAACGCCTGCAAAAATCTGCAGCGCCGGTGTACTAATCGCACTGCCTCCTTTGCCAAGCAAGCCGGAAAGATAACCTACAATAAGGCCAATAATCAATACCGGCAGGTACTGCGTTTGTTGTAACAAAAATTCCAAAATATGGTGGTTGGTTCGCTTAAAAATAAAATTACAGGTACTACAAATGTAGGCCAACCACATTCCTTAAAGAAATAAAAGCAATAACTAAAAGTTATGGGCAATAACTATTTATTATATTTATTTTTAGTCTATAAACAGAATAGGGATAAGGGTTTTATCGGATTGAGGGATAAAAAAACCTGCCATCTTGCGATGGCAGGCGCTGTTGATAGAATATAAATTCAGCATTATACTTTAGGTGCCCAGCCTTTTTCATAGTCGCGGCTCCACAGCTTCATCGCCGCATCGTCCGCAAGGATATGACCATTGGCCGGATCGGTGTGTAATACGCGCCCGGTTCGCTGCGAAATATTAGCCAGTAAGCATAGTAACGTACTGCGGTAACCTTCGCTTATTTCAGCATTTAACCTGGCATCGCCGCGGATGGTGTCAAAAAAGTTCCGGATATGCAGGCCATCCAGGTATTCGCCTGCAGGACTCACCGTATTGGTAACATTCCTCGTTGGCGGGTCCTGTTGTTTTACCTCTTTGATCAGCTTGTTATCGTTATCCATAATTTTATAAGCATCGCTGCCATTGCAATACAATGCCCCTTTGCTGCCAAATACAGCGAATCCCCGGCCACTTCCCTCCAGGGTGAATGGGTGACAGCTACGCCCTTCCCAGGTAACGGATTTACCGCCTTCAAATTCGAAATTTACCGTTTGAGTATCCGGCGTTTCCCAGTCATCCGGAGGATAAGCATAACGCCCACCCGCAGCAGTAACTTTTGTAGGCAAACCAAGGTTCATCATCCAGCGCAGGCAGTCTAGTTCGTGGGTGGCGTTGTTACAGGTTTCAGAGGTGCCCCAGTGCCAGCGCCAATGCCAGTCGTAATGCACGATGTTGTCCTGGAAGTCCCTGCGGGGCGCAGGCCCTTGCCAAAGGTCCCAGTTGAGTGTGGCAGGTACCGGCACTTTTTTACCGACACCAATTGGCTTACGATTATTTACATACCATGCGCGACCATAATACACCTCGCCAATGGCGCCTGCTTTAATCTCTGCTGCCGCCTGCTGCATATTAGGCCAGGAGCGGCGCTGATTACCCATCTGAATGTGGCGGCCATATTTAGCCCCCGCGGCAACCAGCAACTCGCCTTCACGCGGGTTGTGTGCGCAAGGCTTTTCCACATACACATGCTTCCCGGCAGCGGCGGCCATAATACCTGCTGGCGCATGCCAGTGGTCCGGCGTAGCCACCATCAGTGCATCAAAATCTTTTCGCTGAAGTAATTTACGGATATCCTTTTCTACGGTAGGAGTTTTGCTTTGCGCGCCGGATAAGGCTTTCAGGCCTTTGGCCACGGCCCCGTCCTCTACATCACAGATGTAGGCGACTGCTGCATTGGGCTGTTTGGCAGCCAGCTGCGCCAGCCAGTTGCCCCTTGAGTTAACCCCCATTACGCCCACTACAATTTTATTGCTCGGGGCATCTTTACCAAATACAGGAAAATTCAGATAGGTAAGTCCTGCGCCTAAGCCAGCAGCAGCGCCGGTTTTAACAAAATCCCTTCTCTTCATAACGATAGTATATTTTTAGATTTTCGGCAATCGGTTGCATGAAAATATACAAATATTCCACTGTCAGGGATTTTTTATGACCGGCGGCGAAGCTTAGCTATTCAGGTGATTCCACATGATCTGGTACACTTCGGTAGCAGGTACGGATGCTTTCCCGGTAGGCGTATCGGTGATCACGAGCGGCTGCAGGGCCGGGTCAGTTTCGAGGCGACCATGGGAGCCTTTTATCAGCGATGCATCCAGTGGGATTACGTTCATCAGGTAACGGAAGCCCAGTTTCTTTTTCAGCACTTTGAATGCTGCCTTCAACTTTATCAACGGATCCTTAGGGTCCATAAACATCTCCACAGGATCATAACCCGGCTTTTTAAATATCTCTACTGTACGTGCAAAATCCGGCGCTTTCGCATCATCCAGCCAGTAATAATAGGTAAACCAGCTGCCAGACGCTGCAACGGCTACCAATTCGCCGCTACGGGCGTGATGGAGATTGTACTGACGCTTACCCTCCCGGTCGAGCACCAGCTCAATATCAGGATGCGCTTCCAGCAGGCCCCGCACTTTTTTAAACACAGCAGGATCATTGATGTAAATATGTGCTACCTGGTGATCGGCTACTGCAAAGGCTTTGGAGGCACCGGCATCGAGCAGTTCCAGGCCCCGCTCCTCACGTACTGCAATCAGTCCTTCCTTACGCAGGATCCGGTTGATATCGATCGGTTTATTCGCGTTGGAAATTCCATATTCCGATAAGATGATAATTGCGGTATCCTGTTGCTGATAGTAGTCTACCAGTTGCTTTACCACGGCATCTATTTCCAGGATTTCCTTTTTATTTTTCTCCATATCCTGACCGAATTTCTGCAGGCAGTAATCCAGGTGCGGGAGATAGATGAAGGTCATGGTAGGATTGTAGCGCTGGTCCGTAAGGATGGATGCATCCGCGATGTATTTGGAAGATACAATGCTGGCGGTGGGCCCCCAGTAGTTAAACAGCGGAAATGTGCCAAGTTTTTCGCGCAGGTAATCGCGCAGGTCCGCCGGTGTGGTATAGCAGTCCGGTATTTTGCGGCCGTCCTGGAGGTAGTTGGGCCTTGGCGTGAGTGAGTAGTCCACGTTAGCGTACATATTGTACCACCAGCACATTTGCGACACGGTAAACTCCGGATTCAGCTGGCGTGCCTTATCCCAGATCTTGGGTGCATCTACCAGGCGGTTGGATTGTTTCCAGAATTTGATTTCAGCGTCGGTACGGTCGTACCAGCCATTCCCCACGATGCCGTGTTCGGCAGGCCACTGGCCGGTAAGATAAGTACTTTGTACTGCCGTTGTTACTGCCGGCAGCATAGGCTGAATAGTGGTCACATGACGCGTGTCGGTATAGGCCTTCAGGAAAGGCATGTGTTCGAGCAGGGAGGCAGAGAGCCCTACCACATCGATTACAACTGTCTTTTTCATAGATGCGTTAGCCATTGCTTAATGTGGCATAATGCTGTTATTCGGTTATCAATAATCCAGTTGCTGCAATACCCATTGCAATTCTCTGGAGATGGAAATATCAATATTCTCTTTCAGTGGTGTGGGCAATACGTCCCAGGTGTAAGTTTCTACTTCCAGGTGTTGTGTAAATGGTTCCTGTTTCTGCAGCGCCAAAACCGCTTTGATATCGGCCTGTGTGGAGGAAAGCGGATCGTAGCTTTCCAGGAATACGGGCACATGGAAGTGAGAACGCCATTCTGCTACTTTGCTGTTATCTGCATCAGCAAAGGCCTGAGGCAGATCCGGATAATGTATCAATCCGCCTGCCGCGGTGCGTGCAATCACCTGGTGAAGGTAAACAGGTTCTTCGAACTGACGAAATGCATCGATTACTTTTTTTCGTTTATCCGTTTCCGTTGGCATGTCAGCTTTCAGTGCAGCACTGATCTGAATCTTGCCTACTTTCAATCCGTAGGCGGAGAGCTTTTCCAGCACCACAGCCGGCTGCTCGTATTCCAGTGCAAAATGGCAAACGTCGTAGCATAGTTGCACATGGTCCTTGATGAACCCGGCAGCAGTGGCCTCGTCGATTTTGAATTTATCCTGTAAAAAAGGGATGCCAGCGGGTAATAACTGGTGGAGATACCAGTCCATATATTCCTCGGTATTTTCCAGCAGGCCATCGGGCTCCGGCTCAATATCCAGGTGCAGCAAAGGCCCGCCGCTGCGGCGCACGCGCACCAGGTGTTCCACCACCAGCAGGATGTTGAGGGTGGCGCTTTCCATCACGCTATTCTTTTCTTCTTCGCAGCGGTTGCACCAGAATTTATAGCTCAGCGGCGAAGTGGAAATACCACCTTCACGGCCATACGGAAGCATGGAAGCCAGCAGCCGGAACAGGCGGATAGTGTAGGCTACACGATCGGCGCTGGTCCAGTCGGGCGCATGCACCTGGTCTTTCACCACGGTATTGTGAAACCCGCCGTAAGGGAAACCGTTCATGGTAAACACATAGCAGTCGTTTGCCTGCAGCCACTGCTGAAATGCCCGCAGGTTCTCTTCCCTGGCCAGCTCAAGGCTGGCGCTGTTTGCCAGTCGCAACCCTATCCCAAAAGGTTTATCAGGGGATACGAACCGCTTCACAGCGGGAATATGTTCCTTCAATTGCTGAAAATGTGCGCTCCAGGTTTCGCCCGGATGTATATTGGAACAGTAGGTCAGGTGACCAACAGCTGTTTGCATGAGATAGTTTTTATTGCATGGATTTGGTGATCGCTGCCGCTTTGTACAGCATTTCCAGGTTCATTTCATGAACATCTTCTCCCTGTCCTATTTTTCTAAGGAGAGATACAGTAAGTTGTCCGCCCAGGTGTTCGCGGAATTCTTCGAGTCCGGCAATGACCGGGGACTCTTGTCCACCCTGCCTTTCAAGCAACGGATGCCACACGGGCAGCTGCATATTTTTCAATACGGTGATAATGCGCTTCATATCACTTTCGCTCAGCCATCCTAACAGGTACGAATACACGCTGTCGAGCGCCACGCCAATAGCTACCGCCTCTCCATGCCGCAGTGCGAAGTTGGTGAGTTGCTCCAACTTGTGCGCACTCCAATGGCCGAAGTCAAGTGGCCGCGAGGACCCGCTTTCAAACGGATCGCCGCCATTGCCGATATGCTGCATGTGTAAGGCAGCGCAGCGGTAGATCAGCTCCTGCATATCTGCCATATTTCCATTGCTGAGTGCCAGTGCGCGGGCTTCCATCCATTCAAAGAACGCGAGATCTTTGATGAGCGCCACTTTAACAGCTTCTACCATGCCGGAGTTCCAGTCCCGCTTTTCGAGGGTAGTAAGGAACTGGCTATCGTTGAACACTGCCTGTGGCGGGGCGAAAGCACCCAGGAAATTCTTTTTACCGTTGAAGTTGATGCCGTTTTTCACACCGATACCGGAATCATTTTGCGACAACACGGTAGTAGGAATACGGATGTGTTTCACACCCCGGTGCGATACTGCCGCTACGAAGCCCACGAGGTCCAGGAGAGAGCCTCCCCCAATGCCTATCAGGTAGGAGTGGCGATCGATTTTATATTTATCAATGGCATTTACCAGGTTAAGAAACAACGGTAAATCATTTTTAACACCTTCTCCCCCTGTAATAGTCAGGATTTCAGGTGCCAGCTCAAAACCCTTGATGGTTTTGAGATAGGTGGCTATCTGCTGCGTTAAGCCCGCATGATGGCCGGCCATGCCCTGGTCAAGTACCACAAGTATTTTTTTCAGGTGGGTATGTACCGCCTGTGCCTCCAGGTATGCTCTCAAACAGTTATTGTCAGGACTAAAAAGCTGGGAGGTAAAGTGAACCTGGTAGTGAAAGTTGACATTAAAATTCTGCAGTAAATATTCCATGGCTAATCCTCTTACATTCTATCTGATAAGTTATCCTTTAAATGTACACAAAAATCCGTATTTCTACTTAACCAGACACATGGGCGGCAAATTACCGTACTGTGGCGGGTTATGTTTAGGCAGACGGGAATTATACGCATGAGTGGTTTCGCCATTCATCCAAACACCCTTGCGGATGCACCGAAAAAGCATAAACTTTGCCTCCGTGAACCTGCTTACAGGCCCCGGAAATTAATTGTTACTGTAAAGGAAAGCCTTTTCCCCAAACCACTATTCGTTATGTACCGAAAGTTGTTACTGGTCATCCCTGCCCTGATAGTGCCGCTGCTGATGCTGACAGCCGCCGCACAAACGCTGTCCCGTAAAGACAGTTTGTATCAGCAACTGGATAAATTGCCGCCAAACATTGACAGAGTAAATACCTATCTGGCGCTCGGTGAAGCACTGGTGCCGGATAGTATGCAGAAAGCAGAAAAAATGATGAAGGACGCGCTGGCACTGAGTATACAGCTGGGCTATCAGAAAGGAGTAGCCGACTTCACCATGTATTACATGTACATCCAGGACCTGAAGGGCGAATACATGCAGAGCCTGTACCTGCTCCAACAGGCGGAAAAAATATACAGCCAGTTGAAAGATACCACCAACCTTATGAATGTGCATAACTTCATGGGCAATGAGTTTCAGCAGGTAGGTAATTTCAAGGCAGCGGCCGATCAGTACATGGCTACGCTGGAATTGGCTGATATACGGGGCGACAGTATGCAGGCCAATAAAATTACCATTAACCTGTCGTCGGTATTTATATTGTTAGGCGATTACCACAAGGGGCTGGAATATGCCAGGAAAGCCCACCAGTTTGCGGAACAGCGTAAGCATAAGCGGCGAATGGCGAGCGCACTCAACTGCATGGGTGCGGCATTGCTGCATCTGAAGCAACACGAGCAAGCCAGTCAGATCTTTACGCAGGTTATACAGCTGGGCCGGGAAACGGGCGACAGTATATTTGTACTGAACGGCACTATCAATATTGCGTCTGTACTTTCCTGCAAAGGAGAGCATGGTAAGGCCCTGCAATTATTTCATCAGGCGGAAGCTATTACTAAACTATATCCTGCACCTGATAAGTTGATAAGTATACTGCTGGGCATTGGCAACGAGCTGTTTCTATCCGGGAAGTATGCTGCGGCGGAGGAGTATATTAACAAATCCATCGCCATGAGTAAGTTATACCTGGCGGGCAATGAGCTTCACCAGGCCTACCTGGTGGCATCCGACCTGAAAGCAGCCACTGGGAAGCCGGCGGAGGCGCTGGCACTACGCAAGCAATATGAAAAATTGCATGATTCACTGCTGGGCAATACTACCCGCAGCAGTGTGCAACAGTTGGAGTCACGCTACGCCACTGCCCGGAACGAAAAAAATCTCACCGAAAAAAAATTACAGGTAGCTACGATGAACCTGGAACTGCATCGCAAAAACAAGTGGATACTTTATGGTATGGTGAGTTTTATTTTGCTGATGATACCTGCAATTATTTACTGGTTGAAAATGCAACATCGCCACAAGCTGCAATTGCAACAGCTGCAAACGATGGAAGCCGAACGTACCGTGCAGGTACTGGAGGCCATGATGCAGGGCGAAGAGCGGGAGCGCACGCGGCTTTCCAAGGATTTGCATGACGGCGTGGGTGGATTATTATCGGCGGTAAAACTGCATTTCAGTGCATTGCGGCATGAGCGCCCGTACCTGAAAGAAGATCCCGGCTTCCTTCATGCCATGGGTATCCTGGATGATGCCGTAGTGGAAGTTCGTAAAACCGCGCATAACCTCATGCCTGAAATACTTTCCAGGGTTGGGTTATCGGAAGCCTTAGGTTTTTATTGCCGCAATGTGAGTCACAGCAGGAAGCTGTTGATTACGTATGAAAGCACCGGTCAGGTGCGGCGTTACAATGCCAGCTTTGAGTTATCAGTGTATAGGATCGTGCAGGAGCTGATTAATAATATTATCAAGCATTCCAGGGCAACGGCAGCATTGGTGCAGCTTATGCAGGAGGAGCATACATTGTCTATTCAGGTAGAAGATAACGGCATCGGTTTCCAGCATCAGCCGGAACTGCATCAGGGTATGGGTTTGCGAAACCTGCACACCCGTATTAAAGCGTTGAACGGAAATTTGGATATAGATGCGTCGGCAGGGCGGGGAACTACCGCGTATATTGCGTTTAATATCATTCCGATGCAGCTGGCGAAATAGTAGCAGAGCGTTCTGATGACCGCCGTAGGCGGTCATCAGAACGCTGACAGAGCCGCATAAGGACTTTGTTTTGTCTCTTATGCTGCTTTGCGAGGAAAAAGATCGCAAGGGCCGAAGGCCCAATTTAATACTCAGGTAATCGCAAAAAGTTTCCCCAGGCCGAGTGAAACCGGCAACAGGAGCAGCACGAAAATAGCGAACGGCATTTGTGCAAAAGCGGCTACCCAGGCGGCATTCATGGCAATGAGTGCCAAAATCCCTCCTTTTACAGCTTTCCCTAAATTAGGCCCCGAAGGCTCTTTCATGGCTTTCATCAGCGGGGTGTTGACCATAAACATGAACAGCAGGATGAAAGGCAGTGCCCTCCACAGGCGTTCCTGGTGTATGGCCAGCACGATCATGGCGGAGTATACGACTGCATAGCCAACTGCGCTTACTTTAAGGCTTTTGGTGTTGCCGCCGTGTACTTCACCGCGACTGATATTAGTAATTGCAGCGATGTAGATGACGGGGATAATACCCATCCACCAGTATTGCGCCAGGGCTTCCGGCAGGATACTGATACCCAGCAGCAGATTGAATCCCCGGCAAAGTCCCATGTTTATCGGGCCCCATACGGGGTGATGTTTTCCCCATTTATTGTATACCAGCGCTGCGAGGGTAATGGCAATTGCGAGCCATCCCGGGGCACCGGTGAGGTGTCCTACCGAAAAGGCGCCTAATACACCTACGAGCAGCAGGTAAGCGCCTAAGATAATCGCTTGAGTTTTGGAAATGATTCCGCTGGGAATGGGACGTTCCGGCCGTTCTATTGCATCCAGTTTTGCGTCGAATACATCGTTAAATACGACCCCTCCTCCGTAAAGTCCGGCTGCCGCGAGGCAGAGGCACACTACGGGAAGTGAAAACTCCAGTGTAACTGTACGATAAGTCACATCTATAAAATAGCCCGAAATGGCTACCCCTGCTAAAACGTCTGCGATGGCTGTGATAATATTAGCGGGTCGCATCAGGCGCAGGTATCCAATCAATTTACTAGCAATATAACTCACTTTAATATGAGGTTTTCATGGTTTAGGGCTTGTACTCCAGTACAAAAAGCGCCTAACGGATGATGGTCGTATTCTTATTAATTCTTGGTTGTTGTCCACCTCTTAACACTGTACTACCATTAAATTTTTCACTTTGGTCCGTGACAACTCCGAAATCAGATTCATTAATTTGTCCACTTTGAGCGAAGGCTGTCAGTGCGTTCTTGTAAGTTACCAAATGAATGTCATTCGAGTCAATACCACTTTCGTGCATAAGTGCTGCGGTTTTGGGTACTGCCAGCGGGTCGCTGATGCCCCAGTCGGCAGCGGAATTGATCATAATTCTTTCGCTTCCATACTGTTTTACGACCTGAACCATACGCTCATTGCCCATTTTGGTAAACGGATAAATGGTGAATGCAGCCCAGAACCCGCGGTCCAGCACCTCTTTCACGGTTTCTTCGTTGTTATGGTCTACTATGACCATTTTAGGATCGAGGCCGTGTTCGAGTGCGATATCCATACTGCGGCGGGTGCCTTGCTTTTTATCGCGGTGCGGGGTGTGGATTTGCACCGGGAGATTGGCTTCCTTAGCCAGTTCCAGCTGTGCACGGTAATATTTTTCTTCCAGTGCGGTTTGGTCGTCAAAGCCGATTTCGCCAATGCCTACCACCCCTTCTTTATAAATAAACTGTGGGAGTATTTCCATTACTGCCTCTGCCAGTTTTTCGTTGTTGGCTTCTTTGGAATTGAGTCCGATGGTGCAGTAGTGTTTGATACCGAACTGCGAGGAGCGGAATCTTTCCCACCCAACGAGGCTGGAGAAATAGTCGCGGAAGGAGTCGACGCCGGTACGTGGTTGTCCGAGCCAGAACGCTGGTTCAATAATGGCTACTACGCCGGCATCTGCCATAGCCTGGTAATCATCCGTTGTTCTGGAGGTCATGTGTACATGGGGATCAAAAAATTTCATCCCCTTAATCTTATCGAGATATGCCGGAGAGTGGGCCAGTGGCTGGAGGTCCTGTTCTGTTAAGTCATGAATTCCGCACATAAAAAATGTTGTTTAAGATGGAATATAGTTGGCAAAAAAAAGTTATGATAGGTTGATGGTAGCGGCAATTTTATCCCAGGTGAGGCTGCCTGTATTGATTTCATCGGCCAGGTAGGGGGCTGATGCCAGCAGTTCCTTTGCCGGCGGGTAATTGCTGTGGTAGCATACCAGGGCGGCGGCTTCTTTTTCCACGTTATAGGCCGACTGCCACAGACGTGTTATGTCCGGAAAGTTGGCGGTGGAGAGAAAGTTGGTGAGGAGTTGCCATTGGAGTGGGTTCACCGGGCGGCCAGCGGCCTGCCTTTCATGGGCGAAGTCCGTGATAATGGCAGCCAGTGCCTCATTCGACCTCTTCTGAAGGCCATAAATCTGGTTCAGGGGCTTTTCCGTGAAAATTGCCTTCATTACCAGCTGGTTCCAGGCGGCTTCCGGCAGGTATTGCGCCGGATAAGGGTTATGGAGCATGATGGCTTCCTGCACTGGTGCTATGTTGGAGCGGATACCGTCCGCAGTACGGGCAATCCATTCTTCCGGATAGGCCAGCAGGGGCAGTGCACTGTAAAGAGCTGCCAGTTCATTCATTTCGGCGCCGTTGAAAAGTGCTTCCACCTGATTTACATAAATCGATTTTTCAGCTGCCGGAATAAAAAGCATCCACCAAACGCGTGCGAGGCGGTCTAACGTCCAATCATACACGAAAAATCCGGGTATCGCTTTTTCCAGCGCCTCCATAATTTCCGTGACGGGTTTTACGGGCTGTTTGCCTGTAAATCTGGGCATAGCGGTAAATGTCTGCAAAAAATCCCGGGTTAACGGGGCGGTTTGCTGCAGTTCCTGGCGTTGTTGCAGCCAATCAATGGCGCGTGCGTTTTCCTGTTGCTGGATGAGTTGACCTAATAACGCTTTTACATTTTCGTGGTCAATTACATATGCGGTCACTTCAAGCCTTTTTATATAGTGCAATAATAATACGGTCTAAAATTAACCAGATAACACGGATTTATACTAAGGAAATAGTAAAATATGATGGGTGGTTGATCAAACGGTGAGGTTTCCAATGTCACCGAAGGATTCATTGGCGCGAGTGCCGTGCTACGCGCGGGGCTGGCTATAGTATTTTACTGAAAGGGATTATATCAGGGATTGTTCTGACTGTGCGCGGATGGTAGTGTTGAAAATGTTGCTGGCCTGGTATAAAATAAAAGAGAGGCAATAATGCCTCTCCTTCCGCCATTCTAAAGCCTGATTATTCATCAGGATATCTTTACCGGACATATACAGCGACGGCCTGTATAATGTCTTTATAAGGTGTTATAGTTATGAAAACGGGCAAAAAACAAGAACGACTATGATCAAAAACCATCTTAGTGAAAAATCTTTCACAGAGATGCCCGGCAGTTACTTTAATGGTCTTGGAAGATAAATACGGCTGTAATATACATATTATTCTATTTTCCCACCAAATCTCTCTTTGAAATTTTGTTATTATTTATGTTAACGGAGGGTGTTGAAAAGTACTATAAACGGCTGATATTCCTTCCAGTTAGGTTTATAATCTTCCTGCACAATAAAGCCTTTTGCATAGTTACCTAGTAGGATATCCAGGTCACCATCCTTATCTATATCAGCGGCTTCCATGGTCATCCAGTGGCCTTCTTTTTCAATTGGCGGCGCAAACGGTGTGAACTGCAGCGGTTTTTCATTTCCCTGGAAGAGAATAAATTTCTCGCCGGGATTCTTTTCCAGGTCGGCGAAAAATGCGATTGTGGCAATATCCAATTGACCATCCTGGTTGAAATCAGCCGCTATGGCCTTCGTACAGCCGTTAACGGGATAGAACCAGGCCTGTTTATATTGATTATTTCCTTCATTCAGATAGATATAAACACCATGGTAAGGTTTCAGAACTATAGAGTAATCGGCGTTGTCACCACAGGTATACAGGATATCGAGCTTTCCGTCGCCGTTGAAATCGGCCAGCTGAAAGCTCGTTGAACCGTAAACAGGCGGGAATTTTATCAGGTTTTTGGAGGAAAACCCTCCTTTTTTGTCATTTTCAAACAGCCAGATACCTTCTTCCCCTGCTGCAAAAAGCACCATCAGATCCGTCCAGCCGTCGTTGTTGAAATCCCCGGGTATGGCTTTGGTGGCACCAGGCAGCTCCATCAGCGCGCGTTCCTCATATTTGCCATCGGCCTGCTGCCGGAGGTAAATAAGTCCACCGGTATGGTGACCAAAAGCGCAGGTGACCATCTCCTCCCTACCATCTTTATCAAAATCCAGTGCAATAGTTTGTACTGGTCGTTGCAGGTAGGGCTTTATATCCGTGGTAGTACCGGCTTCCAGGTTCAGATCGGCGATGATGCCGCTGGGTTTATCCACCGCCCTCATATCTCCGATCTGGGTGATGCGGGCCAGCAGCTGCCGCTGTGGCGACTGCCGGAAAGCAATATCCACTACCGGGGAATGTGTTTTCCAGCTACCGGTAAGGACCAGCTGTGGGTTCCAGCGGGTAAGGGTATTATCGTAAGCGTCAGCGGTATAAATATTTCCGGCGGAATCGGCCGCCACCAGCACGGTGGACCTGGTACTGGTATCTTTTACCTGTGGCAAGCCTATCTGGAATCCTGACCATTCATGACGCAGCGGAACAGGTACCTCTGCCGGCTTCAGCTTTTTGGGTGCATTTCGCTGGTAATATGCCACTATTTCTGTCCATTCTTTAAATGGAATGGCAGGCGCCGGATCACCCGGCATGGGGGGATAGTAACTGGTTTCATTCCATACGCGGATGCCTACACGCTGCGCCATCGCTGGCAGCACATGGTCATTCCAGGTTACAGAATCCAGCAATGCCGGCGAAACCGGCATATGGCAGCTGCCACAATGTTTATCAGCCAGCGCTGCGGCCTGTTCATCGCGGGTAGGCGTATGACAACCAACGGTAATGGCAATAATGGAAGCAAAAACGAAAGAGCTGTAGAGCAGGCCTTTTCTGATAGACATTGGTTGCGCTGACATGTGGAATAATTTTCAAGGGACTCTAAAATAGCAAATAAGGTGATAAAAAATGAATGCAGCGGCACTCAGTCCGCTGCATTTCATTTTTGTGACAGGCAAGTATGAAATAATTAATATCCGTCGTTCTGATCCAGTACAGATTTTCCGTTTTTAATCGAAAGATCACGCTGGCGTTGCGGAACCGGGAAGTATTCGTTACGACCTTTTTTATAGTTTGCCCCTACGAGGTCAGTAGTGATAGTACTTTCATAGTCATAGAACTTCTTCATCAGGTCTACGCCAATATCGCCCCAACGGCCCACATCGAAGTAACGGTGACCTTCGGTGGCCAGCTCGAGTTTACGTTCGAAATAAACATATTTGCGGGCGATAGCCTGGGAACTGAAGGTACCGGCAGGGTATCTGCTGATTTTGTAATTCGCTGCCAGTGCGGTGGTGGAAAAACCGTCCATTGGCTTGGTATTGTCGAGGTATTGGTGCAGCCAGAATTCCGGATGGTCGGCGATGCGGCCACGTACCTGGTTAACCAGGCTTTCTGCCAGCGGCAGGTTACTGGTTTCAACTGCACACTCAGCAGCCATCAACAGTACATCGGAGAAACGGATGAGCACTACGTTGATAGCAGATCCAGGTGCCCAGGAGTGAGAATCTTTATAGATGCTCTGGTTAAACTGCCAGTAGATCATTTTTTTACCAGCATATGGGCCACCACTTTTCTGGTCACGTACCCAGGCAGCTCCCGGATGCAGACCCCAGTCGTGATATGGAACCCCACGGCGACCTACGGTCCAGTCTAAACGCGGATCCAGGAAACCTGCATCAGGAGTAAAAGCAGCATCCGGGCTTATTCCCATATCGTTTTTCACTGCGTTGGCAGGCAGATTATAATCATCTACAAATGGTAAACCGGTAGCGCTGGTACGGTAAGCATTTACCAGTTCCTGTGTAGGCTGGAAGAATCCGCAGCAACCAAACGGACTGTTATAAGGATAGTTCAGCATATCTCCAGCGTTGGCATTGGTGATAGCGTTGGTACCATCATTGGCAGTCATCTGGATAGCAAAAACCGATTCAGGACCATTCTTATAGGCAGCGTTAAAGTTCCTTTGGAAATCATCTTCCAGTGCATATTTCTTACCGTTGGAAGTGTTACCGCTGGCGATAGCATCCTGGAAGAGTGGTAATGCTTCTGCATATTTTTTCTGGTACAGCAGTGATTTAGCCAGGTAAATCTGTGCCGCCCATTTGTTAGCGCGACCTACATTTGACTGTGTAGCAGGCAGGTGATCTTTTGCGAAAGTGAAATCCGCCACGATGTTGGGCCAGATGTCCACGTTGTTTGGCTGCAGCACATCAGCGGTGGTATCGTTGATCCATGGAACTTTATTGAACATTTTTTTCAGTTCAAAATAGTAGTGACCACGGAGGAAACGCGCTTCTGCTTCCACCTGTGTTTTTTCAGCGGCGGTCATATCCTTTGCTTCCTTCATAAATTTGAGGGTGTTGTTACAACGGGTCACACCTTCAAACACCGCTTTCCACTTTGCATTGAAGAAAGTGTTGGTCGTAGAATGCTGACCAGTAGCAATGGTGTTGATGTCTGGCTGGTCCGGACTCTCAGAGCCTTTATGCGCATCACCACCGGCCACACTGCCGTATACCCAGTTGGTAGGTGATGCCATCCAGCCGGAGCCGCCGCCACCTAAAGCGTTGTTGTCGGGCGCTTGTCCATCGAGTGCGGCATAAGCACCGATCAGTAAGTAATTAACACCATCCTTATTAGCAACCAGGTCTCCTCCTAATGCAGCATATGGCGGACGTTCCAGGAAGCTTTTTTTGCAGGCGCCCAGCATAGTAGCAGCCAGCAATAATGTTATACCTGAATATTTAATTATTTTCATCTCTTTAGTTTTGCTAGTTGAATAATGCTATCAGAAAGTCACATTTACACCGATCAGATACTGGCGCTGATTTGGATAAGCACCTTCATCAATACCGAATGCAGTAGTAGCGCCGGTGATTTCCGGATCTACGCCTGAGTATTTAGTGATGGTGAATACGTTCGCAGCCTGTACATATGCTCTGAACTTACTTACGCCTATACCTTTCAGGACATGCACCGGCAGTGTATAACCTATCTGCATATTTTTAGCGCGCAGGTAAGAACCGTTTTCTACGAAGTAAGAGTTAGGCACGTTGGACGTACTTTCAAAGCCTTTGGTTTCCTGTACCGGCAGTTTAGCATTATGGTTTTCTGGTGTCCAGCTGTTGTACACCGCATCTTTACTTTTTGCTCCTGCAAAAGAACCATAGAAGTCAGTCCACCATTTAATCTGATTCCAGATTTTATTGCCAGACACACCGTAGAGGAACATGCTGAAGTCGATATTTTTGTAGTTCAGACCGATGTTAAGACCATAGCTGAATTTAGGAGTAGGGGCGCCCAGGAATGTTCTGTCGTCCACATCTATTTTACCATCGCCGTTGATATCAGCATATCTGAAGCGACCGAGGGCGGCATCTTTCTGGTATTCATCCAGGCCTGGGTATTTCTTCTGCGCATCTTCTTTTGCCTTGTTTACCTCATCGTTAGAGTTCCAGAATCCGATGATCTGATAACCATAGAACTCAGAGATAGAACGGCCTACCTGGTTACGGATGATAGGGCTGCCGAAGCGGCGTTGTTCTGAATCGAAGTAGTTAGCACCAGTAGATACGGCGAGGATTTCGTTATTATAAGTAGTAAAGGTACCAGTTGCATCCAAACGCAGATCTTTTGCGAGATCTATTTTGGTGGTGATGTTCAGGTCGATACCTTTATTTCTCATTTTAGCAACGTTGGAATAAGGCACAATAGCGGCACCGTATACACCTGCGAGTTCAGGATTGTAAAGCAGGTCCTTCACTGTTTTCTGGTAGTAGTCAACAGTGAATTCGAGTTTACCTCTAAACAGCGTTGCATCAATACCGATGTTAGAGTTCACGTTACTTTCCCATTTCGCATTCGGGTTACCGATACGATCCTGGTAGAAACCTTTGGTAATATTTGTTCCATCCATCGGATAGAAAGTGGATGTACGGTTGAAGTTATAGGTATTGAATACGTTCATTGGGTCCACGTTGATCTGGTTACCCATGATACCATAACCACCACGCAGTTTCAGGTCGGTGATCCAGGTTACATTTTTCATGAAAGATTCCTGGGAAACACGCCATGCTGCTGACACTGCAGGGAAGTTACCGTAACGGTTATTGGAACCGAATCTGGAAGAACCATCACGACGGATCAGGGCACCGAGCAGGTATTTATCTGCAAAAGCATAATCTACTCTTGCAAACAATGACCAGAGGCTGTTTGAATTTTTGAAGCTGCCGTTGGTCGGAGAACCCGTACCGGTACTCAAGGAAGCGTAGTCAGGATCGAAGGTAAAATAATCGGTGGTAGTACCGGTTAATCCGTAGTTCCATTCGTCATATGCTTCAGTACCTAACAGTACTTTCAGGTCATGTTTGTTATTGAAATTTTTGTGGAAGGTGAGGGTGTTTGTCCATGTCCAGTCGTAACCGTTTCCGGTAGTTTCTGTGTAGGAATTCACACGATTATTTTCCGCATTTTCATATTCAGGTAAAGTGAAGTTGTTATTATCGAAGGAATAAATCTCTCCACCAAAAGATGTTCTGAAAGTGAATAAACGAAGAATGTCTGCTTCCCCATATACGTTACCCAGCAATCTGTTAGCCAGTGTTTTGGTTCTGCCAAAACGATCCTGGATAGCCACCGGATTTCTGGAGTTACCCAGGCCTTTGGAACCGGAACCAGCGTAGTTGCCCATGATATCGTACACCGGAATGATAGTCATCTCGCGGAAAGCCATACCGATACCACTACCTTCCTGAAGGATACCGATTTGCGGGTTATCGATCAGGGAGTATTCCAGGTTCTGACCAACGCGGATGTGGTCTGTAATATTGAAGCTGGAGTTTGCACGAACCGCATAACGTTTGTTATACGTATTCATCAGCGTACCCTGTTGATTAAAATAATAGAAAGAGACATAATAGCTACCGATGTCACCACCACCGGCAACAGAAAGGTTGTGGCTGGTAATAGGGGCAGGATTGAAGATTTCGTGGAACCAGTCGGTACCAGCTTTATTTGCTTTGGAGATGCGGTAGAAATTATCCACATCGCTGGCGTTTTTGTAATAAGGATTTACATAATACTTAGATGGATCTACTGCAGGATCACCTTCCATTTTACCGGCAGGGGCGATATAGTCGGGGACAACTGGATTTGGGCCGGAACCATATTGTGCATCTTCGAATTTCAGCTGCTGGTTGGCCGGGCTTCTTTCGTTGGTATTTTTGATGGCTGTCCAGATAAGCTGGCCTTGTTCAGTAGGATTCGCGTGGTTGTACACGTTTCCTCCTTTAGGAACCTGGCGGCCGTAGTAGCCATCATAAGTAACTTTTACTTTACCAGTACCTCTTTTGGTAGTGATTACGATTACACCATTTGCAGCACGGGCACCATAAATAGAAGCGGCGCCGGCATCTTTCAATACCTGCATGGTTGCCACATCATTAGGATTGATGTCTACCAGACTTTTAATAGGCACCCCATCCACGATGTAGAGCGGGGTGTTGTTACCGAAGGTATTCACACCACGCACCTGTACCTGTGGCTCTTGTCCGGGCTGACCTGTACCGAGTACAGTGATACCGGAAACCTGGCCTTGCAGCTGGTTAGAGATCTGAGCGGTAGGTTGTTTGGTAAGGTTGTCTACACGCACTACGGCTACTGCACCAGTAAGATCTTTCTTTTTCTGGCTGGCATAACCGGTTACAACTACTTCTTCCAATGAACCTACTTTTTCTGCGAGTACAAAGGTAACGGGGCCGCTACCTACTGGTACTTCCTGTGGATCGTAGCCTACAAACGAGGCTACCAGTATATCTCCTTGTTTAGCCTGGAGAGAGAATACACCGTTTGGATCGGTGGCGGTACCTCTGTTGGTACCTTTCACAACTATTGTTACGCCGGGCAGGGGATTTCCTGATGTTTTATCAGTAACCTTCCCCGTAATTTTCGTTTGTGCGTAAACGTTAGTACCGAGCAACAACAGCAATAAGCCGCATAAAACGGCCAGCGCCTGGTAAAAATGTTTTTTCATAACGTGGTTTAAGGGTGACGTTTAAGAAAAATTAAGAAATAGAGTACCTGGTATATATCACACCACCACCTACCGTCAATGCAGTAAAATACGGGCAATAGTTTGCCATTGCTTCCTGGCAAGATGCAGCACCAGCAAGCATATACATTGAGTAGATGACAGCTACAATATAACTGTGCAATAAGGGGACAGGCAATACATAGCGTTATGTAAAACCAATACTAATTCAGCTCATAAAAAACAAACAGTGTCTTTTTTAAATGAAATCAGAATAACAAAAAATACAAATTAATAAATGTGAGAAGTGCGCTCCATAACCTTTCTATCTCATACCCAGATTTTGGTTCTCACGTGGAATTTTATAAGTTCTTCGCAACTAATTTAGAAATATAATTTAACTCAAACAAGTATCGCTTTAACATTTTTTTAAAATATTTCCTAACCTGCTCGCTTTCAATCTCCATTTTGCGTAAGTTTAGCGCTGCAATACTTTTCAATATACATGAAAGCTTTTAATATTTTTTTCGCCGTCATCTTCGTTATCTTCGCCGGCCTGCAATACAACGACCCCGATCCATACGTGTGGATGCCCATTTACCTGTATGCAGCCGTGCTTTGCGCCATGGCAGCACGCAACAGGTTCTACAGAAAATTGTATTTACTCGGCATTGGCATCTACCTGTTATATGCTATCTATTTATTTTTTACGAAAGATGGCGTGGTCGACTGGGTATCACAGCATCAGGCTGAGAACATAGCACAGTCCATGAAAGCTACCAAACCATGGATAGAAGATACCCGTGAGTTCTTTGGTTTGTTTATCTGCATCGTTGTATTAGGCGTGAATTACTTTTACGCGAAGGCGAAGATGAGTCGTGCACGTTAGTTAATAGCGCAGCATATTAGCCAGCAGCTTTAGCTCTATTTCTGCTGCCTTGGCGGCATATGCGAGGTTGGTGAGCTGATAACCAGCCACTTCAAAACTCTGCTGTGCCGTTTTTACATCTATTACGGTGGCCTGCCCAAGCTGTAACTGCTGAATGGTAAGACTAACCAGTTTTGCGGACAACTCATAGGTATTTTGGGCGGTGGCCAGTTGTTCGAGGTTATTATTATATGCCTGCCACGACTTCACCGTAGCCGCGGTATAATCACGTATATAGGTTTCTTTCAGCAGCTTTGCATTTCGTGTATCTATTGATGCTACCTGCTGCTGTTTTTTATAGATACCACCATTAAATATAGGGATCGTTAACCCCGCTCCCACATAGGGGCCATAGTTCTGGTTAAAGGTAACATTACCTGCTGAGGAAGAGGTACGATTGAAATTATAACCTGCATTCGCAGACAGGCTGGGATAGCGCAATGCAGCGGCCTCCCTTTCTCTCAGTTCGTTTATACGCACCTGTATATCAGCAGCCTGCAATCGTGGATTTTCTGTGTATAAGCGATTAAGGATTGTATCAAGGCTGATCCCTTTATCCACCATTACAGTATCCTTTATGGTGATAACGGAATCCGGCCGGAGGGTGAGCAATGTCAGCAGGTCTGTTTTGGATTGCTGGATTACCAGGTCCTGCGTTTGCAATGCCTGCTGCTGCGCATTAATGTCTACCATTGCCTGAAACAGATCCGCGTCATTGGCCATACCAACTTCCTTGCGGGCTTTTACAATATCGAGTTTTTGCTGCGATACCGCTATAGACTGCAACAGTGTTCCGGCGAGGCTCTGCTGTCTCACTACATCATAATATTTTAATTCCACGTTAGCGACTACACGCAGTATCATGGAATCCAGCTGGGTATCCGATAACTGTTGTAATTGCTCCAGTCGCCGCTTGGTGGCTACCACACGGCGACCATTAAACAAAATAATACTCGCACCGAGGCCTGTTTGCAGTGCATTGCTCACGTTACCGGTACGTTTGATTTCTTCCCCTGAGTTGAGACGTTGCGTGAGGTTGGTAGTTTGCTCGTTATCATTGGCGGTGGCCTGTATTAAGGGTAATCCGCCGGCATAACCGTAGGTATTGAGCAACGTGTTGGCTTCCAGGTCGTTTTGTGCCAGTTGCAGGTCGAGGCTGTTTTTTAAAGCAATATTCACCGCCTGCTGCAAGGTAAGCGGGTCCTGCTTTACAGGCGGCTTCATATACAGCGGCTGCTTATACGGGGGCAGCTTATAAGGCTGCTGTGCAGTTGCCACCGCCAAGCAGGTCATCAACCCTAAAAAAATCATTACGCTTTTCATTCGTGACTATGCGCTTTGTGTTTACCAGAGATATAGGTGTATACCGCCGGTATAACCAGTAATGTAAGGATCAGTGAAAACAGGATACCTCCTACCACCACGATACCCAGCGGCACACGGCTGGTAGAGGCCGCACCGAGGCTCATGGCAATCGGCAATGCACCGAGTGAGGTAGCAAGGCTCGTCATCAGGATGGGGCGTAAACGCTGGGAAGCTGCTTCAATCACTGCTTCTACCTTCGCCATCCCCTGCTCTCTTTTTTGGTTAGTAAACTCAATGATTAAGATACCATTTTTTGTTACCAGGCCTATGAGCATGATCATGCCTATTTCAGAGAATATGTTAAGCGTATGCCCAAACACCCACAGGCTCAGCAAAGCACCAGCTAAGGCCAGCGGTACGGTGAGCATGATGGTGAGCGGATCAATAAAACTTTCGAACTGTGCAGCAAGTACTAAATAAATCAGCAGCAAGGCTAACCCGAACGCAAATACGATGTTGGAAGAACTCTCTGCATAATCGCGGGAAGGGCCGGACAGGGATGTCTGAAATGTTTCATCCAGCAGGCGGTTGGAGATGGCCTGCATGGCTGCAATGCCGTCACCTACGGTATGGCCGGGCGACAGGGAAGCCGATATGGTGGCCGACTTATACCGGTTATAGTGATACAGAATAGCCGGATTGGTACCCTCCTGTAAATGCACTACTGCATCCAGCGGCAGGAGGTTGCCCCTGTTGTTGCGGACATACAGGTTATTGATATCGTTGGGTTTGTTGCGGTTATTCCATGCCACCTGGCCAATCACCTGATACTGGTAGCCGTTCATGATGAAATAGGCCATACGTCCGCCGCTGAAGGCTGCCTGCGCAGCCCGGATTACGTCGGAGGCGTACAGGCCAAGGTCGCGGGTTTTGGTACGGTCCAGCGAGAGCTGTACTTCCGGCTTCGTGAACTTCAGGTTTACGTCCACGTTAGCGAAGGTTTTATCATTTCTGGCTTCGTCCAGGAATTTTGGAATGATCTCCCGCAGCTTGTTCAGATCCGTTGTTTGCAATACAAACTGCACCGGCAGAGCCGCTTTAGATCCGGAACCTACGGCGATGGTTTGTTCCTGCACGGCAAAGATGCGGGCTTCGTTGAACCGGGAGAGTTTTTGCTGCAGGTCGTTGGCAATATCGTTTTGGGAACGGATCCTGTCCTGCGGCGCAATTAAGCCTACCCGCGGCTGCGCCTGATTAACGGCACCACCGCCACCACCGCCGCCGCCAGGTGTTCTGGCAAACACAAAATCACGTTCCGGGAGGGAATCGTATAAATAGTCGGAGATCCTGTCTGTAATAGATTGCATGGCTTCGAAGCTGGTACCTTCCGGCGCAGTCACCTGGAAGCGTATACTGCTTCTGTCTTCCAACGGCGCTATTTCACTTTTCAGGCCATTTAAGATCAGGTAAATGATGACGCCGCACACTACTACAATTACCCAGGCTACCCAGCGTATTTTCATGAAGCCTTCCAGCAACCGTTTGTAGCCTGATTCCATGCCCTGAAAGAAGGGTTCTGTTTTCAGGTAGAATTTAGAGTGCTGCGCATCCTTACGGTTCAGTACTACGTTAAGCACCGGCGTAATGGTGAGCGATACGAACGCGGAGATCAGTACCGCGGCAGCCAGCACTACTCCGAACTCGCGGAAGAGTCGCCCAACAAAGCCTTCGAGGAATATTACCGGTAAAAATACTACTGCCAGTGTGATAGAGGTGGATATTACCGCGAAGAATATTTCCTTACTCCCTTCCAGTGCTGCCTGGTGAATAGGCATGCCTTCTTCCATTTTCCGGAAGATGTTTTCTGTGACCACGATACCATCGTCCACCACGAGTCCGGTGGCCAGTACGATCCCCAGGAGCGTGAGGATATTGATACTAAAGCCGGCTATATACATCACGAAGAAGGTGGCGATCAGGGAGATGGGAATGTCGATCAGCGGGCGGACGGCGATCAGCCAGTTTCTGAAGAAAAAGAAGATGACGAGTACTACCAGTGCAAAGGCGATCATCAGCGTTTCTTCCACTTCTTCCAGGGATTGCCGGATAATTTTAGTATTGTCGATCAGTACTTTAAACTGAATATCGGATTTATTGGATTTCTCGATGGCTTCCAGCCGTTTATAGAATTCATCGGCGATTTCTACGTTGTTGGCTCCTGGCTGTGGCGTGATGGCGAGGCCTACCGCATTTACCCCATTGTATTTCCAGCTCTGTTCATATTTTTCGGGGCCCAGTTCTACTTTGGCCACATCAGACAATCGGATGATGCCGCTGCTGTCTTCCCGGATGATGAGGTCACGAAATTCCTTTTCTGTGGTGAGTCGCCCCAGTGTTCGTATAGTCAGTTCCGTTGCTGTTCCATAAATTTTTCCCGGGGGGAGATCTATGTTTTCGTTGTTAAGGGCGGTACTTACATCTGTGAATGCCACGTTATAGGTGCTCATTTTGTCGGGGTCCAGCCAGAGGCGCATGGCGTAGCGCTTTTGCCCGAGGATATTAATGGAGCTAACGTTATTGATGGTCTGGAACTGTTGCTGGAGCACATTTTCAGCGTAGTCGCTCAATTCCATCAGGCCTTTGGTGGGGCTTTGTACAGCAAGGATGAGGATAAAATCGGCGTTGGCATCGGCTTTGGTAACTACCGGCGGGGCGTCGATATCCTGTGGCAGGTTTCGTTGGGCCTGTCCTACTTTATCGCGTACATCGGAGGCGGCGGCTTCGAGGTCCACCCCGAGGTTGAATTCCACGGTGATAGCGCTGCTGCCGATGGAGCTGGAGGAGGTGATGGTACGGATGCCGGGGATACCGTTGATTTGTTTTTCCAGTGGTTCCGTGATCTGGCTTTCAATGATATCCGCGTTGGCGCCGGTGTAGGAGGTGGAAACGGTGATGATGGGCGGATCGATGGCGGGATAATCGCGTATAGCCAGGAACGTGAATCCTACCACTCCGAACAGGATGAGTGCCAGGTTCATTACGGTGGCCATTACCGGCCGTTTCAGCGACAGCTCCGAGATATTCATCAGTTCTCCAGTTGTTTTATTTCCCTGACTTTTACGATACCGTTAGGGCGGGCAAAGAGCACGCCGGTGACTACTACTGAGTCGCCGCTGTTGACCCCGCTGGTGATTTCCACGTTAGATGCCTGGCGTACACCTGTTTGTACACTTACAAAGGAAGCCCTGCCGTTTTTGACTACGATCACCTGATTGCTTTTATCTTCCGGGATAAGTGCATTGGTAGGTACGAGGATGGCTTTATTATGGGAGCCGGCATCGACGTATACTTTGGCGAAGCCGCCGGGGTGGGCGGATACGTTGGGCAGCATTACCCGAACCACGAGGTTGCGGGTAGCGGCGTTAGCCTGTGGCTCCACGGCGATGATGGTGGCATCGATTAATTTACCGGAGGTAGCGTCCATGGCTACCTGTACTTTATTACCCTTTTTTACGAGGTAATTATATTGTTCAGGGATGGTAAAATCAATTTTGAGCGTATGGGTGGTTTGGAGGGAGGCAATAATATTGGTGGGACTAACGTAGGCGCCTATACTAACCTGGCGTAGGCCTATAACGCCGGTAAACGGGGCTTTAACGACTGTTTTATCGATCAGGGCCTGGTAGTAGGCGATATCTGAGCGGAGGCCTTGCAGCTGGTTCAATGCCGCGTCGTAGTCTGCCTGATTTATACCATTGATTGCCAGTAGTTTTCTAAGTCTTTCCTCTGTTTTAACGGCCAGGTCCAGCTGTACTTTGGCTTTTTCCTGCTGGGCTACCAGATCCGCATCATTGATTCTGGCGATGACGGTGCCTTTTTGCACCAGTGCCCCTTCGGGTACGTTCAGATAGGTAATACGCCCGCTGGTTTCGGGGTGTAGTTCCACAAATTCGTTAGCGACAACAGTTCCGTTGGCTTCTACGATATTACTGATAGTGCGTGGGTTTGCAACAATAACATCTACTATAACAGGGCCGGACTCTTTGGCTGCCGGTTGTTTACGGTGCCCACAGGATGCAAAGGCGACTGTCACCGTTACCATAAATACAGACAGAAAATATTTACTCATCCGCCGGGCTATTTGGTAAAAAAAGTGAATGTGAATAAAGATAGACAATTAAAACCGCTAAAAGTTTAAACCAGTTTTAACAGGATGCTAACAAAGTAAGGCCTGCCGTTGTTGGTCAGTTTCCAGGCAATTTGTACTTTTCCGCAGGCAAAATTTGCCTGGTACCAAACCTGTAATTTAAACACATGAAACCACACCCGAAACAAGCCGCAACACCGGCAGTGTGGATAACTTTAGTTTGCATACTGACCGTAATCGGAGGTATATGGTGGTGGGTACAGCAGCCAACTATTGTTCCTGTTCCGATCGTAAAGGAAGAGGCGGAGAAAAGGATATTATTAACACTGGCCAACGGAGATGTGCTGGACCTTACGGCCCGGCAGCACAAGATTTTCCAATCCCGTGATGCTACTATTTATGCATCCCCGCAGGGCATTACCTACAGTCCTAAAGGGATCGGGGTTACCAGCTGGAATACGCTGTATGTTCCGGAAGGGAAAATGTACTCACTCATACTTGCCGATGGCACCTACGTGTTGCTGAACAGCAAAACCACCGTACGGTTCAAATTTATTACTGCCGGCAGAAACAAGCAGTTGTTTGTAGACGGGGAGGCTTATTTCAGGTTATTACCCGGCGACTCTACTTCACTGACGGTACATACACCTATGACTGACATTAATGCGTCCGATGCTGAATTTGCAATCAATAGTTACGACCGCGGACATGTACGCACAATACTGGCCAAAGGCACTGTAACGGTGACGGATCAACGAACTACCATCAATCTTAAACCCGGCACGGAGGGAATCTATAATGCAGATGCGGATTTTAGTGTAAGAAATGTTAATTTGCAGTCAGCGCTGCAATGGGCGACAGGATTACCAGCGCCTCAGCGCCTGAACATTAAAGACTAATACAAAAGCATCCTGAACTTACCGCTATGAAAAAAGGTTTGATTTTTCCTGTGCCCAAGTTTTATGACCGATATATCAATCTGGTGCCGGATGTGGATCTTAAAGATGCCTTCCAGTTGGCTAATGAGGAGTTGAATAAGTTTGACATAGCACGTTATGAGCCGAGGGGGAATTATGCGTATGCGGCCGACAAATGGAGTATGAAGGATGTATTTCTTCATATGGCGGATGCAGAACGCGTATTTATGTACAGGGCGATGGTATTTGCCCGTAACGACAAAGGTCCGTTACCGGGATTTGATGAAGAAAAATACGCAGCTAATACGCTGAGCCAGGGCCGTTCACTGTCTGATATAGTAAATGAGTTAAAAGCTACCCGTATGGCGAGTGAAGCCTTATTCAGGGGCTTTAATGAGGCGGTGATGTTACGCACAGGTGTATGCTGGAAAATTGAAACCAGTGTACTGGCATTGGGCTTTACGCTGATTGGCCATCAGCTCCATCACTTTAAAGTACTGCGCGAAAAATATCTGTAAGCGCGTCCTTACTTTCCGGTGCATGTCCACGGCATCACCCATCATAATAATCGGGTTATCATTCTGACAAGGAGAAAGCAGCTCTTTTGCATGCTCATGGCCGCTTTCGTGGATATATGAAGTAAACCTACCGTTTCCCAAAAATATATTTTTTAAAGGTTGTTTGTTCCTGCTGACATAAGGTTGTCATACCCTCACTACTATCTTTACATCATCATCAAAAACACAAAAACTATCGCTATGACGAATACAAACCCATTAAGAGGCTTCGCTACTATTAGCTACTTTGCTGCTGACCATGACGCGGCAAAAAAGTGGTACACGGAATTAACCGGTATGGCTCCTTACTTTGAAAGGCCTGGCTATGCAGAGTTTCGGCTGGGCGACTACCAGGCTGAATTAGGAATTATTGACAGCAGGTATGCGCCGGGTGGTGCGGCTACAAAGCCCGGTGGTGCAATTGTTTACTGGCATGTGGATGATGTAAAGGCTACCGTGGAGCGTTTACTGAGTATGGGAGCTACACTGTTTGATGAGGTAACCGAACGTGGTGGCGGATTTGTAACAGCTTCTGTAGTGGACCCGTTTGGAAATGTACTGGGTGTAATGTATAACCCGCACTACCTGGAAATATTAGCTGCTAAATAAATTATTCATCAAATTATATACGGGGTGTAAGCGTAACAACGCCTACATCCCGTATTCCTGTTACCCTTACTGGTGGCTTAACTAACATTCAGGTTAGTTATTAACAATTGCTGCCGTTCTTCTCTCCTCCAAATCCCCGTAATAGTTTTGTGTTACAAAAACGAAAACTATGAAAAGACTGGAAAACAAGGTAGCCCTGATCACTGGCGGTAGTCGCGGTATGGGTGCGGCCATTGCAGAAAGATTTGCAGCAGAAGGCGCGGATGTAGTGATCACTTATTCGAAAAGTGCGGATAGCGCGGATAAAGTGGTGGAAAAAGTAAGGCAGCAGGGGCGTAATGCCCTGGCAGTGAAGGCTGATAGTGCCGTAGCGGACGACCTCCGTCAGGCGGTAAAGCAGGCGGTGGCTGCGTTTGGCCGAATCGACATTTTAGTAAACAATGCCGGTGTATTTCAGATGAAGATGCTGGAAGATTATACCCTGGAAGATTATGACCATATGATGGCGGTAAATACGAAGGCGGTATTTGTGGCCTCACAGGCCGCTGTAGCGCATATGCCGGCGGGTGGCAGGATTATCACTATTGGTAGTAATATGGCAGAGAGACTGGCTACAGCGGGTGCTCTTTTATACAGCATGTCGAAGTCAGCGCTGCTGGGGCTTAACAAAGGACTGGCGCGGGACCTGGCCGGCAAAGGCATTACCGCCAATCTCGTGCAGCCGGGACCGATAGACACTGACATGAATCCTGCTGACGGTCCACATGCCGAAAGCATCCGCTCCCATACCGCAATTGGCCGTTATGGGCAAGCCAGGGAGATTGCATCATTGGTGACGTTCCTGGCCAGCCCTGAGAGCAGCTTTATAACCGGTACCGAGCAAACGATTGACGGCGGGTACAATATCTAGTTATTTATTTTTTACCAGCAGGAGGTACCACATTAAGTCGGTGTTGGGTGCGTCGGTAAAGCCCAGCTGGCGACCGATGGTAACTGCCTGACCTCTGTGGTAAGTACTATGCATCACTACCTGTTGCATCATTTCGAAACGGGGAATCAGGAAATCGCCGGTAAACGGGATAGCCACCAGGCAGGTATCGTTGAGTTGCGACGGCGGGAGGTTTTCCACATAATTCACCAGCTCTTCAGAGTTTTCCACGATGCCGGTAAGGATGTCTTCCAGGGTGCCGTTGTAGCCTTCGGACCATGCAAATCCCGGCTTTTCATTCCGCATGTTAGCCATCCACCAGTCCTGGCAATCCCACATATGTAATAATGTAGCCTTTATGCTTGGATAGCTGGAGGCTACATTTGTTTCCAGCAGTTCAGGTGATTTGGTGCGCAGGAAGTTTACCAGGGTAGTATTTGCCCAGCAGTTGTAACGCACCTGGTCAAGAATATTTCCAGTAAAGGAAGCAGTAGTGGTATTCAGTGGATGAGTAGCTTGTAACATATTGATTTTGTTTTGTTAATACAAAGTAACAACCGGGGTATGACAACAGTATGTCAGTAGCATTCCGGTAATTTTTATTATTTTTTGCCGGAAAGCAGATTAATCTTTACCTTTGTTGTATATACAATAGTTGTTACTGTAATAATGAGATTAGAAGAAGAACTAAAGCAGTCGAAATTTAAAGACGACTATCAGCGGGCGATGCTGAATATCCTGTTTACATCCGGATGGGTGGAGGCAGGAATACTGCATACCCTGAAGCCTTATGATCTTTCTTCCCAGCAATACAACGTACTGCGTATACTCCGGGGCAGCAGGCCTTCCCCATTGAACCTGCTGGACATACAGGAGCGTATGATGGACCGTATGAGCAATGCTACCCGCCTGGTAGAAAAACTCCGCCAGAAGGGCTTATTAACACGTAAGCAATGCGAAGAAAACCGCAGGAAAGTGGAAATAGCTATCACAGACAAAGGCCTGGCTTTACTGGAAGAGTTAGACCCCGTTGTGGAGGCTAACAACAAACGTATATTCCAGCACTTCAGCAGGGAGGAAGCCGCACTGCTAAACGAATTGCTGGATAAGCTCAGAGGCTGAGCTATTTTTTTTGCTAAACTGTTGTATATACAATAATAGTAGCTACATAACTGTAACACAACTCAACTATTTACTTTATTGTTTAACAATAATCAGGAATACTAACTAAGATTTTAAAAATAAATTACAACTAACAAATCATGAAAAAGGTTTTCTTATTCGCTGCTATGCTGCTCGCTGGTGTATCTTCTTTTGCACAGGTAAAATGGGGAGCAGATCCTGCACATAGTCAAATAGGCTTTAGTGTTAATCACCTTGGTATCAATTACGTAAACGGTAAGTTTGATAAATTCAACGGCACCGTGGAAACTGCTGACAGCACCAGCTTTCAGAACGCTAAAATTGAATTCACTGCGGATGTAAACAGTATCAACACCGGTGTAGCGCAGCGTGACGGTCACCTGAAATCGGATGACTTTTTTAATGCTGCCGAATTCCCTTCCATCACTGTAAAAAGTGTTTCCTTCAAAAAAATCACTGGTAACAAATATGTGATGCTGGCGGATGTTACTATTCGCAACACTACTAAGCGTGTACCCTTTGACGTTACTTTCAACGGCATCGTTAAAGATCCCTGGGGTTTGAGAAGAGCTGGTTTTACTGCTAAAGCAACGGTAAACCGTTTGGACTATGGCGTGAAATATGCGGATAAATTACCTTCCGGTGTGTATGCGGTATCACCTACTGTGGATGTATTGGTGAATGTGGAGGTTGTAAAACAATAATTTATTTTTTGGCAGGGTAACTCAAGGCCGAAGGCCTTGAGTTACCCTGCTTGGGTTACAGGGCTGCCGCCCTGCAGCCCAAGCAGAAAAAGAAATGCCTTCTTGTGCGAAGGCATTTCTTTTATTAAGAGATCAGTTACTTTTTTTTCTTCTTTTTCTTCTTCATTCCCTCCATCTCTTTGTTGTGTTGATCCAGCAGCAGCTGCCAGTTATCATTCGGCACATCTTCGGAGAAGCTGACGGTTTCACGGTAATCATCCTTGCTAATGGTCATTTCGCTGATAGGCTTACCGATGAATTTCTGGATTTCATCCAGGAGGGGCTTTTCTTCAGGGCTCACGAATGAAACAGCTTTACCCTTTTGCACACCACGACCAGTTCGGCCCACGCGGTGAACATAATTTTCAGGAACATCCGGCAAGTCATAGTTCACCACATATTCCACGTTGGGGATATCGATACCTCGTGCGTTTACATCAGTAGTTACCAAAACTTTAATGGCGCCGCTTTTAAATTCTTCCATTACGGAAAGGCGATCGTCCTGCTCTTTACCGCCGTGCATGGCGAGGGCAGTGATACCTACGCGGGCCATTGCAGCCACTACGCGTTCCGCACGTACTTTGGTACGTACAAACACGAGGATCTTATTTTCCGGAAACTCTTTTACCAGGCGCTCCAGGAAAAAGCGTTTATCATCCATGCCTACGTAGGCAACGGCATGGGTAACATTTTTAGATACCGGGTCCTGCGGGGATATCTGAATACGGATGGGATTATTTACCACGGAATAGGCGAGGTCCTTGATATCCTTGTCCAGCGTGGCACTAAAGAACAGCGTTTGGTGTACACGCGGGAGGTGTTTGATTACGTCGCGGATATCGCGGATAAAGCCCAGGTCCAGCATATGGTCCGCCTCATCGAGGATCAGCGTTTCCACACTGCGCAGGTCGATATGGCCCTGGTTGAGCTGATCGAACATGCGGCCGGGGGTAGCAATCAGTACATCCACTCCCTTTTCAAGGATTTTGATTTGCGGGGACTGGTCCACACCACCTACGAGGGCGAGGATGGACAGGTCGGTATACTGGGCTATTTGTTGGAATACCTCAGCGATTTGGATGGCGAGTTCCCGGGTGGGCACCATTACGAGGCACTTTACCTCATATTTGCGTTTATCGTATCTGAAGCTTTGTTGTTGGAGGCGATGCAGCACAGGAATGGCAAAAGCGGCAGTTTTGCCGGTTCCTGTTTGTGCAACGGCCATCACATCGTCACCCTTGAGGATAGATGGGATGGCCTTGAATTGTATATCTGTAGGGCGTTTGAAGCCCAAATCAGCCAGGCTCTTTTTTATCTCGGACGAAATGTTGTACTGTTCGAATTTCATGCGCCAAAGATAAGGAGAAGGCGTGGATTACTGCGCTTTCACCAGCTGTACTTCCATGTTGAGTTTTACCTCGTCGCTGAGTACCAGTCCGCCCGCTTCTGTAGTAGCATTCCAGCGTAAACCGTAATCGGTGCGGTGTAAGCGGCCTTTCAGGGTGAAACCTGCTTTTTCCTGACCCCATGGGTCTTTAGTTACACCACCGTGTTCTACTTCCAGCTCAATTGGATGCGTCTGGTCCTTGATGGTCAGGTCGCCCAACACCCTATAGTGAAACTGTTTGTCTTCCAGTTTTTTTACTTTGGTAGAAACGAAACTGATTTTAGGGAAATGTGTAGCATCAAAGAATTCACCATTTCTCAGGTGCTCATCGCGCTGTGCGTTGGAGGTATCAATGCTGTCGGCCGCTGCTTCGAAGGAGATCGATGCATCGTGAAAGTCCTCGCTTTCTGTTTTCACTTCACCTGTAAAGCGGGTAAAATAACCGCTAACATTTGTAATCATCAGGTGTTTTACTTTAAAGCCGATTTCGCTGTGCGCTTCGTCAATTTTCCAGGTTGCCATGGTTTCTTCTATTTTTCTATTTGACTATAAAATTAAGTGTTATAACGTAATTATATTTGGATAAATTACCGGAAACGATGGACGAATTTCCATCAACCTACCAAAAATAATTCCAAATCGTCGGGGAAGTATGCCTTTTACCATTTCGCATGCCGCCATAGTGGCGCCTTTATACAAGATCAGGCCTAAAGATGCCTCCTTAACCGGATTGATCATAGGCAGTATGGTACCGGATTTCCTGTATTTTTTCCGTTTAAATCCCTATGCTGATGCAGGGCATCACCTGCCTGGCATTTTCCTGTACGATTTACCCCTGGCCATTTTGCTGGCATATGCCTGGCATCATTGGTTGCGGTATCCGGTGATGCGCTATGCACCTACATTTGCGGCGGCGCGGGTAACCCGTTACCACTTTTTCAACTGGCACCAGTATTTTATGCAGCATACTTTGGTAGTGCTCTATTCCGTACTGGCAGGCATTACCACGCATTTGTTCCTGGACGCCTTTACCCATGAAAGCGGGTATTTTGTAAGGATCATCCCCCCGTTACAGGGCCACTGGGGCCAACTGCCCGCCTGGTATATGATGCAGATACTGACCTCCGTAGCCGGGCTAATGGTGCTTTTTTACTACTTTTTCAAAATTCCCATAAAGCCGGCTGCCAACAGGATACCTTTCCTGCCGGCGATCGTTTTCTGGGTAATGGTTGGAATCTTATCCAGCATTATTTTGGTAATTAATGAACAGGTCCACTTTATCGCCTGCGAGGGAATGGACTACCTGGCTGTCATCCTGGGTGGGGTAATGTATGGCTTCTTTGGGGTGGCCGCGATTGACTCGTGGCGCAACGGCGCTAACATCTCCCTAAAAAATACCTGAAGGTACATAACCAAACCTTTCCAGCTCCTGTATTTGTTTTATATGCCTGCAAACGCCATTGTCGATCAGCATAATGCGGTCGCTTACCTGGATAATATTCCTGAAATCATGATCCGTAATAATAAAGCCTTTCTCTTTTTTCTTTTCTTGTAAGAGATGCAATACTTCCTCTTTCAGTAAAGGTTCCAGGCCGTTAAATGGTTCATCCAGGAGCACAAAGTGCACATCCAGATGCACCAGCAGCAGTATTTCAAAGAATCGGCCGGTGCCACCTGAAAGCTGGTGGCGCCGGAGGTGCATGTGTTGCTGAATAAGGCGGTGGGCCAATAGTGCTTCTTTTGCTTTTATATCGGGGAGATATAAATCTGCAATTTTGCGCAGGGTTAAGTTATTGGGCAGAAACGACTTTTGCGGCAGGTACCCAATCAGGTTACCTGCTGTAAACGGCGTCTCGTAATACTTTCCATCAATACGGATACTTTTATTCAGTGCTGGCTCGGTCCCGAAAATAATCTTCATCAGGGTGGATTTACCACAGCCATTACGCCCCAGCATACCCAGAATTTCGCCGGTATCGCAGGATACCCAGCAGTCCGTCAACAGTTCACGGCCACCGAATGATTTAATGATACTATCCGCTTCAAGCCGGTGTGACATAAGCATGGATTAGTTTATACGCGTAAACAAGGGTAATGACTTCGCAAACGTTTATCACATACGACCAAACGATTAGTCGCGTACGGGAGTAACCTTTGTTATGATAGAAGTAATAAAGGTGATTATAGCGCAGCTGAAACAGGAAAAGGGCCATGAAAAAGCCACCCGTCAGCCATCCGGTGCCAAAAGTTCTTAGAAAAATATACCAGTCGTAATCGGTGGCCAGCCAGGCCAGCACGGCGGCGGCAAGGGAAAACGGCAGGTTGAGCGCAGTAATCATCCGGTAATAGTGGAAAAGCATTTTCGGGATTTGCGGCTACAGTTGCAAATACTATGCTAAATAGCCTTGCGATCTTTTTCTCGCAAAACAGCATAGGATTTTAAGCTCGCAAAGACTTATTGGACTTTTGGCGCCTTCGGCGCCAGGAGAGCGATCTTTTTTGCACGCAAAGCAGCCAAGCAGGTAAGCAGCTAAGACTTGTGTTTTGTTGTTTGTTGTTTGTTGCAAACATAGGAGCAGCAAAGCAGGAAAGACTTGTGTTTTTGTTGAAATACTATCCTAAATAGCCGCAACAATGGTAGCGGGCCAACACGATAATTTTATAACGTTATTGGTCATACGAGAACTGTTTGTTTAGCCTTACGGGCCCCATCACGGTGCTACCTCTACGCCCTCCTGCCGGTTACGATGACGGCTTCCCCACGCCCTGAGCAGCTCCCATACCGGTTGCAGTTCCATGGCACTTTCCGTGAGCTGGTATTCCACGCGTGCCGGTACTTCCGGATAAACGGTGCGGATCACCAGGCCGTCCTGCTCCATTTCGCGCAGGTGTAGCGTAAGCATACGGTCTGTTACATTTCCAATCCTGTCTCTGAGCACAGTAAAGCGCATAGGACCGTTTTTCAGGTTATAGAAAACCGACAGCTTCCATCGGGTGCCGATCAGATCCATAGCATATGCTTCCGGGCAACGGGACTTTATGGTTTCCCGGTTGATGTTATTGGTTGAGTTTTTTTTGATGCTGGCCATGCTTGCTTACATTTTTGTTAGTTCCTTACAATCCGCCACAGTATTGAATATGCGGGTTAACTGGTGTTACCTTTGCTTTACAAATTTAAAACATTCAAGCCATGGAAACATACACTAATGAACTAATATCCGCCAGACCAGCAATAAAATCCGCCACGCAGCCTCATTTGCTTGACAGTAAACTACTTAACATCCGTATAGATCAGTTTGCTGCCAGGCGCCTTGCTTCCGGCGCGATGACCGGGGCACATATCCTCATTTTACAAGACGGGAAAGTGCTGTATAACAAAGCAGTGGGCTATGCGGATGTAGTCACACAAACACCGCTGCGCACGGATCATATATTCCGCATTGCGTCACAAACGAAGGCCATTACCAGCGTGGCTGCGCTGATGCTGCTGGAAGAAGGCTGCTACCGGCTCGATGATCCGCTGCAAAAGCATATTCCCGCGTTTAAAGATGCCGCAGTACTCGACATGTACAACGAAACAGACGGTACTTATACCACGCGTCCCGCTGCGAGGCCGATTACAGTGCGGGACTTGTTTACCCATACTTCAGGCATTGGCTATGGTTTGATTTCAGAAGATCCCCGGATGAATGCTATCTATGCCAAATCCGCACTAGGCTTTGTTTTCGGGACACACGAAAAGTTGAAGGCGGTGGTGGAAAAGATTGCGTCACTGCCATTGCGGCATCATCCGGGCGAAGCCTTCACCTATGGCCTCAATACCGATATCCTCGGTTACCTGGTGGAAATCTGGAGTGGACAAACCCTGGAACAATTTTTCCAGGAAAGGATTTTTGATCCGCTGGAGATGCACGATACACATTTTCATTTGCCGCAGGAAAAGGAGCATCGCCTGGTAACATTGCAGCAACGGGTGGAGGGCCAATTGCAGAAAGTGAAGGGCATGCTGTTCAATGGCGTGGATCCACAGTACCCTACTGATCCCGGCACGATTCATTCCGGCGGAGGAGGATTGAGCAGTACTGCTGAAGATTATGCGCAATTTTTGCTGATGCTGGAGGCGGGCGGTACTTATAAGGGGCATCGTTTTTTGAGTCCCGCCACCATTGCCCAGCTGCGTTTGAATCACCTTACCGGCAGTGCAAACACTGACCAGTTGCAATTCGGTTTAGGCGTAGCTGTTATAACACCCCGTACGCAGCACCTGGTGCCAGCCGGCATCGGAACAATATATTGGGGCGGTGCTTTTAATACGAAATACTGGCAGGACCCGGTATCGAAGATCATCGGCATCATATTAACACAGGAATATCTACCGGAAGATTATAATGCACTCCGTGAAAATCTGCAACAGGTGGTTTATGGTGCGATATCAAATTGATCACTTAAATTGCTGCTGATAATTGAAAACTCTATGATTAAAATTCTGGCAATTTCAGGCAGTACCAGGCAGCAATCGTCCAATCACCAACTCATAGCAGCAATAGCTGCGCGTTACGCATCACAGGCGGAGCTTACATTATTCAACGGGTTAACGGAGTTACCACATTTTAACCCTGACCTGGATCAGGATCAGCCGCCTGCGGCGGTGGCAGCGTTTCGGGAGCAGCTGCGTGGGGCGGATGCCGTATTGATTTGCACACCGGAGTATGCGATAGGCGTTCCCGGTAGTCTGAAAAATGCGATTGACTGGACCGTTTCCAGCATGGAGTTCTCGAAGAAGCCGGTGGCATTGATCACGGCGGGTACCTCAGGGGTACATGCACACAAATCTTTGTTAGGCACCTTACTGATTATTGAGTCGAGGATGAGGGAGGAGATGCAGCTGGTGATACCGGCTATTAAAACGAAGATGAGTCCGGATGGGGTGATCACGCACGGGGAAACGCTCACGGCGATTGACCGGCTGATGCATGCGCTCCTGTCTGTAGCTACGGCCCCGCGCGAGGATGACATCTACCTAAACCCACCTGCTTTTAATAAAGTATAAGGATATACGAAAAATGGTCATCACACTTAAATACCATTTTGGACAGGAGATATGGTGGATCAGGGAAAAATTATTTCTTTTGCTATGAATCCTTTCCCTATTTGTCCTTATACCAGATAATAGTTTTAAAAAGTAACGGCTGCCAGTAACGGCAGCCGTTTTTTGCTTTGCTTTTACCCGTAAACTATTGGCGATTGAAAAGATGTCGTCCCCGAACCAGCAGCTTATTTCTTCTTCTCTTCACGGAAATAACCTGCTGATGTTGATTTCCGGTTTGACGGAAGTTGGTATAGGCGTCGAACACTAGCGCAGGTGTGATAATACCAGTAAGCGTATTATCCGCAGTATTGAGAACGGGAAGGCTGGTAAGTTTATATTCACTCATGAGGGCTACCGCTATGTGCAGCGGTGTATCCGGATACACGTAAATTTCTGTATCCTTTGCATCTTCTTCCTGACGTGCGGAGGCCATGACATCAGCAGCTTTGAGGCGCTGGAGGATATCCGGCTCATAGGCATCAGGCGTAGCAACGCCGCGGCGTTGGATTTTTTCCGTCATAATGGTTCCCTTCATCAAAAAGAAGGATACGAAATAAGAAGCCGTACATGCACCTAACAGTGGCAGTAGGCCATGCGGCTGCATGGTTACTTCAAAGGCGAAAATCACGGCGGTGAGGAGTGCTCTGGCAGCACCGGCAAACATCGCAGCCATGCCGATGAGTGCGCAGGTGGGAAGATTGATTTGTGTGTTAGGCACAAAGTGCATTACTGCCATACCTATCAGTACCCCAGTGGCGCCACCGATAGTAAGCAGAGGCGCCAGTGTACCGCCGCTGGTGCCGCTACCCAGGGAGATGGACCAGGAAATGAATTTAAGAAAGCAGAGACCTAACACCATTTGTAATGGCAGGTTGCCGCTGAGGAGTTCCGTAATATTGTTATATCCTACACCCAGGGTGTAAGGCGCGAAGTAACCAACCACACCTATGGCGACAGCACCAATGGCCGGCCACCACATCCAATGCATGGGGAGTTTTTCGAACAGGTCTTCTATCAGATAAATGCTTTTGGAAACTATTGCAGCAAGCACGCCAATAACAGCACCGATTCCGATATACCAAGCCAGGGCTTCCGGTGTGGGGGCGGCCAGTTCAGCCATAGGGAATACCGGGCCGGAGCCGAACATTGCGATGTGCATAGCAGTACCTGTAGCACATGCCAGGGCCACAGGAATAATTGTTTTAGGACTGAATTCGAATAATAACAGTTCAATGGCCAGCAGCACGGCAGCTACCGGTGTACCGAATATTGCAGCCATACCGGAGGTAGCGCCAGCGGTCAGCATGATTTTACGCTCGTTGGGCGATATCCGCATGATTTGTCCGGCAAATGAACCGAAGGCACCACCTGTGGAGATGATAGGGCCTTCCGCACCGAAGGGACCACCAGTACCAATGGAAATGGCAGCGGACAAGGGTTTTAATATCGTAATAACCGGTTTGATTTTGCTTTCGTTGGTGAGTACCTGCTCCATAGCCTCCGGGATACCATGGCCGCGAATAGCGGCTGATCCGAGTCGTGCCATAATACCAATGATAACAGCACCGATAACAGGTATCACTATCACCCAAAGGCCCAACTGGTTATGAGCGGGGCTGGATTCTGCAAAGGAGAATTTTCCGTAAAAAGAGAGGTTGGTAATGAGGCTGATCAATGCCACTAATCCTTTTGCGATAAAACCGATGATAACTGCATTTATTACTACCTGTACACATACGTAGAACAATCTTCCAGACACTGCGTTTTCAGATGTTTTTTTGAGGTCATAGGCTGATTTATCAAGTGAAGGGGCAATAAATACTGCCTGCTTCCTATTTTTGTGACTCATTATAGCGTATTTTTGTACAAAATTATTGCCTTGGCAATATTTAAACAAGATTATTTATCAATTTTATCTAAAATTTTATTGCCAATGCAATAAAATCCATATATAACTCATGCATGTACATCAACATTGTTTCCTTTGCCAGCATAGTTTAGCGGAATGGCAGGCGGCTATTGCCACGAATGCCACCATCCGGCATTTCAAGAAGAATGAAGTGATTTTCCATGAAAAGGAGGAGGTAAAAGGAGTTTATTTTATGCATTCCGGCCGGGTGAAGGTGCATAAAAAGTGGGGAGATGACAATAAAGACCTGATCGTGAAATTCGCGGCTGCAGGGGATATTCTGGGGCACAGGGGACTGGGGGAAAATCATTTTTACCCGGTAACGGCTACCGCCATTGAGGAAGCAGAGGCCTGTTTTATTACGGCTGAGTTTTTCCACACCACTTTACTGGTAAATCATGAGCTCGCTTATAAAATGGTATTATTTTATGGCAACGAGCTACAGCGTGCCGAGCAGGGCATGCGTGACATGGTGCACATGAGCGCTAAAAGTCGCATGGCAAATGCGCTCATCAAACTAAGTTCAATATTTGGCATTACCCCTCAGGGCGCCATACGCAGTACCCTTAGCCGCCAGGAAATTGCTTCCTTTGCCGGCACCACCTATGAAACACTGTTTAAAACGCTGAATGAATGGGTAGACGAGGGCATTGTTACTGTTTCCGGAAAAGAGATCTCTATCCGTGATGAAATGCGCCTGCGGAAGCTCATAGAATAATGAGTTATTTTTGCCGGATGGATTACATAAATTGTGTAGGACTTATTGCGCTGGAAAACCGGAAATTATTATTGGCTTACAGTCGCAATAAACAGGCCTGGTACCTTCCCGGCGGGAAGGTAGACCCGGGGGAAACCAACCTGGAAGCTATCAGAAGGGAAATAAAGGAAGAACTTAACCTCGAACTCTCCCCTGAACAATTACAGGAATATTACTACATCGAAGCGCCTGCATTCGGTGAAAACAATAAGCTGATGAAGCAGCACACCTACTTGTGCCAATTGACAGCTATGCCTCAACCTACAGCAGAAATTGAAGCGATCAGATTTTTTAGTCCTGCTGACTACAGCACGGAGGAGCACCAGGTGCCTGGTGTTCTTACGGCGTTTCGTAAACTAAAGGACGACGGCTTAATAGATTGAACCGATACCCGACATGATGAATAAAAGGATAACTGGCTTACTCCTGCTACTATTAGCAGGAACCGGATTATACGCACAGGAGGATACTACCCGGGCCAGGCCGGACAGCCTGCCCGTTGCCATAGCCGCTGATACCATACGCCCTATTACCGCTGCAGATACCACTATCCTATACCGGATTAATGGCAAATATTTTAAAAGCATCTGGGATGATACCAAATACACTGTAACACGACCACTGCATTGGGAAAAGAAAAATTTCGTACAGGCGGGAGCGATAGTTGGCCTAACCGGTGTACTGCTGGCGAGCGATTATGGTATAAAGCAATTCTTCGTACACAACCAAAGTACTTTCTGGACCAGCGTTACTGATCAGATTGAACCCTTCGGTAATGCCTATGCCCCTTACATTGTAGCGGGTATGTATGTGGCAGGTGTGGTTACACACGACCGCAAACTGGAGAGCGGCAGCTTAATGGCTGCTAAATCGCTGGTTATTTCTACCGCTATTTATACCGTTATTAAAAGTGTGGTGAGAAGAGGGCGGCCTACCTATTACGATAGTCCGTTTAACTTTGCACCGCCGCTTAGCGGCGATAAACAGCATACTTCCTTCCCTTCCGGGCATAGCAACACGGTGATGACGGTTGCCACCGCCATAGCGGAACTGTATGGCAAAGATCATCCATGGGTACCGTGGGTAGCCTATGGTATTGCCGGTTTAACAGGAGTCACGAGGATGTATGAAAATCGGCACTGGAGCAGTGATGTATTGATTGGTATGTCGCTGGGACACTTTGTGACGAAGAGTGTATTCCGGCATCACCGGGAGTTGGAGCATAAGAAGGCGATGCAGCTGATGTTGCGGTAAACATCTCCTTATAAAAAAAGTCGGATACCGCTGGTATCCGACTTTTTTATGTCATACTGTAAGATTAACCCTGAGGAGGCATTTTGCTCATGTCCATATACACTGCTTCCCAGTTGTGGCCATCCAGGTCTTCAAAGCTGCGCTGCTGCATGAAACCATAATCTACCGGCTCACGGTATTCCCGTCCTCCTGCTTTTAGTGCATTTGCGATAAATGTATTCAGCTCGTCGTTACTACTCATAGAAAGAGAGTTAATCACTGCGATGTTGCTTTTTGCATCCGTGATTTTTTTCGAGGTAAATTGCAGGAATTTTTCGTGTGTAAGCAGCATCACGAATATCGTATCGCTAACCACCATACAGGCAGCAGTTTCGTCAGTAAACTGTGGGTTATTTTTAAATCCGATGGCTTCATAGAAAGCCATTGATTTCTTCAGGTCCGCTACAGGCAGGTTAATAAAAATTTGCTTTGACATAATGTTGAGATTTAAAAATTACGAGTACAAAACAACTATTTCCTTCTTAAACGGTTTGGTCAATTCGTTGGTTAAAGCAGTCCATTCCATCACTTGTGCAGCCTTCGATATTCCAAAGGTGAAAGTCCTACCTGCTTTTTAAAGAATTTCCCAAAATTAGCAGGATCAGAAAAATTCAGTTGATATGCAATCCGGGAAATTTCAAAATCGGTGTATTGTATAAGTGACCGTGCCTCGTTGGTGAGGCGGTCAGCTATATAGCTCAGTGCATTTTTACCGGTGAGTGTTTTAACCGATTGCGACAGGTAGTTTGCAGTAACGGATAACATATCTGCATATTCCTTTACGGTTCGTTTATCGATATAGTGATGATTCACTAACTGTGTGAATCGCTGTAGTAATAACTGCTGTGCATTGGCCTGCCTGTTGTCGTGCCTTTTTTCATTCGCGAAACTTTCCAGGAAATACAACAGGCCCAATAGTTTGATACGAGCCTCCATGTGTTGGCCTTGTGAAGAGCGTTCATAGGCCAGGAACACTTCTTCAAAATGTGGCGCCAGCTGCCGGAAAGTATCCAGTTCAAATTTAAACAGGTTGGTGTGCAGCACGTCGAAGAGTGGAAATGTTTTATGAAAGTCGGGCTTGAAGAATGCATAGCATGCTGGCTTAAAATAGATGATATACCCTTCAAGTGAATTATTATGCGAAAAGCTATAGAGCAGATTAGGAGAGTGGAAAACGAGGTACGATTCCGGATTATTCACCTTTTTGCTGCCATAGTTTACCTCTGCGCTTCCTGAGTTGTACAACAGTGCTAAAAAGTAAAAGGAACGTTTGAAAGGTGGTTTATAAACCTGTAGGTCCTCGAGGTTTTGCTTTGTTAATCTCAGGCAGTAGAAGTCCGGATTAGTTGTCCGGCCTGGCCAGGGGATAGAGGCTAGAAAGTCATTTATATCGGTGTAATACGGCAGTAATGTATTTAGTTGATCCATATGCTAATCCGGAGGTCATGTTGCTTCGTTTGACGGAAGCTTATTGTATTCCTAAATATAGCGTAATAAAATTGGTTTCAACTGGGGTGGAGGTGGGGGATATGATATATCCTGGTTAAATAAAAAAGGACAAAACAGCAAGTGCTATTTTGTCCTTTTCTGAGTCGGGGTGGCAGGATTCGAACCTACGACCTCCACATCCCAAATGTGGCGCGATACCGGGCTACGCTACACCCCGAACTTTTTCCGGTGTGCAATCTGAGTGTTTGTATCTCTGATTGCGGAGTGCAAAGGTAGCGAAGTTTACGAGAAAACCAAATCAGGAATTAGATTTTTTAAAAAAAAGTTCGTCAAACTGTGTGTGTTGGTGGGGGCCTGCTGGTCATACTACAACCCAAATCGTAGTACCACAAAGCGTTTCAACAAATCACCATTTAGGATAAATTATTTTCCACCGGAACAATAATTCTAATTGCATTTTGGGTTTGATGGGGTCTGCCAGGGGTTCGATACGCTGAAAATATACTGGTATGGTGGTTCTGATGGCAGCCTGCCATTTGGTATGGTCATAGTATATTTCTGCGGTGGCGTTGCCCTGGAAGCGTCCGATGGCATTCCAGATTTCCGTTTTATCACCGAAGAACTGAGCCAGGCGGAAGGTGTCGACAGCCAGGTTGTACTGATAGGTGCGTTGTTTACCAGCGAGGCGGCCATAGTAAGCCTGTGCACCTATTCCGGCGAACCAGTTACCTTTTACGCGATGGCTGTAGGACAGGGTGGCGCTGTAGCCGTAGGTTTGCACGAGGCTAATAAAGATGGTATTAGTACCACTGCCAATGTACGGGACGGTATCGTACCATTTATTATTAAATGCTTGTGTAGCTATGGCGTTAAGGTCGAGACTGAGTGCTGCATTGGGCCAGGTACGTTCCGCACGGATGCCGGGGATCAATATTTTATACAGTTGGCTGTTGCCGGTGGGGCCTTTATACCAGCTTTCACTTCCGTTAACTGGCAGCTGGGCTGACCATTGCGGCATAAGTTGCCAGTATCCTTTGGGGCCTGGCCCCATGAGACATGGATTTGCGTACCTGTCGGTAACAGCGGGAGGCGCTTTCAGTGTTGGTATAGCGTTGCGGCTACTGTTAAGTACCGGTAATGACTGCAGCAGCATTGGAGTGGAGGTTGACAGGTGCTGGTTATCCACCTCAGTGGTTGACGGGAGGACAATCTGTGGTGTGCTGTATTTGGTTACACGGGCAACATCGGTGCTTGTACCTGCCGTTTTATTTTCTGCGGCAACCGGGGTATCAGCAGTCGGTGGTTTGTAATTACCGGCATGCGTGTTTTGATCATCCTCTGCAGGAGCTCCTGTGTTAATGGTAGCCGGATTGGTACGGCGGATGGTATGATCTGTATTGCTGACACCATGCCTGGATTTGTTGGTAATGTTGTGGTGCGATCCAGACTTCTCCACCTCGGAATTATGTGCACTCATGCCATTGGAAGCTGGCACTGCTGCCTTGGCTGCCGTTACTGCATTTGCTCCATTTGGCAACAAATTTTCGCCGGTCACTTTATTCACCTCTGCCTGGCTGGCGCCTGCACCTGCACTTGCTGCATCGTTGCTACTTGCTGGTGTGGGCCTGCCACCGGTTTCCTCATGCGCTGCGGCTTTTGGGTCAATGGTGCCGAAGGCTATGCTGTCGTCTGTTGCATGTTCAGCCGGCAAGCTGTTACGCTTATTACCGGAACCTGCATTGCTTCCGATATCCACGGCGCCGGTGGTTGCCTTGCCGGAGGTAACATTATGTTCAGTGCCAGCCGTTGTACTTTGGTGTTCATGTTTATTATAGGTCATCACACGCCAGGTGATAACCGTTATTATGATTGCCGTCAATACCAGGATACCGGCGCTGCTTATGATCCGGGATAATCCTGGCAGGGCGTTACCAGTTTTATACTCCATGGTTGCAGATTCTATTGGGCCTGTGTTTTGGTTGAAAGCATTTTCCGGTGTACCCGGTTGCAGGGGCATAGCTTCATTGAGGCGCTCTTCCATTTTCATCCAGCTGTCGCCGACAGGAGGAATGGGAATGGGTGGAGTGCCTTCGTTGGGCAGGCCCTTATGCAGATTGCTTTCGTTCACAGGCGGTACATTATTTAAGGTAGTGTTGTTCCAATATTGGCTTTAGTTTACTGCGTGTTTCGCTGAGGTGCCATTTTACTGTTCCCGGACTTTGCTGCAGTTTATCACTGATATCTCTGATAGAAAATCCTTCCAGGTAAAAAAGGGAGCAGACGGCCCTGGTAGTTGGGGGAAGATTATCCAGCAGTTTATAAATATCTTCCCAGGCCAGCTTACTCAGGATATTATTCTGCGTAGAGCCAACGTCTTCCTCCAACTCCTGGCTTTCCGGCCATTTTCGAAGCCTTATACGATCTAATGCAGTATTTCTGACCACTGTATAAGCCCAGTTAAAAAAAGCGCCTTTTTCGGCATCGTATTTACTCAACTGCGTAAACACCTGCAACATGCCATCATTCAATACTTCCACTGCTTCTTCCGGATTATTGAAGAACTTTCTGCACAATAGGAATAGCGCCGGATAAAATTTCCGGTATAGTCGTTCCTGACTAAGCCTGTTGTTGGCCAAACAATCCCGTACTAATTGCTGAATCTCTTCCAAAGGGCTAATCCTGATTACAGTACCAGTTAAGAATATGAATTAAGGTCATTATTATCAACAGCAATAGTTGCCTTAATGCAGGGTTAAATAGCAACTCCCCTGTTATGTTTTAAGTTGCAGCATACAGTAGTGTAAATATACTATGCCTGCGCGGTTAAACTAACATGGCCGGCTACACGACAACTTGATTACTTACGGGAAGCAATTGAACTATCCGTAGGGTGCCAGGGAGTATCAACCGGATGCCGGGGTGAATCTACCGGTGGATGCCGGGGCGAATCCACAGGAGGGTGCCATGGTGAATCTACAGGGGGATAGATAACAGTATCGCCAGGAATATGCACATTTGAATCCTTGGGCGGCAGGATAATAGTATCATGCGGATGTCCGTTCGTATCGCCAGGATGACCGGTTGTATCACGGGGAATGCCAGCCGAATCTTTTGCCTTAGCTAAAGTATTCACAGTCAACGACTGCAATGTTGCCTGATCCTTTCTGCAACCAATAATAACGGCAAGTAACATGGTCAAACATAGTAGCGGTATATATCTCATACAAAATGGTTTATATTGAAGTAAACGGGTGCGGGGAAATGAAAGGTTGGGTAAGTAATAAACTTTTTATCAGTAGATAAGATGGAGGCATTGCACTTATAGTTGTAAAGCCTCCACTTAGGAAACAGAAATTGCCGGCGGCCATTTTTCGTTACCATGGGTAAACAAGGCTTTGTACTTTCACATTACTACTACTTCTAACCGATTAAAGCAATCCGAATACAACCATTTGCAAGATCTGACGTAGCACTCGAGTTATCTTGTTGGCCCCATATTGCGGAGACGTTTTTGGTCTCCGCTTTTTTATCCGGTACTTCCCTGCTAACAAAAATGTACGCAACTCACAATCGACTGTAACACATACTCACACTACGTTTGGGCAATACTTTTGCAATACGGTATTATCTGTATTACAAAAATTTAATGCATCATGGATTTATATCTTCAACACAAAACAGCAGTAGTTACAGGTGCCAGTCAGGGCCTGGGTCGCAGTATCGTTAAAACGCTCGCCGCAGAAGGCGTTAAAGTACTGGCTACTGCCAGGAATGAAGCGTTGCTGTTGTCATTACAGTCTGAAATCAAAGCGGAAGGCGGAGTTGTACCTGAAATACTGGTACAGGATTTCACAGCACCTGGTGGCCCGGCGGCGATTGCCGCTGCTGCACTCCAGGCATTGGGTCATGTGGACATACTGATTAATAACGCCGGCGCTAGTCGCCCGCTGGGCCCAATCGCCCCGGAAGAAGAATGGGAAGCTGCCTTTACGCTCGACTTCCACCATCACCGGCAGTTAACCCAGGCATTGTTGCCGCAATTCATGGAACGCAAACAGGGAGCCATCCTCAATTTAATCAGTACCTATGAGCTGCGCAGCATCAATGGATCGGCGGTGGCAAAAGCTGCTATTGCATCCTGGTCAAAAGCGCTGGCGGGAGAACTGGCTTCACAGGGTATCCGCGTCAATTGTCTGCAGCCTGGCATCATCGACTCGGCCCAGATCAGGCGGATTTTCCCTGGTGATGAAAGGAAGAAATTTGCAGAAAGAGAAATACCGATGGGTGATTTTGGTGAACCTGAGGACATAGCGAACATGGCTACCTTTCTGGTATCACCGAGAGCGAAGTATGTAACTGGTACAGTGGCGGTAGTGGATGGAGGAATGCGGAGGTATGCGTTTTAAACGCTTTTTCATAAAGATCAAAGTGACCGGGTCATCTGCATGAATCAGGTGTACAGCAAAACAACAATAAAAAAGCCTTACAGTTTGTACTGTAAGGCTTTTAGCGTTCTAAGTCGGGGTGGCAGGATTCGAACCTACGACCTCCACATCCCAAATGTGGCGCGATACCGGGCTACGCTACACCCCGAAAAAAATCCCGACCTGGATTTGCGGTGAGGGAGGGATTCGAACCCTCGGTACAGTTTAACCCGTACGACGGTTTAGCAAACCGTTCCTTTCGGCCACTCAGGCACCTCACCGTTTACCTTCTATTAGCGCCTTTCGCGTTAGTTCCTTGAAGGGGTTGCAAAAATAGGAATTATTTTAAATTCACAAAAAACATTTACAGTTTTTTCAAACTTTTTTTTGAAAAATAATTGAAGGAGATGGTACAAAAACTGCAAAACCATTTACTGTATTACATTTCAGCACCTCCATCGCAGACATACCTACACGAAAAAAAATTTCAAATATTGGGTTAACAGGTGCAAAAGCGAGTTAAAAATAGCAAGGTTACTCCTGGCGGGCAGTTAGTTCTCTCCCTAAAAAAGACAGCAGTATATATTTGAAAAAAGGTGCGATTATAAAAAACATAGTTGGGAATTAGAATGACACCTTCGGTGTCATTGGGTTGGTTCCGCGCTTCGCGCGGTTGGCTACCGCCGGTGACTTAAAAGAGGATATAGCGGTTGTTGAGTCTACAGGATGGTAGTTCCAGGCAGCACGAAAGTGCAAGGAATTTGATGCCGCTTATGGAGGTTGCTAAACCTACAAGATGGCTATTACCCGGCAGTACGAAAGTGCTAGGAATTTAATGCAGCTTATGAAGGAGGTTAAACCTGCAAGGCGGCTATTACCCGCAGCACGAAAATGCAATTGTTACTGCCGATGAATTAAATGTGATTATGGAGATTATTAACAAGGCGCCTGTTGCCCGGCACGAAAGCAGGATAGCTACTACCTGTATAAAAAGAGACATGCCCCCGTTTAAAACGGGGGCATGTCACAAATAGGTTACAGGGGGTAAATTACATTGCTGCCAATTGCACTTTCTGCTGTAGCTCAATAACGCTGTCGCGGAAGTTATTGTCAGTATCCATTAAGTCTTTTACTGTTTGGCAGGAGTGAATAACCGTAGTATGATCACGACCGCCAAAATGTTCACCGATTGTTTTCAGGGAGTTTTTCGTAAATGATTTAGCCAGGTACATGGTAATCTGGCGTGCCTGCACGATTTCACGTTTACGTGTTTTTTGCAGGAGCTTATCATATGGTACATCAAAATACTCACATACCATCTTTTGAATACTCTCGATGGTAATTTCTTTTGAGGATGTTTTTACAAAAGATTTCAACACGCGCTTGGCCAGCTCCAGGTCAATCTCCTTACGGTTGAGTGAAGATTGTGCCAGCAGCGAGATCAGCGCTCCTTCCAGTTCACGAACGTTGGTTTGTATATTATACGCCACATACTTCACTACTTCTTTCGGCATTTCCAGCCCGTCGTTGCGCATTTTCATTTCCAGGATTTCCATTCTTGTTTCGAAGTCCGGAATCTGGATATCAGCGCTGAGGCCCCAGCGGAAACGACTGAGCAAACGCTCCTGCACACCGTCCAGGTCTTTAGGTGCCTTATCAGAAGTAAGGATCAGCTGCTTACCGGATTGATGCAGGTGGTTGAAGATAGCAAAGAACGCATCCTGTGTTTTCTCTGCACGGGCAAAGAACTGGATATCATCCACGATCAGTACATCTATTAACTGATAGAAGTGAATGAAGTCATTTATGATATTATTCTTAGAGTGATCGATGAACTGATTGATAAACTTCTCGGCACTTACGTACAGCACGGCTTTATTGGGATGAATTCTCTTCACCTCATTACCGATGGCTTGTGCCAGATGTGTTTTACCTAACCCCACACCACCGTAAATAACGAGTGGGTTGAAGGAAGTTCCTCCCGGTTTTTCCGCAACTGTTTTACCGGCGCGGCGAGCCACGCGGTTACAGTCTCCTTCTATATAGGTATCGAACGTATAGTTGGGATTCAGCTGCGAATCAATCTGTACACGTTTAATGCCGGGGATCACGAACGGGTTTTTGACCGGGTTCTGGATCGTTAATGGAAAATCAACTTCATTGTCTTTCTGGGGCTTTGTAAACTGCGTAGGCATGTTTACAGTTCTAGGGTTCTGGTGTGGCGTACCGTTCTCTACTACAATGCGGTATTCCAACCGGGCTTCTTTACCTAATTCTCTCTTGATGGTTTTTCCTAACAATCCCACATAATGCTCCTCTAGGTACTCGTAAAAGAATTGGCTGGGGACCTGGATGGTTAAAACATTGTTTTCAAGTTTAATCGGTTTAATTGGCTCAAACCATGTCTTAAAAGGCTGCCACTCAACAATATCCCTAATTATATTAAGACACCTTTCCCAAACTTGGTCGCAAGTTTTATTCATTGAGATAAAAAAAATTAGTTTGTTTCTTAATTTAATGAAAGCAATTCACGTCTAATTAAGGATGTTCTCGAATTCGCTATTCCTCAACGCAGGATGTCGAAAAATGTTCAGACAGGACGACGAATATCTGTAGAAAATGTTGAAAAAAAAAATTTATCTACCCTTGTTTATATTATCCTGAATACAGTGTGAAAACACCTTGTTCCTGCCCGCTGCTATTGCTTTACAGCATTGACATTCCTCACTTTTTTTGTATTACAAACCAGCTTGATTTGCAACCTCTTTCCGGAAGCATTGACTCATTTCTCATAAATAGTATCGCATTCATGATAAAATACTATCGTAGATTTTTTCTCCTTATTTTTTTTCAGAGATCATTTCTGTAGATATTCACAATTTTTCCGACGAGGGTGCAAAACTATGTTAGTATCTCCATTAAAAAAAATGTGTTTGGGGCTAGTTTATAAGGAACTAATTTTTTATATACCCGCGCGCTTGTAATCAATAAAAATTATTTGCACGCACTTTCACGAATACCTATCTTTGGACCTTCTGAATTTAAAATATTTTTCTATGAGTTTTGAAATTACCGGAAAGCTGGTCGTGAAGTATAATACAGTTCAACGTAGCGAAACTTTTAAAACAAGAGAGTTCGTTATAGAGAAATCCGATGATATCAACGGTCGCGTTATCAATAACTACATTAAGTTCCAGGCTGTACAAGACCGCACTGGTATTGTTGACCGGTTCAACGAAGGTGAAAACGTTAAAGTTTATTTCAATATCAAAGGTACCCGTTGGGAAAAAGATGGCAAAGTAAACTATATCACCAACCTCGATGCATGGCGTATGGAGTCCGTTATGGCTGCCCCTGCTCCGGGAGCTGATCCAATGCCTAACTACAACACTCCGCAAATGCCAGCTGGTGGCGGAGATAGCAGCGACGATCTGCCGTTCTAATTTTTGTATTCAACATACCTATACGGATTTGCAGCGTATATCAGGCAGCCCCTGAACACTGCAAATCCGTATTTCTTTAGGATAACTACCTAACATGATTCAACAAGTCTCCCTTAAACTCCTGCCCGCCGATGCCGGGTCCAGCAACGCTGTTATCAAAGCCGCTGCCGCAGCGCTCAGCGTGGCTCCACAAACCATCACCGGTTACAATCTCATCAAACGCTCTATTGACGCACGTTCCAGACAAGTGTACTTTATCCTCACCGTGCAGGTGTACGTCAATGAACCGTTTCACAAAAAAGAATTTGATGCCCCGGTTTATAAAGACCTGCCAGCAACAGCACCCACCGTGCTCATTGCCGGAGCAGGCCCCGCTGGCCTGTTTGCAGCACTCCGGCTCATTGAAGCCGGCGTGAAACCTGTCATACTGGAACGAGGAAAAGATGTGCGCGCCCGCAGACGCGACCTCGCCGCCCTCAACAAAACCGGTGTAGTAAACCCCGACTCCAACTACTGCTTTGGGGAAGGCGGCGCCGGCACCTACTCCGATGGCAAACTGTATACCCGCTCCAACAAACGCGGCGATATTAACCGCATCCTTAATATCTTCATACAGTTTGGTGCAGAAGAGAAAATTGCCATCGACGCACACCCGCATATCGGTACCAATAAACTCCCGCATATCATCACCGCCATGCGTGAACAAATCATCGCCAGCGGCGGTGAAGTGCACTTTGAACAACGTATTAACCACATAGATATCAAAGACGGACAGGTGAAAGGTGTGAAAACCGCCAGCGGCGCATACTTCGCCGGGCAACACCTGATCCTCGCCACCGGCCACTCCGCCCGTGATATATTTATCATGCTCGATGAACAGCAGGTACTGCTGGAAGCCAAACCCTTCGCCCTCGGCGTACGTATTGAACATCCACAGGAGCTGATCGACAGCGCTCAATACCATTGCGCCATTCGCGGCGAATACCTGCCACCGGCCAGCTATAGCCTGGTGGAACAGGTGGATGGCCGCGGTGTATTCTCCTTCTGTATGTGCCCGGGCGGTATCATCGCACCTGCCGCCACCGATCCCGGTGAACTGGTGGTAAACGGATGGTCGCCCTCCAAACGTAATAACCCCTTCGCTAACTCTGGCATGGTGGTGAGCATCGAAGCCGGCGACTACCAGCCGTTTGCAGACAAAGGCAGCCTTGCCGCCATGTACTACCAGCGCGAAGTAGAGATAGCCGCCTATAACGCCGGCGGAGGCAAGTTTGTAGCACCGGCACAACGCATGACCGATTTCGTGAACAACAAAGTATCCACCACCCTACCGGAATGCTCCTACGTGCCCGGCGTAAACAGCGTAAACCTCCGGGAGGTATTACCCGCTGCCGTACACAACCGCCTAAGTGGCGCCTTTAAAGCATTCGGCAAAAAAATGAAAGGCTACTACACCAGCGATGCTATCCTGGTGGCTACTGAATCACGCACGTCGTCGCCTGTACGAATTCCCCGTGAAAACGATACCCTGGAACATCCGCAGGTGAAAGGCCTTTACCCTTGCGGCGAAGGCGCCGGCTACGCCGGTGGAATCGTATCCGCAGCCATGGATGGCGAACGCGTAGCTGCTACCATTGCAGCCAAATTATCTCTATAAACTTTATAATATGTACCCAGGAGGATTATCAGGATTTATCATTAATTTCCAGTATGAACCTCCTGGAAGTACAACACCTGAAAAAATACTATGCCTCCCACAAAGCAGTAGATGATATCTCCTTCAATATTGCGCAGGGCAGCATATTTGGCCTGTTAGGCCCCAACGGCGCCGGTAAAACAACCCTCTTACGCATGATCACCGGCATCTTCTATCCCGACTCCGGCAACATCCTGCTGAATGGCAAACACTTTGACCCGATGAACGATTTGCAAGCCATCGGCTACATGCCCGAAGAACGGGGCCTCTACAAGAAAATGCCCGTGGCCGAACAGATACTTTACCTCGCTCAACTCAAAGGACTTGATAAGAAAACAGCGAACACCCGCATCAGGCACTGGTTTGAGAAGTTTGAAATGAACACCTGGGCCAACAAAAAAGTAGATGAGTTAAGTAAAGGCATGCAGCAAAAGGTCCAGTTCATCTCCACTATTATACATGAACCTAAACTGCTGATCCTCGACGAGCCCTTCTCCGGATTAGATCCTATCAACTCCAATCTAATCAAACAGGAAATTTTTAATCTCAGTAACAATGGCACTACCATTATCTTTTCCACACATCGCATGGAACAGGTAGAAGAAATATGTGACCATATTATGCTGGTGAATAAAGGCCATAAGATACTGGATGGCAGCGTAAAGCAGATCCGCCAGGACTTTAAACAGGGGCTTTTCCGTATAGGGGTAGGTGTTATGCCCAATGCCGCACAGATGGCCACCTGGCATTTTACCATCGTATCCATCGACGATCATTCCTATACCCTGAAGCTGAATCCTGATAGTACCACCAACGACATCCTGCTGCACTTTATCCGCCAGGAGATACCGGTGACCTATTTTGAAGAGATACTCCCCAGCATCAACGAAGTTTTCATTTCACAGGTACAGCTCACCGAAAACCTGGCTGCCACCGCCTAATCCAACTCAATCATGAACAAGATATACCTCATTATACAGAGAGAATTTCTCTCCCGTGTCCGCAAACGTTCTTTCCTGATCGTTACCCTGCTGGTGCCACTGGCCTTTGCCGCCATGATTATCATACCTGCTGTACTGGCCGGCAATTCGAACTCCAGCACCAAGGTAGCCGTGATAGATAAAAGTGGCATGTTTACAGGACAGTTTCACGATAGCCGTGGTACCTATTTCAAATTTATTACGGACCAGCAGCCGGACTCACTGAAACGCCACTACGCAGATCAGGGATACAGCGGCGTACTGCTGATACCTGAGATTGACCTGGAACGCCCTTCGGGCTTTGAGTACTACAGTGACGCACAAGCCAGTATTGCGCTGGAGCACACCATCACCAATAATCTGAACAGCGTGATCGAAAGAAAACGTATGGAGGTGAATGGAATAGATAAGGCGAAAGTGGATGCTATTCGTGCCGATGTTACCGTGGAGTTCAAAGACAGCAAGGATGAAAAGAAAGGTAGTTCAGCAGCGTCGTTTGTATTGGGCTATGCCAGCGGTTTTACCATGTACTTCATGTTGTTGCTGTTTGGTACTTCCGTGATGCGCGGTGTGATGGAGGAAAAAGTAAACCGGATTGCTGAGGTAATGATCAGCAGCGTAAGGCCCTTTCAGCTGATGATGGGCAAAATTATTGGTATTGCAGCAGTAGGACTATTACAATTCCTGATATGGGGGATATTATTGATATTATTGTCGATGGCATTGCCGGTGTTTATGTCGCCCGAGGCCCTGCAATCCGCTAACCAGGCGGGTTCTAACCCGGAAATGGCGGAAGCGGTGCAGAAATTTTCCTTCATGCTGGGTAAGATTAACTGGGCGCTGTTTATCGGTTGCTTCCTGTTTTACTTCCTTGGGGGTTACCTGTTTTACTCCTCATTATATGCGGCAGTGGGTAGTTTGGCTAATGAAGATGCGAGTGACATTCAGCAAATGACGTTGCCACTCACGGCGCCGATTATCATCAGCAGTATTATTTTGGTGAAGGCGGTAGCCGATCCAACGAGTCCGCTGGCGGTATGGGCCAGTATTATCCCGTTTAGTTCACCATTGGTAATGATGGCGCGGATTCCGGCGGGCGTACCTGGCACGGTACCTTACTGGCAGCTGTTATTAAGTATGGTGGTACTGATTGGTGGTTTTATAGCTTCCACCTGGATTGCCGGCAGAATTTATCGGACCGGTATATTGATGTATGGTAAGAAGATTACGCTGAAAGAAGCTACCAGGTGGATTTTCAGTAAGTCGTAAGCTGCTTTCTGGCGGCTTCGAATTCTTCCCAGATTTCGGCTACTACAGCTGCTGCGGGTTTTATTTGAGAGATAAGGGCACTCACCTGGCCAATTTCCAGTTCTCCTTCGGAGAGGTTCCCTTCAAACATACCGGTTTTGGCGCGGGCGCGGCCCAGTATTTCTTTAAGTACGGCTGCATCTGCGCCATTGTCTTCTGCTGCCTTTACCAGGTCGTAGAAATGGTTTTTTATGAGTCGTACCGGCGTTAATTTTTTGAGAGATAACATGGTATCGCCTTCCCTGGCGTCCAGTATGGCGTTTTTAAAATTCTGGTGAGATGATGCTTCCGGCGTGGCTACGAAGCGACTGCCTATCTGCACTCCTTCGGCGCCCAATGCGAAGGCGGCGAGCATCCCTCTCCCCGTGGCGATGCCTCCCGCGGCTATTACCGGAATATTGACTTTTGCGGTAACGGCGGGAATGAGCACCATGGTGGTGGTTTCTTCTCTCCCATTATGCCCTCCTGCTTCAAACCCCTCCGCTACAACGGCATCTACGCCGGCGGCTTCACTTTTTTCTGCAAAAAGACTGCTGGACACTACGTGCACTACTTTGATACCAGCGGCTTTAAGGGTGCCTGTCCAGGTTTTGGGGTTTCCTGCGGAAGTGAACACGATCGGTACTTTTTCTTCCAGGATGATGGCGATCAGCTGATTGATATCCGGGTATAGCAGTGGCACGTTTACCCCGAAAGGCTTATCTGTTGCCTGTTTTATTTTTTGAATATGCTCACGTAATACGTTAGGATACATGCTGCCGGCTCCGATAATACCAAGGCCGCCGGCGTTACTAACAGCACTGGCTAAACGCCAGCCGCTGGCCCAGATCATACCGGCCTGGATGATGGGATAACGTATGCCGAAAAGTTCATTAATCCTGTTCATAAGCAATCAGATAAATATCAATATCAGCCGAGATCTATTTCTGTATTATCGCCAATATTCAGGCTTTGGCTCAGTCCTCTGATGTTGGCATCGCTACCGATCAGGGATGATTTGAGTACTACTTCATACAGGTTGCTGAAGGAGCCAATAATGGAATCCTTTACGATGGAGTAGTTGACAACGGTGTTATCACCTACGGCCACATTAGGTCCGATGATAGAGTTTTTAATATTACAGCCTTCGCCGATACTTACCGGTGGGATGATAATCGTGTTTTCGTAGGGCAGCACCGGGTTGCTGGCGGCTTTATATTTTTTCAGGAGGATGGCATTTGTTTCCAGGAGCGTGTCTTTCCTACCGCAGTCGAACCAGTTGTTAACACGGAAGCCATTGAATTTCACGCCGTGTTCAATCATGCACTCCAATGCGTCGGTGAGTTGAAACTCGTCGTGCGACTTGAATTTATTATCCAGGTTTTTTTGGAGGCATTCGAAGAGCAGCGGTGTTTCCTTCACTTTATACAGGCCTACCAGTGCTAGGTTGGACTTAGGTATCTGGGGTTTTTCCACTACGCGGGTGATAAAGCCCTTATCGTCCAGCTCGGCAACGCCGAAGTTGCGCGGGTCGTCTACCTTTTTGAGGCCCAGCATGGAGTAAGGTGAGTTGATCACATCCTGCAGGTCGCATTCCACGATAGTATCGCCGAGTACGATCAGGATTTCATCATTGGCAACTACTTCGCGTGTGAGCAGGATAGCGTGTCCCGTTCCTTCGCGGCTGTTTTGCTGCACGAAATGACAGGTGAGGTTCGGGTATTTATTTTCCACGTAGTTCTGGATCTTGTCGCCCAGGTAGCCCACTACGAATACGAATTCGCTGATACCTGCTTCAACAAGCTGATCAACAATAATACTGAGTATTGTGCGACCTGCCAGTGGAATTAATGCTTTGGGTTGTGTATATGTATGTGGACGGAGTTTTGTGCCGGCTCCGGCCACTGGTATTATTGCCTTCATGATGGGGCGAAAATAGGATAAATTTGGCTATAGTCAGACCGGTATAAAAATATAGCAAAATCTTTATGTGATGGCAAATTAATTTTCTCTGTGGCGGCGCATTGCAATTGATTCAGGTTTATTCTACCTTTGCGTCAAATTTTAAGGCATCATGCAAAGAGACCAGCAAATATTTGATATCATCCGCCAGGAGTTGGAGCGTCAGCGCCATGGCATTGAGTTGATCGCATCTGAAAACTTCACCAGCCTTCAGGTAATGCAGGCGATGGGGAATGTGATGACAAACAAATATGCCGAAGGCTACCCAGGCAAAAGATATTATGGCGGTTGCGAAATCGTGGATCTGAGCGAGCAACTGGCTATTGACAGAGCAAAACAGATCTTCGGTATTGAATATGGAAACGTTCAGCCTCACTCTGGTGCACAGGCTAATGCTGCGGTTTTGCTGGCTATTCTGAAACCAGGCGATAAAATTCTGGGGCTGGATCTGAGTATGGGTGGACACCTGACGCACGGTTCTTCCGTTAACTTTTCCGGTAAATTATATGAGCCTCATTTCTATGGTGTAAACAAAGAAACAGGCCTTGTAGAGTATGATAAAATGGAAGAAGTAGCCAACCGTGAGAAACCAAAGGTGATCATTTGCGGTGCTTCTGCTTACAGCCGTGACTGGGATTACAAACGTATCCGTGAGATCGCTGATCAGGTAGGTGCTTTTGTAATGGCAGATATTGCACACCCTGCAGGTCTGATCGCAAAAGGTTTACTGAACTCTCCTTTTGCGCATTGCCACTTTGTAACGACTACTACACATAAAACATTACGTGGCCCTCGCGGCGGTATGATCATGATGGGTAAGGATTTCGAAAATCCATTCGGCCTGAAAACACCAAAAGGCGAAACCCGTATGATGAGCTCCCTGATTGATCTGGCGGTATTCCCAGGTATCCAGGGTGGTCCGCTGGAGCATGTGATTGCTGCTAAAGCAGTTTCTTTCTTCGAAATTCTTTCTGACGACTATACCGTATACGCTAACCAGATCATCAAGAACGCGCAGGCAATGGCGAAAAGCTTTGTCAGCAGAGGTTATGAAATCGTTTCTGGCGGTACCGATAACCACCTGATGCTGATCGACCTGCGTAACAAGAATATCTCCGGTAAAAAAGCAGAACAAACGCTGGTAAAGGCAGATATCACTACTAATAAGAACATGGTTCCTTACGATGATAAATCTGCGTTTGTTACCTCCGGTATTCGTATGGGCGTTCCTGCTATCACCAGCCGTGGCCTGAAAGAAGGTCACATGGAGCAAATCGTTGATTGGGTAGATCAATTGCTCATGGATGCTGACAATGAGGCGCTGATTACTAAAGTTCGTGGTGAGGTGAATGGCTTTATGCACCAGTTTTCGCTGTATCCTGAGCTGGGATAAGTCAATCCTTTGCAAATATTATTTAGAGGAAGCCCGGCGCCGTTGGCGCCGGGCTTCCTGTTTTAAGTGCAGGCCTTTGGCCTGCACTTAAAACAGGGAACTTATCTTCTTCACAAAAAACTTTGCCCATTCAAAAATTATCGTACCTTCATGGTGTACTAGTTAAGTAGTACACTAAACCACACCCTTAGTATATGATTAACATCCAATCCCTTACATTCAGCTACAAGCCAGGCAGGCCCTTGTTTGAAAACCTGAACCTGCAGTTGCAGCCAGGCCACATCTATGGCCTACTGGGCAAAAATGGAGCGGGTAAGTCCACGCTTCTGAAACAAATAACCGGGCTATTATTCCCCGATGCCGGCAAGGTGGAGGTATTTGGCGAAGTAGCGTCCGAAAGAAACCCTTCTTTTTTACAGGATATCTTCCTGGTACCGGAAGAGTTATATCTCCCTAAAGTAAAAATCAAACAATACCTGGCCACGAGGGCTTGCTTTTATCCGAATTTTGATCACAAAGCATTTGCAGCTTACCTGAAAGAATTTGATATCCCGCAGCACCAATATCTCCCTGAAATGTCTTACGGGCAAAAGAAGAAGTTTGTGATCAGCTTTGCACTGGCAGCCAACACCCGCGTGCTGGTGATGGACGAGCCTACCAACGGCCTGGATATTCCCAGCAAAAGCATCTTCCGGAAACTGATTGCAGGTACGCTTACGGACGACAAATGCATTATCATCTCCACACACCAGGTACGTGACCTCGACAACCTGATCGATAGTATTGTGATTATTGATAACCACCGCATTATCTTCCGCGAAGCAGTGGAAACGGTAACGGATAAACTGAGTTTTAAAGTGGTGCCACAGCTTAACCCCGCGGAAACAGTGTTGTATGCCGACAGCAACCTGAGAGGCCACGCGATCGTGACGCCTAACCAACACCAGGAGCACAGCCGCATCGATATGGAACTGCTGTTCAATGCTGTACTCTCCAACCGTCAATCTATCCAGGAAATCTTCAACTAATTATCATGCAGAACAACTTCTTTTCAATAAACAGAATGGGCATGTATCTCCGAAAAGAAATTTCGGATAACTACAAAGCATACCTGCTCACTATTTCGCTGATGCTGGCCGCAGGCATCGGCTTTGCGCTCATTGCATTTTTTAATCTCCACCAATGGGAAAAGGAAATCAGTGTATCAGACATGCTGCCGCCCTATATTATCTTCTTTGCGCTGTATATAGGTCTGGATGCCTCCAGGAGCTTTAATGCCCTGGCTAAAACGGAGCGGCGGATGGACTTCTTCCTGTTACCGGCTTCTAAATTTGAAAAGGTGCTGGGTCAGTTTCTGATCACTTTCGTATTTGTAACCATTGTGTTTCATTTATGTGCCTGGATCAGTTTCAAAACCTACCAGACCCTTGCTGTCACTTACAAAGACGCCGTGGTGGTATACGACTGGCACAACATGTTCCATCCTAAATTTACCTATTTCAACTTTCTGCAGCTGATGCTGGGATTGCATGCAGCCTTCTTCTTTGGCGCTACCTTCTTTTATAAATTCAGCTTTCCGAAAATATTTTTCTGCTTATTAATTTTCCTGTTTGGTTTATGGTTCCTGAATATTGGTATATCGAATGTTTTATTTGGGAAATCACTCCACGACTGGTTTACCAACATTCCCTTCTTCGCCGTTTTTACCAACCAGGAAAAGTTTGCCTACGTAGTACCGGAATGGTTAGGAAGAACCAATCTCTTCATCGCACAGTTCCTGCTGATACCAGCTTTGTGGGTGCTTAGTTATTTCCGGATTGGTGATAAAGAAATCCAATAAAATCTTGACAAATGGAATTTAAAGATACACAAGCAATCTACCTCCAGATTGCTGACTATATAAACGAACAGATCCTGCTCGGCAAGTGGCAGGCGGAAGAAAAAATTCCGTCTGTACGGGAGCTGGCGGTAACCCTCGAAGTAAATCCCAATACGGTGATGCGTACCTGTGAACTACTACAGCAACAGGAAATCATTGCCAATAAAAGGGGTATTGGTTACTTTATCCAGTCAGATGCGGTGAAAAAAATCATCGCGGCCAAAAAGGCTGCCTTCATCAGCAACGAGCTACCACAGTTCTTCCGCAACTTATATCTCCTGGATATGACCCTGGACGATCTCAAACCTTATTACGCCACTTTCAGGCAAAATAAACTCAACGGACATGAAAACTAGTACCAAACTCATCATAGCTTCCTTAGGCATCCTGATTTTCCTGATGCTGCTCACAGATATCACCATCTGGGCCAATTACAAGAAGGGCATTACCAACCAGGAATGGATAGACGTCCATAATAGAAAAGTGAACCAGGAAGAAAATAAAAAAATATTGCCGGTTACGGTGCAACCTTTTAAAGTACTGGTCGTCTTTAATACGAATGTGACACGCCGGGAGCATGTAAATGCTGACAGAACAGAAAGAGAGGGCCTTGAAGAGGTACGGCAGCATAACAAAGTGGAAGTAGTGCAGGAGGATGCGTGGTCGGTTACCAGCTATAACGGAGACGAATACAAACGCAACGGGGACACGCTCATGATAACTTTAACTGCCAGATCAGGTGGATTTAAAGTCGCCGTGGGAAAAGATATACCGCAAATTATCAACCACGCTGCCTGGATGGAAATCAACGGCGTTCATGCGAACCAGTTAGACATCGTAGCGGATACTGCTGCCAGGATAACGATTTCGAATGCTGGTTTCGGGCAGTTTAGTTACAAAGGCAGCCGTCGTACAAAACTTGAAATGTTTAGCTGTGAAGATATTGGTAATGCAGATATCTCTATTTATGATGGAGGCGGTATTAACCTGAATGATGTGTATTTCAAACAGCATCATTTCAATTTTGACGAAAAGGTAGAGGTATCACTCAACGGAAAATCAGTAAAGATGATCTCCGGTCAACAAGAAAAATAGTGTTAAGAATAAATTATACTTATCAGTTTTACAAGCAATAAAAAAAGTCCTGATCTCCATCAGGACTTCTTTAACAACATTTTCCAAAAAGAGTGATGCCGATTTCTATCGGCATTATTTATTTAACGAACTGGGTGGCCAGATAAGCCATAGTACCCATTCCTACTTCAATAGCTTTTTCATCCACATCGAAGGTAGCAGTATGCACACCGGAGGTAATTCCTCTGGCTACGTTGCCGGTTCCGAGGCGGTAAAAGCAGGCAGGTATGATTTGAGAATAGAAGGCAAAATCTTCTGCACCCATACGAATTTCTGTATCCACTACCGCTTCTTTGCCGAGGAAGTCCTCTGCAAGGCCACGTGCCTGGGCAGTTACAGCTTCGTTGTTATACAGGGTAGGATACCCAACGAGGATATCGATATCAATTTCAGCGCCCATGGCTTCGGCAATGCCTTTGGCCTGTTTGCGGATCAGGTCGTGCGCTTTGAAACGCCAGGTTTCATCCATTGCCCTGAAAGTGCCCATGAGCTTTACTTCACTTGGGATCACATTGGTGGTGAAGCCCCCGTTGAAAGCGCAGATGCTCAATACTGACGGAGAGAATGGATTATTATTCCGGGAAATGATCTGCTGCAGACTTACCACAATATTGGAAGCGATGAGGATGGTATCCGCAGTAAGCTGCGGTAAAGCAGCATGCCCCCCTTTACCTTTCACCGTGATATAAATCTCATCTGCGCTGGCCATGTACTGGCCGGCTCTGAAACCAACAATACCGGCTTCCATGGTAGGCTGCACGTGCATACCGAGGATAGCATCCGGTTTTGGATTTTCCAGGGCACCTTCTTCTATCATGATACTGGCGCCTCCCGGGTGTTTTTCTTCTCCCGGCTGGAATAATATTTTGATCGTTCCTTCGAACTGGTCTTTTAATTCATGGAGGATGCGGGTTGCACCAAGCACGCAGGTGGTATGCACATCGTGGCCGCAGGCATGCATTACGCCGGTGTTCTGCGACTTATAGGGCACGTCATTGGCTTCGGTGATAGGCAGCGCATCTATGTCGGCCCGGAGGGCTATGACCCTGGATGTTGGATTTTTACCTTCGATCAGGGCAATGATACCGGTTCCGGCGATGCCGGCAGTAAAAGGAACACCGAATTCAGTCAGTTTCTGCTGAATAAATTCAGACGTTTTATATTCCTGGAAAGAGAGTTCGGGGTGTGCATGCAGGTGTTGCCTGATGCTGATAAACTCAGGAGCATAGGTTTTTGCCAGCTCCTTAATTAGATTCTTCATTAGATAGTTCTTTATCCGGTGTCACGTTAATAGTAGCTGGTACAACAAAAACTCCTCCTGAAAACAGGCTGGAAAGTTTTTCGCGCAGCTCACTAGCTTCTTCTCGGCTTTTGTAGTCGCCTACACGCACTTTGAAATAGGGAGCCTGAAATTCAAGATAGGTACGTACATCCGGGTACAATTGCATCACCTTTTGTTTCGCTTCGTTGGCATCGGCGCGTTTGTTGGTGGAGATCACCTGCACACGGAATCCGGGCTGGTTGCGGATAGCGAGGGTATTGATGTAGACCTGTTTTTTAATCATCACATCGATACGGCTATCTTTGATCACTTTTACGTTCCCATTGCTGGCCACGTCCTGCGCCATTACGCAGGTACTTCCGAGGAGACAGCAGATCAGGATGAAAATCTTATGCATAGCTTAATTATTGGTCGTTAGCAATCAGGCTTTGGCCTCTTTTACGATGGATACACTGGCACTTGCACCTATACGGGTAGCACCGGCATCAATCAGTTCCTGCGCAAAGGCGAGGGTACGTATACCGCCGCTGGCTTTGATCTGGATATCTGCCGGCAGGTTGGTACGCATGAGTTGCACTGCATGTACGCTGGCACCTTTTTCCGCATAACCGGTAGATGTTTTAACAAAATCCACGCCGTACTTCGCGTACAGCTGGCAGCATTTCACTATTTCGTCGTCGGTAAGAATGCCGCTTTCGATAATTACCTTGATTACCTTCTTTCTTTCGCGGATTACCAGCATCAGGTTGGCAATTTCCTTTTCCAGGAATTCCCAGTCATTATTTTTTACTGCGGAGATGTTAATCACCACGTCCAGCTCATCTGCTCCGTCTACTATTGCCAGTACCGTTTCGGCCACCTTCGCCTCTATGGCGGAGTACCCGAAAGGGAAACCTATTACGGTGGCCACTTTGGACTCCGTAGCGCCGAGGAACTGCTTGGCCAGCTTCACGTACAGCGGTGGTACACAGGCAGCGGCAAAGTTGTATTCCACGCATTCCAGGCACAGGTTCTTGATATCTTCCAGGGTGGTGGTAGGCTTCAATACGGTATGATCTATATAGCGGTTTATCTCCATTTTGTACAGTTGTTAGGGCGAAATTAAATAAAAAAACGGATTGCATTTTCTGCAATCCGTTTTCAGTATGATTGAAAGCAATTCACAACCTATGATGCTGGTGTTATCTTTTACAGATCACGACCATGACATTGTTTGAATTTTTTACCACTTCCGCAAGGGCAAGGGTCGTTGCGACCTACCTTAGGACCTACGCGTACCGGTTCTGTCTTCTCTTCGACTTCCTGGGCGTAATGCGGGCCTGATTCCTGGTAGTTGGCATGCTCGTTCATTTCCTCGTGGGTAGCGCGCATTTTGCTCATATCAGTCCTTTCTTCAGGGCGATGTGCTTCTTCTACCAGTTGTTCTTCCTGCTCATCCTGTTGTACAGGGATCATGGATTTACAGAGGAAGGAGACGATATCGCGGCTAGTTTCGCCATCCATTTGTTTGAAGAGGTTGAAGGCTTCAAATTTATAGATCAGCAACGGATCTTTCTGTTCGTAAACGGCGCTCTGTACGGATTGTTTCAGGTCGTCCATGGCGCGCAGGTGTTCTTTCCAGGCGTCATCGATCAGGTGCAGGGTAATGTTGCGCTCCAGGGAGTTCATTACCTCATGACCTTTGGTAGCTTCGATCTGCTGCAGGTCCGCATAAATCCAGAGTTGTTTTCTTCCGTCGTGGAAAGGTACGCGGATGGTACCGTACTGGTTGTGTTGCTGCAGGATGTTCTGCGCTGCTTCCAGCATATGTGCGCTGATGGCATCTACTTTACGCTGGTAGTTGGATTTACCTTCGTTATACAGTCGGGTAGCCAGTGCCTGTGCGTCTGTACGAGCCAGTTCTTCCGCAGTGATTTCGGTATCGATTGCGAAGTTCATGATAGCATCCAGTTTGAAAGCTTCGTGGTCGCCGCTTTCTTTGTGGGTGGTGATCATATTTTCCGCTACATCGTAGAATGCGTTGTCCACATCGATTGCCAGACGTTCGCCAAAAAGGGCGTGGTTACGTTTAGCATAGATAACGGTACGCTGTTTATTCATTACGTCATCGTATTCGAGCAGGCGTTTACGGATGCCGAAGTTGTTTTCTTCTACTTTCTTCTGTGCTCTTTCGATGGATCTGGTGATCATACTGTGCTGAATCACTTCCCCTTCTTTGTAACCCATACGGTCCATCAGTCCTGCGATACGGTCGGAACCGAACATACGCATCAGGTCATCTTCCAGGGACACGAAGAACTGGGAAGATCCCGGATCACCCTGACGACCTGCACGACCACGCAGCTGCCTGTCTACACGGCGGCTTTCGTGTCTTTCTGTGCCTATGATTGCCAGACCGCCTGCTTCTTTCACGCCAGGTCCGAGCTTGATATCCGTACCACGACCCGCCATGTTGGTAGCGATGGTAACGGCACCGGCTAAACCGGCAGCAGCCACCACTTGTGCTTCACGGGCGTGTTGTTTTGCGTTGAGTACGTTGTGAGGGATTTTTTCGAAGGTCAGCATTTTGCTCAGCAATTCGGATACCTCTACGGAAGTGGTACCTACCAGTACAGGACGGCCCTGGCTCTGGAGTTTTTTCACTTCTTCAATTACTGCCTTGTATTTATCTCTCTTGGTTTTATAAACCAGGTCTTCCGCATCAATGCGGGAGATCGGAATGTTGGTAGGAATATTTACCACATCCAGTTTATAAATTTCCCAGAACTCACCAGCTTCAGTAGAAGCGGTACCGGTCATACCACCCAGTTTGTGGTACATACGGAAATAGTTCTGTAAGGTGATGGTAGCGAAGGTTTGTGTCGCAGCTTCTACTTTCACATTTTCTTTCGCTTCAATTGCCTGGTGCAATCCATCGGAGTAGCGGCGGCCATCGAGGATACGACCTGTCTGTTCGTCTACGATTTTAACTTTATCATCAATCACCACATATTCCACATCTTTTTCGAAGAGGGTATATGCTTTGAGGAGTTGCTGTACGGAGTGGATACGGTCTGATTTCTGCGCGAAGTCCTGCAGCAATGCATCTTTGCGCTGCAGTTTTTCTTCAGGAGCCACATCCAGTTTTTCGATTTCAGCGATTTCAGAACCTACATCCGGCATGATGAAGAAGTCTGCATCTTCACCTGCTTTGGTGATCTGGGCGATACCTTTATCGGTGAGGTCTACGCTGTTATTTTTTTCTTCGATGGTGAAGTACAGGCCAGCATCTACTTTAGGCATTTCACGTTGCTGATCGGCCAGGTAGTAGTTTTCTGCTTTCTGCAGGAGCACTTTCATACCAGGTTCGCTGAGGAACTTGATGAGGGCGCTGCTCTTAGGCAAGCCTCTCCAGGCGCGCATCAGGGCCAGACCACCTGTTTTAGGATCATCTTTACCTTCGGAGATGAGTTTTTTAGCTTCGAGGAGATATTTATTCACTTCTCTTCTCTGCAGTTCATACAGGTCGGCAATGCGTGGTTTGAGCACATGGAATTCCTGTTCTTCGCCACGGTGTACCGGACCGGAGATAATCAGCGGGGTACGGGCATCATCGATCAATACGCTATCCACCTCATCGACCATTGCGAAGTGGTGTTTACGCTGTACCATTTCTTCAGGACTATGCACCATGTTATCGCGCAGGTAGTCGAAGCCAAATTCGTTGTTGGTACCGTAGGTAATATCAGCAAGGTAGGCCTGACGACGTGCAGGGCTGTTAGGCTGATGTGCGTCGATGCAGTCTACAGTAATATCGAGGAATTCGAACAGCGGACCGTTCCATTCAGAGTCACGCTGAGCGAGGTAAGTATTCACCGTTACGATGTGTACACCCTGGCCGGCTAATGCATTGAGATAGGCAGGAAGGGTAGATACGAGGGTTTTACCTTCACCTGTAGCCATTTCAGCGATTTTACCCTGGTGCAGGGTGATACCACCAATCAACTGTACATCATAGTGCACCATGTTCCAGGTTACCTGGTTACCACCGGCAGTCCAGGTGTTTTTCCAGGTGGCTTTATCGCCTTCGATGGTCACATAGTCTTTGGTAACAGCCAGCTGGCGATCAAGTGCAGTAGCGGAAACAGTGAGTGTAGGATTTGTGGAGAAGCGGCGGGCAGTTTCTTTGATCACTGCAAAAGCCTGTGGTAGCAGTTCCAGGAGAACCACCTCCAGTTGTTTATCACGATCTTTTTTAAGTGTATCTATTTCCTGGTATATAGCATCTTTTATAGTAACATCCTCTGAGCTATCGGCAGTTTCCTTTTTCTCGGCTATTTCTTTATCGATAGCAGCAAGGTGTTCCTTGATACGAGCGCGGAATTCCTGGGTTTTATGACGCAGGTCGTCAATAGGCAGGGATTGCAGTTTTTCAAACTCCTCATTGACCTGCTTCACTATTGGAGCGATAGACTTGATATCTCTCTCAGACTTATTCCCTCCAAACAGTTTTGTTAAAAAACCTAGCATATAGAATGTTTAATTACGAATTACGATTTCAATTTCTTTGTGTAACCATTCCCTCTGACTGTGGTGGAGCAAAATCCATCATCAGTTTTCATCTTCCCCTAAAATGGCCGCTGACAGGCCTGGTTAGTTGGATAGACGGGGATGGTAGCTATTCAAATACTATGCTTGGAAAACCTCCCTGACAAGGTGACAGTTGCAGGTACTGCTTTTCAAGGCCTGTAAAATTAGTAATAAATTTGGGGAATTCCGGGATGAATTCGGGGCATAATACGCAAGAAATGATTTTTAACAAAATACAATTCCGGATCAGGTCAAATTGACGGATTTTGACATGTATACTGCGGATTGGACACGGCGGGCTGTCAAAATGCCGAAAAAGTAACTGCTCAGCGAAAGGCGGGCCGGCTAATCTAAACGGCGATTATTTAATAAGGAAAGGTGGATTTTTAATTGCAAAATCCGGGGGCTTGTCCGGCGTCAGAAATGCTTTTTCATCGGACCTCCTGAAAATTTTCAAAAAAATGCCATTCATCCAGAAAAACCCTGAAAAGTGTGAATACTTTTTATAAATTTAGTCGTTTTATTACTAGTTTATATAAACCACACAAAACTCCACGTTTATGGCAAAGGCGATTCAGCCGTCTAAATTATTTGTGGCCAGCTGCATGGCATTACTGGTTACTTCCCTGTCCTTCGGTATCCGTGCCGGTATTTTGGGAGACCTGGGAAAACAGTTTGATCTCAGCGCGTCGCAGTTGGGCATTATAGCCAGCACTGCTTTTTGGGGCTTCCCGCTGGCAGTAGTTATAGGAGGGTTTGTGGTGGATATTATAGGCATGAAACGCCTGCTCCTGGCAGCCTTTGTGCTCCACCTTGCCGGCATTCTGCTGACTATATTCGCCACCGGATTCAGTACGCTGTTTGTATCCACCCTTTTTATTGGTATGGCTAATGGTACTGTAGAAGCAGCGTGTAATCCGCTGGTAGCTACCATCTACCCCAATAACAAAACTACCAAACTCAATCACTTTCACCTTTGGTTCCCCGGCGGTATCGTGGTAGGTGCCCTGGTGGTGTTCTTCCTCTCCGGGATGGGCCTCAACTACAAGGTGCAGATGGCTACGATGATCATACCAACATTATTATATGGTTACCTGTTCCTCAAACTGGACTTCCCTGTAACTGAGCGTGTAGCTTCCGGCATCAGCAATGCCCAGATGTACCGCAGCATTGGTAGTCCGCTCTTCATCGTGATCTTTGTATTAATGTTTGGTACCGCTATCACCGAGCTATTTACCGGTCAGTGGATAGAAGTACTGTTAAAAAATGTAACAGAAAATGCCATCCTGATCCTGGCGATGACTGCCGGTGTGCAAACCCTGGGACGTGCTTTTGCAGGTCCTATTGTACATCGCATGTCACCTACCGGCGTACTGTTGATTTCCGCTGTACTTTCTGCCGTAGGCCTGTATATGCTGGCGCATGTGAGTGGAAATATGGTATTTCTGGCCGCCTTCATATTTGGTATGGGCGTAACCTATTTCTGGCCTTGTATGATAGGTTTTGTATCTGAAAATATTCCTGAATCAGGTGCGCTCGGCATGAACCTCGTAGGTGGTGCAGGGATGTTTGCCGTTTCAATTTACACTATCTTCATGGGTGGATTTTACGACAGCATCCTGGCTAAGCAGTTACCTGCCGGCGCCTCACTGGACGCCTATCGTACCGCTGCCGCAGGCACTGAAGAAGCTGCCGCCTTTGCCAAAGCGCAGGCCGTTGCAGGTCCGGAAATCCTGAATGTGACTTTAGTAATTCCTGTTGTACTGATATTTGCCTTTACCGGCCTGTACTTCTATATGCGTAACCGTAAGAAACCGGATATCGCAATTGCCTAAATACATCTCAATTATCTAGATAAAAAGCTGATCTGAATATATGACACGCAAGCTAAGAATGGGAATGATCGGAGGCGGTAAAGATGCCTTCATCGGTGCTATCCACCGTATCGCCGCCAATATGGACGGTCTTATTGAACTCGTTGCAGGCGCACTCAGTATTAATCCTGAAGTGGCCACTGAATCCGGTAAAATGCTGTTCCTCGATCCGGAACGCACTTATACCGATTTCAAAACAATGCTGGAAAAAGAAGCTGCCATGCCGGCAGATAAACGCCTGGATTTTGTTACGATCGTAACCCCTAACTTCGCGCACTTTGAACCTGCGATGATGGCGCTGGACCTGGGTTTCAACGTGGTAATCGAGAAACCGATCACCATCTCCCTGGACGAAGCCAAACAACTGAAAGCCAAGGTAGAAGCTACCGGACTTTCCCTGTTGCTCACCCACACCTACACCGGCTACCCTATGGTAAAACAGGCACGCCAGATGGTGAAAAACGGCGACTTCGGAAAAATCCGCAAAGTATGGGTGGAATACCCGCAGGGCTGGCTGTCTAAACTCAGCGAAAGAGAAGGAAATGCACAGGCCGCATGGAGAACCGACCCTAAACGTTCCGGTAAAGCCGGTGCCATGGGCGATATCGGTACGCATGCCTTTAACCTGGCTGAATATATCACCGGCGCAAAACTGGAAAAATTGTGCGCTGACCTTAATATCGTAGTGCCGGGTCGCGCCCTGGATGACGATGGTGGCGTACTGCTGCGCTTCGACAATGGTGCTTCCGGTGTGCTCATGGCATCACAGGTAGCTGCCGGTGAAGAAAATGCACTGAAAATCCGCGTGTATGGCGAAAAAGGCGGCCTTGAATGGGCACAGCACGAACCTAACACCCTGCTGGTAAAATGGCTGGATAAACCAACCGAAATCTACAGAGCAGGCAACGGATATGGCTTCCAGAGCTCCTACATGACTCATAATACCCGCACACCAGGCGGCCATCCGGAGGGATACCTCGAAGCGTTCGGTAACCTGTACCGTAACTTTGCACAGACGTTATCTGCCAAAATCGACGGCACACAGCCTTCTGCAGAATCCCTGGACTTCCCGGGTGTAGAAGAAGGTATCCGCGGTATGGCGTTTATCGACAACGTGGTGAAATCTTCGCAGAGCGACGTTAAATGGACTAATTTCGAGATCTAATCGGTTAAACGGAAAGGTATTTATGAGAACTATTAAAGGACCTGGTATTTTCCTCGCTCAGTTCATGGGCGATGCAGCACCCTTCAACAGCCTGAAAAGCATTTGCGAATGGTCAGCCTCCATCGGTTTTAAAGGCGTACAGATCCCCAGCTGGGATAGTCGCCTCATCGATCTGCAAAAAGCAGCAGAAAGTAAAACCTATGCGGATGAGATCAAAGGCATCGTAAATGAAGCCGGACTGGAAATCACCGAACTGAGCACGCACCTGCAGGGGCAACTGGTGGCAGTAAATCCTGCCTTCACTGAAATGTTCGATCAGTTTGCACCTGCACCATATCATAATAACATCAACGCACGTACGGAGTGGGCCGTAAACCAGCTGAAATACGCTGCTAAAGCCAGCCGTAACCTGGGCCTTGATGCACACGCTACTTTCAGCGGTGCCCTGCTGTGGGCGCCAGCCATGTACCCATGGCCGCAACGCCCTGCAGGACTGGTAGAAGCCGGCTTTGCCGAACTGGCAAAACGCTGGATGCCTATCCTCAACGCGTTTGACGAACAGGGTGTAGACGTATGCTACGAAATCCACCCAGGGGAAGACCTCCACGACGGCGCCAGCTACGAACGCTTCCTCGAAGCCACAGGCAATCACAAACGTGCCTGCCTGCTCTACGATCCAAGCCATCTCGTACTGCAATGCCTCAACTACCTCGAATATATCGACATTTATCACGAAAGAATCAAAGCATTCCACGTGAAAGATGCTGAGTTTAACCCAACAGGACGCAGCGGCGTATATGGCGGATTCCAGGCATGGATCGACCGCCCCGGACGCTTCCGCTCCCTCGGCGACGGACAGGTAGACTTCAAATCCATCTTCAGCAAACTGACTCAATACGATTACGCCGGATGGGCAGTAATGGAATGGGAATGCTGCATGAAACATCCGGAAGACGGTGCAAGGGAAGGTGCTCCGTTTATTAAAAATCATATCATCCGTGTGACCGACAAGGCATTCGATGATTTCGCAGGCGCCGCCACTGACGACGCTTTCAACAAGAGAATTTTGGGAATCTGATAAAATAACAAGCATCTAAAAAAAACAGAAAAATGAAAAAGAGATATTTGGCGCCGTTTGTATTGAGTGCTTTATTCTTCGCAGCCTGCGGAGGCGGTAGTAATTCAGGAGAGCAACAGGCTAGTACCAGCGAAACTGAGCATGCAGCAGACAACTCCATGGTATCACCTAATGCCGATAAGCCAATGACCAAAGGTCAGGAACTGATGGCACAGCAAGACTGCAAAACCTGCCACAAAGAAGAAATGAAACTGGTAGGCCCGTCTTTCAAAGACATCGCAGGAAAATATCCTAACAACGAAGAAAACGTGGATAAACTGGCTGATAAAATCATCAAAGGTGGCTCAGGCAACTGGGGAGAAGTAGCAATGCTGCCGCATTCCAACATCTCTAAAGACGATGCGAAGGAAATGGTGAAATATATCCTTTCTCTTTCTTCTGCCAACTAATAACCTTTCATCTTCAAAAATGCCAGCATGAAAAAAGTAATTATGGGAGCTGCCCTGGCTGCATTCATGTGCACCGCTGCATCTGCTCAAAATATCAATACACTTACCGCAAAGGAAAAGAAAGCAGGGTGGAAACTGCTATTTGACGGCAAAACCACCACCGGTTGGCATACTTACCTGAAAAATGAAGCCAGCCCTGCTTGGAAAGTAGAAGACGGCGCACTGGTACTCGACCAGGAAGCCAAAAAGAACGGCGCGCCAGGTGGTGACCTCGTTACCAACGATGAATATGAAAACTATGAACTGAGCATCCAATGGAAAATTTCCGAAGGCGGCAACAGTGGTATCATCTTCGGCGTACACGAATCACCTGAGTTTCACGCTACCTACGAAACCGGTCCTGAAATGCAAGTGCTGGATGATGAAAGACATAGCGACGGCAAAATCGTTAAACATAATTCCGGCGACCTCTACGACCTGAAAAAGTCTTCCAAACCTGCCGTAAAACCAGTAGGCCAATGGAACACCGCACAGATCATTAAAAAGGATGGTCACCTTACACTGAAACTTAATGGGGTAACCACCGTTACCACTACCATAGGTACTCCTGAATGGGATGCACTGGTAGCCAACAGTAAGTTTAAAACCTGGAAAGGCTTCGGCAAATATCAAAAAGGCCATATCGCCCTCCAGGACCATGGCAACGTAGTATCTTACCGCGACATTAAGATCCGTCAACTGTAATTACAAGCCCGAACTTTAACGTCCGCCTTCGGCGGACGTTAAAGTTCGGGGGAGCGGGGACCCAAGGTCCCTCCGCTCTCCCGAACAAAAGCAGGTAAGATCCGCCTCAGGCGGATTTTCCTTTTACAGCCATTTTATTATAACAACCACGCACATACGATGAAGAAACTCACCACGTTCCTCGCCTTTTTATTACTGGTGGCCGCCATTTCGGCCAATGCTAAACACAAATACCGCGTGCTGGTATTTTCTAAAACAAAAGGCTTCCGCCACGATTGTATCCCTACTGCCAGGCAAGCCATCATGCAACTTGGCGCAGCAAATAACTTTGCAGTAGACACCACGGAAGATGCCTCCGTTTTTACTTACGATAACCTGAAAAAATACGACGCTGTTATTTTCAGTTGCACCACAGGTGATGTACTGGATAGCGCCCAGCAGGAAGCTTTCATAAAATACATCCACAAAGGTGGTGGGTTTATGGGCATCCATGCCGCTACCGACACGGAATACGACTGGCCATGGTTCGGTAAGCTCTCCGGCGCCTATTTCACCAGTCACCCTAAACAGCAGGTGGCAACCCTTAAAGTGGTCGATAAATCTCATATCTCTACCAAACACCTCCCGGACGACTGGACCCGCAAAGATGAATGGTATAATTTCAGAGATATCAACCCGGATATTCACGTGCTCATTAAAATAGACGAATCTACCTACGAAGGAGGTAAGAACGGCGATAACCACCCGATGTGCTGGTACCATGAGTTCGAAGGAGGACGTTCCTTCTACACCGAAATGGGCCATACCAAAGAGTCTTACGCCGACCCGCTGTACCTGCAGCACCTGCTCGGAGGAATACAATATGCCGCTAACATCAAAGTGAAATAATCCCTTTAAAATTATGAAACCTATTTTCAGACTACTCCTGGTAATAGCCGTTGTTGCTACCGTTGCCGGATGTACGAAAAAAAGAGAAGGCAAGCCCCGCATCCTCGTGTTTACCAAAACCGCGGCGTTCAGGCATGCTTCTATTCCTGCCGGTATCGCAGCCTTTCAGAATAAAATTGCCAGCGACCTGAATATCATTGTTGATACTACAGAAGATGCCAGCAAATTCAATGAAGATACCCTCTCACAATACGCAGCCGTAGTATTCCTCAATACCACCGGCGATGTACTGGACAACTACCAGGAAGCCGACTTCGAAAGATATATTCAGGCTGGCGGCGGCTTTGTAGGTGTACACGCAGGCACTGATACAGAATACGACTGGCCATGGTACAACCACCTGGTAGGTGCGCAATTTGCCAACCACCCGGAAGGTATCCACGATGCTAAACTCCTCGTGAAAGACCAGCAGTTTTTTGATCCGTATAAGCTGCTGGCCACCTTCAACCAGATCGATGAGTGGTACAATTTCAAAAAAATGGACTCCACCCTCAAAGTGCTGATCCAGCTGGATGAAACGTCGTACAAAGGCGGTACCATGAATAATAATCACCCCATCGCCTGGTACCACGATTACGACGGCGGCCGCGCTTTTTACACCGGTATGGGACACACTCCTGAAGCATATTCTCAGGAGAATTTCCTTAACCAGCTGAAAGCAGGGCTGAAATATGCCATCGGTGACAACAAAGTACTGGACTACGGAGCAGCGACCACTATCCGCGTACCTTCCGAAGATCGTTTTACCAAAAACGTACTGGCAGCCGGTCAGTTCTTCGAACCTACAGAAATGACCATCCTGCCTAACCTCGATATCCTCGTGGCACAGCGCCGTGGGGAACTGTTGCTGTATAAACAGGCGGACAGGTCCATTTCACAGGTAGGCTTCCTGCATGTTTATCATAAAACGGAAGTGCCGCATGTAAACGCTGAAGAAGGTTTCCTGGGCCTCGCAGCAGACCCGGATTATAAGAACAACCACTATATCTATGCATTTTATTCTCCCAGAGATACATCGGTAAACCGCCTTTCCCGCTTCACTTTCAAGGATAATAAACTGGATAGCGCATCAGAAAAAATCATCCTGCAATTCTATTCGCAGCGTGATATCTGCTGCCATACCGGTGGCTCTATTGCATTCGGCCCTGATAATCTCTTGTATCTTTCTACCGGTGATAATACTACACCGTTTGATGAGCCGAACCAGAAATACGGCAGCAAAGGTTATGGCCCTACTGACGATCGCCCCGGACATTTGCAGTACGATGGCAGAAGATCCTCTTCCAATACCAACGACCTGCGTGGTAAAATTCTGCGTATAAAGGTTTTGGCAGATGGTACCTACACTATTCCGGAAGGCAACCTGTTTCCGCAGGGTACAGCAGGCACCAGGCCTGAAATCTTTGCGATGGGTACCCGTAACCCTTATCGTATATCCGTGGATCGTAAAAACGGGTATGTGTACTGGGGAGAAGTAGGTCCTGACGCCAACAACGACGACTCCCTCCGTGGCCCGCGTGGCTATGATGAGGTGAACCAGGCTAAAAAGCCCGGCTACTACGGTTATCCGTTGTTTATTGCAGATAACAAACCTTATCGTGAGTATAATTATGAAACCGGTGAAAGTGGTAAATTCTATGATCCCAAAAAACCGATCAACAACTCCCGCAATAATACGGGACTGAAAGAATTACCTCCTGCCGAGCCTGCATTCATCTGGTACCCTTACGCCAAATCAGCAGAATTCCCGCTGGTAGGCGCTGGTGGCCGTAATGCCGAAGCCGGTCCGGTATACTACAGTGAGTTTTATCCGAAAGAAACACGCTTCCCTGATTACTATAACAACAAGCTGTTTATCTACGACTGGGTACGTGGATGGATTATGGCAGTAACTATGGATAAGGATTACAACTATTCGAAAATGGAGCGCTTCATGCCTCACCTGAAGCTGAACGCGCCTATCGATATGGAAATGGGTCCTGATGGCCGCCTTTACGTCCTCGAATACGGTAATGGCTGGTTCAGCAAAAATGCGGATGCAGCCCTCACCCGTATCGATTACAATGGTGGTAACCGCGCTCCCGTAGCCGACATCCAGGTGGATAAACTCAGCGGCGGACTGCCATTCACCGTGAAACTCACTGCTAATGGCAGTAAAGATCCGGACGGCGATAAACTTACTTACCTCTGGACATTTGGTAACGGGAATAAAAAGGAGACTACTGAACCTACTGTTACCTACACATTTACCACTGCCGGCGAATACAATGTAGGCGTGGAAGTAAAAGATAACAACGGTGCCAGCACCCGTAGCCAGCAGATACCTGTGTATGCAGGTAACGAAGCACCAGTGGTAAGCATCAATATCACCGGTAACAAAATGTTCTACTTCCCTGGTAAGCAGGTGCAATACGCGGTAAACGTGGTGGATAAAGAAGATGGTTCTTCCGCCAACGGCAAAATCGATAACAGTAACCTGTATGTAAAAGCCGATTATGTACAGGGCCGTGATAAAGCCGCTATGCCACAGGGCCACCAGATTATCACCGGTGCCATTGCAGGTAAAAACATCATGGAGGTTTCCGATTGTAAAACCTGTCATAAAGTAGATGAGAAGTCCATAGGACCATCCTTCAAACAAGTGGCAGACAAATACAAAGCAGATCCGAATGCACCGGAGAAACTGGCGCAGAAAATCATCAACGGCGGCGGTGGTGTATGGGGTGAAACTGCTATGGCGGCGCACCCGGGTCTCTCTACATCAGAAGCAAAACAACTGGTGGAATATATTTACTCCGTGGGTGGTGCCACCTCCAAAGAGCCGTCACTCGCAGCTTCCGGCAGCATCAACCCTGCCTCAAAAGGACCACTGAAAGACGACGGTGTATTGTATATCCATGCCAGCTATACCGATAAAGGAGCCGCAGGCATTAAACCAATGACCGGTACTGCCAGCGTAGCGCTGTATAATCCGCGTATTCCGGCATCTGCCTATACCAAGGCGGATGGCGTGTCCAGCTTTGAAATCAACGGCATGAAATTCCTGATTCCGGGCATTCCTTCCAGCGCTGTGGAATATGGTGACCTCGACCTCACCGATGTTACTTCCGTAGACATGAACTATATGATCAACGCAGCTACCGATGCAGGCTTTGATGTAACTGCTTTCCTGGATGGCAACCAGATTGGTACTTTCCAGGTAGGACCGGGTGCTCAGCCAATGCAGCCAGCAGCTGGTTCGGTAAAATTACAAGGCGTGAGTGATGGTAAAAAACATACACTGAAATTCGTGTTTAAACCGATTGACCCTGCTAAACAGGCGCAGTTAGGAATCACGACGATTTTGCTGAAATAAATTTATCACAGTAGCTAACCGCGCGCAGCGCGGCACCTACGCCAATAACACCGAAGGTGTCATTGCTTATACCAAAAGGAAAAGGCGCAATCACTTGCGCCTTTTCCTTTAAAAATTGTCCACAGTTCTTATTTCGTATAGTCCTTCGGTTTAGCCCCCATCACAAAGGTGATCACCCCTCCATTCATAATATCACCATGACTGATGGTTAATTTTTTCCACTCTTTACCATTCAGTAATACCTTTTGCACATATACGTTTTTGTCGGATTGATTTTTTACATCAACAGTGAATGTTTTGCCATTCTCTAATTGCAATGTAGCCTTATCCACTGCAGGACTCCCCAGCTCATACTGATCAGCCCCCGGACACATCGGATAAAATCCCAGCGAAGAAAATATATACCAGGCGCTCATTTGTCCGCAGTCATCATTACCGCCAAGGCCATCAGGGCCCGGATGATACATTTTTTTGAGGATCATACGGATACGGTCCTGCGTTTTCCAGGGCTGTCCGGTGTGGTTATACAGGTAGGCTACGTGATGTGATGGCTCGTTGCCATGTACGTAATTACCAATGATTCCGTCACGGGTAATATCTTCCGTTTCAGCAAAATATTTATCCGGCAGCTCCATGGTAAACAGGGAATCCAGGTGTTGGGCAAATTGTTTTTTGCCACCCATCATCTCAATCATTTCAGCCGGATACTGTGGTACATACAAACTGTAATTCCACGCATTCCCTTCAATAAAGCCCTGGTCGTGTGTTTGCAGGGGATCAAAATCTTTCTTAAAGGAGCCGTCGCTCAGGCGCGGACGCATAAAACCGGTGCCGGCATCATACACGTTTTTATAGTTTTGAGAGCGTTTGATAAACTCCTCATATAAATCCTGGCGGTTTAACTTTTTCGCTACCTGCGCAATACACCAGTCGTCGTAAGCATATTCCAGGACTTTGGAAACGGATGCTCCCTGCTTATCCTCGGGAATGTAACCATTATCCATGTAGTATCCCAGGCCATCATAACTACGGTGGCGGGCGGTGGTAACGCAGGCATCCAATGCCCTGGCAGCGTCAAACGGGGCATTGCCTTTCATGATGGCATCCGCGATTACTGATACACTATGGTACCCGATCATACACCAGTTTTCGTTCGCGTAGTGCGACCATACCGGAAGCATATGCTGGGCACTTTGTTCAAAATGCGCCACCATAGAGCGCACCATGTCCGCATTGCGGGCAGGCTGGATCAGGTTAAAGAAAGGATGCAGCGCACGATAAGTATCCCAAAGTGAGAACGTAGTGTAATTCGTATATCCGTTGGTGTTATGCACATTCATATCCAGACCGCGGTAATTACCATCCACATCCATGTAAGTAGTAGGATTGATGAAAGCGTGATACATCGCGGTATAGAAATTCTCTTTCTCTTCTTTTGACGGAGATTGGATGCGGATCTTGTTCAGTTCCTTTATCCACAGTGCCTGTGCATCCCCTTTTACTTTATTAAAATCCCATCCAGGTGCTTCCGTGTTTAAATTATTGAGTGCACCTGTTGTACTTACCGGGGAGATAGCCAGTTTAATTTTGACCTGCTCTCCCGGTGTGGTGTTAAAATCAAACCAGGCACGGATCTGCCGGCCGGCCATTTCAGGGAAGTTATGTGTTTGATCAAACTTTCGCCAAAAGCCACGGTACACGTTGTTTGCATAGTTTTGATGGCCATAGCTTTTAAACGGTTTGGAGAAAGTCATGGCAAAATAGACCGTCCTCGTACGTGCCCAACCGTTAGTTTGGCGATACCCGGTGATGGTGGAATCATTTTCCACGCGGATATAAGTCCATACATTCTTATTTTCATAATTATAGATGTTGGACATCATATCCAGTATGATATGTGCAGGTTCCTTTCCGTTAAAAGTATATTGATGAAACCCTACGCGACTGGTGGCAGTGAGTTCCGCCAATACATCCGGCTCATCCAGTTTCACTTTATAGTAGCCGGCTTCGGCCACTTCGTTGGCATGCGAAAAGGTAGAACGGTAACCTGTTTCAGGATGATCGGCTGTACCAGGGTTGAGTTGCAGCGGGCCGGTGGTAGGCATGATCAGGAAGTCGCCCAGATCAGCATGCCCCGTACCGCTAAAATGGGTATGGCTAAACCCGACAATTGTTTTATCCTCGTATTGATAGCCTGCGCAATACTTATACACATCCTTATTATACTTACCATCCATTTCATAGGGGATAGTATCCGTTTCAGGACTCAGCTGTACTGCCCCAAAAGGCACGGTAGCACCGGGATAGGTGTGTCCCATCTTCATGGTGCCGGTGATAGGCTTTACGTATTGCAATACATTTTCCTGTGCGTTGGCTGCTACTGCAACAGTGAGAAGCAGTGGCGTTAGAATTTTCTTCATGGTTGACATTTAAGAGCTATAAAAAATACATCCCGAAGAATCGGGATGAAATATTTACAGTGAACAATGAAAATCGTTTTCAATTACTTTACCGCAGTAGAGTAAGAGTACGGGAAATCGGCCGGATTTGTTCCTTTGTTCTTCGCCGGACTGGCCCCCATATTGAATATCAGCTTACCGCCATTTTGCAGGTCCTGGTGGCTGATCCAGTTTTTCGTATAGTTTTTACCGTTAAGTGCAGCACTTTGCACATAGAGATTTTTATCGCTATTGGCAGGCGCTTCGATCACCATTTTTTTACCATCTTCCAACGTCATGGTGAGTTTGGTAAACAATGGTGTGCCAAACACATACTGCGGTGTACCAGGGCATACCGGATAGAAGCCCATAGCAGAAAATACGTACCAGGCGGAAGTTTGGCCGTTATCCTCATCACCACAATAACCATCAGGAGTAGGTTTGTATAAACGGTCCATCACCTGGCGGATCCAGTATTGTGTTTTCCATGGCTGGCCTGCGTAGTTATACAGGTAGATCATATGCTGAATCGGCTGGTTACCGTGTGCGTACTGGCCCATGTTCATGATCTGCATTTCACGAATTTCGTGAATCACGCCGCCGTAGTAGCTGTCATCAAATACTGGAGGCATCTTAAATACAGAATCAAGCATCTGCACAAATTGTTCTTTTCCGCCCATTAAAGTTGATAACGCGTTTACGTCGTGGAAAACAGACCAGGTATAATGCCAGGAGTTACCTTCTGTAAATGCATCGCCCCATTTGAATGGGTTAAAAGGTACCTGGAATTTACCATCCTTATTTTTACCGCGCATCAGTTTCGTTTCCGGATCAAATACATTGCGGAAGTTCTGGGAGCGTTTAGCAAAGCGATCCTGTTCAGCTTTAGGTTTGTTTAGGGCTTTTGCCAGTTGTAAGATGGTAAAGTCATCGTAGGCATATTCCAGCGTACGGGCAGTGTTTTCATTAATATCCACATCATAAGGCACGTAGCCCAGCGTGTTGTAGTATTTTACCCCTTTACGGCCCACAGAAGTAAGCGGGCCTTCATTTTCAGAATTTTTCAGTACCGCTTCGTAGAGGGTGTTGATATCATAACCGCGAATACCTTTAATATAGGCGTCAGCGATGAGGGAAGCGGAGTTAGAGCCGATCATACAATCACGATGGCCGGGGCTTGCCCATTCAGGCAGCCAGCCGCTTTCCTTGTAAGCGTTTGCCAGGCCTTCCATGATGTGACTGGTGAGGCTGGGATACATCAGGGTGAAGAACGGATGTACCGCGCGGAAAGTGTCCCAGAAGCCGTTATCCGTAAACATATAGCCTGGCAGCACCTGGCCGTTGTATGGGCTATAGTGTACCACTTCATTTTTAGCGTTGATTTCGTAGAACTTGCGGGGGAAGAGCAGTACCCGATATAGGGAGGAGTAGAATGTGCGCACCTGCTCAGGTGTGCCGCCCTGTACTGCCAGCCTGCCCAGCTCTTTATTCCAGGTATCCTTTGCTTTATTTTTGGTTACGTCGAAGTTATCGTTGCCGATTTCTTTTTGCAGGTTCAGTTCAGCCTGGTCGTAGGAAATAAAGGAAGATGCTGTTTTAATCGTCACTTTTTCCCCGCGTACTGTTTTAAAGCCTACTACCGCGCCACTGTGGTTGGACTGCATTTCCAGCTTTCCGGCCACGAGCACGCTGTCGTGCCAGGTATGTGCAACCGTAAACGGTTTATCAAAATAGATAACAAAATAGTTTTTGAAGTTCGCTGGTACGCCGCCGCTGTTTTTGGTAGTGTAGCCAATGATCTTTTTCTCTTCAGGAATTATTTTGACGTAAGAGCCTTTGTCGAACGCGTCTACCACGAGGAACGAGCTATCGCTGGCAGGGTAGGTAAAGCGCAGTTGCGCGGCCCTTTCAGTAGGCGTGATTTCGGTGGTCACGTCTGCGTCGGCGAGGTATACACTATAATAATAAGGCTTGGTAATTTCTGATTTATGGGAGAACCAGCTGGCTCTTTTTTTCTGGTCAAACTTAATTGATCCCGTTACCGGCATGATGGCAAACTGGCCGTAGTCGTTGATCCATGGCGAAGGCTGGTGTGTTTGTTTGAACCCCCTTATTTTGTCGGCGCTGTATTGATACGCCCATCCGTCGCCCATGGCGCCGGTTTGAGGCATCCAGAAATTCATTCCCCATGGCAGGGCAATGGCGGGATAGGTGTTACCGTTAGACAGGCTTACTTTGGAATCGGTACCCATGAGGGTGTTGACCCATTCCACCGGTTCGCCTGTCTTTTCGACCGTCTGGCTCTTGGCATGGTGCATTAATAAAACAGCTACAGCGAGCAATCCAACTTTTTTCATACTTGTATTTATAAATGGAATACTTACAAAATCGATTTAGCACAGGTGAATTAAAAAAAGATTCTCTGAAGAATCTTTACTATCTCTTTACCGCTACTGGCAATAAATGTATAATTTTTTTCCTGATTGCAGGCAAATATCGGCCAGAATTTTATGGCCGGCAAAATCAGGTGGAGCTGCGCACGATCAACCTGCCGGGAAGGGCCACCTGCGACTCCCTGAGCGGGCCTGATTGTTTGTCGAGCTGCTTCATCAGCAGGCTGATAGCCTTGGCCGCGATACCTTCGATAGGCTGTTCTATCACCGTTATGCCCGGCGGATAGAGGCGGAAGATATCATGGTCATCGAAGCAAATGGCGGCCATATGCTTAGGCATACTGATTTTTAACCGTCCCATGGCTTCGAGGCCCAATATCCCCAGGTAGTTGGTAGCGAAGAAGATAGCGTCCATATCACTATTTTCCTGGATAAAGGCTTCCAGGGTAGCGAGGTTTTGTTCCCGGCTATCATGGTAATTCAGTTCCAGCACGCGTTTCTTACGGAAAGGGATATCTTTTTTCTTCAGTGCCTGTGTATAACTACGCTGGCGCTCAGCTAATTGTATCAGCGACACATCTACGGTTACGTAGCCGATTTTGCGGTAGCCCCTTTCGAAAAGGTGGTCCATGCCCAGTTGTACACCGTGGAAGTTGTCGATTAGCACATACGGCGCCTTAATGCCCGGAAAATAGCTGTCCATCAGCACTACCGGCTTATGCATCTGCAGCAGGCGCCTGATTTCATTTTCCATGCCGGGGGCGGGGGTAATGAGGTAGCCATCTACCATCTGGCGGCCCAGCATACGAATCAGTTCACCACCTTTTTCGGCGTTATTTTCAGTGCTGCAGTAAACTACGTTATAGCCGAGGCGTTCCGCTTCGGTTTCAATGGTACGGGCCAGGCTGGCAAAGAAGCTGCCTGAAATACTTTCTACAATGAGGCCCAGCGTTTTGGATTGCCCGGTACGTAAGTTAACGGCTACACGATGTGGCTCATAGCCGGATTGATTGACCACGCTCATGATTTTCTGCGCTACCTCGTCGCGGATACGCATCTGCTTTGCTTTGCCGTTTAAAACAAACGATACTGTACTAGGTGCTACGCCAGCCATTCTGGCTACATCTTTGAGAGTCAGTCTCTTCATTTGGGAATATTTTGGACAGTTTCCAGAACGCTTTGCCGTGTTTTAACAAATTTTAACAGCATTCTGCCGATTTCCGGGGCCGGAAATTACAAAAATAGTGGCAGACCAGCTTAAATTGCTTATCTTCCCAAAACAGTTTTTTTTTGCTGGATAATATCACACGTGATTTCCACGTTAAGCAAATATAGCTCGCAATTTCATTCACGGAGGCAGTTCTGCTGTAGCCAACTTTACACAGTTTACATGAAGCAACTCACTACGATCACAGACCCGGTATATACGAAACCTGCAACCTACACGGCTTTGGACCGGTTTCTCCTGCGTTACATCCGTGATGAAAGGGACCTGCCTTTTGTATACCTGACCTTACAAATCACGTTTACCCTTTGGCCGCTGGCGTTACTGCTTTACGTACCCGGACTTAACAACTGGATATGGTGGACTGCGGTAATTGCTTACCAGTTCCTCAACAATATAACATTTAAGGGACCTTTTGGCCTGATGCTGCATTGCACCAGCCACCGGGTTTTCTTTGACCGCAAATACCAGCTTCTCAATCACTACCTGCCCTGGGTGATAGGCCCGCTCTTTGGCCAAACACCTGAAACATATTATAGTCACCATATAGGCATGCACCATCCGGAAAACAATATGCCGGAAGATGAAAGCTCTACCATGGCTTACCAGCGGGACTCCTTCAAAGGATTTATGCAATACCTGTGGAGGTTCTGCTGGGGAGGGATATACAATCTTGCCCGTTACTTTTCCAGGAAAAAAAGGAAAAACCTGATGGTACGTTCCATACGTGGTGAAGTATTTTTTGTACTTGCCTGCATAGGTCTATCCATCGTAAACTTCCCGGCAACCTTTGTGGTGTTTATCCTGCCGCTGCTGATCTCCAGGGTGATTATGATGGTGGGTAACTGGGCACAGCATGCGTTCATAGATGCTGCCGACCCTGACAATGCCTATAAAAACAGTATCACCTGCATCAACACAAAATATAACCACAAGTGCTGGAACGACGGGTATCATATCAGTCACCACGATAAACCGAACATGCACTGGACGGAACATCCGATCTATTTTAAGAAAACTTTAGCATTGTATGTAGATAACGATGCGATCGTTTTTGATGGTATTCACTTCCTTCACGTATGGTTGTGGCTGGTGACCAGGCGTTACGATTTATTAGCTAAACACTTTGTAAATATTAGCGGCAAATACAAGTCTGACGAAGAAATTATCGCTTTCCTGCGGGCCAGAACTCAGCCTATTGCGCTGGTAACAGCACCTGCAATGGCCGCAGCATAATACAATTATTTACCATTTCAGTCTGATTTTTTAATTTTTATACCAGGGGCAAGGGCTTAAAACCTTTGCCCCTGTTGATTTTTAAGACTATTTAACAGATATTATAACAGAATATCTTAATGATTATGATTATTCATAACAATAAGTAACTAAATTTGCGCTCTAACTTTTTTATTTAAAGTAAAAAATATGCGTACTGTTACACTGAAAAGGGTTGTGATCACCGGCTTGGGGGCATTAACACCTATCGGGAATGATGTAAATACTTTTTGGAGCAACTTAAAGGCTGGTGTTAGTGGCGCTGGCCCCATCACCAAATTTGACACCACAGAGTTCAAAACCAAATTTGCCTGTGAGGTTAAAAACTTCGATGTAGAAAAATACATGGATAAGAAAGAAGCCCGCAAAATGGACAACTTCACCCAGTACGCTATGGCGGCTGCACAGGAAGCTGTTTTGGATGCAGGCCTCACCAACGAAGGCATTGATAAAACTAAAGTAGGGGTAATCTGGGCTTCCGGAAACGGAGGTATGCTCACCTTCGAAGAGCAGATCGTAGAGTTTACTCAGCAAAACTTTGTACCTAAATTCAATCCGTTCTTTATTCCGAAACTGATCTCCGACATTGCTGCCGGCCAGATTGCCATGAAATATGGTTTCATGGGTATCAACTTCTGTACAGTTTCTGCCTGTGCTTCTTCCAGCAGTGCGCTGGTGGATGCATTTAACTATATCCGCCTGGGTAAAGCCAATGTGATTGTTGCCGGTGGCTCCGAAGCCCCTGTAACCCGCGCTGGTATTGCCGGCTTCAACGCACTGAAAGCACTGTCTACCCGCAACGACGATCCTTCCACCGCTTCCCGTCCTTTCGACGCTGACCGCGATGGTTTCGTAATGGGAGAAGGCGCCGGTGCTATCATCCTCGAAGAATATGAACATGCTATTGCACGCGGAGCTACCATCTACGGTGAAATGGTAGGTGGCGCCATGACCTGTGATGCATATCACCTCACTGCCACCCATCCTGAAGGCCTCGGCGCCAGACTGGGTATGGAACAGGCTCTGGAAGATGCAGAACTGACTGTAGCCGATGTGGATTATATCAACTCACATACCACCTCTACTCCGGTTGGTGACCTCAGCGAACTGAAAGCCATCTGCGCCGCATTTGGCGAACATGTAGAGAAACTCAACATCTCCGCTACCAAATCCATGACCGGTCACCTCCTGGGTGCTGCCGGTGCTATTGAGGCGATCGCTTGTATCAAAGCTACACAGGAAGATATCGTTCCTCCTACCATCAACACCAAAGAGCTGGGCGAAGGTATCCCAACCAACCTGAACCTGACCTTGGGTAAAGCACAGGAGCGACCTGTGAACATCGCCATGAGCAACACTTTCGGCTTTGGTGGTCACAACGCTATCTGCGTATTCAAAAAATACAAAGCGTAAGTAAATTACGTTTTCAAATAACAAGGAAAAGCTGGTCAGTAGACCAGCTTTTTTCGTATATACTTACCCGAAAAACCACTTTTTTTCGTTCCTGCTCCCCTCCTAATTTTGCCAGCATCCTACTACCGATACGCCGCTGATACGTACTTAAATTTTTTCACCCACAAATCAGCCTTCTATGACCCAACATCTGAGACCCTTATTCCTGGCCGTATTCGCGGCGTTGTTACTCGCCGCCTGTACCCGGGAACCACATGCCGGCCTCGAGCCCATTACCGGAAAAAAGGCCTTATCTCTTTCCCAAACCAACGCCGGTACAGACACTACCTGGCGCATTAAAGAATTCTGGTACACCATCAACGGACAGCTTCGCCCGGTTGCATTATATACCTATGACAGCACCGGCCGCCTGTCCCATCTCACCATGAACTCAGACTACTCCGATCTGTGGCATGTGTGGTCATTTGATGTGCGATATTGTGGTAACCACCGATATTTCCTGCAAAACGGATGGGACACCACGCTGACGGTTACAGTGGACAGCCTCGGCAGAGCTACCAGCTTTACCTGTAAAGTGTTAAGTACAAGCCAGCCTATTCCTCAACAGGGGTACATCAATTATATTGACAGCTTACAGATGATTAATTACATTAATCGCACCATCAATGGCGTGCCCAATAACTGGATTTTCTATTGGAATGCACCGGGATACGAACCCTTAGTAAAAACCTGGGCACCCAACGGTCAACCATCAATTTCCCTCAATTACAAGCAGAACCTGGCCATTGATACTGCGGAAACGAATTATGCATTTTACGATGAACTGGACAAACCAGATGAATTTCCGCTCAGAATCATGCGCCTTAGTAGTTTGGTGCCATATCATTTCAAAAGAAAAATTGTAAACCTTGCTTATGCCGGCTCGAATATTCAGATAATACTGACCGACCACGTAATTGATAACCAAAAGAAATTACTATCCTATAAATGGGGAGAGATACAATATTCGCTCAACTGGGAGCCTGTCCCATAACCACCATCGCCTGCAAATTGACCTCAAACAAAGGCCTGTCCGCAATTCCGGCAGGCCTCTTTTCTTTCCCAAAAATCCGGTAACTTTATACCTTAATTCCTGTTCACAACTGGCCCGCTTACTTAAGATGCTGCTAACCTGAACTATAAATTCTAAGCGGACTGCACTTTGGTGAACACCTGACTTATTATGGCAAAGAAAAAAGAGAATGTATCTGCTGCTTTAGCTCCACAGATTCCTTCAGATGACCATATCGCCGTTTACGGCGCAAGGGAGCATAATCTGAAAAATCTGGATCTGCAGTTGCCCAAAAACAAACTGGTAGTCATTACCGGCATCAGTGGCAGTGGAAAATCATCACTGGCTTTTGATACGATCTATGCGGAAGGTCAGCGCCGCTACATGGAAAGCTTTTCTGCATACGCCCGCCAGTTTATCGGCGATATGGAAAGGCCTAATGTGGATAAAATCACCGGCCTGTCGCCCGTTATTTCCATCGAACAAAAGACCACCAACAAAAACCCACGCTCTACAGTGGGTACCATCACAGAGATTTATGACTTTCTCAGGTTGCTGTATGCACGTGTAGGCATCGCCTATTCCTATAACACCAACAAAAGGATGACCCGCTTCTCCGAAGAGGAAATCCTCGCACACCTGTTTAAGCACTATAACAAGAAGAAACTCGTGATCCTCGCGCCGTTGGTGCGTGGCCGTAAAGGTCACTACCGCGAACTCTTTGAACAGGTACGTAAGCAAGGCTACCTCAAAGTACGTGTGGACGGGGAAATCATGGACCTGAAAGAACGTATGCAGGTAGACCGCTACAAGATCCACGAAATTGAACTCGTGATCGACCGCATACAGGTACAGGAAGATGCCCGCACCCGCATCAGCCAGAGTGTACAAAAAGCACTCACCATGGGTAAAGGCCTCCTGTTTATTCAGGACCACGACAGCGGCAAGGTAAGCCAGTTCAGTAAACAGCTGATGTGTGAAGATACCGGCCTCTCCTACGAGGAGCCTTCTCCCAACACCTTCTCGTTTAACTCGCCCTACGGCGCCTGCCCTCGCTGTAAAGGCCTCGGTACCATCTACCAGATCAATATGGACGAGGTTATCCCTGATTACAGCGTTTCCATCAACGATGGCGGCCTTAAACCACTCGGCGAAGCCCGCGATACCTTTACCTTTAAACAGGTACAGCAACTCGCTAAAAAATATAAATTCTCCCTCACTGCGCCAATCTCCGACATCCCGCAGAAAGCACTGAACATGCTGCTCTTCGGCGACGAAAACGGAAAGCTGGAAGCAGATGTGGATATCGATGAAACCATCGACACCTCCAAGTACTCCACCGAATTTGAAGGGGTGATCAACACAGTTCGCCGCTTTTTCAACGATACCTCCTCCGACCACGTGCGCAACTGGGCCGAAAGCTTTATGCAGCTGGACACCTGCCCCGTTTGTGAAGGTACCCGCCTGAAAAAGGAAAGTCTCTACTTTAAAGTAGATGAAAAAAATATCGCTGAACTGGGCAACATGGACCTGGACCAGTTGTACAAATGGTTTACCGGCATCGAAGACCGACTGGAAAATAAACAGAACGTCATCGCTAAAGATATACTCAAAGAAATCAGGGAAAGACTCGGTTTCCTCCTCAACGTAGGCCTTACCTACCTTACCCTGAACCGCGCCACCAGAACGCTCAGCGGTGGTGAATCCCAGCGTATCCGCCTGGCCACTCAAATAGGCTCCCAGCTGATGGGCATCACCTATATCCTCGATGAGCCCAGCATTGGCCTTCACCAGCGCGATAACATGCAGCTGATCGACGCCCTGCGCAACCTGAAGGAAATGGGTAATACCGTTATCGTGGTGGAACACGATAAAGATATCATGCTCCACGCCGACCACCTGGTAGATATCGGCCCCGGCGCTGGTGTACATGGTGGCCAGATCATTGCCTCCGGCACACCTAAGGAAATCCTGAAGCTGAAAACGCCTACTGCCGGCTATCTGAACGGCACCACCCTGCCGGAAATACCGGCAGAGCGCCGCAAAGGCAACGGCAACTTCCTGGAGCTGAAAGGCGCCACCGGCAACAACCTTAAAAATGTTAGCGTGAAATTCCCCCTGGGTACCTTCATCTGCGTTACAGGCGTTTCCGGTAGCGGCAAATCCACGCTCATCAACGAAACCTTATATCCGATCCTGTCCAAACATGCGTACGACTCCAAAATGGTACCGATGCCGTACAAAAGCATCAAGGGACTGGAAAATATCGATAAAGTAATTGAGATCGATCAATCGCCGATTGGTCGTACCCCGCGCAGCAATCCGGCTACCTACTGCGGCTTCTTTACGGATATTCGCACCCTGTTTTCACAGGTGCCGGAAGCCAAAATCCGCGGTTACAACGCAGGGCGCTTCTCATTTAACGTGAAAACAGGCCGCTGTGATGTTTGTGAAGGCGGTGGTATGCGCGTCATAGAAATGAATTTCCTGCCGGACGTATACGTGCCATGTGAAAAATGTAATGGTCGCCGCTACAACCGTGAAACACTGGAAATCCGCTATAAAGGCAAATCCATCTCCGATGTGCTGGACATGACGGTAGACGAGGCCGTGGAATTTTTCCAGGCGGTGCCATGGATCTACCGAAAAATCAAAACCTTACAGGACGTAGGTTTGGGCTATATCACACTGGGACAATCGGCCGTTACCCTTTCCGGTGGCGAGGCACAGCGCGTGAAGCTGGCTACCGAGCTATCCAAAAAAGATACCGGCAAAACCATCTACATCCTCGATGAACCCACCACCGGCCTGCACTTCCAGGATATTCAACTGCTGCTGCAGGTACTAAATAAACTGGTAGACCGAGGCAATACCGTACTGGTGATCGAACATAACCTGGATGTGATCCAGATGGCCGACTATATCGTAGACCTGGGGCCGGAAGGCGGCGCAGGCGGCGGTAATATACTCTGTACCGGCACACCTGAGCAGGTAAGCACCTGTAAAGACAGCCATACTGCCCGTTTTCTCAAAAAGGAGCTGGGAATTTAATATATTGCCAACGCAAATTTCAGCATGAAAACGATTTATCAACTGCTTATCGCAGGCCTCTTCCTCATCGGGATGGCGGCCTGCGAAAATGAAACCAAGGTCTGCGACCAAACGTTGCGCGCCGATGCACACGTGGAGTTCCGACGTGACAGCGCAGGCTTTGTGTGGGATTCCACCTTCCGTGCCGTTACCACACTGGCACTGGATAAAGATACCCTCCTGAATAATGTGCGTACCAACAATGTGTACTTTAACCTGGATCCTGTGAACGATACCTGCCGCTTTATGCTGCGCATCGACTCCCTCGTGGGAAAAGATACACTCACGTTCAGGTATAAACGAACACCAATGTTTATTTCGCCGGGATGTGGCTTTGGCACTACCTTTATGCTGGATACAGTCATCGCCACCCGACACCTGATCGACTCGGTTATAATTACTCAAAAGTCAGTAGTAAACAGCAATGATACGCACCTTCAACTTTTCTTTTATACTGAGTAGCTGCCTGTTCTGCGGAACCCTGTTTGCGCAGAAAAAAACAGCCGCCCCTGCTGCCAAACCAGCAGCAGACACCTCGCATCAAAGCGCTGTTAAAAAAGTGACTGCCACGCCGGTAAAAGACAGCTCCTGGCTCGTTCCCGGCGGCCTCCGTATAGGCGTGGACCTGGGAAGGATTGTGAATAACATCTATTACCCCTACCGCCAGGAGTACACCATTGTGGCCGATGCACGCCTCAATGCCAACACTTACGCCGCACTGGAAATAGGTTATACCAATACTCCATACTCCGATACCAACTATACCTATAAAGGCAATGGTATGTTTGCCACCATAGGGCTCGATTATAACTTCCTCAAAAGGCAGTATGTCAACGAAAAGAATATGTTTTTCGGCGGTATCCGGTACGGTATTTCCCACTTCAATTACGAAGTACCCACCTACACCATTCACGCACCCTACTGGGGAGGACAGCTCTCCGGCTCCTATCCCAAAACCAATGTAACCGCCCACTGGGCTGAGCTGGTACTGGGATTGAAAACAGAAGTCCTGAAAAACTTCTTCCTGGGATGGAATGTAAGAACGAGGATATTAATTAATAATGTGGATAAAGATGGATTCACGCCGCTCACGATACCAGGCTTTGGCAGCGGTTCCAAGAATGCGGTGTTTGATATGCAATACACCATCTCCTATGTATTGCCGTTCTATAAGGTGCGGGAAAGAGATGTGCCACCAAAGGTGAAGAAACCGGTTTCAACAAGATAATTTATTAACGAAAAAGGGACCTCCGGTCCCTTTTTCGTTTTTGGAGGCCGCAGCTGTGGCCTCCAAAACTTAATTATTTGCTGGGGTAGAGGCGCCGCAGCTGCGGCGCCTCTCGCAGTGTTTTCTTTCTTGCCGAAGGCAAGAAAGAAAACACTGCCTATGCCTTCAACATTTCCACATGCGGGATATTATCTTCCAGATACATCTCACTTACCGTCTTAAATCCTAACGAAGTATAAAACTTTTCCAGATACTGCTGTGCACTGATACGAATAGGCTGTTGCCCAAACTGTTGATAAATCTGCCGGATGGATTCCTCCATCAGCGCACGGCCAGCCCCTGTGCCCCGGGCAAAAGAGGCCGTTACCACTCTGCCTATACTCGCCTCGGCGTACTTGATACCTTTATTAAATAAGCGTGTATACGCTGCCAGCCTGTTTTCCCCATCATACCCCATCAGGTGCAGCGCCTGCTGGTCCGCATTATCCAGGTCCTGGTAGGGACACTGCTGTTCAATTACAAAAACTTCCACCCTCAGCCGGATCGCTGCATACAATTCCGCCGTAGTCAGCTGATCAAATGATTTTATCTCCCAACGCATAACCGTAGATTTATCACATAAAAATACAAACCTTTCAATAATCCTGCTATTTTTACCCCTGTAGGCATCACTAAATAACAGATTAATATGGGAACCAATGCAGCACTGTTCCTTTCGCTGGAACACATTACCGTAAGATATCTCGACAAAACAATATTCTCCAACCTGTCCTGGGATATTAAGGAAAACGAACAATGGGCCATCACCGGTCCCAGTGGCTCCGGCAAAACGGCGCTGCTCAATACCATACTAGGTAAGTTTAACATCATCAATGGAGGTATCCGTTATCATTTTTATGAGAGATATAAATCCTCGCATATCATCACGGACCCGTACTTCAACTATCGTAACCTGATAGCCTTCGTGGGGCATCATCATACCTTTAAAAATTTATCCAATACCACTACGGACTTCTATTACCAACAGCGCTTTAACAGCATGGATGCGGATAACAGTCCTACCGTAGCGGAACACCTGGGCATTACCGACATACCCGCGCTGCTGTTGCCTTTGAAGCTGCAGCCACTGATGGGCAAACGCCTGATCAAGCTCTCCAACGGAGAAACAAGGAGGGTAATGATTGCCCACGGCCTGCTGAAAAACCCTATACTCCTGATGCTCGACAATCCCTATGTGGGTCTGGATGTGCAAACGCGGAAAGACTTTACCCAGATGGTAAATGAAATCATACGCGGCGGTACCACCGTGATACTCACTACATCTCCCCGGGAAATACCAGCACATATTACACATGTACTTACATTAGATAACGGGACTATAACGGGAAAGTATACACGCGATGAATACCTCCAACTACCTTTGCCGGACGAATCAGCTACTGACCTCCCGCTCATTGAAGCCGAAAAGATAGCATCCCTTACCAAACAAATTGCACCACCGCAGTTTGAATCCATCATCCGTATGGAGCAGGTGAAGGTAAAATACGGGGAAAATACCATCCTGGAAGATATTAACTGGACGGTGAAACCCAACGACAAATGGGCTTTGCTAGGACATAACGGCGCCGGCAAATCAACCCTCCTGAGCCTGGTGAATGGGGATAATCCACAAGCCTACGCTAATAAGCTCTGGTTGTTTGACCGCAAACGGGGCAGTGGGGAAAGTATCTGGGATATCAAGAAAAAGATAGGATTTGTATCTCCCGAATTACACCAATATTTTACCGCAAGAGATAAAAGCCTGCAGGTAGTATGCTCCGGCTTTTCTGACATCATTGGCAGCACCAAACCCGCCACAGCAGAACAAACAGCTATTGCCGCGAGCTGGCTGGAAATACTGGGTATTGCTGATGCGGCCGACCAGCCATTTAAACAAATACCTGAAAGCAGTCAGCGCCTAGTACTCCTGGCACGCGCCCTGGTAAAAAATCCGCCGCTGCTGATTTTTGATGAACCCTGCCAGGGGCTGGACCAGCACCAAAAAAATCATTTCAAAAAAGTAATAGAACAATTATGTGAACATATGCCCGTTACCCTGATATATGTGACGCATTACGAAGAAGAGCTGCCATCCTGTGTGAATAAATTCCTGCGCCTGGAAAGGGGCCACATGATTTAATCAGTATATTCGCACCAGTTAATCACCATAATCCTTTACTGATGTACCCAAAAATACGTCATGCTGTTTTAGCATCCCTATTTTGTGTAGCAGTTGTGTGCCTGTACAGTGCATGTAGAACAACTAAGAAAGAACCGAGTACCGCCTTTGCGAAATACATCGAAGCCTATACGGCAGGGATTATTTCCAAGCAAAGTGCTATTCGCGTTCACCTGGCCGGACAAGCCAATGTTACCCACACACAAAACGAACCTGTAGAAAAACAGGTATTCGACTTTTCGCCGTCTATAAAGGGTAAAACCTATTGGATTGACGCCACTACCATCGAATTCAGGCCGGATGAAAATCTGCAGCCCGGAAAACAGTACAACGCCAAATTCATGCTGGACAAGGTGATGGAAGTACCTGCGGACTTTAAAACATTTGAGTTTAGTTTTAAAGTTATTCAGCCTTCTTTTACGGTAGAGATGAATGGCCTCCGGGCAGCGGATAACTCGTCACTCGACCGGATGTCCTTTTCGGGCGCCCTCTTCACAGCTGATGCCGAGCAGCCACAGGATATCGAGAAAATTCTCACTGCCACCTACCAGGGCAAAAAGCTGCCCATCACGTGGGAGCATAACGCTGCGGAACATACATCTAAATACACCATTAATAACATACAACGCCATAACAGTGCCACCAACCTGGCATTGACCTGGAACGGGGCACCGCTGAAAGTGGATAAAGAGGGTAAGGAAACCATCGAAGTGCCGGCAGTAGGTGATTTCAAGGTGCTCAACACCAAAGCGATGTCCGAACCGGAACAACACCTGCTGGTGCAGTTTTCGGACCCTATCAGTATGGCGCAATCACTGGAAGGGCTGATCAGCATCAGCGGGCAGAGTGACCTCCGCTACAGCATTGATGGCAGCGAAGTAAAAGTATATGCCCCCAACCGCCTGGAAGGTAACTTCAGCGTGGTAATCAACGAAGGGATACTAAACATAACGGATAAACGACTGGCGAGCAATTACAGCGCCAACGTAAACTTCGAGAATACCCTGCCCTCCGTAAGTATCCCCGGAAAAGGGGTGATACTACCGGAAAGCAACAAAATGGTAATGCCGTTTGAAGCAGTGAATCTGAAAGCTGTGGATGTGAACATCATCAAAATCTATGAAAACAACATTCCACAATACCTGCAACAAAACGACCTGAATGGCTCACAGGAGCTACGTCGTGTAGGCAAACCCGTAGTACAGAAAACTATTCGCCTCGACAATGATAAATCCCTGAACCTCCATAAGAAAAACCGTTTCTTCCTGGACCTGGATCAGCTGATCAAAACAGAGCCGGGCGCCATTTACCGTATTACCATTGGTTTCCGCCGCGACTATGCGCTTACTGCCTGCAACGCGGACAACACACCTGCGGCCACCTCCTCCGAAGAAGAAGGCGACGGGTATGAAAGCGACTACGGTTACTACTCCGAACATAAAGGAGTAGATGATGAGGATGAATTCTGGGGTAACTACGACTCTTACTATCCAATGGGTTTCCGCTGGGATGAAAGAGATAACCCCTGCTCTAATTCCTACTATAATAAAGACAGGTGGTCATCCCGCAATATCATGTCGTCCAACATTGGCCTCACCGCCAAACGTGGCAACGATAACAGCATGGTGGTTGCGGTAACGGATATACGCGATACCAAACCATTGATGGCAGTAGAGCTGGAACTGCTCGACTTCCAGAACCAGGTGATCTTTAAAACCAAGAGCGATGGCGATGGTATGGCCACCTTTGACCTCAAACGCAAGCCATACCTGCTTATTGCCAAAAAAGGTTCCGAACGCGGTTATCTGAAACTGGATGACGGCAGCTCGCTTCCACTCAGTCGCTTCGATGTGAAAGGAGAGGAAGTACAACAGGGCATCAAAGGCTTCCTCTATGGAGAGCGTGGTGTATGGCGCCCCGGCGACTCCATCTATCTCACATTCATCCTGGAGGATAAAGATAAAAAGCTGCCGGCCGATATGCCGGTAACGCTGGAACTCTATAATCCAAAAGGCCAGCTGTATAAGCGCATTAATGCCAACAGCAGTCTCAATGGCTTCTATAACTTTGCTACGGCCACACAGTCTGAAGACATCACCGGTAGCTGGCTCGCCAAAGTGAAAGTAGGTGGCGCCACCTTTACCAAAAATGTGCGCATAGAAACGGTGAAGCCTAACAGGTTGAAAATTAAAATGGACTTCCCGGGTAATGCCTTATCCAAATCCGGCACACAGGGTACACTCACTGCCATGTGGCTGTTTGGTGCTACTGCACAGCATTTGAAGGCTAAGGTAGATGTAAATCTCACCCAGCAAAAAACATCCTTTAAAGGCTTCCAGGATTTCAGCTTTGATGATCCTGTAACCCGTTTTGAGGCAGAGAATAAAACCATCTTTGAAGGCAGCCTTGGTGATAACGGTAGTGCGCCGGTGAGCGCCAACATCCCGCTGGGTAAGCCTGCCCCGGGGCAGCTCAAAGCTAACTTTGAAGTAAAAGTATTTGAGCCGGGCGGCGATTTCAGTATCGATAATTTCTCCCTGCCATATAACCCATACAACGCTTATGTGGGCGTACGTATGCCTCAGGGCGACCGCACCACAGGCATGTTGCTCACGGATCAGTCGCACCAGGTAGACATTGTGAACGTAAATGACGAAGGCAGATTAATTGCCGGCAGCAGGGAAGTGCAGGTGGAACTCTACAAAGTACGCTGGAGATGGTGGTGGGACGGCGGCGATGCCGACGACTATTCCAACTTCACCCAAGACAGCTATAACCAGCTGCTGGAAAAATCCGTTATCACCCTCAACAACGGTAAGGGCCAGTGGAGCCTGCGCATCAACTCACCTGAGTGGGGCCGTTTCCTCATCCGCGTGAAAGACCTGCAAAGCGGCCACACTGCCGGTAAATCCGTATACATCGATTATCCGGGCTGGGCAGAGCGCATGCAGAAGGAAAACCCTGCAGAAGCAGCGATGCTGGTATTCACCTCTGATAAAACCAGCTACAAAACAGGAGATGAAATTACGCTTACCATTCCAAGCAGCGAAGGCGGCAGAGGCCTTGTCAGCATTGAAAGCGGCAGTAAAGTGCTGCAAACGGAATGGATCAACACCAAAAAAGGACAGACAACCTATAAATTTAAGGCGACCAAAACCATGGCGCCTAATATATACGTAAACGTTAGTTTGCTGCAGCCACATGCACAAACGCTGAATGACCTGCCTATCCGTATGTACGGTACCATTCCGATCCTGGTGGAAGATCCGCAGACGATCCTGAAACCACTGATCGCCATGCCGGACAAGCTAAAGCCAGAAGCAGAAGCTAACATCACCGTGAGCGAGGCAAGCGGGAAGGCCATGACATACACCATTGCTATTGTGGATGAAGGATTACTTGACCTGACCAGGTTTAAGACGCCGGACCCGCATAGCTCTTTCTATGCACGCGAAGCACTGGGTGTACGCACCTGGGACTTGTTTGACTACGTGATAGGTGCCTGGGGCGTGGATATGGACCGTATCCTGAGCATCGGCGGTGATGAAGGATTGAACCGTAATGCCGGTGCGGCTAAAGCCAACCGGTTTAAGCCGGTGGTAAAATACATGGGACCTTTCTACCTTAAATCAGGGCAGAAACAAACCCATAAATTTAAGTTACCGCCATACATTGGCTCCGTAAAAGCCATGGTTGTTGCGGGCCAGGATGGGGCTTATGGCCAGGCAGAAAAAACCGTGGCGGTGAAAAAACCACTGATGGTATTGACTTCCGCACCACGTGTGCTGGGGCCTTCAGAAACCATGCAGCTGCCCGTAACTGTATTTGGACTTGAACCTACTGTTAAAAGTGCCACCGTTACCCTCACTACCAATCCATTACTGGAAGTGGTGGGTGAGCGTACCAAAACAGTTTCCTTCCCGATGCCGGGTGAGCAAATCGTTTATTTTGATGTAAAGGTAAGACCGCAGGTAGGTGTAGCCAAAATCAAAGTGGTGGCTGCCAGCGGCCGTGAGCAGGCTGAAGATGATGTGGAGTTGCAGGTAAGAAATCCGAATCCGTTTATTACTAACGTGGAAGAATACACGCTGGAAGGCAGCAAAGGATGGAGTACTAATTACACGCCTGTTGGCATGGCAGGCACCAATACTGCGGTGCTGGAAGTTTCCACTATTCCGTCGCTGAACCTGGGTAAACGACTGCAGTTCCTGATTAGTTATCCACATGGCTGTATAGAACAAACTACTTCAGGCGTATTCCCGCAACTGGTACTCAACCAGCTGATGGACCTGAAGGAATCACAGATAGCGGAAATTGACCGTAACGTGAAAGCGGGGATCAATAAGTTGCGCAGCTTCCAGACTTCTGACGGCGGTTTTGCATACTGGCCGGGTGGCGCTACTGCTGACGAGTGGGGCACCAACTATGGTGGCCACTTCCTCGTAGAAGCACAGGCCAGAGGCTACTCCATGCCAGTTGGCTTACTGGATCAATGGAAGAAGTACCAGCGGAATAAAGCCAACACCTGGGCACCTAATACCACCAATTTCTATGGCGGCGATCTTACACAGGCTTACCGCCTCTATTTGCTGGCCCTGGCGAAAGTACCGGAACTGGGAGCGATGAACAGGCTGAAGGAATTCAGGTATATTTCAGCTCCGGCTAAATGGCGCCTTGCGGCGGCTTATAAGCTCGCCGGGCAACAGGAGGTGGCTAACAGCCTGGTTGCTGGTCTTACCACGGATGTAAAAGCATATAATCAGCTGGGCGGCACTTTTGGCTCCGACCTTCGTGATAAAGCCATGATTCTGGAAACAGAGGCGATACTGGGGCAAACAGCCAAAGCGAATGCACTTACAAGGGAAATAGCCAGTAAGTTGTCGCAAAACGATAGCTGGTACAGCACACAAACTACAGCCTACTCACTGATTGCGATTGCTAAATTCACCGGCACCAACAAAGGTGGCAGCAAAATGAATTTCAGCTATACGATCAATGGTAGCAAAGCTACTGTGAACAGCAACTCTGTAGTATCGCAGATACCGCTTACCGCCAACAGTGCCGGCAGCATTGCGATCAATAACAGCGGCAGTAATATGCTGTATGTGAGAGTAATTTCCCGCGGCCAGCCGGAATCTGGCAGCGAACCTGCTGCAGGCAACAATCCTGACATCCTGGATATGCAGGTTCACTATCTTACCCGTGAGGGGCATCCGATAGATCCAGCGAGTTTAAGGCAGGGAGAGGACTTTGTGGCCTCCGTGACAATACGTAATCCCGGCAAACGTGGTTATTATGAGCAGATGGCGTTATCACAGATATTCCCGTCCGGTTGGGAAATTCTCAATACCCGCCTGATGGGCAACGACAGCACCAACAGATCTTCACCGGCTACGTATATGGATATACGTGACGACAGGGTGTATACTTATTTTAATGTAGAGGAAAACAGGTCGCGTACTTACAACGTGTTACTGAATGCAGCTTACCTGGGCAGGTTCTATCTGCCGGCTACCAGCTGTGAAGCGATGTATGATAATACGATCAGCGCATTTACGCCTGGCAGGTGGGTGGAAGTGAAAAAGTAGTGATCAGCTAATCCCACCTTCCGCGTGGGTAGACGCGCGCAGCGCGTCTCTACAAAAGTAAAAGGGTGTTCCGAAATCGGAACACCCTTTTTATATCTGATCTTGTTAAAGCCTATTTCAGCAACCACATAACAACATTGTTATCATCATTGCCACCATACTGTGTTTGCAGCGCAGTGCTCAGATTTCCGGCGTTGTAATCCAGTTCTTTTTGTGGATACAGCCATCTCAAAGGCATTGCAGAAGCAGGAGTATTCAGGTTAGTCGCCGGATTGATGGTAAATGCCGGGTAACCTGTACGTCTGTTTTCATACCATGCGGTGAAATCAGAGTTCTGGAAGAAACCTGCGATATACTTCTGCGTAATGATCTGCTTGATCTGATTCTCTGTAGAACCTGTCAACGCTACCGTAGCAGGAAATGCATTGATATACGCATCGTCCATCACCATGCCATGTGCATAGGAAGCAGGTGTATATTTTACATAGAAGTTCATGTGCGACTTGATACCATTTGCATAGTAGGTCTGCGCATCTGTACCGGCAATCCAGCCACGAACTGTAGCTTCTGCCAGGATAAACTGCAGGTCCCAGTAGTTCATCAGGCCAACTGGTTCAGCGTTATACAGCTGCTCGTAACGTTTATTTACACCACATGAATTGCCGGCGGTTTTTCTGGTTACGATCGTAGACATTTCGTCGGCAGGATCGATACCCAGATAAGCGGTAAAATCGCTGGCTGACTTGCCTGCTTTAATTAAAGCTGGTGCAGGTTCCGCCATGTAAAACACGCGTCTGTCCTGTGAAGCGATCATTGGATCCATGAGGCTGTTGGACATTACCGGGTAATCCACAAAAGAGTTGATTTGCGCCGGGGTATTAGACCATGGGTAGGCATAACCGGCAGATGCGGTGTAAGTAACTGCAAAGTTATCATTGTAATCGCGCATCAGCGGACGTGCAGCCACAGCCTTGAACTTATTGACTACATCCAGATCTGCGTCAGCGGTTTTCTTGTACAGGTTCATCAACACATGCAGCTGGAAGGTATTGGCTAACCTTCTCCACTTATCCACATTACCCTGGTAAATGAAATCACCAGTAAAGTTCACACCTTTTGAAAACAGTGAATCTGCCTGATCCAGCTCTTTCAGGATACCGATGAATACTTCTTTCTGCGTATCGTATTTAGCTTTGATAACACCGGTAGACCCCTGAATAGCCTGAGAGTAAGGAATATCTCCCACCTGCATGGTGGTCAGGAAAAACTGCCATGCGCGGATGAAATGACCGAAGCCTTCAAACGTTGTTTTTAATTCAGGTGTACTTGCATTTTTGATCATAGGCTCTACATCACGCAGTACCAGCAAACGTGCAAAATCCACCCTTGTGAGCTTGTTATATTGGTTATCGCTCACCAACTCTGTCCAGCTGATATACTTCCCCAGAGAAAATGGCTGACGAAAACCTGTACCCTGGGAAATATCCTTAGAGGTAATGGAAGTCAGCATATTGGTAGCCAGCCATTCTGACGAAGCCTGGGAGGGCTTATCAGGATTGGTGTTGATATCATCAAACTTTTTAGTACAGCTACTAAGACCAAAACCAGTCACCAGTGCTGCAATAACAGATATTTTAGATATATGCTTAGTCATGTTAGTATATAATTTTAGAATCCAACCTTAATGTTAACACCCACCATACGTTGAGCAGGCGCGTTCATATCTTCGGAATCAACATCCGGATCGGAGTATTTGAATTTAGTGAACAGGAACAGGTTCTGACCAGTTACAGCTACAGAAGCGTTTTTGATACCGGATTTACCGAACCATGCCTGCGGGAACTTATAACCCAAGGATATCTCACGTACTTTCACAAAGCTCTTACTCATAACACCTGTTTCGCTGGAGTTACCTAACCTGCGTGCATATGCCTGGTAGCTAACCGGCACATCATTCGGCGCATACTTACGGGTATCAGTTTTGATTTGACCGAAGTTGTCGTAGGTTACTTCACCGCTCACTATTTTCACCCCATTACCCACATAGTTTTTCAGACCGTTAACCACCTCATCATAACGCCACTGGTTATCAGTTTCAGGGTTAGAGCCGGTATCAAACATTTTAGCATAGATATAATCATACAATACACCACCAATACGGCCATCAATGGAGATACCGAGGTTCCAGTTACCGTATGTGAAGTTGTTGATAAAGCCGAATACAAAGTCAGGATCCGTATAACCAAACTGTTGTGTGTAAGGATTAAACTGTACCTGGCCACCCTGGTGAATCAGGTTACCCTGAGGATCTCTGAGCGCCTTACCTGTTCTTGCATACACATCATAACGGCCACCGGATTTAGTCCAGAGGTTTTTAGCAGAATATACAGGATCAATATCCACAAAGTATCTGTGCTGCGTAGAGAAGTTCACCATGGAATTCCACTGGAACTTACCCTGCTTCATTACAGTACCATCCAGCGTGATTTCCACACCGCGACGAGCATAAGTTTCGTCGGTGTTGATCAGTGTAGTAGCATATCCGGAAGAAGGTGCGAGAGTTTGTTTGATCTGGTTGTTGTAATACAGCTTGGTAAAGTAAGCCACATCTACGTGCAGGCGTTTTTGGAAAAGGTAAGCAGCTGTACCAAACTCCCAGGTGCGGGTAGTAGTTGGCAACAGATTGCTTCCTGCCAGGTTATCCGGCGTAGTAGCACTGGTAGTACCCCAACTGTTGTTAATTGTATAAGCCAGGTTATTGGCATATACGTCCAGCGGAGTTTTGGTCATGGTCCAGGAGCCTCTCACTTTCCACATATCAATCCATTCCGGCATTTTGATAAACTCAGACATCAGTACGCTGGTAGCCACAGATGGATAGAAGTAAGACCTTGCATCAGCAGCCTGTGTGGAGCTCCAGTCGTTTCTTCCGGTTACATCAAGGAATACAGCACTGTTCCAGGAGAGGGTAGCTTTACCATACACTGAGTTGGTTTGACGTGCCCAGGTACCGTAAGTGTTGATGATACCATCCACGCCCGCAGTAGTAGAAGGCACCGCGTTAGCCAGAGAGTACCAGCCTGGCACTGCTAAACCATTTCTGGTTTTTGCACCCTGCTCTCTTTGTTTATAATAGAAGAGAGATCCACCGCCCAACGCGTCGATATTCCATTTACCAATTTGTTTGTTGTAGGTCAGAATCAGGTCAGAGTTAATACTATTACCCCATGACTGGTTCTGGCCATAAAGACCTTTACCACTAAAGTCGAACGCAAAAGTATTACCGATGGTCATACCCCTGGTAGAATTAATCCCAGCAGGGTTTTGCACCACGTCTTCATTTTTATAATAGTCGTAACCGTTTCTGAACATCAGTTTCAGGTCTTTGGTAAAGTTGTAGTTCATTACCAGGCTGGCGTTCAGTTTATTCTGTTCCGTACTTCTTGTTTTTTCGTATGCAATCAAATAAGGGTTGTCATACCAGGCGTTGTACAGCCAGTTTTGCTGAACATTTGGTTTCACCCAATAGTCTTTATACTGACGAATATCGTAGTCCGGACCAGTCCACATCAGGATTTGGTAGATATAACCCTGTTGATCGTAAGCGCTGCCCCAGAGTTGTGGAGCGGTAGTACGGGTGTATCCCATGTGGCTTTCCAGGGTGAATTTATCACCTGCTTTCAGTTCGCCACTCATCGTATAGTTAAGGATATTCAGTTTCTGATTTGGAAACTGGCCTTTGTTGTAGATGTGATTCAGACCTGCTCTGAAGAAACCATTTTGTCCACCTTTGGTAACGCTTACGCTGTTATTGGTGATCAAACCTGTTTCCATGAAATTTTTCAGGTTGTCTTTACCGCTGGATACCAGTGGCATTTCCTCATTCTGTTTGGTGATAGGATTCCACTGTACAGCAGTTTTACCGATGTCCAGTTTAGGGCCCCAAACGTAGTCGGTCGCAATTTTACCATCCAGACCATGGCCATAGGAAGTTTGCACTTCAGGAATAGCGAGGTAGCCGAGATTAAACATGGTATTGCTGTTCACATCGATAGTGAGGCGATCTTCCTTACCACGTTTGGTAGTGATCATCACCGCACCGGCGGCGCCACGTGCACCATACAATGCTGCGGCAGTAGGGCCTTTCAGCATATTGATGCTTTCGATATCGTCAGTAGGGATATCACGCAGGGTCATATTACCATAAGGTACTCCATCGATCACCAGCAGCGGTGTTTCACCACGCATTTCGAGCTTGGGTGCACCGTTGAATTCTGTAGAGTTTTTAACAGTCAGACCGGAAACCTGACCAGTAAGGGAAGTACCGAGATCCACACCTTTCACCGTCTGCATATTGGAACCTTTTACAGACTGTACGGCGTAACCGAGTGCTTTTTCATCACGTTTAACACCGAGTGCGGTAACTACCACTTCTCCCAGCTGCTTGGTAGATTCAGCCAGTTGTACATCGATGGCGGTGCGACTGCCTACCACTTCTTCTTTGGTGGTATAGCCAATAATAGAATAAGCCAGAACGGCGTTAGGACCTGAAACGGTGAGGGTGTAACTCCCGTCTTCTTTGGTCATGGTACCATTGGAGGTACCTTTTTCAACTACCATTACGCTGAATAGGCGACCGTTGGCATCAGTAACGATACCGCTTACTTTCACCTTCTGGTTAGCGGGTGCGGTAGCCTGGAGATTGTCTTCATTTAATTTTTTGGCGGGGGCCTGGTATTCGCCAACGCGGTCCTTTTCTACGATAGTGTAGTAGTTAGGCTTTACGTAGAGAAATACGAGGTCGTTAGGGTAGAGCACTCCTTTCAATACGTCTTCCAGCGACTTTCCGGCGAAGTTGGAAACATTGTAGGTGGTTGTCTTTTTCTTAACTACCTGCGGATCATAAACAAAATCTGCTTTGAACTCGCGGGTAATAGCTTTCAAGGCATCAATTACAGGGACAGCTTTCTGTGCATACACCTGGCTGGTTGCAGCCAGCAATAGTACGACAAGCAACCGCTTAAAATAGCGCAGCGTCATAGTTGGCGAATTTTTTTTCGTTAGTTAAAGTGGAATTTGTTCCTTTTAAGGTGTTAGTGACAGGAACGTAAAAAATTACCCCATGGTGGATTTAAATTTTTTTCGGGCCTGATGGGGCATTAAAAATGCCTATGGCCAAGCATAATACTAACAATTTTATAACTTATTGACAATCATAACATTAAATTCTCTGTATCAATTTTTATTTTTCTCATATTCACTATGGCTACCATACATTAGTATTTCTGATAACAATTACTTAACATAATAAGCTGGTTCTAAAGTCTCAAAAACTGGTATTATCGTTTCCTTTTTCGATAATTTTGTAGGACACAACTTTCCAATCTCTGACCTTAACAATGGACAATCCGGTTTTTCAACATATAATGAATGGCGATATCGAAGCCTACTCCGGATTGTACAAAGAATATTACAAGCGGTTTTACAACTACGGCAGGAAGTTTACCAGTAACACACATCTAATAGAAGACAGCATTCAGGAGGTATTCCTGGATTTGTGGAACAGGCGTGAGAAACTATCGCATGTAGAATCACCCAATTTTTATCTCTACTCTTCATTCCGGTACGTTCTCATTAAAAAAATCAGGCAGCACGATAAAATAATATTCAATCAGTCTGCAGAGGAAGAACATGAATTCTCTATCGAGCATGTCATTGTTAGCCATGAGCTCAACGAGGAAATGCAAGTTAAACTACAAAAAGCAATAAAAACACTGACGGGCCGCCAGCTGGAGGCGATCTTCCTCAAGTTTTATGAAAATCTTTCATACAAAGAAGTGGCATCCATTCTGAATATCTCGGTAAAAGCTACGTATAAGATTATGGCCAGGAGCTTGTTAGCGCTCAAAGAAAAGGTTATGTTCTTTATGTTATTATTCTAATATTTGCTGTTTATACAATTTGAAGAAAATTTATAAAATAGTTTGGGGTAAAAATAGCAGCACCGGATACTATATTAAATAGAATGAAAAAAGAATCCATCGCACATAAATATATTCACTATAAGGAAAGCGATTTTCTTACGGATTCCTATTTCCAGGAATGGGTGTATACACCAACAGCGGACTCCGAACACTTCTGGCAGGAAGTGATCCACGCCGTTCCCCAGCAAAAGGAAGCCATAGAAAATGCCCGCAGATACTTAAAGAGCATCACGTTTGCTACCCATACTCCCTCTGATGAGGAAGTAGAAGCCTCCTGGCAGCAACACTTTCAGGCAATACAGGCTACGCTGTCGCAGCCTGCACCGGCCGCCAAAGTACGTTTCATCTCACGCCGTACCCTGTTCAGAGTAGCCGCGGTAGTGGCAGGCCTGGTACTGATTACAGGCACTTACCTGTTTATTTACAACAACAACGAACAGCTGATTGCCAGCACCGGTTACGGAGAAATGCGCAAGGTAACCCTGCCCGATGGCTCCCAGGTGGACCTAAACGCCAATTCTAAAATCACCTACCGCAAAAACTGGCAGCAGGGAAACGACAGGGAAGTATGGCTGGAAGGAGAAGCACTGTTCAATGTCAGTCATATTAATAAAGATACTAATCATATAAAGGCCGGTGAAAAGTTCCTGGTACATACCAAAGACCTCACCGTTTCCGTACTTGGCACCGTGTTCGACATTCGCCAGCGCCGCCGGAAAACCGAAGTAGTACTGCAAAGCGGCAAGATCAAACTCCACTTTAGCAGCGGTAAAGAACCGGACATCATCATGGAACCCGGCCAACTGGTAGCCTATAACGATATAGAAAAAAAACTCATCACCTCCGGCACCTCTCCTGAAAAATTCTCCGCCTGGAAAGAGCAAAAACTTATCCTGCAAGACCCGAAAGTGAACGATATCCTCCTCTACCTGGAAGATAACTTTGGTAAGAAAATCATCATGGAGAATAAAGCCCTGAGCAACAGAACCGTAAACGGACCCATCCTGATATCGTCACTGGACGACGCACTCTTCGTGCTTTCCACCGTGCTGAATACAGAAATTATTAAGCGCGATACCAACACTATCGTGCTGCGCGACCGCCAAACCAGATAAATTTTTTATGCCCCTATGGGGTAAGATGGTAGCTTTGTAACACTATACATCAAAGTGAAGCTATTAATCGACGTTCCATGAGAAAAATTTTGGTTGCAGTACTATGCCTCTGCTTTTTCAGCAGCTCCTTTGCCCAACAGCAATATCCTTACTATGCTGACATTCAGGCGTTCAAACACCAGGACTCCATTGATGCCCCTACCGGAAACGAAATACTGTTTATCGGCAGCTCTTCTTTTACCTACTGGCAGGATGTGAATAACTATTTCCCCGGCCACCACATTATTAACCGTGGCTTCGGCGGCTCTAACCTCCTGGACGTAATGCACTACGCCAACGATGTCATTTTTGCCTACAAACCGAAGCAAATAGTAATTTATTGCGGAGAGAATGACCTGGCATCTGATACCGTAAAGGCAACGGCAGTGCTTAAGCGCTTTCAAACCCTGTACACGATGATCAGACAGCGGATGCCTAACACCTCTGTCACCTACATCTCCATAAAACCTAGTCCCAGCAGGGCCCGCCTGATGCCGGAAATGGTGAAAACCAACAAGGCCATTCAACAATTCCTGGCCAAACAGCCTAACACTTCGTTTGTAGACGTATATAGCAAAATGCTGAATGCCAACGGTACCATCAAGGCAGAACTCTTCAAGGAAGATCAGCTGCACATGAAGCCAGTTGGCTACCGCATCTGGCAGAAAGCCCTGGCACCACACCTGGTAGATCAACAGCTGGTAACCATGAAAGCTGCTACCTTCAACCTCCGCCTCAACATTGCTTATGATAGCGCAAATGCATGGCCTCACCGTAAAGAAATGGTGCGCGACCTGATTCAATACCATCATTTTGATGTATTTGGTGTACAGGAAGCCCTCATTGACCAAATGCACGACCTCGAAGCAATGCCGGCTTATGCACATGTAGGTGTAGGGAGAAATGATGGAAAAGAAGGCGGCGAGTTCTCTGCCATATTTTATAATAAAGAAAAGTACGAGCTCGTAAAGTCAGGTAACTTCTGGCTTTCACCAACCCCGGAAGTACCTTCCAAAGGCTGGGATGCCGCCTATATCCGCATATGCACCTGGGCACAGCTGTCAGAAAAAACTACCGGCAAAACATTCTACTTCTTCAATACCCACTTTGATAACGAAGGCGTGCAGGCACGGGAAAATTCAGCAAAAATGATTCTGGAGAAAATTCATCAGCTGTCAGATCCATCCACACCGGTGATTATTACGGGAGATTTCAATTCAAGCCCTGCCACCAGCGCATACGGCACCATGGCCCGGCAGTTCAATGATGCTAAACTGGTATCCAAAAGCAAACCATACGGTCCGGACAGCACCTTCCAGGACTTTAAATACCATAATTGGATAAATGTGGTTAAAGAAGGCCGAATCGACTTTATCTTTGTTAATAATAATATAGAAGTACTGAACTACGCAGTACTGACAGATTCCCGGGACCTGCGTTTTCCTTCAGACCATTTCCCGGTAGTTTGCACCATTCGTTTTTAATCACATTTTCCACACGATCCTGATATGAGACACACAAAATTACTGCTGTTGCTGGCTTTCAGTCTGTTTTGCCACACAGCAATTGCACAAAATCAGCAACAAATGAAAACATTTGTGGACGCGCTGATGAATAAAATGACGCTGGAAGAAAAGATCGGACAGCTGAACCTGCTCACTTCCGGTGAAGTAGTAACCGGTTCTGCAGTGAGCACCGGTGTGGAAGCTAAGATTAAAGCGGGTCAGGTAGGCGCTATGCTCAACATGACCAAGGTAGAAGATATCCGCAGAACGCAGCAGATCGCCATGGATCAGTCCCGCATGAAAATCCCCTTACTCTTTGGATTGGATGTGGTGCATGGCTACAAAACAACCTTTCCTATTCCCCTGGCATTATCCTGCTCCTGGGATATGGATATGATTGAAAAAAGTGCACGCATTGCTGCGATCGAAGCCAGCGCGGATGGTATCAACTGGACATTTTCCCCTATGGTGGACATTGCCCGCGATGCCCGCTGGGGAAGGATTGCAGAAGGCTCCGGTGAAGATCCGTACCTCGGTTCTAAAATTGCTGCTGCCATGGTAAAAGGTTACCAGGGCAATAATTTTTCTGAAAACAGTAACATCCTCGCCTGCGTAAAACACTTTGCACTATATGGTGCAGCAGAAGCAGGGAGGGATTATAACACTACGGATATGAGTCATGTACGCATGTACAACGACTACTTTCCTCCCTACAAAGCGGCGGTAGATGCCGGTGCAGCTACTGTTATGACCTCCTTCAATGATGTAGATGGTATTCCCGCCACCGCCAACAAATGGCTGATGACGGACGTACTCCGCAAACAATGGGGCTTCAAAGGCTTTGTAGTAACGGATTATACTGCCATCAACGAAATGATTGCACATGGCCTGGGTGACCTCCAACAGGTGTCTGCACTGGCACTGAAGGCAGGCACAGACATGGATATGGTAGGCGAAGGCTTTACCGGCACCATTGCCCAATCACTGAAAGAAGGTAAGATCGATATCAATACCATCAATACTGCCTGTCGCCGCATACTGGAAGCTAAATACAAATTAGGCCTGTTTGCGGACCCATACCGCAATTCCAAGGGCGACCGTACCGGTGACATTTACACTGCTCAAAATCGCCTGGAAGCCCGCAAAGCAGCCACTGAATCATTTGTATTGCTGCGCAACCAGCAACAGCTGCTGCCACTGAAAAAACAGGGTTCTATTGCGCTGATCGGGCCACTGGCTGATTCCAGGGAAAACATGACCGGTACCTGGTCTGTATCTGCCGATATCACTAAGCATGCTTCGCTGCGCGAAGCGTTGCAAAAAGAAGTAGGCAGCCAGGTAACCATCAATTACGCGAAAGGCTCCAACCTTACTGCGGACTCCATGCTGGAAATCAACAGCACCATGTTTGGCCGCTCCCTGCATAGAGATGGCCGCAGCGCTGCCGAGCTAAGAAAAGAAGCGTTGGAAGCAGCCGCTAAATCTGATATTATTGTTGCTGCACTCGGTGAAGCCTCCGAAATGAGTGGTGAGAGCGCCAGCAGAACAGATATAGGTATTCCTGATACACAGAAAGAATTGCTGGCGGCGCTGGTAGCCACCGGTAAACCGGTAGTGCTGGTGCTCTTCGCTGGTCGCCCTATGACATTGGTTTGGGAAAGTGAACATGTACCGGCCATCCTGAACGTATGGTTCGGTGGGTGCGAAGCTGGTGCCGCCATTGCGGATGTGCTGTTTGGAGCAGTAAATCCTTCCGGCAAACTCACTACCAGTTTCCCACAAAACGTAGGTCAGGTACCGCTTTACTACGGACAAAAACCTACCGGCCGCCCACTTGCCGGCAATGATAAATGGTTTACTAAATTCCGCTCCAACTACCTGGATGTATCAAATGAACCACTGTATCCTTTCGGCTACGGCTTAAGTTATACGACGTTTAGTTACAGTGATATCCGTTTATCTGCCAACACGCTTTCCACAGGTGGCAACATCAAGGCTACTGTAACGGTAACGAATACTGGAAAACAGGATGGAGTGGAAATTGTGCAGCTGTACACCCGCGATGTGGTTGCAAGCATCACCAGGCCGGTGAAAGAGCTGAAAGGATTCCAGCGCATTGCGCTTAAAGCAGGTGAATCCAGACAGGTGACTTTTACCATCACTGAAAACGACCTGAAATTTTATAATAACGAATTGAAATATGCTGCTGAACCAGGCGAGTTCAAACTCTTTATTGGCGGAAATAGCAGAGACGTGAAAGAGACGGGCTTTAGCTTGAAGTAAGTACGATTTATACCATAGTCAGTCAAACCAGGAGCTGCCACGGAATGTGGCAGCTTTTTATTAACTCTTCCTACCTCTCACTCAGTCTTTTCATTCTGGAACAACTCCGTAAATTTCTTTCGCAACATTTCTTTATTTGGCAAAAATGTTTGGTACTCTGCAATAAGAATTGGTGATAATTCACGGTTAATAGAATATTCCACTATCTGTGAATTCTTTTCCTGGCAAAGCAGTACACCCACACTGGGTTTCTCCTCGTCATACTTCACATCCCTGTCAAGTGCTTCCAGGTAAAAACTTAGCTTTTTTAAATACTCTGGTTTGAACTCGCCGGTCTTAAGCTCAAACGCAACCATACAGTGGAGCTTACGGTGATAAAACAGCAAGTCAATAAAGAAATCTACATTACCTACCTGTACCCGGTAATTCTCTTCCATAAAAATAAAATCCTTACCAAGCTCCAATACAAAGGCTTTAATACGTTCATTCAACGCGGCCTGCAAATCCCTTTCTTTGAATGATTCCGGAAGATTCAGAAACTCAAATACATAGCTGTCTTTAAAGGCGCTGCTGGTATCTGCATGGTGATTTTTAACAGCATCAGGAATAGTATACTGACCAACTTTGTAGCGTTCGAACAATGCTGCTTTATGCTGGCGTTCTAGTTCCCTTACAGTATAATTTTCCCGGATAGCTAGTTCCAGATAGAATTTAATTTCATCACTGTATTTTAATCCCATTAATACGAGATGGTGCGACCATGTTACTTTCACCAACATCGTATTACGAATATCGCTAAATTGTCTCAACGCTGTTGAGACAATTATATCAGGTTGATTATCAGAATGCATTACCTTATCTGATAATTTATAACTATCGATATCCTGATAATACATTTTGTAAAATAAACGCATGCGATATAAACCTGGCCGGTTAAATCCCTTTAACTCCGGATGATTTTCAGCAATGTAATCCGCGAGTTCTCTGATCGTTTTTTCTCCCCATGCGGAAGTCTTCATCTTATTATGGATATACTCACCCACCTGCCAGTAAAGATTAATGAGATTAACATTTACACTTCTGATCACCTCATTGTGGGAATGCTTGATGTGTTTGACTAATTCGCCAAATTGTGCTTCGGTCATAAGATATGGATTTAGAAATGATTGGTTAAAAACAATATCGCAAGCTATCAAGAACCTTTCAAATTCAGGCTGTTCCTTTTGTTCATTCTTCATTCGGGGAATGATGATAATGAACAGATCAAACTTTTATCCTATCATTGCACCCTGATGACCCGACTCCAATTCAAACAATGGTGCCTGCGCAAAAAGTGGTGGCTGTCCGCCCTCACCGCGCTCCTGATTGCCTATTACTTTTGCTTACCTAAAAACCTTTTTAATCATCCTACTTCTTTTGTTTTGGAAGATAGTAATGGCGACCTGCTCAGCGCGACCATCGCAACGGACGGCCAGTGGCGGTTTCCATACCAGGAAGCCGTTCCGGAAAAATTTCGCAGATGCATCATTGCCTATGAGGATAAACGTTTTCGTTATCATTGGGGCGTTGATCCTATCGCCATGGCCCGCGCCATAAAACAAAACATTACCGGCCATAAAGTGGTGAGCGGCGGCAGTACCCTTACCATGCAGGTAATCCGCATCGCCCGCAATAAACCACGCACCCTCTGGCAAAAATGTATCGAAGCTATACTGGCAACCAGACTGGAATTCGGTGCATCAAAAAATAAAATACTTGCCCTGTATGCCGCCAACGCCCCCTTCGGTGGAAACGTGGTAGGACTGGAAGCCGCCGCCTGGCGTTATTATGGAAGGAATGCAAACCAACTCTCCTGGGGCGAAATGGCAGCGCTGGCAGTACTACCAAACAGTCCGGCACTGGTGCACCCTGGAAGAAACAGACAAACTTTGATGGCTAAACGTAATCAACTGCTGCATAAACTGTATGTAAATAAAACAATCGACCAGTCCACCTACGAACTGGCGCAGCTGGAACCTTTGCCGGACCAGCCTTTGCCGCTGCCACAGTTTGCACCGCACCTGCTCGACAAATTTCGCAGCGACTATAAACAACAATCAACCGATATCCCCACACGTATTAAAAGTACCCTGGATGCTGCGCTGCAAAAAAATGTAACGGACATCGTTACACGCTATCACCAGAGCTATAAAGCCAACGGCATCAACAACGCCGCTGCACTGGTACTCGACGTAGAAACCGGTAACGCGCTTGCCTACGTCGGTAATATATACAACACCGCCGATCCTGAACTCGAAAGCCATGTGGACATCATCCAGGCCAGGCGCAGCCCGGGCAGCACCCTCAAACCCATCCTGTATGCAGCCATGCTGCACGATGGAATGATCCTGCCCAACACCCTCATCCCGGATGTACCCACCCAGATTGCCGGCTACTCCCCGCAAAACTTTGACCTCGGCTACGACGGCGCCGTGCCAGCTTCCCACGCGCTGGCCCGCTCACTCAATATACCGGCAGTACGCATGCTGCAAACTTACCGCTACGAACGCTTTCATGTGTTGCTGAAGCAAATGGGCATCTCCACACTCAACAAACCCGCAGACCACTACGGACTTTCCATGATCCTCGGCGGCGGCGAAACCACCCTGTGGGAAATGGGCGGCATGTACGCCAGCATGGCCCGTATGCTGCTACACCTCGACCAATACAAAGGGAAATATGACGCAGATGATATTCATGCCCCTAACTATATGCACAACGCGGCACAACCTTCCCGGCATGGCCTCAGCAACAGCGCCCCTTTAGATGCAGCCAGCATCTGGTGGACCTTCGAAGCCATGACGGAAGTAATGCGCCCAGGCGAAGAACTGCTGTGGCAACAGTTTTCCTCTTCACAACGCATCGCCTGGAAAACAGGTACCAGCTTTGGCTTCAGAGACGGCTGGGCCATAGGAGTGACCCCACAGTACGTAGTAGGCGTATGGGTAGGCAACGCCGACGGCGAAGGAAGGCCAGGCCTTATTGGCGTATCCACCGCAGCGCCCATACTGTTTGACATATTCCGCCTACTGCCCGCCAATAGCTGGTTCACGCCCCCTTTTGAACAAATGAAAAAAGTGGAAGTCTGTCGCAAAAGCGGTTTCAGGGCAAGTGAAATCTGTGAAGAAAAAGATTCCATCTGGGTACCAGCAGCAGGTATCAGGTCAGGGGTGTGCCCTTATCACCAACTCATACACCTGGACCGTAACGGGCAGTTCCGCGTAACAGAAGCCTGTGAATCTCCCCAGTATATGCAACACAAACCCTGGTTTGTGTTACCCCCCTCGCAGGAATATTATTACCGCAGCAAAAACTATTACGAGCCACTACCGCCATACAAGCCGGATTGCCTGGCTTCCTTAGGGCTGGATAAAGCCCCGATGGAACTGATTTACCCACGCCCTAATACACGTATATTCGTACCCGTAGAAATCGATGGTAATCCCGGACAAACGATCTTCACGGCCACACACCGCAATACGGCCGCTAAAATATTCTGGAGCCTGGATAATAATTTCCTTGGTACTACTACGGACTTCCATCAGATGGCGCTACGTCCACAGGCCGGAAAGCATACGATTACACTCGTTGATGAGAACGGAGAAAGGATCTCCTGCGAGTTTACCATCCTGGATAAAGAGCGGGAAAAATAGCATGACTTTTTTTTGAGGCTACCTGCCGGCAGCCCGCGCGCAGCGCGGAACTCCCCGCAACGCCGAAGGCGTTGCAAAAAACAGAAAGGGACCAAAGGTCCCTTCCAAAATAAACTATTTAGTAATTATACTTATCCTTCCACAACTGCTTCAAATACCTCCTCAATTCATCTTCCCTGGCATTTTTTCCGGGATCATAAAACTTAGTACCGGCAATTGCTTCAGGTAAAAATTCCTGTGTCACAAAGTTATTATCATAATCATGTGCATAAGCATATCCTTTACTATACCCCATTTCCTTCATCATTTTCGTCGGGGCGTTCCTGATATGCATCGGCACCGGCAGGTCTCCGGTTTTTGCTACCATCGACTGTGCTGCATTGATTGCCATATACGAGGCATTACTCTTTGGCGAGGAGGCCAGGTAGGTAACACACTGTGACAATATAATGCGTGATTCCGGATAACCGATCATCGTTACTGCCTGGAAGCAGTTAGTAGCCAGTAATAAGGCATTGGGGTTCGCATTTCCTATATCCTCGGAAGCCAGGATTACGAGTCGCCGCGCAATAAATTTCACATCCTCACCGCCGTCAATCATACGGGCCAGGTAATACACGGCTGCATTGGGATCGCTGCCACGGATGGATTTTATAAAGGCAGATATAATATCATAGTGCTGCTCACCGCTTTTATCATAAATAGCCACGCGCTGCTGTGCAATCTCCATCACCGCTTTGTCGGTGATCACTACCGGGTCGGTTTGGATGGTGCCTACCACCAGTTCAAACAGGTTCAACAACTTCCGGGCATCTCCCCCGGAGATATTAAACAGGGCGGTCGTTTCCTTTAACTCGATATTTTTCGACTGCAGCCATTTATCTCTCTCCATAGCCTGATGGAGCAACTGCATCAACTGCTCGGGCCCGAGAGGTTTGAGCACATATACCTGGCTGCGGGAAAGCACCGCCGCATTAACCTCAAAGCTAGGATTCTCTGTGGTAGCACCTATCAGCGTGATAATCCCTTTTTCTACGGCGCCCAGCAAAGCATCCTGCTGCGATTTATTAAAACGGTGGATTTCATCTATAAATAAAACCGCGTGTGATTGCTTACGGGCTATTTCTATCACTTCCCGCACCTCTTTTACGCCTGCTGAAATAGCACTCAGCGTATAAAACGGTACGTTCAGGGTATGTGCAATAATATTGGCAATGGTAGTTTTGCCCACGCCCGGAGGTCCCCAAAGGATCATGGACGGGATGCGGCCCTGCTCAATTGCTTTTCTTAAAATACTGTCTTTTCCGGTCAGGTGTTCCTGTCCCACCAGTTCATCAAGGGTGGCGGGCCTGAGTCGCTCTGCTAATGGTTGCATACGCTATCCGTTTTGATTGCCCGGGTTAACGAGCGGTATATTACCTTTCTGTTGTTCAGGATGATTAATGATGTTCATCTTAAAATTCATAATCTCGCTGATGGAACGGGCCCGGGTAATGGCCAGATCAGCAGTTTCGCCGATGAACAACTCATTTACAGTGGCTTCAAAAATCTGGAGCCAGCGCTGGAACATCGGTGTTTCCAACGGCACCAGCTTATTAATAGCGAAGTGTGGTTGCATGGCATTCCCCTTATAGGTACCTTCCAGTAACAAACTATCCCAGAAGTCGTACATAACGGGGAGATGCTTCGGCCAGTCCACCTTCATCACATCGTTGAAAATATAACCAATCAGGTCATCCCTGGTAGCCTTGTCATAAAAAGATCGCACCATCAACTCTATATCTTCCCTGGTTTTTATGTCATGCTTTTCCATTGCCATGATATTAGTTAATTTATAACATCAGATTATCATCTTCCGGGCGACTACTATCTTCCAATTCCTGCTGTTGCTGCTTCCATTTTTTCAGGAAGCCGAATCCGAGGATGGCATTAATCAGGTACAGCGCCGGGAAAATAATGAGCATAGCTCCCATCAACCGAATCACACTCACGTTCATATCCTTAAAGGCTTCCGGGTTTTCTGACATCAGCTTTTCCTGTAACGGCGCCAGTAAAATATCAGCATTCGCCAGCATGATCAGCCCACTGATGATGGACAGGGAAGTAAAAAAGATGATAATACCACCGGTAATGCGGATGCCGCCAGGGGTGCTTTCTTTCAGCGGAATCTGGGGTATCAGCAAGCTACGCTGCAGGTAGAGCGACAGCAGGCTATGTACAAAGAACAGGCTTAAAAAGGCTACATTGAGGAATATCTGTGGATTTAAACCACTGCTAATCAATCCAATAAATCCCATTAGCGTCGTAAAACTGGACATAAACAAGCATATCGACGTCAGAATCCTGTATAATCTAAACTTAAATGTCATTCAACAACCTTTTATAAGCTACAAACCTACCTAAATATTCAGAAATTTCCGGCTTTTAGGTATTTCTGGCAGTTTTACCGAAGTTTGCCACTCATGTAATACCAATTGTGATACTTGGTACCTTTTCTATAACTTTAAGTAAAACCTGATTATAATATGAGTAAAACTAATGCGGTAAAGCTACCGTTACTCGCTGCAATGGTGACATTTGCAGCTTGTAACTCAGGCAGTTCCACGCAATCCACTGGTGCCGACACAACTAAGGTACCTGCCTTCAACCTCGCGGATATCGACAGCTCCGTAAAAGCCTGTGACGATTTCGACAACTTCGTAAACGGCAATTGGAAGAAAAACAACCCTGTACCTTCTACAGAAAGCCGTTGGGGCGCTTTTAACATCCTCGACAAAGAAAACAAGGAAGTACGCCTCAAAGGTATCATCGCCGAAATCAGTGCTAAAACTGATCTCAAAAAAGGAACCGAAGAACAGCAGATCGCTGACTACTATGCTTCCTACCTCGACACCGCTACCATCGAAAAACGCGGGATCTCCCCATTACAACCTTACCTTGACAAAATTGAGGGTATCAAAACTCTTGCCGACTGGTCGGCAGTAAATGGTGAGCTGGGTAAAATCGGCGTTTCCACCTTCACCGGCTTCTATGTTGAGGCTGATGCCAAAAACAGCAAAATGAACGTGCTGTATCAGGGCCAGGACGGTTTGTCGCTGGGCGAAAAAAGCTATTACGAAAGACAGGATTCTGCCACTAAAAACGTACGCGCCGAATTCGAAGCACACGTAAACAAAATGTTCTCCCTGGCCGGCTTCAAAGAGGCAACCCCAGGTAAAACTATCCTTGACTTCGAAACCAAACTGGCAAAAATACAGCTCTCCAACGTGGACCTGCGTGACCCGGTGGCAACCTACAACCGCGCAGCCTTCGGCGAACTGAAAGCCCTGGCGCCTGATTTCGATTGGGATGGCTTCACCGGCAAACAGGATATCAAAACCGATACCCTCGTTATCCAGAACAAAGCGTACCTCACCAACGCTGGCAAACTGCTGAAAGCAACCCCGCTGGATGTACTGAAAACCTATACCAAATGGCAACTGCTGACTCGCTTCGCGGGCTACCTGCCTAAAGATTTCGATGCCGAAAACTTCCACTTCTTCGGTACCGTTCTTACCGGTAAAAAAGCACAGAAAACCCGTCCTGAACGCGCTATCCGCTCTACAGACGCTACTTTGGGCATGCCGCTGGGAAAACTCTTCGCAGCTAAATACTTCCCTGAAAGCTCTAAGAAGAAAGTTTCCGAAATGATCGAAAACGTGCGTAAAGTATATGGCGAAAGAATCGATAAACTCACCTGGATGAGCGATTCAACCAAAGCAATGGCACATAAAAAACTGGCTTCCTTTACCTACAAAATCGGCTACCCTGATAAATGGAAAGACTATTCCACTATCGTAGTTGAAAAGGATAAACTGGTAGAGAACGCCATCAGCGCAATGAACTACCAGCACAAAGAAGCAGTAGCTAAAATCGGTAAACCGGTTGATAAGTCTGAATGGGGTATGACACCTCAAACAGTGAATGCCTACTACAACCCACTCAACAACGAAGTGGTGTTCCCTGCAGGTATCCTCCAGCCTCCGTTCTACAATGCCAATGCTGACGATGCGATCAACTACGGTGGTATCATCGCCGTAATCGGCCACGAGTTTACCCACGGTTTCGATGACCAGGGTTCTCAATTTGATGCAGATGGTAACCTGAAAAACTGGTGGACTGCTTCAGATCGTACCAATTTCGATAAACTGGCGAAAAGCTATATCGATTACTTCAGCAGCATCCAGGTACTGCCTGGCTTCAACATCAACGGTGGCCTCACTATCGGTGAAAACATCGCGGATCTGGGTGGTTTAACCCTTGCTTACCATGCACTGGAAAAATCCTTCGAAGGTAAAGAACAACCTAAGCCAATTGATGGCTACACCTGGCAGCAGCGCTTCTTCCTCGGATGGGCACAGGTATGGCACGGTAACATTACCGACGCCGCCCTGCGCAACCAGGTACAAACAGATCCGCACTCTCCTGCAAGATGGCGCATCAACGGTCCGCTGCCTCACCTGGTTGAATTCCAGCAGGCATGGGCTTGTACTGATTCCAGTAAAATGGTATTGCCTGCAGCAAAACGTGTTGTAATCTGGTAATAACAATAGATTCCTCCCGTTCCGGGAAATAGTAATTGGAGAATCATGGGCCCTAATATCTCCCGTGATTCTCCAATTTTTTAATACTCCGTAACTTCGATAGAAAATAAGAACGAAAATGAAATATGTACTCGTAGCAGCTGCCCTCTTCATGATGTCATGTGCGCAGCAGTCAAAACCAGCGGAAACCACCGGCACAGCCACCGCTGAACCCGCAGCCACCACTGCTGCCGTAACCGATAAACTGCCTGATCCTGTATGCGAAATGCCTTATGACACCAGCTACCAGGAATGGACCGTTTATAAAACCGATACCCTGCACTTCTGCTCTTCTACCTGCAAGGAAGTTTTCCTGAAAGCACCGGATAAATACATGGCCAAACTCGGCAAATAATCACCTAAATAAAAAACCCGTCCCGGAAAACCGGGACGGGGGATTAAATTGTAAATACAGCTTATAAAATCAACGTTTAAGCTAAAGAGTTATATAGTCGTTACTATTATTTTACGATTCTGTTCCAGGAAACCCACTTCGCTTTAGTCCAGTCATTAGCAGGATCCACTGCACCACGGTAAGCTACTTTGTCAAAGAATGCATCGTTCAGAGAACCATCAAACTTAGCACCTGTTAACGCAGGAGAACCGGTTTGTGGTGTCAGATCCGGATTGGCATTGTTGGTAGGATCTTTCAGTTTCAGATCAGCCAGGTTAGCTGCACCAAAGATGGTAGAAGCATCACGGCCAGTAACCAGCAAAGTCAGTGCAGCAGCATTTACCACCCCACCATTTGCAAACAGGGAGATGCTTTCAGTACCCGCACCCTGCAGCAGGGAATTAGCAAATTTGCTGTCACCGGCAGTGTAGAAGTCGATACCTACCTGATCATCGATACGCAGTGCAGCCAGGTAAGAGTTAGCTACGATAGAGTTACCGAGTACAAATTTAGAACCTCTTCTCCAACGCATACCATAACCATAATCTTTACTTACGGAAGTACCAACGCCAGGGCCCATGGCGGTAAAGTTAGACAGTACAGGCGCAGTGATTGGGGTGGTAGTAATAGGTTTGGTATTAGGGTTGGTGTTATCCACTTCAAAGTTGTTGGACACATCACCACCGGTTTTAGTATCGGTGAAAGAAGGCTGTTTGATAGAAACAGCATACTGGATTTTACCTCTGTAACCATCATCAAAATCGAAATCATCATCTGCGTTATTGTAAGCGATAATGTATTTCAGGTTTGCCGTACCACCGAAAATTTCCAGCGCATCATCCAGGCCATTCAGGATCTGAATGTGGTGGAGGGTAGTACCGCTACCAACACCATACAGCGTGAGACCATTGATCTCATCATTTGGCGCTACTGCTTTACCACCGTATTCGATACGGGTGTAAGTCAGGCTACCAGAGTTATCCGTATCATCCGTACCACCAAACAGGGTATGTGCAGCATCTACACCACCTTCCAGTTTAGAGTGGTTACCGTTACCAGTAGCGTTACCCACCAGGATTACACCACCCAGGTCGCCAGGCTTAGCGTCAGCATGACCGGAAGTGAAAACGATTGGGTTATCAGTAGTACCATTTGCGTCGATTTTCGCGCCTTTGTACACTAACAGCACACCAGCAGAATCACGGTAAGAGATAATTTTAGTACCAGCTTCGATTGTCAGTTTTGCAGGAGCATCTACGTATACATATCCACGGAGTACATATACTTTGTTTTTAGACCAGGTAGTGTTAGCAGAAATAGTATTCCTTACCATTACTGTGTCTTTAGACGTTGTTGGCGGAGGCGTGCTGTTGTTATCATCATTCTTACTGCAGGCAGCGAGTGATGCAGCGGCCATCAGTGCCAGTACATAATTCTTGTTCATGTTGTGTGCAGATTTAATTATTTTTTGGAAAGAAAATTATATCTGAATGAAAGGGTGAAAGTGGTACCTGGTTTCACGGAATTCACAATGTAATCGTGTCCTGCCTGGTAAGCAGTTTTATCACTGCCGGGGAACTTATAATACCATGCAATCGGCTGTGCCAGGATATCGCTGATATTTAACCTGAATTCACCTGCTTTATGAAATACTTTCTTGCTGATCTGGAAGTCAATAATATCTCTCGGGCGCTCGTAAGTATCCAGTCCATCAGCAGTACCTCTGAACCGGAGGCGCTGGCCAATTCTGTTATACAGGAGGTTTAGGGAGAAGTCATTGTCCGCCGGGGCATAAGTCAATCCGCCATTGATCAGGTAAGGCGATTGTCCCTGTAACGGCGTTTTCTTACCGTCGCTGCCGGCTGGCAGATCTACATTGGAATTGATGTAGGCCGCATTCGCATAGAATACGAGGTTATCAAATATGGATGAAGAAGAAATAAAGTTTAAACGCTTGCGGAATTCCAGTTCAGCACCGATATCTGTAGCGCTTGGTGCGTTATTGTAGGATAGGATGCTGTTACCATCGTTGGTTTGTTCGATCGGATTTTTGAAGTGTTTATAGAACACAGATGCAGAGAGGATTTCGCCTGCGCCCGGGAACATTTCCCATCTCAGATCCAGGTTATTAGCCAGGGCTCGTTGCAGGTTCTTATTACCTTCAATCAGGTATTCGTTATCAAAATCATAGTAACGGAACATAGCCAGCTCACGAAATTCAGGGCGGTTCACCGTTTGCGAGTAGGAGAAGCGAAGGTTGGATTGCTCGTTCAGTGCATAGGTGGCATTCAACGAAGGCAATACATCCACATTGCTGTAGTGCTGCTTTGGTTCGCCGGCAGTAGTCAGTTCCTGTGTATAGGATTCTACTCTTGCACCCCATACCAGTCGCAGTGCATCCGCGAGTTTATTATCCAGCATCAGGTAGCCGCCTGTGAGATCGCCGGTACCTTTATAGTCTTTATTATTCAGGTCGATTTTCGCCAGCAGTATTTTGTATCGGTCGATATTTTCGTTAGTGAAAATCTGGTCAACAGTCAGGCCTTTATCCAGTGCAATATTGGTATTAGACACAGCAGAAGCGTACCCCAATGCAACGGCAGAAAAATCGCGGCTTCTGTAGACTTTTGTACCACCGAACTTAAATTTCTGCGATTGTCCAAACAGCTCAAATGGTAAGGCAATGTTCAGGTTAGCACTGTAGATATTCTCGGTCAACTTGGTGTATACGCGACCGGCTTCGCGGATGTTAGGGTTGTTTTCGTTTGACAGTGTTAAGGTATAGAAGTTATCCCCTGCGTACTGTTTGAAAGAGAGGATACGCTGGTCAGGCTGGTTTCTGGCAGCACGGCCATAAGCGATATTCCAGTCCACATTCCATTTTCTGTTACCCAGCACATGTGTACCTTCTACGGTGGAATTGTACAGGCTGTTCTGCGTCATTTCAGCGTTATAGCTGATACGTGGCTGACCTGCATTGTTATCATATTGCAGTCCTGCACGATTGGTGAATATGTTGTTAAAATCGTTGTTAAAGAAGTTCTTGAACGCAATTTTGTTGTTTCCAAAATTGTAAGCGAGGTTCAGTACAGCACCCAGGTTATTGGCTTGGGTATAGGAATAATCTTTATAATCAAAAAGGTGTTCTGTCACGTTTTGCTCGCTACGCTCGCGGTAGATGCGGCGCAGGCTGTTACTATAGTTTAGGGAGAAGATATAGCCGAAACGGTTATTGCCTTTTGTGTGCCAACTGTTTCCGTTGGCCAGCTGCACGCCGAAAGGAGGACGGCTTTTGCCTTGCAGGTCGCCGCTGCTATAGCTGTTAGGAAACTGTTTGGCGATAGCAATTTTATCCGCATCAGGCAGCAGGCTGTAATTACCTTTAGCAGCATTTTTATAAGCATCTGGTAATTTTCTTGAGCCGTCGTCAAAACCTAACCAATCTGTTTTTCCTTTTGGTGGAGTCGTATAAAAATCTTTGAAAGTAGTTTGTGTATTGTAACCAGTGCTCAGCTGTAAATCCAGAAAAGCCTGATCAGGAAAGTCTTTGGTGGATACTTTCACTGCACCGCCGGCAAAGTCAGCTGGCAGGTCAGGAGAAGCCGTTTTAAAGATGGTGATATTATCAATCAGGTTCGAAGGGATGATATCAAAGGAGAAGGCCTTTTTATCCGGTTCCGTGCTCGGCATCACGGCGTTGTTCATGAGGGTGGTATTATATCTCTCACTTAAACCCCGTACTACTACAAACTTATTATCCTGTATGCTGGTACCACTTACACGCTTCAGTACTTCACCGGTGTTTTTATCAGGTGATTTGCGGATCAGGTCAGCAGAGATACCATCAGATACCACCGCATTATTTTTTTGTGCAGCGTAGAGCGCATTAATGGTTTCCTGTTTATAGGAGCCTTTGATCACTACTTCTTTCAGGTCTTTGGAGGCTGCTACTTCCAGGATTACATCCAGGCTGGCAGCGTGATTATCATTTACTTTTACTTCGCTGATGGACTTCGTTTGATAGCCCATATATTTGAAGTCGATAGTATAGGTACCGGAGGTAACAGCCAGCGCATAGCGGCCTTCTACGTCGGTAACAGTACCCTGGGATGTTCCCTGTACTATAATGGTAACGCCTGGAATGGCTTCACCGGTTTTTTTGTCGGTAACTTTTCCGGTCACTTTTCCCGGTCCTGTGGCTAAGGCTGATAGTGAAAGGAGACATATTACTATCAGTGTAAAAAACGGTACAGAATAAATTCGTTGCACGGATGAAGTAATTTATAAGCTATGTATACAGAAACGTTGATTCTAATCTGGTGCTGATCGCATTCTAATTTCTGTTACAAAAGTATTTGTCTGATATTAACAGCGTATTAACGGATGGTTATCCTAATATTAAATCGTACTAACTGTATCGGGTATACGAATTCCCATTCGCTTTATTACGCGTGCCGCAGGCACGCGTAATAAAGCGAATGGGTCAGGGCCTGCGGCCCTGACCCATTCGCAAACAAAATGGTAAGGATACTTAAAAAGAAATATTCTGCGAAGGAAACTGCCTGTTATTCATCAGCATATCCAGTGAAATATCCAGCTGATAATTTTTTTCTTCCTTTTTTGGTTGGGAAGAAGATATCTGAAACAGGTGCTGGCTTTTATTGGTAAAAGGTTTATTGTCTTTATTGCACAATTCCAGGGTGAAGTTGAACCGTTCTTCCACTTCTTCTTCAAACTCCCGCAGGCTTAAAGTTTCATCGATAGGAAATTCGATCAGGTTTTCTTCATCGAAACCGGCTTCTTTGAGGGTATCAAACGCATTAGCCACAGAATGACGCATATATACTGCTACGTTACAGGACAGCAAACGTTGCAGTTGCATTTGCAGGAGGGAAATTGTCATGAGTGGATGTAACTTCAGTACTTTCATCTTGATGTATGATCTTTCTGTTCCAAAAGGTCCAATACGGATACTTGTTTATTTACTGGCAAAAGTAGAACCCTACTTTTAATTTAATATTAAGTACCTGTTATGTTTATGTGAAACTTATGACTTTTTATAAAATGTGTAAAAAATTAAAAGGCATTGGAAGGGAACACCAGCGGGCGGTCGTCTTCGTCTTCAGGGATGACCACGCGGGACTTGGAAACAGGGTGTTGGTACAGGTTCCATTGCTGGTTGGCATATTCGAGTGAGGTAAGGCTTTCTACCCAGTCGCCGGAGTTGAGGTAGGTAACGGTTTTATCACCTACCTGCATTTCTTTAATGAGTGGCTGGTGGATATGTCCACAGCATACTACGTCAATATGTTTATCTGCGGCTATTTCTGCTACAGTTTGTTCGAAGTCGGAAATAAATTTCACGGCCTGTTTTACCCCCTGTTTTACTTTTTTGGAGAAGGACATCTTCTCTTTGCCAAATTTTTCCAGGGTATTGTTTACGAGGCGATTGAGGATAATCAGGAGATCATAGCCCTTTCCTCCCAGCTTAGCCAGCCATTTTGAGTTTTTCATGGTCACGTCGTATACGTCACCATGGAAAAACCAGTGTTTTTTCCCGTCTATGTCGATGATCAGCTTATCGTCGATTTTGAAGTTGCTGAGCTCAAACCCGGAGTATTTGCGCATGGCTTCGTCATGGTTACCGGTGAGGTATACCACCTGGGTGCCTTTGCCGATCATTTTAAGGATGCGGCGGATTACCTTGGTATGGGACTTAGGGAAGTAGCGTTTGCTGAACTGCCAGATATCGATAATATCCCCGTTTAGCACCAGGATCCGCGGATCAATGCTGTCCAGGTACTGTATGAGCTCTTTGGCGTGGCAGCCGTAGATGCCGAGGTGTACATCTGAAATAACGGCTATATCTAATGGACGCTTGTCTGACATTCAATTGCAGGTATGAACAAGTTGCCGGGCAGCTTGTTTTATTAGTTAAATTGACAATGCAAAGGAAAAATCGCTATATTACTTTTATATTAATCCAATGTTAAGGAATTATTAATTCCTACAGGAAATTGGCAGTAATGGGATGTGCGGCCTATTTTTGCGGCAAATTTTTAAACTCAAACGTATGGGAGGCTTCAACTCTTTTGTAAAATTATTCATGCCGAAAGACCGGGTATTTTATTCTCTTTTTGAAGATGTTGCTTCCAATCTGGTAGAAATGTCTCAGGTCCTGAACGAGCTGGTAGCTACCACCGACCTGGCAGTAAGGAAAGATAAAGTGCATCTGATCGAGCGCCTGGAGCACAAAAATGACGATTACACCCACCGTATATTTGTTGAGCTGGGGCAGAACTTCATCACCCCGTTTGACCGTGAAGATATTCACTACCTGGCTGCTACCCTGGATGATGTGGCTGACTATATCCATGGTTCTGCCAAAAGAATGGATATTTATAAAGTTCATAATATAAATGACAGCATCCGCAAGCTGGCTGAACTGATCCACCTGGGTGTTCTGGAGCTGCACAAAGCTATACACGAGCTCCGCACCATGTCAAACATGCGTATCATCACTGATGCCTGTGTGAAAATCAACAGCCTGGAGAACCATGCTGATGATATCTATGATATGGCGATTGCCGAATTGTTCGAAACAGAGCAAAACGCAGCTGAACTGATCAAAATGCGTGAGATCTACCAGGCACTGGAAATCGCTACTGATAAGTGCGAAGACTGCGCCAATGTGATCGAAACCATTATTATCAAGTACTCTTAAGGAGTGCCTGCCTGTCCAGAACGTATAATTACGGTATCACCATGACCTTACTAGTTGTTATTATTATATTGGCCTTCATCTTCGACTATATCAATGGTTTCCATGATGCCGCCAACTCTATCGCCACGATAGTATCCACCAAGGTACTGACGCCGTTTCAGGCTGTACTTTGGGCCGCAGTTTTCAACTTTGCTGCGTTTTTCATTGCCAAGTATATCATTGGAGAGTTTAAAGTAGCCAACTCCGTTGCCAGCTCGGTTTTTGAACAATTCATTACACTGAAAGTAATTTTGAGTGGCCTTGTAGCCGCTATCACCTGGAACCTGTTCACCTGGTGGCTGGGTATCCCGTCCAGTTCTTCCCATACGCTGATCGGGGGCTTCATCGGAGCCGCCGTAACCAGTGCCGGTACCCTGGATGTAATCAACTATCATAAAGTACTGCCAATCGTTTACTTTATTGTCCTGGCCCCACTGATCGGTATGATTGTGTCTTTCATCTTCACCCTGATCATTGTAAATATCTGCCGCCGGGCCAATCCTTATAAGGCTGAAAACTGGTTCAAGCGCCTGCAGCTGTTGTCCAGTGCGGCCCTGAGCCTTGGGCACGGTTCCAACGATGCGCAGAAAGTAATGGGTATCATTGCGGCCGCTATGGTGGCTGCCGGACATATTCCAAATATCAAGGCGATGCCAGACTGGATTCCCCTGGCCTGCTTTACCGCCATTGCGCTTGGTACCATGAGCGGTGGCTGGAAAATCGTTAAAACAATGGGTACCCGTATCACCAAGGTGACTCCGCTGGAAGGCGTAGCTGCAGAAGGTGCGGGTGCGGTAACCCTGTTCTTTACCGAACATTTGGGCATCCCGGCCAGTACCACACACGTTATCACCGGTGCTATTATGGGGGTAGGGGCTACCAAACGCCTCTCCGCTGTTAGATGGGGCGTTACCGTTAGTCTGCTCTGGGCATGGGTACTCACCATCCCTATCAGCGGCCTCCTGGCAGCCATTACTTATGCTATCGTAAGTATTTTCATTTAATTTATACGGATAACCTCCGGAGTAATATAAGCTAAAACCTGCGCCTGCCGCAGGTTTTTTGCTTTTATGGTTTCATGACTGCTATAAATTCGCTTTCATTAAAATTTTACGCAAACGTGTGCCTTACATTTATACGCATAAACTATTATTTTTGTAGGATTACTAAACTGAATTGAATTACCAATGAAAGGAATTATCCTGGCTGGCGGTTCCGGCACCCGATTACACCCCATTACCTACGCGATCAGCAAACAGATTATGCCCGTTTATGATAAACCTATGATCTACTACCCGCTGTCTACACTCATGCTGGCAGGTATCAAGGACATCCTTATCATTTCCACACCGCATGATTTGCCTTCTTTTCAGCGCCTCTTTGGTGATGGCAGTCAACTGGGGCTTAAACTCAGCTATGCGGAACAGCCACAGCCAAACGGCCTGGCACAAGCCTTCGTAATCGGTGAACAATTCATTGGTACTGATAATGTTGCACTGGTATTAGGAGATAATATCTTCTACGGCGCCGGTTTAGGTACTCAACTGGCAAATAATGTGAATCCGGATGGTGGTATCGTATATGCATACCAGGTATCCGATCCGGAAAGATATGGTGTGGTGGAATTTGCAGATGATATGAAAGTGGTATCCATCGAAGAAAAACCTGCAAAGCCAAAATCCAACTTCGCCGTACCAGGATTGTACTTCTACGATAACTCCGTGGTGGAAATCGCTAAAAACCTGGAACCAAGCCCACGTGGTGAATACGAAATTACTGACGTTAACAAAGAATATTTGAAGCGCGGAAAGTTAAAAGTATCTATCTTACCCCGCGGTACCGCATGGCTCGATACCGGCACTTTCGACTCCCTCATGCAGGCTTCACAGTTTGTACAGGTAATCGAACAACGCCAAGGCATCAAAATCGCATGTATCGAAGAAATCGCCTACCGTAAGGGCTTTATTGATGCTTCACAATTACAGCAACTGGCTAAGCCATTGCTGAAAAGCGGCTACGGACAATATCTTGAATCCGTACTCCAACAAAAATTGATCTGAAAAATTAAATCGTAAATCTAAAATTATCATGAAGGTTCTTGTTACCGGTGGTTGTGGCTATATTGGCGCCCATACTATTGTAGATCTGATTAATAATGGATTCGATGTAGTGTCTGTTGACAGCAACATCAGAAGTACCACACAATTGTTGGACGGCATCGAAAAAATTACCGGAAAGAAAGTCCGTAATTATAAAGTGGATTTGTGCAACCTGGAAGACACCCACGCCGTTTTTCATGAAAACAGGGATATCGTAGGGGTGATCCACTTTGCAGCGCTGAAAACCGTTCCTGAATCGGTAGCTGATCCTTTACTGTACTTCCACAATAACCTGACCTCCCTCGTCAATGTGCTGAAATGCGTGAAGGAATTCAACATTCCTAACCTCGTATTCTCCTCTTCCTGCTCCGTTTATGGCAATACCAAAGCTCTGCCGGTAGTGGAGGAAACACCTATTGGTGAAGCGCAATCGCCCTATGCACGTACCAAACAAATGGGCGAGCAGATAATTGAGGATTACAGCCATGTAAACGATACCCAGTCAATCATCCTCCGCTACTTCAACCCGGTTGGTGCACACCCATCCGGCCTGATCGGCGAGCTGCCACTGGGCAAACCAGATAACCTGGTGCCGGTAATCACTCAAACGGCTATAGGAAAAATTCCTAAAATGACCGTTTTCGGTTCCGATTACGATACCCGCGATGGTTCCTGCGTACGTGATTATATCCATGTTACCGACATCGCAGCCGCTCATACCAAAGCACTCCAATACCTGCTGGATCATAAAAATGAAAGCAACTGCGAAATCTTTAACCTGGGTACCGGCAATGGTGTAACCGTACTGGAAGCAATCCTGGCCTTCGAAAAGATTTCCGGTGTGAAACTGAATTATGTAATGGGCCCACGCCGCCCGGGTGATGTGATTGCCATTTATGCCAATAACAGTAAGGCTAAGGAAAAACTTGGCTGGTTACCACAAATTGGCATAGAGGACTGCATGCGCACCGCCTGGCAGTGGGAAGTAAGCCTTCGTAATAAAGTTTTAAGTAATTAGAACTCATCATTCTAATTGTTTACTTTTACGCATCATTTTAAAAATCCGTTATGGTAAAAGATATTCAACCGCTGAATGAAAAAGAAACCCGCGCCGGATTTGGTGAGGGTATCCTTGAAGTGGGTCGCAAAAACCCTAATGTCGTGGCACTGACAGCCGACCTGCTCGGTTCCATGAAACTCAACGCATTTATTAAAGAATTTCCAGACCGTTTTGTACAGGTAGGTATTGCCGAGGCTAATATGATCGGCATCGCTGCAGGTATGACCATCGGCGGAAAGATTCCATACACCACTACATTTGCCAACTTCTCCACCGGTAGAGTTTACGACCAGATTCGTCAGTCCGTAGCCTACTCCAATAAAAACGTGAAAATCTGCGCATCCCACGCAGGTCTGACCCTCGGAGAAGATGGTGCTACCCACCAGATCCTGGAAGATATCGGGATGATGAAAATGCTGCCCGGCATGACGGTAATCGTACCTTGCGATTTCAATCAAACCAAAGCCGCTACCATCGCCATCGCCGACCACGAAGGTCCGGTATACCTCCGCTTCGGCCGTCCAAAATGGCCTAACTTCACCCCGGAAAATCAAACCTTCGAAATCGGTAAGGCGCAAGTCCTCCATGAAGGTACTGATATCACCCTCTTCGCTTGCGGCCACCTGGTGTGGATTGCAGTAGAAGCCGGTAAAATCCTGGAAGAAAAAGGCTATAGCGTAGAAATCATCAATATCCACACTATTAAGCCGCTGGATGAAGAAGCTGTGATCAAATCCCTCAGCAAAACCGGCTGCGCCGTTACTGCTGAAGAACACAATGTACTCGGCGGCCTGGGCGATTCCATCGCGCAAGTAGCCTCCCGGCACATTCCAGTGCCTATCGAATACGTAGGTACCAACGATACCTTCGGTGAAAGCGGTAAACCAGTTGAACTGCTCACCAAATACGGTCTTGATTCGGCCCACATCGTGGCTGCTGCTGAAAAAGCAATAGCACGTAAAAAGAAATAAATATTAAAAGCCACCGTTATCCGGTGGCTTTTCTTTTATGATCAATTCCCCTGCACCGAAGGTGCAGGGGAATTGAGTTTTTGAACAGTGCCGAAGGCACTGTTCAAAAACTTACCAACCTTACATTAAACCTACACCGACTTTTTTTATCTAATTTGAGTACTAAACCTGTCATGAACCATTTAACCTATGGCTGTTTCACAGGACGATAAATCACTACTGGCCATATACCGCAACGCGGAAACCAGGGAGCAAGGCTTTACGCTAATCATCAAAAAATACCAGGAACGGCTGTATTGGCACGTGAGACGCCTCGTTATTGACCATGACGATGCTAACGACGTACTACAGAATGTATTTATTAAAGTCTGGAAAAATCTCGAAGGGTTCAGGGAAGACGCACAGCTCTACACCTGGCTCTATAAAATAGCCACCAACGAATCTCTCACATTCCTGGAGCAACAGAAACGTAAACAGTCTGTTTCCCTCACAGATGTAGAATCCGGGCTCAGCAATAAATTAAAGGCAGACACGCAGTTTGACCCGAATAAGTTAGAATGGAAACTGCAGCGAGCCATCTTGCAATTACCTGAAAAACAAAGGATTGTATTTAACCTTCGGTACTACGACGAAATGCCCTACGAACAGATGAGCAAAGTACTGGATACCTCCGAAGGAGCGCTCAAAGCTTCTTACCACCACGCTGTAAAAAAAATCGAGGAATATATAAAAAACACCTGAAAAAGTTTAGCCACACCACCTTTTTAAGGGTTTTTTAAAGTTTTTTGGAAGAAGATTAAAATCTAATTAAACCATTTATTTGACTAACTGTCTAAAAACAGTAATGAAAAAAGGGAACGACATATTAAACGAATTACTGCAGATAGCTCCCGGGGCCAACTGGCCGGCAGATCAAACGTTTTCGGTACCCACCGGCTACTTTGATCAGCTCCCGGAAATTATTGCGGACAAAATTCGCTTACAGGATGCGGTAAACGCCTCCCTGTCGCAACGTACCCCCTTTTCTCCACCTCCCGAAAACTACTTCGAACAGCTGCCTGCTGCTATACTCAGCCAGGTGGCGCACAGCCAGGATCTTTCCGTAGTTGAAGAATTAGAAGCAGTGTCGCCCTTTCTGGCCGCCCTGCCCAAAACTACCCCCTTCTCACTACCGGAAAACTATTTTAACCATATTCAAACGGCTATTACCGAACCTACCCCGGTTATACCCATTAGTAAAACCCGGAAAGCTACATGGACCCGGTGGGCCGCTGCTGCCAGCATCATCGCCATCCTTGGTACAAGTGCACTCTTCTTTATCGGAAAAGAACACTACCACCACGATTACAGCGACATCGAAAACCAGCTGACTGCCATCAGTGACGAAGACATCATCGCCTATCTGCAAAACCATGCAGATGCATTTGATAACGAAACTATCTTTGCGCAAGCGGCAAAATCAGCAGCCATACCGCAACTGGAAAAACAGATCCATGAAACAGTACCCGGCGAACTCCTTCAGCATTATATGCTGGAAGCCTCGCTAGCTAATGATGAATTACCTAATGAGTAATAAATGAGAAATTTTTACAGCATATTGATTTTTATTGCCGTTTTGCTCACCTGCATCCCCCGCGCCTTTGCCCAGCAAGACGATGCAGCCAAGCAGCAGCTTAAATCAATAGAAATAGCCTACATCGCACGTACACTGGACCTTACCCCCGATGAAGCCCAGAAATTCTGGCCGGTATATAACAACTACCGCGGAGAAATCGATCAACTCATCGCGGATAAACAACGTAACAAGAAATTAAACGATAAAGCCGCCCGCGGCCTCGATGCTGATGCCATCGCCAGAAGCAATATGGATAAAGACCTCGGCTATGACAAGCGAATGCTGGACATTAAAACCCGCTATACAGCCGAGTTCCAACGCGTACTGCCCGCCAGGAAAGCCAGCGCCGTTTTTAGCAGCGAACAGGAATTCAGACGCATGATGATCCGACATCTCAATAGCAATAAAAGAGCCCAGCGAATAAATCAGCAACAGTTCCAGAAACCAAAACATTAAACTTTTTTTCAACAAAAAGCCCCCGCCTTTGGCGAGGGCTTTTTGTTGTAAGTCCATGTTGGACTATTGCTGTTTATAATGGGCCCGCACCTCTTTCACCAACCCTTCCTCATTCAGCACCATCATCTCCGCACTCAAACTATTATTGATACTCTTGTAATATAACACCACCGAACCTACGCCTTCAAGTATATGATATAACTCAAAATGTAAATCCGGATAAGCCGCCAGTCCCCGCAGAAAGTAAGCACGCAACGCCTCCTTCCCGGATAACCGGCCACTTGGTTCATTGTTTAACCGCTGCACTACAGGGGAGTAAAACTCAATATCCTCCGCATAGTGCGACATAATCTCTTCTATATCATGTGAATTCCAGGCAGCCACCCAGGCTTGTCCAAATGCTTGTTTGTCCGTCATCTTTTTTTGATTACAAAGTACCATTCACGACTGAAGTGCCATTGGCTAAAAAGCTCATTTTCTCCTTATCAAGCCCCAAGGCCTTGATCACATCCCTTATTCATTCGCCACGCCACCGGCGTAACGCCGTATTGTTTCCTGAACAACCGGTAAAAATGCGATACATCCGAAAACCCAGTGCTATACGCGATATCCCGCACCGGCTCCTGCCCCGAACGCAGCAACAAACCCGCACGCTGCAATCGCATCTTCCAGATCCACTCCATGGGCCCACAACCATATAATGCCCTGAACCGGCGCTTGAGTGTAGCCACACTCATGCAGCCTGCCCGGGCCAGGTCTTCCATCTCCCTGATATCAGATATGCCTGTGCTCAACTGTTCCATCAACGGGTCCATACGGGATTGCGAAAGCCGCTGTAGCATTGCCGCCAAAGCACTGTGCGACCGCAATTCACGCCATATGCGCGACTGCCACTCCCGCGGATGAAGGTTCACCCCGGATTTGTTGAGCAATGCAGATAAAACGCCCTTTAGCAGTGCCTGGCAATTACCGCCAGGCAGCAATTGCATCTCTCCCGAAACAAAAGAAGAATAACGTACCGGAGTAGTGGTAATGACCTCATCAGGGATTATAACATTTAAACTGCTGAAACCCTCGCCAGCATGCAAAATTTCAGAACTTACCAGTGAGCCTGCAGGGATCACCAGGATATCCCCCTGCCGTAAGTGAATCACCCTGTTGCCGCAATACATCCGTTTTTCCCCGGCAGTCACCAGATTCACCACCGTATCCGGCACCAGCAATTCATGCACCACGGCACTGGTATACATGCTGAAGGCCGCCCAGTCGCGGCCTTCAAATTGTTCAGTATTGATATACGACTGCCCACTTAAACTAAAACTCGTATAGCGGCTGTACATATCATATTATTTTATTCAAACCTCGCGGTTGGTTGTTTAACGTCATGGTAGAACATAAATGTCCAGCCTTCTTTTTTACCACGCTCCAGGAACTCCTGACGCAATTCCATACTGCGTTTACCATCATAATCATACTTGGCAGCGAAGCGGTTTTTCATCTGGGAAATCTGAGGGGCTACATCTCCACCAAAAAATACTTTATCCTCCCCGTCATCAACCAGAAAAACCTGGTGATAAGGACAGTGCCCGCCGGTAACTTCGTAATGGATATACCCATCGATGGTGCCATTGCCGGTGGTAAACACAATATTATCACGCTGCTGCAAAATCACAATATCTTCTGAATGATAGGATTTGCCCGCATGCTCAAGGGCATACAGCATCTCCTCGTTATTCACATAATAGGTAGCACTGGGAAAAGAAAGCGTACGCTCTCCGGTAATTGGGTCTACCGACGAAATGCCGCCGGAGTGATCCTTATGCAAATGGCTCATCATTACCTTGGTGATCTCCATTGGATTAATCCCTTCGTTGATCAGGTTCTGGTGGATCTGCATCACGCCATCGTTGTTGCGAAAGCCCAAGCCAGCATCAAACAGGATATAATCCCTGTCAGTAATTACCAGAAATGGCTGAATCTCTACCAGGAGCGAGCCATGTGGCCTGTCCTGCATCTTGTCTGTCTCCAGGTTAAATGGAGTGAATTGCTTGGTTCCGTCTACGGTAAATGACCCTTCGGATAATGGTATAATACGTGCCATTGAACAAAGATACTAAGTAGTTTGATCCGATTTATATCACCACCTGCGGTGGTGGTATAAATCGGAAGAGGGGAAGGCACCAACGGTGCTTTCCCCTCTTCCGATAAAAAATAAAATCTTATCTCAGAACCATCTGCCTGTCTGCATCCAGTCGAAGCATAATAAATATTAACATGGTAAACGCCAGCAAGGAGCTACCTCCATAACTCACCAGTGGGAGCGGGATACCGATCACCGGCGCCAGACCTATCGTCATCGAGATGTTGATGGCCAGGTGGAAGAAAATAATACTGGCTACCCCATAGGCATAGACTCGCGTGAATGTCGATCGCTGTCGCTCCGCCACGTGGATAATCCGGAAGAGCAGGGCCACATAGATGGCGATAAACAGTACACTACCAACAAAACCAAAGTCTTCCCCGATGGTACAGAAGATGAAGTCAGTACTTTGTTCCGGTACGAAGTCGAAACGGGTTTGGGTTCCTTTCAGGTAACCTTTCCCCCAGAAGCCCCCCGAGCCAATAGCAATCATACTCTGGCGGGTATTATAGGTTGCTTTCGGATCGTTTTCTTTACCCAGCATTACCTCAATACGGCGCACCTGGTAGTCCTTCAGGACTTTTGTAAAAGCAAACGGCACTATAAACATTACGAAGAGCGAGCAGAAACCGTAGATACCAAGGATGACCAGGAGCCGGCTCCGCTTTCGTTTTATCTCACGCCGGCTAAAGTATATGACCAGCGCGGTGATGACCGAGAAGATAATAAACAGTATCATTTTATCCACCAGCAGGGCAGATAATACCAACACGATGCCCGAGAAGGCTATTACTAACAGTACTCCCGGCAGGCCTTCGCGGTACATTACCAGGAAGAAGGAGAAGTATACCAGTGCCAGCCCTGTTTCTGACTGCAGGATGATGATACCTGCGGGCACCAGTGCAATAGCAGCTGCAATAAGCCTGGAGCGGAGTTTATTAAAGTCTGTTTCCTGTGAGCTGAGATATTTGGCAAGGGCCAGGTTGGTACATAGCTTGGTCAGCTCGGCCGGTTGGAACTGGAAACCTCCGAGTACCAGCCAGGAATGCGAGCCTTTTACATCTTTACCTATCCCCAATACTAATAGCAGCAACAATATCCCAAATGCATAAACCAGGTTGGCTGTGGCAGTAAAGAACTTACTGTCGGTCAGCCATATGACCGATGCTACAACAATAGAAATACCGAACCACATCAGCTGCCTGGAATAGTTTTTATTCAGGTGGATGATGTTTTGCCAGATATTGTCATCTCCTCTGTACTCCGCAGCAAAAATGGACATCAATCCGATGATCACCAATGCCAGGTACAGGCCAACTATTGGCCAGTCGATCCCTTGCGTCAATTTGGTTTGCGGGCGGTTCATTATCTGTTTATCTGTTTGTGCGTTTATGGGTTATTGTTATGGTCTTTTTTTGATAACGGTACTGTTAAGTGAGTCGAGTTTGGATTTAGCTCTCATAGCTTCCGGAATGGTCACTGTTTCCAGTACGGTTTTCAGGATTGCCTGCCTTCTGGGATTGGAAGAGATGGAATCTTTCAGGTATTTCTCAATCATCAGAGAGGCAATAGGCGCGGCATACTTAGCACCAAATCCGGAACGTTCAACGATCACGCAGATGGCGATCTTAGGATTTTCCGCCGGGGCAAATGCCACGAACTGCGCATGGTTAGGCATTTTGGTACGCTTACCATCTACGATGGCGTAGTTTTCCGCGGTACCTGTTTTACCTCCCATGGTTATTCCTTCAATTTGTGCCCCACGACCAGTACCACTTTCGATTACGTCAGTCATACCGTGGATTACGGCACTGTAGGCGGTATCAGAAATGTGAGCTACCACATGGCGCTCTTTGTATTTATCCAGCAGGTGGGTGTTGTCGTTATCAATACTTTTCACGAAGTGCGGGATAAAGAAAGAACCTCTGTTGGACACGATACACATGGCGTTGGCCATCTGCAGCGGGGTGGTTTCCACCTCACCCTGGCCGATACCGAGGAATACGTTGGTACAGGAGTTCCAGGAGCCTTTATATTTAGCGTCGTAGTATTTTTTATCAGGGATACGGCCCGGTCTCTCACTGGGGATATCCACACCAATCTTATGTCCGAAGCCGAAGTTGTTCATATAATCGGCCCATTTCTGCATACCACCTACGCGAATACCACCCCATTTTGCGGCGTCTACACTGAGCCGGTAGGTATGGGAGAAGTACGAGTTACAGGAGTGGGACAAGGCCAGGCGTAGATTAGCAGCGTGCCCAGCGTCATGGTGTTCGCATTTGATAGGCCGGCCGCAGCCATAGTAGGCACCACCGCAAGGGTAGCCGGTGCTCGGCGTGATCACGCCTTCATCCAGTCCCACCAGTGCAATCATTGGTTTAAAGGTGGATCCTGGCGGGTATTGCGCCTGGATGGCACGGTTAAACAGCGGCAGGGTGGTATCCTGGTACAGCCGGTTGAAGTTAGCGCTTCTGTAGGAGCCGGTGAGCAGGTTTGGATCGAAGCTCGGGCCGCTGACCATGGCGAGGATACCGCCATCGGAAGGGTCAATGGCTACTATGCTACCGATTTTCCCGTGCATGAGTTTTTCACCGAGTGCCTGTAGTTCTATATCCAGGGAGAGACGTAAGTTTTTCCCCGCAACGGCTGCACTGTCAAACTCTCCGTTTTCGTATGGGCCTTGTGGCCTGTTAAGGTTGTCTTTAACGAGATACTGGATTCCACGCTGTCCCATCAGCACGCTTTCATATGTTTTTTCCAGCCCGGTGAAACCGAGATAGTCGCCGGAGTTATACGAAGCGTAGTTGGAGTCTTTCAGCATGGTAGGCGAAATCTCAGCGATATATCCGAGGATATTAGCGCCGGCGCCGTATGGATAGGAGCGTATTTGTCGGGGTATGAGTTCAAAACCTGGCTGGAAGAGGTACATGCTTTCCTGAAGTTGCCCATATACTTCGGCTGGCAGGAGAGACATGAACACGGTTTGTCGTACAGGACCATTTTTCTTGATACAGTCGGCGATTTTCTTTTTGAATTCTTCCTTATCGATTTTGAGGATGGTGCACATGTAGGCGGTATCGATATTCTTTACGCTTCTGGGAGTTACTACCAGGTCGTATAGTACATCGTTACTGAGGATGGCTCTCCCTTTACGGTCGTAGATGATACCGCGGCTCGGGTAAACCACTTTTCTGAGTACGGCGTTGGCATCCGCGAGTTTCGCGTATTTCTTTTCCACCACCTGCAGAAAGAACAATCGGACAATGATAATAGACATCATGCCGAGTATGATCAATTGAATTACTCTTCTCCTGGGCTGATTAAAAACAGACATGCAATTGTTGTAGCTTTTGCAAATTTAAACCTTCAATTGATCCTACGATCAGCCATATATGATTTCCGTTATTTTCTCGAAAAGAATAACATTTCGTAAAGAATAATGAGGAAAAGGCTGGCTGCGGAGGATAAAATAATTTTCAGCAACAGGTATAACGGGTTGGCAAAGCCGAATACTTCTAATGTGAAGTAAACAGCGTGATGCAGAAATACCAGGATGGCTGCATAGATCAGGAATTGGGACACGCCCATGCTGGTCATGGACGGGGTTTTCTGGGTAGTTTCGAAACCTCCCTGCGGCGAGAGTACGTTGATGATAAACGGGCGCAGGTAGGCAATAAACACGCATGCTGCGGCGTGCATACCCATGGTATTCATAAACATATCGAGGGAGAGGCCCATCAGCAAACCCAGCAGCAGTAAGGCGGGGCGTGGGAGATTGAAGGGCAGTGCCAGGATAAACAGCATGTATATATACGGACTAACCAGCTGATGCAGCAGGATTTCGTTCAGGACGAATACCTGGATCAGCAACAGCAGCACAAATCGGATAATATTTCTTAACAGTATACTCATTTAATCAGCTTGTAAGTCGAGTCTTCCAAACTTTGTTGTTCGTCTTTCAGCAGGTTCTCGATCACGTAAACGTATTGCAGGTTATAGAAGTTGGTAGCCAGCTTCAGCTTAACCGGGCGAGAGGTGCTGGATTTATCGCCGCGCAGGTATCCTACGATATATCCGATGGGGATATTTTCGGGGAAGAGGGCGGAGAAGCCACTGGTAACCACGGTATCGCCTTTATGCATGACGGCACTTTTAGGGATATCGCGGAGGGTAGCATATTCAGGATCATCGCCATCCCAGTGTACGGAGCCCATTTCCTTACCATGTTGCAATCTGGCGCTGATGGATACGGAATTGGATTTAGACAGGAGGGAGAGGATGACTGCATAGTTATCGCTAACGCTGCGCACCACACCAACTACGCCACTGGAGCTGATCACGCCCATATTGGGGCGGATGCCCTGTTTGCTGCCGCGGTGGATGGTGATATAGTTCATTGGCTTATTCAGTGAGTTGTTCACTACTTTGGCCGCTGAGTAGTTGTATTTGCGTATTTCCGTGCTGATCACCTTACGGGTACTATCATCGCTGTATTTGCGGATGGTATCGATTTTAACCCCGTTGGTGGTGGTAATACTATCGAAGCTGCTTGCGATGGCATTGTGCAGGCGGGTATTTTCGGCTACGAGGCTATCGTTGGTGGCTTTGAGGTGGAAGTAGTACTGAACGTTGTTGTATTTGTCGTACAGCTTTCCGCTAATGCTATTGGCGGAGTTAATGTAGGCGGTACGCTGAAAGCTGTTGTTTTGAAAGACCAATACAATACAAATCACTTCCAGCAGCAGAAATAAGAAGAAGTTGAAATATCGCCTTAAGAAAATGATTAGGTTTCGCACAAGCGCGCTAGAATTTTGAGATGTATTGATTTAGGGTAACAGGAGTGCTGTTACCCTAAATCTCAAAATAGGTTTATTGCATCAGGAACGGATATTTACCCACATGCTTCAGTGCGATGCCGGTACCTCTCACTACTGCACGCAGTGGATCGTCGGCAACATGCACAGGCAATTTGATTTTTTGGGCGAGGCGTTTATCCAGGCCACGGAGCAGCGCACCGCCACCGGTCAGGTAAAGTCCTCTGCGGTAAATATCTGATGCCAGCTCAGGAGGCGTTGTTTCCAGCGCTTTCAGGATGGCTTCCTCAATTTTAAAGATAGATTTGTCCAGTGCTTCGGCGATTTCCTGGTAAGATACCATGATCTGTTTAGGAATACCTGTCACCAGGTCACGACCATTAACCGGGATGTCATCAGGTGGGTTATCCAGCTCTTTCAGGGCTGACCCGATGTGAATTTTGATCTGCTCAGCGGTTCTTTCACCGATCAGCAGGGAGTGATAGCGGCGGAGTGCTTCCATGATATCAGCGGTGAACTCGTCACCGGCGATACGAATACTTTGGTCACAAACAATACCGGCTAATGCGATAACGGAGATACCGGTGGTACCACCTCCGATATCGATAATCATGTTACCCACAGGCTCTTCTACGTCGATGCCAATACCCAGGGCCGCTGCCATTGGTTCATGAATGAGGTAAACTTCTTTGGCTCCCGCCTGTTCGGCAGAGTCACGTACGGCTCTCTTTTCCACCTCAGTAATACTGGAAGGAATGCAGATCACCATTCGCCAGCTTGGAGCAAACAAAGGTTTCTTAGGGTAAATCATTTTTATCAGTTCCCTGATCATGCCCTCTGCGGCGTTGAAGTCCGCAATAACACCATCTTTCAGGGGACGTATAGTACGAAGATATTCGTGAGTTTTTTCGTGCATCATCATGGCCTTCTTACCAACCGCCACAATTTTGCCGCTAGCCCGTTCTATCGCTACAATGGAAGGCTCGTCCACAACCACTTGGTCATTATGTATTATCAGCGTGTTAGCTGTACCTAGATCAATCGCGATTTCCTGCGTTAAAAAATTAAAAAATCCCATTGTTGATACGGTCAAAAATTAGAATGCAAAAATGAATAATTCCAACGAATATACGATGCAAAAAATGGATATTCCTGCAATAATACGGCTAAATATTAAAAAATCTTATTTGTTGTATAAACGGTATAGTAACTGCTCTCTTTAAGTACCGATCAATCAGACGGATTTTTAATCCCGTTTTAATAACTCCGCTCTAAAATAACGCCTTACCGCTCCGCTTTCTCTTGATAAATATAACAGCCCTCCCTTTGCTGCCCCCGATTATTTTACCGGAGCGAGGCACCACCCGCGGTGGTGCCTCGCTCCGGGCTTAAGGGTGGCCGAAGGCCACCCTTAAGCCCGGACTATTTAAATAAATTCATAACCGATATCTCTTCGAAAGGTCTTACCATCAAACTCAATCTGATTCGCTGTTTGAACGGAACGACCCAGGGCCAGTGAAAGACTGCTGGCCAGTGAGGTAATACTCAGCACACGACCGCCGTTGGTCAGTACTTTATCGCCTTCCTGTTTAGTGCCTGCATGAAATACGATCTGATCTTTGGTTGGCGCCGGAATACCTGAAATTTGCTTGTTTTTCTCATAAGCTTCAGGATACCCTTTGGACACCAGCATAACGGTGGCGGCTGCACGCTGATCGGTGTATATCTGCTGTGATGCCAGTTTGCCCTCGTTTACAGCAACAAACAGCTCTAACAGATCATTTTGTAACCTGGGCATTACCACCTCCGTTTCCGGATCACCCATACGACAGTTATATTCTATCACGAAAGGCTCTCCTGCTACATTAATCAGGCCAAAAAACACAAAACCTTTATAAATTATTTTTTCTTTTGACAACCCTTCAATCGTAGGGCGGATCACCTTGTCCTCCACCAGTTTCATAAACGCTGCATCCGCAAACGGCACAGGAGACACCGCCCCCATACCACCGGTATTCAGGCCCTTATCGCCTTCACCAATGCGTTTGTAGTCTTTGGCCTCAGGTAGGATCTTATACGTATGCCCATCGGTAATAGCAAATACGGACAGCTCTATACCCGTCAGAAACTGCTCAATTACCACCGTTTTGCTCGCATCACCAAACTTGGCAGCCTTGATCATCTGGGTAAACTCTTCCACCGCTTCATCGTGATCGGAAGTGATCACCACCCCTTTACCGGCAGCCAAACCATCGGCTTTCAGCACGATTGGTAAGGAATGCTGTTTAATATAGGCTACCCCTTCCTCGTAAGTCTCCTCATTGAACTCCCTGTAGGCGGCAGTAGGAATATGCTGGCGCTCCATGAACAGCTTGGCAAATGCCTTGCTACCCTCCAGCTGAGCCCCTGTTTTCGAAGGCCCCATCACCGGAATGTGCTGCAGGGCCTCATCCTGGCCGAAATAATCGTAAATACCGTTTACCAGCGCTTCTTCAGAACCTGGCACCACCAGGGTAATTTCCTGCTCCAGGCAGAAACTTTTTATCTTGTCAAACTCGCTCACACCCATGTTCACGTTGGTACCGCACTCGGCCGTACCCGCATTTCCCGGTGCTATAAACAGTTTTCCACAAAGCGGACTTTGCGACATTTTCAGGGCCAGTGCATGTTCCCGACCACCACTTCCTAATAAAAGTATGTTCATAATGAATTAAAACAGATGCGAAAGAAAATGCAAAGTAAGATCAAAAAAACCTCAAAATTTGCCTTTTATAGCATTTTTTTACCCGAATTCCCGATTTTCTTTAACTTGCTCGTGTTAAAGCTTAACAGAACCTTAAAACAATCGACAACAAAACTAACCATTTATGATGCAAACTGCTGTTGCACAAGGACCTGAGACTGCCTCGCAAAAAGGGCATCCCAAGGGCCTCTCAGTGCTTTTTGCCACGGAAATGTGGGAAAGGTTTAACTTTTATGGTATGAGGGCATTATTGACCCTCTTCCTGGTAAACGCACTGCAATTCTCAGAAGCTGAATCATCTTATGCCTATGGCGGGTTCCTCGGACTCTGCTACCTTACACCTATGCTGGGAGGGTACATCTCCGACCGTTACCTCGGCAACAGAAACTGTATTTTATTAGGTGGCTTCGTAATGGGTATAGGCCAGCTCCTGATGGTGCTTAGCGCCACCGTATATGCGGGAAGCGTGGAAACAGCGCGCCTCGTCATGTGGCTCGCCCTCTTCGTGATCATTTTCGGTAACGGCTTCTTCAAACCTAACATCTCCTCCATGGTAGGTAGCCTGTATCCTAAAAATGATAACCGCCTCGATGCCGCATTCACCATCTTTTACATGGGTATCAACATGGGCGCCTTCCTCGGTATGCTCATCTGCCCTATCCTCGGCGACGTGAAACTCACCGACGGTACCAGGGTAGTAAGTGCCTTCAAATGGGGCTTCCTCGCTGCAGGTCTGGCCATGTTCATCGGTACCATCCTGTTCTACTTCCTGAAAAACAAGTATGTAGTAACGCCGGATGGTAAACCTATTGGTGCCAAACCAACCTTCAACCCGGCTGCCAACACCACCGGCGAAGCAGACAAAGCTAAATTCACCAGTGGCGCCATCCTCGGTTGCGCAGCCCTGCTGGTAGCATTGTTCCTCACCTTCCATTTTGTGGCCAATGATCCTAATCCGATCAAATCCTGGATCTATCCGTTCATTTACGCTACCGGTATCTCACTGGCAGTATTGATTCTCACCGATAAATCCATTTCTACAGTAGAAAGACAAAGGATTCTCGTACTCTATTTCGTAGCATTCTTCGTAATCTTCTTCTGGGCATGTTTCGAACAGGCCGGTTCTTCCCTGACTTTCATCGCGGATAAACAAACCGACCGTCACCTGTTTGGCTGGGATATGCCTCCCAGCTTCATTCAGAATGCTAACTCCATCTTCATCATCATCTTCGCGCTGCCTTTCTCTGCACTGTGGCTGAAGCTCGGCAAACGTAACCTGGAGCCAATCTCCCCTGTGAAACAGGCGATCGGTCTGGCGTTATTGTCCCTCGGCTTCCTCATCATCGCCATGCAGGTAAAAAGCCTCGAAGGCGGTGCTAAACTGGGTGTTAGCTGGCTGATTATCATGTACCTGTTCCATACCCTGGGTGAGCTTTGCCTGTCTCCGATTGGCCTCTCCCTGGTGGCAAAACTGGCTCCTGCACGTTTCAGCTCCCTGCTGATGGGTGTGTGGTTCCTCGCGAACGCCGCCGGTTACGCACTGGCTGGTACCCTCGGCGCACTGCTGCCTCCAAACCCAGACAACTACGCTGATGCTGCCAAAGCTGGTGTAGACCTGCAAGGTGTTTTGAACGGCACGGTGTCTGCCACTCCTGAAATTCTCAGCAAACTGAAAGAACTGAAACTCTCCGCTACTTATCCTTCATTTGCCGGTTTCACCATCCACAACCTGTTCGAATTCTTCATGGTATTCGTTATCCTGCCTGGTACAGCAGCTGTGCTGTTGTTCCTCATCTCTCCATTCCTGAAAAAATGGATGCACGGTGTTAAATAACGCTACCGCTAAATAGCTGAAAAAGCCTCGCTGAGCGAGGCTTTTTTGTTTTCCATGAGGGGACCTTCGGTCCCCTCCGATTCCGTGCAAGGAAATATTATATTTGCCCATACTCATACACAAACAAATATGTCCGATAACCAATTCAAACCTTTTGTTCCCGCTACCACCCGGATGAAGGAATTCACCTTCAAATCCATCCTCCTGGGATGTATCTTCGGTATCATCTTCGGCGCTGCCACCGTATACCTGGCGCTCAAAGCAGGACTTACCGTATCTGCCTCCATCCCAATTGCCGTGATTGCGATTACCCTTGGCCGTAAGTTCTTCAAAACCACCATTCTCGAAAACAATATCATTCAAACTACCGGCTCCGCAGGCGAATCCATCGCTGCCGGCGTGGTGTTTACCCTTCCCGCCTTCCTGTTCCTCAGCGACGGCGCCGGTGCCCAGTTCTTCAACTATATCACCATCCTTACCCTTGCCATCATCGGTGGGGTGCTGGGTACACTCATGATGATACCCCTGCGCCGTTCCCTCATCGTAAAGGAACATGGCACCCTCCCTTATCCGGAAGGTACTGCCTGCGCCGATGTGTTGATTGCTGGTGAAAAAGGAGGCGACTTCGCCAAAACAGCCTTCTGGGGCCTCGGCTTCGCCGCCATATACGCTTTCTTGCAAAAGGTCCTGCACATCATCGCAGAAACACCGGGATACATGACCAAACAGGCCAATAAATTCTTACCCTCAGCCAATCTTAGCGCAGATATTACCCCGGAGTATATGGGTGTGGGTTATATCATAGGACCTCGCATTTCCGGAGTATTGGTTGCGGGTGGTGTACTCTCCTGGCTGGCACTCATCCCACTGCTGGCTTCCCTGCTGCCTGGAGATACCATTGCCACACAACTCATTAAACTCGGCTACCTGGCTAACCTGAACACGCCCGGCGGACAAGGGAACTGGGACCCGGCCACACATACTTTTACAGATTATGCTTCCGCTATTTATTACGCCTATATACGGCAGATTGCTGCCGGCGCCGTTGCCGCCGGAGGTTTCATCACCCTGGTAAGAACCATCCCTACCATCGTATCCACCTTCAGAGGCAGCCTCGGCGCGGTGAAGGACTCCACTGAAAAACAATCCGGAACAGTACCCAGAACTGAAAAAGATCTGAGCCTCAAAGTGGTGATATTCGGCAGCCTGGCACTGGTAGTGCTCATGGCCATCCTGCCACAGCTCCCTGGCGGCTCCATCGGACAAAAACTGCTGGTGGGTGCACTCGTGGTATTTTTCGGTGCTTTCTTTGTTACCGTTTCCAGCCGTATCGTAGGCCTCATCGGCTCTTCTAACAACCCGATCTCCGGTATGACCATCGCCACCCTGATGGGCACCTGCCTGGTGTTTATCGCAGTTGGCTGGACGGGTAAACTATATGAACCCATGGCGCTCGTAGTCGGTAGCATGATCTGCATTGCCGCCGCTAATGCCGGCGGTACCAGTCAGGACCTGAAATCAGGGTATATCGTGGGCGCCACGCCCATGAACCAACAGATTGCCCTGTTCATCGGTGCCATTGTTTCCTCCATTGTAATCGGACTTACCGTGAAATTCCTGGATCGCCCTACGGCCGATATGATCGCCCATGGCGTGAAAGATCATGCTATCGGGAGTTTATACTACCCGGCGCCGCAAGGCACCCTGCTGGCCACACTGGATATCGGTATTCTCTCCGGTAATCTCGACTGGCAGTTTGTACTGGTAGGTGCTTTGCTCGCCATTACAATCGAGCTGTGTGGTGTAAACGCATTGTCATTTGCAGTAGGAGCTTACCTGCCACTCTCCACCACAACACCTATTCTTGTAGGTGGGGCTATCAGAGGCCTGGTAGACTACCGTAAGAAAAAAGCTAACATCCAAACCACTGCGGAAGAGGAAGAACTGGGAAGAGGTAACCTGTTTGCCACCGGATTGGTAGCAGGAGGGGCTGTGGCTGGCGTCATCATCGCTATCATGGCCGGTTTCGACTCCACCGCAGCAGGCCTCGCCAAATTAAATCTGCAGGAATCTTTCCTTGGCGCATTAGGTCAGGGCGGATATTACATACTTGGAACAGGCTTCTTTGCGTTTATGGGTTGGTATCTCTATAGAGTTGCCAGAAAATAATTCGCTGCCTAAAAAAATAATATCTTAATTTTATCTGATATATTACTATCTCCTATGCGTTTATATTTATCTGCTATACTTAGTGCTGTACTGTTTTTCAGCGTGTCATGCGAAAAAACAGAAACGAAAACAGATGCGGACGACAGGAAGTTTATTTCCATGAAACTGGATAATAAAATCTACCTCTCAGAAAATCCAAAGGCGACGGCGTACCTGCCTAAACTGGACGATTCCAACCCGGATAACGATTATCCGGTCATGGAAATCACAGGTACTACCTACACCGGCGATTATATTACGTTTAAACTGGCCGTTCCTGAACTGCCGTTCCATACAGGTGCTTACTATTCCTCTGAAACAGGCAACAGTATGAATATCTACCTGCCCAGTTCCAATGGGGAAACCCTGAACACCGGTACCAGCGCAGGCTTTGTGATCAACATCACGAGGATCAACAGCCAGTTTGTAGAAGGTACCTTCAGCGGTAGCCTGCAGGATGTAAGCGGTAGCAGCAGCAGCCGTGTGGTGAAAGACGGTACTTTCCGTGCGGTACTGAAATACCAGGAAGCGCAATAATTAACTTTCTAAATGCTGCCATAAAAAAAATAACTCCGGGATAGCCGGAGTTATTTTTTTATACGAAGTTCAGGTGATCATATTTTGCCTTTAGGATATCTGCATCATCCGCTCCCAGCCAGTTACCTAACAGCGTCGCATACACGCTCTTGAAGTCTACCTTGTACTGCAAATCCCCGTCCTTCAGGTGCATCAGGTCAGGCCCTTCATTCAGTACACCTTTCTCCTTCAGGCCACCCCCAATCAGGAACATGTTATTGGCAGTGCCGTGATCCGTACCACCACTGGCGTTCTGGCTCACCCTACGCCCAAACTCAGAGAATGTCATTACCACCACATCCTGGAAACGGTTGTTCTTTTTCAGGTCACCGGTGAATACGGTAAGTGCATCACTCAGCTGCTGAAAAAGCCTGTCCTGCTGCGCCTGCTGGTTTACATGGGTATCAAAACTGCCGTGCGACACATAATAGACTTTGGTATTGATGTCCGACATGATCAGGTTAGCGATGGTCCGCATGTTCTTACCTAATTCGGTGTTAGGGTACGCCTCTTTCGACTGATAAGTTTTGATCTGCTGCTGGATATACGCGGCAGAAGAAATCGTTTCTCCCATGGTTTTATAGAGGTAATCCACATTCTGATGCTCATCGTCGTGCGCTTGTTGTTTGAGCAGGTCTTTGAAGAAGGGATTGTTGCTGGTGCCGTACAACCGCGTAGGATCGGTAAGTGCCAGGCCTTTGGAACTTTCGCCTTTCAGGGCCAGACTCAGCGTATCATCTATCTCCAACGCCTGTGTGGGCTTATCGCAGCCTTTACATTGCGCGTCCAGGTAGCGCCCTATCCAGCCGTTGGTCCAGTAGTCGGACGACTGGCTCGCTGTATGCCAGATGTCCATGGAGCGGAAGTGCGAGCGGTCAGGGTTGGGATAGCCCACGTTGTTGAGCACGCCCAAGGCCCCTTCATCATAAAGCGCTTTCAGGCCCACCAGGCCGGGATGTATCCCCAGTTCATCCGTCAGGGATAATGCTTTGTCTCGTTTAATACCGAGGTTAGGTCGCTGCTTATAATAAATATCGTTGCGGTAAGGAATAATGGTATTGAGGCCATCATTACCACCGGAGAGTTGTACTATTACCAGTACTTTATTACCGGGGGGCACCAGTTCACCGCGTTCGAGCGCTTTCAGGAACTTAGGCATCATCACCGCTGCGGAAGCAAGGGAGCCAACCTGTAGGAAACGTCTGCGATTGATTATATTCATAATTATTTTTTTAGGGAGATGAAAGTCTAACAGAGCTGATATTCCGGCGTACTCATCACATCAATAGTCACGGTTTTAATATAGGCGTCGCGGTTAGATGCGTCGGCGTATTTTTCCAGCAGCTGCTTACTGGTATTACCGGATTTGAGCAGCAGGGAAGCCGCGATGGTGGTAGCCAACTCTTCTCTCGGTACTTTTTCATAGCCTTTCAGGAAGGGGGCCCAGTCTATCGTTGCGTTTACTTTTCTGGCGTATTGCCTTTTCAGGAAATCGTTGATTTGCAGCGTCATTTTATAATTGCTGCCATCACCCATTTCAGGCATAATTTCTTTTGCCTGAATGTTCATGGCCTGAGAGTAAAATACAATCTGTGGTACGCGGAGGCGGAACATGAGGCTGGAGCTGTCGATCCAGCTGCGCCCACCGGGCCATCCGGCAACATTGGGCGGGTAAAACAGGACCTGCCCGAGGATGCGCTGAAATACCAACATGGTTCCTTCGTCTTCGAAGTGCATAGGCACTGCGCGGCGCATGCCTACCAGCAGTTCCACCGGTGACTTGATCCGGTTGCCTACATATTTGGGATCGTAGAACCAGTCGGCCATAAAGATTTCCCGCATCAGCGCTTTCAGGTCGTATCCGGAGTGGTAGAATTTATCTGCGAGGTAGTTGATTTTTTCTTCGTCAGGGTTATCATCTACAAAAAACCTGAATATTTTGGTGGTGATGAATTTTGAGCACTGGCGCTGGTCCAGCAGGATGCGGAGCACATCATCACCGTTATATAAGCCGGTTTTACCCAGGATGGTTTTGGCACCATCGTCGTGTAGGCGTTCCCGGAATTTAAAAGTGCCGGCTTCATCAAATCCCCAGCCGGTAAAGGCCCTGGCAGCCTCTTTGATGTCGGATTCCGTATAATTGCCGCGTCCGAGCGTAAACAGTTCCATTACCTCGCGGGCGAAGTTTTCGTTGGGGTGTTGTTTCCTGTTTTGCTGATTATTAAGGAATTGCAGCATGGCAGGCGATTTTGATACGGCAGCCAGCAGGTCCCCGAAGTTGCCCAGGCAGTTTTCGCGTATCACGCTGAGCAGCTGCTGGTTGTATAGTACATTCTGCGTGCGGCAGGCAAAGTGGCCATGCCAGAAAAGGCTCATCTTTTCACGCAGCGGGTGTTCCGTATCCACCATGGCTTTCATCCAGGAGATGTTAAGGTCTTTGATGCCTTGTGTATTGAGTTTCTGGACAATTTTTTTCTCTTCGGCGCTCATGCCTTTGAGTTTTTGGTAGTCGGGCAGATCGGCCTCACTCATCACGTTCACATCGGAGGGGGTGTAGTTCTTTTTTCCAATAAGTATCTGATTTACAATAACCTTCCGCCGCTTGTCCGACCATTCATTGATTTCGGGCAGCGTAGCGCCAAATCCGGCTCTCCAGGCCAGATGCAGCATTTGTTGTTGTGGGGATATAGCGGCCATAGGCAGTATACATTTTCCCTATGACCACAAAATAGAGTCCGGGTTTAACGGAATTTCCAGACGGGAAAAGTATCTCCTTTTTTAAACTGGGAAATATCGGAGGGCAGCTCCATGAATGCGTCCGCCAAAAGCAGGCTGGCAAGGTCTCCCGAGCCCTGGTAGGGTTGTGGTACTGCCATCAGTTTACCATGGGGCTGGGATACTAATTTAACAGGAAGGTAATATTCCAGCGCGGGCTCAAAACTCACTTTTGTGGATAAACTGGCATACATTGTTGCCGCCGGCCGGGCGCCCATGGCAGCCAACAGCCATGGCTGTACGTAGCGGTAAAAACACATAAAGCCTGAAACGGGATTTCCCGGCAAAGCAAATACCACAGGGCCATTATGGAAGGTACCAAAGAGGAAAGGCTTTCCGGGGCGCTGCTGTACTTTATGAAATACCTGCTGCATGCCCAGTTCCTGTAATACCTGGGGGAGATAATCAAATTTTCCTGCGGATACCGCGCCGGAGCTGATCCATACATCCGTATCGGCAATGAGTGGTTGTAACTGGTGCTTCATGCTTTCCGCATGATCTTCCAGGTGCAGTACCGCAGCCTGGATACCAAGCTGTTCCAGGGAGGCGCTCAGGCTATATACGTTAGACATGCGTAGCTGATGCGGCTGCGGCGTAGCATCTACCGGCACCAGTTCATTACCGGTGGCGATTACCACTACCCGCGGACGTTTGCTCACCAGTACCTGTGTTTTGCCTACGGTGGCCAGCACGCCTGCTTCCGCAGGGCCCAGCAGGGCGCCATCGTCCAGCAGGATGGCGTTTTCCTTTACATCGCTACCTGCTTTGTGGATATGTTGTCCTTTTTTAACTAAATGTTTGATGGTAAACCGGCGGAATCCTTCATGTTCGGTGGATTCCAGGTGTTCGTACTGCACTACCGTATCAGTGAGTTCCGGGAGTACGGCCCCTGTCATCACTTCCATGCAGTTGGCTGTATTGCCCAATTGTAACTGCGGGGTACCTGCGGCCTGTACATCTTCCATTACAAAAACCCGCTGACCACGTGCATAGCTGTCAAAACGGATGGCAATACCATCCATCATTACCCGGTCAAAAGGAGGGAAAGGCCGGTCGGCGCGCACAGGCTCACGCAGTATACGCCCATTCGCCTGATTAAACGGCACCAACTCCGTTCCGGCTGTTCGTACAGTTTCCAATACGGCAGCATAAGCTTCAGCAACAGTCAGCATCATTTATATTATTTTTGTAAGGAGCAGTGCAATAAATTTATGCTTTTATGGCCAATCCGTCAAACAAGGAATTTACACACCTGAATAAATCCGGGCAACCAGCGATGGTAGACGTGAGTAATAAAGATATTACTTTTCGTGTAGCCGTTGCCGAGAGCCGCATTTTTTTACCAGCCGAAGTGCGGGAGCAGTTCCAGGGGCAGGACATACAAACCCGCAAGGGTGGAGTGTTTCAGACGGCTATCATTGCCGGTATCATGGCGGCAAAAAAAACACCTGAACTCATACCACTCTGTCATACTTTGTTATTGGATGGGGTAGATGTTAGTATCGTGCTGGAAAATGAAGAGGCTGTGATCAGATGTACGGTGAAAACAACAGGGAAAACCGGCGTGGAAATGGAAGCCCTCACCGGCGCATCTGTGGCGGCACTCACGGTATACGACATGTGTAAAGCTTTTACACACGACATGGTGATCCGCGAAACAAAATTAATCAGTAAAACAGGAGGCAAGCAGGATTATGCAAGATAGTGCACCCTTAAAGGGATTACTGCTCTGCGGCGGTTACAGCTCCCGCATGCAGGAGGATAAAAGTAGCATCGCCTACCATGGCATGCCGCAATGGGAGTACCTGGTTTCGCTTTTATCTGAGGTAGTACCGGAAGTATACATCTCCTGCCGCCCTGACCAGCTGAGTGCCGGCGCGGGTTTCAGCAGTTATCCACATCTCATTGCGGATAGTGTGGAGGGTGGCGGACCCGCCGTAGGATTAATCAGCGCACATATGCAGGAACCCGGTACCGCCTGGCTGGTGCTGGCCTGCGACCTGCCATTGATCAGTCTTCAAAGTCTGCAGTTTTTAGTGAAGGAAAGAGATATAACCCGCACAGCTACCAGTTTTATCAGTCCTTTCAATCATCTTCCTGAGCCACTGATCGCCATCTGGGAGCCGGCAGGACTTGCCGCACTACAGCGCAGCGTATTATCAGGCGGCCCTAAATGCCCCCGTAAATCCATGCTGTCAGGTGGTGATGTGAAGGTATTGGAGAATCCCTGGCCGGAGGAGCAGTTTAATGCGAATACACCGGAGGAAAAAGCGGAGGCTTTAAAACTCAGAAGATAGTTCCCGAATCCCGGGTGCCGAAGGCACCCGGGATTCGGGAATGGGCCAGGGCCGAAGGCCCTGGCCCATTCCCGAATAACTATTTCACTTCCCCATCAGAAAAAAACTCCTTTTTCCAGATAGGTACTGTTGCTTTCAGCGTATCAATCGCATATTCACAGGCATCGAAGGCGATACCGCGGTGTACAGAAGAAACAGCCACTACTACAGCTACTTCCCCAGGCAGCTTATCGCCAACGGCATGCAGCATGGCGATCTTTTTAATGTCCCATTGTCTGGCTACATCATCCGCTATCTTTTGCATTTCCAGCAGTGCCATATCCTTGTAGGCTTCGTAATATAACTTATCAACGCTCCGCCCTTTGGTATCGTTTCTCACCTTACCGGTAAACACCACCTCGCCGCCACAGGCAGGCGAATGAATAAAATCCAGGGCTTCCTGAATGGTGATATCAGTTTCTATTTTCAGTAATACGTCCATGTGTAAAAAATCGGTTCAACCGCCGCTTACCGGCGGGATGATGGCAATTTCATCGGTAGTAGTCACCGCCTGCGTATCGGCGGCATATGCTTTGTTAACGGCGATCATGAGGGAGTTCAGCTGCTCAAAGGCAGGGTAGGCAGCTAACAACCACGCTTTCAGCGCGCCCACAGTGGCTATCCCCTCGGGGAGCTGCATACGGGCCACCCCTGCTATATCCTTTGCCACCCCAAACAGCATTACATTCATATCTTCCAAAATTATTGGCTAAAACTACAATATAGCAGCGATAAAGTAGTAATTTTAGTTCGAGGTAAATGTTTTTTTATGAAGATAAGGCTCCGTGGTAATAGTATCCGATACCGACTGGATAAAATTGATATGGAATTGCTGGAAACCGTTGGTAAGATTGATTCCATCACCCACATCGGCGCGGGTACCCTTCACTTTGTCATCAGAGGGAAAGATATTCCTGCGCCGGTAGCTAAGCTGGAACATGACGGGGTACACCTGCTGATTCCCATTACACAACTGCAACTGTGGATAAGCTCCGGCGAAGTAGGTTTTAGTCTCGACATACCAAACGAAGACGGCACCCACCTTGCCATCCTGGTAGAAAAAGACTTCAAATGCCTGACTGATCGCGATGAAGATGACAGCCAGTCGTTCGACAACCCCATGGCCAGTAAAAACTGCTGATAAATGCTGCAGGATACGCATAACCGCATTATCAACTATGTGCGACTGTCGGTAACCGACCGTTGTAACCTCCGCTGCACCTATTGCATGCCGGAGAAAATGCAGTTTGAGCAGCATGCCAGCATCCTTACTGACGATGAAATCCTGCGGCTGATGAAGTTGCTCGCCTTCGACGGCGTATCCAAGATCCGCATTACCGGCGGCGAACCATTCATGCGCCCCGGACTGATCACGCTGCTGGAAAAAATCAAAAACATCGACGGCATCACCGATATATCCATCACCACCAATGGGGTACTCACCAAAAAATTCATTCCTGCACTCAGCAAACTCGGTATACACAACATCAATCTCAGCCTGGATACCCTCGACGGGCAAAGGTTTACGCAAATCACCCGCCGCGATAAATTCGCAGCCGTGATGGATAGCTTCAACACCATGCTCAGTCACGACATGCAGGTTAAAGTGAATATGGTTGTGATGGAAAACGTGAATACGGACGAAATCGTTGATTTCGCCAAACTTACCGAACATCAGCGCGTAGCCATCCGCTATATTGAAGAAATGCCGTTTAACGGCCAGGATAAAGGGTTTTCAGGGGTTAGCTGGGATTATCACCGTATACTGTCAGCCATCACAGATTACTATCCGCTGGAGAAATTAACAGACGCACCGCATTCCACTTCGCTCAATTATAAAATACCCGGGTTCAACGGTACTATAGGCGTTATTCCTGCGTATAGCCGCACCTTCTGCGGCACCTGCAACCGGCTTCGTATATCCGCCACCGGTAGTTTGAAAACCTGCCTGTATGGCAACAACATGCTGAATATACGGGACCTGATGCGCAACCACGACTTCACGGACATGCATATACGCAGTGGTATTCATGCAGCCGTAAAAGAAAAATTCATTGACGGTAAAGAAGCGGAAAAGCATTATCTCACGGGCATTATGGAGAGCATGTCCCTCATCGGCGGATAACTATTTCAACAGCATACGTACACCCGCATATAAAATCAATATCGCCGTAGCAGCCGCCACCCACTTAGGTTTCAGCACTTTGGCACTCAGCCTCGCTCCAATCTGACCACCTATTACCACCGCCAGCAACAAAGGAAATACGACTTCCCAATTGAATACAATCTGCTTTTTAGCTACCTGACCAAAAATACCGGAGATAGAATTTACCAGGATAAAGAAGCTACTCAGGCCTGCGATATTTTTTGATGTATCATATTTCCCCAGCTTCAGTACCGGCGCCAGGTAAATGCCGCCACCAATGCCGGTCATACCCGATAGCAGCCCAATTCCGCCACCAATGATTCCGTACACTATACCGTTACTATGCTTTACTTCTTCGGTATCTTTATTTCTCTCAAAAAACAAGCGATAGCACATACACACTGCCGCGAGCGTTAACGCAATACCCAGCAACAGAAAAAACTGCTCCTGCTTCAACGGCAGATAGCTGCCAATAAAAGCCATGGGCACGCTGATCAGCGAAAGCTGCCAGGCCTTTTTCAACGGCAGGTGCCCCTGTTTATAAAAGTGATATACGCCGCCGGTTACTACTGCGATATTACACAGCAGGGCAGTGGATTTCATTAACTGGAAATCAATGCCCCAGAGCGCCAGGATGGCCAGGTAGCTGGATCCGCCACCAAAGCCGGCTGCAGAGTATAACAGCGCTACCAGAAAAAATAAAAAACAAAGTGTGAGCACGTTAGCTGGATTAGTAGGTGGCCATAGTATCGTCGATGGTGCAGGCCCATGCATGGATGCCTCCTTCCACATTGTAGATATCCTTTACGCCCAGCTCGAGCAAACGCTGTGCTACAGCCCGGCTACGCATACCATGATGACACAGTACCGCTACCGGTGCACTGATATCCAGCGCCGGGAACTGCTGAATCACCTGTCCCATAGGAATGTGCAGCGCCTGCGGCAGGTGACATATTTCCCATTCATCTTCTTCGCGTACATCGAGCAAAAGAAACTTTTTATCGCTTGTAATCCAGTCCTGCAGCTGCTGTACATTGAGGGGCTGTACACCCGCCACCATGCATACATCCTGGTGGTAATCGGCCTGTAAAGCGGTGATGTGCCTGTTCTCCTCTACGGCCTGAAAATTGAAAATATGCTGCATGTTATGCAGTGTATCAATCGTCATCAGCTGATTCCGTAAAGGCGTACCTATGCCGGTAATGATTTTCACCACTTCATTGGCCTGGTAAGTACCTATTATGCCGGGGAGTACCCCAAGCACACCAATCTCGCTGCAGTTCAGCATTTCGCCGGGCTCCGGTGCTTCCGGAAATATACACCGGTAGGTAGCGCCCTCCTGGTAATTGAACACGCTCACCTGGCCTTCATACTTGTAAATGGCGCCGTACACGAGCGGTTTTCCCGCTATCACACAGGCATCATTGATGAGGTAGCGCGTACCGAAATTATCTGTACAGTCTACCACTACATCATATTTTTCTATTATGGAGATGGCATTGTCCACCGTGATCCAGGTATCGTGCATGAATATTTCGATCTCGGGGTTGAGCTGGTGCAGGCGGTGTGCTGCCAGTTTTACTTTGGGTTTCCCCTGATCCGCTGTGGTGTAAAGCACCTGCCGTTGCAGGTTGGTGATGGATACGTTGTCGTGCTCCACAATACCGATGCGGCCTACGCCCATGGCTGTCAGGTATTGCAACACGGGCACACCTAAGCCACCGGCGCCAATCACCAGTACGGATGCGTTTTGCAGCATTTGCTGCTTTTCTGGTCCAAATCCTTCCAGTCTTGTCTGCCTGTCGTAACGCATTGGGTTCAGTATTAGTAATGAGACTTAAAGGTAATAAATCGCTATACTTTTTTGTACATCATCACGATGTCGGAGAATACGCCGGGGGTAATTTCGATGGCGTCGGGAATGCGGCCGGCTTCCACGAAGCCGAAGTTGCGGTAGAGTTGAATAGCTTTTTCGTTGGCGGAGGCTACCTGCAGGGTGATGAGCCAGAGGTCGTCGTGCTCCTCTACCCAGCGTAGCATGGCCGTCATGAGGCGGCGGCCGATGCCCATGTTCTGATAGGCTTTGGCTACGCCAATGCCCATTTCACCTATGTGCGTACGCTTGTCGTGACCGGTGTTATCCACATTTATGGCTCCTATGATCTGTCCTTTTACTTCGGCCACCAGCAGGAGTTGCCGCGGCTTATCTATATGCGACTTGATGAAGGCCTCTTCTCCCTCTACATCCAGCTCCAGGGCCTCGTTGTGATTAAACAGGAGAAAGTCAGTTTCCGCGGTCATGCGCTGGTAGTTAGCTAACAAGCCGGCCGCATCCTTGAGGCGTGCCGGGCGGATAATCAGCTCTTCTCCGTTTGATAGAAAATGTCGCATGATACGAAAATAAAAAAAGCGACCGTTTCCGGTCGCTGATTGTTTTAAACCTTACTAAAATTTTTATGATGCTTTGGCATTTGTTTTAACAAAGTCCAGCACAGCTGCCTTTTGGTCATCGGTGAGTTTGGCTTTGCGGGCCATCCGATCGATAATGCCAGGCCACTTTTCGGCAGTGCGGGTTTCAGGCCATTTGTAACCATGACATTTATTGCAGTTCTGGCGGTACACCGTTTTGCCTTGTGACTCCGGATATTTTGCAAAAGCCGCTTCGGTAGCTGCTGCCTTATCCGGATTGGAAGTACCTTTACTGCATCCCCATAGTAATACTGCGATCACCGATAACTGGAGTAATGTTTTCATAAACCTTTATTGAATATATCAGATTATTTGACCATACTCAAGGTAAAGATTTTTTATGAATTACAGTTATTGGATCTTGCCGGCACCAAAATAAGACTGCAATACGGCCGGAATGTTGATACCATCCTCATGCTGGTTGTTTTCCAGCACACAGGCCATAATGCGGGGCAACGCCAGGGAGCTGCCATTCAGGGTATGCACCAGCTGCGGTTTACCGTTACCTTCTTTGAAACGGATCTTGCAACGGTTACTCTGATAGCCTTCAAAGTTGCTCACAGAGCTCACTTCCAGCCATTTTTCCTGGGCAGCGCTGTAAACTTCAAAGTCGTAGGTAAGCGCAGAGGTAAAGCTCATATCGCCGCCGCATAAACGCAGAATGCGGTAAGGCAGCTGCAGGGACTGCAACAGGCTTTCCACATGTTCCACCATTTCATCCAGCACTTCATATGACTTGTCGGGATGCGTAAGCTGTACCAGTTCTACCTTATCGAACTGGTGCAGGCGGTTCAGGCCGCGCACATCCTTGCCATAAGAACCCGCTTCGCGGCGGAAGCAAGGGGTATAGCCGGTCATACGAATCGGCAGATCGGTATCTTTCAGAATCTCATCGCGGTAGAGGTTTGTTAAAGGCACCTCGGCGGTAGGGATCAGGAAGAAGTTATCTTCTGTGGCGTGGTACATCTGCCCTTCTTTATCCGGCAGCTGACCGGTACCGAAGGCACTGGCTTCATTCACCATGTAAGGAGGGGCAAATTCGGTATAACCAGCGTTGATGTTATAGTCCAGGAAATACTGGATCATAGCGCGTTGCAGGCGTGCTCCCTTATTTTTATAAACAGGGAAACCACTACCGGTGATTTTGTTGCCCAGTTCAAAATCGATCAGGTCGTATTTTTTGGTAAGATCCCAGTGAGGCACTGCACCGGCGTACAATGCAGGGATTTCGCCATGCTGGCGCACCACCACGTTATCTTCCGGGGTTTTACCTTCCGGCACTAGTGGAGATGGCAGGTTAGGCAGCTTTACCAGGGTATCGAGCAATTCTTTTTCTGTGGCATTGAGCGCATCGTTTACAGGTGCCAGGCGTCCTTTCAGTTCATTCACCTGGTTGCGCATGGCTTCCCCTTCCTCTTTTTTGCCCTGGCCCATCAGTTTACCAATCTCTTTGGAGAGACTGTTTACCTGCGCCTGTGTTTCATCGTATTCCAGGGTGAGCTTCTTACGCTTGTCGTCCAGCGCAATCACCTCATCCACCAGGTTGGTTTCTTTAAAATTTTTGACAGCCAGTCTTTCGAGGACCAGCTCTTTATTCTGACGTATAAACGGTACTTGTAACATTATTGAATTTTAAAAATTTGGACAAAGATAAAGGCTATATCAGATATTTTCCTACGATCGGCACGCGGCGGCCCACGCCAAAGGCCTTGGATGATACGCGAATGATCGGACAGAACTGGTTGCGCTTGTATTCGTTGGCGTTCACCATTTTCAGTGTCCGCGAGACTAAAGCAGCATCAAAGCCCTGTGCAATGATCTCACGCGGCCCTTGCCGGCGCTCGATGTATTGATATAGCAGCTTGTCGAGCACAGCGTAGTCCGGGAGACTATCACTGTCCTTCTGACCAGGTCGCAGTTCAGCGGAAGGCGCCTTATCGATGATGTTTTGCGGGATGATCTCCTTGTCCCGGTTGATATAACGGGCAAGCGCATATACCTGCATTTTATACACATCTCCCAAAACAGATAACCCTCCGGCCATATCTCCGTAGAGCGTACCGTACCCTGTGGATAACTCGCTTTTATTGCTGGTATTCAGCAGGATATAACCGAATTTATTGGAAAGTCCCATCAGCAGGTTTCCCCTGATGCGGGACTGTGTATTTTCTTCAGCCACATTAAACGGAAGGCCTTTGAAGTAAGGTTCCAGCGTTTGCAGGAAGCTTTCGTAAATGGTATTAATGCGGATGATGTCGTAGGGATTTTTCAGATTTTCTGATAAGGCTACGGCGTCATCTACTGAATGTTCGGTAGAATAAGGAGATGGCATCAGCACCGCCCGCACGTTGTCAGCTCCCAGGGCATCGCAGGCGATGGCCAGGGTAACAGCGCTGTCGATCCCGCCGGAAGACCCCAGGATGGCCTTTGTAAAGCCCATTTTCCCGAAATAATCGCGGATACCGAGTACCAGTGCATCGTAGATGCGATCAATGTTATGTTCAAATTCAAGAGAAGTAAGCGGGGAGAAGGTACCGGTTTCAGCTACCGCGGCACCGTTGTGGAGCAATGGTTCCAGGTCCAGGCCGCCCATTGCTTCCTCGAAGTAAGGGAGCTCTTTTACGATGTTACCCTGTGCATCAAAAATGAGGGAACCACCATCGAACACGATTTCCGTCTGGCTGCCTACGGTGTTGCAGTAGAACATGGGCAGGCGGTATTTGAGTACGTTGGCGCGGATGATCTCTTTACGGTCTTCGTCGTGATCGTAGTCGAACGGAGAGGCGCTGAGGTTGATCATCACATCCGGCTGCTGCTCCATGAGCTTATCCATGGGGCAGATGCGGTAGAGCAGGTTTTCTCCCAGGTTCCAGATGTCCTCACAGATGGTAACTGCCAGTTTTTTCCCTTTGAACGGAATCACGTTCCATTCGAAAGATGGTTCAAAGTAGCGGTACTCATCAAACACGTCGTAGGTGGGGAGCAGTGTTTTATGAACGATATGTTTTACTTCGCCTTCGTACAGGAACCATGCAGCGTTAAAGAGGTCTTTCCCTTCGGGCTGCGGGTTACGGGCGGGAGCGCCCACCAGCACGGCGATGTCGGTAGCATGTTGTTTGATCTGGTTGATGGCTGCATAGCTTTGGGCGATGAAGTCTTCAAATTCCAGGAAATCCCTTGGCGGGTATCCGCACACACAGAGTTCTGAAAACACTACCAGGTCAGCACCCTGGGCCTTAGCGGCCTGTATGCCTTCAATAATCCTGGCGGTATTTCTTTCGAAATTGCCGATGTGATAATTCTGCTGTGCCAGTATGATCTTCATATCTTCAGTTATTATCTTCTTAAAAATATACGCCTAAACGCAGTGCAAAGCTATTAATATTCACTCTGCCATCGTTCCATTTTGCATTGCGGGTGGCATCAATAAAGCCGTTCTGGTAAATGAGGCCTACTGATCCGGTGAGTGATTCACTCAGTTCATAGTCAACCCCAGCACCTATTAACATCCCGATGTTGATTCTGTTTACATCCGGGAGGATGTTTACTTTATCGAACGACTGTGTGGGTGTAGTAACGTCCACTCTGGCGCTCACCGGGAAGGCGAAATAGGTCCCGAATTGTCCCCAGAAGGCCATTCCGTAGTCGTTCTGATTTGTTTTCAGCTTCAGCGCCAGCGGAATCTGAATATGTGTGAATTTAAAATTATACTCCGCAGGTTGGGCTTTATAGTCGCTCAGCCCTTTGCCGGCGTCGTATTTTATTTTGCTGCCACCCAGCACTACATTGAATCCTGAGGCGATCGCATAATTCCCCTGTTCGTTGAGACTAAAATCCGCGATGAGGCCGAATCCCAGTCCTGCTTTGGCGCCGGTACGCGAGGCGCCGGATTCCTGTGGATTCATGATGGAAATGCTCGGATCGAGGTTAAACCCCAGTCTTACTCTTTTTTGAAATTGGCCATAGTTGCTTTGTCCCGATGCTCCCTTCACTACTCCCAACACCAGCATTATAAATAAAATCCGCTTCATATTAAGGATATTGTCTTTTTTTAAGTACAAGGTATATAATAAATTTACCCTTTATTCAGTTTTTAAGAGCGATGCAAAGTTACACTATTATAAGCACCCGTTTTAGCTGGCTGTTGCTGGCTGCCGTAGCCATGGCTTCCTGTAAATCAGGCCCTAAGCCGCCAGATGTAAGCCATATAAGCGTTACCGTTAGTACGCAACGTTTTGACTCAGCGCTGTTTACGATCGATACAAACAACATACAGCCGGGCCTGGCCAAGCTGCATGCGGATTATCCGGTGTTTACGCCCGTGTATATGACCGATATTATGAATCTCGGTGCATATGCCGACAGCAGTGCTGCTCTTCAGCAACAACTGCACCTGTTTCTTACCACACCTGACTTCCGGCAGCTGGAAACTGCGGTGCAGCAAAAGTTTGGCAATTTATCCGCGGTCCGCAAAGATCTGGAACAGGCTTTTAAATACACGAAGTACTACCTCCCGAATTTTAAAACGCCGCAGGTGGTGACTTTTATATCCGGCATTGCCAATTATGGTGCCGTTACGGTGGATTCTCTCCTGGGCATAGGCCTGGACATGTACATGGGCGCGGATTTCCCGCCTTATGGCATGATCGAGGACCTGCCGTCCTACATGATCCGCAGGTTTACGCCGGAGTACATTGCTACTAATGCCATGCAGGTGATCCATAACCAGCTGTATCCGATGCGTACCAGCGGTACGTTGATTTCGCAGATACTGGATGCGGGGAGACAACAATATTTCCTTGGAAAAGTGCTACCGCATACGGATGATACCATCAGGCTCGGCTATACGAAGGAGCAGTTGAAATGGTGCTACGACAACGAGCAGATGATCTGGCAATTTTTCATACAAAACAATTTACTGTATTCCACTGACTGGCAGGATATCAGCCATTTCATGGGCGATGGCCCTGCTACACAGGGCATGCCTGAAGGCTCACCTGGAAAGATCGGAAATTTTGTGGGCTTACAGATTGTGAACAAATACATGGATAAGCATCCGGAGATGAGTCTGCAGCAGCTGTTGGAAATGAAGGATGTGATGGAAATATTCAATGAAGCTAAGTATCGCCCGCGGTAGTTAACAAAAATCGCGGGCACATGCCGCAGGTACTGCGGCAGCTGAAATGCCGGGGTGAAGTTCGATTAGTTGAGCTTAAACGGCACAATCATCTGAAACTCCGGTATTTTAACTTCGAAAAGCTTCTTATCCAGTTGGTTTTCCATCTGGTAAGTTCCATACATCTTTCCTATTTCGGTGCGGAGATTTGATCCCGAGACGTATTGATAAGTTTCACCGGGAGCAAGCAGGGGTTGAACGCCTACTACGCCTTCGCCTTCAACTTCACGGTGGTTACCGTTCGAATCAATAATGTACCAGTGGCGGCGAAGTAATTTGATAGGGAAAGTATTGTTGTTTTCGATAGTAATCCGGTAGGCGAACATAAATTCGCTTCCAATTGGATTCGAATAATCCGGTTGGTAGAATGTTTCCACGCTGATTGTGATGCCCTCTGTTACCTTCTTTACCATATAACAACCTTTAACGTAAAAATAAGGAAAATTATGAGGTGTTCCCCTGCTTTAACGATTTTTTAGTGAATTTCCACCCCTTCCAACATTGCAGGATCGCTCTCCGCCGCTCTGGCGGCCACTTCAAAGGAGTTATTCACATAGCCGTTCCGCAGGTATTCCCTGAAATAATGATATAGAAAAGCCCAAAGACCCCACTGCCGGTATTGGCGTACATGGCACACTTCATGCCTTACCCACGCTGCATCTGCCAGGAATATTTCCTTAGAAACACCGTGCAGATGTATGGTATCGCCGATTACCATTGCTACTGCCGGCACCTTTAGCCGTTTGGCGGCCAAAAGTGCCAGCAATGATTTTTCGTGTATGCGTACTTTTATTTTTTCCACGTCTTCTTACCACCTAACGTAAATCTACGGGAAATATTGAATCCCCATCTGAACTGACCCTGCAGCCAGGACGAATGCGTTTCAGGGATAAACTGGCTTTCCTGTATAGCCGTAGAGTTGGTGAAGTTGATGTGGAAAACGTGCCCGCCGGTTTCTATTTCAATACCTACGCCCAGTGGGTTATAGAACTTGATGCCGTTCGCTTCAAAGTAGTCCTTGCTTTCCTGGGAGCGGAACGGATAAAAATATTCCACGATAAACCCTACCCGTTTAGATATTTTCAGCCGGCCGGCGGCCCCCAGCGCAAACATATTGTTCATGTCCATGTAAGCCACTTTATTGCGGTGTACGTAGGTAGGGCTCAGCGACAGCGTAAGGCGGTCGCCCAGCTTGCGGCCTATTACCGTTTGCAGCACGTAGTTGAGCCGGTCCGTACCATCTTCAAAATACACCGGGCTGGTTTTATCCTCAGCAGAGGACATGCAGGTAACGTTCATACTTCCGAAAACGGCGAGCGACAGCGGCACGTGGTTATCCGTGGTTTGGGTGAGCAGCTTATATTTCACCAAACCATCCACCAGCTGTGATTCCAGGCCGGAGCCCTTGCTGCGGCCGAGGCCTACCATCAGCTTATCCGTAATGCCGTATTCCAGGCCAATGCGGATATCGGTGGAATTATCCGTACCGAAGAAGGTTTTGATGCCGCCAAATTCCCCGCCGAGGTCGCCGAAGCGGTGATCCACCCGGAAATCCAGTTCCCGCTTGCCCAGTGTTTCGGTGGATTGCCCCATGATGATGCGGGTGCCTTTGTAAGTATTCAATACCGGCTGATGGGTAGCGATGTTTTCAAAGAGGTTGCTCAGGTCGGACTGGGCCAGGCACACGAAGGGGAGGCCGCTGCCAAGCAGCAGAAAAATTATGCTTTTCATGATAAAAGTTCTGATTTTGGACTATTTCGCCGTAGCGGTGTAGGTAGCATTGACGGTAACCGCAACTTGTTCGGCAATATTTTTAACCACTATCGTTGGAATTTTGACTTTATGATCGGCGAGCTTTACGTTGAACTTTGCGTTCAGTTGTAAAGTATTTCCGCTTACACTAATCGTTCCCTTTTCGCGGTAGGTTTTATCTACCCCGTGTAAATTCAGTGTACCCTCTACCGTTACGTTATAGGTACCCGCAACGGAAAGATCCACATCTTCCAGTATTTTACCTTTAAACTCCGCATCGGGATATTTATCCGACTCCAGGTATGTGGAGTTAAAGTGTTGCTGCATCAGCCTCTCCTCAAATTCAAAAGAAGTAATGGGCACCTTAAAGTAGATCACTTTTGTTTTGATATTAATGGCCGATACCGCCTTGTTAGTCTTCGCCTCTATATCTTCCAGCGGAGCGGAAGAAAAGAAGGAAATGCCGGCACCCTTTGCGGTGTAAATATCCTGGCCAAAACCTGTTTGATGCAGCAGCAGACCTAAGGCCAGCAGTAAAACATATTTCATAGTCACATTTTTTGGTTTACTGATCCGGCATACCGTGATTTACCCAGCAGGCCAGTGAATCTTTAGTGCCTTGCGAAAGCGCCTTGAATGCGGCTGGCGGCATATCTGCCTGAGGGCCGGTTACTCTTTCCGCAAAAATATTTGGGCGGGCGGTAATGTAAGCCTTGATACCCTGGGCAGTACTAAAGTTGGCGGCAGCAGGTGCATTTCCTCCGGGATGACAACCTCTGGATGTACAATTGGCCTGAATAACAGCAACGGCATAGCTGGTGAAAATTTTGGCGGTGTCACAGGCTGTTTTCACCTGGGGCGCAGGCGCCTGCTCGTTTTTACATGCCATCGCATACAAGCAGATGCCTCCCGCAAGGATCCATAGTTTTTTCATAAAGATGCAGGTAGTTTTTACAAGGTAATACGTTTTACTTTTTTCTTCCGTTGCCTCTTTAAAAAAAATATCCAACTTTCCTTTCAAGACTTATTTTTGTAAGAAATACCATAGACTGTGAATATCGAACAACTCTACAGCACATACCTGCAAAACCCGTCCATACAAACAGATACCCGCAAGCTGAAAGCGGGCGATCTCTTCTTTGCACTAAAAGGAGGCAACTTCAATGGCAATGAGTTCGCTGCCAAAGCACTGGAGCTGGGCGCCAGCTTTGCAGTGGTAGATGAAGAAAAATATTTCACACAGCCGGATAAGATGATGCTGGTAAACGATGCCCTGGAAGCCCTGCAACAGCTGGCCTTGCATCATCGCAAGCAGTTAGGCATACCTTTTATCGCCATTACCGGCACTAACGGTAAAACCACTACGAAAGAGCTCATCAATGCAGCGCTTTCATCTAACTATAAAACCTACGCCACAGTAGGTAACCTCAATAACCATATTGGTGTACCGCTCACTATCCTTAGCATCCGCGAAGATGTAGAACTGGCCGTTATTGAAATGGGCGCTAACCACCAGCGCGAAATTGAAGCCTACTGCAAGATTGCATTACCTACCCACGGCATTATCACCAACATCGGAAAAGCGCACCTGGAAGGCTTTGGCGGTGAAGAAGGCGTTAAGAAAGCAAAAGGGGAACTCTACGATTACCTGCGCGCTAATAACGGAACTGTTTTCGTTTGCAACGAATACGGCTACCTGATGGAAATGAGTCAGGGCATTCCGCATATTGTTACATACGGTCAGGAAAACGCCGATTATACCGGCAAACCAGTGGCGGATAAAGCATTCCTGGAAGTGGAAGTAACAGGCGACAGCAAGGTAGGGCTCATTCAAACCCAGCTGGTAGGCGCCTATAACTTCCCCAATGTAATGGCCGCCGTTACAGTAGCCAGTTACTTTAAAGTGCCGGCACAAAAAATAGCTCCTGCCATCGCCGCGTATGTGCCTTCCAATAACCGCTCACAGGTAATCAGGCAGGAATCGAATACGATTATCATGGATGCCTATAACGCCAATCCTTCCAGCATGAAAGCTGCACTCGACAATTTCGCAGGCCTGCAGGCACCCAAAAAGGTGTTATTGCTGGGAGCGATGATGGAGCTGGGAGAAGACAGCATAAAGGAGCACCAGGCCCTCGCAGATGCACTACAACGCACCCATTGGGATGCCGTAGTACTCGTAGGCGGCGATTTCCAGAAAGTAACACACCCGTACATATTTCTACCCGATGCCCTCGAAGCCAAAAAGTGGCTCGAACAGCAACAGTTTAAAAATACTTACATATTAGTAAAAGGCTCAAGAAGCACCGGAATGGAAAGGGTCATCAGCCAATAATTCAGTTTTTTTGGAGATTGTCGAGCTAAATTGTTAATGATTTCATAATTTTTATATATTTTCTCGTTAACATACGGTTTCGACCTTTAAACCAAAATCTGAATTGCATGAGTCCTAAAATTACCCGAGTCCTCTGGGGGATGCTATGTTGTATGCTCCTCCTGCCAACCCTTTTATTGGCCCAGGAAACAACAGCCGACATTTCCGGTATTATCAGCACCGCAAATGAGGCTGTACCTGGCGCCAGCATTGTGGCGATACATACCCCTACCGGCTCCCGGTACCAGACAGTATCCCGTAAAGATGGCCGTTTTAACCTCCCCAATCTCCGTGTAGGCGGCCCATATGTGGTAACCGTTACCTTCATGGGTTTTAAGGAAGAAAAGAAAGAAAACATTTTCCTTTCACTCGGACAGGACTACAAACTTGACCTGACACTGAAAGCAACCACCAGCTCCCTGAGTGAAGTAGTAGTAAAAGCTGCAGGAGCTCAAAACAAAGTGTTTAACAAGAGTCGCACCGGTAGCCAGGAAGTAATCACCCGCGCACAAATGGACCGCCTGCCTACTATCAGCCGCTCCATGCAGGACTTCACCCGGCTCACGCCATCTGCCAACGGCTTGAACATCGGCGGAAGAAGCAACCAGCTCAACAACATCACCGTTGATGGCGCCAACTTCAACAACGCTTTCGGTCTGCAGCCAACGCTGGGCTCCCAAACAGCCTCACAGCCCATCAGCCTCGAAGCACTGGAACAAATCCAGGTAAACGTTTCCCCCTATGATGTGCGCCAGGGCGGCTTTTCCGGCGCCGGCATCAACAGTGTTACCAAAAGCGGTACCAACGACTTCAAAGGTACCGTGTACACCTTCATTCAAACGCCCGGCCTGCAAGGGTTGAAAGTAGGAACAGCCACTGTTCCTAAACCCTCTTTCAACTACAACCTGCGCGGATTTAACGTAGGTGGTGCTATTGTTCGGAACAAATTATTCTTCTTCGTAAGCGGAGAATCAGAGCGCATCGACGCACCGGCCACCAGTCTGGTAGCCAACAAACAAGGCCAGGTAGCTGGTGGTAACGTATCACAGGCCACTCAGGAAGACCTGGACGCACTGAAAAAATTCCTGGTGGATAACTATGGCTATAACCCCGGCGATTACCAGGGCTACACCTATCGCACACAGAGCGATAAAGCTACCGTGAAACTGGACTGGAATATCAACGACAAAAATACTTTAACCTTCAAGTACAATTACCTGAAATCGTTTAAAGATATTCCTGCGAGCAACAGCGGTGCACCTAACAACAACCGCCAGCCAAGCAACACCGGCCTGCCTTTCAGCGGTAGCGGCTATACCATCAACAACAACTTCAACATCTTCATTGCAGAGCTGAATACCCGCATCGGCAACAACGCTTCCAACAAATTACAGATTGGATACAGTGCCATGCGCGACTTCAGGGCTTCACTGTCTGGCGGCAACTTCCCGCTGGTGGATATCCTGAACGGCCAGGGGGCGAGCTACACTGCATTTGGTTATGAGCCATTTACTTACAACAACAAGCTCAGTACAGATGTGTACCAGATTTCCGACATCTTCAACCTTTATAAGGGAGCACACGAAATCACCATCGGTACACAGAACTACTACAAAACCTTCCTGAATGGTTTTGCGCCTAACTATGTAGGTAACTATCGCTATAACTCGCTCGCTGATTTCTATGCCAGCGCGCAGAATGGTGCATTAACAACTGCACGCTATGCATTGTCGTTTGCCAGCACGCCTGACGGCTCATTCCCTTACGCGAAAGTGAACTCACTGGAGCTGGGAGTATTCGTACAGGATAAATGGAGCGTGAGCAAATACTTTACGCTTACCTATGGCTTGCGTGTGGATGTACCTATCATCGGCAATACCTTTACCCGCAACGATTCCCTGACCACCCTTACTTTCCGCGATGGCGTGAAACTGGATGTGGGCCAGCAACCTAAAACAACGCCGTTATTGTCGCCACGCGTTGGTTTCAACTGGGATGTAACGCACGACAACCAAACGCAGATCCGGGGTGGTGTAGGCTTGTTCGCCGGTCCTCCGCCGGCAGTATGGCTGAGTAACCAGGCCGGTAATAATGGGGTACAATTTGGTTCCTTCGTTGCTACCGCCGGTACTACCACTACTATCAACTATCCGTTCAGCGCAAATCCGGATAAATACCGTCCAGGTGCTGGTCAGCTGTCCACCGCTTACAACATTGCTGCTATAGACAGGAACTTCAAGTATCCGCAGGTATTAAAAGCCACGCTGGCAGTTGACAGAAGATTACCGGGTGGCATCGACGGTACGCTGGAGTTTAACTATTCGAAGGATATCAATGCCGTTTACTTCCAGAACGTAAACTTACCCGCAACAGGTACGGCATTTGATGGTGCCGACAAACGTATCCGCTACAGTGCTGCCCAAATCTACGGACCGGTGGCCGGCGGTAATACACTTAGCAAACCTAACATCAGCGATGCTATCCTGATGCGTAATACCAACAAGGGTTACAGCTATTTCGTTACTTTACAGCTACAGAAAAATATCCAGAACCTGACCATAAGCGCTGCGTATACTTATGCAAAATCCCGCAGCGTGAATGATGGTGGTTCTATCGCACAGAGTAACTGGCGTGATCGTCCGGTAACTGGTGATCCGAATGCAGATGTACTGGGCTACTCCAACTACTACCTGCCTCATCGCGTAATTGCAACAGCTACCTACAAGTTCAACTGGGCTAAGCACTTTGCTACCAGCTTCGGGCTCGTGTTTGAAGCAGCACCTAACGGTACTACTTCCTACACCTACAGCGGCGATGTGAATAACGATGCCTCCAACGGTAACAACGACCTGATCTTTATTCCGGCAAATGCGAGCCAGATTAAACTGGTACAGGTAGGTTATTCCGACAAGACGTACAATCCTGCCACCAATGCAGACAAACGCAGCGAAGCGGTTATCTGGAATCAGCTGGATAACTTCATCAAACAGGATAATTACCTGAGCAGTCACAGAGGTGAGTATGCAGAGCGTAACGGTGTGGTACTGCCATGGTTCAAGCGTGCAGACCTGAATATTACGCAGGACATCTTCGTTTTCTCCGGTAAAAATCAGACCAAACATACGTTGCGCCTTACATTCGATATTATTAACCTCGGCAACTTCCTGAACAGGAGGTGGGGTACTTATAAAATTGCAAACCAGGCTTCTATTCTGAAGTATGAAGGATTCTGGAAAGACCCTTCTAACGGTACTACTACCAATATTCCGGCGTACTCCTTCCCGTACCTGGATGCGAAGAATGAAATTCCGTTGACGAATTCATGGCGGGATAATACCGCTACGATCAGCCGCTGGCAAGGCCAGATCGGTATCCGATATATTTTCAATTAATACGTTTATCCCTATACGAAAAAGCAGGTTGGTGTTTACTGGCCTGCTTTTTTATTTTATGGAGATGTAAATGCCAGGTTTGCGACATATGCAACGCAAGGCAATGCCTCTCCTGAAGAAATATTTTCTCCAAACTTTTCTCAAAGGACCTTCGCACAGTGCAAATATTTATTTATTTTAGTGGAGATTGTGTTTTGATAGACGCCTGCCAGGCGTCTCTACACTAATTAGGATTGCTACCAACCTTGTGCAATTATTACTAATCGACAACATCATTGTTTCACGAAGTAGAGACGCCTGGCAGGCGTCTATCCTAGTAAATCTCCTGTACATTTTTTACAGCTTTGCATTCCATTCATCCAGATAACGTTCCAGCACATCCAGCGGCATACAGCCATATTTAAGCATTGCGACTACCAACCTTGTGCAATTATTACTAATTGACAACATCATTGTTTCACGAAGTAGAGACGCCTGGCAGGCGTCTAT
>NZ_FRBL01000017.1 GCF_900142605.1 Chitinophaga jiangningensis
AATAAATATGGCAGCTACCTACTCTCCCGCATTGTGGTGCAGTACCATCGGCCATAAGGGGCTTAACTTCTCTGTTCGGAATGGGAAGAGGTGAACACCCTTGGCAAAACCACCATAAGATCTTTTTGCTGTTACAGCAAACAATAAGATAACATATTGGAGTAAGTTGTATACTTAACCGTTCCCAGAGGGAACGAAGTAATAAATAAAGTTAAAGCTTACGGGCAATTAGTATTACTTGGCTGCGATGTTACCACCCTTACACCTGTAACCTATCAACGTCGTAGTCTCCGACGGCCCTTAAAAGTAAACTCATCTTGAAGCAGGTTTCACGCTTAGATGCTTTCAGCGTTTATCCTGTCCGTACATAGCTACTCTGCACTGCACCTGGCGGCACAACAGATACACCAGCGGTACGTACGACCCGGTCCTCTCGTACTAAGGTCATGTCTCCTCAATTTACTAACGATCACAACAGATAGGGACCGAACTGTCTTGCGACGTTCTGAACCCAGTTCACGTGCCACTTTAATCGGCGAACAGCCGAACCCTTGGGACCTTCTCCAGCCCCAGGATGTGACGAACCGACATCGAGGTGCCAAACCTCACCGTCGATATGAGCTCTTGGGTGAGATCAGCCTGTTATCCCCGGAGTACCTTTTATCCTTTGAGCGATGGCCCTTCCATACAGAACCACCGGATCACTTTAGCCTGCTTTCGCACCTGCTCGGCTTGTTTGCCTCACAGTCAAGCACCCTTATACTAATGCGCTCTACGTACGATTACCAACCGTACTGAGGGTACCTTTGCGAGCCTCCGTTACCTTTTAGGAGGCGACCACCCCAGTCAAACTACCCACCAAACAATGTCCCCGTTGCCGGGTTAGACTCTAAATAACAGAAGGTTGGTATTTCAACGATGACTCCACAACTCCTGGCGAAGCTGCTTCACAGTCTCCCAACTATCCTACACATCTGGCATTCAAAATCAATGTTAAGTTGTAGTGAAGGTTCACGGGGTCTTTCCGTCCCGTTGCGATTAACCGGCATCTTCACCGATACTACAATTTCACCGAGCTCGTGGTAGAGACAGTGTCCAACTCATTAGACCATTCGTGCAGGTCGGAACTTACCCGACAAGGAATTTCGCTACCTTAGGACCGTTATAGTTACGGCCGCCGTTTACTGGGGCTTCAGTCAGAAGCTTTGGCTTGCGCCGAACATCCTTCCTTAACCTTCCAGCACCGGGCAGGTATCAGGCTCTATACGTCATCTTTCGATTTTGCAGGGCCCTGTGTTTTTGTTAAACAGTTGGTTGGACCATTTTACTGAGACCGCATCGCTGCGGTACGCCTTATCCCGAAGTTACAGCGTCAATTTGCCTAGTTCCTTTACCACGGATCACTCGAGCGCCTTAGGATATTCTCCTCGACTACCTGTGTCGGTTTACGGTACGGGCTGCTATAAACGAACCTTAGAAGTTTTTCTTGGAAGTCTGATTAGGGACATTATCAGCGCTGCCGAAGCTTTGCCGTACTATCAGGTTCATCAGATCTTGCGGATTTACCTACAAAACCTATAACTACACCCTTTAACGCACTATTCCGTAAGTGCGCAGTCCTTTCACTACTCCGTTACTCCATCGAATTTATAGCAGGTAATGGAATATTCACCATTTTGCCATCAGCTACGCCTTTCGGCTTTGCCTAAGGACCCGACTAACCCTGATCCGATTAGCGTTGATCAGGAACCCTTAGTCTTACGGCGATAAGATTTTTCATCTTATTTATCGTTACTTATGCCTACATTTTCTTTTCTAAACGCTCCAGCATGTCTCGCAACACACCTTCGATGCAGTTTAGAATGCTCCCCTACCGTCTAAGCTTACGCTTAGGCCTAGAGCTTCGGTTGTATGTTTGATACCCGATTATTTTCCGTGCCCAAACCCTCGACCAGTGAGCTGTTACGCACTCTTTAAATGAATGGCTGCTTCCAAGCCAACATCCTGGCTGTTTTAGGATTTGAACCGCGTTTGATTAACTTAACATACGATTAGGGACCTTAGCTGCTAGTCTGGGTTATTTCCCTCTCGGCCATGGACCTTAGCGCCCACAGCCTCACTCCCGGAGATTATGTTATAGCATTCGGAGTTTATTAGGGTTTGGTAGGCGGTGAAGCCCCCTAGCCCAATTAGTAGCTCTACCTCTATAACACGTCTATATCCGAGGCTGTTCCTAAAAACATTTCGGGGAGAACGAGCTATCTCTCAGTTTGATTGGCCTTTCACCCCTATCCACAGGTCATCCCATAGCTTTTCAACGCTAATGAGTTCGGACCTCCAGTTAGTTTTACCTAACCTTCATCCTGCCCATGGATAGATCACAAAGTTTCGCGTCTACCCCTACTAACTAAAACGCTCTGTTAGAACTTGCTTTCGCTGCGGCTCCGGTACTGAAGACCTTAACCTCGCTAGTAAGGAGTAACTCGTAGGCTCATTATGCAAAAGGCACGCCGTCACTCTTGCGAGCTCCGACCGCTTGTAAGCGCACGGTTTCAGGAACTATTTCACTCTCCTGTTCGGAGTACTTTTCACCTTTCCCTTACGGTACTGGTTCACTATCGGTATCTAAGGAGTATTTAGCCTTATCAGATGGTACTGACAGTTTCACACAGGATTCCTCTGGTCCCGCGCTACTCAGGATACTACACGTCCATCAGAATTTGCACCTACAGGGCTATCACCTGCTACGGCCCATCTTTCCAGATGATTCAGTTTGATCTGACTTTCTAAAAGTAGTCCTACAACCCCGGGTAGAATTGCTTCGACCCGGTTTGGGCTCTTCCCTGTTCGCTCGCCACTACTTGGGGAATCATTGTTATTTTCTTTTCCTGCAGGTACTTAGATGTTTCAGTTCCCTGCGTTGGCTCTCTTTCGAGTAATACACCTTCAGTGTATTGGGTTGTCCCATTCGGAAATCTACGGATGTAACGATCGTTTGCATCTCCCCGTAGCTTATCGCAGCTTACCACGTCCTTC
>NZ_FRBL01000010.1 GCF_900142605.1 Chitinophaga jiangningensis
AAGTGTACTCTCACCTTTTTTATTTTATTATTTAAATCAAAACTAAGTCTTTGAAATCTTTCTATTATAAATTCTAATACAAACATAGGAGCAGCCAAGCAGGTAAGCAGCAAAGGCTTGTGTTTTGTTGTTTATGGCAAACATAGGAGCAGCCACGCAGGTAAGACTGGGGTTATGTTGGATAGGATGTGGTTCTGATCGGCTTTTGCCTGGCGGCATCTGTCTAGAAAAAACCGTAGGTCTCTTGTAAACGAAAATAGCATATATAACAAAATGCAGGTCTTTGCTGCTTATGCCCCTTATGCTGCTTTGCGTGCAAAAAAGATCGCGCCGGCCGCCGAAGGCGGCCAACCGCTGCATGAAAAGCTTAAAGCAGCACGGTTGCAACAGACCCCTTCAGCATCACTTTCAGCCGCTTATTAGCTGTATTCAGCTGGTTACGTACCGTTTGCTCTGATGCCCCCAGCCTGGCAGCAATTTCTGCTACGGACAAATGCTCAAACCTGCTGAGCCGGAATACTTCCTGTATCCGTGGCGGCAGCTGGTTTACATGCTGATGCAGTTCTTCGTAGAGCTGTTTATAATACAAATGATCGGTGGTATTGGCGGTAGTGTCAGCCAGTAGTCGCGCAAACACATGTTCATGTTTACTGCGTATATCCTCTTTGCGTAAGGCATTTAAAATGCGTAAGCGCAGCAAAAACAGCAGGAAAGCACGGGTTTCATTCGGTACCGGCAGGGAGGCACGCTTCTCCCAGAGTTCCAGGAAAAAATTCTGTAACACATCTTTGGCCATATCAGCGTCCGAAATGATATTACAGGTGTAATACATCAATGCATTCCAGTGTTCCTGGAACAGTTGCTCAAAAGCTACAGTATCGCCCTCCTGGAATCGCTCCCACCTGATATTGTCTGCCATAGTCACTGAAAAGTTGGATAAGCAGGCCAAAGGTAAGGCCATAGTTATCTTGTTGAAAATCGGGATGTTTATGTTTGTGTTAATTGTTGTTAGTACGGGCACGGCGCATCCACACATATAAGCACCCAACAGCCGCCAGTGCCCCTGCCAGCAGCCACCAATACCAGCTAAAATGCTGCTGATGGATAATCGGCCGTACATTTCCCTGGTAACTCAAAGCTGCCCAGTAATAGGGGAGCTTATGCAGTTCACTCACCTTACTATCCTCCAGCCACGAAATTTTAGCCTGTTGCAAAGCCATGGCCGCATTGTCCCCTTTTTTTAGCGCCTGGTAAAAATGCTGCATCAGTACCGGGGCAGCAGCATCGGTGACATTCCACAATGCGGCTACCACGGCCGGGGTGCCGGTAGCTACAAATGCCCTGGCCATACTTTCAGCACCTTCACCTGCAATGTATCGCCCGTCGGCAGTGCGACAAGCACTCAACACCACCAGCGCGGGATGTTGCTCCGTTTTGCGCAGCTCAAACAAATAAAAAGGATTGTCGTATAAGGCAATATGTGGCGCCGCTATGCTATCCTGCTGAATAAATGCATGGGAGCTGATATGCAGGATGCCACCCTGCTGTAAGGCGGTTTTAAGTCGTGCCGTGCTGGCCGCCTCATTGTCATACAACGCTCCCTGCACTACCTCCTGCAATAACTGTTTTTCCCTGGCAACGCCCAGTAAGTTGCCCAGCTGCCGCTGGTCCGATACAAAGAAGCCCGTAAACTTCGGCTCCTGCGGCAGGGCATTTTGCTGCATATACCAGCTGCGGAGCGACCATGCATAGGAAAACGTGGCCTGCTTCACCAGGAAAGGCCATTTGCCCACCGCAGGTTTATACACCGGGTTCGTTACCAGTGCTTCTACCGGCAGGCCGGCTAAACTCCCGTCCGGCAGCAAACAGTAGGAGGCACCTGCTTCCGGAGGATGTGCGCCAAACAACTGGCGGTAAATCGTATAGGCATGGCGGTAATATTGTACCGGGCTGCCCGCCATTGCTTGTGGTCCTTCATCAAAATAATGCCGGCGGAAATACCGCAGGCTGTCCGCCGGTATGTCCTGGCAATCCAGGTAGCGGATACCATCGTGGCCTAACTCCAAGGAATACACGCGGTCGCCTGCAGTAAAATAAGTGCGGATATAGCTGTGTGGGGCTAGTTTCTTCACGATAGTGGTCAGGTTCAAACTTGTATCAGGAGTGGTATGTGCAGCCTGCTTATGCAGCTGTGATAACTTCCAGGCCAGTTGTTGCTGTTGTTGCCGCAGGGTACTGTCCGCACCGCCCTGCTGCAATGCTTCCTTCTGGTAGTAGGCTTGCGCCTGTTCTATTGTCCGGATCTGCTGCTGCAAAGTATCTTTCACATTTCGGTTCAATAGGTGCAGCTGTTCCCACAAGAGTTGCGCCTTGCTGTCTTCCATAAACAGCAGGAGGTCGTGCTGGTATTGTTGCTGACCACCGGCTTTCCAGGCGGCATACGCCGTAGCAATGGCATGGGCATAACGTTCACGAATATCCGTAACAGACAGCTCGCGTGAAGCGGCTGATACATATTCCTGTCGTAGCTGCCTTTCTGTAGCGAAAGTGAGTTTATAGTACTGCATGGCCGCAGCATAGTGCTGCTGGCTGCCATGTACCTCCGCTAAAGTGTAAAATAAATCCATCAGTGTATTTTCGGCATATACATCGGCACTGTTAATTTTTCGTAGGTCCTTACCTGGCAGCAGTAAAGCGGCACAGCTGTCTAAGCTCGCCAGTGCCTCGGCTGTATGGCGCTGCGCAAAATGGACCCTGGCCAACCGTACAAATAATTTGGCCTGCTCCCTGCGGCGGTAGGGTAGGCGTGCAGTAGGAAAGGACAGTGCAAGCCGGTAATACTTCATCGCCATGGCCGGCGTAGCAGCATTGATATCTCCGGCCTGTTGATAAGCCATGTATAACCAGTGTGCGGCTGCCATATCGCGGGTTGGCTGTTCTTCCAAAATGCGGATGGCCTGTATAATGGATCGCTGGGCTAACACCTCATTTTTAAGCTGATGATATACATCCGCCTGTTCTGATAATAATAGTCCATGTAAGGCACTACGTTTATCCACTAAGGTGATCCCTTTGCGACAACATTCCAGGGCAAAATCATATTCCCGCCTGTTGGCGGCGGTATTTGCCAGGTTGCTATAGGTGGCTGCCATGGCGGCCTTATCTTCCAGTGCCTCACTCACGGCCAGGGATACACGATGAATGTAAATAGCCTGGTCATAATCGCCCAGGCGGGTATAGTTATTTCCAAGCGGCTTTAAAATATGTTCCAGTAAAAATGCAGGATCAACCGTTGGGAAGTTAATACGTGCCCACTCAAAAGTACGCTGGTAAATGGTGGTGGAAGCAAGGATATCCCCTGATTGCAGGTAATAGTAGCCGGCGTTGGTAAGGAGGTCCAGCCATGCTTGTTTTTCGCCGATGGTACGCGGCGCACGCCAGCACTTGTTGATCGTAGTTTCCAGTTGTCTGGCTTTGGCCCCCTGGTTATGCTGGGGTAACTCCAACTGTGCATAGATCCAGCCGGAGAGGTCATCCCTTTTACGGAAGCAGGGCAGGCTATCAGCGGCCGGCTGCTGAAATGAAAGCAGAGGTGTTGCCACCAGCAGCAGCAACAGGTATTTTAGCCACTTGATATGTCCGGAGCCTTCAGCCATTTAATAGCTGAAGTTATGTTTTTTTACAATCGGTATATAGCGTATACAAAAAATCTGTTTGGTGTATTACCGGTTACCTGCCTGATATACCGTAATCCCACTGCAGGTCCGGCTTTTACGCTGCCGATCTGTAGGTCAGCAAAGGCAGCCGCATTAAAGGAGGCAAACCAGGCGGTGTTTTCCGTAACTGTACTGCTCACCGTTTTTAACACTACATTGGGTTGCTGAAAATCAGACAGGTAAGCCCTGTTTTCAATAGTTGTTTTTGTGGAGATATTCACCTGCGCTAACGCACCGGCGCCTACGCCTATCCACCGGGTAATATTGTAGCGGAAATGCAGGGGTACTACCTGCAGGGAACTGCGGTTCACGGTAGTAGCACTGCTGCGGCCACTCACCATATAGGCCCGCCCATCCACGGTAGTATCCCGCTTATCGCGGGTGAAGCCATTTTCATGCACCTCTTTTTCCAGTAGCCCGGCGTAGGCTTCCAGCTGGAAATAGGGCCGCGATGGTGCAAACGGTGCCAGCACGGCTCCCAGTTGCAAGGGGCCTTTCAGCGTATAGTCCCCCTTATCCGGCGAAAACGTATACCCGGCAACGATAGCCGGTGAAATGCCTTTGATAAACTTTGCCGTAGCCCTGTTGGTATAAATAGGTTCATTTTTGTCGAATATAATGGCGGCGCTGCTGCTGAACGGAATTTTCTTAGGCTTCTTCTTAAAGCGAATGGTATAGCTGATAAAACCTTTGGTGCTGTCGGGGTCGGCTACGCCATCCTGCTGCATACCCGGCAGGTAGATGTTCTTAAATACGAAATACAAACTATCTTTCGTACGCACGGTATCAATACAGCTTTGTGTGTTATAGGCGGAGTCGCAGGCGATACAAACAGGGCTCATACTGTTGATAGCAACAGTTTCAGTATTCAGTTGTTTCGGCACCGCAATACCGATGGCTACTTTTTTTGCGGGTCCTTTACCGGTATTCTGAAATTGTACTTTATAGGTCAGCTCTTTCTTTTTTCCCATGAGTCGGTAGTTGATGCGCCGCTTTTTCAGTTGCATCCTGTTGGGGTCGTGGGAGGCCACCACCGGCATTTCCAGCGTAAAGGCCTCCGGCTGCAGGGAGGGGTTGTCTGGCACCAGTATCGCTGTCATGCTCACCACTGCATTAGTATCTGCAATCATCTCCGGCAGGGTATGCATGGTAACAAACAGGAACTTTTCTGCTGTTTGGTCCATGGCATTAAATTTCATGACGGTATGACCACTGTAGGCTTGCTGCATATTCAATAGCAGCGCCTTTGCAGCGGCATTCGGCGTATAACCACCGCCAGCGGCCGGGCCACGGGCGAGTAGTATTTCCGGATTTCCTTCCACCTGTGCCAGCAATGCCTGCATGGAACTGGAATCCATACCACTGTAATTACGCGTATCCGCGATGTTAAAACAGGAACGGTCAAACTGACGCTCGTTGTAAAAAAGCACCAGCGAACCGGAGGGTACCTCACCTGTTACATTTCTGTAGCCGATCAGTGCCACAAAGTCTTCTCCCGGTTTAGGGTTGCTGTTGATCTTCATTTCGATATTGCCATTGCTCCTGAAAAAGTGCGAGGCCCAGATGGCCGGCTTCAACGGCTTCTTCACCTTGATGGGCCGGGGTTTGGTGGGAGGCGCCTTGCCATCGTCGTAGTTGTTGGTAGCGTATAGCCGTACCTGGTAGGTACCGGTATCCTTGTAGTGTAGCTCCGGTGTTTTGGAGAAGCTAAAAGTTCCATCACCCAGTTCCCAGAAGTAGGTATAAAACGCAGCAGGTGCACCGGCTATCTGCCGCAAGGGGCGCAGTTTTGCGGATACCTGTATGCTGTCGTCTTCACCTGTCACCACAATTTCTGCAGGCACGGTATCTTGCGGAAAGGAAGGCTGCTGTGGCATAGGTGCTGTTTGCGCCATCATAAGGTCAGGCTTTAGGAGCAACAGTACGATGATAGGGAACAAATATTTCATACCATATAAATATAGATAATTATTATACAAATCGCAATAAGCCGGCACATGGCCAGCTTACTGCGTTTCAGCATTTGGGGGTATTGTAAACGGATAACAGGCCAGTTATTTACTATTCATCCCGTTGATCAGCGCCAGCAGTGAGCCGGCATCCACCGGTTGCAGGTCAAAACTAACGGTGGTGTAGTTATCGCTACCGGAAGGAGTGCCAATCACCACTGATTTCTGCTCGGCGTAAAACTGCCCGTTAACGGCACTGATAGCGAGGAACGTACCTTCCAGGCCAATAGGGATAGAAGACTGATAGCTGTGGAAACCATCTTTACCAGCGGGAGCGGAGAGGATAACATTGTAGAATTTAACCAGCGTATTCATGTTTTTAGGCTTGAAAAACAGCATGCTGGGCTGTTCGCCGCCATAACTTGCCGTGGTTTCGCTGTTAAAGTGATTGGTAAAATAAGCCATCACCGTTGTTTTAGGATTAGGGAGGGACGCAAGTCCGTCACAGTTTACCCAGCGGAGTAAACTATCGAGTCTGAAGTCCATAGAACTGTTGGTGGAATTAAAAAAGGCAAAGCTGAAAGGTATCTGATTCCAGGCTACGCCTTTAACAGCTTGCACCTGGGAGGTAAGGGTAACCGGCTGATTGATGTGATTGTAGCCGTATTGAGTTAAGGTAATGGTGGTATCGCCGCTCCACATAGGCACTTCCTTATTAGCGCCGTTAGCCGCCGCTTTAGCCGGTACCTGTACCCGGATACCACCATCATTGTTCCGTTGCAGGCCAAGGACCTGTGCTCCCTGCACTGCCTTCACAAAAAACTCCCCGTAGGACTCCAGCAGCCTGCCATCGCTGGTAACCGTCGCTTTGTCCGCCAGTATCATCGCACTCACATCCCGGATCTCCCGGATACTGATCGTTACCGGCCCGGTAACAGGTTGTCCCGCAGCCGTCACAAATGCATTCCCGGACACATGAAATTTTGTACCCTTCGTAGTGGTAATAACACCGCCAGCAGCGCCATCCACCGTGAAGGTCTCGAACTTTGGGGCATGGTTGTTTAACAAATCAGCAAGCATCATCGCATCCTGACCTTTTGCAGGTGCGTCATTATTGTTATTCTTTTTGCAGGCACCAATGGTAAGGGTGGCAGCAAAGAAAAAGACGATCGATTTTACAGAGATTCTTTTCATAACAATTATTTTTGTTGGTGAGTTTTTCAGGTTTGTTTGTATAGAGATCAACGGCTCCTGAAATTTGTTACCCCCCTTTTCAAAAAAAAATTCAGGAAAACTGTACTTTTAAGGATATCAACCGTATAATTCAATCCCAGATGGCAATTCACCCCGATCAACGTTACCTGGAAGGCCTGCTGAAAAATGATACGTTAATAGTGCAGGAGATCTATCAGCGGTTTTCGGGAAGGATTAAACACTTTATTCTACAACACCAGGGCACAGAAGATGATGCTGCCGATATTTTCCAGGAGTCTTTAATAGATATATACAACCAGGCGAAACATAAGCAATTGCAGCTCACCTGCCCCTTCGAACCATTCCTCTTACTCATCTGCAAAAGAAAATGGCTGAATGATATAAAAAAAAGAGGCCGCCAGCCGGTAACAAAAAAGCTGGATGATGTATATGATGTTGGGGAAGATGTTTTTGCCGCAGCGGAACAAACGATACAGGAGGAAAGCCGTACCGCTTTTATAATGTCGCAGTTTGAACGCTTAGGGGAAAAATGCCGGGAAATACTCCGCCTCACCCTTACCGGAGAGGCACAGGAAAAAATTGCTGCCACACTCGGCGTTACCTACGGCTACCTGCGCAAGAAAAAATCGGAATGTATGGCCACCCTTCTTTCCTATGTACAGGCTCAAAATTTTTAAGGTATGACTGGTTATAATAATGAAGATATTATCCGTTACGCGGATGGCGAAATGGACGCTACGGAAGCGGCTCGCTTTGAGGCCACCATGCAGCAGGACCCAGCCCTGGCAGCGGCCTTAAGGCATTACCGTGAGGTAAAGGCCATACTGGCACAGCGCCTCCCACCGGATGCGCAACTGGATGCGCTGAAAGCCACGCTTAAGCAGCAACGAAGCCGCTATTTCAATACCCCTTCCAAAGTAGTGTCCATCCGTAAATACCTGATAGGCGCCGCGGCCGCAGCAGCAATCCTGATAGCAGTATTGGTGATCCGCCATTCGCCTGAAAAAGATTTTCTGCAGCAATATTCCACCACCATGGAAGTATCCGCAGAACGCGGCAATAACAATGATACGCTGCTGCTACGTGCCGCCAGCCTGTTTAACCATAAAGCATACACGCAGGCGGTAAGTTTATTGGATTCCTGTCTGCAAACCGACAGTACCAATGCCCAGGCCCTGTACTATCGCGGCCTCGCGGGTATCTATACGACCTCACCGGCGCAGGGCATAGCCGACCTGGAAAAAACTTTCGCAGGAGAGTCCGTCTTTAAATATGATGCGGCATTCTACCTGGCAGTGCATTATGCACAACGCCACCAAACAGACAGTGCTGCCTCCTGGATCAATAAAATTCCAGCAGAAGCAGCAGCATATGAGAAAGCGCAGACGCTCAAAAAACAGCTTAAATAATCACATATTATATCTTTACCCCCGCCGGCAGCAACTCCCGCAGGTACTGCATGCCTTCGGTCCATTCGCCCAGGTTCGACTGTGCATTTATATGCCCTTTGGCGCCCAGGTTGATGAACCGGCTACCCCAGGTAGCGGCAAAGTAAGTGGCCCGGTCCAGCGAACAGTATTCGTCATTGGTACTGGCCACCACAATGGTTTTAAAAGGAAGTATTTTATTGGGGATAGGAGTAAAGCCCAGCGCCTCTGGTGGAAAACCGGGACGCTCCGCATCCGGCGGCGCCACCAGTAAAGCCCCAGCTATAGGGCGCTTCGTTTGTGCGGCCCAGTGAGCCACGGCAATGCAGGCTAAACTGTGCGCCACAATCACCACCTGCGGCCCGGCAGCGGCCACCTCTTTTTCAATATGCACCACCCATGCTGCGCATACAGGGGCATCCCAGGAAGTTTGTTCTATACGTTTGGTGCCCGGGATCAATTGTTCCCACAGGGTTTGCCAATGTTGGGGCCCGGAACTGCCTAGTCCCGGTGCAGTGAGCACGTGTGTAGCCATGTATGAACGACGGTTTGTACAGAAAGATAATAAATATCTCTCCAAAAAAATAGCCGGTGTTAGAGAACACCGGCATCAGGTAACAACCAAAACAGCATATTGTATACTGTAATAAGTTAAAAAGGGAGACTGCCTCACCAGTCTTTTCTCCCCGGAAGCGGACAGGCCTTCGGCCTGCCTGCTTCCGGGGATTATGGCGTACCTGCTGTACGCCATAATCCCCGGAAAAAAACCAATGAGACAGCCTCCAACAGTGGAATTTTAAAATATAAATCCTTTACGCTTAAAGTGCCAGTACTTCCGCCACCCATCACCCTGCTGTACCATATACAGCTCATCGGCAGTAAGCTTCAAAATATTATAAGTAGTCTTTTCCCCTTTAGGGATATCCGCACCATTGATCTTAAGGGTCATTTTCTCCGGATCAAAAGTAAACCCGGCATTGGTGACCTTCCCATCATGCTTCAGCTGAAAATTCAGCCCCTTATCCAGGTTAAACACCATCTCATCATTGGCTACATCACTCATCTCCGCCAGCGAAGGCACCCACCAGGTAGGAGTAGGGGAGTCGCCAGGGCCCACCCCATGATAACTCTTGTCCGGTACATCCAACGCCCATACCCATGTTTTACCGGCCGCACCATTGGTGAGCAAATTCCAGTTGGGACTGGCAAAATATTTAGGATCGTTCTGCGTGATCTTCACCTTCACTGAATCATACTTTGGTGTTTCTGCACCATACGCGAAGTACTTGATGTAAAACTCGCCGCCAAAAGGCATGATCACCACCGCATCTTTTTGATTGGTGCCGCCAAATACATAGTCCCAGTAAGGAATAGCGCCTTTGGTATTGCTCTTCAACGTTACCTCGTTGTCGTAAGCGGGATTCTGGGTAACGGTGAAGTCCAGCTGAATGCCGTCAGGACTGCTGGGACTGATGCTTTTTTCATACGGCTCACAGGCATGCATACACGCAGCTAGTAAGAGCACTATATATAATTGAAAACGTTTCATGGTTGTTAATTTTAACAGTGAACAATTACCAGCCGGTGTTCTGAACAAGTGTACCATTGCTCAGGTTGATCTGCGTTTCCGGAATAGCAAACAGTCCCTTGGTTTCACTGCGGAAGCTGATGTTAAACGCTGCATCTGTAGATGGATTGTCGATAGCTGCTTTCGCAACACTCACACCCTGCCTCAGCAAATCCCAGTAACGCTGCCCTTCCAGCGCCAGCTCAAACCTGCGCTCTGTCATAATCTGATCTTTGCTGGTAAGCACCACCCGGTGCAGCTGATCCTGGAAAGCGCGATCCCTTACCTGATCCAGGTATTGCTGCGCCTTCGCATTGTTGGTGCCCAACTGTAATTCAGCACCCATCAGCAACACATCCGCAAAACGGATCGCCACGTAGTTGTCGTAGTTGTCCCACTGGAAATTACCACCCAAATCCTCGGGCTTTTTGTCATTGACCGGGGTATACTTCTTTATAAAAAAGTTGGTGTTTTGTGCCTGATCACCTACCACATACTGGCTGGAATAACCTTCTGCATCAATGCTGATAATGCTGGCACTCCGGCGGGTATCGCCCGGTGCATACGCATCATACAGCTTAGGATTTACGGTAGCTGCACCCCAGCCCTTGTAATATGGCCCCAGCACCTGGCTCCTGATACCAATCATTACCTGCACTCGGTTACCATTCTGCTGGTTCTGATCTCCCAAACCGAGGTAGGTATACTGAATCGTAAACACTCCTTCCTGGTTGTTTTGGCCGGCATATTCATTGGTAGTGGCACTGGCCCTGAACAAGTTATTGAATTTGCTCACCAGCCCATGGCCACTGTTATTTATCACATCTTCCACCGCTGACAGTGCATCGGCTTTAGACGTAACGGCCCCAATGCTTTGTTTACCATAATAGCCGGTGTAATACAGGAATACCCTGCCCAGCAGCGCTTCTGCCGCCCATTTGGTAGCACGGCCATATTCGCCGGAAGGAATGGCACTAAACTGCGTAGCAGGTAATAATGCGATTGCTTCCTTCAGGTCAGTGGCAATCTGCGTATATACACTATCGGGAGTAGCCTGTGGAATATAATAATCGCCCGGTTGCAGCGGCTTGGTAATCAGCGGAACATTGCCGAACATGCGCGCCAGATCAAAGTAATAATAGGCCCGCAGGAATTTGGCTTCGCCAATATAACGGTCACGGGTAGCGGTGTCATTTTTGAAATCCACACTACCAATGTTTTGCAGGAAAATATTACAGCGGTAAATCGCAGTGTAATACTTATTCCACGCCTCTGCATTCAGATCATTACGGGGAATGCTCTTGTCCCACTGCAGCCAGCCGTTATCGGCATTACCGCCACCACCAAAAGCTTCATCGGATGCAATGGTGGAGCTCAGCCAGATATTCCCGTAACCATCCACGTTCAGCATACTGTATGCAGCTACCAGGGCTTCAAAAGCATCCTTCGGTGTTTTGTAAAAAGCTTCAATCGTTTTCCTGTCCTTAGGAGCTGTTTCCAGGAAATCCTTGCCGCAGGATGCCAGCATGCCGGCAGCAATAAATATGAGGAGTAATTTTTTCATAAGTGGTCGCTTTTAGAATTTAACATTTAATCCTACCAGCAGCGTTCTTGCCTGAGGGTAGTAGCCAAGGTCGGTGCCTGATGACCAGGAGTCAATACCAAAGCCTACTTCAGGATCCAGTCCTCTATATTGCGTGAAAGTGAAAAGGTTCAGGCCGGAAACATACAGTCTTACCTGCCCTAAGCCGGAATGCTTCAGCAGACTGCTTTTCAGGTCATATCCCAGGTTGATGCTTTTCACACGCATGAATGCACCGTTGTGGATATACAGGTCAGAAAACTTGGTGTAATTACCGTTGGCTTCATCACCCAATGTTACCCGTGGCGTAGTGTTGGAAGTACCTTCCCCATGCCAGCGGTTAAAAATGTCAGTAGTGTAGTTGTTGTAGAAACGGTCGTACGAACGGGTACCATCTACGATCTGGTTACCACCCACACCATTCAGCAAAATGCTTAAGTCAAAGCCTTTATAGGTAGCGTTAAGGTTAATACCGTAAGTATGCGTTGGCAGGGGGCTACCAACTTTGGTTTTATCTTTTGCATCGATTACGCCATCGTCGTTTCTGTCCACAAAGCGTACATCTCCCGGCTGTGCGCCCGGCTGAATTTTACCACCACTTTTGCTTACATATTCATCCACTTCTTGCTGATTCTGGAAGATACCGGCGGTTTGCAGGCCATAGAAATATCCCATAGGGAAGCCGTTTTCCGCGCGGTAGTATTCATCCATATTTGAGGACAATACACCGTTGTACGACGGATGCAGCACGCCTTCCTGGTTAGGAATATCCAGTACCTCGTTTTTATTGAACGTAATGTTACCACCTACATTAATGCGCAGATCCCCGAAGCTGTGGCCATAGTTGATGGCCAGCTCCACACCGGTGTTGCGTACACTACCACCATTGATGGTAGGCGCGCCGGTACCTGCCAGCTGCGGGATAGGAGCGGTTACCAGCCAGTCCTTCGCCACTTTCCTGTACCAGTCAAAAGTGATGTTGAAGTCGTGGAACACGGTTGCATCAAATCCGATATCGGTTTGCTCGGAGCGCTCCCAGCGTAATCCCGGATTAGCGATAATGTCGGGAGAGGAACCGATAGATTTATTGTTGTTAAAATAGTAGTTTCTGTATACGCTGGAAATGGTAGCGAGGTACGCGAAATTGCGGATACGATCGTTACCGTTTTGTCCCCAGCCACCGCGCAGCTTCAGGAAGTTGAGCCAGCTGGTTTTGAGAAAGCTTTCGTTGGTAGCTACCCAGCCCACAGAAAAGCCCGGGAACACGCCATAACGGTTGTCCGCACCAAAGCGGGACGAACCATCGCGGCGCAGGGTAGCAGTGAGCATATACTTTTCATCAAAATTATACAGCACCCTGCCAAAGTAGGATTGCATTCTGTTGCCTTCCTGCATACCAAATACCTTACGGAGGGAGTCGTTGGTGCCATTGCTCAGCAATGCATGCACCATATCAGGGATGATCAGGTCGCTGGCACTGCCGCCTACGTTATAACCGTCAAACAGCAAAGCAGTAGTTCCTACCATTACATTCAGGTTGTTCTTTCCAAACTGGCGCTGGTAGCTGAGTGTATTATCCCAGTTCCATTTCAGGTTGCGGTACATGCCCTGTGAGGCAGTGGAGTTTTTATTGCTGTTGTTGGTTGCCAGGGAGTACACTGGTACAAAGCTCTGGTTGTAGACATACGACAGGTCGATACCGAAGTCACTACGGAACACCAGCCCTTTGATGAGGGTAGCATCTACATAAATATTACCCAACAAACGGTCCGTAATACTCTTGTTATTCTGGGTATAGTCGAGGATACCCATCGGGTTTACCTCGTCCGCAGCCATCGGAGAGCGGGCGTATGCACCGGTGCTGTCATACACCGGGAATACCGGGCTGGCATTCAGGAAGCCACGGATGGAGTTATTGTAGATATTGCCTGTACCGATACCGCTTTGGCGTATATGCGAGTACGTTAGGTTTTCCCCTGCTTTCACCCTGTCTTCCCAAACCTTATGTTCGGAATTAATACGAAAAGAAGTACGCTCGAAATAGGACCGGCCTGCAATACCCATGATCCCCTGTTGTCCCATATAGGAGAGAGAGGCGGAGTATACACTCTTGTCGTTGCCGCCACCGAAGCCGAGACTATAATTCTGAATAGGGGCATTTTCAAGGGTGGCTTCTTTTTGCCAGTCGGTGCCGGTGCCCAGTTTGGACAGCGCATCCGGCGAAAAGACAGGCACCTTGCCGCTGTTAATGGAAGCCTCGTTCATGATAGCACCATATTGGGTGGCATTCAGGAGCGACATCTTCCTGCTCGGGTTCTGCCAGCCGTAAGAGGCATCCAGTGTTACCGCCATCTTGCCTTCCTTGCCTCTCTTTGTAGTGATGAGCACTACGCCGTTGGCAGCGCGGGTACCATAGATAGCAGTAGAGGCCGCATCTTTCAGGATGTCCAGCGAAGCAATGTCGGAAGGGTTCAGATAGTTGATGTCATCTGCCGGGAAGCCATCCACGATAAACAGCGGGCGACTGTCGCCATTTGTACCGATACCGCGGATCACAATTTTCAAGGCATCCCCGGGCTGACCGGAATTAGAAGTCACCTGTACCCCCGGCGCCTGGCCCTGGAGGCTCGACTCCACGCTGATGCTATGGTTCTGAATCAGCTCTGTATTACCTAAATGCACGGTGGCACCGGTTACTACTTTCTTCTTTTGTGCGCCGTAACCTACCACAATCAGCTCGTTCAATCCTGTGGCGGATGATGCAAGCCGTATAACGGTGCCGGCTATATTTTTTACAGGAATTTCCTGTCGGGTGTATCCCACCAGCGACAATACCAGCACGTCTTCCGGCTGGGCTTCCAGTTTGAAGGTGCCGTCAGGCTGGGTGATGGTGCCTTTGGTAGTTCCCTTGATAACAATGTTTACCCCGGGTAACGGACTGCCATCTTTGGCATCTACTACCTTTCCGGTAACAGCTTGCCGCGCAGGCGCCAGTTTCACAGGTTTGTTGGCAGCAGCCTTTAAGGAGGGCGGTGCTGCAATGGCCATGCTGCACAGCGCTACCGTGCCAAGCATATACTGCTTCAGCAACGGACTGCTTTTAAAGTACCAGATTTTCATGATTAACGTGTTTTATTAGGCTGGGTGATGTATCTAAGTTTCTTACGTGGACGACGACTAAAAAGGAATTGATCTGGGTCAGAAGGCCCTGATCGTTTTTGCTATTCCATTATATGTTATCAGTTCGCTTTTATTACCTTCTATCTGATCCGGCGAACGCGGATGGGATTTATCCACAATGATAATGTTGAAATATCTTGTAGTCAGCATACCCGGGAAACTGCCTTCCCTGGCGCCAATTGTCAGCTCTTTCTTTGCCTCATTCCACTCCATCGGAATGCGGGTATACGCTCCTTTTTCATAATCGTAATTGGTGTTGCCATCTTCATACAAGGCAAAGCTGGCATCTTTACCGGCATATACAAATACGTTGATGGTATCCGGTTTTTTCTCCGCTACATATTGCAGCTCAGGGCCCACCGGAATAATGCTACCTTCCCTTACATACAGAGGAATCTTTGAAAGTGGCGCTGCTGCAGTGATGCGGCGGCCTCCATCTTCATATTTTCCGGTATAAAAGTCGTACCAGCCATTTCCTTTAGGGAGATATAAATCCCGCTTTCTGGACTTGTACGTAGTAACAGGATTTACCAGCAGCGACGGGCCAAACATAAACTGGTCGGCTATACGAAGGGTGGCGGTATCGTAACCGAAGTCCATTGGCAAACCACGCATGATCGTATAGTCGTGATGGTAAGTATCTCCCGACAGGGTATAGATATATGGCAACAGGCGGTAGCGGAGCTTGTCGTAATACAACATTGACTGGTAAGCCTCGCTGTTTTCCGGCGCAATATTAAACATCTCTCTGTATGGGTACTGGCCATGGGAGCGGAACAGCGGGCAAAATGCACCATACTGGAACCAGCGGGTATTCAGTTCCTGCCACTCGTCTTTTGCAGCGCCCTTAGGATCAGGATGGTCGTATTTATCTTCCACGAAAAATCCACCGATGTCAGTAGTCCAGTAAGGCAGGCCGGACATGGTGTAGTTCAGTCCCGCAGGAATCTGGCGGGCCAACTCCTCAAACGTGGCAGCAATATCACCACTCCATGAAGCCGCTGCATAACGCTGTATTCCTGCGTAAGCATTACGGGTAAGGATAAACACGCGCTGATCCGGCTTGGCAGCACGCTGGCCTTCATACACACCGCGGGCATTGAGCACGGAGTAAGTGTTGAAATACTGGGTGGCAGGGCCTATAGCGGTAGGGTCCATCAGCTTTTTGCGACTGTCGATACTGGCGTTGCTCAAAATATCCGGCTCGGTAGCATCTAACCACCACGCATCTACGCCTTTGCTGAACAGCTTCTCGTTCATGAAGCTCCAAAACAGCTTACGCGCGTCCGGGTTAAAGGCGTCGTAAAAAGTAGAGACATAACCTTCGCCAATCCAGTCGCGCTGGCGGTTCAGGATGTTCTGTTTATACAGCCAGTTATTTTTATCAAATGCCTTGTAAGTGCTGATGCCCTCGTAAAACTTAGGCCATACAGATATCATGAACTGTGCATGGTATTTATTATGCAGGCGATCGATCATGCCGGCAGGGTCGCTGAAGCGTGCCGGATCAAACTCCTGGCTGCCCCATTCATCCTGCTTCCAGTAGCTCCAGTCCAGCACGATGTTATCCAGCGGAATTTTTTTCTCGCGGAAAGTGGCCACCGTTTTTTCGATTTCGTCCTGTGTTTTGTAGCGTTCACGACTTTGCCAGAAACCCATGGCCCACTGCGGCATCATGGTTGCTTTACCGGTGATATGGCGGTAACCACCGATTACCTCGTCCATCGTGCGGCCGTTTACAAAGTAGTAATCCAATCTCTCCCCAGCCTCAGAAGTAAACACCGCTTTGTTACGGTAGGCGGCCGGTGTGGGCGACAAAGTTTTTACACTCAGGAACGACTGCGTAGTTTCCGGTATCCATTCAATTTTAACGGGCACGGCTACACCCTTTTTCAGAGCCACCTTAAACTGGGAGGGGCCAGGGTTCCAGCTCTCTCTCCATTTATCCAGCTGCAACTTGCCATTGATCCAGATTTTCAGGTAGCCGGAAGCCTGTATGAAAAATTTATAATCGCCTGTTTCATCACCCTGCAGGGAGCCTTCCCAGGTGGCCTTGCCTTTTTCCAGCGGAAACTTAGCAGGGAGGCGGTGCAGGTCTTCCAGGAACTCATAGTTGATCACACTATCCTTTTGTTGCAGGTATACCTGACCGGTTTTTTTATCGGTATAGGTGGCGGATAAAGCGCCAGGCTTGCCATCGGCAGCCACGAGGTGCAGGGCATTCAGCTGCTGCCGCTCACGGGGATCACCGAATTTAGTTACGGAATAGTTATCCCATAATATCCCAAACTTGTCCGTTGATACCAGGAAAGGCACCACCGCTACTGAGTTATATTGGGTGAGATCCACGTCCTCGTTTCTGTAATCCATCAATCCCGCCTGGTGTTGGCCCAGGCCATACAAACCTGCGTCCGGGTTCACCTCAAATATCTGCTGGATCTGGTAAAGGTCTTTACCATTGATGTTTTCCGGCTGAAACTGGCGGCCACCACTGGCCTCTTCAGCCAGGATGATTTTACCATCCGGATGGCGGAAGGTAACCCGGCCGGTGTTTTTATTAACATCCACCCGCAGCGATTTGGTGGTGAGCGTATAAAAATCAGCCTGATCTTTATAGTCCCAAGGTACATGATTACCGGCAGCATTTACCGCCATAATACTGGGAGTACTGCTGATCTCCTTGTCAGGAGAGGCAGTTACATGCACAATGTTGTCACTTATCACCTGCAGTCTTACCTGGGATGCCCCGTTTTTAGCAGGTTTGTCCAGCCTGATCAGTACGCCGTCGGCGAGCTTTTCTATCTGCCCGGCATAACACCAGGAAGCGATACAAGTCAATAATGCAATCGGAAAGGTCCTCTTTATCATATTAGTGTGGAATTTTGGCGTCGGCAGCCTTACAGCTTTCATAACGATGCCAGCAAAAATAAAAGGGGAGCCTCACTTTGAGGGTACGGTTCTGTTTCAGATTATGGGTCAAAATGTTAACCGGAAAGAGGTTGTTTCGGTAGCGGATTGTTAAGGAATCCGCTACCATGGAGGGTTTTATTTCTTTTTGCTATAAACCGAAGGGAGTTCGTTGAATTCCATCTTAAAGTACTTGGTGAAGTATTTCGGGTTGTTGAAACCTACTTCGTAGGCCACCTCGGCTACCGTCAGCTGACTTTTTTCCAGCAGTTGGGCGGCCCGTTTTAAGCGGATGCTCCGGATAAATTCTATGGGTGATTTACCGGTGATGGACAATATTTTCTTGTAAGCGGATACGCGACTCATGAAAAGTGCGCGACTCAACTCCTCTACCGAGAAGTCGGGGTTGGAGATATTTTTTTCTACGATCGCGATCGCCTGCTGGATAAATTGCTCGTCGGCCGATGAAATTTCAATTTCACTCGGGTGGGCATCAAAATGCTGCTGGAAGGTTTTGCGGAGCGATTGCTGCTGCTGTACAATATTGCGGATTTTGGACAACAGCATTTCGAAGTTAAACGGCTTGGTCACATAATCGGTAGCACCGGTTTCGAGGGCTTCCAGCTGCTGCGCTTCTTCGGCCCTGGCCGTAAGCAGTATGACAGGCAGGTGATTGGTTTTGGCGCTGCCTCGTATTTTTTTGCAAAGTTCCAGCCCATCCATCTGCGGCATGGCGATGTCGCTTACGATCAGCTGCGGCTGATAGGTTTGCAGCAGCTTCCAGGCAGCCTGGCCGTTTTCGGCTTCCTCCACATGGTAGTACTGGCTCAGGTTATCCTTTAAGTAAAAACGAAAATCTTCGTTGTCCTCCACCAGCAATATTTTTGGCAGGTCTTTTTGTTGGGTTGGGGGAGATCCGGGTGCCGCCTCCGGCAAAGTGCGCACCTGGGTGCTTACAGTACCGGCTATAGCAGTGTCGGACTGTACTGGCAGTGTGACCGTAAAGCAACTACCCATTTCAGGGGCACTATCCACCACAATGGTGCCGCCGTGCATCTTCACAAACTCACGGGTAATGCTGAGGCCTATGCCGCTGCCCTGGTTCATCACGGTTCCGGCTACATCATGCTGGAAGAAACGCTCGAAAATGTGCGCCTGCTTTTCCAGCGGTATACCGATGCCATTGTCTTTTATCAGCAGTTGCACCTGCTCCTGCGAAGCGTCGTATTGAATCTCCACCGCTATTTTGCCATATTCAGGTGTGAACTTGAAGGCGTTGGACAGCAGGTTGAAAATGATTTTTTCGATTTTATCGGCGTCGTAGCTCATCGGGAGCGACTGCACATTACTATGAAAATCCAGCTGTATATGTTTTTTCTCGGAGAGATCAGAGAACCCGTGGGTCAGCTCTTCCACGAATGCGGCGAGGTCGCCGGGAGTAGCATGCAACTTGATTTGTTCTACTTCCAGTTTACGGAAATCGAGCAACTGGTTTACGAGGTTGAGGAGGCGGCGGGCATTGCGTTGCATGAGTTGCAGCTGTCCGTTGAGTTGTTTGTCGCTGCCCATGCTGATCAGCCGCTCCAGCGGTGTGATGATCAAACTCAGTGGTGTTCTGAATTCATGACTCACGTTGGTGAAGAAACGAATTTTTAGTGAGTCCAATTCGTGCATGCGTTCTGCTTCGCGGATCTGCTCTGCTACCCTGAATTTGAGTCGTTCCCTTTCCAGGATAATCCTGCGGGCAAGCACCAGTGCGCCGATGATCAGCAGGGCATATAGCAGGAATGCCGGCCATGTTTTCCAGAATGGTGGCAGGATGCGGATGTGCAGGGTGGCGCCGGTGTCGTTCCAGATACCGTCGTTGTTGGAGGCCTTTACCCGGAAGGTGTAATCGCCCGGGTCCAGGTTGGTGAAGGTGGCTTTTCGCTGGGTGCCGTCGGTATACAACCAGTTGTTGTTAAAGCCTTCCAGCATATATGCGTAGCGGTTTTTCTCCGGGTGGAAATAATTCAGCGCGGCAAATTCAATGGAAAACATGTTCTGATTATGGCGCAGCGTAATGGATTTGGTCATGGGGATGGCTACGTCCAGAATGGTGCGCCCCTGCAGTTGCTGCCCGGGTTCTATGCGTTGGTTGAACACCTGGAAATCGGTGAGCACTACCGGTGGTATGTTTTTATTTAGAATAATCTGGTCCGGGTAAAAGAGATTGAAACCGTTGCCACCACCAAATATCAGCTCTCCTTTGCTGGTGCGGAGGGCGGCGTTTTCATTAAACTCTCTGCCTTGTAGGCCATCGGCTTCATCATAATTCTTGAAGGTATACACGCCGCTTTTCTCCTGCATATTCGCCAGGCCGTTGGGGGTACTCATCCAAAGGCCGCTGTGGTCATCTTCCAGGATATTCAGAATGGTATTACTGGGCAGCCCGTCTTCTTTACGGAAGTTCCGGAAGGTGCCGGGAGCCGGATCAAACAGGCTTAAACCGTCGCGGGTGCCTGCCCACAGGCGTTTGTGGCTGTCTTCAAACAGGCATACGACGTTATTATGACTGATACTTCCTGGCTTGTTGCTGCTGTTAAACCGGGTAGCAGTGCCGGTGGCCGGGTTGTAGGAGGTGAGGCCTTCGCTGCTGCCTACCCATATCTGTCCGTTATGATCTTCCAGCAGTGCGGATACGTAGCGGTAAGTAAATATCTTATTCATGCGCCGGAACTTACCGGTAGCGGGGTTAAAGATGTTTACACCCCCGTTGAGGGTGCCTACCCACAGCTGGTGCTGGTGGTCTTCCATTAGTTCCCACACGCTGTTATCGCTGATGGACGTAGTGTCGGCCGGGTTATGTTTATAATGCACGAAACCGTTGCCGGTAAAGCGATCCAGCCCGCCGAAGTAGGTGCCTGCCCAGAGCTGCCCCTGGTGGTCGATCAGCAGGCTCACTACCACATTGCCCGAAATGCTGGCTGGGTTGGCGGGATCATGCCTGTATTGCCTGAAGGTATTATTGGTACGATCGAAGTAGATCAGTCCGCCGCCGTTGGTGCCGATCCAGAGGTTGCCTTTGGCATCTTCCACAAATCGGTTCACGTCATCAAAGGGCAAACTGTTACGGTTATACGCCTGGTATTGAAACAGGGGAAATTTCACCATGTTTTCATGGTAGTAATTCAACCCTTTTTTGAAGGTCCCGATCCAGATGATCCCGCTGTTGTCGCGGTACAGCGTGGTAATACTGTTTTGACTGAGGCTGCGCTGGTCATCTGCAATATTTTCGATGTACTGTACTGTTTTGTTTCTTTTGCTGATGATATTAATTCCACCGTGATCGGTGCCTATCCACACTTCCCCGGGGTTGCCGGGTACAATGCCTCTAACGATATTATTATTCAGGGAGATGCCGGGTGACGTTTGGCTGATGTGCGTCCATTTATCCGCGGAGGTTTCATAGTACCATACGCCGTTGTCGTCTTTGTCGCCATAGGCCCAGAGGTCTCCGTCGGTATCCAGGCATAGCGTGTAGCCGCCACCGTTTTGCTGCTGCAGGGTGGTATTCCGTTTCAAAACCTTACCGGTGGCGGCATCCAGCATTTCGAGGGTGCCATTGGTATGAATGATCCAGTAATGCCCTTTGTGGTCGGCTACCAGGTCGGCCACGGAGGCGGTGGCGATGCTGCCGGGTTTGTTCTTTTCCGGGAGCAGGTGTATGGTGGGTTTACCGGTTTGAGTCAGGTAGATGCCATTGCTGTCTTTCAGGAAAATGAAGCGTTCTTTATCGCGGATCACGTCGCTGACGGTGCCGGAGGGGATGCCCAGTTGCCGGAGCAGCCGTTCAGGATGATGATCAAATTTATTGGTGGCGGGGCTGTAGAGGTCAATGCCGTTGCGGGTAAACAGCCAGAGGGTGTTCCCTGGTCCCGGTTGAATTTTTTCGATGGTATTATCCGAGAGGGTGGTCGTATCTCTTGCGTCGTGCTGGAAGCTGCGAAAGTTGTACCCGTCGTAGCGGTTCAGCCCTGATACGGTACCTATCCACATAAACCCGCTGCTGTCTTTATACAGGCAGTTAACCTGGTTGTGGAGCAGGCCATCGTTATTATCGATGTGGCTGAATTGGTAATGTAGTGTTTGCGCCCGCAGGGCTGCTGCGTGCAGTAGTATAACTATAATGGATACGAGTAGCATTTTTACGGAAGTCCACTTCCTCATGATCACACTGCTTTGGTTGACATAACGTAGCGGCAATATAGTTATACTACGGCTAAAAAAAGAGAAAGGTCGAAAGAATTCGACCTTTATTGCTAAAATTCCACGTTATGGCACTCAGGTCCATAAAATCTTAAATATTTTTTCGCTATATATACTGCAAGGGCCATCTCTGGCTGCTTACAGGTAACAGTAATTATTGTCAATCTGACAAATTATCCTTAGAAAGATTTATAATTTGCCCTATTTTAGCTCTTCACAAATGTAGCTCATGCTAAACCGAATGTCAAGTATTAGCAGGTTTATTTTTGCAGATTTTGCAAGTATTTTAGCTTGATAAGTTTGTGTTCAGAGGGTACTTCCGGACCTCCCGGTGCCACCGGCTAAACTCCGACAAAAGTAATAGTTTGAAAGTTGCTAACTGTCCCGGACTGTAAGCCTGGGGAAAATAAGGGTGTTGCTGATTCCGCAGACATCGTCCAAATCGCGATAGGACAAAAGTCAATCCGCGGGCCAGGGCCGCAGGCCCTGATTTCCCACCGCTGCCGCAGGCAGCGGAAAATCCGCAAAACAACATAACATAAGCCTTAGCTGCTTACCTGCTTATGCTGCTCTGCGTGAAAAAAAGTCCGCGATAAAAGGGCCGAAGGCCCTTCCGCTGGAAAAAATACTATCACTCATTGCGAAAAAAGTTGCGGGATAAAGTCCACGCAACCACTAATATTGTAATCGACTAAAGACTAATAGAAAATGCCACGTTCACGAATTTTCCGCGGAGTACTCTCCCTAATGCTGATGGCCATGAGCGCGCCCGCCTGGGCACAGCAATCACCCACAAAAGAGGTGAAAGTTACGCTCGACTACTTCTTTAACCACGAATACAAAAAAGATAAGGCCGGCAACACCATCCGCTGGCATTACACCTGGGAAGAGCAGGAGTATGGCGGTTTCTCCCTCTGGGGGCACATCTTTGACTCACTAGGAGCCAAACGTGATACCCTGGCAGTGGCACCGTCCGCCGCCACCCTTAAAGGCACCGGCATTTATATTATAGTTGACCCTGATACAGAGAAGGAAACTGCATCTCCCAACTACATGAATGATACCTACGCGAAAGCGATTTATAACTGGGTGAAAGCCGGTGGAGTACTGGTATTGCTGCAAAACGACTCCCTGAACTCGGAGTTTACCAACTTCAATAAGCTCTCCGATCGCTTCGGTATCCACTTCAACGGGGATTCTAAAAACCGCGTGCAGGGCCGCAACTTTGAACAGGGCGCCGTATTTTTCCCGCCCAACCACGAAATCTTCGCGAATGTGAAAAAAGCATATATCAAGGAAGTTTCCACCCTCACCCTCAAAGCACCAGCCAGAGCGGTACATAAGGATGCGGATAATAACATCCTCATGGCCGTAGCCAAAGTAGGCAAGGGTACCGTATTCGCCGTGGGAGATCCCTGGTTTTATAATGAGTATACGGATGGGAAAAAGCTGCCTGCTGAGTTTCAGAACTACAGCGCCGCCGCCGACCTGGCCGTATGGCTGCTGAAACAGGTGCCGGCAAAAAAATAATTACTTCCGCTCCAAAAAATGCAGGTTGCGGCGTATGCCCGCATATTTGCTGCGCTTGAGCGGCGAATGACGGAAGATGGTCTTAAACGCCTCTTCCGTCATTTCTTCCCAGTCGCTGGTAGAAAAATTCAGAATAGCAGGTATAGGCGTAAAAGCCACTTCAGTATTGGGTTTGGAAAAACGGTTCCAGGGGCATACATCCTGGCAGGTATCACAGCCAAACATCCAGTTATCAAAGCTGCCCTGCATCTTCTCCGGGATCAGCTGATCCTTCAGTTCAATGGTAAAATAAGAAATACAGCGACTCCCATCCACCACGCCCGGCGATACAATAGCGCCGGTAGGGCAGGCATCCAGGCACCGGGTACAGGTACCGCAGTAATCGGCCACCGGCCCATCGTACTCCAGTTCAATATCAGTAATAAGCGTAGCTATAAAATAGAAAGACCCGGATTGTTTGTTGATAATGTTCCCGTTCTTACCCATCCAGCCCAGGCCGCTGCGCCTGGCCCAGCTCCGCTCCAATACCGGCGCGGAATCCACAAATCCCCGGCCCTGCACCGCACCAATCCGCTCCTGCATCCTGGCCAGCATCGTTTTTAATTTCTCCCGGATCACTTCGTGGTAGTCCGCCCCATAAGCATACTTGGAAACTTTAGGAGCATCCTCCCGCTGCCTTTCGGAAGGGAAATAGTTGTATAAAAGTGTGATAACGGATTTCGCACCGTCCACCAGCTTGCGTGGGTCAATTCGCTTGTCAAAATGGTTTTCCATGTAATGCATACTGCCATGCATTCCCTTTTTCAGCCACTGTTCCAGTCTGCGGGCATCATCATCCAGCTGCACCGCCGCCGAAATGCCACAGTAGTCAAAACCCAGCTCCCTGGCAAGATCTTTTATATACCTCGTTTGTTCCACACTGCGAAATTACAACTTGTCCTGTGTAATTCCCCGCTGAGCATATTTGAGTATTTTTTTAGCTTTGCCCGAAATTAATACCTATACCATCTTAATTATGCGCTATCAATCTGTCGCCCTGGCATTCATTGCCAGCTGTTTGTTATCTGTAGCAGCCGTTGCTCAGGACGGATCTAAAATGAAGTTTGGAAAAGTGGACCCGGCGGAGTTTAACCTGAGCTTCGATAAAGATACCGGCGCACATGCCATCCTGATCTCTGAAATAGGCAGCTCCTCCTTCGAAACTACCAAAGGGGACCTCGGCGTGGTCTTTCGCGTGCATCGCCGCTATAAAGTTGTAGATAAAGCCGGTTTCGAATATGGCGAAGTTTCCATCTCCCTGGATAAAGTAGGCCGCGATATGGAAGAAGTCAGCAAAATCAAAGCTGCCTCCTACAACATGGAAAACGGTAAAATGGTGACCAGCACCCTCGATAGTAAAGATATCTTCACTGAAAAGGTGGACGATATGGGCGAAATTAAGAAGTTCGCTATCCCCGGTGTAAAAGTTGGCAGTATCATCGAGTACAGCTACACGATCACCTACCCATACTGGCATTTAATACCTGCCTGGAAGTTCCAGCACAGTATACCTACCCTCTGGTCGGAATATACCGTCGGTATCCCTGAATTCACCCGCTTTATGCGAGTGGGACAAGGATACATCGATTTTGAAGTGAATTCAAAACGGGATTACAGGGCCTCCTATAATTTCCGCTACGAGCCACAAGGCGGTGCAGGAGCTTCCCAAAACTACACCATGACGGCCAACGTTACGGAATTCCGCCTCGGTGCCAGAAACGTAATGCCTATACGCCCGGAAAGTTTTATCACCTCTGTTAACAACTACGTTGCCCAGATCAAGTTCCAGCTGGCTGCCACCAACTTCGACGGGGTAGAAAAAGCCTACTCTAATACCTGGCCTAAACTGATGGAAGAACTGAATAAAAACCAGGAGTTCGGTGCCGCCATGGAAAAGAATAACAACTTCATGGACAACACCACCAATGATATCATCAAAGGTGCCACCACCGATGAAGAAAAGGCCAGAAGAATCTTTAACTGGGTTAAAAGCAATGTGGTTTGTACAGACGATCGCGCGCTCGGTACCACGCAGAAACTGAAAACAACCCTCACCAGTAAAAAAGGTGCAGTATCTGATATCAACCTGCTGCTGGTAGGGCTCCTGCGCCGTGCTAACCTCAACGCATACCCTGTAATCCTCAGCACCCGTGATCATGGCTACGTAAGTTTCTACCCGCTGCTGTCTTCCTTCAACTACGTAATTGCAGTAGTGGAAATAGACGGACAACAGGTGAAACTGGATGCTTCCCACCCGCTGCTGGGCTTCAATAAACTGATGCCGGAAACCTATAACGGTGACGCCAGAGTGGTGGATGGTATCGGTACGGCCATCTCCATCTCAGCGGATTCTCTCCGCGAAATCGCTATCACCACCATTTCCATGGAGCGCAACGCCGAAGGGGCATTCGTAGGTAAGTTCCAGAAACGACCTACCTACCTGCAATCCTATAATATCCGCAATACCATTAAGGATAAAAAACTTGAAGGGTATAAGGAGTCGCTGCAAAAGGCATTCGGGGAAGAGATTGAAATCTCTAACGCTACCGTAGCAGATCTCGATAGTCTCGACGCTTCCGTAATGGTAGATTATGATTTTAAAATGAATAACGCCGGCAATGATGATATCCTGTACATCAAACCTATGATGGGAGAGGAGTACAAGCATAATATCTTCAAATCAGAAGAGCGGAAGTTCCCGGTAGAAATGAACGCTGTGATGGATGAAATCTATACCCTGAACCTCGCCATCCCGGAAGGTTATGTAGTGGATGAACTGCCTAAATCCAGCATGGTGAAGTTCAATGACGATGAAGGTTTCTTCCAGTACCTGATCCAGGATGTAGGCGGCCGCATTCAGATGCGCAGCAGGATCAAATTTAACAAGGCTACCTTCCTGCCGGAAGATTACGCCAGCCTGCGTGAGTTCTACGATGTAGTGGTTAAAAAACAGGCGGAACAAATTGTATTAAAGAAAAAAGCTTAACCTTGAAGTATATAGCTACCTGTCTGCTGCTGTGTGGGCTGGCATCGCCCGCCCTGGCAGCAGACCCCTATTACCCGGCTTCTGCTATCCCGGAAGCACTGAAAAAAAATGCACATAGTGTAGTGCGGTTGGATGAAACTTCCTATCGCTATGTGAGCCCGAAAGAAGTGCGTTACGTGCACCACCAGGTGGTGACAATCCTGGATGCAGAAGCGGATCACCGCAGCGACCTTACCTTTCATTACAGCTCCCTGATGGAGTTACGCAGCGCATCTGCCGCTTATTATGATGCCGCCGGAAAACTGGTGAAAAAAGTGCGCCAGAGCGATATGATGGACCTGCCTGCAGGTGGCGATGTAAGCCTCATTTCAGATACCCGTGGTAAAAGATATTCGTTTACCGGTGTGGGTTATCCTTATACCATCGAATTTGAAGAAGAATACAAGTATAACAGTGCTATTTACCTCAGCAGATGGGGGCCCCTCAGCTGGTTCGACGAACCGGTTGAAAAAGCAGTATGCAATGTGATTATGCCAGCCGGCGCTGACTTACGTTACCGCATGCTGCAGTCAGACGTAAAGCCTGCTGTGGAAGAGGTGAAGGAGGGTAAGAGCTATACCTGGACTTTATCCAACCTTTCACCCATGCGCCGGGAAACCAGGGCAATTGGCATGCACGAACGCTATCCATTATTGCTGATGGCACCTCCGGAAGCTAAATACGGCGAGGTGCAAGGGAAATTCACCACCTGGCAGGAATTAGGCAACTTCTTTTATGCCCTTAATAAAGGGAGAGATGTACTGCCGGAAGCGCTGAAAGCAAAAGTCCATGCTATTGCGGATCCACTGAAAACGCAGGAGGAAAAAGTGTCCGCGTTGTATAAATATCTACAGCAAAACTATCGTTATATCAGTATCTCCCTGGGAGTAGGAGGGATGCAGACCATCGATGCGATCACCACTGCCAGAACCAGTTATGGCGATTGTAAAGGCCTCTCTAACCTCATGTGTGCCATGCTTGGTGAAGTGGGTATCAGGGCGCACTCCGTACTGGTAAACGCCGATGAAGTGCCTATGCACATTCCGGAAGATTTTGCCACCACCTGGTTCAATCACGTGATCGCCATGGTACCTAACGGTAAAGATACTACGTGGCTGGAATGCACCAGCAACCTCAATCCGCCTGGTTACCTCGGCAGCTTCACTGCCGACCGTGCAGTGCTCCTTTTGGATGAAACCAACAGTAAACTGATACACACGCCGGTTTATACGCAGCAGGATAATAAAAGGTTCAGTACCACCAATGCCACCATGGATGATGCAGGTAATTTGAAGGTGGTATCTACCGTAAATACCACAGGCATATTGCAGGATGATCTTCTTCAGATGGTACACCTGCTGAGTAAGGAAAAACAAAAGGAATACCTCCGTAAAACCATGGAGATTTCCAGTTTCGACATTACCGGCTATACTACAGCAGTACACGCCAACCGCCTGCCGGATATCACAGAAACGATCGAATTAACCGCTAATAACTACGCTTCCCTCACCGGTAAGCGCATGTTCCTGAAGCCCAATATTACCAACCGGATGGGGCGTAAGATTGCGACTGATACGGCCAGAACATCCCCGGTGGATATCCCTTACGGAGAGCAATATGCCGACACCGTAAATATCACCATCCCTGCCGGTTATAAAATTGAGTCGCTCCCGCAACCTGTTTCCCTGCAAACGAAGTTCGGTACTTACGACGCAGCGGTGAAGATGAACGGTAACACGGTAACGTATATACGAAAATATAACATTCAGTCCGGCCGCTTCCCGGCAGCTGATTTTTCCGCTTATGCCAGCTTTATCAACAGCGTGTACAAAGCAGAAAGAAACACCATGGTACTGGTGAAGGAATAGCATATTCACAAATAGGAAAGGCGCCACAGAACCCAATCTGTGGCGCCTTTTTATTGATTACTACAGCGTGATTATTTTTCGCGTACGCTTACACTGATATGTCTGTCTTTTTTCCTTTCTTCATCAGGTGCATCGGCGGCTGCTTTTGCAAACTCGGCACCATAGCCTTCGGCGCCCAGCAGCTGTGCTGCATCTGCATTAAGGGCTTTCAGTCCGTTTACTACAGCATCCGCTCTGTCCTGCGACAGCTTTTTATTAATAGCAGCATCACCGGTTTTATCCGTATAGCCACCAACTTTAATTTTTGTTTTAGGGAACGCCTTCAGGATCGCGGCCAGGTTACTGAGCTGTACTTTACTCTCTTCCGTAATCTCCGCACTACCTGTTTTGAAATTGAGGTTGTCGAAATCAAACCAAACATCCTTACCGGCAGCTTTGCTGTCGTCTTTCAGGAAGTTGACCAGCTGGTCTTCAATACCACCTTTATAGGCATTGAGCACCGTACCATCCGGCAGGCTCACCTGTATGCTTTCACGGGTCACCTCTGTGGTGGCCGGTACCGGCGCTACGGCTGAATCTGCCAGCTGACTGGTAGTAATACTATCGGTAACCACGTCATTGTTTTTGTTACCTCCACAGCCTTTCATCAAGTACCACAGCAAAATAATGGCTACCAGTATCAGGAGTAATGACCATATCCACTTACCATTGCCCGCTTGTTTTACTGTGTTTACGGTAGATGTTGCCGCTCCGCCAACTGCGTTGCCAAAGCTACCGGCCAGGCCACTCAGTTTGGAACCAATGGCGGATAAACTACCTAAACCTAATATGCCAGCCAGATTCACTCCTCCGGGCACCGCATTTAAAATCTTATCTTTCTGCGAATTTAAAAAGGCCGCAAACCCGCCTGCATTCAGGTTGTTCTGGATCGCATACTGTCCCACCGTACCCAGCGTTGCCGGTGCAGCGGATTGCAGCAGGGTAGTAGCTGATGATTCTTTAATGCCGGCATATCCGGCCAGGGTGGTCGCAATCGCCCCCACCTTGTCGCCAAACAGGCTTCTGAGTAAATCAGTACCCTTGCTCAGCAAAGTGCCGGCACCGCCCTGTAAGGCGCTGCCCAGCGCCGCCGGCGATGCATCTGAAGCCGCCCCCTTTACTAAATTTAATAAGCCACCCACATCTCCGGTGCTCTCTGTTTTGTGTAACAAACCAGTTAACACTGTCGGAATAATGGCCGACAACGCTTGCTGAATACCTCCCTCACTCTCGCCTAACTGCGCGGACGCCTGGCTGATAACGTTGCCGTTAAAAAGATTTTTTGCACTCTCTAATAAGTCGAATGACATAATTTTAAGGGTTTTAAGATGAAAAAATCGTTACGTGCGGAATAGTTCTCTTGCGCTGTAAAAAGCAATAGTAGCTAGTCAATAACAATGCTCGTTACCGCCTTGTTCACATTTTTTTAAGAAATCGTTTGGCTTCCTCTCCGTTTTTTCGTATCTTCGCAAAGCTTTGACGCAATTTCGACTGTTTAATGTGCCTTCCGAGCACGCTCATTACGATAGAACAGTCAATATTTATTGGTATTGATCACTTCGGGCCACATCGCGCCCGGTTTCATTTCCGACTAACTGTTAACATGCAGTTCCTGCATATAGGATTCCTATGTCGCAGAGGAAACGATCAGCATAAAACACATTAGAACTATGACTGCTATGATTGTGCGATCATCAGTGGCAAGGGTAACCTATGTCATTCAATCAGCAATTTCCGGCCTCGTCTCTAATGGATTTAAAGTTATCTGCTGCTTTGCATTGCTTTGTCCGTTAGTTGCTAACGGTCAGGATAGTACGAAAACAAAACAAAAACCGAAACTCCACATCGGAGGTGCGTTGCGGTTTAATTACAATAACTCCTCCTGGAAAAAAGAACAGGTAAAGCGTGGGGGCGACTTCGGATACGACGTATTCCGCATCAACGCGGATGCCTCCTGGAAAAATTTATCATTGCATGCGGAATACCGCTTCTATTCAAAAGATTTTGGTGGTGCCATGCTCAAAGAAGGTTATGTTACCTGGCATTTCAACGATAGCACGCGTATCGATATCGGCCTTACCCAGGTACCATTCGGGAACCTGCCCTACAATTCACACAGCTGGTTTTTCAATCTCCCCTATTATGTTGGAAAAGAAGACGACTATGATATGGGAATCAAATTTGAACGCACCAGCAACCGATGGAAATACCAACTGGCTTTCTTCAAAAATGCAGAAGAACTGAATTTTGGAGATGATACGCCCACTGATCCGGGCCGCTACTCCTACGATGTTGCCGGCAGAAATAAAGAGGTAAACCAGGGTAACGCCAGGGCCGAATATTTCCTGAATGCCAACAATAGTATCGGCGCTTCTGTTATGGCTGGTGGACTCTATAACATCCCTACCCGTGAAATGGGTAGTCACTACGCAGCCGCCATCCATGCCAATCTTAACTTTCGTAAGTGGAACCTGAAGCTGCAATCGATGTATTATCAATACAATGTAGCAGATTCAGCCCAATACAAAGATGCAATTGATATGGCCGCCTACGGCGCCAGCTACCAGGTTGCTGCTAATGCATTTATCCATACCGCCTCCGTGTCGTACACACATCCGGTAAAATGGGGGCCGATAAGTGCACTGACATTTTATAACGACTACTCCTATATGGATAAACAAGTGGCAGGATTTCAGGATTCACAGATGAATGTACTGGGATGTATGATCACCGCAGGTCCTGTAGTTACTTATATCGACTGGGCAGCAGGAAAAAATCATTCCTGGCTGGGACCCGTCTGGAACGAAGCTTTTGCCGCCGGTACCCCCGGCGAAAAATGGCATAGCCGCTTTAATATCAATATCGGGTATTACTTCTAAATCAACTAACGATGACACCTAAACTTAAAATAGAAAATCTTACACTGATCTTTGGTCGCGATAAGGAAACCGCCCTGCGCATGCTTAAGGAAGGCAAAAGCAAAGCGGATATCCTCGCCGCTACGGGTTGCACCGTAGGTGTAAAGGAAGCCTCCTTCGATATTCAGAAAGGAGAGTTTTTTGTGATCATGGGCCTTTCCGGTAGCGGAAAGTCCAGTTTGTTGCGCTGCCTCAACCGGTTAATTGAACCTACTGCAGGTAATATCTTCATCAACGAAACCAATATTACCCAGCTCAATGACAAACAGCTGCAGGAAATACGCCGCAAGGAAATCAGCATGGTGTTCCAACAGTTCGGACTCCTGCCACACCGCAGCGTCCTTGAAAATGTAGGATTCGGCCTGGAGCTGCAAGGCATGCCGGCAGCTGAAAGGAATCAGAAGTCGGCCGCCGTAATCGAAATGGTTGGCCTAAAAGGCTATGAACAACAATTGCCTTCCAACCTCTCCGGAGGTATGCAGCAGCGCGTAGGCCTGGCCCGCGCACTGGCAAACGATCCGGAAGTACTGCTGATGGACGAGGCCTTTTCCGCCCTCGATCCGCTCATCCGCACCCAAATGCAGGATGAACTGCTCGACCTGCAGGAAAAAATGCATAAAACAATCGTCTTCATTACACACGATCTGGATGAGGCCATCCGCCTGGGCGACCGCATCGCCATCATGAAAGACGGGGAAGTGATACAGGTAGGCACGCCGGAAGAAATCCTCACGGCGCCCGCCACCGATTATGTATCCTCCTTCGTGGAAAAGGTAGACCGCAAAGCCATCATTACCGCCTCCTCTCTCATGGATACCAAACCGGTAAGCGCCGTATTCCGTAAAGATGGTCCGGAAGGTAGCCTGCGTAAAATGCGCGCCACCGGCCTGGATATACTGCCCGCCGTTACAGTCGACAAACATTTCCTCGGATTCGTATACCTCAAAGAAATTCTCGAAGTCAAACGCCGCGGCGAACCTACCATCGAATCCGTTATCCACCGCGAAGTGCCGGTAGCCTACCCGGATACCACCGTGGAACAAATGCTGCCGTTTATCGCCGAAACGGATAAACCAGTGGCAGTAGTGAATCCTGAAAACAATAAGCTGGTGGGACTCATCTCCCAGACAGCCCTGATTATCGAAACAACCGGTAGTCAGACATTATAACCCTTATGACTAAACGAAGCATATGATTAGAATCGGAAAATATATTGAACAATTCATTAACTGGCTTACACACAACTTTGGCCCGCTGTTTCATGCCATCAAACAGATGGTAGAAGTAATGGTAAATGGAGTGGAAGGCCTGCTGGACATTGTGCCGGCCTATATCTTAATTGTGCTGCTGGCAGTACTGGCCTGGCGCCGGGCCGGATTGTCCATCGGCATATTTGCATTGCTGGGGTTAGGACTCATTTATGGAATGGGATACTGGCCGCAAACCATGGAAACACTCGCATTGATCCTTGTATCAGCTTTTATAGCCCTCCTTATTGGCATACCTTTTGGTATCTGGGCGGCCAGAAACAAACTGGTAGCTAAAATAATGCGGCCCGTACTGGACCTGATGCAAACCATGCCGGCCTTCGTATACCTTATACCAGCAGTGTTGTTTTTCGGACTGGGTAAAGTACCGGGCGTTTTTGCGACCATCATTTTTGCTATGCCGCCTGCGGTGCGACTCACCACGCTCGGCTTACAGGGCGTGCCGAAAGATATTGTGGAAGCAACCCGCTCATTTGGTGCCACCCGCGCGCAGCTGCTGTTTAAAGTAGAACTGCCGCTGGCATTACCTACCATACTGGCTGGCGTAAATCAGACCATTATGATGGCCCTATCCATGGTAGTGATATCTGCCATGATCGCCGCCGGAGGCCTGGGTGAAATCGTGCTGAAAGGGATTACGCAACTGAGAATCGGGATCGGCTTTGAAGGTGGAATCGCAGTGGTGATCCTCGCCATTATACTGGATCGTATTACACAGTCCTTCGGGAAAAAGAAAGCCGGGAAATAAAAAATAGAGATCATGAACAAAAGAACCATATTAACTGCTTTTTTCGCGCTGCTGATACTAGGTTTTACGGCCTGTCAGCAGAGCGATTCCAATACCAAAAAAATTACCATCGCCTACGTAAACTGGTCCGAAGGGCAGGCTATGACTTATCTGGCTAAAAACCTGCTGGAGAAAAAAGGGTATAAGGTAACGCTGAAGAATGCAGATGTGGCCCCCGTTTTTGCAGCCGTAGCCAGCGGCGATGCGGATATTTTCATGGATGCCTGGATGCCGGTTACGCACAAAGCCTATATGAGCAATTTCGGAGAAAAGATTACGGTGCTGAACACCATCTTCGATGGGGCCAGGATCGGTCTGGTGGTGCCCGACTATTCGGCAGCAAAAACCATTGAAGACCTGCAGCAAATGAAGAGTAAGTTTGGTGGTAAAATAGTAGGCATCGATGCGGGCGCCGGTATTATGAAAAGCGCAGAGGAAGCCATTATCTCCTATGGACTCGACTACCAGCTCCAAACCTCTTCAGAGGCCGCGATGCTGGCTGTATTGAAAAAGAATATTGACGAAAAGCAGGAGGTAGTAGTTACCGGCTGGCAGCCGCATTTAATGTTCAGCCAATTCAAACTCCGGTTCCTCGAAGATCCAAAGAAAGCATTTGGAGAACCTGAAAAAATACTGACTATCGCCAATAACGAATTCACCGTTACAGATACCACCGCCGTCAACTTTTTCAGGAAGTTCAAATTGAATGCGGAACAGCTTTCCTCCCTGATAGCTGCTATCGCAGACGCTGACTGGCATGAAGAAGAAGGCGTAAAAAACTGGATTTCGAAAAATCAGGCGGTTATAGCCACCTGGGAGTAATTGCTTTGTAACAGCTATACCAATACAAGAAGAGGAGCCTCACGGGGCTCCTCTTCGCATTTATGGGTGATGTAAAGCATGGTTTACAAAGTCATTTGCTGCTGATTCCGGAAAATCGTCAGCTTCAACGGATATACGGCGGTTTTCAGCACCTGCTGCAATTCATGAATGTTGCGCACTTTATGCGTCCCTATTAACAGGATCACATCGCCATCCCGCAGCCCTGCGCTTGGATCAGGGGCTTTAAGTACCAGCACGCCCTCGTAGTCGGCCATGCCGGTGGCCGAACGTTCGCCCAGCGTTTCCAGGTTCTTAAACGTGCCGTTTTGCCATTGCCAGCTGGCAGTAGTGGCTTCCGTGCTGCTGCCGGGAGCCGGAAATAACGGCTTGGCTGCCAGCGCACGAAGGGAAGGGGATATCACCCCGAAAGCGAACTGATTAAAGTTTGTAAAGTCTTTGGCAGCTATATTACGTACGGTATAATTACCGGCCGCCGGATTTGCAAACTGCGGATCGCCATAAGCACTGTGCACATCCGTGCCATTAGCCTGTGCTGTAGCCAGTGCGGCGCTATCCGGGAAAAAGTTCCTGTCAATTTCCCTGCCCCAATAGTTAATCCCAATAGGCTTATAGCGCGTCATTACAACGTTGTTGGTAAATACATCTCCGCTATTTTTAAACCATACATGCGGATGAAAGGAATTGTTCACGATGATGTTATTGTAAACCTTTCTGTCAAAGCCCTCCCGCAGTTTAAGCCCGCCGTGAAGGCACACGTTATTGTAAATTTCATAGTTGGAAGATCCGTCGTCCAGGTCTATATCCCAGCCATGGTCGCAACGGAAACGGTTATACCGGATAACGTTGGTATATACAGCGTCCTGCTTTACCAGCCAGGGGTACAGCGCGGCAATGCTGTCCATTTCCCTGCGATTGGGGTACCACCACCTGTCCCGCCCCCAGGAGTTAAAGGAGCCGTGGTCACCTGTTTCCAGCACAGTATTAAAAACGTCGTTGTATTCGATCACATGCCCGCCCCAGGTGCCTTCACTAATGTTGATGCCGGCTCTGGGGAGATTGTAAATGCTGTTATGTGATACCTGTATGTGGGCGCTCATGGAAATCTGTACCCCGGCCACCTGCTTTTCAATCAGGCCGATGTCGTGAATCAGGTTATCGACCACGGCGCAGGAATCGGGGTAGTTATCGGTTTTAGGGCCGCGGGCAGTGTCCATGGCTGCAAAATCCTGTCTGCTATTATATTCAAATAAGGGAGATCTTACCGCATCCGGATTACCCGCAAACGCAACGGCATTGCCGCCCAGTTGCTGTATGCGGTTACCCAGTACCATCGCATGGCGGTTGAAATTACTGAGGAAGATGGCGTTGCCGCCATTCTGCTCAAACACGCAGTGCTGCACGGTGCAATCGCGGGTGCCATCCAGCAGGATCACGCCGCCACGGTAAATCGCCCAGTCGCTGCGCAGTAACGGTTCCCTCGTTTCCATGAAGGTAGCTTTGGCCTGTGTAAACCGTATATCCTTTACGGTTACACGCTGCACAGGTGCGCTGGCATCTCCCGTAAAAATAAAATAACCACTCAGCCGTGATACCACAATGTCCGCTGCCGGCGCCTTGGCACCAGCTGGTTTATAATACAAAAAGCGCGTTGCCTTGTCATAGTACCATTCACGGGCGGTATCCAGTTCTTCAAAAATATTCTCTACAAACCGGATCGTTTTATGCATGCCCATCTGTCGGTTATTCTGGTAGCCACCGGTGAGTTGCAGACTGGTATCCGCATTTACGCCGGTAATCATATAGTGGTAACCACCCCATTCCGCCCGGTGCAGGGCATGAATATACCCGCCCACCGGATGTTTCCAGCTGGCAATTCGCGCCTTACTAAGCGCATCTTCCGCATAGCCGTTATAGTGGGAAGCAGTAGTATCGTAATTTGGATACCTCGCTCTTACGGCGGCATTACCATCTACATACAATTGATCAAAATCCCAGGAAATATTTACCGGTGCACGATAAATCCCGTTTTTATAGACCTGCCATTTTACGGTGAGCGCCTTACCGCCACTGATCGTGGTAGTTTGATTGGGAGCTCCCTGGATGATCGTATACCCCTTGCCGTTAGTGAGCGAAGCGGATATCACCAGCGTACTGTCAAGGTAATAAGTGCCGGGCTTATAACGGATGGTCAGGTTACAGTCGGGGTATTGGGAACGGTACTGCCGGATTACCTGCACCGTTTTGGCAGGATGCACGTCCACTACAAAGTCCTGCGCCTGCAACGGAGAAAAAAATACAACTAACAATAATGCGTGTACGAAAAACAGAAATAGCTGCCTCATATTGAATTGGTATGCTGCTAATATACCATCGCTTTTTGGTGGGAGTTGATGCTAATTTAGCAGTAATTACCAGTATTTTCTGCTAAAACTGCAGTTTTGTTTAGCACATTCTGTCAAAATTTCCGGTAGTTCAACATTGGATCGTCCTTTGTTGTTACCTATACCAAGTTTGATGACACAAAAAAGGAGAAAAAGTAACTTATGAATCTGAATAATTTCACTATTAAATCGCAGGAAATACTGCAAAAAGCACAGCAACTGGCGTTCAACAACCAGAACCAGGCCATCGATACAGGTCACCTGTTAAAAGCCCTCCTGGAAGATCAGGACAGCCCTGTGGAATACCTGCTGAAAAAGAACGATGTGAACACCACGTTCCTCAACAGCAAGCTCAATGAACAAATCAACAAATACCCGCGCATTCAGGGCGGAGAACCTGGTCAGGTACTCAGTCGCGACGCTAACAACGTTATGCTGCGGGCCGGTGCCTCGCTGAAAGAGTTTAAAGACGAGTTCGTCAGCGTAGAACACCTGCTGCTGGCTATCCTCGGTGGCAGCGATGATACCGCCAAACTGCTTAAAGATGCAGGCCTGACTGAAAAAGGTCTGAAAGCGGCTATTAAAGAATTACGTAAGGGCGAAACCGTTAACTCGCAGTCCGGGGGCGCCCAGTACAATACTTTGCAGAAATACGCCAAAAACCTCAACGAACTGGCCCGGGAAGGTAAACTCGATCCGGTGATTGGTCGCGATGAGGAAATCAGACGTACCCTGCACATCCTTTCCCGCCGCTCTAAAAACAACCCGATCCTCGTAGGGGAACCTGGTGTTGGTAAAACGGCGATCGTGGAAGGGCTCGGCCACCGCATCATCAATGGCGACGTGCCGGAAAACCTTAAGTCTAAAACCATCTACGCCCTGGATATGGGTGCGCTCATGGCTGGTGCCAAATACCGCGGTGAGTTTGAAGAAAGGCTGAAAGGTGTGGTAAAAGAGGTAGCCGAAAGTGATGGAGAAATCATCCTCTTTATCGATGAAATCCATACGCTGATCGGTGCCGGTGCCATGGAAGGTGCCATGGATGCTGCCAACATCCTGAAGCCCGCCCTGGCCCGCGGTGAGCTCCGCGCCATCGGTGCTACCACCCTCAACGAATACCAGAAATATTTTGAAAAAGATAAGGCCCTGGAACGCCGCTTCCAGAAAGTACTGGTAGATGAACCATCTGTAGAAGATGCCATCTCCATCCTTCGTGGCCTCAAAGAAAGATATGAAAGTCACCACCACGTACTGATCAAAGACGAAGCCATCATCGCAGCAGTGGAGCTTTCCCATCGCTATATTACCGACAGGTTCCTGCCGGACAAAGCGATCGACCTGATCGATGAAAGCGCCGCTAAACTCCGCCTGGAGATGAACTCCATGCCAGAAGAACTGGATGAACTGGAACGTCGTATCCGCCAGCTCGAAATCGAAAGAGAGGCCATCAAACGTGAAAACGACGAAGATAAACTGAGTGAACTGGCCGCAGAAATTTCCCGCCTCAGCGATGAACGGAATACCTTCAAAGCAAAATGGCAGGCAGAAAAAGAAGTGGTCGACAAAATACAAAACGCGAAAGCTGCCATCGAAAACCTGCGCCTAGAAGCAGAACAGGCAGAACGTAACGGTGATTTTGGCCGCGTAGCTGAAATCCGCTACGGGAAAGTGAAAGAGCAGGAGCAGTTGGTGAGCGATCTGACGAAAGACCTGGAAGATCTCTCTGCTAACCACAAACGCATGCTCAAAGAAGAAGTGGACGCAGAAGATATCGCTGAAAACGTCGCTAAAGCTACCGGCATCCCGGTATCTAAAATGATGCAGAGCGAAAAGGATAAGCTGCTGAACCTGGAACAGGAACTGCACCAGCGTGTAGTAGGGCAGGAAGAAGCGATTATCGCCGTTTCTGACGCCATCCGCAGGAGTCGTGCAGGCTTGCAGGACCCGCGCCGCCCGATCGGTTCCTTCATCTTCCTCGGTACCACCGGGGTAGGTAAAACAGAGCTGGCGAAAGCACTCGCCGAATACCTCTTCGATGATGAAACCATGATGACGCGTATCGACATGAGTGAATACCAGGAAAAACACAGCGTGAGCCGACTGGTAGGAGCGCCTCCGGGTTATGTGGGATACGATGAAGGTGGTCAGCTCACCGAAGCCGTTAGACGTAAGCCTTACTCCGTAGTGTTGCTGGATGAAATCGAGAAAGCCCACCCGGATACTTTTAACATTTTGTTACAGGTGCTCGATGATGGCCGCCTCACCGATAATAAAGGTCGCGTGGTGAATTTCAAGAACACCATCATCATCATGACCAGCAACATGGGTAGCAATATTATCCAGGAAAATTTCGAAAATATAGACGAAGGAAACAAGGAAGAAATCGTGGACAAAACCAAAGAAGAGGTGATGTCATTGCTGAAAGCCACGATCCGTCCGGAGTTCCTGAACCGTGTAGATGAAGTAATCATGTTCCAGCCATTGATGCGCGATGAGATCAAAGGAATAATTAACATTCAATTACAACAATTGAAGGACATGGTGGCAAAGAATGGCATGATATTGGAATTTTCTGATTATGCGTTAGAGTACCTTTCTGTTCAGGGTTACGATCCGCAGTTTGGTGCAAGACCGCTGAAACGCCTCATTCAAAAAGAGATCATTAACCTGTTAAGTAAAAAGATTCTGGCAGGCGATATCGACAAAACCAAACCAGTACTGATCGATGTATTTGACGGTGTGGTGGTTGTGAGGAACAAATAATAACAAAGCAATTCTAAATACGACGATACATAGTTTACAATAAGCCCCGCGATTCCTCGCGGGGTTTTCTTATATTAGTATAAGTCCAAAACCCTCAAATTATGATCGGAGAAAGAGAAAAGAAATTCATGGATTATGCCATCGCGTTATCGGCCCGTGGCATGAACAATGGTGATGGTGGCCCTTTTGGTTCCATTGTGGTTAAGGGAGATGAGATAGTAGGCGAGGGCTGGAACCAGGTGTTGTGCAACAGCGATCCTACCGCACATGCCGAAGTAATGGCCATCCGTGATGCCTGCAGGCGACTCAATTCCTTCCAGCTAGACGGCTGCGAGATATATACCTCCTGTGAGCCTTGTCCTATGTGCCTGGGTGCTATATATTGGGCCCGGCCGGCAAAGGTCTATTTTGCCAATACAAAGGAGGATGCAGCAGCCATCGCTTTTGATGATTCTTTTATTTACAGGGAGATGCAACTGCCGCTGGAAGCGCGCAAAATTCCGTTAGTACATATGCCAAGTAAGGCAGCCCTGGAGGTGTTTGGACAGTGGAAAGAGAAGGAGAACAGAACTTTGTATTAAAAGAAAAGCGATAGCCTTCGGCTATCGCTTTTCTTTTAACCGGCGCATTGGCGCCGGTTAAAAGAATTTATGCTGGGCAGGCCTTCCCCAAATGATGGGTGGTAGTTCCGCCGCACGCAGTGCTGCTCTACTCAGGTGATGCGGGAAAAGGTATGCCGGGTCTAAAACATTAATTGCAGCCGTGCCGCACGCAGTGCTGCTCTATTCAGGTGATGCGGGAAAAGGTATGCCGGGTCTAAAACATTAATTGTAGCCGCGCCGCAGGCAGTGCTGCTCTACTCAGGTGATGCGGGAAAAGGTATGCCGGGTCTAAAACATTAATTGCAGCCGTGCCGCACGCAGTGCGGTCTCCTCCAGCCGATGCCGAAGGCATCGGCAAAATCATTTTATCAACAAAACACAAACCTTAGCTGCTTACCTGCTTATGCTGCTTTGCGAGAAAAAAAGACAAAATTTTTACTTCGGCTGCGTATAAAAATGATACCCCCAAAATAAAGCAAGCACAAGAAAAATAATTGCCAGCACTATAACGGCAATGTATATATTAAAATTCTCCGGCCGGCGACTCTTCCGGTATTTCTTATGCAGTTTCTTCAACAGGTCCCACTTCATCTCCCGCACGAGAGCCGGCAGCTTTTCTTTGTCGTTAAACGCAGACAATCCATCCAGCGCTTCACTGCATAATTCACAGTCTGCCAGATGCATTTCCACCTCATGCTGTTCCTCCGGCGTCAGTTTTCCCTGGACGTAATCCAGCAACTGCTGCTGGGAAGGGCAGCCTGTAGCGACAAATATATCTTTCAAATGCTCGTTCATATCACTTTGTGCAAATTAACTTTTGTTTGCGCGTTGTTGTTTCTCCAGTATGATTTTTAAGTTACGCTTCCCGTTTTGAATATGGCTTTTCACCTGCATGAGGTTAAAACCTGTTTCGTCGGCAATTTGCTGGTAGGATTTTTTATGAAGATAAAAAAGTTCCAGGCAAATGCGCTGGTCGGCGTTTAGCAACACCATTGCCTGTTCCATGTGTTCCAGCATGATGTCCTTTTCCTGGTGTACGCGCTTGTCTTCTTCTTCAGCTACCATTTTGCCCATGGTGCTGTCGGTGATTTCCTCCCTGTACTTCATATGCTGCTGTCGCAGCTGCATCAGGCAGTAGTTTTTGGCTACCTGGTAAATCCATGCTCTGAAAAACTGGACTTCGTGCTTATGTACGTCCGATAATACTTTCAGGAAGATCTGCTGGACGGCGTCACGGGCGTCTTCTTCGTTTTTCAGGTACTTCATGCACATACCCAGTAGCAGTAACGCGTAGCGGTCGAATAGTACGCCTATCCATTCGCTGTTGCCGTCAGCTTTGTACCGTTGAAGTAAATCCTGGTCTGTTAGTGTATTTATTGCTGAGTTATTCACAGGCTAAAAAAATGGAATGCTGTTCATATGATGCAGCATATTGCAAAATTCCATAAAGTTTTTGAAAATAAAAATCCGCGCTTTAGGCGCGGATTCATCAACTACTATTTTTTCACTGTTAAATTACATGGTATCGAGCGCCTGTTGGGCGGCTGCTTTCAGGCTGCCGTCCATCTTCACCACTTCCTTAAACATGCGTCTGGCGCGGGCGCTCTGGCCTTTACTGCGGTAGCAGATGCCGAGCTGGTAGCGGGCCATTTCCACGTATTTTCCGCTGCCGTTAGCTTCAATGCGTTTGTACCGGTCCATGGCCTCGCTCAAGTTACCTTGCTGCTGATATTGCAGCGCACTCTTGTATAGGCTTTCTATGCTGTTGGTAGCAGGAGCTGCTTCTTCTTTCTTTACTTCTTCTTTTTTAGGTGCGGGCTCCGGCTCCTTTTCTTTTTCTTTTGCGGCTTTTGCGGCAGCTTCAGCAGCATCCTTTTCCTTCTGTTCCTTGTCTTTTTCCTCTGCCAGTTTCTTCAGGCTGTCCTGGCGCCTAACTTCGGCAGCATCCTGATTGGCTTTGAGGAGGCTGTCGGCCTGGGCCTTTCTTTTAGCGGCTCTTTCTGCTGCCAGCAGTTTTATTCTGGCAGAATCTACCGCAGCTGGCGCAGCAGTGCTGCTGGCAGGGGCGGTAGTAGCGACTGCCGGCGGCGCGCTGGGAATATTACTGGGGTGGTTTGCGGTTACAATTGGTTGCGAAGTCACCGCAGTTTCGGAGGAGGGCAGTTTCGCTGCTTCTGCCGGCGGAATGGCTGATACCATTAGTCTGGGAATGGTAGGGTTATTGCGCATATGCCCTTTCAGGACGTACACGCCGCTTACACCCAGGATGGCGAATGCCAGTACCCAGAAATATACGAGGAGGTTTTCCTTGTTGCGTTCCTTGCGGGTATACTGGGCCACCTTCTGTTCCTGCGATACCGGGCGGATGCTTTGCTGGATATAGCGTTGCAGCTTGGAGGTGAGGTCGGCATACTTTTCAGTACTGCCTTCCTTTTCCAGCGCCTGTAATGCTTCAAAGCAGAGGTCACAATCGGTGAGGTGCTGCTCTACCAGGTGTTTCTCCACTTCGGTCAGCCTTCCGTCCAGATAACGGGGGAGCTGATCTTTACTCACGCAACGGATGCCTGAGAAGATTTTGATCACCTTGTCGTTGTTGACTGAATTACTTAACATAGGCTTGATTAATGAAAAGCTTCGCCAGTTTAGCTTTGGCAGCTTTCAGCTGGTTGCGTACCTTATCGCGGTTCCAGCCTTTGGCTGCAGCAAGTTCACTGAATGACTTTTGTTCTACATAAAATTCATCCAGGAGTTTTTTCTCCTCCGGTGCCAGTCGTTGTAACGCCTGTTCAAGCCGGACGATGATCTCCTGGCGGTCTATAGTATTGGTAGATGCTCTATCCACCTTATTTTCGATATGCAGTAAATCTCTCGCTTCCCTGGAGGGGTAAAAAGGCGTTGCTTTGTCCTGGTTATTCAGATAACCCCGCTGCATATGCAAAATCCATTCGTTGGCTTTATAAATGGATTGTGTGCGTAAACTGGCGCTGAGTCGCTGTAATAAAGTAGGGAAAACAATGTTGGGGTCCAGGCTGGGATTTTTTTGCAGTTGCGGCAGTGTGATGGCGACCAGTAAATGACTGTAGCGATCCATCAATACGCCTTCTGCCTCCCGGTCTTTTTGCTTTCTGGTCCGGGATATCAACTCTTTATCCGATAAACTGGTTAACTGCTGGTGCATAAACTTATTATTTTATATTTACGTATAGAATCGGAAAAAGTTCATTTCTGAATTAATAATATTGGATCACCAAACGGATATATACAATTCATATGCCATACGCGGTTGTTATTGTGCCTGTTGCGCCTTTGCGCATGGAATCAGCGCATAGAAGTGAGATGATCTCTCAGTTGCTCTGGGGCGAATGTGTGGAAATTCTTGCCTCCGCGCCGGGTGGTTGGGTACAGGTCAAAAATCAATATGATGATTATGTAGGCTGGATTGCTGAAAATCAGATAGAAGAGGTGGAGGAAAGTGTGTACAATGCTTCGGCACTGGCTTACCTGCCAGAATATGTTAATGAAGTTAACTTCCAGGGTTCTGCCATGCAGGTTCCTTTTGGCTGCCTCGTAAAAGGGGACAGGCTGATGTCGACATGGGGGCGTTATACCGTATTCTATCCACGTGAATTAGGCTCTTTGCGCCTGGCGGAAGAGGATAAAAAGCGCATATTGATTGCTACAGCCTACAAATACCTCGGAACGGGCTATTTATGGGGCGGCAGGAGCGTTTTTGGGATAGATTGTTCCGGTTTTACCCAAAATGTCTACAAAATGGTGGGGATTGCTCTTCTAAGAGATGCTTACCAGCAGGCTACCCAGGGTACAACCGTGGATTTCCTCCAGGAGGCTCAGCCGGGCGATCTGGCCTTTTTTGACAATGAGGAGGGTCGGATTACCCATGTGGGTATTTTATTAAGTGACGAGAGAATCATACACGCTTCCGGCAGGGTGCGCGTTGATCCGATAGACAATCAGGGAATAACCAATATTGACACCGGGGAAAGGACGCATAAACTCAGGATAATAAAGCGGTTCCTGTAATACCATCATGCTGCTCTTGTTCGGTTCCCGTAGAGCCGGACTGCGTCGGGCTCCTCGCGCGCAGGTCACCGAAGGTGACCTGCCAGTCCTTTTCCAGCACCAAACATCTCCGAAACAAAAAAAAGACTGACACCGCAGCATCAGTCTTTTCCTTCGCTCATAACAAGCTATTTAACTCTGTTTGAAAATCTTGCGATAATCCTCAAAGCTTTTCTTAATGATTTCTTCTGCTTTCGCTTTATCCTGGAATTCTTCCACTTTCACAGTCTTTCTTTCCAGTGTTTTGTATTCTTCGAAGAAATGACGCATTTCTTCAATAAAGTGAGGAGGCAGTTCAGAGATATCGTTGATGTGGTTTACGCTCATGTCGTTAGCCGCCACTGCGATGATCTTGTCATCCGCTTCACCGCCATCGATCATTTGCATTACACCGATTACTTTTGCTTCGATAATACACATCGGAACGCAATCAACCTGCGATAATACCAGGATATCCAGTGGATCATGGTCATCGCAGTAAGACTGAGGTATAAACCCGTAGTTGGCAGGATAGTAAACAGATGAGTACAGTACCCTGTCCAGTTTCAGTAATCCGCTTTCTTTATCCAGTTCATATTTGGCACGGCATCCCTTTGGAATCTCAATAATGGCATTTACGATGTGTGGTACTTCATTTCCGGGACTCACACTATGCCAGGGATTTGTCATCATAATAGATCTTTACGTTATAAGTTTATAGTTCAATGCAAGCTTAAGACAAAATAATAAGTTTTGCCCCCGCAGTGCTTATTGCGGTGCAAAATTACATAACTCAGCGTTAATAGCTAAATTATTATTATCCCGGCAGTTATGTTCCGGGAAAACAGGCTGCTACTGGGCCTGTGGCACGTTGGCACCACCCGGCAGGGTAGTATCCACAGGTACGGCAGTGGCGCTATCCATGATAGCCCCGTCTGGAGGTGGGATATAATTAGGAATAATGCTTTCAAACGTCAGGGAAATCTTCCATTGACCACTTTCCTTCACCAGTTGCAATATTTCCTCCTGGTGGGCAGAAGAGTTGAGGATAGTTACGGAGGCTTTGTCGCCTGATTCGCTTTCTTCCGTTTTTACGACCTTAATCTGGGCATTCTTGATCTTTTCTCTCTCCGCCTCATTGCGGCGGGCATCAAAGAAGGAATAGAGTTGTATTACCTGTTGGGATTCTTTAGTGGCGTAATCCCTTGCCTTGTCAAAATTCGAATCCTGTATGGCGTGCATAAAAGCAAGTGCCACTTCATCAGGGGTGGCCTTTTTCTTACAACTGCTCAGCAGTAAGGTTGGTATCACTGCCAAAAACAGGAATCGACGAATATTGGTCATGCGGTGGATAAATTATTAATATATCGCTAACAAAAATAGGGTTAAACAATCAATTCTGCAAAGTTCCGTCTCTTTAACGTCACTAAAATGTTTGCCCTTAGCGGCGGTGAACATACGCGAAACCTCGTTAACGAAGCGTTAAAAGTAGTGGCACTCCCCTTATGAGGAGTGCCAACACCCCTATAAATCTTTATTGGCATCGTACGCCTTGATAATGGCTTTCACCAGTCGGTGACGCACCACATCCTCTTCATCCAGCTCTACATACCCAATCCCGTCAATGTTACGAAGGATACGGGTAGCTTTGTCCAACCCCGATTTCTGGTTTTTAGGCAGGTCAATCTGGGTAAGGTCACCGGTAATGATAGCTTTGGCAGAAGCGCCGATACGTGTCAGAAACATTTTAATCTGCAGGTCTGTGGCGTTTTGCGCCTCATCCAGGATAATGAAGGAATTGTCCAGGGTGCGGCCACGCATATACGCCAGTGGTGCAATCTCAATAATACGGTTGGCCATATAATAACTCAGCTTTTCTGCCGGTATCATATCATCGAGCGCATCGTACAACGGACGCAGGTAAGGGTCAATCTTTTCTTTCAAATCTCCTGGCAGGAAACCCAGGCTTTCACCTGCTTCCACCGCCGGACGGGTTAGAATGATTTTCTTGATAGCCTTGTTCTTCAGCGCTCTCACTGCCAGCGCTACGGCGGTATAGGTTTTACCGGTTCCGGCCGGGCCAATGGCAAACACTATGTCATTTTTATCCGCCAGGTTCACCATCTTTTTCTGGTTAGCTGTGCGTGCCCTGACAGTTCTGCCATTCGGTCCGAAAACCAATACCTCATTGGGGTTACGGTCACTGAAATTATCAATACCAGTACCCTCTTCATCTCCCAGGATCTGCTCAAAATAGTTCTCGGTAAGATTGCCGTTGCGCTCCAGATACTTCACAATCTGGCCAATCTTTTCCTCCGCTGTTGATACCTCCTCAGGGGAGCCGCTAAGCTTTAGCTGGGTACCTCTGGACAGGATTTTCAACAATGGGAACTTTTTCTTCAGTAAATCCAGCTTTCCGTTATTGACACCGAAAAACTCAATGGGATTAATACTGTCTAAGTTGATAATGGTTTCAGTCAATGATCTAAAGATTTAATTGTCCAGGAAAAATCGGTGTTCTCATACCGAATATATTTAATTCTTACGCAACCAGGATAGCAATCTTGTTAAGCTAATACTAAATTCTGTACCGCTGGCTACCTGCTAACTGGTTTGCTGGTACCATCTGAATGCGAATATATTACCTTCAACACAATTTCAGAAAACAGTTAATCCACAAACGTGGATAAACAATCTTACTGTACCACAACTTTTTGCCCGCTATCTCGATAACCTCCGGCCACATAATAGCCCTGCCCATCAACATTTTAAGTACATTTATGGAATTAAAGCTGTTTTTTCCTGTAGAATAGCTATTTTAGGCCCTTTGCAGACAACGATATTAAGTTCCGCTATCATATGAACATAGCTATGCTGGATCAGCATTACCGGCATCTACAACACCTGGAAGCTGCCATTAATGCCTGTGCGCTCTCAGTTTCTGTGAATGCAGACGGTACCATTTCCTCGGTGAATAACCTGATGCTGAACGCGCTGCAGCTACCCGTTTCGGCCATAGAAGGTCAATTGTTCGAGTCTATCCTGATCCCTGCTAACAGGGACCAATGGACCGCTATTGGCCAAAAACTCGCACTCGGTACCCCGGTGCAGGAACAAATAGGGTTCCTCATCAATGGCATCACTCCGCTATGGATCGAAGCTGGTATCAATCCCATCATAGCCGATAACGGCCAACTCACCCAATTCCTTATCATCGGCCTCAATATCACCGAAAGGAAATTATCGGAACTCCGCATCCAGGAAGATGAACAGTATTTCAGACAAATCCTGGAAAACCTCCCCATCGGCCTCCAGCAATTCTCTCCCGAAGGAACCAGCATGGAAATGAATAGCCGCCAGCGGGAAATATGGGGACAGGCACACCCTTTCTTTCAGCAGGCAGATTATAACTGGTTGCAAGATCCGCAATACCGCCTCAACGGACTCACCAAACTCTTCGAAGAGGTTCGCCAGGGCCGTAAAACACAGAAAAGAGAAATCTTACTGAACTTCACGGAAAAAAATTACGACGATATCACCCGCATCTACCCGGTATATTATGAAGCCACCGTGTTTCCCGTGGTAGATAAGCAGTCCAATATGGCTAACCTCTTCCTGATCCTCGACGATATCACCGAAAAGAAACTCGCCGAAATCAGCCTCCAGAAGAGTGAACGCCTGCTCGATAATATCATCGAAAACCTGCCGATCGGCTACATCCAGTTCGATAACTTTGGATTTATCCGTCGCATTAACCAAACACAACGTAACTTTTTTAACTCGCCGCATCCCGCCGCCCGCCGGCAGTTTAACGTGATGAACGACGAGTTTGCCACCACCTTTGAACTCGACGATCTCTTCCAGCGTGCCCTGCAGGAAAACGAAACCCTGCGCCTGGAAAAGAAAGTAGACTTTACCAAAGATGCCCGCTGGACCTCCGTAGAACGGGAAGTATACCTGGACCTCACCGTGTTCCCGGTAGAAAATCCGATGGATAAAGAACGCATCGTAGTGGCACTGGTAAACGATATCACAGATAAAAAAATGCAGGAACTGGAAAATGTTAAAAACCAGGAATTCCTGCTGCAAACAGGCCAGATCGGTAAAATAGGTGGCTGGGAGCTGGAAGTGGAAACCAATACCATCCGCTGGTCCGACCAGGCCTACCACATACACGAATGTATACCCGGTACCCGCCTCACCCTGGATGCCGTTTTGCAACTCTACCTGGAAGAGTCACGACTGAACCTCGCACATCACATCGAAACGTGTATCCGTACCGGTAAGCCGTTCGATGTGCAGCTCACCATCTCCCTACAGCAAAATATTACCAAACGTATACGCTGTATAGGCCGCGCAGATGTTACTACCGGCCAACCTAAACGCATATACGGCGTTGTACAGGATATCACTGAACAATCAGCCATACGGGACGCACTCACCCGAAATACAGAGCTGATGCGGCTTTTCTTTGATACCATGGACATGGGTTACGCCGCCATGGAACCGGATGGCCTCCTTAACTTCGTAAACCAGAAAGCGGAGAAAATGATCGGTCGCAAAGAACTGGCTGGTGCCAATATCTTTGAAGTGTTCCCGAAACTCAGCGGTACCGTGTTCTATGCGCGACTCCAGGAGTGTATCAAACAAAATACTTCCCAGTCGTTCGGTATCTATTTTCCCATCCCGGATAAATGGTACGACTTCCTGCTCACGCCCATGCAGGACGGCGGCATCTCCGTGTTTATCCGCGATATCACGGAAAGCCGTAAAATGCAGAAGGAACTGCGGAAGGCGAATGATCAACTCTCTAACCTGAATAAAAACCTGGTTAACCAGAATAAACAACTGGAAGACTTTGCACATATCACCTCCCATAACCTGCGTGCACCAATCGCCAACCTGAAAGCGCTGATGCAAATGCATAACGAGGCTACATCCAGCCAGGAGCGGGAGCTTTACCTGGGTATGCTGCATGAGGTGATTAAAAAGATAGATGAAACCCTCAACGACCTCGTAGAAGTAGTGCAGATCAGAAAAGATGTGAACGTGGAAAAAGAAAAACTCTACTTCACCGACCGGTTGCAGAAAGTAAAAGATATTTTGCTGGTAGATATTGAGAATAGTAAGATTCAGATTACGGCCGACTTTGAAAGAGCGCCTGCACTGGTATATTCCAAAGTTTATCTCGACAGCATCCTGCAAAATTTTATCACTAACGCGATTCGTTACCGCTCGCCGGAACGTGTGCCGGCACTGCGTTTACAGACGTGGGTAGAAAACGATGCCATCATTCTCACCGTGGAAGATAACGGCGTGGGAATAGATATGGAACGGTTCGGCAACAAATTATTTGGCTTCAGAAAAACATTCCATAAAAATAAAGATGCGAAGGGGATAGGCTTGTTTATTACCAAAACTCAGGTGGAAGCGATGGGCGGAAGCATCAAAGCAGAAAGTAAGCCCGGTTTTGGAACAAAATTTATTATTACTTTTAGGCCTGAATAATATGCTTATATGAACCTGATCGATATGATTTTTATTGTGGATGATGACCCGATTCACCAGCAAATCGCCAAAATTATGATTGAGCGGCAGGGTATAAGCAGTAATATCCGTGTGTTCTCTGATGCCCAGGAAGTGCTGGACTATTTCAGAGAAAACACGAATGTGGCAGCTGCACTGCCTGATTTAATTTTGTTGGATTTGAATATGCCGGTGATGGATGGATGGGAATTTCTCGACGAATATGCCACCTTCCAGGCGGAGCTGCCTAAGTCTATTAAGATCTTTGTGCTCACCTCCAGCATTGATGAAAAAGACAAGGAAAGAGTCCGTTCTTATGCGTTTGTAAGTGGTTATCTTACCAAACCTCTGTCGAAAGAGATTATATCACATCTTTCCTAAGCCTGCCACAGCAGCAGATTTGAGCTCGCTGATCGTTTTAGCGGGATCCGCTGAAGCAAATACCGCACTTCCTGCAACCAGTACATTTGCACCTGCCTGCACCAGCTGGCCGGCATTGTCCGCACTTACGCCACCATCCACTTCAATAAGTGCATGCGCATTGCTGTCGGTAATCAACTGGCGTAATTGCGCAATCTTATGATAGGTTTGTTCGATGAACGACTGTCCGCCGAAACCTGGGTTCACACTCATGATCAGCACCATGTCCACATCCCGGATAATGTTTTCCAGCAGCCCTACAGGGGTATGCGGATTCAATGCCACACCGGCTTTCATGCCCAGGCTTTTGATCTGCTGAATATTCCGGTGCAGGTGCGGACAAGCTTCGTAATGCACGGTGAGCATATTGGCACCAGCCTTCTGAAAGGCTTCCGCATATTTTTCAGGTTCTTCTATCATCAGGTGTACGTCGCAGGTTTTTTTTGCGACCTTGCTGATCTGCGAAATAACAGGTAAACCAAAACTAATGTTGGGCACAAATCTTCCATCCATCACATCCAGGTGAAACCAGTCGGCCTCGCTCTCATTGAGCATAGCCGCAGCTTTTCCCAGTTCCAGGAAGTTAGCCGCCAACAGCGAGGGGGCAATTAATACAGGTCTGTTTTCCAAAGGCAAATATTTTTGGTCCGTGTAAATTTAAGCAATTACTTGCTCAGTCTTTTTATTCCTTCCTTTGCCTCTCCATAATCCTTTCTGAACGAAGAAGCCTTAATATAATCTTCCAGCGCCAGTTCCTTTTTGCCCAGCTTTTCGTTGCTCATAGCCCGGTAGTAGTAGGCTTCTGCATCTGTAGGCGCGGCTTTGGCGGCCAGGTTATAAAATGTAAAAGCATCTTTCCAGTTATTTTGTTTACGGGAGATATGAGCCAGCGCCATGTAGGCTGCTTCGTACCCGGGATCGGCCACTATGCTCTTCCGATAGGCACTGATCGCCGCATCGGTTTGCTGCAGTTGCTCATACAGCTGGCCGGCGTTATACATTGGTACCGCATTGGCGGAGTCTAACTTCCACGCCTGTACGTAATATGAAATGGCAGCTGCATCACGGCGGCTGCTCAGCAGATCCCCCAGCTCCATCAGCGCCTCGTACTCCGGTCTGGCAGCCACTTCCACGCCTTGTCGCAGGTATTGGATCGCCCGTGTGGTGTCCTGGTGATCTTCTGCTATGCGGGCTTTGAGGTAAAAGGCCTGGTCCCTGGCATCTTTGCTTTGTGTGAGCAGGTCAGCCAAACTATCCGCCGCCGCATACTGCTTTTCCTCCACATGCGCGATCGCCAGTTTGTATTGCAGGTATGGGTAGCCGGGAGCAGTGGTGAGTGCTTTCGTAAAAAGTTCAGTAGCCAGTTTATTATTACCAGTTACCAGTGCGGCTTCGCCGGCACCTGCCCAATAGTCCGTATTGGTTGCATCCAGTTTGGCGGCCTGCTGAAAATCTTTCAGCGCCAGCTCAGGATGGGTATTGAAAAGGAGGAGAGCGCGACGGTAATACAGCGCGTGATTGTCAGGGAATTGCTGCAGGGAGTCGGTGACAGGTTGTATTATATCAGCGTTTAGTACGGAGTCCACGGCGGGCTCCTGCTGCTGACTATTGTGTGCCTGCTGTTGGTTGCAGGCCACAATAGCCAGTCCTATGGCAAGGATAGTTAGTTTTCTCATACAGCGCCAAGTTAATGGCTTAATTCTGAATTCTGAAATTCTAACTGTAATAATGTTTTTTTAACTGCCTGGTAATCTGCCGGTAATACGATGGAAGATTTCTCTTTGCCGTAGAGCGACATCACCTTGGCAGGTGTATGGATTTCGTCGCGGATCGCTTTTGGAGCAGTGTCCTCAAACTTAACCGGGTGGGCAGTTTCCAGGAACACGCCGGTAGCATCCGGATCTTCGGCCAGGTATTGCTGTAGGCCCAGGTAGCCTACGGCACCGTGAGGGTCCAGCATGTAGTGGTATTCTTTATATACACGTTCCATGGCGCGGGCGGTGTCCTTGTCGTTAAAGCTGTAGCTGCTCATGCTGGCAGCCAGCTGTGGGAAGTTTTTACCGTACAGCTCCAGGATGCGCACGAAGTTGCTCGGGTCAGCCACGTCCATAGCGTTTGACAGCGTAGGAACGGCGCGGCCTGGCTTATATTCCTGCGTTTGCATAAAGCGGGGAATGGTATCGTTAGCGTTGGTAGCGGCAATAAAGTGCGACACCGGCAAGCCGATAGCTGCTGCCATCATGCCGGCGCAAATGTTGCCGAAGTTGCCGCTGGGCACAGAAAACACCAGTTTCGGATGCGCTGCTTTCATTTGACGGTAGGCCAGGAAATAATAGAACATCTGTGGTAGCCAGCGGGCCACGTTAATGGAGTTGGCGGATGTCAGCGGTCGTTTGGACTGTATTTCCTGGTCCAGGAAAGCTGTTTTTACGATCTGCTGGCAGTCATCGAAAGTGCCCAGGATTTCCAGTGCACGGATGTTTCCACCGAGCGTTGTCAGCTGTTTTTCCTGTAGGGTACTTACCATTTTTGAAGGATACAGGATCACCACTTCTACACCCGGTACATTATAAAAACCACTGGCCACCGCGGCGCCGGTATCCCCGGAAGTGGCTACCAGTACGGTTACCGGCTTGGTGCTGTTGCGGCGGAAATAGCCAAGGCACCCTGCCATAAACCTGGCACCTACATCCTTAAAGGCGAGGGTAGGGCCGTGAAACAGCTCCAGCGCGTACGTGGCGCGGGAAACTTTTTGTATGGGAAAGGGAAAATGCAGCGTGTCTGCTACAATCTTCCTTAACTGTGGTTCAGGAATTTCATCTCCTACGAATGCTTTGATGACTTCATAACCAATTTCCTGGTCAGTATACTGATGGAGGTTTTTCAGAAACGTAGGATCCAGTTGTGGAATCTGCTCCGGAAAATACAATCCTTTGTCGGGCGCCATTCCTTCAGTAACGGCGGTTTCAAAGGATACTTTGAGAGCTGGATTTTGCAAGCTGTAATATTGCATAATGCATTCTTTAAATTAGTTAATCAATCACTTTTACTCCTGCAGTATTTATCTGGGAAACGTATATTTTATAATCCACACCCAGTGGTGCATATACTTTGTCCATCATTGCTGCGACTTTGCGAGCGTTGGCTTCGCCTTTGCTGAGCATGAACACACTCGGGCCGGAGCCGCTGATGCCGCCGCCGAGGGCGCCTGCTTCCTTGCATTTTACTTTCAGTTCGTGAAAAGCAGGGATCAGGATGCTGCGTACCGGTTCTACGATCACGTCTTCGAGGGAGCGACTAATCAGTTCATAGTCTTCCTGGAAAAGGCCGGCTACCAGGGCACCAACGTTACCCCACTGGCGGATGGCGTCCGTCATCAGTACTTTTTGTTTTAGGATTTCACGGGCATCGGAAGTTTTTACTTCTATCTGCGGGTGAATCACGGATACCCATAATTCCGCAGGGGAGTTGAGGGCAATGATATCCAGGGGGCGGTAGCTGCGCACCATAGTAAACCCTCCGAGGATAGCGGGGGCTACGTTGTCGGCATGGGCCGAACCGGAGGCGAGTCGTTCGCCTTCCATGGCAAACCGCACCAGTTGTTTACGTGTAAAGGGTTGACCGAGGAGGTAGTTGACGCCTACAACCGCGCCTGCGCTGCTGGCGGCGCTGGAGCCGATACCGCTGCCGGGGTGAATATTTTTGAATATTTCGATTTCAATACCTACTTCCGGGTTTTCATATTTCTGCAGCAGTGCCTGTACAGCCACGCCTGCAACGTTTTTCAGCGGGTCCAGGGGAAGATCTGCCCCGTGAACGGCGGTGATACGGATGCCGGGTTCATTGCTCCTGCGCAGGATCATTTCATCGCCAGGTGCGTCCATAGCCAGTCCTATTACATCAAATCCGCAGGCAACGTTAGCAACAGTGCCGGGAGCAAATACTTTTATAGAATCCATATACTTAATTTAATCATTGATTTTCAGGTACGGAAATGTGGTGATAAGGATAACGTTTTATTAACCCTATCTGGCGGTTCGGATAATGTCAGCAAATATGCCGGAAGCGGTAACATCAGCTCCTGCACCTGCTCCTTTCACGATCAGCGGTTGTTCACGGTACCTGCTGGTGGTATAAAGTACGATATTATCTTTTCCTTCCAGGTTATAGAAGGGGTGTTCTGGTGCTATGCACTGCAATCCTACGGAAGCCTTGCCTTCTTCATAACGGGCTACGAACTTAAGGCGTTTGCCTGCGGCCACCGCGTTACTGAGTAACTGTTTAAAGTGGTCGGCGTGTACGTCCAGCTGGTCGTAGAAATCGGCTACAGACGGGGCATCCAGGCAGGCTTGTGGCAGGAAAAGGTTGTTGGTGATATCTTCCATTTCCATTCTGGCGCCGCTTTCTCTGGCCAGGATGAGGATTTTACGCATTACATCAACGCCGCTCAGGTCGATGCGTGGATCTGGTTCGGTATATCCTTCGTCCTGTGCTGCCTGTACTACATCACGGAAGTTAGCACCATTTACAAAATTGTTGAACACAAAGTTAAGGCTGCCGCTGAGCACCGCTTCGATGCTGTGTACGCGGTCGCCGCTGCGGATCAGGTCATTGAGGGTGTTGATCACCGGTAATCCTGCGCCCACATTGGTTTCAAAGAGGAAGGAAGCGTTGTAGTTCTTCGCCAGCTCTTTCAGCTCTTTATAGTATTGATAGTCGGACGAGCAGGCAATTTTATTGCAGGTGACCACAGAAATACCATGCTGGAGGAACTCGTGGTATGTTTTTGCTACCTCGGCGCTGGCGGTGTTATCAACGAATACGCTGTTGCGCAGGTTCAGTGCTTTGATACGGGCAATGTAGGCGGGGATGTCGCTGGCATCGGCCTGTGGCAGCTGCTCTTTCCAGTCGCTCAGTTTGATGCCGTATTCACTCAGCAGCATATTTTTACTGTTGGCCAGGCCGGTTACGCGGATCTGCAGTCCCAGCTCTTCCTGGAGGAAGGTCTGTTGCTGTTGCAGTTGTTCCAGTAGCTTACCACCTACGTTGCCGGCGCCTGCTACGAAAAGGTTCACCTGTTTCAGCGGTTTTTCGAAGAAGGTTTCGTGGATGAGGTTCAGTGCTTTTTTAACATCCGCCTTGTTGATCACTGCGGAGATATTTTTTTCGGTAGAACCCTGTGCAATCGCACGCACGTTCACTCCGTTACGGCCCAGTGTACCAAACAGTTTACCGCTGGTGCCATGGTGATTCTTCATTTTATCACCTACCACTGCTACGATGCTGAGGTCTTTTTCTACCTGCAGCGGCTCTATTTTCTTCTCGTGTATTTCTGTTGCAAACTCTTCATCTACGGCGGCTTTGGCACGGAGCATTTCCCCTTCGTGGATGCCCACGGTGATGGAGTGCTCGGAAGAGCTTTGTGTGATGAGGATTACGTTGATGCGTTCCCGTAATAAGGCTTCAAACAGGCGTTTGGAGAAGCCGGGGATACCCACCATGCCGCTGCCTTCCAGGGTCAGCAGCGCTATCTGCTGGATGCCGCTGATGCCGGTAACGGCCATGCTGCGCTCGGAGCTGTCCTGTATGAGTGTGCCATAATCTTCAGGGGCAAAGGTATTTTTTATCCAAACAGGAATTCGTTTATCCATTACCGGTTGGATGGTAGGCGGGTAGATTACTTTAGCACCGAAGTGGGAGAGTTCCATTGCTTCTTCATAAGAAATATGAGCAATAGGAATGGCCTGTGATACGATGCGTGGATCGGCGGTCATCATACCACTCACGTCTGTCCATATATCGAGAACGCTGGCGTTTACAGCTGCTGCAACAATGGCAGCGGTGTAATCGGAGCCACCGCGGCCCAGGGTGGTAGTTTCGCCGTCGGCAGTAGCGGCTACAAAACCCGGGAGTACGGTGTAGTCGGCTGCTGACTCAGCAAAGTAGGCTTGTATATTATGATTAGTAGCTGGGAAATTCACGGCTGCATGACCGAAGTTACCATCGGTAACGATGAGCTGGCGACTATCTTTACAGTTGGCGTTGAGGCCCTGTTGTTTCAGTTTCTCTGCTACCAGCACGCAGGAAATCAGTTCCCCGAAGCTCATGATTTTATCGAGGGAGCGTGCGCTCAGTTCACCTACCTGGAAGATGCCATCACAGAGGTTTTCAAGGGCGTTGAGTTTCTTTTTCAGTTGGCTTATCTGACTGCTTTGAGCAGTAATCGGGAATAATTCGCGGATAGCATCGAGGTGGCGTGTCTCGATTTCCTGTAATACAGATTTATATTCTTCCTGACCAGCGCCGGCGAGTTGACCAGCGTTGATGAGTTTGTCGGTGATGCCACCCATGGCAGATACTACGATGGCGTATTTACCTGCGGGTTTATGCTTCACTAATATCTGGCATACTTGTTCTATTGCTTTGGAGCTTCCAACGGATGTGCCGCCGAATTTTAAAACTTGCATAATGAATAATATTTATACGTAGAAATATTCCGATCCTTCCGGTTTGGTTACCACCTGCGTGGTCATTGGATGATATGTGAAAACTAACCCCGCACTGGGGTTGTAATAATGGTGGTTGTAATAATAGTGCTCATGCATTCCCGCTGGGAGGTGGGAGTGGAGGAGAAGTGATATGTATTTTTCTGTAGCACTATTGTTTGTATGACGATTACGTTACAAAAGTCTATAATTACAACGGTAAATAAAAGCGCAGTGTGGATATTTATAAAAATTTCAAATTTTGTATGTTTTATTAGTCGTTTTTAAATTTAGGTAGATGATAATTGAATATTATTATGAATTATATGCGAATTGATAGCAGGCGTTAAATCAATGTTCTGTACTTTTAATTATTTATTTGTATTATACCATGACATTACAATGACAATAATCGGGCTTTCACGCGTCAGCTTCAGCATGTTCCGCGCGAAGCGCGGAACCCAGCTCCGGCAAAACCGAAGGTTTTGCCGGTACACCCACTCCCCACTAAAAAATTGGTTTAATATAAAAATCCATTAACTTTAACAGGTAAATCAAACTGCATTGCCGGAATTATTGAAATATACTTCCAATAGTCAGCTCCGCTACTATTTCCTTATGGCCACCCTCGCCATGGATTCGGCTATTGCTTAACCTTCCTGTACCCGCTCAGCCGGGATTTTACCTTTTTAATTAGCGTAACTTTACAGCAGCGTTCATAACCTGCACTATCCGGTCGCATACTGCGGTCCGTTAATTACTACGGTAACTACTACATCAGCATCATTTATTATTCACAGACGGTATATTATTTAATCATACACCAATTCAATCACCTTATTTCTATCAATATTCCCTGTTATGCCACATTATCATAAACTAGGACAGATTCCGCATAAGCGCCATACCCAGTTTCGCAAACCGGATGGGAGCCTTTATTCGGAGCAACTCTTTTCTACGGAAGGATTTTCGTCCCATTCATCCCTCTTGTACCATTGTCACCCGCCTACCGAAATCGTCCGCGTAGATGAACCTTACAGCGTAGCACCAAAGGTGGCGGAAGAGAAAATGCTGAAACACCGCAGCTTCCAGGGGTTCAACATTCAGCCGGAAGACGATTTTCTGAAAAGCCGCAAAGCGGTACTGGTCAACAGCGACCTGCACATTGTACTGGCCTCTCCGCGTAAAAGCATGGAGGATTATTTCTATAAAAATGCGGATGCGGATGAGATGATCTTTGTGCATGAAGGCAGTGGTACACTCAAAACACAATATGGCCAGCTGAAATTTGGTTACGGCGATTACCTGGTAGTGCCCCGCGGTACCATTCACCAGATCAGCTTTGATACAGCGGATAACCGCCTGTTTATTGTAGAGTCGTTCAGCCCTATCCGTTATCCTAAGCGCTACCTCAGCAAATATGGTCAACTGCTGGAGCATGCTCCATATTGTGAGCGGGATATCCGTCAGCCGGAGCACCTGGAAACAATTGACCAGGAAGGCGACTTTCTCATCAATATAAAAAAGAAAGGGGTGATGTACCCCATTCATTATAAACACCACCCATTCGATGTAGTAGGCTGGGATGGTTGCGAATACCCGTTTGCCTTTTCCATCCACGATTTTGAACCAATCACCGGCCGCGTGCATCAGCCACCTCCGGTACACCAGACATTCGAAGGCACCAACTTCGTAGTCTGCTCTTTCTGCCCGCGGCTGTTTGATTATCATCCGCAGGCCATACCTGCGCCTTACAATCACAGCAATATTGATAGTGATGAGGTATTATATTATGTAGATGGGGATTTCATGAGCCGGAAACATGTAACGAGAGGTATGATTACCCTCCATCCGGCTGGCATCCCTCACGGGCCGCATCCGGGCGCAGTAGAAAAGAGCATAGGCGCAAAGGAAACAAAAGAACTGGCAGTAATGGTGGATACCTTCCATCCGTTGCAGATTACGGAAGCTGCACTGGGAATAGAAGATGCATCCTACACCATGAGCTGGGCAGAATAACACCTGCACAAAACCAACCTTACTTAATACAACAACAAAATCTTTAAACCACTCAATTGAAAGTTATGGAAACAGCAACTGCAAATGCTTCCACAGTAAAAAACCAGCAGGACTTCCTGCCGTTGAACGGAACTGACTACGTAGAATTTTATGTCGGCAACGCCAAACAGGCCGCACATTACTATAAAACTGCTTTTGGCTTCCAGTCTGTAGCTTACGCAGGCCCTGAAACCGGCGTCAGAGACCGCGTTTCTTACGTACTGGTGCAAAACAAACTGCGCTTCGTGCTGACTTCGCCATTACAGCCGAACAATCCCATGGCGGACCATGTAAACGCGCATGGTGACGGGGTAAAGGTCCTGGCCCTCTGGGTAGATGATGCCCGCTCCGCTTTCGAGGAAACAGTGAAACGTGGTGCAAAACCTTACATGGAACCTACAGTGGAAAAAGATGAGTTCGGCGAAGTGGTACGCAGCGGTATCCATACCTATGGCGACACCGTACACGTATTCGTAGAACGTAAAAATTATAAAGGCGCTTTCTTACCAGGTTATAAAGAATGGAAAACATCCTATAATCCTGCCGATACCGGTTTGCAGTATGTAGACCATTGCGTGGGTAACGTAGGCTGGAATGAAATGAACACCTGGGTTGACTTCTACGAAAAAGTGATGGGCTTCAGAAACCTGATCTCCTTCGATGACAGCGATATCTCTACTGAATACTCCGCACTGATGAGTAAAGTGATGAGTAACGGTAATGGCCGTGTGAAATTCCCGATCAACGAGCCGGCAGAAGGTAAAAAGAAATCCCAGATCGAAGAGTACCTGGATTTTTACGGTGGCCCTGGCGTACAGCACGTAGCCATCGCTACCAATGATATCGTGAAAACGGTATCTGAACTGCAGGCCCGCGGCGTTGAATTCCTCACCGTGCCTGCCTCTTACTACGAAACATTGCTGGAGAGAGTAGGCAAAATTGATGAAGAGATTGCTCCACTGCAGAAGCTCGGTATCCTTGTAGATCGCGATGATGAAGGATACTTACTGCAAATCTTTACCAAGCCAATCCAGGACCGTCCTACCGTTTTCTTTGAAATTATTCAACGTAAAGGTGCACAGTCCTTCGGTAAAGGAAACTTTAAAGCCCTGTTTGAGTCCATCGAAAGAGAACAGGCGCTCAGAGGTAACCTGTAATAACTGCTTATCACAACAACAAAATAGAGCCTGCATCCGGGGCTGCCTTGAGCAGTCCCGGATTTATTTTGCCCATAATTTATCCGCTTTCAGCCAGTTCCGGGGTGCGAACCTGCCGGGCGCCCGGTATTATCCGCAGCCGAAGGCTGCGGATAATACCGGAATACCTGTGCCCACTGATGTATTCTTGCGAAACTGCAACCCGATAGCACTCCTTATCAATACCTTCCACCCATTAGCATTTTCTTAATATATAAATATTCCTCCGGGCCAATCCGACTCAGCCATTTTTCCGTATATGAACCCGAATATATAAATCATATATTTCAAATTGATAACCTATGTCCAACAATAACTTGACCCGCAAGGCCTCCAATGCCTTGCTGCTGGCCGCTTTAGGCCTTAGCTCCGCTTTTACAGTGCCCGGAGAACCACAACCCACTTATCTGACCAGCATCAGCTCGTCAGGAGGCCGTACTACCGTAGAGTATAATGCCGACAAATCCATCAGCCGACTGGTGCAGGTGCACAAAGGCGAAAGTGGGGATTATAATGAGGTGATAAAGCCGGTATATGACAACGGCCGCCTCGTTAAAACCATGGCTTCCGATGGCGAATCTGCCGACGAGGTAAATACCAGCCTGGATTATAACCCGCAAGGCCAGGTAACCCGTATCAGCTATTTCCGCAATGGCGCGTCGTATGCCTACGATTCACTGGCTTACAACGAGGCAGGGCAGCTCACCACCCGTTATCAATACCAGTTGCAGCCTTCGAAAGGAATTTTTGACTACAGCGGCTACCAGGAATTTACCTGGGATGGGGCAGGTGATATTACCCGCCAGGATAATTATGGAAAACAGCCCGGGTTTTCAAAGTTTCTGCGCCTTTCCAGTATCAGTTACCGTTATGACAACAAGGTAAATTCCCGTCAGCAGCATCCAGGCCTCCGCTGGATACTGGAACTGCAGCCGGCGAACCTTTCTGCGCATAATGTGGTGTCTGAAACGCTGACCAGCAGCAGATCTTCACGGGCAGTGACCTCCACCTGCACCTATACGTATACAGGCGGCAAATTTCCGTTGAAAGCTACCTATACCTCCGATGCTGATCGCGAAATTGTTAAAATGGAATTTACAAGGTTGTAAGTACCCGGACAATAACTTAACTTTACATGCAATATAATTTGTAATTGTTTCGTTGTCTATGAGTATACAGACGCTGTTCGGGATTTTGTTTTTGCTGGCCGGGATTTTTCAGGCTATCACAGTCATTTTGATTTATCTTGGACACAAAAGCTATGTTTTACGGTTTATAAGCAGGAATGTGGCGATGGTACTCTATTCCCTTATTGCCTTTTTCTTATTTTTCCTGGCGTATATTAACCTGGCTTAACTTAAAATTTTGTTGAAATAGTATGAAGCGAATTTTAGCACTCGCATTGATGTTGTTGGCAGGGGGCAGTTTATATGCCCAGCAATCTTTTCTTGAAAACCAGAAGATGTACCCTAAAGTAGGAGAGGCGTACCGCCAGAAGGAAGAACTGATCCGTAAAGAATTTGAAAAGAAAGGACTGGCGTACCCTGCCAGGTATATCTTTATCCGTTCATTTAAACTGGACAGCGAAATGGAAATCTGGGTGAAAAACAATCCCCAGGATACTTTCCGCCTTTTCAAATCCTACAGGGTGTGTACATTGTCCGGTAAAATGGGACCAAAACGCAGGGAAGGCGATCGCCAGGTTCCCGAAGGGTTCTATTACATCAACGATTTCAACCCTAACAGCAACTATCACCTGTCGCTCGGTATCAATTACCCGAACTTTTCCGACCGCCTCCTGAGCGATCCCAAACGTCCGGGCAGTGAGATTTATATCCATGGTAACTGTATTACCGTTGGCTGTATCCCCCTTACCGATGAGTTTATCGATGAGGTATACATCCTTGCTGTAAATGCCAAAAACGCAGGTCAGGACTTTATCCCCGTGCATGTGTTTCCTGTCAAATTCAGCAATAGCAGGTCAGTAGATTATCTCTCCGGTGTACCGGTAACAGATTCAATCAGTCGTCCTTTCTGGGCGGACCTCCGCACAGCTTACGACTATTTCGAAAAACACCACAAATTGCCAGTGGTGATGATCGATGATAAAGGAAAATACACGCTGTAATAGCTATTATACTTTTCGAAACGAGGTGCCGGATCAGTAGTCTGGCACCTCGTTTCTTTTAGGGGGACCTACGGTCCCCTAAAAGTACATTAAATCGCTCCGCTGCACTGCTGTCGCTGCAATCGTTCCCAAATCTCCAGGGTAATCGGGGCACCAGCCACCCCTCGTTCTTTTTAGAGAAGATGGCAAAATTACGCGCTGATCTTTCCGTCGTTGGAATTTATCCCGGCTCTCCGGTGGGAGGCGGGCCACCAGCCGCCCTCGTTCTTTTTAGAAAATATGGCAAAATTACGCGCTGATTTTTGCGTCGTTGGAATTTATACCGGCTCTCCGGTTGGGGGGCGGGCCACCAGCCGCCCCTCGTACTTTTTAGAAAATATGGCAAAATTACGCGCTGATCTTTCCGTCGTTGGAATTTATCCCGGCTCTCCGATTGGAGGCGGGGCACCAGCCGCCCCTCGTTCTTTTCAAAAAGATGGCAAAATTACGCGCTGATCTTTCTGTTGTTGGAATTTATCCCGGCTCTCCGGTTGGGGGGCGGGGCACCGGCCGCCCCTCGTTCTTTTTAGAAAATATGGCAAAATTACGCGCTGATTTTTCCGTCGTTGGAATTTATCCCGGCTCTCCGGTGGGAGGCGGGGCACCAGCCGCCCCTCGTTCTTTTCAAAAAGATGGCAAAATTACGCGCTGATTTTACCGTCGTTGGAATTTATCCCGGCTCTCCGGTGGGAGGCGGGCCACCGGCCCACCTCCCACCGCAGTTTTCGTTTGCCGAAGGCAAACGAAAACTGCGGGCTTAATAACAAAAATCTTCCGTCTTAACCATTCTTATACCGCTTCGCAAGAAATCCTTCGCTTTCATCCATGTTAATTTGGTTTTTATTAAATTTTTTCTAAACTTACCAGCCGGTCAAATCAATTCATTATTATGCACAGAAGAGACGCAATAAGGAATGTGGCGATTTTGTTGGGTACAGCCATTTCCGCTTCCACGTTATCAGCTTTAGAGAGCTGCACAGGGTCCGCTCCGAAAAATTATGACCTTCACACACCACAGACCAAAGCTATGGTGGCTGAAGTAGCGGATACCATCATTCCTACCACCGATACTCCGGGAGCCAAGGCGGCGAAGGTAGATGAGTTCATCATCACCATGATGAACGACTGCTATAAGAAAGAAGACCAGGAACTGTTCCTCTCTGGCCTGAAAAAAATTGATGAAGCCAGCAAAAAGAAATTCCAGAAAGCATTCCTGGAGCTGACTCCAGAACAACGCACCGAAGTACTTACCGAAATCGATAAGGAACGTGTAGCGTATAATAAACGGGATAATAAGAAAGACGGTGATGCTGCCCATTACTTCCAGGCAATGAAAGACCTGACCCTGGTAGGTTACTTCACTTCTGAACCAGGCGCAACACAGGCTTTACGCTATGTGCGCGTTCCAGGCAAATACGAAGGATGTGTGCCTTATAAAAAAGGTGATAAAGCATGGGCAACCTGATAACCTCCGGTTATACAGCTCAATTGGTTGATGTAGTATGGCCCCTCGCGCCAAACTGATTCTTTCTTATTTATTAAATCCGTAGACAATGAACTTAAATACAAAAGCACAGGAGCAGAATACCTACGATGCAATCGTAATCGGCTCCGGTGTGAGCGGTGGATGGGCTGCTAAAGAGCTCACTGAAAAAGGACTGAAAGTTTTAATGCTGGATCGTGGTAAACAACTCGAACACGTGAAGGATTACGACACTGCGATGAAAGATCCATGGGAATTCCCTCACCGTGGCCGCCTCACCGTAGATCAGCGCGAAACACATCCTAAGCTGAGCCGCGACTACCCTTACTCTGAACACAACGAAAAATTCTGGATCAACGATTCACAATCTCCATACAACGAAGTAAAACGCTTCGACTGGTACCGCCCGGATATCGTAGGTGGTAAGTCAATTATGTGGGGCCGCCAGTCTTACCGCTGGTCCGACCTTGATTTCGAAGCCAACCTGAAAGATGGTATCGCTGTTGACTGGCCTATCCGCTATAAGGACCTGGCGCCATGGTACGATTACGTTGAAAAATTTGCCGGTATCTCCGGTACCCGCGAAGGTTTACCGCAACTGCCTGATGGCCAGTTTATGCCGGCAATGCCAATGAACTGCGTGGAAATCGACGTAAAGAAAAAAGTGGAATCAGCCTTTAAAGGCCGTATCATCACCATGGGACGCGTGGCCAACATCACCGAACCATTACCTGGCCGCGAAAAATGCCAGTTCCGTAACCTCTGCAGCCGTGGTTGTCCTTTCGGTGCCTACTTCAGCACACAGTCATCCACATTGCCTGCTGCCATGGCTACCGGTAACCTCACCCTGCGTCCGGACTCTATCGTGAACTCTATCATCTACGATGAACAAAAAGGTAAAGCTACCGGCGTTCGCGTAATCGATAAAAATACCAAGCAAATGACCGAATACTACGCGAAGATCTTCTTCGTAAACGGTTCTACTCTTGGTACCACCTTCGTACTGCTCAACTCCATCTCCAAACGTTTCCCGAACGGTTTGGGTAACGACAGCGGTACACTGGGTAAATATCTCATGGATCACCACTTCCGCACCGGCGCCTCCGGTACCGCTGAAGGCTATGATGATAAATACACCTTTGGCCGCCGTGCAAACGGTATCTACATCCCACGCTACCGCAACGTAGGCAGCGATAAGCGCGATTACCTCCGTGGCTTCGGCTACCAGGGTGGTGCCAGCCGCGGTGCCATGTGGAGCAAAGGTATCGCTGAAATGGGCGTGGGTAAAGACTTTAAAGACTCCCTCGTAGAACCGGGACAATGGTCCATGGGCCTCGGTGGTTTCGGCGAATGCTTACCTTACGAAGACAACCAGGTAACCCTCGACAACTCCGTGAAGGATGCATGGGGACAGCCAGTGCTGAAATTCGACGTGGAGTTCAAAGAGAACGAAAAGAAAATGCGCGTGGATATGATGAACGACGCCGCAGAAATGCTCGAAGCCGCTGGCCTGAAAAATATCAAAACTTACGATAACGGCTCTTACCCTGGTATGGCTATCCACGAAATGGGTACCGCACGTATGGGCCGCGATCCTAAAACTTCTATGCTCAACGGAAACAACCAGCTGCATGCAGTACCTAACGTATTCGTTACCGATGGTGCTTCCATGACCTCCGCAGCCTGCGTGAATCCTTCTCTCACCTACATGGCCATGACTGCCCGCGCAGCTGACTTTGCAGTGAAAGAGCTGAAGAAAGGAAACATATAATTCATTTGACCGAAGGGTGACTGACAGCAGCATAATGAATGAACGTTTGTGAAAACGTATATCCATTACCGTTATCTGCTGGCAGCTCACCCTTTTCCAATTTCTGCCAACATGAACCTGAATATAAAAGCTGAAAAAGAAAATACCTACGATGCCATCGTGGTAGGCTCCGGCATCAGTGGTGGATGGGCCGCAAAAGAACTTTGCGAAAAAGGCCTGAAAACACTGGTACTGGAAAGAGGCCGTAATGTAGAACACATCAAGGACTACACCACCGCCATGATGGACCCATGGGAGTTCCCACACCGCCTCCGTCAGACCAATGAAATGCGGGAGAAACACCCGATCCAGAGCCAATGCTACGCCTTCGACGAAGGTACCCAGCAGTTCTGGGTAAACGACCTGGAAAATCCTTACAACCAGGTAAAACCTTTCAACTGGCTGCGTGGCTACCACGTAGGTGGCCGCTCCCTCATGTGGGGCCGTCAGGTATACCGCTGGAGCGACCTCGATTTCGAAGCCAATGCAAAAGATGGCCATGGGGTAGACTGGCCTATCAGATATAAAGACATTGCGCCCTGGTACGAGTATGTAGAACGCTACATCGGCGTGAGTGGACAGGCGGAAGGCCTGCCGCAGCTGCCGGATGGTATCTTCATGCCTGCCATGGAAATGAACTGCCTCGAAAAACACGTGGCCTCCCGCGTAAAAGAGCAGTATAAAGATCGTATCATCACCATCGGCCGTGTGGCACACGTCACACAAAAGCATAACGGTCGCGGACCTTGTCAGTCCAGGAACCTCTGTGCACGCGGATGCCCTTATACCGGCTACTTCAGCAGCAACGGTGTTACCCTGCCAGCTGCCGCAGCTACCGGCAACCTTACCCTGCGCCCTGACTCAATCGTAATGGAAGTATTGTACGATAAAGACACCGCAAAGGCTACCGGCGTACGTATCCTCGATGCACACACGAACCAGACCGTTGATTACTTCGCAAAAGTGATCTTCATGAATGGTTCTACACTGGGTACCACCCAGGTGATGCTTAACTCCGTGTCCGACCGCTTCCCGAACGGATTTGGTAACGACAGCGGTCAACTCGGCCACAACCTGATGGACCACCATTATGGCGTAGGTGCCGGTGGAGATTTTGAAGGTTACGAAGATCAATACTCTAACGCGGGCCGCCGTCCTAACGGTATCTACATTCCCCGCTTCCGTAACGTGAACGCAGCTACGATGCAGAAAGACTATGTACGCGGCTTCGGTTACCAGGGTGGTGCAGGCCGTGGCAGAGGCACCGGCTCGGAAGGTATTGGAGTGGCACTGAAAGAGTCGCAGCTCTATCCGGGTAAATGGAGCATGGGCATTGGCTCCTGGGGTGAGCACCTGCCTTACTTCGAAAACAAGGTAACACTCAACAAAGAGAAGAAAGATAAGTACGGACTGCCAACCCTCGATATCGATTGTGAATTCAAGGAGAACGAGATGGCGATGCGTAAAGACATGAAGGAAAGTGCCATTGAAATGCTGGAAAAAGCGGGTCTGAAAAACGTACACGGCTACGATGGCGCACCGCCTCCGGGCCACTGTATCCACGAAATGGGTACCGCGCGTATGGGCCGCGATCCTAAAACTTCCGTACTCAATGGCTTCAACCAGGTACATGCGGCACAGAACGTGTTTGTGACCGATGGCGCCTGCATGACTTCCTCTTCCTGCGTAAATCCAAGTATCACCTATATGGCGCTTACCGCCAGAGCAGCGGATCACGCAGTAAGTGAATTGAAAAAAGGCAATATTTAATACCACCTATAATCGTAGTCAAAGGCATACGATTATATGGAGCCCGGGCCGTTGGTCCCGGGCTCTTTATTTTTGCGCTATTACAATGGTGTGTATCTCCGCTGCATTCCCGCGATGAAAAGTTTTATACATCACCTCCAATATTTTGAATTGATTGGCCGTCAATTCCTGCTGTATCACTTCCATGTCATGATAATAAAAGTAGGTGCGGTCGCCACTGCTGCCAGCTATAAAGCCCGACTGTGCCGGATCTCCTGCCACAAAGCTGCAATAGAAAATACCAGCCGGTGCCAGTAATGCATAGCAATCCCTGCATAACTTTGACATATCAGTGGCGGACAAATATGGCGCACAAAAGCCCGCAATGATTCCGTGGAAACCAGGTGTCAGTAAATGAAGATCCCGGCTGTCCAATACTTGGAAGTTAGCGCCAGGGGCCATTTCCTGCGCAATCATAATCATGTTTTGGGAGATATCAGTGCCGACTATACGAAAATCGGGCCTCACTGCCAGCAGATACCGGGTAATATTTCCCGGACCGCAACCCAGCTCCAGAATCGCGGCATGCCGCATGGGCACCAGCTCACAAAAACGATCATACGTATCGTTATATAAGTCCAGGTCCATAAACCTGTTCTTGTACAACTGCGCTATCTTATCCCAGGTAGAAAAAGTTTCTTTGTAGGGGTCCATGTAATCTAAGTTACAGCTTTTCCATGGGGCGCCGTATCATCTTTCAACCCACACGCAGGAGAGGGGCGCCACCGGCGCCCCTCCCTAAATTATCCGCTGCCGAAGGCAGCGGATAATTTAGGGCCACAAAAAAAATCATACATCCACAAAAAGCCGTATTTTGTACACTTATCCTAACTTCAACTACAACTTAGAGCAATGAAAAAAGTGATTCTGAGCGGGATGCTAGCCTTATCCTGCTGGTTGTGCCAGGGCGTAAACGCGCAAAGCAAACATACCTTTGCCCTTGGAAAATCTGAGTTCCTCCTGGATGGCAAACCATACCAGATTATCAGCGGAGAAATGCACCCTGCCCGCATCCCGCACCAATACTGGCGTCACAGAATTCAGATGGCCAAAGCCATGGGTTGCAACACTATCGCCGCCTACGTTTTCTGGAACTACCATGAAACAGAAAAAGGCAAATTCGACTTCACCACCACCAATCACAACATTGCTGAATTCGTGAAAATAGCGCAGGAAGAAGGCATGTGGGTGATGCTGCGCCCCGGCCCCTATGTATGTGCAGAGTGGGAGTTCGGCGGACTGCCATCCTACCTGCTGCAAACACCTGACATCAAGGTGCGCTGCATGGATCCCCGTTACATTGAAAATGTACAACGTTACGTAGATGCGCTCGCTGCCGAAGTAAAACCCCTGCTGGTCACCAACGGCGGACCTATCGTAATGGTGCAGGTGGAAAATGAGTACGGCAGCTATGGTAACGATAAACAATACCTTTACACCTTAAAAGATATGTGGGTGAAGAATGGCATTAATGTACCATTCTATACCGCAGATGGCCCTACGCCGTTTATGTTGGAAGCCGGATCGGTGGAAGGCGCCGCCATCGGCCTCGATTCCGGCGGCTCTGAAGCAGATTTTGAACAGGCAAAAAAACAAAACCCTAACGTGCCGGCCTTCAGCAGCGAATCCTACCCGGGATGGCTAACCCACTGGGGCGAAAAATGGCAGCGCCCGGGTGCTGATGGCATCGTGAAGGAAGTGAAGTTTTTGATGGACACCAAACGATCCTTTAACTTATACGTGATCCACGGCGGCACCAACTTCGGCTATATGGCCGGCGCCAACTCCGGCGGAAAGGGCTATGAACCGGATGTTACCAGCTACGACTATGATGCCCCGATTAATGAACAGGGGGACACCACTGCCAAATACATGGCACTCCGTAAGCTGATGGCTTCCTATCTCCCGAAGGGAAAAAAATTACCAGCCATACCTAAAGCCATACCTACTACCACTTTTGCGCCGGTAACCCTGCAACCATTTACCACCGTATGGGAACACCTGCCGGCACCCGTTAAAAAAGTGCAGCCGGTACCGTTTGAGGCAGTAGGGCAGGACTATGGATTTATGGTGTATAAAACCACGCTCATCGGCCACAAAAGCGGCAAATTAACCATAAAGGAACTGCATGATTATGCCACCGTATTTCTCAATGGAAAATATGTGGGTAAGATTGACCGCCGACTCGGTGAAAACAGCATCTCTTTACCTAAATCTGATGTCAAAGACCCGGTGCTGGAAATACTGGTGGAAGGCATGGGCCGCATCAACTTTGCCGAAGCCATGATCGACCGCAAAGGCATCACCGACCGCGTGATCCTCAACGGCATGACCCTCATGAACTGGGAACAGTACCGCCTGCCAATGACGGAGCAGTTTGTGCAGGACCTGGCAAAAGGCCATGCTACCACGGATAGCCGCGAGGGTAAATTCTTCAAAGGCAGCTTCGAACTGGCAGCCGCCAATGATACTTATATCGACCTGTCTGCCTTCAAAAAAGGCATCGTATGGGTAAACGGACATAACCTGGGCCGCTACTGGGAAATAGGCCCGCAAAAACGTCTGTACTGCCCGGCCCCATGGCTGAAAAAAGGCAGCAACGACATCATCGTATTCGACCTGCACCAGCAGGAAGCCGCCACCGTGAAAGGTGAGAAAACACTCGAATAGTACATAATAATTGATTTCAGGCCGGAAAACAGCATTTTTTGTCGTTTTCCGGCCTGTGTCGTTTCCAGGAGCACCGCCTTTAAATTTTCAGGAAAATTCGTTATCTTAGGTTAGAGTCGGTTTTTCATTTCTTAACACCAAATTAGGCTTACCATGGGAACAGTACGCAACATCCTGGAGGCCAAGGGTCACGCAGTTTACGCTATTCGTCCTGACAACACCGTGTACGAAGGAATTCAAATGCTGGTAGATCGAAACGTTGGGGCATTGACGGTTGTAGATGAAAATGACCATTGCCTTGGAATCTTCTCCGAACGCGACTACGCCCGACGTGTCATCCTCAAGGGACGGGCATCCAAAGACACACTTATCAGCGAAATTATGACAGCAGATCCTTACACGGTTACAGTAGAAAGCTCTATTGAAGACTGTATGGTGAAAATGACGGACAAACATATCCGCCACCTGCCTGTTGTAAACGACCAAAATCAATTGATCGGAATTATTTCTATCGGCGATGTTGTGAAGTATATTATTAACGACCAAAAACATATCATCTCCAACCTGGAGTTGTATATCAATGGCTCGCACGGCTAAACGAAAAAGGGCCGGTTGCTCCACCGAACAACCAGCCCTTTGAAACTGATAAAGACGGAATCAACCAGCGCGTTTCGCCTCTGCACTGGCACCAGTTTGACGGTCACGTGCGGCTTTAATGGTGTTACTGCCGAATTTATAACTAAAGTAAATTCCTACTGTTCTGTATTGCCAGATGTTATAAATACTCATATCCAATGAGCCATACTGCGCTCTCCCACGGAAATACTGTACAGATAACAGGTTGTTTACATTCAATTTTACCGTTGCCTTTTTTTCCAGGAAAGTTTTCTGGATACCAAGGTTTGCGTTATACTGCGGATCACCCTTGAATATACCGAAAATAAACGGCGACTGATAGAAACCTGTTAGCTCAATCTTGTAGTCTTTCGGCAGACTGAATGACTGCGTAGTATTAGCGCTGTAGCTATAGTTGGTACGCGTTTCCAGCGGTCCGCTGCCCACCTGTACCAGGTAACTGGCGTAAGAAAGATTCACGTTGTTATCCATATGCCACCACTTGGTAACGTCAATCGGCACCGTCACATTCAGGTTCATGAAATCAGCATGGTTGTAGTTTACATCAGTACTGGTCGTAATCTTCGTATCATTATCCTGCGTCAGGAATTCTTCGATGATATGATTGATCCGGCTGGCGTTAAACGTAAAAATATACTTGTCCTTTAGTACATAACTCAGTTCCCCGGTACTGGTATACTGCGGCTTCAGGAAAGGATTTCCCTGGCGGTAGGTATAACGGTCCAGGTAAAAAATGAAAGGGTTCAGCTGCCCGTATTCAGGTCGGTCAATTCTCCTGGTGTAACTCAAACTGAGTTTGTTTTTATCGTTGATCTTTTGTTCCACACTAATATTCGGGAAGAAATTAAGGTAGTTATTTACTACCGTACTGTCCATCGTGTGGGAGTAACCGTTAGAGCGGGTATATTCCAGTCGCCCGCCCAGGTTAAAGCTGGTTTTGTTAATCGACTTTTTGTAGCTGGCATACGCTGCGTATACATCTTCCTGGTAATCAAATTCATCACTCTGGGAATATGCTCTCACATATTTGCCGCTTTGCAGGGAGTCATATAGCATCACATTATTGGTAGATACAAAGCTCACCTTGGCACCCGTTTCGAGTTTACCCTGTTTGCCCCATGGAAACACCATATCCGTTTTCAGACTCTTGATCGTAATGTTAGTTGCTGCATTGTTCTGCACTCCATTCATGTTACGGTATTGGTGGGTGTGATTATCCAGCATACTATCGTTGAGGATCATATGCCGCTGGTTGCGGAAGTTGGCATAATCGGCATCTACGCTTATTTCTTTACCCATCGTATCCAGTACGCCTTTGTAGTTCAGGTTTACGGCGATGTTGTCGAAGTTATTGTCGTTCGTAGTATAGGATGAGAGAATGGAATCCGGTGCCATGCCTGGTTTGAACAGGTTGGTAGTACTGGGTATCCTGGAAGAAAAGGAGTTGTTATAACCATTTACCAGTACGCCTACGGTGTGTTTGTCGTTGATGAAGTAATCCAGTCCTGCTTTGTAGCTTCTGTCGTTAAACTTATTTTTTTGTTTGATATCCTGGGAGAGCATCGACGTGTCGTTCACATCCCGGAAGGTGCGCCGGAAGTCGCGCTGCACATAGTTGCGGTATTCCCCGAGGCTACCATTCCCGTACAGGTTAAACTTTTCCGTACGCCAGTTGAAGTTACCGCCACCATTGATCTGTGGGTACCAGCCTTGCGTGAAGGTACCATTCACAGACCCGTTGATGCCGGTCATTTTACCCTTCTTGGTTTTGATGTTGATGATACCACCGTTTCCGGAAGCATCGTATTTGGCGGGAGGAGTAGTCATCAGCTCTATTTGCGCAATGTTTTCGGCGGGTGTACTTTTGAGGAGGTTCGTCAGCTGTTCTCCGGAGAGATAGGTGAGCTTACCGTCTACCATTACCTGTACGGACTTGCCCTGGAGGATTACGTTTTCGTTGTTGTCGAGGTTAACGCCCGGCGCCTTACGCAGTAAATCCAGGGCTGTGTTACCGGCAGCGGTAGGGCTGCTTTCCACGTTCAGGATGGTTTTGCCGGGTTCTCTTTCTATATAAGGCTTCTGGGCGGTTACGTTTACGGCCTGCAAACTTTTAGTAAGCGGCTCCAGTGCAATGCTGTCGAAGCTGAATTTCTTATGGGAGGCATCTATCTGGAAGTTGGGAATAAAATGGGTGCTAAAGCCCATTTGGGAGGCCTGGATGAAGTATTCGCCCTCCGGGATGTTACTGAAATTACAGGTGCCGTTTTCAGTGGATAATTCCCCCTTAACCAGGGAAGAGTCTTGTGTTTTGCGTAACAAAATACTGGCGAAAGGCAAGGGTTTTCCTGCTTTATCACTGACTTTTACAGAAATGGTACCGTTTACGGCGGCAGACTTTTGAGCATTGGCGGTTAACATTAGGTGCATAAGCATTCCCAACGCAATCATTAGTTTTCTCATACTATCGAGGCGGTTATTAATTTTTCTCCAAGCAAAAATTCAGGCTAAAAACCTTATGGACTATCTGATGTTTAAAATTGAAAAGCTACCCAACAACACTTTACAGGGTGATTCCTTGGTTTCCGTGTTTGAATTGCAATATTTCTTCTCTGGTTCCGGGTCAGCTGTTTCGGCAGGCTTGATGATGTTGCCTGCTGAAAATAAGTAGAAAGGTAAAACATCGGGGGACAAATGAGGCCCGTGGCTTGCTACCATGCTGCCCCCGCAGGCCACGGCCGCCGTTATTCCAATCAATAAAAAAGCAACTTTTTTCATAAGGCTGTTTTTCTAAAGACGCCTTTGTATGAAAAAAGTTGCACCGCCTGTCAAAATTAATAATTTACTGATAAGTTTATTTCTTCCACAACCGCTGTATCGTAGTAGGGGAGCGCTGTTCCAGCAATACAGGATGGCCGTTACTGAGTTCTTCCAGCAGGCTGTCCTGGTAGTAACGAACGGTCAGTAGTTCCAGTCCTTCGTTGTAGTTGATCTTGAAGTCGTTGTGTAAGGTTTTGATCAGCAGCTCAATCTTTTCCGGGTTATTGTCAATACAGCAGGAGAAGCTGATTGCGCCATTCTGCATCAGGTTGATCTTGATTTTCAGGCCATGGAAGATTTCATAAATACCACTGATCTTCTCTTCCGTGATGAAAGAGTAGTCTTTGGAAGTTATATGTAGCAACACCTGATTTTTTTTCAGCACAATAATCGGTGGCAGCTGCTTGATATCTGCCACTTCTTTAATCACCGTACCAGGCAGATTCTTATCCAGGAAGCATTTTACATACAGGGGTATCTGTTTGTTTTGCAGTGGTTTAATGGTTTTCGGGTGAATCACCTGTGCACCATAAAATGCCATTTCAATTACCTCCCCGTAAGTGATCTCCGGGATATTGACGGTATTGGGAAAAAGTTTCGGATCGGCATTTTTCAGGCCTTCCACATCTTTCCAGATGGTTTGGCTTTCGGCATCCAGCATGTTGGCAAATACGGCGGCGGAGTAGTCGCTGCCTTCGCGGCCCAGGGTCACACTTTCATTTTGGTCGGTACTACCAATGAAGCCCTGGGAGATGACAATGCTGGTGTTGTTGAAGAGCGGCAGTACTTTTTCAGTGACCTGGCGCTGGGTAATGTCCCAGTCGATATTTGCATCCCGGAAGTTATCATCGGTACGGAATACGTCCCGAACATCCAGCCAGGTGTTATGGATACCAACACTGTTGAAGTACGCGCTAACGATAGCGGTGCTCAGCAGTTCCCCGAGGCTCACCAGCTGGTCGTAATAGTAATCATATGCCCGCATTGGTTTTTCGCCCAGTGTCCATTCCGCTTCCGTAAAGAACTGCTGCAGTTGTGTAAACAGCGGATTTTCCCGGTTACCCAGCAGGGCTTCTGCCACCTGCATGTGCTGCTGCTCTACATTATACAGCAACTGGGCGGCGATTTCGCGCTTGCGCAGATAGTAGTTCTGTGCTACCTTTTCCAGCTCATTGGTGGTTTTGCCCATCGCCGATATAACAATCAGCAGCTTGTCTTCCGGGAAAGACTGGATAATTTGACCTACCTGGCGGATGCGTTCAACACTTTCTAAACTTGCGCCTCCGAACTTAAAAACCTTCATATGATATTTTGGCTTCTATTAAAAAAATATTTGGCAAAGTAAGGCAAGTTTAGAATTGTTTTAAAATCGAATTACAGATAAATGACAGTTTCATTAAAATAAAATCCAATTGCCGTACTTTCGTTGGCGAAACTTATAGTTAACGTTATGAATCACAAGCAAAGAGTAATGACACTGGATGAGTTCACCATCCAGGAGTTACGTAACTATCCGGGTGCTACTGGTCAGCTGTCTGGCCTTTTGCGGGATATTGGTCTCGCAGCGAAAAGAGTAAACGTGGAAGTTAACAAGGCCGGTATTGCCGACATCCTTGGCGAAGCCGGTACCACCAACGTTCAGGGTGAATCTGTTAAGAAACTGGACGTGTTTGCAAATGATCAGTTCATTGCCTCCCTCCAATCCAGCATTTACTGCTGTGGGCTTGCCTCCGAAGAAAATGAAAACTTCATTGCCTTCAACGATGAGCATTCCAAAAAGTCAAAATATGTGGTGTTGATCGATCCGCTGGATGGTTCCAGCAATATCGATGTGAACGTATCCATCGGTACCATCTTCTCCGTATACCGCCGCCTGTCGCCGGAAGGAGAGGAGTGTAACCTAGAAGACTTCCTGCAGCCCGGTACCCAGCAGATTGCAGCAGGGTATATTATCTACGGTTCTTCTACCATGATGGTGTACGCTACCCGCAGAAGTGTGCAGGGCTTCACGCTCGACCCTTCCATCGGCGAATTCTGCCTGTCGCACCCTAACCTGAAATGTCCGCCGGAAAGCGATATCTTCTCTGTAAACGTTGGCTACTACCACCTCTACGAGAAAAATATCCGCGACTCCATCGATCATTTCATGGCCCGCGATGAAAACGACCGCATTTACCGCCACCGCTTCGTTGGCTGCATGGTGGCTGAAATCCATCGTACGCTGATCCAGGGAGGTATTTTCATGTATCCTGCATTTGGTAAGTATAAATCAGGGAGACTGCGTTTGTGCTATGAATGTAACCCAATGTCTTTCCTGATGGAAAAGGCAGGAGGAGTGGCAATGGCAAATGGCCGCCAGCGATTGCTGGAGCTCAAGCCGGCGCAACTGCACCAGCGCGTGCCTATCTTCATCGGTTCCAAAAATATGATGGAAACCTGGAAAGATATTGTAAATAAGAATTAATTTAGCACTGGCTCGCCGCCGTTGGCGGTGGGCAAATGCTGAAGAGCCGGAGTGCCGAAGGCACTCCGGCTCTTCAGCTTAAACAAACTACTAATGCCAACACGTTTTTCCCATTCCTTACTCGAAAAATGGGCACGAGGCTGGGCCATTTCCCGCGAAGTACCCTCACCGGTGACGGATCAGGGCGCGTTGCGCATTGATGTAAACATGCCGGACCAGGCAGCCCGCTACCTGTTTCCGGATATCTGCCCGGAAATAGCTACTGTGGCCAGTTCCATTACCCGACCTCTGGTATTTATCAAAGTATGCGCCGCAGCCGAAGCCGTACAGCCACTGTTACCTGCACACTGGAAAATCCTGGAACCCGCCTTTATGATGACCTGCCAATGGCAGCAGGCACCTGTTGCCGCACCATTGCCCGCCGGTTATACACTTGATTTTACCATCGTTCCCGGCGGCCTCCTGGTCGTCATCAAATCCCCCGAAGGCGATACCGCCGGTAATGGCCGGCTAATACCTGTGAGCGATCAGCTGATATTCGACCGTATTATGGTAGATGATAACCACCGTCGCAAAGGCCTGGGCACCTGTATCATCACTGCCCTTGCCGAGAAAGGCTACCAGATGGGGATTCCCAATGGCGTGCTCGTAGCCACCCCGATGGGCCGCAGCCTCTATGAAACCATGGGCTGGCAAGTGATCCGCCCCTATACCAGTGCTGTAATCCCTGTAGGTGGAAACCTGCCATGAGCGGGCTTTTGCAAACAATCTCATCCAATCTCTCCCTAAAAACTAAACTCTGGCACAATTTTTTAGTCTCTATACATACACATTAATCATTTTTTATTATTAACCATTATTTTTATGTTCGTTTTGAAAAGCCGCAGCATCCTTGCTTTACTGGTAGCCATCTTCAGTGCATTTCAAGTGAGTGCATGCTCCAGCGCTACCACCCGTCATACTACTGACGCGGGCGGCACCTTGGAGGAGCAAATCCTTTTTTATACCAACAAATTCAGGGCTTCCAAAGGCTTAAAGCCATTACAGCTGGATTCCTACTGCAGCCAGCAGGCGCAACGTCATAGCCGGGATATGGCAAACGGCAGCACCGGCTTCGGACATGAAGGCTTTGAAGAACGCGTGGCTAACATCTCCAAAAAATTAGGAAGAGTAAATGCCGCCGCTGAAAATGTGGCCTATGGTACGCTCGACGCAGAAGAAGTAGTAAATGGCTGGATTAAAAGTCCGGGCCACCGCCGCAACATGCTGGGCGACTACAATACCATCGGCATCGGCGCCGCCAAGGGCAACGGCCGTATCACCTTCTTCACACAGGTGTTTATCAAAAAATAGTGTAGCGCACAATTCGGCTTACATCAGATAAATAAAGGCAAGTCCCCACCAGGACTTGCCTTTATCTTTTGGCAATTAATGTCTAATTTGGCAGCATGGAAAAGAAAAAGATCATCGAGGTAAATAACCTGGTGAAGAAGTACGGTGATTTTACCGCAGTGAAAGGCATCAGCTTCGATGTGTATGAAGGGGAAATATTCGGCCTCCTGGGCCCAAACGGCGCTGGAAAGTCCACCACACTCGAAATCATAGAAACGTTGCGGGATAAAACCAGCGGCACCATCAACGTAGATGGATATGACCTGGACCAGCAACCCAACGAAATAAAAAAGATTATCGGCGTACAGCTACAAAGCTCCGGCTACTACCCAAACCTGACACTTACAGAGCTGATTGAAATGTTCGGCGGCCTCTATAACCAGGAAGTAAAACCCCTGGAACTCCTGGAGAAATTCAACCTCACCGATAAGGCCAAAAACAAGTACAAAGAGCTCTCCGGTGGCCAGAAACAACGTTTTTCCATCGCTACCACGCTGATCAATAAACCCAGGATTATCTTCCTGGATGAACCCACCACCGGGCTTGATCCGCAGGCGCGCAGAAGCCTCTGGGACCTGATCCTGCAGGTAAGAGCGCAGGGTACCACCGTGGTGATCACTACGCATTATATGGATGAAGCCGAGTTCCTGTGCGACCGCTGCGCAATAGTGGACAGCGGACAAATAATTGCACTGGCATCTCCCGATAACCTGATAGACCAGCTGGTATCACAAGGTTTTGAGCGCAAAAAAGAAGTGAAAAAAGCCAACCTGGAAGATGTGTTTATTCACCTTACCGGAAAGGAATTAAGAGAAGACTAACTAACACCGTTTATAATGGAAGCATTGAAATACCCGATCGGCCGTTTTCAGGCAAAGGCTGATTATACCCCTGAAGAACTGCAACGCTTTATCAACGATATCAGGTACCTGCCGTCACTGCTGGAAATTACCGTGCAAACACTGGATCAGGCCCAACTGGATACACCTTATCGCCCGGAAGGATGGACTGTTACGCAATTGGTGCATCACGTGGCGGACTCTCACCTCAACGCCTATACGCGTTTTAAACTTGCGCTCACGGAAGATAATCCTACCATTAAGCCTTACGACGAGGCTGCATGGGCGGAACTGGAAGATGTGAAAACCACGCCTATCAATGTATCTATCACACTGCTGCATGCTCTGCATACACGGTGGACAGCCCTGCTCAAAAGCATAGAAGGGGAGCAGTGGGAACGCACTGTTTTCCATCCGGAAAGCAAAAAGGAAATTAACCTGAAAACACTCGCCGCCACCTATTCCTGGCACGGATTACATCACCTGGCACATGTTACAGGGTTGAAAGAGCGCATGAACTGGGACTAAAAGCAGCACTTATGAATAACATGGATTGGAAATTATTGTCGTCCGAATACCTGCACAGGGATACGTGGCTGACAGCCAGAAGAGATAAATGTGAAACACCGGATGGCCGTATTGTAGACCCCTATTATGTGTTGGAATATAACGACTGGGTAAACGGACTGGCATTAACGGAAGACGGCCAGGCTATCATGATCAGGCAGTACCGTCATGGTCTGAAGCAAACGCTGATCGAAATTCCCGCCGGTACCATGGATGATACCGATCCTTCCCCGGCATTTGCCATGGAACGGGAGCTGATGGAGGAAACGGGGTATGCTTTCAGGGAAATCATTCCACTGGGCGCTGTTTCAGCTAATCCAGGTTCTACCAATAACCTCACACATATGTTTCTTGCTACCGGTGGTGTGAAAGTAAAGGAGCAGGAACTGGATGATAATGAGCAGATCGAAATTGAACTGATGTCGATTGAAGCCTTGCAGCAACTCATCCTGGAGAATAAGCTGCTGCAAAGTTTGCACGTAACCTGTGTGTTCTATGCCTTGCAGCATATGGGCCGGTTACAGTTTAAATAGTTTTACATCGCTTCTGACACAATAAAGAAGCTACCACATACCAGTATCATATCATCAGGCTGGGCATGTTGTTTGGCAGCCTGTAAGGCATGCTGCACAGAAGGATATGCCTGGCCCTGGAGGCCGTGTGGTGCGGCCATTTCAGCAAGACTAATCTCATCAAGTGCGCGGGGTATCTGTGCTTTACAGAAATAATATTTAGCTGTTTTGGGAAACAGCGGAAGCACTTTTTCTACTTCTTTATCCTTCACAAAGCCGGTAACAATATGCAGGGAGGTGTAGGTGACATGGCGCAGCTGCTGCACAATTTCGGTGATCCCTGCTTCATTGTGGCCTACGTCCAGCACGGTGAGCGGATGCTGGTTTACGACTTCCCATCTGCCGCGCAGCCCCGTGAGTTTCTTTACATGACTCAGCGCAGCGGTAATATCTTCTTCGGTAATTTTCCAGCCATCTGCTATCAGCTGATGTACGGCGGACAATACCCCCATCACATTTTTTTCCTGGTACTGGCCGTTGAGATCCAGTTTGTAATGGTGTGTTTGTTGCTGGCGTATATGCAGTAACGTTAGTTCCAAATGGGTGTTGGTAATGTTGGTGCCATTGGCGGCACCTATCCATTCTTCATCTGCAAAACGAATAGGCGAGCCGGTTTCAGCGGCCTTCACCATAAATACTTCTTTCGTTTCTTCCTGTCGTTCGCTGATTATTACAGGTACACCCGGTTTGATGATGCCGGCTTTTTCTCCGGCAATTTGGGTGAGGGTATCACCCAGCAGGTTTTTATGATCGTAGCTGATATTGGTGATCAGGGAGAGTTCCGGTGTGATAACGTTGGTGCTGTCCAAACGCCCGCCCAGCCCAACTTCTATAATGGCGATGTCCACCTGCTCTTCAGCAAAATGCTGGAACGCCATGGCCACGGTCAGCTCAAAGAAGGAAGGCTGAATGGCCGCAATATGCGGTTTCATCTTCTCTGTAAAAGAGATAACAAAATCCTCACTGACCATTTGCCCGTTTATTCTGATACGTTCCCTGAAATCAAGCAGGTGAGGAGAGGTGTACAGGCCGGTTTTATACCCGGCCTGCTGAAAGATGGCTGCCAGCATATGGCTGGTGGAACCTTTACCATTGGTGCCGGCAACGTGAATGGATTTGAATTTATGTTGTGGATGACCACTGATCTCCAACAGGGCCAGGGTGTTGTCAAGATCTTTCTTGATGGCGCTGGCGCCTACTCTGCTAAACATGGGCAGCTGCTGATACAGGAAGTCCAGTGTTTCTTGATATGTCTGCATGGCTTAAAATCTTCACGGCGAAGATAAATATTCCTGCCATTTTCACGCGCGCCGGCACTTAGTTATTGTTGACCGGGCAACGCAGTTGTCGCTTACGCATATGGAAGATGCCACCACCATTTGGATCGCTCCTTTTGATAGGTACCCAACGTAAAGCCACATACGCATCCGCGCGGTTCACCGTTTTGCGGAAGAGGTTTGTGAACAACGTATTGGAACCTACAATCAACGGCCCTATTCTGAAGCCGGCACCCACATCGGCCATCCCGTTTTTATTCACGATGATAGGCATGTAAGCACCAAAGAGGTCTACATCATAGCGGGGTGTTACCTGAACCTGCGTCATGCCGTAAGTTTTGTAAATATTGTTAGGGCCGCCGTTTAGCGCAATGTCGGCGTTGGCGGACACATAAAACCGGCCGTCAATGTTGTAATCCGCCATCAGATGCAATGTGGCGGGTAAGGCCATGCGAAATACTGAATCGGAGGCGATAGGCGTAAATGCGTTATTGAGTTGCCTTGCAAACTGACGCAGGCTCTGATTTTTCTTGTAGGTGATGCTGTAAGGATCAATGCTCTCAGTAGTGAGGTCCAGGTCTGTATTACCGGGCGCTTTATTGTAGCCGATGCTGCCGATATCGGTAATGGAAGCGCCTATACGCCATTGGTAAAAGTCGGCAGCAGGGTTCCAGTGGTCGCCTTCATAATCGCCGAAGCCATCATTGTCGGGGCGGTATTCATAGATCACCCCGAGGTCCGCAGAAAATCCGGAGTTGCCATTGGGTTTGAAGTTATTGATGTAGGGTTTGTCCCAGTGATCCAGGTTATCAGAATAGCCATAGCGCATAGTACCGCTGCTAACGGACGCATTGCGGGTGGTGTTCATTCTGAAGGTGGCGTTATCTACCGAGGCATAGCCGGCGGCGATTCCGCTGAGATATTTAACCGTAACGCCTCCCTTCCATACGCCACCGTAGGTATTAGCGATGATACGGGCATAGCTGAGCCCGAATTCGTGCCATACGTTGGAGGAAGCGGCTGCGTGTTGTACGGTGTAATTGGTATTGAGATAGGCTCTGTTTGGAAAGCTGTTACCGAAAAAGTTAGCTTGTTCCGTAGGAATGTTACCGCCGTTGCTGCTGCTGCGGATACGCCAGATAAAGGAAACGGTTTGCTTTTCATCGATGGAGTACATGATGGAAGGCATCATTATTTCGGCCATTTCCCAGCCGTTTTGTCGTCTGTTGGCGGCTGTATCGAGGAAGTAATCTACATTCCTGGTGATGGTATCATAACGGTGCAGCAATGCTTTTTTGGTAATCGTCATGTAGGTGTTGCCGGCTTTGGCGTCGGCACCGGCAATGTTGAGGTCCCACTTGTAACGGGTGGAAGCCGCGCTGGCCGGATTGTACAGGATGCCGTAAACACCGGCATAATTGCTTTGATGGATACCCGAAAATGTTTGAGCTGCTGCGCTGTTGGCGCAGGCTAAAAAGATGATGGTCCCTGACAGAATTCTTCTGAAGATAGTCATTGCTGGCGATAAGTAAATTGAAACAGGTTTTTCAGATGGCACAGTCTCACTGTGCATGACGTACTCATGGTCTTCATAGGTGCAGTAGAGTTTAAGGACCAATAAATCACAGGAAGATCAGGAGCATGCTGGTCTTTCTGAAAAGTTATTATCTGAATTTTGGTTTATTCGGCTTTAAAATAGAACCGGATGAGCCCGAACTGAACTTCAGGAGCATCCTGGCTGGCATTGTATTTAATCTGCAAAGCTGCACGTTTGGCGATACTGATCAGGTTATCATTACTGATAGTGGAGCCGCTCATACTGTAATTGGCGGCAATTACATTCCCCTGTTTATCTACTTTGATATTGATGGCTACGTATCCGGATTCGTTACTGTCGTAGGTAACGCTGGGGCGTCCTACGAGGCTGCGGCCTTTGAGCTGAAAGTCGGATCTGCCGCCGCCGAGGCCACCACCGCCCGTATATCCTTTGGCGTTAGGATCGCCATTGATCTGGCCGCGGTCGCCCGGTTTGCCGGTATTACCCTCACCGGTGGAGTTGTTGGAGCCGTTGGCCCCATTTCCGCTGTGCGCGCTGTTATTGCTGGCTACTCCGCCGAAAACGGCTTTAGGCTTGGGCGCAGGCGCAGCAGGAGCTGGCTTGGCCGGTGTTTCAGCTGCAGGCTTTTTTACAGGCTTTTCAGGTTTTGGTTCCAGTTTTTTAGGTAATTCCTTCGGAGGTTTTGTTACCGGTTTTTCCGGTTTCTTTACTTCCGGCGCATCGGCGTCATTGTCCGTTGCAATGTCCTGGGGCGCGTCGGCATCAGGGGCCGGTTGTTGCACCTCCGGTTGTGGTGCCGGTGCAGGCGTTTCCGCTGCGGGAGGATTCGGATCAAGTGGCTGTACATCTCCCATACCATCATCAGAAGTACCTAAATTCACTTCCATGCCAAGGTCCTGGTTGGGTAATGGCGGTGGGGCAGAAAAACCGGCAAATAACAGGGCTACTAACAGCAACGCATGTACGCCGACAGTTACACCCAACGCCTGTAAGTTCTTTTTTCCTTTGTTTTCCTGCATATTGTTGCTGCTTGATCTTTCGGCCAAAGTTAATAATTACCTTATAAGTTACGCTAATGTTTGCATTAATTTTATCTTTACGGCCTCGTATATATGAACCCACTAAAGAAAACGCTCGACCTTTACCGCAATGCCTATGCCGGACTTGCGCCGGCCACATGGTGGTTATCCCTCATTCTTCTGATCAACCGGAGCGGCACCATGGTGATACCTTTTCTCACCGTGTACATGACCCAACACCTGCATTTTACCATTACCCAGGCCGGTATTGTAATGGCCTGTTTTGGAACGGGTGCCATCGTTGGCGCTACCGCAGGAGGTTGGCTGGCAGACCGCATCGGATTTTACCAGGTGCAGTTCTGGAGCCTCTTCTCTAACGGTTTATTATTCATTTTATTGGGTCAGATGCATACATTTCCGCAACTCTGCATCTGCGTATTTGCCTTAAGTTCTGTTGGCGATGCCTTCCGGCCGGCCAACAGTATGGCGATTGCGGCCTATAGCAAACCCGAAAACAGAACCCGGTCCTACGCGCTGAATCGTTTAGCCGTTAACTTAGGATGGTCCGTCGGGCCCGCTATCGGCGGTTTACTTGCCAGTTTCAGCTACGATCTCCTGTTCTGGGTGGATGGAGCCACCTGTATGTTTGCCGCCATCATGATGCGCATCCTGCTGCCACCGGTGCCTGCACCCGCCAAAAGTCATGCCGATCATACTGTTCCCAAAGAAAGTATCTGGAAAGATCATATCTATATTACCTTTTTGGTATTCGCTATGATCAATGCCATCTGCCTGTTCCAGTTTTCCAGCATAGTACCGCTGTATTTCAAGGAGGTACTCCGTATGCAGGAGTGGGCCATCGGGCTTACGATGTCCATAAACGGTATTATGATCGCGGTGATTGAAATGGTGATGATTTACAGGCTGGAAGGCCGTTTTCCGGACTTGCTGTTCATTGTGCGGGGAAGTATCCTGGTGGCGGTGGCTTATTATGTGATTGCCGGGCTGCCCGCCTGGTGGGTAGTGGCACCGGTGTTTATGGTGATTATCACTTTCGGGGAGATGTTATGCCTGCCTTTTATGAACAGCTTCTGGATTGCCAGGAGTCAAACGCATAACCGCGGGCAGTATGCAGCATTGTACACGATCTCTTATTCTGTTGCCAATATCGTTTCGCCTACGGCCGGGGCTTTTGTGGTAGGGCATTTGGGTTTTACGTACTGGTGGATTATTACCGGGTCCGTTTGTCTTATTGCTGCTACCGGGTTTTACCTGTTGCAGCAACGGATTGATTTTCCGAAGAAATATCGCATATAGGGCCTTCGGCCCTTGCGGACTTTTTTTCTCGCCAAGCAGCAAAGCAGGTAAGCAGCTAAGGCCTGCATTTTGTTCTTATTTGTTTTTTTGAGTGAGACCTTCGGTCTCACTCAAGAGTTTTGTGTCTGCCGAAGGCGGACACAAAACGACCTTATCTAACATAACACAATTCTTTGCTGCTTACCTGCTTTGCTGCTTTGTGTGCAAAATAGATCGCTTTTCGGGCGCCGAAGGCGCCTAAAACTCCATAAATCTTTGCAAGAAAACCCTAATCGCAACAAAAATTGTTAAACGATATACAAATATTGTCCCCGATTATCCAAATTTGCCCGAAAATGAGTAAAATTGGTAAATGAAAGTAATCCAATTTACCGTTCCGGTGGCTGACGAGGGCTCCGTAGTAGTACAGGAGGACATTTTACCTTATTTCTATCATTATCTCCACCGCCATAAAGAAGCACAGATCACCCTGATCCTGAAAGGGGAGGGTACACTGATTGCCGGTAACTATACCCAGCCGTTTAAAGCCGGGGAGGTATATGTGATTGGTGCTAACCAGCCGCATATGTTTAAAGGCGACGCCAAATACTTCGAAAACCAGCAGGAAAAGAATATCCATGCCATTCATATCTTCTTCGACCATGAGCACGCCCTGATGGGATTGCTGGCCTTGCCGGAAATGGAAGCCGTCCGTAAGTTTCTTACACAGGCACGCAGCAGCCTGCAACTGCCGGCCCAATACGAGGAGCGTTTTGCACCTGATATCATTCGCATCTCCAAAACAACAGGGGCAGAAAGACTGCTGGCATTTATGCACCTGCTGCTGCAGATGACCCGACAGGTGAAAGACTGGAAGTCGCTCTCCACGGGCTTCTCCCGCCATGCCTACAGCGAGTCAGAAGGATTGCGCATGAATGATATTTACCAGTATACCCTGGAACATTATGCAGAAAATATTACGCTCGGCAAAATTGCGCAAGTGGCGCACCTTACCACCTATGCATTTTGCAAATACTTCAAAAAGCACACCCGCAAAACCTACCTGGAGTTTTTAAATGAAATCAGGATCAACGCTGCCTGTAAGAAAATAATCAGTGGGGAGTATGATAGCATCGCCTCAGTGGCTTATGCAACGGGGTATAATAACCCGATTACGTTCAATCGTGTATTCAGAAAAGTAACCGGTATGTCGCCCAGCACCTATGCGCGTCAGTACCGCTTTGGGTCTGAAAACGCGCACAGGGATGGACTTTTATTGACTTTAGAAGAACTTAGTTAGTGTGCAAAATCCTGCATGTAATCGCCTTTGATGCGTTCCATTGGCGGATTAAAGTAACCGAATTTCAGGTGAGGGAATTCCTCGTGAATCAGTTCCAGTAATTGTTTCATGCCCAGGCATTCGCCCGGATCGGTAATATTCATGCGGCCCATGTACCAGTCAGGATCAATGTTGAAGTTGCGCCACTGGATCATTTGCAGGTCTGTTTCACGAATCAGTTTACGCAGCGCTTCATATTCATCCGCACTATCGGTAATACCAGGGAAAACGAAATAGTTGATGCTGGTCCAGCCACCAAATTCGCGTACCACTTTCAGGCTCTCCACGATATCATCAAACACATAGTTATTAGGACGGTAATATGGCGTATAGTATTTCTCCTGGCAGGAGTTCATACTTACACGGATACTATTCAGCCCTGCTTCGCAAAGCGCTCTTACCGCATCCGGTTTACTACCGTTGGTATTGATGTTAATGCTGCCTTTTTGTGTGTGCTTGCGTATTTCAATGATGGACTCACGCAAGGTTTCCCACATCAGCAGCGGTTCGCCTTCACAACCCTGTCCAAAGCTCACAATCGGGAACGGAGCGGTTTCCAGGTGAGGTACCGTGTATTCCACAATTTCGTGAGCAGTAGGTTTGAACTTCAAACGATCCTGTGTAGATACAATTGATTCTTCTTCCGGCTGGAAAGATATACAGCCTACGCAGTTGGCATTACACGCAGGTGAAGAAGGAATGGGACATTCCCATCTCCCCATAAAATAATTACGGGCAGCAGGACAATGATAAGTCAGCGCGCAGTTTTCTGCCAGATGCTGTACCAGCCTGTTGTGCGGATATGCCTGCAGGAGTTGGTTGACTCCCTGTTTAACTTTTTTGTCATCGAAACCTTCGCATTCCTGGCGGATATCCGCTTCGATGCGGGTAGCAGGCACATAGAATTTACCATCCAGCCAACCCACTGCCGTATAGCAGAAAAGTGGGAGGGTAGGCGCATCCGGCATGGTTTCGTATGCTGCCAGGTAAAAACCAGTATGTGCAGGCGGGATAAAAGCCGCTACTGCCCAGCCTTTTTCACAAAGCTGCATATCGCCGGTTTCGGCATTGATACCGATCCCTCTGCGTCCGGGCAGTTCATACAAGTTTCCGCCTTCCGGTAATTCAATCCATTCATCCGCCTCAATAGGCCACGCATCCCAGCCACTACGGCCGGTTACAAGCATGGACGTATCTTCGAAGATATTACCATTCCCGTCGGAATAAAGTATGTAAGGTGTTTGCTTTAATACCGCCATAAATATATTTGATGATTAATCAGTATTCCTTATCAGATTACAACCTGCTTTTGCAGTAGTTGTTGATTGCTTCCCTTTCTTCCCTGCCTGGTTCATCGATGATTTCTATCTGCACCACTTTATTGGTTTTGAAATCAAGGGTCAGCAGGTCGTTACGCAAAATTACGTTATTCAGTTCGTTCCAGCCAATCTGCCGGCTTTTGAAGGCCGTAGGCACCGTAATGCCCGTTTGATCCAGTACAATCATTGCCGGCTGGAATACGGTATATTCCGACCAGGCAATGTAGCCCAGACCGAAGCCTGCCAGTACCAGGAACATGGCAGCCAGCGGCTGCATGTGCGACAAAAAGTAAAGGCTGCCCGTGAGGCATACAAATATCTGTACCAGTCGCACCATGGTATTGGCAGCCGCAAAGTTTTTAAACTTTTTGGACATAAACGGGAACACCATGCTGGCCAATCCTACCGCTACAAAAAAGAGGGCAAGGAACCAGTTGGGATTGGCTGCTCCCCGGTAAATACCGATGGCATTTACCAGGAACAGTACGCCCACGATGCCGTGCATCACAGGTAATAATTTCAACCTGCCGGTGGCATTGGGATGTATAATGCGCAGTTTGTACATGCAGCGTGGTTTATTTGTTGGCGCTTACCAACAGGTTGCAAAGTTTGAACAGTACACGGGCGCCTACGTTAGCATCCCATTCGTCGTGGGAGGCAGCCACCTCATTGAGGTCAAAGCCAATCAGCTGGCGGCCGCTGGCAATAACGCGCTTAAACAGGTAATATACCTGCTCTGTTTCAAAACCGCCACTTACCGGAGTGCCGGTATGCGGGCATAATTTAGGGTCCAGCCCGTCAATGTCGAAGCTGATGTACACCTGCTGTGGCAGCTGCTCAACGATGCTGTCGCAGATAGATTTCCAGTTTTCACCTTCGAACTGTCTTTCTTTGATGTCTTTATCGAAGAAGGTAACTACGCGACCGTTGCTATCATTGATATAATTCACCTCTTCTTCGCAATAATCACGGATACCTACCTGTACCAGTTTCTGCAGCTGAGGCACTTCTTTCAGTGCGTTGAACATGATAGAGGCGTGGGAGTACTGGAATCCTTCGTAGCTGTCGCGCAGGTCGCAGTGTGCATCGATCTGCAGGATACCGAAGTCCCCCTTGTGCTCACCGATGGCTTTGAAAAAGCCCAGCGGCGTGCTATGATCACCACCTACGAGGCCTACCAGCTTACCTTTTGCCAGCAGATCGCGGGTTTGGTTGTATACCCATTCATTCATGGCCTTGGTACCGTTGTTAACGTCTACCAGGGTCTTTTTCAGGAACTCATTTTCCTCAATATCACCGCCTTCCATCAGGAATTTCAGGTAGAGTTCTGCTTCCTTACGCAGGTAATCACTGCGCAGCAGCAGGTGCTTATCCGGTTCACGCATGTAGAAACCTTCTTTCCAGCCGTCTTTCACGTCGGCATCGTAGAGGTCTACCTGCAGGGAAGCCCTGAAGATATGCTCTGGACCTCTGGCAGTACCATTACTATAGGAAACGGTTACCTCCCAGGGTACTGGAAACAATACCAGCTTAGCGTCATCTTCCTGAAATGGGAGCCCGAAAATGTTGTTCGAAAGCAGGCCCACTGAGTTAGGGTCAAATTGAGTTAAATCAGCCATGATAAAAATCTAAATTCAAAATTCCGCGCAAAGATACTATTATGTTTACTTACAGCCCCGTTTCCTGAAAAAAGAATTGCCTTTTATATAAATTTTGTCGTTTCAAGGTCATTTTGCGTTAATTTTGCGCAGTTAATCTGGAGTAGATAAATACAGGTTTTTTGCATTGGGGTTGAAACACTGACTGGGTAAGGATTTGTTGCAGCTTGTATCATAAGAATAGGAAGATAATTTTTATATGAAAAAAACAAATATTATCCTGCTGGTGGTTATTGCAGTAGCAATAGGGGTGATTATCACAATGGTTGGTGATTTCAGTACCTATGAAACATTCGCGACCGCCCGTCAGAAGGAAGGGAAGGAGTTTCATGTGATTGGCACATTGGACACACTCCAGACAATGACCTACGATCCGCTGAAGGATGCCAATTTTTTCAGTTTCTACGTAAAAGATAAAAAAGGGGAAACCCGTAAAGTGGTGTTTAATGGCGCCAAGCCTACCGACTTTGAGAAAGCCGAATCTGTTGTACTCACCGGTATGATGGATGGCAACGACTTTCATTGCAGCAAAATCCTGATGAAATGTCCGTCAAAGTATAAGAACGATCAGGTTGTGCTGGGAAAAACCGAGCCGGCAAACAAGCCACTTTAATCTTTATCTGAAGCATCATGAATTTTGTAGGGGAACATTTATTACCAGGCCAGATCGGCCACTTTGCCGCCATTTTAGCGTTTGTAGCATCTTTAGTAGCCACCGTGGCTTACTATTGCGCTGTGGTGAACAAAGAAGAGCCGGTGCGCGAGTCCTGGAAAAAGATAGCACGTTGGGGATTCTTTATCCAATCCATCGCCGTTCTGGCCGTTTTCAGCTGTCTTTACTATATTCTGTATAATCACTTCTTTGAATACAAGTACGCGTGGCGTAATACCTCCCGCGACCTGCCTATACAATACCTGCTGTCCAGCCTCTGGTCCGACCAGGAAGGCAGCTTCCTGCTATGGAGCATCTGGAACAGCGTACTCGGTATCATCCTGATCCGCACCAGCCGCAAATGGGAAAGCCCGGTAATGACCGTCATCTCCCTGTCACAGCTGATGATGAGCAGCATGCTCCTCGGTATCTTCATCCTCGGTTATAAAGTAGGCAGCAATCCATTTATGCTCCTGCGCCAGGCCGAAGAAAACCAGGTAGCGCCGATTTTCCAGTCGCCAGACTATCTCTCCTTCATTCATGATGGTAACGGCCTGAATCTCACCCTCCAGAACTACTGGATGGTTATTCACCCGCCGGTGCTGTTCCTGGGATTCGCTTCCATGATAGTGCCTTTTGCCTTCGCATTTGCCGGCATCTGGACCCGCGACTATACCGGCTGGACGAAACCAGTACTGCCATGGGGCCTCTTCGCCATTGCCATTCTTGGCCTTGGTATAATGATGGGCGCCGCCTGGGCATACGAATCCCTTAACTTTGGTGGCTACTGGGCCTGGGACCCTGTAGAAAACGCCTCGCTCGTACCTTGGCTCCTGATGGTAGCCGGTGTACATACCTGCCTGGCCTATAAGTCTACCGGTCACGCCCTGAAATCTACCGTATTCTTCTTCTTCCTGGCGTTTATCACCATTCTTTACTCCACCTTCCTTACCAGGAGCGGCGTTCTGGGTGATTCTTCTGTACACTCCTTTACCGACCTCGGTATGAGCGGACAGCTGCTGATCTTCATGGGAGCCTTTACGATTCCTGCTATCTGGCTGATGATCGCCCGCAGAAAAGAAATCCCGGTCCTTCACAAAGAAGAAAGTACTTACTCCCGCGAATTCTGGTTGTTTGTAGGTTCCCTGGTGCTGCTGATTTCAGCAATCCAGATCACCTTCACCACCTCTATTCCGGTGTGGAATAAACTGCTGGACCTGTTTGGACTGAAAAAACTCTTCAACCTGGACGAAATGGCACCTCCTTCAGATGCCATGTTCCACTATAACAAAATCCAGATCTGGCTGGCAGTGATCCTCGGTTTACTGACCGCCGTGGTGCAATACATGCGCTATAAGGACACGCCGCGCCGTGTGCTGGGTAAAAAGCTGCTGGTGCCTACCGTACTTTCCCTGGTGATCACACTCGCTATCATTTTCGCCGGTGGCGTAAACTATACCGATTATGGTGCTGGCTTCCTCGGAGCTATTTACCTGATGTTGTTTGCAACCGTTTACGCTGTTGTGGCCAACGTGCTCTATATCATTTCTGACCAGAAAGGAAAAATCAAGGCTGCCGGTGCTTCTATCGCACACGTTGGTTTTGGTATGGTGCTGCTGGGCGCACTCCTGTCATCTTCCCGTAAGGAAGTAATCTCGCTGGACAAAATGAAAATGCTGAGCCAGGACATCTTCCGCAAGGAAAGTAAACAGAATGCCCGCGAAAACATTATGCTGCCACTGGGCGTACCGGTGGAAATGGGTGCATATCACGCCACTTTTGTGGGTGATTCTATCGCCCCTGGTGATGCAAAGGTGTATTTCAAAGTGGATTACGAGCGCAAAGATAAAGCGGGTAACATCGTAGAACGTTTCCGCCTGTATCCTAACGCGTTTGTAAACAGCAAGGAAAATGCCCTGACTTCCAACCCGGCGTCCAGGCACTATCTGCATAAAGATATCTTCACGTATATCACGGCAACGCCTCCTTTAAAGGATAAAACGGCGCCGGCAAACGATACTGCTAATTATACCAGCCACCTGGTTGCAGAAGGTGATTCCATCTTCTTCTCCAAAGGCTTCATGATTATGCGTGGTATTGAAAAGGATCCTAAAAACAGGAATTACCAGGCTCGCCAGGGTGACCTGGCAGTAGGAGCTAACCTGGAAGTATATACGCAGACGGATGATCATTTTAATCTGCAACCGGTGTACCTGATCCGCGACAGCGCTTATCAGTACAGCATTGAAGATACCCTGGCACCACTGGCCCTGCAGGTACGCTTCAGCAAAATTCTGCCGGCAGAAAACAAGATTGAGATCAAGGTGAAAGAAGCTGATGCCAACAGTGATTATATCATCATGAAAGCCATCGTTTTCCCTTACATTAATGTACTGTGGCTGGGTGTGATCGTGATGATTGTAGGTACCCTGATCGCCGTTGTTTACCGCGTGAAACTGAACAAGGGCAGTGTGAAAGCAACTGCTGCACGGGTGAAGGAAAAAGTTTAAATTAATATTATCTTTTTATAAGCGGGGAGCAAATGAAACCTTCGGTTTCATTTGCTCCCCGCAGTTTTTTTATTTTGCCTTCGGCAGATGTCAGCGCTGTTTGGGTAAAGTACGAGTGAGTGCGCACTGCTACAGTGAAAGCCGTTTCCCCATGGCAGCGGCAGACATCGTAATGCAGCACCGCCATTGTATCATTAGGCCAATGCCGCTAATTACAAGCGATGCTGCGCGCAGCGCAGCATCCCCCAACTGCCACCTTTGGTGGCAGTTGTATCCACCCGCTTCGATCTCCCCATTTCCGACCCAATTTTAATCCTTACTTTTATACCATAAAACCCTGACCATGAAACGACGCCCGTTTCGTATATTCCTGATCGTTATATCCTCCCTGCTGGTGGTATACATGTTGGGTCCCAAACCCGCAACGCCCGTGTACGACAACCAGGTACCTGCCGTTCCGCAGCAGGCAGACAGTCTGGATGCGTATATCCGTAACAGTGAGGCGGCACTTCCTGTGAAGCCGGATAATGAAGCACGGATCATATGGGCCGACAGTACCCGTCAAAAAACTGCTTATTCCATAGTTTATTTACATGGGTTTTCTGCCAGTCAGGAAGAAGGCAACCCGGTGCACCGGGCAATTGCACGTACATTCGGATGTAACCTGTATTTGTCGCGCCTGGATGCGCACGGCCTCCGCTCCGATAGTCCCCTCCTGACCATGACTGCCGAAGGGCTGTGGGCAGATGCTAAAAAGGCGCTGGCGATCGGCAGGGCCATCGGCAACAAAGTAATTGTGATGGGCACTTCCACCGGTGGCACCCTGGCCCTGAAGCTGGCAGCCGAATTTCCTGATGATGTGTATGCACTGGTGAATATGTCGCCCAATATTGCCATTAATGATAAATACGCTTTCCTCGCCAATGACCACTGGGGGCTGCAGCTGGCGCGACTAATCAGCAAAGGCGACTATCGCGAAGGGCATGATACCAATACCATCCGTAACCAGTACTGGAATAACCGTTACCGCCTGGAGGCGGTGGTGCAGCTGGAGGAATTGCTGGAAACCACCATGACCAGGGAAACCTTTGCAAAGGTGAAGCAACCGGTGCTGAATCTGTACTATTACAGGGACGAGCAGCACCAGGACCCAACAGTGAAAGTTTCCGCCATCCTGGCTATGGAAAAGGAGCTGGGCACACCCGCCGGGCAAAAGGCTGCCATTGCGATCCCGGGTGCCGGTGCACATGTGCTGGGCTCCTCACTGACCAGCAAGGCGGTACCGGAAGTAATCAAAACTATCAACAGTTTTGCCACCGGCGTATTGAAAATGAAGCCCATAAAACAGGTATACTAAATGTCAAATCTTTAGTTAACTTGTGGTAACAATCAAATAGTAAGTTGCGTTTAATGGTTATGCATCCGCTTAAAAAGTCCATCTTTTTTTTATCCCTGGTAGCAGGCATATTAGCTTGCAGCAAGCCTGCTGCGGCCCAGGAAGCGCATGGTGCTGACAAAATACCGCTGCATGCCATCGTGGTTGGAACGGATACCATCCCCGTTATTACCCTCGCGATTTTTGATGTGGTAGATAAATTGCCCAGGCGCCTGAGAAAGGAGCGGGAGCGATATTCAAGGTTGCGCAATGCGGTGTATGTAACATATCCCTATGCCAAGTCGGCTGCCCGTATTCTGAAAGACGTTGGGGCTGAACTGGCAAAGTTGCCTAACGGCCGCGCCAGAAAAGCCTACCTGGCCAGCAAGGAAAAAGAATTAAAGGCCCAGTTTGGCGATAAACTGACCAACCTGTCCGTTTACCAGGGGAAGGTGCTGATGAAGCTGATCGACCGTGAAACCGGCCAGAACTGCTTCGAAATCATCAAGGAACTCAAAGGCGGCTTCAATGCCCGCGTATGGCAAACGGTGGCCTTCTTCTTCGGAGGCAATCTTAAAAGTGATTACGACCTCCAGGAAGATAAGGATATAGAGGTGATCGTCCAGGAACTGGAGATGTACCAGCGGTACCGTGCCTATAACTAAGAATGCCTACCTTCGTTACATGAGATTTAATCGTTTTCTATTATCATTATTGTTGTTACCCGCCGCCGTATTCGCCCAAACAGAAGAGGAGGGGGATCCTGTGTATGTGGTGGACAGTGTGCTGGTAACGCCCGGTGCTGCCAACCAGATTACCCCGGATCAGATCGGGCTCATTACGATCGCCAAAGGCCGTAAGGCCGTGCTGTTGTATGGGGCACAGGCCGAAAATGGAGTGATTTACATGGAAACCAAGGCTTTTGCACGCAAAAGAGTCAATAATTTTCTGAAGTCGGTGGCCCCGGCCTACGACAGTTTGCGCAAAACCGGTATTGCAGACAGTACCATAGCTTTCGTGGTAAACGACCAGTTAGTGGGTGAAAAGAATGAAGCACTGCTGTTTACGGTGGACGAAAAGACGTTCCGGACGCTGGAGTTAGTGCCGGCAAAGGAACTGGAGCAAAAATACCAGCTTACGGGTAAGAAAGCAGGGGTACGCATCACCAGCTCAGAAGATTGATCCGTATCTTTGCACCTCAATTTTTTAGCGTATGAAACTGGATTTACTCGCAATAGCCGTGCACCCCGATGATGTGGAGCTGGGATGTTCCGGCACATTGATGATGCACGCGGCATCAGGCATGAAGGTAGGAGTGGTGGATCTCACCCGCGGAGAACTGGGTACCAGGGGTACCCCTGAGCTGCGTGAGCAGGAAGCGCAGGCAGCAGCAAAGATTATGGGCCTGGAAGTACGTGAAAACCTTGGCCTGGCCGATGGATTTTTCCGTAATGATACTATGGAACAATTGGCGATTATCACCGCCATCAGAAAATATCGTCCTGAAATAGTATTGGCTAATGCCATCGACGACCGCCACCCGGATCACGGGCGTGCAGCCAGGTTGATTGCTGACAGTTGCTTTTTGTCGGGACTCAGAAAGATTGCTACACAGGTAGACGGCCAGGAACAGGAAGCATGGCGTCCTAAACAGGTGTTTCATTTCCTGCAGGACCGTTACCACGAACCTGATTTCGTGCTGGATATTACCCCGGTAATGGACCGTAAGCTGGAATCTATCAAAGCGTTTTCTTCGCAGTTTCTGGCGGCAAAGGACCACGAGCCGCAAACTTACATCTCTGGTGCTAATTTCTTTGATAGCGTGGTGTATCGGGCTAAAATGCTCGGTAAAATGGTAGGGGTGGAATATGCCGAAGGGTATACCACTGCTAAGAAAATCGGTATCCGGAATTTCTCGGATCTGATTAATGTGACTACCTGATCGGGTTGTGATTCATCCACGGACCGACAACGGGCCGTGGGCAGCGCCCGCCCCACCAACCGATGCCGAAGGCATCGGTTCAAAACACATTGAAAGCGCAGGAAATATTTCCTGCGCTTTTACTTTTAATACATCCTTATTAATTTAAGGAGATGAAAACACTATTTGCCTTTCTTGCCGCCACCTTACTGGCCATACCTGCGTTTGCCCAGCGCACGGATAAAAAATTACAAGAAACACTGACACACCTGCTGAAGGATTTCCATGGGCAGGTGGGCATCTACGTCCATCACCTCAAAAATGATAAGGTAGTAGAGATTAATGCCGACACGATTTTCCCGACTGCCAGTATGATCAAAACAACCATTCAGGTAGGAATTTTTGACAAGATTGCAAAAGGGGAACTACAGTATCGGCAGCCGTTGATATACCGTGATTCTTTGTTGTATGCCGGTGTGGATATACTGGGGTCGTTTAAGGATAGTCAGCAGATTGATTTGGACAAAGTAGTGATGCTGATGCTGACCATGAGCGATAACACCGCCAGTCTCTGGCTGCAGTCGCTGGCTGGTGGTGGTGCAACGATCAACAGCTGGCTGGAACAGCATGGTTTTAAAGTGTTACGGGTCAATTCCAGGACGCCTGGCAGGGAAGAGATCAGGAAGGTATATGGGTGGGGGCAAACGAGTCCGCGGGAGATGGCGCAACTGATGGAAATGGTATATAAGGGGGAGGTGATAGATAAAGCGAGCAGTGAGCGAATGTACAGGAACCTGACGTGTAATCATTGGGATGCCCAGGGTTTACTGCAGGTTCCTGCGAATATCAGGACCGCATCAAAAAACGGCGCTGTGGATGATGCCAGATCGGAGGTGATTATGGTAAACGGGCCACATGGCGATTACGTGTATTGTATCACCACGAAAAATATTGCAGATCAAAGCTGGAAACCAGAGAATGAGGCCTGGCGGCTAATGCGGAAGGTGGGTTCTGCTATCTGGCAGCACTATGAACCTAACGGCAATAAGAGTCCTGACCCCGCTGTGGGGAAGTTTTGAACGGCAAATTAGGACCCGCTAAACACTAGATGAACAGATCTTTGGTAGCGTCAAATTCATCCTGTTTGATGATGCTGTTTTTAATAAACGGAATCAGAGCAAGTCCAATCGTAACGATCACAAGTAGTAAGTATTTCTTTTTCATTTCCATGCTAATTTTGTTAGTTCCAGATATAAAAGCTTCACCTATATAACTAATTACCGTGCCAAAATGTTACGGAAATCCCATAAAAATGTGAGTGCCGGCATTAAATTTTTATATATGGAAGGAGGATGGTGTGCTATAGTGCTTCACTGCGGTATTTTTTCCTATATATAGAGAAACTCAATATCACATTTTAAAAATCTATTTGATTAATAATGAATGTAAAGTGATCTTTGCGCCTGCAAAAACGACATTAGCTTAGCAACAAATCAAAAATCGAGTATAGAATATGAAAAATGTTATCTTATCCGTAGGATCTGAGTTTCCTGAATTCAAAAAAACGGCTGTAGTATCTATCGAAAAAGGTAAAGAGTTCTACGAACTGTCTTCTGAAGAGCTGAAAAACTCCGGTAAATGGATGGTGATGTTCTGGTGGCCTAAAGACTTTACGTTTGTATGTCCAACCGAGATTGCTGAATTCAACAAACATGCACAGGATTTCGCTGACCGTGATGCGGTACTGATCGGTGCTTCTACTGACAGTGAGTTCGTACACGCTGCATGGAGAAGAGACCACGAAGATCTGCGTGGCCTGCAGTTCCCAATGCTGGCTGATACGTCCAAATCTCTGGCTGAAGAGCTGGGTATCCTGGAATCCAATGAGAAAGTGGCTTACCGTGCTACTTACATTGTAGATCCTCAGGGTATTGTACGTTGGGTATCCCTGTATGATCTGTCTGTAGGTCGTAGCGTGAAAGAAGTACTGCGCGTGCTGGATGCCCTGCAAACAGATGAGCTGTGCCCTTGCAACTGGCAGAAAGGTGAAGCTACCCTGACTGCTTAATTTATTTCCAATACTACTTTACATACCCGGGAGGCAGCCTGCTGTTTCCCGGGGTTTTAAATCAAGAATAGCATATGTTTGCAACAACCAATCAGGATACCGCTGTACAATTGTTAGAAGTTGTTGGTTTGGCAGAGCAGCCGGTATCTGAAAAGTTACAGGCGCTGGTAAATGCAGATGCACGTTACCTGAAAGATCTGAAAATTAACGTTACAAATGCACTGGGTGCAAGTACCCTCAGCAAGAAGGAAGCCTATCTGATAGGACTGTCTGTTGCGGTTAACGAGAAGCATGCTGCACTGCAGTCATCCTTTGAGAAACTGGCTAAACAGGAAGGAGCCAATGAGAAAGAGGTAGCCGAGATTCTGAGCTGCACTTCCCTGATGAATGCCAATAACATCTACTATAGATTCAGACATTTTGTAAATAAGGAGTTCTATACCACCACAGCTGCAGGTGTCCGAATGAGCATTATGGCAAATCCGGTGCTGGGCAAAGAGTTTTTCGAACTATTGAGCCTGGTTATCTCTGCGCTGAATGGTTGTGAAATGTGTGTTACCTCCCATGAAGAAGCGGTAGTAAAGCACGGAACTGAGCCGCAGCGTGTGCTGGAAGCGGTGAGACTGGGTGCTGTACTGAAGAGCCTTATTGTATTGTTATAAAAAATATATAAAAAGTAGAAATCATACCGATTACTGCTGTAAACAATTGATTATTAAACTGATGTAAGATCAGGTATTAGTTGTGGACACCTATTATACATGACAAATTTCAAATTTGTGAATAAATTCATGCAATAATATTTGCTAAGTCCACAAAAAAAACTGACTTTTGCATTCCTAAAATTTTTAGATCATGGCAAGAGTATGTCAGGTGACAGGAAAGAAGCCGATTACAGGTCACCATGTTTCCTTCTCCAACATTAAGACAAAGAGAAGGTTTCTGCCTAACCTGCAGAAAAAACGTTTTTTCCTGGCGGAAGAAGACAAATGGATATCTTTAAAGGTATCTGCTGACGGTTTGAGAACCATCAATAAGAGAGGTTTGTATGCAGTAGTGAAGGAATTGCGTGCAGCTGGTCAGGAAATTTAATTCTAGGACTCACTTAATTTGTATACAAAATGGCAAAAAAAGGTAACAGAGTGCAGGTAATTCTGGAATGCACTGAGCATAAAACCTCAGGTCTGGCTGGAACTTCCCGTTACATCTCTACAAAGAATAAGAAAAATACTCCAGAGCGTCTGGAGCTGAAGAAGTACAACCCTATCATGAGAAAGGTGACTGTACACAAAGAAATTAAATAGTTAATTGTTAGTGGTTAATGGCTGTAATGCAATACACGGCCATATAGCCATCGACCATAAAACAAATGCAATACAATGGCAAAAGCAGTTTCAAAGAACTCGAAGGTAAAAGACGCTAAAGCAGCAGCTGATGCAAAGGTGTGGACTAAAGTTGTGAAAGCAGTACGCTCTCCTAAAACTGGTGCCTATACTTTCAAAGAAGCTATCGTGCACAAAGACAAAGTGCAGGAGCATATCAACGCTAAGTAATTCGGCTTTACTAATATTATACTTAAAAGCTGTCCCTTAACAGGACAGCTTTTTGTGTTTGCATATATGGCTCCCTGCGATCCTCCAACTCATGGAAGAGGGGACCCATCCGGTCCACACGCGGCGTAATCCTCCGGAGTATTTAAGATAATTAACGACGCTCACTGTCTGGATACAGCGAACTACCTAATCCACACGTGTTGCATTCGCCGTAGCAGTTAAGGGAAATAACAACTCCCGCTGGCGGGTAGAGCGGATCACCCGGTCCCCCACGCGGCGCAATTCAACGCAGCAGTTAACCATAAATAACGAACTCCCGATGCCGGGGAGAGGGGACCACCCGGTCCGCTCTCCCCGGCTTTACCGGCACCGCAGGTGCCGGTAAAACCGGGATAGCAACCATCAAAACGCAAGCCATCGCGATAACAGCCCTTCTTTCCAAGAAAAGCCGTATTTTAGCGACCTGAATTGAAAAATGAACCCGGCCGCCATCGTTGGCCCACTATTACTAATATGAGCTTTTTCAAAAATCTATTCTCCAGAGAGAAAAAGGAAAGCCTGGATCAGGGACTCCAAAAAACAAAGGAAAGTTTCCTCTCCAGGATCGGACGCGCCATCGCCGGTAAGTCCACCGTCGACACCGAAGTACTGGATAACCTCGAAGAAGCATTGGTGTCTGCCGATGTAGGTGTGGAAACCACTGTGAAAATCATCGATAAAATCGAACAACGCGTTGCGAAAGATAAGTACTTGGGAACGAGCGAGTTGAACAGGTTACTGCAAGAAGAAATTGCAGCACTCCTGGTGGACGCCCCGGATAGCGGCTTCCGCGATTTTGACGTCCCTGCCGATAAAAAGCCTTACGTAATCATGGTCGTAGGTGTGAACGGCGTAGGTAAAACCACCACCATCGGAAAACTCGCCTATAACTTCAAAAAAGCGGGTAAAAGCGTATTGCTCGGTGCTGCCGATACTTTCCGCGCAGCAGCCGTAGATCAACTCACCATCTGGAGCGACAGGGTAGGCGTGCCTATCGTAAAACAGGCCATGGGCTCCGACCCGGGCGCCGTTGCCTTCGATACCGTACAAAGTGGCGTTGCCCGCGATGTAGATGTGATCATCATCGATACCGCCGGCCGCCTCCACAATAAAATCCACCTGATGGACGAGCTAAGCAAAATCAAACGTGTGATGAAAAAGGTAATCCCCGACGCACCACATGAAGTATTACTCGTACTCGACGGTTCCACCGGCCAGAATGCGGTAGAACAGGCTAAGCAGTTTACCGCCGCAACCGAAGTGACTTCCCTCGCCATCACCAAACTGGATGGTACCGCAAAAGGTGGGGTAGTGCTCGCCATTGCCAATCAGTTCAAAATCCCGGTTAAATACATCGGCATTGGCGAAAAAATGGAAGACCTGCAGGTATTCGATAAGCATGCCTTCGTTGATTCTCTGTTTAGTGTAAATGATTGATTTTGAATTAAATGTAATTCCTAGTTAGAATTTTAAATCACTTTTGTTTAAAATTTTACTTTAAATAAAACGGAGCTGACCAACGAGCGAACAAATGCATTTACATTTGCATTATATCAAAAACGCTTATTGGTCAGCTTTTTGTTTGGCTTTCCGTATCTGACCAGTTTTTTGTTGCCACATAACCGAGCCTTCGCTAAATTAGAGTAGTTGTTTTTTGGTACCCTTTTTAATAACAATTCGTAGTTATGAATATTTCAAGCATAGACCGAGTTGATAATATTACACCGGAGGAATTCAAAAGAAACTATTACCTGCCACGTAAACCGGTAGTAATTACAGCTCTCAGTAAACAATGGCCAGCTAAAGAGAAGTGGACATGGGATTATTTCAAATCCATCGTAGGCGATAAAACGGTAGGCGTCTACAACAATACCAGGGCAGATGCCAACACGCCCGTAAACGGCGCGGATGATTACATCCGGTTTGGCGACTATCTCGACCTCATCCAGAAAGGCCCGGTAGCGCTTCGCATCTTCCTGTTTAATATCTTCCAGCACGCACCGCAACTCACGGAAGATTTCACCTGGCCCGACAAATTCTCCAAAGGTCTCCTTAAAAAATATCCCATGCTGTTTGTAGGCGGAGCAGGCTCCGTTGCACATATGCATTACGATATCGACCTTTCCCATATTTTCCATACCCAGTTCGTAGGCCGCAAAAGAGTGCTGTTGCTGGAAAATAAACAATCGCCCTACATTTACCGCATGCCATTTACGGTAGAGAGCGCTGCTGATTTTGTCAACTGGCACCAGCAGCTGAATACGGCCGACTTCCCGGCGCTGAACTACGCCACCGGCCTCACCACCATCCTCGAGCACGGGGATACACTGTTTATGCCCGGCGGCTACTGGCACCATATGGAGTACCTCGACAGCGGTTTTGCCATGAGCCTGCGCGCACTCGATCATTCCCTGGCAGGTAAACTCAACGGACTCTATCATATAGTAGGACTCCGCGGTATGAACAACCTGCTCATCAAAATGGCGCCCCAGTGGTGGTACCACAAAAAACGGGAACTGGCCAAATCCAGGGCAGATAAGTTGATCAAAGCAATCTCAGCATAAATCGGTTTAGCAGCTGTAAATAGTTTATTTGCAGCTGTTTATCTTTAATTTCATAATTATCAATTCTTTTTGTTACCTTTGCACCTTCCTTACTCAACCCCCACTAAGGCTCAAAGTCACGTACAGTAAGTCTGCTGTTTTATCATGTTAGTGTCTGTGTGTCTTCGTGGCGGTAAGCGGTCCGGCAGGTAGTCTGCACCGCAAGCGCTAAAACATTCGCATTGAAGACGAAAACTTTAAAGAAAGACAAGGTTAATATTATTACACTTGGTTGTTCCAAGAACATGGTTGATTCGGAAGTATTGAGCGGTCAGCTCGCTGCTAACGAAATTGACGTAGTGCACGAAAGCACAAAGAGAGATCATAACATCGTAGTTGTAAACACCTGCGGTTTTATTGACAAAGCCAAGGAAGAATCCATCAACACCATCCTCGAACAGGTAGAACTCAAAGAACGCGGCAAACTGGACAAAGTTTATGTCACAGGCTGCCTGAGCGAACGCTACCGTGGCGATCTGGAATCAGAGATCGCAGGCGTGGATGCCTGGTTTGGAACCATGGAGCTCCCGCTTATCCTTAAAAAATTTGATGCAGACTATAAGGCAGAACTGATCGGAGAACGACTGTTAGCGACTCCTTCTCACTATGCCTATCTGAAAATTGCAGAAGGGTGTAACCGTACCTGCGCTTTCTGTGCCATCCCGCTTATGCGTGGTCAGCACGTTTCCAAACCAATTGAAGAACTGGTGGCAGAAGCAGAAAAGCTGGTAAAATCCGGTGTGAAAGAGATCATGCTCATTGCACAGGAACTCACCTACTACGGCCTGGATCTCTACAAACAACGTCGCCTTGGCGACCTGATGAGAGCCCTCGCACAGGTAGAAGGCCTGCAATGGATTCGCCTTCACTACGCTTATCCTACCAAGTTTCCGATGGAAATCCTGGATGTGATGAACGAGTTTCCGAACATCTGCAAGTACCTGGATATGCCTTTGCAGCACGCCGCCAATGGTATGCTCAAAGCCATGAAACGCCAGATCACCCGCGAGGAAATCGAAGACCTGGTACATGCCATTCGTGAAAAAGTGCCTGGTATCGCTTTACGTACCACCCTCATCGCCGGCTTCCCTGGTGAAACCGAAGATGATGTGGAGGAACTGAAAGGATTCCTCGAAAGAATGCGCTTCGACCGTGTAGGCGTATTCACCTACAGCCATGAAGAAGGTACCAGCGCCTACGAGCTGGAAGACAATATCCCGGCTGAGGAAAAAGAAAGAAGAGCACAGGACATTATGGCCGTGCAACAGGAAATCTCCCTGGAGAAAAACCAGGAAATGGTAGGGAAGGTTTTCAAAGTAATCGTAGACAAAAAAGAGTCCGGCAGGTATCTTGCCCGCACTGAATTTGACTCTGTGGAAGTAGATAATGAAGTGATCATCAATACCACCAAACGCCTTAAACCCGGCGACTTCGTGGAAGTGCGCATCACCAAAGCATTCGACTACGACCTCGAAGGAGAACTGGTGTAAGCAGCCCAGCAGGCGTTGCGGCTTTGTCCGGGCAAAAAGCCCGGTAACAGAAAAAATATTTCAACAGTCCCCTCAATAAAAAGGGGCCTATTACAACAGCTCCCGACGGAGCTTGATCAATGTAAATCAATGACAACATTTGAATCTCTGGGCTTAAAAGAGTCCATCTTAAAGGGAATTACAGACTTGGGCTTTGTTGCTCCAACCCCTATTCAGGAAAAGGCAATTCCCGTATTATTGAGTGGTGACCGCGACTTCGTAGGTCTTGCCCAGACGGGCACGGGTAAAACAGCAGCTTTTGGCCTGCCTTTACTCCAGCAAATCGATGTAAATCTGCATAAACCACAGGGACTGGTGCTTTGCCCTACCCGTGAGCTTTGTCTGCAGATTACCAATGACCTGAAAAACTTCAGCAAACACCTCGGTGACGTGAGCATCGTAGCCGTTTACGGTGGCTCCAGCATTGTACAGCAACTGCGCGAACTGAAAAGAGGCGTGCACATTGTTGTTGCTACACCGGGCCGCCTGCTCGATATCATCGACCGTGGCGCAATCAACTTCGACAACGTACGCTACGCCGTACTGGATGAAGCGGATGAAATGCTGAACATGGGCTTCCAGGAAGACATCAACAGCATCCTCTCCAACACCCCTGAAGAAAAAACAACGTGGTTGTTTTCCGCTACCATGCCACAGGAAGTACGCCGAATCGCCCAGAAATACATGGAAGATCCGTTTGAACTGACTGTAGGTAACAAAAACAGCGGTAACGCCAATATCGAACACGAATACTACGTGGTACGCCCACGCGAAAAATATGCGGCACTGAAACGCCTGGTTGACTACAACCCGGATATCTTCGGTATCGTTTTTACCCGTACTAAAATTGAATCACAGGAAATCGCTGAATCACTGATCAAAGACGGTTACAATGCAGATGCCCTGCACGGTGACCTGACCCAGCAACAGCGTGATAAAGTGATGAAACGCTTCCGCGAAAGAGCCCTCCAGGTACTGGTAGCTACTGACGTGGCAGCACGTGGTATCGACGTTGACAACGTTACGCACGTTATCAACTACGAACTGCCTGATGACGTAGAAAACTACACCCACCGTTCCGGCCGTACCGCCAGAGCTGGTAAATCCGGTACTTCTATCGCCATCATCAGCAGCCGCGACATCGGTAAAATCCGTCAGATCGAAAGAGTAATCGGTAAGAAATTTACCAAAGGTGATGTTCCGGACGGTTTCGCCGTTTGCGAAAAACAACTCTTCGGCCTGGTACACAGAGTGCATAACGTAACTGTAAACGAAGAACAGATCGAACCATACCTGGAACGCATCAACGAAGAATTTGCCAACATGAGCAAAGAAGAGCTGATCAAGCGTTTCGCTTCCCTGGAATTTAACCAGTTCCTGGAATACTACCAGGATGCAGCTGATCTGAACGTAAAAGAAGAAAAACGCAGCTTCGAAGACAGACGCCGTGAGAACAGCAAGTTTACCCGCCTGTTCATCAACCTCGGCTCTGTGGACGATTTCAACCGCGGCGATATGCTCCGTTACCTGTGCGATAACACCGGTTTACGTGGTAACAAAATCGGCCGTATCGACCTGAAAGGCGTTTACTCCTTCTTTGAAGTAGAAAATGATGCCGTTGAAAAAGTAACACAATCCTTCAAGAAAGTGGAATACAACGGTCGCTCCGTAAGGATCGAAATGTCCCAGGACGGTGATAAACGTCGTGGCGGCGGCGGTGGCGGACGCAGAGAAGATGGCGGTCCACGCAAACGCTGGCACAGCACCGAAGGTGGTGGCGGTAACCGCGGAGAAAAAAGAGAGTACTCCGGCGGTGGCAGCAGACCTCCGTTCAAACGTAAGTTCAATGCCTAATTAGCATAATAAGCTAAGAGGTTGTATTAAAAGTAATTTTTCTGACAATATCCCACCGCGTAAAGCGGAACCTGAACTGATGACACCAGCGGTGCCATTAACAATCGGTCAAAAGATCGATAACAGGAATGGGAAAGAAACAGACAACTACTTTTAATACAACCTCTTTCTTTTTCCGGAGAATCCGAAAATTTTTTCTTTGCTTTGAAAATTAAACTATCTTGTTAATCCAGACAATTCAACCAAGCAGAGCTATGACCGGAGATTCCTATAGCGTTAAACAGTCCGTTATACCCTTTTCCCTTTTTACATCCGCAGATATTGCCCTGTTTCAGGCAGGCTCACACTATCGGCTATACGAAAAATTCGGTGCAAGAACCACCCACTGTGATGGTATCGCAGGAACGTATTTCGCCGTATGGGCGCCGGATGCAGCATATGTTTCCGTCACCGGCGACTTCAACGAATGGGATCGTTATAGTCATACCCTGTTACCCCGTTGGGACAGCTCCGGCATCTGGGAAGGATTTATCCCCGATGTAGCCGAAGGCAGTCTGTACAAATATTTTATCCGCTCCAACAGTGGCGAAGAATTGTTTAAGGGAGATCCATACGCCACCCATTGGGAAGTGCGTCCTAAAACGGCTTCCATCGTTCATGCGCTCGATTACAAATGGAAAGATAAAGCCTGGATGGAGAAACGCCACCAGCACAACTCGCTGAAAAAACCTTTTAGTGTATATGAAGTGCACCTGGGATCGTGGCGCAAACCCGATCCTATGGCTGAGGAGAAATTCTATTCTTACCCGGAAATCACCAAAATGCTGGTGCCATACGTGCAGGAAATGGGCTTTACCCACGTAGAACTCATGCCCATTATGGAGCATCCCTTCGATGGCTCCTGGGGTTATCAGCTCACAGGTTATTATGCCCCAACTTCCCGCTACGGCACACCACAGGAATTTATGGAAATGGTGGATGCCTTCCATGAAGCCGGCATCGGTGTGATCCTGGATTGGGTACCATCCCATTTCCCATACGATGCGCACGGGCTCTTCCGGTTTGATGGTTCCCATACCTACGAATATGCGGATATGCGTAAGGGTTATCATCCGGACTGGAACAGCTATATATTTAATTACGGCCGCAATGAAGTACGTTCCTTCCTCCTCAGCAACGCCGTTTACTGGCTGGATAAATACCATGCTGACGGGCTAAGGGTAGACGCGGTGGCATCTATGATTCACCTCGATTACAGCAGGGAAAGAGGCGCCTGGGATCCGAATGAATTCGGCGGTAACGAAAACCTGGAAGCCATCAGTTTCGTGAAAAAGATGAACGAAACCATCTATGCCCTGTACCCTGATGTACAAACCATCGCGGAAGAATCTACTTCGTTCTATGGGGTGTCGCGCCCTACCTTCCTTGGTGGACTTGGCTTTGGTATGAAATGGATGATGGGCTGGATGAACGATACGCTGGACTACTTCAAAAAAGATCCGGTGCATCGCAAGTGGTTCCAAAACGACCTCACATTTAGCGTGGTGTATGCATTCAGTGAAAACTTCATGCTGCCTTTCAGTCACGACGAGGTTGTACACGGGAAATCTCCCATGCTCTACAAAATGCCCGGCGACGACTGGCAGAAGTTCGCCAACCTCCGGCTGTTGTACAGTTATATGTTTACACATCCCGGTACCAAGCTGCTGTTTATGGGTGATGAGTTTGGGCAGACAACGGAATGGAACTATAAAACAGAGCTGGATTGGCATCTCCTTAAATACAAACCCCATGAGAGCCTGAAGAAATATGTAAAGGCGCTCAATACCCTGTATACCACCAGCACAGCCTTGTATGAGCAACAGTTTGACGGGGCCGGTTTCGAATGGATTACAGTGAATGATTATGACAATTGCGTACTGATTTACATGCGCAAGGGTGTGCATCCGGATGACCTGCTGCTCGTAGCACTTAACATGACACCTGTTCCGAGAGAGCGTTATGTAGTGGGGGTTCCTGTACCTGGTAAGTGGAAAGAAGTGTTAAACAGTGATGATGCACAGTTTTATGGTAGCGGTGTGGTAAATACCGGTATCCAGGAAGGTACGAAACAGACCTATAACGGGAAAGATTATACGATTACTTTGAGGCTGCCGCCATTGGGTGCCAGCATTTTACAATATATCCCTGTTAAGTAAGCTCAGGGGGATTAAATATGTTATAGTCGGACTGTTCTGCGGAACAGTCCGATTTTTTTTAGGCCTGTGTTTTGCTGCAATAAGACTAAACTTTCAGACGTTATTTTAGTCTTATAACAGATTCAGCCAAAGAAACAGGAAAATTTTTCAACCAAGGTATATACCATCATCATTTATTGAATTTAAAACCAGTTATTTATGAAAAACTCTCTCCGTAATGCCGGATTGTTGTTGGCGGTAATTATTACAGGAGCGGCAGTCTTAATCAGTGCCTGCAATAAGGATAATTCCGTTTCAGACCAGCCGGTTCCGGCCAACAAGCAAAAAGTAAGTCTGTATCTTTCCGATGATCCCGGGTATTTTGACCAGGTATTGCTCGATATCCGCAAGGTGGAAGTCCTGGTGGATACCTGCGGCAAAATCGACAATGGAAACTGGAACGACAGGGACCGTTGCGGCTGGGATGATGTATTTGGCCGTCGGAACGACAGCTGCCAGGTCTGGGATTCTCTGGGAATCAAGGCCGGGGTGTATGATTTGCTGACCCTGCGAAACGGTACCGACACGTTGCTGGCAGGTGGAACGGTCAGCAAGGGTACGATCGAGCGTATCCGAATCACAATTGGCTCCAACAACTCATTGGTTAAGAACGGCGTTAGTTACCCCGTGAAATCGCTGACCGGCCAAAGCAAAATTGTGGTACGCGTGCGCCACACCGAGTGGGACCAGCTGAGTGCCGACAATCTCCGACTCTGGCTTGATTTCGACGTACAGCGCTCCATCATCAAAACCAGGGACGGCAAGTTCTTCCTAACCCCTTACATCAATGTATTTACCATCCTGAAGATGGGAAGTTTGAGCGGTCGCATCACCCCAAGCGAGGCTTACCCGGTGGTTTCTGTGTACAACAACAGTAATGATACGCTGTATGCACTGCCGTGGAGAGATGGTTTCTTTAAGGTAAGAGGGCTGAAACCAGGCACCTGGAATGTGTTTATCAATCCGGATGCGGCATATAAGGATACTACTATTACCAATGTCACTATCACTGCAGGTAAGGATAACAGCCTTGGAACCATAAAGCTGACTAAAAAATAACTGATAACAATAAAGCTGGTGCAGGAGTGAAGACCGCAGGTCTTCACTCCTGCACTTTTTAAACCAGCCGAAGGCTGGCTTAAAAAATGCAAAAGAAATCCTAACTTGTAAAAAAAAGATCATGCGTCAATTACTGCTACTATGCCTTTTAAATGCTTTTTTGTTAACTGGTTTCGCACAGGAGCGACTGGTGTATAAGGTGCCGAAACATAACCAGAAGGATGAAAAAGGAAGAAAGCAGGGGTTATGGATGGAGGAAGTGGGAGAATTGAGAGGAGAACCCGGTTACACCTGGGAAGGCAATTACAAAAATGACCGTAAGGAAGGGGTTTGGAAGAAGACTACTGCTTCCGGTCATATATTAGCTGAGGAAACTTACAAAAACAACGTACTTAATGGATACTGCAAATATTTTTATCCTGATGGGAAGAAGAGTGCCGAGGGACAATATGTATCCACTGAAATCCCCGGTCAAAAGGATACGGTAATGGTGATCGACCTGGAAACCCAGCAGGAAAAGCCGATGGAAATCATCCGGGAAGGAAATCCCGTACGCCATGGCGTTTGGAAATTATATGATGAAGAATCCGGCCAGATGGTAAAGGAATATTATCGTTTAGGCGAGGTCGTTACTGCAGCCGAAATAGGGGACAATGATTCCATCCCGGTGAAAGCAGCTCCAAGGCCGCAGCAGACGCAATTGCCCCATGAAGGTGTTAAAGGCGGCAAGAAAAAGCAGTAAACAAAAAATGAACAAGGCTTTAGCGAAAAATGAACAAAAAGATTTGTCCATTTTAGCTTTTTTCTTTGTACTTTCATTTTAAGAAGGATGTTTGACGTATGTAGAGGCCCCCTGAGATATCTCCCTCAGATATTTTTAGATTTTTTAAATCCTATTAATTTGTTTGTATGAAAAGCCTAAGTTTAAACCACGCAGAACCTGGACAAGAAATGAATAACTACGAAATGACTACGGATAAGATAGAAATCCTGTTTCGGGCAGTATTTGTGTTCCTGATTTTTTGTGCATTGATTTCTATCTGTTTCCTGTCTATATATTATTAATAGGTAATTATTATTTCCTATCAGTAATAAGCATATACAATTCATCAAATAGAAAAGCCTTCCAACAGGAAGGCTTTTCTATTTTTAGTATCGAATGACCGCTGAAACAGCCATCTGATCAGTAAATTTTTGGAATGAACAAAATGAATAAGTGGTATACCTGTTCATTTTGTTCATTGCAGTTGCATATTTTGAAGTGATGCTTTGTCCTGTTAATTTTGCGCAACTAAAGTTGGCATAGGTTAGGACAAAGCACGTTAGATGTCTATCTGGTGTGCCCTTATTTTATCACAATTTCTTCGAAGCCTTTATCGGCAACAAACTCAATCACATTATCTCCCGCGGTCCAGCTACCGGCCTCCAGTTGTTTTCCGTTTACCAGCACAGCAGCAGGCGTGAAAGGAATGCCATACACTTTAATGCGGAAGCGGTTGTAAGTGGACTGATAGTTTATATAATATTGTTTTTTCAACCAGAACTGTTTGTCGTCCGATGCCTGTTTGAAACGGATCACGTTAAACTGGCCGTTTTTATATCCATAGTGATCACCGGCATCTTCATACAAAGAACTTTTTACAACCGTGTTGCTGTAGTAGGCTTCCAGGATCATTTCTTCCACCTGTTTTTCGCCGGTATACTGCATTTCCGGATAAAACGGAATAACAGCACCTGCTTTCACAAATAATGGCATCTGGTCCAGCGGGGTAGCCACGGTGTGGTGTTCGCCACCAGCCAGTTGTGTTTTATCCCAGTAGCTGTACCATTGGCCTTTAGGGAGATATAAATCTTTCTCCTGCATACCTGCTTCGTTTACAAAACTGATCAGCAGGGAATCGCCGAACATAAATTCATGGGAGCAATTGTAGGTATCTGCCTCATGCTGCGCCACAAAAGCCAGCGGCCGGATCATCGGGGTACCGTTTTGTGCATATTGCCAGAAGGTGGTGTAGAAATAGGGAAGCAGTTGGTATCGGAGTGATATAAATTTCTTTACGATCGCCTCATATTTTTCACCGAAACTCCATGGCTCCTGGTCGAACCCGGTTTCATTGCTGGCGCTATGGGTACGCATCAGCGGATGGAAGGAGGCCAGCTGAATCCAGCGGGTATACAATTCTCCGTCCGGCTCACCAATGAAGCCGCCAATATCACTGCCGCAGAACGATAAGCCGGAAACGGCCAGTCGCTGACACTGCACGGCTGCCAGCCAGAGGTGTTCCCAACTGGAAACGTTATCCCCGGTCCAAACAGAGGACCAGCGCTGTGCACCCGCATATGCAGAGCGGGTGATAACAAATGGCCGGTTAGGCATGAGGTAGCGCTTCAGGCCTGCTGAAGTGGCTTTACTCATCAGGTGGCCATATACATTATGTGCCTTGCGGTGACTCACTTCTTCTCCGTCGTAATCGTGGCGCACATCTTCAGGGAAGGTGCCCATTTCAAACACCGCAGGTTCGTTCATATCATTCCATACGCCGCGCACGCCTGTTTCGGCAAGCCCTTTGAAAAGGCCGGCCCACCAGTCGCGCACCTCCGGATTGGTAAAGTCGGGGAACACACATTTGCCCGGCCATACATCACCTTCCATCAGCGCGCCATCCGCGCGTTTACAGAAGTAATTATTTTTAAGTCCATCCTGGTAGATGCTGTATTCCGGATCTACTTTGATGCCTGGGTCAATGATTACCACCACTTTAAAACCTTCTTTTGCAAGGTCGCTGATCATTTTAACCGGGTCAGGGAAATATTCCTTATTCCAGGTAAAGCAGCGGAAGCCGTCCATATAGTCGATGTCGAGATAGATGACATCGCAGGGGATCTGGCGTTTGCGGAATTCCGTGGCAATATCTCTCACTTTTTGCTCCGGGTAGTAGCTCCAGCGGCATTGGTGGTAGCCAAGTGCCCATAATGGCGGCAACTCCGGTGTTCCGGTAATGCGGGTATAGGTTTCGGCAACTTCCATCAGGTCAGGCCCGTAGATGAAGTAGTAATTCATTTCACCGCCTCTTGCCCAGAAGCTGCATACATTGTCTCTTTCCTTTCCGAAGTCGAAGATGGTGCGGAAGGTATTATCAAAAAACAGTCCGTAGCCTATACCATTATGCAGGCCGTAGTAGAAGGGGATATTCCGGTACAGCGGGTCGGTATCTTTCTGGTAGCCGTAGGCATCTGTGCCGTAGTTTTCCAGGCGTTTGCCGCGGAGGTTGAGGTCCGTGGGTTTATCGCCCAGGCCGTAGAATACTTCATTTTCCTGGATCAGCTTACTACAGTAAACGATCTTACCACCTTTGAGGAGGTAATGCTGCCAGTGAAAGCCCATTTCATCCTGGTTGATGATTTTGCCTTCCAGGTCGGTGATGGTAACGCGGAGGTTATCCCTGGCGATCAGCACCTTAATATAGTTCGTGTATATTTCGAAGTTGGCATCGAACTCCCTGATACCAAAAGAGATCGGAGACTCTTCCAGTGTATCACTGGTGGCATAGGAGAAATCGCGCTGGAAAGTACCGTCGGAGGCGTATCTGAACCGGATGATCTTGTCGGAGATAACCCTTACTTCCAGAATGGTTTCAGTAGTATAAAAGTAGAAGATGTTACCTTCTTTTTTCCATGACCGGACGGCATCCGGGTAATGTTTCGCTGAGTATTTGCTCGAGGAAGTTTCAACTTGCATAATAGCTTTTTCTATGTCAGGCTTATCCCGGCTTTAAGTTACAAAAAAAAGGAGGCCGATGTTAATTTTCCCTGCCTGCCTGTAGGTTAGAAAAATACCCTTTATGGTAGCGGAAGGTCCGCGTCAGCATCGCTGTTGCCGGGTTACGTTCCGCATTCCGCGCGGTGGGTTAGCGCCGGCGAAATAACGTTGATGATGGTAATCTCTACGTTTACGATCAAAAATATCTGCTTTGCAAAAAAGAGCAAAAAAAGAGATAATATCTTATTAACTTCAAAGCAATAAATGTACTTTTTGCTTTAACCTATTCCAGCGGTGCGCCTTTCCAGGAGCACCTTTTTGGTATAAGGCAGTTACTCCGCTTGCAGCACAGCAATTTCTTTGCCCGCAAGGTACACCAGTTTTCCATTCCGGGCTTTCATGATGGCATTGTAGCCACTTCCGATTTTTGCCCAGGTTTTTCCACCATCGTAGGAAAGGTGTGTGCCGCTGGTACCGGTTGCTAACAGGGTGTTTTTATTTACCCAGGTAACGGCCGACTGATAACCCGACGGTGGTATGGCTGGTGCTGTCCAGGTTTTACCACCATCGCTGGTAATAAAGCAGTTGCGTTCGCGCAGGGTATCATTTTTATAATCGCCTCCAACTATGATGCCGTTTTGCTGATCCCGAAAGGCAACGGAAAAAGTGCCGGTGCTATTTTGTCCCTGAATTAACGGTAATGGGTAAACGCTATAGTTATTATCCCGGATAACACGGTTGCGGGTACCGTTGTTGAAAAAAATTCTTGATACGGAACCACCGGTCACGAACAGGGATTGCCCGTTAGGAAGTGCAATCAGACTGGTGTTACTGGCTGCAAATATCGCTTCGCCGGGCTGTGCAGCCGGCCTGGCATCCATAGGATCCAGTTCCCAGGAAAGGCCGCCGTTATGCGTGCGGAGCACCGTAAATTTTTCTTTACCATTATTATCCTTCAGCGGGTCGCCGATGGCAATGCCCTCCTGCTCGTTCATAAATACCAGCCCGTCAAAGAAAATGTCTTTGTCTTCATTCGAATATACTTTTTTCCAGGACTGCCCGCCATTGGTAGTCATGTAAAGCAGGGCAGGACTCCCGATACTCAGTACTACTGCCTTCAGGCTGTCAAATGCGTAGATAGAGCGGAAATCGCAGCTGTCGGCCACCTTGCTCCACTTCCAGGATTGACCGCCATTGGCAGTACGGCCTACCATTCCCTGGGTACCAGACACCCACACAATATCGTCTGTTACCGCCTGAAGTCCACGGAGGCTTTTGGCAGGCAAACCGGCCGAGAGGGTGCGTACAGGTACGGGCAACTGAGCTTTAGCAGCAGTTGACGTCCACATAAATACCACCGAAAGTGCAAAAACTTTAATAGCAGAGGCCGTTGTATCTGGCCACAGTAAAGTGTTACAGCGATTCATTAAATATCGTATCCTTGAAATAGGCATAAGTTATAATATTTATTTCCAATCTGTTAGCGGCAAGAAAATTACAAAATTGCTATAAAGTGTGAAGCAGATTTATATATTTGCATAAAGCCTAAAGCTGCTCACTGTCATTAACACTAAAACCATCGTGCATTTATTGCCTAAAATCAAAATACTCTTCCTGCTGTGCCTGTGTATCTTAAGGGGATCTCTGCTCCTTGCTCAGGATAAGCCGTATATTTTTGATGGTTATAGTGTGAATGAAGGACTTTCTCAGAGTTCGGTTTCGGACATTTGTCAGGACGACCAGGGGTTTATGTGGTTTGCCACCCGCGACGGTATCAATCGTTTCGATGGATACATTTTCAATGAATACAGGTATAAGCCTAATTCCCCGATCAGGCCCGGTGATGGCAAAGGCGAACTGGTACCGCGTACTATCACCGGTAACCGCGCAGTAATCAATCGGTTTGATCTCAGTGGTTATAAAGGCTATTCTTTTTATAAGGACAGTCGCAACCGCCTGCTGCTTACACATAATAATGGTGTGAGTGTATATGATAAGTACCGCAACCGGTTCCGCGAAGTTTTTCCGGATAGCGTGAAAGCGAATGTGAACACGGCCGAGCGGGATGCCAGTTATAAGTTTAAAATTTTGGGAGAAGATACAGCCAGCCGTACTATCTGGATCTGGCGGCCTATGAAAGGGATCTACGTTGTGGACAGGGACTCATTCAGAACCAAACGGATGATTGCTTATCCACGGCAGTTCCAGCAGGCCGGGGTGGTGCCTGGGGTGGCATATAAGGATGGCGACCTGGTATGGATGAATTATCAGCCGGGAGAAATGCTGGCGCTCAACATCCGGACTTTACAATTACAGATCTTCTGTTTGCCGGGGATTGGGAAAAATCCTGTGGTCCGCCGGTTGAACCAGGATTCACTGATCATCGTTAGTGCCGGGCACGTGACCATCTTCAATAAAAAAAGGAACAAGTTCAGTGACCTGCCATATGATGTGCGCAATGAGCGTAATGAGGCCTTTGAGCCGAATGTGGTGGAGTTGGATCATGACGGCAATGCGTGGATAGGTGGTAATGACGGTGTATTGATATATAGCATAGCAAGAAATGAAATCATCCGGCACATCGTGAGTTTCAATACTTTCGAAACTCATTCCTTCAATGACGTTACTTTCCTGTACCGGGATGGTTCCGATAATATGTGGGTTGGTACGGATGGTGATGGTATCAAAAAATATTCGCCGCATAAAAAGGTTTTCAATCTTTATCGTTCTCCATACATCACGCATAACATGGTAATGTCTGTGTACAAGCATGATGACGGCAGGTTGTATGTGGGGTTATTGAGAGATGGACTGAATGTTTATGAAGAAGGCGGCCGTTTTTTAGAAAGGTTCTCCAATGAATTATACCCCGGGAAGTTTCCGGGCAGTGATCTGGCGGCTATCTGCCGGGAAGATTACGAGCATATCTGGTTACATTTTACCGGCATGCACATCGGGTTGTTTAATGTGATCACCAAAACCTATACAGATCTGACGGCCCAGGTGCGTAAGCTGGGGCTGCCGGACGACCGGCACCGTTTTCCGTTTTTATTTAAGCGGCCAAACGGCGAGGTGTATTTTAACTACGGACATTATCTGCTGATGTTTACCAATGAAGGGGCGGGGTACAAGGTGAGCATGGTGCACGACTTTGGAGATGAAACGCTGACTACCTACTACGAGGACATGATGGGGAACCAGTATGCCGGCACCAAGTCCTCCTTATTTGCACGTCATGCAGGAAGCAGCCGCTGGAACAAGGTGATTTTTCCGGAAGGAATGATGGTGAAGTCCATCAATAAAAATTCCCATAAGCAGGTATTGGTAGCGGGTACAAAAGGGTTGTTTATACTAAATGAACAGGATCAGATTGTACAGCATTTCAATAGCTACGATAATCCCAAGCTGATCAACGATTATTTGTACGGCGTGTTGCTGGATGATAAAGACAAGATCTGGGTGAGTCATAACAAAGGCTTGTCGCAGATCAACATGGTCACCAATGAGATAACGAGTTTCAACCATGAAGACGGGCTGCAGTCCAATGAGTTCAATACCGGGGCCTTTTACAAATCGGTAGATGGCGAGTTGTTCTTTGGTGGTATCCGGGGGGTGAATGGTTTCTACCCAAAAAATTTCAGGAACAATCCATATTATCCGAAAGTGGTGATTCGCAGGATGGAAGTATTGGATAAGCCTTATGAATCAGATACGGTGGTATCTCTCCTGAAAAAAGTAGAATTACCTTACAACCAGAACACGATCGCACTGGAGTTTGTGCCGCTGGAATATACCAACCCTACAAAGAACCGGATACAGTATAAACTGGAAGGGGCTGATGAGGACTGGGTGGATGGTGGTACCTTCCGAATGGCGAGGTATACGAACCTGCATCCTGGAAAATATACCTTTAAGGTAAGAGCTTCCAATAACGATGATATCTGGAATGCGACACCTACCACCCTGGAGATCCTTATCAGGATACCGTTCTGGCAATCGCTCTGGTTCAGGTTCCTGTTATTGTTGCTTTTGCTGGGTATTGCTTATTATTTCTCTACCTTGTATCTGGATTATAAGATCAGGCATGAGAAGCTGAAGCTGGAGAAAGAGCAGGCGGTGGATCAGGAACGTGCGCGTATCAGCAGTGACATGCATGACGACCTGGGGTCCGGATTATCTACCATCCGTTTGTTGAGTGAGATTGCAAAGCGTAAGATCCAGGATCCGACGCAAACGAGGGAGATAGAGCGGATTTCGGAAACGGCAGGGGAGATGGTGGATAAGATGAGTGAGATTATCTGGGCGATGAATTCTTCCAATGACAGTTTGGCGAATCTGATTGCATATATGCGTAGTTTTGCGGCCGACTTTTTGGAGCATGCACATATCACACATCAGTTTTATATACCGGATACCATCCCTAATATTAAATTAAGCGGAGGAACAAGGAGAAACATTTACCTGGCAGTAAAAGAGTCGCTGCACAATGTGGTAAAACACGCGAAGGCAACCGAAGTGATCATTGAAATTAAGATGAACAACCGAAATATGACCATCATGATAAAAGACAACGGAAAAGGGTTTGATCAGGAGAAGGTGCGTTTGTTTGGGAATGGTCTTAAAAACATCCAGAAGAGGATGATTGCAGTGGGTGGTAATGCGGATATCACCTCTGATAACGGAACAATAGTTTTTCTCGATATCCCACTAAATTAACATACATTTGTTAGCAGTAACATCTAAGTGTTATAATAAATAAAGACATGACGGTATACTCAAAAAAGAAGTCCCAGGATAACATGGATATTATCTCTATAGCGATTGTAGAGGACAACCATGATATACGCACGGCTATGGAATTGCTGATTAATGGTTCTGACGGATATGCCTGTGTTGGCACTTTCAATAATGCAGAAACCGCAGTGGAACAGATCCCTCACTTACTTCCAAATGTGGTACTGATGGATTTCAATCTGCCGGGAGGCATGAATGGTATTGAATGTATTGCGCGTCTGAAGGCAGAGTATCAGGACATGCAGTTTATGATGCTCACGGTTTATGAGGATGATGACAAAATTTTCAATGCGTTGGAAGCGGGTGCCAGTGGTTATATCCTGAAGAAGACCTCTCCGGGAGAATTGCTGGAGGCGATCCGTGATTTGCACGAAGGTGGAAGTCCGATGAGCTCACAGATTGCCAGGAGGGTGGTGGCATTTTTCCAGAAGCAGGCCAAACCGAATCCTGCACTGGAAGCGTTGACGACTCGTGAAAAAGAAATTCTGGATCAGTTATCAAAGGGTTTCCTTTACAAGGAAATCGCCAGTAATTTATTTATCAGTATAGAAACGGTGCGCCGCCACGTGCACAACATTTACGAAAAATTACATGTGCGCAGCAGAACTGATGCTGTAAACAAATATTATAACCGATAAGTTATAGCAAGCATTTAGAAAAGAGGCTGTCTCAATCACTGGAACAGCCTCTTTTTATTGTGGTAACCTCAGCTTCTCACCTGTTTGCGAACGAGATGAGCCGTTAAAACGATTGTAGCGATCAACAGACATGCGAGTCTGAACAATAAACCAGTTTTCATAGGAATAGGGATTATCAATGATGTAATCTGCTATTGCCCTGCTGGAAGTCCTGAGCCGAATTATTGTGTTAGCGCCGGATTTGCTATTTAATCTGAAAATATATTATATTGAAAATTAACGCATCATCTGCCAGGAGTCGAATTTCCGGATCAGACGAAGGAATTTGTTACCGACGTTGTTTTCCTGTTCCCTGCGAATATAGCGCGTGGCGATGACAGCGGCGGCAATAAGTAATAATGAGATGATCAGGCATAGTGTTTTCATAAGGACATAGGTTAGGATTTCAAAAAATAGGTGTCTTTTGTAAATATAGTAAATAAGTTAATATAATTCCAAGATGCATGTATTTTTTTATTTATCTATCTTATACTTGGGTTGATTCGCTGAAACCATTATTTTTGCCCATAATCCGGTTTTGCTAAAAGATTTAGTATAGCAGGTGCCGGCAACTGTTAAAAAACATCATAAGTATATAGGAAACTTTAATATAATTATGGCTAATACGGAGAAAACGGATAAAAAGGATCTATTTGCTTCCTATACGGAAGACTCCATCAGGTCGTTGGACTGGCGGGAGCATATCCGGCTCAGGCCAGGTATGTACATTGGTAAGTTAGGGGATGGCTCCAGCGCAGATGATGGTATATACATACTGCTCAAGGAGGTAACGGATAACTGTATCGATGAGCATACCATGGGTTTTGGTAAGCAGGTAGATATTAAGGTAACGGAGCATATGGTAACGGTGCGTGACTATGGCCGCGGCATTCCATTGGGAAAAGTAGTGGATGTAGTAAGCAAGATCAACACCGGTGCTAAATATGATAGCAAAGCCTTTCAGAAATCAGTGGGATTGAACGGTGTGGGTACGAAAGCGGTGAATGCGCTCTCCAGTTACTTCCGGGTACAATCCGTACGTGATGGAAGAATGAAAGTGGCGGAATTCGAACGCGGGGTACTGACCAAAGAGCATAAAGAAACTGCTACCAACGAGGAAAACGGTACGTTGGTGACCTTTTCCCCGGACGATACTGTATTTAAGAACTTCCGTTATATCCCTGAATTCCTGGAGAACCAGATCTGGAACTATTGCTTCCTGAATGCTGGATTAACCATCAACTTTAACGGCAAAAAATACCTGTCTAAAAACGGCCTGCTGGATCTGCTGCAACGCAAAACCAACGACGAGGAACTGCGCTATCCAATTATTCACCTGAGAGGGGAGGATATAGAGGTGGCCATTACGCACGAAAACCAGTATGGTGAAGAGTATTATTCATTCGTGAATGGTCAGCATACCACACAGGGCGGTACACATCTGGGTGCTTTCCGTGAGGCATTTGTAAAAACAGTACGTGATTTTTATAAGAAAGATTACGATGCTACCGATATCAGGGCTTCTATTTGTGCGGCTATCTCCGTGCGTGTGCAGGAGCCGGTATTTGAATCACAAACCAAAACCAAGCTGGGCTCCCTGACCGTTTATGAAGGCGGACCATCCATGAAAGCGTTTGTGCTGGACTTCCTGTCCAAACACCTGGACGACTATCTGCACCGCAACCCGGCAGTAGCCGACGCGATGAAGAAACGTATCGAACAGAGTGAGCGCGAACGTAAGGAGCTGGCAGGTGTAAAAAAGCTGGCCAACGAGCGGGCGAAAAAAGCGAACCTCCATAACCGGAAGCTGCGTGATTGCCGCATTCACATGAATGAGGAATACACCGGTAAGGAAAAAGCAGAGAACGAAGCCCGCAAACTCGATACCACCATCTTTATCACGGAGGGTGACTCCGCGAGTGGTTCCATCACTAAATCCCGCAACGTGGAAACACAGGCGGTGTTTAGCTTACGTGGTAAACCGCTGAACAGCTTTGGTCTTACCAAAAAGATTGTGTACGAAAATGAGGAGTTTAACCTCCTGCAACATGCACTCAATATTGAAGACGGACTGGAAGGCTTACGCTATAATAATATTGTGGTAGCCACCGATGCCGACGTGGACGGTATGCACATCCGTTTGCTGATTCTGACTTTCTTCCTGCAATTTTTCCCTGACCTGGTGAAAAACGGGCACGTGTATATCCTGGAAACGCCGCTGTTCCGCGTGCGTAACAAACAGGAAACCATCTACTGCTACAGCGAGGAAGAGAAACAGAAAGCAGTGAAGAAACTGGGCGGTAAACCGGAGATTACCCGATTTAAAGGATTGGGTGAAATTTCACCGGATGAATTTGGCCGCTTCATCGGAGAAGATATGCGTATCGATCCGATCATTCTGTCCAAAGATATCCATATCCAGAAACTGCTGGAATACTATATGGGTAAGAATACACAGGCACGCCAGGAGTTTATCATCAACAACCTGCGCCATGAAAAGGATGTTATTGAAGAGGTACAAGAGTCTGTTAAGTAATATCGCAACTGTATGAGCTTAAAGCATATTGTTTTTGGCGAGCCTGCAGTAGCTGTACTGAAGGAAGCCATCGGGATGGACGAGAAAATGGAAGGGGAAGTACTTTCCTTCGAAGATGACTTGTCCGTAGGCCCGCTGTTCATACTGGACACCAAAGAAGGCCAGGCCGGCCGCCAGCAATGGTGGCAGCAGATGCAGGGGGTTACGCCCGCTCCCGCGCCCGTAACGCCGGATATGTTCGAAGAAACGGAAAATCAGGAACCTGCACCGGAGCCGGAATTGGAACACTCTGCTGACGAGGAACGTTTTCTGGCGCTGAAAGCCATGCTGAAAGAAGATCCTGAACTGGAAATCTGGATATGGGCAGGGCAAAATGCGAGAGATGTAGCCGGTTATTACTGGCTGGTGAGTAAGTTGTATGACTATGCAGGTCGTATACATATCATCTATCTCAACAATCTTCCTTTCCTGAATGAAAAGGGGGCGGTATTTTATCCCACCCACCTGCACCAGATTCTCCCTAAAGAATTCCTGAAAGCGAAGAAACTGGCCAGGCCGATATCGCTGGCAGAGTATGAGCTGGATGGGGATGAATGGCATCGCATGATGAATGAGAATGCTGGCCTGCGACTACTGGAAGGAGGTAAGAAACTGAAAGGAGAACCTGCCACTTTCTATGATAAAGACCTGCTGCAACAAACAGGGAAGGACTTTATCAAAGCATGGCGTGTAGCCGGTCAGGTTACCGGAAAACTGAAATACCCGGTAATGGATCAGTTCCTTACCTGGCGATTGAAAGAGCTGGTAAAAGAAGGTAAACTGGAAAGCAGGGGAGAACTGAAAACGCTTCGTGATTTTGAAGTAAAACAGCCGGGTGGTGAGCCAGCAGCTGCTGAAACAGCGCCAGAAAGCTGATAACCAAATTATAAAGACACAACGATTATGATCACGGTAACGCCTATATCCCTGCATGGGGAGGATGAAAGAGGTAGTAACTATTTGTGGAATTGCCAGCGTACAGGTGACTTTATGTTGTGCTATCGAAATGCAGGCAGCAGTGGAGGACAGCATTATCATGAAGGTCATAGTGCAAATAAAAATCCGGAGATATTATTGTTGTTTTCAGGAAAGGCTGAATTACACTGGTGTCCCCTGGACGGAAATGAAATTATTGTCACCGAAATCAGTGCACCTGTAAGGGTGGAAATACCAGCAATGATATGGCATCAGATGATAGCCATTACGGATTGCTGTTATATCGAGCTCAACTCTGTGGATGATGTACGGAAAGACAGCGTACGCATCTGGAGAGAAGATTTTGAAAAAATGATAAACGTAAAATCGTAAGTGTTTATACATGGACATGGAAAATCAAACATCAGACGAATCTCTGCATAATGTCACGCATGTAGGCGGCATGTATGAGAGCTGGTTTCTGGATTATGCTTCTTACGTAATCCTGGAACGTGCGGTTCCCAGCATAGAAGACGGGTTAAAGCCCGTTCAGCGCCGTATCCTGCATGCCATGAAAGAAATGGATGACGGTCGCTTCAACAAAGTTGCTAACGTGATCGGGCAAACGATGCAGTATCACCCGCATGGTGATGCCTCTATCAGCGATGCCATTGTGAATCTCGGTCAGAAAGACCTGCTCATCGAAACCCAGGGTAACTGGGGTGACGTAAGAACAGGCGACGATGCAGCGGCAGCCAGGTATATCGAGGCCCGCCTCTCTAAATTTGCACTGGAAGTTGCCTTCAACGCTAAAACAACCACCTGGCAGCTGAGTTACGATGGTCGCAAAAACGAACCACTGGCACTGCCCATGAAGTTCCCGTTGCTGCTCGCGCAAGGTGCCGAAGGTATCGCCGTAGGTCTCTCCACAAAAATATTACCGCACAACTTCTGTGAACTCATAGACGCCGCCATCAAATCCCTGAAAGGAAAGAAATTCGAATTGTATCCGGATTTCGCTACCGGTGGTATGGTGGATGTGGCCAACTATAATGATGGTAAACGTGGTGGTAAAGTAAGGGTACGCGCACATATTGAGGAGCGCGACAAGAAAACGCTGGTGATCAAGGACGTACCATATGGTATTACTACCACCCAGCTGATGGAATCCATCGTAAAAGCAAACGACAGCGGCAAGATCAAAATCCGTAAAGTAGTGGATAACACCGCTGCGAACGTGGAAATTGAGGTGCACCTGGCACCCGGCATCTCCCCGGATATCACTATCGATGCCCTGTACGCATTTACCGATTGCGAAATTTCCATCTCCCCGAATGCCTGCGTAATTGTATCCGACAAACCACAGTTCATATCTGCGTCCGACTTACTGAAGTCGTCCGTTGATTATACCAAAGACCTGCTCCGCCAGGAACTGGAAATCAAACTAAGCGAACTCGAAGATAAATGGCATTATACCTCTCTCGAAAAAATCTTCTTCGAAAAGGGAATCTATAAGGAACTTGAACAGAAGCATAAGGACTGGGAAGCGGTGCTGACAGCTATCGACAAGGCTTTTGCTCCGTACAAGAAAAACCTGAAACGTGCCATTCTCCGTGAAGATATTGTGAAACTCACGGAAAAGCCTGTACGTAGAATTTACCGCCTCGATATCAATGAGCTCAACGAACAGATCAAAGGCATTGAAGGAGATATCAAACAGGTAAAACACGACCTCGCTAACCTCACTGATTTCACGATCGCCTACTACGAAAACCTGCTGAAGAAGTATGGTAAAGGCAGGGAACGTAACACCGAAATTAAAACCTTCGACACCATCCAGGTGCAGCAGGTGGCTATTGCCAACACCAAACTGTACGTAAACCGCGCAGATGGCTTCATTGGTACTTCCCTGAAGAAAGATGAATTTGTAGCCGATTGTTCCGACCTTGATAATATCATTGTTTTCCGTCGCGACGGTAAAATGCTGGTAACCAAAGTAGCGGACAAAACCTTTGTAGGTAAGGACATTATACATGTGGACGTATTCCGCAAAAATGATGAGCGTACTACCTACAACATGATTTATGTAGAAGGAAAAACCGGCGTAAGCTATGCAAAACGCTTTAACGTAACGGGTGTTACCAGGGATAAAGAGTACGACCTCGCGCACAAGGGAGAGAAAAACTCTAAAGTGCACTACTTCAGCGCTAACCCTAATGGAGAAGCAGAAGTGGTAACCATCAAGCTGAGTCCGAACTGCTCCGCCAGGAACAAGGAGTTCGACCTGTTCTTCGAAACCATTGCTATTAAAGGACGTATTTCGATGGGTAACCAGGTAACGAAATATCCTATCCGTAGTGTGAAGTTCAAGGAGAAAGGTGTATCTACCCTGGCAGGCCAGAAGATCTGGTTTGATCCGGAAACAGGCCGACTCAATACGGAAGAAAGAGGGGTGTACATCGGTAGCTTTGAAGGGGAAGATAAAATTTTCGCGGCCTTTAAAAATGGTACTTACGAGCTCACCAACTACGACCTCACCAACCGTTATGAGTCCAACGATATCGTATACATCGAAAAATTCAATCCTGATAAGGTGGTCACTGCCATCTACTTTGATGCCGACAAGAAGCAGTTTAACGTAAAACGTTTCCGTGTAGAAACGCAGACGCTGAATAACAAGTTTCTGTTTATCAAAGAGGGCAACGGCAACTACCTGGAAATGGTTACTACCCATACACAACCGGTAGTACTACTGAAAACGGGTAAGAAACGCAATCCGGAAGAAGAAGAGATCAACCTGGCTGAGTTTATTGAAGTGACCGGCTGGAAGGCAGTAGGTACGCGCATTGCAGGCGATGACCTGATTAGTGCGGAGTTATTGTCTGAGGATGAAGATCCGAGCCCAGAAGAGGATGCTGGTACCCAGGGTGAGTTATTTTAAAGCGTTTATTTATAGCCGGCCTTTGGCCGGCTGTAAATAAAAAAACCGTCGCCGAAAGCGACGGTTTTTTTATTTATGATTTTTGCCTGATTGCTCATTTATATAATCTTCCGCACTCTTCGGATTGGTCATACTCTTCTTCTTCACATCCAGTGGCTGGGGCACCGGGGCGCCTTTACCCAGTGGTATGGCATCGTTAAAGATTTTTTCGACGTGCAGCCACTTGCCGGCGGTCCATTTAAAACCTTCATAATCCATATCGGATACGAGGGTATGCTTTTTTTCCGGCTCATTACTTTCGGAGATGAGGTGATCGAAGATAATCATGTCCGCATCCTTATTGTAATTGAGGCTGATGCTGCTTTCCTTTTTATACTCCATGATAAAACGGTTGCGGGTGGGCTTTTTCACGCTGTCGGCGCTGAAGCTGAAGAACGGTCCGCCAAATACCGGCTGGCCGTTTTTGAAGGTGAGCATTTCAGCTATTTTCTTCTGGCTACGTGGATTGTTAGCGTCCCAGCCGAAGAGAGTATAGTATTCCTGGTTAAAATAGTGGCGATGTTCGATGTTGTAGTAGAGGCAACCGTACCAGTATTTATTATCCGTAATGGTATCGGTATTGGCCATGTAATCGCTGGCATCAAACAGGGGAAAGAGTTTCAGAGAGCCGTCCGGGGTATTCATCTGTATGGCGCCGAAATGCCGGTAGAAGCCATTTTCATGTTCCAGGGCCCAGGTAAAAATGCGGAAGGTACTGTCTTTCGGATATTGAATAGAAACCGTTTTGAGTGAATCGAACGGGAATTTGAAAGAGTACTTGTTTTTCAGCGCTTTCACGAGGGTGGGTATGAAGGCATCGCATGCCTGCTGGCGGCCATCGTCGCCGCGGCCGGCGAAAATATCCTTGCTGAGTTGCTGCAGCGTGTCCTGGTATTTGACCAGGCTGGCTTTGGAAGCGGCATCAGGTTGCTGTGCGTGGGCAGCAATGCCGGCGCAAAGGAGCAATATGGATATTAATATTTTTTTTACCATATCTATAATACGGTTGTACCGTCGAATTATTGTATTGTGGCAGCATAATCCATCAAACTGGCGTAACGCTCATCGATCAGCGGATGAGGCAGCGTAATTTCCGGATGGGTGCTGGTAATGAAAATGGTTTTCATGCCCAGGTTGCGTCCAAATTGCATGTCGCTCAGCGTGTTACCTACCATTACTGCCTGTTGAAAGTCGATTTCCGGGAAGTCGCTTTTTGCCTGCATGGCCATACCGTTTTGTGGTTTGCGGCAAGGGGAGCTGTTGTCGACATCCGGGCAGTAGTAGATTTTATCAATACGGCCGTGGTGAGCGGTAATTTCCTGCAACATGCGGGCGTGGATGGCATCCAGGCCTTCGTTGGTGAGGAGGCCGCGACCGATGCAGCGTTGATTGGTAACGATCACGATGCGGTCAAACTTATTGTTGAAGATAGGAAGGGCCTGTAGTACGCCATTGCTGAAGCGGAACATATCCCAGCTGAGCACATATCCATCTTTTATTTCGTCGTTGATAACGCCATCTCTGTCCAGGAACAATGTCATTGCATACTAACGTTAAAGGTTATACGGTAAGTAGTTGGAGGCGGCTTCGTAGTCTTCCGGAATACCGATATCAATAAAATAGGTATTGCTTACAAAGCCGTACAGTTGGCCATTGGCGGCCATTGGCTCCAGTACTTCTTTTTCAAAGGAGAATTTTTCAGGGAGATGTAAACCTTTGAGGTACGATGCCGCTGTAAGGTATATCCCACCATTGATCAGCCCTGATTCCATGAATTGTTTTTCCCGGAATGCGGTGATGCCGCTGTTGTTATTGAGAGTAACGGTGCCATAACGGTCGAAGCGCTGCATAGGCTTGAGTGCGAGCGACAACTGACTGCCGTGTTGCTGGTGAAAGGCGTTGAAGCCGGCCAGGTCTACATCAAAATAGGTATCTCCGTTTACGATGAATACAGCGTCGTTCTCTACCTTGCTGAGGGCATACACGATACCGCCGCCGGTGCCCAGGGGTTCCGGTTCTACGGTAAAGGATACACGCAGTGGCAGCTCGTTTTGCTCACACCATTCGATCACCTGTTCGGATTTGTATCCAAGAGAAAGGATGGCATGGGTAATGCCTTGTTTATGGAGATAGTGGAGCAGGTAGTACAGGAAGGGCTGTGATCCGATGGGGGCCATACATTTTGGCTTGTCGGCTACTACGCTGCGCAGGCGGGTGCCAAGGCCGCCTGCCAGCACGATACATTCAGTAGTCATCATCCCGGAAAAAGATTGTTTTCAACGATTTCGCAGATGATATGGCCTACGGTGATATGTGCTTCCTGGATGCGTGGTGTATCGGTGGAAGGCATGTTGAGCAGGTAATCGCTGCCAGCGGCCATTTTACCACCGGTTTGTCCGGTCATGCTAACTACGATCATTCCCTGTTCTTTAGCCACTTTCATGGCTTCAAGGATGTTAGCGGAGTTGCCGGAGGTGGATATGCCGATGAGCACATCGCCCGGGCGACCGATACCGCGCAGGATGCGCGCGTATACCTGGTCGTAGCCATAGTCGTTACCTACGGCAGTCATATAAGAGCTGTTGCAGTGGAGCGCCTCTGCATACAGTGGTGTACGGTCTTTATAGAAGCGGCCGGAAAATTCGGCGGCCAGGTGTTGTGCATCGGCGGCGCTGCCACCGTTGCCGCAGAAGAGGATCTTATGATCATCTTTGAGGCTGTTGGTGATAGTGGTTGCTACGTCGCTGATCTTTTGCAGCAGGGTTTCGTCCCGGAGGATGGCTTCCTTTACGGCAATGCTTGCCTGCAGTCTGTTCGCTATTGCTTCCTTCATCAGATAAAGTTAAGTTAGATACTCCAGGTTTGAACCCCGTTGTTGGTAAAATGATAACGTTTTACATCGCCGCCGAATTTGTTGAGCGCGTCAACAACGGCAAAGCGGGTATTTTTAGGGCAATAGAAGATCATGAATCCGCCACCGCCTGCACCGGAGATTTTGCCTCCGCTGGCGCCGGCTTTTCGGGCAGCTTCATAGATTTCATCGAGTTGTGAGTTGGAGATGCCTTTAGCCATTTTCTTTTTCTGTTCGAAGCCATAGTCGAGGATTTCACCGATTTTATCGATGGTACCGCGGAGCAGAGCTTCTTTCATCATCACCGCCTGTTCTTTCAGGTGGTGCATGGCAGCGATGGAATCATCGTTTTTATCCGTCACATTTTTTTGTTGTTCGGAGATGATGCTGGACGACAACCGGCTGGTAGAGGTGTAGAACAATACCAGGTTGTTTTCCAGTTCATGGAGGTATACGTCTTTGATGCGGAGTGGGTTTACGATCACTTTATCGCCGGCGTAGAATTCCATGAAGTTGACGCCGCCAAAGGTGGCTGCATACTGGTCTTGTTTACCCCCGGCCTGTTGGAGGTCTTCCCGTTCGATAGAGTAGGCGAGGTGAGCCAGGTCGTACTCTCCGAGGGGCAGTTTAAGCCATTCGGCGAAGGCGCCTACTACGCCTACCACGAGGGTGGAGGAGGTGCCGAGGCCGGAGCCCGGAGGGGCATCCACGTAGGTGGTGAGGCGGAAACCCGATGGGAATGCGCCATAATCTTTAAAAATACGGTTTACCACGCCTTTAAGGATATCTAATTTCCCGTCTAACGGCAATGGGTATACGGCGTCATAGGAGAGGCTTTCTCTTCTGTCGGCCGATTCAAAGATGACTTTATTTTCTGTCAGTGGCTCTATGGAGGCACGGGCATATAAAGAGATGGTGGCATTGAGGATAGCGCCGCCGTATAAGTCGGAATAAGGACTTACATCGGTGCCGCCACCGGCGAGGCCTATACGTAGAGGAGCTTTACTTCTGTAAATCACGCCTTTGTGCTGGTTTAGATGTTTGTTGTTTAGGAAATGTTATCCGCTAATTTATGAATTTCTGTGGCGAGGCGGTGCCAGGAGTACTTTAATTTTTCCTGTTGGAGTGCAGCCACCATGTCGGCTTCGCGGTTTTCCGTGAAATATTTTTCTATGGCGGCGGCGATGCTGGCGGGCTCAGGTTCAGCCTGGAAGCCCACAACGCCATTGGGCACCATTTCGGTGAGTCCGCCTACGTTGGTGACAACCATTGGTTTATCGAAGTGGTAGGCGATCTGTGAAATACCGCTTTGGGTGGCGCTTTTATATGGCTGCACTACCAGGTCGGCGGCGCAGAAATAATTTTTTACTGCCTCGTTGGGGATGAAGTCGGTGTGCATCAGTACCCGGTCGCCGAGGTGCAGCTCCTGCAGCAGTTGCTGGTAGGGCGTGGCGTCTTCATAGAATTCACCGGCTACGATGGCATGTACATCCAGTTGCTTCATGCGTTCATCGGCCATGGCCTTTAGCAGCAGATCCAGCCCTTTATAGGCGCGGATAAAGCCGAAGAAGAGAATATACTTTTTGCCTGGTTGCAGTCCCAGGTTGGCTCTGGCGGCTTCTTTGGAGATATGCTCCCCGTAGTTGTCGTAGATCGGGTGTGGGATCAGTGATGCAGGTTTGTTGGGTTCAAACACGCGGAGGTCGTTGAGTACGGATTGACTCATGGCGATAAATGCATCCACGGGTTTGAGGAAATATTTGGTGAAGGGTACATCTCCGGGTCTTTTTTCGTGTGGTACCACGTTATCGAGGATGGAGATGACTTTGGTATTTTTATTTTTTCCCAGTCGCAGTAATGTGCCGAAGGCAGGGCCCATGATGGGTAACCAGAATTTGATGAGGATCAGATCTGGTTTCATTTTGCGGATGGTGCGGCCTATTTTGATCCAGTTCAGCGGGTTCACTGAGTTAACGAGCCTTTTGATCCGCAGGTGTGCGGGGGCTGGATCGGTGGAATACTGGCTTTTACCGGGGAACAGGAATTCCGGGTATTGTACGGTAAAGGTGAAGATTTCCACGTCATGGTTTTCGTGTTGGAGTTCTTCTGCCAGTCGTTCATTATAAGCAGCCAGCCCACCCCGGAAGGGGTAGGCTGTGCCGATGATCAATATTTTCTTTTTTTGAGCCATCATAAGTAGTTGTCGCTGTATCCCGCGTTGCGGGGCAGTGGCATTATTGAGCGTTGTCCAATCTTGCTTCCACCAGGTAGGTATTTCTTTCGGAGGCGTTTCTGGTAACCAGTTCGCCGATGAACCCGGTGAGGAAGAGTTGGGAACCTATAATCATTGCCAGCAGGGCCAGGAAGAAGATAGGTCTGTCAGTCATATTGTATTTATCATAGAAAATTTTGGCAAGGCTCAGGTATCCAGCGATGATGAAACCGAGGAGGAAGAAGAGCGTGCCGAGGGCACCAAAGAAGTGCATCGGGCGTTTGCCGAATTTTCCGATAAACATAATGGTGGCAAGGTCGAGGAAGCCGTTGATAAAGCGTTCCAGGCCGAACTTGCTGGTACCGTATTTACGTGCGCGGTGTTCCACTACTTTTTCGCCGATGTTACGGAATCCGTTCCATTTGGCTATCACTGGGATGTAGCGGTGCATTTCGCCATAAACTTCTATTGATTTCACCACTTTCCTGCGGTATGATTTAAGGCCGCAGTTCATGTCGTGCAGCTTAACGCCGCTCATACGGGTGGTGGTGTAGTTGTATAATTTGGAAGGAAGGTTTTTGGTAAACGCGTTATCGTAGCGTTTTTTCTTCCATCCGCTTACGAGGTCATACCCATCTTCGACGATCATGCGGTATAGTTCCGGGATTTCGTCCGGGCTATCCTGCAGGTCTGCGTCCATGGTGATGACTACATCGCCCTTGGCGGCGGCAAAGCCTTCGTTGAGGGCGGCAGATTTACCGTAGTTCCTTTGGAATTTGATGCCTTTGATACCTGGGTTTTCAGCGCCGAGTTGTTGGATTACCTGCCAGGAGCTGTCGGTGCTGCCATCATCGATCATCCACACTTCGTAGGTGAACTTATTTTCGCGCATAACGCGATCGATCCAGGCGGCGAGCTCCGGAAGTGATTCTTCTTCGTTTTTTAAAGGAACGATTACGGATATGTTTAAACTCATCTATTGTTGTCTCCTTATGTAACTATTGTTTTGCTTTCGGTGATACGGCGGCACCGATCAGGGAAGCGATTAAACCGAAGATCATACTGCCAACCAGGATGCCGCCGATGAGGAATGCGTAGTACATTCTTTTGGTCAGGTCCAGGGCTGTTTCAATCTGATCAGGGGTAGCTTTTCCGCCTTCTTCCATTTGTTTGCGGGCTGCTTCCAGGGATATTTCCTTAATATCCGGGAAGATGAGCACCATAACAACGGCCAGCAGCACACCGATCACGGTTATTACCGCAGTGGTTCTGAAACCGTTGGCAAAAATATTGCCGAAGGTGGAACCTGGATTTTTCTTTGCATAGTCCAGGCAGGCAAGTATAACTGCCACTACTAATACACCTGTAGTCAGAAAGGAAGTCCATTTCTCGGTATTCAATTTTGCAAAATAGAATCCAAGATTCATTACAAACTGAATGATTGCGGCGGTAAGACCGTAAGCAATATGGTTTTTGTTTGACATAGTAACAAATTTATGAGATGTAGGAATAAAAGACTTAGTGTTTAGCGACTTGCCCGTTGTTAACAACTGCTACAGGTTTTCCTTTCAGGGCAGCACCAATATACGCCGAATTTTTGGACTTGGAGGCAATATCGGCTTCTGTAAAAGTCCAGTGTTGATCCGGGTTGAAAACGGTCAATTCCGCTGTGGCGCCCACGGCTATGGCTGGCTGTTTGATCCCGAAGATTTTCCGCGGGTTGTCCGACAGCATGGCGAGCAACTGTTCCAGTGGTAGTTCCGGCAGGTATTTGCGGAGTACGCCGAAAGTACTTTCCAGGCCTATCATTCCATTTTTTGCATATTCAAACTCGAGTATTTTGGCATCCCAGTCCTGTGGCAGGTGGTGGGTGGCAAAACAGTCGATAATTCCGTCTTTCACAGCCTGCTGCAGGGCTTTCACGTCGTCGGCGCTGCGCAGGGGAGGATTTACTTTCAGGCTGGTGTCGTAATTGATCAGCGCTGCATCCGTGAGGGAGAGGTGGTATGGCGTTACAGAGCAGGTCACTTTAATGCCCTGAGCTTTTGCGGCCGCGATCAGTTCTACCGACTTACGGGTGGTGATGCCGGTGATATGGAGCCGGGAGTCCGTGTATTTGGCCAGCTCTATGTCGCGCTGAATAATCAGCTCCTCTGCCAGTGCGGGTTTGCCCGGCATACCCAGTTGGGTGCTGTAGATACCTTCGTTCATGAGGCCATGGGCAGAGATGCTCTGATCGTCTGGCAGCTGGATGAAGGTACCATCAAATGCTTTGATATATTGGAGGGCTTTGAGCAGGAGACCGGGTGATTGCACAGGTTTCCAGCCATCGGAGAAGGCTATGGCGCCTGCCTGTCGCATTTCGTACATTTCTGCGAGGCCGGTACCTTCCAGGTTTTTGGTGGCAGCACCGATAGGCAAAACATTTACTACGTGCTGCCGGGACCTGCTGAGCACATATTCGATTTGCGCTTTGGTATGGAGTGCCGGCTGGGTGTTAGGTACTACCATTACGCTGGTATAACCACCTTTGGCGGCCGCCTGGATACCAGAGCTGAGGTCTTCCTTATATTCCTGGCCCGGGTCGCAGAAATGAGAGAAGATATCCATCCATCCGGTGGAAACATGGAGGTTTTCGCCGGAGATGACGGTGGCATGTTCATCTTCCAGGTGATCTGCGATCTGCTGGATAACCCCGTTATGAATGGAAATGTCTTTTTGCTGCCCGTTGAAAGGAGAGGAAGGCGCTGAAATCTTTACGTTTTTGAGTAATATGTGCATCTGTACGTTCTGTTCTTATATGTCGAAACCGATCCAAAAATACAGCCGCAAATGTAATATAAAACTGTTAATCGGAGAGGGATTAACTAACATTTAAGCTGGTACAGCCATGTTGGTATGGTTCTTGGAAATGCTGGGGTAGCAGATCAAAAAACCACTAGCAATGGAGTATATAAATAACCTAATCAACCGGATATGCGACCGATCAGATCAGCTTCATGATACGCAAACGATCAGCTGGCAGGCCCTCCGCGAGGCAGAACAGCTGGCCAACCACGCCTATATTCCCACCCTGTATCAATACATCGATCAGGAAACAGACAAGGAAAAAAGACGGGCTGCCATCTTCATTATTGCACAGCTTTCCCGCAATACAAATGATCCGGAAGTAATCCGCTTCCTGATAGACCGGCTGAAATTTGAACAGGATGCAGATATGATCACCGGTATCCAGCAGGACCTGGAAAGAGGCTTACCTATTCCGTCCTACATCAACGTACAGCCCCTGCTCAATAATACCCTTTCCGCCAATTCAAATATCCGCCGCTCCGCACTGCTGGCGTTAAAAGGCACTAAAAACCCGGCCGTAGAAGAATGGGTGTTGCAGGTTTTGCAACGCACTGTAAATGAATCAGATATATATTATATCACTATTTTACTCAGTAAGATTGCCACCCGCAAGAGCCTTACGGCTTTAAAGCGTTTGCTGGATCATTCCCGCCAGGATGTACGCAGTATAGCCTTTGCCACCATCGCGGATATTGAAAGGGAGAAAGAAGTGATGTTCTATGCACGTTGCCTCATGCGCGGGCAGTTGAAATTTGAGGCCATGGAAGCTATCTATAAATATGCAGATGAAAATGCTGTCCAGGCGGTCATTAACCGTATCACCGAGTTACTATCCAGAAAAAGAACTCAGGGCACTGCTTTAAATTTCGGAAGTTTTAAAAACGGCTTCACTGACCTGATGCTGGGCATGGAGTTTTTATGGAAATTCCGGGCTGCCAAATCGGAAGTGAAGAAAACCTTCTCCTGGATTGCCGAAAAGAAAGCCGAATATCTGCTGCCGGAAGAAAGGGAGTGGATGCAGCGCAACCTGGCGATCAGCTGATAATTTGCGGTTTGCATACCTGATTTGGTTACATTCGCATCCTAAAAAAGTTATAAGGATGAAAAAAACGTTCCTTGTGCTTTTGACTGGATGTGTGATGAGCACCATGCAGCATGCCTATGCACAGCAACGCCTCTACACTATGTCGGAAGCCACCAACGGACTTCGGATGGAACTCGCTCCTGAGCGCGTAAAAATGTTTGAATGGATTCCGGGTGAAGATGCCTACACCAGAGCCGTCACCGTAAACGGTAACATCGCCTGGGTAAAGTATACGCTGCCACAAGCAAAAGCAGATACCCTGCTCACCACCAATTCCCTGAATGCACAACTTTTTGCCGCCAAACCACTGCGCGGCCTGCCGATGATGCACTGGATCAACAACAGCAGTGCATGGTTTTCCATCGGTAATCAACTTTATACGGTAACACTTGAAAATGGAAAATGGACTGCCGCCAGCTGGTGCGAACTACCGGAAGGCGCGGAGAACATTACCGTAAATAATAAAAGCCGCCAGATTGCCTGGACGGTGGCCAACAATTTATTCCTGCGCACGGCCGATGGTAAAACACAGGCAGTCACCAACGATGCGGACGTCAATATCGTAAACGGTAAAAGCGTGCACCGCGATGAGTTTGGGATCAACGGAGGTATTTTCTTCTCCCCGGATGGAAATCAACTCGCGTTTTATCGCATGGATCAACGGATGGTCAACGATTATCCGATCATCGACTGGTCGGTCGTACCTGCAAAATCCAACCTTATCAAATACCCGATGGCAGGAGGTAAATCCCATGAGGTGACCCTGGGGGTATACCAGCCATCTACCCAAAAAACAGTATTTCTGAAAACAGGCCTGCCGGCAGATCATTACCTGACCTGCGTTACCTGGGCGCCTGATCAGCAATCCGTATATATCGCTATTTTAAACAGGGAACAAAATCACCTCTGGCTCAATCAATACAGCGCCACTACCGGCGACCTGGTGAAAACCCTGTTTGAGGAAACAGACAGCAAATATGTTCATCCTGAGCACGCGCTTTCCTTCGTGCCCGGCAAAAACGATCAGTTTATCTGGTACTCGGACCGCGATGGTTACCGGCATTTATATCTCTATAATACCAATGGCCAACTGGTTAAACAACTGACCAAAGGCAACTGGGTGGTGAACGATATTATCGGTTACAATACCAACACCGCGGAAGTGATCTTTACATCTGCCAAAGAAAGTCCGATGGAAAAGCACTTATATGCGGTAAGCCTGAAAAATGCAGCGCTTCGCCGGCTGGACAATGCAGCAGGCTGGCACGAAGGCCAGGTGAGCAGCAATGGTAGCTATGTGCTGGACGCCTATAGTTCAGCTACCGTGCCGGCAGTATCACAGGTGCTGGGTGTGAAATCGAAATTCCAGCAAACGCTGGTGCAGAGCGCAGATCCGCTGAAAGCATTCAAACGCCCTGAAATCAGGAATGTAACGCTGAAAGCAGACGATGGTACTCCGCTGTATGGTAAGCTGATCCTGCCTGCTGACTTCGACTCTACCCGTAAATATCCTACCATCGTGTACCTGTATAATGGTCCGAATGTGCAGCTGATTAAAAATACTTATCCTGCCAGTGGTAACCTGTGGTATGAATACATGGCACAGCATGGCTACGTGGTATTTACCATGGATGGCCGTGGTAGCCTCAACCGGGGAATGGCTTTTGAACAGGCTACTTTCCGTCAGCTGGGCACGGTGGAAATGAATGATCAGCTGCAGGGAGTTGCTTACCTGAAATCACTCCCATATGTGAATGCCGATAAAATGGGCGTACATGGCTGGAGCTTCGGTGGTTTCATGACTACTTCGCTGATGCTGCGTCATCCGGAGGTTTTTAAAGCGGCAGTAGCCGGCGGGCCGGTGATCGACTGGAGTATGTATGAGGTGATGTATACAGAGAGGTATATGGATACGCCACAGGAAAATCCGCAAGGATATGCAGATAACAACCTGCTTACCAAAGCGAAGAACCTGAAAGGGCATCTGATGCTGATTCACGGTACTAATGATGATGTAGTGGTATGGCAGCATTCCATTAATTTCCTGAGAGCCTGTGTGGATTCACAAACGCAGGTGGATTACTTCGTATATCCGGGACATTTACATAATGTGCTGGGGAAAGACAGGGTGCATCTGATGCAGAAGATTACGGATTATTTTGATCAATATTTAAAATAAGCCATTTTTTAGGTAGATAATATTTGGAGGCTGTCTCAAAAGCAATTTGAGGCAGCCTCTTTTAATTGTCAGAAAAAATCCCGCCCTCTTTTCTTTTACACTAATTCTCCAATAATAGCCCTCATCCGGTACCTTTCCGCCAAAAATCCCTTAGCATCCTATTCTAAAAAATTAAGAAATTATCCAGTGAACAACAAAACTTAGGTATTTACTGTTACGTCGCAGAAATACCAATGATGATTATTAATTCACTATAATCCTTTATAACCATTACATAAATATGCTATGACGTTAAAAATCACTGATGCTAATTACGACCGTGAAGTAGAATTAGCAAATCAACTTGTTATCATTTTCTTCTGGGAAGAACAATGTGGCCCTTGCAGAATACTCAGTTCGGTCATTGAAGAGCTGGCAAATGATTATAAGGGTAGCATTCAGGCAGGTAAACTAAAGGTGTGTAATTTAAATTTGGATGAAAATCCCGAGACTGCCAGCACCTTTGACTTCAAAAGCTTGCCCAGGGTCCTGTTTTTTATAAACGGCTCGGTTGTCTTCGAACATGCCGGCATTATCTCTAAAGCAGAACTGGCCAAAAATATCGGGTATTACCAACCAATAGCAGACAAACTTATCAGCGAAAGGGAACAATAACATTACACCCTACAAACGCTAACATCTGACAAACAATCCTATTATTTTAACAAACAATTTAAACCTGATCAAATGCTTATAGAATTAACAACATCAAATTTTGATGAGGAAGTAGAAAAGGCAGACAAACCTGTATTTATTAGCTTCTGGGCAGCATGGTGTGGCCCCTGCAACTTATTCCACCCACTCATGGAGCAGCTAGCCGAAAAGTATGCAGATACAATAATGGTCTGTAGGGTAGACACTGAGAAGGAAGGTCAACTAGCAAGTGCATTCGAAGTCAAGAAGATTCCCACCCTCATGATAATCAAAAATAGAACTATTATATACTGTCAACCAGGCGCTCTTTCCATGGAGCAACTGGAAGACCTGGTCGATCAGGCAATCCGCGTAAACATAGAAGAGTTAAACTCCCCGAAATTTTTAACGACTAAATAATACGAGACACCGGAAAATTTGAACCTTCATCGTTATGATAACCAACCCGTAACAGAAGTACACATTGGTAGGTGGCGTACATCCTAAAATGCGGCTGGATTTCTTTGTAGAACTGATCCAGAAAATCAGGGCACATCACCCGGACCTTCACAGCAAAGGCTTTATCGCAGTGGAACTGGATTATACCTGATAATGAGGTAAAGATCTTCGATCGGTCGGGACGACTTGTATATCAGCGTATGTTACAATCTGGAGAAAATAGCGGAGGTACAACAGGAATAAAAAAAGAGGAGCAATTGCTCCCCTTTTTTTATTCCCCGTTTTTATTATCCTTAAAGCCGGTGGGCTTGTATTTGATATCAGAGAAAATACTTTCGCATTCAGCGCCCAGAGGCGATTGCGAGGAGAATCCCAACTTGATTTTTCCACCCGGGTTGAAGTTGACCATGCGGGCGGCAGTCCAGCTTTTGCCGGCATCGAGGGAGTAAAACATGCCATAGAAGTTGCCTCTTTTGCTCAGTCGCATCAGTACTTCGTTGGTACTGGATACGGCGTTGGTAGCATCGTCTGTAAAGGTGTTGGTTACACCGGAACAAACGGACAGATAGCCATAGTGGCTCTTTTCAAAGAGAAACTTGATGTAGTGTGTACTGTCTGCATACACGAAGATGGCCCCGCCATCGTAGGTGTCGTTGAACCCTACTTTTACTTTGGCGGTAACGGTGAAGTCGGCATCCGGCTGAAACAGCAGGATAGGCGCGTTGGTGGCTTTAAAGTCGCCTCCACCGTAATGAAAGAAGTCGGTGCCTTTAGTGGCAGTAATAGAAAGGCTGTTGCCGTAGGCGACTGACAAGGCTGGCTTGTTGAGCCAGTATCCTGCGGACGGCATTCCGGCAATGTGTACAGAGTCGTCAGCGGGTGCAGCCTGGACTGTGGTGCTGAAACATGCGGCCAGTACTAACAGGGAAGCATAGATGCTTTTCATAAAACAATAGAATTTATTGTACAGATTTTAAGGTTTGCCTTTGATGAGTTTATCCAGTACCGGGAACATTTTTGCGGCAAAGCGTTCCATGCCTACGTCGTTGGGGTGTACGCCATCTACGGTGCCTTCGTGGTCGTTGCCAATGAGGCCTTCGCCGGTTTGGTAAAAGAGATTTTTGATGCCTTGTTTTTGCAGTTCAGCGAACGCCTTTTTCAGTTCTGCCTGTTTTTTAAGAGAGGTTTGTTTTACGACAGGGTTGAAGAAGCCGCTTTCGTATACAAAATTCTCCAGGAGCAGGATAGGTGCGTTGGGTCTGCATTTTCGGATCTGCTGCACCAGTTTTACGGAGCGATCATAGATTTCTTCCGGTTGGGTGTTAGGGTTGCAATCGATCACGAAGAGCGCTGCATCTATTTCGCAGAGTGATTCGCCGACAGTAGTTTCGAAGGTGCCGTTGCCGCTGAAGCCGAAGTTGATGATCTGGCGTTGCAGTTTGCGCACGAGGATATTGGTAAAAGCCATACCCGGACGGGAGGCGCTGGCACCTTGTGCGATGCTGCTGCCGTACCAGGCAATCGGTTTTTTGTCGAGCAGTGTGGTGGATTGTGGTTTGGTGATTTCAGCGCCTGCATTTACGCCGATAGATAAGGAATCCACACCATCGTAGAGGGGGAGGAAGAGGAGGTATTCGCGGGCAACGTTTTCACCGTTGGTGAGGATGTTGCGCTGGAAGTTGCCGCCGTTACCATCGGGCACGCCGCTGTTGACGAACTGCCATTGGTTACCCACGAGGGCGTACAGGTCGAGGCCTTTTACGCCGATGGGCGACATGTTGTTGAGGGCAGCATTATTTTTCGCTTTCCATTTAGCGCCGATGGTATTGGCATTAGAGCGGAAGCGGATAGCGATGCCTGCGGAGTTCTGGCTGAGCGACCAGATGACGGGTCGCACGGTGGCTTTGAATTTTTCAGGCATGCGGTTATAATTCGGTTCGTTGTGATACTTATCTATTACCGGAAATTCCATCGCATCGTGGTATACCAGATCGGGTTTGGCGGGTGTGGTTTTGGTTTGGGCATTCACGGTGGCAGATAGCAGAATAGCTGGCAGTAAAGGCTTCAGGTATCCGAGTAGATTTTTTTTCATTGATGGCATATTTGTTAAAAGAGTTTCCGAAGGTAAGGATAAGAAAAAATACCGGAATTTGCCAATTACGCAAACGCTTGCGTGGTTAACGCAAGCGTTTGCGTAGTGTAATTCTAAAAACATTTGCTTAAACTAGTGGTATGAAAGAGAAGAAAGAGATTTCTTCCCGCATGAAAAGCAGCTTATTTAGACAGTGAACGATAAGGCGCAATACAGTGAACAATTAACGCGCCACAACAACAGTGAACAAGCAAACAGTGAACAACGTCCGCATTTTTCTAGATGCGTTATTTAAGTTACAGTGAGCAAGCGTAATAAATACGCCAACAGTGAACAATAATTTTAATTAAGAACAGTGAACAGCGTCGTGGAACCTGCCATAGGGAGCAACTATGGCAAGGTTTACGACAGGGGATCAGGTGTGTAACACCAGCTGCGATTCCATGATTAATTGCTGGTAATCGTTGAAGTCGTGATCGCCGTTTAATATGCTCAACAGCATATTGGTAGCGGCCTGGCCCTGTTCGTACGGAAACTGCTCTACCGAGGCAGCGGGCGGATAGGCCGTATAGCTGCTGACCGGTGTATTGGCGTAAGATACAAAAGTAATATCTTTATTTATCTCCAATTTTTGTTTGAGTGCATACTGCACCGCATCCATCGCTACATAATCATTAAATGTGACCACGGCGGTTACCTTTCTTTTCAGAGAGAGCAGTTGTTTCATGGCTTCGGCGGTACCGGCGGCTGTGAGGTCTGCGCTTACGATCAGTTCAGGATCATATTTAAGGCGATGCTTGTGCAGGGCACGCATATACCCTGCTGCGCGTTCTTTGCTGGCCACGAGCTGTTCGGGGCCATTGATCATGCCGATTACGCGGTGTCCTTTTTTGAGGAGGAAATCCACTGCCTGTACGGTACCTGATTCCAGGTTGCAGGATACGGAATGAATATTTGGTAAGTCGGGAATACGATCAAAAAATACCACCGGAATTTTTGCCTGTCGCAACATTTCGAAGTGCTCGTAGTTGCGGGTATTTTTTCCGATGGATACAATGCAGCCATCCACGCGGTGTTGCTTCATACTTTGAATGATCTGCTTTTCGCGGGCTTCGTCGTCGTGGGACTGGCCCAGGAGCACTGTATAATTATTGCTGTAGGCAGTATCTTCAATACCACTGATGGCGCTGGAAAAGAATGCTTCTGATAATTCAGGCAGCAGGATGCCGATGGTAAAGGTTTTGCCCTGCTGAAAGAAAATGGCGGTCTGGTTACGTTCATAACCCAGTTCGGCCGCGAGCTGCTGTACACGTGCTTTTGTTCTCAGACCAATGCTATGGTGGTCATGCAGGGCACGTGATACGGTAGATACGGATATGTTGAGTCGTTTCGCAATTTCTTTTATTGTTGGCTGACCCGAAGAAACCACCTTTCTCATACTATTTCGACGTTAATGGAATATATACAGTGAACAAGCTGGCGGGTAAGTTAATTATTAATACTTAGAAACCCGTTTAAAACTATCTAAAGCTAGCGAACACAATCTATACGAATGTAATAATACTTTGGAGAACTTGACATATGTAGTTTATATTAAAGATATGGGGCCGCCACAGGCGGGTTAGAATCATTATGCAATAAACAGATATATACGTACAATAATATCTATTTATTTGTAACTAATCAAATTTTAATACCTTTTTACAAGATTTTGTTAAGAATAGGTGTCTTCGGCCTGTTATTTGCAATTAGGGGAGTAAATTGCCAACGTCCAGCCCGTTAACCCATCATAAATTTTTTTAAGATTATTAAATACTCAATCTTATGACAATACAACGATATGTCTTGCCGGTACTTGCAGCAGCAACCGTACTTGCTTCCTGTTCAGCTCCACGTAAGCTGCGGGAATCAGAGGCAAGAAACGCACGACTGGATAGCCTGTACAAAGACGCTACTGCCAAATTACAACGCTGTGATGAGGATGCTGCACGTGCGGCCGCTGCTTATAAAGATCGCGTAGCCAGCCTCACCGAAAAGCAACAGCAACTGCAAACAAACAATACGCAGATGCTGGATCATCTGAAAGAGCTGTCTGTCATCTCGAGCAGTCAGGCGGAAAGCATCAAGAAATCGCTGGATAACATCGGTGCAAAAGATGCGTATATTAAAGACCTGCAAGGTGCTATTGCCCGCAAGGACTCCTTAAATATGCAGCTGGTGCTCAATCTGAAAGGTGCCATCGGCAACCTGGATGATAAGGACATCAATATTAAGGTAGAGAAAGGTGTAGTATACATCGACATTTCCGATAAACTGCTGTTTAAAAGTGGTAGCTATGAGGTAACGGACAAAGCAAAAGATGTGTTGGGTAAGGTGGCGAAAGTATTGCTGAACCAGCCTGATATCGAGTTCATGGTGGAGGGTCATACGGATAATGTTCCTTACCGTCCGAACGTATTGCTGGATAACTGGGATCTGAGTGTGAAACGTGCTACCAGCGTGGTTCGTATTCTGCAGAACCAATATGGTATTCCTCCAGCAAGGATGACTGCTGCCGGACGTTCTGAATATGTGCCTGTGGCTAGTAACGATACGCCGGAGGGTAAGTCTGCTAACCGCAGAACGAGGATTGTGATCCTGCCTCAGCTGGATCAGTTCTTTAAGCTGTTGGAAAAACCAGCGAATTAAGATTTGTATTTTTGCAGCAATATTTTAAGCCCTCGCCTTCGGCGAGGGCTTTTTCGTTCAGTCCACGGCCGCAGGCCGTGGGCTGAACGAAATTAATCTACGGATCATTCCAGGGAAAATAAACCCATGAAATGGCCATACACTCCACCAGTATAATTCACCGGCTATGCCGTCTGGTACATAAACAGCTGTCTGCGTAAGGTTATTATCTCTCAAAACAAATAATAACCAGGCCTCACCAGGAATTTTCATTTCTGCTTCCAGTAATAATATGCCCTGTTGGGGATTGGCAATTACCACTTTCCAAAAATCAATGTTATCGCCAGGATGCAGCGTAGTAGGATGTTTGCGGCCTCTCATGCCGGGGCCACCCACGAGTTTATCAGCCCAGCCGCGGAGGTTCCAGAGCCAGTTGGCATAATACCAGCCGCGTGTACCGCCAATTGAAAAAATATTAGCCACTGTTTGTGTGCTGTTGCCCACCGGCATGCGGCGTATGTCACTATAATATTTTCTTCCCCTGATGTATACTTTCCAGAAATCCTGCTCCATAGCTTTTGTAAAACATGCAAAGTTAACGGATCGCTTAGGGAAAAAAATCTTACATTCAATAACACCCTAAAAGATGATATTATGGATATAAAGAAACAAACGGTGCAGTCGCTCAAAGACTTACTCCTAAAGGGCAATGCGCATGTTACCTTCTGGGATGCAGTGAAGCATATACCGGCGGATAAGCTGGGGGAAGTGCCGCCGAATATGCCTTACAGTATCTGGCAACTGGTAGAGCATATACGACTTGCCCAGTGGGATATCCTGGATTTTTCAAGGAATCCTGATTATAAGGAAATGAATTGGCCGCACGATTACTGGCCTAAGGAAACCGCTCCTAAAAATGAAAAACAATGGAAAGATACGTTGGAGCAGATCAAGGATGAATTGCACGAATTTATTCAGCTGTTGGAAGCGCCGGATGCTGATTTATTTGCGCCGTTTCCGCATGGGGATGGTCAGCATTTGTTTCGCGAGGCCGTGCTGATAGCGGATCATACGAGTTATCATACGGGGGAGATCGTGGCGGTTAGGAGGATATTGAATTGTTGGCCATAGCCAATGATCATCACGGAGTTTGTCCCTCGCCTTTGGCGAGGGCAAACTCCGTGGTTAAGTGTCGCCGAAGGCGACACTTAACCACGGAGCGATAAAATTAAATGGCCTGCCATAAATAATCACTAAACCAGTTACGGTGATCACTAAACCGTGCCACTGGCGCAAACCCGCCTAAAGAAGCCAGCTGATCGATTTCCACCGGATCATACTTCTGGGAAATTTCCATATACAGCGGTTCATTTTCTCTGAACTTAATCACTACGTTGTCGCCTATACGCACCTGCTGGTCACATAAGCTGATCAGGTAGCTTTTACAACTGCCTGTTTGCGGATCGTATGTAGGGAAGTGTTCAAACTGTGATATATCAAAGTTTCCATCCAGTTCACGATTAATCCTGCGAAGCAGGTTGAAGTTAAATTCGCGGGTAATACCGGCATCGTCGTTATAGGCGTGGAGGATTAGCTGCGGATGTTTTTTAAGGTCAAAACCGGTGAGCAGCAGATCGCCGGGATGCATGTGGCGCCTGAGCTGCTGGCAAAAGCTGCGGGCGGCAAATGGCGTGAAATTGCCAATATTCGCACCCATAAACAGTATTATTTTTCTTTTCGGGGAGATGTCATTGGCGACCTTGAGCATCTCAAAGTATTCTCCCTGCAGACCCTGAAACTGTAAGCCCGGTAAGGACTCCGGAAGGGAGTCTTCCAGTAGTTGTATAACGTTGCCGGATATATCTATCGGAAAATACGTATAGTCCACTCCGTTATCCAGCAGTTGTTTGAGCAGGTGTACGGATTTGGAGGCATCACCGGCGCCCAGCTCTACGATGTCGTAGTCACTGGCATGCTCATCAAAAGCGGCGGCGATAGCTGCCGATTGCTCCTGCATGATTTCCATTTCGCAGGCGGTGAGGTAGTATTCCGGGCATTGCATGATCTGTTGAAAGAGCACATCGCCGGGTGCGTCGTAAAAATATTTCGGGTCCAGGTATTTTTGTTGTGCCCGCAATCCCTGCACTACATCATTGTAGAAAGTGCTGGTATGGCGGCTTCTGGAAACCGTTGCCGGTGTGGAAATTACAGTGGAATGTGCCATAGCTCAATGATTGTATCGTCAGTTAAAAATGGATTAGCTTTTAGCCAGCCTGATGCCGGTGAACTGCCATCGCAGTGGTGCATGGAAAAAGTTTCGGTAAGTTTTGCGGCTATGCTCCGGCGGGGTCACTTCTGATCCGCCGCGCAGCACCATCTGGTTTACCATAAACTTACCATTGTATTCGCCGATGGCTCCTGGTGCTTTCTGGAAGCCAGGGTAGGGGAGATAGGCGCTTTCGGTCCATTCCCAGCGCTGGCCCCATGGAAAATGATCTGCTGCGGCTTCCCATTCAAATTCGGTGGGGAGTCGCAATCCTTTCCAGGCAGCATATGCTGCCGCTTCGTAATAGCTCACATGGCAAACCGGTGCATCCTGCTCCAGTGGCTGCAGGCCACTCCAGGTATATTGTTGCCAGTTATCGTCTATGAGGTACCAGTACATGGGGGCGGTTATGTGATTTGTTTTTACCCAGTCCCAACCTTCGGCATGCCAGTAACGGAAGTCCGTATAGCCGCCCGCGTTAATAAATTCCAGGTATTCCGCGTTGGAAACCGGGGCGGAACTGATGGCGTATGGCGCCAGGTAAACCTGATGTCTTCCTAACTCATTATCAAAACAAAATCCTTTGCCATGGTGCCCAATACTGTAAATGCCTTCCGGTACGGATACCCAGCGTGCTTTGGAGGCTGCTGTTACAGCGCTTTTTCTGCCCGGATCATAAGGCGGCATCAGCGGGTTATGACCAAGAATATATTTGATATCGGTATACAGCAGTTCCTGGTGTTGTTCTTCATGGTTGAGGCCGAGGATCATGAGTGCTTCCAGGTCCTCTTCCATTGGGGAGGACAGGAATTTTTCCATGGCGGTATCCACATGGCGACGGTATTTCATCACCTCTTCTACGGAAGGGCGGCTCAGGTTGCCTCTGTCTGTCCGGATCACACGGGCTCCTACGGATTCGTAGTAGCTGTTGAACACAAAGTTATATTGCGGATCAAACTCCGTGTAGCCAGGTGCGTTAGGCATGAGAATGAACGTTTCAAAAAACCAGGTAGTATGGCCGAGGTGCCACTTGGGAGGACTCACATCCACCACGGGTTGTACTACATAGTCTTCCGTTTTCAATGGTGCGCAAATGTATTCAGAACGGGATCTTACGGTCTTATATTTTTCCAGAATATTCATACTCATTTATTTTTCAGATATAGTGCCAGGTCTGAGATGCTTTTAATTTGCAGGTCAATTGTTTGTTGCCGGCGCATCATCAGCGCGTAGGTATTATTAAACCCGATTGGTTTGAGCCATTTGATGCCGTATTGTTGTTCAAATTCCCGGCTAACGTAGGCGTATACCTTGTCTTTGTCTGCAATCAGTGTATCTGTAATATTTGCCGGTGTTTGGAGGATGGCGAGCAATCCGGTTCCGGTATATTCGGGATACACATCAAGTTGATTATTGTTCAGTGCATCGAAACAAATTTTTGTGCCACCGAGTCCCAGTTTTGTACTTACTGAGAGATCAGTATGTCCTTCGATCAGCATTTTGTACATATTGGCGAGGATGTACCCATCGCCAAATATCTTACAACCAATACGTATCGTGCCTTTGGAGCCGTTTCGGTCAGATTTGAGCAGGCCTTGTTGCTGCAGGAATTCCCGGGCTACTTTTTCCGGGCTGTACTTCAGGTAATCTACCTGGTAGTTCAGTGCCGTCATAATGCTATCATTAATTGTACCAGCCAGGAGGTTTAGGGTAGGTTCCAGCTCAGGATATTTTTCCAGGGCGGCATTAGTGACGATGGGAGCTGCATAATAGGGCGGAAAAATATGCTTGTCGTCCTGCAGCACTACCAGGTCAAAGGCTTTTCCACGGCCATCGGTGCTGCTGCCGCTGATTATATCAATATTTTTTTCATAGGCCGCTTTATACATGATCATATCACTGATCACAAGCGGGTTTACGTGGATGCCGTATACTATGCGCAGGCCCAGGTTACCATCACGGCGACCCATAAACTCCGGTGTGAAGCCGGCTTTCAGGGGCGCTTTGTTACCGATCGGCAAAAAGTAAAAGGAGGAGAGCAGCAGGAGAATGAGTGGCAGTACGTATAAGCGGCGGCGTGACTGATTGGTTTTCCTTTTTTGCAACAGGGAAATCAGCCAGTCGAACAATATAGCCAGCAGTGCCGCGGGGATAGCCCCTGCGAGGATCATGCTGGTATTATTGAGGGCAATGCCGCCGAAAATAAACTCCCCTAAACCGCCGGCGGCGATATAGGCGGCTAGGGTAGCCACGCCTACATTAATTACCGTAGCGGTGCGGATGCCGGCCAGTATCACGGGCATCGCCAGTGGCAGCTGTACTTTGAGGAGCAGCTGTCGATCGCTCATACCCATGCCGGTAGCGGCTTCTGTGATGGTGGGGTCCACTCCGCGTATACCCGTGTAGGTATTGCGGATGATGGGGAGCAAGGCATATAGAAACAGGGCTACAATGGCGGGTTTTATGCCAATGCCGAGTAATGGAATCATGAATCCCAGCAGGGCAATGCTGGGGATGGTTTGCAATACGCCGGCGATGCCGAGTACAATGCCGGACAGCCTGTGGCGCCTCGTAATGAGGATGCCCAGTGGCAGTCCTATAGCAATGGCGATCAGCACGGAGATGAACGTCAGGCCGGTATGGGTGATCGTTTGCTGCAGCAGCTTGCCCGACTCCTGTTGTATGAAATCAAAGAATCCTGTTTTGGGTTCCATACGGGCTATCGGGTTTTATAGGTTTGTAATCCGTTCATAATGGCGGTGCCGGTAATTTCTTTTGTACTGGCTTTGTGGCCGGCGATTACCCTGCCGGAGCTGAGCAGGGAAAGGGCTTCCCAGCAGCTCGCATCAGCGGTTATTTTCGTTTGCCCGTTGTCGTTATACCCATCGGGGATGCTGTCCCATATATCGCTGATGTGGAGGGTGGAGAGTTCCAGCTGGGTGCGTTGGCTGTCGAAGAAGTTGCGTACAAAATCATTGGCGGGATGGAACAATAGTTCCGCCGGGCGTCCTGTTTGCTGGATACGGCCGGCGTTCATGAGGCAAATGCGGTCGCCCAGCTGGAAGGCCTCTTCTATATCATGGGTAACCAGTACCACTGTTTTTGTATGCAGTTCATCGAGGGATTTAAATTCCTGTCGCACGGCATAGCGGGTAAGCGGATCGAGGGCACCGAAGGGTTCATCCATCAGCAGTACAGGTGGGTCCGCAGCCAGTGCGCGTGCAAGCCCAACGCGTTGTTGCTGGCCACCACTGAGCTGGTGTGGGTAGCTGTTGGCTTGTTCCGGTGCGAGCTTCAGTTTATGCAGCAGCGTTTGGCAGCGTGCGATGGTTTTATCTTTCGGCCAGTTGAGCAGTTGCGGTACGGTACTGATATTTTCCATTACAGTATAGTGGGGAAATAATCCGTTGTTTTGCAGCACGTAGCCGATGCTTTTGCGCAAACTGGTGGCGGGTATATTTTTTACATTTTCTCCATTCACTTCTACGGTGCCGGAGGTGGCGTCGAGCAGGCGATTGATGAGTCGCAGGGTAGTGGTTTTTCCGCAGCCGCTGGTGCCCAGCAACACCATTATCTCTCCGTCATTAACGGTGAAGGAAATATCATCTACTGCATTTTTTCCGTTCCCGAAAAATTTACTGACGTTTCTAAGTTGAATCATGTGGATGAGGAATTATATACACATTTTATGGCCCTATTTCTCCAAAGTCATAAACAGGTTATTGATAGATTCTGCATATAGCGGATGTGCGAAGACCATCTCTTTCAGCTGTGTAGCCGTAAGATCTCCTGCCATGGCCATTTGCAGAACCGACATGATTTCTCCGCCCTGTTCACCGATGATGGCTGCGCCGAGGATTTTATCCGTAGCAGCATGCACGATTGCTTTCATGAAGCCGGTGGTTTGTCCGGTTTCGATGGCCCTTGCTACTTTATCCATACCGAGGCAGGCCACTTTAAACGGATAGCCTTTGTCAGCCGCTTCTTTTTCGGAGAGGCCTATACGTCCCAGCTGCGGATCGGTGAACATGCAGTAGGGGACTTGCCTGGATTTTATGGAAAGTTGTTTGTTTTCGAACAGGTTTTTATAAAGGAGTAGGTGATCATTATAGGAGATGTGGGTGAATGCGGGGCCGGGTTTCACGTCGCCCATGGCATAGATGCCGGGGCAGGTGGTTTCCAGTTGATCATTCACCTGGATAAATCCTTTTTCATCTGTGGTGACGTTGGTGTTGCTCAGTTGCAGTTCCGCGGATTGCGGCCTGCGACCGGTGGCTACCAGCAGATGTGTGCCAGTGATAGTTTTGCGGGAAGTGCCGCTTACAATATCCAATGAAAGGGTATTGTCAGTACCGGAAATTTTATCTGGTTTAGAAGAAGTATGAATGGTCATGCCTTCTGTTTCCAGCATATTTTTCACCACGGCGGCTACGTCGGCATCCTCTCTGGACATCAGGTGTGGACCTGGTTCTATGATGCTGACGTGACTGCCGAGGCGCTGGAAAAGTTGTCCCATTTCCAGGCCTATATAGCTGCCGCCCAGCACAATCAGCTCCGGCGGTATTTGTTTGATATCGAGTATGGAGGTGGAGGTGAGGTAGGGGATCTCCGATAATCCGGGGATCTCCGGAATGATCGTAGCTGCGCCGGTGTTGATGAAGATGTTAGTGGCTTCGATGGTGATCACCTTATCGTCCGGCTGTGTGATGCTTACCTGCCTGATGCCGGAGAAGGCTGCAGTGCCGTAAAAGATGCTGATATCAGGTTCATTTTCCAGGGAGCGGATGGTGCCGTTTCTGAATTGCGTTACTATTTTGTTTTTCCTTTCTACGATGAAGGGGAGGTCAATGGAAACGCTGTGCTGGTCGAGGTATATGCCCCATTGTGCCGCTTCCCGAACCGTTTGTGCCGCTTTAGCGCATGCGATCATGGATTTGGTGGGGGTGCAGCCATCGTTGATGCAGGTGCCACCTATCAGGCGTTTCTCGATGATAGCCGTGCGAAGGCCTTTTTTTGCCAGTTTCCGTGCTAATGGGTTTCCGCCTTGTCCTGATCCGATAATGATAGCATCAAATTTTTCCATATTCAAGGGTTTGACATTGAGGGGCCAATAATTATACCATGCAAAGCAGTATTAAATGTAGGCCTTTTTTAGGCAAATACGGCTTAGCAGGGGTGAGCCGTGCTTTCATGGAAAAATCGTACCTTTGCCCGCTGAAAATCTACTACAATTGGTAAAAATTGATAACATCACATTGCCTGACTTTCCTTTGCTGCTGGCGCCTATGGAGGACGTAAGTGATCCTCCGTTCCGCGTAGTTTGCAAGGATAACGGGGCGGACCTGATGTATACGGAATTTATTTCCAGTGACGGACTGATCAGGGATGCGATAAAATGTCGTAAGAAGCTGGATTTCTTTGAATTTGAGCGTCCGATTGGGATTCAAATATTTGGGGGAGATGAGGATAGTCTGGCAATGGCTGCTAAAATCGTGGACGTAACGAATCCCGATTTGCTGGACATTAATTTTGGTTGTCCGGTGAAGAAGGTGGCTGGCCGTGGTGCGGGTGCAGGTGTACTGAAAGATCTGGATCTGATGGTGCGTTTAACAGCGGCCTGCGTAAAGGCCACTAACCTGCCCGTTACGGTTAAAACCCGCCTGGGCTGGGACGATGATACCAAAAACATTGAAGAGGTAGCGGAACGGCTCCAGGATGTGGGCATTAAGGCCCTGGCGATCCATGGCCGCACGCGGTGCCAGATGTATAAAGGGGAGGCCGACTGGACGCTGATCGGGAAAGTGAAAAATAACCCAAGAATTCATATTCCGATTATCGGGAACGGTGATATTAACAGTCCGCAGAAAGCGGTGGAATACAAAAACCGCTATGGAGTGGATGGTATTATGATTGGCCGTGCGGCCATCGGGCATCCGTGGATATTCCGTGAAATCAGGCATTATGTAGAAACCGGTGAACTGATGGCCGGTCCTACGCTGGAGGAACGTATTGCCGTGAGCAAAAAACACCTTCATGAATCCGTGAAATGGAAAGGGCCGGTGCAGGGGATTAATGAAATGCGTGGTTGTTATGCCAGCTACCTGAAAGGCCTGCCGGATATTAAGCAGTTCAGGGCCCGACTGGTAACGCTGAAAACGGAGGAAGAAGTAGTGGAAGTGCTGGATGAGATTGAAAAATATTATAAAGGAATAGAGCTGGCAGCGGCGCCGATTGAGCTGATAGATTATCATCAGAATTGCCCGTTGTAGGAATAGAAGAGAAAAAAGCTGGCAGGTTGCCAGCTTTTTTTATGTTTAACGATAAGGCTGTCGCTTTTTTTTCAGGGAAAAAGGAAATGAGCGTACAAAAATATCTTTCAAATTATTTGAAAGATATCTTTTGATAGAATTGAAAGATTTGTGGATATTCGGCGCCCGGGCAATAAGCAAGCGTGGTTAAAGAGAAAAGGACAATTGTTTCTTCACATGACCTTTTTCACTATTTACGATAGAGGCATCGTGTATTAATTCATATTCTCTTTGTTTTTCTAATATTCTAAACCACAGCAATGCGGGAAAATTTCTGTTAGAATGAATTTCCAGGCGATAAATTATCTTATCGGTTGGATTTCTATGCCGATTAATAATCTGACTGAGCTCCGTAGGATTTACATCTATTTCACTGGCAAATTCCTTATATTTTTTTTCAAGGCGTATAATATATTCTTTCAAAAAATAGCCGAAATAGTAGTTCTTACTAGGCGTATCAGCGTTCAGGTAGTCTTCTATTTCATATTTTAACTGAAGCAGCTGAAAAATAAGTTTACTTTCTTCTGTTTGTTCCTGCTTTTTTTGCTTTCTGATTTCACGTAAAGCAGTCAGTACATTTTCACGTTCTACAGGGTCTTTGGGGCCTGGGAAAACGAGAGACTCGGCTATTTCCTTCTTGGTGTGCTTCTTTTCTATCTCTTTGTACGTTTTCATTTTTGCTGTTTTATGCCTTCAAATTTTATTTTGCAACTTATAAATGGTTTCATTAAAATTCACTTAGATATTTTGTGACCAATTCTTTTGATGCATGTTCGTGTAGGACCATCAGTCCACATGGTCTTTGCGGTGTTTTTAAGGGAAAGTGTTCAAATCCATAATGCTCCTTATAGTGGGTTACCAAGCCGGATTTTGGCACCAAAAATACAAATCCATTATGGCCTCTTCGGATAGATTCCCTGCATGCAAAGGCAAAAAGGCAGCCTCCGATAAAATCATATTGTTTTGCTCCACCGATATTTTCACAAGCAACTTCCACTAACTCTATTTCTATGGCATCCGTATCTGCTTTAGTATGATCAATCAGGCAAATCAGTCCAAGAATTGTATCCTTGCCTTTAAGTGTTAATTTGAATACTTCTTCTTTTCTATACAGCGTCCAGTCGAATTTGTTGAAACGGTCCTTACTTTTCTCTATAATTTTGAAATCCTTTATTTTCACCGGCTCTATCACTGCATCCAAAAGTAAACCTGTCGCCATTTCCCTGATTTTTACTGGTAATGCCATGCTTTGGTATTTCAATGAAATTACGAAGATAAATTTACATATTCGTAAACTATTTACAAATTTGTAAATTTATTTTACTTAAACCAATAAAAGGGAATCAAATAAGTGAAATATGTGTTATAGTAAAATAACATGTAATGTGATTTTGGACAGCCCTGATTCGTGCCTTCTTTTTTTGCCCCCTCCATTTTTTTCATGATATTCGTAACGCAGGTTGTTCATGTGTGATTTGCATAACCCTTTAAATTCCTTTCCCCTGATGTTAAAACCTCTATTCGCAGCGGCAATGGTAATGTCTCTCTTTGCGTGTACCAGTCAAAATCAACCGCAACGGGATCCCCTTAAAGAAAGCAGTACGGCCTTGCCCGACACTACCCTTAAATACGACGTACGCTACCGCGATCAGCAGCAGATCGAAAAAGTCATCTACGGCTTTGCAGAAAATTTTGATAACGGTAACCTGGAGAAATGCCTGGAGTTTATGGATGACAGTATCCGTGGCGAAATCGACGGCGTGAAACTACGAGGTAAGGAAAACTTTGCCACCAGGGTGGTGCAGTTAGGAGAAAGCGTGAAGAATGCAAAATTTCAGCAACGCCACCTGATCAGTAACATGCAGTTTGAAATGTTGCCCAGCGATACGGTACGCGTAAGTATGTACTGCGCCAATGTTTGGACCGACATCACCAGTGGGGAAATACAACTGATGGCCGTTGGCTATTACAAAGGAAAGCTGGTGAAGAAAGCCGACAAATGGCTGATCGCTGTGCTAAACTCATTGCCCGATAGTCGCCTTGTAGAACGCTACTACAAAGAGCAGGAAGATTCCCTGCTGAAAAAATAAACTATTATTATTCTGATAGCAGTTATGAATTATAAGATGTTTCAGTTAATTGGATTGGAACTAATTTTGTGATCCCTTAGCGGTTTTAATTAACGAAGCAAAAGATTAAATTATGAACATTACAGACATCAAAGGCACAGTAAAGCTGGCAAACGGCGTACAGATGCCATATTTCGGACTTGGCGTATGGAGAACGAACGAAGGACAGGAAGTGATTGACGCAGTAAAGTATGCGCTGGACGCAGGTTACAGACATATTGATACTGCTGCTATATATGGTAACGAAGAAGGGGTAGGTACAGCCATCGCTGACCATGCCACCGATAGGAAAGACGTATTCATCACCACTAAAGTCTGGAATGCTGATCAGGGGTATGACACTACCATCAAAGCATTTGAGACCTCCCTGGAAAAACTGAAAACCGATTACCTGGATCTCTACCTGATCCACTGGCCGGTAGCCGGTAAATACAAAGAAACCTGGCGCGCACTGGAAACTTTGTATGCAGAAGGCCGCGTGAAAGCCATCGGAGTGAGTAACTTCCTGCAACACCAGCTGGAAGACCTGATGCAGTCCGCTAAAGTAGTACCGATGGTTGATCAGCTGGAATTTCATCCACGCCTGCAACAGCCCGCCCTGCAGCAGTTTGCAAAGCAACATAACATTCAGTTCGAAGCCTGGAGCCCACTCATGCAGGGACAGATTTTCGATATTCCTGAACTCAAAGAGCTGGCACAGAAATACGGCGTATCCGTGGCGCAACTGGTGCTGAGATGGGACCTGCAGAAAGGCATTGTTACCATACCAAAAAGTATCCAGCAAAAGAGGATTGAAGACAACGCCAACGTATTTGGCTTTAACATCGCAGCAGAAGATATTGCGCTGATTGATGCACTGGATAAAGGCACCCGCGTAGGACCTGATCCGGCTAATTTCAATTTCTAAAAAAATAGTATCAGTAATTGCTTAAAAAGAGGAAAGAACAGCTACGGCTGCACTTTCCTCTTTTTAAATTTTATTAATATCTTGCACGGGATGAAACGTAGACTATTTGCTATCGCCCTCGGAATTTTTGCGGTACAGCAGCTGGACGCTCAGCAGCAGCCGGCATTCCGACGGGCCGACCTGCCAACAGAAACCAGAGTACAGGACCTGATGCACACGCTTACCCTGCAAGAAAAAATCTCACTCCTCGGCTATAACAGTCCGGCCATTGAACGCCTGGGTATCCCGGCGTATAACTGGTGGAATGAAGCCCTGCACGGCATTGCCAGAGGAGGAGAAGCCACTGTTTATCCACAGGCTGTAGGGTTGTCGTCCACCTTTGATCCGGAACTGGCAAAGGCGGTGGCCAACAGCATTTCCACCGAAGCACGTGCCAAGTATAATTTGTCTGTTGCCAAAAACAGGCATGTGCAATACATGGGACTCAACTTCTGGACACCTAACGTTAATATCTTTCGCGATCCAAGGTGGGGTAGAGGACAGGAAACATACGGTGAGGATCCCTATCTGACTGCTACCATGGCCGGCGCTTTCGTAAACGGCCTGCAAGGCGATGATCCCGAACATCTCAAAACAGCTGCCTGTGCCAAACACTTTGCGGTACACAGCGGCCCTGAAGCCGATCGCCACCACTTCAATGCGATCGTGGATGAAAAGGACCTGCGCGAAACGTACCTCTATGCATTCAAAAAAATGGTGGATGGAAAAGTGGAATCCATCATGTGTGCCTACAACCGTGTGAATAGTCAGCCCTGCTGCACCGGTAATACCCTGCTCCAGGATATCCTTCGGAAAGAATGGAAATTCAGCGGACAGGTAGTGACCGACTGCTGGGCACTCGATGATATCTGGCAACGTCATAAAGCCATTCCCACCAGGGAAGAAGTGGCTGCCGCTGCCATTAAAGCAGGCGTAAACCTCGACTGCGCCAATATCTTACAGGATGATGTGATGAAAGCGATCGACAATGGCTGGCTCAGTGCCGCAGATGTGGATTCCGCGCTGATCAAATCCCTACGTACGCAAATGAAGCTGGGATTGTATGATAACCCTGCGGATCGTGCTTACGCCAACTACGGTGCCGACAGCGTGAACAACGCCTGGCACACGCAACTGGCACTGGAAGCCGCCAGAAAAAGTATGGTACTGTTAAAAAACAATGGCGTGCTGCCATTGCAGCATGATAAATATGCTTCCATGCTGGTAACCGGTTCTAACTCCGTATCTCTGGAAGCGCTGATGGGCAACTATCACGGCGTATCCGGCAACATGGTCACCTTCGCGGCCGGCCTCAGCAAAGCTGCGGGGCCTGCGGTAGCCATGCAATATGATCAGGGGTGCGACTTCACCGATACCCTGCACTTTGGTGGCATCTGGGCATCAGAAAACTGTGATGTAACCGTGGCCGTCATTGGCTTAACACCCCTGCTGGAAGGGGAAGACGGCGATGCATTTCTATCCCCTGCGGGTGGTGATAAAAACACCCTGAGCTTACCGCGTTCACAGGTTTTATTTATGAAGAAGCTAAGGGTCGCTCATAAAAAGCCAATCATTGCAGTTGTAACCGCAGGCAGTGCAGTAGATATCACCGAAATCGAACCCTATGCCGATGCGATCATCCTGGCCTGGTACCCAGGCGAACAGGGTGGTAATGCCCTGGCCGACCTGGTGTATGGTAAATACTCCCCATCAGGAAGACTTCCCCTTACTTTCTATCATTCCGTTAAAGACCTGCCTGACTATAACAACTATAGCATGAAAGACCGTACCTACCGCTACTTCACCGGTAAGGCCGCATGGCCATTTGGCTTCGGAATGAGCTATACTACCTTTCAATACGACTGGGCAGCTAAGCCACAGGAGAAGTATAAGCAGGGCGATACCATTCGTATGTCCGTAAAGGTTAGCAATACCGGTAACTTCGATGCCGACGAAGTAGTACAGGCTTATATCAGCTATCCTGCCGTGGACCGTATGCCGCTGAAAGAGCTGAAAGCCTTTGGCCGCGTACATACCACCAAAGGCGGTGCGCAGGAACTGCAACTGGCCATACCCGTTACTGAATTACAGAAGTGGGACCTGCAGCAGGGTAAGTGGAAACTATATCCGGGTAAATATACCGTGCACGTAGGAGGCGATTCCCGGCAATCGAAACTGGCCGCTTCCTTTAGTATAAAATAATTAGTTTAAAAAACGGGAATGTTTATCTTAATAGAAACATTCCCGTTTTTTTATGCCTTTTCTATCCTTTCGATTACTATTTTGTATAGGGCTGTTATTGCCTTTCACCGCCTTTTCCCAATCCGTACGGGTACTCATCAATCATGTTGGTTATGAAGTAAAGGGTCCCAAGCGAGCTATCCTGCAAAGTCAGTCAAGGGGCACAGCCGGTGGCTACCAGCTCCTCGACGTCAACAACCAGGTCGTTTTTTCCGGTAAACTCGCACCACAGGCGCAAACCGTTGATAACTGGCAGCTCTACTTCCGGGAGATTGATTTCTCCGCTTTCGTAAAGCCCGGCAAATACAGGCTGCGCGCCAGCTTAGACCAGCAGGATTATACTTCCGAATTGTTTGAAATTGGTACGGATGTACTGGAACGGCAAACGTTGTCAGACGTTATTTACTATTTCAAGGGACAGCGCAGCAGTGGGTTACTGGATGCAGCTGACCGCCACGTGGGCCTGCTCAACACCCGCGATACGGTGGATGCACATGGCGGCTGGTACGATGCTACCGGCGATTACGGCAAACATCTCTCTCATTTATCTTTTTCTACTTATTTTAACCCGCAACAAATTTCACTAACGGTATGGAGCTTACTCAATACCTATGAATTGCTGAATGCAAGGCCTGGTAGTGATTTCAGGCAGTTCAAACGCAGGGTACTGGATGAGGCCATGTATGGTGCCGACTACCTCGCCAGAGTACAGGTAAAGGATGGTTCGTTTTTCAGAAGTGTAAGTGCACCAGGCCCCGGCAAGCGCGCAGTAGACAGGGTGATCAGGCCTGAAGAAAAGAACTACCGCATCAAGGAAAACAAAGACCAGAGCTTTACTTCCGGAAAAGATAATACGGCGTGGCAAAGCTATCAGGTGAGTTTCCGCTCTGGCGGTGGTATTGCTATTGCTGCGCTGGCAAAAGCTGCCACCTATGATACCAGTGGTGAATATACGAATGCGCAATACCTCGACGCTGCAAAGCGTGCATTTGCTTACCTGGAAAAAAATAATCCTGCCATGACTAATGATGGTAAGGAAAATATCGTGGATGATTATTGCGCACTGGCCGCTGCTACTGCGTTGTATGAAGCTACTAAGGAAAAGTATTACCAGGAGTATGCAGCCGCCAGGGCAAAGCAACTCACTGCGCGATTGCAACACTGGAAGCAATATAAAGACTTCTGGCGCGCGGATGACCAGGATCGTCCTTTCTTTCATCCGTCTGACGCGGGTTTGCCGGCAGTAACCCTAATGAAGTTTTATCCATATGCAGCCGCTGCCCAGCAAAAGGAAATTCGTGCTGCCTTACAGCGCTCCTTTGCGTTTGAAGCAGGGATTACCGCGGAGGTAGTAAATCCATTTGGCTATAGCCGGCAGCTGGTACAGGATACAGCTGGTGTGCGACGTAGTAGTTTCTTTTTTCCGCATGGCAGCGAAGCCGCTCCATGGTGGCAGGGAGAGAATGCCCGACTTGGTTCCATTGCTACAGCGGCGCGTATGGCGGCCAGATTTTTTGCCGATGATCCTAAGCTGGCTGCCAGTTTGCGTAATTATGCCACCAATCAGCTCAACTGGATACTGGGCCTCAATCCATATGATGCCTGTATGATGCAGGGAACAGGGCATAACAACCCGGCGTATGGATTTTTCGGTACGTTTGAATATACCAACGCGCCTGGAGGAATTGTGAATGGGATCACATCCGGCTTTACCGATGAACATGGCATTGCCTTTAACTTGTCCTATAAAACCACGGGTAAGGATGATGACTGGCGCTGGGCGGAGCAATGGCTGCCGCATGCGGCGTGGTATATGTGGGCTGTGGCTGAAGGAAATTAAAACTACTTTAATGTAAAAAGAGAGACAGTGGCATTGGCGCTGTCTCTCTTTTGCATTTTGGGGAGATATGAATTATTCTGTTTTTAAACTCTTAACCGGATCCGCCATGCTGGCCCTTATGGATTGATAGCTTATGGTAAGCATCGTAATGAGGATGGCGGTGATACCTGCCAGCACGAATACAACAGGACTCACCTTTACATGGTATTTGTATTGTTCCAGCCATTGCACCATCATCCACCAGGCGGTGGGGAATGCAATCAGCATGCTGATGCCTACGAGTTTAAGGAAGTCGAGCGACAATAGAGTAGTAATACTTTGTGTACTGGCGCCGAGAACTTTGCGGATGCCGATTTCTTTGGTGCGGCGTTCTGCTGTGTAGGCGGATAAGCCAAACAGGCCCAGACAGCTAATGATGATGGCGATGGAGGCGAAGATGCGGCTGAGTTGCTGCATCAGCATCTCGTTTTGAAACATATCATTGAATTGCTTATCCGTGAAGCCGTACGTAAAAGGATAAGCAGGATTAAACCGGCGCATCACTTCTCCGATTCGTGCGGTGGCCACTTCCGGCGCAATGTTGGCGTTTAGTCGCGCATAGATGGTGTTGGTACGGGAGGGGATGCCGAGGAACATCACCGGGTCGGGGCTGCCATACATATCACCATACACATAATCCTTCACTACGCCGGCTATACGAAATTTCATGGTAACGCTGTCGGATACCCGGGCATACAGCATTTTTCCCAGCGGGCTCCCGGCGCCTATTTGTTTGGCAAATGCCTGGTTTACCATTACGTTGATACTATCGTCCGCTTCACGGGTAAAGTTTTGTCCTTCCAGCAGCTGCATACCGGTTGTTTCCAGAAATCCGGGGCCGATGAAGCGCATGGAGGTGATGGTGGAGGCATCAGCCGGTTTGCCATCCCAGGTGATGCGGTCGGTACTGTTGCCATCATACAAAGGGTTGTGATCTGCCAGGGCAGCCTTTTCTACGGCGCCGGTGTTATAGAGTGCATCGCGGATGGAGGCGAAATTTTTTACGACGTCGCCGGTGGCATCAATAGAAATGAGTCGCTCGATATTAAATCCGAGGTCCCTTGATTTTACGTGCTGTATTTGCTGGTAGATAATTACCGTAGCGATGATCAGTACAATCGATATGCTGAATTGTGCTACCACCAGGCCTTTGCGAATAAATGCTGCGCCGCCGGATTTCACCTTGAAGCCTTTCAGGATAGCTACCGGGTTGAAATTGGAGAGGTACAGGGCAGGGTAGGAGCCTGCAAGGAGTCCGCAGCATAAGGTGAGTGCAAGCAATGCGAGCAGGTGTGAAGGCTGCAGCAGTTGCAGCGACAATGATTTATTCACTAACGTATTGAATGCCGGTAGTACCAGTGCCAGCAGCAGTATCGCTACGAGTGTTGCAAGTACTGCCTGCACGATGGCTTCCCCGATAAACTGGGTGATCAGTTTTCCTTTCCCGGCGCCGAGCGCCTTTCGCACGCCTACTTCTTTAGCGCGTTGTTCGCTGCGGGCGGTGGCAAGGTTCATAAAGTTGATGCAGGCTACCAGCAGGATGATACCAGCAATGATGAGGAACAGACGAACATATATAATCCTACCGCCACTCTGGATGCCGTTTTCATATTCGCTGCGGAGTCGCCAGTCGTTCATATTAAGTAACGAATAGGTGACAGCATAGGAGGGAATATTTTGTTTTGCCAGCTGGTTCATTTTGCTGGTAATGGCGGTAATGTTGGTACCGGGAGTGGTTTGGAAATAGGTTTCCAGCTGAAATGCTTCCCAGTTGTTGAGTGCGTTGGTACCCTGATAAGCCGCGGCCAATGGGGCGAGCCAGTCGAACCGTACGGAGGCATTGAGCGGAATATCTTTTACCACACCAGTTATCGTATAGGCGTTAGTGTTATCAACCGTAATTGTTTTTCCTACGATGCCGGTGGTGGTATTAAACAGTTTTTTGGCGGTTTTTTCTGTGATTACCAGGGAGTGTACCTGTGTGAAGGCCTCTGCGGCAGAACCTTCTATGAACCGGCATTCAAAAATGTTGAGGAAATCGGGATCTACATAACGGCCATAGCTATACGTAGGATTGTTGCGGTAGTTGAATAGTGCGGAGGTATAACCTTCTGTGCTGCGCGCGTATGATTTAATACCTGGTATTTCCGCCATGGTGGCAGGGCCAACGGGGCCTGAGGTGGAAGTATAGGTACGCAGTTGGTTGTTGAGGTTCCAGTGGATTTTGGTGAGCCAGGTATTGTCTTTTTGTTGAATATAGCTATTGAAGTTTACTTCATCTTCTACCCAGAGCAGTATGAGGCAGGTGCAAACGATACCTATGCTCAGTCCGAAGATATTCAGAACGCCATAGGTTTTGTTTTTATTCAGGTTGCGGAGTGCCGTTTTCAGATAGTTCGTAATCATAAGAAAAATCCTTTGTAGGGGGTGTGCCAGAACGGTGCCACCTTACGAAAGTATTGAAAACAGGGGATTTGGGGGCGGAGAATTTGTGGAAATTGTCCGCTTCCGGACAACGACGTTGCGGAAGCGGACAGGCCTATTAGTGGAGTATGGCGTGTGCGCCGTGCATTTGTGTTTCTTCTTTGATGAATTTGCGACCGATCAGGAGTACAGCCAGTGCACTGAGGCCGCAGCAGGCGAGGGTGAGTGTCATCGGGGTGGCATCCGGTGTTTTAACTGCGCTCACGGCCGCGGAGGTGACGGCGCCGATACCCAGTTGCAATGCACCCATTACGGCAGAGGCACTGCCGGCATTTTTAGAGAATGGCGCCAGGCAAAGTGCTGCGGTATTGGGGTTTACAAACCCGAGGCAGCAGAGATATCCAAAAAGTAATATCAGGAGGAGGGTAAGCGTTAATAGGTTGGTAATAGCAGCGAAGAGCAGGAGAATGCCGAATGCCGACTGAAATGCCAGCGCTATGGGAATAATCTGCCGGCTCTGAAATCTGCGAAGCAGGATGCTGTTTACCTGGCTGCAGCCGATGAAGCCAACAGACAAACCGGCGAAGATCCAGCCGTATACTTGACCACTTACCTGGTATACTTCCATAAACACCTTGGGTGAACCGGAAACGTATGTAAATATCCCGGCAAAGCTGAGGGCTCCTGCCAGGGCGTAGGTGGTAAATTGTGCGTTGGTGAGCACAGCCAGAAAGTTGGTAATGATGGGTTTGGGTTTGAGAGATAAGGATTTATCCGGCTGATAACTTTCCGGTAACCAGAGCAGGCAGGCCAGGAAAATGATGGCTCCCAGGATGGTAAGGATGAGAAATACGGCATTCCAGCCGAACGCCGTTGTTACATAACCGCCCACAGCGGGTGCAACCATTGGAGAGGCGCCTACTACCAGCATGAGGAGGGCAAATACGCGGGCGTTGTCTTTTACAGGGAAGATATCGCGCACCATGGCAACTGCCGCAACAGTGGCGGCGCAACTGCCGATAGCCTGAAAAAACCGCAGGATAATGAGACTTTGTATAGTGTGGCTATACATGCATCCAACGGATGCGATGATATACAACACTAAGCCGGCATAAAGTGGCTTTTTCCGACCATATTTATCCAACAGCGGACCGTAGAGGAGCTGACCGGCGGAGATGCCAATAAAAAAGCTGGTAAGCGAAAACCCTATGGTAGTCACGTCTGTACCGAGGTCCTTCGCTATGGCAGGGAATCCTGGCAGGTACATGTCGATCGAAAACGGACCGAGGGCGGTGAGGGCACCTAAAATTAAAATTAAAAAAAAGAACCGGGAGGGCGTTATCGTTGTTGTCAATGGGTACGTATTTATGGTTTCGTTTAACTGAAGTGGCCAAAGTTACGCTGTATTTTTCGCAGAACCATTGAAAGACGATATCGATAATAGTTATACAACGATCAGTATATGTTATAACTATCCATAAATTAATATTTTTTGTTCTATTGCGTATGAATAACGGGATAAAGTTTGTAATTCTAACGTTAATGGATAAACGAAAAGTTGTGTTCAACCAGCTATTTTTATTTTTTTTGTAGATACTTTTTTTGGTTATATCATTGGGGTGCGAAACGTAGCCCACATAAAACAGAAAAGCGATGAATACGGTAACCTATCTCCGAACCAACAACGAGCAGCAGGATTTTGAAGCGCTTACCAACGCGCTGGACGAGGACCTGCGTGATCGTTACCAGGAATTGCAGGAAATTTACGATGAACACAATGTGATTGAAGCAATTAACACTGTTGTGATTGCTTACATTGGGCAGGAGGCCGTAGGATGTGCATGTTTCCGTGAGTTCAATGACCATACCATTGAAATCAAGCGCATGTTTGTAAAACCGGAATTACGGGGAAAGGGGATTGCGTTGGGCATACTCCATGAACTGGAAAACTGGGCGAAAGAATTACATTACAGCTATGCGATCCTGGAAACGGGCAAGCGGCAGCCGGAGGCCATCAGTCTTTACCAAAAAAGTGGTTTTACCGTAATGGATAACTACGGACCTTATATTGGTATGGACAGCAGCATTTGCATGCGTAAGCGCCTGGGTTCCTGATTAACCTCAGTAGAAATTTGTGAAACGCCGCCGATGTGCGGCGTTTTTTGTTTCTCGCAAAGACTTATTGGGCTTGAGGCGCCTTCGGCGCCCTTAGCACGATCGTTTTTGCACGCTAAGCAGCCAGGCAGGTAAGCAGCAAAGGTCTGTGTTTTGTTGGATAATATCTTTTTCTGGGTCTGCCGAAGGCGGACCCAGAAAAAGATTGAGGGAAAACCTTCGGTTTTCCCTCAATTGAAGGCCCATAAATTGTAACAAAAAAGAAGGCCGCTACTTTTCAGTAACGACCTTCCTGCCTTTCACACCTGTTTCTCATAAGCAAGGCGCTAATGCATTACGCAAAGGAATTGGTTTCCTTTTGCATAGAGCCGGTAATATCCATTCTTGCATGCCAGCTAAGTGCTTCTTCCAGCAGGTGCGGAGTATGACCACCCTTGCGAGAGGCAGCAAGAAAATAATCTTTCAGTAAGTCTTTGTACAGCGGATCAGCGCAATTGCTGATAATTGTTTTAGCACGCTCGCGTGGCGCCAGGCCACGAAGATCGGCCAGGCCAAAATCCGTTACCACAATGTCCACATCATGTTCGCTATTGTCAATGTGCGAGGCCATTGGCACTACGTGGGAGATAGCGCCGTTTTTAGACGATGCCTGCGTTACAAATACGCTCAGGTAAGCATTCCGGGCAAAGTCGTTGGAACCACCGATGCCATTCATCATTTTGGTGCCGCCGATATGCGTAGAGTTTACATTTCCATAAATATCAAATTCGATAGCTGTATTTATACTGATCACGCCGAGCCGTCGGATGACTTCCGCCGCATTGCTGATATCCTGCGGGCGTAAAACGATGTGCGGTTTATAGCGTTCAAAGTTTGTCATCAGCCTGGTATAGCAGGGCTGTGACACGGTGATGCTGCTGGCAGAAGCGAAATCCATTTTACCCGCATCAATGAGATTGAAGGTGCTGTCCTGCAATACCTCCGAGTACATGGTGAGATGTTCGAAATCGCCGTCGATAAAGCCTTCCAGCACCGCATTGGCTACTTTCCCGATACCGGATTGTAGTGGGCGCAGCTGATTGGTAAGTCGTCCCTTTTTTACTTCGTGTTCGAAAAACTGCAGCAGGTGGCCGGCAATGGAGCGGGTTTTGTCATCACGTTCGTTGATGGCTGCGGGACTGTCGATCGTTTCGGTGATTACGATGGCAATAATTTTTTCCGGATCAACGGGGATAGCGGATGTGCCTATGCGCGTACCCGCTGCGGTGATAGGAATAATTTTTCTGTCGGGCCATACGCCGGTGGAGAAAATATCGTGTACACCGTAGAGCGACAGCGGCACGGAAACATTTATTTCTACAATGATCTTTTCTGCTTTTGCGGCAAAGGTAGCGGTATTGCCAACGGAGGTGGTGGGAACAATGCTGCCGTCTTCTTCGATCAGGAGTGCTTCGATGATGGCAACATCCGGGCGGATGATATTTTCATTGATCAGTTCTGCGCTTTCGCCGAGGTGCTGATCCAGGAATAAGACACTGCCTTCGTTGATGGCATGGCGCAGTACGGGATCAACCTGGAAGGGCATACGCTTATGCACTGCTCCTGCTTCGGTAAGGGTGCCATCGGTACCATGGCCTAAGGAGGCACCGGTAAGCAGTGTAATTTTGCGGGGAGAGGTAGTCGCCAGGGCTGCAAATGCCTTCAGCACCGCTTTGCTATCTCCCGCCTTGGTAAAACCACTGCTGGCCACTACCATGCCATCCTTAATAAAGGACGCTGCATTGGCCGCACTGGTAATCAATCCCTGCATGCCGGATCTCTTAATTCTCTCTTCGTACATCTTAGTGATAGGTTTGTGGAACACCTAAAATTACGAAGCATTGATATGGCCAAAATGTGATAATGGGTCAAAATGATGCTTAAACCGGCCAGTTAAGTTTAGCGGCATATAAACCAATTGTGTATCGCGCGTGTTTATTGATATTGAACTAAATAGGAAGCGATTTAATGCTTAAAGCTTATGAAAAATTTCTTTATTTTTTTATTGATGATTTGTTTGGGTCGCCTGCAGCAAACATCGGCGCAATCCGTAACTTCTACAGCAAACGGTGTGGTGAACACTGCTACCACCACTACTAAAATTATGAAGGTGCTCACGCCCAAATTATCCCTTTCCACCAAACAAACTACCAACATCACCAAACTGGTTTCTGCCTATTTGCTGGAACGGAACGGGATCATTTCGTTGAAGTCGTCCAACCCGGATAGTTACAACTCAAAATTTGGAGTAATCAACAATAGTTTTTTAGGGAAGATGAAAACGGCCATGACTATACGTCAATTCACGAAGTTTTTAGGATTAAAGCCGGGACCTACGGAAACAGCGGCGATATTGTATATTTTGTTTTTTTAGTTGTGGACAATTGTATCAGCATGCATTTTGCGACAATATTGAGGCGTCTGTCAAACATAATTGCCGATAAAATCTATTTGGAAATTATCGATAAAAATGATTCGTGTAGAGACGCCTGGCAGGCGTCTATCAAACATAATCCCCTCCAAAATCTATTTGGAAATTATCGATAAAAATGATTCGTGTAGAGACTGGCAGGCGTCTATCAAACATAATCTCCTCCAAAATCTATTTGGAAATTATCGATAAAAATGATTCGTGTAGAGACGCCTGGCAGGCGTCTATCAAACATAATCTCCTCCAAAATCTATTTGGAAATTATCGATAATATTGAGTTTATTTTAGCGTAGGATGTGTAGTAGATTTTCGCGAATAGACGCCTGCCAGGCGTCTCTACATGAAATGCAGCATTCGTTCCTACACAAAAACTTTTTCGTACAACTGCAGTGATCCGAGTGTAAAATTTTCTATCTTCGCGCGCTCGTACCACGACTATGCCAAAAAGAAAAAAGCAGCGAAACGGTAATTTTTCTATCGTTATTATCCTGGCCATTATTACGTTTGTAGTAACCTATTGTACCCGCAAATTTACTACAGACAAGGGGAAAGAAGTACCGGCTACTTCCCGGGAGAAGCAACCTCCTGCTGCCGGGAAAAATAGTAAGTCTGATTTGTTTAAAGAAAACTTTGAGACTTCATCTCCTGTAAAAGAAAATTATAACACAGCAACTATTACGCTCAGGTCAGGTAACTGGACCCTGAAAGACGCTGTGGTAGGCAGAAAAGCAGAAGACCACAAACAAGGCAAACAAGCACTTCGTATACGCGGCGGCGGTAGTGCCACCATGGATTTTGATATCAATGTAAAAGGCACGGTAACGGTTACCCTGAAACATGCGGCCTATGGTACGGATGCTGGTGGCGACTGGGAGCTCTGGTATTCCGTAAACAAAGGCCAGCGGTTCACCCGGGCAGGAAGTGCAGTTAAAACCACTGCGAGAGAGCTCCGCACGTCTACCTTTACTATCTCCACAGAAAAAACACTGCGACTCCAAATCCGAAACGCCGATAAAGAAAACGGCCGCCTCAATTTTGATGAGCTGAAAGTGGTGCGTAGCAGCGAAACGCCGAAAGACAATACTCCCGTAACTCCCGCTGATGCAGTGGCCGGCGATGACGATAACCTGCTGCTGGGCAATCCGAGTGATGCAACAGCAGCCTTGGTATCTCCCAATAATTATTTAATGGATAAAGGGTTTTACAAATTATCGTATAACCGTGACCGTGGTACACCCAACTGGGTAAGCTGGCATGTATCGTCTAAAGACCTGGGTAGTATGTCGCGCTCCAACGATTTCAGACCGGATGTGGATGTGCCGGACAACTGGTACCAGGTTTCGCAAACGAGTTACATCGGCAGCGGGTTCGACAGAGGACATAACTGCCCATCAGGCGACCGCACCTTCAGCAGAGCTGCCAACGACGCCACCTTCCTGATGACGAACATGATCCCGCAGGCGCCTAATCATAATCAGCATCTGTGGTCCGGACTCGAAAACTATACCCGCGACCTGGTGAAAGCCGGCAATGAAGTATACGTGATCATGGGCAGCTACGGGGTAGGCGGTTACGGCGAAAAAGGGCTGAAAAAGAAAATCGACCGCAACAATATCACGGTGCCGGATCACATCTGGAAAGTGATTGTAGTAATTCCGGAAGGCAATAATGACCTGAAGCGAATCAATAAACATACCCGCATCATTGCCGTGAATACGCCGAATAAAAACGATGTGAGTACGAAATGGTCTGCCTACCTTACCTCTATCGAAGAAATAGAGCAGGCAACCAATCTGAAGCTGCTGAGCCGCGTGCCGGCAGAAGTGCGCCAGGAGCTCGTGAAAAAAATTGACACAGGTAACTGATAGATAGTGTATTTTCGGAGTCGTCCAACCCGGAAAATTATGTTGAAAGAAAAAATCAGGGAGCTGGCAGCTTCTCTGCATGCCAGTACAGTGGTGAATCGCAGGCATTTGCATGCTCACCCTGAGTTGTCTTATAAAGAATTTGAAACAGCCGTTTTCATTGAAGAGCGACTAACAGCCATCGGACTGCCATTTGAGCGCATGGCCAATACAGGCATTGTGGCTTTGCTGAAAGGCGGGAAGGCAGAATCCAGTGCGGTGGTTGCTTTGCGGGCTGACATTGATGCGCTGCCCATCCAGGAGCTGAACGAAGTGCCGTATAAGTCGCAAAACCCGGGTGTAATGCATGCCTGCGGTCATGACGTGCATACGTCTTCGTTACTTGCCACCGCGGAGATACTGATGCGACTGAAGGACGAATTTTCCGGTACGGTAAAATTTATTTTTCAGCCTGCAGAGGAGCTCATTCCCGGTGGCGCCAGCATGATGATCAGGGAAGGCGTGCTGCAGCACCCAAAGCCGGATTATATGCTGGGTCAACATACCATGCCAGAGCTGCCTGCAGGGAAAGTGGGTTTCCGTGGCGGCCGTTATATGGCCAGCAACGATGAAATATTCCTGACCATTAAGGGAAGGGGCGGCCATGGCGCTATGCCTCACCTGGGCATTGATCCGGTGCTGATTGCCTGCCATATTATCACGGGCCTCCAGCAAATTGTTTCCCGCAGGGCCGAACCCGGGTTGCCATCTGTGCTTTCCTTTGGTAAAATGCTGGCAAACGGCGCTACCAACGTGATCCCGGATGAAGTGCGGGTGGAAGGTACTTTTCGCAGCATGGATGAAACCTGGCGCAGGCAGGCACATGATAAAATCCGTAAAATGGCGGAAGCAATTGCCGAAGGCATGGAAGGCAGTTGCGTAGTGGAAATCCACCAGGGATACCCGGTGCTGATCAACGACGACGAGCTGACTGCCGCTTCCAAAGCGCATGCGATCGAATTCCTCGGGGCGGAAAATGTAGTTGACCTGGATATCTGGATGGCCGCAGAAGATTTTGCCTATTACAGTCAGGCAGGGCCTTCCTGCTTCTACCGGCTGGGGGTACGAAATGAAGAGCGCCAAATCACTTCCGGACTTCATACGGCAACCTTTGACGTAGACGAGCTTAGTCTGCTGACTGGTCCCGGGCTCATGACTTACCTGGCATTGAAAACCTTAGGAAATTAGTACTTCCTTTAAATTATTGTTTATTTGTATGTATATTTGGGCATTAAATAATGCCTATGAAAAACCCTGTCCTTAAAGCACTGTGCCTGGGCGTATGTGCAGCCGCGTTAGTCGCCTGTAATAAAGAAGTAATCAACGAGCCCCGCATGAGGGGGCCTGTGGATGAGTCCACCGGCACCAATCCTGGTAACACTGATAATCCGCTGATTGGCACTTACAAGGTAGTGGCCAGTACTGATAACGGTCGTGGTGAAACGCGTTCCAATATGATGGGCGTAGCCATGTTATCTGTCATGAATACCCAGGTAACTTGTGATAATTTTACAGGGACAGTAATCATTGATGCCCAGAAAATGACCGCAAAAGATATGGGAATGAGTTTTAACCTGGCTTATACGGTAATGCAATATATGGGTGGGGTTGAAGTGGGCCCTCCGGAAACCGGAACTCACTCAGAAATCATTCCTGCACAGAATAGCAGCGCCCCCTATACACTGAAAGGTAAGGATTCTATTTCCTGTGCCTTAGTAATGCCGCCAGGTGTGGGAGAGGCTTTGGGTGCAGCCGGCGCCAGTTTGCCAGCTACAAAGATGCAGCATTATGCCTTCTCTGGCGATACCCTGATACTTACTGCCAACTGGGTAGTTAATCAGACTTTAACCATTAGTGGTGTTTCCGCAGATGTTTCTTCCAGCGACCTTTCTGAGATGAAGCTGGTACGCATCTCCAAATAATAAAACCGGCTGGCCGGAGGCCAGCCGGTTGATTACTAGGCTACGGCTGTTGCATTGAAGTAAAATAATTCTTTTTTAAAGTCTGTGAAGTTCATACCAGTTGCACTTTTGAAGAACTTACTAAAGTGGGAGGTATCACAGAAGCCCAGGAAGTAGGCAATTTCTTTCATTCTCGAGTCCGAATGTGCTGCCCTGCGTTTGGCTTCCAGTACTACCCGCTGGCGGATATGATAACTGGCGGGATAGCCGGTGCAGCGCTTGATCACCATGTTAAGATAATTAGGCGTGACTGCCAGCATATCTGCGTAGGCGGTTACCATTTTTTCGGTCAGGAAATGTTTTTCCAGCAAGGCCATAAATTTTTGCAGGATTTCTCCGTTCCTGTTAACCTGTGGCAGGTCCATCCGGCTCTCCAGGAGCCGCGATAAATAAATCAGGAATATTTTCAGATAGCGTTTCAATAGTTCAGTTTTCCAGGAGTTGTTGGCCCGGTATTCCTTTTCCATTTTAAGGAGGATATCCTGCATTTCCACCGTTTCAGCTGCGCCGCTGATACTCATCTTCACCTCATTGAGCAACTGTTGCAGGAAGCCATAAAAAGTTTCATTGAACTCAGGCTCACTGTTATGAATGAAACCTGCCGAAAAGCTCAGCACAAATCCATGCACTTCCGCACCGGGCTTCCAGGTAATTAACTGTCCTGCACGTACGAAAAACAACTGTTGCGGTGCATAGGCGAATTGTTGCAGGTCTACCGTAACAACGCCATGGCCTGCCGTAACCCAAATGATACGGAAATCGGCCTGATGGCCCATATCACCAGCCGCCTCGCCATGCTCCCAGGCTTGTATATTGGTGATGGCGAAGCTCATATCAGCGCGGTTGCTATTCATATTTATCTCTGTTAGTTACTGAAAGGAAATTGACAGGGAGGGTGGTTCTATTAATATGCCAACCCGTTAAAGTGGAAGGAGATTGTTATGAAAGGCTTGTCGGCAAAGGTTTTGGTTGTTTGGTTGTTAGCGGTTTGAGTATTTCTGATATAAGGAATAGCTATGATAATTTCGGAGTTTTTTAGTGAGCTACGGAAATTACGGAGCCAATAGTGCACGTTGCACATTGGCAAGCAAATCCTTATCCCGGAAGGGCTTGGCCATAAATGCTTTCGGATTGGTACGCCGGGCTGCTGCCTGGATCTGTGGATTGTTGTTTGCTGTGAGGTAGATAAAGGGTATGGCCCGTGAATCCAGCTCTTTGCCCAGCTCAAGGCCACTTTCCGGGCCCTGTAAAAATATGTCCAGCAGTACCAGCTCCGGCAAACGGTCGTTAATACTCTGTATTGCTGCCGGCACAGAAATGGCGATATCCGTTACTTCATAACCTGCTCTTTGCAAAGTGAGTTGTATATCTTCTGCCACTATAAATTCGTCTTCTACAATTAAAATTTTCTTTTTCATAACTAGGAGATAGCGGCTGCGTGATCAGCCGGGTGAGTATGGAGGAGCATCAGGTTACTTTCGGCCACAAAGCGGATATGAACATGCAGCCCTGCATTGCTGGTGAAGCGGATCTTGCCATTGATTTGCTTGGCCAGACCCCTGATCAGCCGGATGCCCATGGTATCGGAATGCTCTATATCAAAACCGGAAGGGATGCCGCGACCATTATCGCTTATATCCAGCGTAATATTGTTTCCTTCTTCCTTTTTCATTTCAATAGTGATAGTGTTGTTTGTACTGTTAAGAAAGGCATGTTTTATGGCATTGGTGATGGTTTCATTTAATATCAGCCCGATAGGGATGGCTTGTGAAATGTCAAGGTCCACCGGGTCGGAGTGCACGTTGAAACTGATCAGTTTTTCACCGGTAAGGCCGGTGTCGAGGTAAGCGATCAGTTCATTGATGTAATTTGGCATGTGCACAAACGCGGTGTTTTTGCTTTGATACAATTTGAGGTGAATCAGCGAGATAGCCTGCATGCGCTGAATACTTTCCTGTATGGAGGCAATAGCTTCTTTGTTATCGAGGTACTTGGACTGTGTGTTCAGCAGGCTGATAACGATCTGCAGGTTGTTTTTTACACGGTGATGAATTTCCTTCATCAGCCATTCTTTTTCTACCAGCAGGTGTTGCAGTGAAGTATTTTTCAGGTTGATTTCCTTGTTGCTTTGCTGTTTGATGCGGTATTGATTATACAATAGTCCCAGTATTATGAGCAGCAGTAAAATAGCCACTATGGTGATGTTACGTATCAGCGCCACATGGCGCAGTTCCATCTGATGTTTATTGTTGATGAGGTTCAGTTCTTTGATACGCGCATTGGATTTGGTGAGTTCGTATTCTGCCTTCAGTGCTTCAATGTTTTGGGACATGGTTTTGTAGAAGAAGCTGTCGGCTACTACATACTGCCTGGTTTTAGTTTCCAGCGCGGATTTATAATCTTTCTCCGCTATATACAGCTCCGTAAGTGCTTCCAGGTAACGGATTTCCTGTCGCGGTACCTTTTGTTTGCGGGCAAGGAGTACTGCCTGGTTCAGGTAAGAGATGGCTTTATGTGGTTGTTCTTTTCCATAGATTTTACTGAGCGCCAGCAGGGATTGTAATTCGCGGAGGTAGTTGTTGATATTGCGTGACCTATGCAGGGCTTCCTCGCTGAGTGCGATGGCTTTTTGGTTATTGCCCTGTTTAGCGTATATGCCTCCGAGATTGTTGAGAATATTGATGTTGAGGCCCTGGTATTCGGGGCGGTCTTTACTCAGTTCATATCCTTTTTCCAGGTAAAATTTTCCTTCCTGGTATTTGTTCAATCGATTGTATACAACACCGAAATGGTTGTAAATATTGAGTGAGATGTTGGAGAACGGGAGTTGTTCATTATAAGATTCTGCCAGCTTCAGGTATTCGAGTGCCTGTTCATTTTTCAGCTGGTCGAGGTATACCCAGGAGATATTGTAATAAGCCTCCATGATACCGAATTTGTCTTTAACCCCTTCGGAAATTTTCAGCGCCTTCAGGAATTCGGCGATGGCTTTATCATAGTTGCCATTGCGTAGATACACTACGCCTATACGAATTTCTGTGCTGGCCTGTCCTTTGGCGGAGTCGAGGCTGCGGAATATTTCCAGGGCATGCTCATACTTTTGTTTGGACTGTTCAAAGTTACCATCGTTGTCATCGATCATGCCCTGTTGCAAAAGCAGTTGGCCAATACCGTTGCTGTCTTTCACTTTCAGGGCAATGTCCATACCCTGGCTGGCGAATACCCTGGCTTTTTCCGGTGCGAGGTAGCGGTAGTGTTTGACGGAGTCGAGGTAGGGTTTTACTGCTGTCGGCTTTTGGCCCAATGCCATGCACGGTAGTAGCAGGGATAATAAAATAAGTGTGTATCTGGCAGACATACGAATGCTTTATGGAACTGGAAACTAGGCCTGGTTATCGGAATGGGTGATGAATGTTTTTTTAATGCCCAGTTTTTCCATCCTTGATTCGAGGGTGGTAGGCTTGAGGTGCAGGATTTCTGCAGCACCACCGGCGCCGCGTATACGGCCGTTGGTTTTTTTGAGTACGGACAGGATGTATTCCCGCTCGGTAGCCTGCTGTAATTCCTTTACATCATGGAGAGATCTGGGAGCTGCTTCAGGAACGGGGGTATCGGCCGTGGCGGGGATGCTGAAGGGATTCCTAAGCTCCCGGCCCCATTCCAGCGGACTTTTACCGTCGTTCAGGACAAAGGCCTGCTCCACGATGTTTTCCATTTCACGGATATTGCCTGGCCAGTGGTATTGAAGCAGTTCTTCCATGGCGGCTGGTTTGATGCCATGAAAATGTTTGCCTGTTTTTTTAGCGAACTTTTGTCCGAAAAAGTTGGCGAGCAGGGGGATGTCTCCCTTTCTTTCGCGTAGCGGGGGCAGCATCACCGGGAATACGTTGAGCCGGTAATAGAGGTCCAGCCGGAATCTGCCCGCGTTAGTTTCATTTTCCAGGTTTCGGTTGGTGGCTGCGATAATGCGTACATCCACTTTTATGGTTTGTTTGCCGCCTATGCGTTCAATTTCTTTTTCCTGGAGAACGCGGAGCAGCTTTGTCTGCATTTCCAGTGGCATTTCTCCGATTTCATCCAGGAAAATGGTACCACCATGGGCCAGTTCAAACTTACCGATGCGGCGGTCCATGGCGCCGGTAAATGCGCCTTTTTCATGTCCGAAAAGCTCGCTCTCAATGAGGTTGGGAGGGAGGGCTGCGCAGTTTACTTTCACCAGTAATTTATCTTTTCTCGGCGAGAGGCCGTGGATAGCCCTGGCCACCAGTTCCTTGCCGGTTCCGCTTTCTCCCAATAATAAAACAGAGGTATTGACAGGCGCCACCCGCGTTACCTGGTCAAATACTTTAAGGAGCAGCGGGCTGGTACCAATAATTTCTTCGAAGTTGGAATTAGTTTTCAGTTCTTCCTGCAGGTAATTTTTTTCATTTTTCAGTCGCTCGCTGAGCTTCTGTATTTCTTCGTGCGCGAGGAGTCTGTCTACCGCCAATCGCAGCGAGGCTTCCAGCTGGCTAACTGCCTGCAGGTGTTCATGCGTATAAACGTCCGGCAGTTTGCTGTAAAAGGAGAAAATGAAGATATTGTCGGCGCCGAGGTCCAGGTGAATAGCCATGTTGCTTTGCAGCTGGTATTTTTTGGCGAGGATTTGTTTAAGTGGCTGGATGGAAAATAACTGCTGGAAGTTTTTTCCGTTGAATATATTCTGGTTGGCGGGTTTGGACACGCACATCCGGTAAAACTGTGGAGCGTCGGTGCCGAGGATGTTATACAGGCTTTGAATCGGAATCGTCTGGTAATCGTTGAAGCCTATACGAAAATACGAGGCGGCGTAGGTAAGCTGTGCGGCGGTATCGTGGCGGAGGCCGATGGTGAGGAAATCGAATGGCACTGCTGGTTGTAGGGTTTGTGCTACCTGCAGGAGGCGTTCGTCCCAGGAGATGTCGTCCGTCATGATATTGGTGATGGCCAGTTGAAGCGACTGTTCCTTACGGAGTTTGGATTCCATGCTGTGTGCATGGCGGTAGTGGGCCATGTCGAGCGTAACCAGTACATCTTTTTCCCGGAAAGGCTTTACCAGGAAGCCGTATGGCTGGGTAGCCCTGGCGGCTTCCAGTACGGAGTCGTTGTTGTTGGCCGACAGGTATACGAATGCTATGTTTTTCTCTGTAAGTAAAGGTGCGAGGTCTATACCTGTTTTGTTTCCTTTGAGGTATATGTCCAGCAACACCAGGTGCGGCTGGTATTTATGAATCATTTCCAGCGCTTCATCCACGGAGTCGGCAATGCCGCATACCTGGTATCCTGCTTTGATCAGGATGCTGCGCAGGTCGTTGGCCACTACAAACTCGTCTTCTACAATTAGTATCTTCTTTTCCATTTCCCGATAAATATTAGTCAGTTAGTTTACAGAGAGGATAGTGAGGGTGGGTCTGCAAAAAAGGGTCCGGATCGATATCCCCCGTCATTCCTGCATTTCCGGGATAAAAGTAGGCTTTAATCGTATAAATTTTCGGATAACTCCGAAAATTTCGGAGCATGGCGTTCGGAGTTGTGATGGAAATGGAAGAAAGTACCGCTTTCAGATGGCAGAGTCAATACTTTGATGCCCGAATCATTTATGGTACAGCGGTTGAATAAGAGAGGAAAATGATTTTACTATGTCCAATGTTTGGAAGTCGATCCAGGATATTTATCTGGCACTGGAGCAGGGGAATATCGGGAAGATTATGACCCTTATCGAAGAGGATACACTGTTTATGCTGGATAAACCACTGGGGGGAACTTACAGGGGCAGGGAAGGGCTGCTGCTGCTGATAGGGCGGTTTTACCAGGGAGGAAGCCGGGTAAGCAAGCATATTGTGCAGATGGTGAGTCAGGACGACCGGGTGATGGTGAGTGGCTGCACTGAGGTGCTGGTCAATGGGGAGGTGATAGGAGAAGTGCCTTTTGCTGATGTATGGATTGTGGAGGATGGGCGTATCGTGGAAGTGCAGCTGTATTGCCTGGATACGGCGCTGGTGTCGAAATGTTTCTTATGATGTTTAGGTATTTGAGCATATAGGCTGATCCCTGGATTCTCAGAATGGCCCGACCTGAGGTCGGGCCATTTTCATGTGGTCAAAAAATATTTTTTTAAATAAGCGAATGCTTACTTATTTTTGTGCCATGAGATATCGTGACGAAAATAAGGTTCAGAATATCAAGGCCCGGGCGATTGAGATGATTGCGAAGGAAGGGTTGGAGAATTTCGGCATAAATCGTTTGGCGAAGGCGGCGGGGGTATCCCCGGCTACCATCTATATCTATTATAAAGATAAGGAAGATCTCATCAGTACCATTGTAAAGGAAGAAACGGAGAAGTGGATCGCCTATTTATTCAAAGGCTTTTCGCCGGAGATGAGTTTTGAAGAGGGCTTGTGGGTGCAGTGGAAAAACCGTTCGGACCATGCATTTGAGTACAAGGAATTGAACCAGTTCATGGAAAAAATACGCAACACCGCTTTTGGAGAGCGTTTCCTGCATGGTATTTCGGACGAGATGCGCAAGCACATGGGGAGTTTCCTGCAACATGCGAAGGACAATAACGAGGTTGATGAAATGCCGCTGGAAGTATATTGGGCGGTGGCATTTGCGCCATTGTATACACTGATTCGCTTTCACCAGGAGGGCAGGAGTATAGGCGGCAGGTCATTCACCATATCTGAATCCGTGATGCGTCAAACATTTGAACGGGTGATAAAAGCCTTAAAGAAATCATAAGTTTTTTAGCTCCATATATACATAGTAATTTTTATGAAAACACAACAATCGTTTAGCCCACAACAGAAGCTGATCGTGGTGATGCTGGCACTCACGCAGTTTACTGTTATTCTGGACTTCATGGTGATGTCGCCCCTGGGAGATATGCTGATGAAGTCAATGAAAATTTCGCCTGATCATTTTGGCATAGTGGTGGCTGCCTATGCTTTTAGTGCGGGCATCTCCGGTTTACTAACTGCTGGTTTTGCGGACAAGTATGACCGTAAGAAGTTGCTCATTTTCTTTTATGCAGGATTTATTGTTGGTACGCTCTGCTGTGGTCTGGCGCAAACCTACCCTATGCTGGTAGCGGCCAGGATTGTCACCGGAATTTTTGGTGGTGTGATCGGCAGCGTATCCATGGCTATTATCACAGATTTATTTCCACTTGAAATGCGTGGCCGCGTAATGGGATTCATGCAGATGGGGTTTGGTGCCAGCCAGGTACTGGGGATTCCTATCAGCCTGTACATCGCGAATCACTGGGGTTGGGAAGCACCATTTTTCATGGTGGTAATATTGGCTGCCCTGGTAATGGCGCTAATCGTGATGCGACTCCCGTCCGTTACAGCGCATCTGGCGTTGCAATCAGATAAAAGTCCGGTACAGCACCTGCTACATACCTTCAGCAAGCGTAACTACCGGATTGCCTTTCTGGCAACGGCGTTGTTGTCGGTAGGTGGTTTTATGATGATGCCTTTCGGTTCGGCCTTTGCGATCAATAACCTCCACGTAACTACGGAGCAGCTTCCCCTGCTGTTTACTTTTGCCGGTTGCGTATCGCTGATTTCCGTACCGCTGATTGGTAAGCTGAGTGATAAGATCGATAAGTTCGCCCTGTTCAGCATCGCCTCGCTGTATACCATGGTGATGGTGGTGGTGTACACGAACCTGGGTCCAAGTCCGTTCTGGATCATCATCTTGCTCAACGTATTGATGCTGGTGGGTATCCTCTCCCGCATGGTACCGGCTACAGCGCTGATTTCGGCTGTGCCGCAAATGCAGGACAGAGGCGCTTTTATGAGTATTAACGCCTCGCTGCAATCCATCGCCGGCGGACTGGCAGCTGTGCTGGCAGGCAGGATCGTAATACAAAAGAATAATTTTAGTCCGCTCGAACATTATGATACCGTAGGCTGGGTGGTAGTAGGATTCAGTATGGTCGGCATCTTTTTGTTAGGACGGGTAAGTAAGATGATCAAAACAAAAAATACAGCAGCAAAGGAACCGGAGCTGGCAGCACAAACTTCCTGAGTCCTTTGACGCTAAAAAATACGGGCACCGCCGGCCGCGCAGATTATTCTGCCGGCCGGTGTTTTTTATTGTATATGTATAGTGTGGTGGAATATTTTTCTATTTATTTTATATAATTTGATTTCATGTTCTGTTTATATGGTAGAAAATTATACTTATTTCTGTTTGTGTTGCGTTTTATAGATGTTTATGCTATAAATTGCACCCAATAACATTTTTTGATTCAGATAATGGTGGCTGTTAGGAATAACAGCATTAAAAGGGAATAGTGTGCAAATCACTGGCTGTCCCGCAACTGTAAGCAGTACCTGAATTTTATCTACCTGATGTTCATTGCCGGCAGGCCCGGTGAGAAGAACAGATAAAATACTGCGAGCCAGGAAACCTGCCTTATCTGCCTGTTGACAAATACTTTCGTGGACTGAAGTGGGTCAGCTTTCAGGAATGCCGTTATGGGCTGACGTACGCAGCGTCCATACGTTACTTCCTTCCCACAACAGGCCTGCGCAGGTATTAAAGTAAATGCTCCTTATTCACTTTAAAACCGGATGAACCATGATCACACATAACCTGGGATATCCCCGCATCGGCGCCCACCGGGAGCTGAAGAAAGCCAATGAAGCCTACTGGGCTGGCAAAATTAATGCAACTGAACTGGAACAAACCGCCAGAAGCATCCGCCTCAACAACTGGTACCTGCAAAAAGATGCAGGCATCGATATCATTCCGTGTAATGATTTCTCCTTCTACGACCATGTGCTGGATACCTGCCTGATGACAGGCGCCATCCCGGCCCGTTATCACGAGTTGCTGGTAGATAAGCAACTTAGTCAGCTGGACCTCCAGTTTGCCATGGCCCGCGGCTATCAGAAAGAAGGACTGGACGTTACCGCCATGGAAATGACCAAATGGTTCGATACCAATTACCATTACATCGTTCCGGAGTTTGCAGCCAACCAGCAATTTTCCCTGTTCTCAGAAAAAGTGATTACACAATACCACGAAGCGAAACGTGCAGGATTCCAGGCAAAGCCGGTACTGCTGGGGCCTGTATCTTTCCTGCTGCTCGGTAAGGAAAAGGAAAAAGGCTTCCATCGCCTGCAACTGCTGGGTAAGTTGCTGCCGGTATACCTGGAAGTGCTGTCTAAACTCAACGACCTCGATGCACATTATATTCAGTTCGATGAGCCTTGCCTGTCGCTCAACCTCAACAAAGTAGAGCAGGACGCCATCACCAAAGCCTACACTACCTTCCAGCAGGCCTTCCCACATATGCATTTTATCTTAGCATCCTATTTTGAATGCTATGGCGAAAATCTCCAGACAGCCCTGAACCTGCCGGTGCAAACCCTGCACCTGGACCTGGTGCGATGTCCATCCCAACTGGATGACATCCTGGCTACCGATATCAAACACAAAAAACTTCGTTTATCCCTTGGTGTAGTAGATGGCCGCAATATTTGGAAAAACGATTACGATAAATCCCTGGCGCTGATCCAAAAGGCACAGCAGGCACTGGGGGCCGACCGCCTCCTGTTAGCGCCTTCCTGCTCCCTGCTGCATGTGCCCTGCGACCTGGACCTGGAAACAGACGAAGCAAGTTTGCCGGCTACCATCAAATCCTGGATGGCTTTTGCTAAACAGAAACTGGATGAGGTGAAAACACTGGCAGATCTGTCAACAGACAATCCTTCTGTGAATGCCTTGCAGGACCTGAAAGACAATCAGGCGGCCATGGAGAGTCGCCGCACGTCTCCATTAATTCACCGCCCGGCGGTAACTGCACGCGCTGCTGCTGTAACAGACACGGATGCACGCAGAGCCACTCCGTTCCTGCAACGCAAACAGGCGCAGCAGGCAGTATTACGGCTGCCTAAATTCCCTACCACCACCATCGGCTCTTTCCCGCAAACGCCCGCCGTGCGCTCCTGGAGAAACAAATGGAAAAAAGGGGAACTTACACCTGCCGAATATGATGCGCTGATCAAAGAAGAAACCGCGGCCTCTATCCGCTGGCAGGAAGAAATTGGCATGGACGTACTGGTACACGGCGAGTTTGAAAGAAATGACATGGTGGAATATTTTGGCGAGCAACTGGAAGGCTTTGTATTTACCCGGTACGGCTGGGTACAGAGCTATGGGAGTCGCTGTGTGAAGCCGCCGGTAATTTTTGGTGATGTTTCCCGTAAAGATGCCATGACGGTATATTACACCAGGTACGCACAATCACTCACCAATCGCCCTGTGAAAGGGATGCTTACCGGACCTGTTACCATTCTGCAGTGGAGCTTTGTGCGCAACGACCAGCCACGCGCTGCTACATGCCTGCAAATTGCACTCGCCATCCGCGATGAGGTGAGCGACCTGGAAGCAGCCGGTATTAAAGTGATTCAGATCGATGAACCGGCGCTGCGTGAAGGACTGCCGCTGCGCAAAGAAAACTGGGAGAAATACCTCTATCATGCCGTTCGTGCCTTTAAAGTAGCTTCCTCCGGGGTACAGGACAAAACACAGATTCATACCCATATGTGCTATGCTGAGTTCAATGACATCTTTGAGAGCATAGCCGCCCTGGATGCGGATGTGATCACAATTGAAACCAGTCGCTCCCAAAATGAACTCCTGGAAGGTTTTGCCAGTTTCCAATATCCTAACGATATTGGGCCGGGAGTATACGATATACACTCTCCCCGCATTCCTGCTGAAGAAGAAATGGTAGACCTGATGGAAAAAGCGATGACAGTGATTCCGGCCGATCAGCTATGGGTAAACCCTGACTGTGGCCTTAAAACAAGGGACTGGCCGGAAACAAAAGCTGCTGTAGCCGCTATGGTGGCTGCCGCTAAAACACTCAGGAACAAAGTGCCTGCCTGATTCAACAGGGAGTAATGATCCAGGAAAACAATGTAATATGACTATAGAAGAACGCATGCAGGCATCGGAAACGCATATATTTAAAGCGATATTCCCCGATAGTACCAATCACTATGACACCATGTTTGGCGGCACCGCCATGTACCTCATGGATGAAGTAGCCTTTATCACTGCTACCCGCTTTACGCGTAAGAAGGTGGTAACCGTATCATCGGACCGGATCGACTTTACCAAACCTATCCCCGCCGGTACCATTATAGAGCTGATAGGCCGCGTATCCAAAGTGGGGAACACCAGCATGAAAGTAAGCGTAGAAATTTACGTGGAAGAAATGTATTGCAACAACAGGGAAATGGCTATTTCCGGCACATTCACCTTTGTAGCCATCGATGATCAGAAACGACCCGTGAGTGTTTTGTAACCATATTCATTTCCTATAAAAAGGTCCCCGGCAGCATGACTGCTCCGGGGGCTACTTTTTTCGGCTATTTCATTCATCCAAAAAGGCAAAAGATTTACGAAATTGGGAAAAATTACCGCCAACAATGGGAGAAACGATTTTGCACGAAAACAAAACATTCACGGATGTGGACTATACAGAAAAGCGACTGGTGAACCGTGAATTTGTAAAATGCGAATTTGTTAACTGCAACTTTACGAAAAGTGACCTCCGTGATAATAACTTTGAAAACTGTGTTTTCAGGCAATGCAATTTCTCGCTGACACTCATCGACGGCGCAGGTTTCAGGGATATTACCTTCCAGTCGTGCAAGGTGTTGGGTGTGGATTTTAGTCGCTCCAACAAGTTCATGTTTTCCTTCACCTTCCTTGATACCGTATTGGATTACTGTGTTTTCTTCGGCGCAAGGCTGCGTAAAACCCTTTTCCAGGGCTGTTCCTTGAAAGAAGCTGATTTTTCGGAAGCGGACCTGACAGCGGCTGTATTTGACAACTGCGACCTTACACTGACGCGTTTCTCCGCTACCCAACTGGAAAAAACAGATTTCAGAACCGCGTATAATTTTAGTATCGATCCTGATTTTAATAAAATCAAGAAGGCAAAGTTTGCGGCAGCTAACTTGTCGGGCTTGTTGACAAAGTATAACCTGGATATAGATTTTGATGCTTAACGTCATGGGTGGCGAGGGGGCGAGGCCCTCGCCACGGGTAATTCCTCCCGCCAACGGCGGGAGGAATTACCCGTAATCGCCAGGACCGCAGGGACCTGGCGATTACGGGTAGACAACAACAACTCTATCTCCATTGTTATCCTATAAAAAGACAACTATCACATGGCAGATGCTACCTACACCGTTACCAACAACACCAAAGAGCAACAACTGGAAGTAACCGATGGTACTGACAAAGCAACCCTTACTTACCGGTTTTACAAAAACGACATCGCGCTGATGCATACCACTGTGCCCGCATCCATGGGAGGGAAGGGGATTGCGACCCGGCTGGCCGTAGCCGCATTTGATTTAGCTCGCGAGCTGGGCAAACCGGTGATGGTATACTGTCCGTTTGTTGCCAGCTTCCTGACCAAACATCCGGCATACAAAGCACAGCTGGATAAAAATTATCATCACTGATCCCCAACCAACCCTCTCCGGGAAAAAACGTATCTTTGCTGCCCAATTTTTAGACTAGATATGACACTGGATGCTATTTTGAACGAACGTAGCGGCGGCAACTGCGAAGTATGCGGCGGCAATACAGACCTGAAAATCTACGAAGTACTGCCGGAAACAGGCGCTGTAGAGGATTACAGCATTTTGCTCTGCAATACCTGCCGTAACCAGATTGAGAAAAAAGCCGAACTGGACCCTGCCCACTGGAGCTGTCTTACCACCAGCATGTGGAGCGAAGTGCCAGGCGTACAGGTGGTTTCCTGGCGTATGCTCAATCGACTCCGCGATCAAAGCTGGGCCGCAGAGCAACTGGATATGATGTACCTCGACGACGACAGGCTCGCATGGGCGAAGGCTTCCGGAGATCATGAAAATGATGCCACCGTTGACCTCCACCGCGATTCCAACGGTGCGGTACTCCAGAATGGTGATACCGTTGTACTCACCAAATCCCTCGACGTAAAAGGTACCACCCTCAACGCCAAACTGGGTACAGTCGTGAAAAACATACGCCTCGTTCCGGATAATACCGAACAAATTGAAGGTAAGATCGAAGGACAGATGATCGTAATTCTGACGAAATACCTGCGCAAGCAGCATTAATACGCGCCTTGCAGGCGTCTGTAAAAACACTATCTCTGCTTTAATCAATAAGATTAAAGCGGAGATTTACTCGAATAGACGCCTGCGAGGCGTCTCTACTTTTTCGGCAGAAAATACAGCAACACTGCTGTAACCACCAGAAAAACGATATTCAACCATGTAGCCCAATGGTAAGCATGTATATATGCCGTCACCGAATGCTCCCCCTCCAACAACCGGAAAAATACCCCACCGCTCACACCTATCCCAAGCGCCACCGCCGTTTGCTGAAAAGTGGTATAGGTGCCTGATGCCGCACCGGCAAAGGCAGGAGGTATGCTACGAATACTCAGTGTCAGCAGCGATGGTAATACCGACCCGCACCCCATGCCATATACAAATAACAGCAGGTATATTTTTGAAGATGCTATTACATCTCCCTGAAAAAATTTAATGTGCAGGAATAAAGTAACAGCCATCAGCAACACACCGGCCATTAACACTTTGCGACCGTATAACTTTACCAGCCGGATAGACGATACCGCGGCCACCACATAACCAATACCCTGCGCAGCAAACAGCAGCCCCGTAAGGCTGGAACTGAAACCCAGCCCGTTTTGCAGCAATACCGCATTGATCAGGAAATAGCTGTCCTGCACCATGAAATAAAACAATACCGCCAGCAGCCCGATATTAAAATCCCGGAAGCCAAACAGCCGTAAGTCTATCAACGGCTCCTGGTTTCGTAGCCCTTTGTGCCGCTGATCACGGATAAACAGGACCAGCATTACCAACGCAGCCAACAGCATGCATACCGCCCAAAGCGGCCATCCCAGCTCCCTGCCCCGTATCAGCGGATAAATGAGGAAAATCAGCGTGGCGGTAAGCAGCAGCACACCGGATACATCAAAGCGCGACTGCGATACCAGCGGGGTCTCGTGTAGGAATTTTACGGCAAACCAGGTGGCCAGAATGCCTATAGGCAGGTTGATGAGGAAGATCCACCGCCAGCCATCCATCAGGAAATGTACATCGGGAATCAGCCCGCCCAGCAGCTGCCCAATCACAGAGGCAGTACCTGCAATGCTGCCGTAAATGCCCAGCGCTTTTATACGCTCCTCGTGTTCCGGGAAAAGCAGGTGTATATAAGCAATGCTCTGCGGCACCATAAAGGCCGCACATACGCCCTGTAAAAACCTGAAGCTGTTTAACTGCCCGGCAGTTTGCGCCAGGCCGCAGCAGCACGACATCACCGTAAACGATATCATACCGGCAACGAATACACGCTTTTTGCCCAGGTAATCGCCCAGTCGCCCGCCCGTAATCAAAAATGCCGCATACCCTATCAGGTAAGCCGCTATCACCAGTTGTAAATCCGCCTCTGTGCTGTGCAGGCCGGCCTGTATCGAAGGCAATGCCACATTCACAATAAAAATATCGATCACCGATAAAAATGCAGCAGCCGACACGATCCAGAGCTGCCACCACCTGTTGTTCTCCGATTGTACTATGCTAATCATCTATTCCGTAACTTTAAGGAAGCAAAGTTGATGGCCCTATAGGGCATTATCAAGTAGTTCATCGAATAATACCTGGTATGGAAAAGAATACTATTAGTGAGCAACAAGCAGTTAGCATGACGGATGAATTGCAGCTGTTGATGGAAAATAACATTGCGCTGACAAACGCAATGCAGGTAATAGGAGGAAAATGGAAGCTGCTGCTGTTAAACAGTATCCGGCTCGACTGCCCCGCACGCTTTGGTGAACTGCGTAAAAAAATGCAGGACATCACCCACGCTACCCTTACGGCACAATTGCGGGAACTGGAGCAGGACGGCATTATTGAACGTAAGGTATATGCGGAAGTGCCGCCACGTGTAGAATACAAACTCACCCCGCTGGGCATTACCCTGGTGCCCATCATCACCTCGCTGTGCGACTGGGGGGAAGCCTACAAAAACAGGATGGTTTAAAATATTATTTTCATTCATACGTCATCACATCCTATGGGACTAAAAATTATTATCACCGGGGCTACCGGTATGGTGGGAGAAGGAGTATTGCTAACCTGCCTGGAAAATCCGCAGGTAGAGCAGGTGCTGATCGTAAGCAGAAGGCATTACGATTTTACACATCCTAAGCTGACAGAGCGACTGGTGCCTGATTTTTTCCGCCTGGATACCATAGCAGCGGACCTCAAAGGATTTGATGCCTGTTTCTTTTGTGCCGGCGTAACGTCCATAGGCAAAGGAGAGGATGAATACAGGCGTTTAACATACGATACCACTATCGCTTTTGCGCAGCAATTGCTCGCCCAAAGCCCTGACATCTCCTTTATTTATGTTTCCGGTGCCGGTACTGACTCCTCAGAAAAAGGCAGGAGCATGTGGGCCCGCGTAAAAGGCAAAACTGAAAACGACCTGGCTAAACTGCCTTTTAAAAAAGAATATAATTTCCGGCCAGGATTCATGAAAGCAGTACCCGGACAAAAAAATCCGCCCAGGCTCTACTACGCTTTCGCCTGGATGTATCCCTTCCTGAAACTGTTGATGCCCAACATGACTTCCACGCTGCAACAAGTGGGCACTGCTATGATCAACGCAGTTACCAAAGGCTATCCTGCCAATGTGCTGGAGGTAAAAGACATCAATAAGCTGGGAGCACAATAGCATGATAAGTTGAGGGCCTAACGGGCATGAATAGCCGTAGTTTACTTTGAATTGTTGGGGGAAATCTTTACTTTCGGACCAACGATAGTTTGCCAGCTTTGGCTGAAAGGTAAACCCCCTCTACTTATATCTATGGTATTCAACTCCTTTGAGTTTGCGCTATTCCTGCCAATCGTGTTCATCTTGTATTGGCTGGTAGCAAAAGGCTCCCTGCTATTTCAAAACCTGGTGTTGTTGGCGGCCAGCTTTGTGTTCTACGGAATGTGGGATTACCGTTTCCTCTTCCTGTTGTTTTTCTCCATCCTGCTGGATTATACTTCCGGCTTGCAGATACATGCCGCCAAAACACCCAGGGCCAGGCAATGGTGGCTGTTTGCCAGCATCGTCATCAACCTGGGTTTCCTGTTTTTTTTCAAGTATTACAACTTCTTCGTGGATTCGTTTTCGGACCTGCTGCGGACTTTCGGACTACAGCCGCATGTCTGGACGCTGAAGATCATACTACCGGTGGGCATTTCGTTTTATACCTTCCATGGCCTGTCGTACGTGATAGATATTTACCGGGAAAAAGTAACGCCTACACGTAATTTCACGAACTACGCTTTATTTGTAAGCTTCTTTCCCTTGCTGGTAGCTGGCCCCATTGAAAGGGCTACGCATCTGTTGCCGCAAATAGAGCAGCCGCGCCGGTTTGAGCTGAGCAAGGCTGCGGATGGCCTGCGCCAGATTCTCTGGGGTCTGCTCAAGAAAATGGTGATTGCCGATGGTTGTGCTTTTTATTCCAACCAGATCTTTGATAATCCGCATACCTATTCCGGTAGTACGCTGGTGGTGGGTGCAGTGTTGTTTGCTTTCCAGATTTACGGGGACTTTTCCGGGTATTCGGATATGGCGCTGGGTATAGCGCGACTTTTTGGATTTGAGCTGCTACGCAATTTTGCATATCCCTATTTTTCCAGGGATATCGCGGAGTTTTGGCGTCGCTGGCATATTTCGTTGTCGTCCTGGTTTAAGGATTATGTGTATATACCGCTGGGCGGCAGCAGGGAAGGGCGTTTTAAAGCAATCCGTAATACGTTTATCATCTTTTTGCTGAGTGGGTTCTGGCATGGTGCCAACTGGACGTTTATCCTTTGGGGTGGTATCCATGCTTTGTATTTTCTGCCATTATTGCTGGCCAACCGTAACCGTAAGAACATGGAAATTGTGGCACAGGGGCGCCGGTTACCATCCGTGCCGGAGGCCTGGCAGATGGTGCGTACGTTCGCGCTGGTTACTTTCGCCTGGATTTTTTTTCGTGCAGAAAGCATGCAGGAGGTGGCAGTGTATATCAGTGGTATTTTCTCTGCTTCTCTTATAGAGATGCCGGTGATATTTCCGAAAGGTTTGCTCTTGCTTACAGCACTTTTTCTGTTGGCAGAGTGGCAGGGGAGGGAGTATCCTTATGCCCTGGCCAATCTCGAACCGCGCTGGCCGAGGCCTGCCCGCTGGGCATTGTACACGGTGCTGCTGTTTTGCCTGATCCTGCTGAAATCCGAACAACAACAATTTATCTATTTCCAATTCTGATATGAGAACATTCCTGATACGCCTGCTGATTTTCAGTGCACTCTTTGCCGGGCTCGTAGTGATAGCTGCCTATAAACTGGCGCAGCCTGGGGAAATGGACTATGTAGGTGGAATTGTGGTTAAACATAAACGGCTAAACGAAATTAAAGGTCCGCGGTTGATTTTTGCCGGCGGCTCCAATATGGCATTTGGTTTAGATAGTAAGGCTGTAGAAGACTCCCTCAAAATACCGGTGGTAAACCTGGCGCTGCATGGCGGGCTGGGGCTGGATTTCATGCTGGAGGAACTAAAAGATGTGGTGCGTAACGGTGATGTGGTGATATTGTCGCCGGAATATTTCCTGGAAGCAGGTCGCTATGAGCTGGATGCTGCAGTGGCGGCTTTTATGCCGGCATCGAAAAAATATTTCAAGCATGATTTTTATACGGTGTTTAAGTATGGTGTAGAATCGCGCTTTACGCAGATCGGTTATAACCGCGACTACCTGATGGCGCGGTGGCGCAAGCGGAATGCACCACCGGAAAGGGATTATGCCGCGGAGGTTTATTCTCATAAAGCATTTAATAGTTATGGAGATGTGGTGGCACATTTGGATTTACCTTCGTATGGGGCTCCTAAAGTGCCACTGAAGCTATATGCGGGATATTGGGATGGCATACCTAAAATCAATGCTGCCAGCAGGATACTGGCGCAACGGGGTGTAAAGTTTTACTTCGTGTTCCCTGCTTTTTGTGCTTCCTCTTTCAACAACAATGCAGCTACGATAGCGAATCTGGAAGCTACCCTGCACAGGGACTTACAGATTCCGGTTATTTCCGGGCCGCAGGATTTCGTATATCCGGATACGTTATACTATGATTCCTATTACCATCTCACCAAAACCGGAAGAAACCTCCGTACGCAGCAGTTGATAAAGCTGGTGCAGCCGCTGACGGCGCAGCTGCACGGGGAAAAAATGTTACTCTCCAACAGATAAGTCCGGTAAGCTGCTGGCATAATAAATGTGATCGTGATCATTATCACCAACACCTTTTAACGATGCAGCAGAATACGTTTACCCGTCGCCAGGTATTAGCCGGAATAGGCAGTACGCTGGCTGCTTTATCACTACCTGATGTGGTGGTGGCCGCAGGCAATGTGCATGCGGCTGCCGGCCCGGAAGATCCGCTAGGCAAATATCCCAAACCTCCTTTTAAAGAGCAGTCGCAGCCCTGGCCCGGCCTGGCTTCCAAAATGGAACCGCAGCCTGACCACGGGGAAAAGAGCTATAAGGGTAGCGGCCGGCTGGCAGGCCGTAAGGCGCTCATTACCGGTGGAGACTCCGGTATGGGCCGTGCTGCGGCAATTGCCTATGCCCTCGAAGGTGCAGATGTAGCCATCAACTACCTGCCGGCGGAAGAAGCCGATGCAAAGGAAGTGATCGCACTGATTAAGGCAGCGGGGTGCAAAGGAGTGGCCTTGCCGGGCGATTTGCGGGAAGAAAGCTTTTGCAGGAAATTAATTGCTGATGCAGTGAGTGCATTGGGAGGGCTGGATATACTGGTGAGCAATGCAGCGCGACAACAAACAAGAGCATCCATTCTGGATGTGAGCAGCGAAGATTTTGATGCCACCATGAAAACGAATATCTATGCGCCGTTCTGGTTAATCAAGGCTGCTTTGCCGCACCTGAAGCCGGGATCGGTGATCATTGGTACTTCTTCCGAACAGGCTTACGATCCCAGTGCCGACTTATACGACTATGCACAAACGAAGGCGGCAACCACCAATTTTGTAAAGTCGCTGGCCAGGCAACTGGCGCCCAAAGGCATCCGTGTAAACGGTGTGGCGCCGGGTCCTATCTGGACACCTTTGCAGGTAAGCGGTGGGGCTACCATGGAAAAGCTGAAACAGTTCGGGGGTAATACGCCGATGGGCCGGCCGGGGCAACCGGTGGAGCTGGCCTCGATTTATGTGCAGCTGGCAGCGGCTGATGCCAGTTATGCTACCGGGCAGGTATATGGCTCATCCGGTGGAGCGGGGCAGCCTTAGCTTACCAATATGCTACGTCATTAGCAACGGTGCCGTTGGCATTAAATACAACGTGCTCATCGTGCGGCTTGCCATCGAGGTCTACCTGGTAGTATACTTTACCATTTTTCTCGAGTCGGTCGGCATCGTCGATGTGGAAGCCTTTGTACTGTGTGGCAATAGCATTGCGAACGGCAGCAGGGAGCTCATTGGGGCTGATTTCGCGTTTATAGGTCTGCAGTTTACCAGCAGCGTCATAGAGGGCTTTGTATTCGCGCCGGTCCACCTTAAATTCTGCTTCATACAGGTTACCTTTCATTTCCCATTCTACTTTGGAAGTTCTGGGGAATTTCAGCTTAAATGCCTTCACAATGGCTACCGGTACCTGGGAGGCCGGAATGTCCTGTGCTGTGGCGTAGCCTGCGAATGCGAACAGCACTATGGAGAGCAGGAATGTTTTCATGATGGTGCTTTATTCTTTTAACAACTGCAGGGAAAGAATGTTCCATTGAACAACCGGCCGCATGTGTATGTTAAGGAAGCATATACGTAACGCATGAATACATTCTGGAGAAATCTCAGGCGCACTACTGCTGCCGGCGCACTGCTTTTATTACCAGTTTTTGCGGTAATATTTTTAATCCTGAAAATAGCAGAGTTAGTAAAAAAGATAGTGATGCCGGTGGCGCATCATTTCCCCATTGAGATCCCCGGTATCGGCAAAGAGACGGTGGTGACCATCCTGCTATTGTTAATACTGTGCTTTTTAGCGGGAGTATTTATGAAGTCGAAGCCAGCGCAGCAATTTAAAAACTGGCTGGAAACGAAGATACTGGTTCATATTCCCGGTTATTCTTATTTGCGAGCATTGTCCACTGATAAACTCAATAGTCAGGATCAGTCGTGGCGCCCTGCCAGTGTGCTGATTGACGGTAACGAGGTGATTTGTTTTGTGGTAGATGAAACTGAAAATTACTACAGCTTGTTTTTTCCGGGGGCACCTACACCTACGTCGGGTACGGTTTCGGCGCGGTTGAAGGGGGATGTGCGACTCCTGCCAATATCGGTGAGTGAAACATTTATGATTATCCGGCAGTTGGGTGTTGGTGCTGCTGCTGTCCTTGAAAACCTGGACAGGCAGCAGCCTCTGGCAAAATAATTTATTCTTTACTGCCTCTTTCCACCTGCTTAATATCTTCTGCCCGGTTCTGGTGGAAGTCGAAATGACGGAATTCCTCCGTGTCCGGTAATTCCACCGTATAGCTTTCCAATTGGTCTATTTCAATGGTGACCCCTGAGAGGGTGAGGTCTACAATATGGCCGCCGTGTTTTTTATCTGCCGATAAAAAATGAAAATGATAGCCGGAGATATTGGTATTATCCATGTATGCGGGGAGGCGGTAGCCTACCAGTTCGCCTTCAATATTTTCAAATTCAAAGAATTTTTGCTGTGGGATCATGCTTGCCAGTGTGGGGTAGGGGTGTGAGGTTACCGGTGGAAAGGCGCGTGTTTTAAGGTATTTAAACCTGCCTTTGATATGTACTGCATATAGACCGTTTTTTTGTGGCATGAGTGTATCCAGCATGGTAAAAAACATCGATTTGCTGATAACCGCAGGTGCCCGGAGGCGGCGTTTGGTCACAAAAGGATGCACCATGGCAAAGGATACCAGGTGGTTGCCCGGTAATACACGGGTGGCGCCGGTGGACGTGGTTTGATAGGCCACGCCGTTGAGTACAAGCAGCTCCCCGTCTATTTTATCTGGTGCGCCGAGGCCGAAGTTGCCGTGCTGCAGCAGTTTACTGACCGGGTAAAATCCTTCGAACAGGCCGCCCATCAGTCCGGAGGCTACGCCTGCGGTGAAAAGGTGATGGGGTTTTGCCTGCTGGGCGTTTCCATGCTGATGTAACGCTATGCCAACTAATAATAGTATCAGGTATTTTTTCATGGGGTGATTTTATATTATAAAGATAACATCTTGTACTGCTGAAAAAAAACTTGTATTTATGTAGTCAACTACGTAGTTTTATACCTAAATTGGAATAGCTTATGGAAAAGGACATCAGACTGCTTTATAATGACGCCTGTGCGCAGGTGATCGACATCATTTTACCTATACAGGTACACGAGTTTAATGTGCCCATTACGGCTGCGGATCAGCCGGACCTGCAGGACCTGGAAAGTAACTACCATCAGGGTGGAGGCGGATTTTGGGGGGCTTTTGTGGATGGAGAACTGGTGGGTACGATTGCCCTGATCAATACCGGCCACGCGGCAGGTGCTATCCGCAAGATGTTTGTGAAAAAAGAATTCAGGGGTAAGGAGCTGGGGTTGGCGCAGGCATTACTGGAAACACTGATGGAATACAGCCAAAAAAATGGTATCCGGGATTTATACCTCGGTACGGTACCCCAATTAAAAGCAGCGCTGCGGTTTTATGAGCGCAATGGATTTGCACAGATAGCTGTGGAGCATCTACCACCTTATTTCCCGAGAATGGCTGTAGATACCTTATTTTACCACCTGGAAATGAAATAAGGTATGAGTAATGTAATTAACGAGTCGGGTATCCTGGCGATATCAACGCGTTTGCAGCGCCTGGCCGACAGTTTGCGAAAAGACGGGCAGCAGATTTACAAGGCGCATGGGATTGACTTTGAACCAAAGTGGTTTCCGGTGATTTATACCTTGCATTTGAAGGATACCATGAGTGTAATGGAGATTGCCGCCGAGATAGGCTATACACATCCGTCGACTATCAGTCTGCTGAAAGAGCTGGAAAAGCAAAAGCTGATCCGCTCCCGGAAAGACAGGCAGGATGAGCGAAAGCGCCTGCTCACACTATCCGAGAAAGGGCAGGAGCTGGTGCAGCAGATGTTGCCGGTATGGAAGCGCATGGAAAAAGCGCTGACGGCATTAACGAATACAACTAATAACCTGATGGCTGCTATTGCGGAGGTGGAAGCACAGATGGAGGAAAAAGGATTCTACGAAAGGGAGCGGGGTATCAGGTAAGGCAAGGTTGTAGCTGGGAGATTCCGACCACAACCTGCCAGGATATTATTTACGATCGATGTAAGTAAATTTGAGTTCAGCCAATGACTCATTGTTGATGGTCATGCTCTGGGCAGTCAGCTGACCATGTGCATCATAGGTGTTTTTCACAGTTACGGTACCATTGTAGCTGGAGCTTTGAATGTTCATACCATTGATATTGTTAAAACCGGTTGAAAGCAAGGGAACACCTATCTGTTCAGTATTCAGCAAAGCTGCAATATAGTACATACCACCAAAAAGGTTTTGCATGGCATTAGGCTTGTTATCGTAGGAATAAATAATGCTTACTTTTTCACTTTCAGTGGTGTTGGGTGAGCTATAATATGCAGTACTGTTATATTTAGTAAGGTTGAAGGTCTGTGGGTCATATGTTGCCTCAAAATAATCCAGACGCTTTATGGACCCACTTGCAATGGTATCCCTGGAGCCGCCAAAAATAATCCCGCCATTACCGATCAGGTACGCCTGTTTAGAGGCTTCACCTTCATGGCCTGGAGTAAAGCGATAGGAAAACATAGAATCTCCCCGAAATGCCAGGCTATCAGTAGTCATATGGGTACCGTTGATATCGTAATGCTTTAATGCCGTGTAGGCGCCATTGCTGTTGTATATCACCTGGTAATAAGAGGCATATTTTTTTGCGTAGTCATCATACATAAATATTTTGTCCGGGCTGTTCTTATCGTTATAGCTGATGCTATCCAGTGGTTGGCCGTCCAGGTAAATTACACTGGGCAGGCTCACCGCTACAGGTACAGCTGCAGGCCCATCATTTTTACTACAGGCAGCAATTAGGGATACTAAGGCAACAGCAGTCAACATGCGCACATGAGAGTGGCCAGTTCGGGAATTTTGCAGATGGGAGAGCGGTTTGTGATAGAGCAGGTGACCCGTACTACGGAAAATGTGATGGGAAATCTTACCAGGGAGGGATATATGGTATTAGAGCGGGAGGCAGTGACTGTTGAAACCTACGCTGCTACCACTGCTCAAAATATTTCTGTGGAAGCCGGGCAGGTTACTGAATCGGCCATTGCCGGAGCAGGGCCTTTTGAGGCAGCTACGGTAAGGGCTACACCGGTGATTCCTCCGGGAGGTGGAGGAAGGGTTATTTTAGTGGAAGTGAGTACAAAAACGGGTACCTATGCCAGTGTGTGCGGGACTAGTCAGGCGGCAGCATCGGTGTTGATGGCGGCAGCGATGGCGATGGGGAGGAGTGGTTGGAGAAATACAGCTGTTGAACAAACCACGGATAAAGACAAGGAAGAACAAGATGATTGTAAAATTTGTACGGAGCAGCCATATATAGAAATTATATGTAAGAAGGCAGGAAAAGTAAATGGGAAAACATATGCACTGAATAGATTATGTAAGGAACTGGATATCAAAACGCGGACTGAAACCCTTAGAGCAATCAGTAATTTACCAACGTTAGATCTTCAGAAATTTATCAGGGATGTGGCAGGCAGGATCGATGATAAATGTTTGACTGTGGAAATACCCGAACCATTTTATGATAATCTGCACGCACTAAATGCAGATTTGATAGAGGCATACGAAATATATGCTGAAAGAAAATGCATAAGAGTTTCCCTTCCTGCGCTTCGCTCATTGGTCGTAGCCCGTAAGAATGAAAAGTTAAAGGCAGATCCGTTTGCATTAAAAGACCTCCAACAGTATAAGCAAATTGTTTCGAACATAGGCGCGCAACTAAACGAAACCGGGCGATTGGATCAATATTTTTTCCGGCATTTGAGTGCATTTGCGAAAAAGCCTTTTATGACACGCATTAAGAATTTTGAGGCCTTTATGCCTATGATTACGAAGGATGGTGGAGTAGGAATGGGATTGGCTGGGGCAGACTGGGTGATGTTGTATATGATCAATCACGCTGATCAGTTTAAAGGTGTGATTTATTTTGAAAAATCGGCAGATTTAAGTGGCACTCAGTTTACGGGTCGGTATTCCGATGTGCGCACTGAGGATGGGGGTAAAACCAATATTTTCGAATTTAAAAGTGTTGGCGAATGGACGGATGGCCATACTAAGCAATTATACAAGGACCTAGCTACAAATGTGACAAACCCTGACAATCTACACTGGATTATTGATGGTGCTAAACTGGGGGATAGGGCAGCCCTAAAAGAAGCAATTAAGGAAAGTATGCAGAATAATACCAGGTTGTTTGCCCTTATCCCGGTTTCCAGAATGAAGATCTGGTTTGGAACAGAAAATTTACCTGATAGCGAAGAAGGATATGACGCCTGCTTTGACTATTTTCTGAATAGTTACTTTGATAATATTTTTGTAACGGAAAATTTGCGAGAGAAGGATGAATCATCTGACTATTAGACTGAATGTAAAATACGGTATCAATACATGTAGATTCGATAGAAGATAGTATATTGAACATAAAGTTTTTCTAATTACGACAATTCTTCAAAAATGTATCAGAAAATTGACACTGTTTATGGCCTTTTTGCTCCGAAAATTTATAAAGGAATTATTGTCGGTACAAAGTTTGACGATCGGGAAATTCTAAGAGTTGGACCAGACCTTGGAAAAAAGATCAGTCAATTAGGAAATTTGACCAGTCGTATCATAACCGTTGATGACGAAAAGATACTTATCGCTAATAAGGAAGGAGTTTTCCTGCTTGATAATGACTTGCAAATTACCGAACGGTTCCCCATACTGCCAGCTAACATGCAAGACCTGGTGGCGGACGGGGATATATTGTATGGCACCATCAAAGAGCAGCAGGGAGTGTTGGTAACCAAGTATGATTACGTTGCAGGTACAATTATATGGCAAACGACTGTAGCAGCGGCAAACCAGGTGCTATTACATAACGGGTTTTGCTATGTTTGGGGTAGCACCGGCCTGGTAATGACGGCAATAAATGCGGCATCAGGCGTAATCATTTGGCAACATACTTATGCGGAGACTTCGAGCCCCTTTGATTATAACTTCCAACCATATCTCACAAATAGACACATAATTGTGAGATATGCCTCTGAAAATATGCATGGTTTAGCGGCAGTAGACTTACAAACAGGGAAGGAGCAATATCGTCAGGTGGTAACACCGAAGAGTATTTGTGTTGGAAGATTGATTTATGCCTTAAAAAAAGAAGATGAGCGTAATTATCTTGCTGTAATCGATGATGACACCGGTGAAGATCAGCTGTATGATATTTCAGTTATCGTCGCCCAAACCTTTGAGCTGCCATACAAAGGATTATTCATCGCAGCAGATAGCACTGCGATTTATATTTGGAGTGAAGATGAAAAGAAAGCATTGATATTTAACACGAAGAATTACGAGATGATAGGTCATTTTCAGATGGAAACAGAAGCCTGGTATTTACAAGAAATTATATCTGAAATGAATGGTAACCGCCTTTATCTGATAACGAATGATGGTGAAATACAGGTGATGGAAAAGAAATCCTGATTATCTAATGCTTGTTAACAACTTCAGCAAAATGTCAATTGATTTTAATTGTATTTGAATAATAAGATATACATACAGCAGTATACCAAAAAGGTTATATCTTTTGCTGTCAACCTGAAGATGTTAAAAGGAAGACAGTGACGGGAGAAATGCATTGTTAGCGAATGAATGATCTAAACAGGGCTTGCATGAACTATGAATTACTAAAAAAGATTGATAATATAAAATCTGCTCAGGTATATAGTAAGGAGGTCGTAGGTCTTACAAGTGAGGGGAACCAGTTTATACGAGTAAATGGGGCTGATTCAGTGCATGTAAGCAAACTTGAAGGAGGGGAAGAGCTTGGTGATTACAGACTTCTGGAGGCGACTCCAAATTCAATGCTGGTTTATGACAAATATGGTGTACATAGACTTGACGGAGACCTGAATATTATTGCCACCTATCCACCGCTCACCTCTTTATATTTATATAAGGTGGTTACTGGCCCTTTTTTATATGGATCTACCTGGATAGGAGAGAAACCCGGCCTGATATGTTACAACTTTGAACAAGGTGAGAAAGTCTGGGCCATTGAAACATCAAAATTGTATGATGTATATGCAATAAATGACTTCTGCTATTTATGGAAGAAGGACGAGCTAATAATAGAATGCTATGAGGGTATGACCGGGGAATTAAGATGGTCTAAGAGATATATAGACAATAGCAGGGCGGCAAAAAGTGATTATAAAGCCTTATTTACAGATAGCTCTATAATATTAAGGTTTGATTCAAATGATGGCTCCGGTGCAATTGCACTGGATTTAAGGACAGGGGAAGAGATTTACCAGTTAACAAATTACCAGCCCTTGTTAGTTCAGCATAATATAGTTTATGGCTTAAAGTATGGAACCGAAGGAGACAAGGTAATCCTACTAATAATAGACGGGGAAAATCGTCAGGTAGTTATTGATATCAATGAGATTGTGGACCGCCATTTCAAATACATGATTAGCGGTATTAATGTCACTTCATCTCATTTTTATTTCTGGAGCATTTTTGATGCAAAAACGATTGCCGTTAATGCCGTTTCAAAAGATGTGGACTGGGAACACGGAATGGAATCCTCTGGAACATTGACAGGCCTTGTAGTTGGGAATGATGGTGATTTTATAATGGAAGTATCCGATGTAGGGGAGGTATTTATTTGGGAAAGAACCTAAGTTCCAGATGACTATAATCCTGTAATCAGTCACCTTTTAATAATCCTCCTATGACCCGCTATACCTATCCCGCCCTTTTCCTTTTATCCCTGCTCTGCAGCTGCTATAAAGAAACAGGCGTACCCGTGAATATCGATTTCTCCTATAAGCTGCCGGCTGACTTACGTACCGTGCCGGTGAATGTGGCTTTCAGTAATCTCAGCACCGGCGCCTCCCATTACCACTGGACGTTTGAAGGTGGTGAACCAGCTGTATCTGATTATGAAAATCCGGGAACCATCCGGTTTAAACAAGCGGGTACCTATACCATCACGCTGGAAGCCTGGAATGAAGATGAACGCCGGCAAAAATCCCTGACCATTCAACTGGACAGCGCAGTGAATATCAACTTCGATACCCTGGTATTAGTCAATCATTTTTCGCCGGTGGAAGTACAGCTAACGAACAAGAGTATCGGCGGCAGCACCTATGACTGGACTTTCGAAGACGGTATCCCTGCCACCTTTCAGGGGGCCGCGCCGCCAAATGTAGTTTTTACCACTCCCGGGGATCATACCATCCGCCTGCGCGTGAGCAACGGCGGTCAGGAATTTGTAACGGAGAAGAAAATAACGGTATTGCCTGCTCTCACCGTGGATGCCAGCTGGCAGTATGCTTTTGAGGACGAAGATCAGGAGGCGCCGCTTACCGCTATGTTGCACGGAAGTGCCGCCAATTTCTTAACGCAGCAGTGGAAGGCTGGTGGAGGTACAATTAAAAATGACACCGCCGGCAACACCAGCATTTATTTCAAAGATCCCGGAACTTATGAAGTGATCTATCAGGCCGCCAACGGTAAGGATACCAAATCCGTTACCAGAACAATTACGGTGAAGCCCAATAGTTTCATTAGTATTTTGAGAGATATAAAGCTGGGGATTAACGCTGCCCATGGTACGGTTGGCTCGTTCTATGCCATACGCCACCGGCGCGTCTATAAAAAAGACGAGGATATCACCATTGCCGGTAAGGATATTGACCTGGTGTTTTTCGGACTAAGTGCTACCTTTGGGTTTAATAAATTTATTTCCCCGGATTCAGCTACTGCATTTTCTTTTCCATTGATCCCGGGCGCCACTCGTACCCGGTATGTAAACACTACAGAAACCTGCGGCTGTGGCATCTCCCTAACAACAACTGATTTTGATAAAATCCAAAATGACGACTTGTTTAAACAGTTTCATATCACCGATCAGATGAATGGCGGTGTGCAGTTTAATAACACCCTGCTACCTCGCATTGTACCATTTGAAACTGCGGATGGGCGTCGCGGTGCCATCAAAATCAAACAATACGTTGCAGATGGTATAAATTCCTATGTCATCGTCGATATTAAAGTTCAGAAATATGAATAGCCCTTACTGTTAGCCTATGAAAAAAATTGTACTAATGCTATGCCTGCTATGCCCGTTGCCGTTATGGGCACAGCAGATTGACCTGGAACATATTGGTGATTTCTTTGGTAAAGGTCAGCCTCTCAAAGTCTATGGTGGTATTTCGGCTAATACCATCTACCATGCCGGCGGTATGGAGAATGGCCGGCAGCCGTTTACCTGGAACCTGAATGGTACACTGGGACTTAACTTGTTCGGCAAGATTAGTCTCCCTTTTTCCTTCAACCTCACCAATGCTGGAGCTAACTACTCTTATCCGGTGATGCCGAACCGGCTCAGTTTACACCCTGCCTATAAAGGTGTTACAGCCCATATCGGAGATGTGTCCATGTCGTTTTCACCGTATACTCTCAACGGTTATCAGTTTAGTGGTGCAGGTGTGGATGTGGCCACGCAAAAAGACTGGCAAATCAGCGCCATGTATGGCCGCATGCAGAAGCCGGTATCCTGGGATAGCCTCAATCCCACCAATCAACCGAGCTATCGCCGTATGGCCAAAGGTCTGAACCTTCAGCTGCGCAAAGAAAAGTACGCTATAGGCATGATTATTTTTCATGCTGCTGATGATCCCGAATCGCTGCCACTGCACCTGGATTCACTCAATATCTACCCAAGATCCAACCTGGTGATAAGCTGGAACGGAATGGTACGCCCGGCCAAAGGCCTGGAGCTCTCCGCCGAGTATGCCAACAGTGCCATGAAGCTGGATAACCGGGATCATTCGGTAGCGCCCAACTATCGCTGGAACCTGTTAAAGTACCTGATGCACCAGGCAAATAACACCACGTTTTATAAAGCCTTTAATGCAAAGCTGAATTATAGCATCCATAAAGGAACTGTGGGGGTTGGTTATGAAAGGATCGATCCGGGGTACCAGACCCTGGGCGCTTACTATTTCAACAACGACCTGGAAAATATCACTTTCAATGTGTCGCATCCTTTGCTTAACAATAAGGCCACCATTGCGGTGAACGTAGGCTTTCAGCGGGATGATCTTGATAAAACCAAGTCCGGCACCACCTCCCGTATGGTAGGGATGATGAACCTGAATTATATGCCTTCGGATAAATTCAATTCCACGCTCACCTATTCGAACTTCCAGAGCTACATGCATATCAAGCCACAGTTTGATTACATCAATCAAACCAGTCCATTTCAAAACCTGGATACGCTGAACTTTAAGCAGATTTCGCAGAATGCGGCCTGGAATCTAAACTATAGCATTCGAAATAATAAGCTGCGTAACCACAACATCAATTTAAATCTGAACTTCCAGGATGCTGCTGATCTACAGGACGGCGTGTTGCGCAAGGGCAATGGTTCACAGTTTTACTATGCCAGTACTGCATATTCATTGCTTTTTGTTAAGCAGCAGTTGAATCTGGTCGCTGCTTTCAACCTGAGTTACAATACCATCGGCAGAAATGAATTTTTAACCATGGGGCCAACGCTGGCTGCCAATACCAGATTATTGAACAAAAAGGCATCCGCAGGTTTTACTACCTCTTATAATGCCAGTAACAGTGGGGAAGGTGCACAGGGCCAGGTGTTGAACCTACGGCTCAATTGTAGTTATCAGTTGCTGAAAAAACACAATTTAACGCTATCGGCTATACGTCAAACCAGATGGATGCCTGCAAGGCCTGCGCTGAACGATCTGACGGCAACTGCAGGCTATAATTATAATTTTTAACCTGCGTGCAGGCGGACTAAAATAAACCGAATTTTTCCGGCAGCGTAATCTTAATATCCAGGTTGGTGACAAAGCTGCCTTTACCGGCGGTAAAATTATGATCCACACCGCCGTAAAAGTTGAGCCAGAGGCCATCCACCGGGTTGAATTCCGCTCCCAGGTTCAGGAAGCTGTGATGTTCGGCATAGCGCCCCCGATACTGATACTGGAATTCACCAAAGCCTTTTACGCGGTTGGTGCCCATTACATATCTAACCGGAACGGATATATTGAAATAATTAGTAGCATCTTTTTTCAGCACGGTATCTGTTGAAATGCCGGCGTTCACCCCGAAAAGCGTTTGTCCGTTTTTGCCGGTACGCAGGGCATAGGTACTCCAAAATCCAACCTGTGCAAATCGAATATTGCCGATCATACTGTCTCGTGAAGCGCCCATAACGGCAAGGGCAAAATCGAGTTTATCTGCATTCCAGTTTTCCCTTTTATAATCTTTTTTAAAGTTTGCAAACCAGGCGTCGAATTCGGGTGCTTTGGCGTTATATACATATTGGTCATATGCCTTGGCCCAGCTGCTATCTGTTTTTATTTTTTTATGGAGATAATAATCCCAATCGGGCAGCTGATCAGGTATGGCGGCGGCGCGGATGATGGTGGAATCACCGGGGTTTTCCGCCAGTGCCCATTCTTTTACCGACTCCAGATTTTTCGCTGCAAAAGCCTTGCGGATGGCGCGTGTTTCCAGTCGGAGCTCCCCAAGTGCAGCAATAATTTGTTGCAGGGCTTTACGGTCGGTGGCCATATCTCCGTCATCAATTATGTTGATTCGGAAGCCCAATGCCAGCTTGCGGGCGTTCACGCCGAGGGTGGTATCGCGGGAGCTGCCCAGAGATACCCGGAAGCTGTGCCAGGTGCGATATTGTTTATAACGGTGGTCCAGCTGAACCACCGTTGTTTTGGCATTAAGCAGCTGCGCAGGTGCTATTTCCAGTGCAAATGCCCTGGGGATAATAATTTTATCTCCCTGAAAAAACTCAGACATAGCCACTGCCACCGGCATGGGGGTAGAAGGTCGGAGGAGGTTGGAAGGCCCGGTACCCAAACTTTTAAATGCCGGCATATCCGGCACAATGAAATTGAGCCGCATTTTGCTGAGTGTCAGCGAATCCAGTTGCTGACCCCGGGCTGCCACTGTTACCAGCAATAGGGCGCAGAAGAAGTATCTAAACATAACGGATGTACGAATATCAGCTGGCCAGCAGCCGGATGAACAGAATGGTGTATTGGCCTTTGCCGGTGAGCACTCCGGTTTCTTCTACAAAGCCCAGGCAGGCCTTATCCTGCCATATTTCCAGGCGGATGCGGTAACCGGGGGATTGCACGGGGTTAAGTCCTACGTAGGTAGCATCCAGGATCACCCGGCGACCATGGAGCAGGTCGGGCGTAAAGGGCAGACTGGCAACATCATCCTCCGGATTGAGGTTATCACCCTGCAACAGGCTGATCGTATTATTGCTGCCGGCTTCCCGTAAAATGATCTCATAGTTGACAGGGGCAATGGTACTTTGCGGAAAGATAGCTTTTGCACGCAAAGCGCCGCCATCAGGCTTGAAGTAAACTTCCTTCATGTGGTGGGGAGTTAGTATTTATTGGCTCGGTTGACGTAGGTCAGGTGTTTTTGCAAAAATAGGAATACCATGGGAAAATGCCATATGCAAAGTCCAATAATAATTGCGTTTTGCAGGCATTATTATGTAGTAAATAACCTTGTTTATAAGGTTTTGTTATTTTACGGAGATTGTGTTTTGATAGACGCCAGCATGGCGTCTCTACACGATATTATACTGTTAATGCCCTGCAATAATTATTACTATTAGAAGCACTATTGATCCACAAAGTAGAGACGCCTTGCAGGCGTCTATTCGAGTAGATCTTCTCCAACATCTTCGCTAAAATCCATTCACCTTAAAAATTCCACTATTGACAAAAAATTACTTCCTTCCTACCGCCTCATTTTCCCATTCATACCGCAAATTCCGCATCTTCATCCAGTAAGGACAATACACGGCAATGAAAACCAATTGAGCCACGGGCGGCATGCCAAAAAGGAAGCTGACAACGGCAGATACGGAATATAAGACGGCGATCACTAACACGATACGTACCGCATATTTCATTTCCAACAACACAGGGACGCTCATGCCCAGCAAAATAGTTGCCGGCACCAGCGTGATACTGGCTACCATCACGGTGAGATATAACGGAACATCCGTGAAAATACTACCGGAATTGCGCAGCATCATTTTCATGCCTCCAATGATCAATATGATAGCTAAAGCCAGTGATGCCCAGGCATAGATTTTTGCCATTAATGGCAATACTTCGTGTCGGCGTAAAGGTGATACGGGGATGTCTTCGAAAATTGTTTCTTGTTCCATAGGTTTGGTTGACGTGCAAAAATACTAATTAACCTGAGCCTCGAATTCCCATTTACGTTGTATGCGGCGCAGCATCAGCCAGTAGGGGAAAAAGACGATGGTAAGAATAAACGGTGCAAGTGCAGTCGACATTATCAGAAATACAATTACATCAAAAGCAAGAAAAACAAATGCAAGCAGGTTACAGATGATAATAGCATATTTCTTTCCTAATAAAACAGGGATACTTATTAAAAAGAATACAACACTACACATGACCGCCATCAATATCTGACCATTTGTTACTGGACGCCCCTGTGGATCGGGAACGGCAGAAATCAGGAACATGCCTGCAGTTGCTAAAAGATAAAAAGCGCCGATTACAACCGCTACCCAGGCATATATTTTCGCTACAAGCGGTAATAAATCTCTCCTGCGCGGGTATGCGTCAGGAAATTCAGTTCCAAAAATGCTTTCTTGTTCCATTGGTATAGATGAATGGCTGGCAAGGTACAAAATAGCTGCCGGACTCATTCAATCCTGCACCTGCAAAATGTGCACAACATTCTACAGAAAGCCAGGCTGGTATTGTGATTTGAAGCAGCGTTTACAGGTGATAGCGGTGTGGTTCACTTCTTGATATGGTTATCATGTATCAAATTGTTTGTTATGGCAGCGCAATCTCTTACTCCCTCCTGGCTCAAGCGTAAAGCCTATTTCTGGGTAACATTTATTCTCTTCGCCGTATCCGTAGCGGCCCATTGGTATTTTGGCTGGAAGGATTTCAGCAGCGAACAACTGGCACATGGGCAGCCAATTATCGTAGGCGACTACGTAAACCAGATGATGCGGGAAACTTTTGAAAACTGGCAGTCCGAATTCCTACAGCTTATCTGGCAGGTAGTAGGTTTATCCCTGCTCTGGTACTGTGGTTCGCCACAATCCAAAGAAGGAGACGACCGGCGTGAAAAGAAACTGGATTTCATCATCCGCCGGCTCGATCCTGAAAATGCTGAAGCACTGTTGAAGGAGTGGGAACAAAAGTATCCCTGTAAATAACTATTTCGTTTTTGCCACCGTGGATTCCCGGATAATCAGTTTGGTAGGGAGCTGCGTAGTAGGCGCCTTCTTGATAGTGTAATCATTTTTCACTTTGGCATTTAACTCCTGCAGTAACATTTCCGCGGCCATGCGGCCTATTTCACCTGTAGGCTGCGCCACCGTGGTAAGGCCCGGGTATACCAGTCCGGCTGATAAGTCGTTACTGAAGCCTACAATCGCAATATCCTGCGGAATGCGCAATCCCTTTGCCTTCACCACTTCCATGGCCGCAATGGCCGTAGGATCGTTAATGGCAAACAACGCATCCGGTGGTGTTCCCAGGTCCAGGAAATGCTTCATGTATATTTTTACTTTTTCTATAGTGAGATCATAAGACAACACCAGGTCGGGGTTATAGGGAATGCCATGTTTTTTCAACGCATCGAGGTAACCTTGGCGGCGCAGCCTGGAATTTACCAGTGCATCCGGACCCGCCAGATGCGCAATACGTTTCCTTCCTATACTGATCAGGTGCTCCACCGCCTGGAATGCCGCCTCGTAATCATTTACAATCACATTCGGCACATTCAGCTCCTCCGGCACCCGGTTAAAAAACACCAGGGGCACGCCACGGCGCTGCGCCAGCGCGAAATGGTCAAAGTTCCGCGTCTCTTTGGTGTGGGATACAATGATCCCGTCTACCCGGTAAGATAATAACAACTTCATGTTATCTACCTCTGTTTCATAGGATTCATTTTGCTGGCATATCACAACGTTGTAACCGGCAGCCTGCATCACATCCTGCACACCTACTATCACGCTCGGAAAGTAGGTAGACATAAACTCTGGCACCATGATACCTATGGTATGGGTAGTATGCTTGCTAAAGCCCAGTGCGAGTGAGTTTCGCTGGTATTCCATGGTGGAGGCCAGCTCCAGCACCGCCTTTCGCGTGTGTTCCTTCACGTTAGGATGGCCCGTGAGCGCCCGCGATACGGTGGACTTAGAGATATTTAATTGCTTCGCAATGTCAATAATTGTCGTGTACTTCGATTTCATACGTGGATAGTTTACGCAACCGGGATCAAAAATAATCATTTGGGAACTATCCCAAAATATTGGGACCGTTCCCATGAAAAATAATTCCCAAAAAGTTTTGAATGCTCAGATTGTTTACCAAAATTGGGATCGAATTATTCCATGTTATCGAAGAAAGTGCCTTATTTGACAGGTACTCATTATGTGTCCCGGATAAACACCAAGATCCACAGTTATGAATAAACAGTTCGCTAAATTAATGGGAATTTTCCCAATTTTACTCATCCCAATGTTGGCATTTGGCCAGCAGCTGACGGTGAAGGGTAAGGTGACCAGCGCAGAAAACGGAGAAATACTGCCTGGGGTAACGGTCAGGGTGAAGGGAGCTTCCGAAGGTGCCGTCACAAATGTAGATGGCCGCTACTCGGTTACAACAAAACAGGGGGATGCCACCCTCGTATTCACTTTTACAGGCTACAATTCGCTGGAAGTACCGGTCAACGGCCGCACCACCGTAGATGTAGTACTGCAAACAGACAACAAAGTCCTCGACGAAGTGGTAGTAGTAGGTTACGGTACGCAACAAAAAGCCAACGTAGCCGGCGCCATCACCTCCGTGAAAACTGCTGATCTGAAACAAACACCTATCTCAAACGTGGTACAAGGCATACAGGGCCGCGTATCAGGGGTGCAGATCACACAAAACTCCTCTGCACCGGGCGGTAGCATCAGTATGCGCATCCGCGGTGTAAACTCCATCAACGGTACCTCCGAGCCCCTCTATGTAGTGGACGGCGTACAATTATCCAACTCCGGGGGCGTTAACGATATCAGCTCCCTTTCTATTATCAATCCAAACGACATTGAATCGGTAGCGGTACTCAAAGATGCCTCTGCCACCGCCATCTACGGCGCCCGCGGCGCTAACGGGGTTGTACTCATCACCACCAAACGCGGTAAAGCCGGTAAAACCATGGTAACCTACGATGGCTACTATGGGGTGCAAAACACCACCAAACGCATGAACATGATGAACGCAGCGGAGTTTGCCGCGCTGGAAAATGAAGTCTATAAAACCACGGTATACGCCAACCCGGAAACACTGGGCGAAGGCATAGACTGGCAGGATATGATCTTCAGAAGTGCACCTATGCAAAGCCACCAGGTATCAGTAGCCGGTGGCACCGAAAAAACGCAGTTCGCCTTGTCTGGTAACTACTTCAAACAGGAAGGCGTAATCATCAACTCGGACTTTACCCGCTACTCCTTCCGTCTCAACTTCGACCACCGCGTTAACAACGCAGTAAAAGTAGGGGCCAGCATGCTCACCAGCTTCGTTGTTAATAACAGCATCCCTACAGGTTCTTCCAGTATCGATGCCGGCGCAGTTACCACCAGCATTCTCGGAGCCGCCATGGGCGCACCTCCTACGCTGAAGCCTTATGACGAAAACGGGAATATACTCCCCTTCGGCGACCAGATGAACAGCCGCTACCGCGAAGTAGTAAACCCACTGGGCCTGGCACAGATTCTCAACCGCGATAAAATCAACCGCACCCTGGGAAATTTGTACGCTGAAATTACCCCGCTGAAAGGACTGACTTATCGCGCTAACTTCAGCCCGATTCTGTCTTCTTCTCTCAATGACTACTACTCCCCACGTTCCATCGTAAACAGTGGTGACTTGTCCAGCGGCGCCGGTAAAGCACAGAAAAACAATTCCAACACACTCGTGCTGCTGTTTGAAAACATCGTTACCTATGAAACACGCATCGGTAAAGAACATTCGTTAAAAGCAACCGGTGTATTCGCCACTCAATCCAACAACGCAAATTCCAATAGCATCAATGCCAGCAATTTCCCGAACGATGCTACTGCCAACGAAGCAGTGCAGCTGGCAACCATCAGAACCGTAAACAGCAACCGTTCCAAAGACAGGCTGGATTCTTACATGGGTCGCATCAACTACGGCTTCCGCGATAAATATCTGCTGGACCTGATCGCCCGCGTAGACGGCTCTACCAAGTTTGGCGAAAACAATAAATATGGTTTCTTCCCCGCAGCTGCTTTCGCATGGCGCGCTTCTGAAGAACCATTCATTAAAAATATCAACGCCATCAGCAACCTGAAACTCCGCCTTAGCTACGGTACAACAGGTAACGCCGGTGCGATCGATGCTTACAAATCGCTCTCCCTGCAAGGTACCAGCGGCCAGTATTACTTCAACCATGAGCCGGTTACAGGTATTAGCCCTACCGGTATCGCCAACAAGGACCTGAAATGGGAACGCTCCGTGCAGGCCGACTTCGGATTTGACCTGGGGCTCTTCAGGGATCGTTTGAATGTGACCGCCGATATCTACCATAAAAAGACAGATGATCTGCTGTTTGTTCGTGCCCTGCCCGGCTCCTCCGGATATGCCGATGTAACAGGCAACTTCGCCAGCATGGAAAACAGAGGGGTTGAATTCTCTGCGGATGCTATCATAGTGGATCGTGCGGTGAGATGGTCCGTTGCAGGTAACATCTCCTTTAACAAGAATAAACTTTTGAGCCTTGCCGGCGGCCTCGATGAATACGCTGTTAGTAACTATCAGGTGATGCAGATCGGGCAGCCTTTAGGTTTATTCAAAACTTATGTATTCGACGGAATATACCAAACGGGTGAAACCGTGTTGGATGGCTCTGGTAGCCGCACCGGCGGTGTAAAAGTGAAAGACCTGAACGGTGATAAAGTGATCAGCGCCGCTGACCAGGAAGTAGTGGGAAATGCCAATCCGGATTTCATCTATGGCTTCTCCACTAACCTCAGCTACAGGCAATTTGATTTCAGTGCTTTCTTCACTGGTACCCAGGGTAACAAAGTATATAACCTTACCCGTTACTCTTTCGAAAATCCACTGGGAAGCAGAAATATGTATGCTGCATTAGTGGATCGCTGGTCACCCACCAACCCATCTAATGAATATGTGAGTGGCTTTCAGGGTGGACGTTTACCGCTTACAGACCGCTTCATGGAAGATGGTTCGTTCCTCCGTTGCAAAAACATTACACTGGGCTACCGGGTTCCAAAAATCAAAGGCATTTCTTCTGCAAGAGTATACGTGAGCGCTAACAACCTCTTCACGGTTACAAAGTATACCGGCTTTGACCCGGAAGTAAACAGCTTCGGCAACTCTAACAAACAAATTGGGGTCGACAACCTGGTATATCCTACCGCACGCTCGTTCCTCGTTGGTTTACAGGTGGGTTTCTGATGTTTCATTTCTTAAATTGTAATTCGCATGAAAAGTATTCTTAAATATAGCGCTATAGGTTTGCTGGCAATCTCCTGCTACGCTTGCAGCAAGCTGGAAGAAACACCCTATTCTTCTATTTATACTGAAAATTTCTATAAAACAGCGGAAGATGCAGAGGCCGGACTGGCAGCTGTGTACAGCAAACTGGCAGATCTGTATGCAGGTCCGTCACCCTTGCTGGTGGCCGACTTTAGTGCTGACCAGATTTATCCTCGTCCGGTGGTAGGAAGAGACACCTATACACTGTTCAGCTTTGACCCGCAATACAGCGCGGTAGTAAGCTTTAGCCGCACAAATGAGTCGCCGATAGACCTGTGGAATAACAGCTATGGCGGTATAGAAAACGCTAACTGGATCTTACAGAAGGTGCCGAACACCGTGATGTCGAACAACACCCGTAAGAACCAGATCCTCGGCGAAGCGTATTTCCTTCGCGCTTTCTTCCACTGGATGCTGACAAAAACCTTCGGTGATGTGGTAATCAGGATTAAACCCAGTCAAACACTGACAGATGCTTATATGCCTAAAAGCCCCAAGGCGGATGTGTATAAGCAAATCTTCCAGGACCTGGACTCAGCAGAAGCATTACTGCCTGACTACAGTGCCGGGTTAGTAAAAGGTCGCCCGTGCAAACAGGCCGTACAGGCCCTGCATGCAAAAGCTGCCTTGTATGTGGAAAACTACGCAGTGGCCATCCAGCAGGCTGAAAAAGTAATCAATGCCGGCAGTGGTACCGGTTTGATGGATCAATTCCAGGACGTTTTTGATGTAACGAAAGAAGATGCGGCCCGCAAGGAAAACCTCTGGGCGTTTGAAGCCGAGTCGGTTGCCAATGGTCGTACTTCACAAATCATGAGTTTGTATGGCCCTACAGGCGCTGCCGCTCCTGCTTACGGCAAAGGCTCTTTTGGCTCTGCATTCGTGTATCCTTCGTTTTTCAAATCCTTTGATCCAAAAGATAAACGCCGTGCGCTCCTGGATACAAACTACGTAAATAAGCAGGGCGTAATTGTACCGCAGGCTGCTATCACACCCATTACCAAAGAAGGGGTGCTGATGAGAAAATATGCGGATCCAAATTCAATCGGCAATGCACATGCATCCAATATTCCAATACTGCGTGTAGCGGATGTATACCTGATTGCCGCTGAGGCAGAAGCAAGATTGAACGGGCCTACCAGTAAAGCCTATACGTATATTAATAAAGTAAGATTACGTGCAGGACTGGATGGACTTTCTACTGGTCTTGGCGCTGCTGAATTTATTGCCGCAGTATTGCAGGAACGCAGCTGGGAGCTGTTTGGCGAAGGTGACCGCTGGTATGATTTGTCGCGCACGGATACCTATCAGCAGGTAGTGTCAAAAGCAGTAAATGATGTGTTCCCAACCAGAGCACCACAAAAAAGAAATAAATATTTTCCGATTCCACAATCTGAAGTGAACGCGAATGACAAGCTGGATCAGAATCCTGACTGGCAATAGCCTCATGGTGTTGTTAACAGGTATATCACTAACGGCTACGGCACAATGTAGTATATTCCTGGCTGCAGGGCAAAGCAATGCAGTAGGAAAGGGGGACAGCAGTTCGTCCGTACACCCGGCGCCGGCAACGGCCTTTGAATACAAGTGGCAGCATAATACACTGGTGCCATTGGAAGACCCTGCAGGAGAGGACTACGAGCATCTCCAGCAGGCAACCACCGGGAGCATGTGGCCGGCATTTGCAGATGCCTACCATCAACGTACAGGCGATACCGTTATCATTGTGCCGGCAGCCAGAGGTGGTGCTTCCTGCCATCAGAAAGCCCGCCTCGGGGATATGGATACCTGGGATACTTCGGGGAATCTTTTTACCGCCGCTGTTGCCAAAGCTAAGGCAGCGGCGGCCCTTTCACAGGGCACTTTAAAAGGTATTATCTGGTTACAGGGGGAGAGAGATGCCAATGCGATTAACAGCGGTGTATTGCAACCGGACGAATACAAGGCTGCCCTAATCAATCTGATACGCCGCTTCAGACATGCATTGGGTACTCAGGTACCCTTCTACATCGTGCAAACAGGCAATTACAAAGGCCACCCGGAAACCGGCTTCAACGAAGTACGAAAAATACAGGCGGAACTGGCAGGCGCCATGCCGCAGGTATTTATCGTATACCGCGATACACCGCAGTTTCCCGGCAAGCACTGGATGACGGATGATATTCACTATAATCAAAACGGATTAAACCATATCGGCACTACTGTAGCAGCTGCCGTGAAAAAATAGTTTGGTATGAGAAATTGCTTGTTGCTATTATCACTGTTTATTACACCCACCCTTTTTGCGCAGCAGCGCCTACAAAACAACCGCCTGCTGCTGGAATGGAAACAAACCAGCCAGGGTTACCAGCTGCAACACATCGCAGCCGGCGGGCAGCAACTGCCGCAGTCTTCCGGTGAATATCTTGTGCTATACGCTGCGGATAAACCGGACAGTGTTCCGGATATGCGCCTGGCAGATACCCACCCCGGTGGATTTCCGCTGAAAGATTACATCTACCTCATCAAAAACTGGGAACGTAACCTGAGCCCGGTGGCCATGAACACCGCCGGCAAAGCAATACGGTTCTTTCCTTCACAGGCCACCAAAGCCAACGGCAGCCTGGAATTCCGTGCAAACAATGCGGAGTGCAGTATTACATCTTCCTGGAAACTGGATAACAAAAATGAAAACGATATCCTGGTAAGTATCACCCTCACCGCCAAACAGGCGGGCTATTACTCCATCGCCTCACCTACGCTGGCTACGGTTGCCAATAATAAGCCCGACTTTGCCATGGTACCGGGTTACTTCCAGAGTAACACCATAGAGCCCGACCTGGTGCTCGCTTACGCATACGGACAAGGCATTCCCAACAAACCAGTCGTATTCCGGGAACGTGCCGCTTCTACATTGAGCCCGCTCGTAAGCAGCAAGGGTATCACCATGGCAGTGATCCCTGATCCCGGCACCGGCCGCGATCCATGGGAGAAAGACGTGAACACGCATAGCCAGTGGAAACTGGGCCTCTCCGTAATGAACCGTGCAGGGCAATACACCCCCGTAGCCTATCACCCCGTGCTGGGGCAGGAGGGTTCGTATATGCGTGCAGGTGAGCAGCGGACTTTCGCTTTCCGCTATACCGTACAACCGGCGGACTGGTACACCGTTTACAAACACGCCATCAACGACGTGTATCGCTTCCCCGATTTCCTGAAGCTGAAAAGTACCCGTACCTCCCTCACCGGCAGAATCATGGCCATGCTGCATTACCTCGGTAACGACAGTACCTCCATGTGGCATACCTTTAACTACAAAGGCCTGGAAATAGGCGCCCAGCAATACATGGGTGGCGTGGTAGGCTCAGCCGGCGATGCCATGAAAAACTCCGACTATGGCGCTATGTGGATGCTGGCCAATATCTCCAAAGATACTACCCTACTCAAACACCGGCTGCCGCAAGCACTCAACTTTAAACTGGTGCAGCAGCAGGAAGAACCCGGCTTTTTCCAGGGCGCTGCAGTAGGGCAGTACTACCTCTGGAAAAGACAGCAGTTTACAGAGGAATGGGGGCATTATGTAGAACCCATTGCCCTTACCTATTACACCATGCTGGATATCGGTAACATCCTCCTGTTTGAGCCCAATAACAAACAATTGCAGCAGCGCCTCCGCCTCGGCGCCGATAAACTGCTGGAATGGCAGCATAGCGATGGCCACTGGGAAGTAGCCTACAACGACGACACCAAACCAACGTTTACGGATATACCGGATTTAAGGCCCACCTTCTACGGACTGCTGGTAGCTTACCGCCTATTAAAAGATCCTAAGTATTTGGCCGCAGCCCGTAAAGGCGCCGACTGGCAAATTAAAAACGGCGTGGACAAAGGCGCTTACCTCGGGGTATGCGGTGATACCCGCTTTGTGGCCGACTTTGCAACGGCCCAAACCGTGCAGGCCATGCTGGATATGTACGACCTTACAAAAGATAAACGTTATCAAAACGCCGCTGTAAGCGCAGCAAAAGTTTACACGGCATCTATATACACTCACCCGATACCTTCCACAGCACAAAAAACAGTGAAAGGTACGCCGCGCCAGGACTGGGAAATCACCCAGGTGGGTCTGAGCTTTGAACACGGGGGCAGCCTCGGTTCCGCCAATCCGCATGGCCCGATTATGCTGGCCAGTCATGCCGGTATGTTTGTGCGCATGTTTGGCCTTACCCACGATTCCCTGTTCATCAACATGGCGCGCGCCGCTGTGCTGGGCCGCGATGCATTTGTGGATCAGCCAACGCAGGTAGCTTCCTACTACTGGGATGTGATGAACAAAGGTGCCGGTCCTTACCCACACCACGCCTGGTGGCAGGTTGGGTTACTCACCGATTACCTGGTGTCAGAAATCACGTTACGCAGCAATAAACAAATCAGCTTCCCACAGGGTTTTGTAACGCCCAAAGTAGGACCGCACACCAGCTATGGCTTTGCACCCGGTAAAGTGTTGGGCACCGCCGCCAACCTGTATATGCCGGATGGTTTACTGACTGTGGAAAACCCTCTGGTAGATTACCTCGGCGCCAGGAGCACCGACCAGCGCACTTTATATGTGATGCTGCTTAACAGCGACGATGCCACGCAGCAAAGTGAGATTAACATCTCCCCGGCACAACTAAAGCATCCAAAACAGGTGGAACTGCTGGACGCCAATGGAAAACCGGAGCAGCAGGCGCTGACAGGCAACAGCTGGAAAGTGACGATTCCTGCATATGGACTGAAAATTATTAAAATCCGCTCATGAGTACATCAACGATAGATACAGGGGTCATATTCGTGTTTTCTGCCTTCGTACTGGTAATAGGCTTGCTGTTTGCCCGTACCGGCCGCAATATGAAATCATTTTTTGCAGGGGGAGAAGCAGTGCCCTGGTTCATCGGCGGACTTTCGCTCTTCATGAGTTTCTTTTCCGCAGGCACCTTTGTGGCATGGGGAAGTATTGCCTATAAATATGGCTTTGTATCCGTTACCATTCAATGGACCATGTGCCTGGGTGGGATTATTACCGCTTTTTTGCTGGCCCCCCGTTGGAAACGTACTGGTGCCCTGACTGCCGCCGAATTTATACGGCAGCGACTCGGCTCGCCGGTGCAAAAATTCTACGTATATACGTTCCTGATAGTATCACTCGTAAATAAAGGTGCGGTATTATATCCGGTGGCTAAGCTGGTAAGCGTATCATTAGGGTTTCCGCTGGTGCCCTGCACCATTGTACTCGGACTAATGATGATTGCCTATACCGCAGTGGGTGGCCTCTGGGCAGTAATGGTAACGGATATCCTGCAATTTGTGATCCTCACGGCTGCGGTGATGCTGGTACTGCCATTATCACTGGACCATGCCGGCGGCTGGCAACAGTTTACGCAAAATGTGCCGGATGATTTCTTCTCACTGGTAAATGGTGAATATACTTTCGGTTTCATACTGGCGTTCGCGTTATACCATATCAGTTACATCGGTGGTAACTGGACATTCGTGCAACGCTATACCAGCGTGGATTCGCCGAAGTCCGCCAAAAAAGTAGCGCTGCTGTTTGCAGGATTATATCTGATCAGTCCTGTCATCTGGATGCTGCCGCCTATGATCTATAAAAGCATTAATCCTGCGCTGGCAGGGCTCAATGCAGAAAATGCCTACCTGGAAGTATGCCGGCTGGTGCTGCCACCGGGACTCATGGGCCTGATGCTTACGGGCATGTACTTTTCTACCTCTGCTACAGCAAACACCACGCTGAACGTGACTTCAGCCGTGATTACCAATGATATTTACAAAGGCGTGATAAACCCCGGAGCTACAGACAAACAGCTGATCCGTGTGGCGCGTGTATCCGGATTGTTGCTGGGTATGGGTATGATTGGTATTGCGCTGATGGTACCGATGGTAGGAGGGATGATAGAAGTGGTAATCAGTATTGCCGCTATCACCGGCGGGCCCACCTTACTACCACCGCTGTGGGCACTGTTTTCAAAGAAACTCACCGGCCGGGTGGCTTATATCATTTCCGCCCTTTGCCTGGCGGTGAATCTGGTATTTAAATTTTTAGTGCCGATGGTGAGTACGCTGAAACTGAACCGTTCCCAGGAAATGTTGCTGGGAGCTGGTTTGCCGTTCATACTGTTACTCCTATACGAATTTGTACTGGCAGCGCGTAAGGGCCCGTCAGTGGATTACCAGCACTACAAGGTATTCCGCCAGCAGCAAAAAGACCAGGCAGCTGAGCAGTCGCCCGAAGAAGTAGACGCTATTCACCGGCAGAATGTTTTTGGATTGCGCGTGATCGCGTTTTCACTGGCATTTACGGCGGTGTTGCTGTTTATTCTCTGTGCGCTGGCTGCTACCGGGAAAGTGCTGGTGGCGGTGATTGCCACGGTAGTGCTGTTGGCTGCCGGTATTCCTTTGCTGGCATTGCGTAAACTCAAATTAAAACAAGTGAATATTCCCACAGGGAAAAGCATCATTCAAGAAAATAATGTGGCATCCTGATGATTGCAGGATAAAAAATCAAGCTTATGTTGAAAGAACAGTCCATTGAAAGCCGGGAATTAAAAACAACGGAGTATAAAGCAGATCTGGTAGTAACAGGAGGTGGGTTAGCGGGCGTGTGTTGCGCTATCACCGCAGCCAGAGAGGGTATAAAAGTTATTTTGGTACAGGACAGGCCTGTGCTGGGAGGCAACTCCTCCAGCGAAGTACGTTTATGGGTACTGGGTGCTACCTCACACATGGGTAACAATAACCGCTGGGCAAGAGAAGGGGGTGTGATTGATGAAATCATGACCGAAAATATCTGGCGAAATCCGGAAGGCAATCCACTCATTTATGATACCATCCTGCTGGAAAAAGTTACCAGTGAACCCAACATCACGCTGCTGCTGAATACAGCTGCTTTTGAAGTGCATAAATCCAATGCAGATACTATTGAATCTGTAACCGCATTTTGTAGTCAGAACAGCACTTTATATCACCTCAAGGCCCCTTTGTTTTGCGATGCTTCCGGTGATGGCGTGGTTGGATTCCTTGCAGGTGCAGCGTTTCGGATGGGAGCAGAAAGTGAGTCGGAGTTTGGGGAGAAGTTTGCGCCCACTAAAGAATATGGTGAGTTACTGGGGCATTCGCTCTACTTCTATACAAAGGATACGGGGCGCCCGGTGAAGTTTGTACCACCGGCATATGCGCTGAAAGATATTACTGAAATTCCACGTTACAAACGCATTAATGCACAGGCGCAGGGTTGCCAGTTCTGGTGGCTGGAATACGGCGGCCGCCTTGATACCGTGCATGACACCGAGGCCATCAAATGGGAACTTTGGAAAGTGGTATACGGGATCTGGAACTATATTAAAAATTCCGGGGAGTTTCCGGAAGCGGAAACCATGACTTTAGAGTGGGTGGGCCAGATTCCCGGAAAGCGGGAGAGCCGCCGTTTTGAAGGCGATTACATGCTGTGCCAGCAGGACATTGTGGAGCAACGCACGCACAAGGACGCCGTGGCATTTGGGGGCTGGTCCATCGATCTGCATCCGGCCGATGGCGTGTTCAGTGAAAAGCCGGCATGTAACCAATGGCATAGCAAGGGCGTGTACCAGATTCCTTTCCGGAGCATGTACAGTCATAACATCGGCAATCTGTTGCTGGCAGGGCGTATCATCAGTGCTACGCATGTGGCGTTTGGTTCCAGCCGCGTAATGGGCACCAGCGCCTGCGCTGCCCAGGCGGCAGGTATGGCTGCGGTATTGTGTACCCGCCATCACGTACAGCCGAGAGCGTTATTACAGGAGGAACTGATGCAGGAGTTACAGGTGGCGCTGGTGCGCAACGGGCAATATATCCCGCAGCTGGTACCAGCCGATCATCAGGACCTGGTGAAGCGGGCGACCATTACCACCAGCAGTGAATATGTGTTAAGGACACTGCAACCGGATGGCGGCACTATAAAACTGGATGCCTCCATGGGCCAGATGTTACCGCTCAAATCCGGTAAAATACCTGCTGTTACCGTGTTTGCTGAAGTGCAGGAAGATACCGGGCTGGTCGTATCCTTACGGACCAGTAGCCGGCAGGTGCATCATACGCCGGATGTGATTTTGCAGGAGCTAACAGTACCGGTTATACGTGGTTCACAGGAACTGACATTTGATTTTGATGTGCTGTTGCCGGAAGACAATTACATCTTCCTGTGTTTTATGAAAAATCCGCTGATAGGTCTGAAAAGCAGCAGTGAAAGGGTAAGCGGAGTGCTGACGGTGTTCAACAAAACCAATCCTGCCGTATCCAACTACGGTGCGCAGGTGCCTACGGAAGATATCGGCGTGGAAGCGTTTGAGTTCTGGTGTCCGGAGCGCAGGCCGGCAGGGAAGAACCTGGCGCTGCATATCCCGGCAGGTATTGCATTGTTTGGTGCAGAGCAGGTGCGTAATGGCATCAATCGCCCTACACATCAGCCTAATATCTGGCTGGCTGCTGCAGAAGATGCAGATCCAACGCTGACACTCAGCTGGCAGGAAAAGCAGACCATACACGAGATTGAGCTGGTATTTGATACCGACTTCGACCATCCGATGGAGAATGTGATTTACCATCATCCCGAAACGGCGATGCCTTTTTGCGTAACGTCGTTCGTGTTATGCAATGATAAAAAGGAAGAGGTGCTGAAGGTGACGGATAATCATCAGTCGCTGCACCGGATAAAGCTGGCGGCGCCGCTGCAAACCAGCAGCCTTACCATCCATCTGAAAGGGACGCATGGAGGCACACCGCCGGGCTTATTTGCGATCAGGTGCTATTAAGATTCCACGTTAAATACATCGTTATGCCAAAACATTTTATTGCTTCGCTGATACTGGCTGCCGGCTTAGCTGCCGGTGGCCAAACCATGGCCCAGGGGAGTTTTACACCGGAAGCACACTGGGTATGTGTAAGCCAGACGGGGTATAATACCAATGCCCCCAAGCGCTTTACGGTGCCTACGGCCATGCAGGGGACTGTATCTTTTTACATTACAGCGGAAGGGGATGGTACGCCGCTGTTTAAAGGTACTGCCAGTAATGGTTTGGGAGACTTTACCGCTTTTACACCTACGGATACGCGTAAACGTTATGTGATTCACGTCCAGGGAGGTGGCTTGCCGGAAGGTGTTTCTTATCCTTTCCGGGTGGCACCTTACCAGCTGGAAAGGGCTGGTTTCCTGCCATCGGTATGGTTTATGAATGATGCCCGCAGTATGACTGGTACCCATCATTCCGCCTATGGTGGCTGCCCCTGGAGGGATGGTACTTATTATTCCTACGAGATGCCGTCACTGATCTGGCTATTTCTTTCTAACCCGAAAGTATATACGGAGTTGCCGGCTACCATCTCCTATGATAGTCTGAAGGCCTTGGTATTTAGTCCCGATTACAAACCTACGAAGGAGCGCAATGATGAAAGCGCCCTGGCAGCTACCAAAAAATATTTTACTACCATAGAAAAACCAATGGGCAAGCGGGTGCCGGACGTTATTATGGACCTGCACTGGGGACTTGGTTACTACATGGTGAACCCTGAAACGCAAGACCCTAGCGGAGATCCGTTGCCTAAGCAATTACATCCGCAAACGCTGGCACAATTTGCTTACTTCCTGTATGCCTATCCGGAACTGAAACAGTGGTTCTCTGAAAAATATTACCGTCAGGTACTTTCATTCACTTTAAACAACTGGCAAAAAACCGGCTTGCTGGACGTACAGCGGCAAGTAGGTACTACAAAGGGGCGGCATGCACCCGGTTTTTCCGTATTACCTAACCTGTTGCTGTTTGAAGTGGCCAAACGGGAGCACCTTCCGGATGCTGCCAAATATATGCAGGCAGCGTACAACCAAACGGCCTGGATCATTGACTCCTTATCGCTGCAGGTGCCGCTAAATACCAAAGGGCAGCGTATGAGTGAATACAACCTGATGACGGGGCTGGCTACCTTCCGGCTGCAATATCCTGACAAGGCACCTGCAGGTTTGCAGCAGAAAATTAATGAGTGGGCGGATGTGGTGATCAACCGGTCCGATAACCCGTGGGATTTCAGGCGTTATGATCTGGACAGCAACTGGACCGTGCCGGCAATGAATGAAGTGGGTAACGTGGCGGGCTTCCCGGCCTCCGCGCTGCTGGCTGCCGCTGTCATAAAAGATCCGGGCAAAAAAGCAAGACTGGAACAGATTGCCTACGCGCATTTCGATAATTTATACGGTCGTAATCCGCTGAATGTGCATGCGGCGCATCATCCTGAAATGGGCTTTGAAGGTATCACAAAAGGATATCCGCGGGGCTACCACGAAAACGTAACGGCGCGGTTGGAGCTGTGTCGTGGTACCATCAGCTGCGTACCAGGTACAGAAATGTATCCGTTTAATCCAACCGGGAAGGATCGTCACCTGGAAGGCTGGGTAAACCATAATACAGCATGGAATGTTAGCCTGGCTGTGCTGAACTGGTACGATAACCGTCCGCAGACTATTACCCGCGATAAAGATGGTTTAAAGATCAGCTGGCAGGCACCGCTGATGGAAGGGCAAACGTTGCCGTTAACCCTGTTGGTAAATGGGGTGGTTAAAACTACTGTGCATTTAAAGCCTGCTAACGGTAGTGACTATACGGTTGTTGTGCCGGTGAGTCAGCTGAAGGGGTTGAAACAGGGTGATAAGATCACTGCGGTGTATGGCCTGGGTTTCCTGGCGAAAAAGCTGGAGCTTACCATATAGTCCTGAACGGAGATCGTCCGCCGGAGGCGGACGATCTCCGTTGCTTGAACGAGGGCCTTCGGCCCTCGTTCAAGCAACGGCTTAGTTAAACCTTAAGTCCCCCGAACATACTAAACAAAATCACGGCCAGCACCAGTGCAGTAATCCCTACATACAACTTATCTTTTTCTAAGGCAAATGCCCCCAGCGACATCACAATACGTAGAATAGGTGTGGCCAGCAGCACCATCACCCCCAGTTGAATTACTTCCGTGCTGCTAAAGCCGGCTGCTCCTTTAATAATACCACTGAAAGTGGTAAATTCTTTTCCTTCACTGTGGAAGTGTTGGTAGTTGGGAACCAGGGTGTGGCCCCTTTGTATTAAGTAGAAGATGCCACCGGCCAGTACGATGCCGCTGGCGGTAAATACGCCGTAGCGCAGCATTTTGCCTACGATTACTTCCACATCTCTGTCCACTAATTTTTTTATAAAGCTCATAGCCGTTAAAATTTATGGTGAAGGCCGTTATACATCATTTCCAGCGCTATAAATGCGATGGCCGCGCAAAAGATATAGCGTAAGGTGCTGGCGTTAATGACCTTCAATAGCCGCGCGCCGGTGAAGGCGCCGCCGAGCACGCCCAGTACTACAGGGAAGGCGATATCAGGCACAATATAGCCGCGCTGCAGGTATACCACTGCGCTGGCTGCGGCGGTAACGCCGATCATGAAATTGCTGGTGGTGGTACTCACCTTAAAAGGAATGCGCATGGTGGAGTCCATGGCCAGTACTTTCAATGCACCCGAACCGATGCCGAGCAGGCCGGAGAGCACGCCGGCAACCAGCATCATACCAAAGCCGCCGGCTACATTTTTAAGTTCATAGTGTACTACACCATCTTTGGTAGGGTAGCTGTTGTTAAGTTTTAGCAGGTGGGACAGGCGGCTGCCCTGTTGGAGTGCCTGCTCGTTTTTACGACGCAGTGTCATGGCAGCGGAAAACAGCAGTACTACGCCGAGGAGGATGGCGATGGTGTTGGTGGGTGTGAACACTGCAATTACGGCACCACATACCGCACCTATGGTGGTGGCTATTTCCAGGAACATGCCGAGGCGAATGTTGGTGATGCCTTCTTTGATGTAGGCGCTGGCAGCACCGGATGAATTGGCAATGGAAGCCAGCAGGGCGGAGCCGATGGCATAGCGCATATCCACGTGAAATACCAGCGTCAGCAACGGAATCAATACTACGCCGCCGCCCAGGCCGGTAAGAGAACCCAGCAGACCGGCCATATAGGCCGCTGCCAGCATAATAAGGGTAAAAGTTATGACGGTCATGGGTTAATAGTTGTTGTCAATAATTTCCTGCATTACCTGCAGCGCCGCTTTCGGTTTTTTCGCTTTGATGGCTTTATACAGCTGTTCGTGCAGGTGGTGGCTGATCGCAAAATGGCCTACGCCTTGTTTATCGCGTTTACTGAAGAAGTCACGGATTACTGCGGTAAAGCGGTGGTAGAGGTCTGCCAGCACCTCATTTTGTGTGGCGCGGGCTATGGCGGTGTGGAAGGCGATGTCTGCATCCGCACAGGCTTGGTTATCGTTGGCCATGATGGCGGCTTTGCGTAACAGCAGCTGCTTTTCAACAGCCGCCAGCTGGGCGGCGGTATGGTGCTCCGCGGCGAGTTTCACAATTTCCGTATCCAGCATGCGGCGCACCTGGTTGATTTCTTCGAAGTCGGCCCGGCGAAGACGCTGGTCCAGCGATTCCGGCTGAATGTTATTGCTCACAAAAGTGCCGGCGCCTTGTTGCACCCGCAGGATGCCACTGTTGGCCAGCGTTTTAATGGCTTCCCGGATGGTGGACCTGCCCACCCCGTATTGTGCCATCAGTTCCGGCTCTGCCGGGATTTTACTGCCGGGCTTGTACTTTCCCCGCGATATATCTTTCTGTATGGCGTTGATCACCTTATCAGAGAGTTTAGGTAAGTGTTCCATGCCTCAAAGGTATGATGTTTAAATAAACATCAGATGTTTTATTTTTTGACAGGGTATTTTCATCGGCAGAAAAGGGGAGAATACGGGGTTTTATCGCTGAATCTGCCTATTTTTGTAGTTGATTTTTTAACAAGGGGCGACCCGTCATTAAGAACGACAGCATATGAGTACAAACGCAAATAATGCCAACACCGGCGCAGATCCGTATGAGAACTTCAGGGCCCTGCTTCAGAAAAATGTGAGTTTTCCTTGCCAGTATACGTTTAAATTTATTGTGAAGGTGGACGATCAGAAACATGACCAGGTACTGGCGGTGTTTGCCGGGACGGATGCGCAGATAACGGAGAATAATTCCTCTCAGGGGAAGTACCGGTCATTCAGCGTAGTGGTGCCTGTTAAGGACGAAGAGGAAGTAATCCGTTATTACAAGGAAGTTTCAAAGATTGAATCTGTAATTATGCTATAAATGCAACAAGGCAGCGCCGGTGGCGCTGCCTTGTTGCTAGGTAAGCAATTTCCTCATTTTATGCCTACTCAATTATAACAGGACTTTGCGTGTATTGAATGTTAATACGTGAAAGTTTACCACCGCTGAAATACAGTGATACTATATATGTCCCAAATGCCTCAGCGTTTACCAATGCACTTGCCGTAAACTGCCACATATTCCATTTTTTCATTTCCTCATCAAAACCTGCGGAGAGCGGTTTCGAGCCCAGGGCAATTTCGTATCTGCCGTTATAGGGCCATTTATTGAAAATCTTACTCATTTTGGCTTTTATTACAGCTGCCGCGTCGCCTACGGCAAAATATTCATCAGTATTGGACGGCCATTTATCCAGGCTGTAATTGCCATCCGGTCCGGACCACCTAATTTTTGTGATGCTTTGATCGTAATCAATGCTAACCACGCCAGCAGAGTCGATCCCATGGATATGGCACTGCTTATAGAGCGCGGGATCGCTTTTGAAATCCATAATTTTTTCATACTGCATTAAGGGTACTTGATATACCGAACTTACGTGCAGTGGTTCCTGGAGCGTCTGTAATTGTTGATACACCTGTTCCGGTGTACTGCCGATGATAATTCCCCATCGGCTACCCTGGGTTACGTCTTCATTAGCGGGAATGGTGTCGTCTTTTTTGCACGACCATAATAGTAACACAGGTACAAACAATAAAAGCAAGGTTCTCATTTGGCTGATATTTATTATTGCTGAATTTCGTCCTTTTTCCTGATTTGTTTGTTATGCCTGATGTAAAACGATCAGAATCAGTCCATTTTATTTTTGGAAGCGGCCCGGATTTTTATCATGTACTGCCCCGGGATTTGCAGGCGCCATTTTATAGAATTGTTAAAGTATTGACATTTTTCGATATCTTGTAGGTACAATTGACGACAATAACCTATTTTTGTGCACCAATATATATAGAATAAATACAAATTTATGAAGCAAACAGTACCTGCGCTCGCGCTGCTGCTCACTCTGGCAGCTTGTGGCGGTGCTTCGACCGATGCGGCGAAGACCGAAGCAAAACAAGAAGCAGCTGTAGCCACCGGCACAGCTTATGTTATTGACACTGCCACCACTTCTGTACAATGGCGTGCTACTCACAAAGGCGGTTTCGCACCTCGTTTTGGTGCTATCAAAGTAACTGACGGTACCCTGAACGTTGAAAACGGTGCAGTAACCGGCGGTAACTTCGAAGTAAACATGAACTCCCTGACTACAGATCCGGCTTCTGTAACTGAAGAAGGCAAAAAATCTACCGATCTGGATGGTCACCTGAAAAGTGGTGATTTCTTCGATGCTGCAAAGTATCCAACTGCTAAATTTGTGATCACTGCTGTTGCTCCTTTCGACAGCACTAAAGGAAAAAGTCTGTTACCAGGTGCTACTAACCTGATCAGCGGTAACCTCACCCTGAAAGACAGCACCCTGAACATCACTTTCCCTGCACAAATCACTGTTACTGACGCAGAAGTTACTGCAAACGCAAAATTTGTTATTGATCGTTCTGCATGGGGCATCTCCTACAAAACTGAAGGTAGCCCTGAAAACTGGATGATCAGCAAAGATGTTGAAATTGGTTTCAGCCTGAAAGCTGCGAAAAAATAATTCAACATTTGTGGTTGATATAATCGAAAAAGCGCCTGGCAAACCTGCCAGGCGCTTTTCTATTTATGCCATTCACTGTTATTGGTTACCGGTAATAATGAGGGTAATCCCTCCTTTCACTTTGCCGGTACCCACATTGGTATTTACAATGTTCAATGCAATCGCCTCTCCGGCCACAAGCCCGAAATCAGGGATTTTCAGGTTGAACTTCGAACATTTATTGCTATCGAATATAGCGTTGAACTCTTTAAATAACGCCTTGAAAGAAGTAGCAGGAGCAGCACCGCTGTAGATCTGGGTAATAGCCGCATCTACCTGTTTCTGGATCGCCTGCTGTCTTTCCACACTCATCCCTTCTTTACTTTGACTTACCACGTCGAAGCCTGTACGACCCGCTCTTACCGTTACGCTTTCTGCGCCCTTACTTTCCAGTACCGGCACCAGTTTGGCCACCAGGTCGGCGGTGTTTTCGCGGAAGCGGAAATTAGCCAGGGCAGGGTGCTGCAGCGCAATGATCTGATCTTTCGTGAGCGGTACAAACTTGATGTTTTCCTGCGCATTAGCCGTGTGGATCAGCTGGAAGTTATAGTTCTGCGCCTGACCGGTGATGTTCAGGTTCTTCTGGCCGATGTGGCGGTCGATGGTTGGATCGAGGCCATATAAACTGATCGGCTTATCCAGCGGACTGAAAGAATAGGTGCGTGCAAACAGGCAGCGGTGCCCGGCCTGGTGATTCTGCACATCAAAAGGAACGTTTACACTACCGCTGCTCAGGGGCAGTAAAAATGAATCCAGTTGCGTGAGTGCAATGTTTTCTGCATAGCGGGTATCAAAACCCAGTGAAGGAGTGCAGAGGAAAAATTCCACTTTTGCCGTAGGAACGGTAATGTCTCCACGATTATTAACTGTACACTGAATGTTGTACTGTTGGCCTGCCTGCAACGCCGTAGTAGGCGCACCAGGGTTAGCCATAGGCGTCACCGTTATATCCGGTGAATTCCAGAATGTAATATTGCTGAAAGGGCGGACGCCAAGGTCGGTGCCATATGACCGGATGTATAAAAATGAGCTGTCGTTTACTTTTTCAGGGCGCCTTTTGCCACCCGTGGTACTGTTGGTGGCGTAGAGGCGGTCGATAAGGGCTGGTGCTTCCGCAATATATTTATCTGTATTGCCTTGCAGCTCCTTCAGGTATGCTTGAATATTTGCAATTGTTTCGTTCATAAATTTAATTTTTTGGGGAGATGAAATAACAAAGGATTTATCAGGCCGGCGGAATGAACGTGAGATCAACTGGTGTAGTGTCGAGCTGATCAGGTTGTTCACGCGGATCGCCTTTTTGTGTCCAGCAGGGATATCCATATCCTCTGTCGGCGTCCATATTGAAATCCGGGAACTTGATATTCTTTTTCCAGCGGTCGTAAATCTCTTCTGTCAGCATCATCGCGTTGCCGAGAGAAGGCTTGATACCTGTGGTAGCGGCCGGGTTAAAGGCTGCAACAACCTGTGATTCCGGACCGTTGAGCGTTGCCAGTGTATCGATCAGTGTTTTGCTCAGCGGAATTTTATCAAATGCGTAGTGCAGTGCGGTATTACTGAAATAGCTGTTAGGAGCCGGATGTGCCGGGTTTTGTTCAGTAGCTCCGGATACCGGTGGATAGATCATATGTTTTTCCCGGTGGAACAATTCATCCAGGAATCCGCCTGCGCCCAGGGTTACAGCGAGTTTTGGCAGCTGGCCAAACAGGTCGCCGGCTTTGGTACCCAGTGGGTCAGGGAAGCTGGTGTTTTTAAACTGTGCGAAGCGTGGTTCGTTCAGGTGTTCCTGCATGGGGAATGCGAGTCCGTTGAAAGCCACGCCCAGCCTGAAGTTCTGGAATGCATTGTACAATTGTTCGTACACCAGGCTTGCTGCATAACGGATACCCGCAGTAGTGAGGGTGGTGAGGGAGCCAACGATGGCATCCACCAGGGCATGTGCCGCTGCAATGGCCGCCAGGATCAGCGCCGCCAGGATCAGGAAGATGGCAAGGAAGCTGAAGTTACCCGCCTGATCTACCGCATCTTCGATGAAGTCGCCGATATCGCCGAGGTCTTCCATCGCTTTTTCCCATACTTCTTCCAGTTCAGCGGTGAGGCTGTATGGTTCAGGTTTTGGGATGGTGCCGGTATCGGTGGCGTTGCGCATCCATTTGTACCAGAGTCGGTAGGCATTGTTTACATCTTCTGCACTGATAGCAGGGCCGTATTCATTATCATCTGCGGAGCCGCTGTTAAATACTTCGTTCAGTGTTTCTGCAATGAGTTTTGAAAGGTCCCCAGGCATGTGTGTATCCGGATCCGGAATTTCATCTTCCGCATCTGGTGCAGAGATAACGCCTTCGAAGTTGAAATTATACAGGGCATGCAGTTTGGAGCGGTTCCAGTCGGTACCCTCTTTCAAAAACATATTGAACACGTCCTGGAAATTTTCCAGGGTCTTATGTCGTTGTGCATGGATGCGGTAAGGTCCACCTGAATTTACATTTACATATGGATGACCTACCGTATCAGCTGTAAAGTGGGTGAGGTACCCAATGGCGTACAGATGCTCCGGCGTGTTGGGTTGGGTCTTATCGAGGAGGGCTTTGGCAAATCTGCCGGTTTTGCGGTAGTGCATGGCATCAAACCACCACCATTTACCTTTGTCTTGTCCGTCGCGGTAAGGGTGAGCCAATACATTATACACATTGAATTCGGTCACGAATTCCTTGAGCATTTCCACCAGGGTAGCTGCGAGGCCGTCAATCACCTTTTGCATATCCTTAAACAGCTCTTCGATTTCGGAGAGGGTGGAAGAGTTGTCGATCACCTGGTCAGCAGCGTATCCGGCAGCTTCCACTGCATCAATGATCGGCTGTGGTACGGCATCCAGTAAACCTTTTTTGAAGCCTTCTATGGCGTCATACACTTTAAAATAGATCTGAGCAAGATCACCTACGGTGCCGTTCCAGTCTTTGGTGTTAAAAAACAGGAAATCAGGTCCCTGGCATCCCAGAAACAAATAGGGCAGATGTTTAGGATCAGAGAGGGCAGCTTTGATGTCGGCATACGCCGCACTTCCACCAAGTCCTTGGCCATTTTGAATTTGCGACCGCAATTGCTGAGCGATCATGTGATGCAACGATGGTCCGGGCATAACTAAATTTTTTGGGGTTTAAAAAATGAAAACGAATCACCATGAAGTATCGCCGCTGGTTGGATTAATAAACATTTAGTGCTACAGTACCAGCTTATTTTGAGGTTGCGTATACCCTGATGTTGAATGCAAAATTAGGAGTGTCGATGATAGTTGAAAAGAGGGAAAGTGCTGGTTTTAGTTTATCCGGGGAGATGGAGCGGACGGCTGGCAGTGATGCCGCGGTAACTGGCAGGAATTTTTTGAAAACCGGTGTTGGGGGAGTACGTAGTTGTCAAATGCGTAGAAATACGCAGGGCTTTTTTCTCGCAAAGGGGCGTAAGGATTTTAAGCTTGCAAAGGATTTTGTTTTAGGCGCCTTTGGCGCCAGGGGAGCGATCTTTTTTCTCGCAAAGCAGCGAAAGCAGGTAAGCAGCCAAGTATTGTGTTTTGTTAGTTTGCAGTGTTTTCGCGCCGGCGGCGCGGAAGCACTGCAAGATAAAGGATGCCGAAGGCATCCTTTATCTTGCAGTATAAATTAGTACCCAATGGTAAATCTTTCCCGGTGATGCTGCGGCTTTTCCAGCTCATCAATCAAGGCAGCGGCATAATCTTCCACCGAAATTTTACTTTCTCCTTTATCATTTGTAATCAGGTCGTCCTTACCCAGCTTATATTTGCCGGTTCGTTCTCCGGGGCTGATATTGCCTGCCGGCGAAAAGAATACCCAGTCCAGTTCTTTTTCCTTCGGAAGAAAATCGTGGTATACTTCGGCCAGTGCTTTAACTGCCGGCAGCATTTGCTCAGGGATGGCGCCGCTATCCATTACAGTAACCCCGGGCTTCACGAAGAGCGAGCCCGCTCCTCCTACCACCAACAAGCGCTTAATGCCAGCCTCCCGGATACCTTTAAGAATGGATTTGTAACCACTGAGCGTATCGGCGGCAATGTGCGGATTGCTCCAGCCCGGATTATAGGCGCTGATCACTACATCCGCACCTTTAACAGCTTCAGCCACCACGCCCGGATTTTGAACATCACCATGTATGGCGGTAAAGTGATCGTTTTTAATATTGATTTTTTCAGGATTACGTACGACTGTTTTCACATGGTGTCCTCTTGATAAAGCTTCTTTTACCAGTGCCGAACCAATAAAGCCGCTGCCTCCGATGATTACTATGTTTGCCATAAGATTTTCGTTTATATAGAAATAACACATGGCTGGGGAAAAGGTTGGTAGGGCAGGGAATGATGTTAGCAGAGATTATTGAGTAGATCTATCCGGATAGACGCCTGCCAGGCGTCTCTACTTCGCGAATTAATAATGTAAACGAACATGGATAATTATTTCAGGTTTAGAATCATTGTAGATGTTTTGATAGACGCCTTGCAGGCGTCTATCAAAACATAATCTTCGCTTTAATCACGAAATATCTAAAGTCAAAGGTTCTCAACGCGAATAAAAGTTTATATACCGACTACTTGATAAATATTTAGCGCATACATTATTTTTTCAGGAAGATGCAGATGCCGCTGCTATTACATCTCCCTAAATACAATAAAAACACAATATCTAAATTGCCTAACTTAGGAAAATGGATAAGAACATAGAACTTATAACCACCAATGATGAATGGGTGCTTAAAAAGAAGCTCCAGATATTTCAATTTGTTATCATGGTCCTATTTTTATTCACAGGTTGCCTATTCTGCCTAACATCAGGATTTACTGAATTTCACCAATCAGCGATTATAATCTTTACGGTGGGGCTTCTGATTTTCCTGTCATTTAAGGTTGTAAATCTGAAAAAGTACCGGAATAAACATTTACGAAAAACCGAACCAGGTAAGTTTATTATTGAAAACAGGGAATACGTGCTCGACTATACGAAGGATTATATCTGTATTTCCGAAATTAGAAGGAGGTACAGCACCCACTATGACCTGGACCTGGTAATTAAAAAAGAACGATTCTCGATAGCAAGCGGAGCCTCACGGAAAACCAGCCAGGCATTAGCTGCCAGTTTGAATGAGTTTTGTGAACTACGGGTGCGTATGCTTAATGACACCATTATTCCCTATTTGAAAAACGAAATCTGACATTTTGTGAGCAACCTATATCACCTTGCAGATCTGGAATTTCCTGTTCTCAGAATCAGGCGGCAGGACCCCGCTATTTTTTATACAGCACAGTTACAGCAGTTAAGTATAGTTCCCATTGGCCAGGATGCGTTTTATTATGATGACCTCACCATGATCTATGACAGCAGGGGAGCTGCATACCTGGTAACCCGTGTGATGCCGGATGCTGCGCCGGTATTGCAAACCCTGAGGCGGGTATGGCCTATGTTCTCGGTTGAATTGGAGCTGGTGCAATTACGCATGCTGGACATTGCCGCTATCAAACAAGTTTGCCTCGACCACATCGCTCAATACAAAATGCGTTGGAAACCAGCCCGCCTCATTGCCGAAGACCTCGCCAAGCTTCATTCCTTTCCGGAAGTATTTCAATATTTTAACGGGGAGAACGGTATCCATTACGGTCTGAAATTCGTTTTCTAATTCTCGCATTGCTGCCTGCCACTTGTTGTCGCCTTTTGCCGGCAGTGTATCCGGTTTGGAAAACCGGTTTGAAAATCATAATTTTTTGTTCCAATTATATAAGTAAATACAGGCCGATATAATTAGATTTGTGCTGATTCGGCCATTAGCCTGATTAATTGATATTCTGATAAGGAACTATTTAGTGTAAAGGAGGTTCATCACACCTTTCTAACAACACAACACTGCGTTTATGAATGGCAAAAATTACTACAGCAGACGTTTTTTCCTGAAAACTTCAGGCGCCCTGGCGGCATTGGCAGCAATCCCGGCCACGGTGAAGTCGTTTTACATGGATGCTAAACGCCTGATCATCCCTCCCCGGCAAAAGCAGCCGCTGATCGTAAAGGTCAACAAACAAACCCATAAGCTGGATGTGGATACACGCACCACCTTGCTGGACCTGCTCCGGGAAGACCTTCACCTCACAGGTACCAAAAAAGGTTGCGACCACGGCCAGTGCGGTGCCTGCACCGTGCATGTAAACGGGGAACGCGTACTGAGCTGTCTAACCCTGGCGGCTACACTGCCGGGCAAGGAAGTCACCACCATCGAAGGACTCGCTGATGGCGACCAGCTGCACCCCATGCAGGCGGCCTTCCTGGAATGCGATGGTTTCCAGTGCGGTTACTGTACACCGGGACAGATCATGTCGGCCGTGGCCTGCGTGAAAGAAGGGCATACCAAATCCGTAGCCGAAATTAAAGAGTTTATGAGCGGTAACCTTTGCCGCTGCGGCGCTTATAACGGTATTGTAGCATCCATTCAAAAAGTAGCAAAATGAAGCCATTCAGCTTTAGTAAATCCGACAAAGTAAGTAAGGCTTTATCTGCGAAGAAAGAAGCCGTACAGTTTCTGGCAGGTGGTACCAACCTGGTAGACCTCATGAAAAAAAATATAGCCGTTCCCGATGGGCTGATTGATATTACCGCTGTGCTGTCCGACAAAGTGGAAGCGCAATCCGGTAGCACCCGCATCGGCGCCATGGTGCGCAATAGCGCCCTGGCAACGGACCCGCAGATACTCGCTAAAAATCCGCTGGTAGCAAAAGCTGTTCTGGCAGGGGCCTCCCCGCAAATCAGGAATATGGCCTCCACCGCAGGCAACCTCCTGCAACGTACCCGCTGTCCTTACTTCTACGAAACCAGTACTCCCTGCAATAAAAGAAAACCTGGCAGCGGATGCAGCGCCCTCCACGGTGAACAGCGCATGAGCGCCATCATCGGCTATAACGATGCCTGCGTGGCCGTACATCCGTCCGACCTCTGCATCGCACTCGCCGCACTCGGTGCATCCGTTAACGTTACGGATAAAGGCAATAAACAACTGGTAATACCATTCAAAGATTTTCATAAACTGCCGGAATCCACACCGGACCTGGATAACCATCTGCCGAAAGATGCCATCATCACCTCGGTGGATATTCCGGATAATCCGTTTAATAAGCATTTCGCGTACGTGAAACTGCGTGACCGCGACTCCTACGCTTTCGCGCTCGTATCAGTAGCCGCGGCGCTGGACCTGGACGGCACCCGTATTAAAGAGGCGCGACTGGCCTCCGGTGGGGTAGCCCATAAACCATGGCGCTGGCAAAAAGCGGAGCAATATCTCAAAGGAAAAGAAGCCAATGCCGCTACCTTCCACGCCGCCGCAGCTATCGTGGCCGATGAAGTGAAACCATTGCCTGGCAACGGTTTTAAGAAGGTTATGCTCATGGGCGCTATTGAAACTGCTTTGCAGCATTGTTTAACTGCTTAATCTATCAACATGGGATTATTCAATACTAAAAATAAAGCAGCCGGTAAACCTGATGGTCGCGTAGAAGGTATTGCAAAAGTGACAGGCGCCGGTAAATATGCCGCAGAATACAAAGTGGATAATATGTGCCATGCCGTATTTGCAGGCAGCACCATCGCCGCCGGTACCATCAAAAGCATTTACCTGGATAATGCCAAACAGGTGGAAGGGGTGCTGGACATTATCACTCATCTCAACAAACCTGCTGTTCCAGGCTTTGCTTCAGAAACCAAATTAAAAGAAACCCGTTTCGGTCTGCCGCTGTTTCATACGGATAAAGTGTATTTCAGAAATCAGCCGGTAGCCATGGTGGTAGCCGACACGCTGGAAAATGCTACCTACGCGGCTTCCCTGATTGAGTTCACCTACCAGGAAGATACTCCCACAGTGGACTTCAAAAAAGCACACCCATCTGTACCTCTCAAAATGCAGGGCAAAGAAAGAGGTTCGCTGGACGCCTGGAGTAATGCGCCTCAAGTGGTTGACCAGCAATACGATATCGCTGCCGAAGTGCACAACCCTATGGAAATGCATGCGACCATCGCCCACTGGACGGCAGACGATAAACTGGTGCTCTACGATAAAACACAGGGCGTGGTAAACGTACAGCGTACCATCGCCAAAATATTCGAAATCCCACAGGAAAATATTGAAGTATTCAGCGAATTTGTAGGCGGTGGCTTCGGCTCCGGACTACGGGTATGGACCAACGGAGTAGGCGCCGTCATGGCAGCTAAAGCAGTAAAACGCCCCGTAAAGCTGATGCTCACCAGGTCCCAGATGTTCTCCCTCACCGGCTACCGCCCCGCCGCATGGCAACGTGTAAAACTGGGTGCGGATAATGATGGTAAATTCCTCGGTATCCATCACCAGGGAAAAAACGGTACCTCCGTATTCGAACCATTCCAGGAAGGAATCACCTCCATCACCCGGATGGTTTATAACTTCGATAACCTGAAGGCCGAACAGTCCATCGTGCCGCTCAACCTCGGCACACCTACCTGGATGCGGGGGCCGGGCGATTGTACCGGAGCCTTTGCCGTAGAATGCGCCATCGATGAGCTGAGCTACCAGCTGAATATGGACCCGGTAGCATTGCGACTCAAAAACTTCGCGATCACACATGATCCGGAAAATAAAAAACCCTATTCCAGCAACTTCATCGACGAGTGCATCACCAAAGGCGCCGAAATGATAGACTGGAAACAACGTAAACAACAGCCGGGCGCACTTACAGAGGGCGACTGGAAAATAGGTTACGGTGTGGCAGTAGGGATGTGGGGCGCAGGCCGCGGTAATGCCAGCGCAGGCATCACCATGGAAAAAGATGGTACCATGACGGTGAAAACGGCCATGACCGACATCGGCACCGGTACCGGCACCGCTATGCAAAACATGACGCATACTTTTACCGGTATGCCAAAAGATAAAATTAAAATAGCCCTGGGACACTCTACATTGCCTACCGCAGGTAGTCAGGGTGGTAGTACAGGTTTGTCGTCTATTAGCGGCGCCGTATCAGCAGTGTGCGACGCGTTGAAAAAGCAACTGGCCGACTACGCAGCTGCAATCAACCCGGCGTACAAGGATGCAAAACCTGCTGATGTGCTGCTTTCCGCTACAGGTGTGTCTTTAAAAACGGATAAAAACGAGTTTGTATCCCTGGCGGATATCTGGCAGAAAAATAATCTCACGGACATTTCCGTGAAAGCCAGCTCAGGCCCGGGTGCAGAGCGCCAGCAGTACGCTTTCTGCTGCTCTACCGCACATTTTGTGAAGGTGCGGGTAAACACCAAAACCGGAAAAGTGAAAGTGGAAAGAGCCATATGTGTGGCAGACGGTGGTACGATCGTAAACGAGAAGCCCGCTGCTAACCAGATTTCCGGTGCGATTGTAGGTGGTATCGGTATGGCATTGATGGAAGAAATTCACGCGGATGAAAAATTGGGTAACCTGGTAGGGAACGATCTGGCAGGTTATCACTTCGCCGTAAATGCTGATGCGCCAATTATCGAGGTGGCATTTATCAATAAGCCTGATCCTTATGTGAATCCAAGTGGGGCGAAAGGTTTGGGAGAAGTGGGAATCATCGGATGTGCACCGGCGATTGCCAATGCAATTTATAATGCGACCGGTAAACGGTTGAGAGATTTGCCGATTACGCCCGATAAGGTGCTTGTATAACCTTTGCTGGTACCGGTACCTTCGGTCCCGGTACCAGCCATCGCCTTCGCCGAAGGCGAAGGTGATGGCTAATTCAAAGCTCTATATTCATTTGGCGTAATACCCACCCGCTGCTTAAACAACCGCGTAAAATGCTGCGGATATTTAAACCCTAACTCATACGCTACCTGGCTGATTGTTTTCTCAAAATCAAACACCCTTTCCTTTGCCAGTTCAATCACCTTATTCTGGATATATTCCTGGGCCGATTTACCGGTTTCCTTTTTGATCAGGTCGCCAAAATAGTTGGCGGATAAATGCAAAGTGTCCGCACAGTAACCAACTGTTGGAAGGCCCTGCTGCTGCGGCTGATCGGAGAGGAAGTAATCATGCAGCACCCGCTCAAATTTTTCTACGGTGCCTTTATTTTCATGGTCCCTCGTGATAAATTGCCGGTCATAAAACCGGTTACAGTAATGGAGGAATAATTCGATATTGGCAGTAATCAGTTTCTTACTATGATGATCGATAGCGTGCATTAATTCATATTGAATTTTTGCAAAGCAGTCCAGCACAATTTGCCGCTCTTTTTCGGACAAATGCAGCGCCTCATTTACATCATAAGAAAAGAAGGAATATTCATGTATATTTTTACCCAGTGAGGTGCCGTTTATCAGGTCGGGATGGAAAGCGAGCGACCATCCACGTGCCTGCACACCGTTTTTGGGTTGTACACCTACTACCTGCCCGGGTGCAATGAACATCAGCGTGCCTTCCTGGTAATCGTAATGACTGCGGCCATATTTCAGTTCACCGCATTTCAGCTCCTTGAGATAAACACAGTACAGGTTGAAATTAAAAGTTTGGACAGGCAGCGAATTTGCCTGTGAAAGATTAATCACGGATACCAGTGGGTGTAATGTTTCCACGCCGCGTAGCTTGTTGTACTGATCAATACTTTCCAGCTTAACGATTTCTTCCATGTGCTGCTGATTTTATACAAATTTATTGATTTCCTGGTCGAGATACCAGACACCCGTAATATTGGTAGGAAAATCCGTACTGTATGCCATTACCTTAGCGATCAGTAATTTTGGTAGCCATTGCAGTAATCGGTATACCATCCGGTAGTGCAGGCATTCCTACATTTGCATCAGTCAATTACGCCGGCACCGGGAGGCAGGGTAACTGACATCTCCCCGATATTTCAAAAAAAATTAAAACAGCAAGTCTATGAAAACAAGAAAATTAGGAAACAGTGGGCTGGAAGTATCCGCACTCGGATTAGGCTGTATGGGACTGAGTTTTGCCTACGGCACAGCGCCTGAAAAAAGTGAAAGCATCAAACTGCTGCATGCGGCAGTAGACGCCGGCATAAACTTTTTTGATACCGCAGAAGCGTATGGCCCCTACCAAAATGAGGAACTGCTGGGCGAAGCACTTGCGCCTTATCGTGATAAGGTTATTATAGCCACTAAATTTGGTTTTAAAGATGGTATACCTGACCTGGGAGTAGACAGCAGGCCGGAGAATATTATCGCCGTGGCCGATGCTGCCTTACGCCGCCTTAAGACCGACTATATCGATTTATACTATCAGCACCGGGTGGACCCGGCAGTGCCTGTAGAAGAGGTGGCCGGCACGGTGCAGGACCTGATTAAAGCCGGAAAAGTGCGTCACTGGGGTATGTCTGAGGCAGGCGTGGAATCGATTCGTAAAGCGCATGCGATACAGCCGGTAGCAGCCTTACAAAGTGAATACTCCCTCTGGTGGCGGGAGCCGGAGCAACAGATCCTGCCGCTGCTCGAAGAGCTGGGTATCGGGTTTGTGCCTTTTAGTCCGCTGGGAAGAGGTTTCCTCACCGGCGCCATCAACGAGGATACTAAATTTGATGCGAACGATTTCCGTAACCGATTGCCACGCTATGCGGAAGAAAACCGCAAGTCTAACCTGGCGCTGGTAGAGCTGCTGAAAGGCATTGCTGCCGATAAAAACGCAACACCTGCACAGATCGCACTGGCCTGGCTGCTGGCACAACGCCCATGGATAGTGCCTATCCCGGGTACTACCAAAGTGAATCGTTTGCAGGAAAACATTGGAGCGGTGGATATCACGTTGACCAGTGCGGACCTTGAAGCAATAGAAGCGGCGGCCGCTAAAATTGCCATACAGGGCGCCCGCTATCCGGAAATTTTCCAGAAAGCCGTGGGTAAATAATACCTGTCATTATTTTGCTGATAGCTGCTATCATTCATCTGACTAACAAATCCTGGGAATTATAAATATCTTTGTGGTCAGACGGGCAATCGTGTTGCCCTTGTTCTTTCCGGCGATCTCAAAGAATTAAATTATAAATTTCATTGGTTATGATACAGGTCTTTACGGGCCTGTATCTTTTTTTTAGGTATATGAATAAAAAATTATTCCCCCTGTTGTTGGGTGGTCTCGGTATTGGAATGACCGAGTTTGTCATGATGGGATTACTCCCGGATGTTGCGAAAAATCTTAAAATCAGCATACCGGTAGCGGGTCACCTTATTTCAGCGTATGCGCTGGGTGTGGTGATTGGTGCGCCTTTGCTGGTGATGATCAGCGGTAACTATCCGCCCAAGAAGATACTGATGGCGCTGATGGGCATTTTCACGGTGTTTAATGGGCTGTCTGCTTTTGCGCCGGACGAACACACGTTGCTGATTGCACGCTTTTTTGCAGGACTGCCACATGGTGCCTTCTTTGGGGTGGGTGCTATTATGGCGAGTCGCCTCGCTGAGCCGGGAAAACAGGCGCAGGCGGTAGCTACCATGTTTGCTGGCCTCACCATTGCTAATCTGGCGCTGGTGCCTATCGGTACCTGGATAGGCCATAATTTCCTGTGGCGTTATACATTTGGGTTGGTGGCTGTGATTGGACTGATCACTATTGTTTCCATAAAATTCTGGCTGCCGGCTATTCCTGCTGAGCGCAGTGAAGGGTTGAAAACGCAGTTGAAAATATTTCAGAATGCAGATGTATGGCTGGTGATACTGATTACGGCTATTGGTACCGGCGGACTTTTTTGCTGGATCAGTTACATTGCGCCGCTGATGACGGAGATTTCCGGTTTTGCTTCCTCTACAGTGCCCTGGATCATGGTGCTTGCCGGTTTCGGCATGGTGATCGGTAACTGGTTTGGTGGTAAGCTGGCGGATCGGATGTCGGCCGGAAAAGCTTGCGCATGGCTGCTTTTCGCCATGACGGTTACCTTGCTGGGCATCTTCCTGTTTTCACAATTCCGGGTGATATCCCTGTTGCTCACCTTTGTGGCTGGTGCGTTGAGTATTTCACTGGCAGCGCCCATACAGGTACTGATGATGCAGTGCGCCAAAGATGCGCAGATGCTGGGTGCCTCCATTACACAGGCCGGATTTAATATCGGTAACTCTTTAGGTGCTTTCCTCGGTGGTTTGCCGATTACTTATGGACTTACCTACAATTACCCTTCTCTGGTGGGCATGTTTATGGCCACTGGTGGTGTGGTGTTTGCGATGATGATTGTAAGGCGGCAGCGGAATAATCCTGTGCCACTGCAGCCAGTGCAGGTATTTGGACATTGATGTTGTTAATCCTGGCCTTTGGCAAAGATAACATCGGTAACTCCCCAAACCGAAGGTTGAGTGGGAGTTACCGGAATGTATAAAATTTGCAAAAGGTTGCAAATTTGCAAATGTTTGAATATTTTGTCCTCCGTTCACGTTAATAATCAGTTTTTATGAATTCGAGGAGAGATTTTATCAAACAGGCGGCCCTGGTTTCTGCAGGTGCATTATTGCTGCCTTCTATCGCCAGCGCTAAATCTGTTAAAACAGTAGGCTTACAGTTATATACCCTGCGTGACCTGCTTCCGAAAGATCCGGAAGGAGTGATCCGCAAAGTGGCGGCTATAGGCTATAAAGAAGTAGAAACTTACGGCTATAATCCTAAGACCGGCTTCTGGGGCATGCCAGCCAAACAACTGGCACAGGTGCTGAAATCAACAAAACTGGTTGCACCAAGTGGCCACGTAGGCGTTGATCCTTTCATCAGAGATGGCAATACCGATGATCTGAAAGCGAATATCGAAGCGCTGAAAACAATTGGTGCCACTTACTTCACCGTGCCTTACCTGGACGAGAGCCTCCGCCAGTCAGCCGATGATTATAAAAAAGTTGCAGAGAAACTGAATAAGGCAGCAGAGCTGTGTAAAGCCTCCGGCCTGCGTTTCGCTTACCACAACCATGACTTTGAATTCAAGCAGCATAACGGTGTAACCGGCTACAGCATCCTGCTCAAAGAAACCGATCCTAAACTGGTAAGTTTTGAACTGGATATTTTCTGGGCAGTGCATTCCGGCCAGCAACCTGATACCATCTTTGCACAACATCCGGGCAGATTCCCAATGTGGCATGTGAAGGATATGGACAAGGCTAATCCTGGTCAGAATACCGAAGTAGGAAAAGGCAGCATCGATTTTAAAGAGATCTTCACCCACGCATCCACCGCAGGTTTGAAGCATTTCTATGTAGAGCATGAAAATAACTATCAACCCGATGAGTTAGGCTCTATTGCCACCAGCTTCAACTATATCAGGAAAAATATCAAATAAGCAATTAATAAAGCCACTTCACTACCGGGAGTAACAGCCTCCCGGTAGTACGCTGTCATTCCCCTTTGTAGCATTTTCCTATTCTAACCTATTCGTTAAACTGTACACCCGTTATGATTAAGGAACAGCGATTTGATTTTATTCTGAATGAATTGAGGGAGCATGAGCAGGTAACCTATGAAATGCTGGCTGCCTCGCTGCTGGTATCGGAAGATACCATCCGCCGCGACATTGATCAGTTGTACCGCAATGGCCTGTTGTCTAAAATCCGCGGCGGTGCGATGCTGCCTTCTAAAAACCCGCTTACCTTCCGCGACCGCAGTGGTTTTCTCTGTGAACAAAAAAATATTATCGCGCTGAAAGCGATTCCCTTTCTTAAATCCGGTATGACGGTGTTTATGGACGGTGGTACTACCATATGCACTTTAGCCAAAGTACTGCCGGCGGATTTGTCCATTCGGGTGATTACCAATAACCAGCCGCTGGTGCCTATCCTGGATGCCTACAGGCATATTGAAATAATTGTACTGGGCGGCGTGTACGACCGTGGTACCGCCACCAACACCGGTACCATCACCTGTAGAGAAGCAGAGCACTACATGGCAGACCTGTACCTCATGGGTACCTGTGGCATTGATGATCAATTTGGGATTACCTGTACTATTGAGCCCGAATCACACGTGAAGAGGACGATGATGCGTCATGCACGACAAACCATGTCTCTCTCTAATCATAATATTTTACACCGGAATAAAAATTTCCGGGTATGTGCTTTTGATGAAATCGATGTGTTAATTACTGACCTGGAAAGTGATCATGCGGACCTGGATGCCTTTCGTAACCAGGGTGTGCAGCTGGTGTAGGCCAACAACGATATTTTAAAATTCCATCAATATGAAAATGAAACAAAGCGCTATTGTATTAGCCGCCCTTGCCGTTTTTACTGTATCCTGTGGTAGTCAGGGTACAGCCGATAATGAATTGACTTCCACAGAAAAGCAGGAAGGATGGGAATTGCTGTTTGATGGCAAAACCATGCATGGCTGGCATGTGTATAACATGGGCAATGTACCGTCTGCCTGGAGCGTGAAAGATGGTGCGCTGGTATGTACACAAGGCGCCGCCAAGGATGTGGGCGACCTGGTAACGGATAAGGAGTATAAAAATTACGAACTACTGTTTGACTGGAAAATCAGCAAGGAAGGCAACAGCGGTGTATTCATCAATGTGGTGGAACGCCCGGATCTGCCGGCAGCATGGGCCACGGGGCCGGAGTACCAAATACTGGAAGCCAGTCACCACGACAATGAAAATCCTAAGAAACGTTCCGGTGGTTTGTTTGCACTGTTCGCACCGGTAAATGCTGCCCCTTTAAAGGCACAGGAAGAATGGAACCAGGCGAAAATCAGGCAGGTGGATGGTAAGTTTGAGTTTTACCTGAATGGGCAATTAACGGCACAGCAGGACCTTAACTCCCAACAATGGAAGGATACGGTGGCGGCTACACATTTTAAGAACTACGCCGATTTCGGGAAGTATACCGCAGGCCACATTGCCCTGCAGGACTGGAACAAAGGCGTTTCCTTTAAGAATATTAAGATTAAGCAGTTATAAGCTCGAAGGGTGTATCAGTTCGATTTGATACACCCTGTTTTATTTTTTATTTCTGGTCAGATGTAATGTGTCCACCATTCTCCAATGGATACTATCCTGACTTACTTCATAGCTCATCTTTAGCGGCCCTTCGGGGAGCTGCCGGTAAATGAAATGTTCGTAACGTTTGTTCCCGTTTTTATCCGGGAAGGCATTATTCAGCACCAGTCCTTCTGCGGAAAATTTCCCTTTAAACTGCCGGTGACCACCAAAATTATCAAATACGAGGGCGATGATGTCGCCATTGGCTTCCACGCCCCACAGGGAGTGCGCTTTGTATTGATTGGGTGGCTGGTCGTAATGATCATAGGTTAGCCAGCAACTGTCCATGGCTATATGAAATTCAGCAGTAGCCGTTATGGGTTTGCCACTGGCAAACGTTCCCGTTCCATTGTAATAACCGGCAAAGTAATGGATGAAATCGGCAGGGAGTTTTTTTACCGGCTGTTGAGCATGGGCGGTTGTACAAAGTCCTGCAAACAGCAACATGAATAGGGGTAGTTTTCTCATAGCATTTCGTTTATACGTAGGTGTGGGTACCTGTAAAATTTAGTTTACAAGTTAGCATTTTCCGTGTAATAGGGCAGGGAATTGTTGCAGGAGGTGATAAAGGGAGATAGTGAGCCACGGGAAGGGATATATTCCCGTGGCATTAAAAACTATTTGTGTTGTGCGCACACAACGATAGAAGCCTGCGCAAGGGTGGCAAAGTGAATATTGAATCCGACCAGTGCAGGAGATACGTCTGCATTAAGTTCCAGCTTTTTGCTCAACGCATATACAGTAATCAGGTAGCGGTGCACGGGGCCGGCAGGCGGTGCGGCGCCACCATAGCCAGGTACGCCGAAGTCTGTTTTACTCTGGATAACGCCGGCGGGCATTAAATTTTTCTTCACATCGCCGGCGCCGGATTTAATTTCGTGTACATCTGCAGGGATATTGAATACAACCCAATGCCAGAAGCCACTGCCTGTGGGTGCGTCGAGGTCGTACATGGTTACGGCAAAGCTCTGGGTGCCGGCGGGAGCGTCTGTCCAGGAGAGCTGCGGCGACTGATTTTCACCGTTGTAGCCGAAGCCGTTAAAATATTGTTTGTTGGTTAACTGGCCACCCAGTTCATTGCTTTTCAGGGTAAAGTTCTGGGCATAGGCGCTAAGGCCGGCCATGGCCACCAGCAATACGGTTGCGATTAAGTGCTTCATAATATTTGCTTTTATCTGTCACAAAATTACTGGCACTATTGCGGTGTGGATGTCAGCCGGTGGTTCAAAAAATATAGCTAAAGGCTCAATGTCAGTGGGTGAGCTGGTATTGTTTAGGGGTGATGCCATGGACCTGCTTGAACGACTGCACGAAGCTGGAGAGGTTTTCGTAGCCGAGATCGTAATATACCTCGCTGGCTTTGAGGCCCTGGTTTTTCAGCATGGCGGCGGCTTTCTGCATGCGCATTTTCAGGAACCACTGCTTGGGTGAGTCGCCGAAGGTGCGGGCGAACTTACGTTTGAAGGTAGAGATGCTCATATTGCAGAGGAATGCCAGTTCTTCCACGGTGATGGCGGTTTCCAGGTGGGTGTTTACGATTTTGCGAAGTTGTGTTTCTTCATCATATTCGTTGCACAGTCCTTTGAAGTAGGAGATCAGTTGTTTGTCTTTACTGATCAGGTAAAGGAGTAATTCATGCAGTTTGAGTTCATACAGCGCAGGGTTGGCGGATGACTGCATGAGTTGCAGACTGGTAATAAAATTAGTGATGTAGGCATCTTTCCGGAATGCCACTGGTGATGGATCGGTGGTGGTGGAATGCGCATCATCAAAGGAGTGGGCCTGGAAAAACCTGATAAGCGACTGTTGGCTTACAAATAACAGCATGCAGCTGTATTTGCCGTTGTCAGCTACCTTTTCGCTCATGAGGCAGTTGCCGGCAGGCAGGAAGAAGAAGCCTTCTGCACCGAGGCGTTGCGTGCCGGTGGCATAGCTGACTGATTTTTCCCCTTCCATTAAAAAGTTAAAGAGATGCCATTCCAGCACGATACGTGCTTTCTGATTCACATTACCGGTACGATAGGGGAGTGCGAATACCTCGCCGGGGATATGGTCGATGAGTCCATGCGGGAGATACATTTCCTGGATCGTATTATTTGCCTGTCCCATGGCCTAAAAGTAGTAAAAAGGAATGGTTTATTTAAGAGGGAGAGGGTCAAAAACTGTGGGTAAAAGTTCAGGTGGGGGTAATGTGAATAGCATGAGTTTTGTGAACCGGTCGTGGACCGAAGGTCCACGACCGGTTCACATTATTTGCGGGCCTGCGGCCCGCAAATAATGAGTTAAAGCAATTTAAAATCCTTCGTAATATGGCTGAAAACGCGAATCCATAATTTTGCTGTAATTTCATTTTATCAAAATCCGCACTATGGCTAAAAAAGAACAACCTAAGATTGAACGCTCGGTAATAGATTTCCTGGAAGACGTGCGTATTAACAATAACCGGGAATGGTTCCATGCACATAAAGCCAGGTACCAGCAGGAACTCATGCACGTGGAAAATTTCGCGGAGGCGCTGTTGCAGAAAATGAATGAGCATGATGTGATTGAAACGCCTTCCGGTAAGCAGAGCCTGTATCGTATTTACCGGGATACCCGTTTCTCCAACGATAAAACTCCTTATAAAACGCATTTTAGCGGTAGCTTCAAACGCGCTACCAGGGCGCGCCGCGGCGGTTATTACTTTCAGATCGAAAAAGGAAACAGTTTTTTGGGGGGTGGTTTCTGGGGGCCAGTACCGGACGACCTGAAACTGATCCGCGATGATATTGCTTTTGATGACGCGCCGCTTCGGAAAATTATCAGCAGTAAATCATTTGTGAGCATGTTTGGAGAACTGGAAGGTGAACAGCTGAAGACTGCTCCCAAAGGCTTTCCTAACGATCATCCCGCAATTGACCTGTTACGCTATAAGCAGTTTTTGCTGCGTCGCCGGTTTACGGATGAGGAGGTGCTGCGTCCCGGTTTTTTGGAAGAAGCGAATAAAACGTTTAAGGCTATGCGTCCCTTTTTTGATTATATGAGTGAGGTGCTGAGCAGTGATGGAAATGGGGCGTAAAGTATACAAATAATATCACGTGCAGATACAGCTTGGATTAAAAGAAAACTGGCAGCAATTTACCCTTCTCGTGTTGGTAAACATGATGGTGGGTGGGATGGTAGGCCTGGAGCGAACGGTGGTACCGTTGGTGGGTACGGAGGAGTTTCGTATAGGTGCCGACATGCTGGTGTTTTCATTCATCATTGCATTTGGGGTGGTGAAAGCCTTTACCAATCTTATTTCCGGGGTACTGGCGGATAAGTATACCCGTAAGCGGGTGTTGGTGATGGGCTGGTTGTTTGGACTGCCGGTTCCGTTCATGCTGGCCTGGGGCCCTTCCTGGGCGTGGATTATAGGCGCCAATGTATTGCTGGGAATTAGTCAGGGGCTGGCATGGTCCATGACGGTGAACATGAAAATTGACCTGGTAGGGCCGAAGAAACGCGGCCTGGCGATGGGACTCAATGAGGCTGCGGGCTACGGCGCAGTAGGGCTCACTGCTCTGCTTACCGGTTATCTGGCTGCTGCGTATGGCCTCCGGCCCCAACCTTTCTATATCGGTATCGCCTATACGATCATCGGTTTGCTACTTTCCATATTTGTAATCAGGGACACGAGGGCGTATGCGGCGCTGGAATCGGCTTCGGTGGTGACCCCCGGAGAGCAGCAGCACCGGCCGGATTTGCTATGGGTATTTAAGGAAACATCGCTGAAAAACCGCAACCTCTTTGCGGTTTCGCAGGCGGGGCTGATCAATAATCTAAATGATGGGATGTCGTGGGGCGTGTTTCCATTGCTTTTTATTTCCATGGGCGTGGGTCTGGAAGGAGTCGGATGGATCAAAGCTATTTACCCGGTGGTATGGGGTGCAGGGCAGATAATTACCGGCCCGCTGGCAGATCGATTCGGTCGCAAGCCACTGATCGTATGGGGTATGTTTGTGCAGGTACTGGGGCATGTGGTGATTGGCTTTGAATGGTTCTCGCCGTTTATTTCAGGGATGGTGGGTTCCGTATTATTGGGAGCTGGTACGGCGATGGTGTACCCGGCTTTGCTGGCGGCGGTGAGCGATGCGGCGCATCCCTCATGGCGCGCTTCTTCACTGGGCGTTTACCGTTTCTGGCGGGATATGGGTTATGCGGCCGGCGCCTTGATGGCAGGAGTAGTGGCAAGTGCACTCGGCCTCCTATGGGCCGTTCATATCGCCGGATTACTGACATTACTGTCCGGCATTATTGTATGGTTAAAGATGAAAGAAACGCGGAAAAGCTGACAATCAATCTCTTTCAATATTTATCGAAAAATATTTATTATTTATCGATATTCGATAAATTTTTATCGTATATTTGGATGAGAAAAATTATTTACCATGAACGCGCTTACTTCTTCCTATACTAAAACACAACAGTTATTAAAAGTGATGTACGTATTTGCCTGGGTTGTTTTCATTGGCTTGTCCATCAACCTGGGTGCGGTGCTGGTTTGCTTTATTGTGAGCCTGATCAATCCTGCCATTGCGCCTAAGCTGATGGACTGGACGGCGATGGCAGCGTTGCAACAGCAGGATACCCTGCAATATTATAGTGTAGGCTCGCTGCTGATCGTTTTTAATTTCGTAAAGGTATTTCTGTCGCAAATAATGATACAGATTTTATCAGGTGTAAATATGCAAAGTCCGTTTACCGGAAAAACGGTGAAGCTGCTGGAAAAGATGAGTTACTTTTTCCTTAGCGCGGCTGCCATCGCGTACCTTTACAATACACAGTTAGGATATATCAGAAAGGACATGAACACCTCCCTGAATAATATATCCATTGAACAATTTTTAATACTGGGTGGACTGGTATTTATTTTATCACAGATTTTCAAAAGGGGTGTAGAAATCCAGACGGAAAACGATTTAACAGTATAGTATATGGCCATAATAGTAAACCTGGATGTGATGATGGCCAAGCGAAAAATTTCTTTGAGCGAGCTGTCGGAAAAAGTAGGATTAACCCTGGCGAACCTCTCCGTACTCAAAACCGGAAAGGCAAAAGCTATTCGCTTCTCCACGCTGGACGCCATTTGCAGGGCACTTGACTGTCAGCCGGGTGATCTGCTTGAGTTTACAAGCGATCCGATGGAAGAAGAGGAATAAACTCATTTAGCAGCATAGATTCAGATTCAGTAAAGTCCCGCAGAATAATGCGGGACTTTTTTTATGCATGCCTGAGCACCACTTTCCGATGCGCCCTGCCCCAGTTAATCATCTCCTGGATAATGTTCCCAAAGGTGCGGCAATAGGGTGTGGGCTCGTATGTAACGAGTACCGGCGTTTCGTCGTACACGGTTCTTACCAGCAGCTTGTTCATTTCCATCTCTTTGAGTTCTTTCGAAAGCATACGGGTGGTGATGCCCGGAATGCTGCGCTCAATCTCACGGAAACGCCTGTTGCCATTACAAAGGGAGTTGATGATTGGTACCCGCCATTTGCCCCCGATGAAGTAAAGCGTGTCTTGTAATGCCATCAATTCTTCGGTCTGATTTCTCTCCATAACAGAAAATTTTACTGGTATACTCAGTGATACTGGTTACAAAAGTATACCATTTTGCCTATAATTTTGAGGAAAATTTAAAAGCATGAAAAAGTTAACAGGAAAAACGGCGTTAGTCACCGGCGGAAACAGCGGAATAGGATATGCAGCAGCACAGGAATTGGTGGCACAGGGAGCAACAGTAATTATCACCGGCAGGAGAGTAGCGGCCTTGTCAAAGGCAGCCGCCGAAATAGGCGCCGCCTACTTCGTAGCTGATCAGTCCAGCATGGATGATATCAACACCCTGGTAGCAGCAGTAAAAAAGCAATATGGCCAGCTCGATATTCTCTTCGTTAACGCTGGCATCACCGGCAACCAAATGCTGATAGCGGATGCCACGGAAGAAAATTTTGACCAGGTGATGAACATCAACTTCAAAGGTGCCTACTTCACCCTGAGCAAATTTGTACCGGTACTGGCAGATGGGGCATCTGTGGTGATGTTATCTTCTATAGTAGCCAATATGTACAAGCCCATGAGCTCTATGTACCAGGCCAGCAAGGCAGCCTTGAACTCTATAGCGAAAACAGCAGCTGCTGAACTGGCGGCAAGAAAAATTCGGGTAAACATTGTGAGTCCTGGCCCTACCAGAACAGAAGTACTCACCAAAACCGGAGCAGACCAGCAGGCGGTAGAAGCCATCTACGAACATCTGGAGAGTATTATTCCACTGCGTCAGATCGGCACTGCCGGCGATGTGGCTAAAATGGTGGCCTACCTCTGTGATGATGCCGCCGGATTTATTACCGGGGCCGAATTTGTGATTGATGGCGGGTTAACGATATAGTAAAAAGCGGTGGTATCTAAACTGATACAACCGCTTTATTTTATTTAGATGATGTTACTTTTTTCTCCAGCTCCTCTACGCGCTTCATTAGCAGATTATTCACGCTTTTTTGTTCACCCAGGTAAAGTGTGAGCTCTTCAATTTTACGCAATAAAAGCATATTGATGTTGCCCAGATCATGCCCTTCCTTCTCAATGGTTTCTGCGGAGGGTACATCCTGCAAGTGTTTATGTGTTTTAGCATAAGCGATGGCAGAATCAAGATCAGGCAGTCTGTAGTCGGAATGAAATACGTAATCCGGCCATTCTGCAGCGTTCTGCGTTACTTTAACCTTTTGTGCCGTAATCGTTCCTTTCACAGCCAGCTGACTTCTGGGTCTTTCCGTCCAGATACCTACAAAACCACTGCTGTCATCAACAACCACGGGATTTTGCGTCCCGCCAAAGCCATAAACACCAGGTCGGGCCCGCTCATCCGTATTCAGCGTCATTTGCGGTGGATGGGCATCTGCAATAGGTTTATCAATGGCAGTAATAAAAATCGCACTGATACGGGTTGCTAAATTGTAGGCGCCCGTACAGCCTATTGTTTTAGCCTCCAGCCGCCAATAATGGTTTCCGCCCGATCCTGGGGGGCGATTCTGGATATTCCATTGTTCTGTAGTGTTAGGAATCTGTACCCATTTCATGGAACCTTCAAATACCTGCCCCCAGTCGTTACCACACACAACTTCTGCTCCTGGTCTTGAGGGTTGCCATTCATACCAGAACCGAAAATGCACATTACCGCATCCGGGATAGTTATCCGCACTTTTGATTAACAGGTAGTACTCACGGCTATAGCCAGCCGGAACAGGATCTCCAAACATGCTTTCAATAGGGGTATACATGGTTTTGGTAACCACTCTCCACGGATCATCCGGGTGTAAGACTACTGCTCCTTCTTCGTGGCCATAAATCTGCACCGGGGCCCGATAAATATGTGCCTGCGCGCCTGCTTTTAATGTTGCCAGGCATAGCAACAGGAAAACAAAACATTTCAATTTAACCGACATAGGGATTGCTTTAGATCAGTTGCGAAAATACACCATAACAGATAAGCTGGAAATGATTTTTCTCAAAATGGTCAACTGCCTGCCGTAGATGAACATAAATCCTGCAGCCTTGTTATCTAGATACCCCCAATCCAATTTTCAACCTCCAGATTACCCCGTCATGAAACAAGTATCATTGTTATTATTCCTCCTCCTTTCCGCCTGCGGAAAATCAGAGCGCCAGGATGTAGATTGCCCCGGCGAATCCAATGCGGTGAAATTTGACTACGTCACTGATCCGGCCAATTCCCGTAAAGTGGACTACACCATCAGTTACACCGGTGACATCAGTATTACCTCCATTACTTTTGATTATGGAGATGGTAAAACCGAAAGCCTGTCGGTGCTTACGGGCTCGCATACCTACGCGCAGCCGGGCGTCTATATTGTTAAAGCAACACTTACGCTGCAAAACAGTACCGGGGTAATTTGTGCCATTACTCCGGCAAAGCGTGTTACGATTTTCTAACGCTGATGATAGATCTCTTCCATTTGCTCCCAGGTTTCCCCTTTGGCCGCAGCATCGGGTAATGGTGCCTGTAAGGGCGCCGTTTCCTTCCACCATCGCTGTGTGGCAGTATCTGCGGCCATTGCAGCCATGTCAGCTGCGTAATCACTGCCGGTATATTCCCAGTAGCTGAATAAATACGGCTTACCGTCGATCTCCTTGAAGTAAATCGAATAATTGGTGATGTGGCATTCCCTGATTTTTTCAGATACGGCCGGCCACACCGCTGCATGCAGTTTTTTGTAGTAGGCTACTTTCTCCGGTTTCAGGCCGGTAATCATGCCATAGCGGGTACCTGTTTTGGAACTGCAGGCTGCTAATATCAGCAGGCAGCAAAGCTGCGCATAGAAGCGTATTTTCATTTTATGACGGGTAGTTTTTCTGTATTGGCAGTGGTTTCCAGCTCAATGATGTATTCCAGCTGTCCTCTTTTGTTCGCCGGCAACTGCACCGTAAACTGCTGATCCTGCTCTGTTATAGTTACCGCATTCCCATTCAGTAGTCGGGCACTAACAATCTTCACATCAGGTATACTTTTTAATGTCAGTTGTGCTGTATCCGTTTTTAAAACATGTAGGTAGATGCTATTGCCTTTCCTGGTAGTGGCATAGGCAGGGGTAGGTTCGTAAGGCCCTCCCAGTGTGTTATATACCGCTTTCCCATTTACTTTCAGCCAATCACCTATCTCCTGTAAACGCTTCACCTGGCGGGATTCGATTCTGCCGTCCGGCATAGGACCTACGTTAAGCAACAGGTTACCATTGCCACCGGCAGTGCGGCTAAGGATGGACAGACACTGTTCCAGCGACTGCATCTTATCATTCGGTTTCCAGGCCCATTGTTTACAAAGGGTGAAGCAGCTTTCCCAGGGTGTGGTCATATTCAGGCGTCCTACCACCTGCTCGGGTGTGTCGTAATCACCTACCATCTTATCTGCGTCAATAGCCTTGTTTTTCGTGGCGGCAAATTCTTTACCCAGGCGGTTGTTGGTGATAATGTCCGGTTTCAGCTGATGCAAATAGGCATAGAGCTCTTTACCCATTTCGTCGGTCCATGGACTTTCCCACTGACCATCAAACCAGAGCATATAAGGATCATAATTGGTGATCAGCTCTTTCAGCTGATTTTTCATATAGGTGAGATATCGTTGCATATCCGACTTCGGATCTATCGTGTTATTGTGCGCCGAATGGATGGGGTAATCCGGATGATGCCAGTCCAGCACAGAATAGTAAATGCAGAATTTGATTCCCTGCTTTTTACAGGCCTTTTGCAACGCCCCTACAATATCTTTTTTATACGGTGTATTTGCAATGCTATAGGTAGTGAATTTTGAAGGCCACAAACAAAACCCGTCATGGTGGCGGGCAGTGATGGTCAGGTATTTCATGCCGGCATCCCTGGCAGCTTTTACCCACTCGTCCGCATTAAACAACACCGGATTAAATTCTTTATACAAATTATCATAATCCTCTTTGGATACTTCCCTGTCGCGACTCCATCCAATTTCAGTACCTCTCAGGGAAACAGGTCCCCAATGGATGAACATGCCGAATCGGTCGCCCATGAAATTTTTCAGTGCCATATCCTTCGTTTGCGCATACACGTTAGTGATGGCTAACAGGAAAAGCACCCCTATAAATTTAATTTTCTTCATTGTACGTGAGATTAATAATTATCGAAAAAGAAAATACAATACTGCCATGATCAGCAGAAGTCCGCCGGAGAGTACTTTGTAGTTGGCTAAGCCCTGCCAGCCCGGAATCCGCAGTGGTGCCGCAAAAGAATGCCAGTAAAGCTGCTTGCTTTGCTCCGTATGTACCACCGGGTAGCAATAGGATAAAATTACCTGGAAAACCAAACAGCCTGCAAACAGGTAAAATGCCATCATCATAAATGGAATATTCCCGATGAAAGAATGGCTGCCGCCTAATTTACTGGCTGCGAAAACCACTATGCCCGCCAGTGAACCCCACCAGAGTGTGTATTGGGCCGACTTAGCAGAAGCCTTTTTCCAGAATATGCCCGTCAGGAAAACGCAGGTAATGGGTGGTGCGATATGTGCAATCACATCGTTGATGCCTTCAAACAGGCTGGTGTACCTGTTCAGCAGCGGCAGCAGCAGGAGCGATACTGCCAGCGCAATAGCGGCGGACCAGCGACCAGCTGTTACCAGGCTTTTATCTGTAGCCGTAGGCTTAATACGCTTGTAAATATCATAACTGGCAAGGGTACTGATAGAATTGAGTGCACCAGCAATCTGGCTCATCAAACCTGACAACAGTGCTGCGATAAGTATGCCTACCAGTCCTTTAGGAAGCAGCTGCGTGATCATGAGGGTGTAAATTCCCTTGGAATCCGGTACCATATGATCTCCCTGCTGAATCATGGGAAGGCCGGAAATATCCAGTGTACCGGATTTGTACAGCACATAGGCAAACAGGCCAGGCATAACGAAAATAAACACCGGCAATAACTTAATATACCCGCAAAAGATGGCGCCCGTTTTGGCGTGGTTTTCATCCTTTGCACCCAGCGCCCGCTGTACGATGGTTTGATCTGCGCACCAGTACCAGATGCCGAGCACGGGATATCCTAAGAACACCGCTATCCAGCTGAGGCCACTGGCATCACCTATGGGCCGTATCATGCTGAGACGGTTCATCTCTCCCTCACCTGATAAAACATGGGTCAGTGGTTGCCAGCCGCCTACCTTTTGCCACGAAAACCAGGTAATGATCAGCGCCCCTGCCAGAAGTACAATGCTCTGGATCGTTTCCGTTACCACCACTGCACGCAGTCCGCCAATAATAGTGTAAAGGCCGGTCACCAGGGCAATCAGACCGATACTAACGTACATGTTTATCCCAAAAAGTGTTTCCAGTACAATGCCTCCCGCCAGGAAAGAAAATGCAATATGAATTACGATGGCTGATAGAATGGATACAAAGGCGAGCCAATCGCGACACGCCCTATTATAGCGCTTTTCCAGGAAATCCGGCAAGGTGGAAATACCTGAGCGGATATAAAATGGAATGAAGAACAAGGCTAGCAGGATCAGCGTAAATGCTGCCATCCATTCAAAATTTCCGTTGAGTAGACCGGAGTCAAACCCGCTTTGGGCAAGACTAACCAGGTGCAAACAGGAAATGTTGCTGGCAAACAGAGCCAAGCCGATCATTGGCCACTTCAAATTTTTTCCTGCCAGGAAATACTCTTCACTACTGCTGCTTTCCCGCTTTTTCTTCGGAATCCATAATCCGATGGTAACGATCAGCAATATATACAGGATACTGATGGTGATGTCTGTTACTGAAATCATCCGTTATAATGTTGTGTGATCAATTATGCGGGTACCAGGTCGCAGCTGCTGCCGGCTTCTAACGGTGTTACATATACGCCGTTTTCAATTTTCACCGGTTGTTTAAAATAGGGTTTAAGGTGTGGAATATGTTCCAAAAACAATGCCTCATGGCCCATGGCTATATGGTTGAAGAGTACCAGGTGCTGGTGCAGTTGTCCCATATCACCTACGTGCGGTACCACCGGTACGCCGAATTTTTTGCATAGGAGGCTAACGGTGATAAACTCACTCACCCCGCCAACCCGCACCGCGTCTACCTGCATAAAGGACGCGCAGCCCGTCTGCAAATAATTTTTGAATAGAATTCGGTTGGGTACATGTTCTCCCAGCGCGAGTTTCAAAGGTGCTATTTGTTTGGCCAGTGTTTGATGTGCAAGGATGTCGTCCGGATGGGTAGGTTCCTCAATCCAGTAGGGGTTCATCTGTTGCAGCTGCTGACAGATAGCGATTGCCTGCGGTAATGTCCACTGCTGATTGGCGTCGAGCATTACTTTTCTATCGCCTCCGGCCACTTCTCTTACAATGTTGGCACGTTCAATATCCCGTGCGGCATCGGTGGCGCCTACTTTCAGCTTCATGGCATTAAAGCCGGCATCAATCGCTTTTTTACAGTTTTCGCGCACCTGTTCGTTGTTATAGTTAAACCAGCCTACAGAGGTATCATAGCCGGGGTAGCCTTCCGTCAGGATTTTTGTCCGTTCGTTTTTGGTGGCCTGTTGCTGTTGCAGTATGTCAATGGCCTCTTCACGCGTAAGCACGTCTTCGAGGTAGGAGAGATCGAGGGTATTAACGATTTCCTCCGGTGACAAGTCAATGAGTAATTTCCAGAGCGGCACCTGCTTTTGTTTTGCCCACAGGTCGAAGCAGGCGTTGGTAACGCTGGCGAGGCCCAGGTGTACAATACCTTTGTGGGGCCCCAGCCATCTGAACTGCTGTTCGTTTGCAGCGTTTTTGAACCAGCTGCCAAAGTCGGCCATTAATTCATCCACGTTTCTGCCTACCAGGGTGTCGGCATAAAATTTCGCGGCGCCGCATACCAGCTCGTTGCCGGCGCCTACGGTAAAGGCGAGGCCACTGGAGGTGGTGTGATGTTCATCGGTGAGTTGCGTTACGGCATAGGAGTATACCGGGTCTCTGTGCACGGCATCGCTGCCGGCGCCTTTGGCGAGTGCAAACCGCCGGTCGCTGATATTTACTTTTGCGATCATTTATTTAAGGAATATGTTGCTTTAAAGAATGGTACGGTAGCCCAGTTCAGCGCCTCCGCTTACGGGCATGATGCAGCCGGTGATAAAGCGGGCGGCATTGCTCAGCAGGAACACTGCCGTATCGGCGATTACATCCCCTTCAGGCATTTTGCCGAGCGGGTGTAGGTGATCCAGGTATTGTTGGATTTTTTCATGGCCTGGCTGGGCCTTGCTCCAGGCTTCTAAAGCCTCGGTTTTAATGGCGGCCGGACTAATGGCATTCACGCGGACACCCAAAGGGGCGTAGTCTAGTGCCATGGCTTTGGTGAGAGCGTTTACTCCCCCTTTGGTGGCCACGTAGGCAGCGTGGTTGTCCTGCCCAATGTCGCCCACCATGGAACTGGTATTTAACAGGCAGCCTTTTGTTTCTATGAGATGTTGGATACCGTGGCGAACAGTGTACAGGATGCTTTTCAGGTTCACCTTAAACAGGAGGTCCCATTCGTCGTCTGTAGTTTCATGTAAAGGCCTGGATGGATGGGTGATGCCGGCGTTATTATGTATGGCATCGAGCCGGCCATGGGTTGCAATCACCTGCGCAATGGCAGTTTTTACCTCTGCTTCGTTGCTCACATCGCATCGTATAAATAGATGGCCGTGGCCGGGTAATGCTTCTGCAGCCGACTGTTTGTCGGCAATGCAAACGGTGGCTCCATTAGCGGCATAGGCCTGTGCACATGCCCGGCCAATGCCAGCGCTGCCCCCGGTAAGTAATATAATTTTGTTATGTAGCATGCGAAAAAATAATAACGTGAAACAGATACGAAAGTATTTACTTAATGCATGCAGATTTACACTTTAAATGATGATTATTGGGCTTATATTAGCATTAGTAATAGGAGAGGGTTTAAATTGTGCTAATATGAAGCCTGTATATGCCAAAGTGTTGGAAGGCCTGGAAAACGAGGTGTTTACCACCCGGTTGATAGAGCGTCCATTTTTTACCACGGAATTTCATTTTCATGCGGAGTGCCAGATGACGTATATCGTGCAGAGTGCGGGGCATAAGGTGGTAGGCGATTGTGTGGAGAATTTTGAGCCGGGAGAGCTGACGCTGCTGGGGCCTGATATTCCGCATGTTTGGTATAACCGTACCCGTGAGGTTAGCGATGCTATGCCGGCAAAATCAGTGGCTTTGTTTTTTCATGCGGAAAAGCTGTATGAATTGTTATCGCCCTTTTTCAGCGTTAAAAAATTAGCGGCCTTCCTGGATCAGGCAAGGCGTGGTATTAAGTTTTACGGCCAAACGAAGGAACGCCTGAAACACTTGCTGCTGACTATGGCAGGTCAGCCTGCCGGGCCTGCAAAGTTGATTTCATTACTGGAAGTGCTACAGGTGGTAACCGCTACCACTGAATATGAATTGCTGGCCGGCGCAGGCTACGTAAACACTTATTCCAACAAGGACAATGAAAAAATGGACCGGGTATTCAGGTACATTTTCGCTAATTTTTCCGGCACGGTTAGTCTGAGCGAGGCCGCCGATCTGGCCTTCATGAATAAGCAGGCTTTCTGCCGGTATTTTAAAAGTCGCACCCAAAAAACCTTCGTGGATTTTGTAAATGAAGTGCGCATTGCACATGCCTGTAAGCTCATTGCGGCCGACCAGCTTCCCATCGGTGTGATTGCTGCCGAATGCGGGTTTAACACGCTCACTAATTTCAACCGCTATTTCAGGAAAATAAAGGGGATGCCGCCCCGGGACTACAGGGTAAAGCTGGTGGAATAGCAGGAGGTAATTAATCTTGTCCTGAAGGGATTAGTTTTGTAGCTTGCAGTATAACATTCAACCAATTCTGCTAAATGCAGCACTGATTTATGAGAAAACTAGTTTTGTTTGTACTGCTCGCCTTTCAGTTGCCGGCAGTTACAACTGTAGCCCAAACCAAACCTACGCCGGCAACCGATAGTCTGAAAATCTATAACAGGATGCTCCAACCCCGCGAAATGCAGGCAGACCTGAAGCTATTCCGCGATATCCGCGAAAAAGCCAATTCAGGGCTGTATCGGTATCATTCCAAAAAGGAGATAGACAGCATTTATAAGTGGGCTTATTCCGCTATTAAACAGCCTTTGCCGGTCACAGGATTTTTTAAGATCATCCTGCAGCTGACTGACTTTGAAGGCAGCTGCCATAACTACACTGAGGTGGGTACGGACCTGTTCCGGTACCTTAATCAGTCGCAGGGCTTTTTCCCGTACGACCTGAAGTACCTGGAAGGTAAGATCATCTTCAACCAGCAGCTACCAGAAATTCCTGCCGGCTCCCGCATCCTGAGTATCAACGGTGTGGCGGATACGGCCCTGATGAAGTCGTTTTATAAATACCTTACCGGCGACGGCTATACGATAACACAGAAGTTATCCGGTAGTGTGAGTCGCGCCTATGGCGTGCGTTACCTGCTGGAATACGGCGTGCAGGACCACTTTGCGCTCACCTTCACACCGCCTTATTCCAACGAGGTGAAAACGGCTACCCTGCCGGCAGTTACCCTGGAAAAAAGGAAGCAAAACCTGGTAGGCCGTTTCAGTGCCAGGGTGGACAGTATCACTGATTATAACGTACAACCTAAATACAGCTTCCGCATGCTGGATGATAAAACAGGGTTGCTTAACTTCCGTATTTTCAGTATGGCTTACGGCAGCGATGACCCGGTATTTCCGGTGTATGCCAAATGGGTGGACAGCATCTTCCAGCAGCTGGATAAACAGGCCGTTCCAAACCTGGTTATAGATATAAGAAGCAATCCTGGTGGGAGCGACCCTACCTTCGAGCAACCGATGATGTACCTGACAGATCATGACTTCAAGGAAAATGCAGCTGCCTATATTTCCTTTAACAGGGATGAAATACCTTATCAGCAGTATTTCTGGGGAGTAAGCACCAGCCATAAGTATACAGCCGATGAAATAAAAGCCGGCCTGGCATACCTGAAGGAAACCTACCTGCCTTATAAAGACGGTAAGAGCATGCAAAACCCGAACATCAACCCGGTATACCATCCTAAGCAACCGGCCTACAAAGGACAGCTGTATTTGCTGATAGATGAAAATACCGCTTCTGCGGCGTCGCACCTGGCCTCACTGGTACGGGCATACGCCAGGAATGTCACCATTGTGGGCGTGGAAACAGTAGGTGGTTATTACTACCATAACGGACATGCACCATTGGTTTATGAACTGCCAAATTCAAAGATTAAAACCCAGTTCTCCATCGTGGCGGTGACCCAGGATGCGCCGGTAAAACCTAATCAGCCGGAAGGCCGTGGTACCATGCCGGATCATGAAGTATGGCCGGCATACAGCGATTTTATGGCCGGAAAAGATACCCAGATGGAGTATGTACTGAAACTGATCCGCGAAAAAAAATAAATCAACTTTCATAAGATGTTAGGCAATCCTCACCTTAGTGGTGGGGATTGTTTGTTTAACAACCCGTTCACCAAAGAATTATGAACAGATTTACTGAAAAGCTCTATTTTTGTGCCAGGTGAAATCTGTACGAGAAAATGATTAATTCCAAAATTTAAATGGTTCGTGTAAACTAATAACGTAGCATCCCCAAAGATTCATATCCAAATATACCAGTCATGAAGTATGCAGCACTCCTGTTTATTCTGTGTTCGTTTGTATGCATTAAACAATTACATAGCCAGAATATCGTCATCGCAGTGAAGGGAAATATTACCCTCCAAAACTCGCAGCCAGTAAAAAAAGGCGATAACATCAAAAACAATGCGGTCCTTCTGTTCCGGCCGGATGGAATGGTGAGTCCGGAAGTGAAACTGCTATCTCCCAAAGGCGTATGTGTGATCCGTTACCGGGATTATGAGCAGCGTCCGAAGTCGGAGCTGCTGCAACTGGTGGCCGCTACTATTCACAAAAACTCCGTCGCCACCCTGGGTACCCGCGAGTATTCCACTGATCCGGGTCCACAGCAACAGGTGCAGCTGGTAGATTCCCTCTGTCGCTTGCTTGGAGCTAATGCCGGTAATATTTCGGGGCTGGTGTTCACATACATTAACCCCTACTGCGTGGCTACTTTTACATCTCCCTACTGGACAGAAATAGGGGACATGCTGCAGGCAAAATATGGATACCAGGTGAATACCAGCACCGGTAATACGCTTACGGCGGCCGCATTTGATGCTATTCCGAAAATGGCGCAGGTAAAAACAAGGGAGTACCTCCCCAATGCTGCCTCGCTGAAAAAGTATTGCCCTATTCCCGGCGACCAGGGCCACTTTGGTACCTGCACAGGCTGGTCGGCTGCATATGGTACCAGAACTATTTCCTGGGCGATCCGCAATAACCTTACCGCCACCAGCGATATTACCAACCAGGCCTTTTCGCCCACTTTCGTATATGAGCAGATCAAGGATAACGATGATGTAAACTGCTCCCGGGGATCTTCTATTACACGGGCGGTGCAGCTGATGAAGACCAGCGGCGTGCCTTTTCTGAGCGATTTATCATTCAGCTGCAATGCAGACCTGCAGCCTTACCGTTCCGCTGCCCTGAACTATACCATCAAGGATTTTCAGGCGCTGAACGAACGCTATGGCATAGCAGCTACAGATGAAGAGTTTCAGAAAACACTGACTAATATCAAAACCGCTATCAGTCAAAAAAAGCCTATCCTCGCTGCAATCGACTGCTACGGTACCTTTAAGGGAAAAGTATGGAATGGTGTGGCGGATAAAAATATGGGTGGCCATGCCATCTGCATCATCGGGTATGACGATAGTTTTTCCAACGGAGAAGGTGCAGTGGAAATTCTTAACAGCTGGAGCCCTTTCTGGGGCAACGGTGGTTTTATTCATGTGAAGTATGCGGACCTGCGCCGGATTCTTCGCGGAGCCATTTCGGTGTATGATGATGTGAAACCCCAGCCACTGATACCTGCTGATATTAAGAAAGATACCATTCCGGTAATTGTAACCGATACGCTGAAGCGACTAACCGGCTCATTTAGCCTGGTGCTGGCCAATGGTAATCATATGAAGGCCATCAGGAATGAAAGTGGTGTACGCGGCCTGCGACTCACTAACATAGATGAAATGACGTACAATATTGCGGAAGCCTATCCTTCCAATACTAATTTCAGGTTGCAGTTTACCAGCGCGCAGCCGGCTTATGTATACCTGTTGGGCACCGACTCCAAACGGAGTCCGGTAGTGCAGCTTTTTCCGGATGAGTCAAGGAATATTTCCGCCCTGCTCGACTTTACCTCCGAAGTAAAAGTGAGTATACCAGACGAAAGCCAGTATATCCAGATGGATGAAACCCCGGGAGAGGATTACCTCTGTGTGATTTACTCCAAGGAGCCCCTGGATATGGCCCGTATCAAAAACAGTGTGCAGGGTTCAGGTAAGAGCTTTGTAAAAGCGGTGAAAGAGGCGTTAGCCGGCAGGATTGTAAATGAGGAGGAAGTAGCTTTTGATAAAAATAAGATATCCTTTTCTGCTGCTTCGGCCAAACGTACAGCCGTACCTGTATTCATCGGATTTAAACATCAATAATAACCCCTTATGCGTAACCTTATATTTATCTGTTTGTGCATGCTGATGGCGCTTGGTGCAATCGCGCAAACCAGGAACTTCCGGGTGGTGAAGGTGCCCGCCGAAAATCCTTCAGGCCAGAAGCGTAAAGCAGTGGTAATTGGTATGAGCGATTATGATAAAGGCCGTAACCTGGATAATACCCTTAACGATGCCAATGATATGGCGGAAGTGCTTACCCGGCTGGGCTTTGAAGTAACGTTGCTCAAGAATAATGATTTACGAACCCTCCTTACCAACCTGACGGAATGGTATAACACCATCGCCGATAATGATATGGCCGTATTTTATTACGCCGGCCATGGCATTGAAGTAAACGGTCAAAACTACCTGATTCCCGTGGGCGCTTCACTCAACTCCGCTACCGACGCACAGTTTAATACCCTGAATGTAAACCAGGTGCTGGGAAATATGGATGAAAAGAAAGTACGTATGAAGCTGCTCATCCTCGATGCCTGCCGCGACAATCCCTTTTCGCGTAGCTGGACCAGGAGCAGTAGCAGCCCCGGACTCGCAACGATGTCGGCCCCGAAAGGCACCTACATCGCTTTTGCTGCCCTGCCCGGGTCCACCGCGCAGGACGGTGGCAATTACAATCTCCCCAATGGTGTATTTACCTACTATCTCAAACAGGAAATTGTAAAGCCCGGACTTACCATCGACCAGGTGTTTAATAATGTAACCAACGATGTGGCCACCCTTACCAACGACTTACAAACGCCGTTTAAAAACAGCAGTATCCGGAGCGATTTTTATTTTCTTCCTAAAAAAAATGAAGTGCCGCCTGTAGTGCCGGAAAAGAAATACTATTACTATGTAGATCAGCGCGGGAACAAGGGTACACAGCAGTTTGCCTCCTCTTCAGAGGCAGAGATTTATATGAAACGCAACCTGCTGTATGGGAAAATCTATTCCAACATGGGAGAAGTATTTGTGGTAGAGGAAACGCCCAACAAGCCTGCTGTAGATTATATTACGGTGACGCAAACGGACTACGGCAACAGGTCTACCCGCAACGGGCATATTTATATCCGCGAGTATATCGTGCGTAATTCGTCGCACTTTAAAATACAAACCAATGTGCGACTGCCCTATGGCTACTACCGTGATTGTAACAGTGATCCGGAGAACTTTGTGGAAGATGCCTATTGGGGAAAGGTGGTGATACTCCAGCCTGGCGGATCTGTCACCATTAAATTTGAAGAAGAGCTTAAAAGTATTAATTCCCCTGATAGAAGTAAATGTTCGGGAATATCAACCGTGCGGTATGTTTCAAGTTATGTCCGGTAAAGCATTCCGGTTTTTTGGTCACCTGAAGCTGCACGTCTATACAATGCTGCTGATAGCGGTCACCTTTGTTTGGATGGCATTGCCATACAATAATGGGCTGGATATGGCGGTGCACAAATGGACGCAGTTAATTAAAATTGCCGGGCCGGAAAAGGAAAAGTCATCACCGGATTCCGTTATTTTTATTGATGTGTCGGCGTCAAAATACCTGGTGCCACTCAATATGGACAGCACAGAAAATGAGGTGATCACCAACCGGAAATATCTCGCGCAACTTTTTCAGTATATCGCGGCACATCAATGCCGGGTGCGGTATATCCTTACAGACGTGGTGTTTGACACCCCTACGCCCGACGATAGTGCGCTCCTGGTCAGTATCCAGGCACTAGGAAATAAGTTGCTTGCAGTTAACAGTTATGTAGCGGATACATTGCAGCAGAATATATTAGGTGTGCGTGCGGCTACTGCTACCATGCGACTGCAATCCGGTGCTATTTATAAAATTCCTTTTACCGGCAGCAGGGGAGATACGATGGTGCCTTTAAAAATCTACCTCGATGTACATCCCGATGGGGCCGTTGTTCATCGGTTTTATACCCGCTTTCAGCAGGCGGGTATTGCCTTTAATACGCAGATACCTGAAATGTATTTACGGGCACACGATTTCACGGAGGGGAACTATCCCAAAGTCAGTTTGGGAGAACTCGTGGCGCTGATGAATATTTCCCCTGAGCTGTTTGATTTGTATCTGAAAAACAGGTATATCCTGGTGGGAGATTTTAAAAACGATCTGCATGAAACTTACCTGAATACTCAACCGGGTACACTGATACTTTTTAATGCGTTCTGGCAGTTGGAATCGCGGCGTCAGATAATAAGTGTATGGTATCTGCTGGTGCTGTATCTTTTTATTTACGTGGTGGTGTGGCTGCAATGGCGGCGAAAATCCTTTATCTATAATATTGCACTTAAACCTATGTATTTCCAGGCATTTGACCTGCCTTTCAATATTATTTCCGTTAGTTTGTTACTGATTGTATTTACCGTTTTATCAGCGTTGGTGTTTCATGTCAACATCAGTATTTTTCACCTGATTGTTATTTTTTCGCTGGTGGATATCTGGCAGTTGATAGCCGGTAAGCTGGACCGTAAAAGTTCGCGCTGGGGTATTGCTATTAAGGTAATAGAGAGATAAGAATGTCATTACTAAATATGGTACCGGTAAATAAACAGGAGTGCCTGGAAGGGGCGCTCCTGTACATCCACTCTTAGGCTGCTGGTACGGCCATACGTACTTCTACAACTGCACCATATTTAACAATCGGGCAAGCCTTCGCAATTTCAACGGCAAATTATAAAAAACGAAGGCGAAGCCTCACCCGGCCGGGTGAGGCTTCGCCTCGTTAGCAGAGTGGAAATGTGTCTTTCGTGTGAACCTGTGACACTGAGACACTTGTGTACGTATCGTACCTGTTTAGTCAGGTTTTAAAAAACTATAAAGAGGGTTAAAACACCTGTTGTATTATCCAAACATCCTGTTATATTTGTCGCGTATTTTTACTCCCGGAAAAAATTACCTTGAAATAATTAACAACCAAAAAATAATATCCCCGAATCAATTAGTAATCCATGAGAAAATTCTGTCCTGTACCGTTGCTAATGCTGGTAGCTTTGCTGCTGGCTAATTCTGGCAAAGCCCAACAAGTAAAGTTTGATAAGAACAGCGTGGTGAACACGTTAAACTATGAAACCCAGGATTTCCGTAAGAAGCCTGATCGTAAATGTCATTTTTTGTCATTTAAACGTGATACTGCGCGAGTTAACTGGAGAGCAGAAAAAAGAGACTGGAACAAAAACAAGCCTGTACGTTTGGATTCCATTCCTGCTGTTTCTAGCCAAGACACGGTTATTAAAGCTGAAATCAGGAGGGAGATGTTAAAAAAGATAGATACGGCTATTGCCAGTTTGGATCCATCGAGGGAGTTGTACCTGTTTTTGAAAGGATATTATGGTGATCATGCTCCGGCTGACTTAAAGCAACAGCTGGGGAGTGTTCGAAGCTTTCTTGCAGGCAATCAACCGGGTGTAAATGCATCCCATAAAAGGATGCTGGATAGTATGCCGGGTTTCATTAATAAATATTTGTTCACAGAGTCAGCCCCTGTATTTACATTGTCCGGGCCTGAGAAACAAGAAGGATTTATAACGCGTATACTTTCTCGTACCTATCCGGATAATAAGTTCCTGATTGATTTTTATAACCACACTTCAGCACATGCGAGCGTCTATGAGCTTACGGCAGATAAGTTGGCCGCCTTTGCCGCTGCCCTGGATTCCTTCGCCCAAAAGTCAGTGCGCGTAAGGGATACTATGAATGCGGCAAAAGACACTGCCTCCGTCAGGATTGCATTGGATGCGATGCAGCGGTTTCATAATGAGTTACAAGCCTGTGAGGGCTATCAATACTTAAAAGATTCGTCAAAAAAGAACTGGTTGTATAGCTGGTCCTGGTTGCATAGTGATCAGTTGATGATTAATCCGCTGGAATTTACTACTGAGAGCAACTACAAAAACCATCCCCTTGCCGATGACCGCGCGCAGGATTTTGACCAATACATTGATTCTTTAATTGCAAGGTATAAACGTTATGATACTAGCGGCCGTGTGGAAGATTTTAAGAAAATTCTTGCCATGAAAAAAAGCGGATCTGATTTGTTTAATCAAAAGGAAAAGATCAAGCAGCTGACAGATGAGAATAACGCTAAAATGGCGAAGTTTACACTTACCGGCAGAAATCTCAATGAGATAAAGTTACCGGAGAAAACGGCGTTTTATCTATACTCCACCAGTAAGGATTTTAAAAGTAATAACAATTCGGATAAATATTTAACGAGAACTGTTACGGAAGGTGAAAGCAAAACGGTTGTGCTGTTAAACGTGCCTGCGGGCCAGAAATCAGGGCTGTTGGAAAATATCTCTGAGTCCCCCGACCAATCAGCCATCGGGAAGCTTGTGGATACACTGGCTGGTTCTGCTGTGCAGATATTCTCCTATGCGTCACAGTATGGAGCCGCAGGAGCAGTATTGTCAGCGCTCACAACATTGCCTAAAGTAGCACCAGTAAAATTCAGTAATAATTCAAATGCATTTATGGTGTCAGATCGTAGTGTCTTTGAAGAATTTAAAGCGAAGGTGCCACCTTTACATAGAGATGCGGAATTACTGAATAAAACAAACCAAAAATTTATCCTGAAACAGAAAAATACAAATGAACAGTATATCAAGGATTCTGCACAAAAAAGCCTTATCCAGGAAATGTTTAGCTCCTACATGGATGATCTGACACAAAAATATACAGCTCGTTTCCCTAGTGATAGCCTCCAGGCACTTTATCTAAGCCGAATGCTGGCTAATGCTACCCTGGTACCCAAAAAACTGGATACCGCATTTACGAAAGAACCATTATTAACTACCGGCGTTTTTGAAACATCCACATCCAATAAATCTAATACAGAAATTATTACCCCTTATTACACCAAGGCGGAGGATGATACTGTTAAACTGAAGTCTTTCGAGTATGAAAGAGGTAAGCATCATCGTTTCCAGTTGAGCGCAGGACTTGCCTATACCGCCCAGCACCTGGTACAGTCCACTGCCAAACAGGAAAATGGACAAATAACCATCAGTAATCAGTCACAGCAATATCAACTCGGAATCGGGTTGCACATTCACCTCGGGAAAGGTCTCGTGCTAAAAGATGAGCGGTTTGCGGGCAAATTCCTGGAACGATCTTCTGTATATGTAGGCATTGGCATTCCGGAGCCATTGGGTAATCTCTACCTGGGTTATAGCTATGACTTCTTTCCAGGGTTAAAATCAATTGTGGGAGCACATTTCTATAGACAAAATCAGTATGAAATCCTCAACAATGTGATTGTAGAAGAAAGGTTGGAATACAGAATGGCATTGCCATTTTTTGCGATCCAGGTAGATCCCGCAGGGTTATTAAAGGCATTGAACGTAATTAAATCGAATTAAACATGTGTAAAAAAAATACTCCACTGCTGCTTGTAGCAGTTTTGATATATACGATAGTATCTTCCTGTACAAAAACAGATAAAAAGCTATACCTGCGGGGAAGATTGTTTGTGTCGGACGAAATTCTGCTGGGAAAAAAGGATCTTCCGCTGGCTCAAAAACGGGTATTGCTGGTAGATAATGAAAATGATTCCCTAAACTTTCTCTATAGCGATACCACTGATATAGAAGGTTATTTTCTTTTTAATCTGCTAAATGATAATAAGGACCATTACACCGTGCGATTTACTGATACCATTAATGGCTATCGGTATTTTGGCTCACAGCCGGTTGCCAGGGGAGAAGAAAATATCCTCCTCACAATTCGACTGGATAATTCTACTTTGAACTATATCAAGATTAGCAGCCAGGATACTGCCGGCGGAGGAATTCCCAATGCAAAAGTTTCTTTCTTTACCAGCTCCGTACTGGCACAATTAGGCGATACCACTGCCGCCACATTAGTAGGTACTGCGGATGGCTATGGAGATTTTGTTACCTATAAGCTAAAGCCAGGAACATATTATGTGAATAGCCAGAAGAGTGTGGATACAATGAAATTTGAGAAACTGGCGCAGGAGGTGCAAATAGAACGTGGCAAACCAATTATCAGTATACTACAATTAACCAGAATAAAATAGACAGTAATGAAAAGTGTAATCAGTTTTTTACTCGTCTTGATATTGTGGATTGGTAAATCGCGAGCCCAAATGCATTGCTGTGCAGCAGAATTTACAACGGACGTTCAGCATTTATTCCCACGCCTCAATGATCACGAAACCCTTCAAAAACTTAAGTTTTCGATTCAGAATTCTATTGGAACACCGCAAGTCAAAGAGATCAGAGTACCGGTGGTTTTCCATATCATCATTTCAGATCCGTCAACAATTACGATGGATTTAATCAATTCACAAATTGAAGTCTTAAACGAGGACTTCTCCGGGAAAAACCCTGATATCTCACAAGTTCCGGATTGTTTTAAAAAAGATCTTGCGGGAGATACTAAAATCAGATTTTATTTAAAGGATGTTAAGACGAGGGCAACGCCGCAGACTTTTATTATTGGAAATCTTTCTTCGGGCAAAACCAGGACTGAAATCACTGATCCGATCCGGACTTATAGCACAGGTGGTCTTGACGCTATCAGTCCCGCCACGATCCTTAACATTTGGGTAGGGAATATAAAAATGAGTGGTGAATTTGGGGAAGAAGAAGAGTTACAAGGTTATGCTTTGATGCCACCAGCACCACTAAATCTATCCGGTGTGGTGATTAATGCCAGGAATTTTGGCCGCCTGTATAGTGTGAATAATAATTACAACCTTGGAAGGGTATGTACGCATGAAGTTGGTCACTATTTTGGCTTGCAGCACATTTTTGGAGATGTATCCACCTGTACGGATGATAACATTGATGATACTCCGATACAATATGATGCAAATGTAGTTTGTCGAACTGGTACTTATGCTTCCTGCAAAAATGATGGCGATATGTACATGAATTATATGGACTACACGCCGGATGCCTGCAAGTACATGTTCACAAAAGGGCAAGCCCAAAAAATGCATCAGGTAATCTCCGCTTTCTACCCATTCTATCTGATATGGGATAAAAATGCGCCCTGGAATCTGGAAATGCTGCAAGAATTGATTTATGTAAAGAATATATCACAGTATCAGAACAAAGCAGTTGTAGAATTCAGTACCAGTCATCCAGGAGATATAACGGACATCTATATACGAAAATTAAGTGATGGCTCCTGGCAGTTGCACCACACTGCTGATAGTAGTTTCAACGCACAAGGGCTTGAACCGGGTGAAATATATGAGATAAAACTCAAGTCTGGAAAAAATAATGAAGGTTTCAAGGATTTTCCTTCTACATACTTTCTCACGGAAGCAGCTAAATTTACAGACGGACATCAAATGGAAATAAATTAAAAAATCAGGAGCGCCTGGAAGGGGCGCTCCTGTACATCCACTCTTAAGCTGCTGGTACGGCCATACGTACTTCTACAACTGCACCATATTTAACAATCGGGCAAGCCTTCGCAATTTCAACGGCTTCTTCATAATCTTTCGCCTTGATCAGGAATAATCCGCCGATGGAGGTGTTGCCTTCAACATAAGGGCCATGATGTGTTTTCTTGCCATGACTGATCACCCTTCCGTCTACATCCCATCTTTTAACCGGTGCTACCAGTTTATTCTGCGCAGCGAGGCCGGCGATCCATTCCTGGTAAGGTTGCATGGCTTCTTTCATTTGTTCCGGGGTTGGAACAGGGCTTTTGCTGGTCAAATCTCTGTGGATTGCAATCAAAAATTCATTCATTTTTTCTGGTTTTTTGTAATTATTAGTTAGTGTTTGTATTTGGTTATAATTGCTGACTGGCAGTTGCTATGAATTCAGCCACACGCCTAGGTTGTGATACCATTGGGATATGGCTGGATTTCAACTCCAGTGTTTTAGCCCTGATCATTTTCGCTTCTGCTCTTGCCAGGGCAGGTGGTACCATGTAGTCTTCCAGGCCTATGATAGCCCAGGAGGGTTTGTTTTTCCAGGCAGGGTTGGTAACTTTTTCGGTGGTAGCGCGGGTAGCCCATGGCACCTGGGTGGCATATACTATTTTACGTTCTTCCAGTGGTAAGTCCTGCGCAAAATATTCCCGGATACCTTTAGGACTGAGCGAGAGGAAACCTTCTGCATCGGGTCTGAATTCCGCACCTCCCGGAGCAGGGTAGGGAGTGGTCACATCCACTGCCGACTGATTTTCATCCGGCACTAACGCACACACATACACGAGGCCTACTACCTTAGGATCGTTACCTGCGGCACTAACCACCATGCCGCCGTAAGAGTGGCCCACGAGGAGTACCGGGCCATCCATCAGCGCAATAGCTCTTTTAGTGGCCGCAACGTCGTCTGTTAACGAGGTGAGCGGATTTTGAACGGCTACCACATTGTAGCCTTTTGCCTGCAGGAGCGCGATTACTTTTGCCCAGCTGGAGCCGTCGGCAAATGCGCCGTGCACCAACACGATATTTTTGATCTTGTTGGGTTGCACCTGTGCGGTGGCGGTCAGAAACAGAAAAGATAACAGTAATAAGGCGGAGCTTATTTTTTTTATTGGAGTCATAATAAGTGGTTTTAAATATGAGGATGAAAAACTGAGGTTATGCAATGGATTGTCCTGTCAGGCGGCGATGGTACCAGTCCTCGTACCTTATTTTACCGAGGATGGCATCGGTGCCAGGCAGGAGGGAGTCTTCCTGCAATGTTGCACCAAAGTAGGTGGCCTGTGGATCTTCAATGAGCTGCCGGGAGTCTTCCGTTTCATTGAGGTAGTACCGGATGAGTTCATACATCGGCATGCTTTCCGGGCCCGCTATTTCGATGGTGCCATTTTGGGGTGGTCTGACAGTGATGGCAGCCAGTGCAGCTACCACTTCATCTGCTGCAATGGGCTGTATCGGCATTGGAGAAATATGCACCTGACCGTTGACGGTGGCGGCATTTGCAATGCGCGCAGCCAGTTCAAAAAACTGCGTGGAGCGCAGGATCGTATAGGGTACACCGGAAGCTTCTATTAATGCTTCCTGCGCCATTTTGGAGCGCATGTACCCACTTTCCTGGAGTCGCTCCGCGCCTACAACGGACAAGGCTATATGATGGCGCACGTTTGCATATTGCTCTGCCGAGAGCAGATGAGTGGTAGATGCGGGAAAAAATGCAGCACTGGCGGGGCCTTCATAGGAAGGCGTATTGGAAACATCTATCACTACTTCAGTACCTTTCATAATGGCGGGCAGGCCTTCCCCTGTGAGGGTGTTAACACCGGTTTGCCGGGCAGCCGGGATCACGGTATGACCTTCCTTTTTCAGTTTATCCACGAGTCGCGCGCCTATAAGGCCGGTGCCGCCTACAACTACAATTTTCATAACCTCAGTTTTTTTGTTTAGTTAATGGCAATGGAGCGTTGCGCGTTATCGTAGCTATTGCTGGTTGCGTCCACCTTCAGTGCATGCCGGATCACGGCTGCCGCCTGTAGCAGTGCTGTTTGTACAGCAGGTACGGAAGCAATGGGATTGAGCAGGCCATAGTCGTGAATGAGACCACCGTAGCGGGTGAGGGTAACCGGTACGCCGGCTTCATTCAGCTTGCGGGCATATGCTTCTCCCTCGGAGCAGAGCACGTCGTTTTCTGCGGTTTGGATCAGTGCCGGCGGCAAGCCTTTGAGTTGTTCCTGAGTGGCCTGTAACGGGGACGCATATATTTCCCTGCGGTCTTTTTTCTCCGGCAGGTAATTATCCCAAAACCATTTCATCATGTTTCGCGTGAGGAAGCGGCCTTCGCCAAAGGCTTTATAGGATTCGGTTTTGAAATCCGCATCCGTAACGGGCCAGAGCAACACCTGTTGTTTGATGGCGGGGCCATGTTTCATTTTTGCCATCAGTGCGATGGCTGCTGCCATGTTTCCGCCCACGCTATTGCCTGCCACTGCGAGGTTTTTACCGTTAACGCCGATTTCGGTCCCACGCTCAGCTACCCATTTTAAGGCTGCGTAAATCTGGTTGATGGCTACCGGGTATTGTGCTTCCGGGGACGGGGTGTAGTCGGGGAAAACTGCTACTGCACCAGCGTGTACAACGAGGTCGCGCACCAGTCTTCTATGCGTCGGGTAATCGCCCAGTACCCAGCCGCCACCATGAATGTAGAGGAACACAGGGGCGTGTGCCGGGCAGTTGAGTGGTTTGGTAATATGCAGTTTTACTTCCAGTCCATCCTGTGTGATGGTTAGTTCGGATTCTTCGATACCGGAGTAATCTACTGCTACCGAGTTTTGTGCATCCGTTAACACCTGGCGGGCGGCCACCGGGGTGAGCTCTTCGAGGGGTTTGCCTTTTCCGGCATTTAATACTTTCAGAAATGCTCTCACTTCCTTCAGAATATGGGGGTCGTTTTCTGCTTTAACAATTTGTGTCATGGCTTAAACTTGTTGTGATTAACTGTGTGTAGAATAGTTGCAATTTCACCAGGGGGCTTACTGGTCGAGCCTTAGTTTTCTTGCCATCCGGGCGTTAATAGAAGCGATATAAGTGCCTGCGTTGAGTACGAGTGTGCCTTTTTCTCCCGATATGGAAGTAATGGCGTATACAATTTTTCCGGCATCACTGCCAGCGCTGGCTGTCAACTCAACATATTCATCGATATGAAAATCTTCCGGATCAAGGCGGATATCATACTCGCCACAGTATAAACAAACGGTGTCGGTGGTGAAATCCACGCAGTAGCCATTGTTGTACAGTTCCTGCAAGGCGGCTGCGAGTGAAACGTAATCTTTCATATGGGTAAAAATTTTGCGTTAATAAATCAGCGATGCGTGTATGCGTGTCTGTTATCCTGTCTGATGTTGCATTTTTTCTGCGAGGCACTTATATCCGCCGCTATTCATCGTGCGTTGGTGCGTCTTCGCCGGCGAATGGCTGTTCTACCATGCGGAGGTCCTCATTCATAAATTCAGCACCTTCGCTTTCATTGTGATCCGGCTCTTCATGGATTACGTTGCCGTACTCCCGTTCGCCGTTTTTAGGATCCTGATGGGGATGGAGATGAAAAAATGGAATATGCATGACGCAAGATTTTATGGGTGATAGATAATAGATTCCCAGGCCGCTTCCCTCGCGGGATCGGGCAGCTGTTATTGCCATATGGGAATCAATGAGAAAGGTGGTAGAGATGAATTGCCTCCTGTTGACCTGTAGTGTAGCTGACCGGACATCCGTACGGATAAGTACGCCGGCGTGGGGATATCCTCGTGCACGAACAGGTGGAAAGTGCACTCCCGTTACAACTGCCTCTACAGGCTGACACCCGTCATCTTCGTTTTATCAACAAGTAGCAATTCAGGTGGTTATGCCTTTACAGTCTGAGCCTGTGTGGCCCACCATTTATCAAAATTGATAGCGCCTAATTCTGCTTTGCCGGCAGGAACAAGGGCTTCATGGGAAACTTCGCCACCAAAATACACCGGCTTACCGTTAGGTATTACCTTCCTGGGGTCATTGGCCAGCTGCAGGTAATGCTCAACGATTTCATACATTTTGAACCGTTCAGGCCCTGCAATTTCAACATAGCCATTCACTGGTGTACCGGTCGCATGGGTGGCGACTAATCTAGCAACATCGTCGGAGGCAATTGGTTGAACGAGCACATCCGATAAATGTACTTCGTTGCCCTCTGTAGCCTGGTTAGCAATCCCACCCAGAAATTCCAGGAACTGGGTACTGCGAACGATGGTGTATGGTATGCCCGATTGCTTAATCAGCTCTTCCTGCGCCAGTTTGGCGCGCATGTAGCCAATGTTCTGCATGAGGTCAGTACCTACGATCGACAATGCCACGTGATGTTTCACTCCTGCATTGGTTTCCGCTGCCAGCAGGTTGCGGCCTGCTGTCTGGAAGAATTCCATTACTGCATTATCTTCAAAGGAAGGGGAGTTAGCCAGGTCAATTACAATATCTGTGCCCTGCATCGCCTCTGCCAGTCCCTCCCCTGTAACGGTGTTGATGCCGGTAGCCGGAGAGGCTGCGATTACCTGGTGTCCCGCCTGGCGAAGGTTGTTGACTACTTTTGTTCCTATGAGGCCAGAGCCTCCGATTACGACGATTTTCATGACTTGATTTTTATTTTTTAGTGATGCTACCTATTAGGCCAATGCCATGCCAATGCACTTAAAAAATTGATAATCAATTAGTAATGAAAATTCCCCATTTCGATTTTTCACTTTATAAAGTGAAACCACCATAGCTTTCACCAAATATGGGGAAATGGCATCAGGAGAAGTAATCCCTTTTAGTAATGTTCAGTTTCTTCATTTTAGAATGTAAGGTGTTGCCGGGAATGTCTAATACCTCCGCGGCACTGCCTACACCGGAAATCTTTCCTGCACAGCGTTTCAGCGTTTCTATAATATAGGCACGCTCTACTTCTTCCAGGGTCCGGTTCAGTAAAAACGCCTGCTCCTGCTTATCGGAATCTGTATGACGTGGAATATACACATCATTCAGGGTGTGATCTGTGGCCAGTAATACACTTCTTTCAATCAGATGTTCCAGTTCCCTCACATTACCTGGCCAGGTATAACTTCGCAGTTGCTGTATCACCCGCGGGGAAATTTTCCGGATATTACGCCCGGTATTCCTGCTATATTTTTTAACGAAGAAATACGCGAGGGCTTCAATATCCTCCAGGCGCTCGCGCAGCGGTGGCAGCGAAATTGGAAATACATTCAACCTGAAATAGAGATCGGCACGGAAGCGTCCCGCCTTTACCTCCTCCTCCAGGTTACGGTTGGTAGCGGCTATCAGGCGCACATTTATTTTGATGACCTGCTTGCCGCCTACGCGCTCCAGCTCCCGCTCCTGGATCACGCGCAATAGCTTGGCCTGCGCTTCCAGCGGTAGTTCCCCGATTTCATCCAAAAAGAGGGTACTGTTATGTGCCAGCTCAAACTTGCCCAGGCGCCGGTCGATAGCACCGGTAAAAGCGCCTTTTTCATGGCCAAACAATTCGCTTTCTATCAGGTTGGCGGGAAGGGCCGCACAATTTACTTTCACCATTAAATGCTCCTTTCGCGGAGAGCTGTTGTGGATAGCCCTTGCAATTAACTCCTTGCCGGTTCCGGTTTCTCCCAAAATTAAAACCGTGGTATTTGATTCCGCCACCAGTCCCATCAGCCGGTATACTTCCTGCATGGTTTCGCCGCTGCCAATGATTTCTGAAAAGTTATAAATGGTTTTAATCTGCTCTTTCAGATAATCGTTTTCAATTTCCAGCTGCTTCTTATATGCAATCAGCTGCTCGTTTGCCAGGATGTTGGCCACTGCAATTGCAATCTGTGAACAGATCCCTTTTAACAACAGCGGGCCAAGTGAATCGGCCAGCAGCCAGATGGAGCCTATGTTTTTATCGCCTACACGCAAGGGCAGTCCGTACATATTTTTATATCCGGTGGTGTTCCACAGTTTGGCATACGCACTACCATTCCTCAGCTCTTCCTGCACATTAAATACTACACCCTCCTTACTGGCCAGCACCTGCGCGGTATACTGTTCATGCACGGTAATCGTATTGCCGGACATTTTATCGAAATTGACTTTCGCGTTGGCGAACAGGCTGGCATCGTACATAAACACGTTCAGGTGTATACCATCGCTTTCCATTACACGGATCATGGCCAGTTGGGTATTCATCGTTTGGGCCAGTACTTCAAATATCGCAGCCTGCAGGTCTGCCTTCGTCCGCACTTTGGTAATAGCGCTGCTGAAGCCCAGCAAAAACGCCTGTTCCTCCTGTTTTTTGCTCACCTGCTCGTTGGCCATAATATTAGCCAGCGCCGTGGATATCTGCGAACAGATACCCTGCAGCAATTCGATCTTGATTTCCTGGATGTCCAACAGGAGGATGCCCAGGTTGTTTTCTCCATTGCGTAACCGCACTCCCACAAAATTCCGGAAACCCATCTTTTTCCATAACGCCAGGTAGCTCGAAGTAATACCCCGCTGTATTTCCCTTTCCACGTTAAACAACAGGGGGATGGCACTGTTGAGCACACGGTTTTGGAGACCGTCGTTAATCGGGTATTTTGTTTTTACCAGTACCTGTAAGGCTTTCTCGTCCCGCTTAATGGTGCCGAGATCGTACACGTAGGCGGATAGTGTAGTTTTATCTTCATTGATCCGTCGGATAACGAAGCCGCTGTTCTGATCCAGTTTACGGAGCGCTGATCGCAGGGCCCTGGTGAGGTCTTCCTTCGTACGCACGGCTGCAATCTCACTGCTGAAGTCCAGCAAAAAGGATTTTTCTTTTTCTTTATTCAGTATTTCTTCGTTTTTGATAATATTGGAAACTGCACTGGAGAGCTGTGGGGCAAAGCCTTTCATCACACCCCGGAGTTCGGCGGTGAAGCTGTCCGTACGGTCGGAGTAGAGATGTATAAATCCCATTGGTTTTCCTTCTTTCATCAGGCGGGTCATCAGGATTTCCCGCACGCCGCCTTCGTAATTGACCCGCAGGAAGGGCGGACTTTTCGGCTCGTCCATAATGTCTTCCAGTAAAAAAGATACTGGCTCCTCGGAATGCAATACCGCCTGGATGAAAGGATCATTCAGTGAAAAGTGCGCCTGTACCATTTCTTTGTAACGGGGATGGGTGCGGATGGGGGAGCCTTCGTTGTCCAGCAGGAAAGGCCAGTAGGTTTCGTCTTTATGGTCGATGAGGGTGATGATGGTGTGGGTGAAGTAAAACAGGCCCTTGATCCGGTTTTTGAACAGTGTAATCAGGTCATTTTTTTCCCTGATCCTGGTGATATCATTGCCCAGGTCGAGCAATACCTTTCTTTCCTGTTCCAGTATTGCTTTTGAAGGAGCGGGTGCGCTGTCGTTTTTAGCGTTTCTTTTCATACTGAAAAGAACCCGCGGATTACGAAAAATGTTCGATTTAATGCAACAGCCCCGGAGCGCATGGTGCAATCCGGGGCTGTTATTTATTTAGCTAATATCTTCGCTTTCTCTGCATCAAATTCATCTTGCGACAATATACCCGCATCCAGCAGCTCTTTCAGGTCCAGCAGCGCCTTTTTCTTATCGGCCATCGGGTTGTTGTCGGTAGCCGCGGGGGTAGGAGCGGGGCCGGCTTTTGCCTGCGGGGAGTTGTACGATAACAACAGTGCGGCAATTTCATTGAACCCTTTGATGGAGGCATAATCGATGGCTTTCTGCTCTTTGCTGTTGACGAAGGTGACATCGGCACCTTGTTCCAGCAGGTATTTTACGATATCTTTTTTTCCGGCAGATGCGGCATAGTGCAGGGCACTATTGCCGCCTTCGTCCTGGATGTTGATGTTGGCGCCTTGTTCCAGTAATAGTTTCACCATGCTGAGGTGGCCGTTTTTGGCGGCTACATGCAGCAAACTTTCCCCACCGTTGGAATAGCTGTGGTTAAAGGAGAAGGTGCTGTTGAGGGAAAGGTTATTGGCCGTTTCCACCCATTCGAGGTAGCTGTTGACCACCGTAGTGTTGTCGGATACGGGCTGACTGAAATTTACATCAATACCTTTGTTTAGCAGCATGCTCACGATTTCCTTCTGGTTATTGGCGCAGGCGTACCAGATGGGCGACAGCCCATCTTTGGACGTGATGTTGACATCAGCGCCTTTATCCACGAGGAGATTGGTGAGTGCGCGATTGGTATCGTAACAGGCGATCAGCAGGGCAGATTCGCCGGCATGGTTGGTATGATTGAGGTCCGCGTAATGCTCGATCAGCTGAGTGGCGATCACGGGATTTTTAGCTCTTACCGCCACCAGCAGGGGGCTGTCGCCCGCTTTATTGGTGGTGTTTACATCCGCACCGTTATCCAGCAGCAGTTGCACAATATCTTTATTGCGCCAGGCGGCGGCAATGAGCAGTGGTGTTTCGGCGTCGTTGTTGGCGATGTCCACGTTGCTGCCGTTGCGGATCAGCGCTTCCATGATTTCTTTCTGGCCGGTGCGGGCGCAGAGGTGCAGGAGGCCGTTGCCGTTATAATCGTTGATATCCGTACGTGCGCCGCTTTCCAGCAGGTGCAGTGCGGTTTGTTTTTGTTTTTGCAGGCAGGCGAAGTAGAAAGGCGTTTCGCCGTTATGATCTTCGTAATCGAGGGCGGCCCCTGCTTCCAGGAGTAGCTTTACGAGGTCCTGGTAGCCGTGGTGTGCGGCGTAATGCAGGGCGGTGCGCCCCTTTTCGTCTGTATACGTAACATCTACTTCGTTGTTGGCCAACAGGATTTCGGCAATTTTACGTTTACCGCTTTCGCAGGCCACAATAAAAGACATGGACATGATACTATGCTTTTTGTTTTAGAAGGAGTTCCACGGTTTTGGCTTTCAGGTTATCCTGAGCGGCCAGGTCCATGGCGCTTTGATCCTGGTCGTTGGTGATGCTGGCATCCGTGCCGTTTTCCAGTAATAGTTTTACTTTTTTATAGAGATGCTGAGCGGCCTTTTGGTCGTAGTTCACGTTATAGCCGCATACTTTATGCAGCAGCGTGTTCCCTTCATCATCTCTCCGGTGGACGTCAATGGCACCGGTTTCCAGTATGCCGGCAAGCATTTCGGCAGGGTATTCCGCTACCCAGTCCAGCGCTGCTTTCGGTTTGCTATAGTATGGGGAGGTCTGATAGATATCGGCTCCATCTTCCAGCAAAGTTTTCACCAGTTCCACTTCTTCTGCAGCAGCCCTGCTGCGCATGCGCAAGGCGCCACAGATCAGTGTTTCACCGGATTTATTGGCCTGGTTGAAATCTGCCGGTGCATATTGTGCCAGCTTCTTGTATAGGTCGGCATTGCATACCTGGTGAATGAGGGCGGCATAAAATGCGGATTCCTCATTTTTACCGGGTTGATTAGGATCTGCACCACGTTCCAGTAGCAGGTCCAGGTATTTCAACTTCCGGTTGCCGATAACGATGTGCAGTGGGGTTTCCTTTACAATGTTGCCATCGTTCGGGTCAATGCCCTGGTCCATCAGGTATTCCAGGTATTTTACACCGGTATCTTCCTTGATGCTGAACTCCCGCGTGATGTTAAACAGGTAGTTCTCCTCATAATTATTTTTAAAGCGTGGATCGCAACCTGCATCTACCAGTACGGAGATGGCCTCTATCGGTACATTGAGCGTAAAAGCCAGCAGGAGTAAGGATTTATTGTTAACAGTGTCGTTAATGTTATCGAATTTGGCAATGAATTTTCCCAGGAAATCCAGTGCTTCCGGTTCGTTTGTGATGTACCGCAGTACACATTCCAATGCGGACCTGTCCAGCGTTTCGTACTCATACACGTCCGTATCAATACTGCCATTGTCGGCCAGTGCGAGCAGCAGTTCATATTGCTTGGCTCTGGCTAACTGATCATAGATGTAACGTTTATCATGATCGGCCAAATCTTTTGATAATTTTTCGTGCTGTTGTATGCGTTGTATGGCATCGGCCCATTGGCTCTTCCTGAGCGCATCCGCCAGGTTATTCACATCTGTCATGGTTACTAAAGATATGTGGGTTAAGGTATATCCAAGCCAGGCCTGGGCGCCAAATGTAAGGGATAAAAATAAAAATGCAAAAGGCAGGCGCAGAAATCCCTGGTTTCAGGGATCAGCCACGTGGAGGTACAAACGAAAAATTACTCAGCAATTAACAAGGGTGGCATTAACATCTCCCGAAAAAAATTGATGGGATAAGTACACCGGAATACGAATGAAACTTTCATTGTGCCATTGGATCTGCAAGGGGGGGGCGGCATCGCTGATTGTTTCTTCTGCTACAGGTTTCCCTGAGCCATAGTTGATGATTTCAAAGGGATGTTTGTTAATGTTGAGCAGCACTACGAGGCGACTTCCCTTACTGATCTCTTTACTCACAAATCGTGTATTGTCGAAGGGGATACTGTTTTTTTTGCCCGGAGTCAATAGCTGCCTTATTTCAGGATGGCCGGCGTAACTGGCGCGGGCGAGCAACCGTGTCAGGAAAAAATATTTTCCGTTGGGCATGAGCTCATACAGTGCCAGCGAAATATCCATGTCTTTTTTGTTGATGGTAGCCAGGAGGTTGCCGGTGAATGCGCCGTTTATACTGAGGCTTTTTTCAAATGGCAGGGTGGTGAAAACCAGACCATTGCTGGCATCCAGGGAATCGAACAAAATATCAGGGGTGAAGTAGTTGTTTTGTGTTTCGCGGTTTTTAAAGTCTACCGTTTGGCTTACGTAGCTTTTCCTTTCAGGCTGCTTCGCAGCCAGCGTTTGCTGATTTAGGTAGAAGGTAAGGGTATCATTGTTGATTTGTTCCAGGGTGGGGGCATGCCGCCATTCGTTGGTGCCCATCACCTGGTAGTTAATTTTGTCGTGTAGCAGGGCGGGCTTAGGTTTGCCTTTGAGGATGTAATCGAGCCAGTCATAGGCAAGTGCCATCATGTTTACGTTGGCCACACTATCGAGAGGATAACCCATTAAAACTTTAGACGGCGTACGCTGGCCGCCCCAGTGGTCGTACGGGCCTATTACCAGGTAGTGCTCCGCATGTGGATTGTAGCGGTGATGCAGTTTGAAGTACTGCATGGCACTGATGGCACAACCATCGTAATAGCCGGTTGTGCTGAGTACGGGGATGTTTATTTTCGTGTATTCGTTAGGGGTAGGCACCATGGACTGCCAGTATTGGTCGTAGTCCGGGTGTTGTAGCCATCGTTGGAATACCTCGTTGGTATAGCCCGACAGGCTATCCAGTTTATTAAAAGCCACCCCGCTTGCGAACCATTCAAATTGAAGTCCGGCCGTGGCAGGTTTTTTTTGGTAGACGTTAATATTCGGCCATTGAAAAGCCAGGTTCAGTTGCACGTTGTTTTCCATGGGCGTGTCGTAACCCGGCATCACGGCTACTTGCGGCACAATGGTTTTGAGGGCTGGGTGGAGGTGCTTTACGGCCGCCCATTGGGAGAAGCCGGTATAACTACCACCAAACATACCAATCTGTCCGTTGCACCAGGGTTGTTTGCTGATCCAGTCGATGATGTCGTATATATCAGTGCCTTCATGTTCATAAGGTGCGTACTGTCGCATATCTGTTCGGATGCCGCGTGCGTAGGCCACGATGCCAGCGTAGTTTCTGTCGGCCGACCTTTTGCCAAACACCGCATCGCCAGGTCCCTGGTAGTACGTGGTGTAAAACAGGATGGCTGGCAACGGTGCTGTAATGGCCTTTTTGCGGACAATGATAGCGCTGATGCTGATGCCGCTGCGTGTCGGAATCAGGACGCTGTCCTGTATGATATAGATGCTGTCGTTTTGCCCAAACGCAGTGTGGAAGATCATTAGCAGTAAAATGACACAAAGAGTTCTGATAGTCATATTGGCGGTTTAGCTGTATTTTAATTTCTCTTCTTCCAGGTCCAGCTTTGTCAGGTATTTGCGGATGAGATCTTCATCGAAGTGTTTGTCCGCTGCATTTTGTGATAGCAGCCATGCGCGTTGACTATTGATGATTTCATAGCTTTCTGATTTCGACAGTGTTTGCAGCTCCTCATTGCTTTCCTGTAAAAGGCTGTTCCATTTTTCCTGCAGTTGCCGCAGGTGCTGGTCCGAGTTGAGTCGCTCTCCGAAGCGGGACTCGATAAAATGCACCGTATGATCCGCCAGTCCTTTCCGTATGAGGGCTTCGGCTTCCTGTTCCGGTACAAAGTCGTCGTATTCCGGCAGGTTGAGTTTCCGGATCAGGAAGGGTAGGGTGAGTCCTTGCAGGAGCAGGGTGATCAGGATTACGATGAAAGTAATAAAGAGAATCAGGTTGCGCTGGGGGAAGGGAGCGCCATGGAGTGTGGCGGGGATGCTGAGCGCTGCCGCCAGCGATACCACGCCGCGCATACCAGTCCAGCCGATTATCAGTGGGGCTTTAAGTCCGGGGCTTCGTGTATCTGCCACCGTTATGAATTTCATGGCGATACGTGTAACCACAATAGCGCCGTAAGCGGCCAGTATCCTTCCTATGATGAGTACAGCAGTGATGAGCAGGCCGTAGCCAACTGCTTTCATGATGCTTATATTTTCCAGGCCGCTGGTGATTTCGGGTAAGTCCAGTCCTATCAGCAGAAACACCAGTCCGTTGAGTACGAACACGATGTTTTGCCATACGTTCACGCCGCGCAGGCGGGAGGTGTTATTAAGGAAGGTATGACGTTTGTTGGACATGAGCAGGCCACCGCAAACCACGGCCAGTACACCGGAGCTATGTACATCTTCCGCTACCATGTAGATGATGTACGGGGTGATGATGGTGATGATGGTGTCCATATTGGCATCTGTAGGCAGGCGCTTTTGGGCCTGTATGATCACCCAGGCGATGAGCAGGCCGATGCCGATGCCACCTATAATCATCCAGGCGAAGCCGCCTACAGCCTGGTACCAGATGAACTGGCCGGTACTGAGGGCAATTAGGGCGAAGCGGAATATGATGAGCGAGGAAGCATCGTTCAGGAGACTTTCCCCTTCCAGGATGGCGGACATGCGCTTAGGCACGTTCACAAATTTGAGGATGGCGCTGGCACTCACTGCATCCGGCGGGGATACGATGCCACCCAGCAAAAAGCCCAATGCCAGCGTAAAACCGGGAATAAAGTGGTTGGCTACAAAAGCTACGCTCATGGCTGTCAGAAACACCACTACAAACGCAAAGCTGCCAATGATGCGGCGCCAGCGCCATAGCTCTTTCCAGGAAATAGCCCAGGCAGCCTCGTAGAGCAACGGAGGAAGGAAGATCACGAATATCAGCTCCGGGTCAATGCGCAACAAAGGCACACCAGGAATAAAGCTCAGGATCAGGCCGGCTATTACCAGCAGCACAGGATAGGCGACCTTCAGCTTATTGGCCAGCATGATGATCGCGATAATAATGACAATAAGGGTAAGATAAAAAGAAAACTGAGGTATCATCTCTCGAAAATTATGGGTTTTGCATGGTTGTAATGCAACTGGAACGTAAGATAAACAATTCCTTTACCAGGGAATAAACAAACGGTGAAAAATGTTGCCGGACGGCGACTTTCAAATTAATCCGCCATTATTCGGTTTTTAGGTGTACCTTTAATCAAATATAAAGGCTTCTGCCTCGGCTTCTTCTGATCTAGTCTGGATTTCTTCTTTTCTTCCTCAGTCTTCGCTTTTCCAGCTGCCGAATTATCTTACTCAACACATTATACAAAAATCGTATTGGTGCAATATTGCGATATAACTAAAACAAGTAACTATGGGAGAATCCTTCTCAAAAAAAGAAAACAGAAATAAAAAAGCCAAAGCCAAAGAGAACAAGGCTCAAAAGAAACAGGACCGTAAAGAGAACAATAACAAGGGCAAAAGCCTGGAGGATATGTTAGCTTATGTGGACGAAAATGGGAACCTGAGTTCTACCCCACCGGATCGTTCCAACAAAGTGGAAATTGATTCAAAAGATATAAGAATTGGTGCCACTCCACGACCTGCGGAGGATCCTCTGAGAACGGGCATGGTAACCTTTTACAACTCCACCAAAGGTTTTGGGTTTATTTCTGATGATCAATCCAGGGAAGACATATTCTTTCATATGAACGACTTAGTAGTGCCTGTAAAGGAAAAAGATAAGGTATCATTTTTACGCGACAGAAATGCGAAAGGATACTTTGCAAAAGAAATTAAGAGAATTGACGGGAGGGGGTAATACCACCATACTTAAGTTATTGAAAGAGGGCGTCTCAAAAATACCTGAGACGCCCTCTTTCCTTTTTAAGTATATATCTCACATTATGAGAGTTTTTCTCTCATTTTGATTTATTGG
>NZ_FRBL01000003.1 GCF_900142605.1 Chitinophaga jiangningensis
TCCAATAAATCAAAATGAGAGAAAAACTCTCATAATGTGAGATATATACTTAAAAAGGAAAGAGGGCGTCTCAGGTATTTTTGAGACGCCCTCTTTTGCACTAAATAAAAAACCAACATCAGAAATTTACTCTCCGAATATCTTTTTCAGTTCCTGGTCCAGTCCTTCACCACCGGTACCTACTTCTTTATAAATAATTCTACCGGTTTTATCCAGCAGTAATTTTGTAGGGAATCCGGTTACCGCGTAAGATGCTACCAGGTCGGCTTTCACTTTGTCGTAGTTGTTGAGTACGTGTAACCATGGCAGTCCATCATCTTTTACAGCCTTTTTCCATGCTGCTTCAGCGGCAGGCAGCTCATCTGCTTTTTCGTTAGCTACACCCAGGATTTCAAAGCCTTTTGCATGGTATTTAGCATACAGCTCTTTCAGATGTGGGTTACCGGCTCTGCATGGGCCGCACCAGCTACCCCAGAAATCTACCAGTACATATTTCCCCTGTAATGAACTCAGCGAAAGCAGGTTTCCGTTTAAGTCAGGTTTAGTAAAGCCCGGTGCTTTAGAACCTACAGCGGTTGTTTTTACGCCTTTGATTCGTTCAGCAAGATATTTACCCATTTCGCTGGCCTTCAGTGAGGGCGACAATTTATTATAAGCCGCTTCATATTCATTAATCGGCATGCTCTCAAACAGGCGGGAAAGCAATACCACGCTTGCGTAAGACTTCGGATGTCTGGCAATGAAATCACGCTGATATTCTTCTATAACCTTGTTGTTGGCTTTCGTTTCTTCCCCGTATGCCTTGATCTGTACACTGTCGGTTTTCCATTTCAGCTTCATGGAAGTTTTCCTTATCTCCCAGTTCTTTTCTATCAGCGGCAAGGCTTTTTCCTTGTAGGCGTTAAACTCTTCATTGATTTTGCCACCTGTTACTTTCGCTTTGTAGAGTTCAGCTGCATTACCGGTAATGGTAACAGGCTTGTCTGTAACAAAAAAGTCCAGCGCTGGCCCCGGAACAAACATGCCACCTTTTACCACCTCGAACTTTGAAGAAGGGTGATTGCTGGTCATCATCACCAGTGTTTCTCCGTGATAGCTGCCCTTAAATTCCATGTGGTCTCCCTGTACAATTACAGGTGTATCAACACCCTTTTTTATACCGGTTACCATAGTGGCATTTAGTTTATAGCCTTCGATTCCTTTAATATCGGCATTGATATTATACGATTTCTCCTGCGCGTTGGCAAAAGTGGCCAGCAGTAAACTGCTGGCCAGGGTTAAGGTTGTTTTTTTCATGGTTGGTGTTTGATTAAAAGCTAGTCATTGGAATACTGGCGGCCTTTTTTGCTGCAGGCTTAGCACCTTTCTCCAGGATATTTTTTACTACTGCCTGTGCATCTTCCGTAAAGCCGGTGAAACGTTCTACAATGTTGCCATTCGGATCTACCAGGTACATAGTTGGAATGCCGGAGAACTGGAATACTTTCATGGTGGTATCTTTGTTATCGCTCAGGAGTTGCAGCCATGGCATGTTTTCTTCCTCCATCGCTTTACGCCATGCTTTGTCATTTGTATCTATGGAGATGCTGGCGACCTCAAAACCACGATCTTTGTAGGAAGTGTAGAGTTCTTTCACTTTCGGTATGGCCTGACGGCAAGGACCGCACCAGCTGGCCCAGAAATCAACCAGCAGGTATTTACCCTTGTACTGATCCAGACCAGCCAGTTTGCCATCCGGTGTCGGATAGTTGATGGAAGGCATAGGCTGACCATTCTTCAGCTTCTTTGCCTGATTAGTATTGTAGATGATGTTTTCTTTCAGCGCCTTCGCTTCTGTGAGCCATGGGTATTTCGCTACCAGATCATCCAGTAGTTTCATGGCTTTATCATACTTTTCACCTGCTTCGGTACCAGCCATACCGCGGATGGCGTATATCGTAACGGGACGGCCTTTGTATACGCGCATCAGCAGTTCCTGGCGTTGTGCATAATCCTGACCAATCGGACTATATACTTTTCTGTTATTCAGGTAAGATATAAAGTTCGTATCGGTAGATTTTTTCGCGTAGTACTCCATGTTATAGTCATCAATACTCCTGCGGTAGTTGTTTTCACTATTGAGGATATATTGATTAATGAAGTTATTGTCGGAAGAGCCTTCCACAAAGTTGTAATGTGGCACTTTAACTTTATATCTGGCAGTATCATAGCCACGCATAGCTACCTGTACATCCGCATCGCTCCAGAAGGTAGCACGATCCCAATGCATAGCATCAATCGTATAGGCACCCTGGTGGTCTTGCTTTAGCTGAAATTTGAAACTTTTATCGGCACCCACAATAGCGGAGTCAATCACCTCGCCTTTACCATAGAGTGACTCTTTCATTAACCAAACTTTGTTCTCAGGCTGCTTCGGGTCAATAAATTCTACGGTTCCCTTTACGGTTATGGATTTCACCACTTTCGTCTGCTGTGCCAGCAGGGCCGATGGTACGGCGATCAGCGCCAGTGGCATCCACATTTTTAATACTACTTTTTTCATTGGTGGTATGTTGTTTTAAAAGTTACTTACTGTAGTCCGGATTTTGTTCCAGATATGGGTTGATGGAAAATTCGCGGGAAGGCAATGGCAGCAATGCGTGGCTGGACGGTACGCCATAGGATTTTATCCAGGCTTCCCTTTTTCCAAATCGCTCCATGTCCTGCCAGCGCTGATGCTCACCCACAAACTCTCTCCTGCGCTCCGCTTCGATATCAACAAGGAAGGCAGCTGCATTGGCAAAATCCGTGTTATTTTTTATGCTGGCTTTACGGGCACTACGGAGCTGGTTATACGCAGTTACATCTACCGTTCCTTTGCGTGCCGTAGCTTCTGCAGCAATCAGGAATGCCTCACTGTAGCGGCAGATAGGGTAGGAGTTAACAGATTCCTGCGGGAACTTAGTGAGGAAATATACCTGTTCAGTAATACCGGCTCCTTTTACTTTCGTGAAAAATGGCCTGCGGATATCTGTTGACTCATAGGATTTGACAATTGCTGAATCAATCCAGTTGTTACCGTTGCCCGCTATGTTTGCACCTGCAGCAGCACCGGGTCCCAGCCAGTTGGGTAGGCCATATTTGTCAGTGGTAGGTGCAGGCGTTTCGTTTAATTTATATAGCGCCTCCGGGCTGTTTACGCCGGATTTAAAAATATCTCCGAAATTGGAAGTCAACGACAGTTTTCCGGAGCTGATCACCGTATTTGCCAGCGTCAATGCCTCTTCATTTCTGCCGGTATTTAAATACAACCTTGCCAGCAGCAGTTGTGCGGCCTGTTTGGAACCAATGGTGGCATTAGTATAATCCGGTAACAGGGTAATCGCTTTCTGGTAATCTTTTTCCATTTGCTGGCGTACCTCTGCAAGGGTATTGCGCGTGGCACGTTGTCTTGGATCTTCATTGCCGTACACCAGCGGAACACCGCCAAAATGGTCCGACAACCAGTTGTAAGCATAAGCACGCAGTAAATAGGCCTCGCCGGCAGCACCGCGGATGGTGCTGTCTCCTGCATGTTCCTGCTCATAACGGATCACCATGTTCACCGTAGCAATGGTGGCATATGGCTGCTTGAAAATATAGGTGAGGCCGTTATCCAAAGGAGATACATTATTCCCTTCCCAGGTAGGGAAAGTGAGGGAGGTAATATCGTCGGACATCACATCCTGGTAAGAATAAAAGAGATACAGGGAATTGTTGTTCATAAACGACAGCTTCGCACCATTGATCACCAGCGGCAGGTTGCTGCTGCTTAAATTGTCGAAACTGATCCTGGTATCTGGTACCAGGTCATCCAGCTTTTGGCTGCACGAAGCTGCCAGCAACAGGGAAGAAAGTAGGAGTGGATATATAAGCAATTTCATGGAAGTAGTTTTTAGAATGAAACATCAATACCAATAACAGCCGACTGTGGATTAGGCACGTTGGTGCTCACCACACCTGAATTGGAAGCTGCTTCCGGATCAAAGCCAATGTATTTGGTGATGGTAAACAGGTTCTGTGCCGCGACGTATATTCTAGCACTGTTAATCTTCGCCTTGCTGATCAGGGTTGCAGGCACGGCATAACTCAGGTTGACGTTGCGTAAGCGGAAATACGAAGCATTGTAGATGAACTGAGTAGATGGGCGGTAGTTCCAGTCCGCCGTTTGACCTGCACCATGTTTGCCGGTAATGGCGCGTGGCACATCTGTAACATCACCTGGTTTCCTCCAGCGTTTGGTTACCACGTCAAACATATTGGGCATTGCGCCATAAAAGTCACGGTCATAGCTTCTCAATGTCTGCTCATAGTAATCATATACCTTATTGCCCACTACATAAGTAAATAAGGCGTCGAGTGTAAAGCCTTTGTAACCGAAGGTAAGTGTGGTGCCACCTGTAAACTTCGGCATTGCAATCGGCACAGTGATCATATCATTCGTATTCCACAGCCCATCTTTATTGCGGTCGGTGTAAATCATATCACCCGTTTGCGGGTCCACCCCCTGGGATTCGTATACTAATACCGAACCTACGGACTGACCTACTTTTGCTTTAGATTGCGGACCGCCGAATACAAAGGTGCCATAGTTAGTCAGGGAGTCTTTCAGGCTGATGATCTCATTTTTGTTGATGTTCATGTTGGTGGATACTTTCCAACTGAATTTTCTTCCTGCCTTGCTGCTCAAACCCATTTCAAGATCAACGCCCTTGTTGCGGATATTACCGATGTTATCCGGGGTAGAGGCCGCGCCATATACCCAGGATACCTGGTTGGAGCTCATTAGCCCGTCGGTAGTTTTATTGTAATAGTCCAGCACAATGGTGAGCCTGTTACCGAACATGGTAGCGTCAATACCTGCGTCTACCTGCCGGGTACGCTCCCACCTGATGTTGGGGTTTCCGATGATACTGTTGATCTGGAGGGCCGACAAGCCATTATAAGAAGTGGCCAGCAGCAGGTTTTGTGCATCCCAGTAACCCAGCGGACGGATATTACCACTCATGCCATAGCTGGAACGAAGTTTCAGTTGACTGATCAGCTTATTGCCATAGAGGAAGTTTTCTTTCGCGATATCCCATCCGCCTGAAATGGAAGGGAACCAGCTATATCGGTTATCAGCCAGCAGTTTTGAGGAACCATCTCTTCTGAGGGAAGCGTTTAGCAGGTACTTGCCTTCCCAGTCAAACCCGGTGCGGGCAAAAAATGCATCCGATAATTCTTTGTTATAGATATTATAGTTCGCAATAGCACCAACGCTGCCATAAGCAGAACCTGCACCAGCACCCGTGATACCATCTACCACAGGATAGCCGTTCAGGTCATAACCGATCGCATTCAACTCCGTGCTATAGTAGGTGTAACCAGCCACTGCATTGATGCCCAGCTTATTGACTCTTTTGGTGTAAGTAAAGTAGTTATCAAAAGTAAAATTGAAATTATCCTGCCCGGAAGTTTTGGTACTGCCCTTGGAAGAGGTACCAAGATAAGTGAGAGGAGAGTAGAAATCCCTGCTGAGTGAGTTATATTTGCTGGCATTGAAGGAGGAACGGAACTGCAAATCTTTGGTAAAGCTGATATCTGCCGTCAGGCGCCCAATATAACTAAATACTTTATTCCTGTTCTTATTGTCTTGCATCACTCCCAGCGGATGCTGCTGCATACCTATATAATATCCCAATGAACCATCCGCGTTACGAACCGGTTCATCCGGTGTATCAGGCCTGGCCTGGAAGGCAGTGGCAATCGGATTGGAGAGGTTTTTAAGCACACTCTGATTAATGGATAAGCCACCGTTGAGTTTCAGCCAGTTGTTTACGGTTTGCGTAATGTCCAGCTTTGCCGTATAACGCTCATAGTTGCCGGAGCCCCATACCATCTCTTCCGCATAGCGGCCGAGCGACATATAATAACTGCTCTTTTCACTGCCGCCGGACATGCTGGCCTGTATATTGTTGATGGGTGCATTTTTATTCTTAATCCTGTCAATCCAGTCGGTACTTCTATTGGCCATATTCAGGCCGGCTATCTGGGATTTCAGGTTATTAATTTCATTGTTTAGCTGCGTGATCTCATTAGCAGGAGTAGTAGGATCTTTCAGACGTTTATCAATATCCGCCAGCCGGTTGTTGCGTGCATCATTGAAGGCGGAAGTATATTCTTCGGTATTCAGCATTCTGCGGGAGGTAGGCACGTTATTGACGCCGGTATAGGCATTCAGACTAAACGCAGGTTTGCTGTTGGTTTTACCTTTTTTGGTGGTGATGATGATAACGCCGCCACTGCCCCTGGCGCCGTAAATAGCGGCTGATGCGGCATCTTTCAGCACTTCCATGCTTTCAATGTCCTGAGGGTTGATGGTGTTGAGATTGACGGTATTGCCTTCCACTATCAATCCATCTATAACGATGAGTGGATTGGTACCAGCCGCGCTTACTGACTGCGCGCCCCTGATCTGAATGTTAGGTGTGGCGCCGGGTGTACCGCCGGTGCTGGCTACGTATACACCAGCCACTCTGCCCTGCAGGGCTTTTGCCGCGTCGCTTACAATATTTTTTTCCGGAGTGAGGGAACTGCTGCTAACAGTGGAGATGGCGTTAGTAACTGTAGCCCGTTTCTGGGTACCATAACCCACCACCACGGCGCTGCTTAAGTCTACAGCCTGTATCTTCAGGAGTACCGGGCCGGTGGAGATGAGTGCCGCTTTCACGATCACATTCTCAAATCCCATACTGGAAATCTGCAGCTGTGCGTTGGCGGGCACGTTCAGCTCAAATTCGCCGGCAGCATTGGTGGTGGCGCCTTTGTTACTACCTACTACTTTTACTGTGGCGCCGGGGACCGGCTGTTTGGTCAGGGAATCTTTTACCGTTCCCTTGAGTACTTGCTGTGCCGCAGCGGTCATGCTGCCCCCTAAAAGCAAAGAAAGGGATAAGACGATTAGCTTTCTCATACAATAGTTGGTTGATTTTTGTAAAGGATACCCAGCTGGAATAGGCTACCAAGTTAAGTATCAGCAAATTATATGCTCCCGGAAAAAGGACGTACACGACTCAAAAATGTACGATCAGGTTTTTCACGGGGACGAAAAAAAGAAAGGCCGGTTTACTGCGTACTCCCGTCAGATTGGTGTAATTTCATTGTTCTTAATTATGAAGGCACACAAGGAACCATACCGCTACCTCGTACATCTGGCCATCGTTATGGCGTTGCTGTTGCTGTATACTTACAGGCAACTGCCTGCTGCTTTTACAGGAGCCTTTGCTGCCCGGTGGTTGTTCATCCGGTATTACCTGTATGGCTTTATTAACTTTAATTTGTTTTACCTATTGGTTTTCTGGCTGATCAATCAACCGGTAAAGCAGCATAGGTACGCCCGCTCCATAACAATTGCCCTGGGAGCGGCGGTTGTTTTTTCATTGCTCAAATATGCCATCGGCATGCTATGGGGCCATGATGTGATCATCCAGCGCATGATTACTATTAAACCCGCAAATGGTGGAAAGCCTCCTGCTGAATATTTATTCTCTTTCTGGGAATATTTCAGGGTGGCCTTCAAAACCAGTATGGGAGTGGTAATTCTGGCTTTTGCCTATCGCCTTTTCCTGGATTATCGCAACGAAGATCCTTTGGCAAATCAGCTGGCCCAGGTGGAATCCAACGCATCCAGGCTAAGTGCCGGGTCGCAGTTATTGCTGCTGCATCTCAAAGCACTCACGCCGCTACTCACTGATCAGGTGCGACGCAGCGAAGAGGGGGTACAGGCAATTTTATTGATTTCCGAATTACTCCGCTACCTGCTTTACGATAAAGAAACCACCCAGGGAGCCACCACGCTAAAAAAAGAATTATATTTTTTACAACAATACCTCTCCCTCCGTGCCTGTCTTTATCCGGATCAAACCATTACTTTGCAGGTAACAGGGGAGGAGGATGGAGCAACGGCGATGCCTATGCAATTACTTTTACAGGCAGAAAAACTGTTGCGCCAACGCGAAAACTGTAATGGCGCCTTACAGATCGCCGTTAATGTTGAAAATAAAATGCCGGTAATGCGAATGTATGAAGTATCCGGTGCGCTTACAACCATTGAATAAAATAAAATTGTGAACCGGAAAGATATCTCAGGATTTTTTATATTACTCCTGCTGTTTATGGCAATAGTGCTGGGGATAAACCTTTTTACTCTCAGCGTATATTCCCGTGAAAGCCTGATCAGTCTTGCCATTCGGGACGGATTGTTTGGGCTGGTTAATTTTTTTCAGTTCTATATTTTTTTCCGGTGGATTGTTCCTTCCTTTCTGCACTCGCGCAACTGGCAATTGTTGTTACTACGGGTGTTCCCTGTGGTAGCGGCTTTCAATAGCTTTAAATATCTACTGGCCTCCGGCGTATTTCCGAAAATAATGCTGTACCAGGGCTATAGGTACGACCTGGGCAGCAAACGCCGTATTGAACTATTCACCACTTTCGGAGCCTATTTCACCAATGCGTTATGGACCAGCCTTGTACTGCTGGCAGCAGCATTTGCTGTACACCTGTTTCTGCACTGGCTCCGCGAAGATAAAAGGAGAGCGCTCCTGCAACAACAACAGGTGAAGGCGGAATCCGGGTTTCTTAAAATGCAGCTCAATTCTCATTTCCTGATCAACAGCCTGAACAGCATCTATTCTCTCGCTATAACAGGCTCCCCGGAAGTAGTGCAGGCCAATAATACGCTGGTGCACCTGCTAAGTTACATGCTCGATCAGCCGGATGATATTGATTTCCGAAGCCCTATCCGAGATGAAATTCAATATCTGCAGGATTTCATCAGTCTCCAACAACTGCGTACAGGTATCAAAGAAGGTATACAGGCGGATTTCGCCGGCACCCTGCCTGACAAGCAAATTGCACCCATGCTGCTCGTACCGTTTGTAGAAAACGCTTTTAAACACGGTGTCACCAATCATCCTGCGCATCCTGTAACCATTGTGCTGGCAGGGGATGAACAAATGCTTAGCTTTGTAGTAAGTAATAAAAAATCGATTTTTAATAAAGATAAAACCGGTGGCATAGGACTGGAAAATGTAAGGAAACGCCTGCAGCTGATTTATCCGCAAAAGCACGACCTGCAAATAACAGACACGGAAGCAACTTATCAATGCCACCTGAAAATATACTGGTAATATGGCTTTAAAATGTATTGTGGTAGACGACGAGCCGTTGGCCATACAGGTGCTGCTGGCATTCATCAAAAAAATGCCGGAGCTGGAATTGCTGCGTAGCTTCAATAATCCGCTGGAGGCGCTGGCATTTGTAAAAACCAATCCGGTGGACCTGGTATTTCTCGACATCCAGATGCCGGAACTCAGCGGCATGGAATTTATGCAACTCCTGCAGCAGGATGCATCCGTGATCATTGTTTCGGCTTACGACGATTACGCCATCGAAGGTTTCGAGAAAGAAGCACTGGACTACCTGCTGAAGCCTGTTTCATTTGAACGTTTTGTGAAAGCGACGCAACGGGCCATTAACCGCCGGGCCTTGCCGGAAAAGCCTTCCGCCAACCTGGGCAAGCACTTGTTTGTACGGACAGACAAGCGCATCATTCGACTGGATATCAGCGATATTCTTTACATCGAAGCGCTGCGCAATTACGTAGCCATACAAACGCCTACCCAAAAAATTATGACCCTGCAAAACCTGCGTAGCTTTGAAGAAGCGCTGGGTAAGGAGTTTATGCGGGTACACAAGTCTTTTATCGTGGCGCTGAATAAAATCGACAGCATCGAAAGGCAGCGCATTTTTATTCAGCAATACCATGTGCCTATTGGTGATGCCTATTTTAAACAGTTTATGGAGGCCATTGCCATGTTGAAATAAAAGAGCGGGCGCGGGGCGCCAGCCCCGAACCCGCTCTTCCATCTGGTGCCGAAGGCGCCAGATGGAACAAAATAAAATTATCCTCTCCTCGGTCTTCCGCCACCACCACCGGAAGGAGCTGCCCTTGGTGCCTGCCTTGGCGGCGTACTGAAATTCTGCTGCCGCATACCACCTCTCTCACGTTGCATCTGGATCCGCTGCATTTGTTGTTGCTGCTGCTGTGGCGCTACCCGCCAGCCATTGTTCTGTCTTTGCTGCCAGCCATTATTTTGTCGCCGGTAGATGTTACCGTCCCCGTCACTCATAATATTATTCTGTCCCCGGCTGGGCCTTGCCTCTGGCCGGGTAGGTATGCGGTTGTTATTACCCGGGAAGGTGCTGTTGCCAGGCTCTCTGCCGGGGCGGGTATTATTTCCGGGAGATGTAGCACCAGGCACCCGGTCATTACCACCGCCAGGGGGCACGTTCCCAGGCTCTCTGCCCGGACGGGTTGTGTTACCGGGAAGGGTAGATCCGGGTGTCGTATTTCCGGGCTCTCTGCTGGGCCTGCCGGTATTGCCCGGTAGGGTGCCACCGGGTACGCGGTTGTCGTTACCGGGTTCCCTGTTCGGGCGGCCTGTATTGCCCGGCACGGTACCACCCGGAAGGCGATTATTCCCACCCGGCATTGTGGTACCGGGCTCTCTGCCTGGGCGGCCATTATTACCCGGTAGGCGCGACGGGCGATCCGCCGTTTGAATATTCACGCGGTCGCGGTATAAATTATTACTGATGCCGGGCCTACCAGGATAGGTATTGCCTGCCCGCACAGGTCTTGTACCGGCATTAATAGGACGGTTGTAATTGATGTTAGGCCGGTTGATGCTCCAGTGCGGCCGTCCATAATACCCGCCGTTGTAACCCCAAGGCCTGAACGGAGGCCGGTAAAGTGGAGGGCCAAACCATCCGCCATAATAGCCGCCACTCCAATACCTGAAATTCATCCAGCCGAAGTTAAACGTCCAGCCAAAGCCCAGGCTCCAGCCATACCAGGGATTATAGCTTACGCCAAAGCCCCAGGTGAGTGGTCGTGGATAATAGATGGGCCCCCACCATGGCCGGTACCGCCAGCCGGTGCCCCACACTACAGTAGGCCCGTAGATGAAGCAGTTCAGGTATCCCGGCGTATAGCCGGTATAGATATACTGGGGAGTTACCTCATAAATGTATACATACTTGGTGTTGTAAGCCTCGCTGGTAGCGGGAATCCGATCCACATCAGCAGGGCGGTCGGTACTCAGCTCCCAGGGGCCGGTAGCGGAATTACTGGTAAACCATACGCCATTGTCCACCGCATAGAAGCGGTTGCCCGACTGCATCACCGTGAGGTTACTATTTTCCGCAAGTGTTAGATTAGTCCCTTCGATGGGTTGAAATTGCGGGGTGCCATCGTAGGTAACGTTGGTTTGGGCACTGGAACGGTCTACCTTGGCGGTTTGCGGTATCTCTGCATCCACAATCGCTTCCTCCGCAGCGGAGGTGCCCGCTACGTTGGCCAGCACACCATCTTTTTCGGAGCCTTCCGGAATTTTCGCGAAATCTGCCGGCAGCTCATCGCTGGGAACATATTTCCATGGCCCTTGCAGTGATGCGGAAGCATACCACCTGCCGGCCAGCAGGATGTAGTTTAATTGGGTGTTGATGTCTTTGAAAATATCTTCCAGGGAGTTATCTACATACAGCAGGCTGGTGCCTTGCAGGTTTTTGTAGGAAGCCGCACCATCCGTTTGTATCAGTTCCGCTGGGCTGGTACGCACAATAATATCAAGAGGCAGCGGGTTATTAAATTTAGGGAGAGAATCATTTTTTCCTTTTGCTTTAAGGTCCGCGTCTATGGCCCGGATGGTAGCAGGGAGATTGCGATTCACCACATACCCGCTTTTTACATTGTTGGAGGTGTACCAGAACGTGCCACCATAGAGGTAATATTTTTTGTCGGTTGGATTTTGCACAATCAGGTTTGGGGTATTCACTACCCGCTGCATGTTCAGGTCTTTATCGAGCTGGAGTCGTGGCTCCCCGTCCATGATCACCAGCAGCGAGGGTTTGGTGCGGTAAATCACTTCCGGTGGCTCCGTGCTGATGTTGTTATCGCGGATACGCTGCTCCGACCGGATGGAGGTCAGCAGCTCGTCCAGCGACATCGTCAGGTCCCATTTGGGTACTTCCTTTTCGAGCAGACTGGAAATTTGCATCAGTCGCGAGTTATCCGTGATGTCCGGGATTTTTATGCGTGTAACACTGACTGTTTCCAGCGTAGCCGTGCGCCTGGTCTTGTCCGTATTCAGCAGGCAGTTGGCCCACACCACTCCAAAAATTGGTTCTGAGCTGGCAGTTTCCCTCACCGATACGGCTGCACGAAGAAAGAGATTATTGCCCTGCAGGTTCTCGGGCTGGGGCTGATAAATGGTGATTTTGCCTCCGCCGCTGACAGGTATTTCTTTTGGCCAGCTGATATCTTGCGCACGCACCTGCGATAGAAAGCAAAACAACAGCAGTCCTGAGATGAATTGACGCATGAACTGGATGTTAACTGGTGAAAAAAGACAATCTGGTTTGATAATAACAGTAATGGCGGGGAGATGGTTGTTTTGTCTTTTTTCTCGCAGAGGCGTGTAAGTAGGTAAAGAACGCAAAGGCGCCTTCGGCGCCGGGAGAGCGATCTTTTTTTCTCGCAAAGCAGCCAAGCAGGTAAGCAGCAAAGAATTGTGTTATGTTAGTAAAACGGATTCAGGTCCGCCCTTCGGCGGACCTGAATCCGTTTTAGGAGAGACCTTCGGTCTCTCCTAAAACAAACAAAAACAAACACCCTAAAATAAAACGCAGGCCTTTGCTGCTTACCTGCTTGGCCGCTTTGCGAGAAAAAAAGACCACAGGGGCCGAAGGCCCCGGAACAAAACGAAGGCAATAAAACCCAATAAAAAAAGTAATTTGAACCGTTAAATAAAGATTATGACGCGTAGACTAATTGTATCAGGGCTGCTGCTCTGTGCCGCCGCCACCGGCCAGGCACAGGAACAGTACGAGCTCAATAGCGGATGGAAGTCCATGCCGGTAAAGGAAGTAAAGCTGGATGGTACTAAAATTTCCCAGCCTCAACAGGCACTCAACAACTGGGATGCTGCCATTGTGCCAGGCACAGTATTAACTACCATGCTGCACAACAAGCAGGTGCCCGATCCCTTCTTTGGCATGAATAACAACCGTATTCCCGATATCTATACCACCGGACCGGAACACTATACCCGCTGGTTTGTAAAGGACTTTACTGAAACCGCCCCCGCTGCCGACGGGCAGGTGTGGCTGCACTTCAGAGGCGTTAACGACGGCTGTGACATCTACCTGAATGGAAAAAAAGTAAACGCTGAAAGACATTATGGTGCGTACCTGCGCCAGACCTATAATATCACCCCTTTCCTCGCCAAAGACGGCCGCAACAGGCTGGCAGTAATCGTTTATCCGCCGGCTGTAGTGGGAGATCCTAACGGCGGCCAGGGCGGCGATGGTACCATCGCCCGGAATGTAGGCCCGCAGTATACCGCAGGGTGGGACTGGATTCAGCCCATGCGCGACCGTAACACCGGCATCTGGGATCAGGTGACTATCGAAAAAACAGGCGCTGTTCGTATCAAAGACCCGCATGTAGTCACCCTCGTACCAGGCACTCGCCAGCCGGAAGGCAGGCAGGCGCCCGCTACTATTCAGGTGACCGCCACGCTGGAAAATGCCGCTGCTACCACTGTGACAGGTCAGCTTAAATATGTACTGAATGGTAAATCGATTCAGCAAACGGTAACGCTTTCCCCTAAAGGATTTACGAAGATTACGCTTCCGGATCTGCTGCTGGAAAATCCCCGGCTCTGGTGGCCTGCCGGCTACGGCCCGCAAAATCTCTACGAGCTCCCGCTGGAATTTACCGCCAACGGAAAAGTTAGCGACATGGAAGCCGTGGAATTCGGCATAAGGGAAATCCAGACCACCTGGAACACCCATACCCGCAGCCGTGAAATAAGTGTCAACGGCCAGCGCATCTTTATCAAAGGGGGCAACTGGATTACCTCCGACGCCATGTTCCGCTTCAGCAGGGAACGCTACGACGCGGAAGTGCGCTTCCACCGCGATATGAACCTCAACCTCATTCGCATATGGGGCGGTAGCCTCACGGAAAGACCTGAATTCTTCGAGGCCTGCGATAAATACGGGCTGCTGGTGTTTCAGGATTTCTGGATGTCGGGCGACTGCAACGGCCGCTGGGTGGACCCTAAGAAAAAGGAAGACCAGTGGACCCGCCGTCAGTACCCGAATGATCATGGGCTGTTTATCAGCAGCGTAGCCGACCAGGTGAAAATGCTGCGTAACTACCCATCCCTGGCCTTCTGGTGCGGTGGTAATGAAATTACGCCGCCGCAGGATATCCTGGCGGCTATCAAAGATAGTATCCTGCCTTCCCTTGATGGCACCCGCTACTTCTTCGACTTCTCCAACTCCGACAGTATGTCCTACAACTTCATCGGCGGCAACGGCGACGGCCCATACGGTATTCAAACCATCGAGCATTTCTGGGCACACCGCACCTTTCCGTTCAACTCAGAAGTGGGCTCCGTTGGCGTAGGAGACATCACCAGCCTGAAAAGATTCCTGCCAGCTGAAAACCTCGTAGCGCCTGACTTTGCAGCCAATAAGGTGGACAGCGTTTGGGATTACCATAAATACATCTCCTATAACAACAGCCTGGAGCCTTATGGCCGCGCCAAAAACCTGGAAGACTGGGCCAACAAAGCGCAGCTGGTCAATTACGATCAGTACCGCGCCCTGATGGAAGGCTTCAGCGCACATATGTGGGACTGGTATACCGGTACCATCATCTGGAAAACACAAAACCCATGGACGGCCATGCGCGGACAGATGTATGATTACTACCTCGACCCCAATGCCTGCCTGTACGGACTCCGCAGCGGCAGTAAACCATTACATGCGATGTACGATCCGGTGAATAAAATTATCATGGTGGTGAATAATACTTTTCAATACCACCGCGACCTGATGCTGGAAGTAAACGCTTATGATATGAACGGTAAGCAGTACCCGGTGGAGCAATTATTTGTAGAGGCCTCCCCATCCAGTGTACAACGGCATATTGAACTGAAAACCAAGCTGGACGCGTTAAAGGAGAAAAAAGGCTTGTTCCTTTCCCTGCGGCTCCGCACTCTTCATAAAGAAATATTAGATGATAATTTCTATTGGCTGCCTGCGGCAGATGGCCAGTACAGTGGCTTGCAGGAATTAAAACCGGTGAAACCAACCATCACGGCTCAACGTAAAAGCAAAGAGATAGTTGTTACCATCTCCAACCCAAAAGATGCACCGGTCGCATTTTTTAACCGCGTGTCGCTGGTAGATGCCAATACTAAAAATAGGATACTGCCTGTTTTTTATTCTGATAACTACATATCTGTATTACCCGGTGAACAAAGGGAAATCCTGATCAGTGGCGAAAAAGTAAGCACCGCCGGCAATGCGTTGGTAGAAGTATTCGGACAAAATGTAGCCACCCAACTGGTGAATATTAAATAAACTTTCAAATGTAATTTCATAATTTGTATGCCGATTTTTAAAGCAATCCATGTTATGAAGCAATTACTATTAGTGATGCTGCTGGCTGTACAAGTGCTTACAGCAGCAGCACAGGAGAAGCCACGTTACTGGGAGGATGTGCAGACGATCAAGAAATTCGATCAGATGTACACACCTCCGGCACATCCGTTACTGTTTATCGGAAGTTCCTCCATCCGTAAATGGGGTGATCTGGAGCGCACCTTTGCGTCCTATACAGCCATGAACAGGGGAATAGGCGGGGCCATTGTCAACGATATTATCTTTTACCTGAACGATATTGTGTTTCCTTACCAGCCCAAACAAATTGTGATTTATGTGGGCGACAATGATGTGGCAAAAGAAGAGTATACCGCTGACACCATTCTTCAGCATACGAAAACGCTGCTGACTGGAATCCGCGCTAAATTGCCGGAGGTGCCGGTAGTGTATATTTCCATCAAACCAAGTCCTGCCCGCGCAAAATGGATAGAGAAAATTAAAACAGCGAACAAGCTGATCCGCGAGTATATAGCCACCCAAAAAAATATGCAGTTCGTGGATATTTTCCGCCCGATGCAGGATGCCAAAGGAAACAACAGGCCGGAGCTTTTCCTGCAGGATATGGTGCATATGAATAGCAAAGGGTATGATATCTGGCGCAAGGCTTTGTTACCTTATCTTAAAAAATAAATAAATTTTTAATTCAGCAGCATGTCCGCCGCTGGCGGACGTGCTGCCAGCGCAAAATAAAAGAGACCGAAGGTCTCTTTTATTTTGCGCTGAAATCGGCTTGCAGCAAGCCTTCTACGGTTTGAGGAGCAGGCAGATTTTTATTTCGTAATTTGAAATCCTACCCGAAAAACACCCACTTCATCTTATTACAATAAATCTACATCTAAATATCCATCGAAAATTCCGGGTATATTTGTAGTCCTATGCTTAATGACCTGCAGCGTATTGCTCATGAAAAGATTGTCCTGCTCTGGAATGCCATCGTCAACGTTGGTATCCATCCGGGCATGCCTTTCATGGAAATCCGCCGCACCAAAATGTTGAATCTGCTGGCATTACCCTGTATACCGTGCATGTTCTTTTTCTGCCTGCTCAATCTTTACCAGGGCAGATACCTTTTATCCAGTCTGAATCTTTGTACTACACTAGGCGCGTTAGGTGTATTATACCTGCATTATAACCGTAAGTATTTGTCTGCCCGCCTGTCCCTGATCGTTAGCAGCGCCATCGTATATACGTTTACGGGCTTTTACTTTCACAATGGTTCGGAATACTTTCTGATTAACATCGTGATTGTGATTGTGCTGGTGTACGACAACTGGTGGATCATCGGCATTGCGAGTTTATGCCTGATTACCATATTCCTCGGCATCGTGTATTTCCCCCAGCATATGGACGGCGTGGTGCCGGTCCCTAAGGAACGGGTATGGCTCAACGCTACCATCTCCCTGGCTTTCCCCGTGATTGGGCTTACGTTTTTCAAATCCATACAGGCCGATTACCAGAAGGAAATTGAACATTCCCGTTCCAATCTGGTAACCATGAATAAGGATAAGGAAAAGTTGTTTTCCATCGTTGCGCATGATGTAAGGAGTCCTCTCGCTACCCTGGAAGTATTGCTGGATATGTATCTGAAAGGTGAGTACCCGGAAAAAGATATGAAAGAGGCTGCTCAGGTTTTGCATGAAAAAGTGGCCCAGCTGGGAGGTTCACTGGATAATATTCTTCGCTGGAGCAGCCGGAGCATGAAAGGCATTCATGCCAATCCTTCGCTGTTCCCGTTGTTGCCGCTGGTAACGGATGTTCTGTATTTCTTCCGCCTGCAACTGATGCAGAAGAATATTGCGATCCGGATGAAAGTAGAGGAAAATGTGGTGTTATATGCCGACAGAGATCATGTTTCAGTGATACTGCGTAATTTCATCAGTAATGCGCTGAAGTTCAGCTATGCCGGCGGAGATGTGGTGATTGAAGCGAAGTTGCAGTCGGATCAGGTAGCAGTCAGCATTACTGACGAAGGAAAAGGCATGAGTCCGAAACAGGTCGGGGAGCTGTTTTCCTATAGCAACCATCCGGAATATGGTACCAACGGAGAAAGAGGCACCGGTCTCGGCCTGGTGCTGTGCCGGGAGTTTGCCATTCAAAACGGCGGCAGTATCAACGTGGAAAGTATGACCGGCAAAGGCACCAGTTTCACCATTTCACTCCCTGCGGTAGCGCCCGGCGATGAAGAGGATGATTGTTTTAATTAGAAACGTAAGCCATACGCTTATTAAATATTTTTTATTTATTTCATTGTTGATATTCATTTTTTTATTATTTTACGGCCCCCAAAAAAATATTGACATTCTCTCTATAGGATTAACAGGGAATGTCCGGAACTAAGGTTCTGAAAATTTAGATTTTGCTTATGAGGTAGACGGGCCGGAACTTATTCTTATTCACCGGCCCCTCAATAACGACCTCGCCTATACGACGGGCCTACCAGGAGCCGATAACCTTTTTCCTCTCGCAGTTGTTAACCAGCATATAGCCCATTCAATTTATGGAAAGCAGTAAAAATATGGTAATCAGGCTGTTGTCAGCTGCCGGCATCAACATCAACGGGGATATGCCCTGGGATATTCATGTGCACGATGAACATTTTTACCCGGCCGTCCTGAAGTACGGGTCGCTGGCGCTGGGGGAATCCTATATGGCCGGCTGGTGGGACAGCCCCGAAGTAGACGAAACCATCCATCACATGCTCAAAGCTCGTTTGGATGAGCAAATAAAAGCCAGCTGGGCGCTTAAAAGGGATATCCTGCTATCGCGGTTGTTTAACTTCCAGCATCCGGAACAGGCGTTTAAAAACGGTCGCCGCCACTACGACCTCGGCAACGATCTCTTTAGCCTCATGCTGGATAAACGCATGACGTACACCTGCGCCTTCTGGGAACATGCCGATACCCTGGATGCCGCCCAGGAAGAAAAGCTGGATCTTACCTGTCGCAAACTTCATCTGCAACCAGGTATGCGAGTACTCGACATTGGCTGTGGCTGGGGCAGCTTCGCGAAATATGCCGCCGAAAACTATGGAGTGCACGTTACCGGTATCACCATCTCCGAAGAGCAGGCTCGCCTCGCGGCCGAACGCTGCCAGGGGCTGTCCGTGGATATCCGCGTAATGGATTACCGCAGCATGACGGAGAAATTTGACGCCATCGCCTCGCTCGGCATGTTTGAGCACGTAGGCTACCGTAACTACCACGCCTATATGAAAATGGCCCGGACCTGCCTGCGGGATAACGGCCTGTTTCTGCTGCACACCATAGGCGGCAACCGCTCCTTTACCATGGCCGATCCCTGGCTGGGTAAATACATCTTCCCCAATACCACTATCCCATCCATTGCCCAGATAGGCAAAGCCATAGAGGACTACTTTGTGATGGAACACTGGCAAAATTTCAGCGTGTACTACGATAAAACACTGATGGCCTGGTACCGGCAGTTCAATGACCACTGGGATCAGCTGAAAGACCGGTACGACAACACCTTCCGCCGCATGTGGAACTATTACCTGCAATCCTGCGCAGGTTCCTTCCGGGCACGCTGCAGTCAGCTCTGGCAGGTGGTTTTATCGCCCTACGGCGTACCCGGGGGATATAATATCCCCGAAAAGCAGGTGGCGACCGCCGAAAAAATCCTACATTCATAGCCAAACCTTATTTCAACCTGCCGCTTATGGCCGATTACAGGAAGTTACCCGATCATATTACCGGCCTGGATAACGAGGCGGTGCTCCAGTCCCGCCAACAGTACGGAAAAAATGAATATGCCGGCAAACAGCAAAACCGGTTGCTGGCCTTGTTGTCCGAACTGCTGTCTGAGCCCATGCTCATCCTGCTGGTAGCCGTTACCATCATTTATTTTATTCTGGGAGAAACCAGTGAAGCCTATTTCATGCTGGCGGCCATCATCGTGGTATCCGGCATCTCCATATACCAGGAGGGCCGTAGTAACAAGGCCCTGGCAGCACTCAAAAAGATCAACCAGCCGCTAACCCTCGCGGTGCGCAATAAAAAGATTATCGGCATCCCCACTGCCGACATCGTAGTGGGCGATATAATGGTAGTGGAAGAAGGTAATACCATCAATGCAGACGGTACCGTGATCCACGCTAATGATTTTTCTGTAAACGAGTCCGCCCTCACCGGGGAAGCCTATACGGTATTTAAAACGCCCGATGGCGATAAAACCGTGTATAGTGGTACGCTGGTAGCCTCGGGGCTCGCGTTTGTACAAGTGGAGAAAGTAGGTGCACAAACAAAAATAGGGGAGCTCGGTAATGCCATCCTTACTATGAAAGATGAGCCCACTCTGCTGCAAAAGCAAATAACCCGCTTTGTAAAAGGTATGGCCATCATTGGCCTGGCAGTGTTTCTGGCCGTGTGGGGATATAACTTTTACATCAGTGGTAGTTTAATCGGTAGTCTGCTCAAAGGCTTAACCCTGGCTATGTCTATACTGCCGGAAGAAATTCCCGTGGCATTTACCACGTTTATGGCATTGGGTGCGCGGCGACTTATGCAGCTCGGTATTATCGTGAAAAAAGTGCGCACCGTGGAAGCGCTGGGTAGTGCTACGGTGATCTGTACCGATAAAACCGGAACCATAACTGAAAACAGTATGCAGCTGCATAATGTGTATGATCTTGCCACCAACAAAGTATATACATCGGACAACTGGAATACCGAAGCAGCAAGGAAAATCATTACCTGGTCGATGTGGGCGAGTGAGCCCGTGCCGTTCGATCCAATGGAGAAAACACTGCATGCAGTATATGGCAAGATAACGGATCAGGATATACGAAGCAATTTCCATTTCGTACATGAGTACCCGTTAGGCGGCACTCCGCCGATGATGACGCATGTGCTGGAAGATAATAGCGGGCAGCGGATCATTGCTGCTAAAGGTGCGCCGGAAGCGATATTCGCTGTGTCGAACCTGGATGAGGCAAGCCGGAAAAAAGCAATAGAACAGTTGCAGGCTTTCACGCATGAAGGCTACCGTGTTTTGGGTGTAGCCGCTGCTACCTTTAGTGGTAATGATTTCCCGGCGGAGCAGCAATCGCTTTCATTCCGCTTCCTGGGGCTGATCACCTTCTATGATCCGCCCAAAGCCAATATCAAAGAGGTGTTCAATAAATTTTATGATGCGGGTATTATTGTAAAAATAATTACGGGAGATAACAGTGCCACTACGAAAGCCATCGCGGCCCAGGCTGGCCTGAGAGGGGCAGGAGCCAGTATCGATGGGGACGTGCTGATGCAGCTGGATGAAAAAGAGCGGCAGGTGAAAATGGAGTCGGTGAATATTTTTACCCGCATGTTCCCGGAAGCCAAGCTGGCGGCGATCAATGCACTTAAGGCGGATAATGAAATAGTAGCTATGACCGGCGACGGCGTCAACGACGGCCCCGCCTTGAAAGCTGCGCACATTGGCATCGCCATGGGGCGCAAAGGCACGGAAATCGCCAAACAGGCGGCAGCGCTCATTCTCAGTAACGACGACCTGAGTGGCATGGTGGATGCGGTAGCAATGGGGCGAAGAATTTATAATAACATCCGCCGCGCTGTACTGTACATCGTGGCTATTCATATCCCGATCATACTTACGGTATCATTGCCACTGTTTCTCGGCTGGATATACCCGGATATATTCACGCCTATGCACGTGATTTTCCTGGAAATAGTGATGGGGCCTACCTGTTCCGTAGTATATGAAAATGAACCACTGGAAAAAAATGCCATGAAAATACCGCCGCGTCCCATCGATGAAACCTTCCTCAGCTGGGAGGAAATGGGGCGCAGCATCCTGCAGGGATTGCTCATCACCGCCGGTGTACTGGGCGTGTACCAATGGGCAGCCGCGCAGGGATATTCCGAACAGCTTACCCGTAGCATGGTATTCACCACACTCATCATCGCCAACGTGTTTCTCACCCTGGTGAACCGTTCCAATTATTACTCCTTCATCACCAGTATGAAAAACCGGAATATGTTGATGGTAGGCGTTATTGGTGTTACGCTGCTGCTCACGTTAATGATGCTGTATGTACCACCGGTGGCGGCACTGTTTAGTATCGAACCATTAACGGTTACACAGCTGGGTATATGCGTAGCCGTAGGACTGCTCAGTGTCATCTGGTATGAAGCGGTGAAAGCCTGGAACCGCCTGCAATATAAGGATTAGCGAAGCGGTATGGCGTACAGGTGACCGTCGGCACTGCCAATATAGGCAACTCCGTTAGTCACCACCGGGGCTGATGTAATAGGTCCGAGTTGATATAACTGCTCCATGAAATTTACGGTTGTCTGAAACAGGGCAGGATCAGCCTTGCCGGCGTTGTGCATAAAGTCGATCAGGCCGGCGCTGTTCAATACGGTGCCTGCATGTTGCCTTCTGCCGGGCATATCCAGCGTGTCCAATACTTTGCCATCTGCTGTATTTAACATGAATAGTCTGCCTGTGAAGTCCCCGTACAGCAAAGTATTTCCGGCTAAAGTTGGTGCGCCGAATACATAGCCGCCACCTTTATTGTTATAATATTCTTTTCCGGTAGCTGCGTCCAGGTCCACCAGCAGGTAGCTGTCGGATGTGCCTACGTAAATATGCCCGTCTTTAGCTACCGCGCTGCCTACAATCCAGGGATCACCTGCATCCCAGTGCCATTTTTCTTTACCGGTTTGTAAGTCCAGTGCATAGAGTTTGGTATCGCGGGTGCCGAGGTAAATGGTATTGTTATACACTAACGGTGTCGCCTGTATGCCTTCCAGGATATGATGGTATTTCGCATCTTCGTCTGTCTTGAATTTCCAGCGTACCTGGCCATTGTCCGCGTTCAGTGCGTAAATGTAGGTATCCCAGCTGCCGGCGATGATAATGCCGTTGCTGGTGGCTACGCCGCCATGTACCGGGCCATTGGTTTTATATTTCCAACGCAGTTTTCCGCTATGCTTATCCAGCGCGTAAATGTGATGGTCGCTGCTGCCGAAGTAAACGTTTTTATTATCCGTAGCAGGGGCGGAGAGGTAAAGGTCGTACTGATCTTCCATGTACAGGCTGTCCGGTTGCATGGTGTACAATCCTTTGCCACCAATCCTTTGCTCACCGCCTGTTTTGAAGTGCCACAAGTGTTTGCCGTTGCGGGCGTCCACGGCATAATAACCGTTATAAGTGCCGAAGTACAACGTATGGTTATCCAGGAGAGGCTGCGCCACTACAGGGCCGAACGCACTCGCCTGCCATATAGCCCTACCGGTGGCTGTATCCAGTGCCTGCAGGTTGCCCGCAGCAGAACCAATGATTACCTGCTTATCGTGCAGCACAGGGGCGGTAAATATCTTGCCACCAACAGGTGACGACCATTTAACAGGGCCAAATCCTTTGTATTGGGAAAAAACAGCCGAAGGGAATAGTAAAAATAAGGCTAAGGAGCTCAGTTTCATAAGGTGTGTGAAATTAGGGTGGCCGGCAAGGTATAAAAATAATCCCGACCTTCATACACTAATCCGATGCGTATGGACATTGCAAGACTGGATCACCTGGTGCTTACGGTAGCCAGTATTGAGGCTACCTGTAATTTTTACAGAGAAGTAATGGGCATGGAGGTAGAAACCTTCGGAGAGGGGCGTACTGCCCTCCGGTTTGGCCACCAGAAGATCAACCTGCACCAGCAGGGCCGGGAAATAGATCCGAAGGCTGCCTATCCCACGCCAGGATCGGCAGATCTCTGTTTTATTACCGATACGCCCCTGGAAGTAGTCATCGTGGAGCTGGCCGAAGCAGGTATTCCCACTATTGAAACAGATGTACGCCGAACCGGTGCTACCGGTCCCATCCGCTCGGTATACTTCCGGGACCCCGATCAGAACCTCATCGAGGTGAGCAATTACCTTCAATAGGCGCCGCCAGGAGAGCTGAATCACCATCTTACCTCTTTCCTTCGATAGAGCGGCATCTGCTTATTGGCAACGCCCGGGTGAGGAGGAGCGCCGGCGGCGCTCCTCCTCACCCGATTTTCCGTGGCCGAAGGCCACGGAAAATGGGAGAATTATAATAATGATATAAATCGTATCTTTGCATCATTAAAATAATGATGTATGTTATTGAACTTTGAATGGTTCCGTACCTTTAAAACCATCTACGAAACAGGCTCACTCACCGCCACCGCGCAAGCGCTATACGTGTCACAGCCAGGCGTTAGTCTGCACCTGAACTCACTGGAAGCCTATGTTGGCTATAAGCTGTTCGACAGAACCGCCCGTAAAATGGTGCCTACCGAACGCGCCAAAGTGCTGTACAACTACATTCTGGAAGCAGTAAACAAACTGGAGGACGCGGAAACGCACTTCCATAAAAGTGCAGCCACCAATAAGTCCACTATCAGCGTGGGTATGTGCCTGGAAACTTTTCAGTTTACCCTGGAACAATATATCTCTTCCCTGCCTTTTAATATCAATATTAAATTCGGGGAATACCCCGAAATGCAGCAGGACCTCGACCATGGCGTACTGGACCTGATCATCACCCCGCAAAAAGGTATTCAGCCCAACCTGGAATACAAGCCGTTTTCCAAGGAACGCATTGTGCTGGTAGCCGGCGGCGCCCAGGATCTGTCGGAATTTAACGCCCTGATCGATAACAATAAAATCGCCGAAGCGGAAGCCTGGCTTAAGGAACAAACCTGGTATACCACCGCGGCGGATATGGAGAATATGCGCAAATTCTGGCATCTCAATTTCAACAAACACCCGGATTTCAGGCCTAACTACATCGTGCCCAACAAATGCTCCATTGTACGCTGTATGAGCGATGCCAACGGTTTCGCCATTATACCCGACTTCCTTTGCCGCCACGAACTGGCAAGTGGTAAGCTCAAAGTGGCATGGGCCGGTAATAAGGTAATGGAAAATACCCTTTACTTCGGTAAACGCAAGAAAACTATGTACGGCAAGGAAATCGGCATGATCGAAGCAGTGTTCGAAGACCAGGCTGCTGAATTCACCAGCGTTACAGCTGATCTGATTCCTGCTTAAATATTAAAAGTGGGATGCATTAACTGATAGTTTTTCAGCGCCTGCGTGGTAGTGCTGCCATAATGCCGACCTATGGGGATGATCGTCTTATTGATCTCTATCTCATTGCTGTTAAACTTCTCAATCTTGGGAATCGACACGATAAACGACCGGTGAATCCTTACAAACATGGACTCCGGCAGCTTTTCCTCCATCTCTGAAATGGAATGATAGGTTTTATACACCTCTTTGGTAGTGGTAATCAGCAGGTAATTTTTCTGCGATTCGAAATACAGGATATCATCGAGGTAAATCTTCACCATCTTTTTATCTGACTTCACAAATATAAACGGAGGCTCCTTCTCAGGGGCTTCCGGCTTAGCAGGCTCCATCAGCTGCTTGTTGTCCAGCTTGATGAAGCGATTTATCGCTTTCAGGAAACGCTCAAAGGGTATAGGTTTCAGCAAAAAATCCACCGCATCCAAATCAAATCCATCTACTGCATATTGCGCATGCGCGGTTGTGAAAATCACATTGGGCGCGGGTGTCAGGGAACGAATGAAATCCACCCCGCTGATGCCCGGCAGATTAATATCTGTAAAAATTAAATCTATTTTATGGGTATTAAGGCATCGCATTGCCTGTGTGCCACTGGTAAAAGTGCCCACCAGGTTGAGTAACTCAATTCGGCTGATATATAGCTGTAACAGATCCGACGCAGGTTTCTCATCTTCAATAATAATGCAATTAATACTGTGATTCATTGGATTCTAATTTCAATTTCAGGTACACAAAATAACTATCCTCGTTCTGACTGATCTTCAAGGTATGATTTTCTCCGTAAATGAGGTTGAGTCGCCGCTTCACATTTTCCAGTCCCACACCGCCACCATTGCTGTTGTGCAGCTGATGCCCGCTGTGCCCCATCACCGCACTGTTCTCAATTTTTGCCGTCAGCCATTCCTGTTGTATGGATATGGAGATGGTAATCCAGCTGTCGCCATATTCATTCGGCATGCTGTGTTTGAAGCTATTCTCCACAAACGCCATCAGTATAAACGGTTCGAGAAATTTATGATCAGGAGTCCCATCTATATGGAAGCTGATTTGCTGGTGATGATCAAATCGTACTTTTTGCAAGGCAATGTAATCTTCCAGGTATTTGATTTCCTTCTCCAAAGGAATACGAGTAGTGTTGATTTCATAAATGGAAAACCGCAGCAGTGAAGACATCCGCGCCACTATCTCCGCCGATTCCGGACTGGTGACCAGGGTTTTGGCATACAATGTATTTAACACATTGAAGATAAAATGCGGGTGAAACTGGTTACGCAAAATCAGCAGCTCGGCCTGTGTTTTTTCCTCCGCCATCCGCATGGAACGGTGCTGCTCCCGCATCCAGTTGTAAAATAGTTTTACAGAAAAGGGAACAGTGACCACAAATTGCAGTTTGATCACACTGTAAATAAAAGGGGAGATGCTGAGCAGTGGCTCTTTTTGCCACTGGGTTAAGAAATACTCCAATATAAAAGTATTGTCGATCCAGCGCTGTATTACCGCGAAAAGCAGGATCAGCGGGATATAGAGCAGTACAAACAGCCAGCCTTTTTTGCGAAACAGCAGCCGCTCCATCATTACTTCCAGCACGATCGCTACAAACAGCGCACGCATAGGCAAACTGATAAGCTCGGATGCAAACGCATTCCGGTAATCATGGAAAGGGCCAGCCTGAATAAATCCGAAAATCAGGATGTAAAAAATCCAGTAAATGGCGTAAATACTCTTTTTCCCCAGCCTCGAGCGCGGTATAGCTATCATAAGTGGACGCGAAATTACCATTTAAGCTAAAAAATAATTGTTAAACAACCACTTTTTTATACGAACGACGTCATTTTTTATACTAACTGCATGAAACCCGCATCCCCCGATTTATGTAGCAGGAACGGGGTTGTAAGTATAAGCACCCTTTACGGATGAAGCAGGTTTACATAAATTGCCTCACTGAATTTTTACGTTCCACTTATGACGAAAAAACTGATAGCCGGACTGCTGATAATGTGTGCTACTATTATTGCCTATGCCAAACAACCTGCCGTTTACCCGGTAAACTGGTGGGCGGGCATGCAAACCAACAAACTGCAACTACTGCTCAAAAGTGATGACGCTGCATTTAGCAAAGGAAAAATCGATGTAAACTATAAGGGTATCCAGGTGCTTGGTACACATAGGTTCGAAAACGGAAAATACCTGGCCATGGATATCGAAATCGCGCCGGACGCAAAGCCGGGTAACGTAGATTTTATTCATACCATCAACGGTAAAAAGTCACATATCTACTGGCCACTCAAAGCCCGTACCGGCCAGCCCGGCCGCACGTTTGCCCAGGGGGTGAGCTCAGCCGATATGATCTATTTTATGCTGCCGGACCGCTTCTCCAACGGCGACACCACCAACGACCGTATTAAAGGGTACAGGGATCAGTCGCTCGATAGAAGTGATTATTACGCCCGCCATGGGGGCGACTTTCAGGGTGTTATCAATCACCTGGACTACTTTCAGGAATTAGGTGCCACCGCCATCTGGATGACCCCCGTGATGGAAAACGATATGCCTTCCCGCACGGAGCACGGCTATGCCATCACCAATCCTTACCAGATCGATCAACGCTATGGCGGCAACGAAGGGTATAAAATCCTCAGCGATTCCCTACATAAAAGAGGGATGAAGCTCGTGCAGGACGCGGTATACAACCATACCGGCACCTGGCATTTTATAGTGCAGGACCTGCCATCGGCCGACTGGCTAAATCAATGGCCCACTTTTACCGGCACCAGTGCCCGTGAACAGGCCCTGTTTGATCCACACGCCTCCGCAATGGATAAGCGCCGCATGACTGATGGCTGGTTTGTGAAGGAAATGCCGGACTGGAATCAACGCAACCCGTACGTGGCCAATTTCATCATACAGAATGCTATCTGGTACATCGAGGAATTTGGCGTGGATGCAGTACGTATTGATACCTATATGTACAACGACCAGGAATTTGGCAATATCTGTAATGCCGCGCTGCTAAAGGAATACCCGCAGCTTGCCATCTTCGGGGAAGTACTGGTGCAAAACACGCCTAACCAGGTTTACTTTGTACAAAACAATATCAACACGCCTTTCAAAAGTAACCTGCCAGGCGTACTGGATTTCCAGGCGCTTTTTAACGGCATTGTACCGGCGCTTACACAGGAACTGGGTTGGAACACAGGCGTGATACAGCTTTACAATGTACTCGCTTACGACTTCCTCTATAAAGATCCCACCAAAAATGTTTTACTGCTGGATAATCATGACCTCAACCGGTTTTTTTCAGTAGTAAAGGAAGATGTGGCCAAGCAAAAGATGGCCTACACGTGGTTGCTCACCAGTCGCGGTATACCTCAACTCTACTACGGTTCAGAAGTGCTGATGAAAGGAGAAACCAAGCCTGACGGCCTGGTACGACTTGATTTCCCGGGCGGATGGAAAAATGATCCCCGCAATGCATTCACCGGTGCAGGCATGAGTGAAGCGGAAATAGAGGTACAGCAGCTTGTAAAGAAATTAGGTACATATCGCAAAAATTCTTCTGCATTAAAATTCGGACAATTGATGCAATTTGCGCCCCAGGACGGACTCTACGTCTACTTTCGTTACAACAATGATCAAACGGTGATGTGTGTGATGAACACATCAAAAGTTAGCAGGAAGATAGATTTTAACTACTTCAACGAACGTACAGCAGGATTCTCTGCCGCTACAAATATCATTACGGGCGATAATATTAAACTGGATGGTAATACGGAAATTCCGGCCATGCAGTCATGGGTTTTTGAAATGAAAATAGAATAGCAAATGGAGATGCCACTTAGTAAAACTGTAACTATATATCATCCAACAATTCACTTCGTTATGAAAAAGTTCTACCGTAGGCTTTTTATGGCTGTAACGGCACTGTTGCTATGTGCGTTTTCCGTGCATGCGCAGACGCAGGTCAGCGGGAAAGTCACTGATGCCGAAACCGGCGAATCCCTGCCGGGCGTGAGTATCCAGATCAAGGGTACTAACCGCGGCACGCAAACTGATGCACAAGGACATTATTCCATTGTAGGAACCACCCCAACCTCCGTGCTGATCTTCTCCTTTTTGGGTAAAGCACCACAGGAAATTACCGTAGGTAATCAGTCATCCATCGAGGTGAAACTCGGAGATGACCATCGCACCTTAAACGAAGCAGTAGTGATCGGATACGGTGTGCAGAAAAAGAAAGATGTGACCGGTAGTATCACCACCATCTCCTCAAAAGATTTCCAGAAAGGTACGATTCAAACGCCTGATCAACTCATTGTAGGTAAGGTAGCCGGTGTGGCTATTACTTCCAACAGCGGACAGCCTGGGGTGGGTAGTACCATCCGCATCCGCGGCGGGTCATCCCTCAACGCCAGCAACGATCCGCTGTTTGTGATCGACGGGGTGCCTTTAAGTGGTTCCACTATCAATGGAGCACCGAACCCGCTGGCACTGATCAACCCGAATGATATTGAGAGCATGACGGTGTTGAAGGATGCTGCTGCCACTGCTATCTACGGTTCCAGGGCTTCTAACGGCGTCATAATGATTACCACCAAAAAAGGTAAATCTGGTGCACCTAAAATTACTTTCAATACTAATATCGGTGTCGGTAAAATCACTAAAAAGGTAGATGTTTTGGACGCAGCCGAATACCGCCAATATGTCGATTCATTAGGTACACCGGCGCAGAAAGCACTGATGGGCAAAGCCAGCACCGACTGGCAGGATCAGATCTACCGCACCTCCATCAGCAACGATAATAACCTGAGTGTTGCCGGGGCTTTAAAGAACATGCCTTACCGTATTTCTGCCAACTTTACCAATCAAACCGGTGTGCTCATCACTGATAACCTGAAACGTAGCTTCCTCGGGGTAAACCTGAATCCTTCCTTTTTTGATAACCACCTGAAAGTGAACATCAGCGCCAAAGGAGTGATTTCAAAAGCACACTATGCCAACCAGCAGGCTATCATCAGCGCCGTGCAATTCGATCCCACACAGCCGGTATACGATAGCACCAGTCCTTTCGGTGGCTACTTCGAATGGTACACCAAAGACGCAGCAACGGGTGCGGTTACACTTAATCCAAATGCGCCCCGCAACCCCGTTTCCCTGATCCGCATGCAGGACAACAACAGCGAAGTAAAACGCAGCTACGGTAACATCGAATTCGATTACAAATTCCACTTCCTGCCGGAACTGCGCGCCAACTTAAACCTCGGCTACGATGTATCCCAGGGTACCGGCACCACCTTCGTACCAGCGGATGCTGCCCAGCAATACACTGTAGGGGGGCAGAATAACCACTTCCTGCAAAAAATGAATAATAGAGTAGGAGAGTTTTACCTGAACTACGTGAAAACGCTGCCGGGTATTAAATCCAATATCAACGTACTGGCGGGTTACGGCTATTACGATAATAAAACAACCAACTACAACTACGCCAGCTATAACGCCAAAGGGGAAGTGATAGAAGGCAGCGAGCCTAAGTTCCCGCTGGATATTCCGCAGAACACGCTCATCTCTTACTATGGCCGTTTGATTTATACCTTCGATGATAAATACATCTTCGCAGGATCTATCCGTACGGATGGTTCCTCCCGCTTTGCGCCTGAAAACCGCTGGGGTGTATTCCCTTCCGCAGCGCTGACCTGGAGAATCAACCGTGAGAATTTCCTGAAAGATGCCAAAGTGCTCAACGACCTGAAATTGCGCCTGAGCTACGGTATCACGGGTAACCAGGATGGTATCGCCAACTACTCCTACATGGCAATCTATTCCACCAGCTCCAACAGCAGCATGTACCAGTTTGGTAACAACTGGTACAACATGCAGGCACCGGCAGCATACGATAAAAATATCAAATGGGAACAAACCGAAACTTATAACGCGGGCGTAGATTTCGCCTTCCTCGACGATCGCCTGAGAGGTAGTCTGGATGCATACTGGAAGAAAACCAAAAATCTCCTCAATACCGTTCCAATTCCTATCGGTTCCAACTTCAGTAATCAGATACTGACCAACGTTGGTAACATTGAGAACAAAGGGGTGGAACTAAACCTGGAAGCTATTCCGATCGAAAAAGGTAAGTTTTCCTGGAATGTGAACTTTAATCTCACCCTGAATCAAAATAAAATCACTAACCTAACCGCAGTAACAGATCCAAGTTTTGTAGGTAACCTCACCGGTGGTATCACCGGCGGTACCGGTCAGTCCATCCAGATCCATTCAGTAGGTTATAATACTTTCTCCTACTACGTTTACAAACAGGTGTATGATGCCAGCGGCAAACCGATCGAAGGCGTATACGAAGATCTGAACAAAGACGGCGTGATCAACGAAAAAGATATGTATCGCTACAAATCCCCGGCACCTAAGGTGTTCCTGGGCTTCGGTACCTCGTTTACCTACGACCGCTGGGTACTCAGCACCAGCCTCCGCGCCAACCTGGGCAACTACATGTATAACAATGTGGCGTCCAACTTCGGCGTAAGGAGGAATATACTGAACCCGCTGGGACTGCTCAACAACAGTACCACCGACATCTACAACACCAACTTCTTCAACAACCAATACCAGTCTGACTACTATGTGCAGAATGCCTCTTTCCTGCGTATGGATAACCTGAGCATTGGTTACAACTTCGGTTCCCTGTTTAAAAACACGGCACATCTGCGTTTGAATGCATCCTGCCAGAATGTGTTTGTGATCACGAAGTATAAAGGACTGGATCCGGAAATCAGCAGTGGTATTGACTACAACCTGTACCCAAGGTCAAGAACATTTACACTGGGCGCTAACCTGGAGTTTTAATTAAAAAATTTTGGTAAGATGAAAAAGAACTTTCTCAAAATATGTGTGCTGGCGGCAGTGGTAGGTTTTAGCTCCTGTACAAAGGACCTGGACAGGATGCCGACCAACTCCACCACTTCCGATATTGCCTACGGTACCCTGGCGGGATACAAGCAGGTGCTGGCAAAGGTGTACGGCAGTTTTGCACTGGCCGGTAATAATGGTACTTCCACTTCCGACCTGGCAGGTATTGATCCGGGCCAGGCCGATTTCCTCCGCCTCTACTGGAACGCCCAGGAGCTGCCTACCGAAGAAGCCATGTGCGTATGGAATGATCCGGGTATTCCTGACTTCCATTACATGAATTGGACCAGCAACAACGTACTGCTGGCAGCGTTATACAACCGGGCGCTGTTCCATGTTACCGTGGCCAATGAATTCCTACGCGAGTCAACCGATGATAAAATTGCTTCCCGTGGTTTTTCAGGTAAAGATGCGGACGAGATTAAAACCTATCGTGCGGAAGCGCGCTTCCTGCGTGCGTTTGAATATTGGGTGCTGATGGACCTGTTTGCAAATCCTCCGTTTGTAACAGAGAATGATCCAATAGGTAAATATATTCCGCCACAAACTACCCGTGCGGAGCTTTTTAAATATCTGGAGTCGGAACTGCTGGCAATTGAACCACTGGTGGTAACGGCAAGAAATAACGAGTACGCCCGCGTGGATCAGGCAGCAGTATGGGCCCTGTTGGCCCGCCTGTACCTCAATGCGGAAGTTTACCTGGGTAAAGGCAATGGCAAATACACCGAGGCAATCACTTATTCCTCCAAGGTGATCAATGCCGGTTACTCCTTAAAAACTGATTACAAAGGTTTGTTCCTGGCAGATAATAATACCGCCAATCCTGAGGTCATCCTGCCGATTGTATACGACGGGGTGAATATGCAGAATAACGGTGGTACTACCTTCATCATCAATGCGGCCATCAATGGGGATATGAACCCTGCTTCATTTGGCGTACCAGGTGGTGGCTGGGGTGGTAACAGAAGTACCAGTGCCCTGCCTGGCCTGTTTGCGGATAAAACGGGTGCTACCGACAAGCGCGCCATGTTCTATGGCGATAAGCCGGAGATCGTGGATGTGTCCCAATTTGCAGAAGGACTGAGAGTAACAAAATACCGTAACGTGACCTCAACAGGCGTAACGCCTCCGGCTCCGGGTGGTGCTTTCAGCTCCGTTGACTTCCCGCTGTTCCGCCTGGCAGAGCAGTACCTGATATACGCAGAAGCAGTGAAACGCGGTGGTACCGGCGGCAATGAAACAACCGCACTGGGTTACCTGAATGCACTACGGCAACGCGCCTACGGAAATACTTCCGGCAACATCAGCTCCTATACGCTGGATTTTGTGCTGGAAGAAAGAGGCCGTGAATTATACTGGGAAGCCTTCCGCCGTACGGACCTTATTCGTTACGATAAGTTCACTGCTTCCGGCTATGTTTGGCCATGGAAGGGCGGCGTGAAAGACGGAAGAGGAGTGGAGTCGTTCCGTAATGTTTACCCGCTGCCAGCTACTGACCTGACAGCCAACCCGTCTCTCAAACAGAATACCGGTTACTAAATCACGTTATCATGAAAAAGACTATTTATCAATATATCATTGCCGGTATGTTCGCAGCTGCGCTGTGGTCCTGCAAAAAAGATGAGGTAAAAACCATTGCACAGCCGGGGACTGCGCCCGCGCTCAGTGCCACCGCAGATACTGTGATCCTGCAAAAGGACCATGCCGGGGACAATGCGGTTACCTTTAAATGGAACGCTTCCAGCTTCGGCTTCAATGGCGTGGTAAAGTACAGCCTCGAGTTCGCAAAGAAAGGTAACAACTTTGCTACGGTGAAGTCGGTGACGGCGGATACACTCAGTAAAACGCTGACGATTGCTGAGCTGAATACCATCGCCAATGGGTTGGAAGTGGACAATGGTGTACTGGCGAACCTGGAGGTGCGGGTAAAAGCTATTATCAGCAACAACTACCAGGCAGCATATTCCAACACACAGCAACTGGTGGTGAGTTCTTACCTGGACCTGATCGATTACCCCACGATGTACGCGCCGGGCGATTACCAGGGATGGAATCCTGCAGGTGCCGTAAAGGTGGTATCGCTGAAATCCGATAAAGTGTATGAAGGGTATGCCTATTTCTCCGCAGCCACTACCACCTTCAAATTTACATCTACTGACAGCTGGAGTGGTACCAACTATGGTGGTACCAGTGCCGGCAACAAAGGAGTGTTATCTACCACCGGCGATAATTTGCAGATAACCGGTGCCGGTTATTATTACCTCACGCTGGACCTGGGTTCCAATGCCTGGTCGGCCACTGCTACCACCTGGTCCATGACCGGTAATGCAGCTAAAGGCTGGGGTGAGGACCTTGACCTGACCTATGACGCTGCAAAAGGACTATGGTCGGTTACGGCGGATCTTTCTGCCGGAGAGTTTAAATTCAGGGCTAATCATGCTTACGATATCAATTACGGCGATAACAAGCCTGGTGATCCGTTCCTGAACAGGGATGGTGGAAACATCGTTGTTGCTGAAGCAGGCACTTATGAGGTGACACTGAACCTGGGTATTGCAGGCAACTACTCCTATACCCTCAAAAAGAAATAGTTTTTAACGTGGAGGAGCTGGCAACGGTCAGTTCCCATATTCAATAAGGGCAAACGGAATGAAGGGCTGTCTCTGCAGAAGGGGCGGCCTTTCATTTTTTGTGGCGGCATTGAGGAATTTATTGCCCGCTTCGGGCGGCCTGGCAGCACCCGGTGCAGGAATCAGGCAGGTTATTTTTGGGTTATGTTCACAGATAGGTGAAAATTTCAGGTCTTAAAAAATGAAGCTTTTGCAACCGGCTGAAATGCCCCTACATCCTTGTGTATGAAGGAAATAAGTGTCCTGTTAACCCATGATTTTCAACCCCTCCCGGTGTGAAACTTTTCATTTTTCTTTTCCACATGTAACAATCTGAGAACCAAAATTGTAATTTAGCGGGATGGTTGTGTCATGAACGTACTGCGTATAGGCATAATTGATATAAAAAAAATTTCGGCAAATGGATTCCAGCAGCGGACAACCGGAGAAGCCAGTTGTGTCCAGGGGGTTAGATAATTTCTTCCTGGATATCTACAGTATCTTCCAGTTTATCAAACGCTTTTTCAGAGAGGCGTTACGCCCTCCATTGGAGGTAAAAGAGTTTATCAGGCAGTGCTACATGGTAGGGTATAAGTCCCTCGCGTTAATCACCATGACGGGCTTTATCACAGGATTGGTATTTACCAAACAATCACGTCCTTCCTTATCTGAATTCGGGGCCACTTCCTGGCTGCCTTCCCTGATTGCCATTGCGGTGGTAAGGGCGCTGGCGCCACTGGTAACTTCCCTGATATGTGCAGGTAAGGTGGGCTCCAGCATCGGTGCGGAACTTGCTTCCATGAAGGTAACAGAACAGATCGATGCGATGGAAGTATCTGCCATCAACCCATTCAAATACCTGGTAGTAACCAGGGTATTAGCTACCACGGTTTGTATCCCCATTCTGGTTTGTTACACCGGTCTGGTAGCTATGCTTGGTTCTTATCTTGATATTCATCTGAATGAGCATACCAGCTTTGTCACCTTCTTCCAGAATGCATTTAAGAACATCACTTTCCTGGATTTTGGGACCACGGTATTCAAGGCGATTGCTTATGGATTCACCATCGGTATTGTAGGCTGTTTCCAGGGATGGAGAGCTTCACAGGGCACCCAGGGCGTAGGTAAAGCTGCCAACGTTTCCGTAGTAGTGTCCATGTTCCTCATCTTCCTTGAAGAAGTAGTAATTGTACAGGTGGCAAACGCTTTCAGATAACAGTATGAAGAATTTTAAACCAAATATCGACTGGCAGGACAAGGTGATCGATATCAAGGATCTCTTTAAATCCTTTGGCTCCAACCATGTACTCAGAGGCATCAGTCTTGAAGTACACAAGGGGGAAAACGTGGTGGTTTTAGGGAGATCAGGAACCGGCAAATCGGTATTGATCAAGATCATGGTAGGTTTGCTCTCGCCGGATTCCGGTGAGGTAAATGTACTCGGTAAGGAAGTGCCCACCCTCTCTGTCCAGGAATTAAGAGAGCTGCGCCTGCGGGTAGGCTTCTGCTTCCAGAACGGGGCCTTGTATGATAGTATGACCGTCGGCGAAAACCTGGCCTTTCCCCTCAAACGCAATACCCCTGGTATCAGCAGGGCAAAGGTGAAAGAAATGGTAGCCAATGTACTGGATGCAGTAGGATTGTCTCAAACCCTCGACCAGATGCCGTCCGAACTATCCGGTGGCCAGCGTAAGCGTATCGGTATCGCCCGTACGCTGATCCTCCGCCCGGATATCATGCTCTATGATGAGCCTACGGCCGGACTGGACCCGATCACCTGCACGGAGATCAATAACCTTATTAATGAAGTTCAGCAACGCTTTAATACCACCTCCATCATTATTACCCACGACCTCACCTGCGCCAAGGCAGTAGGCGATACCATCGTGGTAATGAAGGAAGGTAAGTTCATCAAACGCGGACCCTTCGATGAAGTGTTCGATTCCAACGATGAACTGATCAGGGAGTTTTATGATTATAATTTTATCCAGTAATTTATGAAAGATACAAGTAACAGAAGGTCGGTCATTGTAGGGATATTCATCCTGATCGGTGTCCTCATTTTTATCGCTGCCATCCTCACCCTTGGTGGACAAAAGAAAGCTTTTGTATCCGCCATCAGAGTGAAGGCAATCTTTAAAGATGTGAATGGCCTGGCCGAAGGAAACAACGTATGGTATTCCGGTGTAAAGGTAGGTACCGTTAAAAAAATCACCTTCGTACGCCACGACGAAATTCTCGTAGAGATGAACGTTGAAAAGAGCGCCGCTAAATACATCCATAAGGATGTAGCCGTAAAGGTGAGCTCCGATGGCTTCGTGGGTAACAAAATCATTGCCTTAACCGGTGGTACGGATAAAGTACCGGATATTGAAGATGGGGACCAGCTACAGGTAGAAACTACTGTAGGCGCGGATGAAATCATGAACACCCTCCAGGTAAATAATAAATCACTGGTAGAAATCACCTCCAACCTCAAAGTGATCACCAAGAAAATGATGGACGGGGAAGGCACCGTAGGTAAACTCCTCACCGATGATGCGCTGTACAATGAATTACAGGGTACCATTGCTGCACTGCAAAAAACTGCCGGTAATACCCAGCGCCTCACCGAAGGCCTGTCGGCCTACGCAGCCAAACTGCAAACACCTGGTTCACTGTCTAATGACCTCGTGTCCGACACTGTGGTATTTGCACATCTGCGCAGCACCATGCGCCAGCTGGATGAAGTAGCCGCCAACGCCAACACCATGGTGGAAAGCCTGAAATCTACCACCAACGGCTTAAATCAGAACCTCAACAGCAGCAATACGCCGGCAGGGGTATTGCTAAGCGACAAACCAACTGCTGAGGCCCTGAAATCTACCATGCAAAACCTTCAGAGCACCAGTGTGAAACTGGATGAAAACATGGAAGCGCTGAAACACAACTTCCTCCTCCGCGGCTATTTCCGTAAACAGGAAAAAAGAGCCAGAAAGGAAGCCGCTAAACAAGCAAAAGATTCCGCAAGAGCAGCACAATAGTCTTATACTTGATCATATTACGGATGATGGTGAGGGCCTCCGGCACTCACCATCATCCGTTTTAAGGCCTGTCTTCGGCAGGCCTTAAAACGGATGACAAGCGCAAAATCATTACTTTTGCTGTCTGACTTACAGCAAAATATGAACACCAGCGTTAATAAATATATCAGTGATACCGGCTTTTGCAGCCGCAGAGAGGCAGATAAACTAATAGAACAGGCCCGTGTAACCATTAACGATAACATCGCCCTAAAGGGCGACCGCGTCAATGAAGGCGACGTGGTAGAGGTGGACGGCGAACCGCTCAAAAAAAAGAAAACTACCGTTTACATTGCCCTCAACAAACCCAAAGGCATTACCTGCACTACCGATAAAAAAGATAAAACCAATATCGTCGATTTCCTGAATTATTCCAGCCGCGTATTTCCGATCGGCCGACTGGATAAATTGTCGGAAGGACTGATTTTCCTGACCAATGACGGCGACATCGTCAATAAAATTCTGCGCGCGGGCAACCAGCACGAGAAGGAATATGTTGTTACGGTAGACAAGCCCATCACACTGGACTTCATTAAGGCGATGCGCAGCGGCGTGAAAATCCTTGGTACCACCACCTTACCGGCATTCGTAAAGCAGGAGGGTACCAATCGCTTCCGCATCATCCTCACCCAGGGGCTGAACCGGCAAATACGCCGCATGGCCGAAGCGCTGGACTACCGCGTAACAGCGTTGAAGCGGGTACGCATTATGAATATCGCCCTGAAAGACCTGCCACCAGGCAAATGGCGTTATTTTACAAAAGAAGAGATCAATACCATCAACAGTATGGTGGCTAACAGCAGCAAAACGCAGCATAGCACCGACAATAGCGGAATGGACGAATAATACTACGATACTATGGACCTTACTTTTAACTCCACATACCAGGCTGCCGTTAAAGTGGCGGAACCCGTTTCCGACCATTTTCAGCAGCATATGTATACGGCACAGGAAAACGGGGAAGATGACCTCGCCACCGTGCCTACGGCAAAAATAATTGAACGCATGATCGACATTGCCTTCTGGGCCAGCCTGCGCCGCGAAGAAGGTAATGCCACCCGCATATCCCTGGCTTTCCTGCAGCCCTCCCAGGCTGGTAAGCCGCTGTTGCTGGCTAACAGGATTCCCCTCACGCCTTATGCGCTCACTAAACTGGCGCCGGGTGTGGAAAGAGCAGGCATTCATATCGGCATCTGGTATGAAGATAATGAACTCTACATCTGGGGTACTACCACCAAACTGCCTAATCTCTGCTTTGTGCTGGATGTGGCAGAACCAGGCCTGCTAGTGGTGAAACACCGGCGCCTGCTGGGACTGGGCAAGTTCACCAACGTGGCTGTGCTCAAAGGGGATCAGGTGAAAATCGTGGATGAAGGCTGTAGCATGAAAAGAGATATCCCCGATATCCTCAGCTCGCTGCTGGGCCATAAATCCTCCCCGGTATGGAATAACCCTACCAATGTGCTCATCCAGATCGCTGTATCTATGCGGGCCCATGGCAAAGGAGGCATCCTGCTCGTTACCCCACCGGATACGGATGAGTGGCGGGATTCCATTATCCATCCGTTGTCGTACCCTATTTCACCGGCATTTTCCGGGGTGGCGGACCTCGTTCGCAGGGACGACCGCAGTGTGAGCGAAATTTTCTGGCAGAATGCGCTGCGCAGGGAAGTAGATAATGTAAGCGGACTCACGGCAGTAGACGGTGCTACCATCATCAACTCCCGCCATGAGCTGCTGGCATTTGGCGCTAAAATTACCCGCTCCTATAACTCCACGGCAGTAGAGCAGGTGATGATGCTGGAACCAGTGCTGGACGGGCGTCCACACGTAGTGCATCCGTCGGGCATTGGAGGTACCAGGCATTTATCGGCCGCACAGTTTGTACACGACCAGCGTAACTGCCTGGCCCTCGTAGCTTCACAGGATGGTTATTTCACGATCTTCTCCTGGTCGCCGTCTATACAAATGGTACAGGGGCATAAGATCGATATCCTGCTTATGTAAAATCGTTTATTCTTTCACGTTATAAGCACGAATCTTAATACAGGAAGGTGCTTTGATGTGATCTATCTTACCGGCAGGCGTCAACGCGCCTGTCTTTTTATTTCTGCGAAACAGTACAATGTCGTCACTCATCTGATGGGCTACCAGCAGGTAGTTGCCCGTTGGGTCTATCACAAAATTGCGCGGGTGGTTGCCACCGCTGGCGGTGATAGCGGTTTTGGTGAGTAGTCCCGTGTGTACGTTTACGTTATAGGTCACAATAATATTTTCGTTACCTCTGGTAGTAGCATACAAATATTTTCCATCCGGTGAGAGATGAATGTCGCCCGCACCATAATCTTCCACACCTTGCAGCGCATGCGCCGCGATCGTTTGCAGCGGCGTAAGGCCGCCATTTGCATAGCGGTAAACTACCACGTTCCCACTGATTTCCTCTACGCAGTAACCAAATTTTCCGTTGCGATGAAACTCAAAATGCCGGGGCCCTGCGTTGCGCGCTGTTAGTGTAAAAGGTGGCGTGGCAGGGACGAGGGTAGTGGCGCCGCCCTGTAAGCGGAACCAGTGGATCTTATCAGCACCGAGGTCTGGCGCATATACGTATTGCTCGTCCGGACTAAACCCGATGGAATGCACATGGGACTGTTTTTGTCGCGGCCCGGTACTGCTGTCTTTTATAACAATCGTTTGCCCTGATGCACCGATGGACCCATCACTGTTCAGGGGATGTATGCGCAGGCTGCCGGCAGTATAATTCGCATTGGCGAGCCAGGTGTTGGCGTGGTTAACGGCAACGTACACCGGGTTTTCGCCGCCGCTGGTTTGACTGTTGATGAACTGCAGCTTTCCCTGTATGCTGTCGAAGCTGTAGCTGCTAACCTTTCCGCCGTTGGGCACCCTGGATTCCGTGGCGGCGTACAGGTATTTCCCGTTAAAGCTCAGGTTGAGGTAGGAGGGATTTACGACATCCGTTACTGCGGATACTTTGCCGGCAGTGCCATTGGAAGGGTGGAAGCGGTACACATAAATGCCCTCCTGGCCGGTGCTGTTATTGTAGGAGCCCACAAACATGTAGTGGCGTTGTGCATGCGCGGATATGGTCAGCAGGCAGGCTGCGGCGAGGCATGATAATCGGTGGAATTTATTCATAGCCCGCAAAATATAAAAATCAGCCCAGCAATAAAAGCCAGAAAGCCCCCCAATTGGGAGGCCTTACTGGTATGGTTGCTGAAAATCCGGCGATGTTATTGGGCAGCTGCTGTGTCCATGTACACGTATTCCCACAGGTGACCGTCGAGGTCTGCAAATCCATACGTGTACATCCATCCGTGGTCCTGTGCTGCTCTTGGAATGGAGCCACCTGCGGCAACCGCTTTGCTGACTTTATCGTCTACTTCTTCCCGGCTGCCCGCAGAGAGGCAAAGGATGGCTTCCGTTACATTATTTGCATCGGCAATAGGCTTATTGGTAAACGTCTGAAAAAACTCTTCTACTATCAGCATGAAGTAGATGGTATCTGATACTACCATGCATGCTGCTTTTTCGTCCGTAAACTGGGGGTTAAAATCATAGCCCAGCTTTGTAAAAAAGTTCATAGTATTGTCGAGGTTCTTCACCGGTAAATTCACGAATATTTGCTTGTTCATAGTTCAGTATTTTGTCTGCTGCAAACATACAATCGGCGTGGTTGCCGGGTGCTGTGGTATAGCGACAAATACCGGGTTGATTCCGACATTCACACAGCCTGTGCTGCGCCGATGATACTGCCCGGCGTGTATTCATTACCGATAGCAGCAAACAGTGCTTTTTTAGGCAGTGGTTTCAGCAGGTAGTTCTCTGCGCCCTCGTCGAGGAAGCGTAGTTGTTCCTTTTCACAGGCCGATCCGCTGATGATGATAATCCGCGACTTGGGAGACAGTACCTGTACCTGTTGAATTATTTCGTGGCCGGTCATGTCTCCGAGGAAGGCATCCAGCAGGATGACGTCCGGTTGCCACTCCCAGGCTGCTTCCAGGCCTTCCTTTCCACTGTAGGCCTGTTTCACCTGTATGCCGGTATCGTCAAAATATCGGCGCAGGTATTTCTGACTGAAAGAATCATCGTCAATCGATAACACCTTAAGGCCATGCAGTGATGCTTCGTTGATCACCGGTTTCAGCGGTGGCGCTGCCGCTGCAATCAGCGGGAAGCTCAGTGTAAAAGTGGTTCCTTTCGATTCCACACTATCCAGTATTAAGGAGCCGCCTATCACTTTAGACAAGGTGCCGGCTACATACAAGCCGATGCCGGTACCTTGCAGGAAGCTGTTCTGTTCAGTTTCGTAGAGGTTAAATATCCTGCTCATCTTTTCCTGCGACATGCCCATGCCACGGTCTCTTACCTTTAACAGGAGCGTATCATCCTGCCTGGCCAGCGTGATCGTAACTACAGTATTGTCGCGCGTGAATTTAATGGCATTTACTACCAGGTTGATCACGATTTTATTCAACGAGGTTTTGCAGGCGTAAATAAAACCTGGCACCTCATCGTCTGTTTCTACAATCAGTTTCACATGTTTTCTGTCGGCCTGGTATTGAAATGAGCGGGCAATTCCTTTGAGCCATTCTGCCGGTGCAAATATCTCCGGCTGGATTTGCTGGCGTTGCGACTGCTCCAGTTCCAGGAAATTGTTGACCACCGACATGGCATAACTGCTGCTGGTGTTGAGGTCGTGCATATATTCCAGTAGTGGTAAGTACACTTCCTTGTTTTCAATTTCTTTTGTCAGTACTTCTGTTATGCCAGTGAGAGAATGGAGTGGGTTCCGGATCTCGTGGCTAAGTACCTGCGACAATACTGACTTTTCATCCAGCGCTTTTTTTAGTGCCGCGTTGGAGGCCTTTAATGCTTTAATGAGCCGGTTTACGTGATTGCTGAAAAAGGCAACCGCTGAAGTGGTTAGTATAAACAGGCAGAAAGCGCATATATCTTTAAACAGGGCTACTGACTGGAGGCCATCTACCGGGATGGGCCGCAGGAAACCTGTTCTGAAATTTAGTTTGATGACCAGTAGCACCAGTACACAGGCGATGGAACTGATCAGAATGGTCCTGGCTTGCTTAAACAGCAGCAGGGTAAAAATGATGAGGAAAACCGCCAGCATGGTTTCGCCCACTATGGCCCCCTTGCCGATAGCCAGCGTCATGGCCGCCATATTCGTCACTATCAAAAAACATATAGCCGCCAGACTCTTCTTATTCATTTCCACGAGGATCAGCAGGCAGGTATATGCTAGTGCTGTGGCGGTGCCCATGATCATAAAAAATGGGTCTTTGGTAAAGCAAAACAGCAGCGCACAATAACAAAAGGTGAGCGCAGCAGCCAATATGCTGAGGGTAGTAATAACAATGTTGCCATCACCGCCAGCAACGGCCGGTGCCCCTGTAACTTCTGGTGTATCAGTTTTAAATAGGATCATGGTACTGAGGGGTTTAATAGATAAACGAGAAAAACGGGAGTACGTATTTTTTAAATATGTTAATACGATGTTAATCTAATGTCGGAGCAGTTGTAATTAACAGTTTAAGGAGGACTGGTAAGTCCGTTCGGGAACCTGGCTGATTGGGAACTATGTGCTCGAACTGTCGGCTAAAGTTAAAATTTCCCGTGCCCGTTGCGGCGTTCCGCCACCGGGGGGATGTATTGAATCGTATCCCAGTGTTCCGCAATTCGTCCGTCCTTCACCCGGAAAAGGTCGTAAAAGGCACAGTGCACTTTGTCCATATACCCTTCACTAACCGCCAGCACAAAATTGCCTTCTCCCAACACCTTATGTACCCGCTGATACTGCATGGTTACCCCGTGCTGCGCCCAGTCGGCCAGCGCCCGGCCCAGGCCTGAAACGCCGTCGCCAATGCCCGGATTATGCTGGATGTAATAGTCGCCGTCGAAATAGTTATCCAGTTCCTCCATCTTACCCTGTATAAGAATCGCATTCACGAAGTTGCTCACCAGCTCCTTATTTGCGGCGGTTTTCTCCAGGTCGGTGATTTCCCCGCTGCCATCTGTCATCGTATGCCCGCTGGGGTTATGAAGGTCGGGCCGTGGCTGTAGATTATCCCAATGTTCGCAGATAGTATCTCCTTCAAAACGGAAAATATCGAAGCCCACTTTGGGCCCGAAGAAATGATAATCACTGTGTGCAAAAACATAGTCATGGTCCTGGAATACCCGCACGGTATTCACCCGCGTGCTGCCGGGCTCCAGTTGCTGCAACAGCTCACGGAAGCCTTGTAATCCCCCGGCCACGGCTGTGTTGTGCTGGATGTACTGATGCGGATTAATGTAATCAATAGGGGCAGCAGCTCCTGTTTCGATGGATTTCAGCAGATCTGTTACCATCTGCTTACGGTTGTTTTTCATAAAATTATTGCTTGCTGTGGGAGAAAGGAAAAAGTGTCATTCACTACATTCAAACAAGCGATGGGAGCAATATTTACCAGGTGTATCGTATACCATTATAAAGGTACGGCTATTTATTGGATGTTGGCGGCGGCAGGCAAATATTGGTTCCCAGGCTGGTACCTTATTTGCGCAATTTCGAACTAAACTTGTAACCGGAAAGTTCTTTATTGAATAAAAACCTCCTGTATGCGAAAACTAATCTCCTTTCAATTCCTCACGCTAAACGGCTATTTTGAGGATGGTAAAGCACATACCGACTGGACCTCGCAGGGCGGGGAGCAGCGGGATTTCGCCCTCTCCATGCTGGAAAAGGAAAACGTACTGCTGTTTGGCCGCATCACCTACGAGCACATGATTGCCTGGTGGCCCACGCCCGCAGCCGCACAAATGGACCCGGAAATGGCCGCCGGTATGAACAACGCCGATAAAATCGTTTTCTCCAACACCTTACAGGCCGCCGCCTGGAAAAATACCACCATCAGCAGCGGGGATCTGATTGAGTCGGTACAGCACCTGAAAAAATCCGCCGGTCCCAACCTGGCACTCCTGGGCAGCAACAGCATTTTAACCCAGCTGGCAGCACATAACCTGGTGGATGAGTTCCAGCTGATGATACATCCGGTAGCTATCGGGAACGGGCATACGCTGATGGGTGGACTGCGGCACCGCATCCCGTTGCAGCTCACCACTACACAGGCTTTTTCCAATGGCGTGGTGCTGCTGACGTACATTCCATCCGGCAAAAATATTCCGGAGGAAGCGAGATGATTTCGGTAAATTCGATACCTCATCGGTATTAAGAATTTAAAGACAGCAACTATGACCCAGGAACAACATCTGCCACTGGATAACCCGGCGTGGCACTCACTTCAGACTATTCAAAGATATTTTGCACAAGGCACCGAAACCGTGCAGCGGTACATGAGTAATGTTTTGCCGTTTATGGCATATAATACAGCGGAATTTTCCGGGCTGGAAGGCCTGCAACCCTGGATTGATCCGGCAGGAGAATCCCTGTTTATCATCGGGGAACTGCCGGCATTGCCTAAAAACTGGGCACTGGAGTCGGAACTGGTGTGCGCACAGATGATTTCTACCAATACTCCTGCCACGCCCACTCACAACGAGGAAGTGATCCAGCTTACGGAGGCAGACAAAAAGGAGATGGTAGATTTTGTGAATGAAGGTCAACCAGGTTATTTTAAAGAAGACACCCCTTCACTCGGGAACTACTATGGCATCCGTAAAAACGGAAAGCTGGTAGCACTGGCTGGCCAACGAATGAAGCTGCCGGGTTACACGGAAGTGAGCGCGGTGATTACCCATCCTGATTACAGAGGTAAAGGCTTTGCGCAACTACTTACCACCGTGGTATGTCGGGATATCTATGCCGCCGGTGATGTGCCGTTCCTGCATGTGGTGAGTAATAATCGCACCGCCATTGGCGTTTACGAAAAAGCAGGGTTTGAAATACGAAGAGAGATTTCCTTCTGGAAAATAAAAGCGGTATAAAAAAATAAGGTAGCGTCTTAGACAAGACGCTACCGTTCCTAAGCATAAACAAATTAGCAATCATCAAAAGTTTATCTGCACTGTTCTAAATGAGAAAGTGAGCTATAAATAATATAACTACAGGAAATCCATTATACGTAAATGGTGAAAATTTAGTTTGTACACACTCGTTACCCCGTCAGTTTTTACAGTTTGATTTACTTCGTTAACCATCTCTGTGAAATGCTACTGATTGCTTTGTTTTCCTCTTATTAAAAATCTTGATGCCACATTTGTTTAATGCTTCGGAAACGGGGCGGATTTTTCATAATACGACGACCGTAAGTTGATAATCATGTGGTTTTACAGTGGTTATGGTCTATTACTAACATGGAAATCAATGGAATGTTTATATGGTTCAAAAAAAATAATTCAGCGTTGTAACAAATAAACCCCAGCAGGTATTTTCTGCTGAGGTTTATTAATGATACCAGGTACTGGCTACTAGCTATTGTATATTGCAGCAAACTCTTTTGCAAAGTCTTCCAGCTTTATTTTTCCGGCTGTAGGGAGATGTTGGTCAAATTCTGACCACAGTATTCCGTTACGCAGCGCCTGACCAATTTCCACAAATCTGCCCGCCATATCCTCAGACATCCCGTTATCCAGCAGGGCTTTTTTCGTGCCTTCATCATCAAAATTTACCCATGGCAGATCTGCTTTGCCAATGGCGCTGCCCAGGGTGGCCGCTATATCAGCCGCCGTGCGGTCGTCGCTGTAGATGTATTTTACAGTAACACCCTCCACCGGTTGTTGCAATGCCTCGGCCACGGTGGCGGCAATTTCTGCCGGGTGTACCAGCACTATACGCGTATCTGCCGGATAGTTGTTGCCAATAATCCCCATATGCCTTACCATCTCCACATTATTTAAGAAATTATAGTAGAAGAATGGAGCCCGCACATGCGTAAGACCGATGCCCGGAATTTTATTTAAGATTTTTTCCGACTGGTGAATGCCGGCAATCGGACCATTGCCACTTGCCAGGTGTGCACCAATGCTGCTCAGGTTAACCACGCGTTTTACGCCCGCAGCGCCAATAGCCTGCGCATAGCTGTTGCCAATATTTACCGCATAGGCAATAAAATCATTGGTGTTAAAAGATGGAGGCGTCATAGTGTACACGGCATCTGCGCCGGAGAAAGCAGTGGTGAGGAAAGCAGTATCTTCCAATGCGCCAATAGCAGCGCTGGCCCCCAGCGCTTCAATGGCTGCCGCCTTAACGGGATTGCTGCTGATGATAGTAACGGCATGGTCGGCAGCGATTAATTGTTTAGCCAGTGGCTGACTGATATTTCCGATAGAGCCTGTGATTACGATTTTCATATGTCTTGTTTTATTTGTTTCACAAAAGTATTTTTATACTTACTTTTGTACAAGTACTTACCCTAAAGTATGTAGGATATGACAGCTATTAAGGAAAGCTCCACCATACAGGAAAATAAGCAGCAGGCCTTTCAAACCTGCCCTGTCACCTTTGTAATGGATAAAATAGGCGGCTACTGGAAGCCGATCATCCTCTTTTACCTGCTCTCTGGCCCTAAACGCTATTCGGAACTGCGCAAGGCCATTCCCGGCATTACGGAAAAAGTATTGATCCAGCACCTTAAACAACTGGAAGCCGATAACCTGCTGATACGCGAAGCCAAACCGGTGGTACCACCTTACGTGACCTACACCTTGTCCGAAGCAGGTGCCGGATTACGAGGGGTGTTACTGGCCATGGCAGAATGGGCCTTTGGCCCCGGCGGTTTGGATGCAGGTGAAATGGGCAAAAGCCTGGACGACTTCCCCGGTGGCGTTAATATCTCCCTACATTAAAATACGGTAAGAATCCGCCGTTAGCAGACCTAACGGCACCATCTTTGTGCGATGCCGCACATGTGGAATAAATTATTAGAAAGTGTAGACCACCTGCCCAGCTTCTTCTGGAATCTGCTACTGGCAGGCATCGCCGTACTGGCCGGATTACTGATTAAAGCATTGTTGTCGTTTTTTATTCACCGTTCTGTTAAAAAATCAGATCGGTTTTCGCTGGTGCACAGTGTACTGCTGCGACTGGGAAAAGCATTCAATTATTTCCTGCCCATCCTGCTGCTGAACATGAGCATTCCCCTGATGCGGCTCCAGCCCCGCTACCAGGAAGCATTGAGCCGTGTCGCTGAAATTGCACTCACGCTTTCCTTTGCAGCCATCGTAATCGGAATCATTCATGTGCTGGAAGATTATATCTACAGCACCTACGATCTGAAGAAATCCAATAACCTCAAAGAAAGGAAGATCCGTACCCAGCTGCAGTTTATCCGTAAACTTTCCATCGGCATCATCCTCGTGGTAACAGCCTGTATCATCCTGCTGAGCTTTGATAGTATGCGCAAACTCGGCGCCGGCTTACTCACAGGCGTGGGTGTGGGTGGTATCATTATTGGTTTCGCCGCGCAAAAATCTTTAGGGAACCTGCTCGCCGGCTTCCAGATAGCCTTTACACAGCCTATCCGTATTGATGATGTGCTGGTGGTAGAAGGAGAGTGGGGAAGAGTGGAAGAAATCACCCTCACCTATGTGGTGGTCAACATCTGGGATCAACGTAAGCTCATCCTGCCCATTAATTATTTCATAGAAAAGCCGTTCCAAAACTGGACAGGCAGCAGTGCTGAAATACTCGGTACCGCTTTCCTGTATCTGGATTACACCGCTCCGATCGACAAGCTTCGAGAGGAATTCGAACGCTATATTGTTACCCATCCGCTCTGGGACAAACGGGTCAAAACCCTCGTGGTCACTAACATTACGGAGCGCACCATCGAGGTAAGATGCCTGATCAGTTCCAGAACTTCCGGTGAGGCGTTTGACCTCCGTTGTGATATTCGCGAGCACATGCTCCGCTTCGTGAAAGAGCATTACCCGGAAAGCCTGCCACTGACCAGGGCCGCGCTGGACAAGAACGAAACCAGTCCTGCATAAAACATTCGAAGCCGCACTGCCGCGGCTCCTTTTTTACTGGTTTGAATTTTGATCTGATTTTTATCGGATGCTATCCACAAGGTACACCAGCAAAAACAGGCTCATTAAAACAATAAAAATGGTGAGGGTAGTTAACAATCCGGCGGTATGATAGTACCTGCCGGATTCCAGTTCTTTTTTTACGTCCTGGTAACGCTTGTAGGAAAGGATGGCAGTGAGCATGCCTACTGCTACTAAAATAATCCCTGCAATGCCGGAATAGCCATGTGAAGGCAACGTCACATCTCTGCCCAGCGCAAGACCTATCTGTTTTACAAACAGGGAGAACTTGACTACTACAAAGCCAAAGGCCATCAGGCCTACGGCCGTGCGTATCCAGGCCAGAAACGTCCGTTCATTAGCCAGGTGATCATTGGGTCCGCCGGGTTTTCCCTGTTCCATAAGCAACTATTTTATACTAAAAGTTACAGAATTTTTTGCTGGTATATCAAACGCACGCATCTTTATTCAATCGTATTACGTATATACATTCAAGCTATTTTTTGATTTTGCATGAGAAAAGGAAGTTATTATACCGGCACCAGCGGGTTAGTACTGCCATACAAGAATAAACAGTTTTACCCTGAGCCACTTAGAGAAAAAAGTCGCCTCGAGGTATACGGCACGCTATTTAATTCCATTGAGATCAACAGCTCCTTCTACAACATCCCTATGCTGAAAACCATGCAGCGCTGGGCTGCCGGCGTTCCTGATCATTTTAAATTCACCTTTAAGCTCTGGCAGGGCATTACACATGTAAGAGACCTGGACTTCAAGCCGGCAGATGTGACCCGGTTTATGGACGTGATTGCTGGTGTAGGTGAAAAGAAAGGATGCCTGCTGATACAATTGCCGCCATCACTACGGGCTGGTGCTTTACAGCGGGTGGAACAACTGCTGGCAGCGGTAAGGGAAGCGGATCCGGAAGGAGCGTGGCGACTGGCAGTGGAGTTCCGCCATCTTTCCTGGTACCGGGAGGAAAGCTACCGGCTGCTCAACGAATTCCAGGCCACCATGGTGGTGCACGATAAAGCAAACGTAGGCTCACCGCTGGAAGATATGGACGCCGATTTCGTATATGCGCGCTTTCACGGCCCGGAAGGGAATTACCGGAGTAGTTACGAGGATAGCTATCTGTATGAATATGCTTCCTATGTGCGCGACTGGCTCCATGCCGGCAAAGATGTATATGCCTATTTCAACAACACCATCGGTGATGCCATCAATGACCTCCGGGTGTTGGAAGCGTATGTACGTGAGCGTGAGTAACGCCCACGTACATACGCAGCAGGATTATCTGACGAGAGGAATAATATCTTTTCCGATCAGGGAGATGGAATTTAGCAGCTTCTCGTGCGACATGTTTGCGTTGTCCATCTGGAAGGTAAGCCTGGAAATGCCACCCAGCGCTTCGCTGTGGCGGAGAATTTTTTCAGCCACCTCCTGCGGACTGCCCACCAGCAAAGCACCGGTAGGCCCTGTCTGGGCATCAAACTGAGCCCTGGTTACAGGTCCCCAGCCACGTTCCTTGCCAATTTTGGTAAACGTTTCTGCATAGCCGGGGAAAAATTCATCCCTTGCCTGCTGGGAAGTTTCGGCTATGTAGCCGAGGGAATGCAGGCCCACCTGTAATTTTTCCGGGGCGTGACCAGCCTTGCGACCCGCTTCGCGGTAAAGGTCGATCAGTGGCCGGAAACGATGGGTTTCGCCTCCAATAATGGCTACCATCAACGGCAGTCCGAGCGTACCCGCCCTGGCAAAGGATTGTGGCGTACCACCCACGCCAAGCCATATAGGAAGTGGTTCCTGTACCGGCCTTGGATAAATGGGCACCCCATTGAGCGGGGCACGGAACTTCCCTTTCCACTGTACCGTTTCGTACTCGCGGATCTGCAGCAGCAGGTCCAGCTTTTCTACAAACAGCTCGTCGTAGTCGTTCAGGTTGTAGCCAAACAGGGGATAGGCTTCCACAAAAGATCCACGGCCAACCACCATCTCTGCGCGGCCTTTGGAAATAATGTCCAGCGTAGCAAAGCTTTGGAACACCCTCACCGGATCGGCCGCGCTCAATACCGTAACGGCGCTGGTAAGCCTGATTTGTTTGGTACGGGCAGCGGCGGCTGCCAGTATCATGGTAGGCGCGGCATCCATAAACTCTTTTCGGTGATGCTCACCGATACCGAATACATGCAACCCCGCCTGATCGGCCAGGTCAATCCGTTGCAACAGGTTTTCCATTTCCCGCATGTCCGCGGCTGCATCATGTGCTTTGCTCTGCGATTTGGTCGCAGCGAAGCTGTCTATTCCTACTTCCATACCTACCTTCTATTTTGATTAAATAAACTTCCTCAGATTATTAATGGCCGCTGTATGCAAGCCATGGTGATAACCGGCAAAAGCAATAGCATCCCCGATGTTGTTGATCACAATACCGCTGGAAAGCGTCATGGGCGTATAGGCAGCAAATTTTCCCTGTTGGTGATCCTCCTGCACTCTCAACAACGCATGTTGCATTTCCTGTTTGATCTTTTCGGTATCCGCTTCGCTCAAAGCGCCTTCAGGCCTGGTGCCCCTGCGGAAGCGCGCAATAAATTGTTCATCCAGATTAGCAGGCCTGCCGGCAGCCTGGTAAAACATGATTTCGTCTGTCACCAGCAGGTGCCCAAGGTTCCAAAGGATGTTATTGTTAAAGCCCTCAGGTACCTTGTTCAGTTGTTCGGTGGAATAAAGGTCAAATAATTTTACGTAATTACTTCTGATGTGGCTGATGATGCCAATATTGGTGGTGATCATAGTGAATTTTTAAACTACCGGTGAAAGTAGTAAAAATTCAAAAGAGCCTCATCCTCCTCACCGACAATTAATAAACAGATTACGCCATTAAAACTGTATGATAAACACATACCACATGGTATTGTTCTGTGAAGTGGCGTGCATGGTATAATGATAGTTCAATACCTGCAATATGCTCAGCACCGGTGCGGTGGGGGCAAAGGAGGCCCAGCTGAACAGCAACCGGCCACCGGGTAAAATAAATTCTTTTGCTTCGGCCAGGAACCGTTGCAGCAGTAGCACAGGAGGATTGCTGATTTGCCAGATATCTTCCAGGATGGGGAGGTTCCCGAATATATAATGATACTTGCCATGGATGTTGTTGAACAGATCGGATTGCACCACGGTGATTTGCTCCTCGTATTGGTGCATGCTCACGTTCAGCCGGGTATTGGCCACTGCTTTGGGGCTAATATCTGCAGCCACCGCTGCTTCAGCCCCGTTACGAACGGCCAGGATACTGATAATCCCGGTGCCGCAGCCAATGTCCAATACCCGGCGGCCCTGCATGTCTGGCAGATGGGTTAACAGCAGGGGGGTGGAATTGGTCAGTTGTCGATCGGGAGAAAATACACCATCCAATACCCAAAGGCGTATATCCTGCAGCGTTATTTCGTAATCGGGGTGGTCCAGGAGGTAGCGCCAGGGCATGATCTTTTTACTGTGAAGGATGATTTTCTGATAGAGCTTAAAAGGCCGCTGGCCTAAGGTTTGACGGAGATAAGTGATAATGTTGTGCTGGTGCAACCTGTATGGCGTTGGATACTGATCGAAAAACAGGGAAAGGGAATGGTATAAGGTTTCATGATCCGGATAATGAATGGCTGCCGGCACGGAAAAGGTTAAGTGGTTTTTGCCGGCCAGCGCACGCATTACCTGTGGGTAAGTTGGCTGATAGTCCCGTTGTATGTTTTGGTAGAAATATTCCTTCAGCGGTCCATAGTCTTCTTCCTGGCCATTGACCACGATGATCAGCATACCGTTTTCCGTAAGGCAGGACAACATTTTATCTATAGCCTCCTGCTTATGCTGGAAGTAATAAAACACATGTGAAGCGATAATAAGATCGTATTGCCGTGACAGTTGTGCTTCCTCCCAGCTGCAGGTAATGACCTGCACCTCCGCCGGCAGCGGTACTCCGTCCGTATTTTTTTCAACGACTGTATAGTGCTGAAAATAGGGTCCCAGCTGCTGATGGAAAACCGGTGTGGTGCCCATGCCTATTTCCAGGCAGGATTGCGGTTTTTCGTGCGCGATTAGTTTACGGATACTGTTGATGATGATGGTTTTTTCATCGGACTGCCGGGTGAACTCGTTGAAGTACTGCTGGTTAAACAAGAGGGAATCAGTGGTCATTGTTTTGGGTATTTACCTTAATTTACTGGGTACGACTGCATTACCCCGGCAGGTAAATGTTCTTGTACCGACAGTGGAACAATTCCTATCGTTCGATGTTCTACATGTCAGTATGGAATCAGTTGCTTTAAACAGTGCGGCCGGGCGCTGGATTATGATATCGGCCATTATGGCCAGCACGATGGCGTTTATTGATGGCACGGCGCTGAATGTGGTGCTACCCTCGTTGCAGCATGCGCTGGATGCCAGCGCTGCAGAACTTTTCTGGGTGCTGAACGCCTATATGCTGATGCTGGCTTCGCTGATATTGATTGGCGGTGCGCTGGGCGACCGGCTGGGTCGCAAGCGTGTATTCATGGCCGGTATTATGGTGTTTATCATTGGATCTGCCTGTTGCGGTTTTTCGGCCACTGCGGCGCAATTAATTGCTTTCAGGGCCTTGCAGGGAATAGGCGGTGCATTTATGATCCCCGGCAGTTTGAGCCTGATATCGGCTACTATCAACGAAAATGAGCGGGGTAAAGCCGTAGGTACGTGGTCCGCCGCAACCACGTTTGTAACGATGGCGGGGCCGCTGCTGGGCGGCTGGCTGGCAGATGCCGGTTGGTGGCGGTATATCTTTTTCATTAATGTGCCGCTGGGGCTGGCGGCGTTGTTTATTTTATGGCGACACGTAGCGGAGAACCGCGATGAGGAAGAAGTGGAAGGCCCGATAGATTACCCGGGGGCGGTGTATATAGCGGTGGGCTTAGCATCGCTTACCTATGGTTTTCTCACGATGCCTACCGCCGGCTGGCAGCATCCAAAAGTTTTTATCACAGTGCTGGTGGGGGTAGTGTTGCTCATTGCTTTTATAGGGAGAGAATCACGCATCCCGTATCCGATGATGTCGCTGCACCTGTTTAAGAACCGCGTTTTTCTCGGTGCGAATCTGCTCTGCTTTTTCCTCTATGCAGGATTAAATGGTGCGATGTTGTTTCTTTCGCTCAACCTGGTGCAGGTGCAGGGGTATTCGCAGTTGCAATCCGGACTTACCTTTCTGCCTTTTTCATTGATGATGATTTTGTTTAGTCGCACCATGGGTGCGCTGGCGGATAAATATGGCCCGCGGTTGTTTCTTACCATGGGGCCGGTGATAGCCGGCGTGGGTATGCTGCTGATGTCCACCATTAAGGAAACCCGTGGTTTTGCTGATTACTTCACTACCTATTTTCCGGGTATTATGATTTTTGGTGCGGGCATGGCCATTACGGTATCGCCGCTCACCGCTGCCGTGATGGGGGCGGTAGGAAAGCAGCTGGCAGGTACAGCGTCCGGCGTTAATAACGCGGTAACACGCATTGCCACGGTATTTTCCACGGCCGTATTCGGTGGCCTGGCCGTGGTATTTTTTTCTGCCTATACCCAACATGCTATCAGTGATATGGGGCTGAGTGCCGCGGAACAACAGCAGGTATTGCAACAGGCTACTGCCCTGGGCGATGCCAGGGTGCCCACAGGTATTGCCCTGCAGGACCAAATAGCTGGCATATACAAGGCCGCGTTCATCAGCACTTATGGCCACGTGTTAAAAATATGCGGGGTACTCGGCATTATTGCCGGCGTGCTGGCATTCATCTACCTAAAAAACAATACGGGCAGTGATAAAAAATACTCCCAATAGCATGGTTTGTACCGATGCAAACAAGGGGTAAGTGTTACTTTTACAGTGAGCCTAATGTACTGGTTATGAAACTGTTTAGATATCTTATTTCTTGTATTCTAATAATTAATCTGAGTATGACTGCATGTTCCCAGGATGAAAGGAGAAGCACTGTCAAAGATCTGTTGACTGCCGCCGCCGACAATGATACAACTACCATTAAATCGCTCTTGCAGGCGAATGCCAAATTGGAAGTGCGGGATAATAAGAAACGTACACCCTTGATGGTGGCTACCTATCATCATCATACCGATGCTGCCGCGCTGCTGATTGCCGCAGGTGCCGATGTGAATGCCCAGGATGATATGTTGAACAGCCCTTTCCTGTATGCAGGTGCCGAAGGATATGTAGATATTTTAAAGCTGTGCCTGCAGGCAGGCGCCAGGTTTGACGTATTCAACCGGTATGGTGGTTCTGCGTTAATCCCGGCCTGTGAAAGAGGGCATGTGGAAGTGGTGAAAACATTACTGGCGGTAAAGGATTTCCCGATTGACCACGTCAATCGCTTAGGGTGGACTGGCTTGCTGGAAGCCATTCTGCTGAGTAATGGCGGGCCTAAACATGTAGAGATTGTGCAGTTGCTGGTGAATGCAGGCGCCAATGTGAACCTGGCGGATGGGGATGGTGTTAGTCCGCTGGCGCATGCACGCAGCAAGGGTTTTACAGAGATCGTCAAAATCCTGGAAAAGGCAGGTGCAAAATAACGGGAAGCGATTTTATCGCTTCCCGCCTTAATTAAAAACTGTACTTCACTGCTGCGTAAAAGTTAGCTGGCGCCTGTACAAAATAGCTCACATTCCCACGGCCGTCTGTTGCGCCGTTATTGTAATAATGTGCGTTCGTCACATTGTTAACGAAAACAGAGAAGGTATAACGTTGCAGGCTATACTGTGCACGCGCATTCAGGAGGAAATACCCATCCAGCTGAGCTGTATTGGCAAAGTCGATGTAAGCGCTGCTCTGGTAGCGGCCTGTTACAGCCAGCACCCATTGCCTGTGATGGTAAGCCACTTCCTGGTTGATGATCAGGCTGGGTGTAAGCACTGGTTTGAACGTAGTTTTATCTTCCTTGATAACACTGTGGTTGTAGGCGCTGTTATTAGTTAAAGTAAAACTTTTACTGAGCTGATAAGTGGCACTGAGCTCCACACCTGTTCTGTAGCTGCTGTTCACATTATTCGTGAGCAGCAGGCCGTTAGGACCTATCTGACCATTGAGCACGATTTCGTTGTGGAAGTTCATGTAATAGCCGTTTAGCTGCAGCGCGAATTTTTCGCATTTAATTTTGAGCCCCAATTCCTGGTCAATTACTGATTCAGGGTCTTTGTTAATAATTGGTTTTCCTGCACTACTATCTATAGGGAGGTCATCATTGCCAGCGAACATGTCGTTGCGGGTGGGCTCCCTGCTGGTTTTGCCGATGCTGTAATAAAAGCTCAGGTGATCGTTCGCTGCAAAATCAATCCCTCCGCGTGGGTTCAGGAACTGCCAGTTGACCTGCGGTAGTCCTACGCTTCCTATATAATCAAACGTTACATACCGGTATTGCAGGTCGCCAAAAAAGGTGAAGCGTTGCAGGCGGTATTCCAGTCGGGTAGAGGCGCTTGCTTCATTTTTGTTGCCGCGGTTGCGGTATAATTCGCCCAGTGCATCATCTTTTCCGAGGTGGCGCCTGGTGTATAAATTAGCGTGTATGCCGGTAGTCCAGCTGAAATGATCATTGTACAGTGTGTAGTTACTGAATATACCTGCAAAGTGGGAACGGAAGTTATAGTGAAATAAATTTCCGTCGGATGCTTCGCCGTAGTAGTTGTTTACATCCATGCCATAGCCGCCATTGAGGTAGGTGTAGTATACGGAGGAGTTGAGTATGCTGTGGTTATTGGGCTGCCATTGATGTTGCACCTGGAGCAGACTTTGCAGAAACTCATCTTTTTCTGCTTTGGTGTTGGCGTTTGTTTTCCTGTTTTTAGCAATCAGTGTATCCGCTACCGGTAGCCAGGCCATGCCGTTTTGCTGGTGGCCGGCCATCAGGTTTACCTTCCAGGTGCTTTTAGGGAGGAAGATGGCGCCGCTTACAAAGGCCGACTGTGAGTTGTTGAATGCGTGATCCTTGTAGCCGTCGGTATAGATTTGTGAGGCTCTTGCATAAAATGCCTTATTGTTTTTTACACCGCTTTTATGTTCCGCAAATGCACGGAAGCTGTTGTAGGAGCCATATCCCAGGCCGAAGGTGGTGGACTGCGGATCTTTCAGGTCCGGCGAAAACAGCTGTACGCTTCCGGCGTAGCTGGCCGCACCATTTTTGGAAGTGCCGGTGCCACGCTGAATTTGTACCGCGCTTAAGGAAGTAAAGAGGTCGGGGTAGTTGGAAAAATAGGCGCCCTGGTCTTCCGGTTCATTTAACGGCATACCGTCCAGCGTCGTATTGATCCTTGTTTGATCGATCCCACGGATACGGTAGTACGAATATCCCTGTTGGTTACCGGCGTCGGAGTAGTTGGTAACAGCCGGTGTGGCGGTGAGCAGAAACGAAGGCTCCTGTCCGGTGTTTTTTTCCCGGATGGATGTCATGTCCAGGTTCTGATAGGTGACAGGGGTGTTTTTTCCTGCCTGGTAGATGACAACGCCATTTAGCTGTCGGCTGCTGTCTTTTGTTTCGGTGTGTTGCGCCTGGAGCTGTTGGGTCAGTACCAGGGCGGGTAATAATAGCAGGTGATTCCTCATTACGTACAGTCGGTCAGGTTATAATTTACTCAATTATTGTAATTTATACACAAATGTAGTAGATTTTTGTTTACCTCCAAAAAATAACGGGCTCAGGATAAGGTGGGTGCTGAAAGTTCACATGACTGTCTGGTGTCGTTATACTTCAGTAGCAGGTTTTAACTTCATATCTCAACCGTAATAACAAAGCAAATCGCCCTATTTGTGTTTGAACCCGATTTATCACATCCCTCAAAAGAATTCCATGAGCCTAAATTCCATTTACCTGGCAGGAGGCGTTGCTGCGCTCCTGCTTTTTGGTGCCTGTACCAAGCAAGTGAAAAACGATGCACAAGATCTGTCTGTAGCCCGCGCCTCCACTGAGGAAGCGGCCCCCGATCCTAACGGCCTTCGTTTACACCAGTTTCTCCGTGCCAACGGTCCGGCACTGGAGCGTTTTGATGTAGTTATGCAGGAAGGCGTAACTGTAAGAACCAAGAGTGGCAAGACCTACAACATTGGTCGTAATGCCCTGGTTAAACCAGATGGTAGTCCTGCTACCGGCACTATCACCCTGTACATTAAAGAGGTGAGTAATGCTGCCGGGATGATTTTCGCGGACAAGCCAACGGCAACCAGTGCTGGTCAGCCGCTGGAATCATTCGGTGAATTTTATGTAGCAGCCAAACAGGGTAGTGTGGACCTGAAGCTGCGCCCCGACAGTGGCGTACGCGTACAGGCCCCGGCGCCAAAAGTAAACGCTGATCGTATTCCGATGTGGAATGGTGATACTACCATTACCATGGATCTCAGCGGTTACAACTACGTGAACCAGTTGATTACCGTAAGTACTACCGTGAGTGCTAACAAAGGTGTTGACTGGACACAGGTAACTAATCCTGCTTCTGCGTTTGCGTTGTTTAATGGTTCAAACGGTACGCTGAATTTCCGCCTCGACAGCTTAATGACCTGGGTCAACTGTGATCGCCTCATGAGCAATCCGAATCCTAAAACCACTGTACTGGGTTATTTTGCATCTAATTACAATCCTGCCACCGGCACCAGCTACGTTGGGGAAGAGCCTACCATGCTGTTTTTCAAGCCGGCAGGTATCAACAGTGTGATTAAATTCTACAACACGATTTTCACACCACCGGCAGGTTTTGAAGGCTTCCTGAGCTATCAGAACAGTATTCCGATTGGCCAGGCAGGTACTTTCCTCGCTATCTCTTCCATCGGTGGTCAGTTTTATGCGGAACAGAAGGATGTAGTGATTCCTGCACCACCTGCAGGGCAGAACTACACTACGTTTACGTTTAATCCCGCTCCGGTAACTTCTGCGCAGTTGATTGCGCTGATTACAAGTATGAATACCAAATAAGGGCAAATTTGAATAGCCGTTAAAGGTTGATTAACGGCTATTTTTTTTCGCGCGGTGGGCCTTCGGCCCTGGCGCGATTTTTTTTTCACGCAAAGCAGCATAAGCAGGTAAGCAGCTAAGGGATTGTGTTTTGTTGTTAAATTCATTTTGTTGTCCACCGAAGGTGGACAATAAAATGAATTGGGAGAGAACTTTGGTCTCTCCCAATTCAAACAAACTTATTCAAACAAACTTATTCAAACAAACTTATTGAACAAACTGCAGGTCTTAGATGCTTACCTGCTTATGCTGCTTTGCGTGAAAAAAGGAAAAGCCAAATTCACCGCTGACCGTTACAACTGCTTCAATACATTTTCCACGAGATGATGATGCAGCCATTTGGCAGCTGCGCGAGTATCCTTATCGCTGGTGCCGCGGCCCGCCACCAGCTCCAGTCCCCAGGTGCGGCCTTCAAATTCAAACAATACTTCTGTTGGTACGGTGGGTTCCACAATCAGCCATATAGCGAAGCTGATATTGCGGAATAAAAAAGTACAATCCCAGGTGAGGTAGTAGAGTTGCTGCTGATAGGGAAGGATTTCGTTGTACTTGCGCGCTTTGCCGGAATAGCGGCCAGTTTCATAGATACCTATTTTTACGGAAGCGCTGGTGTTAGGCATGAGGTAATACATCAGTTTGAGGGCAGGGCGTGGATGATCGCCGCGGCGGCGCAGCACATCTTTAAACAACACCAGCCAGATCTCCTGGATTTCGTGAATGTAATGCAATTCCGTTTTGATATCCACGCCATTGATCCAGACCGTCCATCCGGTGTTTTGGGTGCGCTTAAGGCCAAACTCGCGGCCATCGCTGAGGTGCCGTATAAACTCGCCTGAGCGGTTCCAGGTTTCAAAACCCAGCATAAACAACTCGTTGTTTTCAATAGGGATCGCCTCCATCGCATGGCGCATGGCAGGTAGAAAGGGGTAATGGACTTCTTCAACGCGTATAATATGCCCTTTGTAACGATAATACAGTCCCTCCTTGATATGTTCTAACTCAAGTGGCATAAAGTGTGCTAACAAAATTAGTAATGTCTGAAAAAAGAAAGCCCCCGGTAAGTCTGCTGTTGAGTCTTGAACCGAAGGGCTTTACTTATATGTCTGCGACAAAAATACTAATTTTTTTAGTAAATCCAAGCGCTCGCTTAAAAAAAATAAAATCCCTTTTTTACGTGATTGTTGCCGGGAAGGTATTAGTGTAAATTTAGTATAGAACCTAAATCTGTATTTTATGAAAAAGAAAATCACCACCAGGCTGAAACTGAACAAAATTAAAGTGAGTGCTTTAAACAGTAAAGCTGTACCGCAGGAAAATGCGAAAGGAAAATCACTGGTAACAACACAGTTTATCAGCTGTGGCGCTACCTACTGGGTTTGTTAATAGTTTGACTATTGTTTGTTTCCTGGAACTCCTTCTGCGCCCCCGGTGCAGAAGGAGTTCCGGTTTATTGACGTAACGCCTGGTATTCTGCTTCGGTGAGGCGGTATTGTATTACACTCCTGTATTTTCCTTTGATGCGGTATTCATCTTTCAGCACCGCTTCCTGTATCATGCCGGCTTTCTGTAATACCTTTCCGGAGGCTGGATTTTCGATGAAGTGATTGGCGAAAAGTTTATTGAAGTGAAGGGTGTTGAACCCATAATCCAACACAGCCTGTAGCGCTTCCGACATGAGGCCCTTGTTCCAGAAAGGCTCTCCCAGCCAGAATCCAATTTCTGCTTTATTGTGTTCCTGTTTTACATGCAGGCCTATTGCCCCGATGAATTCATTACTTTCCCGTAGAATGATAGCGAAGATGTATCGCTCGCCTGAACGGTATCCCTGTATACTAAAGCTGATCCAGTTCACTGCATCATCAATGGTGTAAGGGTAGGGCAGGGTGAGGGTGTTCTCAGATATCCGCCTGTTGTTGGCGTATTTCACCATGGCAGGGATATCTTCAGTGGCTACTCTTCGTAAAATCAGTCTGTCAGTAGTTAATTGCGGGAAAGCCTTCATGCCGGGTTTTTTGATTTAAAATGCAGATAGGAGTACTAAGATATTAAAAACGAGGGAGTAATCACAGCAAAGCTGCCAGAAAAATATACCGGGAAGGAATAAACGTAAAGCCTGCGAAGTGTTTTTACATGGGGACAGCAGGGTGAAATAATTTAAATAAACAAATACACACAGTGCTTGTTAATGAGAATAAACCGACCTGTGCGAGAATCATGACGCCACGCCCAGTCGCAATAGACAGGGTTGATAAGGGCCGTCCGACGGTGCATTCCGCAGTGGAGCAAAATGGAAGAGCTGAACAAGGTGCTGGATTCAAAGTTGCAACCACACCCACCAGGCGGATGAATTAATCCGGGATGTAGGTTTGTTTTATATGAATGACACCATTGCCATTGCAATGGCACTTTTTTTTTATGATTTATTGGTGCGTAAAATCCCTTTAAGGAGATGGTAAACAAACAATAGCTGGAGTGCAAGAAAGGCTACAGTGCAGCTTAGTACGGATACCTGGAAAAACGTTTGCCAGCGATTATACACCTCCATGCTGGGAGCAGTAACTACTTTTTGCTGCGCACTTTCCCAGAGCATTAATCCGATTATGGATAACAGCATAGCCACGGTACCGTATATATGTATCCGGCTTAGCCTGGCGGAATACAGCCAGTGATGCACCAGCTGGTATAACAACCATGGTAGCACGAAGAATATAGCCCCGGCTCCAAATACCAAACCATAGGTAAGCACATAGTAAGTGTCGTCGAAATGCAGGTAAAACTGATCCGCACGGAACATAAAGGCAACAGATACCAACGCAATCGATATTAAAAGAAACAGGTGCCAGGGTTTATTCATGCAAATTCGTTTGTACTGTAAATTATTATTTTTCCCCATAGGTGCAACATTCATTTCGATCGTTTGTTATAAAACGTTGCATTGTTATCTCCCAAAATAATATTCCTGAGCCGGATTCAGCGATCATCATCTGTAACAATTCTATTCAAACAAAACGTTCATTATGATCAGGATGTTGATTCCTGCTGTTTCGGCCCTTTTACTGGCAGGATGTTCTAACCAGACTTCCGTAAAAACGCCTGATGGCACCACTACAGATTCTACCGCCACCGGTTACGAATTTAATGGCGGGTATCCCACCAAAGCCACTATTCAGAAAGCTTATGATGATGCTGATCTGGTAAGAGCTATAGCAGCATATAAGTTTTTCTATCCCACCGTTTCAGGAGAAGCCATCTTAAAAGGCAACCTGGATATAGGGATCATTCCCAATAAAATAGTAGGTAAGCTGGACACCAAGCCGCAGCAGATCGGTTATACGCTGAATTCCGATACCCCCTATGGTCCCTTTCTGCTGGACCTCAGTCAGGGACCGATGGTGGTGGAAGTGCCGCCAGGCCCATTGATTGTGGTAGCCATGGATGTAAACCAGCGCTGGGTAGCGGATATGGGTATACCCGGTCCGGATGCAGGAAATGGCGGGAAGCACCTCATTTTGCCGCCGGATTACAAAGGAGAAGTTCCTGCCGGCTATCATGTATGGAAAGCCAGCTCTAATAACCTTACAGTGGGTATAAGGGCTTTGCCTGTTGCGGGAGATGTAGATGATGCCATGAATCGCCTCGGCACGGTTAAATTACGGCCGCTGCATCCCGGTGCCGACTGGAAAGAACCGCAGATACTGGACCTTACAGGCAAACCGCAGAATACTACGCCAGCCGAATACGAAACGAGTCTTAAATATTGGGAAGTACTCCACGGCGTAATTGACCGCGAGCCTGCTTACGCTGGTTACAGGGATTACTATGGAGAACTGGCCGTCCTGGGAATTGTAAAAGGTAAGCCCTTTGCGCCGGATGCCCGTATGAAAGGTATTCTTGAAAAAGCCGCCAAAGTTGCCAATGCGCAAATGCGCGTGCAGTCATTTGCCGACAGACGTCCTGACGCTGTTGTGTGGAAAGACCGACAGTGGGAATGGGCAGGGTTACGCCCTGAAAACGGTGATTTTGATGCGGCCAGCTATGTAGATCTGGATGCAAGAGAAGTATGGTTTTATCAGGCCATCGGCGCTTCTCCGGCCATGTTTCGCAGGCAGGCAGGTGGAGGTTCCGTGTATTGGCTCGCTACTAAAGATAAACAGGGTGAATACCTGGATGGTGGCAAAACGTATAAGTTGACTGTACCACAGCCTGTACCGGCTAAGCTGTTTTGGTCAGTAACGGTGTATGATGCTGAAACCCGCAGCCAGGTGCTCACGGACCAAAACAAAGCAGCACTCCGTTCCATGTTTGAGTTAAAAGACCTGGCAGGTAATCCAAATGCAGAACTCTACTTTGGGCCCACAGCACCTGCCGGTAAAGAAGCACAGTGGATCAAAACCATTCCGGGTAAAGGCTGGTTCGTTTATTTCCGTGTATACGGTCCCGAAGCCAAAGCCTTTGACGGCAGCTGGAAACCGGCTGATTTCGAAGAAGTGAAATAACCTAATTGTCTGCCCGGAACTCCGCAGCAGCACCCATACGTTGAAGCTGAAGGATGATAGGTTTGAGATGGAGGAGGTAACCTTGTTTATAGGTTATCTCCTTTTTTTTGCTCAGCTCGAGGGCCTGAACATTCGTGATACGAAGGGTTTCCTTCAGTAGCTGAATCAGCTTCATTTTATTTGCGCCCAGGTCTGTAATTACAATTCTGCCGGCAATCCATTCGCTCATGTCCACCGGAGTAGATTCCTCCGGTTCTTGCTCCCGATCCTGCGTGTTGGCGTACACTTCCTGCCACAGCTCATTATGCTCCACATCCACCTGTTCACGCAGGTAGGCCAGGGTAGCTTCCTGATCATCATACCGTTTTTCCAGTTCCTGCATAAGCTGTATAAATTGTGCAGCACTGGATGCTACCGGTACTGCATCCCAACGGCCGGCGCCATGCGGTGCATAATACACCGGATAGCCGGTATCGCTTTCCGTGAAATCTACAAAAAACGGGTCATCCATGCCATTTAGTGCGATGGTATACCAGCCGGGCTGCCATTGTCCGGATGCTGTACCGGTAAGATCCTCGCCGGTATGGCCGTGCGTACGGAAGCCCGCCTGCAGCGACTCAAAAGTCTCCACAGCAGGATAGTAAGCTGGCAGGCATATATCGCCCGGGCATATCGCCGCGGTGAGTATTTCCTGAATGGAAGCGGGTAGCTGCGTCATGGTTTGCCGAAAAATGTTGGATGCCAAAAGTAAAAAAAAGCGGTGAACCTGGGATCAATTGTTGCTGTTAAAAATACATGCTCAAGATTGCTACCTTCAATATCAACGGGATCAATGGCCGGCTGAACGTACTGCTGCGCTGGCTGCAGGAAGCTGGTCCGGACATCGTATGCTTACAGGAGCTCAAAGCCCCTTCGGATAAATTTCCGCTGAAAGCCATTAACGATGCGGGTTATGAGGCGGTATGGAACGGACAAAAAAGCTGGAACGGCGTGGCGGTGTTATCGAAAGGTAGCCCCATACAGGAAGTGCGGCGCATACTCCCCGGCGACCCTGCGGATGAACATAGTCGCTACATCGAAGTAATTACCCACCAGCTGGTAATCGCCTGCCTGTACCTGCCTAACGGGAACCCCTATCCCGGACCGAAGTTCGACTACAAGCTGAAATGGTTTAAGCGCCTGACCCGCCATGCTACTGCTTTACTGAAACATGAAGTGCCGGTGGCGCTGATCGGCGACTTCAACGTAATGCCTACGGAGCTGGATGTATACAAACCGGAAAAATATATCGGGAATGCATTGTTCCGGACGGAAGTGCGGGAAGCGTATGCTGCTTTGCTGAAAAAAGGTTGGACGGACGCGTTGAGAAAGTTGTATCCGGATAAGCGAATTTATACCTTCTGGGATTACCTGCGCCATGCCTGGGAGCGGGATGCAGGGCTGCGACTGGACCATTTCCTGTTGAATGAGGAACTGTTGCCCCGACTCAAAAGCGGTGGTGTAGATAAAGCCGTGAGGGGTTGGGAAAAGGCCAGTGATCATGCTCCCGCATGGATCACCATAAAAAGTTAGTAATAGCAGTAACGGTTACACGAATTTTTGTATTTTAAAGTATGGTATCCACACCATATAAACCTATCTTATGTATGAACCCGCTATGGAAAAACCTTTTGTTAACAATGAGTTTCAGCAGCTATGTACGCGCTATCCCGCACTGTATGCGGCTATCCGGCAATTTTTTATTTCAGGAAATAAAATCAGGAGGGACGAAATTGAGCCGGATCAGTATGGCATTCTTCGGCTAGGTATGGGCTGGATGCAATTATTTAGTGCAGTGAGTTACCTTAAAATGCGTGGTGTAGAGTTATCCTTTGCCGGCATGGTGCTGCGTAATGATGGCTATATTAAAACCGGAGAGCTCTGGATGGATCATGAAGGCGATGAATTGCTGGCGATGCCCGGTCAGGACGAAGTGTATTATTACAGCACCCTGCATCAAACAGTAAGTTTATTATCGCCGGGGGTGGATGAGTTTGTACAGCGGGTGCTGGTGCCGTTTATCTGCGGGGAAGACTGATTGTATTGGGAATTCCCAAAATGAGAATAAAAGTGAATTTGCAATAATTAAGGCGTAATATTGCACGGATGGGATCGGAATTACTTCAGGTGTGATTTTGACGATGTGTGTTACCACTGATAAAATATGGCGGGCGCTGCCATATTATTACCCTATTTTTGTCAAGGTTAACTCGTAATACACCGGGAACTCCTGTTCAAACTATTTAGTAAAACTGAAGTTAATACAGCTGAACAAGTATGAGAAACACTGTACACATTTTCCTGGCAGATGATGATCTCGATGATCAGGTGCTGATGAAGGAAGCCTTTTCAGAGGTTTCCGAAGCGGTCAGCTTCGAATTTTTCGAGAATGGAAGGGTGCTGGTTGACCGGATTAATGCGGGCGTGTTAGATGGCTATCCTGACCTGATTGTACTGGATTATAATATGCCGTTGATGAATGGTTTGGATGCACTCATGGCACTGCAGCAAATATCGGATTGGAGTGATGTGCCAAAGGTGATCTGGAGTACATCCAGGGCAGAAAAGATGGTGGCCGATTGCATGGAAAACGGTGCTGCCGCTTACTACCGGAAACCGAATGATTTTGCTGAATATTGCCGCATCGCAGCAGACATGTTAAGCATGGCAGTAGCTAATAAAGTAAAGTAGCACCATTGCCGGGTGCTACTCAAATCTCTCTGTAAAAATTAAAGGTGTTGGAGCTTGTTGTTGTCCTGCGTAACAGGGAGCAGCAGGTGAAAGGCAGCACCCTTGCCCGGCATGCCGGATGCTGTAATGCTTCCGCCATGGCGGCGTACCACACGCTGACATAGTGCGAGGCCCAGTCCTGTGCCTTCATAAGCATCCTTGGAATTCAACCTGGCAAATGCTATAAATATTTTTGTGTTGTATTCGGGCTCAAAGCCAATACCGTTATCGGTTACAGTAACAGATAGCCATTTTTTTTCCTGCTCCGTTTTTTCCACCGCCTCAATGGTAATGACTGGTGGGGTATCCTTTTTTGAGAATTTCAGCGAATTATAGACCAGGTTATAAAACACCTGGTACAGCAGGATGGCAGCGCCCTGGATCACTGGCAGGGGACTGGTATGGATGGTAGCGTGTTTGTCGTGGATCAGTATCTCCATATCCTCCCGGATATGCCGTATGACCTGGTTCAGGTCTACCTCCGTAATTGCCTGCTCGGAGGCGCTGGCAGAGGAATAGGCGAGAATACCGTCAATCATCAGCTGAATACGGTCGGTGGCGGATTGCACTTTCTGCAGATAGAACCTGCCGTTATCGGAGAGGTGGCTGGTAGTGTCTTCCTGCAGGCGGGACGACCATACCTTCACCTTGCGCACGGGTTCTTTGAGGTCGTGGCTGGTGATATGGGCAAATTGCAGCAGGTCATCGTTGGAGCGCTGCAGTTCAGCGGTGCGCTCGCTTACCAGCGTGGACAGCCGTTGCGTAAACAGTTTTTGCTCGGTAATGTCGATAGTAACACCCACCATCTTTGCAGGCTGCCCTGCTTCATCGCACATGGTGTTGCCGGAAGTGATCACATACCGTATGCTGCCATCAGGTTGCTTTACCTGGTATTCCGCGCTGTAGATATCTTTTTCCATAACGGCCTTTTGCCAGGCGGCGGCTTTCTCGGCCCGGTCGGCCTGATCGAGTATCTCCGCCATTTCCCACTGATAGTATTTATTCGCCGGCGGCAGGCCCAAATGAATACGGCATTGCTCATTACAAATTACTTCACCGGTATGCAGGTCGAATTCAAACGACCCGAGCTGCGCCGCTTCCAGCGCTATTTCCAGTCGCTGTGCATAGGAAGCATTGGCCAGTTTCATCTCGGCTAATTTGCTGGAATTAACTACCTGGCTGGTTACATCCTGGCAGAGGGCCATAACACCTATAATGGTGCCATCAGCATCTCTGTAAGGTTCATAATTTACATTTACATAGCCACCAATTTTCCTGCCCTTGCTCATGACTTCAAAATGCTGTTGATACAGGAAGGAGGGTTCGCCGGTAGTACGAACTCTTTCGAGTTGCTGTTGGAATATAAGGGGAATATCCGGGATAATTTCCAGGAGGGACTGATCCTGCAATTCCTCTACGGTGCGGCCAATCAGGCGGCCGTACGCATCGTTGACGATCGTTATATGCATCTCCGGCCCCGTGAGCACTGCAATGCCGATGGTAGCCTGGCGGATCAGGTTACGAAAGCGTTGTTCTGAATGTTGTAATTGCTGAAAGCTTTGTACGCTGCGTGTAGTTTCGGAGCATACCACCAGTATGCCTGCCACATGGCCGGTATCACCGCGAACGGCGCTGTAGCTGAAGGTCCAGTATACATCTTCGAGTTGACCATTCCGGTAAATCGGAATCAGTGAATCTTCCTGCCAGGTAGATTCGCCGCCATCCAGTACCTGTTGCATCAGCGGGTGAATGATAGCCCATATTTCCGGCCAGCAATCAGCTCCTTTTTGCCCTAAGGCAGTTGGGTGCTTGCCTTCTGCGCCCATGCTGGGGCGGTAAGCGTCGTTATAAAACTGGTAGTGATCCGAACCCCACCACAAGAACATGGGGAACCGGGAGTTCAGAATAATACTAACAGTTGTGAGCAGGCTTTGGGGCCATGTATCAGGGGAGCCAAGCGGGTGATTGTTCCAGTCGTAAGCGCGGGTGAGGGCGCCCATCTCTCCACCTCCCTGTAAAAATGTTAATGCGTCCATATGAATTGGCACTAATATAGGTTATTTGCGATAAGGAAGCGGTGATCATCCGGAATTGCAATATGTTTTTAACCAATCCTGTGCGAATCTTGCCGCCGGCTTTTGAATGCTGCGGCTGATTTTTATATTACGTGAATAGCTATTCACGTTATGGAAAAAGATATTTTAAAATCCCGGCAGCACTACGAAGTGCTGGATGGATTACGGGGTATTGCCGCCCTGTCGATTGTAGTATTTCACCTGTATGAATTTATGGTGCCCGACTATACGAAAAGCCCTATCGGCCATGGTTACCTGGCGGTGGATTTCTTCTTTTGTTTATCTGGGTTTGTAATCGGCTATGCATACGATGAACGTGCCCTTCAGCTGGGACTCAAAACATTTTTCCGCAATCGCCTGATCCGGTTACATCCGATGGTTATACTTGGAAGCGTGCTGGGTGTAGCGGGATACCTGCTGGATCCTTATATTGGCGCAGCTTCCGTGGCAGAAGCAGGTTATTTTAAAATCGTGCTGGCCTTCGTATGTTCATTACTGGTATTGCCGTTTCCCTGGCTGCCTGGCAGGGGCAACGGTTTGTTTCCTTATAACACGCCGGTGTGGTCGTTGTTGATGGAGTATATCATTAACATCTTTTATGCCCTGGTATTGCTACGCACTCCAAAACGCTGGCTGCTGGTGATGTTGGGCGTAAGTGCTGTTTGGATAGCCCTGGTGGCAAGGCACCGTGGCTGGATTATTACCGGCTGGGACGGCCCCACCTTTACAGATGGATTTGCCCGTGTATTTTTTTCCTTCCTTGCTGGCTTAACGGTATACCGGTTTAATCTGATGATATGCAACCGAATTAATTTTCTCCTGCTGGGTGCTACGTTGATAGGTGTATTTATGTTCCCGCATTTTAATAACGACTGGATCATAGAAATGATCCTGGTGATGCTGGTGTTTCCCTTCCTGCTGGCACTGGGTGCCGGCACAACTGCCACTGGCTGGGTGCGGAGCTTTTGTGTGTTTACGGGCCGCTTGTCGTACCCGCTGTACATGACGCACATCTGGATGGTATGGTTGTTTGGTAACTACCTGACTGCCCGCAAACCTGGTCCTGCGGAAATGTACCTGGTGGCTGCCGGTGTGGTAGTGGCAGCAATAGCACTGGGATATGTGTCCCTGCGCTTTTATGATGAACCGCTCCGTAAGTGGTTAACGGCACGTGCTAAGGTGGTGGCGAAGCGGGAACTGGAAAGTGCTGCTTCGGTAAGTTAATATCTCTCTATAACATACATGACTAAACGAAATTACCCTGCATGGAAATGCAGGGTTTATTTTTGTGTATGTAGTTAGAAAAGATAATTAGGTTAGGCCAGCATTGTCCTGCACCTGCGGTGCATGGTAATGCTGGCTGGGAGTGGCCGCCGGCGCACTTCCAGCCAGCTACTATTTTTTAAAAACTCCCGCTGGTACAACACCGGTCCAAAATTCCGGCAACGTTTTAATCCCAAAAATTTTTGCGATAACCTGCGAAGTATTTTTATTGCTGTTATAGATATTCACCAGGCCTGCCTGCTTAATCTGCGGCCCTGTAATGGCCCATGGGACCTGCATTTCATCCATACTTACCCCGCCATGGCCGTGGCCTTTACCACCATGATCGGTGATGAGCAAAAAATGTGTGCCTTTGTCGAGTCCTTCCGCCTGCATGCGTGCGAGCAGATTGCCGATGGCAGAATCCGCGGCTTCAATTGCCTGAATGTACGGAGCGGACATCCACTCATTTTTGTGGCCCGCATGATCCGTATGCACACTATACAGAAACACCAGGGTAGGCTGTTTTCTGTTGGCTTTCATGAAGGCGAGGGCTTTGTTGTAATTGTCGGTGTAGGCATCGTTGGCCTCGAACGATACCTCATCGAGATATTGCGGATTAAAGGCATTAATCAGTTCCGCCCAGTTGTAGTAAAACGCGGTTTTCACGTCCCTTACATTTTCTTTCAGCAGCTGGAATACCGATGGGTAGTAGCCTGCTGCATCCTTTGCAAGTGGCTCCAGGGAGTGTTTGCTGACGGTCCAGTCGTTAGCGGTAACGCCGTGTTCCTCCGGGCCGGAGCCGGTGAGGTGACTGGTCCAGTTAGGAAGGGTAACGGAGGGCATCACCGGCCGGGTGGTGATGGACAGTACGCCGCTGCTAAACAGGGTGTCGATATGCGGATGTTTAGCGGTTTTAAAGCCGGCGGTGCTGAAGCCATCGAGGCCGAGGATTAGTACACGTTCCGCTTTTTGTGCATGGGAATTAAAAGCGAGTAGCGACAAAATGGCTACTGCTGCAAGTTTGCGCAGTTTCATACGGGAAAATTTTATTACTGGTTTACGTGGTCGAGTACGTCGAGTAGTTCCATGAGCTGGTCGATTACATAATCAGGATGTGCATCTGATAACTGCTCATATGTTTGTGCGCCGGTGGTGATGCCGATGCTCAGGGCGCACCCGCTGTTTTTGCCTTCTTCGATATCTATGCCGGAATCGCCAACTTTTACTACTTCTTTAGCGTCGTGTATGCCTAACTGTTGCATTGCGTAAAGGACCATATCCGGGTGTGGGCGGTTGTTAGGGACGTCGGAAGCGGTAACGAGGGTGTCGATATCTGTTCCTATTTTCCAGCCAATTTTTTGTACGAGCATTTCGGCCACCTGCCGGCTGTAGCCGGTGTTGAGTGCTACCTGTATACCTTTGCTGTGCAGGGCTTTGAAGAGCTCAGCGGCTTGTGGTTGTTCCGTTACATTCAGTGTGGCGTATGCATTATCCAGCAGTTGATTAAAGTCTGCAAATATTTCCTGTGCCAGCTTTTCATCTGCCACGTTGCGGAGTGCGAGCACTGATCTGATTGCCTGTAATTTTTCTTTGCCGGCGCCAACAGCCAGCACTTCGTCGAGGGTAAAGTCGAAGCCACGTGCATTTACTGCATCGCGAACGGTTTTATATACCACATTATCTTCATTGACCGTGGTGCCGGCCATATCAAATACAATTAATCGAATCATGAATTTATAGTTTCCAGTGTTTGAATAGGCGGTGTTTCCGTGTGAAGAGTAATTTTTACGAGTCGCGTAAGCAGTATCGTTACGGCGCTGAGCAGTGCGATAATGGCTACTGCCAGGAAAATAATTCCTTTGTTGCCGGTATGGTCGATGAGCTTTCCCATTAAGGGTTCACCCAGCGCTGCAAAGAGATAGGCACACATGTTCATGATGCCCGTGCCGGTACCTACATGCGCCTGCCCCAGGAGTGCAGGAGATAGTGGCCAGAAGTTGGCCTGCGGGCCGTAGGCGAAGAATCCCGCCAGGAATACAAACAGTCCTATGAGGAAGGGCTGATGCATGGGAAAAAGAAATAGTGCAAAGGACACGGTGGCACACAAGCTCATGCCTAGCGCGATGGAGCGGATGCTGTCGGACCTGAAAAGCCGGTCGGAAATAAAACCGAAAGAGATAGCGCCGGTAGCCATGCCTATGGGAAGCAACAGCGAGATCCATACGTCTGTATTGGATTTGCTGAGGAAGTAAAGTGGAATCCAGAATACGAGTCCGTACCGGGCCATACTCTGGAAGCCGATGGACAGGCATACGATGAGAAATCGTTTATTCGCCAATGCTATGAGGTAGGACTGTTTCCAATTGCCCTTCGGTGCTTCAGCCATTCCTGTATCAGTTGCCTGATCAGGTTTATTTTTTACCAGCAGGAAGAAGATAATGCAGGCGCCTGCCATAAACAGCACGGGTATACGAAAAAGGTTTCGCCAGCTATCCTGCACCAGCAGGATAGAGCAAAGATATGTAATGATGGAGGAGGTGCCGGCGGCCATGGTGTACATGCCATAGGCAAGGCCACGCTGGCGTGGAGGCCACCAGTTGGCGATGATCCTGCTGCCGGAGGCCCAGGCCATAGACTGGAAGTAGCCGTTGAATGTCCAGAGCAGAAGAATCATGGTAAATGAATCCGAGAAGCTGATCATAATATTGGCGGCGGCGGACAACAGACCACCGGCGGTGATCATGTGTTTAGGGCTGCATCTGTCCGCCAGGTTGCCGTTAATGAGTTGACCTAGGGCGTACCCGATCAGCATGGCGAAGCTTACCCATCCGATTTTCTCATAGGATACCTGCAGGGCTTGTGACAACTCTTTTGCTGCCCATCCGAAGTTGTGCCGGCCTGTATAAAAAAACAGGTAGCAAAACATGGTCAGCAGGAGCATTTTCCATTGTAGCCGGTTGTGTAGTTGTTCACTGTTATTATTCATAATCTTCAGGAAATAGCCTTCTGTTTACGAAGGTTGTTTTCGCCCTTTCCGGGTGTAAATATAATTTCTTAATGCGAAAATATATTTCCCTTTAGTAAATTTATTTATTCCTGGTTTAAATAATCGTTATGTCTTTAAAAGCATAAATAGTTATAATGCAATTACGTTTTAAAAATTTCTCCACAGGAAAAAATATTTCCCAATAAGGAATTTATCTATTTACCTTTACGAAAAAAAGATGCACAGGCAAGGGCGTGTTGTATTATTTGAAGCTGCCGGAAAGGATTTCAGGCAGGAAACCTATGAAGTACGCAGCTTAAAGTACGGGGAGCTGCTGGTAAAAAACAGGTATACTACTATTTGTGGTAGTGATCTCCATACTTTTTGTGGTGTCAGAAAAGAGTTATCTCCTACGGTGCTGGGCCATGAAATAGTAGGGGAGATTGTAGAGCTGGGTCCGGGCCACCCAGGCGTGGATATGCGCGGAAATCCGTTGTCAACAGGGGATTTGATCACGTGGACTATCTTTTCCAGCGAGCCGGAGTCGTGGTATAGTCGCCATGGTATGCCTCAAAAAGCAGAACAGCTTTTTAAATACGGCCATGCCCTTGCCGCAGGCGAAGAGATTTTTCATGGAGGCATGGGGCAATTTTGCATTTTACGGGAGCACACTACCGTGCTGAAGCTGCCGGCAGGTATACCTTTGGCCGTGGCAGCCACGCTGAATTGCTCTACGGCCACGGTAGCTGGTGCCTTGCGCATGGCCGGTGATCTGCAGGATAAAAATATACTCATCACCGGTATGGGGCATCTCGGCATTACCTGTGCGGCTATGTGTAAAAGCGCTGGTGCAGCCATGGTGATCGGGGCGGATATTGCTCCGGGGCGACTCGCCACTGCTACGCAATTTGGTGCCGATAAAGTGATGAACCTGGCCTCGGATGCGGCTTTGATCACGAAGCAGCTGCAGGACTTTCCACGCAAGGGTATTGATGTAGTGTTTGATATGAGCGGCTCTCCGGAGGCCATGGAACTGGGCCTGGCGCACCTGGCCGTGGGGGGTACTGCGGTATGGATCGGCGCCGTGTTTAACACACGTCCTTTACAGATCAACCCGGAATCGATTATACGCCGGCTGATTACCATCAAAGGTTTGCACAACTATAACTTCGAAGATTTCAATTATGCCATGACCTTCCTTGAAAACAACTGGCAACGCTATCCTTTTGAGCAGGCGATAGAAAAAGAGTTTGAGCTCGCAGAGGCACAGCAGGCATTTACGTATGCCGTGCAGGAAAAGCCGCTACGGGTGGGTTTGCGGATAGATCACGTGTAATACATTTAAAATGGAAGCCTGCATTATCTGCAGGCTTCTTTACTAAAGCAAACGGTTATACGGAGAAAGTAGTAGATTTGTTGCCCTGTTTCAGCATTGTCCACCCAAATATAGCAACATGTACTTTCCTGCTACTTACTCTACCCTGAGCCCTGCTGCATTAGCTGATTTTATTACTAAGGAATATCAATTTAAGCAGGTTACCTGCAAATTACTGGTGCGCGGTGTGCACGATACTTACCTGGTGGAAACGAATAAGGAGAAGTACATTTTAAGAGTGTACCGGAACAGTCACAGGAGTTTGGAACAGATTTCTGAAGAAGTGTTCTTCCTGGAACAGCTGCATGCAAAAGGCGTATCGGTTTCCCACCTGGTGGCAGGGCCCGGCACCAGGCGGAGCATACACGCCGAAATGGCCATAGAAGGCATCCGGCATATGGCCTTATTTACCTATGCACCCGGGAAAGTAGTGAAACTTTTAAGTCCGGCACAACTACGGAGTTTAGGCAGGGAGATGGCACGCGTACATGAGGTAGCAGCTGCGTATAAGCCGAATGGCGCCCGGTGGAAGTACGACCTGGAAACGACGCTGTTTGAACCCCTGAAACGCCTGGAAGCGCCTTTTGCCGATGATACTGAAAGTTACGCCTGGTTACAGCAGGCCGCTGTTACTGCTGCCGGTTACCTATCACAGGTAAGTATACACGAAGTAAGCACCGGCTATTGCCATTTTGATTTTCTTCCTAAGAACTTCCATTTCGAGGGCGATAAAGTTACCTTCTTTGATTTCGATTTCCTGGGCGAGGGCTGGCTGGTAAATGATGTGATGACCTTCTGGATGCACCTGCAACTGGATGTGTTAAACCGCCGCCAAACGCAGGCCGCTGCCGACGAAGCCTACCAGCTGTTCCTGGACGCCTACCGGGAAATACGACCGCTAACCGATACGGAGCTAATCGCAGTGCCCTACCTGGGATTGGGCTTCTGGCTGTTTTACATGGGCTTCCATACTACACACGATCAGTTTACCAGTTACACCCAGCTGCCGTTTCTGCAATCATACACCGGTGTGATGAAGCATCTGGTAAACACTTTCTGGCAACAGTAATGCAACTTTCCCTCCCCGCATTTGTCTATAATGCATGACACTCACAAAAGTCCTCTATGTACTGCTGATCAACTGCATCACCACCGCCACCATGGCGCAAACAAATTCCGCTGACGCATTTTTACGCCGTAAAATGCAACAGCTGCGGATACCTGGCTTGCAGGCAGCCGTAGTGAAAGATGGGAAAGTAGTATTCCTGCGATCATATGGATATGCCAATGTGGAGGATAGTGTGCGCGTGCAGGACCGCACCGTATTTTCCATTAATTCCTGTACCAAAGCTTTTACAGGCGTAGCAGCGGTGCAACTGGTGGAAAAGGGCCTGCTGGACCTGAATGCACCTGTATCTGCCTATATTGATAGTTTACCGGTGGCCTGGCAGCCCGTAACCATCCGGCAACTGTTAACCCATGTATCGGGCCTGCCGGATATTTTGCGGGTGCTTACGCCCGGTGCAAATTTAAGTGAACAAAGAGCCTGGGAACTGGTAAAAGCAGCGCCTATGTCGTTTAAAACCGGGGAGCAGTACAGCTATAACCAAACCAACTATGCCTTGCTGGGTAAAATCATTGATCAGCTGCGTGGTATGCCCTTCACGGAAGATTTCAAAGCCCACCAGTTTGTGCCGGCAGGCATGCAGCGTACTTTATTCGGGGATTCCTATGATGTGATTCCCACATCGGCAGAAACCTACCGTTATGTAGACCAGCTCTATGGTGAGCCATTGCCACAGGAAAAGTTAACCCGCAACTTCGAAGATTTTCCTTTTTTCCGCCGTACCGCCTCCGGACTCAAAAGTACCGCAGGGGATATTGCCCACTGGTTAATTGCATTACAGGGTGGAAAATTACTTGCTGACAAAAAATTTAAGGATACCCTCTGGACCGCAGGGAAGTATAACAATGGCGCACCTACGCAGTGGGCGTTAGGATGGGTGACCAAACCCCGTCCGGCGCATCGCGCAGTGACGGCCTCCGGTGGCGGACGTGCTGCGTTTTTCATATATCCGGAAGATAATATGGCCGTGGTGGTGCTGACCAACCTCGCCGGCGCCTACCCGGAGGATTTTATAGACGAGCTGGCCGGGTATTTCAATCCGGCTATCCCCGCAAGCGACCCCATCACCACCTTACGCATGGCCCTGGACGAAAAAGGCTACCAGCACGCATTTGACATCTACCAGGAAAAAAAGAAAAGCAACCCGCTGTTTACCCCCAACGAAAATGACCTGAACGACTGGGGCTACCGCCTGATGGCTACCCGCCAGCAAAAAGAAGCACTGGCAATATTTAAGCTGGTGGCAGACCTGTACCCCAATAGCTGGAATGCTTACGACAGCTACGGGGAAGCCCTGCTGAGAAGTGGCGACAAAACCGCCGCTATCAAAATGTACCAGCGCTCAATTGACCTCAATCCTGACAATGGCCATGGTAAAAAAGTGCTGCAACAGCTGCAGTAACACGATGACGCTGTTAGTTTTCGATGAAGGAGTTAAGTTGCTCATTGGCAGTAATTTATTTTCGTATAGTTATCAAGGTTAGCGCGCACTCCCTGCATTTTCCTTTCATTTTCTGTTTTTTTGTATTTATCTTGACAGATAAATTATCCCCAATATGAAAGATGAAGCTTACTACCCGTCCTGGAAGAATATTTCAAAATACAAGCAATACCTGAGCTATTTCGGAGAGTATGTGCGCTATGGTGACTGGAGGTCATTGGGTGCATCACTAAAAATGGTACTGGTGAATAAACCCAGTCAGCAGGAATGGCAGGCTACTTCCGCCATGGGACGCTTCAGAATCCGTAGAGGTACAACGGATTTTCAGTTTATCAACTATGCATACGAGCGCCAGGTACGCGATTACCTGCGCAACCAGGTAGCCGCAAAAAAACTGGATACCTTCATTGACATCGGCGCCTGCATTGGTGAATACGATGTATGGCTGGCAGCGCAGGGCGTGCACTGTATAGCCTTTGAGCCGGTGAATTTTAAAGCAATAGAAGAAAACCTCCGCCTCAATGGTATGAGTGATAAAGTGAAACTATACGCCTGCGGACTTGGCAGCAAACAGGAAAAAGTGAATTTCAATATCATGGCTACGGTTACCGGTTCCAGTTATGTAGACCGTAACAGCGCCGCAGAAGGGAATATTCCCATCTTCCGCCTGGACGATCTGCTGCCTGAAATGGGCCTGCAAACTGATCAACATATTATTGTAAAACTGGACGTGGAAGGAATGGAAACGGAGGTGCTGGAAGGGGCGCGACAGTTCATTAGTCAATATCCGAATCTGCGCGTAATTTTTGAGCGCTATGACAATGACAATACCGTGAATGATAAGCTCAGTGAGCTGGCCAACTGGGCGTTTGAGCGGATTGACCGTTACAATTACCTGGCTACAAAAATTTAATTTTTTTTAGAGAGATATAAGGGCCTCCCGGACAGTATTACGCAGTCCGGGAGGTTTTATTTTTAGTGTATGCTTCCAGGTAGTGGGAGTATGCTGCCGTAATTTGGCAGGTGCCCGGTATTTTTAATGCCTGATTTCTTTTCTCATAAAGAGATAATAGGTTAGCGCGAAACAAGCCATCGTGGCGGCTATCAGTCCCGTTACCTGCGGCCATACAATCATCAGGCTATCCATAAAGGAAAGCGGGGCAGGTATCGCACCGGCCATCTGTTCCATGGACAGGGGGCCTAAGCTCCGTATACTCGGCATCAGCAGGGTAGTGGCAGCATCCGTATACAGCTGACTGGGCGCCACCCGCATCAGGGAAAGAATCAGGTTATTGAACGCATTCACCTGCTGCGGATCCAGGTATGCAGGATCAGGCAGGATAGCTGCCATCACCATGTTCACAATCATCTGGTAAAACACGGTGAAGAATAACCAGATGCCAATGGCAGTGAGGGCCGATGTAGCGGCGTGCCGGAACTTAACGGACAGGCATATGGCTAAACTTAACCAGAACCCCACGTAAATCACGCTGATGGCCACAAACGCCAGGATGCGCAGCAGTTCCGTTGCCTCCACTGGGGCACCGGTAATCAGTAGTCCGCCGCCGATCATGAGCAGCACCAGGCTTAAAAACAGGGTGCTTACTACGAGCAAGGCCGCATAAAATTTCGCCAGCAAAATATTGTCACGATACACAGGCTGTGCCAGCAGCCGCATCAGCGTACCGCTGTTTTGCTCCGAGTTGACCGCATCAAAACCCAGCGCAATGCCCAGCAGCGGCCCCAGAAAGCTGATGAAAATATGAAAGGCCGGCATGGCATTACCGGCAGTGGTCAGCAATTTCAGGTATACGTACAAGTGATCCGGATCATTTACTTCCATCACCACCTTGCGGATGTTGGCCAACGAAATGTACATGGCGCCCACAAAGGTTAGCACAATCAGCAACAGCATGGTGATGAACCGCCAGCTGCGGATATGATCACCCACCTCTTTGCGCACCATGGTCCGGAAAGGTGTTGGCGACTCCGGCACGGAAAATAATTTATCGATGAATACAGACATCAGGCACTTACTTTTTTAGGATTGTTTTCAAAAAATCGCTGGTAAATTTCATCCAGGCCATAGGCTTTACGCTGCACACCGGTTATGTTTAATCCCTGTTGTACAAAGAAACGCACCAGCTCCGGGGTAATGTCGGTACTGCAGGTAATATCCATCGTCTGCCCGTTTACCTGTACGCCCACTACGCTGTTCATTCCCTGTAAGGCGGCTATCAGCCTCCCTTCCCGGGGAATCTCTTCCCTAACGGTAACGGCTACTTCAAATGATTCCTTTCCAAACAGTTCACCGGACAGCGTATCAATATCTCCCTGCATGAGCAGCCTGCCTTCCACGAAGATGCCTACACGGTCGCATATTTGCTGCACGTGGTGGAGATGGTGGGAGGAGAGGAGCACGGTGAGTCCCTGCTGCCGGCTCAGGTGGTGAATCAGTTCCAGGAAGTCCCTGATACCACTGGGGTCTATCCCCAGCGTAGGCTCATCCAGGATCATGACTTCCGGATCTCTGATGAGCAGGTCCGCCAGGCCAAGGCGCTGTTTCATACCACGGGAATAGGCGGATGTTTTTTTGTGCAACGCATCGCTGAGGCCCACCAGTTGCATAGTTTCCTGTGCCCTTGCTTTGATATCCTGTTCCGCAATGCCATTGAGCCGGCCGATGTACAGCAGATTTTCCAGCGCCGTGAGGTTATCGTAAAATCCTGCATTGTCGGGCATATAGCCCACCTTCCGTTTCACCGCTATGGGATTGCGTGTGGCATTGATGCCGCAAACGGTAGCCTGCCCTGCATCGGGATCGGAGAGGCCCAGCATCATGAGGATGGTGGTGGTTTTGCCGGCTCCATTAGGGCCCAGCAATCCGAAGATTTCCCCTTTGTTGATGCGGAGATGCAGATTGTCCACCGCCTTTACTTTACCATAAATTTTGGTCAATCCATCCAGTTGAATAATGGGATTTTCCATAAGCCTTATCTTCTGCCGTATTTACGAATCAGGTAATAGATAATGCCGAGCGACAATAATATCACCAGTACACCAATCCAGCCGGAGAGCAGCGAGGTTTTTACCGTCATGCGGAAGGTGGCGGTGCTGGTGGCATCGTTGTTTCTGGCGGTGAAGTTGGTGACGTAATCGCCCGCAATGGTTTTATCGGGCACGCTAAGCGTAGCGGTAACATCCTGCGACTGACCAGGGTCCAGGCGCTGTATGCTGGAAGGTTCAAAGGTGGCGCTCCATCCGGTAGGGGCCTGTGTTTGCAGTTCCAGCGAATTGAGTGGGAGCGACCCGGTATTTCTGATGGTTAAGGTGATTTGTTTTTTTCTGCCTTCGGTCACATCATCGCTGAGTCGGCCTGTAGGCGTGGTCAGTTCCAGTCCGTAGCTGCCTTTTACCACCGCCTGCAGCTCGGCGCGCAGGGTGTCGTTATAGGAAACCGCAGTCACCGGTATGGTGTATTTCCCAGGTTTTGTTTGGGGAGATGTAGTGATTTCTATGGACAGGTCCTGCGTGCGGCCGGAGTCCATCCGCAGGCCGGCCACCAGGCTGCCTTCTGCGCGAAAGGAGGCATTCCACCCTTCGGGTAGTTGCGCATGTAGTTCATAGACTTTCGTTTGTCCGCTGCCGTTACTGAGCGTGGCATTGTAGCGGAATGGGTCTTTGGTGGTGGATTCCAGGTTGATGAGTCGCACCGTCAGGGCCGACTTCCCTTTTTGCGCGCTGGTAGTGGATGCAATAACAAATAACAGGCATGCAAGCATGCAAATCCTCATAGAGTAAAAATACGCTGACATAGCAATACTGATGATAAATGATTAAGCTGTGTTTGAGTAAATAAATACAAATAGTAAGGGCATAACTATCCCGTTGAAATACGATCCGTATTTCAAATTATCCTGTAACAGAGCAGGTATTAGTTAACTGGTGGTGGATGCAGCGTTGGAAAAGGGTAGCTGCTGTTAGAATTGTTGTTGCGCTTGTTTGTAGGTTCGGGGAGTGCCTGCCCCATTTCGGTTGTTGTACTAAATTTTAAAATGTTTGTCATGCTAAATGAAATTGAATCAATGAAAAACAAGATCAAGTAGAAAATGTCATATCCGTGGATGTGCTGCTGATACAGGTGAACCGCCGGCAATGAAATCTGACAATGATTACGCTGAAAAGTTAAAGATAGAAATGTTATAGTAATGTTAAAACAGGTTTGTGCCTGGATGCTACTCAATGGTTTTATGCATCATCAGGTCGGTTTGTACTTCCTTGCCGAGTATGAATGTATGCTTATCGAAAGTGACGAACCCATTTTTTTCGTAGAACCGGATGGCGCGTGGGTTTTCCTCCCATACCCCCAGCCATATACGGTGCTTTTGCAACGCACGCGCTATCTCTATAGCTTTTTCATAGAGTAGTTGCCCTACCTTCTTACCGTGCCAGGCATGTAAAACGTATATGCGTTCTATTTCGATTGTTTCGGGAGATTTTAACTCCGTTTGTGCATTGCCGGTATTGAGTTTCAGGTAGCCCACCGGTACATCGTTTTCCCACGCCATATAAAAGAGGGAATCGGGATTGCTGACTTCGTTGTGAACGGTAGCTTCGTTGAAGTGTTCCTCCAGGTATTGCTGCATGTCCGCCTCGCTGTTGCTGGCAGCGAAGGTTTCAAAGAAGGTGTTCCTGGCCAGTTTAGCCAGGGCAGCGATATCCGCGATATTAGCTTTTCTTATTTCTATGAGTTCCATAATCACAAAAATTTCCAGGGATTGCGATAATACTGAATTTTTATGTAACCGTCGCAATTCACCTTCATATTGGCGTGATTGCACAGGTAATTACAAGTCCAGCCTACTTAACTTTACCGCATAAAATAACAGTTATGAGTAATCTACAGGATACCATCAAAGAACTGGAATTAGCGCAGATAGGCTGGGTAGTGCCGGACATTCATGCAGCCGTGAAATTTCTCAGTCAGGCCCTGGGCGTGGCGGGCTTTCCTGAGCCGCAGCTGATGCGTGCGCAGGACCTGGACATGAGCTATAAAGGCAAGGTGGTGGCCGCAGAATGGCTGACCACGCAAACGCATAATGGCGGTGTTTTTGTGGAGCTGGTGCAGCCGTTATCGGGGCAAAGCATGTTTCATGATTACCTGGAAAAATATCCGCTGGGAGGTACACAGCACCTGGCATTCCGGCTCCCGATCAGCGGATTTGAGCAGGTGACGGATAATCTGAGGCAGCTGGGCTATGCCGTGATCAGCGAAGTGGATCATCCTATTGCGCGGATGGCATTTTTTGATACTTATGCTACAACAGGTATGGTAACGGAAATTATGGGTATCACGCCGGAAGGCTGGAAAGCAGTGAAGCAAATGGAAAAGAGCCGGTAACCAATGGCTACCGGCTGCGGAATTATTTTACGCCCGCCTGAAACGGTGAGGCGGGTAGTTTAGCACTGTTGATGAGATTAGGGTTCACCGGGTTGTCGGACCAGGCGTACCTTACGTACACCGGCGATGCAACATTGTTGCTCCATACCACCACTTTATCGCCTTCAATTTTTGCTTCGGCCCATACAAATTTTTTGTCGGCACCCGCTATTTCAAATGTTGCCGGTGCGCCCGCATCTGTGGTCGCGAGGCCTGTACCGGTATCGCTAAAGCTAAGGGTGATTTTATTCCCTGCTGCTTCGGCCGACAGATACAGCGGTCCTGATGCAATAATATTTTCTTTGTACACCAGTTTCCTGGCTGCCAGCGCGAGGCGATCTCCTACTTCTTTTTTATTGTCGGGATGTATGTCGTTCCACTCGCCTAAGTCAATGGCCACCGCCATGGCGGTATTAGGTACGGATAATGTTTTCCGCTGCGCTTCCCTCAACGCTGCCCAGTTGCTTTCTGATGGCAGGTAGTTGTAGTCCATGAAGCCCGGTAGCTGTACGTACAGGAAAGGCAAATCAGGCCGCTGCCACTGCTTGCGCCAGTCGTATATAAGTGCGGATAATAATTTCGTATAGTCGTTAGGGTGGAAGGTATCTGCTTCTCCCTGGTACCAGCAGATGCCTTTGATTGCGTAATTGATTTCAGGTGCTACCATCGCATTAAAGAGTGCCGTAGGCTGCATGATAGCCTGCATGGGCGGCTTAGGTGCATCCGGTGCTGGTGGCGGGAAAACGGCGCCTACTTTATATTGCCAGTAGCCTTTCAGGTCCACCGTATCAGTGCCGGAAAAAATGCAGTAAGGCTTATCCGGTACAAAACCACCTTTGCCGCTGTAGTTGGTGACGCGTACCACAAAGCGATTGAGGCCGGGTTTCAGCACGTTGGCAGGTACGGTATAGCGGCGTTGCGGGTATTGATAGGTGGTGTTGCCGATTTTTACCCCATTGATATAGAGTTCGTCCGCATCGGTGATGCGACCGAGAAAAACTTTCGCTGACTTGCCAGCCATGCTTTGCGGGATTGCTATCTCCCTGGAATACCAGACTACTCCATCTAAATTTCGCAGGCCCTGATCTTCCCAATAGCCGGGAATATTGATTGTGCGCCAGTTTTCCGGCTGATAGCTGGTACTAAACCAGGTGGGCGTTGCCATGCCTGCATCCGGTGGCGGCGGCGCAGGAGGCATGGGTTTTACCTGCCGGCTCGTATCCTTGTTACCGGCAATAGTGGCCACCTGTGCCGGGAAGCCGGCAAGGCCTGCCTCACTCGTCCAGGCATCTACCGGTGTGCCACCTACGCTGGCGTTGATGATGCCGATAGGTATTTTATACTGCGCATACAATTGCTTAGCAAAGAAGTAGGCCACTGCGGAGAACTGGCGGATATCATTGCTGGTGGCCGATTTCCAGGACCCGCCGTTCAGGTCTGATTGCGGACCAAACAGGTTGGCGGCATTAGGTACAAGGAATTGCCTGATCTCCGGATTGTTAGCCGTTGCAATTTCATCCGCGTAAGTTACATCATGTACGTTAAGCTGATGTACCATGTTGGACTGGCCGCTGCAAAACCATACATCTCCGAAAAGTACATCCCGGAGCCGGATGTTGTTGCTGGCTGTAATATCGATCTGGTAAGGCCCTCCAGCTGCTGTTGGGGGCAGTTGTTGCTGCCATTTACCGTTGGCATCCGCCTTGGTGCGATAAGTTTTGCCTTTGAATTGAATGTTGATCTTTTCGTTGGCGGCGGCGGTACCCCAAAGTTTCACCGGCTGATCACGTTGCAGGATCATGCTGTCGCGCAGCAGCTGCGGGAGTTTTACCTGGGCTGATACCAGGCTGCTCATCAGGAGGAGGGTGGGTATTAAGAGTTCTTTTTTCATGGTGAGATATTATTGGAATCAGAATCCGATGCTGTTGCCACCGTCTGTAGGCAGCGGTATAAATCAGTTTTTAAATGCCCGGTGCAAAAGGGAACCTAAGACTTTTATAATATTCCAGTGAGGTGGAAGGTTGTTCGTAACGCGCTGGAATGGGCTGGCGACTGAACGTTTGGAAGTAGAGCAGGCATGCATTGCGCCACCAGATGGCTTCCTTGTGTTCAATGCCCAGCAGCATGGCCACTTCATGGAAGCGTTGTTGATCCACATAAGCCTGCAGTTTATTCCAGGTTTGTTGCAGGGCAGCGGTGCGTGCCGCACCGGTGTAGTACTGGTAGCAGAGCTCATTCCAGAGGCTACGGCCACTGCGCATTTTGTAATTCCAGGGAACATGATGGAACCAGAGGAGGTAAGCATCCGGGCAGGTTTGTAAGTCTTCCCATTGCTGCCTGGCCTTTGGCTGGTATTGTGCCAGGGCATTGCTGCCGGTGGTGGTGCGGTCGAAGCCAACGCCTATGGAGTCGGCCTTGTGATAGTATACGGGATTCCATTCCGGGCGTCGCTGGTCGTTTACCCAGGGTGCAGGGCCGTAGTGATGACCGGTGCCCATGATGTGGTGTAGGCCCAGCGGATTAGTAAATTGTACGTATATATCGCGACTCTGCAACATCATTGCTGCAGCGGTATCTACAAAGTGCTGGTTGTTGGTGAAGGTCATGCGCAGCCACTCGTTAGCGATGCTGGCGCTGCTGAGTTCATGGTCCCAGGCAAGGCGGCCGAGGGCGTACCAGTTGGCCTGCGCGAAGGGGTGGCCGCACCAGTTGATATCATTGCCGATGTTGGCTACACCGGCGATGCCGGTGAGGGAGTCGTGGCGGGCAGTGCCATCTATCACCTGCGCCACCGTATAGTCGTTACCGGTATTGCTTTCCAATACTTCCTTAAATAACGGTGCCAGGTATACGAGGTTGGTAGCCTGACCCAGGTATTCCTGTGTTACCTGGAATTCCATCATTAGCGGTGTTTTAGGCATTGCGCCAAACAGCGGATGGAAGGGTTCCCGCGGCATGAAGTCGATAGGTCCGTTTTTTACCTGCAGCATTACATTTTTTCTAAACTCACCATCGAGCGGAGTGAATTCGTCGTAGGCCTGTGTATGGCGGTCCAACGGGTTGGTGTGGCTATACACAAATGCGCGCCATATAACGATGCCTTTAAACGGTGCTACGGCATCCGCGAGCATGTTGGCACCATCGGCATGGGTACGGTGGTAATCCTGTGGTCCGGGTTGTCCTTCGCTGTTGGCTTTCACGAGAAAGCCGCCGAAGTCGGGTATATATTGGTAGATTTCTTTTACTTTCTGTTGCCACCATTGTTGAACGGCGGGGTCCAGTGGATCAGCGGTTTTGAGTCCGCCTGTTTCCATTGGTGCGCTGAAGCGGGCGGTGAGGAATACGCGTATGCCATAGGGCCGGAAAACATCCGCAAGTGCCTTTACTTTTTCGAGATAAGGTTTGGTGAGTACGGTGGCGTTAGCGTTTACGTTTGTGAGTACGGTGGCGTTGATGCCAATGCTGGCGTTGGCCCTTGCGTAATCAATATAACGGGGATCTATATAGTCAGGCAGGGTGTGCCAGTTCCAGATGGAGAAACCGGCGTAGCCTCTTTCAACGGTTCTGTCGAGGTTATCCCAGTGGTTAAGCATGCGCAGCCGGATACGTGGTGCGGAAACGATATTAAGTTTGGTGATGGGTTGTTCCGTTTGGAGTAAGCGTAATAAATGGAAGGTGCCATATAGTACGCCTATGTCTGTGTTAGCAGCAATAACGGTGGTGGGTATATTATTGATGGTAGTGGTAGTAATGATGAATCCTTCGTTGCCTGCTTTTTTTAATTGTCCGGTGATAGCGGCGTTGCGGAGGAGCGGTTCGTTTTGCGGCGTGCCGGCGATGAGGGTGCCGGGTTGCGGTGTGGTTCGCTGAGCCACCGTGGTAGCCAGTAGTCCGTTGAGTCCTGTTTGCAGTTCCTTCCGCACGATGTCCATGGTGGGGGAGTTGCCGCTGGCGAGGATGCTGTTGAGTTGTTGGCGGTAGGCCTGCAGGAGGCTGTTGTTTGCTACTTTCTTGTACCGGAGCCAGAGGTCATAGCCGTTTTCTGAAAAGGCAAATAGTGATGGCAACAGGAGTAGTAATAATAACGGGAATCTTTTCATGTCGTCTTTTTTTTCTCGCGAAATGAGCGAGGATTTTTAGCGCGCAGCGAAGTGTGTTTTGTCTTTTTTTCACGCAAAGCAGCAAAGCAGGTAAGCAGCTAAGGCTTGTGTTTTGTTGGTGAGGTTCTAAATCTGTCCGCCTTCGGTGGACCGATTTAGAACCTGTAGCAGACCTTCGGTCTGCTAATAAACTCCTCCAAACAAAATGCAGGTCTTTGCTGCTTATGCCCCTTATGCTGCTTTGCGAGAAACAAGATCGCTTTGCTGGCTCTGCGTGAAAAAAGACTGGCGGCGCTGCTGTTCATAACGTGGATTTGCGCTAATTTAAAATATTTTTACGCAATCGGTTGCGTTTATTTTACAAAAAAATTTACCCGGCGGCATCCTTTTTCAGAGAAGAAGCTCTGATAACGAGGTCGGCACGGAGGGTGATGGCATTGGTTGCATACAGATCAGTACTGCCTTTCAGGTGGTTGATCAGGTAGGTGGCTGCGGTATTACCGATGGCTTCACCGGAATAGTTCATGGTGGTGAGGTTCGGTTCAATCACTTTGCTGATAGGGTCGTTGTTGAACCCTGCGAAGGCGATATCTTCCGGGATACGGAGGCCAGCGGCTTTAAGGGCCAGCATGCAGTATACAGCGGCGGTATCGTTGGCGGAAAATACGGCGTCCGGGCGTTCGGCCGCAGGCAGGTCCAGGATGTATCTGGCAGCTTCTGTGCCTGCCTGTTCCGACAGGTTACTGACCAGGTGCAACGATTCAACGAACAAAAGGCGATGGTCTTTCAGGGCCTTTTTATAGCCCTTAAAACGGTCTGTATATACGTTACGCAACAGGTTGCCTCCCAGGTGCATGATGCGCTTGCAACCCTGTGAAATCAGGTGCGTGGTAATTTTGTAAGCAGCTTCGTAGTTGTCGATTCCAACGGAGGTGCTGTCGGCATGCGGATGTACGCGGTCAAAGAACACAACCGGGATTTGCTTTTTAAAAAACGGCTCCAGGTGCTGAATATCCACCGCGTTGGCTGAGAGGGAGATGAGCAGGCCATCTACTCTTTTATTGTACATGGTCAACACGTTGCGCTTTTCCTTATCTACGTCTTCAAGGGACTGCGCAATAATGAGATTATAGCCGTGGAGGTTGGCGGCATTTTCCATGCCCGCGAGCACAGACGACATGAAATGACTGTTGAGTCGCGGTACCAGTACACCCAGTGTAAGCGTTTGCCGGCTGCGCAGGCTGCTGGCAAAGGTGTTAGACTGATAGCCCAGCATAGTGGCGGCATCCGTGATCTTTTTGCGGGTTTGCTTGCTGATCATGGGATTGTTTTTCAACCCCCTGCTCACCGTAGCTGCCGAAATGTTCAGGTATTTCGCAATGTCGTATATCGTTACTTCACGGTCTTCCGCCATAATAATTCAGCTTATGGATCAAAGAAAATTAAATTTCTTTGAATAAAAAAATGCAATCGGTTACGTTTACTTGTAAAGATCATTGTCAATGCCTGGTTTGCCTTAGCTTTTTGTACTATGTAATCTCAGATAAATAATACCAGCTAATCTGTAAAATTAATGCATGTAAGGATGTGCTGAACAGTGCAAAGCTGCAACTGGAAGCCCAATAGTTGAAAATGGTGCATCAAGATAATTATCTGCAAAAACCAATCCTTCGTGGGATGGACGCACAAAATTTAACTGCTAATTTTGCGCCGTTAAATCCTTTTACCAATGAAAAGAGTTGTTAGCATTATTTTGTTAACCCTATGCCCGTACCTGCTAATGGCGGGCGATTATGAGAAAGCCTGGGAGGCACTGCACAAAAATGATTTTAAATCAGCCACCATCTACCTGGAAAAAACTATCAAATCGGGAGGACCGAAGAAGAATAGTGCTATTGTTACCATGATCCTGTTAAAGAACATGATTGGGTACGACAATGATTTTACCAGTCAGTATTTTAATCCGCTGAAAGCATTGAAAAACCCGGCCCCATATGCCTATGCCATGTGGTTTTTAAATCCTGTACTGGGCCAGTATGGTGTAAAAACAGGCGTTCAGCTTGAAAATCTGCAACAACTGTGTGCTGATACCCTGAATTACAACGGTTCTATCAATGCCGCTGCCACCTATTTTATGGGCCTGCAAAACAGTTGTGCCAATAACAAAAAAGAGGCTGCCCGCTGGTATCATGCCATCGGCGCACTGGAAGAATGGTCGTATGTGGGGCCATTCGACAACGTAATGGGAAGCGGTTTTGATAAAGATTATGGCCCGCTCAAAAGTCCGCAGGGCACTGCTTTTACAAGCAGCAATAATAACAGTCCTGTAAACTGGTTCTCTCCGTTGTATACCACCCGCGAGGGTTGGAATGAGGTGAGTTCCTTTTTCCCGGTGCGCAGTGCAGTTGGATATGCACAAACCTTTGTAAATGCTCCCGCCGATATGGATCCAATTCTTTGTATGGGCGCTACCGCAGCCATGAAGGTATGGGTGAATGATAAACTGGTGATGAGTCAGCCCCAGGAAATGGTGACGGAAATGGACTGGTGGAAAGTAAAAGTACACCTGAACAAAGGTTTTAACCGGGTTTTGGTGCAGATAGGTTTCACCGAAAATACTTCACATCCTAATTTCATCCTTCGGTTTACCGATGACCACTACCGTCCTCTGAAAGGCCTTGTATCACAGCCTTTGGCAGAAAAATATCAAACAGATATGTCGGCATCCGCACCGGAGCTGATCCCCCATTTTGCGGAAGACTACTTCCGGAAACAACTGGCATTACAGCCGGAAGATCCGATTAATGCTGTTCTGCTAAGCCGCGTGTTTATCCGCAACCAGGAATGGGATAAGGCTAAATCAGTGATGAAGAACTGGTATAAAACCTTTCCTAAAGATGCTTTCCTGTTGAATTATTATGTGGAATGTATGTCCGGTGCAAATGACCGCAGCGATTATGAAGAAGGGCTTGAAACCCTGAAAAATATGTTGCCGGACAATTACTGGGTACTGTACAGCAAAGCCGTAAAGCTGGAGAATGAAAAAAGCTACAGCGAAGCCATGGAACTGGTGGATAAAATGATTACCATAGAAGGAGAAAGAAGCGTTACCACTCTTAAGAAACTACAGTTATTTGCCATGCAGAAAAAACTGGACAGCATGGTGCAGCAACTGAAATTTGCTTATGAGAAGTATCCTGACAACTATGATGCGGTGCAAACCATGTATATCTACGAAAGCAGGTTAAACAACAATCCTGTAAAAGGTGCTGAGGTGCTGCAAAAGTATTGTGATAGCTTTTACAATTTTAATATGCATACCTTGTTAAGAGACGTATATCTCAACCAGGGTAAAACAGATGAAGCGCTGCGGCTGATGCATGCTACTGTTGACATGGCCCCTTATGACCTGGATGCCTATTCCCCGCTGATCAGGTACTATTTTGGCAGCAGGCAATATGATTCCGCCATACATTACCTGAATATCCAGCATAAGATCAGCCCTTATTATCACCAGCCTATCGGTGACATTGCCAGCTGCTATATGCAGTTGAAACAGAATGATTCTGCTGTAGCTAATTTCAAAAGAGCACTGGCTATGCATGCCGGCGGATTTGATTACCGGGAACAACTGCGTATGCTGGAAAAACAAACGCCCATTGAAAAGTATTTTCCAGTGATGGACTATTACAGTGAGATCAAAGACTATTCCATGCCAACTGCCGATACCAGTCAGCCTTATGCTTATATCTTCGATGAGAAAAACGTAGTGTTGTACCCAGAAGGTGCCAGTGAGCAAACCATTAATACCGCCGTTTACCTGAGTAATAAAAAGGGCATTAGTCGTTGGAAAGAAATCAGCCTGCCCTATAACGGCGTGTACCAGGAGCTGATCATCGTAAAGGCGGAAGCAATAAAACCAAGCGGGGCAAGGATTCCGGCAGAAACGGACGGCAATGATATCGTGTTTACCAAGCTGGATGTAGGCGATGTGGTTTACTACAGTTATAAAGTAAGATCAGTAGGCCGTGGCCGCCTGAAGCGGGAATTCTGGGATAAGTTTTATTTCTCTGATTATGTGCCCGCAAAAGTTTCCGCCTATAATGTGCTGGTGGCAGATACGGTGCCGCTATACTACGAATACAGGAATGGTGCCGGTGATAAACCTAAAATTTCAAAGCATGACCAGTTTAAATTATATAGCTGGAGAAAAGAGAACATAAAGCCTATCCGCAAGGAGTATTATATGCCTAATGTTTCCGAGGTGGGAGAGGTACTCCATGTTTCTACCGTGAAGGATTGGGATGTGATTGCCGAATGGTACAGTGATATTACCCGCGAACAATCAAGAGAGGATTTTGAAATCAACGAAGCTTTCAAAGAAATTTTCCCGAATGGCACTGCTAACCTGGATGACCTGACGAAAGCAAGAAAGATTTATGATTATATAGAAGACAGGATTTCGTACAGTTCTGTTTCTTTCCGTCAGGGGGCATATGTGCCACAGAAGGCCGGAAAAACACTGATTACTAAGCTGGGCGATTGTAAGGACCTGTCCACCCTGTTCCTGGCCTTTGCACGTAAAGCCGGTTTACCAGCCAACCTGATTCTGGTAAGTACCAGGGAATATGGAGAACATAATATGCAGTTGCCTTCGCTGGACTTTAACCATTGCATCATTGCATTTAAGGCCAACAATAAAACCTGGTACCAGGAGCTGACTTCCAACACCCTGCCTTTTGGCGTGGTGCCTACCGCCCTGGCAGGAGCTCAGATACTGAATATCCCCTATGACTTCAAACCCGGAGAAAAACTGGGCACTATCCCGGCATCAAACTATACCAAAAAATCGGTAGTACGACGTATGGACGTTACCGTTAAAGGTACCGATGCGGTGCTAAGTTCCAATTGCGCTTATGTGGGAGAAGTATCAGAGGAGCTGCGGGCCGACTACCTGCATAAAACCCCTGAAGACGTGAAAGACGGCGTACAGAACCGGGTAAGCAGAAACTTTAAAAACCAGGTGGTATTGGATAACTATAGCATCACCAACCTGGACAACCGTAAAGATACCCTGTGGCTGAATACCAGCTTCACCGTTAAAAATGAAGTGATTAATGTGGGGGATATTCATATGATCAAATTACCATTCATGGATGTAGTGGCTACCGCAGATATATTTACTGCTGAGCCAAGACAGTTTCCATTTGTTTATGCCGATTATGAGCAGCTGGATGATTATATAACGGAAATGCATGTGCATCTTTCAGGTGATATTAAATTTGATCAGCTGCCATCCGCTACCACCCTGAAGATGGGGGAAATGTCCTACTCCCTGGAGTTTAATAAGGTGTCGGATACCCACCTGGTTGTTACCAGGCATTTCAGCACCGATAGTAATAAAACTATTCCGGCAGCTGCCTGGAAAGAGCTGGAAACATTTTTCAATGGCATCGTGAAATCGGAGCAGAAGTATATTTCTTTCCGGTAAGGGAAATTTGAGAAAACCTTTTTCACAGCGCGCATGCACCACGGTGTATGCGCGCTTTTTTTTGACCCCAACAGGACGGTACAGGACAGTAAATTTCAAATGCCTGTCTATATTAAGCTATCAATCTATGAAATCTATCCGTTCTTTCGGCTCCCCAGCTACTCAGTCGGCCGTAAAAACATAGAGCAACATAGTCGGGTAAAACACAACGACCGGTAAGTGCAAACCCGCATTGGCATTGCGAGCACCAGCTATTTTGTAAGTACACTTAAACTGATTTTTCCTGAACCTATAGGAAGAGGGCAACCCCTATAGCACCAAGTTTCACGTGATAGTATTTAGTTATCTGCATCGTTGGTAAATATTTGAAAAACTTTATTTCTTGTAAATTCCATGAAACAATTCCACACATTCAGGCGGGGGTACCTGCCATTATTTACACTGATACTTTTTATTTTTTACAGGGTCCCGCTATTTGCGCAAACGCTGGCTTTCCCCGGTGCGGAAGGATTTGGGCGCTTTGCTACCGGTGGCCGTTACGGATCGGTGTACCATGTGACCAATCTGAATAACAGCGGGGCCGGTTCCCTGCGGGACGCCGTCAGTGCTCCTAACCGCATCGTAGTATTTGATGTGGCCGGTGTGATCCGGATCACTTCCCGCATGGTGGTGTCACCCAATATTTACATTGCCGGGCAAACCGCTCCGGGGGAAGGTATCACCGTATATGGCAATGGCTGGAGCTTTTCCGGCGCTCATAACACCATTTGCCGCTACCTGCGCATCCGCATGGGTATTGTAGGAGACGATGGTAAAGATGCCAACGGCCTGGCGGATGGCCATGATATTATATTTGACCATTGTTCTGTTAGTTGGGGGAGAGATGAAAACTTCTCTATTAACAGCACCACGGGCAGGAACATTACGATCCAGAACACGATCATTTCGCAAGGTCTGCTCACCCACTCGGCGGGTGGCCTGATACAGGCAGACAGTATTACATTGTACCGTAACCTGTACGTCGATAACGGTACGCGAAATAACAAGATCAAAGGCATAAATCAGTACGTCAACAACATCGTTTACAACTGGAAAGATGGCGCCTATATTATGGGTGGTGAGTCGGAAGGCCATTCCTACGCCAACGCCGTGAACAACTGTTTTATTCAGGGACCTGTGAAAGGCGTGGCGCCGTTTAACCTCGGTAACCTGAATTACCATATTTATGCGTCGGGAAATATTTTTGATAGTAGTCGCAATGGATTATTTGATCCTTATGTGATTCCGCAGAGTCAGTATGTAGGCCCACCGGATTTCCAGGCCAGCCCTTATCCATATCCCAGCCTGCCTACAGAGCCGGCAAATGTACTGGTAAACACCTTGCTGCCGTCAGTAGGCGCCAGCCTGCCTTATCGCGATTATGCCGATTATTATGTGGTGAATGAAGTGAAATCTTTTGGTAAGAAGGGAGAGCTGATCGCCAATGAAAATTCCCTGCCATTCGGTGCACCCACCATCTGGCCACTATGGAGCGGTAATCCCCGCACAGACACGGATAACGACGGCATGCCCGATGACTGGGAATCCACTAACGGTACCAATCCCGGCGTAAACGATGCCATGACGATTACCGCTTCCGGCTATACGAATATTGAAAATTATATCAACAGCATTACGGGTAGTAATTCCCAGCCATACCTGCGTGCACCAATGAAGCTGAAGCAGGACTCCGCCAACCAGTCCACTATTTACCTTTCCTGGCTGGATTATACTGAGCAGGAAACCGGTTATAGGGTGGAAAGGATGGTTAACGGCACCTGGATGCAAATTGGAACCACCGGCGTTAATGAGAACTATTTTGCTGTAACAGGCATGGAACCGGAGGAAGCAGATACCTTCCGGGTGAAAGCGTTTAATAGCGGGGGCGAGTCCGGTTACTCCAATGAATTTATAGGCAAAGCCAAGCCGGTGGAAGTACCGGTGCTAAACCCCGCCACCTTTGCGCCGGCGCTAACATGGACGGGCGCGGTGAGCCAGGATTGGGACCTGACCACCAACAACTGGGCGGACAGCACCCATAACGCCGTGGCGTATACGGACAGCAGCGCCGTTACCTTTGGTGAAACCAGTGCCGCCGGGAGGGCGATCAATCTCACTGCCCCGGTGATTGCCGGCGATATCCTGGTAAACAGCAGTGCAGATTACAGCTTCTCCGGCCCCGGCGTGATAACGGGGATTAAATCAATGAACAAAGCCGGCACCGGCACGCTTTCCCTGCTTACTAAAAATACCTACACCGGCGCCACAGTGGTGCACGGCGGTACTATCGCACTCAACACCCTTGCTAATGGCGGGGTCGCCAGTTCCATCGGCGCTTCGGCCAACTATGGGTTTAACTGGGTTTGGAAAGGCGGGCAATGGTTGTATACCGGCCCAAGTGTAAGTACCGACAGAAACGCCGTGCTGGACAACAGCACCGCCTTTAATGTAGCAAACAGCAGCAGCGTGGTGACCTTCACCGGCGTGCTTACCGGCGATGGTGGGCTGATCAAATCAGGCCCGGGTAAACTGGTCCTGAAAAACGCAAACCCATATGCCGGCGAAACGATTATCAATGGTGGCGTACTGGAAGTAAATCCGGTGAGCAGTGCTACGGTGGAAGGTGACATCATCGATAATAACCGTGGTATCGGTACTTCGCAGGTATTGCGCCTGCACGGTGGTACCTACCGCACGGCCAATGGTAGCAATACGATGTATGAAAACTATCCTTTACAGCTATACGTAGATGACAGCACCGTGAACGGCTTTGAGCCTAACCGCCTTGCTAACCTGAATATGACCGTGCATGGCGGCGGCACGCTGAATTATACCATTCCTTATTTAAGAGAAATTATTCAGGGCGACTGGAGCGATTATACGGGCACGTTAGTAGCCAACGGTATCAATACAGACGATACCTATAGCCTGCTTGCACTCGATAATAACGCCGGCTTCCCTAACAACCGCCTGGTAATTACCGGGAATACCAAGATTGCCGCTTATAGTAACAACAAAGTGTTTTCAATAGGTGGTTTATCTGGTAATGCCGGTACTTTCCTGTCCTGCGGTGGCACTAAAACCCCCAGCTTCGGAAACGGTTACACGACTTATGTTGTAGGAGGCGCCGGTACAGACGAAACTTTCAATGGGGTAATCAATAACCATCTCTATGGCTATGCCTCCGAAGGCAGCGGTACCACCACCATCGTTAAAACAGGTGCCGGAATTTGGCGTTTAACGGGCAACAACACCTACGTTGGTACAACCACAGTGGAAGATGGTAAACTGGTGATAAACGGCAACAACAGTGGTAACGGACCGGTAACTGTGAATGAAGGGGCAGTATTAGCCGGTAAAGGGTCCATTGCAGCGGCAGTGGCCGTGGCCGGAACATTGGAGCCGGGCGACAGCTCCATTGGCACTATTACCCTCAAAGATAACCTGAACCTGCAAAACGCAGCAGTGACTGCCATCGACATTAACAAAACCAACAATACCTGGGATATGGTGACCGTGGCCAGGGATGTGGTGTACGGTGGTACGCTGAAAATTAATTTTACAGGTACACCTGCATCAGGTGATAAATTCAAAATTTTCAATACCGCAGGTCTAGTGCAGGGCACCATAACACAGTTTGAGCCGGCGGTACCCGGTGCAGGACTGTTGTGGGTGTTTAAACCAGCCATCGGAGAGCTGGCGGTGCAACACCTGAACTTCGTGGAAGCACCATCAGCACTGAGTTTAAATGCACCGGTGGCAGCGCCGGGACAGTCCAATACGGTTACCTGCACCTGGACAGACAATTCGGATAACGAAGATTACTTTATCCTGGAAAGAAGCAGCGATAACGTAATATTTGCAGATGTGGCCCATCCGGCTGCAAATGCCACTACCTATGAGGATGGAGGTTTGCAGGCCGGCGTGAAATATTACTATCGCATCAAAGCGCATAGTCCTTTGAGCGAGTCGGTGTATAGTGCCGTGGCATCCGTAACCACACCTGCTGCCGGTACCTTGCCTGCGGTAACCAACACGCCATCGCCGGTGAATAATGCCAGCAATGTATTTGTAAATAATGAGGCATTCAATTTTAGCTGGAAAGGGAACTATGCTGATAGTTATGCCATTTACCTCGGCACCGATACCGCCAGCCTCGTGAAAGTAGGAGAGGTGCCTGCGGGTACCGCGGTATACAACCCTGGGGAACTGCAGCCTAACACCACCTACTATTGGCGAATTGACGCTAAAAACGGCAATGGTACTACCAGCGGTACTACGTGGAGCTTCAGGTCCGCCAATATACCAATGACGGTTGCGGGCGATTACCGCTCCGCTGCCAGCGGTAACTGGGGTACGTCCAGTGTGGCTACAGTTATCTGGGAAACATATGACGGCAGTAATTGGTCAGGTACTGCGGTGCCACCTTCAGGAGCCACGCCTACCGTGACGATCAGAACAGGACATACTGTGGCTTTAAACGCTACAACTGCGGTTAACAACCTCGTGGTAGAAAATGGGGGTGCGCTGATTTCCGGTACCAGCGATGGGGGCAGCGGTACGCCTGCCAACAGGAACCTGCGCGTGATCAGCAGCGTCAACAATTTTGGCACAGTAGGCTCGAGCACCACTACTACCAACCGCGTAAACTTTGAAGGATATAAGGCTACCGGTAAAATTTACATGACGGGTACCAGCACTTATTACCTCAATACTTTTACGGTAAACGCTACGGCTAAAACCATGGAGGTGGTGATTGATGCTAATCTTAATCTCGCCAGTTACCTGCGTCCGAACTATTCTACGGCTACTACGCTTCCATGGACAACCGATTCGCAGAACGATGACAATGTAACCATCACCATCAATGAAGGGAAAACGGTGACGATAGGCAGTTCCGGCTACCTGATGGCTTCCAGCTCACCTACTACCAATACGATCGGTGAGTTTGGCAGTTATACCTTTAATATCAATGGTACGCTGGATATGCGCTCCACTGGTACATCGTGTGTGGTGGGGCATGCTACTTTACCTGGCACTATTACCATCAATACAAACGGGAAATGGCTGATGGGAAATGCCATTCGCTTTATTACCTCTGCCACTACTGCACCAGTGGGGAAAGTGTCGCTTAACATCGGTGCAAACGGGGTGGTGGATGCCGGTGCAAGAACCATTAGCTCCAGCAATACCGCTACTAATATCGTGGTGGTCAACAACAATTTTGGGCAGGTGGTATACTTCAACCTGGAACCGGGTGGCCAGCTTAAAACGAAGGTGGGCAACAGTGCGATGACTTATTACATTGGCGCTGATGCGGAATATAGTCCGGTGAAATTAACGAACACAGGTACGGCTGATATTATCGGGGTGGGTGTAAAAACCGGTGTGACTTTACCGGTGGCAGACAGTTCACGGATTGTAAATAAAGAATATACCATAGTTCCTGCCACCGCCGGTGTAACCACAGTTGCAGCGAGCTTTGGCTGGATGCCGGTAAGTCAGGGCAGTAATATGACTACGGCAGGCGCGTTGGTACAAGGCCGTTACACCAATAACGGCTGGACCGAAACACCTGCCACTATATCCGGAGCAGGTACCATGACGAACCCATATTATGCTAACGCCAGCGGGCATACGCAGTTCGGTACTTTTGTAGTGGGGCAGGTGGGTGCTGTAAAAGATTTGGAGGCGCCGGTGGCCCGTGCAAAAGATATTGCCGTTACGCTGGGCCTGGATGGTACAGCTGCCATTACAGCTGAACAGGTAGATGATGGTAGTACCGATAACATGGGGTCGGTGACCCTTAGCGTGAGTCCGGCAAAGTTAACAGGTACGGACAGTGTTACACTAACCGTAACGGATGCTACCGGCAACAGTGCTACCGCTAAAGCGCTGGTAACAGTGAACAGGCGTACGGCCACTATAGCGTATAGTGGTGACCGTAGTCAACAGTATTCTGATAAACTATCATTCATGGCAACCTTAACGGACCTGGAAACCGGTACCTTACTGGCTGAGAAGAGGGTTCGTTTTGAGCTCGGAAGTCAGTCGGTTGCTGCAGTGACGGGCATGGACGGAGTTGCGCATATAGTCATGGCCATTACTCAGGCGCCTGCGACTTATGGGTTGACTACCTTCTTCGAAGGGGATTCACTGTTCCTGGCTGCGGTGGATACTACCACCTTTACGGTGCAGCCGGAAGATGCGCTTGTGACCTATACCGGGGCGTACTATGCATCTGCTGGTACGAGTACTACGGCTACGGTGGCGTTAACAGCTACTATCGCGGAGGTAGGGGATTCCGCTGCGGGTGACATCAGCAATGCACAGATAACTTTTGTAGATCGTGTAACCAATACCGTGATAGCCAGGGTTCCCGTAACGGTGAGTAATGGAGTAGGCACTGCCACATATAACTGGAATGCCGACCTGGGGGCCGCAAACGCGAAGGACTATACGATTGGCGTAGTGGCGGCTGGTTACTATCAGTGTAATACCGCGGAAGAAAATACGATTGTCACCGTTGCAAAGTCAGCTTCGGAAATGATCAGTGGTGGAGGATATTTGATGTTGAGTCGCTCCGGTGGCCAGAAAGCGGGTGATATGAACAGTAAAAACCACTTCGGATTTTCGGTGAAGTATAACAAAAATACCCGTAGCCTGGAAGGCAGTTACAGTGCACTTATTCGTCGAACCGAAGCCGATGGCCTGCATGTATACCGGGTCAGCGGCAACGTACCTTACGTGTTTACCGCTATTCCTGCCATTGGATTGCTGCCTGCTAAGGGCGTATTCAAAGGGAAGGCCGGCATTGTAGACATTACCAATCCGCAGGCACCCGTGAATTTGGATGAATCTGCAACGATGCTCGTGGATATGAGTGACCGCAGTGAGTCGGGCACGGGTGATGCCGTAGGTATAACCATCCGGGATAAACGTGGCAGCTTGTGGTTTGCCAGCAACTGGCTCACCCTCCTCAACGCCGAGCAAACGCTGGCAGCGGGCAATGTAAAAGTAAATAGTGGGTTCTCCCTGCTGCAAACTTTCATCTCCTCACTCCTTAGTACAGTGAATGAAGATGATATTGCCAGGGGCGGAGGCAACAAGGGTACAGCCTTACAGGTAGCACTGGCTCCCAATCCTGCCACCACTTATACAAATGTGATCGTACATGCGGCGCCGGAGAAAGGAAAGGTATATGTGAAGGTATTTGATGTATACGGTAAGCTGGTGGAATCCAGGGAGGATGTACCTACCGGCACCGCCATTCAGATCGGCAGCGATTACCGAGCCGGGATTTACATGGTGGTGGTGAACCAGGGTAAAGTGCAGCAAACTGTGAAGCTGGTAAAACAATAGTTAAGTTTTTTTAGGGAGATAGCAGCCGCCTCTGTTTGAGGCGGCTGCTTTTTTATGTACACTGCCCGTAAGCTGCGCTTACATCTCCCTAAAAAAATAATTAGGTAACTGTATGTAAGGAATTGTTTTTATTTCAACGGAATCACCATATTCCATGTCCGGTCCACCTCATACGGCCTGGGGCCGGAACCGGTGGCTGCAAATAAATGCGTAGGCTTCCCATTTTCAAATAATAAAAATGGTCGCTCAAAATTAGCCTGATGCGTTACCGTGCCATCATTCCATTTCACCGTCCTGGAATAAGCTTTCACGTGTTTGGATAGCTTCCAGTCCACCCCGTTTTTAGAAGTGGCGTGTATGCCTCCACCTTCTTCTCCGCATATTTTTCCGAAACGATCTTTCATGATCAGTTCGTAATGATCCTTGTGCCACCATACAAATGGATCTTCTACGTCGCTTTCATTTTCCTTAGTGCTATGGAAGTCGAAGATGGGAGCGTCTGATAGTCGCTCATAGGGCCCTGCATAGCCATTTTTCGACAACGCAGCGCCCAGCATCAGCGGTGGCTCTGGTCCTTTGGCGGAAGATTTATACATCAGGTAGATGTTACCATCCGGGCGTACTACCGGGGATGGATTTGAAATAATGGACGCGTCCCATTTACCTGGTCGCGGTGTCATTAATGGGTGATCGAGTCGCTTCCACGGGCCTTTTACAGAGTCGGCCACCGCTACGCTGGCCCTTTTATGCATCCAGGCTTTTTGTGCGAGCCCATTTGCCCAAATGTTGTCCGCATTATCCGGGAAGGGGAAGTCGTACGTGACGCCTACATAATACAGCAGGTATTGCCCTTTGTATTTGGTGATACGGGGATTGAAAGTACACATGCCATCAAACCAATCTTTTCCTCGCTGTCCCAGCACCACTTCCACAAAGGTATACGGCCCTTCCGGCGTATCTGCTATGGCGCGCACGATTTCGGAGTTGGTAACCCATTTGCCAAATCCCACCGCTTTGGGCCAGCGGGAAGCAAACATGTGGTATTTTCCATCTTCCCCTTTAACGACAGACGGGTCCCAGATCCAATAATCTTCCATCTCAAAACCGCCGCCCTTAATGGCTGGCTGCAGTTTATCCGCGAAGGAGTGCGCCTGTGGCAGCGGAAAATCGAAGGAGCCCAACATGGTGGGTAACAGGAGTCCTCCGGACAATTGCTTAACAAAATCTCTTCTATGCATGGACGTAATTGTGGTGGCTAATTTACTACCCGGCAGCCCTGATTCCTGACATTATTTTGTGCATTTATGACGTCAATTTCGCTGTAAAGTGTTTTCTGCCGGAATTTGAACCACTGAAAAAGTACCGGCCTAAAAAAAACTGCGCTTATATGGCGCAGTTTTTTTTTAGGGAGATGTAATACTTTATTTATCAGTATGGGAGCTGAGTGTTTGAATGCTACCGTCCGCATTATAGTGCAGCGGTAATACTTTCACGTTCCTCAGGTGCGTTTTACCGGAGAGCTGGGTATCATGATAGAAGAGGTACCATTTATCCTGCACTTTTACAATAGAGTGGTGGGAGGTCCAGCCATCCACTGGCTTCATGAGTACGCCCTGGTATACGAAAGGTCCGTACGGACTATCACCGATGGCATACACGAGGTTGTGTGTGTCGCCGGTGGAGTAGGACAGGTAGTACTTGTTATTGTATTTATGCAGCCATACTGCTTCAAAGAAGCGTTTATCATTTTCTTTCTCTGTAAATAATTTGCCGGTGCTGTCTACAATTTTCACCTCGCGTACCTCTTCTGCCAGGGAGGTCATGTTATTGGAGAGCTTGGCCACGCGTGGCAGAATGGCTGTTTCCTCCGGTTTTTTCAGCTGTGCTGTGGAGTCGTATTTGTTATGGTTCCAGTGCTGGAGTTGTCCGCCCCAGATGCCGCCAAAATACAGGTAGGACGTACCATCGTCATCCGTGAATACGCAGGGGTCGATACTGTAAGTACCTTTGATGGGCGTGGGCTCCGCAGTAAACGGACCAGCAGGGTTTTCACTGGCGGCCACGCCTATACGAAAAACACCTTCCTTATCTTTGGCCGGGAAGTAGAGGTAGTATTTGCCATTGGCGAATGCTGCATCCGGTGCCCAGAGCTGTCTGGAGGCCCATGGCACGTCTTTAAGGGCAAGTGCAACGCCGTTGTCTGTTACCTTTCCGCCAACGGAGTCCATGGAAAGGATGCGGTAATCCATCATCTGAAAATGATCCCCGTTATCATTTTCGGCCACGCCGGTGGCGGTATCATGTGATGGGTAGATGTAAATCTTTCCGCCGAAAACGTGCGCGGATGGATCGGCAGTGTAGATGTGCGATACCAGTGGCTGTGAAGCGTACTTTGCTTCAGGCGCAGGTACGGAATCAGTTTTAACTTCGTTGTTGGGAGCATTACCGCAACTGGCCATCGCCATACATAGGAATGCAGCCATTCCAATTCCAGTAAAGTTACTGTAAAAGCAATTTTGCTTGAGCATAGAAGATTAGTTTAAAAATTACTCATAACGTGTGTGCTGTTAGCCGGCGGTTGTAGCGCAACTAACACTTAGTTCTATAACGTGTTTTCAAATTTTGGGTCTGGTGACAGGCTTACGTAGCCCGTCAACCAAAGATATAAAAATAGCTGAGATATTTTAAGCCCCGAATAACTGGTGAAACAGAAAATAGCCACCGCCAATCAACAGCAGGTCAATTGAAATGGCCAGCAGGCAAAGGGGCCACCAATAGATGCTCCAATAGGAGAACATCCTGAGGGTTTCCGGTTTTCCTGGTTCGAAGATAAAGGGTACGCTTTGGTGCAGTTGCCAGGGTGGGTTGGAGAAACCGGTAGTATGGCGAAAGGTGAGTGTTTCATTTTGGAGTGTAGGGATTTCGAATACCGGGTAATATACGGTGCCCTCGTCGTCCGATTTTTCCACGAGTTCCACCAGTGTACCGCTGGCGCGTTCGGCCGTTTTCACGAAGCGGATACGGTTTTTTAAATCCGCGATGGCAAAGCCTAACAGTAATGCCCCAACGCAAATGAATATAGTGTGAATGATCATAAGCGGGGTGTTGAAAGGTGAGGGGTGCTGGCTGTGGGTAATACAAAGTATCCACCGCCAATGATGATGAGTGGAATGGCCAGGCCCAGGCAAACCAGGCTCCAGTTGAATATCCAGAAATACCGCATCATCCTGGGAGACGACCGGTGATGAGGATCGTTGAGGAAGGTGGCGGTTTCACCTACTTCCCAGCTGCTGGGGTTAGAGGCGGCGGCATGGTGGTATATGATTTCGTCGCCACCCGGTGTAGTGATGCTAAAAACCGGTGAGTAGGCGCCGTCGCTTACTTCCAGGGAAATAACGGTGCCGGTAACCCGTTCGCTGCTGCGGATGAAATCAATGGACTGTTTGAGTACGTATATGGATACACCCAATAAGATAAGACCGGTTAACAGATACAGTTTATACCACATGGTGGATTCGGTTTGGATTTCTAAATTAAGAAAAATCTCGCATCAAACCCTGCAACAAAAAAAGCCTGCGCAATAACGCAGGCTTTTTTCTGTTGCATTTACCGGGGTATGGTTAGTACCCTGGGTTCTGCTTAAACTCATTCACTGTTCTGTCGATCTGATCCTGGGGGATCGGGCGCAGCACATGTTTAGGCTGGATATTGGCGCGGGCTTCCGCATTGTGGAGCCGCACCCTGTCTAGTAATTTATGTGTTCTTACGAGGTCAAACCAGCGCATTTGCTCGCCAACGAGCTCGCGTCCCCTTTCATCGAGGAGGAAGTCGATGCTCATTTGGGCAGCGGTTACCCGCATAGCATTGCGGTTGGCGGCTGTTTCCGCATCTGTAGCGCCAATACGCGCTGCTCTTAAGCGCACTACATTTACGAGGTCCGCTGCTGCCTGTGGATCGCCCTGCATCAGCATGGCTTCTGCCTGGATCAGGTATGTTTCTGCCAGGCGGAAGGAGATGAAAGGCCGCACGCCGGAAGCCTGGTTATCAGGCCGCAGGGCATCTGCAAATTTGTTAAGTGATGGATACAGTTTTTCAGTGTAGAGGCGTGGCGGTACCAGCATATATTTTTTGCTGGCAATTTCTGCTGCCGACACATCGTATCCTGGCAGGAACACCGCCGTATCACCCAGCTTCAGCGTAGCGGTAGGTGCATTGGTGTACCAAACGGTAGTGAAGAATTTTTCGTAACGGGTATCGTGTACGCGATCCTGGTAGAGCGTATCCAGCAGGAACTTTGTAGGCCTGAAACGCTTCCATGGTGTACCATTGGGCAGGTCGCGCTTCATGCCCGGCAGCACATCGTATTGCATCAGGAAAAAGCGGCAGGCGTTGTTATCACCGTTGTTATACAGCGGATCAGTGGTGAACTGCGCTGCCCAGATGGTTTCGGAGTTATTTTCCTTACCCTGTGCCCAGATCAGCCCTGGATCATCCAGTAGTTTAAAGCCATAATTTTTGATAACCATGTCCGCGTATTTTGCGGCGTTGGCATAGTCGGTACCCTGTGCATCCGGGGAGGAGGCGCGGGTGAGGTACACCCTTGCCAGCAGGTGCTCGGCGGCCGGTTTGGTAGCGCGGCCCCATTCTGACTGCGTGGCCGGCAGGTCCCTTTCGGCATCCAGTAAATCCTGGATGATGGCATTATAAATGGCGGAGGTGGAGTCGCGGTGTGCCTCCCGAACGATTTCAGTGTTTTCTTTCAGGCTGAGCGGAATGGGGCCAAACATCTCCATTAATAAAAAATGGTACTGGGCGCGACAAAACTTTGCCTCTGCCACACCTTTCACTTTGGTGGCGCTGTCGAGGTCCGTAATCTTATCGGCGCGGGTAATGGCCACATTAGCGGTGTTCAGCGTTTGGTAAAAGCTGTTCCATACTTCACGGACATGCGAATAGCGGGAGTCCAGCTGGGATGTATACTGTGAGGTGAATTTAAAATCGCCGTCCGATCCGTTGGTGATGATATCCGTACCGGTTTCGGTGAGCGTAATACCTCTTTCTGTGCTGTAGAAGTTGCGCATGGAAACATACGCGCCATTCACGGCTGTTTGAAAGCCGGCTTTTGTATTATAGAAATTATCTGTAGCGTTAGTGACTACTGTTTCATCCAGCATTTTATTACAGGAGGCTGTAACCAGCATCAGTAGCATAGCGGGAATTATATGTTTCATAACATTTTCCTTTTTAGTGATTAAAACTTCGCGTTAATACCGAACTGCATCATCCAGGTGGCAGGTGCATCGATGCCGATTACATTCACATCTTCCGGATCAATACCTTTCCAGGTTTGGCGGTAAGGTGCCAGTATCAGCGGCTGTTTAACGCCAACGGTAAAACGCAGATCGCGCATGCCCCAGTTGCTTACTACCTTGTTAGGCATCTGGTAAGCGAGGGTGATATTGCGGATTTTGAAGAAGGAGCCGTCGAAGTAACTGAGCGATTGGTAGTTGCTGGGTCTTTCCTGGTTGGCATTAGGCCGCGGAAAATCGTTGGATGGTGTGGCAGAAGTGTTGTACACTACGTTCAGGTTGTTATAACGACCAAACAGGGTGTTATAGTTGCTGTAGAAGTCACTTTTGATCATACTACCCCAACGGGCAAACGCTACGATGGAGAGTTCGAATCCTTTATAGGAAAACCGTTGCGTAGTACCTGCCTGCCATTTAGGTTGTGGTGAACCCAGTATCTGGCGGTCGTTTTTGGCGTCGATCACCGTATCGCCGTTCACATCTTCCAGTCTGATCTCTCCTGGTTTCACATTATACCTGGCGGCTAAGGCAGCATCTTTATCCTGCCAGATGCCAATTTTTTTGAAGTCGTAATACACGTAGGTAGGCTGACCCACAAACCAGGCGTTGCCGATATCAGCAGTTCTGCCATCGCCGAGTGAGAGGATGGAGGAGCGGTTACGGGAATAGTTTACATCCATTTTCCAGGAGAATCCGTTTGGATTATCGATGATGGAGGCGGATATACCAATCTCCAGTCCTCTGTTGCGGCTGGTGCCGAGGTTCATCAGTACCTGGTTGAAACCATTGCTGTAAGGCAGGGTTTGCGGCATGAGCAGGTCTGTAGTACGTTGGTTATACCATTCGATCACACCCGTGATGCGGCCGTTCAGGAAGCCGAAGTCCAGCCCGATATCGGTGGAGGTGGTGGTTTCCCAGGTGAGGTCAGGATTGCGGAGGTCCTGCGGTACGTAACCGAGTACGCCCTTGTTACCAAAGGAATACGGAATCCTTAACAGGGAGCCCTGTGTCGCATATGGGGTGATACCGGTGTTGCCTATACGTCCGAAGCTGGCGCGCAGTTTCAGGTTATCCATGAACGTTTGTCCTTTGAGTGGAGCTTCGTTGATGATGTTCCAGCCTACTGCTACGGAAGGGAAGTAGCCCCATTTTTTTCCGGGTGCAAAGCGGGAGGAACCATCGGCACGCATGGTGAGTGTTAAGAGGTAACGGTCATCGAAGCCATAGTTAACACGGCCCATATAGGAGAGGATGGTCCAGCTGCTAAGGCTGCTGCTTAAGCCGGTTACGTTGAGCGCCTGGCCGAGGTTGAAGTACTGCTGTGATTCAACGGGGATACCGCGCACGTTGGTGCCGGACATATCCGTGGTTTCACGTTGTACGCTGTAAAGGCCCGTTACGCCGATGTTATGTTTCTTTACGATTTTATTATACGTCAGCACGTTTTCAATTGTGTAAGCTACTACTGATGCATTGTTTTTGCTGGCCGTAGCGTCGCCGCCGCCTATCAGGAGGTTGGTATTATTTTTTCCCTGGAACAGGCCGTAGTTGTAGGATTGAATATCCGGTCCTACGTTGAGGCGGTATTTCAGTCCGTCGATGATTTCCACTTCTCCATACAGGCTGGTGAATACGCGGAGGCGTTTGTTCAGCTCAATGCGGTTGCCGTCTACATAGTCGAGCAGCGGGTTAGGTTGCTGGTTATCACCGGTGGGGTAGGTGATCAGTTTACCTTTATCATCGTATGGTGCTGCGATGGGCAGCATTTTCAGTGCATTGTCGATACCGTTATAGGTTTCACCGTTGCGGCGACTATAAGCGCCGAGGAGGCTGGCGCCTACCTTAACGCGTTTGCCTATACGCTGATCCAGGGCAATGCTGAAGTTGTAGCGTTCGTAGTTTTGTAGTTTCAGTACACCCTGGTCTTTAAAGTAGCCGAGGCCTACGCTGTACTTAGTATTTTCGCCGCCGCCGGAAACGTTTACTCCGTGGTTGGTTTGGTAGCCCTGGGAGATCATGAGGTCCTGCCAGTCTACATCCACGCCTTTTTTGATATTGGCGTATTCTACTGCGTTGAATATTTTCTGATCGGAGGCGTCCGGGTTGTTATCGTCGTATTTACCGATGGTGCGGTTAGCTTCTCTGCGCATGTCAATGAACCGGGAGGCACTCATCATATCAGTTTCGCCAAGCTGGCGTACAATGCCATAGGAACCGCTGTAGGACACAACAGGTTTTCCTTCCTTACCGCGCTGGGTGGTAACGAGGATTACGCCGTTGGCACCTCTGGAACCGTAGATGGCAGTGGCGGAGGCGTCTTTTAAGATATCCATCGATTGTATGACTCCTGTGCCGATATCGTTCAGGCTACCGGAGTAGGGAATACCATCTACTACGTATAGCGGATCGTTGCCTGCATTGAGGGAGCGGGAGCCGCGGATACGTACCTGTGGTTCATCACCGGGTTTGGAGCTGTTGTTGATTACTTCCACACCGGGGGCGCGACCTTGCAGCGCCTGCTGCGGGTTGGTGACAGGCACGTCCTGTATGGCTTTGGAGTTGACGGAGGAGATGGCGCCGGTCACATCTTTCTTTTTCTGCTGACCGTAACCTACTACCACTACTTCCTCGAGTTTTTTGCGATCTTCCTGCAGGATAACGGAAACGGCTGTACGACCATTCAGCGGTTCCTCGTGTGTGGTGAAGCCGATAAAGGTAAATACTAACGTAACGTTGGCAGGGTCGGCTATCTGCAGGCGATAGTGCCCTTTCGGATCAGTTTGGGTACCCGTGTTTTTACCTTTGATGGCGATGGTAACACCTACCAGTGGCGATTTCTGGGCATCGAGTACATTTCCTTCCACAACAACGGGCTTACTTTGCCCGTAGGAAAGTTGATAGAATAGCAGGCAGGCTATCACACATAGAAAACGTGGAACTTTTTTCATAACGTTTGATTTGGAATTATAAAATGAACGGTCCGGGTTCGTATCAGTTTTTGTTTATGCTTATCAGATTTTGGATTTATATGGTTCTACAACGGGTCCACAGCATCAGGTTCTTCGGGGGACAAAATAGTAAAATTTCACAAAGTTGCAATCGTTTGCAATCATATTTTTATTTGAGGCTGATAGGTGTGGCAACATTAGTCGGATGTTGCAGTAAAAAGTAGACTCCGCTTCAGCCCAATAGAAAAACAACAGCTGAAGAGTGCGACGCAAGGATGCTAAATAGTAATTCTGTGGCTGAGTTCATCATCATCCTCACACAGTTATGGGTGTAATATTTGTTGCGGGTTTTATGAACAAAAATGTAAACCATGGAAACTCAAAACCTGATTGCGAAAGCTGAAGTAGCGATTCATGCGGATGCGGCGAAAGTCTGGCAGGCATTAACGGACCCTGCAATCATTCAGCAGTACATGTTTGGAACGAAGGTGGAATCCGACTGGAAGCAGGGGAGCGCGATTGTTTGGAAAGGCGAATGGAAGGGCAAGGCGTATGAGGACAAGGGCGTGATTACCGGTATTACGCCGCCGCAACAGTTGCAGTATACGCATTTTAGCCCTTTGTCGGGCAAGGAAGACAAGCCGGAAAATTACCATACCGTAACGATTACCCTGGAGAAATACGGAGGTGGCACCCGCGTAACGCTGCAGCAGGACAAGAATGCGAATGAAAAGAGTCAGCAGGAATCGCAGCAGAACTGGCAGCAGATGCTGCAAGGCCTGAGGGACGTGGTGGAACGTGGTTAGAGCAGGTAGTATAATTTTTTTATACTGTTTTCTTCCATTTGCCCCTGCTCATTCAAAATGTAGGTAATCATGAATTCCAGTTTGCCTGCCTCATTGTATTCATTACGATAGGCAGCCATGGTGAGTTGGTTTTCCGGTTTTTCCGGGTCCATGATGTGCGTTTCCACAGGATTGCCTTGCTCGTCGAGTTTTTCTACCACATGCTGGTGCGGAGTGATCGGATTTTTGGCCGTGAAGTCCTGGTCGAAGTAGGCGATATAACCTTCCATGTCATTTTCCCGGAAGTAGGTGTGCATGGCGGCGAGGTCATAATGGCCGATGGCAATGTCGATGGCAGGTATGCCGGCCGACTTTTTAGTCAGCAAATCGTTTTGGCGGATTTCTTCTTCTGTTTTATACAGGTGCAGCTGCCCGTTATAGCGGCCGTAGTATTCCGTTTTCTCCAACTGGTTTTTGGGATTGTAGTGATATTTTTTTTCTGCCGCCAGGAAGTTTTGGCCTTTGTTGGAATGGAAAGTTTGTTCCAGTGCCAGCTGCCCGTTTGTTAAATAGCTATAGTTAACCTGGTCCTGGAAAATATTATTCTTAAGCGTGGACCTGGATAAAAGCAGTCCCTTGTTGTCGTATACGTAGTTGATGCGTATGTCGGTACCATCTGCAAGTATGCTATTTTCTGAAACTTTGAGGCCTTTGTTGTAGGTATACACCACGCTGTGTTTTTCTTCGTAGCTGAAGTTGTGGGTATGTTCTTCCAGCAGCAGTCCTTTGTCGATCTTACAGTCTTTCTGGTAATGGGCTTCACTGGTCGTATACCAGTTGGCGTTAGTGAACAGGGCCACTCCCTCTTTCAGGAAGCGTTTATAGGTGTTGGTGTCCTGTTTATATCGTGTGAGCTGGTAGCTTTCGCCGGTGTAAGCGTACAGGGTCAGGTCGCCGCCGGATGTTTCGGCAGCCTTGTAGAGGTCCAGTACAGCGGCGATTTTATGGTCTTTATTGAAGAAAGTTTCTTTGATAGTGGTGCTACCGGCGTGGCGGTATACTTCTTTGTAAAGTTTCATAGGGGATTAATTAGGCACAATGTAGGATAATTTTGGGTAAATTGGTATTGTTTCGTGGGGACGTTTACGTTATATATTCCCTCACCGTCACAGGCTGCCCCTTTAAAAAAAACGGTTGCCATTGGGTTAGCCAATCGTGATGATGGATACCCATCCGTAATTTGCATACAACAATCCGTAATTAGCTTACAAACTTAAAACTATCGTGGGCCAACTTTGCTATATAAATCAAAACATATGGCACAGCAAACAAATAAAGTATGGTTCATTACCGGGGCCTCCCGTGGTTTAGGAAGAATATGGACAGAGTCCGCATTGGAACGTGGCGATAAAGTAGCGGCCACTGCCCGCAACATCGATAGTTTGGCTGCACTTAGCAGCAAATATGGTAAGCAGGTATTGACATTAGCGGTAGATGTTACTAACCCCGAACAGGTAAAGGATGCAGTTGAAAAAGCGCATGCGCACTTCGGCCGGTTGGATATTGTATTGAACAACGCAGGTTATCCTTTGGTCAGTACCATTGAAGATGGCCGTGCGGAAGATATCCGTGCCCTGTACGAAACAAATGTACTGGGTCCGGTGGCAGTGATTCAGGCAGCATTGCCACTTTTACGCAAGCAGGGTTATGGCCATATTCTGGGCACCTCCAGCAACCTGGGGCACCTGGCTTTACCCATCCTTGGATATTATTGTTCCTCAAAATGGGCATTTGAAGCGATACATGAGAGTCTCGCTGCCGAGGTAGCTTCATTTGGCATAAAAGTGACTATTATAGAGCCGGGTGCTTATGCTACCGAGTTTGGCAGTGCACAATTGCCAGCCCTCTTTGAAGGCCTGGAAGTCTACAAAGATTTTAAAGCGAATTTTATGGAGGGGATGAAAGGCATGGAAAGAGGTAACCCGGCAGCTACGCCGCAGGCGCTGTTTAAAGTAGTGGACGCCGAAAATCCGCCACTGCGCTTTAATCTGGGTAGTCACAACCTGCCTGGGTTAAAAGCCGCTTATGCCGACAGGCTCGCCACCTGGGAAGCCTGGGATGATATTTCCCGTTTGGCCCAGTAATCACTTCACCGGTATAACCGGCCGTTAACAAAAATGGCCGGTTATACCTAATTTAGTAGTATGAAGAAGAATGAGCAACAGCCGCTGAGATTGGAATCACTGACGGATGCGCACCGGATGTTTGGCCTGCAGCTTCCGAAGCATCCGCTGATTAGTTTGATCCACGGCGCACATACACCGCTGGCGGATCAAATGCTTCCCGGGCCGCATGTACTTGCGTATTATAAAATTGCCTACAAGGCTAAGCTTGGCGGGAAATTAAAGTACGGCCAGGGATATTATGATTTTGATGAAGGCGGTTTGCTGTTTGCTGCACCGGGGCAGATCATTGGAGGCAATGATCATGAAGGTGCGGTGTGCTCTCAATATACCTTGCTCATTCATCCGGATTTCTTTTTAGGCTATGCATTGGCTAAGAAAATAAAGCAGTACGGTTTTTTCTCCTACAGTACCAATGAAACATTACACCTTTCGGAAGAAGAAAAGAATACCATCCTCTCTATTTTTAGTTTCATGGAAACGGAATTGAATGGCCGTATCGATGACTTTAGCCAGGATGTAATGATATCCCAGATTGAGCTGCTGCTTAATTATGCCAACCGTTTCCACAAGCGCCAATTCCTTACACGGAAGGCCGCCAGCGCCGGCGTGCTGCAAAAAATGGAAGAGATATTGGAAGCATATTTTAATGAAGAGGAGTCGCTGCGGCAGGGGATACCCACTGTAGCTTTCCTGGCGGAAAAATTGAACCTTACACCGAACTACCTGAGTGATATGCTTCGTACGTTAACCGGCCAAAGCGCCCAGCAGCATATTCACGACCGCCTCATCGAAAAAGCAAAGGAAAAACTCTCGACCACTGATTTGTCGGTCAGTGAAATCGCTTATGCTTTAGGCTTTGAGTATCCGCAGTCGTTCAGTACTTTATTCAAGAGTAAGACTAAATTGTCGCCGCTGGAATTCAGGAAGTCGTTTTCCGGGAATTGATTTACCGGCCTATCATCTTTTTCGTTACAAACTCGTTGAAAAAGTAGTCCCGGTAAATACCACCAATGGGGATTTCGTTTGCACCAATGTACACCGTATTATTATCCACGGAGCCGATATGCTGCACGTTGATGACATAGGATTTACTTACCCGGACAAACATATCTTTTGGCAGCTGATCATAGATGGTTTTGAGGTTCATGGCTGTGATCAGTTTCTGCTGGTCGTTATGCATCACCACATAATCTTTTAACCCCTGTATGAAAAGTATGTTTTTGAAATAGACTTTGAAGATCCGACGTTCTGCTTTGACAAATAGAAAGTCCTCCGCTATCTGTTCGATTTTGTTCCGGTTGTAGTCCGCCTTGAATAATTTGGAGTAGGTGAAGGCTTTTTCCACTGCCTTTAGAAAGCGGGCAGATTTCACAGGTTTTATCAGGTAGTCGACGGCGTCTACCTCATAGCTATCGGAGGCAAACTCCGCATAGGCGGTGGTGAAGATTACAAAGGTTTCTTCAGGGATGGTCCGGGCAAATTCAAGGCCGTTAATTCCAGGCATTTGTATATCCAGAAATATCAGTTCAACAGGGTGGGTGGTCATGAAAAGTGCTGCGCTTTCTGCGCTGTTGAAGGAACCAACCAGGTGCAGATTGTCCTTTTGATTTACCAGCATCTCTATAGCCTCCCGTGCCAACGGTTCATCGTCAATAATTATACAGTTCATAACTTGTTACACCAGGTTAATGGTTAATGTTACGCAATACCGGTCAGCCTGTTCTTCGATGTTTAAATGATGTACAGCCGGGAACAAGAGTTCCAGTCTGCGTTTAATATTTATCAGCCCCAGTCCGCCTGTGCTTTTGGTAGCCTTATGTTGCGGTTTGGAATTGATGCATTTGAAGGAGAGTATATTGTTACTCACATCAAAATACAGCGCCACGTAAGAGGATTTCGTGGTATCGTTGTTGTGCTTCACCGCATTCTCCACAAATGATATGAACAGCAATGGCGGTATTTGTACCCCACTCAGATCTCCTTCTTTGGATATCAGGAAATCAAAACTATCCCTCCTTACCTTCTCCAAATTTAGAAAATCTTCCAGGAAATGAATATCTGAGGTTAAGAGCACCGTTTCCCTTGCGCTGTCATACAACTGGTAGCGCAGGAGGTCGCTTAGCCGGATGAGTACCTGTGAGGCTTTATCGGGATCTTTCTTCGTAAGTACATTGGCGTTGTTCAACATGTTAAACAGGAAGTGCGGATTGATTTGATTTTTCAACTGTTCCAGCTCCGCATAAATTTTCGATTGTTCCAGCTGGTGGATCAGTTGCCTGTCCAGCATCCCCTGTTGAAATAGTTTTATGGACGAGGACGCAGCCAGGAGCAGCACAGTAAGGAAGGAGAAAAGCGGGATGTTTAGTTCATTTGATTTATTAAATGGATTGAAAAAGTACCCGCACCCTGCTACTACGATCAGTATTCCTGCCACGGCTAAGCAGTATTTAATATTCTTGTTTTTGAGCAAAAGCCCTGGTACCAGCACATACATATTTACATAGAATAACAAAATGAAATATATGAATATTGCTACCGGGCTGGCGATAACAGCAGTGCTGTTGTATAGCACCGCGCCGATGGAGAGTATAAGCAGCAGGTGCCTGAAGATTCGGTATTTGGGTGATACCAGGAAACGAAAAAATGTGTTTTCGCTCACAGGCTGCTGAGATGTAAGATCATTCATTCATCCAATTGTATGGTACAAACTTAACAATTAAAGCCAGGACCTGCCCTGGTTTTTATACCAAAGCTGATGATTTTTATACAAAACTAACCGTATGATTCAGGTAATACATTTTGTTGTACCCCGGGCTGCTTTGCTATAAAAGATAGGCTGCTTTGTATAATAGAAAAGTGGCGCTCCGTCAAAGGGATAGTTTTGTGTAGATAAATGGATTTATAAGAGATGGTACACAAAGTTATTTACTTACTGTTGCTATTTACTGTGCCCTTATGGGTTTATGCCCAGGAGAAGGTGACCCTGAGCGGTATTGTTACTATGAAAACCAGCACAGAAACGATCACAGGTGCAAGTATTTACATTCCGGAAGCAAAGGTGTCAACGGTTACGAATGCTTATGGTTACTATGCTGTGACGCTGCCTAAAGGAGATTATACTATTGTCGTCAGCTGTGTGGGATTTGAGCGCATCGAGGAGCATATCTCCCTGACACAAAATACCAAAACAAATTATGCAATGCCTGACAAAAGTAAAACATTAGCGGAAGTAGTTATAAAGTCTGGTAGTGTGGTCAGTGACGTCAGGAAGCCAGAAATGAGTGTGAATAAGCTTTCCATTGCTACCGTCAAAAAGATACCTGCGGTGATGGGAGAGGTGGATGTTCTGAAGGCTATTTTGCAGTTGCCGGGTGTGTCCACTGCGCAGGAGGGAGCTACCGGTTTTAATGTAAGGGGGGGCGCTGTTGATGGGAACCTGGTATTGCTGGACGAAGCGGTGGTGTATAATACATCTCATCTGTTCGGTTTCTTCAGTGTTTTTAATGCTGATGTGATCCGGGATTTGAAATTATACAAAGGTGGTATACCGGCTAACTTTGGAGGGCGTACTTCGGCTGTGTTAGATATTTATCAGAAGGAAGGAAACAATAAGGCATTTCACGTGAATGGTGGGATAGGGGCGGTATCGGGCAGGCTATTAGCAGAAGGGCCTATAGTGCAGGAAAAAAGTTCATTTGTAGTGGCGGGCCGCGCTTCCTATGCGCACCTTTTCATGAAACTGGCTGACAACCCTAATGCAATATCCTTTTACGATGTGAATGCTAAGCTGAATTTTACGCTCAACGATCATAACAGGCTATTCTTGTCCGGGTATTTCGGGAAAGATAACATGGACTTCAATAACTTTTTCAGCAATACTTATTCAAATTCATTTTTTAACCTTCGCTGGAATCACATTTTTTCTGAGAAATTATTTTCGAATGCATCGGTGATCTACAGTAAGTATGATTATGGGTTGAAGATTAAATATGCAGGCATTGACTGGGTATCGGACATCCGCAATATTAATTTCAAATACAATTTCAACCATCGGCTTTCTGATAAGCTGACGCTGTGTTATGGCGTCAATTCCATCTACTATCAGTTCAATCCCGGTACCATAAAGCCTATGGATAGCACTTCACCTGTAAATGCCGACCAGATAGAAAAAAAGTATGCCTGGGAAAATGCTTTGTACCTCAGTGCGGAGCAGGAGCTCACGGGTAAGATATCATTGGTGTACGGCCTGCGATACAGTAATTTCAGGCGAGTGGGCCCACAGCACGTTAATAATTACATGAATAATCAGGCGGTAATTTTCAACCCTGCATTACAGATTTATGAAGAAGGCGTACCAACGAGTAAAAGGTATTACGCTAAAAATAAAAAGATCATTGATTTTGGCAACCTGGAACCCCGCCTGTCCGTTTCCTTTTCCATAAATGAGGACCAGGCTGTGAAGGCGAGTTACAACCGCATGTGCCAGTACATTCATTTAATTTCCAACACGGCATCTGTATCTCCCCTTGATATATGGGCCCCGAGCGACCAATACCTGCTGCCGGAAATACTGGACCAATGGGCATTGGGTTATTTCAGAAATTTAGGCAATGGAAAATATTCTCTGGAAACGGAAGCTTTTTATAAGCGAACTAAGAACAAGGCGGATTACATAGATGGTGCCGAACTAATTGCCAACAAAGCCATTGAGCGGGTATTGCTAAACGGAGAAGCACGGGCCTACGGACTGGAGCTGATGCTAAAGAAAAATACCGGCAGGCTCACTGGCTGGCTTTCCTATACACTTTCGAGAGCGGAGCAGCGCACACCTGGCAGAAATGCAGATGAGCCGGGTATTAACAACGGCGAATGGTATCGGGCTAATTATGATAAAACGCATAACCTTTCGCTTACCGCCGCTTACCAGGCAACCAGTAAATGGAGCTTTGGAGGCAACTTCACTTACCAGACGGGCAAAGCCGCTACCTATCCTGTCGGCAAATACCAGTACCAGGATATCACCATTGCCAACTACGGCATACGGAATGGTAATTCGCTGCCGGCTTATCATCATTTAGATTTATCCGCTACTTATATCCCTAAGCCGGATAGTAAGAAAAAATGGAAAGGCGAATGGATATTTAGTATTTACAATGTATATGGCAGGAATAACACTGCAGCTGTGCTATTTGAGCAAAACAAGGAAACGGGAGCAAGTGAGGCTAAAAGGATCTCCATCTTCGGTATTATACCAGGCGTCACCTATAATTTCAGTTTTTAGATTCAAATCAGATAAGGATGAAAAATATAATTATTGCAGGCTGCCTGCTGTTGTGGTCATGCACCAAAGTAATAGAGGTAAATCTGGAAACGGCTGCACCCAGACTGGTAATTGACGCATCCATCGATTGGATTAAAGGGACCACGGGCAGGGAGCAGCAAATCAAACTCTCCACTACCACCGGCTATTACAGTGCGCAGTTCCCAACGGTGTCAGGGGCTGAAATTGTGATGACGAATGCAGGAAACAGGGTGTTTACTTTTGTGGAAAATTCCGGTACCGGGGTGTATACCTGTTCGGATTTTGAGCCGGTTATCGGGGAAGTCTATACGTTAAAGGTTGTATTGAACAGAGAAACTTACACCGCTACGGAAACTTGTATAGGCGTTCCTGTTATAGCCGATCATATTGAACAGCGCAATGATGGTGGAGTCGGCGGGGATGAGGTTGAAATCAAATATTGCTACCTGGACAATGGCAATGAGGAGAATTATTACCTGCATCGGATCGTGTCGCCCGTATCCACGTTTCCGGACTACAAGGTTAGAGATGACGAGCGGAGCCAGGGTAACCTGATGCAGGAATTTTTTTCGGATGAAGACCTGAAAGCAGGGGACAGGCTGAACATTCGGCTGTATGGTATTTCCAGGCGTTATTACGATTATTTCAGAAAGTTACAGGTAGCAGCAGGAGCGGGGGCAGGTCCGTTTCAAACCACGCCGGGTGCTGTGAGAGGGAATATTGTCAATCAAACGAACTTCGACAACTTCGCGTATGGATATTTCCGGGTATCAGAAGTGGATGATAGAGATTATACGATAATAAAATAATAAAGACCTGTGTGGTGCGCAGGTCTTTATTAGCTTTGGAGCAAGGTGTTATTTTTTACGGGGACTCAGGTCCAGTATCTGAATATTCCTGAAATCCACCGGTTGTCCTTCACTTTGTAAAGCGATGTACCCTTCAGACAACAGCTTTCCATCGATTTTCACCGCAGGGTTATAGTTATTTACCACCCCGCCACCGATCTGGGGTTGCGAATATTGCAGTACGGTGTCGCCGTTGATGATGTGTGTGATAAGTGAATCTCCCAGTACAATCAGCTCACCACTTACCCATTGTTCGCCATCATAGGTTTTGGACGACGACTCAATGCAATGTTGCGGATCCAGTTTGCCTTTGTATACTACATTGGTTCCGGGAGAGCACATATTGCCGGTAGGGCGGGAGTTGCCATCACCCAGTCCTGCGAGCAGCTGCATTTCTACAGAAATGGGCCAGTCCTGTTCCTTAGGCATGGTACGGGGATCCTGGGAGTGAAACATCACGCCGCTGTTGAGCAGGGTGTAGTCGGGTGCGGATGGGTACCATTTCCCAACAAAGCGGTATTCAAATTTGAGATGATAGTGGGAGAATGGCTGTTTGTAATAAAGGTGCCCGAACTGGTCGTTAAAATCACCGTACTGATCATAACGCACCTGGATGATGCTGTCCTGCACGCGGAAGGTATTACCAAAATTATCGCCCACTTCGTGGTGATGAATTTTTACGATCCAGTCGTTCAGGTCTTTGCCATTAAACAGGCTTACCCATTGCGGACTGTCGGTTTTAGTCGCATGCTGGCAGGCCATGCAATATAGCAGTGGTAATAGGAGGAAGTAAGTGCGTATGTGTTTCATAACGTTGATTTGCTTGTTCACGTTTATAGGTTGGGTGGATAAGATAGGGTAAAAAGATGGGAAATGGAAGTTATTGGTTGGAGGTTGGGTAAAAAAAAACCTCACGCGCAGCGTGAGGTTTTTTATCCGGTGATCCCGCTGGGACTCGAACCCAGGGCCCATACATTAAAAGTGTATTGCTCTACCAACTGAGCTACGGAATCTTTCCCGTTAGGGGAGTGCAAAAGTAGAAAATATTTTATCTCTACCAAATTTTTTCTAAAATTTTTTTCGGGAGATATAACGGTTACGACTATACGTTGCTCGCTGAAATCCTGTATACACCCGTTTCAGCGTAGCGCGAAGCCACCACAATTTCTGTAGCCGTGCCTTCCTGTGCAAATAACTGATGCACCAGCTCAGGGTTATTATTATCCTTGGAAAGGTGCGCCAGCAGCAGGTGCGACATATACTCCGGCCGGTGTGCCCTGAACAGTTCCAGCGCCTGCGTATTGGATAAATGCCCGTGTCCACCACGGATACGGTTTTTCAGGAAGTAAGGGTAACGTCCCTGTTCCAGCATCACCTCATCGTAATTGGCTTCCAGGAAAGCGGCGTGGCACTGTTTGAAATGATGTACCAGCTGCTCACAAGCCACCCCGATATCCGTAAACACCCCTATATTGATGCCGTTGGCGCTCACCATAAAACTATGCGGCTCTATGGCATCGTGGAATTTTGGAAACGCAGTTACCTGCAAATCGCCGATCAGCACCGGTTCAAAGGCGGTAAACCGCCTCACCAGCGTTTCATGAATCTCCAACCCGCCATGCTGCATAGTGCTGGCTGTAATATAAACCGGCAGCTGATGCTTGCGTGCCATCACCGGAATGCCGCGTATATGATCCGTGTGCTCGTGCGATACAAATATCGCCCGCACCTTGCTCATGCTTAGTCCCAGCCTGGCCATGCGCTTCTCCGTTTCACGGCATGAAATGCCCGCATCCACCAATATGGCGTCCGTATCGTTACCGATATAATAACAGTTTCCGTTGCTGCCGGAATTCAGAGAAGTAATGTAAAGTGACATGACATGCAAAGAAAATTCATTTTCCCCAATTCCTGAAATATACCATGGAAGTCAAGATAGTTGCAGCATTAGACAATATCACACCAGTCGCATCCTCAAAATTTGCTTTAATTTGCCGGATTGGATCATACTTAACGATAAACTATGCTTAGATCACTGAAGTTGACTGTACTTGCCGCAACCATGTACAGTACCACACTGATGGCCCAGGATGCAGATCCGCAGCGCTATCCGTTGATTCCCTATCCACAGGAGCTCACCGCTCAGCAGGGGGAATTTGTGGTTGGAAGGAATACGAATATTGTAAGCGCGGGTGCTTTTGCCAATGAAGTAAAACAGTTGCAACAGCTCATGACCTCCTTCCTCGGTACTAAACTGCCGGTTACCGCAAAGGTAGGCCAGAGCAGCATTTTGCTGGTGCAGGACCAGTCCATAAAAGGAGAGGAGGAATACCAGCTGGATATTACCCCATCCCGTCTCACCCTTCGTGCACGTACCGGTGCCGGTATTTTCCGCGGTATCCAAACGCTTACGCAACTGATGCCCGCCGGAGCAGAAAAGATGAAAACTATCGCCATCCCGGCCGCTACCATCAAGGATCACCCGGTATACGACTACCGCGGTATGCACCTGGACGTAGCGCGCCATTTCTTCTCCGTAAAATATGTGAAGAAGTTTTTAGATGTAATGGCGCTCTACAAAATGAATAAATTCCACTGGCACCTCACTGACGATCAGGGCTGGAGAATTGAAATAAAAAAATATCCGCTCCTCACAGAACAAGGTGCCTGGAGAACGTTCAACAACCAGGATTCTGTTTGTATAGAGAAGTCCAAAGAAAATCCGGACATGGCCCTGGACCAGGAACACATCATCCAGCGTACGGGTAAAACCCTGTATGGTGGCTTCTATACACAAGCAGAAATCAAAGAGGTGATCGCCTATGCGGCTGCCCGCCATATTGAAATCATCCCTGAAATTGATATGCCAGGCCATATGATGGCTGCTATCAAAGCTTATCCTTTCCTGACCTGCGACAGCGAAAACGGCTGGGGTAAAACCTTTAGCACGCCTATTTGTCCTTGTGAGGAAACTACCTTCAAATTTGCAGAAGACGTATTCACCGAAATCGCAGCACTCTTCCCATCCAAATACATCCACCTGGGCGCGGATGAAGTGGAAAAGACCAGCTGGGCCAAATCCCCTGCCTGCGAAGCCGTGATGAAAGCTAATAACCTAAAGTCAGTAGAAGAATTACAGAGCTACTTCGTAAAACGAATGGAGAAATTCTTTAATTCTAAAGGCAAAAAACTCATCGGCTGGGACGAAATCCTGGAAGGTGGTGTGAGCCCTACGGCTGTAGTCATGTACTGGCGCTCCTGGGTGCCTAAAGCCCCGATAGAAGCGGCTAAAAACGGTAACCGCGTGATTATGACGCCAGGTAATCCACTGTACTTTGATGGTATTCCGGGAAAAAATACCATCTCCACTGTCTATCATTTTAATCCTATTCCAAAAGGACTTACCACCACAGAAGCAGCAAACATTCTCGGTGCACAGGCCAATATCTGGACGGAATGGATTCCTTCTGAAAAGCGGGCCGATTACATGTATATGCCGCGTATGACTGCACTGGCGGAGGTGCTCTGGACTAATAAACAACGCTACGATAACTATTACCAGCGCCTGATTGTAAGCTTTGCGCAGATGGACAGACTGCATGTCAACTACCGCCTGCCTGACCTGGAAGGCTTTACCGGTGATAACGTATTTGTAGACAAAGGCACGCTGAATGTAATCAAGCCACTGGCCAACATGACTGTGCACTACACACTGGATGGCTCCGTGCCATCTCTGCAGTCACCTTTGCTCAATGGTCCGCTGACCATCACCAGGCCTGAAACGATTAAACTGGCTGCTTTCTCGCCTGCCGGCATCCGTGGTGATATTTATACCCTCAACTACCGGCAGCAGACCTATCAAAAACCGGTTAGTGGCGACGGTACGCAGACTGGTTTAAAATTGAGCATGTTTGATGGTTCCTTTAAAACAGTCGCAAAAATAAAGGCAACGGCAGATACAACAGTTGCGGTTTCCAATGTGGAAATTCCGGAGCAAATGGGTAAAGGCGGAAAGCCTTTTGGCGCAAAGCTGGAAGGATTGATAGAAGTGCCTGCCACTGGTATTTATAGCTTTTATCTGACTGCTGATGATGGGGCAGTACTCTACATCGGTGGAGAAGAAGTAGTAAACAACGACGGCTGGCATGCGCCGGTACAGAAAAGTGGTCAGGTAGCACTTGAAAAAGGTTTGCATCCATTCCTGGTATCATTTGTAGAAGGCGGTGGCGGATACACGCTAAAGCTGGAATACAGTGTAGATGGCAGTAAAATGCAGCCGGTTCCTGATAGCTGGTTTAAGCACAAATAATCTGTAAAAGCCCCGGTAATCCGGGGCTTTTTTTATGGAGATGATTATCAATCATCCTTATGAATATGGTGTTCGTAACTCTTGATGTTTACCAGGAACACCAGCAATATCACCATCACCACTATCAGTACCAGGTAGGCGATCATAAATGGGAAATTATAGATCGAGAGCGGCATCAGATTGGGTTCTTTCTGCCCTGGTCTTGAAAAGGGAGCATCGTCTTCTTTAGGCGCATTGGCGGCAGTTTCTTTGATGTAGGCGAGGATATCGCGGATCTGGTCGTCTGAGAGGTCAGGATGATCCGGCATGATCACCTGGTTGTTTTTGTTGAAAACTTCCAGGGCAGCGGCATCACCGGATTTTACCATGGCCTGTGAGCCTTTTACAAAGGAAATGATCCAGGCTTCGGGGTGCCGGTCCTCCACACCTGCGAGGGCAGGCCCGGTGAGCTTCTTGGTTACGTTATGGCAGGAGGCGCAACGCCCCTGGAACAACATTTTACCATTCTCCGGATTAGCTGCTTTAGCAGTAGCAATGGTGGTGATGCCAACCACCACGATCAGTAAAAGCTTACAGTTCATTTTGTAATTTTTTTATGTCGGCCAGCAGCTGGTCTACTTCCTCAGGCAAAGTGCCGTCGTAATAGCCCCGTATCCGCTGGCGGGTGTCCAGCAATACGAACCGGTCGCTATGGATGAAATCAGTTTCCCCTCCGTCACCTTCCGTAGCGGTAATGAAGAGTCCCTTGCGGGCGAAGTGGTAGAGGGCTCTTTTATCTCCCGTTAATAACCTCCACCGGTTAGGCAGCACATCATATTGTAACGCGAATTTCATGAGCCTGCCCACAGAATCCCGCTTAGGGTCTACGGTAAACGACAGGATCATCACTTTATCGGTACCAGCCTGCACGCGTTGCAGCTGCATCATCATTTTGGGGCAGATGCTGGGGCAGGAAGTATAAAAGTAATTTGCGACTACAATTTTATTGGTCATGATGGAATTAGTCACTGTACTGCCCAGTTGGTCGGTGAATACAAACGGGGGCAGGCTTCCGTCAGTTTTATTGTCTTGTGCCAGCGTGGTACTGCTGGCGTAAATCGGCAACCTGCCATACTTTTTTTCCAGCATGCGTACGGAAACATAAGCCAGCACCGGTATGCCGATCAGCAGGACCAGGAAAAACTTCCAGGAAGTAAGCAGGTATGACTTTTCCAGTTTCATGACACGCATCTTATTTCTTTTGAAATACAGGCGTTGGGTCTGTAGGTAAGTATGGCGGCGCTTTTTTGCCGGTATTATTCAATGCATCAGAGATGGCGGGCAGGTAGCTGAGGAAAATAATCAGCGCCATGATGGCCAGCCAGGGCTTGAACGTATCAAAAATCGGGATCCGTTTTTCTTCATGCAGGCTTTCACTCACTGGCAGGTCAATGGTAGGTTCTGCTACACGTTTGCCAAACAGCGTTCCGAAGAAGCTGATGAAATAAAGGAATCCCGCCACAAACATGATTCCGCCGCCTGCCAGGCCAAGCATACTGGATATCACCCAATAAGGATGGTATTGATCGCTCGCAGGGTTCAGGTAAGTGAGGCCCAGGTTGGTTCTGCGTGGTTCGCCCATCAGGCCGCCCCACATCAGGCCGGTGGAGAAAATGATTACGCCCACCGTCCAGAGATAGGGGACGATAGTGTTGATGGTAGGCAGGAAAATCTTTTTACCTGTCAGCTGTTGCAGCAGGAAAATAGACATGCCCAGAATAGCCAGGAATACCGGTCCTGCCACAGTCATATGGAAATGCCCGGGAATGAAAGCAGTATTATGCACCACGTTGTTGAGCGAATAGGAGGCCAGTACCAGGCCTGTGAGTCCGCCGAAAATGAACAGGATGAGTCCATTGATCAGGTAGCCGAACAGGAACACGTCTTTACGGAAGAAAGGGAGTTTCCAGATCCAGCTGTACAGCCCTTTGGCGCCGCGTTTGCGGGCGGCATATTCCAGGGAAGCCGCCAGCGTAAAGGCGGTGATAAAGCTGGGTAGTGCTACGCCGAAGGTGAGCAGCGACTGTGAAAGTTTGACCCCTCTGCCGATGGAGGGATCACCAAACTGATGGTGCACACCGATGGGGATGGACAGCAGCAGAAACAGGAAGAAGGCGATGCGGCCTGCTGTGGCCGAATATAGCTTACCACCTGCGAGTTTGGGCAGCATAGTGTAGAACATGATGTAGGAAGGTAGCAGCCAGAAGTACACCAGGGCATGACCGAAGAACCAGAACAGCGTACGTGCCAGCGGCACGTTGACCGTTGGAGTGAGGCCGAGGCTCCAGGGTACCAGCAATACCAGTACTTCATAGGCTACCGCTGTAGTACATACGAACCAGATGGTAAAATTTACAAGGGTGCCGATTACTGCCAGCGGCGTATTGGTTTCCCTGTTTTCTTTTTTCCAGTTCAGGTAGATGGTAATCCAGTCGAAGAACGCAACCCACGAACCTATGATCAGCATCGCGGTGCCAATATAGAAGGCAGGATGAGCTTTCAGGGGCGGGTAGAAGGTGTAGAGTACCGACGCTTTACCGGCCAGCATGGCGGCAGCGGCCAGGAGGGTGCCTATCACCATCAGCCACATGGATAGGGCGGTGGCTCTTTTATTTGGTTCTTTTTTTAGGTAGAAGGCGATGGTAGCATGGCCAAAGGCCACTGCAAAGAAGGTGGTGAGCACGACAGCGTTGATCACGCCGTGCAGGGTAAGACCCTGGTAGTAGTCGAGTTTAGCTACGGACGACTGATGAATCACGCCGGCGCGGTATATTACCTGCATCAGCCCGTGATAGATGCCTACCGTGAGCAATAATATTGGTACGAACAGTTCAACGAGGATGGTATTGCGTAGGAACCTGCTAACCTGCATAGTGTTTTATTTTTTGGGATAGTTTACGATAATTTCTGCCTGCATATTCTGGTGGCCGGTGCCGCAGTATTCATGGCACACCACCTTGTATACGCCGGGTTGGTCAAACCTGACCGTGGTTTTGGTAACCCCTCCCGGCACGGCCATGAGGTTTACATTTTTGTTGTAGACGTTGAAGCCGTGTACCACATCGTTGGAGGTCACGAACAGGTCAACCTCGCTACCAACGGGAATATAAGCCACGGAGGGCTCAAAGTTCCACATTCGCGCAACGTAGTAAATCTGGTAGGTGGTTTTGTCCAGCTGCTCCACCCGGGCGGTTTCGTAAGTTTTATCGTAGGGGAGGCATTCCGTTACATCAGCCTTTCGGGCGCCCATGGCGTAAAAGATAGCCAGGATGAACAGGCCCATTACGAGGATGGCCGTAATGATTACTCTTCTTTCAAAAACATCGATCATAGTAAACAATTTAGACCCTGTCGAGCATGAGAAAATAGATGCCGAACCAGATGATGAGGCCGAGGGCAATCAGAAAAGCAAAGAAGGCGATGGCGCCCCGGGGCACAAAATTTTCTGAATTATCGGGTTGTGTCATATGAAGGATTTTGGTGATTTGGATAGTTTAGTAATATTAACCATCCGTCACTGGGATTTGTTTGCAAATAATTGTGAGAATTTGGGGTAAATGTGTATTTTTGCGCTCCCTTCGTATTGGAATTATTTAAAATATTGAAGATACACGCAGATCCACTATCGTACTGACAAGGCTTCTCAGGGCCTCCAAGGCGATACGTCGGGTCTGCGTCTTTTTTGTGGTTACATCTTTTTTAGGACGGGGAATTTTTCGATGTTGGTGGTGCCGCCGTAGTCCTGGTAATACGATTTCATGCCTTTTTGCTGCTTCATCCTCCATTCACCTACCGGCTTACCGGCAAAGCGTACCCCATATGACTGTTCCCGCCCATTTTCCAGCCAGCGGGTGGTGAGTCCATAGCCATCGTTGTTATACAGGATGCCTTCAAATGCCGGGCGTCCGTTCTGGTGGTAATCGCGCCGGAACTGGAACATCCCATCTTTGCTGAAGTAGATTTCATAGCGGAGCACGTCGTGATCAAATCCTTTTTTTGAGAGGAGGTGATGCCCGATGAATTGTGCCTGTTCCCGCTGGTTACGGTCATCACTAAACGAAAATGCGGTACTATCAGGCTCAGCAGTGGCCTGGCGGAGGATTTCTGCTTTCGTGTTGCTAAACCATTGTTCGTGTGCAACCCTTGTTTGCGGCTGATTACAGGCGATGATAGTCAAAATAGGAAGAGTGCAAAGTAGCAGGTATGTTTTCATGATGCTTCGGATAGAGCAGTAAATTATCAAGAAATCGGATAAACGGTTATGTATCATGACAATTTTTGAATAGTTTTCTACAATCTTTAACAAACCCATTCCAGTTACGTTATGAGGCATATCCGCTTTATTATGAGTACCCTGTTGATGGGAGCCGGTGCAGTAGTAGCACAGCAGAAGGCGCCATCATATCCTTTGGTAACCCACCATCCTTACTTCAGTATCTGGTCGTCAACGGATACTATTATGAACAGCAGCACCCGGCATTGGACAGGCACGGCGCAACCCATTACCGGGGTGGTGACCGTGGATGGGGTGCCTTATACCGTGTTGGGCAGTGTGCCTGATACGTATGAGGAGCTGCTGACGACCGCAGGGGCAGTGAAATACCTGACAGACGCTCCATCGGGCGACTGGACATCTCCCCAATATAATGACCAGCAATGGAAGAAAGGCACGATGCCTTTTAGTGACAACCCTGCTGCCGGTGAAACAGGGTGGAAGAGTCAGGATCTATTTGTGAGAAGAACATTTGATCTGGCGCAGGTGGCGTCGGATTCGCTTTATCTTAAACTTCATCACGATGACAATATTGTAGTGCATCTGAACGGGAAGGAGATATTTTCCCGTAAGGGCTGGAATGGCCGCGACGAGTACTTTCCGATAGCGCTGGATCCACATCTCCTTAAACAAAAAAATAATTTACTGGCAATACATGTGGAGAATACGGCTGGCGGTGCCTATTTATCCGCCGGTTTGGCTAAAAAGGTGAAACCCGCTGCAGGGGCGGCGCATAAGGCAATACAGGAGTCCGTGGAAGTGCATGCCACGCAAACCGTGTATCAGTTCAAATGCGGGCCGGTACATATGGAGATGGCTTTTATCTCTCCCTTATTAATGGACGACCTGATGCTGCTTTCCCGCCCGGTAACTTACCTGGCTTGCCATGCGTTGGCGGAAGATGACCAGGCGCATGAGGTGCGTGTACAGGTGGGCGTTAGTACCGCTGTATGTGTGAACAATGCCGGGCAGCCGGTGGAAGCCAGTCAATACAACAGTGGCGATCTTACGATTTTGAAAGCCGGTACCAAAGAGCAGCCGGTGCTGCAAAAGAAAGGGGATGATATCCGCATCGACTGGGGGTATATGTATGTGGCTACCAGCAAGGGTCCTGGCGTGAAGCAGTGGATCGTGGATAATGCAGATAAAACGAAAACGCTGGTAACGGAAGCGGCTATAGGCAAAGTGGGAAAAGGGATAACGGCGATGCCTGCCAGGGTGTTTCTGCTTGGTTATGACGACCTGTATGCCGTAGAATATTTCGGGAAGCGCCTGAAAGCCTGGTGGAAAAACGATGCTACGGCTACGATGGATCGGGAGTTGAAAAGTGCGATGCAGGATTATAGGAAGATATTAGGTCGCTGTTTACAGTTTGATGAAGCATTGCAAAAGGAAGCTGCGGCGGCCGGTGGCAGGGAGTATGCGCGACTTTGTGAGCTGGCGTATCGTCAGGCGATAGCGGCGCACACGCTGGTACGTGGTCCGAAAGGGGAGTTGCTGTTTTTATCAAAAGAGAATTTCAGTAATGGTTGTATCAATACGGTGGATATTACGTATCCATCGGCACCGATGTTTTTACTGTATAATCCTGATTTGCTGAAAGGGATGATGACGGGCATTTTCGAGTATTCGGAGAGTGGTCGTTTTCCGAAACCCTTTGCAGCACATGATTTGGGGACGTATCCCATTGCAAGCGGGCAGGTGTACGGCGAAGATATGCCGGTAGAAGAATCCGGCAATATGCTGATTCTTACCGGGGCAATTGCCAAAGCGGAAGGTAACGCCAACTATGCGAAGGCTCATTGGAAAACGCTGACTACCTGGGCGGAGTATCTGCTGAAAGCGGGTTTTGATCCGGAGAACCAGCTATGCACCGATGATTTTGCGGGGCATCTGGCGCATAATACCAACCTATCGCTGAAGGCGATTGCTGGCATCCGCAGTTATGCGATGCTGGCGGAAATGCTGGGGTACAAAGCGGAGGCGAAGCGTTACAGTGACAGTGCGCAGTCGATGGCTGCCAACTGGATGAAACTGGCTGCAGATGCGGATCATTACCGTTTGGCTTTTGACAAGCCGGGTTCCTGGAGTCAGAAGTACAATCTGGTATGGGACCGTGTGCTGGGCTTTAACCTGTTTCCGAAGTCGCTGTACGAGCAGGAGGTAAGCTGGTACCTGAAGCAGCAGCAGGCGTTTGGTTTGCCGCTTGATAGTCGCAAAACCTATACGAAGTCGGACTGGATTATCTGGACGGCTACGCTGGCATCATCCACGGATGAATTTAAGGAGCTGGTGGACCCGTTGTACAAATACATAACGGAAACGGTTACACGCGTTCCGTTATCTGACTGGCATGAAACTACTGATGGCAGGCAGGTTGGTTTTCAGGCGCGTAGTGTGGTGGGTGGATATTTTATGAAGATGCTGGATGCGCGTTATAACGGTGGAACCGGCTCTGGTAGCGGATCTGTTATATATACGTATAATCCGCATTCGATAAATCATTAAAAATGAATGAAATAAATTTGGCAGGAATTAAATAATTTCTATCTTTGCACTCCCGAAACGATCGGGGGTGATTGATTCCGTAGCTCAGTTGGTAGAGCAATACACTTTTAATGTATGGGCCCTGGGTTCGAGTCCCAGCGGGATCACACAGGGCGACTCAAAGTCGCCCTTTTTTGTTTAAAATCTTCAGCTACAGCAGGTCTGCTAATATTTCTCAAACAAATAAGTATAAAGTCACGCAAGTTATTCGGGTACCTCTTCGGGTACCAGTTTGTGTGATTTATATTGGTACCCGAATGCTTTTGTGTGAAAGCGGTTTTAGGCTATTTCCAAACCATAAAACCTTTGAGAAATGAGAATTAACAAGCAACTATCCGTTCTTTTTCTTCCAGAAAAATCAAAAATTGATGCCAATGGCGATGCGCCAATAATTGCGAGAATAACTGTCCAGGGAATACGTAGAGAGATATCACTGAGTATAAAGATCAATCCAGACCAATGGGACCAGTCAACCGAAAATGTTAACCTCGCCTTGGTGGCGAATAAGAAAAAGGGGATGGAGGTGTATCAGAAAGTGGAGAACACACTGAATGACCTGGTGTCATTGTATAAAATGTTAACCAGGGGACAGCAACTGGTAACGGCAGAACTACTCAAGAGCAAATATTTAGGATTAGTATTGCCTGATTTATTTAGAACTGAAACTTCAGCCCCAAGAACCCTCTGCCAAACATTAAACTATAAATACAGTAAACTCGTTGCCCTGGTTAAAGCCGGCGAAAGATCAGCTAGTACTTTAAAACGCTGGAAGGTAACCAAAAAGAAAATCAGATCCTTTCTTGACTTCACCATGAAGAAGAAAGACATACCGCTTATGGAGGTAGCACCTTCCCATCCGCATGAAATGCTTCACTTTTTTCTGGTGCACCAGAAAATTTGTAAGAATACTGCCATGAAGTACCTTAAAAATACTAAGGAGTTATTATCCATAGCCGTATTGAAAGGCTGGGTGGAAAAAAATCCTTGGTCTGAGTTTACGAGTACATATAAACAACCAAAAAGAAATGTGCTGAATCTATTTCAGTTGATCACGATTTATAAGAAAAAGCTTATTGGCAGATTGGAGCATGTAAGGGATGTATTCCTGTTTGCATGTTTTACTGGCTATGCCTTTAATGAAATACAAGGACTCTCTAAAGAAATGGTTTTTACAGGCATTGATGGGAAAAGATGGATTCGTATTGACCGTCAAAAAACAGGTAGCGAAGAATGTTTGCCATTATTACCAATAGCAGCTGAAATATTGGATAAATATAAGAATGATTCTTATTGTATCGAAAATAATAAGCTGTTGCCGGTTAAAAGCTATTCAAATTATAATGGCTATCTTAAAGAGGTTGGCGATCTCTGTGATATTTCATTTGAATTATCTACTCACGTGGCTCGCCATACTTTTGCTGTTACTGTCTGTTTGGAAAATGGTATTCCAATTGAAACAATTTCCAAAATGTTAGGTCACAAAAATATTAGGACAACGCAGATTTATGCGCAGGTGAGCAATGCTAATATCGCATTGAATATGGGAAGATTGGCCAAACAACTGTTTAGTGAAAATGGCAAATTGACAGTTAAGCTCTATTCTGAGATTATTAAGGCAGCCTAAAGTATTTCTTGGGAGATTTCTGTACTTAAGGTGGGGAGAGCTGGCTCTCCACCTTCATCATATAGCTCTTTGTACCGATAGAAGCTATCACGACTATAACCGAATTTTTACCAGCCTAGGATACATTTCCCAATACTTCAGCTAGTCTGAGTAAGCATACTTTGTTTTTGATAAACTTAGTTGCTACATTCATCTCTGGCAGTTTAAAGGGTTAATGAAAAGTGTGTGGTTACTTAAAATTAACCCTAACTGTCAGATTAAATCGTAGCTATTTCACTTTTTTATAGTGATTGATCACGTTTGCTTGAGGTAGCGGCATACATTTTTTTAGCGGTGTAATTAATTCACGCATTTTCAATTTATTTGAGAAGTGTCTGGCAATTTCATAAGTTAGCTTCTTGAAATCATTTTCATATTTATTCTTTTGATGGTAATAGATTTTAATAGCTTTACATTGGGGGTGTTCAAAAATCATCTTTAACATGGTCTTATCGGACTGGCCGCATGAATGCCCCATAATATAGACTTGGTAATCATCCGCTTCAATAAATTTTATCAAATTATGATAATTTTCCGTCCTAAAATACCAGAATGACTTAAGGTGCTCTTTAAGTTCATTCATTGGAGATTCTTCCAGTTCTTCGTAATTTCTATCATAATCATCACCAAATCCAAAAATCAATGGGTTTTCCGGATTATTTAATTGCCCATGAATATAATTAACTTTTATCACCTCACGCATGTTTGGTAAAAAATAGGTTAGGTACTGTTCCACTGTACATGTATAATTGAAATTAAGTATCATCGTAGAAGCAGGTAGAAACTCATCCGGAAGGTTATCGTCAAGCTTTTTAGAAATCTCTTCTTTTTTAATCATTTCTGAGAATATCTCTTCGTATTTTCGGTTTATTTCCACACTCTCTATTCTCAGTTTTCCAAAGCTTCTATAGTGTTTAGAGATGCTGTGTGCAAGGAATGTAATTTTTCAATACTTTCTTTTAGCCATAATTCCTATTATTTATAAATGGGGATGGTAATAGTAAAAATTATATGAAATTCTTCAGAGCATACAGTAATGTCGCCTCCCAACATCTGTACTTTAAGGAGATCAGAAATTGCTGCAAGTTGATCGGTATCTATGGATTGTCTCTTAAAGATTTTAAACATGGTATTGTTGGTGAGTAGTCATGGGGACGTGATATATGATGTTGATACTCGATTATTTTATTCTTTGCAGAAATCACGTTGGGCGGGATGGAACAAGGTATTATTAAAGGCACAGAATATTGATACGCCATAGGTTATTACATAGTTGAGTGCTAGTTTAAGTTTTCTAGTTGTTACCAACTATTATCTGTATTATCGTGCATCGCTAAAACGAATTTCCTTAATTGTATTGGGATTCGTGGTTAATAACTTATTGCAATACCTCGTGAAATATTGACATTGTATATAATGTACTAAATAAATATTCATATTCTATTCTTTACTTTTTATTTCTTTATATCAACAGCTGGAATTCCTGAAGACAACAGGGCAACCAAAAGTAATGTAACTGGAGATGTACCCTGCAATTAGGTAATTTTTCATGTAATTAGTCCCAAAGACATAGTGAGACTATTTTTTTGGCAATATTCTTAATTTACCGTAGGAATAATATACAAACTGAGGCAAAAATTTGTTAGAATAGACTACACAAATGAAACAGCGAAATCCTTATATTTGACTCTATCAAAAAAGAATGACTAATTATTTAAAAATGCGTATTGTTCAACTTTCTGACATTCACTTGTCAAAAGAGAATCTGACAGACCTTAAGAATTACTATAGGGAGGCGCTGATTGCCGATCTTATCCAGTTCTCGAAAGATGCACCTGTTGACATACTCCTAATAAGTGGAGATTTAATAGATAAAGGCGGTCAATCCTTTGGAGGGGAAGATCCCTATGCAATTTTTGAAAAAGAACTTTTAAACCCTATTACCGACAAGCTAAAATTATCAAAAGAAAGGGTTTTATTTATACCCGGCAATCACGATATTGAAAGGTCACTAATAGCAGAGAATATTGAAAACGAGTTATCAACAAAGCTCAATTGTAAGATGGCTAATAACATGCTGGAAACAATGGGAAGTAAATTTGATGATAATAATAACAGAATAAAGAAGTTTAAGGAATTTGAAAAGCATTATCATTTAAAGAATCCAGGATATTTGTATTCAAATAACGAATCGTTGTACACGATGGAGGTAAATGGAAAGAGGATAGGCTTCGTGTTAGTTAATGATTCATGGCGTTGTTCCAGTAAATTGAAGAAAGAACAACACTTCATTGGAAGTAATCAATTATTTAACGCTAAACAGCATTTCGAGAAAGAAAATACTGTCCTAAATATTGCTGTTTTCCATCATCCACTGGAAGATCTAAATAATAATGAAGCAGCAATTATAGATAATATTCTGAAATCTTACGATTTCAGTTTTGCAATCTTCGGACATTCCCATTCACACAAATTCCAGGAATTGTTTTCAACAAACGGTGGCTATATTGCTTTGAGAGGGAGATCCGCTTTTAACGATACCGGTGAAGAAAAAGCAGATTTTCAGCCTGGCTATAATATTCTGGACATTAATATCGAGAACGAGATGTTTGTCTTAACCGGTAGAAAATTCATTAAGTCAAATGGTTTTCGCTTTGATTATGATGTAGATTCGATGCCAGGCGGATATTTTTCGGGTAGATTCAGCAAATCAGTTGTACAGACAAAGCCGAGAAGTGAAAGAAAGAATTCAGGTGGAGTATTACAACATGGTTCAAGTAAAATTAATAGTCATGTTATCTCTGAGATTCAAAGAGTCTTTGACGCAGTTGAACAGGAATTAAAGGAACTTTTGACCACAGAGGACTTACAGTATTTTCTGCTTCAATGTGTAGGCGTAGATTCCCATTTAAATTCTTTTAGTGGCCTTATTCAAAAAATAGAGGAGGCTAATACAGATGTAAAACTTTTTGTAGGGGAATTAACTAAACGCTTAATTCCTATTGCAGATACGTTTCGGAAAATTGGGCTGCAGTTTTTCTACCCAATCCCTTCAAGCGAGACTGAAGAGGAATTTTATTTGCAGCCGAATGGAATATTGACTGAAATTTTGCTATTTGGTTTTAAAAAGGGCATCATGCGAGGAAATGATCCTAACCCTATTTATGACGCTTTCGGGGTAAGTATTCACTTTCCGGAAGTTAAAGAATTACTTAGAAAGTGCATGCTCCTTCTCTATAGAAATATCATTTTAAAATCATTGTTCATTCCTCTGAATCAAATATGCTCTTCACAAACACTAGAAACTGGGAAATCACTTGATTCCATTATATGAGAAAAAATTACCACCTCATTACTATTTTTGATCCTGACTGCAAACTGGATTGCATAGGATTTTTGGAAAGTTGGGTTCATTTTTTTGACTTACAGCTTACGACGAATAGAATTGAATATGCGAGCCAAATTGTTAATAGGGGAGATTCATTAACTAAGTTAAATGGCCGCCGTCACAACCGACTACTATATAGGAATGATATGTAATTTAGTTGATTGTGTTGCTACTGCTTACATCTTATCGCATAAAACTCTTAAGGTAATTCAAAAAGCTTTCAAAGGCTATTGACCTACATTTTTTTTCACCTTCAACATGTGTTAGATTATTGATAATTCATTTGGAAGCTATAAATTGTTGATACAAACTTACCGATCGGCCTTCCAGCCATTCCTCATATAATTCTTTGTATACGAAGAAATATGGGTTGTAAACCTTGTCTGCTGAAATAAGTGTTGGTTCACAAAGGTTTTGTGAAACTTGACTGAAATTCCAATGGCTGTCTGGGTTAGTTTTGAGATACAGTATTCCTACATAATAGACAATTTTAGTAAATAATATGGGATCCACATCTATTCTTTTTGATTGTTTATTAAAAAACTGATCCAGTTGCTGGAATCCGTTTAATGAATATTCCTTTATTCCAAAATTCTTATCTAAGTATTTGCACAGAGAGAGCTGACGACTTTGAAGCGAACAGTTGTTTTGCAAGCTCCCTTCTAAAATATGAGAAGATAGTTGTTCTTTTTGCTTCTGCAGCAATTACTGATAGTACGACTCTACATTTTTAACTGAGGAATATAAAAAAACGTGTTTTTCAAAAAGAACAATTGCCTCACCGGTGGATAGTTCATAAATATTATAATGATATCTATACTTGAGCGGTAAAGAAAGTTTTCCCTCACTTTCCTTTATTAGTCTGTTAGCTTCTTTAAATCCTAATCGTTTCAATGGTCCATTCATATTCCTTTCCTGCGTGGACAGAGTTATTGATTGTAAATTGTGCAATTGAACGAAGGTGAATTCTGCATCTATTTGAACCACTCACAGTATTGAACAGTTTAATTGTTAAGATATTATACATTAATATATCTATGCTATAGAGGCAGCATTTAGATAGCTCATATTAACTAGAATAATTATGCTCCGTCCATTAGTTTGTAGCGCTGGGACTCTAGATCTATAATCTCCTTTAAGCTGCATTTTTCTTTTTCTAGAATACACTCAATTAAGTCTACATATGGCATATATGTTCTTGATTTCTTATCTTTCACAACTAGGGTATATCCTGATTGAGCGTCTAGTTTATCAACAGTGACTGTGCCACCTAATCGTTGGGATAATAATTCACAAGAATAATAAACTAAGGATAAAAATACCGGACGATCAATGCGATTTTGACTTTGGAAATATTTATCCAGTTTATTAAGTGAATTTTCACTATAGTCAAGTTTTATTTTGAGTTCAGCTGACAAAACATCCAGAGTATTGGAAGGAAGCTCTTTAAGTTGCTGAATATCAGTGATCCAATTAGACAAATCATAAGCCTCTGTATTTTCAGAATCTAATTCAAATAACCTTAGCATATCAGATAAGGAACTCCAAATAAATCCTCCTTTGTTATTAACGGTTATTATGTTGCCATTGCGAGACTTGTATGTTGGGGAATTATATTTGTCGGATAACTTTGCATCCAGGATAAATTCTCCTGATGCCACTTTCTCCTTTATTTGTTTTTTACTTAGCGGTAATGGTTTGGATTGAGCCATGATATTAATTGAACATAGAATGGAAAAAATAATAGATATTAAATACCTATTTGACGTCGGCGTCATTGGGGTCCGGATCATTTGGTATTTGCGGTGTTTCCCATGCTGGATGAAATGTGAACGGCAATGGTTTAAAATCGCCTTTAGGCCAAACTCCATAATTTAACATTCTTGGGTATGAAAAATAAATTCTATCATTATCAGTTTCATAATTTGCTGTGACTTGAAACAATTGAATTCCATTTTTAGTTGCATAATTTACAACATCAAGTCCAATTTTAGTATTTGCTGTTGTAACAAAAGTGAAAAGAGCTCTTTTCTCAGAATATCCAGGTGTTTTTTTAATTGCATCTAGCTCTCCCAGAATTTGATAATTACTGTATGATAAATTGATTGTCCCATCGACTGCCTTTACTTCATAAAAGTGGCTATTGGGTAAAACCACAGTCGATATTTGTAAAAATGCAATGTCGAGCCTCTTATAGGTCACAGCAGTGATTCCATCTGGAATTACATCTTTTACCTTTCCACCGGTCTTTTGAAATCTTTCTATTGAAGTGTACTTAACTACATTCTTGGCCATTGCACCTTGTGACTCCAAAGCCAATCCTTCAAAAACCCTACCTACAAACTTATTGAACCTCACTCCCTGCCTATCTCCAGCAAGAGGTCGAGCTATTCTTTGTAATTCAAAAGTCGTTAAAGGGGCAATCGAATCTCCCTGTGGATCATTATATTGAATCGGGCTATTAGAGAATACTACATATGGGCTTATGCTAACATTTGGCTTAGGATCTAAATTCCATCTTCTACCTACCCTTGGATCATACTCCCAGAACATTGCATTGTAGCTGTTGCCTTCTCCTTTGATCTCATCACTCTTTTCCTGTCCGTTAAACCCGTATTTATAATCCCCTCCATTTACTGTCCAATTCCCACTAGTATCCAAACTGCCATTCCTTCCAGGAATCAACATTCCGTAAGCATAATAATCGTGCGCACTTAACACTATCGGTTCATACCGATCTATAAGACTATCATTAGTACTAATAGGTCGCTTACGATCAGACAGCGTAGTGAGAACATTCCCCAGGTGATTACTTAATTCAAAGACCTTGTTTCCTCTATTAAATATACTAATAATTCCATAACCAGCGCCAGTGAGTGAAACTGTGTCGGGAAGGACCCTGTTTTTTACGTTAATACGCTGATTTAATACACCTAATCTACTACTACCATACAGCGATGTTTCTACCTGTGTCATGTCGCCACTGTTAATGGCAATATCTCCAGCTGTATAAATGCTCATGATGTTGCCACTGGCGTCACGTACGTAATATGTCCCTATGCCACCAACATCTTTGCTGACCCGATTTCCCATAGCATCATAAGCATAGGTAATTACGGTGCCATTATTCTTTTTGATACGGGTAATTTTCCCATATACTGACCAGCGTATACTATCGATACCGGCGGCCTCGTCAGAAACCAGGTTGCCAATTGAGTCATATTCGTAGTTCTGTGATGGCTGATCATCAAGGTCGATTGTGTAGTTGCTGTTACCTACAGAGTCTTCCACATGGTTAAGCTGATTCTTACCTGGGTAATACTCATAGGTGAGGTTATCCATAACAAGTGGATTACCTGCCACTGCTGTATTGCCATTTCGCCTGTATGCTGAAATGTTACCATTGGCGTCAAAAGATAGTTCTTCTTTGAGGTCTTCCATGGCTATCGGACTCCAGGTATTAGTGGTGCCATTGAAGCCATTAGTCGCAAGTTTAGCACTAAGTCTGTTTAGTACATCATATTGATAAATGTAGAGTATTGGAGTACCGAATTTTGGCAAATTCACACCCATTGCGGCGATATTACCGTTGAATAAGGGTTTGAACATAGTGGTATTGCTGGCAGCCCCTCTTGCTATCTTATCAGATGATCCAATTGCTACATAGTCACTGTCCCCATAATAATGCAAACTGAATCCAAATGCGTCTTTGGCCGTATAGGTGCCAGATTTGCCATCGTGGCCCATGTCCGAGGCGTTGGCTGAAGAGCCACCATTTACTCCCTTCAGCCATCCCTGTAATGTATATGCATAATCAATGCCTTGTACCTGTTGCTGCCCGATTACACTACGAGCCAGAGGGCCATGTTTGTAATATTGGTAGTAAGCATCCTTTTCCCAATGAAAATCATCCGAGCTGGTTTCCACGTCGGTAATGCGGTTTTCAGCATCGTATCGATATCGATGATAGAACGCATCAATATTTCCTGGCTGATAGCTTACCTTATTCACTTTGCCAGAGATCAGGTCATAATTGTAGGCAATTTTTTTGAATCGGTTAAAGCTACTGTTCATAGCACCGCTCCGGAAATCTTGCAAGAGCGTGTCTACATTGCCATGCGTATCATAACTGTAGGCGGTGGCACGGGAATAGGTGTCCATGTCCACTGCATTGTCGAAATATGACACCCAGGATACCCGATTGCGCAGGTTACGTTGTACCAATGGGGAAGGAGTCCCCAGGTAACCGTAATAGGGCTGATCATAATTTGTTTGGACTATTTGCGTTCTGGAGCTGGCGAAATATTCGAGGTACATGGCTAGCGTGGCTGGATCACGAGTGATATAGTCAAAAAATCCGAATAAAGCTGTGATTTCACCAACTTCATGTACTCTTCCCAGGGAATCATAGGTCGTATAGCTATACATGCTACTTCGGCCCTGTTTTTCATTCCTGGATATTACTAACCTGCCAATTCTATCATAGAAGAAATGGCTCTGGCCTCCATCTGGAGATACCTGGTCAGTAACTTTATTGAGGGAGTTGTAGCGATAGCTTGTTATAAATCCATGTGCTGGCGTAAGATTTGTGCCAGCGGATCTGGCAGCACGTACTTGTTGTAACCAGGTGGCTGTGGTATCCAGCATTACACCGGCAGGAGGAATCGTTTTAGTAAGATTGCCTGCCTGGTCATAATAGTACAGGGTATAATGATATTCCGCCTTTTTGTGGGCGACCGTAAATTGCTCGCTGGCAGCTGCGTTGAGGGCAGACTGTAAATATTTTGAAATGAAATCGACACTGGCAGAATCAATTTTCGCTTTGTAGATTTCGGCGGCTGAATTGACGATATAAAAAGAGCTGTCAGAACAGTTATTGATGGTGTCGATAGCAGCAGGTTCAAACGTAGGTCGTGACTGCCCGCATAACCATGGTCCGGTATAGTAATGGACGTTTGTTATATTACCCGTGCCGGTACCGCAGGTATTATAAGTCGGTGAAACGGCAATACTTGAATCTTTCAAATCCAACCTGCCATATAAACCAACCCCCAACAGGTTAACAATATTGGCAGTATCAACAACAAAACTGTACGTAGGGTAGGATGGAGTGGTAGCAGTAGGTGCGGTAACTGCTGTTTCACAATCTGCTGCTGCAGAATTGTTAAACGTATATATTTGCGCAGCCGAGCCACTGGTACCGAGTGACACAATTTTATTGCCTATTGGTCCTGTCCATTTTGTAAATCCGGAGATGTTAGTGAGCTTTTTACTCCAGGAAAATGTGCCCGTATTACCACTATTATATTTCATAAGGTACACCGGACCAGGGCCATCAGTCCTTTCTAAGCCGAAGAATATCGAACCATCCGATTGCTGGCTGGCAGCAAGCCACCCAAAATCAAAGGTTTCCACTCCTGTAAGTGTTTTCTGTCGGTGTATGACCCCATCCCCACTTACATCTATGATGGTCAAAGGCCCCCTGGTAGCTCCGTTACTGTTGGATAATATAGCACTGATCCGATAGGTGCCATCCGGAAGTTTATCAAACTGATTCATATCCGTTTTAAAGGAAGTATGAATGTAAAATGATGGCAAAAATGCCCCCGTAGTCTTATTCCACCTGAGCAGATGGGGCTGAAATAAAACCTCAGGCGCTTTAACAAGGATCCCTGCTAAAATCAGGGTGTCATTGTCCTCCAGCAATCTGATGGATAAGCAATGGTTAGGCATATTCTTAATACGCTTCCGCCATCTCAAGGTTCCTGCATTACTCATTACGCCCACCATCCATTGAGCTGGGGTTACATCCCCGGGGTAACTCCAATCTCCCATAAATCCATAGTCACCATTTTGTAATTCTATAACCTGCCGGATGAGCTCAACCTGATTACTATTAAATCCTTGTCCCCACTGGACTGTACCAGATTCGTTGAATTTTACCATGGTACCTGCCCCCTTTAATGCTGGAAGACTATCTACAGTAATGGCGCTGCCGCTGAATTCTGAACCGAGGTTCACACCACATGCGACAATATTTCCATCGCTGGCTACCATCACCCGGTAGAAGAAGCCACTGGTCATCCCTTTGGAAGCCACCGTTTTCTGGAATACAGGATTACTATTTCTGTCTACTTTTGAGATAAATGGAACCGTGACACCACTTGCATTGTAGATACTGCCCACAAACACGTATCCGCCATCACCGGTAGGACGTGCATCCCTGATAGTAAGGCCACTGCCATAATTAAAGGAGGCTCTTGTATAATTAGGTTGTGTGACAATAGAGTCAATGAATACGGTTCTTGAGCAGCTATCCAGAAATTGTAGGTAATCGCCTGACTGGAAACTAAATCCCAGCCTGCTATTCATATAGTTAGCATATACCTGGTTATAAATTTGCTGTAATGAGTCAATACCAATACTGTCTGGCAGGATGCCAGGGTAGGTGTGTGCAAAACTATCACTAACTGCTTTTACTGCAGCACACCTGGCGCAAGGTGGTGCTGTATAACATTGGAAAGCTGGAGGTATAACCAGCTCCCTATCTATATACACGCAGGAGCTCTGGCCAGAGCAAGCATTTAGCAAGTCATTCAGCTGTTGTTCTGTCATGCGAAGCTGCTGTGTTCTAAGGAGGTATTGAGAAAACGACTCCCCTGAAAGTTTTGCAAGATCATATGATGACTTAATTTCCCTTATTTTGGTACACTCACATGCTGAAGGAGGTATAGCAGTACGTCTGGTTACCCCTGGCTGTTGTGCATAATAAGGGGCTGGAATAGTAAGGAGTGTAGGGCAGCCGGCAGGTACATTCAGTTCAGGATGTGCGACCTTGAATTTTGTGAGTACATCTTCAAATGAAGAATCACCTAAGATGCTGTTATATGGAACGGAACTCGCTCCCATTGGGTGATCAATGTCGGTGCCAGCTTTACATACAGCAAGGAGCCTGGCCTTGATCTCCGTCCAGTAGGGGGTGTAATTGCAACCTATGAGTTGTTTCATCCAGGTATCCACATAGCTGTTGCAGGCATCATTTTTAAAACTGGCTCCGGCAGAATCGGCAAAGTGTTGTACACTGGTTTGCGTACTGCCAATGTTGATACCGCCAAGGCCATTCCTTACCAATTGGTCCTGTACCGCTGCGAAATGCGAGAACTTACCTTTGGTCAGTAATTGAGTGGGAGTCGGGCTGCAACCTATATTTCGGATGGCCGCATTCATAAGCGAATCACGCCGTTGCAGATACAGTTCCCGGAAGGTCCGCCAAATAGCGTCCTTATCACCAGTGCATAAGCCACTTTTACTGAAAACATTTGATTCTCCCTGGTAAGTAGATAAACAAATATTCTGTGAGCATATGGTAGTGGCTGCGGCCACTGCCCAGATATTGTAATTTGTGGTGCCTTGCTTAATATAAGAAGAGAGGAAGGTATTTACCAATGTAGTGTTACTTCCCATATTTACAAATGGGTCTTTATTAGCACCTACTGGCGTACCATAAGCAGTGCTATAGCTACTATTGGCAGTGGGATTCAGGTAACCTTTGGTAAGTGCTTCCTGGTAGGTGTCAACCGATCGTACATCGTCCTCCCAGCGCTTGCTGTCATCATATTTCCGTGATTCTACATACCTGCAATATTCCGGGTGATAAGGCAGTAGTTGTTGTGCCCATGAGGTTTTGAATTTATTGATGAACTGATCCGGTGATAATTGCTGTGGCAATACCATTCGCTGCATGTCTTCATCATACACCAGGTCAGGCTTTCCTTCTTCATTCAGGTAGGTAATGGAAGGATTCTTATATACTGCGTCCGTTTGCGTTCCCAGTTCAAAAAAGATGGAATATTTGTCGGTGGTGTCTGTATTGTTAGTGTATTGGCCACCAGGGGGAGTCATGTCCTGTAGCATGGCTGCTTTAAGATTGTCGCCCTGGGGAATGCTGTTACAAAGTTTATTGCAATAGTCTATCTGCTGGGTATAGGCGGTTGCAATTTCTGTCCTGTAGGCAGCCGAATCTGCCACATTCAGGCCTGCTCGGTTCATATACGCGACGGTGAATGTTGGGAGGCTCCCGATCTCAGCTTTGCAGGAGCTACAGTCAGGTACACAGCTGGATCCATTAAGTAGAATGCGTTGCTGACGGATAATACTGTCCTGGTTAATACACACACTCCCCGGAAGATATATACTATCGCGATAACGCTTCATTTCAACCTCGTTGATCAGTAGGCTTTTTGTTACCTCATAGTTGCCTCTGGGCAGAAATATGGAAAAGGTATCTGTTACATGAGAAGCGATAGTGTACCTTTTCACAAATGCTTGGTTGCCGGGAAGAAGCAGATTATTTACGTCATCGGTAATCCGAATTTCCAGGTCATATTTTGCCGTATAATTGATTTCATTGTTATTGCAGTCACGGATCTTCAGTACAGGAGGCGTAAGTGCATATTTGAAAGTATAGCGGGTATCTGTTTCAACCAGCAATGACCTGCGAGTAAGTAAGGCATTATTCACAACTTGTGTATTTGATGCACCACTCAGTGTATCCAGCACCGTAGCGGGGTGATTGGATGGCAGACTTTTTAACTGGCTGTTATCATCTGTGCCTGCCAGGGCGGTTGCAACAGTACGGCCATGCATATCGGTGTAAATAACCGATAACTGCCCATTTGCATCCTGCAACATATTTTTGAAATAATGGGATGCGTCTCCGGCTTCCGTGCCGAATAACCGATCTAATTCCTCCTGGCTGGGACTACCATAGTAGTATTTGGTAGCATGAGTACCATTTGTTCTGAATGCTGGACCTACGTTACCCTGCCTGCTGATCCTGCCAGTGTTATCGCTGGTATATATAGTTTCCATGAAAGGATAACCACCTGCATTGGGCAAATTTGTATGTATACTGTCTGTAACAAAAGGACTTTGGGGGGAATAATACTGCGCAGCGCCTGAATTAGTTCCCATGGCAGGTGCTGCGGCATCTATAATGTCGCGTGAAGATATGACAGTATCATACAATGACTTATCATACTCATTTCCGTTAATGTCTGTATTAAATCGTGCCGTATACTGTATGATATTGGAAAGAGTAGGGGCCGGTAATACCTGGATGGCTGGGCGTCCTTGTCTGTCATAGAGCGTTTCCGCAACAATGGTGGTGCCGGTCGTATTGTCCTTCGTAACGGTTTGCCGGTTCAGAAGTCCTCCGTCAAAGTATTTTACAACAGCTTTGCGTTTTCCATCTTCTGCATAGTTGATGGAAGACTGCCAGTTGAGGTTGCGCTGATGACCTCGATAACCCATCGTGGCAACGTTGCCGATAGCATTACTCCACACGGTTTCGAAGCGGGTGTTATCCGCTTTTATAGAAACTGCACGTACCCGCACATACAGGAATCCTCCATTGTCATAGAGTAGTGGGATCGAATAGCTGTTACCAGCAATACTGACGCGGGTAGCGTTGTTATTAAATATTTTTTCATAGTTAAGGGGACTGCCATACCTCCCGCTGGCAATAACTGAGGAATCGATGTATGCCCATTCTACATCATACTCATCCGCGCCTAATACTGCATTCCAGGTAGCTGTTGCCTCATCTGACTCTGGCAGTGGGAGAGAGGCCAACTGAATGTTTTGAACTGCATCCGCAGTCCGGTTCAATTTATACACAGGTCTTACCTGCATTTCATTCTCCAGCAACACTGTTTTCAATACCCGGGGAACGGTTGCGGTGATACTCTGTACTTTTACTGTTACCTGATGCGCATTGCTAAATACGAATCCTGCGTTGTTGGTATAGGCTCTGCCAGTATCATATTTTACCTGTAATTGCTTTGTAACTGATCGAAGTGTGTTATCGCTGCCAATATAACTGATCAGCAGGTCAGCAGTAACGGTATACGGCGTATTGATGTATACGTTACTGTACTCGTTGATCTTTAGCGTCACCGCGTTTTTTAACGGATATTGCCCTTCCAGTTTTCCGATGAGGGTAGCATTAAAATAAACACTATCCTGTACTGTTATTTCGGCATTTGTTACAATTTCATTCAAAGCGCCGTTCAGCACTTTTTTAATACTGGTATAGGATTGCGCTTTCACTGCAATAGGCGTTAGCCAGAATAGCAGTAGAGTAAGGACAGCTGGTGCAGTACATTTAACACGCATAGTACAGGTTTTAAATATTGGGACTAGCAAGAAATACCTGATAGTCGGCATAGTCGGCGGCAGGCTTTATAACATTGGCTTCCCGGGTAAAAAATTGCTTTTCATCAAAAAAGGAATTATCAGGATGCTCCATTTTCACAGCAGTGAACAGCGTTTTTACCATTATGTTCTGTCCAGAGGGAGGTGTGGTTACCTGATTCTCCTGTGTCAAGGGGTTTCTTATTTTGGTGATGACTTCCCGGATCAGGTAAGTGGCTTCGTCGATCGATATTTGCATTTGGAGGCACGGACTATCCGGGGGATAGTCGAAAATGATCGTAGTCTGTTTTTGATGACGTAAGAGCCGGCAAGTGGTTACTCCGGCCTGGTGTAATGCGGCACTAATCTGATCAGAGGGGAGTTGCATTTGCCTACTAAGTGTGGAAGGCCGACCTAGCATCATCAGTTTGTCTTCCTTAAATACAGAGATATTATATGTCTGATTTCTGAAGAAGATAATGTTACCAAGGGTCATGAAACAGTTATTGCCATGGAGTCGCGCGTCGCCCTCCAGAGAGTCAGTTACGGTATTAGGTTGATCCGCGTCGGCGTAGGTATACTTTAAATGAAACGAGATACTGGCAGTGTCATAGGTTTGTTTAACGCGTGCGAGTACCTTACCTGCTTCGTCAATATCCTGTTGTGCAGACACGCTATAGACTGATAAACAGAGCAGAAGAATTAAAAAATATTTGGAGCAATGTGATTTCATGGTATCATGGATTTTCATCTTTAATCAAAGCACTTCTTGTTTCCTGTATAGTTTTGATGCCTCTTTCTGTTTCTTTTTTTACTCTTATCAACGTGCCGTCATCATCATATTCATAAAAGGATGCGAAGTTGTTTTCATCCATCTGCGCCATGAGCCGTAGTGTAACAGGATCGTAGACATACGATTGCATGTTGGCATTAAACGGATGTATTCTTATGTCATCAAAATAAACCGCTGTGTTGCTACTGGCTTGAAATTCCACGGTAAAGAATGTAGCTGCTGCCGGAATTAACACAGATCCTTCTATATGTTGCCAGCCGTCAATGATCTGTCCGGAAGGGGTACAGGTGACATTTGTTGTGCCTGCCCGTAGTATGATGGCTGATTTGGTGTAGCTGGTGCAATTACAATCGGACTGTTCTTTGACCCAGGCACTCACCAACATTCTCTTACCCGGAAATGGTGCAAACGGTGGTATAATTACCTGACTGTTAGCACGGATACTTTGCAGCCCCGTTCCGGAAATGCAGGCCATGGTTTTTCGGTTGATGTTGAAAGAAAAATCTGTGACATCATTTGCGGTTACATTGGCACCTATTGATATTGACTCGGTGGCGGGAATTCGTAGACAATACCGTCCGGAATGGGCTATTGTGTTATCAAATTTTGATTTGTAAGAAAGAAAATCAAACCCTTTACTCACCGGGCATACCGTGTCATAAGCGGCCATGCCGTATCCATAATCCTCAAATCCCTCAAATACTACTTCCCTGTACCGCGCATTTTGAATCACAGCTACGGGTAATTCGTTATCATATCCATATATGCCGGCATTGTACCTCTCCAACGCGTCCTTATTTTCCAGTTCAAACCCTTTCCCATTGAAAATGGTCGATTGCTGATTCCAAAACCAGACTGTTGTATCAGGATCTGCCTGCAGGTGACCAGACTGAAACTTCCAGAACGGTATGAAGGACGAAATGGTGCCTGCAGTCCGGATATTTATATCTGTGGTAGCATTTTGTTCATTTCGGGTGCTATAATATACATATGTTGCCTGTGGACGCCAGTTTCCAGCAATGCCAAGGCTGTAAGGATTTACAGCTGTATCCAGCACGGCACTGTAGCAGGTACCGCTGGTATCAACTTTGCTGATATTGATTTTTTCAATACCATACAAACAGCTGGTGCAGATAATGAGCAGAATTAATGTAATGTATCTTTTCATAAAATATTAATTCACGATTATGTAATCGTCACCTGGTAGTAAAGTAAATGTGACTATAAGAGTTGATACAATAATGCTAGGGTCGGTTTTAGGGGATGATTCTTCCTTATACAGAATGTTATTGAAAAGTAGGTCGCCAGTGCCGGATGATCCTGGAAAAGTACTTTGGGTATTTGATTCATCAACTATTCCTGTCGGGCTGCCGTATTGATAATATACTCGTCTGTCATATTTATTTACATTGACAGTAGTAATTCCACTTGCATCATATGGTATTGTACACGCGGCATCTGCATAATAGCTAACAGACACGTCCTCGAAATAATAATGATGATTTATAATGGTCGTTGACGAGTCATACACTCCGCGGTCCCTATAGGTAAGTTTGGCATAGAACCGACATCTTCCAGACTCATCAGCATACGCCTGGCCCTCTGTTTGTAATCTAATATCTGCCAGTGCATTGGCATCTTCCTTACTTATGTCAGAGGAATCTGCACCTTCAGCAATGGTAAATGGAGTAGGAAGCGCCATTCACTAATTTAAAATCCAAAAGAAATGCGAACTAAATCATTGGAAGATGTATTCCCTATAGCTGCTGTTGAAAATGATTGTTTAATTTCCACCACAGGCAGCATTACTGTTGCATATGAAATACAGTTGCCTGAAGTTTTTACAATGGATAATGCTGATTACGAAGCGATCCATGTATCCACGGTAAGAGCTATACGAAGTTTACCTGCCCATACGGTTCTGCATAAATCCGATTGGTTCTTTCGTAAAGAATTTATGGCCCCCAATAGTGAAAATTCCACGGTCTTAAGCTGCGCCAGTGATATGCATTTTAATGAACGTCCTTATTTTGATCATAAGTGCTACCTATTTATTAGTTCAATCCCTGGTAAGGGATGTCTTCGCAGTCCAATACTGTCTTCCCTGATTACAGGAAGCATTATGCCATCAAAAGTTTTGGAAGACAAAACTGTTACGAGTTGGGTAGACCAGGTGCAACAATTTGCCAGTATATTGCAAGAAGGTGATTATCTCAAACTTCGTAAACTAACAGCAGAGGAACTTGTTGGTTCCGAATCGAAAGCTGGTATCATTGAACAATACAGCTTTTTACTCCCTAGCGAGAAAGAATATGGTTTAAGCGACATTCAGCTTAACCCATTAAAAATAGGGGACAGACAGGTTGTAATTTATTCAATCGCCGACGCCGGTGATCTTCCTAGGTTTTGCGGTCCCAAGATTACCTACGACCGATATAGTACTGATAAAACCAAATTCTCGATTTCATTTTCAGCTGGACTGAATGTATTACTACTCTGCAATCACATTTATAACCAGTATATAATAGTTGGAGATTCTGCTGAGGTCCTTTCTAAATTAGAGAAGAAGCGATTGCGTCTCCAATCACTATCTGCCTATTCCCGTGAAAACACAATTTCTAAAGATGCTACTAATAACTTCCTCAACGAGGCAATAGGTAAAGGCAGGCTTCCTGTAAAGGCACATTTCAACATAATTGCATGGGCGGATGAAGTATCCACAATTCGGGAAGTGAAGAATGCGGTGGCTTCCGCCATAGCTAGTTTAAACGCCGCTCCTCGGGAAGAAACAGCTGCACCTGCTTTTTTATATTGGGCTGGTATACCTGGTAATGGTGCTGAGATTCCATCAACAGCTGTATTTGATACCTTTGCCGAACAAGCTTCTTGTTTTCTAAATACTGAAACAAATTACCGAACTTCAATATCCACCAACGGTATTAGGCTTACTGACCGAATATCCGGACTTCCACTACAAGTCGACTTATTCCATCTACCTTTTCAAAAAAACATTATTCAAAATAGGAATATTTTCTGCCTTGGACCCTCCGGATCTGGAAAGAGCTTTGCAACAAACCATATCCTTCGGTCCGCATGGGAGGCAGGAGCTCACATTGTAGTGGTGGACGTTGGTCATAGCTATCGAGGGTTGTGTGAATTGGCTGGTGGATATTATTTTACTTTTTCCGAAAAAGATCCAATAAGATTCAATCCGTTCTTCTTGGGAGAAGCGAGTCTGCATGTGGAAAAGAGGGAGTCTATCAAGTCTTTATTATTAGCTCTGTGGAAGAAGGATGATGAGTCATATACCAGGAGCGAATATATATCACTATCCAATGCACTAACGGGATATTATAATTATCTCCCAGACCATCCAGACTTATTTCCATGCTTCAATTCCTTTTATGACTATTTACAAACAGATTTCCTTCACAACATTAGGGAGCAAGCAGTAAAATTGAAAGATTTTGATATTGATAACTTTTTATATGTACTACGGCCGTATTATTTGGGTGGAGAGTATGACTACCTACTCAATTCGAGGGAAAATCTTGACTTACTGGATACGCGGTTTATAGTTTTTGAATTGGATAATATTCAAAATAATGCCATTCTCTTTAGCGTGACTACTCTTATCCTCACAGAGCTTTTCATCAGCAAAATGCGGTTACTGCCAGGTATACATAAAGTTATCTTGATTGAGGAGGCATGGAAAGCCATTGCAAAGGCGGGGATGGCAGAATATCTACGCTATCTTTTCAAAACAGTACGCAAATTTTACGGGACCGCAGCTGTTGTGACGCAGGAAGTTAACGATATAATATCCAGTCCAATTATTAAAGATACCATTATTGCAAGTTCTGATATTAGGATACTGCTTGATCAAAGTAAGTACCAGAATAAATTTCAGGATATTCAGAACCTCTTGGGGCTTACAGATAAGGAGGTTAGCCTGATTATGAGTATGAATAAGAATAACGATCCTCGTTATAAATATAAAGAAATATTTATTGGCTTGGGTGCGCATAGTAAAGTTTATAGAACAGAAGTGTCGTTGGAGGAGTACTTATGCTACACTACAGAGGAAAAAGAGAAAGTAAAAGTTCAGGCTTATGCTGCTAAATATGGTTCCATTAAACGTGGGATAGCTATGCTAGCGAAGGATATACGGGATAAATCCATATAGTATGAAGAGTATAGTAATTTTCATTTTTCTGCTTACACCGGCCGTAATTCTACCAACGCAGCATTCCCATGCTGTTATTTGGGTGGTTGTCAAAGCTGCACTTAAAAAGGTAATACGCGCTATGGATTTACAGGTGCAGCGACTACAGAATAAAACTATTGTGTTGCAGAATACGCAGAAAATGTTGGAAAACACTTTGTCTAAACTGAAACTCACTGAGATCTCGGAGTGGGCAGAAAAGCAAAAATCCCTTTACCAAGGTTACTTTGATGAGTTGAAAAAGGTAAAGATGGTCATTCTGTACTATCAGAAAGTATCTGAGATAATCCGACAACAGAAGCAAGTTGTTGGAGACTGTCGATCTGCGATGGTTAACTTTCGATCTGCGAAATATCTTACGTCGGCTCAGTTACTATTTCTGGAGCAGGCCTTCTCAAATATAATTAAGAAAAGCCTGGATAACGCTGAGTCGCTTACAGAGGTGCTGACATCATTTACCGTTGAGATGACCGATGCTCAAAGGTTAGCAATAATTGATAAAAGCGCCGAAAGGGTAGATTCTCTGGTTCAATCAACGCACTCGCTGAATAGCCAAATAATATTTATGCTAAATAGGATAAATGCTGAATATAGAGACCTGAATCAAACGAAATCATTATATCGTTAAAAGTTGGATTATGAAATTTGCTATCTTATTTACTTGGGCCATTCTTTTCTGTTGTAATAAAACTTTAGGACAGTTATCGCAGGAATGGTTTAATCAAAAGCAGACACAAAGGAAATACCTTGCTATTCAAATTGCTAATCTTCAGATGTATCTTAACTATATTAAGACCGGTTACCGTACTGCAAATTTTGGCCTGAATACCATCCATACTATCAAATCTGGCGATTATTCCCTTCATGATAATTTTTTCACCAATCAACAGAAAGTTGAATTAATCAAACCGGAACGTTTCCAGTTCACCTGCGTATCATGTTTTCAAAACAAATTTGACTCTTTAAATAGTGTCCTACGAAAAATGAAGGTTTCCGGTACACCTGCAATGGCCAGTAAAATTTTCCACCACTTGTTAACTACTTATCAGACAGATATCTCTGCATGGACTACTCTGCTTCACAGGGATAGCTTAACTATGCTACCTGGTCAGCGTGTGATATTATTAAAGGAGGCCCAAGATAAGGTACGTGGAGCAGGAATAAAAATTGACAAATTTCTCTTCTATTTAGAAGATTACATTAGGATGTATTATAGGGATAAAAAGGATGTGCGGCAATTCAAAAAATTATTTGGCTCATGATTCGAAAGGCTGTTATTATGTTGTGTTTCCTGATGGCAATGTTGGTTGCTAATGCATATTGTCAGGCCGATGAGCTAGCGCAATTAGGACTCAATATTCAAAAGTTAAATCAATTTAGGAAAATTTTGTCTGAAATGAAGAAGGGTTATACCGTCTTGAGTAAAGGGTATAATCTGGTTCGTGATGTTTCCAAGAGGAATTTCTCCATTCACCAGATATTTTTGGATAATCTATATAAGGTGTCTCCAGTTGTTTATAAATATCATCGCGTTCACGAAATTATACAATTGCAAACACAGACTTTACAGCGGTATAGGAGCAATTTGAGATTTTTCCGTGCTGCTTCTATCAGTGATTCAGAGTTTCGCACATTCCAGACAATCCAAAATAATTATCTCAAACAATTAACCCAGGAGTTAGAGGAATTACTAATGGTCCTCACGGCAGGGAAGCTCCGCATGAATGATGCCGAAAGATTAGAGACTATAGATCGACTATATATAAGGGTGAGTGGACAGGCCGAGAAAATGTTGAGGTTACAAAAAAATGCTCAAAGCTTGTATGGGCAAATGAATAAACAATCACTGGATATTATGGATTTAAGAAGTAATATTCTCCATAGATAGAATTATGAGAAAGACAATTATGCTTGTTGCTGCTTGTATGGTTCCCATCTTAAGTATGGCGCAAACTGGAAATTCAGAAGCTGCAAGCTTACGTGATATTCTGAAGGGTGTCTACGATGATATGATTCCTCTTGCAGATAAAATCATAACGGTTGCCAGGGCAATTGGACTATTCGGAGCCTTGTTGTATATAGGTGTACGAGTTGGTAAATCTATAGCAACAGCTGAAAGTATTGACTTTTTTTCTCTGCTCCGACCATTTGTCCTCATACTTTTAATTGGTATTTATCCTCAATTTATAGCAGTCATTAACGGTATATTAGAGCCCGCTACCCAAGCTACTGCTGCTTTGGTCCAAAATTCGGATGAAGCTGTTAAAAATTTGCTGGATGCGGAATTAAAAATGAAGACGGATGCGCAATATGGTCCATTGCCTCCTCCAGATGGTGTTGATATTGAGGATTGGCATATTGCAATGGATGCGCAATCAGAGGTAGAAAATGGCTTCTGGAACTTTTTGTGGGGAAAGATGGAGGGTACCATTACCTATTATATTAAACTTGCTATCGCTAAGATACTTCAAATACTTTTTTTTGCTGCTGCATTGGTGATAGATGCTTTGCGAACTTTTCACCTCATTATTTTGGTTATTTTAGGACCATTTGTACTTGCGTTATCTATTTATGATGGGTTCCAACATACCTTATCCGTATGGTTAGCTCGATATGTAAGTATATACCTTTGGCTAGCAGTGGCAAACCTTTGTGGGGCTGTGATCTCACATATACAGAAGGGTATGATCCAAGCCGATATTGATTCGTTATCTACGGGTACGAACAATGCACAATATCAAATAACGAGTTTAACCTACCTAATTTTCCTGATTATCGGCATTATGTGTTACTTAGTTGTTCCTTCGATTTCTTCTTACATCGTCCATGCCAGCGGAGGAAATGCCCTAATGACAAAATTGACTAAGATGGCAGGTGGGGTGGTTTCAGGAGGAGCCGGTGTAATGGCTACTTCAGCCGCCGGCAGTATGGTTGCAGATATGCCAGGAAGGGATATTATGAACTATCCTATGGCCGATGCCGTGAATTCAGAGAAGTACATTAAGGATAAAATATCTGGATAAAAAGTTAGGCTATGTTTAACCATTTACGAAATATAGATACGGCTTTCAAGCATATCCGTCTTTTTTCTATATTTTTTTTAGTTGGCAATATTGGTATATCATGCTTTGTGATATTCTATTCTCAGGAAAAAATAGCAGCAGAAAGGAGAAAGGTAATGGTCCTCATTAATGGAAAGCTCTTTCAGGCGGCATCAGAAGATCGATCCATATACTTGGATGTTGAAATACGTGATCACGTTAAAAATTTTCATAGGTTATTCTTTACACTTGTTCCAGACGAGCAGGCTATAAAAAACACTGTGTCGCAGGCGCTTTATCTATGTGATGCCAGTGCAAAGCAGCAATATGATAATTTGAAAGAGGCAAATTACTATGATGGTGTTGTGTCTGCAAATATAAATCAAAATATTTCGAGTGATAGCATTATAGTAAATATATCCAACAGAATGATCAGTTTCTACTATTATGGTAAAATACAGATTGTCCGCTCCTCCTCCAAAACAACACGGTCGATTATTACGACAGGACATGTTCGCATAATGGATCAAAAATCAGATAATAATCCTCATGGATTTATGATAGAGTCCTGGAAGATTCTTGCTAATAATGATATTGATTTTACTTCACGCTAAAATTTGTTTTATGAATTTCAGATTCTTTCACCATATGGATTTTAAGAAGTTTAAGTCGATTTTAATAATTGGAGTATTTCTGCTCACAGTTATTCTTTATTACCTGTTCACTTATTTTAATGAAACCTGTCTGCCTGCTAAACAAGATTTGGCTGCTCTTAATTCAACTCTCCCTAATCCAGCATTGGAAGTAAAAGAGCGGACAAAACTTGAATTGTATATACAGGCAATGCAGGATAGCTTACGTAAGCGCAATTCTTCGAGCCTGCAAATTGAACGTTCGATCGCAACTCAATCTACTATTGATACACAGTCAAATATTCCCAATAATGATCCTGCTGAACGTGCCGAGGCTTTGCTGAATAGCCTCTCGCATACTGTTGCTATTGCTGAAGCTGGCCATGAGCGAGAAATAAAGATTAATGCAATTAAGCAGGAGGATGAAAATTCTCTGCAAAGTTTGCAGCATCTACTGGATAATCAGAAAACCCCGCAATCTGAGGATCCGGAGCTTAGGCGATTGGATGGTATGCTTGATAAAATCATTGAGATTCAGAACCCTGGTCGAGATAAGGATAATATAACTGCACCGGATTCTTTAAGTCACGAGCTTATGACCCTGCCAACTGCATTGACAGCATCAGATGGCTTTCTGGGTGTATCGAGTTTTAATTTTGAAGACCATGAAATTGGTTCTATTGCTGCTGAGGTGCAAGGTGATCAAGTAATCAAACAAAATGGGGTAGTCAGGTTTCGCCTGCTTCAGGATGTACGGGTAAAAAATCACCATATACCAGAAAATACTTTTATATATGGTGTCGCCATGGTAAGTAATGAGCGCCTGAGTATTCAGATTAAGCGGATACTACTAAATAATACTATTATTCCGGTCAGTCTGACGGTATACGATGCTGACGCTATACCGGGTATCAATATCCCTGGAGCTATTGCACGAGATGTATCAAAAGAGAATTTGGCTCAGGCTATATCTGGATTAGACATAGGTTCATCAACTCCTGAAATAGGGCCACAGGCGGCTAGCATTGGTATTTCTGCCGCTAAAAGTTTCATCGGAAAAAAAACTAAATCAATTAGTGTTCGAATAAAGTCAGGATATAAGGTATTTCTTGAAAATAACCAGATGTAAACCATAAAATTGTGAAGTATGCGTAGTGTTTTATTTTTTTCATTTATTCTCGGTTGTTTCTTATCAGCAAACGGACAGGTAGCTAGTAATACTATTTCGTGTGAAGTAAGTGATCGGGAAACCACAGTTATACTTTTTCCTGTTGCCATCAAAAATATTGACCGTGGCAGTTCAGATATAAAGGTGGCCATTCAACCAGGGGCTGATCATATAGTGAAATTGAAGGCTGAACATCCATATGCAACTCCAACAAGTATGCATATATTTGCCGACAATGGGAGAGTGTATACAATGAAGGTAGTTTTTTCGAGTAGTATTAAGGAGTATACCCTGGACTACTCAAAAGATACTGTCAGTTATTCTATTATCAATAACCTGCCAGTAAATCGGTCTAATGGGCAGCCAGCCCTGTCAGAAAGTCTACAGAGAAAAATCTCCACAATTACCCTGGCAAAACCATTTTTACGTAAATCTCGGACAGCGTTCAAAATGAAACTGCAATTAAATACTATCCACTATGATGATGAGAACTTGTACTTCAGTTGTACATTATCAAATAACTCTAATCTCCCATACGAGCTAAACTTTGCCCATATGGCCATTTCAGACCTTCGTGTAGTTAAAAGGTCGGCTATTCAAGAGGTTGAGGAGATACCTATATATTTTTCTCCAATAGGACTTATACCTGGAAATGCTAGCCAAAAGCTCGTTTTTGTATTGAAAAGGTTTAGTATACCCAATCAAAAGAAATTTTTATTGGAGTTGTATGAAAAGGGTGGGGGACGAAACCTACAGTTAACCTTGTCTAATCGTGTCCTATTCAAAGCCAAACCTATATACTAAATAGGCTGGAATCATGTACGCATCGGCTCAGATAACTGTTGTGTAGGTGAATGTAGCATCCGTGTATGAAACAGTAAAATCTCCACGTGCCATAAAAAGGCGGGGTCCGACATCCGAATACCTACACGCTCGATTGCGTGTAGGTATTCGGATGTCCCCATTTATAGCGCGGAGATTTTACTGTTTCATACACGGCTGCTTTCTTTTGTGCCTACACAACAGTTATCTATCACCGCTGCCCGGCAGCATTAAAACATTAAGAATATGGAAAGTTTTAAATTAAAAACGTTTAATCCTAAAAAGCCCAGTGAAAATGTAGCCTTCTATTGCTTGATGAAAGGCGCAAATGCAGGTAAGCCTACTTATAAATCCAGGGATTATTGTTATGAATTTATTTGTGAACCAGATCGTGCAGTTTTTTACTATTCTGTCGTGAAACTAATGTGGGAGGTGGGTATATATAGGCTATATACAACCGGTTGGTCTTTCAAAACAATTTCGATTAAATATCTAACCTGTGTATTGGAATCGACGCTTGTCGCTCATCAGTATATTTCGGACTACCTTGGAAATTTCTATTTTCTACAAGGGAAGCCTTTGGTGGATAAGGAGAAGATTTTACTTCATAAAATGTTTATAAGGCTCATTGAGTTGGAAAAAGTGACCTGATGAAAATAGAATTAATGGAGTACGAAACTTAGTTTAGGTATTCTTTATTAGCCAACAACTTTATTACTTTTGTTAGCTATGATTCTTTGGCTTATTTTAGGTGGATAGATTATATACTCGACAAGCTACAAGATAACTTTAGCATTATGTTATAATACTTCAATTTGTGGAAGGATCCTAACCCAATTGGAGATATTGCAAGATTGTTAATAATCAAGTTACTTTCAATTTAAGTCTCCAGGAACATAACATACGTGTTACCTTTATTATTTTTTATCTTCATGGAAATTGGGTCCATATGACAAAAGGATACAAATGGTCCTTTTGTATCGCAAGCTATTAATCTATAATTATATATACTGGAATCGCTTACATCATGAAAATAGTCTTTAAAGGTAAATATAAATCATTAACAGACTTTGAAGCAGAAGCATTGCCCAAGTTTGTCGTTTTGATTGGAAAAAATGGAACAGGTAAGTCTCAATTTCTTAGATTGATGAATGAGGCATCTTACTTTAATATGGGACAAGTAAAGGACTATACTACAGGTAGTATTCTGCCGGGTACTATTCTTTCTGTGACCCCTGCACCTCTTAATATCCAAATTGAGAACCTTGAATTATTTCAGAGTGAGAGTCCTAAACAGGAAATCTTATCCGCCCACATGAATCAGAATGTAAATACATTTTTTAGTCTGGGACCAATTTATTTGAAGTTTTTAGAAACTGCAATCCCAAATGGATTAGATATTAACACACTTACACCTGAAATTAATTTAATCGATTTTTTGAAAGATGGAACTATAGCGGAGAAAGAAAACCAAATTAGGCAATTGGACTACTTATTTAATCCCCAGATTGGCTCTCATCCCCTTGGAATCAAAGCAATTCAGAAAATTTTAATCAGTCGTGATTCCATAAGGATGGGACTTGAAGTGGCTGCATTTAAAGGTAAATCATTATCTGAACTGGTTCAAAATGATTTTTATTCCACTCCTTTGAGTGAAGCTGTATTTGCAAATTACTTTTTATATCCTCAGCAACTTGAAAGTTTGTTTTTCGGTTATGCTAGAAAATGGTTGTATAATTCAATTGAATATTTACATAAAAAAAATGAGAGAGGTGCGCTTTCTCCAGATGCGTTTAGCGAGAAATTTAAAGCACCGTGGCTAATTATTAATGATATCCTTTGTGATAATGATTTGCCGATTAGAGTTTCCGAAATTAACCTGATTGACTTCAGACCTGAAACTATTATTGATTTTTATTTTTACAATGCAATAACCAATGAAAGAATTTTGGTGCAAGATTTTTCATCAGGAGAAAGAATAATCGTCGGTTTAATAGTAAGATTATTTATGTCAAACAATTATTCAGAGAATCTAACTTTTCCCGATCTGCTCCTTCTTGATGAACCAGATGCGCACTTGCACCCTCAAATGACATCAATACTTTTGCGGGTTTTATATGAAACCTTTGCAAAGAAATTTGGAATTGCAGTTATAATGTCAACTCATAGCATTGCCACAATAGCATTAGCAGAAGAAGAAAGTATTTATCAGATCCAGAACATCCCAAAGACAAACATTGTAAAAGTTAGCAAGGATGAGGCATTAGGACATTTAACGCACGAGCTTCCTATGCTTAGTATTGACTATAAGCGCCACAAACAAATATTTGTAGAAAGCCCATCGGATCAAAAGTATTACCAAAATATATTTAATAAATATCGAACTGAATTTAAGCCGCCAGCTAATCTTTACTTTATTACTACCGGATATGGGAAGACTAATTGTGATTCGGTAATAAAAATCACAAATGAAATTAGAGCATCTGGTAATAGAACCTCATTTGGTATTGTTGACTGGGATGCAAAAAAAAATCCTACGCAAGAAATTTATGTTCATGGGCATCTAGCAAGATATTCAATTGAGAATTTCATACTTGATCCCATTTATCTCGTTGCTTTATTTGTTTCTAAGAATCAAGCGGATGGTGTAAGTGAACTTGGGTTTTCTTCCATTTCCAATCCGTATAATATTGGACAAGATACTGAAGTTGATTTGCAAAGATACGCTGACTGGGTTGTAAAGCGTCTCACTACCAAATTTAAGGAATTTAATACATCTGAAAAGGTAACGGTTTCCTATGCTAATGGTAAAAAAATTGATTTGCCAAGCTTTTATTTACAGATTAAGGGACATGATCTTCAGACAAAGTTGAAAGTTGTTTTTAAGTCCTTAAGTAATTATAATGATACAGATCTTTTGAATGATATGTCTGATGTAGTTGCTAAGTGTTATCCATTTGTACCAATCGAGTCCTATAATTTGATTCGGGATTTGACAAATTCATGATTAATAAATTGAATTTGATGAACAAAAAGCTGGTTTTATTGTGTTGTCTTCCCAATAACTACGCGTTGAAAACAAAAGTTAAGTTTTGCAGTTAGATACTATTTCAAATTTAATTTGTTCGGCTAAAAAGGCTAACTGAAACAACTAAAAGAGAATTTTTGAAATAGACGATTTTTCGTTACTCATTTTTATGTGCTTATACTTTACTATTCAGAATTTTGTTTGTATGGTGCCAGCAATACTCCTGGCACCATCATGAACTTCTTAATTAATTATGATTGAATAATCCCTCTTGGCACGTTGTCGTAAATGTGTGGGTATCGCGTTGATATTTTAGTAGACCAAAAAACATTTCCCGATATCAAATACTTTAACGCCATTATTTGTTTATGTAATTCCTCGCGAAATGCTGGATACCGATTCATTAACTCTAATGAATTTGCGATAAATAGGTTCATTTCATCATCGTGGAATTTTGCAGCTGCTGTTATACCATTCTCAATAGTCAAATTGTAGAATTTCATGAGTACTGTAACGAGGTTGAAGTCTGCTCCTGATGTGGATTGTTCTAGTTCTTTTCCTAAAGAAAATAGATCATTTGAATAACAAATGACATTTCGTGCATTGATTATCATATTTTTATAAATCTGATCGCTTTTAACTTGACCAGGTAATTGGCAAGCTGCCATTAATGGCATAGAGTCTGTTGCTAAGTGTGCTGCGCCTAAATACTGGCGCATTTCAATATAGGATTTGAGGGTTGGCGCATCCCCTGCTAAAGCTGTACTAAGTTGCCACTTACCTCCTAAAAACATATCTCGTATGTTTTCGATAAAAATTGTTAACCAGGTAGCAGTACCAATTGAACTAAGTCGTTTCCATATATCCGAAAAAGCTATTAGCATGTTATCATTACAGTCATTTGATAGACCCTCTGTCAGAATGGAAAAGTACTTGTCAGCCAGATGCTGCATGGCAGCCATAGAATTAATCATGGTTGTTTCATCCAGGTCGTCATCCAATAGAAAGAGATAAGTGTTCAAATCGCACCAAACAAATAATGCCTCTTCGGTAGCAAACGGATAACTAGAGACTATCATTGAGGCAAATTTCTGTCTGGTATAGAATTGCTCATGTTCGGGCGACTTAATCAAACTAAACTTTCTTAGCCATAATCTGGTGTGAGTTTCAACTTTTTCAGCCAAGAGTGCATTTTCATACGGAATGAATGGGCAATGCAATTTTGGAATCGCATACAATTTAAACTGTGGCATAGTGAAATGTCTTAGGTTAGGAAATAGTGCTGTAATTAGTCTAATGTTAATTTAATAAACACCTGGATAACTTAATTATGCAATATTCTCCAAACTACAATTTCATTTTACCACTATTAATTAATCTTGTCTAGTTCGGGTTATTTTTAGCTCATATAATAGTGTATTTCAAGGGCTCTTAGTATCTAGTATTTTATTAATTGTCCCCTTTATTTTTTATAACCAAGCTTACTAATATTGGATTTTGGAAGCAGAACATGAAACGCAATTAAATCTTCTTCACAAGTTACAGTTAGCGATCCGTTCATCGTTTCAATGCACTTTTTTGATACAGATAGTCCAATCCCTACACGTTTTGAATTAGTCCTTTCGATTCGCGAGTGGCTATCTGTAAATAATTCATCTATTTGCGTTGAACTTAATTTTTCCTTAACCGAATTTTTTACGCTTATTAATATAGAATTTATATTAGCTCGAAGTGAAACCACAATCTCAGTTTTTTTTGTTCCATATCGAATAGCATTTTGAAGGAGATTGTTAATTACCATTTTCGTCATTGAAATGTCCGCGACGATAGGAGGGATTGGAGAGTTTTGAACAAGTCCTGTAAATGTTAGCACTTTTTCTTCATGCTGGGCATAAAGCTCATTCAGTTTGATCATTTCTGTGATGACTTCTTCCAATTCACATAGTTCATAATTAGGTTCGATTTGGCCACGTTCCAATCTGTCGGCATTCAGAAGATTGGAGCCTAACCTCTGTAAATTAGAGTGAGCTATGAAAAAATAATTAACTAACTCTTTAACTTCAGGTTGATTTTGTACCTTTTCCAATACAAGTTCCGCCATAGGCATAGTCATATTTAGCACGAGGTTCATTTCATGTGCGACTGATCTTAGATGATGATTTCTTATAGAGTTAAGGCCCTGCTCGTGAATAATCAATTCATCCTGCCCCTTGATAACTTTTTCTTTTGTATCTAACATACCATTTTTGATCTTGGCAAAAACTCCGAAAATGGCAACAACAAGTGTGAAAACGCACAGTATTCCTATTCTTTCCAACCAATTTTGTTGAGCAATTGTCCGACTCAAGGCCACGTCGATTCGGTAGTCATATCCTATGATTAAAATGGAGAGAATTAACAATGAGAAAATCAGGCTGGCAATAATTTCTGCTTTTGTCTGAAAAACAAACATTGCAGCGCCAGCCAAAAAGAAAAGCATCAGGATAATACTAAGTGTCGGACCTAAGATAATTCCAAAATATAATGTGGCAAGATTTAATGTTAAAAGGAATAATATATTTGCGCATTTAGGTCTACGTATTACATTAAGGAATACGACTCCGGTCAGCATTGCAATTTCAATACTTCCGCCGAGCAAAACTCTTGAGTCGTGGAGATAATAACTGAAGATGGGGGCGATCGTCAGATTTATGGCAATAATCCCTAAACAGAAGTAATTAATGATTTTAATAACCGCACGTGTGTAGATGTCGAATTGCGGCATTGATAAATCCTCTGAATCATTTTGAATGGAAAGCAGGTTTTGTCTGGATTTCATGGGAGGTGGTGTTAAAAATAATGGCGTATTGTGATTGAATTTAAATTTGGTCAATAAAATGCTCAAAAGGGCACTATTGTGAATGAGGGACTGTAATTTAACAATTTGATGGTATTTTAGCAAAAATATACTTAAAATTACCTTGTTTATTACGTTGGACATATTAGACGGGCTAATCAGAGAACGAGAAAGGAAACTAATGTGTTTTGATTGCTGCCCTTGATTCGATAGGGATATTTTAAAAAAAAATATTATATATATTTAAGTAGGTTGATTTATAGGGAATGCTAAAAGCCCTAAGTACCGTGCTAAGTATAAGATTGACACTATCACATAAACTGCGTAAATGTTAAAAATCGGAGACAATTCCCAATTTTTAACATTTACGCAGTTTATGAGATAAACGCCTGCAATCAACCTTAGCAGTGCATCTTTGTCTTTAATTGGCAGCGCTTCAATCTCTTTAAATACCGGATATTATCTGCATCGTGCAGTGCTTCACTGGCTTTATCGGCGAAGCTGCCAAAAATTAGATAATCCACAGAGGTATCTAATACCTCAGCAATTTTTTTATTTCCTTCCTCAGGGGGCTGCGCGACTTTTAGTATCATAGGACCTTATCTGCGCGTCTTTGCTCTATTTCAAAACAAAGACAATTCACAAAACTCCATTGGGTAGAAGCAAAAAAAATGTGAATTTCATGTTTATCCATCAAGATAGCTTAAATTCTGAGGTAGTTGCCTTCTTATCGCTTTCCTTGATATGTGTATCATACCGACTTTGATGAAATTCCAAATGGCGTTCAACTTGCCGGTAATGAATAAGCGGTTTACCTTCTAATAAACTGATGATCTTTTTAAGCCCTTCTTCCGAAATCAGCACCCTCCACCCATAACCGGCTTCGGAATCATGATGCCCACTTTTGTTGGCTGGATCACCTAATTGCCAAAAGATGGATTCCACCACTGCTTCGCCACTGTCGTTATCCCAACGGAAATTTCCCGCTTTTCCATTGAAATGCAACTCCATGTCTTCTGCCAACAAGGGATTGATAGCGAGCCAATGCGATTTCGGGAAAGTACTGAACACACTGTTATAAATTACGATACCGGCCTCATCTATATCCAGGTAATCGCGCAAAAGGGCTTCTGTTCTACAAGGAAAGATATGGGGTAGTCGTTTGTCGATCTGGACTTCTACATCGATACATGCCTCACGGATCTCGATTGCTTTTCCGTGGCTCATGCCTTGCAGCAATATCGTTTCCGCCAAAATGTAGCGGGTGCCGTCGTATGGTAGAAGAACCGAATTGATATAATTATCATCAAATTCATGTGCCCATTTTCGGTCGGCCGAGGGTGCTGAGCCGGATTCGTTCAGAATCGATTTTACTGAAGCTGGTTGTTCTACAGAATTAATGAGATATAAAGCAGGATCGAAATGGGGTACCAAGGGAATAATATCTTCTAGTTCCACGAGTCCAAGGTCAGTCAGTTCCATGATCACTTTGGTCAGACCGGCGTAAACTTTCTGAACGTCCGGGCGGTTATAAGATATTTTGACATCGAGCGTGCTATCGTAGAGGTTACGCAATTCCTGCTCGCTGATACTTGCACACCAATCTGGAAATTGCAGGTCATCACCAATAGCTCTGATCCGATAGGCTATATTATATTCTGAAAAGCCAGTTAGTCGCGCCAAAACTTTCCGTTCATAGCGAACGATCTGCGTGTAGACCAGTGGGTCGCTGGTTGGTTTCAGATAACCTTCTTCACTGATATGCTCAACGGCCTGTCGAGAAGCGTCAACTAGTCCCAGCTGTGGTTGTAGTTCCAACTTATAACTTAAGGGTAGGTCCGTACTTTGAGCAATGCGTTGGGGTTCTATATCATTAAAGAATAGCAGGTTGGATGCCAGCAGCATCAGGTCTACTCTCTTGGAATTCACTAATCTGGAAAGCTCATCCGCATAGAAATTGGTATAATCATTTGTTTGAGTAGCCAGGCCATGTAGCAGTCGTAAGAATTTTAGAGTAAAACCTTCTGTGTATAGCCGTTGAAGTATAGTGGAAATAAGTTTCTTGAACTTTTGGTGCCCCTGGATCAGCAATGGGAAAATGATCTGATCAAACTCGCTCGGCATGGTGATCATAAAATGCAACCAGGATGTGACCAGGTCGTCATCATTATGCGTTCCCATGATCGCTAAGGTATGTACCGGTTGGTCATGCAAGTGGAGTTGATCCCGATACAACTTAATTTCCTGGTAAAGCATATTCTTGTCTGCAACTCCTGCGAAAAGTGCGAAAATATTGTCGAGGTCTGCAATGATCGATTCCCTGGTTTTGGTCCCCATATTTGTAAGGGTATCTGCAAAGTCTTTAAAGGCCATATCGCGTGTTGTCTGCCCTGGTACCAGTTCTAGCAAGGCCTCATAAGCTTCGCTCTTGCCTTTGGCATAATAATCATCGCCCCATTGACAACGAGGTGAGGTTGCAATCATGCGCTTTAATAGTTTCTCTGCCAGTGCGGTCTGTTGATATTTAGCCAGTTCCCGAGCGATCCTGATAATATGTTTAGTTTCCGTATCCAAATCGAGGGTGTCCAGAAAGCTGGATAATTTGGTCGCGGGGGCAGTTGGTATTATTTGAACCAATGGATCGGTCCAGTTAAAATAGCTGTACTGTTCTTGCTGCTCTTTGAGTGAAACCAGTTCGTCCAGCGAATGAACGGTTTTAAGGACATCCTCCAGACTTAATTCGCGGCCATCTTTCAATCGTAAGCGCGCTATACTATTTTGTACGCGATCTCTGGGTTCGGGTCTGACCGGCAGACCGATATTTTCGGTGTTAATGTTGTTTTTTAAAGCGAGATCATAGACTTCATACAAATAACTGGCACGGACTTCGGCTACTGCGCATATTTTAAATTCGCTGACCAGATCTGCGATTTGTTGTTCCGTGGGTTGGGTTTCGAAAAAAACGCGAATAAACCGTCGTCTTGTCGTATTCGCGTCATCCATGGTTACGATAATTCGGGCGAAAAGTTTGATCATAAGGTCGCTCCAAGTCCTGTTTTGCTTTAATAAATACCTCAAGATTACCTCTGACCCATCTAACAGTGAAATCAACCTGTTAAACAAAAGATGTTCAAAAACAGCAAACGCGTTACCCTGATCTAAGGTGGCCTCCAGAATAGCTTCCGCAGGCGTGTGGCTTGCCGAATTCACCTTCTTCAGCATGGCAGGCAGACGGTCAAAATAATATTGGCTATCAGCCACTTGTAAAGGCTGTCGCTTGCTGATCCAACTCACCATCTGATCGACCTGCCGATCGTCTTCCGGACCCATCTCTAAGGCGATCGACATAAGTTGATCAATGGTCGCTATCGCTTTCTCGGTTTCTCCTAACCATGACCAAAGTCTGGACTGTTTTGCGCCAGCAGTAATACGCTCATTCAGATAACCGCTGTCAAATAAACTCGCTTCCAAACTGTGCAAGGTTGCCTTACACCAATCCGGGTAGAGCTGTTGGGTAGTCACCCATGTCACAATCTCCTGTATGGATTGATCTCCCCAATATTGGCCGTTGTTTTTCCACTCCTCCGTTAATTTGACGAGCAGATCTTGAATTACCTCGGGTGAGATCCGAACCGCGACTTGTAAGATTTGTTTGACAAAATCACCTTTGGAGGCAGCGATCTCGTAATCATATAAGGGATCTCCATGCCGGTGATGGAATAAACGAAAAAGCTTATCGACACTTTCAAAAAAACTCATGGAAGCGGTCGGGTAACCATGATAGAACCAGGCCTGAGCTAAGCCCATCTGCGCAAATGCTCTGTAAAAGCCATTTTCAATGGGTTTGTCACTTTCCGGAATGATTGTTTCAGGTGCGACTGAAAAATCCTTTTTGATGATGTAGTAAAGTCTGGCGTAATTGAATACATAGTCGGAAAACCCACCTGGACGAACACGTGAACTGCGCTGTTTTAATGCTTCTGGTGTTTCTAAAAGTTCAAATGCCCTCTGCCTTTTTTCGGGATTATCTGATGCAAACGTGTAAACCAATGCATAGGATAACAAATGAGAATTGTTGGTATCCAATATCCAATTATCAAAAAATGCTAAGCCCTTTTTCTTCAATTCAACTGAAACTTCGCGATGATAAACGACTTGGAAATAAAAGTCGAATAGATCGTCTTGATCTAAGATTTGTTTAGCGAAGGATTCCAGTTCGCCAAGCTCGCGATAAGCCCCTCGATCTAAAAAGAATTCTTTTAAAGATAAGATGATCTCCGACTCTACAGGTTCATCCGGTTCTTCAAAGGCTTCATCGGCAACAACAATGTCTTTGCAGCGATTGATGATATCGGACATCGGTAAAAACAGGCTGGCGATATTTGCCCAAGTTTTGAGCAATTCGACCTCATTCGATTCGGTATAACTGGAGTGATGATAACGTCTTCTGGATAATTTCTTGGACCGTAACAGTAATTGGACGGGTGTCGCGCGGTCAAAAAGTTCCCTTGCCAGCTTCTGGTACCCCTTATCGAAAAGTAGTTGTGCAAATTCAAGCGCGTTTGCCTGCGAAACAAGCAATTTGGCAGAATCGAAAACGAAAGAGCAAGCTATCTCCATGCGCCCAGCCGATAAGAAAATATCATAATGTTCGCCCAATGGAAAATTAGCCGCTCGTTGATCCAACTCTAGTGCTGCGAAAAAACAAGCCGCGATGGTAGGATAACTCTTTTGCTTGGTAGCTGCCTGAGCTGCTATTTTGATATCCTCCCGGATAATTGCGGTCTGGCGAAAAGCGAACCATTGTTGCCGGAAGAATGCTTGGGAGACAGTTTCAATAATCTTTTCGAACGCCTCGGCCTTATACCAGTGGTAAATCACATTAAAACGATATAAACCGTTAGAGCTTGCTATAGCATTGGCGATCTCTAAGTGATAACGAATGTCCTGGCGGCGGTCAAATTGACCGTTGAATGGATTTTTTGCAGACTCCGTGATGAGAAATTCTTTAAAACTATTGTGAAAGAACTGCCAAACCGTAGCAGACTTAAAGAAATAATACTCGGCAACTTGATTCACCCGAGCGGCATCAGCTCTATTGATCTCAAACTGGCTAAATATTTCGGTATCAAAATAAGGATAGCGAAACCTGGAGATCAGGCCGAGTACATGCACAAAACCATCCAAGGTTTTATGCTTTTCCCAGAACTTTTGGTATTCCAAATAAATATCACCGCTAAAGTCCTTGCCTTCTATGATCTCGTCGAACTGTGACGCTTTTGCTTGCTTAAGTTCCTCAACCGCATAACGGAGGAACAAAGGATGCCCCTGTGTATTTTGGAGCAACTTGTCTAACAGTTCGCCGGAAAGTTGTAGCTCGTAAGAGCTGGCCAAATCATTGATCTGTTCTTTATTGAATGGACTGATCGATACGATACTATCCGTCTGCGTTAAATGTTGTTGAATATCAAAGTTCAATTCACATAACTGACCGATTGTGCGACTACCTAGGATGAAATATATATTAGATGGAATGGATTCAGACCTAGGTAACACACTGATCAAGCTATGGCATACCTGTTGCTCACGGCCGATATGATCCAAACCATCGACGATGATAAAGACCTTTTGATCAAGATAGCTTAATTTTTTTAGTTCTTCGCCTAAATGTCGCTGAAGATCCAGCAGATCATTTTCCGGCAACCGGTCTTGCAGGCTTAGGCCGCTTTCCCTAATTTGGATTAGGAGGTCATGCAGGAAATATTCAGCCTCGCCCCGATAGCCGTATTCATAGCTCATTTCAAGATTCGAGTAAGCATAATATTTCAACACCTTGTATGGGCTATCGGTCAACCATTTGGTCAGCAAAGTGGACTTGCCTGAACCAGCGTTGCCCGCCAAGGCGATGTAACCTTTATCTTTACGTTGGATGATTGCATCCAACTGGGCCAAAGTAGTATTTATCGGTTGGTAATGTCTTTCATCAACAAAAAAGGCATGCTGAAACCGTGTTTCATACTGATTCTTTAAACCAAATTCGGTCAAAAACTTCAGCCGGTCATAGCGCACATTGCCTTTTTGGGCTACGATCTGCGCGATACGAGTAACGATACGGGAGATGTGGGCGGTACGCATCGCCTGTGTATACGTATCGTATAGGAACTGATCGGTCCTATAATTAAATACGAAATTGAAGGCTTGTACAAATGCGATCAATTCCGTCGCTGTTGTATTGACCATGCCGATCAGTGCATTCCAAACCGGCTGCCAAACCTTGGGAATAGTATTGGTATCATAAGTGCCTTCTTGCAGTGGTAGCCAAAGGTTGGCAATGAATTTCTCAAAAGATGGTTTTTCCTTAGCTGAATAAGCCGTGATGGAATCATGTGCTGAAACACTTTGCGTAGTGATAAACCTAGCATCGATGGTTTTATCGCTATACTTAGCCTTAATGCTTTGCCAGCCTTTAAAAGCCCCTTTAAAAATACTTTCGGTATCAGATTGCGTAAAATCAAGATAACTGAAATTGGAGGAGCCGATGTGTTTGATCTGATAGGCGATCACTTTTTCAGAAGTGCCTAACAATACATCATCTAATTTACCTGCACCGCTGCTGGCAAATTCTACCCATTCCAGGTTATTGTCAAGTAATTGATTGTATATCTCGGTTGCAAATATTTCATATTGAAAAAAATAACCCGCAATCGCAGCTACTTCTCCCGGTGTTTTTACTACTGACATGCTTTGAATTAGGAATATATAGAATACTAAGGTAAGTATTCCTGGATTAGAATTAAACACGCAAAACCGCTTATAAACGGATAAAGCACAGTTACACTTCGCTAAAACTCAATTTTCGCTTGACAAACGCGAAAATCCGTATGTAGTACGTTTTTTGTAAATTTTTGGAAAATCTAAAGAAAATAAACATGGATGCCCAGCTTCACGCGCAAATTTTGTAAAGCACATTTTAATTTAGGTATTTTCTGTATGTTCAGAAATATTCAATTACTCGGCGATCTCTTTGGTTGGTGAGAATTGCTTCCGTTTCAACTCATAGATCTCCCGCATTCGTAAGCGATAAATTATAGCAAGCCCAGTCTAAAGTTTGCTAGGATAAAACGAATACGCCAGTCCCATGAATGGCAAACGCTTTCAGGTGTAGTGGTACTTGGGCTGTGTACAGGCAGCAATATTTTTATACCATCCGTGTCGATGTTCAGGAGGTAAGCAGCAGTGTTGATGCCTAGGAACCAGGAATTTAGCCCAAAGGGAATAACACCTACAGATATGTGAAATGTATGAGGGCTATTTAGAGGTCGAATTACAGAAATATATTAAATTAATATATGTATAATGTTTGTTGTGCATTTTGGCAGTTAGAAAGAAAAGACTACATTTGCAATAATTCATTAAATAAAATCGCATAAAATTAAACATTTCATTCGGGTACCGATTCGGGTACCAGTATGTCTTGCGAAATTACTTATAGGCCACTATGGCTGATTTTGAGAGATTTTGTGTGTTCCCAGCGGGATCACAGACAACTTACAAACCTCGCGCATGGCGCGGGGTTTTGTTTTTTAGTCGAGGGTTTTGTCAAGTTCCTACTCTCTAACTCCAATTTTTTTTCCGTACTTTTTTTGGTTAATCGGCTTTTACTAAGATACCAAAAAAGATATTCTATATTTAGGCTCATTCCGTTGCTTAAGTTTATTTATAAGAAATATTCGTTAGTAAAGTGATGCTGATTATTTAAATTCAAAAATGATTATTGTTTGAACGTGGGAGGAAATAATCGACTCTTTACTCATTTTGCGAGATTTTTTTATTTGTATAATGAAAAATAAGTTAAGAAAAATAGTGGTAGAAAATAAGGACTATAGGTATTATATTTCGTATAATAAATATGAGCCCCAAGGAAGGGATATAGTTATTAGAATATTGATTATCTAACGGATTGGGGTTTTAATACGAGTGAATTATCTCCTTTTAATCACGTTTGACGTTTATTTGTTTTCCAACATGTAGGTATTTATTTGAAAGATATTTTTGGAAACCCACTGTTTGAAATTGTATATTTGAAGAACATTGTTTGACTCTAAATTTGAGAGTATGAGAAGTGAGAAAATGAAGCGGATGCAATGTTTTTTACGTTTGATTCTACGGTTAATTACCATTACATCTTCAAACAGGTTTCCCAAACACACAAGCAACCTCGCAGGTTATACGCTAAATGGCCACCAGAGGCAACATGCTACCTGTTAATTAATGACAATTGGATTAAGACCTTTGGACATTATATGCTATTGCTTGCGGTCAGCATTATTTGTATTCTTCCTTTCAGCAATTTTTCGGCTATTTTTATTGCAACCGTTATTTTCATATCTTTTACCCTATTCGTCTTATTTCTACTCCATAGCAGGTTTTGATGAGATGGCAGCAGCAGACCTGATATTTATATCCGTGGTACATTCTCTTTGCGGGTGTTGTAATAGACAATAGTTGCCTTTGGTCCCTCGTTCCCTGCAATGCTAAGACAGTAAGGATTGGCAGCAGTGTCCAGTACAACGTTATAACAAGTGCCAGTCTCCTAAATGTTTGAAACATATCAAGTTCATCGTCTTTAAGTATGCAGTGGAGCTACGCTTATGACTCTTCACGCTAAATGGTACCGTTTCCTTCAAAAATTGCAGAAATCATTTAATAATACATAATGTCCAGTGATTTGTTAGTCATTATGCCCTATAACCGTTGAGCGCCCATTTTTGAGAGTGCACAAAAAAAGTTATAATTGTTTTATTGACATTTATTATTTTAATATTAAAACTCACACGTTATGAAGAAATCAATATGCAGTTTTGCCTTTTTACTCCTAATACTTCCAAGGGCTTTTTCTCAAAACACAGTAGCGCCTGCAGCAGCCGGGTTCGACATGCCGCGTGCAGCCATACCGCATGGCAACATTGATACAATCAGTTATAATTCCTCCACGGTGGGGAATACACGTAAGGCACTCATCTATACGCCTCCCGGATTCTCCCGGCAGAAAAAGTACCCGGTGCTATACCTGCTGCATGGGATAGGCGGCGACGAAAAAGAGTGGTTAAACGGCGGCACACCCCAGGTAATACTGGATAACCTGTATGCTGACAAAAAAATTGAGCCCATGATCGTTGTCATGCCTAATGGCAGAGCAATGAAAGACGACCGAGCTACTGGAAACATAATGGCACCGGACAAAGTGCAGGCATTTGCCACCTTTGAAAAAGACCTGGTGAAGGACCTGATTCCGTACATACAAAAGAATTACCCGGTGTATACCGACAGGGATCACAGGGCTATTGCCGGCCTATCCATGGGAGGAGGGCAGTCTCTGAATTTCGGCCTCGGCAACCTGGATAAGTTCGCGTGGATAGGAGGCTTTTCTTCGGCTCCTAATACTAAAACCCCGGAGGAACTGGTGCCGGATCCTGCGGTAGCAAGACAGCAGATCAAACTACTCTGGATTTCCTGCGGCGCCAGCGACGGATTAATTACTTTCAGTAAACGCACCCATGATTACCTCCAAAAAAATAATGTACCACACATCTATTACATTGAGCCAGGCGTACATGATTTCAAAGTCTGGAAGAATGGCCTGTACATGTTTTCCCAGCTGATCTTTAAACCGGTGGATACTACCAGTTTTTCTAAATACGAAGTGGCAGGCGCGCCTGCTGCCACCAATGTGCGTAATGCAGGCTACCCGCAGATACTGCCTGATCACCGTGTAATCTTCCGCGTTAAAGCGCCGGAAGCCCGGCAGGTGCAGGTGGATCTTGGACGCAAATATGATATGAAAAAAAACAGTGAGGGAGTATGGACCGTAACCACAGATTCCATCAGCGAAGGATTTCATTATTATTCATTGATCGTAGATGGACTCGCCATCGCTGATCCCGCCAGCGAAACCTTTTACGGCATGGGCAGAATGGCAAGTGGAATCGAAATACCCCTCACCGGTAACAATTATTATGCATTAAGAGATGTGCCTCATGGGGATATACGCATCAGGAAATATTTCTCGAAAATCACCGGCTCCTGGAGGCAATTGTATATCTATACACCACCCGGCTATGATGCGAATACAAGTGTAAAATATCCCGTACTCTATATTTTGCATGGTGGAGGCGAAGATGAAACCGGTTGGGCCACGCAAGGGAAAACAGACCTGATCATGGATAACCTCATCGCCTCAAAAAAGGCCGAACCTATGCTCATCGTGATGCCGGATGCCAATGTGGGCGGTGCTGCTTTTGATGAAGCGGTACTGAAAAAATTCGAATCAGAGTTGAAGGAGGTGATCATTCCCCTGGTAGAAAAGAATTTCCATGCTGACACCACCGCCACAAAACGGGCATTAGCCGGTTTATCCATGGGAGGCATCCATACCCTGTACACTGGAATTAAAAATACGAATATGTTTTCCTACCTGGGAGTTTTCAGCTCCGGCTGGATACAGCCCCGCCAGGGTAGTATAGCCGCAGCCCAGTACGATTATATGATGGCCAACGCCGCCGCGATCAATAACAACCTCAAAGCACTGTGGATTGCAATGGGGGGAAAGGAAGACATCGCCTATCATAACTGCCAACTGATGCTGAAAAAACTGGATGAGCTAAAAGCCAAATATACTTACAGCGAATATCCGGGTGGTCATACCTGGCCAGTTTGGAGAAATAATCTCTTCAATTTCGCACAGCAGCTTTTTAAGTAATTCATGGTGAAAGATAGCAATAATGTTTATGGTTAACTTAAACATTATTGCTATCTTTTTGGAATTAAATAATATGGCGAGTCAAAATTGTAAATATGCATCCAAAACATAAAGAGTCATTCTCTTATATGGTTGAGTACTTAATTGAACAGGCAGCGGCAGAAGGGAGGACTTTGTCAATAAATGAAATTGCCAATACTATGGGGATATCAATTGATAGATTCAATGAATTACTTCACGAAAAATTTGTCGATCTGGCATTTATTAACCAATTGCGGCAAAAGTATTTCCGTTATTTTGGTAATCGAAAGTTTACTGAATTCTCTGAGTCAATAGAAATAGAGGACGAATAACATTTAGCAAGGCACTGGAGGATAATCCCCAAATTCCCTACATATACACCCATCTCTCAAACTCCAGCTTCAGCTTCACTTCTCCATTAGGATAATTCCCATCCTGTTCCCATCCTTGCAGCAGATAAAATAATTCCGCACGTGTATTCGGTGCCGTGCCCAGGTAAATTGTATCCTTAGTTTGACGAAAATACCAGTCTATCATGAGCTTGTGCAGCTGCTTACCGATGCCTTTCTGCGCAAAATCAGGAGCTACAAATAACGCCCATACACTTCTTTCCTGTAGGTCTACAATCGAAAAGCCTACCACCTGTCCATCTACCTCGCATACCCAGCCCTTACCTTTCTCTGTGATATAAAAGGCCACATCCTGGTCCTTAACCATGTCAGGATTGCTTAACCTGTTTTCTGTTACAAGGTGCCTTACCACTTGCATTTGCGAGATGTCTGAGAGGGTTGCCGTTCTGAATACCATATTTGCGTCCTTGAAATTTTCTCAATATTAAGAACTTTGGAAGTAATAGCAAAGCCGCTTAGATAGTACGTGGAGTTAAGTTTAGGCGTTATAGGGTGGCTTTTTTCTAATGCTCACTGGTAGCTAATCAGAAATCGCAGGCCTTATTTTTGATTAGCAATGGTCACCAGTCGATTTACATCCTGGACCATAATCTTCCTGCCTCTCGTTTCCAGGATGCCTTCATTTTTAAACTCAGTTAGTACCCTCACCACATTTTCTCTCGCTGTACCCACCAGGTTGGCCAGGTCGTCCCGGCTGATGTTTATTTCAATCAGACCTTCTCCGGTATTGCTAAGCTTATATTTTTCACGGATAATGATGAGCTGCACTGCCAGTCGTTCCTTAACGGTTTTGTGCGCGATCATAGTCAGGTTGTTGGCCAGTACCCCAAATTCATGACTTAATGTTTTCAACAGCCTGTAATTGAGCACCGGAGAAAATTCCACAGCCTTGATAAAATCCTCCTTGGGAATAAACGATATTACACTGTCCTCCATCACCGCTGCAGAATCAGGGTACCTGTCGCCCGATAGGATGGCATGGTAACCTACCAGTTCCCCGGGGCCCGCGAGGTAAATAATTTGCTCTTTTCCTTCCTTGTCAGTTTTATATTTTTTCACTTTTCCACGCGCAATGAAGAAGATGCCGGAAGGGAAGGTACCTTCCCGGAATAATACATTGTTCTTTTTGTATATTTGTTCGCTCTTGTGTTTTTCGAGTAGTTCGTAAACCTCCTGCGGCAGGTCATGCATGATGGATTCACTTTTGAAATCCCATTTGTCAATCGGGAAGATGCCCTTAATACTCATTCGTACAAACTTTGATAGTGAGGAACTGAAAAATATCACTTTTTGAATTAAAATAGTTTACTGCAGGAGAATTAGCCAGTAAATACCTTTGTAATCAGGCGTATGAAGTTCCGGGTTGTAATACCATTTAACTGAATCAATCTTCCAATGTGCTGACATCATAGGGGCAAAAATAGGAAAATCTGCTTTATGGAAAATGATTTACGTACCACCTGCAGGGAATCTCATTTGCAGTTTGTACAAATAACAAGTAGTACCATTAAATAAGGTTAATTTAATCATGTCTTTATCATCAACACATTTACCATCAGGGCATAGCAGGATGTGGTTTGCTTCCGACTATAACTTTCAGCATCTGTATCCACAATATATCCAGGCACTGTCCCAGGTACATTGGACTCCTTTGAAAGTCGCTGTCAGCGCGGCGGAATTCCTGGCGATGGTACCGGGTGAAAGAATTCTGGATATTGGGAGTGGATCAGGTAAATTCTGTATTGCCGCTGGCTACCATTATCCTGAAACATTCTTTTATGGCATTGAGCAACGAGACGACCTGGTTCGTTATGCAAATACAGCAAAGGAAATGATCGGGCTACCTAACGTCAGTTTTATGCACGGTAATATGACTGAAGTTAACTTCAGTCACTACGATCATTTCTATTTTTTCAATTCGTTTTATGAAAATCTACCAGGAACCTATAAGATTGATAATAAGCTAACTTACTCCAAAACGATTTACAACCAGTACCGTGGGTTCTTGTTCCGGGAGCTGGAAAAAATGCCGGCCGGCACCAGGCTGGCTACCTATCATTGTGGCGAAGAGGATTTGCCGGCGGGATATCAAATCGTTAAAACTGCTATGAACCACCTGCTAAATTTCTGTGTGAAAATTTAGGATACTATTTATTTAAAGGGGCACAGACGGGCCCCTTATCTGTTAAAGATCAAATCAGACATTACTTTGTGTTACCATCGTTATGTCTGACTTTTGAAATTAAAAGAAATATATTGTCGCTGGCAGCGCTCATTTCATCCGCCTTTCAGCAGTTGGGTCGTAACTGACATAGAAAGACAGGTATAGTGTCCTCGAAAGTCGCAGCAGAAAAGGCATTGATAAGGTAAGGATTATGCTGTTAACAATTAGCCAGTGGAAAATACTGTTATCTTTCCAGGTAATTCCGAATATCAGCCAATACCATGTCAGGTTTATGACCGATAGTGTAACGGCAAGCACATAGCTGACATATCCGGTACCATACCAGAATCCGATTTCTAATTCTGTTCGCTGGTTACACACAGGACAAGCGTCATGCATGTCCAGTACTCTCTTAAGATCATACGGATTGTTACTTCTAAAGAGCTTTCCTTTCCTGCATCGCGGGCATTCATTCTTCAATATGGCTGGTATAAATCCGGATTCCTTCATCCTGTATTTTTTAACTGATTTGTTGGTTCTTTTATTTACGAAACGTTCAAGGAGTGGGTGCCCACCTTCTCATCACCTAATGCTGATAGTATAGTTATTTCAATTGCAAACGGATCATTTTTTGATAATTCTCCTGCGTCAACAGTGGATCGTGATTGTGAAATTTTAGTGGGGTAACAAAAAATACCCAGCCCTTATCCTGTGGGCTCTCCAGTACCAAATTCAGATTACCGGTTAAATGTTGATTCTTGCCCAGGTATTTGCAATGAATAGGCGCGTGGATGTATATAATTTCATCGGGAGTATGTATCTCTGCTATCGGCGTACCCTTATCAATAATACCTTTAGGATTCAGCCATTTTATATTGGTGATATTATTTATATTCTTCAGACGGTGCGCAGATACACCCACAAAGCCAACCGATCCATTAAAATCAATCCATTCGTGACTTGTAGTAAAATGTATTCTGGGACGAGAATTTATTGATACTTTCATGGCGCAAAGTTACCTTTGATATAATTCGGTTCTGTTGACTTTTTTCAAGGCAAAAATTGAAAAAAGTCAATTTTTATATGGTGCATATGAGTTTAGCAGGATTATTTCCAATCGACAAGTGGAATTTTAAAACGCAATCAATCCTAAATGAGCTTCCAGAAGGTGAGCTCGCGGAACTGAACGCCCATATGCAGGAGATCCGCTTCGGTAAAGGAGAAGTAATATTCAGAGAAGGGGCGGTAGCTACTGGTATTTATTTTTTGAAGAAGGGAAAAGTGAAGAAATATCAGGTAGGGCAAACAGGCAGAGAACATATTATTTACATTGCGAATGCGGGCGAATTTATTGGATATCATGCTATCCTCGCAGAAGAAAGATACCCCGACTCGGCCGCGGCACTGGAAGAATGCCTGGCTGGATTTATCGCCAAAGAAGAGTTCCTGCGCATTCTGCAACAATCCACTACATTACCGCGTCGTCTGCTAAAGGTGCTTAGTCATGAGTTTACAGTACTATCTAACAGCATCTCAGTTTTTGCCCAGCGCTCCGTAAAAGAACGGCTGGCCATAGCTTTAATAGTATTAAGGGAAAAGTTTAAAATAGGTACGACTCAGCCTGATGAAATCATAATTAATTTGTCGCGCAGTGACCTGGCAGGTATGGTTGGCACTGGTAGCGAAAATATCGTTCGTATACTGGCCGAGTTTAAATCAGCAGGAATTATTACCAGCCAGGGCAGAAAGATTTGTATTAAAGATATCAGGCGATTAATCACCATATCGCAATCCGGAAACCTCTGACCATGGTCCCGGTAGCACCATGGATAACCACAATCCTAAGGCCCGGCACTGGTATTCCTTTTTTGGTCACATATTCCCTCCATTTCATCACATCTCCTGCATCCCACCTCAGCCGGAAGCCTATATTCGCGCTTAAAACCCACAGCATGAAAACCAGCGCCATCTTATTACTGATATTTATCCTCTTTACTTCTCAGGTAAATAAACCCTCTATCCACGAGTTAATCAGCCGGCAGACGGATGAAATCTATGACAGCCTCGTACAGGTCCGCAGATATTTTCATGCAAATCCGGAACTGGCGGGTAAAGAGGCCGGCACACAGCAGGTTATCGTTCAATACCTCAGGAAATTGGGAATGGAAGTAGATACCAGTATTTACGGCCATAGCGTGGTGGGCATACTTCACGGGAGTAAGCCAGGAAGGAGCATTGCGTGGAGAGCTGATATGGATGCATTGCCAACGGAGTTTGCCGACAACAACGAATTTAGTTCTACAATACCTGGTGTACAACATGCATGTGGTCATGATGTGCATATGGCCATTGGCTTGGGAATTGCTACCATCCTTGCGAAAAATAAGGCAGTCCTGCCTGGTACCGTTTATTTCATTTTTCAGCCGGAAGAGGAAACCTTTAAAGGTGCTAAGAACATGATTGCCCATGGGTTATTCTCGAAAATTCATCCGGAGGAGCTCTATGGCCTGCATGTGACCCCATTCCCGGCAGGACAAATAATGGTAAAACCAGGTGAAATGTTTGCCTACCAAAAAGGGATAAGCATTAGACTGAAAAATGACGTATCCGAAGCAGCAGGCAGCCTGCTGTCAAAACAGATTTATGAGGCTTTGTCGCGCCGCAAACCAGGAGCCAGGCCATGGGAGATACAACATATCATAGATACAGCAGCAGGTTTAATGAACCCAGGTACGATGTATAAGGATTACCTGATCATGGATGAACATTTCAGGATCTTTACAGATAGAACTGAACTCGTCCTGGAATCGGATTTGTACGAAACCAATAAAGCCAATCTTGAAACAATCATCCCTAAAATTACAGCGCTTATAAATACAACTCAATTCAAGGATAATCTGGTGTCTGTAAGTTTCACACACGGTAATCCTATCGTTCAGAATGATACCAGGCTGACGAATGAAGCGATTAAGGAGTTAAATAAAATATATGGTCCAGGCTTAATGGTGCCGGATTACGGCCAGGTGCCCTATTTCAATGACGATTTTACCTACTTCCAGCAAAAAGTTCCCGGTGTGTACTTTTTTCTCGGTGGGTCCAACTTTCAGCGGAAGGTGATTGCCATGAATCATGCACCTGATTTTAAGGTGGATGAATCATGCATCCGGGTAGGTATAAAAACTTTCTCTTCCTTATTAGTACAAAGATTAATTGAGAGAAATTAATTTCAATTGCTTTCTGTAATTTTCGTGGTGCACGGAGATATTCACTACCAACAAAATCCTTAAGGTATAACGGGCGTCATCTTCCAACAAGGGTTTCCAGGGTTGGTGAGATCCAGTATAATGTTGTAAGTGCCAGCACTTACAGATATATCCTGTCCGTTTTCTATTAGTGCAGCGTTGTTTTTATTTTTGCCCAGGTTGCGCGTCCAGTCGTTATTAAACCGAAATTTTATCAGGCCGTTTTTTAAATTCACAGCCAAAACCCGCCAGCGTTTCGGTTCGTTGGGATCGGGTAACAGCATGATATCTGGTCCATTCCAGTCATTAGGCGTTGCCGTGCCGGAGATGCCCCATTTTGGGGTTATTTTGGTGCCGGCATACACCCGTCCTTTGCGGAAAAACCTTACGCTGTCGTACTTTCCTTGTCCATTTGCAATAAATTCAAGATAGCCCTTCATACCCGGTACGGTAAATTTGCCGTCATTTCCAGCTAATAAAAGCACAGGCTGCTGCCCGCTAACCTGGCCTGTCAGTTGTTGGTGAATACGGGTAATATATAGGGTATGTGCTGCATCCAGTTGGTATGTACCGGCAATGGCGTTGAGTTGCCTGATGGGCAGGTGTATATTGTGGGGTATCTCGTATGGTTGTGCAAAAAGCACGCGCAGTAACTGTTCTTTGATCGGTTCCAGGTCCATATTTTCTGCATTTGCCAGCAGAATTATGCAAATATCTTTTTCAGGTACCCGCACCAGTAACGTTCGAAATCCCGCCGCTCCACCACTGTGACTCACTACCTGGCATCCCATTATTGAATCAATGAACCAGCCAAGGCCATACTTGTTTTTATACGGCGTATAGGCCTTACTGGTAGATGTATCGGTGATAATACGGAAGCGCTGCATGGCTTCATGGAACTTATATAAGTCGCCGGCAGTACTCCATACGCCGCCGGCTGAACGCAGCTCTTCATATGGATATGTGCTGGCCTGTTGGGCTGAATCCAGGAACATAAAATGGTAACCTTGCGCTTTTCGTGTAGCCGACAGGGACCGAAAGTCCAGGCTACTTTGTTGCATTTGCAGCGGCGTGAAAAGGTATGTTTGCAATGCTTCCGCATAGGAGAGGCCTGTTAATCTTTCAATGATAAACCCCAATAGGTAATACCCTGTATTGCAATATCGCCACTGGCTCCCGGGTACAAATTCCAGCGAGTGTTGCGAAAGGAATTCGATCATGGCATCCTCCGATTGGGTGGGCATGGAATTGTCGTTGTTATAAGCGTAAAGTCCGGAGGTATGGGTGAGCAAATGATAGATAGTGATGGAATCTCCCGCAGGGAAACCCGGATAAAAGCGGGAGAGTCGATCGTTCAACCGTAGCTGGCCCTGTTCCGCCAATAGTAATATCAGCGTGGCTGTCATGGGCTTGGTGATGGAATACAAGGCATATTTCGTTGATGCTGTATTGGGTTCCTTCTTAGCGAGATTACTGAAGCCATAGCCCTTCTTTAACAATAATGTCCCTTGCCGGGTAATCATTACGGAACCATTAAACAGGCCGTTTGCTGCATATGCAGCCATTAATTGTTCCAGCTGGCCGGCAAGCCTGGTATTGCAGGAGCCAACAGCAGGAGAGGAGGTTTGCGCCATTGCTCCTGTATGGATGCAAATCAGTATTGTGGTTATTACAATGTAATACCTGGGGCAGGGTAGATAGATTTTCAACCTGTTATTTTTTCATCTTAAGTAATATGATATAATAAACAGCGAAGCTGGCAGACAGGCAGCATGCGAGAATGGCCAATGAGTGTATACCCAGTGGTAATGTAAAGTAAATCAGTGTGCATGCAAGGCCAATGCCAGCCAGTATCACCGCCCATTTTAAGGCAGCAGTTTTACTACTGTTTTTATCCTCCGGCAGTAATGTGGAAATCACTTCCGTTGGTAGTCCGCTGTCGGAAAGCCGGGTCTTGATCCGGTAATCCAGGAACAGGCGGCTAAAAGTCAGCAGAAAGCCTAAAAGCAATGCCATAACTACGATGGCAGCGCAAATATTAAAGATGTCTTTATCAATGTATGGCCCTGGATTACCTTGTGCGCAGGCCACCAGCGGTACAAAGAAAGCTGTAAAAAGGAAGGGTATCTTTTTCATATGCTCTGTATATATCAGGTTAGACGCTTAATGTTTGTTTGGGTTGCAACGCGCTTTCCGATAGCTGCAATATTTTCAGGTATCCGCGGAGTTGCATGGTCAGCAGAAACGCCAGTAGAAAAAGGGTGGCCACTGCCAGTAATACAAGTGAAATACTGGCTATCCCTGCAAAGCAGCCGGTGTACCACGCGGCAGCAATTAGCAGCCCAGCACCCATAGCAGTGCAAATACCTGCCGCTATATTTTCCAGGCGCCGTACTTTTTGGGTTCGCTGTTGACTGGATGCAATCCTGGCCATCACAGCATCCGCCACGGAAACAGTGGAATGTTGAACCAATCCTGTGTTTAATGCGGAAAACAGGTGTTGGTATTGCAATGCCTTTTCCCTGCATTGCGGACAGTTATCCAGATGAGCGTTGGGCACAGGATGCAGTGCATAATGCTGGATATCCGTATCACTAAGATGTGTATTCATAATGCTTCCCTGTTTTTGTAGGTGATCAATAGAAAGTCTCGCAAATCCCTCCGTGCCCGGTAGAGATAACTTTTGACCGTTCCTTCCGGTAACCCGGTGATGTGACTGATCTCCGTTATACTTAATGCTTCCTGGTGAAAGAGTGTGATTAAGGTTTTGTGCAGTGGTTGGAGACGATCAATTGCCTCCTGGAGTATTTCCACAACAACTTTTTCTGTTAGCTGCGAAAAAGGATCTGTGCCGTTATCTGGGGTAGACATGTCAGCTACCTCATTGCCATAAGATAGGGGTATTTTCTTTTTTCTGAGATGACTTACACAGGTATTATATGCAATACGCGCTATCCAGGTTGAAAGTTTAGCGTCAAACTGAAAGTGCCGCAGGTGCTGAAATGCTTTCAGAAAGGTTTCTTGCGTAAGATCTTCCTGGTCTTCCCGCCCCGGAACTAGGCCACTGATGATGTGAATAACAAGTTTCTCCGTCCTTTCCACAATCACGCGGAAGGCCGGCAAGGTGCCCTGTAAGGTCAGGGCCACCAATTCCCGCTCGGGCATATTTTGGTAAATGTTGCTCACAGGGGATATGACGCAGCTTTAATAATAAAGTTGCAAAATAAAGGGCATAATTTATAGCGGAACATTTACATAGGATTTCCCAGGCCGCTGCTAATGGATAAAAGATCTCCTTATCTTGTTTATCAACGACTTGGTAAACACGGTCTTGGGTAAACGCAGGAAGATACGTCCTTCATCCAGCAATGAGCTCTTGTTATCCAAAAAGCGTAGAACCCGCTCCGGTGGCGAGCATTTGAATAGCCTGAAGAATATATCCGCGCCGATTGTTTTGTTGGAGCTTAAAACATCCAGCAAGATGGCATCGTAAAATCCAAAGCGACCCGGCTGGAGTGTATCAGTGGGCAATTTATCATCGCGGAGCGCAGCAGCTATTTTCAGGGATTGTGATTGTATGAAGCTAAAGGTGTAGCCACTGGATGCCTTTGTTGCACCTCCCGTTGTACCAATATTGATGATGTTTTTATTGCCGGCGGAAAACGGATGGTCCGTCATGGGGATGGCTCCGGATTCCTCTTCCAGTATTGCGAATTCCGAGATGCCTAACCGGCCCGTAATATAAGCAATCAACCTGCGTTCATATTCACTGTCTGACAGTCGCTGGGTGGAAAATTCGGTGTATTCCACCAGTGCTGTGGTTTCAGAAGTGGGTAGCAGGTATATAAATGCGGTGCCATCCTCTTGGGCTACGCTGAAATCCATCAGCGTAGCCTGCAAAGGATCAAACAAGGCTTCCGTGGTGGATATCGTCCAGCCTTTAAAATGTTGCAGTAAGTAATTAAATTTTTTAGGTTGCTGCATAATGGTGCCTGGTATGCTATTAAACAGGCAGGTGGTATAAAACGGCTTTCCATCGGCTATAACAGTGGCTAATTGACCATCTGAAGTAAGAGAGGTTACATGCCCTGTGAAATAATGTACCTGAGGGGAAGCGTCAAACAAAAAAGAGGTGTAATCATAAAAATCCATTGATCGGATCATCTTGTACCGATAAGGACGAATATCCATTGTCAATTTCTGTCCCTGATGAATTACATTAACATGATCCCACCGGCAATGAACTAAATGATCGAATATTCCAGTTTCCTTTTCCCAGAAGCACCAGGTTTTATTGACCAGATGTTCGAATGAGGAATCAATGATCAATAGTCGTTGGTTCCGCTGTTCCAGCAAGGGCAGGAGGTGAACGCCCAGGCTTCTGCCTGCACAACCGGCTCCGGCGATAATGTAATCGTAGTAGACATCCATTGCCTAATTTTTAGAGGCAGCTATTTTCTGCCAGTATTTACGATTGATGAAAAGCATACCAAAAGATTCACCGTTTTCTTTTTGGAGGTGCTTATGGTGCATTTTATGTGCAAGACGAATGGCCCTGATATATCGGTTGTTGGAACGGGTGAAAAGTCGTACCCGCTGATGGATGATGATATCATGGACTATAAAATAAGCCAGGCCGTAAAAAAATATACCCAATCCGACATAGAACATCCAGTTGAAATTCTGGCGCAATCCGGCAAAGAGCAGCACTATGCTGGGGGTTGCAAATATGAGAAAGAATGAATCATTTTTTTCAAAGGCACCCGGTTTGTGTGTATGGTGGTCTTTATGGAGATACCAAAGGAAGCCATGCATGATGTACTTGTGTGCTAACCATGCCACTGCCTCCATAGTGCAGAACGCAATGATGACGAGTGAAATATTGATAAGCAAATTCATCTTTGTTGATTTTAAAAATCAGATAAAACCGAAACGGTGCTTAATGCCTGCCTCCAATAGAATAGCCAGCTTTTCAATGTTATGTACCCTGATTCTTTTTTCAAGCATAGCTGCGGAAGATCGTTTGCGGATGCGGTTAAACAGCGCCAGGTAATATTGATAGGCAAGGTAAACACCGAACCTGCCTTTAGCCGGTAGTTGCATAATGCCGGTGTAAGCAGCCTTAAAATCAGCCAGGATATCGTTTTCCAGCTGTCGCTTTTTATCATCACTGAGGTTTTGCATACTTACTCCCGGAAAGTATTGTCGTTTTAATTGTGAGGCATCATCTTCCAGGTCCCGGAGGAAATTAATTTTCTGAAATGCAGCACCGAGCTTGCATGCCGCTGGGGCGAGCTGATTGTATTTTGTACTGTTTCCCTCACAAATAACCTTGAGGCACATGAGGCCTACCACCTCTGCTGAGCCATAGATGTATGCGTTGAGCTCAGTATGGTTTGTATATTCGGTTTTGGTGAGGTCCATGCGCATGCTGCGGAGAAAATGCTCGACCAGCGTGAGTGGGATGTCGAATTGGTTAACAGTAATCTGGAAGCTGTGCAGGATAGGATTAAGGCTGATCCTGCTTTCCACGGCTTCCCTGGTGGCCTGTGTAAGCTGATCCAGCAATGCTTCCTTGTCAAACTGATGAAAGGTATCCACGATCTCGTCTGCCAGTCGTACAAAGCCGTAGATAGCATGAATATGCATGCGCAGGTCCTTGTGCAGCAGTCGGATGGCCCAGGAAAAAGAGGTGCTGTAATGCCCCGTAACAGTTTCGCTGCAAATGGTACTGATACGGTCGAAGGTAGCTATAGTATTCATCTGTGGATAGATTGCTTTTTAGTAATCAGCTGTATGGCCTCTGAAGCGGCAAGCTTCCCGGAAATTATGGCTGGTGGCATGCCTGGTCCTGGTACAGTCAGCTGTCCGGTATAAAAAAGATTATGCACTTTGGAGCTGCGGAGTGCAGGTTTCAGAAATGCAGTTTGCTGCAGCGTATTGGCAAGGCCATACGCATTGCCCTTATATGCGTTGTAATCTGTATGGAAGTCGCGGACCCCATATGTTTTCATTAACACCACATGCGGCCGGATACTGGTGGCCAGTCTCTTTTCCAGTCGCGCCATTACCTGGTCATAATAATTCATCCTGACTACATCCGTGTCCCCGTCAAGGCCTGCTGCTACTGGTATAAGTATGAACAGGTTTTCGTGGCCGGGTGGGGCAACGGTAGGGTCGGTCCTTGAAGGACAGCATACATAGAACATGGGATTATCCGGCCAGTCAGGATTTGTATAAATATCCCTTGCATGCGGTTCAAACGGGGTATCAAAAAACAGTGAATGGTGTTGCAGGTTAGGTAATTGTTTGTTTACGCCCACATAGAACAACAGGCAGGACGGGGCCATTTGTCGTTTTTCCCAGTATTTATTGTTATAGTTGCGGTGTGCAGGGTCCAGTAAATGTTGTTCAACAAAGTGATAGTCTGCAGCCCCCAACACTACATCTGCTTCGTATATCCCTTTCCTGCAGGCCACCCCTGTGGCCATATCGTCTTCCACTAATATTCGTTTTGCCTCATCATTAAACTTAAAGGATACGCCAAGTTTAAGTGCCAGTTGAAACATGCTGTTGATGACCCCGTGTGTACCGCCTTCAGGATACCAGGTACCCAGGGAAATGTCCGCATAATTCATAAGGCTATAAAGGGCAGGGGTGTTTTCCGGCAGGGCTCCAAGGAACAGGATTGGAAACGACAATAATTTTTGTAGTTTTTCATCTTTGAAGTACTTCGAAATATGCTTGCTCATGGAGGTAAACAAATCCATGTTAATAGCTGCTTTTATTACTTCCCAACTCGCAAATTCAAACAGGCTGTGGGCTGGCTTGTAGGCCAGCTTCTGCATGCCAATCCGGTATTTTTCTGCTGCATCCTCAATAAATCTGTCCAGTTGGTGACCTGCTCCGGGGGCTGTTTGTTCAAATAGTTTCCGCAGCGCTTCATAGTTGGCGGGGATGGACCATTTGTCCTCTTTCCAGTAGATGTCATAGGAAGGATCCAATCGCTGCAGCTGATAAAAGTCGCTGGTTTTATAGCCGAAGTCGGTGAAAAATCTGTCAAATACATCCGGCATCCAGTACCAGCTGGGCCCCATATCAAAACTAAAGCCTTGCTCTTTCAGGAGTCTCGCCCTGCCTCCGGGTCTGTCCTGTTTTTCGACTACCGTTACGCTGAATCCTGCCCTGGCCAGATAGCAGGCTGCTGACAGGCCGGCTATGCCGCTTCCTATGATAACTGCTTGCTTCATTTGCTGAATTTTGGTACGAAAATATACTATTTATGTATATTTACATACTAAAATTTAAAAAAGAAGTTGGAAATCATACCATCTCAGGTTATTTATTAATTTTGTGCACCTAAAGAACTGAGTTTGAATTATACATTTATCAAATCGCTGATTGATCTTGCCGCTGAATATGAGGAAAGCACCGGCAGCTCATCCGCCGGCATTGCTGAATTCATCGAATGGATCAGGAATGGACAGCCAGCCAGTCCGTTAATGGACGTGGCTTCAACGCCGGAGGGCTATTCGGACAGCCATGTGGCCGGCATGATCAGCAAGCTGCTGGTATATATGTATCGTTATGCCAAACTCTATATTAAGAAAGGGTTGGAAGGTACTCCTATACAGTCGATGGATGAATTTGGTTATATGGTATCACTGCTACAGCATGGTCCTATGAATAAGACCAGTCTTATACAGCGTAATATTCAGGAGAAGCCCACCGGGATGGAAATCATTAACCGGATGATTAAACTGAAACTGATGGCGGAAATGCCGGACCCGAATGATAAAAGAAGCAAATTATTGTATGTATCCGATGATGGCAGAAAAGTGATGGGTAGTTTGTTTATGAATATGGATAAGATATCAAAGCTAATATTGGCTGATCTTTCCATGCAGGAGCAACTACAGTTCATGAATATGTTACAGCGACTGGATGATTTTCATAAACCAATTTTTAATGATAACCTGGCAAAAGTAGAGGAGCTCCTGAAGAATCCTTAATAAAGCGTACGCATGAAGCGTAATTGCCAACGGCAATACTGTTATGTGACCCACATTTTTAATACTATCCCTTAACTAGAATATAAGACCCTATGTCAGCGATCACCTCATTTGAAGTATTAGATAACCGCATTAGCCGTGCCGGTGGAAAACCCACCGTTCTCGAAGCATTGTGGGATGGCGATACAAACGGCTGGTTTCTTATAGTAAGTTTATACACAGAAATCGGAACCTTATTTTCGAAGAAGCAGGAGGTCCTGCAGTTAGGGACAGTAAGTTTTGGTGGGGATATCAGATTGTTCACAGGAGAGGTGCCAGCTTGGCCGGAGGCAGCATTAATGAAGGAGTGGGGGCAAAAGGCCAGTGAAAAGTATGGGTTGACTTTTTATTTTCCATCCGAGGAACCAGATGATGATTGCCCGGATTGGACCCGGCGACATTTAGCCATTCATTGTGCAGATTGTAACAAGCTAATGATGAAGCCTGACAGTCCCTATTTACCAAAGGATATATGTTATCCGTGTCATCTGAAGCGGGAACAAAATGACAGAATCATTAAAGCATCACCTTGTGATGGTGGTGTAACGCTCTATATGACAAAAGATGATTCCAGCCGGCAAATTAGCTACTGTACACATTTCAAAGATTTTACGATTGCCCCGTTTGTAAACGATTTTGTGCAGGGGCAGTTGCAGGAATCTGAAATCAGTATAGTTACACTTGGCCGTGAAGAGCTGATTGCATTAAAGGGGCAGCTGGAAACAGCGATCGAAGTAATGTTGCAGGCATACAAACCACCTGTTATTGAAGCGCGTATGAAGCGGTTTGTTTCAGTTTATTCAATGACTTACAAGGATCATTCCTACGATCTGATGGATAGATCCAATAGAGAACATGATCAACTTGGCGGTTTGTTGTATGCGCATGAAAACGTCGAGGTAGCAATTGCCGGAGAACAAGTCTATCAATTCTTTTTCAAAAAAGGTATTACGTATAGGGATGACAGTATGCTGCGGTTTGTTAATTATGCAAAAGAAGGCAAAACGGAGCGCAAGGAAATACATGAACGTTATAAAGGTATGCTGACACCGGCAGAAGTAGACGAGACCCTGATGAAGTTACAAAAAATAGGATGTGTAGCAGTCGATAACGATGAAATTAGGATGACACCGCTGGGACAGTGTATATTGTAGGCGATACCAATCATTCCCAGTCATTTGAGGAATCACGGGTATGCTTGTTTTCAGGAGGTTAAACGAGGCCAGATTTCTCTCCTTAAACTTATCAAGATAATAATTATTTTACCGAACGTTTGGTAAATAAAAAAACCTCCCTATCTTTGTACCATGAGACCACAGAAAATAGATGACACCCGGCTGATCGAAGGACTGATGTCCGTTCTTCAATCCAAAGGCTTTGAAGGCGCCAGCCTCAACGACCTGGCACAAGCCTCCGGCCTGCAAAAAGCAAGTCTCTATCACAGGTTTCCAGGCGGCAAAAACAGCATCGCCTTAATGGTACTTCAGTTTGTAAACGACTGGATTAAAGATCATATCTACCTCGTACTTACAGACAAAGAAGTAGCTCCTGCTAAAAAACTAAGTCGCGCTGTACGCAATATTCGCGACCTATACCAGAACGGGGAAAAGAGCTGTATTCTTAATGCGCTCTCTCTCGATTCAGGACTGGTAGTAGTAGGAGATGAGATCGGCAAAGCCATGCAGCTCTGGATCGATGCTTTTACCGCATTTGGCATTGAACAGGGATTCACTCCCGCACAAGCCAAAGCGAAGGCCACACAGTCGTTGATACTAGTGCAGGGAAGCCTGATACTGGCCAAAGGCCTCGGCGACCCGGCCTACTTCCATAAAGCGATGTCAGACCTGGAAAAACTCTTTAATAACAGCTAACAATTTTTTTGCTTAATAACATTACCGAACGTTCGGTAAATAACATAATCATCTACCTAAATAAAAAACAAAATGAGTAACGTAAAACACAACACCGCAACCGTTAATGGCACAGAAATATTTTACCGCGAAGCAGGTCAGAAAGGAAAACCTGCACTGGTACTGCTGCATGGCTATCCTACCTCTTCACATATGTACCGTAACCTCCTGGCCGACCTGGCTGATGAATACTACCTCATCGCACCCGACTTTCCGGGATTTGGCAGAAGCGCACAACCGCATATGGCCGACTTCGAATATTCATTCCGCAACTATGCCATCCTCATACAAGAGCTGCTGACGCAGCTGGGCCTGGAAAAGTATAGTCTTTACCTGATGGACTATGGTGCACCCGTTGGCTTCCGCATCGCCACCGCTCACCCGGAAAAAATTCAATCTCTCATCGTACAAAATGGCTGCGCCTACGAAGAAGGACTGGAACAATTCTGGGACCCCATCAAAGCGTACTGGAACAACAAAAATGATAAAGTGACCGAACGTGTGCTGGAAGGTTTCCATAGCCCGGAAGGCCTGCAATGGCAGTACACCCATGGTGTGGCCGATACGGCAACGGTAAGTCCCGATAACTGGGAACTCGACCTTCGCCACCTGCAACGCCCCGGCAACGACAGGATACAGCTGCAACTGTTTTACGACTATCAAACTAACGTTGCCCTATATCCGCAATGGCAGCAATACTTCCGCACTTACAACCCTGAAATGCTGATCGTTTATGGCAAAAACGACTACATCTTTCCGGTAGCCGGCGCGGAAGCCTATAAAAAGGACGTGAAAAATCTCCAATATCATTTGTTTGACACCGGACACTTTGCATTGGAAACACATGGTAAAGAAATAGCAGCTACCATCAGGGAATTTCTTCATCAAAAAGTTAAATAGCAATCAGCTCCCGGGGCAACCACCCCGGGGTTTTCCAAAAACAGCCGCACCACGGCAAATCAAAACAAACGATCAATGAAACACTTGTTGCCTTTATTTATATTTGTCCTCATGAGCACTACATCAACTACCACTGCCCAGGCACCGCAAACAAACAACCCGGTTTATCACCGGACGATCAACATAGATGGTATTTCCATCTTCTACCGCGAAGCCGGTGACCCGTCAAAGCCAACGATCCTGCTGCTCCACGGCTTTCCGTCCTCCTCCCACAATTTCAGAACACTCATCCCGTTGCTGAAAGAGGACTATCATATCCTCGCGCCCGATTATCCGGGATTCGGTTTTAGTGACATGCCCGCATTGGCCGATTTTGAATATACATTTGAGAATTACTCCCTTTACATCGAAAAATTCCTGGCACTGAAAGGGGTGAAAAAAACAAGTATGTATTTATTCGACTACGGCGCGCCGGTAGGGATGCGCATCATCCAGCGTAACCCCGCAATTTTGGAACACCTGATTGTTCAAAATGGCAACATATACGCGGAAGGACTCAGTGATATCCTTAAAAACTACCGGAAAAATATTGACGAAAACACCCCGGCTTCCCGGGCAGAAGTCTATAAAGCCTTTGAACTGGAATACACTAAATTTGAATACCTCCATGGTGTAAGCGATCCCGCTAAAATAGCCCCTGAAAGTTACCAGCTCGATCAGCTGCTGATGAACAGGCCCGGTAATAAAGAGATTCAGTACCAGCTTAAATATGACTATCGCTTCAATATCGCGGAATATCCACGCTGGCAGCAAACCTTACGTACTATTTCACCAAAGGTATTGATTGTATGGGGCCAGAACGATCCTGTATTCCTCCAACCAGGAGCACTTGCCTTCCGCAAAGACATTCCTGATGCCGAAATACATTTTTATCCAACCGGCCACTTTGCCCTGGAAGAATACGCAGGGGAAATTGGCGCACAAATCCTGGCCTTCCTGAAAAAGCATTAATCCCAGACATTAAAAAGCCGCCTCGTAATTGAAGGCGGCTTTCTGGCTTTATTATTTCCCGGCTGTTCTCAACCTGCTTAGGTACATCGCCCGCTTAAACCTTGGCCTGTTATACCTTTGCAGAAAGATTGGATAGACGTGCATCAGTAGATTCAACACCAGCAGCCATAAAGATTTCAGTACACCATACTTTACCGCCACATAAATGTTAATCACCAGTACTATCCAGAAAATAATGAAATGTCCCAGTTCACTTTTTTTAGTCTGATTATAGAGGTTCTCCAGCGAAGCACTGCTTTTATCTAATGGATGCGTTTTCCGGATTACTTTTTCCCATCCAATCCAGACTAATAATTTTCGGAAGAAATTCACGCCAAGAATTTCATAGATTTTTCCGCCGCGTTCCCATGGCTGCTCATCGTAGTAAGGGGAGTTAAGCGGACTTTTCATTCCATCGGTGAGCAGTAATGCACCTAACATCAGTAGGAAGTTCAGCGCCCAGGCAAAGGAAAAGGTATCCATTCTTAAGTAATAACACATAGCGGCAACGGCGGCTATACTAAAGATGCTAATCAGTACTAAGGATAATGTTTTTTTCATCAGGTTATATTAGATTAGGTCGCAAGTTCTAAATATACGTCATGAACGGGAATATTACTACTGCCATTTTTAATTGACTGCCCACATCACATTACCGCGTCATATAAGTTGATGGGCAGTTGACATCTCACCAGTTAAACAGTTAATTATTTTATTGCTGATGTTCGGAATCCAAATTAATGTGCTATTTTAATAGCCTCATTTTAACCAGACACCCCAGGATGTTTTTCTAACTTCAAAATACCATTACTATGGATTCCAACACTATTACTGCCCTGAACACGGCGGCCGAATTGGCCATTCAGTTATGCAACGTGGCTTCCAGCCAGGACCCTGCCGGCAACCTAAGCAAAATCGATAATGAAAAATGGGAGATGGCTTGGGTGAGCGGTAAGCCCAAAGATCCGAACTATTTTTTTGTAGCCGAAAACAAAGCCCGGAAAACGCTGGCGCTCATCATCAGGGGGTCCGTTATTTGTAAAGGTGTGTTTACCCAATGGGACATGTTTATGGACTGGGTACTGGAAGACTTGAACGATGAGCTGGTGTACTGGCCCTTTTACCAGAAAGGGATAGAACTACCGCTGGACGAGTTGCCCTGTATAGGTGCCGGTGCATACATCGCCTTTACGGAAATGATGAAAGCCAGGAATAAACTCAATCTCCAAACCGACCAGCCACTGCTCAAATTCCTGCAGGATAAAACAGCGAATAACGCGAATGAACTGATCATAGCAGGTCATAGTCTGGGTGGCAACCTGGCAAAAGTATATGCTTCCTACTACCTGGAAATGCTAAATGACCGCAGAAAAACTACTGATAAAGTAACCCTGTGCACTTTTGCTGCACCCGCATCCGGTAACAGACATTTTGGCAATGACCTGGATAAAAAGATACAGCTGCAAAGGCATTATCAGAATAACTTAGATGTGGTACCTCATTTTCCAACAGTGGATGGCATTGAAGCGGTAAGCAAGTTCTATCATCCATCTCCCGTTGCTGCTAAAATCCAGGTGGGTACTAAACCAAACGGGCAGCCGTTGTCGCTTTTTGAACTTCTCCAGGGACTGAAAATTGGATTCTCTAAAATGGATTACCAACAGCCCAAATCCGATTATCTCATGGCATTTGATGCGCCATTGATAAGTGGAGAGGACTTTCGGGATAACACTAAGGAGGCCTGGCAAAAACAAGCAGGTGCTCAGCACCAGATCGGCGTATATGCCAAATTCGGTGTAGGCGTTACCGTGCCCAAACTGGATACTGAACAACTGGATTGTGAGAAAAAGATAAAGAAAGAATTGGCGGTATAGGGTATTTATATGGCACCTGAAGTGCACATACTTCAGGTGCCTTTATCAATTTACAGAACTATCTGCACTTATGGTGGGTGGAATTGAAACTCTGGACAAAATACCCACTCGATTGGCAACCATCATTCAGCAGGTATCGCCGCTTAATCCGCGGCAATATTTCTGCAGCCTATATTGCTCTCCGTCCTACAGCTTCGGCATCTTTGATTCCAGCTTATCCACTCCTGCCTTAAGCAGACGCGGAGCTTTGAACCGGTACCCCAGCACTACCTGGAACATTACCCGGTCGTCCTCTGTGATCACTTGGGAGCGCTCCTGCCGGAAGGCTGATTCAATAATGCGCGTATAGGCGCCGGCAAAGAGCCGGGGCCCGTTGTAGCCTATACTTACCAGTCCATCCAACCGGAAGATAAAATTTTGCTGGCTGCCATAGGCAGTGGTACCGTCGCCTGCGCGGGTAGTTATCCAGCTGAAAATGTAGCCGGCACCTGGCGCCAGACCCAGCGCTGCATAAAATCTCTCCCTGATAATAAAATTGTAATAATACCCTGCGCCAATAAGGAGTTCCAGGTTTTTACCTTTTTGTGTAAAACCACCCGGGGTGGGCGTGGATTTATCGTTATTGATATAATATCGGTAAAGTAGTCGCGGCACAAAGCTGCCAGCGCTTTTTAGCTGTCGCTCCGATTGTGTGAGAATAGCATTCGCGGAAAAATCCGCATTGAATTTATACGCAGTCATGCCTTCAAACTGTGTAAACACCAGGTCGGGAAACTGAATATAAGGCTTCCCCGGTGTCCAGTCGGGATTGAAATCACTTGTGTTTTCAAGATAATAGCCCTTTACCCTGCTATACGATAACTCCTGCATCCAGTGCGGCAGGCTTATGCCTGCTGAAAAGCTGCCGCCTTTGGTTTTGCCTTTTTCTGCATCGTCGTTATTACCGGGAATAAAGCGGGGAATATAGGAATAAGAGGCGGACAGAAACCGGTAGCTGACACCGAGTCGCGTAACGCTGGCCGCATTGGGACTCAACCTGATTTCAGTAGTTGGCGTAATGACGGCGAGCTTTTCCACATCTGTGCTCTGACTGAGTTTTACCGTAAGCCATTCGTCCATTTTGGCGATGTTAGGAGTACTGTCCCGCAGGTGTTTCACGGCGTGTGGTTCCTGGGAAAAAGCTACCAGCGTGCACATGGTCAGTAGGAGTACAAGAATTTTTTTCAGCATAATTCCCAAAAATATTTTCGTAGGCGCATGGCCGGTATTTTTATTTTTTTTAGGGAGATGCCATTGCCGCTGTCCGAAGGTATGAATTCTTTATGAGTGCAACCCACTGACTGAAACTTTAGAAAATATTCTAAAAAATAAATCTTAATTTAATCCCATCAAATCCATGAAGAACCATCTGCCGGACATCTCACTTGTCTGTTTCTGAGCGTTAACCGTCACCTCCACGGTTGTTTTTCTATTTATTCATTTTTTAATTCCACATCATGATACGCAAGCTTCAACTGCTATTCGTAACCCTGTTATTCATTTTTTCAGGCTGCAGCAAAAATGAGCGCACCAGCCTGCAGTCCCTCTCCGGCAACCCAAGAAACGCGGTGGCAGCATTCGGATCACCGGTGGGTGATGTAGTAGGTAAAATTACCGTTGGCTACCAGGGCTGGTTTGCCGCCAATGGCGACGGTTCACCCATTAATGCCTGGTGGCACTGGACCCAAAACTGGGGCGCCAGCCCTTCGGCTACTAATAATGGTATTAAATCGTGGCCGGATGTGCGCGACTATACCAGCACTTTTGCCACCGCATGGCCTAACCTGAACAATGGCTCCACTGCACGTTTATTCTCCTCCTTCACAGATCAGACGGTGAACACTCAGTTTAGTTGGATGCAGCAAAATGGAATTGACTGCGCAGCTTTGCAGCGTTTCAACCCCACCGGAGGTGAAGGCCCCGTGAGAGATGCTATAACCGCCAAAGTGCGCACGGCAGCAGAAACCTATGGCCGCAAGTTTTACATCATGTACGATGTAAGCGGGTGGACAAACATGCAAAGTGAAATAAAAACGGACTGGACGAATAAGATGTCCGCCTACACTGCTTCCTCCGCCTATGCCAAACAAAACGGCAAGCCGGTGGTATGTATCTGGGGCTTTGGCTTCAATGATAATAACCATCCCTGGTCCGCCGCCGTATGCCTGGATGTGATCAACTGGTTTAAGAACCAGGGCTGCTACGTAATTGGTGGTGTGCCTACGCATTGGCGTGAGCAGGTGAGTGACTCCAGACCCGGATTCCTGGCTACCTACAGCGCGTTTAATATGTTGTCGCCCTGGATGGTGGGCCGCATCGGTAACATCGGTGACGTAGATAATTTTTACACCAACGTACAAACGCCTGACCAGGCATATTGCAACAATAACGGCATCGATTACCAGCCATGCGTGCTGCCGGGCGACTTACAGGAGCACCAGCGCGTACACGGTGATTTTATGTGGCGACAATTCTATAACATGGTGCGCCTGGGTGCCCAGGGTATTTATATCTCCATGTTTGATGAGTACAATGAGGGGAACCAGATTGCCAAGACTGCTGAAAATGCTTCCTTCATTCCTGCCGGTTCCAATTTCGTTACACTGGATGAGGATGGGGTAGCCTGCTCGGCCGACTACTACCTGCGCCTTACCGGCGACGGTGGTAAGATGCTGAAAGGCCAGATACCGTTAACGGCTACACGCCCTACACAGCCAATAGTGGGCGGAGGTAATCCTATTACGCCGCCATACGGCAGTGTAATTACGCTGAAGAGTTCCAATAACCTGTATGTAAGCAGCGAAAACGGTCAGCAGGCCATGAATGCGAATCGTCCCGCAGCACAGGGCTGGGAGCAGTTTACCGTGATTAATCCTGGTACCGGCACCAATAAAGTAGTGCTGCAAAACAGCGGCTTTTATGTATGTTCGGAAAACGGTACCCAGGCAATGAACTGTAACAGAACCGCTGTAGGCCCATGGGAGCAGTTCGACTGGATCGACAACGGCGACGGTACTATTTCCCTGCGCGGAAGTAATGGTGCTTACGTGAGCAGCGAGGGCGGTACCCAGCCCATGACCTGCAGCCGTACCACCAAGGGTGCGACAGAAAAATTCCTGGTAAACCAGTAATGGTCCTGTTGGGGGTGACATTAAAACAGCAGCGCCGCATGGTGCTGCTGTTTTTTTATGCATTATCTTCATTGCATGAATCCAGTACGTTACGGTATCGATGTATTATTGGCTAACCAGCCGGTGTGGAAAACAGCCCGCATTGGCCTGGTGACTAACCATGCCGCCTGTACGGCGGATTTTCGACCGGTGCGGCAAGCCTTGCTGGCAGCCGGCTTTCGCGTTACCCGCTTATTTTCACCGGAGCATGGGCTGGATACCATCGGCGTGGACGGTGCCGAAATGCTCGACGGACGGGATGTATTAACCGGGCTTCCGGTGACGAGTTTATACGGTGGAAAGCTGGCCCCCGACCAGCAGGACCTGGCAGATATAGATGTCGTGTTGTTTGATATACCCGATATTGGCTGCCGGTTTTATACCTATTTGTGGACGATGACGCATGTAATGGAAGCCTGCGCAGCGCATCATAAACCCCTGGTGATTGCTGACCGGCCTAATCCCATATCCGGTAATTTGTTACTGGCAGAAGGCCCTATGCTGGATGAGCGCTATAACAGCAGCTTTATCGGTAGGTGGAATATTCCCGTGCGGCATAGCTGTACGCTGGGAGAGCTGGCGAATTATTTTAAGATTGCCGGAAGCAGTCCGGTACTACGGGAACGCACCAACGATTTTGATTTAACGGTTATTCCCTGTGAAAACTGGCATCGATCCATGTTTTATCGGGATTGGAGTCCTTCCTTTGTGCCTACCTCACCGGCCATTCCGGGTTTTGAATCGGCATTGTTATATCCCGGGCTTGGCTTACTGGAAGCAACCAACATCAGCGAGGGGAGAGGAACGGCTACACCGTTTCGGGTGGCTGGTGCGCCGTGGATGGATCATATTCGTGTGGCAACTTTAATGAACCAGCTGGGGCAGGAGGGAGTGGTGGCAAGGCCGGTAAATTTCCAGTCTGCGGAAGGTAAATATGCAGGACAAACATGCAATGGCGTAATGTTTCATGTGACGGATGCTAATATCTTCCAGCCGGTTAAATATGGATGGCTGCTGATCCGGCTGGTGAAGCAGCTACATCCCGAAGCCTTTGAATGGGCGCCGTATCCTACGTTTGTAAATCAAAGCGGCGTAAGACACCTGGATTTGCTGACGGGACTGCAGGATGCAGCAACGCTGGTAGCGGGGACGGGGGAGGCCGACCAGGTTCCCGTCGACCGTTATATAAGTGCGGGTGACTGGCCAGAACGGGTGGGGCCTTATTTACTGTATATATAATAATACGGTGGCAATAAATCTCTCTATAAAAAATAAAATACCGTATTCCAGGTATTGCCGGAATTCAGGAAAATATTAATTTTGACTTGTTAAAGATCCAAACGGAACCATCAAAAAAGCAGTAGCATAACATTACCCTGGTTATTTTATCCGTATTCAATTAGCCAATTATGAAAATATTAACCCTTTGTTTTGTTGTCGCACTGACAACCCAATGCCTGCATGTGAATGCTCAGCTGATTTATCCTAAAACCCCTTTCAATAAAGCCGAAGCAGAGGCTATGATAGGAAAGGATGGTACCTGTACGATCAAAGGGCAGGTAGCACAGAAAGGAAATTACCTGGTAAACCTGGTGGAGTTGTATCCCTGTACGGCCTATTTTAATGAATTTATGGAGATGAGGAAGAAGGATAAGAAAGGTAAGAAACCGATTTCCATGTCCGATGAAGCCTACAGTTACCGGATACTGACGATCATCCAGCAAGATGGTTCCTTTGAGTTTAAGGGGCTGAACCCCGGTAAGTATTATCTGCAAACGAGGGTGATTCAAACAAAAGTGGCTAACGGTGAAAAACAGGTAGGAACCGAAACTACCACTACCTACAATGGTCATGGCGTGCAAATTGCATCCGGCAGTACCCCGATTATGGAAAAAACGCGATACCTGTACCAGGAGGACAAAATGTATTTCAAGTATGTAGATGTTGCTGCCGACGGGCAGGTTGTTACCCTCATCCTTTAAAATCTTAATCTAATGGTTACTAAAATAATTTCTGGCTGTCTGCTGATGATGGCGGTGGCAAATAGTGTTTTGGCGCAGGTGGTGCGCATTCCGGATGAAAATTTCAAAAATGCCATTATAGATCAGGGTGTGGATACCAATGGGGATGGTCAGATCCAGGTATCTGAGGCGCAAAAAGTAACAGAGTTGTATGTAACAAAATCCAATGTTACCTCACTGGAAGGTATCAAGAGCTTTACCAACCTGGTGGATTTTGGGTTTGGTGAAAACCAGGTGAAGGCATGTGATGTTTCCGGGTTGAAGCAGCTTAAGTTTCTTTATGGGTTTGATAACCAGTTGGAGTCTATCAACACTAAAGGTTGTGATAATCTTGTAAATATCAGCTGCCATAAAAATAAGCTGAAGCGCGTGGAAATAGCGCATCTGAAGAAACTGGCGATATTAAGCATCGGCTGGAATCTGGTTACAAAACTGGACTTTAGTAATAACCCTGAAATGGAAGAACTGGAGGCTAATGATAACCAGCTGCGAGAAATTAATGTAGCGAATTGCCCGAAAATGGTAAACCTGTGGGTTACCAGAAATCAGATTGACCATCACCTGGACCTGCGGCACATGACAAATCTGGTGGCCCTGCGGGCTGATTTTAATCAGATTCCATCCGTGGATATTCGCGGACTTTCCAAGCTGGCGGTGTGTTTTATAGATAAAAACAGGATTACTACACTTAACTTAAGCGGCACGGTGAGTTTGCAAAAGTTGATGTGGCATGATTAATATTTATACTAGATAAGATAAATAAAAAAGAACTGCTGACCCGGCAGTTCTTTTTTTATGTTTAATCCTATTTGTAAGCGTAACTAATGTTCCTTAACGCCTTCTTAACCTTTCCAAATTTATATTTGAAAGAAAAGGTAGAATGAGAACCTTATTGTTGTTTATTATTCTTATACCAAACACGCTCTCAGCCCAGCGTGGGCTCACAAAAAAATACTCACCCGAGCAATGCCAGGAGGTGTTTAATAATGTGATAACCCTACTCAAAACTTCGCATCCCGGTACCTTTCGCTATCATTCCAAAGCAGATTTTGAGGAGTATGCAGCGTCGGTGTCGTTTACTATGAGGGATTCGATGACAGAACTGGAGTTATACCGTAAACTAAAGCCATTGGTAACCTACATGGGCTGTCTTCATACAGAGCTGATTACTGCTGTCAATTACAAGGGATGGTTGGATAAGTCGCCCAACCTGGTACCATTACAGTTATTTTGGGAAGGCAAGCGGGCATTTGTTACCGTAAACCTTAGTGAAAATATAAATATTGTTCCTGGCGATGAAGTATTAGAGATCAATGGGCGAAGGATACCCGCGTTGCTGGATTTGCTGCTGCCGGTTATACCCGCTGATGGATACAACCAGTCGATGAAATATCTGGCTTTATATCATCTGTTTCCATTGCTTTACCGCTCTAATGTTGAGGTGTTGGATTCATTCAGGATCACGTGGATGCATATGGGCAACAAGATAACCAGCGTGGTACCGGCAGTTGGAAGATGTGAATTTGCGCGCAGAGGGTTATTGTCGGAATACGTATATTCGAAGCAGTTAGTTTTTACCACTACGGACAGTATGGCTGTCCTTACAATTCACTCCTTTGCTAATACCGCCATTAAAGCAGGAAAACAACATTTCAAAACTTTTATAGACCAGGTATTTGATACCCTGAAAGTCAGGGGAGTTCCAAACCTGATTATTGATTTGCGCTATAACACCGGTGGATCAGATGTAAATGCGGCTTATTTTTCCAGCTATTTTTTTGATAAGCCTTACCGTTATTGGGATAGAATTGAAGTAACGGCCACGGTAGCAGGCAAGGTAAAAGGGCTCGGTAGTTTGTTGTTCCATAAACCGGTGCAGCGTGATTCTGCCTGGCTCTGGCAAAAAGGTAAGACTGTGAAGGACTTTGATTTTACCGAGTTACAACAACCTGCCGCGAATCATTATAACGGGAAAGTATATGTGCTGATCAATGGATTTTCCATGTCGTCCTGTGCGGATGTAGCTGCAATATTGAGCCATAACAGGAAAGCTGTGTTTATTGGCACTGAAACGGGTGGTGGTTACCAGGGTAATAACAGTGGCATTATACCGGGGGTTAACCTGCGGCCTACAAAGTTGGTACTCTCTGTGCCATTGATGGCTTACTATAATGCAGTTGATGCTACCGTGAATATGGGCAGAGGAACTATGCCTGATATCCCTGTAGATTTAACGCTGACGGATATATTGAACAATGTGGACAGGCCTATGAAAGTGGCGATGGACCAGATTAACAGGAAAGGAAGTCTTTAACCAACCTTGCAAAATGCTCCGGCTGATCCATATGCAGACTATGCCCGGCATTAGGTACTGCTGCCGTTAACAATCCCGGGTTTAGTCCTTCCAACTCTTTGGCGATGTCAGCGGATACTACACCTCTGTCGCCATATAACAATAAGCCTGGTACGGTAATACTTTGTATCAATTCCCTGAAATCCGGATTAGGTGGCCTCAGCACCTCAAATGCCTGCATACTGGTTTGTAACCTTGCGTGGGAAAATATTTCAATTAATGCGGCTGGTCGGGTGGGATGTCTTTTGCTGGCATCCGCCATTACTTCTTTCAATGACCAGCTTAAAATTTTTTTATGCTGACTGGCCACATCGCTTTGATATACTTCCAGCTGCAGCGCCGGACTTATAAAGGAGGGATCAGCCAGGATTACACGGGAGAGTAATGTAGGGTTTAAACTGGCTACCACGGCGGCTGTCATGCCTCCCATGGAATGTCCGATTAAGACTGGTGCCTTCAGCTTCAGTGATCGAATTAATCCCACTACATCATTTGCGAGATCGGCATATTGGTAGCCGGTTTCCGGTACGTCTGAAAGTCCGTGCCCGCGTGAATCGGGCATGATTACGTCATACTCATTTTCGAGCGCACGTGCAAGGAGCGTCCAGCATAACCCGCTTGTCATGAGGCCATGCAGGAGGATGACAGGTGGTTTGTTGCCGCCCGTGCGGGTGTAGTGGATACGGATGTTATTGCTGTGGATGTATGCGGATGTCCAGTGAGTCATGATTTCCTTAAATAATTTTTCTTGGTCAATGTGAATATAGCCGTTATTCCACGCCACTTCACCATTTTATTTATCAAGAAAACTTTCCACCATTGGCATCACATAGCGTCCCTGATTTGATCCGTTTTTCACCGTCGTGATTTCTTCCAGATACTCTCCGTGAATCCCCGGTATGATGGCCAGTTCGGCATGTGGCAACAGCTTACTTAATGCAATAATATGTTCCGGTTTTATCACATCCTTATCCGCCAGAATAAACAGGGCAGGGGCCTGAATGCCTCTTAATTGTTCATCGGGAATATCTTTAAAATTAACCATGCGCCTGGCGTCCTTATCGTGCATGGTTTGCAGGCCCGCCGAATCATTTTTTGCCTGCAGGTAAGCCGATTTTAATTCCGGTGGCATATTGGAAAGCGTTGCTTTTTGCATAAAGCCCCAGAACCATTCCGGCATGCCATCGCGTTTACAAAGCACGGAACCCAGCACCAGTTTATTTACGATGGCTGGGTGCCTTATTGCAATCTGGCAGCTGGTGGTAGCGCCATTGCTGAAGCCCAGGAAATCTGCCTTTTTAATGCCGAGTTGTTGAAGCAATGCAGCTACATCGTCCGCATCCTGCTCAAATGTCTCATCGGCTGATCTGTCGCTGGTCCGCCCATGGGCTTGCAGTTCCACTGCTATTACTTTTCTGTTTTTGGAGAGATAGGGGATCACCCGGGCGAAATTGCTTTGTATGGTGGAGCCGCCACCATGCAGTAATACCAATGGTTTACCCGTCCCGTAGATTTCATAATACATCCGGATGCCGTTCACTGCAGCATAGCCACTATGACGGGCGGGTGTGTCCGTTGACTGTGCAGTGGCAGCAACGGACACCATCAGGAGCGTCGACAAAAGGAGTGTTTTCATCATTCCACAATTTTTCGCATATGTGATAACATCTGTAGCCAGCTTGGATAAGCGCCGGTTTTTGTAGCGAGCGACTGTGATACTGTCTGGCGTAATTGCAGTGTAGTGGCGCCCTTATCTTCCGAGAAAGTAACCGTCACCTTTGTTTCGCCTGGCCAGTCGGCATCCATGCCTATGTCTACAGGATTGATGGGTTGACCGTTTTCATCTGCATTGATCAGCGTGAAAACGATTTTACGATTGGGCACTATTTCCAGGTATTCCCCAATGCACCAGCAGTCCCCATGTATAGGATTGGAAATACAGGAATGGAATTTTCCACCGGGCTTGATGTCAAGTGTTTTATAACGAATGGTACATCCATCAGGTGCGTACCAGCGGATCAGTTTTTCCGGATCTGTCCAGGCACTGAAAACGCGGTCAATACTGGCATTGAAGGTTTCTTCGATAAACACTTCATTTGTTTGAACTGACTTTTCCATATGTTATTTTTTAGATTTTTTAGGATGGGGTGCCTGCAACGCTTCCTGCTCCAGGAAACCTTTAAGTGATTTAAGCCGGCTGGTCCATAGCTGATGGTACTGTTGTACCCACTCGTGTACTTCGTTGAGCTTGTCCAGCCTGGCTTCACACAAACGTTCCCTTCCCTGCTGCTTAATGTTTAACAGCCCACATTCCATTAGTATTTTCAGGTGCAGGGAGATGGCCTGCCTGCTCACATCAAACTGTTCCGCAATGGTATTAACGTTTACCGGCTGCTCCGCTATCATGCCTATGATCGCCCGCCTGGTGGGGTCTGCTATGGCCTGAAATACATCTCTTCTTGCTTCCATGATATGCAATCATTTACTTGCAAATATATGCGCAAGTATTTGCTTGCGCAAATTTATTTTTCAGGTGGCCTGCAGTTCGTAATTTTAGGGCATCATGGAAGCGCCTGACATACACCATAAAGAATTTGCACCGCCTGTGGAATTACAGGATGCAGTCAGTTGTATCTGGTATTCCGTGCGGGACTTTGGCGCAGTACAAACTGGGTTTGAGGTTTTGCCGGATGGGTATGCGGAAATCATCTTCCACTTCGGCGACTCCTGTGATATGTTTTATAACGGTCGCTTACATCCTTTGCCATCCCCGTTTATGATGGGATTGTTAAACCAGCCGGTGCATTTCTACGCAAAACACAAACTGGTAGTCATCGGTGTACGATGTTACCCCTGGACTATCTTTGATCTGCTGGGGCTGCCCACCGGACTAACGGGAGTACAGCTATTTGAGCACCCGGTGGCAGCATTGCAAGCCGCGCTTACCAAATTGGTAAAGGCCGGCAAGCTGGAGGAAGCGGTGGCCTTGCTGATGCAATATTTTTCGGACACTACCGCCACTAATGGTACCGACACTACCCTCATTAAAGCAGGAGCGGCAATGAGAGCTGCCAACGGAACCCTGCCGGTAGCACAGGTGGCCGCCGCCGCACACGCCACCGTGCGTACACTGGAACGGAAGTTTAAGCAATCCTCCGGCTTTACGGTAAAAGATGTGTCGGGCCTGATACGATTTGAACAGGTACGTAACCACCTGTGGCGCTACCCTGACGTCAATATCGCCGGCCTGGCGATGGAAATGGGATATACAGATCAATCGCACCTGAGCCGTGAGTTTAAACGTTATAGTCACACCACGCCTGCCGCCTTTGCCAAACGGCCTCCTGACAGCCAGCGCCTGTAGTTCTCCATTTTGTCGCATTTTTACAAGCCATCCTGCACCCCATGTTGGAATTTTGCGTTTCAATGATAAATGAAACCATGAATACCGATGTAATTATTGCCGGCGCAGGCCCCGTAGGACTTTTCCTCGCCTGTGAACTGGCGTTAGCCCAATGCTCTGTGCTAATCCTGGAGAAAGAAGCGCAACCCGATTCTCCCCTTAAGCAACTGCCCTTCGGTATAAGGGGATTATCCTCACCTACTATCACGGCTTTATACCACCGCGGTATGCTGCACCAACTGGAATTGCATAAGCACATGAAACAGCCCCACAGCATACCCGGACAGCCACCTAAAAAACCGGCAGGTCACTTTGCAGGTATCACCCTGAATTATGAGGATATTGATACCTCACAATGGCCCTATCAGCTGCCAGGCGCGCCTGATTTTGGTATGATGAGTGAAATGCATGAACTGGAAACCGTGTTGACTAAAAGGGCCATAGAAATGGGTGTACAGATACACAGGGGACTCCCCATTACCGGGTTTACACAACATCAGGACGGCGTAACGGTACAGGCAGGCGATCAAACCTTTACTACCAACTGGCTGGTAGGCTGCGACGGGAGCCGCAGTGTAGTCCGCAAACAAGGCGGCTTTGAATTTGCCGGCACTGAGCCTGAATTTACCGGCTACTCCTGTAAAGTAGTATTGCAGGACCCCGAAAAGCTCAGGCCTGGCCGTAATGTAATGCCCACAGGTATGTATTTTCAGTCACAGCCGGGTTATCTGCTCTTGCAGGACTTTGATGGTGGCGCTTTCCATAGCTCCGATAAGCCTGTTACAGTAGCTTACCTCCAAACACTGCTGCGCCGAATTGCTGAAACGGATGTAACAATCAGCAGTTTGGAGGTAGCCACCACCTGGACCGACAGGGCACGGCAAGCCACCGCCTACCGCAATGGCCGCGTGTTACTGGCTGGCGATGCGGCACATATTCACTCACCGCTGGGCGGCCAGGGGCTCAACCTCGGTATTGGCGACGCAATGAACCTCGGCTGGAAGCTCGCAGCTACCATTCACGGCACGGCACCCGCCGGGCTCCTCGATACTTATTTCACAGAGCGGCATCCTATTGGAGCCAAAGTACTGGACTGGTCCCGTGCCCAGGTAGCCATCATGCAGGCAACGCCCGCGTCCAGGGCCTTAAACGCCATATTCCGGGATCTCATCAATACCCGCGACGGCGCCACTTATTTCGCAGGCAGAATTTGGGGTATCCATAACCGTTATGATCTTGGCGATAGTCATCCGCTGGTGGGCAGGATCGTACCGGATTTTGAATTTGAAGATGGTACGAGGTTAGGTGAGCTGATGCAGGATGGGAAAGGCGTGTTGCTTGACTTTACCGCCAACAGCCAGTTTAAAAGTATAGCAGCCGGATATAATGGTCGGTTACTGCATACAGGTAAGGCAGCCATCGATCGTTTAGGCCTTTCCGTTATATTGGTACGCCCGGATGGTATTGTGGCATGGGCAGGTGAGCCGGCCACATTTCAGGAACTACCGGAAGTTATTTTCCGGTGGTTTGGAAATATTGAGCATGAAGAGGTACCCCTGACGGGAAACTGAAGCAGGCCGGCTGTTACATCTCCCTGTAAAAAACCTTAACTTAGAAAAAATTTGAAACCATGACCCTGTTACAAGCATTACAGACCGAATTTGAAAATGAAGTTAACAGCACCCGCAGGCTGTTGCAGGCAGTGCCTGAAAAAGACCTTTCCTACAAGCCTTCTCCAATCTCCTGGACCATGGGCGAGCTGGCCCAGCATATTGCCACCATATACTATTGGTATGCGGGCACGTTAGGCCAGGATGTGTATGATGTGGCGGCAGACAGACCCGAAAGAGGCAGTCCTAACGACATTGCAGCTACGTTACAGTTCTTTGAAAATAACGTGGAGAAGGCGAGGGCTGCATTGCAACAGTCAACCGAAGAAAGCCTGGCCGGCAACTGGACCATGAAAGTGGGCGACCGCACCGTGCTGGGGCCAATGACCCGCTCTGTAGTAGCAAGAGGCTTTTTGTTTAATCATATTTACCACCACCGCGGCGAAATGATCGTGTACCTGCGCGCTACCGGCAACAAAGTCCCTGGCATGTATGGCCCTACCTACGAGGATGGATTGGGCAAATAACTTCTATAAACAACAATGCCAGGTAACCTTACCTGGCATTGTTGTTAGGTCAACCACGTTCTACACTATATCCACCATATTCAAATACAAACTCGTCAATTGAATCAGTGGCTTCGGTTCATCCGTCAGATTCGAGAAAATCGTGAGGTTGAAGTTCAGCGCAGCATTAGCCGTTCCGGGATTATAATCTTTCAGCCATTGGTCAATCACCTTCACCCAGTTAGCGATCATACCTGCAGGTGCTTTGTCCGGATGCTGACCCAGGTCAAAGGTCTTACCTGGTTGCATCATCACTGGCAGCTGAATAGTGTTACCCGCCGGGTTTACCTGGTAATGGTAGGTACCCACCACACTGAAACTTAGCTTCGACTGCTTATTCTTCACCAGCAAGGCATCAAACAGGTTATTGAGCTGCGTTTGTAAATCTGCTTTAACTGGTTTGCCGGTGATGGTAGCAATATTGATTTCCTCCGTGCGCGCAAAGTTAGGATAATAGTAATTCGGAAATTCCACCGAGCCCGTCGTATATACGAAGGCATTATTGGTAGGCTTGCCCGGCACCAGCTCCGCATTCCTGTCGAGATACACCGAAACCGCTGCATCCTGGCGACCGAGGATATTCAGGTTTTTCAGTTTTACCGTGCGGCCCGGAATGGTTTGACCTACAGCAGCTTTCAGCGGGCCTGCAGCATTAGTATAGTAGTAACTATGCGGCTCCGCGGTATAATCATTTCTGGTGTAGCCTTCGAGGTCCACCACCGGTACGCCAATAGCCTGGATCACATCGGCAGTAACACCTACTGAAATCACCAGTTCACCGTTTGTTCCAATGCCTTCTTTCACTTCAAAATTATAGGGCCCTTCTACGCTTGTGATATTACGCGGATCAAATTGTTTTACCTGTAAACCCTGATTTCCAGCCTGTTTGATGATGTTGCCTGTCAGGTCAGTATAAGCCTTCAAGGTGGCAGTAGCAGCGGCAACCTCCTGCGGTGTGCTGCTCATGGTAATGAGTTGCAGCTTGTCCAGCGCCTCATTAATGGCAGGCACCACGCTGATAAATTGCGCCAGCGCATTAAATGCATCCGGTAAGCCGGTCAGTTTATTCACTTCACCGGTCACCAGGTTAAACCGCACACTAAAGTGAAGGATATCCTGCGGATAGTGAAATGCCTGGCTATACGAAAACAGGTAGTTCCAGTCCAGTAAGTCGGCCAATGGAGCAGTGCTGCCACTGCTGGACAGCTCACCGTTTTGCCTGGTCATACCAGGCACCGGAGGGAATACATTAAGCGGCAGCGGTACCTGCACCGGTAATTTGGATAGCTGCTGCGATGCCAGTATACTACTGTTCTTACTAAAGAACTGCAGCCAGGAGGAGGCCTTGTAATCCTTAATACCCGGCAACTCTCCAATCTGGTGTTCAATGGAACTGGCCGTGTAAGCGAGTTGCAGGTCCAGACGCGACAACACTTCTCCGCCCGTTCCCTTGATGATCTGTGGCGAAGAAAGCAGGAAGCGTACCCCCGCCTGCTTGTCCGGCGCAAGGTTGATCTTAGGTGCAGTAAATTGCAGATTAGGAATTGGTTGCTCATTTTCTCCCACCACTTGTTCCACATTTCCATAAAGAAATGCCGGCTCATTCAGGTTATTCTCAAACACATCGGCTGTAAACTCCAGTCCGGATTGCACACTGTAGGCATTGGATAACTGCACGAGCAACGCCTGCCTGAAATCTTCCCGGATATTTTTCGGGTCCAACCCTTCCTCACTCGCAAACACAGGTACCATCAGGTCTTTGAGGATGTTGGCAAAAGCTTCTTTCTGCCCAATCAACTTTTCAAAGTAGTTGGTAGCACCAGGACTAACCGCTTTATTTTTCAGATCAATGATCTGAATGCTGGTCACAAAAGCAGGACTCAGCAATTCATCAAAGTTCTCGAATACCTGCCTGCACCAGAGATTGATGTCGACGTCAATAAAGTCCCTGTTCACCGGCGCGCTGGACGAATCAAACGGCGCGATAGGCACATTGGTTCTGCTGATCAGCTGATTGGCCACGGGGCGGGGCGCAAATAATTTTGCACCTGCATCCTGGTTAATAGCGTAACCCAGTGAAGGTACGGCAGCTGTTGCTGATGTACTTAGCCGCGTTACCCATAACACTGATCCCGCTGTTACGGCGGAGTCGAACCGGTCTACACCCGCGGCCACGCGCAGTTCCAGGCTACCGGCGAAGGCTGCTTCAAAGTCGTTCACAAACTTCGTATAGTTATTGCCGTTACCCGCCGCTAAATCGGAGAGGGGAGCAATGGCCGTACGGGCGACTAAAATAGCCTCGTTGGAATTTTCTGCCAGCGCAAGCTGACGTCTACCTATAATAAAATTGAGGGTAAGCTGGAAGATATCTTTTGTTTCAACAGTGGCCGGGTCAATATTAAAAGTGATGATATGCTGCAACGCCGGCACGTCTCCGGTTGCTTTACCAGCGGCCCTGTTATCTAAATACTGGTAAATAGCCTCGATCCATGTTTGCACCAGGGCCTTGGTCTGATCAGGATCTAACGCCAGCTCACGGTTAGGAAGCAGGCTGGTACTAACGCTCAGGCCTATACCATTTTTATCATTGAGCTGATACCATATCTGTTCATACAATGCCTTATCACCCGCAGCCTTGCTGATGATATTGGAGGTAGCAGGTATTGCCGTGTTGGTAGAAAAGCTGGCCGCCCCTTCATAACTCTTCTTCTTATCAGCACTCAGTATATCTTTTACCTGTAGGGAGATATCAATGCCTTCCGGCAAATTCTTCACGGAAAGCTGTACGGATTGCTTGTCGGCGTTGAGGGTGATCATATCCACTTCCACTTCGGGACTAAACTTGTAATTGGCCTTGTTAGTGGCTGCTGTTTCATCAAGCAGGTTGGTGAACACCGCTGTGAGCGTGGTGTTATTCACCACTTCCACTTTCAGTAAGCCATCGTAGGAAGCAGCATCAAAGTTTAGCAGTACGTTCAGCGCAGGCTGGGTACCGGTTTTAACCACCTGCCAGTTAGTGCTCACAGCCGGCCATCTGCTCAGCCCTATCAGTGTATCATTGTATTTAATCAGCACGGGCGCATTATTCGGATGCTTGTTATCCTGGCTGTTGTCCAGTGTTGTGAGGAGGGAGTTGCCATATAAATCCTGCCAGCTGTAATGGATCTGCAATAAATCCCCTAAGCCCTGGTAAGGATTGTTTTTGTTGTCCGGTGCACCCAGTTGGTTTTGTTTCACTTCTTTTAACAGCGTAATATATCCTAACGAATCAGTGTATTGCCATACATCTGTAGCACCAGGCACCGCAAACTTCTTATTGCTGCTGGTTTTGCCTTCCGGTATCACCGGGCATACCGGCATGCTGATATGGCTTTGCCGGAAGAAGGCATTGTCTGCCACGTGATATCCCAGCAGGGAGAAATTATTTTGCAGGAAGATCAGCGCAAAGTCTTTGTCACCAGGTTTCGCTGGCACTGCAGCCGGTACCTTGCGTACCGCCTTTATGGCCATTTCATTTTGCTTCACGGTACTTTGACTGCTGAGCGGACCGCTCTTAAACGTTACCGGTTTGGTAAGTTCAAACAGGCCACTCACTTGCCTGTTGGCCACTGCCAGGCCTGACAGGGATATACCGTAATAAGCACCGATAGAGGCCAGCGTGTTGCCACCTTTGCCGGTGCCCACTACCAGCTGGTGGTCCGGAATATAAAGTGCGGTGTATACTTCCAGCGGGTTGTCCCAATTGGTGACCTGCGGGTTGGCCTGTTTGAGAGATGCGGATGTTACTTCAAACCAGGTGGCAATGTCGTTCAGTAAGCCCCCCGGCGCCTGGGTGCCTACCATGTACACCCCACCGGTCAGGGTCAGGGTAGCACCTGTCCTTAATGGCACATCCTTGTTCTCGTCCGCTACCTGGTCGATGTCAGCAAAGAAGTCCTGCGCAATGCCTGCCAGGCTGGTATTGGCATCTGCCTTTATTTCCACATGTTGCATGAGCGTTTTTGCAAACAGCGTATGCGCCGTGAAATCTACTGCGGGTGCAGTTACCAGCGTATTCATGTAACTGAATAGCTGATTCCGGTTAGCGTTGCTGAACACTACAATCAGTGATACGAAGGCCGTTCCCTGGTTATCGAAAATTCGATCCGGCAGGCCAGCACCGCTTATACTGTTATTGTAATAGAGGTAATAGCCACCCTGACTGGTAATACTAGCCTCCCAAAGTAAACGGATAAACGTAGTAGGAGTTACCAGGTGTTGTGAACCTGCTAACTGATTCCGGCTGTCTGCTCCTACATGCGGCGCCGTAACGGTGGTGAGGTTTACCTGCGCCAGGCCTATGGTCAGTTCATCCGGGTTATCCGTTTGAATACCGCCACCGGCTGTGGAGTCGCTGCTTTGCGCGTAGGCAATATGCAAACTATCAATCCAGGTATCATTGGCACCTACCTGGTTTACCAGTTTTTCCAGCAGCAGGGTATTGAAGCCATCGGCACCGCCTACTTCATACGTGGAGGCGGAGTTAGGACTTCCGGGTACCGGCACAATGCGACGAATCGTAAAATCAATCCTGGTGGCCCATCCATACCCGTTAAAAGGAGCTTCATGCATTTGCTGGGTAGCCTCATCGTAGGTGCCCAGTTGAAGCGTCATGTAGGGGTTGAGCTGATGGGTATTCGGGTCCGGTACCTGCAGCAGCGCATCAGGAATCTTCCAGAGGCGCAGTTGTTGCTGGTCTCCGGCGGTACCTGCATAAGGCATGTTGATGGCCGCCGGGGAAGCCCAGGTAATGTCGGAGTTGAAAGTATAATTGTTGGGCTCTATCGTATACAACGGCGGAACGCCTAAGGATACCAGGTCCACATCCAGGTAGTTTTTGGTAGCAAAGGCTGTCAGTGCCACTGCTTCCTGGTATTGAACGGATGTTGGGGTGATAGTGATATCCAGCTTAGGCTGGTTGTCGAAGCTGATCCACTTGCTGCCATTGTTGCTGAAGGTAAGCGCAATACTTTTGCCTGTGGTTAGCACCGGCACCTGGAATTGCTGCCCGGTGAGCGCGAACAGTCCCGCAGCATCCGGGAGCTTGTAGCCATCCTTATCTTCCGTCACCCACATACCCGCAAATTTGGGCGACAACCCTTTCGTTGGCAGGCGCAGGCCAGCCATGTAATAACGGGAAGTAAGCCCGGATAAGTGCTGTAGGCCCTGGGTAAACTGTATTTCCTGTATCAGCGCACCCACGTTGAATTGCGGCAGCTGCACAATGTCCAGGTCTGCTTCTTCAGTAGTGGCAAACAGGTTCTTAATGGTTAAGTTCGCAGCAATGGCGGACAATTGTGCCATTGTTACACCGAACTTCGTAGATACTTCATTCAGGTTATCCTTGTCTTTCGTTTTGTAAACGAATTCCGGCAGTTGCAGGGTAGTGGCCGGCAGCAACAAATCTTTCAGGGTAAGGATATTACTTTTGTCCAGCAGCTCCTCCACGGTCACCGTCTGGCCGAAGTGCTTCGCAATGTTTTCCAGCGACTGCTGCGGCAATATCGTATACGCCGGCTGCGTGTCATAAGTAACCGATAAACCTGCTTTCAGGATATCCCCGTTCTGCTGATTTTGCAGTGCCAGGCTTCTTGCTGTAAATGCGCTGCCATACAGCGCCAGTGCAGCGATGGAGCTAAAGTTGTCGCCCGTTTGCACTACATAGCTGCTGCCGTTGATGGTAATGCTGCTATCGGTCGTTAATGTATGCGCTTTGTTGTCTTCAAATAATTTCTCCAACGTATAGTCGGCTCCGTTAGAGAGCTTCCCGGTATCATTCACCCATTTGATAATGTCGCCTGTAGTCTGATCTTTCTGTATCGGATATACGAAGCGCTTCAGCGAGTTGCTGGCCATTTCCAGCATCTGCTTAGCCAGCAGTGCGTAGTAGTCGGCAAATATAAAGCTGCCGATGGAAGGCCCGTCGTCATCACTGAGCCGGAAGGCTTTGTAGGCGGTGTTTTTGCCCGCTTTCTCTACCGCTAATTCATTGAAGTACACCCGCAACGCGGCGAGGTAATCGGTGCTGGTGGCGTTGTATGCCGCGTAGGTATAAGCCAGTGGTTCCGGATCACCGCTGCGTTGTATGGAAAAGCCTATGGATGGCAGCATCGGGAAGTAGGTAGCACTGAGTTCGTTGTCATCGTTGTTGCCTTCGGGTTTATGGACCACCACCTTAAACTGCCGCTCCATAAAGGTAAGAATGTCCTTTTCCGGTACAGGTATCGGATTTTCAGCGGAGCTTAAGTAAGCGAGTGCGGTTTCCAGCGTTTCGCGTGTTACGATCAGCTGATCCACCTCCGCTGCGGTAACCGGGTTCGGCTGCAACGCGGCAATCACCCAGCGGAACACCTGTTTGGCAACCTGTTCAAACGCGCTGTCAGCAACCGTTTTCAAGGCTTTTAGCCTGCTGCTGTGCTGATCATCCTGGGGCGCTTTTACGGATTCCATCATCAGCATAGCTACCGCGCATGCCTGCTGTGCGGCCAGGGTAGGGGATTGCTCATTTTCATCCCTGGCTGCAGTAATGCCTAAAGCGAGGTAGGCGGTGAGTTCCGCCGGAGTAGCGGCTGGTTGGAGGTTGTCCCAGTTAAAAGTGAGGTTAGCAGCCAGGAGCCTGTGTTGGAGGAGTTTAACGGCCATGCCTGCACGCTCATGGCGGCGCAGTTGTGCCAGCGACAACTGTTGTGTGCCATCGGCCCATGGAGCAGTGCCTCCCACGGCTGGCAAGGTAAGGTGATGCTGTATACGCAGGGAGAAGCTGAAGCTGATGCTGATAAACAGGATTTTGATACTCGCCGACGCAGTTACTTTGGCCGTGAGCGCCAGTTCTACGGGTTCGTACGGTGCAAAATAGAATTGTGCGGTAATGCTGATTTCTATGTTTACACTGGCTTTTATGATCGCAAAATCCACCGTGCCGTAAAGTTTGCCGATGAGGCCCACCGTACCGCGGATGGAAAAGTAGTAATCTGTTTCGATACGGTCCCGCTGGCTGCTGGTGGCTGGCAGGTAAGGATTCCATTTGGCAAGCACACCTTCAATGATGGCCGCCACGGTAAGGCTAAATCCTGCACTGAGTATACCCAGGTTAAATTCATAGCCCACACCTATCTGGAAGCCTACGCCAAAGGCCACTACGGGGTTAAATAGTCCTTTTTTAGATGCCGGTACTTTGGTAGTGGTGGCGCTGGACAATTTCGCGAAGTACAGGCCTATGGAGCCCATTACCGGTATGGGTGCCGGCACAAATATGATGGTTTGCAGGGTAAATGCCCGGGAGAAATCAGTGTTCCACGGGAAGCCGAGGTCCACCTGGAAATCGCCGTTGGTATATACCTGTATGCCGAAAACAGGTAACGTAATGTTGAATTGCCCGAGCCGGATATTGCGCATGATGTCAGGCAGCGTGATCTCTGACTGGTATACCCCTACCGACTGGCTGATCTGCCGGTACATAATTTCAAACTGTAAGCCTTTGAGCACTTTGGCGGCATCACCGTTAAGGGCTATACGAAGACCGTATAGCTTAGGGTCTGCAAATACAACCTGGAGGTTGAATACATAATCGCTTGCCAGTGCCATCACTCCTTGTCCGCTTGCTTTTGGCGGCGGATCTTCGCTGATGCGAACCAGCCCGAAATCCATACCTGTCAGCCAGCCACTGTTGGCACTCAGTTTCACCGGCGGCACTTTGCCTTTGGGCGTATCCGGCAGTTTTTCCATGATGGTAATTGCCTGCGATATGCTGGTGGCGCTGGACAGCCCCTGTACATCCACGTGCTGCCCAAGGGCAAGCATCCGAAGGTCCAGGTATTTATTTCCCTGTGCGGGAGGCGCCGGTGTTGTTTCCGGTTTGGATGCATCCCAGCCCAGTGGCTTGCTCTTATCCTGCTGCCACAGGAAGCTTCCCAGCAATTGTACCTGTACACCATTTTGATTCGGGTCAGGCTGATCGGAATTATAGCTGAGTTTAAAGCCGGTGATGGTAGCGATGTTGATGCCGAACAATCCGATGTTGATCGGGTTCAGGTCTATTTGGAGGCCTACCTGTTTATCGGTAAAGTTAAACGTGAGCACGAGGTTGTTAAGTGCAATGGAATCAAGGATATTCCAGGGTGCACCTAAGCTGAATTTGCTGCCGGTAGCCCATTCTACCATGGTTTCTACCATGCTGCCAATGGTGGTGGACTGCGTGAAGCGAAGGGTAGCAGTGGTTTTATCCGGGTTCGTAGTGGTGATAATTTCTCCCTCCAGCGGTCCCCACTTAATACCAAATTTTTTAACCTTCGGATCGAAGTTATAGTAAACGGTGAGGCTGATGTTTTGCCAAATGATATCTGCCTGCCCGGTGCCGAAATAACCGGTCACCGGCGGATCGGCCTGTAGTAAGGAGGCCAGTGATACCACGCGTTGCTGGTGGGTGATAACAGGTACCTGTGCTTTGCCATGAATCGTTTCTACGCCGCCAAAACTTTTGGTACCGCCGTTGTAACCGAGTTTCAGGTTGAGGTCCAGCGAGAGGTCCACGCCCGGTATTTTAATTGGGTCCGCAGTTTTGGCGGTAAACAGCCAGGAGTTAGTAGCGGTTTCAATTTCAATGCCGAGGCCATCGATGTTGATGTCAAATTCTTTGGTTATTTCCCATTGCAGGTAATCGCGCATGAAGTCCACCAACTTTATAACGCCGGAAGTTTGCTGTGCCATAAATTTCCAGCCGTTGCCCTTGCCGAGATAGTTCGCGGTAAGGAGCATGCCGATATTTGCGCCTTTAGGGAGTATAACAATGGAACCAACGAGGCTGCCCGTATGAGAGGAGTTGTTACCGTTGAGCGCCAGAGAGAGGTACTCTATGGTTAGCACTGTACGGCCCAGGATCACAATCGGCCAATCCAGTTGAAGTGTGGTGTCAATCGTGTAGGCGCCGTTGTTAGTATCGTAACTGATTGCCAGTGCGGTGATTGCCGGTTCAGTATTGTCAGGCCAGGAAGGGGAGGCCCCGGGCCAGAAGATCTGCAGCAGGTTGGTGAGTGGTAATTGAGGACTGATCAGGTCACCACTGAATCGCAGCGCTGGTATCTGTGCGCCTACGGCAATGCGTGGGGGATTGTCCCCTGTGCCTATCAGGAGTTCGCCACGCATAGCGGCGGATATTTTTCTATTCTTCAGATCACCGGGCGCTATAATTGTGATGAGCACATCGGCATTGTCTATGGCCAGGTTGCTGATCAGTGGCCATTTATCTGGCGACCCGATGCGGACACTTACCGAATCAATGATTTTCAGATTGGAATTATAGGTAAACGAAATGGCCTTTACGCCAATGTTAGCGAGCTTTTGAACGGCTTCGGGTACATAATTTTCCAGGTTGATACCGCCTACAAATCCCAGGAAAGTGGAAATGGAAGCGGGTTTGTCAAAAGTACCAGAGCCGGTGGCAAGGCCTTGTGCATCCGGCAAACTCAACTTCAATGTAAGGTCGGTATCTTTTAAGATAACGCTGATGTAGCCGCCCGGTGGCATGTCACCATTGGACGCTGTTACATGGAAGGTGGGGGAGGTGAATACAATCCAGGGAATGCCATCCATACTCCACTCATCCTTACCGGTGAAGGTAGCGTCACAGGTCATCTCCTCATATTGCACCGTAAAATTGAGCGTAGCGGTAGTATCTATGCCATAGGCATTGGAATTGCCTTTGAGTATAACTGCTTCTATTTGTCCCGCCTCATTATTGCGCGAGGTTACCGCCGGATCAGTAATAATCAGCTGACCACCGGTAGGTGCTACCAGTGATTTGAAAGTTTTATTTATTCCACCTGAAGGAAAAATAACACCCAGCAGGTCCACTTTACCGCTGCCGGCAATTGCCGCTTTGATGTCATTGAAAAGCTTTTCCAATGGACTCGGTTCATTAGCTGCAATTGATTTACCCTGTGAGGTGAACACGGTTTTATAAATATTGATGAAGGTGGAACTACCAATTACTATTTTGTCGTTGAAAGATTTTTGAAAAAACTCCTGTACTGACCCAAAGTAGTTTTTGACTTCGTCGGTATCAATGCTATTGATAAAGGTTGAAAGGATATTATTGGGTTGTTGGGCTACGCTGGCAGGCCAGGTGTCAAGGTTCGCCTGGATCTGGTTGGCAGCGTTTTGAATACGGGCGATCAAAGCGCTTGCATCATTATCCCCCACATTTCCCGGCGCATAATTATTCGCTGTACCGATGGCGGTATATCCTTCCGTATGAATATAAGGCTTTCCTGTCGTGATAGCCGGTACTGCTGTATTCTGGCCCTCAAATATAGGCAGCTGTCCAGTTACGCTTAACAGGTAATTGAACACGTTGGAGGGCACACGTCCTGCCTGAATCAGTAAAACGCGTGTGGCGCTTCCTTTGAGCCAGGTCAGTAGTTGCTCCAGGCTTTCATTTGCCTCCGAGAATTCTACTGCCTTTACTACAATTTCCGGTTCTGTATTAAATGCGTTCCTCCTGTTTGTATACGTGAGGTCGGCCGCTATCTGTAGTTGTCGTTGTGTGGAATCCGGTGATGTGATGGCCCTTAGAACTTCCTCATTTGCCGTTCTGCCACCATTGGCAATGTTGGTCACCTTTTTCATGCTCATGGCTGCATTGGAGCCGGCCTTATAGGCACTAAAATTGAACAGTACCGGCCTTTTTATTTTTGTGGTAGCACCATCCCGCAAGGCGGTATGCACGCTGGCCAAGGCCAGTGCAAGGCGGTCGCTGGCGGGTTTTCTGAAGAAAGATTCTACTTCTTTGGTGCTATCATAGATGACGCCGTAAATGGGGACGATTCCAAAATCTGTGACTTTTGTTCCGGTTGTAAATCCCTGCAACATGCGTAGGAGCGCTTTGTCATCCTCCGTTTTAGCTACCGCAATGATATTTGTCCAGTCGGTATCATTGAGGTCCTGGATGGTTAAGGCAAAACTCCGGTCGGCCACATGCAGCGGTGGCAACCAGCCCAGGTTGCCCTTATCGGTATAGGGATAACTACTTCCTTCCCTACATAATATTGTTTTTCCTGATTCAAGATTCAGCGCATATACATTCGTAGAATCCATCTCAACTTTTTTGTAGAAGATGATATTGCCCGGATCGAGTCCATGCTGGGCATACGCCTTTACCTTCCACTTATAAGGTTGCAACATCAGAAAACTTTTCACCTTCAATGGAAGGAAATCAGTTTCCAGGAAGGAAACGTCCGGTAAACCGTTGATATAATCACAGGCACCTGCAAAGCCGAAGGCTATTTCTGTGGAGGGTGGTTTATCCATCAGGTTAATGATGTTGATGGTTGCCTGGCCTAATTTTCCCCCTGCCTGCTTGTTGCCTAACTCCGGCAGCAGTTCAAAAATCTTGGGAATATCATCATTATCATTTACATATATTTCTATCGTTCCCCGGTAGTCATATCCTGGAGGTGTATCATACTGATCACCACAGAAGCGACGAATAATATTTACCGGTGCACTATAGTGACCGTAGTTAGGGCCTCCGGGAATAAAGCACCGGATGGTGGCCTGCTGTATGATAAATATTCTGAACTGATCTATTCCTCCCTTTAAGAATTCACGTCTGGATGTATCTATCGTAGCGCCAAAAAATGCAAAATCGGGAAAAGACATATATCAATTATTTATCGGTTAGATAATAGGGTCGTTAGGGTATTCATCACGTCAGGGCTGCTTTTGCTTATACATCGCATACCAGCCCAGGGCATGTTTGTCGCCCGGAGCAGCAGGGTCACCAAACAAATAAAAAAGCGTGTTGCCACTCGGTGGGAGCTTCAGCAAGCCAAGGAATTTCAATGCGATATCTGTAAATATCAGCATGAAACTTTTTTGTCCTTCGTCACCGGCCTGTGTTAAACGTATCTGGCCAATCGACAGCGTGAGCACCGTTTGCAGACTAATCATTTTTCCACCACCGTTGCTGCCGGGCAGTGCAATGCCTAGTCCTGCCTGATAGCGCTCTCCTTTGCTCTCCGCACTCCAGGATAGTAACAAATAGGAATTCAGTCCAATGTTACCTGCCAATGCGCCCGGTGTACCCATGTTGAGTTTCAGCCGTAAGCCATACCAGCCTTTGTTTCCAGGGCCTGCCAACGGCATGTCGGAAATAATATCGAGGTAGCCGCTATCCTTCGGCGTCTTTTTTTCTGCTGCCGTTACCAGGTTTTCAAGGCCTAGCTGCAACTGGTTATACAACCCTGTTGCACGAACGGTACTCACATTAGGTGCAGGGTTAAACCGTATTTCTTCAGGATCAAAGGAGAGGTTATTTTTTCCAGGCTCCTTATCATTATACAGCATACGTATACCCAGGTTGGCGAAGTTCAGGCCCTTACGCAGCGAATCCTGCCCGGAATCATTTCCGAACGAAAACAGGTCATACACTGCACCTTCGGGTGTTTTTAGTATGTTGAAGTCGATGTAACCATTCAGTGCAAACCAGCTTTCCTGTTGGGTTGCATTGGCTTTGGAGCGACTACTCAGCACTGCTCCCGTGATCTCTACTTTATGGATGATGTTATTGTCGAGATAAAATGCATCATCATTTTTACTGCTCAAACTATACACCGGCTGCCCTTGCGTGATTTGCAGGTTACCGGTTAGCAAAACGTTTCTGTAGAGGTTAGCCGGGTCATATACCCGCGACACATTGCAACCAAACAACTGGTTTAACGTGAGCTGTGCATAGCTCTCGAACCCCTTTACAGCTGTATTCTCGAACAGTACCTTCAGTGCCAGCAGCTTGAAATCATAATTGGTGAGGGAACCGGGCGCAATGGCTTTAATAGGCATCGTGTCCTTAAATCCGGGGTCCAGGTAGTAGATCAAACCAAAAAAGGAGGAAGGCTTTTTCAGCTCCGGAATGCCGGCGCTGCTGAGCTCCACCGGGCTCACCTCAATTCCCAGGTGATGCGCGTTGAACTCCGAAGGGTCCGATACACCAGCGATAATACCGGAGAGGTTTTTCGGCATATCGGTAATGTCTACACGTAAAAACAAAATGCCCGTCCAGGTTTCGCTGGTGGCAATCGTTCTGAATTTCTCAAAGTAATCGCTGGTTTGGGCACAGCCATCACGGAAGTAATCCTGTAGCCAGTTGGAAAGGATCACCAGCTGTCCTGAATCCGGCGTGCCGCCTGTTTGAGGTATGGAGAAGTCATTGGCCTGACTCCACTTTTTAGGATTGGCTACCAGGCAATTGGCTACGTTGTCCGGATCATAGAGTTTTCCTTTACGGCCCTTGAAAATGATGATGTTGCGGTAATCGCCATAACGCTGATTGGTACCGGTGTTAACGGTTAACTGCCAGTCGCCTATGGTAACTTTGTTGGCAAAGCCCTGCAGGTATTCCGTGTTGCTGACCACTAAAAACACATCACTGGACTGCATCGCAGTGATGACCTCCTCTTTGGGATTGTTGAATGCAATTTCGTCCATACCATTTTTCCCAAGGAGAAACTGGTTCCATTGAACGGCGGTACCGTCATTGCTTTGCGTGGTTTTAGCCAGAATGCCGCCTGGCGTGGTGGCATATTTTATTTCTGCGGCCGCCGCGTTCACCAGGTGGGCATTTGTAGAGCTTTGTTTGGTTATCGCAAGTCGCCTTTGGGGAGATATTACGATTGCTTCCAGCGCAGTGATGTCGGCCAGGGACATATCCTGCGGCTGCGTGCCGCCTGTTACACCCGCGTAGGGAAACAGGGGGAAGAACTGTTTTTTATCTGCCTTAAATGAGAAGGCAATATTCGTTGGGTCCAGTATACCGGTACTTTCATCCTTGCCTTTTGCATACAGCGAAGCACCGGCAGGTTGAGCCACATAAGGCACCGCCGCGGCGGATGGGGTATACAAGGTAGCCCAGGAGGTATAGTAAGCCGCTGAAAACGGCGACGCCAGCGCATCACTGGGGGCCGCTACCGGCGACGCCAGTACGAAAGGGAAACGTTGTACACAGGCCGGCTGTGCCGACTCAAAACGTAATATATTCGTACCCGTTAGTGTAAAGAATTCCGTACCGGATAAGCCACCTGCCAGATTTGGTGTAGTCGTATCCGTTAGTACCTGGAAATCGCCCTCCGGCGCCATATAATAAGGCATATCATAGCCGGGCGGCAATTCGCACAGCACATAGCCCGCCGGATGATCCGTATCTGTTAGCGGCAGTAATTTTACCGGCGCGCCAAAAACGGAACCGAAATTGGAGAGCTTCGCAAGTGCATTGCCTGACACGATCTCCACCTGGTTATACGGCGGCTCATCCATTTTTTTTATTTGATACGCAAAGCCTGCGTAAGTAAATTTTGTTCTCTTCGGATTGTAGGGATCAATAGGGTCATATTTCATATGATATCCCGTGTAAACCGTTGGCGCATCTTCCTGCGTAGCGGCAAACAGGGGATAGCAGCAGCCCTGAAAGTTCCCGGGTGTTTCAGGCCTGGATACGAAAGAATAAAAGCCTTTTTGTGGTACGGATGCTCCGCGCTGCTCATCGTTTTGCGCAATGTCGGCCAGTATACAGCCGCGGGCATCGGTGGTAATGGGAATAAACACGTTTTTCTCCGGCACCGGCGCAGAAGTTTCGGCCGTGGGCGGGTAGGTAATGGTGAGTCCCTGCAGCGTAGCCGATTCATTCAGTGTAGCCGTTACCGGGCTCACTGCCGCTAACAAAAATGAGGCACTGAGTATCTCCACAGAAAAATTGGCGGACAACACAATTCCTTTTTCCTTATCCGGTTGCAGCAACAGTTGCTGAAAGTTGATATCATCACCTATTGTAGCCCAGGCCACAGAAGTATGCGCGAGTGTTCCTGCGGGAAACGTTTTTTGCAACGCGTCCATTAACCGTTTCAGGTCTTTTTCCTCCGGCGTGCTTTTCACGAATAGCAACAGTCCGATGTGTGTGGACCAGGCGTCCGCGTAGCTGAGCGTGTCCGGATAAGTAGCAGCCTCAGGTAAATAGTATCCGAAGAAGTTGAGGGCTGTACCTTCTTCGGCGGATATATACAGTGCCGTTTGCTGATAGCGTTGGAATTGGTTCATACTATTCAAATTTGAAAGCCACAATTTTATCTTCCGACCAGTAGCCGCCGCCGAAGTTGTAGAGCGACTGATAAAATCCCTGACTGCCGTTTACATTCTGCCCCGCGATGTAGCCGTAAGTTTTGTCGGCTCCGGATTTATTTTCCAGTAGTATGGTACCGGTGAGTACAGCGTAGGTAGCACCCGTCATCAAACAACCACTCGCCAGGTTTCCGCCAATCACGTCCTTTGTAGGAGTAGTGGAGCCTGGTGCATCGGAGAAGGTGGACCTGAGCCAGGCAATACCGCCGGAGGTACCGTTGGTGCTCATCAGCATGGTAACGATCACGGCATGCTTGCCCGGTGATAACCTGATAGAGCTTCCGGTGGCTACAAACCCGGCGATGCCAGGTGGTATCGATACTGGTCCTTTTATAACGCCAACGGTTACACTGCCGGTTACTTTTCCCGATGGTCCGGTTGGTCCCATTGGTCCGGTAGCCCCCTGTATACCTGTTCCTGTATCCCCTTTGGGTCCTGTAGGCCCTGAGCTGCCATGAACGCCGGTGGCGCCTTGTACACCGGTGGCTCCCTGTGGTCCGGTAGCACCCTGAATGCCGGTACCGTTATCTCCTTTCGGTCCTGTAGGTCCCTGCACGCCGGTAGCACCCGGATCACCCTTCGGTCCTGTAGGCCCTTGCACGCCAGTAGCACCCGGATCTCCCTTTGGTCCTGTAGGTCCCTGTACACCGGTAGCACCCGGATCTCCCTTTGGTCCTGTAGGTCCCTGGACACCTGTAGCACCCGGGTCACCCTTCGGTCCTGTAGGGCCCTGCACACCGGTAGCACCGGGATCTCCTTTGGGTCCTGTAGGTCCCTGTACACCAGTAGCACCCGGATCCCCCTTTGGTCCTGTTGGTCCTATTGGCCCGGTAGGCCCTTCGGGTCCTGTGGAACCCACTGGTCCTGTAGGGCCGTTGGTGCCTTGTGGCCCGGTTGGCCCTATAGGCCCCGTAGGCCCGGTAATGCTGTTCGCTATTAATGTAACCCAACCTGTAGGTCCTGTAACGCCGGTAACGCCTTGCGGGCCTGTAGGTCCCGTAGCGCCCTGAGGTCCGGTGGGGCCTTCCGGTCCCGTTGGACCCACAGGTCCTGTAGGGCCCACTGGCCCGGTAGGTCCGGTAGTGCCCTGTGGTCCGGTAGCACCGGTAGGTCCGGCCGGACCTGTAGCGCCGGTGGCTCCCGGCGTATCAGCAACATTTTGCAGCTCTTCTGTAGCCATAATAGGTGAGGTTGTGGGATTTATAATTGGAGTATGTGATAGTTATAATCAGGGCATAACGATGGACTCCTGCGGCGGATAACTCCTGCGCAGCCAGTCCAGATCCGTACGCTCCGGCGTTCGCTGATACCAGCCCTTGTCCCAGAGGTCATACAGCATATTGAAATATTCCTGGTACATCAGCGCTACCCGGTCCACGCTGAAATTCTCCATTGCCCAGCTCCGGCAGGCTTCCGGATTTATCGCGTCAATATTTTCAGCGGCCCGGCAAAACTGATCAAATGTCCGGCAACGGTAACCCGTTATCCCGTGCAGTATATTCTCTCCAAATACTCCCCAGTCACTACTGATCACAGGTGTGCCGCTCATAGCCGCTTCAATACTTACACCACCAAAGGGCTCTAGGTAATAGGTAGGCATGAAAACTGCGCGGGCTTTGGATAGCAGCGCCTTCCTGGTAGCTACGTCTGCAAAGCCAACATGTTCTACATGGCTATCCCTGATAAATATCTTTTCCTGCTCATTTTCGAGGGTGCCTTGTCCTGCAATCAGCAGCCTGGCCCCAATTTCACGTGTGGTTTGCACAGCCACATCCACCCCCTTGCGATGCGTAATGCGACCGAGGTATAAATACCAATCCTCTTTCTGATCTGAAAACGTAAAGTCCTCCGGATCAAAAAAGTTGGGAATCACTGCATCATACCAGTTACCATTACGTATCTGATGCAGGCCATAAACATGCGCCATCCAGGTATAGGATTCAAACACCCTGTATCGCGCAAAAATGCTTTCATAACCAACTCCTGATTCCACCACCATCATATCCTCTCCAAAGGCTTTGGCAATGGGCTCGTGGCCCCAGCCCCAGGCGCAGAGGAGGAAGTCCTTCGGCTGCTGCCTCGCTTTGACAGCGGCAACCGTTTCCTGATAAAATGTTTGGTGGTACTGATCTTTGGTGTCAAAACGGAATTGCTCCGTATGAAAATTAGTAGCATAATGCTGCTGTCGTAAGCTTTCGCTGACCACATCAACATGTTCGGTGCAAACAGGATTACTCCCTTCGCAACCGTAATGATACACCTCATGCCCAAGCCTGGTAAGCATTGCGCAGAGTTTGTAGACTTTCTGGGTATAAGCACAACTGATATACAGCTGACTGGTGACCGTATGAGGGATACCGGGGATATGAAATCTCATGGGATTCGTTGTGTTTTCTGGATAGTAAGGATCGTATTTTGAGGCTACCTTTTATACCGCTGCTTCCATTCACATTACCCTAATAACGTCGTCTATAAATGTCCGTTATTTTTTGCCATTTACAAAAAAGATATCTAAAAACGGGGAAATGTACAGTTATTACCCCGTGTTTTCACGGTAAGCTGTTGCTGTTTTTTGGGGAGATATTAGCGCCGCGCAAAAACAGCTGTAAGTAGTACCTTACTGTCAGTGTTGAAAGGCTGCCCATCCCCGCAACGGCAGACGTGAACTGCCCCTTGTACCAGGCTGAATACCATTGCCAGCCATTGTTTCACGAACTTGTAATATTCGTGCAATCATTTGTCTATATCAGCTATTAGCAACCTTATACGTAACAAATCCGCGTACACCGCTGTTTATCTATTTGCAAGATGCACAACCAAATCAATCGGTCGGCAGAGATTGCCACATCACTTTCTATTCGTACATAAAATAGCAGTAGTTATGAGAATAACCGTTACAAAGATCTGCAGTGTAATCCTGACGGGGATATTATTGCTCTCCCTGTCGGCAAAAGCACAGCAACAGCAAACAGAACCGGTGAAAGGTACAGTAAAGGACTCCGCAACAGGTGAATCGCTGATAGGCGTAACCGTAAGAGTACAAGGCACCAGCGCCGGCACCACCACCGGACCAGACGGTTCCTTTACCGTTAGGATTCCTGAGTCATCCGGTACCCTCGTCATCTCTTATCTCGGATATGTATCAAAGTCGCAGGTTGTTAATGCCGGTCAGACTAACATCAACATCCTCCTCGCAAAAGATCAAAACCAGCTGGGCGGCGTGGTAGTCGTTGGTTATGGCACGCAACGCAAAAAAGATGTAACGGGCGCCATTGCCTCCGTAAAAGGAGAGGAGCTCGCCAAACAACCGGTGCTCACTGCCACACAGGCTATGCAGGGCAAGGTAGCCGGTGTGCAAATCATCAACTCCGGCCAGCCCAACACGCAACCACAGGTACGTGTACGCGGTACGGGTTCCGTGATGGGAGGTGCAAATCCACTCTATGTTGTGGATGGTGTACTCACCGATGATATACGCAACATCAACAATGCAGATATCGTAAGCATGGATGTACTCAAAGATGCTTCTGCAGCCATTTATGGAGTACGTGCAGCCAACGGCGTTGTGATCATCACTACGCGCAAGGGAAAAGCCGGTAAAATGGAAATCCGCTACGATGGCCAGGCCGGATTCCGCGAAGCGGCACATCTTGTAAAGATGGCAGACAGAAATCAATACATCGATTATATCAAAGATGCTGCCCCGGCCAAAGACCCGAATACGGATGCAGCGGCATATGGGGGCTCCACCAACTGGTACGACGCCCTGCTGCGAAAGGCTTTCCAGATGAATCATAATCTTTCCGTATCCGGTGGCTCCGACAAATACACGTATTATTATAGCGCCGGCTATATCCAGGACGATGGAATCGTTCAAACAAATACTTTCAAACGTTTTACCTTCCGCGCTAACAACGACCTCAATATCTCTGAAAAATGGAAATTCACTTCGCAGATTTCTTATTCCAGAGGAAGTGGTCAAAACGTTTCCCTCTTCGACATCTACGGTAATATTTACCGCGCGGCACCGGTGGTACAGGTAGAAGATGGTGGCCGCTACGGTAACACTTCCGCCTGGGGCAACGTGGCAAATCCCATGCTGCAGGTAGATAAAAAGAATTACCTGCAACAGGATTCCCGCCTGCAGGGAAACATCGCACTGGAATTTACACCGGTGAAATGGCTGAAGCTGCGTTCTGCATTTAATGCGGACCTGCGCTGGGGATACGACCGCGTATACAACTACCAGTTCCTCAACGATGATAAAACCTTCCTGGTAGCCGGTGGTAACCAGCGCCAGGATAACAGCAAACTGCAAATCAATGATAGCCGCCAGCAAGGCTGGGTGTGGGACAACACCGCCACCTTCGATCAATCATTCGGTAAACATAACCTCACGGTGTTAGCCGGTTCTGTTACAGAAGGGTTTTATAGCACCTTCCTGCTCGGCTCACGCATCAACGTACCGGCGCAAAAAGACCTCTGGTACCTAGACCTGGGCGATCCGAACGTGCAGTCCACCCTCTACAACCGCGGCGATAAATACGCCCGCCAATCGTTCGTAGGGCGCGCTGCTTACAATTATGATGATCGCTACCTCATCAGCGCCTCCATTCGCGCAGATGGCAGCTCTAAGTTTAAAGAACGCTGGGGTTACTTCCCAACCGTGGGCGTAGGCTGGGTATTAACACAGGAAGCATTCATGAAAGACCAGAAAGTATTCGACTTCCTGAAGTTCCGCGCCAGCTGGGGCCGGTTAGGAAATGATAATATTCCTACCAACGCATATATCAACACGGCTACGGTAAACCTGCCGTACTTCTTTGATAATAGCATCACACAAGGTATAGCGCTGCAGGATACGAAAGACAACGGCCTCAAATGGGAAACCACCACACAGTTCGACGTAGGCTTCGAATACAGTCTGCTCGACGAACGCCTCAGCGGTGAACTCGACTACTACAGTAAAAAAACATCTGATGCCCTGATCGTGGTGAACATCCCGAGTATCCTGGGCGACCCGGATAATACCTACATCACCAATGCTGCTTCGTTTAAAAATACAGGTTTCGAGTTCTCTGCCAACTGGAAAGATGACATCTCCAAAGACCTGAGTTATAATATAGGTGGTAATATTTCCTTTAATAAAAATGAAGTGACCAACCTCGCCGGCGGACAAGCACTGCTGGGTGGCGGTGTAGGCCAGCAAAGCTATGTAACCCGCACGGACAACGGACAGCCGGTAGCCAGCTTTTATGTGTTGGAGTCGCTGGGTATTTACCAGAACCAAAGTGAAATCGACAGTGATCCCAATATTAAGAATGACCCTAACAAAGGTAACATACGCCCGGGCGACCTGCGTTATAAAGACGTGACCGGCGATGGTATCATCAACGCCAGCGACCGGCAGTTTGTAGGTTCCTATCAGCCTAAATATTTCTATGGTTTTAATCTCGGTTTAAAATATAAGGGATTTGATTTTTCGGCAGATTTCTATGGCAGCAGTGGCAATAAAATCTATAATGGCAAAAAAGCTTTCCGCTTCGAAAACACGGATAATATTGAGTCGGATTATGAAAACAATCGTTGGAAGGCGGATCGCCCATCCAATACGGATCCCCGCCTGATCACTTCTAACCTGCCCGCCTCTACGTACTTTGTGGAGTCCGGCAATTTCCTTCGCTGTAATAATCTTACCATCGGTTATAACCTGCCGGAGCAAACCCTGAAACGCATGGGTCTTACCAGGTTCCGGGTGTATGTTACCGCGCAAAACCTCTTTACCATCATGAAGTACACTGGTTTTAGTCCGGAGCTGCCAGGTGGTACCATCGACTACGATAATAGCATCAACAACCGCGTAAACACGGCCACCAACACCACGAATAACTCTAGCGGCATCCTGGATGCAGGGATTGAGCTGAATGCTTATCCTATCACCCGCACGTTTGGATTTGGTGTAAATGTTTCATTCTAAAAAAAAAGTAACTTATGAAGAAGATATATGCATTAGCTGGTGCCGCGTTAATCACTGCGATGTTTGCCTGTAACAACTACCTGGATGTAAAGCCGCAGGGGCAGATTGATGAAGAAGCTGCTGCCGGAGATCCGGCTTCCGCACAAAACCTGTTGACAGGTATTTACAACAATATGTGGGTGGGAAAGCTCCATGGTTTTCCGTTTATCGGTGTAACCAACATTGCTTCGGATGATGCGGACAAGGGAAGTAGTCCGGACGATGCGGCGCCTACGCAGGGGCAGCTGGATAACCTTACTATGGATGCGAACAACACGACGTTTAACGACCTTTGGTCCGGCTATTACCAGGCGATTGCGAGGGCTAATAAGGCACTGGACGCGCTGGAATCATCCACCTCGCTGGATGCCGCCACAAAGAGTCGTTACCAGGGGGAGGCACATTTCCTGCGGGCTTACTTTTATTTCAACCTGGTGCGCATATTCGGCGGAGTACCCAAAGTGGATAAGGTGTTAACGCCCGCAGAAGCTGCACAGGACCAGTATCAGACACGTGCTACTGCCGATGAAATTTACCAGCTGATTATCGCTGACCTGGAGTTTGCGTTAACCAACCTGCCGGCAAAGGGAGCCAGTGGGAGCCAGGTGGGCAGGGCTACCAAGGGGGCCGCTGCCGGTATGCTGGCGAAGGTAATGCTCTATCGCCGTAACTGGCAACGGGCCTATAGCTTGTCAGATTCTGTCATTACCGGTAAGGTAGGACCATATGCACTGGCCACTGATTATGCCACCATCTGGCGGCAGTCCGGTGCCAATAACACCGAGTCTCTCTTTGAAATTCAAACCGGTACCAACGCTACCTGCGATGCGGCAGTGGAAGTATACAGCAACAGCCAGGGACCACGTGCCGGTGGCAAGCGTGGCTGGGCTGACCTTGGCTGGGGCTTTGGCGGGCCTTCGCTGAGCCTGGTGAGTGAGTACGAAGCAGGTGATAAGCGTTTAGCCGCTACGGTTATATTTGTGGTGCCTGGTGGTACGGTGCTCTGGGATAATTTTCGTATACCCGGCAGAGATAGTGTGGAAAATGACCGCTACAATTACAAAGCGTATCATAGTCGCACACAGGAGCAGTTTTGCGGCAACCAGGATCGCCTGCCAAAAAACTTACGCATCCTGCGTTTAGGCGAAGTATTATTAATTCATGCAGAAGCGGCCCTTGCATTGGGCAATGGCGGCGCAGCGGCTACCGACATCACAGCATTGCGGCTACGTGCGGGATTGGCCGGTAAGGGCACGGTAACCCTTCAGGACATCTGGCATGAAAGACGCGTGGAGTTGGCGATGGAGCACGACCGCTATTTTGAACTGGTACGTGAGGAAGGGCTGGTGCCGGGAACAGCAGTGGCGGCTTACAGCAGGCATGGCAAAACCTTTGTGGTAGGGAAAAATGAAGTTTTTCCGATTCCGTTTACCCAGATACAATTTAGTCAGGGTAAGCTTCAGCAAAATCCTAACTATTAGTATATGGTGTTAAGATCGATGATAACAGTATGGTTGCTGGCGTGGGTATTTACCGCCGGTGCCCAGCGTAAGAAGGAAGCAGCCCGGCCGCAGCTGGGCGATTCCGCCTTACTAACGTTGGTGCAGCAACGTACTTTTGACTACTTCTGGAAATTTGCGCACCCGGTATCCGGGTTGGCGCCGGAGCGTACACCCACGCCGGAAACCGTTACCATAGGTGGTTCCGGCTTTGGGGTGATGGCCATTATAGTAGGTGTGGAGCGGGGCTTCGTTACCCGGGAACAGGGGCTGGACCGGCTTCTGAAAATTGTGAACTTCCTCTGGAAGGCGGACAACTACCATGGTATATGGCCGCACTGGATGAATGGCGCTACCGGTAAAACGATTCCGTTTGGCCGCAAGGATGACGGCGGCGACCTCGTGGAAACAGCTTTTATGTTCCAGGGCCTGCTGGCAGTAAAACAGTATTTCAACCGGGATACGCCTAAAGAAACGGAGCTGCGTAATAAAATCACGTGGATGTGGAATGATGCGGAGTGGAGCTGGTATACGCAGGGCGGGCAGAGTGTATTGTACTGGCATTGGTCGCCCAACAACGGATGGAGCATGAACCACCAGATCCACGGCTGGAATGAATGCCTGATCACTTATATACTTGCAGTGGCTTCACCCAACTTTCCTGTATCACCTAAGGTGTATCACCAGGGCTGGGCGATGAGTAATTATTTTTATAACGGTAAATCCTATTATGGCATTAAACTGCCGCTGGGCTTTGATTATGGCGGCCCGTTGTTTTTTGCACATTATTCCTTCCTCGGGTTGGACCCGCGCGGACTGAAGGACCGTTATGCGGATTACTGGGAGCAGAATAAAAATCATACGCTGATCAACCGGCAATACTGCATTGAAAACCCTAAGCACTTCAAAGGTTACGGGCCTGACTGCTGGGGACTTACGGCCAGTGATAACCATGAATTTTACAATGCACATTCGCCTACGAATGATTTGGGTGTGATTACGCCAACGGCTGCATTGTCGTCGTTCCCATATACCCCTGAATATTCCATGCAGGCGCTGAAATATTTCTACAACAAGGTAGGGAACCGCTTATGGGGCGAGTACGGATTTTACGATGCATTTAATGAGTCCGTGGGCTGGTATGATAATCAGTACCTCGCCATTGACCAGGGTCCCATTGTGGTGATGATAGAGAATTACCGGAGCGGGTTGTTATGGCGGTTGTTTATGTCGAACCCGGAGATACAGGAGGCGTTGCGGAAGTTGGAGTTTAGTAGTCCGTGGTTGAAATAAAGGAACGGCAGGCGGGGAGCCTGCCGTTTGTTTAAGACGTGGATTCTTCACAAATTTTGAATGCCTGCTTAACCTGGAAAGAAATAATATAATAAAAACCTCACGTCCTGCGTTACAATTAGTTGAGAATTTTTAAGAATTAACGCAAGGCTCTGAATGAGCTTTTAGAATATTTAGTATGAAGTTTAAAGGAAGGATTTATATCAGAAATTTCCTGGTTCTTACATTGATGGCTGCCGTCGTGTTTTACTGCGTATATGGATTGCTAACGGATGGTAAATTGTATTGGATTAACAGAAGAGCAATCCTGAGTCTTATTAGTGGTGTTATTACTACCTCTGCCATTGGTTTACTGGGCTTAAAACGTCCCAATAAAATTGTGGGATAGGGAGTATTCTTGTCAAGTTAAAATCAAGTCGGAAATTCCGGAGTGCCGTTTGTATCATTGTCATCTGTTGGTTGCCGCATTGTAATAATTGAGTATGTTTATTTTCGTAATATGTTAAGCGAATGAATGATATTTATAGGCGATCGAAGATGTATTTTCATTTATTACCAATATTAATCATGGCGATAGCCTCTATTTATACGATATATGTAACAGCAACTACTGAAATAGTGATGATGGATAGGCATTATGTAGGAGTTCTTGGAGTTATTCTATGCCTCATTCTATAGTTTAAAGAGCCATTTGTAGGAAAGATAATGACACTGTTAATAATTTTAGTAGGCTTTCTGAATTTTATTACGTTTACGCCTGCTATTTATTCCTATGATCTTGGCTTTAAATTCAACGGAACAGGATCAGATGTGCAGGTGCAGGAGTTTTCCTCCCTTATGTTGATATTATTTGTAATAGTAAATTTCAAATCAGGTAAGGTACTGTGGAGAAGGATATTTAATACTTAGAGAGATTTTTTACACATGATAGTATCTCAACCAACAATGAACCAATGTTTAAACCAGGCTTCCTAAATATTCTCCTTTACATTTTTTGCAAATACCTCGTGTTTGTATTGATAACAGTTTTTATTCACTATGAACCGCGATATTCGCTCAGAAATTTTGCAACTGAGTCAGTACTTTTTTTTCTCGTTTTATTAATACCAATGCCATTAATAAATGCCGTATTCCTGTCAGGGCCTTTATACTTGAGTTTTAAATTGAGGCCTTTCATACGGTTTGTTTTACTGGGTGCAATCCTAATGGCTGAATATATAATCTTTTGTTATTTAGGATCACAAAAAATGGTCAGTGGTTTTGGTATTCTGAATAGCGGTGTTTCTATTGGGCTATATTTGTTATTCTTCACGGAAACATTTACCTCCATAAAATGCAAAGGTCTTTCCTTTTCCCAGGACGAAGATTATCTGGAGCACAGACGTAAGTAGATTCCCTACATTTCGTACCTTCACCCCATGCTCGATCAACTCATCGCTCACTTACCTCATTTGCGTGACCGCTTCCAAAAATACCTCGACCGCTTAGAGCAGCTGGAAGTGCCGGCCAAAACCATTCTCCTAAGGGAAGGTGACATCTCCCGCCGGGCATTTTTTGTGGACAAAGGTTGTTTACGAGTTTGGTTTAATCACCATGGCCGTGATATTACCTGCCAGTTTATGGTAGAAGGGCAGGTGGTTTCTATTGCCGACAGCTTCCGCACGGGTACGCCCAGCAGTTTTACGATCGAAGCAATTGAACCGACCTCACTACGGGCCGTGCACCGGCAGGATTATGATGCCCTGATGGCCGACCTAGGGCAGGATAACGCTTTCCTGCATGAAATGTTGAATATAACTTTTGAGCGACAGCTCCATTACATGCGGGAGTTGTGGTCCTTTATCCGCGATACGCCGCAGGAGCGGTATCAGAATCTGTTGCGCGACAGGCCACAACTCGTGCAGCGGGTGCCGCAACATTATATTGCTTCCTACCTGGGCATTACGCCTGTGCACCTGAGCCGCATCCGCAATAAGATGGCCAGGGAAAATCAGCAAAAACCTATTTCTTAACAAATGTTATCGCCCGCCGGATTACGGCTGCTGACCTTTGCTTAAAAAAACAAGTATATGAAAGCAGCAGTAATAAACAGCTTTGGCGAAGTACCGCAATGCCAGGATTTTAAGGCACCAGTACCAGGGGATGGACAAACAATCATCCAGGTGAAAGCTGCCGTATTGGAGAACTTTGATAAGGGAACAGCATCAGGCAAGCACTATGCGAGCCAGCATTTGTATCCTGCCTTTCCGGCAATTGTGGGCACTAATGGAATAGGACTCACCGCGGAAGGAAAACTGGTAATGTTTAGGGATACTGCGCCACCGTATGGCGCTTATGCCGAGCAGTCACGGGCAGGCGTTGTAATTCCGGTACCCGATGGTATCAGCGCAGCCAAGGCCGCGGCCATTCCAACATCAGCCATTACATCTCTCATACCCTTAAAATACACAGCGAAATTACAACCGGGTGAAACCGTGTTGATACATGGTGCTACCGGTGTATCAGGCCGTATAGCCGTGCAGTTAGCCCGATTACTGGGGGCCGGCCGTGTGATTGGTACGGGAAGAAACAAAGCCTCCCTTGAAATAGTGAAGCAGCTGGGCGCCGATGACGTGATTGACTTAAGTTTGCCGGAAGCGCAACTGCAGGACGCATTTGCAGCACTGGGCAATATTGATGTAGTCATTGATTTCCTGTGGGGGCGGCCAGCAGAGTTACTAATAAATTCCTTTGTGCCCAAAGTAGACGGATTTGCCAGGAGAGAGATCAGGTATGTGCAAATCGGTACCAAAGCGGGCTTTGATATTACATTGGCTGGTGCAGCCCTTCGTACGTCCGGGTTACAGCTGATGGGTATGGGTAAGATGGACTTTAAGGTAGTGAAGGAAGAGCTAAAATATGTATGGCAGCTCATTCAGGAAGACAAGCTACAAATGGATATTGAAGAAGTGCCTTTGGCAGATATCGCAGTTGCCTGGCAACGCAATGACCTGGCGGGTAAGCGGCTGGTGATAGTGCCGTAAATCATGTGAAACCCGGTACACTTAGTATCGGGTTTTCTACCTGTTTTCAGGGAGATGTCAATACCGCTTTGCCACGATATACCGTACCTGAAAAATGACATAGCTTTGTAGTGCCTGAAAACTATCTCTACTTTTATCTTTAAAGCTATGCTGGTTCAATCAATACGCCCCTTTGCACTCCTGTTGGCCCTTTCACTGTTCGCAAACAGAAGCGAGGCCCAGTCTAAATTTGATACTAAATTGCTGACACCGGGTAAATATAACCTTACCTGTTTCGCTATACGCGACGGCGGCGAAACGGAAATTGGTAATTTCTCACTGGGCATAAAAACTTCCGCTGATCAACTGCTGCTGGATGCTTCCATGGTAATATTGGGTGTGAATGAGCCCTGGTTAGATACAGCCGTTTCAGATCTTCAGACCTTCAAACCCGTATACCGTGCGTCCCACAGCGGTAATAAGGATCTGGTACTGCATTTTGGCAACGAGGTCACCGGCATCTACCTGGATAAAAAAACCGGGAAACAGCAACAGATCAAAGAAAACGGCAGCCAGTATTTTGTTGACAGCTATACTTATCCGTACCTGCTGGCATTGTTGCCGCTTGCTTCCGGCTACACCACACAGATTCCCGTATATGAATATAAACCGGAGAATAAACATAACGTGAAACAGGCGGAAGTAGAGCAGGTGAAGAGCAATACTTTTGTAAGCAAATATACCGGTACACATCCCGTGTGGGAAGTGACTGTAGTAGAACCAGCTACCAATGAGCGTTCTGTGACTTATATTGATAAGGATACGCGCCGCATCTGGCAGATAGACATATACAGTAACGGACAGCAGTTGAAGCTGGTAGACCTGGAGCGGGATTACAACCCTGTAAAAGCCTCCTTTGATAAAGTTGCCACTATGAAGATGATTAAGAACGGTAACTCACTGATTGTTGGAGAAGTGTTTGCACGCGATTTTGATACACAGGACCATTCCATTCTCGGTAAGATGAAGGTAAATGCCAATCCTAAACAGTTCGCCCCTAAAGGCACCCGCATTGTGCTCATCCCTTACACCGCGTACTACCAGGAATGGCTCAAAGTAAACCAGGCCGCGCGGAAAAAAGGCAATTCACCGGTGCCACTTCCTGATGATGTAGCCGATTGTATTAAAACCACCGATGTATATGATGATAAAGGGCACTTCGAATTTGTAAACCTGATGCCGGGGGAATACATGTTGTATACACAGTTTGATTTCGATCATACCTATACACAGGCTGAAGTAGTAGGATATACTGATCATTACCTCAACGGCGTGTTTCAAAATACCACTACGGATTATGTCAACAGGTCGTATAGGGTAGATGCCGGTGCTGCCGTGCAAAAGGTAGTGAAAATCGAAAAAGCTGGTGATAAGCTGGAGGTGAAATTGAAGAAAACACATAACTAGTATTCAACGGGGCAGCTTTATTCTATTTTGAAAATCTCGGCATTTGTGTAAATTTGTTCTATTGTAGTACAAAACTCATTATAATGGTTAACGGGATTAAACCAATTGCTGCCAAATCGATGGCAGAGAGAGTAGAAGCCAGCCTGCGCGAATACTTCACCAAAGAAAATTTTAAACCGGGGGATCCCCTGCCAACCGAGCTGGAACTGGCGGCAGCCCTGGGCGTAAGCCGAAACGTAGTACGGGAGGCCCTTAGCCGTTTTAAGATGCTGGGCATTATTGAAACGAAGAAAAAAACCGGAATGGTGATTTCCAATCCTGATATCGTAGGTACTTTCGAGAAGGTACTGAATCCTGAAATCATGGACGAGTCCACCCTGCAGGACTTATTTGAACTGCGATTGGTGCTGGAAATGGGAATTGCCGACCTGCTGTTTCTTCGCAAAACCGCTGCCGACCTGGATGAACTCGAAGAAATTGCCGCCCGTGAAGTAAAGGATAAAAACTTCCGCATCAGTACTGAAATAGCCTTCCATGGCAAACTCTATGAAATGACGGGGAATGACACCATGAAGCGGTTCCAGAACCTCCTGCTGCCAATCTTCGGCTACGTGATGAAGCTGGAAAACAAAAAATTCGTTTCCGGAAAAGTGACCCACCAGGATTTGGTTAAAATACTACGTAAAGGAACAGTGAAGGAGTTTAAGGAAGGTATGCTGTCGCATTTACAGCCGCATTTCGACCGGTTGAAATAGTCTACATATTATTAGCTACTTTATGAAAGAACCAGGGCCTGCGGCCCTGGTTCTTTCATTTACGCGGGTGCCGAAGGCACCCGCGTAAATGAAAATTCAAAAGAAAATTTTGAAATAAAAAAACAATTCCTACATTTAATATGTAGAACATAACTACTAATACTATTTTTACGTTATGAAAATGTGATTCCACGCTCAGCATGCCTGCGCGGCCGCGCACAACTGTTTTCGTGGTGAGGGGAACCTATACTCATTACACACTTAAACTCACGCAAATGAGGTTATTGAAACTTTGTTGCTGCCTCTTTTTACTACTGGGAGTAAAAGAAAGCTCCGCACAAAACGGCGGATTTACCGTATCCGGCACCGTAAAAGACTCCGCTACCAATGAACCACTCATAGGAGTCAGCATCGCCGTAGCCGGCAAAACCGGAACAGGCACCGCCACCGGCGCCGATGGCCACTTTACACTGAAACTGTCCTCAGGCAACGAAACACTACTGTTTCGTATGATGAACTATGCCGCCAAATCAATCCCGGTAAACAATCGCGCCACCATAAATATTATGCTGGCATCCTCTTCCTCCCAGCTGGGAGAAATTCTCGTAGTAGGCTACACGGAACAATCCGTAAAAAAGAACACCGCCGCCATTTCCAAAATGGATATTGCGGAACTTAAAAACAATCCGAATCCAAACCCGGTGCAAGCCATGCAGGGTAAGATCGCCGGCGTATCCATTCCCATCAACCAGGGACAACCCGGCGTAGGCGCCACCAACATCATCATTCGCGGCGGCACCAAACCCAACGTTTATGGCACCGGCCTCGGTAATAATAACGGCGCACAGGTAGGCAGCGTGGAAGGTACCAGTCCGCTCGTAGTAGTAGACGGCGTATTCCGCTCCATCAACGACATCAACCCGGACGATATCGAATCCATGCAGGTAATGAAAGATGCCGCCTCCACTGCCATCTACGGTGCCCGCGGTGCCAACGGCGTAATCGTAATCCGCACCAAAAGAGGGAAACTGAATACCCGCTCCACCGTTACACTCAACCACCGCACCACCTGGGAAACACAGGCGCGCGACTACGACTACCTCTCCGCCGCCGAATACCTGCGACTCGCCCGCACCACCGTTGCCAACACAGATGATGCGCTGGATAAAAACAACCTGCTCTACAACGCCGGCTTCTCCGCAGGTACCAAAGTGTTTACCCAAAAAGGACAGTTTGGTAAAAGCACCTACCTCACGGCTCTCTATGATAATATTGTGCAGGTAGAAGGACAGGCATATGTCGACAACCTCCTCGCTAACGGATGGCAAACCATGGACGATCCCATCAAGCCCGGTACCAGGCTGCTGTTCGCCGATAACCACTACCAGGATATGCTCTGGAACACGGGTGTCAGCAACCAGGATAATGTAACGCTCAGCGGCGGTACAGATAAGGCAGACTATAACTTCTCTATGGGCTATACCAATCAGAAAGGCGTACTGGTAGGCACCAAATACCAACGCTATAACGCACTGGGTAATTTCGGGTACCGCGCATCGGATAACCTGAAGCTCGATTTCATGATCAACTATCAGAACGTAATTCCTAACTATGTAGATGCGTATCAGAACGACCTGGTGCGCGCCATCCGCATCACACCACTGATCCGCACTTTCAAGGACAACGGTGATCCGGCATTGGGAGAACTTTACACCGTACGCAACCGCTTCCACACCCTAAAATATGACGACGTACGCACTAATACCGAACGTATGGTGAGCAGGGTAGGCGCGGACCTCACCATCACCAAAGGGCTGCACTGGCGCCCGTCTGTTTCCTACGTAATAGATGACTATACAGAACTTTTCATGCGCAAAGCCACGCCGGCAGATGAAATTCAACCAGCACAGCAACGCTGGAAAGATGATTATACCAACGCCTCCCGCCAACTCATGCTGGACCAGGTGTTGCAGTACGACTTCAGCGTACATAACGACCACCACTTTAGCGCACTCGCCGGAATGAACTTCACCCGTAACACCAACCACAGCAAGGATATGGGTTCACAGCGTGCCGCTAACGATTACGTATACACGATAGAAGAAGATCCAACCACCAGCATCAACGGCCAAGTTGTAAGCAATGTAATGGACTTCCGCACTGCGCTGGGAGAATCCCGATCAGCCAGCGTTTTCGGGCAGTTTAGCTACGACTACCAGCTGCGCTACCTGCTCGGCGGCTCCCTCCGTTACGATGGCTTCTCCAACTTTGCACCGGGTAATAAATACGCCATGTTCCCATCCCTCTCCGCCGGATGGAATATTGACCAGGAAAAATTCTGGCACAGTAATACCGTGAGCAGCCTGAAAGTTCGCGCCAGCTGGGGCGCCGCAGGGTTAAGCGGACTTAGCATCGCCGATACCTATGGTTCGTATAGTAATGTAAGTTATGCACTGAATTCGGGTATACTGCGCGCAGGCCTGTCGAACCCCAACCTCCGCTGGGAATCCACTGTAACGACAGATATAGCCCTGGACGCAGGTTTCTTTCATAACCGCCTTAACATCTCCCTGGATTATTATAGTAAACTTACCAAAGACAGGCTTACCACCAAGCCGCTGCCATCAGAAGCACCGTTTCCGGATATCACCTATAACAACGGTTCCCTGCGGAACCGCGGGATAGAAGTAGCCGTGGGTGGTACGATCATTAAATCCAAATCATTTAGCTGGAATGCAAACTTCACGTTCGCCTTCAACAGAACCACCATCACGGATCTGCCTGCGAATGGCCGGGATAAAAACCGCCAGGGTGGCGATATTATCTACGATAAATCCGCCGGTAATCTGGTGGAAGCCGGAGGCCTGGCAGTGGGCGAACGCCCTTACGCCATCTATGCGTACAACGTGCTGGGTGTGTTTGCAACAGATGAAGAAGCTGCGGAATGGAACAGTCGTATAAAAGATAACCTGGCATCTCCCCAGGGTATAAAAGTAGGTAAACGCGGTGGGGACTTCATTTTCGAAGATGTAAACAACGACGGGGTGATCGACACCAAAGACCAGGTATTTATCGGCTACCGTAACCCGGATAAAATGGGTGGCCTGCAAAATACATTTATGTATAAAGGCATATCCCTCCGGGTAAATGCAGATTACGCCATCGGCCATATGATCAGCAATGGTGCGCTGGCACGCTCTATGGGACAGGGCCGCGCCTTCAACGAAGGTGCTCCTGCTCAAGCGCTCGCTCCCGATGTATGGAAACAACAAGGAGATCAAAATATGAAATACGCACGCTTCTCCTTCGCGGATTACGATTACGGTCAGCGCAACTACCTGCGCAATGCCACGCTGGGTAATAACAGCAGCTACAATTCCGATGTATCCGTGATGTACGAAAAAGGCGACTTCCTCGCCTTACGGGAAATCACGCTGTCGTATGATATACCCACTGCAATACTCAAGCGCGCCGGTATTTCCGGGCTCAATATCTCCGGAAGCGTTTACAACGTAGGCTACCTCACTGCTTACAAAGGCCTGAATCCCGAGATATACAGCGGGTTTGACCCGGGTGGCTATCCGCGTCCGCGACAGTTCTCCCTCGGTGCAAACCTGCGTTTCTGATCACTTAAACTTTGAATTATGAAAAAGATTTGCTGTTATATATTGGTGCTGACACTGTTTACCGCCTGTGATAAAATTCTGGAGGTGGAGCCACAGTCGCAGATTACGGACCAGGTGTTTTTCCACAGTGAAGGAGATTTTGAACCGAATGTGACAGGCATTTATTCCGTTATGCGGAGTATAGCCAACAACGTTACCTACGGCATGGAACGTGGTGAAGAGCTGATATCTGCCACTAATTCCCGCTTTACGGTGGCCTGGTCACAAACGTTGTCGCCCAGCAACGGCGCAGTGAATTATTCAGAATGGTACCGCGGCATCGGGCATTGTAATTTGCTGCTCGATAAAATAAAAGGCTTTGAATTTGCTGCCACACCCGATCTCAAAAAGAAAATTGTGGGCGAAACATATGCCCTGCGTGCTTATTTCTACTTTCACCTGCTGCGTGTATTCGGCAGCGTGCCCATTGTGCTCGAAGCTATTACCGATGAAAACGTGATCCAGCATAAGCGTAGTACCGACCAGGAAGTGATGGCGCAAATCCTCTCTGACCTGGATGCTGCCATCGCGCAGTTTACCGCCATGTCCAATTTTTCCAAAACCACCTATGCTTCCAAATATCGTTTTTCTTATGGGAGTGTGATGGCTATGAAAGCCGATGCCTTGCTCTGGAAAGCCCGCGTGCAGGGCGGTGGCGAGGGCGACCTGCAAGCCGCCGTCAACGCCGTTACGGAAGTGGAAAGCACTGGCCTTACGCTCAATGCGGATTTCTCTAAAGTAACCGGTAATCGCGCATCGGCGAACAGCGAAGTTTTGCTGGCAGCCTATTACAGCAAGGATGAAACACCAGGTGGCAACTATGGCAAGAATGCTTTACCTTTTAAAGACGTACTGGAAGGCGCTACCAATAAGGAACAAATTCCATACGTGAAAAATTCCACGAACGGACAAGGTGCTTACCAGATCAGCCCGTTGTCGAAATCACTCTTTAAATACCCTGCTGACAAACGTATTCCATTCACCTGGATTGCGGATATGTATCCCGCCGGGCCTAAGATCAGCTGGATTACCAAATATCCCGGCACCGTATATGCGGACGATCGTTACTCCGATAACGATATCATCGTGTACCGGCTGGCGGATTTGTATTTGATGAAAGCGGAGGCCTACGCTGCATTGGCGGATTTTGTCAATAGTAAAAAGTACCTGGACCTCGTGCGGCAGCGGGCTGGTATTGACTTGTATACCGGCGAAATGAGTACTGCGGCCATGGAAAAGGAAATACTGGACGAGCGCGGCAGGGAACTTTTCTTTGAAAATAAGCGTTGGTTCGATCTGGTACGTTTTCATAAAGGGGGTACCATCGATGTATATAAATATGTGCCTAACCTGAAAGGTAAAACCACGCCGCTTTTCTGGCCGGTGAATACAACGGTGCTGGCTAATAATCCCAATATGACACAAACGGAAGGATATTAATTTTTTATAAAGATGATAAGGATGCCTGACAAAATATTGTTTCCGTTACTAGTAGCTGCCGGCATGGGCTTGTTTGCCTGTAACGCCGCCCGCTATACGACAGGTGCTGCTGAAACAGCTTCCGGCGTAGTGTTTGAGCCGGACGACAAATACGCATCCATGCGTATTCCTGCGCTGGTGCTCACACCCAAACAAACACTGCTGGCCTTTTGCGAAGGAAGGATCGGCAATGCCAGCGACTGGGCGGATATGAACCTGATCCTCAGACGCAGTACGGACGGTGGTAAAACCTGGAGCAACATCACGGTGCTGGATACCAGCAGGCAGTCGCCCGTTGGCAATCCCACGCCCATTGTGGACGACAGGGGAGTGGTGCACCTGCTGTATCAGAAAGACTACAAAGATGCCTGGTACATCCGTTCGGAAGATGATGGGAAAAGTTGGTCGGTGCCGGAAAACATCACGCACGTATACGATCAGTTTAAACCGGAATATAACTGGAAAGTGCTGGCACCGGGACCCGGCCATGGGATACAGTTACAGTCGGGCCGACTCCTCGCAGCCGTATGGCTGGCGGATTCCCGCAAGCTCACGCCGCGCCGGAGTCACGCTCCATCCTGTGTGGCCACGATTTACAGCGACGATCACGGCGCTACCTGGCACAGAGGCGCCATTGTAGCAGATTCCTCGGCATTGATTCCAAATCCGAATGAGAGCCAGCCGGTAGAGTTGTCGGACCAGCGTGTACTGCTCAGCATCCGCAATCCATCCACGGCGAAGCGCCGCGCCTTCAGTGAAAGTCCGGATGGTATTGGCGGATGGACGCCTGCACGCCTTGCACCTGAACTCTTTGATCCTACCTGCATGGCCAGTATAGTGCGTGTGCCGTTGTGGAAGCCGGAAGGCAAACCAGCGCTGGTGTTCGTAAACCCTGACAGCCGGCATATTGAAAAAAATCCGCGTGCAAATCTTTCAGCGAGTGTTTCTTTTGACGATGGAAAAACCTGGAAGCTGCACAAGGTGCTGGATAGCGGCCCTTCTGGATACAGTGACATGGCCACGGGCAAAAACGGAACTATTTACTGCCTGTACGAAACCAATACACAAAATAACAAAGGATTCAACTATAGCCTGGTGCTGAAAACATTCACGCCGCAATGGCTGCAGCAAACAAATAACCAGAAATAAGCAACAATGAAAATACAAGGATTGATCGCTGCTACGTTCAGCACATTTAATGATGATGGCTCATTGAACCTTTCACTGGTTCCTTCCCTCATAAATAACCTGGTAGAACAGGGCGTTAAAGGCGTGTTTATCTGCGGTACCAATGGAGAAGGACCTAACCTCACTTCCGAGGAGCGTATGGCCACCGTAGAAGCCTTTGTGAAGGCTGCCAATAAGCGCTGCCTTGTGTTGGTACACGTGGGCCACTCTTCCATTGCAGAATCCCGCAGGCTGGCTGCCCATGCGGAAAAAGCCGGTGCCGATGCTATTTCAGCTGTATCCGCTTTTTATTTCAAGCCGGCATCAGCCGCCAATATGGTGGACTGTATGGCGCAGATTGCAGCTGCAGCGCCTTCCCTGCCCTTTTACTATTATCACATTCCTGCCATTACCGGCGTGGCCGTAAATCCGCTGGATTTCCTGGAGCTGGCGGAAAACCGGATTCCCAACCTGGCGGGTATCAAGTATACCGCCGCCACTTTGCATGAATACCAGGCCTGCCTCCATTACGGCAATGGCAAATATGATATACTCTTCGGCTACGATGAGCTGCTGCTGCCGGCACTGGCGGTTGGGGCCAAAGGAGCAATTGGCAGCACCTATACTTTCGCGGCACCATTGTACCTGAAAATCCTGGAACTGTTCGAAAAAGGTGATATAGCAGGTGCCAGGGAGATGCAATACCAGGCGGTGAAAATGATTCAATGCCTGGGATGGTATTCACCTATCCCTACACAAAAAGCCATAATGAAACTGTTAGGCACTGACCTGGGACCTTGCCGTTTACCACTCACCACACTGGATGTATTACAGCAGGAGAAAATCGCCCGATACCTGGATGAGATAGGGTTTGCAGCTGTTTTGCAGTCGGTGACAAACTAAGGTGTATATGACCCGCAAGCATTACTTACTCTTAATCGTTATACTAACCATGCTGATGAACGAGCATTGTAAAAACCATCCGGCTGCTTCGCTCCATTGGGACACCCTGCCTGCAATCCCTGATACCACGGGGTTTGCAGGGTCCTTTGCCGGTACCTCTCATGGAGCGTTGCTGGTGGCCGGCGGCAGTAATTTCCCCGGCGGAGGCACGCCCTGGAACGGCGGAAAGAAAGTTTGGTATGATCACGTATACGTACTGGAAAAGCCGGAAGGTAGCTGGAAGCTGGCCGGAAAACTCCCTCGGGCGTTGGGTTACGGCGTTTCGGTAGTCGATAGGGAAGGCCTGATCTGCGTTGGCGGCAGTAATGCTGAAGGGCATTACGCCGAGGTATTCCGGCTGCGCTGGAAAAACGGAAATATTGAGACAGATACCTTGCCTTCATTACCGGTTACCCTGGCTAATTGCAGCGGTGCCCTCGTCGAAAATCGTATATACGTGGCCGGTGGTTTGCATACTCCAGCCGCTGATACCGCCGCCGTGGATTTTTATATGCTGGATCTTTATGCGCTGGACAGTGGCTGGAAGGCCTTACCGGCATGCCCGGGGCCGGCTCGTATGCTCGCGGTGGCAGGTGCCGCCGGCAATTACTTCTACTTATTTAGCGGTGCGGCGTTGCTGCAGGGCAAGCGCACGTACCTGCGCGATGCCTGGCGATATCACCCGCAAAGTGGCTGGCAACGCTGCGCTGATTTGCCGGAAGCCGTTGTGGCTGCACCATCACCTGCGTGGGAGCAGGATGGTAAGCTGACCATCATTGGTGGCGACACCGGTAAAGACGCTGCAGGCGATCTGAGAGAACAACATCCCGGATTTTCAACGAACATCCGGACCTATGATATTAGCAATGATAGATGGACACTGAGCGGCAACGTACCCGTTCATATTAACGCGGACGCCTCTACGAATCCCAATGGCAGTTACTGGGCGCCGGTGACCACTACTTTGGCCCGCTGGAATAATATGGTTATTTTACCAGGAGGGGAAGTAAGGCCCGGCGTCAGAACGCCACACGTATGGGCCGCCGGCATCAGATAACAGACATACCAAAACGTTATGAAAAACAGTAAATATTATCCGTGGGTAGTGGTAGGCCTGCTGTGGTTTGTAGCATTGCTCAATTACCTGGACCGGCAAATGTTGTCGACCATGAAGCCCGCGATCCAGCAAAGCATTGCCGAGTTGGAAAGCGCTACCAGCTTTGGTCGACTGATGGCCGTGTTCCTGTGGATATACGGACTCATGTCGCCGGTGAGCGGCATCATCGCTGACCGCATCAACCGCAAATACCTCATCGTGGGTAGCTTGTTTGTATGGTCGGCAGTAACGCTGCTGATGGGATATGCTACTACGTTTAATCAGCTTTACTGGCTACGTGCCGTAATGGGCATCAGTGAGGCACTGTATATTCCCGCAGGCCTCTCGCTGATTGCGGATTACCATCAGTCGTCCACCCGCTCGCTGGCTGTAGGTATTCATATGACCGGCCTTTATATGGGGCAGGCGCTGGGCGGCTTTGGGGCAACTATTGCGGCTACTTTCTCCTGGCAGCAAACCTTCCATTGGTTTGGACTTATTGGCATCGTATACGCAGTGGTGCTGCTACTATTCCTGCGGGAGTACCGGCCGCCCATAGAAAAACAGGTACGCCCCAACTTTTTCAGTGGTATCAAACTGGTAGTACTATTACTGCCATTCTGGGTAATCTTCCTTTACTTTTCCATTCCCAGTATTCCGGGATGGGCCATCAAAAACTGGCTGCCTACTTTGTTTGCAGGCACACTACATATACCGATGAGTGAAGCGGGACCATTGGCCACCATCACAACAGCACTATCGTCGTTCATAGGTGTGGCCATCGGTGGGCCGTTGTCTGACCGCTGGGTGCAGCGCAACCTGAAAGGGCGTATATACACGAGCGCAATCGGGTTGAGTCTTACCATACCAGCCCTGCTGTTTCTGGGGATTGGTAACGGTACGTTTTTCCTCATTGCTGCCGCGTTCTGCTTCGGTGTTGGTTTTGGAATGTTTGATGCCAACAACATGCCGATACTTTGCCAGTTTGTAGCACCGGCTAATCGCGCTACGGCGTATGGGCTGATGAATATGGGCGGCGTGTTTAGCGGGGCTGTTGTCACTGATTTCCTTGGCAAATCAACCGATGCGGGGCACCTGGGGCGCGATTTTGCACTCATGTCGCTGGTGATTCTCGCCGCGGTGGCCATGTTGCTGATCTTCCTGCGGCCACAAACGCGGGATTTAACCACTACCGCTCCTGCATCTCACTAGCTTGTATAAACAGAAAATGCCGCCTTGCGGCAGCAAATTCTGATTTAAACTATAAAGGACAGATTTTGTGTTTATGGAAAAATTCTCAGCTACGTAAATTGATCGACTGCAAAGGTATATACATCTACTTAAGAATTATTTAATTGTCACATATATAAATATTAATAACTGATTTAAAATTTATAAGTAATACTATTTGATTATTAATAGAAATGTCCGAACCTCGGTCCGGACATAACAGCCATCGCCCGCCTTCGGCGGGCGATGGAGAAACAAAAAATTACATTTTACATCTTCACTATCTTCTTCACTAACTGTTTTCCTTTTCCCCTTAACACCAATATATACATCCCCGGTTGCACGTTATCCAACGGTATTTCAAATTGCGCACTGCTCTGTTTCGCCACATTTACCACCTTCAGCAGTTTACCGTTTGCATCTCTGATTTCCGCCTGCAACCACTGTTTATCACTGTTTACACGGATAAATTTTTCAGCAGGGTTTGGGTAGATGCTGGTGCCGCTAATTTTATCTTCACTTAAGGCAAGGGCACTCATGGCTGTGGTTTCAGTACTGCACAGCAAAACCGGTCGCTGTGTGGAATCAGCACCGTCGCGGGATGGAAAGATCGCATCCGTAGTAGCACCGGCAAGGCCTGATACAAGTTTGAGCGACAGCACACCATCGCCGGCCTGCTGCGCCAATGCAATGTTAGTCACATCCCATTCAGCATAATTACCGGCAGCGCGACCCATGATAGTATCTACGGCACTGCTGACAGCCGGCATATTATTGTAGGTGATACCGCTTTCGGTCCAGCTATCGTTGCTCACATACTGCAAGATCCATGGCACGGTAGCAATGGAAGTATTTGCATAGTTTACGTACATACGTAGTTTTACCTGGTTGGTAGCAGCAGGCAGGGCATTAACATTAAACTTCAGGAATATTTCCCGGGTATAGCTGATGGAAGCATCCTGCTTCAGCACCAGGCTGCCGGTACCATAGTTTACGCCCGCGTAGGCACTGCCGCCGCGTACATAAGCATCTGCCACCGCAGGTACACTGGCAACACTATAAATTGGCGTACTGGCGTTCACGTTATAGCTTACCGTGCTGCCGGCATAAGCACCAGAAGGCATAGCGGCAGTAAGCAGCCTGGTTTGGGTAATGCCCGGCAGGTTAAAATATATGTTCACCGGCAGCGACGATTGCGCCGGATCAGCTACTGTGACCTTTACATTAGCGCTTCCAACCTGCTTTAAGATAAGGGCGCAGGGCCGGTCCACCGTTACCGTTACCGAATCCTGGTGGAATGTACCTGCCTGGTAAAATACCATCTCCCAGATATTTAAACCCGCATGATATACCACCTGCATGGCCGATGTATTCTGGTACACCCGCACCGCGGTGGTATCATAGGTATTCATGTCCTGCCCCGGCAATACATAGTAAGCATAGTTTCCGTTGGAAGGGGTGGTACCGTGGTTAAACCACAGGGTAAATACGTTCATGTTCTGCACGGTAGTGCTGCCACCATTATTAATGCTGCGCCAGGTGCCGCTCTGCGACTGCATCGTGAGCTGCAGCTGCCCGCCGTTCGGAAAGTAGTAGCCCACGCCGTTATGCGTAATCCATTTCAGGTTATTATTATAGGTATAGCTGCCGTTGGCCACGGTACTCACCGCACCACCAATTTTTGCGGATACCGTTCCATTCAGCAAACATTGATTCACGGTAGTGTTAATCGGCTGTGTAGCCGTTGACGTTATACCGGCCCCCAAACAAACCACTTCTTTATCGAAAAAGAACCAGGCCTTGCGCGCCTGGGTGTTATAGTCGGAAAACTGTAAGGCGGATACGCCATACAACGAATCAGACGCACCGCCGGCAAAGGCCGTAGTGCCAAAGTTCACGCCCCAGGAGGTGCGTAAAGGAATGGTCGTAATATAAGGCACAGTAGTGCCCGGAATGCGGCTCCAGTCCCATACCGGCGGGATATTGTAATACTCATTGCCGTTCATGGCGATGTGCGTGGACCCGTCAGAGAGATAATACCCCTTCAGGTTTTCGCCGTTCCCATTTTCCTGCTTAGCGGTACGGGTAGAAGTCAGGTGTACCCCAAACAGATAACCGGTGCGATGATGCAGGGAATAATCCGAGCGCCAGAAATGCGTGTGCAGGTCCGGCAGCTGGTAACCCGGCGCCTGGGTGCCGTTGAGTCGTGCTATATTCTGGTTGTACTCCACCACATTAGCCGTATCCAGTACTTTCAGCTTTTCCAGGTGTGCAGTAACGCCAACGGCTAAGTTATTTTCCCGGCTGATGCTCCTGCCATTGGTGCCATAATCGATATACTTACCCCGCATGGCCTTCAGGAATCCATTGCGCACAAAGTTGCTGAAGATGCTGAGCCTGGAACCCGACAAAGCATAGGAAGTACCCCGCAGGTAATACGCGATTTTGGTTTCCCCTTCCACAAACACGCTGCCATAGCCAAAGATGTAGAGTTGCGGCCCGTGCTGCTGGTAGGAGTAGTCGTGCTGAATACCTTCGGCGGTTGTCAGCATCAGCGGGTAGAATATCTGATCCACGCCATACTGCATCAGTGAATCATTTGCCGTAAGGCAGGCTCTGTACATGAAGTGGGTGGCTACATCCAGTTTGTTGGCTCCCGTTTGTGCGGAAGGGTTACCGCGGTTCATCTGCGTAAGCAGGGCTGCACGGAGGGTACCCAAACTCGCAGGGGCTGTTTCCAGCAGAATCAGGATTTCCCCGATGCGCTGGGGATTCGAAATCTGGTTGTGGTACCAGTTCCAGCTTTGCGGATCGGTGGTGTTCCAATAGGTAAGGCTGCTCACGATGGCATTAAACAAAGTGCTGCTCTGGTAATAGGTGCTGCCCGGCTTCGTATAGGCCTGGGCGAAAGTCTTAACCCGGTTGATGTGCACATCCGCCGTATAGGTGGTAGCGCTGTAGGCATAGCTCACATCCGGCCAGGAGCCATTTGCCTGGAGGGTGGCCAGGGTGCTGGTAACGTTGTTGTCCAGCGTGGTGGTGTTGGATGCCTGCGACAATAACTCCGCCCGAATACGGTCCATGATGGTGGTGTATTCAGTTTGAGCCCGACTGATTTGCGCCATCAGGCTTAGCGCCATGATAAGTAGAAATCTGATTTTCATAACTGTGGGTTTGTAACAAATCTACTATAGCCGCGCCAGGAGTACGGGTGGATATTCTAAATGAATAGGGTGAATTTTCACAATTCCGCCGCCCCGGCGTACTCCGAAGGGGTTTTTCCGAACTGTTTCTTAAACTCCCGGCTAAAATATTTCGGGTCGTTATACCCCACCATATAGGATACCTGGTACACGGTATGTTCACGGGTGCGTATCAGGGCGGCGGCCTTTTTTAACCGGAGAGATTTGATGAAATCATTGACGGACATGTTCGTCACGGCTTTGAGTTTCTTGTACAGCACGGGCTGACTCATCGCTACTTTCCTGGCGAGCATGTCCACCCCAAATTCCTGGTCTTCCATGTGCTCCTCCACCAGGGCGATCACCTTTTCCAGGAAAGCATTATCCACGCTGGTAGGCAGCGGCTCCGGCGGCGCTGGTACAATGGTTTGCATTTGCCGGCTATATCTTTCCCGCATCTTTTCCCTGGCAGTCAGCAGGTTGCGTACATTCAATGCCAGTACTTTTGTACTGAATGGTTTGGTGAGATACAGGTCAGCCCCGGTTTCAAGGCCGCTTACCTGGTCGGCCTGCGAGCTTTTTGCCGTCAGTAGTATTACTGGAATGTGACTGGTACGCTCATCAGTTTTAATGGCCTGGCAAAATGCCAGTCCATCCATTTCCGGCATCATCACATCGCTGATAATCAGATCGGGAATCTGCGTGGTAGCGGTTTGAAGACCGTCCGCGCCATTTTCATTTTCCAGCACGGTGTATTGCCCACGGAATGTTTGACTGATCAGCGCCCGCAGTTCCGGGTTATCCTCCACGATATGAATTGTAAACGGTTGTTGCGCGGTGACGCCAGTATCTGTGGTTTCTTCCGTTGTAAGTACCGTTTTGGTAGCTGCTTTAGGCATGGCCGGCGTAGCACCCACGGTATGAATACTGCCTTCAAAATGCCTGCTGCCCAGCGGCAGGGTGACGGTAAATATCGTGCAGCCTTCCTTTTCAGGAGTAGAAGGCTCACTTTGTACCGTGAGCGTGCCTTTATGCTGTTCCACTATATTTTTAGATAACGCCAGGCCTATCCCATAACCGGTATTTTGCAACCCGTGGTCCTGCACCTGGAAAAAATTCGTAAACAGCTTGTCCACATATTCCGGTGCAATGCCTCTTCCATTATCCGTTACCGTTATAACACAATGTTGCCTGTTGGAGGATACGTGCATCTGTATGCGGCCACCGTCCGGTGTAAATTTAAAAGCATTGGTGAGCAGGTTGAAAAATACTTTTTCCAGCTGCTCGGGATCAAGGTACAGCCACACGTGGTCCTGCTCATGGCGCAGCTCCATACTGATGTTGCGGTTCAGCGACAGCTCGCGGAAGCCGGTATAAATCTGGTCGATGAACGGAATCAGGTCCTGTTCGTGTATATGTAACCGTAAGTGATTGGTTTCTGCCTTTCGGAAATCCATCAGCTCATTCACCAGCTTCAGCAGCCGGTCGGCGTTGTTGCGCAGCTGTCCCAGCGTACTCTGCATGGGGTCATCCTTTCGGAGGGCATCCATCATCCGCTCCACCGGTACCAGCAGCAGCGTAAGGTGTGTGCGTATTTCATGGGACACATGGGTGAAGAAGTTGAGTTTTACCTGGTGCAATTCTTCTTCTTTCCGTAACAAAGCCCAGAGGAAAAAGAACCGGGTTACGAAGAAGAATAACAGCACCACCGCTATAATATATAAGGTATACGCCCACCAGGTACGCCAGAAAGGAGGGAGGACGGTAATTTCCATCCGCTCCGGTTTACTCCACACGCCATCATTGTTAGCGCCTTTTACCCAAAAAACATAGTGTCCGGACGAAAGGTTGGTGTAGGTCACCGATGGTGTACTGGTTTCTATCCAGTCGCGGTCCGCGCCTTCTAACCGGTACGCATAACTGTTTTTATTACTCTTTACATAGTTGAGCAATGCAAATTCAAGGGTAAACACTTCCTGGTTGTGCTTAAACGCCAGACTGCGGGTAAAACTGATGTCCTCCTGCAACAGGTCATTGTCTTCGCCTATGTCCACCGGATTATTAAACAACCGCAGGCCGGTAAACCGCAGCGGGGAGGCGATGGTGTTTGTCACCACCCGGTCGGGGAAAAAGCTGGTGATACCGTTATAGCCACCAAATAAAAATTCACCGCGACTGTCTTTTAAAAAAGAATTATAGTTAAACGCATTGCCCGCCAGTCCATCGCTGGTGGTAAACGTCTGGAAAGTATTGATGGCAGGGTCAAAGCGCACCAGTCCATTGTAAGTACTTATCCAAAGTGCGTGCTGATCATCCTCCAACAGCCCGATGACGTTGTCGTTTGGCAATCCGTCCTTCACGCGGTATTGCACTTTCTGTTTCAGGTCAGGGGAATATTTTATGAGGCCACCAAAGTACATACTCACCCAAATCTGGTGCTGGTGGTCTTCCTGGATGGAATTCACATAGCCGTTATGCAGGAGCCGCATGGAGTCGCCCTCCAGTACGTACAGGTAACTAATGGTGCCGATGAGTATGCGGTGTTGCGAATCTTCAAACAGATAACGGATGGATTGTTTTCCTGCGGGGCCGGTAATAACCGAATCTGCCTGTTTTACTAATTCGCTGCCTTGCCGGTGGAATACCTGTAGCTGGTTATTGGCGCCTATCCAGAAGCGCCCTTTACTGTCTTCCAGCAAAGCGGTTACCTCCCGGGAGAATGTCCCGGGGTCTTTGGCATTGTAAAAAAATCTTTTGAAATGCCCGTTCTGCAACAGGTTGAGCCCTCCACCATGCGTCGCCGTCCAGATCTGGTGATCCTTATCTTCATACACCACTTTTACCAGATTTGAACCGAGACTACCGGGATTATCCGGATCATTTTTATAGGTGGTAAAAGTGCCGGTAGCGCGATTGAAAAAGTTGAGTCCACCACCTTCAGTACCGATCCAGTAGTTATGCGCGGCATCTTCACGGATGCTGCTGATCACATTGTTACTGATGCCGTTGAGTGGCGGATGTAGTTGCCAGTTGGTAAACGAAGAGCCATAGGCATGTACCATATTTACGCCGCCGAAGTAGGTGCCCAGCCACATTGCGCCGCTGTTATCGGCGTATATGCTATGCAGTGAGTTCTGGCTTAGCCCGTACCCGCCGGGGTTGCGCGCATCCTGCCGGTAATGGCGGGCCTGCATGGTTACCGGGTCAATGATCGTGAGGCCTTCCTGGGTACCAATCCACATGTTCCCCTGCTGGTCAGGTACCACCCGGCGTACTATATTATTAATAATGGTTGGGTGAGATAATAAAGTAAAATGCCCGGTAACCGGATCGTAAATATTCACACCGCCCGTTTGTGTGCCCAGCCATAAACGGCCCTGCTTATCCGCTGTAATGGCGGTAATAAAATTCATGGAAAGGGTGTTTGCCTGGCCTTCCTCCCGGCGGAAGTGCTCATAGTGGCTGCCATTTATTTTGGTGAGACCAGTATTTGTCCCTATCCAGATGTTCCCGTTTTTATCTTCATATACACATCGCACCACGTATCCTGCAATGTCGGGCGGAGCGATGAACCGCTTCCTGGTCCCTTCGATCACATACAGCCCGTTGTTGGCGCCAAACCAGTGGCGGCCTTTGCTATCTTCATAAATACAATTGATATTGGTATTAAGTGCGGAGTCCAGCACGATACGGGTAAACCGGTCGTGCACCGGATCATACTTTGCCAGGCCGGAAGTAGTACCGATCCATAACGTCTGCTGCCGGTCGCGGTACAAACTCATGATCTGGTTGCCCGGCAGGGAAGTAGTATCGTCCGCCTGTTGGTGATATATTTTAAAACGATGGCCATCGTAGCGATTCAGTCCATAATGGGTACCGAACCAGATGAAACCCTGTTGGTCCTGCGCGATGGATAAAACGGCGTTATGCGATAGTCCGTCTTCTACGGTGAGGTGATTAAATGTAATATCCTGCCCATAACTTTTTGTGTACACGGTAGGGAATAGCAGGCATATCAGCAGGAAGCATCTCAAAATCATGCACTAATATAAGGATTGTATGTACCCAAAAAACCTTTTTTCTTAGCGGGAGGTGGGCAGGACCGCCGGTCCTGCCCACCTCCCGTTTTAAGACCGCCGAAGGCGGTCTTAAAACGGGAGGTATTGATAGTCAATATTTTGCGATGATATTTATAAAATTCCCCCCATAAATTTAGAATAATCCCCCCTCGGTACGGACTGCTTATTACATATTTGTGTATCAACCAGGATTTCCAACTAATTCCAGCGTCTATGACTAACACATTCCGATCAACCTGTGCGGGAAGCAGGTGCCGCTTCCCGGGGATTTATTTGCTAACAGTAGTCATGTGGATCATTTTATCTCCACTTATCCTAAATGCACAACAGAAAAAAAATTATTCCGGTGTAGTAAAAGACAAAGACGGGATGCCGCTGGTAGGGGTGACCGTGATGGTAAAAAATGAAAAAACAGGCGCCACCACCGATGTGAATGGTCGCTTCACCATTGCTGCCAAACCGGGCAACACTCTTGTATTTACCTATATTGGGTTTTCAAAATTAGAGCAGGTCGTGGATGCGCGGACGGAATATAATATCCGGCTGGCCGACCAGGCAGGAACGCTCAACGATGTGGTGGTAGTAGGGTATGCCACCCAAAAACGCAAGGACCTTACGGGAGCGGTAGGTAGCGTAAACATGAAGGAATTTGAAAAGGCGCCGGTGAAATCTTTTGACGAAGCACTCGCAGGCCGTGTAGCTGGTGTGGCCGTTGCCAGTAACGACGGGCAGCCGGGATCGATCGCCAACATCGTGATCCGCGGTGCGGGCTCCATCACGCAGGATAACTCTCCCTTGTATGTGATTGATGGTTTTCCTACGGAAAGCTCCAATGCAAATGCTATCAGTCCGGCAGATATTGAGTCCATCGATGTGCTGAAAGATGCTTCCGCTACGGCTATCTACGGTGCCCGTGGTTCCAATGGGGTTATCCTGATCACCACCAAAAAAGGAAAAACGGGCGTGCCACAGGTGAGCTATAATGGCTACTATGGCTGGCAGCAGATTCCCAACAAAATTCCGCTGATGGGCGCATACGATTTTGTGAAATATGTGGGAGAAGTAAACCCCGGTATTTACGACTCCGTGTACCTGGCCGGAGGTGTGAAACTGGAAGATTACCGCAACCGCGAGTCCATCGATATGCAGGATTACATTTACCGCGTAGGACAAAATACCAACCACGACCTGGCCGTTCGCGGGGGCAATGATAAAACGAAATATTCCCTCTCCGGCAACTTCAACAACCAGAAGGGGATTATCATCAACAGTGGTTTTAAGCGCTACCAGGGCAGGTTCTCGCTGGACCAAACAGTGAACGATAAACTGAAAGTGGGCGTGAACGCCAATTATGCCTATAGCGAAGCTTTTGGTATACCAGTATCGGCTACCAACTTTTATGCCTCCGCCACTACCTTGTATTCCGTGTGGGGCTTCCGGCCAACAACCAGTATCAAGGGGCGCGACAGCGCCGCTAACCTGATCGACGACTTTTACGATCCGGGCAATGAGCTGGCCAACAACCAGGACTACCGTGTAAACCCCTTGCAGAATATCCAAAACCAGTACACCATGACCAAGGCAGGCAACCTCATGGCGAACGCTTATGTGCAGTATGCCATCACGAAGGACCTGAGTTTGCGCATAGCGGGTGGTATCAACAGTGTAACCACGGAGGCGGATATCTTCAATAACTCAAAAACACAGTCAGGTAGTAAGTGGAACTCCAACGGAGTGAATGGTAGTGTGGAATTCAGGCCCACTTCAGTCTGGAATTCACAGAACTCACTGACCTACCACAAAACATTCAATAAGCAGCATAACCTTACCGTGCTGGCAGTTGTGGAAGCACAGGGGAATAAAACTTCCCAGCGTAAGTTTTCCGCCAACCAGGTGCCTAACGAAGATCTCGGCATGGACGCACTGGACCTGGCAGCACCTGCCAATACTTCTCTGATCTCACTAAGTTCCCGCTGGACCATGGCTTCCGGTGCTTTGCGTGTTAACTACGATTATGCGTCTAAGTATCTTTTCAGCGCTTCTATCCGTGCCGATGGTTCTTCCAAGTTTGCGGCCGGCAACAAATGGGGCTACTTCCCATCTGCTTCCGCAGCATGGCGTTTCAGTGCGGAAGAGTTTATGAAATCGGCCGGCTTTATCTCAGATGGTAAAATCAGGTTAGGCTACGGTGCTTCCGGTAACAACAGGGTGGGGGATTTCAGCTATCTGCCGCAACTCTCCCTTACCAATAACCAGTACTGGTACTCGGTAGGTAACGGACCACTGGGGATTGGCGCGGTAATGACATCTTCCGGAAATCCAAACCTCCGCTGGGAAACAAATGAACAGGCCAATATCGGGCTGGACATGGCTTTCCTTAAAAACAGACTCACCTTAACGGTAGATGCCTACAAACGCACAACCACCGATCTGCTGTTAAATGCTGCCCTGCCTTATGCACACGGTATTGAGAGCGCCAGTGGTTTTAAAAACGTGGGTAAGCTTGAAAATAAAGGCCTGGAAATCACTGTCGGTGCTACGGTGGTCGACAATAAAGCATTCACCTGGAACAGTAATTTCAACATCAGCTTTAACCGCAATAAAATCCTGTCCCTCGCAGAAGGCCAGCAGTCGATACTCTATGGTTCCGGTACTTTCTTTAATACCACTTACTCTGGTCTGTTCCCATATATTTCTGTGGTGGGCAGGCCTTTGGGAGAGATGTACGGGCTCGTGTTCGACGGGGTATATCAATACGGCGATTTTGACCTGATGCCAAATGGTACCTACCTGCTGAAAGGCGACGTGCCTACGAACGGCTCCGCAAGGAACGCTATCCGCCCGGGAGATATTAAATACAAGGACCTCAACGGCGACAACCAGGTGAACAACCAGGATTATACAATTATCGGTAGCGGCCTGCCTAAGCATACCGGTGGCTTCAGTAACGACTTCCGTTACCGGAATTTTGATTTGAACATTTTACTGCAATGGTCCTATGGGAATGATAACATCAACGCTAACCGATATGTATTTGAAGGTGGGATTGTCAACAACCCGAACCTGAACCAGTTTGCTACTTACGCCAACCGCTGGACGCCGGATAATCCGAGCAATACCATGTTCCGCGCCGGTGGGATGGGAAATGCAGCGTATTCTTCCCGCGTAATTGAAGATGGTTCTTACCTGAAACTAAGAACAGTGTCGCTGGGTTACAGTCTGCCTGCCGCCGTGCTGAAACGCGCGAAGATCAAGAGCCTCCGTGTTTACGGTGCCGCCCAAAACATCTACACCTGGACCAAATATTCCGGTATGGATCCGGAAGTGAATGCAAGGCCAAACAACCTTTCGCCGGGCTTTGACTATGCGGCTTATCCGCACTCATTGTCGTACGTAACAGGTTTAAATGTCACCTTCTAAATTGATGCACATGAAACGTATTAGTATCCTCGCATGCTTAGCTATAGCAGGACTCACCTCCTGCAAAAAATTCCTGGACACCAAGCCTACGGATTTTTATTCTACCGATAATTATTATACAACCGAAGCCCAGCTGCAACAGGCGCTCAACGGCGTGTACGGCGATCTGATGCGCCCGGAGCTCTACGCGCAGGTGATGGGCTTTAACTTTGTGTCCACTACGGATGAGGTAATGTCCAACCGTACTACGGACGGGGACGCACGCGGCCTCCGTTACAACTACGATGCATCGCTGGTATATGTTTCCAGCATCTGGCGCTACGCTTATGTGGGCATTAACAATGTGAATACCCTGCTGGAGAATATCAATAAACCGCAAATGGATGAAGCCCGCCGCAGTATTATAAAAGGGCAGGCGCTGTTTATCCGTGGTTTCCTTTATTTCATATTAACCAGTAACTACGGTGACGTACCCGTAGTGTTAAAAACGCCAGCCATCAGCGACGTGAATATTCCGCAGGTAAAACAGGCGGAGGTATATGCACAGGTTGAAAAGGATATGAAGGAGGCGGAAACCCTGCTGAAAGACTATACCGTGGCACAGGCTAAGTTCAATGATGTGGTTACGCTTACGGCGGTGCAAGCCATGCTGGCCCGTGTATACCTATACTGGGCAGGCTATCCGCAGAACAATGCCGCCAAATACCAGGACGTGATTACTTACACCGATAAAGTAATTACCTCCGGCCTGCATGCCCTCAATCCGGATTACCGGCAGGTGTTCATCAACCTGGCGCAGGATAAATATGATGTGAAGGAGAACATCTGGGAGTTGGGCTCCCTCGGTGCTGCTGCCGGTGTGGTAAATAAGTCGGGGAATGATATTGGCAATTTCGTGGGCATACAATCCTCGCTCACGGCCAATGACACCAGTTCTTACAACTCCGCTGCCTGGGTATGGGTAACCAAAAAACTTTTTGATGCCTATGAAACTGATCCGGGCAGTACGGCTACGCCGAATAAATCGTCACTGGATATACGCCGCGACTGGAACTGTGCCAACTACCTGTACAGCGGTACCAGTCCGCGTGTTAAGGCTGCCCGTCCTAATCCATGGCAGATGTGCGCCGGTAAATTCAGAAGAGAATATGTGCCACAGTCGATCCGCAACACCAATGGCGTTGGCGGTACCTATAATATTAACTGGCCGATGATCCGATATTCCGATGTATTGCTGATGCGTGCGGAAGCGGAGAATTATGTGAACGGCCCCGGTAACGCCTATACGTACATTAACCAGGTGCGTAAACGTGGCTATGGTATCATGAATGGTAACGTCGTGAAATCAGTGACTATTACCAGCGCAGGCAGCGGTTACACCACCGCGCCGGCGGTAACCATCACCGGTGGCGGTGGGAACGGAGCCACGGCTACTGCGGTGATAACCGGTAATGCCGTGAGTGGTATTTATTTAAGTTCACCAGGTGCATTAACGCCGGGCAGTTACTATAGCTCCGCACCTGTAGTGGTGATTGGTACTTTCTGGACGCCGGGTGTAGCTTATACTACCGGCATGCAGATTACCAATGGCGGTAATTTATATACTGTTACCACACCGGGTACTTCTACCAATACACCTCCCACACATACAACAGGTGCTTCTGCTGCATCCGTAACAGGAGCAGTGTTTACCTATGCCGGCAAAGCAGCTACGGCTACAGCCACCATTACAACGGGTAATGAATCCGACCTTATGCCGGGGCTGGACAAAGAAGCATTTTTACAGGCGATTAAAGATGAGCGCATGCGGGAGCTGTGTTTTGAGGCGGTGCGTAAAGCGGACCTGATCCGCTGGGGCAACTTCCTGGCCGACATGCAGAACTTTGCGGTGTGGGCTACTGCCAACGGTGCCGGTGTAACCTCCACTGGTAATCCCAATGGTTTGCAGGGTATACGCAATATCATGCAGCGCCATGTGTTGCTGCCCAAGCCTACCTATGAACTTAATCTTAACCGCTTACTTACGCAAAACGAAGGCTGGTAATTCAAAACGTAATTAGTTATGAAAAAATCATTGATCATATTATTCGCTGTGGTGGCGGTTTCCTGCTCGAAAAAGATGGAGGTGGAAACACCCGATTTCCAGGTGGCCATGGATCCTGCTCACCTGGTTACCGATACTTTTATCTATCGTTTGGGAGATACTACCCGCTTCCGCTTCAGCGGGAGTATAGGTAATATAGCGTTTTACTCAGGGGAAGCCGGCAAGCGCTACGCTGGCCGCACAGCGGGTTACCAGCTGGGCAAGCTCACCCTGAAGTTTTCTACCAAAGCAGAGTTTGGTGCGCAAACCAATACGCTGCAGGTACTGGCCACCAACAAATTACCCGGCCTGGATTCTGCCTCAGTTGTTAATGCCAGCTGGACCAACATCAGCAATCGTGGCGCACTGGCCACCAGCGCAACGGTGGTGCCTTTCGGTACAGCCGATATTACGGACCTGGTGGGCAATGCCAACGATTCACTGTTTATCGCATTCCGGTACAGCGGGGTAACGGGATCGACCCAACGTACCTGGACCATCACTGATTTAGCAGTGAACAATGAATTACCTGAAAAAACAGTGTCCCTTTCCACTATCGGTACGGATGTAGCTTACTGGACGCGTTACGGAAATGTATGGAGCCCGGCAAATGCCCGGTGGACACCTTCGGCCACAGACCTGAAAATTACTGGTGGTGGTGCCACTGCCGCCTCCAACACCAGCTGGATCATTACCAAGCCGCTGTATGTAGGGCGTGTGCCCGGCGACGTTAGTGTGGGGATTAAAAGTATCAACGAGCCCAACCTGGCAGGCTATGCCTACCTGTATCCGGCACCGGGTGTATATAAAGCTACATTCGTAGCCTTTAACCATACCCTCGATGAACAGAAGAGTACCGTAAAAGAATTTGTAATTAAAGTGATACCATAGTAACATGAAACCATTGCTTCAAATCATTATTGCAGCCGCCGGTCTGACAGCTTTTACGCTTAGCACAGAAAAGGATTTCCTCAGTAGCAATACCGGTTATGCCCGCCAGCAACTAAACCACATGCTAAAGGAAACGGCTACACGGGATAGCCTGGCCTTTCCACGGACCACCGATGCCGCCGGCCGCATGACTACCACTTCCATGTACGATTGGACACCGGGATTTTTTCCGGGCTCGCTATGGTACAGTTATGAGCAAACAAAAGATCCGGCGATCTATCAGCAGGCCATCCGCTGGACGGAGAAGCTCGAACCACTCAAAGATTTTACCCAGCATCATGACCTCGGCTTTATGATGTATTGCAGCTACGGTAACGCCTATAGGATTACAGGCAACAAAGCCTACCGCGATATCCTGATCCAGGGAGCCCGCTCACTGAGTACCCGCTTTAACCCGGTAACCGGTAGTATCAAAAGCTGGAATGCGTTTAAGTCGTGGCACGGTGAACAGAAATATTACTACCCCGTGATCATCGATAACCTGATGAACCTGGAGCTGCTCTTTTTTGCGGCTAAGGAAACAGGTGACACCAGCTTCAGACATATAGCAGTAAGCCATGCTTTGCAGGCGATGAAAAACCAAATCCGCCCTGACTACAGCTCTTACCACGTGGTATGTTATGATACCCTCACCGGCAAAGTGCTGGCACGCGAAACCGCGCAGGGGTACGCGGATAACTCCACCTGGGCACGCGGGCAGGCATGGGGCATCTATGGCTTTACCATGATCTACAGAGAAACCAAAGATCCCCGCTTCCTGAAAACCGCTACCGGTATGGCTGATTGGTTCCTTAACAGCAGGAACCTGCCGGCGGATAAAGTACCGTACTGGGATTTCAATGCCATGCAAAAAGGTTATACGCCGGGTGTGCGTTCCTACGCCAACCAGGTGACAACGAAATACAGGGATGTATCCGCCGCGGCAATTGTGGCTGCTGCCTTGTTTGAGCTGAGCCAATATCAGACGCCGGCAAAAGGAGAGCAGTACCGCAAAACAGCCATTGCCATGCTACACACCCTCGCCGGGCCGGCTTATAAAGCACCCGAAGGACAAAACGGCAATTTTATGCTGATGCACAGCGTAGGCAGTATTCCGCATCATACTGAAATAGATGTACCATTGGTATATGCCGATTACTACTTCATGGAAGCGTTACAGCGCTATCAGGCAACCTTGAAGTAAGGCTGTTTTTTGAGCAATAACAGCATAGGGGAGGCGCCGGTTGATGGCGCCTCTCTTTTTTGTTGGAAGAATTATAAATCCTACCCGCCCTGTTATAAATCATACTCCTATATAGCCTGCAACAAGTGTAACTTTGGACAAAAGAACTACAGCCATGGGCGCTTCAAATATATCCAGGAAGGATTTTCTCCGGAACTCCGTATTCACCACCTTAGGACTCGGCATTGCACCATCCCTGATGGCGGAAGCCACAAACGTTGTTTCCTACAAGGCTGATGGCCTGCGCAAAAGTGTAAAGTTGAAAAATGTGCGTTTGGAAACCGGCTTTGAATACGACGGTAATGAAGTGATAGCTACTAAAACCGGCCTGTTCACTGTTGAAATCACTGACGGTAAATTCTCTTCCATACAACCAAATAATCCGAAAGCAAATGCCATAGATGCAAAAGGGTTGCTGATGCTGCCGGCATTTAAGGACATGCATATTCACCTGGATAAAACCAATTATGGCGGCCCGTGGAAAGCGGTGCAGAAGCGCCAGGGCGGCGTGAAAGGGATGATTGCGCTGGAACAACAGATCCTGCCGGAGATGCTGAAAACATCTACCGCACATGCGGAGAAACTGATTGAACTGTTGCAGTCCTGTGGTTCGGCGTTTGCCAGAAGCCATGTAAATATAGAACCAACTTCAAAGCTTGATTCGCTGAAACATTTGCAGGTAGCACTTGAAAATAAAAAATCCACCTTTGGAGCAGAGCTGGTGGCCTTTCCGCAACATGGCCTGTTTTATACCCACTCTATGCCTTATATGGAGGAAGCGGCCAAAATGGATATTGATTTCATTGGTGGCGTAGATCCCTTTTCTGTTGATGGGGAGATAGCCAAGCCCATGGATGCCATAGTGAAGCTGGCACTGGACCATAACAAAGGTATCGACATTCACCTGCATGAATCCGGCGATTCCGGATTGAAAACAGTGGAATACCTTATCGACCGGGTAAATGAAAACCCGGTGCTGAAAGGCAAAACTTACCTGAGTCATTGTTTCGTGCTGGCGCGACTGGAAAAAGTCAAACAGGAAGAAATTGCCGATAAGCTGGCGCAGGCGCAGATTGGTATTATGTCCACCATTCCATTCGGGGGACTGATCATGCCTATTCCAACCCTGTACAAATACGGCGTAAAAGTGGCTACTGGCAACGATAGCATCATTGACCACTGGAACACCTGGGGCTCTGGCAGCGTATTGCAGAAAGCCAATCTCATGGCGCAGCTCTATGGCTATGGAACCGAATTTCATCTCTCCCGTAGCCTGAAACTCGCTACCCGTGATATATTGCCGCTGGATGATAAAGGTAACCAGCAATGGCCTAAAGCCGGTGATGAAGGCAGCGTAGTGTTAATTGACGCCAGCTGCTCCGCGGAAGCCGTATCCAGGGTTTCGCCGGTAAGGTCCCTTATTTATCAGGGTACAGCTGTATTTTAAGTAATGCCGGGTGCTGGATAATTTTCATTATTTTAGCCATTCATAAGGCGCTGCAGATGGCTATTCAGAAAGATCATTTTCCAGTATTAAGTATACAGGAGTTCAGTGAAGGGAAAACTTCCGGACATCCGTTGCTGTATCATGAGATACGCGGTGAGCGGCATATCGAAGAGCCGCATAAGCACGATTTCTTTATTGCCGTTATTTTCGAAAAAGGAAGAGGTACGCATACCATAGATTTCGTGGAGCATAAGGTGGCCAAACATCAGCTCCACCTACTTTTTCCTCAGCAGGTGCATGCCTGGAAGTTTATGAAAGGAACCGTGGGCTACCAGCTGATGATAGGCAGGGAGCAGTATGAAGCCTTCCTGCCGTCCTTACGTTTTTCCTCCGCATTTTATGAACGCCATCCTGTATTGAACCTGGATGAAGCATCCTTCCATGCTTTGTTGTATGAGTTTAAGAGCCTGCAACAGGAGTTGGGTAAGAAGGAAATCTTTCGGGAGCTGATCACTGCACGTACCACGGTTACAGGTTTGCTCATCAGTAAAGCAGCAGAAAGTATTTTCAAGGATGTGAACAGCTACAGTGCAAACCCAATACTCGCCCGCTTTTTAAGGTTAATAGATGTGCACTTTAAGGAGGAGAGGTCGGTAGCTTTTTACGCAGGTGAATTAAATATCTCCCCCAACTACCTCAATATTATTTGTAATAAAGCCCTGCATGCATCCGCATCTTCTCTGATTCAAAACAGGGTATTGATCGAAGCAAAGCGCCTGCTGAAGGCCTCTGAGATGTCCGTTAAGGAAATTGTATTTGATCTCGGTTTTTACGATCACGCTAATTTCTCCAAGTTCTTCAAGGCGCATACTGGTATGAGCCCTTCTGCATTTAAAGAGTGGCAATAGCAAAATGTACATGCGTAGTATCCCGCGAAAAATGCATCTGCCGTAATCAATCACCTAAATAATTGTGTACTAATTAAATAGACCTTGTGCCACTGTTTGTACGGCGATTTTTATTTACAGGTGGTAGCAGATGCATTGCAGAAGTGCGTATAGCTATCAGTAGAAATACTCATTTTTCGAAAAATGGTACACTGCCTATTTGCCGTGAAAAAAATTCATCCTAATTTCACATTCATGATTCCGAAAGAGGAATTAAGTTATGTCCCAAAAAAATGTGTTAACTAAAAATTCAGTAACCCCAAAACAGTCAAGTGTCTGTACGTAGCTGTTTGTAGGAACCCCAAATCCGTTGTATTCATGATCACAGATACACTCCTTTTTGTAAAAGGCAGGATGAATGCTGCATCGAGTCCCTCCAGTTCTAAAGTTGAGCTGGGTAACATTTCCCGGATCAGTGACGGGGATGATTTTAATCCGGATTTACAGAATAAAATTCTGTTGTCTGTTATTAATGTAGAGGAAGATACAGTGGCCAGAACGCAGGATTATTTTCGTAAAACAGCGAACCCACAGCTGATCGAATTTATCACGCCGCCAATATTTCTCAACCTGACGTTGATGTTTGCCGTTACGCATACGGACTACGAATCCGCGCTGATAGCGCTGGAGCAGGTGGTACGTTTCTTTCAGCAAAACCGTTTCTTTTCCCCGGAAACATCGCCGGAGTTGCAGGCCTATAATGAGCTGCATAATATCAAGGTGGAAATGATCAGCTTTGAACTGGTCAACCTTTCACTGGATCAGGTACATCAGCTGTGGGGTGGGCTCGGCGGGCATTACATGCCATCAGTGATTTACAAAATGAGAATGGTACAGATAGATAGCAGTGTGGTCAACGGTGAAGCAGTTCCTATACTGGATGTAAATATAAATACAGCAATAAAACATTCGTAGCGTAATATAACCCCACATATCACAGGCCCCGGGAAATACTGGCGGCAGTTGGCGCGCAACTGTCTGCCCTGGCCAATCCGTGGCTGTTACAGTCAAACTTTTCAATTTTTAAAACCTCAAAAAAAATGGCAATTTACAAAACCCCAGGGGTGTATGTAGAGGAGATTTCTCTGCTCCCACCCAGCGTTGCGCAGGTTGAAACAGCGATCCCTGCATTCATTGGTTACACCGCCCTGTCTGAAAAAGATGGACAGGATCTGAAGAATGTTCCTACCCGCATTACTTCCATGCTGGAATATGTGCAGTACTTCGGTGGCGCCTATTCCTTCGGTACAAGCGATTTCAGTATCTCTCTCGATGAAACAAACGGCTTCAAAGTGCTGAGCGACAGTTTTAAGGTAACGAAGCTGTTTAATATGTATAACAGCGTACGTCACTATTTCGATAACGGTGGCGGCCCTTGCTACATCGTGTCGGTAGGGGGTTACAAAGACGACGTGGCAGCCGGTGACGAAGCTACAGGCACACCAGGATTACGTGTTGGTATTAAAGCGCTCGAAAAATACGACGAGCCTACCATCATCGCTATTCCGGATGCGGCCAATCTTGGTAAAAATGAGTTCTATGCGTTGCAGCAAATGGCGGTAGCACAGGCTGGCATTTTGCAGGATAGAGTTGTGTTACTCGACCTCCGTGAGTACGATGCTGACCTTGATGTATATGCAAAAGAAAGCAAGGTTAGTGATGTGCATGGAGAGTTTCGCGACCACATCGGTATCAACGATCTTAAATACGCTGCCGCCTACACGCCGTGGCTGATCTCTACCTATGCGCCGGAGATTCCATACCCTGTTTTGAAAGGAAGTGTGAAAGCAAAAGATGGTAAATCCGCAGTGAACCTCGCGCAGGTAACCAGCAACGCGGCATTGAACGCACTGGTGCAGAAAACAGAAGCCGCGGTGACTGACCTGGCCAATGTAAAAAGCGTGATCGCTACCGGTAAAGAGCCTGCAGCAACTCCGGCTGACCGCTTCAATGACCTGAAGTCACTCTTATCCGCTGCTGCCTCTGATGATGCTGCCAAAACGGCTTTCCTTAACCTGCTTACTTATGTACGCGGCCTCGTAAAAGCCATTCCTTCCTGGAAAGGTGCTGCACCACTGGTAAATACGCAGCTGCTGAGCGACCTCGACGCCAGCGCTAAAGATGTAAACGCCGGACTGGCAGCTACGCTGAAAGCATTAATCTCATTTGAGAAAAATGCAGACGTAGCATTGTTTGCACCAATGCCAGCTACCGCTGAGGCCTATACGGACTATGATGCCCCCACTGTAAGTATATGGTGGAAGGTTTTCCCTAAAGAAGATTTCGACGGCAACGTTATTGCAACCGTCGATAAATTTAAAGCAACCACCACGGATTACGGTGCTGCTGCTGATAAGGCAACCGCCCTCAAAGCTGCCGCGGATCTCGAAAATATCTTCCGTGGCTTGTTAGCGTTCTTAAATAAAATCCAGACCAGCGCTGCTAAATATGTAAGCAGCAACCAGTCCGCTTTGTATGCTACTCACCCGGTGATTGCTGCGGTAGTTACTGCACTGCAAACCAAACTGGCCATTGTGCCACCATCCGGTGCCATTGCAGGTGTATACGCCAAAACTGACCGCGAACGCGGTGTGTGGAAAGCACCTGCCAACACCAGCCTGAACAGCGTGAGCGCACCGCTGGTGAAAATTGATAACAACACCCAGGACGGCCTGAACGTAGATACGGATGCAGGAAAAAGCATCAACGCCATCCGCGCGTTCAGCGGCAAAGGAACCCTCGTATGGGGCGCGCGTACGCTGGACGGTAACAGCAACGAATGGCGCTACATCAGCGTTCGCCGCCTCTTTAATATGGTGGAAGAAAGCGTGAAGAAAAGCACCGCCCCGTTTGTGTTCGAACCTAATGATGCCAACACCTGGGTAAAAGTGAAAGGAATGGTAGAAAACTACCTCACCACCTTATGGCGCCAGGGTGCACTCGCCGGCGCTAAAACTGACCAGGCATTTTTTGTAAGAGTAGGCCTGGGCCAAACCATGACCGAACAGGATATTCTCGAAGGCCGACTCATTGTGGAAATAGGCATGGCAGCTGTTCGTCCGGCAGAATTTATCATCTTACGCTTCTCTCACAAAATGCAGGAAAGCTGATTTACGCTGAACTGATTTTTTTCTGATCCAAAAAATTTAAACACACTCCAATGGCACAATATCCATTATCAAAATTTCACTTCCAGGTAGAATGGGGCGGAGCAAGACTCGGCTTTACGGAAGTAACAGGACTCAACGTGGAAACTCAGGTAATCGAATACCGCGAAGGTATCAGCCCTGAATACCACAAAATCAAAATGCCGGGCATGCAGAAGTTCGATAACGTTACCCTGAAACGCGGACTGTTCAAGGCCGACAACGAATTCTTCCTCTGGTGGAATACCGTTGCACTCAATACCATCACCCGCCGCGACATTATCGTATCCCTGATGAACGAAAAGCACGAGCCGGTAATGGTGTGGAAAATCAAGAACGCCTGGCCGGTAAAAGTGAATAGCACTGACCTGAAGGCAGACGGTAATGAAGTAGCAGTAGAAAGCATCGAACTGGCCCACGAAGGCCTGGTGATGGAAGCTGCATAATGTATGAATGGTGGGCCGGCAGCCGCCGGCTCATCATCTCTTCCTGAAAAATAAAAATCATCAGCATGTTAAATCGTACTCCCCCGGTGGGCTTTCATTTTAGAGTGTCGTTCGGATCGTCGGAGGTGGAATCAGCCTTCCAGGAGGTAAGTGGCCTCAATGTGGAAATGGAAACAGAGCCATACAAGGAAGGTGGTGAAAACAGGTTTGTGTATCAGATGCCCATACGCGCACGCTATGAGGACCTGGTGCTCAAACGCGGACTGCTCAACGATTCCAAATTGATTAACTGGTGCCAGAATGCTATTGAGCATTTCATTTTTCTGCCGATCAATATCACGGTGAGCCTGCTGGATCGTAACCATGAACCGGTGTACACCTGGTATGTCACCAACGCGTTTCCGAAGAAGTGGACCGTGAGCAGTTTCAACGCAGCAGAAAGCAGCATCGTGGTGGAAAGTCTCACACTGGGCTATCAGTTTTTCAGACAGGTAAGCATGGCAACAGATGCCGGTATTACCCCGGTGATGCCTTCCAACAGTGCGATCGTGTAAATATCAAATCCCCGTTTTATGCCCATAGAAATAAAGGAAATTAGTATTAAGGCGGATGTGTTCCCGGGCCGGCACGACCAGGAAGCTACCATCACACCGGCTGAATTGGAGCGCATCAAACAGGAAATTAAAGAAGAAGTAACCCTGGCATTGATCAGGGAATTTACCAACGCTATAGAAAGATAATTATGCTCAGTACATCCGCAGGTCACCTGGAAAAAATGAAGCTGAAGGCCTATAAAAAACCTGATGTGAACAGCACAGCGGTGTCTGTAAAGGGCAGCGATACTTTTACCTTCAAGGTAAATCCGGAATCGTTCAAACGTTCCTATGGCATTGCCTATAAGGATGAAACGCACATTCCGCAAGGTATTACCAGTCAGCCCAAGCAATTTAGTCATACCAAACCGGAAGGCTTTTCCGTAGAGATATTACTGGATGAAAGTGGCATTTTCGCCGATCCGGCACAAACCGGCCAAACGGAGCTGGACAGCCTCGCACCGGTGAAGCGTCCGGATGTTTCAGAACAGGTAGCTAACCTGCTTGCCTTCTGTTACGAATACCAGGGCGATAGTCACCGGCCAAACTACATCCTGCTTTGCTGGGGTTCTTCTGCCGGTTTTTTCTTTGGTGTGGTGAAATCGGTGGAAATCGACTATAAGCTCTTTCTGCCGGATGGGAGGCCCATACGGGCAGTGGTGCGCCTGCAGCTGGATAGTGCAGAGTCGCCCGCGGAAATGATGCGACGGATGTCACCCAATTCTCCCGATATGACACATGAGAAATCCTTTAAAGCAGGTAACAGCCTCTCCAACATGGCTACCGCCGTGTACCAGGACGACAGCTACTACATTGATGTAGCCAAAGCTAACAACCTGCTGGGATTCAGAAATGTGAAACCAGGTACCACCCTTAAATTTCCACCCCTGAAATAAATAATTATGGCAGCAGTAGCAACTAAAGAACTACAGACTGCGATTCCCGGCGCTGAAAAGGTTTCGCTGGTATCGTGTAAAGTATTGATAGATGGGCAGGAGCTGGATCCGGCTATTCCGATCTTTAAAATTACCATCGAGAAGGAAGTAAACCGGATCCCTACCGCTATCCTCACGATCCCTGATGGAGATGTGAGTTTGCAGGATTTCCCCGTGAGTAACAAGAACCTGTTCAAGCCCGGAAATAAAGTGGAAATACAACTGGGCTATGAAACCAAAACCGAATCGGTATTCAAAGGTATTGTAACTGCCCACGGCAGCCGTATTACCCGCCAAACCTCGCAGCTGGTGGTGACTTGTCGCGATACTGCCATTCAGATGACCCTGGCCCGTAAAAATGCAGCTTTCTACGAAATGACGGACAGTGATATCGCTTCACAACTGATCGGCCAATATAACGGCTTAAAAGCGGATGTGGAGAGCACGGATATCCAGCACCTGCAATTGCTGCAATGTAATCTTACCGACTGGGATTTTGTGTTGGGAAGATTTGATGTACTCGGAATGTTTTGTACCGTCGAAGACGGAACGGTGTCGATTAAGAAACCCGATCTGAAGCAGGACAGAAAATTTGACGTAGTGTATGGCGCCACACTGATCGATTATCAGGCTAACATTGACGCACGTACGCAGGCTACCGCAGCAGAGGCCAGCAGCTGGGATTACAGCGCCCAGGCGCTGAATAATGGCGCAGGCGTGGACCCTTCGCTGAATGCGGCCGGTAACCTCGGTGCATCGGACCTGGCAGCCGCCATGGCGTTTGAATCGGAGATATTCGCATTTCCCGGCAAATGGACGGAAGCAGAATTGAAAGCACTGGCCGACGCCCGGTTGATCAAACGCAGACTGGCAGCCATTAAAGGAAATGTGCGCTTTCAGGGTACCAATAAAATCCTACCGAATGAATTTATCACCATCGGCGGAATAGGCGAACGCTTTAGCGGGCCGGTATTTGTAAGTGCTGTGAAGCACACATTTGAAGGAGGAGACTGGATCACCATGGTGAATTTTGGTATGGACCCGGTTTGGTTTGCAGAGAAGATAAACCCCTGGCACCCCATGGCCTCGCAAGGGTTGATACCCGTTACGCAGGGCTTGTATAACGGTGTGGTTACCGACATTGAAGATCCCGAAAATGAATTCAGGATAAGAGTAAAAATTCCGGTGATTGATGCAAAGGGAGAAGGCATCTGGGCTCGCATCGCTACGCTGGATGCAGGCAATAACAGAGGCACCTTTTTTCGCCCGGAGCTGAATGATGAAGTGGTGGTAGGCTTTATGGGCACCGACATGCGGGATGCAGTAGTGCTGGGAATGTTGCATAGCAGCTCACTTGCAGCACCGCTTACTCCCGCCAAAGATAATTACCAGAAAGGCTATGTATCTAAAACCAACTTCAAACTCATCTTCGATGATGAGAAAAAAAGCCTGACCATCGAATCCCCCAAGGGCAAGAAAATTACCGTCAGCGACGAAGATAAAATCCTGCAGCTGGAAGATGAGAACGGCAACCAGCTTATCCTGGATGAGAAAGGCATCACCCTGAAAACAGACAAGGATATGCTGTTGGATGTAGGAGGTAAGTTTAACCTCAAATGTGGTGGCGACGCCAGCGCCGAAGCCATGAACCTGGCGCTGAAAGGAAGTTCCAAGGCGGGAATGGAAGCGGCACAGGTAGAAGTGAAGGGAAGTGGCCAAACGACCATCAAAGGCGGTATGGTCATGATTAACTAACTATAAAAAAATATCGATATGGGTATGGCAGCAAGGATCACGGACATGCATACATGTCCGATGGTTACACCAGGAGTACCACCAATACCACATGTAGGTGGCCCGATAGTTGGCCCCGGAGCGCCCACCGTTTTAATAGGCGGTATGCCGGCGGCAGTAATGGGAGATAACTGTGTATGTGTAGGGCCGCCGGATAGCATTGTGAAAGGCAGTGCTACGGTGATGATTGGCGGCAAACCAGCCGCCAGAATGGGAGATGCCACCGCACATGGTGGTACCATTGTACTGGGTTGCCCTACCGTAATGATAGGAGGATAACTGAAATAAGCATTGTAAATATTAACCCCAAAAAATTTTTAACCCCATGGCATCCTTTTACGGAACCGGCTGGAGCTTTCCTCCTGCATTTGATAACGTGCCCGGCGAAGCGGCAACTGTCAGCGATCTTGTAGACATACAGGAAAGCCTGCAGATACTGCTGGGCACGCGGCCGGGAGAGCGAATTATGCAGCCTGGATATGGCTGCAACCTCGACCAGCTATTGTTTGAGCCCCTTACGACTACCTTAAAAACCTATATGAAACACGTGATCGAATCCGCTATTCTGTACCATGAATCACGTATTAAGGTAGATACCGTTGAACTCTCGGAAAGCAGTGAAGTGGAAGGACTGGTGCTGATCCAGATCGCCTACACCGTGAGGGCTAACAACAGTCGCTTCAACTTCGTGTATCCCTATTATAAGAACGAGAAATCCGGTTGATACCAATTTATTAAACTATTAATTCTACTAAATTGTCGTCCAATTGTTCACATAAGAATCCATTGCTGCATAGCGGTACTTCCCGGTACAACCGGGTACTGGCCGCGCTGGAGCCCTCTTTTGCCAGGGTGGATGAAAGAAGCATGAGCGACTTAATCCTCTTCGCCAAAGCATATAGCCGGCAGCTTAATTTCTTCAATGCTGCCAACGAGCAGGATGGAAACTGGCTCCCGCTCATGCAAATGGATGTCAGCGTTATCCTCGCCACGCTGGCTAACCAGGATATTGCCGGTTACAGGCAGTTGCTCAGGCAGCAGCTCCGGTATCTCGCCGATAAAAAAAATGAAAAAGCCACCGACCTGGTCCATAGGTTTTCCTTCCTGTTTGATTTTACCTGGAGCTGGCTGTATGAGCTGGATACCCAGCTACGGCTGCTGCCCGACCAATGGCCCTTTAAATCCTGGCTCACTAACGTGATCGGCAACACGCTCAGCACACAGCGTCATAAACTGAACGCCTGGTACCAACAGGCTTCGCTGATGGGCTGTATTACCGACCAGTACGACCCAACAGCCTACCTGCCCGTTACCCGACCGGTGCCTTTTCGTGTAGACGCAGCCGGTAGCCTCCGCGTGCAGAAATGGGAAGCTGCCTGGTCGCTCGGTTCCAGCGGTGCCGGCTTTCATTTGCAGGGGGCAGCTGTGGCCGACCGAATCCGCTTTGCCGCCACCAATAACCTGTTTACCGGCATCTTCGACGCGATCTTTAAACAGGCCAGCCTGATCGCCCAGCATGCCGCTAAAAGTCTGGAAGCAGCCGTGACCGACTTCCCCGCCCATACGCCACATTATACGCTCTTCCTCACTTTTCTGAAGCTATTCCGCTTTGCGCAGGAGGAACTGAATACCTTTACCGGCAGGCACCTTGATTTTTATTATAAAGATATACTGCAGCTTACGCCTGCGCCGGCCACACCTGATGCCACACACCTGATGGTGGAATTGCAAAAAAATGCAAAAGATTATCTGCTGGAAGCCGGCACGCTCTTTAAGGGAGGAAAAGATGCCGCAGGCAACGTACAATTATACGCCACCGATAAAGATGTGCTGATCACGCAGGCTATGGTAGCGGATATACGGGGTGTTACCGCTTTACCCAAAACGCACCCGAATCCAGGAATATACGCCAGCAGGGTAGCCAATAGTATGGATGGACTGGGTACACCACTGGCAGCTGACACCAGCTGGCAGCCTTTTGGCGTAGTTAGTGAAGCTACACGTACTTTTACAGGTTGCGCCATAGCTTCGCCCTTGCTGCTCATGAAAGAGGGGGAGAGAAAAGCGGTGGTTACCTTCAAATCCAGGAGTAATTTTCCACAGCACGAGGGCGTATATGACCTGGATGCACAAATGCAGTTTACCGGCCCTTCCGGATGGATGAATGCCAGTGGCGAATTTTGGGCCGATGAATCGTGGCAGACGCCGGTATACCAGTTTGGCTATGGCGCAGGATTGTCAGCCGCACAGGATCCTGTAGTACCATACAACCCTGCCATTCATGGTGGCAATTACAATACCCCGTTTCCGATACTGCGCTTCAGGTTTAGGGCGATGTCGCCCCAGGCAGCTTTACTGTTGGAGCAATGGGAGAACACTATCCTGAGTGAAGTGGAGATTGATGTAACAGTAACGGGTATACGACAATTGAATATATATAGTGAATCAGGGCGCCTGGATATTTCCAAGCCTTTTCAGCCATTCGGCTTTGCGCCTTATGTTGGAAGTGCCTGCACGATCGGGAATGATGAAATTTTTATAAAGCCCAATGCGCATGTTAAACTGAACATCACCTGGGATAATGTGCCGCAACCGGAAGGCATCGTAAACCATACCGGCAGATGGAAAACCGTGGAATCGAAAGTAGATAATAAAACCATCACCATTACCGAACCTGATACAGAACCGTATGATGGAGAGGACTTTATCAACGAGGCGGGTGACCCGGCTACCAACACGCCATTTGCTTATATTGAAGTCCTGAAAAATGGCAACTGGCAGTTTGTAAACAGCGGGGCACTTTTCTGCCCGCGGGAGTACTTTGGAAATACGCTGATGGATAAACTAAGGGGCAAAATTACTGATCCGGATTTTCTGGATACCTACCCCGCAGCAACCAATGATTTAATATACCCTTCCAGTTTGGGTTTTATTTCGGAAACCCTGCTGCCGCCAACATTGGATAAGCCCTCCACCTATGATGCCGGTACCAAAAATGGATTTGCACGGATCATATTGCAAAAAGACCTGGGTCATAAAGATTATCAGCGCCGCTTTGCCTATCAGGCCGGCAAACAGCGACTTTTACCACTGGAGCCATACATCCCGACAGCAAAGAGCATTACGGCAGATTATACCGCCACACAAACGTTGAAGGCGGGTATGGCAGCTGAACTACCCGGCGCATTTTATTCGTTGCATTCATTTGGCGAAAGAGAAGAAACAAGTTCCTGGCGGATGCTTCCGCCTGTAGAAGCAGCAGGGCAGCTATACATAGGCCTGGATAAGGTTATTCCTGCAACTGCCATTCCCATACTCTTTCGTATCAGTGAAGGCAGTGCCAATCCGCTGGTTGCCAGTCAGCCTGTACGCTGGCAATGGCTTTCAAGCACAGGCCAGTGGGAGGACTTTAGTAATGTGGCCGTGCAGGACGACACCAACGGACTGCTTCGTAACGGTATCATTACTTTTAGCCTGCCGGCTAATATTGGGATTAACCCGGCACTGATGGGGGGTAAATATTGCTGGATCAGAGCCCTGGTAACTGCTAACCCGGATGCGATCAGTAACCTGATCAGCCTGAGTGCACAGGCCGTTCGCGTCCACTGGACAAACAATGGTACCAGCGTGCCTTATACCGTCGCGGCCCCGGCCGGAACCATCCAGAAATTGATAACACCGGCATCTGCCATAAAAAAAATAACACAACCTACCGCCAGCACAGGCGGGAAAGGGGAAGAAAAACCTGCACAATTTCGTATGCGCGTAAGCGAAAGGTTGCGCCACAAATCAAGGGCGGTTACCATCTGGGATTATGAACACCTGGTGCTGGAAAAATTCCCTGAAATCTTTCGTGTCAAATGCCTGAATCATACCGCCGCTTCAGCTGCCAATACCAGCGAAATGGCGCCGGGAAACGTGGTCATCATTCCCATACCTGATTTATCACGTATTCCGGCCAGCAACCCACAACGCCCGCTTACCAGTGTAGATACACTTACATCTGTTGAATCCTATCTCAAACAAATAGCCGGTAGCTTCGTGAATATCAAAGTATGTAATCCGGTATTTGAGGAAGTAGTGATCAGTTGCGAGGTGCAATACAAAGATGGGAATATTGCGGCCAATACCCTCCGGTTGCTCAAAGATTTCCGCGCTTTCTTAAGTCCGTGGATATACGATACCAGTGTGCAACCTGAGTTTGGTGGCAAAATTAGCAAAAGTACCCTGGTAAATATGCTGGAAGGACTTCCATACGTGGAATATATCCTACACCTGAAACTCTTCCTGCGAAAGGATGATCACATCATCCTGAAAGATGTGGAAGAAATCACCACGTCCTCCGCGCGGAGTATGCTGGTGTGCGCCCCTGACGATGTGCAAATGATAACCCCGGTAAACTTTTAAATTATGGCAACAGGAGAAAATATTATTATCAAATCCCGGCAGCTGCCTGCAGCGGCGGACTTTCATTACCTCCGCGAGGAAGGGCTGCGCTACATCGAAAGTATGGGCAGCAGCTTGTGGACGGACTATAACGTACATGATCCGGGCATTACCATGCTGGAAGCCCTTTGCTACGCGATTACAGAACTTACCTACCGCACCGGCTTTGATGTGAAGGACCTGCTCACCAATATGGACGGCAATATGACACAGCCGTTTTTTACAGCCAGGGAAATCCTTAGCGCAGCGCCACTCACCATCACCGATTACCGCAAGCTCTTAATAGATATTGACGGCGTAGCCAATGCATGGGTGTTCCCCGTGAATAACCTGGAAAACGCGCCGGCATGGATCAGCGCCAAAGGCGCTACCGAAGTGCCTTTGTATCCGGATTGCAAAGCAGCTGCTTTGTCGTTTGAGCCTACACATCATGATCCCGTTAGCTTGCGCGGCTTGTATCATGTGCGGCTGGACCTCGACAGTACCGACGAATACGGTGACCTGAATATGGGTGACATCGATTTTACCTTGCAGCGCAAGGCCATCAGTGGCGCTAAAATCACCTGCCTGTTCCCCACTGTGGATCAGGTGGATTATATGCAGCTGGTTACGTACGGCATGCGTATGCCCGACAAGGTAGAGGTATATGTGACAGAACACAATGGGGCCGGCGTTCCGCTACGGTGGAAGGTATACCTGGAATATAAAAACACGGATAACCTCACCTTCACTTTTCAATACGAAACAGTAGTGGCCATCCGTGTGCCGGTGGAAGAAGGGGAGACCAAAGAATTCGAGGAAATAATTAAGGAAGAACTGGAAGTGCAGAGCATACAACAGCGCATCATGACGTTGTATTGCCAGAAGATGCAGCTTACCCATAACATCCTGAAACAGGTATGGGCCACGCTGCACAGCAACAGGAACCTGAGCGAAGACTGGTGGACGGTAGATACGATTTCAGCCACCCCCGTAGCATTTTGTGCTGATATTGATGTGTTGCCGGAAACGGACATTGACCTTGTTTATGCGAAGCTGGTGACAGCACTCGAACACTACTGCAATCCCCCTATCAACTTTTATAGTTTAAAAGAGATGCAGGCCATGCAACTCAGTACAGAAAAGATTTTTGAAGGGCCTGCACTTAAAAATGGATTTCTCCTCGATAAAGATATAGCACGCGCAGAAATCAGGAATAAACTCCTGGGCAGCGAAGTGATGGAAGCCATCATGAAAATTGAAGGGGTGATAGCGGTGCGCAACCTGGTAATGACTGCCTACGACGATAGAGGCAGGGCCGTACTTCCCGGTCAGCAATGGCTCCTGCAGCTACAAACGGACCATAAGCCGGTGGCAGATATGGAGCGCAGCAAAATTATTTTCTATAAAAACCAGGTGCCGTTTCATATCAACGCCCTGGAAGCTGCTGATACAGTATTGTATTTAAGAGGCTTGTCGCGCAACGCAAAGATCAGCAGCAGCGAGCTCAATTTTACCTTACCAAACGGCAGATACCTCGAACTCCAGCAGTACAGTTCCCTGCAACATGACCTGCCTGAAATTTATGGCGTAGGCCCCGCCGGCCTGCCGGATGCAGCTTCTGCGGAACATAAAGCCAGGGCTAAACAACTAAAGGCTTACCTGATGTTTTATGACCAGCTGTTAGCCGGATTCTTTGCCCAGCTGCATCATGCAAAAGACCTGATGAGCCTGGATGCCAATGTCACGACTTCTTATTTCCAGCAGTTCCTGCACGACTGGAAAGATGACCAGGAAACCGGTATCCACAATATCCACGAGATTTATGCGAACCCCGGATTATTGCAGCAGGCGCTGGAGCTGCCGGTAAAAGAGGAACCACTAACGGTAACGATGCTACGTAATCAACTCGTGGAAACGCAGCAGCAGCGATACGATCGCCGTAACCGTTTTCTGGACCACCTCATCGCGCGATTTGCGGAAACGTTTAATGATTATGTGCTCACCCGCTTTGCCTCCCGCAGCGCCGCAGGAGAGGAGGAGCTGATTGCCGACAAGATCAGGTTTATCAAAGACTACCCCAAAACCAGCCTCGGCAGAGGACAAGGCGTTGATATTACCGCAGGGGTTTGGAACACGGATAATATGTCGGGCCTGCAGCGCCGCATAGGACGCCTCTCCGGCATCAACCAGCCCGGTTATCGCAGCCTGTTCCAGTTTTCCGCACCTGTGGTGAAGGAAGACAGTAATGGCTTCTTCTCCTTTGTGATAGGTGATAATCCGGATGGTACCGGCCGGCAATACCTGAAGCCGGAAGTTTCGCTGGGCACTGAAAAAGAAGCCTGGCAGGTAGTAAATGAGATATACAGGCATATGACCATCCGGGAACTTTATACGGTAGTGCCACGGGATGGAGAATACGTGATAAAACTGACTATTCCGGAATCTGAAATCGTCGCTGTTTCCCCGGATGTATATAGCACCGAAGCGGAAGCAAAAGCTTTGCTGGAACTGATGTTAAAAAAGTTTCAGCTGCCGCCGGACAGCGAAACGCTGCATGTGATAGAGCATTTCATGCTGCGGCCACGCTTTACCCCGGCCGCTGTGGAAGGTATTCCCGGCGCCGATTTATACAGCCTGATGGAAGTATGCCTGCCAGACGACTGTACCTTTTGCGGGGAAGAAGATCCTTATTCCTTCCGCATATCGGTGGTGCTGCCATACTGGCCGGAGCGTTTCCGGGAAGCAGGCTACCGCACGTACTTTGAGCGGATGGTGCGCATGGAATGCCCGGCGCATATACATGCTAAAATTTGCTGGGTAAATTATGCCACCATGCACCGGCTGGAATCAGCACACCAGCAATGGCTGGCCGCGTTGAAAGACTATCACGCTTTCATCACCCCGGATACGAAAGTGCAATCCAGGTTAATGTTTGCCAGCAACCAGCTGGTGGCGGTGATGAAGGACCTGAGCAGCGTATATCCGGAGGCCACCCTGCACAATTGCGCCGAAGGCACTGCTAACCCGGTGCTGTTAGGCCAAACCAGTCTCGGTTCATTCTAATTCAATTTTCAAAATTTTCATCCCATGTCATTCATAAATTTTTCATCTGACCCCGAAACAGTTTACCCCGTATTTGAACCCGATCAGGTACTGACGAACAAACATCTTAATGCCGCTATTGCGCACCTGCAACAACAGGAAAGCCTTACCCGTACGCTGATGCTGGGCACCGGCATCATTTCAGGATTGCAAGCCAGGTACGACAGTGCCGCTAAAAGAATCATTATCACCCCGGGTGTAGGTATTACCGGCAACGGCTATCTTATTAACTTCAAAGGTGGTGTATACAGCGCCAGCAGAACGTATACCCTACCAGCACTGCCTGAAACCATTGAAGAAGCGGTTAAAACTTTTTATGTGGCCCTGACGCCGGATGAACTGGTGCCGCTGGAAAACATGGTGGAGGACGATATCCCATTCACCACCACAACAGAAAATGCCCTTAAAGACAAAGTGGTGATGCTGCTGGCGGAGCCCCGGATGGACAGGTTGAAAAACTGTACAACGGATGACTGTGCGGACAAAGGCCAGGAAGTGAACATCACCTATCGTCCTTTACTGGTGGATGCAACGAAACTCACCGCACTGCATACGCTAACGCCTTCCCAATATCCGGCCCTGTTCCCGGCCATTCCGCTCCGCAGATGGAATGTGCCGGCAGACAGTATCCAGCACCCTTCCGCGCTGGTGGCCTCTTATGAAAGAGTGCTGAATGCCCAGCTGACGGCGGATATGAACCAGGCTTTTTCATTCGTGTATAATAACTTCCACCACCTGTTTACAGTGGCCAATGATAAGGATATTGCCACCGTAGGTACGAAGCTGGCTGCGCAAATGGCCATCATACGCAATGAGAAGCCTTACTATATGCAATGCGTATATGCTTTTGCGAAAGACCTGATTAAAGCATATGAAGAGTTCTGTGCCGTGGCGGTGGACCTGTTTCCTGCGCCGGTGGCCAATAAGCCGGCGTTTCCCCTGCACCTCTGCCTGGGTACCACAGTGCGGGAGAGCGATAATACCAATAGCTATCGCCATCAATTTGATGAACCGCCTTTGGTACGCACGGGTAATCATCGCTTCGAAGAGGCGTGTGTGTTATACAAGCGGATTGTGTTGATGATAAATACCTTCCAGCTACCGGAAACAGCGAAGACCATTGTGGTAACACCTAGTCGCACCAGTGCTGCGCCGTTGGGTGCCCAGGCCATTCCGTATTACTATAACAGCCAGCTGCTGACTAACTGCTGGGACTATACGAAGTTAAAATCAGGGATGACTAAATCCATACGTGCATATAATACATCGGCTGCACTGCCGAACGCACTGGCGTGGGAGTTCGAGGACCCGCAGGTGGATTTCTTCCGCATTGAAGGCCATTTAGGCCAGAATGTGCTGGAGGCCATGAAAAAAATCAATGCGCTCAAAATCCGCAACCAGCTTTCGTTTGATGCCGTAGCGATTAACCTGTATGCCACCAGTACCACGCCTGCCAGGGCGGGACTGCTGGCGAATTTTGCAGACCTGGAAAATCAGTACCAGTTAGTGGTAACTGAATTATTGAATCGGGTAGCGCCATTGGTGAAAGGTTTACAGCAGGTTTCCATAGAGGCTGAAAATGTTAAAAGGATATTGGGCTCATATAATGAAGGCTCACCGAATGGCTACATACTCACGCCGTACGTAGAAGTACCCGGTACTAATATTGGTGCGGAGTTTATGAAGCTGATAGATATGATGCCGTACTATCAGCGGGGTGCTTACCTGCAGTACTTTTTCGGAACCAAATTTTCTGATACCACCCTTGGTGGCTATTACCTGCGCTGGGTGGACCTTCCGGCAAACAGCACGGCCATGGTATCCACACCGCCGGTGTATAATTTCAGCGATGCGGAAGCCATCTGGCGGTATAACCACGCTGCGCAGGCCTGCTACCTGATGGACAGGCTGGAAGAGTTACTCCGCATGATTGTGCCTTATAACCTGGATAAACTTGACCTGGCGCGTTTTAACCAGAACGTTAAGAAATTTACCGATGCCCTGAGTAGCTATGCGGCCTTCTATAATGCCTGGCAGCATGCATTGGATGTAATTAGGGATGGGGGAGAAACGCCTGGTACCTATTTGGTGGAAGAACAGGAATACTGGAATCGCGTTGCCAGTCTTACTATACCTATGGTGGCTGCCTGTAAGTCGCTCGAACAGCTGGCCCTCGATGAGCGCATGGGTACGCTGAAGCGTGAATATGAAAAACGTTGTGCCTTTGTATTAAACCAGCTCATTTTTACCAATTTTACAAGAGAGTTTCCGGGCATGCGCCACCAAAGCGGTGTGGCAGCCGGTGGCACACTGGTACTCGTTTATTTTGACCGTTCCGATGTGGTGGGCACACCGGATTACCCGACAGATTCCGTGAATCAACGGATTGTGCAGGGCACTGTGTGCGCGGATTTCTATCTGCCTAATAAGATTGTTACCTCCTACGCACCACTGGCAAAAATATACGAAACTACACCTGAAACGGAGGTAGAGCCACGCATCAGCCTGAATGCGCATGTGTATTGTAAGGGGCAGTCGTCCGAAAACCAGATTACCATCTGGCCGGAAACAGGGGGGCAGGTAGATGGACCGGGCATCACTTCAAAAATGGATGGCACGGTTAAAAAATGGTATTTCAACCCAGCTGAAGTGGCGCCGGGCGACTATAACCTCACTTATACCGTGGGTAACAGGATCGCTTATTTCGCAATCAATGTGAAAGCGCCGGTGGGTGCTGACTTTACGGTAATAAGTAAAACAACTAATGCAACCAGAAATGGGGTGGATGTAGTATTTCAGGCAGCAGATGTAAGAGGCACTCATACCTGGATCTTTGGGGATGGTACCTCTGCCACCGGACCGTCTGTTAGCCACTTATATACCATGGCTGCCGGGGCTACAAGGGAGTATATTGTGCAACATATCGTGAATGATACCAGCATTTGTGTGGCTCCTGCTGTTACACAATCGATTACCGTAAAGCGGGATGATCTGCCGCTCACGCTTTCTGTGGAAGAATTTAACCCATGCACCAATTTAAACCAGGTGAGAATTTATAACAGTCCAACTGGCGGTACGGTAAGTTGTCCGGCCACCGGCGCTATTTCCAATGTAGGCAGTGTATACTACTTCAATCCTTCCGCGGCGGGCAATGGTAAGCATACAATTACGTATTCCTTGAATGGTCGCAGTATTACCTGTGATGTAACGGTAAAACAGGCGTTGTCAGCGGCCTTTGATTATGAGGTAATACTGATAGCATCCTCCCCCGCAGGCTCCGGATATGGTAGCGGTACAGCAACTTCCTTTGTGCCAAACGGGCCGATTGTAAACGGGCCGTATGTTCCGGTAGAATATGAATACCGAACCTATGAAGTTAAATGTTCTTCCGCAGTACCAGGTGCGCACGAATGGTTTTTAAGTACAGGGGAAGCAGCAGTGGGCAGTTCTGCTACCTTGCGCTTTGGTGGAAAATTCCCGGTTTTTTCGCTCGGTGATGAATCACTGGTAGGCAGCATTGTGGCCGATCCTCTCTATTACGAATTTCCAGTGGACCTTACCCACAGAATTACCGCAGATAATCAGTGTAAGACCACCAAGTCGGTATTCCTCATGAGTATCCCCGGAGGCGAGTTGACTATGTAAAAATGAATGTCCATGTTGTATAACCCCAATCATATGATTTGTCAGCAGTCGCTACATCTCCGTTTCTTCGGAGATGTAGCGACTGTTCAGCAGTTTTCCCATGAGTTGAGTAGCTGGACTGCTACGGTGCTGATGCCTGCGTTGGAATCACTGTTGGAAAGTTTTCCCATGAAAGGCCGCTTGCGCATTCCAAAGTTTGAACTGGATGCCGGCAGCATTTACGGAGAGGATTGGCAGCAGCAGCTAACACAGCGGATTTGTCAGCAGTTAAAGGCTGAATTAACAGCCTGTGTAACCCCTGAAATGTTAGCGGAACAGTCAGAAAACCAGCAGGGTAGTAGCATTCGGGATTGGGCTCGGCAAATAGCCGGGCAAAAGGAGGCCGGTACTGTTGTTTTTTCGGGAGATGCCAGTGCCGCTAGTGAGCAACTGCCAGGAAGTGCTGTAGATGCCACCATGGCCAATGCTTCCCGCCAGGCTACACCCGGACGCGTACCTGCAGCAGTGCCAGCAGGAAATGATTTACCGTATAACATAAACGACTATACGTTGAATAATCCTGTTATGGATAATGATGGGATGGTTACTGGTGGAAAAGCACCCGGTTATAACATCACGGATGGCAGGAAACAGCATTTTACAAATTATTCAGCGGATGATCAGATGACCAGTGCAGATGGAGATTTTATCGCAACGGGAACCGGCTATCAGCAGCGTTTTGCTACCTATGCACCGGAAGTTGCCAGAGAGGGCTCCGTTATTGCTGCCAGCCAGGAACTCATCCTGCATTACCTGCGCCATGGTAGTGTACCCTGGCATGCCACCGGCTTGCCTGGTTCCCTTTTACGATCGTGGCTGCACGAATATGTAAACGCGGGTGGTATGTTTACCGATGCCGGCAGGGCTTTGTTTACACAATATCCGGTGGCCTTACAACGGTTGCTGCTGCAATGCGCACCTGATGTTGTGCTGTCTTCCTATATTAAATTTTTTACGCCTGCTGTTGATTATTACTATTGCTTCAACCGGGTATTGCAACCCGTGCTGGAAGCTGAGCAGGGTAGCAGACTTGCACTGGCCATCGTTTACGAAATGCTGCTTACCGGAGATTCCATAAAACCGCTTTGGAAGCAGTGGTTATCCCGCCAGCGGGATGCCAGCCTGCTCCAGCCCATTCAGGATATCATACCGGTACTGCGTACAGCCGGTAGCGTGAGTGATGAACAGCTGGAGCATTGGACCATGCAAATACATCAACTAGCGACTACACGGGTATCAACTGCAATTACACGTAGTGTGTCAGGTCCCGCAAATGCCGCTACAGGATTCCAATGGGTAATCCAGTCTGAGCACGCAGGTAGTGTTAATGCTGCGTCAGGGTTATCCGGTAATACCGATGGTGCTGCCTCTGGAGAAGCCTCGCTATCGCCGTTTTCTACAAACGAAAGTAATACCGCCTCATCAAATTATGCCAGCCCTGCTGCCAAACCGGTGGATAGTTTCTCCGTATTACAAACTACCGGTATAGGCTATACGGAAATAGGGGCAGATAATTCACCGGCGAAACCAACAAAAGATATTATCGCGGCAGAAGGCCCTGCTAATAATATATTGAAGGACGTAATTAGCTCTGCCGAAGCCCCTGCTGGTAATTTACAGATCGACGAAATAAATCCATCCATCAAATCTGGTCTTGAACATCCGGCAGGCGATTCAAAGATCAACGAAATAACTCCATCCATCAAATCTGGTGTTGAACATCCGGCTGATAATTTACGGATCATTGAAATAAATCCATTTATCAAAGCTGGTGTGGGAATTCCGGAAGGTGATTTACACACCCATGAAATAAATCCATCCTCAAAGGCTGCTGTTGATCCGGAAAGTAATAGATCTATCCGCCCTTCAGCTACCGGTACTGTAAGGACCGTAGCAGGTATGCCAGCTGATGGCACCACGTTGCAAACAGGTGCTGAGCGTACAACAAGTAATAAACCATTGCTTACACTCGGCCTCCTTCCGGATGAACCGGTGGCCGATGCCGCTTTATACATTAGCACAGCGGGCCTCGTAATTGTACACGCGGTGATTGTGCCTTGGCTGACCGAACTGGGACTGTTGATCAATGAAGAATGGCGGGACGCCGCAGCGCAGGACCGGGCGGTAATGCTGCTATATTATTTGTGTACCGGCAAATGCGAAGCGGCCGACTATGAGCTGGCCCTTTGTAAACTGCTCACTGGGTTCCCGCTCAACGAGCCGGCAACAGGCAGTATTACCCCCACACCGCAGGAAACAGAGGAATGTATGCAGGTGCTCCAACAGGTAATAGACCAATGGCCCGTTATGAAAAACTCCTCCGTGGAAAGTTTGAGGGAAACCTTTTTGTACCGCGACGGTAAGCTGCAGGTTAAGGGCGGAAAATGGCTGCTGCAGGTAGCTTCCAGCCCTTTCGATATGCTGCTGCAACACATCCCCTGGGGATTTTCCGTGGTACGTAATTCAAAAATGAACGCATTATTATTTGTGGAATGGGCCTGAGGCTTGTCCGTCAAATTCGATTATATATGGAACAGGTAATGACCGCTAACAATAGTAGATCCACTCTGGTGTACTATTTTAATTACTTCGAAAAATACGTGAGCGCCGCCTTCGCCCGTCACTTTCATGGGGAAGACTACGCTGTAAATATTCCCGCCTGGAAACATGCCGCCTTTGGCGACCGGCAGTTATCACAAGCCGAAACAATTGTATTACTCTGCGCCCTGGCGCCGCATTTGCAGGCTGGCTGCTTTGATCGGCTTATACAGCAATACCTGCCGGAAGGTGGGGAGTTCGCTTCCTTCGGTGGTGTAAAAGGCTCCAATACGCGTTATATGCTGCCTACCGGCGACACCGCTCTCTTCCTGCTGGCAGGTGAAGATGCTGCTGCCAGAGAACCTTATTTTTCCCTGTTCAGCACCAGTCACTGGTTCTGGAAGGAAGGAGTGCTGTGGCTGGAAACCGTGAAGGAAGGAGAACCCCGTAGTAGCGGCCGGCTTATCCTGTCCGCCGAAATTGTAGAACTGCTGCTTGAAGGCAGGCAACATGCCCCGGCCTTTGGACCGGAGTTCCCCGCAAAGCAACTGGAAACTGCCCAGCACTGGGACGATCTGGTGCTCAATGCAAATACCCTGGATCAAATCAATGATGTACGCGCCTGGTTGCACTATCACGAGCGAGCCCTCAAAGATCCCGTGCTGGGTCGCAAGGCCAAGCCTGGCTATCGCGCCCTTTTTTACGGTGGCAGCGGCACCGGTAAAACGCTGGCCGCCACCCTGCTCGGCAAAGAGCTGCAACGTGACGTATACCGCATCGATCTGAGTCAGGTTGTAAGTAAATACATCGGTGAAACAGAGAAAAACCTGGAAAAGATTTTTACTAAAGCTGCCCATCGTAACTGGATGCTGTTTTTTGATGAGGCGGACTCCCTCTTCGGTAAACGTAGCAGTGTACAAAGTGCTAACGATAAATATGCCAACCAGGAAGTGAGCTACCTGTTGCAAAGAGTGGAGGATTTTCCCGGACTGGTGATCCTTGCAACCAATTATAAATCCAATATAGATGCGGCGTTCCTGCGCAGGTTCAATGCAATTATAGAATTTCCGCTACCGGAGCCCGGTGAGCGCGAAATGTTGTGGCAAAAGGCAATGCCGGCAGATATTCGTGTAGACGAAACCGTGAACCTGGCCCAGCTGGCCGCCAGGTACCCCGTATCCGGCGCCACCATCAACCAGGTAGTATACTATGCTGTTTTGCAATATTACCACCGGCACCTGCCCGCCATTTCACAGGAATTACTGATAGCGGGCGTCCAGCGCGAACTCCGCAAAGAAGATAAATTATTACGTTAATCCCCGTTGACCCCAAAAAGATTCTATGAGTACGCAACATACTGGCAGGGATACCATTACATCTCCCCAAAAAAATAAACCTAACAGCAATTTTTTTGCAGGAGGCGGAAAAGGTTTTTTCCCAACTGTTCAGGCAAAGCTAAAAGTGAGTCAGCCTGGCGATGCCGCCGAAAAGGAAGCCGATGCCATGGCGGATAAGGTGATGCGTAAAGCCTCCACTGGTCCTGTAACGCAGCGTGTACGCGATACCGTTACCCCTGTACAGTGCAAATGCAGCCACTGCGAAGAAGAGGAAAAAAAGCTACAGCGCAAGGAAAACGAGGAAGAAACAGTCGAACTCCAACGCAAGTGCAGCCACTGCGAAGAAGAGGAGGAAAAGATACAGCGCAAAGAAAATGAGGAAGAAACAATAGATATCCAACGCAAGTGCAGTGCATGTGAAGCTGAAGAGCAGCAATTGCAGCGAAAAGAGGATGGCACGGATACTGCCAGCCAGCAGCGTGATGTAGCCGCAGGCATTAGCCAATACAAGGGTGCCGGCAGTCCCATTCCGGCGGAAGTGAATACCTACATGCAGCAGCAATTTAATACTGATTTCAGCAACGTACGTATTCACGATGGCAGCTATGCTGCGGAAATGACCACAGCGGTGAACGCACAGGCATTCACCACCGGTAGCGATATTTATTTTAACCAGGGTAAATATGCACCGCATGATCCCGCAGGACAGCATCTGCTGGCTCATGAGCTCACCCACGTGGTGCAACAGGGGGCAGGCGCTCCACTGCAGGTGCAGCGGAAGGAGCAGGAAGAAATGCTGCAGGATGCGGAAACAGCAGCTTTAACATCTCCCGGAAAAATTAAAGCGCCTACTGTGGAATTTGTGGACGACCCGGTAATGCCAGACCTGACGGATGCCATCGCCGTGCATGTGCCGGTAGATGCAGGCATGATCGGCAACAACAGCGACCTGCTTAAGGAACACCTGCTGAAACAGGCACTGATGGAGATATTCCCAATTTCTGAAGATCAGGTGAAAACCATGATTGCTTCCGGCTGGGACTGGACATGGTGGCGCGTAGTAACGAAACAGGAGGTAATGCAGGGGTTCAAAGTGGTAGCAATCCCGCGGTCAGCGTATCAGCAAATAATGGGGCTGGTTAAGCCCATGACCACCACGCGTCAACAGCAGGAAGAAGAGCGGCAGGAGCAGCTGACAGGCAGTCTGGAAGCCATGAACAGGGAAACGGAAATATTCCGCCTCAGAAAGGCTTTAAGGGAAAAGCAGAAAGATAGAGATGCCTTAAGTTTTGGAGCTGCTGCTAACCCTTACGCACCAACGCCTTTATACACTGAAGTTAGTTTAGCAGTCATGGCACTGCAGGAACAACTAAATGCAGCCTACCTGGCATTTGGATTAACGAAAGAAACGGTCGACCGTCAGCAGGACGAGTTTATAAAAAGTTTCCGCTATAGTGCTGTACAACTGGCTTTTAGCTGGCTGGCGCAGAATGAAATTAACGCCAATGTAGAAACGCAGCAGTACAATCAGCCGGCGAACCTCGACGCATTTAAATTGCATGTGGCTGCGCTGCAAAAAGGATTTGCGGAGTCAGACCTGCTGCTGGCCAAGGGTCTGACCTTGCGCCATGGCGGCAAACCGGAAAGCGTTAGTAGCCTGCAGCAGTATACTGCTTCACAGGCGGATGTGTATGACACGCCAAACAACGGCGAACGCACCGATACCAGCCGCGTTGATAAAGAAGTGGCGGCCGAAAGAATAGCCAGCAGGCTACAGCGTCCGGAAGATAACGCTTACCTGGCCGCTTATCACGACAGGGAAAAGGCGCTGGATCAACAACTGATGGAGGTAGCGCGGAAGTTTCCTATCATCACTTATCCGGAACTCAATATCCGCAATAATGCAGCAGTGCTGGCAACCATGCCCAATGACGCCTTGAAGAATGAGTTACAGGGCTATATCGGTAAAGCAGGTGAAGGTGGCGTATTAGATAGTATCCGGAATACCTGGAAGGAGCTTCGGGCTAATCCTGAGAAAGTATGGGAGCTGCCACCGGTAATTGAGGCCACTAGAAATAACCTGGGCATCGCTAAAGATTCCGGTGCCGCGCTGGCGTTGGAGGAGCACCTGGAAAAGCATAAGAGCACGGAATTCTGGGAGTCCATGGGCATGGCGGCGTTGTCGGTAGGTGTGGGATTACTGGCGCTTGCCAGTGGTCCTGTGGGATGGGCCGCGCTGGCCGGCAGTATTACCCTCGGCGGTTATGATGCCTATAAAACGTATACGGATACACGATTTAAGCGGGATGCACATAATACATCCATGGACCCCGCCACTGCATTGGGTACGGAAAACCCATCCTACTTCTGGTTTGTGGTGTCACTGGCGGGCCTGGGGCTGGATATCCATTCCGCTGTAACAACGGTGAAGAAACTGAAAGAGGGTGCGATGGTAGCAGAAAAGATTGCAGCGGAGCTAAGCACGCAGGCAGCAGGGCAGGACGCTAAACAACTGGAACAGGTAATCGCTAAATTAACGGATGGTACATACGATAAAAACCTTGCTTTGCTGCTGCCGCTCGGGCAGGACCCTGTTGCCATGACATTCATGGTGACGGCGATGAAGGATGAAAAACTGTCCCAGGCCTTTATGCGGCTGGCGGAGGTGGGTGGTACAGCGTTGTCGGTACAGGCAGTGCATTTTTACATGGCACAGGGTAAACACCTGCTCAATGAAATGCCTGAAGTAGTACGGTTAATGGAGCAGACTAACCTTTACGCACATACGGAGTTGGCGCAGGCTGTGTTTATGGAAAGAGGCGTGCAGCAGGTGCTCCTGGAAACCCAGGATGGGGCTGGTTTGTTGCATGAATTCAGTAATTGGCAAAGACTCACCGGCGCGGGCAAAGCCCCGACTTTCACCGCTCATTTAGCGGAAGCAGGATTTGGCGTCCATGTGAAAAAAGGTAAAACCATTACAGAGGTACTGGGTAAGGAAATCCTGAAAGAAGCGCCGGAAAAAGTCAACCGCCAGCTGTTGAGTATGGCGGAGCCAAGGCTGGTGGCAGCGCTGGATGGAGGTGTATTGAGTCCGGCTATGAAAGCAGCCATCAACGAGCTGTTACAACAAAATCTGCTGGGTCTCGTTACCGACCTGGAAAGAGCGCAGCAGCGGATTTGTTATCAAATGGGCAGGCTGGCTGCCGAGGTGCAAACACCTGCTGAATTTGCAGCCATCATGAAGCTGCTGGGTACCCGGGAAAGCTTACAGGGATTCAGAGCGGGTTTAGATAGTTTCATGACGGTACATCCATATATGGAGCTGCTGTTCCGGATACATACCAGTAAAACTTCAATACCTGCGGAGGTTTGGGACGATCTGCTGGCAATAGGCACGATGACGGACGAAGGCACTATACTGCGGCTCATCAATGATCATGCATTCCGGAAGGTGCTGATTGAGCATCCGGTAGCCATGCGGGCGATGAAGAAATGCGCATCTCCGTGTTTCCCACCGGAAGCAGATGCGGAGCAGGTATTGCGGATAGCAGCAGCATTGGAAGGTAAATCGCCGGAAGAGCTCGGTAAGGCTGCGGAATATATCTATAAAAACAGGGGAACCCACCAGCAGCTGGACAATGCCATCGGGCAATTAGAAGGCAATTTTGAAGAGGTAATAAAGGGAGTGAAAGCGCCACTGGAAAGTATTCCGGCTGAATATATGCAGGAGGCAACCCGGATAGCCACCATTACCAAAAAAGGCGTACCACAATCCCAGATTATTCAAATTTTAGAGCGTACCAAAACAACGAAAGTAAAAGACTTTAAAGGTAACCCGCTGACGCCGGGTACGGTGTTGGGCCACTTGTATTTCATTACCAATATTGAAAAAGAGCAGCCCATGAAAAACCTGGGCAAAATACTGGAAGGCTTGACGAGTGCAGACGAGGAAGTTTTTGCTGTTTCCTGGCAAATGGCAGATGAAATGTTTCGTCTGGTGAAAGCGAGGGCGGGGGATGAGCATATTGTGCGGTACTTTGGGCTGGAACGTGCTGAATTCCTGCTGGATATTTTTAGCATGAAAGAGTTGACTGAATTGTCCAACCGCTTTAAAGACCAGGATTTTTTAAGGTCGATGTATGAAATATTCAAACGCTCAAATATTGATGCCAGAGAGTTCAGGACTTTGATAAATATGGCGGCTGAAGGAGATGAGTCGATCTATCGGTTAGAACGTATTCTCTTCCAGGTACAAAAAAACGGAGATCTTACCTATGCCGAAGCGGAAGCCGCTGTGAAATATGCCAATGAGTATGCCACCATTCTCAATAAGTTGATTGGCACCGGTGAAGAATATCCGGAGCTGGTGAGGAAAATTTGGGGACCAACGGCTCACATTGACCCTCAAACGAAGCAGATAATTGTGAACCCGGCATTTACCAAAGGCACTGAAAAGGCGGGCAGCAAGGCCACGGAACAGGTAGTAGGCAAGAACTACGTGCAGGCCGATGATATGGCTGCCAAATACCTGGTGAATGAGAAGGGCGACATAGATAACGTTAAATGGGCGATGATAAGTAAAGCGGTCAATGATGCCCAGGGTGTGCCGCAGATTATTAAGAACGGTATTATAGGCGCCCTCTGGAACAGGATTAACATTGCCAAATTGAAAAAGCTGTATCCTTCGGCTGAAATTTATACCGAAGTAACGTTCACAACCTTAGAGGGGCTCACCGCCAAGGCGGATGCCCTGGTATTGAACGGTGATACCCTGATCATCATTGAATTTAAATCCATGGACGCAGATAGGATGCGCGATCAGATTGTAATTTACGATATGATGGATAAGCAACTCTTTGATCAGCTGACCTTAACAAAGACCAGTAAACTAACGGAGCTGTATAAACAGAAGGAAATCAAAAAAGTATTCCTGGAAATAAGGGATTCCAGTATGCTGCCGGGCTTTAACCCGCATACTGCCCCAAAGCAATAGGCAGGTAGTAAAATATAGCCGTAATAGTTATATTTGTAATATGAAAAATACTTGCCGCTTTAGGAGTAATGCCGATAGAGTTTGACCCGTATTAACCTTGATAACCAGTATAATAAACCCCTGAAATATGACAGAGAAACCCCTGAAAATCGTCTTGTATATCATCCTGGGCGTATGCGTCCTATCATTTGTGATGACCATCTTTGGCAATTCCGCCCTGAGAGGCGCCCGGGAAGATATCAAAGCTGCCAAAAGAAGCGCTGATTCCGCTATTACAGAACTGAAAAAATCCCAGGACCGTGTCGATTCCATTAATGCAGATATGGACGTTCTCAAGCAATATGCCTCCAATATCCGGAAGTTTGTAGAGCTGAGTGACCAGCAGAAGGTGCTGGAAGAAACCAGGTCCGCAGCAGAAAAGAAAAGGCTCAAGGATCATATCGATTCCCTGCGCAATGAGATTAAAAAAGATAGTCTCCCCGTAATTGAAGTATCAGTGTTTAAACCCCGTAAGTAAAATGAAAACTGCCAGACTTTACCGGGTAGTACTTTTGGTGCTGCTCACTATGCCGTTGCTCACACATGCCCAGCAGGTGCAAACTGCCACCGATTCCCTGAGCTTGCGAGCCTACCTGCTTTCCCGAGGGGATACCCTGACCCTGGGATATGATTCCGCTTACCTGCTCAATAAGCGGATATTTAAATTGTATGCCGACAATTATCAAAAGGTGCTGAAAGGCAACCTGGCCTCACAAAGGATTATTGAAGCATACGACAGCCTGGTCGTGTTACAGGATTCTATGCTGAAGCGCAAGGATTTTTATTACACACAGCTAAAAGGCAGCTTCGACGGTTTACAGGGAGCTACTGACGTCTTTATCAAAAGAACAGATGCCAATCTGGTAGGGCTGAACCAGTCCCTTGCTGCCGCAAATACGCACTTGCAAAATGTGCAGACTTCCCTGGATGCATCATTGGAGAAACTCAAAACACAGAATAAGCAGAAAGTGAAACTGGCGATAGGAGGGTTTGCGATTGGGATTGCGCTCACCTCGCTGATATTTTTGGTGGCGAATTAAGTTTGTCCTTTTTTCTCGCAAAGCAGCATAAGCAGCTAAGACCTGTAGTTTGTGTTAATAAGTTTGTTTGATTCAGGAGAGACCGAAGGTCTCTCCTGAATCGTTTAGTGTCCACCGAAGATGGACACTAAACGATTTTTACAACAGAACACAATCCTTAGCTGCTTAGCTGCTTATGCTGCTTTGCGAGCAAAAAAGATCGCTCTTCTGGCGCCGGAGGCGCCTCAAACAAATAAGTTTTTGCGAGCAAAAAAAATCCACCTGATGCATCCTTACAGCTGTGGCGCCTTCGTATACGCCGTCCACAATTCATCCAGCGTGCTGCCGGTTTCCCGTTGCCAGATGCTATCCTGGTAGGTATGGTCATACAGACTTTTATTCAGCTTCACTACGATACCTGCTTTTTTATGTGCTTCCAGCCACACCAGGAAGCGGGCGGTGATGCGGTAGCTGTTGGTGTAATGCTGTCCTGCTTTATAGTCAGGCAGTGCCCACCTGGCGCCTGCATTATCAATCCCAAAGCGGTAGCGGGCATAGTCGGCAATACCTTCTGTAAGCCAGCCCGGGCCAACACTCTGTTTGTAATCCTGCACGATGTGCATTACTTCATGTGTCACTACATCCAGGTCAGTAGGCGTTTTCAGCATCCATTTAGGACTATAGGTAACCACGCCGTTATCGGTGGCGGCTACGCCATCATATGCAGGATCAATCATAAAGGTTACTTTCTTCAGCGTAGCTTTATTATAGGTTTTTGCCAGTTTAGGATATACCTGGAAGAACGCGCTGATCATACGCTCTCTGATGGCTGTTCCGGCAGTCGCAAAGGCGTCGTCTTTGTTTACAAATATCAGCGTGTAGCCATTGCGTTTGATGGTATCCCGGCTGATTTCATCAGCGGCCACGGCGCGTTGTATCGCCAGGCAGCAGCAGGCTGCCAATAGTATTTTTTTCATGTTACAGGATTGGGATTTTGGTATCTCGAAAACAAAAGAACTACTAAAAAATCGATTTAGCAAGATCAGATGGAAAAATTAATATAGTTATTTGATGAGCGGAAAATGGAGAAGGTTTGATTATTTGTCGACATGACTATTAATGTTTATCTTGATTCCGGAAAAAGATACCCCGGAACCGGGGGAGACCGGCACGTTATGAACTAAATGTATTTTGTATGACGACAGCAAGCAACACGTTACGAACTATTGGCGCTTTTTTTGCGTTTTTCCTTTTTATGGAATCCGCATATTCACAGCAAGCAAAGGTATGGACCTCCACAGCGGAGCCGCTTAAGGAAATGGAACAGGTACGCAAACAAATCAAAGCACCTGTATTTAAGCAAAAAGATTATAACATAACTGCCTACGGTGCAAAAGGAGATGGTGCCACCATGAACTCCGCCGCTTTCCAGCAGGCCATTGCCGCCTGCTCCGCAAATGGCGGTGGCAGGGTAGTAGTGCCTGCCGGCAGGTTTCTCACTGGGCCCATCTACCTGAAAAGTAATGTAAACCTGCACCTGGAAAATAATGCAGTCATCGCCTTTAGCCGCAACTCCAAAGATTACCCCATCGTATTTACCCGCTGGGAAGGAATGGAATGCATGAACTATTCCGCCCAGATTTACGCCTACGGTGAAAAAAATATAGCCGTAACGGGTAGTGGTACCCTCGATGGGAACGCGGATAACGACAACTGGTGGAGCTGGTGCGGTAAGCCGGTGTACGGCTGGGATAAGGATAAGCCACGGCAGCAGCCTGCACGCGACTCCCTCCACACCCTCATGCATGCCAACACTGACCCGCGCAAACGGATATTTGGGGAAGGATATTACCTGCGACCCAACATGTTCCAACCATATAACTGTAAAAACGTGGAGATCTCCGGCGTACAGTTGATCAACTCACCTATGTGGTTTATTAACCCGGTGCTCTGTGAAAACGTAATCGTGAATGGCGTGAAAGTGAAAGCCCATGGACCTAATACAGATGGTTGTGATCCGGAGTCCTGCAAAAATGTACTGATTAAGGATTGTTACTTTGATACCGGTGACGACTGCATCGCTATTAAATCAGGCCGCGATGAGGATGGCCGCAGGATTGGCCGCCCGGCTGAAAACCACATCATCGAAGGATGTGATATGAAAGATGGCCATGGTGGCGTAGTGATCGGCAGTGAAATTGCCGGCGGCGCCAGGAATATTTTTGCCATCAACTGTAAAATGAACAGTCCGGAGCTGGACAGGGTCCTGCGTATTAAAACCAATTCTTCCCGCGGGGGTATCATCGAAAATATTTTCATGAAAGATATCAGGGTAGGCCAGTATAAAGAAGCCGCTATCCATGCTACCATGTTCTATGAAAAGCCTGGCAACTTTATGCCCACCATCCGCAACATCTGGGTCGAAAACCTGGATGTGGAAGATGGCGGTCAATTCGGGGTATTTGTAAATGCCTACGAAGTTTCGCCGGTAAAAAACCTGCGTATCGTAAACTCCAGCATTCGCGGGGTGAAGGTACCCATGAAAGTGGATCATGCCACTGGCGTAGTGCTGGATAATGTTACGATTAATGGCGAAAAGGCGATAGTGCCCGCAAATACAAAGTAGTTAAGACGCGTGAATTACTGACGCGAGATTTTCAGGCAGCGGATACAATTGCTCTTGTGGCAATAATTCCGCTGCCTGATCTATTTTGTCCGCTTTGATAAGCTGATGAATTTCATGGCACTCAGCGGAGATATCTTTTATTTCCACAATCCATTCGTTCACATATTTTTCCACCGCTATCCCGGAGAGTCCCATCTGAATAGAACGATAGTCCAGCTCCTGCAAATAAATATCCTTTTCCGGGTCCCATTGAATGCGAACAGGAGATCGGTTCATCTGATGTTTCCAGTCCTGCTGTGGTCCGTGAATTTTGTGGTCGTAATGTGCCAGGCAGGAATGCGCCATTGCCCATTCAAAGCCTTCCCGTTTTATTTTTATTTGCAGCACATGTTCCTGGTTTTCTTTCGTAGCCCATCCGGACCTGTACATCATCCAAAGGAAGGATGGCTTGATCCATGTCATCCTTTCCATCTTAAAGGGAGGCGCAATAAACGTCTGGTTAGCGACTGCCGTTTCAGCAATCTGTTTATTAAACGCCTGGTATACGGTAATGGTGTGGGTGTCGAAAGTGGCTCTGATGGCTCGTTTGTTCATGTTAATTTCCAAAGTATTAAGCGCGCGAAATTAGTTTATTTTTTATTGCATACCGGATATTACTTCCCCTGCGGCCTCCACTTTTCCGGGATTGACGTGTTTTTCCCGGCAATCATAAATTCCCCATCGCCCCTGTAGTGCACTGTTTTCGGGTATTTGGGATATACCGAAACCAAAGCACGCCTGATTTCGAAAATAAAAAAGTTATAAGTGTCCAGCATTTGTGCATCATACAGGTGGCATTCAAAATGGGCGTAACATTCACGGACAATCGGAGCGGAAACGGTTTTGCCGGCTTCCGGCGTGAGACCGAATTTACGAAACTTATCAAGCTTGCCGCCGGTGGTATTACCAATACCCACAATGGTTTCCAGCATATTGGCTGTAGGAATATTGATCACACATTCCTTACTTTTCCTGATCAGCTCATAGCTATGATTAGCACCGGTGATCATACAGCCTACCAGGGAAGGCACAAATTCCATGATCGTGTACCAGCCCATGCTCATAATGTTCGTTTCGCTTTTATAGCGGGAGCTCACCAGCACAACCGGAGTAGGCTCCAGGTATTTACGGCTATCCGCCACCGGTATTTCCTCTTTTCTGTAGCTGCGCATATTAATTTTTTTTAGGAAGATGTAAATGCTGTTATTATCCGATGTTACGGTCTTTCCTTATCTTACACTTTCATATATACCTTAGTTCACATTGTGATTAGTACTCATGAAACGTATGTTCCTTCACCTTACCAAATGGATACCAGTTTTAACCCTGCCTGTGATGTTGTTGTACGCATGTGGTGATGCAAAGAAAACCAGTACCAAAAATCTTGCCCATTCGGCTGCCAAAGCGGATTCCGCTGCTCAGACCATCACCGTGCCTGATTTACCTACCGAACAATATGTAGCTGAAATTATCCGGAAATGCGCAGCTGTCAGCCAACAATTAGCTACGTTGAGTCCGGCAGCCGCAGCGGAGCTGTACCGTTCCCTTGCGCAATACATGGACACAGCCGTGACCGGCATCTCCCAAAATGAATCAAAATGGCTGGATACCTATATCAACTACTATTCAGAAACTGCGAGCAAATACCTGCCACCGCCGGATGTGGAAGCCCGGATTAAACTGCTCGCCACCGCCGGGATAGAACCCTGGTATATCGGTGAGGGCTATACGGAGTTAAGAATCGTGCCCGACTTTTATACTAAATTATTCGGGCATACCCTGCCTCGGGATTATCAGCAATACCTGCAACTCCGGGCCGATGAAGATACGGTGCTGTACTCCGCAGATGCTGGCCTGATGATCCCATTCCACGACATCGGGCTCCGTGTTCGCAACTGGGAGAAGTTTTTACAGGATCATCCTAAGAGTATTTTCACGGCCAACGCGCGGGAGCAGTATACTTATTATCTCACCGATTATTTGTTTGGGCAGGATAATACCCCTGCTTTCGATAACCATTCCGACCTCTCAACACTGCTCCCGGAAAATAAAGCGGAATACACTGCTTACGCCGACTTGCATAGCGGTACCCACAGCGGGGCTGTGGTAAAGCTGTTCCTGGATACACTGGATAAAGTAAGCTCCATGGACCAGTTCCGCGATATCATCCGCGATGCAATTAGCAACATCAATGAGATGCGTGTAACCGTTCTTCCTAAGCAACCCGAATTCCACGAAGCAGCCATTGAAACGCAGACTAAAACTACCTACGATAAACTTCCCGGGGAAGTTGCTATTGCAGAAGGTACGAACGAAAAGATTGACCGCACCCTCGATACCATTCTATACTTCCGCCAGCAAAATAATACCTATTGCATGGCTGTGTATAAAAACCAGGGTAGCAAAGGCAGCGCACCTGTATCCGGCTGGGTGGACGTATGGGTATTTAAAAAAGTGAACGACCATTGGCAACTGGCAGATAAAATGCTGGAAGCCGGCGGGGGAGGGATGTACGGCAACTCCGGCTACTTCGATAAACTCCTGGCATTTGGCCCGGATGCTACCGGTATCATTATCAACGGCGGCATCACCCATATGGGCACCAGCGCCTCCTGGGATGATGTGCTGACTTTTTCAAATGATAAACTCAGCAAAGCATTTCATATTGTTACATACGACGCTTATGAAGGCCCAACTGGCCGTAGCAGCTGCAACAGCGTAAAATGGTATATGGAACCTGGAAGCTCCGGTGAAGCCTTTGACCTGGTGATTGTGCCGGGTAGCTGTATGGCCCAAAATACACCGCTGGAAAGGATTGTTGTTAGTGCGAGAGATGGGAAGTATGCAGTGCCGGCGAAGTTTCAGGAAACGGGGATATAATTAAAAACGGGGAGCCGTAATGGTTACAGCTCCCCGTAGATTTGATGTAGTATTCGTTGTGTTTTTCGTATAGGTGTTAATGTTATATTTTGTTTAGCGAAGATTGTGTTTTGATAGACGCCTGCGAGGCGTCTCTACACAGGTCTGTAGTGTACCTGACCTTGTATAAAATCGTAAATCGTCGTAAAAAATATTCCAGTTGACTAACCCTATAAATTCGCGTAGTAGAGACGCCTGGCAGGCGTCTATTCGCGCCAATCTACTCCCTGATCTACGCTAAATAAATCACCAATCTCAGTTCATTCAGTAGCAGACTTTCATCTATCTACACACATAAAAATCTAAACTGTTTCCAACTCCGTACTCACCGTTACTTCTTTCCATTGTTCCACTTCCTCCAGCAACCCTTGCAGCTTATCCTTCGCGAGCTGATAAGCATCCGCACCAAGATACAGGTGCAACGCAGGCGTAGCCTCCGCAGCCATCGCAATAATGGCCGTCGCCGCTTTGTCAGGATCACCAGGCTGGTTATGGTTGATTTCCTGCTCGTGCATTTGTTGCACCGCTCTTACAGCAGTATAGTCTGCAATAGGATTGGCAGGTGTACCTAAGGAACCTGATGTCAGGAAATCTGTTCTGAAATAGCCGGGCATCACCACGGTGGCTTTGATGCCGAATTCAGCGCCTTCTTCGGCCAGCGCTTCGGTTAAGCCCACCACTGCAAACTTGGTGGCGCAATAAATACCGAAGCCTGGAAAGCTGCCGGTAACGCCAGCTACTGAGGAGATATTGAATATATGTCCGGATTTTTGTGCACGCATCACCGGCATTACCGCACGGGTGGTATTCAGCAAGCCAAATACGTTTACGTCGAAATTGGCTCTTGCTTCTGCATCAGATAATTCTTCGAGCGCGCCCGCCTGGCCGTAGCCGGCATTGTTAATCAACACATCAATGCGGCCGAAATTCTCCGTGGTGGCCTGCACCGCTGCCGCTACGCTTTTTTCATCGCCAAGGTCCACCTGCAATGGTAACAGGTTTTCATGACTGAGTGCGGCTAAACCGCTGATCTGCCTGGAGGTGGCAGCCACCTTGTGGCCCTGGGCCAATAATGCTGATACAATGGAGCGGCCTAAACCTTTTGATGCTCCGGTAACAAACCATACTTTGCTTTTCATATTGTTTTCTTTTTTGGTAAAGCAAAGGTAGGGGCACTATCCACCTCAGCAATTGCGGCTTTCAAACCGATTATTGCAAAAATCAAACAAGGCGGTAGGCGCCTGGGGTGGTGCTTGTTTGTTTACGGAAAAAGTTATTGAAATGCGCCGGCTCCTCAAATCCAAGGGCATAGCTGATCTCAGCCACATTCCAGCTGGTATGCTTCAGCAGGGCTTTCGCTTCGGCGGTGAGTCGCTCCGAAATATGCGCCGTGGTGGTTTTGCCGGTGGTTTCCCGGATAGCCCGGTTCAAATGGTTTACGTGGACGGACAGCTGATCAGCAAAATCGCTGGCTGACCTCAGGGAAAACCGCTGTCCGGGCGACTCAATAGGAAACTGTCTTTCCAGCAGTTCGATGAATACCGCCGTAATGCGGGCGTTGGCATCTGTATGTTTATAGAGGGTTTCCGCCGGCTGCATTTTCAGGGCATAGTGCACCAGCTCCGACAAATAATTTCTTAACAGGTCGTACTTATAGATATACTCTCCGCTGATTTCATCCAGCATTTGTACAAACAGCTGCGCCACCTCTTTCTCCTGCTTTTTATTCAACGGGTAAGAAGGTACATTGCCAGGAATCATCATCGGCAGCTCATGGGCTTTGGCCCTGCCCACACCAGAGAAAAAGGCTTCCTTGAAGATGCAGAAATAGCCACTGGTGCTATTGTCCAGCGACTCCCAGGAATAAGGTACCAGCGGGTTAAAGAAAATAAGCACAGGACCGTTTATCTCCAGCGTTTTATCAGCGTAGTGGTACAGGTGATGTCCCCGTATCAGGCTAACCTTGTAGTAGTCACGGCGACTATAAGCCACCTTTATACTACCATCTTCCGAAATACAATCCTCCATTCGGAATACATTGAAATGCCCGATGTCCTTTTGAAGGGCAGCCGGTACCGAATGAAATTTCTGTTCGTAAAAATCTTCGAGTGACTCTGTTTTGTTCATAGCATAAAGTTACAAAATTCAAGCAATATGGAAAATTTGCACCTATAGGGGCACCCACAGGAACATAGCCGAAATACCGCTAAATGCTTACCCGGTAAGTAATTACCGGAGTTGATACGCTGCCCCTGCCGCCAAGGCGCTGACATCTCCCAGTAAAATCCTCCATCATTACAGTAAAACCTGTCATTGGCCCCCAACACCCCTTAAACTAATTTGAAGTGCTTAATAATTAACCAGCGATTGGATGTCATGTTTGTAAAGAAATACTACGAAGAATTTGAACCGGACGAAAAACGGAAAACGAAAGGCCGCACGATTACGGAAACAGATATTGTGTTGCATGCCGGTCAGTCGGGCGACTTTTTCCCGCACCATATGGATGAAGAATGGTGCAAAACGCAACCCTTTAAACAACGCATCGCCCACGGCACACTCATATTTACCGTGGCCATTGGATTAACCGCGGAACTGGTAAATGAAGTATCGATGACCTACGGGTACGACCGGCTGAGATTTATTGCACCTGTTTTTATAGGTGATACCATCCACGTGAACGTGACCATCAAAGAAAAAAGAGATCACAAAAAACCCGGTATGGGACTGGTAACGGAGCTGGTAGAAGTATTGAACCAGCATGGCCGGCTGGTAATGCTTTGCGAGCACCTGTTACTGGTACACAAAAAAGATAGTTAATTATGGCCCGAATTGTATTGCAGGGAATCACATGGGATCATAGCCGCGGCCTGACTCCATTGCTGGCAGCTGCCCAGCGTTACCAGGAACTACACCCCGACGTGGAAATTCACTGGAAGAAAAGAACGCTGCAGGAGTTTGCCGATGCCCCCATTGAAAAACTAACACATCACTATGATCTCCTGATTATTGACCATCCGTGGGTAGGCTGCGCCGCAGCCACCCGCTGTGTATTGCCGCTCAATCAATACCTGCCGGCAGCATACCTGAGCAACCAGGCCACCCATTCCACCGGTGGCTCACACGCCAGCTATGAATACAACGGGCAACAGTGGGCACTGGCCATTGATGCGGCCACGCCTGCCGCCAGCTACCGCAAAGACCTGCTGGAAAAACACCACCAGCCGCTGCCCGCTACCTGGAACGACTTACTGCTGCTGGCAGTAAAAGGGAAGGTAGCCGTGCCGGCCATTCCTATCGACCTGCTGATGAACTTCTATACTTTCTGCATCGCCAACGGCACTACGCCGTTTCGTAAGCAGGAAGAAGTGGTCGACCGGGAAACCGGCATGCGCGCCATCGAAAGCATGAAACAGTTGTATAGCCTGGTGGATAAAAAAATGTTCCAGTGCAATCCTATCGCCGTAGCAGAGTTGATGAGCCGTACGGACGACTACTGGTATTGTCCTTTTGCATATGGTTATTCCAATTACTCCCGGCCGGGCTTTGCGGATAACCTGCTGCATTATGCGCCGGTGGTAAGCTTCAACGGCAAGACTTTTCGTACAACCGTTGGCGGTACAGGCATCGCCGTTTCTGCGTTTTCCAAACACCAGGACGTTGCCACCGATTTCGCAGCGTGGGTGACATCGGAGCTTATCCAGCGTACCCTGTATGTGCAGCACGGCGGCCAGCCCGGCCACCGTGCCGCCTGGACGGATGCCACCGCTAATCAGCTGACGAATAATTACTTTCAACAGGTACTTCCGTTGATGGACAACGGGTATATACGTCCACGTTATAACGGCTACCTGCACTTCCAGGATCATGCAGGCCTGCCATTGCAAAATTGTCTGCTGGAAAATGCAAACCCGGTAACCACCCTGGAAGAAATGAACCGGATTTACCGCGCCAGCCTTATCACTCACCAAACGCATGCTACCGTATGATGGACTTGCCATTAGAAGGAATAACCGTGCTGGAATTCAGCCAGTATTTATCAGGACCCTCCGCAGGCTTACGCCTGGCCGACCTCGGCGCAAGGGTCATTAAAATAGAACGGCCCATCCATGGGGAGGCCGGAAGAAAATTATCCATTAAAAATCTATGGGTAGACGAGAGTTCACTGCTGTTTCATACCATCAACAGGAATAAAGAAAGCTTTGCAGCAGATCTTAAAAATCCGGACGACATTGCACTCGTCAAACAACTGATCACCCGGGCAGATGTACTCATTCATAATTTTCGCCCTGGCGTGATGAAAAAGATAGGACTGGATTATGCCGCGGCGGCCGACATAAATCCCCGCCTGATCTACGCGGAAATCACCGGGTATGGTAAAGATGGCCCATGGAGGGAAAAGCCCGGTCAGGACCTGCTGCTGCAATCCATCACCGGACTGGCTTTTACCACCGGCAATTTCACCAATGGCCCCGTGCCATTCGGTATTGCCATCGCCGACATCCTTTGCGGCTCACAGCTGGTGCAGGGGATTATCGCCGCGCTTATTCGCCGCAACAAAAAAGGAGTGGGCGCACTGGTTGAAATCAGCCTCATGGAATCGCTCCTGGATTTTCAGTTCGAACTGCTGACCACCTATTACAACAGCCGGCAGCAACCCAAACGGAGTCACACTAACAGCGGACATACCTTGCTGGGTGCACCTTACGGCGTATACAAAACCGCCGATGGGTACATCGCCCTCGCCATGATGGATATTGGTGTACTCGCTGAAACCATTGAATGTACCGCCTTGTATGGCTTTACAAACGACCATGCCTTTGCACAGCGGGACCATATCAAAGCCCTGCTGGCGGCACATCTGCTTACCCAGCCGGCACAGCACTGGTTGCAACGCCTGCAGCAGCGCGGCCTCTGGGCGATGGAGGTTTTCGACTGGGAAAAAATGATGGCCCACGATTCCTACCGCGCCCTTCAAATGGAGCAAACATTGAAGGCGGAGGGAAAACAGATCATTACTACCCGCTGCCCGATCCGCATCAATGGCAGACGGCTGTTCTCCGACCGGCCGGCGCCAAAGGTGGGAGAGCATACCGAAAAACTGATCCGGGAAATGAATGAAGTGATAGTAAATAAAGAACCGCATGCTTTTAGACGATATACTGGTAATTGATTTTAGCCAATTTTTATCCGGACCCAGTGCCGCGCTGCGACTGGCAGACCTGGGCGCGCAGGTCATCAAAATAGAGAAACCCGGCACCGGAGATATTTGCAGGCAACTGTATGTATCCGATGTGCAGATAGAAGGTGAATCTACCATCTTCCACGCCATCAACCGCAACAAGAAAAGCTATGTGGCAGATTTAAAAGATCCCGCCGACCTGGTTAAAATAAAGAAACTCCTGGCCCGGGCAGACGTGATGATGCATAATTTCAGACCTGGTGTGATGGAACGCATAGGACTGGACTATGAAAGTGTGAAGGCCATCAACCCGGGCATTGTGTATGCAGAGCTGAACGGTTTTGGACAGGAAGGGCCGTGGAAAGACTTACCCGGACAGGATTTGCTGCTGCAGGCCGCATCCGGACTTACCTGGCTCAGCAATAATCTGGACGAAAATCCAACGCCGATGGGCGTAGCCGTAGCCGATATTCTGGCGGGCACACATCTCACACAAGGCGTGCTGGCAGCCCTGCTGAAGAATAGTATCAGCGGCAAAGGGGCGCTGGTGCAGGTGAGTATGTTTGAAAGTTCGCTGGATTTTCAGTTTGAAGTACTGACTTGTTATTATAACGACGGCCGGCAGCTGCCGGTACGTAGTGCGGTCAATAACGGGCACGCCTATATTTCAGCACCCTACGGGATTTACAAAACCAGCAGTGGCTACATGGCGCTGGCCATGGGCAACATCCTGGTACTGGCTGATTTGCTGGGATGTGCACCGCTGAAACAATTTACAGAACCAGCCAGCTGGTTTAATAAAAGAGATGATATCAAGCAGATATTAGCCGATCACCTGGCTGGTAACACGGCCGCGCATTGGTTGTCCATTTTGGAGAAAGCGGATATCTGGTGTGCCCCGGTAATGGACTATGATCAGCTGGTAAATGAGGAGGCGTACCGCGTCCTGAATATGGAGATCACCGTGAAAACGAGCAACGGCTTATCGGTAAAAACAACAAGATGCCCTATTAGAGTAGACGGGAAATTATTATCTTCCGCCAAAGGAGCCCCGCTGCTGGGGGAGGATAATGACGGAATAGACAGGCTGTTTGGGCTCTCGGATTAACCTCGTCCATCCACGTGGACGCCAAGAAAACCTGAATCGATGAAAATTGTCGATACCCATTTACACGTATGGAACCTCCGCCGGGCAGCCTATCCCTGGCTGGAAGGGGATCGTTCTATCCTGAATCGCACCTGGAGCATTGAAGAGCTCGAACCCGCAAGGGCCGCCTCCGGTGTTACGCATGGCGTGCTGGTACAAGCCAGCGGCTGTATGGAAGATACGGAGCTGATGCTGGAAACTGCCCGCAACACGCCATGGGTACATGGGGTAGTAGTCTGGCTACCGCTAACGGATACACGTCGCACGGCAGCATTGCTGGAAACACAATTTCTCAGCGAACCTTATTTCAAAGGCATCCGCCACCAGATCCACGACGAACCCGATCCACGATGGCTGTTGCAACCTGCGGTGATAGATAGTTTACAGTTGCTTGCGCAGCATGATATTCCGTACGACCTCGTAGGTGTACTGCCTGCACACCTGGAAACAGCATTGGAAGTAGCTTCCCGGGTACCCACCCTCAGGATGGTTTTTGACCATCTTAACCAACCGCCTATCAGTAGCGGGGAGCAGTCGGGCAGGTGGCACTACCTTATGCGCGAAGCGGCGGGACATCCAAACTTTTACGCGAAAATATCCGGGCTGGGCACTGCCTCCGGGAATTTTGAAGGTCGCACCGCGGAGCATATACTGCCGTATGTGGAATACGTTCTTACGCAGTTCGGCGCGGAGCGCTGCTGCTGTGGGGGCGACTGGCCGGTATCCATGTTATCCGATGATTATGCCGGCACCTGGCAAACTATACGGAGTATATTGGCGAAACTCTGCACTGCCGCCGATCAGGAGAAAATATTACACGACAATGCCTGTCGTTTTTACAATTTATCAACCGATTAATTCAGTGCCATGGAAGTGATCAATGGTATTTTCTACCATGCAATGGGCGCCTCCGGCGCGGCATTGTGTTATACGCCTCAAAAGAAAGTGAGTGGCTGGTCGTGGCATACCTATTGGTTGCTGCAGGCGGCCGTATGCTGGCTGGTGCTGCCTGTACTGGTGGCCTGGATGACCATTCCGCAGCTTACGCAGGTACTACAGGAAGCGCCCGGATATGCGATGCAGCGCTCTTTTGTACTGGGCATGGCCTACGGCGTGGGTGGTACTGCCTTTGGTATTGCTATTCGCTATGTTGGTTTTTCACTGACCTACGCTATCTCTGTGGGTATTTCCTGTGTATTGGGAACCCTGCTGCCACCGCTGGTGCGGGGAGCATTGCCGGAAATATTTGCCGCCAGCGGTGCGCCTTACCTGATTGGTGGGGTGGCTATGGGAGCAGTAGGCATTGTGCTGTGCGGACTCGCAGGGCGTAACAAGGAAAAAGATATGGCGGCAACGGCTGGCTCTTCTGTATTTTCATTAGCGAAAGGATTGCCTTTATGCCTGCTGGCAGGAGTGCTGTCTGCCCTGTATGGTTTTTCACTGGACCAGGGGCAACCGGTGGCAGACGTAGCTGCAAGGCACGGTGCCGGCCATTTCCAGGGAAATGTGATTTACTTGTTTTCCAATACCGGCGCTTTTGTAACTACGCTGGTGTACTGCTTATACCTGCATGCAAAGGAGAGAACTTTTAGAGAGTATGCAGTAGCGGGAAGTAGCAATCTTACCCTCAACTATGCTATGGCGGCGTTGACCGGCCTACTCTGGTACGGACAATTTTTCTTTTATGGACTGGGGCATGTGCGTATGGGGCAGTTTAAATTTTCCAGCTGGGCCATTCATATGATCATGCTGGTACTGCTTAGTGCTGTGGCGGGATTGGCGATGAAAGAATGGAAGAACTGTTCCGGCAAAACACTGCGTATACTTTGGATGGCACTGTTTGTACTAGTGGCGGCCATCCTATTATTGACCTACGGCAACTATGTGGACGCTTAGGTCCGCCGTTGCCACAGCTTATACACGTTATGAAACCGGCTTTACCTTTACATACACACCCTGTCTTCATCATTGGTGCGGGCGGAATAGTTAATTCGGCCCACCTGCCAGCCTACCAGCTGGCGGGCTTCGATGTGCAAGGCATCTTCGATCTTTCCCCGGAAAAAGCCGCCGCTACAGCAGCTAGCTTTCAGATTCCGCAGGTTTTTACTTCGCTGGAGCAGATGATACAGACTGCACCTCCGAACGTCATCTATGATGTAGCTGTTCCGGGATCCGCTCTGATAGCCGTTTTGCAGCAGTTGCCGCCCGGTGCGCGCATGTTGCTGCAAAAGCCGATGGGGGAGGATTTGGAAGAGGCAGAACAAATTTTGTCCATCACCCGCACAAAAAAAATGCTGGCGGCAGTAAATTTTCAACTGCGTTATGCCCCGTATATATTGGCGGCTAAAGAACTGATCAACCAAGGCAGTATAGGAACACTAAATGATATAGAGATTAACGTTAACGTGTACACGCCATGGCATCTATGGGATTTTCTATTTACGGCAGAGCGGGTGGAAATCCTTTACCACAGTATTCACTATGTGGACCTCGTGCGTCATCTTCTCGGGAATCCTGTTGCAGTATTTGCTAAAACCGTGAAACATCCGGCTATGGCCCAACTGGCGTCGGTAAGGAGTAATATTATTATGGACTACGGAGATTTTGTGCGGGCAAATATCATCACGCATCACTGCCACAATTTTGGTACAGCGCAGCAGCATTCCTATATCAAACTGGAAGGCGATAAAGGCGCGATTAAAATCGATTTTGGGGCATTGATCAATTACCCGCATGGCGTAGCTGATACGTTTCAATATACGGTTACTAACGAGAACGGACATACGGAGTGGAAAACGTTACCTGTTGGTGGCAGCTGGTTTCCGCATGCTTTCATTGGCAGTATGGCGCAGGTAATGCTGGCGGCAGGGCAGGGTGGCCTGCCGGATAACTCCGTAGAGGATTGTATCTATACTATGGCCTGTGTAGAAGCAGCGTACATCGCCAGTAAACAGGGAGGGGTGCCTCTCCGGAATTTCTCCAACACGATATGAATGACTAGCATGGTAAAAAGTATATTTTTGATGGTAGGCCTGTTTGTGAGCCTGCTTGCGCAGGCGGGTGGCGCGGATTTTTTTCTCGCAAAGCAGCATAAGGAGGTAAGCAGCAAAGGCCTGCATTTTGTTAGGGAGCAAAAAAAGATATCAATTAATTATATTTCCGGAAAAGCGGCTCCGCGGGTGCAGTGGGGCATGGATCAGTTGTCCGCCGCTTTAAAAAAGGCAGGCTATGAGGTGGTTATCGGTAAAAATATTTCGGGAGATGTAATTGTTGTCGGCAACTGGGATGCCGCGGCTGTGCAGCAACAGTTACAACGCCTTACACACCGGTTTGACATGCCGGGAAAAGAAGGATTTGTGATTGCCGGAAAGGAAAATAAATTACTCATTACCGGAACTGACGAATCCGGCCTGTTATATGGTTGCCTTGAACTGGCCGACAGTATTGGTCAATTGGGGCATTTGCCGGCATCCATCGGAAAAACCGATCAGCCGCAAATGGTGTTGCGGGGCGCGTGCATCGGTGTGCAGAAACCTTATTATCTCCCCGGAAGAGCAGTATACGAATACCCATACACGCCGGAAACATTTCCATGGCTGTATGATAAACAGCTGTGGGTGCAGTACCTCGACTCCCTGGCCGCCAACCGCATGAACGCGCTTTTTCTTTGGAACGGCCACCCGTTTGCCTCACTGGTGAAACTGAAAGCGTACCCGTATGCAGTAGAAGTGGATGAAGCCACTTTCCGGAAAAACGAAGAAATGTACAGCTTCCTCACCACGGAAGCGGATAAACGCGGCATCTGGGTGATCCAGATGTTCTATAACATTATTGTATCCAAACCATTTGCAGAAAAACACCACCTGAAAACACAGGAAAGGGAACGCCCCATTATACCGCTGATAGCGGATTACACTCGTAAGTCCATCGCCGCTTTCGTGGAAAAATATCCTAACGTAGGCCTCATGGTATGCCTTGGGGAAGCCATGGAAGGCGTAGGTAACGACGATATTGAATGGTTTACCAAAACGATTATCCCCGGTGTAAAAGATGGACTGGCTGCATTGGGCAAAACAGCAGAACCGCCCATTGTGCTCCGGGCTCACGATACCAACGCCCCGGAGGTTATGCAGGCTGCCCTGCCACTGTACAAAAATCTCTATACAGAAGCTAAATTTAATGGCGAAGCCCTTACAACGCCGCGCCCCCGCGGTTCCTGGGCTGCGCTCCACCAAACACTCAGTAAGCTGGGTAGTGTACAGATAGAAAATGTACATATCCTGGCCAACCTGGAACCTTTCCGCTATGGCTCTCCTGATTTCATTTATCAGTCCGTTAAAGGAATGCATGAAGTGATGGGAGGAAATGGACTACACTTGTACCCACAGGCTTCTTATTGGGACTGGCCTTACAGCGCCGATAGTGTAAAAGGCAAGCGCCTCCTGCAAATTGAACGGGACTGGATCTGGTACCGCGCCTGGGCACGGTATGCCTGGAATGCGGACCGGCCGAAAGCCGAGGAAGCCCAATATTGGAATAACCAGCTGGCGGCCAAATACGGTTGCAGCGCTGCCGATGGCGCCAATATTGTTGCGGCCTATGATCAGTCAGGTGAAATAGCACCCAAGCTGCTGCGCCGCTTCGGTATTACCGATGGCAACCGGCAAACCCTCACGCTCGGCATGCTCATGACACAACTGATCAACCCTTTTCGCTATGGCCTGTTTACACTGTTGTATGAGAGTGAAAGTCCGGAAGGAGAGATGATCATTGATTATGTGGACAAAGAAATGAAAGGCCTGCCACACATCGGCGAAACCCCGATGGCAGTAAGCCGCGAAGTAATAGCCCACGGAGATGCAGCGGTGGCAGCACTTGAAAAGGTAGCCCCGTACGTAACACAAAACAGGGAAGAGTTTGAGCGTTTGCTCAATGACATAAAATGCTACCGGGCCATGGCGTATCATTTTAGCTATAAAGTAAATGCTGCTATTCAGCTCCTGCGCTATAAATATTCCGGTGATACGAAAGACCTGGAAGCCGCTATCCCTGACCTGGAACGCAGCGTGGCGGCTTATAAAGAGCTGGCCAGGCTCACCGAAGGCACCTACCTGTATGCCAACAGTATGCAAACGGCACAACGTAAAATCCCTATGCGCGGTGTGGATGCTACATTTATACACTGGAAAGAAATGGTGCCGGTTTTCGAAAAGGAACTGGCCACCTTTGCCTATAAAATCGATTCATTAAAAAATATCCGTCAGAAAAGCGCAGCTGTACGTAAGCCACTGGTACAGGAAAAGGTGAATATAGGCCAGCCGGTTATAACGCTGCAACCCGGCGCCTTATTATTCAGCGATACCACTTTGCGTATAAAACAACTGGCACCTGAATTAGCAGGTATCAGCGGGGTGCAGTTAGCATACCATCAGCAGCAGCACACACCTACTGCCATTCGGTTTTCCAGTACTGCACCCGTGAAAGTGCTGGTAGGATTCTATAAAACACAACGTGGCGCATTTGTGACAGACACCACCTATGCCAGGCCTCCCGAGCTGGAAACCAATGCTGCTGCGGACGACTATGGGCAGGCAGAGGCGCGGATCACCAACGCGCTGGTGATAGACAATATGCCACCGGTAAATGTGCACACCTACCAGTTTACTCCGGGTACGCATACACTCCGGCTGCCAAAAGGAGCCTGTCTGGTGCTGGGCTTTGTAAAGGCCACACAGCCCATTCCTGTGTATGATGCCATGCTGGGTGGAGATGAAAAATCGAAAAATATTGATTGGTTATTCGAACGCTAATTTATATCCCGAGATGAGAATTAAATTATTAATAGTTGCGGTACTGGTATTCCATAACAGTTTCGTATATGCGCAGGAGTTAAAGCTATGGTATAAACAACCCGCAGTGAAATGGACCGAAGCGCTGCCCATCGGCAATGGCCGTATTGGCGCCATGGTATTTGGCGGCGTGGAAAAGGAGCATATTCAGTTCAACGAAGAAACGCTTTGGACAGGCGGCCCGAGGAACTACAACCGCGCAGGGGCTTATAAATACCTGGATACACTCCGCCAGCTGCTCTTTAACGGCGATCAACAATCCGCCGAAGCCCTGGCAGAAAAAGAATTCATGGGGTTAAAAAGCAATGACGTTGAGAAATCCAACTGGATCGTACAGATGCGTACCAGCTTTGCCACGGCCATGGAACACTATAACGATAGCGCCTGGAAAACGATGCCGCTGCCGTCGTACGATGGCTGGGAAGCCGTAGGCTTTGATGGACTGGATGGTGCGGTATGGTTACGTAAAACTTTTGAAGTCAGCAGCAACTATGCCGGCAAAGAAATGACGCTCGACCTGAACCGCATCCGTGATTACGATTATACCTACCTAAATGGAAAACTGGTAGGCTCCCAACAAAACAACGAAGGCCGCAAATACAAGGTGCCGGCGGGTTTGCTGCATGTGGGAAAAAACACCGTTGCAGTATTAGTGCTGAATTTCACTGACAAAGGAGGAATTACCGGTTACAAGGATACTACCCGGCATATTGGTTTATATCTCCCCGAACAAAATTCACCCACAATTTCCCTTAACGGACCCTGGAAGTATTTCATACAAAACGATGAGCCACCGGGAGTAGGGAAGTACCAGGCTAATTACCTGCCCTTCGGCGATGTGTTCCTGGAATTTAATCACAACGGAAAAGTTAAAAATTATAAAAGAGAGCTGGACCTGAAAAACGCTGTAGCAGCGGTATCCTATACCGTTGATGGTACGGATTATACCCGCGAATACCTCGTTAGTCAGCCGGACCAGGTACTGGCTATTCACCTGGGAGCCAGTAAAAAAGGCAGCATCAGTACGGTTATCCGGCTCACGAGCCCGCACAAGGCCACCCTGCAAACGGATGCAGACAAATCTGTTATTACGATCGACTTCAAAGTACGTGAGGGCGTGCTTGCCGGAAGTGGTGCCCTGAAAGTAAATGCAAGTGGCGGTAAAGTAAACGTCCTGGAAGATAGAATTGAAATTCAGCAGGCCGATGCTGCTGATATACTACTGGCCGCAGCCAGCAGTTACGTGAACTTTAAAGACGTGAGTGGTAAACCGGAGATAGCCTGTCAGCAAGTGTTGAAGGCAACAGGAGGGAAGACCTATGAGCAGATAAAAGCGGCGCATATGAAAGAGTACCAGCAATACTTTAATTCTTTTTCGGTCAACTTTGGTAAATCCGCCAATGACGCGCTGCCTACGGACGAACGGATTATCCGCTTTACGCAATCGGCTGATGCGCCGTTCGTAGCTTTGTATATGCAATATGCACGCTACCTGTTGATCTCTTCTTCCCGCCCGGGTACGCGGCCCGCTAACCTGCAAGGGATCTGGAATGATTTGATGTCGCCGCCATGGGGCAGTAAATACACCACCAACATTAACCTGGAAATGAACTACTGGCCGGCGGAATTGCTGAACCTTTCACCGATGCATGAGCCGCTGTTTAAAATGATGGACGAGCTCCGGGTAACCGGCCACCAGACTGCTCAGGCCTATTATAAAGCACCTGGCTGGGTGCTACATCACAATACAGACCTGTGGCGCGGTACTGCACCAATCAATGCTGCCAACCACGGCATCTGGGTTACCGGCGGTGCTTGGCTCTGCCAGCACCTTTGGGAGCATTACCTGTTTACACAGGATAAAGATTTCCTCCGCACCTATGGTTACCCTGCCATGAAGGAAGCAGCTGAATTTTTTAATGCTTACCTGGTAAAAGATCCGGTGACGGGTAAACTGATCAGTGGACCGTCCAACTCACCGGAGCATGGCGGCCTGGTGATGGGACCTACTATGGACCATCAGATCATCAGATCATTATTTAAAAACGTAATCGCCGCCAGTGAAATATTACAGGTAGATGCTGATTTTCGCGCCATTCTGGCCCAAAAGCTCCCGCAAATAGCTCCCAATCAGATTGGTAAACATGGGCAACTACAAGAGTGGATGCAGGATGTGGATGATCCCGGAGATAAACACCGCCATGTATCGCACCTCTGGGGCCTGTATCCGGGCAATGAAATCAACCTGGACGAAACACCTGACCTGGTAAACGCCGCCAAACAATCCCTGCTTTACCGCGGCGATGCCGCTACCGGATGGAGCCTGGCCTGGAAAATTAATTTCTGGGCGCGATTTAAAGATGCGGATCATACCTACAAAATGATCGGCATGCTGCTCACCCCCGCCAGTAAAGGTGCAGGAAGCTATCCTAACCTTTTTGATGCGCACCCGCCATTCCAGATCGATGGTAATTTTGGCGGTGCCGCCGGTATGGCTGAAATGCTGCTCCAGAGCCACACCCGCTATATCGATATACTGCCGGCCCTGCCTTCCGAAATTCCGGACGGCGATATCAAAGGCCTTTGCGCCAGGGGAGGCTTTGAAATAGACATGGGATGGAAGAACGGCGTACTTACTTCTCTCACCATAAAATCAAAAGCAGGACAACCGCTGGCGCTGAGATACAAAGGAAAGGTAGTAGAAACTGCCACCGTGAAAAATGGTACCTACCGGTTTGGTGCCAACCTGGAAAAACAATAAATCCGCTACTTATGAAGCAATGGTGTTGTTGCTTACTTCTAATAATACTGACGGGTACTGCGTTTGCACAGGTCCGCAACCTGGATAGTACCGACTGGAAAAACGCAAAATGGATCGCGTATCAAAACATCCCCGATTCAGGCATAATTGTACCACATGTGCACTTAAATGGTAAAAAATCCTGGGGGCCGCGGAAGGATGTGTTGCCGTTGTTCCGAAAGGAGTTTAAGGTGACTAAGTCGCTGAAAGCTGCTACGGCCTTTATTTCCGGGTTAGGGCAATATGAATTGAGTATCAATGGGGCCAAAACGGGCGACAATTTCCTGGAGCCAGGATGGACGGACTATCGCCGCGCGGCTCAATATGTAACCTATGATGTTACGAACCGAATAAAGCCAGGCTCTAACGCCATCGGTGTGATGCTGGGCAATGGATTTTATTATATACCCGGTGAGCGCTATCGGAAAATGACAGGCGCTTACGGCTACCCAAAAATGATCCTGCGCCTGCAATTGCAGTATGCCGATGGTACCACGGAAGATATCGTGTCAGACGAATCCTGGCAAACCGCTCCGTCACCGATCTACTTCTCCAGCATCTACGGCGGGGAGGATTACGACGCGCAACGGGAGCAGGAAGGCTGGAACAAGCCCGGATTTAAGGCTGCAGCCTGGAAGTCCGCATTACTCACTACCCCGGTACCTTTGATCGCGCAAATCAATCCGCCGGTGCGTAAAACGCATCGCTATGAAGTTGCTACAAGCTGGCAACTGCATGATACCACCGTGTACGATTTCGGCCAGAACACCGCAGCAGTACCGGCAATACAGGTCTGGGGCAATGCCGGCGATACCATCCGACTTTTTCCAGGAGAGCTGGTAAATAAGGACGGTACGGTAAACCAAAAAGCCACAGGCGCTCCCTACATCCTCACCTATGTATTGAAAGGCAGTACCGCAGCGGCACCGGAAAGCTGGCAGCCACGATTTACGTACTATGGTCAACGTTATATCCAGGTGGTACGGATTCCGGCACACACGCGCATCAGTAAGCCCGAAGTAGTGAAAATTTTTAATGACGCTATCAGCGCCGCCGGTGCACGTATCGGCAGTTTTAGCTGCTCCAGCGATTTGTTTAATAACATCTTCCGGCTGATAGATCATGCCATCACCAGCAACACCGTCAGCGTGTTTACCGACTGCCCGCACCGCGAAAAACTAGGCTGGCTGGAACAGACGTACCTGATGGGGCCTTCTGTGTCGTACAATTACAACATCCTTCCGCATTATCGCAAAGCGATTTTCGATATGAAGCAGGCGCAATACCCGGATGGCAAGATTCCGGAGATCGTACCGGAGTTTACACACTTTACTCCCCCTTTTGATGAGTCGCCGGAATGGGGCAGTGCCGCCATCATAGTACCCTGGAATAATTACCGCTGGTACGGTGATTTAACTACGCTTACCGATTCGTATGGTATGATGAAACGGTATGTGGCCTATCTGGATAGTCGCAGTACAGGTAATATTGTATCGCATGGCCTGGGTGACTGGTTCGACATCGGCCCGCAAAGACCCGGCATTTCCCAGATGACAAAAATGGGTATAACGGCAACGGCTACTTATTATTACGACCTTACCATCATGGCCAGGGTAGCACGTGTGCTGGGTAAAAAATCCGATGCGGCGAAGTACGGTAAACTGGCTGCAAAAGTAAAATCTGCTTTTAACAAATCATATTTCGACGCCCAGCACCAGCAATACGATTCTGCCAGTCAAACTGCCAATGCCATGGCCTTATACATGAACCTGGTGCCGCAGGCCAGTCGCAAGGCGGTGTTGCATGCCTTAGTAACGGACATACATACACGCAATAACGCGCTCACCGCAGGTGATATAGGCTACAGGTATGTGTTGCAGGCGCTGCAGCAGGGCGACAGCAACGAGGTGATATTTGACATGAACTCCCGCGATGATGTACCCGGCTATGGCTACCAGATCAGGCATGGCGCTACAGCACTCACCGAAAGCTGGCAGGCCTATGAATTTGTTTCCAATAATCATTTTATGCTGGGCCACCTGATGGAATGGTTTTATGCCGGACTCGCCGGGATAGGCCAATCTGAAAGTTCCATGGGCTTCCGGGACATCGTGATTAAACCTTCGCCGGTAGGGGATATTAAATGGGTGAAATGCAGCTATGGCAGTGCTGCCGGTAATATACTGGTAGAATGGAAGAAGGAGAACAACATTTTTGAGCTAAAAGTAGTAATCCCCGAAAATGCCGTGGCTACCATTTGTATGCCTGCCACCGCTGGCGCTCGCATTACGCAAAATGGTGCAGCCCTGTCAACAGTGAGTATCAAAAACAACCGTACAGCCATTGCCGTTAGTGCCGGAAAATATTTTTTTACTGTAACTGAATAATTATGAAAATCATCTCCCGAATCAATAGCCTGATATTGCTGTGTTTGCTCGCTTTTCAGCCACTGTTGGCACAAACAGATTTTAATAGCAACTGGAAATTTTTATTGGGAGATGATAGTCTGGCCAGCCAGCCAAAATATAACGATACGAAATGGCGGCAGCTTACCCTGCCGCACGACTGGAGCATTGAACATAATTTTTCCGCTACCGTACCAGCTACCACCCAGGGTGGCGCGCTGCCAGCCGGTATTGGCTGGTACCGCAAAACCTTTCTGCTGCCTGCGAGTAATGCAGATAAAGAAGTACGTATTGAGTTTGATGGAATTTACCGCGACAGCGAAGTATGGATAAACGGCCATTACCTGGGCAGGCGCCCCAATGGCTATATTTCTTTTGCATATGAATTATCTCCCTATATCAGGTTTGGGGAGAAGAATGTGATCGCCGTGAGAGTGGACAATAGCAGGCAACCCAATTCCCGGTGGTACAGCGGTTCCGGGATCTATCGCAATGTGCGACTGGTACTGAGTAATAAAGCTGCGTTTGACAGGAATGGGATATTTGTAACTGCCGATTATAAAAATGCTGCTACCACCACTATGCCAACAGGCGTGATACAGGTAAGGGCCGGTCTGCATAACCATACCGGAGCTGCAGTAACTTGCCAGCTGCAAACTAAAATCTACGATGCCGCCGGGAAACTGGTGGCCGATACCATCTCCCGAAATATAACCCTCCCTGATAAAGGACAGGCCACACAGGCCACGATGATGCTTATACCTAACGTGAAAGCCTGGTCAGTAGACGATCCGCATTGTTATCAGGTGGTGTCCCTACTGATGAAAGGCCTGCAGATACTGGACAGCGTAGTAACGGTCACGGGCATACGATCCTGTAGGTTTAACAGCGAAAAAGGATTTTTCCTCAATGAGCAGCCGCTGAAAATTAAAGGTGTTTGCATGCACCACGACCTGGGCGCACTCGGTGCAGCAGTGAATATGCGCGCCATGGAACGGCAGCTGGAAATCCTAAAAGCCATGGGCTGTAACGCCATCCGCACCGCCCACAATCCGCCTGCACCTGAGTTGCTGGACCTCTGTGATAAAATGGGCTTTCTTGTAATGGTAGAAGCATTCGATATGTGGAAAAAGAAAAAGAATAAGTTCGACTACTATTCGGATTTCGATGCCTGGCATAAGGAGGACCTGGAAGATATGGTCCTGCGCGACCGCAACCACCCCTCCGTTTTCATGTGGAGCATTGGCAACGAAATCCGGGAGCAGTTTGATAGTACCGGTATTACACTGGCCAAAGAACTGGTGGCGATTGTAAAAGCAAAGGATTCCACCCGCCCGGTTACCTGCGCCCTGAGCGAATGGAATCCTGCCAAAAATTTTATTTATCAATCCCACGCCCTTGATGTGATTGGCCTCAACTATCATCATGAAGTGTATGAGGATTTTAGAAAATATTACCCCGGCGAAATATTTTTGGGAAGTGAAAATATGTCGGCCTTTGCCACAAGAGGCCACTATGGCCTGCCTTCAGACAGTGCGTATTTCTGGCCGGCGAAGTCGCCCCAAAAGATTGTAGAAAATGGTAACCCGGATTACACCGTATCCGCCTACGACCAGGTATCGGCTTATTGGGGAAGTACACATGAAACTACCTGGAAAATTATCCGGAAGCACGACTACCTTTCCGGCCTGTTCGTATGGAGTGGATTTGATTTTCTGGGAGAACCAATTCCTTACCCGTGGCCGGCGCGGAGCTCTTACTACGGTATCATCGACCTGGCGGGCTTTCCGAAAGATGTGTACTACATGTACCAGTCGGAATGGACCAGCAAACCGGTGCTGCACCTGTTTCCACACTGGAACTGGCAGCCAGGGCAGCTGGTGGATGTATGGGTGTACTACAACAATGCCGATGAAGTAGAATTATTCCTGAATGGTACATCCCTGGGTGTAAAACACAAAGGCCCGGATGACCTGCACCTCCTATGGCGTGTGCCTTTTACCGCAGGCACACTCAAAGCTGTGTCCCGCAAAAATGGGCAGCAGGTATTGGTAAAGGAAATATCAACGGCTGGTGCACCGGCTGCTATCACACTGCAGGCAGATCATCAAACGATTAAAGCAGATGGCAGGGATCTGTCATACGTAACCCTCCGGATAACGGACGACAAAGGCCACCCCGTTCCGGATGCAGCCAACCAGATACAATTTTCCATTGAAGGCCCCGGCATCATTGCCGGTACGGATAACGGCTACCAGGCCGATACAATTTCCCTGAAAAGTCCATCCCGGCAGTGCTGGAAGGGGATGGCCCTGGCTATCATCCAGGGTACCGGCAAAACAGGAACGATCCGCCTAAAGGCATCCAGTACCGGTATCCGCCCCGCAATAATTTCCATCCGCGCGGAGAAATAAAAAATTTACGCAATCGTTCCCGGAGATATTTTATACTGCAAATAGTAAAATGTTCCATCTTTATAGTGAAACCTTACATTGGTTAAGGTGGTAGTTGCCGGTATCTTTAAACCGGTGAAAAAAAGACAGTATCCACACTGTTTTTTTTGACTGACTGAAAAACTGATGCAACATGAAAAAGATATTCCGTGTTATGAATGGTGCTCCCATTGAAGCTGCCTTGCGTCGGCTATCCGCTGCCGGCAAATATTTGCCATCTTTTTCCAACAAAATAGTGACAGTCGTTTTCGGATGTTCGCTGTTATCGTTTTCGCTCCGCAGCGCAGCACAGGTAAATCCGGATTATGAGAAAGTGCTGACCGAAAGAACCGGCAAGATTGTAAAAACTTTAGGCATCACCGACAGCTCCCGCTACCATGCCGTCATGAACACAATCGTTCATCAATACATGGACCTCAACGCCGTGCATGAACAGTATAAAGCAGCCGTAGCTGCCATCAAAGTTGATTCATCCAAAAGCGATAAAGCCGCTGCGATCAAACAGGAGGAAGATAAAAAGAATACCGCCCTGCGCGAACTCCATCAACACTTTGTGACCAGCCTCAGTAAGGACCTGAATAAAGAACAGGTGGAGCAGGTAAAAGACGGTTTGACTTACCGCGTATTACCTGTCACCTACAGCGCCTACCAGGACATGCTGCCACAGCTGACCACTGCACAAAAAGCACAGATCTACAACTGGCTCATAGAAGCACGCGAACTGGCTATGGATGAAGGCAGCTCCGATGATAAGCATAAAGTATTCGGCAAATACAAAGGCAGGATTAATAATTATCTGTCCACCGCTGGCTACGACCTGAAAAAAGAAACAGCCGCCTGGCAGCAACGCCTGAAAGAAAGAAGAGATTCAAAATAATTCCACATCCACGTTTGTCCTGACCCCACCAGGTTTCCACGATTAGATGAAATGCAGATGCAGCTATTCAGAATGAATTATCCAGCTATTTTAAAAGGGTATCCCTATGGGCTTCCCTAACAGACAGGCAGTAACGCGTACTCCCCGGATGTGAAAACCAGATAGAAATTAATTGAATTCCATTTATGAAAATTAGCCTGTAAGCCGCATCCAGCGCCTGCAGGAGACAGATGTGATTGTCTGACAGTCTCAACCAAACTCAACTCTCAAGCTATTTTTTAAACGAACGCCAATGAATTGCATACGTTTCATTAAACCGTTGCTGTTACTATTGTTATTGGTAAGCACGCTACATGTTGCCGCGCAGGAACGGACCATTACTGGTACCATCAAGGACCAGAAAACCGGCGAACTGATAGTGGGCGCCACCGTAAGGGTAAAAAACAATACCATCGCTACCACCACCAACCCGGATGGTAAGTTTACTCTTAAGGTACCCTCTGCGGAAGCAGTGGTAATGATCTCCCACCTGGGTTATACTTTTTATGAAACAAAAGTCTCCAACCTGCCCGCAGTTATTATGTTGTCGCCTTCTGAAAGAGGCGTGGGCGAAGTAGTGGTAGTTGGTTACGGCAGCAAAAAGAAAGGTGACCTCCTTGGCGCCATCGCCAACATTAAAGGCTCCGAAGTAGAAGACCTGCCAGTGGCCAATCTGGGTAGTGCGCTGATCAACAGGGTACCCGGTGTAAACGTAAGTTATTCCTCCGGTAAGCCGGGTTCTACTACCAACATTAATATCCGTAACGCCATGACCTTCCCCGGTTCTACGGCATCCACCACACAACCATTGTACGTGATCGATGGTATCATTGTAAACCCTACCACCTATAATCAGTCTCCCAACCCGGATTTCTTCGAGAACCTGGATGCGAGCCAGATTGAAGATATTACTTTCCTGAAAGACGCATCCGCGGCCATTTACGGTGCTGCCGGTGCAAAAGGTGTGGTGCTCATTACTACCAAAAAAGGGAAAATCGGCAAACCAAGGATTACCTACAATGGCTACCTCGGACAATCCACTGAAGCGGTGAAAACTAAAACCATGACGCCTTACCAACACGGTAAAATGCTCAACGACGGCTGGGAAGCGAATAATTCCGCTTATTCCAACCGCTTCTCCGATGCGGACCTGGAAAAGCTGAAAGCAATGCCCGACCGCTCCTGGTACGACGAGTTCTGGAAACCCGGTAACGTAATGCGCCATACCCTCAACGTGTCAGGCGGTTCCGACCGTGTTACATTTTTTGCCGGCGGCAGCTATTACGATGAAGGCGGTAACTACGGCGATATCAAAGTGAAAAAATATAGCGTGCGCGGTACGATTGATGCAAAAATCATCGACGGCCTGACGGCTAACATCAGCTTCTCTTCCGACTTCAACCAGGAATACAGGGGTACCGCTAAAGGTGCCAACGCCGAAACAGACGACCAAACAATCCGAGCTCTCTACCTGACGCCTAAATGGGTGCCGGTAACCGTGCAGGGCATTCCTGTACCGTTTAACGGGCCCAATCCTCCGGGCAACTGGAGCCTGCTCGGATTGCTGAACTCAGGCAACTACACCCGTAATAAATCACAGGGCCTCAGCACCAACGCCTCGCTGGAATATAAACCGAATTTCATCAAAGGCCTGTCCGCCAGAGTTCAGTTCGGATTGCTGAACCGCAATAACATGGACAAGCAATATTATCCAACCTACCAGGTAGGCAACGTCTGGAAAACAGGCTACAGCAATAACGGTCTTCTGTACTCGGATTCCATTATTGCCACCAGCCCGTGGGTGACCATCACCAATAACGACCAGCTGTCAGAAGGTTCTACCATTTCCAGCAGCTATCAGCTGATCGGTACCCTAAACTATATGAGATCGTTTGGTCAGCACGACATCGGCGTGCTGGTAGCAGTGGACCAGAGCGAGGCGGAAGCTCGTAATATCTTCCTTACCAAAACCAAACAACTGGTAATGGGTGTGGATGAATTCTGGGCATTCAGCGATGATCCAACCACTGTGGCTACGCTGCAATCCGTGATCCGTAACCCGCAGGCGACCCAGTTTGCAAAACGTTCCTTTATCAGCCGTGTGAACTACACATTCGCGAATAAATACCTGGTTGAGTTCATCGGCCGTATGGATGCCTCCTCCAATTTCGCACCGGACAAGCGCTGGGGATTCTTTCCTACCGTAGGTTTGGGATGGAGAGTGAGTGAAGAGGATTTCTTTAAAGACAACGTTACCTTCATCGATAACCTGAAATTACGCGCCATGATGGGGGTAGTAGGAGAAGACCGTGTATCCAATAAAACTTATGTAAACAGGTTTACCCAAACCACCGGTATGCTCTTTGGCAATGCCTTCACGAATGGTTTGGACCCAAGTATTTATCCTAACCCGGAAGCTACCTGGGAAAAAGCCCGTACGATTAACGTGGGTTTTGATCTCTCCATGTTAAGATCAAAACTCAATATCACCGCCGATTTCTACCACCGTTACACGTATGATGCCTTCAACCAGCTGGATGTGAGTGTAGTGCCTATGAGTTCCGGTTTGATCACGGCTGTGCAAAACTACGGCAGGGCAATCGCCTATGGTGCAGAATTTGGTATCGGCTACCGCGATAATATTAACCGCGACTGGGGCTTTTCCGCGGATGTGAACTTCGCCGTTACCAACAGCATGATTCTGCAGCAGTATTATAGTCCTGCCGCACTGGGATTATTTGGGGAAGATGGTATCGAGAACCCGATCGGAAAAAATCCTAAAATCTATAACAGCAACAACTTCGGATACATTGCCACCGGCATACTCCGTTCACAGGATGAGATAGAAGCAATCCTCGCGAAGAACCCGAACTATACCATCGGTGGACAGAAGCCACAGGTAGGTTTTATGAACTATGAGGATGTAAACCATGACGGCAAAATCGACGACAATGATGTAACCATCATGTACGACCGCACGGCACCGATTGTAGGTTTTGGTATTACGCTCGGGGTTACTTACAAACAGTTTAAGCTACAAACGAACCTGAACCTTTCCATAGGCGGTAAAGCCTTCTATGATTCAGAAGCCAAGAAAGCGCCTACCACTACCCAAAATGCGCCGTCTTTCTGGAACGACCACTGGACACCGGAGAATCCTAACGCGAAGTATCCACGTGCCGATGCACCGCTGATCAAGGAGAATTCTACTTTCTGGGCTGTAAATGGTACCCAGTGCCGTATCAACAACGCTGTATTGTCCTACTCACTGCCGAAGGACCTCGTCAACAGATGGAAGATTCCGGACCTGAGAGTGATGGTAACGGGTACTAACCTTTGGAACATCGTAAATCCATATAAGTACAAAGATCCATACACCAGCAACTTTGCATCTTACCCAACCCTCAGAACCATTTCTGTAGGTATTGGAGCCAGTCTGTAAACCGACATTTACGCACGTTAACAACTACGAATATGAGATTACTCAAACATATCATAAAGCCTATAGCTACTGCAGGGATTTGCGCTGTAGTGCTACTGACGTCCTGTAACAAAGATTTCTTTGAAATTGAAGATCCAAACGGAATTGAAGATGAGGTAATGTGGGAAAGCGAAGGCGCTGTGGGGCTTTATCTGAACAGGGCCTACGCAATGATTATCCCGAAATGGCCTACCATTGGCGGTATTCACAATTCCTCCGATGAAACAAATAATATCAACGCGGATTTCATGTATGGCCGGCTCACGGAGAATTCTGTTACAGATATCGGTACTTCCTCCGGCCTCACCGCCAATCGCTATGCGGATATCCGCCGTTGTAATACGGGTATTGAAGGTATTAATTCCAGTAAAACGCTGTCGCAGACGGCCAGGAATACATTGAAGGCGCAGTTCTATTTCCTGCGTGCATACGCGTACTTCAACCTGGTACGCCTGTACGGAGGAGTGCCTCTGGTGTTAAGAGCACAGGGGCAGGCGGAAGATGACCTGCAGGTGCCGCGTAGTAAAACCAGTGAATGTGTGGCGCAGATAGCGGCGGACTGCGATTCAGCAGCTGCCTACCTGCCGGCCAAATGGACCGGTAACGATATTGGTCGCGCCACCCGTGCTGCTGCATTGGCTGTAAAAGCAAAAGTCCTCCTGTATTGGGCGAGCCCACAGTTTAATATCGGTAATGATGCGGCGCGCTGGGAAAATGCGTACACCGCCAGCAAGGCCGCTTATACAGCCTGTGTAAATGATGGCTACAGCCTGATCAAGAATTACGGCGACCTCTTTGTAACAGAAGACAATCCGGAAATACTCATTGTTAGAAAATATACCACCACCAAGGACCTGGGAACCAATACAGAGCAGGTAACCCGTCCGTATTCTGAAACGGTGAGTGGGGGCGGTTCTAACCAGCCTACCTGGAACCTGGTAAAAGCTTACACCATGAGCAACGGTTTGCCAATCACAGATGCCAACGCGGGTTATGATCCCGTATTATTCTGGAACAACCGCGATCCGAGGTTTAAAGCAACTATTTCCTATAATGGAGATGTATGGCCACTAAGTGGTAAGTCGGGCAGAATACAATATACCTACAAAGGTGTAGTGGAAGAATCGCCATCTACGATTGTAACAGGATTTTACTGTAAACGCCTTTGCAACCCCAGCATCAGTGCCGCGCAGGCAGCGTATAACTCTAACAGTGGTGGCGGCAGCGGGATGGACTGGATTGAAATGCGCTTCGCTGAAGTGATCCTTAACCTGGCAGAATGTGCGAATGAAACGGGTAAGTTGTCGGAAGCAAAAGATATGGTGCGACTAATCCGCCAGCGTGCCGGTATTAGGCAAGGGACTTATGATTATGGCCTGAGCATTGCTAACGACATGGCTGCCATGCGCAAACTGCTGCTCAACGAACGACAAATTGAATTTGCGTTTGAAGGCATGCGTTACCACGACCTGAGAAGAACCCGCAACCTGACACTGATCACTAATCGTGAGTCGTACATTCCCTCGCCGATTAGCCCCTACGTGGGTGGTACAGGAGGTACTAATCCGGATGCTACTAAAATTTACCTGGACAAGGTATATCCTTCCGGCATTAAACCAAGGGATACCCTCAACCTGCAAAATCCGGCTACCTACAGCAGGGTACTGCAATTGACCGCTGCATCGCTGGAAGGTTCCGATGCGATCAGTTTACCGGATAAATACTACGTATATCCGTTACCGAACACTTTTACCAGAACGCCTGCCATCCAGCAAACCAATGGCTGGTCTGGCGGTACATTCGACCCTTACCAATAATCGATCACTGTAAAACAGCATGATGATGAAAAAATATTTAATAGGTGCCGCATGCATTTTAGGAATCTTTTCTGCCTGTGAAAAGGAAGTAGCGCCTGTGGATGGCAATTACGCCACTGTAACGCTTAACGGTGGGGAAAAAGCCGTAACCGGTGACCTGGCCGTGAATCCGGGGGATAGCATCACCTTCGACTTCACTATTAATACACAGCGGGTGATGAAGTATGTAGGCATACAGAAAAACCCGGTAAATCAAACCGGATTCGTGGTACGCGATACGTTGAAAGCGCAGCAGACCAGCTACAGCGCGCTTAAAAAAATCATGGTAGATACCATCAATGGCACCTACCTGTACCGCATTGTAGCACATGATTCTGTGGGTACCTACATTGGGTCAAAGGATATCACTATCACGGTGAATCCTGACTTTTACTACTATACCGTACGTATGCTGCGGGTGCCTGATACTACCGCCAAAACCAATACCTGCTATATGGCAGCTACTACCGGTGAGGTATTCAGCTATACCACCGGTGCGGCTAATTCGGCGAAAATAGATTTCGGGTTGATGTATGATACCACCGGTACCGCCTCTGCATCTACTACTGATGACCTGAAATTCTGCCTGTATGCACTCAGTGCACCGCAGGGGCAAATTCCTTTTTATGATCTCACCAGCTGGACAAAAAATAATACTATCATGAAAAAGGCTACCAGTCCGGCTTTTAATAAATTATTATCTGGGGGAGATTTAAGAGCAGCCGCGAAAACAAATCTCGCATCCGGTACCAGTAACAAGATTACACAGTTGGCATCCGGTAACCTGGTGTTCTTTAAAACAGCTTCCGGGAAAACAGGTTGCCTGAGCGTAAACTACGCCAATGGCAGTTCTCCGGCGATCAGTAGTTATATAAACGTAGATGTAAAAATAGAACGCTAATTAATATCTTTCCGAATACACAATCTTCCGGTGAAATGAAAACAGTCGTAATGAAAAAAGAAGTTCTCCGCCTGGCATTGATGACAACTGTTGGTTTATGTGTTGCATCGAATGTAAAAGCACAGTATCCGCAAATTCCTGCTGATGTACAGCATGCTGCGGACTCGCTGATGAAAGCAGCTACCGCTCACTCTGATTCAGCCTGGGCCATCGCCTGGCCCGTTATCCAGGAGGAGGCTAGTCATGGTAAACCATTTATCCCCTGGGCATCTCGTGTAGATGAACTGCCGCAGGCGGAAGTGGCCGCGTTTCCGGGCGCTGAAGGCGGTGGCAAATACTCCTTCGGTGGCCGCGGTGGTAAAGTGTATGTAGTTACCAACCTCAATGACGACGGGCCCGGTAGCTTACGATGGGCTTGTGAACAGGGAGGAGCACGCACTGTCGTATTCAATGTGGCAGGCATCATCCGGCTCAAATCACCGCTGATGATTCGTGCGCCTTACATCACCATTGCCGGCCAAACAGCACCGGGCGACGGGGTTTGCATTGCCGGAGAAAGTGTGTGGATCAACACCCACGATGTAATTATCCGCTATATGCGTTTCCGCCGTGGTGAAACCTGGGTAGGCAGAAGAGATGATGCCATCGGTGGCAACCCGGTGGGCAACATTATGATCGATCACGTATCCGCCACCTGGGGCCTGGACGAGAACATGAGTATGTACCGGCATATGTATAACGATAGCACCGGAAAAATTGAAGATAAATTTCCAACGGTAAATATCACCATTCAGAACTCCATCTTCGGGGAGGCACTGGACACCTGGAACCACGCCTTTGGCAGTACGCTCGGCGGTGAAAACTGTACGTTTATGCGTAACCTCTGGGCTAATAATGCCGGCCGTAATCCTTCCGTAGGCTGGAACGGCGTGTTCAACTTCGTTAACAACGTAGTGTTCAACTGGGTGCACCGAAGCATTGATGGCGGCGATTACCGCGCACAATTCAATATCATCAATAATTACTTCAAGCCAGGCCCGGCAACACCTAAAAATAACGTAGGCCACCGCATCCTGAAACCGGAAAGTGGTCGTAGTAAACTGAAATATAAAGTATATGGCCGTGCCTACGTGAATGGCAACATTATGGATGGCTATCCGGAAATCACGAAGAATAACTGGAATGGTGGGGTACAGGTAGAAGAAGAAAATAACGCAGGTGAATACATGTCAAAAATAAAATGGTCTAAACCATTACCCATGGCTGAAATCACCATCCTTTCCGCAGAAGAAGCGAAGCAATACGTGCTTGCCAATGCCGGTGCTACGCTGCCTCGCCGCGACGCGGTGGATACCCGCATCGTAAATGATGTAGCCACCGGCAAAATTACCTGGGACCCTAAAGTGACACCACCGGAAACACAGTTTAAACACCGCCGTTTACCGCTGGACTCCTATAAAATTGGTATTATCACTGATCCAGGCCAGGTAGGTGGTTACCCGGACTATAAAGGCACGCCCTATAAGGATAGCGACAACGACGGTATGCCGGACGATTACGAAAAAAAGAAAGGACTGAATCCGAACAATGCAGCCGATGCGGCACAATTTTCAAAATCCGGTAGCGGCTATACGAATATTGAAGAATTCCTCAACAGCGTGGTGCAGCTGGCTAATGTGACGCCGGCAAAATAAGCAGATTCTACAGAGCAATGATAAAGGTGTGCATGTTATTTAGAAAGAAACTGGCGCTGATAGCGGGCCTCTGCCTGCTATCAGCTGAATCATCTGATGCCCAGAAGAAACTGAAGCCCGTACCGCCGATTGCCTTCGCGCAAGGCAAACTGCAATATGTTCCGGATTCGCTGGGTAACCGGATTCCGGACTTTTCCTATAGCGGATACAAGGCTGGTGAGGATAGCATTCCGGATGTACCGGTAAAAGTGGTGGTGCCATTGCAATCCGGTGATGCTACCCGCCGTATCCAGGCGGCTATCGACTATGTGAGCAAACTGCCGCTGTCAAAAGAAGGCTGGCGGGGCGCTGTGTTGTTGCAGCCGGGAAATTATACCGTAGCAGGGAGCCTGCTCCTGCATACGAGCGGTGTAGTGCTCCGTGGCAGCGGTTTTGCTGATGGTGGTACCATTATCACCGGCGCCGGTCAGGGGCGGGAAACGCTGATTCGTATACTGGGTAAAGATGATAAAGTGATGTTAGATAGCACCACCATTACAGATGATTATGCGCCGGTAAACACACGTACGCTACACGTAGCGTCGCACAAGGGGTTACGCACCGGCGACCTCGCCGCGATTACGCGGCCGGGCACCCAGGCCTGGATCACAGATCTTGGTATGGAACATTTCGGCGGCGGTATCACCTCGCTGGGATGGAAACCGGGCCAGCGCAATATCAGCTGGATCAGAACGATTACAAACACCGGTAATAATACCATATCCATTGATGCACCGATTACTACAGCTATAGAGAAAAAATATGGATACGCCACGCTGGCCACCTTCAGCTGGCAGGGGCGTGTTCATAACTGTGGTATTGAAAACCTGCAATTGGTGTCTACCATTGCTGCAGCTAATCCTAAAGATGAAGATCACCGCTGGATGGCGGTTTCCATGGATAATGTCAGGGATGCATGGGTGCGTCAGGTAACCTTTTCACATTTTGCTGGCAGCGCCGTAGCACTTTACGAAAACGCGTCGCGCATCACAGTGGAAGATTGCATCTCCCTAAAACCTGTTTCAGAAATAGGTGGGGAGAGAAGAAATACTTTTTTTACAGCAGGCCAGCAAACCCTTTTCCAGCGCTGCTATGCCGAAGGTGGTATCCATGATTTTGTAACGGGATTTTGTGCCGCCGGTCCCAATGCATTTGTGCAGTGTGAGTCGAGCCGCCCTTACAGCTTCAGCGGTGGCCTGGACAGCTGGGCTTCCGGTGTGTTGTTTGATGTGGTGTATGTAGATGGTAATGCGATCAGTTTTATGAACCGCGGCCAGGATGGACAAGGCGCCGGCTGGAATATTGCCAATTCGGTACTGTGGAATTGCAGTGCCGCCCGGATCGACTGCTATGCACCGCCCACAGCCCAAAACTGGTCACTCGGCTCCTGGAGCCAGTTTGCCGGCAATGGCTACTGGGGCGAATCCAACAATAGCATTGAACCCAGAAGTCTTTATTATCAACAATTAAAAGAGCGTGTACGCGTGGCCGATATCTCCCGCGAACTGATGCTCATTGAAACAGATGCGAGCAGCAGTCCTTCTGCTGCCACGGCCGCCCAGCTAACACAGGCAGCCACCACACCCACCAAAACATTAAAAGCATTTATTTACGAAGCGCCGCAGCGCAATTATATTCCTGTAAATGCCGCTGGCAGCAAAGCTATTGACCAGCTGGTAAACATTCCTGCTACAGAGAAGTCCACCGCTACCACCGCTGCTATCCACCTGCAGCACGGCTGGCTGGTGAGCAATGATGCGCTGGCTACCGGCCGCCGCATCAGCGTGCCCTGGTGGAATGGCAATGCCAGAACTTATGGCCGCTTGGCCGCAGGTCCCGCTATCACCCGCTTTGTGCCCGGCCGCAACGGCCGCGGATGGACGGACGATCTCGTGTCCCTCACCGATACCATGCTGCTCACCCACACCGTAGCAGTGGAACAAAACTATGGCCTCTGGTACGATCGCCGCCGTGATGATCACGAGCGCATCCGCCGCATGGACGCAGAGGTATGGGCGCCCTTCTATGAACTTCCTTTTGCCAGAACAGGCCGTGATACCGCCTGGGACGGACTCAGCAAATATGACCTCACCCAATACAACCACTGGTACTGGAGCCGCCTCAAACAATATGCTGACCTCGCAGATCAGCGCGGGCTGCTGTTAGTGCACCAGATGTATTTTCAACATAACATCATTGAAGCCGGTGCACACTATGCGGATTTCCCCTGGCGCACAGCTAACAATATCAACAACGTAGGATTCCCCGAACCGGTGCCCTATGCCGGCGATAAGCGCATATTTATGGCAGAGCAATTTTACGACACCGCCCATCCGGTACGCCGTACCCTGCACCAGCAGTACATCCGCCAGTGCCTCAACAATTTCGCCGATAACACCGGCGTGATACAGCTGATAGGTGAGGAGTTTACCGGACCGCTGCATTTTGTGCAGTTCTGGCTCAACACCATTCGCAGCTGGGAAGCCGAAAACGGGAAGCGACCGCTGATAGGCCTCAGTACCACCAGGGATGTACAGGATGCAATACTGGACGACCCTGCGTATAATAGCCTGATAGATGTAATCGATATCCGATACTGGTACTATCAGGCAAACGGTACCGCCTATACGCCGCAGGGAGGCCAAAGCCTGGCACCGCGGCAGCATGCGCGACTCCTGAAACCAAAGAGTACCTCCGCCGAACAGGTTTACCGTGCCGTATTGGAGTATAAACTGAAATGCCCGGACAAAGCGGTGATCTATTCTGCGGATGCCTCGGACAAATTCGGCTGGGCGGTAATGATGGCCGGCGGCTCGCTGCCGGTGGTGCCGGCAAAAGACAAGCGCTTCCTGCAAGCGGCTGCAGCCATGCATCCGCAGGCTACCACTGATGGACAATGGGTGCTGACGGGAGATGCGGGCATGATAGTGTACACCAATAACAATAGCATTATTGCCGACCTCACCAGGGCTAACGGCAGATATAATATTTACTGGATTAATACTACTACCGGTGAACTGCAGTCTTCCAAAGAAACTGTGCAGGCCGGTAAAACCATACAGCTGAACAAACCTGCCAATGGTAACTGGGTGCTGTGGTTGAAAAAAATCTGATATCCTGATATGAAAAAATGGCTACTGACAGGACTGTGCGTGTGGGCGTATACGTTACAAGCGCAAACACCTTTACCGCTAAAGGTCTCGGATAATAAACACTTTTTAGTTACGTCAGATGGTAAACCCTTCTTTTGGCTGGGTGATACCGGCTGGCTGCTGTTTGTGAAATGCAACCGCGAAGAGGCCGTGAAATACCTTGATACCCGCAAACAGCAGGGGTTTAATGTGATCCAGGTAATGGTGCTGCATGATGTGAGAAAGGCAAAAAATGCCTATGGGGATTCCGCCCTGATCAATGGCGATGTTTCCAAACCCAACATTACTACCAACAAAAATAACTACTGGAATCACATCAGCTTTGTGATCGACGAGGCAGCCAAACGCGGCATGTATATCGCATTGGTACCGGTATGGGGCAGCAATGTGAAGTCGGGCTATGTAAATGCTGCACAGGCTGCCACTTACGCCCGGTTCCTGACGGAAAAATATGGGAGCAAACCTAACATCATCTGGATGAACGGCGGTGATATCCGCGCCACAGAAGGTATGGACGTATGGCAAACCCTGGGAAAAACGATTAAGGAAAATGATCCGGATCACCTGGTAACCTACCATCCGAGAGGGCGCTATTCTTCCTCTGAATGGTTTCATGACGCACCGTGGCTGGATTTTAATATGTTCCAGAGCGGCCATCGTAATTACGCGCAGGATACCAGCACCAGCGATAAAAATCATTTTGGAGAAGATAACTGGAAGTTCATCGACATCGATTATCACCTGCAGCCCACCAAACCGGTGCTGGACGGAGAACCTTCCTATGAAAATATTCCGCACGGCCTGCATGATAGCCTGGAAGTTCGCTGGACGGCGGCCGACCTTCGCCGGTACGGCTACTGGAGCGTATTTGCAGGAGGTACCGGATTTACCTATGGCGAAAATGCCGTGATGCAGTTTCATCGCTCTGGCGATACGGATGGTAACTACGGCGTAAATATGGAATGGAAAAAAGCAGTATTGAGTCCGGGTGCCACACAAATGCAATATCTGAAAAACCTCCTGCTGTCCCGTTCCTACCTGGATCGAAAACCAGCGCAGGAGCTGCTGCCGGAAAACATTGGTACTAAATACGACCACCTGGTGGCCACCAAAGGAAACGACTACGCTTACGTATATACGTTTACAGGTGCGCCCTTCAAAGTAGATCAGTCCAGGCTGGGGTTTGTTGTTGGGAAAGCCTCCTGGTACGATCCTTCCAACGGTAAATACACCAAAGCCACACTGAATAAAAGGGCCACCATTACCCCGTACACACCGCCTGCGCGCAGGCAAAATGGGAACGACTGGGTGCTTGTGCTGGAAAAATAATGTCTGCCTATATGCCAAAACAGCTGATATATTTCCTGGTGTGCCTGCTCACCACCCTCGCATCCTGCTCGCAGCGGGCTTATCTGTTCACGTCTTTTCGCGAACCAGCTACAGACGGACTTCGGCTGTTGTATTCCTACAATGGCTATACGTGGAAGGATATGGATACCGTATTCCTGAAACCGGCGGTAGGCCACCAAAAAGTGATGCGTGACCCAAGCATGGTGCAGGGCCCTGACGGTACCTTTCACCTCGTGTGGACCAGTAGCTGGCGCGGTGATAAAGGCTTTGGTTATGCCAGCTCCAAAGATCTGCTGCATTGGTCGCAGCAGGGTTTGCTGCCGATTATGAATGAAACAGCAGCAGTGAATGTATGGGCGCCTGAACTATTTTATGATAAAACAGCGGACGATTTCAAAATCGTTTGGGCCGCCTGCATTCCCGGTAAATTTCCAAAAGGGCTGGAGGAGGACAGTAACAACCACCGGCTGTATTACACACATACAAAGGATTTAAGGGCTTACGGGAGATGTGAACGCTTCTTTGATCCGGGGTATAGTGTAATCGACGCCGTTATTGTGCAGCAGTCCAACAACAAATATGTATTGGTGTTTAAAGACAATACCCGCCCGGAGCGTGACCTGAAGGTAGCACATGGCAGCAGCCCGCTGGGGCCATGGACCAATATCTCCGCCCCGTTTACGGACAAGCTCACGGAAGGCCCGTCGGTAGTAAAGTTCAAAAATAAATGGCTGATCTATTACGATGCCTATGGCAAAAAAACATACGAGGCCGTGGAAACAAAGGACTTCCATACATTTCAGCCGCCCACACATAAAATCGATTTACCGGAAGGCCATAAGCACGGTACCATTGTGCCGGTAAAAAAGAAAGTAGTTAAAGACCTGTTGAAACAACTCGGAAAACCATGAAGCTGATCAGCAACAGATACCTGCTGCTATCCGTGTGTATGCTGCCGTTACTGGCCACTGCGCAGGATACGGTTCGGTATACAGGAACAACGTTATCAAATGTAGACTACCACCATGGCCAGCTGTCGCCGGCCATTGGCGTACATAATATCCAAACCATGCGGGCCAACAGAGCGGATACCGGCGTTAGCAGCTGGACCTACAACCACGCACCCATGCTGGCCTACTGGAACCATCGCTTTTACCTGGAATACCTCAGCAATCCGGTGGGAGAGCATGTGCCGCCCGGCAGAACGCTGCTGCAGTGGTCGGAGGACGGCTACCACTGGCATACGCCCGTCGTTATTTTTCCGGAATATGAAATCCCCGATGGCTTTGTAAAACCAGGCCGTACAGACACTGCAAAAAATAATCTCGCCGTAATGCACCAGCGCATTGGCTTTTATACTTCCAAATCCAATCGATTGTTTGCCCTGGGCTATTACGGCATCGTGCTGGGTCAAAAGGATGATCCCAACGATGGTAATGGTATCGGTCGCGTGATCCGGGAAATTAAGGCTGATGGCAGTTTTGGGCCGGTTTATTTCCTTCGTTACAACCATAACTTCAACGAAAAAAATACCAGCTACCCGTTTTATAAATCGGCTAAAGACAAAAATCTGGTTGCCGCCTGTGAAGAGATTTTGCATAACGGACTGCTCATGCAGCAGATGGTGGAAGAGTCGGACAGGAACGATGAACTGATCCCGTTGAAAAAAGACTTTAAAGCACTCAGCTATTACCATCTGCCAGATGGTCGCGCTGTAGGCCTCTGGAAATATGCGCTCACCAGCATTTCCAATAACGAAGGTCAGACGTGGCAATATAATCCCACCCGTGCTCCCGGCTTTGTGAATGCCAATGCCAAAATCTGGGGGCAGCGTACTGCTGATGGCAGGTATGCCACCGTATACAACCCTTCTGAATTTCGTTGGCCCCTGGCCGTTAGTACCAGCGCGGATGGGTTAAACTATACCAATCTTTTATTGGTTAACGGGGAGATATCAACCCTGCGTTACGGCGGTGCCTATAAAAGCTACGGTCCCCAGTATGTAAGGGGCATCCAGGAAATGGATGGCCATCCGCCGGATGGCAATATGTGGGTGACTTACAGCATGAATAAGGAGGATATATGGATTAGCAGGATACCGGTGCCTGTTACGGACAAGCAAACCACCGACGTGCAGGAATTATTTGCGGATATGCCGGCTGAGCAGGCACTCCGTTACTGGAATATTTATAGCCCGCTCTGGTGCAGGGTAGCCATGGATGGTGGGGCCTTGTCGCTGTCGGACAGCGACCCTTTTGATTACGCCAAAGCCGAACGTGTATTTCCGGAAGCCAGGAAAGTAACACTTTCCTTCGGCCTCACACCACAACAAACCAACCTCGGTACCCTGGAAATTGAAGTTACCGATCCTAAAGGTACTCCCTGCCTGCGTTTGCTGCTGGACTCTACCGGTACTGTATATACGAAGCAGGGCTACAGAAACCGCAGCGTCGGTAAATACAAAGCTGGAGAGCAGTTGCATATTACGCTGGAGTTGAACACCGCTACCCGCTTTTACACGGTTAGAATAAATGATGCCAAACCTCAACTGAACGTTTACTTTGCTCCGGTGGCGAGTGTGAATCGCATTGTTTTTCGTACAGGGCCTACCGTTAGGTTTCCGGATGCAGATACCCCAACGGATCAGGATTATGACCTACCGCAGGCGGACAGCAAAGCTCCCGAAGCTCGTTACCTCGTTCATTACCTGAAAACAAACACCCGGCCATGATGAAGAAAATACTTGTTGCATTGGTGCTGGCATCCGGAGTGGTAACCGCACAGTCAAAATACGCCGGTAAACCAATGGTGCTGCGGTTTGCAGACTATCAACACTACGTGACGTACTTCAATACCATGGAGGACGAAAATATCAGACAGGCAGTTCCGAACGACAGTGCCTGGGCCTGGATGCAGCAGAATATCCCACTCTTTGACTGCCCGCAGCAGAATTTTGAGGAACTGTATTACTACCGCTGGTGGACCTTACGCAAGCATATCAAGCATACAGAGAAGGGTTATGTATTCACGGAATTCCTCATCCAGCGTTCTTACGCGGATAAGTATAACCTCATTTCCAGTGCCTTAGGGCACCATATCTACGAATCAAGATGGCTGCATCATCCGCAGTACATGAATGATAACCTGCACATTTGGTACCGGGGCAACAATGGCGGGCCTATGAAAAAGCTGCGTTTTTACAGCAGCTGGAATATAGACGCCATATACAATCGCTACCTGGTAAACAACGATGCAGCGTTTGTAAAGGACCTGTTGCCTGACCTGCAAAATGATTACAGTGCCTGGGAACAGGAGCGCCGCCTGCCTTCCGGCTTGTTCTGGCAATATGACGTACGGGATGCGATGGAAGAAACTATTAGTGGTGGCCGCAAGGAAAAGAATGCCCGCCCGTCTGTCAACAGCTACATGTATGGCAATGCCCGCGCACTGGCTGCCATTGCTGCGTTGGTCGGGTTTGCAGATGCAGCCGCGCTGTATAATCGCAAAGCGGATACCATCAAACAACTGGTGCAATCCAGACTCTGGAACAGCGAGCATCAGTTTTTTGAAGTCCTCAAGGAGGCAGACACGCTCTCCGGTGTAAAGGAAGAAATCGGATTTATTCCCTGGTACTTTCAGCTGCCTGATGCCGCATACAACGTAGCCTGGCGCAGTTTAACGGACACCAAAACGTTTTGTGCACCTTTCGGTATCACGACTGCTGATAGGAGTCACCCGGCGTTTAGGAGTCATGGCTGCTGCAAATGTGAATGGGATGGCGCGGTGTGGCCCTTTGCTACGGCACAAACGCTCACGGCGCTGGCCAGCGTGCTGAATAGCGGGCAGCCCGCCCATATTGCGGACAGCAACTATTTTAAGTTACTGCAAACTTATGTGGAGTCGCAATACTACCGTGGCCACCCTTACATTGGTGAGTATCTCGATGAGAAAACCGGCTACTGGCTGAAAGGAGATGAGGAGCGGAGCCGCTATTACAATCATTCCACTTTTAATGACCTGATCATTACCGGCCTGGTAGGCCTGCGGCCTGCTGCCGGCAACGAACTGACCATACATCCCTTGCTGCCAGCAGGCACCTGGGACTGGTTTTGCCTGGATAACGTATTATATCACGGCAAGTATATTACCATCATCTGGGACAAGGATGGTAGTAAATACAGGAAAGGGAAAGGATTCAGTTGCTGGGTAAATGGTAAAAAGGTGGCCGCAGCGCCTGTGCTGCAGCCTATTACAGGAAAGCTATGAAACAATTCGGGTACTTAATTATAGCGCTGCAAATATTGCTGCTGCCGGCACTGGCGCAACAAACAAAGAAAGTATATCTCAGTGGTACTGGCGGCGATGATGCCGTCAACTGGCAATTTTTCTGCACTGCCGGCAGCAATGCCGGTAAATGGACAACCATCCCTGTGCCATCCTGCTGGGAGCTGCAGGGCTTTGGAAAATACAACTACGGCTTTGCAAAAGACAGCATGCGTGGTAAGGAGTCCGGTTTATATAAATATACCTTTGATGTACCCGCGTCCTGGAAAAGCAACACCATCAACCTGGTGTTTGAAGGGGTAATGACAGATGCTACGGTGAAGGTCAATGGCAAATCAGCCGGGGTTATACACCAGGGTGCCTTCTATGCTTTTAAGTACGACATTTCTGCATTACTGCATTACGGCAAAAAGAATATGCTGGAAGTGAAAGTGGACAAGCATTCCGCAAATGAGTCAGTAAATGCGGCGGAGCGCCGCGGTGATTACTGGATATTTGGCGGCATCTTCCGGCCGGTATGGCTCGAGGTGCTACCGGCTACGCATATACGTAACACAAGTATCAATGCGGCAGCGGATGGCTCCTTTGCCGCAACTGTAGCAGCTACGCCGCAGGGCGACAGCCTGGTAGCCACTATTTACGACCACAACAATCAGGTATTTGGCAGCACCACCGGCCATAAAACCCAGGAGGGATTTGTGGTGAATGCCCGCTTTGCCTCGCCTGTGCTGTGGAATCCCGAGGCTCCCTACCGCTACAGCGTTACCTTCTCCCTATATAAAAACAAACAACTGCAACATAATGTGACGGAGCATGTAGGCTTCCGCACCGTGGAACTGAAACAACGGGATGGCATATACGTAAATGGGGTGAAGGTAAAAATGAAAGGCGTGAACCGCCATTCCTTCCGCCCGGAAACCGGGCGCACGCTGAGTCGCCGCAACAGCATTGAAGATGTACAGCTGATCAAAGATATGAACATGAACGCCGTTCGTATGAGTCACTACCCGCCGGACGATCATTTCCTGGATGCATGTGACTCCCTCGGCCTCTTCGTGATGGACGAACTGGCAGGCTGGCATGGGCACTACGATACGCCTACCGGCACTAAGTTGTTGAAGGAAATGATGCAGCACGACCGCAATCATCCTTCTATTGTTATGTGGGCCAATGGCAATGAAGGTGGTCATAACCGCGACCTCGATTCCCTGTTTTACGCCTTGGACCCGCAACAGCGGCCACTGGTGCACCCCTGGGAGTTATTTAATGGTATCGAAACGCAGCATTACCGCGAATACAATTACGGCATTGGTAACTACAACGACGGCCCCGAGATCGTGATGCCAACGGAGTTCCTCCATGGGCAGTTTGACGGAGGGCATGGGGCAGGCCTGGAAGATTATTGGGAGAAGATGTGGCATGATCCGCTTAGCGCCGGCGGTTTCCTCTGGGACTTCGCCGATCAGGGCGTGCTCCGGAAGGACCTGCACGACTCTCTGGATACCGATAAGCAACGCGGCGCCGATGGCATCGTAGGCCCGCACCACGAAAAGGAAGCCAGCTTTTACAGTATTAAGGAAATATGGAGTCCTGTATATATAGGGAGAAGAGAAATTACACCCGGCTTCGATGGCCGCTTTACACTGGAGAACCGCTACCACTATACAAATCTCCAACAATGTAAATTTAACTGGACACTCAGACGACTGGCTTCCGGGCAAACAAAAAGTGGAACGGCAGCAGCTCCGGATATAGCCCCTTTGCAGCAAAGTGCGCTGCAACTCAACCTGCCGGCGGACTGGGGCACTTACGATGTATTACAACTACAGGTTTGGGATAGCCATGACCGTGAGCTCACGTTACATACCTACCCAATACGCCGCCCTGCCCAGGTAGCAGCGGACATAGTATCCCTTTCAGGCAATAATACAATCAGCACCTCCCAAAAGGATTCATTGCTCACCATAGCTGTGTCAGATGTTAAGCTGACATTTAATATGAATAGCGGACTACTCACCACAGTGAGCAATACAAAAGGTGATATACCTTTTGCCGCTGGTCCTATAATTGTTGAAGGGACAAATAATTTTGCTAAATTATCGCGTCGCGAGGAAAACGGGCAGCTGATACTCGAATCTGACTTCCATAAAAAAGAGGCTTATAATACCATCCGCTGGACGATTTACCCATCTGGATGGATCAAATTAGACCTGCACTATTTTCCTGCGGCCTATTTTTCAAACTATGTGGGAGCAAGTTTTAATTTTCCAGAAACAGCCGTTACCGGCGTGACTTATATGGGCGATGGGCCCTACCGCGTTTGGAAAAACCGCCGTAAAGGTGTACAGCTGGGCGTTTGGAATAAGTCGTATAACAACACTGAAACAGGGGAGTACCCATGGGTATACCCGGAATTTAAAGGCTACCATGCCAACCTTTACTGGGCGCAGTTTCATATGAAGGACAATAGTTTTAAAGTGGTGAGTGCTACTGAAAATATTTTTCTGCGCCTGTTTACACCAGCCTGGAAAACAGACCAGTGGCATAACTACGAGCCGCTGTTTCCGCCTGGTGACATTTCGTTTTTGCAGGGCATAAGCAGCATCGGCACTAAAACACAGCGGAATGAAACCACCGGGCCAATGGGCATGAAGAATATTTATTACGATTATGAAAAAGAGCCATCCCGGGCTTTATCTATGACTTTATATTTTGATTTTTCCGGTAAATGAAAAAAGTAACCTTCCAATTGACATTACTGCTGGCCTGCCTCTTATGCGCCATTCAGGTATCTGCGCAGGTAACCATCCGGGAGCAGCGCTGCGAATCGCTCCGCAATCCCCGGGGCATTGATGTTACAGCGCCACGCCTCAGCTGGCAGCTGCAATCAACGCAGCGGGATGTGCAGCAAACGGCTTACCAGGTGCTGGTGGCCAGTTCCCAAGCCCTGCTGGACAAAAACCAGGGCGACCTCTGGAACAGCGGTGTAGTGCAGTCTGACGCTACATTGCATATTCCTTATGCAGGAACACAGCCGCTGAGTGGGCAACAATGTTTTTGGAAAGTGAAATCATGGACCAATAAAGGGCAAACTGCCTGGAGTACAGCAGCTACCTGGAGTATGGGCCTGCTGCGGGATACCGACTGGAAAGCGGTATGGATCGGCTATGACCATGCTTCTCCATTCGATAGTATTTCTCAGTGGTCACGTTTGTCAGCCCGCTATTTCAGAAAAGCATTTACGGCAAAAGGCCCTGTGAAACGCGCCACCGTGTATGCTTCCGGCCTGGGTGTGTATGAACTGAATATCAACGGTAAGCGCATCAATAGTTACGGACTAACGCCGGCGCCTACTGATTTTAATAAAACAGTGCTCTATAATACTTTTGATGTTACGGGAGATATCAAAGCCGCCAATGTAATATCCACCGTGGTGGGCAATGGCCGCTATTTCACGATGCGGCAGAATTATAAACCCGCTAAGCACGCCACGTATGGCTTCCCTAAATTACTGCTGCAACTGGAAATTGAATATGCCAATGGGGATAAACAGATAGTGGCTACCGATCAGTCGTGGAAACTCAATGTAGACGGACCTATCCGCACCAACAACGATTACGACGGCGAAGAATATGATGCCACCAGGGCATGGACCAACTGGCAGCAGCCGGGCTTTGATGATCATACCTGGTTGCAGCCCGAACTGGTGGAGGCACCTGCCGGTAAGCTCACTGCACAAATGATCCCGCCGGTGAAGGTGATGCAAACGATTAAACCTGTATCCATTAAGCCATTGCGGGCAGGGAGATATATACTGGATATGGGCCAGAATTTCGCGGGCTGGCTGAAAATTAAAGTCAACGGCAAGCGGGGAACCATATTGACCCTCAGATTTGCAGAAAGCCTTCAATCCGACGGACAACTCTACGTCGCCAACCTCCGCGACGCGAAAGTAACGGATAAGTATACACTGAAAGGTGGTGGCCCCGAATCCTGGCAACCCACCTTCGTTTACCATGGTTTCCGCTTCGTGGAAGTGAGTGGTTTCCCCGGAACGCCCACCATCAAAGATTTTGAAGGACAGGTACTCTACGATGATATGGCTACCACCGGCACGTTCACCTGCTCAGATTCCATCATCAACGCCGTACATAACAATGCCTGGTGGGGTATTGCCTCCAACTACAAAGGTATGCCGATGGACTGCCCCCAACGCAATGAACGCCAGCCCTGGTTGGGCGACCGTGCCACCGGCGCAGGGGGAGAAGCCTTCCTCTTTAACAATGCCGCCCTCTATGCCAAATGGCTCAATGACATCGAAGATGCACAAACGCCGGAAGGCGCCATCCCCGATGTAGCACCTGCCTACTGGCGGTATTACTCGGATAACATCACCTGGCCGGGTACCTACCTCATGGTGGCCGATATGCTGTACCGCCAGTATGGCGATGAGCAGGCCATCGTCCACCATTATCCCTCCATGAAAAAGTGGATGGTTTATATGAAAAACATGTACCTGAAAAATGGTATTATGACCAAGGATAAGTATGGCGACTGGTGCGTGCCACCTGAAAACCTCACAAGTATTCATGCTAAAGACAGTACACGTACCACCAACGGGCAACTGCTGTCCACCGCTACCTATTATTATCTCCTCGGTATGATGAAACGCTTTGCCACCATTGCCCACCAGGAAGCAGATATAGCGGACTATCAACAACAGCGTGATTCCGTACGCAATGCATTTAATAACAGGTTTTACCGCGCAGACAAAAAGTACTACGACAATAACACCGTTACCGCTAACCTGCTGCCGCTTTATTTCGGTATGGTGCCGGATGGCCAGCAGGAAGCCGTGTTCAACAGCCTGTATAACAAGATCAAGATCACCGATAAAATGCATATCAGCACCGGTGTAATCGGTACCCAATGGCTGCTTCGGGGCCTCAGCAACTTCCGGCGCAGTGATATCGCTTTCACCCTCGCCAGCAACGATACCTATCCCAGCTGGGGCTATATGGTAAAAAATGACGCCACCACCATCTGGGAGCTGTGGAACGGTAATACGGCCAACCCGGAAATGAACTCACAAAATCATGTGATGTTGCTGGGCGACTACCTCATATGGCTATACGAAAACCTGGCAGGTATCAAGTCAGACAATAATGCCATCGCCTTTAAGCACCTCGTGATGAAACCGGAAAACATTGACGGACTTGATTTTGTAAACGCCACCTACCAAAGTGCTTCTGGTACAGTTGGTAGCAACTGGAAAAAGAGCCCGCAGCAATTCGCCTGGCAAATCAATATTCCTGCTAATACTTCGGCAACAGTATATATCCCCGCCAATGATCCGGCAGGCATCACAGAAAGTAATAAGCCACTGGAAAAAGCCACTGGCGTACGTTTCCTTCGCATGGAAGGCAGATACGCGGTAGTGGAATTGAAATCCGGCACATATAACCTGCGCAGCAATTTTAGTTTCAGAAAAGGGATCGTGAGAGATGAATTTATTTTCCGCAGGGCCGCTTTCCCGGAAAGCCATGCAGCCACCATCGCCGAAACCACGGAAGGTTTAGTGGCCGCCTGGTTTGGCGGAACGAAGGAAGGCTTCAAAGATGTATGCATCTGGACCAGCCACTTTAAAAACGGTCAATGGACCAGCCCTGTTATGGTTGCCGATGGCGTTTTAAACGATTCCACCCGCCACGCCTGCTACAACCCGGTTCTGTATTATACGCCGGAAAAAGAACTGCTGCTCTTCTATAAAATAGGTCCGAATGTAGCCGGCTGGACAGGCTGGATGATGCGCTCCCGCGATAATGGTAAAACATGGAGTAAGCGGGAAGCCCTGCCGGAAGGCTTTTTAGGCCCCATTAAAAACAAGCCGGTATTGCTGGATGGTAAGCTCATTTGTCCGTCCAGCACTGAAAAGGACGGCTGGAGAGCACATCTGGAAATCACCGCCGACTATGGCAAAACATGGACTAAAACGGGACCACTCAACGATGGTAAAACCGTGAGCGCCATACAACCCTCTCTGCTAACCTACGCCGATGGCCGCTGGCAGATCATGTGTCGCAGTAAAAACCGAACCATCAACGAAAGCTGGAGTACGGACCACGGTAAAGCCTGGAGTCCGATGACTGCCTCCACCTTACCTAATAACAACTCCGGTACAGACGCTGTTACGCTCAAAGACGGTCGCCAGCTGCTGGTATACAACCACGTGAAACCCGCACCTGAACTCAAAAACGGGAAAGGCGCCCGGACACCGCTGAATGTAGCCATCTCAAAAGATGGCAGGAACTGGAGTGCCGCACTGGTGCTGGAAGACTCACCGGTAAGCCAGTATTCCTATCCGTCCGTAATTCAAACCAGCGACGGCCTGGTGCACATCGTGTACACATGGCGTCGGGAACGCATTAAACATGTGGTCGTAGATCCGGCGAAGCTGGAACTTAAACCAATCGTAAACGAACAATGGCCAGGCATCCACCCGGACGATGCCACTAATGCCAACGAAGAATAAATTAAACCTGATGTTATGCTGAGATATATTTTCACCGCAATTGTACTTTTCGCTTGTCTGAAACCCGCCGCTGCACAGAATTCCGACGATCAATACCGAAAACCACTGAAGCAGGTGCTATCAGAAATAGAGAAAAAATACCAGGTGAAAATCAAATATGCCGATACGGCCATTGCCGGTAAATGGGTGACCTATGCCGACTGGAAATACCGGCCGGACGTGGAAGTCACGCTGAGCAACATTTTACAGCCACTGGAAATGAAAGTGAAAAAGGAAAGTCAAACCAGTTTCAAACTGGGAAGTTACGAGTACTACCGCTGGCCGGTGGCCGAAGGCTGGGCAGAGCTGGATCGCATAGCAGCCCAATACCAGAACTTATCTGAATGGGAGCAACGCAGGCAACAGCTGCAACCCTGCATGATGGAGGCCCTGCAACTCGCGCCACTGCCGGCTGCACCAGCCGCCGCGCCCATCACAACACCTGTCAGGAAATTCGATGGCTACACCGTTGAAAACGTTGCATTGGAGATACTTCCCGGCGTATGGGTAAATGGCTCGCTTTATAAACCTGCTAAATACAGTGGTAAAATTCCCGTGATCCTGAATCCGGAAGGCCACTGGGAAAAACAACGCTACCGGGCCGACTGCCAGCTGCGCTGCGCTGCCTTCGCCAAAATGGGCGCCATGGCTTTTAGTTACGACCTGTTTGCCTGGGGGGAATCGCTGCTGCAATTCAAACCGGAAGACCACCGCCGTAGCCTCGCCATGACCATACAGGTACTGGGAGGCATACGCATCCTGGATTATCTGCTGTCCTTAAAGCCTGCCGACCCGTCGCGTGTAGGCATTACCGGTGGCTCCGGCGGTGGTACCCACACCGCCCTGCTAACAGCATTGGATAAACGAATAACCGTATCTGCCCCGGTGGTATCCCTTTCCAGTTACTTTTATGGTGGCTGCCCCTGTGAAAGCGGTATGCCCGTTCATGACTGCGGCGGCAGAACCGATAACGTGGAAATAGCTGCTATGGCTGCGCCGCGGCCGCAACTCGTGGTGAGCGATGGAGGCGACTGGACAGATAAATTCCCGGAGCACGACCTGGGCTACCTGCAGAAAATATATGACTGGTATGGTAAAAAGGGGAACATACAAAATGTACATCTGCTGGAAGAAAAGCACGACTACGGAATTAACAAGCGCACCGCTGTATATAAATTCATGGCAAAGGAACTTGGGCTTAATGCCGCTGCTATCCTTGATGCCGGTGGCTCAGCCAATGAAACAGGTATTACCATTGAGCCGGAACAAGCCATGTACGTATTTGGAGACCATGGCGAAAAACTACCCGCACATGCAGTGAAAAGCTTTGAGCAACTGGAAACGGTATTCCAAACAGCCACGCTGCGTGCTAAACAAAACCAACGGTATAAAATCGGATTGATCGACCTGATGCTGCTGAAGCGCCAGAAAGCCGGCGCCATCACACTCACCGCACAGCTGGGAGCCGATGGTGTGGAGGTAGACATGGGCGGCCTCGGCAACAGGCCTACCTTTGACAATAAGTTGCTGACAGATTCCATTAGAAACAGCTTTCTCAAAACAGCCAGTGACAACGGCGTGGAAATATTCTCTCTGGCTATGACGGGCTACTATGCACAGTCCTTCTGTGGCCGCGAGGAATACATCCGCTCTATTGAAGACTGCATCAAAACCATGCAGCTTATGCACGTGAAAACGGCGTTCCTGCCGCTGGGCGTACAGTGCGACCTGCGGAAAAATCCGGAGGTAAGAAAGGCCGTAGTGGAGCGTTTAAAGGTGGCTGGTAAAATAGCTGCGGCAGCAGGCGTGGTAATTGGCATAGAAACCGCCCTGGATGCAAAAGAGGAGGTTAAGCTGCTGAAAGAAATTGCATCTCCCGGAATAAAAATTTATTTCAACTTTTCTAACCCGTTAAAGGAAGGCCGCGACCTGATCAGCGAACTGAAGATCCTCGGGAAAGACCGTATATGTATGATTCACGCCACCAATAAAGACAGTGTATGGCTGCAAAATGATCCGCAGATCAATCTGTATAAAATAAAGGAAACACTGGATGAAATGGGATGGAGTGGATGGCTGGTGATAGAACGCAGCAGGGATGCCAGCAAACCCACCGATACCAAATATAATTATGGTGCAAACACCACATACCTGAAAAGCATATTCCAGGAGAAATAGTAAAATCCTCCATCATTTTAATCAGGACTAACATTTTTCAGCAGTCGATGTAAAAGTAAATTTATCAGTATTCTATAACTGCTCCAGACGACAAAGATGAAACGAGTGAGTGTATATTTGTTGGCAGTTGCTGTACTGATACAGTTACAGACTCTTGCTGTCGACATCCACGTTAGTCCGGCCGGCGCTGATACCAATCCAGGCACCCGGCAACTTCCTATGGCAACTCCTGCTGCGGCCCTGCGCCATGCCAGAGAGCTCCGCCGGTTACATGACCCGGCGATCAAAGGAGGGATTCATATTATTATTCATGGCGGTACCTATCGTTTATACGAGCCCGTATTTATACGGCCGGAGGATAGCGGTACTCCTGATAGTCCCACTATTATTGAAGCCGCCAGCGGGGAAGTACCTATATTCAGCGGCGGTCAAACTGTTACCGGCTGGCAAAGGCTGACTGCTACTATACCCGGCCTTCCTGCAAGCACAAAGGGAAAGGTATGGGTAGCTGAGCTGCCTTACCATCAGTTGTTCCGGCAGTTGTGGGTCGATGACGTAAAGGCCGTTCGTGCCCGCGATGTCAGTGGCGACAGCATGACCCGCATTCTCAACTGGAATAAAGGGAATGAAACCTGTGTGATTCCATTACCAAAAGCTTTGCTGCAAGGCAATACCGCAGGACTCGAAATGTGCATTCAGCAATGGTGGGCCATTGCCAACCTGCGCATAAAATCCATACAGCCACGGGGGGACTCCGCCATGCTGCATTTCTTTCAGCCGGAAAGCAGGATTCAAAGTGGGCACCCCTGGCCGGCACCCTGGCTCTCCAAAGAAACGGGCAACTCTCCCTACTACCTCACCAACGCCATACAGCTGCTGGATGAGCCCGGAGAGTGGTACTACGATAACAACACCCGTAAATTGTATTACTGGCCGCGGCAAAACGAGGACCTGCGTACAGCCGTAGTCGTTATCCCCGAACTGGAAACCTTACTGCGTATAGAAGGTACGGCCGACTTACCCGTAACGGACCTGCATATACGAAATATTGCATTCGCGCATACCGGCTGGATTCGCCCCAGCCTGAAAGGCCACGTGCCTTTACAGGCAGGCATGTACCTGCTGGATGCCTATAAACTTAAACAGCCTGGCACTGCTGCCAAAGCTGGACTTGAAAACCAGGCCTGGATTGGGCGGCAGCCGGGTGCAGTGGAGCTGGCCTACGCGCACCGCATCCACCTCAGCGGCTGCCGCTTTCAGCACCTTGGGGCTACAGGACTGGATCTGAAAAAGGGTACCCGCTATGATACCATCGCGGGTTGCCTCTTCCGCGACATTGCAGGTACAGGCATACAGGCAGGCGTATTTGCAGACGAAGCATTTGAAACACACCTGGCCTATGATCCCGCAGACGAACGGGAGCTATGCCGCGATATACTTATCACTAATAACCTGGTAAACCAGGTGGGCAATGAAGACTGGGGCTGTGTTGGCATCAGTGCAGGTTATGTACGCGATTTTCATATTACCCACAACGAAGTCAGCGAAGTGCCATACTCCGGCATCTGCGTTGGATGGGGCTGGACAAAAGCCGTGAACACCATGCGCAACAATGTAGTGTATGCGAATAAAGTCCACCATTACGCCATGCACGTGTATGACGTAGGAGGTATTTACACTCTTTCCGCCATGCCCGGTACCAGCATCACCGAAAACTACATCGATGATATTTACAAGGCGCCCTACCCGCACGATCCCCAACATTGGTTTTACTATTACCTGGACGAAGGCTCTTCCTACATCACCGTTAAAAATAACTGGAGCCCGGCCGAAAAGGTAATGCGTAATGCCAACGGTCCGGGCAATGTTTGGGAAAACAACGGCCCCACCGTGGCGGACTCCATCAAAACCAACGCCGGCATACAATCAACCTGGCTACACCTGCTTAAAGAAATTAAACCGGTAAGCGATTACCGGCCTATCAACCACTAACGTTTACGCTTATGCTTACCATCGGTATATTAGGATTGGGAGAAGGCAGCAGCACCATATCTGCTGCCATACATAGCAAGAAAGTTCAATTGCGTATGATCTGTGATCAGGACCTTAACCTGTGCAGAAAACGGGCCGACGAGTTCAAGGCTTATGAATATACCACCGACTACCAGGAAATGCTCAATGATAAAGGCATAGATATCATTGCCATTTATACGCCGGATCACCTGCATTACGAACACGTAAAACAGGCGCTGCTACACAATAAATATGTGATCTGCACCAAACCCTTCATCGACGATCTGGCGCATGGTGCGGAACTCATTGCCCTGCAGCAGCTCAGCGGTAAGAAAGTCTTCGTCGGCCAGAGCAGCCGTTTCTTTGAGCCCTATAAAAAGCAAAGGGCAGATTTTGAGGCAGGCGTCATCGGTGAACTGATGACGATCGAAAGCTATTATAACGCCGATCACCGCTGGTTCCTGGAAAAGAAATGGGCGTTGGAAAAATCCTTCAAATGGCTGTATGGTGGCTTGAGTCACCCGGTGGACTTTATCCGCTGGTACCTCCCGGATATTGAAGAAGTGATGGGTTACGGCATGGTCAGCGCCAACGGCAAAAAAGCGGGGCTGCAGCATGAAGATACCATGCACTTTATTTTTAAATCCACCGATGGCCGCGTGGCGAGAGTCAGCGGCGCTTATACCGGCCCTACACAGCCAACCAGCCGCGACAGCGGCATGAGCTGTATCCTGAGAGGCACGCTGGGCGCCAGTCAGGCCGATTACCACGAGCTACGTTATGCCGTTACCGATACTACCGGGGAGCAGCGCGTGATCACCTGGGGCGATGAACAGTTAAATTATTATTTCCGCTTCGAAGGTCAGAAACATCATGCAGGGGAGTACCAGAATTACCTGGAATACTTTGTGGATGCCATCGAGCAAAATTACACTGCCTATCCAAATCTCTATGAAGGCATTGGCACGGTGGCGCTGCTACAGGCCATGGACCGTACATTACAAACCGGCCGCCCTGTTCGTATAAAGGACCTGCTGAGTAGGTACGGCCTGCCGGAAAACCTGCTAAGTGCACACTTACCGGATGCGCCCATTGCTGAACCACAACCATCACAGGCATGAACTGTATGCTGATAAAGCTCCATACCATTGATTACGTTATCGTGATCAGCTACCTGCTGGTATTACTGGTACTTGGCTACAGCGCCAGTTTTAAAGGGCAGAAAACCGGAGAAAACCTGTTTCTGGCGGGGAAGTCGCTCAACTGGTACAGTGTTGGCTTCAACATGTGGGGCACCAACGTAGGCCCGTCCATGTTACTCGCCTTCGCCAGCATCGGTTATTCCACCGGCATTGTAGCAGGCAACTTTGAATGGTATGCCTTCGTATTTCTCTTTTTGCTGGCAATAGTATTTGCGCCACGCTACCTGGCCAGCAAAGTGACTACCATGCCGGAGTTTATGGGACAGCGTTTTGGCGATGGCACCCGTAATATCCTTGCGTGGTATGCCCTGATAAAAATTCTTATTTCCTGGTTGTCGCTGGGACTCTTTGCCGGCGGATTTCTCGTACGGCAGATCCTTGGAATTCCCATGTGGCAGTCTGTTATAGCCCTGGTGCTATTTGCAGGACTATTCGCTTTCGCCGGCGGCCTTAAGGCCATTGCAAGGGTGAATGTATTCCAGATGATACTGCTCATCCTTGTGTCCCTGTTGCTCACCCTCATTGGGATTCACCGCGTAGGTGGCATCTCCGCACTGTTCCATAAAGCACCTGCCGGCTACTGGAACCTGATCCATCCGGCCAATGATGCTGCCTATCCCTGGCCCGCGATTTTACTGGGATATCCGGTGTCGGCCATCGCATTTTTTTGCACGGACCAGGCGATGGTACAATCGGTGCTGGGGGCCCGCAACCTGGAACAGGGGCAGCTCGGGATCAGCTTTATCGCCTGGCTGAAAATTTTATCGCTGCCACTGTTTATCATTCCGGGTATCATCTGCTTTGAGCTGTTTCCCGGCCTGCATGACCCCAGCGAAGCATATATGACACTGGTGACCAACCTTTTTCCGGCAGGCCTGAACGGCCTGGTGATCGTAGTTTTGATTGCAGTGCTGGTGGGCACCATCGGTTCTTCTCTGAACGCACTGAGTACCGTATTCACCACTGATATTTACGCGAAGAAAATAAATCCCAACGCCAGCAATCAACAGATTATCCGTACCGGGCGCATCACCGTGCTGGCCGGCTGCGTGTTTGCGATTGGTATGGCTATTGCGATTGACAGCATTAAGGGACTCAATTTATTTGACGTGTTCCAGGCCGTGCTCGGATTTATTGCGCCATCGCTGGCAGTAGTATTTCTGCTGGCGGTGTTCTGGAAACATACGAGTCGCAGAGCAGTGAATTTTACACTAGCCTGGGGATCAGCCATCAGTTTGGGGGTGGGTATCTGCTACCTCTGGATTTTTCCAAAAGACCAGTTCCCGGTATGGCCGCATTACCTCCTGTTGTCGTTTTTTATTTTTGTTTTATTGTTAGTTATGGCGATGGGAATTTCGCTGCTGGACCGTACTTCCCCCAGGGGAATACGGGTACAAGGGCAGGTGCCGGCCCGGCCAACTTCACTGGTATGGATTTCCTGGATTACCCTGGTGATCGTGATGATCAGCCTCTATCTCTTCTTTAATGGATTTTAAAACCACGTTATATAATGAAAAGAAAATCGCTCCTGTTACTTTATTTCGTTTGTTCATGCCTATTACTAACGGACACGGCTATGGCACAACAGGCTCGGTGGATCTGGTATCCCGGCGACTTTGATATCTGGCTGAGTAATAAAGTACAAAACAGGAGAACGGAAAAGAGTAGCTTTTTTCCGGTGTTCTGGAAAATGGATAATCACTATGTGCTGATGGATTTTCATAAGGTGGTAAACCTCCAACAGCCAGAGGAAATTACCATTCGTGCAGAAGGTACCTATAACGTAAAGATCGATGCCAGGCTGCTTCCGGGGGCTCCGGAAAAAGTGCTGGTGCCGGCGGGTAAACATAAAATCAACGTCAAAGTGTTTTGCCAGGAGGCGGTACCATCTATCTATATTTCCGGAAAAACTATTTTTAGCGATAGCAGCTGGCTGGTAACTTTTGAAGATAAAGAGTGGATTGACGAAACCGGTAAAACGTCCGACATCTCGGCTACTAACTACCTCCATGCAGCCTATGGAAATTTTACAAACCCAACCCAGCCACCGTCGGCCTTCAAACTCCCTGTGAGTCCGCAACACGCCATTCGGGAAGAGGTAACTCCCCGAACCAGGCTGATTGATTTTGGAAGGGAAACGTTTGGGTACATCAGGCTGCACGGCCTCCAGGGCAGTGGTAACCTTACCGTTTATTATGGTGAAAGTAAGGAAGAAGCCCTCAGTGCCAATGGCGCGGAAACCCTGGACCAGTTGCATATTCAACTGGCAGATAAACAGGATTCCGTGATGCCACTTTCCAAGGCATTCAGGTTTGTAAATATTGTGGCAGATGGAAATGTAAGCCTTGATTCAGTGTCCATGTTATATGAATATGCGGATATGCCGGATAAGGGCAGCTTTACCTGCTCTGATCAGGAACTGAATCAAATATATGATGTGGCCAGATACACCCTGCACCTTTGCAGCCGGGAGTTTTTTATTGATGGTATCAAACGTGACCGCTGGATATGGAGTGGAGATGCCTACCAGAGCCACCTCATGAATTACTACCTCATGAATGATAATACCACGGTGACGCGTACACTCTATGCGCTCCGGGGGAAAGATCCGGTGACCAGTCATATCAATACCATCATGGATTATACCTTTTACTGGTTCCTCGGGATTTATGATTACTACCGCTATACCGGAGATCAGCATTTTATCCGGCAGAACTATGACCGCATGAAATCCCTGATCAATTGGGTGCTGGCTCGTCGTAATAAGGATGGGCTGCTGGAAGGCTTACCGGGCGACTGGGTATTCATCGATTGGGCCACCGGACTCAGTAAAAAAGGGGAGGTGAGCTTTGAGCAATTACTGTTTGCCCGCAGCCTGGAAACCATGGCCCTCTGTGCCAAACTGGTAAACGATCCGGAGGGTGCTGCCTATAATGACATGGCTGTTGACCTCCGCAAAAAGCTGTTTACCTACTATTGGAGCGACCAAAAAAATGCACTGGTACATAGTCGCGTTAATGGTCAGCCAACGGAAACGGTTACACGCTATGCCAATATGTTCGCCATCTTCTTCGATTATTTCAATGATGCGCAAAAGCAAGCCGTGAAACAATCGGTGTTGCTTAATAATGATATTCAGAAAATTACCACGCCCTACATGCGCTTCTACGAACTGGAAGCCTTATGCGCCATGGGCGAGCAGGGATATGTATTAAAAGAGATGAAGGACTACTGGGGCGGTATGCTGAAACTCGGCGCTACCAGTTTCTGGGAAGAATATAATCCCGATGCCAGCGGCGCCGGTCATTATGCCATGTATGGCCGCCCGTTTGGTAAAAGTCTTTGCCACGCCTGGGGCGCCAGTCCCATCTACCTGCTGGGTAAATACTACCTGGGTGTACAGCCGCTTACTGCCGGTTACAGCACTTACCTGGTGCAGCCAGCGCTGGGTGGCCTGCAATGGATGAAAGGAGAGGTGCCAACGCCCGCCGGGAATATCAGTCTTTACGTGTCTGCCCGTCAGATCAGGCTGAAAGCGCCTGCTGGTACGGGTACATTGCGGGTGAAGAGTAAAACGCCGCCCAAAGGCACTGGCATCTCTGTAACCAACAAAGGTGAAAATACTTACGATATTACCATACAGCCCGGCAGGGAGTATGTTATAAATTATACAGCTATATGAAGATGCTGGTGTTGACGGCAGTATTACTGCTCCGTTTAGGCGTAGGGTTTAGTCAGCAGGGTTTGGTAAATACCAGTGCCAGCCCTTATGCACGGTTGCAACCAGCCGCCATGCAGGCCGTTACCTGGACTAACGGTTTCTGGGCTGAGCGTTTTGCCGTATGCAAAAATACCATGGTGCCACAGCTCTGGCATACCTACGCCAGCGATACCATCTGCTTTGCCTTTCAGAACTTCAGGATTGCCGCAGGACTGGATACCGGCCATTTCAGGGGACCTTCCTTTCATGACGGCGACTTCTATAAAACGCTGGAGTCGGTAGCGGCTATGTATGCCGCCACGGAGGATAAGCAACTGGATGCCTGGTTGGACAGCGCCATTGTCGTGATCGCAGCGGCACAGAAAGATAACGGTTATATCTACACGAAAAATATCATTGACCAGCGTAACACCGGCACAACCAGTATGTTCGATGATAAACTTAGTTTCGAGGCCTATAATTTCGGGCACCTGATGATGGCCGCCTGCGTGCATTACCGGGCCACGGGAAAAACTTCCCTGCTCCGCGTAGCCAGCAAAGCGGCGGATTTCCTCATAGGATTTTATAACACCGCCACGCCCGAACAGGCCCGTAATGCTATATGCCCCAGCCACTACATGGGACTGACGGAATTATACCGTACCACGCACGATAAAAAATACCTTACGCTCGTTACCAAACTAATTGATATGCGCGGCACCGTACCCGGTACGGACGATAACAGCGACCGCGCACCCTTCCGGGATATGCATAAAGTAGTGGGCCATGCCGTGCGGGCAAACTACCTCTTTGCCGGTGCCGCTGATGTGTTTGCCGAAACGGGCGACAGTAGCGTGCTTCGGGCTCTGGATCAGCTTTGGGATAATGTTGTGTACAGCAAAATGTATATTACCGGTGGATGCGGCGCCCTGTATGACGGGGTGTCGGTGGATGGCACTTCCTATAAACCCGACACCGTGCAAAAAGTGCATCAGTCGTATGGTCGCGACTACCAACTACCTAATTTCAGCGCCCATAACGAAACCTGTGCCAATATCGGGAATATGCTCTGGAACTGGCGAATGTTCCTGATCACCGGGAATGCCAAATACATGGACGTGCTGGAACTTGCGCTGTACAACAGTGTGCTGAGCGGTGTGAGTCTGGATGGCACCCGCTTTTTCTATACCAATCCGCTGGCAGCAGCGGGCGATTACCCTTATCACCTTCGTTGGGAAGGGGGCAGGCAGCCGTACATCAGCTTATCCAACTGCTGCCCGCCCAATACGGTACGCACCATTGCGGAGGTGAGCGATTATGCCTACAGCCTGGGGAAAGAAGGCCTGTACGTAAATTTATACGGTAGCAATCACTTGTCGCAAAAATGGAATAACGCCAGCATAGCGCTGGCGCAGGAAAGCAACTATCCCTGGGATGGGCAGGTGAACCTGCGAATAGATAAAATTCCTTCCTATCCATTTACTATCTTTCTGCGGGTGCCGGGCTGGTGTAAACAATTTCAGGTAAAGGTGAACGGGGAGGTGCTGCCTGCACTACAGGCGCAGCAAGGCTTTGTGGCAGTTAAAAGATACTGGAAACCCGGGGATCGAATTGCCCTGGCAATGGAAATGCCGGTCGCACTACTGGAATCCAACCCGATGGTGGAGGAAACACGCAACCAGGTAGCGGTGAAACGTGGGCCGCTGGTATATTGTATGGAATCGTCCGATCAGCAGACGAATGTATTCGACATCATGTTACCAGCAAATATCCATTGGGATTTCAGCGAGAAGGAAATTGCACAGTTCCGCGTACTGGCGCTTACCGGCCAGGCTCAACAACGGCAGGCTCAACCCTGGAGCCAAACCCTCTACCGGGAACTGGATACTAACTATCAACCGGTAAATATTACTTTAATTCCTTATTACGCCTGGGCTAACCGGGGTAAATCAGATATGACCGTTTGGATGCCATTAATCAGATGATATGACGAGATGTAGCCTACTCCTTTTATTATGCCTCCTGACCTGCCGTACGTTTGCACAGCAAAATGCAGTACCGGCAAAGGTGATGCAGGAAATTTATGACCAGGTAAAAACGCCGTATAAGTACGGTTTGGTGATTGCCCCTGAAGGTGGCCGTAAGGCCGACTGCCCCTCCGTGTTCCGCAAAGGCAAATTTTGGTACATGACCTACATACTTTTTGACGGACGGGGCTATGAAACCTGGCTGGCTAAAAGCAGCAACCTGCTCCACTGGACCACCCTGGGGCGCGTGCTATCTTTTTCCGACAGCAGCAGCGCCGCATGGGACAAGCACCAGAAAGCGGGCTACCTTGCCTTGCAGGATTACGAATGGGATGGCTCCTATGCATTGCAGTCCTATGCAGGTAAACACTGGATGAGCTACATAGGCGGCCATGAAACCGGCTACGAAACAGGTGCCCTGGCTATCGGTATCGCCTGTACGAATAAGGATATTACTATTCCACACAACTGGCAAAGAACGGAAAGGCCTGTACTGGCGGCCACCGACCCGCTCGCGCGCTGGTGGGAAAACAAAAAATTGTATAAATCAACAATCATCTGGGATAAAGAAAAAACATTGGGTCACCCATTTGTTATGTACTACAACGCCAATGGCGACACCAGCGGCAATAAGCCTAAGTACCGCTGGTTCGAACGTATAGGCATGGCCGTATCCGATGATATGCTGTACTGGCAACGATTTGAAGTGGAGCCAGTAATGCATCACCCCATCGGGCTTACCGCGGACCCGGTGATTCAGAAAATAGGAAAGATATGGGTGATGTTCTATTTCGGTGCTTTCTGGGAAGGCCGCAAAGATGCGTTTAACCGCTTTGCCTGCAGCTACGACCTTGTCAACTGGACGGATTGGACTGGCCCCGACCTGGTAAAGCCTTCTGAATCCTTTGATCAGAAATATGCCCACAAAAGCTTTGTGGTAAAGCATAATGGCGTGGTCTATCATTTTTATTGCGCCGTTGATGGGAAGGACAACAGGGGTATAGCCGTGGCAGTGTCAAAAGATTTAGGGAAAAGTAAAGTAGCGTTTAAGGAATGAGGGGTTTAAAAATAATACTAATACTACTGGTCATCGCTGTACCTGCATACAGCCAGCAACCTTTCTTACAGCAGGCTTTCCGCCAGCCGGCGGCCAGCGCTAAACCATGGGTGCTGTGGTATTGGATGCATGCCGCTGTATCCAAAGCGGGGATCAGGGCGGACCTGGAAGCCATGCAGCAGGCCGGAATAGGCGGTGCCTACCTGGTAGCCATTAAGGATACCACCACAGCTGTAAGCTTTTCACCGGCAGCGCGACAACTTAGCCCCGAATGGTGGGAGATGGTGCGCTACGCCATGCACGAGGCTAAGCGATTAGGCCTGGAGCTGGGTATGCACCTGAGCGACGGCTTCTCCACGGCCGGTGGGCCCTGGATTACCCCGGAGGAATCCATGCAGCAACTGGTATGGACTAAAAATTACATTAGCGCCGGCAACAGCGCACCCATCACCTTAGCACAACCAATAACCCGGGAAGGTTATTATAAAGATATTGCCGTATATGCTTACCCGTTAGCAGCACCGCTGGAGCAACTACAACCTGTGGTGACAACCAGTACCGGTGCCGCAGCCGATTTCCTGGCCACACCGGGAAATAAACAAAGTTTTAAATCGGAAGCGGATTGCTGGATTCAATATACCTACCCGGCACCTTATACTGTTAAATCGGTTCACATTGAAACTGGCACTAACAACTATCCCGCACAGCGGCTAACATTGCAATGCAGTAATAACGGTAAGGAATTCCGGACCGTCATGCATTTTGTAGCTGCCCGCCATGGCTGGAAGGATAACGTACAGGGATATACGTATAGCATAACACCCACCACCGCCCGGTACTTCCGGCTGGTATATGAAAAAGATGGTGCTGCCGCCGGCGCAGAAGACCTGGACGCTGCCAAGTGGAAACCAACACTAAAAGTAACCGGTATCTACCTCAACAATGAATCCGCCATCAATGGGTTCGAAGGTAAAAACGGCAGCATCTGGCGGGCCACACCTCTTACCACCGCCTCACAGGCGCCGGATGCGATACCGTTACAACAAATCATAACGCTTACGGATAAACTACAACCAGACGGACGGCTTAACTGGCGCCCGCCTCCGGGCAACTGGGTAATTGTAAGAATGGGCCATACCTCTACCGGCGAAGTGAACTATACCGGCGGTGCAGGCAAGGGACTGGAATGTGATAAATTCAGCGCAGCTGCCATCAACAAACAATTTGACCACTGGTTTGCTGAGGCCTTCCCGAAAACAGATCCGGCACTGGCAAAGGAAGTGCTTAAAACTTTGTACATCGATAGCTGGGAGTGCGGCAGTCAGAACTGGTCAGCACAATTCCCGCAGGAGTTCCGCAAACGCAGAGGGTATAGCCTGATGCCATACCTGCCCGTGATGGCAGGTATCCCCGTGGAGAGTGCCGCGGTATCAGAAAAAGTCCTCCATGACGTCAGGCAAACCATTGCGGACCTGATCAGCGAAGTGTTCTTCAAAACCCTGGCCACACGGGCCCATGCCATAGGGTGTAGGTTCAGCACGGAAAGCGTGGCCCCTGTGATGATGGGCGATGGCATGCTGCATTATCAATATGCGGATATTCCCATGGGCGAATTCTGGTTTAATAGTCCCACCCACGATAAACCCAATGATATGCTCGACGCCATCAGCGGCGCTCATGTCTACGGCAAAAATATTGTGCAGGCAGAAGCCTTTACCACTTTACGCATGGATTGGAGCGAACACCCGGGTGGCCTTAAGATTACCGGCGACCGCAATCTGGCGCTGGGAGTAAATCGTATGGTCATGCACGTGTTTTCACACAACCCGTGGACGAACCGCCGCCCCGGTATGACACTGGATGGTGTGGGACTCTACTACCAGCGCGATCAAACCTGGTTTAAGCAAAGCAAGGCCTGGATCAGTTATATCACCCGCTGTCAGTCGCTCCTGCAACAAGGCCGCCGGGTGACTGATATCGCTGTGTTTACTGGTGATCAACTGCCGCGCCGCGCACTTACGCAAGACAGGTTCGTTCATACACTGCCAGGCCTTTTCGGTCAGCAGCGACTCCAAACCGAGCAAGCCCGCCTCGAAAATAAGGGGCTGCCAATGCGCACGATGCCGGAAGGGGTCACGCATTCCGCTAACATGGCCGACCCCGACAAATGGGTGGATGCTTTGAGAGGCTATTCTTACGATAGCTTTAACCCCGACGCACTGCTGAAAATGTCCGTTAAAAACGGCAGGGTAGTGCTGCCAGGTGGTGCAAGCTACGCCGTGCTGGTAATTCCTGACACGCATCCGCTGATGCCGGATGCCGGCCAATGGTCACTGCCGGTAGCGAAAAAATTGCTGCAGCTGATCAACGAGGGCACCAAAGTTATACTGCATCCCAATACACCGGTACATGGCATCGGCTTTAAGGATGACGATGTTGCCTTACAAAAGATATTTACCGCCATCCAAGCAAAAGCAATTCCTGCGCCTTTTAACAACACATCCTTGCTGGAGCTGGGCATTCCAAAGGACCTGGAAGTGCTGACCGGACAAGGCGCCATTGCCTGGTGTCACCGCAGCACCGCCAAGGCGGAGATTTACTTTATTGCTAACCAGCAAGCCTATACGCAGCAGCCAGCCATTCGTTTACGGGGAAAAGGTATGCCTGAAATCTGGGACCCGGTTACCGGGGAAACCTCCACATTGGCAGCTGGTAACAATAATACATTCCAGCTTACCCTGGCACCGGCACAATCTGTTTTTATAATTTTATATAAAGATGGACAATGCCGTGGGGATCAACTGCCGGTACTAACCCCGGCGCCTACACGGGTAGCTCTCAAAGCCCCATGGCAGCTAGCTTTCGACGAGGCCAATGGAGGGCCTGCCACGCCGGTGCAAATGGACACCCTGCGTAGCTGGACCCAGCTGCCGGATTCCGCAGCAGCTTATTATTCCGGCACTGTGGTATACCGTACAACATTTAATGTGCCCGCCACCGGTCAGAAAAAACAATATCATCTCCAGTTAGACAGTATTTTTAATATTGCCACCGTGACAATTAACGGAACCGACTGCGGCACACTATGGACGCCGCCTTTCCGGTTGGATGTTACGAAGGCAATCATAGCCGGCAACAATACGCTGGAAATAGCTGTCACCAATACCTGGCATAACCGGTTGATCTGGGATCACTATCTGCCAGCGGATAAGCGGGTGACCAACACCACGGCGCCTTACCGGTTTAAGGACGAAACACTACTGCCGGCCGGCATTGTAGGAAATGTAGCACTGTTGATACAATGAGAACATTAATATTACAATTGGCGCTGTTACTGCAAGGCTCCATGGCTACAGCCCAGTATAGCCAGAATTATGACATCACCTGGACCACACCCGGCGAAAACGCTGGCGCGTCCATGCCTTGCGGAGGAGGCGACATTGGCATGAACATCTGGGTAGAAAAAGGTGACCTGCTTGTTTATGTAGCACGAAGTGGCAGCCTGGATGAAAATAACGGGCTGATGAAAACCGGTCGCCTGCGGATTAAGCTATCACCGAATCCCTTTACGGGGAAGGAATTCCGTCAACAGCTGCACCTACGCGAAGGATATGTAACCGTTGCGGGCCAGGCCAATGGTGTTAGGGCCAGTATTATAATATGGGCGGATGTAATGCAACCGGTAGCCCACTTTCAAATTACGGCCAACAAGCCGGTAGCTGTGGAGGCGGCCTATGAAAACTGGCGCTACCAAAACCGCACCGTCGCAGCCAGGGAAAATTTCGGTAACTCCTGGAAATGGGCCGCACCTAAAAACAACATCGTCCGCAAGGATAGTATCACCTTCACGCGGGAAGGCGTACTATTCTATCATCACAATACCGCTAAAACGATATTCGATAGCACGGTTATACAGCAGGGCCTCACGGCGGTAAAAGACAGTCTGTATAATCCGCTGCGCTACCTCGCCTTTGGCGGCAGCTTCTATGGTAAAGGGTTTGAAGCCGCTGGTACCTATAACGGCATATATGCCAATACGGATTTCCGTGGCTGGCAACTGCGTTCGACCCGTAATGCCAGTCGCCACGAACTCACCCTGGCACTGGCCACCCTGCAAACGGAAGACCTCGGCGCCTGGCAGCAGCAATTATACAAGCTGATGGCCACTGCCAATAAAAATATGGTTCACCAAAACCGCGAATGGTGGCAGGAATTCTGGAACCGGAGCTTTATTGAAACCACCCAACAAAGCACCTGGGAGCTGGGCCGTAATTACCAGCTGTTCCGATATATGCTGGCCTGCAATGCTAACGGTTACTGGCCCACGAAATTTAACGGCGGCCTGTTCACGGTGGACCCGGTGTATACTGACACTACTATGATGCTCACGCCGGATTACCGTAACTGGGGCGGAGGACTGCATACTGCCCAGAATCAGCGCCTGGTGCATTTTCCCATGATCAAATCAGGCGACTGGGATCTGATGCAGCCACAGCTCAATTTCTATCTCCGCCTGCTACCCACGGCAGAATTGCGGTCGAAAGTATACTGGAACCACGGGGGCGCTTGCTTTACGGAGCAGATGGAAAACTACGGCCTGCCTGACTTTGCGGAGTACGGCCAAAAGCGCCCAGACTATTTCGACAAAGGGGTAGAATACAACGCCTGGCTGGAATACGAGTGGGATACCGTCCTGGAATTTTGTTTGATGATGCTGGAACAGGAGCGTTACACCGGCAAAAACATTAAAGATTATATTCCATTTATCGAAAGCTGCCTCCGCTTCTTCGATGAGCATTACCAATACCTCGCTAAGCGCCGGGGCCGCCATGCGCTGGACGATAAGGGCAAGCTGATACTCTATCCCGGTTCAGCCGCAGAAACGTATAAGATGGCCTATAACGCAACGTCCACCATTGCAGCGTTGCAGACGATCAGTTCCCGGCTGCTGGAGCTGCCGGCAGGTTACCTGAGTGAGGCGCAAAAGCAGCAATGGATGGCATTTCGCAACCGGATACCTGATATTAATTATACCAGCCAGTACGGCGCTGTTACCATTGCGCCCGCACGTAGCTGGGAAAGAATTAATAACGTTGAGTCGCCACAGTTATATCCTGTGTATCCATGGGGGTTATTCGGTATCGGCAAGCCGGGCCTCGACACGGCCCTTAATACCTGGCAAAAAGACACCAATGTGATTCGTTTCAGAAGTCATGCAGGCTGGAAACAGGATAACATCTGGGCGGCCAGGCTGGGCCTGCGCCAGGAAGCATTCGCACTCACCGCCAGGAAACTGGCAGCAGGGCCGCAGCGTTTCCCGGCCTTCTGGGGGCCAGGCTTCGACTGGTTGCCGGACCACAACTGGGGTGGCAGCGCCATGATAGGCTTCCAGGAAATGCTGCTGCAAACGGACGACAAGCGCATCTTATTATTCCCCGGCTGGCCTGCCGATAAAGATGTCCATTTTAAATTGCACGCACCTTATAACACAACGGTAGAGGCTACACTAAAAGATGGGAAAGTGACGAAGCTGGTGGTGCTGCCGAAGGAGCGGCAAAAAGACGTTCAGATTTTATTAAACTAGCCTGTCAGGTCTAAAGCAGTAGGGCCCCGCCGGCAGCGGGGCCCTACTGCTTTCGCCAGGGACCGAAGGTCCCTGGCTGAAGCAAAAAAATCACCAACTATCCGTTCTGAAACTAGATACCGGAAACCCTTCCGTACTATACAAATCCCCCACCACAAAATCCTTAAACGCATACCTCACTGCCACCGGCGCACTCACTTCCGCTGCGCTCACCTGGATGGTACCCTGTTTAATCACCGCCGTAGCCGGATAAAACTTTTTATCACTGCCTGCAATTTCAAACTGTTCCAATGGTTTGCCAAAGGAGGTGAGGCCATTCGGCGCGTCTTTGAATTTGATGGTAGCCACATTGCCATTGATGAGTAAGGAATCGTAATCCGGGCTGCTGGCTGCAAATCCTTTCTGCTGATACGTTTGAGCCAGCGCGAGGTAGGCAAATCTTTTACCACCGGTTTCTTTATCAGCCGGGTGAATACTTTTGGATTCGCCGATGTCCATCAGCACTACCATGCCACTGTTAGGGATGGTGTGAGCTGCTTTACGCTGCGCATCGCGGAGGTAGGCGGAGTTCCTGAATTCGTCGCGCTTAGGATCGGGGTGCTGTACATAAGTGTAAGGAGCAATCTGCGCGAAGTAGAAAGGGAAATCTCCCTGGCCAAATTCATTCCTCCAGGATTTTACCATGGCAGGAAACAGCGTTTCATATTGGGCAGGGCGATCGGCGTTGGTTTCGCCCTGGTACCAGATACAGCCTTTGATGGTATAACCGATGAAAGGATGTAACATACCATTATAAAGGGTAGTAGCTACCTTGTTGGTAAGCTTGGTGCTGGCATCCGGCATTTTGATGTCGGTAAACTGTTGAAGGGCGCTGGTGCTCATAAAGGCTTCCGCCGGAGAGCCGCCGTAGCTGATGCATACCAGTCCTACTGGTACTTTGAGGCGTTGCTGCAGCAACCTGCCAAAGTAATAGGCGGTAGCGCTGAAGTTAGTAACAGATTCCGGTTCGGCTGCTTTCCACTCACTTTGTTTGCAGGTGTCCTGCGGTGCACCGGTTACTGCTCTCGGAAGCGTGAACAGGCGCAGCTGCGCATTGGAGGAGTTGAAGATGGCATCATTAGAGCCAAGGATGGGCTGGTCTTTAAAGCCTTTCATGGGCATTTCCATATTGGATTGCCCGCTGCAGAGCCATACTTCGCCGATCAGTACATTCTTCAGCGTTAGTGGAGTGCCGTCTGAAATCGTGATGTCATAAGGCCCACCGGCTACGGGAGTGGCTACCTGTAGTTTCCATTTTCCGGTAGCATCAGCTTTTTCCGCATACTTTTTCTTGTTCCAGGAAGTGGTAACGGTAACGGTACTGCCGGGTTTGGCCCAGCCCCAGATGGCAGCGTTGGTTTGTTGCTGCAGTACCATGTTGTCACCAAAAAAATAAGGCATTTTAACAGTAGCGGCTGCACGTTGTACCTGTAACAGCAGTGGCAGCGCCAACAGTAACATCAGTTGTTTAAATCGCGACATAAAGTGCATGTTTCTGTATTGTATTATTGGCAAATGAATGAGTTCAGGAAGGTGATTTACGCTGGTCGTTATTGAGCAGCCGGTATTTTTTGGGCGACATCCCAATCACTGCCCGGAAGCGCCTGGAAAAATAATAAGGATCATCGAAGCCCATGCTGAAGGCGATATCCTTTACCGAGCGGGTGGTGAAATCCAGCTGTTGACAAGCCTTTTGCATCTTTAATTGTACGAAATAATCGATCGGGGCGTACCCTGTCTTCTGCTTAAATAAATTAGAAAACCTTGATACGGAGTAATTATACTGTTTGCCCAGCTCGTTCAGCGAAATCTTATCATTGATGCGCTGCTGCATGTATAGGATGGCATTATCTACGCAATCGGATTTATCCGTGAGCGTGGCTTCATAATGCCGGGTGTTATAAATGAATAGGTTGAGGTACTGCACCAGGCCCATGTTGGCATACACCAGGTTATCCAGACTATACCCCAGCTCCAGTGATTTGTATATCTTGTTAAACAGGGGGATGATGTCGCCATTATTTTTGATGTACTGCGGTTCAAAATATTTCTGTGCTGCCTGCATGCGGTTAAATTCTGGCAGAGCATCCCCGCCAAAGTGTATCCAGTAAATGCTCCATGGATTATCTTCACTGCTGCCATAGGCATGTTCCATATGTTGTGGAAGAATAAAGCATTCGTTAGGTCCTACTTCATATCGCTTGCCGTTCACCTGGAACCACCCATAGCCATCTACACAAAAGAAGAGAAAGTTTTCAGGCAAACCTTTTTTGCGATAGGTGTAATGGTCCTGTGCTTTAGGGTAATAGCCTATGGAGCGGATGTGCAGGGCTTTCATCAGCTCATTGCTTTGCACTTTCGCTTTCAGTACAATTTTGGGAATTTCTATCCGGTGCCGGCCAATGCCATACCAGATATTTTTGTGCGAGCCTTTTTTGTTCTCGGTCTCTTTTTCTGCCAGGTGGCTGCTGTTTGGTTGCATAAAACGTGGATTCCTAATGGACGATTAAATTACTAGTATTTATGTAGATGCGCAAGCGTGAATTTTAATTTTATAGGCCTTCCGCCGCTCCTACGAATCCTTCCCGCGTAAGTTTCATGGGCAGGTGGGCGCAGGTGCGCATAATTGCCCCAATTCCATTGCCGAAGGCAACGGATGGATTCGGAATCCTTCGGGTGTGAGTCTCGGGGGTAAGTGGCGCAGGTGCGCCACTTGCCCCAAAATCCGTCGCCGAAGGCGACGGATTTTGGGGCAAACTGTTAAACACTGTCAACTACTGTTAAATAGCGTTAAGAGAACTCATGCTCCTGCAGCACCAACATCTCCCTAAACACAACACAGGCTTATATTGCAGGTTTTCCTTAACATTTCCGCTTCACCAACGCTGCTGTAGCAGCAGTGTTTTGAACTTTAAACTTCCTTAATTTGGCTATATCTAAATAACAAACCAGATATGCTGAACACTCAGTATGACTGAAAAAACAATCATCACAAAAACTAAATTAAAAATTATGATGAAGCAATTATTTGTAGCAGGTTTGTTAATGGGCGCCACTTTTTTTACTGTAGAAACTTACGCACAGCAACCTCAACAGCCCCAGCAGGAAAGACCTCGCGGCGACCGTGAAGGATTTTTCAAAAAGATTGATACCGATAATGATGGAAAGCTGAGCAAAGCTGAGGTAGAGGCAGCAGCGAAAGAAGATAAAAGGACATCCAGACTGAGCGAAAATTTTGCAGCCATTGACGCGGATAAAGATGGATTCCTGACCAAGGAAGAACTGCAGGCTTACCGTAAAGCCAATCCGCCTCAGGGTGGTCCACGTCAGAAAGACGGCGGCCGGAAGTAATATGGTTTTAAATACTAGTTGTGTAAAGAGCGGCTGCCTCCCGGCGGCCGTTTTTTATTTGCTGGCCCACCGGTCATACTAACTTCTGTGTCCCCCATGCGAAGCGTGGGGGACATTCCCTCCGCACCAGTCAATAAAATCTGACTATTTCCCATCTCCCTCACTTGATAAATAGGTGCTTTTTTATTATACCCCTTTTTACCATTTCGGGAGAGAATTAATGCAACCGGTTCCAACACTGCCAGTCCTCCGCACCGGCACTCCGCCAGCCGCGCCAGCTCCTTCAAGCACCTGCTGAAACCGCGGCAGCCCCCACGTAAACGCCTATACCAAAAATCCTCCTTAACCTCCGTTCAACATATTCCCTTTACAATCAATATAATAAAAAGTGACTTTATCGCGTTCCTTTTTTGTATATTTAAATACGAAGCCTCCTATGGCCTATGTAGCCCGCGTTACATACCCAATAATGAAAGCTTAACAACCAAATCTAACGTCGCTCGTTCATCATTTTTAAGATGTACCCGCACTACTTTGTCAGACCTGCCTGCCTGGGAACTATCCCGGCGCAGCAAAGGCGTTGTACCCCGTGAGAGTGTTTAACGTAGACGTATATACGTATTTAAATTAAATGGAGCACTGTGCTGTGGATTTGCCTATATGACTGATTTTTTGGAACGAAAGAATTATCCCAACAAACGAACAATGCCTGCCTCGCAAGGCGGGCAACAACGATAGCGCTGCTACCAACACCAGATTATTGGCTTAATGATACCAGAGGAAATTACCCGGCACCGCTGCCTGGAATAACCCAACTGTGTTCATGCCTATACCATTACATCTCAGCAATCAAGTTCTATTAAATATCCGGTAATTATGAAACAATCAATTACACATTTTCCCAGCCTATGCTGTGTAGTGATTACCCAACTACTATGCAGTAGTACCGTGATGGCCAGCGCGCCGGCCCCTTTGCCGGCAGTAGGTACAGCAGGGTATTATCACCCGGGTGTGGTGCTGCTGGAATTACAGGGCGTTGTTCGGGACGACAAAGGAAACCCATTGCCCGGCGCAAGTATTCAGATCAAAGGCACCAACCAGGGCGCCATTGCCGACGGCTCCGGCAATTTCGTACTTAAAAATGTAGCCCCGGGAACCACCCTCATCATCTCCATGGTTGGCTTTAAAGCAAGGGAATTCACCGTTACCAATGCTAATCGCATTCAGATTGTCCTGAGCCCTAATACCAACATTGGTGAAGTAGTAGTTACCGGTTATCAGACACTCCGTAAAATCGACTACGCAGGCGCCGCCGCTACCGTAAAGGTGAAAGACATCCAGGTGCCCAGCATCGGAACACTCGACAAAATGCTCCAGGGACAGGTAGCAGGGGTGGCCATCGTCAACACCTCCTCGGTTTTCGGTACCGCCCCGAAAATACGCGTGAGAGGTAGCGCCTCCATCAGCGGTATCAACGAACCGCTATGGGTGCTCGACGGGGTGCCACTGGATGCTCCTCTGAACATCGTACCTTCTGAACTATATGCCGGTAACGCCCGCAACCTCCTGGCCAGCGCCCTCGCTAACGTGAACCCGGACGATATCGAAGATATTACGGTACTGAAAGATGCGACCGCCACCGCCATGTACGGTACCCGCGCGGTAAACGGGGTTATCGTCATCAATACCAAACGCGCTCAGAAAAAAGCACCGCTGCGCGTGAGCTATACTTTTAATGGTACCTATTCCCTTAAACCTTCTATCCAGGACTTTGATGTGCTCAACTCCAAAGACCAGGTAGAACTCAACCAGGAAATGTTTACCATCTACGACTCCTATATTCAAAACTTCTCCGCAGCTACCTCCGGCCCATATGCTAAACTGCAGGACCAGTTTAACCGCAAGGAAATCACGGAAGCGCAACTGCGTGAAAAAATACGAGACCTCAAAGTCATCAACACCGACTGGTTTGACGTACTTTACAAAAACAGCTTTACCCAACAGCACGCCGTGAGTGTGAGCGGTGGAACCAAAAAAACGTCCACCCGTCTCTCTCTCAGTTATTATAACGACCCTGGAAAAACAATAGGCGAATACGCGAAACGCTATACCGCCAACCTCGTAAACGGCTGGCAGGTAACCAATAAGTTCCTGGCAGAAGTAATGGTGAAATATGCTTACAGAGACCAACGCCAGCCAGGCACGGAAGTAAACCCCTTTGTTTACGCCCGCGACGCCAGCAGAGCAGCACGGCCATATGATGATAACGGTAACTTTGAATACTATAAAAAAGGATACGCCGATTTCAATATCATCGACGAACTAAATAATAACTTCATCAAGCTCGAGAATAACGATTTTGCCACGCAGCTGAACCTCACGTATAACATTACGCCTAAGCTGAAAGCCTCCGGCCTCGCAAACGTACGCTGGTCCAACTCCACCATCAACGAAATACAAACTGAAAACTCGAACTACGCCAAACAGTTCCGGGCAGATGATTTCCGCATCCTCGACGCCAACGAACGCCTCTATAAACGCCCTGGATCACCTTCCTGGGAAGTGCCGCAAACTGTACTGCCTCAAGGTGGTATACTGGACAGGGAAGATATCACCTCCCGGTACTACACGCTCCGTGGTCAGCTCGAATGGATCGCCTTTGAAACAAAACAACATAAGCTTTCGCTCATGGGCGGTATGGAAGTAACACAAAATAAACAGTCCTCTTCCTTTGCCCGCCACTATGGCTATATGTCCGGCAGCGACCAGTTCGCCGCCGCACCTCTGGCTTACGAAAGGCTCCAGGTAAGCACCTCGCTGCCGGATGATGAAAAAGTATGGTACAACGGCAGGAACCTCCTGCAGGGCGCTACCAGCTATGTCAACGACTTTACCCGCAACGCCGTTTCTTATTATTCCAGCCTGTCCTACAACTATCAGGGCAAATATGTACTGGATGCCTCCCTCCGCAATGATGCCACCAACGTATCCGGAAGAGCCAGTCGTAACCGCTTCCTGCCTACATGGGCCGTAGGCGGCGCCTGGAACTTCACGGAAGAAAACTTCATGAAAGGAGTGGAGAATGTACTCTCCGGCGGTAAACTGCGTATATCCTACGGGTTAAGAGGAAATGCCGGCTACAGAGGCCCTGAAATGGTGGCTTACTACCAGCCGATTATCCGTCCGTCCTTTCCGGCATATAATACCACTGGTGTAAACATCGTGGAATCTGAAAATGCCTCCCTCGAATTTGAGAAAGAGTATATGTTCAGTACAGGTATTGATTTCTCCCTGTTTAACCGGCTTGACTTCACCATTAACTACTACAACAGGAAAAATTTTGACCTGGTTGGATACAAACAAGTGCAATCCTCCTCCGGTTACCTGACTAAACTGTTTAACTGGGCCGACATGCAAAACCGTGGCTATGAAGCCTCCCTGAATATCCGGCCGATTAAAGTGGTAGGCGACTTCAAATGGTCAGGTATGGTGAACGTGGGATATAACAAAAACACCGTACTGTCCGACTACCAGGGTAACAACCCTTCCGTATTTGATGCAACCGCCTCTGAAGGTTTTGCCCGTAAGGGTATGCCACTCACAGGGCTATACGCTTTTGAATTCGGTGGCCTCAACGAACAGGGACTCGCTACCTACCGCGACGCAAAAGGTGGAACCGTGTTAGGCTTCTCCAACTCCAGCAGGGACCTCAGCAATGTGGTATACCAGGGTAGCCGCGACCCGATGTATTCCGGTGGCTTTACCTCCAACTTCAACTACAAAAACTGGACACTGGGCGTATCCTTTGTGTTTAACACCGGTAACGTAGTACGCAAGGCGGATTACTACAAAGGCGGTACACTGTCGTCCCTATATCGTGACGACAAAAACCAGGTGGGCGACTTCGCCTACAGATGGCGCGCCAAAGGAGATGAAACTTTCACTAAAATACCGCGACTGCTGCTCCGTGAAGACATGAACGATTATGTTAACCTCGGTTTCTTTGATGAGTCGGTGTTTGGCGTATATAACAGGTCAGATATCAGGACCATCAACGCTTCATTCCTTCGCCTGCGCAACATCATGCTGCAATACAACTTCGCCAAATTTGCCCGTTCCCTGAAAATGCAAAACCTCACTGCCAGCCTGGAAGCCTCCAACCTGGCCGTATTTGCATCCGGTAAGTTTAACGGCGTAGACCCTGAAACAGTGCTGACGGGTATGAACATGCCGCCGGTAAAATCATTCACCTTCAGCCTGTCCGCTGGTTTCTGATCCGGCGCAACTCAACTGAAATAAATCGTATCATATGTTGAAGAGATATAAACTCAAAGGATGGCAAGCATACGGATTTTCCAGGTCCATACTGGCAGTAGCTTTACTGCTGACGCTGTCCAACGTGTCCTGTACAAAGTTTCTGGAAGAACCGGTAGATAACCGCACACTGATTGTGTCACTCGATGATATGGAGGAAACGCTGAACCAGATCATGCCTTACTCTGATTATCATTTTACCGATATCATGAGTGACGACTACATCTTCCGTGACCTGGCCGGCCATAACGTAGAAGAGGCCGTAAACTCTATGTTGCCGATTTTCGAACTGGAAATTTGCCGGCAGTCCCTGCCGGCTACCCGTTTCCTGGCCTCAGGATTCAACCCGGTAACGGCATTCAGGCGCTCCTATAATTCCATCATTAACTCCCTGTTGATCCTCGATAAATTAAAAGGCTTCACGCCCACCACCAAAGAAGAGGAAACCAGGGCAAAGGCACTCCGCGGAAAAGCACTGGCCATACGGGCTTACAGCAACTATATGCTGGTAAACCTGTTTGCCAAACAATATAACCCGGCTACCGCTGCTACAGACAAAGGCATTCCTTTCGTAGCTGCCTACAGCGGAGAACCGGTAGTAGGCTATAAACAGGAAAGCGTCCAAAAGGTATATGATGAAATCCTGAAAGACCTGCTGGAAGCAGTAACACTTGTAGAAGCCCAACCTGCAAAAAATGCGCAGTTCAACTTCGGTGCAGATGCAGTAAATGCCCTGCTGTCGAGGGTGTACCTGAATAAAAAAGACTGGGACAATAGTATAAAATATGCTACTGCAGTACTGGATAAACGCAGTGCGCCACTCAATATTAAAACCCTGAGAAACAGCATTACTGATTATCAGCAGTATTCTTCCGCGTATTTCAATCCGTCTAATCCATCCTTCATCCTGATGGGTAATAACACCTATCAGCTGATCGCTTACTTCTGGATGGGCATGTTCCCTTATCCGGCCGTACAGATGCTGAGAGATGAAGGGGCAGATGATGATAATAATTATACCATTCAAACCAGTCCGCTGTACAGCGATTACGTACCGCAAAAACTGATGCTGTTTCAGCCTACGGCTACACGAAATGGTAATATGCCGGTGCTGACGGTTGATGAAGTATTGTTTAACAGGGCAGAAGCAGCCATTGAAAAAGCGAAGGGAATGACGGCCCAGGCCCAGGCGGACCTGACGGCCCTGATCAACAACCAGACCTTTAGTGATGAAGCAGCAGCCGATAAAATTAACTTGCTGCCTACGCTCACCACACGTGATCAGGCCATTGGTATGTTGTTGCTGATTAAAAGGATCCGCTTTACCAGTGAAGGGATGCGCTGGTTTGATATGCGCCGTCATAACATTCCCGTATCTCACAAAGGCAGATCAGGCACCTATACGATCGATGGTACCAAACCGGAAGACTATGTTATCCAGCTTCCTACGGAAGAGATTACACGTAATCCGGGACTTTAATCATTCATTACTTTAAACTCATTTCTCATGAAATATAAAATTAGTCTGTTATGGGGGCTGGTAACCATGATGGTAGTAATGGCAGCCTGCAGTAAAGAAGAGGCACTGACCGCCGAAGTGGACCCTGCACCAACCTTTGATACCCGGACGCCGCTTGGACAGAAGCAGAAAGAATTTTTTGATAAGTACGGTATCCAGGTAGAGTACAAATGGAACCGTTATGCCTATGCCTCCGACGTGGTAGCCAATCCCGCCAAAGAGGAAGATGTGCTGCCATACCTGGAGCTGTTGGAGATTATCTACTTTAAAGCTATGGACGCTGTAGGCGGCGCCTCCCAAACAGCCGTAAAGGAAACGCCTGTACGTTTATTGCTCATCGGTAATGGCTTGAACTACGGTGGCGCTGAAAGCTTCGGGGAATCTACTGCCGGACAGGCAGGTAACATTCAGCCCAACAGGCTTACCCTGGGTGGGCTTACGCCATTTGGCGAATTGTTACGCGCCAAAAATGATACCTCTGACCGCGATTTTCTGGATGCCATTTACAATGCGGCACCTACCAGCTTCCCGGATGATGCGGGGCTCATCGGGTTTGTTTGGCACGAATACACGCACTTCCTGGATAGTAAGCACCAGATCCCGGTTGGTTTTGAGCTGCCAGCCAAAACCAATTACCTGAGAGGTTCTAACCAGTTTTTACGTGTCACTTATCCGGAAGCTATTTCCAAAGGGTTCTTTATCCCATACGGTATGCAAAATGAGCATGAGGATTTTGCCACTTATGTGCAAACAATTATCTGGCTTTCTGATGCGGAAATTAATACCTACTACCTCACCAATGAGGCCACTAAGGCCAAGTATCAGCTGGTGACCAATTATTTTACCAAGCTGGGTATTCCGATTACCAAATTGAGGGATTACCTGCAACAGCAGTCGGTAATAAACGAGCTTATCGCCCTGAAAAGAAAGTATGAGCAATAAGTATTAACTAATCCAATTCTGTTTTTTATGAATACGCTGCATAAATTATTTCACACGCATAAGCTGGTACTGGCTGCCGCTGTTATCATAGGACTTGGTGCAGTCTCCTGCGAAAAGGGCGATGATTTTAGTCGCCCCGCTGGCAATACCAACTCCATTGAAAAAGACAAGGCCGACGCGTTCAAAAACCTCACGGACGATGAAACATCCATGTGGGCCTGGGCAATGGAAACCAGCTTTACAAACAATAAATTCCCGGGGATGCTGCTGCAGCTTTCCAAGGATTCCAGTGCCAATATTTATTCCATTGATAACGGAGGAATTGTGACTGATTTGTCGCGACTGCGATCCTCAGGCACGCTCACGGCCGGAGAGTCATCCCTGGCGCTGCAGCTGATCAATATCCTGCGTCCATATTCCGATTATCAGATCCGGCAGATACTGGCTGATCCGCAAAACGCGTCATTTAAAAATGCAGTGTTGTCCCTGTTGCCCAACTATGAAAACTTCGGGTCGCAAACCATTAACTTGAGAGAGTTAGAAGGGGCTTTTGATGCGAATGGTCCGATACAGCTTAGTCTTACCTTCCACAACAGTGAATTCCTCGCCTTGTTGAAGGAATACGGCTGGCTCGACTTCGATTTCCGCCTCCTGCGCTATACGAAAGACACCGTGGAGCTGACCGGTTACTATTCCAATAGTGCCAACAAGGTAAGCTACCTGTTACGTACACACGATGATCCGACTTTCTTTGCCTATGCTTCTACCATTATGATGACGATCAACCCAAGCAAGGCAAAGGTGACGATGAAAACCGGTGGTAACGTAGTGCCTATTCCGGCGGGTTATAACTCCGGCCTGCACTATTTTTACAAATGCTTTAACCAGGGCTTCCTGCAGCCGGATGGTTTGGGGTACGGCTTTGTACCTAATGGGGTGGATGTTGCCAAGGCACCGGATGTATTTAAAAATGCAAAACTTGTGAAGATAAAAAGTGTCAGACAGGGTAACCCGTTAACAGCGCCCGCAGGCACGGTGCTGATGACGTTTACCGTGATTGGCCAGGATGGAACTTCCAAAGAGGTGGAGCTGTCTAAAAACTAATCCTTTTTTTAATTGAGAAGGGCTCCCGCCGGTGGCGGGAGCCCTTCTCAATTTATCCGGCACCGAAGGTGCCGGATAAATTGAGAAAAAAATTACCGCTTCTCATCATACACCCCAAACTCCGCTATCGCCGGTGCCTCACTAAACCCATCTATCACTATCCTCACCTTATTACCCCATACTCTCGGGAACCGGTGAATCTTTACCCTACCGGCATCCGTACCTTTGCCCGGCAGCGACTTCCATTCACCATTCTCATTATACTCCAGGTGATAGGCGGTAATGCGTTGTTTATCTTCGGTAATAGTAATCATGTTGAAAGCGCGTTCTTTTGTAAATGCTACTTCGTACCAGGGCTGCTTCACTGCGGGGTTCGACTGCCAGGTGCTGCCAAACCGGTCATCATTGCCAAAGTCCATGATGTTCATATCATTGCTCCAGCTGCCATTGGCTGGCTGGTGCTTGGCGATATTCTCCGCAATGATAGGAGCCTCATTTTCAGGCAGTGGCGCTACCGGACCTTCATTTTTCCATTGCTGACCGATGGCTTTCAAAGCTGCCAGCGCATTAGCATCAAAGAGCCCGTCGCGGTTAGGCGCTACGTTCAGAATGAAATTACACCATGCCTTGTTGTATGGCACTATGATGTCGTTTACCAGCTTCGCCGGATCTTTTACCGGCGTGGTGGCAAAGCCGGTTTTGTAAAACCAGTTCTGTTGCAGCGGCAAACAAGCCAGTGCCGGTAAGCGGTTGGTAGAGGTGGAGATGTGCTGGCCGGCTCCCTGCTCATAGGATTTGATATCGGTATAAAACAATGCTTCCGCAGGGTATTTGGCAGCGTTCAAATCCATCACCAGGCACCCCGGCTGCAATTGTTTAATGAGGCCATATATCTCCCCAAATGGTACGTCCTCGTAGGAAATACGGCTCCACGGCGCATCCCAGCCGTCAATAATCATAGCATCAATAGCGCCGTAGTTGGTCAGCAACTCGGTCAGCTGCGCCTTGATCATGGCAATATGCGCCGGGGTAATATGCCCGGGGCGGATTTTATGATGCGTATCCAGGATGGAGAAGTATAGCATTACCTTCAGGCCTTTTGCACGGAAAGCATTCACGTACTCACGTACCACATCACGCTTCAGCGGGCTGTTCATCACGTTGTAATCCGTGGTTTTGGTATCCCAGATGGCGAAACCACTGTGGTGCTTGGTGGTGAGGCAGCCATAACTCATGTTCGCAGAAACGGCGGCATCGGCCCATTGGCGGCAATCCAGCTTACGCGGATTGAAGATCGCAGGGGAGGCATCCGGATCTGCCCAGTCATCCTCCATAAACGTAGGGATGTTAAAATGGATAAACATCCCAAAACGCAGGTCAGTAAATTGTTGCTGCCGCTCATGTAAAGTCGGTTGCTGCTGTGCCAGCACCGGACCTGCTGCCAGCAGGGGCAGCAGGCACAGTGCGCTGATAATACGGGTCAGTTTCACGATTGTCGGTTTATTAGTTTTGTTGATTATTTCCATGCAGATTGTTGTTGCAGCTTACGACTGCCATCCAGTATGCTTTGCGGGATTGGCCACACGTAAAATTTATCGTTGTTGAAGTAGCGGTCTTCCAGCTTGGTTTTGGTAAACTTATTCGTACTGCCGCCGGTAGCCGGGATGTCGGTGAGCCCCGCGCTGGCATCCAGCGTGTATACGGGACCGTTAAGCAGGTTTTTCCCTTCTTTCCAGCGGAGAATGTCGAAGTAGCGGTGCCCTTCACCAGCCAGTTCAATCCTGCGTTCATGCCGGATGAAAGTACGCATGGTCGCCTGATCCAGCGCCCAGCCATTGAGCGCAAATGTGGCTGCCACCGTTGGCATACCCGCTCTGCGGCGTACCTGATCTATGGCAGCAACCACGCTGGCATCAGGGCCGGCAACCTCGTTTTTTGCTTCTGCAAAAGTGAGCAGCACCTCGGCATAACGGAGGATGTGCCAGTCATTACCACCGTTGTCACGCACCTCTAATTCTGTTTTATCAAACATTTTCTTATAGGCGTAGCCGGTATAGGTGGCCTTATCACCACCAATTTTATCCAGGCTGTTATTCAGCGGGTCATACATTTTACCATTGGCCAGCGTGCTGCCAGGATAGTAGATGGTAGCCGCCAGGCGTGGATCGCGGCCCTTCCACGGCGTGTGTACATCATACGCCGGATCGTTGGTGTACGGGTAATATCCCGCAGCGCTTTCATAATCATCTACCAGAGATGGCAATGGATTCAGGTACAATGTACCGCCTGAAACGCTGTTCACTCCTGTGATATCACGCAGGCCATTGGGTTGTATCTCCTTAATATGAATATAGTCCATGATGCTCTCCGCTGAATAATCGCCTTCCTGTTGAAACAGGTTGTAATAATCAGGATACAGCGAATATGTACCGCTACTGATCACCTCCTGCGCCGCCTGGGCAGCGCCGGCATAATCTCCGTTGTAGAGTAGCACACGGGCTTTCAGCGCGGTAGCTGCACCTGCGGTAAACCTGCCTTTATCATCCCCCGAATAGGTAGCCGGCAGGTCAGGTGCCGCTTCGTTCAGCCACTGGATCACCTGCGCCACCACCACGGCTTTCTTGTCCTGCGGTACATCTGACTCGGCGGGTGTGCTAAAAACCTTTGTCACCAAAGGCACATCACCGAACAGCGTGGTCATCATATAGTAACGGTAAGCCAGGCAAACCTTTACTTCTGCCAACAGTCTTTTCTTTAAAGCCGGGTTCATGTCCGGTACCTTGTCCACATTAGCCAGGAATTCCAGGCAGTGACGGATCTGGTCGTAACGCCACTCGTCGCCAAGACTTCCGGTGGTAGCCACAAAAGTGCTGTTACCAATCAACTGCGCATTACGGAGCGTATTACCCCAGGAAGCGGTTTTCGACAGCGCATTGTCACTCATGCCTTCATAGCAGATGAAAAAGTCGGCGCTGGGCATAAATTCGTATATCCGTGAGGCAAATTTCACCGCGTCCTGTTCCGTGGTCCAGTAAGTGGCATCGGAATATTCATCTAAGGGTGGCCGGTCCAGGAATTTACTGCAGGAGAATAATCCTGTGCTCAGCAAAGCGGAAAGTAATATATAGCGAGGCTTCATTTTCATAGTTTTAGAATTTCAGGTTCAGACCAAGAGAATAGGTTTTCAGCTGCGGGAAGTTGACACCTGACTGCCAGTTGTCGATTTCCGGATCATAGCTGCCCGGAAAGTCTTTCGCCTTCAGGGTAAACGCATTTTCCATGATGAAATAAACACGCAGGTAGCTGATCCTGGCGCGTTGCAGCAGTTGATTAGGCACAGTATAGCCCAGCTGCAGGTTTTTGAGTCGCAGGTAACGGGAGTCAAACAGCCACCAGTCGGAAAACTCTGTGTTCACACTCTGGTCCTGGCGCATCAGGGGATAGCGTGCATTGCGGTTGTCAGGCGTCCATGAATCCAGCAGGTCGGTGGTAAAGGTACCGCCGTATTGAAACGGCGTAGTGGCGTAACCGGTAAGGTAGGTCTTGTTTTTCAGCACACCCTGCAGCAACATGGATAAGTCAAACTGCCGCCAGCTGAAGTTCGCATTCACGCCAAACATCATATGCGGTTCTGCATCACCCAGCAGCACGCGATCCTCCGGTGTGATCTTCCCATCGTTATTGGTATCCTGATATTTGATGTCGCCCGGCTTGTTTTGTGGCTTGTAGGTCGGGCTGGCCTTTACCTCATCTTCCGACTGATACAGGCCAATGGCTTTGTAACCGTACCATACCCAGCGACTCTGCCCAACCATTGTCGGGTTAGTGCCCAGGATATCGGCAGTGCCGCCCAGGTCCAGGATTTGATTGCGGTTGTTGTACAGGTTGGCAATCACGCCATATTTCAATGCGTGGTCGCGATTCTGATAGCCTACGGATATTTCCCAACCCTTGTTACCCATGGAGCCGATGTTGCGTACTCCGGCATCACGGCCAAACATGGATGGTACACTGGGCGTCAACAGAATGCCAGTGGTTTTATCTTTAAACACATCCACCGTAAGGGTAAGCTTGTCCTGCAGGAAAGACGCGTCCAGGCCCAGGTTAGCAGTAGTCTTTTCCTCCCAGGTCAAATCCGGATTGGCGGTATTGCTGTAGTAGGTTGTGGTAAGCGCCTTATCGTTCAGGTAAGTGGTGCCGGTGCCAATAATGCTGGCCCATGGATAATAGCCGGTAGCATCCTGGTTACCCACTTTACCATAACTACCGCGGAGTTTCAGGTTGGAAATAAAAGTCACCGCTTTCATGAATTGCTCTTCTGTAATGCGCCAGCCGGCGGATACAGAAGGGAAGAAACCCCAGCGGTTATTGAGGAAACGGGAGGAGCCATCGTAGCGACTATTCAGCTCCACCAAATAACGATCCCTGTAGTTGTACGACAAGCGCCCGAACATGGATTGTATCGCCCATTGGTAGGCGTCACCGTTAGTGCTCCACTGGTCTTTGTCGGCGGAGCCACCATCGATGACATGAATATCATTGTTGAGGAAGTTCTGCCGCCCCAGCCCATAGCCTTCATACAGGAAGCTTTCCTGGCTGTATCCCAGCAGCAGCTTAAAGCCATGGTCCCGGAACTGGTGCTGGTAGTTGGCCGTAGCAATGAACGTCTGGTTGGTGGCGCTGTTAAAGTCGTCTTTTAGCGCGTTGGGCGACTGCTGCGTCGTCACCAGTTTCTCCTCATCGTCATAGAGTTTATAGGTAGCCTGGAACAGTTTATGACGCACATCGCGGTTGTTATAGGCGTATTGTCCTTTTACGCTGAGGTCTTTGGTGATGTTGTATTCCAGGTTCATGTTGGTGTTGAAGTAAGCATCCTTATATCGTTCAAAACCACCGTCGTTGATAATGGCCACTGGCTGGGAGCCGCCGCGGTAGCTGCGGTTGCGGCCTTCCGGTGTATAGGGCCATTCGGTAGGATTGAGTATATAGGCCCAGTGCATGGCGGTATTAAAGATGCCTGCGCCGGCAAAGCTGCGCGGCCGGTTCGTGTATACAGTGTTGATGCCAAACTTCAGGTTGTCCAGCAGCTGGGTATTAAGGTTAATACGGGAAGTGAAACGCTCGTTTAGCACGCCATTTACAGAGCCTTCCTGCTTCAGGTATCCGAGGGAAATGAAGTAATCCGTGTTTTTGCTGCCACCGGTAATGCCTACGTTATGCTGCATCTGCAAGGCGTTCTCTTTAAATATCTCGTCTACCCAATCCGTACTGGGGAGTTCACCTGATGCATATTTTTGAATGGTAGCTTCCGGAAACCGCGGCGTAGCCGAAGGGTTATCATTTAACTGCGAAGCATTCCACTGGCGCATGAAATCCACGGCGTTAGCCAGCCTGGGCAGGTAGGTAGGCTGCTGGGTACCGGCATAGGCATCGTACGAAAGGGTAGGGCGTGCATTGGTTTTACCACGGCGGGTTGTCACCAGTATAACGCCACCGGATGCACGCGCACCGTAAATAGCAGTGGCCGAGGCATCTTTAAGAACACTGATGTTATCGATATCCTGTGGGTTCACGGTTTCCAGCTGTCCGGCCACACCGTCGATCAATACCAGCACCGGGTTGTTGGACAGCGTGCTGATGCCACGTATCTGTATTTTATTGTTGTTGGTACCGGGCATGGCATCGGTTTGCTGTATGAAGAGGCCGGGCACCTGTCCCTGTAAAGCGTTGACTACATTGGGCACAGGGCGTTCCGCCACGGCGGCACCTTTCACGGTGGCCACTGCCGCGGTGAGACTGGCTTTTGTTTGTGTGCCATAGCCCACTACCACTATTTCGCCGAGTTTTTTGGGATCTTCTGTGAGCACGATGCGCAGTTGGGTGTCTTTGCCGGAAGCGATTTCGCGGCTGGTATATCCAATGAAAGAAACTACCAGCACCGCATTTTCAGGAATGCCCTTTAGCGTGTAGGCACCTTTGCCATCTGTGACGGTGGCGATGGAGCCGTCTTTAATACGGATGGTTACACCAGGCAGCGGTTCATCCTTTTCATTTACCACTACTCCTGAAATATCTTTCAGTGCTACTGACAGCGCCGGATCAGGAGTAATATCATAATGCGGGTCTTCGGTGCGACGAATAAAAACCTTACCGTCGGCCGTAAAAAACTCCAGGGCGAAAGGAGAGAGCAGCTCTTTGAGGACGTTGCCGGCCTGCTGCTGGCGGGCTTTTACCGTTACCGGGCTGTTGAGTATCTCGGCATTTACGGCGTAGCTAAACGAGAGGTCCGCCGCGGCGCCGATTTCATTCAGCACGTCGTGCAGTTTTCCGTTCTCCTTGTTGATGGTAATTTTCTTCTGCAGCAGCTGGGCATCTGTGGGATTCGCCAATAGCGACAAGGCCAGACTGCATACAGCAATGGTCGTACACAACGATAATTTCATTAGCATGCGTATTACAGGTACACATTTTTTCATACTTTTAGGTAGATTAAGGTTGAGTAATATGCCGGCTGCCAAAGGTTTTCCAGACTCGCTTGGCAAACGGCGCTTAACTTTTCAGGGCCTCTCCGGAGGCCTTTTTTTATGTTGGCGGTGTTAGTGTCAGCATGATATTTTTTTTCGTGGTCAGCATCCGTTCATGCGGATATAATAGGTATTGTTTTGATGTTCCAGGGTGGCATTCAGCGTAAGGCAGAGTTGTTTCAGGGCTTTGTCCAGCGGCTGCCGGGTGTTGAATTCGCCCACATAGGAGCAGCTGGCCGTGCTGCCGCTGATCGTTATTTTCACATTGTAATAATAGCCCAATTGATCGGCCACCTGTTGCAGGTTGGCGCGATCGTAACGGAGTATGCCCTGCTGATGTTCCAGTATCCATCGGGTATCTACCCCGGTTTCGTGGAGAAGGTTACCGCTTTGTTTGTTGAACACGGCGCGGTTGCCCGGAGGGCATTCCACCTGTTGGACGCCGCTGCTCACGGCCACTTTGCCGGTTAACACGGTCACGGCTATATCCTGTTGGGCCGTATAGGCCTGCACGTTAAAGCTGGTGCCCAGTACCTGTGTGGTTACCTGTCCACTCTGCACTTTAAATGGCTTTTTGCTGTCGGCCCGGATATCAAAAAATGCTTCTCCGGTAAGGGTTACGGTTCTATCGTTCCTGCCATAATCCTTTCCCTGTTCCATTGTTGTGTTGGGGCTTAGGTAGACGATAGTGCTGTCCGGCAAGGCTACCCGCAGGTGCTCTGTTGCTACGGTGCGGTAAGCTATCGGCTTAGCTTCGGTGGACGCTGGAGCGGTTGGCTGCCGCAGTGTCCAGGTGATGCCACTGGCAACAGCAATCACGGCAGTTACGGCTGCGGCTATACGTAGCCATGGGCGCATACGCACTACCTTTACAGGGGCAGGCTGACGGATAGCCGACAGCAGTTCTTGTTCCATAGCGGCTTCCAGTTCAGCGCGACTGCCCATCTTATCATTGTCCCATTCCTGCTCAGGAAAGCTGTGGTAGTAGTTCATTAACCGTTGCAATTCCTCTTCCGAGGCCGTGCCGTTGGTCCATTTATCAATCAGTTGAAAAAAATCTTCCCTATGCATAAGTGGGTGTTTGCCCTTATAGTGTCAATAAAAGCAAGGAGCCCCCAAAAGGGTTCAAAAAAAATAGCTGGAAAATAATTTGCCCTTTCAAGGGCAGGTGTTTCCACTTATTGTTGCAACAAAAGCAAGGCTAGCGGTTGGAAATAAGTAACAGCACCACGGCATAGGGAAATGCCTCGCGCAACTTACGGATGGCAATGGTGATCTGGTTTTCTACCGTTTTAACGGAGATGTTTAGCCGGGCGGCTATTTCTTTATGGGATAACTGCTGGTCGCGACTCATCCGGAAAATAATCCTGCATTTTTCCGGGAGATGGTCGATAAGTGTGTTGAGTACCTGTTGTAATTCCTTATAGGCTAGTTCACTTTCCGGGGAAGCATGATCCATTCTTTCTTCCAGCTGATCAAACAACGTTGTATTTGCCGGTTGGCGCCGGATATAACGGAATACCTTATACTTAATACTGGCGTTCAGATAGGCTTTCAGGTGAGTGGTAATCTCCAGTCGCGGTGCCTGTTGCCACAATTCGGTAAACAGTTCCTGTACGAGGTCCTTACAAGCCTCGCGATCTTTCAGCAGCTGATATGCCAGCAGAAACAATGATTGCCAGTGGGTTTTATATAAGTAGGTGAGTGCCTGCTCATCGCCGTTTTTTAATCTTTGCAGCAGCACATCGTCCGTAAGCACCTCGGTAGTTGGCATTCCCTCTAGTTGATAAAATATGAATCGCAGTGAACGCCATAAATATATGGTATTATTATTCAGAAAGGAAAATTTAGGGATGAGGCAGGTTGTGCTGCCGCCCACGCGGCCACATTCCTACTCATTTACTGCGGCTATTCTCCCTCACGTGTCCCTGCAATTCCCCGCTTTTTCCCCCGAACCACCGTTATCCGGCCTGGACCGGATTTTGTTCGTTGTACATATATCTCTCAATAAAAAAACAAAAGCTATGGAAAATCAAACAAGCAGTTTTAACCTGAAATTAAAAGGCAACTGGAACGAGCTGAAAGGCAAAATCAAACAGCAATATGCGGATCTGACGGATGATGATCTGCTGTATGAAGAGGGTAAGGAAGATGAGTTGCTGGGCCGCATTCAGCAGAAAACAGGACAAACCAAAGATGCGTTGAAGTCCTGGATCGATAAACTCTAAACAGAAAGCTGTATCAAAAGGAAGTCATTTTCTTTTGATACAGCATTTCTTAAAACAGGAGCTCATGGCAAAGAAAAAACAGATCAAACATACCAATACCGAAGAGGAAATGAATCCGCAGCCGGTGTACGAACGGCCATACGATTCACAGGTAAAAAAGCTGACCGGTAAGGTTGCCATCATTACGGGCGGGGATAGTGGTATTGGTCGGGCAGTGGCCGTGCATTTCGCCAGGGAAGGAGCGGAGGTGGCCATTCTGTATCACAAGGAAGTGGAAGACGCGGAAAAAACCGCCGAGCTGGTAGCAGCTAAAGGGAAATCGGCCATGCTGGTGAAAATGGATGTAAGCAGTGAAAAATCCTGTGTACAATCTGTAGCAAAAGTGATGAAACAATTCGGGCAGCTGGATATACTGGTGAACAATGCCGGCATACAGTTTCCGCAGGATGCCATCGAAAATATCTCCCAGGCCCAGCTGGACACTACTTTCCGCACCAACATCTATTCCATGTTCTACATGGTGAAAGCGTGTTTACCGCATTTCAAACGCGGTGCAGCCATTGTAAACACGGCATCGGTCACCGCTTACCGGGGCAGTGATCACCTGCTTGATTATTCCAGCACCAAAGGCGCTATTGTGGCATTTACCCGCTCGCTGGCCCTCTCGCTGGCAGAAAAAGGCATTCGCGTGAATGCTGTAGCACCCGGCCCCATCTGGACGCCGCTGATCACCGCTACCTTTGACGATAAGGAGATCAAGGAGTTTGGCAAGCAAACTCCGTTCAAACGACCGGGACAACCGGCGGAAGTAGCGCCCTGCTTTGTTTTTCTGGCTTCTGAAGACGCCAGCTACATGACCGGTCAGGTATTGCACCCCAACGGCGGCGAAGTGATTAATACTTGAGTTTCTGGAATGTATATAATATCTTAGGCCGATCAGATATTGTATAACACGTTATTAAGAACAGACCAGTTTCCGGAAATGATCAAACAAACTCTTCTGACAATGGCCTGTGCCCTACAGTTGGCGCAGGTGGCTACTGCACAGTATTCATGGGAAAAGCTTCCCACAGTTAAAACCACTTCTTTCAAGGCGGATACCATCAACATCCTGCGTTACGGCGCCAGGGCAGATGGCGTATTTCTCAACACCACAGCGATCAACAAAGCCATTGCCGATATCAGTAAAAAAGGTGGCGGCGTGGTGTTGGTGCCCGCAGGACTGTGGCTCACCGGCCCGGTAGAACTGAAAAGTAATGTGAACCTGCACCTGGCCAAAGCGGCCATGCTGGTGTTTACAACAGATAAATCACAATACCCGATCGTAGAAGGTTTCTATGAAGGTCGTGCTGCCGCCAGAAATCAATCTCCCATCTGGGCCACCAGCCAGGAGAATATAGCCATCACCGGCGCCGGTATCATCGATGGTAATGGCGATGCCTGGCGAGCCGTAGCCAAATGGCAGATGACGCCCGCACAATGGAAGGAAAAACAGGAAGGCCCGGGCGTGTACAACAAGGATTCCACGGAATGGTACCCCAGCGAGCAGTTTCGGCGGGCAAAGGAGCAGAACCTGAGTATGCTGCTTACACCGGGTAAGTCCCTGGAGGCTTTCAGGGAGATGAAAGACTTCCTCCGCCCCAATCTCGTGGTACTGAACAATTGCAAAAGGGTACTGCTGGAAGGAGTAGTGTTTCAAAACTCGCCAGCCTGGTGCCTGCACCTGCTCCTGAGTGAAGACTTAATTCTCCGGGGCGTTAAAACCAAAAATCCGGAGTATGCACAAAACGGTGACGGGATGGACATCGAATCCTGCCGCAACTTCATCGTGGAAGACTGCACCCTCGACGTTGGTGACGATGCGATCTGTATAAAGTCCGGCAAAGACGAAGAAGGGCGCCGCAGAGGCAAGCCTACCGAAAACGGTATTATCCGCAACAACATCATCTACAAGGGCCACGGCGGTTTCGTGATCGGCAGTGAAATGAGTGGCGGAGCACGAAACATCTTCGTGGAAAACTGCATTTTCAATGGTACCGATAAAGGTCTGCGCTTTAAATCAACCCGTGGCCGCGGTGGGGTGGTAGAAAATATCCTCGTAAGAAATGTAAGTATGAAAGGGATTCTCCAGGAAGCCGTTTTCTTTGATATGTACTACTTCGTAAAATTCGCGACCGATGGCAAGCGGGAAGTAACACCCGGCTTCAACGAGGGCACACCGGTATTTAAAAACATGCATTTCAGCAACATTACCTGCGAAGGGGCCAGTACCGCAATTTTCGTACGGGGCTTACCGGAGATGGCAGTCACCAATATCGCCATAGAAAATAGTACCTTTACAGCTAAGAAAGGTGTAGTACTGAAAGACGCCGCCGCTATCAAACTAACAGGTCTGCGATTTAACCTGGAAGCCGAAAAGGCCGCTATCAGCGCCGAAGATGTGAAAGCGCTGACTGCCAGTAAGATCAGTTTCTCAGCTGACAAACTACTGGAAGCAAAGAACTGTACGGAAGTGGTGACGGACTAACAGTAAAGACTACACGGAAACCTGTATTCACGTAAACTTTATCCTGATGAGCGCATCCCCTCAGCCGTACCAGCCTATTGACTGCAATTATTACGATCGCCTGGAAGCCTGGGCAACGTTGCATATAGATTGTAAAATCGATTACTATGATGAAAGTGGTCAGCAGCAGGAGCTGACCGCCATCATCGAAGATTTGTATACCTACGAAAAAGTGGAGTATATGCGTATGAGTACCGGCATCGTCATCCGGCTGGATAAGTTGATCGCTGTCAACGATATCCCGGTGCCCGCAAGCTGCTAACACAAGGTAACATTAGGTATTTTTATTTTGATGATAGAAATATTTAATGTTACTTTGCCGCTGAATTTTAAAGTTAGCTGTTTCAAAGGAAACACGTGATGACAGATGTTATTGACAATTAAGACAACCCGTTACCCCGCCACCGATCTTGGCTACCTGTTGCATAAACACCCCGCAAAAGTGCAGCAGTTCCAAATCTCCGCAGGCAAAGTCCACATTTTTTATCCTGAAGCAACCGACACATCCTGCACCGCAGCATTGTTATTGGATATTGACCCGGTAGGCCTTGTCAGGAAAGGACCCGACAGCAATGAATTTGCCCTGGACCAGTATGTAAACGACCGGCCATATGTGGCATCTTCGTTTATGAGCGCTGCTATTGCACAGGCGTATTCCTCCGCCATGAATGGCCGCTGCAAGGATAAGCCGCAGCTTACCGAAGAGGCTATGCCCTTTGAAGTAACTATTTCCGTCCTGCCGGTAAAAGGCGGGGAAGTATTGTTACGGGAATTATTTGAGCCACTGGGTTACGAGGTAATAGCCTCACAGCTGCCACTGGATACACAGTACCCCGAATGGGGCCTCAGCAGGTATTTTACCGTGACGCTGCGTCATAACTTACCGTTGCAACAAATCCTGACACACTTATATATCCTGCTGCCCGTATGTGATAACGATAAGCACTACTACATTGGCGATCATGAAATTGAGAAGCTGGCAGAAAAAGGTAAAGGCTGGCTGGATACCCATCCTGCACAGGAAATTATTACCCGCAGGTACCTGAAAAATATCGGTGCGCTTACCAGGCAGGCACTGGAAGTTGTGCTGAAAGACGAGGTGGATGAGGCAGTGACAGACAAGCCCCTGAAAGACAAACTGCGCCTCCATGATATCCGCCTGCAAACGGTAACGGATATACTTCTGGAACTGCAGGTAAGTTCCGTGGCAGATTTAGGATGCGGAGAAGGAAAGCTCCTGCGCCTGTTGAAAGACAACCCTGTATTTACCCGCATCCTTGGTATGGACGTGAGTTTGCGTGCCCTGGATATCGCCCGCTCCAAGCTCAAACTGGACAAGCAGCCACTGTCCCAAAAGGACCGCATTCAGCTGTTGCAGGGGGCACTTACGTACAAGGATAAACGTATTGCCGGTTATGATGCCGCTGTTTTGGTGGAAGTGATGGAACACCTGGATGAGCTGCGACTCCCGGCACTGGAAAAAGCTGTATTCGGCTGTGCCCGTCCTGCGCATGTGATTATCACCACTGTTAACGCGGAGTACAACGTACTGTATGAAAAAATGCAGCCAGGCAGTTTCCGCCATGCAGATCACCGGTTTGAATGGACGCGCGCGCAGTTCCGTGAATGGGCCAATGGTGTAGCTGCCCGCTGTGGTTACGAAGTATCGTTCCGCGACCTGGGAGAAATCGACCCAACCCATGGCGGCCCTAGTCAGCTGGCCTTATTCAAAATATTGATGAATTGATGAAGTAGTGGATTATGACACGAATACCCAAAGAAGTAAATAACATACATATACCGGAGCTGTCACTGGTACTGCTGATAGGCGCCTCCGGCTCCGGCAAATCTACCTTTGCCCGCAGATTATTTAAACCTACTGAAATTGTATCCTCTGATGTTTGCAGGGGACTTATTTCCGACGACGAAAATAACCAGTCCGTAAGTAAAGAAGCATTCGAGCTGGCGCGGTTTATTGCAGCCAAGCGCCTGAAACGCGGATTGCTCACCGTGATTGATGCCACCAATGTGCAACCGGAAGCCCGCAAGGACTGGATTGCGTTGGCACGTGAATACCATGTGCTGCCCTTAGCCATTGTGCTTGATACCCCTGAAAGAACCTGTCAGGCCAGAAACCTGACAAGAGCCGATCGTAACCTGGGCAATCACGTGATTCCCCAGCAGATCAACCAGCTCAAACGCAGTTTGCGCCACCTTCGCAAGGAAGGCTTCCGTACTATTGTCCACCTGGATGCAGTGGAAGCGATGGACCGGATTACATGCATCCATCGTGATAAACTATACTCCGATCTTAAGCACGATAAGGGGCCATTCGACATTATCGGGGATGTACACGGCTGCTATACGGAACTCTGTAACCTCCTGGAAACGCTGGGATATGGCGTGGACCGGGAACAGGCGAAACTGTTAAGTGCACCGGCCGTTACTAACGAGGACGGTTATACGACCTGTCGTAAGCCGGTATTGCTGGGTGACCTGGTAGACCGCGGGCCCGACTCCCTGCAGGTGCTCCGCCTGGCGATGGACATCGTGAAGAACGGCCACGGGTATTGTGTGCCGGGCAACCATGATGTGAAGCTGAAGCGCTACCTGGAAGGAAAGGATGTAAAGCTCCGTCACGGACTGGAAAAGACTGTAGAGCAGTTGCAGCATGCTACTCCGGAATTCCTCGCAGCAATAAAAGATTTTATTGAAGGCCTCGTGAGTCACTATATGCTGGACGATGGGCGCCTGGTGGTAGCACATGCCGGCCTCCGCGAAGAGATGCATGGGCGCGGCTCCGGTGGCGTACGCGAGTTTTGCCTGTTTGGTGAAACCACCGGGGAGATCGATGAATTTGGTTTGCCGGTGCGTTACAACTGGGCACTGGAATACAGTGGCAGGGCGATGGTGGTATATGGCCATACGCCGGTACCTACAGCACAATGGTTGAATAAAACCATTGATATAGATACCGGTTGTGTGTTCGGCGGTGCGCTGACGGCGTTGCGTTATCCGGAGCGTGAACTGGTGTCAGTACCAGCGCTGGAGCAATACGCTGTGCCTTCCAGGCCTATCGGCTATAATGCAGGGAGTCCGTTGTCGCTCCAGCAGCAGTTCGATGATATGCTGGATATGAAGGACATTGCCGGTAAGCAGATTCTGCAGCCCCGCTATGGCCACAGCGTAACGATCCGTGCGGAGAATGCTGCGGTAGCATTGGAGGCAATGAGTCGCTTTGCAGTAAACCCTAAGTGGCTGATTTATTTGCCGCCTACGATGTCGCCCGCCGAAACCAGTACCCAGGCCGGTTACCTGGAACATCCTGCGGAAGGCTTTGCCTGGTACCGTAATGCAGGCATTCAACAGGTGGTGTGTGAGGAAAAGCATATGGGTTCCCGTGCGGTGGTGATTGTATGTAGAGATGAGGCTGTTGCACTGAAGAGATTCGGCGTGGCTGGTGAAGGTAACGGGATGGTATATACGAGAACAGGAAGAGCTTTCTTCAATGATAAAGTACTCGAACAGGAATTCATCGGCCGGGTAAACCAGGCGCTGATTAATACCGGGTTCTATGATAAATTTGAGACCGACTGGGTATGCCTGGATGCGGAGCTGATGCCATGGAGTGCCAAGGCACAGGCTTTATTGAAAAACCAGTATGCTTCCACCGGGGCGGCCGCCACTACGGCATTGTCTGCCGTGGTAGCAGCATTGGAGCAGGCAGTGGCGAATGGCGCACCTGCTGCGGATTTGCTGAATAGCTATGCGTCCAAACAATTGCAGGCCCAAAAGTTTGTAAAGGCTTACCGGGAGTATTGCTGGCCGGTATCCGCCGTGAATGATTATAAACTGGCGCCATTTCATATATTGGCAACGGAAGGTAAAACCTGGTTTGAGGAATCGCACGAGTGGCATATGCAGGCGATTAGCGACATCTGTGCCGGTGATCCGCAGCTCCTGCTGGCTACCAGTTACCGGGTAGTGGATTTATCTGACCCGGCTCAGGAAGCCGCTGCCATTAGCTGGTGGGAAGCGCTCACAGCTGGTGGGGGAGAAGGGATGGTAATTAAGCCTTCCAGGTTGCTGCAGGTGACCAACAATGACATCATTCAACCTGCGATAAAGATTCGTGGCAGTGAATACCTGCGTATAATTTACGGGCCGGAGTACGATAGTCCGGAAAACCTCAGCCGCTTGCGTAAGCGTGGCCTGGGACATAAACGGGCACTGGCTTTGAGAGAGTTTGCATTAGGTCTGGAAGCCCTGCATCTTTTCGTAGAGGGGGCACCGTTACAGCAGGTGCACCAGCAGGTGTTCGGTTTGCTGGCACTGGAATCAGAGCCGGTGGATCCAAGGTTGTAATTAAATTTTTATCCAGGGAGATTTTAATGCCGCGGGCATTAAAATCTCCCTAAATTTATAATTGTAAAATTAACCCACATGTCTATCACCCATCAACTCGCTAAGCATAACAGGGAGGTGTATTTCGGAGGCAACTGGACCACCGTCAATTTCCGCGACACCCTGGCTGACGTCACCTGGGAACAGGCAACAACAAAGATCTATGACCTGAATACCATTGCAGCCCTCGTTTACCATATGACCTATTATATGGAACCAATCCGTAAAGTATTACAGGGTGGCGCGCTGGTAGCCAGCGATAAGCAAAGCTGGGAAACGCCGGTGATAGCTAGTGAAGCGGAATGGAAAGCCTTACTGGAAAAGGTATTGCAGGAAGCAGAGCAGCTGCATGCAGCCATCACGCAACTGGAAGATGGGGTCCTGGAATCACATTTTACAGATGAGAAATACGGTAATTATTTCCGTAACCTGGTGGGACTTTCAGAGCACACACATTATCACCTTGGGCAGATTGTGATTATCAAAAAGGTGATTCAGGCGCAACAGGCAACTGCATAAAAATAAGTACCCCCGCAGATAACTACGGGGGCATATTCTTCTGATGATTGAAATAATTACAACGTTATAATTTTTGCGCCTTCACACCTTTGGTGGTAATGTCAACCGGTTTAATCAAACCATCCTTATCAAAAAATAGTTCCTCTATACAGGTCTCCCTGGAATTTGCGGCCTTCTCCGTTTTAGGGCGGCGGTGGTATACGATATACCATTTATCCGCTTTGGCGTTATGAATAATGGAGTGATGCCCTGCACCGTTGGCGATGTCGAGGTTTGGCTGCAGGATCTTACCGATGCGCTTAAACGGCCCGGTTGGACTATCAGCAATGGCATAGGCTACGAAGTAGTCGGGCCCCGTCCAGCCACCTTCTGACCACATAAAATAATACTTGCCGTTTTTCAGGAACATGCAGGGGCCTTCCACGTATTTATCAGGGGTGATTTCTTTGAAGGTGCTACCGTCTTCGAAGGGAATAAAACCCGTGAAGTCGCTTTTCAGCTTAGCGATGTTGCAATGTCTCCATCCCCCGTAAATGAGGTAATACTGATTGTCTTTATCCTTAAATACGTACTGATCGATTGGTTGTGCACCGTTATAGAATTTATCCACCAATGGTTTGCCCAGGTAGTCCTTAAACGGTCCGGCGGGGTTATCGGCTACGGCCACACCTATACCGCCTTTGGCGGAGTCGCTTTGTATATCGTTGGCGCCAAAGAAGAGAAAGTATTTATTGTCCTTTTGAATAATCGAGGGTGCCCATATCGCATACTTCGCCCATTTCACTGCGCTGGTATCGAGTATACGTTCGTGTTTGGTCCAGTGGGTGAGGTCAGGGGAGGAGAAGGCATCAAAAAATACCTGTTGCTCATAGGCGGCGGAATAGGTGGGGTATACCCAGTATTTTTTCCCGAATACGATGGCTTCCGGGTCCGCATACCATCCCGGAAATATAGGATTGCCGGAATAGTTATCCGGTTTTTGCTGGGCTTTTGCAGTAGCACCTATGGCGGCCAGTGCGAGTATCAGAATCGTTTTTTTCATAGCGATCGATAAAAAAGTGTATTTGCTAAATCGATTGTGCAAATATAGAAACCTATTTGGTTTTCTTCTCCCTAAAAAATAAATTTTGTGCAACCGATCAGTTGCTTATATTTGCAACTGAACGGTTGCTTAATTTTTTATCTGATGAGAAGAGATGTATTTCAGGCGATAGCTGACCCGACCAGGCGGGCCATCATACTGTTGATAGCGGCCCAGGCAATGACGCCGAATGCGATTGCCGCACATTTTGATATGACGCGACAGGCGGTATCCAAGCACCTGCAGATACTGGCGGAATGTGAGCTGGTAACGCCGGCACAGTCGGGCAGGGAGATCATCTATGAATTGAATGGCACTAAAATGGGGGAGGTTGACAAGTGGCTGGAGCAGTTTCGTAAGATCTGGGAGGATCGCTTTAATGAGCTGGACAAAGTTCTGTTAACAATAAAAAAGCAAAGAAATGAGAACTAATCTGACCTTCGATTTCATTGTGGATAAGGAGAAAAAATCCATCCTGATCAAGCGTGAATTTGACGCACCTGTATCCATGGTATGGGACGCCTATACGAAAAGCGAATACCTGGACCAGTGGTGGGCGCCACGTCCCTGGAAAGCACGTACCAAAGAGATGGATTTCCGCCCTGGAGGCCAATGGCTTTATGCCATGGTAGGCCCTGAAGGGGAAGAGCACTGGGCCATCGCCCGGTATAATGCCGTTACTCCCCAGCAAAGCTTTGATGTACAGGACGCCTTCACTGATGCAGCCGGTACCATCAACACCAGCATGCCGCAGGCCAACTGGAAAGTAACCTTTCACAACCAGGGTGATACCACGCTGGTGGAATTCGTGATTACCTACGAAAAGCTGGAAGACCTGGAAGCAACCATTCAAATGGGCTTCAAAGAAGGATTGTCAATGGCAATGGAACAACTGGACGAAAAATTAGCCGCACAGAAATAATAAAGATGTTTACATTTATGCAGTCGTAAACCGACTGCATAAATGTTTTCTACCTACAATCAACTTCTATGAAAAACAAAATCCTGTTTGGCGTCAGCCTCCTGTTTGGCCTGATGTACATCAACGCTGGTCTTAACAAATTTTTTAACTACATGCCACCGCCAAAAGACATGCCACCGGAACTGGTGAAGCTGATGACTGCTTTCATGCAAATCGAATGGCTGATGCCGCTCGTAGGTGTGATTGAGATCGTTGGCGGACTCCTCTTTATTCCGGCGAAAACAAGGGCGCTCGGTGCTATCATCATCCTGCCTGTAATGGTAGGGGTACTGCTGACCAACATATTTAACGCCCCGTCTGGCTTGCCAATCGCCGGTGTAATGATGCTGGTAAACATCTGGGTGATCATTGAAAACAGACACAAGTATCAGCCTATGCTGACCAAATAAGTCTTTGCCTGTCCGCAGTAAAACATCCGGAAGCTAATCCCTTCCGGATGTTTGCGTTTAATGAACACCCGCCAGCTGACAGGTGTTATCATACAAATAAACCCGCAGATTATGGAAAAAATGCATTACACCGTACACATCAATGCCACACCGCATATTGTGTGGGATGTGCTCTGGGACGAAGATTCCTACCCGTTATGGACAGCACCTTTCAGCGAAGGCTCCCGCGCCGAAACCGACTGGAAAAAAGGCAGCAGGGTACTGTTCCTCAATAAAAATGATGAAGGAATGGTAGCCGAAATAGTGGACAATGTGCCGGAGAAATTTATGTCGATCCGCCACCTGGGCATGATCCTGAAGGGCAAGGAAACAGTGGACGACCCACAGGCCAAAGACTGGGTAGGTGCGCAGGAAAATTATGAACTAAAAGAAGAAAACGGTGGCACACGGCTGAATGTAAGCGTAGACATCGTTGCCGAGTATAAAGACTTTTTTGAAAAGGCGTGGCCGCAAGCGCTTGGAGTGGTGAAGTCACTGTCAGAAGAATAAAGTAACTGGTCTTCCTGGAATAGAGGAAGACCAGTTTTTATGATGTAGTATTTGTGATGATTAACCCTCACATATCTAACCTCTTTGATTTCAATACTTTGATCTATCTGAAATGCAGCTACTTGTGCCATTCAGCTAAATTAAAACTTATTGAGGTTGTTTTCCCGCTTTATGTATTGCCATTCTCGCCATAATTAGATGATGCAGGTCGCTCACCGGGATTTTTACATCTGCAGCTTCCGGTATAGGCGCTGCCGTTATAGTGGGAATATCCGTACGTGGTTGTTGTAAGGTGAGTATATCTTCAAATGTAGGCGCGTTCGCCACTCGTTTTCCCAGGTCATAGGAAGCAGGATCAATCTGCATCCATTTAAAGATGGTGGCGATCATGGAAGTATGATCAAACGGGGTAACGCCTTCGGGCATACGAAAAACTGTTCCGGCCTCAATCCACGGAGATATAAAGATGGCAGGAACACGCACGCCGAAGGTATCAAAGCCAAAACCATACTGGCCGGGCTGATCATTAGGTGGAGTGGCTGGTGCTGCAATCGGCACATGATCGTAGGTGCCGCCGTGTTCATCGAAGGTAATAATGAAGAGCGTATCTTTCCAGCAGGGGCTGGAAGTGATTGCCTCATAAACCCGTTGTACAAATGCTTCTCCGTGGCCTACATTTCCCGGTGGGTGGTAATCCGACCCGTTGATGCCAAGTTTCCAATACATCAGTCCCCAGTCAGGTTCCAGGAAACTATAGGCGGGGAGGATGCCGGTACTGGCAAGTTCGTAGAAGTTTTCTATTGGCGCAAAGTTCGGATCATACTGTGCGTCACCGAGGTTTGCTTTAAACAAATCTCTCGTTAAACAATATTCTGACAACCAAAAGTGCTGACTATAAAAGATCATCCAGTCTTTGTTGTTTTCCGTTAATACATTCCAATGTGTGGGAGATGTAAAGTCCACCAGGAAAGAGTTGTCGACCATTCCTTTAATTTCTCCCGTGAGTACGTCCAACCCCAGAGAATCTCCTGTAGCAGCAAATGCCCGGTTACAAAATGTTTGGGAGGGAACTGAGGCAAACCATTTGTCGCACACCGCAAAGTTTCGCGCCAGGCCATTGAGAACGGGTAAGTCGGACGGCGTAAAAGCCATCATTATTTCCTCGGGACTATCAAAAGCAGTCGCGTAATCCTGGTAGAACCCACCCATTTCCGGTGTGGTAGAAGGTAGCCCGTTGGTGACACTGGTGTAACATTGCGAGTGCACATGATTGAACACTTCATACGGATCAAACGACGGGACGGTGAGTTTCCCCGGAGGCGTTTTACTGACGAATTGTTGCGCGCCGTTTTTGTCAAGGTTGTAGAACTCGCTGTTAAGCCCGTAATACACTGGTGGGTTTTGCGTGTCAATGAGGTTGAGTGGCGGCTGGTTGTTCGTGTCGGCGTAGAGCCACCCGAGTATGTTATCGAAGGAACGGTTCTCCAACATCAGGTGTACCACGTGCTTGATTTGAGGCATTATTTGCGACATACAGCAAGGAATTTTTTAATCGGAAATCGGCTGTGGGAGGTTGTTGATCCTCCCACAGCCGCTTAAAGACTAATTTGCAGGAAGTAACTCTTCTGCTTCGATAATCGCTACCGGAACATTTGTAACTACTTTCCATTCACCATCCACCTGATATTTATAGGTGCATATACCACGCTGCCAATCACTGGTGAGGGTCAGTGTAAGCTCCATGTTAGGCGCCGCCAGCACATTACTCAGGGGATTTGGTATGAACGGTGAGCCGCTAAGATTCACAATTATCGGATATTCCTCCGGAGGAAGAATCGGCGAGGTGAAATAGTTCCCCTTAAAGAAAGTCTGCAAAAACAACGGAGGGTTGACAGCCTGGAAAAGATGACCTTGTCCGGACACGCTGTGCGTCACAGTTGAAACACATAATGCAATCTTTAAGGAAGGTGCGCCGGGTTTATTACTGCCAACCCGGTAGTTAGCGGTAAAAAGCTGTTCGTTTGTGTTCATGATTAAAGATTAAAGGGTTAAGAAATAACGTAACTAATTTGACAGGAGTAGGAGGAGCAAAATTCCCTACATGCTGTTCTCAGAAATTCTCTGATCCAAATTTCGCTGCAGGATTTGGATTGATCTAGGTTAAAAAGGACCTGAATCCCACAGGATTTTTATCCATGACTCATAAGCAAAATGACCTGGAAAATAGCACGGGCGTCAATGCCATCGAAAAAAGACCTAAAAACTGGGCCTGCCTAAAGTCGGGAAGAGGGCCTTTAAAGAAGGAAAATGTGGACTTTTCTATTTAACATAATATAAATTATAGGATATTTTCAAGCACACTAAACCCAGCTTAGAGCGAAGAGTTTTTAAGCAACTCTTTTAAGACGCTTTTTTTGAGGCCGCCCGCCTTGGGGCCAAACTGAGTTGCTCTTTTCTGGCCTTTTTAATGACGGATTGTTTTCGCGCTGACTAATCCCCTTACTTATTTTCCAGCCTCAATTAAATCGCCTTTAATGGCGAAATTGATTTCCAGCTGGTACCTTGCGTGAATTTCCTGAATGCTCAGGTTATCCCCCTATCGTTGAATGCTTTGTTAAATGCCTTCCGCAGCTTATGGATCAACCTGTCTGCTATGCCTTAGCCACGACGCAAAATCAGTCAACAGTATAAATCCAACTCAACTACAGACATGATTCAAAATATTCACCGCCTGACTGTCCTTACTTTGATTTTTTTGGTGCTACAAGCCTAAAACGAAGGCGCTGAGAATGCGATAAAAAATTTCATTCCTGGCCAAGTATCGAATATGCGATTCTCGTAGAACGTAGTACCATGGCTGATTCAAGGAAATTGTGATCGTTTATGCCATCCCGTTAGTAAAAGATTTTATATTTGCGGCATGACACAGGAATCAGTCTATTTTGACACCGCTGTAAATTTTATACGCTCGCTGGGAATTAGCGTCACCTTCAACACTTTACCACCAGATACTTTTCTACCCGGTATACTTATTTCAAATGGGGAATTGATTGTAGATCGCGCACTATTCGCATATCCAGGCGATATCCTGCATGAAGCCGGTCACATTGCCGTAGTTCCCGCCAATGAGCGAAGTACCTTACATAACGACAATATCGCCGGCCGCGAACATCGTGAGGCGGAAGAAATGATGGCCATAGCCTGGTCGTATGCAGCCTGCGTACACCTGGGAATCGATCCGTATTTTGTATTTCACGAAAATGGCTACCACGGCACGGGTAAATCCATAGCTGATAATTTTAAAAATGGCCAATATTTTGGCGTGCCAATGCTACAGGTATATGGTATGTCCGCCGAGCCACACCAGGCACAAAGATTGTCCTTGCCTGCATTCCCGGAAATGGCTAAGTGGTTGAGGGATTAACTGCCGCTAAAAAAATGATCCTGCCAAACAGCAGGATCACCAAAGATTAGATTATCTATAAAGCCTTAACCGGCCTACATTTCCCGCTGCCACAACTTCGAAATTCCCCTCCGCTGCGCACTGTAAATTCCTGACTGTCCACTGAAATAATACGCCGTAAAACAAGCCACAGCAAAGTAAATCACGTGATGCGTTCCAAATAATTCAACCCCCATTATGGTGCACGCGAGCGGCGTATTGGTAGCACCTGCAAACACAGCAATAAAACCCAGCCCGGCTAATAAGTCCACCGGAGCGCCCAGCAACAGTGCCAATGTATGCCCCAGCATTGCCCCCATAAAAAATAAGGGTGTCACCTCTCCTCCCTTAAATCCCATTCCCAGCGTGATAGCTGTGAAAACCAGCTTCCACAGCCAACTCCAGGAGGTAATCTGGTTGCCGGTACTAAAGGCATTCAGGATACTAATCCCATCGGGCGACTCACTAGTGACCCCTAGACCCAGGTAATCGCGTGTGCCCGTTACATAACATAAGGCTATAATAACGACACCACCAACTACCGGAATTAACCACGGTGTTTTAATATAAGCGTTCGCGTTAGTCTTGATCGCTTTCATCAACGTTGAAAACAGCCAGCTGGTTAATCCAAACGCCACGCCTGCCACAATCACTTTCATCAACAACCATAGATCCATATGTAAAAATGAAACACCCTCAGTGGACGGCATCGCCTGGTACAAGATATGGTAGCCTGTATGCGTAATTCCCCAGGCGGCACAAACCACATCTGCCAGTACCGCACAAATCAAACAAGGAATTAAAGCATCATACCGTACTAATCCTACTGCCAATACCTCCAATGCAAACACCGCCCCGGTTACGGGTGTACCAAAAACAGCCCCAAAGCCACCGGCAATACCCGTCATCAATAATATCTTTACATCCGGTTCTTTCAACTTAATGATCCTGGCCACCCAGGCCGCCATACTGCCGCCAATCTGCACCGCCGTACCTTCACGCCCTGCTGAGCCACCAAACAAATGCGTAAGCACCGTAGATACCAGTACCAACGGCGCCATCCGCGCAGGCACACCGCCTCCGGGTCTATGTATCTCTTCCATGATCAGGTTATTACCCTTCTCGGCATCCTTCCCATACAACCTGTACATGAAATAAATAATGACACCTGCCAGCGGTAATAAATACAAAAGCCAGGGATGCGCCCACCTGAAATGGGTAGCCTCATCCAATAACCATAAAAATAATGCAACAAGGGAACCGGTAATCGCTGCCACCGGTAAAACGAGTAATGTCCAGCGTAATAACTGAACCGCAATAGTGAACTGCTCTTTCGGTATATATTTATTCTCTGCCATAATCCTACAAATAAACTAAGTAAGGAGACACTACATCTCCAATCAATATTTGTAGGCGCCATCAGTTTCGGCGATGCGAAACGGTTTCAAAGCAGGAAGACACCATTTCCTGGTAGACTGCAAAAATATAATTTTATTTCAATAGTTGTGCGTAATATGCTGCTCCCCAGAGCGCTGCCTTATCATTATTTACAATATGTATCGGAACACCGGACAATAACTCCGCCATCCTGTCTCCCTGAATATAATGATTGTAAAACTCACCCGTTTCCAGGAGTGGTGCAATCTTCGGCGGAATACCACCTCCCAGGAATATGCCACCGGTCGACTTATACTTCAACGCCAGATCAGCTGAAACCCTTGCCAGATAACGCACAAACAGCTCCATCGTTTTTTTTGTGATGCCGTTGTCGCCCATCAGCGCCGACTTACTGATCACCGCCGACTTATCCCCTTTTAATATCGCCTCTCTCAAAGCACTGCTTTCTTCATACCCCAGCACATCCCGCAGAAACACATAGATATCATATATACCCGGACCCGAAATCACCCGCTCCCAGCTGGCAATCTCATATTTCTCCTGCAGGTACTTCAGTAACTTAATATCTACATCATTGCGCGCCGCAAAATCTGAGTGGCCACCTTCCGAAGCAAAGGGATGATGGAACTGCCCGTCCCAATACAATCCAGCCATGCCCAAACCGGTACCAGGCGCTATGATTGCCATATTGCCATTACGACTCCCTTCACCGCGGTGCAGGGTGGTGATATGCTCAGGCGACAAGGTAGCCAGCCCGTAAGCAGTAGCTTCCAGGTCGTTGATCAACGCTACCAGCTCCACGCCCGTTGCCTGACGGATTTCAGCAGTACTGAGCTCCCGGGATAAATTCGTGAGCTGCACCATTCCGTTAAAAACAGGTCCGGCTACGCCAATGCATATACGCTGCACCGGTGTATCCCTGCTTTCTGATAAGAAATTCACGAACATATCTGTGATATTTTCATACTCACGGGACACATATGTCTTCTCCCTGACTACATCCAATACACCATCAATCGCACTGTACAGGGCCAGGTTGGTTTTAGTACCGCCCAGGTCGCCTGCCAGCAGGTAAATCTTTTCCATCGTATGTTCTGCCTCCGGAAACGCCGGAAGGTATTGTTGCTTTTTCAATTGCTGCGTCATCGTTCGAATTTCTTATGCTTAAAAATAGCGATTATTCAGCTAAACTGGGTTCCCAAAATATTGCAAAAATTAGCCTCTCCCCTTTTTGTGGAACATCATTTGCAAACAGAACAATTTTGCAGTAGAAATGTATTTGATTAAACCTTTCGTATACAACCTGATTATATGGAAAGACATACCTACAAGACTGGCATTATCGGAAACTGTGCTTATATCGCACACGTAAATCTCAACACAAACATTGACTGGCTCTGCTGGCCGCGCATGGATAGTACTTTCCTGTTCGGCGGCCTGCTGGACAAACAAAAAGGTGGCGAATTTTCCATATTGCCGGAGGGACATTTTACCTCCCACCAATATTATATGGAGAATACAAATATTCTCTGTACAGAAATCACGACCGCTGAAGGCAGCTATCGCATCACCGATATCGCTCCCCGGTTTGTGCAGTACGAACGCTTCTTTAAGCCACTCATGCTGATCCGCAAGGTAGAACCGCTGGAAGGCTCCCCCCGCATTACCGTAAAGTGCCGGCCTGTATGCGACTACGGGTCCCGCGAACTGGCCCCCCTGCGTGGCAGCAGCCATATTGAATTCATTGGCTGCGAAGAACGTATCCGCCTTACCACCAACATCGCCATTAACTACATCATTGATGAGGAACTGTTTGTATTAAATGATACCCGCTATCTCCTCCTCACCTACGGCCACCCACTGGAAGCACCACTGGAAAGTACCGCGGAACGCTTTGTTCGCGAAACCACCCTGTACTGGCGCAGCTGGATCAAACAATCCTCCATCGCCAATTACTTCCAGCCCTACGTCATCCGCTCGGCCCTCACCTTAAAAATTCACCAATACGAGGATACCGGTGCCATCATTGCGGCAAGTACTACCAGCCTGCCCGAGTACATGGATTCCGGCCGCAACTGGGACTACCGCTACTGCTGGATGCGCGATACCTATTATATTATTACCGCCCTTAATCACATCGGGCATTTTGAAGAGATGGAGCGGTACTTCGGGTATATAACGGACATCTCCTTCTCGGGCGACTTCCGCTATCAACCGCTGTATGGTATCACCGGCAAGAAGAACCTGGTGGAAACCATCCTGCCGCACCTGGATGGCTACCTCGGCAATCAGCCCGTGCGCATCGGCAACCAGGCCTATGAGCACATTCAGAACGACATTTACGGACAAGTGCTGATATCGATGCTCCCCCTGTACACCGACCATCGTTTCATTTTCTCGGAAAGGAAAGACTCCGCCCGCTGGCTCAACCTCCTTCTCCAAAAAATAGAAAGAACCATAGATGAAAAAGATGCCGGCATATGGGAGTTCCGTAACATGGCTAACGTGCACTGCTATACGAACCTCTTCCAGTGGGCCGGTTGCGCCGCCGCTGAAAAAATGGCCCGCACCATCCATAACGAAGACCTGGTAAAACGCGCCATTGCCCTCAAAGAACGGGCTGCCGCACACATAGAAAGCTGCTACGATCCGGAACGTAAGGTATATACCAACGCCGCAGGTAGCAAACACCTGGATGCCAGTACCTTACAGCTCATCATGATGAACTACCTGGATCCTTCCTCCCAGCGGGCAAAAGACCACCTGACCGCCCTGGAAAAAGAACTTAAAACAGAAGATGGCCTCTTTTACCGCTACCTGCACTCCGACGATTTCGGTAAACCCAAGGCTACCTTCCTCGTATGTGCGTTCTGGTACGTGGAAGCCCTTGCCTGCGTTGGCCGCATAGATGATGCCCAGCGGGAATTTGAAAAATTACTGCAGTATAGCAACCACCTCCTGCTGTTTAGTGAAGACGTGGAATCTGGCAATGGCAGCCAGTGGGGGAATTTCCCGCAAGCGTATAGCCATGTGGGTTTGATGAATGCGGCGTATAGAATAGCCATGAAACTGGATGTACCGATATTTTTATGATACGGACTTACTTAAAAAGTGAAAGGGCCTTTAGGGGCCCTTTCACTTTTTACTATTTATTACTCTTTAACGTTCTCAAAAAATGCCTCACCTCATGGAAACTCCTTAAATAATACCGCGCCGCGGATACCTGGCTCCCCACCTTAATGGTATAAGACTCCGGCGGCAGGTCTTTAAAGATATCCTCATCTGTTACATCATCGCCCATGGCCATAATAAAATCGTAACTACCCTCCTGCAACCAGCTGAGAGCGGCCTTCCCCTTGTTGATCTCTACATTCTTCACTTCTATCACCATGTCGCCGGGCAGGATTTGTAAACCTTTTTCCTGGGTATAGTACCGGAGGGTCGACATCAGCTCATTGGCGCGCAATTCGCCCAAACCGGCTTCCACCTTGCGGTAATGCCATACCAGGGAGTAACTCTTTTCTTCAATGAAGCTACCAGGAGTACGGTCCGTCACCATTTCCATCAGGGGCAGTATCTCCTGTTTCCACTTATCGCTAAGGCCGGGAAGCTGGAACCAGTCGCCATTCTTCGTTTTCTGCCAGGCCCCGTGTTCGGCCACCAGGTCCAGTGGCATATGGCCGAACCATTTGCCCAGGGTATCATGATTTCTCCCCGAAATCATAACAATACGGTTCCCCGGAATAGCGGCGAGCTCACGCAGCAGCTGGTACAGGTCCGGATCCGGCGACGCCTGGTCAATATTGGCCTGGAAGCCCACCAGCGTCCCATCGTAATCGAGGAAAATAATGCGACTCTGTGCTTTGCGGTATTCCTGTCGTATATACATGGCCGTTTCCGGGTTTACCCGGCGGGCCAGCATGTTCTGCTGCATGGTGTTTACCTCCTGCAGCCGGTCCATAAACAGCTTTACCCAGTGGTGTATATTGAATTTAGACACCACCTGACGCATAGCTTTCATCCGACGTTGCTGATCGTCCAACGGCATGTTTACCGCCTCCATAATGGCAGTCATAATAGATCCGATGTTATTCGGGTTCACGATGATGGCATCAATTAATTCTTTGCTGGCGCCGGCCATTTCACTGAGAATCAGCACGCCATCGTTGTTATTGCGACTGGCTACATACTCCTTGCTCACCAGGTTCATCCCGTCGCGCATAGGCGTCACCAGGCAGATGTCCGCGAAATTATACAGGGCCGACAGCATCTCCATCGGAAAAGAACGATAGAAATACTGCACCGGATGCCAGCTCAGGGTGCGGAACTTCGCGTTGATATGGCCCACCTTTCGGTCTATGTCTTCCCGCAGCTGCTTGTACTGCGGTACGCTATCCCTGGAAGGCACCACGATCATATATAATACCACCTTACCCACGTACTCCGGGTACATTTGCAGCAGCAACTCAAAAGCGTGTAGCCGTTGGAGTATGCCTTTGCTGTAATCCAACCGGTCGATGGACAGGATCATTTTTTCCGTCTTAAACGTGTCTTTCAGCTGCTGGATGTTAGACAGCACTTGCGGGTCCTGCCCCAGCTCTCCGTACTTCTTATCGTCAATACCCATCGGGAATGTTTCCACCACAATCGCGCGGTCGTTGTAGTTCACTACGTTAGCGGTGGTTTTGGCAGACAGCAGGCGGTTCACTGCTTCCAGGAAATAACGGGTATCGTCGAAGGTATGAAAACCCATCAGGTCGGCGCCCAGCATCCCTTCGAGGATTTCAGCGCGCCATGGGATGAGTCGGAACAATTCAAACGAAGGAAATGGAATATGCTGGAAGAAACCAATGGAGATCTCCGGCATTTCGGCACGGATCATTCCCGGCAGCAGCAGCAACTGATAGTCCTGTACCCAGATGGTATCCCCTTGTTCAGCTACAGACAAAACAATATCCCGGAATTTTTTATTTACCTGGTAATAAGCATCCCAGTACACTTGTTCATAGCGGGCATAAACGGACATATAGTGGAAAACTGGCCACAGTGTTTCGTTGGAGAAGCCCTCATAAAAATTATTAATCTCTTCTTCGGTAAGGAATACGGGCATCAGGTTCATCTGCCTGAGCTGGGCCGTGATCTTCTCCTGCTCTTTGCTGTCGGAGATTTCCTGGCCGGGCCAGCCTATCCAGATATTATTTCCTTCTCTGTAAATAGACCCCAAACCGGTTGCCAGCCCCCCTTCACTCGCTTGCAGGACATATTCACCATCCTGTTCCATCATCTTAACCGGCAATCTGTTCGATACAATAATAGTTTTTCTCATAGTCTTATCATATATCTATTTTTAAAATACGTTCTCGGGAAACTGCCTAAAGAGCACAATAAACGTACCTGCCTGTGAAACGATGGAGCAATAATGGATGGATCTGGGTTGAAATCCGGTTGCAGGTACCGTTTCACAATATACAGAAAATGAATAAGATATGAAAAGCTATTTCTTTCCCAGTGTCATTAACACCACACCTCCCACCACAATTGCTGACGCAATAGCCACCATTGGGGTGATGCTTTCATGGCCAATGGCCCAGCCTAGCAACAGGGCTACTACCGGGTTTATGTAGGCGTAGGTGGAGGTGAGTCGCGGAGGCGCATTGCGCGCCAGCCAACTGTAGGAAGTATAACCAACGAGGCTGCCGATCAGCACCAGATAGAGGTAGGCAAACCAACCACGGTGCGACATACCCAGGAACTGCTGTACCTGGTCATGTTCAGCTATCAGGCTCACCACCAGCGCGAATACGGCACCTGCCAGCATTTGAATAGCCGTACTGGTGATCTGTGTAGGCATGGAAAAACGCTGGACCAGCAATGAACCAATGGCCCAGCAGATGTTACCAAATATAACAATCAGTACCGGCCATAACGGAAACGACTCAACGTGTTGATTCCCAAAAGGATTGAACAGCAGGAAAAGGCCAATAAAACCAACGGCTATTCCAAGTAAGGTAAGGGTACCGGGTTTATTTCGGGAGAAGAAAGCCCAGTCCAGTACCATAAACCAGGCGGGCATGGCAGCCACCAGCAGGGCCACGAGGCCGGAAGGCATATAGTGCACGGCCACCGCCACAGTGGTATTGCCGATGCCTATCAGTAACGTACCAACGAATATGGCGTTGCGTAGTTGCTCCCGGTTAGGGAGCGTTTTCTCCTTTAAGCCGCCAATGGCCAGCAGTAGTAATCCTGCCAGAAAAAAACGGACGCTGGACAGGAAAAAGGCCGGCACCGTTTCGGTAGCCACCTTCATGCCCAGATAAGTGGAGCCCCATATAATATATACCGCCAACAGGTATACGAAGGTTTGAGTAGTAACGGGTTTATCGCTGGTCATTTATGCTTTCTTTTTATTGCGTTGCTGGAATCGGGTTACCTTATGCACGTCGCCGCAGGTGCTCATACTGCACCAGCGCCGGGAGCCGTTGCGACTCTTATCGAGGAACAGCCAGCCGCAGGCGGGGCATTCTTTCACCTGGGCCAGTTGCGGGGCGGCCAATAGCTCCAGTGCCGAAGCGGCTATCCGCCAGTTCACCTGCTCCAGCGCCGGTGCATTAAAATCAGGTGTTACCGCCTTCACCTGCTTGTCCCAGGTAAGGGAAATATTCGTATAGGCATCAGCGATGTAACCGGTGAGCGTGGCGAGGTCCCCCTGCTCCGGCTGCTTATTCTTAGCAATGGTGCTAAACAACCGAAACAGCAATTCCCGGAGCTGAATACTCTTTTCAAACACCTGGGATGCCTTCGCGGGGAAGTCGCGCGCGATCCTTTCCAGCGACTGAATACTCTTTACCGGCATCCCTTTTATATGGTCGTACCAGGTGGTGATATCCCGGAAGCTGGTCAGGTAATCGCCCTTCTCGATTCTGTTACGGTTGCTCACCGTATTGCAAAAATCGAGACAAAGGACCCCACCGTCCAAACGGAGTAATGTGATCGGATTAATAACGCTCATCGTCATAAGTATTTGATGCCAGGATGAATATACGAATAAGTTTTAACCGGTAAAAGTAATTTTGGTGGTTAATAAAAACAGGCCCGTTCAGAGGAAAAATTGTTACTTAAATTAAAGCTTTCATCAATTAAACATTAATATCTCTAAATCAATTAATTAAAATTATACATTTTAGGTAGATATTAGAGCCTGGATTGGGTGAAAGCATACTAAATTAACCAGTGGCCACGGGGAGACCGCCACAAAAAAAATGCATTCCGGAAAAGGAAACCGGAATGCAAGATACATATATAATTTTCAGTAAAGTTAAATATAATTTAGATGCGTTAATGGTGAGTAATGTTAAATAATATTCATATGCGTTTATGAAAATTTTAACCCCGCTATATCCGTAATATTAAAATCTATTCATATGCTTTAATATAGATTTCAATGGTGGCATTTGTCGGCCGACGCGGCGCCAAAAAGGTATCAACCTGCTGATAATTGTCCTTGAGCACCTGCCGCAACGCAAACGGATAGAAGTTATTTAATAAGGGGGCGTACTCGAAAATCACCAGGTCGTAATGATGCTGCCTGATCTTTTCTTCGTATGCTTTTAGCTGCCTGTTAAACATCCCTACCCCCAAGTGATGCCATAACGGAATGTCAGGTCCGGTTTCCAGTTTGTAGTGCATCGCAGCAGCCAATGGTGTCAGCTCCGACATATTCAGCACTTTTAAATCCGCCCCTTTCGCTTTTACCACCGGTAGCGCCATGACCTTTTGTATGCCTGCTACGGTAGATGCCGGCATATACATCTTCCTGAACACCGGGATATCTGTAAACACCCACTGGCCCACCGGCTCATCCACGAAGGAGGTATCCGGCTTAAAGATCATATAGTTATGACGGGACACTACATTCTCCCCGGTAGGATTAGCAGTCGCCAACGCCGCCTGGTGCCCGAACATCCGCTCCATCAAGCGGTCAGCATATTTCCAGTAGCTCCCCGACCACCACAACAGCACCAGCAAAGTACCCGGTACTATGAACTTCCAGGAACTGGTATTGTACGCCAGCTTGTTACACAACGTATTGGCAATGAAAGCAAAACTGAAGGCATGGAAAAAGATATTATTATCCGGTGGCGTGTAACTGGTGATCTGGAAAACAGTAGCTTCTCCCAAAATACCCAATGTAAGTATGGTAAACGTAACCTGCTTCCTATCGGTAAGCCATACACGCCAGTTGCTAACGCCAGCGACTACACTGAATACCACCAGCACCAAATAAGCCTTAATCCATACGGAGTAAGTCATCAGCTCGTTGAATATGTCGTACGGATCAATCCGGGAACTATGCGGCGCCTGCCCATGGTTAAACCAATACCCGAATCCCGGCAGCAACGGTAAAATAATTGCCAGCGCAATCACCCCGTAAGCCCCCAGGAATACGACCAGGTCCATCCAGCGCCGGGTAATCACTACATTATATAATACAATACCGAGCGCAATCAATAACCCCAGCGCTCCGCCATCCTGCTTCGTGAAAAAAGACAGGAAAAGGAAAAAGGCCGAGACCACCAAAAATACCCATCTGGATAACTTGGTATCAGTGAATAACCCCTTTAGTAAAAATGCCAGCCCGGCCAGCTCATATACAATCACCGTATGATTATACCAGGGCCAGAAATTAGATAAACTATAAGAGATGATGAATAACAGTATGGAAATCAATCGCAGTCCCGGCCGCACTTCCAGCGTTCTCAGTATAGCCGCAAACGATAGCCCGGCGAGGATATTCAGGAACACCTGCGCCTTTACCAGCGTAATCAGTTGTACACCAAATAGTTTCATGAACAGAGCAGGAATAATCCAGAAGCCATAGCCCAGCGGCGCGCCATAGTCCTTAAACGGCACCTGCCCCTGCGCAATCCGGTAAGCGCCCTCCCAGGTAAGAAAGATGTTTACACGATAAGGAAAGGTCATGAACAATGGGATCACGGCAAAGCCAACGATTAACAGTACTTCCATCAACGCCCAGCGGCGGGATTCCAGGGATAAATGCGACATAGATATACTTTGGGATTCTCTCTAATAATCAATTGGTAACAATAACGGGATCAAAAATAATAGATAAAATTGTATCTTGGCTTGTCAATATTTGTCCCCCGATGAAATATCTTAAGTTACTGCGCCCCAAGCACTGGGCTAAAAATGCCTTCTTGTTTATACCGCTGTTTTTTGCCGGTGAACTCTTCAACCTCGGAAAGATTGCTGAACTGATTGTAGCATTCATCGCTTTTAGTCTCACCGCCAGCAGCATTTACATTATCAACGACTACCAGGACATCGAAGCCGATAAAAAGCACCCGGTAAAATGCAAACGCCCGCTGGCCTCCGGTGAAGTGTCCAAAAGTGCCGCCCTGGTATTATTCAGTGTATGCGTACTCGTTGGCTTAGGCCTCGCTTACTATGTGCGGCCCAAATACGCCTTCGTCGTATCCATCTATTTCGCGCTCAATCTCCTGTATTCCTTCGGACTCAAGCACATTTCCATACTGGATATCATTATCCTGGCCATCGGATTTGTACTGCGGGTAAAAGCCGGCGGCATTGCCAGTGAAGTAGCGATGTCGGAATGGCTCATGATCATGGTATTCCTGCTGGCCTTATTTATGGCGATCGCCAAACGCAGAGATGATGTACTAATCAAACTCAGCTCCGGCCAGGAAATGCGCAAGGCTGCCAAAGGCTACAACCTCGATTTCATGAACGTAATGCTGGCGCTGGTTTCTGCGGTAATCATCGTGGCGTATCTGATGTATACGATGTCGCCCGAAACACAAGTCCGCTTCCAGACCTACCGCCTCTATTACACTTCCCTTTTTGTTATTGGGGGATTATTACGATATTTGCAAATAACCTACGTGGAGAACAATACTGGTTCTCCCACCAAGATCCTATATAAAGACCGTTTTATTCAATTAACCATTTTCCTGTGGGTCCTGAGTTTTTATTTTTTAATTTATTTACCCACTAACGTTACATTTTTTGAATAATGCAAAAACGGTTAGCAAATTGGGGCAACTACCCCGCTATCGCCAGTGAAGAAACAACCTTTACGCAGGAAGATCAGCTGCGTACCTTTGTGAGCAATCACCAGGACTTGATTGCCCGCGGCAATGGCCGTTGTTATGGCGATGCCTCTCTGGGCAAGCATAGCATCTCCATGCTCCGGTACGATAAAATCCTGCAGTTTGACACCGAAAAAGGTATCCTCGAAACACAGTCCGGCGTTACGCTGGATCAGATCCTGGATATCATCGTACCCAAAGGATGGTTTCTTCCTATTACCCCGGGAACCAAATTCATTACCGTTGGTGGCGCAGTAGCCTCCGACGTACACGGTAAAAACCACCATGTGGACGGCGCCTTCTCCAATCATATCATTGATATGGATGTAATCACCGGCGACGGCAACTCCATCACCTGCGCCCCCGGTCAAAACCCGGACCTGTTCTGGGCTACCTGTGGCGGCATGGGTCTAACGGGAGTGGTTACACGCGTGAAGTTCGATCTCAAAAAAATCGAAACTGCCTACATCAAACAAACACAGATAAAGGCCAAAAACCTGGAAGATGTAATCCGCCTGTTTGAGGAGTATAAACATTATACCTACTCCATGGCCTGGATCGACTGCCTCAAGACCGGTGATGCCTTTGGCCGCAGTATCCTCATCGTAGGCGAACATGCCAAACCGGAGGAACTGAGTGCCAAACAAAAACAGGCCCCGCTCACGTTGCCGGCTAAACGTAAATTAACGGTGCCGTTTAACCTCCCTTCGTTTATTCTCAACACCCTGACTGTCAAAATATTTAACTGGCTGTACTACAACAAAAATCTCAAGCGTGAAATCAATAATGTAGTGCCGTATGAGCCTTTCTTTTATCCGTTAGATGCAATCCTTCACTGGAACCGTGGTTACGGAAAGGCAGGCTTTGTACAGTATCAGTTTGTACTCCCCCTGGAACATAAAGACGGGCTGGTGAAAATCCTGCAGCGGATCAGTGACAAAGGCTGGGGATCCTTCCTGGCAGTATTGAAAGTATTTGGTAACCAGGACAGCCTCATCTCCTTCCCGATGGAAGGCTATACGCTGGCGCTGGACTTCCCCGTAAGGAAAGGACTGTTCGAATTCCTGGATGAACTGGATGAAATTGTGCTGGAATATGGCGGTCGTTTGTACCTCTCCAAAGATGCACGTATGAAACAGGACGTGTTCTGGAAAAGCTACCCCAACGCCGAAAAATTTGCTGCCATTGTAAAGCAGTATAACCACAACAACACCTTTACCTCTTTACAATCAGAGCGCCTGGCGCTGACCAAATAATTACCTGCTAACCAAACACCTTTGTACTCCCATGCCATCTGTTTTGATTCTGGGTGCGGGTTCCGATATGGCAATGGCCATAGCACGCGAATATGCCTCCAAACACTACGACATACAACTCGCTGGCCGTAGCGCCAATGCACTGATTCCTTTACAGCAGGACCTGCAAATCCGGTACAATATCAAAGCCTCTGTGCACGACTTCGATGCCGGCGCTTTTGAGACACATGCCGCCTTCTTCGCCTCCCTGCCCACCGTACCGGATATCACCATCTGCGTATTCGGCTACCTCGGTGACCATGACAAAGCGCAGCACGACTGGTCCGAAGCGGCCCGTATCATCCATACCAATTACACCGGCGCCGTCAGCATCCTGAACGTGGTAGCGGAAGCATATGCCAAACGGGGCAGCGGCGTCATTGCCGGCATCAGCTCCGTAGCCGGAGAACGCGGCCGCATGAGTAATTATATTTATGGTAGCGCTAAAGCCGGCTTTACAGCATACCTCAGCGGACTGCGAAACCGGTTATTTCATGCAGGCGTTCACGTTATATCTGTCCAACCGGGCTTTGTGAACACCCGTATGACCCAGCACCTGACCTTACCACCACTATTAACGGCACAACCGGAGGCTGTCGCCAAAGCAGTATATACAGGCATCAGCAAAAAGAAGAATGTCATCTATGTCAAATGGCATTGGAAGTACATTATGCTGATCATTAAAAATATTCCAGAAGGCATCTTTAAAAAGCTGAAACTGTGACTATTGCATTTTTCGACTTCGACGGTACCATCACCACCAGGGATACACTCTGGCAGATCATCCGCTACCAGAAAGGCAGCGTAGCCATGTACACGGGCATTTTGCGCCTGTTGCCTGCCTTGCTGGCATTCAGGCTGAAACGCATTCCCGCCCAGGAAATGAAGGAAAGAGTGTTAGCACATTACTTCGGAAATATGGAGGAAGCAGCCTTTCGCAAAGGCTGCGAGGACTTCTGCGCCATTGCATTACCGGGCATGCTGAGAGATAAGGCCCTGGCCACGATCAAACAACACCAGGCAAACGGCAATATTGTGGTAGTGGTAACTGCATCTCCCCGATACTGGGTAGAACCCTGGTGCAAAACCCTGCAGATTCAATGTATAGGCTCAGAACTGGAAGTATACCAGGACCGGATTACCGGTAAAATCCAGGGCGCCAACTGCAATGGCGAAGAAAAAGTGAACCGGATCAGGAAGGAATTCAGGCTGGATAACTATCGCGCAATTTATGCCTATGGCGATAGTGCGGGCGATTTGCCAATGCTGGCACTGGCGGGTGATAAGGGGACCTTTAAGCCTTTCAGAAGCTAACAATACAGCCTCGCCGAAGGCGAGGCTGTATTGTTTTAATCAAAGGGCCGAAGGCCCTTTGATTAAAACATAAACCAGGTATAAAAACAAGGAGTCCCACCATTACGGCGGGACTCCTTGTTTATTGAACAGATTGATTCCGGTGTAGTACGCTTAAGCTGCTTTGGTGCCTTTAGCGCCCTGCAGTTGTGCAGGAGAGATATACGCTGGTTTCAGTTTGATAACACCCACAAAGTTCATCAGTTTCATAACCTGATAGCTAGGATCAAACTCATACCATTTTTTAGCGAAGTTAGGGCTGTCTTTGAATTTGTGGTGGTTGTTCTGGAACAGCTCACCCAGCAGGATAATACCCCATGGAGAAGTGTTTTTAGATTTATCACCATTGTCAAAATTGCTATAGCCATATTTGTGACCGCACCAGTTTACTACCGCTCCCTGTACAGGGCCCATCAGGAAATGGATAGGCAACAGGAAATACAGGTACCACATACCAGCTGGAACAAATGCCACATAGAAACCTATGTAGGCAGCCATCCACAACAGGCGGGTAAAGTTGTTGTCCCCGAATTTATCCATGGCATCCCACTTTGGCAGCGGCTCCTGGAGGAATTTCGGATCTACATTGCTGGTATCAGTCAGAAAACCATTGTAAATTTTACGGGTGTGCACCATCATGGACCATACATCTTTAAAGAAGTGAGGTGAATGCGGGTCATGCTCGGTATCGCTGAATTCGTGGTGCATACGGTGCATTACACCATACGCTCTCGGAACCAGGTAAGATGAGCCCTGGAAGAACCAGGTGCAGAAATAGAAGACACGTTCCCAGAATTTACTGGTAGTATACATCTGGTGAGAAGCGTATCTGTGCAGGTAAAATGTGTGAAAGAACAGTGAAGCGAACCAATGCACACAAAAGAATATCAGGATTGCTGTCATTTTCCGGATTGAAATAATTTACAAAAATGTGAACGCCAAAGGTAGTCTAAATACCTGTAACTCAAACGAAAATAACCGCAATAATTAAAATGAAATGTTAAAAATCTCTAGTCCAATCTTTTCCTGACCCTTCGTAACTCAAGGAGGTTCAATCCATTGCTTTCCAGTCCGCGGATACCGGGCTGTACTAAATGAATTACCTCATCATAAAACAAAGGCACCACCGGGGCTTCCGAAACAATGATTTTGTCCATTTCCTGGTACAGCTGGTAGCGGATACTGTCATCCGTTTCACTGAGAGACTGCTCATACAGCTGATCAAAGCGGCGGTTGGCAAACCGGGTATAGTTGGGTGGCGCCGGGTTGCGACTGTAAAACATCGCCAGGTAGCTCTCCGCATCCGGATAATCGGCTATCCAGCTGCCCCTGAAAAACAGGGCCTGGGATTTAGCCGTTTGTTCCAGCAGCAGACTTTTCTGGATCACTTCCACCTGTATATGAATGCCTACTTCCTGTAGCTGGTTGGCCACGTAGTTGGCCAGGTCCGCGTAAATGGGGATCGACAACAGTTTGATCACAGGCATCCCCTCCCCGTTCGGGTAGCCTGCTTCGGCCAGCAGCTGCCGGGCTTTGGCGGGGTTATAAGGGTAGCCTTTTACTTTTATACTATCGAAAGATGGTAATCCAGCGGGTACAAAACCTGCATTGGCCGCCGTACCAATGCCATTACGCAGGTAAGTCATCATCTTCGTACGGTCGAACCCGTAGTTAATAGCCTGTCGTATTTTCTTAAGCCGTAACGGTGACGCCTGCACGATGTCGCGACTGCTGTCACATAAAATCCCCAGGTATTCCGTATTCAGGTAGGCGTGTTTGTCCAGCTGCATCTTACCCTGCCACTCCGCCTTCAGGTTCCCCTGCCGGGTAAGCACCTCATCTTTAAAAGAAGCATCTATGTCATTCATGAAATCCAGCTGTCCCTGCCGAAACAGTAAAAACTCCGTAGCCTTGCTTTCCAGGAAACTCACCTGTACCGCATCCAGGTACGGCAAAGGCTTACCCGCGCTGTCCTTTTCAAAATAATGCGGATTACGGTGCAGCACCAGTCCCTGCCCCTCATCCCAGAGGTAAAACCGGAAAGGTCCGGTGCCAACGGGGTGATTACGGAAGTCCTTTCCGTACCTTTCGATCGCCTCATGTGGCACTACACTGCAATACTGCATACTCAGGATGCCCAGTATCGGATGAAACGGCTTGATCAGCCTGAGCTGAAAGGTGGAGTCGTTTAAGGCCACAAAACCACTGTCTACCGGTACCCGGTCATTAAATATCCAGGCGCCGGAGGAGGCCGTTGCCGGGTCCATAATGCGTTTAAGACTATATACCACATCGGCCGCTACCAGCTTTCTCCCTTTTCCATTTGGGAAGATGTCATGGTCGTGGAAGTAAACATCTGTACGTAAATGAAAGGTAAATACTTTGCGGTCGGCGGATTCCTCCCAGCTGCTGGCAAGCGATGGCCGGATGGCCAGCTGGCTGTCAATTTCTACGAGGGTATTGTATAACTGGTGTGTGGCCCAGATTACCGCCTGGTTACGCGCGAAGGCCGGGTCCAGGCTGGCTATACCTTCTACCTGATTATACCTGAAAACCTGCTGATCCGTTTGCACGGCAGGGCCGCAGCCCCATAAGGCCGGTACTAAACAGATCAATAAAGCAGAAGCTCGTACAACCGACTGACAATAACAACTTTTCATTTGGCAGTAAATTAATATCTTTCCTGAAATAAACTACATCGAAATATGCGCGGCATTAAAATGCTTTGCCTGGCGTTGCTAGCTTCCGGCGCCACTTTCGCCCAGGAAACATTTACAAAGGCGGATACCTTAAGAGGAAGCATCACCCCTCAGCGTGCCTGGTGGGACGTGGCAGCCTACGACCTGCACGTTACCGTTAATCCGGACGACAGCACCATTACCGGCTTCAACACCATCACCTACGACATCCTGAAAAGTGATACCGTTATGCAGATAGACCTGCAGGAACCAATGGTAATAGACAGTGTACAACAGAACAAAAAATCGTTGACATTTGAAAGGACTGGCAATGCCTGGTTTATCCGCATGGCAGAACCTCAGGAAGCTAAGAAATCAGCCCGCGTCACCGTGTACTTTCATGGCAAACCGCGCGCTGCCCGCAAAGCCCCCTGGGATGGTGGCCTGGTATGGAGCAAGGATAAACAGGGACGCCCCTGGATTGCCACTGCCAACCAGGGCCTGGGCGCCAGCGTATGGTGGCCTAACAAAGACCATCAGAGCGATGAACCCGAAAAAGTCAACATCGCCATTACGGTGCCTTCCGAACTGGTAGCCGTTTCCAACGGCCGCCTGAAGAAAACCGTCCCGAATGCAGACGGTACCACTACCTACAACTGGGCCGTTACCAACCCGATTAATAATTACTGCGTATCCCTCAACATCGGTCATTACCAGGAAATCAAGGACCAGTATAAAGGTGAAGGCGGTAAACTCGACCTCAGCTACTGGGTACTGGACTACGACGTGGATACCGCCACCGCGCATTTCAAAGTAGTGAAGCCTATGCTGCAATGCTTTGAATACTGGTTTGGTAAATATCCGTTCTACCAGGACAGCTATAAACTGGTGGAAGTACCCTTCCTCGGCATGGAGCACCAGAGCGCCGTGGCCTATGGCAACCAGTTTAAAATGGGCTACCTCGGTAAAGATTTGTCAGCCACCGGCTGGGGACTGAAGTGGGATTTCATCGTGATCCACGAATCCGGGCACGAATGGTTCGGGAATAATATCACTACCAAAGACCTGGCAGATATGTGGGTACACGAAGCATTCACCAATTACTCCGAAACCCTCTTTACCACCTGCCTCTACGGTGTGAAAGCAGGAAATGAATACCTCCAGGGAAGCCGCCACAATATTCAGAACGACGTGCCTATCATCCCGGCTTATGGTGTAAATGCAGAAGGCAGCGGTGATATGTATTATAAAGGTGCCAGTATGATCCACATGATACGCCAGATCATGGGCAATGATGAAGCCTTCCGTCAGCTGCTGCGTGGCCTGAATAAAACCTTCTGGCACCAGACAGTAACCGGCAAACAGGTACAACAATACATCAATCAGTTTGTAGGCATCAACCTCAATAAGATGTATGAGCAATACCTGACCACCACGCAGATCCCTACCCTGGAATACCGCATCATTGGCCAGCAGCTTCAATTCCGCTGGGCAGACGCAGTGAAGGATTTCAATATGCCGGTAAAAGTAAAGCTTAACGCAAGCGGCTATACGCTGATTTATCCGGGTACACTCTGGCATACAGCGGTGCTGACGCTGGATAAGAAATCAGACTTTGCTGTGGACAGCAACTTCTACGTAAATGTCCGCGAAGTAAAATAACACGGCATTGGCTTACATTCGTAGTAGAAAACAATATCTATGCGAATCATAAAACTATTATTCGTTATGGCATTCTTACAATTCTGGAGTCCGAGCGCGGATGCTCAGATAAAAACGGGCGACAAGGTCCCCGTGTTTTCCTTACCCGACCAGGACGGCAAAACGTTTGACCTGGCTACGGTGGTGGGAAAGCAGCCGCTGGTAATTTACTTCTATCCTAAGGATGAAACGAGCGTGTGTACAAAGGAAGCCTGTTCGTTCCGCGATTCCTACGAAGAGTTCAAAAAGCTGGGCGCCCTGGTCATCGGTATCAGCTCTGATAATGTGGCATCACATAAAAAATTTGCGCAGCATCATAATCTGCCGTTTACGTTGCTGAGCGATTCGGACCAGAAAGTGCGCAAGTTATTTGGAGTGCCTAAAACATTTGTGATTCCCGGCAGGGTTACCTATGTGGTGGACAAGCACGGGACAGTGGTGCATACCTTTAATTCCATGAAGGATGGGGAAAAGCATGTGACGGAGTCGTTGCAGGCATTGCAGAAAGCACAATAATATTTACTTTCCTGTGCCTTCGGTGCTGGGATTTTTGGAATGGGCGGCCCGGGTTGGGCCGCCCATTCCGTTTGATACAGTTAGCGGCACTGTACCTTCCATTACTGGGAACGAGGCCTCGCTCCGAGTGTATCACATTAGGTGAGGGCGCCAGCCGGCCCGTTTTGCATTCTCCGGGACCGGAGGGGAATGCAAAAAAAGGCGATGGAAAAATCCACCGCCTTTAAGTATAAATCATGAACATTTACAAATTAAGCCTCGTTCAGGAAAGGATATCTGTAATCCACCGGAGGTACAAATGTTTCCTTAATTGCTCTTGCACTCAGCCAACGGTAGAGGTTCAGCATAGAGCCTGCCTTATCGTTGGTACCGGAAGCGCGGGCGCCGCCAAATGGCTGCTGACCAACTACTGCACCGGTAGGTTTATCGTTGATGTAGAAGTTACCGGCCGCATTTTCCAGGGTTCTGGTAGCCAGTTCAACCGCATAACGGTCTTGTGCAATGATAGAGCCGGTGAGGGCATATTCGGATGTGCTGTCTACCACCTGCATGATCTCTTCAAATTTCTCCGCATCGTATACGTGGATAGTCAGTACCGGTCCGAAGATTTCTTCGCACATGGTAACGTACTTAGGATCGGTAGTTTCAATCACAGTAGGTTCGATGAAGTAACCTTCTGATTTATTGTAGTTACCACCAGCGATGATTTTAGCAGCAGGATCTTTCTTTGCATTGTCGATGTACTGTGCGATCTTATCGAAAGAGCGCTCATCGATTACGGCATTGATGAAGTTGCTGAAATCTTCTGTGGTACCCATTTTCATGGTTTTCAGCTGCGCAACCAGTTTGGATTTGATTTCTTCAGCGATGTTGCTTGGCAGGTAAGCGCGGGAAGCAGCGGAGCATTTTTGTCCCTGGTATTCGAAAGCGCCACGTGCCAGTGCAGTCACGGAAACGTCTACGTCAGCGGATTTGTGGATCAGCACGAAGTCTTTACCACCGGTTTCACCAACGATGCGTGGATAGGTTTTGTATTTGGCAATATTTTCACCGATGGTTTTCCACATGGTCTGGAACACGCCGGTAGAACCGGTAAAGTGGATACCAGCGAAGTGTGGATCAGCAAAACATACATCTCCGATGAGTGGACCAGGTGCATACACCAGGTTGATCACCCCGGCAGGCAGGCCTGCTTCGATCATGATCTTCATGAACATCTGCGCAGCAAAAACCTGTGTGTTAGCTGGCTTCCATACTACTACGTTACCGCACATGGCAGCAGAGGTAGGCAGGTTACCGCCAATTGCGGTGAAGTTGAAAGGAGTTACCGCCAGTACGAAACCTTCCAGGGGACGGTATTCCATACGGTTGTGAATACCAGGAGAGCTCACCGGCTGCTGGCGATAGATTTCGCTCAGGTAGTGAACATTCCAGCGGAGGAAGTCGATCAGTTCGCATGCGCTGTCAATTTCCGCCTGGTAAGCATTTTTACTCTGGCCCAGCATGGTAGCGCCATTCATGTGATAGCGGTACTTAGTGGCGATCAGGTCGGCTGCACGCAGGAAGATACCGGCGCGGCTTTCCCAATCCATCTTCGCCCATTTTTCACGGGCTTCCAATGCTGCTGCAATCGCATCTTTAATATGAGAAGCATCTCCCATATGGAAGTGCCCCAGTTTGTGCTTGATTTCGTGAGGAGGACGCAGATCAACAGTTTTGCCGGTACGCACCTCTTTGCCACCGATATACATGGGGATGTCAGCAGTTTCCGCCTTGAAAGCAGCCAGCTGCTTTTTAAGCGCGGCACGTTCCGGTGAACCTGGTGCATAACTGTAAACAGGCTCATTTACTGGCGCTGCGTAGTCAAAGTATCCTGTATTCATCTGGTAAGATTTTGTTGTTTCTAATTAATAATAATTCGCTTGCAGTTTACGCTGCAAAGGTAGTTGTTGTAACCAGCGGGGGCTTATTAATTATTAATGAATACTTATTAATTATTGTCCTCTTCTTTCTGCATCATCAGGTATGCCTTGATGAAACCGTTGAGTTCGCCGTCCATTACCGGACCTACGTTACCAACTTCAAAATCGGTGCGGTGGTCTTTGATCATTTTATACGGATGGAATACGTATGACCTGATCTGGGAGCCCCACTCAATTTTACGTTTGTTGGCGTTGGCGGCATTTTTCAGCTCTTCTCTCTTACGGAGTTCTTCCTCATACAGGCGGGATTTCAACATGGTGAGTGCCTTCTCACGGTTCTCACCCTGTGTACGTGCCTGCTGACATTCGATGATGATTCCCGAAGGAACGTGTTTGAGGCGAACGGCGGTTTCCACCTTGTTTACGTTCTGACCTCCCTTACCTCCTGAACGGTAAAATTCCCATTCCAGGTCGGCAGGATTCACAGCAATCTCAATATTATCATCCACTAACGGATATACATATACGGAGGCGAAGGAAGTATGCCTGCGGGCATTGGAATCGAATGGTGAAATACGTACCAGTCGGTGCACACCGCTTTCTGCTTTCAGGTGGCCATAAGCAAAGTCACCGTCAAACTCCAGGGTGGCAGATTTGATACCTGCACCATCGCCGTATTGGGTATCGATTTCCGATACTTTCCATCCCTGCTTTTCTCCATACATCCGGTACATACGCAACAGCATTTCTGCCCAATCCTGGCTTTCGGTTCCACCGGCGCCGGAGTTGATGGTAAGTACGGCTGGCATTTCGTCTTCAGGCTGGTTTAAGGTCGACTTAAATTCCAGATCCTCCAACGCTGCCAGGGATGCCTGGTAAGCAAGGTCTACTTCTTCTTCTGTTGCTTCTCCTTCTCTGAAAAAATCATTTAACACAGCACTGTCTTCTATAGCTGTGTTTACATGATCATAAAGGTCAACCCAATATTTGTTTACCTTAATTTCTTTCAGGATGGAAGTTGCTCTGGCGTTATCATCCCAGAATCCGGGGGCCAGGCTTAATTGTTTGTCGTTTTCTATTTTGGCTAATCGGTCAGGGACGTTAAAGAAAACCTCCCAGGACGTGAAGACGATCCCTCATAGCTTTAAGTTGCTCTGCTGTCATAGGGCGCAAATGTAGTGAAAAATGTGGAAATCTGCTAATGTAATAATGATTGATCCATACGATGCAACAATACGGCAGGTTTGCGCATTGTTATTAGCATAATATTTGCGAAATTTAAAATCCTGCCTGAATGTAAACCGCAGGCAACTCATATATCATCAAATAGCCATATGCATGCAAACCCATGATACCCTCTATTATAAAAACAGGTCGGTTTTCAATTCCATTGCTTTTGTAATCATGATAGCTGCCAATGTACTGGCAGTGAAAATGCCGATCAATGGATTAACAACTGCCGAGGTATCTGACCGGTATCCCAGCCTCTTTGCACCTGCAGGCTTTACCTTTTCTGTGTGGAGCCTGATCTACCTGGGATTACTTGCCTTCACCGTTTGTCAGCAGGTGCTGGCCTTCTCCGGCACACAGGAAGAAATGCTGCGCTATCACATGGAGCGCATGAAGCACTGGTTTATTCTCAGTTGCATTCTAAACGCCGGCTGGCTCTTTGCCTGGCATTACGAATTAATACCACTGGCCCTCCTGATCATGCTGCTGCTCCTATACTGCCTGGTAAAAATTCATATTAATTTTCATATCTACCATTCCAATGCTCCCCGCAAGCAAAAATTATACGTACAAATACCTTTCAGCATCTATTTAGGTTGGATAGCTGTGGCTACCCTGGCTAACTTCGGAGCACTCTGTGCCTATGCTGGCTGGTTCACTTCCCACCCTGCACAGATAAAACTGACGATTGTTTTGATTGGCGTAGCCGCCCTCGTGAGTATGTACATGATCCTGTACCGCAACAATATCGTGCACGCGCTTGTTAGTGTTTGGGCGTTCTATGGTATAATGTATAAAAGACAAACCATCGGACTGACTGACGAGTACCATATCATATATGCCTGCATTATGGGAATAGGGCTGATTGCCGTTACTATTTCATGGCATTTAATAAGGAAGCAGAAATCATCCGTCTAAAATATTACTTTTGGCTCGCATTAATATTACACTACTATGTTCCCATCAATTAATCCAACTGCTACCAAGTCCTGGCAGCAATTACAAAGTCATGCTGAAGAGATGAAGAAAGTGCACATGCGTGCATTATTCGCAGAAGACAGAGAACGTTTCAGTACCTTTTCTATCAAATTTGAAGACATCCTGTTTGACTATTCCAAGAATATTATTACGGAAGACACCAAGGCCAAACTGCTGCAACTCGCCGTTGAATGCGGCGTGCCAGACGCGGTAAAAGCCATGTTTAATGCCGAAAAAATTAATGTTACAGAAAACCGCGCGGTGCTGCATACGGCGCTTCGTAACTTTTCCGGCAAACCGGTAATGCTCGATGGTCGTGATGTTATGCCGGATGTAATGGCAGTACTGAGCAAAATGAATCATATCTGTCGCCAGGTGCATTCCGGCGAATGGAAAGGATATACGGGCAAGCCTATACGTTACATCGTAAACATTGGTATCGGCGGCTCCGACCTCGGCCCGGTGATGGTAACCGAAGCGCTGAAACCTTACTGGAAAGAAGGTATTCAGCCATATTTCGTTTCCAACGTAGATGGCACCCACATTGCCGAAACGCTGAAGAAAGTAACCCCGGATGAAACGCTGTTCCTCATCGCTTCCAAAACCTTCACCACACAGGAAACTATGACCAATGCCCACACGGCAAGAGACTGGTTCCTGGAGCATGCAGGCGACGAAGCCTTTGTGGCCAGGCATTTCGTGGCATTGTCCACCAATGAAAAAGCGGTAAAAGCTTTCGGTATCGACCCTGCCAATATGTTTGAATTCTGGGACTGGGTAGGTGGCCGTTACTCCCTGTGGTCCGCCATTGGCTTGTCCATCGCACTCACCATAGGCTACGAGCATTTCACGCAGCTGCTGAGTGGCGCGCACGCAGCGGATGTACACTTTGCATCTACTCCACTGGAGAATAATATTCCGGCTATCATGGCCCTGGTAGGCCTCTGGTATGGCAATTTCTTTGATACTGCCACAGAAGCCATCCTCCCTTATGATCAGTACATGCACCGCTTTGCTGCCTATTTCCAGCAAGGCAATATGGAAAGTAACGGTAAACATACCGATCGTACAGGCGTTGACGTTAAATATGAAACCGGTCCGATCGTTTGGGGCGAACCTGGCACCAATGGCCAGCACGCGTTCTATCAGCTGATCCACCAGGGCACACATATCATTCCGTGCGACTTCATCGCACCTGCGGTAAGCCACAATCCTATCGGCGACCACCACGTGAAGCTGCTGTCTAACTTCTTCGCACAAACGGAGGCGCTCATGAACGGTAAAACCGAAGCAGAAGTGCGTGCGGAACTGGAAAAAGCAGGTACTTCAGCAGATGAAATCGAACGTGTTTTACCATACAAAGTATTCAGCGGTAACCGCCCTACCAACTCCTTCCTCATAAAGCAGATTACGCCTTATACATTGGGCCAGCTGATTGCGCTGTACGAGCACAAAATTTTTGTACAGGGAGTTATCTGGAATATTTATAGCTTTGATCAGTGGGGTGTGGAACTGGGTAAGCAGCTGGCAAGTAAGATCCTGCCGGAGCTGGAAAATGAAGAGCTGGTGATTAACCACGATGCCAGTACCAATGGCCTTATCAATGCTTTCAAATCAATGAGAAAATAATTATTTTAAAGATTAAGGCTTAAGCCTTAACTAAGGTTTAAGTTCTGAGGTTGAAAATTGTCCCGCATTTTTTAATGCGGGAATTTTTTTGGGTTCAGGTTTCCTGGATCGCCGGTGACGATCCAGGAAACCTGAACTTTTAAGGGCCATTCGGGCCCCAAAAAGTGTTCGGTGGCGGCCACCACCGATAAGGTCAGCATACACCAAAAAATAAAAACCCCCGGAAAAATCCGGGGGTTGTAATATGATAATTAATAAAATAGTTCTGTGTAAAATTAAACTACCATTTGTCTACATCATCGGCTGAATGTGAAGTTGGAGCAGCAGCTTCAACGGATACTGTTACTGGAGCCTCAGCTACATCAGCACCTTCCGCGTCGTCCTGATCTTCCTGCACATAATCGTGGTTGTAGGCATCAAAGTCAAAATCGGGCATCAACTCAGTTTTCACATAGTTGATAGTTTCGGTCAGCGCGTTCAGGAACTTATTGAAGTCTTCCTTGTACAGGAATACTTTATGCCTGTCATAACCGTTGTCATTAAAACGTTTCTTACTTTCTGTGATAGTAAGAAAATAATCGTTTCCCCGAGTGGTCTTTACATCAAAGAAGTACGTTCTTCTTTTGCCCGCTTTCAATCGTTTAGAAAAGATGCTATCATTGTTTCTTTCCTGTTGATTGTTGTTTTCGTACGCCACAGTTGATAGATTTAAGTGTTAACGAATCAAATCCTGTTTCAATAAGGAACAAATATACTATTGTTTTACAAATATCAAAATAATTTTAAATGATTTTGAAAAATCATAAAACATAGGCTTAAATGCCCACTGCGGCGTATATACAAGACAGTGATTACTACTCAGTTAGTGGCTCTTCATCGCCGGATTGCTGGCGTGCGTACAACTCTGCATAATAGCCATTCAATGACAATAATTCTTCATGCGTTCCTGCTTCGGCGATGCGTCCTTCATCCATCACAATGATTTTATCGAACTCAAACAACGCGAAAATGCGGTGCGTGATAATGATGGCAGTTTTATCTTTCAGATAGGCGTACAGGTTACCTATAATTTCTTTTTCAGTACGGGCATCCACCGCGGAAAGGCAGTCGTCGAAAATAAGCAGCTGCGGGTTTTTAATCAGCGCACGCGCAATTGAAATGCGTTGCTTCTGACCACCGCTCAGGGTTACTCCCCGCTCTCCTATCGCCGTTTCGAATCCTTCATTAAAGCCAAGGATGTCTTTTTCCACAGATGCCTGTCGCGCCGCCTGCTGCACCTTTGCCAGGTCCGCTACCGGGTCGCCAAAGCGGATATTATTCGCCACCGTATCGGAAAACAGGAACACATCCTGCGGCACATAGCTGATCTGACTGCGCAGGTTTTCCAGCGGAATCTGGCGGATATCGGCACCTCCCATCAGGATTTTACCCTGCTGCGGATCGTACATCCTGATGAGCAGCTGTGCCAGCGTGCTCTTACCGGAGCCGGTACGGCCAATCACGGCTATTTTTTCTCCTGGTTTTATGTGGAGATTGAAATCTTTTATGGCAGTAATACCCGTGTGCGGGTACGTAAATGTCACGGCATCGAGCCTTACTTCTCCGTTGATCGCCACAGGCTTTGCCCCTGCTGTATCCGTTATGTCCGGTTTAATCTGTAAGAATTCGTTTATGCGTTGCTGTGAGGCCGCGGCACGCTGTATCATGGAAGCTACCATCCCAATGGAGAAAAATGGAAACATCAGCATGTTTACATATATCACAAACTCCGCCAGGTTACCGACAGTAATGTTACCGGCTATCACCTGCAGCCCGCCTATGAAAATTGTGAGAATCACACTAAGGCCAATCATCAGCGCCATCGCAGGCTGGAACAAGGCATCCGTTTTAGCCAGACTAATAGAACTCTGTTTATACGCTTCACTCGCTTCCTCAAAATGTTTGGTGCTCGCCTCTTCCTGCACGTAGGATTTGATCACCCTGATACCGGAATACGACTCTTGCGCAATACTGGTAATGCCGGACAACTGCGCTTGTATGCGTTCACTTTTTTTATGGATTATCCGGTTTACGTAGTAAATGGTAATGGCCAGAAAAGGCAGTGGCGACAAGGTATACAGCGTTAACAAGGGATTTACGTCTATCATCAGGTAAATGATGATCACGATCAGAAATAAAGTACGGGATGCATACATAATGGCCGGCCCTACGTACATACGTACACGTGATACATCCTCGGTAATGCGGCTCATCAGATCACCGGTACGGTGCATCTTGAAAAAGTTAAGATCCAGCCGCTGATAATGCTGATAGATTTCATTTTTGAGTCCATACTCAATATGGCGACTCATCACAATAAGTGTTTGCCTTTGCAAAAACAGGAAGAAACCGCTCAGCAACGCGAATATCAATATGCTAACACCATAAAAAGCCAGGATCTGTGAAAAGCTGCCCTTAAATATGCCGCTCAACGGTGTATTTTCCAGCAACCGGTATTCATCCAGGTTATGCGACAACAAATCGAAGATCTGTCGTACCATGATGGGTTGGAATACGCTAAATACAATGGAAATTGCTGTAAACAGCAACCCCAGGATTAACCTCCATTTGTTTTGGATAAAGTATTTGTTCAGTGCCGCTAAGTGTTTCAAAAGCCTATCTGTTTGGTAGCAAAAATAGGACATTATGGGATATGGCGTGCGGGGAAATGATGGGTGGGTTATCACATGCGGTAATACGCCTGTTTTATTGCGATTTGATGTCCATTTAATCAGCGAAGTAGAGACGCCTCGCAGGCGTCTATTCGGGTAAATCTACGCTATAATTAATTCATTGGTAAGTTGAGTACCAGATAGATTAATGATAAGATTGTGTTTTGATAGACGCCTGCGAGGCGTCTCTACACCAATAAAAAAGCCGCCCCTTTTACGGAGCGGCTCTCAATTATGTTTTATAAGGATTTTAAGCTTTCAGCCTGTTCAGCTCCGCTACTATCCTTGCTTCGGCATCTACCGGCGTCACATCTTCCTTTACAAAAGTGCGACCAGTGATTTTTTCGAACAGCTCGATATAACGCTCGCTCACGCTGCTTACAAACTCGTCGGTCATTTCAGGAACGGTTTGACCGTCTTTACCCTGGAAACCATTTGCCATCAGCCATTCGCGAACGAATTCTTTACTGAGCTGACGTTGTGGTTTGCCCGCCTGTTGATTTTCCTCGTAGCCTTCTGCATAGAAGTAACGGGAAGAATCCGGGGTGTGGATCTCATCAATCACCACGATCTGGTCACCGTGTTTACCGAACTCATATTTGGTGTCCACCAGGATCAGCCCACGTTTAGCGGCCAGCTCCTTACCTTTCTGAAACAAGGCCAGCGTATATTTTTCCAGTTGCTCGTAGTCTTCCCTGCTTACCAAACCTCTCGAAATGATTTCTTCACGGGAGATGTCCTCATCGTGACCTTCATGGGCTTTGGTGGTAGGTGTGATAATCGGCGTAGGGAAGTAATCATTTTCTTTCAGTCCTTCCGGCATGGTAACACCGCAAAGTATCCGTTCACCTGATTTGTAAGTTCTCCAGGCATGACCGGTGAGGTTACCACGCACCACCATCTCTACCGGAAAAGTTTCGCATTTCAACCCAATGGTAACATTAGGCAGCGGAGTCGATTTCACCCAGTTAGGCACAATGTCTTTAGTGGCTTCCAGCATGATAGCAGCTACCTGGTTCAGCACCTGGCCCTTGTAAGGAATAGGCCTTGGCAGCACTACGTCAAATGCAGAGATACGATCGCTAACAACCATTACCATGAGTTGGTCCTCAATGGTATAAACATCACGTACTTTCCCTTTGTAGAAAGCGGTTTGACCTGGCAGGTTGAATCTTGGCTCTAACATGAATAAATTTTATAATAAATGAAGATTAAAACACTTTTCAGCGCTGCAAAAGTATGCAGGAATCGCATGTGTTGTTGCATTCCGATAATAAATTTTCTGGTTACCCGGCGGAAACGCCCGATGCGTAAGGCCTTAGCAGACCTATGATCGTTTCGTTTTCCGGATACGGCGTGAGGTATTCGCGTATAGCCGTAGGGTTAGTATGCTCCAAATGCCCGGGGAAATAACCCATCCCATAAAACTTACCCTTCTCCATCATGATGCAGCTTCGTTCTCCCGGCGTCAGTCCTTTGTCGTATATCGTTACGGAAGGCTGCTGATCCTGGAGGTAAACGATGGCTGCTGCCACCCGGTTATTATATTCCTCCGGGCTTTCATCCTTGCGGCAAGCGCCATTACACGTACCGGCAGTGATACCTGCGCAGGTACCATCTCCCTTTTGCAAAAAACATAATTTGGGACACAGCTGAAATTCCCTGATCAGGGCCCGTAAAATCCGGTGCCCATCCACCAGCAAATTGAAACTATGTACAGGATGGGAATGTTTCCTTCGCTTTTCAATCACAATCCGCATGTACCCCAACTGGTCCTCAAACAGGTATAAACCATACCGGTATTCGATCCGTTTTTGGGCGGCGTTAAATGCCGGCCAGAGTCGCTTGATCTCCACCGACTCGAGAATGCCCGCCATCAGCTCTGTAGCCGTAGGCTGACAGGTGATCCGGTGAATGGTACGCAGAAAATTCTGCCGCTGCCGCCCCGGATTGTTCCCTGTAAAGTGGCTGTTTACCCGTTTCTTCAGGTCCTTAGCTTTTCCTACATATACCACCTTATCCTTCTGGTCATGAAAATAGTATACGCCTGGTACACTTGGCAAGTCTTTCACCTGCTCCGGTGGGAGGTTTGGAGGCAGAAACTGTTCTTTGGAACCACCTTTCAATGCACCGGAAATAGCATTGGCCTTGTCCTGCGCCAATAGCATGGCAAACAGCTTCATGGTAGCCTCCGCATCGCCGGCAGCGCGGTGACGACCGTTTATCGGAATCTGAAAATGCCGGCAGATATTACCCAGGCTATAGGATTGCAATCCGGGAAAAATCTTACGCCCCAGCCGCACCGTACAAAGCTTACGGGTATCCAGCTCAAAACCGGCGGCCTTCAGGTGATGTTGCACAAACGAATAATCGAAATTCACATTATGTGCAACAAAAATATTGTCTTTAAGGAGACTGTGCACCAGCGGTGCCACGGCTTCAAATGGCGGGGCATCGGCCACCATCTCATTGGTAATGCCGGTCAAACTGCTGATGTAATGAGGAATGGGAATGCCAGGGTTTACAAGGGTATCATACTGCTGCACCAGCCCGCTGCCATCATATACAAAAATGGCTATTTCCGTAATCCCGTTGGCACTGGCATGGCCGCCAGTAGTTTCTATATCTACAATTGCATACATCCTGAAACAAAGATATTGCTTTTAGGATAATCCTGCTTCCTTCCTCCGGAGAAATGAGAGTCGCCACAATGCCAGCGATACATAAAACACCCAGAGCAGGAGCAGGTGTACGACCGACACCATATTATCTCCCAAACCAGCCCCGGACTGCACAATGGCAATATAGATTTTCAGAAACGGCGTGGTGGGCAGTAAGGACGACAACAACTGCATTCCCCTGGGAAGCGAGTCATACGGCCAGGCAAGCCCGCTGAGCAGAAAGAATGGATAGGTAGAAAACACCATCAGCTGGGCCGTGAGCAGCTGCCCTTTAAATAAGGTGCCCAGGGTAAAGCCCATCGGGATTAACGTCAATATAAATAAAACAAATGCAATCGATACATCCAGCGGATGGCCCCTGAAAGGGATGTCAAGCGTGCGGTAATTAACCGTCATGAAGAAGGCAGCGTATCCGCAGAAAAGGATAAAGTAAAAGAGCGATTTCCCCCAGAGCGCGGTCGACAGACTATTCCCCGCCATTCCTATCACCTGCCCCAGGTGTTTCCGTTGCCGGTCGAGCGCCACACTCTCCGCCAGCCCTATCAGCAGCGTTTGTTGCAGGATCAGCGCCAGCAGCCCCGGCAGCAGGAATCCCCCGTAACTGGAACGAGTGTTGTACACCGGCCGGTAATCAAAATTCACGGGCATGGTTTCCCGCATGGCAATCTCATTGTTATTTCCCTGCATCTGGTTATATTTCAGTCGCACCCCCGCTCCTACGGCCATACCAATATTGGTAATGCCCATTGCCAGCTCACTGGAAGGCAGGAATCGTGCCCCGTTCACCACCAGCACTACGTCCGCCTGTTTTAAGCCCAGCAGGTTTTTCTCCATACCTTTGGGCAGGAACAAAAAGCCCTGCGTATCGCCATAGTACATGCTCTTTTGCGCGTCCTCCATGTTGGCGGCCCTTACCAGCTTCGTGATCTGGAGGTTGCCCACCTGTTCCACAAATGTGCGGGAAAGGTCGGTATTATCTTCGTCCACCACACCCAGCAGCACCTGCTCTTCCACTTTGTACTGGTAAATACTTCCGTAGAAAAACGCATAGATCAGCGGCGCCAGCAGCAGGGTCAGCGTAAGACTATGATCCGAGGCGATCAGCTTCAGTTCCCGGAGAAACACACGTCCTATGTGAGAGAAAAAATCAGGCATGTTGTACAGCAAGTTTATTCAGCCTGCGCTGAAACACGATAATAGCCACCGGAAACGTCAGCACTATAAAAATCAGCAGGTGCCCCATCTCTTTATAACAATACAGTAAAGGCAGCTTCATAAAATACACTTTGAACAACGAATCCAGGAATGGCGTAAACGGCATTAGCTGCGCGTAATACTGATCAAACCAGGGCATGCCCCAGCGGGGAAAAGTAAAGCCGCTGAATACGAAGGCCGGCGAAGTATAGAACAGGCCTATATCACAGGCCAGCATTACATCATTGAATATGGACGATACCAGCATCCCCACCCCAATACAGGCAATGGCCAGCAGGGTATACATCACAAACAAAGGCCAGTTAGTGGCTAACAAGCCATTGGCAAAAATGGGAAACATGATGCACGTTACGAGCAGGTAGTTTACCCAGGCTACTGATAAATGTGCGAGTGACTTTCCCATAATCACCACCGACGCGGAACCACCGGCCTGCTCTCGCAACTCCTCCATGGTGCCTGTATTTCTCTCATAATTCAACGTGAGAATAGCTACCATGATAATCATCATCTGTAAGGCTACCGCAATCAATCCGGGCACCAGGTAAGCCTGATAGTCGTACCGCGGGTTGTACAGCACCCAGGAATGCAGGTTCACGGGCAATACGAGCGACATCGCCTGCCCCGACGGCATCCCTTTTTTTACGAACTTCTGCAGGATCACACCCGAACCGGCGGTAATAATCACCTGCGCCGCATCCTTGTAAATAAGCTTGGAGGTCACCAGCGACGCGGCATTAGCATAAAGTGTAACAGTTGTAGGATGCCGGCTTTTGATATCATTATCCATTCCTGGTGGAAAATGTATGGCGGCCAGGATTTCTCCTTTCTTCATCAGCGATTCTATCTCTGCATAACTATTTACCTGCCTGGTGAAATGAATCGATTCTGTTTCCTCCAGCATAAAGGTAAACTGTCGCGACAAGGGTGAATGCGATTCATCCCAAACCGCCACGGGAAGGTCCTGAGCGAACTTATTATTATAGATCAGCGCGTAAATAGTACAGATAATCACCGGCACTACCAGCAGCACCACATAGTGAACCGGCAGTGTGAGAATCCGCTTCCATTCACGGATAAAAATTTTATATACAGCTAAGATCATGGCAGGTTCATACTTGCGGTCATTCCTGGTCTCAAACCATTGATGGCAGCTTCATTAACGGGTTTAAAATCGACGGTAAATGTCCGCAGTTCAAAATCTCCCTTGGCTTTCACCGGTACCCAGTTGGCAAAAGTGAGCGAGGGCGACACCTCATGCACCTTTGCATCAAATTTCTCCGGCTCACAGCCCGGCACCGTCATTTTCACGACTGTGCCCAGTTTGAGTTTGTTCATCTGATCCTGGCGGATGTTGAAGCGCATGTGATAGGTTTCCGGCTTTTGCAAAGTAATCAGCGGATAGCCGATGGACACTATTTCTCCTTCAGAGATCACCATGGAAGATATGATACCGTCAGATGGCGCATGGATATACGTATTATCAGAGAGTGCTTTGGTGAGTTCATAGCCTTCACGGGCCTGGGTAAGAATGGCCGCTGCAGCCTGGATCAGCTCCGGCCGGCGTCCCTGTTCCAGCATTTCCACATTCAGTTTGGCAGTTTCCATTTCCTTTTTGGACGCCTGGAGTTTGAAATACACCAGGTCTTTCTCCTGGCCGGAAATCACTTCATCACTAAACAGGTTTTCCATGCGCTTATAGGTTTTCTGCATCAGCTCATACTGGTCCTGTGTGATCTTATATAGATTATTGGCAGCCTGGATCACCTCCGGTCGGGCGCCTTTCTGTAGCAGCGTAAGCTGGGCCTGAGCTGCGTCAATGGCGGCCAGTGCCTGATTACGGATGGCATTTATTTCTGTGGAACGCAATACGCCAAGCAGTTGCCCTTTGCGGACGGTATCGCCCTGTTTAACCAACAGGCTATCCAATCTGCCGGGAAACTCCGCGGCCACATCCACGTAGTCGGCATCTACCATCCCGATCACTGAATCGTCAGCGGCAGTGGGCTTCTTCACGAAGAAGAACAAAGCGATGATAATAATGATAATGGGAACAAGTAAGGCCCAATAATTTTTAAGAAAGTTCCTCATCTGTATGCGTTTATTTCGTTCCGTCAATGTAAGCGGCAAACTCCTCGGGAGTGCCCAGTACGTTCCAGTATTCGGCCATAGCCAGGTAGTATCCCAATACGGCAGTATAATAGATCTTCTCCATCTCCTCTTCCATCAGGAGTGCATCATTCACATCCTTTACGGAAGAGAGTTGATTTTCCATGCGGTCGGTGATCAGGACAGTGGTGAGTCGCGCCTGTTGCCGCGCACTATCGAGCGAGGCTACTTCATTTTGGAGCGACTGCATTTTGTTTTTGGCCACTGCCAGCCGCAGCTCCAGATTAGTTTTAGTATTTTCAGCCGCCAGTTTTGCTTCCTCTACCAGTTGTTCACTGGCGCGGGTGCGCTTCACGCGGGAAAAGCCGTCGAAAATATTCCATTGGAGTTCCACCCCTACCATCCAGGGTGGAATGGTAACGGGCAGGTCTTTCTGGTATACGTTCACGTTACCAATGGCAAAAATATTGGGGAGGGACAGCGAGCGGGTTGCCTTTACCGCTACTTTGGCCTGGTCGGTGGCGTTGGCCACCAGCCTGTAGGTGGCGTTATTATCCAGTTGCACCTCCGCTGGCGCATCACTGCTGGCGATGTCGTAGCGATTGTATTCCAGCGTGTCGTTGATGACCAGTGGCGTATTGAGCGGCTGCCCCAGCAGCTTATTAAGCTCGAGGATAGCGTTTTGTTTGTCCAGCTGCAGGTTGGCGTAACGATTGGCGGCCTGCGTGTAGGATACATTCGCCCAGTTTAGTAAGTAAGGCGGAAGTATCTGGTTCTTTTTCAAAGACGCCGCGTAGGCTTTATTTTTCTCAAACGCTTTCAGTATGATGGCCTCATGTGAGAGGATGGTGTTAAGATAGAGGATGCGCAGGTATTGGGCGCTGATGCCAAAAGTTAGTTCCTTTTCTACCAGCTGCTGATTGAATTCGCCTGCCTTTACGTTGGTGCGTGCCAGTTCCTGTGCGGAGGCTATTTTTCCGCCCATGTAAATGGGTTGCCTTACAAACACGCCAGCGGTAAAGTAGGATTGCTTGGCCAGTGCCGGGTTATAATCCGGGTAGGCCGTGTTCAGGATGCTTTTGGTGGTGGTGGAGATTTTATCTTTTACTGCCTGTGGGAGGTCCTGGCCGGTGATCTGGTGAAATACTTCATTGGCGGTATTCACGGCCTGTGCGGACGACCCGTCGACCACCCCGTTTTTCACCTGCTGCAGATTTATTTCCAGTGGCTTAACGAGGTAGTTGTAGCCTGCGAGCACGTCCACCTTAGGGAAATAAGCGCGGTTATTTGCCTGCAGGGAATACTCCCTGGCTTTGAGCGAGTGTTGCGCCTGCTGCACCACGATGTTGCCCTGCCTGGCGATGCGGTAACAATCTTTTAATGAGAGCTCCTTCCCGGCATCCTGGGCATAAGCTGGAACAGCAAGTATAATCGGAATGATGATAGCTGGGAATTGTTTCATACGATATGCATTTCTGAGCAACGCCACCATTTTTGGGTTCATCCGACAGATAAACAATTAATTATGCATAATGTTTGTGTTATTTGAAAAAAAATGATGATTAATTAATCTGTTTTCCCTTACCTCCGAATTTCTTAACTTAGTAAAGCACAATTTGTACATCATTTTCAATATTTAGTGCATTTGCATCCGTCCGGCAATTAATGACCTTTGTGTTGTTTATATGAACAAACAAATTGCGGACTTGTTATGCTTTGAGAGCAACACCGTCCCATTACAGGTCATAATATTTCATCATTATAAAACCATTCACTTATGGCAAAAACAACTTGGGTAGCAGATGCTGACCACAGCGAGCTTGGCTTCAAGATCAGACACCTGATGATTACCAACATCAATGGTAAATTCGACAACTTCACAGTGGAGGCCGAAACGGAAGAAGAGGATTTCATGAATGCCAAAGTAACTGCCACCGTGGATATTGACTCTGTAAATACCGGCAACGCACAGCGCGATGGTCACCTTCGCAGCCCTGATTTCTTTGATGTAGACAAATACCGCAATATTGTATTTAAGGCTACCAAAGCAGAAAGCGTGGATAACGACGGCTCCTATACACTGTATGGCGACCTTACCATACGCGATGTCACTAAGCCCATTAAGTTAGATGTGGAATTCGGCGGGGTGGTAAAAGATCCCTGGGGCAATACCAAAGCAGGTTTTACGGTGCATGGCAAAATTAACCGTAAAGACTTCGGATTAAACTGGAACGCAGTCACTGAAGCCGGCGGGGTGATGGTGAGTGATGAAGTAAAGATCCACTGCGAAGTACAGATGCTGAAAAGATCATAAAAAATATTACGCGGTCCCGCCATGCTGCGGGACTTTTTCATTCATAAACACATTACCATGAGCGCAATAAAGGGCATACATCACGTAACAGCGATAGCAGGACGGGCCAAAAAGAACTTTGATTTTTATACAAGGGTAATGGGATTACGATTTGTAAAGAAAACCGTCAATTTCGATGACCCTAATACCTATCATTTTTATTATGGAGATGAAAAAGGTGACCCGGGTACAATTCTCACGTTCTTTCCGTGGGAAGACATCGCAACGGGCCGCAGAGGTACGCACATGGCCACTGAGATCGGGTATTCTGTGCCGGAAGGCAGCCTGGATTTCTGGCTGAAACGATTCGAGAAAGAAAACATAATATATAATAAACCCTCTTCCAAATTTGGAGAGGTATACCTCACCTTCTTAGATCCGGATGGACTCAAAATTGAGCTGACGGTACCCGAGCAGTCGGACGACCGCAAGCCATGGGAGACAGCGGAGATCAAAGAAAACAATGCCACCAGGGGCTTTCATCATGTAACGCTTACCCTGGACGATATTCAGCCTACGGCCGATTTACTTGTATCCGTATTTGGCTGGGAACTGAAAAAGAACCATACCAACCGCTATCGCTTTGCCGGCCCGGAAGGCCAGCAGGGCGGGTTTATCGACCTGGTGGAAGCCAAAGGTGAAATGCGGGGACATGTGGCAGGCGGCAGTGTACACCACGTAGCCTTCCGCGTGCCTGATGAAGCGACGCAGGAAAAATTAAGAACAGAACTGGAAAACAGGGGGCTGCACCTCACCACGGTGCTGGATAGAAAATACTTCAAATCCGTTTACTTCCGTGAGCCGGGCGGCGTGTTGTTTGAACTGGCTACTGATGCACCGGGTTTCACGGTAGACGAACCACTCAACGAGCTGGGCACCCACCTGATGCTGCCACCACAATATGAAGCACAGCGGGAAGAGATTATAAAAAAATTAGTAAAGCTGGATTAACGATGGACTTTAAACCCCTGCAATATATCTGGGAACCGGCTGTCAACGGTAACGGTTATACGCTGTTGCTGCTCCATGGCACCGGTGGTGATGAAACGGATTTACTGCCGCTGGCAGCCGAACTGGGCAAGGGTTACCATGTACTCAGTGTACGCGGTAACGTTAGTGAACATGGCATGCCGCGGTTTTTCCGTCGACTCTCCATGGGTGTATTTGACGAAAAGGATGTACATTTCCGTACGCATGAGCTGGTACACTTTTTAAAGGAGCTGTCGCTCGAAAAAGGTTTTGACGTGGACAAGCTAATCCCCGTGGGTTATTCCAACGGCGCCAATATCGCGGGAGCCATATTGATGCTGTACCCGGAGCTGCTGGCAGGCGCGGTATTGTTCCGCCCCATGCAGCCGTTGCAGGGAATTGAAGATCCGTTTGAAACCGAAAAAGCACAGCCTGTATTTATGAGTGGCGGTTTACAGGATGCAACCCTGGAACCCGGAGCTACCGAGAGCTATGCGACATTACTGGAAGCCAACGGCTTTGCGGTAAAATTAGAAATGCTCGACACAGGCCACCAGCTTACCCGGCAGGATGTTACGCTTGCTGCACAGTGGCTGGCCCAATCATTTTAGATTAACGCTGACAAGGAAGCAGCTTATAGATTTATGGAAGAATCAGTGAAAGTTAGTATTGGTCAGAATCCCTACCAGGTGTCCATAGATACCAGAGGTCACCGCTGGCTGGCAGATGAACCCGAGGAAGTTGGCGGCGGCGATACCGCCCCTAAGCCCGGAGAATTATTGCTGAGCAGTCTTGGCGCCTGTACGGCCATTACGGTTACCATGTATGCCAAACGAAAGAAATGGCCGCTGGAAGGCGTGGAAATTGAACTGTTTTTCAATAAGGACAAAAAACCGGATCCTAATACGACCGTTATTGAACGTAATATTGCCTTCCAGGGTAACCTGGATGACGAACAACGGGCAAGACTGCTGCAGATTGCGGACTCCTGCCCTGTTCATAAGGTATTGAGTAATCCTATTGTTATCATCAGCAATCCCGCTTAATAAAACGGACATTCGTATGAAAGACATTACCAAGAAATACACCAACGGCGAGGTGACCATCGTATGGAAGCCCAATGTGTGTATACACTCAGAAGTATGCTTCCATGGTTTGCCGGAGGTATTCAATCCGCATACCAAACCCTGGATCAACGCCGAAGGTGCCACCACTGAACGCATCATCAACCAGGTAAAACAATGCCCATCCGGCGCACTCACCTATTACCTGAACAGTGAGGTGGCAGCCGAAGGCGGCGTTGCACCAGACATTGAAGCCGAAAGCATCGTGGAGCCGCTGCCAAACGGGCCACTGCTTGTATATGGCAACATCGTGGTGAAAGACGCCGATGGCAAGGAAACACGTAAAAACAAAGTGACTGCTTTTTGCCGCTGTGGTGCTTCGTCCAACAAGCCTTACTGCGATGGCACGCACGTAAAAATCAATTTCAGAGATAAACCTGAATCATAATCATATGGAATACGACATCATTCAGAATAAAGAGAAACACCGTTTCGAAACTACCGTTGACGGACACACGGGATTTATTATTTACCAGAATTTTCCCGGCGGCATTGCTTATGTGCATACCGAAGTACCACCTGAGCTGGAAGGTAAAGGAGTGGCTGCCGCACTGGCTAAATATGTACTGGAATATGCCAGGACCAATAGCCTTAAGGTGAAACCGCTGTGCCCTTACGTGTTCGCCTATATGAAAAGGCATCCGGAGTATAATGACTTACTTTAGTACTACATCACCCGCGCCTTCGGCGCGGGTGATGTAGTGGCGTGCGTGCCAGCGGCACGCACGCCACTAAATAAAAGTATAAAACACTACCTATGAGCATCATCCAATTCATACAGCAGCCATGGCATTGGGCCGTAGGCGGCGTTTTCATCGGGCTCACCGTCCCCCTCCTGCTCCTATTGGGCAACAAAACGCTTGGCATCTCTTCCACCCTCCGACAAATATGTGCCGCCTGCTTTCCTGCGGATATTTCCTTTTTTAAGTACGACTGGAAAGCGCAGGCCTGGAACCTGTTTTTTGTGGGTGGCATCCTGATCGGCGGTATACTTGCAGGCTGCTTCCTCGAGGGCAATGCCCCTGTTGAAGTGGCCGCGGCTACGCAGCAGCGGTTACAGGTGTACCACATCACCGACTTCTCCCAACTATTACCCATTGAAATTTTTAACTGGAACAACCTCTTTACGATGAAAGGTCTGATATTTTTTGTGATCGGCGGTTTCCTTGTAGGCTTCGGTACCCGCTATGCCGGCGGCTGTACCTCCGGGCACTCCATTATGGGATTATCCAACCTGCAATGGCCTTCGCTGGTGGCAACCATTTGTTTTATGGCAGGTGGATTCTTTAGCGCCAATGTAATTGTTCCGTGGATTTTTAAACTCCTAAACGCCTAAGCCATGAAAAATATGAAATACTTACTGGCCGGTATTCTCTTTGGAATTGTGCTGGTAAAGGCGCAGGTGATCAGCTGGTTTCGCATCCAGGAAATGTTTCAGCTGACTTCTTTCCATATGTATGGCGTGATTGGTACAGGTGTGGTAGTAGGCATTTTTTCCGTACAGGTGATAAAACGCTTTGGTATCAAAACGTTTGACGGTCAGCCAATAGCTATTCCTTCCAAAAAATTTGATAAAGGTCAGATCTATGGCGGGTTGATTTTCGGGATAGGCTGGGCCATTACAGGTGCCTGCCCGGGGCCATTGTTTGCGCAGATCGGACTTGGCTTCACCGTAGTTGCTGTAACGCTTATCAGCGCTATCGCTGGCACATGGGTGTATGGATTACTGGAGAAGAAACTGCCGCATTAGCATAAAAAATCCCTGGTACTGTACTGGTACCAGGGACAAGCCATTTGAGGTTTTGCAGTTCCAATCAAACAGCACCTATAATTGATCTTGAACTAAACTATTTCAAAGCATCTTTGATTGCTTTTGCAGAATCCTGGTGTGCTTTTAAAGTAGGCAGGGTGTTAGCTGCAAAAGCTTTCAGGTCTGCATCTGCCAGGTCGTTTGACGCGTCTTCGAATTTTTTCACATCTTTATCATGGTCGTCTACCATCATTTTCATGTAATCCTTGTCAAAATCTTTTCCTGATTTTTTCGCCAGCTCGTCAATGTGCTTCTGATCTTCCGGGTTCAGTGAGGCAGGCAGTGTAATGTTTTTGCTGGTAGCAAGATTTTTAAGCTCATCGTTTGCCTTGCTGTGGTCGTTGACCATCATGTTACCAAATTCCTTTACACGCGGATTGGTGGCTTTTTCCTGTGCCAGCTTACCCATGGCCACTTCCAGCAGGCCGCCATTTGCTGCTTCTACGGCAAATTCAGAAGACTTATCATCTACAGGTTTTACCGCCTCATTAATTTCCTGCGCACTGTCTGTTTGCGCTTCCTTGTTACTGGCATTGTTGCCACAGGATTGGATCAGGCCTACAGCCAGGCAAGCGGTCGCTAAAAATATGGTCTTTTTCATAGCCGATTGTTTTGTGTTTATAAAGTGAATTAATAGGTTCAGCTTCTTTTTTTCAAAAACGATACCGTAATTTTTCGCTCATCCTTTAAATTCCTTTACCACATTGCGTTTCAGCAAAGAATGCAATATATTTTCAGGAAGATATAAAGGCTGGATTTGTAGATTTTACTCCCCGGTTCGATGTCCGCACGTAGGTTCCCGTATCAGCGTCTGCCTTCGGCAGACGCTGATACGGGAGGGGCAGGGCTGGACGCCCTGGCCCCTCCCATACGTCATCTGTCACTGATTCTGTTGAAATAAGTTGCTGACAATATAAAAGATCAGCGCACTTCGCCCTGGCCCCTCCCGTTTGAATACGTCATCTGTCACTGATTCTGTTGAAATAAGTTGCTGACAATATAAAGATCAGCGCACTTCGTCCTGGCCCCTCCCGTTTGAATACGTCATCTGTCACTGATTCTGTTGAAATAAGTTGCTGACAATATAAAAGATCAGTGCGCTTCGCCCTGGCCCCTCCCATTTGAATACGTCATCTGTCACTGATTCTGTTGAAATAAGTTGCTGACAATATAAAAGATCAGCGCACTTCGCCCTGGCCCCTCCCGTTTGAATACGTCATCTGTCACTGATTCTGTTGAAATGAGTTGCTGTCAATATAAAGATCAGCGCGCTTCGCCCTGGCCCATTCCGTTTGAATACGTCATCTGTCACTGATTCTGTTGAAATAGGTTGCTGACAATATAAACATCAGCACGCTTCGCCCTGGCCCGTCCCGTTTGAATAGGTCATCCGTCAGGGATTCTGTTGAAATAAGTTGCTGACAACATAAAGATCTGCGCGCTTCGCCCTGGCCCCTCCTGTTTGAATACGTCATCAGTCAGGGATTTTGTTGAAATAAGTTGCTGACAATATAAACATCAGCGCGCTTCGCCCTGGCCCCTCCCGTTTGAATACGTCATCCGTCAGGGATTCTGTTGGAATAAGTTGCTGACAACATAAAGATCAGCGCGCTTCGCCCTGGCCTTTCTCATTTGATATAATTGCTGGCAGAAATGATGTTGGAATCCTTATTAACACAGAAGGTCAGGGCTGCTTGCCCTGACCTTCTGTGTTACCTTAAATAGGCTGTTTTTTATTGTTGAGATGCCAGTTGCCAGATAATAATAATTGCCAGGATAATAGATATAACCAGCCCCGCAATTTTTACCCAGCTGTATGGTCTGTCGCCCGTTACCTCACCGGTGCAGGCGTTTACGACAAAGTGATACACTTTGTCGTTGTACTTGTAAGCGCTGATCCATACCGGGAGTAAGAGGTATTTTAATGCGAGCGTATCGTAAGTGATGTCATAATCATCAATCACCTGTTCATCTCCACCGATATCTGCACAAATTTCATCGCGAATGATCGGGTCCATGCGCCGCTGCGCCTGCACCAAACCCTGCTCTGCATTTGTCTGATAGATTTCTGCGCGGAAGCCACTCAGGTAGCGGCCATCGTATTTCTTCAACTCTTCCAGCTTCCAGGGCTCCAGGATAATCGCCATTTTTTGTGGCAGTGATGGACTGGCAGACACCAGTACATCCCGGAATTCATTATTCACCCTACCGGAAGCGGGATACCAGGCGGTGTGGCGCACCTGTCGGGTACGGGTTTCCTCGCGGCCATTCACCGTTTCCGTATAGGTTTCTGTTGTGTAATAGTACTCGCCACGCTGACCACTATACGAAGTATCAGTATCTGCATCGTAACTCCAGTGTGGAATATACACGCCTTTCAACTGCTGGGAAGAACCATCTTTTACCTTTTTCACCAGATCAGAAGGGGCAAACCAGAGTTTACTCATCCAGTTTCTGAAATACTGAAGGGCCTCATTATCCTTTACCACAAAGGGTAATACATAATGCGGCTCCAGCATGGTAGTGGTTTGTACATGGTCTATCACCAGCGGTGAGGCGCAGAACGCGCAGGAGTCGGCCGTAATATTAGGCAGCAACGTCGTAGAGGCGCCACAGTTAGTACATTTTACGATCTGTGCTTCCTGGGTGGCAGAAGTATGTGCCTCCTGGGCGGCAATGAATTCCTTATAATCGATGGCCCTGATGGCCAGGTCCGCCTCATGTTCAATTTCGTTAACGGTACCGCAGTACTCACATTTCAGGCTGTTGGTGCCGGGAGCGTAATGCAGCACGGCGCCACAGTTCTGGCACTTCAGTGATTGTACCGTTTCACTTGTTTTTTCCTCAAATGACATAGGGAAATATGCTGTTTATAAAAAGTCGGAAACAGACCTGCCCACCGGACAAGTCTGTTTCCTGCGTTCCGCAAACCTGCGGAACGCAGGTGTAACTAAAAGCTTATGGTAATGGCGGTGGTACGGTAGCCAGAATTGGTGCCAGCTCAGGTACGGAGGAAGCAGCAGCCCATGCGGCCATGCCGGCTTTCCATACAAGGGAGTTACCGTTAAACTGACCGGAAGCTGCCAGCTGCTGCAGTTGCGCCTGATCAAAAGGGCCTGCCTGCTGACCATTCACGGCCACAAAGAAAGAAACCGCCGATGGCAGTGGCGGAGGTACAGCACCCGCCGCAGGAGCAGCACCGGTTCCGCTTTGTCCTGATATCGGGTTAAACTGGGTCTGCTGGAATACATTACCCATCTGCCCCATCATAGCTGCGCCCATGCCAAGGCCCAGACCAGCGCCTGCAAGGCCGCCGCTGCCCGGATTCTCAGCTGATTTCTCCATGGCGTTTGCCGCCTGGAATTGCGCATATGCACCCAGGTTGCCCACGATACCCATGCTGCTTCTTTTGTCCAGTGCCGCTTCCACTTCAGGAGGCAGGGAGATGTTTTCAATCAGGAATTTAGTCAGCTCCAATCCCAGCTCATTGAACTCGGGACGGATTTTATCAGTAATAATCGTAGAAACTTCATCGTAGTTAGCCGCGAGATCCAGCACAGGAATCTTCGCTTCCGCAATCGCATCCATACCGCGTGACACGGCCAGGTTACGCAGTTGCTCATTAATACCGTCTACCGTAAATTCCGGGTTGGTAGCCGCAATGTCTTTAATGAATTCGGCAGCATCTTTTACTTTAAAAGCGTAACTACCGAAAGCGCGTACACGAAGCGGACCAAATTCTGCATCACGCAGCATCACCGGGTTCCTGGTACCCCATTTCTGGTTGGTGAACTGGCGCAGACTAACAAAGAATATATCTGCTTTATACGGACTGTTAAATCCATATTTCCATCCCTGCAAAGTAGCGAGGATAGGCAGGTTTTGTGTATTCAGGGTATGCATACCAGCGGTAAACACATCTGCAATTTTACCCTCGTTCATGAATACAGCTACCTGTGATTCACGTACCGTTAGTTTTGCATTTTGCTTAATCTCATTCTGGTAACGGGGAAACTTCCAAACAATGGTATCAGACGAGGTGTCTGTCCATTCAATAATGTCAATAAATTCATTCCGCAGTTTATCAAATAATCCCATGATCAGGTTTTTAATACAGAGTTAAATGTCTGCCAAATTTATTGAATTATTTAGTTCATTTAGACATAATGAATTGTTATAATTTCAGCAATTTCGCGTTAATGGCAACTACCACGGTGCTCACTGTCATCAGCACCGCACCAACGGCAGGACTAAGTATCACTCCCCAGGGTGCCAAAACACCTGCTGCCAACGGCATAGCGATGAGGTTATACCCCGTGGCCCAGGCCAGATTTTGAATCATTTTCCGGTATGTGGCTTTTCCGAATTTTATAAGACTCACAATATCAGCGGGGTTGCTGTTTACCAGCACAATACCTGCCGTTTCAGCGGCTATATCGGAGCCAGAACCAACGGCAATCCCAATGTTGGCTTGTGCCAGTGCCGGTGCGTCATTAATGCCGTCGCCGGTCATGGCTACATACCTCCCCTCCTGTTGCAGTGCCTTTATTTGTTCGAGCTTCTCATGTGGCAAAACTTCTGCGATCACCTTATCAAGTTGCAATTTTTGCCCTACGGCACCGGCTACTTTTTTATTGTCGCCCGTCAGGAGCACGGTGGTAATGCCATCCTGCCGCAGTTGCTGCACAGCGCCGGCTGATTCAGGCCTGAGTTCATCGGAGAGTAACAGGTAACCTGCCGGTTTATCATTAATGATTACATACGACAAAGTACCCGTGCCATCGGTATTCACTGCGGGTGCATGAAAATGTTCCTGTGCATACACCGGCGATGCCACCAGCACGGTATCATTCCCTACTTTCGCCTGTATGCCTTTACCCGCAAGGGCTTGCACATCACCTGCAGTGGAAACCTGTAATTGTAATTCCTTTGCTTTTGCAAGAATGCCGGTTGCAATAGGATGCTCTGATTGTTGCTCAGCGGCGGCTGCCAGTGCAAGCAGTTGCTCTTTGGAATAGGTGCTGTCAAAGGATTCCATGGCAGTCACTTCAAATTTACCAACGGTAAGCGTACCTGTTTTATCAAATACCAGTGTGTCTATTTTTCGGGAATTTTCAAATGCAGTGCGATCTTTAATCAGCAGCCCATGCTGCGCGGCAATGGTGGTGGAACGTGCTACAACCAGTGGTACGGCGAGGCCTAGTGCATGCGGGCAACAAATAACAATGACCGTTACCATCCGTTCCATGGCAAAAGCGAGAGAGCTGCCGGTAAGCCACCATACCAGGAAGGTGATGATACCTGCTGCAATGGCGATAATGGTCAGCCATCTGGCAGCTTTGTCGGCCAGTAGCTGCGTGCCTGACTTTGCCTGCTGCGCATCGTTTACCAGTTTTATTACCTGGGAGAGATAAGATTCCGCGCTGTTATGCGTCACCTTTACCTGAAAAGCGCTATGGCCGTTAATAGCTCCCGCAATCACTTTATCGCCTGCCGATTTCTGCACTGGCCTGGATTCCCCGGTAAGCATGGATTCATTGACGTAACTGGTACCGTCCGACACAACGCCATCGGCGGCAATTTTTTCTCCGGGCTTTATCAGGATGATATCTCCGGGCTGCAAGCTGTCCGTAGCCACCTCCTGCACTACATCTCCCTTAATTAAATGAGCCTCCGCAGGCATCAGTTTTACGAGCAGTTCCAGCTCCCTGCCGGCGCCGGCTACCGCACTCATTTCTATCCAGTGCCCCAGCAGCATGATCAGTATCAGCGTGGCCAGTTCCCAGAAAAAGTCCATGCCTTTGAGGCCCAATAGCACGGCTACACTATACACATATGCAACGGTGATGGCAAAACCTACCAGCGTCATCATGCCGGGATTGCCGGCTTTCAGTTCGTCCCTGGCACCGGTCAGAAAAGGCCAGCCGCCGTAGAAATAGATGATGGTGCTGAGCCCGAGCAGCACGTACTGATCGCCGGGGAAGCTGAACGTCAGTCCCAGCCAGTGCTGGATCATTTTCGACAACAGCATCACCGGTACGGTGAGCACCAGCACTACATAAAATCGTTTTTTAAAATCGTTGATCATACTGCCATGATCGTGGCCGGCATGCATGCTGGCCATATCGTGGCCGCCATGCTGCTTGCTGTGATCCATATGCATATGTTCGTGTCCGGCTTCCTGTTGGCCATTCATCTGGTGATGGGCATGATCGTGGTGTGGGTCCATTGCTACAATGCTTTTCTTTATTATACAACCGGGACAGGGAATTGTTATATAAAAAAAAGAACCGCGGGTGCGGTTCTTTTTATCGGGAGATGTTAATCTTTCTTATCAAACTGTTTCAGCCAGGCTTGTGCCAACCCGGGCCAGGCCTCAGCGGCGGGGTTCCCGGGCCGCAATCCGTACCCATGTCCGCCCTTGTTATAGAAATGCAGCTCTACCGGGGCTTTTGCATCACGCATCGCGCCCGCCATTACCAGCGCGCTGTTGCCGTAGGTATCGTCCGCCGTGGCAAACAGGAACGTAGGCGGCGTGGCGGCATTTACATGCAGCTCTGGTGTCAGCTTCCGGTCTGCTCCCTTATCCAGGTAAGCCGGATAAATGAGCAGGGCAAAAGAAGGCTTTGCACTCAGCTGATCGGCAGCATCCACGGGCGTGTACTGCTGTACATCATACAAGGTGCTGGCTCTGGCGCTCAGGCTTCCCCCTGCTGAAAAGCCCAGCACACCGATCTTTTCCGGGTTGATATGATAGTCGGCCGCTTTGGAGCGCACGATGCGGATGGCACGTTGTACATCCTGCAAGGCGCCCAGCTGTTTCTGCGGCACGCGATAATGGAGCACAAAAGCCGTATAGCCGAGGGAGTTAAGCCATTTCGCAATCTCGGTGCCTTCCAGGTCCAGCGCCAGGATACTGTACCCACCACCCGGACAAACGATCACCGCGGCATCCTTGTTGCTGCCTGCCGGCGCGGGAAACACGGAAATGAATGGATCAGTGACTTCGGAAATGCGGATCACATTTCCGCTGTTGTCGGCGGAGGTTTTCATGGGCGACTTCACCGTTTCACCCGGAACATTGCCTGGCCATAGCGGAATATTTTTCACCTGTTGCGCCATCATAGTTACACCTGCACTCATCATTATACAAAGAAGAAATACTTTTTTCATGGGCCGTATTATTTAACACAATCCAGCCATGCCTGCGCCATCAGTCGGGCACCTGCCAGGGAAGGGTGTACGCCGTCACCTGTCCAGTAGCTGGCCGGGGCCGATTGTACGGCCTTATCAAAGATAGCCTGGTAAGGAATGAAGGAGGCTTTATATTTATCTGCGATTTCTTTAGCGGCAGCGCGGTACTCATTGAATTCTGGGTACCAGGTATCATCTACTGCTTTCACTCCTTTCACGGCGAAAGGCTCCCCGATGATCAGTTGCAGATCAGGAAACTTTTGCTTGGTGCGGTCCAGCAGTTTATCATAATCGTCCCGGTATACTTTGGAGCTACCGTCATATTTACCATTGTGTTTGTGCCAGTAGTCATTTACCCCAATCAGGATACTGAGTACATTCGGTTTCAGGTTGATGCAATCGGCATCCCATCTTTCGGCCAGCTGGTAGACTTTGTTTCCGCTGATGCCCCTGTTGTAGATTGAAAGATTTTTATCAGGATGCTGCCAGAGCAGCTCTGAAGCGGCTAAAAATGCGTAGCCACCGCCCAGTGCGGCGCCGTTGTTAGCCGCATCGGCGTCTCTTTTGCGACCTACGTCGGTGATGGAGTCGCCCTGGAAGAGAATGGTATAATCTTTTTTCAGCTGTATTTTAGCTGGCTTTGCACCTGCAGTAGCGGCAGACACGATGTTTGGCAAACTAATAGCGGCAAGGCTTCCCAGCGATACATTGCGGAGGAAACTGCGACGGTCGGATGTATTCATAACGAGTGGTTTATTTTCTGTTTTATCAGCTAACGGATAAAAATAGAAAATAGATTGTTTTTTATTTTAAAAAATTTGGGACACACAAGACCGGATGCCTTCGGCATCCGGTCTTGTGTGTGTGCTGCACCGTTGGCGTAGCACACACATGAAGTTAGCATAGGGCAAAGCCCTTGCTTTCGACGGGACTAATAATATACTACACAAACGCGCTCGAACCGGTAATAGCTCTTCCAACAATCAGGGAGTTGATCTCCTTGGTGCCTTCATAGGAATAAATCGCTTCTGCGTCTGCCACAAAGCGCGCCACATTGTATTCCAGCAAAATGCCATTGCCGCCCATTACTTCTCTGGCCCTGCCCACGATATCGCGCGTACGCAGTGTACAGAAAACTTTTGCAAGGGAGGCATGCTCATCTTTGAGTGCGCCCTGGTCCTGCATTTCAGACAGGCGGAACACCATGGTTTGCATGGCAGTGAGGTTGGACAGCATTTCTACCAGGTGGCCCTGTATAAGCTGAAACGAAGCGATAGGTTTACCAAACTGCTTACGTTTACGGGTATACGCCAGCGCATTTTCATAGGCGCCGCGGGCGCAGCCTACGGCTTCCCAGGCCACGCTGGCGCGTGTCATGCGAAGTACGCGGGAAGTATCTTTAAAGTTATTGGCGTGTTGCAAACGATCGGCTTCTTCCACCCGGCAGTCCGTAAGCGTAATGAGGCCGTTCTGTACAATGCGGAGCGCCATCTTATCGTGCATTTTTTCCACCGCGAAGCCGGGGTTTTCCTTTCGCACGAGGAATCCTTTGACTTGATTATCTCCCAAATCCCTGGCCCAGATAACGATAACATCCGCAAAGGTGGCGTTACCGATCCATTTCTTCTGGCCATTGAGTATCCAGGTATCCCCTTCCCGTTTAGCCGTGGTCGTGAGTCCACCTGCGGTACCCGAACCTACTTCCGGTTCGGTGAGCCCAAATGCACCAATACAATGGAGCTGCTGCATTTTAGGCAGCCACTCTGCCTTCTGGGCTTCTGAACCGAGCATATAAATGGAACCCATGGCCAGGCCACTCTGCACGCCGAAGAAGGTTGCGATGCTGGCATCCACTCTCGCCATTTCCATGGCAATAATGCCTTCCATCAGGTAGGAGCGATTCGGACAGCCGTAACCGTCATAGGTCACACCGCATATATTGAGGGCTCTGAATTTTTCGATTATTTCAAAAGGGAACTCCGCCTTCAGCCAGTACTCGTTTACCAGTGGCTGGATTTCCTTCTCCATAAACTCCCTTACTTTTAATTGCAAAGCCCTGTCCTCGGGCGACAACCGTTCACTGATATTATAGAAATCCCCATCAATGGGTGGCTCCTTCTTTTTACTTCCCCTGCTGCCCAACATTTTCATCAGGCCGTTGAGCTGATTTTCGTCCATCTGGGCTACCGACTGCATTACCTTCGGTAAGTCTACCTTCTCGGATAGTTTGGCCAATTGCTTAAAGTCTATACTTTTAAAGAGCTGATACGCATTCCTGAGCTTTGAGAAAGTTCCTGACATATAACATGGTTTTCAATGAATTTACGGATTTTTGGGGAGATTAAGGATGCTGGCTTCAATGCATAAAAAAGCCCCGGAAGCTGATTCCGGGGCCGACCTAAAAAATCAAACTATGCCTATCGGATGATAGTAATTGTTTTTTTGAGCTGGAGGTCTTCAGAGTTGGTTCCAACTGCAATTTCAAACTCTCCCGGTTCTACTGTCCAGTTCATATCCTTGTCTAACAGCGCCAGGTGATCCGGATGCAGGGTAAAGTGCAGGGTTTTCTTTTCACCCGGTTTGAGGGTTACCCGCTCGAAGCCGCGCAGCTGCCATACGTAGGTAGTTACACTGCTTACTTTATCATGCATATAGAGCTGTGCTACTTCATCACCGGTTTTGCTGCCGGTGTTGGTCACATCCACACTTACCTGGATGTCGCCCTGCTGGCGTTGTTGCTCAGGTGTAACCACCAGGTTGCTGTATTCAAATGTGGTGTAACTGAGGCCATAACCGAATGGATACAGCGCACCGTTTACACTCGTACGTCCGAAACCGTTATTACCGCTGGAAGGCTGACCGGCATGTGAGCCGGGCTTGAATGGAAAGTTTAGTTCCAGCTGCCCCAGTGATTTAGGGAAGGTAACCGTCAGTTTGCCGCCCGGGTTGTAATCACCGAACAGCGCTTCTGCTACGGCGATACCGCCGTTAGGACCAGGGAACCAGGCTTCCAGGATGGCTGGCAGGTTCTGATTTTCCCAGTTGATCGTGAGTGGCTGACCGTTGATCAGCACTGCTACCACTGGTTTGCCGGTGGCGTGCAATGCCTGTAACAACTGCAGTTGACGGCCGGGCAAATCCAGGCTGGTACGGGAAAGGCTCTCCCCAACACGTTTATCATCTTCCCCTACTACTGCTATAATAACATCCGCTTCTTTTGCCTTACTAACGGCTTCGGCTATACCAGCCTGCTCTTCCGCACTCAGCGGCGTTGGCACAATCTCGGTGCCGGGCCAGCCCGGATTCACGATATCACAGCCTTGGGTGTAATTGACCGTGATGCCTTTGCCCGCCAGTTTCTCAATACCTTCCAGCACTGAAATCACCGGGTTATTGGAAGGACCGTAGCGACTGTTGGCGTGACTAACGGCTTTCGCCATCGGGCCTGTTACCAGCACATTTTTAATCGCGTTACGATTGAGCGGCAGGGTATTCTTTTCATTTTTCAGCAGTACCAGCGACTCACGGTTCAGCTGTAATGCAAAGGAATCGTCTGCAGCGGTGTGCACACCTTTATCTGCCAGCTTCTCATCTACATACGGATGATCGAACAGGCCTAAACGGAACTTCACACGCAGTACATCTCCTACGCGACTATCAATCGTTTTCATATTCACCTTGCCTTCTTTCACCAGCTCGCGGAGCGGGGTGATAAAGTTTTCCGGCGGGGTGAAGTTGGTGCGTACGTTTAATCCTGCTTCTACAGTTTGGCGTACTGCTTCTTTATAATCAGCTGCCACATGGTGTTTGCTGAAGAGATATTCCACTGCTTCCGAGTCGGATACCACGTAACCGTCGAACCCAAACTGCTGGCGGAGCAACTGCGTCAGGAAGTAATAGCTGCCGGTAACAGGTTCCCCATCCCAGTCGTTATAACTGCTCATTACGCCCATTGGCTTTGCTTCCTGGATTACGCGGCGGAATGGATACAGGTAGATCTGATGCATTTCGCGCGGCGCCACATGCGGGTCCGTACGGGCGTCGCCATCGCGGCCACCTTTAGGAATGCTGTATACCGCAAAGTGTTTCAGTGTGGAGGCGACGCCCTGCGACTGAATACCCAGCACCATTTGTTTACCCATTTCAGCGATGAGAAACGGATCTTCCCCATAGCATTCAACCACACGTCCCCAGCGTGGATCGCGTGCCGGATCCAGGATGGGTGCATATACGTTCGTATAGCCGAGCAGTTTAGCCTCGCGGCCCCCGATTTCCCCTGCTCTGCGCACCAGCGTACGATTCCAGGTGCTGCCAATGCCGATGGGCGCCGGCAGTGGCGTAGCACGATCATGGTTCAGACCATGGATTCCTTCATTGGTGAAATCCACCGGTATGCCCAGGCGGGTCTGCTCAATAAACCATTTCTGTACGGTATTGATAGCCGCAGCATGTGTGCTGTAAGGGAAAGAATACTTCGTTTGTGCTTTACGGTTATTAGCCACACTGTTCAGTTCCTCATCGATGTTGGCGATACCATCTTTCCACACCTGGTTTTTCCATTCCGGTGTGGGCATTTCATCTTTCAACACGCGACCATAACCATACAGGGTAGCCATCTGGCAGGTCTTTTCGTCCAGCGTCATTTGCGAAAGCAGATCTTTTACACGGTCGTCCACGGTTTGTGTCGGATCCTCGAAGATGTCCTTTTTGCCGTTTTTGTTGAAATCAATCCAGCCATTCCGGTAGATGGGCTGTTGCTTCTGCGCTGCGGCATATTGTACCGTAAGCGCAGTCAGCAGCCCCGTTGCAGTAATCCTGAGCTTCATTTGCTGATAAAAATTATAACGGTTTAAATGCTTTGCAATGGATTGCAAAGCCGGCTCAAGATAAAATTATAATCTGAAAGACAAAGGGAAAAAATTAGGTGCGGTAAGCAACCACACATCACTATATTTTTATATGATGTAAAAACCCTACTTTAGCGGCATTCATCATCAAAATTACATGAAGGTTAAATGATTACATCGCCTTCTTATCAAGCATATAAGGACCTTTTTCATACGCTGTACAACGAGTTATGTAACTATGCGTACAGCTTTCTGAACGACGATGCCGCTGCGGAAGATGTAGTGCAGGAGACTTTTATCAGGCTATGGCAGAAACACCCGGACCTGATTCAGATGGCGAACATCAAACCTTACCTGTTCAGGGCGGTACGCAATAATTCGATATCGGTAATCCGGAAACAACAGGTAGAACAGGCAAACCAGAAGGGGTATGGTCAACTGGCCGACCTCAGCGAGGAGCCCGAGGAGCAGGAAAAAGCGGAAGCAAAGCCCTACTTCGACCAGCTCATCTATGAAGCCATTGCCAACCTGCCGCCGCAGTGTAAGGAAGTATTTACCCGCTGCCGTATCCAGGGTATGACGCATCAGCAGGCAGCGGCCGACCTGGGCCTCTCCGCCAAAACGGTAGAAAACTATATGGGCAGGGCTTTGAAGATACTCCGCAAGTATCTGGCCGATTACGGCCTGCCGGCGGGCATCCTGCTGATGATTAAATTATTAACTGATTAATAGGGGGTAGCCAGCTTACCCTGCGTTATAAAGACAGAGCACACTGTAGATATGGAACCTAATTACATTTATGAACTGATCACTAAAAAACTGTCCGCTCAGATTACCCCCGAAGAGGACCTGGAACTCAGCCGCTGGCTGGAGTCCGCAGAAAACCAGGCCGAATATGAGGCATTGACCAATATCTGGAAAGGCAGCAATAACATCCCCGCACAACGGCAGTACAACGCCCATAACGCCTGGGATAAAGTGGAAAGTCGCATTCAGCCAGTCCAGCCGGCAACGGTAAAAACCATGCGTTGGAAATACGCTGCCGCAGCAGCTATCCTCGTATTATTATCCGCAGCAGCCTGGTGGATGACAGATAAACCTAATGATATCCGGGAAATTGCCGCCAATGAAGGCAGGATCAAAGACCTTCAATTGGACGACCTATCCAAAGTAACCCTTCGCCCGGGTGCTAAAATCAGGTACAGCAAAAATTATCAGCATCATAAACGTGTGGTCGAACTCACCGGTGAAGCCTACTTTGAAGTAGCCAGTGATCCCTCCCACCCCTTCCTCGTTAAAACGCCGGACCAATCCACCATTGAAGTACTGGGCACCGCCTTTGCCGTGGAAACAAAACAGGAAGCTACCACCGTTATTGTGACGGAAGGCCGGGTGCGACTAGCACACCCCAGCAGCCAGCAGGGCGTAATCCTTACCAGTGGCCTCAAAGGCGTAAGTCAGCAAGGCCAGGTAGTAGCCTCCGATAACGACGACCTTAACTTTCTCGCCTGGAAAACAGGAACTTTAAAATTTAATGACACGCCTTTAGTTGATATTGTGCCGCAATTAGCCGATTTTTACGGCAAAGAAATCAGGATTGACGATTCATATCGCGATGCAGCCGCTATACAAAAAGCAACCATCAGCTTCCGCGACCAGTCCTGCGAAGATGCATTGCATGAACTACAACTATTGCTGGGCTTCAATTACACGCAGGAAGGCAACACGATTGTCATTAGCCGCAGGTAACAACAAATCAAAGCCCTTTGCTTATACCACTTTATTGCTGCTACTGCTGCTGCATTGGCTGCCTTTGAGCGCGCAGCAGTCTGACAGCATCCTCTCCCGGAAATTCATCCCGGCTAAATTACAGGGCACTGTTTTACATTATATCCAGGAGATCACACAGCAAACAGGCATCCCCGTTTCCTATAGCTCCAACTTCATTCATCTCAATAGAAAAGTTCAGTTAACAGGTACGGAAGCTACCACTGGCGCGGTACTCAGCACCATCTTCCAGGGTAGCGGTATTGAAATAGCCGCGGTAAACGGGAAGATCTTCCTCCTGCGCGACATCTCCGGTACCCAGTACTACACCATCAGCGGGTTTGTAAAAGAGAAGAACAGTGATGAAGCCATCATCGGTGCATCCATCTACGACCCCGTTACCCGAAAAGGAACCATCAGTAACGCCTACGGTTTTTATACCCTTCAGGTGCCTGACTCCTGTACACAGGTCGTTTTTTCGCATGTGGCCTATGAAACAGTACTGCAACCACTTCCTCCGCCAGACGATGGCCAGCTGGATATCTACATGGGCGTTCGTCACAGCCTCCAACCTGTAGTGATCAATGCCAGCGCCGGCGATACGGTACTGCTTCACGGAGGCTATATTAATATGCCAGTTTCCTATCTCAACAGCTATCCTGCACTACTAGGAGAAAAAGATGTTTTAAAATCGCTGCAGTTCTACCCCGGCGCAGGAAGCTCTCTGGAAAGCAGCAGCAATCTACTGATACGCGGAGGTGGGGCTGATCAAAACCTCTACCTGCTCGATGGCGTACCCATTTATCATACCGGTCACCTCTTTGGACTGTTCTCCATTTTCAACGGCGATGCAGTAAAAGATGTATCGCTCTATAAAGACGCATTCCCGGCTAAATATGCGGGCCGGCTATCGTCAGTCGTAGATATCCGCACCAAAGACGGCGACATGAAAGAGTGGCACGGCAAAGCTACCCTGAGCCCTGTTTCCGGCAGCGCCCTGCTGGAAGGCCCGATCATAAAGGATCGCACGTCCATGTCGCTGTCCCTCCGCCGGTCATTAGTAGATGCCCTGTACGGAAAAAATTTTCTCCGGGATTACGGCAAATACTACCTGTACGACATCAACCTCAAAGTGAATCAGATCATCAACGAAAAAAACCGTATATACCTTAGCTTTTACAAAGGGCAGGACCGCATGAATATATCGAGCGACAACCCGGTGATCCTCCTGTTTGATGATTACAACTTCGCCTGGAGCAATGTTACGGCAGCGCTGAAGTGGACCAGGGTAGTCAATCCCCGGCTGTTTACCAATACCACGCTTACCTACAGCCGGTTCCACAATACTTTTTCCCAGAACTCCGTCATCCCGCTGAGCTTTTCGGATTCGTTGTTCGTAAAAGGAATTGGCGTATCCAGGGTACGCGATATCGCCGTCAATAACGAAACCGAATACACGCTCAGCAATACCCATAAGCTCTCCTTTGGCGGTGGATATACCTACCATAACTTTGCTCCTACCTCCTACCGCACTAACATCTCCGCAGGGGAAGCAGTAAAAAGAGATGCCCCTAAATATTATATGTCGGAGGTCAATTTGTACGCAGAGGATCAGATCTCTCTTTTCGATGAACACCTGATCATCCGGCCGGGACTGCATTTCGGGTCACTTGTGCAAAAGGGTTCTGTATATACTTCCACGCAGCCAAGGATGCTCGTGCGCTGGAAATTTGCCAGGGATCAGTACCTGGAAGCTTCCTACGCTGCCATGGCGCAATTCATTCATCAGCTGTCCACCCCGGTGATCAACCTCCCTACTGACCTCTGGGTACCCAGTACGGATGTTATTAAGCCGGAACGCTCCTACTCCTATAGTCTCGCCTACGAAAAGAAATGGCACAACGACTGGCGCCTGAGTATCGACGGGTATTACAAGCTGCTGAGCGATATTGTGACCACCAATACTGTCCTCAATATTTTCGATAATTCTGATCTCTGGGAGAAAAAAGTGATTGCAGGGAAAGGATATAACTACGGGACTGAATTTCTCCTGGAAAAAACCAGGGGCCGGTTCACCGGGATATTTGCATATACCCTCTCCTGGGCCTGGCGGCAGTTTGACCGGGTAAATGGCGGGAGACGCTATCCTTACAAGGAAGACCGCCGTCATAATCTGTCCATGGCGCTCAAATACCAGCTTTCCCCGGTGTGGTCGCTCAGCGCTACGTGGAAGTTTGCCAGTGGTGCCCCATTCACGATGCCCCAACAAATATTCCCTGATGTTGACTGGGCAAAGAACATTAACGGGTACCTGGACGAACGCTACTCTCCATTCTCTACCTACCAGGTTAATTACCTGCCTTATTTTACAGGCCTGAATAAATACAGGTTGCGGCCCGTGCACCACCTGGACCTCGGCACCACGGTGCTGCTGGGTACAAAAACGAAATTCCGGCATACCATCAATGCCGGTGTTTATAATATCTATAACCGAAGTAATCCGTTTATCGTGAGCTTTGATCAGTTTTCCTATTTCAACTTCGATTCCGTATATCCGTTACAGTTATACCAGTACAGTATCTTCAGGACCTTGCCGTACCTGAGTTACACTTTTAAATTCTGATTATGAAGCGCTTGATAAACTACACTGCGATCATTGCTTTAATGCTTGCCGGTTGCGAAACCGAACTGCCCATCCCTCCCGGCAACGGGCAGCCACGCGTAGTGGTGTACAGTGAACTGACCGCCGGAGAAACGCCACAGATACGTATCGGTAAAAGCAAGCTGGTAACAACGGGGGTCGACAATGGATTTGAACTGGTGCCTGATGCGCATGTACAGCTGCTCAGCCAGGATGGTACTTTAATTGAAACCCTCACCAATACACCCGATCCCGGAGACCGCATGAGTGTATATGCCGGTAAAACAAAATTGCAGTCGCTCAAAACCTACCGGGTAAAAGTGGACGTGCCGGATATGAAAGAAGTTACTGCCAGCGCCGGAATTCCTGCCAACTGTAAAGTGGAGCTGATTGATACAGTGCGTACCACGCTCAATGGCCGGCCGGTACTGCGTTTTAATCTGGCTGTTTACGGCCTGCCCGGGGCCCGCACCTATATTGTAATGGAGGCGCTGAAGCAATCTGCCCTGGTGGATTCATTTTTTACGTATAATGGTGTCCGTTATAACATCGCGGCCAATGAGGACTTATATGAATCCGTGAAAGGCCAGCCGGGTGTGGTGATCAGCAAGGATACCACTTTCCTGAATGATTACCTGCGTATCCCGTGCTATACCCAGGATGAAAGTGCGGACAACAACCAGATCGGCGGGCTAAACGAAAATTACAACAGCATCCTTTTTAACCTGCAGGGCAAACCGCTTAACACCAACTTATACATCAATGCTACTGCCCTCAGCTCAAACCAGATCGAAGCGATTGCGCCAAAAGGCAGGGTACTGGTGTATATCAAGTCGGTAACCAAAGAGTACTACGATTTCCTGCTCACCTACGAAAAGGTAAAACGTAATCCGGGCCTGAACAGCCTGATACAGGCTGTGCAGCTGCGTAACAATACCATGGGAGGCCTCGGTATTGTTGGTGGCAACAACCAGGTAGTGTACAAACTGTATTATGATGATTTGTAGGTGGAATCAGTTGAGCTCAATCACATTATCCGCCGGGTTGATATCAGCCACCCAGGTACTTCCCAACACCACTTTTTTCAGCCGTTTCTTTTTGGGTACCTGGAAGGTCACGGTTTCCTGCCCCTGCTCCCAGCAGTCAATTGCGCGATGTAATTTTTGGGTACTGCCATCCTCGAAAGTCAGCGTAAGGTCCACCGGCACAGGTTTGGTGCCTATACGTTTCACCACAATTTCATAATTCCCATTCAGCACACGGTATGGCGCCAGTGCCAGGTCGGGGAAGCCATTGTCGAAAAACCAGCTTTTCCAGAACCAGTTGAGGTTACGGCCTGCACCCGTGTTCATACAATAAAAGAAATCATAGGGTTGCGGGTGTTTACCATTCCAGGTGCGGATATAGTGATGCAGCGCTTTCAGGAAAAGGCTGTCGCCCAACAGGTCCTTTACATATAAGTAGCCGAGTGCCGGTTTGGGATAGCTATTGGTCATATAAGCATCGGTGAGCTGGTTGGAGGGCGTCATCACCGGCAGGTCCTGAAATTTGCCGGCAATCTTATTATAGGGCTCCATTCCATAATCATCTGTCAGCGAGGAGTCGATCATGGGAGATAGCAGCCACTCGCCTATCGTTGCCCAGCCTTCATCCATCCAGGAGTACAGCGTTTCATTGGTGCCCATATAAAAGGGGAACATGGTGTGAAACACTTCATGGTCCGTTAGTTCAATACTATATTTCCGGTTGGGCGCGGGGTTGTCATTCACCATCATGGGGTATTCCATCTGGTCGAGGCCATCAAACACTGTTTCATGGCTGTAGGGAAAAGGCCAGCGGGGAAAGTGGTAGCTCATTTTTTCTACGGTGGCGCGGGTGAAGTGTGCCACGTCGAAGTAGTCGGTATGCTCCGGGTTAAACACGGCATCTACCCGTGTTCTGCGTTTAGTATGCGGATCTACCTCTACGCTGGCAGACTGCCACAAGTAGTGGTTGGTGATGGCGAAGGCGAAATCGGTCACTTTTTCCGCCTGGAACTGCCAGGTATTGGCTGTCTTATTTTTTGTGATGTTACCTGCTTTAAGATCTGTTGAATCAATGATGTAGCTAATCTCGTCGTGCTGCGTTGCATTCGCGATCCGCTGCAGGAATTTCGGCTGGTAGATATCTTCCGCATTGGTCAGGTCCCCGGTGGCCCATGCCTGGTAGTCGCCCGGAACGGTTATGGCTACACGAAAATCTGAGAAGTCGTTATAAAATTCCATTGCCCCCGTGTAAGGGATTTTATCCCAGCCGTTTATATCATCGTACACGGCTATACGCGGAAAGAAGTAAGCAATAAAAAATGCCCCGTCGTCGATGGCGCCGGTGCGGATGTGCGAGTTTTTATTCAGCGTATAGGCGAAGTCCAATTTCAGTTGCATACTGCCGCCGGGTGCCAGCGCAGGGATTTTCACCATCATATTGGTACCAGTGGTGGTGGGTACCGGTATGAGGGAGCCGTTGGCCTGCAGGTTGGTGATGGCTACTCCGTCATGTTCATCGGCTCTGTCAATTATCATAGCACGAACGTTACCTTTCTGATAGAGGTTGGCCAATACTTTCAGGTTGATTTCGTATAAGGTATCCGGGCTGTTATTGATATAGTAAATGGACTCCTTACCCACCAGCAATCGCGTTTGCGGGTTAAAGGCTACCTGGATATCGTAGCTGGCGTGGTTTTGCCAGTAGTTGGCGCCGGGGAGTCCTGACGGATGCCGGGTCCCTTTGTCGTAGGCCCTTTGGATGTTCAGGGGCATGTAGAGTTGCTGCGCCGTGGCCATGGTGGAGGCGGCACATAGAAAGAGTAAAAGTTGCAGCTTGGCCTTAATCATATCTGAGTAGCAGGATTTTATAAGCATTCCTGCGCGCAAAAGTACTGATTAAAGCGGTAACGGCTGGTGACTGGTATCAGCCGGTGGTGGCAGGGTGTCTGTTTGTGGAGATGGCCGGGTGCTGTCGGCAGGTAATGCGGAAGTATCCGCCACAGCACCTGCCTTTTTCACAGGGGCGGTGGGGCGTGTGTTCTGTCGGCGGTTGTAGTCGCTGACTGTTCCTGTTTTCTGCATGTCCTTCATGGTCTTTTTATCAAAAAGATATTGGGGCCGTCTTTCGGGCCGCAGGCCGTTATCAAATTCAGATTCAGCACCCATAGCGGGTGCGGAATAAACGCGGCGGGAGTTATTGCAGGCCATGATCAGCAGCAGGACTATGGGGGCGAAAATCAGTTTCATGCACCGTATTGCTAAAGGGTGAACATGGGTACAAGGGAAGGACGTATAACCATTAACGATATCTTTTGTGTTAATATTATCATTAAGGGCGTCAGGGATTTTGAAATTATAAAACCCTGTACTAAATTTAGCCCAAATTCATTGAATGCCATCCCCTATTGTCCTGATTATCAAAAAAATTTAATTCCTGTTTTGTTATTATCACAACAACTATGAAAGTATCTACAACCAGCTTCCCCAGTGTGTTTGAGACCGCCTTTGGGAACACCGAAAACTCCAGTAAAGATTTACTGAACGGATTAAAAATAAAGAAAGATGACACCTGGTACCTGGTAGGTAACCTGGCGAAAAGAGGGGGTATCAATCCGGGTAGGGTGACCAACGCCTCTCCGCAGGAAGAAGACTATGAGATACTTTTCAAGGCCGCCATGCTCAACACCATTGATAAAGTACAGCAGCCACTGTCGATTACCATGGGTTTTCCTTTCTCTACCTATAATATCTATAAAGCAGCAGCAGAGCAGTTCCTCAGCAAAAGACATTTCCTGATTGACTATGATACCCAGACGTTTAACAACAAGGGTTCTTTCAAAAAAGGAATGTTTGACATTGAGCGCTACGAAGTGATCCCTGAAATTGTAGCCGGTATAATCGGGTTAAAGAAGACGGTGAATGAACCTAACCTCGATAACTTTATTGCCGTAAGTTTCGGTTTTGGTACCATCGAAGGTGGTATGGCTACCGGTGATGGTCTGATTCATCGTACCTGCTTCAGTTCCCATGGTATCCGCTATGCGATTGGTAACCTCACCAGGGAGCTGAACCAGAAGCATTACCTGGAAATGAAAAACGAACACCAGGTAGACGATGCGTTTATGAAAGGTTCCATCTTCACCAACCGCAAACGTATTGACCTGAAAGAAATGAGAAAGGCCGTATTGCTGCAGTATTACAAAGAAGTGGTATCTCCACTGATGCGTAAATACTTCACTGATCTGGATTTCGAAAATTGCGAAAAGATTTACCTGATGGGTGGTGGTGCACACTACAAAGAACTGACTGATGCGTTTGTGGAGGAGTTCAAGGATTTCATTCCGGTAGAAGTAGCACCAGAGCCTGAAAAACTGATCAGTATCGGGTACCTGTATAACTCCCTGCGTATTTCCGACAACAAGGCACAGCGCAGCGTAGGACTGGATTTGGGTAATGCGACTTCTGTGATCAGCTACTTCGAACAGGATAAGCCGGTGACTACTACTCCACCGCCCATTCCGGGAGCCGAAGCTGCTGCACCAGCATCACCGGCCAGCACTATTCCTGCCAAAGAAAAAGATATCACTATTAAACTCTAAACTGATTGAATGATAAACGTCCGACATTTATTCCGTAACCTTACTACGCCGGAAGGGTTGCAGATTCCTGCATCTGTAACTGTAAGCGGCAGCATCGACGCTGCTGTGCCCGGACGCATTGACGGTACAGTGGAAGGTGATGTTAAAACCACCGGTAAGCTCATCGTTAGTGAAACCGCCCGTATCAAAGGACATGTATTTGCTGCAGAGCTGATATTGAATGGAAAGGTGTATGGCAACGTTTACGTTTCTGACAGGGCGCAGGTTTTAAGCACTGCGCATGTAAAGGGCGACGTTAATGCATTTAGTCTGGAAGTAGAAGTAGGCGCCCATATTGGCGGCGTTACACGCAAAGATAAACTGGCAGTGCAGGAACTGGGGAAACCCGTTCAGGCACTGCTGCCTGATGTTCCGGTGGAACCAAAGCCGGTAGAAAAGGTAGTGGTTCCGGAGGAAGAACAACCGACCTCCTGGTTTTAGTTATCGCTTTCTGAGCGGGTCCAGCAGATACATCAATCCGTTCATTTTGATCACCAGCAAGGTTTCCAGCAGCATGCCCATTTTACCGGGAGGAAACCCTTTGCGTTGAAACCATTCGAGATAGCTGACCGGTAAGTCGCACAGGATGGTATCCTTATACTTACCAAAGGGCATACGCATGGTTACAAGTTGTTGTAATAATTCCGGATTCGGCTGCGCTAATTCCATCTGCTGATTTTTCTGCAAAGAAAGGAAAGTTCAGGCAAAATAATAGCGGCAGACAAAAGCATTGCTTTTTGTCTGCCGCTTATTTTTTAATGCAGGTAATCTTAACGCTGATCTAATAAGCCTGCGTTCTGCATGGCGTCTGTCAACGTTTTGGAAAACGCTTTACCAAATGAAGCAAGGCTGTTTGGATTCACCGTTTCCGATTGTCCGGACCAGATCAGCACTCCATCTTTTGATAAATCGTAGAGGTTAGATTCGAGGAAATAGGTTTTATCTGTTGTATAATACCCCGGGCTGTACAAGGAGCCATACATGTACCCATAATATCCCCAGAAGCTGCCATACCAGCCATACGCCGGGTAAGGAGCATATGGTGTGCCTGGTACATAGCGTGTATCTGATTCTTTGTTAACCAGCGAAGTGGTGAGTACTGCCGTGTATCCGGCAGCGAGAATTTTCTTCGCCATTTCTTCTCTGGATACTTCATTTTTGGGGTCGAAGTTTGGGGGAAACATGTCCAGACTTCTGCCGGCGTCAATGCCTTTTTTCTGCAGCGCTGCTGTTACATCTGTTTCGATGGTTTGTTTGGCGCCAAGGTTGGAAGAAAGGCTGGCCACCAGGATTTTATGATAGCCCTGGTTAGGCGCCTGCTGCGCTTTCCAGGTACCGGTCATATGCACGGTAGTTCCACAACTGCTGGCAAGGATAACAATTGCCAGTGCGATACCGGCTAAAACGCGATGATTACTAAAATACATACCACATGTTTTTATCAATGAATGGTTTCAATTTGCCCGCAATGCCGATGGGCCTTCTAATTGAACAACACGCACTGGATAAAAATGTTTTCTGTCAGTGAGCGCCTGGGCGGCACCGCAGATATATTATGTAAACTTTAATACGAATTAACTCTTGGTACATAATATAGAATTTTGATATTTTTGCAAATAATGTCTTAATTTTAGATAAAATCTAAATCGCCTAGCAAAAATGAGCCACCAGTTAAATATTGACAAATTAGACCTGCAAATCATATCTGAAATGTCCAACGACGCCAGCATTTCCTATGCGGAGTTGGGTAAAAAGCTGTTCGTCTCGGGTGGTACCATTCACGTGCGTATCAAGAAGCTTCATGAGATGGGCGTTATCAAGGGCACGCGGTTGCAGGTTAATTTACGGGCCATCGGCTACGATGTATTGGCATTCATTGGCATCTACCTGGAAAAAAGTTCCATGTATGAAAGTGTTGCCAAGCAGTTACTGAAAGTGCCGCAGATAGTACGACTCAATTACACCACCGGTGCCTATAGCATGTTTGCCGAAATCATTTGTAAAGACAGTGCGGAGCTGCGTAAAATCCTCCAGGATGACCTGCAGCATATCAAGGGAATAGAGCGGACCGAAACCATCATCTCACTGGAAGAAAGCTTCTCCCGCCCTATTAACGTGAGCGCTGCGCTGTAGATTCAGCAGATCATTTCATTCCTTCTTCTGCGCAGGAACCTAACTGGCCTGTACACTAAAGGACGTACCTGTTTGGTCGGAATCTGCTCACCTTTTGCATCGGTAATTACCGGGCGTGTTTCAGGAGCGAAGTCATCTTTAACGATGGCAGATGTGGATTTGTGCTGAAAGAAATTAAATTTGAACATAAAACTGGTTTTGCCCTGCAACCGGCGCTACCAGCGGGGTTGCGGTTACAGGAGGTGAATAAATTGTGTTGCAGGATCTGAGTCCATGGTATTAGTTTTTAATGTGCAGCAAATATAGGGAGATGTAAGTGCGGTGCTGATTAGGCTTGCAGTAGAATTTTATTAGAAAGTTATTAGAAGGATATACCGTTAGGTCATTATGGAAATGACTTAACGGTTTTTTTGTGCCGATGCCTTTGGGATCGGCACGTAGGGCCGCCAGCATGGCGGCTTCTCGCTTATATCCACGCTATCCGGTCTCTGGAAATCAACTGTTCGCCAGGTAGATTTTGGCGGAGCTCTTAGCGAGGAGCCGCCAGCATGGCGGCTCTACGAGTTAATCAATGGAATTGTCCCACACCTTTCGTTCCCCCGCCAACGTTATCCCCACCAAATCAAAATTTTACCCGTTACAGGATTTTTTATGTAATCGGTTGCGTAATACACAAGCCAATATATTTAGATATGTCAAATAGTATTTCTATATTAGAAATGTAATCGGTTACATCGCATTATTACTCGTTTAATTAACCTTAAAAACTACGTTATGAAGAAAACTTTTATCGGTTTTTCTGCTGCCCTCCTATTGCTCTTCAGTTGCTCAAAAGCCGATCAGTCGTCCCTCTCCAACCCCAATCCCGCCAACACTGAAGCGACCGCCGTCATCAACGCCGGTGTAGTCCAACAGTATATCCGCGGGTTTGGTGGTGCCAGTATTCGTGGCTGGATTGCTGATCTTACCGCCGCACAACGCACTACCGCATTCTCTCCCAGCAGTGGCATAGGCCTGAGTGTCTTGCGCGTGAGGGTATCTCCTAACAGTGCCGACTTCGCCGCAGAAAAACCCACCATCGATGCCGCCAAATCCTATGGCGCCAGCGTCATCGCCTCTGCATGGACCGCCCCCGCAGCTATGAAGAACAACAACAGTCTCATTGGCGGACAACTAAACACCTCCTCCTACGCGGCATATGCTGCGCACCTGGCCAACTTCTGCAACACCGTTGGCGGTGTGTCAGCTATCAGCCCTACCAATGAGCCTAACATCGCGGTGACCTATGAGTCTATGGCGCTTTCCGCCAGCCAGGTGGCCGACTTCGTAGCGGCGCAAGGCAGCAACCTCGGCGCACCTGTAATGGCGCCGGAGCCGTTTAATATGAATAAAACATATCTGGACACCTACCTGAGCAACGCCACCGCCAAGTCAAAAACAAGCTATGTATGTGGTCATATTTACGGCGCTGCACCATACGTATACTCCCCGGGTAAAGAAGTATGGATGACAGAGCATTACTACAACACCAATGATGCCAACGGCTGGACAGACGCCCTCGGCGTGGCCAAGGAAATTCACGATTGTATGAACGCCGGCTACAGCATGTATGTTTGGTGGTATATCAGAAGATCTTACGGCCCAATGGACGAAAGCGGCAATATTACCAAGAGAGGTTATGTAATGGCACAATGGGCCAGATACGTGCGTCCGGGATCCAACAAAATTTCCTGTACTGCCAACCCTGCTACCAACATCTACACCACCGCCTATAAAAGCGGATCTAAAATCGTGGTAGTAGCCATTAACCTGAATACGGCAGATACCTATCAGCCGTTTTCCATCAGCGGCGCTACCGTGGCAGGATTCAACCGTTACAGAACTACCAGCGCCACCAACCTGGCGGCCGACAGCTTTGCGATCAGCGGCGGTGCCTTCGGCATCATGCTGCCCGCATCCAGCGTCACTACACTGGTATCTTACTAAAAACAAAAACGACGCCCGTAAGCGTCGTTTTTAGTTTTATTCCGTTACCGCCTGCTGCTTTCTCGGATCACGGGTTCCTGCGTACAGTTCGTATTCCAGTAGTCTGCAGTCCAGCGTACTATTGTAAAATTCAATTCGGCGCTTAGCCTTCAACCCTATCTTCTTTGCCAGATCAAGGTTTCCGGTGAAGATATAACCAAAATATCCACCACATTTCTGCTTCATAAAATCACCAATACGGGCATACGTTTCTTCCAGCGCTGAAATTTCTCCCAGGCGAAGGCCGTATTCCGGATTCATGAATACCACGCCGGTACCAGGTTGTGGCACCGGACTGGCGGCAAAGTCGCATACCTTAAACTCAATCAGGTCATCCACTCCTGCTGCCCTGGCATTTTTGCGGGCATTGGAAACAGCCTGCTCACTGAGGTCGGTCGCTATAATTTTCAATCCCGGCACTGCCATAATCTGTTTCTCCAGCTTACCTCTTTCCTCCTGGTACACGGCATCATTATAACCTGCCAGGTGCATAAATCCGTAGTTGCTACGAAACAGGCCAGGCCTGCTATTAGTGGCAATCAACGCAGCTTCGATCGCTACCGTTCCGGAACCGCACATCGGATTGATGAAAGGTGATTTCCTGTCCCAACGGCTCGCAAGAATAGTACTGGCAGCAAGTGCTTCCAGCATCGGTGCACGACCCGGAATTTTACGGTAACCATGGCGGGCAAGTGACTCGCCGGAGGTATCAACAAAGACTTCTGCCTGCTCATTTTTCCAGAAAAGGTTCACCACGGCGCCACTGAGCTCAGCCCCGGTGGACGGGCGCTTGCCTGTTTTTTCACGCAAACGGTCTACAATCGCATCTTTCACCCGAAGGTTTGCGAACATACTGTTGTTGATCGTTTCATTTAATACGTTACTGGTGATGGAGAAATAACCGTCCGGCTTCAGCAGTGTTTCCCAGGGGTAAGACTTCAGTTCTCTATATATATCATCGGCATCACGTGCCTCAAATTTTTTCAGGCTGTAGAGCACCTGGCTGGCGCAGCGCAGGTTCAGGTTTAACCTGATACAGTCGTTGATGGTTCCGTTCAGGCGTACCCCTGTTACAAAAGTTTCTTCCGGCACAAAGCCCAGCTCCTTCACCTCCTGCTCCAGGAAAGGTGTCAGGCGCTTATTACAGGTTACCGTAATAGCGCCCTTAGTGGTGTATAAAGACATAATGGCCGCAAATTACCAATTAATTCCAGATTTCGTTGGCAGCGGTTAAGATGATAGGTGCACCTTCTGTGATAATGATGGTATGCTCATGTTGTGCCACAAAGCCACCACGGTTGCCTACAAGGGTCCAGCCGTCGGGTTCCTGGTTGGCATAATTGGAGGCAGTTGATATAAATGTTTCGATGGCCACTACCCCAAAGCGCTTGAAGCGCCCGCGGTTTGCCTGGTCATAGCAGTTCAGTATATCGGAAGGCGACTCATGTAACCCCTTACCGATGCCATGGCCCCCCAGGTTGCGGATCACCGTATAACCGTTGCGGCGTGCCTCTGTTTCTATCAGTTTGCCGATATCACAAATTCTTACCCCACCATGAATGGCATGAATAGCCTTATGCAGGATGTTCTTTGAAGTATCCACCAGTGGCTGGTAACCGTGAATATCCTCGCCTACCACAAATGAGCCCCCGTTATCAGACCAGTATCCGTCATATTCTGCAGAAACATCGATATTGATCAGGTCACCTTCCTGGACAATCTTATCCGAAGCAGGTATCCCATGGGCAATTTCATGATTCAGGCTGATGCAGGTGTAGCCGGGGAAGCCGTAGGTCAGCTTCGGCGCCGACCTGGCGCCCTGCTTTTCCAGCAACTTGCCGCCAAACTCATCAATCTGCCTGGTGCTCATGCCAGGCTTAGTATATAAACGCATTTCCTTCAGTGTGGTTGCTACCATTTCACTGATCCGGCGCATTCCTTCTAATTCCTTTTCAGATGTAATTGACATTGTCGTAGTGATTAAAGGTTTCCAATAGCCTCCGCAATCTAACGAAAAATATGCGCTAGTCAATATATTTAGCCGGTACGAATTCGGTTAACCATACCTTGTTTTCAGACAGGTAGAACACCAGTCCATCAGCATGCATCTCCCCGGTACGTACGGTTACTATTACCGGGGCACCATGTCTGCCTCCTACCTGCACAGCGGTATCCTTATGCGTGCTCAGGTGCACGTATTGCCTGGACATGCGTTGAATACCTTCTTTCCGGATGACACCTACCGTATCCGCAGCAGTACCGTGGTACAGTATCTCCGGTGGCACGGATGGCGGTAGTCCCAGGTCGATATTAATACTATGCCCCTGGTTTGCCCGAATCTTTGTTTGATCCTCATTGAGTGCAAATCGTTGCTTATCGCTCGATGCCACAATATCCATTAAATCACCTTTGCTAAACTTCACATCAGCTTTTGCGATCAGGTCATCTATCACGGCCCAGCCGTTAGCATCCAGTTCGAGGCCGATCTCTTCCGGTTTATGCCGGAGTACCAGACTTAAAAACTTGCTGATATGTTTCTTTTGTTTCTCATCCATCTTCTAAATTTTTATAATAATATTCCTGCGGTACATCACTGCCATCGGTATCCAGATAAGGAATACGAGAAACAGTGCTGCCGCCAGTGAGGCGTTGTAAGGTGTGAAAATATTATTCCAGACCTTTTCGTTTAGCCATGCCTGTAAGGATAAATCGCCTACAGGTATCAGGCTCATTAATTTTGGTACAAGCGCCGATAAGATATAGGCGGTGATGGCGTTGCGACCAAAAGCCACCATGGGTGTCAGGTAGCGGGTACGCTGCTGTACATCAATCAGCCAGTAACAGGCCGCCAGACCTACTGTGGCCCATCCGCCGGTATACAATACAAAGGAGCTGGTCCAGAGAGATTTGTTAATCGGGAAAAACAAATCCCATATCAGCGCCAGTACAATTGAAAAGAAGCCATAAACAAACAGCCAGCTCACTTTCACGGCATCCTCCTTGTCCTTCCGGCGCAGCCAGCTGCCCACCAGTATGCCAAAGATGCCGGTGCCTACAGCCGGTATGGTACCCAGTAATCCTTCCGGGTCCCAGGTTTTGCTGGATGCCCAGAGGTGATGGGTGGTAAACACCAGCCTGTCAAGCCACGCCCCCAGGTTGGTTTCCGGTTCCAGGTTAGCAGGGCCCACACCAGGAACAGGTACCGCCGTCATCAACAGGTAATAGCCAATCAGCGCGGCAGCAAACACCCATTTGAGTGTGCGCAAACTACATTTGATATATAACACCGCGATGATGCCAAATACAAGCCCTATCCGCTGCAGTACGCCCGGAAAGCGCAGGTTAGCGAAATCAAATTTGAAAATGAGTCGTAGTGCCAGCCCGATCAGGATCAGGGTGACGGCACGCCGGAGTGCATGTGAAATCAGTGAACGGTGTTGTGCAGGATCTTCTTTTTTTGTACCCATGGCGTATGGTACCGATACGCCAACGATAAACAGAAAGAACGGAAATATCAGGTCTGTTGGAGTGCAACCGTTCCATTTACTGTGCTCCAGCGGTGGATACACATAGGACCAGCTGCCTGGGTTATTTACCATTATCATGGCGGCCACCGTAAGGCCCCGGAAAAAGTCCAGCGACAATAAGCGCGGTTTGGTTGTTGTAGTCATGCGGCTGTTATGATCCGCTCAATTTAAAAAAAATTGAGTGGATTACTATGCCTGCACGGAAGTTTTCCTGAATCGTTTCACCATTACCCATACTACAACACCTGTGATTACAAAAGGCCATATCGTAATGAAGAACAGGACAATATTCCTCAGTATATCCGCGCCCGTATACAGCGCAGTTTTTAACTCGGTGCCAAAACCTGCACGGGTGGCTGCTGTAGGGTCCACTTCTACTAATACATCCGCTCGGCCGGGTTGTACCATTGCTACGGTGATGGTGGCGTTATTGGCTTCATCCAGTATCGCCAGGTTATTGAGCTGACGGCTGATGGTATTATCTTCTTTCGACTGATTGTAATTGGCGGCATCTACAGAAGAGGTATTTCTGTCCGCTGTTGCCGTGTATGTTTTGGCGTTATTGCGCAGAGAATTACTCAGGTAGTCCAGTGTTTTATCCTGATCCTTCAGGGTTCTGTAATCAATATAGGTGGCTTGTTGCGTGAGTACCTGTACCACTGAATCCATGGCAGCTGCGGGCACACGCAGGGTGAGACTGGCTACGGTACTGTACATACGAACATGCATGAGCGAGTCGCCCTTGTATGGCAGGTATTTTTCCTGGGAGATTTCATTTTGCTGTTTGCTCTCCACCACAATACCATCCAGGGATTTGGTCACTCTTTCCAGGGCCTGGCTGGCAGCAAATACATCGGGTACGCGACAGCTGACATCCGCGGTACGTATACGTTTGCGGGAAGCGCTGTTCAGAGAAGCGATATCAGCTGCGAAGGATGTGGAATCAGCAGCGGCAGTAACTGTTTCTGCAGATACAGCTTCGCTGGCAGGGGCGTCTTTTTCATAGCGCTGTGACGAGCAGGCAGCAAGGGTCAGGGCGGGTAAAACCCACAGCGGAAGGGCGTTTCGCATATAGTAGTGATTTTCCTTTTATACTGGAAACGCCGAAGAGGTAACCCGTGGATTTGTTAAAAAAAACAGAAAGTGATTTTTGCCCGCAAAGGGTAATTTTGTGTATGGCGCCTTCGGCGCCTGGGGAGCGATCTTTTTTGCACGCAAAGCAGCAAAGCAGGTAAGTAGCAAAGGCTTGTGTTTTGTTATTGATTTTTTTTTAGATTCCACCTTCGGTGGAATCTAAAAAATTTTGGGAGAGACCAAAGGTCTCTCCCAAATCAAAAAAACTTAAAGAACAAAATTCAGGTCTTAGCTGCTTACCTGCTTATGCTGCTTTGCGAGAGCAAAAAAAGACAAACATTCTAAGTATAGTACACCTCTTTACCAAACGGAGCAAACGTTAACGCCAGCAGTTTAAAATGCTGCCTCGCAAATGGTATTCCGATAATGGTAATTGCCAGCAGCAGGCCAAACACCAAATGCCCCAGCGCCACCCAGATACCACCTGCAAAAATCCAGATGATATTGAAAATAGTGGCGAGGCAACCTGTTGGCGGGTTGGCCTCTCTTACATTTGCGCCAAAAGGCATCAGGGTTAGCAGGCCAATTTTGAAACACTGCAAACCAAAAGGAATACCGATAATAGTAATGCAGAAGCCAACGCCTACTATAAAATACCAGATGGCAGTAAGGAAACCACCAAAGATCAGCCAGATTATATTTCCAATGAGACTCATAATGATTAAAGGTCTTTTAACATCCAGATAGTACAGGCATGATGCCCAGAATTACCCAATGCTGCCGGCAGGTACTTAAACCCGTTTTTCTCATACATCCTTACGGCGCTTTTCATTTCAGGAAATGATTCCAGGTAAAACGATGTATAGCCTGCTTTCCGGGCAGCCTCGCTGGCATTTGCGAGCAATTTAACACCAAGGCCTTTTCCTCTCGCCGCAGGCGACAGAAAAAAACGAACCAGCTCGGCACAGCCTGCAGGCAGTCCATCTGTAGGGTAGAATCCACCGCCCCCCAGTACTACCCCATTTTCCTCCGCTACAAAATAGCCGGAACCGGGTGTTTTAAATAAAGTAAACAAATCATCCGTGGTAGGATCCGTATGGGCAGTGCCTTCCAGCGGCACCCCAAACTCTTCAATGCCTTTACGTATAATGCCCGCCAATGCTGCATTATCGCCAGGCTGTATCGTTCTTATTATCACTTCCATCAGTCAACGGCAATTTTAATCACCACTTTTTTAACGGGTACGGGACCGGCTACACGAAGATTGGGCATATGCAGGTCCGACGGGTAAAATATAGCAAACTGACCTTGTTGCAATACGGTATAGAAGACCGGCTTTTCACCGAAGAGCATGTAGTCTTCTGTGTCGGAGTAAGGCCTGGAAGGATTCTTATCTCCCAAAAAATCATGACCTATTCTTTCCGTACCGGCAGCCAGGTATTGTACATCGATGTACTTACGGTGGGCTTCCATTTGTTCACCTTCTTCCGCGATGGTATCGTATTCATTTACGATGGCGAAGATATTGGTGCCATCAATTTCGTATTTCCCTTTCGCTACGGTGTTAAAGTCGGTCTGGCGCAGGTAATCAAAGGCTTTTACAAACTTTTCGCCAAGGACGTGGTATCGTGTGGCACGATCTAATGTATCAACTATCATAATTCTTAAAAATAGGGAAGAAAGATACATTAGTTTTTGGGGTACGCTCATTTTTTTTTCGATTGTGTTTCTCGCCTTCGGCGAGAAACACAATCGGGGATAAACCCTGGCCCAACGGGCCTGGGTTTATCCCGGTAAAAAATTACGGCTATACGCTGGTCGCCAGCCAATCGCTGGACGTCAGCGGCGGCCTTGCCACGCACATGACTGCCACCGGTTGGTGCCTGTGGTTATACAACAAGCTGGTATTTACTTCCAGCATACGCCTGCTGCCATCCGGCTTTTCGATTATAATTGCCTTACCGGCATAAGGCCGTTGCTGCTGAATTGTACAGGCTACGGGAAATTCTTCGGGTTGTAAAAGCTTGCCGCTGGGAGAAAAGGTTTTCAGGCTCATACACCATTTGTCGGTACCAGTGGCGGGCATACGGCCAAAAAGGTGAATGGCCAGGTGATTGAAGATCCTTACATGACCATCCATATCACAGATGTATGCGGCAGCAGGAAAGGCTTCCAGCATGGTATGACAACCTATTCCATTTTCACTGAGCTCCTGATCGAATAAATTAAACGGCAATGCCGTTACAGGTGTAGTAACAGAATCTTTTTTCATACGTGGGCATTAAAGCTATATTACCGGCTGCTACCGGTATGCTGTGGACAATAACTGCTTTGGTGTTCTTAAAGGTACAGGGAGATGTGAGTGCCCCAAAGCAGATGGCTCTGGGACGATAAGCCGGTAGCGTAAACGATATGCCTGGAGGGGGCTATTTTATAACCTGCACATTGATAGCAATCGGACCTTTAGGACCTTTGCCGAGCTCGAAAGAAACTTTCAGGTTCTCCTTCAGCGGATCTTTCGACTGATTGATGTGCACAAAATAGCTTTCCTGGTTACGGCTGTCTTTAATAAAGCCAAAGCCTTTGGCATCGTTATAAAACGTTACCACGCCAGTACGCACCGGATCTTCCGCCTCTTCCTGCTGACGTGCCACTCCTATCTGTATATCTTCCAGATTGACTTCTTTCTTTTTAGACGGATCCGGAGGCACGGTAGTCAGATTACCATTCTCGTCGAGATAAGCCATCATGTCTTCCAAACTCTTTCCCTTATTACTCTTGGACTGTCGCTCCTCTTTGCGCTCCGCCTTTTCTTGTTTTTTCTGTTGCTTCTTCTTTTGGAATTCTTGTTTGTTAAAGGTTTCCTGTGATCTTGCCATATACAAAATCCCTAATTTTCAATTATGGGTTGATACGAAGATAAGAAAATAAATGCCATTGACCATCCATTTCCCACCGCCGGGATAATTTCTAATCCGCCTATTGATATTTAGCCGATATTAGATTCAAAATTCTTTTAGTATGAAATTCTTCCGCCGCCGGAATGAAAATACTGGCAAAAAGAAATCCATGCTCAGGGAATGGCTCAATGCCGGCATATTCGCCATCGTGGCCGCTACCCTGATCCGGATGTTCATTTTTGAAGCCTATTGTATCCCCTCCGGATCCATGGAGCGCACCCTGCTGGTAAATGACTACCTGTTCGTGAGCAAGATAAGCTACGGCCCCCGCCTGCCTGTTACTCCATTGTCATTGCCCCTGGTACATAATAAAATGCCTTTTACCAGTTACAGCCCCTCTTATAGCACGCTTGTAAGATGGCCATACAAGCGCCTTCCGGGCTTTTCTTCCATCGAAAGAAACGATATTGTAGTGTTTAATCTCCCTGCCGGAGATACCGTTGCGCTCGAAGTGGAGGAGAATGTGAATTACTATGAACTGGTACGACAGCTCGGCCGCCAGGAGGTTTGGAACAGCTACCACATTATTCCGCGCCCGCTGGATAAAAGAGAAAACATCATTAAAAGATGCGTAGGCGTCCCCGGAGATACGCTGCAGATCCGCAACGGACAACTATTCGTCAACACAAAGCCAGCCTTTGTAGCACCCGGCAGTGAAACCCAATACCTGGTACAAACCAACGGGGAAGCCCTTAATCCGGCACGACTCAAAGAAATGGGTATTATCGACGAGCCTACTGCTACCGGCCAGCCTGGACTGTACCTTTGCAACTTTAACCAGTCCGACCTGGCCACCATCAAAACATGGTCGTCCGTTACGTCCATAACACCGTTCATCAACGATGAGCAGTCGGACCCTGGAGTATTTCCATTCGACACCGCCCATTTCCACTGGAACCAGGACAATTTCGGACCAGTGGTGGTACCTTCCAAAGGCACTACCGTACAGCTCACCGCAGCAAACTTACCGCTGTACCAGCGCATCATCCAGATATATGAGGGTAATGATTTTACAGTGAAAAATGGTAGCTTTATACTCAACGGCCAACCCGTCACCAGTTATACCTTCAAAATGAACTACTACTGGGTAATGGGCGACAACCGCCATAACTCTATCGACTCCCGTTACTGGGGGTTCCTGCCGGAAGATCATGTGGTGGGTAAAGCCTGGATCACCTGGATGAGTTATGACAGTGATGGCATCCGCTGGAGCCGACTCATGAAAGCAATCAGATAACGTGCATGATACTACGGAACATGCTATATTATTCAAACCGGGCCATTTCTGTACAGTAGAAATGGCCTATTTTTTTGCCGGAACATTTATGGAAACACCTTCTAACCGCGATTTCAACTCCATCAGCCCCTCCGCAAAAGGGCTGCTATATCTGAAAGGACATACCACCCTGCCTTATGCCAGGGAGGCAGTGGCACTGCTAGCGGAACCTGAACCATTCCCGGCGGATCCCGAAAAGGTGGCCCGCTACTGGGCCCGGATTGTGCACTTTGAACAACGCTACCGCAGTATAGACCAGCTTTTACAGCCAATAGCCATTAAAAATATTATAGAGATATCAGCCGGCTTTTCATTCCGGGGCCTTACCATGGCAGCCGATCCCTCGGTATATTACATCGATACGGACCTGACGGAGATCATTGCCACCAAAAAGGCATTCATTGCACAATTGCATCCTGATCCGCTTGCCGGACACCTGGACATCGAAGCGTTAAACGCCCTCGACGAAGCTGCATTCCGCAGCCTAACCGCCAGATTTCCCCCAGGCCCGGTGGCAATTGTAAATGAGGGTTTGCTCATGTACCTTGACACAGCAGAAAAACAACAACTCTGCGGGATCATCAGGCGTATACTGCAACAAAGCGGCGGCTACTGGATCACGGCTGACATCTACATCCGCGAGGACCCTGAAGTGGCCGGCAAAATGTACCGCAACGATGCACTGATGCAATTCCTGGAAGCACATCGCATTGAAGAGAAAAAGTTCAGCTCCTTTGAAGCCGCTGAATCCTTTTTTGAAGACATGGGATTCGTAATTGATGAGGTGGCACAGCCCAACCACTCACTCATCAGCAGCCTGCCTAAGTTTATGGAAACACTTACCGCTGCTCAAAAGGAGAAAATGAAGCAGGTACGGCGCACCCGCGCTACATGGCGACTGCGACTGGCCGATTAAAGCCTGCCTATCCCCTTCCTGATAATGGTGACCGCCTGCCCCAGCTCCCGCTGGTTGAGTGCGGCGAAGCCAAAGCGGATCGCATTGCCCGGCTTGGTGCCGTAGTAGTATTGGTAAGAATAGTTCAGTGTTAGTCCCATCCCAGCCACCTCCTCTACCAGTCGCTGAATTTTCAGTTTCGGGTCCACCTGTAGCCAGATGGCCATGCCGCCCTGCGGCAGTTGGAAACTAACGTAGTCACCCAGCTGCTTTTGCAGTAAATCTCCCGCTATATCCCTTCTCTCCCGGTATACTTTATTCGCCTTTTTCAGGTGGCGACCAATAGTCCCGTCTTTCAGCATATTAGCCAATGCCTCCTCCACCAGGTTATCGCCGCCGAGGTCCATCAATCGCCGCAAAGCAGCGGCCTGCTGCATAAACTTTTCAGGCGCAATCATGAAGCCTATCCGCAGGGAAAGTCCGAGCGACTTTGTAAACGAACCCACGTAAATTACGTTACCGCCATGGTCCGCGCTGGCCAGCGGCACAATGGGTGCGGCGCTGTAATAGAAATCATAGTCGTAGTCGTCCTCGATGACTGCTAGGTTGTATTTGCGAATGATCTCCAGCAGCTTCATTCTTCGCTCGGCACTGAGTGTGACGGTAGTGGGATGATGATGATGACTGATCACATACAGCAGTTTGATTTTTTTCTTTTTGCAAAGTTGTTCTACTGCGTCCACATCGATACCATCCTTGTCTACCGGCACCCGCAGCAGGTTTGCGCCCAGTTGCTCGAAGGTAAGGTCCGCAAAGTAGTAATTGGGGCTGCCTACAATTACGTGGTCACCTTTGCTGATCAGCAGTGCCGCAGCCAGGTAAATGCTCATCTGGGCGCCGCGGGTGATCATGGTATTTTCGGGTATAATGTTAAGGCCTCTGGTAGCGGAGAGATGCCTGACCAGTTGCGCACGCAAATGATCGTTACCACTGGGCGTAGTTGTAGTGAGATAGCGGTGGTAAGAAGGTTGCTGGATTAGTGAACGGCACTCCCTGATCCACTCGTCCAGCGGCGCCAGGCGCACATCTGGGAATCCATCATTGACTACCAGCTTTTGGCGTTTGCCCGCAGTCCGGGGATGCGGCAGTTCGGGAACAGGATTCAGTGTAAACGGAGGGTCCTGACCATAGGCGTGCTGCGCCCCGGCAAAGGTCCTGGGCTTTATTTGCGGCAGGTTGGTCGCTACCATCATACCCTTGCGTGGTACCGGCACTACCCAATCCTGACTGGCCAGTTCATCATAGGCCGCTACCACTGTTTTACGATGCAGCACTAACATCTCCGCTAAAATCCTGCTCCCCGGCAAATAAGCACCAGGGCGGATCAGGCCATCGCGGATGAGCGAAATAAACCGGTTTGCCACTTGCAGGTAAATCGGCTGGCGACCTTTACGGTCAATTTTTATCAATGATTTGTATGGCAGCATCTGGACTACTTGCTTTTTGAAATGTGGACTACTTTGATAGTCCAGATCAAATATACATTTGTAGCAGTTAATATCTCCCTAAATAAAAAAGATGAGCAACAGATTCAGTTTACACGAGCAGTTTCCGGAGGCCGTGAAAGCTATACGGGCATTGGATGTATTTGGCGCCGACTCCAAACTTACCATCATTCAGCAAGAACTGATCAAGATCAGGGCGTCACAAATCAACCAGTGTGCTTTTTGTATTGACATGCATACCCGTGATGCCCGAAAATATGGCGAAACAGAGCAGCGGATTTACCTGCTCAACGCCTGGAAAGAAACCAAACTCTACACACCCGCAGAACGCGCATTGCTGGCTATGACGGAGGAGGTGACACAGATAGGCCACCATGGCTTATCCGATACCACTTACGCTGAAGTAGTCCAACACTTTGGCGTGGATGGTGCCGCCAACATCCTCATGGCCATTGTACAAATCAACAGCTGGAACAGAATTGCTATTTCATTAAATTATCAATTTGACAAATAATGCAGGTACACTATGCAAATGAGGATGAGCAGATAAACGCCTGTATAGATGCTATCCTGGCGCTTCGCCCCCAGTTGAAACGCGAAGAAGTGCTGCCGCAGGTAAAAGAAATGCAGGAAACTGACGGTTATATGCTGGTGTATATAATGGATGAATCAGATTCTTCCCGTGCAGCTGCTATCGCAGGTTTCAGGCGACTTAACAAACTACTTGGCGGGCCGCATTTCTATATTGATGATTTGTCGACCCTGCCGGAATTCCAGGGCAAAGGCTACGCCCGAAAGTTACTGGATCATATACGGGAGCTGGCTGTAAAACAGGGAATGCAGAGCGTGCGCCTTTCATCCGGGCATGGAAATAAAACTGCCCATCGTTTGTACCTGAACTATGGTTTCTACATCAGTGCGCACAATTTCATGCTGCCACTACAGTAAGGGTCGCAATTGACCCCTAAATTGACGTTTTTGCCCATCATTTGTTGTTGCAGGTAAGTGGATATTTGTAGTCGAAAATCCATTTGTTATGCAAACGAAAAATAAAGTAGTATCAGCAGCTGAATGGGACCTTGCCCGCAAAGCCTTGCTGGTGAAAGAAAAAGAGCTGACCCGCCTGCGCGATCAGATCGCCCGTGAAAGACAAGCCCTGCCCTGGGAAGCCGTAACCAAAACGTACTCCTTTGATGGCCCGGAAGGTAAAGAAACCCTGTCCGACCTCTTTGACGGCCGCAGTCAGCTGCTGGTAGTACATTTCATGCTGGGACCAGGCTGGAAACAAGGCTGCACCGGTTGCTCCTTTAATGCCGACAGTATTGACGGCGTGCTGCCACACCTTTACAATCACGATGTAAACCTGGTAGTGGTGTCCCGTGCACCGCTGGAAGAAATTGAAAAATTCAAGAAGCGCATGGGCTGGCAGTTCAAATGGGTATCTTCTAACGGCAATGATTTCAACTACGACTACAAAGTATCGTTTAAACCGGAAGAGCTGAACAATGGCGGGGTGTATTATAACTACAGACTGGAAAAGAATGCCGGAGAAGAACAACCTGGTGTTAGTGCTTTTTATAAAGATGAAGAAGGGGCGATTTTCCATACCTACTCTACTTATGCGAGGGGAATGGAAACGCTTACCAATACCTTCAATTACCTGGATATTGCTCCTAAAGGACGGAATGAGGGGGATCACCCGATGGGCTGGGTGAAACTCCACGACATGTATGCAGAACAGCCTGCCGTTACGGGCAATGGCAATTGCTGTCACTAAAATATATGTTATGCAACAGCATTCCTGTTCCTGTAAGAAAGCAGAGAAAGTGCGCCGGCCTGTATTCCGGCGCATTCTCCACTTTATACGATGGGCCATGCCGGGAGTAGGTCTGGCGCTTATACCCAAATGTCCGGTATGCCTGGCTGCCTATATCGCAGTAGGCACCGGTTTAGGTATACCGATTACAACGGCCAGGTACCTGCGTTGGGGCCTCATCGCACTTTGCGTTTCCGCAATTATTTATCTGGCCATCCGGCAACTATCTGCCTTTCGCAGACGCCGTTTGCTTTGATGGCGTGATGGTATATACAAACTTTTCCTTTGCAGCAGGCTTTACCACTTCCAGGTTGATGCGGTAAATGCTGTCGCCCCACTTCTGAATAATACCCTTATCCTCCATTTTGGTCAGCACCAGTTTTTCTACTGTAGCTTTCATTTTTGAAGAATAATTCAGTTGGTAATCTCTTTCCTCCGCATGAATGGTAATCACGCCAGGCGCGGTTACTTCAGCCGGGAAGCAGGTCATCAGGTGTTGCGTAAGGCTATCGGTGCGTTTCAGGCTCACCAGGTCTTCCACCACTACTTTCTGTTTCTTCACGAGCTGCACCGTCCTGTTCCAGTTGTTAATACCCGCTTCAGCAGGATATGCTTTTGCTAAATCCAGTTTCATGATACTGCCGGATTTATTGCTGGTGCTGCTGACTGCGGTGGCTTTATACGCAGGTCCGTTCGGCTGCGTGTATCCGTTAACGGTAGGCAGGTTGTGGAAATCGGAACGGTTAAACCAGATATCATAACGCTGACCACTAAACGTACGGGCAGTATAGGTACCACGGCCCACATCAATCAATACCGGAAGTCCGTCGTAGTATACGATGAAGTTGCCTACATCATTATGGTTATGACTTTCATCGTTGTTACCTCCCTTAGCAGCTACGTAGAAACCTTTGGCGGTGCCCCCGTTATCGCGGGCTGTCATCACTTCCAGGTCGGGCCACCAAACGTTTTCCAGCAAAGGCAGGCCTTTTTCTGCTTTACGGAATTCATCTTTCATGAACAGGGAATAGAAGTTACGGTAATACATATACGTACCGCGCCAGATGCCGTCACGGTCGTTGTCGATATACCAGGCACCGAACTTCATCATATCCGGATCACCTACATCTTTCCCAAAGCGATATACGAGGCTACCATTCATACCAGGCTGCGGATCAGCATCTGCAAAATCGATAAAATACTTTTCGCTGATCTGAGCCTTATAGATAAACTGCGCCATGTGTTTTACTTTTTCATCTTTCAGCACGTAACTAAAAGCATTGTTGGTAGCCAGGTTCAGCATACAAATATTATCATACAGGGATGCCGCGGCACCACTCCAGTAACCGGGTCCTTCATCGCAACCACCATCCTGCGGATACGGATTGAGAAACTGGTCCAGGGTGTAAAGAATTTTGCTGACGGTGGCTGCCCTTACCTGTTCGTTGCGTTCCAGCAACAGCACAGCACAGAGCCAGTTGGAAGAAATCCAGGGATTCCAGTTGTTGGGCCTTCTGCCTGAACTGGTAATACCCATCCAGCCGTGGTGATTGGTCATGAGCGGTGTAAATACGCGACGGTTGGTTTCGTCGTATATACGTTTACGTATGAGCGGAGAAGCGGCATCCAGCTTGTCGCCGATAAAGTAATCCACCCAGCCGAGCAGCTCCGCTGTTTCGGCGGAGAACAGCTCCACAAAAGGATTAGCAACGTCCGGCAGGCCACCGTCTTTCCCCTTTGGAAGGTGTGCAGAGGCTCCCCAGAAAGATTCTTCGCAGATGGACCAGATGCCGTTGATGATATCATCCGTAAAGCGGCCTTTGTTTTCATATACCTCTGCCATCATGAGGGTGGCCAGCACATCGCGCTTGCGATTGGCAATGTCCTGGTACTGGCGGCGGTCGCCGGTGCGTACTATCAGCATGGAAATGGTAGCAGGAATACCCGGCCATTCATAGTTCAGGTAACCTTCTGCCGCCTTGATGGTATTGGCAGCGAGCTTAGGATCTACGGTTGTCCAAACCGCTCTGTTATCGCGCGATGGAAAGGGTTCCCATTTATCACGCGGAATCAGTTTGGCCGCCAGTTCCCTTTCGCCATAGCGACCACTGAGCAGGTTCTGTGCCTGCAGGGTGACGGTTGCCAGCAGCACCCCGAAGAATAGTAATGTCTTTTTCATAAGTGGATGTATTGAAAGTTTCAAACGGTGTGAGCAGCAGCGTAGGAATTAAATGCACGAAAAGGCGCCTTGGGCGCCTTTTCGCAAGTATGGGAATAGAAAATAATTACTTCACCTGGTAGCGTTTCACGCTGATGACCATTGATTTTTTAGCATCATCTACTTTATTGATGTAGATAAACGCCCTGTACTTGCCATCAGCCGTTTCCACCCAGGTACCGCCTTCCGCCTTGAGGTTGAAAAGGTAGCTGGGCTGGTTATTGAAATCTACTGCTTTGAAATCCTGGTCAGTGATGAACACACCATATTGCAGGCGCGCCAGTTGCTGATCGCGGAGATTATAAGCTTTCACGAGCTTAGTCACATTCGCTGCCCCACCAGGTACTACGAAGTCCTGCAGGTATTCCTTTGGAGCTCCCGGTGCTACCAGTGCATGTTTCAGACTGGCGGTTGCGGAAGTACGGTACATGTAAATCAGGTCGATTTTTGACGCATCCACCGTCTGATTTTTTGCATATACTTTCATATCAGCCACGGAAAAGTAGGTAGAATCGCCATCGGTCAGGTTCAGATCCAGCTTCATATCCATGGTGGATATTTCATAAGGGCCCATTTTGTAAGATACGTTTTCACCATTGTCGGACTTCGCAGAGAAGGTGAAGGTCACAGATTTACCCTTTGCTTCTGCCGGAATGGTGTAGAAATAGCGCAAGGTAGCCGCCATGGTATCTTTCGTAAAAGTGGTAACGGTGGTATTACCGGTAGTTACAGAAGGCTCACCGATTTTTACCGGCACGTCTTTCTGTTGCTCTATGGAGTAATAATAGGAATTATTCTCCAGGTAAGTACCGTTAGCGCCCGCAATACTGGCCTCCACCTGTGCTGATACCAGTTTACCCCTGGATGCAGGTAACGCCATTGCATAGGCGAATTCAATCACACCACCGGAAATATTAGGTCCTGTTGAACGTTTGATACAATCGTTCTGCAGCTGATTTTTGGTGGTGGGTGTTTCGTAAGCATCATCCTTTGCGCAGGAGGCTGCGAGCAGCATCATGCCAAGGAGTGCGGGTGTATATGATCTGAAATTAATTCTCATGTCTCAGGTTTTACTTTGGTTGAACGGTGATGATGATCTTATACGTTTTCCTGACTTGCCTGTTGCCGGATACAACGGTGTACTGGCGTGGGTTTGCGAGGTCAGAAAAATCTGTTTTACCGGTAATCTTTGGTTCGAGCTTGCAGTCTTGTGCCAGTGTAAGCTGTGGCCAGAGATTTTTCAGGTCAGCACCATAAAACACCTCCTGGGTGATCGTACCGGCGGCGGTATCAATTACAGGAGCTTTACTTCTTACGGTCTGGAAATCAGAACCGAGCAATTCAAAGTTGGAAACGTAGCAATCCGTACGTGTGGTGATCAGCAGTCCGTCTTCATCCACTGGCAGGTCGTTCTTCTTACAGCTGCTGATCATTCCTGCAAAAAACAGGATCAGGCCGCTGATGATTACAAATTTCTTCATACTGATTTATTTTAGGGAGATAGTAATGCAACTGAATCACTACTATCCCCGGATTGTCAAAAAAGCTGTTATAACCAAGGTGTATTCTGGGTCAGGTTAGGATTGCGGTCACGCTCACTCTGCGGGATCTTAAAGATATAGGCTCTCGCATAGTCTCTTTCAGTAGCATTCTGGAATACCACGGGTGACTGACGTACAGCACCCTGCGTATCCTGCTGACCAACACCTAAACCACCGAGCCCACCGTACAATGCTTCCAGTTTTCTCCAGCGGCGCAAGTCAAACGGACGCTGACCTTCGGCCACCAGCTCCACAATTCTCTCCTGCTCTATTGCTTTAAAGAACGCATCTTTGCTGGCGTATCTGTCGGATTTGAGTGCCGGCAGATTACCGCGGTGACGCACTTTGTTCACCAGTGCAATGGCGTCAGCCTGCGGACCATTTACTTCGTTGGTAGCCTCTGCATACATCAGGTATACATCAGCGAGGCGCATTACCGGATAGTTGTAATCACCATCCGTACGATCCTGACCAGCATAGTTACGTACGAACTTGCGGTATACGTAACCGGAGTTACAACCATCCGTATCGTAGGTAGTGTACGATACGCCACCGATAGTGATGTTTGTACCCCATGACTTATAAATGAACGGTGCGAAACCGGTTGATTTTAATGCCTGCATACCGATTGCTTTCTCATAATCCCACATGATAGTGGACTTCATGCGATAGTCGCGGTTTGCATAACTCTGCGGGTTGAGTGCGGAGTTAAGAGCGGTTCTTGCACCGGCGGCTGTTGGCGCCATCGGCTTCAGCTTTGGCGCTTCTTCACCGGTAGTGATCAACTGATAACGGTCAGCCAGTTCGTAGCGTGGGGATACCCAGCACTGGGAACGCTGCATGGTACGACCAGAGAAATCACGCATCAGGGATTCGCCCTGACCGGTGCTGGTACCACCATGAGTAAACGCCATGATCATTTCCCCATCGCCGTTAGCAATTGGCATAAACAGGTAGAAATAGTTAGGGAGAATTTCACCGCCGCCGAGGGTATCGATGGCGCCTGGTTCTCCGCCTCTGAAGAGGGACAAGCCATAATCATTCACCACATGTCCAAAGTCTTCCGCTGCGCCTTTAAAGGCTGCTGCAGCAGCTGCTGCATCCGGTTTGAAAGTGGTCAGCTCAGGCCAGCCATTTTTATTCCAGGATCCCCAGAACAACTGGAGCTTACCGCGAAATGCCAGGGCAGCAGGCTTTGCAGCACGCCCCACGGCAGCTGGTTTATTAGGCAGCTTTTCCAGCGCATAGCTGAAATCATTCATGATTGAATCCTTGATCTGTGTGATCGGCATGCGCGCAAGCGTTTGTACGTCTGCGTTAGAAGTAGCCACTTTAGTAAAGTAAGGCACATCACCCCACATACTGATCAGGCGGAAATAGGTCATGCCGCGCAGCAGTTTCGCTTCCCCAACGATTACTTCCAGCTTTTCCCTGTTACCCACCTTACGGTCGATCATTGCGTTTACGTTTTCAATCACGTAGTTAGCACGGTTTACAGAGCCATACAGTGCCTTAAAATAGTTATCGAAGCGGTCACCGTAATTGGCGGACTGATAACCAGCATTGCTGGAAGGATTATATGGATCACCGCTGGAAGTAGACGTACCACGGGTACGGGTATACTCTCCCTGGCCATCAAAATAATAATCGCGGTCAAATACAGAACGGGTAGCATTGTAAGCGCCCATCAGTGCGTAAGTGGCATCGTCTTCCGTTTTCCAGAAAAAACTGGAGCCAACTTCAGTAGTAGGTTGCTGATCCAGCAGATTTTTGGTGCAACCGGTAGCCAGCAGTGCCACGGAAGAGGCCACCACTGCGGTGCGTATAATAGATAATGATTTTCTCTTCATAACAATTTTATTAGAATCCAACGTTCACACCTAAGGAGTAGTTTTTAAGCAATGGATACGCATTGCTTCTGTTACCGGTCATTTCTGGGTCCAGACCACGGAATTTGGTGATAGTGGCCAGGTTTTCAGCAGAACCATAGATTCTTACGCTGTTGATCTTGGCCAGTTTAACCAGGCGGGATGGAATGGAATAACCCAGCTGAATGTTTTTCAGACGCAGGTACGACATATTATCCAGCCAGAAGGTGGTTTCCTCACGGTTACCGCCAATGCCGCCCAGACGAGGCCAGATACCATTTGGATTGTCGGTGCTCCATGGATTAGTCCAGTGGTCCCAGGTGGTAGCGTAACGGGTAGCACTGAAGTTGGTATTGTTATAGTTGTTGAGCCAATAGTCTTTACGACCGGCGGCACCCTGTAACAGGAAGCTGAAGTCGATACCATGCCAGCTGACGTTACCAGACAACGCGTAGTTGGTGGTAGGCCTGTCGCGCTGGAAGTTTTCCTGCGCAACTTTATCGTTACCGTCGATGATACCATCGCCATTCACGTCGTTGCGGAGGATATCGCCGGGAGAAGCGCCCTGTGGTGTGGAGTTGTATACATCCTGCCATGTTTTGGCGATACCTTTATCCGTGTAGGTATACACGAAGTGGTAAGGCATGTTGAGGAAGGTGTAACCACGGCCCAGGTACTCATTCCATTTTTCCAAAGTGGTACGGTTGTAAGAAGCATTCGCATTCAGCATATAGGAGATGCCGTTGGACAGTTTGTCCGTCCAGTTCAGGTTCAGCTCCACCCCTTTGTTGCGCAGGTTACCGATGTTTTTACGTGGTGCATCATAGGCACCGGTGAGCAGCATCGACAGGTCAGAAGGCCTGTTCATACCGGTTGTTAAGCGGTTGTAGTAATCCAGTTCTGCATTCAGGCGGCTGTTGAAGAAGCCCAGGTCCAGACCGAGGTTAAACACGGAAGTGGATTCCCAGGTCAGGTCTCTGTTCACCATTTTCTGGTTTACGAAACCTTTCACGATATCTTTATCGAGGAAGTAAGAAGCCATGGCCAGGGTTTCCTGTTGCTCATAGCGGCCTACCCCACTGTTGTTACCCAGTGTACCGTAAGAGGCACGGAGTTTACCGTTGCTCAGCCAGTTGGAAACATATTGTTTAATGAAGTCTTCCTCGATGAATCTCCAACCCACAGCGGCAGACGGGAAGAAACCGTATTGGCTGCCCTTGAGGAATTTAGAGGAACCATCTGTACGGAAGTTGAGTTCCAGCAGATATTTATCGTATGCGGTGTAGTTGATACGACCGATATAGGAACGCAGCCCTTCGGTGCTGGAGTTACCACCAGTACCCTGGATGCTGGTTAAGGCTCCATCGATTTCGTGCAGGTCAGGGTAGAGACGGTCGTTGCGGCTCGCGCTCAGGTTGCGGTCGTACCAGTACTCTTCTGAATACACACCGAGTACGGTGAGGTCATGGTTTTTATTAAATGCCTTGTGATAGGTGAGGCTACCATTCAGCTGTGTTTTATAGCCACTGCTGGTGTTATTGGAGATACCGGCGTTGGCACCGTACCATACGCGGCTACCGTTGGTCATCGTCTGGAAATTCCAGGAGGTGGTTGGAATAGGTGCTGCGTAACGGAACTGGTTATAATAAGCCAGGGAGTAATCGATTTTAGCGGTCAGTCCTTTGATGGGCGACCAGTCGTAGTATACATTGGCATTTAACTGCTGGCGGTTCTGATCATTTTTGTTCTGGGTGAACATCATGTATGGGTTGAACGCCTGCGGATCTTCGTTGAAAGCCATTACCCCACCAAATTTGCCTGTGATCGGATCGTATGGAGTGATACCGGCGATCGCATATTGCAGATCGAAGTTACCGCCATCATCGTCCGTGAAACCGTTTTCCAGGGCGTAGGTGAATTTAGTCCATACCCCTCCGAACTTCACTCCTACGTTCATGTTCGGACGCAGTTTATAATCGAAGTTAAAACGAGCGTTATATCTTTTGTAATCGTTGTTGATCTGAAGCCCCTGTTCATTCTGCACTCCTACGGACACGAAGAAGTTGGAAACGTCGTTACCGCCGGAAGCAGAGAGGTTATAGTTTTCGTTTACCCCGTCGCGCATGATGATGTTCCACCAGTCTGTGTTAGGATAAGCCAGCGGATCGATCATACCCATTGCCATCCATTGGTCGATGGTACCGTCGCGGAAGGTGAGCAGGTCGCGCATGGTCCCTACACGCTGCTGCATTTGCGCCAGGGTGAGGGAGCGCGGGTAGTCGGCCATGAAGTCGTACGACTTGGTAGGCTTGGCTACACCATAAAACCCGTTGAAGTTAAATTGTGTTTTTTTGTTGCCCTTACCGGATTTGGTGGTCACGAGAATGACACCGTTCGCAGCGCGGGAACCGTATACGGAGGCCGAGGTTGCATCTTTCAATACAGAGATGCTCTCGATATCGTTCATGTTGATGGTGTTGATGTCCACGTCCGGCATACCATCCACTACGATGAGCGGGTTGGCGTTGTTTACCGTACCCAGACCACGGATGGTGAGGTTGGCACCGTTTTTACCGGCCATACCTGATGGCTGACTCACAGCCAGGCCGGGCACCAGGCCGTTGAGTGCAGAGGAGGCGTTGGATACCGCGCGACCCGCCATTTTCTCATCTACTTTAATAGCAGAAACGGCACCCACCATGTTTACTTTTCGTTGGGTACCATAACCCACTACTACTACCTCACCCAGCGCTTTCTGGTCGGTCACCATCTGCTGGTTGATGGTTTTCTGGTTGGTATAGGCCACCTCTTTGGCGCTGAAGCCCATGGAAGTGAACAGCAGTACAGGAGATTTTACGCTGGCGGGAAAACGCAGTGAATACGCACCTTTAGCGTCTGTAACGGTACCGTGGGAAGTACCTTTTACAGCGATAGTAACACCCGGAACCGGTTGTCCCTTATCGTCTGTTACAACCCCTGTGATAACGTGTGATTGAGCTGGATCCTGCTGAAAAAATTCAGCAACAGCATTGCCGGATGCACCTGAAGCCGCATAGGCAGGCGCGGTACAGATCATACCCGCTGCGGGTATCAGTGTCAGCATCATCCAGTGTAAACGTAGTTTACCCGATGAAGAACGTGGTAAATAGTGAATCATTAGGTATTAATTTTTGAGCAATAAAAGGCTGAATCGGGTTACAGTCCGATACCTATGTAATTTGAATGCATGATAAAATAGCAATAGCAAGCCTCGCCGGTAACCGACATAAGTGGAATGGCACAGCAAACGTTTGCATGAAAAGTTAGTACACTAGACCTTAAGTCATGAGCCAATTAATTTCATACGTGGGAAAAATTTTGGTCTTTTCTCTTCAGTTGATTTGTATTTATTGTATCAGGAAATAGCAGTACACGATCAAAAATATAAAAAACAATCGATTGAAATAAATAATCTTCCAACAAAATAGAAATAATTATCCTGATTTTAGATAGTATCTAACAAAAAATATCCAGAATGCGAAAATTGTACAGAAAACGAGCGAAATAATATCAGTACAAATACAGCCGGTGCAAATAATTTCGTGCCCTTGAAATCCGGCATGGCAAACGTTTTCGTAAAGCAGGGACTAACTTATCTTGATTCACAGCTTCTTAGCTGGTTTTGCGGTAATTAAACACCGCCCACGCATTCAGCACCAGCGCAAACGCTATCTCATACAGGAACTCCAGCTGCACATCCGCAAAGCCACTCCCCTTCAGCATCACCATCCGTATTACCTTTACAAAATGAGTAACAGGGGTAAGCGCCGATATCGTGCGCGCCCAGCCGGGCATGCTCTCCGTGGCCGTAAACAACCCACTCATCAGCATAAATATCAACATAAAAAAGAAAGCCAGAAACATTGCCTGCACCTGGTTGGCACTGTAAGTAGAAATCAGCAAACCAAAGCCCAGCAAGGCTACCAGATATACGGCCGCAAACAGGTATAATAACCATAACGGCCCTACGGACACAATGCCATATACCACCCAGGCTACCAATAAGCCAATGGTAAAAATGATCAGTCCCATCAGCCAGAACGGAATCAGCTTGCCACTTATGAATTCCCACTTGCGTATAGGCGTTACGTTGATCTGTTCAATAGTGCCTATCTCCTTTTCCTTTACTATATTGAGCGCGGACATAAAGCCACCGATCAGCGTGAGCAGCAGCACGAAAATACCAGGCACCATGTAATACTTATACTGCTCTCTGGGATTATACCAGGTATTGTATGTCACGTTTATCACCGGCATACCCGCCGGCACCGGATGCGCCGCACGCACGATATCCAGGTCGGTACCCTGACTAAAATCAGCAATGATACTATTCAGATAAGCGCCTCCGATTGAAGCCCTGGCCCCATTGATCGCATCTATGGAGAGCGATACCTGTTGCCGCCCCTCTCTTACCAGATTGCGCTCAAAATCTACGGGAATCTCCAGCACCACATCGGCATCATTGCGCTCCACATAATGCAATGCCTCCTGGTAGGAACTAACAGCACCGGTTATACGGAAATAGCCACTGGCACCCAACTTGCCCAGCATCCGCTGGGTAAGCGTACTATGATCGTGATCTACCACCACTACCTTGATATCCTTTACCTCAAAATTGGCCGCCAGCGGCAGTATGATCAGCTGTATAGTAGGCATGGCAAAGATCATCACGAGAATAATACGGTCCCGCAAAATCTGTCTGAATTCTTTCTGCAACAAAAAACCAAGTTTCTTCATTCCAGTCTGGTTTTAAATTTCAGTAATGCGAGCGACAACAAAGCAACCGTCATACCTGCCAGCACCAGCGTTTCCCGCCAAACAGCACTAAAGCCCAGCCCCTTCAGCATCACCGCCTTTACAATCAGGTAATACCACCTGGAAGGGACCACATTTGCCACCAATTGCAACGGCACAGGCATGTTCTCCAGCGGATACATAAAACCTGTCAGTAACAACGTTGGCAGCATCATGCCCATCATGGAAATCAGCATGGCCGCCTGTTGCGAAGTGGCGATATTACTAATCAGTAACCCCACAGAAAGACAGGTGATGATAAATAAGGTGCTCTCTGCAAACAATAATAGCAAACTGCCCTTCACCGCAATATCCAGGAAACCTACTGACAGGATCAATATCAATGTAAAGTTTACCAGCGACAATACCAGGTACGGAATCGCTTTTGCTATCAGCACCATAATCGGATGAAACGGCGATACCAGCAGGATTTCCATCGTTCCCAACTCCTTTTCCTTTACCACCGAAACAGAGGTGAGCGTGGCACACACAATCATAAATATCAGCGCGATCACTCCGGGAATGAAATTCAGCGAACCATTGCCTTCCGGGTTATATAACATCCTGAGTTCCGGGATAATACCGATAGGCACCACTCCTCCACCGGCCAGCTCCTGCTGATAATTCAGCAGTATGACGGACAAATAATTCACCAGCGTTTTCGCCGTATTCGGATCGGAACCATCTGCAATAATCTGCACGCTGGCTTTACCATCATGGCGCAAATCGTTGCCAAACTGCGGCGGAAAAACCAGCACACATTTAATCGTTCCTTTTTTAAAGGCCGCGTCAATTTCGGGCCCCGCCAGCTGTTTCTCCTGTACAATAAAGTAAGACGAGGATTTTATCTTACTGATAATCCTTTCCGTATTTGCATCTTTCGACTGATCGCTGATCACGATGTCCGCGTTTTTCACTTCACTGGTGAGCGCATAGCCAAACAGCAGGATCTGCACCACCGGCAAGCCAAACATGATCAGCAACGTGCGCCGGTCGCGGAACACGTGGTAAAACTCTTTGCGGATAAATACCAGTAACTGTTTCATAAGTTAATCAGTCTGATGAACGTTTGGCCGACCTGGCCAGCTGATAAAATACCTCCTCCATATTTTCTGCCTGGAAGCGCTGCTTCAGTGCCTGTGGCGCGTCCAGCGCTTCTATTTTACCATCCACCATAATCGTCACCCGGTTACAATATTCTGCTTCATCCATGTAGTGCGTAGTTACAAACACCGTAATACCAGTGGCAGCCGCTTCGTAAATCATATCCCAGAACTGCCGCCGGGTAACGGGGTCCACCCCGCCGGTAGGTTCATCCAGGAATACTATCTGCGGCCGGTGAAAGATTGCCACGGAGAAAGCCAGTTTCTGTTTCCAGCCTAACGGTAACTCCCCAACGAGTTTTTTAGCTTCCCTTTCCAATCCCAAGGTTCGGATCAGTTCATTGCTTCGCTCTTTAATCACCTGCCTGCTGAGTCCATACACGCCACCGTAAAACTCAATATTTTCCAGCACCGTCAGATTTTCATACAACGAAAACTTCTGACTCATATAACCGATATTCCTTTTGATCTGATCCTGCTGATGATAAACGTCAAATCCCGCTACGGTAGCCGTTCCGCTGGTCGGGAACGAAAGACCGCACAGGATACGCATGGCCGTGGTTTTACCGGCACCATTGGCCCCAAGAAAACCAAAAATCTCTCCCTTGGTAACCTCAAATGTGATGTTGTTTACGGCGTAAAAATCGCCGAAACGCTTCGTCAGCTCTTTACATACAATCACCTGCTCTGCCATACTATTGATTTTTTTGATTCATCAATCGGATAAAGGTATCTTCAATGCCCGGCGAAATTTCTTTCACGGCAATGCCTGTATGCCCCTTCTGCCGGGCGAATGCTTCCAGGTCAGCCACAGCATTACCTTTATCCTGCTTCATCGTCAGGTGGAGGTATTCCCCAAAAGCAAAGCAGCTTTCCACGGCAGCATTGTCCCGCATGTCTTTCAGCAAGCCGTATATATTGGCTGATTTAGCAGCGTATAGCCGTACGGGATAGCTGTGCACGATTTTATCCGGCGTGTCTATCTGCATGATGCTTCCTGCCTGTATCAGTGCAATCCTTTCGCAGAGACTGGCTTCATCCATATACGGTGTGGACACCAGAATGGTGATGCCCATGTTTTTGAGTCGCGCCAGTATATCCCAGAACTCACGGCGCGACACCACATCCACCCCCGTAGTTGGTTCGTCGAGGAACAGCACTTCCGGTTTATGTATCAGTGCGCAGCACAGTGCCAGCTTCTGTTTCATACCGCCGGAGAGCTTTCCGGCGCGTCGATCGCTGAAAGGCTTCAACTGTTCGTATATATCGCGGATGATGTCGTAATTCTCTTCGATGGTAGTACCAAATAACGTCGCAAAAAAAGTCAGGTTTTCGTGTACGGTAAGGTCCTGGTAGAGGGAGAATTTACCGGGCATATATCCCAGGATTTTCCGGATCTGCCGGTAGTCCTTCACCACGTCCAGCCCCTGCACTGTGGCGGTGCCTTTGTCGGCCAGCAGCAAGGTGGTGAGCATACGGAAGATGCTGGTTTTACCGGCACCATCAGGTCCAATCAGGCCAAACAGCTCTCCCGGCTTCACCGTCAGGGAAACATTATCTACCGCCAGGATTTTTCCACCGGCATATGTTTTCGTGATGCCATCCAGCACTACTGCATCCATAAGGCTTGTTTTATTGTTTTGACCAGAGCGCTTCTCCGTACATACCTATTTTCAGGAAACCATCATTCTTTACTTTTATCTTAATCGCATACACGAGGTTAGCCCGTTCATTCTTTGTTTGAATCGTTTTGGGTGTAAACTCTGACTTCGCGGAAATCCAGGTAATGGTGCCGGTGTAGGACTTATAATCTTTTTTTCCCTGGTCGATGCGCACCTGCACTTGCTGGCCCAGCCTGATCTGCGGCAGCTGGGTGCCATCCGCATAGGCACGTAGGTATAGTGTGTCCGTATTAGCAATTTTATACAGCGGCTTGCCTACAGTGGCCAGCTCCCCCTGCAAGGCGTAGCGGGTAAGCACTACACCGGTGATAGGGTTAATGATCAGGCCTTTGCGGATTTGTTCATTGTATTGGGCGGCGGCCATTTGCAGGGGTGCCTTTTCACTGAGCACGGACCTGTTTTGCACGCCGGTTGTATAGTCGTCGAGGTTAATTTGCTGGCGGGTGGCCGCTATCTGTTTACGCATCTGATCCACCTGGCTGTTCATATCATCCAGCTGCTTGCGGGTGGCTGCATCTTCCTCCACCAGGTTTTCGGTACGTTGCTGTTCCCGGATAAGTTGCGCCAGCTGAGCTTCCTGTACGGCCAGTTGTTTTTTAACCAGCTGGTTCTTTTCGGCGGGACTGCTGGTTTTTTCCTGCAGCGCAGCGATGCTGGCTTCCACCTGTGCTTTTTGCAGGGAAGGAATTTTCACGTCTATCTGTCCTACGGTATCCCCTGCACGAAGTGTAGTACCTTCCGGGGCCTGGAACGACAATAGCTCTCCGTTCTGCTGGGCGGATACAATCACTTCATCTGCTTCAAAATTGCCGGAGGCATCGGCCTGGTTGGTTTTATTGTTACAGGCAGATAGCATGGCCAGTACAGCCGCAATACAAAGTATCTGTTTCATGTATACTATTATTAATTACCCGCAATAAATTTATATTGATAAGTAGCTTGCAGCAATTGCAGTTTATGAAGGATCAGCAGTTGCCGGGCCTGGTTTTCTGCATTGAGCTGACCGATATAATCATGCACCGTGATCACGCCGTTTTCCAGCTGCGCTTTGGCAGATTGCTTTACCGATGCGCGAAAGCCAATTGCAGCTTCATCTTCCGCAATCATTTCATGAAACTTCTTCACCTCGGTGCGCTGTTGCGTCAGGTTCATATTGGTGTTGAACAAAAAAGTTTCCTCCTCCACGCTGATCGATTTACGGTTATTTTCGATGATGCGGCGATTGTTTTTGAGACTGTATAAACTCCCGAAGTTCCAGTTTAATCGTAGTCCGGTAATATACCAGGCACCAAAATCATTTTCGAGGAAGTTGAGTGTAGGCCGGCCATAGGCGCCCTGGAAAAATGCGTTAAAGCGGGGCAGGTATTCGGATTTCAACTGCTGCTCCTGCACTTCCGCGGCCTTGCGGCGGTATTGGTACCAGGCCAGTTCCGGGCGGTTGATGTTACCTGCTACCGGCTGCTCTTCGGGCATTTGAAGGGGCACCGTGTCGGGCAGTTGCCGGCCTATAAAGGCGCCCAGCATTTGCGTATAGGCGCTTCTGTTAGATTTAAAGGTAATCTCCTGTGATTTGGCGGAGGAGCGTTCTGCTTTCAGTTCATCCACATTACTACGATAGGCGGTACCATTGCGGTAAGCCGCGCTCACTTTTTCGATGGCGTTGTCCAGGTCCGACAGCCGCAGGTTATTCTGTTTAAGTTGCTCGTCCATCAGCAGGATGGAGAAATACAGCTGATCCACCCGTTCGCGGATGGCGTACAAGTTCACCGTTACGCTTTGCTTTTCTACGTCGGAACTGGCTTTGATGACTTCCTTCTGGTAGTGGGAGTTGTTGGCATCAAAAATAGTCTGTTGTACTTCTGCTGCAACTTTGTACTGGTCTTTACTGAGTGTGGGAAAGGTAATACCAACAGCAGGCGGCAGTTGCGGGAAGCTCACCACATCCGACTGATAGGTGGCGGAGCCTGAAATATTGAGTTGCGGAAGGTAAATTTTCCCCGCATTCGCCAGTGAATAGTTCCTGCTGGCGTTGATCAGGTCGTAGCGTTTGATCAGCGGATAATGCTGTTCTGCCAGGGTATGACATTGTTCCAGTGTAAGCACGGGTTCTTGCGCCGCGGCCATTACAGCAGGGAATGTCAATAATAACACCAGCTTAAGGGCAGTTAGCTTGTGCGTCATATATCCAGGAATTAGATGTTACATCATTAACTTAATCCAACCGGGAATTTGTGTTTTACGTTCTTCCATCATGGCCTTAAATATTTTCATATCGATGGCGCCTGTTTTAAGCAGCAGGTGCCGGGCTACAAAGGGAAGTGTGAGCATGCTTACCAGGTTCATCACCAGATGTAAAGGCGCAATTTTCAATTTTCCTTTTCCATGCAGTTCCATCAACTGTTTAACGAAGTAGGAAGTGAGGAACACATTATTTTCTACCAGTTCTTTTGTGATATCGTTAGAGCTGTTGGCTACGCCGTTCATCACAAACAGCGGCAGGTCGGGGTGCACCAGCAACATATCTATCCAGCCTACACATACCAGGTCTATTTTTTCTTCCGGGGTAGTATGTACGTCGTTCAGTACGTCTTTGATGCCGGATAGCAGTTGCCGGATAGCATCTTTCATGACGAGGTCGTACAATTTTTCTTTACTGCGGAAATAATAGTTCACCAGCGAGAAGTTGAGGTCAGCTTCTGCGGCGATGTCGCGCACGGTGGTGGCGGCGTACCCGTTGCGGGTAAACACCGCTCTGGCTGCGCTGAGGATTTTCTCTTCAGCGGAGGCATCCGGATCTTTCTTCTTCCGTGTTGCTTTGGCCATGTCGATACTGTTTACAGCACAAATGTAGGAGCCGTTTTCCAATTAAACAAATGTATTAAACAATTGTTCAAAAATAATCTGCATAAACTTTTGAACTCCCTGAGTGTTAACGATTTTTGGATTGATACCAGGGCGCTTGTTCGCAGCCAGTACAAAATAAAACAGCATCCATATGCATTTTGACGGACCCCGGCACTTTGAAGATTTCATTCGTGAAAAATGGCCATTAGGAGAAAAGGTTAGCCTGTTTTTGTTGGTGGTGGCGATTACCACCGTGGTGCGACTCTTCTTTTTACCGGACGATATGGCGGAACCCTGCCGGAATGCGGCCGTACTAATTATGCTGGCTGTGGGCTTCTGGCTCACAGACGCTATGCCTCCATTTGCGGTGAGCATGTTCGTAATTGGTTATACGGTATACTTTCTCCATGATGCGCGGGCAGTTCGGAATATCAACCCGGACTGGGAACGTTATGCAGGCACGTGGTCCAGCCCGGTCATCTGGATGATGATGGGCGGCTTTTTTATTTCCCTGGGTATTCAGATTACTTCTTTGGACAAGTCGATTGCCAATTTTGCGCTGCGGATGTTTGGCACCAAGCCCACGAAGTTGTTGCTGGGTATCATGTTGCTAACCATGCTCCTCTCCATGCTGGGCGTATCCAATACTGCTACTGCGGCTATGATGGTGGCCATCTTCACGCCTCTTGCAAAAAAAATGGACAAGAAGGATCCGTTTATAAAGAGCCTGTTTCTCGGTATTGCCATTGCGGCATCATTCGGCGGTATGGGCACCATCATTGGTAGTCCCATCAACGCGATGGCGATTGACGCAGCCGCAAAAAAGGGTATTAACATCAGCTTTCTTTCCTGGATGGAAATGGGTACTCCCCTGGCGTTGGGCTTTACAATTCTGGGTTGGCTACTGCTGCATTTTCGCTACAAGCCCATGCAGGACCAGGTACCACCGCTGGAAGATGTGAACAGCAAGCCGCATCACGAGTACACCTATTCAGAAATGAAGGATCGCTGGATTGTTGGGATCACGTTTGTGATTACACTGATTTTGTGGCTCACCACTTCGGTTACCAATATCCCGGTGGCGGCAGTTTCCTTTGTGCCCATGATGATGCTCACACTCACTGGCGTGATCCAGCAAAAAGATATCCGGTTGATCTCATGGGATACGTTGTTGTTAGTGGCCGGTGGACTCACGCTCGGAATGGCTGCGCAGGAAACGGGATTGCTGAACTACATGACCAAACACATCTCCCTCCCGCAGGAGAAGTTCACGGCCGTTTTACTGTTTTCCTACCTTACCGTATTTATTTCCAATTTCATGAGCAGCACAGCCGCCGCCAGTATCCTGATACCGCTGGCTAATACCCTCATGCCCCATGATGTTGAATTTGTGTCCATCGCGATCGGTTTTTCCTGCAGCATCGGCATCCTTCTCCCCATATCCACCCCTCCCAACGCCATTGCCCTAAGTACGGGATTCCTGGCGCAGCGGGATTTCCGTCTCCCCGGATTATGCCTGCTATTCTTTGGCCCCATAGCCATTTGTTACACTATCTTCTGGTGGGTACAATAATTTTTTTATTATTTAGGGAGATATTAACGCTGTAGTTTAAAAAGTTTCCGTCCAATCGATACTTGACCCCGGCAAATATCTTTAATTGACGCCGTCTACCAATCGCATTATCAGCCCTGTACGGCGCTAGCGCAACAGTTGCGCAGATTGCTTTACAAAATAATTTTAAAAAGCAACCAAAACTTATCCATTTTCGTAAATATTGATAACCTGATGGTAAAATCGCACTTTATTGTATTAAAGTGCTAATATCTTTATCCTGTTTTCGTTAAATTCGTTTCAACAATTTTTACTGACTGACCCCAAATTAGTCGCCCTTTATCTCAATACACCAACATGCGCTATCTGTTATTTATCCTGTTATTTGCCACAACGGTATCTGCACAGCAACGTATTACAGAAGCAGAAACTTCGTTTGCCATTCTCGCCAGAGATTCGGGCGTGAAGCGGGCCTTCCTGCGCTACCTCGACAGTACCGCCGTTACTTTTCAAAACGGCACTATTCAAAATGGCCGCCAGCAAATCTGGAAACAACCTGATTCCGACCTGCAACTGATATGGAAACCGGTATACTATTACACGGCGCTCAGCGGCAACACAGGTTTTACCACCGGCCCCTATGAATTAAGGGCGCCTGGCAGCGATTCCGCACGGGACCGCGGGCAATTCAGCAGCATCTGGGCGAAAGATGCCTATGGTAATTGGAAAGTGGTGCTGGATATTGGGGTATCCACACCTCCCTCCAAAGTGGACACCATCAGCAATACAAAAATAGCGCGGGTGAGCAGTTTACCTTCCGGCATCGGGGATATCCGGGAAGTAGAAGCCAGGTTCCTGAAATCCTATCAGACCTCCGGTAACCTGGCATTCAGTGAATATATTGACGGGGCCACCTGGTTTAACCTGGAAGGTTATCCGCCTTTGCATGACAGCACCAGCATCATGCAGGCCATCAACCAGGTTCATGGCAGAATTATGTTTAAGCCGGTAGCCGGTGGCCTCTCTGAGGATCGCGACCTGGGCTACGTGTACGGCTATACGCTGGAAGGAAGTAAAAGGAATAACTACATGCGCGTGTGGAACCATACACAATCCGGCTGGAAAATATTATTACAGATTATACAGTGGTAGGCATCCTGCCTATTCCGGATTAAGCACCTACACCCACTCCATTATAAGCATCCGTGAGCGCCTGAATATCCAGTTTTACCATACCCATCATGGCCTGCATTACCCTGCCAGCCTTTGCAGGATCTTTATCCCCCATATACTGACCTAACTGTACCGGGATGATCTGCCATGACAAGCCATACTTATCCGTCAGCCAGCCGCAACGATCTTCCTTTCCACCATCAGCGGTAAGTTTTTCCCAGAGCTCATCTACTTCTGCCTGGGTAGTACAGTTAACAAACAATGAGATGGCGGGCGTAAAATTAAATTGCGGGCCTCCGTTTAAGGCGTAGAACGTTTGACCTTCTAACTCGAAAATGGTGGAGAACACAGGCCCCTGCTGTCCTGGCTCCTTACCCGGCATGCGGCTAACATTTACAATTTTTGAATTTTTGAAGACGCTGGTGTAAAAGTTGGTCGCTTCTTCTGCCTGACCGTTAAACCACAAAAAGGGGATGATCTTTTGCATAGTAATCAGTTTTTATTGTGATACAAACGTACTGACTATTATGCAAATCATCAGGGGGGCAAAGCGACATTTTACAGGCCAATCCCGACAAGCCAGCCGGCCGGCAAAAACCTGGTACTTTTGCCTGGCCCGGCGTCGGTTGTCGTCACTTATGCATATGCTTCTGCCCATGCGGGCACGTTATTTCTCAGCATTCGCTTGGCCATGTGGATACGGCTTTTAATGGTACCCATCGGTTCTTTCATCATATCAGCTATTTCCTGGTATTTATAGCCCTGGCTGTACAGCTGGAAAGTTACCTTGAACTTACCCGGCAGGCCATCCATACCTTCCTGGAGCTCCTTGAGGGTGAGCGCCATTTCAGTGCTGTTATTGTGCAGGTTGCGGTCGGCCGCATGCGCCACCTCATGCTTGCTGTAGCTTTCAAATTTGTCGTGCAGTTGCTTTCTCCGGTAATTATTCAGGAAGATATTCCGCATGATCACAAGCAGCCATGCTTCCATACTGGTGCCGGCTGCGAATTTATCCTTGTTCATCAATGCCCGGCAAAGCGTTTCCTGGCAAAGGTCCTGAGCGGCATCTCTGTTACGGGTAAGCTTGATCGCAAAGGGCAACAACGCCTCCACCACCAGTGGCAACTGGTATTCGAATTCCTGGCTAAACATAATCTTGAATTTTGAAGTTAACTGAGATAAGCACGGATCATCCAGGCCCATTTTTCATGCACTTTCAACACACTGGTCAGAAAGTCCACCGTGCCCGGATCGTTATATCCTTCTGTAGTACTGATTTTCTGTTTGATTTCCCTCACTAATGTTTCGTGGTCATTGAGCAGGTTGGTCCATTGCTGTACGCGTTCACTGGTGCTTTCGCCTTCCAGCAGACTTGCCAGCTTCAGATAATCTTCCATACGGCCCATCGCAAAGTGCCCCACTTTGCGGATGCGCTCTGCCGTATCATCAATTACATCAGCTAATTCATTATACTGCTCTTCATAAAATTTGTGCAGCTCAATCATGTTTGTACCGGTAACATTCCAGTGATAGTTTCTTACCTTATGATACAAAACCTGCTCGTCTGCCAGCAATCCGTTCAACAATAATCCAACTGCCTGTGAGTTTACGTCGCTTAAACCTATATTCGCTTTCATGTTAAAAATTTTTCCGTTTCCGATGATGTAAAATTCATCAATGATCGTTACTTGCTCAATGGACAGATAAAGGATTCTGATGTACATAATGATCCTGATAGTATTTTGTACTTTTGGGGCGAAATTTTGAAGTGAAAGAGATGAATAAGAAAAAGAAATGGTTCGACAAGAGCACCATCCTGAATGCCCTGTTACTGGTTTTTGTAATACTGATGCTGGTAAGCCCTACCGCTAAATCCTATGTTATACGCGGACTGATGAAAGTAGGCCTGTTCCAGCCTTCCGTTCCTGCCACGGCAGCTGCCAAAGCACCGTCCATGACTTTTAAGGACAGCTACGACAAACTTATTAATATAGAGGAACTGAAAGGGAAAGTGGTCATCCTTAACTTCTGGGCTACCTGGTGCCCGCCCTGCCGCGCGGAATTACCATCTCTCCAAACCCTTTATGAAAAAAATAATAACGAAGCGGTATTTATTACTGTAGATGCTGACAGAAAGCTGTCTGTTTCCAAAAAATTTATGGATGACAACGGCTACAGCCTGCCAGTATTCAAGACCATGAGCGATATACCCGCCACCATATACGACGGCACCCTGCCTACTACCCTTGTGATCGACAAGCGCGGTAATATCCGCGCCCGCTACACCGGCGCAAAGGATTATACGAATGGTAAATTTGAAACATTCCTGCAATCCCTGCTGGCGGAATAACTAAAAAAAATAATTGCGATCATGTATATTTAAACCCTGTAAATTTTCAACTTAAAATAGCTTACAATGGAATACAGAGTATTTGGAAGAACCGGCTGGAAAGTGAGTGAGATCGGCTATGGCATGTGGGGCATGGCAGGCTGGACGGGATCAGAAGAGGCAGAAGTAAACGCATCGCTTGACCAGGCCATTGAACTGGGCTGCAACTTCTTTGATACAGCCTGGGGATACGGCGAAGGCCTGAGTGAAGAGATCCTGAACAAAACCATGAAACGCCACGCCGGCAAACGACTCTACGCTGCCACCAAAATACCGCCTAAAAACAGGAAATGGCCATCCAAACCGGAATACTCCCTCCAGGATGTATTCCCGGCTGATTACATTGTAGAGTATACCGAAAAAAGCCTGAAAAACCTGGGCGTAGAATGCATCGACCTCCAGCAGTTCCATGTATGGGAAGATCATTGGGCCAACCAGGACGAATGGAAAGAAGCTATTACCAAATTACAGCAACAGGGTAAAGTAAAACACTGGGGCATCAGCGTAAACCGCTGGGAGCCGGATAACTGCCTGGAAACATTAAAAACAGACCTGATCGATGCTGTGCAGGTCATCTATAATATTTTTGACCAGGCGCCGGAAGATAACCTGCTCCCGCTCTGCCGCGAAAAAAACATCGCCGTTATTGCCAGGGTGCCCTTCGATGAGGGTACGCTCACTGGCACTTTCACAAAAGAAACTACTTTCCCTGCGGGCGACTGGCGCGCCAGCTACTTTGTGCCGGAAAATTTAAACAGCAGCGTGGAGCATGCGGATGCACTCCGGCCACTAATCCCTGCAGGCATGACCATGCCGGAAATGGCGCTTCGCTTCATTCTCAGTAATCCGGATATCAGCACTACCATTCCGGGTATGCGTAAAATCAGGAATGTAAATGCGAACATGGCCGCCAGCGATGGCAAAGGCCTCCCTGAAACGCTGCTGACGGAATTAAAAAAACACCGCTGGGACAGAACTCCCACCGGCTGGTCACAATAACGAATTGCTACCATCACAAAAGGGCTGCCTGCATACCCAGGCAGCCCTTTTGTTTGTAATAACCCCTTTAAATATTTTACTGCAATTTCGCGAGCCACAGCGATGCGTTCAGGTGCAACGCAGGGTGACTGGTATAACCGGAAGGCACATCGCCGGACCAGCCATTGTGCAAATTATCATTGGTATCGCCGGTACCATCATCGGATGGAGAGCTGTCGCCCACAAATACCACCCTGCCGGTGCCATAGGTAGACAACAGCGCCATTACGCCGGTACTCCCATTGAGGGTAGCACTGTTTCTCCAGAAAAGCCCCTGTACGTTGGCATTGGATGCAGGATACAGCGTAGCAGTAGTGCCGTTATAAAACGCCAGCTTGGAGGCAGTGCCTGCCAGTCCGCCCAAAACGGCCGTAGCATTGGTATTGCTGCCGGTATACACTTTCGTACTGGGCCCTTCGCTAATGTCAACAGAGTCCACCACAAAGCCGAAAGGCTTGTTATTATTGATACCATTATTACTCATCAGGTCATTCCAGATACGTGGCGAATCATAGCCATCGCCGTCCCTGTCGGATGGATTATACCCGTTTGCATCCGCACCACCGATGTTCTGCCCGGTGTGATCAGCCACCATCATCAAGCCACCGCCTGCATTTACGAAATTCATGATCGCAGTTTTTTCTGCGGCAGTAAACAGCTTATTAGGTTCTATTACTACAAATACATCGTAGTTGCTCAAATCCTGCGGATTGGAAGCGTTGCCATAGGTAATAGCACCGCCGTTAGGCAGGCTTTCCACATACTGGCCTCTTTTTACCAGTTCCACTGCCCAGGACGACATGGCACCCTTCCAATAGGTTTCCGCTGTAGTAGCGGTTATTCCCGTGTAAGACGGTGTAGGATAACGCTGCGCGGCAGTTTCGGTGGTAGAGCCGCCCGTATAAATAGGCACGCTTTCGGTACCATCGGCATCTATCTGCCAGTCGGCGCTGCCGGCATTTTCCCGCTTGCTGGCATCAAACAGGAATTTTTTCCCGGTGATGGGTGTACCGCCACCATAATCGTTTACCACGATGTTATCAAAGTTGATACGATTGGTGCCACCACTGAGTTTGCGGATTTCAATTCGCACGTTTCCGGACACGTTGATCGTGAATGTTTGGGTAGTCAGTGTAGCCGTGCTCGTGATAGTGGTGCCCGACTGCGTCCAGGTGGTGCCATTATCCGTGGAATAGTAAAGACCCCAGGTGCTGGCGGCATCGCTGCCGTAAGTACCATGCGCTACCGACACAGTGCTGATACCGGTGGTTACGTTAAACAGCATGGTAATGCGGCCGGTATTGCGTACACGGGCCGACCAGCTGCCGGACTTCAGATCCGCCGCCAGGTTGCCCACCAACGCATCATACAGATTCCAGGAATTACTGTGGAGGGTCACATTGTCGCCCGATGAGGAACCGGCTGGTGACACATCATAGGCGGTTTTCGGGCTCGTAGCGCCCACCTCAAAGTCTTCAGATAAAGTTACGGTTTCAGTGCTTGCCCGACGGATGCTTTCTGGTGTTGGCGCAACAGGGTTTACATTCTTCTTACAACCTACAAACAAACATGCCGACACAACAGACATCAGGAGGATGATCCTGAATGGAGTTCTTAGCATAACAAATTGGAGTTTAATTGTTGTGAATGATTGCTATAACAGGGTTATTACAAGTTGAATTTAGGGGTTTAATATGAAGTGGAAATGTCGGGTATGTTAACGCTATATTATTTCAGTTATTGTTTTTTCCCGGCTTTAAACCAGTGCCTTCGGCACTGGCTTAAAGCCGGGATGGCAATGGGCAGTTGCCCTCCCGGAGGTGGTGCAAATATCCGCGTTTCACCGGATGCTGAAGGCATCCGGTGAAACGCGGAAAAGGCATGGGCTTGCGCCCATGCCTCCCTTCTAGCAAGACAGATTTTTAACCTATCAGTTCAAAGCCTCTGGCTTTTATCGCCTCGAGCATTTCGCGTGTATGCGTAATGGTGGTAAGCGGATTGAGGATGGTGAACTTCAGGTAGAACTCACCTTTTACTTTAGTACTGGCTACCAATATAGTACCATCAAAAAACAGGGATTTTTTTATGGAGAGATTCAGTGCCGATAAATCAGCAACCACGCGGGCTGGCGCAAAACGAAATACGAGCACCCCAAGGTCGGAATCCGATAAGAGTTCAAAGTCTGCATCCTGCTGCAATGCCGCAGCAGTGGCGGCGGCGGTGTCGATCATTTTATCCGTGTACATCCCCAGTTTCTCTTTCCCCATCAAACGCAGCGTACACCATAGTTTGAGTGCATCAAAGCGGCGCGTACTCTGGGTGATGGACTTATTGATTTGTGCCGGCAGCTCTTCGTAATCCTGCTCAGCAGGATTGAGGTAATCGGCATGATGCTGTACAATCTTTAAGGTCTCCCTGTGCTTTACGAGAAAAGCACTGCTGCTGATGGGCTGAAAAAAAGACTTGTGGTAGTCTACAGTTACGGAGTCTGCCAATTCAATGCCATGCAACAAATGGCGGTTTTTGCCAGAGAGCAGCAACCCGCAGCCATAGGCAGCATCTACGTGCAGCCATAACTGGTAGTGCGCGGCCAGTGCGGCAATAGCAGGTAACGGATCAATGTTACCAAAATCAGTGGTACCGGCGGTAGCAACAATGGCGATCGGAATGTTACCGGCAGCCAGTTCTGCTTCAATGAGCTGCCGGAGTGCAGCGGCATCCATACGGAAACGATGATCTGTTTTTACCTTGATAACAGCCTGCTCTCCGAGGCCCAGGAGCGAGGCATTTTTCTGATTGCTAAAGTGTGCGGTATCTGCTGCAAAGATGCGGTAGCGATGTGCCTGTGGCGGCAGTCCATCCTGCTTGATATTTACGCCGTCTTTTCGCCACGCGAAGTGATCCCGCGCCAGCAGCAGCCCCATCAGGTTACTCTGCGATCCTCCACCGGTGAAGATACCATCTCCCTGATCACCAAAACCGAGTTGCTCACAGGTCCACTCCACCATACGGCGCTCAATGAAAGTACCACCGGCGCTCTGGTCGTACGTATCCTGGGAAGAGTTGATGGCTGCAATGATCACCTCCGCTGCCAGCGCTGGTATTACCACCGGGCAGTTAAGGTGCGCAATGTATTGAGGCAGGTGAAAAGCTGTGGCATGCCGGATATACAGGTCATACACTTCGGCCATCAGCTCCTCATAATTTTGCAGTGGGGCATCCAGGTTTACCGCTGCCACCGCAGCCTTAATGGTGGCAGGCTTCACGCCTGAAAAAGGTTGTTTATTGTGTTCAAGAAAATGCAGCACCGCCTCCCGGGCCTGCTCTGTCGCTTGTTTATATTCGTCCGCACTGCCTTCATAAAAAATATCTTTCAACAAGGTATCCTGTAATTGGGTGCGACTATTTGCTATGCTGAGTTGTTCGGTAAACATAATATCAAGTTTGATTAGTCCTGGAATACTTTGCCATAGTGCTCTTCCATGATAAAGAAAGGATCGTTGGTGCGGGTAACTGAGCGGATATGGATTAAGCTGGTTTTACTCATCATTCGTAGCATCATCCTGCGCTCACAGGGCACCATATTACCGTTTTCATTGCGGAAACCCGCCATGAAAGCATTACGCCCATGCGCGCAGAGGTGATTGTTTACGAAAATCAGGTCTCCGGCCTGTGGTACAAAATCGTTATAGATATGTGTTTTCGCCACCTTCCAGAATTCTTCGAGGTGGTGCAGTGCTTCGGCCGATTGATTCGCATCTGAATTATAAATCTGTTCGGCTGCATCAAAGCGGATAAATGGATAGGTACTGTTACCGTATAAAACAGCGGTAGAAACCTCTTCACCTACCGCAGCATCCTGGCTGTAATTGGCATCCTTAGGGCATTTATAGAGGTCCCGGAACAAGGGGGCCATAATAGCGTCCGTAGCGCCGTGCGAGCGAATAGAATACAAGGTGGATGGGACCTGCTCTTCATTGCGTACAAACAAAAAGCTGAGGAAGTCTGCCTGGTTATAGAGGAACGCATCTTCTGTATGTACAAACAGATCCGTGCGGGAGCCGCTGCCGGTTTGGGTATAGCTCATGTTTTCATCCGGAATGATGGGGTGCAGCAGCCCTCCTCCTTTTCGTTGTGCATAGTACTGCACTGGTTTGCTGGGCACGGCGCCGTGGATCAGGCTACTGATAAACCCGAACGCGTACAGCTTCTCGGGGTCCATCTCTTTCCAGCTGGCGGGCGTTTTGCCCAGCTCTTCCTGGTCTACCTGCATCAATCCACGGAACACAATGGCGCCATATTGCGAGGCGGAGAAATCAGTACCGAAAGCGCTGAGGATGCGGGTAATTCGTTCGGGTAGCAGCTGATAGGCGTTCAGGTGCAGCGTCGCCAGAAACGCCGGATTTTCGTAGCTGCCGTATTCACGGATCAGCTTTTGCCCGATGTAGTGAATGGCGGTAGATTCACGTGCGGTGATATCCACGATCAGTGGGGCTGCCGGAGGAATATTGCTGGTTTGTTGCCAGTCCTCCACGGGTATATCCTTGGTAGTAACGGTTAAATTTTTCATGCAGAAGGGTTTAATTGGGTAACTGGTTTGCGCGATTGCTTTGCTTTCAATTGCTGCCATCCTTCCTCCCGGTATTCGGCGGCCAGTTTGCCGCCATCGTAGTGGTTCCATCCGGGGGGCATTACAAGATACCGGAGCTTATTTTTCCAGCCCGGGGCGGTGCGAACGTCCTGCCAGAGATCTTTCCAGAGGCCTACCTGCACCTGCCACAGGTTTTTGCTGTTGATGTGATGGTTAAGTAATCCATATTCTGGTTTCACGTCGTTTACTTCCGATTGGAAAGTGCCGAAGATCCGGTCCCAGATAGAAAATGTTTCTCCGTAATTACGGTCCAGGTAAATCAGGTTTTTAGCATGATGGACCCGGTGTATGGAAGGCGTTACGAAAAAAACTTCGAGCCACCGCTGTTTCCCGACGATGTCGTCGAAATGATCGTTTACATGTTCATAGAGGCCATATAATCTCGCAATAGCCTCTACTATAAACAACATAAAAGGATCAAAGCCCAGCAGCGGCAGGCCAAGGATAGTGAGTGGCATATGCAGTATTCCCAGGAAAGAACCCCGCACCGCTACGGTCAGCTTCATTTCTTCGGCAGTATGGTGTACACCATGAATGCACCAGAAGAAGCGTACTTTATGCCCCAGGTAATGTATGAGCCAGAACATAAAATCGTATACGAAATAAGCCAGTATCCAGATATACCAGGCATATCCAAGGGTAAACAGGCGGTATTCGTATAGCCACATCATAGTGCCAAAAATGAGGATTTTCCCGAGGAAGATGGGCGGAATGCTGTCCAGCACATAGGAGAAGATATTCACCCATCCTTCGCGGTTGCTCTCCATCTTACGGGTGAGCACAAGGATCACCCATTCCAGCACCACCAGGCCAAGTACAACATAGCCAAATACTCCCTGCATCTTTCCTAAAATTAAAGGCAATGTGCTATCCATATAATCAGGTTTTCAGGTAAAAAATCAATACAGCCAGGTAACTTTTTTTTCAATCGGCGTACGCCTTTTCGGGTTACAATAAGTAGCCCTATCATAATAGCCCATATAAAAAAATCCCAGGCATTTTTCGTTTGGCGCCAGGCCAAAGCGACTGGCGTATTCCACACAGGCATCGCAGCTATCCCAATAAGCGCCTATATCATAGGCTTCGCAGGTAAGCGCCATATTTTGTACGGCACAGCATACAGCGGCCATTTCTTCCCATTCTTTTATTTCAATTTTAGTATGGCGGCACATGATGAGTACGATCATACAGGCCGCCCTTTCCGGATAGACTTTGGCCCGCTCATACCGTTCCTTGGGAAACACTTCTTCGGATAGCCGTTCGCGATAGTACGCTGCCAGGTACTCCCCAAAGGGCCTGCGCTGACTTCCCTGCAAAACAATAAAGCTCCAGGGCTGTGTCATCCTGTAGGTAGGCGCCCACGTAGCGTTGGTGAGCACTTCCCGGATGATGGTTTCGGGAATGGGTTCGTTCGTATAGTCGTCGGCGTATACACTCCGCCGGTTGCGGATAATGTCCGTCAGCAACTGCTGACGAACATCCCGCCTGGTTTCCGTTGCTATCATATACTTACTGCGTTAGATAGTTCAGGAGTAACTTTGATGGCACGTTTAAACGGCGCTATCGGATTACGCAGGGTACCTGCCAGTTGCAGACTACCGGCCGGATCTGCCAGGTCCACCATCTGGCGGTTGTTTCGCAATTGCAGCCGGTTTAAGCAGGATAAAATAAACTCCGGCGCAAACATATCATACTGCTCAAACTTTTGCTGGTGCTGCGGTTGCTCCGACTGGTATTCATACACGCAATCGGCTACCAACTGCCAGAAGGCTGCTTCCGGGAAATTGCATTGTGTGTCCAGGATAGGCGCCAGGAAACGGAAAAAGCAATCGAAGATATCGGTAAGAATACTGAGGATACGCAACTCTTCGGGCACCTCCACGCATATACGCCGGCCTTTTTCTGCAATATCCGTACGCATGCGGAACACGCCGATTTCCTCGGTGATGTCTTTCATAATCGCTTTCACCGGCACCTGATTTTCCATCACCAAAATGAGATTTTCCCCATGCGGCATAAATACCAGGTCGTGCTCGTAGAAGCAGTGCAACAACGGCGTAAGGTAGGCGCGCAGGTGTTTTTTTATCCAGGAAGCGGTATCAATACCGGAAGCGCTGATCACAGCAGGTAGCAGGGCGTTGCCCTGGAAATCCTTATGCAGTAAGGCCGCCATGGTCATCAGTTGCTGGCCGGGTTGCAGCACTTTGGCCGGACTTTCCCGCCAGAGGCCCGCCAGCATTTTATTGTAGGCCGCCTGCTTGCCGAAAGGCTCGTAGTAAAAATTGCGGTATCCTACCGTAGCTACTTCACATAAGAGTGTGAAACCGTTGTTTACGATGTAAGGATCTTTACCTACCGCTTCCCTGATCCATTCTGTGATTGGCGGCGTACTGTCCATGTAATAAGGTGTTAATCCCCTTATGAAGCCCATGTTGAGGATAGACAGGGCTGTTTTAGTGTAGTGCTTCTCCGGATTGGAGCGGTTATAAAAGGTGCGGATAGATTGCTGGGCATTGAATTCGTCCGGACTATACCCCAGGCATACCAGGTGATGATTAGCCAGGTCAGGTGCGCAGATGATGGCCAGTTTATTATACCACTGCCAGGGGTGCACGGGAATAAAGAAGTAATCATCCGGCTGCAGGCCTTTGTCTGTCAGTATTTTATTAAACTGCTCCAATACAGGTGCGCCCAGTTCCTGCCTAATCAGGGTAGCATAAGGAAGTTCGCTCACGGCGCTATATGCGGTGCGACTCTTATGCCCTGCCAGCCAGATGAGGCGGATAGGCTGATCCGCTTCCGGCGCATATTGCTCATAGTCATTGGCATCAAAACCAATGCGGCCGTTGTTGGCAACAAAGCAGGGATGACCGCTGGTCATGGCGTGCTCCAATGTTTGGTAGTCGGCCTTTGCCAATTCGGTCAGCGGCAGCTGCGGCCTGCTCATCATAAATGCACTGCCGTACAGGGTGCTGGTGATTTCTTCGAGGTAGCCGGGAAGCTGCGCTTCGCTAATATTGAGCAGACTTTTAAATTCCTGGATAAACAGGATGCTGTCCAGTGGCTGCTCTTGTTCATTTGTATGTTTGGAGATGCTATTGGTATCGATGTGCCAGTGTTGCAGGCTCATGACGCGTGCATTGAAATAATACACGGTGCCCGTAGCATCCGGCGCGCTCAGGCGGTACCGGCTCCATTCGTTGTGGTCACTGATATATTCCGGCTGCAGCAGCAGCTCGTGTGAAAATTCGCTGATGATTTTAGCGAGGTGGAGTCTGTTGGCGGCTGCCCATATTTCAGGTTGCAGATGTGCCACCAGTTGCTCAGGTGCTTTCATATGCTATTAGTTTTTTTTCTTTGATAATTGATAGTGTTCTCTTGTGCAGGTAGCCAGGGCCGCGGTTTTATGAGGCAGCTGCACTTCCTTCTCATAAACAAAACCGGCGCGCCTGTTGAGCCGGTGGATTTTTTCATTCCTGGTATCCGGCTCTACAATCACCCGTTGGTGAGCGGGGTTTTGAAAAAGAAAATCCATGACGGCGCTGAATATGGCCCATGTAAAGCCATGTATTTGCTTTTCCGCAGGGCCAATGAGGAGGTGCATGCCTACATCTCCCTTCAGTACCTGGTAATGGCTCCCAATGAGGTCATAAGCCGGATCATATACTTCGCAGAGGAAGCTGGTGATACCGCCTACCTTCCCCATTAAAGCCATGGAATGATCGCTGTTGAAGATGTTGCTGTATTCGAGCGCTACTGCTGTCAGCGACTTATCCGTCATGCCCCAGTAAGTAGCATAGGGCTGCGTCACCCATTTATAAATCACCGGTATGTCTTTTTGCAGGTCCATGGGCCACAGTTCAATTGTACCAAACGGGTGGCTGGTTTCCTGGTATACCGGCATGGTATGTAAGGGAGATATTACCTGCATACATCAATATTGTGAAAGGGTTTGGAGACGGGTGCGCGCCATCAGGTAGTACAACAGTACTACACCGGCATAGCCTGCAAACGCCACTACAAACGGTACGTTGAGCGGCAGGTATTCCGCCAGCACGCCGGCAGAAAACGAAGCGGCCAGCACACCCAGGTTCTGGAAAAAATGAATTTTACTGTACTCCACAGCATACGATGCCGGATCGCTGATATGAAACAACAGCGCATCAAATCGGACGGCACATTGAAAAAACGCCCAGCCGTAGAGGCACCTGCCTGCGATGATCGTTAAAATAGCCGGATAGGCCTGCAAGATTAATCCGCAAAGCGCCAGGAGCAATGCCGGCAATATCCCATGCCATGGCGTATTATAAGGCTTGCGCGTTTTATTTGCATACAGTGCCGCCACGGCCACCGCCGCCGGAATAGCGTAGATGGTACCGGATAAAATGCGGCTATCTGAGGAGGACACCGATTCCCAATAGCGCACAAAAAACGGGCGGATGAGAAAATCAGCATAATAAAACAACAGCGTGATAACGCTCAGCTTCAGCATGGTGCCGCCCGGAATAAGATCGAACCAGCTATGTGATGCAGTTTCCTGCGGCGCCGGTTCCTGCTTACCCATGCTGAGTAAATACATACTAAGCGCCGCCTGAAAAAAATCGCCTGCAGCCATGCCCAGGTAGATATACCGTGGTTGCAGCCAGTCGATTACCATACCGCCGAAAATAGCGCCCAGCACACTTCCCAGGTGAATGATCACCGACAGGACGCTGATGATACCCACATGTTTTGCTACAGGGGTGATGCGTAAAATGTAAGGATACACTAACAGGTAGGAACCTTTAAACACGATCACCAACAAAGACACCACCCAGAACCATGGATACGAGGTAATGAAAGCACAGCTGCCAGCTAAAATTCCTGCTATCAGCTGCGTATATACGAGGATACGCAGTTCGGGGATCCGGCGGGAAACTATGGCCCATATAGGAAAAGCAATCATCACCGTGGCACATACCGCGCTGAAATAGATGCCGGTAATACGCGGATCGGTAACTCCGAAGCGGGTAGCAAAAAAGAGTGGGTAAAACGGGTGCATCATGTAATCACTCACCACCGCCACCAATGTCATGGCAATCAAAAATACTCTTACCGGCATGTTACAGGGTGTGCGCTTTTGGTAAAACAATCTCCTCTCCTGCGTCTACGGCAAATTGCTGGAAGGCTATACGCTGTTCAATCGGATATACTTCCCTGCCCAGCATTTCCCGGATGATCCAGGCATTGCGGTAGCAGCCCATCCCGAGGTCAGGCGTTACAAAGCCATGGGTGTGCAGTTCGGCGTTCTGCACAAAAATTTCACGGGCATTTTTATCCACCGTGTAATTCCTGTTTACCAGGAAGCGGTTTTTATCATCGGTGCGGAAACGATCGGCAACAGGTTCCATAAAATCGGGAATACGGTGCGTATAACCGGTGGCCAGCACCAGTCCTGCCGTTTCGTGGGTGTAATATTTTTCCTGTTCTTCCTGAAAGAAGGTTAGGCGGAAGTTTTCAGTGGTCCCGTCGTAAGCTACCTCTTGCAGATCGGCATTGGTGCGCAGACTGATCGTTACATCCGATACAAGTTTTTTAGCGTAAATCGTGTCAAATATCGATGCAATCAGATCGTTGTTAATGCCTTTGTACAGGTGCTTCTGATGATGCAGCAGGTGATCCCGCTTTTCCTGGGTGAGGTTGTAGAAATAGTCTACATATTCAGGCGACGTCATTTCCAGGGTGAGCTTACTGTACTCAAGCGGGTAAAACCTGGGCGATCGGGTGATCCAGTGAAGTGCATAACCATAGGTATCAATATCCTGGAGGAGGTCGTAGTATATTTCTGCGGCACTTTGTCCACTGCCCACAATAGTAATGCTACGGCCGGATTGCAGGCGGTGCTTGTGTTGCAGGTAGCTGGCACTATGGATCGCTTTGTCCATATAGGCTTTACAGTTAGCCGGCACATACGGCACGGTGCCGGTACCGAGTACGAGGCGTTTCGCTTTTATCTGTTGGCTGTTACTGCATTCCAGGAGATATAACTGTTGCGCCTCATCGTAGTGAATAGCCTTCACGGCTGTGTTAAAGTGAATGTTATCCAGTTTACTGATCGTCCAGCGGCAATACTGGTTGTATTCATTCCGTAGCATTTTAAAATTCTCCCGGATGTAGAACGAGTAAATTCTGCCGGATGCTTTCAGGTAATTCAGAAAGCTGAATGGGCTGGTAGGATCAGCCAGCGTTACGTGATCCGCCAGGAAAGGCACCTGGAGGGTGGTATCCTGCAGCAGCATACCGGGATGCCAGTTGAAATCGGGTCGTTTGTCGAGGAAGATGCCTTGCAGCTCCTTCAGGGGATGTGTGAGGCAAGCCAGTCCGAGGTTAAAAGGGCCAACGCCAACCGCAGCAAAATCATAGATCATTTTGTTCATAGCATTTCCATTTATTATGATAGCAGGTTTAAAAATACGTGTTGGCGTAACCGTAAGAAATCGCTGTAAGGTGGTATAATGATGGTAGCAGGATGGTAGTTTTATTACCATGCAAGTGGTATTAACGCGGTGGCCTCGCTCCCTGTAACAATGGTCCATGGCGGGCAGTGGAGGAATGGCCTCAGTTACCATCTCCCTAAAAAAAACAAAATACATTGGGGCAACCGTTGGTGAATCGGTTGCCCCAATGCATGCAAACACACGGGTATGCTCTTTAGTTTTCTAATCTCACAATTCCGGACTCCAGCGCATAGTTGCAGAGTTCCACCGCAGAATGAAGTTGTAATTTCTTCATGATGTTTCTTCTGTGCGTGTGGACGGTATGCTGGCTTAAATGCATCTCGCTGGCAATTTCTTTGTTCGACTTACCGCGTACTATATGTCGGATAATCTCGGTTTCCCTGGCCGATAAGCCTTCCGGCGGGATTTGCGGGATGAAGGGTGTTCTCTTTCTGTCAGACAGCAGCACATCTACTGCAAAGCTGCAAAAGAATTTTTCTCCATGGATGGCACAATGGATGGCTTCATGAATATCTTTTTTTCTGCATTCTTTGGTAAGATAGCAGTAGACATTGCAATCCAGTAATTTCAATACGTCCACTTTTCTTTTCTGTCCTGAGATAATGATCACCTTACATTCCGGGATCACAGACAAGGTGCTGAATATTTCATCAGCATCAAAGAATGAGGGATCATAGTCCAGGATTAATATATCCGGATGAAAGGCCAGCAGCGCAGGCCGCAGCTCTGCGCTGTTACCTGCCTCTTCTATCTGGTAGTTATTTTGATGATCCGCTAACAAACTTTTGATTCCTTCTCTGAAAACAGGTTGAGCATCCGCCAGTATAATACGGGTCATATTTGTACTGTTCATTGTGCTGATTACACTTTATATGACCTGTTTTTAAAAAGGAAGATTAATATGGTTTATGGTTCTTAAAAATTTTCAGGGGTTTAAGTAAACTGATTACGCTCTCTTACGGGCTTGAATAGGATTCACAAGTATTAAAACAGCTGGCCCGGACACAAGTCCGAGCCAGCTGTTTATCTTTAGGATAGTCTTTTTTAAGGGCATCTGTTTATTTTGTCACGTCCTTGCAATAAGTAACGCAATACCAAACACGCTCAAAAGGCTTTCCTTCATGTTGTCCTTTTTCTTCTTCCAGGTAAGTACCTTCCAGCAGGTAGCGACCTGCCTCCACAGGAGCATAGCTCAGGGATTTACCGCCTTCTGCATTGATTTTTTTGGTCCATCCGCTTGGAGAAATTACGGTCAGCTCAGCTTTAGGTAATACCGTTTTTGTTTTGTTAAACAGGGATACCTGCTCAGGAGTATTTACTTTTTTAGCAGTTACGGCTGATGTCTGCAATACAAAATCGTTTTGTTTCAGGTTAGCCAGGCCGTTGGTATTGTTAACCTGTACCAGGCCCTGCGCATAGTAACGGATTTTGCTGCCACCGTATACTTCCTGCACGGTGTGATCGATATAGAGCACATAAGCCCCGTCCTGCTGTGGCGTAAAGGTAGCTTTGAAATAGGTACCTGCAGGCTGGCATTCCAGTTTGGTTTTGTTACCCGAAGGGTCGATCAGGTATAGCTGAAAATCCTTCATGTTACTGAACCAGTTCTGGATGGAATCCCTTTCGTTTTCGGCATATTCACCCAAAAAGACTTTCACTTCCTGGGGCTGACCTTTTTTACCGTTTACGGTAGTTTCAATCCAGAGGGCATGACCAAAAGCGGTAAACATGCTACAGCACAGTAATACAGAAAATAGTACTTTTTTCATTTTATATAATTGAGGGTTTGTTATGATTAAAAACGGTAGCCAACGCTCATGCGTACATTGCGACCAGGTTCTGTTTGCCAGTAGTAGATCTTACCGAAGTTATCCCCGGAAGGACCACCAGTCCAGAGGTATTTATCCAGCAGGTTATTTACCAGCACATTGATGCTGAATTTATTGATGTTATAGCCTAAGCCACCATCCATTCTGAAGTAATCGGGAATGAAGTTTTCGGTTTTATCGTACACCATACCGGCTACACGACCTGCCTGGTACTGATATCCTAGGTTGGCACGTAATCCTTTCAGGGCACCGGTTCCGATGGTATAAGTGAGCCAGGTGTTCTGAATATGTTTGGAGATACCCGGTACGTAGTTGCCTACCAGTTTTTCATCAAAATCTTTGGATACCACCCCATCGGTATAAGCATAGTTCACTACGAGGTTGAGGCCTTTAACCACTTCGCCCTGGATATCTACTTCCAGCCCTTTGATTTTTTGCTGGCCGTTGGTACGCTGGTAGATGTAGCCTTGTGTAACCGGGTCGCGGTGTTCGTTGTCCTGGGTGAGTACATTGTTTTTAATGATCTGGTACAGCGCGAGGGTAGATGTAAAGCGGCCGTTGAACCAGTCGCGCTTAAAGCCTACTTCCACGTTGCTGCCGGTAAGTGGTTCAAAAGTTTTCTTCTGATAGTCCAGTCCCGGGTTCTGCATGAAGGCAACGTCGTATACACCGTAAACGGAGGTATTGCGGTCGATGGAATAGCTGATACCAACGCGTGGCGTGAATTTGCTGTCTTTATTTTTACCATCGTACGGACTCACCACCGTGTTGGTAGTATATCGGCCGGCGATGGTGAAGCGCAGTGCATCGTTGAAGAATCCGATCTGGTCCTGCAGGTATACGGCGCTGTAGCCATAATTGTATTCCACACCACGGGTACGTATATCCGTAGAGCGATCCCATTTAGGCATTTTTACGCCACCGTATACAGGTTTGTAGATGTTGAAGGTACCGTCGCCAAAGTCTGCCCCCTGGCTCCAATCCGCCCAGTAGTTGCTGTATTTCATATCTACACCACCGAGGATGTTATGTACCAGCGCACCGGTTCTAACGGTACCGTTGATAAATACCTGTGCCGTTTTATTAAGGCCCAGTCCATCCCAGATGTTGATGCTGCGTTGCAGCAGGCTGTCGTTATTAGGATCATAGAATCCTTTAGGCCACATGCTCTGCCCTATCTGGCTGAAGTGGAAGTAACCAAATTGCGCGGTCAGTTTCCAGTCCTGGTTAAACTTATGTTCATAGAAGGCCATCACACTGTTATCCTTAATGGTGGTAGGATCCATATTTCCTTCAATGGTGGTGAAGTTGACAGGGAGATCCCCATAGCCACGTTTGGAGAAGGAATAGTTACCACCAATTACCGGCAGTTGCATATACTGGAGGTTATATTCCAGGGTGATGCTGTTTTTATCGTCGATCAAATATTTGATTACCGGAGAAATGCTATAACGGTTGGTGTAGTCGAAATCACGCCAGCCGTTTTTAGCTTCACCAGCCAGATTGAAGCGGTAAAGCAGTTTTCCGTCTTTGGATAATTTGCCATCCAGGTCGAGGGTGGCGCGGTAGTTATCATAGCTGCCGAGCGACATCGTTACTTCCCCTTGTGTGTTACCCGTAGGCTTTTTGGTTACTACATTGTAAAGTCCACCAGGTTCACCATTGGAGAGCATGAATCCCGCAGGGCCCTTTACAAACTCGATGCGGTCTACCATGCTGAAATCCTCCGTGAGCGGGCTCCATGGACTGATGAATACGTTCATACCATTGCGCATGGAGGTAGCGCGACTCCCGCGCATCTGGATATTGGCATACATATCCCAGTGGGCCAGTCGCGACACGCCTGAAACGTTTCTGGTAACGCCTTCCTGCATGTTGTAGATCTGCTGGTCGGCCATTATTTCCTTAGATACTTCCGTTATGCTCTGCGGCACTTCTACCAGCGGCTGGTTTAAACGCAGGGAGTTGGAAGGTGAAAGCACCGTGTATTTGTTGGACTCACCCACAATGGTGATCTCCTTCATTTGCTGGCCGGAAGCTCCGAGCGTAACATTGAGTTGGGAGATTTTATCGTTTTCTACTTCCACCTGCTGCGTCACATTATCGTATCCTACCAGGGATATAACGAGGGTATATTTTCCCGGCTTCACTCTTTTTATTACGAAGTCGCCATTAGCATCAGTAAGAGCGCCGTAGTTGGTATGTTGTAATCTAACGGTAACATATGGGGCGGGTAATCCATCTGACGTGAGCACACGGCCTCTGATGGCTGATAAAATTTCATCTGCAAGTGCCTGGCTCCAAACCGCAGCTAAAAGCACGATCATCATCAGTGCTTTTTTGGTAGCGGAGCGCAGTAAAAATTGTTTCATCGGCTTTTTTTGCATGCAAAGGTATAGGCGGGCAAAAGGGAGCGGTTACGCAAGCGGGAAATTGATTTACGAGATCAGGAAATTCAAGTAATTTTTAATATATGTATATGATTATTAGGTGAGTGAGTATTTTAATTTGTCTTAAACTATATAGACATAAAAAGTTGCTTACAGTGATAAAATGACATTTGAAAGGGAGACTTAAGCAGTTTATGCAGGAGTGCCAACCAGCTAACAGGTTTACGGAATTCGATTGTACGGAAAACAATCCGGCCTTTTGCCGTGTAATTATTTACAATGAAATTAAATATACCCGTTACGGTTATTACGCTATTACTCTTGTATGCCTGTGGCAGCAGCAAGGTATTGGATGGCAACTCCCAATTCCAGCAAAACTATTGTGCCCCTGCCCCGTTATTTCAAAAAACGGTGGCTACTACGCCGCCGGGTAATACTGACTCTCTTATGCGTGTGCATCCGGATATGCCGGTGGATGTTATAATGAGTGCCAATGCTACCGGTACGCTATCGCTGATTACGGAAATAAAGCGGCTGGAAAAAGATACCAGCCTCCGATCTCTGATACAACGGGCTTCCATCAGATCCACCATCCAACAGCGTTTACTCCTGGCCGTTACGGAAATTTCCGGACTGGCAGCGGAAATGGATTGTGAAGGAGAACGTGCCGATCAGCTGGGCCGGTATCTCGACAACCTCAACAGCAACCGTAATACTAAACTTACAGTGGGTTCTATAATTGTAGCAGCGATCACCACGGTGGCCACCATTGCTTTTAAGGACGACCGCACGCAGAATGTAGCCGCGATCACTGGCGGAGTGATTAGTTCAGGGATGGCGCTGATGACGGTCAAACCCGCGGGAAGGAAGATCAGGCTTTCGCTGCACAGGAATGTGCTGAGGGATATCTGGGCGCAGGCGGATACCAGCGACATCTACTCTCCTGGCCTGTGGTACATGCTGAGTGATCAACATTTCAGTACCAGCGGCACTGTTTCCCTGGTGCAGAGTATTTCCGGCCGCTGGAAAAAATACGATCTGGATGAAAAAGTCAGCAAGGGGGATGAAGAAAAATACTTCGGTAACGGCGGCGTATATACGGCAGACGACCTGCATACGCGCGCGGCCATGCTCAACGAGCTGCAATCCACCATCCGCTCCCTCAACCAGAACCTGCAAAGCCTGATGCAGTATATCAATTCGCAGGTATACCTGTTACCTAAAAATTAGTATTGCAGCGTGTGTCAGGATGGGAAGTATAACCACTCTCCTGCGTCTTTCATTTTGATGTCGGCGCCGCTGGGCCATTTAGGCGGAATCGTTTCATTTTTTTCCCAATGCTGCAACGCATCTTTCAACGCCGCTACTTTTTCCGGGTAGCGTGTAGCAAGATTTACGTGTTCGAACGGATCCGCATCCAGGTCGAAGAGGAATATTTTTTTGTTGTAGTCGTTGAGGTATAGCTTCCAGTTTTGCTGGCGGATGGCTTTAGAGTAGCCATTGCGCCAGTAGAGCACCGGGTGTGGTGCAGCGGTATTTTGCTGTTCCACATAAGGCAGCAGTGATACACCGTCGTACGGCCTGTCTGCCGGCAGTGGCAGGCCAGCTGCGGCTATGGTAGTGGCAAACATATCCAGGGAGCTGACGGGTTTGGTGTAGGTGGTACCCCTTGCCCCGCTGCCGGGCATTTTCATGAGGAATGGCACGAGGAGGCCGCCTTCAAAGTGTGTGCATTTGCCGCCGCGCAGCGGTGCATTGTCAGTGGCACGGGTGTATGTGGCGGCACCGTTATCGCTGATAAGAAATACCAGTGTATTGTTTTCAATGCCAGCGGTTTTCAACTGCTCCATTACGCTACCAACGGCATCATCCAGGGCCAGTATCATAGCATTGTAAATGCGGCGTACACTATCTGTATCCGGTGGTACCCGTTGCAGGTATGCTTTAGGTGCCTGAAACGGGTCGTGCGGCGCATTGAAGGACAGCATAAGGAAAAAAGGATGTTCTTTATGGTGGTCAATAAATTCGGTTGCTTTTTTCGCCAGGGAGAAGGTAAGGTAGCCCGTGTCCTTCACCACCTGCCGGCCAGCCGTTATGGCGCTGGACCCATAACGGGGTGCCCAGGCGGGAATATCAGAAAATGACCAGGGAAGCCGCATGGAGGTATAGCGCTCGTGATCGATCGGATCGTCCACATAACGGGTAAGGGCCCCCGAAAAGGAATAGTTGTAGTCAAATCCGCGCTCGTCAGGGTAATAGCCGTCGCCGGCGCCTTCGTTCCATTTCCCTATCACTCCCGTGGTGTAACCGTGCTGCTTCATCACATCACCGATGGTTAGTTCTTTGGAGGCCAGTCCTGTCTGGTAGTTAGATGGGTTGGCACTCATGTGAGGCCGCAGCATTTCCAGGCCGGGACTCTTCCCCTTGTGCAGGAGATATTGTTTTGCAAACTTTCGCCGGTACTTCGGATCTATCACTTCATAGGGCATAAATTCTCCCCCAAAACGCTGCTGGTAGCGACCCGTTATAATCCCTTCCCGGGAAGGGCCGCAGATGGGTGCCGTAGCATATGCTTTGGTGAAACGAACCCCGCTGGTACCCAGCGCATCGATATTGGGCGTTTGTATCGCCTTGTTGCCATAACTACTAAGGTCGTAATACCCCAGATCGTCCGTAATTATCCAGATGACATTCAACGGCCTGGCCTGCGGCGCCGCCGGTTGAGCAAAGGGAAACAGGATAGCCTGCAAGAGGGGGTACAGAAAGGTCAACATATATAAAGAGGCTTTATTTTTTAAAACACTAAAAATAAAACGATTGTTTTCAATTAAAATTTTTCATATATTATAATTTTTATTTCTATAACAGAAAAAGGTCTTTATCTTTACAAATATGAAATATCACTTCAGTAATGGAGTGACCCTGTACCGAAAGCCTATGAATAAAATCTACTTTTTAAAAGTAAGCCCCCTGCTGCTCTTGTATGCCGGCCTGCTACTGGCAGCACCCGTGGTGCATGCCACTACCGGCCATGCGAATAGTGAAATAGCTGCCCGCTACGCTGTCGCGGCGACGGTAGCGCATGCTAATACCGGCCAGGCGAATAGTGAAATAGCTTACGGCTATGCTGCCGCACCGCCGGTAGTAACCATGGAAACGTTTACAGTGCGCGATGATGCGGCCTCGGGCACGCTCGTAGGGCAACTCACCGCCAGCGGCACCAACCTGCAATGGCAACTGGCAGATGATGAAACGAAAGGCGCCTTCCGTCTTGATGCCAGCGGTCGCCTCTACGTGGATAATACCGCCCTGCTGCAAACCAACCGGGGCAAAATGGTCAGCCTGTTCGTATCCGTCAGCGACGGCCTGGAAACCAGCAACCTCGCCGAAATTATCGTCGCCATCCATGATACCTATGTCAATATCGCCCCTACGCTGGATGCCATACCGGATAAGGCTATCTGCAGCGGCAACGGGCCTGATACGATACAATTAACGGGAATGTCGGCCGTAGAACCGGATCAAACATACAGCCTGGTAGCCATCGCTGACCTGCCCATGCTCGATTTCCTCCAGGTGACCAACGATGGCCAGCTCACCTACCAGGTGAAAACCGGCATCAACGCAGGCACCTGCCAGGTAACGGTTATGATAAAGGATAATGGCGGCGTCAGGAACGGCGGACAGGATACCCGTACCCGTAGCTTTAATATCACCGTCAACGGTATTCCTTCCGTAGCCATCAGCTCCAACAAAGGTACCGTGGTGCCGAAAGGCGAACTGCTGATACTCACCGCCAGCGGTGCAGACAATTACAGCTGGACACCCGCAGCCGGCCTCGAAGGAGAAACCGGTGCTGCAGCCGTTACCGTGAAACCGGTAAAAACTACCCGTTACGAAGTAGTAGCTACCAATAACAGTGGTTGCCGCGATACGGCTAATATTGAAATCCGTGTGATGGCTGATTTTATAATCCGTGCCAATAACGTGATCACGCCGAATAACGACGGCCGTAACGACCGATGGGTGATTCAGAGCCTGGAAGACTACCCGGAAAACGAAGTCATCATCACCGACCGTACCGGTCGCATGATTTTTAAACAGAAAAACTACAGCAACACCTGGGATGGTAAGCTGAACGGGCAACGCCTGGCAGAAGGAACCTATTACTATACCTTCACTGTATTTAATTCGATTACAAAAACGACGGATGTAGCGAAAGGATATATCACCATTCTGGGCGACTAACGTCAACACCTATACGTATACAACACCTACAGCAAATACCGATGAAAACCGCGTGGACTTCCATGCGGTTTTCTTTTAGCCGTTCTGCATACGATGGCGGAGGATGGCCAGTGCTTTGAGCATTTCTATCGTCCAGGAAAAATCGATCCGGCTTCGCTGCGGCATAAACTCCAGCATGGCCTGGGCATATGCCTCCACCAGCTGGTTAAATTCCACCTGCTCCACCAGGATGGTCCCTGTTTGTTCCTGGCTGATAAAAATTTCAGAGGGGCGCATTTCCCTCCCCTCAAAGCCATGTACGGCGGTACGTTCATTCATATCCATCGCTTCGAAGAAACGAAAGTTAGCATCGGAAAACCCCCAGTTTTCCGATTGACTGATTACCATGATAAACTCAGGAAACAGCTCATAGTCGATAGTGTAGATAGCGGCAACTAGCGGGTCAAACTCTGGCTTCATTTTCAGCTCCACTGCATGCGGGTTATCGGTACCGTTACTCTTTTTCAGCACCCATTTCATTTGTTAAAAGCAATTTTGCACTCCGTTGAAAATATTATACCAAACTAATGTTACAACGATTAATTATCGCTACTTATTGCCAGTTATTTTCGGGTATCTTTTCTTGTGCGGGATATTTTATTATTTTTCGGAAACGATCAACAGATACGATATGAAAGCCTTGCCTATTACTATTGTGATTGCCTGCCTGCTCGCAGGCCAGCTATTTGCGCAATCCCCCGCCAAAAAAGTACTGGTGCTCTACGAAAACGGTGGCCACCACCTTGCATTTTCAAAACGTGCCATGCCCTGGCTCGATAGTGTTGCCGCTGCCCGCCATTGGCAGCTGGACTACAGCACCACAGCTGCTGTGATCAACGACAGTAGCCTCCAACATTATCAGCTGGTACTACAGCTCGATTACCCTCCTTACTCCTGGCCCGATGCGGCTGTAAAGGCCTTTGAAAGCTACATCCGGCAAGGAAAAGGCGGATGGGTAGGCCTGCACCATGCCACCCTGCTCGGTGAGTTCGACGGCTTCCCGATGTGGAACTGGTTCTCTTCCTTTATGGGTGATATCCGCTTCAAGGATTACATTGCTAACTTTGCAACTGGCACCGTAGCGGTGGAAGATACCCGGCACCCGGTGATGCAAGGCATACCTGCTGCTTTTACCGTAAGCAACGAGGAGTGGTATACCTACAATAAAAGCCCGAGACCGAATGTGCACGTGCTGGCACGGGTCAATGAAGCTAGCTACAACCCTCCTTCAGATAAGAAAATGGGAGATCATCCGGTGGTATGGACCAACCAGCATATGAAAGCAAGAAATGTATATATTTTTATGGGTCATTCACCTTCCCATTTTAACAATGCCGCCTATACGAAATTGCTGGCGAACGCACTGATCTGGGCTATCGGGGAGAAAAAATAATTTTCATCAGGCCGGTTTCATGTAATCGAACGCACCCTTACGCAGGTGTATGCCATATTCCAGCCAGGCCTTCAGGCAGGCAAGAAAATTGGCCCATCCCTCGGAATTGCCACGCATCCATTGCAAACCGGCCTCTGTGTTCGGCATCGTGCCTTCGGTGATTTTAACCACCGTATTACCTTCCCTTTCTTCCAGCCGGATATCCACCTTCAGCTGATTACCGGGGGCACCTTCCCATTGAAACAGGATTTCGGTAGGCGCTTTAATATCCAGTATCTGCACCGGAAAGCGATCATCAAACTCGGGAAACTTCCAGGTTACTTCCGTGCCGGCCACCATGGGACCTGTACTCTCGGAAATAAAATAGTTTTTCATTTGTTCTGGATCCACAATGGCGTTAAACACCTCCTGGATAGGCTTTAACACCTGGATGCCGGCCTTTGCCTGCAGTTCATTCATAAGCGATAGTTTTGATCTTAGTAAGTTAATCATTCTCCCGGACATGAAAAATTTAAACCCCACACCCAGGAAACTACGTGTACCCGTTGTGGTTATTTCAAATCAACGGTTATTGTTTACCTTGCTTTAATAAATAACCAACTTTGCTTTATGACACAAGCGCAGCAAGAACAACCGGTATACGTACAGATACTGGAAGCACTGAAAATAAAATTACTCGAACAGCATTACAAGGTGAACTGGCTGAAGGAAGAAGAAACACTGCTGGTAGACGATGTACTGGAAATTGCCGCCGACTACGAGCCTACCCCGGATGGGCACCCACTCGTAATGAAACTGGTTTATGTAGTGATACACCGCGAGTATTTCCCGAAAGGCATCATCGAATTCCTGGCCGGCATCGGCGATACGCTGGAAGACCGCATCGATAACGGGAATAATAATTTCCTGCAACTCGTGCTGCCGCCAATACTGGATAGTCTTAACCCTACCCACAATCCCGACCTGGACCTGGTAGACGACCAGGATAACGAATGGCATGTGAAGGCCGGCGATATGGGCCTGCAAGGCGAATGGGAAGAGCAGCCGGAAGATGAAGTCATCCTGCTGCAACTCCACGAACAACTGAAAGAAAAACTGGCGGAACAATCGCAACCATTCTGCTGGCTGAAGGTATATACTGCCATCAACAATGATGGAACAAAAATCCACGAATGTAATTTCAATAATGTACACTGGGAAGCCGGCGACGAGCAGATCAGCAAAATACCGGAGAGCTGGGATACGCCTCAGGTTTTCAAAGCTATTAAGCAGTTTGTAATGCTGCGCCGCTGCGGTGTTGAGGAAAGGTAGCTTTCAGGAATGGCTTTTGCGAAGGTCTACTAAAAAAGCTATGGCTATTCATATCGGCACATCCGGATGGAGCTACAAACATTGGAAAGGTATCTACTACCCTGACGACCTCGCTCCGGAAGATTACCTGAATTTTTATGCAGCGGATTTTTCCTGTGTAGAGATCAATACCAGCTTCTATCACCTGCCACAGCCCGGCACCGTGGAACACTGGATGATGGAAACGCCGGAAAAATTCCGTTTCTGCCCGAAGCTGAGCAGATATGTTACCCATATCAAACGCCTCCACGACCCGGAGGATACCCTTCCCCGTTTCTTTGAGATATTCGACCCATATCTTAAATACCTGGGACCGGTACTGATTCAGCTACCGCCCAACCTGGAATTTAACCCGGAGGTCGTGGAACCCTTCCTCACTACGCTGACATCTACCTATAAACAATATGATTTTGTGTTGGAAGCCCGGCACGACAGCTGGCTCAGCGAGGCCGCCATGGAAATGCTGCATGCTTATAAAATCGGCTGGGTGATTGCCGATTCCGGCGGGCGCTGGCCTTCGGCTAAAACGGTAACCAGTCGCACCGTTTACATCCGCTTCCATGGCAAGGGAGGCACCTACAATTCCAGTTATGACCATGCGGAATTAAAAGCCTATGCTGACGATATTCGTCGCTGGCACCGGGAGCGATTGCAGATATGGGTATTCTTTAATAATGATGTGGGTGGCTATGCGCTGGAAAATGCGCAGGAGCTGATGAAAATGCTGAAGGCCGGTTAAACCCTACATTTTACGTTTCAGACGGGCCTGCATGGTGGTAATGATGTTTACGCTTTCCTGGAGACGATTGGTTAAGGTACTGCCATCCAGGGCAAGGTCCTTTTTGCTCACCTCATACCCCGCCAGAAAGGCCTCCAGATTGGAGAGGTAAACCTGATTATCACTATAGAGTGCGTTATACAACTTGTCGTTGAGGCGATCGCCCTGCTGGCGCAATTCTGCATTGGTCATATCCGTTACATCACGCATGCGCTGCATAATGCCCGACATTTTTTCTTTCAGGATCTGCAGATCCGTTTCATCCTTCTTTCCGGGAGTAATATTATTTCTGAAAAGACTGTCGGATAAACGTTTGCGGAATTTCATATAGTCCGTCAGATCCTGGTTGAGATATCCAAAACGATCGTAGAGTTCCGCATTTTTTTCTGCACCTGAAAACTTATCCAGATTTTTATCGAGGAGTTTCACCCAATCGAGGATACTTACTGTAACGTCCGTCACTGGTGCCTTAGCGCCTGTTTGCGCAGCAACGGTAAAATGGGTAACAACAACCATTAACAGGGTAAATAACAAATTCCTTTTCATTTTCAGGATAAGATTTTACAAGGATAATATTACGCATTTTTTGTGTAAGCCACATGGTGCATCCGCCGATGGCAGATGCACCATGTGGCCGGCCAGGGCCGATGATCACAGCTGAAGATATATGATTAGGCCAGCTTATGTCCTTTCAAAATAACCGGTGTTTCTGCCAGCATGGTTTTAGCGGCACTGCCAAAAGCAACAATATAGGGTTGCTGGTTATGCTGGTTCAGGCCTTCGGCGCCGGACCATACTTCATGGAAGAAGAAGGTGTTTGCATCGTCGTTGTCCTGATGCAGGTCGTACTGAATACAAGCCGCTTCCCTGCGGCTCTCTTCCACCATGTTGAGCAGGATCGATTTAATAGCTGCGGTAAATTCCGGTTTGCTTTTAATAATTGCAGTCAGGTAAATGTTCATATCCAGTCTGTTTTATAGGGTGATTGCTTCCGTTACTTTTTGGGAGGCAAATACTTGTGTCAGGTGTTGTTGGTAAAGCGCCATATGACGTACCACGTCTGCATTTTTCTCTACGTCGTGGAAGTGGAAGCTTTTCAGTGGTGTCATACCCGTGAAGGCGTTCATGCGATGGAAGCCGAATAATACGCCTTCATCCACACTTTTCTGCTGGAAAAATTCGCCTGGCAGGGTAAATGCCGTGGCAGGGGCATTCCAACTGGAGGTAACCATATATTTTTTACCATGCATGGTACCGCCTGTACCGTAGTTGATGGCAGGGTTCGCTGAAGACCGGCCGTCGCTGTTGTAGATACCTTTGGCATGTCCGGCGGTAAACACCTCATCCAGGTATTGTTTGAATGCGTGCGGAAGTTGGAACCACCAAATTGGAGTATGATAGATGATAATATCAGCCCATACAAACTTTTCCACCTCCGCTTCGGGATCATATGCCTCTGATACCTGGGTCACTTTCACTTCATATCCCGGCTGGCTGCTAAAAAATGCTTCGCTTACGCCGGTAACTGTCTGGTTAAAAAGGCCTCCGGAGTGTCCGAATGCTTGTCCGCCATTGATTATTAATACTTTAGTCATATTCGTTCTTTGTGTTTTACTTCACAAAGGTACCCCGGGTCTTTCTATTATAAAAAGAATATAACTAATAGGTGTCTATCATAATAATTATAGGTAGACATTATGGTTTCGGTTGCTTAAAGTGATTCTTACGCCACCAGTTGGCATAGTCCTCACTGGTTTCCTTGATAAACCGCAGGTAGTCGTACTCATTTTCAAAGCTCAGCAGCATTTCATACGTAGGCCGGTACTCTGCCATATAGCCGGTGAGCATATCCCCTTCGAGGCCGGTGATTTTTTGTACCAGGGCCTTGTTGAAGCGGTTGTCCACAAACTTTTCCTGCTCTTCCCGCAGCAGCAGCTTGCGGAAGTTTTGCATGCGCTTGATTTTACCCATACTGAAAAGGGCGTCCAGGTTTACACCAGCCCCACCAAAAGTAGCCCCGCTGGGGTTGGTGGTCAGGTATTCCGGGGAAAAATCGAAGTACTTGCCGTATTCCTGGCGCCTGTCGAGCGAATCGGATTTATACGTTCTGGATTTGGCAAAAACCTCCACGGTAGGCAGCGTTTTAACATCCACGTAGAGCTTCATGTCAAAGGGCCTTACGAGGCTGATATTTTTCACCGGAAACAACTGGGTGGCTTTCCCCTGGTAGGAAAAGCTGAGGGAATCGTTGATGCCTGCCTTGATGGTATATCTGCCGAGGGAGTCAGTGATAGCGCCGCCACCACCGGTGGAGTGCACGCTTACTCCCGGCAGCCCCATACTTTGGGTACGTTCAAACACAGTGCCCCTGATCTGCACCTGTTGGGCGTTTGCCAGCAACCGGCACAGTATCAGGATTATTATTAACGAAGCCTTTCTAATCAATTGTTTCCAGAGATTTTGCTCAATCTAATACAGGTCTGACATATAGACAAACCGTTGCTGTAATATTAACAAATCATTGTATTTGAAAGCACTACAGTGTACGAAGATAAGCAACGGATCTTATACGCGAAAGGGCGTCAGCCGGCGGCCCCGGCACACTCACGGGAACGGCTGTACGAAGGATAATCGATGAGCCCTTTATCACCTCCGTGATAAAACGTGGCCTCATCCGCAGGTGCCAGTGGCAAACCGTTGCGGAACCTTTCCGGCAGGTCGGGATTGGAGATAAAGGGCCGGCCGAATGCGATCAGATTGGCCAGGCCGTCCTGCAGCATTGCTTCGGCGGTTTGCTGCGTAAAGCCGCCAGCCAATATGATCAGATTGTGGAAACGCTGGCGCAGCTCTTGCAGGAACCAGCGGGGAATGGGCGGCTCTCCGTTGGTGGACTGATCAGAGAGATGGATATAGAGCAGGTCAGTTTTACTCAGTTCATCCACGAGATACCGGTAAGTGGCCAGCTCTTCTTCAAACGGTGGCAGGTCGTTCAGCCCGGAAAACGGCGACAATCGCAAGCCGGTTCGTTCCGGCCCAATCGCAGCCATAATACCTTTTACAATTTCCAGGAGAAAGCGGCTTCGGTTTTCGATAGAGCCGCCATATTGGTCTGTTCTGTTATTGGTAAGCGGGTGCAGGAATTGCATAGGGAGAAAACCATGTGCACCGTGCACTTCTACCCCGTCGAACCCGGCGGCTATTGCTCTTTGTGCCGCCTGCACGTGTGCCGCTACCAGGTCAGTCGCTTCCAGAGTACTCAGGGCGTGTGGCACCGGGAAAGGCACCTGCTCAGCGGATGGCGTACGCAGGACGCCTGCGGCCGCCAGTGCCGATGGACTTACTGTGGGCAGCTGCTGCTGGTTGGCGGGATGCCCGATTCTACCCGTATGAACCAGCTGCAGGAATATTTTACCTCCCTGCGCATGCACCTGGTCCGTGATGTTTTTCCAGGCGGCCTGTTGTGCATCATTATATATGCCTGGAATTTTCAGGTACCCTACACCGTTGGGAGCTACTGCGGTATTTTCTGCTATAATTAGTCCGGCGCCGGCGCGCTGGGCATAGTAGATACCCATATTTTTACTGGGCATGGCATCATCTGCCCGGCGGCGGCTCATGGGCGCCATAACGATTCTGTTGCGGAAGGAATGATCCTTATAGGTCAGCGGCGCCAGTAATTGTTGTTCCATACTTTGCTTCGATTTGTGTGCAACAAAGGTAGCCGGGCCCGTTACGCAGAAACAGGTACAAAAAAAGGTTTGTTTTGTAAATTTGCAGGTTATGGAACATAAAGCATTACACCGGCCATTTGAATTATACGTTTCGGATCTGGAACATTGGAATGAGCGCCCACTGGTGCATCATTTTTTTGAACTGGTACAGGTAATGGAAGGAACGGGGGTACGTACCCTAAACCTGAACAGGTATCCATACGCGAAAGGACATATCTTTTTATATACGCCACTTGATTGCCGGGGTTTTGAAAGCGACACCCCTACCCGGCTATGCAGTATACGGTTTTCGGAAGTCTTTCTGCATAACAGCAAATCCCCTGCTGACAAGGAGAGAACCAGTCAATGGCTGCAGCAGCTGGAGCATATATTTTTTCATCATAATCGTTTTGAAGCAGTACAAATCACCCATCAGGGTGATTGTGGCATGATGGCTACACTTATTCAACAGCTCATTACAGAACATGATCTGCAGCGTGACTACCACGAAGAGAATTTACAGCACCTGGTAACGCTGATGCTGAACATCCTGATGCGTAATGTGGCTGGTAATGCCAATGCTAAGGTATGCCCTAACGGCGAAGAGCCGATTATCAGCCGGATGTTATTATATATAAGGAAGCATATTGGCAACAGTGAAAAGCTGCGTGTGGATCATCTCGCCAGTACTTTTAATTTATCCGCCAACTATGTGGGCGAGTACTTTCGGAAGTACACCGGTGAAAGTTTACAAAATTACATTACGCAACATAAGATCCGGATGGTGCAACATCGGTTATTACACAGCAATCTAACGATCGGGCAGATTGCCGATGAACTGGGGTTTAATGATGAAAGCCATCTTGGTCGCCAGTTCCGGCGGCATAGCGGGATAAGTCCGGCGGCATTCAGAAAAAGTGCTCAACCCTCCTGAGCCTTCTTTATTTAACTAACGTTAACGTACATACGAAGCGATAAAATCTCACCCGTATAAACACGCATAGCCACCCGTGTTTTCACCCTATTTTTTGTTTTTACAAAAAAACTTCATCATTAACCATTCAGTAACAATGGGCTCAAATCCTTTACAGCAAAGGGGTTTAGCAATAACAATTTGTTAACCCTGTGGATTTTTAACAAAAATTTAGAAAAGGTGATGACGGTCATCAATCTGATAAAATAAACGCTCTAATATTGTGATCGTAAACCGCAATGAAAATTACTAACTATTCAGTTGCTGGTTTGTTTTTTACCTCAGAACTTAAAACCCAAAAAAATGAAAGCGTTGTTCTTATCGGCTGCTATTGCGCTGGCCTCAATGAGCTGTTTTGCTCAAGCTTCAGACCACTCCACCGTTCACGTTGGTTTAGTACTGACTAACATTATCCAGATTAATCCACCTGTGGATGGTATGGGTGCTATCTTTAACTCTGCTTCAGATTACACCAACGGTGAAGACCTGGTTGACATTTGGGGCAATCCTACCAGTGACTTCTCTGTTTACTCTAACCGTAACTTTAACGTCACTATCAAAGCTGCTTCTGCAACTTTCTCTTATTTCAACCCACTGAGCCCTACCAATCCTAACATGCCATGCAGCATTTTAAAATATCGCTGCAGTGCAAACAGTACTGGTGGAACTAACAATGCCCCTTCCTTTACCGCATTGAGCACTTCTAATGCTCCCCTGATCAGTGGTGGTACTGCAGGTGCAAACAAACAATTCAGCGTACGCTTCAAAGCAGACCCAGGATGGTCTTACGGAGGCGGTCTGTACGGTCTTGACGTAGTTTTAACAGCAACACAGTTATAATTCCGTCTCAGGTGCAGGTAAGCCTTTTCCCCGGGAAAGGCTTGCCTGCTTTATAGCTATATTCAATTGTCATATTCGATACCCACCCCCAACCCGCTGATACTTTATGAAATACTGGTTACCCCGGTCCCTGCGTATTGCGCTGCTCATCAGCTGCAATATCACCTGCACAAAGCTGGTTGCGCAGAACGGGAATACCTTATCCATTCAGCATAAAGACTCACTGGCGGCAGAAAAGGATGTGCAGTTTCTATACAATAACTTTACGATAACAAATAAAGAAAACCGGGATGTCGATTTCTCCGTATCTATTCAGGTACCCGACTGCTGGAGGCTTCTGGCACCAGCCAGGGAAGTGAAGAAAAAGCTTGGCCCGAATGAATCGCAGATAATTCCGGTAATTGTCATGAAACAACAGAACTCCCCTGCCAAATGGATGCCGGTTGCGGTACGTATCAGGGAGCAGTCAGGTGTAGAGCAAATCATTACTTATCATGTTAAAGCAGATCCTGTCAGCGCATTCGCAGTAACCCCGCTTACACAATTAGTACAACTTAAAGGCGACGAACGGTTAGTTAATATTACTACTAAAATCAGGAACTACGGCACCGTGGATGGCGTCTACACAACGGAGTTTAAAGACAATGCCCTTGATCTGAACCATCAACTGAAACTGAAACTTAGACCAGGTATGGATACTGTATTTACTTACCAGATCCGGATTACCGAAAATCAATGGAACCGCCTACAGAGTGAGAAAATAGCCGTTACCGTGGAAGACACCTCCGGTACCAGCTATATGAATGTGGTCAATCTGGAACGCATCCAGAGCGAGCTAAAAGCACATCCATCTCCCTACAATACCTTTCCCTTCACCGTGGAAGCAGGTTTCATTAAATGGGGCGATCAGTTCAATTATTACATGGGCGTACGCGGCGAAGTAGCCATGTCCAACGAGCGTAACCTCAACTTCTTTTATCGCACCAAACAATACGGTATGGGCAACACGCTGGAGCGAAACGTATTTGGGGTGGAATACATCACCCCCGAATGGACGCTCTACGGCGGACTGATGAACGATATTAAATATTTTTATACCTACGGCACCGGAGCACGGATTACCTATAAACCCCGGCCAGGCACGGTCATTTCAGCAGGTGCATCCATCCATAACAACATACCGGGTTTCACCAATGATAATGCAACTGTGAGCGCCCAGTACAACATCAAAAAGGTACAAATGACCCAGGCCATCTCGGCCAACCATGATACGGGCACCCGCTACAATAGCATTTTATTCAGTAACGAGGCGCTGCTGCTCAAGAAGGAAAATGTCTCCCTGGCAATAAATGCAGGCGTGGGTAAAGACTTTACATTTGACCGGCGTCCGTATGACCCTGCCGATAAGATTGGTTTCTCCGGCGGTTATACATTTACGGCAGGTGGCAAAAGACTGGGTTTTGTAAGCCAGATGCAATACAACAGTGATGCCTATCCCGGCCTCACCAAAGGCCTCCGCATACAATCCCACAACCTCACCTGGAAGCTCGGAAAAAGCGGCATCGGCGCATTCTACCAGTTCAACCAATCCGGTGTTACCACACTGCGCGATACCATTTACAACACGGATGACCTGAAATACAACTTCACCAAATACGGCCTTACCTACGGCTACTATATCAATAACGGCAACACGGCACTTAGCGTGGGTAAACTGCGCCAGGAAGGTAGCATCAACAATACCCTTCCGGAATACGCCTTTGCTGAACTGGTATACCAGCAAAAATTCGGTAAAACAGGCAGCATCTTTTTAAACACCATCAATGGCTACGATCCTTCCTATGGAAGGGAAAAAAAGCCGGTATTTCTCAACACTACCTCTCTGGTGGGTACCTATAAAATTGTAGGTTTAAAAGGGTACTATGTGCAAACCCCGATGTTTGACAGGTCTGTCGACAAGAACTTTGTAAACTACCAGCGAACCATACTGGCCGGGCCTTTCGTGAATTTCACCACCCTGAAACGCCTACGTGTGAACCTGTTTTACAACTTGTCGAAATCCTTATACGACAACAGCATTAATAATATGCTGGGCACTAACATTACTTATCATAATTTCCACAACGGACTTGATATAAACCTGATGGCTAACATTCCGCTGGGAACCACCAACAGCGAGGCTCCCAACGGGTTAAACCAGCAGTATGTAAGCCTGAATGTGCGTAAAAGATTTAATGTACCGATATTCTATCAACGCAGGTATTATACATTAAACCTTTTTCCGTTTTATGATGTTAACGGTAATGGAATTAAAGACCCCGGAGAACGCCCTATACGCAACCTTGAAGTCAGCATAAATGATATAGCATTTATCTCTGATGCCAATGGGCTGATCAGCTATAAGCATATAGAACCGGACAATTACAAATTGCAGTTCAGAGCTGTTAATGCAGAAAAAGGTATTATCCCGGCAGGTGGTCTTTCGCAGACCATCACCGTGATGAAAGACATGAATCTAACCTTACCCTTTAAGAAGAGTAGTGTCATCGCAGGGTTCCTCAATATCAGAACCGATTCCATTACCGCTTCCAATGTAAGGCTGGAGAACATAAAGGTGATTGCGACCGACAGCGCAGGTATAAGCTTTAGCACCCTTACGGATACAAAAGGTGCCTACTTTATCAATGTACCCGCAGGAAAATATATTGTGTCGCTAAACCCGGAAGCTTTTTCGGATAAGATCAGGCCTAAGGTAATGGCCTATCCTGTAGATCTTACTTTTCAGACAGATGCAACCGTAAATTTCGAGATTGTAGACAAGAGCCGGGAAATCAGATTTTTTAAACCAAAACAACAATAAATATGTAATCGGAGACCAGACTATTATTTTATCGAAACCATGTGAATTAAACCCCAAAAGGTAGCTATAATGGCACCTTGCGCGAACCCCACAGTATTCCGTTCTAAAATTGCGACCATATCCCCATGTTGTTGAATAGCCATTTAACAGCAAACTTTTGTACGCCATAACTATTCTAATTATTCTAAGATGAAAAAGGTAATGATTTCAGACGAGGCAGACACTCCTATCAATCCAGTATCAACGATCGATGAGCTGCTGCGGATGCAGATTGAAGAAGGTAATCTGATGCATCTTAAGAAGAAGCGGATCGTCTACAATGAAGGCAAGTCCGCCACTTCCATTTTTTACGTGCTGAAAGGGAAAGTAAAAACCAGCAAATGGAACGAAGATGGCAAAGAGCTGATCACTGGCCTGTACCATGAAGGAGACTTCATCGGTTTCCAGGCACTGATGGAAGGCGGCCGGTATCGCGAAACGGCCGAAGTAATTGAAGAAGCAGAACTGGTATTCATTTCCAGGGAAGACCTCAGCTTCCTGTTTCAGTACAACACCGCTTTCCTGCTGGACATCGTGCGGATACTCACCCGTAATATCGCCGATAAGCAGGAACAGATGCTGCGGATGGCGTATAGCTCGCTCCGTAAAAAAGTAGGAGAAGCATTGCTGTTTACCTACCAAAAGTATAATCCTACCGGAGAGGAAGAATTTTCACTCAACATCAGCAGATGCAACCTGGCTGCCATCGCAGGTGTGGCTAAGGAGTCGCTGATCCGCACCCTGAGCGACCTCCGGGATGAACACATCATCCAGATCCAGGATGGTAAGATCGTCATCTACGACATCCATAAACTGGAAAGGATTATCTATAACGACGACATCAGATCAGGTAACGAATAATACCCCATCAAATGAAAAAAGGATTGTTGCTGTATATACTCATCAGCGTTCAGCTACTGGCAATGGGCCAGGCCAATAAAACTGAGACCCAGGCGCCCAAAACAGACACGACTGCCCCAAAAGCAAAAGGACAAGCCACTGCCCCAACAGGCGGACTGCTGATCCGGCCTGCCACCATTGAATTCAGGCTGGCTAATGGTCAAACTTCCATGGGCAAGGTAATTATTACTAACAAGCTCCCGGTTAAAAAACAGTTTACTATTTACATCAACGACTTTGACCGGGACACCGTAGGGGCACACATCTACTCCCCTCCCGGCAGCACGCATCACAGCTGCGCCAAATGGGTAAGCGTAGATAAAACCTTCGTGGAAGTAGAACCCGGTGAAACCATTGAGCTCCCGGTAAAAATAGTGGCGCCCCTGGATACCGCCGCCATGGCGGAAATGAAGTGGGCCATGCTGTTTCTTGAAACCACACAGGAACAGATTGTGGAAGATGCCAAAGGCATGAAAACAAAAGTGCATAACCGCATGCGCGTGGGCATACATCTATATCAAACCCCTCCTTCCTTCACCGAAAGAGATGTACAGATACTGGATTTCAAGCTACCTACCGACAGCGCGCGCACCTGCAACCTGGTGTGTGAAAACACCGGGAAAATGCAGATAGAAGTAAACAGCTACCTGGAATTGTCCAATACATCTACCAATGAAAGAACGAAGGTAGATTTCCCACAATTTCCAATGTTCCCCGGACAGAAGCGCGTACTCAGCTTCCATATCCCGGAAACACTGCCCAAAGGCAAGTATTCCATCATTGGCGTGGTAGATGCCGGCAGCGACATCCCGCTGGCTGCCGTGCAGGAAAATATAGAGTTTTAGCGGGAACCTAAAAATTCTTTAACCATAGCGACCGACAGTAATGGTAGCTGGCTATCCGGAACAGGCGTGCAGATTTCACCAATGTAAGCCCCATGCACTCCCGGCAGGATAGCCAGTTGGCCATGCTGTAAAGTACGTGACAACTCCAACGCATGATCGATTGTGATCACATCCTGATTACCATTGATCACCAACGCCGGCGCAGTAATATTTCGTATATCCGTGTCCGGTATATCGGTGTAGGCTTTCATTCTGGCTACATCCCGCTCAAACATTGCTTGCAGGCCCGCCGCATCCGGGTTGGCTTTGAGAAAACCTTCGGCCAGCGGTGCCGGCAAATCCTTCACTGTAACACCATCAAATCCATCGAAGAAGCCAGGTATGTGCCCTGATAACTTATAACTGGCAGACATTAAAACCAGCTTCCGCACCAGTTTCGGGTGACGGATCGCGATTTGCAGGCAGGTGGTACCACCATTGCTGAAACCCATGAAATCGGCCCGGGAAACGTTTAATTGACGCAGCAATTCCGCTACATCATCCGCATCCTGCTGAAACGACAAAGGCCGGTCTATGTCTTTTGTATGCCCATGCGCCTGCAACTCCACTGCTATCACCAGGAAATCTTTTGCCAGATCGGGCAATACGCGCCCGTAGGTAGTTTCGATCGTGGAACCACCACCATGAAGCAATACCAGCGGCTGCCCCTGGCCGTGTATCTCGTAATACAAATGAAGTCCGTTTACATCGGCATAATGCGCCCCTGGTGTAAGTTGTGCTTGCATAACAATTGGATTAATCAACATCAGCAAAAAAGATAATAGTCGCATCCTGTTGCTTTTCCCAAAAATAAAAAAGCACCGCAAAATTGATGCGGTGCCAATGCGACAATATTTTGGAGGATTACGACAATCAACCTGGTGTGCTGATTTTACCCCAGAAGGATTCGATTTTCACCAGCTGGATGCCCTTATCGGGATTGGCTGCTATGAATTCGGCTGTTCTGTCACGCACCATCTTAATGGTGGTAGGTGACTGCGGAACTATGGTGTATAGTTCAGGAGTGGTGCCAGGGTTGAGTGTCAGTTTAAGCTGCTGGAAAGTAAAATTCCCTTCCCGGGTTGGCTTTGACCCACGGGCTTCCATAAACTTACCACTGGAGGTACCGTTGAAAACCAGGTAAGCAGGTCCTTCCGTCACCTTGCCCAGGACTTCGTCTGTCAACTGCTTTTTCAACTGTTCCGCGAAGGCCGCATCGGTAGCCTGCACAGTAATGGTTAGTGGAAATTTGTCATTTCTGTCCACCCGGCGCCAGCCGCCACCTCCCTGTAATCCGAGTACCTTTACGGTTACGCCTCCCTGGCGTTCATCACCAACGGCACTGAGGGTAAGCGTCACCGCTCCCTCTATTAAACCACTGATCAGAATTTTGCGGCCTTCCAGTTTCGCGGTGGCCAGCGTTTCGTTCGAATTGGTGAGCTTAAGGCCTGTGACCGCGGTATCCAGGATGGTCAGACTAGTATCTTTCCCGGCCCAAACACTCACGTTGTAGGCGGAGATGGGGATGATGGGTTTTACTTCCGGATCGTTTGAGCAGGCAAACAACGCTACAGCAAATAAGCTAACTAAGCAATAATGGAGTCGGTTCATGAGCAATCAATTTATCAGGTACTGCGCTTTGGTGATAAAAAATAGGTTACGTCAGCATGGAATGCTTTTACAAATAGTCTAACGGTTAGGGTTACTGATAAGTTACATGAAAGGTTTATTCCCCTATTCTGCCCGCAGATGCTGAACAGCAGCTGATTTCCACGCATGAATTGTTTGCAGGAGCATGGCACCTGCTACCAGCAGCACCAATATAATGGCTGGTATTGCTATCAGAATGCCCGCAGCTGGAATGTGATAAGCATAACCTGCCAGCCACTTATTCATGCCCCACCAGGCAATAGGGATAGCTATGGAAAGCGATAACAGCAGGGAGATTTTAAAGTCGCCGGAAAACAACCATACAATATCCATCATGGATGCACCCAGTACTTTACGAATACCAATCTCTTTGCGGCGCAGCTGTGCGGAATATGCCGTAAGACCGAATATACCGAGGCAGCACAGGCTGAGTGCTACTACGGCGAAACAGGCGCTGATACGGGCCACCTGTTGTTCCGTGGCATATTGTGCCTGGTAGGTATCATCCAGAAAGCGGTATTCGAATGCGAAACCTGGATTATATTTTTCTGTGAAAGTTTTAAGTGCAGCCAGTGTCAGTGTTTCCTGTCCGGCATTGAGACGCAGCAACACGGTTTGCACCAGGTCGTCCACCTGGAACACGGTTGGCTGAATGGGTTCGTGGAGGGACTGGCTATGGAAGTTTTCTGTAATACCGATGATCCGGCGTTGCTGATCCCCTATTTTTATCAGTTTACCTACGGGGTCCTGTAGTTGCAATGCCACTACAGCGGCTTTATTCAGCATTACCTTCCCGCTGTCGGCAGCTGCGTTGCCCGTAAACGAGGTGCCCGCGAGCATAGGAATGCCAAGTGTTTCCACCAGTCCTTTGGTGGCGTTTACGTTGCTGAGCAGGAGCCGGTGCTCCCTTCCTTCCGCAGAAATTTTTACTTCAGCACTATGCATGGAGGTCATGTTACCTACCATAGCGGCGCTTTGCGTAATGCCCGGCACTTGTTTTACCGCTTCCAGGTAAGCGGGAATATTGGTTGCTATCCGGCCTTCGGCCTCGAAGGTAATCACCTGGTCTTTATCAAAACCCGGTGAAGTTTTTTGAAGATAGTGAAGCTGCCGGTAAAGCACCAGCACGGCACACAGCAATATCAGCGAAATAGTGAACTGGAAGGTGAGCAGCCCTTTTCTGGCAAAGAGCTCCTGGAGATTCACGGGCAGCTTGCCCTTCAGGACGGTAACCGGTTTCAGGCCGGAGAGATAGCATGCCGGGTAGCAGCCAGCCAGCAACCCTGTTACCAACGGTAGTGCAGGCAGGAGCAGCCAGATGTAGGTGCCTTGTAGCAGGTGCATCTCCTTACCGGTAACCTGGTTGAAATATGGTAGCAATAGTACGGCCAGTAACAGACCTGTTAAGGCCGATAGTGTGGCAATACCAATCGATTCGAGGAGGAATTGTCGCACCAGCGAAGCGCGGGCAGCTCCCATGGCTTTGCGCACACCAATTTCTTTCATACGCCTGGAAGCCCCGGCAGTAGTGAGGTTCATGAAGTTGATACCTGCAATTACGAGTATGAGTATTGCAATCCAGGCAAAGAGTTTGATATAGGTAATGCGGCCGCCGGAAGGGCGCCCGTTTTCGTATAGGCTATACAGGTAGTTGTCCGCATAGCTGGTCAAGAAAAGGTCCCTGGGCTGGTTGTTGAAGCTGCTGATCCAGGTACTTAGTTTTTTATTAAAGGCGGCGGGATTGGTGCCAGGACGCAAGGCCAGGTAGGTATGAAAAGGACCTGCGGCATTGCTGCCATCAAGCGTTTGTGGTATCTGCATAATATCCCTGAAAACGGCAAAAGGCAGCACCATATCAAAATGGATACTGGAGGCGGCGGGGATTTCATCACTGATGCCGGAAACTATAGAGGTGCGTTGCAGGTTCATCAGCTGCCAGGAGATGGTTTTCCCGATAGCGGCTGTGGGGCTTCCAAATAAGCTGGTAGCCAGTTTTCGGGAGATGACAATGCTTTGTTTGTCCGCCAGCACCTGGCTGGGTTGGCCTGTCAACATGGGGTAAGAGAATATCCGGAAGTAATCTTTTCCGGCAAAGATGGCGGCTGCCCGTACTGGCTTATCCGCTGCTGTAACGGCAACTTTAGGGAACCAGTTTTCAGGTGTGGTGGTTACAGCCATTTCCACTTCCGGAAATTGTGCCGGCAGTGTTTCACCCAGGAGCGGCGAGGTTTCAGCTGCTGTGGCGATGCTTCCTTCCTGGGTCCTGTTTTCCATTACCTGGTATAATCTCCCTTGCTTGGCGTGAAACCTGTCGGTTTCATATTCGGCGATCACCCATCTGCTGATGAGGAGCACCGCTGCCATGGCGACGGAGAGTCCGGCTACATTCAACCATGTAAACCGGGGGTTCTTGGACAGGTAACGGAAAGCAGTCTGCATCCAGGTTTTCAGCATGGCGGAAGAAGTTTAAAAGGGGATAGAAAAAAGGATGCCGCGGCATTCATATCTTACTAAATAATAATTTATAAATAGACAATTTTAAGTATATGTCCGAAAACGATACACATTTGTCCGGAAATGTAACAGTTATTAAATTTAACTAGTTGCAGAAGATTGGAGTGGTAATGAGAAAATATCCGTAATTTACGCTCCCCCTTAACTGGTAGCACCACTACCCGAACTACAACTGAAAATGTTACATACTATGGATATCACGTTTGGCAAAATAGCCATGACTCTATTGAAAACCGAAAAACGTGCCGCCCTCAAAAAATACTGAGATGATTAGATTAATACGGAAGATTATTTTTGCCGGAGTACCTCCGGATGCGGGGAATCAGTATAACAGTGTGATCGTCATCAATGCGCTGGCGTTGCTGACATCTATATTTCTGGCGGTGATAGGCAGTTATTTTTATTACCTGACCAACAGTGCTTACCTGATCATTGGGGTGGCTGCCGAATGTATATGTTTTGCAACGGTTATCTGGTTTAATTCCCGGCATATTTACGAGTTTGGAACCCTGGGTACCGTTTTAACCCACACGGTTTTTGCCTGTTACTTCGGCGCCCTGTTAGGGCCAGCCATGCCAGAGGCTTTAATTACGGCGTTCTTACTGACCTTTTTGATCGGATCCTCCTTTTCGGTATACAAACGCTGGGGCGTACGGATTTTTTGCCTCGTTATTGCCATCCTGTTGTTTACTGCCATTGGAATAAACAGTACATATGTGCTGATAAAGCCGCTGGAGCTCAGCTATGATGCCTCTGCCGATATCAAGTTGATTTGCTGGATAGCCATGCTGGTATTAATTGGTTTCAGCACCTGGCTGCTGATTAACCAGAACGACCGCTCGTTGAAGGAAGTTTCGCGGTTGAACCGGGAGAAGGCATTGTACCATGCAGAAATTAACCATGAGCTGAGAAATACCATCCATACCATTGTGACCTTTGCACAACTCATCGACAGCTCAAAGCTGACTGCCGCCGAGCAGCAGCACCTCATTACCTGCCTGAAAAGTTCCTCTGCGCAAGCACTGGATATTATCAATAACGGGCTGCTGCTCACCAAGATAGAAGCCGGTAAGGAAGAGGAATCAGTGGAAAGCGTGATCGAGCTGCAGTCGTTCCTGCAGGACAAGGTCAATATTTTTAACATCCTGGGCAACCTCCAGCAGAAAAAAATCGTACTAACCTGTAACGTTGCCGGATCGATCAGTACCGACAGGCTGGCGCTCACCAAGATCGTCAACAACCTGTTAACCAACGCGATCAAGCATAGTAACGCGGGTGCCACCATCGGCATCACGGTAACGAAGGAAGATGGTGTGCTGACGCTGAAGGTTTCCAACCCTGGAACCATCTCCAAAAGCAGAATTGCCAGGTTATTTGAGCCATTTGAATCGGCTAACCAGTCCAAATTTGACAGTACAGGCCTGGGGTTATATATCACTCATTATCTGGTAATAAGATTAAAGGGAAAAATTACCGTTAATGCCGAAAATAATGTAGTATTGTTTACAGTTCAACTACCGGTAAAAGATGCTGCCAATATTACTGCTGCGGAAGAAGAAAAAGTAGACTTTGATCTTACCGGTTTTAATATTCTCGTGATTGAGGATGACCTCATGAACCAGGTAGCGCTGAGTCGAACCCTCAAAGACAAAAACGCTACAGTAACGGTTACAGGTAGTGCTAATGAAGGGATTCAGCTGATGGACCAGAAGGTGCCCGACCTCATCATCACTGATCTGAACATGCCAGAAATGCTAGGCACCGACCTGATAGCCATTTTACGGAAAGACCTCCGGCTCCGTAACATTCCGGTCATATTGATCACCGGCCAGACAGCCGACTTACCTGCCAATAGTTTAAGCAGCGGCACTATCCGATTGCATAAACCTTTCAAGGTCAAAGAGCTGTATAGCGCCGTCCAGGCTCAGCTTCGCTGCTGATCTTAATTTCCTTTTACATTTCTCCTGATAGGCTTCCGCAGTAGCAGCAAGAATGATATATTTATCGTGGTACCAATCTTTGCTAACTGTGAATACTTTGTTTTTTGAGCTCAGGCTCATTTGGAGATTTGTCAGGAATGACTTCTGGGATACTATTGTCCCTTGCTACACCACCTTTATTACAGCATGGATTTATGAGAACAGGCATATCCAGGATTTTCCCCTAGCCTTTCTCATGTGTACAATCTACACCATGCTGTATATTCTCACCTTTTGCGTGGCCAACCAGGTCAATTCGGTGGAAGAAGATGCCATTAACAAACCAGACAGGCCCTTGCCAGCCGGACTGGTGAGCAGGCGGGGCGCGATAATCAGGCTGCTGATCTATAACGCCTTCTTCATTATTGTAGCCTATTTATTTAATGTACTGTTGTTTGCCATTGCATGGCAGGTGATTACCATCATCCTTTGCGGCTGGGGGAGCAAGCATTGGGTGACTAAAAACCTGATTTGTATTTCGGCCGGCACAGTAGCCCTAATGGGAGCTGAATGGCAACTCACCACTCCTACCATCAGCCACAACGTGTGGCAGTTCATCATCTTTCTCAGCATCTGGGCCGGTTTTGGGCTGCCGGTGCAGGACCTCCGCGATCAGGTAGGCGACGCCGTTATGCACCGCAAAACATTACCGCTGCAATTCGGCGACCTGCTGTCACGCAAAATGCTGTTTGTTTACTTTCTAACGGTATCGCCTATACTCTACTATTTCGCGATCGTAAGTCAGGAGAACTTTTCGGCATGGGTGATTGCGCTGATTGTAGCGCAGTATATATACCACGGTGTGGTAGCCTACCGGGTAATGCGGTTCAGAACCAGTAAAGCGGATGACAAAACGTATCACTACTTCGTGTATCTGTTTATTGCGACGATACCGGTGATCTGTTTTTTGAAGTAATGCAGGACTATCTTTTTTTTCGCTTTAGGCGCCTTCGGCGCCTGGAGAGCGATCTTTTTTGCACGCAAAGCAGCCAAGCAGGTAAGCAGCTAAGGATTATGTTTTGTTATTAGGATTTTTGTTACCGCCTACGGCGGTAGCAAAAATCCCTGAGAGGTGAGACCTTCGGTCTCACCTCTCAGGATACAACTTAATGGAGCAAAACACAAGCCTTAGCTGCTTACCTGCTTGGCTGCTTTGCGAGAAAAAAGTTCGCGTCCTGGCGCCGAAGGCGCCTAAAGCCCCATAAGTCTTTGCGAGCTCAATTGCGGGGAGCTTACTCATGTGGCGGGTACCTGCTTTTCCAGGTCCGCTATGATCAATGCTTTCATGCTGGTATTGATATAGTCTTCCGCTTCCGCATAGGAGATCTCATAGTTCCGGGGGATACCGCGCAAGTGCTCCGGAAAACGCTCCAGTTTTTTATCGTAGAAGGCATCCAGTTGCGTTCTGCCTGGCAGCTCATATTTTAGTTTTAGCTGAAAACGGCGCAGCAGCGCGGGATCTATTAGATCGTAGAAATTGGTGGCACACACGAGGATACAGTCGTGCGGGAAGTAATCGATCAGCTGCAGTAACGTGTTTACCAGCCGGCGCATTTCTCCGGAGTCGTGATCGTCCGTGGAACGCATTTTCCCGATCTGGTCAAACTCGTCGAGGAACAATACGGCCTTATCGCGGATCGCTTTATCGAACACCATTTTGAGGTTATGGGACGTTTCTCCCAGTTTGGAAGATACCAGGGTGCTCAGGTTAAGGATAACGATGTTTTTGTTCAGTGCGTTTGCGATTGCTTTGGCAGTGGTGGTTTTTCCGCAGCCTGACTGTCCGTGCAACAGAATTTTATTATCCACCGGCAGCTCATACTTTTTGAGCTCACCGATATACCGGTGTTCTTTTACCACCTGGTCCAGCGCCGCTTTGTTTGCTTCGCTGAAAAACACCTGCTCCAGGACAATCTTTCTGGGATCAATAATGATCAGATCAAAAATACTCATCTAAAAAATATTACTGCCAGGATGCCTTTTGTATCTCATATACAAAATTCAACCGGTTAGGTTCTCCGTAATAGGCTACCTCCTTTTCCGCAACCTTCTTAGCGCCAATACGGCCAATCGCCATCTGGGAGCGGACGTTGGTGGCGCCGATATGGAAAACCACTGTATCTACATAATTAAAAATATAATCCAGCATCAGCTTTTTCACAGATGGGTTGATACCGGTGCCCCAAAATTTGGTGGCGTAAAAGGTATAACCAATCAGGATGCTGTTGGTGTCAGCATCGTAATCATAAAAACGGGTGCTCCCTGCAATTTCTCCTGTAGCGTTATCAATTACCTTAAAGGCACCTCCGCTGGCCAGCGCACCATCAAAAAAGGAGCGGAATACTTCGCGCTTGTAGCGGTCCTTGTTGGGATGCTGCTCCCAGATGGCCGGATCCGAAGCAACGGCGAACACTTGCTCGAAATCGGCTTCCTGTAAGGGAATAAGCGTGGCTTTGTTGTTTGATAAAGTGGGCTGTATCGAGAAATTCATGTACACTTTGTTTTATTGCAATGAGCGTACAAAGGTACGAAGGTTGTCTTAAATCCAGCTCTGGCGAAGAACAGTTGTCGATTTTTGTTCCTCGCCGTAGGCGAGGAACAAAAATCGACGGGGAGCACAGCACCTGCGGTGCTATACTCCCCGTTGCAGAAAAAGTAAAAAAATCGTTTAGCCAAGTACGTGATACGCCAGTACCTTCTGTACTTCATACACATCTACAGATTTATTGAACTGCTTTACTATGCTGGGATGCAGCTCACTGGACACCCATATTTTCAGTTCGGCATCCAGATCGAAAGTACCCGCTGTTTCTACGCTGAAGCGGGAAATACTCTTATAGGCAATGCTGATATAATCCGTTTTGCTGCCGGTGATACCTTGTTTATTGACCAGGATCAGCCGCTTGTTGGTAAACAGAAATACGTCCCTGATCAGCTTAAAGCCCATCTGGATCTGTTCTGAATCGGTCAACAGCCTGGAATATTCTTTTACCAGTTGTTCCTGACTTACGGCCCCGGCATTACCCAGCAGCCCGGAAAAAAGTCCCATGTGATACGTTGATTTAGGATAGAAAGATAGATAATTTCGTACATTCGGCATATACGTTTATTGTTACCTATTTTATGCTGACAACCAAAATCAAACCACTATGCCGGCGGTTCAACCGAATGGCCCTGCTTCTTTTCATGAGCATTTTTTTCCATCACACGCTTGATGCCCAGCAGCTGCCCGCTTCCGTACGGTATGCCTCCGGCAGAAAAGTGATGAAAGACCTGAGCACCATCCTGAGCCCCGAAGGCATACAGGAATCCTTTGAGGCCCCCATTGGTGGCCTCAAACAATGGGTTTCCGTACGCGGACAAGACAGCAGCAATCCTGTGATCCTGTTTGTGCATGGCGGCCCTGCTTCTCCCCTGGCCCCGGTGAGCTGGATCTTTCAGCGGCCGCTGGAAGAATACTTTACGGTAGTCCAATACGACCAGCGCGCTTCCGGCAAAACCTACCGGATCAATGATACGACCGGCCTCGGTGCCACAATCAGGGTTCAAAACTACGTGAACGACGCTGTGGAGCTGGCCACCTACCTCTGCAAAAAATACCACAAGAAAAAAGTGATTTTAGCAGGCCACAGCTGGGGCACCATAGTAGCCATGAATGCGGCACTGCAGCGTCCCGACCTGTTCTACGCTTACGTTGGCATAGGCCAGGCCATCAATGTGATGGAGAATGAAAAGCTCAGTTTCGAGTTTGGTGTAAAAGAAGCAACCCGGCTGAAAAACGATACCGCACTGAAAGAAATGGCCACCATTGCCCCCTATCCGGGCAACCAACCCGTAACCAGGGAGCGGATTATCATCGCCCGGAAGTGGCCCCAGTATTATGGTGGACTGGCAGCCTACAGGACGGAGCCGAATTATTTTTACAGCGCACCGTATTTGTCGCCCGAATACTCGCCGGAAGATGTCCCGGCAATCGACTCCGGCAGCCTCTTTACGCTGGACCGCGTGATGGCGGAATTCCTGGCAACGGATTTCAACCACGTCAAGTCCTTCCCTATTCCCGTGTTTATGTTTATGGGGAGACATGATTACACTACGCCCAGCGAACCCGCCAACAGGTGGATTAACACCGTGAAAGCACCCTATAAAAAAGGTATCTGGTTCGAACATGCCAGCCACCTGATTCCACTCGAAGAACCCGGGAAGTTCCTGGTTTCCCTCGTGGAATATGTACGCCCCCTCGCTATTAAATAATAATCCGGGAATATATTTTGTCGTTACAAATAGTCTACTTATTTTGTAGACTATTTGTAACGCTTTTTATAAAATCCCGCGTATGTCCAAACAGCAATTACATTTCGATACCTTACAGGTACATGCAGGCTACCAGCCCGACCCTACTACCCATGCAGCCGCAGTGCCCATTTACCAAACTACTTCTTATACGTTCGACAGTGCAGAACATGCGGCGGACCTGTTTCAGCTGAAACAGTTTGGAAACATTTATACCAGGATCATGAATCCTACCACCGATGTATTTGAAAAGCGTGTGGCGGCACTGGAAGGTGGTGTAGGCGCGCTGGCAGTGGCTTCCGGCCAGGCAGCGCAATTCATTGCCCTGCACAACATCCTCCTGCCGGGTGATAACTTTATTACCTCTTCCTATTTATATGGCGGCACCTACAACCAGTTTAAAGTAAGCTTTAAGCGTATAGGCGTTGACGCCAGGTTTGCGGACCTGGATAACCCACAAAGTTTTGAAGCGCTGATTGACGAAAACACCAAAGCGCTCTACGTGGAAACCATCGGCAATCCTGGTTTTGCCATTCCTGACTTTGAGAAAATCAGTGCCATCGCGCGCAAGCACGACCTGCCACTGATTGTGGACAATACCTTTGGCGCAGCCGGTTACCTGGCCCGCCCGCTGGAACACGGCGCCAACGTGGTAGTGGAAGCCGCCACCAAATGGATAGGTGGCCACGGCACCAGCATCGGTGGTGTAATTGTGGATGGCGGTAACTACAACTGGGGCAACGGGAAATTCAAACAGTTCAGTGAGCCGGATGATGCCTACCATGGTATGAAGTTCTGGGAGGTATTTGGCTCCCATAGCCCGTTTGGCAATATCGCCTATATCATCCGCGCACGCGTGGCTGGCTTGCGTAGCTGGGGCCCTGCCCTGGCACCACAAAACGCCTTTAACTTTATACAGGGCCTCGAAACTTTATCACTTCGTGTACAGCGCACGGTGGATAATGCACAGGCGCTGGCAGAATGGCTGGAAAAACAACCACTCGTAGCATCCGTAAACTATCCGGGCCTGCCTGGCAACAAATATCACGAACTGGGTAAAAAATACCTCCAAAACGGTTTTGGCGGTGTACTCAGCTTCAAGATTAAAGGCGGCCGCGAAGCGGCGGATAAATTCGTACAGTCGTTGCAGTTAATCTACCACCTGGCGAATGTGGGTGATGCCAAAACACTCATCATCCATCCTGCCACTACCACACATCAGCAGCTGAGTGAGGAAGAGCAGCGCAAAGCCGGTGTGGAACCGGGCTTGCTGCGGATATCGCTGGGTATTGAGCATATTGAAGATATTAAGAACGATATTACGCAGGCGTTTGCGCAGGTAGGTTAACAATAACTTTGCAATACTTTTTTTCGGGAGATTCGTCCACCGCCTGCGGCGGTGGACGAATCTCCCGTCTTTGTTTCGGGCCGAAGGCCCGAAACAAAGACGGGAACTAAATTGCCATGGCATGCCCTTTGGTTCTCCATCTTCAGAACCAATATATATGGCAAACGTAAACGGACACATGGTTTTCGACGAGGCAGTGCACCAAAGTCCTGCCCATAGCTTCTATAAAGAAGCCCTGACGCACCTGCAGCAAAGCGGCGCGTCGTTTATGCTGGGCGGCGCTTTTGCCATGTTTCACTACACCGGCATTTACCGCGACACCAAAGATCTCGACATCTTCTGCAAATGGACGGAATACCCGAAAATACTCGAGTACTTTTCCCGGCAGCAGGGCTACACCATTGAGCAAACGGATGTACGCTGGCTGGCCAAAGTATTTAAAGGCGACCATTTCATCGATATCATATTCGATACGGTCAATAACATCTGCCGGGTAGATGATACCTGGTACGACCATGCTGTGCCGGCCGTATTTGCCGATGTACCTGTAAAGCTGATTGCCCCGGAAGAACTCATCTGGTGCAAGTTGTACGTACAAAACCGGGAACGCTTTGATGGCGCAGATGTAAACCATGTGATGATGCGGTATGAGCCGCTCGACTGGAAACGCATCCTCTTCCGGATGGACCAGCACTGGCACCTGTTACTGGCGCAGCTGCTCACGTTTCAGTTTGTTTATCCTTCCGACTATCACCGCATTATTCCCAGGTGGCTTTTTGATGAACTGATGGAGCGTGCCGCAATGCAATACCATCTCCCCCCACCCACTGAAAAAGTATGCAGGGGCCCCATCATAGACCAAACCCAATATGCAGTAGATATCCTCCAATGGCAGTATAAGTGTACCACCATAAAAACAGTATAAGTATGGCAGCAGGAAAGATAAGAATAGCCGCAGCAGGCGATCTGCACGTCACTTCAGCAGATAAAGGGCAATGGATCGAATTTTTCAAACAGGTATCCGCCGGGGCCGATGTACTACTGCTGGCCGGCGACCTTACCGATACCGGCGACGAATCGGAAGCAGAAATCCTCGTCGCAGAATTAAAAGCCTGCACCATTCCCGTGGTGGCGGTGCTGGGCAATCACGATTATGAAAAAGGCCGGCAAAAACTCATCCGGCAAATTATACAGGAACATAACGATATTCATATCCTGGACGGCGAGTGTACCATCATTCACCAGGTGGGATTTGCCGGCATCAAAGGCTTTGGTGGCGGGTTCGACGGCCATATGCTGTCCATGTTCGGTGAAGCGGAAATGAAAGCCTTCGTACAAACAGGTGTAAATGAAGCACTGCTGCTGGATCGCGCGCTGGCCAGGCTGGATCAGGAACATCCGGACATTCCAAAGATCGCCCTCATGCACTACTCTCCTTCCATTGATACGGTAAGAGGAGAACCGGAGCAGATTTATCCGTTCCTCGGCTGCTCCCGGCTGGCGGAACCGATTATGCGCCGTAAAGTAGCGGCGGTAGTTCACGGACACGCCCATATGGGCGCCTTCGAAGGCTCACTCGGGAATGTGAAAGTCTATAATGTGGCTAAACACGTATTACATACTACCGGCAATATCACCGGTTTTCACCTGCTCAATATCTGACTGTAGACAATAATGCAGTGATTGGGCAATTAATTCTATACTCAACAATATCATATGGATACAAACCAGGCAACTGCTTACGGCTCGCTTATATTCAATAAACTACACAACTGGCTGGTAGCATTGATAAAAATGCTGCCCAACATGGCTGTAGCTATCATCATTTTCATCGTCTTCTTCTTTCTGGCGAAGTTTATCCGCAAAATCACCTATAAATTTTCCACCCGCTTATCGGAAGCACCTGCTATTTCCAACCTGGTGGCCAGCATCATGTACCTCATTTTCCTGATGATGGGTTTGTTTATAGCGTTGAATGTATTACAACTGGACAAGGCCGTTACGTCCCTTTTGGCGGGCGCCGGCATTATTGGCCTGGCCCTTGGGTTTGCCTTCCAGGACCTCACCGCCAATTTCATCAGCGGCATTTTCATCACCTTTAAAAAACCATTCGAGGTGGGCCATGTTATCGAAACCAATGGTTTCTCCGGTACTGTTGAAGAGATAGAATTGCGTTCAACCACCATGGTGACCGAGGACGGGCTGCGGGTGATCATCCCTAACAAGGACGTATTCCAAAAACCCATCATCAATCATTCGCTTACCCCCCTGAGGCGCATTGTCCTGAATTTCGTGATACCGCTCAGTGCCAGCCTCGGAGAGGCGGAAAAAATCATGACCGATATAGTGCTGAAGATGAAAGACGTACAGCCCGACAGGCCAAAGACCATATGGTTTACCGGCATCGACGGGGTCAATAATAAAGCACAGGTAAGGCTATCCTGCTGGGTAGACAGTGCAAAGCCGGATGTGTATGAGCGCGTAACGCATGACCTGATTGTACAGGTAACAAGTGCCTTGAAAGGTGCCAGCCTGATGTAAGATATACTACGAACGCGCCGCTTTGCCGATTTTTCCTAAATGCGTATGCCCAAAATCATCATTATACTTCAGGCCATATCCCATCATACGGTCAAAAGTACTATGGGCAAACAACAACAGGCCTGCAGTCAGCAAAACCGGGATACCGGCCGCGTAACCGGTGGCAGCAATGGCCACGGCTATCCCACGATGGTGAAAAAGGTTATACGTCCATGCACCTACGCGGGTATTTACCAGATAACCCAGCATGCTCAGATCCGGGGCTAGAAACAGGGGAATCCATACCCAAATGGATAAGCCCAGGCTGTATTTGGATAATAAATAGATGGATGCTGCGGTGAGTAAAATTTCTTCTGCCTGTAATAACTTTTTCATAGTGCTGTGTTTGATGCTGTAAAAGTAGGCAGTCAGGCAACGCAGTTTTTTGATTTAAATCAAGAACTGCTATAGTTGTTTTTTGCGAATGCGACTCAGGGTTTCCGGTGTCATACCCATCATAGAGGCCAGGTATTGCAGCGGTACCTGATTAAAAATTGCGGGGTGCTGATCAAACAGCCATTTATAGCGCTGTTCGGCCGTCATCGATAGCAGGCCAAACACACGGTCTTCCATATACGTAAAGCACCGTGCGATAAATCTCCTTTCCAATTGTGGCCAGCGGGGAACTTTTTCAGCCAGTCTGTCATAATCCCTTTTATCGATCGAAAACAATTCGCAATCCTCCAGGGCCTGAATGCTGTAGCGGGCGGGCTTATCAAACACCAGTCCTGCCAGGTCGGTAATGAAATATCCGGGCGTAGAAATCCACTGGGTTACTTCCTTTTCCGGCGTATCCATGTAATACCGTACCAGCCCGGAACGCTGGAAACTCATGGTATGACAAACCTGCCCTGCTTTGAGGAAGTAATCATGTTTACGCAGTGTTTGCGGCAGGAAGCATTCGCGGATGATGTCAATTTCCCGCTCTTCCATTCCGAAATAGCTTTTTAAATAATCGGCAAGGTCAGTCATTGTTCCATGAGTGGTAAGGATCAAAAATAGAAAAAGCTTATTTTAGAATCAAAAATGAAACGCCCCTTTTTACTCCTTTGCTTTTCAGTGCTTTCCGGTTTTTGCTTTGCACAATCGCAGGAAGATGCGGTGAAGGCCGGTGTCAACAAACTTTTTATAGCCATGCGCAATGCCGACAGTGCTTTACTAAAGTCCTGCTTTACCGAAACTGCGGTAATGCAAACCATCACCAAAACTAACACGGTACGTTCCGAATCCGTCAGTGAATTTGCGGGTAGTATTGCGAAACTCCCTGCAAATACAGCAGACGAACGCATTACCTTCTCCCACATCCAAATAGACGGTACGCTCGCCAGCGTATGGACGCCCTATCGGTTTTATTTCAAAGGCAAGTTCAGTCACTGTGGCGTTAATTCGTTTCAGTTAATCAATGAAAACGGCACCTGGAAAATCCAGTATATCATTGATACACGTCGTAAGGACGATTGTGTGGCCGAAGAAAGTGTAGTATCTCCCCAATAAAAATTAAAACAGCGATAACTGCACCTCTCCTTTAGCGGTACCAAAAACATGTTGTACCTCTCTGTAAAAGGCGGCTTCATGCTGCCCTTCATGGACGTGCAGGAAAAAGTAAATTTCTTCCAGGCCCTGGGCTGTCCAGTCGTCTAGCTTGTCTTTCCAGTTGAGCAGGCGCTGCATATCCAGTGGGTGCGCACCTTTGGTCACAAAGCGCAGGAAGAGTTTAGGGAGGGTAAGCGCCATGTGGAGGCAGTCCCGGCGACCGGGCGTATCCGTGATAACCGCGCCCATACTGAGTTCCCTGAGGGTATTCAGCAACTCATTGAGTTCATAGGGCTGGCGGAACCAATCCGGGTGCCTTACTTCCACAAAAAAGTCAATGTCTTCCGGTAGCGTTTCTAAATATTTATAGAGATTCAGTTTTCGCGCGGGAGAAAAGGACTCGCTAAGCTGTAGAAACGCCGGCCCCAGCTGGTCGCCAAATGCACGGATGCCCGCCAGGAACGCATTGGTTTCCTCCGCGGCATTGAGCAGGGAGCTATGGTGACTAATGGCCTGTGGGAATTTAGGACAGAACATAAAATCCTTGTTCTTCACCTTTTCCATCCACTTACTGATTTCTTCGGCGCTATAAATTTTATAATGCGTGGCATTGAGCTCTACACAGTCAAACAGCCGGCTGTACTCCGTCAGCAGGTTGTTGGCACTGGTACCTTTCGGGTACAAGGTGCCGTTATATTCTTTTCTCGTCCATCCGGAGGAACCAAACCGAATCCTGCCTTCACCGGAGCCGTTTTTTAACACTTTGCCGGTAATGGGATGATCAGCAGGTAACTCCAGGTTCAGCTGATCGTATTTTGCCCAGTTAGCACCAAAATCCATATTACAATTTTCCGTAGGCCTGAATAAACTCCGTGGCTACTCCTTCAGGATTGGCTCTGGTAGTCCATTCGAGCGGTTTATCATAATATTCCAGTTCATGAATCAATACCGGAATATGCTTTCCAAATTTATCTTTTATCACACCGTTGCTAAACAATTCGCTTACGCACGCGATGATTACTTCAATAAATTCATCATTGAAGGCGTTTGCTTTTTGCAGCAGTTGTTCAAACAGTTCGTCATCCTCTTCTGCGTCCAGATTTTGTTCTTCAGAATAATAATGTGGCGATGCTGCAAACCAGGCTGCGAGATGATCATCATCTTCCCCGCCTACGGCCACCACATCATTTTGCAGCCAGAAGGCGTAATTCCATTTTGCCTCCGCCTCGCTGGAAGCTGCCGGAATCTGCGAGATAAAATGACTGTTGGTGTTGTAACTTAAAATAACCATGGGATAACGGGCTTCGTCATCCTGGGCGAGATACCAGCACGACAGTGCGTAGATATCTGATACTTCATTGTCCGGGATGCTGCGAATGCCCGCTTCCAGCATCTTGTATGTTGCTTCTTTGAATCGCTTCATCTCATTCATATGCGTGCGTGATCCTGCAATAATAAGTTTTTATCGCAAAAAATCAACGGCTGACTTCTCCACAATGATAGCGTTATAGTTTTACCACCCTGAAGCCCAGGTTGCTGAAGGAGGCGCGTGGATGCACCGTTCCGATGTCCACCGAATTAAAGGAGCTACAGGAATTTTTACTGCACCACCAGGAGCCGCCCCGTGCGTGTACGGATGTGCTGCCTGGCTTGTCCAGCGCGGTATGGCCTTCGCAGTATTCGAATACATTGCCATATACGTCGTAGAGCCCCCAAGGATTAGGCTTGAAATGCGCTACCGGGGAAGTGTACATATAACCATCGGCGGTATCGGCCACGAGGTGGTCGTGTGCCAGCCATACATTGGCGTATTGCGATAAGGAATCACGATCCTCACCCCAGAAGTAGCGGGTTTTGGAGCCCGCTCTGGCAGCCACTTCCCATTCATCGAGCGTGGGCAGCCGGCAGCCGCTCCAGGTGCAGTAGGCCTGCGCATCGGTGAAGCTGATGCAGGTAACGGGATGGTCCATCTTATCGGCAACATCTCCCCGGCTGATACCGTTGGGAAACAGCCAGTAGGCGGAGCTGTCTTCCAGCCAGCGGAACTCTTTCAGCCCCGGCTCAAACACCATGGCATTGTGGCGGCGTTCTGCGTCGGTGATGTAGCCGGTGGCATCCACGAAGGCTGCAAACTGTGCATTGGTGATTTCAGTAGTGGATATGCGAAAAGCTGGTAACTGTACTGTTCTCAGGGGGTTTAACGGAAAGTGCTTTGCCCCAACCGTGTAAGTCCCTGCGGGAATGGTTAGAAAGTCCTGCGCGGCCGCCTGTGCCACTATACAACTCCACACCAATCCCAGCAGGTATTTCATTATTTCTTATAATTTTTATAGAAATCGTTTACGCGTTGCAGTATGAGCGCTTCATTGGCGGTGTTATAATCCAGGTAAGCCTCGTAACTGGCATTTTCACTGTACAACTTTTTCCAGGAAGATGACTGCATAAAAGGCGCATATTTATTTTGCTCCATCAGCTGCAGGAACACGGTAAGTATGTCGAGGTCTTTTTTGTCTTTCTTAAAAAAGTCTGCCAAAAAAGGAATCATCTGCACTGCGTTCATTTCAATGATGGCGGATTTGTAATTGCACCCGATCCTGTTGCTGCGCAAGGCGGATTCCCTGATCAACGCACAAACGCTGTCAATGTTCTCTGCAAAAAAATCAGTTTGCCGTCTGCTCCACTGGTAGTCGTTAAATGAACTGGGAATACGTGCAAATATCTTTTTATGCTCCTCTTCGATGGGCGGTATTACATCACAGTTCTGCGCATAGGTTTCCGCATGGATCATGTGATAGGTGAACTTTTCGCGAAGACTGAGCGAGAGGTACTCCTTTGTGCCCAGTGCTTCTGCCTCCTCGCTGTCGGGATTAATTTTTGCGATCAGCTCTTTTACTTTGGCGAGGCCATAGGGTGGTATTGACTTCTTGTACCGGGCTTCGTGATACGCCTGGCTTTCCTTGCTCGGTGTAATAAAGTCCTGGGCTAACAGTGTGCTGAAAGGCAGCAGTGACAATAAACCTAATAATACAGATTTCATTCAATGGTAGAATAGTGAAACCAAAATTACGGATTTGTTTGCTATTCCGTATTTTCGTTGAATGCAACACACCACAACAGTATACCAACCGGTAAATACCTAAAAAGTTGCCGCCGCCGGTTGCTTGGATCTAACGTTAATGATAGTACGATTTATAAATGGCGCCATAATAATAATCAACATTATCACCAGTATCGCAATAGACACCATCGCATAATAATCCATCGCATATTTCAGAAATGCCTGCTTCTGTACCGCCCTGCTCAGCAGGCCGGTAGCCGCTTTGGCGGCCTGGTCGGCGGGGATACCGCGCGACTGCAATGCAGCCTGGTAAGTATGTAAGCGCGATTGCAGGCCGGATTCCACCGCTGTAATGGTGTCACTCATCCGGGTACCATGAATTTTCGCGTAATACAAACTGAAGAAGTTGATCAACGCCGTGCTGGCACTGAAAAAAGCAAAACGGACGAATACCCCTACTGCCGCGGCGGACTGACTCAGCTCAAACGGTACGGAGGAAATGGTAAACAACACTATCGGTGCCATGAGCAGCCCCGCTCCCGCTCCCTGTACAATCAGGGGGATAATGAAGGTAACCGCATCTGCCTCCGTGGCAAAATGAAAATACATCCAGGTATGGAATCCCAGCATCAAGGAAAAGCCTGCCAGCCAGATCAGCTGTGTAGGTCGCTTTTTCACGATCCACCTGGCTGCCATCAGGCTGCCGATGATAACGCCTATAATGTTGTAGATAAAAAGCTCATAAATATGAATAGGGTCCATACCCAGCACCACGTTGAAGTAACTGGTGGTTACTGAAAAAGCCCCTCTTACCAGGTACAGCAGCCCTACCAGCGCCGCACCGAAAATGAAATTCCGGTACCTGAATACCTGCATATGTATCAACGGTCTTTTGCTGAAAATTTGCCGGATCACAAACACCGCACCTAAGCCCAGTACCGCTATCAGGCTCCATACAATCGTAGGGTCCGACATCCAGTAATACTGCTGCCCGTAGGTGAGCACATAACCCAGGCAGATCAGCAGGGGGGCATACAGCACAAAGCTACCCCAGTCCAGCTGGTACAGCGGCACCTTTCTCACCAGGTGAATACGGTTCATCAGGAGCAGTAATAACACTGCTCCCGGAATAAACACGTATATCATCACTTTATAAAGTACGTTGTACTCATAATTGTCAATGATGGGGGCGGTTACTAGTGAGGTAAAAGAAGAAGCACATAAGATAAGGCCATAGAAAAACGTATAGCCTATCTCCCGGGCATGTTCGCTCTTTAGCTGAGCAAACAGCAACGTCAGACAAATACTGGTAACGCCGCAGTTAACGGTCCCTTGTAAAAAACGACAGATATAAAGTATGGGTAACTCGCGGGTATTGTATACGAAGTAAGTTATGATAACCTGCAACACAATACACAGGAGAAAATACTCTTTGGTGGAAATGCGGCTGAAGAAGCGCCGCTCCAGTGGCGTAAATGCAGCAATTGCGGAGTAATACACCAACATGGAAAACTGGATATCGGCCGGTTCTACACCGTAGAACCCGGTGGCAGCACTCACGTTGGCGGTAGACAGAGCAAACAGCATCACTGTAGGCAGCATCACCAGCACAATCGTTAACCTGCTTAGCCATTGCGGCACCCAGCTTCTGAAAATCGGAACACTAGACATAGGTTAATTCCTCTCTTTTTTAACGGCAACAATAGCACTCATGCCGGCTGATAAGTCTTTCAACTCCTCCGGGCTCCCCTTCAAACGGATACGCACGGGTATACGCTGCGCAATTTTCACGAAGTTACCAGTGGCATTATCCGGAGGCAGGATGGAGAACTTACTTCCTGTAGCGCCGGATAAGGATTCTATGGTACCCGTATATTTTTTACCGGGAAAAGCATCTATGGTGATAGACGCATCTTCACCCACTTTCATATGCCGGATCTGAGTTTCCTTGTAGTTGGCCACTACCCATTTGCCGGCCTCACGGTCTACTATAAACGCCAGGGTTTGACCTGCCTGCACCAACTGCCTGGGCTGAATGGTACGGCGCCCCATCTTACCATCATAAGGTGCTATAATTATGGTATAGGAAACGGTGAGGTCGTTGCGGGTTACGACAGCCTCTCTCCTTTTTATTTCCGCTTCCAGCGCCTGCAGCTGTACTTTAGCATCGTCTATACGGCCAAGGGAAGCCTCATAGGCGTTTTGTGCGGATTTATAGTCGGACCTGGCTACATCCAGCGCTGCCTGTACCCTGTCCAGCTGTTGTTTGGTGGCCGATTCCACATCATAAAGTTTTTTATAGCGGTCGTATTCCTGCTCCTGGTTCAGGAGTTTCGCTTTGGCAGCAGCGATCTGGGATTCGTACACTTTGGCACTCTGGCCGGTGGTACGTACATTACTCTGTATAACGGCGATCTGGGCACGTGCGTTGAGCAGGGCGGCTTCCGCTTCCTGTTGCGCTGCGGCATATTCGCTGTTATCAATTATCACAAGCGTATCTCCTTTCTTTACGTCCTGGTTCTCTTCGTAGCGGATTTCATCCACATAGCCCGTCACCTTCGCTACTACCGGGTTGATGTATTCGTCGACCTGGGCATCGTTGGTTTCTTCAAATCTTGCCTGATGAATGAGGGTACGAATCCCCCAGATGGCCAGGCAAACCACTACGATTAATGCCACCACGGTGGTGACACGGGAAATAATTTTGTCCGTTCTGTTGGTATTAGTGTTAGCTGTCTTGTTCATATAATTATAGGTTGCCTGTTGCTTTCAATAATTGATAGTATTGTAATTGTGCCGTTACTTCGGCCGTCGTCAGATCAAAGCGGGACTGCAGCAATTGCGTTTCTGCGTCCAGCAGGTCAGTGAGCAGCGACAGCTGGTTGAAGTAGGTATTATTTACGATCCGGAAATTTTCCTTTGCCTGTGCAATGTTTTCCTTTGCCACCCGGATACGTGTGAGGGCCTCGGTATAACGCAGATAAGCGGTATTTACTTCTTCCCGTACCCTGTCTTTCGTATCAGCATGCTCCACCTCCTGACGTTCCAGGTTGATCCTGGCTTCTGCCTTCCGGTGTTTATTGGTATACAACTGGGAAATAGGCAGCGATGCTTTTACGCCGGCCATTCCCAGCCCATACAGGTTAAAGGAGTATGGATACATCAGTATTTGCGGGAAGGAATAACCGTATTCGGCAAACAGGCCAACCTTGGGCATGATGTTCGACTTCACCTGTTGCAGCTTTAACTCACTGAGTTTAGTTTCCTTCTCTGAAATTTTGAACTCAAATGAATTTTCGTATGCGTCGTTTAAATAATCTTCGTAGGTGCGTTCACGTGGTATCGGATTAATGGTATCATTGGCAATCCGGATAATATTGGCATCAGGATCACCCATCATAATGTTGAGGCGTTGCATCGCAATCTTGAGGCTGTTCCTTATTTCCAGTAGCGTCATTTTTTGTTTAGAGAGACGTAATTCCGCACGGAGCACATCACTCTTCAGCACTACGCCGTTCTGCTGCAGGTGCCGGATTTCCTCCAGTTCTTTTTCACGCTCTGCAATGTCCTGCAACATTACCTTCTCGTATTGGTAGTTGCGGTAGATTTCGAGGTAGTAGGCAGCCGCTTTATATCGCAGCTCCTGCTCCGTCAGGTTTTTCTGTTCGGCCGCCAGCTCTGCTTCCGTTTCAGCAGCATGTATTTCGCGGGTAATTTTACCACCGTTGTATAAATTCAGAAAAGCTTCACCGGAAACTTTATAGGTACCTTTCTTTTCAATAGGAATCTGCGTAGGTGCATGCAGGATACCATCCTCATAGAGCGCGAAGTTGGAGAAACGCGCGTACATGCCGCCACCGGAAACCTCTGGCAGGCGTTCCGTTTTAGCATTCTTTACACGTGCTTCCGCGCTCTCTACGCTCAGCTGCTTCATCTGCAACTGTTTATTGTAAGCTGATGTTTTTTTCCAAACTTCTGAGAGGGTCAGGGTGTTCTTTTGTTCAGGGTCCTGGCTGAAGGCCTTCATGCTGACCGACAGTGTGATTAGCAACACACCCGCCAGCATCTTATTACTTATTGTAAACATATTATTCGCAATGAAGGTGCAAAGTTCCATCCAGTTTGTAAATTATTTTTGCTATAAATTGCCATATAATTGTTAGATCCGGCCAAATGGAAAAAATTGATTATAACCAGATACTTTTAGATACCGATGAGGTGCCTCACTCGGCTTATATATGGCATATGAAAACCGAACATCACTTCCCTTTTCATAAGCATAACAAAGGACAGTTGACCTATGTTGAGGGTGGCGCTGCATTTTTATACACCAGGGAAAAAACTTACTTCCTGCCTGCCAGGCACTATATGTGGGTGCCTGCGGGGGTAGAGCATTACTTTGCACATCGCTATCCGGCCAATTATGTTCGTTCGATTTATTTTTTTACGGAAAAGGAAGATGCCAATGAACCGTTTTACAGCACTACCGGTATTTACCCCGTTACCAACCTCCTGCTGGAGATGCTGTTATTTACCTCCCGCTGGGAAGGCAACATCATGCCTGGCACCAAGCCGTTTACGTTTATAAAAGCTATGAAGTACCTGCTGCCTGAAATCAGCACCAGCCCATTGCCAATTACTTTACCTACCAGCGATAACCCGCGCATGAGCCCCATACTGCGGTTTATCCAGGAGAATATAGCAGAGCCGCTGACCATGGAAACTGTTTGTCAGAAATTCAACACCAGCGAGCGCACGCTCACCAGACTCTTCAGGTCCACCATGGATATTTCGTTTTTCCAGTACCTGAAAATCGCCCGCATGTCGCGCGCCATGGGTTACCTCATGGAAACGGATAAAACCATCAGTGAAATCGCCTGGGATACGGGCTACAACAGTGTGTCCGCATTCAGCAATACCTTTTTTAAACTAACTGGAAGGCGTCCTTCGGATTACCAGCATCTCAGTAAATCCATACCGCCGGAGGAAGAAGCATAAACTTTCAGGAGCACCGGTATCTTCCTACATCCCAAAAAGGTCTGGGATGAGTATCTGCGAATACCTTCCCAGCGGCACCGGCATCTCCCTACACCCGGAACGCCAGCAATAGCAGCCTGTAACCATCCAGATAAAAGCCCTTGCATTTGTAAGCTAATTGACTCATATTACTGCTCAATCAAGATCTAAACAACTATATGAACACAATGAAAAAACAGCTGCTGTTTCCGGCACTGCTGGCAGGACTGAGCCTGCATGCAGTTGCACAACAGAAAGCGCCGGCACAGGCGCCTCCTGCAAAACCAGTAAGCCAATCGGCTGTTTCAATGAGCCCTGACACCACCATTGTCAGCACACACGAAGTAACCATTAAAGGCCAGCGCATCCCTTACAAATCTACCGCCGGCACCCAACCCGTTTGGGATGAAAGCGGCAAAGTACTGGCCGGCATATTTTACACCTACTACGAGCGTACAGATGTAAAAGACAAAGCTGGCCGCCCGCTGGTGATCTCCTTCAATGGAGGCCCCGGCACGCCTTCTGTATGGATGCAGATCGCCTATACAGGGCCCCGCCTGCTCAACATCGATGACGAAGGCTACCCGGTACAACCTTATGGCATACACGAAAACAGCCAGTCCATCCTCGACGTGGCTGATATCCTCTACATCGATCCGGCCAACACAGGCTTTAGCCGTCTGGCATCCAAAGATGTACCGCGGGAAAAATTTTTCGGTGTAAATGCGGACATCCGCTACCTGGCGGAGTGGATCAATACTTTTGTATCGCGCCACAACAGATGGGCCTCTCCGAAATACCTGATCGGTGAAAGCTACGGTACTACCCGTGCTTCCGGCCTGGCCCTGGAATTGCAGAACTCACAGTGGATGTACCTCAACGGTGTCATTCTCGTCTCCCCAACTGAACTGGGTATTAACAGAAATGGCCCGGTAGATGCCGCTTTACGTTTACCTTATTATGCAGCTACCGCCTGGTACCACAAAGCGCTGGCGGCTGACCTGCAACAGAAGGACCTGACGGCCTTTCTGCCGGAAGTGGAAGACTTCACCATCAAAGAACTGTTGCCGGCCATCAGCCAGGGCGGCTTCCTCGACGATCAGCAACGTCGTAATATTGCCGCTAAAATGGCCAGGTACTCCGGCTTATCGGAACAGGTGATCCTCCAATATAACCTGGACGTACCTACGAATTATTTCTGGAAAGAGCTGCTGCGGGATAAGGGGTTTACGGTAGGTCGACTGGATAGTCGCTACAGGGGAATGGACCGCGAGCTGGCAGGCGACAGCCCTGATTACAATGCAGAGCTCACCAGCTGGCTGCATGCTTTCACTCCGGCGATCAATATTTACCTACGGGAGGAACTGGGTGTAAAAACGGATTTGAAATATATGATGTTTGGCCCTGTGCATCCCTGGGACCGAGGTAACGACAATACCGGCGAAAACCTGCGGCAGGCAATGGCGCAGAATCCTTACCTCCATGTGATGATTCAATCCGGGTACTATGATGGTGCCTGCGATTACTTTAATGCGAAGTACAGTATGTGGCAGTTGGATCCTGGTGGCAGGCTGAAAGACAGATTATCGTGGAAGGGCTACAGGAGCGGGCATATGATGTATTTACGCAAAGATGACCTGGCAACGGGTAATGATGATATCAGGAATTTTATCAGGGCTTCGTTGCCAAAGGCAGGACAGCCGGCGAAATATTAGTGCTTTATTACCCCTATATAAAGGTGATTACGCTTCCGTCTTTGACGGAAGCGTAATCACAACAGGGTTAAATTTTATAACTCACTCCCAACATCAGGAACACATTATAGAGTGGAAAATCCAATCCCTTAAAATCACTCGGGAATAAAGGCCTTACGCCCCATGCCAGGTTCCCTAAAACACTCAGCTTTTTACCAACCCTACGTTCTGCTCCACCTTGAAAACCTACGTCAAAATTTCTGACCTCACTACTAAAATCGAAAGTGGCTTCGTCTACAATTACCTTTTCTCCGGTTGGGCCGCCATTACGGATATAGCCATCGGATACATTTCCGTGAAAATTGGCGCTGAACTTCCAGGCCATATAGCCACCAAGGGAAAAACGCCAGTTGTTGCTGGGTGTAAATACCGCGCTTATCGGAAAAGTGACATATGCATTGCGGGCAATAGTTTTGTTTTTGCCGGTGAATAAACCTTCAAAAGTTCCGGTGCTGGAACCATCCTGGACAGTAATAATGGTATGAAAATACTGTACTTCGTCTTTGGTACCCATACCTTTGAAATCCATTTTCACACCGATGGCGGCGCCCCATTTCTCGGAGGCACGTACACTGAGTTCATAGCCTAATGCCGGTGAAAACTCAGGCCAGTAGCCATCAATAGCACGTATGGTATTAGGAAAGCCCATGGGCGCAGTGGCCCCAAAGTTAAGCCCCGCGACTATACGGTGTTCCAGGAATGGCTTAAAGGTGCTGATATTATCCTGTGCCATCAGATTACCGGCAGCACTGCTGACCATTAATACAATCAATAGTTTATAAATATTCCTCATCGTATGCAAGATCTTTATTGGTGAATAATCTGTAGGCTGTCGACCAGTAAACGGCTGCCAATGGCGCCTTCATACTGGTCCCCTTTATAACTGGACGACATTACAATAGCCAGCATCATTTGTTGCTCCACATCTTTTAGGTAAATGAACGGGAGATCAAAGCGGGTATACACTGACTTTGCACTGGCGTCGGCCAATTTCGCCACGGCGATTATCCGGTCAGAAGTCTGGATATTGGTTCCATCCAGCCGGGTGGTTCCACCATACAGCACTGCATATATCGAACATGAATCAGTAGCGCCGGCCACTTGCTTACCGGCCTTATCCTGGTAGATGGGACCGGGCTGGTATTTATAATATCCTCTGAATCTTTTCGGCCGGCCACGGTAAGGCTGACCAAACTGCGTAGATGCCAGCGGGTTAGAGAGGCCGTAGCGGCTGTCGAATACCCCCAGGAAAAAATTGCCTGCAAACAGCTTTATACCTACCAGGCTGGACAATGCCGTTCCACCGCGTGTTTCCAGTACCGCGCAATATTGTCCGTGATATGGCTCGGTGGTATCACGCAAAGGATATTGTTTGGGATCTTTTTGCACCCCCGCCAATGCAATACCAGGGTTTCCTGAAGACCAGATAACAGAAGAATCCGGTTCTATGGGGTACATATATTTGCTGGGATCCTGCACCACCCAGTTTTCAAAGTCCCACGCCCAAACCCCAATATTCACTACCGACACGGTATAGGTTTTATGGTACTTACCATCCTGTGAGGTTATCTTATAGCTGGTAAGGCCCGCGCCGGTTACCTGGTCAAATTTCAGGGTATCACCATTGGCTGGCTCAACGGTGGCCCCGGGTATGGCCACCACCCTGGGTACGATTCCGTTTTCATAGGCATCCTGTGTGAGGTACAATTGTACACGGGAGTTAGCCTCATCAATAAAGACGGCACCGGTGAGGTCGTCCTGGTCAACAATGAAGGAGTCGATATCCGCCTCCGGGCTTAATGGGGCATCCTTGATGCAACTGCTGCTGAAAAGCGTTGCCAGGATGGCGCCGAAACATAATGTCCGTTTAATCATCAGTAAATCTGTTAGTTTCGTAAAATTCATTAACATTGTATATGCCCGATAAAGTTCGAATCAAACGCGTAAGCATATACGCAGCCAAATGTGTTACCGGGGTATTGTTTGTAAGCCTGGCATCGTGGATAATTGGCTACAAAGATACAGTATGGGTGCTGATTTCTGTGATGCTGGTATTATCTCCCGATGGTTCAGACGCTGTAACGCTTGCGGTTACACGTATTAAAGCCAATCTGATCGGCGCTGTGTCAGGATTCCTGCTGATACTGATTCATCCTGATCTGGTGCTTATGATGAGTATTGCTGTAATTATAACAGTTATCCTCTGCAATTTGTTACAGCTGGAAGCAGCCACACGTACTGCGCTGGCAGCAGCGATCATAGTAATGACGCATGAGGCGGGGCAGCACCCCTGGGATACCGCCATCGGCAGGGTACTCTCGGTTATTGCCGGATGCATCATCGGCTTGGGAATTACCTTCCTGTTTCACAACAAACTTACACAACGACCTGTGTCTCAGCCAGATACAACAAATGAGGCGTAACACAGAATTGCTACAGAATTAAGTGATACTTTTATTCTAACAAGGAGCGTTGCATGAAGAAAATGATATTTATGGCGTTAGTAGCCATGGTGCGTTGGAATAGCTTATCAGCACAACAAACCGACCTACAGCAGGTACCAGATACAGCGGCACAACGTGTCAAATCCCTGATCACAGCCGATACCATTCCCGAAATTACACCTATATCTCCCCTGCAATTAAGTACCGTAAAGGAAAACAAAAATAAGTCATTCGTTTGCAGTGCAGCCGGGATTATTGTACCAGCGGCCATGATCGGCTACGGGTTCGTCGCCTTGCATAGCAACACCCTGAAGGATTTAAACCACAGTACTAAAACGGAGATCCAGGAACATAATCCCAATTTCAGCACCGGGGTCGATAATTTTATGCAATATTCACCCGCGGTAGCGGTGTATGTGTTGAATGCTGCGGGAGTTAAGGGCTGGCATAACCTGCGCGACCGTACGATTATCCTCGGCCTCGCCGCTATTATTAATGCCAGCACGGTGGGATTTGTGAAGAGACAAACCGGCGAGATGAGGCCTGATGGTAGTAACAACCTGAGCTTCCCCAGCGGCCATACTGCCAATGCCTTTGCGTCTGCGGAATTTCTGCGGCAGGAATATAAGGATGTATCCCCCTGGATAGGCATTGCCGGTTATGCGGTGGCTACCGCCACAGGTGCAATGCGCATGTATAATAACCGTCACTGGCTCAGCGATGTGGTAGCCGGCGCCGGATTTGGTATTCTCAGCACCAAAGCCGCGTACTGGATTTATCCGGTCATACAACGCAAGCTGTTTCCCGAACACAAGAATGTGGTAATGCTACCGTATTACAATGCACAATGGAAAACTGCAGGGGTTAGCTTATCGCTTACAAGCTTCTGATAAAAGTCTTACTCAAAGTGGCATAGTGGGGATTCCTTCAAACGAAGCATAGCCTGCTGCCAGGATTGTGAGCAATCTCACATTGGGCCATGCCATTTAAAAAATTACTCTTTTTTAATAGGTTCCTCTATTTGGTGGGGTCGTCCAATCTGCACCTATCTGTTTTAATACCCTAAAGATAACACCATGGTAATGAACACCATTTTCTAATTAGCATCGGCAAATTTCAATTTTATATCCCGATAATTTTGTAAACCGTTGGTTAATTAGAGAATTTCAAATCTCGCATGGAATATTTTCTGTTTCGTTAACATCTAATAAAGGAATGACAAAAAAAATAGACATAATTTCATTTTGAGATTGATATCTCAAATATTGATAACCTGAAAATCAGGAACTTTTCAATCAAGATAACTATGTACGGACCCTTTATTTTTCTGTTGGCCTGTATTTCCATGTACCTGCTTTACCGTATCCAGGTGCTGCGAAAGTTTAAACTGTCTGAACATTACACCACGCCTTGCCCCGGCGAAGACGCCATTGCAGATGCACGGATAGTAGGTACTTCGAACCATTTATTTAACGTATCCCGGTACCTTAGGAGCATCCGGAACAATTCAGGAAACCGATGGATGACGGTAGCAGTAAAGCAGGTGATTAAAACAGATATTGGAACCTCCCAGGAAATACGGTTAATTAACAACCTCGCCCCGGGAGAGGAAAGAAGATTGGGGCATGCCGACGACGTGCAGGAAGGCAGATACAAGATATTCATCGGCTATGAAATCATCTGGGCACGCTATACTGAAGTTCCTAAATGGTACCAGCCCAGGCAAAGGAAGTACCCTTCACCGGCTGAAATGTATGATGAAGCCATGAGCAAATACAACGATACGCAACAGCATTGCACCATCAATCTCCCTCAACGGATCACCAGGGGTCAGGTTTTCTGACCCCTTTTTTTATTTGCCATTGAGATAAAAGAAAAAGCTACAGCAGATCTCCGTCTGAAACGGCGCTATAGCTACGCATGATTAGCGCCCGCGGCAAAACCTTTCCCATCCGTTAATGCCAGCCAGGCCATTGTGAGCACTATACCCACCAAAGACCCAATCGCCACATCCTCGAAAAAGTGCTGACTCATATACATGCGCGAATAGCCCACCAGTATAGCCACCGCCAGATATGGCAACGACCAGGCCTTGTTCTTCGTAAAATATGCCAGCACTGTGGCCGCGGTAAAAGCACATACGGTATGCCCAGATGGGAAACTCCGGAAATTATCCAATACATCCACCCCCGGTACATAATATATACCGTGCAGGCGCGGATCATTAATTGCCTGCTCTATCTTCTGGGCAAAATAACGGTGCGGCCGCGGAAAAGCCACCCAGAACTTCAGCAGGAAGTTCACCAGCGCCGTAAAACAATAGGCACCAGCCAGTATAAAACTCTCCCGCTTACTGAAGAAAAACACTACCACCGTAAATACCACGGCAGCGGCTACACTCCCCAGATGCGTAACCAGTGGAAAAAACCAGTCCCCGAATGCGGTATGGCGACTATTAATAAAAAAATAAATATCGTCTCTGCTGAATAACATTTTCACCAGCACCAACGCGGCAAAAAAAGGCAGGTAACACCAGAGATATAATTTAAGGCCGTTATAAACCTTCGCTAATTTCTTCATGCCTGTTTATTTATATGCCCTCCACCAATAACTGATGCGATTCCCATCCGGGAGCTCACCCGTTTCGCCTGGAGCAGGCATCCACAGGATAATATTTTTCTCCTCCGCCAGCTGCACCATCCTTTCTGCAGGCTCGTCCCAGTCATGAAATGCCAGGTTGAAGGTACCCCAGTGCACCGGCAACATCACCCTGCCCTTCAGCGCCAGATGTGCCTGCGCAGCCTTTTCGGGTCCCATATGAATATCCGGCCAGTTGGCATCATAAGCTCCGATCTCCAGGATGGTAAGGTCAAATGGACCATAGACCGCTCCAATCTCGGCAAATCCATCGAAAAATCCGGAGTCGCCGCCGATAAATACCTTTTTATCCCTCCCCTGCAACACATACGATGACCACAACGTTTCATTCCGGTGAAACCACCGGCCGGAAAAATGTCGTGCAGGCGTAGCCGTTAAACTCAACGTATCGCTGATCCGGAAACTTTGCGTCCAGTCCAGCACCGCAATATTTTCCGCCGGAATACCCCAGCGCAATAAATGCTTCTCCACCCCTTTCGGACATACGAACTGCTTCACCTTTTTGCTGAGGTAATGCATCATGTGCCGGTCCAGGTGATCGTAATGGTCGTGCGACAACACCACCACATCTATTGGTGGCAGTTCAGCTGGCAGCAGCGGCGCCGCAAAAAAGCGCCTGGGCCCCATAAACGAAAACGGGGACGCCCTGCTGGCAAACACGGGGTCAATGATTAACCGCTTGCCATCCATCTCAAGGATATAGCTGGAATGCCCCAGCCAGGTAATTTGCAGCGACTGCGAAGCGGCCGGCAACAGCGCGGCTGCGCTCACCCGAAATGGTCCCAGCGGTACCAACGGACTTCGTTTACCCTTATACGTAAGGTACTTCCATATCAATGCCGGCATATTGGCTATGGCCATGGAAGTAGGCACCGGGTTCTGGTATTTCTTTCCCTCAAGATGTGATTGTAATGCCACGGTATTAGCTGATGATTCGTCTGTGATAATTAATTTGTCCGAGATGATAACGCATATGACCATATATATGCACCACAAATGCACCATAGGTCATAGGCACCTGCATAGGATTATCGGTAAAATCCTGTTCCATTTTCACGGGGTCCAGCGTAGGCAGCACCGCCGACAGCATGTTCCGGGTATCGGCGATGGCCTCCAGCAGTACCTCCCGCTTAAGATCACGGGCGCTGAATTCATAGGGCCGGTCGCGTACATAGCCAGTGTTTCCAAATCCCACCCCTATAAAATGACGCAGGTTGCCGCAGATGTGCAAACACAGCGTACCACCGGAATTGGAAGTGCCGGGCAGCACTTTCCATACATCCTCATCGGATGTATATAACCTGATTTCCTCTTCGAGTTTATTGATTTCTACTTCAAATAAAGCAGGTAGGATATTATTAAGCATGATATACTATTATTACCCGCAAAGTACGAATAATAACCATTACTACCCGAGGCAGACCGGTCAGCCTCTTTTAAGGTTTTTCACTAACGCGTCAAGGGTTTGCTTTACACGCTGTATGTCTTCCTGATCCACACCGTTTTCAGCAGTAGCTACTACTTGTAACGCCAGCGGATATACGATTTCTTTAAGGTCTTTACCAACAGGCGTCAGCCATACGCGTTTGCTGCGGCGGTCTTCCCCGTCCATGGAGCGGCGCACCAGGCCACGCTTTTCGAGGTTATCAACCAGCTTGGTCAAACTGGCCTTATCTTTGTCGGTTTTGTCGGCCAGCTCCTGCTGCCGGCAACCATCCTGCTCCCCCCAGAGGTGACGCAGAATAAAATACATATCCGGGGTAAGGTCCACTCCTTTCTCCATAAATACAGCCAGTAGTCTGAGTCGGTAAGCTGTGTGCGCGCGCGTTATATTACGGCTGACTGCAGAGCGCAGTATGTCCGCGATTTCAGGTTCACTCATTGGTTCATTGGGTTTAATCAAGTATTTCGGTTAACTAAATTACTAAAAGAATTACAGCTAAATCTGATTACAACACAATTTAAACATATACCAGCACCTAATTGTTTGACAAACAGAATTCAGGAGGATGACTAACGAAACGCATAAACACAGGTCGGCACTAAGAAAGCAGCTATACAGGACTATCTTTTTATCGGATACACCTGCGGGCAGAGTATTTGACATCTGCCTGCTAATTATTATTCTTGCCAGCGTGGCCATCGTAATGATGGAAAGTGTACAGCCACTGCAAATCAGGTATAGCAGCCTCTTTAATTGGCTGGAATGGGTGTTCACCATTCTCTTTACACTCGAATACCTGTTACGTGTATGGTGCACCCCCAAACCAAAACGGTACATCACCAGCTTTTATGGCATCATTGATTTATTATGTGTGATACCCAGTTATGTGGAATTTCTGATGGGTGGCGGGCATTTCCTGATCACCATCCGGATACTGCGACTGATGCGGATCTTCCGTATCTTCAAACTGGTGCCCTTCCTGCACGAAGGCAGACAGCTCATGCTGGCATTGCAAAGGAGTCGTCGTAAAATTGCCGTGTTCTTTTTCTTTATCATGCTGCTCACCGTAGTGTTAGGCTCTATTATGTATGTCATTGAATCCAGCCACAACTCCGGTTTCACCAGCATTCCGGTAAGCATCTACTGGGCGGTGGTTACATTAACCACTGTTGGTTATGGAGATATTGCACCCGTAACGCCCATTGGCCAGGCCTTTTCAGCGGTGATCATGATCATGGGGTACGCCATTATTGCCGTTCCCACAGGCATTGTGACGGCGGAAATGACCCGCATGCGGCGCGCCGCCTATGATCTCAAAGCCCGGGAATGTCCCGGCTGCCATATGAAAATTGATGATCACGATGCCCTTTTCTGTAAATACTGTGGTACGCATCTCTGATATAATGTATAAAACCGGTTCATGAATACAGGTATACTGACGTCTATACTGGACAACGACTTCTATAAGTTCACCATGCAGCATTGCGTGGTCAAATTATTTCCTAAGGCACGCGCCAGGTACAAGTTTATAAACCGCGGCCACCATGCCTTCCCGCCGGGATTTGATAAGGTATTGCGACAGGCCGTTGACGCCATGCAGCACCTGCAACTCACCAAAGAAGAAAAAGATTACCTCGCCGTCACCTGCCCCTACCTGGATCCCACTTACCTCGATTTCCTGCAGGGCTACCGCTACAACCCTGACGAGGTACATATTTCGCAGCATGGGGCCGACCTCGAAGTAATCGTGGATGGCTACTGGTACCGCACCATCCTCTGGGAAGTACCCTTGATGTCGCTGATCTGCGAGCTCTATTATGAACAAACCGGCCAGCAACGCCTGCCCGACGAAGAAGTGATTCGTATCACCCGCGAAAAAATCGAAAATTACAAGCAACTACAGATCACCATCGCTGAATTTGGCACGCGGCGCCGGCATTCCCTCGCCGTGCATAAACTCGTGGTACAAACGCTGCGCAAGTACGGCGAAGGCACCTTCATCGGCACCAGCAACGTACACCTGGCCATGCGTAATGGCGTGAAGCCGGTGGGCACTCACGCACATGAATGGTTCATGTTTCATGCCGCTAAATACGGGTTTAAAATGGCCAATATGCTCGGGCTGGAACAATGGGTACACGTATATCGGGGCGATCTTGGCATCGCCCTGTCTGATACCTACACCACAGATGTATTCTTCGAACAATTCGATAAAAAATTCGCCAAGTTGTTTGACGGCGTAAGGCACGACAGCGGCGATCCATTGATTTTTGCAGATAAAACGATTGCCCATTACATCAGTAAGAATGTAGACCCGCTCAGCAAAACCATTATCTTCTCAGACGGGCTGGACTATGAAAAAGTGGCTGTGATAGCCGACTATTGCAGGGGCAGAATTGGAATGTCGTTTGGGATCGGTACGGATTTCACCAATGATGTAGGCCTTAAGGCCCTCAACATTGTGATTAAAATGTATGAAGCCCATCCCGAAGATGCTCCGAGATGGGCTCCTGTAGTGAAGTTATCTGACGTCAGTGGTAAATACACCGGGGATGAACAAACCATTGCCCTGGCGAAAACCATCCTTGGAATTGATTAATTGGATGCACGACCCAAACCGATACCGGTATCGCCCTGACTCAGGTCACCGGTTTCATAACCTTTCTTAAACCAGGCCATGCGTTGGGCAGAGGTGCCATGTGTGAAAGCATCCGGTACAATCTGGCCAGTGCCGGCCTGTTGTAGTTTATCATCGCCTACCGCGCTGGCAGCAGATAATCCGGATTCAATATCTCCTGCCTCAAGGATACTTCTCATTTTATCTGCGTGGTTTGCCCAGAGGCCGGCGAGGAAATCTGCCTGCAGCTCCAGCATCACGGATAATTTATTGTATTCTTTTTCACTCAGCTGACTACGCATGGATTGCACTTTGCGGCTGATGCCGAGCAGGTTTTGTACGTGGTGGCCCACCTCATGTGCGATCACATAGGCTTTTGCAAAATCACCCTGCACACGGAAACGTTGTTCGAGTTCATTAAAAAACGAAACGTCCAGGTACACCTTTTTATCTGCCGGGCAGTAGAATGGGCCCATGGCCGATTCTGCCGCGCCGCAGGCGGATACGGTCGCATCCGTGAACAGGCGCATCCTGGGTTCTTCATAAGTCATACCCAGTTTTGCAAACTGATCAGTCCATACCGCTTCCGTGCTGTGCAGCACTTTGGAAGAAAACTGCTCAATGGCGCTGCTGTTTTCTTTGGTGAGCTGTTCGGTAGTGCCACCGTCTGCAGGGCCCTGCACCTGTTCCACGGCCTGCATTACCGTTTGAGGATCCTGCTTGAGGAACAACGCAATTACAAAAATGATGATAGCGCCAACACCGCCGCCAATCACGCCTTTACGCATACCGCCGCCGGTTTGTTTCTCGACATTGTCGCTCATTTGTTCATCGTCTAAACGCATAGTTGTAGTAGGGTTTAAGAAGTTTCTGTATCCCGAAATTACAATTTGTCTGCCGATAAACATGCAAAAAGTAGTAAATTAGAAGTACACCAAAACATGGCATCTAAAACCAATCGCATGAAAGCTGAACAGATCATTTTTGCAGCAAGGCCTAAAGGACTACCGGACAGCAAAACCTTTAAAACCGTTACGGTCGATTTACCGGAACTACAGCAGGGAGAAGTGCTGATCAAGCCCGTCTATTATTCAGTAGACCCTTATATGCGCGGCAGGATGAATGATACCAAATCCTATATCCCTCCGTTTGAAGTAGGTCAACCGATCGAAAGCGGTGGCGTAGCTGCCGTGGCAGAAAGCATGGATAGCAATTTTCAGCCGGGCGACCTGGTAATGCTGACCTCCTCCCGCCCTTTACTGCCCTGGGCAACCGCCAGTATTTACAATGCCACGCACCTGAAGAAAATCGACAACAGCGTTCCTCCCAGCTATTACCTCGGGATCCTAGGCATGCCCGGACTCACCGCATATTTTGGGTTACTGGATATCGGCAAGCCCAAAGCAGGTGAAACCCTGGTGATTTCAGGAGCGGCAGGTGCAGTGGGTATTGTGGTAGGCCAAATCGGAAAGATACATGGATGCCGCGTGGTGGGCATTGCCGGCGGTACCGAAAAGGTGAAACTGCTCACCGATGTATTCAACTTCGATGCTGCCATTGACTATAAAGGCAACCAGGACATGAAATCCAGTGTGGCAGCAGCCTGCCCTAACGGGGTGGACATCTATTTTGATAATGTAGGTGGGGAGATATCAGATGGCGTGATGGCCAACATGAACACTTTTGGCCGCATTCCGCTCTGCGGGCAGATCGCTTTGTACAACAGCACCGAAGTGCCTGTAGGCCCTCGTGTGCAGCCCATCATGATTACAAGAAGTTTATTAATGCAGGGCTTTACCATCGGTAATTATGCCTCCCGTTTCGGGGAAGGCTTTAAAGCATTGGTGGAATGGGTAAAGCAAGGCAAATTAAAATACACGGAAACCACCATGGAAGGATTTGACAAATTACCAGAGGCTTTCCTGGCACTGTTTGCAGGTAAAAACCAGGGTAAGCTGATCGTAAAAGTTTAAAACGGAAATTGCAGTGGGATTCCATATTTTTAAGCATGACAAAACCAGTAGTACATACCCGCGTAAAAAAAGTAGGCAACAGCGGCATGCTGGACTCCGATGATGTACTTGCAACGGAAGAACCGCTGGAGATACGTATTATATCAGGACCAACCCATAACCGCCGCCAGCAGCAGGTTTCCGTTACCATGCGCACGCCCGGCAACGATGAAGACCTGGCCGCAGGCTTCCTCTTTTCAGAGGGAATCATTCACTCCTACGATGCCATTGCACATACCAAAATGGTAACTACCAAAGAAGGTAGCATCATTACTGTTACCCTTCGGGAGAATGTAACACCGCAGTTGGGCAATAGCCAGCGTAACTTCACCGCCACCGCAGCATGCGGCATGTGCGGAAAAACAGATATTGCCAATATTCATACAGGCGCCAGCGTTAGTAAGGCAGTAATTGCCACTTCCGCTGACACCATCTTCCGGCTGCCGGAAACACTGCGTGTACAGCAATCACTATTTGAAAGCACAGGTGGTATTCATGCTGCCGCGCTGTTTGATAATGAAGGAGAGCTGATCATATTACAGGAAGATATTGGCCGCCACAATGCAGTAGATAAAGTGATCGGAAAGGCGATGCGGGAAGCCATGTTTCCCCTGGACCAGCACCTGTTACTGCTGAGCGGCCGCGCAGGATTTGAACTGATTCAGAAAGCAGCCATGGCAGGCATACCAGTGGTAGCTGCCGTTGGTGCACCATCCAGCATGGCGGTAAGGATGGCAGAGGAATGGAACATCACACTGATCGGATTTTTGAGGGAACAACGTTTTAATATTTATTCCGGTGCACACCGGGTGGAGATTTAGTCATCATATAATTTTTCGAGCATGCAGGGAGATCAGAACCCGGTTAAATTTACCGGGTTAAAACTTAGCAAACCCAAAACAGTAGCAGCAGGTATCCCGGCTGTTCTATCCAGCATGAAGCATATCCTGGAAGAGATGAATGCCTTCAGGGGTATGCAGGCCCTGCTGAAATTAAATCAGAAACATGGCTACGATTGCCCTGGATGTGCCTGGCCCGACCCTGACGACGAGCGCTCCCCCATCGCAGAATACTGTGAAAACGGCGCTAAAGCTGTTGCCGAAGAGGCTACCACCAAAAAACTCACCGTTGATTTTTTTGCAACCAATAGCATTGCTGATCTGGGCAACCTCACCGATTATGAAATCGGTAAGAAAGGACGGGTAGCGCAGCCCATGTACCTCGCTCCCGGCGATACCCACTATCGGCCTATCTCCTGGGAAAAAGCCTACGAGCGGATTGCAGCGAAATTACGTGGCTTACAATCCCCGGACGAAGCCGTGTTTTATACAAGCGGCCGTACCAGTAACGAAGCCGCCTTCCTCTACCAACTGCTGGTAAGGGAATATGGGACCAATAACCTGCCTGATTGCTCCAACATGTGCCATGAGTCCAGCGGTGTTGCACTGGGCGAGGCCGTAGGCATTGGTAAGGGCTCCGTAAAACTGGAAGACTTTTACGAAGCAGAAGTCATCATCATCCTCGGACAAAACCCCGGCACCAACCACCCGCGTATGCTCACTGCCCTGCAAAAGGCAAAGCTGAACGGAGCTAAAATCATTGCGGTTAATCCCTTGCCCGAAACCGGTCTGCTGGGCTTTCTCAACCCGCAAACCTTCAAAGGCATCGTCAATATTGAAACCCACCTGACCGACATCTTCCTGCAGGTAAAAATCAATGGCGACATGGCACTGCTCAAAGCCATTACCCTGTTGCTGCTGGAAGAAGAGGACAAACATCCGGGTAGTGTATTTGATCAGGCATTCATTGCGGAAAAAACTGCCGGTGTGGAGGAATACCTTGCACATCTGCGTACACAAAATTTTGAGCAGCTGGTGCTGGAATCAGGTGTACCCTCAGAAAAAATCCGTGAGGCAGCACAGGCACTCCTACATAAAAACAAGATCATTGCCTGCTGGGCAATGGGACTCACTCAGCATAAAAATGCAGTAGACACCATCCGGGAGGTGGTGAACCTCTTATTGCTGAAAGGCAGTATAGGAAAGCCCGGCGCAGGTACCTGCCCGGTGCGCGGGCATAGTAACGTGCAGGGGGATCGTACCATGGGCATATTTGAACAACCGCCTGCCATCCTGCTGAAAAACATCCGCGAGGTATATGGTTTCCAGCCACCTGAAAAACATGGCTACGATGTGGTGCACGCCATACATGCCATGCACCGCAAAAACGCAAAGGTATTCATCGCTATGGGAGGCAACTTCCTCTCCGCCACTCCGGATACGGAATACACTGCCCGGGCACTTCGCAATTGTGAGCTGACGGTGCATGTATCTACCAAACTAAACAGAAGTCATATAGTACATGGCCAGGAAGCTATTATATTACCTACACTCGGCCGCAGTGATAAAGACATCATCAACGGCGAACATCAGTTTGTGACCTGCGAAAATTCCATGGGCGTGATACAGATGTCGAAGGGCAACCTGCACCCCGTGTCGGACGACCTGAGAAGTGAACCGGTGATAATTTGCGAACTGGCACAGGCGTTGTTTAAAGACAAATCGCAGACACCGTGGCAGCAATATGCCACTCATTACGATCATATCCGGAATGATATTGAAAAAGTGATACCGGGATTTGACCAGTACAACGAGCGGGTAAGGCATCCGGGCGGTTTTTATTTACCAAACGGGTCAAGAATAGGACAATTCAATACCAGCAACGGCAAAGCCAATTTCAACGTAGCCGATACCGTTACCACTCCCCTGCAACCCGGCGAATTCATGATGATGACCATCCGTAGCCACGACCAGTTCAACACCACCATTTACGGGCTGGACGACCGCTACCGCGGCATTTATCATGAAAGGCGGGTGATACTCATGAATGAAAAAGATATCCATGCCATTGGTATAAAAGCAGGAGATGTTGTAGATTTGTTTAATACTTTTGAAGGCATCGAACGGGTGGCGAAAGGATTTATAGTTATTGCTTATGACATTCCGGAATCATGTACGGCCACGTACTTTCCGGAAACCAATGTACTCGTTCCGGTGAACAGTGTTGCCGATAAAAGTAATACGCCAACCTCAAAGCTGGTCGTAATCAGTATTAAAAACTCATCTATTAAACGATAGTATGAAACCTGTTGTGTGGCAGGGTGTCCGCTGGACTTCCACTGAATATTTCACACTCGAAAGTAAAGGCCTGTATCAGCTTGCACAAAGCAATATTACCGGCGTTATCCGAGAGTTGCCGTTTTCCATTCATTATGAAGTTGAACTGACTAATGACTGGAAAACAGATTCCTTTTATATACGTTCCTACGGACCAGATGCGCGCGAGCTCAGGGTAACCAGCAACCTGCTGGGCCAGTGGTATGACAAGGATGGTAACCAGATCACCGCATTTGACGATTGCCTGGATATTGACATTTCCCTCACGCCGTTTACCAACAGTTTGCCGGTAAAGCGCCTACAGCTGCAACCCGGGCAGAGCGCAGACATTAACGTAATTTATATCCTGCTGCCTGAATTTGAATTGCAGAAAGTAAGGCAACGGTATACGATGATCCGGGATAACTACTGGCTATACGAAAACCTGGATTCAGGCTTCAGCGCCCGGCTTTCCTTTGATGAGCACGGGATCATGAACGATTATCCGGGATATTTGCAAAGACGATATTAAAAAAAACGGGGTCTGACGGACCCCGTTTTTTTTCGATTAATTAAGTTAGTTCACTTTCAGCGATGGTAGCAACTCCTCCGCTCCTGCTATCAATGCTCTCACCACATCTCCCGAACTAATCTGCCCTTTGGCCAAACCAGCTGCCTGTCCTGCCCACATAGCTACAAAGGAAGGATTGTCCTGTGCTTTGGAGGCTTTGCGCGCCGGTTGTGTTAATGCATCCTGATATGGATATGGTAATATCTGTATTTCCGATTCTTCTACCGCAGCAATCAGGGTGTTATATAAACCGCGTGCCCAGCGGCCACTGAATGCCCGCGTGAGTCGCGTGCTCGTATCGGTGGAAGCTGCGATGGCCGCTTTGTGTGCACCGGAGGCCATGCTTTCGTTGGTCAACAAAAAGGCGCTGCCTGGCTGAACACCGGAAGCACCCAACATCAGGGAAGCTACCACCCCCCTGCCATCCATCACCGCACCGGCAGCTATAACGGGTACCCCTACACGATCCACCACCTGTGGAATCAGTGCCATAGCACCAATCTGTGGTAAGCCATTGTTCATGAAAGTACCCCGGTGCCCACCTGCTTCTGCTCCTTGCGCCACAATTACATGCATTCCTTTCTGTTCCAGGTAAACGGCTTCCTCCACGGAAGTAGCCGTACCAATCATTTTAACGCCACTTTGCTGTAGCAGAGCCAGCCCGGCGTCGTCAGGAATGCCGAAGGTGAAGCTGACAATACCAATATTTTCTTCTGTCAGCACCGGAAGAATGTCTTTATAAGAATTTAAATGCAGTGTTTTCAAGTCTACTACCGGCACCCCCAGGCCACTACGGCTGTAGGTGGACTGCAACAATGTTTGCATGGCATCAAAGGCAGTTTGCTCCGGAGAAATAGGAATATCGTAAGCAAAAATATTTACGGCAAACGGCTGGGCAGTGAGTGATTTCGTTTTATGAATAGCAGCCCTGGCAGCGGTAGCGTCCATATTACCTACGGGCAGCGATCCCAGTCCGCCCGCATTACTCACGGCAGCCACCATTTCCGGGCTGGTAATCCCTAACATGGGCGCCTGAATAATCGGGTATTGTATACCTAATAGTGCGGTGAGGTTATTTTTCCAATGCATCGGTTACCGTATTAGTTTGATCTTAAAATTAATGGAAACTAATGAAAGAAGGTGCTCTTAACGCAGAAATATCAAAGCGGAAATCTACCACCGTGGTGACTTCAATCCGGAAGGATTTCACCGGTTCGGGAGCGTTCGGAAAATAGTAGGCCGCCATCTTCAGGGTGTTGAGCGAAAGGTTCTCATTCCTGATGCGCATACCGCCGCCAATACCCCAGTACAAAGGATTATTGAAGAGATCTTTACTCTTGTACGACAACATCGTTGTTTGCAGTGAAGTAAAGAAGTTGAATTTAAAGCCCAGTATTTTCAGCGGGCTGTAATACACCGTTTCCGAATTGAAATTAAGCCGCTGGTAGCCGTTGAGCGTGGTATTCCGGTATCCCCATATGCCGTATTCCATGTTAATGTTAAGCGGTTTGTAGAAATAAGGATTAGGGCTGTTGAGGTAATCCGTAGTAATAAACTGGCGGAACCTGAATTTACCCAGGGTCACCAGCCGGCTGTAATATTCTATTCTGGCGTGAATCACAGCATCTTCCGTAGCGCTCCTGGACCAGAACGTTCCTAATTCCGCGGTGGTATTAAAAAGCCCCTGTTTACGGGTGAGCCAGAATTTTTGCCAGGAAGTACCCGTATAAAGCCGGCGCCTGTCACGCCACGATTCCCAGCCTCCCGATACGTTTACATTAAAGCCCAGCGGAATATCCTCTGTACGCCCGAAACCGAAGAAGTGGTGAGCTTTGAAGTAATCCAGGCGGTAGGCCTGTAATTCCAGGAGGTAGTAGCGATGGTTATTATACACCGGATCGTCCTTGTACAGGAGCTGATCCGGCTTTCGCTGGAAGTTGAGGTTGTAGTGCCTGGCGAGTATGGCCACGTTGGGCTTGCCGTTGCCGCTTCGGCCGTTATGGTCGTAGTTGTTGATGAAGTTATATCCCAGCCAGCCATCTATTACCGTATAGCGATAGTCACGGTACACCGTATCATCCCGGTTCCAAATATTAATGGAGAAGTTATTGGCCAGCGTGAGGCCTCCTACAAACTTAGCCGAGTTACGATACAGGGGCCGGTTAAACGTAATATAGTACGTACCCTCGTATACGTTAGAGTCCAGCTGCTGGGTATTATTGAGCGTACTATACCCCACTGCCATATCTATAAAGCTGCCGGCTATATTGGATTTGGTATAGCGCACCTCTGTATTCCAGGTGGGGTTATAGTCATTTCTCCAGCTAAAGCCTACCTGCAGGCCTTGCCCGGCCCCGAGCAGGTTATTGTTATAGACTTTTGCAGCTACGTTGTTGGCACTTACCTGCGATACATCGGCGCCATATTCAAACACATCTTTGGTGACCACTTCTATGTCTACCGAATCCGACATGGGTTCCCCGGGAATAACGTAGATACGGGCATCCTGGATAAATGGCCTGTTACGGAGGTAACGTTCATTATCTGCCAGTTCAAAAGGTTCCAGCCGGTCGTCTTCCCGGAAGAAGAGGTTTTGCCTGATCATCCACTGCTTGGAATCGTAGTGGAGGCGGTTGGCAATTTTGAGCAGCTTCATGGAAGTGGTGAAGGTAGTATCATTGATGTTGCTGGGACCAAATACCTTCACCCTGCGGTAGTGGATATTTCGGATCACTTTGCCTGCAAAGGGTGTAAAATATGCCTCACTTTTCTGGATCACGCTATCGTTTTGCGGCACGGGTTCCGGCTCATTCTGCCGGGTTATACGACGGATAAAGGAGTCGCGGAAGGCCTTATTGCGCATAGAATCCCGGTACTCAAACAATTTTTTGAATATCCCGTTATGTGTGCGGGAGGTGGTATCACCCACTGGGGGGCGCATCAGGTGAGGGATAACGGTATCGCCTATAAGCGGCAACTGCTGAGCCATGGCGTGGGTACGCGAATTTGCCGGCTGCAGATACAGCAGGCAGGCAACAGTTATAAAGCACAATATTTTTAATAAAAACCTCAATATTTTCCCCTGTAAACAATTATAACAAAAAAAAGCGGTTTAGGAACAGCACCTCTTATTTTACTTTAACGGGAATGATAATTGAAAGTTTCAGACCAGAAGTATAAATGCAGTAATATATTTTATTGATCACCTTTAAAACTAAAAGTATATGCTACGTTGGGCTGTAATTTTTCTGATAATTGCGATTATTGCGGCGATCTTCGGGTTTGGTGGGATTGCGGCAAGCGCCACAGGCATCGCTAAGATCCTGTTCTTTATATTCCTGATAATGTTTGTAGTGTCGTTGCTGGCGGGAGTATTTAGAAAATAGGCCTAAAAAAAGATTGCTTCAGTACCATGTGGCGCTGAAGCAATCTTTTGTTATTTCATGATGCTGGTTTCCCAGCCGTCGTATTCTGCGTTTACCTGTTGGGCTACTTCCCAGAGGGTCATCACCACCCGGTCAATCACCGCTTCTGTGGCTTTGTCGGACCTTACAATACAGAGCCGGTATGGATACTCCGGGTTTTCATCTACCTTAATATCATGTAAGAGGGTAAAACCGATTTCCTGGATATGTTGCCAGTAAAGGTTTTTATCTTCTTCTGACTTAAAGTGTATCCAATGCTCGATCGGACGTTCCTTTTCTGACACATCTCCGTGTTTGCGGAGCATACGGAGCACTTTCCGGTTTTGTATACGCTGGAATTCATACACGTCCGGGAAGAGGTAATCGAAATACAATTCCCAGTTGTTATCCTCCTTAATACCGTAATCGTAACGGTACTGCGGGAAGCTAATCATTGCATCTGCAATATATTTATCGTGCAGCAGTGTACTGCCCGTATAGAAGTAAAAATCCCTGACACCGTTGGAAAACGTCCGTCCAACGAAATGTGCGTCCAGTTTGGATTGCAGCTCTTCTACCAATCTATCCTCTATTTCCCCCATGATAGCAAATTCATCATTGTGCGGGAATCCGTCTTCGCGTGGATGGTTCAGATAAACTGTTATATATATGGCATTCGGCTTCTCCTTCAATGGCGCAAATCGTCTCAGATCAAGGTCAAGGCCTATTACTGCTGGACTTTCTTCAATATGGCACGTGTAAATATCCCAGTCCGGTCGGTAATCCTTATGCATATAAAAAAATTAAAATAACGCAACAGCTGGCTGTAAAGATACGGAGCTTGCCGTTACTACAGAAAAGATAAAACCCTTTTCTGCACGCTTTTTTATCCACATAAATCTTTTCGGTTTGTTTTTGATATGATCCCAACGGTAGTGGCAGCACGAAATCCAGGGTGTTATATTGTTTTTTTTATTTATTTGTAGAGATGTAAATCTCGCACTGGGGCGACTTAACACTAATTAACACTTTCAGTCTTATCAGCACACATCAGGCAAAACTGCTACTACAAAGCTTTACAGCCTATAGAACCTTCCAGAACCATGCTTACAGCGGTTTTTACACACCATTCATCCTAAAAAACCGATTTTCTACAGAGTTTCCAATTAATTTAGCCACTGTTAATTGTTGTACGCTAGTATTTGTTATTATGAGAAAAACTTTATTGCTGGTAACAGGTTGGATCTTACTGTTTCAGAACACGTTATTTGCCCAGCATGCAGGAGGAAAAGCCGGTGGCGACCAAACCGGAACGTTGTATGGAAAATTAATTGACGCACAATCAGGGAAACCAGTAGAATATGCTTCGGTAGCCGTTCTCAAGCCTGATTCCGCCGTACTCACCGGCATGTTATCCAAGCCAAACGGTGATTTCAATTTTGAAACTTTGCCATTGGGAAAATATATTCTCCGTATCAATTTCATCGGATATGAAACGGTTTATAAATCTGCTACACTCAGCGCCAAAACGTCTACAGTGGATGTAGGCAATATCAAACTGGCCTCCAATTCCAAAACACTTAATGTGGTGAATGTAGTGGGTGAAAAGCCCGCCTTTTCCATGGCGATTGATAAACGTGTGTTCAATGTCGACAAAAACTTATCGAGCATTGGCGGTACTGCCACCGATGTACTCAAACAGGTACCTTCTGTAAATGTGGACATCGATGGGAACGTCACCGTACGCAATGGCTCCCCTACCATCTTCATCGATGGACGCCCTTCTACCCTTACACTGGACCAGATTCCGGCTGATGCCATCGAAAAAATTGAAGTGGTTACCAACCCCTCCGCCAAATACGACGCAGAAGGGATGAGCGGTATCCTCAATATCGTACTAAAGAAAAATAAAAAAGCCGGCATCAACGGGCAACTGTCCGCCGGTGGTTCCACGCTCGGAAGCAGCAATGGTGGCCTTGACTTTAACATGCGCCAGGAAAAATTCAACTTCTTTGTAAACTATAGTTTCCGTAACAGGGTATCCCCTTTTAATAGTCGCCTCTACAGGAAAAATCTAGGTCAGGATACCACCACCTTTACGGAACAACTCCAGGATGGCGACTTCTATCGCCGCTTCCAGAACGGCCGTATCGGGTTCGACTGGTTTATCGACAACAGAAATACACTGAGCATTTCTGAAAATATCGTAACTGGCAACTTCAATAACTACAACGACCAGGTGGTAAACGACCTGGATGAAAAGCAGCAAAGGGTTCGCTACGGCACCGGTATCAACAATACCAAAAACGGTTTCAAAAGCTATAACACGCAGCTCGGCTACAAACATAACTTCGCTAAGGAAGGCCATGAACTGACTGCGGACGTTACTTTCAGCACCAACAACGGCGATAACTCTTCCGATTACTCTTTACAGTATTTTGATCTGAAAGGGGAAAACATCTACGATCCTACCCCGCAGAAGCGCTATGGCAGCGGTGGTGGTAAAACTACCTATATCACCGGCCAGGTGGATTATGTAAATCCCCTCTCCGAAAAATCCAAGATCGAAGCGGGTATTCGTTCCAACACCCGAAAGTTCAGTAACTACACCACCGTGATGGGACTGGATTATCCCAATACGGATTACAAAGTGGATTCCTCTTTGTCCAGCGACTACAAATATTCAGAACAGATCAATGCGGCTTATGCTACCTACACCGGCGGTTTCGACAACTTCGGTTATCAGGTGGGTTTAAGGGCGGAGCAATCCTTTTATAAAGGGGAATCGTTCTTTGGGGAATACAAATCCTACAATGTGGACTACCCTATCAGCCTGTTCCCAAGCCTGTTCCTGTCACAAAAACTGAAAGGCGATCATGAGCTGCAGCTGAACTATAGCCGTCGTATCCGCCGCCCCTGGTTCAGAGACCTGCTGCCTACCATTGATTACAATGGTCAGAGTGCCAGCACCGGAAACCCTGGTCTGAGTCCGGAGTTCACTAATTCATTTGAATTATCTTATCTGAAAGACTTTAATCGTAAAGTGAACCTACTCGTGTCAGTTTACTACCGTAACACGGAAAATGCGATCACCGATTTCTATAAAGACACCGTACTGTCCTTAAATGGCCAGGATCAGCGAGTGCTGTTGTCTTACCCGATTAATGCCAGCTCCCGTAACTCCTACGGTGCTGAATTCACCCTTAGAACGCAGGTAACCAAAACCTGGGATATCACAGCCAATGCCAACCTCGCACAAACGAAAATCAATGCGAGCCAGGATAATGCCACCTTATCCAACCAGGGTTTTACCTGGTTCGGTAAAGTCAACAGTAACACCAAACTCCCGTGGAACCTGACCTTCCAGGTGAATGGTGAATACGAATCCAAACAAATTTTGCCGCAGGGTGAACGTATGCCTAACTGGTCCATCGATGCTGCCGTGAAAAAGGACCTGTTGAAAAATAAAGCGCTGTCGATTTCCCTTGGCATAAACGATATCTTTAATTCCAACCGAAACCTGAGCTACACCACCACTTCCTTCTCCGAGCAGGAAAACTACCGTAAGCGCCTGGCACGTGAGCTGCGCCTCAATGCCACCTGGAGATTTGGTAAGATGGATGCACGCCTGTTCAAACGTAAAAACAATAAACAGGATAACAACGGTGGAGAAATGGGTGGAGGAGATAACTTTTAATTCGTAATTTGGTCGCCATAATTGATCATTATGGATTCCATTTATCACACTATTACCCTTAGATTCTTAGCAGAGCCCTCAGATGTAAATTTCGGAGGAAAGGTACACGGGGGCTCCGTTATGAAATGGATAGACCAGGCGGGTTATACCTGTGCCGCTAACTGGAGCGGGCAATATGCTGTCACCGTTTACGTGGGCGGCATTCGTTTTTTTAAGCCGATCCAGATCGGCGACCTGGTAGAAATCACCGCAAATATCATCTATACCGGCAATACCAGCATGCATATTTCCATCGATGTATTTGCCGGCAACCCGCGCCAGCAAACGAAAACCAAAACCACTCACTGTGTAATGGTGTTTGCAGCGGTAGATGATGAAGGTAAAACCGTGAAGGTACCTAAATGGATTCCGCGCACCGCAGGGGAAATCAGTATGGAGAGCTACGCGAAGAAACTGATGGACCTCAGGAAGGATATTGATGCGGAGATGAAACCGTATATGTAAACAACTTTTTACCTTATACAAAGAGGGCGGGACCTGCGGTCCCGCCCTCTTTGTATAAAAGTCGGGCCCCGAAGGGGCCCGACTTTTATACAAAATAAATTAGCTACTAAACTGCATATCACTAAGCGACTTATACAACCCACCTTCCACTTCAATCAATTCCCAGTGTGTACCTGCCTCTACAATGCGTCCTTTGTCTAGTACAATAATCTTATCTGACTCACGAACGGTGGCAAGGCGGTGTGCAATCACGATAGAAGTACGTCCTTCCATCAGCTTATCCAATGCATCCTGCACCAGCTTTTCGGATTCGGAGTCGAGCGCAGAAGTAGCCTCGTCCAGGATCAGGATACGCGGATTTTTAAGTACTGCTCTGGCGATGGCGATACGCTGCCGCTGACCGCCGGAGAGCTGAATACCACGCTCACCCACCACGGTGTCCATCCCTTGCGGGAAACGCTGAATAAATTCCCAGGCGTTTGCCTTGCGGGCAGCTTCTTCCAGCTCTGCATCTGTTGCACCGGGCCTGCCATAGGCAATATTTTCACGGATGGTACCTCCAAAAAGGAATACATCCTGAGGCACCACTGCCATTTGAGAACGCAACTCTGATAAAGGAATGCTCTTACCGGGGCGGCCATCAAAGTCGATTTCACCACTAACCGGATCGTATAAACGCAGCAGCAGCGAAACAATGGTGCTTTTACCGGCGCCACTCGGGCCCACCAGTGCTACTTTTTGATCAGGCGACACGTCAAAGCTAACGTCGTCCATGATTTTAAGATCCGGCCTGGAAGGATAATGAAATGAAATATTTTTGAAGCTGATAGCACCGTCCAGCTGGTTCTCCGGCGGGATGGAAGTAACAGGCGTCAGTTCTTCTGTTGGCTCGTCGATGATTTCAAGCAGGTGCTCAGTGGCTCCGATACTTTTCTGGAGGTTGGTATATACTTCTGCCAAACCTGCAACAGAACCACCTATGAATACAGAATACAGTACAAACGTGAGCAGTTCCGCCGGCGGCATACCCAGCGATACACCACGCCAGATCACCGCCACCAATGCGCCAAAGATACCGAGGATGATAAAGGAGGAAAACGCGCCCCGGTATTTACCACCTTTGATACCAATGCGTGCCGCTTCGTTGGTACGGGTCTTATATCTGTTGATTTCAAAAAACTCGTTGGCAAAAGCCTTTACGTTCAGGATGCCCGCCAGTGTTTCTTCCACTACCGTGTTGGAAGCAGCTACCTGCTCCTGCACCTGCTTGGAAAACTTACGGATAAATTTCCCGAAAAACACCGCCAGCAACATCATCAGCGGCAATATGGCCAGCATAAATACCGTCAGCTTGGGCGCTGTTACCACCAGGATGATCACACCACCCACGATGATAATTACCTGACGAATAAACTCCGCCAATGTAGTGGTAAATGTTTCCTGCAATGAAGAAATATCTGCGGATATTCTGCTGCTGAGCTCACCAACCCTGCGTTCCAGGAAAAATTTCATGGGGAGTTTGATGAGGTGACTGTAGACTGTTTGCCTCAATGTGGCGAGCGTTTTCTCAGTCACATTCACGAACAGGACTATACGGAAAAAAGAAAATACGGATTGGGCAATCAGTACCGCCACCAAAACGACGGCCGCCTGGTTGAATCCATGGAACATAGTGTCTTTGCTGTCGGGCGACACCAGTTGCCCTAACAGCTTAGGAAAAGCCAGTCCCGCGAGACTGGAAATAAGCAGGAAAATCAGACCAAGTCCAAACTGTGGCCAATAAGGCTTTACATAACGGAACAGGCGGAAAGATTTCTTGAGGGATGCCATTTTCAGCGCTGGCTTAGCTTGCGCCGGGGTATTCGTGTCATTTTGCATGTATCAGTGCTATTGTTTCGTTCTATTTATAGACGATTGCCTAACAAAGATATTGCATTCGGGTTCACAAAAGCATGGTATCCGGGCTTAATTTCCGATAGTGCAGGAATATGCGATGAGACTGAATATTGCAGCCAGGCTCGCAGCCATGAATAACTTATACAGGAATAATTTCATATTACGGGTTTTATGGATAGTATATATTCAAATAGTATTCCATTATTAACGCATTCTGCCATAAAATGTTTAATGAAATCATAATTTTATTAAACATCTTTCCACCCTTGCCTCCGGCAAGGGTGGAAAGATGAAATAGAATAGGCGTCAGCCACGCCTATTCTATTTCAGGACTATTTTGAGCAACATTAGCCTTAAATTTGTTACCATGAATCTCTCGATGGAAGGTATAATCGAAACCATAAAGGAGGACTATGTCCTGAAGATTGCATTATCGTTGCTGATGGGCGCTGCCATTGGCCTGGAACGGGAATTCAAACGTAAGGCTGCCGGCATGCGCACCATGACGCTCATTTGCATGAGTAGTGCCGTATTCACCATTTTATCGGTGGAGCTGGGCTATCCTAATAGTGCTGACCGTGTGGCCTCCAATATCCTTACAGGCGTCGGCTTTATTGGTGCCGGTGTAATTTTTAAGGGAGAATTTGCCATCGACGGTATTACCACTGCCGCCAGCATATGGATCGCAGCCGCCATCGGTATGGCCATAGGCATGAGCCAGTACTGGCTCGCCCTGTTTAGCCTCACAGGTGCCATGCTGGTATTGATCGCCCTGGAATACCTGGAGATGTACATAGCCCGCATCAACGATAAGCGGGTATATTGTATTCAGTTAAATGACCAGGAGTTTTCGCATCTCGACCTGGAGCAGGTGCTCGACTCCATGCAACTTAAATATAAGCGTATGATGATAGTGAGAAAAGAGCACAAAACGGAAGTGAACTACGCCATACATGGCAAACGTGAGAAAATGGAGGCATTGAATACGTACCTGCACCAGAGTCACGACATACACGAATACCAGATCCAAAACAATCCATTCTGATATGCCATCTTACGCAGATTTACCGCTCCATTACGGGCAGGTGCCGCCATGGCTTGCGCAGCGTATGAGCCTGCTGGGTGGTGCTATCACAGAGGCCATCATCATGGATTACGGACGAGGGGAATTCCTGCGCCGCATGAGCGACCCGTGCTGGTTCCAGGCCCTGGGCTGCGTGCTGGGTATGGACTGGCATTCTTCCGGTATTACCACCAGTGTAATGGGCGCTTTGAAAAAAGCATTGAACCCACGCGCTGCGGAACTGGGCATTTACATCTGCGGTGGTAAAGGGAAATATAGTAAGCAAACCCCGAATGAGCTGGCCGTAATAGCCAATAAAACTGGGCTTCCCGGTGATCAGCTGATCTACAGCAGCAAACTGACGGCAAAAGTGGACAACACGGCCATCCAGGATGGTTTCCAGCTGTACCTGCATTCGTTCCTGCTATCTACTGATGGCGACTGGGCCGTGGTGCAGCAGGGTATGAATGACGCTACCGGCATGGCGCGGCGCTACCACTGGCATTCCAGCGCATTCCAGTCGTTTACAGAAGCGCCGCACACCTACATCTATGGCCATAATCAGGGGCTGATCCTAAATCTCACAGCTATAAACGCAGCTAATACCAAAAACGGCATAATGGAACTGGTAAAGGAAAAACCTGTACACCTGCTACCAGAAATCAGGAACCTGGTGATGCCAAATCACCACGAGCTGCGTGCCGAAAATGTAAACCTGAAGCGGTTGGGAAGTGTACTGGCGCTGGCTTACGACACTAAGCCATCCGACTTTGAATCGCTCCTGATGCTGGAAGGCGTAGGCCCGAGAACGTTACAGTCGCTCACGCTGGTAAGTGAAGTGATACACGGCACGCCCTCCCGATTTGAAGATCCCGCGCGATTTTCGTTTGCCCATGGCGGTAAGGACGGACACCCCTTTCCGGTGCCGCTGAAAATCTATGATGAAACCATTTCCACACTCAAAGACGCGCTGTATAAAGCTAAAATTGGTGCTTCCGAAAAAAAAGACGCCATCAATAAGCTGTCGCAGATGGCGGCCTCCATTGAAAAAGATTTTATTCCAAACACCAACTTTGATAAGCTGATTGAAGAAGAGCGCAATAATGCCTGGCGTTACGGCGGCCGTACTGTTTTGGGTAAGGCTAAGCCACCACAGGAAGGGGATCAGCTGTCACTGTTTTAACCATAACGCACTGCATTGATGACCATCGACTACAATACACTTACCGTACCGCAAGCTACACAGCTACAAAAGGAGATGAAGGATAAAATTGTCCTCTCCCCTTTTACCGGGAAAATCAATTATGTGGCCGGCACTGATATCTCCTTTGATAAATTCAGTACCCATGTATACGCCGGCATAACGGTGCTCAGTTTTCCGGACCTGAAACCGGTAGCGTATAGCCTTATCCGTAAGGAAGTACATTTCCCCTACGTACCCGGTTACCTCGCTTTCCGCGAAGTACCTGCGCTGCTGGATGCCTGGGAACAGCTGGAACTGAAACCTGATGTGGTAGTGCTGGACGGCCATGGCATTGCACATCCACGCAGGATGGGTATTGCCTCTCATTTCGGCGTGTTAATCAACCGGCCTACCCTGGGTTGTGCTAAGAAAAAACTCTACGGAATATACGAGGAACCGGCGGAAAATGCCGGTGCATGGAGTGTGTTATACGATAAACAACAACAGCCGATCGGCAGTGTACTACGCACTAAAAATAAAATAAAACCGGTGTTTGTATCTCCCGGCCATCTAACTGATATAGCCGACAGCCGGCAGATCGTGGAGCAATGCATCACGAAATACCGGCTGCCGGAGCCTACCAGGCTTACGCATAATTTTGTGAACCAGTTCCGGCTGGGCGCACTGGAAGCAGGCTTCCACCGGTTGTAAGCATCAGAATCCAATCCAGGCAATAGCAGCCTTTTTCACTGTTCCTTCCCGCTTAAGCAGAATGGTAGCGTAAGTGCGTGTACCTGCGTTATAGTCGGATGCACCCAGCATACAGGCGTAACGTTTAGTGACTTCCGGCATGCCGAAAAGGTACAGTCTTTCAATCTTCTTATTATAATACCGGTAACATACGAAGTTGGCGTCATCAGCGAACTTCAGCGGTTTCTTTACCTTGTCACTGCCGCCTGTATCCAGGTATTGGAGGTAATCATTAAACAACATAAACGTTACATCCGGAAAAGTCACGAAGTCGTACGACACATAAGTACTTAAATTCAATGCCGCAATTTTATTGCGGAAGCTCCATTCACTTTTGCTGCGGCGTTGCTGGAAGAAAGGCTGACAGGTACCGGTGATCACCTGGTATTTCGACAGCGACCAGGTGGCGTCTTCTTTGCCCAGCGTGTCCAGCTCCGCTACACCGGCATCTCCCATGTTGGAATGCATGTTGGCCAGCTGGTTGTTTCCCTGCCTGAAATAGCTGAGGTTTTCCAGCATGATGGTGCTGCTCCCATCATTGTTCATGAGCCAGTTTTGTGGTATCCCCTCGTATTTGTCCTTATAGTTCAGGTTATTTTCTACGTTGCGACTCAGCTCCGGATAGCTCAGCACCGGGTGCTTGCGCAGTTTCCCTTCTTCCGTAAATATATTGAGCAGTGTTCCGCTGTTCCCGCTTTTGCGCTCGGATGGCACAAACAACAGTAACCTGACTTCTTTAAAAGCAGGTACTGTTTTAAGCAGTCCGCTTACATTGTTATAATTATGCGTGTAGGCAATTACGTTATGGGAAAAGGCCGTAGAATCCGGCGTAAGCCGGCTTAGTACTACTTTAGACCAGGACTCATTACTTTTTTTCTTTGTGTTAAACCCGGTAGTGGCGATATATACATCCCGGCTGTCTTCCACCGCCATGTGTATGTAGCTGAAGTAGGCAAAGGCGGAATCCTGCATGTAGAAATAACCCGTATTTAGCAATTCATGTTTTGGTGAATAGTGCTGCACAATAATGCGGCGTTTAACATTTTCGCCGGGAACGATTTCATGGCCCGCAAAAAAAGCGACCGCATAATAATCTGTACGTTGATCTTTTTCGATGAAACAATCGTGCGAGGCGATATTATTCTGTGCATAGGCGGGCTTGAGTTTTACAGAAGGCAGTTCTCCCAGCTTCTGCTCCTGTAGCAGCTTTCCAGTGTTTTCGTTCAGCACCAGCCTGAACACGCGTGGTGTATCATTTACCAGTTGCTGTAAAAATATCACCGGCTGCCCGTTGATCTCGTAGATGGCGTCAATTTCGGTATTTTCCAGATCACGGCTGTTCCATAGTGTAGTTTGAATGGTATCACTGCTGAGTTGTTCCCGCTTGCTACTGTACATACTTACTTCCAGTCCGGAGGTTCTGGAAAAGTGGAGATAGCAGGTGTTGCCATTTTTAAGCTGGAGGAGTTTATCCCAGCCATCGCCCGGCACTTCAAATTCAGTGCTGAGGTTTACCACCGGGTTTTGGGCAGAGGAGGTGAAGGCATAGCACAGGATAGGGAATAGTAGCAGCAGTTTGCTGATATATTTCATCTTATTATCAATTAATAATTTCAAATATATGAAATATATTGGTTTTATTTTTGGGGAGATGTGGATGACTCCTTCGGAGTCACCTGAATGGGGTGGCGGGCCCGCCACCGCCGGCTTTACTGAACAAGAAGTAAGTCGCAAGCTGGTGTAGCTACGCCACTACAGTAGGCATTTAAGCAGCTGAAGGCCGCCAGCCGGCGGCTTTCAGCTTTCGGGAGATGCCTTCGGCATCTCCCGAAAGCAAACTAATCAAACTTTTGCCGCTGAATCCGCACCGCATTCAAAATCGCCAGCAGCGCCACCCCCACATCCGCAAACACCGCCTCCCACATAGTAGCCAAACCGCCAGCGCCCAGCAGCAGCACTATCCCCTTCACCACAAATGCCAGCGTAATATTTTGCCATACTATCTTTTTCGTAGCGCGACCAATCCTCACGGCCATGGGTATACGGGAAGGCTGGTCATTCTGAATCACGATATCCGCCGTTTCAATTGCTGCATCGCTGCCAAGGCCGCCCATGGCAATTCCTGCATCGCTGAGCGCAATCACCGGCGCATCGTTTACCCCATCTCCCACAAAAGCAACGCTGCCTTTTTGCGCACGAATATCTTTTACCCGCGTCACCTTATCTTCAGGCAGCAGGTCGCCGTAGGCTTCTGCTACACCTACCCGCTCCGCCACATACTTCACCACACTGGATTTATCACCGGATAACATTACTGTATTAATGCCCATACGTTTCAATGCCTGAATCGCCTCAGCCGCATCTGCCTTCACTACATCCGCAATAGTGATCATGCCGGCATACACCCCGTCTACCGCTACGGCTACCACCGTTAGCGGAATATCTTCCACAGCTGTGTCAAAAGCAATATTGAATTTACGCAACAGCCTGAAATTACCCACTAACAATCGTTTACCCGTTACCGTGCCCGCAAGACCATGCCCCGCGATCTCCTCCATCTCCCTAACCTCCAATGGCACCGCCTTAGCACCCAGGTATTCACGAATGGCCGTGGCCACCGGATGGGTGGATTTACTTTCCAATGCATTCACCATAGGCAGTAAATCCGCTTCATCAAAGCCCGGCTGCAACACCACCTCCTGCACCGCAAACACGCCTTTGGTAAGCGTCCCGGTTTTATCCATCACCACGTTTTGTACCGCCGCCATCACATCCAGGTAGTTACTGCCCTTAAACAGGATACCATTGCGGCTGGCGGCCCCTATACCACCGAAATAACCCAGCGGTATGGAGATCACCAACGCACACGGACAGGAAATCACCAGGAATATCAATGCCCGGTACAACCAGTCGTTGAACACATAATTAGCTACAAAAAAATAAGGAAGCAAACAAATGCCGAGCGCCAGGAAAACGACTGCAGGCGTGTAAATACGTGCAAACTTGCGGATGAATAACTCGGTAGGCGCCTTCTGCGACGTTGCATTTTGCACCAGCTCCAGGATGCGTGATAATTTACTATCGGCATACGGCGTGGTCACTTTCACATCCGCTACGGTATTGAGGTTGATCATGCCCGCCAGCACCGGCTCCCCTTTCATTTTAGTATCCGGCTTGCTCTCACCGGTAAGCGCAGCGGTATTAAACGAGGCCGTGGCCGATACCAGCTCTCCATCCAGCGCCAGTTTTTCACCAGGCTTCAACTGGATGATGCTGCCCACCCCTACTGTAGCCGCATGCTCACGGCGCAAAATTCCATCCACCAAAACAGACACCTCATCCGGCCGCTGATCCAGCAAGCCTTTGATGTTGGACTTTGCCCGACTCACCGCCGCATCCTGGAACACTTCCCCTACTGCATAAAACAACATCACTGCCACCCCTTCCGGGTATTGGCCGATGTAAAACGCCCCAACAGTGGCTATCGTCATCAGCAAAAATTCACTGAACACATCCCCCTTCACCAGCGTTCTCCAGGCATTTACAATCACCGGCAGCGCCACAGGCACATACGCCACCAGGTAAAATCCCAGTCGCACATAGCCTGTAAAGCCCGCCCAGCTGTTATCCAGCAATATGCCGATGAGTAGTAATACCAGGCTCACCACGCAGGCAATGAACTCGGCCGACTTCCACCATTTCGCGCTGCCACCAACATGATCATGGCCTTCATGCCCGTCATTTGCCGGTGTTGGTTGTTTTCCTTCTTCTGTTGCACAACATTGTTGTCCCATATCTTTGCATTTAACAGTTAATGTCCTTCGTGCTCGCCGCTGTTTTTCATTTTAGCCAGCAAATCGTAAGCACCCTTTATCACCAGTGTATTTTCAGGCGTACCCGGCGGCAGCGTTACCGCCGTATACCCAAGCTCGGTATCCCCTTTTTCAACCGGCACCATGGTAAATACCTGCAAACTATCTTTCCCTTCTATGCCAGTTTGCACAAAAACATAATCTTTGTTATCAAAGTTCACAATCGCTGATTCCGGCAGCGCTTTTACCTTGCCTGCTCCTGTTTCAATCAGCGCCTGCAGGTAGGTTCCGGGCAATAATTCCGTATCCTCCTGATCCAGGTAGCAATGTACGCGGATGGTCCTGTCATCACTGATCTCCCGCCCTATCAGGTGCACCGTGGCTTTCCGGGTCTGCGACTCGTTGGCAAGCGTAAACAATACATGCTGTCCGATCTTCAGCTTTGGAATATCCTTTTCAAATACTGTTAGCTCTGCATGTAAATGCTCGGTATCCACAATACGAAACAGTACATCCGCCGGCGTTACAAACTGCCCCAGGTTCACATTTACCTGCGTCACAAAACCGCTGATGGGTGCGTAAATATTGATTGCAGACTTGATGTTTCCCTGATTAAGCCCTGCGGTATTGATATTGAGCATGCGCAGCTTTTCTTTCAGGCCGCTGGCCTTTACGGATAACGTTTGCCAGCTGGCTTTCGTTTGCTGCAAGGTTTTGAGGGCATTCACATTTTCCTTTGCCAGCTCCTGCTGCCGCTCGTATTCCACCTTTGCGTATTCGAGCTGACTTACTGTTTCCAGATAATCCTGCTGTAATTGAATATAATCAAGATTTTCCAGAACAGCGATCACCTGCCCCTTCTTCACCGGCATCCCCTGCAACAGCGAAGTCTGTTTAATAAAACCGCCCATCGGTACAGCTATGCTCACCTGCTGCTGCGGCGGCACATCCAGCAAGCCTGCTACTTTAATAGTGCTGCTGATTTCCCGCATTTCAGGAGCGCCCAATGTAATGCCTACCGTACGTACCTGCTCACGGGTCAGCTCCACATGGTCCTCATGTTCTTCGTGTGCCTCTTCTCCGGCTTCGGCCACCGGCTTACTTTTACAGGATATCAGCATACTGAGTGCCAATGTACTGCTAAGAATATATTTATAGGATGAATGCATCTTCATAGTATTGCTTGATTATTGATTACCGGCCAGGTAATGGATATAGCTGACCGCGATTTTGTTGTCCAGTAATGATTTCAGGTAGCCCTGGCGGATGCTGAGCACCTGTTCCAGGTTCAGAAAATGTTCCGCATAACCTATTTCCCCGGCACCATACGCCAGTTGCGATTGCTTTAATATCAGCTCCGCATTCGGCAGTGCCGACTGCTCGTAGTAACGCAGGTTTTCCGTTTGCTTTACATACTGCTGAATCGCCTGTGTATATTGACTTTGCAGCTGAATGCTGTTTTGCTCAAACGTAAGCATAGCCGCGTGTGCCTGTTGCTCTTCCGCCTTTACCCTTGCACGCATAGGCCGGGCCCATATGGGTAGGGCCAGCCCTACCTGAAATCCCTGGAAACGGTTGCCACCAGTGGCCAGCGGCGCACCACTTGCATTCACCGGTGTTCCAATGAGCGACTGATTAAAATACCCTACTGTAATATCCGGCAGTATCGCATTGGCATATACTTTCTGTTGCTTGTCCGCCGTAACGGCCTGCTGTTGCAGGTATTGAAGTAAGGGATGTTGGGAGATGCGGGTGCTGTCGAACACCGGAGCAATCGTTAATTCCTGCAGATGCTCTTCCTGCATTACCGGCAACACTTCACCGTCGCCCATACCGGTTAAGGCTTTTAATCGCGCAGTAAATATTTTCAGGTCCGCCTCATTTTGTCGCAGCAGATTCTCTACCTCCTGCTTACGTGTATCCGATGCCGTTTTTTCCAGCATCTTGCCTTCTCCGGTACGATAACGCAGGTCTGCCTTTTTCGCAAAAGAGGTAAACAGGCTGTCCTGGTGGCGCAACAACTCCCGCTGGGCTTGCAGGTACAGCAGTTGCAGGTATGCTTCCTTAACCTGGTAGGCCAGTTCATTACTGGTATTGGCTTTCAGGAAGGTAGCCTCCTTTACCTGCGACTCCCCTAACTGCTTTTTTGCACCAAAATTGGTAGGGAAAGGAATCGCCTGGGTAACGCTGAAGTTGTTATCGTTTTTTACGTAGCTGTTGTACTGCCCGTATTGCATGGCTACTTCCGTTTTTCCGATATCGCCGGCAGCAGGCAGCAGCTTGCGGAAGTACTGCACGCGTGCATCTGCCGCCTGCAGATTTTTATTATGTTGTAAAGCGTACTGGACGGCCCCTTCCATATTCCAGGAAGGTTGCTGGCTAAAAGCAGCCAGTGGCAGCAGCAGCAGACTAATGATTTTTTTCATTTGCAAGGTTTTTATTCTTTCCAGAGAAGCCGTTTTCGAAGAACAGGTACAGGCATGGTAGCACCAGCAGCGTAAGCAAGGTGGATGTCACCAGCCCGCCTATCACTACGGTGGCCAGTGGCCGCTGCACTTCCGCGCCTGCGCTGGTGGCCAGCGCCATGGGCAAAAAGCCCATTGAGGCCACGCTGGCGGTCATTAATACCGGCCGTAATCGTATTGCCGTTCCCTTTAGTACCCGTTCATATGCATCGGCGATGCCTTCTTTCTTCAGGTTATTAAACTCTCCTATCAGTACGATTCCGTTTAGCACTGCCACTCCAAAGAGGGCGATAAAACCTACGCCGGCCGAAATGCTGAATGGCATCCCCCGCAGCAGCAGCGCAAACACGCCACCAATGGCTGCCATCGGGATGGCGGTAAAGATCAGCAGAGACTGGCTCACGGAATGGAAAGTGAAATACAACAGTCCGAAAATGAGCAATAATGCCACAGGCACTGCAATGGAAAGCCGTTGATTGGCTTCCCGCAGGTTTTCAAACTGCCCTCCATAGCGGATAAAGTAGCCCGGCGGCATTTTTACGTTTGCATTTATTTTCGCTTCTATGTCCTGCACAACACTGGCGATGTCGCGCCCACGAACGTTAAACCCTACAATGATGCGGCGCTTGGCGTCCTCGCGCTGGATCTGGTTAGGGCCGGTTTGCATTTCCACCGTTGCCAGCTGCTCCAGCGGAATCTGCTGGCCATTAGGAGCCGTTACATACAGCTGACTTACATCGGTCAGGCTGGTACGCGACTGATGATCGAGTCGCAGCACCAGGTCAAAGCGCTTTTCGCCTTCGTACACCAGTCCGGCGGATTGCCCTGCAAAGGCCGTGTTCACCGTTTGATTGATGGTTTCGATATCGAGGCCGTACTGTGCTACGCGGGCACGGTCTATTTTCACTACGATCTGTGGCAGCCCATCCATCTGTTCCAGGTAGATGTCTTTAGCACCGGGTGTTTTACTTACAATTTTATTGACCTGCGCTGCCAGGGAGCTAAGAGTAGTCAGGTCCTCTCCGAAGATTTTGATCCCAACATCCTGTCGTACACCAGAAATCAGTTCGTTGAAACGCAGCTGTATGGGCTGCGAAAAGCCGAAGCTCACGCCAGGTATTGCTTCCAGGGCTTCCTGCATTTTATTGGCCAGCTCCTCTCTGGATTTGGCACTGGTCCATTCCTGCTGTGGTTTCAGGAGGATAGTAAGGTCGCAGGCCTCCATTGGCATGGGGTCCGTAGGAATTTCGGCAGCGCCGATTTTCCCGATTACCTCTTTTACTTCCGGAAACTGCCTGCGCAGGATGCCGGCGGCCAGGGTGATCTTATCTACGGTTGCTGTTAGGGAGCTTCCGGTAAGCAGGCGGGTTTCAACCGCAAAGTCGCCCTCCTCCAGGGTGGGTATGAATTCTCCCCCCATATTGGTAAATAACGCCAACGATAGTACGAAAAGTGAAATGGCAATGCCCACCACCCAGTATTTAAAGCGCAAAGCCGCTCTGATAGCAGGATCGTAGAGTTTATGAAAAAAGGCCATGAGCCTGTCGGAGATGGTAACCTTATTGGTAATTTTCTTGTTCAGGAACAGGGCCGACATCATCGGTACATAGGTGAGCGATAAAATAAACGCACCGGCAATGGCAAACGAAACGGTTTGCGCCATGGGCTTAAACATCTTCCCTTCAATCCCAACTAATGCCAGTATCGGCAGGTATACGATGAGAATGATAATTTCCCCGAAAGAGGCCGCAGCACGAATTTTGCTGGCACTGTCGTATACTTCCGCATCCATTTCAGCCTGTGACAATTGCAGGGAAGGCCGGCCTTTCAACCGTGTTACCAAATGATGTAAAGTGGCTTCCACGATAATCACCGCACCGTCCACAATCAGTCCAAAGTCAATCGCGCCAAGGCTCATGAGGTTGCCCGACACGCCAAACAATTTCATCATGGAAACGGCGAAGAGCATGGAAAGCGGAATTACGGAAGCAACGATCAAGCCTGCACGCATGTTGCCGAGAAATACTACCAGCACGAAAATCACAATCAGCGCACCTTCTACGAGGTTCTTTTTCACCGTACCTACTGCGCGGCCAACAAAATCACTCCGGTCAAGGAATGGTTCAATCACCACTCCTTCAGGCAGGGTCTTCTGAATGGCTGCCATCCGCTCTTTCACGGCTTTCACCACTTCGTTGGAGTTTTTGCCTTTCAGCATCATCACGATGCCACCCACGGCCTCACCGGTTTCGTTGCGGGTGAGCGCACCGTAGCGGATGGCATCTCCCAGTTGTACACTGGCTACATCCCGCACCAGCACCGGCGTTCCGTTGGCGGTGTTTTTTACTACGATATTTTCAATATCTGCCAGCGAGCCAATCATGCCTTCACTGCGGATAAAATAGGCGTTTGGTTTTTTGTCGATGTAGGCCCCGCCGGTATTTTGATTATTCCGTTGGGTAGCGGTAAATACATCGGCAATGCTAATGTTGTAACTGCGCAGGCGATCCGGATTGATGGCCACCACATATTGTTTCAGCTTACCACCAAAGCTGTTGACTTCCGCCACACCGGGCGTACCAAGCAGTTGGCGGCGTACATACCAGTCCTGGATGGTACGCAGTTCACGGGCATCGTATTTGGATTCGAAGCCTTTCTGCGGATGCACTACGTACTGATAAATTTCCCCTAGTCCGCTGGAAATGGGCGACATCTCCGGGTTGCCGATGCCAGCGGGGATAATACTTTTGGCTTCAGACAATTTTTCGTTTACCTGTTGCCGTGCCCAGTAAATATCTATATCATCATGAAATACGATGGTAACAACGGAAAGGCCAAAACGGCTGATGGAGCGGATTTCCTGGAGCTCAGGAATCACCGCCATGGTTTGCTCCACAGGGAAGGTGATGAGTCGCTCCACCTCCTGCGCAGCCAGCGAAGGCGACAAAGTAATCACCTGCACCTGGTTATTGGTGATATCCGGCACCGCATCCACCGGCAGCCGGGTAAGGGACCACACGCCCCATATTATCAGAGCGATGGTAAATAATGCAATAGCAAGCTTGTTCCTGACGGAAAACAGAATGATCTTGTCCATTAAAGAAAATGGGTTATAGGTGATAACGCAGCAGTTTACTGCCGGCATACCAGTGAAATAAATGAATAAGGGAGTATTAAGCGGCTACCGGCCTCGGGGGCTGCCAGATCGCGTTGCTGCCTGCAATGGCAATGGAGGCAGTATAAACAGGATAGATATATTGTTGCTGTGGATGAATGACTACATATTGCCAGTGGCTTACCGTGGTGAGTTGCACATTACAGCAACTGCACACGCACAAAGGAGAACAGAAGTCCACATGATCCGCATGCTGCTCCGCCGGAGCAGTACTAATGGTGGTCAGGGAAATACCGGGTACAGCAGCCAGGGCGTCGTTGCACGGAATGCAGGACAACACCAGGAGATACAGGCTGAATATGTACACGAGTAATTTCATCTCTACAAAAATACATACAAGAGATTAAAATCACCTTATAAAAAACTGCATCTCTGTTGCGCAATTAGGTTTTGTTGTTAAATTAGCCTTATGAACTGTTTAATTGTAGACGATAACAAACTGGCCCGCACTGCCATGAAGCAGCTGGTAAGTCATGTGGCCCAGCTGAAATTGGTAGGCGAATGCAGCAGTGCCATAGAGGCTTATAACATCCTGCAGCAGGAAAAAGTAGATATCCTTTTACTGGATATTGAGATGCCCGGCATGAGCGGTATTGAGCTTACCCGCAACCTCGGTAAAAAAGGGCCGGTTATTATCTTTACAACAGCAAAAAAAGAATATGCCGTAGAAGCCTTTGAGCTACATGTGGCTGATTATCTTATCAAGCCGGTGAGTCCGGCCAGGTTTATCCAGGCAATTGACCGGGCCAGGGAGATAGCAGACAGCGCTAATCGCGAGCTCCAGGTATCAGAACAGGAATTCGTATTCATCCGTGACAATGGGATACTCAAACGTATACGCATGGATGAGATTTTATACCTGGAAGCAATGGGTGATTATGTAAAGCTGTTTACCGCGCAGAAATTTCATGCGATTCATACCACCCTGAAGGCACTGGAAGAAAAATTACCGCCGGCAAAATTCATGCGCGTACACCGGTCCTATATAGTGGCCCTGGATAAAATCAGCTCTATTGAAGATGGGAGTATAATGATAGATAAGAGCGCCATTCCGGTGGCAGATGCATACCGGGCTACACTGAACAGCAAATTGCGGTTATTGTAAGCCTGCCTGCAATCACCTCACCGATAGTTTTTCCTCTTTGACCGACACCCCCTGCCCATTGAACCAAATCCCCTCTACCACAGTCAGATGGCGATGTACCTTTAGGTCGTAATCAAAAACAATACATCACATCAAAACTGAATAATCATGAAAAAGTTAGGAATCATGCTCGCCGTTGCTGCTATGGTATTTGTAGGTACTGCTACTTATGCTCAGTCTCCTGCTCCTGCACAAAAAGCTGCCAAAACTGAAAAAACAGCTCCTGAAAAGAAAGCACACAAAGGAACGCATAAGCATCACGCAAGTAAAAAAGCACAGAAACCGGCTGAATCCAATAAATAAGTTCGCCCCAGTTTATAGCTCAAATATTTAACCTGCAGTTGCAAAGCATGCCGGTTAAATATTTGAGCTATTTTTATTACGCTATACGATTTACTTTTTATCCTGTATTTTGAACCGGCTTTCCCTTTGCAACGTTATTTTACGAAACTGACATGCAGCCAAAGAAAATTAAATATTATCTGCTCGGACTCTTCCTCATTGGCATGGCGCTGTTTATTGTGCTGCATGTAAACTCCGCTAAAAATATCCGGCAGCTGATCTCCGGCAACGAACAACTGCTGCAGGAACTCAACGTAAAAAACGAAATACAAAAGCTGCAAACCAGCATGGCACGTACCGACAGCAAGGTACGTGGTACCGTGATTGCGCAGGACAGTCTGCATATTACCGGGATAGAATCAGATATTGCCATTATCAAAGCCGACCTCAAAGAGATCAATAAAATTGTTCGAAACGACAGTACCGAAAAGCTGCTTACCCAGCTCAACTACCTGGTAGACGAAAAGAATACTTTTAACGTACAGGTGCTGGATACTTTTTATACCCAGGGCAAATGGGCAGCGGAAAAACTGATCAATAACCAGAAGGGCAAGCGCCTCGGGGAGGCCATCACCGGCATTCTGCATCAGCTGGACAGTACGCGGCAGTCAGAAGTTAACCATACCACCCACCTGATCGACACCAGTGGACAAAAGGCCCTTAGCTGGGGTACCATTCTCGTGGTTTTTGCCTGTCTGACCAGCCTGCTGGCGTTTTTGTACATCACCAGCCGCATCCACCGTCAGGAGCAGCTGATTGATGAGCTGGATGAGTCGCGCGAGCAGGAACGGAGGCTCACCGTTGTAAAAGATCAATTTCTGGCCAATATGAGCCACGAAATACGTACCCCCATGAACTCTGTACTGGGATTCGCCCATCTGCTCAAAAATCAGCCGCTAAACAGCAAATCCAGGGAATATGTGAACGCGATCGACAGTGCCGGACAAAATTTGCTGGAAATCATCAACGATATACTCGATATCTCCAAGATAGAATCCGGGATGATGCGCATAGAGCCGAGTTCTTTCAGTCTGCAGGGCGTGTTACACGCCGTATACCTGCTTTTTCAGCCTAAGGCAGAAGAAAAGCAACTCTCCTTACAGGTCACCACAGACGAGCAGGTGCCCGATATTCTTTACGGGGATGTAACCCGGCTGACCCAGGTACTGGTCAACCTTACCAGTAATGCGATTAAGTTTACCGACGCAGGTACGGTCAGCATTCACGTTGCCAGAAGCTGGCAGGACGGCAATGGCGTACGCCTGCTGTTTACAGTAAAAGATACCGGTATAGGAATCGACCCCGCCAAGCAGGGAAGCATATTTGACCGCTTTAATCAGGCAGAAGCCTCTACTACCCGGAAATATGGTGGCACCGGACTGGGTTTAACCATTGTAAAGCAACTGGTGGAACTGCAGAATGGATTTATTGCCGTAGAAAGTAAGCCTGGCGAAGGTTCCACCTTTAAAGTGGAACTGCCTTATACGCTGGGCGAGCCACCGGCCGAAACCGGCAGCGACGAAGAGCTGCTACCCCTCCTCCCTGGTTTGCAGCAGGATATACGCATACTCGTAGCGGAAGATAATAAGATGAACCAGAATCTGCTGCGACATCTGCTGAGCAACCGGCAACTCTCCTATCGCATTGTTACCAATGGCGAGGAAGCGCTGCAGGCGCTGCAAAAGAGTAATTATGATTTGTTGCTGCTGGATATACAGATGCCTAACGTGGACGGTTATACGGTGATACAGCGCCTGCGCCAGGAGCAACACTCCAACATCCCGGTGATCGCCATGACGGCGCATGCCATGGCTGGAGAAAGAGATAAATGCCTGCAGCTGGGCATGAATGAATACATTTCAAAACCGATCCGTGCCGAAGAATTATACCGCCTTATCCAGGTGTATACCGGTAAAAGCCTGGGCCCTGATATCTCCGGAAACAACGATTTCTCAACGGTAGCAGACAATGGTCATTTGATCAGTATGCAGTATTTACAGGAGCTTTCCAATGGCAACAGTGAGTTTGAACAAACGATGCTGCAACAGTTTATTGCGCAGCTTCCGGAAGACCTGGGGCAGCTGAAACAAGCCATTCACGCATCGGATTTGCCGGGCATCCGTACGGCGGCGCATCATTTGAAAACCACTGTTTCTTTTATAGGCCTGGAAGCCCATTTGTATCCATTTTTGGAACCGTTGGAGCATGTAACGGAGGAAGACTTTGTACAGGCGGAAGCCGCCGAATCCTTTGCGTCCCTGCGTCAGCTGGCCATGCAGGCTGTACAGGAAGCCATGTCATTTTTATTATAACGGAGCAGGTTATACGCACCCTCACCGACACCCATTCCCCTTTCAACGACACTCGTACCGCATTCACCGAAACAACCCACACAGCGCCCATTCCCGCCGTAATTTAGTGTTACAAAGTTTGACACCAATTTATAAAGCATTTTAAAAGACAAACATCATGAAAAAATTCCTGATCGCTGCTGTAGCAGTAATGACCATTTCAGTTGGTGCGTTCGCACAAGCGCCTGCTGCTAAACCAGCAAAGAAAGAAAAAGCAAAAACTGAGGCTAAAGCAGAAGCTAAGCCAGCTGCTGACTCTACCAAGAAAGCAGCGCACACTGCTAAAAAAGCGGCCAAAGCAGAAGTTAAAAAAGGCTAATACAGTTTATACAGCGTTTGAGTTTACTGATCCCGTTTCGCACAGAAACGGGATTTTTATTGAGTCGTAAGCCAAAAATAAAAAAGGGCCTGCTTTCGCAGACCCTTTCAGTTATATAGCATACCAGTGGCTTATTTCAGACCATCCAGTTTCTTTTTAACTTCGTCCATTTTAGCTGTCTGGTTTTTGATAGCATATATTTTCTGTAATGCATACAGGCAGCTTTCGTAGGATTGTTTGTCGCTTGCATCCAGGCTTGCACCTTTAGCAGTGAAAGACTCATCCGCTTTTTCGAAGTATGGTAAAGACTGGTTCATCAGGCCTTCCATGCTGGTTTGCAATTCTTTTGCTTTTGCAGAAGTCTGTTGTTTGCTGTCCAGCTCATTCAGTTGTTTGTTGAAAACAACGGCGCGGTTGAAGTAAAGGGCGCCCAGCTGGAAGTTAGCGATAGCGTCAGATGGGTTGGCAGCCAGTACTTTTTTGTAAGCTTCTTCTGCTTTACCGATCAGTTCATTGTAGTTAGCTGGTTTAGCGGCATCGTTACCGTTCGGGTCGCGTGGGTTGGCGAGGTTGTCGAGGCGGATAGCGTAGTCCAGTTGCAGTTGTACATCGTTAGGATTTTCTGCAATTTTCTTTTCCAGCATACCGAGGAGTTCAGCTGTTTTACCGGTTTTGGTATAGTACAGCATTTCCATATCGTTAAAGCGTTTGTCTTTAGGGAAAACCGCTTTACCTTGTTCGATGGCTTTCAGCCAGTTGGCGTTGTCACCTTTTTCTTCGTAGAGTTGACCCAGAATTACGTACAGTGCTGGTTCGCCTTTGAATTGGAGGTCAGCAGCTTTCTGCAGGTAAGTGAGAGCGGCATCGGTTTGTTTAGCCTGGCTCGCAGCGTAACCGGTATAGAAAATCAGGGCTGTATCTGTAGGCAGTGCAGTAGTGATGTTTTTTTGTTTGTTGTAGAAAGAAACTACTTCTTCTGCTTTAGAGAAATTGTTCAGCGCTGGTTCCCATTTTTGTTCGTTCAGGGCAGCATAACCGGCATTCGCAACAACTGCATAGATGTTGTACATGGACTGGTTCAGTGTCAGCACACCGTCCTTCATGTCCGGATTGATTTCATATGCTTTTTTGAAAGCATCGTATGCCTGCAGTGCCAAAGCTGGATCTTTTGCTTTGGTACCCATAGCTTCCAGTACCCGACCATCTACAAACCAGGTTTTAGCATCGTTTTTAGTTTTATCGTGCTGTAATGCTGCGTCGATATCTGCTTTAGCTTTCTCTAAGTCTTGTTTAGTCAGATTTTCCTCTGCGCTGCTCACTTTGGCTTTTTGAGCCATCACGCTCACTGTTGCGGAACAGAGGAGAACAGAAACCAATAATTTTTTCATGTCTTGTTTTTTTTAGTTGCTGATTATCTTGTAAGAGTATGGTGCTTAATTATATGCTAATACAATCAGAGATACAGTTACCACTACAGCATTGCGTAATTTTTTACCGGAAAAGAGCTGAAACCTTCGGTCTCAGCTCTTTTCCGGCTTTCCAACGGTGGCATACCGTGGGAAAAGCCGTGATGGAAAATATTAGTTATCAATGATTATTCTTCAGTTGACGGTGCTTCAGCTACATCACCATTTTCCTCAGGTGCAGCGTTTTCGCCGGATTCACCTGCTTCTGCAGCTTCATCTGTTGGCACTAATTCAGTTTCTTCTTCCTGCTCATCGAGGCGTGCTACAGCCGCGATTTCGTCGCTGTCATCCAGGCGGATCAGGCGTACACCTTGTGTGGCGCGGCCAGCTTCGCGGATATCTGCAACTGCCATACGAATGGTGATACCTGATTTACAAGTGATCATCAGATCATGTTTTTCAGTTACATCCAGTATTGCAATCAGGTTACCGGTTTTTTCAGTAATGTTAATGGTTTTAACACCTTTACCACCTCTGTTGGTGATACGATATTCCTCAATGTTGGTACGTTTACCGTATCCTTTCTCGGAAACAACCAATACTGTTCTTGATTCGTCCTCTTTAGCAACACAAATCATACCAACCACTTCATCGTTCTCATTATCTACCTCGATACCTCTTACCCCGATGGCGCCACGACCCGTATCGCGAACGGTAACTTCAGGGAATCGGATGGCGCGGCCGCTCTTAATGGCCATCATAATCTGGCTCTGGCCGTTGGTGAGTTTAGCTTCCAGCAGCTGATCCCCATCATTGATGGTAATAGCGTTTACACCGTTCTGACGCGGGCGGCTGAACTCTTCCACCAGTGTTTTCTTGATGATACCACGCTTGGTACAAAGTACAATATAATTGTTATTGATGAAATCTTTATCACCCAGGTCCTTGATATCTATGATTGCGCGGATCTTATCATCCTGTGGCAATTGTATAAGGTTCTGAATAGCACGGCCTTTACCGTTTTTCTCCCCTTCCGGAATTTCATAAACTTTGAGCCAGTAGCAGCGTCCTTTTTCCGTAAAGAACAGCATGGTATGGTGCGTAGAGGCCACAAAGAGGTGCTCGATAAAGTCCTCGTCGCGGGTACGGCCACCGATGGCACCGCGGCCACCACGTTTCTGCTGACGGTAGTCGTATGCAGAAGTACGTTTGATATAACCCAGGTGGGAGATAGTGATTACCACATCCTCTTCAGCGATGATATCTTCGATACGCATTTCGCTGGCGAGGTATTGGATTTCTGTTTTACGTTCGTCACCGAAGCGTTTTTTCACGTCTTCCAGTTCATCTTTGATGATTTGGTAGCGCAGCCCTTCATCGTTGAGGATATCGTTGAGGTGAGCGATCAGTTTCATGATCTCATCGTATTCTTCCCTGATCTTATCACGCTCCATACCGGTCAAACGTTGCAGACGCAGTTCGAGGATGGCTTTGGATTGTATTTCAGAGAGATTGAATTCACTCATCAAACCGTCTTTCGCGATTTCCGGTGTGGCAGCTGCACGGATCAGGGCGATCACGGCATCCAGGTGGTCCAGCGCAATCAGGTAACCCTGGAGGATGTGTGCTTTTTCTTCTGCTTTGCGGAGATCGAAGCGGGTTCTTCTCACCACTACTTCGTGGCGGAATTCGATGAACTCAGCCAGGATATCTTTCAGGTTCAGGATACGCGGACGGCCTTTTACCAGGGCCACGTTGTTGATACCGTAAGAAGTCTGGAGTTCGGAATATTTATATAACTGGTTAATGATCACGTTAGGGATAGCCTCACGTTTCAGATCGATCACCAGGCGCATACCTTCACGGTCGCTCTCATCGCGCACGTCAGAAATGCCTTCAATAATTTTATCATTTACCAGCTGTGCGATCTTCTGGTGCAGTACCGCCTTGTTGATCTGATAAGGCAGTTCATAGATCACCAGGCGCTCGCGTCCTGTTTTGGAAGTTTCGGCCATGATCTTACCACGTACCACTACGCGGCCGCGGCCCGTTTCGAAACCTTGTTTTACGCCGTCGAAACCATAGATGATACCACCGGTTGGGAAGTCAGGCGCTTTTACGTGCTTGATCAGTTCTTCAATGGTGATGTCGCGGTTGTCCACGTATGCAATCAGGCCGTCTACCACCTCGGAGAGGTTGTGAGGCATGATGTTGGTGGCCATACCTACGGCGATACCGGAGGCTCCGTTGATAAGGAGGTTCGGAATTCGTGTAGGCAGTACCGTTGGTTCTTCGAGTGTATCATCGAAGTTGAGGCTGAAATCTACCGTTTCTTTTTCAATGTCTTCGAGCATTGCCTCTGCCAGCTTTTGCAGACGTACCTCGGTATAACGCATGGCCGCCGGCATGTCACCATCCACGGAACCAAAGTTACCCTGACCGTCTACCAGCATGTAGCGAAGGCTCCATGGCTGCGCCATACGAACAATGGTGTCGTAGATTGACGAGTCACCATGCGGGTGATACTTACCCATTACATCCCCTACAATACGCGCAGACTTTTTGTATGGCTTATTACTGTGGTTACCGGCTTCGTTCATCCCGAAGAGAACGCGGCGGTGTACAGGTTTCAGACCATCCCTTACATCGGGTAAAGCGCGGCCCACAATCACTGACATGGAGTAGTCAATGTAGGCAGTCTTCATTTGTTCCTCGATATTAATCTGGACAATTTTCCCTTCCTGCTGATTTTCCGTATGCTCTGTCATTTAGTATTGATTTACAGATTTTTCTGCTGAAAAATAATAGAGGCAAATATAACCATTTCAGGCCGAAATCCGGCCTAAAAAAAGCAAAATGTGAATAAAATTAGCCATAGGGATAAAACCTGATATTTGAACTTGATTATATGGTTTAAATGCCCAATGCCAACATATCAATATCCCCCCGTTTTCGTTATAATGGTAAATTATGTAATTTTACTTTATCTATTATATGTCCCAAATCCCTGATATGTAAGAAATGTCATATTTAGTACCTTTTTGTTCCTAACCCATTGAAATCCAATTCATATTTCTGAGGAATAATATTTATTTTATATAGCTGAATCCGAAAATCACTTTCAATTCGAACATATAACATAAAAGTGCTGTTATTCCCCTGATTCTTAATCACTTTTTCCAATAGAAAAGCGTACTATGAAGAACATATTGTTGTTTGGCGCAGGAAAATCTGCAACAAGCCTGATCGACTTCCTTATCACCAATGCCCCCCGGTTAAAATGGCATGTGACGGTAGCTGATCAAGACCTGATGCTGATCAAGTCCAAGACTGGCAAATCTTACTATGCAACCCCCGTAGAATTAGATATTAAGAACCAGACTGCAAGACATCAGCTCATCCAGGAAACCGACCTTGTTATTTCCCTGCTCCCCCCTTCCCTACACATTCTTGTTGCTAAAGACTGCCTGCAGTATCGCAAAAACCTGCTCACCGCCTCCTACATCGATGATGAAGTACGCAAGCTGGAAAAGGATATTGAAGCAGCAGGCCTGCTTTTCATGTATGAAATGGGCCTCGATCCCGGTATTGATCATATGTCGGCCATGAAGCTGATCCACTCTATTGAAAAGAAAGGCGGCCAGATTTTCTCGTTTAAATCCTATTGCGGAGGATTAATATCTCCCGAAAGCATTGATAACCCCTGGCAGTACAAAGTATCATGGAATGCCCGTAACATCGTGCTCTCCGGCAGCACCGGCGCCACTTACAAGGAAAAAGGAAAAATACGGGAACTTACCTACGAGCAACTCTTTGATCACAATAAAACCATTCATGTACCCGGCCTCGGCAAAATGGCGTACTACCCTAACCGTGATTCACTCGCGTACATGAACATTTATAAACTCCAGGAAATTGCCACCTTCATGCGTGCAACCCTGCGCTTCCCGGATTTTTGTGAAGGCTGGAATGCCCTGATAAAACTGGGCCTCACAGACGATGCGCATAAAAAACAAACAGACCAGCTCTCCTATTTCGACTGGGCTACGCAAAACCTGGAAGGCAACAAATCCAGTGAGGCCCATGATGAATTTGTAGCGCAACACCTCGGTGTTTCCAGTAAGTCAAAAGTCATTCGCCAGCTGAAATATCTCGGCCTGCTCAACGGCGACCAGATTAACCTCGGTGAACAAACGAATGCTGCCGTGCTGGAACATGTGGTGCTCGATAAACTGAAAATGGAACCACAGGATAAAGACATGATTGTGATGCTCCATGAAATTGAATTTGAACGCCGCAGCATGGCCACCCGCATGCATTCCTACATGATTGTACAGGGAGAGGATAATGTGCGCACGGCCATGGCGAAAACGGTGGGACTACCGTTAGGCATTATGGCGAAGCTGATCCTGCAGGACAAAATTTCGCTGACGGGTTTGCAAATTCCGGTAATGCCGGAAGTGTATAATCCGGTGCTGAAGGAATTAGAGGATTTTGATATCAGGTTTGAAGAGAGTTTTGAATAACTACGTATACGTAAAACAAGAGAGGGAATACCCTGCGGGTATTCCCTCTCTTGTTTTGAACCGCGCCGAAGGCGTGGTTCAAAACAATCAGTCATTCAAATATTGCTCCAGCAGCACCTTCGTCAGCTCCTCCACCCCAGTGGTAGCGGGACTTTCAATCTGATGCAGGTTTTTATAGTAGCCATCTACCGGAGGTATTTTTTTGTCGATGATAAACTTGTGTGCGTGTACCGGCGCGTAATTGATCAAACCAGCTGCCGGATACACATTCAGCGACGTACCCACTACCACGAAAATATCCGCCAGACGTGCTTCCTGCTGCGCAGGCGCAATCATGGACACTTCTTCCCCAAACCAAACGATGTGCGGGCGCAGTTGTCCGCCGTCGGGGCCCAGGTCGCCGATGCTGATATCACCTTTGATATCGAGAATATTTTGTGCATCGTCGTCGTGTACGCTGCGCATTTTAAAGATTTCTCCATGGAGGTGCATGACGTTGGTGGATCCTGCTCTTTCGTGGAGGTCATCAATATTTTGGGTGATGATGCGTACATCGAAATGTTCTTCCAGTTTTGCAAGGCCGATATGGGCGGCATTGGGTTGAGCGGCGCCTACATCTTTGCGGCGCACGTTGTAGAAGTCCAGCACCAGTGCCGGATCTTTACGCCAGCCATCAGGAGATGCCACCGCATACACGTCGTATCCTTCCCACAGTCCGTCTGAATCACGGAATGTTTTAAGGCCGCTTTCTGCGCTGATACCTGCTCCGGTTAGCACTACCAGTCTCTTTTTCATGAGAATATTATTTGGGATTAAGGTTATGCCTTTATGTGCATGGTCCCTTACTTCATTTCACCCATCTCCATGATCACCTTGAATTCTTCCGGTGTAACGTTACAAACGGAAAGGCGTCCCTGACGGATAAGCGACAGGTTGGCCAGGCTTTTTTCGGCCTTCATTGCGGCCAGGGTAACAGGTTTTTTGAAAGGCTTCAGGGGCTTCAGGTCCACTACTACCCAGTTAGGATCAGGTGTGGTGGGGTCCTGATAAGATTCTTTGGCTACGGTGGCCAGTCCTACAACTTCCAATCCTTCATTGCTATGGTAAAAGAGGACCTGGTCGCCCTTTTTCATGGCTTTGAGATTATTCCGTGCCTGATAATTACGTACGCCATCCCAGAAGGTCACTTTGTCTTTTACAAACTGTTCCCAGGAGTATTTAAATGGCTCAGACTTCACCAGCCAGTAGTTCATTGTTGCTGTGTTTTGATGATGATGCGGGGGATTACCAGCCGCTGGCCAGTACATCCGCGATGTGCATGATTTTAATATTGGTTCCGTGTTTGCGTATATAGCCGTCGAGGTGCATGAGACATGACAGGTCAGTGGAGATCAGGTAGTCTGCTCCGCTGGCTACTGCGTTATTGACTTTTTGTTCGCCCATACCCATGGATATTGGCTCAAATTTAACGGAGAAAGTACCTCCGAAGCCGCAGCATGTTTCACAGTCATTCATTTCCTTCAGTTCCAGTCCCTTTACATTTTCCAGCAGTTTTCTGGGGCCTTGTTTGATACCGCATTCTCTCAATGCGCCGCAGGCGTCGTGATAGGTGCCAATGCCGTTGAGGGTGGCGCCTAAGTCGGTTACATGCAATACATCCACCAGGAATTCGGTAAACTCGAAAAGGTTTTTCTTCAGGAGTTTCACTTCATTGTGAGCGGCGGAGTTATCAAACAGTTTGCCGTAGTAGTTGCGGACAAATCCGGTACAGGAACCACTTGGTGCTACAATATAATCAAAAGTATGGAAGTCTTTCAGGAATTTGGTGGCTACCGAGCGGCATTCATCGTGATAGCCTGCGTTGAATGCGGGCTGGCCGCAGCAGGTTTGCTCGGGGTTGTAAGCCACATTGCATCCCAGTTTCTCCAGTACTTTCACCATATTGAAAGCGGTTTCCGGGAACATTTGGTCTACAAAGCATGGTATGAATAACTGTACGTTCATCTTATAGTTTTAGCTCTTTGCCAATGACCTTTGCAGTGCTATCATTTTCAGTGCGGTGATAGCTGCTTCTTCTCCTTTGTGACCGTGTGCACCACCCAGGCGATCGAGTGCCTGTTGTTCGTTGTCTACTGTAAGAATTCCAAATATAACGGGAACGGGTAACTGAAGGTTCAGTTGCAATATTCCTTCCGTAACGGCTTTACATACATAGTCGAAATGAGGTGTTTCACCACGGATCACGCAACCAAATGCAATAATAGCGCCAGGTTGGTTACCGGTACCCTCTGTAGCTTCCCAATATTGCTTACAGGCGTATGGCAGTTCAAATGCCCCGGGAACAACAATCTTGTTAGTTTTAGCCACTTTGTACTGTGCGAGTGATTTTTCACAGCCGGCTACCAGTTCGTTGATGATATGGTCATTCCATTCGGTATAGACCATAACAACACTGGCATCCTCCAGGTTGAGAATGCCAGCATCATTTAATAAGCTCTTGTTATTATCAGACATATTCTGTTGCTTTCTTTTGCTGATGTGGAGCAGCTTTTAGCATCCGAATATCTTTTCATTCCGGCTGCTAAAAGCCAGCCACTGCAGCGATATTAGTTTCTTACATCACCGAGAACAGCGAGATATTTATCGATCTCTCTGCCTTCAGCACTCATTGGATATTTTTCTTTGATCTCTTTGAAGATCGCAATAGCGTCCTGGTCTTTACCAGCTTTACGCAGTGCCATGCCGGCACGGAACAGGTATACTGGCGCGGTCAGTTCATTGTCGTTGTAGTGACCTGCTTTTTTGTAAAACTCGATACCATCGTTTACCTGGTTCAGTTCCATGTAAGCGTCGCCGATCAGGCCGAATGCAGCTGGTTGCAGCATCAGGTCATTGGAAGAAAAGCTTTTCAGCATGTCAATACCTTTCTGGTATTCACCCAGGCGGATGTAGCATACGCCTGCGCTGTATTTAGCGATATTACCAGCTTTGGTGCTGCCATATTTATCGATCACCTGCAGGAAACCGTAGTTGTTACCATTACCATTCAGGGCAACTTTGAAAGAATCTACCGCAAAGCTGTTCTGCGCCTGGAAAATCATTTCCTGGGCTTTGGTTTCATTAGGTTGTTTAATGAAACGGTTGTATGCGAAGAAACCTCCGACAACTACTACCACTGCGAGGAGGCCAATATTGATAATATTTTTATTCTTGGTATAGAAATCCTCTGCGCGGTGCATAGATGCCTGCAGGTCAAAATCCTGGGATGCAGTTTGCGGTTGAGTGGCTTTATTTTTAGTTTCTGCCATTTTAATGTGTAATTGTAGTTGCTTGGTTTATGAATAGCTGCAAGTGAATAACAGTCCCTCCGGAGCTGATCCGAAGGGACTGTTATTGCAAGTTAATGACTTTTAGTCAACGATAAACGGATAATCTTGCTGGATATAAACATCCTTCAGCAGTTCATCGTCAGAAGGCCAAGGAGATTCTTCCGCGAATTGCACGCAATCTTCCACCTCTTTCTTCACCTTATCGTTTATGGCTTCGATTTCAGCTTCAGTAGCCCATTTGTTCTTCTGGATTACTTTCAGTACCTGGTTAATCGGATCCTGATCTTTATACTCTTCTACCTCTTCTTTAGTGCGATATTTCGCAGGATCACTCATAGAGTGACCACGGTAGCGGTAAGTTTTTACTTCCAGCAAGGTAGGACCTTCACCGGCGCGAGCGCGTTTAACAGCTCTTTCAAAACCTTCGTGCACCGCTTCGCAGCTCATACCATCGATGGTATCGGAAGGCATTTCATAAGCGTTAGACAGCTTATAAATGTCCAGTACGTTAGAAGTACGTTCTACGGAAGTACCCATTGCGTACATGTTGTTTTCACAAACAAATATTACCGGGAGTTTCCACAGCATGGCCATGTTAAAGGTTTCATGCAGGATACCCTGGCGTGCAGCACCGTCACCGAAGAAGCATACCGCCACATTATCAGTTCCTTTGTACTGTTCTGCGAAAGCAAGACCAGCGCCTGTTCCTATCTGTGCACCCACGATACCGTGACCGCCGTAGAAGCTGTGCTCTACAGAGAAAAAGTGCATACTTCCTCCCTTACCTTTGGAACAACCTGTCGCCTTACCATACAATTCTGCCATACAGGCATTGGCAGAAATTCCTTTCGCTAATGCCAAACCGTGATCACGGTACGCGGTAATGAATTTATCGTCCGGCTTTGTAGCTGTCATTGCACCAGCAGCAATTGCTTCCTGTCCTATGTACAAATGGCAAAAACCACGGATCTTCTGCATACCATACAATTGGCCCGCCTTTTCTTCAAAACGGCGCAGCAAAAGCATCAATTCATACCAGTACAGATACGTCTCTTTGGTGAATTTCGTCTTCACGTCTGTTTTAGTTTGCACTCTTTCTAAATTTGTTCGCAAATATAACAGGAAAATCCTAAAATTTAAATATCAATTCCAATTCCTGATAAATTATGCAAATTCATCAAATTCAGTGAGTTTTGCAGTTAGTAACTGAAAAGCTGCCGCAGACGTCCTCCCGACACGGCTTTTTATCAGTTATAAATCATCGTAATTTTGCATATTAATAGGATCGAATATTTTTTTTCTTTGCTGCATATAAGAAACATATCAATCGTACAGTTCAAAAACTACTCGGGGCGCAACTTCCAGTTTCACCACCGCATAGTTGGGATTACCGGCCGCAATGGATCGGGTAAAACCAATCTCCTCGACGCCATCTACTACCTCTGCTTTACGAAAAGCTACTTCACCTCCAATGAAAGCCAGAATACCCAGTACGAGACCAACGGTTTCCGGCTGGAAGGCATGCTCGACCGTAACGGAAGCGCAGAAAAGGTGGTTTGCACCCTCAAGGAAGGTAAAAAGGAGATTTCCCTCAATGACGACAAATACGAGAAATTCAGCCGCCATATCGGCCAGTTCCCCGCCGTTATGATCGCTCCCGATGACGCCGAAATCATCACCGGCGGCAGCGAAGAGCGCCGCAAATGGCTGGATACCCTCCTGTCACAACTCTACCCGGACTACCTGGAACACCTCATCACCTACCAGAAAATTCTCCTGCAGCGCAATACCCTCCTTAAAAACATGGAGCAGGCCGGCCCAGCCGCCAATCAACTGCTGGATGTGTTCGATATGCAGCTGGTACAGCATGGTACACCCGTCTATCTCACCAGAAAAAAATTCCTGGCAGATTTTATACCACAGGTGCAACGGCTGTACGACTACATCTCAGGTACCCATGAAGTGGTAAACATCCGCTACCAATGCTCCCTGCTGGAAGAAGATTTCGAAAAACAACTCAGCGCCGCCCGGTTCAAGGATATGCAGCTGCAACGTACCAGTACCGGCATCCACCGGGACGACCTGGTATTCCTGCTCAACGACTACCCCATGAAATCCAGCGCCTCACAGGGACAGCGAAAGAGCTTTCTCTTTGCCCTTAAACTGGCGCAGTACGAAGTACTGAAGCAATACAAACACTTCCCTCCACTCCTGCTGCTCGATGATGTGTTCGAAAAGCTGGACCAGGAACGGGTAATGCGACTGATTGCCCTGGTGGCCAGTCCGGATTATGGACAGGTATTTATCACAGATACTCATGCAGCCCGCTTGCAGCAAGCTTTTGAGCCAACAGGAGAAAATATCCAGGTGATAAACATTTAAGGAAAGGAACAGTAAAATTTCATAATTTCGCACCATGCGTCACGGAACCACCAGTATAGGAGATGCCCTCAGGGAATTCATGAATAAAAGCAGGATGAAACCCCGCCTGACAGAAGTTCGTATCCAGGAAAACTGGGAACAGATAATGGGGAAAACTATTGCAAGGTATACTTCCGGGATTCAGTTAATCGATGGGAAATTGATTATAACTACCAGTGTGGCGCCACTTAAACAGGAGTTATCTTATTCGAAAGACAAGATTATCAAATTGGTCAATGAAATGCTGGGAGAAAACGCGGTCAAAGAAGTAATGATCCGTTAATTGCTGGCAAACTGCTTCACCAGGCCGTTCACATCTTCTATCTTCAAGGTGGTATGCAGGTTGATCACGGTTAATTCCCTGTCGCCCTGAATCAACATCACTAAATCACCCAGTTCATCATTCTTACCTTTGTTGAGGATATGAATCTGATTGTTCTGCTCCCGCACTTCCATCAGTAATTCGTAGTGATCCTTTACTTCGAGGTTGTGTTTCAACCTATACACATCATTGTCGGCAATTGCAGTACTGTCAAGGTTTTCAAAAGAATAGATCCGAAGGTTCTTCACCTTGTTGATCAGCTTTTTGGCCGCTTCCGTTTCAGGATCATTATCCTTGTCCATTTTCATCACCATGCCCGCCAGCTTCATTGCCATGGAGCCCAGGTGTACGGTGGTCATATCCGCCTTACCTTTAAAGCTGTTTGTGAACTCACGGATACTTTTATCCTGGGCAGCAACAGTACCTGCCATCAATAACATGCTACAACCGATTAAGAACGTTTTCATACATCGTTGGTTTTAAGTGTGAGGTTACTTTTTCCTGCGTACATTCTTGAGGTTATCCATCCCCTGGATGTCAATGTTGGACGCAATCTGGGAGATTTCGTTCAGGTCAATATCGCCTACCAGGCTCATGGCCAGGAACTGTGAAGTACCGCCAACCAGCATTACCAGCTCATTGATATTGCCTTTGGCATTTTCTTTCACGAGGAATTTAAGGTCACTTTCCTTATCGCGGATAGTCATCAGCTCCTCAAAATCGTTGCCGAGGTAGGCTGCTGCTTCGCGGTACAAACGCTGACCGTCTTTAGTGGTTTCTTTACTGAGAATACGCAGGCCTTTCAGTTTTTGCACCACCCGCATAAATGTTTTGGCATCAGGATCGTTCGCATCGAACTTTCCAAACATGCTGAACATCTTAGGAGTGATGGTAATCACGGTGAAACTGCGGTCATTCTCGTATCGCTGGAAGAAGCGTTCTATTACGCTACTCCCCTGTTGCGCAAACAGCTGGCAACTGAGCAATACTGTGATGATTAATAAAAGGGATCGTTTCATCTCTCTAAAATTTAATAGTAAAATCGGTTGGTATTAATTACTTCCTTGTAACTTTTCTACTGCGGTATTGAAATAGGACAGCTGCTGCATTTTATCAGTGCCCTTGTTGAAGTTTCTACTCAACAGCGCCAGTGCTTTTTTAGCTTCCATATAGGCCCTGCGCTCTTCAGCTTCCTGGCGGGCCGCTATCAGCTTGGTTTCACGGTGCTGACGGAAGGCATAGCCAATGCCGGCCAGCATTAGTACAATGGCGGCATATTTCATCCAGTTACGGAATGGTTGCATATGCACCACCCTCGCAGGGGCCTGCTGAGGCGGCGTTTCCTGCAGGAAGGACATATCCCATTCCGGTTCTGCGGGAAATTGCGCTTCCGCTGCGATGTACTGAAACAACGGGGCTGCTTCCACCAAATCTTCCGGCAGATCGGCAGGTGGCTCGCTGAAAAAAGCTTTCAGTTCGGCCTCTTCTGCCAGGGAAGTTTCTCCTTCCCAATACTTTTCAAGCAGGGCGCTGATTGCTTTATAATCCATATACCTGTTGATTTTGTAGTTTTTCCCGTACACTTTTTCTGGCACGGTGCAAATTCACTTTTACTTCATTCACATCTATATCCAATGCTTCGGCAATTTCCTGGTACGAAAGCCCATCCATATCACGTAGCTGCATGATGTTGCGATATTTTTCCGGTAACCCGTTGATCGCTGCATGCACCTTATTCATCACTTCATTCCGTTCAGTGGCCGCATGTGGATTTCTCTGATGAAGGGCTGGAAGCTCGCTGGCCTTGTCGAGGGTATCAGCGATCCGGTATTTACGGGATTTAATCTTATCCAGTGCCAGGTTGCGGGTAATCCGCATACACCAGGCCTCCAGGTTTTGCAGCTCCATCATCTTTCCCTGCATAGCCCAAACCTTCATCAGTGCATCCTGAGTAATGTCCTTTGCATCTTCCTCATCACCCAGCAGCCGGTAGGCAAAGCGGAAAAGCTTTGTTCTGACTGGTACAACCTGGGAAAGAAATAGTTCTAATGACATGTAGAATACCACTGTTTGATAAGAAGACGACTGGTAAATAGAGATGTTACAAAAATTTCTAAAATTTTTTTTCGGGAGATGTTAATCCAGTCTGATCCGCGGATCTATCGCGCCATAGAGGAGGTCGGCGAGGATATTTACCAGCACAAAAATGCCGGCAGTAAATAATATGGCTCCCATTACCACCGGAAAATCATATTTGTCCAGTGCTTCCACGGTGATCTTGCCAATACCTTTCCAGCCGAAAATATATTCTACGAAAAAGGCACCCGCCAGCAGCTCTGCAAACCAGCCGGTTACGGCGGTCAGTACGGGGTTTAAGGCATTAGGAAGGGCATGCCGGAATAAAATAGCCGGACTTGCAAGCCCTTTAGCCCTTGCAGTACGGATATAATCCTGGTGCAGCACATCCAGCATGGCACTGCGGGTAAGCTGCACGATAATCGCCAGTGGCCTGATTCCCAGCGTTAAGGCAGGCAACACCAGGTTACGGAAGTTGAGCACTCTCCCTTTAAAGGGATCGATATCATACAGGCTGCCAGTCATATGGAGCCCGGTGTAATCACTTAATAAGAAACCAAATAAATAGGCCAGTACAATGCCGGCAAAAAACGAAGGTGCACTGATGCCCAGCACACTGGCAAATACGGAGCCGGTATCCAGCCATGTATTTTGTTTTACCGCTGCCAGTATTCCCAAGCCTATTCCAACAATAGTAGCAAATATCATAGCCGCTGCGGCCAGCAGCAAGGTTCCCGGCAAGGCCTCCATCAGCATATCCCACACGGGCTTTTTGCCCTGGTAGGACCTGCGGAGGTAAGGCGCTTTCAGTAATAAGGTATTGCCGGATTTAAATTTTACAATGGGGAGATAATTAAAGTTGGCATTGGCGGCACTGGTTTCGTGCAGGCCTATGGGCGACAAATCATTCAGATATAATAAAAACTGCATCCTCACCGGTTGGTCGAGATGCAGTTCTTTTCTTACATTTTCCAGCGAGGAAACATCGGCACGCTGTCCCAATGTAAGCCTGGCCGGATCGCCGGGTAATACATTGAAGAGGAAAAACACCAGCGTTACTACTCCCAGTAACACCAGCAGTCCATAACCGGTTTTTCTCAGCAGGAAGCGCAGCATATGTTTACCTGTATTTTATTAAGGAATATCGTGGTAAGCCCATTTACCCTTAATGGTGCCTTTATCGAGCAGGATCAGTCCGGGATTGCTTCTTACAGCAGTTTTGATCGCCACACCATCCATTTGCAGGAACTGGAAGGTTAAGCCTTTCGCTTGCTGGAAGGCGGCAATTTCTTCCTTAGTGGAAGCGGTCACCCCAAAGATTTCGATCTCTCCTTTCTGCTGTTTTGCCTGCAGGGCCCTGATTTTATCTTCCCATCCGGTGCCGGCAGTGCTGGTATTGAGCACCATAAATAAATATACCGGTTTAGTTTCTTCCAGTACGCCCTGGGTTTGGTTACCACCGTCCAGGTCCATCAGGATGAAGTCCTTAATGGCTGGTTCGGCATTACCTTTCTTTATCAGCTTATCCTTACGGTCTACAAACACCCAGGTAGAATCAGACCAGGGGTAATTATCTTCTGTAAATTCCTTTTTGACACCGTCCTTTTCATAGATGAAAGTCATCTGGTATACGTCAGGTGTAGCACCCGGCGGCAATTTCATCTTCTCAGGAATATTATTACCTACTTTATAAGCCAGGCAGTCGATCACCGGCAAGTGGCGCAGGGTATACCATTGAATACCGAACGATAATACCGCCGACAGCAGCACGATAAAGCCTGCCCCTTTAAACAGGGGCTTAATATCATTACGTTTTGCAAAGATCAGCAGGATCATTACAAACAGGATCACATCTTTCCAGAAGGTTTGTGAAGCAGTGAGTTTGATACAATCACCGAAGCAGCCGCATTCCCGGATGGTACCGCTAAACAGGGCGTAGCCGGTGAGGAAGGTAAAAAATGCGATCAGGAGCAGCAGCAGTACCGAGAACGTGCGCATACGGTATCCTACAAGTACGGCTACACCGGCGATGATCTCAAAAGCGTTCATGATCACGGAGAAGGCCAGTGAGTAAGGCGAGAGGAAGGTCAGGTGCAACACTTCAAAAAACTCGTCCATCTTGTAGCTCAGGCCCAGCGGATCATTGGCTTTGATCAACCCGGAAAAAATAAACAGCACCCCTACGAGGATGCGAAACAGGTTTAGGATAATTTTCATAAGTTATTTAATGGTTTAGTTTAGGATTGCCGGGTTTCACTGATCTTGATCAGGGCGAACAGTGCATAGTTAATGATATCCGTGTAATTGGCGTCGATCCCTTCTGAAATCAGCGTTTTACCCTGATTACGGATAATCTGTTTGATGCGCAGCAGTTTGGTGAGGATAAGGTCAGCAAACGACTCCTGACTCATATCTCTCCACGCTTCGCCGTAGTCGTGGTTTTTAGCCAGCATCACTTCCTCTACTTCAGCGCGGTACTTATTATATAAGGCCTCTGCTTCTTCCACCGGCAAGTCCGTATAGGGGTTACCGTTTTGTTGCAGTTGAATGAGTCCGATGATACCGTAATTAACGATAGCCTTGAATTCTCCCTCAATATTATCCGCTACTTTCTGAACGCCTGTTTCCTGGATGGTGCGGATACGCTGGGCTTTGATAAAAATCTGATCCGTCACGGAAATCGGCCGCAGTACTCTCCAGGAGGTACCATAGTCCTTCGTTTTCTTGATAAAAATATCCTTACAACCATCAAATGCGGCGTGATATTGTGCTAATGTATCCATAATTCAGAGGCTAAAATCATAAATTGCAGGCAGGCGAATGGATTAAATCCCGCTCACCTTGCTTACATTACGTAAATTGCAGGGCAAAATAAAGAATTTCAGATAAACAGGCGGAACTATTACCATGAAAACTAACCATATCCATACACCGTCATCACTTTCGATCAATTGCAGGGGCAGGCTGCTATCTCTTGCAACACCTGTGGTGATGGGCATCATCAACGTAACCGATGATTCATTTTATGAAGGCAACCGGATGCGGGAATTGCACCATGTGGTGGAAAAAGCGGGCAGGCACCTGGCAGAAGGTGCGGCTATACTGGACCTGGGCGCACAAAGTTCCAGGCCTGGTGCAGAGGTGATTGGGGCCGACGAGGAGCTGAACAGATTATTACCTGCTATTCATGCCATCTTACATCATTACCCTGAAGCCATTATATCCATCGATACCTGGTATGCAGCTGTGGCTGAAAAAACGGTTCATGCAGGTGCTGCTATAATTAATGATATTAGTTCGGGAGATTTAGATCCCGCGATGATACCAGTGGCCGGTAAATTACAGGTGCCATATATCGCTATGCACATGCAGGGTAAGCCAGCTACTATGCAAGTCAATCCTGTTTATGAAAACGTTACCAGGGAAGTGCTGGATTACCTGATCCGCAAGCTGGCTGAATGCCGGGCAGCGGGCATCCGGGATTTCATTGCTGATCCCGGCTTTGGGTTTGGAAAAACGCTGGAACATAATTATGAGTTGATGAGCCAGTTGCACCTGGTGGCTGAAATTCTGCAAACACCTGTGTTGACAGGCATCAGCCGTAAGTCAATGATTTATAAATTACTGGGCACCTCCCCTGTGGAGGCCCTCAATGGAACCACCGTACTCAATACGGTGGCATTGCAACAAGGTACGCATATCCTGCGGGTACATGATGTAAAGGAAGCAGTAGAAACAATTAGGATCTTAGACAAGCTGAAGGGATAACCCTGTTTTTTCTGACAGCAATATAAATTAGACATGAGGGAAGTATTTAAATTTTACGGTTATGAGTTTCGCTGGCTGGAAGTATTAGACCTGCTGATCGTCGTTTTTCTTGTAATTCAGTTGTACCGGTTGCTGCGGGGCAGCCTGGCATTCAATATTTTCGTAGGCCTGTTAATGATATATGCGGCCTTTTTTATGGTAAGGGCGCTGCGAATGCCCATCCTCACCAACATCCTGCAGAACTTTATCAATGTAGGGCTGATTGCTATCATTATTATCTTCCAGCCGGAGATCCGGAAGTTTCTATTGGTGCTTGGGAAGAAAACACCACTTAGTAAAGACAGCTTTTTGACTAAATTGTTTTTACCCGATAAGTTCAAGAGTTATAAAGATGAGGAAAACATTATTAATGAGATCATTACGGCGGTGGGTCGCATGATGGGCACCCATACCGGGGCGCTGATTGTGGTGGCTACCACTTACCGTTTAAAATTTGATACCGCTTCCAGTATTCCTATAGACGCCAACGTTAGTGCCAAGCTGATAGAGAGTATTTTCAACAAACACAGTCCGCTGCACGACGGGGCCCTGATCATTGTAGGCAGCAAAATGCTGGCTGCCAAGGTGATATTGCCAGTATCCGAGAACCCGGATTTGCCTACCCGCGTGGGTTTAAGGCATCGTTCGGCGGTGGGCATTACCGAACACAGTGATAACCTGGCGATTATCGTTTCAGAAGAGCGGGGTACGGTTTCCTATGCGCAGGATGGTAACCTGACACAGGATGTATCCCTGGAGGATTTGAAAGTTAAATTGTATGAAGTATTGATCGACGGTTATGCCTGAGTGATCAAATAACTTACCTTTGCAGAGATGAAACACGGGATCATTTTATTCGACGGTGTTTGCAACTTTTGTAATGCGAGCGTGAATTATGTCATCCGGCATGATAACCGGGGTTACTTCCGGTTTGCATCGCTGCAATCGGATACGGCGGCTTCACTTGCTATAACGTGGAATTTTAGCACCGAAGGAATGGAATCATTCGTGTTACTGGAAAACGGTAAGGTATATACGAAAAGTACGGCAGCGTTACGGGTAGCGAGGCGGCTGGGATTTCCGGCAAAATTGCTCTATGGGTTCATTGTGCTGCCATCGTTTCTGCGGGATGGTGTTTATACGCTGATTGCGCGTAACCGTTACCGTTGGTTTGGCCGTCAGGAGGCCTGTATGGTGCCAACACCGGAGTTGAGCGCCCGTTTTATGAAGTAGGACTGTATTAATAGAAATAAAAAACGCCCTCCTTTGCAATTGCAGGGAGGGCGTTCTCTTTTATCCTGAGATAGTGATTACTTAGCAGGAGCCGGTGCAGGAGCAGCAGGAGCCTCAGGTGCACCTGGTTTAATATCAACCAGTTGTACATCGAATACCAGGATAGAGTTACCTGGGATTGCAGGAGGTGAACCTTGCAGACCGTAAGCCAGGGTAGAAGGAATTACCAGGGTAGCTTTAGAACCTTTTTTCAGGCCAGCCAGACCAGCATCCCAACCTTTGATCACGAAACCGCGACCCAGCGGGAATTTAATTGGTTCCAGCGGCATGCCCGGACGGAGGGTAGAATCCTGAGAAGAGTCAAATACTTTACCGCTTGTCAGTTTACCAGTGTAGTGAACGTAAACGGTATCACCAGCATTTGGAGTAGCACCAGTACCTTCTTCTTTCACAGCCACATAAACACCTTCAGCGTTTTTGGTAGCGTTGATTTTGTTTTTCTCCAGGTATTCTTTGATCAGCTTCTCATCTTTTTCTTTCTGAGCAGCAGCAGAGAATTTACCTTCTACAGCAAAGGTGATTTTCAGTTTGTCACCTTTTTTACCGAACTGAGGACGTTGCATAGGAGGCAAAGAATCCCATGGAATGAAGAACGTAGCGCTATCGCCTTCATGGAGGAGTGCGATACCTTCCATCAGGTCGAACTTATCCGTTGGTTTAGACACCAGAACGGGAATTGGCGCACCAACAACTTCGCGGGAGGTACCCAGCAGGGAGTCGTTGATTTTCTGCGTAACGTTCATCAGGGCGGTATCGCCGATTTTCAGCTGAGCACCATTACCAGATTTGTGCACGATATATTCAATACCGCTTGGTGTTTTCTTCACACCGCCACCACAGCTGGCCAGGAACATGCCTAACGCTGCTGCAGCTAATAAATAATTGTGTTTTTTCATTTGACTGTATTAGTAGGTTCTAGTACTATAGCAAGTTATTGTAATTGTTCCTCATTTTCCTCAATTGCCTTCAAAAATCTCTCAACGGTTTTTTCGAGGGAGTCGGAACTTCTGCCACCGGAGGCGTTGAAGTGACCTCCGCCGTCAAAATATTTGCGAGCGAAGGTGTTGACGTCAAAGTCGCCTTTGGAACGGAAAGAGAGCTTCACTTCCACATTCCGGTCGATGATCAGTGCCGCTAATTTAATACCCTGGATTGAAAGGAGGAAATTTACCAGCCCTTCCGTATCCCCTGTCATAAGGTCGAACCGTTTCAGGTCCGTATAAGGGATGGCGAGCATGGCGGTATTGTATTCATAGAATACTTCCATACGGTTGAGCAGACTATGACCGAGGAACCGGAGTCTGTTTTCCAGGAAGTTATCATAGATATTCTGGTGAATTATTTCGTGTTTGAGGCCGCGGTCCATTAAATCAGCTACCATACGGTGTACGCGTGCGCTGGTGGAGGCAAACCGGAAGGAGCCGGTGTCGGTAACGGTGCCGGCGTAGATGCAGGCAGCGATATCGAGGTTGATCAACTTGTCATCGCCCAGCTTGTAGATGGTTTCATATACCAGCTGCGCGGTGGAACTGGCGGAGGTATCGCTTACACCATAATCGAAGTTAGGCTGCGGTTCCAGGTGGTGATCGATCAGAATTTTGATGCAGTCCATTTTCTCCAGGAATGGTGCCATGTTTTTGGTGCGATACAGGGCGTTGAAATCGAGGCAGAAAAGCAGGTCGATTCCTTCCAGGGCGGCCATAGCCTTGTCATTAGAAGATTCAAAGTCCAGTACCAGCTCGGCGGCAGGCATCCATTTCAGGAAGTCCGGGAAATTGGTGGGAGAAATTACAGTAACATCATGGCCTTTCTGAATCAGGTAGTGGTACATGGCCAGGGAGCTTCCCATAGCATCTGCATCTGGTTTCTGATGCATGGTTATCACCACTTTCTTCGGGCTTTCCAGCAAAGGCTTAATTTCCTCGATCGACTTCATTCAAACTGTAATATTGTTAATTTATAAGTTCCTGTTGTTGTTAACAGAAAATGAAGTGCGAAGTTCTTTATTTGGGCCAGAATTTCAAAATTTTTTACCACTAAAGAAAATGTAATTACTTTTGCGGCTCAAATCAGTAATCCGGAATAAAAAAACTATGGGTAACAGAACATTTACAATGATTAAGCCTGATGCGGTTGCAAACGGGCATATTGGCGGCATCCTGAACATGATTAACGAAGCAGGCTTCCGTATTGTAGCTATGAAAATGACGCAGCTGTCTGCTGCTAAAGCCGGTGAATTTTACGCAGTACACAAAGAAAGACCTTTCTACGGTGAGCTGGTTGAGTTCATGAGCAGCGGTCACATCGTTGCAGCTATCCTGGAAAAGGATAATGCAGTGGAAGACTTCCGTAAACTGATTGGTGCTACCAACCCTGCTAACGCAGAAGAAGGTACTATCCGTAAGAAATATGCGGAATCTATCGGTCGTAACGCAGTTCACGGTTCTGACTCCGATGAGAATGCTCAGATCGAAGGTGACTTCTTCTTCAGCGGTCTGGAGAAATTCTAATCTGTAATTACAGGTAAAGATATAGGCCGGTGCTTCGTGAGCACCGGCTTTTTTGGTTTGGGGGAATTCGATCGGTTGCAATGGTGGTTGATTGGAGGACTGCAAACGGATTGCATATTGGCATTATCGCAATTATTTGGGCGGTGGACAGGTTGCATGCAACATCTTATTATTTAAGTCCGGAAATCGATACCGGATGCGACGCACCATCGATGCATAAGGCGAAACCGTTCGTGAAGGAGGCCGTTCGATCATATTTACATGCTCAATTTTTCGTATATGATTCGTAGAGCCTCCAGGCAGGCGGCTATCCGCTAAGGTCTTCGCGGAGGGTCTGTGCTGCGATTCTCGGAGGAGATTGAAGTAGTAGATTAGCTCGCATAGCCGCCTGCCAGGCGGCTCTACGCAGTTCAAACCCAAAACCCAATTAAACTAATAATAAATAATTGATATTAAGCACGCTGAATAAAATTATCTAAACCAACACTTTATTTAATGAAGAAAACTATCATTATACATTAAATTATTCCCTTACTTATCAATCTTTTGCCGGAAAAACAATGCGGATACCCAGGTATACTACTCCCAGAAACAGCTCATCTCATCATAAGTTTTATTTCTATAATTTATTGATTTAGATAGATATAAATCAAGTATTTTAAAGCAACGCATTAAACAACACCTTCACATTATAAAAATCCCACCTGTAAAAAGTACCACTACCCTATTTTCCAGCGTAACTCGCATTTTGTTGCCTGAGTGGCCCGAGTTTCGCAAAATGCCCTTATATTGCCATTATGTGGGAATCGTTCCGAAAATTATTTAAGGGTTACCTCCAATTAGAAAGGTCCCTTTCCGGTAATTCTATAGAAGCTTACCTCCGGGATGTGGAGAAACTGGAGCAGTACCTCCAGGCGAACGGGCAGGAAAAATTACGCCCTCAGGATGTGACCCTGCAAGATCTGCAAAGTTGCGTGCAATGGGTTGCAAAACTCGGAATGACACCAGCCTCCCAGGCGCGCATCATCTCCGGTATAAAGGCATTTTACAAGTTCCTGCTCATGGAAGACATGGCTAAGGAAGACCCCAGTCAGTTACTGGAAGCTCCCAAGCTCCAGCGAAAATTACCGGATGTGCTCACTTTTGAAGAAATTGAACTGATCATCTCCCAAATACAACTGGATACGCCGGAAGGCCACCGCAACAGAGCCATACTGGAAACCATGTATAGCTGCGGACTACGTGTAAGCGAGGTCGTGAACCTGCAAATCACACAGTTACATTTCGATGTGGGATTCATCCGGGTAATCGGAAAAGGAAACAAGGAACGGCTGGTACCAATCGGCAAGGACGCCATGAAGCAGATAGATATGTACCGCCGCAATATTCGTATACACGTCCCCGTGAAGCAGGGCGAAGAAGATACTGTTTTCCTCAACCGCCGGGGCAGCGCGCTGAGCAGGGTCATGATTTTCCTGGTCATTAAAGACCTGGTGAAACTCGCGGGGATAGAAAAGAATGTGTCGCCCCACACCTTTCGGCACTCTTTTGCGACACACCTGGTGGAAGGCGGTGCTGACCTGAGGGCCGTACAGGAAATGCTGGGTCATGAAAGCATCACCACCACCGAAATCTATACGCATATCGACAGGGAATACCTCAGGGATACCCTCCAGCGATTCCATCCAAGGTTCTGATCATGCGAATAGCCCTATGGACAGCAAAGGGATCATTATGCGAGCGATTCCATCTGTGGGTCTGATCAAAGCCTTATTTGTCACCAGCTAATCGTACTGTACATACAGCAGCTCCCCCTTATATTTATTAAATCCGGCTGGGAACCTGGATTGCTTCGATCCTTCGCGGGTATAAAACGAAGCGGCCCCGCTGTTAACGGAGCCGCTCTCAAACATTGGGTCATTAATCTTTCACAATAAGCCTGCTGTGCACCCTAGCTGCAGGAATCCGAGCGCGACCCTTGCGGGTGTCGACACGACTCCTTACATGATGGAGCCAGGTACTGATATGACGGGTAGCCCTGGTAAAGATGCCGGGCTTATAAATAATATCCAGATGGGAACAGGGAGCTACGTCCTGTCGGTCCGAAGCCATCGCATGCGACTCATCTTCTGCCCAGATAAGCTGGTCATGCCGGTAAATCTTGAAGAAGATATCCGGCCCCTGGTTACTACGGCCATCCCGAACCAACTGCAATCTGCCGGTATATAAATCTCTCCTTGAAAAATGCATGGTATACCTGCCAAACTCGTTTGTATAGGTTTCGGCTATTCTTTTGCCGGTAACGGCATTATAGGCAGTCACTTTCAGGTGTGGTTCACCACTAAAGCCTGTCTGACTCTTCACTACACCTGTAATGACCCAGGCGCCGGCATTCCGGTAAATTTCCGCCCAGGCATCGGGAGGAATGAGATAGGCATATGCAGCCAGATATTGTCCGTTTTGCTTTTTCCAATGGGGCACCAGGTAACTTAACCGGTAGTTGCGGGACTTAAGGTTACCGGTTTTGCCTGGCATCTCATCCAAACAGAGATTTAATTCCAGGGCTTCGGTAAACAAATGAATTTCCTCCCACTCCATGCGGAAGTTGCCCATGTGGTCAAGGGTAGCTTCCGCCAGTAGCCGGTCCGCCTTCAGTAACACTTCATGCGCCGTAAGCGGCCGAAGGTTATTAAAGTGACCTTTTACAATGCTCAGGTGATCACCGGATTGGTTGACTCCCGGTAAATAGACCCTGATGCGTGCATTAACCAGTGGCTCAATGCAGTCGTCACCAATCAACGCAGAGATGTTGCCAATTAACAGGTAACTCATAGTTAAATTTTTAAAAAAAGGGGTTAACGAGTTTAACCTAATACTGTTTAAGGGCACAGTATAACCCTCTGCAAAATGCTAACTACAAACAAACATGGTAGAAAGGCCTGTTTTCTGTATCGAATGTACTGTCCGTTGATAAAATAGTCTGTCGGTATATCGACACTACAAAGATTGATAACTTCCACCCGTCAATCAAGCGTTAAATAACTGATAATACGGAATGCGTAGAAATACGCAATTTTATGACACTGACACCTGATTACAATAAACGGCATCTTGTATATTACTTCTGCAAATCCTTTACTATCAAGGATTACAGCCACACCAGATGAGTTTAAACGCTTACCAGCGGCATCTCAGGCCTATTGGTAGTGTAAAAATTTATAATAATTTTACCGCAGACTATTTCTAACTCCTAAATCTAAAACTAACACTTATGAGCGCTTCAAACCGCCCTTCCATTTCTGAAGCCGGTGGCTTCATCTCTAAAGAGAGAATGGATACATTGCTTGGCAACTATGCAGCAGAACATGCTGATCAGAAATCTGCCGATTTTGTAAAAGCTATGTGCTTTTCTAAAGACAAAGTGCTGGAACTCCTGGCTGATGACAGAGCTGCGGGTCTGAGAATTTATTACGGTATTCATATCGATACAGATGGTGATGGTATCAAAGAGAAGAAAATGGTGCTGGTAGCAACCGATGCTGATGGTAATGACATTCTGCCTGCAGGTGCTTCACTAGATGGTGTACAATCCAAGGACATGGCTTTGATCCTGGACGACGGTCTTCCTTGCCCTAATTACTGCGGCGGCGGCGGCGGTGGTGGTACAGACCAAAAACCAGAATAATTACTGTTGCCAAAATTATCATAAAAGAAAGATAGATTACTTGTGCTTACAATAATGCTAACGGTATTTTGGTGTATGTTGGGGATCGAATTCCTGGTTCTGATCCCCTTCCTATTAAAATACAGACAACTGGACCCTTCTTCGAAATGGATTTTTTACTACATACTGCTGTCACTCCTCTTTTCTGCAGGTTCCTACCTGATTATGGTGCTGTATAAAAACAATATGTGGTACTTCAATCTGATGCATTTCCTTCAGTTTGTTGTACTATCTATGTTCTATATTTCATGTATCAAATCCCCTAAACTACGATACATCATACTTCGCCTTCCAATTGTCATGCTATTTGTTTTCTCCGTCGACTTCTTTCGGATCGATGGAATGAAATTCTATAACTCTGTATCCACCGGCCTGAAGGCAGCTCTAATGATATTCTACGCTATATCATTATTCATGCAGCAACTCAGTGATAAAGAATTGATTGAAAAATCGATATACATAAACTCTTTACCTACGTTCTGGTACAATTCAGGATTATTCCTGTACTTTTGCTCGACTATTCTCTTTTCAATCAGTCTGAGTCTGTTTCAAAAAACACAGCACGAAAATCCGGATAAAATGGTGCTCGTAACTTATAGTATCACGTATGCCATCGGCAGTATTTCGATGATCTTGTTTTACATCGGACTAAGCAAGACGAAACTATTGAAGTATGCGGATCACTGATATTATTATTGTCGGGACCACAGTAATGCTCATTTTAGCTATTGTGGTAATACTGCTGGTAATGCTCCAACAGAAACAGGTAATTCAACATAAATTAATCATTCGGGATAAGGATCTTCAACTCCAACGTGAGCGCCTCGAAGCCATCCTGCAAGGGCAGGAACTGGAACGTAAACGCATTGCAGAAGACCTCCACGACGAAGTGGGTGCACAGCTGTCTGTGCTGAAATTAACCATCGGCGGCCTCCAGCCTCTCCTTAAAACAGGCAACGGAGAAACCGAACGGTTAAAGGAAACGAAAGAATTCACTGATACCATTATTCAGCAACTTAGGTTTATTTCACAAAGCCTGCATCCGCAAGCCCTCGACAATCTGGGCCTGGCACACGCACTGGATTCTTTCTGTAACCTGATGAATAAAAACAAGCAGGTAGCTATTCATTTCAAAACACCGGAAAACACTATTCCGGTGGATAAGTCCAAGGCATTACATGTATACCGTGTAGTACAGGAACTGATCAACAACATTGTAAAGCACGCGGAAGCTACCAGCATTGAAATCACCTATAAATGCACGCCCAATCTCCTGACTGTAGACGTGGCTGACAACGGTAACGGCAAACTGCTCGATACCCTGACGGAATCAAAAAAGAAAACAGGCAGCCTGGGATTGAAAAATATAGAGAGCAGACTCAATATCATCAACGGCACCATCTCCTACAACAGACGAAATCCGATTGGAACCGTGGCACAGATTAATGTAGAGAACTATCAGTAATCTGCTCAGAATTAATTGATTCTTATGTAGTTTTATTCTAAATTGCCAACTGATTCATACTAACTGGTATGAATCAGTGTGATTTAATAATTCTTGGAATAATAATGTAATTCTCTATAAACTGTCCTCCAGATGACACACCATATAAAAGTGGCAATTGCCGACGATCATAAGATCTTCCGCAGTGGAGTCATTAACACACTTATCCCGTATGAAAATATCAGTGTAATATTCGAAGCTGATGATGGCCAGCATTTGCTGGATATCATGGAAAAACAACAGCCGGATGTTATCCTGATGGACCTGAAGATGCCCAACATGGACGGTATTGAGGCTACCGTAAAAGTAAAGGCCAAATACCCGGATGTCAAAGTGATTATCCTCACCATGTACGAAGATGATAACTTCATCGTACACCTGGTGGAAAACGGGGCCAACGCCTACCTGCTTAAAAATGCCGAACCGGAAGAGATTTACGAAGCCATCTGCACCACCTATGACAAAGGGTTTTACTTCAACGAGAACGTAAACCTGGCACTGCTCAAAAAAGTGCTGCACAAAACCAAGCAGCATATTAAGCCAACACTCAAAAATGAAGTGCAGCTCAATGACCGGGAGATGGAAGTACTTAAATTGATCTGCAACGAACAAACCACACAGGAAATTTCAGAAAAGATCTTCCTCAGTCCACGTACCGTGGAAGGTATCCGCCAAAAACTTCTGGAAAAACTGAATGTAAAAAACAGTGTAGGTATTGTGCTCTATGCCTTCCGTAACGGCCTGATCGAATAACGCCACCAATATTCTCAACATATAATATGAAAACGATCAAAACACTTGCGGTAGCCACCGGCTGCGCAATCGTACTGTACGCAGGATCTGCTTTCGCCCAGGTTAAAGTACCTGCGCCAAGCCCCAGCCAGACTATTAAACAACAATTCGCTCTTTCCAGCGTAGAACTGAACTACTCCCGCCCGAACATGAACGGCCGCACCATCCTGGGCGACCTCGTGCCTTACGATAAAGTATGGAGAACCGGTGCCAACAGCGCTACCACCATCACTTTCGGTGAAGACGTAACCTTCGGCGGCAAACCAGTACCTGCGGGTAAATACGGCCTGGTTACCATTCCTGGCAAACAATCCTGGACCGTAATCCTCAGCAAAAACCTGAACATCACCAAACCGGCAGATTACAAACAGGAAGAGGATGTAGCCCGTGTAACCGTTACGCCTAAACGCAACGGCGCCGCACAGCAAACCTTCTCCATCGATTTCCAGAATATCCAGTACAAATCAATGGACCTGGTGATCAGCTGGGATAAATTCAGCGTACCTGTAGGCATCGCCGCTAACATCGACGGACAAATCCAGTCCCAGATCGAAGCCGCTATGCAAACGGACAAAAAGCCTTACTTCCAGGCAGCTCTCTACTATGCTGACATGAATAAGGACCTGAAAAAAGCAGTTACCTACATTGATCAGGCGGCTGAACAGCAACCTGATGCCTTCTGGGTACTGTACCAGAAAGCCCGTATCCACTCCCTCGTAAAAGATAACGCGGTAGCTAAAGCTGCTGCGCAACAATCCATGGAGCTGGCTAAAAAAGCAGAAAGCGCTGACTACGTAGCACTGAACACCAAGCTGCTGGCAACACTGAAATAAGCTTCAATGCTATAAAAATGAAAGAGACGCAAAATGAATTGCGTCTCTTTTTTATTGGTGGTCTTCGCAGGAAGCAAAGCAGTTTAAGCAGTTTTTTTCATAAACGGCTGCAGTACTAACGCTAACGCCAGTACGAGCATACAGCCAATCGCATTGAGCCAGAGGAAAGACACCACTTCCATCCAAAACAAGATCAACACTACCACCTGGGCAATGATAGCCGCCGTGAAAGTAGCCGTTCCCCCCACTCTTTTCAGGTAAAATGCCACCAGGAATATCCCCAGCGTGGTACCGTAAAACCACGAACCCAGCACGTTTACCACTTCAATCAGGCTACCCAGACCACTGGCAAACTGGGCAACGGCAATACAGAACACTCCCCAGATGAGGGTCCACATCCTGGACATGCGTACATATTTCTCCGGCGACTCCTCCCGCTTATACAACCGCTTGTATACATCCACCACTGTGGTGGAAGCCAGCGAGTTCAGGGCCGCTGCAATACTGCCCCATGCTGCCAGGAAGATGATGGCTATCAGTAATCCCACGAGGCCTTTAGGCAAACTGTTGACCACAAAATGCAGGAAGATGTAATTCGTATCATTCGCATCTCCTGCCGGATCAGCATTTTTTATCAGAGTGATCGCTTCAGCACGCACGTGCTGCGCTTTGTCCTCCGTAGCCTGCAACGCTTGCTGCGCCGTGGATATCGCTGTTTGTTCGCCTTTATCAAGTGCTGCCGCCAGGTCTTTTACCTGGTGTTGCTTGGTGGTACTGAGTGAATTGAATTCATTCTCAAGCGCCGAAAGCGCTGCGCCATGTTCTGTTTTATGAATCCGCGCCAGCTGCGCTTCATTGAAAAACAAAGGCGCCCGGAAATAAAGATAGAACACAAATACCAACGCACCAATGAGCAGGATCAGGAATTGCATCGGTACCTTCACCAGTCCGTTTATCAATAGCCCCAGCCTGCTTTCCTTAACTGATTTGGCAGTCAGGTACCGGCCTACCTGTGACTGATCCGTACCAAAATAACTCAGGGCCAGGAAGAAGCCCCCTATTATCCCGCTCCATATATTGTATTTATCTTTCCAGTCGAAGTCAGTAACGATCACGTTGAGCTTATTCATCTTCCCGGAAACCTGTAAAGCCTCCTTCATACCGATATTTTCCGGTAGCAGGTGTACCACCATCCAGCCGGCAAGGAACATGCCCGCAAAAATGACCAGCAGTTGCAATGTTTGTGTATAAGAAACCGCCCGGGTTCCACCGGCCACGGTATAGATAATCAGCAGGCCACCCATAATAAGGTTGGTCCAGTAAAGGTTCCATCCTAATAAGGACGACAGAATAATACTGGGGGCGCAAATGCTGATACCGGTCGATAAACCGCGCTGCACCAGGAACAACGCCGCCGTAAGCGTGCGTGTTTTCAGATCGAAACGCTGCTCCAGGAATTCGTAGGCGGTATATACTTTCAGCTTATGAAAGATGGGGACAAAGGTGATACACAGCACCACCATCGCCAATGGTAATCCGAAATAATATTGCACGAAGCGCATACCATCCGTATACGCCTGACCAGGCGCGGATATGAAGGTAATTGCACTTGCCTGTGTGCCGATAATAGATAACAATACAATATACCAGGGCATCGATTGATTACCCAGGAAATAGCTTTCCATGCTCTGTTTGCCACGACTCTTCCATACACCATATAGTATGATGACGGACAAGGTAGCTACCAGCACTATCCAGTCTAATGAACTCATGAAAATGTTTTGGTGAAGAGGTAGAAGAGAATAATCAGCAATGCCAGCCATGCAACTACCAGGATATACCAGTAGTTCCAGGATGGAAATAACGGTGGCTTCTCTTCCTGCAGGTGATTGTCTTGCATGGAATAGCGGAATTACAGGTTCAATTCTATTTATTGATCCTTATCTACGGCACCTTCGGTGCCGTAGATAAGGATCATCTTCATCCTGCCTTCGGCAGGATGAAGATGATCAGACTATTTAATCATGGCTCTTAGTCCACAAAACCCCCGTGAGCAAACCCAAACCGATACCAATTATTAGTCCGATATGGATTCGTTTGATGCCGAAGCCTATGAAGAGCCCGAGAAGGATGCAAAATATAGCTGCAATACGCATCCGCGGCCTCTTTGCATTTACATTATTGTCACTCATGTGCTATTAACCCTTTTTTGCAGATATCAGATTCACAAATATGCGGTATGCCCCCGGAACACCCGCCGGCAGCTGCCGGAAGAAGGAAAGCGAGGTATACACATATCTTCCTTTGCCATAAGTCGTAACCAGGGTGGAACCATCCAGCGGCGACTCCCCTTTGTCATTCATAGCAAATAATTTATCATATGACTGATCGGCCCCGGAAGTGTAATAAAGCCCTATTTCCTGTACCCAGCCGTTAAAGTCGGCGGTAGAAATATTATTCGGGTAATGCAGCACCGGGTCCGCCGGGTTCAGAATTTTCACGGTGGCATCTTCTTCCGTTACCCTGTCGCGGGACAGGCTGAAAGGATATGGCCCCATATTATTCATCACCAGCGGCGAATTTACGTTATACTGCACCAAATAAGTCCCGCCATTTTTCACATAGTCCATCAGTTTTCCCTGCCAGAACTTCATGCGAGGGTTGATATTATAAGCTCTCACACCGGCAATGATGGCATCGTAGCGGGAAAGATCACCGTACATAATATCTTTCTCCGTAAGCTCTGTGACATTGTAGCCTACCTGGCGAAGTGAGGCCGCCACCATATCACCGGCACCCGGGATATATCCGAGGTTGTTGCCGTTATGTTTCAGGTCTACCGTTACCAGGCGCGCCTGTGCAGGCGGGAACAGTGTGATCACCGGAATGTGATCATAGCGGATCCGCTGGATGCCTTCCGTATATACCTTGCCGTTAGTGGCCATCTGCACTTCAAAGGTATCTACGTGGTTGGTGCCTCCTGCTTTTACGGGCGACAGAGAAAAAGTAAATTCCTGCTCATCCCCTTTCTGTTGGAAGTCGTACGGAATGGAGGCAGGTTTGCTCACAAAGCCTGCAGGGAGTTTCAGGGAGATGTTACCTTTCACGCCATCGGCCATTGCCTGTAATTTCACTGTTACCGGCTGTGCGGTATTGCCGGTGAAAATAAACACCTGGTTAGTAAGATTACCTACCACCGGCGGGGCTACCACTACGGGTTCGTACAGCTCTCCTTTTACCGGGTCTGTGTATTTATATTGTAATGGGCGGGAGATATTAAAGTCCGCGCCGCCAATAGTTAATTGAATGTTGGTCTGCAAGGCAGGAACATTTTCCGGATTACCCACTAACAACGGATCGGTAATGGTGTAGGTGCCAAGCGGGTGGGATTCCGACAACCAGTATGGCTGTGAAAACGGGGTATTTTCAGGTACCGTTACCGGGTTAGTGAAGGTGGTGAGTTTATTGAATTCCAGTGTTTGTGCGCTGGAGGCGTTGCGAAGGCCCGGCAGATCAATATTTTTAATCGTCACCGGAATGTTGCTACGGTTGATCAGCTGCACGGTGGTATTCATTTTATAACCTGGGACTACCGTGTTGGCGGAGCTGTATGCTTCTGCCCAGATGCCGGCGCAGGCAAAGATAAGCTGCTCAGTTTCTTTGAGCTTAAGGTTACGCCAGTAGCCTTCGGGCAGTGCCTGTATGGCTTTGCGGATGTTCAGCAGGGCTGGTACGGAGGCTGCCGGGTTATCCATACTATAGGCGGCAATCACTTTATCTACCAGCTCTCCAACGGCTTTACCTCCTTCAATGCGGGACCAGGACTGGTTTACACCATCCAGCAGAGAGCTGGTGGGGGTATTGCCCTTAATGGTCGCGAAGTATTCAAAGGAACTGCCACGGCCGGCCGGAACACCAAAGCCCTGACTTTTGTGTTGGGAGCGCGATTCGGATGCTATCTCCCCAAAACCCTTTCCTAGCAATGGATTGAATACGCCTACATCAATTTTAAACTGGTCGTCGGCAATGGTATTGTTAGACCCAAAGTTAAAGGTATTCCAGAGCAAACGCTTTGCCTGCCAGGGTTTCACTCCTTTAGCAAACTGTTCAGGCGCGTATTTCGGATCAGCTGCCAGTTCGTAGGCTTTAGCAGCGAGCATGGCGGAGGCGGTATGGTGGCCGTGTCCGGCGCGACTATCCGCCGGGAATCGGCAGATGATCACATCCGGCTGAAATTTGCGAATGATCCATACTACGTCTTTGGTAATTTTTTCGGTATCCCAGATAGAAAAGGTTTCGGTAGGATTTTTAGAGAACCCAAAGTCCTGCGCGCGGGTGAAAAACTGCTCTGCGCCATCGATGCGGCGTGCAGCCAGCAGTTCCTGCGTGCGGATCAGGCCCAGGAGTTCACTTTGTTCGTTGCCTACCAGGTTTTGCCCGCCATCGCCGCGGGTGAGCGAGAGGTAGCCGGTGCGATAGAGTTTCTCTTTGGCCAGGTAGCCGAGCAGCCTGGTATTTTCATCATCAGGATGAGCGGCAAGATAGAGGACGCTGCCGAGGGTATCCAGTTTTTTTAACTGCAGTTTGATGTCGGCGGCATTCCATACGGGCGTTGGCTGGCTGATAGCTGTCTGACCTGCTGTTAGCAACAGCAACAGGGCCAGAGCGGTATAGATTCTTTGAATCATGTACGATCAGAAGGTTTACAGAGCTTCAAAAATAGTGATTAATCCAGGCGCTCAAAATGAAATGGGTTGAACGGCGGGTATTATAAATAAATTATTTCTTAAACATAAAATAAACGGCGCCAATGAGGAACAGGAAAGAAATGAGGTAGTTCCACCGGAGCGGTTCTTTGAGCACAAAAACGGCGAAGAGGGCGAAAATGGAAAGGGTGATTACCTCCTGGATAGTTTTTAGCTGAAAGCCGCTGAAGCCTTCCTGGTAGCCGAACCGGTTGGCAGGTACCATGAAGCAGTATTCGAAAAAGGCGATCCCCCAGCTGAGCAGGATGACTTTCCACAGGGCGGTTTCGGTGTGTTTCAGATGACCGTACCAGGCGTAGGTCATAAAGGAGTTCGAGATAATGAGCAGTAGTATGGTGCGCATGAGATTTCTTTTCGAATTGCGAATATACCTGATAAACTGCTGAAAAGAAAAGAGGCCATTTCAAGAATGAAATAGCCTCATGGATCAAACCAATAGGGTTCTCTGTTAGGATGAGTGTGTTGTTGGTTGCTAGTATCTTTATTAATTATTGTTCCAGTTTAACTTCACCGATATCGGTTACTTTACCGTCTTCTACTTTAACATCTTTCACCTCAGCATCTTTATAAGGTGCTTTACCTTTTATAGTAATGGTATAAGCGCCTGCTTTGGCGCCAGGGATGGTGAAAGTACCCTGAGAAACAGCAGCTTTCAGTTTATCGGCACCATTTACCGCTTCTACTTCAGTTGCTCCGTCCGCAGGACTAATTTTACCGGTGATTGATCCGGCTTCTACTGCGCGTAACGAATCGGTACCTTTGAGGCTGTCAACACTTTTCAGTGAATCCAGACCAGCGATGGAATCGATACGACCTGCGATAGAATCCAGGCTAACGGCTACGCCGCTACGAATAGCTGCAGTGTCTGCCCCTGCCAATGAATCAGCTGAAATTACAGCAATACTATCAGCTCCTTTTACCGGTGTTGCGGCAGTGCTGTTAAAAGCAGTCATTCCGAGAACCATTGCGGCTAATGCGAACATTCCTGTCATTGTTTTTTTCATGGCATTACAATTTTGATATGGTTAAAAATAATGATGACTCTATATTGGCATCCAATTCATTGTGCATGGTTTTTGCTTAGTTGCACTCTTGTTGGTGGCCGTATAATAACAATACACCCGAAACATCACTTACCATTAGTGAAGAAAATGTTAAAGTGAAAAAAAGATATAATCATCTATCTTCGCATCGGCGGAAACAAAAGATCAGCGCATGTTGCAACTGAGTAATGAAGAAATAGTAAAAGGCATCAGGATAAGAAACAAAGATGTATTTGAGGCTGTCTTTAAACAGTTCGCCCCCTCTATGTATAATATAGCGGTGCGATATGTAAAGGATGAGGATACTGCCAATGATATGGTACAAGATGTGTTCCTCAACTTGTGGAAGAATGCGGAAAATCTGGACGAACGGGCGCCCATTCAGCACTACCTGGCCAGGGCCACTGTAAACACCTGTTTAAACAGCATTAAAAAAGAACAGCGCAAGGAAGCCTACACCAAGGAACAAATGCACACAGCCACCCCGGCGGAAACCACACACCAGCTCCTGGAACATAAGGAACTGGAGGCCCAGTACCGTTATGCACTGGAAAAATTACCCGATCAGTGCAGGCGCGTATTTGAAATGAGCAGGTTTAAAGGACTGTCCCCTACAGAAATTTCGGAACAGCTGGACATATCTATTAATACCGTATATGCCCACCTGACTACCGCCCTCAAGAAACTGAGGGTCGTACTCATTAATAAGCAATAACCCGCGCCGAAATTTTTTTTTAAATTGACTAATGGTATAAAGCCCCCTGGTTGTATTACTAATAAGAAGCCATGAATAGCAAAACCGACATAGATATAGTGATCCGTTACCTGGAGAATCCGGAGAATGAGCAGAGCAAACGCCTGCTTAACGATTGGATTCAGCAGGACCCGGCTAATCTCGACATCTTCCTGGACATGAGGGATATGTGGAACGGAGATCCGCTCCCCGCCGCATCTGCCTTTGACACACCAGGACAATGGACGAAGTTTAGTGACGCCGTAGACATGCTCCCGGTAATGCCGGCTGAAATAAAAGAAATGATAGCAGCCCCTGCTCCAACGGCTACGCCGAAGGTCAGGAAAATGCCCGTACGTTACTGGTGGGCTGCAGCAGCAGTGGCCGCCATTGCCGTATCCATGGTGTATCTTGGCCCTGGTAAATATAAAACATACGCTACCCATCAACAGATCGACAGCGTAAAACTGAACGATGGCTCTACCGTATACCTCAATGCAAATACCGTAGTGAAGGTACCGCGTGACTTCGGTAAAACCAGTCGCAGCGTGACTATCGCCAAAGGTGAAGCCTTCTTCGATGTGGCACAGCGGGAATCGCAGCCTTTCACCGTGGATGCGCCGGATGTAGCCATCCGCGTGCTCGGTACCTCCTTCAATGTGAAGTCGGCCGATAAAGATGTGAAAGTATTTGTGCAAACCGGAAAGGTAAGCGCCGCCTATAAGCATGCTGATAAAAACGTAATTCTGACGCCCGGCCTGGAAGCCAGTCTCCGGCATAACGGCACCGATATACAAACCACTGAACACAAGAAATCCAACAACATCCTGGCGTGGAAAACCCGCTGCCTCGTGTTCGACGAAAGCCCGCTCAGCGATGTAGCGGATGCCTTACGGGACTACTATCATGTACGGGTGGATATCAAAGATCCTAAGCTGGCGGATGCCAGACTGCTGGCCACTTTCCGTGACCTGCCGCTGGATGAGGTGCTCGATATTATCAGAAAAGCATTACAGATCAACATTAAACACGAGAATAACCTGGTAGAATTTTACTAATAGCCCTGCAGATTTCTGCTTATGCAGCAAACTTTTTCTCAGGCGCTACGCTCAGTTACCAGGTTAAGCCGGTCGTCTGCCCTTCTCTTAGTTGTTATCCTGGTATTTGCCGCTGTAAACACAGTGGCTCAAAATTCCGTTCCCAGAAATGTCACCCTCCAGTATCGCAATGCCAGCCTGAAAGCCGTATTACGCGATATAGAAAAACAGACGAAATATACCTTCGCCATTTCCTCCGATGAACTGGAAAACCGCAGAGGCGTTACCGTAAAAGTGAAGAACGCACCGCTAAATACTGTGCTCCCACTACTTTTTCCATCGTCCCGGTATTCGTTCGAAATCAGAGATGGCCAGATCATTGTCATCCCCGCCGGTAGCGCCAACAATCCTGCCCTGGTGCCTGGTAACACCGGACCAGCCTTTAATGGTAAATGGAATGTGAGCGGTGTAATTACCGATGGGATGCAGGCCCTCAGCGGCGTTTCTATCCGCGAAACCGGCACCCAGAACGGTACGGCTACTAAAGAAGACGGCAGCTTCAGCGTAGACCTCGCCTCCGGACAGGCCACCCTGCTCGTTTCCCTGATCGGGTTCCAGACAAAAGAAATTACTGTACGCGACAGGCACGCCATCAATATCATCCTGCAGCCCGACCTTAAAAAGCTCAATGAGCTGGTAGTATTGGGCTATGGCCTGCAAAAGCGCGCCAATATTACCGGAGCCATTTCACAGGTAGAAGGCAACCGCCTCAAAAGCAGGCCGGTACCTAATGTAATGGCGGCACTACAGGGCACGGCCACTGGCCTGGTGGTCACCAGAAGCAACGGCCAACCTGGAAAAGAAGGCTTCAATGTTCAGGTACGCGGCGTTACGGGTGGTAGCAGCAACGCCCCTGTAATCGTAGACGGAGTGCCCGGTACTTTATCTGTACTCAATCCCGATGATATCGAATCCGTTAGCATCCTCAAAGATGCAGCTGCCGCGGCGATCTATGGCGCCAGAGGCGCCGGCGGTGTGGTACTGGTCACCACCCGTACCGGAAAACCGGGTAAGCTATCAGTAGATTTCAATACGCTGGGAGGCTTCGAGAAGCCAATCCGGCTTCCACAGCGACTCTCCTCTGCCACCGATGCCACCATGGAAAATATTGCAGCCGCCAACGCCGGAATGCCACAACCCTGGCAGCCTGCGGAGATTGAACTACTGCAGCAGGGTAACAAATATATGATCGACTACAATAACCCCGATTATTATAAATATTACTACAACTACAACCAGCTGGCATTGCTAACAAAGGATAAAACGGCCGTGCAGAACTATAACCTGTCTGTAAAAGGGGGCTCTGAAAGCAATCAGTTTACCGCTTCGGTGGGCTATTTCGGGCGACAGGGCCTCTTTGCGGTAGGACCGGATAAAACCAACCGTATCAATGCCCGCTTCAGCCTCAATAACAGATTCAATAAACATTTCAGCCTCGAATCCCGGATGTCGGTAGCGCAAAGCAATACCTACTCCCCCGCCCAGATCGTGGAAGGCCCTTCCGGCTTGCTGGCAGGACTATACAGAGGGCCGGGTAATGTGCCGGTGTACGTGCCTGAAACCGACCATTACGCATATGGTGGTGCCCCTGTGTACGCGATATTACAGGATGGAGGTAAAAGAGTAGAAAAGAATAATTATATAGATGCTGTTTTCACCCTGAGAGCAGATAGCCTGGTGAAAGGGCTCACACTACGCCTGATCTACAGCCCGCAGAAACAGACCTTCCGGGACGATCTGGGTCGCCAGACAGTTCCCTTATGGAATCGTGTAGCCGTAGTTTCCAGCGTGCAGGAAAACAATATGCTCCAAAAGAACAAGATGGAGGCAAAAGGTGGAAACCTGCAACTGTTGGGCGATTACGAAACCAGGCTGCATGAAAAACACAACATCCACCTGCTGGGAGGCATCACCCAGGAAACCTATAATACTATTCAAAATACACGGTCATCGTATAATATTACGCCCGAAGAGATCAACACCGCCACCTTCAGCGCCAACCCGCAGTACAGCAGGCAACTGGCAATAACTGGTTCGCTAACATCCGTATTCGGTAAACTCAATTATAACTTTGATAACCGACTGTTGCTGGAAGCCAACCTCATTGGTGCCAGGTTATACCAGGCCGCTAACTTCTATCCTTCGGTTACACAATTGAAAATGTTCCCCAGCTTTTCAGCAGGGTGGCGACTCAATAACGAAACCTGGTTTTATGAGGCGCTGCCTTTCTTCAACGAGTTTAAGCTGCGTTGGTCCTGGGGGCAGTTGGGCAATGTAAACAGCTGGAATACTATCAGTACTGACGAGCGTTACCAGACCTTTACTTTCAACCCATCTACTGCCCTGCAACCCTTTGTTTTCCATAACCCGCTGCCACAGCCTACCGGCTGGGAAAATATTGCAGCCAGCAACTTTGGCTGGGACGCCGCCTTATTTAAGGGGCAACTGACCTTATCGGCCGATTACTTTATTCGCTACAACCGCGATATGCAGATTCCGAAGCTGACCTCTTCCGCTACCGGGGCATGGCCGCTGAGTTATCACGAAGGGGAAATGCGCGCTGAAGGCTGGGAGTTGAATGCCGGCTGGAAAAGCACTACCACCAAAGGTTTCAACTGGTACATCAACGCTAATTTGCTGTACAACAAGAATAAGGTAGTAGAAAGCGAAGGCGTGTATGCCCAGCCAGGCTGGAATCAGGGTGTACCGGGGTATGCTTATTCTTCCCTGTTTGGCTACCAGGCCGAAGGTTATTTCAGCAATGATGCGGATATCCGTCAGCATGCCTGGCAGAGCCAGCAGACGGCGCCCGGGGATATCAAATACAAGGACCAGAACGGCGACAATATTATCGACAACCGCGATCTGATTTACCTAGGTACCACAGATCCGCTGTATTCCTATGGTTTGGATGCGGGCATCAGCTGGAAAGGCATTGAACTATCCGTATTTTTTCAGGGGGTAGGCAACCGCAAGGTGATGCCGGATCCGCGATATAACCTGCCGTTTACCTCCGGCTGGCAGGAGCCCTGGAGCATCAACCAGGATTACTGGACACCGGAAAACCCTGATGCAGCATTTCCGGGATTATATAAAGGACCCAACCTGAATACTTACCCCAGCAGCCACTGGGTTATGAATGGCGCTTATATCCGTCTTAAGAACCTGCAGCTGGGCTATTCCCTCCCGCCTGCTGTACTGAAACACCTATCCATCAAGCAACTCCGTATTTATTTTTCAGGCCAGGATCTCTGGGAAACAAACAACATGAAAATAAAGTATTACGATCCTGAACAGGCAGGAGGATATAACGGGAACGTATATCCGTTTTTCAGGTCGTATACAATCGGGTTGAATGTTTCATTTTAGTTTTTTCATGACGCCTTCGGCGTCATGAGGGCGCGCGCTGTGCGCGGGGCTACAGCTCCCGGATTTTGCAGGAGGTTGCTGGAAGCTGGATGCACAGGGCAAAAATCGTAGTATTCCAAATAAAAAAAGGCTGGCATCCTGCGATACCAGCCTCACTTATATTAGCTGTATTTACATTTATTGTGATTGCTTGCCTGCCAGCAGGTACAATGCTGCCATACGCACGGCTACCCCGTTTTCCACCTGATCAAGGATGATGGAATGTCCGGAATCCGCTACATCAGAGCTGAGTTCCACGCCACGGTTGATAGGCCCCGGGTGCATGATAACGATATCCTTCTGCAGACTGTCGAGTAGTTTGCGATTGATACCATATGCGATGGAGTATTCCCTGAGTGAGGAGAACAGTGGCGTATTCTGGCGTTCGAGCTGAATGCGGAGTACGTTGGCCACGTCAGCCCATTGGAGTGCTTCGCGGATATCGTAGGTAACGTTTACGCCCAATGCTGATTCCAGGTATTTCGGGATCAGTGTTGGCGGCCCTACCACGGTAACTTCTGCACCCAGTTTTTTCAGGCAATAGATGTTGGACAAGGCTACACGTGAGTGCATGATATCACCACAGATGGCGATTTTGCGCCCTTCGATGCTGCCGAGTTTCTCTTTGATGGAGAAGGCGTCCAACAGCGCCTGTGTGGGATGTTCGTTGATCCCGTCACCAGCGTTGAGGATAGGCACATCGATGTGCTTGGCCAGGAAATGTGGTGCTCCGCTGGCGCTATGGCGCATCACCACCATGTCTACTTTCATAGACAGGATGTTGTTAACTGTATCGATCAGGGTTTCGCCTTTGGATACAGAAGAGCCCGAAGCAGAGAAGTTGATGGTATCTGCGCCGAGTCTTTTTTCAGCAAGCTCAAATGAAATTCTTGTGCGAGTAGAATTCTCGAAAAATACATTGACGATAGTGGTATCGCGAAGCGTAGGAACTTTCTTGATGGGTCTTTGTAAAACCTCTTTAAACTCCCTGGCGGTTTGAAAAATGAGTTCTATATCCTGACGCTGCAGATCGCGAATTCCGAGTAAGTGTTTTACAGAAAGTGACATTAATGTGCAAATATAAAGGATGAAACCTGAATTGTAAAATCCGAAATGCTAATCAACCAGAATAACTTCGTCTTTACCATCTCTCTCTTCCCACAATACCTTAACTTTTTGCGAGATAAATGCATCAATGGTCCGGCCGGTATAATCCGGCTGAATTGGCAGCTGGCGGCTGAATCGGCGGTCGATCAGCGTGAGCAGCTCTACCGAAGCAGGGCGGCCGAAGTCCAGCATGGCATCCAGGGCCGAGCGGATGGTACGACCTGTATACAATACATCATCAATCAGAATCACTTTTTTGTTTTCTATAGAAAATTCGATGCTCGTTTCATTAGGAACATGTAACCCTTTGCCTTTGTTGAAGTCATCTCGGTAAAAGGTAATATCCAGTTTGCCGTACTGAATTTTAGCATCCGGAAGCAGTTTGCGGAGGGTATTATAAATCCTGTCAGAAAGAAATATTCCGCGCGGCTGCAACCCTATCAGCACTGTCTGCTCAAATTGCAGGTGATTTTCTATCAACTGGTGACAAAGCCGGTCTATCGTAATAGACAATTGTTTCCCGTTTAGTATGGTTTTCAAAACACGCTGTTTTAGGGGCCAAAAATAACAATTAATGGGGCACTTAAAAAGTGCAATTAATTATTCTTACGGGGAGATGTAAATTTTTTCCTATAAAAAGGCTTTGTAAGGTGAGCGCCTGCACGGCTTTTCACACGCTGTGGCGCATGGTCTCAAAAGGGTTAACCTGGCTTGACCAGCTATTTTTTGAGAAGCTTAAACGCATGTCCGCGGCTGTTGTTGAGGAAGCCGTAGGCGGTCCATAGCACGGAGAGGGGCTCAATGTTGCGCGACATTTCAATACGGCCTACATCGGCTACATCGTCCCACCCCATTTCCTTAAGCAGTTCTGTGACCAGTTGCTTGGCTTCCGGATTGTTGCCGGCAATAAACATGGTGGGGGTCCCTTCTTCGAAGTTGGGTTGGAGCATGTGTTCGTGGCCGATACAGCTGAGGGCTTTTACTACGCTGGCATCGGGAGGCAGCCAGGCCTGGATTTGCTCGCCGGCAGAGTGTTTGTGGCCAATCATGAGGGTGAGGCGACCGTATTCATCGGGGCCTTTGCCATCCACGGGGTTGGTAACATCTACTACTGTTTTGGCTTTAAAGTTCCAGATGCCTGCTGCTTCGATTGCTTTTTGCGTGCCTGTCCAGCTGGTGCAGATCAGGATCATTTCGCCGAATTCGGCGGCATGGCGAAAGGTACCGATAGCCACTCTTTCGCCTTGTTGCTTGGCCCATTGCTGCAAGGCTTCCCTGGCCGGATTTCTTGTTCCGACTGTAACATGGTGCCCAGTTTGAATGAGGCCTTTACCGAGGGAGAGTCCTACCGGACCACTTCCCAGTATGCCGATCTTCATAGCCCGTAAAAATGTTGGGTGAACTATGAAGTTAAGCAAATCCGGCTAAAAGAAAAAGGGATTTAGCTTTGCTGCGCTGCCATCAGGTAGCCCAGGAACTTCTGCATACCCTGGCGCTTGGCCGGAGTGAGCGGATAACTGATATTCTGCACGTAATAGGTGGTGAGGTCATACACATCATATGGGTTCTCCGCCACTACAGCAGGGATGTTCTGTAAGCCGATGCCAGTTGCGTTATTGAATTCGGCCACAAAATCAGCCGGCAATTCCTTGTTGGCAATCCATGCGGCAAACACGAATGGCAGGCTGGTAAAGCGCATCCAGTGTTCAGCGAGGTCGTATATAAAAGGAGAAATTTTACGTTGCTTCAGCGCACGGTCACCAATTACCAAACCCGCATCGGTGCCTTTGATATTGGATTCGTAGTCGCCGGTGGTAGCCACAAATTCCACGTCCAGCTTCCAGTATTCGCGTACCAGCACCTTGAGGAGGGCTACAGAAGTACGGCTTTGATAGTCCAGGTATATTCTTTTTATATCATGTAAAGGCACTTCACTGTAGAGACACACGGAGGCCACTGGTGCTTCTGCGCCGATGCAATAATCAGCTATGATATGATACTCTTTTAATTTGGGTATAATGGCCACTGGTACCAACGCCACGTCTACCTCTCCATCTATCAGCTGCTGGGCGATCTTAGCCGGGTAATCCATTGATAATTCCATCCTTTCCATCACCGGATGATTCCTAAATCCATACAATAAAGGCTTAGTATTTAAATAACTTACTGCCGCTACTTTTACTTTCCGTTCCAATTTCTGTAATTTTGAAGCTGCAAAAGTAACTAAATTATGCAATTACAACCATTAACTGCCATTTCTCCGCTGGACGGGCGCTATCGCAAGCAACTGGACGAGCTGGCCAATTATTTCTCTGAATTTGCGTTGATCCGTTACCGTGTGATGGTAGAGGTGGAATATTTTATTGCGCTCGCTGAGCAGAAATTATTTACCCTGCCAAAGGCGAAAGTGCCTGCTCTGCGTAAGATCTACCAGGAATTCACGATCGAGCATGCACAGCTTATCAAGGACACGGAGAAGATCACTAACCATGACGTGAAAGCAGTTGAGTACTTCCTGAAAAATGAACTTAAAAACCTGGGCCTGGAAGATAAACTGGAGTGGGTACACTTCGGGCTTACCTCCCAGGATGTGAACAACACCGCTACGCCCCTGTTCTGGAAAGATGCCATTGAGCATGTGTACATGCCGGCATTAGCCAACCTGGTGCTTGAAATCTCCAAAATGGCAAAAGACTGGATGAAAGTGCCTATGCTGGCACGTACGCACGGTCAGCCTGCCTCTCCTACCATCCTTGGCAAAGAGATCCTGGTATTCGTAGAACGCCTGGAAGGCCAGATTAAACTGCTGGGTGATATTCCTTTTGCAGCAAAATTTGGCGGTGCTACCGGTAATTTCAATGCCCACTACGTAGCATTCCCTAAAATCAACTGGGAAAAGTTCGGTGAGAAATTTGTGAACAACAACCTCGGTCTGCAAAGGATGAAATATACCACCCAGATTGAGCATTACGACAATATCTCCGCCCAGTTTGATACACTCAAACGTATCAATACTATCCTGATAGATTTCTGCCGCGATATATGGACTTACATTTCCATGGATTATTTCAAGCAGAAAATCAAGAAAGATGAAGTTGGCTCCTCCGCCATGCCGCATAAAGTAAATCCTATCGATTTCGAAAATGCAGAAGGTAACCTGGGTATCGCCAATGCCGTGTTCGAACACCTGAGTGCGAAACTGCCTATCTCCCGCCTGCAGCGCGATCTCACAGATTCCACTGTATTGCGTAATCTCGGCGTTCCATTCGGTCATACCATCCTCGCTACCAAATCCATTCAGAAAGGATTATCTAAACTGATCCTCAACGAAGCGAAGCTGCATGACGATCTGGAAAACAACTGGGCTGTAGTGGCAGAAGCAATTCAAACGGTGCTGCGCCGCGAAAATTATCCGCAGCCTTATGAGGCGCTGAAAGCACTCACCCGCGGTGGTGGCGCTATCACCAAACAAAGCATGCATAAATTCATTGACGGCCTGAAAATTAGTGCTGCATTGAAAAAAGAACTGAAGGCAATTACGCCGCATAATTATACTGGTATCTGGAAATAGTTTTTCCGGCGTTTTACTTTCACCTTCGGTGAAAGTAAAACGCCGGTTGTGGGTGAGGGCTTCGCCCTCACCCACAACCGGATCACCAAAATTACCACCGGTAAAGATCTCCACAACTGCACCAGGCCAAGAACGCCTCCTCGAAACCGCACAATAAAACCAGGGTTAGGCTGTCAACAGGCTGGTATTAAATAAAAAGGCCCGCTTGTAGCGGACCTTCAATGACTCACGAAAGCAATGCAGACAACGCGATTAAAATGTTGCCTCTTGTCAAGTATTAATAAGGTATCAGGGTTAATTCCTATTTGATTACTCTAACAAAGATATGATGCCCCATCGAATTATTTAAATATTACAGGTGTGTTTTTTGTTAAGTGTTAGTTAACGTGCAAACAACCTGCCAGCAAGGATTCCGGAAACCTCATTCCGCTCAGCAAACATCCCGCAGGTGACAAAGGGAATAACTCCCGTCCGCGTGCAGAATAATAGCAATAATATCAAAACGGACAGACACCGGATCCAGGTCATGTACTTCCATATAGCTTGCCGCTGCAGCGCGTATGTGATTTTCTTTTTTATAGTTTACCGCCTCCTCCGGGTAACCGAATTTTTCTGAAGTCCGCGTCTTCACCTCTATAAAAAACAACTGCCCGTTCTTTTCGGCGATAATGTCCAGCTCATACCTGCCCGACTTCCAATTCACAGCAAGGATGCTGCAATACTGCCGCACATATGCCTGCGCCAGCTCTTCTCCCTGTTTGCCTGTTTTCCCCCGTGTGTTCATAAATTCTATTATTTTTGCCATTCAACTTAACAAACCGAGTTACTCGATATGAAACTATTCAGACTGGACGGAAAAGTTCAACACTATGCCTGGGGCGGACATGATTATATTCCTGCACTGCTCGGAATCGCGGCTACAGATAAACCTAGTGCGGAATACTGGATGGGTGCTCATGAAAGCGCCCCAAGTGCCATCACCACCAACGAAGGTACAGTGGCATTAAACAGCCTGATAGCAAAAAATCCGGCAGCTACCACTGGTCAGCAAATCTGGGATACATTCGGCCAACTGCCTTATCTGTTCAAAATCCTGGACGTGAAAGACATGCTCTCCATCCAGGTACACCCCACCAAAGCAGAAGCTGAAAAAGGCTTTGCCCGCGAAAATGCAGCAGGCATCGCATTAAACGCTCCTGACAGAAATTATAAGGATGCCAACCATAAACCTGAAATAATGGTGGCCCTCAGCGAATTCTGGCTGCTGCACGGTTTCCTCCCCGATGCACCACTCAAACAGGTGTTAAAGGATACCCCTGAATTCACCTCACTGGTAGGTATATACGAAGCAGAAGGATATTTTGGTTTATATAAAACGGTCATGGAAATGCCGCAGCAGATGGTAAACATCCTCCTGCGTCCACTCACCGAAAGAGCCATCCCGCTCTATAAAGCCGGTAAACTGCAAAAATCGGATCCTGCTTTCTGGGCTGCCCGTGCGGTTTTGAATGAACCTGCCGGCACCGATAAACTGGACCGTGGTATCTTCTCTATCTATTTCTTCAACATCATGCATGTACATCCCGGACAGGCCGTGTTCCAGGATGCAGGCATTCCACATGCCTACCTCGAAGGCCAGAATGTAGAACTGATGGCTAATTCCGATAATGTGCTGCGCGGGGGACTTACACCTAAGCATATCGATGTACCGGAACTATTGAAGCACACCCGTTTTGAGGGAGTACATCCAAAAGTGCTGGCTGGTGAATTAAGTGCGGATGGCCTGGAAAGAATTTACCCTACCCCGGCACCTGACTTCGTGGTGAGCCACATCTCTGTAAAAACAAATCAAACTTATACGCATACTGCGGATGCACCAGAAATTCTCATTGTGATGAGTGGCAGTGCAACTATTAAAGGAGAAGAAACGATTTCCCTCAGTAAAGGACAATGTGTGTTTGTAGCATTTGGAGCAACGTATCAGATTACTACGGATGGTAGTGCGGAATTGTATAAAGCGACCGTTCCGGTAAAATAATTTTTTATGACTGCCCCCGCGGCAGTTGCTAATTAGGGCTGCCACCTGGCGGCCCTAATTGCGATATAGGCTAAGAGATTAGTATCACCGTCTTCCCCTTCCCTCTCCCATGCCGGCTGGCTACAATCGCCTCCGGCACGTCTTCCAAAGTAATTTTGGTTTCCAACGGAATTACCAACTCTCCACTATCAATGATTTGCGCGAGCTTATCCAATGCCTCTGGCGAGCTTACCGTTTCAAAATTTCCACCATGGAGCCCTTTATCCCTGATCTCATGCTCATCGGCTACAAAAACGGTAGTATATGCGCTGCCACCTGGTTTGAGCAGGTCCAGATTTTTGCTGAAGCCCGACGCCTGGCTTACCAAATCAATAATTCCATGAATACCATCGGGGTATAATTGTTTCACCTGCTCATATATCGGAGCGTCCTCATAATTGATGGTAACTGTAGCACCAAGGGATTTCATGCGCTGTGCACCGGCACCGTCAGACACGGTGGCAATCACCTTTATGCCCTGCAAGGCAGCCAGCTGCACCGCGTACGATCCTACTCCACCGGTTGCGCCATATATCAGTAATAAGTCGCCCCTGTGTAGATGTAATTGCTCCACCAGCTGCTGGGCCGTCATCCCGGAAGTAGGTATCGCTGCAGCCTGCGCCGGCTCTGCTTTCTGTGGTGCAAATGTAATATTGGCTTTCTCCGGCACTACCACATATTCTGCAAAGCTACCTTCACCTATCGGCGAATGGATAAACTGTCCGTATACCTGATCTCCTTTTTTAAACCGCGTTACGCCCTCGCCTACCTCTTCCACAATGCCTGCGCCATCTACCCCGATAATCATCGGAAACTGGTGCTTCATCTGCCCATCCAGGATGCCGTCTATCATCTTCCAGTCAAAAGGATTCAAGCCTGCCGCCTGCATTTTCACTACAAGCGCACCTTTGCGCACCGCTGGCTTAGGAAGGTCCATCACCTGAGGCAGACCTTTAAATTTTTCTATTGCAACCGCTTTCATAGTCTGGTAATATGTTTCAATAAATATAATTAATTGTTGGCGCTAGTCCTCATTTCCTTTTCCCATTTTGATTTTCACCTTACCATCAGGGCCATCCACGGCATGCAGGTTGAGGATAATTCCCTTGCGGCTGCGGCGATATCTTTCCGCTTCATCCGTAACAGCCGTATCCCTGTTCGGATTACGCAGCGGAATCTGCATCTGGATGTTGGTACCGCCGCCAAGGCCATAAACGCCCTGCAGATCAATATTTACCGCACTGGAAGCAATACGCATAGGTGGAATGATGACCTTGCCATTTTCGACACGGAACGTATTATTCAGATTGTCAAAAGTAATACTGTCCAGCCGCCGCTTCTTGAATACGAAATTGCCGATATCTGCCAGCGGCCCGAAATCCACAATCGCTCCCTTCTTCATAGCCAGCTGTATCGATCCATTGAGAGAACGTTTGGCCAAACTGCCATTATCCAGGATATTCCCTTTCATATTGGTTCGCACCGTAGCTACCCCCTTAATATTTTTATAAGTAAGGCCCTCCATACCGAAGTTATCAAAGGCATAAAACAGCTGCGACATATTCACGTTTACAAATCCTGCGGCTACATCAAAGTAGTTATTATTCCCCTGCTGATGCACCTTTCCTTTCATATTCAGGGAGCCGCTTGCCAGTTGCAACCCGATATTGTTTAAGAGTATATCCGACTCCGTTAGTGCCAGCACCGCCTTTACATTTTGCGCGGTGAAATGCTTATAGGTAGTTTTGTCCAGCTGCACATTCATGTTTACGTTACTCGCTGCCAGTACTTCATCCAGCTGCGCACCTACGCGACTCAGTTTCGCCTTCCGGTGTGCCGCCTGTTTCTTCTTACTTACCCTTGGACTCAGGTAGGATTTGAATTCATTCAGATCCACCAGCGGACTTTTAATATTCCAGTCCAGCACAATTTTTTCCGGTGCTGTGAAATAGAAGTTCAACACATTCTTCATTTGCCCGTTCATAAACAGGCTGCTGTTGCCTGATTGGAGCTTTATATTTTCCAGCAATAAATCCTGGCCTGTAAAACGGAGGGTGGCATTACAGTTCTTAAAGTTTAAGGCACGTGGTTGATAGCTGAAAGCTGCATTGGTGACCTGCACCACGCCCAGCAATGCCGAAGGTGTAGGATCGTTTTTCATCAACGGTCCGGTATAATTCAGATCCGCCACCGCACTACCTGCGGAAAATGCCAGCGGCAGCTCCTCCGCCCCGTTTAGCTTTGCCAGCTGGAACGACGACTGAAAGTGCCCGCGAAGCAATGGCTGCTTCAGGTTCACCACCCGAATGGTATCCGCCTTTACCGGTACTTCGCCAAATGAGGCTGTGAGATTAAAAATATTCACAGCGGAGTTAGCATCTGTATGATCTGTTATTGGTAACACCTGGTTATTGAAATCACCTGTAAAACTACAGTTGGTCCATTGCCCCAGCGAAGTATGTAATGCGTTATTGACAGTTTTCCATTTTACGACCACCCGAGGTGTATCACGGAATTTCATATGTCCGTCGAGGTTAGCCACGGCATCCAGTGGTTTTTCAAGCCCGATGTCATTGAGCTTGGTGGAAATATTGGGAGGTAGCCAGGAAGCGGCTTCCTTTAGCAGCACCTGGTTGGCCGTTATTTTAAGTGAAAAAGCGGGCGGCTTTTCTGCAAATACAAACTGGCCACCGATAAGTACGGGCTGGTTATCGATCTTAATCTCTTGCTCCGGTACCAGCAGTACTTTTGATTTTTTGTTAAAGGTGAGATGTAATGGCATCTCCATCGGCTTATCCTTCAGGTAACTGCCTTTGTCTGTATTAAACTCGAAATGCTTACTGATCATATTTATGTTCAGTGCTATTCTCAGGCTGTCGCCCTGGTTCCGGGTTCTGCCGGAGAGGCTTTTCACCTCCAGTTCAAAGTGCTTCAGCTTCTGTTTATTTTCTATAATGAAGGTGATATTTTGTAACAGGAGATGGCCAATGTCGGCATCTTTGGATTTCTTCTTTGGGGAGGGAGATTTTCGTTGGAGCATGCTGGTATTGGTATACCCGCTGGAATCGGTGTACAAACAAATTGTCCCGTTTTCGACGATGATTTCCTTCACGTCCACGCGCTTGCGGAGGATTGACCACGTATTGAGGCGAATATACACCTCCTGCACATCCAGGAGCGGGCGTTTATGAACGGGATACAGGCTGTCCTGCAATTGCACCTGTTTAAGACCGAGGGAGATATTGGGAAAGTTCCTGATCAAACTGGGTTCCATGTCGGCAATAAGGACTTTACCATCGATTTTATCATTAATCTGAGCGGTTACCTGGTCGAGGAAGGCTGCCTTATTGGCCTTGATATACAATGCCAGGCCGAGGAACAGTAAAAATATCAATACGAGGAAGCCCCCCAGGATGATTAATGTTAGCCGAAGCCATTTACGCATGCTGTGCTTTTTAGGATTAAAACATATTATAGGTCCGGGATGTTCGCTGCGGACGGAATATTATAGGCATTAATCCTGCCAAATCCTTCGGGGCTTCGGTGGCGGTTAAACGAAGAAAGGGAGAAGTGCTGCCCGCACGTTCTCCCTCCTTCTATTATGAAGCAATCGATCTACTAAATTTTCTCAGCGGTGAAACCGGCTTTCTTTACAATTTCCACGATAGTGGCGGCATCAGTTTCTTCTGCTTTAACGGTGAGTACTTTCGCAGGATCTGTTGTATCTACTTCCCAGTGGCTGATATTTTCAGTTTTATTGAGATGAGGTGTTACGGCTGCTACACAACCACTGCAATTGATATTTGTTTTGAATTTGTACGTTTCCATATTAGTGTTTATTTAAGTTTTTATGTTGAATTAAAGTTTACTCCATTTTAAGCGCAGGCTGTTACTTACTACCGATACTGAACTGAGTGCCATGGCTGCACCGGCAATCATCGGGTCGAGCTGAAATCCGTTGATCGGATACAGTACACCGGCAGCCAGTGGTATACCGATCAGGTTGTAGATAAAGGCCCAGAAAAGGTTTTGTCTGATCAGTTTCACGGTTTGGCGGGACAGCCGTATTGCCTTTGGCAGTTGCTGCAGGTCAGAGGAAATGATGGTCATCCTGGCTACATCCATGGCGATATCTGTACCGTGTCCCATGGCGATGCTCACATCTGCCTGTGCCAGTGCATGGCTGTCGTTAATCCCATCTCCCACCATGGCTACGATATGACCTTTTTGCTGCAGTTCTTTTACGAAGGCTGCTTTTTCAGAAGGCAGCACACCGGCTTTATAGTGTTTGATACCGGTTTTATCCGCTACGATCTTTGCTGTTTGAGCGTTATCACCGGTGAGCATGTACACCGCTACTCCCATTTGTTGCAGCTGTGCTACAGCGGCAGCGGAGGTATCTTTCAGCTGATCCATGATGGCTATAACAGCGAGGGCTTCTTTTTGGTTGGCAAACCATATTACGGTGGCAGCATCAGCCAGCCAGGCGTTGGATTTACCTTCCAGTGTAGCCGGTACCGTTACCTTTTGTTCGTTGATGTAGGTGCGGCTGCCGATGAAGTATCGTTGTCCTTTGTAACTGGCCTCTACTCCTTTACCAGTCACGCTTTCGAAGCGATCCAGGTTCACTGGTTTTTCAGCATTCATATATTTTACGACGGCGGAAGCCAGCGGGTGTTCGGATTGTTGCTCCATGGAATAGAGCACGGCAGACAGTGCAGCGGCCTGGGTGTTTGCCCATTCGATGCCGGTAACTACTGGTTTGCCCGCGGTGATGGTACCGGTTTTGTCGAGTACGATGGCATCCACTTTATGTGCCAGTTCCAGGCTTTCCGCGTCTTTGATGAGGAGGCCATTTTCGGCGCCTTTACCTACACCTACCATGATGGCGGTGGGAGTGGCCAGGCCGAGTGCACAAGGGCAGGCGATTACCAGTACGGTTACCATGGCCAGGAGCCCCTGAGTGAAGCCATTATCACCGCCGAAGATTACCCATACAATCATGGTCAGTATAGCGATTCCCGTTACTACCGGAACAAAGATGCCTGCGATTTTATCTACCAGCTGCTGCACCGGGGCTTTACTACCCTGGGCTTCCTGCACCAGTTTAATGATCTGGGCGAGCATGGTGTCGCCTCCTACTTTAGTGGCTTTAAAACGCAGCACGCCTTTCTGGTTGATGGTGCCGGCAAAGACTTCTGCTTCTGCTTCTTTCAGCACTGGCAGCGGCTCTCCGCTGATCATGCTTTCATCAATATAAGAGCTGCCACTGGTTACAATTCCATCTACCGGAATTTTCTCACCGGGTTTAACCAGCAGGAGGTCACCTACCTGAACCTGTGCCAGCGGCACTTCTATGGTTTCGTCGTTACTACGTATAAGCGTCACCGTTTTAGGCTGCAGGCCAATCAGTTTTTTGATGGCGGAGGAAGTATTGGACTTCGCTTTCTCTTCCAGGAGCCGGCCAAGCAGGATAAAGGTGATCACGACGGCAGCGGCCTCAAAGTACACGTGGGCGTGTAGTCCGCGGCTATGCCAGTATTCAGGATATAAGGTATTGAATACACTGAAAATATAGGCGATACTGGTACTGAGGGCCACCAGCGTATCCATGTTGGCGTTGCGGTGTTTGGCCTGGCGCCAGGCGTTTACAAAGAATTGCCGGCCAAAAACGAGTACTACCGGGGTGGACAGCGCCCACATAATATAGTTACCATAAGGAATATCCATGAAGAACATACCGATGATCACCAGTGGCACAGAGAATATAATAGACCAGAGCGCTTTTTTCCTGAGCGTCCGGAACTGTTGCTGATGGAGGTCTTCCAGGGCTTCTGCGGCTTCCGGGCTTTCGTCGGTAACGAGGTCGTAGCCGATGGACTGGATGGCGGCTTTCAGTTGTTGAGGAGTTACCTGATCGGGTTCATATTCTACCGTTGCGCTGGCATTGGCGAAATTAACGCCTACGTGGATCACACCGGGAGTTGCGCTGAGCATTGACTCGGCGCTAACAGCGCAGGAGGCGCAGCTGAGGCCTGTAATAGGAAATGTCTTCTTTATAATCTGATCCGTTGCTTGCATATGTTTTGAATTAACAATACAAAGATCGGTCAGAGACAGTGGGGTACTGTTATAGAACTTTAACTATGATTTATATAATTTCACGGGGGAGATATTAGTGGATTTCTTTACATCTCTCTTTATCTATATTTATATTAAATAAAGTGGGTGACACCTTCGGTGTCACCAGTGGGGGTAAGCCGCGCGGCGCGCGGCACCTAAAGGCTCCATAAGAGAGTAGCGATATGTACAACCGTTGGACAATGGGTTGGTTACGTCCACAATTTTGTAGCGGGATACAGCAAAAAATGGTGGACGTAACAAAAGTGAAACGAGCAACCTGAGAATGGGGTATTAGACTACCTGACGCCATCAGGTACCAGAATAAAAAAAGGCTGTATCATGGGTGTGATACAGCCTCCGTTAAGTATAGTTTGGCAGACCTTAATCATCCAGTTTCAGTACGGCCAGGAAGGCTTCCTGTGGTACTTCTACGTTTCCGATCTGGCGCATACGTTTTTTACCTTCTTTTTGTTTCTCCAGGAGTTTGCGTTTACGGGAGATGTCACCGCCATAACACTTCGCGGTAACGTCCTTACGCATAGCGGAGATGTTTTCGCGGGCTACGATCTTAGCACCTACGGCGGCCTGGATGGCGATGAGGAATTGCTGGCGTGGCAGCAGTTCTTTCAGTTTTTCGCAGAGTTTACGGCCAAAGTCATGTGCGCGGCTGCGGTGAATCAGGGCGCTGAGGGCATCCACTTTATCACCATTGAGGAGGATATCCATTTTCACGATATCGCTTTCACGGAAGCCGATCGGCGAATAGTCGAATGATGCGTAACCCCGAGTCTGGCTTTTAAGTTTATCATAGAAATCGAATACGATTTCAGTGAGTGGCAGTTCAAACATGAGTTCCACGCGGGTGGTGGTCAGGTAGCTCTGGTTGAGCAGAAGACCACGTTTACCCAGGCAAAGGGTCATGATGTTACCGATATAATCCGGTTTGGTGATGATCTGAGCACGGATCCATGGCTCTTCGATGCGCGACATCTTGGTAGGGTCGGGCATTTCAGACGGATTGTTTACGATGATCTGTTTGGTGGTATCCTTGGTGTCGTAAGCGATGAATCCTACGTTGGGAACGGTGGTGATTACGGTTTGGTTAAACTCACGTTCGAGGCGTTCCTGGATAATTTCCATGTGGAGCATACCAAGGAATCCGCAACGGAAACCGAAACCGAGTGCCTGGGAAGTTTCCAGTTCGTAGGTCAGGGAAGCATCGTTCAGCTGCAGTTTGTCCATACAATCGCGCAGCTCTTCGAAGTCCTCCGTAACTACCGGGAAGATACCGGCAAATACCATTGGTTTTACCTCCTGGAAGCCTTTGATACCTTCCGTGCAAGGGTTGGAAGCCTTGGTGATGGTATCCCCTACTTTTACTTCTTTGGCGTTTTTGATACCGGTGATGATGTAACCCACGTCGCCGGTATGCACTTCATTTTTGGGTTCGAGGCCCAGTTTGAGGATACCTACTTCGTCGGCTTCATATTCTTCGCCGGTATTTACGAATTGGATTTTATCCCCTTTTTTGATGGTGCCGTTGTATACGCGGAAGTAGGCAATGATACCACGGAAAGAGTTAAATACAGAGTCAAAAATCAGGGCCTGGAGTGGTGCTTCAGGGTCACCTTTAGGCGCCGGGATGCGGGTAACGATGGCTTCGAGGATTTCCTCGATACCGATACCGCTTTTTCCGGAAGCCAGGAGAATATCTTCATCTTTCACACCGATGAGCTCGATAATCTGGTCTTTCACTTCCTCGATCATGGCGCCTGCCATGTCAATTTTGTTGATTACCGGAATGATTTCGAGGTCATTATCCAGTGCCAGATAGAGGTTGGAAATGGTTTGTGCCTGGATACCCTGGGCAGCATCCACGAGCAGCAGGGCACCTTCACAGGCGGCCAGTGCGCGGGAAACTTCATAGGAGAAGTCTACGTGACCGGGGGTATCAATCAGGTTGAAAGTATATTTTTCACCGTTTTTGGCGGTATAATTCATTTGGATGGCGTGACTCTTAATGGTGATACCTTTTTCACGTTCCAGGTCCATGTCGTCCAAAACCTGCGCCTGCATATCACGGTCAGAAATCGTTTTGGTAAACTCCAATAAGCGGTCAGCCAGGGTACTTTTACCGTGGTCAATATGGGCAATGATACAAAAATTGCGAATATTCTTCATATGATGATTTACTGGTCCAATGTCCGATCCGATTTAGTACCGGCCATTTCAGCCCGCAAAGGTATTAAAATAAGTTGGTTTATTTGGTGAATGATTAATTTATTAGCACCTTAGTAAAACAACACCTATTTCTTCATAAAAAAAACCGGATTATGGAACTCGCACAACAATTTGAAACTGCAGTAGCAGCCAGCAAAACATTAGCAGAAAAGCCATCGAACGAAATCCTGTTGCAGTTGTATTCCTTATACAAACAGGCAACGGAAGGTGATGTAAGTGGTGAAGGTCCGTCCAATCCTTTTGATTTTGTAGCGAAAGCCAAGCACAATGCCTGGGAAGAGCTGAAAGGTAAATCCAAAGAGGATGCCATGAAGGAATATGTAGCGCTGGTACAGCGATTAAAAGGATAATTACATTAATTTTGCATCATGATACCCACAAATACAATGACCGAAAGAACGCAACATTTTCTGGAGCTGGAAGAACAGTATGGCGCACATAACTATCACCCGCTGCCAGTGGTTTTGGATCGCGGCAAGGGGGTTTTCCTGTGGGATGTAGATGGCAAACGATACTATGATTTTCTCTCTGGTTACAGCGCAGTAAACCAGGGACATTGTCACCCCGCCATTATCGCAACGCTGATCGAACAGGCGCAGAAACTGACGCTGACCTCCCGTGCATTTCACAGCGACCTGCTGGGAGAATACGCACAATACATTACTACCTACTTCGGATACGATAAGGTGCTGCCGATGAATACCGGTGTGGAAGCAGTGGAAACGGCATTAAAACTCTGCCGCCGCTGGGGCTACCAGGTAAAGGGCATTACTGCCAACCAGGCAAAAATTATCGTATGCGGTCATAACTTCCACGGGCGTACGCTGAACGTTATTTCTTTCAGCACGGACCCGGATGCACGAAACAATTTCGGCCCATACATGCCGGGCTATGAAATCATTCCGTTCAACAACCTGCCTGCGCTGGAACAGGCGTTGCAGGATAAAAATGTGGCGGGCTTTATGGTGGAACCTATCCAGGGCGAAGCCGGCGTGGTAGTGCCTGAAGAAGGTTACCTGGCCAAAGCCTATCAGTATTGCAGGGATGCCAACGTCCTGTTTATCGCCGATGAAATCCAGACCGGCCTGGCACGTACCGGCAAAATGCTGGCCTGCGATCATGAAAATGTACATCCTGATATCCTGATTCTCGGAAAAGCACTATCCGGCGGAACGCTGCCGGTGAGCGCCGTATTGGCCGACGATGAGATTATGCTGACGATTAAACCAGGCGAACATGGTTCCACTTACGGAGGCAATCCACTGGCCTGTAAAGTAGCCATTACCGCACTGGAAGTCCTGAAATCAGAACACATGGCTGAAAATGCAGCCGCCATGGGCCAGCTGCTTCGTCAGGGCCTGCTGGATCTGCAATCGCCCTATATTACAACGGTACGTGGGAAAGGCCTGCTCAACGCAATCGTGGTGCAGCACGATGACCCCGAAGCGGCGTGGGACTTATGTCTCTCCCTAAAAGAAAACGGATTACTGGCCAAACCAACCCATGGGGATAAGATCCGCTTTGCACCGCCCCTGCTGATCACCGCAGAACAGGTGAAGGACTGTGTAGCTATTATCCAGCGCAGCCTGGAAGCCACCTTCCACCGTTCATAACACGATTTCAATACGCTGAAAATTTCAATACATGGCGGGCAGCCACAAAGCCATCCGCAGCTCCGGATGGAAAACGGATTTATTAATTGGGTTCCCTGACGGATTATTTCTGCTCTTCTTTTCTACCCAGGTAATGCAGGGGTTTACCATTGCAGTACAAACCTTTTATAATGTTCAGCTGGCCATATGGCTCATCGGCGCAGTGCTGGTGCTATTCAGCGCGTATCATGCCAACAGGGGCGATCTGCAGCACGACACTCCCCTGCTCACGCCGGAAGAAAAAAGGAAGCTGGAAAAACTTGATATCAACGATGCCACCATCGCGCATATTGCCGGTGAAATGCAGAAGGATGCCGACTTATGGGAACAAACACTCGTGGCGGAAAATGTGCGGGAAACTACGTTTAACCGTGGCCGTGCCATCCGCAGTGCGATTATGACCGGCCTGTTTTTTGTTGGCGGCGGTGCACTATCAGTATGTCCCTACCTCGCCAATGAAAATTTTCCGGCAGCTGCAAAAACCAGCATGATGCTGGTTTTCCTGGGGCTCACTGCCTTCAGCTTTTTCAAAGCCAGGATTACAGCACAACGCCCATTACCAATCATCATACGTTATTGGTTAATGGGCGCTGGTGTGTTATGCGGAGCATGGATACTCCAGAAAATATTCTAATTTTTATCGGTGCGTGTCAGCAATACAGACACAAAAGCCACAATAGCTGCAGCCAGAGAAATATATAATGCGGGATGGGTTTGTGGACAGATACCTATCTCGCATCTTCCGAAAATCATCACATTACGGAAAGTCCACGCCAGCATAAACCCGCAGATAAACAGGTTGACCCTTAACGTCCATTTCTTACGGATTGCAAAAAAGATCAGCGCTGCTGTGGCCAGGAAAATATTCAATTTACCGGGCTCTCCGTAGTTGGAGCCTGCCGTGTTTACACCTGTAAACACCAGGTGCGTCAGGTGAGTGTCGTTAATTTCGGACCAAGGCAGGAATGCACAGATAATCACTGCCAGCGATGCAACAATGCCAAATATCCTGGTTTTTGCCATAACTCTAATTTTAGGGATGCGAAGGTAAAGAATAAACACTTATTTCCTACCGTGCCCCAGGAGGACAATGTAATTTTATGAAATCAGTAAAGAGCGTGGACAGGTGTTCGCTGGTGCCCTCTCCTTCCGAAATACTGTGGGTACGGTTAGGATAGGCCATAAACTGAAACTGTTTATTGTGGCGGATCAGGGCGTTGAGCATCATTTCAGAATTCTGGTAATGCACGTTATCGTCGCCAGTACCCTGGATCAGCAGCAGTTTACCTTCCATTTGCGCCGCATAGGTTACGGGAGAACCTTTTTTGTAGGCCTCCATATCTTCCTGTGGTAAGCCGGTGTAACGCTCCTGGTAGATGTTATCGTAGGTAAGGAGGTTGGTAACGGGTGCTACTGCCACTCCGGCTGTAAACAAGCCGGGATACTGACACAGCATGTTCAGCGTCATAGTACCACCGCCGCTCCAGCCCCAGATCAGGGACCTGGTGGAATCGATAAACGGATATTTTTCGAACATCGCGCGGGCGGTGAGTGCCTGATCGCGGGTATCGATTACCCCTATTTTCCCATACAGACTCTTACGCCATTCCCGGCCTTTAGGCAGCGGTGTTCCCCTGTTATCGAAGCACACATACACATAGCCGTCAGCAGCCATGCTCCCTTTGTACAGCGGATCTTCGCCGGTATAGTAATTATCCAGTGTCATAGCCATGGCAGGGCCGCCGTATACACTAAATACGACCGGGTATTTTTTAGCAGGATCGAAGTTATCAGGTTTCACCATATAGCCATCCATCGGTACACCGTCTGCGGTAATAATGCGGAGATATTCCATATTTTTCCCTCTGCCGGAGAAACGCTGCAGGGCATTGGCCATGGCAGACTTTAAAACAGGCGCTTCGGCCAGGTTCAGGAATTCGGCAGCAGGCCTTACCAGTTTATAACTGGAGAAGGAATGTGCAGTCCACAGGCTGTACGGAGATAGTTCATATTTGTTGGTACCGTCCAGTTCACGCGGTGTAAGGCGGCTGGTATCACCGCCGCTGAGCGGTATGCTGTACAGGTATTGCTGAACAGGGTTGTACGGGGAAGCATGGAAATAAATCTTACCGGTACCCTGGTCTGCACGGAGCAGCTTCATTACGTCGTAGTTGCCCGGGGTAAGCAGTGTGGACTTACCATCTGCCAGCGCAATGCGGTACAGGTGACGCCATCCATCCTGCTCACTGAGCCATAGGAAGGATTTTCCATCGGGCAGGAAGTCCCAGCCCTTAATACCGTTATCGTCCCACATACTTTTTACATCGATCCAGGCTTTATCCGTTTCGGTATAGATGGTGCGGGTGGTGCCGTTATCCGCGCGGCAAATCATGATCTTGCTTTCGTTCTGGCGGCGGTTCAGCTGCTGAATGATCAGCTCATTGGTACCTGGAATCCATTCCATGCGGGGAATGTAATGCTGGCGGTTATCACCGGGCACGTTCATCCACGTGGTGCGTGCTGTTTGTATATTTACCACACCTACCTTCACCGCAGAAGGATCCTGACCGGCTACGGGGTATTCAACCGGAATGGTAAAGGAGTAGATAGAATCCGTGTTATTGATCATGAGGAAGTCGCGGGTTTTAGTAGCATCCACCTGCCAGTAGGCGATGGATTTACTGTCGGGACTCCAGCGAAAGCCATCGCGGCAATCCAGTTCTTCTTCATATACCCAGTCGAAGGTACCGTTGATAAAACGGCGGCTGCCGTTGGTAGTCATCGGTTTGATGATGCCGGTTGCCAGGTCTTCGAGGTAGAGATTGGAGCGACTCACATAGGCTGCATATTTACCGTCTGGTGATATTTTGGCAAACATCAGAGAAGCCGCAGGCAAGGTTTTGCCGAGCTGGCGCAACTTTTTGGTACGAAGGTCCAGCAGCCAGTAGTCGCCTTTGGTTTCATAGCGCCATACCCGCTGGGTATTGGTATAGAGGAGTAGCTGTTGTTCGTCGTCCGAAAAACGGAAAGATTTTATTTCCAGCGGTTGTAAGGCCCCGGCTGGTTTGAGCAGTTCCATGGAAACTTTTATGGAAGGATTGGTACCGTCGCAGGGAACATAGGCGATGCCATCTTCCCTGATATCGTAATAGGCTTTACCGTCGGTACTCCAGGTAAATTGCGGTCCAGGCTGGGCTTTCAGGATACCGGCTACTCCTGGCAGCAGCAGTATCAACAGGGCTATTTTCTTCATTGTCAAATTGAATAAGTTGCAATGGTAACTAAAAAATAATAACAATTTGAACAAAAGGGAGAACGTTCTGTTAAAAGAGGCGGAAACCAGGTAAGGTAAAAATATTTTAAACTATTTTTTATTATGTGGATAAAAAAACATGTGTAATACAAAAATATTCATAGGTTTTTATCTATTTTTATGCAAGAAATAACAATTACTTAATGAGTATCAGGAGGTTGTGCCTTCGGGCAAGGCTTTTACTGATGACACCAGACAAAATTATTATCCTGTTAGAAAAACCATAATAAGTTATGATTCAAGTTACACTGTCTTACAAAAACCGCGAATTTGTACAACTGGAAGATTCATTTCTGGCGCAGATTGCCGAGAACACCAAGAAGCTGCTCTATGCTTTGCTGGAAGATATTTACGATCTGCTGATCCAGGAAAAAGGTCATTTCCGTATTAACCTCGACAACCATCCTAAAATTGAAGTAGAAGGATTCAGCAGCGGACTGCAGGATCAAATTGAACGTACCCTGCGTGGCGAGTACGACTATGATTATTGATTGTTAAAACATTTCCGCTGTTATTTGACTATTCTATAACTTGCAGCTAAATCTTAGAACAGCGGATGCATCTTTCTTACATTAACGTCCTGGAATTACTGGGAACATTTGCTTTTGCCATATCCGGCGCCACCGCCGCTATCAACAAATCATATGATGTTATTGGTTTGCTCACCCTGTCGTTTGTAACGGCGATAGGCGGAGGAACCATCAGGGACCTGCTGATTGGCGCTACGCCTGTAGCGTGGATGCAGGATGAGTTGAGCAACACGGCCATTATCGTTGCTGCCATCATCGCTGCTTTATTTTTCTCCTATGTAAAAAGATTACATCAGTGGCTCACAGTATTTGATGCCATTGGTCTTGCTATGTTTACCGTAACGGGTATCAACAAAGGTATAGCTGCCGGGCTTCCTATGCCCATATGCGTGGCACTGGGCGCTATCACCGGTACCTTTGGCGGATTACTGCGTGATGTGATTTCCGGTGAACAACCGATCTTATTTACCCGTGAAATTTATGCAGCAGCCTCCATTGCAGGCGGAACCATTTATGTTGCCGGCACCTACTATAATGCTGATGCAGATTTTATTCAGAGTATAGCCGTTGCCGTTATAGTCGCCATACGATTGGTAAGCCTCCGTTATAACTGGCAGCTGCCGCGACTCCGGGGCTAACGCACCTGCCGCAATTCATTCTTCTCTACATAATATAAAATTCCTATATTGCTGTTATGAGGGAAATATTTGATAATTATTTTGCTTTTGCCACCACCGTATTTATGGGACTATTTGCAATTGTGAATCCCATTTCTTCCATACCGGTATTTCTGGAGCTGACGTCCAACATGGATAAGCCGCAACGAAGGAATATCGCTACCAAATCGGTACTGATTGCATTTTGTATTATCGCAGTATTCAGTGTGGCGGGTAAACTGATTTTCCATGTATTTGGCATTACCCTCGCAGCCCTCCGTGTTACAGGAGGCATCCTTGTTTTTGTAATTGGATATGAGATGGTGCGTGGAAAAGATGAAGAGAAAAATAACCCTAAACTGGGCGATCAGCCCGTTAAAGCAGATCATGGTATCAGTGCTGCCATTACCCCGCTGGCAATGCCACTGCTGGCAGGCCCCGGTACCATCACCACTGCCATGAGCTACTCCGCAGCCAAGGATGTATATCACCTTGCCATAGTAATGGGCGTATACGCATTGATTTGTTATATCACCTATCTGCTGTTTCTTGCAGGCAATAAGATCGTTAATGTGATCGGTACCAATGTAATGATGGTGATCACAAAAATGATGGGTTTAATATTGGCTGTGATCGGCGTACAGATGCTGGCACTGGGAGTAATGGAACTATTTAAACTTTAATTTTTTTTCTTTCCACAAAGAGAACAATTTTATTTTAGCTGGTGTTATTAAAATATAAATAAGCTTATAGCAAAGAAAAAGTCGGCCCCTACCCGATCAATCTGAATTCTACAACAATCCTTGAACTTATTTAAAGACATAAAACCGTCATTGGAAAATGACGCAAAGATATTTTTTCGATTAACAACAGGTAAAATCCGTTATTGATTACTAGGTGGATGTTATCGTTCCCTTTTTTCAATTGGAACTTAAAAAAATCAATATAGACGGAACAGTTAGCAGAAAAGCCGTCCCGATTCTTCGGGACGGCCGGTTTTTACAGCAGTGCTAATTAATTGTTTCTCCTTCACGAATATCATCCGTTGCATTTTCAACTACCTGATCCCCCGGCTGCAACAGCCCGAAAATTTCTGTTGAATCATTGTGGTGATTGCCTTCCTGTATATCAATCCATTTTGTTTTTTTATCTTTTACCAATACCACATATTTTTTTTCGGTAGATGCTACCACTGCTGTTGCAGGAACCACCATGGCCCCTGAAGAACCGCTCACCGGTATATTCACCTCGGTATACATGCCCGGTTTTAACCGATGATTAACATTTTGCACATCAATTTCTACAGCTTCTGACCTGTATTTATTATTCAGCGTGCCGGCCTGTCTGGATATTTTTCCCTGAAAATTCTGGCCTGGCATAGCATTCACCTTAAAGGTCACCACAGCCCCTTCTTGCAACTGCGCACTTAAAATTTCAGGCACCTGTAATACAAGCCTGAGCTTATCTTCCTGTTCCAGCATCAGCATCGGCTTATCGTCGGATTTAGTTGCAGGTCCTACCAATGCACCGGGATGTATGTTACGCTCTGTAATTACTCCATCAAAGGGAGCGGTCACGGTAAGATAATCTTTCATGGCCGCAGATGCAGCCAGATTGGAGCGCTCGGTATTCATCAAGGCACTGTCGGCCATCATTTTTGCCCTGGACATTTCCAGGTCGTGCGCTGCAATGGTACCCGGCGTAGCACTGGTGGCCAGCATACGCTCGTAGTTATCCTTGCTGGCAGCAAACAAAGCGGCCGCCTGGTGGTAGCGCGACTGCGCAGCAAAATACTGCTGCATCACTTCGGGTGCTTCCAGTTGCAACAGCAATTGTCCCTTCTTTACGCGACTACCTCTGTCTACCGCTACTGTTTTAATGAAGCCGCTGATCCGCGGATAAATACTCACTTTTTCAAATGCTTCCAATGCACCAGGTAATTGTATGGAAGACGCCAATGGCTGTTTAACCACGGTGGCCAGTTGATATTGCTTTGCCTTATGCCGGTTGGATTTTACCTGAGGTGATGTACTGTGGCAGGCGCCTAAGAATACTATCGATCCGGAAAATAGCAGGGAGCTAAATAATTTATATGGTTGCATGAACATTATTTTTAGTTGAATGAGAAACTTTCTTTTCTGTCGGCATCAGCGAAGGTGATTCATAGGCAGCCTTCCGCTGTGCCCAGGCGTAAATCAGTGGTAGTATCAGCAATGCGGCCAGCGTAGAAGCGATGAGACCACCAATGACGGCGCGGCCCAGCGGCGCCGTTTGGTCCCCGGCTTCACCCAGGCCGGAAGCCATCGGTATCATGCCCGCTATCATAGCCAGGCTCGTCATCAATATTGGCCGCAGGCGAATACCTGCACTCACCACCGCTGCCTTGCCGGCATCGCGGTATTCCAGCCGCAATTTTTCCGCATTGGTTACAATCAGGATGGCATTGGCCACAGAAACCCCGGTGGACATAATCATGCCCATATAAGATTGCAGGTTAAGTGTAGCACCCGTCAGCAACAATGCGATTAATGATCCTGCTATTACTGCAGGCACCGTGGTGAGTACCACCAGCGATATGCGCATGGACTGGTAGTTAGCTGCCAGCAGCAGGAAAATCACCAGCACGGCAATCATTAGTCCGGACTGTAAACTATCCAGCGTTTCCACCAGCAGACTGCTGGCTCCCTTTACTTCTGTTTTTAATCCTTTAGGCGGCGCTCCTGCATCATCGATAGCTTTTTGTACTGCCTGTGTAGCCGTAGCCAGGTCCATCTTGTGAATATTAGCACTAACGGTAACGAATCTACGCGGCCCTGACCTGTCCAGCTGCCCTGGCATCTCCCCCATACTAAAAGTGGCTACATCAGAAAGTACTGGCCGTGCCTGGCCCTTTACCAACGGAATCTCCCTGAGGTCCGACAAAGAAGTCATGTTATATTCCGGCACCTGCACCTGTACCTGGTAGGTATAAGCCACCTTTTCATCCAGCCACTGGTTTTTTTCTGTAAACCTGCTGGAAGAAGTGGATGCAGTAATGGAACGGGCTACCTGGCTGATGTCCAGCCCCATCTGCGCCAGTTTAAAACGGTCAATGTTGATGTTGATCACCGGAAAATGCAGGGGCTGTGCAATCTGTACATCACGCAGAAAGGACACCTGTTGCAGGTTGGTAACGATCTTTTTTGCATAATCCTCGATCTGCTTAATATCCTTTCCGGCAACCCTCACCTCAATCGGATTATTGGCGCCCTGACTCATAATTTTTTCTGTGAGGTCAATGGGTTCAAAAGAAATGCGTGATTTCGGAAACAGGCTGTCCACCTTGCTTCGCAGCGTTTCTTTCAGCTCATCCATATCTACCTTATATGCCTCATCCAGGTTTACCTGCAGTACAGCCTCGTGGGTACCACTGTTAAAAATATAGAGGTTACTGGTACCATAACTGCTGGGAATAAGGCCTACGTACGCGGAGCTGATGGCTACATGCCCATTGGTAGTTTCATCAATTAAGCTAAGCAACTGATGTACTTTTGCTTCCGTTCTTTCCAGCCTGGTACCATCCGGCTCGCGAAGGCGCAGCTGGAACTGGTTACCATTTACGTGCGGCATCAGGTCCTTTCCGATATACCAGTAGCAGCCACCGGCAACGGCCAGCGCGAGCACCAGGTAAGCACCCATAATGAGGCCGGCACGGGATTTCCATCTGTCGAGCAGGTTCATGAAGCCTACCTTAAATCGTTCGAAGCCTTTGAGCTCAGCAGCGTGCGAGGTTTCATAGGCTACCTGCTCCTGAATTTCGTCCACCTCTTCTTCATCCAATGCGAGACTATGTTGTGCATGCTGGTACTTTTCAGCTTTAAGCCACCAGTTAGCAATTACCGGCACCAGGGTTTGTGCGGCAAAGTAGGAAGCGATCATCGCAAAACCTATGCTCAGCGCCAGCGGCAGGAACATGGCTTTCGGTACACCCGTCATAATAAAGGAGGGTGCGAACACTGCGAGGATACAGAGCAGGATCAGCAGTAGCGGAAATGATATTTCTTCACAGGCATCATAAATCGCCTGTTTTTTTGACTTCCCTAATTCAAGATGCTGGTGAATATTTTCGATCGTTACCGTGGCCTGATCCACGAGGATACCGATGGCCAGTGCCAGCCCACTCAGGGTCATGATGTTGATGGTTTGCCCGCTCAGGTGCAGGAATAATACAGCCGCCATAATGGCCACCGGTATAGTCACTACCACCACAAGGCAACTACGCAGGTCTTTGAGGAATAGCAGCACCATCAAACCTGTGAGCAGGGCACCTAATATCCCTTCTGTCATCAAACTTTTAACGGCATTGATCACGAATACCGACTGGTCAAATTCATAGCTGAGTTTTACATCGTCCGGCAGCAGGGACTGCATTTCGGGGATACGTTGTTTCAGGGTTTTCACCACGTCCCAGGTGCTGGCATCAGCTGTTTTTACTACCGGAATATATACAGAGCGATTCCCGTTAACCAGGGCATAGTCCACCGTTACGTCCGACCCATCGGTAACGCGGGCTACATCTTTGATGAAAATATTGGCGTTACCATTGCTGGCAATGGGGATATCACCGAAGTCGGCCACTTCCTTTTCCAGGCTGTTCAGCGTGGTCACATACATGGTGTTGTTGATGCGGATGTTCCCCGATGGCGTCATTACATTATTCTTCGCAATCGCTTCCACCACCTGGTCGGCAGAGAGGTTGAAGCTGCGGAGCTTTTGCGGGTCCACACTCACCACCACGGAGCGGGAATTGGCACCAAACGGCGGTGGCGCCGAGAGTCCTGGCACTGTAGAAAACATGGGCCGGATACGCGTTCCGGCCAGGTCGGCCATTTCTTTGAGTGTGCGGGTGGGACTACTAAGTACCAGCTGCCCTACCGGCAGGGAGGAGGCATCGAAGCGCACCACCTGCGGCGGCAATGCTCCCGGCGGGAAAAACTTCATGGCACGGTTTACCTGCAAAGCCACCTGTGCAGAGGCTTCCGCCATATCGGTACTTTCATAAAAAGTAAGTTTAAGCATGGTGAGCCCCTGAATATTTCTGCTGGTAATATTTTTCACGCCGTTCACGTAAAGGAACTGGTCCTGAAGGCGGGTGGAAAAAAATCCTTCCATCTGTTTGGCGGACATGCCCCCATACGGCTCTATCACATATATTGTGGGGAGGTTGAGTTTTGGAAAGATGTCGATCGGTATTTTGAATACCGACAGCAGGGCAAACAACAGTACACCGGTGGTGATGATCACCACGGCAACCGGCTTTTTTAATGCTGAAGTCACTAATGACATAATAATCACAGTTAAAGGTTAGTGTAATTCCGGTAACAGTTCCTGTAAGGTATTTCCGGCGTAAGCAGCCCTGAACAAGGCCTTCCAGGCGGCGTCGCGGGCCTGGATCATATCGGTTTCAGCTCTGTTCAGCAGGAACAGTGCATTGGTCACTTCAATAATGTTGGTGAGCCCGGCTTTGTAGAGCGCTGTTTTTTGAATCGCAGCGGCTTGTGCAGCCTGTAACTGTGCAGGAATTTCAGCCAGGCGTTGTTGCGCGATGGCAATATCTGACTGTGCTTCATCCAGCGACTGCTTCAATTTCACGGCCATGGTTTCCTGTTCCTTAGCAGCAGCATCGGCGGTATAGCGCTGTGTTGCTACTTTTTCGCGGGTGCGTTTCAGGTCGGTGAGGTTATAGGTGATACCAAGGCCCAACAGGTAATTGTATCTTTTATATCCTAATCCACTCCAGAGGTTTTTATTATAGTAGTCATTGAATTCCCCGCTGGAGCCGCGCATCCAGCCGGCTGCCATCACGTTTACTTTCGGCAGATTGGCTCTGCGGATCACTGTTTCCAGTGCTTTCTGTTGCTCGTATTGCGAATGATAGAATTGCAGTAACGGATGCTGTGCGGCGACGGTTTGCTGCGGGACAAAGCGTGCGAGCAGGCCTCCAAGCTTTAACTCATTTAATGTATCAGCGGCAATGCGTGCCGTATCAATTCCTGTGAAGGCGGCTAATTCAATCCGGAGCCGGTTAAATTGTGCGTTAACTTCCAGCAGGTTTAAGCGCGCTTTCGACAGCTCTGCCGCTGCCACGGCGCTGTCGACCCCTGGTTTCAGGCCATATTTTACCGTAGCGTTTACGGCGCGTTGGATGGCTTCCGTGCGCAGGATATTATCGGTTGTTATCTTTTGCAAAGCAGTTAATCGCAGTAGTTCAAGATAATCCTGAATGATAGCGATAGTAAGCTGGTTGCTGGTATTGGCGAGGTCCGATTTACGTGTGTTGAGTGCTGCGTGGGCCGCCTGTATGCGACTGGCAAATGCGCCGAAGTTGTATACCTCCCATTGCATTTGTGCCATGGCGATATTGCCGCTCATAAGCTGGTTATTATTTGCTTCGCGGATGCCACCGGAGGTAGAGGGGATCATGCCCATTGTAAAATAGGAGCCATAGATACTGTTGTCCGTGCCTACGTCCAGCTGTTCATGTACGCGGAGAGCCGGGTACCAGTCATGTTTCACATCTGTCAGGTTAGCCTCGCCTGATTTTATCTGTGCCTCTTTGGCCTGTATGGCCGGATAATTTTGTAGCGTGCGGGATATAGCCATGTGCAGCGAAAAGCTGTCCGCTGGCTGTTGCGCGAAGGTACCACTGGCGATTAGCAGGCAAAGGCATATCGCACAGCAATGCTTCACGAAGTTATGTACGTTCATAAAATCGTTAGATTACTGAAAAAGAAATTACAATTGAAATGATATGGATCAGGCTACAGGCGGGCCTCTCCAGCTACGAAGCGGGGTGAATACTTCATGGTAGCATGCGCGCAGAAATCCGGTGGTATGAACTACATAGATAAAGCGATCTTTCAGTGTAATGCAACTGATATTGCAAGGATGATCGCTGTAGTCGTTCAGACCTACAGGGCGGCGTTTATGTCTGGTAAGAGAAGACTTATATTTTTCGCGCTTGATGTTGGGGGCTACAAAGGGGTGCTGGGAAAGCAGACTGGCGGTGAGTGCCGGGATCTTTCCGCCACGCACAGCCATAGTGCCTCCTTTGCCGGACGGCAAAAGTATTACAGCAAGGACAAATATTATAGCTAACCTAACAACAACTTTCACAACCCTATGGAATTATGAACCGTTAAGTTATTAAAAGTTTGTCCAACACTTTATACCGTTGGTAATATTTAATTCGATTTTAATGATTTAGTAGAGATATACAAGGCAAAGTGCGCGGAGTTTTTTTGCGGCACGGGCCAGTCTGTCGTCTGCAGTAGAGATACAGGTGAATGCCTGGTATTCGTCCAGCACCGGTCCCAGTGCTACAATGCGGAGCTCAGTTTCTTCCAGTTGTTTGTTTACGAAATCAATAGATGCCTGCGCAAAATCATCGGCTGATACGATGTCGTCATACTCTTCTTCTGTAGGCACTTCCAGGATGATGCCCTCCAGCTGCAGGGGTTCGAGTTCATTGAGTGCGTAGATGCCGGTATCGGTAAGGTCGGACCATTCAAACTCAGCAAGGTTACCACTGTTTTGCAGGGACACAGCTAATTCCTCCCAAACAGCGTGTGGGGTAGGTTTTACAAAGGCCGGCAGTTCATCCGTTAAGGCAGCGGCGGTGTCTTCATCAAAAATATCCAGGTATAGCTGTGCCAGGGTTTGTCTTGCATTACCGCTCTGCTGCAGCTTTTCGGTGGCTTTGATATCCTGAACGAGGGTGTCCCATCTGCTTTGGAGTTCTTCCTGATCTTCTTCCGACATCTCATCCGGAACCATTTTTGCGTTATCAGCATTTACATCTTCCAACGCATATTTATGTACATGCAGCGTATCATCTGTAAAGTACAGCTGGTAAGTAGCGAAGTTGGTGAAATTGGTACCGATCACCACCTTGTCCGGAAAGATTTCGTGGGTTACATTTTCACGGGCATCCAGGATGGAGCTCCCATTTATTTTACCATACGTGGAAGTGATGTGTGCGAAGTCCGCAGCGGATATATTAAGCGTCATATGTATTCGTATAAACGCCCAAATTTAATTAAATTAGAGGGAAGCTCAACTGGAATAAATTTAAATGCTTTGATATGGAAAAACGTAAATTAGGAAACTCAGGACTGGAAGTAGCGCCGCTGGCCTTTGGCGGAAATGTATTTGGCTGGTCGGCCGATCAGCAAACCTCTTTCGATTTGCTGGATGAATTTGCAGCGCAGGGCTTTAACCTGGTAGACACGGCGGATGTTTATTCCCGCTGGGTACCTGGTAACAAGGGCGGTGAATCTGAAACTATAATTGGCAAGTGGATGAAGGCCCGAGGTACGCGCAGCAAAGTGATTATTGCCACCAAAGTAGGTGCGGATATGGGCGAAGGCATTAACGTATCAAAATCATATATCCGTAAACGTGTGGAAGACTCATTGCAGCGCCTTCAAACGGATTACATAGACCTTTATCAAACCCATTACGATAATGAAAATACGCCGGTGGAAGAAACTTTGGAGGCTTATGATGAACTGATCAAAGCCGGCAAGATCCGCAGCATTGGCGCGTCCAACATGACGGCTTCCAGGTTACTGGCGAGTCTGCGCGCGAGCGATCAGCATGGATTACCGCGCTACCAAACGTTCCAGCCGGAATATAACTTATATGACCGCGAAAAATACGAACAACAGTACGCTGACATCTGCCTAAAGGCAAATATTGGGGTGATCAACTATTACTCACTGGCAAGTGGTTTTTTAAGTGGAAAATACCGCTCCGAAGCAGATATAAATAAAAGCAGCGCCCGTGGTCAGAAAGCACTGAGTTACCTGAGTGCACGCGGCATCAGGATTCTGGAAGCGCTGGATAACTGCGCAAAAAAATATGCCGTGACGCAATCGGCCATTTCACTGGCCTGGCTCCTCACCCGCCCTGCTATTGCAGCGCCTATTGCCAGTGCTACCAGTACGGCACAGTTGCAGGAGTTAATTAAAGGGGTGCAGTTGACGCTGGATCAGCAGGATTTGGATGCGCTGAATAAAGCGAGTGCTTATTAAATCAATCCTTCTCTGCCGATGGCAGAGAAGGATTGAGAACGGGAGCCATCAAAGGTGGCTCCCGTTCATTTATTGCTGAATAAAGACCTTTGTTGCCTGATGCGCCCCACTCGTCTGCAAATCCAGGAAATACAGGCCTGCAGGCAGCTGCGGCACCTCCAGTGTCAACTGTTGCTTACCTTTGCGCAGTTGCTGCCGATAGACTTTCACCGGCTGGCGTTGCAGGTTATATAACACTAATAATGCTGCCTCTTCCTTTTTCGTTTCTACATTCACCCGCATTGATTTACCAACCGGATTTGGCGCTACCGTTAGCATAGATGCTGTTGTAGTTACCGGTTTAGCGTTGCTGGCTGCGAGGGGGGAAACTGGTGGTATCCAGCTGCGGCCGTCCAGTCGCCAGGCCGTATCGATATTAATCCCTAGGAAATCGAGACAGCTAACGGCCATATCTACCTGTCGTGGTGTGTTGTTGAATACACCATAGGTGAAGGTGGTATCAGGTGCGGGTGATTGCCAGGTAGCGGTTCCGGTAACGGCTGCATTATTGCCGGCACCCAGGCCGTCCAGCAGTGTGCTGCCGCTGCCTTCATGCGCCGGCCAGTAACCAACCAGGCTGGCATAGTCCGGATGAGAAGTGTTGATGGCGGTATTTTTCCAGGAGTTGATCACCGTACCAGTCAGCACTTTATTCCATATTCTAACATCCGAAATATTTCCCTGAAATGCATAGCCATACACCAAAGTACCGTCCTGGCCGATGGCAAACGGCAGCCCGGAGGCAATGCTTTTTTTCACGGCGGCCATGGAGGTGGTACCGGTTTGCACCCCGTCGAGGTAGGTAATGAGGTTACCGCTGCGACTCACCGTAAACGCCAGGTGATGCCAGGTGTTGGTTCCCAGGCTGCCACCGTTCAGGTCTACCCTGTTGGTACCATCGCCGATGTTTACTTTCCAGCCACTGGATGTGAGTGCCAGCACATAGCCCTTATTGATGCCGCTGGCCCAGTTTTTATCCGCGAGGATGGCCGGATCACCGGACCAGTTGGCCACTTTCACTTTACATTCCATGGTAAAATCGCCGGTATCAAACTGATAGCTGAGTGCATTTACCGGTTTGGCATAGGCGGCGGCAAAGTTCAGGGCCGCAGGTTGAGCGGCGGCACCCTGCCATACAGGCGTTCCCGTTATAGTGCCGCTGCCGGATGATTTGGTGTTGGTCCAGGTGCTGCCACTGCCTTCATTGCCTTTAAAATAAGTGAGCAGGTTACTCCAGGAGGGGTGGCTGCTGGTAACGGGTTGCGACATCCAGGTGATCAGTTCTGATTCCGCCAGGGCTTTGTTCCAGATACGCACTTCAGCGATATTACCGTTGGGGTGGTAGCCATAGGAAAGGGTACCGTCCTGCCCTATTGCCAGGGGCAGACTACTGCTGATGTCGCCGATGGTAGTCATACTTTTGCTGCTTACCAGTGTACCATCTTCGTACATGCTGATGTTGCCATTGCGTTTGCAAACGATGGCGAGGTGGTGCCAGCGGCCATCTGCAATGATGTTGCCGTTCAAGTCTACCCGGTGGCTGCCATCGCCGATGTTCACCTTCCAGGAATTGCCGCTAACGGCAGATAATATAAACCCTTTGTTGAGGCCATTGGCCCAGTTTTTATTGGCGATGATAGCCGGATCACCCGTGAAGCCGGCGGTTAGTTTCACCCGGCATTCTATGGTAAAATCAGTGGAGGTGCCGAAGTTATAAGGTGCGGCAGCGGTTTGGACATAAGCCCCATTATCGAAGGAAAGGTATTGGCCGCCCATGTTAAAGCTCACTACCTGTTTCGAAATTTGCGCTGGCGTGAAATTACTGTTGGAAAATACGGAGAAGATATTTCTTTCGTCAAAGGAGCTGCCGCCATGGCCGGCCATATTGCCGCCATGGTCCGTAGTAACAGCTACCAGCCAGTCTTCATTGGCATAATTGGGGCGGCTTTTCAGCGCTGCCAGTATGCTTTTAATGTAGGTATCAGTGGTTTGTATTGCACTGATATATTGGGAGACACCAGGGCCGAATCCGTAGGAGTGTCCCGCATGATCCACGTCGTCGAAGTCTACAAAAAGCACGTCAGGGTTGTTGTTCGTGAGTTCCGCCACGGCGCTGTTTTTCACGTCCAGGTCGGTGGCTACGTTAACTTCCGAGTCGATGTTATTGACTACGTATGTGTTGATTGGCGTCCAGTGCACCACAGATACTGTGCGGCGCGCAGGCGTTACGTTTTCCACCCGTTCCAGGAAGGACTTGTACACAGTGTAGCTGGAGCCGGAATAGGAGTTATCGACTACGCCGGTTTTGTTTCTCCAAACGCCGGTTAGCATGGCGCTCCAGCCAACGCCGCTCCAGGTAGGCGTTTCCGTTAGTGCGTCGAAGCTGTACACGGAGGTGGCGATGAGGGAGTCCAGTGTAGGGGCATTTGCAGCTACTACTGCATCGTGGCGACAACCGTCGATGCCTAATAACAGGACTTTTCTGGTTTGGGACATAGATAGCTGGGCACATAGCAGGCCCACGCTGAGTAGGTAGATTTTTTTCATTGCTCGTAGGGTTTGATGGATACCCCACTAATATATAAACAAAAGTTTAGATAAACTATACCCCTTTCACGGGAGTTTTTTGAGATTTGTTTGAGGGGATGCCCCCTTCGGTGTCATCCCCGGGGGACCGCGCTGCGCGCGGCGCCAGCATTTGCATTTGCCGTGGTTGTGATCCGGAAGTGTTGCAGCACACCGTGCGAGGCAGCTAATGGCGTCAGCTTTTCGCTAACCATTACCACTAAAAAAAAGCGAACGCGCTGCTGCGCATTCGCTTTTTCCAATTATTGCCAGGCGGTGCTTACAGCCTGAATTTAAGGCCGGCATTAAAGCCCATACCACCAATATTAATATATGATTTCAGGTCATTGGCAGGGGCATTATCATCTTTATAGAATGTTTTAGTACCCTGCTTTTTTACTTCCGTATTGGAACTTCTGTCGAGCGTGGTAACGTAGTCCGTATTTTTTTCAGCTACGCTCAGGTCGCCAAGGCCGCGGGTGCTGAGCACCTGTAACTCCGCGCCGGTGCTGCCATTAATGGCGGTATTGGTTTCACTGTATTTAGTGACTTCTTTACTTTTGCTTTTTACCGGTACGTTGCGGTATTCAGCTTCCACGAAAACATCGAAGCGGGAGGATACATTAAAGCTCACCCCTAATGCGCCCTGCATACCAAAGGTGATATTAGGTTTGATTTCTTCTTCGCGGTGAATCACTGTTTTTACCAGGGTACCCGGAGGCAGCGGCAGACCCGCAGGTGGGTTGGAGGTTTGCAGCGCATCTGTTTCTATATACAGGCGGCCCCAGAGCGGCAGCACCACACCAAATCGTACATATGGATTCACTTTTTCCAGGCCGGGACTAAACACAAAGCTGGGTGCGAAGTCCACCGCGTTTACGTGTCCGCGTGAGGTAATACTCCCTAACACCTGCCCGGAACCTACCACGGTGGTGAGGGTGCGGGTCATCAGGTTTTTGGAGCTATGAAAATAGTTGAAGGTTCCTTCAATGGCGATGTACTTGTTGATATTATACCCAAAGCTGAGTCCCCCACGGACACCCTGGCCGTAGGAACCGGTCAGCACTTTGCGACTCACGGTATCAAACGGATTGGCGTTAGCGGGATTGTATTCTGTATGTAAATCCTGCGGCGGGTATGGGCCTACATTCGGAAATTGACCGGGTGTGATACTGAAGAAATATCCACCGGCAACTTTAAGGTAAAATTTTGAATGCGGAGGGCGGGAAGATTTGTCCTGCGCATAGAGGGTACTAGTAGCAGCCAGCATGAGGGCCATTGCTGATAACAGGATGGGTCGCTTCATAAACATGGTTTTGGTGATGTGTTTTGGACTGCAACCATTTTGCAGCCTATTGAAAGTTACTCAATAGTTAGCACATAACAAGCGACCTATCCTGATAATTTGGCGAATTAAAACGCTTCAGCCAGAGAAAGATAGAAACCACTCTGCCGACTTTCACCGGGGCGCTTCTCTCCTACGGCATAGTCTATACGAATGGTAAGTTTGGAGCTTTCATCGTAGAACCAACGAATACCTCCTCCATAGCTGGGCTTAAAACCGTCGAAATGAAAATCCTTGTTTTTATAAACAGTACCTGTACCGGCAAATGCTGCCAGGGCAAATTTCGGATGCAGGTCTACAAACCATATTTTGATACGGATCTTCGGGTCGATCAGGTAGCGGTATTCCGTTTGCAGGGCCAGGTAGTTCTGATCCCGGTACCTGCCCGTGTAGTAGCCGCGCATGATCATATCATTCCCCATTTCAGACAGTTGGTAAAAAGGAATCTGGCTGCCCTGGATGGTGTTAAAATATCCGTTAAACCCAATAGTGCTTTTTCTGCCGAAAGAGAAAAACTGTGTACCCTGTGCTTCGATGCGGGTCAGCTCTTCGGAGCTGAGGAATTTGGGTGCGAAGGATACATTAAGTTTAAGCCAGGTGCCCTTGCGGGTGTAGTTCTGGTTATCGCGGTTGTCGAAAATACCGGTAAGACCTACAAATGTTACATGGCCGCCGGTTTTGCCGATCAGCGGCATGGTTTCGTATATCCCTTTATGATCTTCGCTGCTATAAGTATCGTTTTGGTATAACGCCGTAGCCCCTACGTAAAAATTACCGCTCAGGCGGCGTTCTGCTTCTACCTGAAACTTATAACGGGTGTTATTTAACAGGGACTTGTCTGAAGCGTGCGTAGTATCTCCCAAACCATAAAAATACATGGGGAAATCATGATACCGGAAGTTGCTTTTGAAATGCCATAGGTTGGCCCTGGTCCAGATATTTGTTTTAAGATCTATTTTGTACTGGTTTTCCGTAGTGATACTCGGAATAAGATTGATAGTAGAGTTGCGCGTAAGCGGATGCGGGTTTTTATTATCTGTATAAAAAGAGTACAGCATGGCCGCTCCTATTTCCAGCCCTTTTTCCTGGGAATAACCCAGTACGGGTAACGGAAAGAAACTTCGTTTACGCAATACCGTGTCCTGTGTACCAAATAACGGACGCTCCCGTTTAACCACAGTGTCCTGTTGGGCATTAGCACTGATAACCGTTCCTATCAATATAGCCGCAGCAAAAATTCTTCTGAACATAGTTTGCAAATGTAACAGGAATTCGAAACATGCAGCAAATTGAACCGGCTATTTTTAGGAAGATGCCGGTGCATGCGTTTTCTTAAAAGAAACGATTGCCAGTATGATACTCGGTATCAACAGCAGGCTGCCGGTAAGAAACGGTGCCCCCGGAAAATAAACCGGGGCGGATGCTTTGGTGAAGAAAGTGAAGATGCTGGTCATCATCAGCGGTCCGAAGATCATGGTCAAACTCACGAGGGATGTCATGGCACCCTGCAGCTCGCCCTGTTCCGTTGGTGGCACCTGGTTACTCATAATACCCTGCAATGCAGGTCCGCAGATACCGCCCAGGCAATATGGCACCAGGTATACGAACATTTGCCATCCTTTGCCGGCAAAGGCAAATAAGGCCATACCCAGTGCATATAATGCCAGGCCTATTATCACGGAGCGTTTGGCGCCTATTTTTGGAATAATGATCCTGATCAGTCCACCCTGCACGAGGGCCACCATCAGTCCTACGAACATCAGCGAGTAGCCTACCCACTGCTCTGTCCACTTGAATTTTTCCATGGTAAAAAATGCCCAGGTGGATTGTACCGCAAAGTTGGCTATGTATATCAGTAACAGGGAGAAGATAAGGCCGGAGATGACCGGATATTTACGTAACTGGTTAAGTGCTCCAAAGGGATTAGCTCTCGACAACTGGAAGGGACGCCTGTTTTCAGGCGCTAACGATTCCGGCAATACGAAAAGCCCATACAGGAAATTGAGGAGCGTGAGGCCAGCGGCAGCCAGGAAAGGTACTCTGGGTCCCCAGTGACTGAGTGCACCACCTAAACCCGGACCTATAATAAATCCCAGACCAAAGGCCACACCAATCAGCCCAAAGTTTTGTGCGCGTTTTTCAGGTGTGCTGATATCCGCAATATAGGCTGTACCGGTACTCATGCTCGCGCCGGTGGCTCCTGCTATTATTCTTCCTACAAACAACAAGGCGATATTAGGTGCCCAGGCCAGGAAAATATAATCGAGGCAAAAGGCGGCCAGGCAGGATAGCAATACCGGGCGGCGGCCATATGCATCGCTGAGCGCACCCACTACCGGTGCCATAAAAAACTGGGTAATGGCATAGGCAAAAGTGAGCCAGCCAGACCACCAGGATGCGCCGCTAAGCCCTTCACCAGTAAGGGTTTCGATTAACTTAGGCATCACGGGAATGATAATCCCGAATCCAATAACGTCGATCAGCAGGGTAACGAAGATAAAGCCCAGTGCCGCACTTTTCTTAACAGCCATGTTGCAGGTTAAATTTTTTGCAAAATACAAACGTAATTGGATATCAATGTATCAGGCCGGAAAATTTCCCGGCGGGGCCATCAATTGGGAAATCCGTTTTGTTTGGTCACGTATTATGATTATTTTTATCTCAATTTTACGTAGGACACGCCCCAAACCGGTCCTTCATCTGCCAAAATTAATCTCTTGCTATGCTACCGGCCAATCCTTTGAGAAGATGCCTGATGATCCCCCTGTACCTGGTAATGCTTGCGCCTGCCGTTCGTGCGCAGTCCCCAGCTACCGATAGTCTGGAAACAGCCCTGCATCAGCATCCCGAGCCGGATCAGGCCAGAGCCGACCTGTTGAACACCACTTCCAGAAGTTATTTTACAAAGAACCCGGTGATCGCAGAAAAATATGCCGTAGAAGCTTTAGAGATCAGTCAGCGCCTCAACTACTCCAAGGGAAAAATATGGGCACAACGCAACCTGGCACTGGTAGAAAACACCCGTGGCAACCTGGATAAACAGATGCAACTTACGCTCAGCTCTTTAAAGCTGGCCGAATCCATGAATGACGAACATACACTCAGCATTTTATATAACGATATGGGCAACATCTTTACGGAACAAAACAGTCCGAGAGATGCATTGATCTACCTTCACAAATCACTGGTAATCAAAAAGAAATTTAAAGAAGCCTCTGAAATCAGTAAAACCCTCAATAACATCGGATCTGCCTACCTGGCGTTACATATACTTGATTCCGCCCTGCTCTACCTGCGCCAGGCCGAAGAAATAAAAATCTCCCTGAATGACCGGCGCGGACTAGCCTATACGTACGAAAACCTGGGACTGGTGTCTATGCTGCAGCGGCGCCTCCCTGATGCGTTGCGTTACCATGAGCTGTCGTCTGAATGCTATCATGACGCGGATAACCAGCTGGGCATTGTAAAATCCAGCCTCAACCTGGCCGAAGTGCAAACCTTCATGGGTAATTTTACGGATGCGGAAAAGAACCTGACACACGCATACGAGGTGAACAGCACGCTGAAGAACGTGAAAAATGATATGATCTATTACAAGATCAGGTATGAACTGGATAGTGCCCGCAAGGACTACCAGGCGGCGTTCGAACACTTCAAAGCCTTTACGGACCGTAATATGGGCTTCTTCAACCTGGAAAAGAGCCGGCAAATATCCAGGTCACAGGAAAAATATGAAGCAGAAAAAAAGCAGCAGGAAAACGTGCTGTTGAAAAAGGAACAACAGATTCACCTGGCTACCATTCAGCAGCAGCGTATACTTGTACTGTCGGCTGCCCTGCTGTTTGTAATCCTGCTGATGATAACGTTTATCCTTTACCGTATGTACAAGCGTCAGCAGGTGCTTACGCGGGCGCTCAACAGCAAAAACCAGGAAGTATCCTTACAGAACCATATTATACTGGAACAAAATACTACGCTGGAAAGTCTGAATCAGGTGAAGGACAAAATATTTTCCGTTATCAGCCACGATTTACGCTCGCCCCTGGCGATACTGGAAGGTTTGTTGTTCTTATTGAAAGATGAAAAGATTGAGCCGGAGCAGTTTCGCTATTATACCGATGAGCTTTGGAGAGATGTAAAAAACACGGCCTATATGATGGATAATATGTTGCAATGGGCCAGTAACCAGATGAAGGGCATTGGCGTAAGGGCAGATGATTTTGATTTAACGCTGCTGCTGAACCAGGAGTTTGAGTTGCTGCAAACGCTGGCGCGACAGAAAGACGTGATGCTTCATCATGAAATCAATGGCGCCGTGCTGGTATATGCCGATCCGGAGATGATCCGGATGGTGTTACGTAACCTGATCAACAATGCTATTAAGTTTACACCCGGTGGCGGCCGGATCACCGTAAGTGCGCGAATTGATAAAACGGCTGTGGAGGTGATGGTACGGGACAACGGTACCGGCATACCAATGGAGAATCAGCATCGCATTTTTTCCAACATCTACTACTCTACCAACGGCACCCGCAATGAAAAAGGCTGCGGGCTTGGCTTACATCTATCCAAAGATTTTGTGGAGCGCAACCACGGGCGCATCTGGTTCCACAGTACGCCGGGCAGTGGCAGCAGTTTCTCCTTTACCGTACCACTGTCAGAAGAAACGGATGCTAACGTAAGAGGGTACACGCTTATACTACAAAACGGCGGCACCAATGGCATGAGTGTCCTCAAATAGGCCTTACAGCTGAAAGGCGGTAGTATGTTTGATTTCCGTCATCACAAAAGAGCTGTGCACCTGTGCGATGTTTTCGATGGTGGCCAGCTTTTGGGTAATAAAATACTGATAGCTTTTCATATCATCCACCACTACTTTGAGCAGGTAATCATAGTTGCCCGCCAGGTGAAAGCATTCCATCACCTCTTCCAGATTCATAACGGCGGCTTCGAATTTACGGAGCAGTGGCAGGGAATGCAGCTGCAGGGATACATTGCAGTAGGCCATCAGTGTTTTTCCCACCTTTTCAGGGTCCAGGAGGGTCACATAATTACGGATGATCCCCAGTTTCTCAATCTTCTTTAGCCGTTCGTAAGTAGGTGTAACGCTGAGGCCTATACGATGCGCAATTTCTTTGGTATTGAGCTTTGCATCCTGTTGCAGCAGCTGTAAAATCCGTTTGTCCGTATGATCGAGTGTATCCATGGCAGTTTAATTTTTCTGCGGGCAGCGTTTACATCTCCCTAAAACAGTATGAAAAAACTACCCGACGCCCAAATATAGCCTATTTTTACTGCTTATTTACAAATAGTAGCTTCACAGCATTATATAGTAATACATTCGCAGTATCATACACCTGTAATTACCATGAAAAGGAGATTTGGATTGCTCCCGGCTGACACAACGCAGCTGGAGGAGTTGTTGCATGCGGTAGCCGCAGGCACGGCCGACTTTTTAGGCTACCCTGTAGCCAAGGATTTTGATTATAGTCCCCTGATGCCTTTTTTGCAGTACCCGCTGAATAACCTGGGGGACCCGTTTATACCATCCACCTACAGCGTAGGTACGCGGGAGATGGAAAAATATGTGGTGGAATTTTTTGCGAAGCTGTTTCGCGCCCCCGCCAACGACTGGTGGGGATATGTTACCAATGGCGGTTCAGAAGGTAATCTGTATGGGTTATACCTGGCCCGGGAATTATATCCTAAAGGCATGGTGTATTACAGTGCTGCCACGCATTACAGTGTACAAAAGAACATTCATTTACTGAATATGCCCGGCATCGTTATCCGCACCCTGGAAAACGGGGAAATCGACTACGAGGACCTGGAGGCGATGATCAGCCAGCACCGGCATCTCCCTGTAATCATACTGGCCAACATTGGCACCACCATGACAGAGGCACGGGATGATGTGAAACGCATCCGGCGAATATTGGACCGCATGGCGGTACGGCAGCATTACATCCATGCCGATGGCGCGCTGTCCGGCAGTTACAGCGCCTTCCTTCAGAACAGACCAGCGTTTGATTTTGCCGATGGCGCCAATAGCATTGCCATTTCCGGCCATAAGTTTATCGGCTCACCCATCCCTTGCGGTGTGGTGGTGGCCCAGAAATCGTTTCGGGATCGTATAGCCCGCAGCGTTGCCTACATTGGCACTATGGACACCACTATTACCGGCTCCCGAAACGGCCATTCACCATTGTTTTTATGGTATGCCCTTAAACGTTATGGTGCGGAAGGACTGGCGGCGCGTGCACAGGCCGCCCTGGAAGTGGCTGCCTATGCTACCGGGCGACTGCAGGCCATCGGCATTGCCGCCTGGCGTAACCCGGATACACTGACGGTGGTATTTCCTGCCCCGGAAGACGGGATTCGGGAAAAATGGCAATTGGCGTCTGAAAATGGATGGTCGCACATCATCTGCATGCCAGGGGTAACCCATGCCCATATTGATGCATTTGTAGCCGAACTGGAGGCGGCGGGTGTAATGGCCTGTTAAACGCCCTTTTCAGCGATAGAAATGATTTCTGTATTGAGGGTGCGGCGGATGCTCTGCTCCACTGTTTTATCCGCAAAAGGGATGATGACCTGCACTTTAAATACCACGTGATCCTTTTTGATATCGAGCGTACGAAGCAGAAAACTGTTTTTCACGTAATGATCAGAGAAGCCGTTGATTGAATTTTTCAGACGATGTTCCAGCTGATCCGGTGTGTAAGGCAGTTTTCTGTCCAGTTCAAATTCGATCGTGATTTTCTTCACGTTTTGTTTGGACTGGTTGACTATGATGGAGGTAAACACGAGGGAATTGGGAACGATGAGTTGTTCATCATCATCAGTTTGCAGCACGAGGTTGATGAGGGTGATATCAAGTATTTTCCCTTTAAAATCGCCTATCCGCACATGATCGCCGAGCGACAGCTGGTCGGAAAACATGATGATGAGGCCATTGATGATATTGGTGATATAATCTTTGGAAAGCAGTGCGATGGCTGCCGCCACGATGGTGATACTGGTAACGAATTTTAGCAGGTCGATACCGAAGAGAATCATAATCGACAGCAGCACAAAGATGGTATTGAGTACAGAGCTGATGCGGTTCAGGCCCAGCATGAAGTTATCCTTTTCTACCGGTTTATTTAGCCGGCGGCGGGTGTACCAGGAGATGATGACCAGCCATGCCAGCGAGATGACGAGGTTAGCACCGAGAAAAAAAGTAAGGGCATTGGTAATGCGGAAAAGCCAGGTGAATTTATCGTAAACGGCAGCATGTTCCAGGTTAAAATATACTACACCGAGATATACCAATAATTTAACGAGGAACAGGATGCGTTCCCTGCGGTTTTTCCGTTTATAAACTTCGTCAGTAACCATCATAGCAATGTAAAAGTACAACGCATGTACTTTACTGCCAAATGGCTGACAGTATAAGGCGGTAAAAAACGATAGCGGTTAACCCATTTTATTCAGGATTTCGTTCCAGATAATTCTGGCGATTTGTTCTGTTTCCACAATGCGTACCCGCTCAGCTACAGTATCGGTATGATCTGCCGTAAAGCGAAGGTTTTGCGGCTCAAAATCCTGTAATACAAATGGCTTCACATCAGGCACTACTTCGTATAGCGTTTCATGTTCCTGTGCATTAACCGTGATGTTAAGTCCATATGCCTTACCATTGATTATAACTGTTACATGATGCTGTTCCATACCTTTATATGGGCAAGCCCTGTGCCATATAAAAAGACCGGTGTCATGCGATACCGGTCTTTTTTCGTATATGATCAGGAGTATGAGAAATACCAATCAGGCGTGTGCCATCTTTTTGCGGCTGCTGGCCTTTTTGCGGGTAGCTGCTTTTTTTCTGGGTGCCGCTTTTTTTGCGGTAGCTCTTGTAGATTTTTTTGCGGTGCCCGCCTTAGCGGTGGATTTTCTGCCAGTAGCCTTTTTGGCGGTGGATTTTTTGGCAGTTTTACTGCGGGAAGCAGCAGTCCTGGTAGTAGATTTTTTTGCTGTTGTTTTTTTTGCGGTAGCTTTTTTAGCAGTTGCTTTTTTAGCGGTGGATTTTTTTGCAGTAGATTTTTTTGTGGTGGACCCGGAGGAGGATTTACGGGAGGCAGGTTTTTTCGGTGCTTTAGCCCCTTCTTCCCTTGCTTCAGAAATACCGATGGCAATTGCTTGTTTTGGATTAGTAACTTTCTTACCACTGCGTCCACTCTTCAGCTTTCCTTCGTGCATTTCGTGCATTACTTTTTTCACCTTCCGCTGAACAGCGCTCGAATACTTTGCCATAATAGAAGATTGAATGGGTTATAAAAAGTGATAACAAGGTATAGCTATCAAAACGCAAGCCAGCGGATAATGAGCATTTTAGGGTAAAAAATCGGGGAAAGCGGGTGTGGAATGTGTGGAAATTTCTATGTATTGTGTAATGAATTGCACTAATACCACAGTGGGGCATTTCTTCAAACGCTCTATAGCATTGACTTCCAGTCGATGGCATCAATATTGATAGCCCTACTCTTATAATTTGTTCACTACACTATAAAAATTGCATTATGGAAAACATGACTTATCAATCATTTCCCAATGGCAATCCGCAGCATAGTGCGGTAGAAAAACCTAGACACAGCAAAAGGGGTTTCGCATCGATGGACCCTGAGCAACAGAGAGCCATATCCAGAGAAGGTGGACGAGCAGCACACAAACAAGGAGTTGCACACAAGTTTACTTCAGAGGAAGCCCGCGCAGCTGGCAAAAAAGGCGGAGAAGCCGTAAGCCGGAACAGGGAACATATGGCCGCTATAGGCCGTAAGGGCGGTACCAACCGTGGCAAAAACAAGCTGAAAGAACAACAACAGCATGTACTGTAGCGTCTGGAAGATATCACATAATAAGCCTGTCAATGCTGACAGGCTTATTATTTAAACATATATTTTTAGCAGTTATTTCGATCAGTATCCTGTGATAACCCTATTTGAATAAGTATCCGAAGAGGATAAATGCCCACAACAAAGTCCACAGAATATTAAACACCTGTGCCCCGATAAAGGCCAATGCCGGTCTTCCTCCCTCCATCTTCATCAGATCACTGAAACGGGCTTCGATACCGATGCTCACAAATGCCAGTGCAAACCATACGGTACGCAGGCTGTTAAGCACTCCGCTCGTTTGTTTCACGGTGGCAGTGCTGACTACAAATGAAAAAAACAGGGAGGCAGCAATAAAGCCTAATACAAATTTGGGGAACCTTTCCCACACTACTTTAAGACCCGGGTTTTGCCCACCACCTTTTTCATCTTTGCTGCGGTAGCTCCACCAGATAGCGATGAAAAATGCGGCTACACCTATCAATACATTCTGGGAAAATTTGATGATTACGCCCGTGGTTACGGCCTCCGGACCTACCATTTGCGCCGCTGCGGCTACCGAAGCAGTAGTATCCAGGGTACCGCCCAGCCAGGCCCCTCCTACTACGGCCGGAATATCAAAGATCTTTACGATCCATGGCTGGAGCACCATCATAGGAATAGCCACCAGCAAAACCAGTGTTGTAACATAAGAGAGCTTGCGCTTATCACCCTGGATGGCACCACTGGCCACGATTGCAGCCGATACCCCACAGATAGACACCGCGGAGGCAAGGATAACGCCGAATTCATCATCTACCTTCAGTTTGCGGCTAAGCCACATAGAAAAGAACCATACGGCGGCTACCACCACGATGGCCTGCAACAGTCCTGGCAGACCTGCATCCACAATATTTTCAAACAGGATGCTGGAACCGAGGATCACCAGCCCTGTTTTAATAAAGAATTCAGAACGGGCGGCCTCACGCAGCCAGGCCGGCGGTTGCCCTACATTGCCCAGTAACAGACCGATAATCAGTGCGAAGATGACATATTCAAGGCCGTAATAGTTGAGGGTAGCGTTACCCGCAATGATGAGGGAGCAAATCCCCAGCACGAAAATAACGAGGAAACCCGGCAGGTATTTTTTGAAGGACGCTCCCTGGTAATAGGTGGCCACGCTGGAAAGTACGAGGTAAACCAGGCCAATAGCGCCTATCAGTAAAAGGTTAGCACCGGTAAATACGTTTTGGGCAAGTGTTTCACCATCTTTCCACTGAAACTTTGGTGTGGCAAATTTCAGGTCCGGGTTGGCAATGCCGGTTACCAGGATCGCCAGCAGGATCAATCCCCCCACAATGGTGGCCCACCAGTCTTCGGTGAGCGAGAAAAGTACAGATTTTTTAGGTGCCATTCCCTGCGGAACGGCCGTCACAGATGCTAATTCGGGCATGAGGGTATTTTTTTATCAGTTGACATAATGTGGAATGACAAAATACTAGTTTTTGCTGAGCAATAAAACCAGGATGCGTGGAATGCTGCTGGTATTACCGTCATCAAAATATTCTTTGGCGTCGAACACCTGTAGGCCATGTCGGGCGGCCACCTGCACAAACTCGGAGATATGGTGAGTATATACCTGTACCCGTTGTTCCCCTTCACTGGTTTGGAATTTAGCACCGCTGCCGCCGTACTGGCGGAATGGGTGCAGCTCTCCCATGTACACCAAACCGCCTCTGTTCAGGGATCTGGCTACTTCTGCAAATATGTGGTCCAGGTCCTGGATATGTTCCAGCACAAGGCTAAAGGTGACGATATCATATTTTTCCGTAACGAAGTCCCATGGTTTGGTGATATCGGCTTGTTGAAAGGTAATGTTGTTATTGCCCGCGAATTTATCCCGGGCGATCGCCTGCATCTCTTCAGAAAAATCAACAGCAGTAATATGATCCGCCTGTTCCACCAGCCAGCTGGTATTTTTCCCGGTGCCGGCACCTATTTCCAGTACACGTTTAAAAGTAAAGGGGTGCAGGGTTTCGCGTAATGCGAAAGCTTCCAGATCGCGGGTTTTGTTTTCGTTGGTGTCGTATTGTGATGCCCAGTCGTTATAAGCTTCTCGGATAGTCATGGTTCACGGTTTGCGTAAAGTTAGTTTTTTTGTGGGGATTTACTATCCCGGCGGGACAGGCGGTAAAAATTTCAAAAAAATAATGTATACTAGTGGTCAAAAACAGGAAGCATTCCGAACGATTTGTTTTTGACCCGGACTATCGCCCGATTTCAGTGTTCGTATATGCATGCTGTTTACATATAACCCTGTTTCCTCAATATAATCTTAAGCCATGTCAGAAAAGCATTCAGGCAACCCCAATTGTGAACAGGCCGGCATTAATGTGCGTGCCTACGGCATACTGGTCAATGCACAAAAAGAAGTATTAGTCAGTGATGAGTATTATTACGGAAAGTTGATTACTAAGTTCCCGGGAGGGGGCCTTAAAGTAGGTGAAACCACCAGGGACTGCGTTACCAGGGAGTGGATGGAAGAACTCGACCAGGCCGTTTTGACACAGCAGCATTTGTATACCAGTGATATTTTTCAAACTTTCCCTTTCAGGAATGATGTACAGGTAGTAGCTGTGTATTATCTCGTGCAACCAGTTAGCACGATTAAGCTGGATGCCAGGCGTCAGCCATTTGACTTCTCTATTCAGGACGATGTCGGGCATAAGATGGCGGTTCGATGGGTGGAATGGGAACTTTTTTCGGAGAACAATATGACGTTGGCGGCCGATAAAATTGCGGCTTCCGTATTAAAGCGGCAATATGGGAATCTGTTCTGACAGAGTAATTTATATCTCTCTAAAATAAAAAAACCACCTGTGTATACAGGTGGTTTTTAGTGACCGCGTCAGGATTCAAACCTGAAACCTTCTGATCCGTAGTCAGATGCTCTATTCAGTTGAGCTACGCAGCCATTTGCTTGTTATTGTGTTACAAAGATAGGCATTTATTTCAATCTAACAAATTTATTATCAATTTTTTATGGTTTATTTTTTTTAGTTAGATGTAAATGCAGTGGCTTAATAAGAACTCAAACGGGCGGCGAAGTTAAGGATTAAATAGTATACAATCCAAATGATATATGATATTTTTATCGCGGCAAGGTGCTGTCTGAATGAAGCGGCATATCAAAATTTTCCTGCAGATAGCGATATGGTCTGTTTAAATCAGGATCACCCGGATCATAGACCACTACAATAGAATCGCCTATAGCATACCCCGCAACAATTTTAACTGAACCTGAATAAAAATGGCCATTCACATCGAAGAGATAAACTGTAGCAGGCGATTTACCACGCCATTGATCAGTAACATTACCCATCGCAAATTTACCATGGTTAACCAGGCGTAGGTTTTCCATTCGGTGTACTATAAACGAATATATTAACCAGCCCAATATCGGTACCCAGGCCCATTGCAGATAGTATTTGATCCCCTTCTCCGGCTTTTTCTTTTTGGCCGCGAAACTCCTCTTAACCATAAACTGCTAATTAGATGGCGCCAATTTACAATTATATTTGACGAGAAGTTAGTGCATATATACTGAATTCAACCTGCAACTACGGACTTCTCCATCTTACAAAAATCTGTTACTGATTACTGACATTTCACTTTCCTATCCTGGTTCAATGCCTGTACTTCATCCCAATTTCTTTTTCCTCCAGCTGCTATTAAGAATATGCTAAACCCAACGCGCATAGAGGATTATTTTGGGATGGCCGAAGGCAGTGGTGATACCTTATATCTGTATATGAGTAACAGTGATGGTGCCGGGAGTTATGAAGTAGTATGGACGATTAAAGGATCCGCAGTAGTGAGCCAGTTTTTATTTATTTCTTTCTAATAAAAAACCGGCTGCCTCTATACAGGCAGCCGGTTTTTATTTTGTGACCGCGTCAGGATTCAAACCTGAAACCTTCTGATCCGTAGTCAGATGCTCTATTCAGTTGAGCTACGCAGCCATTCCGCTTGAACGGGTTGCAAATGTAGGAATTGTTTTTAAATCAACAAATTTTATTTGATTATTTTTATGCAGATGTAACTGCAACGAGTAAACGTAGTTCCGTAACCGAGCGTTACATTCCCCGTAAACTGGCCACCCGACAACAATAGCGACCTCCACATTATAAAAAAAATTGTCAGCTCAACCTGAAAAAAATTCCTTCTGATTGACATTTTTTCAGCACGAATGCTGGTGGTATACACTTTGTGGCGGATTTTTTAAAAAGGAGATTTTATGAACACGCTAATGAAAAAAAATGGTAATGGACTCACCTCTGCGGCCAGTTTCAGTAGTATGGTCGACAGAATCTTTCAGGACAATCTCAGTCGCTTTTTTGATGACCCGGTGTGGAGTGTAAACGGATCATCGAGAAGCCGGAACATCCCCACTAATATTCGGGAAACAGACACTGGCTACCAGCTACAGCTGGCGGCACCCGGATTGAAAAAAGAAGATTTTAAAATCAATCTCGAAGGCGACACCTTAACCATCCGGGTGGACCAACAACAGGAGTCCAGTCAGGAAAACAAAGCCGAAGGCTGGCTGAAAAGAGAATTCCAAATACAGTCGTTCAGCCGCAGCTTTCAGCTCGATGACACCATTGATGCATCCAACATCTCCGCGCGTTATGCGGATGGCATTTTGCAGGTAGAACTGCTGAAAAAAGAGGGTGCACAAAAGGTATCGCGGCACATCGAGATTCAATAATCAGCCGTATCCTATAACAGGAAAGCAGGCTCCTATTCAGGACGCCTGCTGTTCCTGTTATTAAGTGTTTCACCATAGATACCTCAGCCTGATGAATACTACTTATCATCTTACCGTTAACATCCAAACGCCAAAAGGCATGCTGGAAACCGGCAGCTTCTTTCTTGGCAACAGCAGGCAATTTGCGGAAACGATTTTTGAAGAGTTGGCAGGGAGTGAGAATCTTTTACAGTACCCGTCTATCCGCCTGGACCTGCTTTCCATTACCGACGATATGCTGCCCTTGTGCTTAAAACGAATAGGTTGCAATCTGGAACAGTATACCAGCAACTGCAGGATACTTACCCGCGAATTATTCCGACATTTTATGTTTGAAGAAGAAAGAATCTTATGAGGTAGGTACATAAAAAAAGGACAAGCAATGCTTATCCTTTTTCTCCTGGTGACCGCGTCAGGATTCAAACCTGAAACCTTCTGATCCGTAGTCAGATGCTCTATTCAGTTGAGCTACGCAGCCATTCCGCCTGAACGGGTTGCAAATGTAGGAATGTTTTTAAATTGAACAAATTTTTTTTAATTTTTTTAGGAAGATATCACATTCGTACCGATGCATGCAGCGGAAATCAGGATATTTTCAATGCGAAAGCATAAGAAAGTTCCGGCCTGTTTTGCGGCATTACCACATGTAACCCTTCCTCATCGCGGGTAAAGGAAAGTCGCTCCCCTGTTGCCAATAGCGTTACACGGGAAGGAGTTTTTGTTGCTTTCAGACTGCTGATCGTTAGTGTATTATTTTCCGGCCAGCCTAACGCGATCGCATATACGCTGTTATTTTTTGTAGTGAAGCGTATATCCGCTGCCGTGAACGGCTTCCCCTTCCCTTCATTAAATCCCTGACCGGAAAGCGGTGCGGCAGCTTCCATGGCTGGTCCTTCTCCGTATACCTGCCATGGCCTGGTATCATAAATAGCCTCACTGTTCATCGCCATCCAATGGCCGATTTCTTCCACCACGCTACGCTCCTGCTCATCAATTGTTCCATTACCTCTGACAGGAACATTCAGCATCAGGTTACCATTTTTACTGACTACATCACATAAAATATGAATCACAGTTTGTGCATTCTTGTATTGCTTTTTTTCGTAAATCTCGCGATGGTAATGCCAGGTCCCAATGCAGGTATCCGTTTGCCACGGCAGCGGTTCTATCTGGTTGCTTTGCCCACGCTCAATATCCCATACCATACATTTGCGCTGTTGTTCATCCAGTATTTTTCCAAATACGACCGCATCCAGTTTCCCCTTCTCTTTAATGCTTTTATTGTAAAGGTGAGCTGCAATTCGTAAGCCTGCATCACTTACCGGCCATAGTGGCAAGGCGGTATCATCAAAATAAATAAACGAAGGATGGTAGCTGTCAATCAGATCAATTGTTCTGTTATAGAAATTTTCACAATAGGCATTGGACGGTGCATACACTCCTTCTCCCCAATGCCATTGCCGGTGAATACTACCAGGGTTTTCACTGTTTCTGCTGAGCGGGTGATGCTGCGTGTAAAGTTCCTGCGGATCAAGTCCCTCCCACCAAAGGCCTTTACCATCCGCCTTTGTTAGTTTACCATCGTAAGGTACTCCGGCAAACGGCCCTTGCTTGTCCGCTCCCTGTGCCGATTCATACCATCTCCAGGCATGCGCTGCATGCACACTTACGCCAAAGGGTAAATCATATTTACGGGCTGCTTTTGCCCAGCCGCCTATGATATCTTTCATTGGCCCCACTTTCGTGGAATTCCAGGATGGCTGGTACCTGCTGTTAAATAAATCCAGGTTATCGTGGTGGTTAGCCATCGCCATAAAATACCTGGCACCAGCGTTTTTATAAAGCGACACCAGCTCCTCCGGGTTCCATTGGTCCGCCTTCCAGGTGTGAATCACATCCTTGAAACCGAAGGTGGATGGATGACCATATTTTTCGAGATGCTTTTTGTATTGCGCACTACCTTCCGTATACATATTGCGGGCATACCAGTCGCCTGCTTCCGGCTCACACTGCGGGCCCCAGTGTGCCCACATACCGAACTTGGCATTTCGAAACCAGTCAGGTACTTTATAAGCGGCCAGTGATTCCCAGGAAGGCTGAAAAGGACTTTGTCCGGGTATCAGGGAGGCAGCGGCATTTAACTGTTTTGACATTGCCAGTGCCGGCACCGACCAGGCAAGTTGCTGCAGGAGTTGTCTTCTGTTCATGGTAATTTCATTGAGCAGTTCATTGCCCGTTACAGATGGGCGTATATTCAAACATAGCAAGGAAGCCGGTGAAATTAGAGCCGCAAATAAGACTTTGAATTATATAAATCCGACTTCTTTTTTTGTTTCGGAAGAGATATGATTTGCATGCGGCAGGGTTTGCGCGTAGCTGATATTTTACGCGACGGTTTACCCGGCGAAGTTTACATCTCACTAAAAAAGGAAAATGGGGAAGAAAAATCAGTGTTGGGGTAAAAAACAAAAGCTGCTAAATTTAGCAGCTTTTGTTTTCTTCTGTGACCGCGTCAGGATTCAAACCTGAAACCTTCTGATCCGTAGTCAGATGCTCTATTCAGTTGAGCTACGCAGCCATTCGTTTGTGATTGGATTGCAAAGGTATGTGTTTTTTACATTTCACCAAATATTTTTTTCATTTTCTTATAAATTTCTGATTTCCACGTACTTTTACGGCTGTCATTAAATAATTATAGGAATTGAAAATTCAACTCTGGAGCATAGGAAAGGAACATGATCCCTATATTCGGGATGGCATGGCGGTATTTCAAAAGCGCCTGCAACATTATGTGGATTTTGAGGTAAAGCTGATCCCTACTGTTAAACAGGCCGCGAGTCTTTCCATTCCTGAACTCAAAAAAGCGGAGGCTAAAATTATCATGGACCTCCTCCAGCCTACGGATTTCCTGCTGGCACTGGATGAAAAGGGAAAAATGATGACGACCGTGCAGTTTGCCGACTTCCTGCAGCAACGGACCAATGCCGGCACCAGGCAACTGATTATCCTTGTTGGCGGAGCGTTTGGGATTGATCAAACGGTGTTGCAGCGGGCGCAACTTACCATGTCACTATCGCCGCTTACCTTCCCGCACCAGCTGGTACGGCTGATTTTCACGGAACAGTTATACAGGGCATATACTGTATTAAACCGTGAAAAATATCATCACCAATAATTACATTTACATTCTGTCTAACAACCCGCAATCTATGTCTACAACACTTATTATTATAATCATTACCTGCGTTGTTTCAATTACGGCATTCAGCAATGGCTCACAATGGGATAAATTAAGTATGCAACCTTACATGGTAAAACACCATCACCAATGGTACCGTTTTATCACTGGCGGCTTCCTGCATGGCGACTACATGCACCTGTTTTTTAATATGCTTACGCTTTACTTTTTTGGCAGGTATGCAGAGATGTTATTTTTTGCCATTACCGGTTCCAAAGTAACCTATGTAGTGTATTACATCCTCGCTATCATTGCCGGAAATATCCCTGGATTTTTTAAACATCAGAATGATAGTCACTATGTAGCAATAGGCGCCAGTGGTGCGGTTTCAGCGGTATTATTTACCACCATCCTCCTGTATCCATGGGAAAAAATCTATCTCTATTTTGCGATCGGTATTCCTGCGGTTATTTATGCGCTGTTGTTTCTCGCTTATTCCAGCTATATGTCTAAACGCGGTATGGATAATATCGGGCACGATGCACATATCTGGGGTGCTATATTCGGATTTGTAGCGCCGATTGCGCTACGACCGGAACTGGCGCAAAACTTTCTTGACGCTTTGCTTAAAAGATAAATGAAGAGGGCTGCCGTAGTGCAGCCCATTTTTTATTTGTGTAATTCAATCGATAGTATCTTTTCAGTGGAAGGCAGGATTTTAAAACGATCATCGATCCGCATCCCGATTACCCATACTACTCTCTTCTGCGATTCCAGCACCCATACCTGTTCTTTTTCAGGGATAGATAACTTCTGATCAATAAAGAAACGGCTCAATTTCTTTTTCTTGCGCATGCCCAAGGGATAAAAATAATCACCCTGTTTCCATTTACGGAGAATCAGGGGATAACGCAGCTGCGAGGCGTCTACCCAGGCCGTTTCCTGCGACTGCGGTATACTGCCGGCATGCGATTTATCGATATGACGCAGGTGTAGCTGCCCTCCTCCATAGTGTACATTTGTGGTATCATTGCTGATGGAAATAACCGGAGCGGCCTTCTCCTGAAGGGCTGTAATCAGCAGCCATGCCCGGTTACGCAGGATACGGTGCGTAGGCGTCTCCACATATCTCCCTGACTCACTCTCCAGCAAATTCAATACCTGTGGTAATTGCGCGGAGGAGCAGCCAAACTCCCGGAAAATTTCCCAGGCAATAGTTTGCAGTGGCACCGTTTTTTGCAACTTCAATACGGGGATCATCCAATGGTCCTCCTTTTGGGTCAGCAGCGCCTTGCGATGCCGGGTAACCGATTCCTGGTAAAGCACTTCCGCCTCCCGGATTTTCTCAATGGTACCCGCCATATTCTTCACTGCTGCCGGGATGCTTTCCTGGATCACCGGAATCACATGGTGGCGGAAATAATTGCGTGTATACTTATCCGTTGCATTGGAACTATCTTCCACAAACTGCAGGTTTTTACGGGTAGCCCAGGCTACCAGTGTATCCTTTTCAGCGAAAAGCATGGGGCGGATAATTTTATCATATTTAGGCAGGATGCCATGCAAACCCGCAATGCCCGTGCCTTTGGCAAAGTTCATCAGGGCGGTTTCCACGCTGTCCTGCAGGTGATGTGCGGTGGCAATATAGGCGTAACCGTTGGCCACGCGCACCTCTTCCAGCCACTGGTAGCGAAGCTCCCGGGCCGCAATCTGGATAGACACCTTGTGAGTGGCTACATATTCAGTCGTATCAAAACGCGTTTCGTGGAAAGGTAATTCCAGTCGCCCAGCCAGCTCCCGTACAAAGGACTCGTCTCTGACCGACTCCTCATCCCGCAACTGAAAGTTACAGTGGGCAATGCCGGCATTAAAACCGGCTTCCTTAAACAGGCAGGCCATCACCATGGAGTCCACTCCCCCGCTAACGGCCAGCAGAATTTTTTGTGATGGATCAAATAACAGGTGCTCCCTGATGAAATTTAAAAAGTTTGTAAGCAGTTGATGCGGCATGCAGTTATTGTTGGGTTAGTAAAGCAGATCCTCGTAGGCCGACTGCAATTCATTATAGGTATGGCGCTCATTGGCGGCTTTGGCTATGGCCATCCCTGTTTCGTATGTTTTTACGGCAGCATCTTTATCTCCTGCCCTTTCCAGCAATTTACCCAGGTGGTAATACGAGCCGGTGTAGCCGGGCTCATAAGCCAGCAGTTCCTCAAATAGTTGCCTTGCTGTTATATCATCTCCCAGCTTAATATGTTCGAGAGCGAGCGCATGTTTCAGGAAGCTGTCGTTGGGACTGGCTTCCAGGAACTGCTTCAGCTGCGCGATTCTGTCCATCCTGCTAATAATTTATAAGTAATTGTTTTTCAGTCCGCAAGATACTCATATTGTCAATTTCAACCATAACTTAAAACTGAGTAAAATCATAAAACATGGTGGCGGTTGGCTTATATTATTTAAATATATTTGCTAATACCGCATTATTAAACAAAACAGTTTACGGCCATGAAGATTTTAGTTTGTATCAGTAAAACTCCGGACACGACTGCAAAAATAGCTTTCACGGACAATAACACGAAATTCAATGAAGCTGGGGTCCAGTTTATCATCAACCCATACGACGAATGGTATGCCCTGGTACGCGCCCTGGAACTGAAAGAAACAGTTGGAGCGGATGTACACCTGATAACTGTGGGAGGAGCGGATAATGACCCGATTATCAGAAAAGCACTGGCACTGGGTGGCGATCACGCTTACCGCATCAATGCCAGCAGTGGAGATAGTTTTTATATCGCATCACAGATAGCGGCTCACGCCAAAGAACAGCAGTACGACCTGATATTTACCGGTAAAGAAACCATTGATTATAATGGCAGCGGCATTGGTGGTATGGTGGCGGAACTACTGGAATTACCATATGTTTCCATTGCAGCCAAATTTGACCTGAGTGGCACCAAGGCTACTATCAACAGGGAAATTGAAGGTGGAGAGGAAGTATGTGAAGTGGAACTGCCGGTAGTGGTATCCTGCCAGAAAGGGATGGCGGAAGCACGCATTCCTAATATGCGTGGTATCATGGCGGCTAAAACCAAACCGTTGACAGTGGTGGAACCTGTGGCGGCAGACAGCCTGACCAGCGTGGTAAGTTTTGAACTGCCTCCTGCCAAAAGTGGCGTGAAGCTGATCAATGCCGATAATGTGGATGAGCTGGTGAAGCTGCTCCACGAAGAAGCGAAGGTGATCTAAGGCTGGGTCACGGTAAACCAATTTTCCACTTCAAAAAATTAAACAATGTCAGTATTAATATTCGCAGATCAGGCAGAAGGTAAAATCAAAAAAGCGGCGCTGGAAGCCGTTCAATACGGTGCTAAAGTGGCCGAACAGCTGGGCACCACAGCAACAGCAGTAGTACTGGGTGCAGCAGATGCAGCAGAACTGGCCGCCCTGGGGAACTATGGCGCCAAAAAAGTATTGCATGCCGCTGATGCACGCCTGCATGAAGTTGAAACAACAGTATATACAAAGGTGATTGCGGAAGCAGCGGAAAAAGAAGGGGCTGCAGTGATCATCTTCCCACATAACTTTGACGGCAAGGCGATCGCCCCTCGCGTGTCTGCCCGCCTGAAAGCAGGGCTGGTAGCAGGTGCCATCTCTTACCCGGATACCAGCAACGGGTTTGTGGTGAAGAAAAGTGTATTCTCCGGAAAGGCTTTCGCCAACATTAATATTACTTCCGAAAAGAAGATCATTTCTATTATACCTAACACCTTTGCTGTAAGTCAGGGCACGGATACAGCAGCAGTAGAGGCCTTCTCTCCTGCCATCAACGATGCTGACTTTAAGGTAAAAGTGGTGAAGAAGAACACCCTCAGTGGAGAGATTCCTTTAACAGAGGCTGAAATCATCGTTTCCGGCGGCCGTGGCCTGAAAGGCCCTGAAAACTGGGGGATGGTGGAAGACCTGGCGCATGCGCTGGGTGCAGCAACGGCTAGTAGTCGCCCGGTGGCTGATGCCGGCTGGCGTCCGCACCATGAGCACGTGGGTCAAACAGGTTTGACGGTTCGCCCTAATCTTTATATCGCCATTGGTATTTCCGGGGCTATCCAGCACCTGGCCGGGGTGAATGGCAGTAAGGTAATTGTGGTGATCAATAAAGATCCGGAGGCACCATTCTTTAAAGCTGCCGACTATGGCATTGTTGGTGATGCTTTTGAAATTGTGCCTAAGCTTACCGATGCTGTAAAGAAATATAAAGGTCTGAACTAGGCTGAATATTCAGGGAGATGATGCTACCGCAAAGGTGATGCATCATCTCCTTTCAATTTTGTGATTGTACGCTGATTTTGATAAATGTGCCCCGAATCTTATAGTTTTTTTTTAGATAAAAAATAATTTTCTAACTTCACGGTCTTATAAAACCTTCAGCGACAACGCAAGACAGATATGAGAAAAATAGAACTGGAAATAGTTGCTTTATCGCACAGCATTACGCAAACTCATTCATATGCCGTGGTATTGGGAGAGGTAAATGGGTTACGCCGTTTACCCATAGTGATTGGCGGCTTTGAAGCGCAGGCGATTGCCGTGGCACTTGAAAAAATGCAACCCAGCAGGCCCCTCACCCACGATCTGATGAAGAATTTCATGAATGCATTTAACATTGAATTACATGAAGTAGTAATCAGCAACTTGCAGGAAGGTATATTTTACTCCAAGCTGATCTGTTCCAGCAACGACGAAACCATAGAAATTGACTCCAGGACTTCAGATGCGCTCGCATTAGCCGTTAGATTTGGCTGTCCGATATACACATTCGAAAATATTCTCAACAGTGCAGGCATCCTGCTGGATGACCCGGCTGGCAAAAAAAGCAACAAACCGGTAACGCCTACTATCCAGGAACATGAAAAAGGTGCAGAAGATGACCTGAAGGCCCTGAACGTAGATGAGCTACAGCAGTTGCTGCAGGAGGTATTAGAGCAGGAAGACTATATCCGTGCCATTGCTATCCGCGACGAGATCAACAGCCGTAAAAGTAAATAATCCAAATTTGATCGCATTTGCTGTATATCCGGGGTATGGACTTCCGGCTGGCATTGCTATGTAAAATATTTCCCATGGTAGTATTTCCCAATTGTAAGATCAACCTGGGGCTGTATGTCACCAACAAACGCCCGGATGGCTTTCATGACCTGGAAACCGTGTTTTACCCCGTGGCAGTGCAGGATGCACTGGAGATACTCACTGCCCCTGCCCTTCATTTTACCAGCACCGGTATAACTGTGCCTGGCAACAGTGCCGACAACCTATGCATAAAGGCATTTGAGTTGTTGCAGCGCGACTATCCCGCAGTACAGCCGGTACAGATTCACTTGCATAAGCACATTCCTATTGGTGCCGGATTGGGCGGCGGCAGTGCTGATGCGGCTTTTATGCTGAAACTGCTGGATGCAAAATTTCAGCTGGGATTAAGCGAGGAACAATTAATCGGATATGCGGCACAGTTAGGCAGTGATTGTGCCTTCTTCATACCAAACAAGCCTTGTTATGCGGTTGGTCGTGGGGAGATATTAACCCCGCTGTCGCTGGATTTATCAGGCTATTCCCTGTTGCTGATTTATCCCGGCATTCATGTGAATACAGGATGGGCATTTAAGCAGTTGACCCCAGCTGCACCGCAGCATGCGCTCAAAACAGCGATACAGCAGCCGGTGGAACAGTGGAAAGAGATAGTGAGTAATGATTTTGAAGCACCGGTGTTTGCTGCCCATCCGGAGTTAGCCAGGATTAAGGGGGAACTGTATGGCCGTGGAGCCATTTATGCGACTATGAGTGGTAGTGGTTCAACGATGGTTGGCATCTACCCGAAAAATGTTTTACCCGACATGAAATGGGATAATAAGTATAGTGTGTTTGAAATTAAATAATACAGCTGACACCTTCGGTGTCAGCTGAAATGAGCCACACTACGTGTGGAGTTGCCCTAATAGTTATTTAGTACCGAGTTTACGGATCATATCATCGGAAACATCTTCTGCGTATACGCCATAGCCATGCATTAGCGTACCCAGTGTACCATCGAGGGTACGAATGGCATAGATAATATTCTCATCTCCCGGATCGGTTTCTCCTTCAAAGCGGTATACTTCTTCAATATCAAATTCTTCCGGTTTAAGTTTTTTGTTCTCTCCCCCACCCTGGATACAATCAAACTGCAGGTTAAAATCTGTGGTATAACCACGTTGGCGTAGGTCCTGCAGTGCTGCTGTTACTGTCTCATATGATTTCATAGTTCCCTTTTATGTGTTATACAATTTACTAATTCCGAATGTTCTTTTAATAACAAAAAAGCTGATCTCCGGAGAGATCAGCTTTTTTGACTATTCGGGTTTGGTATTATCTGATAACAGTTACTTCACCTTTGAGGACATTTGGCATGCCACCCGCGTATTTCTTATAGGTGAGCCACCATACATAGGTGCCTACTTCTACAGGTACGCCTCTGTGTTTACCATCCCATCCTCTGTGTTGATCGGAGGAGATGAAGATCAGTTCACCCCATCTGTTGAAGATGCGCAGTTCGTATTCATACATTGGTCCGCGAACCACAGGTCTGAACACATCATTACGTCCGTCGCCGTTTGGAGAGAAGGCGTTTGGTAATTCAGGTTTAGGTTCACATTCTGTGAAGTCTACACGAATCTGATCGGTAGCGCTTCCGCAGTCGTTGAATACCGTTACTGTGTAAGTACCGCCATTAGTTACATTGAGTGTTGGTGCGGAAGATCCGTTATCCCAACGTACTGCGGTGATACCGTTACCGAATGCGCGGAGTGTGAGTGTTTCACCTTTACACATTACGGTGTCGTTACCAAGGTTCACTTTCGGCAATCCTGTCACGTTTACTTTCACGCTATCCATGAATACGCGTTGACAGAATTTATCCATTACAGCGATTTTGTATTTACCTGATGCGGTAATGTTTTTGATCGGGTTAGGATCTCCATCATTCCACAGGTAGGAAATGGCGTTTTCAGTGGTACCGTTGAGCGTGATGGTAGCGCCTGGGCAGATGTTTCTGTCTGGACCGAGATCTACACTGATCGTAGGTTTCATACGAACATTTACGGTATCTCTTACCACGCAGTTGTCTCTGCTTACGGCTACCCAGTAGTTACCAGGTTTGTTTACCACAATGGAGTTGCCGGTTTCGCCGGTTTGCCATTGGATACGTCCGCCGTTAGAGTTCACCGTGAGCATGATGGACTGATCAGGACAGATCGTCGTATCGCGGCTCAGGCTGATGTCTGGTGGCGGATTTACGCTCACTTTCACGGTATCGATGGTGATACATCCGCTCTTGGTTACTTTCACCCAGAATTGTTCCTGTGTACCTACCAGGATGGAAGATGCTGTTGCACCTGTGCTCCAGAGGTAAGTGGCGCCATTTACGAATGCATCCAGTTTCACTGACTGGCCGCGGCAGATGGTGGTATCCGGAATATCTACCAGCGGAGTAGGAATCAGCCCTACTTTGATGGTATCGGTAGTACCGCACATACCGTTGGATACGTTCACCCAGTAAGTACCAGCTTTTGTGATGTTGATACGCTGCGTAGTTTCTCCGGTGTTCCAGCGGATGTTGTATCCGAAGTTAGCTGCGCCCGCATCGAGTACCAGGCTGTTTCCACCGCAGATGGTAGTGTCTTTTCCAAGATTTACCATTGGTTTCTGGGTGTATTTCAGATCGTAGGTCACGGTGTCGGAAGAGCAACCTGTTCTGCCGTCGGTGATGATGAAGGATGCACTTGTTGCACCGTTCAGGTTGAAAATATTACTGCTTTGCGTGATTGGCAGGCCGTTTACAGCATTGGAAGGTGTGATACCCACCAGGGTGTAAGTTGGGCGTGTCACGCTACCCATTGCCTGCAGCACTATTCTTGGATTGTCAGAACAGTTTTGTGGCAGGTTAGCGTTCAGTTTTGGTTTATCACAAGGTTTGATGATAATCCGCTGAATCACGTCGTTTGCTTTATTTCCGCATGCATCAGTGATGGTCCATCTTCTGATGATGGTGTAACCGTTACAGATATCTTTCACGAAAGGATCTTCTGTATAAGTTACTTTTTTCGGGAATGCAGGATCACAGTTGTCAGTTGCGATCAGTGTCGGAGAAGTTGGAATCTTATCCTGACAGTAGATCTCAATATCTGCCGGAGCAGGTGCTATTACCGGACGGGTAGTATCTACCACGGTAATAACCTGACGAACTTCTGTTTTGTTAGCGCAAGCATCCATGGCGGTCCATGTTCTGATGATGCGGTAAGAGTTGTTACATGCACCCGGTATGCGTTCTGTGGTAATTGTTCTGATCAATTTCACATCATTGCCGGTGCTGCAGTTATCCGTTACCGTTACATTCGGAGCAGGTGCAGGGATTGCGTCGCAGCTTACTGTAGTATCAGCTGGCGGTAAGATCGTGAATACCGGTTTGATGGTATCCTGAACGGTTACACGCTGCTGCATGGTAGCGATATTGTTACAAGCATCTGTTGCTGTCCATGTGCGGATCTCGATGTAGTTACCTGCGCAGGAACCAGGGATCTTCACAATTTTCGAGCTGGTGATTACCTGTACGCTACCGGTGCAATTATCGGTTGCGCTGATTACAGGCCATCCAGGAAGCTTATCACAGTCTACCACGGTGTCTTTCGGTGCTGGCATGGAGAATACTGGTTTGGTAGTATCCTGTACAGTGATGATTTGTACGGTGGTATTACCGTTACCGCATTCATCCAGCGCAGTCCACTTACGATAGATGAGGTATTTGCTCTGGCAGTCTCCAGGTTTGCGAACGATGGAGTCTTTAGGCTGAGCGGTGATTACACCTGCTGTACAGTTATCAGCGGCAGTAAGTGGCTGACCCGCAGGGATCTTATCACAATCTACCGTGATGTTAGCTGGTGTAGGCACATTGAATACAGGAGCTGTTCTGTCAACCACTGTGATGATCTGAGTCAGCGTTACACCGGTGTTGCAGGCGTCTTTCGCAGTCCATGTTCTGATCAGCTGGTAGTTGTTAGCACAGTTGCCAGGTATATCTTTTCTGGTTTCAACCGGAGCGATGTTGATGTCGCCACCGCAATCGTCTTTAGCGGTCAGGTTTACGAAACCAGGTACTTTGTCACAATCAACAGTGATATCCTGTGGAGCAGGTGTGGTAAACACTGGTGCTTTTGTATCCACAATGGTGATCGTCTGTGATGTTTTCACACTGGTACCACATCTGTTGGTGGCGGTCCAGGTGCGGGTGATTGTTCTGGTACAAGCATTTACTGTTACGCTTGCGTCGTTCCAGGTGATTTGCAGCTGCTCATTCATATAAGGAGCGTGACTGAATACCGGCGTACCGAACATGGTGGTGTAGTCTTTATTGAGTACACATTCCGTGGTGAACGAAGGCGGTGTAGTTACTACAAACGGAGGTTTGGTAATTACCACAATGCTTACCACGTTGCTGATGTTATCGATACATTGACCAGAGGTTACCAGTCTTCTGTACCAGGTGTTTTGTGCCAGCGTACCAGGCTGGTAGCTATCATTTGTAGCACCGTTGATGTTGGTGAACGGACCTGTAGCTCCTGCAGTGCTGGACTGCCATTGGTAGCTGTAAGTACCGTTGCCACCTGTCAGCGCGCCACCAGTAAGGCCTTGAGCAGCTTCAGTTAAGCAGAGTGTTTGGTCTGCGCTGATGGTATTGCCCAGGATCGGTTTACGGTTGATCAGCGTGAGGCTGGAGCTGGTAGCGTCGCAGACGCCGTTGCTTACCACCCATGTTAGCTGAACAGTTTGACCCGCTTCCACCGTTACGATAGCATCTTTATCATTTTCATTGCTGATGGAAACTTTTGATTTGTCGCCACCTGTTACAATCCATGTTCCGATAGCACCTGCTACTCCAGGGTCACTTGCGTGGAGGTGGAAGGTATCCACATCGCAATGTTCTCTGTTTGGACCGGCAACTGCGGTTACTGGTTTCAGGTAGTTGATGATGGTCATTTCATCTTCAGTAGAGGCACATGTACCGTTTGTGATCGTCCAGCGTAAGGTAACTGTGTCGCCAGGAGCAACATACACTCCGGAATTATGGAGGAATTTGTTGCGGATGGTGGCGTTACCTTTTATGATGGTCCAGATACCGCTTGCCGTAGCGAGACTTGGTTGTTCAGCCTCGAGTGTGAAGTCGGTGGTCCTGTTACAATCGGTCAGGTCTTTGCCTGCATTCGCTTTAGCAGCGATGGCGTAGTTGCGGATGATCATTTGATCTGTGGTAGCGGCGCATGTACCACCGATGCTGGAAACTGTCCAGATCAGTGTAACACTGTCGCCAACCGGTACCGTGATGGTAGCTTTTGGATCGTGGATATCGCTCACTACTGGTGCAGGATTAGTGCCTAAGTAATTAACGGTCCATGTACCGATCTGTTGGATGTTACCAGTGGTTGCCACAGGGGTTGCATCGAGCACGAACACATTGGTTCTTGCGCAATCTTCCTGATCAGGTCCTGCAACAGCCAGGGCAGATGCAGCGTAGTTACTGATGGTAACCACATCCTGTGTAGCAGGGCATTTTTCAATGATGGTACCATTTACCATGCTGGTTACCGTCCATACTAATTGAACGCTATCCCCTACCGGTACTACGACGGTCGCATTTGGATTATGTACATCGCTTACAACCGGTGTTGTATTTGTACCAGTGTATACTACCGTCCAGGTACCAATCTGCTGGATGTTACCAGTAGATATCACAGGAGTTGCATTCAGGGTGAAGGCGGTTATTCTGCCGCAATCCTTCTGATCTACACCTGCATTAGCAGCCGGGTTAGCAGCGTAGTTATAGATGGTTACTACGTCAGTAGTAGCCGGGCAGTTGGTGATAATGTTACCATTAACCATGCTGGTTACTGTCCAGGTCAGTTGTACCTGATCACCAGGTGTTACCGAGATGGTAGCTTTTGGATCGTGGATGTCGCTTACCGTTGGAGCTGCGTTAGCACCAGTGTATTGAACGGTCCAGGTTCCGATCTGCTGGATGTTACCAGTGGATACCACAGGGGTTGCATCCAGGGTGAAGGCTGTGGTTCTACCGCAATCTTCCTGATCTGCACCTGCGTTAGCAGCCGGGTTAGCAGCGTAGTTATAAATAGTTACTACGTCAGTAGTAGCCGGGCATTTAGTATTTACTACTCCGTTTACGATGCTGGTGACTGTCCAGGTCAGTTGTACCTGATCACCAGGTGTTACCGTGATGGTAGCTTTTGGATCGTGGATGTCGCTTACTGTTGGAGCTGCGTTAGCACCAGTGTATTGAACGGTCCAGGTACCGATCTGCTGGATGTTACCAGTGGATACCACAGGGGTTGCATCAAGCGTGAAGGCAGTAGTTCTACCGCAATCTTCCTGATCTGCACCTGCGTTAGCAGCTGGATTTGCTGCGAAGTTGTACAGCACCACAACGTCAGTAGTAGCCGGGCATTTAGTATTTACTACACCGTTTACGATGCTGGTTACCGTCCAGGTCAGTTGTACCTGATCACCAGGTGTTACCGTGATGGTAGCTTTTGGATCGTGGATGTCGCTTACTGTTGGAGCAGTGTTAGCACCAGTGTATTGAACGGTCCAGGTACCAATCTGCTGGATGTTACCAGTGGATACCACAGGAGTTGCGTCGAGGGTGAAGGCAGTGGTTCTACCGCAATCTTCCTGATCTGCGCCTGCGTTAGCCGCTGGATTTGCTGCGAAGTTGTAAATGATTACTTCGTCAGTTGTAGCAGGACAGTTGGTAATGATATTACCATTAACCATGCTGGTTACTGTCCAGGTCAGTTGTACCTGATCACCAGGCGTTACTGTGATGGTAGCTTTCGGATCGTGGATGTCGCTTACTGTTGGAGCAGTGTTAGCACCAGTGTATTGAACCGTCCAGGTTCCGATCTGCTGGATGTTACCGGTTGATACTACAGGGGTTGCATCCAGGGTGAAGACAGTGGTTCTACCGCAATCTTCCTGATCTGCACCTGCGTTAGCAGCCGGGTTAGCAGCGTAGTTATAGATGGTGACTACGTCAGTTGTAGCCGGGCATTTAGTGTTTACAACACCGTTTACGATGCTGGTTACTGTCCAGGTCAGTTGTACCTGATCACCAGGTGTTACCGTGATGGTAGCTTTTGGATCGTGGATGTCGCTTACAGTTGGAGCAGTGTTAGCACCAGTATATTGAACAGTCCAGGTTCCGATCTGCTGGATGTTACCAGTGGATACCACAGGGGTTGCATCAAGGGTAAAGGCAGTGGTTCTACCGCAATCTTCCTGATCTGCACCTGCGTTAGCAGTTGGATTTGCTGCGAAGTTGTACAGCACCACAACGTCAGTTGTAGCCGGGCAGTTGGTGATGATATTACCATTAACCATACTGGTTACCGTCCAGGTCAGTTGTACCTGATCGCCAGGTGTTACCGTGATGGTAGCTTTTGGATCGTGGATGTCGCTTACCGTTGGAGCAGTGTTAGCACCAGTGTATTGAACAGTCCAGGTTCCGAT
>NZ_FRBL01000011.1 GCF_900142605.1 Chitinophaga jiangningensis
CGCTAAAATATTTTCGTTTTCAATGGTGATTACCTAATAGATTTTAGCGGAGATTGTGTTTTGATAGACGCCTGCCAGGCGTCTCTACACCGCTGATATGCGTGTTCAACATTATAATCCAAACGCGCATTGCTATATCAATTCACAAAACTCCCGTCATTCCTCCGCACCTTCCCGGCGTTCCGCCCGCCCGTCCAACGTTGTGGGCTCCAGGAAAACTGCAGGAGGAAATAGCGGCTGTTGTGCGAGGAGGGAATATCGCGATAGCCATTCATGAGCAGTTGTCGCGCTACGGCATTATCCTGCCGCAGCAGGTCCATTACCACTACGCTGATCACCCCATTTTTCTGCCGGAAGATGCGCTTTTCCATGTTTAACCCCACTACCAGCGGCGACCGGTTGAGGGCATTATCGCTGCTGTGCTCCAGCTTTTTGCTTATATCAAATCCTACCAGCCACTCGGGTGTCAGGTATGCAGTACCGTAGATATTAAATCGCGCGCGTGTGCTGTTAAGCGCCGCAAAGCGGTTACCCCGATTCCATTCCAGGCCGGAGGCAAAGTTGAAATCGAGCCATTGCCAAGGGGTAAGCGTGGCAGTAAACGTATTCAGGTTCATCATGGTGATGGTGTGATCTGCCACATGATCAGTGAGGTATATCATGCGATTGCGTAACAACTGCCCATCCAGCTTTAGACTCAGCGAATGATATGATATGGTCTTAGTGAGATTATAATACACCATCATCTTCGTTTCCCCGTCCACGTTAGCAAATCCTGTGGTACGGCGCATCGTATTTCCGTTCACGGAGAAGGTGATGTCCGGCGTGACTTTGTTGGAAGTACGGGCATATAAGGCAGTCACACTCATAAAAATTTCCGGGCGCATCATAAAACGGGCAAACCTTGCCTGGAACTGATCCACCACAGCTGGACGCAACCCGGGATTACCGGTTACCGTATTAAGCGGGTTGCTTACATCCGGTATGGGCATCACTTCCGCCAGCCGTGGCAGCACAGTATTTCCATTGTACCGGAACGACCACTGCGTACGCATGCCATTGGCATATTCATACAATATGTCCGGGAAAAGCCTGGCAGTATAAACAGCGCTGTTGATCCAGCTCTGTTGCAGCCGCAGCCCCGCCGTAAGGTTACTTTTTTGCCCGATTGCACGCTTAACAGTAGCAAGTAACGGATGCTCCACCGTACGGTATAAAAAACGACTGCTCAGGGAATCAATCCGCTGCTGTGTAGCTAATAAATTATAAAATTGCTGATCATACATCACCCGGCGTACCTGTAGGTCGCTCCTGAGCTGCAGCGAAGTGCGGGTGTTGAAAGGCAGGGTATACGTCAGGGTAGAGAGGTAATTTTCAGGACTACTCCGCTCCTCCAGTTGCACCCGGTAGGTGCTATCCTGCTCGGGCAAGGGGTCGTGCCAGCTGGTGACGGTGCCATCATCTGTTTTCCGCTGCTGTTCTTTTTCGTTTAATAAATGGAAATCGGCCGTGAGGATCGATTTAGAGCGGGCAAATTTGCGTATATATAACAGGTCAATATCCAGCGCCGGCGCAGTAGCGGTTTGTAAACCAAGCAGGCTACTGCTGTTATGCAATAAGCCATCCTGCCGAGCATTACTACTGCTGGACAAACTTTCGTTCGCATGCCTGAAGCCAATGGTGGTATTTAGCTGTGAATGATCCGATAATTTAGTATTGAAAACGCCTTTGAGGTCATGTTTTGTTTGTTGTTGGGAGATGTCAGTGTTGCTGCTGGTCAGCAGCCCGCCGGTTGAAAAATACTCCTGCTGAAGGAGGTCTTTTATTTCAAGCTGATCTTTCCGTTGCAGGTTGTAGTAAAGCTCATAGGTCAGGAAATCTTTCCATTTGTTTTTATAGGTAAGTATACCAAATGCGTTTTGGTGATAGCCATCGGAAACACCGGGTTGTCCGCCGGCAGGTGCTAGCATTGCATTCATTTTGCTGATAGTACCCACTGGTGCGCCCGTAAGTACGCCGGCGGGTGAACGCGCCGCTCCTGCCTGTACTTCCAGCTGATTAAATCCATCGATCTTTTTAATATATCCCTGCCCGTTATAACGTGTATCAAAATTAGAAGAAGCAGCAATTTCATAGAGGTTAGCAACTGATTTATCCTTTTTGGAAACGATATTGATTGTTTTGGTGGCTTCGCCGGATTTTATGCCGGCAGCATTGGCCTGGTCGCCGTAGTCATCAATGATTTGAATTCTTTCTACAATATTTGCCGGGAGCTCTTTCAGCAATTGTTTTACATCTCCCCCAAAATACCTGATCCCGTTGAACATGGCCTTTTTTACCATCTGGCCCATGAACTGCACATTACCTTCCCTGTCTACGTTTACCCCTTCGAGCTTTCGTATTAACTCTTCCAGCCGCGCATAATCCCGGACGATGTAATCATCCGCCCAAAACTGCACGGTATCTCCGAGCAGCTGCGGCCCTACCTTACCCTTGATCGTTACGCCCGCAAGCGTTTGCAGCTGTGCATGCAATAATATAGGCGCCAGCGTGATACGTGCTTTCGTGTCATTCATCATATACCGCTGCATAAACGGCCGGTAGCCCAAATGTTGCACCACGATGGTGAATTCGGCGGAGGTCACCGATTCAAATACAAAAATACCATCCTCATTGGTGAGTACAAGTAGGGTATCCGTTAACGTTATTAGCAATACGCTGGCCTGCGGCACATCCACTGCGCCGCTGGAATCACGCACTACACCGCTCACCTGGCGGATTGCCAGTGGTGGCGGCTGCTGGGCAGCCGTACTCATGACAATTAACAGGCTGGTAAAAAAGAATAACAACCGCATCATACTCACGGCTGTTGTGCCAGTTCATAAGTAGCCCAAAACTCAGTAACCGTATTGGTTTCTGCTAACCGCATCAGCTCAGCCGGACTCACATTGGCACCGTCTTTATTTTTTATCTGGATGCCAGGCATCAGAAACATGGAACTTTGTCCTCTGCGGCCCGTTCCCATCAGGCAGATGTCGTAATCAAATGCATGCTCATTCAGGGATAATAGTTTACGAGGTATCCGTATTTCACAGGTAAAAATTTTATTCGCTTCATCCAGCTTCCATGCGGCCTTGATACCGTACTGGTTATAGATGGATATCAACGTATCTTTTACAGCAGGGATATTGCGGACTTCAATTTCATCCCATTTTTCAGGTAGTTTTTTATGAATACCCTCGGTAGTGACCGGAAAATGCAGCAGTGGCATTACCTCCGTTTTCCGCTCACCTTTGTTACCGATGGAGAGCTGAATGGAAGCGGGGGCATAAATTTTAGAAAGGTTATCTGTTTTCTTAAACGCAAAATAAATAAAGTCGTTATCGTTAGCTACGCTATACCAGAGCTTATTGGTAGTATTATATGCTTCCAGCGAAGTGCCCCAGTCCTCAATGGCGCCATCAATCTTTTTATTGGTGGCCCACCTGCTGGCCTGCTGGATATCGGGAAGTTGCTGCGCCAGTGCAGGCAGCGCTGCCATTATCACTATTAACGTAAATACAGATTTCATATGGCGTTTTTTTTTGAAAAAAAGATACCTGCCGGGCAGTCACCATAGGAGGTGGCGTCCAACAGGTATCACTATACGAAAACTAGATACCGGTTTCAACTTCCCATGGCCAGTCGCACACTTTCAGGGTTGGATTAAACCACAGGCCAGCAGGGCATTGACCTAATAAGGTATAGCCTTCTTCAGTACAAACATAGAAATTAGGATAAGAAGAAGGGTGTGGGTAAACACCTGCCGCCAGGTGATTCTGAGCGCAGTAATCAGGATTGAAAGGAACCTGTGCAATAGCAGCGGATGCGATGAAGGCAATGCCTGCAACGAACATAGCAATTTTCTTTTTCATAATGGTTTGTGATTAGTTTTTAATGAATGTTTACTTTACCATGTATATTGATCAATAATGGTCTGGAGGAGGCATTGGAATACACGTACACATTCTGCCGGAAATCTCCGGCTTCTTTCAGCTGATAGGTAACACTGATGTCGCGCATTTCCCCGCCGGGGATGGAGTCTTTAGGCCATTGTACTTTAAGACAGCTGCAGGAAGGATGCACTTCACTCAGCACCAGCGGCTTCCCTCCTGCATTCCTGATGGGTATGCGAATGGTTCTGAAAGCGTTTAATGGCGCAGGTTCCAGCATGATATCTACTGAAGGTGTGGAAAGGATAGCACTGTCGGCCAGTGCCGTTGGGCCGGCAAAAAATTCCAGTTCCGAAATATAGGTTTTATACAGCATCCTGTCGATACCGGTTGTACTTCGCAATAAGTCCTGTGCCATGGCCACTGCGGAATCTTTCCTCCCTTCTTTCACCTGTAGCTGCGTCAGCAGGTATCTGTTCAGAAAATAAGGTTTCAGTTTGACATTTTCCTGTAATGCCTGTTTTTCGGCCGCAGAAAAACGACCGGCTTTCCTGTAGGTAGTAAAGAGTTTCGCCACCGTGTTAATAAATCCAATACGATCTTCGTTGGTAAATTTCCGTTTCCCATCTACAGGCTGAAATGCTTTACTGTTGGGGGAATAGTAGATACCTCCAGCGTAAATAGCGGACAATTGCCGTGGTAAATCCGTGGCAAGGCCACCTTTGGAAATGCCCCTGATTTGCCCGTCAGGACTAAACATCACGATTATTGGAAAGGAAAACTCATGCAGCAATTGATTTAACCATAAATTTTGCGGCAGCCTTGTATCCACCGAGCGAATAATTAAATCTCCTGGCAGATCACTACCCTTTTTCACACTGGTTGCCAACATGGATTTGTATACAAAGCAGGCATCACAGCCTTGCTCAGTTAGTATAACTACCGCATGCTTATTGGCAGCGCCGGCATCTTTTAAAACATCATCAATTGAGGTAAGTTCACTCAGGTCCACCTCAGGCGTGGCATGCCTGCAGCTGATGAATATGCACAGGCATACCCACAGAGATATTTTTCTCATTGTCGGTTATTTTGTACTTGGTTGGTTATTCGTACTACTGGTTGATTATCTTATGTAAAAAGGGATTCCTGGAGTGCGCATTCTCTCTTCGACGGTTGGTTTTGTTATCAATACTTAGGGCAATCATTGCTGCACTTCCAGCATCACAATAATATTTTTAAAAATTTATTTAAACAAATATTTGGAGCGGATAAATGATTTTTATTTGTAAATAATTTTACTATTTTATTCAATAAGATAATATGGACGGCCGGTCATGAACTTATCGTGTAAAAGTGAAATGGAATCCAAACTTTATCACAAAAAAACGCCATGCAGTAGTTGCATGGCGTTTTTTACGCGTAACTTTTTGCTATCCCTTATTTCAGCGGCTTAATCACAAAACTATAATTCAGCTTACCAAAAGGAATCCTGTATTGCTCCAGTGGCTGGGAGCCCCAGCTGTCGATCCCCTGTACACCTGATTGCTGCAGGTCCACATGCATGAAGATCTGATCACGAGCCACCAGCTCACCGCTGTGATATTGCTTTTTATCAGCTTCAGGGTCCAGGTCGTCCATACTGTAAGGCAGTGCTGCGAAGTTTAACAATGTAGCACCCACGCTTTCGATCCGGATGCCTTTTCCTTTTTTGTTAGTCATCGTTACCCAGCGAACATCCGTTTTATTACCACTCTCCTGCGGACGTGCATATGGGAAATATTGCGCTGCCACATTGGAATTATACAGCCCTACAAACGAGGCCGTTTTTCTGTCCCAATAGTTTTCCCACGGACCCCGGCCATACCAGCTAATCTGATCAAACTGCTTTGCCAGCTGCATGTCTGTACCATAGCGCAGTAAAATTTTATGATCACCTTTGATGCCTTCAAATGCATTATTCACCAGGATGGTACCATCAGGCGCAATGGTATAGGTTTGCCGGGCAGTGGCGTCCCCGTTGAGCAGACTTGCTTTGAAGGTAACGGTTACGGCTGATGGTTTTTCATCAGTGGTGGCGGTAACAGTTGCTTTGCTGTAAGCATCGCGCCAGCTGCGTAAACGATGATTGTAATCCGCTCCAATGTCGTTATCCGTTGGTGCACGCCAGAAGGCAGGCTGCGGGCCATTCGCCATCACATCTTCTCCATTGATTTTGTAGGAAGACAACAATCCATGCACCAGGTCGAAATTCACTTCAAAGGCAGCACCTTTAACTTTTAACATCTGCCCATCTTTAGTAACAGTTAGTTTGCCACTCGCAGGTGTAGCTGCAGGAGCAGGTGACGGCGTGTTATAGGCAAACTGTTCTGCTGCAATTTCATAACCGGCAGGGAGGAAAGGTTCCGCTGCTTTCAGTACATAGCGTACATTCAAAAAGTACTCTTTGTTTCCGGCTATTTTAGTTTTAGGGGAGATAGTAAAGGCCGCTGAATCCTGAGCTGCCACGTTCAGGCTCGCTACAGTACCGCGCTCGGCAACTTTACCATCTTCCAGTAATTCCCAGTTCAGCTGATAGTTGGAAAGGTCCCTGAAGAAATAGGCGTTACGTACGGATATGCCGTTGGCTGTGCGGGTAGTTTTTACATGCTGGTACACTTTTTTCACTTCAATAGCCATTGGTGTGAGCTCCCGGTGAGCAGTCACCACACCTTTTACGCAGAAGTTATTATCGCTGAATGTTTCATTCACCGGTCCGCTCAGCGGGAAGTCGCCACCATAGGCCAGTATACGCTTACCATTTTTCACGGTATCAATACCCTGGTCAATCCATTCCCAGATAAAGCCCCCTTGCAGGTAAGGATTATTTTCTATGGCAGTCCAGTATTCCTGGAAGTTGCCCAGGCTGTTACCCATGATGTGCGCGTATTCGCTCATGATCATCGGGCGGTCTGGATTGCGCTGGGAATATCTTACCAGTGAGTTCGGACCGGGATACTGGGGCACGATGATATCGGTATTAAAATCATGTTCTGCACGTTCATATTGCACCGGACGGGTGTCGTGTGCTTTGAGCCAGTCGTATGCTTCATAGAAGTTCACCCCGTTGCCGGCTTCATTGCCCAGCGACCACGTAACGACGGCCGGATGGTTTTTATCCCGCTCGTACATACGTAAAACGCGCTCCAGATGCGGCATACGCCATTGCTTATCATTAGCCAGCGTGTAGCCGAGATCGTAGTAGCGGCCGTGTGACTCGATGTTTGCCTCGTCGATCACGTATAAACCATACTCATCGCAAAGCTGCATCCAGTAAGGGTCAGGAGGATAATGAGAGTGTCGCACCGCATTTACGTTGAGCTTTTTCATCATCTCCATATCCTTACGCATATCTTCATGGGTAAGCGTATGACCCTGTGTGGCATTGTGCTCGTGGCGGTTCACTCCTTTGAGGAATACGCGCTTTCCGTTAACGAGGAAGTTGCGGTCTTTCAGTTCAATGGAACGGAAGCCAACGCGCTGTGGTATTACCTCCAGCACGTTGCCCGTTTTATCTTTCAGGGTGATGTAAAGCGTGTATAAATAAGGTACTTCGGCGGACCATTTCTGCACTGCCGGAATTTCTTTTTTGAAAGAAACGATGGATTTATAATTCCCTAAAACTTTTTGTATGGAAGAAGTTTCTTCCTGGTATACCGTTTTACCAGTGGCATCCGTGAGCTTCACCGCTACGGAGAAGGTATCCGGCTTGCTATGGTTCGTGCGCTGATCAATGCGGTAGTTATTCACTTCCAGGTTGATGTCCAGCATACCGTTGGTATACGATTGATCCAGGCCTGCGGCAATTTTAAAATCGCGTACATCCATTTTGGGAGTGGCGTAGAGATATACTTCTCTCTCGATACCGGAGATGCGCCACATGTCCTGGCATTCGAGATAGGAGCCGTCGCTCCAGCGGTACACCTGCAGTGCCACCAGGTTTTCGCCTGGCTGCAGGTATTTGGTGATATCGAATTCCGCTGCCAGTTTACTATCCTCACTATACCCTACTTTTTTTCCATTTATCCAGATATAAAAGGCCGATTTGACTGCACCCAGGTGAATGAACACCTGCTTGCCGCTCCAGTTTTGCGGCAGGGTAAATTTGCGCCGATAGGAACCTACCGGGTTATTATCTTCAGGAATATCGAAAGGCGGGTTTAAGGCGGCGCCCATTTTAGCGCGACCCGTAAACTCATAAGGATGGTTTACGTAAATCGGTAGTCCGTAGCCGTTTACTTCCCAGTTGGCGGGCACCTTAAACGTTTCCCAGTTGCTGTCGTTGTAAGCCGGCAGGTAAAAATCAGCCGGGCGTTTGCGGGGATCCTGTACCCAGTTGAATTTCCAGGGCCCGTTGAGCGACAAAAAATTGGCTGATTTTTCTTTGGCTTGCTGTTGTGCCAGGGATTCATTTTCAAATGCAAAGGCCGAAGCACGCATGGGCATTCGGTTGACAGATACTACTTCCGGGGTTTGTAGTTCGGAAGGTAATTGCTGTGCATGCGACTTTATGGCAAAGCTCACGCATGCGGCAAGAAATAATTTTCCTTTCATTGTTCAGTATAAAATAGTTTGTTCATCGCAGCTACAACACACTTTCAAAGGCACGGCTGCTAAGAAAAGTATTATTTCCGAAAGTACTCAATAAATGTGATGAGCGTAAAAAATACGTTTCTTAATTCCGGCATAAAAAAAGCATCCCCAGCGGCGGACACTGTGGGATGCTCACTCCTGCTACATCAATTCTCAGGCTTTAGGAAAAGGCGGATTAGTAACAGCGGCCAACCGTTCTTTTGCTTTAGATATACGCCTTCCCCTGAAGAAGAGAAATAGATTGAGGAATAACATGATGCCAAGGTATATAAAGAATCCTCCCAGTTTGGAGCTCAGTGCTTCCAGCATTTCCTGGTGCGTTTCCAGACCATAGCTAATTTCCATTATTTTCACGCCAAAGCCCAGGTTCAGCAGATAAAATCCGGTCTCAAACAGTTTGTTGGTGCTCATGGCAATTTCTACGCGGCCATTAAAAATATCGAGCATAAATACTTTGCTGTTTTTAAACAAAGTATATGCAACAAACCAGGTAACAGCGGCTACCACAGGGAGGTAGATCAGGTAAGCAGTGTAGTTGAATGTGTGGTTCATATGGATGTATTTTTATTTGTGGAGATGAAAATTTCGCTTGCCAAGGAGGTAGATGCCCAGCATATTCATACAGTGAATAGCACCCAGGGTCAGCATAATCCGGCCCGTCATCTGCGCCACCGTTCCCATCACATCCAGCCAGTTGTGCAGCGCATCCCAGGTGCTGATCATCAGCGTGGCATAACCCAGGTTGAGCAGGTAGTAGCCCGTTAGTAATATCCTGTTGATAGCATCCGTCGTTTGCGCGTCCCCGTTAAAAAAATGCAGGATAAATACACGCCCGTTGCGGTAAAAAAGCCATCCCACCTGCACGGTGATTACCCATGTAATCGACAGGTAGATGAGGTATGCCAGGATATTCATAGCTGTTCGCTTTTGTTGAAACAAAGCTATATCAGTTTTCCGAATTTTCAAAATTTTCTGAAAGTTTAGTACTTACAAAGTACTAGAAAATTATCAGGTAATCTCCTAAACGATTGACAACAACGGGGATTTCTTTTGTGCCTGCGGCACAAAAGAAATCCCCGGATGAGGAAGGCCAGCGTAAAATCGTGAAAGGGTTGAGGACCACCGGTCATCAACCCTTTCACTTAAAGAAAACATAGTTTTACTACTCCCTGATACTCGTCTTATCCGCCAGCGTCATCCGCGCAATTTCATCCTTGCGCTTAAACGACACCCCCTTATGCCCCTGTATATATTGCAACAACTCCGCCGTTGCCTTCACCATCTGCGGAGTTCCGCCGATACGGTCGTGGAAACTGATGCTAAGCTGCCGGCGCCGCCGGGCCGATTCCTCATACAATTGATCAAACTCCATCTTCACCTGTTTTAAAAACTGATCAGTAGAAAAGTGTTTTCCTTCAATCAGCAATATATCATTACAGCGCAGGGTATACGGCACCACGGCAAAGTCCTTGTTGTTTACCTGAATGATAAAAGGCTCGTCCCGGCTCAGGTCATCAATATGATAAGTGAAGCCAAGCTCCTGCAGGATTTTCAGTGTGTTCTCCCCACGGCGCAGCCAGTTGGCATTGTAGCCCACCGGATTAAAACCCGTCACCTTTCGGATAGCGTCAGCACCATCGGCAATGAACTGCTTCTCCTGTTCATATGGCAGGTTATACTGAGTGGTCCAGTCCATCCCATGCCCCGCCGCCTCGTGGCCACGCTGCACAATCTCCTTCGCCACCTCAGGATGCTTCAGCACCGCCGATCCTACCATGTGTGACGTTACCTTTACGTCAAACCTGTCCCAGTTGTCCAGCATTCGCTGCACCCCTTCCTTGTAACCATAGGCATACCACGTGGCGCCCGGCAAATCCCTGAAGCCCGGCAACATATTATTGGGAAAGGGACTCTCCGCATTATCCGGCTGCCCACCGGATTCGAACTGCATGGAAATACTTACCACCAGCCTCGATCCATCGGCCCAGGAGGATTGTTTTGAAGTGTCCCTTCCTGCTGCCAGACTCCCAAACGGTTGTACTAATCCTGCCATACCCAATACGGCGCTTTGTTTCATAAAATGTCTCCTGGAACTCATGGCCACTATTTTTTAAGGAGGTTATCCAATGCCCAGGCATTGCTGGAAATATACTGTAACAGGGCCGCAAAAAATGCCACATGGATCAACTGTGATGGTATCCAATCCCAGTTTTCCACCATACAGCTGCCAAAAATCAGGGCAGTCATCACCAGCGCCCCCGCTATCAGGGCAGGCTTGGTAAACAGGCCCAGTAACAGCAATAAGCCCACAATAAATTCGGCAATAGGAAGAATATAACTGAAAGGCACTACCATGGCAGATGGCAGCATGGACTTTTCAAAAGAGCCTACCATCCAGCTGCTGAAGCCATTCAATTTGGGTAAACGTACAAGGCCATGGCCAAACATGCTGGCCGCTACAGCCAGTCGTAATAACAAATAAACAGTTGCGTTCATGTATCATTAAATTTTATGATACAAAAGTGCAGGAAACCATTGGGGTGTAACTGGTATAATTAGGTGGTTTATTTGTATAAATCTTGCATTTACCACCATTTACGATTGGCAGGATATTGCCGGATGCTGGTCATATTGTTTACCAACACCGCTACCAGCAAGAGTATGGCCACACCGCTGGCTACGGGACTGATCACATACCAGTATCCCAGTTTGCGGATCGCGGGCGACCCGGCAATGGCCAGTAAAGCCGTAGCCCCACCCGGTGGATGCACCGTTTTGGTCATCTGCATCACAATCAGGCTCAAAGCCACCGCCAGCGCACAGGCCAGCCACTCAAATTCAGGCCAGGGTATCAGAAATCGTACGGTAACGCCTACAATGGCACTAAGGATATGTCCCCCAATCAGGTTCCGGGGTTGGGCAAGCGGACTTTGGGTATGCCCATATATCAGTACAGCAGAGGCGCCGAAAGAACCAATCAGAAACAGGTTATCTTTTACAGGCAAATAAAAATGGCTCAGCATCCCCACCGCTGCTATCCCTACAAAAGCCCCCACAAAAGACCATATTATATTTTGCTTATCAATCATGGTTTCCCTGTACATCACGTACCGGGCTACACGTATGCTACGTTTAATCCTGTGTTTCATAATAATCGTGGCGCAAAATTAATAACTGGCACCCACAATTAAAACACTACTTGTTATTATCCAGCTGCTTAATAATGTTATTCACCTCCGTTTCTGTAGCCCGCAGCTTCTGCTGGCAAAATGCAATCAGCTCCGCGGCACGCTTTACTTTTTCGGATAACAGGTCTACTGAAACCGTTTCCTGTTCTATTTCTTCAGCTATTTCCTGCAGCTCCTGGTAAGCTGCATCATATGTCAGTTCCTCGCTCATCTGTATTGGATTTAGATTGGACTACTGCCTGAATGGCCGTATCCTGTAATTGAATGGTGATATTATTTCCTGCTGTAATGTCTGCGGCATCCTTCAGCAACTCGCCGTTCTTATATACCAGCGCAAAGCCACGCTTCAGCATACTTTCGGGCGCCAGCATTTTAAAAAACTGTTGTTGCTGCCGCAGCTTTTCCTGCTCGCGTTGCAAGCGTGTGCCCGGCCTGGCCAGGAGCGCTGCCTGCATAAAGAGCACCTGTTGCTTTTGCTGTTGCAACAGCTGCTTCGCACCACGGTCTATGCCATGCCGCAGGTGCAGCAGTTCTTCTCTCCCTACCCCCAAAATAGCCCTTGTTTTATTGATAATATCCTGCTGGAGATGGTACATCTGGCGGTTGCCCATGGCTACGGCCTGCTGGGCGCGTACCAGTATGCGTTGCCGGAATTGCAGCAAGGCATCCTCATAGCCACGATTATGTGCGATGATCAACTCTGCCGCTTTGGTAGGGGTTTTCACGGCGGTATGCGCCATCATATCTGTCACTGTTTCATTTTTCTGGTGACCGATGCCGGTGATCACCGGAATGGGAAACCTGGCCACTACCCTGCCCAGCTGATAGCTGTCGAACAACAAAAAATCGGTTTGCGCACCGCCACCACGGATGATAACCACCACATCGTACGCCTTTCCTGCATTGAACACATCCACCATGCGCTGTTGTACCAACTCGGCATTGGCTTCTCCCTGCACAACGGTAAAATAGGTATCCAGCTTAAACGTATAGCCAAAGCCGTTATTAACCAGTGTATGATGGAAATCCTGATAGCCGGCACTGTTGCCGGAAGTAACCACGGCAATCTGCTGGATCACGGCCGGCAGCGGCAACTCCTGGTTGCGGGTAATATACCGCTCCCCCACTAACCGCACGGCATCAGCATTTTCAGCAAGGAGTCGCGCCAGCGTTTGTTGCTTCTGCTGCTCCAGTTGCCCGATAGTAAAGCTGATGTCCACATCCTGCACGGTTACCTGCAGGCCATGTACCTGGTGATAGCTGACGGTTACCTGTACCAGCACATGGATGTTATTGCGAAACGGCTGCCCGGTGATCAGCTCAAAAGCCTTGATCTGCCGGCTGCCGTTACCCCAGGCATTGGCTGCCACGCGGGCCACTATACCACTACGCTCATCTTTCTCCACCAGGTCGAAATAATGAATGTTTTTATCGGGATAAAAGGAATGACTGGTAATATCTGCTTTCACCCAATAGCTCTGCCCGGCAAAGGCTTGCTGCACCACCGCTCTGATGCGGGCGCTCAGCTCTGATAAACGTATAGCGTTAGGGTGACTCATACTGCGAAGATAAAGAAATTGGCAGCAGCCTATTCATAATCGGTGATGCCGAGGCGGGCAAAAAATTCGGCTTCCGGCAGCTCCCGCACCTCGCCGGAGCGAAGGTCGCCCAGCTCAATGCCTTCAATGGAAACGCGCACCAGGCGCTGACAACGATGACGGATATGATCCAGCATTTTACGGATCTGGTGAAACTTCCCTTCCACCAGCGTCATGCGCAGCCAGGTATGCGGGTGATCGTTATAATCCCCCGGCCGGTTGGCCAGGTTATCAGGTGGGGTAGTACGGTCCACCTCACAGGGCAGTGTGGTGTAATCTTCCTTGTGGCCGGACATAAAGGTGATGCCATTACGCAGCACCTCAATGCTGGCATCGGTCACTATATTTTTCGCCTTCACCACATAGGTACGTTTATGCGGTACCGTACCCTGAAAGAGCAATTTGGTCACTTTCTTGTTGGTAGTGAGCAACAACAGGCCTTCCGAAGCGTTGTCCAGTCGCCCGATGGCATGTGTACCTTCCGGAAAATCAAAATCCAGATCGCCCAACAGCCGCACCGGATGCGGACTTACAAACTGGGAAACCATATTATAAGGCTTGTGTATAACGAAATATCGGTGACCACTACTATTCATGATGAGCGCAAAGGTACAGAATTAAGTAACTTTGCCACATGGACGGACAATACAGAAAAGATATCTATCCCGGACTGGAGGTAGGTATCATACTCAAAAAAGACCAGCGCAGCGGCAAAAAAACCTATGGTATCGTAAAAGACCTGCTCACTTCAGCAGCCTATCATTCCCGCGGTATCAAGGTGCGCCTGGAAGACGGCCAGATAGGCCGCGTAGCCGAGATTATCGGATAATCATTACATTTGCCCGCATACCCAACTACTTACTAACTCATTACTTGCTAAAACGAATGGATCAGTTAATTTTTCACTGGGCTGGAAATCTAAGGTTTTTGCGTAAACGGAAAGGCTTAACACAACAGCAACTCGCCGATGCCACAACCATAAAAAAAGGACGCCTGGCCGCACAGGAAAGCGGTAAAACCCGCAACCCCCGGATGGAAGACCAGGTACGTATTTCCACCTACTTCAACATTCCGGTGGACCACCTGATTAAATCAGACCTCAGCGCATTCACTGCCGAGCAGCTGTATGAACTGGAAACAACCGCGCCGCTGGATATAACCGGCAAGCATATACGCGTATTACCCATCACGGTAAACAGCGATAACGAAGAGAATATGGAGTTTGTACCGGTAAAAGCGAAAGCGGGCTACAGCCGTGGGTTTAGTGATCCGGAATTCATCGCATCTCTCCCTAAATTCTCCCTGCCAGGATTACCAAGAGAAAAAACTATCCGTATGTTTCCCGTTAGCGGCGACAGCATGCAGCCCATCCCCGATGGCAGCCATGTGATTGCCCAGTACGTGGACGACTGGAGCGTGGTGAAGTCAGACACCCCCTGCGTTGTAGTGTTGAAAGATGAAGAAGATATCCTGTTCAAACTGGTGGACAACACCATGAAACTGGATGGCACACTGCGCCTGCACTCCCTTAACCCGACCTACAAGCCGTTTAAGGTGAATGCCAACGAAGTATCCGAAATATGGAAATTCATCGGGTATGTAAGCCGCGAAATGCCGGCTGCCAGCTGATTATTTATTCACCAGCGCCAACTGACCCAGGTGATAGGAAATATGCGTGAGCCTCGACAGTAACACGTTAAAGCGGTTTCTGTGAGGCTCTTTTTCAAACTCCTCCGGCGTCACCATCGTATGGCGATCCAACCACTCTTCGGCCGACAATTGCCTGAATGCCGCACTAATAGCAGCATTTACATCTTTCCAATAAGTTCTTAACTCACCCGGCATAGGTAAAGCCGTTTCAGGACTATCAGGATGGGTGATAAAGAACTCATCCAGGTTGGGATATCTGCGCTCTCCCAGTCCCAGCAGAGGCAGCAGCATATCATGCACGGCCGTCATGTGGCCGAGGATGTAAATGATCCGGTTTCTGCCGGGCGCCACCTGCAAATACATGTCTTCGTCCTTGTAATTATCAAATGCGGTGGTGATTCTTTTCACCTGACTGTCCCAGTTGGACAGGGTAATGCCTATTAATGGATTTGTTTCCATAGAAATACTGGTATTAATAAGTTCTGATCCAATCAAGTACATACGCGGCATCTTCCTCCCAGGTTGGCTGCCCCAACACAAAATGATTGCGTCCTTCCACTTCCCTGAAATGCGTGAGATAACCGTTTTGTTTATATCTTTTGAAATTTGAAAATACAAGTGAAGACGGCACGATCCTATCCTCCCCGCCGCCGATGAGCAGGAGCGGCGCATGCGGCTTACCGAAATCAATTTTTGCCGCCGCCGTAAGTCCATCCCGCAGAATGCGCCTCGATTCCGGCACCGCATACTCCTCATAAGTTTTCAATTGCTGATCATGCGGCATGCCATTCGTAAACGCATATTGCCATTCTTTAAACGAAAGCATGTATGGCTGGTTAGCCGAAGTATAAAAGCCCAGCGGCTTAAACGTAGCTTTTAACACGGAATACCTCAACGAATACACGCCGAGTGGCGGCACGGGATGTATGGCAATACCGGCAGCGCCAATATTACGTTGCAGCAAAAGTTGTGTGATCAATCCTCCCAGGGAATGGCCCATGATGATGGGCGTTTCGGCCTGCACACTGGCAATATCCCCGTAGTAATGTACGAGGTCGCGCAGGCGAATACTGGCCACCAGTGGATCGGGATGCCGCTGCCGCAATGCCGGAGCAGAAATATTTTTATGCGGCCATGGTGGCGCAATTACCTTGTAGCCGTGTTGCTCGAAATAACGTTTCCAATTATCCCACATGGCAACGGTTACAAATGCGCCATGGATCAATAAGATAGTTCTTGTATTCAGTTCTCTCATATCGGAATTTTGGGATCCTTATGATTACCAAAATTCCAATTATGTAAATGGGTTACAAATGACAAACGGCAAAAAATACAATTGACAAATATCAACTACTCATTTTTCAGATAGGCCTGTTTGCGAATACGGCTGAGCGTTTCAGGGGAAATGCCCAGGTAAGAGGCGATCATATTCTGTGGGAATCGCTGCACAAATGCGGGCTGGTGACGGAGCATATCCAGGTAGCGTTCTTCTGCAGTGAGGGTGATGGCCGCATGAATCCGCTTTTGTGCAGCTACGGCGTGGCGCTTATCCATTTCGGCGGTAAGGATGCGCATGGCAGGTATACTATTGCGGATCTCCCACCAGTCGTCGTAATGAATCTGCAGCAGCGTTGTATCTTCCCATGCATCGATGTTGTAGGCAGATACAGAGCCCAGTTCAAAGCTTTCCCTGTCGGACATCCACCAGTCCTCAATCCCAAACTGCACAATATGCTCCACTCCCTTATCATCCACGGAATACTGGCGCATAGCGCCTTTTGTAATAAAAGCCAGGTGCCGGCAGATGTCGCCTTCCTGCAACAGGTATTGTCGTTTACGGATTTTGCGGGGTTTAAAAGCGTTTTGCAATAACAACAGTTCCTGTTCGGAAATGGGGTGCTCGGTATATCGCCGGATATAGTTAAAAAATGTTTCCATAAAGTGGTTAAATGACGGATTTCTAAGATAAGCAATTATTAGCTCCCTGCGGTATTCCTGCGGTATAACACCTATCTGGCGAAAGGATAGAAATTAAGTGGCTTCCAGGGCCCGTGCAGGTATTTCCAGGTATGTAAGCCGGTTGTTTTCACCTGGAAGGGCGAAAAATTTTCCATTAGTTTTTCCCTGGTTTGTGTGGCCTTATAAGCGGTCACTTTATTCTGAATGGTTATGTGTGGGCGTAGCGGTTGCTGATCTTGTTTAATGAGATGCGGGAGCCACTGCTGCTGCATGGCGGCGTGAAGCTCCGAGAGCGCCTGGCAGTGGAGCGAATAGGCACAACCCAGTCCAAATGAAAAAACCCCCGTGACATCCAGTAACAACGGTGGCCGCCGTGCCAGCCCGGGTAATGCGGCCAGGATACCGGCATCCTCATCCGGGAGTTTATAAAAGAGGGTAATATGTGCGTCCAGGTAATTGGCATGCGTGGGAAAATGGGCGGCACGCAGCGCATTGAAATACGCCTGTGCACTGTCTTCCATTTGTAGTGTAAGAATCATATCCGCTGCAATTTAAAGTTAATCCGTGGTTATTTATATTTGCAGCAAGAGCTAACGACATTGATAGAAGAAACGGATATACGAAATGGCAACTTAGTGGCCTATTATGATCGCAACATGCAGGAAACAATCTTTGCAGTAGAAGGCGTATGGCAGGGATTTATCTATAACTCCGGCCTGCCGCTCAGCAAGATTCCCTGTCAGAAGGCCAACCCCATCCCGCTGGAAATTAGCTGGCTGGAAAACTTCGGATTCCTCCCGGGTGATGCGGAGCATGGGGAAGATCCAAACGTATACTCCCTGAAATACAACCGCCTGCACAGTATACATATACGGGTGCAGCAGGGCATCTTTCAGCCGGTGGCCGACAGCCCCTCCGGACAGGTACCCTATGGTCGCCCCCTGGCGCATGTACACCAGTTACAAAACCTCTTTCATGCCCTTACCATGGAAGATCTCTGATTGTCACATTTAACCCCCATTTTGTCTTAAACGGCCAGTCTCCCGCAACAACATTGCCTTTACTTTTGTATGAGAAATTATTCACCCAAAACTTAAGTATATGGCAAGTGTAAATCCTTATCTGAATTTCAACGGTCATTGTGAGCAGGCCTTCCTCCAATATCAGTCCGTGTTCGGCACGAAGATCGAGTTTATGTCGCGCTTCAGCGAAATGCCTCCTGAGCATCCCTGCGACCCTGAAGAAAAAGAAAAAATCATGCACGTGATGCTGCCTATCGGCAACGGTACCGTGCTAATGGGCAGTGATGTTCCCAAGGCCTACCAAAAACCCGAAACCGCCTCTGCTTCCTTTGCCGTGGCCGTAGCGCCGCAAAGTGCAGAAGAAGCGGATCGTATTTTCAACGGCCTGGCAGAAGGTGGCAATATCACCATGCCCATCGGCAAAACTTTCTGGGCGGAAAAATTCGGGATGTGTGTGGACCGCTGGGGAGTAAACTGGATGGTAAACTACGCAAATCAATAAACGAAAAACCTGTAACTAAAAAAGTCTGCACCACTAAGGATGCAGACTTTTTTATTGGTTCAATCAAAGGCCTAACTGCGCTGTGCAGGATAGGCGTCGCGATTCTTCTCCAGCTCTCCTATGAAGGGTATTGCATTAAGGATAGATGACTTAATGGCGTTTTGCAGGTAAAGCTCCAGTTGCATGAACTTCGCTGCATTTTTACCACCTAATACCTTGGAAAATTTCTTGAAATATCTTTGATAAAATTTGTCGTAAGAGAGATCGTTGGACAGCGTACGCTTTGCCAGGCTGGTGGCCGCCTCATCATCAAGTGTTTCGTACATACGGCTGTAATCCTGTAATATCGCCAGCCGCTCCCGGCTCAGCGAACGACGATCAGATTCATACTGATCATACAACGACCAGAACGGATCATTGCTGCCATTCTTAAAATCCATGTACTGCGTTACCAGCGCCTTCTTCTCTTTCCCAAACACAGACTGAATTGTTTTTAAATCACTATCGTCCTGTGCAAATACCACATTGCCGATACAAAGCATCATCAGTAACAGTACATATCTCATAAAAAGCCATTTTTCAAGGAGATATAACACCAGTTCCCCGTAAATGTTCAGGATAAGTTTAGAAAATTAACAGGGTTGGCGTAGGGGTATACGGTAGCCTACCGTGTCGGAGGTGATATCTAATTTATCAGTGATGTTAAAAAAACTACCGATCTTATTACTATTAGGCGCTGCTAGCCAGGCCCAGGCGCAGTTAGGCGCCACTTCCCTCAAAGGACCAGGCATAGGCATCAGCACCGATTTCCTCCCTGCCAGCCACTACATCCGCCCGGAAGACAGTGTGAAAACCCAGTCTACCACCAGCCAGCTCCGTTATAATTTCGGTGCCAGCTTTGTACTATCGTCCAAAACGGATACGGCTACCCGTAAAATGCGTATGTGGACAGCCGATTTCTCCGGTACCTACACCAAACTGGACAATAAGGATTATACGAAAACAATCTTCCCAGGTGAGCTGCTGCAGGCATCTGCCGGCCTTAAATACATCCATTCGTTGAACAACAACTGGACTTTGCTGGCCATGGTAGATGGTACCATTGGTACGGACATGGAAGAAATCACTTTCGATGACCTGTTCCTCCAGGGCGGTGTCCTCTTCCTGAAACAGCATAACAAGCGCTTTGCCTATGGCGTAGGGGTGGTACTCACCAATGCCTTTGGTACCCCGATGGTATTGCCGGCATTTGGCATCCAGTATAAAACGGATAGCCGCTTTAAGATTGATATTAATTTTCCGGAAAAAATTTCCATCGGCACCCAGCTCAATAGCTTTACGGAACTGGCCCTGGCCGTGCGTGTACGCGGAGGCGCCTATGATGCCACCAACGGCGTGGATGGGAAAAAGCTGATGAGTTATTCTGAATTCAGTGCAGGCCTGGAAAGCACCTGGCACCTGGGTCACCAGTTTGATTTTGTGGTATCCTGTGGCAGTATCCTCGCCAGCCAGGTTTCGTATTCAGATAAAAAATTATCAGAGATGTTTAAAGAGAAACCAAGCCACCGGCTGGCCACCAACGTGTTTATGAGCGCGGGCCTGCGTTGGAATATTCCGCATAAATAAACCTACTCGTAACGCAATGCTTCGATAGGATCGAGTCTGCTGGCCTTTTGCGCGGGGTAATACCCGAAAAACACACCGGTGAGCGCACACACCATAAACGATAAAATAATAGAACTGCGGGAAACCAGCGTAGGCCAACCCAGCGCCAGCGTGATTACTTCGGAGGTAGTAATACCCAACACTACGCCAATTAGTCCGCCGGTGATGCTGATGATGATCGCTTCTACCAAAAACTGCAGCAGGATATCAATACCCCTCGCGCCAATGGACATACGAAGTCCTATCTCGCGGGTACGCTCTGTAACGGATACATACATGATATTCATGATGCCGATGCCCCCTATTACAAGAGAAATACCGGCAATAGCGGTGAGTAAAACGGTGAGCAGACTACTGGTGGAACTAAGGGTTTTAATCAGTTCCGCCATGGTTCTTACCTGGAAATTATTTTCATCTGTAGGTCGAAGCCGGTGCGTTTCCCGCAATATGCTGGTGATCTGGTTCACCGCTTCTTCGGAAGCATCTTCGCTGACGGCAGATGCCAGGATATTTTGCAGATAGATGGTGGCCAGCACGCGCTTTTGAATAGTGGTGTAAGGTGCTACGATGATATCGTCCTGGTCCTGGCCGAAGGAGCTCACACCTTTGGGCGCCAGTGTACCTATCACCTGCAGGGGAATTTTATTAAAACGAATCACTTTCCCGATAGGGTTCTCTCCACTGGGAAATAGATTATCCACCACCGTTTTGCCCAGGATGCAAACTTTTGCAGCGGAAGCTACATCTGATTCAGAATATAAAATACCATCCTGTAAGGTGAGCTTGCGGATGTCAAAATAATCGGTATTACCGCCCTGCAACTGTGTAGGCCAGTTGAGTGCACCGGAAATGGACTGCCCCCTGGAGGAGGAAACCGGCGACACAGCAGATAGCAAGGTAGCCCGCTTTTTCAACGCGTCCACGTCCGACACGGTCAGCGTTTGTACACTGGAGCCCTCCAGTCGCGCCCCTCCGGCCACATTACTGGCAGGCATAATGGTGATCATGTTTGAACCCATATTACCCAGCTGCGACTGTATACTTTCTTTGGACCCCTGCCCTATGGCCACCATGGCGATAACGGCGGCCACCCCGATAATGATACCCAGCATCGTAAGGAAAGCCCGCAGCTTATTACGTTGCAGGGCCAGTAAGGCGAGTCGTATGAGATTAAAAATGCTCATAGCAGTATTTTAGTAGTCGTCCGACACCGGAAGCGCTGCCAGCGCCTCTTTGGCAGAACGTACATTTTCATTGAAATAATCTTTTTGCACACGGCCGTCGCGGAGCATGATGGTGCGACTGCTAAACGCCGCAATGTCCGGTTCATGCGTTACAAACACGATGGTTTTTCCCTGTTGATTCAGTTCCTGCATCAGGGCCATGATCTCGTAGGAAGTACGCGTATCCAGGTTACCGGTGGCCTCATCGGCGAGGATCATCACGGGCTCATTCACGAGTGCCCTTGCAATGGCCACGCGTTGTTGCTGGCCGCCGGAAAGCTGACTGGGTGTGTGATCCAGTCGCTCGGCCAGCTTCACTGCCTCCAGTGCCCTGATGGCTCTTTCGCGGCGCTGATGCGTATTGATTGCCTTATTGTAAAACAGCGGCAGTTCCACATTTTCGAGTGCCGAGGTACGTGGCAACAGGTTGTAAGCCTGGAATACGAAACCTATTTTAAGGTTACGTACTTTTGCCAGGTCGTTGCGCGACTGATTTCCCACGTTGGTACCGTCCAGTATATACGTACCTGAGGTAGGTTTATCGAGGCAGCCAAGAATGTTGAGCAGTGTGGTTTTGCCGCTGCCACTGCTCCCCATGATGGTCACAAACTCCCCTGCCGTAACGGTGAAGTTGATTCCTTTCAGGGCCCGCACTACTTCTGTGCCCATGCGGAATTCACGCTTGATATTGTCTATTTCTAATATTTTCTGCGTCATCGTCTTCTTCCCATTTTAGGCATGAACGGAGAGCCGCCGGCCTGGCTGGATGCAGTAGCAACCGTGCCGCCTTCCTGCCCGGTGATCACCCTGTCGTTGATGGTGAGGCCGCGGAGTACTTCCAGCTGGGTATTATCATTGAGGCCGGTGCGGATACGTTTCTGTTGCAGCGTATCCCCGCGGAGTACCCATACATAGTTGACGGTGCCTTCGCGGACTTTCTTTTCGGTGTCCACGCGATTAGTGTCTTTAGGCTCCGGTGGCGCGTTGCGGCGCACTGCCGGGAGTATGATGTATTGTTTGGACAAGCTCGCAGAATCTGGTCTGAATTTAAGTGCACGTACCGGTATCAGCAGGGCGCTGTCGCGCTCCGCGGTGTAAATAGTCACATTAGCCGTCATACCGGGTTTGAGTTTCATCTGGTTATTGCTGGCGTTGATGATGGTGTTATACGTCACCACGTTCGCTGACACACTGGGCTGCAGGCGGATTTCCTGTACCCTTCCATCAAATACATCATCCAGGTAGGCGTCTACGGTAAAGGATACACGCAGGCTGTCGCGCACTTCGCCAATGTCCGCTTCATCCACGCTGGCTTCTACCTGCATCTTTGTAATATCTTTCGCAATTACAAATAAGGTAGGCGTATTGAAGCTGGCTGCCACTGTTTGTCCGATGCTTACATTTCTGTTGAGGACTACCCCGTCTATCGGGGAATAAATATTGGTGAAGTCGAGGTTGGTTCGGGCAGACTTTAATTGCGCTGTAACAGCGGCTACATTGGCCTTGGCGGCATTTAACTGGTAGGCGGCATTGTCGTAATCGGCGCGACTGATAGCCCCGGTTTTATAGAGCAGTTCCTGCCGGCCGAAATTAGCCGTTTGGTAAGTCAGATTACTATTTGCCACTGCCAGTTGACCGGAAAACTGGTCCACGGAGGCCTGGAACAGGGTTTGGTCGAGTTGTGCCAGTAACTGTCCCTTTTTCACATTGGAGTTAAAGTCTACATACAAATATTTCAGGTAGCCGGAAACCTGTGTACCCACAGCTACGGTATCCACCGGCTGAATGGTGCCGGTAGCGGTAACCGTGGTAGCGATGGTACCATATTGCGGAAATTCCGTTGTGAATGTTGTTTTTACAGGTGGCTTTCTGAAAAAGAAATACCAGATCAGCAGGAGTGCCAACAGCACTGCTACTACTATTATGATCACCCGTTTATATTTTGCCATAGCTGTCAGCGTTTATAGTTTTACCGGGATACCCCTGTAAAAATCATAGATCCTTATATTAAGTGCTGCGTTGTATTTCGACTGTATATACGCCTGTACGGCCTGTATGTAGAGATTCTTCTGTTGCAAAAACTCTACAATATTGGCCACACCTACTTTCAGTTGCTCATTCGCGATGCGATAACTTTCCTGGACATACTTAAACTGCTCCACTGCGGCGTCGTACTGGCCCTGTGCATTGAGCACATTGATGTAGGCCTGTTCCACGTCCTGGGAAAGGTTGGTTTTAGTATTCTGGAGGTTGAGCTGCGACTGATCGATATTTATTTTTGCTTTTTCTATATTGGTTTTATTCACTTTTCTTGTGAAGATGGGTACCGATAGCGTCAGTCCGATTTGCTGGTAAAAGTTATTGTCCAGCTGTTTGAAATAAGCAAAATCATTACCGGTGAGATAGTTGCTGGACAGCGACCCGCCGGCGGTAATCACGGGCAAACGCCCTGCCCTGGCTTTGGCCAGATCCAGATGTGCCACATCTACGTTGAGGTTACTGCTTTTGATTTCCGGGCGCGTATCAAAGGCTTCCTGCTGCGCCTCTTCCACCGGGGTGAGCAGGCCGGTAGCCATGATGGTATCCGGGGCTACAATATCGAAAGGTTTGCCGGTGGGCAGTTGCAGGATTTGCTTCAGGGTCAGCATATTTTGCCTGCGTGTATTCTCTGCCGTTATGAGGGTATATTTATCATTGGCCAGTTGTGCCTGTAGTTGCGCGAGGTCTTTGAGCGCAATGCTTCCCACGTCGTACTGTTGCTGGGCCCTTGCTACCTGTGCTTCGGAGGTAGTTACAATATCTTTTATGTAGATGATATTTTCTTTTGCGAGCAGGATATTCAGATAGGATTGTGTGATCAGCAGGGTAATATCGTTCATCTGCTGTGCAATGCTTAGATCTGCTACCTGCGTTAGTATATTCTTTTGCTGGATGTCCCTGTTGAGATAGCCGCCGTTGTAAATGGTGACGCTGGAATTGACGCTGTAGTTACCGGAAGCAGCAGTGCCATAGGACTGGCTGTTGTTGGTATTTTTTCCACCGGTAAAGTTCTGTGTGGCGGAGGCGTTCAGGTTAGGCAGCTTTGCGGCCCTGGACAGGATCAGGTCCTGCTCACTCGTTTGCCGGCTTAGTCGCAGGCTGTTGAGTGTAATATTATAGCGCATGGCATAGTCGAGGCATTGCTGCAGGTCCCACTCTACCGGTGAAACTGAATCTACCGGCGCCTGAGCAAAGCTGCCTGTAACCAGTAGCGGTAGCACCCAGGTGAGTATGGCCTTTGGCATCTGCCTGAAAAAATATTTAATCCAGTATGATGGTATCATAAACCCTGCTGTGTTTAAATCCGTGATGGGTTACGGTGATTTGTCCGCCAAACTTCAAGCCGGAAAAGCTGGAATAGTGGTGATGATGCGGGATGATAACAGTATCTAACATTGCTTAACATTAAATAACATTTGGGTATTTTTTGATCCACTGAGATTTCTTTTGAGCGAATTGCAAATGACACCTTCGGTGTCATTTGGGGGAGTTCCGCGCTGCGCGCGGGTGGCTTTGCCAGTGCCATCACTCACGGGCGTACGTTATGGTGGTTACCTCACCTCGTGGGCGTATCCTTTGGCGGTACCTTAGCACGCGGCATTCGTTATGGTGATCACCGTAGCGCACGAGCGAATGCTGCTGATCTTAGCCTGCGCGCATACCTATGCCGGATACCTTAGCGCACGAGCGTACGTCCCTCCCGTTGCTGAATGGGCGCACCGGCGGTGCGCCCATTCAGCGTTTATACCAGTGCCGAAGGCGCTGGTATAAACGCATTACTAAATCATATAACAATAGAATTTCATTAAGGTTGTATTTTTGGGGACAACTATGGAATCGATCGTAATAGCAGCGGTGGTAGCATTAGCAGCCACTCTGGTAGTAAAAAAGAAGAAACTCACACCGGCAGCCGGCATTACAGGATGGCTGGTGGCGATGGCAATATATATGGGTACCCGTTATGAGGGGCTGGCCTACCTGGCGCTGTTTTTTGGAAGTGCTACCCTGGCCACCCGTCATCAGCGCGGCGTTAAATCCCACGTGGAAGAGCATACTGAAATCCGCCAGGCTTCCCAGGTGCTCGCCAATGGCGGCGTTGCCGCCCTGCTTGGATTGGCAGCCTGGCTCCTGCCCCAATACCAGTCATTGTTTTCGCTACTGATGGCCGCAGGATTTGCCTCCGCCACTGCGGATACTTTGTCGTCAGAATTGGGTACCGTGTATGGCAGCAAGTTTTACAATGTCATCTCCTGGAAAAAGGACACCCGTGGCCTGGATGGCGTGGTAAGTCTGGAAGGCACGCTGATTGGGGCAGCAGGCGCCATTGCCATAGCAGGCTTGTATGCAGCATTCCGACAGGCGGATAGCGGGTGTGTGATTATTGCGTTAAGTGGTATACTTGGGAATTATATTGATTCTGTGTTGGGCGCTACGCTGGAACGGAAGCAGCAACTGAATAATGATATGGTGAATGTATTGAATACCGTGGGGGCGGTTATTATTGCAGTTGGACTATTTTTTTTATTAGCCTGATACCTTCGGTGTCAGGCTAATAAAATGCCCGCGTGATACGCGGGCATTTTTATTGATACAGTTATTTGATCTCTTTCAGCATTTCCTTCACGGCAGCTTCCATCTGTGCATCCGTACCGGCGAGGAAGCCCTCGAATGGCAGCGGCACACGGATATCCGGCTCTACCTGCAGGTTTTCTGTCGGGCGGTTTTCAGCACCGATAGTGGCCACCATCGGAATACCGAATACGATGGTAGGATCGATCTGTGTTTCCCACCACACAGCGGTACCGGTACCAGCTACCGGCATACCTACCAGCTTACCCAGTTTACCTTGTTTATAAACATATGGGAAGATGAAAGCGTCGCTGTAGTTACCTTCGCTCATAACCACGCAGCTGGGCCCCTGCCATACACCCATTGGTTCACCGCCGTTCAGCCGGTTACCCTGTGGTGCAAATTCCAGGTATTTCTTGCCGCTGAGGAACTGGTACAGGTCGTCGTGCAACCAGCCACCACCGTTGAATCGTGTATCTACGATCAGCGCTTTTTTGTCCTTATTTTTACCCATTACCACATCGTATACAGAGCGGAAGCTGGCATCGTTCATACCTTCTACGTGTACATAGCCTACTTTGCCACCGCTGAGTTTATCTACGAGTTTGGACATTCTGTCGGTCCAGCGTTTGTACAGCAAACCGGATTCTTCACCGGCACTGATAGGCTTCACGATCTCGTCCCAACGTTGTTTGGTATCAGGGTTGTAGATGCTCAGCAGCACATTGCTGTTAACTTTGCGATTCAGCAGGGTGGCCCAGTCGAAGCTACTGTTGATGGCCACGCCATCGATTTTCTCGATGATATCGCCTTTTCTCAGTTTGGAACTGGCTTTATCCAGCGGACCACCATTGATCACCTCATCCACTTTCAGACCATCCGCAGTGGAGGCTTCATCGTAGAGGAGTCCCAGCGCAGCAGTCACATCACCGTTAGGGATCATCGGGCTATAACGGCCACCTGTATGGGAAGCATTCAGCTCACCCAACAACTCGCTCAGCAGTTCCTGGAAATCGTAGTTGTTGCTGATGTAAGGCAGGAATTTAGCATAATTATCCCCATACATCTTCCAATCCAACCCATGCAGTTTAGGATCGTAGAATTTCTCTTTCACCTGCTTCCAGGTATGCCAGTAGATATATTCACGTTCTTTCTCCTGGTTAAGGGCCATTTCTGAACCGATGGTTACAGGAGTGATTTTACCGGAATTGGCATCCACCTTTACTACGCTGCCACGGTTGCTGACAAACACGGTGTTACCGTCTTTACTAAGTTCCAGTCCGCCTGGGGTACCGCCCAGTTTAGCGAGGATTTTGGTTTCACCTGTTCTTGGCTCTGTTACCCAAAGGTCGAATCCTTTTTCGAAGGCAGCCATGTAAAACACTTTGCTGCCATCTTTATTCAGCACATAATCGCTGATAGAAGCACTGTTGATCGTCAGGCGTACCCGGCGGTTTTCCAGGTTATCGAAATTTGGCTGCCAGGTTTTCTTCGCAGTAGTATCTTTTTCTTTGGACTTGGCAGTATCTTTTTTGGCGTCACCACCTTCTTTCAATAAATTAAATTCATCCTTCGACAATTTGAATTTATCGTAGGCTTCCTGGTCGAGGAATACGGCGTAAATATCTACTTCGCGGCTACCTTGTTTGGCGAGTGACTTACGACCTTCACGGTTGTTGTACCAGGTCATCATTTTACCTTCGGCAGCCCATTTACCATTGCCTTCACCAAAGCCACTGTTGATAGGATAGAAAGGCGTGCCTTTACCATCCGCAGCTAATACAGCGAGGTTGCTGGAACCGAAATAATTTTTCTCATCGTCTACCAGTAACCACTTGCTATCCGGTGACCAGTTGAATGACCAGTCGCCATCAGAATAGCTGTGATTATGGCCTTCCGGCAGGATGGTACGTGTTTTACCGCTGGCGATGTTTAATACTTTCAGCTCATTGCGGTTTTCCACGAAGGCAACTTCTTTGCCATCCGGTGAAAACAGCGGCTGGAATTCTTCTGCTGAAGTGGCGATCAGTGGCTCTTCTTTCAGCAGCGTAGCGTTAAAGAAGAATGGTTCTTCCTTGCGAACGATGGTAGACTGAAAGATATCCCAGTTACCGTTGCGTTCAGCAGCGTACACAACTTTTTTACCATCAGGTGACCAGTTCACCATGCGTTCCTGCTGGGGCGTATTGGTGAGGCGTTTGGTCATATTTCCTTCCACGCTGGTCACGTACACTTCACCTCTTGCTACAAACGCCATCTGTTTTCCATCAGGGCTCATGGCAAACTCAGTGATGTTACCGGATACCGGCATATTTTTCACTACCGATTCGCGACCGTCATTAAAGATTTGTACGTTGATTTTCTTTGGCTTATCGCCTTCTTTCAACGTATATATCTCCCCGTTGTAGGTAAACGACAAAACGCCGTTATCAGCTCTGGTCAGACTTCTTACCGGGTGATTGGTAAAGCTGGTGAGCTGTTGCATGCTGGATTTGTCGGTCAGGGAAGATTTAAAGAGATTTTGAGAAATACCACCTTTTTCGCTCAGGTAGTACACTTCGTTGTTGTTACCGAATACAGGTTCACGGTCTTCGCCCTCATAGGCAGAGAGCTGGTCGTATTTTCCTTTGGCTACATCCATTACCCAGATATCGCGGGTAACTGCGGAGGTGTGGTGTTTACGGAAAGGATCTTCATACCCTTTACGGTCCTGGAATACGATTTTGCTGCCGTCTTTATTATAGCGGGCAGCATCCATGCCGGCAGCGCTCAACAGTACCGCGCGGCCACCGGTAACGGGTACCGTATACACGTTACGGAAAATGCGGTAGGGGAAACGTACGCTTACAGCGGGTGCATTGCGTACACTACCAAAAAGCACCTGTTTGTTATCCGGTGTAAAATCGTACGGATAATCGGCTGCGCTGTTGGTAGTCAGCCTAACCGGCGTGCCGCCGGTGGCAGGCATTACAAACACATCGAAGTTGCCGTATCTGTCGCTGGCAAATGCGATGGATTTACCGTCGTGACTCCATACCGGCATCATATCATGTGCCTCATGGATGGTGAGAGGTACTGCTACTCCCCCATTGGCGTCAACACGGTAAATGTCGCCCTTATAGCCGAAAACAATGGTTTTACCATCCGGGGAAATGGCTGGATTTCTTAACCAAAGGGCATTATCCTGGGCATAGGAAGAGGCGGCGAGCAGTAAGGCCGCACAACTGAATAAAATCTTCTTCATAAGCGGTATTAGATAGCTTTGTATAACCGCCTAAAGTAACAAATTACTCCCGCTTTGGCAATCCCTTACTTGACAAACGGTCCGCAGGCCCAATAGCTGGGAAATCAGGTAGTTTTATAGATGTACCAGCCATCGCCGAGGTCGCGCAGCATAATGAGGTCAGACTCATACAGATCGGGCAGCTCCTTCTTGTCTGGCACGTAGAGGTAGCCTACGAAGTTATCGATCATACCACCGATCATAAATCGGATGGCGGTAGAGCCTTCCGGTTCGCCGGTGAGTACAGTTTCTATCAGCAGGTTTTTATAGTCGGTACTATATTTACGCAGCAGTTTATGGTACTTTTCCTTTTGCTTTGGATGGCGCTGCATTTCAGCCATGGCTGTATCTTTCAGCCGATTGAATGCGGCCTTATTGCGTTTGAAATGATCTGCAATTGTATCATCGAGGGCGAGGGCTAAACGAAGATTTCCAATGAGAAAATGATAATCATCCATGGAAGTCAGCATTTTAAGTGCGTTGCCTTGTTTATCCGCCTGTGCTGCGGCGATGAGGGTATCCAGGTAGCCTTGCGGCATTTGTTCCAGCTCTTCCAGTTCCGCCTGCATAATGCCGGTCATGGCCAGCGAGCGTACGCTCTGCAATTTCCAGGTGGTATCTTTTACCATGCGCAGGTAGAGGTCTGCTCCTTTTCCGGTGGAATCGATTACTGTGAGATTGATCAATGCGATGGTATCGCGCTGATCGAGCACTCTCCAATGCAGTTGCCCGTTTGCGAAATCACGTCCGTTGGGAGTACCGTCATATTCTCCCGTGATATACCGGTACATATCCGGTACAGCATCTTTTCCGAAAATTATTTTCGCCACTTTTACCGCCTCATTGCCACTCTTTCCTTTTACGCCGGGCACTTTTTCCTTACAGGAGAAAAAACTGCTGATAATCAGGGCTAAACAGGTTAATAAGATAGTATTGCTTCTCATGATAAAAGGGTTTTATCAGAAATGGTCAGCCCTAAAGATACGAATATCAAAATAAGCGATATATATATTTAAAAAATACCCGCTACCTTTAGTACGGTCAAAATTAAAATTTATGAAACGCCCCGCTTTAGAGCGCTTAGCCCAAATCCTGCATCAGGTACCCGCACAACTATCCGCATTTTCCAGCGAAGAATGGAACACCCCTTATGGTCCAGGCAAGTGGAACAAGAAGCAGGTGATCGGCCATTTGATTGACAGCGCCGTCAACAATCATCAGCGATTTGTACGCATACAATTTGAGGACACGCCGGTGATTCGTTATGCGCAGGAAGAATGGAATCAATACAGCTATCATCGTTTGCAAAATGAGCGGCTGTTGTTACAAACATGGATTGCGCACAACACCTTTCTGCTGGCGCTTTTGCAGCAAATTCCGGAAGCAGCGCTGGAGCGTACCGGCATTGGCGGAGAAGGTAAACCATTTACGCTCGCATACATTGTAGATGACTATGTAGATCATATGGAACATCATCTTAAACAGATCCTGTAGTACAAACATTTCCATAATTTCGTGGAAAACCAATTCATTATGTCATCCAGGAATATCAAGCAGGTGATTGTCATGCGCAAGGATCTGAACATGCGTAAAGGAAAAATGATTGCACAGGGTTCACATGCCTCCATGGCATTTCTTACCCGGCAGGCAACCATTGAAGGCAATATCCTGCAAACTCATTTACGCAACCCGGAAGAAGTGCAGGAGTGGATATCTTTAGGGTTTACTAAAATTTGTTTGTCGGTAGATTCGGAAGAGGAACTGGTACGTATATACGAACAGGCGGTAGCGGATGGACTGATAGCGTCCCTGATCACGGATAGTGGCTATACGGAGTTTGGTGGAGTACCTACTAAAACGTGCTGTGCGATTGGACCTAACAGGAATGAGGATATTGACAGGATTACGAAGGATCTCAAATTATTGTAACTGATTCCTCCCGCCTTCGGCGGGAGGAATCAGTTAAGGGTCAGGGCCAAAGGCCCTGACCCTTAAACCCCTTCTATAAGCAAACCAGTTTAATTACGGCAATGTAGTCAGATTTACCGTTGGCGCTACACCGGTAGCAGTACGCGTAAACGTAGTATTGTAGTTTACATAGTTACTGAAGAAACCACAGTTTTTCAGGAAGAACCTTCCCGTACCACTATCTATCCCACCGGCATAATCACGACGCTGATCAGCAGTGGCAGTAGCATCTGCAGTAAACTTAGCGGAAGTGATTTCTGTCCATACACCGGCAGTAGAGCGTATCCAGGCATTGCTGTATTGCGCGCTTCTTCCCAGGTAGCCTTTGGTATCATTGAAGTTTTCGAGGAAAGAATAGAGTCCGCCGAGATAAGTGGTGGTATTCGGTTGTTTCCACGTGGCAATGAAGCGCCAGCTGCTGGTTTCAGGTGTATAAATCCAGGACGAGAAATCGGTACCACCGGCACCATCCGGCAATACATGTGTAAGGAATTTATAGGTAGTACCTGCCTGCCAGTTAAACACGAGATAACTCTGTCCGCCGGTACCTTCACCGCCGAAAGCATTATCTACCACACCGGTGCCTTTACGCACGAGTGAAGTCTTTCCCACTGCGGGGTCCCAGATGGAGAAGAGGACGCGGCGCTCCGTAGCGCTGTTTACCTGTATCCCAAAATAACCACCGTTAAAGCCATTGCTCATAAAGTAAGAGCCGATCTTATCTTCCCCGGCTGGTACGGTTACTTCGTTATAAAACCATTCAGCCGTGGTGCCGGAAGGAATGGTGTAGCCGAGGTGCACGGAAGGGCCGCGGCGCGACCAGTAATAATTAGTGGCATCGTTAGCATACGTTACGCTGTTTGCCGTAGCGCTGCCGCTGATGAGGATATGCGATACATCCCCGAAGTAGCTGCCTGTTTTGCTCACCCCCTGCAGGTCTACCTTTACATAGCCTGCGCTGGTGATGTTGATGGAATCGATGTTGTAATCGATGTAAGAGTTACCTGTTACGGTTTTTGTAAATGCGGTACCGTTCACTGTTACTTTGATAACGCTGGTGCCGGAAGGAACTTTCATGCGTACGCCTACTTTGAGGGTACCGGTGAGTCCCAGGCGGAAATATGCGCTGGTAACGCTGTTGGCGTTGGTCCAGTTGCCCAGGCCATTGCTGGTGATCACTTCTGATGCACCGGAAGGCAGGTTGGTCACAAACGCATTGCCTGCAAGCGCCACGGCATAACTGGAGGCGGCAGGCACTGTTTCCGTTTGTGCTTTGGCGGTAGTGCGGGCAGTCAATGTGTCATCGCTTTTATTACAGGATAACAAAGCGGCAGACACCATAAGGGCTAAAATAAACCGAATGTTCACTTTCATTGGATGGTAAAGTTTTTGAGTGAAATTTTCTGACAGATTTGCTTATAGAGATGGAGTTTTGTTCACTGGAAAAATTTCGGGCACCCCACAGATCTTGGTTGAGACATTGTTCTCTTTAAATATACATCATGATAAATTAAAATAAGAATTTTTTTTCCTCTCTGCCGGGATGCAATCTTCTCAGGATGCCATTTGTGGAGTAAAACCCTTCATGGGATGCAATCTTCGTGAATGCCTGCAACAACCCTCCAATGCATTAGGTATTGGAGGGTTATTGGTAGATAACAAACCTGTTCCGAAAATTGTAATGTAATAGGAACAACACTATCACATGTCACAGCTGAATTTGTTTAATGAAACGGAAGGCTTCCGGTTCCCGGAGGAGCTGCTGGAATATTTCCCCGGTTTTATGGAACCGGCGGCGGCACTAACGTTAATGGATACCCTGATTAATACCGTTCCCTGGGAGCAGCATGTACAGCGGATGTACGACAGGGAAGTGCTTACTCCCCGCCTCACTGCCTGGTATGGCGACCCCGACAAAACCTACCATATGGCCGGTAAAACCCTGCAGATGCATGCCTGGCTACCTGAATTGCAGGCCTTGCGGGACCAGATCACTCACTCTACCGGGCATACGTTTAACAGTGTATTATTAAATTATTACAGAGATGAAAATGACTCGGTGGCCTGGCACCGGGATAAAGAGAGTGAGCTTGGTAACCGGCCGGTGATTGCGTCTGTAAGTCTGGGTGCTGCCAGGCCCTTCGAATTCAGGCAGTTAGACAACCACAGTAATAAATACGCGCTCACGCTTAGCAACGGATCATTGTTGCTGATGAAAGGCGATTTACAGCAGCATTGGGAACATCGGATTGCCAAGGCCGGGTACAGGCTGAAGCCACGGCTCAATCTCACTTTCAGAAGCATTCGCATCTAACTAAAAAACAACTAATTATACTTTTAAATAATAAAAATTTAAAATAATCCGGCAACTCTGTCACGTTTCGATTTTCGAATTTGTCTTACTGGTGTATATCGACATTAAAACATTAACTATAAAAATTTACACACCATGGAAGCAAGAATTAAATTCGAAGATGTAAACAAAGGTTTCGCAGATGGCCTGTTTAAATCAGAAATGCATTTAAAAAAATCCGGCCTCGATCCGTTGCTGAAAGAGCTGATAAAATTCCGGGCCTCTTTAATAAATGATTGTGCATTTTGTTTGGATATGCACTGGAAAGATGCCATTCACCTCGGTGAAAAAGAGCAGCGTTTATACTCCCTGGGCGCCTGGAGGGAATGCCCTTACTACACAGAAGAAGAACGTGCTGTGCTGGCCTATACCGAAGAAGTTACCGCTAAAAATGTGACGGACGAAACATTTAACCATCTCACTAAATTCTTTGATAAAGCCCAAATTGCCGATATTACACTGGCGATTGTAAACATTAACTCCTGGAACATGCTTAACCGCGCTTTCCATACCGTTCCCGGTGGTTATGTAGTAGGTAGTATGGGCTGATTTTTTTGCCAATCAAATGTTTGTATGATAGATTATCAACAGTTGTTGTTTCCGTATGCCTATAACATACTCGGAACAGCTGAAGATGCCAAGGATGCCGTACAGGAAGTGCTTTCCCGGTATTTTACCACTACACACGATGAGGTGGTGGACGAGAAAAACTACCTGATCAGAAGTGTAATTAACCTGGCCATCAATTACAAGAACAGAAATAAGCGACTGACTCCGCAGCCGGCAGAATGGCTGCCGGAGCCAGTGGCTACGGATGATAATGCGGATAAGAATGTATACCTAAAAGACATCCTTTCGTATTCGCTGATGGTATTGATGGAGCGCCTGAGCCCCATCGAAAGGGCGGTATTCATTTTAAGAGAGAGCTTTGATTATTCGCACCAGGAGATTGCGGATGTACTTTCCATCACGGAGGAATATTCCCGCAAGTTACTGAGCAGGGCCAAAACCAGGCTGTTTAAACCCGGTGCGGAGGTAAAGAGTAAAGATGTGATGGATAATACCAGCCAGCTGGTAGCTGATTATGTGAATGCTATCCGCCAGCGTGACCTGAGCCGGCTCGAAGAAATGTTATCCGCGGAGGTAACCCTCATTACTGACGGTGGCGGCAAAATTAAGGTGGTGGCTAAAGTCAGCACAGGATTTGAAGAAGTATCCAATGTGTTACGCATCGTTATTGAGCGGTACCTTGGCAAAGCGGAAATTAAGGTGCGGTGGATTAATCACCAGCCTGCCCTGCTGTTTTTTGTGAAAGGACGGCTGGCTACCTGCCAGGTGCTGGAATTCAGTGCAGACGGGAAGCGAATCGTACAGGTAAACAACGTGGTAGATCCTGCCAAGCTGAAAATGCTGGCATCTAATGATACAAACTAATATTATGGCCATTCAACACCGGAAAGAAGACTATTTCGAACAACTGATTGCCGAGGCTTTTCAGGCATTTAACCGGCTGATAGGAAATACTTCTCCAACAGCCATGCAGGAGCTGGAGATGCGGATCGATGAACTGCTGAAACCTTCCGGGCTAACGCTCGAAAATATGGGGAAGATGCCCGTCGCGGAGCTGGAAACAGCACTGCAAGCCAATCCCCAGAACGAGCAGCTGCTGGAGCTGGCAGCAGATACCCTGCAACAGCAGGGCAACAGCACCCAGCAACCGACACTTGCCGAACGGGCACAATGGCTGTATAACTACCTGATGAAACACCAGGGTGGCAACAGTATTTCGTATAGTTTGCTGATGAAAATGAAGAAGCCGAAGTAGAGACGCCTCGCAGGCGTCTATCAAAACACCATCTTCGCTAAAATAAATGCGTGTATCCGTTTAGGTTATACGAATTTATTTTAGCGAAGATTATGCAATAGATTTACGCGAATAGACGCCTGCGAGGCGTCTCTACACAAGATTATAATTCCGCATTTATTTCAACAACCCTACCACCACTGGATCCAGCGCCCTGGCCCACATCCGGTATCCTTTTCCCGTGAAATAAAAAGAAAAACACCCGCACAGAATACTGTCAAAACAGCTGCAGCTTTAATTAACTAGGATACCACATCAATCTGTGTAGAGACGCCTCGCAGGCGTCTATCAAAACACCATCTTCGCTAAAATAAATGCGTGTATCCGTCTAGGTTATACGAATTTATTTTAGCGAAGATTATGCAATAGATTTACGCGAATAGACGCCTGCGAGGCGTCTCTACACAAGATTATAATTCCGCATTTATTTCAACAACCCTACCACCACTGGATCCAGCGCCCTGGCCCACATCCGGTATCCTTTTCCCGTGAAATAAAAAGAAAAAACACCCGCACAGAATACTGTCAAAACAGCTGTAGCTTTAATTAACTAGGATGCCACATCAATCTGTGTAGAGACGCCTCGCAGGCGTCTATCCGAACAAATCTCCGATATGATCTCCGCAAAATCTTTCTGTTATCTGAAGGATCATGTAGGAGATTTTAGCGAAGACTTAAGCGAATAGACGCCTGCGAGGCGTCTCTACACGAAATAAAATGGTTAACTAAATGTGCTATTCCCAAACCTCCCTAAAAAATAAATTTGGCAATTTAGACCGATCGGTCTAAATTTGTATCATGATGACGAAAGGAGAAAAAACCAGGCAGTTTATCATTGAGCAATCGGCCATTTTGCTAAATAAAAAAGGTATGGCCGGCACCGCTATCAGCGATATCATGGAGGTCACAAAAATGGCCAAGGGCGGTATCTATGGCAACTTTGCCAATAAGGAAGAAATTTGCCGGGAAGTGTTTGACTACCTGCTGTCACAAATGGCCACCCGGATTGAAGCACGTTTGGCGCAGGAAAATACCTGGAAGGAGAAGTTGCTGGCACTGGTGGATTTTTATTACGACCTGGTACTGGCCAATAATAACGGGGGGTGTCCCATGTTAAATTTTGGTACGGAGGCAGATGATACCGACCTGACGATGAAATCCAAAGTAGCTGCCGGCATCAAAAGTACGCAGGCACGCATTGCCAAACTGGTTACCAATGGCATTAAAGCCGGAGAGTTCTCCCAAAATGCCCACCCTGCTGAATTTGCATTGAAAATGTTTACCATGATGGAAGGTGGCATCCTCGTTGCGAAAGTGACAGATAACACCAGCCAGATGAAAACCATTTGCGGTATACTTAAACAGGAAATCGAATCATTTTCGATCCCACGCACGTAAGTGCTTTTTTTTGCTTCAGAAAAAGACCGATCGGTCTATTATAAATAAACTTTAAAATCAAAAAAATGAACACCACAGCAAATACCATTCTTGTAACCGGCGGCAGTGCCGGTATCGGACTCGAACTCGCCAAAGCCCTGCTCGCAGCAGGTAATACCGTGATCATCACCGGCCGCGACGCCGCCCGCCTGAAAGCCGCCGAGGCAGCACTACCGGGTGTGCACACCTTCCGGGGAGACGTAGCCCATCCCGCAGACGTAGACGCGCTAGTGCAACATCTCCATAACCACCACCCGGCACTTAATATCATTGTCAACAACGCTGGTTACGCCAACCTCAATAACCTGCTCGACGACACCGATACCTTCGAAAAAGCCGGCAGGGAAATGCTCACCAACTACCTCTCCATCATCCGGCTTAACGAAAAGCTGCTGCCCCTCCTCCGCCTTCAGCCTGAGGCAGCCATCGTAAACGTGTCCTCCATCGTGGCTTTTGCACCGGGGAGTCGCCTCGCTACCTACGCGGCCTCTAAAGCAGCCCTGCACTCCTATAGCCAGTCGCTGCGCGTAGCCCTGAAACCAGCCGGCATCAAAGTATTTGAACTGATGCCCCCTCTGGTAAACACGGAGTTCTCCGCCGAAATCGGTGGTCAAAACGGTATCCCCGCTACCCAGGTAGCGGAAGAATTCCTGGCAGCACTCGCAACAGATAACTACGAAATTCGTGTAGCCAACACCGAAGCTTTTTACCAACTGTATCTCAGCTCTCCGCAACAGGCGCTGGAAGTAATGAACCCACAGGCAGCGGAAACGCTTGTACCATAATTTCTCTTTTTGAAAACAGGCCTGCGGCCTGTTTTCAAAAAGAGCGGGTTGTCCCGCCAGCGGGACAACTCGCTCTTAAAATAAAATCCTTTAAATTATGAAAGGTATTTATTACATTTATAAACAACAGTGAAGCCCTGATCATGCGTAAGTAGCAAAACCAAAATCTGTCAAAACAAACCACGTCTTGTTTAACCACTAAATACGAGCAATGAAAAAAATCAATTGCAAATCAATGATTGCAGCAACACTCCTGTGCGCTTCTGTACTGTTTGGCGCCTGTAAACGTAGTATTACAGAGGGGTTACAGCCTTTGTCGGCCAACAAAGGTACTATGATCAACCTTACACCCAGTGCCTACAAAGTGAACATCATCTACTTTGTACCGTCCGATGCCGACACCATCACCGGCTACCGGGAACGCCTGAACGGTATCCTGCTCCAGGGGCAGCAGTTTTATGGTAAATGGATGAGCTATTATGGGTATGGCGACCGTTCGTTCGGACTCCCAATGGATTCCGCCGGCAAAGTAAAAGTAACCGTGATCCACGGTGCACAGCCTAAAAGCGCTTATCCATACGATGGCGGCGGCAACACCGTGATCGGTGAACTCAATACCTGGTTTGCGAACAACCCTACCCAGAAACTCAGCGAGCATACCCTGGTGATCATGCCAGCCAGCACCTATGCCGCCGATGGCGATCCCGGAGGTGTACCGTTTTACGGGCTTGGCCGCTGGTGCTTCGCCCTCGACTACGCCGAAATGGATACCAGCTACCTGGGCCAGAACACCACCCTCGGCAATCGCGCTACCAAATGGATCGGTGGACTGATGCATGAACTGGGTCATGGCCTCAACCTCCCGCATAACAAGGAAAAAGTATCCGAAGCCGCTGACGCTACCAAAGGCACTGCGCTCATGGGCAGTGGTAACTACACCTACGGCAAAAGCGCCACCTTCCTCACGGCCGCCAGCTGCGCTATCCTGAACAATTCCCAGGTATTCCGCACGGCCACCGCTACGGGCATCTATGGCGGCGGGTCCACTACCATTAACGTGATAAAAGCTGCCTACGCCAGCGGTAACATCTCCCTGAAAGTAAAATACACGGCTACACAAACCGTAAACCGGGTAGTAGTGTACAACGATCCGGAAGGTGGTAACGACTACGACGCAGTTGCATGGGTGGCCACCCCAGCGGGCGACAGCATCACCCTCAGTATGCCAATCGCCGATCTGCAGAAGAAAACAGGCAACTACGCCATGCGCATACGCTTCCTGTATACCAATGGCTCCTCCACAGAAATTTCTTACCCTTACTCCTTCGTGAACAATGAACCTGTGCTCAACTTCAGCACCAAAGATGAACTGAGCAAAACCGGATGGAGCATCGCTTATGTGGACAGCCAGGAAAACGACGGACAGGCCGTAAACCTGCTGGATAACAACCAGAGCACCGTATGGCATACCCAATGGAAAAGCACACAGCCTACACATCCACACACAGTGGTAGTGAATATGGCCGCCCAGCGCACCATTGCCGGCGTGTCGTTCCTGCAACGCTCCAACCTGAACGGTTCCCTGAAAGATATTACGCTGTATACCAGTACCGACAATGTAAACTGGACTACCGTTGGCAGCTATACGCTGGCAAATGTGAACTCTAAACAGTACATCACCTTTAGTAGCCCGCAAACAGTGCAATATATTAAAGTGGTGACTGCGTCGAATTACCTGGGCACGTATTATGCCGTGCTCGCGGAATTAGGTGCATTTTAAACCCCTAATCCCGAGACCGAAGGTCTCGGGATTAGGGGTAAGCCCCACGCCGGCGGCGTGGGGCTTACCCCTGGCAAGACAAACATGCACATCTGAACATATCCCACCCCAAATTTGTAATGCAGTAGTGTCCTATTCCGACACCTGAATTTATGAAGCGCCCATTACTGCTGTTCCTGTTGCTGCCGCTGTTTTCATACAGCCAGCAGCAGAAAGAAATCAACTCCCAGTCACAATCCTGGTTTAGCATCAACAGTACCTTCCGGTTTAATAACCATTGGGGCGCCGTGGGCGACTTCCATATCCGCCGCAACAATTTCGTTGCCGATAACAGCTTTTACTTTATCAGGGCCGGTGTGGGCTACTGGCTCAACGACCAGTTATCATTTATTACCGGCTATGGCCATCTCTGGCTGGCCCCTACTACCCCCGGCTATAAAACCTTTGCAGACGAAAACCGCTGGTACGAACAAATCGCCTATGCTACCAAAGTGGGGAAGGTGTCGTTGCTCAATCGCTTCCGCAGTGAGCAACGCTGGCGGGAAATATTGCAAAACGATCAGTCCACCGGCGACTACTACTTCTCCAACCGCTTCCGCTACCTGATCAGCGTGGGTATACCTATCAGTCAAAATAAATGGGTGCCGCAAATTTCTCTGGCAAATGAAGTGGCGGTGCAGTTTGGAAAAGCGATTGTGAACAATACCTTTGATCAGTTCCGCGCCTTTGCCGGCATCCGCCAGGATTTGGGCAAGGGCTGGTCGTTTGATATGGGCTACATGTTTGTAAGTCAGCAAAAAGCCAGTGGCTACCAGTACGATTACAACCATACTTTCCGCTGGTTTTTCTACTACACCTGGAACCACAAAAAAGGCGGCAAGGAACTGCCGGCCTTACAATATGAAGATGAGTAAGTTATATTTCTTCGGGTAAAAAATCATCCTGTTTTTGATGCATGGCCTGCAACCGGCGTTTACGAAACGCCGCAAAGCCCTCTTTCAGCGCTTTTTCACGGGTTTTATCGGTTTGATTGTGCAGGTACACCTCCTGGGCATACTGCCTGAATTGCCGGTATAAATCATCCTCCTGCTGCGATTGTAAGGTACTGCCAATAGAGGCACGCTTGTCAGGGAACTCAAACCGATCCCACCAATGATAGATTTCCGGAAACAGGTTATTACTGTATTTAAACCGCATATACCACCAGGGTTCACTATCGCGGTAGCGCAGCCAGGCAGCTTTCAGGATGGCATACAGGTCGATCAGCCAGCGCACCCATATATAAAGCAGTAGCAATCCAATGGCTACGTAAAGCGTCAGCAGGTACCACGGTATGCCAAATATTTCCCTTGGTCCTTTTTTTTGTGGGGGAGATGCCGCCGCCACTGTTTTAGCAAGACTATCCTTCAGGGTCGTCATCATCCCCAGGGAAGGGTTTTCCGCCACATGGACCTTCACCGGCGGCAAGCTGCGGGAATACATCCGCGCGGCATAAGGGTTCCACCAGGATATCTTAATTGCCGGCATTTCAAATTCCCCGGCACTCGTGAGCAGGTAAGTAGTGGTTTGGGTACGCTCGCCATTGGCCGAAACATCATTGCGTGTATCCTTCAGCGTAGCAGGCTTAGGATAAGTACTGGCCCAGCTTAGCTTGTTATCAGGCAGCTCAGGAATAAACTGCGGTAATGTACCACTCACGTCCACGACTATACTTCGGTCGATCACATCTCCAACTTTGAGGTTGGTAAGCGGCTTGTTCCAGCGTTGGGTAAGCTGCACGTCGGAGGCTACCAGCCAGCTTTCGCCCGGTGGCAGCGTGCGGGGCACAGGCTTTACCACAAAGGATTTGGCCGGGCTATGAATCACCACGGTTTGACTGGCAGCACTGCCTTCCGGCGGCGTAACAGCGGTGATTTTTATGGGTGGCACCTGGAAGCTGCCCGACTTATAAGGGAACACGAGGTAGTAAAACTGAATACCCGAATATTCCTTGCCATTCACTGTAAAGCGGCCGGGGGTAGAACTGGTGAAAGGAACGATAAACGATTCAGGCACCTGCAGGTTCTCAAACTTCAATGGCTCCGTATACCAGGTAGCCGTGAGTACGGTGAAAGTTACCTTTACCGGCTGTTGTACATATACTTCGGTTTTATCCAGCTCCACCTGCGCAAAGCATCGCACCTGCGCCTGCAACAGCTGCGCGTGCATACAAAGGAGTAATATGATCCAGCCTGGCCTTACCATGTTTGTTTTCCGGGTTTTACAGTGGGGTAAAATTTCTTTTGCTGCAGTATAAAACGCTTATGCAGGAACTCGCCGGGATCTGCCGGCGGCTTACGCAAAATGATGTTTTGCAGGTCATCATTTTTCTGCTTGCTGGTATCACCGGGCTCGCCCATCTTATCACTCTCCTGCCCCCGGTGGATGTTGGTTTTCACTTCATCAGTATTACGATCCCCATGTGTAGGCAGTTTATCCACTTTTGTATCTGATGATAACTGTTCGTCTTTGGACTGTGGCTTTCTTTCTTTGAGCGGTTCATCTTTTTTATCATCTTTCAGCTTTTTACTTTTTGCATCTTTTTTTATGTCTGCTGCTGCGCTGCTATCGGCCTCATATTTGGCATGCTGATTCAGCTTCATGCTTTTCTGCACTTTATCGGACAGGGAGGGGTCCAGCCCTTCCGCTACCTTAAATGCATCTGCGGCTTCATCAAAGCGGCCCAGCTTACTGAGTGCCAGGCCACGGTTATACGCACCGGCAGCGCTGCTGTCCAGCGCAAACAAAGCAGCTGCAGTTTCATAGTCGCCCGCCTGGTAGGCCGCTGCGGCCTTATGCGGCAGGTCCTTAAACCGCGTTTCGGCCTCCGTATAGTCGTGCTGGTTATACAGTACTTGTCCCTGATAATCCGCCGTATACCACCACGATGCCTGTTTGCTTTTTACACTGCAACTGCTCATCACCAGCAACAGCAGGCACCAGTGTACGGCCCAGCCTTTACGGGCAAAAAACAGGGTAATCACCATCACGGGCAATATCAGGAGGTAGCCCATATCGTCCCAATCCTTGCTGCTTTTTTCCTTATCGGATTCAAATACCAGGTTCTTGCGGATTTGCGCTGCAATGCCACCAACGTCTGTAGTATCCAGTGTTAGCGGAGTGATAGCGAGTTTGGCATTTTTAAGTTGTTGCAATACTGCCGGGTCCTGTTTCGAGGTCACATTTTTAATACCCGGCACCGGCGCTCCTTCCGGTGACGACATCAGGATCACATCCAGCCGGTGTATGCTGCTGTTTAAGAAGTTCGTATAGGCGATCGCGTCAGATGCGGTAATTTCATCCGTAAATAGCAGGATCGTGCTGGGCGCCAGTACCGGCCGCATCACCGTATCTATTTCCTGCAATAACAGCTGGGTATTATTTCCCGGCACCGGCATCTCAAAAGTATTTAAACTACCCGCATGCATTTTTACAATACTGTAATCGCTGGTAAAAGGCAGCACCAGGTGAGGTGTGCCGGCGTAGGCCATCAGTCCGGCCCTGGCGCCGGGATGGGCATCCAGGAAATCGCTGATTTTGAGCTTGGCGCGTTCCAGCCGGGTAGGTTGTATATCGGTGGCGGTCATTGATTTAGTGAGATCTAATACAATCAGCACAACGGCCTGCACTTTCTGGCCCGGGATTTCCGTTTTCTTCCAGGCAGGGCCTGCCACTCCCAGTATCGCGGCGCTGCCTCCCAAAACGAGTAACAGCAACGGCCACACGATGCTCCAGCGGCTACCTTTGGAAAACAGGTAAGGCCGCAATACCGGTCCTATCACACGTTTCCAGCGCTCCGGCTCGCGGGCGCCAATTAACAGCAGCACTACAATAATGCCCAGCACTTCAAATAAATGCAGCAGCTTAGGCCGCAGAAAATGAAACTGCTGCCAGTTAATATCCAGATCTATATGTTGCCACCATTCATGCATGCTTCCAGTTTTTTGCCGCCAGCAGGTATACAGCCAGTAAGAAATAATACAACAGTACCAGCAGCAAACCTGCTGCCAGCGGATAGTAATACAGCAGCTCCACCGGTTTGTAGTTTTGCTCCAGGTATTCTACCGGGGCCAGTTTATCCAGCATCTGGTATACTGCTTCCAGCTCTTTTTCGTTCATGGCGTTGAAGTAGCGGCCACCCGTATTTTTTGCTACTGACTTCAGGGTATTTTCATCGAGGTCGTAGCCACCGGAGCCGCTGGCCTGGCCTATTCCGAGGGTATAAATTGTGATGGAATCTTTTGCCGCACTGGTAGCGGCATCCAGCGGTGATATGTCTGCACCGGTGTCCACACCGTCCGTCAGCAGCAGCAATATTTTCTGCTTTAAAGTATCGGCTTTCAGGATGCGGGTGCTGAATGCGATGGCGTCGCCGATGTTGGTCATCTGACCGGCCATACCTACTTCCGTTTGGTTCAGCAACCAGGTGATCATGTTCAGGTCCGCCGTGAGCGGGGCCTGGAGGTAGGCGTTACTACCAAATACCACAAGGCCCATCTGGTCACTCTTGCGTCGTTTCACAAAGTCTGACATCAGCTGCTTTACAGCATCCCAGCGGGTGGTATGCTTACCGCGCACAATCCAGTCGGGCTGGGACATGCTTCCTGAAATATCCGCTGCTATCAAAAAGCTTCTTACCGTTTTGGGTACTTTCTCCGGTTCACTTACATACCGGGGAGATGCCGCAGCCGCGAGGATACAGGCCCAGGTAAGGAACAATACAATCCAGCCAGGCACATTACTACCGGTGACCCATGCACGCTTACGGGGCTTATGCCCGATAGCGGCGGCGGCCACGCCGAAATGCGGCAGTAGCAGCGCTGCGCTGCGGCGCCGCCAGGCCGGCAATAAAAAGTAGATCAGCAGCGGCAGCGGCAGTAACAGGAATACCCATTTATATGCTATTTCCAGGTGCATGTTTGTGATGCCGTATCCAGCTTTTAGCTTTAGTAATAAATTGATTTATATTTTCCGGAGCGATCGGTTCCGCTCCCGGTTTATATAATGAAACCTGCAGCAAGCCAGCATCTTCAGCGGTAAAGCCAGGTGCCGGCCTGCTGCTGTTGTTCAGAAAATCCATCCAGGGCTGTTGTTGCAGAGAGGCAACTGTAGCAGCACCATAGCGGTGCATGGCAATCTGCTTCAGCAGCATATCCGTATCAAACAGTAGTTGTGCAGGCGTAAGCTGTGCCTGCTGTTTGGCTTCCAGCCAGGCCAGTGCGTGACGGCGATAACGATTGCGCCTGTATCTTCTCACTAACAAAAAAACAGCTGTAACCAGCAGCAACAGCAAAAGTACACCGGCCACATACCAGCCGGGCGCCGCAAAGGTAAACGGTACCGGATCGGGCACTATCAGTTGTCCTATATCGTTGCCGGGTTGCGCCATATCATTTGTTTCTGTTACTGAAAAATCCGATCACCTGCGAGGAGGCAGGCTGCGTGGTATCCATAAAGATCACCGGAATGCGGTAGTTCCTGAATTCCTCTGCCAGCCTGAGTTGCATCTTTTTGTATGCTTCCTCATATTTTTGCCCTGCGTTATGCAGGCTATTTTTCCACCGGAGTTGTTTTTTTCCGTCGCCCAGTATCAGCCTGCCATCCGGCAGTGCGGCATCCAGTGGATCGGAAATATGCACCAGCATCACATCATTGTGCAAAGCCAGTCCACGCAATAGCTTCACGGTTGTATCATCCGCTGCGGTGAAGTCGCTGATCACCGCAATTACGTAATCATGGGTAACGGAAGCGGCTGTACGCTTCAGCATATCATTGAGCAGGGAAATGTTTACTGCTGCCGGCTTACGTGCCGGAAGGAGTGCATTTTTTTCTGCAATACTTTTCAGCAGGTACTGCACATGTGTTTTACTCCGGGCAGGATGAATAAATTCGAATCCATCTTCGTTATATACAATCCCCCCTACCCTGTCGCCCCGGCGGATGGTGTAAAAAGCGCTGAGGGCCGCTACCTGTGCGGCTATCACCGACTTCACCTGCTCCTGTGAACCAAAGAACAACTGGCTGCTCTGGTCCACCACCAGGAAAGAAGGGCGTTCTTTTTCTTCATTAAACACTTTGGTATGGGTAGTGCCGGTGCGGGCAGTCACGCGCCAGTCAATGTTACGCACATCATCACCGGGTACGTATACACGTACTTCTTCAAAATCGAGCCCGCGGCCTCTCAGCCGGCTTGCATGCCTGCCTGCCAGGATGCTGTATACCGGGTGCTGGGGCAGGATCGGAATTTCCTGCACATAGTACTGGTAGCGCATCAGCTCATCGAGGGTAACCGCTACTCCTTCCGGCCATTTATGTGAAGTATTGTTACGCAACGGGTACTACTTTTAACAGTTCGTCAATGACTTTATCAGCGCCCATGCGGGCAACGTTGGCTTCGTAACTGAGGATGATACGGTGGCGCAGTACATCGTGCACCATGTGGCGCACATCATCGGGTGTTACATAATCGCGGCCGTCCAGCCAGGCCACGGCGCGGGAACATTTATCCAGGCTGATACTTCCTCTGGGGCTGGCGCCATAGTCTACCCATTTGGCCAGTTCCTCGCTGTACTTTTCCGGGAAGCGGGTAGCGTTGGTAATTTCCGCGATGTAACGTGCAGCAGCATCGCTTACCTTGATATCGTTAATCGCTTTACGCGCATCAAAAATTACCTGCTGTGATAAAGCAGGTTCATTGTTCGCTGCTCCTTTTGATTCTTCACGCACCAGTTGTACGATCTTCATTTCATTGTCTACTGTAGGGTAATTGATTTCAAGTTTTAGTAGAAAGCGGTCCAGCTGGGCTTCCGGTAACGGGTAGGTACCTTCCTGTTCAATAGGGTTCTGAGTGGCAAGTACCATAAACAGGGGCTCCATTTTGTGCGTTTTACCGGCAACGGATACCTGCCGCTCTTCCATGGCTTCCAGCAGGGCCGACTGCACCTTTGCCGGGGCGCGGTTGATTTCATCTGCCAGCACAAGGTTGGAGAAGATGGGTCCGGGTTGGAAGAAGAATTTTTCAGTGGCTTCCGGCTGGTAGATTTCAGTACCGGTAACGTCGGAGGGTAGTAAGTCGGGGGTAAACTGAATGCGGCTTAATTTACTATCGAGGTGTTTGGCCAGGCTTTTTACCGACCTGGTTTTTGCCAGTCCCGGCAAGCCTTCCAGCAGTACATTACCGTCGGTTAGTAGCGCTACTAATATTTTTTCGATCACATCATCCTGGCCGATTACATCTTCGGTGATGCGTTGCCGCAGGGTTTTGATATCGTCGAGTGTACTCATCGTAACGGAATTATGAAAATACCGGAGAAAGCGGGCTTTCTCCGGTATAAGAGTGATATAATTATTTCGCGCGTGCTTTTAGTTCACCTGTAAACTCAGAAATGTCGAAACTGGCTGGTTTTTGACGTGGTGGAAACTGTTTGTAGGTAGCCAGATACCTACCTACTGCTTCGGCTGAAGGCAGGACCAGGAAAGCCCTGTCCATAAACCATTTATCGTAATAGGCTGAAGCATGGTCGTAAGCGTATTCAAACGGATCGCCACGCAGATCTTCCAACAACGGGGCTCTTAGTACATCCAGTGGTTCCCTCCACACACTCATCCCTTTATGTTCCTGTTTCATGTAGTTGAATTTCCAGCGTCCCTGTCGGAAGGCCATCAGGTCACCATCATCTGAGAAGTAAAAGAAATCCTTACGTGGACTCTCCTGTACTTGTCCGGTCAGATATGGCAGCTGGTTATAACCATCCAGGTGCACTTTAAAACTTTTGGAACCGGCAGCATAACCATTTTTTAATTTATCCACCAGGTTAGCATCTCCACCTGCGGCAGCTACCAGGGTAGGTAACCAGTCTTCCGCAGAGAAAATTTCGTTATAAACAGTACCTGGTTTGATATGACCTGGCCATCTCACTACGCAGGGTACACGAAATGCACCTTCCCAGTTCATATCTTTTTCACCTTTGAAAGGAGATACGCCACCGTCGGGCCATTCGCATTTCATAGCACCATTATCGGTAGAGTAGATCACGATAGTATTTTCGGTGAGGCCGTTGTCGTCGAGGAATTTGAGCAGGTCCCCTACCATTTCATCATGCTCAGTCATACCATCAGCCTGTATCCCAAGCCCGGTGCGGCCTTTGGAAGCGGGTTTCAGGTGCGTGTTGATGTGCATGCGGGTGCTGTTAAACCATACAAAGAATGGTTTATTGGCATCTTTCTGGCGTTTCATGAAATCAATGGCTGCATCGTAGAATTCTTTATCTACTGTCTCCATACGTTTGATGGTGAGTGGGCCGGTATCCTCGATTTTACCGTCGGCAGTGGCTCTCAGCACTCCTCTGGGGCCATATCTTTTCTTAAACGCAGGATCTTTTGGGTAATCCTCATGTTCAGGTTCCTCTTCCGCATTGAGGTGATAGAGGTTACCAAAGAACTCATCGAAACCATGTGCAGTAGGTAGAAATTTATCCAGATCGCCCAGGTGGTTTTTACCAAACTGCCCGGTAGCATATCCCAGCGGTTTGAGGAATTCAGCAATGGTAGGGTCTTCTTTCTGCAGGCCCACGGTGGCACCGGGGAGGCCTACTTTGGTAAGTCCGGTGCGGAAAGGGCATTGCCCGGTGATGAAAGCGGCACGACCAGCGGTACAGCTTTGCTGACCATAATAATCGGTAAACATGGCGCCTTCATTGGCAATACGGTCGATGTTGGGGGTTTTAAAGCCCATCATGCCGCGGTTCCAGCAACTGAGGTTCCACAGGCCAATGTCATCCCCGAAGATCACGAGGATATTGGGCTTCTTTTGGGCTTGCAGGCTATCCATGGCGATAGCCGAAAACAACAGCAGGCAACAGGTGAATTGCCAGCATCTCTTCATAAGGTTCATAATAGAATTGTTTTGGATTGGAAAAGAGATGCTGCTAATGAAAATGCTCAGGAAAAGGATTTCATAAAGGTGAATAACACCGTATTGTTGTTATTGTTTACTATCATAATTTTTTATGAGGGTTTCGAAATAGCGAATCATGCGGCTATAGTTGCTGATACTGATGTATTCGTTGTTGTTATGAATGGTTTGTTGTTCGTTGTTGTTAATCAGGACAGGGTTGAAGCGGTATACGTGATCAGACACAATTTCATATTTATATCCGTCCGTACCACCGATGGTAAGGTAGGGCGTTACGATGGCATCGGGGAAATATTGTTTGATCGTTTTTTCCATCACCCTGTACCCTTGTGAATTAGTATCGGAGATGCGGGAGGCTTCTCTGGGTGCGCCAACATCTTCAATTTCCACGTCAAAACCCCTGCAGGCATTTTGCAAGTGCTGTTTCACTTCTGCCACGGGGTTACCCGGCAGTATGCGGAAGTTTACTACAAAATCCACGATGGGGGCCAGTACATTGGATGCATCACTACCCTTCATCATGGTGAGGGCAGTGGTAGTGCGTACAAGGGCGTTGGTGGTATGATTTGCGGTGAGTGTTTTAATGAGAGTGCCTTTTAGCAGCCACTGGTTGGAAATAGCCAGCCGGCCTTTAAAATCCATAGCACCGCCCACATTCTTAAAGAACTGATCAATAACCGGGATGATCATGGGTTTCATTTGTTCCGATTCGAGGCGCTGCATAATTACAGCAGCTTTCCCAATAGCACTTTGCAGGGGTGGCATGGAGGAGTGCCCGCCGAGTCCTTTGACTTTGACTCTTGCTGACCAGAAGCCTTTTTCGGCACAACCGATAAGAGCTACTGTGGCATTGATACCGCTGAGACTACCTTTGGAGGATACAATACCTCCTTCATCATACACTGCATCGAAGTGGATGCCTTTGGCTTTAAAGTCTTCCGCAATCATTTTTGCGCCATGGGTACCTCCTACTTCCTCATCGAAGCCAAAGGCGAGGTATACGTCTCTTTCAGGCGTGTATTGCCGGGATATAAGATTATTAACAGCTTCCATCAGGGAGAACAACATATTTTTCATATCCAGTGTACCACGGCCATAGATGCGGCCATCCGTTACGGCACCGCTGAAGGGGTAATGGGTCCACTTATCCTGTATGGCTGTCACCGGTGGCTGGGGTTTATCTTTCGGGGAGAAGATAATCTGTCCGCTATCCGTGCCTTCGTATTCGCCCGGAGGTACCACATCGTAGTGCGAGAGGAAAAGTACCGGCTTCAGGGAGCTGTTGCGGCCCTTCCAGTGGATAACGATTCCGTGATCGTTGACTGTGTAGCTTTCCGTAGCGGCGTATACGTTAGGGTAGGCCTGCCGCAGATAGGAGGCAAATTGAGTGATGGGGCCATAGTTAAACTGGGAATAATCTGCATTTGAAACGGTAGGAATACGTATCCCTCCGGCAAAACGTTGCAGGGCGCTGTCGCTAACGGGGAAATTTTCATACGCGGCGGTGCCGGTATTCACTTTCGTGAAGGGGTAGACGAGTGTTTTTATTGCCAGCACGGCTACCAATAAAACGAGTAAGACACCGATGATTGCCAGTAGCTTCTTCATACATAAATGTTTGGATCTACCTCCTTTAACAGCCACCTGATGCAATTGTTTGAACCCGGTTACAAACGGAAATATCGTTTGACCCTGGCGGTTAGTGAAGGAGTAGCTTCGAGGAAGGGCCTTTCCAGGTATTTATAGCTCAGCGTACAAACGGTTACCAGTACCAGGCTGCAGCCGGCGGTGATGAGCCAGTGCACCAGTGGCGATTGTACCCTGGCGACAGGCATGCCCAGTATAAACATGAAGGTGATAAAAAGGATCAGGCCATGGATGATGTAGAGCGAAAAAGCGATTTGCCCCAGCAGGCAGGATGGGCGCCAGGTTAGGATACCAAACAGGGTGTTTCCGCAGGCAATGGCTACAAAAATAAAGGTGGTACACAGATAGGTAAAGAAGGAATAAATATAGGGAGAATACAGGGTAGCAATGATCAGCACAGCGATCATGAGCAGGGAAGTGATCCAGTGAGCGGCCAGCTGGCGCACTTTCGGGTGGGCAGCAAAAAATGCGGGGATCATGCCCCCGGTAAAGGCAAGTGTTTTGTTCCAGGCGTTGGCAGGGTACCAATAATAAATGATGCCGATGAAGAGGGCCAGGAAAACGGCCGCCATCAAATAAATGTAGAAGGGCGCGCGTACACCAAGTAACAGTCCGAGAAAAGGCAGCGCAGCGTAATACAGCCATTCAAAGGCAAGGCTCCACACCACGCCGGCAATGATCAGTTTAGTGCCGGAGATATGATTCACATCCGCGGCGATGGAGATCATCCACTGGCCCACATGAGCCACTAACTGCGGGAGCGGTTCGCGGAGCTTCCAATGCGTAAGGATGCCCACTACGAACAGGAGCGCGATCACCACGGCGGTATACACCGGGTAGATGCGCAGAATACGGGAGATGTAAAGTCTCACCCAATCCACCTTACGCTCCCTGGCATGTACCAGCTTGGAAAAAAAGAGGAAGGCGGTGATCATGAAGAACAGGGAGATGCAGATGGCACCAAGATTGGCATGGATGACGGAAGGCGGCGGGGATGTCCACTTATTAGAGCGCAGGAAGAAGAACCAGATGATGGCATGATAGAGGAATACATATACGGCGAGGTAGCCGCGCAGGCCATCGATCGATTTGTAGCGGCCTTCCTGCGGGCGTACCTGTAGCCAGTTACTCACCAGGGTTATCCATAACAGGATAAGCAACAGGATCAGTAACATCGGCAACAAACTAACGGGGGACATAGGCGATATCATTGGAAGTGGCACTAATATCAGGAGAAGCACTGCGGCAGAATTAGCAAATGTATGCTCAAAAACAGATTTTTTTTCTTAATTTGAAGTGTCTATTATTCCAAAGTAACCGGTAATATTCATAACCCCCGCCATCCCTCAAGAATGAACAAGATTTATTTATTATTCGTCATAGGTGCTATTTTTTTTGTTGCATTAATGCATGATTTACATAAAGATAATACCGTAACAGCCTCTGGCACATCAACAAATAACGACCGTTATTTGTATAATAGGGAAAGCTTGTTATCTTTAACAGATAGTCTGGATTTTTCCGATAGCTCCGGCGTTACATTATATTTCAACCTGAAGGGCAAACGCTTCTCCGAAAAGAATGGCAAAAGCGATTACTATATTGTCTTTACCAAAGAAGATGATATTCAGGAAACGATACGAAAAGGCTATTACCTCCTCAACCCCGGCATAGCACTACTAGACCACATTACAAGGGCCTACCACTTATCTGATTCCCTGGGTGTGGAACATTTTTTTGTAGTGGGCAGGCAATCAAAAATGTCCGACATTGAGCGTGGTATTATAGACGCTATTTTCCCGAATGTTATTCAACGTGCAAAGACAACCCTGGTATCGCGGGGCGATGTACTGGACTTTTCCGTGCATTCGCATCCGTTAGTGAAGAATGCAATTAGTGGGGAGGTGGAAAGAATAGGTGGTCCGCTGCCGTCAGGGCCTGATTTAATGCCACAATACCCGATGGGTGGCCGTTTTGAGATGGTGCTGGGGCACGAGGTGATAGATCCGATGGAGTACAGAAAGCTGGATAAGGGCGTGTCGTTCAGCACAGCTATCGACCAGCCGCAGCGATACAGGCAGGTGATAGGCTTGTATAACCAGGGAGAGGTAATCGGCACTATTTTTTATGAGAAATTAATTGAACTGGTGTGCAGAGTGAATAAAGTGAAGCGGTACCCGGTGATTGATAAAACGAATGCAGATATAGTAAGTTTATAATTGCTGTATTGATATACCCAAAAGCTACTAGATTGTCATGCTAAAACACACTACCAGCGGAGTGCGATGTATTATTCCGGGCATGGTAATATGCCTGTTGGTGGCGCTCCAATCTGTTGCGCAAACGGCCGACAAGCTGGAACCTTTCGAACCCAGCCGCAATGCGGTGGACAGTTATTATAATCATCTTTATCAAAAGCTGCTGTACCGCTTTGCGGACAGGCCACTGGCGCGGGTGGTGGTAATGCCGCCTTTTAGTCCGGAATACGCCCTTTCTGTGGAGGGGGATGCCAGGGGTTATCAGCTGAAGTCCAATATCAAGGTGGCCTATTATGATGCGCTGCAGCAAAAGCGTGTGGTACCGGATCAGCCGGTGTCTGTGAGTCGCCCTATTGATAAGGAACTGGCCACAAAGATCAGGGACTTGTTTGAGGCGGCACTCAGTAGCACTGGTGCGCCTGCCGATCCGGGGCTGGATGGGGTCCGTTACTTTTTCTCTTCTTACAATGAAAAATATGGGATGCTAAGGGCACAAGCGCTTACGCCTACACCGGGTAGCCGTTCCGGCGCCCTGGTTAAAATATGTCATCAGCTGATTGCCTATGCCAAAGGGCAGTCAAATGCTGAGGATTCCCTGATCAGAAATATCAGCAATTTAACGAGGTATTATGAGTCGCTGAATGTGAAGATGGCGACGGCGTTGAATTGATGCGCTTATCATTTACTGGTAGAGGCGGGCTGCGCCCGCCACTACGCGAGGAGCCGCCATGCCTGGCGGCTCTACGCTGGGGAAGGAAGTCGCATACATAAATCCCTGATATTCAATAGAACGAACCAGTTGCGTGAGATTTAACAAGTTTTCCCGTAATTAGTAAATAAACATTTACTTATATTTGCATTGTCAAACTACCAACAATGCGACCCAAAAACCTGGAAAAAGAGCAGGCGATCAAAACCATAGCCCTGAACATCATTGCCACAGAAGGCCTGGAGAACCTGACCATGCAAAAGCTGGCAGCGGCAGCCGGTATATCCCCGCGAACGATTTATATTAAGTACAAGGACAAAGAAGACCTACTGATAAAGCTGTTTATTGAAGAAGCGCTGGGCGCCTTTGAAAAGGCACTGCTGCAGGACTTTGATGCAGGCATGACCCTGGAAGCCGGCATCACCAAAATCTGGCTCAACGGGTTTCATTACCTGCGCTACAACCAGCCCGCGTTTGCCCTGATCCGTCACGGGCAGGCCTCTCCCCTGCTGGTAAAAGCTTTCCAGGAACATCATATTAACGAAGGCTCGTTCTTTCAACCGATTCACCAGTTTATTCAGCAACAGATAACAGCCGGTAAGCTGGTACCCTTGCCGTATGAAGCATTGCGTGCTATGCTGTTTGCACCACTGATGGATCTGGTGAGCGAATATTTTGAACATACCGTAAGGCCGCAGCAGGTAATTACAGAAGCGGTACTGCTGCAATGCTGCAGCGCATTAATTAAGGGACTGAAACTATAACCACTTAAACTTTTACAACACATGACACAGATAGCCATCATAGGTGGTGGTCCGGGAGGACTCACCCTCGCCCGCCTGCTCCAGCAGCAAGGCAGGCACGTAACCGTATACGAACGCGATAAAAACCGCCAGGTGCGGGTACAGGGCGCCACGCTCGACCTCCACGAGGAATCAGGCCTGGCAGCATTGGAAGCCGCCGGTCTCATGGAAGCATTTAAGCAATATTACCGCCCCGGGGCCGATTTGATGCGGATCACTGACCGGACTGGCAACATCCTCGTAGATGATCATTTGCTGGGAAAATCCGAAGACCGGCCAGAGATAGACCGTGGCCCGCTACGCGAGCTGCTGCTGGATTCCCTGGCACCCAACACCGTTTGCTGGGATAAACAATTTCTGAAAATGACACCGGAAAAAAATGGCTGGCAGCTGGAATTCCAGGATGGTTATACTGCCTATGCGGATATTGTAATCGGAGCAGATGGTGCCAACTCACGGATACGCCCCTACGTAACAGGCATAAAACCTTTCTACTCCGGCATCACCATGGTGGAAGGCAGCGTATACCACCCGGAAACAGCAACCCCGGAAATCAACACCCTGCTGAAAGGGGGCAAACTTTTCGCACTGGACGGCAACCATACTTTGATAGTAAGCAGTAAAGGTGATGGCAGCCTGGTATTTTATACCGGCATGTATCTTCCGGAAAGCTGGACCAAAGAAAGTGGTATAGATTTTAATAACCGCGAACAGGTCTGCAATTGGTTCAACACCGCATTCAGCGACTGGGCGCCGCTATGGCATACGCTGGCTCAGCAAGCCTCGCTGCCACTGGTGTTACGCCCGCAATATTGCATGCCCGTTGACCAGCACTGGGAAGCACATGGTAACCTCACCCTGATAGGCGATGCCGCCCACCTGATGCCGCCCTTTGCCGGCGAAGGGGTGAATATGGCGATGCTGGATGCGCTGGAACTTAGCACCTGCCTCTCTTCGGGGAAATATGAAAATGATGCGGCAGCCATCGCGGCCTATGAAACACAAATGCGCCAACGCGCAGGTGAAGTGGCGAAAATGACGCTGGAACAAACTACCTCCATGCACACCGAAGGTGCGCTGGAAAGAATGGTTGCCATGTTTTCAGGACTGACGCAACAGGTATAACAGCGTAAGCAGCGAGAAATTGCAGGCTTTGTTCCGCAGATGATCCAGGGTTCGGTACATCAGTTTGGAGACGCCTGAGATATGCATATTCATGACATCCGCTACCTCGTCGTGACTAAGCCCCACATAATACCGCAGGAACAGGATTTCCCGCTGGCGGTAAGCCATAGAGCCCAGGAGATGTTGCGCACGATGCAGCAAGGCGCTCATGCGCTCGCCGGAAAACAGCGGATGTTCATCTTTTAATTGTAATTCGAAAGGCACCTGCTCGTCGGGTGCTTCGTTATAAGCATCGGCGCCATATTCCAGCTTGCCCAGTAAAATGCGGCGGAAAGAATGATACAGGTACTGCTTTACCGCAGTAGCGTGGTGTAGCCACTCCCTGTTTTGCCAGAGCCTGCGGAAGAGGTCCTGGATGCTTTCTTCTATGCATACATCGTCGTGAGTGAATTTGCACCCATAATTTGCCAGAGACTGGTAATATTGCCCGTAAAGGGCTTCCAAACCGTTTACTTCACCGGATTTGAAAGAATCCCAGTATTCGCTTTCATGCATACCTACAGTAATTTTTGGAGGTCTGAGAATGATCCTTATCATCAATAGAGCCTTATATAACAGTTCCGGCCTCCCAATTGTTTAACTAAATTCCTTAATTACGCGTAATAATTCCTTTTGCTCTTCAGTTGTCAGCTCCCCGGCCTTAAAAAACCGGACGATGTGGTTTTTATCAACGAATATGATCACGAATTTATTATTCACATCCCCCATGCGCCAGCTACGGCTGAGCGTATTATCTACATCGGTGTAAATATCCGCCCCGGTTTGCTTTACCTCCCGCCTCACCATCATACGCACAATGCTGTTGGGCAACAGCGGAGCATCGTTGAGGTTTACCACCCCAAAGGAAAAAATGTTGGTACTCGACACAGGGTGCTGCTTGAGGTAATCCGTAATGGTTTTGTTTTGAGAGGCATGATCGGGGTCGGGGTAAAAAATGAGATAGGCTTTTTGTCCCCAGTAGGGCAATTTCATCGGGTTATTGCTGGCGTCGCGGATAGTGACCTGACTAACCCTGTCGCCTACCCGGAGCTGGGCACTGGCAGGGATACCGGCGAGGATCAGCAGCAACAGTACGAGGTATTTCATATGTGCCTTTGTTGTGTTGAAAGATTTTTTATCCGCGGGTACATCCTTTTGATAGAATAAGTGTTATTAGGTTTGAGATGCCTGCGATATGATGAAAAACATTTGTATCCTGATTTTGGTTCTAAGTACTTTCCCGGTGGCCGGGCTGGGGCAGCAGGCGGCTGATACCAGCGCCCCGAAAGGGATCTTTAACCGTTTCATTCATTACATGAAACATACCAATGACGTTAAGAAGCAAAAAAAATTCGATGTCAGTGTGATTGGTGGTCCTTACTACGCGCCTGAAACCAGTGGCGGCATAGCTGTTATAGCCGCGGGCCTTTACAAAACAGATCGCAGCGATTCACTTCTCCCTGTGTCCAGCGCCTCGATTTATGGCTCTGTGTCGCTCACCGGTTTCTATGGCATTGGGATTAACAGCAATACCATCTTCCCGAAAGAAAAATTCCGTTTGCTGGCAAAAGCCTCTTTCAGCTCCATGCCCAACAAATATTGGGGTATAGGTTATGAGGACGGCAGTAACAAGGATGGCTATACGGATTATACGCTGGTTACTAAAAAGATTTCGGCGGACTTCAGCGTAAAAATTCATGGACGCCTCTTTGGCGGTCTTTCCGTAATGCTGAATGATGGCAGCGCCAGGAAAATTGATACCAGCGGCGGCACCCCACTGATGCAGCCGGAGCACGTGTTTGCCTTTGGGGCAGGGCCATTTATCAGTTTCGATAGCCGCGACTTCATCCCCAATCCTTATAAAGGCGTTTATGTGCGGGCGGGCTATAAATTTTTCCCTTCCACCTTTGGTAATGATGAGGTGTTTGGAAAACTGGAAGTGCAGGTGGACTGGTACAAGCGTTTATGGAAGACAGGCATCCTGGCCCTGGACTTTTTTACAGAGAGCAATTACGGAGAAGTACCATGGTCGCTCATGGCGGAAGCAGGAGGCAGTAACCGCCTGCGTGGCTATTTCGAAGGCCGGTACCGCGACAAGAAGTACCTCAGTGGCCAGGTGGAGCTGCGGCAGAAGATCGTAGGCCGCAATGGCGCAGTAGTGTGGGTAGGAGCAGGTAATGTATGCCCTGCCTATAAAAACCTCCGGCTGGATCAAACGCTGATCAGCTATGGTGTTGGCTACCGTTGGGAGTTTAAGAAGCGGGTAAATATCCGGCTCGACTTCGGCATGGGCTCCGATCAATCCGGCTTTTATTTCGGTATAAATGAAGTTTTCTGATGGCAATACGTTTACACTGGAACCGACAATCTACCTACCTCCTGATTTTTGCTATCAGCTGGGTGATCCCCAACATGGTACTGGTATGGATAGATTTCTCCTGGTTCAACATTATTGTAAACCTCCTGTTCCCTTTTACGCTGGGTATTGCGCTGATATCGGTGTTCCGCAAACCCGGTATCATGATGCTGCTGATGTTGCCCATGCTGATCATCCATGCGTATGAAATAGTTTTTTTGTATTTGTTTGGAGAAGGCGTGATAACGACGGACATGTTTCTCAATACGGTAACTACCGATGTGGAAGAAAGCACCGAGCTATTAGGAAACATCATGCCTTCGATCATAATTGTGTGCGTGCTGTACCTCCCTATTTTAGCGCTAGCCATTCTATCCTGCTGTATGAAGATGAGATTGCACGCGGGTTTCCGGCGCCAATTCAGTTTATACGCCGGCATCGCCAGTTTGGTGATGGCGGGCATTATACTTGTAGCGGGTGTGCGGATGGATGAAAAAGTATATCCGCTGAACGTTATTTATAATCTAAATTTTGCGGTGGACAAATGGTACCGGGAGCGGAATTACCCGATCACTTCCTATGGTTTCACTTTCCATGCAAATAAAAAAAATCATGCTAAAGAGAGAGAAGTATACGTGTTGGTGTTGGGTGAATCGTCGCGGGCCATGAGCTGGAGTTTGCTCGGCCACCGGGTGAACACCAATCCTTTTCTGACCGGGCAACCCGGGCTCCTGACGTTCTCCAATATTACCAGCGAGTCGAACGCCACGCAAAAGAGTGTACCGTTGATTCTCTCGCCCGCCGATGCTTCGTCGGCTCCATATCTCTATACACAAAAAAGTATTATTACCTTATTTAAAGAAGCAGGTTTCAAAACTTACTTTATCACCAACCAGGTAGCCAACCAACAGCTGATCGGATTTTACAGTAAAGAGGCCAATGTATGGATTGACATCAACAAAGGGGTGGATAAAAAAGAGATTGGGCAGTATGATGCCAACCTGATTCCGCACTTCAAAAAAGTACTGGACGAAGATACCGGCAAAGCCTTTGTCGTATTGCATATGCACGGATCGCACTTCAAATACTCCAACCGTTACCCCACGGATAAATCGTTTTTTAAACCGGACCAGCCGCTGGCAATTAAGCTGCAACATAAAACGGAACTCTGGAATGCCTACGACAACAGTATCCGTTACAGTGACAGTCTTTTACATGTGATGATCGGTATGCTGCAGGAACGGGAATTGTGTGCCGGTATGTTGTATGTATCTGACCATGGAGAAAATTTAATGGATGATGACCGGCATTTGTTCCTGCACAGTACTCCATTCCCTACCTATTATGAACTGCGTATTCCGCTGCTATTATGGTTTAGCAGGCAGTACCTTCAAACCTGGCCGGAAAGATTCCAGGTAGCGGAGCAGTACCTCCATGCACCTGCGGATACCCGCGTGGTGTTTCATACGCTGGCAGATATGGCGGGAATTTATAGTCCGTTTGTACAGTATAAACTCAGTTTAACTAACCAATCATTTGAACCGCAGATTCCCCGGAGGATTTTGGGAGATCATGAGGAACCGGAAGAGTTTTCCCGCTATTTCAAGACGGAAGATTTTGACGAAATGCAGCGCGAAGACTCGTTACTTAAAAGATAACAAATTCCACTGCAGCCCTTACTCACAGGGCTTATAAATAAAATTTTACTGCTCCGTAAATAGTTGTATTATTGTTACAACCAAAGTCTGATCGTAGTTCACTATTCAAACCTGATTAAGCAAATCTCTCCGATACTCATTCCGATTCGGTTTGGGCAGTATTGTATTTTCTTTTTCGCATGGATAACCCGGTTTGTTAATAGGCAATAAAAGTCCAGGAGTTTCACCCGATACCTTTTCCATCACTTAAAACCCCTCAAAAAACATGAAAAACAAAGCGCTTCTTATGCTGGGCTTACTGTTGGTAGTAGCCATTTTTGCGATTGTAGCCTGTAAAAAAGCCATCGATTCAGCGCCAAAAATTCAAACCATTGCCCTGACGAACGACCATGCCAAAAAAGTTTATAACTACATTATTGGCATGGGTTTTCCGGCACATCAGATCGTGGATCAGCCGGATGCATTTATTGTGGAAGGCGATATCCGTTTTCCTAAAGACATGGTGCTGCCAAAAGCTTTGGAAGAGCAGTATTACACGGGCAGCCTGGTGTCAACCAGTTGGGTAACTAACATCCGCTTATCTGTGGATGCATCCATGACTTCCATGAATTCGGAAATCACTTCTGCTATCGGGCAGTGGAATGGTATTACCAGTTGCGCGATTAACTGGACCATTGTTACCAGCGGAACATATGATGTATTGATCACGGACACCAACCTTGGTAACGGTGTTTGCGGTCAGGGTACCTTCCCAAGTGCTGGTAAAGCTGGTAATTTAATTTACATCAACAAGGCTTACATTGCGGGCAATACTTTCGCGCAGCGTGCCCGTACTATCTGTCATGAAATGGGACATAATGTTTCATTCCGTCATACTAACTGGTTTTCGAGAGGCGAGCCAACTGCTACAGATGTTCCAGGTGTACCTGGTACCGATGCCAATTCACTCATGAATGGTGGTCAATGCGGAACAGGGGCTACTTCGTTGTCTGCAAAAGACATTCAGGCTGCGCAGGCATTATATCCCTGATCTACTATAATTCAAGCGAATAAAAAACACGCTGAAAAACTCAGCGTGTTTTTTTGATAACATTACTTACTGCAATATGCTTTCATGGTGCAGATAAAAAAAATTTTGCTACTCGATAAATATTTGTATTATTGTTATAACCAAAATCTGAACGAAGTTTAACCTGGATACCCAATTAAGCAAATTTTCCGGAGAGCGCAACAGGCTGAAGTTTCAGCAGGTCTGCACCTATGTTTTATTGTATCTGTCGTATGCATTGATAATGAAAATTATCATAGTTACCCTGATTTGCCTATAGGTATTAAAAGTGCAGGATTTTTTAACTCACAATACCATTTTTATCACTTAAACACACGCTTCACAACATGAAAAAGAACCTATTCATCATGCTGGCTGTATTGTTTGCCGTTACTATTGCTTCCTGTAAAAAATCTGCTGATGCCCCGGCAGAACTACAAAGTGTTACAGCAGTTACTGACCCTGCTAAAAAAGTTTACAACTACATTATCGGATTGGGATTCCCTGCCCACACGATTGTTGACCAGCCAGGTGAGTACATTGTAGAAGGTGACATCCGTTTCCCTAAAGACATGGTAGTACCAAACGGCGCTTCTACAGAGCAGTATTACACTGGCAGCCTGGTATCTGCTGCTAACGTGGCTAACCTGCGTTTGTATGTTGACGCCTCCATGACATCTATGATTTCTGAAATTAACAGTGCCATTGGACAATGGAATGCTGTTGCCAACTGTAATGTTAACTGGGTGGTTGTAACCAGCGGTACTTACGATGTACTGATCACCAACTACAACCTGGGTAACGGTGTTTGCGGCCAGGGTACTTTCCCAAGTGGTGGTAAAGCCGGTAACCTGATCCGCATCAATAAAAACTATATTGCCGGTAATAGCTTTGCACAGCGTGCCCGCACTATCTGTCATGAGCTGGGACATAACGTTTCCCTGCGTCATACCAACTGGGCTGCTATTGGTGAATCCAGCGCTATTGCCGTTCCGGGTGTTGGCGGTACTGATGCATCTTCGCTGATGAATGGTGGTCAGTGCGGAAGCGGCGCCACTACTTTATCTACCAATGATAAAAATGCTATTGCAGCATTGTATTAATATTTCTTTCTTCTTCTGCGAAAAGGCACCCCGTGGCGGGGTGCTTTTTTTTCTTCCAGCGGCCGTTATCCATATTCTACTTTCTTAAAGGCCGCCAGCAGCAGGCTATGATAAATTTTTATCTGAAATCTCATATTAAAAAGAGTCCTAAACTTATGAAATCGCCATAAATGTGTATCCCATCTTCATCCACCCATCCCAAAACCCTTGCAAATCAGCCTTCACAGTTTTATATTGCGATCTTACTTTTTATCGAGTGTAGTTGTTAATTATGGAAACAGGAACAATGGTAGCAAAGCCGGAGGCGATGCAGGCAAAAAAGCATTATGAAATTCTGGATGGTTTAAGGGGTGTTGCTGCCGTGATGGTGGTGATCTTTCACTTTATGGAGGTGGTTTTCACCGATCCGAGCACCAACTTTGCGGGACACGGCTTTCTGGCGGTGGACTTCTTCTTTTGCCTGTCGGGCTTTGTGATTGCCTATGCTTACGACAACCGGATGGCAACCATGAGCACGGGCAGGTTTTTCCTGCAGCGGCTAATCCGCCTGCACCCTTTAGTAGTGCTGGGAGCTGTGATGGCGTTGGTGTTGTACCTGGTGGACCCGATTGTACCTCCATTTGCAGCATATGGCGTGGGGAGTGTTGTCCTGATTTTCCTGACTTCTATCCTCCTTATACCCTATCCGGTGATGGAGGAAAGGTATTTCAACCTGTTTTCATTGAATGCGCCTTCCTGGTCCCTGTTTTGGGAGTATGTAGCCAATATCGTATATGCGTTAGTGTTATGGCGACTGCCGCGCCGCATAATGGTGGTGCTCACCCTGCTGGCTGCCGGCGGCATTAGCTATGTGGCATATACCGCAGGTAATGTGGTAGGTGGCTGGAGCGGAGGCACCTTCTGGCATGGCTTTGCAAGAGTTGCGTACTCATTCCCGGCTGGCATACTGGTGTATCGCTACCGGATGATTATCCCTAACAAGCTGGGTTTTCCCGGACTCACCGTACTGCTGCTGGCAGCGCTGATGATGCCCTATTTCCAATACAACTGGCTGGTAGAGCTGGGGATCGTACTGTTATACTTCCCTTTACTGATTGCGTTGGGAGCTGGCGCCACACTGGCACCTGCCCTGAAGCCGCTGTGCAATTTTTCAGGCCATATCTCCTACCCGCTGTACATGACTCATTATGGGGCCATCTGGATCTTTGCCAATTACTTCAACACCTATAAGCCTGGAACAACAGAACTCACCATGGTGATCGTTTCCGGTGTGCTGATACTGATAGCAGTTGCTTACATGGCTATGCGCTGGTTTGATGTGCCGGTGCGACAATATCTCTCTAAAAAAATATTAAAGAAAGTAATAAAGTATTAGCGATTTTTAGCCACCACGGCTACTGTATGCCGGCAAATGCATATCAGCTGTCCGGATTCATCCACTATCCGGATATCCCAAACTTGTGTACGGCCACCCAGGTGCAAAGCGCGTGCGGTGGCATATACGCGGCCGCTACGGGCACTTCTGACGTGGTTGGCATTGATCTCCATACCAAAACAGACAAACAAATCCGGATCAATGACGAGTGTACCGGCAATGCTGCCCACGGTTTCTGCCAGCGCCATGGAAGCGCCACCATGCAGGATGCCGTACTTCTGTACAGTGCGGTAGTCCACCGGCATGGAAGCGGTGAGGAAGTCGGGACCTATTTCAGTAAACTCCATTCCCAGGTGCGCATTGAGCGTGCCTGCATTTTCTTCGTTTAAAGTGGCGATGGATACAGGTTTGTACCAGATGGTGTCGGTAATCATTCTATCTTTTGTTGTATGCGGGTAAATATAGCGGATTCCAATGACACCTTCGGTGTCATTGGGGAGGGGTGCCGCGCTTCGCGCGGCAGGCTAAGTTCTTCCGTTGCCACTGAATATTGTAAATTGCTCCCATGTACTACCACAGGAAAATAAATACGCCGGTGGGCGAACTGCAGCTAATTGCTACAGACAAAGGCCTGCGTGCTATTTTATGGGAAGATGAAGATGGCAGCAGGGTGAAACTGCCCGTAAATGGAGCGCAAAGCGCACATCCGGTACTGGATGAAACCACGCGGCAGCTGGAAGAATATTTTGCCGGCAGGCGCCGCGTATTTGACCTTCCCTTACATTTTGAAGGCACCACTTTTCAGCGGCAGGTGTGGGAAGCGTTATTACGGATTCCCTATGGCCAAACCGTGAGTTATGCGCAGCTGGCCAATCTCCTGGGCAACCCTAAAGCCGTGCGTGCGGTGGGTGCAGCCAACGGTAAAAATCCCATTTCAATTGTAGCCCCCTGTCACCGGGTGATTGGCTCCTCCGGCAGCCTGACCGGCTTTGCCGGCGGTATAGCCGTGAAGGAAAGATTGTTGAAAATGGAAGGTGCGATTACCACCAGCACTTTATTTTAAACAGCATCGCAGTACGAAGGAAGCTCTAAACGTCCCGGAAAAATTCCCCATACTGCGATGTCGTATTTTTATTTTTTCCTTAAGGAGCCACCGGACCGGATACGATCGGGCTTTTGTTAATCCCTACCTCGAAGCAGCCCAGGTCAGGACTGGCACCGGTGTAAGTATAACCACGGTTTACACCTTTATCAATCAGGTCACTGCCTGTTACCAGGCGCAGGAAGGTATTAGTAGGCAAGGTGAAATCAGAATGACGGCCCTGCGACATCATGCTTTCGGTGGTAGCGCTGAAGTCGGACGCGTTAACCGTAATGCCTGCAATCTGGAAATAGTTATTACTAGCCGTGGATGCACTTACATTGAGATTACTTACTTCGCTGCTGGTAGCAGCATATCCCAGGTTATTATAGAGATAGTGGCCCCATCCGGGTACATCTGCCGAAAAATCAGCGCTGCGGTTCAACATATTATAGTTCACGGCATTTTTATACGCGGTATTGTTCTCGAAGGTGAGTCCGCCCGGATGGTGATTGGCATAGAAGCCTGCTGACTTGTTCCCTACGGCCATGCAGAAACGAACGATGTGGCGTGGCACTACCGGCGGAACGGCACTTGCATCCGTAACACCGAAGCCGCCTGCTTTAATACCGTTTCCGTTAGCGAGACTCGCAAAGCTGGTGCTGTAGCCATTATAGAATGCCCAGCAGTTTTCGATGGTCACTACTTCGTAGGCGTTGATGAGGTCGAAGCCATCGTCGCTGTTGAACCATGCGCGGCAGCCGCGGAATACGTTGCCGGTGTAGCCTACGCCTTGTTTATATGGGTGTGCGCCGAATCCGTCCGTATTTTCGCCTTTACCAGTTTCTGAAACACTGTCCCAGTTGCGGTAAGCATCGCAGTTGAGTACGAGGTTGTTACCACCTTTGGTGAGGTAAAAGCCGATGCCCATACCATCGTGCATTTTCAGGGCTTCGTAGATGTTGTTGCTACCTTCATTGCGGAAGCATTCACTTTGAGTATGCGTGGTAATGGTGACCTGCACTCCAACCACTTCAATGCCTTTGATGGTGATGTAGGAGCCTGTTACCAGAAACGCGGTGATACGTTTGCCGGCAGGTTTAACATTGGCATAATTGAAAACGGGTATTTCGCCGGGATAAGCCAGGTACTGAATACGTGCAGCCGCCGTACCACTTTTATTAAGTTTGGTAACGCTGGCGTAGAGGGTACCGTTTTCAGCGATCTGCGATTCGCTCATCGTGTAGCTGCCGCCGCGGATATAGACGATATCGCCTGCTACTGCGGCTGTTTGCGCGCGCTGGATGGTGAGGAAGGGGGCCGCTTCAGTACCTGCGTTAGCGTCGTTACCATTGGGCGCAACAAAGTAGTAATGCAGCGCAGGTGCCAGGGTCACCGCTTCGGTATGTGCGCCGGCGGAACTGTCAGTATTCGGAAGGTCTTTCTGGCAACCCGACAGGCTATACGAAGTTAACAATACAGACACCATAAAGAGGCGGAATCCACTTCTGGGAGAATTAGACATACGTGAAATTTAAACGGTTATTACCTACTCTTAAAGATTTTCGGTTTACTCTTCAGGACGTTTGCATAACCTGACGGCCGGGCATGCCATTAGCTATTCGCCTTTATCAGCGCGAATTGCAGCGGAATACTATCCCGGCTTACAGGGAAATAGATTGCATGATGAGTAGTGAGATGAGTGCCCTAAAAAAGTATAACTAACAGATTTTGGTCATAACGTGATTATGAAGAAAAATTACGGAGAATTATCTGGAAATGCAAGCAGGTTGATTTTATTATCTGGCCTTCGGCCAGATAATAAAATCAACACGATCCCGAACCGGCGGTTCGGGATCGTGTTGATAGCCCACTTAAATCTCCGTGTACTTGACCGTTACCACCGGTGTGGTGTGGGTTACGAGACGCAGGTATGGCTGATGTTGCAGGATGTCACTGGCATCTTTATAAGCAAAATCAAATTCCTGGACATAACCCTGCGGGAAGTTGCCTGACTTATCCAGCAACTCGGAGAACTGCTGTTTGTACGCACGCCGCTGTTTTTCTTTCAGCACTGTTTTCCAGTGTTTCATGGCGTTGTAGCGCGACAACTTTCTACCGGCGCCGTGAGCGCAGGAGTTCAGGGCCTGGGCGGCACTGTACTCATCGCGGATTAGCACGAGCAGGCTGCCGCGGGACATAGACAGCGGAATGACCACTGTTTTGCCCGGGCTGATTTCCGTGCTGCCTTTGCGATGCATGATACCATCAGCCGTGAAGCGCAGGTGGTTATGTATCGAATCTTCCAGGGTGTACGGTGTGTTGTACAACTGCCCTGTTGCGGCTGCCTGGCTATAATCCAGCTGCAGGTACTGGCGGTCGATGCTGTTTTTATCGCAGCGCAGGTAACCAGCCATCTGCAGGAAGATCATGGATTTCAGGCAGAAATTTTTTCTGCGCTGATAACCAAAAGCCAGCGTATCCTCATAATACCGGATAAATGCCGGGGTGAGGAAATCGCGATGGAGGTAGTCGCCCTGGCTGCCGCTTTCCAGCGCATATTTCCGGGTGAGCTCCAGGCATTGCTGGTAGAGTGCGATGCCGCGGTTGCGGGTACCGGTATGGCAGATGATATAAACATTATCTGCATCCTCCTCAATGGAGAGGAAGTGATTACCGCCACCGAGGCCATCATCTGTCATCTGCGTGTGTGCCAGGCAGAATGCTTTGTAATGCGTGGTTTTATCAAAAGGCTTTAACCAGTGTGCCTTATTGATTTTCAAATACATAACACCGCAGCCAATATCCTTTCCGGTAATCAGCGGGTAGACGTAATCGTTAGTATGAAAAGCCACGCCTACCGGCAGGGCCTTTTCCGTGCAATAGTGTATATCAGTGAATGCGCAGATCGTATTAATATATGGCCGCCGGGCATATTCCTGTAACTGATGCAAGGCATTTGCTTCGATGCTGTTGGCATCGCAATAGAATGCAATAGTTTGCATATTCCTTAATTATGATAATAAAGATTAGTTTGTAGGAGCGTTTGGGGAACACCTGCTCCTGTCAGAGATGTCAGCAGCCGACTTGGTCGGAGGTGCAAAGGTAGTGGAAATTTGTATATTTAAATCAATTATTCCTTTACTATGATGTACAAGCTATTATTATTTATCCCGTGGCTGTTGCTGTCTGAGGTCGACAAGCGGTATATTTCAGGACAGTTTTATGTGAAGAGAGCAGCGGTCAGCCCGTTTCCTGATTACTATCTGGAGATCACCGCTGAATCAAATGGTAGTGTAATTGGCAAAGGGTTGGTTGACAGCAGCGGGCATTTTTTTATTACACTTGATAAGCCGGCGGCAGAAACAGATATTTTTTATACGGGCTTAGGGTTGGCCAAACGATACGTGGCCACCGTAAATATGAAGAAAGCACCCGATACCAGCCTGCTAAATATCCGATATCCACTCAGGATCAGCATGGGTAACAGCGGGCGCGCCATCTGTCCTAAATGTAAACAGGATGATGCCACTGTTCCGGTGAAGGATGGAGATGGTGTACCGCAGTACCAGCATTTTTTTGAGCACGACCCCGGCGATTTCAGCAAGTATGCGGATATTCCGCATTACTCGATGGAAACCTGTATACGGCCAGCTAATGCGCCTGATTGGATATGCGCCAGGGATCGTATATTCTTCTGAGTAAAAGAGGGTGTATCAAAAGTAAACCAACGTTTTGAGCATTACTTAAATAGCTGCCTGACTCCATCAGGAACCCGAATAAAATGAGGGCGTATCAAACTTTTGATACACCCCCATCACGTTACATAACCGGACGGCATTTCCTATAGGTCAGCAACCGGCCGTCCGCAGCTACGGGCATAAATCCTGCGCCCAGCAATAGCCTGCGACAGGGCGCATTATCTTCATAAGTCCTGGCTACCACGTGCCTCACCGCTTCATGGCCAAAGGCCCAGTTGATCATCGCCCGTAAAGCCTCGGCAGCATAACCCTGGCCGTGAAAGTGTTCATCCAGCATAAATCCTATCTCTGCAAAACCCTTATCATCCGGCGCCCCGGCAAAGCCAATACCGCCAATGGCCATATTACAGGATGTGAGCACAATTTCCCAGTTGGTATACCAGAAATAATTATCAGGATGAGCGGCCGTTTGTGGTAACCAGAAATGCGCCATGGCATACTGAATTTCGGTGACATACTCCTGGCTGATTTTCATAACATTGGTGGTTAAACCAAGCCTTGCTTCCATTTCAGGCCGGTTTTGGTTGCATAGCTGCAATAAATCGTGGGTTAATGGAATCAGCTTTAGCCGTTCCGTTTCAAGGAAAAACATCATGAATTATTTGTAATAAAAAAGACAAAAGAATATCAGCACCACAGAGAAAGCGGTGCAAACGGATTAGCGGAGTAAGCCGTTATAGTATTCCAGGCATTGAGTATTGCCTGTGTAGTTGGGTGGTATGCAAAAACTTGATTTTGATCCCGCAAAAATAGAAATTTTTGAGAGATTGTTTCAGGTCCTGACAAATTTTTTTGAGGGGAGCTAACTTTTGCGTGGCCTAAAAAAACAGGTAAAACCGCTGCGACGGCGGCCATCTCATCTCCATAAAAAAATCACCTGATAGCAGGCTACCAGGTGATCAGGCTTTATGTACGGAAACTAAAAATTGTAACTCATGGCAGGGTTATCCAGCAGGGGCACTGCCGTGGTCACCTCTTTACCGGCTGCCGGCTGCATACTTGGGTTCGACGGATAGGCCTTACCGTTATACTTCACCACGTGAATTTTCCCATTACTTGGGAGCAGGAGGTCTTTCCAGCCATTGGTAAGATTAGCACTCACACTCACCGGTGTATCCGTTACCGTGAATTTGGTAATCACCGTGCCCTGATCATTGAGCAGCAGCACCGTGCAACCACCGGAACCGCAGAAATAGCCACCGTTAAGTTTTACAAAAATCTCGTTGGAACCATCGTTGTTCAGGTCGGCCACGGCGATGTTAAACCGGCGGCTATTGCTATCGATCAGCTGTTTCGACAGGTCATCGGCATACAGTTTTTGCAGCACGGCAGTTACTTTTTCAGCCACCGGCTGCAATGTGTCTGTTACCGCAGGAACTACATTTTCCGTGCCTGCAATCGTATCAGTGGTACTATCTGCTTTTTCCGCACCGACGTTCGGTTGGCAGGCTACCAAAACAGCGGACAGCATTCCTATGCCAATGAGTACTTTTTTCATGATTGAACTATTTATGGTTTGATCTCGTGTAATACACCGCTCTTAACTACAAGTTCAGGCAGGAAAAGTTCGCTCAGGTTATCGTAAGGGTTATGTTGCAGCACAATGAGATTGGCCAGCATGCCTGGCTTCACCAGTCCACGATCCATAAGGCCGGTTACCCTGGCTGCATTCCAGGTGGCAGCCTGTATCACCGCCGCTGCCGGCATGCCGCATTTATTTTGCAGCAGTTGCAACTCTTCCTGCAGCGGCATAGTACCGCCTTGCTCCGGATAAATCCAGTCTGTACCTGCCACGATGTTTACCCCTGTTTGATAAGCCAGTCGCGTAACGGTTTGCGCATAAGTCAGTTTATTACTCGTGGCATGGAACACTGTTGCGTCCAGGAAGATGTTACGGGCTTTCATTTCTTTCAGCAATTGCAGCTGCCGGCTTGTATCCAGGGTGAAATTTTTATAGATGGCAGCCCATGCCTTACCTGATTCAATCATATCACCCGGTAATTGTTCAAATGCCATATCTGCGGCATGCGACATGCTATTCACCCCTGCCCTGGCGGCATCCATTGGTTTGGCAGGAAATACCGCTGCATGTGCCCATGCCAGCAAACCCTGGCGATGCGCTGCTGTGGTAATAGCAGCCACCAGCTGTTTGCTGAGGTCGTGATAAATTTTGATGCCGGTAGCACCACAATTCCTGGCAGCTGTTATAGCCGCTGCCATATTTGTAGTATCAGCAATGGTAGCAAACCAGGGCCTGGTGCCCTGATCAGCACTGTTGCGGCTACCACGACGAATTAATTCCCAATAGTGCGGACCCGCAAATTGCGCGGCGTAAAATATATCCGGCCCCGTTACCTCCTGCGCAGCAATCCTTTGCCGGCATGCTGCCAGGAAAGGCGCATCACCAGCCATATCGCGAACGGTAGTAATACCATGGTGCAGCATATTCTGCAACACGCTGTCCGTTTTTTTATTGGCCAGCTCCAGGTTGGAAAGATTGCCGGTAGCCAGGTGCACGTGTGCATCTATAAGGCCGGGTGCAACGTATTTGCCGGTACAATCAATCACCTTATATCCGGCGGGTATTTTGGCTGCCTTGCCATAAATGATCCTGGTAATTTTATCTTTTTCGATATAAACAGTACCTACCCGCGGCTTTGCAGCAGCGTCGCCGGTAATGATGGTGGCATGCTGCAATACCAGTTGGGCCTGTGCGGTGAGTGTGGCAACGGTAAGCGTCAGGAATAAACCTGTGTTTCGTAGTATGGTCATGAGCCTTATAGTTGAAGCAGTTGTTGTTCGGTTACCTGCTGACGTATAATCGTCCCCGTTTGATCGATCAGGAAAGTAGCCGGCAAGGTTTTCACCCTGTAGGCTTTTACGGCTTCGCTGTCCATTGCCTTATCAGCACGGAGCTGCAGCCAGGGGATGTTATCCGATGCCACTGCCTTTTTCCATAGCTCCTCATTGGTATCTACCGAAACAGAAACCAGCGCAATGCCTTTGCTTTTCAACTTTTCGTATATGGGTGCGAGTTTTCGGTTGGCAGCGCGACAAGGCGTACACCAGGATGCCCAGTAGTCCACCAGCACGTATTTATTTTGTTGGAGCAGCGATTGCAGGGTCACCACCTTTCCGTCCATATTCTGCAAACTGAATTCAGGTGCTTTTCTGCCCGTCATGATATTGGCTTCGTGTTGCTGTTGCAGTTGCAGGAGCCTGTTATAAGTAACCGGTGATAAGGGACTTGTTTTGTAGGCCGCTACCAGCTGATTCAACTCCGCGGGTTGCCAGAGGTTAGCCTGGTTGTAAGCGCTCCAGGCGCCGGCAATGTCCTGACGATGTTTCAGCGCAAAGTTGAGTCTTGCCTGCATTACTTTGGCGGCATATTTATTACTTTCTTGATTGGCTTTCAGTTTCAGTTCCAGGTCAGTAGCCTTACCATAAGTATTGCCCCATTCGTTCCAGGCTTTCTGATCTGCTTCCAGCGATTGTTCGAAAGCGCTCAGCTGTTGCTGGTATTTCCCGCCTTTAACCACCGCCGTTCCGTTTTCAGGAATCGTAATGCTCATATCCCCTTCGTTGGAAAAAACGATAGCATGATGGTAAGGGGTTCGTATGCTTACACTGTATACCATTGGGAGGGAGTCGCGCAGTTGCAGCGTGGCTTTACCACCGGTCAGCCGCAGGGTATCCACCAACATCCTTTGCGGCCATTCCCGGTAGATGGTTACTTTAGTACCATCCGGGTGAGCTTTGGATGCAATTTGCAATGATTGTGCGTACGAGGCCTGTACCGTGGCGATGCCCAGGCATACTAAAAGAGTCATCCATCTGACAGAGGGCCTTCGGCCCTGGCGGACTTTTTTGTCGCAAAGCAGCAAAGCATGTAAGCAGCAAAGGATTATGTTTTGTTTGATAAGTTTTGCCATTGACAACATAACATACACATATTTTAAGCAGGGCCGGAGGCAGGCATACACCTGCCTCCCAGCCCATTTTCACCGGGTTTATCTTGGATTCTGTACAATATTCCCGTTGATCTGAATAATTTTTGGACTAATCTGGAACAGGTATTTGTTACTCTGTGCCGGCAGCGTATATACGTTACCTTTATAAGTACGTTGCAGGTCTTTACGGAAAGTACTCTCCCGGTTGAGTCGCCTTAAATCAAACCAGCGAAGGCCATGGAACATGAGTTCCCGGCGGCGCTCCTGCAGCACCTTTTGCAGCGCTTCTTCTTTGGTAGCTGCGGTGAGCGGGGTATAATCTGCCGGTTTAAAGCGGTTTTTACGAATAGTGTTCAATATATCCATGGCATCTGTGGCTTTACCACTGCGCGCCAGGTATTCTGCGTTGATCAGCATCATTTCCGGAACTGTGATGCTGCTGTTCAGCATTTTCGCAAAGTAATCCGGCAGTGGATTAGTGGAAGCAGCACCCGTTGAAGTGATGCGCGTGAAAGTATATACGTAGCGCAAATCTTTTTCACCCAATACATTCAGCAGGTCCTGGCTGATCATGAAGCCCACGATGATACCATTCTGGCTATTTGTTTTGGTGAATATATTTTCCGGCCACTGGTCCACAGCAGGCTTGCCGGTAACGCCACTCCAGGGTTTGGCTGGATTGGTAAAACTCATTTTATTGAAGTCGAGCAGGGTGTTTTTATACCCTAATGCAGTAGTCGCATTTTTAGCGGCAGCCTCATAATCTCCCATGTAAAACATTACACGGGCCAGTAGTGCATAGGCAGCAGCCTTTCCGGGGTGCACATAGTTTCTGCCAAAATCAGGTAAGGTAGATTCAGCAATCGCTTCCTGCAGATCTTTCACTACCTGCGCATATACATCCTTTACCGTAGCCCTTGGGAGCATGGCTTCGAGGTCAGGCTTCAGCAATAGTGGCACTGCCAGATCAGTGGCGGCGGAGGCTGCCTGGTAATCGTTTCCAAACTGCATTGCCAGTTGGAAATAATAATAGGCGCGCTGAATTTTTGCTTCTGCAATCAGGCGTTGCTGATCCGGACTGGAGGCAGCATCACTGGCCTGCGGCAGGCGATCCAGCACGAGGTTACATACATAGATATTGGCGTATGATTTATTCCATTCCGCATCATCTTCCGAAGCCTTGAACACTTCGTCCAGCCACAGGTAGGACTTAGCGGTACGCTGATCCCCCTGTGCGGTTATACTTTCATCGGTGTAGGCAACATCATCGTTCATCAGCTCATTATAGCCGAAAGGTGCGTCGGCCAGCAGCACATCATTCAGGAATTTTTCGTAGTCGGCCACGGTTTGCGGCAGCACCATGTTTTTTGGCGTCACTTCGGTGAACTTGCTGCAACCGGCAGTGAGTAAGGTAAAACCTGCGATTGTATATAGCAATATTTTTTTCATCATCAGTTTTTTTACAAGTCAACACGAACGGTTAAAGTAGTAATTCTCGGCAGTGGCAAACTATATCCACCTGTTAGCGGGTCCACTGCATCCGGGTCCAGACCGTATTTGTTTTTCGTCCAAAGCGCCACGTTGTTCATCTGCGCAATTACCTGCACGCCTCTGAACACAGTGTTTTTTATCAGCCTGGAAGGCAGGGAATAGCCCAGCTGCACTTCTCTAAGCCTTATATAATCACCCGGCATAATGCTGTTGGAAGAATAGATAGCCGCACGGTCGCGGCCATCATAGAAGTCGGCCGCTGAGGAGGACTGCGTAATGGACGGAATATCTGTTTTCAGTTCATCGCCCGGCTGTCTCCATCTGTCGGCAATCTGGTAGTTAAGGTTGGACGCGCCTGCGTAACCGTTCATCGTTGGCATTTCCCTTCTCATTACATTTCCAAAATTGTATGTAGCAAACATGCTGAGGAAAAGGTCGTGGTAATAGAAGATATTGGTGAATCCGCCTACGTATGGCGCGCGATACACGCCGCTGTATTCGAGCGAGGAGAGTACCGGCACTTTCACTTTCTCACCTTTGTCGCCATATACCAACGGGTTACCGCTGCCATCGAGCCCGGCCCATTTGTAGCTCCAGATACTTTCGCGACTATAACCTTCTACGTATGGCGAAGAGCCGCTTACCCTGTTAATAGTGGGGTTACTCTCTGACATTCTGTTTGCCAGGATTTTGTTTTTATTATAGCCGAAGTTGAGGCGGCTTTCCCAACGAAAATCGCCCGTCTCAATAATATTTCCTCTCAGTGCCAGCTCTACTCCCGTATTGCGCATTTTAGCGGCATTTACCTTCATGCTGGTAAAGCCTACGGTAGGATCCAGGAGTTGTGTACCAAACAGGTCGTAACCGAATTTATTGTATGCATCCACAGTAACCTGGAAGCGGTTGCGCAGCAGACCCAGGTCCATACCCACGTTGAAGGTACGGGTACGCTCCCAGCGCAGTTTAGGATTATAGTTGGATACTCTTAATGCAAAATCGTTGAGGTTTACCTGGTAACGTTGTGTAGCGGTGAGCAGCGGCGTCGTAGTTTTGTCGAAGTTGCCGGTAAGTCCTACGGTGGCTCTCAGCTTCAGCATAGATACCGCCGGGATATTTATGAAATCTTCTTTGGCGATATCCCAGGCGCCACCAATGGACCACAGTGGATTGCTACGGTATTTAGGATCGGTACCGAAAAGATTGGACTGATCAATTCGGTAGCTACCCGTGAAAGTATATTTTTCATTATAGGTATAGGCAGCGGTTCCGTAGTAGGAAGCATGACGGTCATCTCTGAACGAAAATACATCGTAACTGGTCGCATCAAAAATTGGAACACTGGAATTATCCCACCAGCGCAGGCCTCCTTTGGCCAGTGTTTTTTGATCTACCGTTTGCCACGACAACAGCTGGTCATTGTACCCATAATGGCGTGCTGTAGCGCCTTCTGTAATGAACTTCTTCAATTCAATACCTGCCAGGATATTAATAAAGTGTTTGCCTTTAAAAGTGTTTGTGTAGTTCAGTTGCGTTCTCACGGCCCAGTTGCTGTAGGTATATTCTGACTGATCCAGGATATCTCCTTTAGGCAGATTGAAGTTGGCAGTGTTATTTACCAGTGTGGCGTATTGGTTCAATGTGTTGCGTACATATGTTGAGTTGGAGTCGCGCTCATTTTTGTTACTGGTTTTTGAGCGGTCGTACAAAAAGGTACCGTTGAGGGAGAGTCCTTTTGCGATTTTCCAGTTGGCACTCACTTTTGTGCGCAGGGCCATAGTTTTGGCATTATTATTTGCCAGTCGTGCATCTTCGAGCAGGTTACGACCGAAGTTGTAATAACCTTTTTTTATCAGGTCATCATTAGAAGCGTGGTTAAAGTCCGTATAGTCGTACAGGTAGTTACCTGTAGTGCCGGTGAGCAACTGGTACGAGGGCAGCTCCACGATATCGTAGGTGGATACGGCACTCTGATAGTTATTTGTAAATGCCGCGTTGATATCCGCACTTACCTGGAAGTTTTTGCTCAGGTCGAAATCGCTGCGGGTATTAAGTTGCGTATTATCGGACTTGCTGCCGATCATGGTTCCCTTATCATAATCGTAGGAGCCTGATACGAGGAAGCGGTAACCTTTACCGCCTCCTGCGAGGGAGAGGTAGTGGTTACTGCGCACGCCTGTTTGCAGGAGGAGGTCGTTGACCTGATCTTTATTGGACATGCGGCCAAGCGAATCTGCCTGGCGGCTGTATTCAGCTGCGGTAATGGTACCGGCATCCAGCTTCAGCAACAAATCGTAGGAGGGGCTATAGCCGGATTTAGTATTGGTATATATCTGTGGCATGATAAATCCTTTATCATACAATTCCTTATCATAATCCACCATGTCAGCTGAGCTGGCGCGGCCAAGTTTAGAAAAGTCCGGACGTTGGGTAAAGTAGGTGTTAGCAGTGTAGTTTACCCGCAGGTGCCCTTCTTTCCCTCTTTTGGTAGTGATAACGATTACACCGTTAGAGGCGGCGGCGCCCCAGATAGCGGCAGCGGCGGCATCTTTGAGCACATCTATGCTGGCCACGTCGTTCATATTCTGCGGCAGCTGATTTACCTGGAATCCGTCTACGATGATGAGTGGCGAAGTACGGTCTGACTGCAGGGAGCTACCACCGCGGATTTGAATAGAGGTAGCGCCTGGCGTACGGTTGGAGGCGATACCTGTATAGGTAGGTGACAGGGTAAGGCCTGGTATAGCTCCTTCGAGCACACCGTTTAGCGACTGACTACTGCGGCGTTCAATTTCTTTTTCCGTGATGCTGGTGTAGGCGCCGGTGGTATTCTTTTTAGCCATGGTTTGGTAGCCGGTGGATACCACTACTTCCCGGATGGATTGCAAGGCTTGTTTCAGCGTAACATTTACCTGCGAGTGGCTGCCAGTTTCCACTTCCGTGGTTTCATAACCCAGGTAAGAGATTAGCAGGGTACCGGGTTCGGTATGGAGTTTAATGGAGAAGTTACCCCTGTCGTCGGTTACGGCAACGGACTGGTGGCCTGCTTCGCGGATGGTAACCCCGGGCACATAGATGACGTCATTGCCTTCGAAGAGCCCTACCCTGCCCTGGATTACTTTTTCAGTGCCGGGTTGCAGTGGCGTAACTGTTTTTCTGGCTGTTACGCTGATCATATTGTTATTCCTTTTGAAGGAGAACTGGTAATGATCGGCGAGGTATTGCAGGATTTCTTCGAGCGACATTTTCCCTGTTGGTATAGAGATAACCTGACTGGTGTTGATCGTTGATCCACTATAAAAAAACCTTACTTTGTAGATGGAGCTAAGCTGATGGAATGCTTTCTCCGCCTGCATATTATTAATGTTCACTGTTCTTTTCTCCTGTGCTGCAACAGGTTGGTGCACCAGCAGGGCGCATAATAAAATAAGTACCGGGATGACATGGAACGTCCATTTCGTTATCCTTCCAGATAACCGATAGGTGTTAAGCTGCATAAATTTGGTTGATTACTTGATTAGCACGTTGGTTTCATCTGTAAATTCATATTGTTTGTTCACGGCAAAGCAAAGGACATCCAGTACAGACTGTAAGGAGTCATTCCTGAATTTTCCTGAGAATGTTTCTTTGTTTATATCCATACCCTCCACATTAATCTTCACGTTATAGCAGGATTCCAGCTGGAACACCACTTCCTGCAGCGGTGTATTTTCAAAAATAATTTCCTGTATTTTCCAGGCTGCCAGTGCTTTTGGTTCGAACACCTGCTGTGTTCCGCTGGCATCCGCTGCCTCGGAGGCGAAGCTTTGCATGGGTTGCAGGTATACCAGCAATTTCTTTTGATTACCTGTTCCCTGTTCCACTTTTACTTTTCCCTGTTCCAGCATCACATGCACTCCACCGGAGCGGGCGGTCATCTTAAACGCGGTGCCCAGTGCGGTCACCAGGTATCCGCCGCCTTCCACATCAAATGGCAGGCTGGCTTTTCCTCTGATCCGGAAATAGCCGGTACCGTTGAGTTTCACGTGTCTGTTGGCCGCATTATAGTCCCTGTCTATATCCAGGCTACTGTTTTTTTCCAGCAGCACATAGGTACTATCGGGCAACATAAAGCTGCTGCGTTCCTTGCCGCCGGCTGCGTAATGCAGCTGTTGGGCCAGTAATGGCGCGGGTGCCGGTGCATGCTGTTTCGCCTGTTGCAGATAGCGTTGTCCAACCATTAGTCCCGCTACTGCCGCAGCTACTGCTGCCCACCAGTACACCGGTTTCATCACCGGCTTTTTCTTTGCCGGCTTTTGCAGGTAAGCGTCCATACGGGCCATGGCGCCTGCTTTTTCATATTCTGCTATCAGCAGCCAGCCCATTGACTTTACCATTTCTTCCGCCTCACGGAAGGTAGCCGTGTGCTCAGGATGTTGCCGCAACCATTGTTCCCAGAAATGAACGTCGGGTTCATTTGCACGCGTACAATAGTTAATAAACGAGGGTTGTTGCAACAACCCGTCTACGGTCAGTTCATCCATGGTGGCACCTTTTAATTTAACAGAGAGATAATTGATTCGAATTTACCACAGAAAAAAAATATTTTTTTTGCCGACGGTGGCACGAAGCTGTGCAATCGCCCTGTGGGTAAGGTTATAAACAGTTCTGAGACTGGCATTTTTGAGGGTTGCAATTTCCTGGAGGGACATATGATGAATGAAGCGCAACTCTATTACTTCCCGCTGGGAAGGTGTGAGCGACTGAAGGGCGGATTGTATCAGGGCATAACGGGCATCAAACATTTCCACTTCCCTGTCTGCCTCTTCTGATACATCAATGAGGTCTGCAATGTTGGTGAGTCGCCTTTCCTTACCCCATTGCTCTATCACCCTGCGTTTGAAAGAGGTAAGCAGGTAGCGGGGTACGTGCACTTCTCTCGAAAGATTCCCTTTCTTCTCCCAGAGATATATAAAAAAATCATGTAAACAATCCTTAACGAACGCACTTTCCCCATCGAGCCATTTGCAGCCCCATACAAAAAGGTAGGAGTAATATTTGCTGTATAAATCGCGGAACGAGCCCTCATCCCCCTCACAAAAGCTTCTCCAGATACTTGCGTCCTCCTGCATCATATAAATGTGGGAAAATTTTTCTTTGGTTGGATAACCAAAGATATTTCTTTTTTATTTTCCGAAACACGATAATTATCAGGAGTGCTTATAGCATTTTTTCGTGTATGCTATAAGATAAAAAATGTTGCATGCGCCTCACTTTACCTGATCAATTGTTTGCTTTTCAGGTACTCCCAAAAATCCGGGGAGATGTTATTTTTCACCATATCCATATTGCCTTTAACTTTAGCGGCCTTGCTGGTGCTCATAGCCACCGCAGTTACACCCGGCACGTTGAGCCCGAACTGCACGCAGGCATGCGCGGGATCCACCTGATGCATGGTGCAGGCAGCAAAAAACGCAGTGCGCCAGCGTAGCAACTCATGATGGGCCGGATCACTGCCATCTACGAGTTTGTAATTATAATAGTCCCCGCCGGTGAGGAAGCCACCATTAAATACGGCCGAGTTGATCACCGCCACTCCACGCGCCTGCAGGGATTGGATATAATCAGCCAGCTCCTGTGGATGCGCATGCAGGGTGAGACTATTAGCGATCATCACCCAGTCCAGTGGTATAATGCCTGTTATTTCACGGATGATTTTCCAGTTTTTGGCGCCCACTCCTATGGCCTTTACTTTGCCGGCTGCTTTCAGGTCGTGCAGGGCCCGATAGGCGTCCCTGATATCTTGCAGCTTTTTTTCGCGCTCTTTAGGTGTGCCGGCAGTAGCCAGGTATTCGTCCGGATCGTGTACGGATACAAGTTGTGCCGGGTAGTTACCCAGCAGTTGATTCCCTTGTTCAAAGCATTGCAGGATACCTTCATAGCTGATCCGCTGTTCGGCATCATGCTGAATATTTTTCCATACACCCGGCTCAAATGTAGGCTCGGCCCCGCGTAGTGGGATGCGATACCAGCCCAGCTTATTGCTGATCAGCACCTGCTCCGGCGGCACCTGCCAATGGCGGAGTGCAGCTCCCAGGGCTTCCAGGGCCAGGCCCGCGCCATATTTACCGGCCGAATCAAATACCGCAGGTTTGTCCATGTGCGCCAGGCATTCCCCTACTATGGCATTCTTCTCCTCCTGTGTAGGCGCCTGGTACAGGTTACCCAGACCGCTGGTACCAAAAACGACTTTTGAAAGATGCATGATTATAGTTAATTTGCGTTGAACTGGAATAGATAACGCGCCAAAAATAGTATTGCCTGTAGCCGGCAGCAATTACAATTAAGACTTTATTTTATACAAATCCGACCTAATGCTGTACTTTTAAGATTATGGGAAAGCGCCAGTTAAAACATTCTTTTTCATTGCTCCACGTAGACCATGTGCACCTGGATACCAGGTGGAATTATAAGCATGTGATCAGTCCTTATTACCGCTTGTATTATATTGATGATGGGGAAGGCACTATTTCTGACCCTGGGGCGCGGATTAAGCTGAGCCCGGGGAACCTGTATCTGATACCCAGCTTCACCCTGTGCAACCTGCATTGCAACAACTATCTGAGTCAATATTTTGTACAGTTTTTTGAGGAAGCGCCGGATGGGTTATCACTGTTTTACAACAAGCGCATGCTGATGAAAAAGGCAGCTACGGCGGGGGATATTGCCAATATTAAGCGACTCCTGCAAATCAACCCCAACAGGGGGATCAATCGATCCGACAATCCACGGGTATACGAAAAGCATGCGTTTTACCGGGAATACCAGGAGCTGAACAACCTGCAAAGTGATGCGGTGTACCTGGAAACGCAGGGCATACTGCTGCAGTTACTTTCCAGGTTTATGGATCAGCAGGAGCAGTCGCCGGATGGAGGGCAGGTAATTCCTTCCAAGATCATGGATACGATCAGCTATATTCAAATGCATCTGCGGGAACCTTTGACGGTAGCCTTTCTGGCGTCGCGGGTCAATCATAACCAGGATTATTTTTCCCGGCAGTTTCTGCAGTTTACCGGTCTGCGGCCATTGCACTATATGCACGAAAAGAGAATCGAGCGGGCGCAATATTTAATTGCCACTACCGATGCCGGCTATACGGAGATTGCGGCGGAAGTAGGATTTGATAATCTGCCTCATTTTTCGAAAGTATTCAGGAAAGTAACGGGGATGACGCCTAATAAATACCGGCTGCAAAACCGGATGGTGTAGCGCATTGACTTTTTTTCACGCAAAGCAGCATGAGGATTTTAAGCTCGCAAAGATTTATTGGGCTTTAGGCGCCTTCGGCGCCCTTACCGCGATCTTGCTTCACGCAAAGCAGCATAAGCAGGTAAGCAGCTAAGACCTGCAGTTTGCTCCAATAAGTTTGTTTGAATAAGTTTGTTTGAATTGGGAGAGACCTTTGGGCTCTCCCAATTCATTTTGTTGTCCACCGAAGGTAGACAACAAAATGAATTTAACAACAAAACACAATCCCTTAGCTGCTTACCTGCTTATGCTGCTTTGCGTGCAAAAAAGATCACATAGAAACCATCCTAGTCATCCAGACCTTTGCCTTCGAGGATGGCATCCAGGTATTTTTCCACTCTCTGTTCGCGTGTTTTAGCCTGTTTGGCGGCGGCGAAGTAGAGCAGGTAACCACGCTGGCGGCCGGGGGTCAGCGCTTCAAAGGCCTTTTTAAGTCCGGGTGTGGTATCGAGTTTTTGCTGGAATTCTTCAGGCACGGGGTATTCCTTTACTTTTTTGAACTTCACTTCCAGTCCTGCTTTTTCTATTTCAATAGCTTCGTATATGTAGGCTTTTATCACTGCTTTTAGCTTTACTATTTCTTTCAGAGATGTAAAGCGTATCTGCCGGGCTGCCTGTACGTTTTCTGTCTGCTGAATCAGGATGCCTTCCGGATCAGCCATCAGGCTGCCCTTATGAAAGAGGATGGCGCAGTAGTCTTTAAAACCGTGTATTAATACAACATTTTTTCCGTTGTAGGCGTAGCAGGGCTGACCCCACTTTAGCTCTTCTTCCAGCGGGCAATCCAGCATAATACTTCTGAGTGTTTCAAATTCTTTCTGCCATTTATCGGCTCTGTCGATGAAGGCATCTACTTTAGGATTCATAGTCAAATACGTTTATGCGTTAACAGTGGTCAGTTTGCGGTTTGCCGGGCGGAAGTACCACGATATTACAGTCAGTACAAGCAGTAGCAGCGGCGGCCAGATATCACTGAAACCCTGGCCTGCTACCATATGCGAATATATGGCACCGGACATGCAGAAGAAAAATCCTGCGTAGGCCCATTCTTTTACCAATGGAAACCGGGGTACTAAGATAGCGATTACGCCCAGTATTTTCCAGATGCCGATGAGGGTGAGCAGGTAGGCCGGATAGCCAATGGCTGCCAGCATTTCCACATCTTTGGGCTGGTGCATGATTTGTACTATACCGGTGGATACCATACCTAAGGAAAGCCAGGCGGTGGCAATCCAGTAAATGATTTTATCTCTTTTGGACATGTGGTATTATTTTAGTTTTTCTGCAACTTGTTGTAAACGGTTATGCGCCATGTTCATGCCTTTGTCCATGCCTATTTTCAGGAACTGATCACGCTCCGCAGGAGAGCCATAGATAATGTGCACGGTGAGCTTGCTGGTATCTTCTGTGAGCGGTTCGAACTGCAGGAACTCGAGCTGTATGCCGAAGCCGGTGTTTTCCATTTCGAAGGTCCTGGTGATTTTCCGGTCTGTTACAAATTCATGAAACGTACCGTTGGCGCTGAATACTACTTTACCTTCCTTATCGGACGTAGCATATTGCCAGTTACCAAATTTCTTACCGTCGAAGGCGAGCACTTTCGTACCCATCCACTGTTCAATGATATCCGGTTCGGCGTATGCTCTGAAGAGCAGTTCTACCGGCAGATCAAATTCGCGGGTGATCGTTAATTCCTGCTTATTTTCTGGTGCTTGTACCTGGGTTTTCCTTTCCATGGGATTTTATTTTTTGGTTTTGTATTGACGCATGATGTCTTCGAGTTTGTTGAACTTATCGTCCCAGTGCTGGCGGAACGGTTCAATGAAGTCGGCTATCTCTTTCATTTTGTTAGGATTTAAATGATAGTAAATTTCTCTGCCGTTCTGTTCCTGTCGTAACAATTCGCATTCCGTGAGTATGGCCAGGTGCTTGGATACCGTAGGCCTCGCTGTGTCGAAATTAGCGGCAATGGCGCCTGCCGTCATGGCGTGGGCGGCCACCAGTACTAATATGGCCCTTCTGGTAGGGTCAGCTATTGCCTGAAATACATCTCTTCGTAAATTCATTATGTAGCTATTTGACTACAAATATACATGTAGTCATTTAACTACACAAATTTATTTTTGATTTTTTTATAAAAATTCGGGAGAGACGAACTGCTGCCGGCAATTCATCTCTCCCGAAATAAAAAAAGAATACTTTTTACCTTATGGGATCAATACAGCTCTACCTTTTATTTTACCATTCCTCAGCTTATCATAGACTTCCAGGGCCTGATCCAGCTTATATTTTTCTATGTTGATGTGAATCTTTTGCTGCCGGGCCAATCCTATTACCTCCATCAGCTCTGTCCGGCTGCCCCAGTAGGGATTGGTCATGCTTACCCCAAATGGCAGTTCCATCATATTGTACTGGAAATTGCCACCGCCGAGGCCTACAATGGTAAGGTCACCATCCAGTGAAACAGTTTTAGCGCCCAGCTCAATGGTGGAGGTAGCACCTACGAAGTCAAGCACTACTTTCGCTTTTTTGATCCCGGTGATTTTTTTGATTTGTTCTGCCGCATCGGCATCTTTGGAGTTAATGCCGTAGGCGGCGCCCAGTTCTTTTGCGAAATCAAGGCGGTCCTGGGTTACATCGCACGCGATGATGGTGGCGCCGGTGGTAGCGCGCAGGATCTGCACGGCTACGTGGCCGAGGCCGCCGATACCAATGACCACCACAAACTCATCCGGCATGAGTTTATGCAGGGAGCGTTTGATGGCGGAGTAAGGTGTAAGTGCAGCATCTGTGAGCGGCGCCGCAATGATCGGGTCCAGGTCGTAGATAGGTACCAGCAGTCGTGAGGATGGCACCAGCATATAATCCGCCATGCCGCCATTTAAACCGAGACCGCCACCAAAGGGCAGTTCCGACTGGTGATCGCAATAGTTTTCAGCGGAATGCTGACAGGGCTTGCAATGACCGCAACCCCATGGACCGTATACCAGCACAGCATCGCCTTTTTTGAAGCCTTTTACACTGGGGCCAACCTCTTCTACCCAGCCAGCATTTTCATGACCTAATGTAAAGATGGCGCCGGCCACGGTACCTTCATCGATGATGTGTAAATCCGAGTGACACACGCCTGCTGCACCAATTTTCAGCAATACTTCATCACCCGTTGGGGAAGGCTTTTCCATGTCATTCACGACGCGAACATCTTTATGTCCGAAGAATCTTACTGCTTTCATATGAATGGTTTTAATAATCAGGCATTTTTTTGATAAAAAGTGATAAAAGCATCCACCGCTTTTTTAAGGAAGTCGCGGGTACCCTCATTTATCATGTTGCCGGCCTCATCGAAGTCTTTGCTGATGGAATGCATGTATACCTCAGGTTGCGCCATGGCGGGCATGTTCAGAAAAACGAGGCTTTGGCGCAGGTGATGATTGGCACCGAAACCAGAAAGGTTACCCGGTGAATTACTGAAGATGGCGGCGGGCTTGCCCGTCCATGCGCTTTTACCGTAAGGCCGCGAAGCTACATCCAGTGCGTTTTTCAGCACTCCGGGCACTGACCGGTTATATTCAGGGGTGATAAAGATGACGCCATCCAGTGCCCGGATGGTTTCCCTGAAAGTGACATACGACGGTGGCACCTCGTGGTGATCATCAAAGTCCTGGTTGTAGATGGGAAGGTCGTCCAGCGGAATAATGCTGAACTCAAAGCCTTCCGGGGCCATGCCCTGTACTACGCGTCCAATTTTCTTTGAAAAGGATTCCTTGCGGAGGCTGCCAGCGATGATGCCAATTACTTTACTCATAAAATTTCAGTTTGTTTATGATGATAACGAGGGCTGTACTAATCCGTGTAAACGTAACAACACAGAGGAGGAAATGTTCCATCGTTTTTACCGATCGTTTCCATCTAAAAAAAGATTAAAACAGATGAACAGAACTTCGGACCTTTGCTGAAATTTTTCATTCATGGCATATACATTCAGACAGGCAACACGTAACGACATTCCGGTTATATGGACCATACTGCAACAGGCAATCCTCCGAAGGAAAGCAGATGGCAGTGAGCAATGGCAGGATGGTTATCCCAACCAAGCAGTGGTACAACAGGATATTGCTAACGGTTACGGTTACGTACTTACCGAAGGTGATACGATCCTTGGCTACACTGCCGTGATGATCAACAACGAACCCGCCTATGCCGATATTCAGGGTAAGTGGCTCACAGACGGCGACTTTGTGGTATACCACCGTGTAGCCATCGATGAAGGTCAGCTGGGTAAAGGATTAGCGCAGGCCATGCTGAAAGAAATTGAAGGCTGGGCCCTGCGGCACAACGTACACAGTGTGCGTGCCGATACCAACTTCGACAACCCCGGCATGCTGAAAATTTTTGAGAAGCTGGGTTATAGCTACTGCGGGGAAGTATTTTTCCGTGGCAGTGCCAGAAAAGCATTTGAGAAGGTATTGCCGTAGCCACCGGCCATAACTTCTTTTTTTAAGTCCCTTAGCCTTGTTAACCACGTCATTGACATCTCCCTAACCCCAATACCCCTGGTTGAAATATCATGAAATAGGGATCGTGCATGCCGTTTGGCAATTTTGTCAGGCGATGCAGCGGCATTCCCCGCAATTAGCCGCTACAAGCCCCCTGAAACAAAATTGATCACCACTATCCTTTTTAAAAATCACAGATATGAGACCTGTATTAATGAATCCAAATCCCGGTTACACCATTCCCATCAACATGACCACCCGCAAAAAGGCGATCATGGACGGATTAAAGGCATATGGGATTCCACTGGAAGCCGGCAATGGTACCACCACCGGCACCTATAACACCCAGCTGGTACTAAATCTCCTCTACCAGCTTACGGGTGCGAATGGAGGCGACCCCGACTGGGCCAACCTCGCTCCCCCGGGCCCGGTACTGGTACCTACGCTAATCCTGTATTTTTCTACCAATACTGCCATGAAATACGGCAATGCAAGGGGCACGCTGATAGATAACTACGGCGAATATTGCAGTTATTGCGGCATGCCCGTGCAGGACAGTTCACTGGCGGTGGAACACTGTTTACCAAAACAGGTATTCCCATCCGTAATGCTTAATTACGATAACTTTTTCCTGTCGTGCCCCAACTGCAATTCCAACAAAGGCGCCAAGCCTACGTGGACAGACTCGTTTAACTGGGCGAGTTTCTACAACGGCACTCCCACCTCGGTGCAGGACGTGATGGATGGCGGGATGGACCGGCAAATGTGGCCGGATTCAGGAGAAACAGCCTGGGAAGGACTGCCTGTGGTTTACTGGAATGTTACCAGTAACTCCCGGCTGAGCAACAATAGTGCCCTTGATCTGGGCAACCAGTTAGCGGGCGTTTCGCAAAATATTGTTTATGCGCGCATCATTGGATTTGCCCAACCGCAGGCCGTAGCTGCTTTAATTGGCACTTATGGCTACAATGATCCAAAGGTGCAGGCTACTGAAGACAACTTCATTGCTATCGTAAACCTGAACCAGTTTGAGGCGAATAACTATTCGGATCGCAGAGTCACCAACCGTACAATTGTATGGCTGAACTGTATTACTTCACTAAGGAACCTCAGTAAATTTACGGTGGGTTCCGAAGGGTGGAACCTCATGCTGGGCCAGATATTTCAGACTGCTAAAAATGCAGGATTTTTTGAGATATGGTCCTGGATATTTTACACGCTGTATGGCCCAACCACGCCGGTTCCGATTTACAATATCTTCAGGACTGTTTCCTGCGATCCTACTCAGCCGCTCTATTACTTTCCAGGTACTGATATTAATGATCTTCCAACACAATAACTATTATGCGACCAGTAAAAAAAATACAACCAGCTTATCTTCGCACGCTGACTGAGACCAGCGCGGAAGCGCAAACGGCAAACATCCATCACGCGCTGATCGAATCAATGGGCAACTATTGTTCGTATTGCGAAATGCCGCTCAGCGATTATCATGTGGAACACATCCGCTACCTTGCTTCCTGGCCTGAAATTCTTCAACTGCGCCAATGGGACGACCTGCTGCTGATCTGCAACGATTGCCGATCGCACATTCGCGTACCCGAGTTAAACAAGGAAAGCGCCGATGCGATGCTATGGCCTGATAAGGACATCACTTTTTCGCTGCAAAATAGCCCATTTCTGTATGAGCTCAGAAAAGTGAACTATGTGGTAGAAGCCGATGGGGAGGTCATTTCATCAACACAAATGGAATTGGTATTTGTGGTGGCCAATAAAAATGCGGGTGAATCCATTTATGAAAAAGCGGTTAACACCATTACTCACTTTCAGTTAAACATGCAACTGGAATATTATGACGCGGCCACCAATGAACTACGCGTTCCGCTGGAGGAAGATCAGCAAAGGACCGACAACCGCATGTTTAAAAGAACCCGTGCATGGCGGGAAGCGGAGGAAGCATTATTACGCCTGAAGGCATTGGATAACCTAAAAGATGGTACTTCCGGCGATAAAACAATTATGCGGGAAGTGCTGATCAAACAGATTGCAATGACGGCATGGTACAGTGGCAACTGGTCCGTATGGATGACGGTATTTCATCAGCTGAGTGGAGACCTGGAGTTAATGAAAGCAGTGCTGGCCAGTAGTGAGCATCCTTTTACAGGGCTGAATAACGAGGCGAATGCGGTATTTGGCAGATAGTGCCGGTTACGGCCGGGGAAAGCTGGCAGCCAGCTCCCTGGCCGTTTCTATCAATTCTTTTCCGTTATCTTTCCCTTTAATGATTTTTTTGTTGACGTAATAATACCGTTCCTCATTCTTTTTACTTTTGTTATAATCAAAGTCTTTATCGTAAATAGGTACATTATATTTTAGGGTGATGATATAGGCAAAGATGAGTGCATCATCCTGAAAATAGTATTGTGCCATTTCCTTACCGGTTTCCCAATACGTGTTATCCATGATCAGCTTGAGGGTGTCTTTGGCGTAGTAGGCAACTGACATACCGCCTTCGGTGCTTTGCCCGTCTGCATGGGAAAGTTGTTTCTGTTTATACAGATTGAGGTGTATGTTGGTATAATACACGTGGTTGCGAATATCGGCGATCTGGTTTTTCTGAACGGGGAATAAGAGCAGCATCAGGAGCAATGACTTCATAAGAGTCGGATTTACGGCAATTAAGCTACGGAAATTTTATAAGATTTTGGATAAAAAAAACAGCTCCACTGTAAGATACAATGGGCTGTGATGTGAGTTTTCAAGAATGGTTTCAAAATTTTTTGCCGATGCCCAGGCTAACCACCCAGGTATCATATCCGTTAAATTTTATATCATACGTTATCCCCGGACTCAGTTCCCATGATTTAGGGAGTTCGACACCATACTCCACGCCTATACGTCCGAGGAAGAAAGATTCACCGGAGGCAAATTCACCGCCGGCGCCCAGCATTACCGCCAGCTTTTCTACCGGACGGAAAGCGCCTACCAGGCAGGAAGAAACGGGAAAACTCCTGTTGATGACCTTCTCTTCTCTTTCCACCTCAAAATCGTCCAGGATGATATCATTATGTAATCCGAGGCTCCATTTTTTGTTGAAATTGTAGTTATAGTCCAGGCTCCAGGAGGCTGCAATGAGCCATTTGCGGTCACCGCTTTCATTGAGGCCTTTGCTAATATGGGCGTGCCCGATAGCCACAGCTATTTCATGGTGTTTTTCTTCCTGTGCGTAAAGTTGATAGCATAACAACAGGCTGCATAACAGCAGGCAAGCGCTTTTCATGAGCGTCAATTTATTGGATTAAACCTGTAACCTGGAATAGAGATGAACTGCTAATGAGGATATGCGAGGAATGGGACATGCGTCCGAGTTTACTAACAGCAGACAGCAATAATTGTTTATATGACGGAATTATCTATTCCATTTATTTCTACCGAAGGAGTAGCTGACGGTTACAGAAGGGCCATTATATCCCCATTTGAAATAACCAAGCAGGTGCTCTTTATTCGCGTCCACACGGGCATTGAGGCCGGTATAACCTACGGCTACATCCAATCCTCTCCAGGCGCGGTAATTTACATTGAGGTTATAGGCAAGAATTTTTCCTTTGTAATCATTTACTTTCAGGGAGAAGTAGTCGAATTCCGCATTGAGGTACCATTTTTTTGCGAAGGAATAACTACCCCAGACACCCAGATCCGGCAGTGGTGCAGTAACGCCAAAATCATCACTAACGTTGGCGCCTACATTGTTGCCAGTGAGGCCGATGCCGGCATTAAGGCCTACGATGTGTGCACCTACCAGCAATCCTGCCTCCCATTTAGGTTTTACGAAAAACGCGTAACCATAGGAGAAGCGGTATATATTGGTGTTAAAGTGTGCATCTACTTCTGCATTTACATTATAGGTATGATCCCCGAAGGTGATGTCACGCTGCAACACTTTGGTGGAACTGCGGGCCACGCGGTAATACGTCAGGTTAAAGCGGGAATGCGGGGAGGCGCGCCATTGCAGGTCCGCGTAAAACGTAGAAGTGTTCCGGTTAAATCCCAGGTCATCCTCGAAATCCACGTTGGTACCTGCATTGCCGTTTTGCGTACCTACGGAAATATCCGTATTGTTGATCGGGAAAAATGCGCCCGCTGATACTTTATATTTTTCTACGTACCAGGGTGGTGAGGGTTTGGTTTTCTTTTGTGCATGTGTGGTAATGGTCAGTAACAGGCAGCATGCCAGGCATGCTGTAATCATCAGAAAGCGTTGATGCAATTGGTTTCCGGCGGTACTCATGGTACTTGTTTTGGAGTGATGAATATATCAAACTTCTATTCGTAGTACGTTTTGAGATGACTGCCGCTATTTGCTGTTTATGCCAGGGAGTGCTTGGAAAGGTATTTTACTAAAGGTAACATTTATTTATGTTATAAAAATCAGGAGGTTTAGGGAGATGTTGGGGCCGCCCGGGAAGACTACAAGTGCTATATCATTCTTTCGGTATCAGCAGGCCCGGGGGCCTGCCGTTACCAAAAGAGTCGTTGGAGCCTTCCCGCTTCCGGAATCCACACTACCATTTTTCTGAATTTATTTATAAGTTTGTACCGGACCAGACCATAATAAAAAATCGATTTTGCCAGGTGTGATACCATATGAGGAGGAGGCATTGCTTACTGCGATAGCGGAAAATGATACCGCAGCATACGCCTGTTTATATGACACATATTACAACACACTGGTATATTTTTCCCTCAGCATCATCCAGAATCAACAGCAGGCAGAAGACATTGCCACCGAGTGCCTGCTGAAGCTATGGCAGGCCCCAACCCGGTTTGAGTCGACCGGCAAACTCAGGGCCTACCTCTTTACCCTGGCAAGAAACGCCAGCCTTAATTATCTGAAGCACCTGCGCGTGCGCGACAAACACGGACCCGACATCTCCGGACAAACTGAAACCGACGTCAGTATTGAGTCGCTGATGGTGGAATCAGAGCTGATGCGCCTTGTATACGAAGAAATCGCCCGGCTGCCGGAAGCCTACCGGCAGGTAGTAGAGCTCCTGTACCTGCAGGACCTGCCATCAGCGGATGCTGCCACACAACTGGGCATCAGCATGGAAAACTTCCGCCAGCGTAAAGGAAGGGCTATTGCGGCACTTAAAACAGCGCTCCTGAAAAAAGGTGTGAGCGACCGTTTCCTGAGTATTTTATTTTTTTAAGATTTTTTTGTCACGCTTTGTAATAGTCAGTTGTTATACTGGAAATGGGGGACATGCCAACAGACGAACATTCATTGATGGACCATGCTTTTGAAGAGAATATAGCGCAGCTGCTGCACCGGCAGCTGACGGGGGAAGTATTATCCGCCGCGGAGCAGCAGGAACTGGAAGCCTGGAAGAATAAGTCTGTACACAACGCAGCACTCCTCCAAAAAATAAACGATGAGGCATCCATACATCAGCTGCTGCAAACCTGGCATAACATTGACCGAAACCGGGCGCAAAACAAAGTGCGTTTCCTCGCCATGCTGCAACCGCCGGTAGTGCGCCAACCCCGGCTACGCCTGCTGCGCAGCAAAATATTCCGCTATGCTGCCGCTGCCACCCTGCTAATTGGCATTGCTACCTTTTACTGGCAACAACAACACCCCAACAAACCAGCAGTCGCCTTCCGGGAAACCGCCCCCATAGCGCCTGGCAAGGAAGGCGCCATCCTAACGCTGGCCGATGGCTCGCAAATGGTGCTCGACAGCGCCGGAAACGGCCTGGTAGCCAACCAGAACGGTACCCGGATCATGCTGCAAAACGGGCAACTGGCGTATAACGCTGGTGGGGGAACCTCAGGCACCATAGCATTCAACACCGTTAGTACTCCTAAAGGCCGGCAATTTAAGCTGATACTCCCCGATGGCACCAGCGTATGGCTCAATGCCGCCAGCGCCATCACGTACCCTACTGCCTTTAACGGCCATGAACGTACGATTACATTACAGGGTGAAGCCTACTTTGAAGTAGCTACCAACGATAAAGCGCCATTTAAAGTAACCGCTGGCGAAGCCACCACCATTGAAGTGCTGGGCACCAGCTTTAACGTAAACGCATATACCAACGAAAATAACATACGGACCACGCTCCTTAGCGGAGCAGTGCGCATAAAAGCCTACCAGCAAACCGTTACGCTCAAACCTGCACAACAGGCGGCTGTGAAGCCATCCACCGCGCAACTGGTAGTACACAACGCGGTTAATACCGACCAGGTACTGGCCTGGAAAAATGGCCTGTTCAATTTTGAAAATGCCAGCCTCGACGAAGTAATGCGGCAACTGGAGCGCTGGTACGATATAGAAGTAGTTTATGAGAAAGGTATCCCTCCTACCCGCTTTGGCGGAGAGATCAACAAACAGAACACCCTGCAGGATGTATTGCAGATCCTGGAAGGTTCCAACGTACACTTCCAGCTACAAGGCCGTAAACTCATTGTAATGCCGTAAGCATACCAACTCATTCAATATCGCTAACAATAAACGTAACAGAATCATGACCTAATGTATCCCTGGGGAACAGCAGCAAAAAAGCCGAAAGCGCTTGCAACACTCTCGGCCGGCGGCTGGGCTGATCCCTCAACAATTTCTTAGGACGAATTGCTTTTTTATCAACCCTAACCAACACGTAAGTTATGGATTTTACTGCTTTTCCCAAGCCGTACCTGGATGCTATGCCTGTTCAGGAACCACCGGCTCAGGGGTTATCAACCAAAGTGCTGCCTGCCGATGGGCTGAAAGTCAAGCCAGGCCGAAGCGCAGGCGCAGCCACAATTTTTCTTGCTATGAGATTGACATTTTTTTTGCTTTTTGTCACACTGATGCATGTGCAGGCTGCCGTAGAAGCCCAGTCTGTGTCGGTATCGGGCACCAACATCCCGGTAAAGGCCCTGCTGCTTACCATCCGGCAGCAAACAGGCTACGTAGCCTTCTATAACCAGGATATGCTGGCAAATGCCAAAACCGTTTCTGTAAACGGTACGATCGAACTCCCGGAGCTGCTGAAAATTATGGCGAAAGATCAGCCGTTCCGCATGGAGCTGAAAGAAAATACAAAAACCATCATTATCACGCCAAGGCCGGAGCCTGTTAACGTCCTGCTCAACTATGCGGAGGCGCAACAGCCCTCCCCTAAAATATCCGGGCATGTGGCGGACAGCGTATGTAATTGTGCCCTTCCAGGAGCCACCGTCCGCGTGAAAGGCAAGCCCGCCACCGCTTCTACGGATGCACAGGGCAACTTCCAGATCGAAGCCGCCGCCGGTGATGTACTCCTTATCTCCTTCGTAGGATACCGCCCCACGCAATACACGGTCCGTAAAGACAAACAGGTATCCATCATCCTGGCACCCACCATTTCATCCATCAACAACGTGGTGGTAACCGGGATATTCAATAAATCAAAGGAGTCGTATACCGGTGCTGCTAAAACCATTACCGCCAAAGAGATTCAGAACTTCCAGGGAAGAAACATCTTTGTAACCCTCGGCAACATTGATCCTTCCTTCTACATCGTGCCGGATAACAATTTCGGGTCGGACCCTAACCACCTCCCGGATATCCAGCTGCGTGGCAACAGGAACCTGCCTAATATCGACCAGCTGCAGGACAACACCTCCGCCCTCATCAATACACCGCTGATTATTATGGATGGTTTCCCGATCACGCTGCAACGTATGATGGACCTCAACACCAACGAGATTGCCACCATCACCCTGCTCAAAGACGGACCAGCCACCGCCATCTATGGCTCCCGGGGCTCTAATGGCGTTATTGTGATCACCACCAAAGAACCTGTAGCCGGCAGGCTGCGCCTGACTTACAGAGGCGGCCTGAGTTTGAGTACACCAGACCTGAGCTCCTACCACCTGCTGAATGCGCGGGATAAGCTGGAACTGGAGCGACTCTCCGGATTTTACTACAATTCTACAAAGAGTCCCCAGCAAAACATCAACCTCCAAACCTATTACAATGAAGTGAAAGGATTGGTGGAAAGCGGGGTGAATACCGACTGGATGGCACAGCCCCTGCGCAACGGTGTGGACCAGCAGCACTCCCTGCGACTTGAAGGTGGGGACGCTGCCTTCCGCTATGCACTCATCGGCGATATCCATAAAATACAAGGCGTCATGAAAGGTTCCGACAGGCAAACCATCAACGGAACCGTGGACCTCTCCTACCGGCTGAAAAAGTTAAACTTCAGGAATAGTCTGACCGTGGGTAGTGTGAAAGCCAATCAATCGCCCTGGGGCGCCTTTGGGGATTATGTAAAACTCAATCCTTACTGGAGTCCTTACGACTCCTCCGGGCACATCGCCAAAACCTTTACTCCCTTCAGCTACGATTACTGGGTACAGAAAAACGGTACCGGCGGAAAGCCTTATGCCAACCCGATGTATGATGCTACGCTGAATACATTTGACCGCAATCAATACCTGAATATCATCAATAACTTTCAGGTGGACTGGACGCCGTTTAACCACTTCACCGTGCGTGGCGGACTGGGCATCAACGCCACCAATGCCAATACAGATAACTTTAAACCTGCGGAACACTCTGCCTTTGCCGGTTACAGCGATGCCGACATCTTACGTAAAGGCACCTACGATTATGGCAGCGGCAGATCGTTTAGTTATACCAGCACGCTGAATCTTCAATATAGCAACCTGTTTAAGGGTTTGCATTTCCTGAGCATCGGGGCGCAGCTGGAAGCTGCCGAAGATAAAAGCACCAACTACACCTTTGCGGCGGAAGGATTTCCGGATGCCAGCATCGACTTTTTAGGCATGGCCCTCCAATACCAGAAAGATGGTAAACCCGGAGGCAGCGAAGCTACCACCAGGCGGGTAAGCGCCGTAGGTAACGTTAGTTACAGCTACGATGACCGCTACTTTGCCGATGCCAGCTATCGTGTGGATGGTGCTTCCCAATTTGGTACCAATAGTCGTTTTGCTCCTTTCTATTCCCTGGGCGCCGGATGGAACCTGCATCACATCGATTTCATTCATAACAACCTGCAGTTCGTAAACAGGCTGAAATTGCGCGGTTCCTACGGCGTTACCGGTAACCAGGCGTTTGCTGCCTATCAGCCGCTGGCTACCTATGGCTACATCATCAATGATCACTATAAAAACTGGCTGGGAGCCACCCAAACTTCACTGGGCAATCCTAACCTGCAATGGCAGAAAAACCAGAAATACAACGGTGGACTGGAAGCGGAACTATTCCGTGGCAGGATTAACATCGTAGCGGATGTATACAGAGAAAGGACTTCTAATTTGCTCAGCTCACTCGAATTACCTTACTCCAATGGGTTTACCAGTTACATCGAAAACATCGGCCAGCTGGAGCAGCGAGGCTGGCAGGCCAGCGCTACGCTGATGCTGATCCAGAATGATGCACGCCGCATCAGCTGGTCCGTAACAGGAAACATTGCACACAATACAGATCAGATTGTGCAGTTGTCGCAAGCCATGAAGGCTGCCAACGAAAAGCTGGCGCTGCAAACCAACGGCAGCACGCCTAATAAAATCATCCGCGAAGGTGCTTCACAGAATACCATCTACGCCGTACGCTCGCTGGGTATTGATCCCAGCACCGGCAGAGAGCTGTTCCTGACCCGCAAGGGCGAGGTGACCTACTCCTGGAATGCTGCTGACCGCGTAGCAGTCGGCCTCAATCAGCCAACCTACCGGGGCAACTTCAGCACACTGGTACGTTACAAAGGCCTGAGCATGAACGCTTCCTTCGGTTACCGCCTCGGTGGACAAATCTACAACCAGACGCTGGTAGACCGCGTAGAAAGTGCAGATAAGTTCTTTAACGTAGACGCACGCGTATTTACGGACCGCTGGAAACAGCCGGGGGACAAAGCTTTCTTCAAGGGTATCAATGATTACTCGGTGATCTTCCCTTCTTCCCGGTTTGTGCAAAATGAGTCGACCCTTACCTGCCAGAACATCAATATCAACTATAATGTGCTGGACAAGGTATGGCTGCAACACATCGGGCTACAGGCGCTTACGCTGTCTGCCAATACCGGTGAGCTGTTCTACCTCTCTACCGTGAAGCAGGAACGCGGGCTGGATTATCCGTTTACCAGACAGGTTTCCTTTAATGTGTTTGCCACTTTTTAAAACCGATCAAACATGAAACGACTAACTATCACGACTATACTTTTCGGCGCGCTGGCATTCAGCAGCTGTAACAAATACCTGGACGTAACACCGCGAGCGCAAACGACCAAAGACCAGCTCTTCAGCACGGAGAAGGGTTTCAGGGATGCACTCACCGGCGCCTACATCCAGATGAAGAGTAACAATACCTATGGCGGTGGCCTGATGTGGAGCACCATTGAATATATGGCGCGTAACTGGGATGTATCCGGTAGCAGCATTGCCATTACCAACCTTACCAATGCCAACTACAACGATGCACAGGTAAGAGGTATGCTGGATAATACCTATGCCGACCTTTACAAAGTAATCGCCAGTGTAAATAGTATTCTGGAGAGAATTGACGGCCAGCAATCGGTATTTACGGGTAACAACTACGCGTTAATCAAGGGAGAAGCGCTGGCGCTGCGCGCCTTCAACCACTTCGACGTACTGCGGATGTTTGGCCCTATGCCGGACAATCCAGGCACCAGTACGCTGCTGCCTTATGTGACGGAAGTAACCCATGATATTATCACGCCGGTAGCCTACCAGGAGTTTGCAAAAAACATCCTGGCCGACCTAGACGCTGCGGAGGCGCTGATGAAAGACAAAGATCCAATTCTCAGTTACTCACTGGCAGAACTTAACCCGGTGGCTAATTCCAGCACACCACCGGTAGTGGCAGACAATTTCTATATGTACCGCCAGATCAGGCTGAACTACTATGCCGTGCTGGCGCTTAAAGCCCGGGTGTATATGTACCTCGCAGCCACTGACCCCGCCAACAAAGCCAAAGCTGCTCAGTATGCACAGCAGGTGATAGATGCGAAGGACCGTACAGGCCGTGCTACGTTCAGGCTTGGCCGTGAGAGCGACCGCGTGGCGGGGGATTACCTGATGTCGCCGGAGCATATTGCGGCACTCAGCGTATACAACCTGGAAACCATAGCTACCAGCACGTTTGGCGAAACAGGATCGCTCGTGCGTACGGACTTCAATGTACAGGACGGGTTTTATTATCTCAACAACCTTTTCCCGGTGGCAGAACGCACTTCAGATGTAAGGTGGAAGGAGATGTGGGTGTATAAGGTGACCAATACTTCCTATGTGATGTACCGTAAGTTTATACAGAAGCCTTCGGCGCCGGTGTTGCAGGTACCCCTGCTGCGCCTCAGCGAAATGTACCTGATACTCACCGAATGTGCCGCCACCAAAGAGGCTGCAGAAACCTGGTACCGTGCATACTGTAGCGAAAAAGGAATTCCCTTCCCTTCCGGCTTTAATGCGGCTGCCTGGGAAACGGACCGCAAGAACAAAATGATCCGCGAGTATGTGCGGGAGTTTTACGGGGAAGGACAAACGTTTTTTACCTACAAACGCTATAACGTGGCTACACTGCCTGCCAGCTGGACGTACAGCTATTATACCGGCAACCCTGCCAGGTATGTGGTGCCTAAACCTGATCGGGAAATAAATTATAACAACAAATAAAGACAGCCATGAAAAATATAATCTGCATTTGCGCTACCGCCCTGGTGATTGTTTCGGGCTGCAAAAAATCGCCTTACCTCTCCTATAGCGATATTGCGCGGGTACAAATGAGTGATACCACTACACAAACGGCTACTTTTGTTTTTGAAAACAAAAGCGTGGTGCAGGATACGGTGTACATAGATATTAATACCATCGGCGGAATAACGCCGTACGACCGGCCGGTGAAGCTGATGCAGGTGCCGGAAGTTACGTATACCTATAAACGTGACCCTGTCACCAACCAGATCATAGACAGCATTGGCACAGAGTTACCTTTCAAGGCCCAGCCGGGCGTGCATTATGTGGACTTTAATGATAAAGCTGTACAAGGCATTATGGTCGTAAAAGCGAATGAGGCTACGGCTAAAATTCCTGTTATTTTATTGAGAGATGCCAGTCTCGCTACGAACACCTACCGCTTGCGTATACAGTTGGTAGCTAATGACCAGTTTGGGTTAGGAGAGAAAGCAGCCCGCGAAAAAACGCTGACCTTTTCTGATCACCTGGAGCGTTTTAAATCGTGGCAAACGGATAACGGCTTCTCACCGGCCTACAACTGGTTTAACAAGTACAGCACCGGTAAGCACCAGTTTATGATTGATGTATTGAAACAAAATATTGATGAGGCCTGGTACCAGGCTGCCAACTCCAATGGCTCCCTGCGGCAGTTTGTGACCGTACTCAAAGAAGCATTGGCGGCGTTTAACAGCGACCCGGCCAACATTGCCAGCGGTAAAGCACCTGTGCGTGAAAACGCTTCACCCACCAGCCCGGCGATTACATTCCCTTAATTCATCAACCAACAATCACATGAAACGAATTAATATATTCATAGGACTGCTTGGCCTGCTGGCCATTGGCTGTACAAAAGATAAAAGCACCGGTGTTACACAGCAATTGCCGGCGTTCGATGTAGCCGGTGTTCCGGATACCATTAACCTGTACACCCACCAGGATACGCTGCGCCTGAGCCCTGCCGTGGCCAGTGAAAATACTTACGACTATTACTGGACCAATATCAGTGCGAACTTTGTATCTCTCTATGGTAACAGGAACAAAACTGATACGCTGGCATTTACCAAAAACCTGGAACTCCCGGTGAAGCTTGATCCAGGTCAGTACTACCTGATCTTTAATGTGAAGGATAAGCGCACCGGCGTGGTGAAAGGGAAGGAAATTATCTTTAACGTGTCCACGCGGAATGAGAATGGCTGGTATCTCATTAAAGACAATAACGGGAAAACAGATGTGGACTTCATTTATAAAACCGGCAGGATTGATAACTGGATTGCCTTTAACAACGGTAAGAGCCTGGATGGAAATGCGGTGAAAGGTTTATTCAGCGGGGAACTGCGTACCACGCTCACTTCTCCCGACCTGTTTGGCGGCCTGGTGGTACTCTCCGAAAATGATGCCGCTATTTACCGCGTGAGCAATGGCGCACAGGTATATGGTTTCGACAGCATGTTCTTTTCAAAACCCGCCAATCGCAACCCTCAGAATGTGTTTCAGCCGATGCCATCCGGCAACCTGATGCTGATCAACGACAATAAGGCTTATTGCATGACCAAAGGTGCACTGTTTACCAACCTGCCGCAAACCTACACCCCTTCGCCACTGGCGGTGGTAGGGGCTATGGACCTGGGTTGGGATATTAAAACTAAATCCATCTTCTGCTATAACGGTGCCGCCTATGCGGCGCTGGCCAAAAACGGGGACAATCTTAAAAACATGACTGCAGACCTGCTGTGGATGGGTGGCTATCCGGGTCCGCGCAGTGTGGCACTCACCCTGTTCAGACTGCCTGACCAGCGGGGTATGCTGTACAAGCTGAACACACTCTATGGCTTCCTGCTGGGTAGTGATTCGCTGATCATGAAACGGGATACGCTCGCTCCTACACACGGACTGATGAAAGCCAGCAAGATTGCAGGAAATTATGATTCGGACTATATCTACTATGCCGTTGGCAACGCGATTTACCTGACTGATGTAACCACAGCTACGGAGCGCTTACAGGTAACCCTGCCGGAAGGTGAGGTAGTAACGGACATCCAGCATATCAAATATCCGGTGCCGGCCACTAATGTGGTGTATACCACCGACTACCTGGCCATTGCCACGTATAAGGATGGCCGTTATAAGGTATGGCTGCATAAGATCAGCTCCATTGGCACCATACAACCACTGGCGCAGCCTTCCTTTGAAGGAACAGGCCGTATCAACACGATCATCTACATGGAAAAAGGTGTAGGCAGCCGCGTTTTCTAAAACCATCAAACAATATAGCAACCCCTCCTGTACCGGTGTACACCACTGGTACAGGGGATTTCATGCCATCAAACTTATTTACATACCATGAAAAGTACACTCCTGGCAGCCCTCGCCTGCACACTCGGTAGCAGCGTGATGGCTCAGCAACAAGTAACGGAGACGGCTATACTCTCCGCACAAAAGCAGGAGCTAACCGCCTTCCTCGCAGCCGCTGATCAGCAACTGGCCACCTGCCAACAAAACTATTATGATGCACAAAAAGCAAAGGGCCACTACGACACCATCGGCCTCGGCGAATGGCGCTACCAGATGAAACTGCTGAAGCAGGCTCGCAAAGCGAAGGAGATCGATTTTATTCAACAACATCCGGATTACATGGTAAGCCTGGAAGCTTTGAAAGATGTGATTGGCCCATTGCCGGATGACATCAGCAGCTACAAAGCGCTGTTCATGGGCCTGCAAAAAAACGTCCGCAAGAGCGAAGCGGGTAAGAGCACTGCGGCACTGATTGAAAAATACATGGCCGTGCGGGTAGGTGCAACGGCACCAGCCTTTGCCTCGACAGATACCAGCGGCAAGTTAGTGCAGCTCAGTGATTACCGGGGTAAGTACGTGCTGGTGGACTTCTGGGCCAGCTGGTGCGGGCCTTGCCGCGAAGAAAACCCGGTAGTGGTAAAAGCTTACAACACCTTCCGGCACAAGAACTTTGAGATATTGTCGGTATCACTGGACCAGGTTGGCAAGCGGGCTGACTGGATCAAGGCAATTGAAAAAGACGGGCTCACCTGGCAGCATGTTTCCGACCTGAAATACTGGGACAGCGAGGTAGGGAAAAAATATATGGTGCGGTCTATCCCACAAAATTTCCTCATTGATCCGAAAGGAAAAATCATTGCCAAAGACCTCCGCGGCGAGGCATTATCACAGCAACTACAAGAATTACTTAAATAGAACCCATGCTTAAATTCAACATCGCCTTTGCTACCTTGCTGGCTATCGGCGCCGGTGCAAACGCACAAAAGAAAACACCTCCTGCCGACAGCAGCGCGAAAAAGACGGACACAGTACCAGCGGCCATTAAGCCTTATGACCAGGTAATCACTGCCAAAGCAAAAACCTATGCCGGCATGTTTAACGTACATTACCTCAATGGCCGTTACTACTTTGAGATTCCGGACAGTATGCTTACACGTGCCATCCTGGTGGTAAACCGCATCGGCAAAGCCGCCACCAATCCGCGCCCTAACATGACCGGCTACGCCGGCGATCAGATCGCTGAAAATGTAATCCATTTCGATAAAGGCCAGGATGATAAAATCCTGCTGAAAGAAATGCGCTTCCAGGAGCGTTCCTGCGACTCTACCGAAAACGGAATGTTCCGTGCTGTGATCAACTCCAACCTGGAGCCTATCGCAGCCGTATTCCCGGTAAAGGCATATAACAAAGCGGCAAATGCCACCGTCATCGACGTGACGGACATCCTCAATACCGAAAATGAAATTTTCCACTTTGGTCCGCAGGTAAAAACCGCGCTGAAAATCGGGGCTGTACAATCGGATAAATCCTTCATCACCGGAATCAAAGCCTTCCCGATGAATATCGAGGTCCGCACCCTGCGCAGCTATCTTTCCACCGGCGCACAACCAGGAGCTACCATCCCGGAAACTTATGAGTTGAACAGCTCCATGGTATTGCTGCCCAAAGAGCCCATGCAGGCACGCTATGCGGATGCACGCGTAGGATTTTTTGCCAGGGGGTATGTAGACTTTGATGCAGACCCGCAAGGCGTAAAAGCACGCTACCTGATAACCCGTTGGCGACTGGAACCAAAGCCGGAAGATGTGGAGAAATACAAACACGGCGAGCTGGTAGAGCCTAAGCAACCGATTATCTACTATATTGATCCTGCTACCCCAAAAAAATGGGTACCTTACCTTATTGCCGGCGTAAACGACTGGCAGAAAGCATTTGAACAGGCCGGGTTTAAAAATGCAATAAAAGCCTTGCCGGCGCCGGAAAACGATTCCACCTGGAGTATTGACGATGCGCGCCACAGTGTGATTGTATACAAACCTTCTACCATTGCCAACGCCAGCGGCCCGCATGTGCATGACCCGCGCAGCGGCGAGATCATTGAATCACATATCAACTGGTATCACAACATCATGCAGCTGGTACGCAACTGGTACATGGTGCAGGCGGGCCCACTGGATGCCCGTGCCCGCAAAATGGAATTCGACGATGAGCTGATGGGGCAACTGATCCGGTTTGTATCCAGTCATGAAGTAGGACACACCCTCGGTTTGGCACATAACTTCGGCTCCAGCTCCACCGTACCGGTAGAAAAGCTGCGTAACAAGGCCTGGGTGGAAGCCAATGGCCACACTCCATCTATCATGGACTATGCCCGGTTCAACTGGGTAGCGCAACCGGAAGATAACATTGGTGAGAAAGGGATTTTCCCTCGTATCGGCGAATACGACAGATGGGCTATACAATTCGGTTACCGCTGGTATCCGCAATACAAATCGCCCAATGAAGAAGTGGCTTTTCTGAATAAACTGGTGATTGATAGTCTGGCTGCCAACCACCGCCTGTTTTTCGGCAACGAATTCGCTGCTTCCGACCCACGCAGTCAGAGTGAAGACCTGGGTGACAACAACGTGCTGGCGGCGAAGTACGGGATTAAAAACCTGCAACGCGTGCTGCCGCAGCTGAGCACGTGGACCCGCGTACCTAACGAAGGCTATGATAACCTGAAAACCATGTACGAAACGGTGCTGCGACAATATATCCTGCTTGGAGCCCAGGTGATGAAGAGCGTAGGTGGCGGCTACCAGACTTTTAAAAGCGTGGAACAGCCGGGCGTACAGCTTTCGCCGGTGCCTTATCAGCAACAGAAGGAAGCGATGAAATTCCTGCAGGACTACCTGCTGACCACCCCTATGTGGCTGATCAACGACACCCTGACCGCGCTTACCGGTACTGACGGAGCCAATTACATCTCCGCAGGACAAAATAACATCCTCTCCCGCCTGATGGCCTCCGGCACAATTATGACGCTAACCCGTGATGCGGCCATGAACAAGGGCATGAAAACATATTCGGCCATTGAAATGTTAGATGATCTGCGTACCGGCATCTGGACGGAGCTGTACAATAATAAACCCATAGACCTGTACCGCCGCAACCTGCAGAAGCTATACGTGGAGCAGTCGAAAAAAGCCTTTAAACAGGTGAATGAGATTGTAATGCGGAACAATGGTAATGGCACGCAGATTTATGTAAACCCCGACCCTACCGGCAACGATGCCTCTACACTGGTGCGTGCGCAGCTGGTAACCCTCCGGGGAGATATCCGTAAGGCGATTCCCCTGCAATCGGGTATTTCAAAATATCACCTGCAGGATATGGAAAGCAGGATTACAATGATACTATCTGGTAAAGAGCAGGAAACAAAATAAGTCCTTAATTCTCATAAGCAAAAACGAAGAATCGGTTGCAGGTATTTACCTGCAACCTTTTTTATTAATGCTTATTTAAGTGTGATATCTACTGGCTGTTTTCCATTCCACGATAGTTGCTGCACTTTTCCATTCCCTTGTTTAACCGTGATCAGTACCGCTTTCCCTTTTCGTTCTGCCGTGATGTCTACATCATCATTGAAAGCACGTATATGCCTGAGTGCCATTTTTTGCCATCCCTGTGGCAGGCTGGGCTGGCACTGAAAGGTATTAAATCCTGTTACCCTGATACCGAACAAGCCTTCAGTTACAATGCGGCAGTACAGGCCACTTTCAGCCGCCAGGTGGCGTTGATCTCCTTCCGGCCATGCTTCAATGGCATAGGGCACGTGTTCTCCGAGCAGGCGTTTACGTGAGTAATCCTGCAGGTATCTGGCGGCACTGTCGGTAGCGCCGGCATTGAAGGTGCCACGGAGGCCATAGAGCAATGCTCTGTCCCAGAAAGTTTTAGAGCCTGCTTCTGTAAGCATGCCGTTGTAGGTCCAGAGGTAAGGGGAATACATGGCTTTGAGCGTACCTTCTTTCCGGTCAAAGATGCCCATGGTGAGCGGAATGCCAATCCAGGCGCGGAGCTTGTCGTTACCGTCGAAATAACGGTACGTATCATATCCCTGTACGTTACTGCCGAAATATTTTTCTATGCTGATTTGCAGGGCCGCAGCTTCTGCGTTAAGTGATTTTGCTTTAGCCGGGTTGTGCAGGGCGAGGGCCAGGTCCGCAGCGCTGATCAGTGCTCCGTAGGTAAGTGCATTCGTGGAAAGATTGATTTTACCAGCGGGGAAGCGTCCTTCCAGTTCATCGGAGTCGGATTGGATAACTCCTTCGCTGGTTTTCTTTCTCCTTAGAAACTCCAGGCACCAATCGATCAGGGGCCAGAGTTGTTTTGCTTCATACGGATCGGCGTATGCCAACGCAAAGCGGGAGGCACCATAGGCTATCATGGCCTGATCACCGCGGTCGCCGGCGCCGTTCCATTTACCTGTCCCCTCAGAGATGATGGAGCTGGGTATAGGTTTATATTCCGGGTTCATGTAGCTGGCAAACCAGCGAAAGCTGTTCATGGCGGATTCATTCCCTTCAATATTACCGAGGAAAGGAAAGAAAGGGTTGGCATATTCGGCCTGGTCGTTGGCCCAGATGGCGGCATAGTAGGCGCCACCGCCAGGGCCATGCATGAGGCCTCCTTTGGTATCATAAATACTTTCGGTTACGCGCAGTTTAGCGAATGCAAACATATTGTTGAGCACCGGGTCCGGTGTTTCCAGCACCAGGTTTTGTGTAAGCCCGGCAGCGAGTGCGGCTCTTTTCTGGTGTTCATATCCGGCTGAAAAGGCGTAAGGCTGATCACAGGTTTTGCGTCCGCTGTATACAATCGCGTATTTCACGATCTCACCGGGCTGAAGGTCGTAGGTGCCGGCGCCATATACGGTGGTGCTCAGGATATATACGCCATAAACACCTTTTTCCGCCTGGGTGCTGTCGCTGGTGGTAGTATTCGGAATATTTATGTGGATGGCGGATTTCCCTGTATTGGCCAGTACGCATTCTTCCAGCAGTGCCGCCTTATCGGTGGATGGGAACAGGTGCCGGGTGAGGGTGACATCCGAACTGAGGTTTGCGTGAACAGTGAGTATACCATTGAAACCAATAGCCGTTACAGTTTCTACTGCCGGCGTATGGTTGATGGCTACCACCGGTGTATTCTTTTCGTCCACGGTCCATTTCAGGCTGGCCTGCGTTTTATTGGGAATGGTACGCAGCATGGGAAAGATCACCTGTTTTTTTATAAAAAAGCGCTGCTGCGGGCCAGTACCGTAGGTGATGATGGCAGAAGTTTGTTTCCCGCTCATTTCAAGCTGGTCCTTATGGGGTGTATCCGCCGGATTGATTTTCCATTCAATTGCCTGGTTGCCCGTAATTTTCCACCTGCTCTGTTGGGCCGCACAGGTAAGGGTAAACCAGCAGAGTGGCAACAATAAGAATTTTTTCATAAAGGCTTCGCTTTGAAGTTTTCCGTAGAATTTAATGTGGAATCAAAGCTAACCCGAAATCAGGTGGGGTATTGAATGGATATTATCTGGAAATAGTACAATATTGCTCACATGGGAGGCAGCAGGGGATGGCTCCCCTGCTGCCTGTAATTATTTAATTGCCACATTCTGTTTAAACGCTGCGAGTTGCAGCTGCTGGCCGTTTACTATCACATTTTCGGAGCGAAGTCCCTCCACATTACCCAGCTTCAGGCCAGGTTCTGCTAATTGCAGCTTTGCATCTGAAACGCGTATATCCGTGATGGTAGCTCTGGCGTGCCCAAACAGTTCACCCCACGTTTGTGCATTGCCGTGAATATTTTTGATCTGCACATTGCGCACGGTGGAGGCAGGCGGCTCCTGGCCCATCAGGTCGAAGTACTGACTCCAGGGCGATACTTTAAAGATGGCGCCTCCGTTTTCTACGGTAATATTTTCGAGCAGGATGTTTTCATATTGCTGCGGAGTATCCGGGCGCAGTTTGAGTCGCAATACGGTTGGTCCGCGGGTGATGCTGTTTTTCACTACCACATCTCTCACAATAGTTGCCTCGCTGCCGCAGGTAACCAGTCCACCGCCTTTTTCCACGATGCAATCGGTGATGGTGATACGTTCTACCGGCGGGCTGCTCAAGTCCTTGAGTGCAAACGGGCCTTTGCTGCCTTTAAGGGCGATGCAGTCGTCCCCAACGGAGAAGAAGCAGCCGGCTATCAGTACATCCTGTGAGCTGTCCACATCAATGCCATCGGAGCTGGGCGCGTGGTTATCCGGCTTGGATACTGCCGGCGCAATGAAGCTGCAGTTTTTCACTACTACCTTGCTGCATTTGTAAATATGCAGGTTCCAGAAACCAGCGTTGAGGAAATGGATGCCACTGATCTGCACATCTTTCGCATTTTGCACCAGCATGAGCCTTGGGCGTTCTACATCCAGGTTTTTGGTTTTACCATCTCTGGCACGTTCATCCCAGAACCTTTTCCAGAAAGGAGCACCGCTGCCGTCCAGTGTGCCCGTACCCGTTATACGGAGGTGATCAGTACCATCCGCATTGATGAGGGCAGCGCGCCACATTTCGAAGTGCCCTTCGATGCGGGTATTGATTTTGGGATAATCGTTGATGTCAGTAGAACCTTTGAGCACGGCGCCTTCCTGTATTTCCAGGTTCACTCCTTTTTTCAGAAAGAGGGAGCCGCTGCGGAAAATGCCTTTAGGGATTACCACCATGCCGCCGCCGCTGGCAGCACATTTATCGATGGCGGACTGTATCGCCCGGGTATTGAGCGTGGTGCTGTCGCCCACAGCGCCGTAGTTAGTGATGAGGTATCGTTTTACTTTCTGTGTTTCAGTAGTTGGATGCAGCGGTAATGCAGCCGGCGAAAAGCCGTAGTCGGTGGTTAAAGCGGCGCAGGTAAAGAGTACTATCAGTTGTTTCATAATCCGGAATACGGTTAATCCGTGTAGAGACGCCTCGCAGGCGTCTATTCGAGCCGGTCTTCGCTGATATCTCCGTTATAATCATCTCGAATGATGGACGAGAAGATAAAGGAGGAGATATATGCGAATAGACGCCTGCGAGGCGTCTCTACGCGGAATGGAAAAATGTTCCTGTACCATCCTGTGTGTCGGTACACGGAATGGAAAATGTTCCTGTACCATCCTGTGTGTCGGTACACGGAATGGAAAAATGTTGCTGTACCATCCTGTGTGTCGGTACGCGGAATGGAAAAATGTTCCTGTACCATCCTGTGTGTCGGTACACGGAATGGAAAAATGTTCCTGTACCATCCTGTGTGTCGGTACACGGAATGGAAAAATGTTCCTGTACCATCCTGTGTGTCGGTACGCGGAATGGAAAATTTTCCCGTACCATCCTGTGTGCCGGTACGCGGAATGGAAAAATGTTACTGAGGTAAGATACAATGCTTTGAATGAAACATTATCCTGTACCATCCTGTGTATAGTCACACGGAATGGAAAAATGTTGCTGGGGTAAGATACAATGCTTTGTATAAAACATTATCCTGTACCATCCTGCAAAAAACATTTACTCATACCTTAGCAGCCGCCTCATCTGGTAAAAAAATCTTTCTATTAACCGTAAATCTTCTGTTACCACTTCTGCATTTCCCTTCAGCTCCTTATCGAACGGCAAGGTCCTGTGGTAGGAGGTCTGGAGGCCATTGGGCAGCATGATTGTTACAAAGTAATTCCCGTCTTTATCCGGTGCATTGGTGATATTTTTGACTTTACCTTCTACCAGACCAAACTCCTGGTAAGGGTAGTTATCCAGCTTTAGTAATACTTTCTGACCTTCTTTTACCTTACCGGAATTTACAGCGGGGAGTTTGAGTCGCCCGATGGGCTGCGCATTTTCCACCGGCATTACCGACAGCAGCACATCCCCGGCTTTAACATACTGCCTGTTGCCCAGCAGCTGCTGGAAGCTAACCACGCCGGCCCCAGAGGCGCGCAGCAGGTAATTCTGCTCCCAGGCGTTGAGGGATTTTCGCAGTTGCTCAAACAGCTGCGTACTTTGGGACGACAGGCTTACCTGGTCTTTTTGTGCGTTGATGGCCGCACCGCTCCTGGTTCGTTCAATACTTACGATGCCTTCCTGGAGCTGCGAAATGGTGAGGTTGATATTTTCCAGGTTTTGCTCTGCCTGCAAAAATTTAAGTTTCTCCTGGTTAAATTCTGAGGCAGATACCACTCTTTCCCTGAACAGTTCCGAGTAACGATCAAATTCCCGTTTGGACACCTCATATTTCGTTTGCTCCAGTTTCTTCTGCAACAGCAAACTGCGGATGCGGCTACGGGATTCAGACAGGCCTTTTTCTGCGGCCGCGTACTCAGGTGAGTAGGGCTGCAGGCGTGCGTAAAGCTGTTCATCAATCATTGCCTTGGCAAAGGCATTATAATCTCCCTGAATATCTCCGAGTTTAAACGAGCGCACCACCTCCACGGGAAACTGCGCTATATGATGGGTATCCAGCGAATCGATGATCTGGCGCAGGCGTATCACATCGCGATAATCAGCGGTGGATTCCAGCACCATCAGCAGCTGGCCGGAATGTACCTGCTGGTGATCTTCCACAAAAATCTGTTCGATCCGGGTGTTGGTTCTTGCTTCCAGCTTTTCGGGCGGGTTTTGGGTAGATATCAGTGCCGTAGCCGGAATAAATTCCGGGTACCGGATCAGGTAGCTCATCACCAAAGTGAGCAGCAAAATGAGGAAGATTACTGTATTCCCGAAACGCACCATCCAGCCGGGTGGCTGCGTGAGGATGTCCTGCACGCCTTCGGAATGCAGGTGTATCGTGTCCAGTATTTCTTTTTTAGTTTCCAAGTTCCAGCTGATTTTTTACGAGTCTGTAATATTCTTTCCGGAGCGCCACCAGTTCATCATGACTCCCCTCCTCTACTACCTTGCCCTTGTCCAGCACAATGATTTTATCTGCATTTTTTACGGTAGACAGCCGGTGGGCAATGATTACGGCCGTTTTGCCTTTCAGGAACTGCTCCAGGTTGCCCATAATGGCCTTTTCGGTATTGGCATCCAGCGCACTGGTGGCCTCATCGAAAAATATATATTCCGGTGCTTTGTATACGGCGCGGGCAATAAATAGCCGCTGTTTCTGTCCGCCGCTGATACCCAGGCCCTCATTGCCTATCTTAGAATTGTAACTCAGCGGCAGGCCCTCCACAAAGTCCTTGATGCAGGCTACTTCCACCGCTTCGCGCAATTGTTTGCGATTGATATTATCTACTCCTACTGCAATATTTCTGGCGATGGTGTCATTAAACACATATCCTTCCTGCATTACTACTCCGCAGCGGTTTCGCCAGTAGCTCGCTGAAACGTGCTGCAACTGTACGTTTCCAATCCTGATATCACCTTCTCCGGGTTCATAAAATTTCATCAGCAGTTTCAGCAGCGTGGTTTTACCACTACCGCTGGCTCCTACAATGGCGGTAGTTTTGCGGTGCGGGATGCGGAGACTCAGGTTTTCGAACACCGGTGTATTGGCACCTGTGTAGCGGAAGGTGACATTATCCAGTGCAATATCCTTTTCCGGCAGGTCAGCGGCTATTTGCACGTGTGGCTGTTCTTCATCCGGCTTTTCATGAATTTCACCTAAGCGGTCAAGGGAAATTTTAGCGTCCTGCACTTGTTTCACAAAGTCCATCAACTGAATCAGTGGCCCGTTGAGCTGACCGATGATATACTGCACGGAGAGCATCATGCCCAGGGTGATATTCCCGTCCAGCACCAGCTTAGCGGCAAGGAAGCTCACAAAAATATCTTTTACCTGGTTAATAAAGTTAGCGCCAACGGTTTGCCATTGTTCGAGCGACAATGCCTTAATCTGGATCTTAAACAGTTTTACCTGCATAAACTCCCAGCCCCAGCGCATTTGCTTTTCCGCGTTATGCATTTTGATTTCCTGCATGCCATTCACCAGTTCTATCACCTTACTTTGCTCCTGGGCTACCTGCGAAAATCGTTTATAGTCGAGCTCTCTTCTCTTCTTAAGAAAAAAGGAAATCCATGCTACTGATAAACCAGCCCCCAGCAGGTAGATCAGGAACAGGCGGTAATCGTACATCAGCAGCACCACACTGAAGATCACCAGGTTCACCATGGAGAACAAGGTGTTGAGCGAAGAGTTGGTCAACAGTTGTTCGATACGCTGGTGATCACTGATGCGTTGCATAATATCGCCCGTCATGCGGGTATCGAAATAGCTGATCGGGAGCCTCATCAATTTGATGAAGAAGTCCGACACAATGGAAATATTGATTCTGCTGGAGAGGTGCAACAGGATCCAGCTGCGTGTCAGCTCAATTCCCATTCTCCCTAAAAACAGCATGACCTGTGCCAGCAGCACCAGGTAAATGAAGTTGAGGTCATGATTTTGGATGCCTATGTCCACAATACTTTGTGTAAGGAACGGGAAAATGAGCGATAGTAAACTGCCTGCGAGCAGGCCTAAGGAGAGCTGTCCGATTAGTTTTTTATATCGGAAGAAGTAAGAGAAAAGGAAGGAAAAATTTTTCCGGCTGCGCGGCGTTGCCGACTCTGCTTCATAAAAAACCGGGGTAGGCTCCAATAACAGGGCGATGCCTTCTTCCTCATTATCCTTTTTACCACGGCCTATCCAGCCGTCGATAAACTCCTGTTTGGTGTATTTTATGAGGCCGTATGCAGGATCAGATACGTGGATGGTGGTATTGGCACCGGATTGCTTAATATCGTACACTACTACGAAATGCTGCTGCCCCCAGTGGCAGATGCAGGGCAGTGGCACGTCTTCGACGAGGGTAAGGAAATCTATTTTTACTGCCAGCGTTTTAAACCCTAATCCCTCCGCGGCTGCAGATAGTCCCATCAGGGAGCTGCCTTCCCGCGTGGTTTCTGCCAGCGAGCGGATAGCCGCCAGGTCCGTCATCCGGCCGTAATGGCGGCTGATGATCTTGATACAGGTAGGACCACAGTCTTTCCTGTCGGGCTGCATATAAAAAGGGAATGCTTTCAGCTTCATATCAATTGATTAATGCCGTTAATCCATAACAGGCGATGGCTTGCTGTTTCATCGGGAGCTGCGACCAGTTTTCCCAGTTGTTGGTATACGGATCGTAGCCGCATTTCAGCGGGCGGGAATAGAGATCATTGGGATCTTCCCGGTAGGCGCGACAGTCGGTGCACACATGCCTGAATTCACAATCTTTACAAACTTTAATGTCGTCTTTGCGGATGTTATCGTATTTATGAAAGTCTTTATTGTCCAGCACTTCCTGCAGGTTAGCTGTGGACACGTGGCCATAGCTCTCCGGCAGCGACGGGCAGTTTTTGATATTGCCTTGCAGGTCGATGCTGAGCTTGCGATTGAGGCAGGTGTTATGGTGCTGACTTTCGGTAAACAATTCGATGTTGGTGGTAAAGTAATTGGTTCGGATTTCGCCGCATGCCAGGCAGGAGTTGATGCTCCCTTTGTAGAAGATCACGGGTACGGATTCTGCGAAAATTCGTTCCATTTTATCTACCGGTGACGTATGTACGAGAATTGACTTTACACGCGGGTATTTTTTTACCAGTTGGTCCAGCGATGCCAGTTCCAATGTGAGGTGGAATGGCAGCACCAGTTTGATAAATTTAAGTGTGGTTCCGTTGAATTGCTCCAGCAGGCTGCGTAATTTTTCTAAGGGCAGGTGTTGGTAGCAGCGGATTTCAAGGGCGTGCACCTGTTGGTTAAACAGTTCCCGGAAGAAAGCACTATTATAGTCTATCTCTTCGTTGTATTCGATGATTACGTTGGTAATATCGCCAAAGCGGTCCCAGCTGAGGCTGAGCGGGGTCAGCTCCGGCAGGTGTTGTGTATCGGTGAAGCCCAGTTCCCTGCTGAGGAGGAAGTCGATATAGCCGGTGATGGCTTCTCGGTTATCTTCCCCGTAATAGGCGATGCATTCATCAATACTATGTTGTTGCAGGTAGGTGATTACTTCTGCTGTATCGTTGGGGATATGATAATACCGGCGCATCTGCAGGTCGCACAGCAGCGACATATTAGCACCTGTAACGAGCTGGCAGTTTGCATATAGATTAAAATATTCCATGGTCAGAATTTGGAGATCGTTTTATAATAGCTGAAGAGTTCAAATCCTTCGGAGTTCAATGATTTTGCCTTTTCGAATTTGATGATGTGCCGCCCTGGCTGTGCGTTATTCTTATCCAGGAAGTAGAGTGAAAGCGGCAGCATTTTTTTCTCCTTCAGGTTGCTGATGAATTTCTTTTTCATGGATGTTTAGGTTGAGTGATTTTTCGCGTGCCTTTGGCAGGTGAAAAATCTGTTCATGTTAAAGGGTTGCAGGTTCTAATTCCTGAATGGATTCGCCTAGCAATATTGCCAGCTTTTTTTCCAGATAATAGTTACACGGATACGACACCATACCAAACTGCCCTTCCGGATTAATTTCCAGGAAATAATAATTCCCTTGTTTATCTACCATCAGGTCCACGGAGCCGGTGCGGAAGTGCAGCAGCTTCATGAGCTGGTGCAGCTTAGCTTCCAGCGTTGCCGGTAGTTGATAGGGTACGGTTCTGTTGGGCCGTTCGGTATCATAGTTGCGGAAATCTTCGCGGGTCTTTTGATTATTTTGGGAAAAGATGGCCATAGCGTGCCATTCCCCATTGAGATAGAACGCGCGTATTTCAAATTTCTTCTCTACTTTTTCCTGTACCAGAGAAGGAAAAAAATTTTCCGGCACGAGGTGTAGATTAGCGTGGTGGATGGTTTTGGTGAGCATTTTATATTGTCCACCTGCTGCATCTTCCAGGAAAATACATTCGCTGATTGGTTTTACAATGATTTCAGGGTAGGTGTTCAACAGTGATTCAATTTCTTTTTTGGTGGTCACAACCTCGGTGAAAGGTGTATGGATACTGCATTTTCGGGCAAGTGCGAGCACCTGCAATTTATTGAGGCTATCTTCCGTGAAGGGGTCATTTAACCACTTGTGGCGGTCGATGAGGTGAAACAGGTATGAATGAAGGCCGTTGAATTCGTCGATGAGGAAGCGTTTAAGCGTATACTCCGTGTTGAAGTCCGCTTTTTTCAGCTGGTATTGTGCCGGAAAGCTGTGTATCTTTCTGCGGTACCATACGGCAGCAATATTTTCATTTGCCGGCAGGTCGGTCAGGCGTTGCAGCTGGCACAAATCTTCCCCGTTTAACCGCAGGAAAGGTATCCGCAGGTGCGAAAGCCACTGGCATACGTGATCTGTGGAGCCTTCCAGGTGTGACTGGCTTAAGATGAGGATTTGAGCAGACATGGTATTGTTTTTTTGAGAGAGCACTACCGGCGACGCCGGCAGTGCTGTAATAAGAGTCATAAAAAATATGACGGAAGGAGGTGTTATTATTTATCCTTTTTGTGGTCGCAAATGTAAACATCCGGACCTTCGTAGTGGGTAGGGGTATGAACAGTAGTACCTGCCGCTGATTCGCCGAGGTCGGCTGATAAATCATTGGAAAGCTGCATCAGACCACCTTTAATAGCGTCCAGGGATTCAACTTTTTTCGCATTCAGTTTTGCGAGACTTTTTTTGCTTTTCATAGTTTTCAATTTTAAAATGGTTTTGAAATTTGTTTGTTACAGGTGATTATTTAGGGTCTTTGCGTACGTCAGTTACCCAATGCTGACCATTCCAGGAAGGATAGTTTTCGGTTGTTACCTGCTGATCATCGAAAGAGAATTCAGGTTGCAGTGCCATTAAACCACCTTTTACGGTTTCCGGGGATGTTACCTTTTTGGTAACCAGTTTTTCTAACTTTTTCATGAGATATAATTTTTATTAACGACCTAAAATTAGGAGTCAGGACTAAGTGGGAGAATGGGGAATATATATTTGAGGGGTACGGGTTTATATTCGCAGGATTTGGGGGAATATTTGTGGCGGGCAAGTGGCAGTGTCCGTGTAAGTTAAAGCAGGTCAGGATTTTATGACCTCCCCAGAGGAGGGTATTTGTCTTTTTTGCTCGCAAAGCAGCAAAGCAGGTAAGCAGCTAAGACTTGTATTGCTTGTCGTAAACATGGGAGCTGCCAGGGAGGTAAGCAGCTGAAGATTGTTTCTGGTCCGCCATTGGTGGACCAGAAACAACATAGGGAAAATCTGCGGTCTCCCCTTTGTTGGTAACATATTTCTTTTGAGTAATGGCTATTTAATCTCCAACTTATCAAGTACCGCGTAAACGATCCTGTCGCACCGGATAAGGTGGAATGGAAATACCACATCGTTTTGATAAAATTTGGAGATATGTTCCCGCAGCATCAGCTTGGCCCTGATCTGGCGAACTTTCACATTAACCTTTGAAATATCCAGGGCTTTGGAGGTTTCGGCCACATTGAGCTGGTCGATTTCCCGTAGCACGAATACCGCCCGGTATTTTTCGGGAATACTCAGCAGCGCGTTTTCCAGCACTTTGCCCAGTTCCTTATTCATCATTGCATCCACCGGTGTTTCCCTGGTTTTGGGAATATCCTGGTGTAGGGCCAGGTCTTCGCTGGCTGTTTTTTTCATTCGTTTGAGATGCTGGTGGCACTCATTTATTAGAATTCTTTTTAGCCACGTGCCAAATGCGGCATCCTGCCGGAATTGGTCCAGGTGCTGATATGCGTTGATGTAGGTGAGTTGCATTACATCTTCCACATCCATATCGTTGTTAAGAAACGACATGCCAAGCCGGAACAGGCTTGTATTGTGGCGGCGCATCAGTTGCTCATATAATCGCTTTTCGCCGGCCAGCACTCTGGCAATAAGCTCATTGTCTGTAAACGTGTCAATTGGTTGAATAATCGTCATTCAGTAGGATATTAGGTTTAAAGGAAAAAAGTTATAAAAAAAAAGCCAACATTTTTGTAACCTTTTTTAAAACCCGTCCTCTAATCAATATATACATGTGACCGAAACCACCTAAAAGCACATTTGAGCCCAATGATGACCGTAGAGCAATTCAAACAATCAGGCGTACCCTTACCTGCGTTAACACACCAGCGCGTACAGGAATTAAAGCAGACTCCTAAGGGTCAGCATATTATGATGCAGCCTTTTGCTGCCTTCCCCGCAATGTTGGAATCCCTTACCAACGGCCTGCAGGACAAACTCCTCTCTTTCGAATGGGGTCAGATTTCTCAGACTACCAGGCAGGAAGGGTTGACACTGGAAGGGCTGAAAGAGGATTACCAGTTCCTGGAATTTGTGCAGTTCATTATGTTTGTGAAGTATACGGAGGAAAACAGGAGAAAAAAAGCGAGCTAATCACATCCAGTATATTGAAATACCCCTGAGGTGCACCTCCATGCACTAAATTACAGGCGACTTTAAGGTCGCCTTTTTTGTAAACCGGAGGCACAACAGGAAAGTGTACCTCCGGTTATATCGAACATCCGGGAGAGATGTTGTAATTTATTTCAGATGTTTTTTAAACTCTGCCAGTTTGGTTTCCATTTCTTTCACCGTATCCTCCAAAATAAAACCAGTGAACTTACCTTCCTTCAGGTATTGCTTGCCTGCGTCCACGGCCTGTTGCTGGTAAATTACCGCATTTTTATAATCGTCCATATTGGCGTACAGATCGGCAGTCAGCTGGAGGTAAATGTTAGCCGGTTCATTTGGGTTAGCCAGTTTTTCTTTAATCAGGTCCATGGCAAAAAGGTAGGTTTCCCTTTTCAACCCTTTCTTTTGAGCGATAACGGCAGCAGTGGATCCAATGTATCCAGGTTTGCCTTTCTGCCACTCCCGTGCAAAAGCCATGGCGCTGTCTTCATTAAAATGCTCGATCATGGTTTGGAACTTAAAAAAACCCAGACTTTTGTCCATCATGGTATCCTTACCCATCGCGTCATTAATCACTTCAAGCGCCTGTTCAAACTGGTTTGCTTTTATCGCCTTATCCCAGGACTGCATCACAGCCATAAAAGGCGCCATGGCAGAATCGGCGGCGGCTTCCTTGTGCTGGAATTTTTCACGGGCAGCCTGCACATCATAATCAGGGCTCATCACCAGTCCTACTACGGAATCAATTTCTATTGGATGGCCGATCCACATAATAATACCGTCTTTTATCATGAAAGAACAAGGGATGCCGCTCTGACCGGCGGCCTTCATCCAGCGATTGCCCATTTGCTCATCTTTGGAATCAGTTACCACATTAAAAGCCATTTTATCACCCATACCTTTCACGAATTTGGCTACTTTAGGCCAGGAGCTTTCATAAGGTTTATCTCCTGTTTTTTCCCAGATGTTTACCGCCGTCACAGTTACATCCTGCTTGTGCTGCTTTGCGAACTCGGAAAGATGCGGCATGGAACCGATGCAGGGAGCACACCAGGTAGCCCAGAACTCGAAAATATACAGCCGGCCTTTTTCATAGTTTTTAATAGGTGTACCTTTTAACCAGCTGCCATACTTAAAAGCCGGTGCTTTGTCGCCAATGGAAAGAGAAGGCTTTTCCTGACTGAACCCCTTGGAAATGCTGCCCACCTGTAAAATCAGGGTTAGCAACACACTCACGATCATGATAGTTTTTGCTCTGAAATTCATATTTGTTGGTATTTATTTATGGAGAATTAAATTTTTACAGGCATAGCATGCCCCCTGCGACTGATCGCTCAGCGCACCTAAACCAGGGAATGTCAGGTTGTTAGTTTGTAGGAATTGGAAATACGACTTTAGGATCATCCGGCTGTATTACCAGCTGTTGGCCGTTATTATCAGCTGCCAGCCGGATCATAGGCAAACCATTCCGGAAAAAATCGTAGCCGGCATGGCCTTCAAAAGCCAGCTCCAGGCGCCTTTCCTTCAGGATGGCGGGCAATAATTCCTTGTCTGTGATAGCATTCAGGTCTGTTGCCGGTAGCCCCGCCCTAGTGTGGATCAATTGTAAATCAGCCCTGGCAGCCGCATAATTACCCAGCTTAGCATAAGCTTCCGCTCTATTTAAATATTGCTCCCCTACTCGGAGGTATATATTGGGTGCATGGGTCAGGAGCTGTGCATACAGCACCAGCAGCTTAGTGGTTTCCTTACGGCCGTTGGCAGGGTTTATCCGCAGGAAAGTTTTACGGATGTCTCCATCCTGCAGCAGATGCAGGAATTCTTCTCCTGGCAGAAACGTTCCACCCCCATCGTATTGTGCATCGTAATTATACAATAAGCCAAGGCGCGTAGTGCCGGTAGCGTTATCAAATGCAAAAATGATCTCCTTGTTGCTGGCAAACATGGCGCGGCCCAGCGTTCCTGTTTCATCATCAGCGAACAGCTTTTGATAATCGGCCCCCTGAATCAGGGCGTACTTACCTCCAGAATAATTCAGGGTACTATCCACATAGGTAATCACAGAATCGTTGAACGAAGCATTCGGCTGTGCCAGGCTCCCGCCCATATACAGGTAAACTCTTGAGAGCAAAGCCCAGGCTGCCGCAGTGCTGGCAAAACTGTTGGTTTTGGTTACCGGAGTTTTCATTTGTTGTGCAGCCAGTTGCAGCTCACTAATAATATAGTCATATACTGCTTTTACAGATGCCGGTGCTGGCATATCCGTGAGTGAGCTGCTTGTTTTTATTCCCACACCAGGACTATTAGCAGCATCCTGGTAATATGGCTTGCCATACACGCGGATCAGGTTGAAGTAAGTGCAGGCGCGAAGGAAGTGGTTCTCACCTTCTGCATACAATACTTTATTTTTATCCGCTTCTGTAGAAGAAGAAAAGGATGTTTTTTTGAAAGTGGCAATACCTTCCAGGGTGGCATTCACACCCACAATAATCTGGTAGGCGCCCCGGTAAAATTCATTACTGAAGCCCAACTGCGCGCCTGGACTATTTTGATACGCAAATGCATCCGTTGTTTTCAATACCGGTCCAAAGGTCCGCAAAGTAACATTGTTGCCTCTGCTCTCGGAGATGTTGGCAAGTGGTTCATCGTAGCTGGAAGTAGACGTACCACGGAGCAGGGAATAATTACCCACGGTGGCTTCCACGATACCCGCTGCGGACGACAACTCCCCTTCCTGGTCTATTTTAACCAGCGGTCTGATCTCATCTATTTTTTTATTACATGCCCCTAGCAACGCAGCTGCGCACAACAGCACACTAATATTTTTTTTCATGACTATACTATTTTGTAGTGGATCAAAAAGATAATTGGGCACCGATCATAAATCTGCGCGGGATACCAAGCACTCCACCCGAGTTGCCGAAATCCTGGGCCTCTCCTACAGCCGGGCCTTCCGGACTGGAAGCAATTATTTTTTTGGAATAAAGCGTATATAGGTTGTCGGCACTTGCATATACCGTGCAGTTAGCCAGTTTTAAGCGATCAATAAAAGCCTTAGGCAGCTCATAACTTAAACGGATATTACGGAGCGAAGCGTTGCTGGCATCGTGCATATATTTATCGGAGCCGAAATAAGTAGTGGTACCCTGGTAATATAGTGATGGCTCTGTGGCATTTGTTTGCCCAGGGGTGGTCCATGGTATCTGCGCTTTGGTATATTTCAGCTGGTTAAACCGCCCGATATTCGCCATCTGCCCGGCTGCTGCGTAATTATTGGTCATCGTATACTTAATGGCATAAGTAATCAGCACACTGAGAGAAATATTATTATAGCTGAAGGTATTGGTGAGTCCACCGTAGAACCGTGGCTGAAAGGAACCCACTGTTTGAAACTGCCTGCTGTCGCGGTCTGCGCCTACTTCCGCCAGGGTGTTCACGTATTCCACCCCTGTCTTTTGTCCCTTTGCGTCGAAGAGTAATTTTTCGAACAGTGGTTTGCCTGTTTGAGGGTCTACACCGGCGTACTTTACAGCTTTCAGCGTATTAATATCATCTCCCTTATACAAATAAAAACTGTTTTGATCATAATAACCCTGCCTGAGTGAGTCGTTTGCTACGCTTACAATCTGATTCTTATTCCAGCTAAAGTTGAAGGCGGTGCTCCAGGTAAAATTCTTACGCATGATGTTCTGCGAATTCAATACTACCTCCACGCCTGTATTTTGTACGACTGCTGCGTTTTGCCATTGGGTAGGAAAACCGGCCATAGGCGGCAGTGTTACCTTCTGAATCAGGTCCTGGGAACGGCGGCGGTAAAAATCTATGTTGGCAGAAAACCTGTTCCACAGGTCCATGTCCACACCGGTGCTGAAGGTTTTGGTGATTTCCCAGCGCAGGTCCGGATTACCCAGCACAGTAATCGTAGCTGCACCGCTGCCGCTGTATACTTCACGCGGATCGTACAGGGTGCGTGTCAGGAAATTATCCCCCAGTTGCGACCCACTGGTACCATAGTTAGCCCGCAGCTTTAACATGCTCAACCACTTCATCTGTTCCAAGAAAGGCTCACTGCTGATATTCCAGGCGGCACCACCGGAATAGAAAGTACCATACCTGTTGTTGCTGCCAAAGCTGCTGGAAGCATCGGTACGTATACTACCACTGAGACTATAGCGGCTTTTGTACGTATAGCCTGCTTCTCCGAATACAGAATACACGGCCCTTACATCTTTTCCTCCTTCGAGATTGCCTACCTTGGTAGAAGGAATACCAAAGAACGAAAGGTCAGCCGGCCCACCCATTTCACGGGCCAGGGAGATGACCGGGTACCCTGCTCTCACATGGTTTACATTTACCAACATATTTTCATTGGTAGTTTGTCCGAATTCCAGTGCCGCCAGCGCCCTGATGGAGTGCTCGCCTGCACGCTTATTGAAGCTCAGCTGGTTGGAGGTGAGGTACGACATCAGGTTGCCGGTAGTGGTGCCCAGGTAACCCTGTGGCGCGAAAATGGAAGTTCCTCCATCGTAGGTTCTCACATCTATATACTGCACATTTTTATTGTAATTCAGGTTGCCCGAATTAGTGCTGGAGATGCTGAGCCAGTCCGTAATCCGGTAATCCAGTTTGATGGAGCCGAAGAACAGTTGAGATTGCAGATTATAGTAATTAAACTGGTTATCATACAGGGGGTTGCCTTTTACCTGCTGATTGCCACCCATTTTATATTGCAGTGCAGGCGTGAGTGCGCCGGCACTATTGTAAGGATTTGACCATGGAATAAAGGTTTGAACGGCGCCTGCTACACTATTCATATCTCTGTAACCGTTGTTCAAAATCCCGTTGATGGACATACTGGTGGACAGCCGGTCGGTAAGCCGGGTGTCGAGGTTAAGTCGAAACGTTTTCCGGGTAAGACTATTCAATACGCTGGTGGCATCTTCCTTATAGTAGGATGCGCCGATATAGAATTTTGTTTTATCATTTCCACCACTGGCCGAAATATTTACGTCTGTGGTATGACTGGTTCTGAACGCGTATTTGGTCCAGTCGTAGGAGTTAGCCACCGCTTCCTGTGTAGGCAGCATATAGGTGAGGTACTCCGGTAAAGTCGGAAATATTGGCGAGAGACTGGCGTTATTTTGTGCATAGTTCTCCGTATAGAATTTTTGTTGCAGGTCATATAGTTCCTGGCCTGACATAAAATGCATGTTGCCTGTATTGGGAATGTTGACACCATGTTTAATATCAGCACTGATACGTGTATTCTCTGTACGGCCTTTTTTGGTGGTCACCACCATTACGCCTGCAGCAGCGCGGGAACCGTATATAGCTGTGGCGGCAGCATCTTTCAGGATGGTGATTTCCTGTATTTCCTGCGGTGTTACCAGGTCTTTCAAATTCTGGTTAGGCATAATCACGCCGTCTAATACCAACAGGGGGCCGTACGACAAGGTGGGGATTACAAATTCATTTACCTGGTCCAGGCCTACACCGGCGATACTGCTCTGGCCGCGTACAAACAGCTGGCCACCGCTGCTGGTGGGATCGGCCGCGTTTTGTTCTGAAATATATACACCGGCTACCCTTCCCTTCAACAGGGAAGCGGGATCGGAGGAAGTAATACCGGTACGTAGGTCATCCCCTGAAATCCTCTGCACGGCGCCGGTCATCTCTCCTGTTTTTTTACTGGTATAACCTGTAGCTATCACCACTTCCTTTTGCTCAATTACTCTTTCTTTCATGGTAAACAGTAGCTCTACCGGCTGGCTGTTTACGGCAATTTTTTCTGAGGTATGGGTAAATCCGATGCAGGAAATTTCGATGGTATAGGTGCCAGATGGTACATTGTTGATCACAAACACGCCCCGCTCATTGGTAGAAGTGCCCATGCCGGAAGGTTTCAAGCGGATGGTAGCCCCTATTACAGGTTGGCCGGTTCCATTAATCACCTTCCCGGAAACGGTGGTGGCAGCAGCTTGCTCCGGAGTATCCGTTGCAAGCGTAGCCTGGTTTTTAGGGGAGATAGTAATGACGCGGTTCCTGACACTGAAACGAAATGGCTGGTCCTTAAAGAGTAGTTCCAGAAATTTATCCAGCTCCATCTCTTTAGCATTTACGTTTACAGGTTTGGCAGATGCCAGTATTTTCTCATCAAAAAAGAACGAGTAGCCGGTTTGTTTTTCCACAGTGGATAACACACTGGCTAACGATCCTGCCTGTACGGATACTGACACCTTACCCTGGGCTTTAGCAGTGGCATACCCATTGATAAGGAAGGTAAACATACATACAAGGACCATCCTCCATACACTCATTGCTTTGCTGTGGTGGCTCAGCCAGGAGCTTCCGGGCCGATTAATACCTACACGTTTTAACATACTTTTGGTTGATTTGATGATTAAACATAAGTCTGCACAGGACTATAAAAAGGTATAGTCCTTACACACGGTATATAGTTGGTTACTGATTACTGGTTGGATACACTATTTCCCATAAACGGTAATCGTTCTGTTGTCGAGTTTAAACTTCACATTTACATCCTGGAGTATCTCCAATACTTCCGACAGGCGGAGGTCTTTTGAGAGTTTCCCTCTGAATAGCTGCGTAGGCATTTCACCTTCATATTTCACGTCTACATCATACCACCTGGAGAGCTGGCTCATGACGGTTTTAATATCGGCATGACTGAAATCGAACTGCCCGTTTTTCCAGGCGATGACCTGGTCGGTATTGACGTTATTTTCAACTTTCATGGTAGTGGTCATTACCTGTGCCTGCTGGCCCGGTTGGAGTATCACCGGCCGGATGTTGGCAGTACCAACGGCTACAGCCCCCTGTAACAAGGTGGTTTTGGTCATACCTTCGTCCACGTAGGCGCTCACATTAAAATGGGTACCTAACACGCGGATGCTCACCCCGTTGTTTACACTTACGATGAAAGGTTTATCTGCATTGGCGGCTACTTCGAAATATGCCTCCCCGGTTATTTCCACCAGGCGATCCTTACCGGCAAAAGCAGTAGGATACCTGATGGAACTGGCGGCGTTCAACCATACGGCGGTACCATCGGGCAGGGTTACACGATATTGTCCGCCGCGTGGCGTTCTGAGCGTGTTAAATGCTATTTTTTCAGTGGAGGAATGGCCGTTATAGTTCAGCTGTCCATTTTGCTGCATTATTGTATAGGATCCCTGACGGATTACCTGCGACCCGGTACTGTCGAGATTTACCACCCGGCCATCTTCCAGCGTAAGCATGGCTTTATTATAACCTGGTAAGATGTTATTGGCTGCCAGGGCTGGTGCTGGCTGGCGCTGATGGCACAGGTAGTAACCACCGATGCTGAACAGTAAAAGCACAGCAGCTGCGGCTGCCCATTGGCGCAGCTGGAAAACGCGATTACGTGGTGCCGGTTTATCCAGGATGCGTTGGAGCAGCGCTGTTCCATCCGGTATGTTGGCATCGGGGCCACTCAGTGCATCCCACTCCTGTTTCATTATCATTTCCAGGTCCTTATTTCCTGTTTGTTCCACCAGGCGCATGAGCTCCTGTTCTTCAGCTGCCGAAGCCAGGCCTTCAAAGTACCGGTGGAATAATTCTGATATTCTTTCCATTTACTATCATTATTGCAAGCACACAAAGATTCAATACCAGTAGCGTTGGCATCTCCCTAAATAAAAAATGCAAACCTGCCGTTATTTATTAAGACACCTGGTACACTTAAAAAGTATATGCTTTCAAGTGTTTTTTTATAGGGTATATTCATTTGAAGGATACCACTACATCCTTAAGACACGTGGTGTGGGGAAAAAGTATACGGGTATTTTACTTTTCTTTTGAAAACAGGGTAAGTATTATCATAATGGCCAATCCGAGTGAGGATTGATTTTTCACATGCTGTGTGATCAGGCTCACCGCCTGTTGCATATATTTTTTTACAGTAGGAAGCGAAATACCCATTTCCCGGGCAATTTCAGCCTGTTTCATTTTATCGATGCGGTTCATGGTCCATACCTTGCGGCAATGTTCCGGTAGCTGGCGAATAGCTTCGTCGATGAGGGAGAGCTGCCAGATACGCTGTTCATCATCACCGGTGGTAATAGCATCCGTTGGTAAAGTGCTGAGTATGGCTTGCCGTCTCGACAAATTACGGATTGCATTCAAGGCGTGATGGCGCGCCATCACCCAGAGGTAGTTGCTGAAACGGTCTACAAATTCCAGTGCTTCCCTGCCCTGCCAGATCTTCAGAAATACATCCTGCAGGATACTTTCTGTTTCTGCGTGTACCCTCGTGATCCTGTTTATGTAGGTGTAAAGTAATGGGTAATAGTGATCGAATATGACTGCAAATGCCTGCTCGTCACCTGCTGCGATCCGCTGTAGCAGTTCTTTCTCTTCGTATGGTTGAATAGCCGGCAAAATTTTGGTCTGATTATTTTTCGCAAACTATAAAAAAATAAATAAATCCTGCAAGTTGATTTTGGATACAGGCAGGATGGTACAGGACAATCAACCCATCCGGAAATTGTAATTTCCTGTAGACGATAGTTTACCACGAGGCATCGGCAAATCTTAAATTCCATGTACGTTATGAATTCATACGCCTTCTGTATTTTCAATAATATGGTGCAGGACAGGCTGTAGACGACGCCCGGCACCCCTCCTCTCAAAACTACTTTGCAGCTACGGGCAATAGCTTATCCCACACCCATCGGAGGCCGCCGTGTTGAATTTCACATATGGACATAATGTGCCCGGACAACTACACGTTTGTCCGCACAACACGCTTGTGCTTTTTCTCACCAAACCTAATATACCCGTAACCAAAATCAACGATTCCACATGAAAAAAATGCTACAATTACTGCTACCTATGGTACTGCTACTGTTTTTTGCCAACGGCTCGCATGCCCAGCAATGGAAGATCCTCGGCAATGAGCAGGCGGTAGCCTCCCTGGCATCCGCCTATACAAATATTGCCCTTGTGAGCGGGGATTCAACAGATGTACCCTATGTGGTATTCACAGAAGGAGGCATTGCCAAAGTAAAAAAAATGCAGGCCGACAGTACCTGGGTACAGGTGGGTGGTAATGTAACCAGCGCCAGCACTACCTATACACGACTATACGCAGATCAAACCGGCGTATTGTATGTAACCTATGTGGATGCTGCTGCCGGCAACAGGCTGGCCGTAAAAACATATAACACCGCCACCAATACATGGGAGCCGCTGGCAGGCAACAGTGCCAACCTGTATGTATCAGCAGGTTCGGTTACCAACAGCGTATCGCAATACAGCTCCACGCCCCGCAGTACCCTGGCGTTCGACTCCAACCATACGCCCTATATTGCCTTTGGGGATAATGGCAACCTGGTACCTTTCGTAAAAATGTTTGATGGCAGCAGCTGGGTCACCGTAGGTGGCGCCTCCGTAAACGCCGCTGCCAAAGCTGTTGCACTCAGCCTGGTGCTGGATGAAAACGATATGCCCTGGCTGGTGTTTTGTAACCTCAGCAGCAACACCGCTACCACCGGCAGTATGGCGCTGTACAACTTCAATGGTAACAGCTGGGTGGCCGCAACCTCCACCCTCTCCGGCATTCGGCATACCAGCATGGTGGTGCAGTCGACAAACAACCTCGCCATCGCCTATTTTAATACCGGTAACTCCAACCGCGCTACGGTGATCACGTATAATAAAACTAGCGGCTCCTGGGGAACGGCTACATCACTGTCAGGCCGCGATGCCCCGGGCATCAGTATGTTGCGGGACCAAAGCGGTAACCTCTACTGCTCCTTTATTGATGCGGTAAGCAGCAGCTCCGTTTCTGCCGCGCGCGTGTTTAAGCAATATGTGGGTACCACTGTATGGCGGGAGTTGAAAGACCCCGCAGTGGCCACCGGCATCGACCAGCCGGTGGGCAACCTCTCCATCGCTATTGGCAGCGATACCGCCCGACCCGCCATCGCCTATACGAAAACAAATAGCAGCAGTGTGGTTACGCCTGTGGTACGGGGCTACATTCCTCCGCCGGACCCTGTGATGATGAGCACTGCGATGCTGAGTAACGTTACCCCTACGTCTGCCGTGGGTGGCGGCCATATCAGTGATGATGGTGGCTCCGCTATTGTGGAGCGCGGGCTGGTGTACGGACTTACCATTAATCCTACCACCGCTGGCAACAAAGTGGCGGCAGCCACGGCAGATACCGGCGCTTACACGGTTACACTCAGTAACCTCACGCCGGCTACCGCCTATTACGTGCGCGCCTACGCTATCAATGCCGGCGGCACCAGCTATGGTAATAATATCCGGTTGAGCACCCTTTCCACGCCGGATGCGGTGGTAACAGGGCCTAAGCAAATGGAGTTCCTTACCAGGGCGGTGGTAGCGGTGCGCCGCAATGCCAGTACGGTATATGTTGGCTGGCGGCTCCTGGGCACCGATCCCCAAGCCATTGCGTTTAACCTGTACCGTGATAGTATAAAAGTAAATGCGGTACCTATCACCACTTCTACCAACTTTGTGGACAGCACAGCCACCGATCATCAGTACACCGTGCGACCAGTGCTCAACGGCGCCGAAGGTGCGCCTACAGCTCCCGTGGATGTATGGGCTACCAACCAGTTGCAAATTCCGTTACAGATACCACCAGGAGGCACCACACCTGACGGGGTAGCCTATACGTACACCGCCAACGATTGCTCCGTGGGCGATGTGAACGGCGATGGGATCTATGAAATATTCCTGAAGTGGGACCCTACTAAACTCAATCATAACTCCGGCGGCTATTCCGGTGATCAGCTCATCGATTGCTACAAGCTGGACGGCACGCTGCTCTGGCGTATTAACCTCGGAAAAAATATCAATGCAGGACCACATTTTACACAATTTATGGTGTACGACCTTGACGGGGACGGCAAGGCAGAAATGGCCTGTAAAACCGCTGATGGCACCATCGATGGTACCGGCGCCGTGATTGGCGATCCGATAGTGGACTACCGCAACAGTGGCGGCTGGGCCGACCAGGGGCCGGAGTTCCTCACCGTGTTCAACGGCCTCACCGGTAAAGCCATGGCTACCGTAAACTACGAGCCCCCAAGAGGCGCCTATGCCGATTGGGGAGATAACTATGGCAACCGCGCTGAGCGATACGTAAATGCCATCGCCTACCTCGACGGCCTAAGGCCCAGCCTGATTGTAGGTCGTGGCTATTATAATAAACTCGTACGTGCTGCGTACGACTGGCGCAATGGCCAGCTTACGCTGCGCTGGAAATTTGACAGTAAAGACCCGAACAACCCGGCTAATGAAGCTTACAGCGGTATGGGCAATCACCAGATGACCATCGGTGATGTGGATGGAGATGGAAAAGATGAAGTGATCAACGGCTCTTCTGCCATTGACGACGACGGCACCCGCCTGTGGAGCAACCGCAATGGCCACGGCGATGCCCTGCATATGACGGATATGGACCCTGATCATCCGGGACTGGAAATATGGCAATGCCTGGAGAGTCCGGGTGACTACGCCCCTATGGGTCTGCGTTTAAACGATGCCCAAACCGGCGAAACCCTGTTTGGCGTAACTACCAGCGGTGATGTGGGTCGCGCCCTGGCGGCGGATATCGACTCCGCCTACAAGGGCTACGAAATATGGGGCTCTTCCGGCAGCGGCGTTTACAGTTTAAAGGGCGAGTTGATTTCCACCAACCGTCCTTCGTATAACCATGCCGTTTGGTGGGATGGTGATTTGGCACGTGAGCTGCTGGATGGCAATGTGCTGGATAAGTGGCGCCCGTCGCCGGTGAATGCGATGACCCGCCTGTTCACTATTTACCAGGCGGCACCGGTGACTGGCAACAACGATACCAAGAAAAATCCCTGCCTCACCGCTGACCTGTTTGGCGACTGGCGCGAGGAAATTATCCTTCGCAGGTCCGACAATACCGCGCTGGTGCTGTTTACCACCAATATTCCTACGGAGCATCGCATATTTACCCTGATGCATGATCCGCAATACCGTACGGCGGTGGCCTGGCAAAACTCAGGCTATAATCAGCCACCCTACCCTTCGTTTTACCTGGGGTATGATATGGAGACACCACCGCAGCCCAACATTGCCGTAACGGATATCATAGCACCTGCCGTTAGCAGTATCAGCAGGCAGAACGCTGATTCTACCAATGCTACCAGTGTGAGCTACCAGGTAGTATTTACCGAAGGGGTAACGGGCGTAACACCGGCTGCCTTTGCCGTGGCGGGTGATACCAGTATTACCGGGAACATTACGGCTGTAACGGCGATATCTCCTGCCGTGTATAACGTTACGATCGGCAACCTTCAGGGCGAAGGCCATATAAAGTTGCAGGTAAAAGAAACACCCGGCATTACCGATGCTACCGGAAATGACCTGCTTACTACCACCATTAACGTTACCGCCTATACGCGAATTCGTGCCGAACAGGCCATTACCTTCTCCCCGATACCTGATAAAGCCTATGGCAGCAGTGACTTTACCCCGGGTGCTACTACCAGCTCAGGGCTGGAAGTGGTGTACACCAGTAATGATCACAGCATAGCCACGATTTTAAATGGGCAGGTGCATATCAACGGGCTCGGAAGTGCTGCCCTCACGGCGGCACAGCCGGGTGATAACCTTTACAGGGCTGCGCAGGCAAAAACCCAGGTACTAACAGTGAAGGATATGGTGAGTCCTGAACAGCCGGCGGCGCTGACGGCCTTTAAAGCTACGGCGCACCACGTGAAGCTGGTATGGCTGCCTGGCACAGATGATATTGGCGTGGCAGGTTATTTTGTTTACAGAGATGGGGAGCTGCTCACCACAACGCCGGTAACAGCTACTTCCTTCACTACCGATGCACCGGCAGGTGACAACGTATATACGTTTACGGTAGTAGCGGTGGATGCTGCCGGCAACCGTTCACCGGAAAGTGCGGCGGCCCGTTATACCAATGGTAATGGCGGTGGCCATAGCGCGGACGACCTGCTTACCATCTTCCCGAATCCTACCAATGGCAACTTTAAAGTGCGCCTCAGCAGTGCCGTGGAAGGGCCGGTTACGATTACGGTGCGTAACCAGAGCGGGCTGATAGTGCAATACCTCAGCGGCACCAAGCAGGGGGAGGTATTCCAGCAAAACGTACAGCTGAAAAATGCCAGCAGCGGCATATACCTGGTAACGGTGACGCTGGGTTTATATGCAAAGACTTCCATCGTAATTGTTCAATAAAGCGTAGGTTTTAACATCAACAAAGGGCGACTAGAAAATCGCCCTTTGTATTTTACCCGGCAAACCTCCCGGAACAATTTTGCCTGACATTTGTTTTCCATTGTTGTGCAATGCTTTGGAGAAAAGATAATCTATCACAATGGAAAACTCATGATAAAAAGATGTAAAGCTGTTCTGTTAGTATCACTCGGGTTAATGGCTCACAGCGAACTATGGGCCCAGGCGGCACCTCCGCCCAATACCATGGGCTTTATACCCGCCTCCATTTCGGAAATAGACGTTGCTTTTCCCATCTACTCCAAATGGCATATTTCCGGACAGGCCGATGTGCAGTTTGTGACGCAGGGGTCCTATATCGACAAAAATCCGTTTGCCTACGGACAGCGGTTTGTATTCAGACCCTGGCTGATGTATTCCGGATTCAAAAACCTGAAGTTATGGGCAGGGTACGAAACCAATCATAAATACGAAGTAAAGGAAGCGGGCAATTATGAAACGCTGGAGCAAAGGGTGATTTTCATGGGTTCCATTGCGCAAAAGCTCCCCAAGGGTACCATGTTTCAACAACTGCGCTTTGAAACCAAGTTCTTCGACGACAGAAACGGGGTGCATCAAACAGTACCCAGGCTCCGGGCACGCTTCGGTGTGAACCACTTTTTGCGGCAGGAGCGCCCCCATCCGATCTTCCAGGATGCCAACATTTCCTATTATGCAGAGCTGATGCTCAAGTTTGCATCCGATGACTATGCGCCTAATAATTTCGATATTTTCCGCATGTCCGTTTATTACAGTGCAGGGATTACTAAAAATCTTCACTTTTTAACCGGTATTATTGCGCAAATGCAGCTACGCACCAACGGCAACCAGTTTGATGTGTACTACGGGCCTACACTTGCACTGAAGTATACCATCAAGCCGAAGGAAAGAGAGACGTTTGATAACGTGAGCGGCGGTGCAGACTAACCTTCCTGTCGCAATGCCAGTGCGGGGTTCAGCAGGGCAATCCGATATACCTGTATCCCTATCGTTAATGCTCCTACGCAGGCGAGGCTGCCCAGGCATACCAGATAGATGCTGATGCCGGGAGTAGCATGATAAGTAAATACATGCAGAAACAGGGCCCCTAATAATGCACCCAAAGGCAGGCCTATCGCGGCCGCTATGATCATGAGCTTCACAAAACTCCAGGATAGCAGGCGCATAACCTGTATAATGCCTGCGCCCATAACTTTGCGGATCACCACTTCTTTTGCGCGCTTTTCCGTGCTGTGGGTTACCACGCCCAGCATGCCTAAGGAAGCGATTACAAATACAATCAGGATGATGATGCCAAACAACTTCAGGTCTTCATTTTCCATGTAATCCTCATAGAGTTGTTGCTCATACCAGTTATACAGAAAAGGTTCGTAGGGGAACAGTCGTTTCCAGGTGGATTGAATGGAGGCAGTAAGGGCTTCCTGGTGGGTGCCTTTTTGTACCAGCAGTGACAGCGTGGTGAATGCGGCGGGGTCGTACCGCAGTACCAGCGGGGTAACCGGCATTTCATAGCGCATGAAGTTGAAGTTCTTTACTACGCCGGCAATCATCATTTCCACGCTGTCCAGCAGTATGGTTTGCCCTATGCTGGCCTGCGGGTCAGTGAAGCCGAGCGACTGCACCGCTTTTTCGTTCAGCACTACAAACCTACCTTTGCTGGTATCCATTTTACTTTCAGGGAGATTATTACCTGCGGCGAAGGTCAGTTTCATGTTGCGGATAAACGCCGCATCTACCGAGTAGGTAAAGGTCTGCAGCGGCTCGATGCCTGCTTTGGCGCGGGCATCGCGGGTGATGGTGGCACGGCCGGCGGATTCATTTAAGGGCGCACTGGTAGCGCCGATGCTGTTTACGCCTGACAGCTTCGCGATTTCATTTGCCAGCAGCCGGTAGTTGCCCGATTCCCCTATTGGGATATTCAATATGTCTTTACGATTGAAGTTTTTATTGTCCGTAGCCATATAGCGGAACTGCGTGTACATGATGGCGGTGGACACCATAAATACCAGTGACACTACAAACTGAACTACGATCAGTGCTTTGCGGAGGCCTATCTTTCCAAAGCCCGCAGGCCCCAGTGCACCTTTGAGAATGGCCACCGGTTTGGCGGCGGACAATATACGCGCAGGAGCTGCACCAGCCACCAGGCCGGTGAGGAGCGTAAAGCCCAGGAAGGAGCACCAGAGTATCCCTGGCCGCTGCACTTCCCAAATCAACCAACGGGCATGAATAAACGATTTCATGGCGTACAAGCCCACCATCCCTATCACGAGGGCAAACATAGCAATAAGCACACTTTCTATCAGGAACTGCAATACCAGCTGCCAGCGGGCAGCACCGGCTACCTTGCGCACCCCCACTTCTCTCGCCCTGCTGAGGGAGCGGGTAAGCGTCAGGTTTATGTAGTTAAAAATCGCCAGGGAGATGATGATCAGCACCATGATCCCGTTGATCAGGATTTTGAACCATGGTTCTACGCCAGGGTTGTTTTGCAACCCGCTGAAGTCGGGGGAAATACTGCCGATGCGCTGGTAGTGAAACTGGTGATCTTTCACACCGGTAAAATCAACCTGTTTCCGGTTATCAGCGCGAACTTGCGCGAGCATACCGTTCAGCTGTTCAGGTGTAGTTCCTTTATGCAGGAGTACGTACGTATAGGCGTTATAGTTTAACCAGTTATCGCTGGCTTCGCCAGGATGCAGCATGGGGTAGGTAGCCATGGAAACTACGATGTCCGCATCCAGGTGCGATACGTGTTGCCCCAGTGGGGCAAATACACCTGTGATCGTGAAGGTGCCAAGGTCTTTCTGTTCCAGTGTTTTACCAATGGGGTCCGTATCTCCAAAGAATTTAGCGGCTGTTTCATGCGAGAGTACTACCGTATAAGGCGCAGTAGCAGGTTGTCCTTTTTCAAGCGGGAAGTTAAACAACTTAAAATAACCCGGGCTTACATAATGCCCCCAGACTCCCAGGGATTTAACCCGGTTGGAGAAGGTGCCGCCAAAGCCTCGTATTACCTGGGCTACCCCTTCCACGCTGCTCTGTTCCTGTTCCAGCTTTTGGGCCAGGGGTTGCGGGGTGCTGGCCAGGGAAATTGTTTTGCCGTCGGCTGCCGTTACGTCGGTGGTAATACGATAGGTGCGGTCAGGAAATGGATGAAATGCATCTCTCTCAAAACTACCCTGCAATTGAATAATGATCAACAGGCACATGGCCATGGCGAGGCCTAATCCAATGATGTTGATCAGGGAAAACAACCGGTGCTTCCACAGGTTCCGCCATGCAATCTTGAAGTAGTTTTTCAGCATAGTAAACGGGGATGTTTAATTAGTTCTACTACTGCCAAAGAAAATGCCTTATTGCAAATTAATACAAATTATCTATTTAGAAATACTAACTAAATATAATATGTCCATTCCCGTTAGGTTATTGTCCAGTATTGAACATTAGGGTAACCGGGCAGCTAATTTTTCAGGGAGATATTTAAGTACTTGGTGGATCAGTTTCCATTTAAATCCGGGTACAATCGTGAAACCACTGCCGGCATCAACGATGGACCTGGCAATGAAGGCGGGCTCCATCAGCAGGGACTCGGGCAGGTCGAGTCCGGCGGTCATTTTACTGCGGATATATCCGGCTACGATCACGTTCACGGTTATTTTCCTGGCAAACAGGTATTGCCTGAGCCCTGCCAGGTATTGTGTAAACGCGGCTTTAGTGCTGCCATATACGAAATTACTTTTGCGGCCACGCACCCCGGAGAGGGACGAGAGTCCGATAATCCGTTCCAGGTGATTATTGCTGCAGTCGGTTATTATCAGATTGAGGATGGACACCGCACCGGCGTAATGCACCTGCATCATACGGTAGCTTCCCTCCCAGTCCACCAGTGCCTGCTCATTGGTTACCTGGAAGCCGGCGGCATACACTACAATATGTGGCTTAGCCGGCAGCGACGCATAAAATTGCGGGTGACTGTCGAATGCAGTAGCATCAAAGTAGGTAATGATGAGCAGGCCGGCAGGGGCTTTACGGGCTGCCATAAAAGCTTCGATATCAGCCGTACTGCGGGAAGCGGCTACTACCTGGTAGCCTTTGTGCAGGTATAGCAGTATGGCTTCTTTGGCTACGTCGGAATTGGCACCGAGTACAAGAACGATTTTGGACATAGGGATTAATTAGGTACCAATATAGCAAAAGCCGCACTAATTAATGGTGCTACTCCCTAATTTTCAGACGGCCGATAATTGAAAAAGTCCCGGGTAATCAAGAGTACCCGGGAATCTGCGCTTATTTCGGCTCTGGCACATATACCAGTTGCATGTGCAAACTATCATTACCCAGCCTGCCGCTAAACTGCATATTTTTATGGTCTTGTTGCTGCAGGATACCATCGAACCGGCTTTTAAAACCGGCAGGGTATCGCCAGGTCACGCTGATACGACCATCTTTTTCATCCAGCTTGTAGGTGCCGATATATCTGCTGTTGTAATGGTTGAATTCCAACACAAATTCGTCCTGCAAATCCATGTACACGGTGGTCAGCACACTGTCCGCCTGTTTTTTTGGTGCAACAGGGGAACCATTTACCAATAACTGTTTTACCCGGTATTTGCCGGAGAGCCAGGGATGCTTATCAGGGTACTGATAAGTAGCTAATAAAAACAATGGCAGTATAACCACCAGCGTCCCTAGTGGCCATTGCCAGCGCTTTCCTTTTATTACCGGCAGGGAGTCAGGTGTACGAAGGAAGAAATCGGTCAATCGCGGCAGGTACTGCATCAGCAGGTAAATTACGCCTGTCATCAATACCAGGGCATGTATCAATACCCAGGTATGTAACTGATAGAAGATGTCAATCAGGATAATATTGAGTAGTATCGGAATGATCACTATTACCCCTAACAGCCTGGTACGTCTGAACAATAGCAGCAGGCTACCACTGATCTGTGCGATTGCTATTGCCACTGTAAAGGGATAAGAGCGCCGGAAATAAGCCCAGGTAAGTGTTTCACCATCCAGGCTATTAAATGGCATATCCAACATACCACGAACCACTACCATCTGCAAGCCACAGATTTTCTGCCAACCGAAGGAGTAAAGGTCGAATGCCAGCAGATAGATGATCACGGTGTTAAAAAAAGCCTTTGTTTTTTCCGGTGATTTGAAATAACCAATGCACCCAGTCAACAGGCAAGCCGGTAACATTAAAAACGAGAACGACCAAATCACTACCTGTGGCAGCCGTCCTCCTGTATACCTGGCGAGCATTCTGAAAACTACAAACATAGCCAGCATTCCGGCAATAGTGGAAGCGATAACAATGGGTCCAAATTTCAATTTTTTCATAATATTGCTTTTACAGCAATATTAGCCATGGGCAATAGTCCTACCGCCCTTCTGTATCCAAACGCACCACTGTTTTCCGAAATTCCACCGGTGTTTTCCCCGTCAACTTTTTGAAAGAAGTATTGAAAGCGGTTTTTGAATTGAAGCCTGCTTCAAAACCAATGGCCAGTATATTAATGTGTTGATGCTTTTCTGACTGCAATAATTCCTTGGCTTTTTCTACCCTGAATTCATTAATGTACTGGTAAAAGTTTTTCTCCAATCCAGTATTCAGCAGGTAGGAAAGTTCATGTACGCTGATATTCATCTGCATTGCTAAACCAGAAAGGTTAAGATCCGAATCCGTATACGGTTCGTCCTCTCTCATTACTTTTTCCAATTGTGCCTTGTAACGGTTGAGTGCTACGGTATTTAGGCGGGGGGTAGCAATGTTATGCTGAATATGTCGCTGTTTTATTACATAGTAGGTAGCTGCATTTGCACACAGGAGATAAAGAAAACTGTTGAAATGCCAGGATGAATCCCATTTTACAAAAGATGCCAGCAGGTAAACAGCTATCATTATTCCTACGGCAAGCATAAGAAACAGCAGCCAGGAGTGGCGGAACTGACTTTTTCGTATCAATAGCAGACCTGCTATCCAGTAGCCGGCCAGCTGTGCTTTTAAACTTAGTACCACTACCAGTCCGGCTCCAGGCGGCAGATAATGACTCAGGCCGGCCAGCACTCCGATAAAAAGTATAGCAGGGATAAAGTGAAGTATGAATTTCCAATCGGCCTTCACATCCGGACGGGTATAATACAATACTGATAAATATAAAACCGGCGCCATGGCAAAACGGGTTATTTCCATTGCAGGAATTAACAGCGGATATTGCAGATGAAGAGTTGATTTTTCTGCGATAGCAGACAGCAGGGCAAATCCTGCGAACAGAAAAAACAGGCCCATCCACCGGTTAGCGATCTTATACAGATTGATCGCATTACTCAGGAGGATGAATGAGAGTAAAAAAAGGCAGCCGCAGGTGAGATAAGCGAATAGCATTTTTTTTATAGGGAGATGCAAAGGTCGCGAAAATCCACATCTCACTTGATAAGAATATTAAAAAAGACTATCGCCAGGCCGAAGTTTCACTTCAACCTGGCGATCATCAATATCTCTTTAACTATAATAACTTAGAAGAAGAACCTCGCTCCCAACTGTATCTGATAAGGATCTCCACCCGGGTTAGCTACACCGCTGGTGTTAACAGCGTAGGTATAAGCCCTGGTATTTTTATCGAACGCAGTACCGCGGTACAGGGAAGTGTTACCGAAGTTGTGGCTGGATCCCCATTTCTTATTCAGCATGTTGGCGAAGTTGAACACATCTACTGACAGTTCAAAACCGCTTTTTCTTGAAATTTTAAATTGTTTAGCCAGTCTTAAATCCACTGTGCCGTAGAAGCCGTTGATACCACCGTTTCTTTCAGCGATTTTGCCGGTGGACTTCTCCACATATTTTCTGAATCCGGCATCACCCGCATTCAGGAGTTTCAGCAGTCCGTCTCTTACAGCGGCAGGTGTAGTAGCAGCGTTAGGATCAAACACATAAGCCAGGTCGTTGGTACCGCTCACGAAGTCCTGGTTGCTGTTTACGCCCGACAACAGGCTGTAGCGGGTACCGCCCAGTCCGGAGAAGCGTACTCCGAATACAAATCCTGCAAAGGTGGGAGAAGTACCATAGAATACTACTTTATGACGGAACTGCGCATCGGAGTACGACATTTTGCTGAGGTCACGCGGGTCACTTGCTACCGGCAGGCCTAAAGTAGCACTGTTGGCAACGTTACCATTGTAGGAGGTATTGTCTTTTGAATCGTTCCAGGTATAGCTGGCGGTGATGTTACCATCCTTATAGTATCGATAGTTTACATCATATACAAAGGTGTAGGTGTTATTTTTACCCAGGCTGGTTAGTTCCAGTACCCTGCCAAACGCAGTGCTCTTTCTGCCATCGAGATAGTTACCGCTACCACCGCTGGTATTCATTTTATCTAAAGGAATATACACCCCTCTGTTAGCTTCAGCAGGAAGGGTGAAATATGGTGTTTCCACCATGTTTTTATCAATATAGAAGTAGTTGTTACGGCCATAGGTCAGGTAAGCGGAAATACCCATACGGAGGCGGCTGGTGATGTATTTGGTATAGTTGATGTTCGCTTTGTATACCACCGGTATTTTAGCATCAGGGCCTGTGTAGTTGATGAGTGGCAGTTGGTATTGGGTGAACGCCGGTACCGTTCCCAGGTCTTTTCTGAAGGCAGAGAAATCAGGTGAAGGAATGGCCACGGAGCTGGAGTTCAGGTTTACCGTTCCGAAGTGCTTGCCATCAAACGTCAGGTTGTTGATGAGCATGTAGTTGTTGATATCGGAACTGAAAATGCCTGCGCCCACCTTGAGGTAGTCCGTATGTTTTTCCTGTACATCCCAGGTAAACTGGAACCTTGGCTGCGGCACGAAAGATTTGATACTGTTGTTAGTGCTCAGGCCAAGGGCATTGTACAGGTCCTGGTTGAGAGGCGCCTTGGGGTAGGTAGCCATGTCAAAACGCAGACCGGCGGTGAGGCTCACTCCCTTACCCAGGGACGTTTGTAACTGACCATAGATACCGCCGTTGAAGATAGTGGATACTACGCTTGGATCAGCCACTAAAGGCACTTCGCGGTAAAAAGCATAGGGGGTATTGTTGCGGAAGGCATCCATACCTCTGTATACATAGCGACCGTTTACCTCGCTACCGTAAAGGGATTTAGCGTGCGTATACATCAGGTCGATACCGAAGGTATAGTTTATTTTTTCGGTATTGTAGTATAAGTTATCTGTCAGCTGGAATACGTTGTTGGTAAAATTCTCCTGTCCAAAGCGGTGACCACCGATCTGGATGTTGGTAGATTTTGTGGAACCGTCGGACAGCACAGAAGTTACGTTTTCAACGATCGCTCTTGGCAGTGCACCGGGCAGCTCATCGTTTTGCTCACTGGACTGCCAGGTGTATAAATGCTGGGCTTTTAATTCGTTGGTGAGTTTGGTGCTGATGGTAGAACGGAGTGTCAGCAACAGGCTGTTGTCGCGGTTATAGTCGTTACCGGTAGACTCATACAGGTCAATGGCGGTATTATCGATCAGTCCCAGTTTGTTAACGTCGTTCGTATAATTGTTCCTGATAGTCAGGAGGTTTTTATCATTGATCTGCCAGTCGATGCGCAGGAAGCCCGCGTCGGACATACGTTGCTTATTAAACGATCCGTATTGTGCGTGGCTGGAAACACCATATTTCGTTCTGGCGATATCAACAAAAGTGTCCAGCACGTTACGGGTAACGTTGTATACCAGCTCATCAGAAGCGGAGCGTACGTCAGCGATTACGAGGGAGCGGTTATCTGTCTGGTGATCCCAGGCCAGGAAGTAATGCAGTTTATCCTTGATCAGTGGGCCGCCGATGGAGCCGCCGAACTGGTAGGTAGAATAGTTGTTGTTTCTTTTGTTACCGCGGATATCGTAAGGGCTGGATAACCAGTTGGCACGACCGTAGCCGAATACCGAACCGGAAACAGTGTTGGTACCTGATTTGGTTACTGCACTTACCGTACCACCGCCGGACCTGCCGAGGGTAACATCGTACTGGTTGGTCACCACTTTAAACTCGCGCACCGCTTCGATGGAGATGGAGTAAGGCGCACCGCTCCTGGAGGTGGTAGGACCTGCGGAGGTAGGGTTCTTTGCCGTCATACCATCGATGGTGTAGTTGGTACCGGAGCCTAACTGGCCGCCGATGCTGTTGCCGTTACCGGTGAGTGGCGACAGTGCTGCCAGGTTGGCGAAGTTTCTTCCGTTAACAGGCAGGCGGCTGATATCAGTAGGCGTGATAGTGGTTGCTGCGCCGGCGTTTACGATTGCCTTCTTGTTGGAAGTAGAGGTAATGGTTACTGCTTCCAGGTTTGACACCGATGATTCCAGGTCAAAATTTACCTGTAATGCATCTCCCTGGTTCAGGTTATAGTCCTGTTTTTTCTGGGAGCCAAAACCCATGGCCGACACCGTTATGGTGTACGGACCACCGAGCGGTAATTGTTTAAAGGTGAAAACGCCTTTTGTATTGGACTGGGTTCTGTTGGTGAAGCCGGTCGATTCATTTCTTACTGTGATTGATGCACCTGGTATTGCTGTACCATCCTTAGCTTTGATCTGGCCGTTTAAGTCTGCCAGGGTTGATTGCGCGAATAGTTTGGTTGAAGTCAGCAAGCTTAGGGTAAGATAGATTAGACAGATAATTCTCTTCATTGACATGAGTGTTTATGCTTAGGGTGCAAAAGTAGGTGGGTGATGTGTTGGGAATATTACGGGGAGGTTAACAAAATATTAACTATTCGTAGGGTCGGTGGGGTGAGTTGTTTTGAGAAGTGGGGATGGCGTAGTAATATTGTATATATTACTGCTCCTATGTCATTAAATAATACAACTATATTTCCTGCTGACCGCGTTACTGCTATCCACCTTGCTTTTGAAAAGGCCTTTGGAAATGTAAACGTTGGTGAGGTCACCCTGCTCGCCGGCGGATTATCATCCGCCGCGGTATATAAGCTTATCGTGAATAATCAGCCCTATGTAATGAAACTGGACATACCGGGAAATCGTGCTTCTACAGCAGCTTTTGAGCGGATAGCACTTGCTGCAACGGCAGGTATTGCGCCACCGTTATGTTATCAAAATGCAGAAAATGGTATTACTATCAGTGAATTTGTGGTAAGCCAACCTGTCAGAACTACCTTTAGCGGAGAGATACTGGCAGCGAAGCTGGCGGAAGCGGTTAAAAAAATTCATGCGATCCCCTACGCTATACCTGGCGACGATATGGAAGTAACGCTGGAGCAGATTGTGGCCGGCTTCCGTAGCAGTCAGCTATTGGCGGGCCCTGTACCCGATGAATGCCTGGCATACTACGAAAAAATAAAAAAGTTTTATCCCTGGCAGGATGCGGACATGGTTTTCAGTCATAATGATTTAAATCCTTCTAATATTCTTTGTGATGGGAAGGAGCTCTGGATCATTGACTGGGATACGGCTTTCTTAAATGATAGGTATATAGACCTTGCAGGAGTAGCTAACTTTTTCATTCACTCCCCCGAACAGGAGGCTATATTCCTGAATACCTACTTTGGTGAGGTCAGTGAATATCAGGCTGCCCGGTTTTATGTGATGCGGCAGATCAGCCGGATAATCTACTCATTGATGATGTTGCAGCTGGCTGCACGGAATAAGCCTGAGGCGGTGGATCAGGAAATGGAAGGAATCTCCCTGAGAGAGGTGGGGCCGCTGATTGGGTCTGGAAGATTGTCGCTGGCTACATATGAAGGGCAGTTGATGTACGGCAAGGCGTTGATGAATGAGGCGGTGCATCAGATGCGCGGGGAGCGGTTTGCGGATGCGCTTAGCGTATTGAGAGATGATATAGTATAAATAAAACACGATACATGGAATACTCCTGTTTACGCATGCATATACCACCTTGCAAAATAGTATAAAGCAGGCAGCAGCAAGTTAAAGATGCTTGCTTCATAGTTAAAAATTGCGCTATCGATCAATACCCTAAATACTTCGAAAAAAACGGTAACATATTTTCCTGTATCCGCTTGCTTACATGATTTATATGATCGCCGTCATATATCTCAAAATCATGCTTAATACTATAAGCATCTAATGCAGCATGCAGTGTTTTAATACTCTCTGCTATACCAGTGTCCCGATCACCTGCATCAAACCCAATTGCCTTAAGTTTTTTGATATTAAAAATATATTGGTCCAGACTATTTAACGGGCGGTTAGCATCCCATTTTAAAATAACGTCCTGCTGCAGCTGCCCATTTTTAACGGGAAGATCCAGGTAAAACGGTGGACGCTGCGGATTAGGCGACCACGCTGCAGCTGATGCAAAGGTGGCTTTAGTGAAGAAGTCGGCCTGCTGCAGCTCTTCAATAGTTTTTATTTGCTCCGCTTTCAGCAATGGAGCGGGTATGTCTCCTGTAGCCATAGGAGCGGAATTCAGGCAACAGGGACTTAACATGTAAACAGCAGAAAATACATCCGGATTCCTTTCACCAATACGTAATGCTCCATAGCCCCCCATGGAATGCCCGCATAATCCACGGCTTTCTTTTCTGGCAATGGTGCGGTAATGTCTATCGACATACCCTACCAGTTCCTGCGCTATGAAATCTTCCCAATTGCCGGTGGTAGCAGAATTAGAATACATACTACCCTGAAACTTCGTGAATGCATCCGGTGTAACCACGATGGCCGCATGCGCAGGATCTTTCGCAAACGCGGTATCCAACAGGTTGATCAGGGTCATCCAGTGTTTTTCGAAGCCATAGAATTTTGCATCATTATCCGTATAGCCATGCAGGAAATAAATGACCGGGTATTTTTTTGTTGAAGAAGAACTGTAGCCTGCCGGAAGATAAACCGAAACATAGCGATCAGCGCTGTCGCCACTTAGATTCCCTTCCAGGAATTGCCCGTGAACTTTTATACGCTGTACAGTTCCCTTAGGTACCCGCTGGGCAAATACCGGCAGGGTGGCAGCAACCAAACTAATGCATAGTAATAAAACGATGGACCTTTTCATAACTGTGTTATAATTGTCCAAAATACTATTATTTATCGTAAACAGGTAGCCTAAAAAACAATTGATTTCCCATAACATAACTTTTAGATCATTCTTTTGTTATAATAGGATATTCATGCAAGACATGACCATACTCATCTTTCCAACTGATACCGATCAAGGAATATCAAACACGCTGTCGATAATTTTGAAAAAACAATCCTATGATAGGAACACTCACACCCGAGGAGATCGATGAAATACTGACAAAGCATGCCACCGGCCGGATTGGCTGTACTGACGGGCTACAGCCATACATTGTACCTGTAAGTTATGCCTATAATGGCACCTACCTGGTCGGACATTCCCGGCCTGGCCTGAAGATCGATATCATGCGCAAAAATCCAAATGTTTGTTTTCAGACAGATGAAATTGACGACCTGGAAAACTGGCGTTCAGTACTGGTACGTGGCGAGTTTGAAGAAGTAAGTGAACAAAGAGAGAAATACTATCTCATGAAATTTTTAGTGGGCCATCTACAGCAGTACCATGCAGCAGAAACGGGTGGATTTAAAGAATTGCTGATGAATAGTGAGCGGCACCCACCTGCCGTCCGCCCCATCGTTTTTAAGATCATAGTAACGGAAAAAACAGGTAGGTTCGGTCATGGATGGGCATCATATTAACTGAAAAATATTCACATTTTTAGCATAAGCCAGTAGAAATAAGCCTTGCCAGGCTGAAGTGCGTCATCCCCCCTTGATTTCGTGGCACAAAAACCGGCCTTTTGAACAAAGCATATTTGGACTTTTGAACAAAGGCGCCCATTTCATGGCAAAGTAATTTTGTTTCAACATCAACGATTAAAAAATTACTGTCATGAAACAAAACAATTACCAGGGCGCACTGCAAACCCCTTTACATTCTGGCTTCAATGCCACATCCACAACAGCAGACGTTATTAAGGGTATTGACCTTACCGGGAAAATCGCCATCGTAACGGGCGGCAATACCGGTATAGGATTAGAAACTACCAGCACTTTGGCGGCAGCCGGGGCTACCGTGATTGTTCCGGCAAGAGACATCGAAAAGGCGAAACGGAATCTGCAGGGCATTCCGAATGTGGAAATCGCAGCGATGGACCTCATGGATCCCGCCTCCATCGACAAATTCGCCGACACCTTCCTGGCATCGGGACGGCCGCTGCACCTGCTCATCAACAACGCCGGCATTATGTGGGTGCCCTTGCGTAGGGACAGCCGGGGCATTGAATCGCAACTGGCTACCAATTACCTGGCGCAATTTCAGCTCACGGCCAGACTGTGGCCTTCCCTCAAAAAGGCAAATGGCGCGAGGGTGGTCAACGTTTCTTCGCAAGGCCACCAGTTTGCGCCGTTCGATTTCGAAGATCCAAACTTCCTGTACCGCGACTATGAAACTCTACAAAGCTACGGCCAGTCGAAAACCGCAGTAAACCTCTTCACAATGGAACTCGACAACCGGGCCAAAGCAAGTAATGTAAGAGCCTATTCCCTCCACCCCGGATCTATCGGCGGTACAGAACTTGGCCGGGAAGCGCCTCTTGAACTTTTCCAAAAAATGGGCTTCTGCGATGCGGACGGTAACATGCTTCCGGAAGTGCTAGCCTCCCTGAAAACCATTTCCCAGGGCGCCGCCACCACGGTTTGGTGCGCCACCTCACCTCTGCTCAACCACACAGGCGGCGTGTATTGTGAAGATGCTGATGTTGCCGCACTGGCAACCGGTGAATCCACCTCCGGAGGCGTGAAGCCTTACTCTCTCCAGGAATCCAGCGCCAAACACTTATGGACGCTCACCGAAGAAATGATGGGCCACCAATTTAATTGCTGACCTTCAATCGCTGAAAAATGAAAGAACAACTGACCGGTTCCATCCCATTATCCCGCCGATTCTTGTTATTTTTAGATGGTGCTGACCTGCAAAACCCATAAAAATGGAATACAAGGCAAAATACATCACAGAAGATATAAAATTGTCGTGCTATGACGACAACTTCTTCAAATCTGACATCATGTTTGAACACCACATGCTGGTTTGGTTCATTTCGGGCGAAACCAAGATCGTTCAGGCGGATGCTACCTATTATTTCGGGAAAGGAGACATTTTCCTTATACCCCGTAATCAACTGGCAACGATAATTAATTATCCTAAAGACCTGCAGCCACATAAAACGGTGGTCATGCATTTAACGGTGGAAAGATTGCGGCACTTTTACGCATCGCATCCCTCCAAACCACAAACCATGCGACCACAGCAGATCTACAGCTTCAATCATCACCCGTTGCTCGAAAGCTGCCTGGCATCCCTGATCCCTTATTTCGATATGAAAAACCTACCGGAGGATATCGCGTCTTTGAAAATCACCGAAGCTATTAGCATTCTACGGACGATCGACAGAAGTGTAGATAATGTGCTGGCCAATTTCGAAGAACCAGGAAAGATCGACCTCGCCGAATTCATGGAGAAGAATTTCATGTTCAACATGCCACTGGAGAAATTCGGTTACCTGACAGGCAGAAGCCTCACTACCTTCAAACGGGATTTTAGCAAAGCGTTCAACAATACACCGCAACGTTGGCTAACGCAAAAAAGACTGGAACTGGCGCATTACCATCTCAAGGAGAAGAAAAAGAAGCCGGTTGACGTATGCTATGAAGTAGGATTCGAAAATCTGTCTCATTTTTCGTTTGCGTTTAAGAAACACTTCGGATATGCGCCTACGAAGTTGTTGGAATGATCACAACTCCTCAAGTAATAACTCTATATCTCACCTTACTCCATCGACACCACTACTTTCCCCTGGTATTTTCCTTTCAGGTAATAGCGATACGCCTCCGGCGCTTCATTAAAAGGGAATACACTGTCTATGATTGGTCTGAGCTTATGAAGCGCCACGGCACTGTTCATTGCCTGCTGATGCCCCCGGTGCCCGGCGGCAATAACACGAATTGTAGCGGCGGTAGTTAACAGCATATTTAGGTTCATCAGGGGATCCCCGGCAGCCATCGTTCCTATCAGGCTAATTTCTCCAGTCAGGTATACCGATTTCACCGACTGCGCCATTGTTCCACCACCACCGATTTCAATTACGTGATCTGCTCCACGGCCACTGGTAAGCGCTTTTACTTCCTTATGCCATTCCGGATGCTCTTTGTAATTAATCACATCGTCGGCACCTAACTTACGAAGGAACTCCATTTTTTCCGTGGTGGAGCTGGTAGCGATTACACGGGCGCCGGCTGCTTTGGCAAATTGCAATGCCATCATAGCCACACCGCCTGTCCCCAATGTCAGCACCGTCTGGCCCGGTAATAGCCCTGCCCCGCCAAACAAGGCATTCCAGGCAGTAACGCCGGCACAGGGATAAGCCGCCGCCTCTACATAGCTGAGATGATCCGGAATACGCACCACGCCGGCTGCTGGCAACACCTTATACTCTGTAAGCATACCATCCAACGCACCCCCCAGCTGCCTGGAAAACTCCGCCTGAAAAGGCCCGGATTGCCAGTAGGGAAACATCATTGCCGCTACACGATCGCCCGCTTTAAAAGAAGTAACCTCCTCCCCAACAGCTACAATCTCTCCCACCCCATCTGCCAGCGGAATAAAAGTCTCTTTCACCGGAAGTGGATATATACCTGATTCAATGATCATCACCTCTCGGTAATTAAATGCTGCTGCCTTTACCCGTATCAGTACCTCCTGTGGGCCCGGCGCAGAAATAGTTTGTAATACCGAACGTATGCTTCCTGCACCTTTTGCTTTGTCTGCCAGAAATGCCTTGCTGTTAATGCTTTTCATATTTTTTTTCTCAAAGGTCACAACGGCAGCGAAGACAAACAATAACGGAAAATTTTGTTCGTATCTTTGAATATGCGAAAACTCCAGTCTACCAATACCAGCAACCTTAAGCAACTGGTAACCCTCTGCCCTATTTCCTATACGCTCACGCTCGTAGGTGGCCGATGGAAACCACTGATCATCAACAGACTGATGAAACAACCTATGCGCTACAGCGAGTTGAAAAAATCAATTCCCTTTGTAACAGAAAGAGCGCTCACCTTACAACTGAAAGAACTGGAACAAGATGGACTTATTCAAAAGATTATCCACCAGGAAAAACCTCCCCGGAATATTGAATATCTTTTAACTGAAAAAGGAAGATCGTTACATCCTGTACTCTCAGCATTATACGAATGGGGCAAGGAAAATAACCAACCCATACTTATGGAAATCGCTCCATAGCAGAGTTCCGGGAGGCTGTTTTGAAAAACCGCCATGTCAACATAAACATTAGGCAAATCCAATGAAGTCTGAACAGTTTAATGCCAGGATAAATTCGTTCAGAAATGCAGAGCGTGGAGTAAGAGACGTAGATTTTTTTCTATTCAGATGATGTAAACTCTATGCGCTTAAAAATAATCAATCCCCCAGGTATTCAACTTGATCCCTTGATCCTCGTTTTGTATGATTTACCTTTTTTACGGCAAAATCAAAAAAGCCGCTTAAATCGGGTGATTTAAGCGGCTTTAATAACCTTTGATATTCTTCTGTGATCCCGCTGGGACTCGAACCCAGGGCCCATACATTAAAAGTGTATTGCTCTACCAACTGAGCTACGGAATCATTCCCTTTTGTTTGTTTCGGGAGTGCAAAGATAGAAAAATATTTATTCTCACAAAATTTAAATAACAATTTTATTTTACAAAAATACAAAACCAGCCACCACAGCAGATTACAGACGATAAAAAAATTTACAAATTTGCGTATATGCATACACGTAAGCAGGGTAACGTCGCGCCCGTGCAACATTACCCCGCTTACTTAAATATCAGTTTAGTGCTCGTCTGCACTCGGCCCGTAGCTGCCAGGAATAGGCACCTCCAGCAAGCGCAGATCATAGCCCAACTGTGCACGGTGATGTATCATCTGCCCGAGAATCATACGCATCACCTCATATTTACTACTTGTACTCCATATCTGATCACCATCCCGCATCGTCCAGGTTTTCTGTAAGTCTGCCTCCGTTGCTTTGGATAACGCTTCCTCCCCCTTCTGCAATTCCTCCTCAAAAAAAGTTAACAACTCCGCATTCGTTGGTATCACCCGGGGCTTGAAATCCTTTTCTGAAAAATTAATCTCTTCCGTATTTAACACCATTGGTATCCAGCCCGACACCTCCGCCAAATGCGTCGCCAAACGGCCAACAGTCATACTCTTTTCATGAGGCTGCCAGTCAAATTTGCCATCAGGTACACGTTCCAGCATCTTCCTGGTAGTGGCCGACTCGCTCCTCAACTCCTGGAGCAATAATTCAATGATATTCATAGTTGCTTTGTTTTGTTGATACAAAGTAAAAATCACAAGGTGACAACCCTATGTCAGCAGGTATAACAAATATTTTAAAAAAAGTTTTAGAAGGCCTTCCTCATAGGCACCAAATGCAGAAGGGGACAGCGCTACCAAGCCCTGTCCCCTTCCGGATATAAAAAGATGATTACTTACTTACATTATCTCCCGGCGTTGCATCCATATACAAACCGCCCTCTACCCTTACACTACGAACTTTATCCGGAACCGGCAACGTTACCACCTGCTGGTTCTTTTCCCAAATAGCAGGCGTATAATGTTTGCGGACCTCCTTGCCGGCCGCATCAGTTACCACCAGGTCAAACGGAATAGCGAAACCACCCACATTGCGGATCGTCACCGTTTTCCCCTTCACCGGCCCCACTGCCAGGTCTATATAATTGTTCGTGAAAAACCAGTTATGCCAGAACCAGTTCAGGTTCTTGCCGGCAGCAGCGTTGAAGCTGTTGAAGAAATCCCATGGAATAGGATGCTTCCCATTCCAGGTATGCATATAATGATGCAAACATTTCTTAAACAAAGCATCTCCCAGCAAATCCTTTACCGCCAGGTAAGCCAGCGAAGCCTTGCCATAGGAATTACTGCCATAGCCCATGCCACTCACCTGGGTGGACATAGAAATAACTGGCTGATCCTCCTCTGTACTCGGATCACTTATATAACGCTTTACCCTAAACTCTTTGTAAAATTCGTCCGCAACCTCCTGCCCTTTTTCTGCAATACCAATCAGGTATTCAAAAGTAGTGGCCCAACCCTCATCCATAAACGCATAACGGGTTTCATTGATTCCCATGTAGAATGGAAAATAAGTATGCGCCATCTCATGATCCTGCAACAACTGCGCAAATCCCAGATCGCCAACATTGCCATCATTCACCATCATCGGATATTCCATGTCAGCATACCCCTGGAAAGCCGTCATCACCGGATATGGATAAGCTATGCCCGGCCAGTGGTTCGAAAACCAACCCAGCGCATACCTGCCAAATTCCACCGACTTACGGAAGTCGGCAGCCGTATCATTATAAGCCGCCTGCATGCTCGCCCTGCGGCCAGTAGCCGTATCCAGCAAGGCACTGCCGGCATCCCATACATAATGATCACTCACCCCATACGTCACATCTACAATATGATTCACCGCAAATCTCCAGGTATTCCAATCGCGCTGCGCCGTTACCTTGCCATCCAGCATATCCTGCAAAGTTGCAATCTGCATCGTTTTGTCAGCTACATAACTTTCTTTCAAACGCTGCGCCACCAAAGGTTGCAGCACTTCGCCACCATTTAATAAATCACCGGTACCCCATACCACAAAGTTTTTTGGTACTGTAATAGCCACGGTGTAATCGTTAAAATCATTATAGAACTCTGCACGGTCCGTATGCGGAATATCATCCCAGCCATTATAATCATCATACACGGCTATACGGGGATAGGCATACGCCAGAAATGCAGTGGTGCTGTCGATCATCCCTTCACGACCACTCTCCTTTGATAAGTCATAATGCCAGCTGATCTCAATCTTAGCACTATCGCGCGCTACCAGCGGGCGAGGCAAACGGATCTTTGCCGCCGTACCTACGTCGTTATTGAATTTCAACTCCTGGCCATTGTACACAAATTTATCGATCACCATACCGCTGTCCAGGAAGTCCATACTATGATAGCCGGAGCGGGGGGCCTGGTATTTATGCAGATTGGTGTTCATGCGGATGCATAAATGTTTGAGCGTATCCGGACTGTTGTTGACATACACAATGGATTCCGTGCCGGTAACGGTACGGGATGGAGGTGCCAGCTTCATCTGAATATCATAGCGGCCTTTGTTCTGCCAGTAATTTTGCCCGGGAAGGCCACTCTGATCCCGGGTTTTGGCGCTATAAGCATGGCGGATATTCCGGGGCATATATAACTGCTGGGCAACTACGTTGTAGCTACTCCACATCGTTGCCAGCAATAAAAGGTATTTTCTCATAAGCCGAATTTTAACCTGACGAACTTCGGGAAAAATACCGGCTTTTGCAAACCTCTTATTTATAACTGGTGCGCACCAATGGTTAAACGGCCACCACTTTTACGGGCATGCCCATCAATATCCAGTGCTCCTACTATGGAATCATGCAGCATATATGCACCGGCACTTGCCGGTGAGGCCGGCTGGAGATGCAAATCAGGCGTGTTAGTATTTACCAGCATCGGATTGATACCATATATGGCTGCATTATCCTGCCCAGCCCCTGCCTGCCAGGTTGCCATCGTGATATAAGGTACCCCATTCCATATCCATTGAGGAGTACCGGTAGTATAATACAAGTTATGATTAATCACATTTCCACTGCCGGTACTGGTATATTTGTGAAAGAAGACATCCGTTGGACGGGCATATACAAGATTATTCATCATCACATTATCAAAACACAACTCGGTCATCCTCAACTCCCCTTCTATTTCTGAAAATGCACCTGGCTCACGGTTATTCATAAACAACGTATTATTCACCACATAACAATTGCGGGTACCTCCTGAAGTATAATTGAGATAACCGCCCAGGTAAATGCCCGTCCTCCAACAATTGTAAACGAAATTATTTCTTACTTTACAGTAGCTGGTAGGAAAGGCGTCCGTTTCACTTACAATACCAATCCCCCTGTCTGCATCGTGCACACGGTTTCGCTCCACAATAATGTTCCTGGCGCCATCTACGTATATCCCTATAGCTCCATGGCCATGCACCCCACCAATAGGGCCCCTGGTCATGTCGATATTGTACAGCTCATTTTCGGTAATCAACCCGTTCCTTGCATAGTTCAATGCAGGGGTAGGATTGGCGGCATAGCCACCGGCGGCATCTATCCCAATATTCTCGGTATTATAAATAGTATTGCCGCGAATAATAAACCCATCTACATATCCATTAATGGTGAGGTTTTCGCTATACCCTGTTTTAGTATCATGTATGATATTTTCTTCTACCAAAATATCCTTCACTACCTCAGCTGTATTGCCAATGATCAGTATTCCATGACCACTGCGCCCCTGTTCAGGTGCAACGTTATGTTCAATATTATAGACATTGTTATTCCGCAGGGTAATGCTGCTGCTGCCATTGTTTACCACAATCCCATTCACATCAGCCCATGGCTTATTACTTTTCAGGTTGCAGAAAGCAATACCCGCCACGGTTACATTTCGCGAAGCGCCGATAGTGAGTACAGTAGTGCTGGCCGAAACAATGTAGCCCGTCATATCCACCACCGGTTGCTCCTGGGGCATCGCCATAATTACAATATCAGACTTGCTGATGGTAATTATTTCTGTATAACTGCCACCACGCACAAAAAGGGTATCACCGGCTTTCATTTTTGAAACAGCGGTGTTAATGGACTTCAGCGGGTGATTTAAATCACCCGCTGCGGCATCATTACCCTGCGGCGACACATACCACGCCGTCATCTGTGGCTTCATCACCGCGCCTGTTAAATCAGGCTTTACCCCCGTACAGCTGGCCAATAGCGCCGATATAAGTAGTCTGCCTGTCATAGTTATTCTGAAATTACTTTTCTGATTGCGTTATTGTTTTTATCCAGCACATACACCGCTCCGTTTTTATCAATGGTAATGCCAAGTGGCCCGTTGAATGCTGCCGCCTGGCCAATGCCATTGGAAAAGCCGGCGCTGCCTCCACCTGCATAGGTGCTCACAGCGGCATCTGTAGCGCTGATAAACCGGATACTCTGATCAGGATTAGCGCCTGCATTAATATTCCCGTTTCCGGCAACATACAGGTTACCTTGTGCATCCGCAGCAATGCTCCATGGTGCAGAAAATTTAGCACTTGCGGCAGCGCCGTCGGCATAGCCAGCCACCCCTTTTTGCCCTGCCCAGCTGGCAGCTGTCCAGGAGATAGCGGTGTATTTTTGAATGTAGTGCTCATCGTTACAGGTAATAAACAAGTTCCCCTGTTTATCAAAGGTGATGCCCCCCGGTTTTGGCAGTTGTGTAATCACACTGGTTTGAGAATAATCTGCATTCAGGCGATACAATGTAGCGCCAGGCGCTGCACTCGTGTAGTACAGCTGACCACTGGAAGGATCAGTAGTAATAAACCAGGGTTCCGACATTGCCCAGGCAACGGTGGTAGCCTCCCCATCAGGTGTAATCCTGCGTATATCCCAGTTGCCGGGGTCCACTGTGTAAAGGTTCGCCTGGGCATCAATGGTGATGCCGTAGGGAATTGAAAACTTCGCACTTTTCCCTTTGCCATCTGCATATCCGCCCGCCTCCGGATTTCCTGCCAGCAGTGTTACATTTCCGGCGGTATCAATTTTACGGATACAATGATTACCTACGTCTGTCACATACACATTCAGGTCGTTGTCTGTTACTATTCCAGCACCACGATACCATCCCTCTCCATTAAAATTAAACATGGCTTCCGTACCCTTTCCGTTGGCATAGCCGGCTTTACCATTGCCGGCGATAGTCGTAACTGTTCTGGTAAATATATAATTGAATGTTTCTGTACTAACAATGCTGTCGCTACCCACGCGTACTATTACCTTTCCGGAGCCGCAGCGTTTAGGCACTATAGCCATTAGTTGATTAACAGCAGTATTGATTACTACACAGCGTTTTCCGTTGATGGTTACACTGACCTCGGAAGTATCAGCGGCGAAATTGCTGCCTGTAATCAATATCTGCGTGGTAGCGCCCCCGCTTTGAGGAAGAAAGCGGTCTATCGTCATGGCACTGCCTCCAAGGTGTTGTTGGCTGTCTTCTTTCTTACAGCCGGCTATTAACACCAATAATATCAGTAGCAGGGTATAATAGTACTTGGTCATTTTACTTGCTGGTTTCAGGTGAGATGTAATAGTTTACCATCCGGGATTTTGCACCAGGGCTCTGTCACGTTCTATGTCCTGTTGCTGGATAGGGAACAGGTACATTCGGTTATCCCAACTACGTTTCTGGAAAAGGGTGCGTTTATAAAAGTCAGTAAAGGCAAAACCCTGGCCGTTATCGTTAGCATAGGTATTAAGGCCGTAAATCGTTTGATATTCCGGTTTCCCCAGGAGCAACCGGCGCACAAGGGTAAAGTACCGGTCACCCTCAAAACAAAGCTCAACCTGACGTTCACGCAGAATATGCTTTCTCATTTTTTCTGTATTACCTACAGCATCGGGATATACAGCGGCTATCCCCGGCAGGCCCGCACGGGTACGCACCATATCCAGGTATTTAGGAATATCCGGGTTACCAGGATCATATTCATTCAGTGCTTCTGCATAATCCAGCAGTATTTCGGCATAACGGAGTACAATATAAGGAGTAGGATTAGAAACAGCATCCTGGCGGATATTATCATTCGGACTAACCCGTTTCAGTGGCAGGTAGCCGGTGATATTGCTGGTGCCGGCTGACTTTTGCCCTGACTTACCATTGTAATAAAACTCGATTCTTCCTCTTCCATCTAAATTATTGTCTGAAGAGAAGAAATTCTTATCATCTACTGTACGGGCGGGTAACACGGGACGCCCGTTATAAGCTATAAACGCGTAAAAACGGGGCTCCCTGTTAGCATACATATTCCAGTCCCCCTGTTTTTGCTCCCAGTCATTAGCACCGTTTTGCTGCACAAATCCCGTTTCTGTATAACCGGATGCTGGATCATCAATTGTTCTGCCATTATTCATTGCAAATGCATCTACCACATTCTGCGTAGCATTATACATATTGTAGCCTCCGGGGCCGGGCGAAGCACATTTCGTATAGCCCCATACGTTCCAGCTCACTACACCGAAAATTGTTTCTACATTCCATGGCGTAAGATGAACATTCCTGACAGACAGGTAAGGGTTAAAACGGGTATCTCCATTTTCCAAGTTGGTATACAACTTGGAAAACCCCGAGTCTATTACGGCTTTTGCTGCTGCAGCCGCCACCTTCCAACGATTCACATCATTGCTGGCAGGCGCCAGACTTGTACCATCCTGGTTTTTGAATCCGGCAAACGCCGCATTCCCGTTCCACAACGGACTGGCTGCCAGCTGGTATACTTTCGCTTTGATAGCCATACAAATCCCTTTATTAGCTCTGCCGAGGTTGGCGGAATTATCCCATCTGCCCGGCAGCAACGCCGCAGCTTTATCCATCAATGCAACTATCGCCGCCACACAGGTATCAAACGGAGCACGGGGGTAAACATTAAAGTTTTCATTCTGACTGATGGCCTTTGTCAGATTTACAAATGGTCCGTATTGGCGCAGCAACAACCAGTAATAATATCCCCTGAGAAAATAGTTCTCTCCCTTATATTGCTGTTTCAGCTCATTGCTTAATTGATTTGCCGGGACTTTATCAATATTTTCTTCAAAAACAAATGTTTTACGGATAGCCGTATACCAGCCGGCCCAGTAATAGCCATGCCAGTCCGCCGGGCTCCAGCTGCCACCTACCATTTGCCGCACCGCGGTTGTAGGAATTGCAACGGATGTTTCGTCGGAAGCGCCAACAGAGGCATAGTCGTCTCCGTTTGCGTAATGTATATAGCCGTATACGTTATATAGATAAGCCTCTGCATTTGCACGGGTTTCCCATATCTGGTCTTCTGTTAAGAGGTTGTCCGGTTTTTTATCGAGATATTTACTACACGATGCCAGTAGCAGCATTATAGCCAATATAGATGTCAGTTTATATAATTTCATAACAAGCAGCTTTAATGTTTAAAATTGCGCACGTACACCTACCGTCACGGTTCTCGCAAAAGGATATTTGGCACCGTTCGACCCCAGTTCGGGATCCCAGAGTTTGAATTTACTAAGTGTCAGAAGGTTGGTACCGGTAACGTAAGTAGTCAGGTTACTGACACCTCTCTTTTTCATCATTGGTGTAATGAAGGAATAGCTCAGGGTGGCCTGCTTCAGGCGCATAAAACTACCGTCCCGAATCCAGTGTGAACTGCTGACATAGTTGTTGTCGCTGGTATTGGCTACGGTAAGGCGCGGATACGCAGCATCCTGCCTCGGATTTTCTTTGGTCCATCGGTCTTCTAATGCTGTCAATACATTGGCCGGATACTGTCCCATACCTGCAAATGGAATCACGCCTACCCCACTGGCTCCCCAGTCGCTAAAGCTAACGGCTGCACCATTAGCCATAATCGCAACATCAGCTACACCAGCGAACACTGTCGACAACTCCCATTTCCTGTATCCAACCGTAAAGCCGTATCCATAGGACCACAGCGGGAAACTGCTCTTGCCCAGGTAAGTCTGATCACCCGCATTTATTTTTCCATCTGCATTCAGGTCCGCATACCTGATATCACCAGGGTATAATTTTCGCAACTGCGCAGGGCTTTTATCAATTTCTTCCTGGGTATTATAATAGCCTTGCGCTATGTAACCATATTGCTCACCATTCATATGCCCCTCAAACTGCTGATAAGGAAATATGGCCACAGGGCGGTCAGCATATATCACTTTGTTACGGGCGTAAGTAATGTTCCCGAACAGGCGCAGACTAACGTTTTTACCTATACGATCAATGTATTCAATACTGGCATCCACGCCCTTATTTATCATCTCTCCCATGTTGGCAAATATCTGTGCATCACCATATCCGGCAACGGGAGAAATGGTACCGCGCTGCACAAGGATGTTGTTACGATGGTCCTGGAAATAGTCGGCAATAATGGTCAGTTTATTACGTATACCCAATTCCAGACCGATATCTGTTTTGGCTGATTTCTCCCAGGTCAGGTTTTCAGTTCCGAATACAGTTGCGGCTATACCGTTATTCCAGCGGGGGGTAGCACCAAATGCGATACCACCTGAATTATCAATATAGGTAAGATAGCCGAAGCGGTTATTATCTGCCAGCTGGTCATTACCCGTCATCCCATAGGATGCACGCAGCTTAAACAGGTTAAATGTATGGGTAGCGGGCTGAAAAAACTCTTCCTTGGATATAACCCAACCTGCTGATGCCGCCGGAAAGTATCCCCAGCGCTGTCCTTTTTCAAAGTTTTCTGAGCCGGTAGCTCCCATATTGAGCTCTGCCAGGTATTTATCTTTAAAGGAATAGGTGACCCTTGCCGCCATGTTCTGATTACGAAAAGGTATAGCCATTTTCAACCCCGAAGCGGTTCCTATTACCCGGTTTCTAAGGCTTCCCACTACCAGGGCACCTACGGTATGATTGCCAAAGTTGCGGTCGTAAGTAAGGTTACCTTCAATATACATCACCCGTTCCCCTGACGAAGAAGTGGAATAGCCGAGATAAGTATTTCCTGTGCGGGTACGCTCGTAAATCAGCTCGCCGTTTTCATCGCGGCCGCCGGCATACCACAGGTCGTTATAACCATGGCGGCTGGTATTGAATTCACCGTAGGTATCAAATGAAAAGCGCCCGGTAGCACTGAGTCCTTTTGTGACTGCATCCAGCCGTTGGGTAACCGATACCACCGATTGAACACTGGGTTTAAACTCTGTACTGTAACCGGAATTTTGGACAAGATTGAAAGGGTTCACGCCACCGTTGTTGCGGGGCCCCGCCCATTTGTTATCCGGATATGACACGGGGAAAGCTATCGGATTGGTAGCATAGGCTGCATACCAAATACCGCCGGCGGGGTTGCCAGGGTAACGGCTGTTAACCAACATTGCGGCAATGTTGAGTGATAATACAGTCGTTTTTGTCACATTCATATCCACATTGCTGCGGAAATCATAACGCTTAAAATTCAGGTTGGGGTTGTACCCATTTACTTTCGACACCTTGTACTGTCCGTCCTGGTTGTAAAAAGACATGGATACATAATAACGCATTGACTCACCACCTCCGCTAACATTTAAATTGGCGTTGGTCATAGCAGTCCAGTCCTTATAAATTCTATCCAGCCAGTTTACATTGGGGTAAATATATGGGTCAAGGCCCGACGCTGTTTTAGCAATTATTTCGTCATTATAGGCGGGGGCTTCACCGGCATTTGTTTTTGCCTCATTGTAAAGTTTCATGTAAGTAACGCCATCCACCATCCGGGGTTTCTGTGTAAGTCCACTCCATCCGGTTTCCGCTTTTGCAGAGATTTTTGGAGTACCTGCCACCCCACGTTTGGTGGTGATGATCAGAACGCCGTTGGCCCCCTTGGCGCCATATACAGCGGTAGCAGAAGCGTCTTTCAGCAAAGAGATGCTGGCTACATCTTCGGGATCGATATTATTGAATGCACCGCCGAAGGTACTGTTAATGTCGCTGCGTTGCACCCCGTCAACAATGATTAAAGGAGAAGTACTACCGGTAAAGGTACCTATCCCGCGAATCGTAAACTGGGGATTATCATATCCGGGTTCACCACCTGCGCTCTGCATGGAAATCACACCGGCCACCTTTCCAGCCAGTGCGTTTGTGAGTGAAGGTACCGGTGTACGCATATCAGCCATGTTCACCGTAGATACCGCACCTGTTACCGTCACCTTGCGCTGGTTACCGAAACCCACCACCACTACTTCGTTCAGCTTATCCACCTTTTCAGTGAGTGTTACCTTCAGTGTGCGGCGCTGCCCCACCTGCACTTCTTCAGGGTTCATACCTACCATGGCTATACGGAGTATACTATTTTTATCGACCGGTAAAGTGAATCCGCCCAGCGGGTCGGTAACCACTCCTTTACTGGTACCTACCATGCTGACAGTAGCGCCGGGAATAGCCCCTCCACGCACATCCATTACCTGCCCACGGAGCTGCCATTCATCAGCCTGCGGTATTGTGGCAGCAGGGGTAGGCAGTTTTTTGTCGAGTACAATACGATTGCGTTGTACGCCATAAGTAATATTCCTGTCTTTAAACAGGGCCTCCAGCACCTGTGGTAAAGGCGTGTTGTGAAAGTCGACACTCACCTCCTCATTATCATTCAGCAGCTGGTTGCTATACACCATCGTCAGCTTTGTTTGCTTGCGGATAGCGCTGAATACCTGCAGAAACGACAGGTGTTTTCCTGAGAGCGTCACTGTACGCTCATTGATTTTGGCTGGGTCCTGCGCGAGCGCCTGTTGCAACGGCATACTGCATATGAGCAATAGGGCGGCGCAGTGCATCCACAGGAGGATGATCTTTTTCATCGCGGAATAGTTTAATGATGTGAATCATCCTAACTACACGAGAAAAGCAAATCGGGTGACAACAAAAAAAAAATTTTCAGGGAGATGGTAATGATAATTTAGGGAGGAACAAACGGCTATTTCAAAATAATCCGGTCCTGATCAATGGTATAATTTATATTACCGGTTATCTTGAGATCGGAAAGGAAATCTTCCAGGCTGTTTCGTTTCATAAGGCCGGTAAAGGTTTGCTGTAATAATTGTGGGTTAGCGATGGTAAATTGCAGCCCATAAAACCTGGAAGCAGCATCAGCCAGTTCCAGCAGATTCATATGATGATAGTAACAGGTTCCATCCAGCCACGCCAGCACCTCTTCTTCTTCAAATGATTGCACGGTAAAGGTATTGCCATCGTACTGTGCCTGACTGCCCGGCTTCAGCAGCTGCTGCGTCGTGGCCTCGCGGTTACGCACCATTACCGCACCGCTGGTGAGGGATGTTGCTACGTTGGCGCCCGGGTAGGCATTTATATTAAAAGTTGTTCCCAGCACATCTATATCATTCGATGCAGTATGTACTATAAAAGGATGCTGTGGGTCCCTGGCAATCTTAAAATATGCTTCTCCGCTAAGGTATACTTCGCGGGAGCTGCCTGAAAAATGAAATGGAAACCTGAAGGTAGTTGCTGCGTTGAGTGATACTTCCGAACCATCTGACAATACAATCTTGTATTGCTGGCCGGCAGGCACTGTCAGGCTGTTCTGTGCAGTGTCAGTAGAGGCATAGCTCATACCACCCGCATGCGAGGATATAACGGCATTGCTTATACGTAAGGTATGGCTGCTATCAGACGGGTCGAGAGTGATAACCTCCCCATTTTTTGTTTGTAACCGGATAGGAACTTTTCCTGAAACGGCAAGTGTATTAAGTTGCTGATGGGCCGGATTACTCCGGTAAAGGTACCAGGTGGCTCCCATGGCGATGCATACCATCACCACCGCTGCCGCAGCCATTCGCATTCTTTGCATACGCATCCTGCGCCGGCGGCGCTGGTAGTTATTTAACAGGGCTTGCTGGGTATCCATGCGTTGCACAAAATCCTCCACGTTGAGTGCAGTTCCCTCCTGTTCCAGCTCTCGCCAGGTAGCTGAGAAGGCAGCATCCGTACGTAATTTTTCACGGATTAACTGCTGCTCCTCGGCGGTAGCGTTGCCGGAAAAATTTGTAATATATAATTGGAGGATATGATCTCTATCCATGGCGGTTATTTCGGGATGATAGCATGACGTAATATTTTTAATCCCCGCTTGAGGTGTGTTTTTAGTGAGTTCAGGCTGATCCCCATTTCATCGGCAGCCTCCTGGTAGCGCTTTCCCTGCAGGTACACCATTTGTATGGCCGCTCTTTTCTGGCAGGTCATTTCATCCAGGGTGGCATTTAGCTGACCGGTATAGTCAGGCGTTTTTTCATAAACCGTTTCTGTATCATCCTGTAGCTGGCTGAAGACCGCCTGTTTTTCACGCTGCGCTTTTAGCTGCCTGAGTAAATTCAGACTACGGTTTTTTACGGCCTGGAAAAGATAGCCTTTTACCTCACCTTCCAAATTTAAGTATAATTTTTTATCCCAAACATCCAGGAAAAAGGCCTGAACGAGGTCTTGTGCTTCATCCTGGTTACGGATATACCAATAAGCGTTCAGACAAAGCATTTCATAATACTTTGTAAACAAGGCGTCGAATGCGGCACTATCACCCGCTTTCAACCCCTCCAAAATTTCGGAATCTGGCTGCTTATGCATGGAATACTGGCACTGATAAATTACAGGTGGTTACGCCTGTTACTTTGGTTGACTATTGCAAATCGGGATACATTGGCAGTTTTTTCACTGTTCTTATTGGTTTTTCCTGCTGCCATCCGCCAGATTAAGATATAAATATTAAATCAGATTTTTAGTTTTTTTTCTTACACTATATTATTTTAATAGTTACTTCTTCACCTTGTTTAACTGTGCCGGCATGGAAGCTGGCCAGTAATTGCTCCTTCCCGGTATCCAGCAGTGCTTCTTCATGTGAGCCAAAGTACTTTACTTTAATCACGTTTGCAGGTATCCCCTTTCCTTTTGTAAGTACAATATTTTCAGGGCGTATAAATTTTGTTTTTCCTTTCAGGGAGACTTTATTGAATTTGCCGAACAAGGCCGCGCAGTAATCATCAGCCGGCTTCAGGTACACCTCCTGTGGTGTCCCATCCTGTACAATTTCCCCCGCACGCATAATCAGGATACGATCAGCCCAGGACAATACATCCAGCGGATCATGGGAAGTGAGGATACAGGTGATGGACAGCTCACTGGCTATATCTGCAATCACATCTTTGAGCTGTTGTTTATGAATCATATCCAGGTTAGAAAAAGGCTCGTCCAGCACCAGCAGCTGCGGTGCGGTAGTCAGCAGCCTGGCTAGTGCCACGCGCTGCCGCTCCCCTCCGGATATCTGGTCGTTCTTCCTTTTAAAGAGGTGGGTAATGCGGCATACTTCATACACGTGCATCGCATCTTCGTCCACCAGTTTGTTGTCGCGCTCCAGGATTTCCTCCACGCGGAAGTTATTGCGCAGTTCAAAGTGCTGCGACAAATAAGCAATCCCCGGATGGCCCGGCAGCAATACTTCCAGCGGCCCCTTTACCCGGTTGCCGTTAAAACGTACCATGCCCTCATCAGTCTGGATAAGGCCGGAAATGATCTTCAGCAACGTGCTCTTGCCCGACCCGGTGGCTCCGGCAATGGCCAGCTGCTGAAATTGCGGCTGTACAAAGTTGATGTCCTTTAATATCGGCTGATCCTGTAACTTTTTGCTGATTCCGCTTACCTCAATAAAATTCATAATGCCGCCATTATTGGTTAAAATGAAGCCGTAAAGGTATTCAAAATGCAATAAAATGGCGGTATTTCTTGTATATGGGCCTTCAGGCAACAAGCCCCTATGTATATACGAAATTGTTCATATATTTGTAACCGCAGTTACATTCATTATTTACCACTTTGGCATGATTTTGGCCAACCCCTCTTTCAAGAGGCAATTAAAAAAAGTTTTAACCAATGCGACAAACATTCGTAGCCGTAGCAGCCGCTTTAGTACTGTTCTCCTGCAAAAGCCAGCCTGACCAGGCGGCTATTGAGGCAGCAAAGCAAGCCACCATTGATTCTATCAACAACGTCAACCTCGTTAAACAACAGATGATTGACTCCATGAATCATGTGGGCAGAAAACACAGCAAAAGCGCTGCAAATGAAAGTGGGTTTTCTCCTGCTGAATACGAGGCTCCAGCCGATGGAACCACAGCAGCCGCGGCTCCTGCTGAAACAAAGAAAAAGAAAGGCTTTAGTTCCTGGAGCCACACCGCTAAAGGTGCCGTTGTGGGCGCCGGCGCTGGTGCTGTAACCGGAGCTATCGTTAACAAAGACCGCGTTAAAGGTGCCGCTATTGGTACCATTATCGGTGCAGGCGTTGGTGCTGGTACCGGAGCGATCGTCGATCACGCGAAAAAGAAGAAAGAACAGCAGTAATTTCTTTTTCCATTCATAAGGTTAGATTTAAGCTGGAAGCAGCTGTCTTTAAAAGGCAGCTGCTTCTTCTTTATATATACCTCCTCACTGTTGCCCAGCTTCATCCGAAACCTAGTATATTCATTTTGTTTAATTCTAATTACTAATTTCTTCAACAGATTAATCCCCCATCACCATGAAACAATTTTACCTTCTTATCCTGTTATTGCTCTATTATAAAACCGGAACAGGCCAGCAATACGCCACCAGCCAAACAAACGGAATAACCGGTATCTGCCTGCTGTGCAATGTAGCCAACCCCAACAATGCTATTGACAACAATGATCTCGGAAATTACTCCAGCCTCAATATCACAGCAGGACTGCTTGGGGTAACCGTTTTTCAGACCCTCATCTTCCCAGCCACTGCCGGAGGCAGCTGCGATTCCCTGTTCATCGGGGTGGGCACCAGTGGCAGCATCAGCGTGAACCTCCTGGGAGGCATCAGTGTCCAGACATACCTGGGAACTTCCGCCAACAACGACTTACAAGTGGTGGACAGTAGCCACTTCCGGTTTACAGGAACAAACACGGGTGAAATACTGTTACGCCCGGTGGGCACCTTCGACCGGGTAAAGATTACCTTCACCAGTAGTCTTGCTGGCCTGCTGACCAGCCTGCGCTTATTTTACGCCGGTTACAAACCTGCGGTACCAACGCCGGCAGCAACTGACAGTATAGCTATCTGCTCCGGGGACAGTGCCACCGTATCAGCCGTACCTCCGGCAGGAGCCACTGTTTCCTGGTACAGTGCTCCATCAGGCGGAACATTGCTTCATACCGGCAATAGCTACACGTTTACTCCCCCAGCAACCGTAACAGTATATGCCATTGCGGGAATTGGCAGCTGTAGCAGTGCTCCAAAGCCGGTTACGGTGATCGTTAATCCTTTGCCGGCAAAACCAGTTTATTCCGTACCACAGGGCAGGCAGTGTAATGACCAATCTCTTGTTATCAGTAATCACACCACCGGCCTTAGCTATTCAGTAAATGTAAATTATACCGGAAGCGGAAATCTTAATAAAGACACCAGCTTCACAGTACAACATTCAAATACAATTACGATAAAAGACCTGGGATATTATTTCAATGCTACAGCCAGTATCTCCATCAGGGCTATAAATGATACCACCGGTTGTATTTCTGACAGTACCAACCGTGCATTCATCTTCGGTGGCCACGCGGCAAGGGCAGTGGTAACCGGCGACAGTGCCATCATCTGCAAAGGCGATTCTGTTACGCTCAACGCCAATTTACTAAACGACCCATCCGGAACCAATCTTGCACTTATTAAATGGTACGATACACCCGTAAACGGTACCTTGCTCTACACCGGACATAACTTCAAAAGTAAACCGGATACCACTGTCACCTATTATGTTACCGCTGCTTTTGAATGTGACTATCCCGTACGTACACCCGCCAAGGTGATAGTAAAGAAGTTAGCGCTGCCAGATTTCACAGTACCACAGGGCGTAGCATGCGGTGTGCAGCAGCTACCGCTGAATAACAGGCAACCCGGTTACTATTATGCAGCCAGATTCGTTTACCGCAGCTTCCTTGGTGTTATGAAAGATACCTCCTACTATAGCTATTCCTCCCAGTATGTCACTACACCGCCCATATTTCCTATCCTTCCAGTGGATGTGCTGGTATACCTGCAGGCAATAGACTCCGTCAGCGGATGTAAATCAGATACAGCACAGATGACCTACAGCATGGGCGGTTATGCATTACAACCTTCCACAACACAGGACTCAGTGCAGATCTGCAACGGATCAGCCGTAACCCTGCATAGCTATATCCCCGGATTCAACGATCCAACCGTGCGGTTCCGGTGGTACAGTGCTGCTACAGGTGGTACCTTATTATCTTCAGCAGACTCACTGGTGGTAAGTCCTTTGGGTACCACCACCTACTATGCTTCTGCAGGTTATGAATGTCAATTCCCTGCCAGAACGCCTGTAACCGTTGTTGTATCGGATTGTAATGCCCTGAAGGGGCAGGCGCTTCAAAGTGTTTCATTACATCCACGTACCATAACATATGACAAAGGAATCTACCCTAACCCAACAACAGGCACAATTTTCCTTGATTTCAAACAGGATATTACGGGCAGCCTGCTGCAAATATTTGATATCAACGGACGGGAATTATTACGGGAAGTGCTGGCCTCTAATCGCTTTAATTTTCAAAACAGAATACCGTCCGGCGGACTTTACCTGGTTAAAGTTTCCAGAAACAATGAGGTGATTTACCAGCAAAAAATAATCTTAAAATAGCCATTTCTTAAATAGGGTGCTGCTTCTCCCACATAAGGGAGGCAGCACCTTTGTATTTAAACGAAAAAGCCACGCTAGAAAGCGTGGCCTGATACATCACCCAAAAATAACTAGATATGAAAGGCCTCCCAGCCTCCAATCGCAGTACGGTTGCAAGTCATTGCCTGTGTCCCGTTTTCCGATGACACATACCTGCCATTATTGCCCCGCAGCGATATGGTGCCGTCAGCATTAACAATCCAGTCAAACTTTTCCCAGTCGCCAATAGTGGTGCGATTACAGGTAATCGGATTGACGCCGTTTTCTGACGAAACATATTTTCCCATAGACTGTAGTGCTACCTTCCCTCCACCTGCATCCACCACGGTAAACTGCTCCCAGGCCTGCGCGGTGGTACGGGTACAGGTCATCGCCTGGGTACCGTTTTCACCACTTACATAGGCATTGTTAAAGCCCCTGAGCGTAATGGTTTGCCCGATAGGTGTGGACGTTTGCGTCATCGAATACACCCGCACATAGTCTACATACATACTTGCCGGCAGCTTACTCTCATCCACGGTTTGACCGGGAAAATCTCCTGCCACTGCAAGATTTAATATTATAAAGAACGGATTATGGAACTCCTCGGTACTGTTGATGTTGTTCAGGATATTCGCCGTAGCAAACTGTACACCATCCAGGTACCAGCGGATACTGCTCGCATCCCACTCTACCGCATACACGTGATAGTTTTCCGGTGTTGTGGTGGTAGTGCCGCCATACGACACATGCCCGTTCGCGTTCCAGTGAATAGTGCCATAAATGGTACTGCTGGTATTGATGCGCTCCATAATGTCAATTTCACCGCATGCCGGCCATCCTACTGAACCAATGTTGTTGCCCAACATCCAGAAGGCAGGCCATAAACCCTGACCGGAAGGCAGCTTGATACTGGCCTCTATACGGCCATATTTTACACTGAAGTGTCCCGATGTATTCAAACGGGCAGAGGTATACGGCATCCCTCCCACACTTTGCTTCCTGGCAGTAATCACCAGATTACCGTTGCTCACACTCGCATTTGCCGCCTGGTAATACTGCTTTTCGTTGTTTACATTCGGGCCGATCTCGAAATTCCAGTTGTTGGTGTTTACACTGGTACCGTTAAACTCATCGGACCATACCAGGTTATACGATACGGCTTCTGTAGCAGCTTTAACTTTACTATCAACCTGCTGCTCCTGCTTATTTTCATGGTCCTTCGTACAGGACATCAGGGCGAGCATTACGCATACGCCCACGTGGAATGGATTTGCTTTCATGGGTTTTACACTTATAAAAGTTAACAATAGAGGGGTGATATACTGTCTTCATAATTACTTCCTTTTAAATTCCAGTTGACTAAATAAACAGCCTCCTTTGGCAAACACAACGCGGATCCGGTTTTCACCTTTATCCAGCTTCACAGCCGGTACAGCCACCTGCTGCCATCCCGCCGCAGCCGGCACCGCCAGGCCCGTTGCCACATCTTTGCCGTTTACCTGTACAGCCAGCACCGCATCGGCGCTGTCTTTAGCCACTGTCAGATTAATAGTGTAACTCCCTGCTTTTGGCACTTTTACAGTGTATTGCAACCATTCGGTATCTTCTGTATTAAATATGTAATAAGCTCCTTTATCTGCTTTGATATCCACTCCATCATTGCGGTAAGCCATCCCGCGATTGCCACGTGTATTTACACCGGGCGTATAATGATAACTCGCGGTATCCCTGTCGCTATAGGCGTAACCGTTACCCCCCAGGTCATAGTCCACCGCTTTCACTACCGCAGCATTTCCAATCACGTGCTCGCGGAACGGAATAGCCTCCGTACTACGGACTTGCCTGAACATCGCATCCACCACATCTCTATGCACAATTGTATTTTCTGCTTTTGTATTACTTACAAATTCCTTCAGTGCCATGTACGCCGCATCCGCAGCTGGCTGCTCCCCTTTCCCGTTCCAGGAATCCAGTATCGCCTGAAACCCGGGATTAATGCGGATCTCCATTGGCTGATTAAAACCAATCTTCTTTTGCTGCCACCAGGCCCAGCCAATATCATTGCGCTCCACCAAACTGATCACATGCTGATACCAGTTGTTACTGTTTTCACCTGATTCCCCTAACCACAGCGGTACATTGTACTGCTCCCTTAATGCCTTAAAGCGTGCGATAGACGCTTCATCCGGGAAGTTGCCATACTTATGGAAGCTCAACACCATATTTTCGTCCCACGTTGGTAGTATACCGTTATAGTTATTCCCGAAGGCGTTTCCTTCTATTATTATAATATGCTTTTTGTCTACCTCCCTGATGGCAGCTGTAATCTCCTGCATCAGTTTCTTCAGCGGTGCATTGGTTTTCTCTTTGCCACCAGATTTATCGGCAGGATCTTCAAAGCCCCAGTTAGGTTCATTGATGATATCATACCCACCAATCCATGGCTCGTTGGCATAACGGGCCGCTAACTTTTTCCATAGCGCCACCGTTTTCACCTGGTTGGCTTCACTCTCCCACAGCGATGGCCTTTCGGGATGCCTGTCGGAAATCGGCAGGTCATTTCCCTGCCCGCCAGGCGCTGCATGCAAGTCCAGGATCAGGTATAAATGATTGGCCTTACACCAGGAAAGCAAAGAGTCCGTCAGCGCAAAGCCTGCTTCCTTCCAGGTTTGCTGCCCTGCCACCGGCTCATCTTCTACCGCCGGCGTATATAATTCATAATGCATGGGGAGCCGCACGGAATTAAATCCCCAGGCCGCCAATGAATCGATATCTGCTTTAGTGGTATGACTCGTCAGCCAGCTATTATATATTTCGGTCGTTTTTTCCGGCCCTACCAGCTCCTGTATCTTCGCTTTAATTTTATATTGCTGCCCCACATTACCCAACCGGAACATGTAACCTTCCTGCAGCATCCATCCACCAAGGCCCATCCCCCTGAGGATCACCTTTTCATTTTTTTCGTTGACAATAATATGACCCTTCGCTTTGAGATATCCCTGACCGTTAGCCAGTAATCCGAACAGTAAGAAAAGCGTTGAAAGTACCATTACTCTTTTGGCAAAAGAGGCATCATAACCGTGAAATCGCATACGTGAACGTGAATTTATAGCTGGTGAATCACTACCGCTAAAGTCTGTAAAACTCCCGACATTGCTGCATTTACGGGTACGTCATTTCTACTACACACCCACTGTAGTGGCACTTATGCCCTCCAAATTGCACACGTCATACCTACTACAATAAAAAATTTCTACATTTACGATTATGAAGTTTATCGGGCATCTGCTATTCCTTATACTGTTACTGGTAAGCACCACGTTATCCGCTCAGCAAACTATCGGGCTGCCTGCTATTGCCAACTACGACCGCACTGTTTACAAAGGCAACGGGCAGACCTACGATGTGACCATGGATAAAAATAGTATCCTCTACTTTGCCAACAATGAAGGCCTCATCTCCTTCAACGGCAGCAACTGGCACCTGCACCCGGTGCCAAATAAAACCCGCGTGCGATCTGTTAAAGCCACGCCGGATGGCCGGATTTACGTAGGTGCCCAGGATGATTTCGGTTATTTTCTCCCCGATAAGAATGGTAACCTGGTATATACCTCCCTCAAACAAAATATACCGGAAGGCAAACGACAGTTTGCAGATGTATGGAATATTGAAACCATGGAGGGCAACATCTTCTTCAGGACCAATAACAAAATATTCCGCCTCAATAATAAGGGTAAAATTGACGTTACTTTTTCCAGAATGGAATGGAAAATAATGGGCTCCAGTGGTAAACACCTCTACGCGGAAGACAATGCAGTAGGGCTTTTCCGCTATGAAAACCAGGAATGGAAATTATGGTGCACCACCCTCACCGACAAACAACTGGTGATCAGCGCTGTACTCAGCGAAAGCAATGATACCCTGCTGGTAGCCACCATCAAAAACGGCCTGTACAAAATTTATCAGAACCAGGTAATCCCCGTCACCACCGCTGCTGACGAGGCTTTCCGCAACACGCATATCTACTGCGGGCTGCAGCTCAGTCCTACCCAGTACGCCATCGGCACCTTCAGCAATGGCCTTTATATAATAGACCTGCCCAGTGGCCGCATCCTGCAACAATTCACCCGCAACGAAGGCCTGCAAAGCAATAACATCCTCCGCATTTTCAGCGATACACGCAGTAATCTGTGGCTCACGCTCGAAAACGGAATCGACAACCTCCACTACAACGCAGCCATCAAACGCATCGCACCGGATAAAGGAAACCTGCTGGGGGCCTATACGGCCAGCATCTTTCAAAACAAACTATACGTAGGCACCATCGATGGATTGTATGTTTCCAACCTCGACAATAACACCGACATCAGTTTGTCCAAAGGCACCTTCAGCCGCATTCCTAAAACATCCGGACAGGTATGGAATTTACACGTGTACAACGGACACCTGTTGATGGGGCACAACGATGGTACGTTTGAAATCAGTAACATGAATGTTACACCGCTGCTAACGGATATCGGCAGCTGGACCTATCTGCCCGTAGGCGGGCGACTGATCACAGGTTGCTACAACGGCCTGGCCGCCGCTACGTTGCAGCAGGGAAAATTTACCGTGCAACGGCATATCAACGGACTCTATGAATCACTGCGTTTCCTCGCACCTGATGATACCGCGCATGTATGGTCCTCCCACCCTTACAGAGGCATTTATCGCCTGCACTTTATCAACGATTCTTTGCGCTTTGACTTATACACGCAAAAGGATGGCTTGCCATCTAACGATAATAATTTTGTATTTACCCTGCAAGGCAAAATGGTGGCTGCCACGCAGGCGGGTATATACGAATACCAGCCTGACAGCAATAAATTTGCACCTTCCAAAAAATGGCAGCCACTGTTTCAGCAGCTGCCGGTACAATACCTCCGCGAAGATGCACAGGGAAATATCTGGTTTGTGTCCGCCAACAAAGTGGGGCTGGCAGATACCAAATCCAACCGCATCATCTACTTCCCGGAACTCACGGATCACATCATCACGGGATTTGAATTCATCTATCCATATGACAACGAAAATATCCTGCTCGCCGGTGATAAGGGACTCATACATCTCAACTATAAAAAATATAACCAGCAACACACCGGCGCCAAAGTGCTGATGGGCGCTATCCTCACCGGCACCCGCCGCACGGATAGCCTGCTTTATGGCGGCTACCCCGGTACCAGCCCGGCCAATGAACCCAGCCTGGCCAACGCTTTCCGCAATTTCAGGTTTGAATTTTCTTCACCTCCCATCAACCAGAACAATAATATATTATACGCCTACCAGCTGGAAGGCTACGATAAAGAGTTTTCTGAATGGTCGCCCAAAACGGAGAAAGAATATACCAACCTGCCATTCGGACATTATCGCTTCCTCGTGAAAGCGAAGGATAACATGGGCAACGTTTCCCCGCTGGCCACCTACAGCTTTTACATTCAGCCAGCCTGGTACCAAACCTGGTTTGCCTGCTGCGTTTATGTATTTCTGTTAGTACTGGCTGGCTACCTCGTATACCAGCGCCAGCGCAAACGGCTGACAGCACAGCAACAGCGCCACCTCAAAGAGCAGGAACAACTGATAGTAAGCCATCAGCTGGAAATGGAACGCCATGAAATGCAACTGGTGAAACTCCGCAACGAAAAGCTGCAGGCCGATGTACAACATAAAAACAAGGAGCTGGCCACCGCCGCCATGAACATTGTACAGAAAGGAAAAACGTTGTCGGATATAAAAGAAGCCTTCCTGGAAGCGATCAAAAAGCTGAGCGATCCCGCGCCCATGCCTAAGTTCCGTAAAGTGATGAAGCTGTTTGAAGAAGCGGAAAATAATGAGGACGACTGGACTGAATTCTCCCGGCACTTTGATGAAGTACATAATAACTTCCTCCTTACCCTCAAGAAAAAATTCCCGGAGCTCACCACTACGGACCTGAAATTATGCGCCTACCTGCGCATCAATCTTACCACTAAAGAGATTGCTCAAACCATGGGTATTTCCGTGCGTGGCGTGGAAACCAGCCGTTACCGGCTGCGTAAGAAACTGGAAATTCCGGGAGAAACGAACCTGTTCGACTTTCTAATGGACGTGACCATGACGGAATCATAAATCAATCGTAAATACCGTCTCGCCCGGTGCCACCGTTTTCAAAGAAAATGCAAAGCCGTGCTGTAACAGGATTTCCTTCACCAGTGTAAGTCCTATTCCCTGTCCATCCTTCTTGTTGCTGAAGAAAGGCGTAAACAGCTGGGCGGCCACGGCGTCGCTGATACCTTTTCCATTATCCGTTACCGTAAGCCGGCGCTGCGCAGCGTCCAGGGTCACCACCACCTTCCCTTCGCGGGCAACCGCTTCCAGGGAGTTTTTGATGATGTTGATCAATGCCTGCTCGAGCAACTGCTGATCAGCCGGCACCTGCATCTCACCGGAAATAATTTGCAATTGCAAAGTAGTATGCTGCATATTTGCAGCTGGTTGCAACAGCATACAGGTATGCTCCAGCAGCCTGTTTAAAGAGAGAGGCACGGGATGGGCCGTGGGAAGCCGCACCACATCCGCAAAGTTGCGCATGAAAGTATTAAGGTTGTAATTACGATCAATGGCTACCTGCAAACTATCCATCAGCAAGCCTTCGCGGGGAATACAGGGGGAATGCTGCACCGACTGTAAAATAGAATTCACCGGGCCTATCGTGTTGTTTACCTCATGCGCCATCATCCGGATCACTTTACCGTAAGCCTTTTTCTCGGCTGCCAGGATTTCTTCCGTCAGCTCTTCCAGCATAATAAAATGCCTCGGAAAGCCGCGGTCTATAAAATGTGATTTTTGAATTTTGTAGGTAGAGATGCCATCCAGCGTGATGGTTTGTGACTTGCCCGACTGCAACGCAGCTATTTCGCGCCACACAGGATGCTGTAGTTCCCCTATACTTTTGCGGCATACCATATTTTCGCTGGTACCCAGCACCTGCAAGGCTTTGGGGTTGGCCTGCTGCACCACATCTTCGTAGTCCAGTATAATGATACCCGTGGGTGAGGTCTGAATTAATTTCTCGAGAAAGAAATGCTGCTGCTCCTGTTTCACCCGTTCTTTACGCAGCTCATCAATCATGTTGTTATACACGCTGATGAGTTTGTCCAGCTCATGCTGCCCCGTAGGTTGAAACTTCACATTGAAATCCCGCTCCCGGATAGCATCTACGCCACGCATCAAAAAGGCAAGTGGCCGCGCCAGCTGGCGGTATAGTCGCCATGCAATAATGGCGGACACCAGCACCAGCGATTCACTCACCATAAACCAGACCCTGTTTTTTTCAAACAGCAACCAGCACAGCACCAATACCACCAGGTGCAGTATACCCAGGAACAGGAGATACTTAATCCTCAGTTTCATCGTACGGAATATTATACTTTTCGAGGCGGCGATACAAGGCGCTGCGGGTTAATCCCAACGAGGCAGCCGCCCTGGAAACCTTATTGCGGTGGAATTCCATGGCCTTACGTATCATGAGCACTTCCATTTCTTCGAGTGTGAACTCCCCTACTGCCGGCAGCTGTCGCCCATTAGTGCCGGTAGCCGTAGCGGCCAGGTGGCCCTGGAAATCTGCCACATCCAATGTATCCTGTGGTGCCAGTAGGATAGTGCGCTCCACCAGATTTTTAAACTGCCGGATGTTGCCCGGAAACGGTTGCCTGCTCAGCCACTTCACTGCAGCGGGCGTCACACCGAGCGCAGGGCGGCGGTAGATTTCCTTCAGGTTGCCGGTAAAGAAATCCAGCAGCAGCGGAATATCGGAGGTGCGTTCCCGTAGTGCCGGTAGTTTTATGGAGATGAGATTGATACGGTACAGGAGGTCTTCACGGAAAAGCCCCTGTGCCACCATCTCACCGAGGTTACGGTTGGTGGCACATACCACGCGCACGTCCACCATTTTGGTGCGACTACTCCCCAGTACCTCGTAGGTACGGTCCTGTAGTACCCGTAGCAGCTTTACCTGCGAGGCTGCATCGAGGTCGCCAATTTCATCGAGGAAAATGGTGCCTTTGTGCGCCATCTCAAAGCGGCCGGTCCGATCGTTGCGTGCATCGGTAAAGGCGCCGCGCACATGTCCGAACATCTCACTTTCAAACAATGTCGCAGCAATGCCGCCCAAATTCACTTTTACAAAAGGCTTGCTGGCCCGGCCGCTGTTTTCGTGAATGGCTTCGGCAATCAGTTCCTTGCCGGTACCACTTTCGCCGGTGATCAGCACCGGGGCATCGGTGGCGGCTATACGCCCAATCGTTTCCAGCACCTGTAACAGCTGTGGGTCCTGGCCTATGATCTGCCCGAAGCGGTAACGGCTGTCCAGCTCCTTACGGATGGCGGGCAGCGGCTGCTGCGCTTTGAGCTGTAAGGCCGTGCGGATGGACTGCAACAAATGATCGTTGCTCCAGGGTTTGTTGATAAAATCCGCTGCCCCCAGCTTCATGCCTTCCACCGCTAGTTGAATCGTTGCCCAGCCGGTGATCAGAATCACGGGGATGTTGGGATAGTCTTCGCGGATTTCACGGAGCAGTGCCAGGCCTTCCTTACCGCTGGTTTCCGGCGTAAAGTTCATATCCAGTATCACCAGCTGCACCGGATGGAGCGCCAGCTGTCGCAGCGCAGCATCGTGGCCGTCCGCACATACCGACCGGAACAACGCTCCCTCCAGCATCAGCTGGAGGGAAGTCCTAACGGCTATATCATCATCTACAATCAGTATCATCTTCAATTATTAATCTTCATGCAGGGCCACTGCCGGGAATATAGCCGCAGCTTGTTTTCCCGGGTAAAAAGAACAAAGCAGTACCAGCAAATATATAAACAATACGCTCAATCCAATGGCTACCAGGTAACTCACGGTAGGTACGTTAAACACATGCATCAGTGGAAACTGGACCGCAAAGAAAACACCTATCAGCAGCGCAAAGCTGGCAATCACCATCGACTCGCCCACCAGCTGCCGGTTGATGTCCGCCCCGGTGGCGCCTACCGCCCGGCGCAGGCCTATTTCGCTGCGGCGTTTGTTGATATTATACCAAAGTACCCCAAACATCCCCAATGCTACATTGATGATCATGAAAGTGGCGATGATCAGTATGATCACCACGGGAATAATGGCCTGCCGGTCCTTTTCGCGGTGCCGGTCGCTCAGGTGGTGAATTTCAATATTAGCTTTAGGAAAAAGCGAACCCAGTTTTTTATACAGCTTTCCTTCAAAAGTGGCGTCATTGGCTACCGCCGGATCTACGCGGATCAACATATTCCTGAGCCATTCCAGGTCACCATTATTAACACGCATGAAGCAGGAGAAACCGGAACTTAAATAGTCGCCCTGAAATTTAGGTTCCTTTACCACACCAATAATCCTGAAACCGGTTTGCTCTTCGCCCAGGATTTTATTAATGGGCGACTCGCTACCAAACATTTCATCCTTTAGTCTTTCCCCTATTACTACCGGTTTGTTTTTATACACTTCATCCTCCTTTGAAAACCAGCGCCCTTCCAGCACTTCCAGTTGCAGAAGTTGTTGAATATTATCTTCCCCCCGGTAGGTGTTGATGGAAGTGACCGTCTTGCCTTTATATCCAAAACCACTCTGATTGAAATTAGCGGAAAACGGTGTGTTATTACCTGAGAGTGACAGGCTTTTGATTTCCGGCATTTGCAGGAGCTCCTGCTTTACCACGTCGACGTACATACGCATGGAATCTTTGTCCTTAGGAAATTTAGCGCCTGAAAAGCTCACATCCCAAACATTGGCTTCATTCATAGCTGCCGGCTGGGCATAGCTGCGATAGTAGGTAACCAGCAAACTGGATAACCCGAAGATGACAAGAAACGAAACCAGGATTTCTACCACCAGCAACAGGTGGCGGCCTTTCCGGTTCCAGATGAGTTTTATCAAATGAGGAAACATAATTTCATGTTTTAAAGATCAGCAGAATCAGGCTTTCAGTGCTTTTACAATGGCCAGCCGCGACATACGCCAGGCCGGGTATACACCGGATACAAGTCCAAACACCAGGCAGGTAATCAGGCCTATCACCAGCACTACCGGGTTGAGGTGCAGGGTTACGTGTGGTAATATTGCAGCATCATTAAAGATATACAACATCACCATGGCCAGTAAAATGCCTGCGATACCTCCCAGCAAAGTGAGAATGATATTCTCCACAATAAACTGGTAAACCAGTGTATTGGAAGAAGCCCCAAAAGCTTTACGGACGGCTATTTCAGAGCTGCGTTCCATAATCCTTGTTAAATTGATATTCACCAGGTTCACAGAAGGCAGGAATATAAGCAGGAATACAAACCCACCAATCACGCTGTACACCCATCGTTTCAAAGGCTTGCTCATATTGCCGGTACGTAGGTAGGCGTCCGGATAGTAGTCTGCATAACTGAGCACTTTGTCAAACATTTTATCACTCGGTTTTAACCTGGCCACCACATTTTTATACTCTGTTTGCATAGCAGCAACGCTACCGGCATCAGCAGCCAGCAATACGGCTGAGTATTCACCCTGATAGCTCTGCACCTTACCTTTAAACATGGCAGTGCTATACTCATCATGATAGGTGGGCGGCGTTTCAATCGTGACGCCGGTTACGGAATAAGGTACGTACATGTCCGCATTGAAGAAATAGGTGGTGCCCGGTACATTTTTCACCACACCGGATACACGAAATTGCTGATTATCCGCTTCAATGAATTTCCCAACTACCTGTACATCTTCCCCGAAATATTGCCGGCGCAGGTCTTCGGTGATCACCGTTACCTTTTCGCGATTCCTTACCTGTTGTACATCAAAAGGTTTACCTTCCAGGAATTCGAATTCGAGCACATCCCAGTAGCTGGCATTTACATAGCGTAAGGAGATGCCTATTTTTTTACCTGCATGGTAAGTATTGGTGCCTGCCCTGGCTGAGTAAAAGGCAACATCCACAGGCGTTTTCATGGTTTTGAGATAGCGCTGGATATAATCCAGTGAAAAGGCGGAACTACTCATCGCCTGCGGACCATTTTCTTCAATACCGGTCAGGTAAAGGGACCTTGCCCGTTTTCTGTCGGGGTAATCATCATTAACAATTTTTTCTATGAAAGCCGTCAGTACCAGCAAAGTGGCCAGGGTAAAGCTGATACCGAACAAACTGACGAAGGTGAAAAACTTCCTTCTTTTAAGTATAGCGATCGCAATTTTGAAATAATTTTTGAGCATAGCTGCATAGTTAAGGGTGAATCATTGCACCTGCGTGCCATCGAAGAGTCGTACCAGGCGGTGGGTTTTCTTCGCCATCACTTCGTCGTGGGTAACCATAACGATGGTGGTTTTATCCCGGCTGTTGAGCTGCAGTAATATGTCCATGATTTCATTGCCCATGGCGCTGTCCAGGTTACCGGTGGGCTCATCGGCGAGGATGATTTCGGGTTCCCCTACGATGGCACGGGCAATGGCTACCCGCTGTTTTTGTCCGCCGGAAAGCTGGGTAGGAAAATGTTTCAGCCGGTTGCTGAGCCCTACTTTTTCCAGTGCCTGTGTGGCCAGGCGGCGGCGTTCTTTGGCGTTTACTTTACGATAGAGCAGTGGCAGTTCTACATTGTCGAGTACATGCAGGTCGTTGATCAGGTGGTAGCTCTGGAAGATAAAGCCCAGCCGTTTATTGCGGAAGTGTGCCAGTTGCTGGTCGCTCATCCGGTCAATTTTTTCGCCGGCAATGGTGATGGCCCCGGAAGAAGGCTCGTCCAGCAGTCCCATAATATTGAGCAGGGTGCTTTTACCGCAGCCTGACGGGCCCATTACAGACAGGAATTCACCTTTCTCAATATCCAGGCTGATGCCGTTGAGGGCCAGCGTTTCGATGGTGTCGGTACGGTATACCTTTTCGATGTTGTGCAGCTTGATCATAACGGTAAGTTATTTATAATCTATTTTTTTTTGCAATTCAAAATCATATAAAGAGAGATATCGGATCTGGTACCACGCGCTCCAGTAGTCGCGCAGCGCTGCGATGTAGTCGCGGCGGGCCTGGTCTTTTTCCTGGAAGGCAATACTCAGGTCTGTTATACTGAGATTCCCGAGTACATATCTTTCCCGGGAGATATCAGCCTTTTCACTGGCAATGCTATCGGCCCCGGCAGTGAGTTGCAGCTGGTCTTTCATCAGGTCGAATAAGGTTACCTGTGTTACTATCTGCTGTACAAACAGCTGCTTGTCCTGTTCCACTGCGTATTCTGTAAACTTCAGGTTTGCTTCGGCGGTGCGGGTACGGGAGCGGGCCCTCCCCCAGTCGAGTATGGGGATGGAAAATTCGAGTTGCACCAGTTGCTGGTCCTGCGGGTTTTGATAGACCTTTGCCACGGTACGGGCGCTGTTGGAGTAGCCGAGTCGCGCCGTGAGCATGGCATTGATGCCGTTATCGCCTTTGGCTTTGGCCACATCCCTTTTCGCTTCCGCGAGGCGGCGTACAAAGGCGATGGCATCTGAGCGGTTGGCATAGGCTTCTGCCAGTACCTTTTCGGTAGGTACTTTAATGTGCATCATTTCATCGGGCAGTTGCAGCTGAATGTATTGGGTGGTATCAAGGCCAGTGTAGGTGCGGATATTGAGGGAGGCAATCTGCAGGTCGCGACTCGCAATACCTACTGCTTTGCTGGCTTTCAGCTGTTCCAGTTTGAGCTGCAGCATTTCATTGCGGGAAATTTTTCCCAGCTCCAGTTTCACATTGGCTACCTCCTGGATATGCGCAGTATTTTTCAGGATGGTGCGTGCCGTTTGCAGGTTTACCTGTGCCAGCAGCAGGTCAAAGTAGTAACCGGTGGCCGTGATGGCTACCTGTTCCATATCTTCTATGTAGGCCTGGCGACTTTCGTAATACTGTAACGGTGCTATTTTTTTATTCCACTTTAAAGCATTGAATTGCCACAGGGGTTGACTATAACCGATACCATACGGGGATCCGCTGTACTGGGTAGTATGCCGGTCAAAATCATCGAAGCGCTGCAAATTAGTGCTGCCGAAGATCATGCCCCCTGTGGCGGCAATGCTTTGCGTGAAGGAGAGATCGAGCGTTGAATTATTATTGTGCACTGGCTGGAACAATGCGGTACCATCCGGTTGTATTACCTGGTTGAATGATTTCGTATAGGCGGGCAGGATACCCGTGAGTGCCAGCTGTGGCTGGTAGTTGGCTTTAAAGCTGCGGTATTCCCAGTAGCGGGTTTCCTTGAGGGTGGCCGCCTGGCGGGCGCTGATAGAGCGCTCCCTGGCCATATTAATCACTTCCGGCAAAGAGAGTGTAAGCGTGTCTGTTAGCTGAGCGGCAGCAGGCAGGGAAAGGAGTATCAGGTAAAGTGAAATGATTTTCTTCATGGCCGCGCTCAGTTTTTGATGGTTAACTGCCTCACCTGGTCGTACTCTTTCATGTCGGAGGTAATCACCGTTTCGCCGGGCTGAATGCCGCTCACCACTTCTACAAAGTCGAAGCTGGTGAGGCCGATCACAACGCGGCGCCGGTATGCGATGTTATCGCGCACTACAAATACATCCTGCGACTGCCCGCTTTTAAAGGCAGCACCATTGGCAACCCGCACAATGTTTTCGTGACTGGCGGTCACCAGGTAAATGTCCAGTTTCTGGTTAGGGCGCAGCTGCTGCTGGTGCTGGCGGGGCAGCTGCACATCGAACGACAGGATGTTGTTTTCCACGGCGGGATGGATGTTGGCGACGGTGCCGCGGAGCAGGCTGTCGTTAGTTTTTACAATAACGGGCAGGCCTGTACGAATCTGATCCGCCCAGGCATCGGAGATGCTGCCGTTGATTTTATAACTGCCCAGGTCCGCAATGCGTGCCAGCGGCTCTCCTTCATTGATAGCGGCGCCAATGTTGCGGTTTACCCAGGTAACCACTCCCGCCCTGCTGGCCACCACATCGGCCAGGGTGAGCTTGCGCTCCAGCTCCTTTAGCTCGTTCGCTTGTATTTTAGCGGCCAGCTCCGACTCCTGGATATCCAGTTTCATGGACTGCTGCCGGGTACTGATCTCATTTTCCAATTGCTTTTTTTCCTGCTGTGCTACCTGCAGGTTCATGGTGGCCTGCTCAATGTCTTCACGGGTGCCACCACCCGCCTTGAAGAGGCGGCGCGCATTTTCTACAGCCGCCTCCAGGCTGTTGATGCGGAGTTGCTTGATGGTATTGTTCGACTGCAGGTCGTAGAACGACTTATTGAGTTCCAGCTGCATCTTGCGGATATTGTTGCGCTTGAGTTCCAGCTGGAAACGCAGGTTTTCATATTGCAGTTGTGCCGCCGATTTATCGAGGAGCAAAACGGACTGACCTTTTTTTACGGCACTGCCGGCATCGAGGAGGACTTGTTGTACGGAGGCATTAACAGAGCTGGTGATAACCTCTTCAAATTCCGGTACCACTACGCCGGTGGCTGTAAGCGTATTTTCGATATTTCCTTTTTGCGCAATGGCAGTGGTGATGCTGTTGCGGGATACGGTGGGGGCAAACAGGGAGCGAAGCAGGAGCAGCAGCGTAATGATCACCGCTGCTGCCACGGCCAGGTACAGGTATCGTTTTTTATTACGCAGGGATATTTCTGATTGGGCAATCGCCTTATCCATTGGATTATTATTTTAGGGAGATAATAATCCAATCAGAATGCCATTGTCACGTAACTGATTTTCAGCACGTTAATGTATACACGCCCTTTCAAAAGTGTCCGATACCGGACAAAGTGTTTGTTTCCGGGAAATCAACCCAGCTCTTTATAAGCCAGTTTCATGAATTTTTTCACTTCCGCATTTACATCTTCCGGATTATACATGCGAAAATGATGATTGTACTGGTTGCTACCCGGTACCTGGCCCATTTTTGTGAAGCATAGATTATCCGGGTAGAGCTGCCGGAAAGGGAATACCACATGCACAAAGTTCTTTCCCAGCTGGGATACCCAGGCTATACGTGGACCATCGTCGCCAGTGGTGGCCAGGGCGATCATGGTTTTAGTGGGTACCAGGTGCAGGTGCCCGATCTTGTAATATTCGGCTATAAAGTGATTGAATAAGCTTTTGGTGATGTCGGATTTTCCGGCAAAAAAGTGGGCTATCCGGGGATTTTCAGCGATGTAGTCCATAAGGGTTTAAAGAATGATACCGTGCAAAGGTCTTGTTTTGGAGGAAAACAAACAACGGTACAGGGTATCACTCCCTCAAAAAATCTTTCCAATTGGCGGAAGGAAAGGCAGCTGTTGTGTGTTAGTTCCAAAGTTATCAAGCACATTCTTCCGGGCATAGTACAAATCCGACATTTTTTTTGTCAGGTCATAAAACTGTGCAGGCGGATGGTACTTTTCAGTTCTTCCTCCCGGATGATGCTGGGCGTGATGCCAGCAAACTCTTTGAAATCGCGGATAAAATGCATCTGATCGTAATAACCGCTCATATGTGCAATGGTGGTCCAGGTGGCATCCGGGAAATTTTCCTTCAGGTGGTAGGCTTTGCAGAAGCGGATCAGGCGGGCGTAGCGCTTGGGCGACATTCCCGTGCGTTCCACGCATTTCCTTTCAAACTGACGTATACTGATATTGGCATCATAGGCCATTTTTTCTATGGAGATGTTACCGGCGTTCTGAATAAGGTTTTCCATTACAAGGTCCACAGCAATGGAGGGCTTCAACCGCGCTACTTTCTTTAGCAACCAGGTTTCGACAATAAATACCATCCTATCCCAGTTGCTCTTGTGTTCTTTCAGCTGATTATTGATCTCGTCAATCTCGCGGCCGAGGAACAGCTGGGTGTCAAAGTCCTGCTCATGCAGCTCCGTCATATGTACATTGAGCAGGCGGAAAAGCCCTCCGGGCTTAAAGGCGACTCCCAGCGCCAGGTGCTTACGGCCCATGTCCAGCCATACAGTTTTTTCGAGGGGGCCTACCGTCAGGCTCACCGACTTCTCCACAAACTCATTGGAATATACGCGTTGTACCTTTACTGGATCTTCCAGGTAAAACATAATGTAACGCTGGTACGAGGGTACAAAACGGTACATATTCGACAGGCCTGACTCAGTAAAATCGGCACCATAAACGCCGATATTATGGATAAACTCCTGCAGGGCCGGGTGCGGTGTATACACTTTAGCTTTCATGGCCGGAATAATAACGGTTAACTAATGTTGCGCTTTTGGAATAGAGGCTCAACAGGTGGTTGTGATTCTTTTATTGTTTCATGTGCATTCTGTCATAAAAATAGGAATTCCGGGCGGATGGCAAAATACTACCTCATAAAATTCCCCTTCGGCACACGATTAAAAAGGGGGGGCAAAGGCCACTGGCCTTTGTCCCCCCTTTTGTTGAAAAAGCCGGTGTCTACGGCGGCACCAGCTTTTTGGCGTGATGAACAGGGCCGCAGGCCCTGTTCATCACGCAGATAGGCTAACCATTAAGGTATCTTAACGGAGTCTACCCTGGAATAAAAAGTATCAATCGCTGTTACCGTCGGTTTAAACATCGTGCGAAACTTACAAAAAGTGCCCTTTTTAACGTTTTTCAGCAGGATGGAGTCCGGGTCACCGGGATTGTCTACCGTTTGCAGCACGCCGGCAAGGTCCGTAAAATTCAGCCGTGTATTCACGTTGGTTGCATCATTGCTCTTATACCAGTACACGCAGAAATCCGCACCAATGGCTTTACTGCTTTTTACCACCCGTGGCTGCAATGAGCCTTCGTATACAGGCCCATAGGTGTTCCCCAGGATACTGGTAGGTACGGAGCGATGACCGTTGCCGTCGCGGGTAATCACCGTAAAGGAGTAACTGCTTTCCGGCAGCTTTGGTATCACTACAAATACCGAATCTGTGGATGGTGCCGCCGGCACGTCAAAGGTCATGGAGTCTTTACCGGTATTCCAGTATACGATGGCATTTTTGATTTTGGTGTCCGGCCCGCGGCGCCAGGTCAGCATCATACGCTCCCTGCCAGACCAGGTGGTGAGTTGATCTGTTTTAGCCGTGTAAAGCACTCCGCTGGGCACCACCATATTTTTAAAATTATCGTCCACCTTGGAGCAGCCATATAAACTGCAGATGGCACTTATACTGAGCATTAATTTTCTGATCATGTAAGGATGGTTTGCTGGTCAATAAATTACTGTTACTGGCGTGCCCCCCAGAACGACAGCTCACTGATGTAGAAATACGTAAATCCGCCCCAGGTAGAGTTGATTTTGAAACGCAGGTACCGTACCGCAGGAATGCCCGGCGGCATGTCAAAATCCTCCCCGTTTACGCTGGCAAACGTGCGATCTTCCGCACTCACCGTAGTACTTGGTGTAGGCTTGATGGAAGTAAACTCCCCCAGCAGCGTCCAGCTGCTATCCCAGCTGCCATCCGGATTAGGATTGTTGCTGCCGTAGATCTCAAATGTTTTAGGGTCACCACCTACATAGGCGCCACTGGAGCCGGAACGATGATAAAATTTGAATCGGCTGAGCGCTGTTTTAAAGCCCATATCAAAAGTAAACCAGGCCGGCATCAGCGCCACACTGGTTTTGGTATGGAAGCAGTCGTTATCCGAGTTCCAAACGTTGTTCCAAAGGAAGGTCATGTTGCGCAGCGATAAGCCCGACCAGGTATGGCCGATGTTATTATCGGTAGGCAGGGATACTTCCTTGAACGGTGCTTTGTCGATCGGCGTTTCGAAAATTGGTTTCAACTCTTTGATCAGCGTGTCCGATTTATTGCCCCAGCGGTCTTTCGTATATACGGCAAAGCGCTGCGTAACCGTATCATAGCCACGGGCGGTAACGGCGCCGGCGGCAGCTTCGCTGGTATAAATGGTAATGTTCTTCCAGGTATTTTTACCGGTAGTATCCAGCATGAGGTAATAGGTGAGCGGCGCCATGGCTTCATTTTTATAAATGGCTACCACCCCGCCAAAAGTGGCCCTGAAATCGATGGACCGCTGCGCGGACCTCACCGGCGGCGTAAGCGGGTTCACTGTCACTTCTGTAGCAGCAGATGCCTTTTCATTACGCCCTACGGTATATAATTTCACAATTTTCGGGAGGGTGTCACCAAAGCCGGTCACCACCAGCGTATCACCAAAGTAAGAAGCTTTGGCTTCACGCTTTACTTCCGCGTTGGCATTATACACCGCTTTTACATAGAGCAGGTTTGGATCTGCCGGGATGGTGTAGGTGATGATAGCACCACCCGGAATGTTGGTCACATTGAATTTCGTGATGGCGGCGGGTGCCGGTGCATTTTCATCTACATACACCCGGATGCCCTCTTTTTTACAGGCCAGTGTTACCATGCCAGCCAGCAGTATTAACAGATAAATCTTTTTCATAGTAGTCATTTTTGCGGGAACTTACCATCCCGGATTTTGAACAAGATTTCGGTTTACAGTCATGTTCGATACCTTGATAGGCCAGAAATAATCTTTCAGGCTAAACGTCTGGTACAGGATCGGACGCACTTTGTAATATGCCTCTGCGGTGGACTGCTGTATATCCCAGCCCGTCATCGGTGCGTTCATCAATGCCGGCGCTTCTTTCCAGCGGCGCATGTCGTAAAAACGCTGCCCTTCAAATGCCAGCTCTATATATCTCTCCTGGTGGATAATACTGCGCAGCCCTTCTTTAGTGGTAAACTTACCGGGGTTGATGCCGAAGTTGGTCCAGGCATTTTCCACCGTAGGAATACCTGCCCTGGCCCTTACCAGGTTAATGTATTGCAAGGCTTCGCCAGTAGGCCCGTTTGCTTCATTATACGCCTCCGCAGCCAGCAGGTACAGGTCAGCCAGACGGAACTCCGGCCATGGATACTGCTGAATCGTAAGCGTGGAAGAAGTACCGATTACATCCTGGTAATGCACGTATTTTTTGATCCAGTAGCCGGTAGTAGAATAAGCAAACTGCACCTGTTGCGATGCTGCCTGTCCTTTCTTGGATTTCACACTGAGGATAGCCGCCTTTTCATCATACTTGCCCTGTCCATACCATTTTCCCCCATCAAAGCCAAGGTTCGCATAAAAACGTGGTTCCCGGTCGTAGTTCACCGTAGCAGTCACGTAGCCCACTTCAAAATCTGTTTTCTCTTCGTTCACGGCTGTACGAAGATTATAGCGGGTGCTGTAGGGATAGGTTTTATCCTCGCTGATAGGCACTCCGTTTTTAGAATAGAATGTTTCCACAATTTTAAGCGGTGGCGCCAGTTGTCCGCGGGGCGAGGTATTGTCCAGAAAAGCAGGATCCAGGCCACGGGGAATACTGTTTGTTTGCAGGTCATTCACCATACTGTTGGGGTTGGCCCATATCTGCTCTGAGTTCCAGCGGTCGCAGATGGCATTGCGAATACTCATCTCCGTATATTGTTGCGGGCTGAGGTAATAGGCCGCTACACTTTGTGTAAACGTATAGAGCTTCATCCCCTGGGAGTGGCACATATCAATGGCTTCCTGGCAGGCTGCTGCGGCCCTGGCCCATTTACTGTCATCTTTCTGTGCAGGAAACAGGGCCACATTGCGGTTATCTGTAAATCCGTTGTAGTCAGGATTACCGTTGAACAGCGGGCTGGCGGCATATACAAGTATCTTCGCTTTCATGGCCAGGCAGATAGGCTGTGTGATACGGCCCTGCTCTGCAGCCAGGTTTGCGATGATTTCCGGCAGGTCCGGCTTTGCCTCATCCAGCAGTTGTACGATGTAGTTAAAGCAGCTGTCGATCGGATCACGGTATACCCTGATCTGGTCAATGGTGGCGTCCATCGGCAGGTTTACCTTCACCAGCGGAATAGGTCCGTACAGGCGTAACAGGTAGAAGTGGTAATAGGCTTTCAGGAACTTTACTTCTGCGGCCCAGCGGGCTTTTTCCGAGGCATCCATGTCGGGTACCCGCCTGATATTTTCCAGGAAGATGTTACAGTCGCGTATGGCCTGGTACATCGACTTCGCTCCCCAGGCGCCATCCCAGAAGTTAACCATTGGATCACTGGCGCTTTGCTGACCTACGGCGATGTTAAAGCCACTCGGTTGGGAAGCACCGGAAACAAATGGGTATATCAGGGACCATTCATCGCCCGCCGACATCCCCACATTCCCATTGATGGTGCCGTGCGAAGGCAGGTAACTGTAACAGGTGAATAAATATTTTTCAGCCTCCTTGCGCATGGAAAATGCACTTTCAATGGTGGCCATATTATCCGGGATCACATCCAGGTATTTCTTACAGGAGCTGAGTGCACCTGTGATCATCCCGGATAGCAGCATGTATAGGATATACTTCGTTAATTTCATCTGATTACTTTTTAATTGCCTAGTTAAAAGTGAGGTTCACACCAAAGTTGAATACCCGCTGTACCGGGTATTTAAGGCCAAGGCCTCCCATTTCCACATCCCACAGGTCAAACTTCGACAGACAGAATAAATTGGTAGCATTGGCATACAGCCTGAAGGTGGAAGTATGCAGGCGTTTCTGCCAGGACTTAGGCAGGTTGTAACCTATTTCCACCTGTTTGAGTCGCAGGAATGCCCCGTTGCGCATCCACCAGGTACTGGCAGCAGAGTTATTATACATGTACGAGTTACTTAGTCGCGGCCACAGTGCATATACATTCTGGTTATCTTCTGACCAGTGATCATCCGCATAGGCCTTCAGCAACTGGGTTTCGTTTACAAACGGCGCGGTGGAGTCGGCATTAATAAAGAAGGAAGTGCGACCTACACCCTGGAAAAACGCAGAGATATCCCAGTTTTTGTAACCGGCAGAGAAGCCAAATCCGTACACAATTTCAGGAGTTTCCGGAAATCCGATATTGGTCATGTCTGCATCTGTGATCAGGCCGTCGCCGTTGAGATCCGTGTATTTAATATCTCCCCCGCGATATTCCCCATTTTTTAAAGTTTGCTTAGGGGAGTTCAAAGCCTCCTTATCGTCCACGAATAAACGCTCTGCAATAAGTCCATATTTACCGCTGATAGCGCGGCCTACGCGGGAACGGTATAATTCATTGGACATATACTGCGGCTCCTCATATTTGGTATACACGCCGGTAGCATAGGTGAAGTTAGCCATCACCTGGAACCAGCTTTTTTCGTAGTGCTGGTTATAGTCCAGGGAGAGATCCACGCCCTTGCTTTCGGCCTCTCCCACGTTGGCTTTAGGAATGTTCGTAAGCCCCATAGTGGAAGGAATAAACTCACGGGACATGAGGATGTTGGTACGACGGTATTTGTACACCTCACCTGTGAAGTTGAGTTTATCCTTTATACTGAGTTCTATGGCAGCATTGGCCTGATAAGATTTTTCCCAGGTGATTTCCGGGTTGGCATAGCGGGCTACCGTGTACCCACTGAGAGAATATAATCTGTCTGTACCAAATGCAGCGCCTTTAGCCCCATCGTTTGGCCGGGTGTCCGACAGGTAGAAGAAGCGCTCCCCTTCGTTACCAATCGCATCGTTACCCACCAAACCGTAGGTAGACCTGAGTTTCAGGTTAGTAATGGTATTAGCGATACTGCCTTTTTTGAAGAACTCCTCATTGGAGATGGTCCAGGCAACACCGGCAGACGGGAAGAAGCCAAACCTTTTCTTTTCATAGAATCTTTCTGAACCATTATAACCGAAGTTGAATTCAGCGAAGTAGCGGGTGTCGTAGTTATAGGTAGCGCGACCAGACAAGCCCGTGTTACGACCCGGCAAAGTGGCCATCAGCGTTTCGCCGGAAGGGTTAGCCGTGCTGCGCATAATATTGATCAACATACCGTTGATATTGTGTTTACCAAAGGAATGGCCGTAGCTCAGGGAAGATTCCCAGTAGAATACCGCATTCACTTTTTTCATATCATCGGCGTTGTTGTTGAAGTCCAGGTATTCACGACCAGTGGTGGGATTCAGCGGTACCAGCGTATACGGCTTTTCTGAATCGTTCCAGCCGGTGGCCTGATAAAAGAAAGGAGAATAGGCTCTCAGCACATAAAAGTTGGAGGTCCTGTTTACGTTCACCATAGTGCGGAAGTTCAGGCCGGGAATAAGTTGATCCAGCTTTTGTTTTACTTCCATCTGGGCGGACATGAACGATCTTGATTCATCCTTGTACCCCATCATGAGCGCTGCGTAAGGGTTCATGAGCAGGTAGCCTTTGTCAAGGTTGTTACCGAACATGATATGATTGACATAGCTATGTTCTTCATCTTTCGGATAGAAGGCGGGGAACATCACCGGGTTGGAGTGCATTACCTGGCGGTACATCCAGGAGCCGCCGGTGGTGGCGCCGCTGCCGATAGGTCCTTTATAGTCATCGAAGTTACCGCTGGTACGTACCGTGAGCAGGGTGGATTTAGTGAGGTCCACATCTACGTTGGCGCGGATGGTATAGCGTTTAATACTTACGTTACTGTTAAAGTTGTTTTGTTTATCTACTTTAAGCACCCCATTATCATTGGTAAAAGAGCCGGATACAAAGTAGCGGGCCACGCCGCCGCCGCCGCTCACGTTGAGGTTGGCACGCTGGTTAACAGCCCATTTTTTAAAGAGCTGGTCCTGCCAGTCGTTAGCCGGGTAGCGTAATGGGTTTTTACCTTCTATGGTACCGCGGATCTGGTCTTCCGTATAGGGCTCCGATTGTTTTGGATTACGTGTTTTGGTGGCTTCATTTGCCAGCTGCATGTAAGTGACCGGATCTGCGAGTTCAATATTTTTGGTAGCCTGGGAGAAGGAATTTTCCGCGCGGAAATTAATTTTCGCAGGGCCTTCTTTACCGTGGCGGGTGGTAACGAGAATTACGCCGTTTGCTCCTCTGGCGCCATAGAGGGCGGTGGAGGTAGCGTCTTTCATGATAGAGAAGCTTTCGATATCATCGGGGCGGAGTCGCGCCAGATCGTCCGTGGAGAGCTCTACCCCATCGATGAGGATGAGCGGATCTTTTTTATATCCGAAGGTGGTAACGCCGCGTACAAAGAAGTCTGCATTATCCGCTCCCGGTTCACCGCTGCGCTGGTAGGCGATGAGGCCGGCGGCCCTGCCTGCAAGAGCAGTGGTAAGGTTGCTGCTGGGTACTTTTAGATCGGCTACGTTGATGGACGTTACGGAGCCTACTACTTCTCTTTTCTTTTGCGTACCGTAGGCGACTACCACCGTTTCGCCGAGTGTGTTGGTGGATGGTTTGAGGATTATGTTGATGGTGGATTGTGTGGAGATGGCTACTTCCCTGGCTTCAAATCCCATCATGGTATAGATGACGGTGGCATTGTCCGGTACTACGAGGATGTAGCGGCCGTTAATATCGGTCACCGTACCCATGGAAGTTTTATTCTTCACTACTACGGTTACTCCCGGTAAGGGTGTACCGGAGCTGTCGGTCACCAGGCCTTTGATTTCTTTATTTACAAACCGCTCTTTTTCGTTTAGTCGTTTGCATAAGTCACTAATTTTTTTTTCGGGAGATGTAAATCCCGTTGCAGCATAGCTGCCAGTTGCTGCTTTGGGGCCGGCAGAAGAAAGATGCGGCCACAGTAGCAGTAACACATAAGCATTTTTGCGTAGCGTTCTGATCATGGAATGAAGTTTTACTTGATGATTGCGATTGATTCTGGCAGGAGAAAAACTTTTTTACGGTTACGGCAATACGATTCTGTGGCAGGCGTATACTTTTTTTACACGCGCTGCAGCAGCGTTGATTCCGGGGAATTGTTTCGATTACAGCAATAAGATTCCGTTACAGTGCGTATTACTTTTTATACGTGCTGTATCAGCGTAGATTCCGGGGAATAGATGGTCATGATGGAATTGTTACTTTTCCATTTAATAAACGTGGCTATACATTAAGTACAAGACTAACTACAGAAATACAAAATCACAGTTGTACCTAAACGTGGTGAATATAATAGTAATAAATCCAAGTTTTCATTGCTCAGTTATTCTACAGGGACATTTACTTTTTGGTTGTTACAGTAATAATATTTTGGCTGATGTATCTTCTGCAATCGTTTGCAGTATTAACACAAAAGAAAGAAAAATAATACTTATCTAATGATAGTATTTTATTATTTTAAGATATTATTTTCACATGAAATAAAGTTCACTAACTCGATTTAGCGTAACGGAGAAGGTGGAATCACCTGGTTTATGAAATCGTTTGCTGCCCCTGCCAGTAGGTAATTGCCGCGAGGATACAGAACACGAACACCACGGCTGCACGAACAATATACAGCATCAGTTTACTTTCTTCAGCAAGCTGTTTATCCCCAGGATTTTTTTCGCTTTTAAAGGAAAGGGCGATCAAATTACTTTGCAACAGTGCGGAAGCGACGAGGAAAATAGTTACCGGCACTATGAGCAGTACCCAGAGGCTGCTTTTATCTCCATAGTGATCGGCCTCCCCTTTGAGGTTGAAATGAATGGGAACATTATCAGGCAGATTAATCCATGCGATTATAAACTCCAGCAACAATATGGCCAGCAGGGAAATGGTGAGATAAGTAATAAACACGAAGTTCTTTTTCTGAGGGTCGGGGAAAAAAAACAATTTGATGCGGTTAACGCTCATGAGAATTTTTTTTTGCATTCCAGGGTTACGGGTTCTTTTTAAAGATACGGGAAATATCTAAATGTTGGATGTTTCCGATGATTTCATTTTTACCTGGTACAGGAGCATAAAAAAAGGTCCGGCCAACTGGCCGGACCCGCTATATCGATGGGTAAGCAAAGCTTTTTTATACTGCGGTATAAGCACCGTCCACGAGGTATTTACCGCCGGTTACATAGGATGCTTTATCGGAACTGAGCCATACAACCAGCTCTGCTACTTCTGATGTTTTTCCGAGCCGACCTATAGGGTGCAGCCCCACTAGCGCAGCTTTCGCTGTAGCATCCATCATATCCAGCAGCGGTGTATTGATATAACCCGGACATACTGCATTTACCCGGATTCCTTTGGCGGAATATTCCGCAGCAGCCGTTTCGGTTAACCCAATTACGCCATGTTTTGCGGCCACATAGGCTGCGGCATTGGCAGAACCAACCACACCCAGAATGGATGAAATATTTACGATGGCGCCACCGCCACTTTTTAACATAGCTGGCAACTGGTATTTCATGCCATAAAAAACACTATTCAGGTTAACACCAATGACTTTTTGATAAGTATCTATACTGTAATCAGCAATGGGTTTTGCCTCGCCACCTATACCTGCGTTGTTGCAGGCAATATCCAGGCGGCCGTATAGTTCCAGCGTTTTATCTACCAGCGCCCTGCAATCTTCGGGGTTACTCACATCACATTTTACAAACGATGCTTCGCCACCCTTCTCTTTTATGGATGCTACTACTTTAGCACCATGCGTTTCATTTACATCACTCACAATTACCTTTGCACCACCATCGGCATACAGCAGTGCCACTGCTTCACCAATCCCTGATCCGGCACCGGTTACCAGCGCCACCTTTCCTTTAAATAACTGTTCCATACTACTCCTTTTTTAGTGCGTAAAACAATATCTTTTCTGTATAACAAAAGTAAGGAATGATGCAGGGGCGAAGGATGATAAATATCAGTTTGCAGGGGCTTTTAGTAATGATTTAACATATCTCCATTTTATTCATTGGAGTTGTTTGTCCGCCTGCGGCGGAGGTGTTTGATTTTTTTCTCGCAAAGCAGCAAAGCAGGTAAGCAGCTAAGGATTGTGTTATGTTGTTTGTCTCGTTATGAGGTCCGCCTACGGCGGGCCTCATAACGAGAGAGGAGAGTCCTGCGGCCTCTCCTCTCTCTAATATTATTCGAACAAAATGCAGGCCTTTGCTGCTTATGCCCCTTATGCTGCTTGGCGAGAAAAAAAGACCGCCTATCCTCCTCCAATATCTTATTGGAACAAAATGCAGGCCTTTGCTGCTTATGCACCTTATGCTGCTCTGCGAGAAAAAAAGACCGCCTATCCTCCTCCAATACCTTATTGGAACAAAATGCAGGCCTTTGCTGCTTATGCCCCTTATGCTGCTTTGCGAGAAAAAAAGACCGCCTATCCTCCTCCAATACCTTATTGGAACAAAATGCAGGCCTTTGCTGCTTATGCCCCTTATGCTGCTTGGCGAGAAAAAAAGATCGCAAGGGCCGAAGGCCCTTATACAGCACTCTCTTTATGCCTTAAAGTCTGCAGCGCCACCGCCCACTTCTCCACCTCATGCAACATCGCGTGCGCGGAACGCTCCGCCGCCTCGGTAGGCACAAACTCATCCTGCTCGTTAACATTCTTATCAAAGAAATTAAGGATAACACCTTCCGGTAACGGCATTACTTTCAGCGTAGTCAGTACCTGCTTCAGCATCTGGGCCGCCCTTGTACCACCGGAAGCACCACCATAACTAACAATGCCCGCCGGCTTATTATTCCACTCCCAATACAAATAGTCCAACGCATTTTTCAGGGGCGCCGGCATCGAAAAATTATATTCCGCCGTTACAAATAAGAAGGCATCCGCCTCGTCGATCGTGGCACTCCATTTCTTCGTGTGCGCGTGCTCGTACTTTTTCATGCGCGGATGAAATGCTTCATCCATCATCGGCAGATTGATTGCGCCAAGGTCGATCACCTCTACTTCAAACTGGCCGGTTTGTTCCGCCGCTGCGGCTATCCAGCGTGCAATAATGGGACCTTTCCTGCCCGGACGGGTAGTAGATGTAATCACTTTTAATTTCAGCATAGAGTGGTTCTGTTTAGGTTTCAAAGGCGAAAATAAACTCCTCCGTCCTTAAGTTCACATTTTCTTTAAATTAATTTTTACCACTCAAATACACTGCGTAGTGACCTCCTACTTTTACATCCGAAATACAATATCGCATGATGCCCATTACGTTTACAGAACAACAGGTACTCGATACCGCTCCCGATGACGCCAGCCGTAAGTCAGGTAAAGACCTGGCCAACCTGCTCAAGTGGGAAAACACCGGCAGATCGGAGGCCGCCCTGTGGGGCGCCTGTAAAGGCAGTGGCAGTAAACCCTACCAAACACAGATCGACCTGCAGCAACTCGCCTTTAAATGCAGTTGCCCCAGCCGGAAATTCCCCTGCAAACACGGCATAGGCCTGTTACTGCTCTATTCCCGCAGCACAGATAATATCCCCGCCACCTCCTCACCTGCATGGGTAAACGAATGGCTGGAAAAACGACAAGCCACCCAGGAAAAGAAAGCTGCCGCCCCGGTGACCACTACCTCCACCGCCGCTAAAGACCCCGCCATCAGAGCTTCCCGGGTAAACGACGGCATTAGTGAACTGCTCCGGTGGACGAAAGACATGCTGCGCAATGGCATCATCCATCTCCCTGAAAAAAATCAGCAATACTGGGAAAATACCATCCGCAGACTGATAGACGCACAGGCCCCCGGCCTGGCCAATATGGTACGTAGCCTCCAGGATATCCCCTATTACCGGGAAGGCTGGCAGCAACCCTTCCTACAGCAGTTATTAAAGCTTTATACCGTTATACAAGGCTATCTGCACCTGGATCAGCTGCCGGAACTACTGCAGCAGGACATCCGCCAGCAGTGCGGGTTCACCATTAACCAGGAGTATCTTAAATCTCTCCCCGGTATAACAGATACCTGGCAGGTGCTCGGTAAACAAACCTCGGAACAGGATAAACTTATTACCGAACGGTATTGGCTATACGGAGAAAGCAGCGGGCATACAGCAATGATCCTGCAGTTTTATGCGCGACAATTCGCAACTCCCGCCGTTACCCTCCAGCCAGGAACGGCCATCAAAGGCACATTGGTGTTCTTCCCATCAGTAAAGCCGCTGCGCGCGCTGCTGAAGGAATATAAACTCATACAGTCGCCCCTGCATTTTCACGGGTTGCAAAACTGGACGGATGTAACAGACCATCAGACCACACTTTGCAGTAGCCTCCCCGTATATCCGGAACAGTTATACACCGTGCAGCACCTGCAACTGGTGCAGCAACAACAACAGTGGTGCCTGATGGATAATCAACGCCGGCTCATGGCACTGAAACCAGCCACCACCAAGCTCTGGAAGCTGCTCGCCATCACCGGCGGCCAGCCCATGCCAATGGCCATCACAGGTGCCGGCAACTTTTACGAACCCATCGGCGTTTGGCCGGATGAACACTATCAAGCCCTCTGATAAAAATTATAATCATGGAACTCTGGCAACAAATAATCAACACCGCCTTGCTGGGCACGGACAAGCAGGCCTTACCTCCTATCCCTGCCGATGATGAGCTGGGCGCCGCACTCGCCGTTATCCGCCACGATACGGGTAACGACCGGGAAGATGTACTCCTGAAAACAGGGGCCGTGCTGTTCAATTACCGCCAGGCCGGCACCACCGCCATGCCCGCAGATGAGCTGCTCCCCAATACTGCAGCGCCGGAAACCCGCGCCTATTGCAGCCCAGAGGCGGTAGCCAGTTTGCAGGAAGCAATGGACCTCGGCTCCAACGCCCTTACCAAACACTGGCTGGAACTCTGTGCGGACGCTGGTTACCTCCTACCGCCTGCCATGCTGCCACTGCTGATGGACAAAGCCACCGGCAGCAAACAACTACGCGCACCATTGATGAAATGCTGCGGTAACAGAGGGCTGTGGCTCGCCCAACTCAATCCCGACTGGCACCTGCTGCTGCCTGGCCACGAAATCGAGATCAATGCCGACACCTGGGAAACCGGCACCCTGCCACAACGCTGTGAGGCCCTTACGCAAAGACGCGCCGAAGATCCCGAAGCCGCCCTCACTATGCTCATGGAAACATGGAAGCAGGAAAACGCCGCTACCAGGGCAGCCCTGCTGGAATGCCTGCAAACTGAATTAAACCCCAACGACATACCCTGGCTGCAACAGCTCACCGCTGATAAAAGTCTGAAAGTAAAAGAAAAAGCATGGGAGCTCCTGCGCAAACTGCCACAGAGTGAAATTGTGCAATCGTACCAGCAGCTGGTTGCTGCTGCCATTAACAGTATCGATGGCAATATTTTCATTTCTGAACTGCAACTGCCCCTGCCGGCAAATATTTACCAGTCCGGCATTGATAAGCTTCCTCCTTCCGCCCTTCATATGAGTGATGAAACATACCAGTTGCAGCAACTGGTGGCGCAGGTTCCCTGCTCTTTTTTAAGTACACACCTGGCCCTTCCGCCGGCAACCTGTGTAACCCAGCTGGCCTCCGCCGGCATGGAAGCCGCGCTGCTGAAAGCTGCTATTCACTTTAATGAAACAGCATGGATCAGCCATATACTCGAACAAACAAACACCTTTTACCCGGAAGTATTTCACCTGGCACCTCCTGCCGTACTGGAAGCCTACGCGATGAGGTTCGCCGAAAAAGAGGGCAGCGCCGTCATCCTGCGCATGGGCACCGGCACCACTACCTGGGGACTCGCCATCACGCAGCAGATTTTTAAATTCATTGCCATGCATCCTTACAGCTACAACAGGAACTACTTCCTCGAACTGGCACACCTGCTGCCGGTCGACATCCTGCATACCGACGAAAAAAATTATTTCGGCGATATCCTCTACAACCAGCAGGCATGGAAAAGCCTGAAAGAAAAACTCTTTGAACTCATTGCCTGCAAAGCAGCCATACAACAACATTTATCGCTACCTTAAAAACTATTGACATGTCAAATATCCTTCGCCAACATGCGGAAGTGCTATATGCCACCGAACTGGAAGAACTCAGAAAACAGGACCACGATAAAAGGCCTTTTAACTGGAGTATGTCGCCCCAATCCGTAGTTACCTACCTCACCGGTGGTACGCTCAAAAACGGACTGGAAATAACGCCTAAATACATCGGCAACCGCCGCCTCATGGAAATTGCCGTAGCCACCCTGGCCACCGACCGCGCCCTGCTGCTGTACGGCCTCCCCGGCACCGCCAAAAGCTGGGTGAGCGAACACCTGGCAGCAGCCATCAGCGGCGACTCCACCCTCATCGTACAGGGTACCGCCGGCACCAGCGAGGAAAGTATCCGCTATGGCTGGAACTACGCCCGCCTGCTGTCCGAAGGACCTTCAGAACGGGCGATCGTGGAAACACCGGTGATGCGCGCCATGCGCGACGGAAAAATTGCCCGCATAGAAGAACTGACGCGTATAGGCGCCGACGTGCAGGACACACTGATCACCATACTCTCCGAAAAATCCCTCCCGATTCCTGAACTCAACACCGAAGTACAGGCTACCCGCGGGTTTAATATGATCGCTACTGCCAACAACCGCGATAAAGGAGTGAACGACCTTTCCTCTGCGCTGAAGCGTAGGTTCAATACCGTTATCCTTCCCGTGCCGGATTCAATGGAAGAAGAAATCGACATTGTTACCCGGAGGGTAGAAAGCTTTGAAAAAGTAATGGAGCTGCCGGCAGAAAAGCCGGCCTTGCAGGAAATACGCCGCATCGTTACCATCTTCAGGGAGCTGCGCAGCGGCATCACCAACGATGGCAAAACAAAGCTCAAATCACCTACAGGTACGCTGAGCACCGCCGAAGCCATTTCAGTAGTCAATAACGGCCTTGCCCTGGCGGCTTATTTCGGGGATGGCCGACTCAATGCGGCCGACCTCGCAGCAGGCATCATAGGCGCCGTAGTGAAAGATCCGGTGCAGGACAAACTCGTATGGCAGGAATACCTGGAAACAGTAGTGAAGCCAAGGGAAGAATGGAAAGATATTTACCGTGCCTGCAGAGACCTGGGCGCCTGAACCTGAAAATATAACCTCAATATGTCTGTTCATATACTCGGCATCAGGCACCATGGCCCCGGCTCCGCACGAAATGTGCGCGCCTGCCTGGAAGCATTACAGCCGGATATTGTTTTAGTAGAAGGACCACCGGAGGCCGATCCGCTGCTGCAATGGGTGGGGCACGATATGCTGCAGCCACCGGTAGCCATCCTTGCCTATGAGCCGGAAATACCTGCGCATAGCGCCTTCTACCCCTTTGCTACCTACTCACCGGAATGGCAGGCCATTACGTATGCCCGTAGCCGTAATATTCCGGTGAAATTCATGGACCTGCCACTCACCCACGTGTTTGCACTGGAAAATGAAAAAACGCCGGAAGAAGAAGCGCCACCAGCAGACGCTCCGGCGTACCACTTCGACCCTATTGCACTGCTGGCCACGGCGGATGGATATGAAGATGCGGAAGCCTGGTGGGATCATATGTTTGAATACCGTCGCAACAACGAAGGCATTTTCGATGCCGTCATGGAATCCATGGAGCTGCTGCGCGAAGAACTCAGCAGCAGAAACGACGCCATGAACCAGCTCCGCGAGGCCTGGATGCGTAAACTGATCCGCCAGGCACAAAAAGAAATGTACACGGAAATAGCCGTGGTATGCGGCGCCTGGCATGCACCGGCATTAAAGCATATGCCACCTGCCAAAGCAGATAATGAGCTGCTGAAAGGCCTCCCAAAAGTAAAGATAGCCTGCAGCTGGACACCCTGGACGTTTGAGCGGCTGAGCAGTCAAAGCGGTTATCGTGCCGGCATCACTTCTCCCGGCTGGTACCTGCATAAATGGGAGTTCCCTGATGATAATGGTACCCGCTGGCTTACAAATGTGGCGCGACTCTTCAGGGAAAAACAAATGGACATCTCCACGGCGCACGTAATGGAGGCGGTACGCCTCAGCAATGCCCTGGCAGCCATGCGCGCCTTACCTATGCCTGCTTTGGAGGAACTCAATGAGGCCACCGTTTCCGTTTTATGCAACGGCGATACCATGCCCATGCAGCTGATCCAACAGCAACTCATTGTGAGTAACCACATCGGCGCCGTACCGGATGATGTGCCCAAAGCACCGCTGCAGGCAGATATTGAGAAACAACAGAAAAAGCTGCGCCTCCCGCTCACTGCAGATTACAAGGATTACCAACTGGATCTCCGCGAAGCAAACGACCTGCAAAGAAGCATCCTCCTGCACCGCCTGCAACTGCTGGATATCAACTGGGGCGAGCAGCGCCACGCAGACGGCAAAGGTACCTTTAAAGAACAATGGCGGCTTCAATGGGAACCTGCACTGGCCGTGGACATCATCGACAAAAGCTGCTGGGGAAATACGCTGATCGATGCCGCCAACGCCTTCGTAACGGATACGGCTGCACGTAGCCAGCAACTCAAAGATATTTGTCGCCTGCTGGAAAACTCCATCCCTGCCGACCTGCCGGAAGCGACTGCCACACTTATCAACCGGGTCAATAACATGGCGGCCACCAATCACGATGTGGTGCAGCTGATAGACGTACTACCGCCACTGGTGAGCATCACCCGCTACGGCAACGTGCGTAAAACAGATGCCGGCCTGGTGCTTGGCATATTGGAAAGCATCATCACCCGCATCTGCATCAACCTCCCCGCCGCCAGCACCCACCTGGCGGAAGATGCTGCCACCGTTATGCTGGATCAGTATTACGCCATGAATGATGCGGTACAAACGCTGGCCAACGAAACACTCACGGCGCAATGGCAACAGGCCCTGCAAAAGATAATGAACGATGCACAATCGGCACGCAGCCTCGCGGGATACGCCACCAGGCTGCTGAACGATAGCCGCCATATTTCAGCGGAAGCATTGCTGCAGGTATTCAGTTTAGCCATGTCCGTTAGTAACGATCCTACTGCCGCCGCCCTATGGCTGGAAGGATTTCTGAAAGGAAGCGGCACCCTGCTGCTGGTAGATGATTCACTGTTTGCACTGCTGCGCAACTGGATGCAGCAACTGGAAGAAGAACATTTCATGCAGGCATTGCCACTCCTGAGGCGCGCGTTCTCCGCCTTCTCCGGCCCGGAGCGCCGGCAGATCGGAGAAAAGGTTAAACAGGGCGGGCAAAGCAGGTCCGCCGGCAATAATGATTCCTACACTTATGCCCCGCGGGCTGTGAAAGGCATCCCGGTCATCATGCAACTGCTGGGCTATCATCTCACAGAAAAAAAACAGGAACATGCATAGCAACAATGAACTAAGGAAGTGGAGAATGATACTGGGCAGCGACAAAAATGACGGTACCGGCTGCCAGCTCAGTGCCGGCGATATGCGCATTGATCAAACGCTGGAAGCCCTGTATGATAACCAACGTCAGGGCGGCCTCGGACCATCGTCCCCGAACGTAAGCCGCTGGCTGGGGGACATTCGTACCTTCTTTCCCGCCTCTGTGGTAAAAGTAATGCAACAGGATGCGCTCAAGCGGCTGAACCTGACACAAATGCTGCTGGAAAAAGAAATCCTGGAGAATGCGGATGCGGACGTACACCTGGTAGCCACCCTCCTTTCCTTAAGTAAAGTGATACCCGAAAAAACAAAGTCCACCGCCAGGATGGTGGTACAAAAAGTAGTGGATGAATTACTGCGGAAATTACAATCCCCTATGCAGCAAGCCGTCACAGGAGCGCTTAACCGCAGCATCCGGAACACACGCCCACGCCACAACGAAATTAACTGGTCACTCACCATCCGTAAAAATCTGCGTCACTACCAGCCGGCATACCAAACTATTATCCCGGAAACTAAAATTGGCGACGGCCGCAAACGCAGTGCCCTCAAAGATGTGATCCTTTGTTTGGACCAAAGCGGCTCCATGGGCACCTCCGTGGTATACAGCGGTATTTTTGGCGCCGTGATGGCATCCATACCTGCCCTGCAAACGAAAATGGTGGTATTTGATACCGCCGTGGCGGACCTTACCGAGCAACTCACCGATCCGGTGGACCTCCTGTTTGGTGTACAACTGGGCGGCGGTACCGATATCCAGCTGGCCCTTACCTATTGTCAACAACAGATTACCCGTCCTGCGGATACGGTGATGGTACTCATCACCGACTTATACGAAGGTGGCAACCCGGCCAACATGCGCAAGCGTGCAGCCGAACTCGTTAGTGCCGGGGTACAGCTGATTGTACTCCTCGCCCTGAATGATGAGGGCGCACCGTCCTATGATCATGAAAATGCACAGTTTCTGGCGGACCTGGGCGTGCCCGTATTTGCCTGTACACCGGATAGGTTTCCTGGCCTGATGGCCGCAGCCCTTTCCAAACACGACATTCACCAATGGCTAAATACCCATTAACCTGAATTTGCGTCCGCCGGAGGCGGACGCAAATTCAGGTTGGGTCTGGGCCGAAGGCTCAGACCCAACCTGGTTAAAATTCATAACGGGCGCCTACCTGTATTTGCCATGGATTACCACCCGGCGATACCGTACCGCTGTTTGTATTTACGTTGTATTTATACGCCAGGTTAGCATAGTCAAATCCACCGAGGGAATAAATGTTCTGCTTACCCAGGTTTTTGCTGGTACCCCACGACTTATTAAAAATATTCGCGAGGTTGAAGATGTCGCACGAAAGCTCCATCCGCTGCTTTTTAGTGAAGTTGAATTTCTTGGAAATACGCACATCCCAAACACCATAGAAAGGATTCACACCGCCGTTTCTTTCAGCAACCCTGCCCATGCTGGCGCGCACGTAATCCTTGTAGCCGGAGCTGACGGCAGGATTATCCAGAATTGCCTGGATGCCTTTGCGGTATGCCTCCGGAACGGCTGTATTATTTACATCAAACACATAGGCGAGGTCGTTGGAGTTAACGAAGTCGCCGTTTACGTTACCTGATACAGCAAGACTATACCGCGTACCGCCTATACCGGAATAACGCAATCCCACGTTGAAACCCGCGAAGGTAGGAGACGTACCGTAGAACACCACCTTATGACGGAACTGGTTATCGCTGTATGTCATATGACTCAGGTCACGCGGATCATCTTTCACCATCACCGACAATGTAGCGGTATTAGCCACGTCCCCGTTGTAGGAAGTATTATCCCTCGCATCGTTCCAGGTATAGCTGAAAGAAACCTCACCGTCTTTCCAGTAGCGGTAGGTAGCGTCCACCACAAAAGCGAACTGGTTTACCTTACCATCGCTGTTGAGTTCCAGCACACGGCCCACGTTAGTACTTTTACGGCCCTTTTGCCAGTCGGTAGCGCCGTTGGTAGTGATGATGGAAGCAGCCGGCACATACACGCCTCTGTTGCCTTCCTGCGCCAGCGTGAAGAATGGCTGGTCCACCATGTTACGGTCTACATACATATAGTTATGCCGCGCGATGGTGGTGAAGAAGGTCAAACCGGCTTTAAAGTTTTCAGTAAAGAAGTGATTATAGGAAATGTTTGCTTTATACACCACCGGAATCCTTGCTTCCTTTCCATTCATGTTTATGGTCCCTTGTTTGGCCAGGCCCAGCTGGTCAAACAGTTCTTTACCGGGAGCGGTGGAAGGATCTTTCCGGTAACCTGTGAAGTTCGGAGTAGGCACGCCTGCCCCGGTGATATCCACGGTCCATACCTTGGTACCATCAAACAACATGTTGTTGATCATCGCGTAGTTGTTGATATCGGAGCCGAAAATAGCGGCGCCGAAGCGGAGGTAGTCGGTATGTTTTTCGTTGATATCCCAGTTGAACTGCAGCCGCGGCTGGATCTGAAAAGTATTCAGTCCGCGGTTGGTCTGTAGTCCCAGTTCTTTATCAACAGTTTCATTGTAATTCGGTTTTTTGAGATACGTGGTATAATCTGCACGGATACCGGCAGTCATTTCCAGTCCCGGCGCCAGCTTCGTTTGCATCTGTGCATACAGCGCTGCGGCCACAATGCCTTGTTTCACACTCGGATCATCGGAGAGTGCCACTTCGCGGGCATAGCGGTAGGGCGTCATGTTATTGAAATTATCCATACCGGTGAAGTAGAAGCGGCCATTCATTTCGGAACCATACAGCGAGTTCATGTGACTGTACATGATGTCGGTACCAAAAGTAAAGTTAGCCTTGTTCGTACTGTAGTACACGTTATCTACCAACTGAAACACGTTGTTATAAAAATGTTCAGGAGAGAAGCGTTGTCCACCGAGCTGGATATTTGTAAAGAGAGAGGTAGTGCCCGCACGTTTGGTTTCCACTCTTTCCACTATGGCACGGGGGATGTTAGCTGCAGGCAGCTGACTGCCGGGCGAACTTTTTTCATAGGTGTATAGATGCTGGAATTTCAACTCGTTGGTGAACTTTGGGTTCACTACGGTACGCAGGGTAGCAAGCAGACTGTTATTAATCGCCTGTGCATCCGCATACACCTCATACAGGTTGATGGAAGTATTGTCATCCCTGCCGAGTGGGGCGCGGTCATTAATGTAGTTATCGCGAATGGTAAGGAGGTTCTTTTCATTAATCTGCCAGTCGATACGTGCAAAGCCCGCATCGGTACCTCTTTTCTTGTTAAAAGACCCTGTTTGCTGGGAGCTGGCCACCCCGTACTTTGTGCGGGCAATATCGAGGTACTGGTCAAGGGTAGCCTGGTTGATGCCGAGTCGCGCTTCATCCGCAGGGGATTTGATATCGGCGATCAGCAGGGGCCTTACATCCGCCTGGTGGTCCCAGCCGATGAAGAAGTGCAGCTTGTCTTTGATCAATGGGCCGGAGAGCGTGGCACCATACTGATAGGTGGAGAAGTCGTTGGTACGCCGTGCCCCGCGTGCGTCGTACCTGCTGGACAGCCAGTCGTTTCGCATGTACATGAAAGCGCTGCCATGCATTTCGTTGGTACCCGCTTTGGTTACGGCGCTGATGGTACCACCACCGCTGCGGCCGTAGGTAACATCGTACTGGTTGGTCACCACTTTAAACTCGCGGATGGTTTCCATGGACAGGGCGTAAGGGCCGCCGATTCTGGCGTTGGTGCCGCTGCTGGAAGTGGGATTTTTAGCCGAAGTGCCATCGATGGTAATGTTGGTGGAGGAACCTAGCTGGCCGGCCAGGTTAGAGCCGCTGCTTAGCGGCGAGAGATCGATCAGCGAAGAAAAGTTACGGCCGTTTACCGGGAGGCGGGCGATGTCGCGCCCTGTAACGGTGGTGGCCGCACCAAAGTTCTCGGTTTTGTTTTTCAGTCCGGAGGCAGTCACTTTCACTTCGTTGATGTTTACGGACGAGGATTGGAGTACTGCTTTGATACGTACCAGGTCGCCCTGGTTGAGCGTATAACCGGTTAGTTTTTGCGCGCCGTACCCAACAGAAGAAATACTGATGGAATACGGACCTCCCAGGGGCAACTCCTTGAAGTTGAATTCCCCTTTGGCATTGGTGACCGTTCTGCTGGTGAAGCCGGTGGATTCGTTACGAATCAGCACGGAGGCTCCCGGTATCAGTTGTTTGGCATCATCTGACACCGTTCCGGCCACTGAAGCCTGCGTAGTTTGGGCATACAGGTGCAGTGAAAAAAGACAGCATAATACGAATGATAAGGCAACACTACATACAGCTTTCATATGGCTTGATTTGATTGATAAGCAGAGTGTATTTACAATTGCATTTTGTTGGAATCCGGTGTTCACTGATTGACATAACGTAGCATTCACATGGTGCACATGTTTACTGAAAGTAGAAATTAAATTTCAGGGTACATAATTTTTTGAAAGATTTTTTTGGCTGGAATTGCTCTGCCCGTCTACTTTTTAACACATTTCACAGTCCGTCGGCTGAGGTAGCGGATCAGGAAGAAAATGGAGGTCGCCTGGCTCTCCATTTCCTTCGTAAAAGGTCAGCAGGACTTCAATACTACGGTGAGGAGTAAACGAAGTTTTCCGGCCAGGTAAAAACTAAATACATCCGGTCGTAAATCGAAATAGGTAATCACCTGATCTTCATGATCTACAAAACTGATGCGGTATAATTTAACCAGGCGGTGTACGGATACATGCGTGAGCGTTACCTGCTTCACTCTATCGAACGGTACCTCGGATACAGGAGGGGTGTTATAAAACTGATGGAGCCGTTGCAACCGGAAAACTCTTGCTTTCAGGTCAATGTCCACGTATTGCTGTCCGAAGGTAACCAGGTAGATATCACGGCCGGTGATGATACAAAACAGCAGTAACAGCGGCGGGGCCAGCCAGGAGTCGAGCCCATAGAGGAGTACATATCCCCCATACGCCAGGGGTACAACATACAACGCCATCCATACGGCCTTCACAAATAATCGCTCATCCCCCAGCGGACGGATGATAACGGTTTCCGGAAGCACTTCCAGGAAATTTCCGGCTCTGGAACGGGCAGCCAGCTGGCGCAGGCCTTCGATGGTTCGCTGTAATCGTGATAATGGCATTTGACTGGGGTTTAGTGTAACAGCGGAATTACATGGTTCTATAAATTACTACATACCACTGCATTATCACGGGAGTGATGAGATATGAAAAAAATATATCTTTGAAGCCTTCAATCACAAAATATTATGAAACCACTCCTTGTTTTAATAACTACCTTTTTTATTGCCCTGCTGGCACTTCACTTTATACACGGCGGTTACGAGTGGGCGTTTGCAGGTCGTATAGCCATGGCCGTCATGTTGTTTTTTACTGCCAGCGCTCATTTTGCTTTTACAAAGGGTATGGAGATGATGATGCCGCCCGGCATACCGTTTAAGAAGGGGCTCGTTTATATCACGGGGATACTGGAGATAATGGGCGGCATAGGTTTACTGCTGCCAGGATGGGCACACCTGACCGGCATCTGCCTGATAATATTTTTCCTGGCGGTATTGCCGGCTAACATTTATGCGGCGCTGAAGCAGGTGGATTACCAGAAGGGCACCAACAATGGAAATGGTATACCATATCTCTGGTTCAGGATTCCGTTGCAGCTGCTGTTTATTATCTGGGTATACTTCAGTGCTGTAGCGGTGTAGCACTACAGCCACCTCTTCTTCCCAAATGCATAGGATACCGTCAGCGATGGTCCGTTGTAGCCCCATTTGAGTTTGCCCTGCAGGTGGTCGCGGGTAGCATCCACATTAAAGTTGAATCCGGTATATCCGATGGCTGCTTCCAGGCGAGGAATGATGCGATAACTTACCATCAGGTTCCCGCTAAGGATACGTCCTGTAATATCATCAATAGAAAGTTTCAGCCAGCTGAATTCACCGTTCACGGCTATACGGTCTGTGATCGCATATCCGCCCCAGATGCCTACATCCGGTAACGGCGCCGTAATAGAGAAACGTTCCGTTCTGTTGTTGATGTTATTACCGGTCAGTTCCATGCCAATGCCGAGGCCTACCATGTGTGCACCAACGAGTACACCTACCTCATATTTCGAACTTTGCAGGAAAGCAAAGCCGTAGGATATCCGGTATATATCGGTATTAAACCAGGCATGTACGGAAGAGTTAATGTTGTAGGTTTGGTCACCGAATTGAATATCTTTTTTCAAAGTATAATCTGAAGTCCGCCGGATGCTGGCATACTTAAAATCGAGCCGCGACCTGCGGGATATGCGCCATTGGAAATCTCCGAGGAATGTGGCGGTGTTTTTATTAAACCCGAGGTCATCTTCAAAGTTAATATCGGTGCCGGTGGTACCAGAGGCATTTTCCAGGGTAACATCGGTATTGTTCACTACAAAAAATAATCCTGCCGATACTTTAAAACGGTTTACAAACCAGGGAGCCTGGTGTTTGTATTCAGGAGGGTCCTGGCTCACCGTCATGGTTGGATTTGTTTCCTGGGCGAAGGTGTTTCTGCTAATGAGCAATATGGTAATTAATCCGGTATAAAGCAACAGCGTTTTCATAAGATACGATGGTTTTGAATAGAAGCCGTCTCAAAACAAGAGACGGCTTCTTTTTTAGATCGTGTTAGTATTATATTGATTTCTTGATTTTCGTTTTAATAAAAATAGTTTCAGGATGATTTTTACGCTATTTTCTTTCTCAGGTTGTGTGCCAAGGCGATTAATCCCATTTCAATACTAACTTTTTCCATGCCTTTGAGCATAAATCGTTTAAAGCCATGGTTATGCTTAATATTAGCGAAGACTGGCTCCACATCATAACAACGTTGTTTACGCTTCTGCACCCCTTTTTTCGTTGTTAATCGTTTATCTGCCAAGGCTTTAAGTCGATTTAGATTATGATTTACTTCTATGATCCGATTAGTTTGCTGATCATGGCAACTGTGGCGCAATAAGCAGCCATCACATTTTCTTGCCTGATATGTTGTTATGGTTTGCCTAAAGCCGTTTTTGGTCGCTTTCAGGAAGGATTTCTTTCTATACATTCGCCCCCCGGCAGGGCATGTGTAGTAATCTTTTTCAGCATTATGACTTAGGTTCCCTGCTTTGAACTTTTCTTTCTCTTTGGTTGACTGGTGCTGGTTTCGATCGAAGGAGTTATGTTTGACATATGCGGTAATACGCTTTTTCTCTAACCATTGATAATTTTGTTCGCTGCCATATCCTGCATCCGTTGTAATGTTAGTAGGGGCGCGTCTATATAATTCAATGTGTTGTTGTAGATGACTGATTAGAGTGGACGTATCTGTTGTTTGTTGATGTAAGCTGTAGTTTACAATATATTGATTATTAGTACTGATCTGGAGGTTATACGCTGGTTTTAGTTGCCCATTTCTCATGTGATCCTCTTTCAGACGCATAAATGTTGCCGATGGGTCGGTCTTACTATAGCTGTTGCGAGTACCTAAAATTTCTTCCTGTTGAGCATACTTTTTTAGAGCCGAAGGCCAGTTACGACGGGCATAGTTAAGCTTCTGCTTAATCTGTTTATCAACAGGCTTATCCTTGATAGCATTATTGATGGCTGCAATGGTTTTTTCCACCTTTTCACTGTCGATTTTATCATAACCAGAAGGGTCCGTATCGTCGTCCAGCTCGGTAGCAGCCACAGATTGAGCGTATTTCCATAAGTCATTAAGTTGTTGTTTGATCTTTTCTTTGCTATACTTAATACCATTGCTCCATACAAAACTATAGCGATTAGCCTGTGACTCTATCTTTGTTCCATCGGTATAAAGCTCTTTTATGTTTAATAACCCCTCTTCGCATAGCAGCAACACTACCTGGGTGAATATTGGCTGCAAGACCTTCTGTAGGCGCTCTCCCCTAAACCGGTTTATGGTATTATGATCAGGTTTACTCATCCCGCTAAGCCACATAAAATGAATGTTCTGCCCTAAAGCCTCTTCTATTTTACGACTGCTGTAAATATTATTTATATAGGAATAAATAAGGACTTTTAACAGCATCCTGGGATGATAACTACTGGTTCCTCCGGATTTGTATCGCTTCAATAATAAACTAATGTCGATCCTCTCAATAACATCATTTACCACCCGAACCGGATGGTTTTCTGTGATCATATCACCTATCTCTGGCGGAAAAAGCATCGCCTGGTGCTGTAGGTTGGCTTTAAATACGACTGAAAGTGTTTTTCCTTTGGGCATAATATATGAACGGAAAATACTAACACAGAGATTTCCCTCCCCAAAAAAAAAGAGGATGTCTTTTGAGACACCCTCTATTCATTTGTGGAAGTGCCGCAGGCACTTCCACAAATGAATGAATGGTTACTTTGATTTAATAAACGAACCATTTTTATCAAAGAACAAACGTTTGGTATCACCGCCTTTAGCAACGGTTACTTCCCAGTCTGCATTAATTTTATTCGGTTCTATAAACCTTTTTACCTTGTCTTTAGTGATGTTGTAACCTTTATAGTTGGTAACAATATAGGTAGTGATGGTACGTGGCAGTGCTACGTTTTTCGCTACTTCATTGGCCCTGATCAGGTTACCTTTTTTGTCGTACAGTGCTTCCAGGTTCATACCGGTACCGGAGAGGTATAAAGTGTAGTACTGTTCATCACCGGTAGGTTTATGCAGCTCATCTATTTCCCAGTCTTTTTTATACGTTTTGGTAGGAATTTTCACGATGTCTTTCAGATTTGCACTTGGGAATTTCTTTTTGTAGGCTGCCACTACTTCAGGTGGCAGCTGGTCTGATTTGATACGTTCTGCTTTCAACAGGGTTTCCTGGTCCTGTGCAGTGGCGCCCAGCGCAACTGCTACCAGTAACATAACAAGAGTCAGGCCTTTTTTCAACGTTTTCATACTAGTAGGATTTAAGATGAATGAATGGTATTATTTAAACGTTTTTTTATCGTGCACCAATGGGTATACCTACTGCCACCAGGAACTGCCGGTTTTTGCCACGCATATCTCCTTTATAAATATTCCCGAGTCCCAGGTTGTACTGGGCATTCAGCCGGATACCTTTTCCTTTCATGAGTGTATACTGAATATCGAAGGTGGCGCCTCCGTCGATCCGGTGAATATCATCTTTTGCATTATAGGTATAACTGAGCTTACCATTGTCCGTTCCCTTTTCATAGATATCTTTTGCTACGGTGCGGATGGCGCCATAAGGCCCAACAGCGATCCCGAAAGAGGGGGTAAAGCGATAGCGTATCATTGGTGAGAAGGACATATAGACAATCTTCCTCGTGAACTCCTCTCCTACCAGCTCCGGCGCATCTGGCGCTTTAAAGGAGTTTTCATAGTAAATCGCATTGGCTCCCTTGGGCGATTTCATAATAATATCCATGGCGAGCTGCCAGTTTGTATTCAGGTCGTAAGTGGTATATGCGCCAATGGCAAAGCCGTAGCGGGGTTGTTCGCCGCTGGCGTTTTCCAGGTAACTGCCGGAGGCTCCCACGATAATACCTACGTGTAACCTGGTAGATGTTATTTTTTTCCCGAAAAGCAACGCGATTAACGCCTGTCCGGAAGCCACCTGTATGGCGAAAGAGGTAGTAAATACCGCTAAAAAAATGATATGTTTTATTTTAACCATGCGCTTCCGAATTGAATGTAAAAGCCCCATTGTTCGGGACCCCTGGCAATGTCTGCCCCCATATATAACTTAAATTTTCTTGCAAGCAGATACCGGAATCCCGTACCGTAGTTGTAGCTCCAGGGAGCATCGCCGAATTGATCATACTCATCGAAAGCCTTGCCCACACCGGTAAAGAATACGGCGCTCCATCGGCTGAAAACATTCCATCGTTGCTCGGTTTCAATCAGTGCATTGGTTTTTCCCTGGTACCTTCCTTTGGGTATACCCCGCAAATCAATCGAGGGTTTAAAATAAAAAGGGATATCCCCTATAACCTGCTGGAAGTCGCCCCGGAGGCCGCACACCCACTTTTCCCTCCTACCAATGGGGATATACTGATACACGAAACCATTGAGATGTGTGTACTCCATATCGCTGCCAAAAACATTGTAGGAGAAATTACCGTCCACATGAATTTTGGTGCCTTTATTCGGCGTGAAAATATTATCTCTGTTATCGAACTCTACTAATACTCCCGGAATACTGCTGATGTTCTTAAACTCTTTCGGATGAAAAAGTGAGTCAGGTAGCAGATGATCAGTGAGTTTTGCCGTAGTTTTCACAAAGAAATATTGTAGTCCGGCCGACCAGTTGCTATACCCTATCTGGCGCTGTACCCGGAGAAAGGCCGGGATGCTTTTGGTATTGGTGCCATACTTTACTTCACCCACAAGCGGCAACGTTTTGTAATAGTTCATGTTCAGACTGGCATAGCCGGCAAAAACCTTATAGCTCAATCTCCATTTAACAATAGTACCACTACGAAACAGCCCTGCTCCCCAGCTTTTGCTATCGGTATAAAAAGCCAACCCACCGGTGATATCGGGCCGGATGGGAGCCAGCCGCTTCTCTCCAGGTTTATATGATGGTTGTTCATGCTTATGCATTAAGATCGGGGCAATGGCTCCACCGAAACCCAGAGCAGGCTCTGTAATAATGTATGGAACGGGAATAAAACCATTGGCATTGATCATCCAGTCGCTAAAGTCAATAGCATGATCGAGGGAATCCCTCAGGGAAAACTTCCACTTTGGCTTTACAGGAATGCTGTCCTGGGCGTACGAATGCATGGAGCAGCCCAAAAGCAGCAGCAGTAACTGCACCGCAGCTATTCGACGGATCAATAACCGGTATGTGTTCATGCAACAGATAATCTTTTTCGTAATTAATCGGGATTATCATTGTGTGAGATTGCTACTGTGTATGCCTGGTAGAGTACTTAATAAACAGCACGGACAAGCAAATAGTTTTCAAAGGGATAGAAAATTATCTTCAATCGTAATAAAATATTTATTTGTTTGAACTTTTTGAATTTGTGACCGTTATAATCATCATAACATCCACTTCTGAAAGAAGGAGAATTAGCAAAACCCGCCCTAAGTATAGCAGCATTATCATCATCTTCACTGCAGGTCCTCCTGCTCACGTTACTTATTTATAATACATGTTGGAAAAATAAAAATGTCGCTATGAAAAGACTAACAGTACTCCTATTACTAGGACTGGGGCTGTTTGCTTCCTGCCGCAAGGAACCGGACCTCTCCAAGCTTTCCTCCAATTTTGTAGTACAAACTGACAAGGACCCCGCAGCTCAGTTTACGAACTACAAAACGTATTTCATTTCAGATACGATTGCATATCTGTCAACCAACAAAAACGACTCCATACTGGTAGGAGACGGTGCAAAGAAGATTGTAAATGCTATCAAAGACAATCTGAATGCAAGAGGATATACTTTTGTTCCCAAAGCGGCCAAACCTGACCTTGGTATCAATACTGTGGCTGTTAAGGACGTATATGTAGGTGTCGTATATCCTGGCTGGTGGTGGGGATATCCTGGTTATTGGGATCCCTGGTACTGGGGTTGGTACTATCCGTACTACTATCCATGGGCTACAGCTTATTCCATTACAACAGGTAGTGTAATTGTTGAGATGATAGATGTTAAAAATGCATCTGCAGATCAGAAATTTAATGTATTATGGACTGTAAACCTCAATGGTGCACTGGGTTCTGATGCCGCCAACACACAACGTGCGGTGGATGGTATCAACCAGGCATTCGTACAGTCACCATATATTAAAGCCCAATAGTTCACACCAAAATGATTTTTATGAAAAAATATATTCTCCTGGGTGCTATGCTGTTGACCTCTGGTATAAGTGCATTTGCGCAGAGTAATAATAAAATGACCAATCTGTTTGGCTTGTCATGGGAGATCAGTATACCCACCAATAATGAGTTTCTTGATAAAACCAGCCTTGCCGGTGGCAGGTTAGAATACAGACATTTCTTACCCAATGCTCCCGTTTCCTTTGGATTGGGCTTGAGCTGGAACTCTTACGAGCAGTATACCCCTACGCAGACCGTATACTATAAAGATGGTAACTCTGCTATCACTACTGATATGGACAGAGTGATATATACTGTGCCGGTAACAGCTACCGCACACTACTACTTCAACAGCTGGAAACCAGTAATGCCTTACATCGGCGTAGGACTGGGGGCCATGTATGCGGAACAAACTATCTACTACAACATCTTCGAGGATAACACCTATAACTGGGGATTTGTAGTTAGGCCTGAAGTAGGCGTATTAATCAGACCAAACAACGGCAACTGGGGTATCCTGGCAGGTGCGCATTACCAGTATGCTACCAATAAAAATGATTTGTTCGATCAGAACAGCCTGAAAAGCTTCGGCTTTAATGTGGGGTTCTTCCTCAGCAGGTAAAGATTTGATGATTGCTAATTTGTTTATGCTTAGGAACGGCCGTGTCTTTTTCAAGACATGGCCTTTTTGTTTCCTGTAAAGCTTTTAAAGGATTTTAAGTATGCGAAGGCGCCTTCGGCGCCCGGAGAGCGGTCTTTTTTGCACGCAAAGCAGCAAAGCAGGTAAGCAGCTAAGGATTGTGTTTTGTTGTTTGTTGTGTTTGAGTTTGCGTATTAGTCCATCGCCGCAGGCGATGGACTAATACGCGTACGGGGAACGACCGAAGGTCGTTCCCCGTACGTTTGCATAAAACCATAAAAAAGGTGACCTTCCTTTCGGAAGGCCACCTTTTCATATTTCACTTAACACCAGCTTACATTTTCTTAGGGAAAGATTCCATGATTTTGCTTACAGCCTGTGGAATTTTTGTATCCGGATCTTTGATAGGTCCGTCGATCTGACTGTTACCTACCCCCTGCCATAGCAGTTTACGATCACTTCTGTCCACCACATCAATGATAAGGGAACCATCAATGTATTTGTCGACGTTGAAGGTAGTGTTGCTGCTGGCCATACCCATGCCACCACCCCAATAACCATAAGGACGGTAGAAGCCTCCGTAACCGTAGTAATCGGTGTTAGCGGATACGCTCTGACCCTGTTTGGCCACGGTGATAGGATTTACCAGCAAATCCGCAGAGCTGGTATCTGCCTGCGTATAGCCTTTGGCTGTCATGGCTGCGATAATACCCTGATCAATGCGGTTACGGTTTAGTTCACTGACAGACGCCCTGGCATCGCCACGGGTGCCCGGGTTGTACACCGCGAAAGTTTTATAATTCGTGAAATTAGCCTGACTATTGACATCATGCGTCACTTTCAGGGTTGGACCGCAGGCAGCCATTGCCAGCAGCGGGAATGCGAAAATGAGTAGCCTTTTCATATTGTACTTTTTGTTGAATGATTACTGAATTATGATGATAGTTTTTTAAAATGAATAACCGATACTGAACACCGTGCCATAATCCACCTTCTGTGCATCCACGTTAGGTGGCTTGCTGTCGTAATCCACATATACCTGCACATTGGCACTTAAATGCGTAATAATTTTCCAATACAGTGTAACGTTCTGGTCTAAACGAAAACGCCCTTTGTCCGTTAAACTAAAGTACATACCGTTTGAAAACTGCAGCTTGATCTCCGGCTTACCTAACCTGTACAAATAATAGTTGACGAAAACCGGAATCTCCGCAGTAACGGACCTCCCGTTATTGGTAGTATCCGTACTGTACTCCTTTTGACCGGAGATACCGGAAGCCACTCTCAGATCATGTCTCCTGTTCTTTAACAGGATCGGGCCCACCGCTTCTGCCAGCTGATAACGGGCATTCAAACCTAATTCGGTACTACGTTGAAACTGGGCATTGGTGATGGCGAACAGGCGTTTCCAGAACTCGAAATATCCCTGCAACGACAGGTCTGCCTTCTCTATACCTCTATACCCCTCATCCATCGTATACATTAAATCACCTGTGGTAACGAACAACCATTTACGGGTACTGTAGGTCATACTGTGACTTTCATTGATACGACCAATATTACTGGAGCGGGAGTACGAATAACCTAAGCTGGCATTTCCATCCAACCTGGTCCAGAAGCGCTTGTCCAGGTTTTCGATCTGGTCCAGGTCCTGGATAGCCAGTGCGATCGTATCATTAACCCCTACTACTCTTACCCAGCCAGGTGAAATACCGTGTAACAAAATGCCTACATATCGCTTCGTTTGAACTGTTTCAATCAGATATGCTTTACGCCTTGCCGCAACATATTTAATGTCTCTCAGCTTAATAGTCACCAGATCGCCCAATTTGTCGCCGTCGAAGGTCAGTTCTCCTCGCTGTATTTGCTTAAGCTTACCGGTAATCTTATCTCCATTATACAGCTCTATCTCATCCAGAACGTCGGGTTCCAGTTGCTGTGCCATCAATTGCCAGCTGCTGCACAACAGTAATATTGTCATTGACCATTTTACCAGCGCCATCTGTAATTACCTGAAATCAACAGTGATTTACGCCCTCCCAGAAACCCTACTTCCGTGCGCACCTGCCAGCGATGATTGAACTGGTATTGTGCACCGGCAATCATACTCCATTGTGAGGTAGGCTCCTTCTTAAGGTGATAATGAATAGTGATATCGTCTGGCAGGCCGTTAATCCGGTTAAGTAAGGCTTGTGCCAGTTCTTTTACTACCTTTTGCTGTGGCCTGGAAAGTGCCTGATACCATTGTTCCGTTTCTGCGATTATCTTTTCCAACTGATCTTTATCCACGGTTGGACTAAGGTCAGAAAGGTTCACAGTTCCATCTGTACCTCTGTCTATCAGGAATGCCGTAGCTCCCACCCATACTGCAATCGAGCGGTTAGGTTTATTCTTGAACAAAAAATTATATCCCAGCCTTGGAGTAATCATCCAGGTTTTGATACTGCCTTCTATATTATCCAGCCGTGTCCAGGTGTGATTGATGTCCGTGATGGTGATCAGACCATGATAGCCACCGGCAACCGTGGTTCCGAGCCCAAACGTGGTTCCTTTAAAATCGGCCTCCCCTGAAAAATTAAAGGGCTCCACTACGTTTACATGGGTCTTTGCTCTTACGGCACCTCCAATGGCATATACGTCCAGGAAAGGTAACACCCAGAGGTCCAGTCGCGCAGTAGCACTTTGCATGTCCGCCTTTACCTCACCAAATTTTACAAAGTCCATTGGCACCATGGGATTATCATTAAAGCCCACCTGCAGGTCCGTGATATTGACTAACTGACTACCGCCCTGTAGATTCAGCATGGCGCCTACCGGGTATTGGAGGTTAATTCCTTTCTGTACGGCCTTTGCTCCCCAAATGGGAAAACGATATGGATAGCCTGCACGGCGTAAACTATCTTTATAAGCCTGATCAGAGGGGCCTATTTTCATACCGGCACCGGCCTGTGCCAGCAATTGCCCGCTGCACAATAAGCCTGCAATGAGGATATATATGGATTTCATCACCATGTTCGATTAGCAACAGGGCTCTTTTTCGTTTGGGAATAGAAATAATCATTGTGATCCGCCTTCGGGCGGTGATGATGATGCTACTGTATATGCCTGGGAGTTTAACTAACGAATTTATAACAACACAAATCCGCAAAAGGTTAAGCTTTTTTTCACATTTAAAAGATTTTCATCAATTGTAAATTTGCTTCTACCTTAGTAATACCTAAGCATACACTCATTTGTCAGTCATCTTACCCTACAAAATGATGACTCATGATTAAAAATTTTCTACACTACGTACGTTTGTTCGGGTTAGTATTATCTTCCACCCTGCCGGTATATGGTCAGTTAAAGGGGGATCACCTGTTGGGAGATGCCGGTTTACAGGCAGACTTCCTTTTCAGTTATTCCCTTTATTTTCCTTCAGGGAGATATGAATTAGGCGGGGATGATAATGCAGGCCTCGGACATCGATCCTGCTAAAGATCATATCTACGCAGTAGGTGCAGAAGGCAGTGTGTATGTGCCGCAGGCACGGATGCTGTTTGACCTGCGCTGGCTGGGAGAAATGGGCGCGCGCAACAGGTTTCAGGGAAATACTTTTATGCTGACGATGGCGTATACGATTAAGTCTTTCCGTAAGGCGGAATAAAACGGGCCTTCGGCCCTGGCGATCTCGTTTCTCCAAAAGTGGCGTAAGGATTTAAGCCAGCAAAGACTTTTTTTGCTTAAGGCGCCTTCGGCGCCAGGAGAGCGATCTTTTTTTCTCGCAAAGCAGCAAAGCAGGTAAGCAGCAAAGACTTGTGTTTTGTTGTTTTTTTTAAGAAAGCGGTTTTCCGCCAACGGCGGAAAATCACTCTTTGTGGGTAAAGACCTTCGGTCTTTACCCACAAAGAGTGAAAAAACTTATTGGAACAAAATGCAGGCCTTTGCTGCTTATGCCCTTATGCTGCTTTGCGAGAAAAAAAGACAAAACAAAATTCTTTGTGAGAAAGCTAATCACGCCAGGCTTTGCGCAAAAACCGCAACCAGTTTCCGTACATAATATTTTCAATATCCGCTGCACTGTAGCCTCTGGCAGCAAACTTAGCCGGCAGCAGCTGCAGGTCAGCAATGGTTTCCAGGTCGTACGGACATTGCTCCTTTCCGAATGCACCATCCAGATCAGTACCGATACCCACATGTAAGCTATTGCCCGCCAGCTGGCAAATGTGATCAATATGATCAATCATTTTATCCAGGTTGCAGTTCATGCTTTCAGGCGTGGATGTACCACGCACCCATCCGGGCACCATCATCCAGGCGTCCAGTGCGGCGCCGATCACCGCTCCTTTGCTAATGAGGGCCTGTATCATTTCGTCGCTGAACTGGCGGTTGTGGTTTACCAGGGCGCGACAATTATTATGACTGGCCCATACGTTCCCATTAAAGATTTCCATGGCATCCCAGAAGGCATCATCGCAAAGATGCGTAGCATCGAGGATAATGTTGAGTTCCTCCATTTTGCGGATCAGCTGCCTGCCCTGCTCGTTGAGGTGACCTGTAGCATCCGTACCATTGGCATACCTGCCGGGGCCGTAATGCGCAGGGCCAACAGCGCGCAACCCTTTGTTATAGGCACGTTCGAGATAGCGGAGGTCCACCAGAGAGTCCGCACCTTCCAGGCTCAGGATATAGCCCACCGGCTTGCCATCATTGGGCGTACCGTCGTTCCAAAGCGCCAGGTGGGCTTCGAGCGACTTCCGGTCCTTGATCATCACCATTTCACCGGCATCTTCCATGGCTTTGTACCAGGCCAGCTGCCCCTGCGTTTGTGCCCAGGCCTGCTGGGGAGAGTGCCAACCCGGGAGTGGATTATCCGGCGCTACGTAGCGGCCAATCTGTGTGGCTACTACCAGCCCGATATTTCCTTTTCTCAGTTCAGGCAATGCCACCACTCCTTTGGCTCTGTCTGGCTTATCATTGAGCCCTGCCTCGCGTGCACGTATAGCCGGCACCGTTTGCTGCAGGTCCCGGTTCCACTCCAGCGCGTTCATGCTCAGATCCAGATGCGCATCTATTGTAAACATAGCGTATTTGATTTCAGACATCCGTTTACCCTGATATGGTACCCCCGATAGGAAAACTGCATTAATAATTTTCCAGGTAGCCTATCAAGGTAAACGGATAGCTTTGTGGTTAGTATAGTTCAAATAATGCTTCAATTTCCACGGGAATATTGTCAGGCAGGGAACCGAAGCCCACGGCGCTTCTTACGCCGATACCATTTTCTTCACCCCATACGGCGGCAAACAGTTCGGAGCAGCCGTTGATGATATACGGATGACGCTCGAAATCAGGTGTACAGTTCACCATACCCAGCACTTTGATCACACGTTTCACTTTATTCAGGCTGCCTACATTTGCTACAATGGTAGAGAGCATGGTAAGGCCTACCTGGCGTGCCGCCAGTTTGCCCTGCTCCATATCCAGTGCTGCGCCAATGCGGCCAATGATCAGCGACTTATCATCCTGTACCGGGCCATGACCGGAGAGGTACAGGTATTTACCATCTATCAGGCAGGGTTTGTAAACGCCCAATGGCGCCGGCGCCGGCGGCAGGTTCAATCCCAATGCTGCAAATCGCTCATCTGCATGATTGTTTTCCATAGATTATCAGTTTTTATGTTGTTTTAGTTAAAGCGTCAGATAAAAGCATTTAGCAGTAAAACGCCTGCCAAGCCTGCTGTGCCAACAATGGTTTCCATAACAGACCACGACAACAGGGTATTTTTTATACTCAGGTTAAAATATTCCTTAAACATCCAGAAGCCGGCATCGTTCACATGGGAAAACATTAAACTTCCCGCACCGATCGACAACACCATCAGGTTAGGATTGGTTCCTGCCTGCACCATCAACGGGGCTATCATGCCTGCGGCGGTGAGTCCGGCAATAGTAGCGGAACCTACACAGGCCCTGATCAGTGCGGCCATCAGCCAGCCCAGCACCAGTACCGGCACATGCCAGGTTTGCATGGCGGCTGCAATCTCGTTGCTTACACCGCTGTCTGCTAGCATCTGCTTCAACGCACCAGCGCCTGCAATGATGAGCACGATCATGGCCACATCTTTCACCGCGTCGCCGTAGATCTGCATGAGTTGTTTCATATCACGGCCCTGTGCCAGACCCAGTGTAAAAGTAGCCACTATTATACATAGCAGCATTACCATAGGCGCATCTCCGGCAAGCGTAAGCCAGGGAGTGGCACCAAGTATATGTGTGCAGGCCGTTGTGACCATCAGTAAAATAACGGGTAACAACGCCGTGAAGAAGCTATTATATCTCCCCGGTAAAACCTGACTGCTACTACTTTCCGCTACTTTAAACATGGGATTAGGGGTGGCTGGCATCTTCCGTAAAAAACGGGAGAACACAGGCCCCGCCAAAATTAAAGCGGGAATGGCTACCAGCAGGCCGTACCACAACGTTAAGCCCATGTTGGCATGAAACTGTGTGACCAGCGCCGCCGGCGAAGGATGTGGCGGTAAAAAGCCATGCGTAATGCTCAGTGCCGCCAGCGTAGGTAAGCCAATGTAAACCGCCGGAAGTTTGTACTGATACACCACGGAAAATATCAGGGGTACCATCAATACAAAGCCAACGCCGTAAAATAATGGTATACCGATGATAAACCCTGCAATCAATAGTGCCCATTGCAGGTATTTTTCGCCAAACAACTGCATGAGCGAATTAGCTATCTGCCTGGCAGCGCCACTTTCTGCGACCAGCTTGCCCAGCATGGCCCCCAGTACAATGATGGCCAGCAGCCCGCCGATGGTATCACCAATCCCTTTCTGTAAACTGGCTGGAATTTTTTCAGGCGGAATGCCCAGTAATAATCCTGCCAGTACCGACACCAGCATGAAGGCGATAAACGCATTCAGCTTTCCCCAGGTCAGCAGGAGAATGAGTAACAGCAGGCAAACAAATACGATTAAAAATGACATAGGTGAAATGGCATCAGTTAATTGAAATCTCATCCATCAGCAACATCGCATTGCCACCGGCACCGTACTCCCCTGCCGGAATTACACCTTTATTTTTGGCGTAAACCCTGATATAGCGGGCTTTTACAGGCTTCACCTGTATACGTACATTGTTGATTCCGTTGAGTAGAAATGTTTTTGTTTTAGTCATGGGCAGATAATGTACGCCATCGTTGGAATATTGAAACTCCAGGATGGTGGGTGCCCACATCTTCTGCCAGTGGTAATTCAGTACATTGGTGGCCACCACTTTCACCGGCTGTGGTGTACCCAGGTCGATCACCGCATCCAGGTCACGCTTGCTGAAACCCAGCCACTGCCCATCGTTGAACCGATGGGTACCTGTAATGCCATTTACCAGCGTTGAGGCGTTGGCGTTATATTTTGTATTAGGATCAGCTTTTATACTAATCTTAGCACCCGTTGACTTACTGATGGCAAACACCTGTTGAAATTCCCTGTATACCTGCTTTCCGTCAGCAAACAAGGCCGCACGGAGTGTAGTCGTATGCGTTAAACGCAACGGCCCTTCATAGCGCGGGCTGGTAGCTTCCGGAGCTCTACCGTTGGTGGTATACCTGATCACTGCATTAGCAGCAGTTGTTTGCAGGGAGATGTTAAGGGCGCCCCTCTCCAGGCTATCGAGCCGGTAAGTGATTTCGTTGTGTACATCGGCGCCTGCAATACCCTTGCTTTTTAGCAGTTGCTGGTGTACGGCTACACGCTTTAAAAAATCGTTATAGTCCCGCGTTTGCTGCGTGGACCATGCCCGCTCCGCCATGGCCAGCATGCGCGGGTAAATCATGTAATTGGCCTGTTGTGCAGTAGGCAGGTATTCACTCCACATCTGCCCCTGCATACCGGAAATATAAGGCAGCAAAGCCGTATCACCGGCCGCATGCAGCGGATCATAATCATACACTTCCCGGAGCGGCGTGTAACCGCCGGCAGCGGTAGGTTCCACGGCGTAGAGGGATTGATAGTGATCAAAGTACAATTCATCTTCCGGCGTCATGATCACATGGTGCTGCTGCTTTGCGGCTTCCACTGCGCCTTCCACTCCGCGCCAGCTCATCACGGTAGCTCCGTGGGCCAGCCCTCCTTCCAGGATTTCGTCCCAGCCCACCACCTTGCGGCCTTTGGACTGAATATATTGTGCAATACGTTTTACAAAATAGCTTTGCAGTTCATCCTCATTTTTCAGGTGCTCCGATTTCATACGTTGCTGGCAGGCCGGACATTTGGCCCAGCGCACTTTCGGGCACTCGTCCCCGCCGAGGTGAATATATTGGGAGGGGAACAATGCAAATACCTCGTCCAGCACATCTTCCAGGAAAGTAAAAGTGCTGTCGTTGCCGGCACAGAACACCTCATCAAATATGCCCCAGAATTGCGCCGTTTTATACGGTCCTTTGGTACAACCCAGCTGCGGATAAGCTGCCAGCGCCGCCAGCGCGTGACCAGGCATTTCTATTTCAGGAATCACATTAATGTGCCGGGCAGTGGCGTAAGCTACCACCTCCCGTATTTCATCCTGCGTATAAAAACCGCCATACCTGCGGCCATCGAACTGATGCGGTAGTTCTTTCTTGTGGCCGATAAGTGTTTGGTCGCGCCAGGCTGCGATGGACTGTAATTTGGGATACCTTTTAATTTCTATTCTCCAGCCCTGGTCATCGGTAAGATGCCAGTGGAAATTGTTGATCTTATATAAAGCCAGCTGATCAATCAGTGTTTTGAGATAGTCGACAGTAAAAAAATGCCGGCCTACATCCAGGTGCATACCACGGTAGGCAAAGCGGGGATAATCTTTTATCAACACCCCGGGAACGATGAGTTCCTTTTGTTTGAGCTGCCATAGCTGCCGAAGGGTAGCAATACCGTGTACAATACCGTCAGTACTGTATGCGGTGATGCGCACTTCATTGTTTGCAGCCTGTAGCTGGTAACCTTCCGGGGGCAGTTGCAGCGTGGTATCAACGCGGAGGACTATACGATTTTTTGCCTGTGCCGTTAAGGCAATGCCCAGCTGCTCTTCAATATAAGTGTGCAACAGCACTGCCAGGCCAGCGGTAGCGGCATCCGTTTCAATAGCGGTATTATGGGAGATAGTTACCGTTTCTGTTGTCCATTGTGTTTGCACAGGCAAAGGAATCAGGGCTGCCGTAGCAGCCTGATTCCTTTGAGCAGCGGCATTTTGCCCGAGAGCCGCTATCAAAATTACGATCAGTAGTTTCTTCATGGTTATTTATCCCACCACATTCTTGTTGTTAAGAGATCAGGACCCTGGCGGTTAACTGCTGCCTTGTAATTGATGGCGTTGATACTTTGTTCCTGGCCGGAGTATGGGAGTCGACGTGGAATAGTACCACCGGTAGCATTACTGCGGTAGTTAACGGGCACCAGTACCGGATAACCTGTGCGACGCCAGTTGGCATAAGCTTCCATTTCATCCAGCAGATGCGCTACCCAATACTGGGAGTGAATCTGATCCATTTTTTGTTCGAGTGTACCGGCAGCGTTGAAAGGATGTGCTGCAAGGTACGCGTCAATTTTCGGCTGACTGATAACGCCGCCTTCACCGAATAAGGTAAGACTGCGCATCGCGCCTGCCACGCCATCCCTGTAATATTGCGCCGCATCGCCGGATACCCATCCGCGGGTAGCGGCTTCGCTGAGCAGCAGGTTGGTTTCAGCATTCGTTAATATTAATAAAGGTGCTGCGTATTTCAAAATTGTATTAGGATTCGGCTCTGAATACGTCACGAAATCATTCGGTTTGGAGTCCAGGCCATTAGGCATACCTTTCTGCAAAGCGGAGCTGGTATCTGCCTTATCATTATTCCATACTACGGAAAGTACCGGCAGGCGTGGGTCAGCATTGTTTTTCAGGTAGTCGATAAATGTTTTGCTGAACTTACTCCATTCCAGGTTGTTGGCACCTTTTGAATTGATGGTGTAATCCTGGTTAATGAGTTCTACGGCAACGGGGTTCTGGTTGTACGGCTGTGGGCCGCTGGCATAGGTTACAACCGCGTTGTCCGCAGCATCCAGGATTACACCACCGGTGGCTGCTTTCTGCACCCAGTCTTTCACCGGGATTTTACCGTCGGTCACTTTCGTGAGGCGCATGGCTACGCGCAGCATGAGGGAGTAACCGAATTTCTTCCATTTATTCACATCTCCTTTAAAGATATAATCAGCGCCGCCAAACGTAGGCTGAGCGGGATCAAACGCTTTAATCGCCTCGTCCAGCTCCTTGAGCATGTCCGCGTAAATATCTGCCTGTGCATCATACGCTGGCGCAAATACGCCGTTACGTGCCTGTGCTGCCTGCGTGTATGGTACATCTCCATATAAATCCGTAATACGCTGCATGAGCAATACTTTCCAGATACGGGCGGCCGACAGCTTATTCACCGAAGTACCGGCTACTTTGCCGGATTTGTTGGCATCAATGATGTCCTGCACGTTCAGGATAGAATTCGTATAGGCGTAACGGAAGTAGAAGCCCTGGTAAAAATCGTTGACTGCATATTTATCACCGGAGCCGGAGCCACCGATTTCCTTGGCCACTGCAAAGTGCTGTACATAGGTACCGCAGTGGAGGTAGGAGCTGTAGTAGTAAGCGCGATCGTATACATAGCTTCCCTTAAGCAAACTCTGTGAGAACATGTAGTCCACATTCATGTTCGTAGAGGCGTTAGGGTTGGTATTCAGTTCCTCGAAGCCTTTGTCGCAGGAAGCCAGTCCCAGCGCTGCTCCCAGGAGCAAGAGGTATTTATATTTTGACAAACGTTGCATGCGGTTAGGTTTTAAAATTTCACGTTCAGGTTAAGACCATAGCTTCTTGTTGGCGGTACACCAAACATTTCAAAGCCTTGTGCGCTACCATTGCTGAAGGTTGATTCCGGATCGATATTCGGCGCATTTTTATACAGGATCAGCAGGTTTCTGGCCACAAAGGATACAGAGGCGTTCTGCACTTTGGCGAAAGAAAGCAGCTGTGTGGGAATATTGTAAGAGAGCACCACCTGGCGCAGTTTGATGAAGCTGGCGTCGTAGATGAATTTCTCAGAGATATTTTTCCAGTTGTCGTAATACTGCTGGATACCGGTGCTGTAGTTAAACGTTTTGGTAAACGGTTTACCATCTGCATCCACGCCGGTAACAGTGAGCCCGTCAGTACGGCCGGGGAGCGTGATTTTAGTAAGACCAAAGCGGGTGCCATACAGGTTGGTGCCGGAGTATACTTTACCACCAAAGCGGCCATCGATGAGGAAGTTCAGATCGAAGCGCTTGTAGCGGAAGCTGTTGGTGATACCACCGGTTGTAGGTGCGATACCGGTGCCATAATCCTGCAGGTCTGTTCTTAATTCGTAGCCGTTGTTTTTGTCGTACATGGTGTTGCCGTTAGCATCCTTTTTCACGCCATAGCCCATGATGGAGCTGTAAGGCTTGCCTACCTGTGCGTAGAGGAATGCGTAGGAGTTCACTGTTTTATCCAGTTCCAGGCTGTTGAGGCCGTTGAGGGATTCTACACGGTTACGGTTATACGCCATGTTCAGACTTACTTCCCAGCTAAAATTTTTGTTTTTGTAAGGGGTGCCGTTGATCAGGATTTCAACGCCCTTGTTACTCATTTCACCTACGTTGAGGTAGGCGTAGTTGTAGCCGGCCGACTGGCTGATGGCTACGCGCATGATATCGTTCACGGTTCTGCGTTGGTAGAGGGTAACATCGAAGCCGATGCGGTTGTTGGCAAAGCGGCCTTCCAGGCCGAGTTCTGCGGTGGTGGACGTATATGGCTTCAGGTTAGGATTAGGCGCTACCAGTTCACCGGAGGTGGTACCAGTTGTTTGCGTAGGTGTTTGCAAGGGTTGGTTGTTATGACCACCGCCTGGCACCATGCTGTAGGTTTGGTTCAGTGCGTACGGCATAGGTGCGCCGCCGCCTACCTGTGCCCAGCTGGTTCTGATTTTAGCGTAATCTACCCATTTAGGCATGGCCACTGCTTCTGACAGCAGGAAGCTGGCACCTACGGAAGGGTAGAAAATGTTATTGCTGGTGGCAGCCAGGGTGGAGAACCAGTCGTTTCTTCCTGTTACGGAGAGATACAGGTAGTCCTTGAAGCTGAGGTCCACGGAACCGAACACCGAATTGGTGGCCAGTCGCTGATTCAGCACTGTAGTGGTGAGGCCGAGCACATTGGAAGGGTCGTAGAATCCTGGCTGGAAGAAGGTACGGCCTTGCATGGTGGTGGCATCGTTGATGCTTTTGCGGCGGTTACCACCGGCGAGGGCGGTGAGCTGGAGGTCGCGACTGATTTTCGTGTTGTAGTTGAAAGTCAGTTCCGCATTGGTTTCGGTGATGGCGGCATCTGTTTGCAGATAGTAGCCATCTGTGTAGTAGGCAGTACCTGAAGGCACGATACCTACGAAGGTGCTGCTGGTGCGGTCGGTAGTTACGCGGCCGCGTACAAAGAAGTTGTCGAGCAGGTTGTATTTGATACCGAGGTTACCGATGAAGCGGTTACGATCGTCGTGGTTCTGGAATTTGTTAACGGCGAAGTATGGGTTGGTAGCGAATTCGGAAGGGTTCCATTTCACTTCGTTACCATTTTTATCGTAGCCGGGTTCCAGGTTGCGAATATCAACCGTGTTGGCGATCATATAGGTACCCCAGTTAGGGTTGCCGGTAGCGTCACCAACGCCGGATCTGTTCTGTGATTTCTCGATGTTGTATTGTGCGTACCCTTCCACGCTGAGGCGTTTGCTGAGGTTGGCGTTTACACCAAGGTTAAATATTTTTTTGTTGAGGTGCTGGTTAGGAACCAGGCCTCGGTTGTTCATATCGGAGAGGGAGGCGCGGAAAGACGCGGCTTCGTTACCACCGGAAAAGCCTACTGTATTGGTGAAGGTATTGCCGAGGTTATAGAAGTTTTTGATATTGTTTTTCTGTGCCGAGTAAGGGCGGGCTACGCCATCGAACTGGATGACGGGGGTGCCGTCGATTTTAGGCCCCCAGGAGAGGCGGCCTGCGCTGATGGCTTCATTTTGCGTGGTAGGCTTTTTACCGTTTACGCCAGAGCCATATTCATATTGCCAGTCGGGCGTGATGGAAGGTGACTCCAGGGTGAAGGTGCCGTTATAGTCGACGCCGATGCCTTTTTGTTTCACGCCTTTTTTGGTTGTGATGAGGATAACGCCGTTGGCGGCGCGGGAGCCGTAGAGGGCGGCGGCGGGGCCACCTTTGAGTACGGTGATGGATTCGATATCATCCGGGTTGATGCCGCCGATACCGTCGCCGCGGTCCTGGTTGAGGCCTATGGAGCCGTTACCGTTGGATGGGCGGGCTGCGGTGGTGTTATCGATGGGCATACCATTGATCACGTACAGCGGCTGATCATCGCCGTTGAGGGAGCCGGTACCGCGAATGACTACACGACTGGAGGCGCCTGGGCCGCCTGCGAGGGAGGCTGCGTTTACGCCGGCTACTTTACCGGTGAGGGCGTCACCGAGGTTCATGGCGCGGGCTTTGGTGAAGTCGGAGCCTTTTACTTCTGTGATGGCGTAGGCCGTAGCTTTCTTCTCTTTTTTGATACCCAGTGCCGTTACCACGAGTTCGTTGAGGGCTTTGGAAGAGAGTTCCAGCTGGATTTGGATGTTGGTTTGTCCGGCGGCTACGCTCACTTCTTTTTTATCGTAACCGATAAACGATACCAGTAAGGTGACGTTGGTTCCCTGGAGGTTATCCGGCAGTTTAACGGTGAACTGCCCTTCCAGGTTGGTGGTGGCGCCGATTCCTTTGGCGTTGAGCAGGGATACGTTGGCGCCGATAATTTTTTGTCCGTCGGTACCGGCAACGGTACCGGAGATCTGGGCGGCTTTGTTTTGAGCGAAGCTCACCACACTGCTACAGATACAGTACAGGCATAGTAGCAATTTCGTGAAAGTTGCCAGGTTTAAGACATTTTTCATGTTAGTGGTTTGGTTGATATTCTTCAAATAATGCGGAAATACGTGTCTAAAAGTAGGAAAAGATTTGATTTCTGCAAATTATTTGCAAATATTTCTGCAATATTAACGCAAACAAATTTTAGAATGCGTTTATGTGTAAGGTTAAATTATTGATAATTAACAACTAATGAATTTACAATTACCGCAAAAATCGAATTTGAAATAATAAAAATGCAAAAAATCATTCTATAAGGATTATTTTTGTTGTATGTATTATATTAGTCGTAAATCTTATACTCAAAAAGATAACCGAGCTATAATACTTTCATCTAAATTCAGAATTGTCGACACGCTATGGATAGTGCAAATACCCAAGACCAGCTGCCCCCGGTGACTCTCACCAAAAAAGCCAGGAAGCAGCTCATCATTCAACAGGTGAATATCCACACCCGCATTACATATACGGAACTGGTAAACCTGATCAACGTATCAGAAGATACCATCCGCCGCGACGTGAACGAGCTTGCGGACGACGGGGAAGTGGTGAAGATCAAGGGTGGCGCCATGTCCATTGCCTATCACTATGGCCATGAAAGCGAGACCTACGCACAAACAAACAAGCTGGTAATTGCCGATAAAACACTGCAATTATTGCGGGACGATATGATCGTACTCATCGGCGGTGGTACCACTATCCGGGAGTTCATTAAAAAGATCCCCAATAACCTCAAAGCCACCTTCATCACCGTGAATGTACTCAGCGCCGTAGAGCTGCTGGATAAGCCCATGATTAAAACAATCGTAATAGGAGGCCAGATTTCAGCGTATTCGCAGATGACGGTGAGCGGGGAAGTATTTGAGTATTTATCCAACATCAAAGCTGACCTCTGTATCATTGGCACCAACGCCATCGACCCGGTAAACGGCCTCACAGATGCGGACTGGGAAACGATACAGGTGAAAAAAGCGATGATAAAAGCCGCAGATAAAGTTGCAATTCTTGCAATTTCTGAAAAGCTGAATTCGTCGATGAAAATGAAGATCGCAGACCTCTCAGATATTCATTACCTGATCACGGAACTGCCGGCGGACAGTAAGGAGTTACAGGCGTATAAGGCGAAGGAGCTGGTGATATTGTAGTTGCTCGCAAAGGATTTTTAAGCGGGGGCGCCTTCGGCGCCTGTGGCGCGGTCTTTTTTGCACGCTAAGCAGCAAAGCAGGTAAGCAGCAAAGGATTTTGTTTTGTTGTTTTAGGGTTTTTATTTTTTATCCCTTCGGGAGATATAAAAGCGGCGGAGCCAATGGCCCCGCCGCTTTTTTGTATTTACGAGGCGCTGATCAAACCCCGGATAAATTCACTGTAAGACTCCTTAAACGGTAGCACCTTATCGATGAAGAGTTTGTTCCGTACCGTTGTAACGGCTTGCTGTAACACAGGATTATACCCTGCTACGGTTACCTCTCTCCAATAAATACCCGACCCTCTTTTTTGCCAGGCAGGCAAATCGTTATAGTTGATCCCGTGTGAAAACAGCAGCTCGTTTTTATCGGCACTGCTGAGTCCTTCAATGCGGTTGGTGGCCGCTACGGCGGACAAGCCACTATTTCGCAGCAGCCAGTAACAATGTGCGCTCAGCGCATTACGGTGTGCATCTTCATTCCGCCAGCGGAAATAATCTGTAACGACAGCTGCGTTCGGAAACTCGCAGATACGGCAATCGAAACTTGCCACATCTCCCAGTAATAAAGAAAATTTAGCACTCGCCTCCCCTGCCAGCAAGGAATTCAGCTTACGCTCCTTCCTGCTGAACGACTGGTCCTGCAAATGGAACAACAAGGATATTTCATCACTCTGCGTATAGCCATAAATGATATTAAAGCCGCAGTTCATCAGGTGCAACACCGTCGCAATCATATAATCATGAAAACGTTCGTCGAATGGTTTGGCAAAATCATGCCGCTCCTTGGTGAGCTTTGTAAAGCCGCGCCCGTCAATACGCGCCACAATATACATTTCCGGCATGATGCTGCGGTCGTTCACCGTTTCAAAGCTTCGCATCCGCTGGTCCAGCTCTTCAAATTTCATGCTGCCAGGGTTTAATAATAAATATGATTGCTTCCATTGTAATTATTACACCTCCATCTCCCTAACTCATATAAAACGATAAAACAACAAAACACAAAAAGCTCCTCCTCTATCTCCAACTCCTTATAAACAACAAAACATAATCCTTTGCTGCTTACCTGCTTTGCTGCTTTGCGTGCAAAAAAGACCACTCCCCGGCGCCGAAGGCGCCTACTTAAACACTTCCCCTTACGCCTCTTTGAGAGCAACCCGCTTATAATAAATAATCGTCCCCGACAACCCACCGTGCGGCTTCAGTGCAAAGTCAGGAATCACACCCACCTTCTGAAAGCCCAGTGCCTCATAAAATCCTGCTGCACCTTCATCTTCCGCCGTATCCAGTGTGATCAGCGTACGGTTTTTCTGCAGGGCAATCGCCTCTGCCGCATCCATCAGTGCGCGGGCAATCCCCTGCCCCCTGTAGGCCACCCGTACCATCATTTTGGCCACTTCAGCGCGATGCGGCTGGTTAGGCGGCGAATTCAGTATAAGCGTAACCGTACCGATGAGCTTAGCCCCATCGAAAGCACCCAGCACTACCCGCTCCCCCGCAATCACTGCGTTGATAGACGATCGCCAGAAGGCCTGCGCTACATTTTCCTGCAAAGGATGCATGAAACTCACTGAGCCGCCATGCGCCACAGTTTCGATTAATAAGTCGGCCAGCGCGTTGATAATCTCCGGCTCGTACACCAGCGGAGCTATATGGTATCCTGGATTCATTTGAACATTAATTTTATAATTCTATTTTAGTTTCAGGGAGATGGTAATGCCGCGACTAAAATAATAATTACCGGGATGAATGTTATAAAATTATGTTACCCGGCTGCGGCAAATCACCCACCCTGTTTTTTTTACTCGTGTCCACTGCCTTATCCGGTACCCCCATATCTCAGATCCATATCAATTTTTTTCACAAAAGTGCAACTACCCTACAGTAAGTAACCTGAATGATTTTGTGTAAAATCAGAATAATTCAGTACCATTGATCAACAAAAGAAGATGTGTCATGGATTTTAAAGCATATGAGCAGGAATTTCAAAAAATTCTGCACGACCCGGCACCTGCACCGCCTTATAACAACGCTGATTACCTGAATTATACAAAGCTGAACTGGTCCAGGCAATCACGCTGGCTGAAGACCGGGAAATTATCGGAAGATATTATTGCCGCGGTGAAAAGCATCACCCAACCGCAGCACTGGATCATTATCACGGAGCCATGGTGCGGAGATGCCTCCCACATCGTGCCGTTCATTCACATGATTGCCGGATTGAATCCGATGATTACAACCGAATATCAGCTGCGCGATTCACCACCGTTCCTGATCAATCAATATCTCACCAATGGTAAATCCAAATCAATACCTAAACTGGTGATACGGGATACCGCAGGAAAAGATTTAGCAGTATGGGGGCCTCGCCCGGCAGGATGCCAAACGTTGTACGACCGCTTAGTACACGAAAAGGCAGATTTCGAACAAATGAAAATTTCATTACAACAATGGTATAATGAAGATAAAGGTGTGAGTATACAATTAGAATTATTACCTTTGCTACATACCTACTAACCCATCATTTTTAAAACAGCGTCACAAGGCTTTTGTGACGCTGTTTTTTTATGTCAGATTTTTTTCTTCAGCCTTTCCTGTAACTGTGCGTAGTAAAGACTTTCAGGCTGCACATGTTTTCCCTGCGATACATTGATACCACCTGGCAACATCGGAAATTTCCCAAACGGACGTGCTTCCTGTCGCTGCTCCCCTATGCAGCCAATCATCCAGTTCATACTTCCAGGAGGCTGCTGATTCAAAAAACTTTTTGCAGTACTGTTCCACACTACCGACCACCCGATGGACCATCCATGACCGGAGCCCATGGAACCGCGATTCATATATTCAATACCACCTCCGGGTACGTGACAGTTATCCACCAGCACCCCCGTAGCCCAGCGCTGATGCGGTTGTATCCAGCCACCACCTTCGAAGGTGCAGTTAAGAATAACAATGGGGCCTGTTACCTTAGCACCGGTGGCGATGTAAAACACATTGCTGCCTTTGATGTAGCAACGCTGTACCAGCAACTGCGGACCGCTGGCATTAATATCCGCCGGCTTAGCTGCCCCGGTAGTTACAGTATCATGATAAATACGGATGCGGTCCAGCGTAATGCGACGCCCTGTGACGCTGACGCTGTTGATCGTATTGTACGCCTGTATATCCTCCGCCCAGGCATCGGTAATGCCACTGATGTGAAAAGCCTGGTGATGGCGGTCGTTGATAGTGCCGGTTTGCGTAGGCGACACGATGCTGAACCCGCCGATGCCGCAGTTCACTATTTCTCCGCTCGTGCTGATGCGTTCAACTACCGCGCTGGTGTACTGTGCATCATAGCTATCGGTAAGCGGCACATCCAGGGAAAGGGTGTTGCCATTAATAGCGGTGATAATGCGGTCGGTGGTGAGCTCTCCGTTTATCCATGTCTGTGGTTTACCGTCGCGCACGAGATCGTGCATGCCCATGAACTGTATCCATTCCGGCGTCACCGGTTTGGTGATACGGATAGTATCTCCCTGGTTAAAAATGGCAGGCTGATCAACCGTTAGCTTATTTGTACCTGCCGGCACATAAGCCATAGTAACCTTAGCGGCTGCACTGGTTTTGGTGTACACCGGCTTTCCTCTAAGGGCCACGGCCACGTGTGCCGGACCTGTAAGTTGTAATACCGTGCCTTTCGGGTTGCTGCCGCTACCTTGGAGTACCACGCCGCTGGTATGCAGTAAAATGGTTTTATCACAGGTATAGGCGCCGGCGGCCAGTAACACGGCGCCGCGGAAACCTTTTACTAACGGTAACGCCGACACGGAATCGATAGCCGCCTGAATGGTGGCAGCGTCATTAGCGTTATCCGGTCGCACGCGGATGCGCACCGGTACATCCGGAATATTCACCCCGCCACCTTTGTAGCCGGCGTAAGAGAAGTCCATGATGCGGTCACCACGCGAAGTAGTATCATATTGCAGTTTACCTTTGGAAGACAGGGATACCCATTCCTGTGCATGTGAAAGTACTGCTACGGATAAGAGAGGCAGTACCATCCACAGTGCCCTGACGGCTGTACGTTTTTTCATAATGGAATTCAAATCAGTAATGCGGATAAAGCTACAGTATTGCCTTAAAACTATCCGTTCAATTACTGATAGGATTTTAGCAGTGCTACCTGATACTAAAAAGGAAACCTACGCCGTACACGTTCTTGATTTCCACGTTCGGATTTTTTGCAAAATATTTCCGGAAGCGGGATACAAATACATCCAGGCTACGGCGTAATACATAATCGTTACTGCCCCAAACGGTGGCCAGTATGTCTTCCCGGTTGAGCACCTTATTGGGATGCTGGAAAAAATACAGCAGCAGGTCATGTTCCCGGGCGGTGAGCTGTATTTCATCCTCATCGGGTACCTGCAGGATGTAAGTATCCTTATTATAAGTGGTATGCCCGATAGCGATCACTTTTTCTTCGACGGCCAGTTTGTTGCTGCGACGTATGATATTATTCATCCGCAGCACCAGTTCTTCGGCATCAAAGGGTTTTACGATGTAATCATCGGCACCCAGTTGCAGTCCTGTAAGGCGGTCCTGCTTTTGGTTTCGGGCTGTAAGAAAAAGAAATGGCAATGCGGGTTGCAGCAATTGCAATTGCTTTGCCAGCGAAAAGCCATCCATGCCGGGGAGGTTTACATCAATCAGCGCGATGTGGAAAGGATGGCCTGCTGCCGATTGCATCGCTGCTATTGCATCCGGGGCCAGCGTTACGGCAAAGTTGCAAAGGGTAAGGTACTGCATCACCATATTACCCAGGTCTGTTTCGTCTTCAATAAGTAATACATTCGTTTTCATGGACAGGAAATTAACGGAATGGTGATCACAAACCGGCTGCCATAGCCGGGTGTGCTGAATACATCGATTTGCCAGTTATGTGCTCTCACGCACTGTTGTACAAAATAAAGGCCTATGCCCAGTCCAGTGATGTTTAAATCATCCGGGGTGCTGGCCCGGTAATATTTCTCAAAAATTTTCTCAATAGTACTTCTGCTCATACCGATGCCATTGTCGGCTACAGACAACATGGCGTTTTTACCCGCTTCTGCTACGGTAATGTGCACTAATTTATGATCCTGGCGGTTATATTTCATCGCATTGTCGATCAGGTTTTGGAGCATCGTGGTAAAGTGAAAGCTATCCGTTTCAATGCAAAGCGGGTGATCTGGCAGGTCGAGGTAAATACTGCGGTGTTGCTGGACCGTATAGTTTGCTACAATATCGCTTACCAGGGTGTTTACATCCTGCACCATTTTTTCGGTGAGGAGTTTATTTTCAACGGTCATCTCCAGCATTTTGCTCACGAGGAGCTGGAGCCGGCGCGACTGCCTTTCAATCACTGCTGCCAGGTTGCTGATTCCCGGATCGGGGACATTTATGTGTTTGAGGTTAAGCGTGGCCATGATAATAGTGGTAAGCGGCGTATTGAGTTCATGCGTGATGTTATCGATAAAATCCGATTTCATTTCCGACAGTCGCTTTTGTTTCTTCCACCGCCTCACCAGGATGACAAACAGGATCACGATGGCCAGCACGGTACACAGCGATGGCAGGATGGTATAACGCATTTGTCCCAGTACGATCGCTCCTCTGTTGGCCGGATCGGCATGCATGGAAAAGCGTACCAGCAAGGTATTAGGCTTGGGGTCACTCACGGCGATGGCGGCAATGATATTATTGTTGGCGGCTTTTTCCATGTTACCTGCCAGCCTGATCCCGATATTGCTTTGCATTCCTGCCGGCAGTAAGGGGCGCATAGTGGAAGGTTTATATAAGGGGAGATATTTTTTCCCGTCAAAAGTAACTGCCAGTTCATGCACCAGTATCGTGTAGGTCATCTGCTCTTTTATTTTAAGGAGATGGCAGATACTATCAAATACCTGGTTGTCCGTAGCGGCTTTATGGAGCTCCAGCAATACACGATAGGATAACGCTGACGCATACTGCGCAAAGGCCGCCGAATCTGTTTTATACAGTTGCTGCAGTCGCGGTAACGCCGTATCCACATGGGCGTGCAGGATATTTTCTCCTCCCGGAAAAAACAGGTCGTTGGCAATAGAGCGGGTATACAATTGGTGTATATCGTACTCTTTTTCCATGGAGTAGCGGTCGTTCAGCAGCTCATAGGTGTTATACAGCAGCAGGAACTGTGTAAATACCAATGCCACAAAGCAGATGACGGCGGTGATGATGTAGATCTTATACTGGTGTCGCATTTGGTTGATATACATATATCTACGAAACAATAATAGCCTGCTTATAAGGCGGCAATATGCAGCTTTTAATCTGTTGGCAAAAGGGCGTTTACATTTCATTTAAGGTTCATTGGCAATTGTTTACATTTCCTTGGATATCTGTTAACAGCTTGTATCACACCGGTTGTGTAATTTAGCCGTCAATTGGAATAAGGACCTATTTTCCTGCTTTAGAAAATCGATTTAGCAGAAAAGAAGATCAGCAATCAGCAAAACTTACATAAGTATATTCATTATCATTCAGATTACCAGATCGGCCAATAAATATCTGATTTTTGGCGTGATTGAACAGATGCCTTCGGCATCCGTTCAATCACGCCCGAGAGAGGGCCATCGGCCCTCTCTCGGGAGAAAAAATAATACTCAATTACCAGATCGGCCAATATATACCTAATTAATGGCGTGATGGATGGACGACCTTGGGCATCTTCCATCACATCTGAAACAGAGCCGAATGGCCCTCTGTCAGGAGAAAAAAACAATACTCGCAATATGAAAGTGCTGTACCTGTAAGAAATAAACCAGACAGTCCCAGACACAACCAATATCAATCGCATATTTAAATTGTAACGTCATGAATAACACATCATGTACCGGGAGGCGGCATGCCCTCTCCCGCGCGGTAACCCTTTGCCTTACCCCGCTGTGCATTACCCTGGCAGCCAGTCAGCTGCATGCCTCACCTGCTGCACCGTGGCCACAAAATGTAACGCAATCAGATACACGTATCAACGGCATCATCAGGGATAAAGCCGGCAAGCCGGTACCCGGTGCTACCATCCGCGTAGCCGGCACCAGCAGGGGCACCACCTCCGGCGCCGATGGCCACTTTACCATCAACGCCAATCCCAAAGGCAGCCTGGAAGTATCCTACATCGGCTTTAAACCGCAGGTAGTATCCATCAACAATTCTGTAGAACTGGAAATTATCCTCGAAGCCAAAGAAGGCAACATGAACGAAGTAGTGGTAGTAGGCTTCGGACAACAAAGAAAAATCAGTCTGGTAGGTGCACAGTCCTCCATAAAAGTGGCTGACCTCAAACAGCCCGTGGCCAACCTCTCCACCGTGCTCGCCGGCAGAATTTCCGGCATCGTGGCCGTACAGCGCAGCGGTGAGCCTGGCCACGACGATGGCGACATATGGATCAGAGGCATCTCTACCTTTACCAGCGGCTCCACTCGCCCACTCGTACTGGTAGATGGGGTGGAACGTGCCCTCTCCAACATCGATCCTCAGGACGTGGAATCCTTCACCATCCTCAAAGATGCCTCCGCCACCGCCGTATATGGTGTTCGCGGCGCCAACGGCGTTATCATCATAAAAACAAGGTCCGGCAAATCAGGCAAACCGAGGATTAACCTCGACTACAATGAAGGGATTACAAAATTTACCAAAGTACCCGACATGGCCGATGGCCTCACCTACATGAAACTGGCTAACGAAGCACTCACCACCAGAGGGTATAATCCAAAATACACGGCCGACTACATAAAAAATACTGAAAACAACAGCGATCCTAACCTCTACCCCAATGTGGACTGGATCGATGCTATCTTCAACAAAACGGGCCGCAACCGCCGCGCCAACCTCAACATCAGCGGCGGCAGCAACAACGCCAAATACTATGTATCCCTCGGATACTACGATGAAAAAGGCCTGTTCAAAACCACCGACCTCGTGAAATACAACCAGGCCATCAAATACCGCCGGTATAACTTCACCAGTAACCTGAACATGCGCGTGACGCCCACCACCACCATCGACCTGGGCCTGCAGGGATACATCTCCAATGGTAACTACCCCGGCGGCGCCACCGCCATCGATGGTAACGGTAACATCAGCATCAGCTCCTCCAATATCTTTGAACAGGCATTGCTGGTACCGCCGGTAGAATACCCCATCCTCTACCCCGGCAACTTCGTGCCAGGCCGCAACCCCAACGGGGACCAACGCAACCCCTATGCCGACGTAACCCGCAGAGGATATACCAACGAATTCAAAAACCAACTCTATTCCAATATCAGGCTCACACAAGACCTTCGCTTCATCATACCAGGCCTCAGCTTTACCAGCATGTTCGCATTTGATGCCTACAATGGTAATGTACTGGCGCGACTCAAACGCGAAGACACCTACGTACCCGATCCCGCCACCCCGTACAAAGCCGACGGCTCCCTCAACCTCGTAAGAACTTACCAGGGAACAAACTACCTCAGCTACAACGCCAACCGCTCCGGCAACCGGCGCTTTTATACAGAATCTTCCCTCAACTACGACAGCGCCTTTGGTAAACACCGCGTAAGCGCATTGCTACTCTATAATCAAAGCGATTACCTCAACCCGTTTGCGGGCGACTTCACCCGCAGCATTCCTTTTCGTACCCGCGGTATAGCCGCCAGGGTTACCTACTCCTGGAACGACCGTTACTTTGTAGAAGGGAATGCCGGCTACAATGGCTCTGAAAACTTTGCACCTTCCCAACGTTATGGCCTGTTTCCCGCCTATGGCCTCGGCTGGGTAGTGTCTAACGAACCATTTTTCAACGGCATAAAAAATACTATTCCCTTTCTCAAGTTCCGTTTCTCTGATGGTAACGTAGGTAGCGGCTTACTCGGCAGCGGCGATAATGCCCGCCGTTTCGCCTACCTCACCCTGCTTAACGAAGGCGCTACCGGCTATACCTTTGGCTCCAACCGCAGCGGCATTACCGGTATCAACGTGAGCGACTACGCCGTAGACGTTACCTGGTCCACCGCCCGCAAAATGGACCTCGGTATGGACCTCCGCCTGTTTAATGAACAGCTGTCACTCACCGTGGACCTGTTCAAAGAACACCGTACCGGCATATTCCTGCAACGCGGCGCCGTACCATCTTTCGTAGGCCTTATCAATAACCCCTGGGGTAACCTTGGCGTAGTCGATAATAAAGGCCTGGACGCCAACCTGGAATACACTGCCAAAATCGGCGATATAGGCATCAGCCTGATGGGCAACTTCACCTACAACAAAGACAAAGTAATTGAAAACGATCAGCCCATCCCTAAATATCCCTGGATGGATAAACGTGGTACCAATATCCTTGCCCGTTATGGCTACGTGGCCGAAGGCCTGTTTACCAGCGACGACGAGATCGCCAAAAGCGCCAAACCGGAAGGCGCAAAAGTACTGCCCGGTGATATACGCTACCGCGACCTCAACGGCGACGGTAAAATTGATGCCTACGATCAGCAGCAGATAGGCCGCGGCGACGTGCCCGCCATCGTTTACGGCTTTGGACTCAACCTCAGCTACAAACAATTCTATATGAGCGCCTTTTTCCAGGGACAGGCCAAAGCAGATGTACAGCTATCCGGCAGAGGTATTATGCCGTTTAACGGCGATGGTGGCGTGAGCAATATCTACGCCATTGCCACCGACAGATGGACACCAGAGAGCCCCCGGCAGGATGTGTTCTATCCACGGCTGGCCTTTGGTCAGGCAGATAATTATAACAACACCCTGCCCAGCAGCTGGTGGGTGAAAGACATGAGCTATATCCGCCTTAAATCAGCCGAACTGGGCTACCTCCTGCCGCAGCAATACCTGCGCAAAGCAGGCATCTCCAGCGGAAAGATTTACCTGACCGGCTTCAACCTCCTTACATTCAGCAATTTCAAACTATGGGATGTGGAAATGAGTACATCTAACGGTGGCGCCTATCCGAATATCACCACCTTCTCTGCCGGCATCAACCTCCAGTTTTAATTACTCAAAAGCGATTATTTTATGAAGAAAATATTTCTGACACTGATCACCGGAGCACTACTGGCCAGCTCCTGCCAGAAAGGCTTCCTGGACCAGGTTCCGGACGACCGCCTTACACTCCAGGAAACATTCAGCCGTAAAAATACCGTCGACAAATTCCTGGCAAACGTATACTCCCGCATACCGGATGAATTCAGCCAGCGCTATGTCAATAACAACAACGCCGGCCCATGGACCGGCGCCAGCGATGAAGCCGAATTTGTTTGGGGCTTCGTCACCTCCAACAGCATGAACATCGGTGGATGGGACCCCACCTCCGGGTTTGTGAAATCATTCTGGTCCAGCTACTACCAGGGTATCAGCAGCGCCAGCTACTTTATCGCCAACATCAATAAGTGCGCGGACTGTGGCGCCAACTACATCAAACAATACGGTGCAGAAGCCAGAGCGCTGCGTGCCATGTACTACTTCTACCTGATGCGCACCTTTGGCCCCGTGGTATTGCTGGGTGAAACTATTCTGCCGCCGGATGCATCCTTCAATGAGATCCAGCGCCCAAGGAACAGTTATGATGAGTGCGTGGCATTTGTGGTATCAGAGCTCGACAAAGCCGCTGCCGACCTCCCTTCCACCAGCATCAGCGATGAGCTGGGCCGCATTAACCGCCCGATAGCACTGGCGTTTAAACAGAAGGTATTGCTATATGCCGCCAGCCCTCAGTTCAATGGTAACGCCGACTATGCCGCACTTAAAAATAAAGATGGTAAACAACTGATCAGCCAGCAGGCAGATCCTGCTAAATGGAAAGCCGCTGCTAATGCAGGAAAAGCCTTCATCGAAGAATTTGTGAAATCAGGACAGTTCAAACTTTATCGTAAAAATGAAGCCAACGGCACTTACAGCCCCTACCTCTCCTGCCGCGATGTGATGCTGGACGACTGGAATCCGGAAGTGATTTATGCACGTGTACCCGGCAACGTTACCTGGCTGCAATACGAGCGTACCCCTTACCATAGCGGTAGCAACGGGGAGGCACGCGGCAGCGGCGGCCTCGGCGCCACGCAGGCAATCGTAGATGCCTACTTCACTGCCAACGGCCGCTCCATCGATGACCCGGCCTCCGGCTATGTGAACAGCGGCTTCTCCTCTACCGCTACTACCTTTGCCCCAGCGGGCACCTATAACCAGTGGGTAAACCGCGAACCCAGGTTCTATGTAGGCATCACCTTCAACGGTAGCATCTGGCAATATACCCGTTACGGTAACATTAAAACCGTTACGGAATACTCCGGTAACTCCGGTAAAAAAGTGGGTGGCAACGACTATACCCCTACCGGTTATATTGTGCGTAAGAATGTGTTTGTAGGTAACGTGAACGCAGGCAACAGAACACTCGTACTCCTGCGCCTGGCCGAAGTATACCTCGACTATATCGAAGCGCTGAATGAAAGCGACCCTACCCATCCTGATATACTTACCTATCTCAATGAAATAAGAAACAGAGCCGGCATACCTGCCTATGGAACGCCCGAACTGCCGGCACCCGCAGGACAGGAAGCCATGCGTATCGCCATCCGCAAGGAAAGACGCGTGGAGCTGGCCTTTGAAAACTCTCGCTACTTCGACGTTCGCCGCTGGAAAATTGCCGAACAAACAGAAGGCGGCCCCGCTATGGGCCTTAACATAGCAGCAGATGGTGCTGCCTTTTACCAGGTAGTACCCTTTGAAACCAGGGTATTCCTGAAAAAACATTATCTGTTCCCTATCCCGCAGTCAGAAGTAGACATAGATAAAGAGATGGTACAAAACACCGGTTGGTAATATTCCCTCATCCATTCACCATAAAACAAATACCATGAACAAAATTCTATCGGGAGCACTGCTGGCATGGCTGCTCGGCAGTACAGGTACAGCACTTGCACAGTCCGACATCACCAATTTTTCCGGTGGCATTATTACGGACAAGTACAGTGTAACAGGCGTGGAAGGCATTGCCAAACTCACGGACAATGACGTCTACAGCAAATACCTCACCTTCAATGCCACCACCTGGGTACGCTATCAATCGCCCGTATCCTCGGTGGTAACCTCCTATGCAGTCACCTCTGCCAACGATGCCGTTACCCGTGACCCTAAAAACTGGACCTTTGAAGGCTCCAACGATGGCACCAACTGGACTATACTGCACACCGTTACCAACGCGGTTTTCATTAATCGCTGGCAACGCCTGAAGTACAATTTTTCTAACAGCACCGCCTACACGTACTTTCGGTTAAACATTACGGCAAACAGCGGCGCCACCATTGTGCAGCTGGCAGAATGGGAAATTTTCGGTACCGGCTCCGGTGCTCCGGCAATTCCTGCCGGACCTTCCGCACTTAGCGGCACCGGCGTTTCCGGCAACCAGATCATCCTGAACTGGACGGATAACTCCAGCACAGAAACGGCGATACGCATAGAGCGCTCTACCAACAACAGCACCTGGAGCCTGTTGCGCGTAGCACCTGCCAACACCACGCAGCTGCGCGACACCGGCCTCAACGGAGGCAGCTATTACTACCGCGTACGAGCGGAAAACAGTAGTGGTAACTCCGCCTACACCACCAGCGCACAAATTACCGCTCCTGCGAACGACTTCCCGCTAACCTGGCAGGAGCACTGGTTTGAACATAACCAGGTGGTAACCAGGAAATATTCCGACAGCGACGTAGGCATCTACTTCGACAATGATATGAACACCAGTATCAACTGGATGGATACCACTGTATCCAAAGCATGGAAGTATACCAAACAGGTGTACGGCGGCTTCAGCGATAAACGATTGTATGCAGTGTTTCACCAGAACAAGTATGGTGGCGGTAGTCCGGCTACCTATATAGATGCGGACAGGGATTATCGCAACGCCATCTGCCTGGGATCCAACAATTCCTGGACCTCCAATACCGGCTGGAACCTGGATGCCACTATTCATGAGATAGGCCACATTGTGGAGGGAGCTGCCTTTGGCGTAAAAAACTCACCAGCATTCCCCATCTGGGGCGATAGTAAATGGTGCGTGATTTACCAGTACGACCTCTACTACAACCTGGGCTGGACCGCTGATGCTACCCGCTGGTATAACTCGGCGATGGCCACTACCGATACCTACCCCAGAGCTAATACCAACTGGTTCCGAGACTGGTTTTATCCTATCTGGAATAACTACGGTCATAGCACGGCGCTGAAAAACTATTTCCAGTTACTGTCGCAGTACTTTATCAAACGCAATGACATCTATAGCCGCAACTTAAACTTTGGTGAATTTGTGCACTTCTGGAGCGGAGCAGCAGGGGTAAACCTGAAATCGCAGGCTACGACCGCTTTTGGTTGGACAACTGACTATGAAGCACAGTTTAACCAGGCCCGCATCGATTATCCATTTACGTATCCGGATATGCTGGCAGCGGATGTTACAGCGTTACAGCAGCTGGCTACCGACAGCAGCGCTTACATCTCCCTGCAAAAACCTGCCTATACTACTGATAAAGCAGCGATGACCGGAGATATTAAAGTATGGCCCAATCCAACAGAGAATAAACGCATCACCATAGGCCTGGACGCTAAGAACGGTATTGTGCCGGCACAGATTTACAATGCACAGGGGCACTGTGTTTACTTCGGTAATCTGCAAGGGCAAACCACGATTAATTTATCCAATCAGCCTGCAGGAACTTACTTCATTGTACTCCTCATAAGCAAAAGCAAAATCGCCAGGAAGATAATTTTACAATAGGCGATATCATCTCAGAAATGAAAAACCGGCTGCACCTTTGTGCAACCGGCTTTTTTTTATTGTTTGATCAATCGCAGACTTTCCGTTTGCTGATGCATTAGCAGTCGCACTACATAACTGCCTGCCTGCAAACTTGCTACCGGCAATGGTAACTGGTGCCGGCCTGCCGGCATCACCTTGTGCTGCACGGTGCGGAGTAACACCCCATTGGCACCATAGATGCCTACCCAAACCAGTCCCTGTTCAGGATTGGTATAATTCAAGGTGGCACTGGATGCTGCCGGGTTGGGGTAAATGCTTGCATTGATACCATCGGTACTGAGCTTAGCCAGTGAAGCTCCGCAGGAGCCGGCAGACACGCCCGCACCGCTCACTTCCATCCAGTCGATAATCGCAAACTCAGTTGCTTCCGTCGTTTCCAGGCGGATGGTATTATTGCCTGCTGCCAACGTAACGTTGATAGTACCGGTGGTACTCCAGGCCGTCCAACTGCTGGTTTTAGGGAACTGTACATTACTGTTTATCACCGTTCCGTTTACCAGTACTCTAGCCGTGGTAGAAACGGTGCTGCCGCCATTGGAATAACCCCATTGCAGGGTGTAGGTGCCCGCAGCACTGACATTTACGGCATAGTTTACTCCTTTGGAGGCGGAGTTGGACAAATTGATATAATAACCACCATAGGCACCTGAATAAGAATTTTGCCGGCTGCCATCCGCACTGCAATAACCACCGGCAGCAGCAGCGGCATCATCAATGCGCAGCGTGGAAGTAGCACCGGAGGCCGTGAAGGCAGCAGTCACCGTTATATTGCTATTGATAGTAACAGTTGTGGTAGCAGCCGTACCGGAAGCGCCACCACTCCATCCCGTGAAGGTATAGCCTGATGCCGGTGTAGCCGTTAACGTTACAACTGTACCTGCTGCATAGGTAGAAGTATTAGGGCTGCTGCTTACGCTGCCACTACCTGATGGTGTTACATTAGTGGTAAGCGTGTAGGTGGTACCGGTAGCACCTCCGCCGGACTCGCGGGCCCCCAGGTCGGGCGCGGCGCCGCTGTAGGTAATGCCGGTGGCAGTTACGCCGGCATCAATCATATCACTGCCACTGGCCAGTGCAAACAGGTTGCCCAGCTGCGGGGTGCCGTCGGAGGCGCGGGTAACGCTGCCGGATACACTCTGGAAGTCGGCCGCACTGATCGTTAGTCCGCCGCTGTTAGTGCTTACATTATTTTTCCACCAAACATTCGTGTTGCCTACCTGTGTGCCATTGGTATTATCGCTGGAACCAGCACTTAAAGAAATATTATTTCTGAAAGTAGCCGTACTACCGGTGCGGAAATTGTAATTGGATTGCGCGTTGTTGTAACTGGTGTTGTTGGTAACTTCAATATTACCGGGGTTATCGTTATCGGTAAAGCCGTGGTGACCGTTACCGAAAGCAATGCATCGGCGTACGATGTGATTCACCGCAATACCGGAGCCACCCAGTTTAAAGCCGTTTTTATCACCACTGCCGGAAGTGCCGCCGGTAGTAAGGGCGCCATTACTGTAAGCAATACAGCCTTCCAGCGTTACAGGGCCAATGGGGCCTGTTTCATCTTTGGCATAAAAATCCCAGCCATCATCGATATTATGGTGGGAGATGCAATTACGAAAGATGTTACCGGTACCGCAGGTAAGTTTGGCGGCAAAGCCATCGGCATTTTCGTTGCCGGGGTCCTGGTTGTCGAATGCTTCGCAATTTAAGATGAGGTTGTTGCTCGGCCAGGTGCTCAACGTGGTGTTAGTGGTTTTGTAGCGACTCAGCTGCAACCCTGTATCCTTATTTTTTTTGAAGATACAGTTGGTGATGTTGTTGTTGTTACCGGAAAGCAACATCCCATTATCTCCTGCACCCGTGATGGTGATGCCGGTAACATTCCAATAGTCGCCATCCAGCACCAGTCCGCGATTGGCGTCAGCAGTAGCCATGGAGCTGAAGTCCAGCACCGGCACTTCGCCACTGTAGGCAACAATGCTTTTACGGGCGGAAGAGGTACCGTTGTTTGTGTCGGGTATCACCACCGTGGCGGAAATACTATAGGTACCACCGCGGAGGTAGATGGTGCCGCCGGCGCCAATTGTGGCAATGGCATTTACAAGGGTGGTGGGAGCGCTGATGGAAGTGCCCGGGTTAGCGGCACTGCCAGACGGTGATACATATAGCACCGTCTGCGCATTTGCCAGGCAGGTTAACAGCAGGCAAATAACTGCGAGTAAACAATTTTTCATAACGTAAGATTTACTCAGAAATTAAGAAACTTATCAGGTGCTTTCCAACACCTGATAAGCATTTATTTACGCAATCGTAATCGGGAACGATTGCGTAAAACTAACTAGTAAATCGTACTGAAAAGGAGCTGCAGCGCTCTTATCGTTTAGCCGTTTGCGTGATATCTCCCAATAACCTTATTTCTGCGATCTTACCCATATTTAATTTACGGGCAGCCGTGATCTGCACCTTTACCTGACCGGTATTTTCAGGGATGGTCAGCTGCACCTGGTGCAGGGTGGGTGTTTCTTCTTTTTCTGTGGTTACTTCTTTAACCGGCTTACCATTGATGGTGATGGTGAAAGCATTTTCCTTCTCATCACTTAAATACTTCACCAGCAAGGTTTTTGCCTGTTGATTTTTATTATTGAGCACTACGGTGAACCATCCTTTGCCGTGGCGGTAGTGTTGCCATTCGTACAAGCCCTGTTCCGTATTTTCCGATTGTAACAGGTGATCGGATTCCGGCTGTTGTTCACCGAGGTGAATTACATCCAGGGTGGCGGCTTCAATAGCTTCTTTGGCGGCGGCTTTCACGGCCAGCGTTTGTTGCAGTTTATTGATATCCTGCTGGTTGCCGTAAGGCCAGTACATGACATAGCGGTTGTCGTGCACCTGGAAGAAAGGTTTGAGCACCAGTTGCTTATAAGCGGGTTGCCATATGAGGTTGCCGGCGGTAAATTCCATGGGGTGCGAGGCAGGTTGTAGTTCCACGGTGGTAGTTTCCGTCATGAGCATGGGCGCATCTTCCAGTGGTTGCAGCTTACCGTTGGCAATATGTCCCCAGCGGCTGCCATCGGAGGTGGTATTTACCTGTGCCGAATCAGCTGCGGCCAGTACAATGGGGCCATGTACCAGGGCGGCCCAGCGGCTGCCGTCAGGCAAGGGTTCCAGGCGCGTATGCATGGGCAGGGCCATGGTTACCTGGTCATTATTTTTCCAATTTCTTTTTATAGAGAGATAACCATCTTCACCCAGGGTAGCTGTTACAGGCCGGTTGTTTATTTGCACCTCGGGCTGCTCACTCAGCCACGATGGCTTCCGGATTTTCAGCGTGAACGCCTGAGGTTTGGCGACTTTAACTATGAGCTGTGTTTTGGGTTCAAATGGGAAATTGGTTTGTTGCGTCAGTTGAATCCCTTTCTCCTTCCACTTCACATCTGATGCTATAAACAGGTTGACATATATATTCGTAGCATCGTGCGCGTAGATCAGCTCGCCATACTTCGCGTGATTTTCCAGCCCGGTGCCTACGCAGCACCAGAAGCAGTCCTGGCTGCTGGAATGCACGCGGTAATGCATGGGCCTTATGGGCGTGAAATATACAAAGCCCCCGTCGGGATGCTCGGAGGATAATATATGGTTATACAAGGTGCGCTCATAATAGTCCATGTAGCTGCTTTGCGGCTTTTGCAGGAACAACATTTTAGTGAGCTTAAGCATATTGTAGCTGTTGCAGGTTTCAGGGCCTTCCCTGCTTTCCAGCACCGTCATAAAATTATTCACGGGATTAAAGTGTTCACGCACACTGTTGCCGCCAAAGGCTACGCTGCGTTTATCCACCACCGTATGCCAGAAGAACGCCGCTGCGTCGGACATGGCGGTATCGCCTGCTACCATTCCTATCTCCATAAACCCAACTACTTTTGGTATTTGTGTGTTGGCATGCAGGCCCGTGAGCTTATCAGTATGATTATGCAGCGGTTCATAAATGGCTTCATGGGAAAAGCGCCGCGCCAGGTGCAGGTACTGCTGATTGCCGGTGATCTGGGCCATGGCGGCAAATACTTCATTCATACCCCCATGCTCTACCTGCAGCATCTCCTGCATTTGTGCATCCGACAGTTTGGCCGTCAGCTGTAAGGCCCAATTGCACATACCGGTGAGCATACGCAGCGCCTGCGCTGATCCTGTAATGCGGTAGGCATCCAGCAGCCCGCTATAGGTTTTATGTACGTTATACCAGGGCACCCATCTTTTCTTTACCTCGGCCACATTGCCTTTGGCTACTTCGTCCCATACCACTTTGCCGTTGGGAACACCGCCGATATAACCGTTTTTGTTAGCCCGCTGGCACTCCTCCAGCTGGTCCAGCATGTACTGCAATTTTTTGTGATACACTTCATTGCCGGTGCTGCCGTACATCAGCGCCAGGGCCGACAGGTAATGCCCGCCAATATGCCCGTCCAGGCCATCTTTTTCCCAGTTGCCGTAGCTTTCTTTTTTGGGTGGGAGGCCGGCCTCCCGGAGGAAGGGCGCCAGCAGGCGGTCAGCATCCAGTGAAAGGATGTACTTTTCATCAGTACGGCGTGCATCCAGGAAAGGGCCATTGGTGATATGTACCGCATTCAGTGGAAAAGCCACTGCTTTGGGCGCTTGCGCATAGGTGGTAGTGCTGTAATGGACAGCAGCTATGATCAGTATCTTTTTCATACAGCGTGGAAATAATTGTCAATTTAACAATTGTTATGGAAAGATGCAAATGAAGGAATAAATGACATAATTATTGCTATTCGATACCATTATTGATGCGCGAAGTAGAGACGCCTCGCAGGCGTCTATTCGAGGAAATCTACCTCCCAATCTCCGCTATTGGTGTTTTATTTATTTTAGCGAAGATTATGTTTTGATAGACGCCTGCCAGGCGTCTCTACACAAGTCTTTACCAATGCTCCACCTGAAATATTAACGTTATTTATACGCGAAGTAGAGACGCCTCGCAGGCGTCTATTCGAGGAAATCTACCTCCCAATCTCCGCTATTGGTATTATATTTATTTTGGCGAAGATTATGTTTTGATAGACGCCTGCCAGGCGTCTCTACACAAGTCTTTACCAATGCTCCACCTGAAATATTAACGTTATTTATACGCGAAGTAGAGACGCCTCGCAGGCGTCTATTCGAGGAAATCTACCTCCCAATCTCCGCTATTGATGTTTTATTTATTTTAGCGAAGATCATGTTTTGATAGACGCCTGCCAGGCGTCTCTACACAAGTCTTTACCAATGCTCCACCTGAAATATTAACGTTATTTATACGCGAAGTAGAGACGCCTCGCAGGCGTCTATTCGAGGAAATCTACCTCCCAATCTCCGCTATTGGTGTTTTATTTATTTTAGCGAAGATGATGTTTTGATAGACGCCTGCCAGGCGTCTCTACACAAGTCTTTACCACTGCCCCAACTGAAATATTAACGTTATTTATACGCGAAGTAGAGACGCCTCGCAGGCGTCTATTCGAGGAAATCTACCTCCCAATCTCCGCTATTGGTATTATATTTATTTTGGCGAAGATTATGTTTTGATAGACGCCTGCCAGGCGTCTCTACACAAGTCTTTACCACTGCTCCACCTGAAATATTAACGTTATTTATACGCGAAGTAGAGACGCCTCGCAGGCGTCTATTCGAGGAAATCTACCTCCCAATCTCCGCTATTGATGTTTTATTTATTTTAGCGAAGATCATGTTTTGATAGACGCCTGCCAGGCGTCTCTACACAAGTCTTTACCACTGCTCCACCTGAAATATTAACGTTATTTATACGCGAAGTAGAGACGCCTCGCAGGCGTCTATTCGAGGAAATCTACCTCCCAATCTCCGCTATTG
>NZ_FRBL01000012.1 GCF_900142605.1 Chitinophaga jiangningensis
TCTGACAAATTCACAAACGGAAAAGAGGTAATAAGAATTTTTATAGTAAAGATTTTTATTAAGTGTATGCATTGCACAAATCTAAAAGTCTCTACACCGCTGATAAAAATGGTTATCAAATTGAACAAAAATTCCATAGTCGTAGCCCAACCTAAATTTAAAATTTATCGTACATTATTATGTACATTTTGTTTGTTAACGTCTCAATGTGAAATCATGTTGATTGAAAATTCTAAATCGGACAGATTTAACCATTATCGCATTTCGACGCCACGATTAATTGGATGGAACTACGCAAATGCATCTCCCTATTTTATTACTATCTGTACAAAAGATAGAGTAAATTATTTCGGCAAGATTGTTAGTGACAGATTGATCCCAACTACAATGGGTAAGATAGTGGAATCTGAATGGAGGCGAACATTTGACATGCGTACAGATATGAACCTGGAAATGGACAAGTATGTAATAATGCCCAATCATTTTCATGCCATTGTTATCATAGGCATTAACAAACACAATCAGGAAACGCATTCTTCCACCGGCAATAAAATTGGTCCTCAATCCAATAACCTGCCGGCTATAGTGCGAGGTTTCAAAGGCTCGGTAACTTCATACGCCAGGCTCCACCACCTTCCATTCGCCTGGCAGCCCCGCTATCACGAGCATATCATCAAAGATGACGCGTCCTATCGAAATATTGCTGAATACATTGAAAACAACCCTGTGACCTGGTCTTTGGATAAATTTTTTTCCCCTTAACCGCCGTATCTTTGTCCATTCAAAATGGACACCACTCAACCCACACGCCGCAAAATCATCCACATTGATATGGATGCGTTTTATGCCTCTGTAGAGCAGCGCGATAACCCGCTGTACAGGGGGAAGGCTATTGCAGTGGGGGGGAGTCCGGAAGGCCGCGGCGGCGTGATTGCCACTGCCAGCTATGAAGCGAGGAAGTTCGGTGTAAGGTCGGCCATGCCAAGCAAGCGTGCCCAACAACTTTGCCCGCATTTAATTTTTGTGCGGCCCCGCTTTGATGTGTACAAGGAGGTGAGCAGGAAAATACGCGAGATTTTCAGCAGGTATACCGATCTGATTGAACCGTTATCACTCGATGAGGCCTATCTGGATGTTACGGTTGACAAACTGGGAATAGGATCGGCAATTGAAATTGCGACACAGATCAAGCAGGCTATTAAAGAAGAGCTGCAGCTGACGGCTTCCGCGGGGGTATCGATTAATAAGTTCGTGGCCAAGGTGGCATCGGATCTGCAAAAGCCGGATGGACTCACATTCATTGGGCCCTCGGCGATTGAAACGTTTATGGAACAGCTGCCGGTGGAAAAATTTCATGGTGTGGGAAAAGTAACGGCGGATAAAATGAAGCGCATGGGGCTTTTTACAGGTGCCGACCTGAAGAAGCTGACGGAGCAGCAGCTGTTGCAGCATTTCGGTAAGGTGGGTGCTTTTTATTACCGTATTGTGCGGGGGATCGATAACCGGGAGGTGCAGCCACACCGGGAAACTAAATCGGCCGGTGCGGAGGATACCTTTCCGCATGACCTTACCAATGTGGAGGACATGCATGCCGAGCTGGAAAAAATTGCAGAAACGGTTACCAAAAGGCTGGAAAGACACCAGTTGAAAGGCCGCACGGTGACGCTGAAGGTGAAATATAATGATTTCAGGCAAATCACCCGCAACCAATCGTTCCCTTATCCGATAAACGATTATGAAACCATCCTGGAAACGGCAAAGCAGTTACTGGCCGGCACCCTGGACCAGGGGCAGCCAATCCGGCTACTGGGCATCACCTTGTCCAATTTCGGAGAAGTGAATCAGGGAACGGGCAAGGAGGGGCCCTCGCCGCAATTGTCCCTCTTTAATTTCGATGAAGAATAGGAGGAGGTTATATCTCCCGATATAACCTCCCGAAAAAATTATTTGGCATACTTTGGCAGCACCACTTTGCGGACAATGGTATGCGCAATAAGTGACAGTACAAACGCCAGTACAATCAGCAGTGCCGACTTCACAGGCGTATCGAATACATCCACAACAGCAGCAACGTTTTTACCCGCATACAGCAGGGTGATCAGGCAAGCCAGGCCGCCGGCGATCCATAAAGTAATATGGGACCACAGGTATTTGGGCTTGTTCATGCCACCTTTGCCGAAGGAGGTAAACAGCAGGAATACGTGCGCAAGAAAGGATAACAGGCACAGTGTAGTAAGGGTACTTAACATCTCGTGGTTCTTTTAAGGTTAGGATATTGGTTGCTTATAAGTACAAATTACAGTAAAATTCCAAATTGCAAAGGATTTTAAGGTGTTTTTTGTGAGGGCTTCGCTCTCACAAAACCCCCCCCCCGTTTCAGTCACCGCCGAAGGCGGTGACTGAAACGGGGAAAATTAACGGGCAGTACTCGCCTTTTCCCACATCAGCGCAATATGTTCCGCAATCATATGCAGGCGATAGTAATACTTTTCAAAAATCTGCTCAAACATCCGGTGCCGGTTATGCAGAAATGCATTGAGCGCAAGGTAGATGAACTCCTCGAAAGTAGTATCTGCTTCTACCTTAATAATACAATTGGCTACCGGTTCCATATAGGTGGCGTACTGGGTGGTAATCAGCACGTCGTCAATAGAGGTAATTATATTTTTATAGAGATACGGGGACTTGGCGAACGGCGCATAGTGAATGGCGGTAAAGCCATCTTCGTCATATGCGTACTTATTGACCCCCTCCGAAAGGAGAAACTGGACCACCTCCGGGTTAGAATTATGCTTCATCGCCAACAATAACGGTGTTTCTTTGTCTTCTAAGGTAAAGTTGAAATGAATATTATGCTGAATAAGGATCAATAACATGTCCGCGATGGTGTTGAGCCGGTGCTGGCGGAAAATGTAAGCGATCGCAAAGAGGTAATCGGGATTATCCACCAGCAGACTGGCGCCTTTGGTAAGTGCATACTCCACCGCCATGGGCTTGTTGGCTCCTACGGCGCAGAAAATAATGGGAATCATCCCTTCTTTTTTATAGTGGATGTCGGCACCGCCGGTTTTGATCAGTAATTCTGCCGCTTCAAAAAATATCTCCTGGTATTCGAGCAGCTCACAGAGCAAGGCTGAATTTTCGTCTTTCGTGTAGTGGGCAAGGTTATAGCTGATATAGGTGATGATCTCGTCCGGATCCTGGCTGTTTCTTATTTTGCGTTTTAACTCCTGGAGAGATATTTTCTGCATAAACCGTTTTAACGTGTTACTTGACGGGATCGCGGATGAAATACATGTGCAATTTAGTTAATTTGTTTATAGACTGTTAGTATTTATCTCACATTTCAGTTTTTAGGTGATTTTTTACGAAATTTATCAGAGGCATCACAACGATGTTCCCCAATTAAAAAGCAGCATTATGAAACGTATGATTATCCATGTAATGTTGTTTACCGGCCTGATTACCATGGGCCTTACAACAACCATATCCGCCCAGCAAAAGGAAACCAGGGCAGAAAGAGAAGCTGCGAAGGCAGCACAGGTTAAAGGATGGGTAGATGCAAAACAGTATGTGTTTGTACCCCAGTCGGCCATACCGATGGGAGGCCGTGTGGTACAGCTGACAGGTGAGTTTTTCCTGTCCGTTACCAAAGATTCTCTGGTGAGCTATCTGCCTTACTACGGTCGCGCCTATACGGCGCCGATGGATCCTTCAAAAAATTCAATGGATTTTAAGAGTAAGTCATTCGACTACAGCACCGCCGACCGTAAAAAAGGAGGCTGGGACATCACCATTCGTCCGAAAGACAACCGGGATGTAGCCACTATTAATCTTTCCGTCAGCGAAAGTGGTTACGGCACTCTGCAGGTAACCAGCAACAGCAAGCAGCCTATCAGTTACAATGGTTACCTGAGGGAGAAGAAAGACAAGAAAGCAAAGAACAAATAAAAATCAATCGGCGCTATCGCTTGATGGTTCAGCATCCTGCGATAGTGGCCTTTAAAAACGGAACATGTCATCTGCAAAAAATATCACTACACTCTTCCTGGATATAGGTGGGGTGTTATTAAGTAATGGGTGGGACCGAAAAGCGCGCCGGCTGGCGATGGAAAAATTTGGACTGGACCCTGTGGAAACAGAGGAGCGGCATCACCTGACCTTTGATACTTATGAAGAAGGTAAGCTTACGCTGGAGGAGTACCTTCACCGGGTAGTGTTCTATACCAAACGGGATTTTACTCCGGCAGATTTCAGGGCATTTATGTTTGCACAAACGGAACCTTATCCGGAAATGCTGGAGCTGATACGTGCGGTGAAAGCTACACATGGCGTAAAGATCGCGATTGTAAACAACGAAGGCCGTGAGCTCAACGAGCATCGGATTCATCACTTCGGCATTGGGAGTATCGCTGATTTCTATATCTCTTCCTGCTTTGTTCATTTCAGAAAACCGGATGCAGATATTTACAGGATAGCATTGGATATTGCGCAGGTGAAGCCGGAGGAGGTAGTATATATAGAAGACAGAAGTATGTTTGTGGACGTGGCACGGGGGCTCGGTATCAATAGTATCTGCCATACCGGTTACGAACCTACGAAAGCAGCATTGGCCACATTTGGGCTGGCTGTATAATAAAAAAATAATATTGAACATTTTTGAGCCATGCCTGTTAGTATAATCAACGGGGTGGCTCTTTTTGTAAGATGTACGCAAAGTGCCTCCCTGCAATTAACCTGTTTTACAGCGGTGCAGAGGCGCCACTGTAAAACAGGAACACGTCCGCCGAAGGCGGACGTGTTCCGTAAAATGCGTTAACCAGATGAAATTTTGTAAAGACACGAGTTACACAATGGTAGATGTCTTTTAAAACTACAATTCAAAGTTCTAAATACGGTTGATAAAAAACAGGTACAACATCTTGACGTAATGCGAGATGTGCAGGGGCGGGCTTTCCAAATGTAGCGCCCGCCCTTATTTATTTTTTCTCAGGCTCACTCACTCTCTCAGCCACGATTGCCAGCGGTAATCCTATCATTATAATTAACACTAACGCACCTACGCTAACACCAAAGGTGGTAAAAGGTATTTGTTTTACATGTGTGAATGGCAAAACAATTACGTTCATCACTACCCATACGAACAGGCCATAGATAATGGCTATCAGGAAGGTATTGCGGATGCCTTTGCGAATGAAGGGATATACCAGGAAGAAAAAGGTGGTGAATACGAAAGCGATGGCGTAGTGGAATAAAACGCCCAGCCATGGAATAGCGGGATTACCACTATAGGCGGCAGGGCCCAGCAGGGCGCTGGCGATGAATTTGAGTACTTCTACAAACGATTTTCCGGAACGGACGGTAAACAGGATGCAGGAGGTGGCAAGATCCAGCGTTCCCGCCAGGAGGGCGGTGAGCGCAATGGTGCCCGTAGTGAATTTGTTGTACTGGCGGGTAGCTTCCATAAATAGTAATATTAAATATCTATTAAGATAAAATATTTCCCTGGCAATATCGCCTACTGTTAAGGAATAGTGAAGTCAAAATTTATATTTTATCTAAAACTCATCTTAATCAATTATTTATGAGTTAGTATAAAAAATATTTAAACAAACGATTAATTAAGTTCTTGTTTAAATCAAACGTTTGTTTAACTTTGTGTCGTCGAAACATTAATCAAGAAACATGGAAGGATACAGTGAAAAACAACTCGGTATATTATTAGTCGCCGAGCGTCTGTTTGCCGACAAGGGCTTTCATGGCACTTCGGTCAGGGATATAGCGCAGGAAGCGGATGTAAACATTGCCATGATTTCCTATTATTTCGGCTCAAAGGATAAATTACTCGAAGCGGTATTCCGGTATCGTATGACTGCCACCAAAGCATTTATACAGGACCTGGTGGATAATGATACCATGGGGCCGCTGGAGAAAATATACTCGCTGATTGATCGGTATGTAAATAAGATGCTGAACGAACAGAATTTCCAGTGCATCATGAACAGAGAGCAGATGAACCGGGAACAAAGTCCGGTGAAAGACCTCATCTGGGAACTGAAAAGGGAAATGATGGGATTGATGGAGCCTATTGTTACCCGGGCACAGGAAGAAGGAACGTTTTATAAAGATGTAGACGTCGTGCTGTTAATGTCCAGCCTCTTCGGTACCATCCACCAGGTAGTACCCGCCAAATCTTATATCAGATCAAGTCCTGAGTTTGCAGATATGCCCGACGATGAATTCGTTGAATATCTTAAAGTCAGGGTGAGCGCCCATCTTAAAAAAATGTTTAAAGCAATCCTTACACATGAATTCTAAAAGCATATACGCACGATTATATGCGCTTACAACGGGAATCTTGCTGACGCTGGTTTTTCAGGCCGCATCGGCACAGCAACAGTCGGCCACAAAGCAACTGTCGTTAAGTGAAGCCATATCGCTGAGTATTCAAAACAGTAAACAGTTAAAAGTAAGCCAGGCGAAAATTGAAGAATCCAACGCTAAACTGAAAGAGGCTAACGAACGTCAACTGCCCGATTTCAGTGTTACCGGTGCTTACATGCGCGTTACCGAACCTAACATCGACCTGAAGATCGCTAAGGATAACTCTGGTGGTACTGGTGGAGGTGGCACCGAAATGCCTAAAGTAAACAGCGCCGCATATGGTATGGCAAACCTCAGCATCCCTGTATTCGCAGGTATGATGATCCAGAACGGAAAGAAAGCTGCCAGTTACCTGGCCACTGCTTCCCGCCTTGATGCCGAAAAAGATAAAGAAGACGTGATGCAGAACACCATCGCTGCTTACGCTAATCTTTACAAAGCACAGCAGAGTGTAAACCTCATGAAACAGAATGTAAAGCAATCCTCCGAACGGGTGAAAGACTTTACCAACCTGGAGAAAAATGGTTTACTCGCCCGCAACGACCTCTTAAAAGCTGAACTCAACCAGTCCAACTACGAGCTCCTGCTCATGGACGCTGAGAACAGCCTGAAAGTGGCTAACCTGAACATGAACATCATGCTCGGTCTGCCTGATAACACCGTGCTGGCACTGGATACCACCATCTTCAACAGCAGCAGTCAGGTAGATGCAAGAGGAATAGGAGAGTTTGAACAGCTGGCTTACCAGAACCGTAAAGATGCACAGTCCCTGCAGGCACACGAAGGTGCTGCTTCCGCAAACGTGAAATCTATCAAAGGTGAAATGTATCCTCAGCTGGCAGTAACAGGTGGTTATGTAGCGGCTTACATTCCAAATTTCCTGACCATCACCAATGCGGTCACCGCAGGTGTGGGACTGAAATACAACATCCACTCCATCTGGAAAAACAAATCCAAAGTAGCAGCTGCCAATGCCCAACTGGCTCAGATCCGCGCCAATGAAGCACAGGTAACAGATGCTATCCACATGGATGTATATCAGTCATACGAAAATTATCTCCTGAGCCACAAGAAAATGGATACTTATATCAAAGCCATTGAGCAATCAGAAGAAAACTACCGTATCACTAAAAATAAACACGACAACGCCCTGGCCACTACAACCGACCTGCTGGACGCTGACGTGGCCAATCTCCAGGCTCACCTGAACTACGCCTTCGCCAAAGCAGAAGCCATCGTAGCCTACAACAAACTGCTGCAGGCAGCCGGTATCCTGGACCAATCAATCAATAAACAATAATCACACAAATTTATAAGCTGTGGAAACGCAAACTAAAGCTTCTAATAATACTAATAATACAACCATGCAGGAAACATCCGCGCCTAAAAAACGCAGCAAAGGGTTCGTCATCGTACTGGCAGCGCTGGTAATTGGTGGTGGCGCCTTCGGTATCACCAAATATATTCACGGTCAGCACCACGAAGAAACAGATAACGCGCAGATCGATGCTAACGTGAGCCCGGTAATCCCAAGAGTTTCCGGTTACGTGAAAGAAGTACGTGTGAAAGATAACCAGTTCGTGAAAAAAGGTGATACACTGGTCATCCTCGACGACCGCGACCTAGCCATCAAAGTGCAGTCTGCCGAAGCAGCCCTGCTCGCCGCTGAAGCCAACAAAACCGCTGCAGCTGCCGCTACACAGGCCGCTGAAACCGGTATCGGACAAGCACAGGCACAGATCGGTACCATCGAAGCTCAGATCGAAGCCGCTAAGGTAAACGTTTGGAGAGCCAACCAGGACTACGAACGTTATGCTAACCTGATCAAAGATCACTCTATCACCCAACAGCAATATGAGCAGGCACTGGCTGCAAAACAGTCCGCCGAACGCCAGCTGGATGTACTGCAGCGTCAGAAAACTGCCGCTACACGTCAAACAACTGTAGTGTCTTCTCAAAGCACCGCTACTTCCAAACAAATCAGCCTCGCTGATGCAGCAATCAAACAACGCCAGACAGACGTGGCAGATGCTGAACTGGTAAGAAGCTACGCTGTTATCCTTGCTCCGGAAGATGGTTACCTGACTAAAATCTATGTGCAGCCAGGTCAGTACATCAATGCTGGTCAGTCCCTGTTCAGCGTGGTACTCAATAACACACCATGGGTAGTGGCTAACTTCAAGGAAACACAGCTGACTAAAATGAAACTCGGTCAGAAAGTTACCATCAAAATCGACGCTTATCCTGGCAAGGAACTGGAAGCTAAAATCACTTCCTTCGCGCCAACAACAGGTGCTAAAATGGCCCTGCTGCCTCCGGATAATGCCTCCGGTAACTTCGTGAAAGTGGTACAACGGCTGCCGGTGAAAATCGAGTTCGTAAACCCTTCCGATGAAATGGTGAAAAACCTCCGTCCTGGTATGAACGTAGAGGTGGATGTTCATCTCGACTAATCTGCTTTAGCAGGAAGCGTAATGACCCGGAATTAATAATTAATGGGAACCATGATCACACAATCGGCGGAAACCATTAGCATAAATAAAGAATCATCAAACGGCCATGCTCCGGTATTAATTATTAGTTCCTGGTCATACTGCTTTCTTCTATATATAATTTAGAATTTTCATGCTGCAACAAGAATCATTGATAGAATACGGCTCGCGCAGGGTGATCATCACGATCACGGCTATATTTTGCGCGCTGCTGGAAATCGTGGATACCACGATCGTGAATGTGGCACTGAATGATATGCGGGGAAACATGGGAGCTACCATGTCGGAAATTGGTTGGGTAATTACGGCCTATGCAATCGGTAACGTAATTGTCGTTCCAATGACCAGCTGGCTCTCCCAGCAATTTGGCCGCCGTAACTATTTTGCGGCTTCCATTATCATATTCACGGTGTCGTCGTTCCTTTGCGGTAACGCAACCGCTATGTGGGAACTGGTACTCTTCCGTTTTATACAGGGTATTGGTGGTGGTGCACTGCTGGTAACTTCACAAACCATTATCACCGAAAGCTATCCTCCTGAAAAACGTGGTACCGCTCAGGCGATTTATGGTCTTGGTGTAATCATCGGTCCTACGCTCGGCCCGCCATTAGGTGGTTTTATCACAGATAACTACTCATGGCCTTACATATTTTACATTAACATTCCGATCGGTGTAATTGCCACACTGCTCACCCTGCAGTTTGTGCGCAGTCCTAAATACGCTGAGAAAAGATCCGCCAGCGACGTGGATTTCCTCGGTATCGGCTTGCTCGCATTATGCGTAGGTTCCCTGCAGTACGTGCTGGAACGTGGTCAGGAAGACGACTGGTTCAATGATCCGTATATCACGATCCTTGCAGCCACCAGTGCGCTGGCATTGTTCTTCTTCATATGGCGGGAACTCACCTATAAATACCCGATCGTGGAACTGCGCGTACTCAAAAACGGAAACCTCCGCGTGGGTACGATCCTTTCCTTCATCCTCGGGTTCGGTTTGTACGGCTCCACCTTCATCATACCACTGTATACACAGGGTATCCTGGGATGGACGGCCACACAATCCGGTATGCTCATGGTGCCTGCTGCACTGACTACGGCATTCATGATGCCGATCATCGGTAAGATGCTGGAAAGAGGAATACCGCAACAATACCTGGTTGCCGCCGGTATGTTCCTGTTCTTCCTCTACAGCTTCTGGGGATATAAAATCCTCACACCGGCAGATACGGGTTCAGACGCCTTCTTCTGGATGCTCATCGTTCGTGGTGTGGGTATGGGCCTGTTGTTCATCCCGATCACCACACTGGCACTCTCCAGCCTGAAAGGGCAGCAGATCGGCCAGGGTGCGGCCTTCACCGGTATGATGCGCCAGCTCGGCGGTTCCTTCGGTGTGGCACTGATCACCACCTTTATGACCCGTCGTACACAAATGCACCGCAGCGACATGGTAGCCTACATTGATACCAACGACCCTACAGTGGTTAACCGGATCAACGGACTTACCGCCAACTTCATGTCTAAAGGATATGACCTGGCCACTGCCAAGCATAAAGCGTACATGGTACTGGACTACAGTGTTACCAAACAGGCTTCTGTACTGTCGTACATGGATTCATTCCTCTACCTCGGTATCCTGTTCCTCATCTGTATTCCGTTCGTACTGATGGTACGCGCCAAAAAACAACAAGGTAAGCTCGACCCAAGTGCCATGCACTAAGGAAAGAGTGACACATAAAAATAATTGTTGCAATAACAGTGTAACAGTTGTAGGTTTAGGTAAATAAGCCCCGATATTCATCGGGGCTTTATTTTTTTTGGTATATTCAGGATAAGAATATGCGCCTATGGAAACGTTTAGTCATGTACGTACCGTCATCGGCATCATCCTTAGTCTCAGTATCGCACAGCTCCTTAAGGGTACTGCCAAGTTCATTCAGCACCCGGGCCGGCAAAAAATCTACTGGGTACACCTGGGATGGGTACTCTATATCTTCCTGATCCTGTTACATTTCTGGTGGTGGGAAATCAGCCTCAGCAATATTGCCCGCTGGACCTTCCTGGAGTACTTCTTTGTAACCCTCTATATCATTATGTTCTATGTGCTTTGCGCCCTTCTGTATCCGGACGATATCAAGGAGTATACGGGTTATGAAGATTATTTCTACTCCCGGCGAAAGTGGTTTTTCGGCCTGCTGGCACTTACTTTTGTAGCAGACGTGGTAGATACCCTCATGAAAGGCGAAGCCTACTTTCATATGCACTATAACGCGGAATATCCCATCAGGGGCATCACCCATGTGCTGCTATGCCTGATGGCGATAAAATTCTCCAACAAAACCTTTCACAGTTTTCTCGTTATCCTCTTTATCCTGTACGAATCCTCGTACATCCTGCGTTTATTCCTCACCGTTAAAGGTTAAAAAGGAATACCCGCCTTGCGGTAAATAAAGCTCAGCAGCCAGGCCGGCCCTATCAGCAGGAACTGTAAGTCCTTAAAGAAGGAAGGCTTGGCCCCCTCAATTTTATGCCCGATGAACTGGCCTATCCAGGCTACTACAAAAATAATGAGGGATAATATCCAGGGAGTGGCACCCAGACTGTCGAGCACCCGCCAGGCCCACAGGCAAAGCAGTACAAATACCAGCATGCCCATACTCAGACTCGGACTCAGGCGGAAATAATAAAGTAATACCAGCACCAGCGCTATATGCGCCACCGTTACCTGCAGGCCGCCCAGGTGAAAGGGCAGGGGAATGCTGTATAACAAACCTACGATACTAAAGAATATGGCAGGCACGCAAATCCAGTGTATGGACTTGTTGGTGGCGTTGCGGTGGCTGGTGCCGTACTCGTCCAGCCAGGACTGTATGGATCTCATATGGTGGAGGATTAGGTATTACTAAATATAACCATTTTTTTCCTTATTTGATTGGTATCCTTTTCATGCCTTCGCGACCATAAAACACCGGGAAATACATCATTTCCGCTTTGGCAGGATTCAGCTGGAAGCTGCCGGTATAGCGTGGCATCAGCGGAATGCTGAAGATGTAGCTGCCTTTATGCAGGTACTGGCAAAAGATGCTGACTTTCTCATAATAATATTCCCGGTGTACCTCACTGTTACTGTATGGCTGTGGCTTGCCATTATAGGAGCAGCCGGCCGGTATCGGTACTTCGATCATAATAAAGCCTGCGTCTTCCTTTACTTCCACCACCGCTTCCAGCGTTACTTTTTTACCGGCAGTGAGGGAAGTCACCTCTTTGTCCTCCGCTTTGAAATGGGTACGTACTTTAAAGGCGCTGTCCACCCGCTCAGGGTTGGCATTAAAGCGGCGTTGCCAGGTGTTCAGATACAGCATGCGGTTACCCGTTTTTGAAATTTGAAGCGCCTGCCCGGCAGGCAGTTGCGCCTCATATGGGAATTTGGTGATGTTGGTATTGTTCACCTGTAATGCCGGCGCTTTCTGCTCCTGCTCCCGCAAAATATCATCGCCGATGGTGCCCATGATGGTGGCCGATTCATAGGTGTTGCGCCAGCAGTAAGGCCCCCGCTGATCCAGCAGCCAGGCCCGGGTGGAGTGCAGCAGGGCATCATGGCCACCTTCATTGCGAAGAATACGATAGGCCAGCAGGGTGTACTGAATGCGGCTGTTGTAAATGTCCAGGCTGTCAGGCCCCCACCAGGCGTTGCCAAATAATGTTTTTTTGACGGTACGAAGCAGGTTTGCCGTACTAACGGTGATGCCTGCACGCTGTTTTATTTCAAGTAGTCGTAGTTGTTGTATAGGGGTGAGATAGTTAGTGTTAATGGTATCCACATATGCCCGCAGGTTAAAGGTGCTGTCGGTATCCCGGAGGTATCCCAGGAAGTCCAGCCGGGTATCAATGGCATAGTCGTAGATATGCGGCATCAGCAACCTGGTCAGGTCCTTATTGGCTGATCTGGTTCTGAAGCCCGCCTCCGCAGCCATGTTGAGCGCTTTCAGTACATGTGCACTGATCCACCCGGAGGTTACGCCATCTGCCCACCAGCCCCACAAGCCATCCATATTACGGGCTTTCTCGAGCTTGCTGATCATATTGCTGATATGTTCGTTGATATGGATATTGGTATCCAGTGCGGCAGCCCAGCGTTTTTGCAGCAGGGCCGCTATCAGTTTGGAAGCCAGTTGTTCGTTACAATCGTAGCGGTAGGAGTAGAGGTAGCTGGCTTCCTGTAGTAATACTGGCATGGCAGAGGTGGCGGCATACAGATGCACTGTTCCGGTATCTTTGGTGGCAGGCAAAATGAAGCTGGTATCTCCCGGTAATTGTAAAAACTTACCGAATGCCTCCATGGTACCAGGTTGATATATCGGCACCGCACGATACTCCCCATCACTTACATTATTGTTACTGATGGTAAAAGTATTGCGTAAGCTGTCGCCTGCAGGAACAGCCACCGTACTGGTTTCGATAAGACTATGCCGAAGTGGCGCCGGTCCGTTTTTGAGTACCGTTCCAGCTACGTTGAGCATACGATTCAATTGTATACTATCTCCATTGTAATTCATGATTTTGGTCAGCACATCCAGTGTATCGCCGGCCAGTGTAAACTGCGGCAAGGCCAGGTTAGCGCTTACCTGGTTATAGGCGCGGGTAACGGCGGTGGCAAATCCGGATTGTTTTTTATCGCCTGCTATCAGCGCGTATGACTTCCAGCTGGTGATATCATCAGGGAAGGTAACTTCAAAGGCGGCTTCCCCGTGTTCGTTTGTACGTAACCGTGGTTGCCAGTAGGCTTCATCCCGGAAATGATGACGGAGAGAAATTTTAGGGGTTTCGGCTTCCGGCGGGGCAGGACTCTTTAAACCTCCTTTCACAGTGGTATTGATGATCACGACCCCATCAGCTGCACGGGAACCATAAAGCGCTACCGCGCCCTCCCCGGCTAGTACCTCCATGTTCTTCACCAGCTCTTCATTGATATCACTCAGGCTTCCGTTAAATGGAACACCATCCACCACCAGCATGGGTGCTTTCTCACTATCCATGCTGCCGATCCCGCGGACTCTCAGCTGCTGCCCTAAACCGGAAAAGAATTTCCTTTTAGCCGCGCCTACGGTTACGCCGGCCACCTGTCCTTGTAGCAGTCTACTGACAGACCCCGTGAGGGCTTTTCTGTGTGTTGTGCCATAACCTACTACCACCACTTCAGAAAGATCATCTCCCTGCGGGAAAAGTATAACGTCATAGATATCATCTGTCTGAATGGTGCGCACTGCCATTCTGTAACCAACGGAGCGAAACGCCAGTGTGCCCGAATCCGATACATATAGTGCATATGCACCACGCTCATTGGTATAGGTACCCATTCCGGTTCCGTGGATTATTACAGTCGCATTTGGAATAGGTGTGCCGTGATTATCACGCACGGTACCCTTCACCAGCCTGTTTAAATTAGCGCCTTTGCTGGTAACAGGTTTTGGATCAGGATAAGAAGGTGATAACTTTTCTGGTTTATGTTCGAACTCAGCAGTGTAGTTGCCGGTGATGAAGGCCAGGTTGAGGCGCTGCCGCAAACTGTGAATGGTATCGTTATCAGGTTGTATGTTTACCTGGCCCCATTTGTAAATGGTTTCGTGGTCTGCCTTGCTGAGCACACTATCGAGGGTAATAAAGCCATTGTTTTTCATCATTACCAGGAGCTTATAGTAGCCGGCTGGCTGAATGATGGTACCGCCTGCATCTCCTTCCACCATCTCCAGCCAGTTTGGAGCATCGTAATTGTATACAAAGATCTGGCGAATGTTTGTGCGGATACTATCCGGAAACAATAGCCGGATCGTATTTTTATTACTGGCATAAGTGCGCAGGTTCAGGGACATGTTTTCCAGGTTGCTGTTGTACAGGCTGTCCATATCAGTGGCCGTGAGTACATAATCATGCAGTCTAAAGCTGTAGTTACTATAAGCAGGCAGCCTGCGGCTGAAATAGCTTTGTGCAATGTCGAGCTTTTCCTGTTTTACCAGCCCTTTACTGATGGTGTAACGGTAGCCGGGCTCAGGATCGAACTGCTGGGTCATCAGCGGGCTGGCGAAGTAGTAGGCTGATCCCTTTGAAACCGGACCTACTATAACATCCTGGTAATAGCTTTTGGTGATGGGAAATATCAGGTTATCGTTATTGATGTATTGTTTGGTCCACGTGTCGTGCGCCTTCAACACCAACAACATATTATTGAGGAGCGTTTTTTCAGCATCAGTGAACAGCGGCTTTTTGCGGGGTGTAATGCGTATACCTGCCAGGGATTTGTCCACCGGAATACTAATAAATGTTTTCATCCCTGCGGGAGCATATACGGAATCAAGGACGATTTCATGCTCAGCCGTCACAATCCGTATGGACTGTCTGCCCGGCGTTACCCGGAAACTATAGTTGTACTGGGGCTCAGTACCGTTTACATACACGAGATTATCGTTTATCCATACCAGTTGTGAGATCTGGGGATGGTTATTCTTTATTACAAACGGAGCAACCTGTGTGATACCATGTACCGCAGGCTCGAAATTATATAACAGTCCTTCCGGATGGAAGAAGCGGAAAAAAGGCATCGTATCCAGTCCCAGTATTGTTTTCCAGCGGCTCCAGTTCAAAGGGCCCTTTTCGTTATAATCCTCATTTGCAGCAACACCGTAGCCGGGTAATAGCCTGGGCGACTGCGTACGGATCCGATCCAGGTAGGGAACCTCCGGATCATACGTGTTGAATTTGGAAGTATGCGCGTAGGCAGTTACATCTGCATCTGCCACTGGCTGCTGTTGATTGTTTTTAACGGCAACGGTTATACGTGCCGTTTGCCCAGGCTGAATAGTTTCAGGCGCATGGATTTTTACATCGAGACTGGCCGGCAGGTAACGGACATACTGACCGGAGCCGGAGCTGGCATCTCCATAAATGAAAGAGGTATATAAACTGTAAGTAGCGTTGCCGGTTGACTTGTAGGCCCAGTTTACGTTTGTTCCTTTGCCGGAGGTTATTAATCGCTTATCCGCAAAAATCTGGTACCATACCGGGATTTTATAAGGGTTTTCGAGTGTGGCAAAGATGGAATCATTTTGCCGGTAACCGGTAAATGAAATCTCGGACATGTTTGCGCTAACATTATAATCCTTTCTGTAGTCGCCGGTTACGGCTGTATAACGGGCTATATAGGGAGATGCAGGTATCGTGGCAGGGAAGGTGACCAGTACCTGCCCGATGCTGTCTTTTGCACCGTTGTAAAAAATGATCCTGCCGGTGGCAGGTCCAAGCCGACCACTTTCCGAATAGGTAATCGCAATGGAATCGGCTATCCGTTCGAACCGGACATCTCTCAGGGTTTTAAGGCGGCTAAAAGTGAACGATTCCGTTTGGGTATCATTGCTGCTGCTGTTCAGTTGGCATGTTACGCTGCATTGCAGGTCGGCCTGCGGGAAGATGCTGTCGGGCATTAACACCACTGTTTCGCCTGTCTGCTCCAGCGTTATTTCCTGCTGCCATAGTTTTTTGGGAATGAAGGTGATCCCATTTTGGAAGTTGGAGCTGGCGTTAATGTTAACGGTGACGGTTACACGTCCATCCAGCAGGGGCAGATTATTTTCATCCGTAGCCTTCAGGAAAAATTTCACCGGCATACCGGGAGAATAGCTGTTTTTGTCGCTACGGGCCTTAAAAGTAAGCTGACTTAGTTCGTAGGCTTCATATTCGAATGTTTTATGAATATATTCCTTTTTTCTGGAGGTTTTAAACCTGGTGCCCAGGCTGATTTTATAGGTCTCGTCCAGGTCGAGGTCAAGGTCTTCTGTGAGGACAAACGTATGTTCGTATGCCCCTGGCCGGTAGGGTCGCAGCACCTGCAAAATAGTATCTTCCTCCTCATCATTTCGTTCCTGGCCCAGTTTCAGTTGCAAAGGAATATTTACAGGTATTCCTTTGGCATTTGTAATAAATGCTTTGAGGCGAACGGTATCCCCCGGTTTGTATTTAGGTTTGCTGGTAACAAGATATCCTTTGAATTCCTTGTTGGTGTATGGTTTGCTGAAAATTTTCCTGAGTTGTGACCATTTTTTAGCGATCCATCCGCTAGGTGAACCAAAGTAATTTTGTTCTCCTATATAAAAGAAGTTTGTTACGCCTTCATGTTTGACCCGCACTATGCCATTTCGACTTGCTTTTGGTAACTGGTAGGCCTCGTAGGTGGAGTGGAAGGCAAGCCGTCTGCCACGGAATAATACTTCAGGTGTGTGGAGTGGGAGCCTGTTTTTGTCTGTCAGGGAGATATAACGGCCATCGAGATTTTGAAGTGTATGTAACCTTACATTTTTCACGGGATAATACTGGTATCGCACTGCGTTCTCTTCTCCCTGCACGAGCAGGTATTGCCCGGGCGGGATATCAGCCGGGGTGGGAGCATTGGCTGGCCATGATCTTACGTAGGTATGGAGCAGTGCATCTGTTGGGGCTAATGGACGTGTATCTGTGATCCTGTTGCTCCAGAAGCCGCTGCCTATTTTGGCATCTTCCAGTGAAGCCTTATAGAGTCTGGCTGCTTCGGCATCAGTAATTTTGAACAGCGCGATAGTCTGCCCGGTGGTGTGGGCATTGGACAGTTGCTGCGCATAGGTTACTGTAGCAGTCAACAGGACAAGTACAGTCGTCAGTATTCTTTTCATGGTACAGGAGTTTCACAACATGTGAACAGAAAGTATGAATGTAAGTATTTAAGCAATAATTTGTACGCGGTGGTAGCTGTGTTGGCTGTGTATGCAGTAAAGATTTTTCCACTTATTTCCTTAACTTTCCTTGAGCGTTTATAGCGCATTGATACTTCAACACAAACAAATATTTTATGCAAAAAATCGGATTTATAGGAATAGGTAACCTGGGGTTGCCTATCGCGGAAAATTTACTGAAGGCAGGTCATCAGTTGAAAGTATACAACCGTACCCGTGAGAAGGCGTTGCCGCTGGAAAAGCTGGGTGCGGAGATAGTGGACAGCCCTGTGGCGGCTATTGAAAAAGGAGGGATTGTATTTACCCTTGTGTCGGACGATGCGGCGTTGCGGGATATAGTGACTCCTGCATTCCTGGCTGCGCTGGGTACAGGTGGGGTGCATGCATCCATGAGTACGATTTCACCTGTTACAGCAGGGGAGCTGGCGGCGCTGCACAAAAAAGAAGGGTCCATTTACATTGCCTCGCCGGTATTTGCGCGGCCGGAAGCGGCGGCGGCGAAAATGGGTAACGCAGCCATCAGCGGGGATGCGGCAGGTAAGGAGCGTATCAGGCAATTACTGCTGGATGGCTTTGCGAAAAATATTTTTGACATGGGTACCAAACCGGAAAATGCCAATGTGATGAAGCTGATTGGTAATTTCATGATTGCCGGCGCCATGGAGCTGATGGCGGAGTCTTTTGTTTTGGCAGAGAAAAATGGACTCGATGCGAAAGCAGCTTATGAACTGCTGACCACCACGTTGTTTACAGGGCCTATTTTCCGCAACTACGGTGCGATGATACTCAATAGGGAATTTGAGGGCGAACGGTCTTTTAAAGCATCATTGGGACTCAAAGATATAGACCTGGTGCTGGAAACAGCGCGTAACAGCTATACGCCGATGCCGATTGCCAACCTGGTGCACCAGCGATTGCTCACAGTGCTGAGTAAGGGCAGGAGAGATGCGGACTGGGTGGCACTGGCCACAGGGGCGTTGAATGATGCCGGGTTGAAATAGGTTGGTTGCACGCAAAGGAACATCAGACTGCATAAGTAGCAAAGGGGCCTTCGGCCCTTGCGATCTTCTTTCTCGCAAAGACCTGTGTTTTGTTCCAAAAAGTTATTACGATAGAGGAGGGGCCTTCGGCCCCTCCTCTATCGTAATAAGGTCCGCCACTGGCGGACCTTATTACGTTGTAAACAACAAAACGCAAACCTTTGCTGCTTACCTGCTTGGCTGCTTTGCGAGAAAAAAAGACAAAACACCATCCTTTGCGTGAAGCGTATCCTCCTACGACACCACCGCCGGCGCCATCACCTCCGGCATATGTTCCAGCCCCCAGTCCGACATTACTTCCAATATAGGCGCCATGGATTTTCCCAGGTCCGTCAGTTCATACTCCACCCGCGGCGGCACTTCCGGAAATACAAACCGGTTGATTAGTCCATCCTGCTCCATTTCCCGCAGCTGCAGCACCAGTACCCGCTCGGAGATACCCGGAATGGATTTGCGCAACTCACTATAACGCTGCCTGTCCTGCAATAAACGCCATAGTATCACCGGTTTCCATCGGTTACCGATGAGCGACAACGTATATACCGTGCCGCAGTCGCCCCTGAGCTGCCTGGCATTTTGCGAATTAGTTGAAGCGTCTTTTTTCATTTTGCTAAACATTTACAGGATATAAATGTAAAACATCTGTACAAGTTATGATGCCTGCGGCCGCATAACCGGGTATCTCCCTAATTTAGAAAATCGATTTTGTGTAGTGCCAGTAAGGGTTTTATCATAATATTCAGAAAAACCCTACCTGAATAAAAAAATATATTATATTTGTCCTCATCGCTAAAACGATTTAGCGTAAAACCTGATTTTTTAACATATGAAAAATTCCATGGCTGTAGGAGTGGATATAGGAGGCTCGCACATAACGGCAGCATTAGTAGATCTGGAAAACAGATCCATCATTGAAAACACCTGGCGTCGGGAACGGGTGAACTCCAAAGGCGCAGCGGAAGATATCATCACCGCATGGGCAGCAGTGATCAACGAGGTCACCAAAGAAGCAGCCATTGATAATATGGTGATAGGCATCGGAATGCCAGGGCCGTTTGACTACGAGCTCGGCATCAGCAAAATGCTCAACCAGGACAAATACGACGCACTATTCAACCTGAACGTAAAGGAACTCCTCGCGGCAAAATTGAATATATCACCCAAAAATATCCAGTTTATCAACGATGCAGGATGCTTCCTGCAGGGAGAAGGCTTCAGCGGCGCCGCACGTGAATTTAAACGCGCTATCGGCCTTACGCTCGGTACAGGACTTGGATCAGCCACCTACGACGGGCACCTCGCCAAAGATGCAGACCGATGGTGTGCACCCTTTAAAAACAGTATCGCAGAAGATTATATCTCCACCCGCTGGTTTGTAAAACGCTATGAAGAAATAAGCGGTCAAACCGTGAAAGACGTTAAAGCATTATGCGAACTGGAAGAACAGGACGAACGCGTAAAAGGCATCTTCCAGGAGTTTGCTGCCAACCTCGCCGCATTTCTCGTTCCCTTTGTACAGGAAGAAAATCCTGAAGTAATCGTACTCGGCGGTAATATTGCCAACGCATCCCCGCTATTTTTACCTGCACTGATCCTTCAGCTCGCAGCACATCATATTCATATTCCTGTTCGTATAGCCATGCTGGGCGAATCTGCTGCCATCATCGGCGCAGCCAGCGTATGGTTCGGTGAAACAGTTAATGCATAATTCAGGGCCTTCGGCCCTTGCGATCCTTTTTTCTCGCAAAGCAGCATAAGGGGCATAAGCAGCAAAGGCCTGCATTTTGTTCCAATGATTTTTTATCTCTTTCTGGGTAAAGACCTTCGGTCTTTACCCAGAAAGAGATGTTTTCCGCAGTCGGCGGAAAACATCTCTCTTAAAAAAACAACAAAACACAAGTCTTTGCTGCTTACCTGCTTTGCTGCTCTGCGTGCAAAAAAGTTCGCTCTCCCGGCGCCGAAGGCGCCCTAACCGAAATAAGTCTTTGCCGGAAACCTGCCGCCGTTCATCACATTTCATCAACCCATACTTGCAAATCCCCGCTTTCGCCATTATCTTTCCAAGATAATCATGCGTACCTGTAGATGTACTGATAACTGACGCTATTCCTGAAACCATAGTGAACCTTTTGATCGTTGCGCATGCCAATTGCTAGTGAACAAATAAATCTACTCTATAATCACACCTTATGACTAAACAGACAAGCAATTCCAGGCGCTCCTTTATCAGGAACTCCCTTGGCGCACTGGCAGCTTTCACAATTGTTCCCAGGCACGTACTGGGACGCGGATACCTTGCACCCAGCGATCAACTCACCAAAGCCGTAATCGGTACGGGAAGCATGGGCCGCGGGCATTTCGGATACGCCGGTACACGCGTGGTGGCCGTTTGCGATGTAGACCGTAGTCACCTGAAACTGGCCATGGATCAGCTGAAAGACAAATCAGTAAAAACATTTACCGACTACCGCGAGGTCATCACCCTCCCGGAAGTGGATATCGTTCATATCGCCACACCACCGCACTGGCACGGTATCATCGCCGCCGATGCTGCCCGCGCCGGCAAAGATATCTGGTGCGAAAAACCAATGACCGCCACCATCGGCGAAGGTAAACGCCTCGTGGAAGCGGTACAGCAACATGGCCGCATCTTCCGCCTCAATACCTGGTTCCGCTTCTCCGATAACTTCTACGGAATGGGTACCACCGTAAAACCAATTAAAAAATTGGTGGACAGCGGCCTGCTCGGATGGCCCCTGAAAGTGACCGTGAGCAAACACACCGGGTTCGACTGGAAATTTTACTGGGTAGGAAAAACCAACCTCCCGGAAATGCCGGTACCGGCTGAACTGGACTATGATATGTGGTTAGGACCAGCGCCTTATAAACCATACACGCAACACCGTGTTCACCAAACCTTCCGCGGCTACTGGGATTACGATGGCGGCGGCCTCGGTGATATGGGACAACACTATCTCGATCCTATCCAATACTTCCTTGGCAAGGATAACACCAGCCCGGTAAAAGTGGAAGTAGATGCGCCACAGCAACACCCGGATGCCGTAGGCACCTGGCGCCGCATCATCTACACCTACGACGACGGTTGCCAGATCATCCTCGACGGTGAAGGAAAGGATGAAAAAGCCGCTTACATCGAAGGACCTAACGGTAAACTATACCCCGGTTTCAAATCCACCATTCCGGACCTGGAAAAGAAACTGGCCGCCTTCCCTGATCCGCTGCCGCAGCAAACCGACTTCGTGGAAGCCGTAAAACTGCGCCGCAAATTTGCGCTCAACGAAGAAAATGGCCACCGCTCTGCCACACTGGTAAACATGGGCAAAATAGCGCTGCAACTCAATCGTAACCTGCAGTTCGACCCGGTAAACCAGGTGTTCATCAATGATGAAGGCGCCAATAACCTTATTTTCCAACCCATGCGCGGACCCTGGACCATTTAATTTAAGCTGATCATGAAGAAATTATCATTCACTATACTGCCGCTGCTATTCCTCGGATTGGGTGCTTTTGCCCAGCCGGCCCCGGACCAGCGCGCACTGCATACCAAAGTGGCCGATGTACTGGCCCGCTTCCCGGCCAATAACAGGGCCGACCTGAATAAATACTTTCAGGAAATTTCCTCCTTCGGTGCCAGCGGCATCAGCCAGATGGCCGATCTGCTCTCAGCCCCCGGCAAAGGCGACAATACCAGAATGGAATACGCCCTGGCCGGCTACGCATTTTATGTAACCGCCCCAGGCCAGGAAAACAACCGTGCCACCGCGGTAAAAGCCTACTCACAGGCTGCCGCCAAAGCTACCAATCCGGAAGTAAAAGCCTTCCTGATCCGCCAGGTGCAAACGCTGGCCGGCAACCCTTCGGTAGCCACGCTCACGCCTTTCCTGGCGGATGAGCGCCTCTGCGATCCTGCAGCCCGTGCCCTCGTGAAAATCAATACCGCAGAAAGTAAACAGGCCTTACTCACTGCACTCGGCACCGCCACCGGCAAGCGTCAGATTACCCTGGTGCAGGCTTTGGGAGATGCCAGCGCCGCTGAGGCCAATGCCGCGATTATCAAACTCGCCTCCGGCAGCAACGGTGACTTAGCCAAAGTATCCAACTACGCACTGGCACGCATCGCTGACCCGGCCGCCGCTAATACGCTTAAAGCCAACGCCGCTAAAGCAGGCTACGGGTACGACCGTACGAATGCCACCGCATCCTACCTCACCTACCTCGCCGCACTGAGCGATAAAAAACTCGCCACCAGTCTGGCTACTGCACTGCTGCCTGTTACCAAAGGTGTTCCGCAGGAAAATGCTTATGTAGCAGCCCTGAACATTCTCAGTGCCAACGACGGCGCTAAAGCACTGGCCACCTGGATTACCGCGACGAATGATAGTCGCCCCCGCGTGAAAAACACTGCCTGGAAACTGATTGCTGCCCACACTGCCACACTCATCCCTGCGCAGCAGGCCATGGTGTTGAAGCAGTTCGGTACCGCAGATAATGTAACCAAAGCTGCGGCGATCCGCATCTTCGCAGATAATAAGGCGGAATACGCCCTGCCTGCCATAACCGGGCTGATGTCCAACCAGGACCCGCAGATCCGAACGGCCGCTATTGACGCGACGGGTCGCATTGGCGGCATTAAACATCTCCCTGTATTAATCACCACCTTTAACTCCAGCGATCCGGCTACAGTAGAAGCGGTGGAAAATGCATTGCTGATCATGCCGGGTTCGGAAGTAGTAACAGCAGTGGCTGCCGCATTTCCTAACCTGACCACGGCTGCTAAATCTGCCGCTATAACGGTACTGGCTGCACGAAAAGCGACAGAACAGGGCAAACTGATCACCGACGCTGCTGCCGGCACAGATGCAAACCTGCGCACGGCCGCCTACAAAGCCTTGCCTGCTATTGCCAATCAGCAAAGTGTACCAGTGCTGGTAACGCTGGTCAACGGTGCTACCAACAGCCTGGAAACCACCGCTGCACAGCAGGCGCTCATCAACGCCGCCATCTCCCCGGAGCAGGCCAAACAATTCATGCAGGCAGCGCCGGCAGCCAGCAAATCCCGCTACCTCGGCGTGCTGGCAGGCATTGGCTCTAAAGACGCACTGGGAGCAGTAGTAGACGCGTTTAATAACGGCGACGCCACTACGAAAGATGCCGCCATCCGCGCGCTGGCCGACTGGTCCAACGCCGATGCCGCCCTGCCGCTCTTAAACATTGCCCGCAATAAGGAGTATGTAGTATACCAGGAACAGGCATTACTGGGCTATGTGGGGTTAGCATCTGCCAAAACAATACCCGCGGATCAAAAGGTATTGATGGTACGTAATGCATTGGACATTACCTCCAGCGAAAAAGTACAACTGAAAGCCTTACAGGTACTCAATAAATGTAAATCCTATAACGCCCTCCTGCTGGCTGGCCGCTACCTGGAATCGCCCAACCTGGGCGCCACAGCTGCCGATGCCGTAATGGATATCGCCCTGGCCGATAAATCCTATGCAGGCCCGGTGGTGAAAACACTCCTCGAAAAAGCAAGTGCACAACTGAAAGGTGGTGATGCCGACTACCAGCGACAGTCTATCCGCAAATACCTCAACGAAATGCCCGCCGGCGAAGGCTTCGTATCCATGTTTAATGGCACGGACCTCAGCGGATGGAAAGGCCTCGTTGAAAACCCGGTTGCCCGCGGGAAAATGACCGAAAAAGCACTGAAGTCTGCCCAAACAAAAGCCAATGAGAAAATGAACAAAGGCTGGTCCGTAAAAGATGGCCTCCTCGTATTCAACGGCGAAGGAGATAACCTCTGTACGGAGAAAAAATATGGCGACTTCGAAATGCTGGTAGACTGGAAGATCACCGCTAAAGGTGATGCCGGCATCTACCTTCGCGGTACGCCGCAGGTGCAGATATGGGACACCTCCCGTACCGATGTGGGTGCTGAAGTAGGCTCCGGTGGACTCTACAACAACCAGTCGAACGTAAGCAAACCACTGGTGCTCGCAGATAATGCCATTGGCGAATGGAATCACTTCCACATCATCATGAAGGGCGACCGCGTAACCGTTTACCTCAACGGTCAGCTGGTGACCAACAACACCATTATGGAAAACTACTGGGAAAAAGGATTACCTATTTTCCCTGAGGAGCAGATTGAATTGCAGGCGCACGGTACCTACGTGGCCTACCGCGATCTGTATATCAAAGAGCTGCCGCGTCCTAAGCCTTTCGTGTTAAGCGCGGAGGAAAAGAAAGCCGGATTCAAAGTGCTGTTTGATGGTACCAACATGCAGGCATGGACGGGTAACACCACCAGCTACATCATGGAAGAAGGCAACCTCGTGATCTACCCTAAATTAGGTGGTTCCGGCAACCTGTTTACGAAAGAAGAGTTTAAGGATTTTATTTATCGTTTCGAATTCCAGCTTACACCTGGCGCCAATAACGGCCTGGGTATCCGCGCTCCTTTGGAAGGTAATGCGGCCTATAATGGTATGGAATTACAGATCATCGACAACGAGGCGGATATGTACAAAAACCTGCACGAGTACCAGTATCATGGCTCCGTGTATGGTGTGATTCCTGCGAAGCGTGGCTTCCTCAAACCCGTAGGGGAGTGGAACTACGAAGAAGTGGTAGTGAAAGGTAATAATGTAAAAGTGATCCTCAACGGTGAAACGATCCTGGATGGTGATATCGCTGCGGCCAGTGCCAATGGTACGTTGGATCACAAGGATCATCCCGGTTTGAAAAATGAAAAGGGGCATATCGGTTTCCTCGGACATGGCGATGTGGTGCGCTTCCGCAATATCCGTGTGAAGTCACTCTAAGCATAAACAAGTTCAAAAAAATAAGGGACAGCCAGTCCCTTATTTTTTTGAACTTGTTTAGCCTATTATCCTTTTAATACCACTACAGATGAAGCTTCTCCGGCAGGCAGATTATCCGAAACTTTCCGGGCTTACTCCCGTCCACTTCTTAAAAGCTCTGCTAAAAGCACTCAGTTCATTATACCCCAGCATCCAGGAAATATCTTTCAATGCAAAATTGCCGGAAGCAATATAGTGTTCCGCCAGGGAACGTTTAACGGTATCGGCTATATGTTGATAGGAAGAACCTTCGTTTTTTAACTGCCGCTGCAGCGTTCTGGCGCTCATATTGAAGTTGGAGGCAATGTCGTTGAGTGAAGCCAGTCCCAGGTAGGAGTTTGCCAGCAGGTAGTTATGTATTCTGGCGCCCAATAGCTGTGTTTTGTTATCAGGTTTAGGGAGATGGGAAGTTTGCTGTAGCAGGATTTCCTGTAACTGATAATTGGCGGTGAGGATAGGCTCTTCCCAGTATTGGGCCGACAACGTAATGCTATATTCTCCATTGGATTTAACGGGCGCGCACCTGAACACGCGTGCATATTCCACAGGGTCTGTCACCTTGTAAGGCAGTGCCACTGCTTTGGGCGTGATTTTCGTTAGCAGCAGCCCGTCCAGTTCATGAATTACGATGACCATAAATACTTCCATCAGCGGATTGATTCCTTCCCGCGTTGTTTGGGTTAGTATTACTTTAAACGTGCCTTTTCCCTGCACAATTTCCATCCGGCATTGGCCGGTAATTACGTGTACCAACGCTGCCGCATGTGTGAGAGCCTCACCCACGGTAGCACTGGATTGAATGATACTGCCTACAATACCTAAAGCGGTTGTTCGCAGAGATTCCCCAAAATGTAATCCGAATAGTTTGTCGCGCGTGAGATGTATCGCATTGGCCCACAGGCTGCCGATTTGCGCAGCAGTGGGAGCGGGGCCGTCTTTTTTCGCCAGTGCCTTTTTATCTATATGCGACAGTTTGCATAACTGCGTGGTATCTACGTTCCGCAGTTCCGCATAAGCAACGATATGTTTCACCAGATCTTTCATGTATTAAAGATAAAGAGAGATTTTGGGTAAAAAGTTACGTTGGCGTAAAGTGGTAAATGATTGTCGTTTTATGGTAAGTAGCCGGGATGCCCGGCATACTACTTTTGCTATATCGAATTAATAAAACAACAAAAAATAGCAAATCATGGAAAACAATGCATTAATCATCGTTACCGCGTTCATTGAAGCCGTTAAAGTATTTGATTTCGAAAAAGTTGCCACCTTACTGCATCCTAAAATAAGATGGGAGCAGCCAGGCGATAATAGGTTCTCCGGGGTTAAAAATTCCATCGAAGAAGTATTTGGCATGTGCGGCGGTATGTTTGAGGTATCTGAGAAAACATTGGCACTGGCAGAGGTGAAATCTTATGCTGTAAATGGCAATGAAGTAGCCGTTTGCCTGGTATGGAAAGCAAAAAAGGGCAATGAGCAGCTGGACGTAATTAACGTGGATGTGTATACGGTGGAAGAAGGAAAAATTACCGCTGCAAAGGTATTCACAGCTGACGAGCAACAGGAAAATACTTTCTGGGGTAATTAATAAAAAAAGGTCCGCCGGCGGCGGACCTCCCCCTGTATGGGACCGAAGGTCCCATACCTGATTTAAAAACTTGTTTCCGGATGCTGATGATTCGCCGCAGGGTCCTGCTGGAAAATTTTTGTCAGCATGGTATACAACTCCGGATGCTTTTCTGCCAGCAGGTCCGGCCTTTCAAAGAAGTATTCGGAAATAACGGCGAAAAATTCGCCTTCATTAGTGGCGCCATACGGATTGATATCGGTATGCCCGGCAGCCATTTGCTGAATTGTTTGATGCACCAGCTTCATCCACGGTATACTGTAGCTGTGTTCCAGGAGGTGGCGTGGCATGCCATCCACATAGCCGTCGGATTTATCCAGCAGGTGTACAAATTCATGAATGGCGGTGTTGTTTTTGTCGGTAACGTTGGAGAATCCTTCCCGGAGCGCGCTGCGGGAGAGTACCATCTGTCCGTTCAGGGAGCCGCTGCCTACCATTCCCAGGATATTACGGCGGTTGCCCTCATACTGATAGCTTTCGTTGAAAGTATCCGGGTAAAGGATAACATTAGTGAGATTAAAATACTCCCAGTCTTTAAACCCAAAGATGGGAATAATTGCACTAGCGGCTACCAGCACACGGTCCAGCGGTTCTACCTCCGTACCTACACCTTCTATTGTAGTGCGTTTCAGGAAGCGCGCTACCTTACTGTTGAACCGTTCTTTATCTGCCTCATCCAGCTGCTGATAGTAGCGTACATGCTCCTGCAGCAAAGGCTTGTAGGTATCGGGAACGGAGTTTTTCAGCTTCTTCCTGCGGACGAAAATATTCCTTACATAAAGGAATAAAATCAGTCCCATCATAATTAATCCAAACAGTACCATCTTATATTCGTCTTGTTAAGTTACTTTCTGAATCCCTTAAACTCGGAGCCATCCTTCCATTTCGGAAAGGTGGTTTCGTTGCTGAGGGTGAGTCCCACATCAAATACCAGCTTCAGGTCTTCAATCATTCCATCCAGTTTCCAGGTGTTGGGATCAAATTCATCTTTTGGTGAATGATAACGTTCACGGTTATACGTGGCAATCTGTTCTTTTGCCCATCCCGGATCCTTGCCGATGGCATTGGTGCCGGGGCCGATGTATAAACCCGGTACGCCTTTTTTCGCGAAGTTGAAGTGGTCGGAGCGGAAGAACCAGCCGCCTTCCGGATGATCTTCCGGAACCGTTACCCTGCCTTGTTTGGCGGCGGCGCGCTGTACGTATTCATCCAGTTCGGATTGTCCTTTGCCGATGACCGTTACATCTTTGGTGCGACCAAAATAGTTCATCACGTCGAGGTTGATGTCGGCCACTGTTTTTGCCGGTGCAAATACCGGGTGACTGGCATAATATTCCGAGCCAAGGAGTCCCTGTTCTTCGCCGGTTACAGCGAGGAAGAGGAGTGAGCGTTCAGGGGCAGGCTTTACCTGCGTAAAGGCGGTAGCGAGGGCAATTAAACCTGCGGTGCCGCTGGCATTATCCACCGCGCCGTTGTAGATGGAGTCGCCATTAATATTTTCCCCAATGCCAAAGTGATCCCAGTGGGCGGAGTATACCACGCACTCCTGTGGTCTTTTAGTGCCTGGGAGAATACCGAGTACGTTATGCGACGTGGATTTCTTAACGGTGTTATTGATAACAAGGGATGTTTGCAGGTGAAGGTCCACCGGTTTGAATCCTTTGTTTTTGGCCTGGTTCATGAGGTCGGGGGAGAGGCCGGCCAGTTGGAAGAGTTTGCGGGCGGATTCCTGGCTGATCCAGCCTTCGAGGATGGTGCGCGACATATTATTATCCGCTGTTTGCAGGTGCAGTTTGGAATTGCTCCAGCTGCTGCGCACTACCTTCCAGGGATAGCTGGCGGCGGCAGTTTCGTGGATGATGATACAGCCGGCAGCGCCCTGTCGGGAGGCCTCTTCAAATTTATAGGTCCAGCGGCCGTAGTAGGTCATGGTGCGCCCCTTAAACAGCGTACTGTCGGCAAATCCCGGGTCATTGACCATTACCACCACTGTTTTCCCTTTTACGTTCAGTCCTTTATAGTCGTTCCAGTTGTATTCCGGAGCCACAATTCCGTAGCCGGCAAATACCAGTTCAGAGTTGGAGAGGGTTACCTGGTTCTGAACGCGGCGGGTGGCGGCTACATAATCATCCAGGTATTTAAGGCTGATGCTTCCTTTCAGGCCTTTGATGACGAGGTCGGAGGCTGGCTGGGAAAAGATATTGACCATGGGCACGTCCTGGAAATAGCTGTTGCCGTTTCCGGGTTTTAAGCCCAGGGCTTTAAACTGTGCAGCGATGTAGTTGATGGAGCTGTCTTCCCCGCGGGTAAACGGTTTACGGCCTTCAAATGCGTCAGATGCCAGCACGCTGATATGCCTGCTGAGTACATCGGCATTGATGGCGCCGGCAGCCGGATTTTCCTGAGCAAAGGCAGGAAGTTGGCCGAGGGAGGCTGCCAGTATCAAAATGGAAAATTTTCTCAAAGCAAAAAGATTTATAGCAAAAATTAGTTGAGTTCGGCAATATTTCCAAATTCGACCGATGGCTTATATTTGTTACATGCAGATAAATATCGCTAAAAAAGTGGCCGCGGAGCAGGCGGCAACGTATATTAAATCCGGGATGACGCTTGGTCTGGGAACAGGCAGCACTGCCTATTACGCCATTATGCGTATAGGCGAAATGGTTAGGGAGGGATTGTCCGTTAAGGCAGTGGCTACCTCCGAAGAATCAGAGGAGCTGGCCCGTGCTCAGGGTATACCCATCATTCCTTTCAGCGAGGTGGATCGTATTCATATTGATATTGATGGTGCAGATGAGGCCAATGCTGCATTGCAGTTGATCAAAGGCGGCGGAGGGGCTTTGTTGCGGGAGAAAATTATTGCGGCAGCATCTGATCAGATGATTGTAATTGCGGATGAGAGCAAGGTAGTGGCGCAGTTGGGCAAATTCCCGTTGCCGGTGGAGATTATTCCATTTGCCTATGAGTTAACCCTGCGCCGGCTCCATCAGCTGCATGCGGCGCCAGCGTTGCGTAAAAAGGGAGATCAGTATTTTGTAACAGATAACGGCAATTACATCGCCGATTGCCATTACGAACGTATTGCAGATCCCGAAACATTGCATGCGCAGCTCAATGATATTCCCGGTGTGGTGGAAAATGGCCTGTTTATAGGCATGGCTCACCTGCTCATCATCGGAAAAGAAGACGGTACTACCCGTGAAATCCGCCGCTAGGCTTTCATTTCCTTGTCCAGGTACGAATGCTTTTTACTGTCTTTGGAGGTTATATAAACCAGTAGGGAGATAAAAATGCAGCCGGTTACATACCAGTAGTAACCGGATTCCATTCCCTTTTGCTTAAAAAACAGGGCGAGTGGTTCCGCTGTGCCGCCAAAAACGGCCACGGTTAATGCGTAGGGGAATCCTACGCCCAGTGCCCTTATTTCAGCCGGAAAGAGTTCTGCTTTAACTACTGCGTTAATACTGGTGTAGCCGGTTACAATGATCAGTGCACCGAGGATCAGCCAGAAGGCGCCCCATACCGTATCAGTATGACTCAGTGTGGTGAGCAGTGGTACGGTGCAAAGGGTGCCCAGTATGCCGAATGCCATGAGTAAGGGTTTGCGGCCTATTCTATCCGAAAGCCATCCTGCCAGCGGTTGCAGGCAGGCATAAATCAGCATCAGGAAAAAGGTGATGGTAGTAGCTTTTTCTATGGTCATATGCACGGTGTTCACGAGGAACTTCTGCATATAGGTGGTGTAGGTATAAAAGGCCACGGTGCCGCCAAGGGTAAGGCCTACCACGGTTAACACCGCCCTGGGATGTTTGGTGAACAGTATTTTAACAGAGCCCTGATCCTTCGATTTTTTCTCTTTTTCAAAGGCGGTGGATTCATGCATGTTTTTACGGAGATATAACACATAGAATGCCAGCAAAGCCCCTATCACAAAAGGAATACGCCATCCCCAGGTATGCAGTTGCTCAGGGGTAAGAAACACTTTTTGCAGCAGCATTTGCACCCCAAGTGCCAGGAGTTGCCCTCCGATCAGCGTTACATACTGGAAACTGGAGTAAAACCCCCGGAGGTCAGCAGTGGCTACTTCACTCAGATACGTAGCGCTGGTGCCGTATTCGCCGCCAACACTGAGGCCCTGGAGGAGTCGCGCCAGGCAAAGCAGCACTGGCGCCAGTAGGCCTATGTCGGTATATCCTGGGGTAAAAGCAATGAGCATAGAGCCGAACGACATCATGAGTACTGACAGCGTCATGGCGGCTTTGCGGCCTTTCCGGTCGGCAATGGTACCAAACATCCATCCGCCGATGGGGCGCATCAGAAAGCCCACCGCAAAGATGGCGGCTGTATTCAGCAACTGGGCAGTATAGCTGCCCTTAGGGAAAAATACAGGGGCGAAGTATAACGAAAAGGTGGAATAGATGTACCAATCGTACCATTCTACCATATTCCCGGCGGAACCGGTCAGTATGGCCTTTATACGCCATGAATCAGGATGTTTCATATGCATACAAATGTATATCTAAAACCTTAAAATGTCTATTCCGTGCAAGGTTTCGTTAAAAAAGAAAAAAATTAGGATGGTAAGCAGATTAGACCTATCTTCGTAACGCTTCTTAAGAATATTGAATTGCATTTCTGTTTGTGATCATCACTTCCCGATCAGCTTTCCACTTTTTTCTTTTAGTTGCGCAGTGAGCCTGCTGAGTTATAATAGGCGAGAATACGTTCACTATTAAAAATTAAATAAATGCAAACAGGTGTTGTAAAATTTTTTAATGAAACTAAAGGTTTTGGCTTCATTAAAATCGAAGGTACGAATCAGGAAATCTTTGTTCACGTATCTGGTATTAAAGAAAGCATCGGCGAAAACGACCGCGTTGTATTCGACGTGGAAGAAGGTAGAAAGGGCCCGAATGCTGTTAACGTAAGATTAGCATAATATTATTCCGATAATAGTTTGGTAATTTAAAAGACCCGCCGTCCACGGCGGGTCTTTTTTTATGCCTGCTACGAAATGCCTTGAACGGATGGACTAACATCGTTTATTCGTCCGCCTCCGGCAATCTTTTTTCTCGCAGCAGCCAAGCAGCTAAGGGATTATGTTTTGTTGGCGGCATTCGTTTAATTCGTCCGCCTCCGGCGGACGAATTAAACGAATGAGGAGAGACCTTCGGTCTCTCCTCATTCGTTTAATTTCCTGAAACAAACTGCAGGTCTTAGCTGCTTACCTGCTTTGCTGCTTTGCGAGAAATAAGATCGCTCTCCTGGCGCCGAAGGCGCCATTAATAATAAAAACACTACTCAAATATCCTCGCAAAATGATTCTCCAAATGATTCCGCATCGCATTCCTTAACATCTCCGCCGACCCGTTTTCAATAATCTCCACCAGCCCTTTGTGCGATACAAACTTCTTCGTTTTAGGCATTTTTTTCAATAGCCCGCTCTTATGTACATAGTCAAAAACCGGCAGCAGCATCTGCTGGAACCGTTTCAGTACCTGGTTGCCGCTGATCTCATATAATTTCCCGTGAAAACGGATCTCCTGTTCTATCTGGAACAGGTGCTGATCCGCTACCGTGGGCTCATCTTCCACAATCGCTTTCAGCGCCGCCACATCTTCCGGCGTTACACGCTCCATAATGAAATCCGCCATGCCTATCTCCAGCGCCAGCCGCATTTCAAAAATCTCACGCAGCGTGTTTTTGTCCATTATTTCAGGATACAAACTCTTTTCCAGCAGTCCCGTGAGGTCCGGGTTGGTGAGTACGGCTCCCCGCTTTTTCTTAGTTTCAATCAATCCCAGCGTTTTAAGGCGGGTAAGGGCCTCCCGCACTACGGTGCGACTAACACCCAGCACATCTGCCAGTTCCAGCTCCTTTGGGATCGAATCACCTACTTTAATATCCTTGCTGATCAGTAACTCAATCAGCTTGCGCTCTACTTTATCCACCAGTGAACTGGTATCAATCGATTGAAGGTTTTTAGTTATTTCCAGGGTACTCATTTATGTCGTACTTAATTTTTTTTGAATGGCTCACCGCTTACTATGAGTAATGTACGGGAACGAAACTCGGACAGATATGGCTCTATTGCACCATTGCCCACCAAAAATAATCGGATTTCTCCTAACTAAAAAAGAAAAAAAACTTGGCTATTTAAAATTCTTTCCTACTTTTAGACTGTATTATGTTATACATAATAATTTCATGCAATTCTAAAAGTCCGTTATGAAGCGCTTTTTTATCAACCAGAAAACAGGCCTGTTAGTGCTGATAGGCCTATGCTATGCCGCAACAACCATAGCTCAGTCGCGGAAGATCACCGGCCGCATACAGGCAAAGGAAGATCAGTCGCCCCTCATCGGTGCCACCGTTAGCGTAAAAGGCACCAACAGAGGCACCCAGGTACTACCGGATGGCACCTACTCGCTGCTGGTAAACCCGGGCGAAACACTCCTCATCCGCTACACCGGCTATCTCCCCCAGGAAATCCTGGTAACCGACAAATCAGAGATCAACGCCAAACTTGAAGCGGATGTACAGAAAATGAATGAAGTAGTGGTAGTAGGCTACGGCACACAGTCCCGCCGAAGCGTGACCACCTCCATCGCCAAACTCGACAAAGAAGTACTCGCCAACGCACCCCGCGCCAACGTTGGAAGCGCCCTCCAGGGAACCGTTTCAGGCCTGCAGGTAGTTACCGCCACCGGCCAGCCGGGCGCTACACCGGTGATCATCCTCCGCGGCGGCGCCTCCATCAACAGCCCCGGCGCCCCACTCACCATTGTGGATGGGGTAGTGCGCTCCTTCGCCGACGTCCCCTCTGAAGATATCGCCAGCATCGAACTGCTTAAAGATGCCGCCGCCACCGCCATCTACGGCGCCCGCGCCAACAACGGTGTGATCCTCATCACCACCAAACAAGGAAAAGCCGGCGTAGCACAGGTATCCTACAAATTCACCGGCGGCTATAATAAAGCCCGCGATGGATACCAGTACATGGGCGCTAAAGATTTCATCTACTACACCCGCCTCGGTTATCTCAACGCAGGCCGCACGCTCAGCCAGGCAAATACCGCCCGCGGCATGGGACTCTCCACCAACCCCGCCGACCTGGCCACCTTCGACATCCGACCCTATAACAGCACCACCGCCTCCCTGCTCAGCAAGGGCTGGGATACCGTGGGCGACCCATACGGCGGCACCATCATTTTTAAAGACCATGGGGGAGAAGTGGAAAATATCGTCTTCCGAAATACCTACACACAAGACCACTACGTAAACGTGACTGGTGGAAACGACAAGGGAAAATATTACGCCAGCTTCGACTATTATAAAGAAGATGGGGTAATCGTAGGCTCCGGCTACAAGCGCTTTTCCGGCGATGTAAATGGCTCCTACAAAGTGAAATCAAACCTGGAAGTAGGTACAGGCGTCAGCATGTCCACCGCCGCACAACTAGGTGTGCTCGCAGGAGAAGTAAACTCGCTCTACCGCAGCATGGCCATCTGGCCCACCTTTAATCCGTGGCTGGATTCCGCCAAAACCTTACCCAACCCGGGTAACAGCGCCTCCGACGGTAACCCGCTCTACTGGCTGCAAAAAACAAAACGCAGCGCCGAAACAAACCGCATCTCGGCCAACGCTTTCGTGAAATGGGACATCATCCCCGGCCTCTACTTCAGAGGAACCGCCAATATGTACCTGTTTGAAAGATTGAACCAGTCCTTCCAACAAGCTACACAAACATATGCCAACATCTTCGCCAACCCTCCCTCGTTCAGTAATACGAAACGGGAGTCGGTAACCGGCTTTGCGCGCGACTTTCAAACACAATACAACGGTATCTTAAACTATACCAAATCCTTTGGTAAACACGACCTCTCCGCGATGGCAGGCGCAGAGTACTTCGGTATCAAATCCCTCGGCCTGCAGGTAGATGGACTCAACGCACCAACGGATGATATTCCTACCGCCAACGCCTCTACGACCTTTAATCCAACTACTTCTTCGTCCGACCCGAATAACAACTATTCGATTCAGTCGGAATACCGCATTCTTTCGTCCTTCGGGCGACTCGCCTACAACTATGATGAGCGCTACCTGCTTACACTGGTGTTCCGCCAGGATGCGGTGTCCAGCCTCGCCAAAAGCAACCGCTCGGGATTTTTCCCCGGTATGTCGCTCGGTTGGAATCTTCACAACGAACCTTTCTATAAAAACCTCGGCATCAGCAAGGTGCTGAGCACCATAAAACCACGCGCCAGCTATGGTGTAAACGGTAACGTGGCAGGCCTCGGCCGCTACGATGTGCAGGGTGTTTACAATCTACAAACCAACTACAACGGCAACGCAGGTTTTCTTAACACCGGCATGGCCAACCCCGAACTGCGCTGGGAAAAAAGTAAAACCACAGATCTCGGCATCGACCTCGGCTTCCTCGATAACCGCATCACCCTGTTATTTGATTATTACAACCGTAAAACCTCCGACCTCCTCACCAACCTGGCACTGCCCAGTTATGTGGGTTTCGATTTCGTAAAAACCAATCTGGGTACTTTCCAAAACAAAGGGTATGAGTTCGAAGTGAATGCCACCGTGCTGCAATCCAACAGTGGCGTACGACTTAACGTAGGCGCCAATGCATCTTTCGTAAAAAATAAAATCCTTCAGCTGCCTTATAATGGCAACGAAAACAACCGCCAGGGCGGCCTTCAGGTATATGATGCCGCTTCCGGAAAAGTGATCTGGGTAGGTGGCCTCCAGGAAGGACAGTCGCTCGGCGATATCTACGGCTACCAACAGGTGTCCATTTTTAAAGATGATAAAGATGTAGCCGCCGTGGCAGGCAACCGCTACGATGCCGTGGCCAAAATTACCGGCCCCAATCTCGCCGCAGGCGCCAATGGCCGCATTACTCCCGGTGATGTAAACTGGCTGGATAAAGACAGAAATGATACCATCGATTCCCGCGACCAGGTATACCTGGGCAACATCTTCCCTAAATGGACAGGCGGGTTCAATGCTACGCTGAGTTACAAGGGGCTGTCGCTGTACAGCCGGTTCGACTTCGCCACCGGCCATACCATTTACAACGACCTGGTAGCCAGAACGCTCGGTAACTACCAGGGAACCTTTAACTACATTGACTTACAAAAGCAGGCATGGTCGCCCACTAACACGGAAACGGATATACCAAAAGTCTACTTCGCCGATCAGGTGGCCGGCTCCAAACAAAATTATACCCGCGCCAATAATGCGAACCAGGTGCTGAACGGCAACAACTCCCGCTTTTACGAAAAAGGGAATTACCTCGCCTGCCGCGAGATCACCCTCAGCTACGAGCTGCCAAAATCATTACTGCAACGCACACACGTACTTTCTTCCACAAGGATGTATGTAAGCGCCAACAACCTGTTTTATGTAACCAGCTTTAGCGGCCCTTCGCCGGAAGCGCCGGTGGACGGTAGCGGGAATATCAGCGGCATCTTCGCCGGTACTTATCCTACGCCACGCTCTTTCGTTCTGGGCGTACAGGTGTCATTCTAAACATTGCAAATACTACCACACATGAAAAAACAAATCATCACCATATTAGGAGCGGCCCTGCTGATGCAGGCCTGCTCCAGCAAGCTGGACCTGACCCCCATCAGCTCCCTCAGCAACGAAAGCTACTGGAAAACACCCGACCAATACGATGCCTTTGTAACCGGCGTGCATACAGCGTTTAGAAATAACAATTCGGCGTTTCAGTCGCTCGGCGAAATGCGCTCGGATATCTTTGGTACGGAAACGGCGCTGGGGCCCTCTTTCACAGGGGAAGCCACACAAGGCACCGAGCGTATGTGGCTGCAAACGATGGACCTGGATGCACCCGGCGTCAGCAACTTCGGTGGCTTTTATTTTAACATTAACCAGATCAATCTGCTGATCAGTAAAGCCAGCAGCACCAACCTGCTCACAGCCGCCAATAAAAATTATTACCTGGGGCAGGCCTATGGTATGCGTGCGTTCTATTACTTTCAACTGCTGCGCTCCTGGGGCAATGTGCTCATCAATACCACACCATCTACCAACATCGATATCAGCAACCTGGCGAAAGCTGCCAGTCCGGCGGAAGACGTGATGAAGCTGATCAAAGCTGACCTGGACAGCTCCGCTAATAACTTCGGAACTGATTACACTTTCCGCAACCAGAAAGGCTTTTGGTCAAAGGCAGCTACACAAATGCTGAAGGCTGAAGTCTACCTCTGGACAAGCTACCGTGGCGGAGGTAATGCGGACGCCACTATCGCCAAAAATGCACTCACGGATATACAAACCAATGTGCCTTCGCTGGGACTGATGGATAATTTCACGGATGTTTTCAGCAGCGCAGGCAAAGGCAACAAGGAAATAATATTTGCCATCCGTTATAAGCTGAACGAGGCCACCATTGGCTTTATCCCCAGCCTGTTCGTGCCGCAATCAGGCCTGATCGCGAACTTCTACGACTCCCTCGCCAACCGGCAGTTTGACGTGGCTACTGATAACTGGGGAGGCCTGCTCCGTGCACCGGTGAAGGTGGCTACTTTCCGGCAGTACAGCGATGCCGACAGCCGCAAATACGCCACTATACAGCCTGCCTATACGAAATCAGGCACCACCTACACCATTACCGGCGCCTTCGCTAAAAAGTACCAGGGAGAACAGAACGCCGGCGCAAGGGCTTACACCAACGATTTTCCAATATACCGTTATGCAGATCTGTTGCTGTTACTGGCAGAGTGTAAAGTGCTGCTGGGCGAAGATCCTGCGGCTGAAATCAATAAAGTAAGGGCACGCGCCTATGGCGTTAATTATACTAACGCTTACGCCTATCCGAACCAGAAAGTGGATGCTGATCCGAAAGAAGCATTACTGCGGGAGCGCCTGCTGGAGTTTGTGTTTGAAGGTAAGCGCTGGTACGACCTGCGCCGCATGGGCGACAACTACGTATACGAACATACGACACTCAAACCTGCCGAAGCATATAAGCTGTTATGGCCTGTCGACAGAAATTCCCTCACCAATAACCGCAGTCTGGTGCAAACGCCCGGATATGCGCAGTTTTAGCATTTATTAAATATCAGATATGACGATCGAGCACCTGCGCAAATTGATTGCTGCACCGTTTACACCCATGCATAAAGATGGTTCGCTGAACCTGTCCATCATCCCGGAATATTATGCCATGTTAAAAAAGAATGGCGTTACCGGCGCCTTTATCAACGGCTCTACCGGCGAGGGCGTATCCACTACCTCGCAGGAAAAAATGCAGGTGACCAGTGCCTGGGCGGCCGCCGCAAAAGGGGATCCGGACTTTAAAGTGATGACCCTCGTAGGTGGCACCAGCCTGCAGGACTGCATAGCGCAGGCATTGCATGCCCGTGAAGCCGGACTCTATGCAGTGTCCCTAACCGCTCCTTTTTACTTCAAGCCTGCCCATGTGAACGCGCTGGCAGAATGCTGCGCTATGGTAGCTGCCGCCGTGCCGGATATGCCGTTTTACTACTATCATATACCGGTGCTCACAGGCGTTGGTTATGCAATGATCGACCTGCTGAAAGCAGTGGATGGGCAGGTGAGCAACTTCGCCGGGGTGAAGTATACCCACGAGGACTTCATGGATTACCAGAGCTGTATCAACTTTCAAAACGGTAAATATGATATGCTGTGGGGGCGGGATGAAAACCTGCTGGCATCCCTGGCAGTAGGCGCCAAAGCGGGTGTAGGCAGTACTTTTAACTATGCTGCACCCTTGTATTATCGCCTCATGGATGCTTTTGCAGCGGGCGACCTCACGCAGGCCCAGCAACTCCAGCAGCTGTCGATCGATATGATCCGCCTGCTGGGAAAATATGGCGGCATTGCTACCGGTAAGGCCTATATGAAAATGATGGGCCTCGACTGCGGGGAGTTCCGGCTACCGGTGAAAAACATGAGCCCTGTTCAGTTTGAGGCATTTCAAAAAGAGGTGACGGCACTCGGTTTTAATGAGTTCTGTTCACGTAAATAAATCATTCGTGAGAGTTTTATTGCTATTGATTATGTTTTGGGGAATGAAAGCGCAGGCGCAGCAACAGGATGTAAACCGCATCTCCTGGTCAGAAGCTGCGGTACTTCCTGTTGCCGAAGGCAGGGCCCTGCAACCTGGTGTTGCAGGCGCCTTTGCAGGCATTGCGGGCAATCATTTGCTGGTAGCAGGCGGCGCTAATTTCCCGGAGGCGATGCCCTGGGAAGGTGGTAAAAAAGTATATCACCGCGAAATTTATGTGCTGGCAAGAGAAAACAATCAATTCTCCTGGAATGCGGCTAAAGCGCACTACCTGCCGGAACCTGTGGCCTACGGCGCCAGCGTTACGCTGCCACAGGGCGTGCTGTGCATAGGCGGCGAAACAATTGCCGGACTCACAGCCACCGTATATCTGCTGCAATGGAACAATGATGTACAGCTGCTGCCATATCCCGATTTACCGGTGCCTACCGCCAATGCCGCTGCTGCGGTGTTGGGCACCCAGGTGTATGTAGCCGGCGGTGAAACCGCCGCCGGCCCTACAGCTGCCGTATGGATGATGGACATGGCTGCGGCAAAACCAACATGGATACCCGTGGCCCCATTGCCATCGGTGCGGTCACATCTCCAACTGGTAACACAATCAAACGGTGAATACCCATGCCTATACGCCATTGGCGGTAGAGCCGCCACCGCTACAGGTATCAGCACGCTGAGCGGAGCAGTATACCGTTATACCCCGAAATCCGGCAAATGGACGGATGGCAGCCATATCAGTGACGGAAAAAGTAGGATGAACTGGTCCGCCGGAACGGCCGTGCCTTACGGCAGCACCTATATCCTGCTCACCGGCGGTGACGACGGGGAACTATTCCACCGCATCGAAAGCCTGAATGCCGCTATCAAAGCAGCAGCCAACACGGAAGAAAAAGAAAAGATCACACAGGAAAAGCTGGCGCTGTTACATAGTCACCCCGGCTTTAATAAAAATATACTGCTGTACAACACCGCTACGGATGTATGGACCAAACTCAGTGAGCTCTCCTTTCCGACAGCCGTTACCACCACTGCCGTGAAATGGAACGATGATATCATCATTTCTTCCGGAGAAATAAAGCCCGGCACCCGTACCATAGCGGTTTACAGGGGAGTGGTGAGTAAACCCTCCTTTTTTTCTACGCTGGACTACCTCCTGTTGGCAGCTTATTTTGTACTGATGCTGGGCATTGGCATCTGGACGAGTTTAAAACAAAACAGCACGGCGGATTATTTCAAAGGAGGACAGAAAATCCCAGGATGGGCCACGGGTTTAAGCATATTCGGGGCCAAGCTCAGCGCTATTACTTTTGTCGGCATTCCTGCTAAAACATATGCGACCGACTGGACCTACTTTTTCCTGCTGATGACCATTATCATGATCATGCCGTTGGTGGTGCGTTATTTCATTCCTTTCTATCGCAGGCTGGGTGTGACTTCCAGTTACGAGTTCCTGGAAAACCGCTTTAATTACGGCGTGCGTGGCATCGCTGCCATGATGTATATCCTGCTGCAGCTGGGCCGTATGGGCATCGTCATCTTATTACCCAGTATAGCCCTCAGCGTGGTAACGGGGATAGATGTACGCACCAGTATCGTGGTAATGGGCCTGGTGAGTTTGTTTTATACAGTGCTCGGCGGCATTGAAGCGGTGATATGGACGGAAGTGGTACAGGTGATCATCCTGCTCACGGGCGCTTTGCTGGCGCTGGTGCTGATCCCGATGTACCTGGATCACCCGTGGGCGCAAAGCATGGATACACTGGCATCTTACCAGAAATTAAAAATCCTTGATCTCCGGTTCGACTTTAGCAGTAGCACTTTCTGGGTAGTGGTGATCGGCGGTTTCGCCCTGAACCTGATCCAGTACGGCTGTGACCAAACAGTGGTGCAACGGTACCTGACCACCACCGATGAAAAAACAGCGGTGAAGAGTCTGCAACTCGGCGCCTGGCTTACGTTGCCGTCTACCATCATCTTCTTCGCCATTGGCACACTGCTTTTCCTGTTTTACCGTGATCATCCGGCGGATGTAAATATTGCGCTCAACAACCAGGATACTATTTTCCCCTGGTACATTGTTACACAGCTGCCTAAAGGCATAGCAGGACTGGTGATTACCGCCATTTTTGCTGCCGCCATGGGGAGTTTAAACGGTTCCGTAAATGGTGTGGCAACGGTGGTGGTGAATGATTTTTTCAGACGTCAGTTACCCGGCAAAACGGATAAATATTACCTGAAAACGGCGCGTATAATAACACTCATTGTAGGGCTGTTTGGCACGCTGGTAGCATGGATGATGGCTTCATGGGGTGCCACCTCGCTGTGGGATGAGTTCAACCTCATCATGGGGCTGTTTACCGGCTCTGTAGGTGGACTTTTCCTGCTGGGTATCTTTTTCAAGCGCACTACTGCCAAAGGAGCCATCATTGGTTTTGTGGTAAGTGCATTGGTGCAGGTAGGTTTGTTACAGTTTACCCACATGCACCTGCTGATGTACGCCTTTACAGGCCTGGTTTCCTGCGTGCTGGCAGGATTGCTTTTCAGTTTTCCGGATAAAAAAAATACAAATGGCATATACCAAAGAACAGTTGCAAGGGCTGTATGAGTTTTATAAAAATCAGTTATTGGGAGATACTATCCCATTCTGGTTTCCACGGTCTATCGACCAGGAATATGGAGGCTACCTGCTCATGCGCGATGAACAGGGCGAACTCCTGGATGATGACAAGGCCGTATGGATTCAGGGCCGCGCCGCCTGGCTGCTGGCTACTTTGTACAACACGGTAGCACCAAAGCAGGAGTGGCTGGACGGTGCAAAAGCCGGCATTGATTTTTTACTGCAACACTGCTTTGATACGGACGGGCGTATGTTCTTTCACGTTACCCGTGATGGCAGGCCTATCCGTAAGCGCCGTTACTTTTTCTCCGAAACCTTTGCCGTGATTGCACTGGCAGCCTATGCCAAAGCCAGCGGGGATGCCGCCATGGCCAACAAGGCCCGGGAGCTGTTCGGGAAATGTATCCGGTACGCCACCACATCTGGTTTGCTGGAACCGAAGTTTACTAACGAGCGCCCGGCAAAAGGTATTGGAGTGCCCATGATCCTGATTAATACCGCGCAGCAACTGCGGGACACTATCGGGGACCCGCGCTGTGATGATTATATCAGCCAATGGATCAGTGAAATTGAACGTGATTTTGTGAAAGACGATATCCGTTGCGTAATGGAACAGGTGGCGCCGGATGGCAGTATCATTGATCATTTCGATGGGCGCACCCTCAATCCCGGTCACGCCATTGAAGGTGCCTGGTTTATTTTGCATGAAGCCCGGCATCGCAACAATGATCCGGCGCTGATCAGGCTGGGCTGCCGCATGCTGGACTATATGTGGGAGCGGGGTTGGGATGAGCAATATGGCGGCATCCTCTATTTCAGGGATGTGTATGGCAAGCCGGTACAGGAATACTGGCAGGATATGAAATTTTGGTGGCCGCAAAATGAAGCAATAATTGCTACCTTGCTGGCCTATGTGATCACGGGCAATGAAAAATATGCGGACTGGCACGCAAAGATCCATCATTACGCCTATCAGCATTTTCACGATGCGGAAAACGGCGAATGGTACGGCTATCTGCACCGTGATGGCCGTGTAAGCGTTACCCTGAAAGGGAACTTATTCAAAGGGCCTTTCCACCTGCCACGCCAGGAGTGGTATTGCGCACTGTTGCTGCAAAATATTATTCAGTAAAATGCTTATTTGGAACATGAACAGGAAAAAAATACTCACGACCATATTGTTGTGCTGCTGCCTGGCAGCAGGAGCGCAGTCGCCCGTCACCGTTTTTAAAAGCGGCGCCGAAGGATACAAAAGTTTTCGTATACCCGCTATCGTTAGTTTGCCGGGCGGTCAGCTGCTGGCTTTCGCAGAAGGAAGGGTACATAATGCAGGTGATTTCGGAGATATTAACCTCGTGCTGAAAACGAGTACAGACAATGGAAAGAGCTGGTCGCCGCTACAGGTGGTAGTGGATTACGACCACCTCCAGGCCGGCAACCCGGCCCCGGTAGTGGACCTCACTGATCCCCAGTATCCCAAAGGCAGGATCTTCCTGTTTTACAACACGGGCAACAATCATGAAGGGGAAGTCCGCAAGGGTAATGGACTACGCGAAGTATGGTACATAACCAGTACGGATGCTGGTGCACATTGGTCCGCCCCGGTGAATATTACCACGCAGGTACACCGGCCTATGCAGCCACAAACAAATTCTGCGTACAACTTCCCTGAAGACTGGAGAAGTTACGCCAATACGCCGGGTCACGCATTGCAATTTACGCAGGGCCGCTATCGCGGACGCATATACGTGGCTGCGAATCACTCCGCAGGAGCACCTCAGCCTGACTTTACAGACTATGCCGCCCATGGTTATTATACGGATGATCATGGTAAAACATTTCATTTAGCGGCCACGCTGCCGGTGCCGGGCTCCAACGAGAGTACCGCAGCAGAGCTGGGTAATAACCGGCTAATCCTGAATGCACGTAACCAGAAAGGGGATAAGCGGATGCGCATCGTAGGTATCAGTAACAACGGTGGACACAGCTGGGATAGCACTTATTACGATGCCCGACTGCCCGATCCGGTATGTGAAGGCAGTATCCTGCATATAGGCTGGAAAAAGAAAAAAGCTATACTGGCCTTTGCCAATGCGGCGGACACGCTGCAACGCAATCACCTCACGGTACGGTTGAGTTACGACGAGGGCGCCACCTGGCCTGTAACCATACCGGTAGCAGGTACGGATAACCGCAAAGGCGACTACATCGCCTATTCCGACCTGGTACTGTTCCGTAACAAACGCCTGGGTATTCTTTACGAATTCAAGGGTTACAGTGAAATTGTCTTCCAGCAAATAAATCTGAAACAATGAGATGGATGACGCTGCTCCTGTTACTGTCTTTCAAGCTCCATGCCCAGCAACCGGCGCTCATTCCGCAGCCCCAAACGCTGCAGTGGCAACAGGGAGCATTCCCGCTGACTAAGGCAGTTAATATTTATTTCGATACCACCTTTGCAGGCACAGCGGGGTACCTGCAGCAATGGCTGCAAGGCAAAGGAATTAACGCTGTTTTACTGGCAGGCGTTGCCGATAACGGCACTGGCATCTCCCTAAAGAAAAATAAGAATATTACTAACAGTGAAGGTTACACGTTACGTGTAACGCCGGCTATAATCGTTATTACAGCCGCCACTGATCATGGGATGTTTAATGGCAGCAGCACCTTGCGGCAGCTATTGCTGGGCGATGGGTTTGCTGCCTGTGAAATAACGGACAATCCTGCTTTCCCATGGAGAGGGTACATGGTAGATGTGGGTCGCAACTATCAATCCATGCCATTGCTGAAGCAGCAGATTGATAAAATGGCGGACTACAAACTGAATGTATTTCAGTTTCATTTTACAGAAGATATCGCCTGGCGCTGGCAGGTGCCGGGATTTCCTGCGCTCACAGCAGATAGTAACATCATCCGCAACAAAGGGAAATATTATACCAGTGCGGATATCCATGAACTAATCCGTTATTGTGCGGACAGGCACATCCTGTTTGTGCCGGAAATTGATATGCCTGGCCACAGCGCTGCGTTTAAACGTGCAATGGGGTTTGATATGCAGTCGGACAGTGGTATGCATTACCTGCGGCAAATTGTAACGCTGTTTATCAAAGAATTTAATCTTCCATTTCTGCATATTGGTGGTGATGAAGTGAAGATCACCAACAAAACATTCCTGCCGGAGATGATCCGGATGATCAATGAGCAGGGAGTGCAAACAATTGGCTGGGACCCGGGAGGGAATATTCCCGCCAGTACCATACATCAGCTGTGGATGCGGGATGCACCGGCAACTGCTAACACGCGTTATCTGGATTCGCGTCATCTGTACCTCAATCATATGGACCCGTTGGAAAGTGTAACCACTATTTTTCAACGTCGAATAGGCGACCGGTTGAAGGCGGACCAAAATGTGCTCGGTGGCATTATTTGCCTCTGGCATGATCGTAAGGTGGCTACTGAAAAGGATTTGCTCACGATGAACCCCGTATATCCTGCCATGCTGGCCTTTGCGGAACGGAGCTGGCACGGTGGTGGTACGGACGGCTGGAAAGCCAACCTGGACGTTCATGATCCGGCTATGATGAAGGAATTTAACGACTTTGAAAAAAGACTGCTCACACATCAGCAATTATACTTTAAAGGCCTTCCGTTTGCGTATCAGCCACAACAAACAAAATGGAAACTAACGGGGACGGATAAACGTGGAAAAGTAATCCTGACTTTACCTGCGCAGGGAGGTACGGTAGTGTTACAGCATTTCTGGCATCCACTGGTAAAGGGGCTGTTGCCGGAAGGAGCTGACACGCTGCAATGGACCGCTACTGCCAGCTTTTATGCGGACCAGGATACCCTCCTGCCCGTGTGGATTGGGTTTAATAATTTGTCGCGCTCCTATTTCAGCGACTCCCCGGAGGCAGGCATGTGGGATAATAAAGGCAGTAACGTAACGGTGAATGGCTTGCCAATGGCGCCGCCACAGTGGCAGCATGCGGGGCATAAAGGGAAAGGGGAATTTCCGCTGACGGATGAAGGATATGAATACCGGTCGCCTGCCATGGTACCTTTCCACAAGGGCGCCAACGAAGTGGTGATGTATTTGCCGCGGCCGGTAGCCAAATCAGCAGATTGGCAAAATCCGGTGAAGTGGATGTATACCTTTGTACCCTTGCAGCAGCCTGCGTTTGCGCTATCGGACTACTTCACCGATCATATGGTATTGCAGCGGGATAAACCCATGCAGATTTTTGGCACCGGCTTGCCAGGCACTGCTTTGCGGGTTCGTTTTGGTAACAGGTCAGTGGTTGCAAAAGTACAGGCGGATGGCTCCTGGATGGCTGTGCTGCCTGCATTTGCAGCCGATACGGTTGCAAAAGTATTGTCGGTGACGGACGGAAAACGTGTGATAAGCTGTTACGACGTGCTGGTGGGCGACGTATGGGTATGTGCCGGGCAATCCAATATGGAATTTACACTGGCCGAGGAGGCGCATGTAAAGGAAGCGGCTCCCAACAAACAGCTGCGCCTGATGCAGCGCCAGAAAAATACCAGTACCTACAATGTGCCCTACCAGGTAAGTGATACGATTTTTCTGCATCCTGCAAACTATTACTCGGGTAGCTGGAAAGTAGCGGACATCGCTGCTGCCAGGCCGTTTTCAGCAGTTGGTTTTTATTTCGGGGAGATGTTACAGCATACACTGCACGTGCCTGTGGGGCTGATTAATGTAGCTGTGGGCGGTAGCCCTTGTGAGGCCTGGATACGGGAGGCGGCAGGGAAGGAGAGCAGTGTGAAAGCCGTGTTTAGCGGCAACTGGCTTAGCAATCCGGCATTGGAGCCCTGGTGTATACAGCGGGGGCACGAGAACCTGGATACGCTGCTCGCTATGAAAGTACCTTTGCCCGCCAACGCGACCGGCTACCGGCATCCCTTTCAGCCCGGATTCCTGTATGATGCTGCCATTGCACCACTTACTGCTATGCAGGTAAAAGGAATTATCTGGTATCAGGGAGAGAGTAATGCCCTCAGTGAACCGCGCGTACAACAACATGGACAATTGTTTCCCTTAATGGTGGCGGATTGGCGGGCCCAGTGGCATTCCCCGGAACTGCCGTTTTATTTTTGTCAGCTCTCCGGCATCAGTACTGAAAAAGGGTATAAGTCTGCATACTGGCCGCTTTTTCGTGCGCAACAGCTGCGGCTTTCAGACAGTATTCCCTTTTCCGGCATGGCTGTAACCAGTGATGTAGGCCATCCTACAGACGTACATCCTACGGATAAGCAAACCGTGGGCAGGCGGCTGGCGCGCGTAGCATTGGCGCGAACATATGGCTATGGAATTTTATATAAAGGCCCTGTGCCTGAAAAGGCAATACTGCAGGGAGATACCGCCTATCTCTCCTTTAATAAAGGAGAACAGATTACTACTGCGGACCACCAGCCGCTACGCGGTTTTACCCTTAAAAATGGCAATAAATTAACCGGAATGATTTCCGGCAACGTAATAAAATTGCCCGTGCCTGCTGGTACCAGCGTGATTTATTACGGTTGGTCGCCCTTTACAGATGCGAACCTGGTAAACGAGGATGAGCTGCCGGCCAGTACGATGGAAATAGTGCTACAAAAATGATCCAATAAGTTGTTCGAATCGGGAGAGGCCTTCGGCCTCTCCCGATTCGAATTTCGGTCAGCCGAAGGCTGACCGAAATTCGATCTTAATATAATCTTCGCAAGAAAAAGTCTCCCCCGAAATCCCTATATTCGCAGTTTCAACTTGACGATTAATGGCCCAACCAGACAACACAAATGTCATCTTTCACCTGGCGGCAGATTTTGTTAACCAGACCAACCGCCACATCTTCCTGACAGGAAAGGCAGGTACAGGAAAGACTACATTTCTGAAATATATAAAAGACCACTCCCGCAAAAATACGGTGATCGTTGCACCTACCGGTGTAGCCGCCATCAATGCGGGCGGGGTTACCATGCACTCCTTTTTTCAGCTGCCCTTCGGCCCTTATGTGCCAGGCACTAAAAGAGGATTTTCTGACGATGGTGTAAGCAGTACCGACAGGCATTCCCTGTTCCGGAACATCCGCTTCACCAACGACAAGAAATCGCTGTTGCAGGAGCTGGAACTGCTCATCATCGATGAGGTGAGTATGGTGCGCTGCGATATGCTCGACGCCATTGATCAAATTCTCCGTCACTTCCGGAATAAGCCACTGCAGCCATTTGGCGGCGTGCAGGTGCTCTTCATCGGGGACTTGTATCAGCTTCCGCCAGTGATCCCGGAAGATGAATGGGCGCTGTTATCACAATACTATAACTCTCCTTTTTTCTTCGATGCTAAAGTGCTGGAACATGAAACCCCGCTTTACATTGAGCTGAAGAAAATATACCGGCAAAATGAGCAGGTGTTTATCGATGTACTCAACCGCATTCGCAACAACGAAGTGGAAGGGGAAGACCTGCAACTGCTCAACGAGTACTACCAGCCTGAGTTTACAGGTGAGGATGCCGAATACATCGTGCTCACCACACATAACCGTAAGGCAGATGATATCAACAACTATCGCCTCAACTCTATGGAGGGTAAGCTCTATCGCTTCGAAGGCAAGATAGAAGGGGATTTCAGTGATAAAGCCCTGCCTACGGAAATGGTATTGCAACTGAAAGTGGGCGCGCAGGTGATGTTCCTCAAAAATGATATCGCACAGCCAAGAAGATATTACAACGGTAAAATTGCTACCGTCAAAGAAATCGATGATGATGAGATCACCCTGGTGCTCTCCGGTTCCCATGAGGAAATGAAGCTGGAAAAGGAAACCTGGAGAAATATCCGCTATCACTATAATGCAGATGAAAACAGCATCGAAGAGGAAGAAATAGGCAGCTTTACACAGTTTCCTATTCGCCTCGCCTGGGCTATCACCATCCACAAGAGCCAGGGGCTTACGTTTGAAAGGGCAATTATCGATGCGGGATATGCGTTTGCAGCCGGCCAGGTATACGTGGCGCTGAGTCGCTGTACCTCCCTGGAAGGACTGGTGCTGCACTCCCGCATTGGTTTTGGCAGTATTAAAACCGACTCACGGGTAGTAGAATTCTCCCGTCGCGAAAGTGAGCCGAATGAATTGGTGGTATTGCTGGAAATGGAACGCAAAAAGTTCCAGGCCAATTCCATCATGCAGCTGTTCGACTGGTACAAGATGCAGTCGCTCATTAAATCCCACGCCGTTTGGATCGAGGATAAGAAAATCCCAGATTTCGATGCTGCCTTAAAAATCACCCGGTACCTCTCCAGCATTATCGTGCAGCAGGCGGAAGTAGCGGCTAAGTTTACCAACCAGCTGAAGCAACTGCTGGATGTGGTGGCCCAAACCGGTGAAACCGACCAGATGGCGGAGCGTATCACCAAGGCAGTAGGATATTTTACCAAAAGTATATATGAAGAGATGATTGTGCCCCTGCAGGAGCATATGGAAGAAGTGAAAAAGGCGAAAGCCAAGAAATACCACCTGCAGCTGATGGCGCTGGAATCAGATTTCTGGAACAAGCTGGCGCAGGTATGGGAATGCAGCTACGGTGACCTGCAGTTTAACAAAGGCCTCACCGACTACCTCGCCAAACGCAATAAGGCCGAAGCGGCCGAAGTGCTGGCCAAAACCAAAGGCAAGGTGGAAAAGGGGAGTAGCCGCAAAGGTACCCTGGAGCTGTTCCTGGGTGGCAAAACCGTGGCAGAAATTGCCGCAGTGCGTAACCTGGCCGTGAGTACGATTGAGTCGCACCTGGCCCAATGCGTAGAGGCGGGAGAGTTAGAGCTGGAGAAATTTGTGCCGGAAGGAACGGTGAAGCTCATCATGAACCATATCCGCGACCTGGGCGCCACCGCTGCCGGGCCTATCAAGGAAAGGACGGGAGATGCTGCCAGCTTTGCTGAAATCAGGGCTGTTCAAGCCTATTTACAGCGCAAACAAAGGGAGGAAACCCTGGCCGATTAAAATATTACCACAAAAATGTTAATATAAAATCAGGAACCGGTAAAAATATGCATGGTTTACTATAGTTGCACCCGCTAAATTTGCATACAACTTATAAATCAAGCATTTTGAAAGTCGGACTCTTTATACCCTGCTATATAGACCAGTTCTATCCGCAGGTAGGCATAGCCACGTTACAGCTGCTACAAAAGCTGGGTTGCCAGGTGGTATATCCGCAAGGGCAAACCTGTTGCGGACAGCCGATGGCCAACTCTGGTTTCGAACATCTTACCCATGGCTGCAACAGCCTGTTTGTAGATCATTTCGATGGATTTGATTATGTAGTGGCACCTTCCGGCAGCTGCGTGCTTCATATCAAAGAGCACCTGCACGAGCCGGCACGGGAAGCGGCCGCCACCAACATACGTCAGCGCGTATACGAACTGACGGAATTCCTCACAGACATTCTGAAAGTAGCATCCCTGCCTGCGCGATTCCCGCATAAAGTAGGCCTGCACCAGAGCTGCCACGGGCAGCGTGGCCTGCACCTCGCACAGATGAGCGAACTCGTTGATCAGCCTTATTCCAAACCCGGACATCTGCTCAATATGGTGGATGGACTCGAGCTGGTGGACCTCGATCGTAAAGATGAGTGCTGCGGCTTTGGCGGCACCTTCTGCGTGGCAGAGGAAGCCGTTTCCGTGAAAATGGGCGTTGACCGTGTAGCCGATCACGTGAAGCATGATGCGGAAGTGATCACCGGTACTGACGTCAGCTGCCTCATGCACCTGGAAGGAATTATCAACCGCCGCAAACAACCCTTGCGCGTAATGCATATCGCTGAAATCCTTAACAATACTATCTGATGAACAGTCATACTTCTGATCACGCCACGCTGGCCGGTAAGTTCAATGAAAATGAACCCCGCGTCAACTGGCATGATGAAACTTTGTGGTGGGTAAGAAAAAAACGCGACCGCATGGCCTGGTCTGTAAACGGCTGGGAACAGCTCAGAGAGGCCGCATCTGATATAAAAAGACATGCACTGGGAAACCTGCACGACTACCTCGTACAGTTTGAACAGCAGGCCATCGCTAACGGGGCCATAGTGCACTGGGCCGCTGATGCAGCGGAACATAACCGCATTGTGCTCGGTATCCTGCAAAAGCACCAGGTAAAGCGCATGGTAAAAAGTAAATCCATGCTCACAGAGGAATGCCACCTCAATCCGCACCTGGAAGCTCATGGCATCGATGTAATCGATACCGACTTAGGGGAGCGTATTGTGCAGCTGGCAAAGGAACCACCCAGCCACATCGTACTACCCTGTATTCATAAAAAGAAGGAAGAGATTGGAGATCTGTTTCATGAACACCTGGGCACGCCTGCCGGTAATGCAGATCCGCAGTTTCTGACAGCGGCCGCACGTATGCATTTACGCCAGGAGTTTTTACAGGCGGATGCAGCCATCACCGGGGTCAACTTCGCGGTAGCGGAAACCGGTGAAATGGTAGTATGTACCAACGAAGGTAATGCCGACATGGGCGCACATCTTGCCAAAGTGCACATCGCCTGTATGGGTATTGAAAAGATTATTCCCAAACGCGAACACTTAGGCGTTTTCCTGCGCTTACTCGCACGCAGCGCCACCGGGCAGCCTATCACCACCTACAGCAGCCATTTCCGCCAGCCAAGAGAAGGGCAGGAGCTGCATATTGTATTGGTGGATAATGGTCGCTCCAGACAGCTGGGCCGTGAAGATTTCAGGAACAGCCTGAAATGTATCCGTTGTGGTGCGTGTATGAATACCTGCCCCGTGTATCGCCGTAGTGGCGGGCATAGTTATCACACCGCTGTTGCTGGTCCGATCGGTTCTATTCTTGCACCGAATCTTGATATGAAAGACTTCGCAGATTTACCGTTCGCATCCACACTTTGTGGCTCCTGTAGCAATGTTTGCCCGGTTAAGATCGATATACATACACAGTTGTATAAGTGGCGTCAGGTAATTGTACAGGAAGGATATGCAGCCACCGGAAAAAAAGTAAGCATGAAAGCAATGACGGCTGTGTTGTCTTCCCCTGCTACGTTTAAAGTAGCCGGTAAGATGGGACGCTGGGTGCTCAAGGCTTTGCCGGGAATGGTTAACAATGGTTTCAATCCATGGTATAAACAGAGAGACATGCCGGCTCCTCCGAAAATGTCTTTCTCCGAATGGTACGCTAAAAATAATAAAGATGAGCAGCAGGGATAATATATTAAATGCAGTAAAAAGAAATCAACCGGAGTCATCCATGTTGCCTTCGCTGAAAGGCTTGTCAGATATGCCTGATAGCTTCGATGACTACAAGCGGGTAGTAGAAGGATTGGGTGCTGTGGTAGAAGAAGTAGTCACTGAAGAAGATATTATCTATGCGCTGGATAAACATCTCCCTGAAAGAAAAAGAACGGTGGATACAAGGTCAGCCATACAACAGGAATGGATACACGAAGATGCGCATCTGCTGGAAGATGTAGATGTAGCCTTGATTCCGGGGCAACTCGCCGTGGCCGAAAACGGTGCAGTGTGGTTAACCGAACACCAAATGAAAGTGCGTGCACTGCCGTTTATCACACAGCATCTCGTACTCATCATCTCCCGAAAAACCATTGTTGCTACTATGCATGAGGCCTATGAAAAAATCGGAGGCCCTGAAACCGGCTTCGGAGTTTTCATTGCAGGGCCATCTAAAACAGCAGACATTGAACAGTCACTCGTACTGGGTGCACACGGCGCCAAAAGCTTACTGGTGCTGGTTACGCCTTGATCAATAATATCACTTTTATTTTTGATAATATTAAACGCCACAGTTGTGGCGTTTAATATTATCAAAAATAATTAGCCCCAAACCATTTGTTGGTATAATGTTTGTTTCTACTCTGTGCTTTGAGAAAAAAACCATGTCGAATTAGTGATTCGAATAGTATTACACCATATCATCAGCATTTGCTAACCAGAAAAATTGAAAGACCATGTATCGCTACACAACTTTAGAACAGCTGCCAGAGCGGACTGTGACGAGGAGCAAAAATTATTATTATAAAAGACATATTAATTTTCCGTTTCGTTGATAGAGATTCAAATTTTATTTTCTACTTTGCATTCACTATTGAAAACCGAAAATAAATTCGAGCGTAGGAATGCAATCTTGTTAACTTGTTTAGTCCACTCATACTTCGATGGCATCTATGAAAGCCTTCCACCAGCGACCGTATAAGGACTAGACGGAGAGAGAATATTATATAACCATATCTTATTATTGAAACCTATGGTGCGGAAAACATCATGGATCACCCCGTCATGGCTCATTCTGATCCTGGACTTAGGGTGTTCTATCCTCGCTATCAATCTCGCCTTTTTACTCAGGCTGAATTTTGATATGAATGACATTGCGCCTTATCCGATTGCGCATATTTCCTTGTTGGTGCTGGGGGTGAATCTCCTGTTATCATTGTCCCTGCGGACTTACAGAGGAATTGTACGGCATACCGGTATGGCTGATATCGGTCACATCGCTGGTATGAACATACTGAGCAGTGGTGTACTGTATACTATCGGTGCCGTATACACGCAATATGCTGCATTCAACATTCTTCCACTGTCCATCATTCTGATTTATTTCTTTATCAGCACTTTCGCTTTGCTGTCGTACAGGTTGCTGGTAAAATGGACCTTCAGGTATTACTCCCTGCTGCGTTCGCAGAATAATGTACGCGCTGCTATTTATTATACCGGCCCTACCGGCCTGCTGCTGCGTAAAGCATTGTCGGAAGACCCTGCCTCAGCAATACGTGTGGTGGCGTTTTTGGCGCATAACCCTGCACATGCGGGAAAGTCAATGGAAGGCCTGCATATTTACGGCGCAGAGTCAGGGCAATTACATCGCCTGGTGAAGCAAGCCAATATTGATACGTTGTTAATTCCTGAAGAAGATATCGAACCCTCCCGGCTAAACGAACTCGTGGATGCATGCATGCTGCTGGATATTAAAGTGCAGAAGGTAGTGCCCGTGAGTCAGTGGATCGACGGAGTGGCTAATAATAGTGTACAATTGAAAGACATTCACATTGAAGATCTGCTCGAGCGGGCGGAAATCAAAATAAGAAACCCACGCATCAGCGAAGAGCTGAAAGGAAAAAATGTGCTGGTAACAGGTGCTGCCGGTTCTATTGGTAGTGAGATAGTAAGGCAGCTGGTGAAATATGAACCGGCGCTGATCGTACTCTGCGACAAGGCAGAATCACCTTTGCATGAACTCGAACTGGAACTGGCGGAAAAAAGCGGCAATGTACAGATCATTCCGTTTATTGGTAATGTGTGCGACAGCAACCGTATGCAGCAGCTGTTCGACATTTACCAGCCCGCCATGGTATACCACGCAGCCGCCTACAAACACGTACCCATGATGGAAAAAAATCCTTCCATCGCCGTCATCAACAACGTGCTGGGAACGAAAGTAGTAGCAGAGCTCTCCGTAGAATATAATGTAGAGAAGTTCGTGATGGTTTCTACCGATAAGGCGGTGAACCCTACTAACGTGATGGGTGCTTCCAAACGCATCGCTGAAATCTTCTCACAATCCTTTAATAATTATCTCAACGAACAATATCAGCGGCCGGGGCCAGTGTACGGCACTCCTCCAACCCGCTTCATCACCACCCGTTTTGGCAACGTACTGGGTTCAAACGGGTCTGTAATTCCACGTTTCAAACAGCAGCTGGAAAAAGGCGGCCCGCTTACGGTGACGCATCCTGAAATTACCCGCTATTTCATGACCATTCCTGAAGCTTGCCAGCTCGTACTGGAAGCGGGCTCTATGGGACAGGGCGGAGAAATTTTTGTGTTCGATATGGGCAAGCCAATGAAAATTGCAGAGCTGGCACGTAAAATGATTCGTATGGCCGGCAAAGAACCCGGTAAAGACATACAGATCGTATATACAGGCCTTCGCCCGGGCGAAAAGCTCTACGAAGAGTTGCTGAATAATGCAGAGAACACCATGCACACTTATCACGAAAAAATTATGATCGCCAAAGTGCGTACATATGATTTCCTAGTAGTAAATAAAGAAGTGGAAGACCTCATTGCGGCCGCGCGCAAGCACTACCTGATGCCAACGGTAGCCCGCATGAAAAAACTGGTACCCGAATTCATCAGCAAAAACTCTTCCTACGAAGAGCTGGACAAAGGGACCATTACGATGTAAACTACGGCGTGCACTAACGTAAACGCCTATATAAAAATTGAATAGTGATTATGATTGTAACAAACGAAAAACGGACAGATGCAACGCAGCCCAGGTACAGATCTCTGTACTGGCTGCTGCTACTGGTCTCCTTTGGCATGTTTGCCTGTAGTACACCCAAAAACATTACGTATTTCAAGGATCTGTCGGATACACTACCAAATGCAGCAGTCACACAGGCAATCTATAAAACACCTTCCATCCAGGTGGACGATATTTTACAGGTAACTATTCAAACACTCGATCCAAATGCCACTGCTATGCTCAACCAGCAGGGGCAAACACAGCCAGGTCTTGCACCTGCTGGAACGCCGGTTACCAACATCAACGGATATCTCGTGGATAAGGATGGCAACATCTCTCTCCCTATGATAGGCAAGATGATGGTAAAAGGTAAATCCACCGATGCGGTAAGAGATGAAATCCAGGCTAAAGCCGCCACTTTTTATAAAGATCCGGTGGTAAACGTACGCTTCGCCAACTTCAAAGTAACTGTACTGGGAGAGGTAACCAAACCATCGTCCTACATTATGCCAAACGAAAAAGTAACCTTAATGGATGCTTTGGGTATGGCCGGCGATCTCACCATCTACGGTAAACGCGAGAACGTACTCCTCATCAGGGAAAATGATGGCAGAAAGGAATTCGTTCGCTTTAATCTTAACAACAGCAACCTGTTTACCTCTCCTTACTATTATCTGCGGCAGGGAGATGTGATATATGTGGAACCTAATAAAAATAAAGTGGCCTCCACAGATATGCAGCAGGTAAAACGTATTTCAATTATGGCCTCTGTATTGTCGCTGCTGATTGTAGTGGCATCCAGGATTAACTTTTAATCATTTACCATGCAGGAGAACAAATATCAATCATTCAACGGAAAGTACCAGGTAAATGGCAACAGCCATTCGGCACAGCCGGAAGCTTCATTGGATCTGCGTAAACTGCTGGACCGGCTGGGACGGTCATGGTACTGGTTCCTGCTCAGCGTGATCCTTTGCTGTTCACTGGGATTCATCTATCTGCGGTACGCTTCGCCGGGTTATAAGATCAATGCAAAAATCCTCGTGGAAGATCAGGCCAAAGGCACTAATATTCCAGGCGCTGAAATCCTTCAGCAGATGGAGATGTTCAATAACAAGAGCAGTGTCGACAATGAGCTTGAAATTATTACCTCCCGCTCCCTGATGGAAAAGGTGGTAAGAGATCAGCACCTCAATATCAGGTACCTGATTGAAGGAAGGCTGAAGAAAACAGAACTTTACGGCAACGTGCCTTTCACCATGAACTGGCTTACTTTAAAAGACAGCGTGGCACTGGCCAATTATACCGTTAAACCATTGGGTAAGGACAGCTTTGCGCTGAGCACGCCGCAATGGAACCGCCATGCGGCCTGGGGCGATACCATACAGGTAGCAGCCGGCCTGCTCCGCATGGACCGTAACAGCGACTACGCACTGGACCACAGCGAATACACCGTGGAAGTAGCTGCAGTGGATAAAACCGTGGCCGACTACCAGCGCCAGCTGGAAGCCAGCATTCCGAATAAACAGGTAAGTACTATCGACCTTACACTCTCGTCTGAGATTCCAAAAAAAGGCGAAATGGTGCTTAATAAGCTCATTGATGCGTACAAACGTGCCAGTGTAGATGATAAGAACCGCATCGCCGACAGCACCATCGCTTTCATCGATGTGCGTCTCGGCATCGTTACCGGTGAGCTCTCCGGCGTGGAAAAGAACATCCAGCGCTTTAAGGAAGCCAATCAGCTGGCAGATATCAGCGAACAGGCCAAACAACTGGTGGCCGGTACCGGCGATTCCCGCAAACAGCTGATCGATAACCAGGTGAAGCTGAACGTGGTGCAGTCGCTCGAAAACTATGTAAGAGACGAAAAGAACAATAAAAGAGTAGTACCTGCGGCCATCGTGGTGCAGGATCCTACTTTCATCGGCATCGTTGAAAAGTATAACACCCTGCAGCTGGAGCGTGAACGCCTGCTGCTGGCCAATACGGAAGGTAACCCGATGATCCGTAATATTGATGGTCAGCTGGCCGGCCTGCGTGGCGACTTACTCAGCAACCTGTCCACCTTCCGGAAAGGACTGGAACTGAGCATGGAAGCACTGCAACAGGATGCCGGCCTCCTCAATGCCCAAATTCAAAAGGTACCCAAAACTGAACGTGTATATCTCGATTACTCCCGCCAGCAGGCTATCAAACAGGAACTGTACCTGTACCTGCTTAAAAAGCGCGAAGAATCGGCTATCTCCAAGTCATCCAACCTGGCTATCGCAAAAGTGATAGACGCGGCTAAAAGCGATCCTAAGCCCTTTAAACCGAAAGGTTTGTTTATCTATCTGATCGCCTTTATCTTTGGTATGGGCTTACCGGCAGGACTTTTCTACCTGGGCGACCTCCTCAACAGGCGTATCCGCAGCAGGGAAGAATTGCAGTCACTCACCCCGGTACCTGTACTGGCAGAGATTGGCCATAACACAGAAGGTGAACTGGTAGTGGTAAGAAAGGACGTAAGAACCCCGCTGGTAGAACAATTCAGGGCATTGAGAACAAACCTGCAGTTCATTATGGCAAACCCGCAGGAGAAAGTGATCCTCCTTACCTCCAGTATGAGCGGAGAAGGAAAATCCTTCGTAGCCACCAACCTGGCAGCCGTTATCGCCCTTTCAGGGAAAAGAGTGCTGCTCATGGAAATGGACCTGCGCAAACCGAAAATTTCAGAAAACCTGGGTCTTAGCAACCACACCGGCTTCAGTACCTACGCTATCGGTAAATCAGCGCTCGACTCCGTGCTGAAACCTTCCGGTATCCACGAAAACTGCTGGCTGATGTCGTCAGGACCCATCCCTCCAAATCCGGCAGAACTGCTGCTGATGGAAAATACCGGCCTGCTCTTTGCAGAGCTCCGCAAAATGTTTGACTATATCATTGTTGATACCGCACCGGTAGGACTGGTGACTGATGCCCAGCTGCTCGGACGCCTCGCGGATGCATCGCTTTACCTGATGCGCCAGGGGTACACGTTCAAGGAACAGGTGAAATTAACCAGGGACCTGCAAAATAAAATGCCGCGACTCAACATCATCCTCAATGATGTGAAACAAGGCACCTCCTACGGTTATGGCTACGGCTACGGCTATGGTATAGAAGAGGAAGACAACAAAGGAATGAAAAAACTTAAAAAAGTATTCAGCAAATAATAAATTTTTGAAAACACTATGAATCAGGATATTAAAATCGGAGTAATTGGCCTGGGCTATGTAGGATTACCACTGGCAGTAGAATTTGCAAAAAAATTCAAGGTGATCGGCTTTGACATCAACGCAGCCAGAGTGGCTGAACTCATGGCAGCAAATGATCATACGCTGGAAGTATCTTCTGAACAACTCAAAGAAGTATTGACTGACTGTACCACGCCAACCGGTTTGTATTGTACCAATGAACTGGATCGTATCGCACCCTGCAACTATTACATCATCACGGTGCCTACGCCAGTGGATAAGAATAACCGCCCTGACCTCACCCCGCTGTTCAAAGCGAGTGAAACTGTAGGAAAAGTGCTGAAAAAAGGAGATATCGTGGTGTATGAATCCACCGTATATCCAGGCGTTACGGAAGATGAATGTGTGCCCGTACTGGAAAGAGTATCCGGCCTCACCTTCAATAAAGACTTCTTCGCCGGCTATTCTCCGGAGCGCATCAACCCGGGCGATAAAGAACATACCGTATCTAAAATCCTGAAAGTAACTTCCGGCTCTACGCCTGAAGTAGCTGAAAAGGTAGACCAGTTATATAAATCCGTGATCACTGCCGGCACGCATAAAGCCACCACCATCAAAGTGGCAGAAGCAGCCAAGGTAATTGAAAACGCACAACGCGACATCAATATCGCCTTTGTAAATGAACTGGCGAAAATCTTCAACCGCCTCGGCATCGATACGGACGAAGTATTGCAGGCCGCCGGTACTAAATGGAACTTCCTGAAATTCCGTCCGGGATTAGTAGGTGGTCACTGTATCGGTGTAGACCCTTACTACCTCGCACAAAAAGCACAGGAAGCAGGCTACCATCCTGAAATCATCCTGGCAGGCCGCCGCCTCAACGATGGCATGGGCGCCTACGTAGCACAGGAAGTAATTAAACTGATGGTGAAAAAGGATATTCCGGTAAAAGGTGCTAAAATCCTTGTGCTGGGAATCACCTTCAAGGAGAACTGCCCGGATGTACGCAATACCAAAGTGGTAGACATCCTCAACGAACTGCAGGATTTTGGTACCAACATCACCGTATATGATCCATGGGCAACGCCTGCGGAGGTAGAACATGAATACGGCTGGAAGTCCACACAGGAACTGAACACCGTATGCGACTACGATGCCGTTATACTGGCTGTATCACATAACGAATTTAAAGAGTTAAATATTAATAAGCTCTGTAAGAACCGTGCAGTAGTGTACGACGTGAAGGGAGTATTGCCGAAAGAACTGACAGACGCCCGTCTTTAATTTATTATCTCTTTAAAACAAAAAAATGTACGACAAGCAATATCATAACAATACGATCAGCAACGCTTCCTTCCTCATCACCGGTGGCGCAGGTTTCATTGGGTCTAACCTCGTGGAATACCTGTTGAAATACGGTGCCGGCAAAGTGCGCGTGCTGGATAATTTCTCGACCGGCAGCATGGATAACCTGCGTCCTTTCCTGGACAATCCGGCATTTGAACTGATAGAAGGTGACATTCGTAACCTGGATACCTGCCGCGAAGCAGTAGCCGGTATGGATTATGTATCCCATCAGGCTGCACTGGGCTCTGTACCAAGGTCTATCAATGATCCGGTAACATCCAATGATGTCAATATCACCGGCCACCTCAATATGCTGGTAGCAGCAAGAGATGCAGGGGTGAAAAGAATGGTGTATGCCGCCAGTTCCAGCACCTACGGTGATCATCCGGGGCTGCCTAAAGTGGAAGACCAGATCGGTAAACCGTTATCACCATACGCTATCACGAAGTATGTAAATGAATTATACGGGGATATTTTCTCCCGCACTTATAAATTCCACACGATAGGACTACGGTATTTCAATGTGTTTGGTCCTCGCCAGAATCCGCGCGGACCATACGCTGCCGTTATCCCGTTGTTTATTGAATCGGCACTGAAAAATGAAGCGCCCTTCATCAATGGTGACGGAGAAACCAGTCGTGACTTCACTTTCGTGGAAAATGCAGTACAGGCAAACATCAAAGCGATGTTGTTGCCGGAGCTGGATAAACACGAAGTGATCAATATCGCCTTCGGCGAACGTACCACCCTCAACGAACTGTGGGAAGGTATCACCGCCATGACAGGCGTTACACTCCAGGCGCAGCACCGCGATGAGCGTGCCGGCGATGTACGCCACAGCCTGGCAAATATAGGTAAAGCTAGTAACCTGATAGGATATACACCCGAATTTTCAGTGCAGGATGGCCTCAAACTGGCCGTGAGTTGGTATGCCGCTAACCTGCAGCGCAGCGCAATCTAATTTTTTACCGCAGTAGCGGTTGGAGAACCTTTTTATGAACTTAACCATATCAAAGCTACGACGCAAGTGGTCAGACACTGCCGTGAAATACCGCAGTCATGCCCCTAAGAAGCTGTCCGGAGAGCACAAAACACTCCTGCGCAACTTCGGAGCACTCTCGGTATTGCAAGGGCTGAATATGATCCTGCCCCTCATCACGCTTCCATATGTGCTCCGCATCTTCGGGGCCGAAAAATATGGCGTGATCGTGCTGGCAAACTCCTTGCTGATGTACTTCCAGGGCTTTGCCGATTTCAGCTTTAACATCACTGCCACCAGGGATGTGGCCATACACCGCCACAGCAAACGTACACTCAGCCTGATATATAGCCGCGTATTGTCTACCAAGGCTATCCTGGTCCTGTTTTCATTCCTGCTGTTTTTACCGCTGGTACTACTGGTGCCGCAGTTTGCAGAAAACAAACTGGTGTTTTTGCTGACATTCCCGGCACTGGCCGGATATGCTTTGTTTCCTGACTGGTTTTTCCAGGGCGTGGAAGAGATGAAAGTGATTACCATCCTTTCCGCCTGCATAAAAATTTTCTTTACGATCTGCATATTCGTGTTTATCCGTAAACCGGAGGATTTCTTCTGGTACCCGCTGTTTCAGGCCCTCGGCTACATCGGCGCAGGCCTGTATGCACAATACCTGATGCATACACGCTACCAGCTGAAATTTAATTTTATCGGGTATGCCAGGATAAAGGAAGTGTTGCGCAGCAACTTCAGCATCTTTATCAACCAATTTCTACCTAATCTCTACAACAACTCAACCACCTTCCTGCTGGGCATACTCACGGGTACCTCAGCAGTGGGGGTGTATGGCGCCGCTAAAAGTTTAATTGAAGCGGCCAATGCAGGACTCAATATTCTGTCGAGAGTATTTTTTCCATTCCTCAACCGCAGAAGCGGTGCTTTCGGCAAGTTCCAGAAACTCATACTGGCCGCCGGTATCGCACTCTGCGCAGGGATTTGTGTATTATCCATTCCTATTACTAAAATATTTCACCTGCAGGGCAAAGAGGCCGTTTGGATTTTGTGTATCATGGCGGTGAGTGTGTTTTTCATGGCTATGTATTACTGCTACGGTACCAACTACTTCATTGTAAAACGTGCGGATAAACTGGTGATGAAAAATACCTTATATGCTTCCATAACAGGCTTTGTGATGGCCTTCCCGTTAATCATGCTGTTTTCCGGCGTGGGGGCGGCCATCAACCTGGCCATGGCAAGAGGGATGATGGGCGTCGGCCTGTGGTGGAAATATAAAAATGAAGAAAAATGAAATTAGCCATACATCATACACCGGGATCTTTCAGCGACAGATGGATCGATTACTGTCGCAATAACGCGATACCATATACGCTGGTAGACTGCTACCGCAACGATATCATGGAACAGCTGAAAGATTGTGATGCCCTGATGTGGCATTGGCATCACGGCGACTATAAAGCAGTGCGCTTTGCGCGACAACTTACCTATTCGCTGGAAGCCGCCGGCAAACTGGTGTTTCCGGATAGTAAAACCGTTTGGCACTTCGACGATAAAGTAGGTCAGAAATATTTGGCGGAAGCCTTAAATGCCCCTATGGTTCCTTCTTTTGTTTTTTATGACAAAACACAGGCACTCGATTGGATCAATACCACCACCTTCCCCAAGGTGTTTAAACTCAGGGGCGGCGCAGGTGCTTCAAACGTGCGCCTGGTAAAGGATGCAGCCGCCGCCAGGAAACTGGCAGGTAAGGCTTTTGGCCGGGGATTTGCAGCCCGTGACCGTTTTAACCGCTTCATTGATGCGGTGTGGCGGCTAAAGCGTGATAAAAACGGTGCTGCTTTTCTCGGTCTGTTCCGTGGCATCGGCAGAATCTTTATTCCTACCATGTATGAAAAAATGCATGGCCGCGAAAAAGGATATCTCTACTTCCAGGAATTTATGCCGGAAAATAATTTTGATACCCGCATTATCGCCATCAACGGAAAAGCCTTTGCTATCAGGCGTTACAACCGCGAAGGTGATTTTCGCGCCTCCGGCTCCGGTTTGATCGGTTACGAACGCAAACTCTTTGATGAAAGGTGTGTGCGTATCACCCTCGACCTCGCTGAAAAAATGCAGGCACAAAGCCTGGCACTTGATTTTATTTACGATCCGCAGCAACAGCCGCTGATCGTGGAAATGAGCTATGGCTTTGCCACGCCCGTGTACGATAAATGCACCGGTTACTGGGATATGGACCTGAATTGGCACGAAGGGCCTTTTGTGCCGCAACATTTTATGGTTGATGCTATGCTCGGCCAGATTGCCAAACAAAAACCTGCGTACACATGAAGCCACTGCCGGTAAAAATATTGGTAACCATGTTCATCATGAGCCTGCTGTTCCTCAACAAGGAATGGCTGGTGATCTATGGATGGGGAATTACCATTCTCATGTATTTCGCTTTCTTCCTAGACCTCCATAGTGTGAGGACCTTTAATTTCAGTGCCAATGTGCATGGCTACAGGATATTCCTGCTGGCCATGCTGGCATTGCTTTCTACCATATGGTCCCCCGATCCGGATGCCACGTTGCAGCACTCGCTCGTTATGCTCATCCTGGTCGCTAATAGTTTTGTACTCTATTATTTTATGGTGAGATATAACCTGTATTCCACCATGACTACCCTGGTACTGATTTATTCGTTCGTCAACTACTCCCTTGCGCTGGGTATCCCGGTATTTGCCTTCCTGGAAAATCACGACGAGGAAATGATGCGCTTCATAGGTACGGAGCTTAATCCAAACTACCTGTCCATCATGCTGATGTTTTCTATCTTCCTGAGTCTGCTGGCATTTCATCGCCATGAGCTGAAATCCAATGCAGCCAAGGGAATACATGTTGTCAACATCCTGCTGGCTTTGTATACCATCTTCCTCACCGCCTCCCGTAAAGGTATTGGCTTCAGTCTGCTGCTGATATTTTTCTACCTCATGATCAATATCCGCAGTCTGCTCGGCTCCTTTAAAACCATCGCCTTTGCAGCCATCGCGGTAGTAGTCGCCTCCTTCTTCCTGAAAGGGGATTTTATCAGTGAGAATTTAGCGCCGGCTTTTGATCGTATCGGCCGTTTGTTTTTAACGATTGGCGGTCGAGATAGTGAAGGTAGTACGGAGGACAGGGTGCGTTTCATCCGCGAAGGATGGGAACAGTTCACCGCCAGCCCAATCGTTGGCTACGGTGCGGCCAGCTTCAAATATTACTATCATTTTTACGCACATAACAATTACATAGAACTGCTTTTTGGGGTAGGCTTCCTCGGGCCCGTTATCTATTACAGCATTCACTTCTCCATTTTACACAAGCTCTGGAAACACCGCACCGGACTGTTTCTGGCAGCATTTGTGATGGTATTGATGCTGATGGATGTAGGGCTGGTAGCCTATTATGATAAACGAATTATGCTGATGTTGCTGGTGATCATTATCACCGCTGAGAAGGAAATACAGGAGAAAGATCTCATGGTAAGCCTGCAGCGTTTTCCACTGAGCCTTAACTAAGCGTTAAACCTCTTGTTGATGAAAAAGAAAATAGTATTCATATTACCCAGTTTAAAAGGCGGCGGCGCCGAGAAAGTAGTGATGAACATCATCAACTCTCTCGATGCTACCAAACTGGATATATACCTGGTGGTGATTTGCCCGGCGTATGATTATATAGACCTGATTACACAACAGGTGAAACTGATCAAGCTGGAGAAACCCAATGCCAGCGCGGGAACACGCGACTTATATAAAGTGCTGAAAGAACTGAAGCCGGATGTAGTATTCACCACGCTCAATCATATCAGCATCATTACCATCCTTATGCGGAAGTTGACAGGTGGTAAATATGTAAATGTAGTACGACTCCCCACTTTGCCGAGCAACCGGTTGGGCGCCGGCTTCAAAGGCAAGCTGGAGCGATTCCTCAACAGCCGCGTGCTCCGCCACGCGCACCACGTGATCGCCCAAACGGCGCAGATGAAAGAGGAGGCAGAAACATTTTACCGCATACCGGCGAAAAAAGTAAGGCATATCCCCAACATGGTTAATACCAAACAGGTAGAAACATTGGGGAGAGAGCTGATTAACGTTTTCGACAACACGCGATTCAATATTGTAGCGGCTGGCTCGCTGTACTCCGCCAAAGGATTTGATGTGCTGATTAAAGCCATGCCGGCCGTATTGGAAGCCATTCCAAATGCACGCCTGCATATCTTAGGCAGGGAGAACACAGAACCCGGCTACGGTAACATGCTGCGTAAGCTCGTGGCAGATAACCAGCTGCAGGACCAGGTGTTATTCCATGGCTTCAAATCCAATCCATATCCTTATTTCCGGGAGGCCGACTTATTTGTGCTCTCTTCCCGCAAAGAAGGATTTCCAAATGTAGTGCTGGAAGCACTGCTGCTGGGCACGCCGGTGGTAGCCACCAACTGCGTGGATTTCAAAGGAATTATTGAACCCGGCATCAACGGGTTTACCGTACCGGTAGCGGATGAAAAAGCGCTGGCAACAGCCATCATCAACGCCCGGCATATGGCCGCTCCTAAACTGGCGGTCAATAATTTTGACTATTCATCATTTTTTATGTCCGTTTAAGCAGATGAACAACCGTAAAATTTTATTCGTGATTACAAGCCTTGGATTTGGTGGGGCAGAAAGTCAGCTGCTGGGAATTATTCCTGCACTGGCCGACAGAGGCTATGAAATCTCCCTGCTTACCATCAAAACCGATCTGGGCCTGCTGGGCAGGTTGGATAAACGTGTGCGTCACTACGACCTGGGTCTCAACGGGGCAAAGTCCATCGTGTCCGCCTTCCGTAAACTTTCACAGGTAATCAAAAAAGAGAAACCGGATATTATCCATACGCACCTGTATCACGCAAACCTGATCGGGCGCTTTGTAAAAATGCGTTACCCGGCTATCCGCGTTATCAATACCTCGCACAGCAACTATGATGCGCGTAAACGTGTGATCAGTCCTTACCTGTTTTATAAACTCACTTCCCGCTGGGTGGATTATCATACAGCCGTGTCCGTGCCCGCACTGGAATTGCTGCATGAAAAAGGCAGTATTGATGCGCAGCGCTCGTCGGTGATTTACAACGCCATCGACGTGGACCGCTTTGCCATGCCGGCGGAAAAGCCTGTTCATCCGGTGTTTCGCTGGATTGCAATTGGTCGCTTAATAGAAGTAAAGGATTACCGCAACCTGTTTGATGCCCTTCAGTTGCTCCTGCGCTCAGGCATGCAGTTTACAGTTGATATTGCGGGAGATGGGGATTTGAAGCATGACTTAAAGGCACAGGTAGAACTGGCAGGCCTCAATCGCCACGTGCGCTTTTTAGGGTTGGTAAAGAATATTTCACAGCTGCTGCCCGACTACGACGGCTACGTGATTTCTTCCCGCAGCGAAGGTATGCCGATGGCGCTACTGGAAGCCATGTCCGCCGGCCTGCCGGTAACCGGTACCGATGTTGGTGGTATCCGTAGCATCCTCGAAGGCGCCGGTGGGGGAGTAGTAGTAACGCCGCGCGATCCGGTAGCATTGGGCGCCGGCATGACGCAGCTTATGAAAATGGATCATGCCACCAGAACCGAATGGGGCAGGAAAAATGCCGCATTTGTAAAAAATAATTTCGAAAAGTCTATGATCCTCAATACCTGGGAAGCGATATACGAAAACACTAAAGCTTAGTTTATGCGTAGACGTTGTTTTGCATTTGCCGCCACACTGGCCCTCTGGATGGGCTGTTATGCACAGGACATATTCCAGTACAAGCCTTTACCTGGTACCTACAGCAACCTGTCGGCCGCGGGCCGGTACAGAACGGAAGCGGCATCCCTGACCGGTGGCGCCTACGATCTCACAAAAGCATTGCCTGCCGGCTATGTAAAAGATGGTTCGGTGGATTATACCACGGCCCTGCAAAACGCCCTCAACACCAACAAAGTGGTGAAGATGCCCAACTTCCCGGTACTGATCAATGATAACGGACTGCTGCTGAAAAGCAATTCCACCGTCATCTTTCAGCCCAATTCTTCACTGGTGCTACAATCCAGTAACAAAGGCAAGTACGCCATGCTCAAAATGCTGAATGTACAAAACGTAAAGCTCTACAACCCCGTACTCGTGGGGGATAAGGATCATCACAGCGGCAACGGTGGCGAGTGGGGCATGGGAATTGATGTTCGCTCCAGCGATAATATCAATATCTATCATCCACAGGTGAGTAAATGTTGGGGAGATGGTATTTACATAGGGCAGGCCGATAAGTCCAAACCCAATACCAACGTAAATATATACTACGCTAACGTGGATAATAACCGGAGAAACGGAATCACCATCGGTTCGGTGAAAGGCCTGAAACTGATCAATCCAGTGGTGAGTAATACCTCCGGAACCTTGCCTATGGCTGGCATCGACATAGAGCCTAACAGCAGCGCCGAACAAATCGATGATATCCTCATCGATAATCCCGTTACGTTCAATAATGCGAAGTACGGGCTTGTGGTAGGATTAGGCCGCTTACCAGGGCCTGACCAGAAACAGGTGAACATCACCATCAATAAACACCTGGATGATGGCAGCGGTATCGCTTTCTGGATGGGTGGCATGGATGGTAAATATACGGCAGCTGATAAGCCACTGGCTGGTAATATCCAGGTGATTGATCCGGTATGGAAAAATAACAGCAATGCCTTTAAAAGCTCACGCAATTACGAATTTGCACCGAAGTGTAAGTTTAAAAATATATCAATTCAAAAACCTGGTAGTAACAACGAGGTGGATAAACTGAAAAAAGCACAGGCCAATAAGAAAAACCTGGAGATAGAATAACTGAAAAACCGAAAAAATTAACCATATCACATGAAACTGTTTATCGTTGTAAACGTAGACTGGTTCTTCCTTTCGCATAGACTGCCCGTAGCATTGGCAGCAAAAGCCGCCGGCTACGATGTGACCATCGTAACCGCTGATACCGGCCGTGCCGATGAAATCCGGAGTCATGGCCTCAAGGTCATTCACCTGCCTTTTAAACGCTCCGGTATGAATATGAAAGAAGAGCTGAACTGTATCCGCCTGCTGTACAACCTGTACAGGCAACATAAACCGGATGTGCTCCATCACGTTACTATCAAAGTGGCGCTGTATGGCAGCATTGCAGCACGACTCTCCAAAATGAAAGGCTCCGTAAATGCCATCAGCGGCCTGGGATACAACTTCACCGGCGGTAGAAAAGGCCTGGCTCAACGAGTACTGCTCACCATGATGAAATTTGGTTTCCGCGGCGGTAACCGCCACTTCATATTCCAGAACGAGGATGATGTAAGTGTGTTCAAATCTTTGAAAATAGTGGATGACAGGGATGTCACCCTTATCAAGGGTTCCGGGGTGGACCTCAACGAATTCACTTTCGCCATAAAACCACCCACCGCAGAGCGGGTGAAAGTAGTACTGCCTGCGCGTATGCTGCGTGATAAAGGCGTGATGGAGTTTATTGCCGCGGCAAGGCTGCTGAAAAAAGAACTGGCGCATTCCGCTCAGTTTATTCTCGCCGGAGATGTGGACCATGAGAACCTCGCTGCTATCAGCGCGGAGGAGCTGACCTCACTCACCGACGGAGAATATATTAAATGGATAGGCTACCAGAAAAATGTGCGCCAGCTCCTCCAGGAGTCCGACCTGGTAGTACTGCCCAGCTACAGGGAAGGCCTGCCGAAGTCGCTCATTGAAGCCGCTGCCGTAGGGCGCCCCATCATTACCACCGATGTTCCCGGTTGCCGCGAATGCGTAATACCTGACTACAACGGATTTCTTGTTCCCGCTAAAGATGCGGAAACACTGGCTGCCGCCATGCGACGCCTCATATTATCTGATGAACTGCGTAAAGAAATGGGCGCCAATTCCAGGGAACTGGCAGAAAGAGAGTTTGGAGTGGATAAAGTGATTGAGAAGACCCTTCATATTTACAGATCATTAGCAAAAGTATCGTAATGAATATTTTAATGAGCGGATACCGCGGTTTTGTAGGTACTAACCTGATGGCCTACACGAAAGACAGGTGGACGGTAACCGGACTAACCAGGCATAAATCTGCTAACGATATATGCCCCCAAACCATTACCTGGGATGAGCTGAACCAGTCGCCGCTGCCCGATGTGGCCGCGGTGGTACACCTGGCGGGGAAGGCCCATGATATGAAGAACGTAAGTTCTCCAAAAGATTATTTTGAGGCCAATACCTACCTTACCCAGCAGCTGTTTGATCGCTTCCTGAAAAGTGATGCCCGCTTCTTCATTTATTGCAGCAGCGTAAAAGCCGCGGCAGATAAAGTGAATGGCGTGCTCACCGAAGAAGAGCCGCCCATGCCGCAAACCGCCTACGGTAAATCCAAACAGATGGCAGAGGCCTACCTGCTGCAGCAACTGCTGCCGCCGGATAAGCACCTTTATATTCTGCGCCCCTGCATGATTCATGGTCCGGGCAATAAAGGGAATCTCAATCTGCTGTATGGATTCGTACAAAAAGGTATTCCGTATCCATTAACCGCTTTCGACAATAAACGTTCGTTTCTTTCCGTAGAAAATCTCTGCTACGTTATCGATGCACTGCTGGCCGCCGATGGTCGTATCCCTTCCGGTGTTTATAATCTTGCCGACGATGAATCACTATCTACCAACGACCTGGTGCAGATTATGGAGCAGGTAACGGGAAAGAATATACGAAAGCTGCATATCAATCCGTCGTTTATCAAAAGCATGGCCAGGGTAGGGGACTTTATCCGGTTTCCGCTCAATACCGACCGCCTGCAGAAGCTGACGGATTCATATGAAGTATCCAATGCAAAAATCAAAAAGGTGCTGGGGCTGGACAAACTCCCACTGGATGCAAGGTCCGGCCTGACAGCCACAATCCGAAGTTTTCAATCCTCCTGATATGACCTATCTTATCATTATCGCTATTTTACTGGTGGCCATGCTGGGCTATTTCAAGCTGGCCGACCGGCTCAATATCATTGATAAACCCAATCAGCGCAGCTCGCATACAGAAGTAACGATCCGCGGTGGGGGCGTTGTATTTCCGCTGGCAGCCATCGCTTACGCACTGTTTTTCCACGGCGTATCCTGGTATACCATCGGAGGCCTTGTGCTTATCAGTGCCGTTAGTTTTGCCGATGATGTGAGTAGCCTGAGCAGCAGGGTACGCCTGCTGGTACAGCTGATCTCCGTTGCATTAATCCTTTACGGTATGGGTGCCTTCGGGGCATGGCCTGCCTGGCTGATAGCCGTGAGCGTAGTGCTGATCATCGGGGTGATCAACGCTTATAATTTCATGGACGGCATCAACGGTATTACGGGGTTATACAGCCTGGTGGCTTTTCTTTGCCTCTGGTACATTAACACCTACGTACATACGTTTACGGACAGTGCCTTTATCATCTGCCCGATACTGGCCTGCCTGGTGTTCCTGTATTTTAATTTCCGCACCAAAGCCCGCTGTTTTGCAGGGGATGTGGGCAGTGTATCGCTGGGATGCTGGCTGGCATTGCTGATCATTTCGCTGATCTGGGAAAGCGGAGAAATAAAGTATGTACTGGTGTTGGCTGTGTATGGTTGCGATACCGTGCTCACCATAATCCACCGGCTGCTGCTGAAGCAAAATATTTTCGAAGCACATCGCCTCCATTTTTACCAGATTCTGGCAAACGACCAGCGGGTGCCGCACCTGATTGTGAGCGCCGGTTATGCCATGTTGCAACTGGCCATTGATGTGATGTTACTGAATACCCATTGGGATTTCATCACCACCTTACTCGTTGCCTGCCTGCCGCTGGCAGGAATTTATGTGGCCATGAAAAATAAATTGATGACAAAATCCGTTGCTGTATGAAAAAAGGAGTAGTTATATATGGTGCTGGTGGACATGCACGTGTAGTGTCCGCTTTAGTCAGGGATCATAACCATGAGGTACGTTGTTTTTTTGATGACCAGGAAACCACTGATACAGCTGTGATTCCTTACCGCGAGGATGCGTATCCGGAAGCTGCAATGATCATAGCCATTGGTAACAACACGGTGCGCCAGCGACTGGCGGACACGGTGGCACATCCATTTGGTACCTTTGTCCACGCAGATGCCAGTGTAGACGCAAGCGTTAGTCCGGGTGCCGGCACCGTAGTGCTGGCAAGAGCAGTGGTACAGGCCAATGTACAGCTGGGTGCGCATGTGATCATCAATGCAGGTGCGGTAGTGGATCATGATGCGGTGATAGAAGATTATGCACACATCGCTCCCAATGCCTATATAGGCGGCGGGGCACATATAGAAAAAGGGGTGGTGATTGGCGCCGGTGCGGTGGTAACACGCTTTGCACGCGTGAAAGCTAATACGGTGGTGCCGCCGCTAACGCTGGTGGTATAGCGCCCCTATTGTTAACGTATTAATTAAACATGCAATTATTGAAAACCCTCACGGCAATGGTAGCCGTGGCATTATTGAACAATAACCCGTCCTTAGCACAGGACATCAGCCTGGGTAACCCTTCGATAGAAGGGCCCCCCAAGGCTGGTAACGTACCGGCCCCCTGGTACAGAGCTTTTCAATCGCCCGATACCCAGCCCGGATTCTATGGAATTTCGCTGCCTGCATCTGATGGTAAAACATATGCAGGCTTTATTTTTGGACATCGCTACCAGGAAGGAATTTCCCAGCAGCTGCCCACGCCGCTCAAAGCCGGCAGCACCTATCAGCTATCCTTTGATCTCGCATTCCCTGTACATTATGACACCTTAACTTTATGTACCGGCACCATGGCCATCTATGGCAGTAATAGTCCTGCGGAGCAGGGCGATTTACTGTGGCAGTCCGGTACCTTCACCCACGAGCAATGGCAACGGTATACCGCCAATATGCGGCCGGCAAAGGATTATAACTATATCCTGCTGATGCCTTATCTGCCGCCATCCTGCTCCGGTAATGGTTACACGGGTACGCTGGTGGATCATCTGTCCGCCAGTCTGGCCCAGGCGCCCAATGTTACCTTCGATATCCAGCCTACCTGCAAAGGAAAAAGCACCGGTAAAATCCAGGTGGTTGCCACTGGCGGGAAATCGCCATACACCTATGAATGGCAGCATGGCGGGCATACTTCCACCCTCTCCGGGCTGGCAGAAGGCCAGTACAGCGTTACCGTAAAATCTGCCAATGGCACCAGTGTTACAGCGGTGGCTAACGTTGCCGCCTATACGCTGAATGTAATGGCGGTGCCACAGTTGCCTTTATGTTATGGAGATGCCAATGGCGCCATTACTTTAAGGCCGCAGAATGGTATAGCGCCTTTTGAGTTTGCCTTCGGAAACAGTGGTGCCTATTCACCGGATAGTGTGTATGACGCACTGAAAGCCGGTAATTACCCATACGCTGCCACGGATGCCGTAGGGTGTGCGATGGCTGCCATCGCGGTGTTGCCGCAGCCGGAAGTATTGCAGTTTGGTCGTGTTAAAATTCATCATGTGAGTTGTACCGATGTAACGGATGGGAGGATTGTACTCAGCGGCGCCGGCGGTACCGCACCGTATGCATATAGTCTGCAATATGGCCCCTGGCAGGCGGACAGTGTATGGAACGGTTTGGATGCGGGAAATTATCATCTCCGGTTAAAAGATAAAAACAGCTGTGAAACAGCTGTTGATTCAAACCTGATACGCTATATCAGAGAGTGTGCCGTGTTTATGCCAACTGCTTTTTCTCCCAACCAGGACGGGCAGAATGATGTGTTTCGTGCAAAAGTACACGATGCCGTGACCGATTTCAGATTGGCGGTGTATACCCGTTGGGGTGAGCTGGCATTTGAAACCCGCGATCCTGAAGGCGGCTGGGATGGTATGATTCGTGGTAAGAAGGCGCAGGCCCAGGTATTTGCATGGGTGCTTACTTATACCGACAGCCGCCAGCAGGCGAGGAAGCAAACAGGTACGGTTACACTGGTACGTTAGCCAGCGGGATAGCCCGATTTTTAAACGGGTAACTATCCAGTACTGCCCTGAGTTTTTTATTATTCCCTATGTCCTGAATAGCCTGTAGATGCTTATGATGATGGAGATCCGTACCTATGTAATCTGCCAGTCCTTTCTGCAACAGATATTCAGCAGCCAGTTTAATATGTTTACCATAATATCCGGTGAGAGACAGGAGATTCACCTGTAGTAAACAGCCGCGTTCTTTAAAGCGGGCATACGTTTCCGGGTGCTGGTGGTAGTAGCTGTACCTTTCGGGATGCGCCATCAGTACCTGGTAGCCTGCTGCCTGGATATCGAATATCCACTGAAAGATCTGCGGCGGGGCGGACATAAACGACATTTCTGCCAGCACCACGCTGTCGAATACTTTCATTAAAGGCTGCTGTAACAGCTGTGGTAGTGATTCATCCAGGTAGTACTCACCTGCATGCCTGAACGAAATTTGATTGCCTGCCTGCTGTAGGGCATCGGATACCTGTTGGTAAGGCGCCGCAAGGGTTTGGGCAGAATTTGGAAAGCGATCCATCATCACGTGTGGCGTAGTGATAATCTGGCGGATGCCCATTTCCTGTAAAGCAGTGATAAAATGAATGCTGGTATCCACATCCTGCACACCATCGTCTACTGCGGGCAGCAGGTGCGAGTGCAGGTCTGTACCCATAAATGCCAGTAATGAGCTGACGTTGGCATCAGATGTATTTTTTTTACGGAAAAAAAACATAAGCGGTTTCGAATAAAGATTACAATTAAAATGCTTGTCCTTTACATCGAAATTAATGCCACAATCTGCTCCAGGTACAATTTATCGGTTTCGTCGAATTGAGACAGGTGCTCGCTATCCACGTCCAGTACGCCTTTTACCACGCCATCGCGGATGATGGGTACTACGATTTCCGAGCGGGATAAGCTGCTGCAGGCAATGTGCCCGGGAAAAGCTTCCACATCCGGCACTATCAGCGTTTGGGCCTGTTCCCAGCTTGTGCCGCAAACGCCTTTTCCTTTACGGATGCGTGTGCAGGCTATAGGGCCCTGGAAGGGGCCTAGCACCAGCTGGTCTTCTTTTACCAGATAGAAACCCACCCAAAACCAGTGGAACTGTTCTTTGAGCGCACCTGCAATATTGGCGAGGTTTGCGATCAGATCGGGCTCTCCGTCTATCAATCCTTTGATCTGCGGAATTAATGAAAGGTACTGTTCCGCCTTATTTCCGGTTGCTACTTTTAAATCTTCAGCCATTTGTCAAAGGTAAGGCATTTGTGTTTCACGGCATTGTCATTCCTGGCGCAGCTTTTTCTTGCATAGTGTTTGTTTTGTCTTTTTTGCACGCAGCCAAGCATGTAAGCAGCAAAGGACGGTGTTATGTTGTTTGTCTCGTTATGAGGTCCGCCGTAGGCGGACCTCATAACGAGAGAGTAGAGGCCTGCGGCCTCTCTTCTCTCAAACATTTTATTGGAACAAAATGCAGGCCTTTGCTGCTTATGCCACTTATGCTGCTTTGCGAGCAAAAAAGACAAAACGAAATCCTTTACAAGCTCAAAATCATTCCCTTTTTGCAAGAAACGCCGCTTTGGCCGACTGCGGCCTGTCTGCAGGAAAATCACCCATATAAATATTTGCTTATTTTATGATTAATATCGTATATTTAAAACAGTAACCATTCATGCGATCATTTAAACCAGTCTGATATTCAGCGGCAAAAAAATCTGCTTAACTGCATGCTGAAAGCATAATTAAAATATCTTTGTTGCGCTATGAAACATCCTGAAGTTATACTGGTAAACGAATCCGACGAGCCCATAGGAGCAATGGAAAAAATGGAAGCCCATGAAAAAGGGTTGCTGCATCGTGCCTTCTCCGTATTTATTGTAAATGATGCCGGCGAAATCCTGATCCAGCAACGTGCGTTGGATAAATATCATTCAGGAGGATTATGGACCAACACCTGCTGTAGTCACCCATATCCGGGCGAAACTACCCTGGACGCGGCACACCGCCGCCTGAAGGAGGAAATGGGATTTGACTGTCCGCTACAGGAGATATTTTCTTTCATGTATAAAAATGTTTTCGACAACGGCCTTACGGAACATGAATATGATCATGTGCTGGTAGGCACCTATAATGGTCCCGTTGAAGCAGATACTTCGGAAGTAAATAGCTATAAGTATATGTCTGCACGAGACATTCTCGCATTGATGGCCGCCGAACCAGATAGTTTTACGGTATGGTTTCATCGTGCTTTGCCAATGGTTTTGGAGTATCTCAAAATAACTGTTAATGAGGTAAACGCCTGACCCGTCATCCGGAGCACTACAGCACCGGGAGTGCTTTATTGCTCCGTGTAATTCCATGGCCGTATGTCATGGGATTTCACGATGCCAACAAATCAATTTTAACTATTACACCTTTACTGTTAACCGAATGAGCTCCGCGGCATGCCAGGCCGCGTTAATCACCTGCATACCTGTAATCCCTTACTATGCCACTGAACCACAGCCGTGCTACCACTGCTGTTAACGCCGCATTCTCTAAACCATAATATGTTAACTTTTAAACAATGAGGCACATGAATCTAATCCACCTCCCGCAATTGAAGTATCCGTTCCCATCCCGCGTGAATGCCCGCGCCGAAGATGCTCAGACCCATATACAACAGTGGGTACAAAAATTTGACCTTATCACCGACGAGAAAGCACTGTTCAAATTCAATAAGGCACGCTTTGCATGGCTCGCTGCACGCGCCTTTCCGGACGCTCCCTTCCACGAACTTTGCCTCATTGCCGACTTTAACACCTGGCTGTTTTTACTCGATGATCAATGCGATGAAAACTCCGCCGGTAAAAAATCTGATTACCTCCGTACCATTATGGCCGGCCTGATGGACATCTTTCACACCAATAAAGTGTATAGTCTGGAAGATGCCGGCCCTTTGCCCGCTTCATTATCCGATATCTGGGAACGTATGCGCGCCATCAGCAAGCCCTCCTGGCGCCTGCGCTTTATCCGCAGCATGGAAGATTACTTTAATTCCTGCATCTGGGAAGCAGAAAACCGCGAAGCTGGCAGAGTTCCATCCGTAAAGGATTACGTTCGTATGCGTCCCTTCACCGGTGCCCTCTTCGCGGATGTAGAAGCCATTGACATCATTGAAAAAATTTACCTGCCAGAAGAAGTGCTGCAAAATGCTATTCTCCAACGCATGATCCTGGCCTGTAATAACATCGTTTGCTGGGCAAATGATATCATCTCCTGTACAAAAGAATCCAAAGCCGGCGATGTACACAACCTGGTGCTGGTACTGAAACATGAACTGGGCATACCGCTGCAGGATGCGGTGGCCGAGGCCACCCGTATGCACAATGAAGAGTTGGCAATTTTCCTCGTACTGGAAAAATTACTCCCTTACGAAGAAACACCCTTCAGCTACGAACTGATTCGCTATGTAGCCGTGCTGCGCAGCTGGATGATCGGAAATTACGAATGGAGTGTACTCGATACCGGTAGATATGGTGTGGCCAGCGCATTAACGGTTGCGGATTAGCAAGGTATAGACGCCTCGCAGGCGTCTATTAAACACAATCTTCGCTAAATTCAGTATCTGACTTTAGCGAAGATTGTTAAGGAAAATTACAAGAAGCAACGCCCGGGAAGCGGCTACCCACCTTTGTTTTTACCAAATCGCCGCTCTATAAGTCGCCCCAACCCCCAAAAGCTCAACGCCAGTATAGCGAAAAACAGCCCCTTGTTGGTGCGGTCCCACAGGTATTCAAAATAGCGGGTATATAAATTCAGGAGAAAGAAGATGATGCCCATATCGCGGATCATAGGATCTTTCCGTTGCAGCCCCCAGATAAACGTGAGTACACATTGTGCGGTAAACGCAAACACCCAGAAAAGCAGGTGCACCTGTCGCAATTGCTGCCACTCCGCCCAGGTGGCCGTATTGCCAAAAATGGAAATCAGCCAGCCGGAGAGCAGGAACAGCAGCCAGCCGCCGCTGCGGGTAATATCTTTTATAGGCGCATATACCCTTGTATTCCTTACCAGTGTGCCGGCAAGCAGCAGGAGTGCTCCCAGCACGGCCATGCGGCAGGGGAGGTTCATGCCCAGGAAGTAAGGCGCATCACCGGTGATATAATAAGTCAGCTTTACGTAAGCCGGAATCAGGGACAGCAGCATGGCCACCCATAAAAAGCGCGACTGTAACGCCAACGCCAGTACGCCATATATAATGGTAGCCAGCAACCAGAATGCGCCATAATTGCCGTTGAGGTAGTCCATGGATTTGCCCAGGTATACCACGGTAACGCCTGTACTGAGCACCGGCAGCAGCCAGAATAGTTCCCGGTTAAAGGAAAAGCCAAGCTCATGGCGCTTCTTGCGCCAGCCATGGTAACACAGGGCCACGGTTACGGCCGCAAAGAGAAAAGCAATTACCCCATCGGTGAGACTAAATTTTTTTCGCAGGATCTCTATCCATTTCTCATCCAGCACCAGTGAGCCAAATGCCATCAGCGCACAGGAAATGGCCGCAATAAATATATATAATGCGATGGTTTGCCAGTCGGTGGTGCGCACCTTCACGGTGCCATTCAGCTGCCGTGCCTGATCTTCGCTGATCAGCGACTGGTGCTGCCATTCCGCAATAGCTCTGTGGAGGATGCTGGCTTCCTTTTTATCTACCTCTGGCATGCGTTATTAGATATGGTGATAAAATACCACGGGCTGCTACAACTGCTTGTCCACTATATGGACCGCCCGTAAGGTGTTACGTTTTTTGATTTTCAACCGGAAATAATTGAACAAAGCCAATGCCGGGATAATCCAATAACTCAGGTATTGGTAATGTACATTATCCGGAAAGAAGAAATAAACCATGGAAATCACCGTAAACCCGGTGGCCATCGTCAGGAAATTATACTTGTACCGCTGGTACATAATCTCTTTCTCGGTATAGTGCCCCGGAGCTGTCAGCGAAGGTTTCTTCTGGAAAGCATAGTAGGCCATCCAGAACATCGCCGCCAGGCAGCCGGCCAGATTGCAGAGATAAATAAACAATGGCAGGATGAAGTGTGGCTTTATATGCACCATCGCCCGGGCTGCAAAGGGAAAGGTAATGATGAAAAACAGGAAAAACAGATTCCTGCTCACCAGGCCATTATCCTGGTGATGCAATAACCGGAATAGCTGCAGGTGCCGGCGCCAGAAATTCACCATAAAAATAAAGGTAGCCAGGAAAACCAGGGCCTGCATCGTCATAGGGCGAAGGTAGGTCATGTAATCGGCCACAGGTACAGCATCAGGGATCTCAGGTAACTTGATATCCAGGATCAACAGGACAATGGACACCGCAAAAACAGCATCACTGAAGTGAGTAATGCGCACCAGTTCCAGCTCCCGCTGCTCAGATTTGGGTTCCTTAATAACAGACATTGACATAATAGGAGCGTATCTTTATAAGCTTCGTGCCGGCAATATACAAAGTATCCCCCAAAGATATCCTTCCACACCTGCACCGTATTTTCTTCCGTCAACATTTTCAACATTTTATTGTTATCTCCCTAACAATCGTCATAGACCGTCAATGATTTAATATGCGTGGCAACCAATTGCTGTTATCTCTTCTGCTTATTACAGGATTTCAGTCTGTTTTCGGACAGGCAGATACCGCTAAAGGCGCTTCCTATGCCTTCAACCTGGAAGATTGTATCAAATATGGGCTGCAACACCACCACGACGTGGTAAATGCGCACCTTGATGTCAACTTTTCAGAAGAACAGGTGAAGGAAGCTACCGGTAAACTCCTGCCGCACGGTAATATTTCCGCCTCTTTCAATGATAATATGAAACTGGCCACCTCCCTGATCCCCGACATCGCAAATGGTAACTACGATGTGAAAATACCCGTGCAATTCGGTACCCGGTTCGCCTCTTCGGTAACAGGGCAGCTGGATCAGGTGATCTTTAACAGCGACTACTTCCTGGGACTCAAAGCCTCAAAAGTCTATACAGACCTGGCAAAGAAAAGCCTTACCCAAACCAATATAGAAACCACCGTGGCCATATCCAAAGCCTACTACGCGGTGCTCACCAATACCGAAAATATCCGGCTCACCAAATCCAATCTCCAGCAACTCTCCAAAACGCTGGAAGATACCCGTCACCGTTATGACCAGGGCGTAGCCGAACGAATAGACGTAGACCGTATCCAGGTATCATATAATAATACGGTTACCACTGTCACCAATCAAATCCGTACCCTCGTATATGCATTACAGTTGCTTAAATTCCAGATGGGTATGCCCCAGGAAGCACAACTGACGCTTACGGAAACCGTGCAGGATTTTGATGTGGAGTATTACCTGTCAGATACAGTTGATTACAAGCCGGAAGACCGCATTGAATACAGCATCCAGAACACACAAATCGCACTCAATGAACTGCAGCTGAAAAGCACCAAAATGAAATACCTGCCGCAGCTCTCTGCCTTTGTGAACTATGGCTGGAATTATTTTTCCACCGACTTCGGCGATCTCTATAAAACCGGATTCGGCGCGTCCGTGCTGGGACTCACACTCAATTGGCCCATCTTTACCGGTACGGAACGACTGCATCTGATCAGGCAAAACAAGATCACCGTCGAAAAATCCCGTAATGATCTCGATTACCTCGTGCAAACCATCAGCAACCAGGTAAAAGAAGCCAATACCATCTACCTGAATAATAAAGACAATTTTACCACTGCCAAGAAGAATATGGACCTCACGCAGGGCATATACGACAGGGTAGTATACAAATATGATCAGGGAGTAAGCACGAGCCTGGATGTATTGTCCGCCGAAAATGAGCTGACACAGGCACGCGTCGACTATATCACCGCCATGCTTAATATCCTCATCAGCAAAACTGACCTGGATAAGGCCATGGGCAAAATCAAGTAATTCGTCAATCGTAATTTCTTCTCCATATGTATCTTAACAAATATTCGAACATACTCCTGTTTTCATCAGCGGTAATCCTCAGCTCCTGCGGAGGAGGAAAGAAGAATCAGCAGGCTATGATGGGTCAGATGAAAGCTACAGTGGTGCCCTATACCGTGCAGGCAGGCGCCTTTACGGTAACGGAGAAGTTCCCGGCTACGCTTACCGCCAATAATATCGTGGAAATACGCGCCGATGTAACCGGCTTCCTCGATGCTATCAAAGTGCCCGACGGCTCCGATGTCGTGAAAGGACAGGTGCTGTACGAGATTGAGAGAAGTCGCTATACCGCCGCCCTGGACCAGTCCGCCGCCACCCGCCAGCAGGCTGAGGCCGACCTGGCACAGAAAGAGCGCGACTATGAACGCTATAAAAACCTCCTCGAACACGACGCGATATCCAAACAAACGGTTGACCAGGCATATACTGCATTACTCACCGCTAAAGCAAACCTGGCAGCGGCCCAGGCAGCAGTTGCCCGCGCTGGAACGGATGTAAACCACTCCCAGATCAAAGCGCCGGTGAGCGGTAAAATCGGTATCGTACTCATCAAAGTGGGAGATATTGTAAACGCAGGTCAAACGCTGATCAACACGGTGGTAAACGAGCAGCCCATGTTCGTGGATTTCGACGTTTCACAATCCCGTGTACAGGAATTCAATAAACTGAAAGTAAACCCCGGCGATATCAAATTCTACCTCCAATTCACCAACGGCGAACGATATAATGAAACCGGAGAAATCATAACCATCAATAACATCGTGGATCAAACCACAGGTACCGTTAAAGTGAGATTGCAGTTTGCCAATAAAGACAGGATGCTAACTTCCGGTATGAGCCTGGTGGTGATTATGGAGTACAAAACAGAGCCTACCCAGGTGGCCATTCCGGCTAAAGCAATTATCCAGAACCTTTCTGAAACAAGCGTAATGCTTATCAATAAAGACAACGTCATCCAGCAGAAAAGTATAGATCCCGGACCACAGGCAGATACCATGCTGCTGATCCGGGCCGGATTGAATGTGGGCGACAGAATAGTGGTGGATGGCCTGCAGAAAGTAAGACCAGGAGATACGGTAAATATTGCCGGTGCCACACCGCCACCTGCTGCCACACAAGCTCCTGCCGGTAAATAAACCATCAAAACTGCATTCACAGCATGATCTCGAAAACCTTTATAGAGCGCAAGAATACTACGATCGTAATTGCTATACTCATCGTGATTGTAGGTTTGATCTGTATGTTTAACCTACCAATCGCGCAGCTGCCGGATATTGCGCCACCCGTTACGGATGTACGTGCCAGTTATGTGGGTGCCAACTCTACCACGGTAGAAGAAACGGTGACCACCCCCATCGAAAACCAGGTAAACGGTACGCCCGGCGCCATGTATATTCAGAGTGTGAGCGCCAATGATGGTTCGATGAGCCTGACCGTTACCTTCAACCTCGGTACCGATCCCGACATCTCCACGCTGGACGTACAGAACCGCGTGAGCCTGGCGTTGCCCAGTACACCGGACGAGGTACGTCGTGTAGGGGTAACCGTTAAGAAGCGTTCCAACGATATGTTGATGGTAATCGCGGTGAACTCGCCCAAAGGCACACATAGCCGTGAATTCCTTGATAACTACGTAAATATTTACCTCAAACCTGAGCTGGCACGCTTGTCAGGCGTAGGTGATGTAAATGCTTTTTCCCAGGATTATTCCATGCGCATCTGGCTGAACCCGGATAAGCTGGCCGCCCTCGGCCTCACTGCCGGCGATGTAGCTGCTGCCATTACGGAGCAAAACCAGCAGGTGCCTGCGGGTAGTGTTGGTGCGCCTCCAATCGATAAACACCAGGCCTTTGAATACACGGTTAGTGTAAAGGGGCGACTGGCTACCTCGGAAGAATTCGGAAATATTGTTATACGGCGCAGCACCAATGGTTCGTTGGTGCGACTCCGGGATGTTGCCCGCATCAATCTCGGCTCCTTTACCTACGCCATCGAAGCCAAAGCGGACGGTAAAACCGGTTCAGGTGCGGCGATTTATTTGTCGCCCGGTGCAAACGCCCTGGATGTAAACGACCGCGTAATTGCCCGCATGGAGGAACTCTCTAAGTCTTTCCCGGAAGATATGCAGTGGCTCGTGCCCTTTGAAACTACATCTTTCGTAAGAATTTCCATTGAAGAGGTAATTCAGACTTTCATCGAGGCCTTGCTGCTGGTGGTGATTGTGGTATTTATCTTCCTGCAGAACTGGAGGGCTACACTCATCCCGGTCCTGGTTATTCCGATTTCACTGATTGGTACCTTTATATTTTTCCAGTTGCTGGGCTTCTCCATCAATACCCTCACTTTATTTGGTTTCGTGCTCGCCATCGGTATCGTGGTGGATGATGCCATTGTGGTGGTGGAGGCGGTGCAGCATCATATTGATGCGGATTTGATGTCGCCGCGGGAAGCCACCTTCAAGGCCATGTCGGAGGTACAGGCGCCGGTAATCGCCATTGCGCTGATCCTCGCGGCAGTGTTTGTGCCGGTGGCATTTATCCCCGGGGTGAGCGGGCGATTGTATCAGCAGTTCGCCCTCACGATCGCATTTTCCGTGTTGTTATCGGCATTTCTGGCGTTAACACTAACGCCTGCACTGACAGCTATTCTGTTGCGGCCTGCTCATCTCACTAAAGAATCCCATGGTTTAAACAAAATCTTTTATAAGTTCAACGTATGGTTTGGCAAAGTGACGGAGCGCTATGGTAACGGGGTAAAACACGCCATCCATCAAACCTGGCTGGTGCTTATCATCCTTGTAGGGCTGTTTGCTGTAGCCGGTTACCTGTTTAAGAAAACACCAACTACTTTTGTTCCTCAGGAAGATATGGGTGCCATGTTTATCGCCCTGGAGTTACCGGACGCATCATCTTCGGGTCGTACCAAAGAGGTGATTGAGCAGATTAACCAGATATTGCTGGCCGACAGTGCTGTAAGCCACTTCTTCGGAATCGCGGGTATCAACTTCGTGGCCAACGCTACCAAGCCTAACTCGGGTACTTTCTTCGTAAGTCTCAAACCCTGGGACGAGCGCTATAAGCACGGGGACGACATCGGTACCGTTGTAGGCAGAATACAAGGCAAGGCCGGACGCATTTTAGGCGCCACCGTTATTTGTATTCCTTCGCCCACACTGCGTGGTTTGGGTAACTCCGGTGGTTTCTCCTTTATCATGGAGCAAAAGAGTAACCCGGACATGGCCCAGCTCAACCAGGTGTTGGGGCAGTTCCTGATGGCTGCCAACCAACGCCCGGAAATTGCCCGGGCATATGCTTTCTTTAGCGCCAATACGCCGCAGTTCAATGTGGAGGTGGACAGAGATAAATGTAAACAGTTGGGCGTAGCAGTGAGCGATGTTTTTGGCGCCCTGCAAACTTTCCTCGGCGGATTATATGTGAACGACTTTACCCGGTTCAGCCGCAGCTTCCGCGTGGTGTTGCAGGCAGATTCCCTGTATCGTACCAGCATTGATAATTTGTCGACCTACTACGTTCGCAACAACACCGGCCAGATGATTCCGCTCAGCGCGCTGATCTCCAGTAAAAAAGGAGGTGGTGCGCCGGTAATCAACCACTTTAACCTGTACCGCTCCATCGAAATCGACGGGGACGCGCAACAGGGCTACAGTTCCGGTGATGCCATTAAAGCCCTGGAAGAAGTGGCTGCTAAAGTGCTGCCCTCCAACTTCGGCTACGAGTGGGCCAACGTATCCTTACAGGAAATTGAGGCTGGAAATAAAAGCCTGCTCATCTTCGGACTATCGATATTGTTTGTATTCCTGCTGCTGACGGCCCTGTATGAGAGCTGGTCGGTACCATTCTCCGTACTCCTGGCCGTACCGGTAGCGCTGTTCGGGTCTATCTGCGCGCTGGCACTGACCAAACAGGCTAACTCCGTGTATTCCCAGATCGGTTTGATCACCCTCATTGGTTTGTCCGCCAAAAACGCCATCCTGATCGTAGAGTTCTGTAAGGAACGTGTGGACAGGGGGATGCCACTGCTGCAGGCCACCCTGGAAGCGGTAAAGCTGCGTTTCCGCCCGATCCTGATGACCTCCTTCGCGTTTATCCTTGGGGTAATGCCGCTTTGCTTCGCCAAAGGCGCTGGCGCTGCCTCCCGTGTAAACATCGGATTTACCGTGGTAGGGGGGATGCTGGCTGCTACTTTTGTGGCTATCTTTAGTGTGCCGGTACTGTACGTGCTCATCACAAAACTGGCCTACGGTAAGAAAAAACTGGCCGAACTGGAACAGTTTGGAAACGAAGAAAAGAAACCTAAAGGACTCGGGGAATAATCATGAAAAACACAGAAAGATTCAGCTCAAGGGTCGAAAACTATGTAAAATATCGTCCGCATTATCCGGACAGCCTCATTCCGTTTCTCAAAGAAGCCGGCGTATTACGCCCCGATACTGTGGTGGCGGATATTGGCGCCGGTACGGGCATTTCAGCGGAACCTTTTCTGGAACAGGGTAATAAGGTGTATGCCGTAGAACCCAATAGGGAGATGCGGGAGCAGATGATCAAAATGCTGACGCCCTATGGAAATTTTGAGCCCATAACGGGGACGGCAGAACGAACTACCTTACCGGATAATAGTGTGGACCTGATCGTGGCAGGACAAGCCTTTCACTGGTTTGATGCGCCTGCTGCCAAAGCTGAATTTCTCCGTATAGGCAAGCCCGGTAGTTACGCGGCACTCATCTGGAATGTACGTCAAACGGAAAATCCGTTTGAAAAAAATTACGAAGATTTGTTGCGTAAATACGGCACCGACTACGCCACCGTAAATCACAAGAATATCACCCCTGCGCAAATGGCTGCATTTTTTGCCCCTGCCGGTTATGAGCTGAAGCAATTGACACATGCACAGCAATTTGATTTCAAAGGATTAAAAGGCAGGTTATTGTCCGCCTCCTATGCCCCGGAATCAGGGCCGCAGCATGAAGCCATGCTCAATGAGCTGGAAGAGATTTACGATAAATTTCAGGTGAATGGTATGGTGAAGTTTCACTTTTTAACGGAAATATATCTGGGGCCTTTGCAGGCATAATAAAGCTATAAGCTGGAAGGGGTCGGTGCCGTACGGCACCGACCCCTTCCGGTTTTTACCCATGCCGAAGGCATGGGTAAAAACTATGCAAGTGATTCATACAAAATCTCTATAGGATGCTTCGCTATCACCCCGGTACCATCCTTCACCTGGTGCCGGCAACTGGTGCCCGGCGCTGCAATGATAGTGCCTGAAGCGGCATTGCGCACGGCTGGAAACAGTATCATCTCGCCAATCTGCATACTCAGGTCGTAGTGTTCCTTTTCATACCCAAATGACCCTGCCATGCCGCAGCAGCCGCTCGGAATCACTTCCACGGTGTAGTTACCGGGTATGGACAGGATTTTTTTACTATGCAGGGCAGATGACAGTGCTTTCTGCTGACAGTGGCCGTGTAATTTAATATGTTGTGTGCGGGTAGTAAACTGCGCAGCGGTGATATTGCCTTTGTCGGCCTCCATCGCCAGGAACTCATCTACCATATACACGTGTTTGGCCAGTTCTTTTGCGCCGTTTCGCAGTCCGTCGCGTACCAGATCGGGGTACTCATCGCGGAAGCTCAGAATGGCAGAAGGTTCTACGCCAAGCAAAGGTGTTTTTTCGTTGATAAGGGTCTGGAAAATGCGTACGTTGTCTTCCGCAATTTCCCGCGCTTTGCGGAGCAATCCTTTGGACATATACGCTCTGGCGCTCTCCGGATGCTCTACCATCTCTACTTCATAACCCAGTTTATGCAGGAGTTTCACGGCTTTGATACCAATCGTAGTATCGTTGAAGTTAGTAAACTCATCACAGAAGAGGTAGACCTTACGGTTGCCGGATTTTCCCTTTTTCTCCTTAGGCCAGCGGCGGGTAAACCAGTTGCGCAGGGTGGTGGTGTGCAAAGTAGGCAGCGAACGTTTAGGCGCAAAACCGGAGAATTTACGTATAAGGCTGCCCGTTAGTGGATTTTTAACCAGGCCATTATAAATAGATGGTGCAATGGCGGCCAGTCCGTTGAGTTTGGAATAGTTACCGATCATGTTGGCACGCATCGGAACGCCGTTGGCATCGTAGTAATGCTGCAGGAATTCCATTTTCAGCTTCGCCATATCCACGTTGGAGGGGCACTCCGACTTACAACCCTTACAGGCGAGGCAGAGGTCCAGTACTTCGTAGATTTCTTTATGATCGAAGCGGTTTTCCTTATTGGAATGCGTGAGGAATTCGCGCAGGATATTTGCCCTTGCGCGGGTGGTATCCTTTTCGTTGCGGGTAGCCATATAGCTGGGGCACATGGTACCACCGCTGAGCTGCGTTTTACGGCAGTCGCCTGAACCGTTACATTGCTCCGCATGCTGAAGGATGGTTTGGTCCGGGAAGTGGAAAATGGTATTGATATTAGGTGCGGCCTGGCCTGGCTCGTAGCGGAGCATGCTGTTCATGCTCGGCGTATCCACGATCTTGTTAGGATTGAAGATATTTTCCGGGTCCCAGGTGTATTTGATTTCCCGCAGCAGTTCATAGTTTTTGTCACCCACCATCTGTTTGATGAACTCACCACGGAGGCGGCCATCACCGTGTTCACCGGAGAGGGAGCCCTGGTATTTTTTCACCAGTCCGGCAATTTCTTCTGCAATTTTGCGGAAGAGGTGATTGCCTTCAACTGTTTTCAGGTTGATGATAGGGCGGAGGTGAATTTCACCGGAGCCGGCATGGGCGTAGTGTACAGAGTACAGGCCGTATTCTTTCAGGATTTCGTTGAAATCGCGGATGAAATAAGGCAGGTCTTCTACAGCAACGGCGGTATCTTCGATTACCGGCACTGCTTTTTCATCGCCGGGGAGGTTACTGAGCAAGCCGAGGCCTGCTTTGCGCAGGGCCCAGATTTTTTTGCTGTCGTCGCCGAAGAGCAACGGGAAGTGGTATCCCAGGCCTGCTTCGCGAAGTTTGGCTTCCACCTGTGCGCACATTGCTATGATTTCTTCGCGGGTATTGCGACAGAATTCCACGACGAGGATAGCGCCGGGGTCGCCCTGTACGAAGAAACGGTTTTTGCTTTGTTCGATATTATCTTTTGTACACTCCAGGATGTAGTGGTCGATCAGCTCACTGGCACTGGGTTTAAAATCCATTACCAGCACGTTGGCGCGGAGCGATTCATCAATATTATTGAAGTGTATGCACAGCAGGCCTACTTCCTTGGGAGGGATGGGGTCTACATGCAACTTTATTTCAGTGAGGAAAGCCAGGGTACCTTCTGATCCGGCGATGAGTTTACAGAAGTTAAAATCTTCCGTGCCGGCAGTGAAAGGGTTGGTTTCCAGCAGCATGTCTACAGCGTAGCCGGTATTACGGCGGGGAATGCTCTTTTTAGGGAACTCTTTCCTGATTTCGGCGGCGTTGTTATGGTTGCTGAGTGTAGTACGGATTTGTTTGTAGATGCGGGTTTCGAGTGTGTCCGGGCCTTCGCATTTCTGGTGGAAGGTTTCTGCATCCATGGCACCGAACGTCACTTCCTGGCCGTCGCTGAGGAGGGCTTTTACTTCCAGCAGGTGCTCGCGGGTGCTGCCGTAAACAACGGAGTTGGAGCCGCAGGAGTTGTTGCCCACCATACCACCAATCATGGCTCTGTTGGCGGTGGAGGTTTCCGGCCCGAAATACAGCCCGTGGGGTTTGAGGAACATATTCAGTTCGTCTCGGATAACGCCTGGTTGTACGCGTACCCAGCCTTCTTCCTTATTCAGTTCCAGAATTTTAGTAAAAGTCCGGGAAACATCGGTGATGATGCCGTTACCTACTACCTGCCCGGCGAGGGAGGTGCCGGCAGTACGCGGTATCAGGGATGTTTTGTTTTCACGTGCAAATCTGATCAGTGTTTTAAGATCTGCTTCATCGGCCGGAATCGCCACTGCTAAGGGCATTTCGCGGTATGCCGAAGCATCTGTGGCATAAAGGGTCCGCATCGTATCGTCTGTGTATAACGTGCCTTTCAATTCCCCGGCCAATTGCTCTAGCTTGTCGCGCATGATATATGTACCTGTTTTGAGAGGGCAAAATTAATATATCATTGCGGCTTTTTCATCTCCTGTAATATAATCGTCAAAAAAAGAATCAATGTTTTATTAACTCAGGTTTTTTTATCTCAATGCCACACACTCTTTTCACCTGGTCGGCAAAGTAGATACCAAGTTCGGGGATATTCTTTTCTGATTTGGTGTGCAGAAAGAAATAGAATTCTTTAAGACCCTTATCCAGCCAGTATTTGAGGCGGTGTGTCCAGTCGTCGATCCGGGTGAAGTCGGTCGGATGCAGGTCGTTGGCCACAAACCGTATAAACGCTTTGGGCACGGTCAGATGCATGTGCAGGCAGTCGCGCCGCCCGGGTGTATCCGTAATAACCGCTCCCACCTTATGTTTGGCCAGTGTCTGGAACAATTCCATACGTGCGGCCTCGTCTTCGAACCAGTCGGGATGGCGCAGTTCCACAAAAAACTGCAGGTCGTTGGGGAGGCCGGCCACATAGTCATAAAGTTGTGTACGCCTACCCGGACCGAATTTCTCACTTAACTGTAAAAATATGGGGCCGAGATGTTTACCGAAGCCCAGCATGCCGTCCAGGAACTCGGTGGTGCGTTCGCCGGCGTTGCTTAGGCTGCTGTAGTGGCTGATCACCTGTGGTACCTTGGGGCAAAATACGAAGTCCTGCCCACGGGCTTTTTCACCCCAGCGGCGAACTGCCGTTTCATCATAAATTTTATAGCGGGTAGCGTTAAGCTCAATGCTGTTGAAATGTTTGATGTATTCCTGTAGGTATTGATTTTCGCGGGTGCCGGCAGGGTAGAGGAGGTCGAGCCATTCGCGGCGGGCCCATTTGGCGGCGCCTGAAAATACGCGTGGATGGCGTACCGGGGTGCCTTTCAGCACACGCTTATTCCAGAGTGGTTCTGCCGGAATCTTAAAATCAATATCATCCAGCATGGATGTGGGGACCGTACCGAACTTCATAATGATAGCTATTAGATAATACTCCGTCGGCAAGGGTTGTGCCAGCAAGGTAAGAAAATTTTGAATTTCAGTTTTTTGCAACTAACTTAAGGAAATACAATTAGCAGCATGGAAATTTTACACGTCAGCGCGGAATGTTATCCGGTAGCGAAGGTCGGAGGACTGGGGGATGTGGTAGGGGCCCTACCCAAATACCAGCAGGAACTCGGGCATATTGCCAAGGTAGTACTGCCGGCCTACAGGAATAAGTTTTTCGATACCCATGAGTTTGATGTGGTACACCAGTCCGGTATGTGGTTAGGCCACCAGTGGTACCATTTTAATGTTTTAAAGGAGAGACATAATAGTCTCGAATTCGACCTTTATCTCGTAGACATTCCCGGGTTGCTCGACACACCGGGGGTGTATGGATACCCCAACGATACAGAACGTTTTCTGGCTTTCCAGATCGCGATACTCGACTGGATCAACGAATGGCATCACCAGCCGGCAGTGATGCACTGCCATGATCATCATACGGCATTAATCCCCTTCCTGCTGAGTTATAGTTATAAATATAATCGCCTCAGCCAGATTCCTTCGGTGCTTACTATTCATAATGCACAGTACCAGGGCCAGTTTGGCTGGGATAAACTGTACCTGCTTCCGGGCTTTGACCTGTGGAAGGCGGGCCTGCTCGACTGGGGAGGATGCATCAATCCCCTGGCAGCCGGGATCAAATGTGCCTGGCGGGTGACCACCGTTTCTCCGGGTTATATGGAGGAGTTATATCAGAATGCCAATGGCCTTGAAAGCCTGATCAGCAGCGAGCGGGCTAAAACCAGCGGCATCATCAACGGCATCGACACGATAGTATGGGACCCTGCAACAGATCCCCGCATATCGAACAATTATACCCCTGAATTGATTCCTGAAGGAAAAGAAGTGAACAAACAGGATCTCTGTGAACGGTTCGGACTGGACTCGTCCCTGCCGTTGATATCGTTCATTGGGCGACTGGTGGGCGACAAAGGCGCTGATCTTCTCCCTGAAATAATAGGAAGAAGCTTACACGAACTGCCGGGAGAAGTTAACTTCCTGGTACTCGGCAGTGGCGATCCGCACATCGAATGGATGTTACAGGAAACGAGAAATTATGCCAGCTATGGATTTAATCTACATATCGGGTATGATGAGGCATTATCGCACCTGATCTATGCCGGCAGCGACTTCCTGCTCATGCCTTCGCGGGTGGAGCCTTGCGGCCTAAACCAGCTGTATGCACTGCGTTATGGCACGATACCTGTTGTGAGGAGTACCGGAGGTTTGAAGGACACGGTTACCGACTTCGGCGACGCCGGTGGTGTGGGTATCCGGTTTATTCAGCCCTCTGTATGGGATGCCTGCAGCTCCGTTAAAAGAGCCATAGAGTTGTATAAGGACAAACGCAGACTGCGCGATGTGCAGCTCTCCGGAATGCACCTGGACCACTCCTGGAACGCTTCTGCACAGCAGTACATAGATCTCTATCAAAGCATGCGCATCTGATTCAGAAAAATAACTCCCTTTATATATATGTCTAACGCCGTAATATCCATTATATTAGGAGGTGGGGCCGGAACCCGCCTATACCCGCTTACTCGTCGCCGCTCCAAGCCGGCAGTACCTTTGGCCGGTAAATACCGCCTGGTCGATATCCCCATTTCCAACTGCCTGAATGCCGGGTTAAACAGGATCTTTGTGCTTACCCAGTACAATTCCGCGTCGCTGAACAAGCATATCAAGAACACCTATCGTTTCAGCAATTTTGATAAGGCATTTGTAGATATCCTGGCGGCAGAACAAACCCCGGATAATCCTACCTGGTACCAGGGTACGGCGGATGCCGTAAGGCAATGCCTCCACCATATGGAGAATTTTGAGTTCGAATATGTGCTCATCCTCTCCGGTGACCAGTTGTACCAAATGGACTTCAGCAAATTTATACAGCAGCATAAAGATACCGGCGCTGATATTTCCATCGCTACCATTCCAGTGGCTGCAAAGGAAGCATCCGACTTCGGTATTCTCAAAACCAATGAGCAGGGCGCCATCGTATCGTTTACTGAAAAGCCGCCGCAGGAGCAGCTGCCGCCATGGGCATCTGAAGTGAGCCCTGAAATGAAGGAGGCCGGCAGAGAGTACCTGGCCAGTATGGGGATCTACGTTTTTTCCCGCCAGGTATTGTTTGATATGCTGATGGGTAACCCGGATCAGGCTGATTTTGGTAAACAGGTGATTCCTTTTGCCATCGCCTCCGGTTACAAGGTGTTTAGTTATCAGTACGAGGGTTACTGGACAGATATCGGGAATATTCCTTCCTTCTTTGAGGCTAATATTGGTCTGACGGATGATATCCCGCTGTTTAACCTCTACGATGAGTCGCAAACCATCTTCTCCAGGGCAAGAATGTTGCCGCCGGCAAAAATTTCAGGTGCTATTGAAAGAACTATTGTGGCCGATGGTTGTATTATTCTGGCAAGCCGCCTGGAACGTTGTGTGATTGGTATACGTACCCGGATAGGAAAGGGCACGGTTGTCACAAACAGCTATATTATGGGCAGCGATTACTATCAAACCCTGGAAGACCTGAAAAAAGCGCAGGAGAAAGGACTTCCGCCCATCGGCATCGGTGAAGCGTGTGTAATCAACAATGCTATCATCGATAAAAACGTTAGTATAGGCAATAACGTTCGTATTAACGGAGGTAAACACCTCGCTGATGGCGACTTTGAAAAGTACACGGTAAAAGATGGTATCGTTGTTGTGAAAAAAGGCATGGTGCTAAACGACGGCTTTGAGATTTGATGACCAAATGTGGTAAACATGCAATTGTCTATTGAGCGGAAAAACACGAAAATTTATCCGGACCTTAAAAGGGTGGTAGCCAGGTTCTTCTTCAACGGTGAAGCAAGAGCCAAATCAATCATTCAAAAGGTGGTGGAAATGGATGATACGGAGGTTAACCTAACGATTATGCCTATACTGAGAGAGTTCTCCCGGAGGCATCGTAATATTACAAGGATCTTCGAACGGCATGCCGACAGGGTAAGTCACCTTTTTGAGGCATTGCAGATCAGTTACGAAGAACTCAGTTATCGTAAGAAACTGCTCATAGGCTCGTATTTTACCAATGAATATTCCATCGAATCTGCCGCTTTCTTTAATCCAAGTATCATTGAGGATATTGACCAGAGCGGCCTGGAAGAAGGTGAAAAGCGCATCATTATCAGTTTCAGGGCAGTAGGAGAAGGGCACGTTTCATCAATAGCGTTCAGAAATGGCGTTATCAACAGGGACAATGAAATCTTCCTGGAATCCCCCGGCAATTATATAGATGAAGCGGAAGTAATCCGCAATGCCGTTTACCAGAAGCAATCGTTTTTCCAGAATGCGGTGTCCATCAAGTTGCCGGATTCGATTATGCAGGAGGTGCAAAACAGCCTGTCCGATAAGTTCGAGTACCAGGCATTGAAGCGCACCATCCGGGATATGCAGCAGCGTTACCAGGTGGATCACCTGCTGAAGAAGGAGCTGGAACGTGTGCTGTGGCTGGCAGACAGCTATTATGAACTCAACTTTTCACTGGATACGGATATTTCCGACAGAATTATTTTTCCTTATTCAGATGCTGAGAGTCGCGGTATAGAAGATGCCCGTTTTGTGAAATATACTTCCGATGACGGGTCGGTCACTTACTACGCTACCTACACGGCGTACGACGGGATTACCATCCAGCCCAAACTGCTGCAAACCAAAGATTTTTATACTTTCAGAATTATGCCGTTATACGGGGAAGGGGCCCAGAACAAGAACCTGGCGCTCTTCCCCCGTAAGATCGGTGGCAAGTATGTGATGATCTCCCGCATTGATGGCATCAACGGGTATATCATGTATTCAGATAAAATTAATATCTGGGAGAATCCACAGATACTTCAAACGCCGAAGTACCCATGGGAGTTTGTACAGGTGGGTAACTGCGGTTCGCCCATTGAAACATCGGAGGGATGGCTGGTGATTACCCATGGTGTGGGGCCTATGCGTACCTACTGCATAGGGGCCAGTTTGCTGGACCTCAACGATCCCCGTATAGAAATAGGCCGCCTGCGGGAGCCGCTGCTGGTGCCCAAAAAAGACGAACGCGAAGGCTATGTGCCTAATGTGCTCTATAGTTGCGGGTCTATTATTCACAACAATGAACTGATCATTCCATATGGTTTATCTGACTATGCGTCGGGTTTTGCCAGCGTAAACCTCGACAAGTTGCTGTCCACCATTAAAGCCGATGGCGTTTAATCTCTCCCGATAACAAAAATTTATTTTTTCCATTTGTCAGGATATCCACAAGTTATTCCTGCAAATCTGCCGTTCCTTAATTACCTGGTGCTGGTAATGAAAAACTATTTAACTTCGTACATTCAAATTTTTCGATGTATTGGTTTCATTGAGCTCCACCACATCTGTAATTCATCATGCGTAATTATTGATAGATATGCTCGAGTATATTCCTTATGGGGAAACAGGTTATTTTAACCAGCTGGTAACAGATTTTTTGGCAGAAGATCCACAGATAAGGCCTTTTTACAAATATTCACCCGTCAGACCGGATTTTGCAGCAGCGATAGAAGCCCGTAAGGCATTTGCTACTCCACGAAAGGAGTTGGTAGCAGCGCTGGAAGCACAGTATGCTACTTTAGCCCCCGAGCCTGCCGTGCAGCAGCATATCAGCAGTTTGCTCAGCCCTGATACCTTTACCGTCTGTACCGCCCATCAGCCCAATATTTTTACCGGTTACCTGTATTTTGCCTACAAAATCCTGCAAACGATAAAGCTGGCAGGAGAGCTGAAGCAACAGTATCCGCAATATAATTTTGTGCCCGTATATTATATGGGTAGTGAAGATGCTGACCTGGAAGAATTGGGCAGTATTTACCTGGAAGGTAAAACACTTACCTGGAATACGCAGCAGCAGGGGCCTGTAGGCCGTATGGCGCCGGAAGGACTGGAACTGGTGATCAGCCAGATCCAGGACAGCATCGGCTTTTTGCCACACGGAGCTGAGCTGCTGGACATCCTACGCAAAGCCTACCTGGAGCATGGTAATATCCAGGAAGCTACGCTTTACCTGGTGCATACCCTGTTTGGCCGTTTTGGTTTAGTAACGGTAGTACCGGACAGCGCTGCGCTGAAGCGTTTATACATTCCCGTTATAAAGGATGAACTGTTGCATCAGCGGTCGCATGACCTCGTGGCAGACACGCTTTCGAAGATCGGGAATCACTATAAAATACAGGCGAATCCCCGTGATATTAACCTGTTTTACCTTGAAACCGGTATGCGGGAGCGCATTGTACGGGAGGGAGATCTGTGGAAAGTACTGCATACCAAAAAGAGTTTCGATCAGGCGCAACTGGAAGCAGAGCTGGAAGCGCATCCGGAGCGGTTTAGCCCGAATGTGATTTTACGGGGTATGTTCCAGGAAACGATTTTGCCTAACATTGCCTTTATTGGCGGCGGCGGTGAAATTGCCTACTGGCTGGAGTTGCAGCAGTTGTTTGCACATTATGGCGTTCCTTACCCCGTGTTACTGTTGCGTAATTCCCTTTTGCTGGTGGATGAGCAGAGTAATACCCGTTTGCAGAAGCTGGAATTGCCGGTGCGGACCTTGTTTCAGCGTACGGATGATATCATCAACAGTTTTGTGCAGCGGCATACCGATGCTGCGCTGGTGTTGAAAGATGAATATGCAGCAATGGAACGGCTGTTCGATATTTTGGAGGAGAAGGCGAAGAGCATTGATATTACGCTGGTGGCTTCTGCGAATTCCGAAAGGAAGAAGGCGATGAAGTCCATTAGTAAATTGGAACACAAGTTTCTGCGTGCGGAGAAAAAGAAGTTCGCGTGGCAAACGGATCAGATCAGAACTATCAGAGCGCGGTTATTCCCGGCGGGCTCGTTACAGGAAAGAAAGGAAAACTTTATTCCATGGTTTGCGATGGAGGGACCTGCATTTTTTGACAGGTTGCTGGAAGTGCAGACGCCGGTGACGGATCAGTTTACGATTGTGATAGCTGGGTAACAGCCTATAAATAAATAAAGGGCCGGAATTGCATTGGATGATGCAATTCCGGCCTTTTTGTTTGCCGGTTTGTTTATCAAGAAAAGTTTGCATGTGAAAAAATGACTATTTTTTAAGGTTTCTTTCCAAAATGTTTAAAAATTGCATTTTTTTGCGACCTATAAATTCTATACCTAATTCTCTACTAGATGAAAAAATTATTTACGCTGTTAGTTATTTGTTTGCTGAGCAACTATGTTTTTGCTCAGGAATTCCGTCATGGTGTAGGTACGGGTTTCCTGGTACAGGTGCCGGAGGGGGATGCGGGGGAGGTGCTTCCCACTTTGCTGTATTACCCACGGGTATGTTTCCCTATGTCTTCCGGGAAGACTTCTATTTCACTCGGTGTGCCGCTTACTTTTGGGATAGCCGCGTCATGGGGGGAGAGTGGTAACAGTGCTTCTTTTGCCTTCAATGCACCGGTTACGGCCGAATTCAACTTTGGCGCCGGCGCTATAAAAAACAGTGGCAGGCGATTTGGCTTTTTTGTAGGTGCCGGGTTTGGATATCATTACGCGACATACAGTGAGGATAGTGATTACTGGGGTGGAGAGGCATATGACTATAGTGAAAGTGCTGCTGGTGTGGGACCTGCTGCAGATGCAGGGGTGCGGTTCAAAGTAGGAAATCGTAATCGTAACATTGAGATACGTACTTCGTATATGCGCACCGTTTCTGACAATGTGTATGACGTATTTGGATTGAATTGCCTGTTTAATTTTTAATTATCGTTGCCCGGATAGGTGATTTCGCTTTCCGGGCAAACTTTTCTTAGTTGCATTCCCAAGGCACAATTCTTGTGGCAGATGCCGTTATGCAACAACACTCAACCCCTGGCTTTGTGAATGTACGAGGTGCACGTGAGCACAATCTCAAAAACGTTGACCTCATTATCCCCCGCGATGCATTAGTCGTATTTACTGGTATTTCCGGCTCCGGAAAATCCTCGCTTGCTTTCGGAACATTATATGCGGAGGCGCAGCGCCGTTATTTGGAATCGGTGTCGCCCTATGCCCGACGGCTATTTCACCAGATGCCGGTGCCGGAGGTGGATGAAATTGAAGGGTTGCCACCTGCAGTCGCCTTGCAACAGCAGCGTGGTACGCCTACCACCCGTTCTTCTGTAGGCAGTGTATCTACTTTAAGTAACCTGATGCGCATGCTTTTTTCGAGAGCGGGTGATTATCCGAAGGGGCAGGATATTATTCATGCCGAGGCTTTTTCTCCGAATACACCGGAGGGGGCTTGTCCTACCTGTCATGGTATGGGTCGGATTTACGATGCTACGGAGGAGTCGATGGTGCCCGATCCCAATCTGACTATCAGGGAGAGAGCGGTGGCCGCCTGGCCTACGGCCTGGCAGGGGCAGAATTACCGCGATATCCTTACTACGATGGGATATGACGTCGACAAGCCCTGGAAAGATTTACCACAAAAGTTACGTAACTGGATATTGTTTACCGAAGAGCAGCCTACCGTTCCCGTGTATGCCAGTTTTACCCTGGAAGAGGTGAAGGATGCACTCAAACGTAAGATGGAGCCCAGTTATATGGGCACGTTCATGGGGGCACGCAAATATGTGATGCATACTTTTGCCAATACACAAAGCGCGATGATGAAAAAGCGTGTGCAGCAATATATGCTGAGCACACCTTGTCCGGAGTGCCACGGTAAAAGATTACGAAGGGAGTCGCTGTCCGTGAAGTTTGGAGGTATGGATATTGCGGAGATATCGGCCATCCCACTGAAACGCCTGTACGAAATGATGCAGGGAAAGATAAAAGCGGTACCGGATGAGCAGCATCCTGAAAAAGCGATGGTAATACAACGCATTGCGGTGGATCTGGTGGCGAGGTTGCAGGTGATGCTGGATCTTGGTTTAGGATATCTTTCGCTGGAAAGGAGCACGCCTACCTTATCACCGGGTGAGCTGCAGCGGTTGCGCCTTGCTACGCAGGTACGATCCAACCTGTTTGGGGTAGTGTATGTATTGGACGAACCTTCAGCCGGCTTGCATCCGGCAGATACGCAGTCGCTGCTGCGGGCATTGGACCGCCTGAAAGCAGCGGGTAACTCGTTGTTTGTAGTGGAACACGACCTGGAAGTGATCCGGCATGCCGACTGGATCGTAGACGTAGGGCCACTTGCAGGAGAAAAGGGAGGAACGATTTTATATAGTGGAGCAACGGAAGGGTTGGAGCGCATAGCTGGTTCCATCACCGCCAAATACCTCTTTAATAAATTGCCGCCGGCCAGGCATGAGCCACGTACAGCCAGCCACTGGCTGCAGTTACAGGGGATAACAAGGAATAACCTACAGCAACTGGATGTCAGTTTTCCATTACATTTATTTACCGCTGTTACCGGCGTGAGTGGTTCCGGAAAATCGAGTTTGGTGAGTCAGGCTTTGGTGGAGCTGGTAGCGGCGCACTTAGGAACTTCAGTGGCGGAGGAAGAGGAAGCACCGGACCTGGCGGAGGACAAGCCTGAAACGCTGGAGGGGCGTATTGTTGGTGGTATGGATCAGGTGAAGCGGATGCTGCTGGTGGATCAGAAGGCGATTGGCCGTACCCCCAGGTCCAACCTGGCTACCTATACCGGTTTGTTTGATCATGTACGAAAACTATTTGCTGCCACTAAAGCAGCGAAAGCCCGGAAATACGATGCTGGCCGATTTTCCTTTAATATGCCAAAAGGCCGGTGTGAAAACTGTAATGGCGAAGGCTTTGTAATGGTGGAACTGTTGTTTTTACCCAGTGTGTATGCCCCTTGTCCGGTATGCCATGGCAGCAGGTATAACGCCAAAACGCTGGAGATTAAATACAAAGAGAAAAATATAGCGGAGGTTTTGCAGATGACGGTTGACGAGGCGTATCATTTTTTTGAAGATGATTCAGCCGTGCATCACTCCCTGCATGTGCTGCGGGAGGTAGGTTTAGGTTACCTGCGGCTGGGACAGCCGGCCACGGAGTTATCGGGCGGGGAGGCGCAACGTATAAAGCTGGCAACTGAACTACAGCGTATGGGCAGAGGCAATACCCTTTATATCCTGGATGAACCAACTACGGGGCTGCATCCTGCGGATGTGGACAAGCTGATGGTGCAGTTGAATTTACTGGTAGATGCCGGTAACACGGTGATCGTGGTAGAGCATAATATGCGGGTGCTCGCCGGCAGTGATTGGGTGATTGATATTGGCCCTGGCGCCGGTGAGGAAGGCGGGAAGATTGTAGCGCAGGGGACGCCGGGGGAGGTGGCGAAGGTGAAGGAGAGTAAAACAGCGGCGTTTTTGGGAAGGTATTTGTAGAAAAATTGTAGCTAATAATATTAGTATTCCTGGAATGAGAAAAAAAATATTAATACGAGAAATCTATTGTAGATACTGGTTTTTAGTGTAAAAATTTTCTGCTAATTTTTTTGGTAAAATTGAATTTTGTACTATCTTCGAATTGCTTCATTAGAACATTTATTACTCCGCCTGGAATGTCGGCTAACTTCCAGGCTTTTTTCATCTCCACTCTAAATATTGCATTTTACCATAATGGTAAAATCACCTAAACTACCAGGGTGCTGGTTTGGTAGTGTAATAAATGTTTCCCAATGAAGCATCGCTGTCATTTCAATTGTAAAAACGGCTGGGTTTTCACTCCTTTCCGTACGGTTAGGGGCGTTAAAGTATGGCATCCAACTGGGGGTGTCTATCGTTTCGCATGCCGTTGCAGAATTGAAAAGTAGACAATGGATTATTGCATCTTAGCCGATGCAGTAATTTGTAACGTTGGTTGCTCCGGAGGGAAACTTCGCGGGGGCAACCGCGTGTAGCGCGGGCACGTGGAGGTAATGAAGTTCAGTAAGCTACTCAAATCCGCTGGATTTGCAGCGTGGTTTTTGAGAGTTGTTTTAGGCATTTAATTGTAGGCAACTGTGAATGGCGCCAGCGATGTTTTGGCGTTTTATTACCTATTCAAAATCCACTGGATTTGCAGCGTGGTTTTTGAGAGTTGTTTTAGGCATTTAATTGTAGGCAGCCGTGAAGAGCATCAGCGATGTTTGGGCGTTTTATTATTTGCTCAAAATCCGCTGGATTTGCAGCGTGGTTTTTGAGAGCTGCTATAGGCATTTAATTGTATGCAACTGTGAATGGCACCAGCGGTGTTTGGGCGTTTTATCATTTGCTTAAAATCCGCAGGACTTACGGTAGTTATTGAAAAGCTGCCTTTTTGCAGTTAAACGCAGAAAACATTATTTCCCCTCCATTAGCGCTTTTCCCATATCCTTCACCAGCGACAATATCGCCATCAGCTGATCATGCACCTGCTTGGCTTCCAACATTTCATCCCGCAGCGGTGTAGCACCTGCACCTGCATTAATCTCTTCCTGGCGTAACCGTACCAGTTCGTCCAGCCGCTGATCCAGGTGTTCAAAGGTATTCAGGGCTGCCGGCAGCTGGGCCTGCGCTTTGGTGGCGGGGTCCAGCATCAGCATCAGCTGGTCCATATAATTCAGCAGGTAATCGGTTACCTGCTCGTATTCTTCTTTAGGGAACTGTACACCGTGGTGCAGACTATAAGACCCCAGTGCCGCAATGTGTGAAGTAAGGGTATGATTAAGTACCACGAAGTGATAAACCGTGGATGCGTTTTTCTGTTTGCTTTTAGGCTCCGTCAGCATACGCTGGAAAGCCGCCATCATGTTGGCACTCGCCACATAGGTATCTTTCCGGGCCAGTTTGAAATCGGTAACGGTTACATTCTCTTTCACATATACTCCCATCACCGTTTCAAAATATTGGCGGTTGGTAGCCAGCATTTTTTTCATGTAGTCCGGCAGGAAAGTATGTTCCCAGCTGGGCCATACCACCATGTTGGCAATAAATGCCAGCGTACCGCCAATGAAGGTATCCAGCACCCGCTGGGCCGCGTTGTACAGGTCAGAAGGGTGGAGGAAGTGCAGCAAAAAAATCACAAAAGGCGTTACGAAAAATACGCTGAGCGTATACCGGAAGCTCATAAAGCTATAAGCACCCAGGATACAAAGCAGCATCGCAAAGAAAATGATGGTGCCATTGCTGGTGAGGTACAGTAATCCGGCCGCAAACAGGGCGCCTAACACAGTGCCGATTACACGCTGTATACTGCGCGACCTGGTAAGCCCAAAGCCCGGCTTTAGGATTACTATGATGGTGAGCAGAATCCAGTACACACGGTCCAGTTCCAGCGCCATACCCAGGATATAGCCCGTAACAGTAGCCAGACTCACCCTGATCGCATGACGGAAAATATGCGACTTAAAGGTGAGGTTATCCTTAAAGGTTTCAAAATCGTATTTATTCCTTGTGGTGAATTTGGATAATTCCAGCTTGGGATCTATCGATTCATCTTTCAGGCGTTCCAGTCGCGTAAGGCGGTGGAGATTGTACACACGCTGTGCCATATCCTGCAGGTTAGAGAGGATATTGGTGAGCGGCATGGTACGGGTTCTTTCCTTAAGCGTAGGCAATTGAAGGGTGATTTCCGCAATTTGCTTTCTTACCTTTTCCATCCCCAGTTTCAGGTTAGCTTTAGGGAGACTCCGTTGTCCTGCTGCTACGGCGATACCGATATTCTTTAATTCCTCTACGAAATCCTGTATGAGGGTATGATATTTATCCAGTATTTCAGCATCCTTGAAATCACGGTGCAGCGCCTTGTAATCGGTTTGCGAAGCCATGATCTGCTCCTGCAGGTCCACCATATCCAGAAAGATGAGCACCATGCTCTTGTTGATACTGGTAGTACCCTGTTGGGCGGAGCGGCGCTTGAGCAATAACTCTCTTACGTTTTCCTGCTTTTCGTTTACCAGTACCTGTTGAGCTACCACCAAACGGTAGTTTTCATCCACATCCACACCGGGCGTGTAAAAATTAGCCCTGAGTTCCAGGTAGCGGGCCGTTTGGATGATACAATCACCCAATGCCTGTTGTACGTTCAGGTAAGGACGTATCTGCCAGAGGATCAGTGCCAGTAAGGCATACCAGATGCTGCCCAGCAATACCATGAAGGCATGCAGCATCACCACTGCCGGCGTTTGCAGGGATTCCCCCAGGATGGATACCAGTACCAGCAAACACCCGGTGCCAATGTTACCTCCCCGGTTGCCATACACCAGCAGCATGGCAAAAAAGAAGCAGCAGACGATGATCCAGCCGATCATCGCGAAATGATAAGGAATCAGTAAACCTGTTCCCAATGCGGTTAAAAAGATAAGAATGGTACTGATGATCAGCCCATTGCGTTTATGAACTATCGTGCCGGGTACGTCACTGAGGGCGGTACACAAAGCGCCCATCGACATCGCAATGCCGAGTTCCAGCTGGCCCAGGGCCATAAATACCAGGGAAGGTACCACCACGCTGATGGTAGTACGTAAACCGTTGCTAAAATGATAACTGTAAAGGAATGTCTTAACGTCGTTGATCCAATTGTCTGTACGCAAACTCTTTCGGGTTTTGGAGCCACAAAGGTAATTATTACCCCCTGTTAAAAGAATTCTGAGTATTAATTCTCACAGGAATTTAAATTTTAATTACGGTTTTTACTATATTTATAATCAGACCATTATAATTCCGGTGTTTTGTTCGGGAATATTAAATATTCACAGGTGTGTATAAAAAAATACCGGAAGATGCTGTGTTCTCACTTAATTTACTTTTCAATCGGGTAAAATTATATCTTTGACGCCTTAAAAATCTCGGAGTAAAGTCGTGCGCTTAAAAACACTAGAAATTAAAGGCTTTAAAAGTTTTGCAGACAAGACCGTTTTGCAGTTTGATGAGGGTATTACCGGTGTAATCGGGCCTAACGGCTGTGGCAAAAGCAACATTATCGACTCTATCCGCTGGGTGATCGGAGAGCATAAGATCAGTAACCTGCGTTCTGAAAACCAGGCAGGACTGGTGTTTAATGGTTCTAAAACCCGCTCCTCCAGTGGCATGGCCGAGGTTAGCCTCACGTTCGAGAATACCAAAAATGTGCTGCCTACCGAATTCACCACGGTAACGATTACCCGTAAATTCTACAAAAACGGCGATAGCGAATACCGCCTTAACGATGTGGCCTGCCGCCTCAAGGATATCCATAACCTGTTTATGGACACCGGGGTGAGCACCGACTCCTACGCCATCATCGAGCTGGGTATGGTGGACGACATCATCAAAGACAAAGAAAACAGCCGCCGACGCATGCTTGAACAGGCCGCCGGCATTTCCATCTACAAAACAAGAAAAAAAGAAGCAAAAGCCAAACTGGATGCCACCGAGGGGGACCTCAACCGCATCGAGGACCTGCTTTTTGAAATCAATAATAACCTTAAAACCCTTGAAAGCCAGGCCCGCAAAGCCGAACGCTTCTACGAGGTGAAAAAGGAATACCGCGAAGCCAGCATCGAACTCGCTAAAGCAGCACTCGAAGGCTTTAACATCACTTTCAAGGACCTGTCCGACAAACAAACGGAAGAAAGCGACCGTAAACTGGCCCTGGAAACAGAGATCAAAGCTGCAGAAGCCGCCGTGGAAGAGGATAAACTCCACTTTGTAGCCAAAGAAAGAGAGCTGCAGGTGCTGCAAAAATCCTTCAACGACCTGGTAGCCACCATCAGAACAAAAGAAAATGATAAAAACCTCGCTACCCAGCAACTGACCTACCTGCGGGAACGCGAAAAAAATATTACGGACTTCCTCAACAGTGCGGAAGGACAACTCACCGGACTCACCTCTTCCATCGATTTCTCCGAAAAACAGGTAGTAGAAGAATCCGAGATCTTCGAAACCATGACCGACGAACTGGAAACACTTCGGGAGATGGTGGAAGAAAAGAAAGATAAATTCCAGCAAAAGAAACAGGCGCTCGAAACCCTTCGCAACGACCAGCAACGCTGGCAACGCCAACAGTTCGAAGCCGAAAAGAAAGTAGCCGTAGCCGATACTTCCGTACAAAACCTGCAACGCAGCATGCAACAATTGCAGGAAGAGAAAACCGGCCGCCAGCAGCAAATTACACAGCTGGAAGCAGAAAAGGCTACCCTGCAGCAAACGCTGGAAACTGAAAAAAATGCCCTGGATGAAATGATCCGATTCCAGGATGAAACAAAAGAAAAAATCCTCGCTACCCAGTCAGATATCGAAGGACTCCGTGATCAGCTGGTAGATGAAAATCGTAAGCTCGATTCCAAAAAGAACGAGTACGACCTGCTCAAATCACTGGTAGACAGCCTGGAAGGCTATCCTGAAAGTATCAAGTTCCTCAAAAAGAACCCCGACTGGAACAACGCAGCCCCCATACTCTCCGATATCTTTTTCTGTAAAGAGGAATACCGCACCTGCGTAGAAAACCTCCTCGAACCTTACCTGAACTATTACGTCGTTAACAATACCGCTGAAGCCATACAGGCTATCCAGCTCCTCGACGCCAACAAAAAAGGAAAGGCTAACTTTTTCATACTGGATCAGTTCCGTCAGCAACCCGCCAGCATCGTTACCCCTCCGGGTACTATTCCGGCCCTGCAGGTGGTAGAGATCGAAGAAAAATACAAAGGCCTGGGTTATTTCCTGCTTGGGAAAGTATTCATCGGGGAAGATATCAGCCGACTGGAATTCAGCCAGCTGGCCAGCGACGATGTGGTGCTGATCGAAAAATCAGGCCGCATGCACCGCGGCAAATACAATATCTCCGGTGGCTCCGTAGGCCTTTTTGAAGGTAAAAAACTGGGCCGCGCCAAAAACCTGGAGAAGCTGGAAGCTGAGATCAAAGATCTCGAAGCCATCGTAGGTAAACTGCGTGTAGCCATCCAGGATAAACACAACGAAGTGCTGGGCTATAACAGCCAGCTCAACGAAAATAATATCAATGCCGGCCGCGATAAAATCAACCAGCTGAATAATCAGCTGTTTGGCCTGCAAAACAGGATCGAAAACTTTCACCACCTCATCGAAGCAGGAGACAAGCGCCTGGAAGAAATGCAGCAATCGCTGGATACCAACCAGCAAAGCATTTCCGGTGTAAGAGAGGAACTCGATAACCTGAACGACCGCGTAAATGAGTTGCAGGATACTATCATTGAGGCCGACAGGGCAGCACAGGAAGTAGAGCAACAATTCAATATGGCAAATGTGCAGTTCAATAACCAGAACCTGCAACATACCCGCCAGCAAAGTAAAATCCAGGCGCTGAAACAGGAACTGGAATTTAAACGCAAACAACTGGCCGACCTGCACACGCAGATCACCAATAATAAGGCACAGCTGGAAGACGCCGCCGCCAATATTGCCGCCGCCGTGGAAAAGCTCAGTCATGCCGACGATGGATTAGTAGAACTGTTCCGCCAGCGTGAAGAGGAAGAAAAAGCCCTCAACGAAAAAGACCAGGAATACTACAACTTCCGAAACCACCTGCAGGAACTGGAAACCACCCTCCGCAGCAAGCAGAAAGCCCGCGAGCAGTTGGATATTCAGCTCAATGCCATCAAAGACAAGGTAAACGAACTCAAATTGCAACTGGCTTCCATGAAGGAAAGGCTGAGCGTAGAGTTTAAAGTGAACCTGGATGAGATCATTGACGAACAGCGTAGCTCCGAGCTACCGGTAGAGGAGCTGCAAGCCAGCGCGGAAAGATTGAAAAAGCGCCTGGAAAATATGGGAGAAATCAACCCTACCGCCATAGAGGCTTTCCAGGAAATGAAAAAACGCTATGAATTTATTCTGGAGCAGAAAACGGATCTCGTAAATGCGAAAGACTCCCTGCTGGCTACCATCCAGGAGGTAGAATCCACTGCAAACCAGAAGTTTCTGGATACATTCAACACCGTTAAAGAAAACTTTATCCGCGTATTTAAAGCGTTGTTTACCGAGGAAGATCAGTGTGACATGATCCTTAGCGACCCGGAAAACCTGGCTGATACCGGTATTGAGATCATCGCCAAACCTAAAGGTAAACGCCCGGCAGCTATTACGCAGCTCTCCGGAGGTGAAAAAACACTGACCGCTACGGCGCTCCTGTTTGCCATCTACCTGATCAAGCCGGCACCATTCTGTATCCTGGATGAGGTGGATGCCCCGCTGGATGATGCCAACGTAGGTAAGTTCACCAACATGATCCGCAAGTTTTCGGATAACTCCCAGTTCATCATCGTTACCCACAACAAACAGACCATGGCGGCTGTAGATGTGATATACGGCGTAACCATGCAGGAGCCCGGCGTGAGCAAGCTCGTGCCGGTAGATTTCAGAAGTTTGAACTGATGACTGGAAATGATTGTTATTACATATTGACTGCTAAATATTTTCTGAAAAAATAAAAAAACACTACACACTATGGGCGCATGGGGCACCAGAAACTTTGAAAACGAAGGATCTCAAGACTGGGTTTTTGATTTGATCGACAACAAAGATGGTGGAATGGTATCTGATACGTTGGCACGTATCATCAATAATCATGAGAAACTGGAAGTTTCCGATTGCGAAGAAGGACTCGCTGCTGCTGAAACAGTGGCTGCACTGGTAGGCCGTGCCAGTGAAGATTACCCGGAAGATCCGCTGGACAGGCTGGATATCCTGAACCTGATCGGTACGAAAGCACTGAGAAATCAGGCGATCAATGCAGTTAAAAAGATAATTGCTGACTCTGGAATGCGCAGCGCATGGGAAGAAGCAGGTCAGCTGGAACAATGGGAAGCCGTACAGGCTGGTCTGATCAAAAGACTGGAAATATAGCCTTCCTCCTCACCACCGACATCTTACGGGCACCTGTTGCCTGTTATTAAACTATAAAAAGAAACGCCCGCCTGGCATATGCCGGACGGGCGTTTCTTTTTATATCTTTTAGTATTATCCCAGTAAAATACCTGCGATGGTGGCAGACAGATAAGAGGCAAGTGTACCGCACAGCAGGGCTTTCAGTCCCAGTTTGGCCAGGTCACTTCTTCTGTCGGGAGCCAATTCACCAATACCACCGATCTGCATGCCCACGCTGGAGAAGTTCGCAAACCCGGCAATGGCAATGGTTACAATTGCTACTGCTTTGGGAGATACTACGTCTATCTTATGGGTAGTGAGACTCTTAAAGGCAACGAATTCGTTGATGGTCAGCTTCTGACCGAGCAGGGTAGCTACCTTGCTCACATCGTCAGCAGGTACGCCCATGGCCCAGGCCATCGGGGTGAATATTTTACCGAAGATCCAGTCGAGGCTGAGATCGAAGTGAGGATTAAATATATGACCGATATGAATGAGGCACCAGTCGAGCAGGGCAATCAATGCAATGAACCCGATCAGCATGGCTATTACGTTCATCGCAATCTTAAATCCATCACCGGCGCCATGTGAAATAGCATCAATCACATTGGTATAGTTGCTCTTTACTTCCATTTTCACGCGGCCCATGGTCACGCTTTCCTCTGTTTCCGGGAATACGATTTTGGAGATTACCAGTGCGCCCGGTGCGGCCATAAGGCTGGCTGTGATGAGGAATGGTGCAATGTCCATACCTGCCTGGAAGCCCATGTTGGCATATACCACGAGGATACCGCCGGCGATACAGGCAAGGCTACCGCTCATGGAGGCGAGTAATTCACTTTTAGTCATGGAAGAGAGGTAAGGACGTATCATTACCTGGGCTTCTACCTGGCCTACGAAAGCGCTGGCCACGTTGCTGAGCGCTTCGGCGCCGCTCACCCGCATGATGATGTTCATAGCGCGGGCAATCACCGCTACGATGCGCTGCATAATGCCAAAGTGATATAAAACAGCTACTAGTACACAAACGAGGATGATAGTGGCGGTAACGTTAAAGGCAAATACAAATCCGCCGCTGGCATAGTCGGCAATGGTGCCGGTGGGCGGTTGGGATACACCGATACCTCCATACACGAAGGCCGCTCCCTGCCGGGCAAAAGCTTCCAGCTTACCCATCGCATGGCCTACCTGTTGAAAAAACCAGGTAACCGGCGGAACTTTAAACACAAGAATACCAATCAACACCTGCAATGCAATACCACTAAATACCAGTCTGTAATTGATCTTGCTCCTGTTGTTCGAAAATAAAAAGGCTATACCCAGAATAAGTACAATGCCTATCAAGCCGTGAAAGCGTCCCATAGATGCAAATAAATCGTAAAATGTATGCAAATTAGCGACGAAGATAGGTTTTTTTCTTTAGTCGCCACTACCTCCAGTTAATTCTCTTAACCCCCAACCACTGATGTAAAGTTGGCCTGAAAAAGTTTTAAAAAAATGTATTTTTAACTCTTGCAATAGATCATAAGATGGGCCGTTACCAATACCTTATTTTTTCCGCGTTAATACTGGCTTTTGTTGCCTGTAACCAACATAAAACTACCAATGCTGCCAACGATTCAGACAAGGATTCAGCCGGTGTGCTGGAAGGCAGGGAAGCTATCAGACATATGGAGCTGGAAGACGGGCTGGAAGTGCAGCTGGTGGCACAGGAGCCGATGGTGGTAGCACCGGTGGCCATGACATTCGATTTCAGCGGCAGAATGTGGGTGGTAGAAATGACTGGTTTTATGCCGGATACCAGTGGTACGGGAGAAGATATAGCCAACGGTAAGATCGTTGTACTCGAAGATAAAAATGGAGATGGGGAAGCGGACGAACGCCACGTGTTTCTCGACTCGCTGGTATTACCCCGGGCCATCTGCCTGGTAGATTCCGGCATACTGGTAGCAACGCCACCGCAGCTCTGGTATTATGAGATCCAGGGCAATAAAGCGGGCAAACGCACGCTCGTGGATGATCACTATGCCGATGGCGGCAACGTGGAGCACCAGCCAAACGGCCTGCTCCGCAGCATGGACAACTGGATCTACAACGCAAAATCGGATAGCCGTTACCGTAAGGTGCATGGCAAATGGATAAAGGAGCGTACGCAATTCAGGGGGCAGTGGGGTATTTCCCAGGATGATGAAGGCCGCCTGTTCTACAATAATAACTCTCAAAACCTGCTGGGGGATTACTTCCTGCCCGGACTTCCCGGTAAGAACACTCACCAGCGCGAAGCGGCCGGCTTCGATGAAAAGGTGGTAAGCGATAACAACGTATATCCTGCCCGTAAGAACCTGGGTGTAAACAGGGGCTATGTTAAAGGCGTGCTGAATGAAGAAGGTAAACTGATTTCTTTTACCGCGGCCTGCGGACCACATATTTACCGGGGAGAGCTGCTGCCGCGAAAATACTATGGAGGTGCTTTTGTAGCAGAGCCCGCGGCGAATCTTGTTAAATGGAACATCCTGCGGGATAGCGGTGACGTAGTAACCGGTGAGCAGGCATATAAAGGCAAAGAGTTCCTGGCCAGTGCAGATGAACGTTTCAGACCCACCAATCTTATTACAGGTACAGACGGGGCATTGTATATTACCGATATGTACCGGGGTATTATTCAGCATAAAACTTATCTGACACCCTACCTCAAACAACAGATTGCAGCCCGCAAGCTCACCCTGCCGCTTAACTGCGGCCGTATCTACCGCATTGTACCCAAAGGCAGCCATCCTGCATTGCTGAATACTGCCACCAGTACTTCCGCCATGCTCACACTACTTCATCATAAGAATGGTATTATAAGGGATATGGCACAGCAACAACTGGTGGACCAGGGCGTGAAGGCGGCGGTACCGTTATTGCGCCTGAGTTTACACGATACTACGCAGCCACTTACCCAGCGGCATGCCCTCTGGACGCTGGAAGGCCTGGAAGCGCTCACCCTGGATGACGTGCGTTATCTGTTGGATAGTGGTACTGTAAAACTGAAAATACAGGCCATGGCAGCCTTGCCATCTCTCTACAATAAAAACAATAGTAAAACAGTAACTGGTATCATAGACAGTTTGTTGCACCAGCCGGCTACCGCGCGCCATGCCGCCTGGCTGTTGCCGGCAGTGGGCAAGTGGGACAAAGGAGCAGTGGCAATGATGGAACAATATATCCTGACGCATTATGCGGCCGACCGCTACATTTCCGCTGCATTGGTAAACAATGCGCAGGGCCGCGAGCGCGCGTTGCTGGAGCAGCTGCAGGCGATGCATAAAGACACTACCATCTCCCTGTATAAAGTTTTACAGGAAACCATGGAGGACATGCAAAGTGCGGAGGAGAAGCAAAAAATGGCGGCGCTGGAATTATCTTATCCGCGGGGTTATGAAATATTTAACAATATCTGTCAAACCTGCCATGGTAAAAATGGAAATGGTATCGCTTCTATGGCGCCGCCTCTTAATGAAAGCAATTGGGTAAACGGTGATAAGAAGAAGCTGGCTGCTATTGTGTTATATGGCCTTACAGGGCCTGTAGCCGTGCATGGTAAGGTGTATCAGTCGCCCGAAATCAGTGGTGATATGCCTGGCATAGGTTCCAGCGATGAATACAGTGACGCCGACATTGCGCAGGTATTGTCCTATTTAAGGGCGGCCTGGAAAAATAAGGCTGGTCAGGTTACCGAATCAGATATCAAAGCAGTGAGAAAGCAATATAATGGTCGCCAAAAGCCATTCACCGCTTCCGAATTACAATAGAAAAAATGCGTAAAATATTCAATGTTGCAGGAGCAGCATTGAATATTTACAAAAGAAAAAGCAACAATATTTAATGTCTTGAAATCATAGCTGAAGTGCATTTCCGTGAAGGAAATTAACCCTATCTTTGCCCTGTAATGACAAAGGCAACACATATACAAACGCAGAGAAACCTATGTACAACAGCTTGCTGTACTTGCGGATTTACGTTGCCATTTTTATCCTGCCCCAAAGACTTCAACATTTTAACCCGGACAACTTAATGGAAAGAGACTAGTTGTTCGGGAGGATCGCTACCTGGCACAACGCAGGCGGCAAACATCCAAAGCAATTACCAAACAATCTTATAAAAACAGTTTTATGAATCATCGGATTGCACGATGGGCGGTTTACTTTTTATGCCTCGTATTGGACATTACCGTAGCAGTGGGGATTTATCGCGGGTATCTTAGCGGTTGGATCTTATTACCTGTGGCCGTGGGTTTGACCATTCTCACCCTGTACGACCGTTTCCAGAGAACGCATGCTTTACTGCGTAACTACCCTGCCTTGGGCAGGCTGCGTTACCTGTTGGAGAACATTCGTCCGGAGATGCGCCAGTACTTTTTTGAATCAGATACTGACGGACGTCCGTTTAGCCGTCGTCAGCGTTCTGTAGTGTATCAGCGTGCCAAAGATGTAAAGCAGACCGTTGCCTTTGGTGCACTGGCAGATATGTACGAGCCTGGCTATGAGTGGGCTTCTCATACTGCGTTTCCTGTTAAAGTAAAGCCAGAAGCACTGCGTGTTACCATTGGTAACGAGCAATGTTCCCAGCCATATGATGCCTCTTTGTTAAATATCAGTGCCATGAGTTATGGTGCACTGAGTAAGACTGCGGTGCTGTCGCTCAACGGTGGCGCGCAAATCGGTGAATTTGCACACAACACCGGTGAGGGAGGTATCAGTCCTTATCACCTGGAAAACGGGGGTGCATTGATCTGGCAGATTGGTACCGGTTATTTCGGTTGTCGCGATGAAGCGGGTAATTTCTCTCCTGCTGTTTTTGAAGCGGCAGCTGCGGCGCCTTCGGTGAAAATGATCGAATTGAAATTGAGTCAGGGTGCCAAACCTGGTAAAGGAGGGGTATTGCCTGCGGCAAAAAATACACCTGAAATTGCTGCTATCCGTAAGGTAAAGCCAGGGGTGAGCGTATTATCACCTGCAGCGCATACCGCGTTTAGCAATGAATATGAAATGCTGGCGTTCCTGCAGCAAATGCGTAAACTGAGCGGTGGTAAGCCGGTAGGTTTCAAGCTGTGTGTGGGCCGTGCTGACGAGTTTGAGCGTATTTGTACCGCTATGGTGAACACCGGTATTTATCCGGATTTCATTACGGTGGATGGTGCAGAAGGTGGTACCGGTGCGGCGCCGCTGGAATTCACCGACTCCATTGGTATGCCATTGTATGATGCGCTGGCGATGGTGGTGAATATGCTGAAGCATTACAACCTGAAAAAACATATCCGCATATTGGCCAGTGGTAAAATCATCACCGGTTTTGATATTATGAAAGTGCTGGCACTGGGAGCAGATGCTGCTTATAGTGCGCGTGGCATGATGCTTGCGCTGGGCTGCATCCAGGCGTTACAGTGCGACAGTGGCAGCTGCCCGGTAGGTGTGGCTACACAGGATCCAACGTTGTACCGTGGGGTAAATGTGGCGGATAAACGTATACGTGTGGCGAACTACCATCGTAACACTATTTATGCGCTGGCAGAGCTGATGGGTGCCTGCGGCTTTACTTCCGCAGAAAAGGTGCAGCCGGAAGCGTTATTCCGCCGTGTAACGAGAACGGATATACGCTCTTATGCAGAGATTTATGGTCCTCGTTTGAGCAAAGCGGGTGCGCCTTTGTATCCGGAGCAGATTGCTCATAATTAATTCAGCTATAGTGTTAGCAGTCAAATATGTATCAAAAGAGCAAAAAAGCTCCGCTTTCCAGCGGGGCTTTTTTTATTTCACTTGGTGGGGAAGTTTTTGGTTCGCTTGGGGAGAGACCTTCGGTCTCTCCCCAAGCGTTTGGGGAAAAAAATACTCCGCTGGAAAGCGGAGTATTCGTTCGTAAGTCAGAATATGTATCAAAAGTGCCGATGGCAATCGGCGAAAAAGCATAAAAAAATCCGCTACTGTGATAGTAGCGGATAAGTATGGTTATTTTTTGTAAGCGATTTTATCACCGTATCCAATGTGGTATTTATCGCAGAAGCCACCATTTACTTCCAGCACGTACTGCGCTTTTTTGAAGGAAGGCAGGCTTTGTTCTGATAAAGGTGTTGCATATTTCTGGATGGATACGATCTCCATTTTATCATCGATATAAATAATATCCAGGGAGATGTAAGTGTTTTTCATCCAGAAGGATCGCTCTTCCATATCAGGGAACACGAAGAGCATACCCTGGTCATCTGTCATCGACTTTCTGTACATCAGCCCATCTTCGCGTTGCGGATCTGTTTCTGCGAGCTGGATGTCAATTTTGCGGAGGGTATCAGCACCGGTTTTTGAAACGAAGGCCAGGGCGGCGTCTTTTCTGAAGGCGATGCCGTTGGCTGTTTCTACCTGTTGCTCTGCAACAGGGGCAGTGGAGGTATCTGCAGCGGATTGATTGCTGGATGCGGACTGGTTGCAGCCTGCGGTGGACAAACCAGCTATCAGCAAAAGTTTCAGATATAGATGCATAGATAAGGTTTATTTCAGCAGCAGTTCTTCATCAGAGAATACTACTTCTGTATAGTCTTTAATTTCATTGTAAACAGTATCTCTTTCTACCGGGCGGCGACCAGCCTGACGAATCAGCATGGCCAGCTGTGCGGTGTTCATGGAAGGATTCTGTTCTTCTGCACCTGCCATGGAGTAAATTTTGGTGGTATCGTCGATGGTACCATCCAGGTCGTTTACACCGAAGCTGAGGGTGAGTTGTGCGGTATTTCTTCCCAGCATTGGCCAGTAGGCTTTCAGGTGAGGGAAGTTATCCATATACAGGCGTGCGATAGCGTACAGGCGGAGATCTTCTACTACAGAAGTTTCCGGAATATCTGACATATCGTTGCCTTTGTTGCGGAATTTCAGCGGAATAAAGGTATTAAAGCCACCGGTTTCGTCCTGCAGGGAACGGAGGCGCTCCATGTGATCGATGCGGTGTTCGAAGTTTTCTACGTGGCCGTACAGCATGGTAGCGTTGGTGTGCATACCTTGTTTGTGCGCTGCTTTGTGGATGGCTAACCAGCCGTCTGCATCAACTTTATCATGACAGATTTTAGCACGTACATCCGGGTGGAAGATTTCTGCACCGCCGCCTGGCATGGATTGCAGACCTGCTTCGTTGAGGATGCGCATACCTTCTTCTATGGTCACTTTGGCTTTGCGGAACATATAATCCAGCTCAACTGCAGTGAAACCTTTGATGTGCAGATCCGGACGATGGGCCCTGATTTTCTGAATCAGTTCCACAAAGAATTCCAGCTGCATTTTAGGGTGTACACCACCCACGATATGTACTTCGGTAACGGGTTGGTTATCGTAGCCTTTTACGATGTCGAGCATCTGGTCGATGCTGAGTTCCCATCCGTCTTCCCGGTTTTTATAGAGGCGGGAGTAGGAACAGAAATGGCAGGTGAAGATGCAGACGTTCGTGGGTTCGATATGAAAGTTACGATTGAAATAGGTTTTATCGCCGTGCATGCGCTCACGTACGAGGTTGGCTAATGCACCCAAATATCCGATATCGCCTTTTTCAAATAAGGTCAGTCCATCTTGTGGCGTCAGTCTTTCCTGTCTTAATACTTTCTCGCCTATTGCTTTCAGCGACTGGTCCAGTCCGGGTTGCTGCAGTAATACTTCTACAGCGGGATAATCTTGTCTCATCGTTATCTTACTTTCATTAATTTAATGGTGTTGGCCCTGTTCCTGTAAATTAATTTTACAAAATAAACACCATTTGGCTCATTTACCAAATTAAAGGTCATACGGTTGGCGCGGTTGATGCCGGTAGGGGGCTGACTGGTGATCAGCTGGCCTGCGGCATTATAGATCGCCACCCGTTCAAGATCCTCCGGAACCTGGTAGAATGTCACCCATACGATCCCTGTACTCGGGTTGGGATTCACCAATACGCCCTGCTTTCTCAGGTCTTCATTGACGTCTTTCGTAACAATTTTTATATTATCAATATAAATGTTATTCTCTGAATTTGAGATATTTCTGAAGGCTACCTGAAATTTTCCTTTATGCACCGCAGCGGTCAGATCCACAGAATCCCGGCGCCATTCGGACGCAGTAGGAACGAACTCTGTCTGAATAGCAGTTTTATGTGTAATGAGATTCGGGCCCCACTTCTGGTATACCATTTCGGTACTGTTCATACAATCACTGCTCACATGGATTTGCAAAGTATCCCAGATATTGCCGGCGGTAGACGGATCGGTGTATACCGCTGCAGCCACGTCAAAAAAGAGGAATACGGAGTCGTGCCCCTGTGGGTCCAGTACGGGCGACAATAAATCATCCTGTTGGAAATTGGTATTGTATCCCAGGTTGCGAATCAGTGCCGATGCTTTGCTGGCGCTGCCTACGTCGCGGATACGCTCCCAGGTGAAGCTCCTGTCCGGGTTTCGTATAGCCCAGCCGGGAGGAGGGAAGCTGTCGTTTTCAAAACCTTCGGTGAGGGGGAGTATGACTTCTGCATCGTAATTAAACCTGCCGGTGGTGGTGTCATTGGCCGGGTCGCCGTCTGGCTGTCCGTTAGGCAGCTGCGTATAGGCTTTAAGGTTATAGTTGCCAATGGTGATATTGGCAGATGGAAGTGTTACGGTGGTAGTGGTCAGCGGCGCCAGGTTACCTGTCCAGCTATAAGTATGCAAACTACCTCCATTGAGCTGATAGTTGATATTAACGCTGGTAAGAGGGGCTGTGCCTTTGTTTCTGAGCGTTACCACCGGTGCTATGCCGGTGTTACAGAGCTTGCCTGCGGGCGACAACACCTGCAGCAGCGAGGCATTATTCGGATATACCACCGGTGGGGTGCACCCATCTGAAGTTATGAGTGTACTGATAATATTTTCCAGCACAAACCGCATACGGGTCACTTGTCCGGCTGTAAACAGCTGCATGCAGGCATCGTCCGAATAATCCATGTAGTTCATGAACATGATACCTGGAGCGGCAGGCGTACAGCGGTCAGTTTTGGGGAAGGTGAAGCAACCGAAGCTGCTGGTGCCCTGTAGCGGCGTATCGGCGATCCCGTCATCGTCGGAGCAGTCGCCGTTATCATCTCCCCAGATATGTTTAAGCCCAAAGTAGTGGCCCACTTCATGGGTCACCGTGCGGCCTTTGTTATAGGTTGGGCTGATATTACCGATGGTACCGAAGGCGTTGTAAGCTATCACCACACCTTCCTGTTCCGGCTGAAAGCCGCTGCCAACTGGGGCGGCCACGCCGAGGTAGCCGCTGGCGAGTTTCGTCACCCAGATGTTGAGGTATTTACGTGTATCCCAGGCGTTGGAGCCGCCGGTATCGTCATATTTTACATCCGGAGCGCCGTTGGTAATATCGAATGTTCTGTTGCTGGTTACCCGCACAATGCCGTTGGTAGGCTCCCCGTCAGGTGTACGTTGTGCCAGGCAGAAATTAATATTCATATTCCCTATGATGGACTGCCATACGGCAGGAACACGGGAAATATCGGTATTGGTAGCAGTATAATCGAGGTTGAGGGCTGCTATTTGCGATTGCACCTGTGCGTCAGTAACGCTTGCGGGGTTATCGAGTACGATGTGAATGACCACTGGTATGGTAACAGCCTGTGGAACGGCTTCTGTTTTAAGCTGCTGCTGAACCTGACCACGCAGCAGTTTTGTTTGCCAGGTCTGGATACGGGCAGCCATAACAGGGCTTTCGGCTGCCATTTGCTGCAGCACTTCGCTGGTTCCACATTTTCGCTGCGCCTGCAGCGTCGATACGGTTAGAAAGGTAAGGAGGATAAAAAAAAGTTTGCGCAACGGCTCGGGTATTTGGTTGTGAAATTGTCGACGTAAGATAACGTTTCTTTGTTATACTTATTTTGAAGGACAGGTTAAAAGGCTGGTTTTGCCTGTGTATCGACAGCTGCCGCCGCGTGGTGCGCTGTGCGCTGACAGCCTGTAAAACAAAACAGGCCTTCCGGTACCGGAAGGCCTGCCTTAGATATTTTACTTCAGTGCGTCCTGATTAGAGGTTTGCCTGGATTTTCTTTTCCAGTACAGATTTAGGAACTGCACCTACCTGTTTGTCAACTACTTTGCCGCCTTTTACAAAAAGAATAGCAGGGATGCTGGTGATACCGTAGTTTACAGATAACTGAGGATTGTGGTCCACGTTAACTTTACCGATGTTTACTTTACCTGCGTAGTCTTTAGACAGCTCTTCAATTACCGGACCGATTGCACGGCAAGGACCGCACCATTCAGCCCAAAAGTCGATAACAGTTAATTTATCGCTATTCAGAACTTCAGTTTCGAAGTTCGCATCTGTGAATTCTAAAGCCATATACTCTGATTTAAAATGATTTGTTATGATTGTTTTGATTTTCTGCTGCTTTGTGTTTTTCTGTTCAATCAGTGACTAATTACTGTCAAATCTTGATCCATGTGCAAATTACTGCATTTTTGACATCTTACTTATTGATTATGTCTATATACACATCGATATCCGGTTGTTTAGCCAGATACTGTGCCAACTCGTCATTCATTTCAATATTACGGTTGAACGTATGGAGTTTAGCCTGCAATTGTGTATCGATATCGGTGAGGTGTACATGCATGGTGCTGCTGCCGGGGTAGCGGTTGACGTTCTCTACCAGAAAATCCACCGTCTGCCGGGTGATGGATTTCGGAGAGGTCATCAGGAATACCTGCTTGGTATGGGTCTTTTTAACCTCCTGGAGCAGCTGGATGCTGTTTACCTTAAATTCATATTCATTGTCGTTAAAACGTTTGGATTTGAAGCCGCCATTGATAAACAGGCACAATCCCGGCTTGAGATAGGGAGCGAATCGGATGAAGTCCTCACTCCACAGGGCAAATTCGAATTTTCCGGTATAATCCTCAATGGTCATAATGCCGAACTGGCGGTTATTCCTGGAGATTCTTTCCTGGGCGTTGGTAATGAATACGGGCAGGCGGAAGTTCTTTTCCCTGGCGCGGCCACCGGTGCTACCGGGGGTACTGATGTCGGCCTGGTATTCAACGAGTTCCTGCACAGTGTTCATCTGGTAGTGCTTCATTTCGAAGCGGTAGTCGTCCAGCGGGTGGCCGGAGATATAGATACCTGTAACATCCCGTTCATTGTTGAGCTTCATGATCAGTGGCCATGGGTCGCAAGGGGGGATTTTAGGAGGTTCCACGTCCGGGAGTTCATCCGCACCAAAGAGGCTGCCGATGGAAGATGATCCTGCACTTACCTGCTGGCCGAATTTTACGATGCGGTCGAGGCCGGAGAGGGGATCATTTTCCGGTTTATGGAAATACTGTGCCCTGTGTAATTCAGGGAAGCAGTCGAAGGCGCCTGACATGGCCAGGGCCTCCAGCGATTTCTTATTTACAGCGCGTTGGTTAACGCGTTTAATAAAGTCGAATATAGTTTTGAAGTTGCCTTCTTTTTTACGCTCTTCAAGCAGGTTTTCCACGGCGGCTTCACCCACGCCTTTGAGGCCACCGAGGCCGAAGCGGATCTGGCCTTGTTTGTTTACGGCAAAGCCTTTGAATGATTCGTTTACGTCCGGCGGCAATACGTCGATGCCCATACGCTTACACTCTTCCATGAAGAAGGTGATTTTTTCAATATTGCTGGCGTTGTTCAGAACGGCAGCCATATATTCAGCAGGGTAGTGGGCTTTGAGGTATGCGGTTTGGTAGGCTACGAATGCATAGCAGGTAGCGTGGGATTTGTTGAACGCATAGGATGCGAAAGCTTCCCAGTCGGTCCATACTTTATCACAGATTTTGAGGTCATGCCCGTTTTTCTGGCAGCCTTCCATAAACTGTGATTTCATTTTATCCAGTACGGCCTTTTGTTTTTTACCCATGGCCTTACGGAGTACGTCGGCATCTCCTTTGGAGAAGCCGGCCAGTTTCTGGCTCAGCAACATCACCTGCTCCTGGTATACCGTGATACCGTAGGTATCGTTGAGGTATTCCTCCATTTCGGCGAGGTCGTAGGTGGTGGGCTCCAGTCCGTGCTTACGGCGGATAAACGCAGGGATGTACTCGAGTGGTCCCGGGCGGTAGAGGGCGTTCATGGCAATCAGATCGTCGAAACGGTCCGGCTTCAGTTCGCGGAGGTATTTTTGCATACCGGCCGACTCGAACTGGAACGTGGCGTTGGTTTCACCTTTCTGATAGAGCTCATACGTCTTTTCGTCGTCCAGCGGGATATAGTCGATATCAATTACTACACCGTGGTTCTGACGGATCAGTTCCAGGGCGTTTTTAATGATCGTAAGGGTTTTGAGCCCGAGGAAGTCCATTTTGATAACGCCGGCGTTCTCAATGATGCTACCTTCAAACTGGGTAACGAGGAGGTCGGAGTCTTTCGCGGTGGAAACGGGGATGAGGTCGTAGAGGTCCTGCGGGGCGATGATAATACCTGCCGCATGGATACCGGTGTTACGTACGGAGCCTTCGAGTACGCAGGCTTCGCGGAGTACTTCCCCTTGGAGGTCTTCCCCTTTGATGAGCTCACGGAGTTTTTTGATGTTCTCAATATCTTCACCGGCGAGGCCTTCTTTATCGGCCAGACTTTTATCACCTTCCAGTGGTGCGTTGAAGATACGGTCCAGCTGAATGCCTGGTTTATCGGGCACCAGTTTGGCCAGGGCATTGGAATCCGGCAGTGGGAGGTCCATTACACGGGCAACGTCCTTGATACTCATTTTAGCGGCCATGGTACCATAGGTGATGATTTGTGCCACCTGGTTACGGCCGTATTTCTGTACAACGTAGTCGATTACTTTCTGACGGCCTTCATCATCGAAGTCCGTATCAATATCGGGCATGCTCTTACGTTCCGGGTTAAGGAAACGCTCAAACAGGAGGTTGTATTTAATGGGGTCGATGTTGGTGATCCCGATGCAGTATGCTACTGCGGAACCGGCAGCCGATCCACGGCCAGGGCCGATGAATACACCCAGATCGCGGCCTGCTTTGATGAAGTCGGACACGATGAGGAAGTACCCGGCAAATCCCATGTTTTCAATTACCTGCAGTTCGAAGTTGAGGCGTTCCTCTACTTCAGCTGTCATTTCCGTGTATCGGGTGCGGGCACCTTCGAAGGTCAGGTGGCGCAGGTATTGGTCCTGCGTGAAAAACTCTTTAGGAATGGGGAAGTTAGGCAGCAGGATATCTCTTTTGAGGTCCAGCAGCTGTACTTTATCTACGATTTCGTTGGTATTGTCAATGGCCTGCGGAAGATCGTGGAACAGGGCCGACATTTCATCCGTGGTTTTGAAATAGAACTGATCGTTGTAGAAGGCGAAGCGTCTGTTTTTCATGGACACGTCGTCGTCTGAGAACTCCTTCATGGTAGGCGTACTTTTCTTTTCGCCGGTGTTGATACAAAGGAGGATGTCATGGGCATTGGCATCCGACTGATCCACATAGTGAGAGTCATTGGAAGCAATGACTTTTACATTATATTTCTGTGCGAAGCGCAGCAGCACTGCGTTTACCTGTTCCTGCTCGGGGATGCCGTGGCGCTGGAGTTCTACATAGAAGTCCTCACCAAAGAGGTCGAGCCACCATCTGAATTCCTTTTCACCTTCCTCTTCGCCTTTGCGGAGGATGGTTTTGGGTACGGAGGCACCGAGGCAGCAGGTGGTGGCTATCAGGCCTTTATGATACTGGAGTACCAGTTCTTTATCGATACGCGGGTATTTACCATACAGCCCTTCCATATAACCCAGGGAGCAGAGTTTGATGAGGTTGCGATAACCTTCATCATCTTTGGCAAGTAATACCTGGTGGTAGCGGATATCTTTTTCTTCACGGGTGAAAGCACGTTTATGGCGGTTTTCCACGAGATAAAATTCGCAGCCCACAATAGGTTTTACTTTCAGGCGTTTATCCTTTGGATCGGCGGGGTTCAGTTTGTTATTGTAAGCTTCTGCCACAAACTGAAATACACCGAACATATTTCCGTGGTCTGTAATAGCCAGTGCGGGCTGATTAGAAGCCATCGCTTTTTTATACAGCGATTTTATGTCGGCAGCACCATCCAGCAGGGAAAATTGCGTGTGTACGTGTAAGTGGGAGAAATTCATCTTGCTATCCTCTTTTGTCAGACAGCAAATGTCGTAAAATATTCCTTAAAGCGTTCTATGTGAGTAAATTTAGCAGGAGACTGCTCATGGAAATTCGAAAATCTTAAATATTTTAGCGAAAAATTAACCAGTCCAGAAATTATGAAGCGTGTAAAGAGGAATTTAATTGTGAAATTATCGGTTTGTGCACTGTCACTTAGTTCCTGTTCGACACTTCATAAAAGTACCTCCAAGAACACCGGAAAGGCGGCTTCGGCCACTGCCAGCAGGGGTTCATCATCCCAGGTACAATTTATTGAAGGCATTTCAACAAGACAAAAACCTAAAGAGGTTGTAAATCCCAATCACAATAAAAATGTAGCCATCAGCTCCAATGTGAGTGTGGGCAGCACTATCATTGAAAACGCCTCCAGCTGGCAGTTTAAGTATTCCCAGTTGCTGGATGTACCGGTTGAATCGGTGCTGAACGGCAGGCTGTATGGCTTTATTGAAGACTGGATGGGTACTCCTTATCGTATGGGGGGCAAAACCAAAGATGGTATTGATTGCAGCGGTTTTGTAAATATGTTGATGAATACGGTATTTCAGCTGAATCTTATCGGTAACTCCGTACAGTTATATAATCAGGTAACCCGCTTAGGCAAGCAGCAACTGCGCGAAGGGGACCTGGTGTTCTTCAAAATTCACCACAAAAGAATTTCGCACGTAGGCATCTACCTCAATAATGACAAATTCGTGCACGCCAGCACCAGTAATGGGGTGATGATCAGTGATCTGAAGGAGATGTACTGGAAAAAATACTACGCCGGCGGAGGCAGATTATAACGCATTACATTTTTCGTATAGCCTGATACGTTAGTGGATTGTGCTGCACAATCCACCCACGCAGCCTTTCCGGCCATGCCGGTATGGCTGCGTTTATTTGTTTAATTGTGGGTTTTGTGCTATTTTCACGGCTTTGTAATTATAGAATATCCTGGATGGAACTGGCTCCCGTAGTATTATTTGTTTATAATCGTCCTGAACTGACGCTCAGTACTTTAGAGCATTTAAGTCGCAATGAACTTGCTGCAGACAGCACTTTATATATCTTCTGTGATGGTCCCAAACCGGGATCGTCTGAAGCGCAACTCGCATTGATCGAGCAAACGCGGAAAATTGTGCGTAGCCGGCAGTGGTGTAAGGAGGTGATCATTGAAGAAGCGGCGCAAAACAAAGGCCTGGCAAATTCCATCATCTACGGTGTTACCAAGATCGTGAACCAGTTTGGTAAAATTATCGTGCTGGAAGATGACCTGGTGGTAGCGCCACATTTCCTGGCCTATATAAACGAGGCGCTGGTTAAATATGAGCATAATGATAAAATGCTCGCGGTACATGGATACATGTACCCGATTGAAATACCGGCTGATTACCCGGATGAAACTTTGACCATTCACGATCCGGGATGCTGGGGTTGGGGTACCTGGGCACGCGCCTGGAGTAAGTTTGAGCCGGATTCAGCCAAACTGATTCAACAGATCAAAGACCGTGGGCTGAAAGCGGAATTTGATTTCTGGGGAGGTTATCCTTTCTTCAGAATGCTGCACCAGCAGCAGCAGGGGAAGGTAAGCTCCTGGGCAATACGCTGGAGAGCAACAGCCTACCTGCACGACATGCTGACACTGTATCCTACGAAATCACTGGTGAGGCATGATGGGAACGTACCCAGCGCCACCCACCATTACACAGTGCATGATTATACCTACACTGAACTCTATCCCGGTGTGATTCCGGTGAAAGATATTCCCGTGGTGAATAACCTGGAAATTGAAAAGCGCTTCGGAGTTTTTCTGCGAAAGAATGCCGGGATGACGATCAAAGAAAAAGTAAGAGATAAGCTTATTAAAATCTGGCGCAAAATTGCAGGCAATGCTTAAAAAGATACTCAAGAAGTTTAAACGGGAAGTAGTAGCTCCTTTAAACTGGAATAACCTACGCAGTGTAAAACCTATTTCCACGACTTTCGGTTTTGATCGTGGCACTCCTGTGGACCGCTATTACATCGAAAGCTTCCTGCAAAAGAATTTACCGGCCATTAAGGGGCATGTACTGGAAATTGCTGAAAGTTCCTACTCTAAGCAATTCGGTCAGAACGTTACCAGGTATGAGGTATTGCATACGCAACCCGGTGCTCATGTAACGATACAAGGTGACCTGACGGATATTACATCTCTCCCTGAAAACCAGATAGACTGCTTTATCTGTACACAAACGTTCAACTTCATTTACGATTATAAAACAGCTATTGAAGGTGCGTATTACCTCCTGAAGCCAGGAGGTGTGCTGCTGGCAACGCTGGCCGGCGTATCGCAGATATCCGCTTACGATATGCAACGCTGGGGGGATTACTGGCGCTTTACCACCAAATCTGCCCAGCGAGTATTTGATGAAATTTTTGGAGAAGGCAATGTAACCGTTCAGGCATATGGAAATGTACTGGCAGCTACTGCGCTTTTCCATGGTATCTCCGCAGAGGAAGTAACGAGGGAGGAACTGGATTATCACGATCCGGTTTATCCTGTTATCATCAGCATTAGCGCAACGAAGAAAGCCAATGGGAAAGCTTAGTGACGCCATATTTTCAGCCGGCAACTTTGTGGCCAATAAGATACAGCCACCTGCCGTTATCCTGTTATACCACCGGGTCACCAGCCTGGCGCAGGATCCGCAGGAACTGGCGGTGAGTCCTGCCAATTTTGATGCACAATTGCAACATCTTCAGGCAGACTATAACGTTCTACATGCAGATCAGTTTTTGTACTACCTCAAAAGAGGCAAACCATTGCCGAAGCGTTCCGTGTTGGTTACCTTCGACGACGGCTACGCAGATAACTGCCTGGAAGCCTTGCCAATTATGACGGCGCAGGCTACACCGGCATTGTTTTATATCACAACTTCGAAACTTAATACCAATAAAGAGCAGTGGTGGGATGACCTGGAGCGGGTAATGCTCACGGGCAATACCCTGCCGGCAACGCTGGAAATCACCATTAACGGCGCGGCACATCAATTCAATACCGCCACTTCCAGCGCCATTACAGATACTTATTATGCTTTGCAGGCTATATTGCGTTTTTGTTCGCCGGATGTTATTGACCAGGCCATGCAATACCTGTATAGCTGGGCTGGCTGTGGAGCTGATGGCAGGCCTACGCATCGCATGATGACCTTTGATGAGCTGCGCGCAATGGCCGACAGTCCATATGTACACATCGGCTGCCATACACATCGCCATCCAGCTGTGGGCATGTTGCCATACACACAGCAGTTACAGGAAATTGGCCAGAGCAAAGAAATACTGGAATCACTTTTGCAAGAGCCCATGCAGCATTTTTCTTATCCTTTTGGTGGGAGGAAATTCCTGGGCAGCAAGCGGTATTACAATGCCGACAGCATCAAAGCCTGTAAGGAACTGGGTTTGCAGATGGTATGCGCCAATTACTACGGGCAGGTACATACGTGGAGTAATCGATTTGCGCTGCCACGGATACTGGTGCGCGACTGGCCGATTGCCGAATTCAAATCCAGGATGGAGCGCTTTTTTAAACTATAACAGGTGAAAGTACTTTTTATAAACAGGTATGAGAATAGTGGCGGAGCAGCCATTGCCGGGCAACGGATTGGTGCGGCCCTGCAAAAGTATTATCATACCCAAAATCATTTTATAGCGGGTACACATCATACCAATGCGGCTAACGTAACGGTTACCCGGAAAGGGCCTGTTATTAATTTTATTGAAAGAGGCTGGAATGTGGCCAGCAACCTGGTGGGGCTGCAGTACCTGTGGTTCCCGTTTTCATCGGCCGTAATCATGGACACGGTGAAGCGGTTTAAGCCGGATGTGATTAGTCTGCATAATATCCATGGAGGCTACTTTGATGCGGCGCTGCTCCCCAAACTATCACAGTACGCGCCTATTGTATGGACGCTGCACGATATGTGGGCAATCACTGCCAATGCTGCCCATACCTTTGGGGATACTTCCTGGAAGTCGGGTTTACCGGCGAAGGGAGAATATAAACACTCACCGAATACCGGTATAGATACGGGTAATTTCCTGATTCGCAGAAAGCAGCGGATCTACGCGGAAAGCGAGCTGTATATTGTGTCGCCGGCGGAGTGGTTGTATAACATGACTAAAGAAAGTCCGCTTACAAAAAACAAACCCCTCTATCATATTCCGAACCCCATAGATACCGATCAATACCAGCCGCAGGATAAACAGGCTGCCAGGGCTGCTTTGGGGCTCACAGAAAATTTTCCCGTTATCAGCTTTGTATCGGAGAGGCTTTTTGCCAGTGAGTTTAAGGGCGGCAAAGAATTGTTACAGGTACTAGCGCTGTTAGACGAGCAGCTGGACCGCGATGTATACCTGCTGATGATCGGGAAGGACAGGCTGCCGGTGGAATACAGGCACCTGAAAGGTGTGTACACCGGCTATGTGAGCGGGGTAGATAGGATGATGCAGTGCTATAGTGCCAGCGACCTTTTCATCTACCCAACAAAAGCGGATACCCTGCCGAATGTATTGATAGAGGCGGGCAGTTGTGCCACCCCCTGTATTACCTTTGATGTAGGAGGCTGCGCTGAAATTGTGGCGGACGGGCAATCGGGCTATGTGATTCCTCCTGGTGATTACAGGCATTTTGCCGCTGCAGTGCTGGATTTACTGGCAGATGGAGAGAAGCGTGCACGATTTTCTGCCCAGGCAAGAACATATATTATCAATCATTTTGGAATGGAAACGATCGCAGCACAGTACTATCAATTGTTTAGTGCGGTAGCGCGGCATCATAAATAGAAAAACAGTGGCTACAAATACAACGAATCCGGTTATCAGTATCATAACAGTTTGTTATAATGCAGAAAAGCATATTGAGAAAACGATCCAGAGTGTGTTATCTCAAACTTATCCGCATATTGAATTCATCATTGTGGATGGTGCGTCTAAAGATGGTACCATGGCGGTGGTGGAGAGGTACCGTGATCGTATTGCTACCGTGATATCAGAAAAGGACAAGGGGCTGTATGATGCCATGAATAAGGGTTTGCAGGCGGCCACCGGTGATTACGTGTATTTTTTGAATGCCGATGACCTGTTGCACGACAATGAGGTGCTTACCAGGGTATTTGCTACCTGTGCGGATGCGGATGTATATTATGGAGAAGCCATGTTTCTCACGGAAGAGGGCAAGCCTTTGGGACTGAGGTCGCAGCAAACGCCGCACCAGGTGCCGGAGCAGCTTACCTGGAAAAGCCTGCAACATGGGATGGTGGTATCACACCAGGCCTTTATTGTGAAGCGCGGCATGAGCCCGCTGTACGACCTCCAATACAAGGTATGTGCAGATATTGACTGGATGATACAGGTATTAAAACAAGCTAAAACCTGTTGTAATACGCACCTGGTAATAGCCGGATTCAGGGTGGGGGGCACTTCCAAGCAGCGGCAGCGCCTGGCCTGGAAGGAGCGCTATAAAATCCTGGATCATTATTATGGCAAGGTGACCAATTTCCTCCATCACCTGTATATTGTAGCCCGGTATATTGTTAAGAAAAAGTATTAAGACTTCTTCCTGATCTTTTCATATACCATTGTCCACATACCATTAATATCTTCCGATAGTTTCAAACCTATTACAGCCGGTACATAGAGCACTACAAATACGATGCTTCTGATGATGGTATCTGCGTACAGGTTCCATGCAAATGGGATTTGCAGCGTAATGCCTATGCAGGCTGCGCCCAGCAGCAGGGTGATACCTGTTTTATAACTCAGTGGCTGCATTCCGAATTTAATCCAGATAAATGCGAAGCGGACCAGATTGTTGAGTGAAACACCGATTAGTGTGGCGTATGCGGCGCCAACTATACCCATTTTTTTCTGCAGGATATAGGTCAGTACAATCGACACTAATACAAAGGAAATAGCACTGATAAAATCAAACCGCCAGAAGTTGGAGGTTTGGATAACAATGTTATTCACGCCTGTAACCAGGTCAATCAGTTTGGCGATGCAGAGCACCAGGATAATTTGAGGTATGATTGACTGCTGCTGCGGATTCAGGAAGTGATTGAGGAATAGCACCAGGTTATGCTGGCTGCACCAGATAACACCAAATATTCCGAGACCCAGTATAATAAGGGTGATAGAGCTTTTGGAATAAAGAGATTGGATTTTACTCATATCCCTGTCTTTCCAGGCTTGTGAAAGTATAGGAGTGGTGATGGAATACATGCTTCGTTGTGGCACCTCTATCAGGCTGGCTACGAAAGTGGCGATACTATAAACGCCTGCTGCTTCAAGGCCTATCACACTGGACATGATAAGCAGGTCGTTTGTACGTGCGATCAGGGAAAATACGTTCGCTGAAAATACATATCCGCTGAAAATGAGGATCCGCTTGCTCATGCGCCGGGTAACGCTGCTGAGCTGAGGTACGGTTTTCAGTTCTTTGGTTCTGTAGATGACCCACCAGAGCAGTACGGCGATTAACGCGTAGGGCAGGCAGAACAACCACATGAAAGTGCTGAAACTGAAGCTGCCTACCGCATAGATGATTAGTATCACGGTGGTGGCTACACGCAGCAGGTTTTCCTTCAGGAAGTTAGAAGCGATGGTTTTTTTTAGTCCCCAGGCAAAAGCTTCGAGGAGATTGAAAACCATGATAAAGAAAGTGAGCGGATATACGATATAGAAGTAGTCAACAAACAACATGGAGTTGCCGCTGAACTTCTGAATTATTAGTCCTTTGAACAACCAGGCGAATACGAGGAATAGCAGAAAGCCTATTGCTGCTACTATGCTGGTGATAAACGGAAGGTCATTATTTTTCCTGGTTAGATAATCCTTATAAAAGGGGAAGAATTTATTAATGGCAGGAACGGCGCCCAGTGATGCAACCGTGGCCATCAGGGTGGCTACATCGATGAGTACACCTTTTAGGCCATATTGCTCAGCATTGAGAAGACGGGGAAACAGTACCAATTGATTAAATGCACCAAATGCAAAACCAATATAAATGGAGATGGATGAATATAAACTCTGTTTTCTGACAATGCCCATTTAAAAGTCTGTGTTTATCGATTCGGGCAAAGATAAGCAGCCCCGGTGAAATTATAGGTAAGCCGGAACTGATTTGCGCTGGTTAAGGGTATTATTTTTGTCCAGATGGTATTTTTTTATAATTTCGTCGGATGTAGTATAGGCTGCGGAATCGGCGGTTATGATCGATTCAGGTACTGATATTACAGGAGTTCAGGCGTTTTACATAACTCTCTTATTAACCACACAATGATAAAAAACTTCCTGATAAGGAATAGTGTTGCGCTCTTTAATAAAAAATTAAGGAAGCAACCACTTCAACCATATCCGCTGACTTTTTGGGAAAACCGCAGGGCGCAGTTGAGTAAATACGCTGTGTTGCCGGATATTTTAAGGCCTTCCATGAGAACGTTGAAAACCGCTGGCGATGCCATTCCGATTCCGGAACTGCGTGGTTTTTTTGACGGCAGGGTATTGGGCGAATGGACGCTGGATGCTGACTCCATGCTGTTTTTGTGGCAGCGCCTTCAGGTGGAGAAACCAAAGGTGATTGTGGAATGTGGCTCCGGTGTAAGTACGTTGTTGTTTGCAAAGTACCTGTCCTTGTATCAGCCGGATGGTATATTATTAAGCCTCGAACAAAGCGCGGAAGAAACCAAAGTGGCACAGGATAGGTTGGAGAAGCATGGTTTAGCCAGGTTTGTAAAGATGTATCATGCGCCAATGATCAGCGCTGAGAGGGGGTATAACCTGAGCGGGGTAGAAACCTGGCCGGGAATGCAGCGGTTCGACTGGATACTGGTAGATGGTCCTGCGGGGACTGACCTGGTAAGATACTACACCATTGAAGACTTGCAAAAGCTCGCTAATCCGGGCGCACGCTGGTTCCTGGATGATAGTTTCCGCGATAATGAAATTGAAGTGCTGAAGAAATGGGCGGCATTGCCTGGTGTGCAGGTAGAAGGTATTTACCCGATTGGTAAAGGGTTGAGTACCGGCACGATTAACTAGCATTAAGTCTTTATATAAAAGCGAAGGGAGTTTCCATTTTGGAAACTCCCTTCGCTTTTATTGTGAGCAGGGTTATTTACCTGCCTGCGTTTGTTTCTTGTCGACCAGTGCCTGTGCCACAAAGCCGCCAATCACCAGCAGGATCACCAGGAAGGAGGAGATGCCGGCAATTTTTACACCTTTGAAGTAGGTAGGCGGAGCAAATTTCATTTCGATTTTATGCTGACCGGCAGGGATTTTCAGGCCGCGCAAACCATAGTTGGTGCGGATGATATCTGTTTCCTTGCCATCGATATAAGCATACCAGCCGGCAGGGTAGTAGATGTCGGAGAACACTGCAAATCCTTCCTGGCTGTTGCTGGAAGCGTATTCCAGGTTATTCAGGCCGTATTTGGTGAGCTTAATGCTGGCTGCCGAATCAGCCACTGGCTGGAATGCGCCGCCCAGTTTAGGCTGGAAGCGTTTATCAATCACCGCGCTGTCTTTCACATCGAGGGATTGCAGGGTGGTCATTTCGCTGTTGGCATCCGGTGCATATACGATACCTTTTACAAACCATGCGTTGCCGTAGGCATCCGGGTTGCGCTGTGGTACCAGTTGATTATTCTGACCAGGGTAGATCAGGTATTTGGTATTGAGCATATTCAGGATGCGCATATCCTGGGCCGTAGGTTTACCGGACGCAATGTGCTGGTAAGCTGGCACCAGCAGGTGATCCAGCATATCCTGGTAGATCCAGAGTTTCGCAGGACTGTAACCGCCGATGTTCTTATGGAAGTAAGAAGGAGCGGCATTGTCCAGCGGTGCGGTGAGGTTCCAAACGCGGTAGTATGGATCAGGATCTTTTTTGATTTCAAGGTCAGCGGCGCTTGGTTGTAACTCGGCCATAAAGGTGGATTCGTCTACAAAGCTGTCGCCGTTGAGGTATTTTTTATCCTGCTGCCAGAGGTCGATGGTGATGGCACCGATGAGCACAACGGCCAGTACTGTTACCTTGATTTTGCTCTTCAGGTAAGCCCAGAGTGCCCCTGCGGCGATGAGGATAAACACCAGGGAGCGGAAGGAATCTTTCATGATCAGGGCTGCCCTGTCTTTTTCCAGGCCTCTGATGATGGAGCGTGCGTTTTCTTCCCCACCAAAGTATTGGGTAAAGCTGGTGAGCAGTTGTGCATCGTGGTGGCTGGTCATGCTCATCATGGAGCTGCCTGCGATACCGAATACTACGATTACACCGGCGGTGGCGAGTGTGCCGTATTGCAGTTTCTTAAGCAATACCGGAGTAGACAGTGTACCGGATACTATTTCCTGCAATGCCAGTATGGCCATCACTACAAAGGAGAAGGATGGTATGATCAGCGCCATGGCAGGAGCGCGGAATTTATTGTAGTAGGGCAGGTGGTAGAACAGAAATTCGTTGATAACCATGAAGTGGTTACCCCAGGAGAGGATAAAGCCTATGATGGTGATAGGTATCAGCCACCACATGTGCCAGCTGCGTACGATTAGGAAGGAGATCATTACCAGGAGGCAGATGATTGCGCCTACGTAAACCGGACCGGAGGTACCTTTGGGCTGATCGCCATGGTACATGGGGAAAGGTGCCTGTTGCAGGATTTGTTCTGCCTGCGCTTCCGGCGCACCGATTTTCACGAGTGCTTCGTAGGTGTTGGAGCCGGGGCCTGGGCGGGCACTGGAAGAGTTACCGGCATAGCCAGGGATGAGGAAGGTGAAGGATTCACCTACGCCATAGCTCCAGTCGTATGCGTAGTCGATATCCAGGCCGGTAGATTTAGTATCTTTTTTAGTGGTGCCTGATTCTTCAGGAGAATGAATGGTTAATTCGGATTTACTGCCGCGCATGGTATAATCGGTATACTCATGTGTGATCAGCAATGAATTCATATTTGGCAGGACGCTGATGATGCCCATGGCTACCAGGATGGCAGATGCCTTGAAGAAGCCGGGGAGGTCCTGTTGTTTTTTTGCGTAGATAAATGCGGCGATGGCCAGTACCAGGATGCAGATCAGTGCGTAATAGATTACCTGCAGGTGGTTATTGTAAATAAAGAGGGAGGTGGCCAGCAGGGTGAGTGCCGCACCGCTGAGGTAGCGCTTTTTATAGGTGAGCAATATCCCTGCAAACACAGCCGGCATCAGTGCGATATCGTACATCTTGGTGATGTGGCCTACGTCGATGATGATCACGTTATAGGTACAGAAGGCGAAGGCGATGGCCCCGGCTATTCTGATCCAGTATTTAATATCTAACACACATGCCAGTACGTACATACACAGCATGGCCAGGAAGAGCATGTTGATAGGGTCCGGCAAAAAAAGGCATACGGCTCTGTTGAGTACCGAAATTTTATTCGGGTTAGGGCCGGTGTATACCACATAGGTGGGCATACCGCCGAACATGCTGTTGGACCACAGAGGAACGTCGCCAGTTTGCTGATAGTAGTCTTTTGCTTCTTTGGCCATTCCCTGCACGTTCATCATGTCGGACTGGTTTACCACTTTCCCTTCGAGGACGGGAGCGCAGTAAACGGTAGCCAGGATCAGGAAGATCCCGATTGCTGCCAGATGTGGAAGTATGGCTTTTAGCCAGTTTTGCTTCATCGGATATTTTGAATTTAGTTTTAAAGAAACAAAAATAACTGTAATTTATCCGAAATTTCAATATGCGCCTGATACGTTTTCTGTTAAAATTTGTGTTTATCTGTAATCTGTGCTTTATTATCGGTGAAATACTACGTATTACTGCGTATAACCATAACTGGGATGGTTTGGTAAAACATGTGCTGGTGCTAGGGGTGGGGATTGCTTTTCCAACGAACTTTTTACTGAGTATAATAGTTGGAGTTTTGTTGCTGATTCGAAAAATTGAGTGGAAATCACTCCCGCCGTGGGTATATTTGTCAAATCTTGCAATACTTATAGTTCAACTCATAGTTTCATTCTGATGATCAAGAAGATATTGGATGATAAGCCTACGAAGCTATTCATCGGATTTGCCTGTTTTTTTGTTGCCAATGCTTTACTGGCAGAATGTATCGGCGGTAAGCTTTTCTCACTGGAAAAGTTGCTGGGATTACCGGTCCATGAATTTACCATTTTCGGGCAGAGTGGTTTATCAGTAACGCTCACTGCGGGTGTGCTACTGTGGCCGCTGGAGTTTGTGATGACGGACATCGTCAATGAGTATTACGGTCCTAAGGCGGTGAAGCGCATTTCCTATACTGCGGTGATATTGATATCTTATGCTTTCCTAATGTTCCTGGTAGCGATGAAGGTACCGGCATCTGATTTCTGGAAGGGGAGTCATCAGGCGGAAGGTATTCCTGATATGCAGGTAGCGTTTGAAAGTATTTTCGGGCAGGGCATGTGGATTATTCTTGGTAGCCTGACGGCCTTCCTGGTAAGCCAGATTGTGGATGTGATGGTATTTCACAAGATAAAAAAGCGTACCGGCGAAAAGCATGTATGGTTGCGTGCGACCGGTTCCACACTGGTGTCGCAGCTGGTGGACAGCTTTATAGTGCTCTACATTGCCTTTAAGCTGGGCCAGGGATGGAGCTGGCAGCTGGTACTGGCCATTTGCGTAGTAAACTATACCTACAAAGCCGTAGTGGCGATAGCGTTAACTCCGTTGATTTATTTCCTGGAGCACCGGATTAATAAGTACCTGGGTGCTGAAACCACCGCACGGATGAAGGCGGAAGCGATGGGCAAGGAATATGTGCCTGTGGTGAATGATTGAGTTTTTAATTTTAATATACCTATGCTACAAAAAGTTTTATCCACTTGTGTGGTAACCTGTGCAATGGCGGTGAGTGCGCATGCGCAAGCCAAGTTTAATCTTGTAAATCTTGAAAATCTGCGTATGGATACGGCCATGGTTGCACCGGTACCCATGGGAATTCAATTTACTTCCGCTACATCTCCACAGCAGGCCGCACATCAGGCTACCGGATATGTAGGCTTACATCGCAGGAATTATATGACGAAGGCTTTTTCAGGCGATGATATAAATGATGAAGTAGGTATCTGGATTAAAGGTTATTACCAGGGTGTGGGTAGCTCTATGCCGATATTTCTTGGCGGTAATAGTTATTTAAGTGAAGATGCAAAGATGATGATTGCACAGGATGGAAAGGTAGGTATTGGAACCACTAAACCATTGTCGCTATTATCAGTAAATGGTGAAATCACTGCCCAAAAGGTTCGTGTAACCGGTACCGGATGGGCGGACTTTGTATTTGCTCCTGATTATGCATTGCCATCGCTACAGGGACTGGCAGCTTTTATTAAGGAGCATCAACATCTCCCTGAAATACCTTCCGCTGCAACTGTGGAAAAAGAGGGGATTGAATTAGGAGAGATGAATAAGAAATTGTTACAGAAGATTGAAGAGTTAACGCTGTATATCATTCGCCAGGATCAGCAATTGGAGGAAGTGCAGGCGAGACTGAAAAAGCTGGAGGAAAAGAAATAAAATAAAAACGGGCAATTATCACCAGATAATTGCCCGTAATATTTTGGTGCATTTAATATTTCGCTTTCACCATATCAGCCACTACCTTATCAATCGGCAGCGACACAGCTTCCGCTGAAAAATCTTCCCAGTTGATCCAGCGTGCTCTTTCCATTTCGTCGGTACCTTCCGGCACTTCAAAATCAAACGGTTTGGTAATTACGGGGGCAATAAAGGGAGATGTAGGTGTTACCAGGTAATAAATGCTGATGATCTGGGTAACGTTATCAAAAGCGGAGATCTGGAAGAAGTCGGTGGTATAGATATGCTCTACTACTTTCACATCCTGGCCCAGTTCTTCCTGCCATTCTCTTACCACGCATTCCAGCGTACCTTCTCCGAATTCGAGGCCGCCCCCCGGGAATTTAGTATAGTAGCCGCCTCTGATATATTCATCACTCACGAGCACTTGTTTCTGCTCATTGATCATGATGCCATAAACTCTAACGTTGAAACCTGTATTCATAAATTAATTTATCAGAACCATTTCTTTTTCATGAAGTACCAGCTGATGACCACTGATATTGCGATGGAGAGAATGATCGGGATGTAGAATGCGTGTAGGGTGTGTTGATAGGGAATATCCACGTTCATGCCGTAGATACTGGCCACCAGCATCGGGAAGGTGAGTACGATGGTGATGGAGGTCAGTCGTTTCATCACCACGTTGAGGTTGTTGGAGATGATACTGGCAAAGGCATCCATGGTACTGCTGAGGATGTTGGTGTAGATATTGGCCATCTCGAGTGCCTGTGAGGTGTCTACGATCAGGTCGTTGAGGAATTCTTTTTCGTCTTCATTGAGGGCGAGGAAGTTGGTGCGTTCCAGTTTCATGAGCAGCAGTTCGTTGCTGCGCAGGGCGGTGACGAAGTACACCAGACTTTTCTGTATCCGCATGATGGCGAGGAGTTCCTCGTTACGGTTGGAGTCGTAGAGTTTTTGTTCCAGCATATTTCTGCGCTGGTTGATTTCCTTGAGGTAATCGAGGAAGTTGACCACCACTTTTTCAAATACTTTGAGCACCATCATATTTCTCTTTTCGGGGGAGCGGTTATGGAAGGTGTTCAGGAATTTTTTGATAGCGGTATTATCGAAAGAGTTGACGGTGATTACCTGGTTATGTGTCAGAATGATAACGATCGGGATGGTGATGTAGTAGGCATCACTTTCGTTGATGGAGTTATTTTCTGCAGGTGTTTTGATTACGATCAGCTTGACTTTGTCTTCCAGTTCAAATCGGGAGCGCTCATCGATATCGAGGGAGTCGGTGAGGAAGTCCAGCGGGATGTCCAGTTCTTCAGACAGCTGTTCGAATTCGCTTTGTTTCAGTGGGGGGGTGATATTAATCCAGGCGCCTTCTTCGGGCGCCTGAACTGCCACTGTTTTAGCATCAATATTTTTAAAATACTGGATCATCAGGGAAATGGGGGGGTGGAGATTACCGGATATTCAACTGTCCTTCAAACACGAGGGTGGCGGGGCCACAGAGCCATACGTTTTCGAAGGTACGTTCACCGGTTTTATCGAATTTCACTTCGAGTTGTCCGCCGAGTGTTTGCACGGGGATTTCGTAGTGATCTTCTTCTTTGCCGGCGAAGGTGAGGGCGGCGGCGGTTACGCCGGTGCCACAGGAGTAGGTTTCGTCTTCCACACCTCTTTCGTAGGTACGTACGAAGATGCCGTTTTCGAAGGGCTGTACAAAGTTGACGTTGGTGCCAACGGCTGCAAATCTTTCATTGTAGCGGATTTTGCGTCCTTCTTCGAAAACGTCGGTGGCTTGTACATCGTCTACAAATTTAACGAAGTGAGGGGAGCCGGTATTGAGGAAGTAGTACAGGGAGCCATGTTCTACGTCATGAACGTCCTGCATTTTGAGGTTTACCCAGGCGTCGCCGTCCATGGTGGCTTCGTGTGGGCCATCCACAGCGATGAAGGAGTAATTACCGTTGCCTACACCCATTTTATGAGCAAAGGCTACGAGGCAGCGGCCACCGTTGCCGCACATGGTGCCTTCGCGGCCATCCGCGTTGTAATATTTCATGGCGAAGTCGTAATCTTCGCTTTTATTGAGCAGCATCAATCCATCGGCGCCGATACCGAAGCGGCGGTCGCACAATTCATGCACCTGTTCGTCTGTAAGCCAGTCGTACTGGCCTTCCCGGTTGTCCATGATGACAAAGTCATTACCGGTACCCTGATATTTATAGAAATTGATCTGCTTCATGGGTACAAATATAATTTAGTTATTCTGGACTCGCAAAATATCAAATGGTTATGGCCATTGTTAGGTTGGCTTGAAGGGGGCGGCCGAAGGCCGCCCCCTTCAAAGGTTTCCGCCGCCGAAGGTGGCGGAAACCCCGGATTATAAAGTGGCAATAATTTCCAACCCTTTCTTAATCAGCGCCTGCACGGCAGCCCCACCATCCTTACTAAACTCCTGGCGGATCCTGTTAGCCACAATGGCGCTGATGGACAGGCACTGGTGGCCCAGCACGCGGCCCAGGCCGTACATGGCGGAAGTTTCCATTTCGAAATTGGAAATACGGTGATGGTTATACGAAAATTTGGTCAGGTTATCGATCAGGTTGGGATTGGAGAGCGTTCCCCTGAGCACGCGGCCCTGTGGTGCATAGAAGCCCGGGCAGGTAACGGTGATGCCGTGATGGAAGCCGTCCTGAAATTTATCCACCAGCTGATCGCCGGCCGCAAAGATAGCAGGGAAGGCGCTTCCGGGGTAAAGGGCTACCTGGCCGCGGAAGGCTTCCAGCAGTTGCTTTTCTTCTTCGGTATTGTCGAAAGCGTAATAGTTCAGGAGATTGTCGAGCCCGAGGCCATGGGAAGATACCACGAAGCTATCCACGGGAATGCCTTCCTGCAGGGCGCCGGAAGTACCGAGGCGAATGATGTTGAGTGAGGAAAGATTTTCCTTTACCAGGCGGGTGTTAAAGTCAATATTGACGAGTGCATCCAGTTCATTGAAAACGATATCAATATTATCTGTACCGATGCCGGTTGACACCACAGATAAGCGTTTATTGCCGATGTAACCGGTATGTGTCACAAATTCCCTGTGCTGGAATCTGCCTTCAATTTTATCAAAGTGTTGACTTACCACGGCTACTCTGTCGGGGTCGCCTACGGTAATAATAGTATCTGCAAGTTCTTCAGGTCGTACGTCCAGGTGGTATACTGCACCACGGCTATTAATAATGAGTTCTGACTCAGCGATACGTTTATCCATGTTAGATATTTTATTATTCACAATACGTTTCTTACTCTGGTTCCGGGTTCAATATTCCTAAGTCCCGGTCTATTATCAAAATATTTTCTAAGATATTTTTTGAATAATATTTGGTGATTATCAGAATTTTACTACTTTTGCAATCCCAACAACGGAAGAGAGTTGCCAGATGGGTGAAAAATGGTAATATTGCAAATATACGGTTTCATGGCCGAGTGGCTAGGCAGAGCTCTGCAAAAGCTCGTACAGCGGTTCGAATCCGCTTGAAACCTCTGAAAAGGATCGCTGATAAAGCGGTCCTTTTTTATCTCTTAAAATAATGGTTCTATGGCCGAGTGGCTAGGCAGAGCTCTGCAAAAGCTCGTACAGCGGTTCGAATCCGCTTGGAACCTCTGAAAAGGCCGCTGTCACCAGCGGTCTTTTTTTATCCCGCGAAGATTTATTTTACGTTAGGCGCCTTCGGCGCCAGAGAGCGATCATTTTTTCTCGCAGAGCAGCAAAGCAGGTAAGCAACAAAGGATTGTGTTTTGTTGTTTGTCAGAAACAGAGGATCATGTTTTGTTTTATTGATAAGGCTTGCGTCCTTTCTCCCGCGTAAATTTTTTTCGCCGCAGGCGGAAAAAATTTGCCAATATAATACAGGCCTTTGCTGCTTACCTGCTTGGCTGCTTTGTGAGAAAAAATGATCGGACAGGCCGCCGAAGGCGGCCAACCGCTGCAAATATTCTTTTCTTGATTATCTTTGCCCCGCCAGCTATAAATATCAGTGAACAGTGAGTGCAGCAGATACATCATACCAAAATCAGCATATACTGGAACGTATAGCCGAAGGTGATGAACAGGCCTTTTCGGTATTGTTCCGCGACCTGGCGCCTCTGATAAGGGCTCACATCCGCTGCATACTCCGGGATGATGAAGAAACACTGGAAGTATTACAGGAAACATTTATCCGCGTATGGCTGCACCGCGACAAGCTTCCTTCCATAGAACATCTCACCGCATATATCAAGCAGATTGCAGGCCGGCAGTGTTTTACGCTGCTGCAGAAAAATGCACAATACCGTAATAAAATTAATACCACTGTAGCCGAAGAAGCTACCGATGCGGATGCGGAAGCCCTGCTATCCTATAAGGAAGCGCAGCAATTGTTGCAGCAGGCAGTGGGTGACTTACCACCTCAGCGTAAACAGATTTACCTGATGAGTCGCTCCCGCGGCATGACCAGCGCCGCCATCGCGGAAGAACTAGGACTATCGCACAGCTACGTACGCAATACTTTAAGCGCCGCACAACACAGTATCAGAGAGCATTTGCGCAAGGCAGGGAAGTACCTGCCCATCCTTATGTTGCTGTTGTAAAATTTTTTTTTCGTGACATGAGTACATTCATGCCCGTTATGCAGTTTAGTATATAGATCAGACCAGCCAGGTATGGACCAACTACGTATTCAGTACTTATTGCAACACTATTCCAACCATCGTTTAACTGCTGCCGAACGGCAGGAATGGGAGGTTATGCTGGCCGATCCGGCCAACCGTGAAGCGTTTGCGCAGGCCGTAGCTGCTATGGATACTGATGCTGCTATTATTCAGCCATATGACCAACAGCTGGAAGCAGTACTGCATGCTACGCTCCGCATAGATGCACCGTTGCCGGTACGCGTCCGCCCGTGGCGGCGATGGGCAGCCGCTGCCGCCGGACTGGCATTGCTGGTAAGTGCAGCCGGTATCTACTTTTATTCTTCTTCTCACCAAAATAAAAATATTAAACACACTGCCGAAAGGGTGATTGCCCCCGGCCATGATGGCGCTATACTTACGCTCGACGATGGTACGCAACTGGTGCTCGACAGCCTGCAAAACGGCGTGGTAGCCTCACAGGCAGGTGCACCGGTGCAATTGCACAACGGAACATTGCAATACTCGCAGCATGCCAGCAACGCACCGCTGCAATACAATACCATCAGCACACCTAACGGTCGACAGTTTGCACTGGTGCTCCCCGATGGTACAAAAGTATGGCTCAATGCCGCCAGCAGACTACGTTTTCCAACCTCCTTCTCCGGCAATGAACGCAAAGTGATGCTAACAGGAGAAGCCTATTTTGAAGTGGCCGCCAACAGCCACCAGCCTTTCATAGTAAAACTTGACAACGATAAATATATAGAGGTACTGGGTACTGCATTTAATGTGAACGCTTATGTAAATGAACCAGCCATGACCACCACTCTATTACAGGGTGCGGTACGTGTGGGCAATAACGACAGGAATTATATAATGCGGCCAGGAGAGCAGGCCGCCATGGAAACGGAGCGCATTAGTATTACCACCACTACCTCAGCAGAAAAAGTGCTTGCCTGGAAAAACGGCTACTTCCTGTTCGACGGGGTAAGCCTGGACGAGGCAATGCGACAACTGGAACGTTGGTACAACATCACTGTTGTGTACGAAAACGGTATGCCGCCGATCAAATTCGGAGGTAAGGTAAATCGTAACAGTACCCTGAATGAAGTACTGCGCATCCTCGCCAGGGCCGACCTGAAATGCCGGCTGGACGGGGATCGCCTGATCATCGCACGTTGATGGATCGTATCGTTTTTACAACATGTCAGTGGTAAAGCCACCGACCGGCTTTGTGCTGCCTTACATTAGAAATTTAAATAGCTGCCCGCTATAAAAACAAAACCGCTTCAGGGTGAGAGCTGAAGCGGCGGAGTCAGGGTCATTATGTGTTCTGAAACAGCATTTATTAACCAAAACCCAAACAAATCTATGAAATTAAGGCAAAGGGAGAGCAGATCTCCCGGAGTTGATTTGCTATCGCGCAAAAATCTACTGGTCATGAAATTCTTAGCCTTCTTTATGCTGGCCGCAGGCATGCAGGTATATGCCAAAGGACAGGCACAAACGGTGACGTTATCGTGTAAAAACATGCCCATTAAAAGGGTATTTGAAAATCTGGAAGCACAAACGGGATTGGTCCTGTTTTACAACCAGGACCTGATCGCGGGCAGCACCCCAGTAACCGCCGAGGTGAAAGATGTGCCTGTTACAGGTTTCCTGGACCTCCTGTTTGAGAAAACTTCCATCTCCTATGAAATCATCGGGAAAACAGTGTCCCTCACCAGGAAACCTATTATCCTGCAGAAACCCATTGCCGATACACTGCTCCGCTGCGCCGGCCAGGTGCTGGATGAAAATGGTGAGCCGATTCCGGCAGTCACCATCCGCGAAAAAGCCAGCGGCAAAACTTATTTCAGTGATGCGGAAGGTAAATTTGCCTTCGACTACAAACATCCACAGGTATTTGTATTCAGCTCCGTAGGCTTCGAACCTACTGAACTGAAAGCCGCCAGTGGTAAGCTGCTCCGGGTAACCATGCAACGTCAGGTAAACCAGCTGAACTCCGTGGCAGTAGTATCTACCGGTTATCAAACCATTCAGAAAGAACGCGCTGCCGGCTCCTTTGCCACCGTATCAGCAGACGATTTGCGGGGCAAACTGCAAACCAATATCATGGACCGCCTCGAAGGGATGGCCGCCGGCTTTACTTCCTACCGGGGTACCATACAGGTACGTGGCGTATCCACCGTGAACGGAAATCAGGCGCCACTCTACGTAGTGGATGGGGTGCCGTTTGAAGGCAATATCGAAGCACTTAATCCCGCCGATCTCGAAAATATCAATATTCTCAAAGACGCCAGCGCTGCCTCCATCTATGGTGCCCGCGCGGCCAACGGGGTAATCGTAATCACCACCCGCAAAGGAAAACAGGGACCTGCTACGGTGAATTATAGCGGCACCATGAAAATGATTCCGCTGCCGAGCAGGAGTTATGCCAACCGTATGTCCAGCGCCGAGCTGGTGGACTTCCAACGTGAAATGTTCAATTACTCCTCCGGTGATCCTAACGCGGTTGATCCACGCAAATCCATGAACGATGTGTTTGCGCTGCTGTATAAACACAAGGGGGGTGAAATCACGGATGCAGAGCTGGAAACCCAGCTGGACCTGTTTCGTAACCGCGATCGCTATGATCAGATGCTGGATGAAGTGCTGCGAAAAGATAGTTTGATACAGCAACATAACCTTTCCATTTCCGGTGGTTCGGATAAATACCGGTTTAACCTGGCAGGTAACTATACCGGCGCTACGCCATACGCCAAAAGCGGCGGCAGCCCTGTGCGCTACGGTTATAACCTGCGCAATATGTTTAACCTCACCAGCTGGCTCAAGCTGGACGTAGGATTGCTGGGTAGCTATACCAAAGAAGACTACGATAACGGCTTTGCCCCGATGAACAGCTATCTCACCGGAAAAGCCTCCTACTATATGTTACGCGATGCCAATGGCAAACCGGCACAATGGCTGAACAATAAATCGCAGTACGAAATTGACCGCCTCAAAGCGCTGGGCCTTCAGGATGAAACTTATTATCCATTAAATGAAATATCAAACGCGCACCGCCTTATCACTACCAGGTACAATAACCTGAATATTGGGATGAACTTCAAGCTGTTTCGTGGCCTTACACTCGACCTCCGTTATCAAACGGAAAGAACGGATAGTTCGTTTAAACAAAATTATACTAAGAACGCCTGGTCGGTGAATACCCAAATCAATGATGCGACTGTAATTGATAACAGCGGCAAGATCATCAACTACATTCCAAAAGGTGGACAGATCAGGGACCGGCACTTCGACCGCAACTCCTATACCATGCGTGCCCAGTTGAATTACGAAAACTGGTTTGGTAACAAGCACCAGGTAAATGTAATTGCAGGTGCGGAAAGAAGGAAAATTGTGGGCACCAGCACGGAAATGTATAAATATGGCTACGACGATTATAACCTCAACTACAAGCCGGTAGATGAATTGCTGCTGAGTAACTATATCTATAATACCCAGGCGCTTTTTAACCAGTTTATGCTGAAGCGCGCTGAGGGTGGTTTTAAGTATGCGGATGACCGTTATTTGTCGCTGTACGGCAATGGCTCCTATACCTTTGATCATAAGCTGACCGCTACCGCCAGCGTAAGAATGGATCAGTCGAACCTGTTTGGTACCGATCCTAAATATCAATACAAGCCTTTGTGGTCCGCAGGTTTATTGTACGTGATCCTGGAAGATGCACATAACTGGATTGATCGCCTGGCCGTTCGTACCACTTATGGCATCAATGGTAATATTCCCAAAGATGCAGGTCCTTACCTGATTTCAAAGGATGAAACTTCTACTAACTACTGGACTAACGAGTTTCAGTCATATGTTTCCAGTCCGCCGAACTCCGGCCTGAGATGGGAGAAAACAAAGGTTACCAACCTGGGTATTGACTTTAGTTTATTTAAGAAAAGACTGTCAGGTTCCATCGATTTGTATAACAAACAAACCAACGACCTGCTGGGTAACCGCAATTCCGATCCTACCATTGGCTGGTCGAGGGTGATGGTGAACTATGGCAGCATGTACAACCGTGGCGTGGAGTTATCACTTACCAGTCGCAATATTGACAGGGAGGATTTTTACTGGAACAGTACCGTGAATTTTTCCTATAACAAGAACCAGCTGACCAACCTGGAAAACAGTAGTAATACGGTGGCAAGCTATATCTACGAAGTGCAGAACAGGGTAGGTGTACCAATGGGTTCCCTGTACAGTATCCGTTATGCGGGCCTTGATGCTACCGGTAAACCACAGGCATATACGGCGGATGGGAAAGTGGTGAAATCCACCCAGCAACTGACTGTAGCTGACCTGGTGTATTCCGGTACCAGCGTGCCTCCTTATGCCGCGTCTGTATTAAATACCGTGGGGTATAAAGGCTTTGAATTATTTTTCATGTTTGCCTATTATGGTGGGCATGTGTTGAGAGATGTGAAGTCGCCCTACCTGAATAAATTCCCTGAACTGAATTACACCAGCAATTTAGACCGTAACGCGCTGAACTACTGGAAGCAGCCTGGTGACGAAAAGGATTTCAACAAAGCTCCTGGCTACGAGCAGGCGGTAAGCTCAGTGATTACTGAGATTTGGGATGCAGCAGATAAGCATGTAAAAAAAGCGGATTACATCAAGCTGCGTGATGTAACGCTCAGTTACCGCCTGCCTTATAAACTGATCAATAAAGCGGCGTTCAAAAATGTAAAAGTGAGTATGCAGGTGCAGAATGCCTGGCGTTGGTCAGCTAATCCGCAAAAGCTGGATCCGGAAGTCTGGAACGGGCTCACCTTCACGCCGAGCCGTGGATACCTGCCACCGACTATGTTCACTTTTGGCTTATCTGCTAACATTTAAACCTGACTACAACGATGAAAAAGATACTAGTAATTTGTTTTGCAGCTGCTGTGCTTACAACGGGTTTTACCTCCTGTAACAAATACCTCGATGTGAAGCCGAAGGGCTATACCATTCCGCAGTTCTACGAAGATTATGAAAAGCTGATGAATAATATGTCGCTGATCAGGCTATCTGCGGCTTATCCGGACTACCTTTCTGATGACGTGCAGGTAGGTGATCCAACGGATGTATCCAAACTGGCCAGCTATAGTGGGCTTTCTGATTTTAAGAAGGCGCTCTATACTTTTCAGCCGGGGGCGGTATTTGTGCCGGGGTCTTCAGATCCTTTCTGGGAGACGGCTTACAGCCATATATATACCTATAATGTGGTGATCAACAACATCCTGAATGTACCGGATGGAACAGAGCAGGACAGAAAGCAGCTGAAGGCGGAAGCGTTGTTTGGCCGCGCCTATGAGTACCTGACGCTGGTGAATGCCTATGCCAATCATTATGACGCAGCTACTGCGGCTACTGATTACGGAGTGCCGGTGGTATTAACGGAAGATATTAATCAGCCGTATAAACGTGGTACGGTGGCGGAAGTATATGCACTTATCAAGAGTGACATGGAAACTGCGCTGAAAGATCTGCCGGCGAAATCTACCAATATCTTTCATCCCACGCAATCTGTAGGTTATTCTTTCCTGAGTCGCATGCATTTGTACATGGGGAATTATGCAGAGGCGCTTACGAATGCCAAAGCTGCGCTGGCATTGAATAATACATTACTGGATTATAAACTTTACACTACCAAAAAAGGCGTGACATTTGGCCGTGTATGCCTGGCTTCAGATAATTCTGTGCGTTTTCCGGAGGCACATCTGAATGCAGAAAGCATCTGGGTGCGTTATGGCAACTCCAGTTCTTCATCTTTGAATGCGGAAGTGTATGTGTCCGCAGACCTGCTGAATTTATTCACAAAGCGTTTGCCTGATGGGGCAGTGGACCAGCGTCGCGCGCTGTTTTTCTGCGACGGGGAAAGCAACTTTGGGGTGAAGCCGGTGTATTTTCCGGGGAGAGTATTATATGCCCCGTATAATGATCCCAACTTCGGATTAAGTAATGCGGAAGTATACCTGATTGCTGCGGAAAGCGAGGCCCGCGCCGGCGATAAGCAGGAGGCGATGAAATACCTGAATGCATTGCGTAACATGCGCATCAAAAATAACCAGGCCCTGGTGGCTGCTACCAACGATGAAGCGCTGGAAATGGTGCTGGAAGAGCGCCGCCGGGAAATGTGCTTCCTCGGCCCTAACAGGCTGACGGACCTGAAACGCCTTAACAGAGATGCGCGTTTTGCAAAAACAATTACGCATAAACGGGGAAGTGAAGTGTACACGCTGCCGGCCAACGACCAGCGTTATATCCTGCCCGTGCCACCGAAAGTATTAGAGTTTAACGGCAGCATGCCTGTTTACGAAAGATAATAATATCTACCTGTAAATTTTTTTTGTGAGATGAAAAACATACGTGGAAAAATACTACTGTTTTGCTGCGTGTTATTTGCTGGTAAAGCATTGGCACAACATGGCATCCGGTTCGACAGCCTCTCCTTTAACGCTTTAAAAGCTAAAGCGGCACAGGAGAAAAAGCTGATTTTTATTGACTGCTATACCTCCTGGTGCGCTCCCTGCAAGTGGATGGACATGAACGTGTTTACCCTGCCGGCGGTGGCGGAGCAATATAACCAGCATTTTATCAATGCCCGGTTCGACATGGAAAAGGGCGAGGGTATTGCCTTACGTAAGGAATATAATGTGAGTTCATTCCCTACCTACCTGTTTATTGACAGCAAGGGCAAGCTGGTGTATCGTTCCGGTTCGCGTATGACTGCGGAGGAATTTATGGCAGTAGGGGAGAATGCAAACAACCCGGCGAAAAGTGTTGCAGCCCTGCAGCAGCAGTACGATAACGGCAAGCGGGACATGCAGTTTATGCTGGACTTTTACAATGTTTTGCAGGATAATGACCGCAACAAGGCGGAGCAGTTGGGGCAGGAGATTGTGGCTACCTTTCCGGAGCAACATATGCAGAGTGAGCTGGGCTGGAAAACCATCAAAACGCTCGCCAGAACGGAGAACGACCGGTTAGGCGCATACTTTATGCAGCACCAGCAGGCTTTCCGTTCCTATGCCAGAGCAGGAGAAATTGATACGCTGGCCACCCGCATGGTGACTGGTTTGCTGTATGGATATATCCGTGAAGGGAAGGATGAAGCGTTGATGAAGCGCCTGGACTTTTTCCGCAAATCCCCGCTGGAGGCCCGCCGCCGCGAGGGAGTGCTGATTGAAACAGAATACTATCTCCATAACAAAAGGTATAGCGACTTTAACAAACTGGCTAACAGTGCATTGAAAGGTGTATTGAAAAATGATGCGGACAAGCTGAGTTTTATTGCCCGCAGGTCAGGTTACCGGGGAGATGTAGTGGCCGAGGTATTGCCGGTGTCGTATGCCATGGCAAAGCGTGCGGTAGCATTGCAGCCGGAGGAATACAGTACCCAGAGTACTTTGGCGCAACTGTGTTTGTCCATGAAGAAGAAGGAAGAAGGGCTGGCAGCGGCGCGTAAGGCGTATACGCTGGCTGGTACTACTAAAATAGAAGGTATTGTAAATAAGCTGATAGCACAACTGGAGCAGTTGTAATCATCCATTGGATGTGTGCCGGGGGCGGGAGCGTTGCTTCCCGCCCCTTTTTATATTATTTAAGTGAAACTTTTTAAAAAAATTGCTTGGAAATTGCTGGAAAATAATTAAGTTGTACGTCCCAAAATTATTTGGTGCTAAAACAGTGTGGTTATGATTGAAATAATACGAATAACCGCCGATGACACCGCGAACCTGGACGCTGTTAGGTCCCTGTTTCGTGAATATGCCAATTGGTTGAGCGTAGATCTTAGTTTCCAGCAATTTGAAGATGAGATGGCTCATCTGCCTGGCGCCTACGCTGCGCCTACCGGTGCATTATTCCTGGCTAAATCGGACGGTCAGATAGCAGGATGTGTGGCAGTCAGAGAATTTGACAACAGCACTGCCGAAATGAAAAGATTGTTTGTAAGAGATGCCTTTAAAAAGCAAGGATTAGGTAAAATGCTTGCATCTACGGCGATAGAAGAAAGTAAAAAATTAGGGTATAAACGGATTTTATTAGATACCCTGGCCCATATGCGACCCGCTATTGAGTTATATACTTCTCTTGGTTTCCAGCCTATTGCAGCGTATTACGACAATCCACTTTCCAGTGCGGTATACCTGTCACTGAATATTGAATAGGAATTATCGTGGGGCATCTGTTTATTTATTTGCCGGCATGGTACAATGCCGGTGGGCAGATGTGTTGCGTGTTATCAGCAAAGCAACAACACCACGCAGGGCGCGGTGTTGTTGATAGTTTTCTTATCCGATTTTCGGAATTTTATATCCGTTATGATAAGCAGCTGCCAGTAATTTGTTGGCATCGCTGTCGGTGAAGTTTTGTTTCCCTTCGTTCCAGTATATTTTCTTACCAGTGCGGAAGGCGATGTTGCCCATCTGTGCGAAGCTGGCGATATGCGCGCCTGCGGTGATAGGGCAGTTGAGGTCACTCATTTTCCTGGACTTGATAACCTCTACAAAGTTTTTGGCGTGCAGGTTCAAACCATTATCTACTGAAGGTTTGCGGGCTATTGCTTCCATTTTACCTTTTTCAGGGATAACCTCCCATCCGCCACGATCCAGCACCAGTGTGCCGTTGTTGCCGATGAAGGCGATACCGTGCGTGCGGCCGTAAGGGCCTCCGTCGATACCGGTTGCCTGTTCCCACTGGATATTGTAATTATCGAATTCATAAACGGTGGTGAGGGTATCCGGTGTTTGTGCGGCATCATCAGGGTAGGCGAATTTACCGCCTGCCGCCATAATGGATTTAGGGTTGCTGGACTTCATACCGATCAGGGCATAGTCGAGCAGGTGCACGCCCCAGTCGGTCATTAACCCACCTGCATAATCCCAGTACCAGCGGAAGTTGAAGTGGAACCTGTTGGCGTTGAACGGACGTGTTTCCGCAGGGCCGAGCCATGATTTATAGTCAACCCCGGCAGGTACCGGGCTATCGGGCACTACCGGTATGGATTTCATCCAACCCATGTATGCCCATGCTTTTACGAGGCGTACCTGGCCTAACTGTCCTGAATGTACGAAGTTGATGGCATCGCGGAAGTGCTGCTGGCTGCGTTGCCACTGGCCTACCTGTACTACGCGGTTGTAGCGTTGCTGGGCGGCCACCATGGTAGCACACTCGATGATGGAGTTACCTACCGGTTTTTCCACGTATACATCTTTGCCGGCGGAGCAGGCGTCTGTCATCATCAGGCAATGCCAATGGTCAGGAGACCCAATCACTACCGCATCGATGGATTTATCTTCCAGCAGTTTGCGGTAGTCGGCATAGCCTTTCACGTTAATGTTTTGTTTTGCCAGTTCGGCGATGCGTTTATCCAGCACATTCTTATCTACATCGCAGAGGGCTACTACTTCCACTTCCGGATTTTTAAGCAGGGCGGTAAGGTCGGACCAACCCATGCCGTTGATACCGATGGCGCCTATACGAATTTTGTCGCTCGGGGCGATGGCGCGCAGGGGTAGCGTATGGAGCAGACTTGCGCCAGCAACCAACGCGGACGCAGACCGGATAAAGGATCTTCTTGAATTATTCATGTGATTTGCACTTTTGTAGGAATCGTGGAATTTTTATGTCGCAAACAAAATAGTGAAAAAGTTTTTTTTGTTTGGATTTTTGGGAAGAATGAAACATTTGATACCCTTATTGCAAAAAAATGATCCCCTGAGGGGGACTTGATATCGTGTTAACCCATTGACGTGGAAGTGTTTGACGTGGATTTTATAAACGAGGTCCCGCCAGCGGCGGGACCTCGTTTATTGTTAATTATGGTGATGCTGTTATTCTACATCATCTTCACTGCTGAGGTTGAAATTCATCATGGTGCCCAGCAGGTCGGAGAAGCGGGTTTCGTTTTCCAGCACTTTTTTGCTGATAAGCGAGTAAGCGCTGAGTCCGTGCAGTACGAATTCCATGAGCAGGAGGGCTTCGCGGCCGTTGGCTTTAGGGAATTTTTCCCCTACCAGTTCCCGGAGGCCTTCTACTGACAGGAGGCGGGATTCGTATTGTTTATCGGTGAGGTCGCCGAGGAGTTGCAGCTGATTGCCCTGGTCGAACCATTGGATAACGGTACGGTAGGGGTTTTCGGCTGGGGAGGCCTGCTTACGTTTTTTATAGTTCTCCGGGTTAGGGAAGTAGGTGGCGAACACGGTGCGGATGGATTTATCCAGCAGGTTGTGTGCTACCTGTAGCGGCCCTTCCTGTTCCCCTTCGTACACCAGTTCAATTTTACCGGTGATAGCGGGGATGATGCCCTGCAGGTCGCCGATACGTACCTGTGTTTCTTTTTCTTTGTTGATGATGGCTCTTCTTTCGCCGGCGCTGACAGCATTTTCGAAGGCAGCGATGGTAAGGCGGGCGGATACACCGCTTTTTTTGTCTACGTATTCGCTGTTGCGGGCTTCGAAGGCTACCTGTTCAATGAGGCGTTTGACCATGTCAGAGATCTGCACCTTTTTGAGCTGGTCTGTGTGCACATCGGCTTCCTGTTCGGTGATGAGCAGGGAGTTTTCGATGTTTTTAGGGTAGTGGGTAATGATCTGGCTTTCGATCCTGTCTTTGAGCGGTGTCACGATGGAGCCGCGGTTCGTATAGTCTTCCGGGTTAGCGGTAAACACAAAGAGGATATCCAGTGGCATTCTGATTTTGAAGCCACGGATCTGGATATCGCCTTCCTGGAGGATGTTGAACAGCGACACCTGGATACGAGCCTGCAGGTCCGGCAGTTCATTGATGACGAAAATGCCTCTGTTGGAGCGCGGGATGATACCGAAGTGGATCACGCGTTCGTCGGCGAAGCTGAGTTTAAGGTTGGCGGCTTTGATCGGGTCGATATCGCCGATCAGGTCGGCCACGGAAACGTCGGGCGTGGCGAGCTTTTCACCGTAGCGCTGGCTGCGGTGCAGCCAGGAGATGGGTGTTTTATCGCCTTTTTCGGCGATCAGGTCGCGTGCATAACGAGAGAGGGGCATGAATGGATCATCGTTTACTTCAGATCCTTCTATTACTGGTATATATTCGTCGAGTAAGTCTACCATTTGCCTGGCCATCCTGGTTTTTGCCTGGCCGCGGAGGCCGAGGAAGAGGATGTTATGGCGGGAGAGCAGGGCTCTTTCTGTATCAGGGATCACGGTATCTTCATAGCCGATAATTCCGGGAAAGGCCGAATCTTTTTCTTTGAGTTTGGTAATCAGGTTTTGTCTGATCTCTTCTTTTACTGACTTAGGCTTATAGCCGCTTTTTTTCAGTTCGCCCAGCGTTTTAATGTTAGTGTCCATGCTCAAATTTTGCTGATTACTAGTAGAATAAGTTTAAAACAATTTACGTTTACCATTTTCGAAGTCGTGGAACAAGAATTGGCCGAGATTGTCGGTGCCGCTGAAAAAGGCTTTACCATTATTGGTTTCGGTGAATTCCTGCACAAATTGCTGTAACCACGGGTCGGTGGCTACCATGAAAGTGGTGATGGGGATTTTCAGTTTTTTGCATTGGGCGGCGAGGTTGAGCGTCCGGTTAAGGATTTTTCTGTCGAGCCCGAAGCTGTTTTTATAATACTGTTTTCCCTGTTTGAGGCAGGTAGGCTTCCCATCGGTGATCATGAAGATCTGCTTGTTCGGATTGCGTCGTCTGCGAAGCAGGTCCATGGCCAATTCCAGCCCGGCTACCGTATTGGTATGGTAGGGGCCTACCTGGAGGTAGGGCAGGTCTTTGATTTCAATCTGCCAGGCGTCATTTCCAAACACGATGATGTCGAGGGTATCTTTAGGATACCTGGTGGTGATGAGTTCGCTCAGGGCCATGGCCACTTTTTTGGCGGGCGTGATGCGGTCTTCCCCGTAGAGGATCATGGAGTGGGAGATATCGATCATCAGGGCGGTAGACGTTTGGGTTTTAAAGTCTGTTTCCTTGATGACGAGGTCGTCCTGGTCGATGTTAAAGCTGTCGATACCGTGATTGACCTGTGCATTGTGGATGGAAGCGGTAATATCGAGGTGGTCTACATTATCGCCAAACTGGTAGGGGCGGCTTTCAGCGTTCAGCTCATCGCCCATGCCTGATTTGCGGATGTTATGGTTGCCGGTGCCTGATTTTTTTAGTTTACCGAATATTTCTTCCAGCGCACTTTTGCGGATGGTTTGTTCTGTTTTGGAGGTGATGGATATTTCGCCGGCTTCATTTTCGCGGAGATATCCTTTTTCCTGCAGGTCGTTCAGAAAATCACCTATGCCATAATCTTCATCAGTGAGGCCGTACTCGTTATCCAGCTGGGTGAGCCATTGCAGGGCTTCATTTACATCGCCGCTGGTATATGTCAGGAGTTGTGTGAAGAGATCCAGTAGTTTCTGGAAAGGTGGCTTGGTACTGTCGCCAGGGTTAAACCTGGAAAATGTAATTCCTCTCATAGCACTAGTTCTACTTCTAAAAGTAACGAAAAATAACCGGAATACTAAAATGGAATAATAGGGGCAGAGATTTGCATTTTATCATGAAAGCTATTACTTTCAATTATCAAAAAAATATCTATATGAAAAAACTGAGACATGCATTAATGCTGGCCGGTGGCCTTACAGCCGCTCTATTTGCACAAAGCGCGAAGTCCCAGGCCAGGGCTGATGCATTGGGCTGGAAACTGGGGGCACAGGCGTACACCTTCCATAAGTTTACTTTTGCAGAGGCGCTGGACAAAATGGACAGCTGCGGCATTCAGTACGTAGAGGCGTTCCCGGGGCAACAGCTCGGCGGCGGCCTGGAAGGTACATTTGATTATCATATGTCGCCCGATAAGCAGGAACAATTGAAACAACTGATTAAAAAGAAGCACAAAGTGCTCCTGGCATTTGGTGTGGTAGTACCTAAATCTGCCGCTGAATGGAGAATGCTGTTTGATTTTGCCAATCGCATGGGGATTCAGAGCATTACCACAGAACCGCAGGCCGAGTTCCTGGATCTGATCTCTTCTCTCTGTGATCAATATAATATTAAAGTAGCGATACACGATCATCCTAAGCCTAGTCATTACTGGCATCCTGACAGCGTGCTGGCGGCTATCAAAGGCAGAAGTAAGCTCATGGGCGCCTGTGCGGACATCGGTCACTGGGTGCGTAGCGGTCTTGATCCGGTAGAGTGCCTGAAGAAGCTGAATGGCCGTGTGGTGAGTCTGCATTTCAAAGACCTGAACGAAAAATCAGCGCAGGCGCATGATGTGGTTTGGGGAAATGGTGTTTCAGAAATTCCTGCGGTACTGGAAGAGCTGAAAAATCAGAAGTTCAAAGGACTGTTTTCGGTAGAATATGAGTATCACTGGGATAACAGTGTGCCGGAAGTGAAGGAGAGTGTGAAGTATTGGAGGACTATGGTGAGTAATTTGTAATTATAATTATAGATTGTTTATTAACGAAGAAGAGAGGGCCTGCGGCCCTCTCTTCTTCGTTAAAGCCCGGCACCAGCGGTGCCGGGCTTTAACTTGATATAGATGCAGATTAAAATCTGTAGGTCACGTTGGCAGAGAATCTGCGTGGCATTTGCTGTTCAATGGTAGTCCAACCGGTATAGTATTCCTTGTTGGTCAGATTGTCCAGTTTCAGGCCGATTCTGTATTTCTTCACATCATAGAACACAGATGCGTTCAGGATAGTGTAAGATGGCAGTATGAACTGTCCGGTAGTTACGGTGTTGGTGATGATGTTTTCACCGGCATAGTTACCGCCGAAGCCAGCGCCGAGGCCGTGGAGAACACCGCTTTTCACGGTATAGCTTACCCAAAGGTTAGCCTGGTCAACCGGACCGGAACCTACAGGGCGCAGCCCTTTCGTATTGGCAGGTGCTTCAGGCAGGTTGCTGATATTGTGTGCGTAACCTGCGATGATGTTTAAGCCTGGCAGTGGGTTAGCGCCAACTTCCAGTTCAAAACCGCGGCTGGTTTGCACACCACCCTGGGAGTTGTAGTTATAACTCTGGCCATCAGGCGCCACATAGGTGGCTGGCAGCAGGATGTTATTTACTTTAATATCATAGTAGCTGGCAGTGAGGTTCAGTTTACCGTTAGCCAGTTCTGTTTTCACACCACCTTCCCACTGGTTGGCCTGTTGCGGCTTTATGGTGTATTGGAGTTCAGGCAGTGGGAATGTTTGCGGTGCTACGTTTTTGAAACCGTTCATGTAGTTGGCAAACAGGCTTACTCTGTCTTTCACTACCTGGTAGATCAGCCCAAACTTAGGGGACAGCGCTACCTGGTTGTAGCCGGTGCCGGTGGTTTGGTTGATATAGTCTTTATAACCTTTCAGGTCGTAGTAGTCCACACGCAAGCTGGCCATTGCGAGTAACCTGTCTGTTACATTCAGTACATCGGAGATATAGGCGCTGTAGGTATAGTTGTTACGTTGCCCTCTGGTGGCGCCTTTGTTCTCAGAAGCTGCAATTTTTGCATCCGCAGCCTGTCTGTTCAGTTTATTGTAATTAGGATCATTTTTGAATGCATCCAGCCTGTCAAACATCACATAAGGAGAGTTGTCATCTGTTTGCTGGAGGTGCAGGAAGTCCAGTCCAAACACCAGTCTGTTACGCATGTTACCGATTTTGAAATCACCGGTAAAGTTTTGCTGGATGTTGGTGGAGATGGTGGTGGAGTTCTGCTGGTATACGTATCTGTTCAGGGTATCATCTTTGGCACCGAGGAACATTACATAAGAGTAATAGCCTTTGGAGGTAGCGCTGTTGCGACCAACTACCGTCTGGGAAGTCCATTTATCTGATATCTTATAATCTGCCGTTGCCTGGAGGCTGATAGTAGGCGTTTTATAAGTAATATCGTTCATGGTGTAGGATTTATTGAAATTGAAACCAGCTTTCACCATTTGTTCCGGGGTGTTGTATTGCAGTTTATGGGAGCGGCTCAGGAATATCATTGGCACGTTGGTGGACTCCATGGTATTGAAGATAGTACTGAAGTTCATCGTGAGCTTGTCGTTTACTCTGTATTTCAGGCTGGGAGCGAAGAACATGCTTTTGCGAAGGCCAGCGTCCTGCCAGGTACTTTCAGTGGTGTAAGCCGCGATGGTGCGGAGTACTGCAGATTTATCTCCGTTTAAAGGAACGTTGATGTCACCGGAAACGCGGTTAAGGCCATAGCCACCGGCAGTATAGGAGATTTCACCGCCGAAGTTGTCGTATGGTTTTTTGGTCACGAGATTGATCAGACCACCAAAGGAGATGAGGCTGGAGCCATAGAGCGTACCGGATGGGCCTTTGATCACTTCCAGGTTTTCGATGTAGGCGGGATCATTTACACCGTTGGTAACACCGGCGATACCATTGATCATGGTAGGCTGCACGGTGAATCCGCGCAGTGCGAAATAGCCGGCGCCATCGGCCGGGCGGCCGGTAGAGGACCATACTTTGGAGATACCCGGAACATTTTTGATGGCATCATCAAAGTTGGTAATTACCTGTTCTTTCATCAGGGCGGTGCCTACAACAGCGTATGCCTGCGGGTTTTCCAGGTTTTTGATTGGCAGTTTCGCGATGTATTGGGAGTTTTTTGGATCTTTTTTCTGTGTACCCACTACGGTTACTTCATCCAGTTGTTTATCCGTTACATTCAGGCGGATGGAAACGGTAGTGGTTTTGTTGGCATCTACCTGTACCGCCTGTTCGGTAGTTTCATAGCCCATCATGGAGATGTAAAGGGTATAAGTGCCCGGTTCCAGTTTGCGGAGGGAGAATTCCCCTTTTTCGTTGGATACCGTACCGCGGTCGGTGGGCTTTATTTGAACACTTACGAATGGGCCGGGCTGGCCGTCGTTGGTAACGATGGTGCCTTTGATACTACCTGTATGAGTCTGAGCGGAGGCCACTGCGCAAAAAGCGATCAGTAGTGTGAGAATGCCTGTTAATTTTCTTAGCATATTTAGCGTATATGTTGCTTCCTTAAATATGGCAGTGCGTTGGTATTACAGTGCCTTTGAGGCCGCAAAGTTGGGGCAATGGCATCTCCCTGAGTACTCCAATCGGGAAAATGAGTTACGCGATGCGGAAAAACTGCAAATAAAAAGCCCGGTAACTTTGGTTACCGGGCTTTTATATATCAGGTATTTCTGAATATATTATTTCTTGGTCGAATCAGGAACGGTGTGTACTTCTACCCCTTGTTCCTGGTTTGCGCCGGGAGTTTGCGGGTGACCGAAGTCTACTTTCATACGTTCCATCCAGGCGATCATTTGCTGGGCGGCCTGACCGTCGCGTTTCAGGTCTTCTGTCATTCTGTTGTCCGGCAGTTGGTTGTAGTAGCGCAGCTGCTGGTTACAGTCTTTGATGATCTTATCGGCGATGGCGTCTCCTTTTTTGGTATCGCCGGCCTGGTAGTAAGCGTAGGCTACCTGCAGGGAGGTATAGTTATGCATGTTACCAGGGGAGGTCATTGCGTAAGGGTAGTTTTCGTCCAGGATGTTGGAGTCCATGTAGTTCAGGGCTTTGAGGCCTTCGGCTTTTTTGCCGTCGGCAGCCATGGCTACACCCAGTTTAGCGAATGCCTGGCGGAGATACAGCAGCATTTTCCTGTTAGGCTCATCGAAGTAAGTACCAGGTGTTTGCGCACCACCGAAGGAGAATTTAGTCATCATGTTATTATACATCACATCCCTGTTGATGTTGATGTCCATACCAATCGGATCGTTGTTTGGCTCTTTCGCCAGTGGCACGAGGCGGTAGGTCAGACCATCAGGACGGAGGTAGTCGTTGAGACCGAGATCCGTAGGGCTGGTGAAGTAGATAGGACGTTTCCAGTTGTTGGTAGCGATGATATCGTATACGGCGAGGTCGTTTTTAACCAGGTAGTTTTTGCTGATTTTGAAAGGAACCTGTGGCAGGATACGGGCGCTGTCGGCAGCGGACACAACGCCATCTTTAATCACCTGTTCTTTATCGACAGGGATAAACAGCTGGCGGGTAGGGAGGAAGTTCTCGGAGCCACCGTCCTGTGTATTTACTTTAGCGTTAGCGTCATCGTTGCCCATGAAGGCAATGATTTCTTTCAGGTTAAAGTATTTATCCTGAGGAATATTACCCGGATCGAAGAAGCGGATAAAGTTGCGGGTTTCGCCGCGGTATTTATCAGGTGTCCAGCTCATTGGAACGCCCGGGCTGTTATTCACTTTTACGCGTTGCTGATCGATGTACCAGTCTACACCCAGGAGGGAGAGGTTGATCACGCGAACGTCTGTACGAATTCCTTCTACTTCCTGGGCGTACCAGAGTGGGTAGGTATCGTTATCTCCTACGGTGAAGAGGATGGCGTTAGGAGCGCAGGACTCGAGGTAATCTTTGGCTACGTCTCTGGCGATGGTTTTGGTAGAGCGGTCGTGGTCGTCCCATTCCTGGAAGCCCATGAGCACGGGTACTGCCAGTAAGCAGATCACGGTAGCAACGGCAGGGCCGGTGGTACCTTTGAGTGATTTTTTGAGCCAGTAGTATACCTGGAGTACACCTAAACCGATCCAGACAGCGAAAGCGTAGAAGGAGCCTACATAGGCGTAGTCACGTTCACGTGGCTGGTTACCAGGCTGGTTGAGGTATAATACGATCGCAAAGCCTGTAAAGAAGAACAGGAGGGATACGATCAGGGTATCTTTACGATGGTATTTGTATTGGAAGAAGAAACCGATGATACCGAGGATCAGTGGCAGCAGGAACAGGCGGTTATGTGCTTTGTTCTGGGTAAGACTGTCGGGCATAGCGGATTGGTCGCCATAGAGGAAATTATCTATGAACGGAATACCGGAGATCCAGTTACCATCGCGTACGTTGCCATAGCCCTGGGTATCGTTTTGTTTACCGGCGAAGTTCCAGAGGAAGTAGCGGAAGTACATGAAGTTTACCTGGTATTGCAGGAAGAATTTCACGTTATCGCCGAAGGAAGGTCTTTCACCTTGCTGGAGGCCTAACCAGGAGCGGTAGTAGTCGGCATGGCCCTGATCGTTGCTGGCGTCCCAAACGCGAGGGAACAGCATCATATCTTCAGGCGCATATACCGGGTCCATTTTTTTACCGGAAACTTCGTATTTTTTTTCGCCGCGGGCGTAGATGTTGCCACCTTCTTTGTATTCAGTAGGGCGTGCGGTAAACACCTGACCATAGATCAGGGGGAAGTCGCCATATTGTTCACGACCGAGGTAACCTACCAGGGAGATTGGGTTATCTACGTTGTACATATCTACGGAAGGGTTGGCGGTAGAGCGCACCATGGTAGTTACGTAGGTAGAGTAGCCGAGGAGCATGAACAGGATAACAGCGATAGAGAGTTTGCTGAAATGGACAACTTTCCCTGTATTGAGTTTTACACCAAATGATTTGAGGATGTAAGGGATGGCCAGGAATACTGCAGCCAGGAAGAATTTGGCGGCGATGGTGGTACCTGAAACATCGTTGAAAGCAGGGATTACGATCAGGCTGGCGATCACGATCAGCGGGGCGTAGATACCGAATTTAGGTTTTCTGTAGCCGATGATAAGGATGGCGGTGATGGCCAGGAAGTAGAAGGTAAAACCTGTGAAGAAGCCTAAGCCGAGTTTATTGACGAAGAATACGTCCATATAGCCGGAGGCTCTTATGGTATCCTGGATAATGAATTTCTGCACGATACCGGTGATTGCGCAACCGAGGAGGAATGCCCAGAAGGTACCCCAGGCAGTAACCTTATATTTCCTGAAGTAGTACACCATTACCATGGCTGGGATGGTGAGGAGGTTGAGCAGGTGGACACCGATAGAGAGGCCGAGCAGGTAGGCGATGAGGACGATCCAGCGGTCGGCATAAGGTTCGTCGGCTTCGTGTTCCCATTTGAGGATGGCCCAGAATACGATGGCGGTGAAGAAGGAGGACATAGCGTATACCTCACCTTCGACAGCGGAGAACCAGAATGAATCAGAAAAGGTATAGGCCAGGGCACCTACGGCGCCTGCGCCCATAATAGCGATCATTTTTTCACGGGAGATCTCTTCACCGGCTTTAACCATCAGACGACGGGCGAAGTGAGTGATGGTCCAGAAGAGGAACAGGATGGTGAAACCAGAAGCGAGGGCTGACATGGTGTTTACACCGAGGGCGGCCTGTGATGGTTTCAGGAAAAAGCTGAACAGTCTTCCGAGCAGCACAAACAGTGGCGCTCCTGGCGGGTGGGGGACTTGTACCTTGTACGCACTTGAGATAAACTCGCCGCAGTCCCACAAGCTGCCGGTTGCCTCCATAGTCTTAATGTAAACAAAGCAGGCAATGATACAAACGATCCAGCCTACAATGTTGTTGGTCCTTTTAAAATTCATAAGGTTGTTTTAAGGTCCGACAAAAATAGAAAAAGTAGCAAATTATGCTAATCTGCCGGATAGTTTTAACTTTTTGTAAATATATTTTTATTTGTGACTAATTGGTATACAGCGTGGTAGATTAGAAAGCTGCCTGTTATTATTCTAATATGGCGGCGGGTATAACGCTCCATGCTGCTGGTTTTGCGGCGAACAGTACCTTGGTTTGTGCCCATGTTTGGCGGAAGAGGTCTGATTTCCGGTAGATTTCCAGTGCTTCTTCTGATTCCCATTTGCTGAAAGTGAAGAAGGTGTTACCGGAGGCCGGGTGTTCCCAGAGTTCCAGGTGGAGGCATCCGGGGAAGTTACGGATTTGTTGTTGCTGGCGGGCGAATAGTTCCCGGAAGGAGTGTACCTGATCGGGCAGGAACTCCATTTTAACTAAACGGTTGATCATTGAAAGATGATTCTTACAGTTTGGTAGTATGATAGTTGTTGGAATCCGGCGGGCTGTGTGAGCTGCTCGCGGCGGAAGCCCTGCAGGCCGAATAGGCCGGCTGCGTTGCCTTTGTTGATGGCGATTTCGAGATAACCTGCCGCGTTGAAGAGGGCCAGTTTGGTACCTTCCGGTACATCGGCGTAGGTTTCGCTGATCTGGCTGATGACTTCATCGCGTCGGAAGAAGATTCGAAAGCGTCTGTTTTTGCGTTGTGCGGCAAATTGTTCGCGGGTGATGTTGACTACTACGTTTTCGAAGGCGTCGATATGAATGATCTGGCCTTCGATGAAGTCGTCGCCCACGAGAGGTTGCAGGTTATGTTTGACTACTATTTGCTGGGTGAGGGGAGCCAGTTCGCCGAGTGCGGCGCCTCTGCTTAATTCGCGGGCGGCGGCGGCGAGTAGTTTGATGATGGCGAAGGTGTTTCTTGGTTCATCTTTGGCCAGTGGTATTTTGATTACTTTTTCGGGCATACCGCCGGCGATCATGGTGAGCAGGCCGTTGTCGGCGCAGCCGATGTACTGTCCGTTATGTTCTGCGACGAGCACGTGATCGGGCCGTCGGTCGAACAGGTTGATGAGTACGAAGTGGAAGGTGCCTAACGGGAAGTAGGCGAAAGCGCTTTTGCAGATATAGGTAGCCTGTGGCAGGTTGAATGGGCTGATGTGGTGGGTAATGTCAGTAACATGACATTCCGGGCAGTATTGCCAGAGCTGCCCTTTGATGGCACCTACCAGGTAATCCTGCAAACCAATGTCTGATGTTAATGTAATAATGGACATGCCCTAATATCTAAATCCCAATCCCTTTAAATCGTAACCACACGCCGGTCCTCACTGCATGATGGCAACCTTTACTGCGTCGCTTTCCTGTCAAAAAGAATGCCACCGGTGTAAGATGCAACCTGAGTGCAAAGAAAGTTAAAATAATAATGCAATGTTAAATTAACCGCAATAATAAGTATTTGTACGTACTAACGTTAACGGCTAAAGCAGACAATTGTTTATTTCGTATGTTTTATTGCAGGGGGGACCCTGGTTCTTTTCTGAAGTGATTGAACACGATACCATCGAGTACACCGGGAATGAGTTTGCTGAGCAGTACGGTCAGTTTGCCCTGGGTGGTGAGTACGAGGGTACGTTTGCGTTTAGCGATGGCGGTGCCGATTCGTGCGGCCACTTCTTCGGCGCTCATAAGTTTATCTTCGTTGAGGGGTGTTTCGCTTTGGGCCTGGCCTTGTGGATTGAGGGCGGTGTTGCGGATATTGGAGGCGGTGAATCCCGGGCATACCCACATTACGTTAACGCCTGTACGAAGATTTTCGGTGCGCAGTGCTTCGAGGAAGCCCTGCATGGCGAATTTGGAGGCGGAGTATCCGGTACGGGCGGGGAGGCCGCGGTAGCCGGCGATGGAGGATACTCCTACGATGGTACCTTTATTGGCGAGTATGGAAGGGTAGGCGTATTTAGTGCAATACACGGTACCCCAGAAATTGATATCCATGAGTGATTTGAGTACGTTCAAATCGAGGTCTTTGAACAGGGCGCGCATGGATATGCCTGCGTTGTTGATCAGCACATCGATTTTTCCAAAGCGTGCGATGACGGCTTCGATAAAAGCTTTACAATCGTTTTCCACGCTCACGTCGGCCACGAAGGTAAACACGTCTTTGGCGTTCAGTTCATTTTTCATGGCTTCGAGGGCGGCTTGTTTACGGCCACATACGGCTACGTTGGCGCCCTGCTTTACCATTTCGGCAACGAGGGCTTTACCGATACCAGAAGAACCACCGGTGATAACAATTGTTTTGTGCTGATAGAAATTATTCATGGGTACAATTTAGCGCCACAAAAATAGGAGAGAATTATCTGGAATGAAAATAATTACATGAAACAATTTTTTATATAGTGCGAAAAAAAATTTGGTAGTTATGAATAATTTTCTACTTTTGCACTCCCGAAACAAACGGGAATGATTCCGTAGCTCAGTTGGTAGAGCAATACACTTTTAATGTATGGGCCCTGGGTTCGAGTCCCAGCGGGATCACTGAAGAAGGGCTAGGTAGTAAAACTACTTAGCCTTTTTTTATTTCCCCAAATATTTATTTTGTGTAATTACATTCTAGTGCAGAATAGTTATTTTACAGATAGAAACATACGCCATGAAAGTATCCAGGATTACTATCAAAGATTTTCATCAGTTTAAGGATCTCGATCTTGATTTAACGTATCCGGCTGGCCATCCAAAAGCGGGAAAGCCTTTGGATAAAGTGTGTTTTATTGGGCAGAGTGGGACTGGCAAGACGACATTGCTGGAGATGATACCGTTGTTTACGAGTAGATATCATACAAAATCATTTCCGGAGGATAGCGACGATTATCTTGACAAAATTTCTGTTAGTATATCATACGGACATAATTCAGAGTTTAATACCACGGTTGTTGATAAGCTTCTCGATTTTAGAATATGGTCTTGGGATGAATCCCATACTCCAAAGTACGCAGATCAAACCAGAGAATACGATCCCATAGAATACTATAATTTAGAATGGACCAAGAAAATTGCAAGTAAAATTGTCTACCTACCTGCAAATTTAAACTTTGAGATTGATGATATTGAGGATCCAAATTATAGTTATGGGAAAATTGTAGACTTCAGCAAAAGTAATGTGTCTGCAGTTTGGAATCTAATCCTTGATTCAATTCAAAAGTACCATGAGCAGGAATTGCAAATTAGGCAGGATATTTCAAAAGCAGTAGAGCAGGCTCCAAATGATCTGGACGGTATTAGATTGGCTGTAAATAAGCTGGAGCAATGGAAAAAAAGCCAGTTTAATCCAATCGCGGATGTAGCTGACAATTGTTTGGATGCGTTGTTGGCAAATTTCAAGTTAAGAGTAAAAAGAGAGTTTAATTTCAATACTAAAGGAGATATCGGTTTTATTAAAATTGAGGATTTTAATAAAAATGAAATACCGCATCATTTATGGAGTACTGGCACAAAGCAAATTGTACTAAGTTCGCTGCCTTTATATTTGCTTAAACCGCAACATACAATCATTCTAATTGACGAACCCGAGCGCTCTCTGTACCCTGATTTGCAACGGTTAATAATAAACTATTATGCCTCACTTACTAAAGGGTGTCAATTTTTTTATTCAACACATTCCCCAATTATAGCTGCTAGTTTTGAACCCTGGGAAATTGTAGAACTAAAGTTCAATGAGGCTGGTCAAGTATATCGTGACGCCTATTATGAAGGCGAAAACCACGTCGATAACTACTTCATCGATCCACGTTACCTCGACTACGACCTGATTCTTAAAAAAGTATTTGATATGAAAGATACCAATGCTGATCTGAGAACAGAGGCCATTGTCGAAATCACCATGCTGAAGAACCAAATAGATCAATTAAAGGCCGAAGGAAAATTAAAAACCAAAGAAGCAAAGGACATCATCATACGTTATAAAAACCTGGCAAACAAGCTGGCCTGGAAAACCGAATAGGCTTTAATGAAATATATTGATAAGAGTATCATACTCGCCTCAAAATATAAGCAGTGGCTGGATGGCCTGACTGCTAAGGGACAGCAGCATAACAGCTACACATCCTCAAAAGGTAAATATTATTATGATATTATTGCTAACCTGATATGGGTGCAGCAAGGACTTTGTGCATACTCAGAAAGGAGGATGCAGGATCATGGCTTGTGTGCACCTAGCAAATGGTCAGAAGGTAAGTTTGCAAAATTCGAATTTGCGGGTCATCTCGATCATTATGATTGTACATTGAAGAAGGATTATGGTTGGTTGTGGGCAAATTTCTTTTTGATTGATGCTGATATCAATACAAAGTTAAAACGTGATAAAAAGCCTTCAGGATTGCAAAAGCCGGATGCCCCTGATTATGATCCCGCACATTACCTGGAGTATAAATTACCTGAGCACATTTTTGTTCCAAGTCGAATCTTAGCGTTTGATACCCAGGAGCTGATCAATAAAGATATATCTTGCCTCGGCCTGAATTTCCAACCTATAATTGACATCGGGAGGGAGTACTTAGCACCCTATTTATTTGATGTCGAATTTGAAATTCTGTCAATTGATGCGGCAAGAAGAAAGCTTACACAGTTTTTTACAGCTTTTGAGTTGTCCTTACCTATGATTAGGGCATTGTAAATAAAGAATATTTTAGGTTGATGGATGTAAGACATAACCGGACCAACAGCTTCTATGGCCGGTTATGCCTAAGCATAATTTTACTGCCCAGGAATGCAGTCTGCTATATAGCCGCACTCAATCCCCCATCAATTAAATAATTCGCACCCGCAATAAACGTAGCTTCCGGAGAAACAAGAAAGGCCACCAGGTTGGCAATTTCTTCCGGCTCACCCATCCTGCCCAGTGGTACTTCCCCGGAGCGACTCATCACATTTTTAAAGGCTTCACCTACGGTGATATTGGCCGATTCGGCAATGCCCGTAAGGAAGTCCTCCATTAATGGTGTTTTTATGATGCCAGGGGAAACAGCGTTGACCCTGATTCCCTTTGACCCTACTTCAGCGGCTAATGCTTTGCTGTACGCATTCAAGGCTGCTTTAGCGGCGGAATAGGTCATGGTTAACTCCCAAATCGGCTGCCTGGAGGCAATAGTGGAAATATTGACAATGGACCCGCTTTTTTGCGCAATCATTCCCGGTAAAAATGCCTTATTCATCCGTACCGCGGCCATTAAGTTCAATTCAAATTCATTGTGCCAGTGCTCTTCGGTGAGGGTGCTGAAGCTGCCGCCCATACTGAGGTTTGCGCCGGCGTTGTTGATGAGGATGTCTATCTTCCCAAATTTTTCCAATACCTCTTTTGCTATGTTGTCCGCGCTTTCCGGTTTTGCGATGTCCGCCCCAACGAAATAATAACCATTCGGATTTTCTTCCGGTGCAGTTCTGGCAGTTACAATTACGGTAGCCCCGGTACTATGTAATTTGTCTGCAATCGCTTTTCCAATTCCTTTTGTTCCGCCCGTCACCAGGGCAATCTGACCTTTAAGTGAATAACTCATACCTGTTGATTCTTTAAATTTAAAATTTGGATTTAATGTGAAACGATCGTTTCAAAATTGGACAAAAAAATATTTATCGCTTTAACTGGCGTTTTACAAGGTCCGCCATACGTACAATTTTACTTTTATCCTTATGCAGTACCAAGGAATTATACCAACCAACAAAAATACTACCCAGGTAATCGGCGATCACTTCCGGCTTTTCATCATCCGGGATTTCGCCGAGGTCCTGCGCGCTCTTCAACAGGTGGGTGAGCAGCCGATGCCGGTAGTGATCATAGCTGTTTATTACTGCCTGTATCTCCGGTACATCTCCTTCTATTTCAAAGGTAGCTTTCAAACAAAGGCAGCTGTTAGGGTCGGTGGTAATGATATGCACGGCATCATTTATATACAATTCCAGCGCTTTGAGCGGCGATTTGGGACTTTTATAGCGGACCTCCATTTCTTCCATCCGCTCATTGGTATAACGGTGGAGGCAACGTTTAAATAACTCCTGTTTATCGCCAATGGTATTATAAAGACTACTGCTATTGATTTGCATCGCATCCGTCAAATCACGCATAGAAGTAGCTGTATAGCCCTTCCTCCAGAAAACTTCCATTGCTTTCTGCACCGCCTGTTCCTCATTAAATGCAACTAATCTTGCCATGATCCAACAAATGTATAAAAAATTTTGAAACAAGTGTTTTAAAAAGAAATATTTTTGTGGAGACATTGATTTTACGGATTCAGTATTATTCCGGTATGGAAGAGTTCATCAGCTATATAATGCACTTTGGAAACCCTGATAAGCAGGCCATAGATATTATTGCCAGTAAAGCCACGGAGTTAACATTGCGTAAAGGCGAGCACTTTTCAGAAGCAGGGCGTATTCCCAAGCAGGTCGGATTTGTGGTAGAAGGGGTAATACGTGGTTACTATTATGATGATAAAGGAGATGAGATCACCCGTTGCTTTATTAGCGAAGGTAGCCTGGTAGCGGATTATGTAAACTTCGAGGCCAATACACCCACCTCTGAATTTTTGCAGGCCTGTACAGATTGCCGGCTCCTGCTGTTTTCAAAACACAACTGGGAAGACTTATCGCGGGAAATTGAAGGCTGGGATACTATCAAAAATAAAATGGTTCAGCGCTGTATGTACCAGAAATCGCGGAAAGGGCCGGTGATTTCCCAGGATGCCACTACCCGGTATATGACCTTTATGAAAAATTACCCCGCCGTTATCAACCGCGTTCAGCTTGCCCACATTGCCTCGTACCTCGGCGTTACCCAGCAGTCGCTCAGCAGAATCAGAAAAAATATCCGTTAACCCGTTTTTTACCAAATGGTAAATGCTTCCTGCCGAACATCATGCAATTTTACTTCGTCTATTAAACGAATTAAAATGAAAAAAGTATTGATCACAGGAGCTAACAAAGGAATAGGTTTTGAAACAGCGAAACAGCTGTTACAAAAAGGGTTTTATGTCTACCTGGGTAGTCGTGATATTGATAAAGGCATACGTGCAACGGATCAGTTGAAGTCCGCCGGCTTTACCCATCTGGAAGCCATACCGCTGGACGTTACGGACGAACAATCCGTAAAAAACGCCGCTGCGGCTATTAGTCAAAAGACCGGGGTATTGGATGTATTAATCAATAATGCGGGCATCAATGGCGGGCAGGCACCCTATGATGCGCTCCATGCAAATTCCGCACAGTTTTTTGCTGCATTTGCCACCAATGTTGTTGGTGTAGCAAGTGTAACCAATGCCTTTATGAACCTGCTTTCCAAATCCCCGGAGCCAAGAATCGTCAATGTAAGTACCAGCGTAGGCTCGCTTACCTTACAAAGCGACCCTGAGTGGCCTGCGTATAGCTATGCCAGGTATGCTGTTTACGCAGTCTCCAAAGCCGCATTAAATATGTATACCATTCAGCTGGCTTACGAAATGCGTCATACCGCTTTTAAAATAAATGCGGTTTGCCCCGGCTATACAAATACAGACTTCACTTTTAACAACGGGGGACCAGTGGCCACTGCAGCCAGCAGGATTGTTAAATATGCAATGATAGGCCAGGATGGCCCTACCGGTAAATTCTTTAGTGAAGAAACAAATCCTGACACAGGCATAATTCCCTGGTAAAGCATCACGTCACAAGCAGCAAACAACAAGCCTTACCATCTTTCCCCATTGGGTAAGGCTTGTTTAATAAAGAATGGCCGTTTAACTACAATTACTTTACTACCGTAGCTTCCAGCTCAATTGTAAGGGTGGCGAAAAGCTCCTTCACACCAAGCAGGGTAGTAGCTTGTTTAATTCCGTATTGCTGGATGAAGGGAATATATACATCCATACAGGTGGTGAAAAACTCCTGGGTGGAGGTGGTGAATACATTGAGTCTGACAATGTTCTTACATTCATAACCCGCACTGGTGATCAGGTGTTCCAGGTTCTGAATGGTTTGAATGAGTTGTGAACGCATATCTTCATTACTGGGTACGCCATTGGCATCGATAGCAACCTGTCCGGAACAATATAGCGTTCCTTCAATATTTTTTACTTCCACGGCCTGGGCCGAATTCGTTTGTTCGCCCCATTTCCAGGGGTCAATTGTTCTTTTTTCCATTATTAATTCGTTTTGCATATTGAATAGGGCAAAACTACTATGGGGTAATGACAGCCTTATGTCAGGGGTGCTAATCGGACACAAAAAAAATTAATGGTACCTGTCAAAAAATTCCTGCAACTTCATTCCATGGGGTTTAAAGGTCTCTGTTTGTACTTCCAACTTTCTAATCCTGTCTAACCGAAAGTAGCGAAATGACTGCCTTAGCCGGCAGTAAGCGATCAATAGCCAATTTTCCGTACTAAGCAACGCAAAAGGTTCAATCAATCGCGTTGTAAGTTCATTTTGATCATTGATATATTCGATTTTTGTTAGCCGGAAGTTTGTCAGGGCAAATTGCAGATCAGACAGGTTGTTGCTGTTACGTTCCCTTTGCAGATTTTGGTTAAAGCGCGTTCTTTCGGTAAGTAAATTGGCTTTATCTTTCAGCCCATGGCGCAATACTGCCTTTATTTTTTCGATGGCTTCCGTATAATCCCTGATGAGCGAAACGTCTGTGGTTTTTAATACCAGCTGTTCTGCCAATATTAAGGCATAGGCCTGGGCTTCCGTAAACATCACGGGCGGAAGGTTATAGCCTTCCATCAGCGAATAGCCTTTGCCGTCTTCTGTAATAACAGGAACGCCTGCCTGCTCTAATGCCCTGATGTCCCGATAAATAGTGCGGACACTCACCGAATACCTTGCCGCCAGCTCTGTAGCGGTAAGGATACGCTTTGTTTGCAGCTGTAATAAAATGGCAGTAAGCCGAGAAAGCCTGGAGGTATCATTATCATTCATGCGTTTGCACCCGGTATTTTAATACCTTAAAATTAGCAGGTAATTTGGACTTTCCACGAAACTAAGTTTGGACTTTTTAAGCAAGCAGGCCCTGATTTTTATGTTGACCTTTACAACATAAAATATTAATTTCCGTATGGCTTTATTAAGTGACCTGCAATGGCGTTATGCCACGAAGCACATGAACAAAGGAACCGTTCCGCAGGAAAAAGTAGATTATATCTTAGAGGTTGCCAGAGCGGCTCCATCATCTTCCGGATTACAACCCTATAAAATTTTTGTAATCCGCAATGGATCAGCACTTCAACGGCTGAAGGAAGAGGTGTTCCAGGATTATCCCTTTAACCACCAGCAAATTGAAGGCTGTTCCCATTTGCTGGTTTGGGCCGCATGGGATAAATATTCAGAGGAAAGGGTGGGCCGGGTTTTGAGAGAAACGACAGCAGCACGAGGTTTGCCCGATTCATCCGAACCCTATAAACAGCGGCTGCTAAATTTATATGAATCACGGGGTAAGCAATGGCAGGAAAATCATTGTGCCAAACAAGCCTACCTGTCGTTTGGCCTGGCTATTGCGGCAGCGGCAGAATTAAGAGTAGACGCAACACCCATGGAAGGCTTCGACAACACAAAAATGGATGAATTCCTGGGCCTCGGCGATTCCGCATTTAAAAGTGTAGTAGTACTGCCAATTGGATACAGGGATGAACCTTCGGACTGGTTAGTCGGTCTCAAAAAATGGAGAACTGCAAAAGAAGAATTTATCACTGCAATAGATTAAACAGATAAATAGAGAAAACTTGTTTCTTATAAATGACAATGGCATGCGCAATATAGTAAGTCAACCTGATCAGGAATGCTCTGTTATTTCCGGAGAAGAATTTATTCGGGAGCATACTTTCTTTGCCATTAAACGAGGAACTACAAAATGCTTTGATGGGATTACCACCTATATTTTTAATCAAGGCGATTGCGGACTTGTCAGAAAGAACCGCTTATCCAAATACTGTAAGGGAAAAGGGGGGCCAGCGGTGGAAACTACCTTCATTACCTTTGACGAACAATTTCTTAAAAAATTCCAGGCGAGATACCAGCCGGCGCTGTTTGATCTCACATCAAAGGATACATTTTTGCACATCCCCCCGAGCGCTTTGCTATCCAATTTCGTTCATTCGTTTGCCCCCTATTACAAGGCAGACAGAAATATCATCAGCAGTTTTGCCGACGTAAAACGCGAAGAACTATTACTTATCCTGCTAAAGTTTCAGCCGGAATTATCAGGTCTGTTTTTTGATTTTGGCATGCCTGAAAAGCTAAACTTAGAGGCGTTTATGAATCAAAACTTCGTATTTAATGTACATATGGATCATTTTGCGCGACTTACAGGAAGAAGTTTATCGGCTTTTAAGCGGGATTTTAAAGCGATCTTTAATGAAACACCCAGCCGCTGGTTGTTAAAAAAGCGGTTGCAGGAGGCACACTTTCTTATTGAAAAGAAACGGCGAAAGCCTGCTGATATTTACCTTGAACTGGGCTTTGAAACGTTGTCTCATTTTTCCTACGCATTTAAGAAGTACTTTGGACTGGCCCCTACCGCAATTAGCAAAGCGGGGCAATCAACCCCTAAAGCTACTTTAAAGTGACGAAAGCCGCAGGGACCGCCCTGCGGCTTTTTGTTTTCCCTCACTTCACCGGTAGCATGTTCTCCAGATTCACCGGGAAACTATCATACTTATTGTACAACTGCAGGTACTTCGCAGGGTCCACAGGCTGCTCACTCAGAATATCCACCAACCCGCGAAAGAAACCTTCCCTTTTTTCAGCGGGATTAAACAGCAGTGTGAGCACCACCGGCTCATCGGTATCATTGGCAAAGCCGTGGGGCGTAAACCGTGGTGCGTATGCCACTGAGCCGGGCGACAGCTGATGTTTATCGTTGCCGGTAAAAAGGGTGAGTATGCCTTTGTTTACTATAAAGGTTTCATCCATGAAGCGGTGGTAATGCAGCTGCGCTCCAACAGTACGTGGGGCAAGCGTGATTTCGTATACGCCGAGGTGACTGTTGGACATCTCCGTGGTTACCTTAAAAACAAAAGAGGAGCCGCCGAGTTCCAGTCGCTCTCCCTCTCCGGGGTGTAATATGGTGGCGTTGTTAGCGAGTTGATCTTCCAGGTAGTTTATCGTTTTCATAATTGCTGTGTTTTATGAAAACAAAATTCAGGTATGCGCCACTCAAAAACATTTACATATGTTGAGACTTTTGAAAAAACTATAATTCGGCGCGTATGCGGCTCAGCTGTGTAGGGGTGATGCCCAGATAGGAGGCAATTTCATGCTGTTTCAGTCGGTTTTGCAGGGTAGGGAACTGCTGAATGAACGCCATGTAACGACTCTTAGCCGTATCGTAGCGTAGCGATATTTCCTGTGGCTCCTTTTCCAGTACCCAGTGGATTTCCAGGTAGCGGATGTACAAGGCGGCCACGTCAGGATAAAGAGTGGTCAACTTTTTAAACTCATGGAAATTATATTCCAGTACAGTGGTGTTTTCCAGGGCGCGGATGGTAAACTGGCTGGGGCTTTGCGTTAGCAATGCACTCACGGATGCTGCCAGATAGGTTTCCGGAAAGAAACGCTTGATCACTATATCACCATTGGGGGCGGTATAGTATTGCGAGAACAGCCCTTTTACTACAAAGGCTACTTGTCGCGGCACCTGGCCTTCCGCTACCAGCGTTTCATTACGTCTGTAGGTGCGGCTGCTAATGATCTCACCCCATGCCTGCCGGCTTTCGGCCGACAACGGATGGTATTTGGTTACTTTATCCCAGAAATCAGTCATCATGTACGCCTTATTTTCCAATTACTTTTTTGCGGTGCTGCAGGCCCCAGAAATGCAGCTCATCCAGTACCTTCTCCAGCGATAAGCCATGTGGAGTAATGGAATACTCCACCGTTGGCGGAAAGGTATCATACACTTCCCTGGTCACCAGTTTATTGGCTTCCAGGCTTTTCAGCTCCTTTGATAATGTTTTGTCTGTAATCCCGCTGACCTCCCTGGCAATTTGCCGGAAGCGTTTCGGCTTTTCAGACAATGCAAACAAGATAAGCACTTTCCATCTGCCTTCAATTGCTTCTACTGCATCCTTTATGGAGAGCATCGTTTTCGGGCATCCACATTTAGATAACATGAGCAGTTGTTTTACGTTACTATCTATCCGGATAGTGCTTTCCTAAGGGGAAGTAATATCCAATGGATAGTAAAGGTAGGTAATTTTGCTCCATCAAAAACAACAGCAATGACTACTACACCCAAAGTATTAAACGTGCTCCTTTGGATGGCACAGGGAATTTTAGCTGCCACTTTATTATGGGCAGGTTTTATGAAGATATTAGCGCCGCAGGGCCTGCCATTCCCGTGGGTAAAGGAACACCCGCTGCTGGTGGTACTGACCGGTATAACGGACCTCCTGGGAGGGGCAGGCGTGGTATTGCCCGGGTTGCTGCGAATCCTTCCGAAACTGGTGGTGACCGCGGCATATGGGATCATTGCCTTAATGATATCGGCTATTATCTTCCATATCAGCAGAGGTGAAGCCAGCGATATAGGTTTTAATATAGGCATGATCGTTATAGCACTGTTTGTAGCCTGGGGGAGGAGGAGGTACCTGTAATTGAAATTCATCATGTACGCATTGCTCATTAACTAAAGAGAAGCTACATCCGTTACATCTGTGCGAGACCTGCATATATAAATATTTTCAACTTTTTGCCACTATCTGCGTTATAATATTGACACCTGGTAATGTGACCCTGGCTTTCGGCATGCATTCCTTTGCAGTTGTTCCACCTAAAGAAAAAGAAATAATATGAGCCACTATTTCTGTGCGCGGAAAGCTTTGACCATATTGAGCTTACCTGTATGTTGCCTGCTTACAAACAAAGCCTTCGGGCAATACATCTTATCGGATACAACAAATAAAGTATCTGTTCAATACGGAGAAAAAGGTTTTGAATTCCGTACGAGAGATGACAAGTTTCTTCTACAGATTCAGAGCCGGTTTCAGTTTCGTTTCGCTACACCTGAGGATCAGGACCCGGTTACGTACGATGATTTTATGGGAGATAACAAGACTTCTTTCAAAATTAACCGGGCCAGGTTAAAAGTGGGAGGTCACGCATTTAAGCCCTGGATTAAATATTACTGGGAATATGAGTTGAGCCAGTCCAATCTGCTCAACTTTACACTTTCGGTGGAGAAGTGGGAATGGCTCAAATTCCAGGTGGGGCAGTTCAAAGTGGAGTATTCCCGCGAACGCAGGATCAGCAGTGGGGAGCAACAAATGGTGGACAGATCGGTGATTAACCGCCCATTTACCGTTGACCGGCAGCAGGGGGCTGAAATTTATGGCAGACTCAAAGGGAGGGGTGTGGCAGACTTCAATTACTGGTTAGGAGTTTTCACTGGTACCGGTCGTGGCTCTACGCAAAATGATGATAATCACCTGATGTACTTTACTCGTTTACAATGGAATTTTACCGGCGACTACCTGGACTTTGAAGGTAGTGATATCGAAATTCATGAGCGGCCTGCCGGTGTGCTGGCGGTGAATAGTGTAACCAACCGCAGCCCTTATACGCGTTTTTCCCAGGCAGGAGGAGGTTCATTAGAGGGCTATGAAAACGGACTACCGGGGCAATACCGGGTAAACCAGGCAAATGTGGAAACAGCCTTCATGTACAAAGGATTTAGCTGGCAGATGGAGTACCACTGGAAAGAGATTGTGGACAAGCTAAATAACGATGAAACCAATACATTGCATGGTTATTATGTACAGGCTGGTTATTTCTTTCACCAGGCTATCGACTGGTGGCCTGCGCCTTTGGAAGTGGCAGCGCGCAATGCTGGCTATTTTCCTAACAGGGAAGAAGATCAAACAAAGAAAAGGGAAACATCATTGGCATTTAACTGGTTTTTTCACAAGCATAAGAATAAACTCACGATGGAAACCAGCTACTTTAACTACGATAAAACCGGGGATATTCCAGCCAGTGAATGGCGATTCAGACTGCAATGGGATATTTCGCTGTAAGGATAAAAAAGAACGGTGATTCAACTGAATCACCGTTCTTTTTTTAGGTTAATCTTTCTGGAATGCCCGCTGGGCTTCTTTTTGTAAATCATTATATTCCTGTTTACCTACGGAAACACCTACACCGAGTATTGTTCCGCCGGTAAATTTACCCGGACTTTTGTATTCCTGACTTACCGCATCTCCACTGTCAAAACCTACACAAAGCCCATCTCCGGCAAGCGTGAATTTACCTGGTTGTGTTTTCATTGGTCCTTCGGCTACCACTTTATCGTTGATATACAGCTTAGCCTTACCTATCTGTTCACCATGTTCGCCGGTGCTTTCACGGATGAACTCCATACCTAGAGTGTACTTGCCAGGTTTCAGTGCCACACTGGACATGAACTTCTGTTCCGGCTTAATGCCGAGGAAATTGTATACATAATACAACCTGTTATTCTTGATAAACAGGGTATGGCCACCAAAGCGGGAACCGTGCGCAAAGATTACTCCAGATGCATTGGCGTTTTTAATATCCACATCAGCAAGGATCTTATAGGATCTGCCACGGACATTCACGGCCACCCCTTCCGGAACAGGTGCGGTGCCAGGGTAATAAACATAAGTTTCGCGCGGTGCTTCTTCAGATGGTCTTTCAATTGTCAGCACCTCAACCGCGGTCCTATCATCCAATGGCAATACTAGATTTTTTTCGGCTTCCTCCATCCAGTCATTAATGAGCTCCTTTAACTTTTGTGGGTTTTCTTTGGCGAGGTTCTTTGACTCTGAGCGATCTAGATCTACATGATAGAGTTCCCATTCATCCTGGTCAAATTTCCCTTTTCCCGTTAATGGTGCATGCAGCGCTACGGCTTTCCAGCCATCTTTCCATAAGGCTCTTGTTCCAAGCATGGAGTAATATTGTATATGCTTTTTAGTGGGGTCATTTGGTTTGGCATCGAACGTATAACGCATTGATACTCCGGATAACGGATACTGCCCTATGCCATTGAAGGTTGTTGGCATTTCCACGCCACAAACATCCAGAATAGTAGGCATAATATCCGTAGAGTGGTGGTACTGGTTACGAATTTCACCATGTACCTTGATTCCTTTAGGCCAACATATGACCAATGGATCTGCAGTGCCGCCTGCGTATTCACTATAGCGTTTGAACATTTTGTTAGGCGAGGAGAATGCAGCTGCCCATCCTGTTGGATAATGTTCATAGGTATCGGGGCTACCCAGTTTATCCAAATATTTCAGATTTTCAGATAGCTCGTCAGGATAACCATTGAAGAACTTATTTTCGTTTACAGAACCGTTAGGGGAACCTTCTCCAGAGGCACCGTTATCAGCAGCATACAGAATCAAGGTATTATCCAACTGCCCTGTTTTTTCTAAATAATCAATGACACGGCCAACCTGGGCATCCGTATATTCAGAAAATCCTGCATATACTTCTGCCAGGCGGGAGAAGAGTTTTTTCTCGTCTGGTTTCAACTGATCCCATGGTTTCACATAGTCGCCAGGGTTTGCAATATTGGGTGGCAGCGGATTAAAATCGGTAAGCACTGTTCCTGCCGGAATGATACCCTTGGCAATCATGCGAGGTACTACCCATTTTCTGTAAGCATCATATCCATCGTCGAATTTTCCTTTGTATTTGGCAATGTATTCTGCCGGCGCATGATGTGGTGCGTGGTTGGCACCAGGGCAATACCACAGAAACCATGGTTTGGATGGATTGGTGGCTTTTTGATCACGGATAAATTCCATGGCTTTGTCAGCAAGGTCCTTGGAGAGATGATAGCCTTCCTCAGGAGAATAGGGTTGATCCACGAAATGATTATCCTCCGTTAAATCGGGATACCATTGGTTAGTTTCACCGCCGAGGAATCCGTAGTATCGGTCAAAACCCATTTGTACAGGCCATTGTTTCCTGCTGGCGCCAGAAGCAACATCCTGCTCTGGCACGTTGTGGTCTTTACCAATCCAGAATGTACTCCAACCATTTTGCTGCAAAATCTGTCCAATGGTGGCGCATTGCGCGGGGATACGACCGTGTGCTCCAGGAAACCCATCTGCAGCTTCGGTAATAGCAGCATTCCCGGTAAGATGTTGGTTCCGCCCGGTGAGCAGGGTGGCGCGGGTAGGGGAGCAAAGCGCAGTAGTATGCCATTGGGTGTACAACAACCCGCGGTCAGCAAGTTTCTGCAGGGTAGGCATTTGAATTCTTCCACCATAGGGCGACCACGCGGCAATGCCGGTATCATCATATAAGATAAAAAGCACATTCGGTGAGCCGGCAGGCGCTTTCTTCGGTGTGTATGACGCCCAGTCCGCTTTGGAGTCACGCACATCCAGTTTTATAACGCCTTTAAATTGTTCTTTTGTTACTTTTTGGGGATCAGCCTGTGCATTTATTCGCTGGGGTAGTTGCAGGCTGCATAACAACAGCCCTGATGCCGCTACCCGTTTGAGGGTAGCAAAATTTCGACTCCTCATGTTATTTGTTTTTTGGTGATGGTGGACGATATTGGTTATAAGACCTGGTTGTTGGTCAGTTCTACGCACTGACCTGAGGATGCCTGTTGTTATGCTTAAGGAAGGATTGCTGAAGGATATAAAACAACAGAAATTACGAATTGTTGCCTGGCAGGGCCTGTTTATAAAAAAAGCCCGGAACAGGTTAATTGCTGTTCCGGGCCTGCTAAAATGCTTGTATTTACTGCGTCTTCTGGACCTTATACCGCTTATGATAATTCTTTGCGCTTATTTCCAGTATATACGTGCCCGTTGGTAACTTACCAGCCTCCAGCACATATCTCGTCTGCTGCATTTTTACAATGTTACGTACCTGCGCTCTGCCGCTGATATCATACAGCGTGGCGGCGTGCATGGTCACATTTGCCGGCAGTGAATAATAGAGCTGCGACTGAAAAGGATTTGGAAACGCTGCTGCGTCTGCAGTTTTTGATGCAGTTAAGCTACTGCTGCCGGATACAGCATCTGCGCTGGTTTCAAGCAATGCAGCACTGGCCACCGGACCTACAATGCTGAAATTAAATTTCTCCCATGCGTCGATGGTGGTTCGCGTGCAGGTCATCGCAGCGGCACCGTTTTCTGACGATACATACCTGCCGTTGTTGCCTCGCAGTGAAATGGTGCCATCGCTGTGCTGAATCCAGTCGAACTGCTCATAACTGCCCACCGTAGCGCGGTTGCAGGTAATGGCCGTAGCACCGTTTTCAGAAGAAACATATTTAGCCATACTGCGCAGGGAAATTTTTCCGCCGGGTGCTGCCAGTACGCTGAACTGTTCCCATGTTTGCGGTGCTGTGCGGGTGCAACGCATGGCCTGCGTACCATTTTCGCCGCTCACATACAGGTTGTTATTCCCCCTGAGCGTAATCACGGAGCCCACCGGTGCTGTTACCGGGGTGTTGGCAGCAAAGGATATCCAGTTAAGATTAAAACCTCCGGCTACCACTTGCAGTCGTAATGTTTGCTCTCCGGCCGATAGGTTCACCGTGGTGTTGACGGTAGTCCATGTTTGCCAGGCACCGGTTACGGGAAGGGTAGTAGTGGCCAGTACCGTAGTGTCTTTTTTCAGCTGTATGGTGCCGGCGGTAGTTTGACTGGCCACGCGGTATTGCACCGTGTAAGCACCGGCGGATTGCACGTTTACTTTATAGTCTATCCAGTCGCCGGCATCGGTATAGCCCACGTTTAACCCACCGCCTGTATCCGTGGTAGTTTCGGTTTGAATGCCACTCATGGTAGTAAAGTTTTCTGCCTGTACTGTGCCAGGAATGGGAATCGCAGGCGCCGGTCCGGCAGGCACGCCACCCAGCCACAGCAGCCCGTCTATTATGAACTTGTTTTGAATGGCACTGGCAAAAGTGGATGACTTGCCAGTGTTGGTGGAATAGTTCATGTCGTTATGCCCGAAGTTAGCATACAGCATTTTGTAGTTTTTGTTGGTCCATATCACCGGGTAGTAACCGCTGTACCACGACTGATTAGGATCGGTACCCAGCGGGAAGCTGGCCGGATCGATGGAGCAGAGAATGTTGATGTTGCTGTTGTTACGCAGGTCGTTGCTCCAGGAATACCACTCGCTTACAGCACTGGTAAATGTCTGTGGTAATTGCTGCGTGCTGGGATGGGTTTGATCCTCGCAGCGCAGAATAGCCGTGGTAGGCCCCCAAGTATTACTCTGGAAGTTGCCCGACCCCAGGAAGGTATTATTATACCAGCTCCAGGCGCCAGCATTGGTGGTAAAGGCGCATACGTGGAAGCCCATCCAGGCGCCCCCGTTTTGCATGTAAGTTTGGAATGCGGCCCGCTGCGTAGCATTGGTAGGGGCATCGTCGAGAAAGAGCACCACCTGGTATTGCGACAAAAACGTAGCATTCAGGTTGTTCCAGTTGTTGGTAGCCTCGTACGAAAAGTTGTACTGCGCTGCAATACCGGGAAACCACTGGTTAGCTTCCTGCACAAAGTTGATATGCGCAGCATCGTAAGTGCCGTTGTAAAATGCGATCACTTTAAAACGTGGTGTTTGCGCCTGCAAGGTGATATGCGCCAGCAGCACACAACACAGCAGGATACATCGAAAGGCTTTAGTGGAAAGGGACCTGTTTTGTAACATGGAATGAAGGGTTTAAATGGTTATAAAACGTGGAATGGCTCATGGGTGTATCAGTCCGCGCTACAGCAGGCGGCAAACACAAGGTAGCAGGGCTACCGGCAGCACATCGGTGCTGCTATGACTGACTGGATTATTCGGGAGGGTGATGTGTCGTTAGTAAACTTATAAAATATTACTGATACTATTTTTCCTTTTTTAACGTTCCGTCACTATCTATTTATAAATGCCGGGTAAACGTGTATTTTGCACACCTGAAAATAATCAACTTCGTACTTCCCATTCTTTCCAAAACATCCTATCTTCCCGCCGGATTAGCAACCAAAACTATTCAAAGTCATAACCAGGAACTGGTGTATGTGTACTTTAGTGTTCCACTATGAAATTTGTATTCAACCCGGGATACCTCATCATCGGTATCCTCATAACTATATCATCATGGATGCCTGCCACCGCCCAACCCACCGGCCTGGTATTCAATTCATACGACCAGGTGCAGGAAAAGCGGACTTCCCTGGTGCTGAATGGCGGGCAGCCATTGTGTTTGGAGGGGAATGCCAGCCTGTCGTTCGCATTCCGGTTTTTTCCCGACAGGCAGGTGTATTACGGCTACCTGGTGCGACTCATTAACAACCAGCAACAAAATATTGACCTGATCTATAACCACCAGGAGCAACAGTTTACCGTGGTGACGGGCAATACGTTTACACCGCTGCATTTCCGGCTGGACAGTACGGCCCTGTTTCATAACTGGAACACCTGTACGCTGACGTTTAAAGGAAATACATTGCTACTTTCCATCAACGGCAAGCCCTGTGGTTCCGCCCGTATCAATATCTCCGATCCCTGCTACCGCATTGTATTTGGTGCCTGCCGGCTGCCGCACTTCAAAACCAGTGATGTGCCGCCCATGACCATCAGAAACATTTCCATTCAGCAGGCACAACGGCTACGATATTACTGGCCGCTGAATGAGCTGAGTGGCAACCAGGCACTGGATAGTTTGCAGGGTGTAACCGCCACCGTTACCAACCCGGTGTGGGCAAAGCCGCTGCACCAGCACTGGCAGCTGTTACAGACTTTACGTGTAACCGGCAACGGTAGTTACGCCTTCGATCCTGCTGAAGAAGCCATTCATATCATCGGGCAGGATACGGTGTACCGGTTTTTGGTGCGCGACCGTTCGTTGGCGCGACTACCAGTGGCGCAGCCCGTGTACCTTTCGCCCGGATACCAGGCGGCATTTGATCCCGGCAGTCGCACACTCTATAGCGTACACGTAGATCAAAAGGAACTGGCAGGCTGGCTCCCGGATAAACGGCAATGGTCCAGGCCTTTCGACTCCGCCGGCCTTACCAGCTACTGGCAAACGAGTAAGTTCATCCGCCAGGCGGACAGTAGCCTGTACATCATCGGTGGCTACGGGCAGCTCACCTATAAAAAAACAATCCAGCGGTTTTCCTTGGCTACCGGTTTATGGGGAGATGTAAAGGTCGCCGGAGAAGCCCTGCGGCCCCGCTACCTGGCAGCTGTGGGCACCTCCTCCGCCGGTGATACCGCGTATATCCTTGGGGGTTATGGCAGCGACAACGGCGAACAAATGCTCAACCCGAAATATTATTACGACCTGCTCCGCTACGATGTTAAGCACAGCGTGATAGAGAAAGTTTATGATTTCGGCGAACCGGAAGATGCCTTCGTATTCGCTTCCTCCATGGTGGTAAACACCGCAGAAAACAGCTTCTATGCGCTGGCCTTCCCCAATGATCGCTACCAGTCCAGGCTGCAGCTGGTGAAAGGCTCACTCAGCCAGGCGGATTTTACGAACCTGGCAGACACCATTCCTTACGCTTTCCTGGACAACAGGTCCGGAGCCGACCTGTACTATTGCGCCCGCACGCAGCAGCTCCTCGCCGTTACCCAGATCATGGACAAGGACCAGCACACGGATATACGCATTTACTCCCTGGCATTCCCGGCAGAGCAGGTATCCGCAATGGCTACATCCTCGGAGAAATACGCTCTGCGCGGGTGGTGGGCAGGAGTGATCGTACTTTCCATGTGTATGGGGGTATTCGTGCTATACAGGAGGCGGCGTCGTAAAGTGGTACCGCCAGGGGCCAACGTGGCATCCGCCGAAGCCACTGCGCCGGAAGGCACTGACATCTCCCTGAAAAATGAAATAACCCCTGCTACCCATACAACGGAGGAAGATGCAACTGCGGTTACAACTGAGCCTGTTGCAATTGCAGGCGACCAAACCTCAGAGGAAACCGCCGCCAGTCAAACCGACAAGGCCCTGTTTCGCCTGTTCGGGGAATTCCAGGTGCTGGATAAAAACGGTAACGTGCTCACACACCTGTTTTCGCCGTTGCTCAAAGAAATGTTCCTGCTGATAACCATTCATACGCTGTGGTCCGGCAAGGGCGTGTCCACCGGCAAGCTGTATGAAATCCTCTGGGCCGACAAATCCGACCGCGATGCGCGCAATAACAGGTCTGTTAACATGGTGAAACTGAAAGGCATTTTTGAGAAGGTCGGCAACATCTCCGTGGTGAAAGAAGAGCACCAGTGGCGCGTTAACTATGATCCGGAAAGCGTGGAAGTAGACCTGGGCGTGTTTATGACGCTGATTAACCAGGCAACGCTGCAACCGGCGGAACTGCAAACCCTGATCGGCATCATCCGGGAAGGGGGCTTCCTGTTTCGCACCGATTACTTCTGGCTGGAAGATATTAAATCCAACCTTACATCCAGGGCGCTGGATGTGCTGCAGGTGCAGCTGGAACAGTTGATTACTACGGTTACGCCTGAACTGATTATTGAAACCGCTAATACAATTCTGATACTGGACCCGTTGCATGAAGCGGCGCTAAAGGCTAAATGTACGGCCATGATCCGGCAAGGCCGGCCGTCGCTGGCTAAGGCAGCCTATGAAAAGTTTTTTAAAGACTACTCGCATATGTACGGCGAAAAATTCCCCGTTTCTTTCCAGGATATCATTTCCTGAAGACTTTTTTTGAAAAAATACCCCTGTTAACCGGCAGTTAATGCCGCTGTTAATGCTTTTGTTATCGCCTACCGCATTGATTTGCAGTATTAATTCCCGTTTGATTTCAGCTACCACGTTGTATACCGCTATTCCACGCTGGCCATTCCATACTACCGGAGGCCAGGCAATCAGGTCCACTGAAATTAATACCACGTTTTCCTGAGTTTTAATTTTTAATTATCAACCAATTATGAAAGCTTTACTGTCAATCGTCCTTTTGCTGTGTTGCGTTGAGGTAATGGCACAGCGCACCCTGATCAGGGGAAAGGCCACGGATGAAAAGAACAATCCCTTACCAGGGGTCAGCATCATGGTGAAGGATTCCCGAAACGGGGTAGCCACCGCAGAAGACGGCTCTTTCTCCATTTACGTTACTGACCCGCAAAACACGGTACTGCGTGCTACCATGACAGGCTACGAGCCGCAGGAAACCATCCTGCGTGGCCGCACTTCCATCCAGTTTTCACTGAATACTTCCGCTATTAATCTCAAAAATGTAGTCGTAACCGGCGCGATGGGCATTAACCGCACCTCCAAATCCATTGGCTATGCTACACAATCCGTAAACCCTGAAAACCTCACTGAAGCCAGGGACCTCAACATCGTAAATGGGCTGGCCGGTAAAGTGGCGGGCTTGCAGGTAACGGGCACGGGGCAGCCCGGCTCCTCCAGCAGGGTCATTATCCGTGGTGAAAATTCGCTGACACAAAACAACCAGCCACTGTGGGTAGTGGATGGTGTTCCTATCAATAACGACATGGGTGACGGACGCGATAATCTCGATTTTGGAAATGGTGCGGCCGACCTGAACCCGGACGATATCGCCAGCATCCAGGTGCTGCAAGGGCCCAACGCCGCTGCACTGTACGGTTCCAGGGCGGCCAACGGCGCTATTTTGGTGACTACCAAAAAAGGTAAAATCAACGACGGCAACCTGGGCATCGCCATTAACCAGAACACGCAAATGAACTCCATCGCGGAGTTTCCGGAGTACCAGAATGTATACGGGGAAGGCGCCAACGGCTTTATGGTGGGCAATGGCAATAACATTGTACCGGGAACCGGTGCCGTGAAAATGGGCCTCAATGGATCTACCTGGGGCATGCCAATGCTGGGGCAGCCGTATAACGACTTCTCCGGCAAACCCATTGCCGGTGGCTACAGGCCTCACCCGGACAACATTACATCGTTTTATCAGCCCAGTGTTACCAATGTCAGCAACATCTCCATGGCCAAAGCGGATGCGGTGTCGGCACTGCGTTTATCCTATACGTTTACTGCCAGTGACGATGTGCTGAAAAATCAAAATAAGATTATCAAACATAACGTGGCCCTCACCGGCAGCCGTAAGTTTGGCAACTTCCTGAACATCGATGCCCGCGTGATGTACACCAACCAGGATACAAAAAACCGCACCTACCGCAACCTGGACCCTTCCAGTCCCATGGCCGCCTATGTATACCTGCCCCGTAGTGTGGACGTGAACGCGCTGGACCCCTGGAAGGATGCCTTTGGTAATTCCTTTTCTCTCGGCTCTGTGAGCAGCGTGGAAAATCCGTTATGGATGCTGTATGAAAACGAAAACCGGGATCAGTCGCACCGATGGCTGGCAGGTATAACGGCAACGGCTAAACTGACTTCAAAACTGAATTTTCGTTTGCAGGCCTCGTCGGATATGAAAACCACCAGCTTTTACCAGTACAGGGAGTTAGGTGGACTGCGTACCCCCAACGGGTTTTATTCCAACAGCAACCAGCAGAATACCATGTGGAACTACCAGGGGATGCTGATGTATAATAATAAAGTAAATCAATCATTGAACATAGCGATTAACGCAGGGGCGGAGTATGTAACATTTAACAACCAGTTTCGCGGTGCCAGTATAGCCTCCCTGCTGGTGCACGATATGCCCAGCATCCAGAACAGTACTGCGTTTCCGGCGGCTACTGAGTCGCTGGTACGTTCCAATGTGCAGTCTGTTTATGGAGATGCTACCGTCAGCTGGCGGGATTTTCTCTTCCTGAACCTCACGGGCCGCAATGACTGGTCGTCCACGCTGCCGGCGAAGAATAACAACTACTTTTATCCATCCGTGAATGCCAGCTTTGTGTTTTCGAATTTCCTGAAGGAGGGGAGTGTGCTGAACTACGGTAAGGTACGTGCCTCTGTTGCGCAGGTGGGCAATGCGGCGCCGCCACAATCACTGCTCACTACCTATACCTACGGCGGTTTATTTCTTGGTAACCCTTACCTCAACTATGGCAATAACAACCAGTTGAATAACGGTGAGCTGATGCCGGAAAAAACGTTGTCGCGCGAGGCAGGTGTGGAGCTGGCATTTTTCCGCAGCAGGTTACAGCTGACCGCTAACGTATACCAGTCCAATACCACTAACCAGATCATCCGCCCACAGATTCCCAATGAAACCGGGTTTTCCACGCGTATCCTCAACGCTGGTGAAATGCGTAACAGGGGAGTGGAGGTCAGTACCAATATTGCGGCGGTACAATCTAAAAAGCTAAAAGTAAATGTGCTGGCTAACTGGTCCATGAACCGGAACAAGGTGTTATCGCTGGTGCCGAACATCAACATCCTGGCGCTGGGTACTAACCTGGGTGCTACGGTGAACGCTATTGTAGGCCAGCAGTATGGCGTGCTTACGGGCAATGCGCCTTACCGGGTGCATGATACACTGATTGTAAATCCTTCCAATGGCAGAACCATTGCGGACCCTAATGTGGTGCTGGGTAACTTTCATCCGGACTGGATCGGCTCCCTGGGTACGCAGTTGAAATATGGGCCGGTGGACCTTTCCGTATTGTTTACCGTAAAGATGGGTGGCGTGATTTACTCTGCCTCCTATGGCCGCGCCAACTTTGCCGGCACTACCGCAGCCAGCCTGTATGGCCGGGATGAGTTTCTTTTCAGCAACGTAATACTCGGTGAAAATGATGCAGAGCGCATGGGTACCGGACAAGCCACCAGTAAGGGTAATACGGTTTATGGAGATAAGGACCGCCCCAAAGGAGCACGTTACCCCAATGCCTACTTCCCGCTGACGGACAGCAAAGGCGTGATACTGCTGGATGCCAAAGGCAGAATGATGGTGGGAAAGAAAAGCGACATCTGGATGAATCCTACGGCTTATAACAGTGATATGGTGCTGAATAATACACCTGCCATTACGTTTGACGCTTCCAACATCCGGCTGAGTGAGTTGATCTGCGGATACACCCTACCGGTGAAGTACATACGTAGTACGCCGGTGAAGAGCTTACGCCTGGCATTTGTAGGCCGTAACCTCTGGACTATTTTCAAAAACACGCCGCGGGGAATTGATCCGGAGGCCGCCAACACTTCCGGGAATGCGCAGGGGATTGAGTCCGGCGGTTCCTTCCCTTATTCGATCTATGGCTTTGACCTGAAAGTTACTTTTTAAACCACACGTATGAAACGACTATATATTTTTCTGTTGCTGCTGAGTACCGGTTACGGCTGTACGAAAGATTTCAGCAGTCTGAATACCGACCCTACGCAGTTTACAGCGGTGGCCCCGGAAGCCTCCCTGCTGGCGGCCGTCAAGAACCTGAATACACGTTTAGCGGATTATAATACCACCAAATACTGGGACCTGGGGCATTTGCTTTGTCAGCAGGCCAACCGCTATGATGTTACGGACCAGGGCATGTGGCAAACCATGTTCCAGGGCGTGCTGGGAAATTTAAACCAGGTGCTGGTGAATTATGGTAAGGATACGCTTTACAATAACCGGGTGCAGGTGGCGCGTATACTTCACGCCTATACGTATTCCATATTGGCGGGCAACTACGGCCCCGTGCCGCTGTACCAGGCGAACAACCCGGAATACCTGTCCACCATTGCTTTCGACAATGAGGATACCGTTTACACTTACGTGATGAATACCCTGAAAGATGCGGCTGCAAAAATAAACCTGAACGGGGATAAGCTGAAATACGATGCGGTGTACAACGGTAATCTGCAATCTTGGGTGAAGTTTGCCAACACGCTGCGGCTGAAAATAGGTTTGCGGATACAGCGTAACCTGCCGGACCTGGCCGCCAGCCATATCCGCGAGGTGATGGCCAACGAGGCGCTTATCATCAATGCAGAAACAGAAACGGCGAAGATGCTGTTTGAAAATGTAAACAATAATGAAAGCCCGTATTTCATTAAATATATTAAGTCCAACCAGTACTTTCCGTATGCGCCGAATGCTACCAACCAGGCGCCGAAGCTAAGTGAGTTCCTGTTTACTTTCTTCAGGTCGTATAAGGACCCGCGGCTGATGGTGTATTACGACTCCGTGCCGCTGGCCAGCCGCATGCTGTTGCAGGATACACTTACCAGTACGGCGGACGATTCCCTGCGGATTGTGACCTATCCTATACCGTACCTGGGGTTAGCAAAAGCGAACACCAAGTTATCAGGCTGGTCGTCGCTGGGTGGTTTACCGGATATCATTGGCGGCAGCAACATCAATGCTTTTTCCAATGCCAACCCGGTGATATTGCAGGCGGGGAGGCCGTTTGTGATGTTGTCGTACGCGGAGGCGTTGTTTTTAAAGGCTGAAGCCGCGCAAACGGGCTATGGTGGCAGTCGCAGCGCGGAGCAGTATTATTATGCCGGTATCGACGCCAACTTCGCCTACTGGAATATCAGCAATTCCTTGCGTGATGAATATAAAAGCAGGGATGGTATAAAATGGGGAACTACCGGCAAAGGGTTTAGCAATTACCTGAGTCTGACTACCACCGATATCTCTGCGGATGGCAACACCAAGATCTGGATGCAGCGCTGGCTGAACTACTTTCCTGACGGGGGCTTTGACTGCTGGACGCTGGAGCGCCAGACGCGGGTTTTCCGTCTCCCCCCACATACCAATCCTGGCGGGTATTCCAGTTATTCGCCCAATCCTACGTATTCGGATGTGCCGGGCAGGGCGTCGTATCCCATGTCGGTAGTGAATCTTAATCCCATTGGTTACCAGGGGGCTATCCGGGAGATGGGAGCCACGCGCGGCGATGATTACGATATCTATCAGCCATTGCACTTTGCAGCGCCCTATAATGTGCCCGAATGGGATAAGGTGGACGCCCGCTACGACTACCGTTTCATCCAGAAATGGTATGGCAGCACCATCGAAGAACTGAAGCAGGCAGCGGCCGCGGGAGGATTCAGGTATACGCTTATTCAAACTTATCGTCCTTAAAAAACACATCATGAGATATATACACTTAGTGCTGATCGTTGCACTGATGGCGGGTGCATGTAAGAAAGAGCTGACAGGCCCGGGGCCGGAGGGCAGCATTCTCAATTATGAAATTCCGGAAGTACCGGTAACCCAGGATTATACAGTGGGCGCCTTTTATACTTCTTTTGGCGGCTGGAATGCGAACATTAAAGAAGTGCCGGTGGCTGGGAAATACGCGATGCCTGCGGGTGTAATACCACCGGAAGTAATGGCGAAACATATTGATTATGCGGTGAAGGGTGGGGTGGACTACTTCGTGTTTTCTTTCAGGTCGCCCAATCGTGATGCCACTAATTACCGCTCCGACTCCACGCTGATCCGTGGCTTCCAGCATGCCAACGGTGAAGGGAAGATGCAGTTTGCGGTGGCTTATAATTTCAGCACGGGCACCTATGGCGGGATTTCCGCGGGTAATCCGATTGAAAAGGATAAGGCGCGACTAACGCAGTTTTTCGAGGACTTTCACCGCATTGTGCCGCTGCTTACCAGTGCCGGTTATCAGCAGGTGGATGGTAAGCCGATCCTCTATATCCTCAACGCACAAACGCTGTTTTCTGATAACAACAAAGCTATTTACGATACGCTGCGCAGTAAGTTTAAAGAGTGGGGCGTAACGCCATACCTGGTGGGCATGCAGGACCGGTGGACGCCGCCCGCGCGCTACCAGATCCGCTTCGATCATTGTGTGGATGCGATTATTCATCAGTCGTTCAGCTCCCAGAATAATAACTGGGACCGGTTTTACCTGCTGCCGCAGGTAATGGACCAGAACTGGCAATACTCTAAAAAATACTTTGCGGATACTTACGCCGCTGATTACATCCCAAATATTACTCCGGCGCATACCTGGCTGATAGGTACGCCTACCAGTACTAACCCCGAGTACTCCCGTAAAGACAGCGGAGCGCTATTTACCAAACTATGTAATGTAGCAAAATTGAATGCCAGTGAAAAAACGCGGCTGATCATGATCGACAGCTGGAATAACTGGAACGAGGATACGCAGTTGGAGCCGGCAGTGAGCTATGGGGAGTTGTACCTAAATATAGTAAGGAAGCAGTTTAAGAAATAATGGTAAATAGTGATGCGTGGGCTGATCGCAGTCCGGCGCTGAGGCTGCCCCGAGGAATCCGGGGCAGCCTTATACACCTATTCAGTAACTTTCACCGGCACAGTCGTGGTCGGCAACGGCCCATCCGGTTTATCCTCCTCATATTTAATGAAGCCATTATAATGATAGGACTTCTCGGACCCTTCCCCGCAAACGGTGAAAAAGATGCTGCCGGGTGCGGATGAAAGGTGGCTTACCTTGCTTTCCCGCTGTGGTAATATCTTTTCATAAAGTCGGATATAACGGTCATCCTTATACTGATTCCCCCGGAAGTACGCCTCGTTGTCCTCCGCATTGTTAGCGATGTACAGCGCTGTTTTATTATCAAAGGTGTACTGTTTCAGGTCAGGGGCAAATGTATTATAGTGCTTGTTAGCGAGTACCTTATCCGCTTCCTGGGCGGCGGAAGCGAAGTACTGCCTTTTCCATTCCAGTATTTCTTTCCACTGTCCGTCCTCAGATTCATCCTGAGTGACTTTAGTGTATGCTTGCCCGTTATCGGTTTTCAGGGTGCCTTGCTCCAGGTGCGCGCTGAAATGTTCATATTCTCTTTTAGGTTTATTGTAGAGGAATATGAAGTCGTTGCAGCCTTTTGCATTGGCATATTCCCACGAAACCAGTTGTTCACTTTCAGGAGCAGCAGCCAGCAGGGTGAAGGTTTTCAGGTTGCCGGGATGCTGGTATACAAAAGGCGCATCAAAGCAGTTGGCATCCTCGTTGAATGCCCGTTGTGCTTTTGTGTTATTGAATTGAACCCAGGTTCTCCCATCCTGGAAGTTCACAAAATTGATGCGGGTGCTATCGTGCAGCGCAGGGTTTTTGTGTGCGTATACGGTGAATACGGCAGGTTTATCGGGGTAGAAGAGGAGGTAATCCTTTTCAAACAGGTATTGTCCGAAAACCGCTGTAGCATAGCCATACAGCAAAAATTTACCATCTTCAAACAGGCAGATACCGGAGTTGCCGCCGTAGCGGCCTGCATGCTGCTTATAACGCGGTTGCTGCGCCTGCGCGCCCGTTGCTAATAAAAGTGCTGCACAAATTGTCATGATTATTTTCACCTGTTATTAAATTATACAGTGAATATAGGAAGAGATCAGGGTTTCTGTAACAACCGGTAAATATTCGCTGACGTTGGATTTATATTCGCCGGCAACTTCTCCTTATCTTTACACTGCATGAGGAACCATGATCCATTTGAGCTGATATTGGCCAACATCGGCCGCCACATCTCCCTGACACCGGAAGAAAGCAGTTATTTTACCCGGCTGCTCAAGCCTGGTCAATACGCCCGTAAGGAGTTTCTTTTGCGGGAAGGAGCGGTGTGTGCGGATTTTACCTTCATCGTTTCCGGCTGTATGAAAAGCTACCTCCTGGATCAGCAGGGTAAAGAGCATATCCTCACTTTTGCAGCGCCCGATTGGTGGATAGCCGATATTAATAGTTTCATTTCAGGTAAGCCGGGGAATCTTTTTATACAAGCCATCAACGACACAATCACACTGGCTTTATCCCGCCGTAACCAGGAAATCCTGCTACGTGAAATACCCCAATTCGAACGTTGCTTCCGCATCCTCACGGAGCGTGCCTTTGCTGCCAGCCTGCAGCGGAATATAGATGCCATGAGCCTTTCCGCCGTGGAGCGACTGGAAAAATTCCGTCAGCAGTACCCTTACCTGCTGCCGCTGCTCTCCGACCAGGAAATAGCCTCCTACATTGGCGTTACGCCGTCCTTCTTTAGCCGGATGCTGAAAAAGCATGACCTGAAATAGTTTTCTGCTGGTTCTTGACCAAGGTCAAGTTGCAGGTTTTTTGTTGCTCCTACATTTGCATGCAATGAAGGCCTTCAGATTACTCATTTTAAAACTTACCGATATGAAAATAGCCGCCTTACTGGTAGCATTCATTTCCATCACCCTGGGAGCTGTGGCACAGCGTCCCGCAAAACAGCAGCAAATGAAACAGGCATTGTTGATAGTAGATATTCAGAACGATTATTTTCCCGGTGGCCGGCATCCGTTGAAAGGTGCTCCGGAAGCGGCACAGCAGGCAAAGAAAGTGCTGGCCCATTTCCGTAAGCATGACTTGCCGGTGATCCATGTACAAGGCCTTTCTACCAACGAGGGCGCTACTTTCTTCCTACCCAATACAGACGGTGTAAAAATAAATGAAGCCGTACTGCCCTTACCGGGCGAGAAAGTAATCACCAAGCATTACCCCAACAGTTTCCGGGAAACCGATTTGCTGGCTTACCTGAAAGCAAACAAAATTCAGCAACTCACCATCCTTGGCATGATGACGCATGTGTGCATCGATGCCACAGTAAAAGCCGCTAAGGATAACGGTTTCGACTGTACGGTAGTGGCCGATGCCTGTGCAACGCTGGACGTGGAAGTACTGGGAGAAAAAGTGCCGGCAGACGCAGTACAGCATTCCCTGCTGGCCGCCATGGCATTTTATTATGCAACTATTAGCACCACTGCGCAGGTAATAGCGGATTAAAACAAAAGCGCCTCAGCATGGCTGAGGCGCTCGTTTAATAGTCAGGATTTTGCTGCCCTGCGATATTGGGATTCGCATTAATCTCATCCAGTGGTATCGGCAGAATTGTTTTATTATTCGGATAGGTGATACTGAGTGTAGCCCCACCGGTTTTGAACTTGGTGAAGGACTGCTTCCAGCGCGTAAGGTCGAACAGGCGATGACCTTCGAAGCATAGTTCCTTGCGGCGTTCGTTTTTGATGATCGTCAGCAATGCATCTCCGGTGGCGGTAGTTGGCGCTACGGTTCCAAGTGCGCGTGTACGGATCACATCCACATCGGCTGCTGCCAGGGCGTCTTTGCCCTGCATTTTACGCGCTTCGGCGCGGGTAAGGTATACCTCGGCCAGCCGAACTACCTTCATCCCTTCGAGGTAAGTGCTTTTATTCTGGTACTTGTTGATGAGGATAGCAGGATTTTCAGCGCCGCTGCGTTTGCCTTTTACCACAAAACTTCTGCGTACGTCCGTTGCCTCGTAACCGTTATAGAGGTCGTCGGTAGCCAGCATATCGCCGTAGCTGCCGCCTTGTAAACAGAAGTTCACCATCGCGTCCGTACCGAGGTTATCGGTAGTGAGGTACAGGATTTCGAAAATGGTTTCACCATTGTTCTCCAGCTGGAAGTCTGTTGCCAGCTTATCTTTGGCCAGCAGGGAGTATTTGTTGGCGGTGATGATGTCGGTAGTTTGTGTTTCAGCATCCGCCCATTTTCCTTCGTAGAGGTACAACCTTGCTAACAGTGCTTTGGCACCATACAGGGAAATTCTTCCTTTATTGCTGCTCAGCGTATAGCCGACAGGGGTAGCCGGAATTAGACCTACGGCTTTTACCAGGTCCGCTTCTATTTGTGCATATACTTTGGCGGCCTGATCTCTTGCCGGGGAGATGATAGCGCCCGCATCGGCAGTGGTTTCGGTTACTAACGGCACACCGAGGTGACTACCATCCGCCGTGAAATTATAGGGCTGCGCAAATAATTTCATCAGATCAAAATAGGCCAGTGCACGCACTGCGTAAGCCTCTCCCATGATCTGCGCTTTTTCGGTACTGTCGGAAGCACCTACCTGCAATTTATTCCCGCTCTGTATCATCAGGTTGGCATTCACCACCACCTGGTAAAGGGTGTTCCACATGTTTCTGGCGTCACCGTTGGTGGAGTTGGTGGTATAGCTGTCGAACTGCAGGTAGCGCTTGGAGTTGCTGGAGCTCAGGTACGCATTGTCCGACAACAGGTCTGCCGTTACATACAACGAGCGGCCGTAGTAATTCACGCCTTTCATGAGCGAGTACATGCCATTCAGGCTCGCACGACCAGAGGCCATATCCACGAAGGCGCTGTTTAAATCGGTGTTCTGTTGCGGTTGCTTGTCCAGAAAATCCTTGCTGCAACTGCTGAGAAATAAGGCGGCGATGATATATAATTTCTTCATGAGTACTTTCTTTTTTGTTAGAATCTGAAATCCACACCAAATACGATGGTACGATAGATAGGCGCATTCTGATCTGTTTGCCCTTCGATACCTACTTCCGGATCAAAAGTGAGTCGCTTGTCCTTTACATACGTATAAGGGTTAGTAGCTCTTGCATAGATCCTGGTGGAGCTCATATTCAGTTGCTGCATCCAGCTTTTAGGCAGGTCGTAGGCGAGGGTGATATCACGTAAACGAATATACGTACCGTCGTACAGGAACCTGTCGGAGCTGCTTGGTGCAGTGCCTTTGTATACTACTTTCGGGAGTCTGCCGGTTTGGCCTTTGGCTGTCCAGCGGTTATCGTAATAGTAGCGGTTCAGTGCTGCGGTAGGGCCAAAGGTGGAGCCACCATCGGTATAGGTGCTGGTGCCCCAGTTGTCGTAGATCTTATTGCCGAAGCTGCCGTATAACTGGAAGCTGAAGGTAAACCCTTTGTACTCGAAGGTGTTGGTCATACCGGCCACCACTTTTGCCAGTGCTGACCCCTGTTTGAATCGCGCTGCCTTCGTGTAGTCATTGGTGGTAGTAGTTTTGCTGCCATCGGTATAAAACAGCGCTTCTCCATTTTCCGGATTGGCACCGGCAAATCCTACGAGATAGAACTGGTAGTAGTCGCCGCCCTGTTCGCGAATGTACGGGCTGCTCACGATAGTGCTCACCAGCCTGGTGATTCTGTTGTTCAGGGTAGAGAAGGTGGCCCTGGTATTCCAGTTAAAGCCGCTTTTGTTTTTAGACACGATGTTATAGGTGTTCAGTTCTATTTCCAGGCCGCTGTTACGCACCGAGCCTACGTTTTTGGTGATACTGGTAACGCCGTTGGTGGCGGATACCGGCATGTCGAGCAGCAGGGCGGAGGTAACGCGGTTATAATATTCCACGGTACCTTGTATGCGATCTTTCAATATGCCGAAGTCGATACCGAGGTTGAGCGGGCTATTTTTTTCCCAGGTCAGGTTATTATTTCCATATTGGGTGAGATAGTAACCGGGACTATTGTTATAACTGGCCGTATTGGTATAGAGGCCTCTGGATGCGAAGTCGGCGATGCTCTGGTTCCCGTTTTTGCCATAGCTGGCACGCAGGCGGAGTTGGGAAAACAGGTCCAGTTTCTCCATAAACGGCTCTGACATTAGGTTCCAGGAGGCGCCGAGGGACCAGAAGTTACCATACATTTTATCGTTACCAAACCGGGAGGAACCATCTCTGCGGAGGGACGCGGACAGGAAGTACTTTGAGTGGTAATTGTAGGTAACGTTAGAGAACAGGCCGGTGAGCGAGTTGCTGGTGGCGGTGTTGAAGCCATCGCTCAGTACAGCGGCGTTGCTGAGGGTGGTGGTATTAGGGATAAAGTTGGACTTGGATATACCCACATCGGCGGACTGTACAGACTGCGCTTCATAGCCTGCAAAGGCTTCCATGTGGTGGTATCCCCAGTCGCGCATATAGCGGAGGATATTGGTGCTAACGAGGCTGATGGACCGCTGGGTACCATAGTCAGCGCTACCGCCGTTGGTGCGTGCAGTACCGATGCCGGCTTTGTTCCAGGTCAGGTCTTCGCCGTATTCAAAATCCACGCTGTTCTGGTTTTCGAAGGTCAGGTTGCGGAGGATTTTATATTTGAGTCCGATGTTGCCGAGGAGGTTGTAGCGGTCTCTCGGGCGCTTGTTTTCTTTCGTAAAAGCCACCGGGTTATAGTTATTGGAATAGCTCAGGTCGTAGGAGCCATCGGGCAGGTATACACGCAGCCAGGGTTCATATCTTTTGTAGGCTCTTACCGGGTTGGCGTTGCTGCCGTCGTCACTTACGCCATTGAGTTTGGTAACAGTGGCGAGTACACCTGCCTGCAGCGACAAGCGTTCGGTAGCCTGGGTATTGATTTTTGCGTTGAAGTTGTAGCGTTTAAAGGCGCTGTTCAGCAGCGGTGATTTCACATTATAGTAGCCTGCAGAGAGGAAGTAGGTAGTCTTCTCCGTACCACCGCTGGCGGAGAGGTTGAATTGCTGGTATTGGCCGGTTCTTGTCAGTTCATTGAACCAGTTGGTATTTACGGTGGTATCAATACCTTGTTTTACCAGTTCAGGTATAAAGAGATTAATATCTTTCCCTGCATTAACCCAGCTTTCCCGGAAGAGTTCCAGCTGTTCGGTGGTGTTCAGCGGGTGGTCGTCTTTGGAGTTAATCACGTTAGTGAATCCGGTTTGGGCGGTGGCGTTGAAGCTGGTTTTGCCGGCGGCCCCTTTTTTGGTGGTGATGATGATCACGCCGTTGGCGGCACGGGAGCCGTACAGTGATGCGGCGGCGGCATCTTTCAACACCGTCATACTGGCGATATCGTTGGCATTGAAGCTATTGAGGTCCACGCTGCTCAGCGGGATACCATCTACCACGTACAGCGGTGCGCTGCCTGCGTTGATGGAACCCACACCCCTGATACGCACGTTTGGTGCGGCGCCTGGCTGGCCGGAACCCTGGGATACTACTACGCCGCTTACATTACCCTGCAGGTTATCTTCAATGGTGGCGCGAGGCGAGCCTTCCAGTTGTTTAGTGCCGAGGGTACTCACGGAGCCGGTGAAGGTGGATTTGCGCTGGCTGCCGTAGGCTACCACTACTACGTCGTTCAGGCCGGAAATGCTTTTGCCCAGGGCGATATTTAACTGGAGATTTTCGTTGCTGACGCTGATGATTTTAGCGTAGTTCTCATAGCCAATGGAGGTAACTTCCAGGGTGTAAGAACCGTCTTTAACATCGTTGAGTGTAAAGTTGCCTTCCGCGTTGGTGATGGTGGCTTTTTGTGTGCCTTTGAGTCGCACCGTGGCGCCAATCACCGACTCTCCATCCGGGCCGGTAATGTGGCCGCGGATGTCGGCCTGGCCCAGCACAGCGTTGGTAAGGTGATTGATGACCGCATTGCCGGCGGGCGGCATTTTCTTTACTACGATGATGTTGCTGTTTACTTCGAAGGTGAGGCCTTGTGCGTTGAGGCATTCGGCCAGCACATCTGCAAACTCCTTATTGTGTGCCTGGATGGATACCGGGTGTGTTTTATCCAGCAGGGCCTTATCATACACGAATGCCAGCCCGGTTTGTTTGCGGATATCTTTGAAGATAGCCTGCAGTTTAATAGACGGTGAGGCGATGGTCACTTTTTGTGAGTAGCCCGTTGCGCTTACGTGTATGGCCGCAAAACATAAAAAAACAGCAGTCCATTTCATGATCATGAGCAGCTTTAGTGGTACAGGTAACGACACGACTTTGCCGTTTAAAAGTAGATTCATACTTTTGATTGGTTTTGGGTTTACGATAAAATGAGTCTAAGCAACTTTTATATCAGCATGTCCTGAAACTCATGCCGGGAGTAGGTCCAATTACTTCCGGCTTTTTTATTCAGGAGGCTGAAGCGTATTATTTTTTTACTACGATGGTGTTGCCTTCGATCGTAAAATGTGCGGCTTCTGTAGCTTCCAATGCATATAGTATTTGGTTTACGTTTTCTTTTCTTGATAAGGTGCCGCTGAAGGCGGTGGTGGGCAGGGGGCCATCGTACCTGATTTCTACATCATACCAGCGTGACAGCTGGCGCATAATGGCGATGATGCTGACCCCGTTGAACCTGAATTCTCCTTCTTTCCAGGCGATCACTTCCTCAATAGCCGGATGGGAGAGGACTAAGTCCTGTACTTTTTCATCGTAGGCAACCTGTTCACCGGGTTTCAGTTGTTTGCGGCTGTTGCCGGATTGCACGGCAATGCTGCCTTTAACCAGTGTGGTTGTCACTGGTCCTTCTTCTGCATAGGCCATTACGTCAAAGTCGGTACCCAGCACTTCTATAGAGGTATTGCCGGTTTTTACTATAAACGGAGTAGTGGAAGGTGTAACGTCGAAATACGCCTGGCCGGTGAGTTCCACTGTGCGGTGGTGTGGGTTGAAAGCCACGGGGTAGCGGAGTGCAGAAACTGCGTTGAGCCACACGCGGCTGCCGTCTGGCAGCACCACCTGGAATTGTGCGCCTCTGGGCGTGGTAAGGGTATTAAATGAATGCTGGTCGCCGGAAGTGCCGGCATAGCTAATTACAGCACTATCCAGCTGAATCACCTGTACGCCTGCACGAATAACGCTGTCGTTTTGCCGACTGCCCAGTTCTATGGTGCGTCCATCCGCCAGGGTGAGTATCGCCTTATCTGTGCCGGGTTTAATGATCTGTTGTGTTACTACTGCTGCCGGTTTGCGGGTGAGCAGGATGGTTGCAGTGCCGGCGGATATTAGGAGTGCTACTGCTGCGGCTATACGCAGATACCTGCCCGTTCTTTTCGGCTGCTGTGGTGCGGGCATAGCCGCCCGTATGCGGGTGTGCATTTTGGCCGGGAAATCGGCCGGCATGAAGGAAATGACATCTTCCCCATCTAAGGCCTCATAATACAGGTCCATGACTTCACTCAATTCCTCCGGCGGGGCCGACTGCAGCCAGGCTTCAAATGCCTGCTGTTGCTGCGGCGACTGCTGTCCTTTTACCAGTAATGGTATCAAATTTTTTATTGCTGTGATGGTCATGACCTAAGTAGTCTTTATTACAAGACGATCCCCAAAAACAAAAGCACTGGTTTGGCGGGAAATTTTTTTAGTAGTGTAAGAAAAAGAGGGTAAGGAACAAGGCGCCCTGCTGCTTCAGGAACAGCCGGATCTCATCTTTAGCCTCGTAAATAGATTGTTTTACTCGCGACTTGGAAATTTTCAGGAAGTCGGCAATTTCGTCCAGCGACATATCCTGCTCCATTCTTAGCCGGAAGATCTCCTGTTTCCTGGGGGAAAGTTGCAAGATGGCCTGTTGCGCAAGCTGGCTGTATTCGGTGAACTGCAGGAGCTCTTCCGTGGTAGCGCGATGCTGTTCCTTGCCCTGGCTGTATTGTTCGTGCAGGTTCACTTTAAACTGGCCGTGTTTGAGCCGGTCGAGCAGGGCGTTTTTCCCGGAGCGTTTCAGGTAAACGTCCAGTGATTTAATGGTGATCAGGAGTTCTTTCCGGTCCCAGAGCTTGAGAAACAGGTCCTGGCATATATCCATGATATCCTCTTCCGGCAGGCTGGTGAATCGATAGATGTAGTGATATAGCTTAGGAAGGTATCGGGTGTATAATGCTTCAAAAGCCTGCGGATCTCCGTCGGCAGACTGTTGCAGCAATACATGCTCCTGTAAATGGTCTGTCTCTTCAACTTTGAATAATCCCATCGGCCCCATTAAAACAGCAGGTTAATTTGGTTGTAACGTCAAAAATATAAATAAAATCAGCATTTGGGAATATTTACAGAAATAAGTGGGGTAGATGTTGTCCCACGGCCACGCGCAGGGGGTAACAGTGTATAGTAACAGCGCGCCAGGGCAGCATTATGCTGCCGGTATTAGAATTGATTGCGGAATTGCGACGGTGAAATTTGCAATTGTTTCTTAAAAAAGCTGCCAAAATGTGTGGGGCCTTCAAATCCCAGGCTAAAAGCAATTTCCGAAATACTCCAGGAGCTATGTTTGAGGAGGATTCTTGCTTCTTTCAGCAAGCGTTCCATGATAATTTCGGAGGTAGTTTTTTGCATCACTTCCTTTACGGATTTGTTCAGATGATTGACATGTATCGCCAGGCGGGCGGCATAATCAGAAGGGGCTCTGAGCGGAGTGTCTGCATCGTGTGTGGATATCGGGAACTGTTTTTCCAGCAGGTCCAGGAACAGGTTGGTTATCCGGGAGGCTGCGTTGGCTTTTTGCGGCAATACGATTTCAGCTGGCTTTAGTTTCAGGGCGGCATGTATTACCTGGAAAAGACTATTCCGGATAACATCATCTTTGAATTCAAAGTGACCGGCTTTTTCTGCTATTATTTGTTCAAAGATGGCGGCTGACTGCTGATATTGCTCCGGGCTTAATTCAAACACCGGGTTGGCGCCAGGGAGGAATACGGGGTAGGAAGTAAGTCTTCCATAGTTTTCAAAGTACATTTCGTTAAAAATGCAGCTATAGCCGGAAGGTGTTGTTGTTTCCAGCTCCCAGTTGTAAGGAATCATGGGGCCTGCAAAAAACAAGGCGTGACCATTTATTTTAAAGGTTTTATCTGCATAATGTATCGCACTTTTGCCGGTAAAAAGGCAAACTTTATAAAAGTCTTTACGGCCATATGGAATGATATCCGATTCTTCCGGCAGAAATTTCTTCATTTCCAAAATGTTGAAATGTCCTACAGGTTTATTGACTGCTGCGCCGATATACGGCATGCCGGCATAAAATTCTTCCAGTGATAGTGGCTTCTTTTCCATGGTATCCTTTTCCGGCCTGGTTCTCCCAGTGCCAGAGAGGATAAAATTAATTATTTTTCTCATTATGGATGACTGTGAAAAGGGACTGGCCTTGATGATGGCCAGTCCCCATTACGTTTATACAGAAGGTTATTCTTTCACAAAGGCGGTGAGCGGGGCTTCAATCGCTTCCAGGGCTACCATAGGATTCCAGAAGTCCACATACTTCGCTATTTTACCATCATCAGTAGTGGTTACTACAGATATATATCGTTGATTATAGGGGTTGCCTGTGGCTAATGCATGCCCCTTACTGGTGAATTCAGCAATGGTAGTATGCGGGTCTGCCGTAGGATGAAAATACAGATTTTCAAATTCCACTTTAAAGTGAAGCGGGAAATTCTTCATGTATTCATGCAGTTCCGGTTTGCCACTTACCCTGGTTGGAAAATCTTTCGGGCCGTAGGGGAATTCAAGGATACCATTTTCAGTAAACAGGTCAACCCATTCTTCAATTCGTCCGGAGGAAAGGTATGCCAGGTGATTTTTAAATGCCTGTTGTCCTAATGCGCTGATTTGTTCTTTTGTGTTCATGATTTTCTGTTTTTATAATATGATTTGAATGTTTGTTATAGCGTGTTGGCTATGTTTGATTTGTTGATACAAAATTAGCATGCGACACGCCCCTGTTTGTAATACCATTCAATCCATCTTTATAAAAATTCAATCAATCCATAAATCAGGCTTTAAAATGTAGGTGGTTTAGTGCTCAAATCCGAATCCAGGAAGTCATCCACCATTGGCATAATCCAGTCAATATGCTCCATCATGCCGATGTGTGTGGTACCGGGGATGATGGCTACTCTTGATTTGGGCAGGCCATACATATCTCCCATTTTACCACCGCCTTTAGCCTTGTACAGATCGAGGGCATGCTCATAGCGTACACCGTCCGCATCGCCGATGGCGAGGAATATAGGCGCCTGGATGTTTTTCACTTCTTTGGTCCAGTTGTAAGGCTTGAGGTCCATGCTAATGATTTTTTTCACATAGTCGTCGAAGTGAGCAGGATCGTTGCCGAGGCTGTCGTACTGCTTTTCGATGGCGGTACCTCTGAACATATCAGGGGTAATGGAGGCAAAACTTTTTTCAACATCCGGCCACCAGCCGTCGTTGGTGTAGGTGCCGGATAATACGATGAGCCGGCGCACCTGCTCCGGGTGACGGATGGCCAGCTGGTAGGCAATGCCACCGCCCATGCTGTATCCCATTACATCCGCACTGTCTATTTTCAGGTGTTTTAATAAGCCGGAAACGTCATCTGCCATGCCTTCGTAGGTGATGGGTCTGTCGATGTCTTTAGTGCGGCCATGGGACTGCATTTCCGCAACAATTACTTTACGTTTCCGGGCCATCTCCGGAATAACCCGCGACCAGTTGAGCGGAATGGTCATGTACGCGCCGTGCAATAAAACAATAGGTTTACCATCTCCATACACCTCATAATACATATTTAAACCATTGACAGCCGCAAACCCTTTATCAGTGGGTGAGAGTGTAGTGGAATCAGGAGCTGCAGCGGCTGCAGGCGCAGCTGGCTTGGGCGCTGGTTGACAGGCAGCAAATAATAAAACAGCAATAATGAATTTTTTCATACCAGTACAGATTGATTACTGCAAATTTCAGGAACAAATTGGAAGCATATAATGCCTGTATCCGACAATCAGGAGGGTAATTCCGACAAAAGATTTCATTATCTTGTTTAAAATTTAATCGCATTACCATGCATGAATTGCTGATTACGCAAATGTCTTATCTCATTCGTATGTCTGATGAAGAAAAGGAGTGGATAAGACAACGTTTCGAAATTAAAACTTACCAGAAAGGAGAATACTTCCTGCGGGAAGGTCAGGTATGCAGAGAGGCAGGATTTATTGTAGAAGGAATGGTCAGGTATGTACTCACCAAAGACAATGGAGAAGAACTGACGGTAGATTTCAATAAGGAAATGGAATATACCTGTAACTATGCCAGTTTTCTGGATAAATCTCCTTCGGAGAGTGCCATACAATGTATTGAACCAACTACCATCATTGTGATCTCGTATGATGATTTGCAGGAGTTGTACGAACATTTTACGGAAGGGCAAAAATTTGGAAGATTAATTTGTGAGTTCCTGTATGTGCAGGCCATAAAAAAAGTACAATCGTTATACACCGGTGATCCTGAAAGGAGGTACCTGCAATTTCTGGATGTATACAGCAACCTGGTGCCACGCCTGCCGCAATATTATATTTCCTCTTATGTGGGAGTACAGCCGCCCTCTTTAAGCCGGATTAGAAAAAGACTGGCAAAATAAATTTATTAACCCAGGTTAACGAACGGCGGTTTGGGGAGGTATAGTTTTGTGCTATCATTAAAACATAAAACTATGAACACAAGACTTGAAAAAACCGCTTACATAACGTCACTAATCACCGGATTATTCCTCCTCTTTATCGGATACCGGTTTTTTACGCAACCTTTGGCAGCAGAGGCGGGCTTTGGTATACAAACGGGTATCACCAATCATTTAGAATTCCACTATATCAAAGGGATTCGTGATTTTGCTGTGGGAGTGCTGTTGCTGGTATTGCTCTTTACAAAGGAATTCCGCAGTTTAGGCTGGCTGATGCTGGTAATGGGTATCGTGCCATGCATGGACTTTTCGCTCGTATTAAGTAATCCAACGCATCCGGGCTGGGCTATTTATCCGCACCTTTCGGCCATACTTATTTGCTGGACGGTAGGACCGTATTATCTTTACGCTACGAGAAAAGTGAGCAGCTTTGCATAAAGCTGCGTTGGTGAATCAGCGGTGTAGAGACGCCTGGCAGGCGTCTATCAAAACACAATCTTCGCTATAAATAGTATAACACTTATGGATATACGAAGTAATTATTTTAGCGAAGATTATGAAGTAGATTTACCCGGATAGACGCCTGCCAGGCGTTTTCTATGGTTTTACCAAATTATTTATATTGTATTGATGGTCTTCGTTGTAAGGAACTCCGTTTCTTACAACGGCGGCTATGGTTAAAA
>NZ_FRBL01000013.1 GCF_900142605.1 Chitinophaga jiangningensis
AGAAGACTATTTATCAACACAAAACCTTAATAAAAGCCTTTTTTTTTCTAAAAATAGAAAGAGGCTATCTCAAATTACTTTTGAGACAGCCTCTTTTTTAGTTAGTAACCATAGGGAGATTACAAATACTCTTCGATTACTTTCATCTTATTCTTATCCAGCGGCTTGGTGATATAAGCCATTAATTCCGGTGTCTTCTCCACTTTCTGCAAATCACGCACATCCACCGACGACGAGCACATAATGATCGGAATATTGTTATGAAGAGAAGGCTGTATACTGCGATAGGCTTCAATAAAATCCCAGCCATTCATGCGGTCCATATTCATGTCGAGTATGATCAAAGAAGGTAAGGATGGCTGAGGAACTGCTGATAACTGCTCCAGGGCTTCTTCTGCGCACAGAAATGAAGTTACAATCAGATTATCATCCTGCTGTCCCAACATTTTTCTGATAATGAAATGGAATATCTCATCATCATCTACAACGTACACTATTTTATTGATGTCTTCCATGCTTATGTATTGATCGGGCTTCTGAACTTGTCCGTTTTATAACAGGTAATGGCTGGCAAAAGCTGCAATCTGCATATAACTCACAGGATGAAATTATACTAACAACAACAATAGATTTCACGACTTCAGGGTTCAACATCTACCTTTGAAATCGGGCAATCGGTTATACTATTAATATGGGTTATCCTGACACGAAAACGTCCTGGTCACTTGCTGCTTTAATGCATTGGTTTCTTTGTTCCAGTGCTTACTGGCCTCCGGTTATGTCTTTCTGATTATGCCACAAAGAACGTTAATTTAATTTTATTTTTATATATAACTTTTCTCCAATAACTAATCATTAACAAACAATTCAACCACAAAAAGTTGCACTCCTTATTGCATATACCAACGAAAAAGGCGGAACAAGTGTTCCGCCTTTAACAAAAAACTTATATTAATTAACAAGCCGTTAAAATAATCCGCCTTTCTTCAGTGTTACTTTACCCTGTCCGATTTTGAAACCGTTATGATAAATTTCAACACCGTAGTCGCCTGGTTTGAAATCAGAATTCTGTTTCCAATCCATGGTTACCGCCTGGCGCTGACCCTGTACATACGCTACCGTTTTCTTAGCAGTGTATAATTTTTCAGTGCCATCTTCCAGGGTGAATCTGCCGGAACCCAGCGCTTCTACTGCCAGTGGCGAACCATCAGGAGCAGAAATCGCTACAAAGATTTCTTTGTCGCCGGTTGGAGCAATGCGGTTGTCATCCAGGTCAAATTCTACACGCATCATATCCGCTCTCTTAGCTTTGGTAGTAGCAATCTCTTTACCGTTACCTTTCACACGGATAGGTTCCAATTTAATATTGGAGGCATGCAAAACCGATCCCAGTTCCACTTGCTTACCCAAACTATCTTTAACAGTGCTTACAGAATCTCTTTCTTTACGGGCATAATCTCTTTCACCCGCCAGTACAATTTTTTCACCTTCCAGGCGCTCAATCGTCTGCTGATAACCTTCAATGTTTGATTTCAGTTGTTCAATCAGTCGACGGGCTTCAGCCAGTTCAGCTGCAGTAGCATTTTTCTTGGTAAGGATACTGGAGATTCGGGCTTTCATGTCCTGAATTTCCTTGTCTTTTGTTTTCACCAGGCTATCCATGCGGGTGTTCTGGCTAATCAGGTCATCCAGGCGCGCATTAGCTGCATTGAAGTCCTGCTCTAAAGCATCACGGGAAGAAGAAATGGAATCAATCTGGATTTTCTGTGACGTTACGATTTCACTAGATTTGCTTTTATCGTAAAACATATATATCCAGGTGCCTGCAAGGGCCGCAATCAAAATACCATAAATCAATAAATTGCGACTGCGGGGTTTTTCTGGCCCGGGAGATCCCGGAGCAGGCGTGTTAAAAGTGTTCTCCGTCATAGTTGTTTGTTTTATGTTTATGTGTTATATGGTTAAAAATCGTTATTCAAAAGTAGGCATTAAATTCTAAATTCTTTCAGTTTTAAAACAGTTTTCGGCACGTGTTACCAAACATTGGATTAGATCAGTTATTGCTCCTTGATATTGAAACAACGCCTGCTACAGCGGCGTTAGACCAGTTACCCCCACACTTGCAGGAGCTCTGGCGGGAGAAAAATACAAAAATTGCGCCAGTTTCTGAAAGTGAGGATGATGGTTACGCCAACAGGGCGGGGATCTACGCCGAATTTGGCAGAATCGTTTGTATATCAGTAGGTTTTTTTCACCTGGAAAATAACAGGTACCAACTTCGACTTAAATCTTTTGCCAATGAAGATGAAGTGACCCTGCTGCATAACTTCTTTGAACTGCTCATGAAGTTCCAGGAAAAGATTGCTAAATTCCAGTTTGCAGGCCATAATATCCGGGAATTTGATCTCCCTTTTATTTGCCGGCGTTCTGTAATACATCAGTTATCTTTGCCGCAATCGCTGCAACTGCACGGACTCAAACCCTGGGAAGTGCCCGTCGTGGATACCCTCCACCTTTGGCGCTTCGGCGATTTTAAACATTATACTTCCCTGAAACTGCTTACCGCCGTCATGGGAATCGATACGCCTAAAGATGATATCGATGGCAGTATGGTCGGCAAAGTATTCTGGGAAACCAAAAACCTGGAACGCATCGCTACCTATTGCCAGAAAGATGTACTGGCAGTAGCCCAACTGCTGCTGCGCTTCAAAAGATTGCCACTGCTGCCACCGGAAGATGTGGTCATCATCAAATAACGACTCATGGAATATCAGGATATTATAAAAGACTGGAAGCAAAACAAATTCAAAGCATTCTACTGGCTCGAGGGAGATGAAGATTTCTTTATTGACCAGGTAGTAGATTACGCAGAACATAACCTGCTCAATGAAGCTGAGAAAGGATTTAATCTCACCATATTATATGGAAAAGATACCGACTGGAGCACCGTGGTAAACGCCTGCCGCCGTTATCCCATGTTTGCCGAACGCCAGGTAGTCGTACTCAAAGAGGCACAGGCCATGCGCGATCTCCTCAAGCTGGAAGCCTACCTCGATAATCCCCTCAACTCCACCGTTTTTGTGGTAGCTCATAAGCAGGGCAAAATCGATGGCCGTAGTAAAATGGCCAAGATGATTAAAGACAAAGGGGTACTACTATCTACCAAAAAATTATACGATAACCAACTGCCCGCCTGGGCCGAAGCCTATGTGAGCGGCCGTGGACTGGCCATCAGCCAGAAAGCTGCTATCCTGCTGGTAGACCACATCGGCAACGACCTTTCCCGTATCGCCAACGAAATCGATAAACTCCTGGTCAACCTCCCGGATAAAAAGAAAATCGATGAAGGAGATATTGAGAAATATGTCGGTATCAGCAAAGAATACAACGTATTTGAACTGCAAAACGCCCTTGGTACTAAAAACGCCGCCAAGGTCTATAAAATCATAGGCTACTTTGCAGCCAACCCTAAAGCTGCGCCACTGCCCATGATGCTGCCGGCATTATATAATTACTTCGCCAAAATGAGCCTGGTGTTTACTATAAAGGGTGGGGAGAAGGAAATCGCCTCGGCACTCGGTGTACATCCGTTTTTTGTGAAAGACTATATCGCAGCAGCCCGTAACTACGGCCCCGAGGCCACCGACAGAGCCATCCTGCTCCTCCAGCAGTATAACCTCAGAAGTATTGGTATAAATGATAGCGGGGTAGAAGATGGAGAGTTAATGAAGGAGCTGATGTATAAGATTATGGCTTAGCGCATAAACGAATCGCTTCGCGATTCGTTTATGCGGAGTGGTGTGGGCAGCTGCCCACACCACTCCGTTTTCCGGAACTGCGAAGCAGGTCCGGAAAACGGAGGCTACCTGGTGAGAATTTCCTTCGCCTTCTCCGCGTCCAGCGTAATCTGTTTCACCAGATCATCAATATTATTAAACTTCAGATTAGGACGAATATACGCTTCGAAATAAACAGTCAGTGTCTGACCATATATTTCCCTGTTAAAATCAAAAATATGTACCTCCAGCCGAAGGTCCGTACCATTAAAGGTAGGCCGGGTACCTATGCTCATCACCGCCGGAATCGTTACCCAGTGGCGGTTTAATGATATCTGAACGGCATAAATCCCTTCGCATGGTATCAGCTTACGTTCGTCTGCCAGCTTCAGGTTAGCCGTAGGATAGCCCAGCTGACGGCCCATTTTATCCCCATGCACCACAGTGCCGGTCATAAAATATCGGTATCCCAGCAGTTCATTCGCAAGGTGGATGTCGCCATCCTGCAGGCTTTTGCGGATTTTAGTGGAACTCACCGTCAGGTCGTGTACCACCTGCTGCGGAATTTCTATCAGCTCAAAACCATATTTGGTCTTTTCCACTTCCAGCAATTCAAGACCTCCCTCCCGGTTATGCCCGAAACGATGATCATATCCAATAATTATTGTATGTGGATGGAACCTGGCAATCAAAAAATCTTCCAGGTAGGCCTGTGCAGAGAGTTCGGAAAATGCTTTTGTAAATGGCACCACCACCAGGTGGTCAATACCTTGTTTTTCAAGCAAGGCAATTTTTTCCGGTAGGGTCGTAAGCAGCTTCACGGCGCCGGGGTTGGCCCCTAAAACCTCCCGCGGATGGGGATCGAAGGTAACGATGACCGTTTCTCCATTACAGCTGGCAGCAGCCTGTTCCAGTTGCTGCAGTATATAACGGTGGCCTGAATGCACACCATCAAAAGTACCAATGGTAATAACCGCATTCCTGAATTCCGGTAAGTGTTCTAAGTCCCTGTGAACCTGCATAAATTTCTATAACAATCAAAAAACGCCACGCAAATCTAACACATTCGCCGTGCATTCTGCGCGGAATCTGTTACTTTTGCAGCCAGAAGGAAATACTTAGCGATTTCCCGGATCTCTAAATTACTAAATCTCTAATTCCAGGTGGATCAGAATATTTACGCCAAACGTGGTGTTTCCGCAGGCAAGGAAGATGTGCACAACGCCATTAAAAACATTGATAAGGGTCTTTTCCCGAAAGCTTTCTGTAAAATAGTGCCCGATATCCTCGGCGGCGACGAAGCGTACTGCAATATCATGCACGCGGATGGCGCGGGTACAAAATCCAGCCTGGCTTACGTTTACTGGAAAGAAACCGGCGATATCAGTGTATGGAGAGGCATTGCCCAGGACGCCATCATTATGAACATGGACGACCTCCTTTGCGTTGGCGCTACAGATAATATCCTCCTGTCATCCACCATCGGCCGTAATAAACAACTGCTGCCAGGGGAAGTAATCGCAGCCATTATCAACGGTACAGAAGAAATCCTGGCCGAACTGCGCAGCCACGGCATCTCTATCTATTCTACCGGCGGCGAAACCGCAGATGTGGGCGACCTCGTTCGCACCATCATCGTGGATTCTACCGTAACCTGCCGCATGAAACGCGAAGATGTGATCTCCAACGATCGTATCCAGGCCGGTGATGTAGTGGTAGGGCTGGCCTCCTACGGGCAGGCTACTTACGAAAATAGCTACAATGGCGGTATGGGCAGCAACGGTCTTACCAGCGCCCGACACGACGTATTCCATAAAGCAATCGCAGAGAAATACGCGGAGAGCTATGATCCTGGTATTCCATATGAACTGATCTTTAGCGGTAATAAAGCGCTGACAGATAAAATCGATATCCCTGGCTTCGGACAGGTAGATGCGGGCAAACTGGTGTTATCACCTACACGCACCTACGCACCGGTTATTAAAAAAGTGCTGGAGCAGTTCCGTCCGCAGGTACACGGAATGGTTCATTGCAGCGGCGGTGCACAAACCAAAGTCCTGCACTTTATAGAAAACCTGCATGTTATTAAGGATAACCTGTTTCCGGTACCACCGCTGTTCAGCCTTATTCAGGAACAATCCGGTACCTCCTGGAAAGAGATGTACCAGGTATTTAACATGGGCCATCGAATGGAGCTCTACGTACCGGAAGCGATTGCAGCGGATATCATTGCGATCAGCAAAAGCTTCAACATTGATGCCCAAATCATCGGCCGTGTAGAAGCTGCCGAACAAAAACAAGTCACCGTCAAAGCGCCTTCCGGCACTTATATTTATAATTAGTTGTGTTGTTTAGAAGTAATGCAAAGGCCGGCCTCTGAAGAGACCGGCCTTTTGCTTTGTTGTGAATTTAGTGTTGAATGAGCTGTATCTAACAATCCTTTTCGTTTGGGGTAGTCAGGCTGCCAGGGTGCCCAAAAGGTTTCAGCCAAAGGTTAGCATTGTTTCCTGCCGCTTTATCTGCCGGTTTAGCATCGAGTGTGAAGCGTATCGGAAGGTTAAACTGCACGGGCACTTTTTTGTTTTCATGTTCCCCCGGTATCCAGGTTGGCATGGCTTTTACGACTCTGATAGCTTCTTCTTCCAGGCCATGGCCTTTTTCAGGGCCTACCGTTCTTATGGTTGATATTTTGCCATCCGCTTCCACTGTAAATTGCACAAACACGGTACCGCTAACCTTGTTTTTTACGGCATCTGCAGGGTACTTAATGTTGCTGCGCAAATATTCGTTCAGGGCTTCTTCGCCTCCTGTAAAGCTTGGAGGTGTATCTACGAAGGTATAAACCTGCTTCCCTTTGGGAGTTTCCTGTTGGGGGGCCTCACTCTTAGGTGAGTCAGAAGGGAGGGCAAACCTGATAGGTAGCTGAAACTCCACATTTACCGGATGCCCGTTTTGTACCCCAGGTTTCCAGTCAGGCATGCCCTTCACTACGCGGATAGCTTCTTCTTCCAGTCCTGCACCGTGTTTTGGCTGTTTGGAAGAAGTGGTGATCTCGGTTATTTTCCCCGTGGGATCAATAATGAACTTAACAATCACCAGTCCGCTCACTTTGGCTTTCACCGCCTCCTTAGGGTATTTGATATTGTTAGCCAGGTACTTGTTGAGGGCGGTTTCTCCTCCCGGATATTCCGGCTGTACTTCTACCTGGGTGAATATTTCCCGCACTGTATCAACAGGCAGGGCTGCAGGCTCCATTACTGCTTCGGCAACCGGAATGGCGTGCGGGTTGCCTGAAGCAGCAAATGCAAAGGAGCAGAAAATCAGGCCGGAAACTGGTAATACCATGATGCGGCGCAGATAAGAAAATCGGTCGTTGTGGAAGTTTGTGAGCATAAGAATACGTCTTTTGATTGGCGGATAAAAAAAGTCGTTTGTTATGGAAAACTGTCGGCTGTGAAAGGCGGATTGTAATATGGTGGTAGCATACCCCGCTATTTCTTTACCGGCAGCCTGTTTATCAGCAATGAATTCATGGATGAGCGACAACTCCCGGGCGCACAGATGGAAAAATGGATTAATCCATCCAATGCTGCACACAGTGCGCAGGTAGAGTTTATCGAGCGTGTGTTTCTGCTTAACGTGTACAATTTCGTGGCGTAGCATCTGGTTGCCCTGTTCATCGTGGAGGGGCATGGTTTTGCTCCAGAAGATATAGGACAGGAAGGAGAAAGGGCTTCCCGGTTTTTCCAGTGCAACGAGTGTGTAATCATTTACTGTTTCGCTGGGATTGGTTCGGGTGAGTCGCAGGATGCGAATGCAGATCAGGATGAGCTTAACCAGGAGGAGAAACGCGACCAGGCTGTAGGCTACCGTCAGGAAGTCTGGCAGCGTGAATGGTACACTGTTGCTTTCGATGTGTTCCCTGATTTCAACTGCCCTGTACGTGTAGGCGTACACGATAGACTCATTATCTTCCGAAATGGATAAAGGAATTTTTAGCAATGGGATCAGGAGAGAAATTACCGGCAGGAGGAGCAGATAATAGCGGTTCCACTGGTGGAAGCGCTTGTTGCGCAAGGCCGCCAGGTAATAGCCATACAGGATTCCTGAGCAGATGATTACTTTGACCAGGTAGGAGAGTAGTATCATTTGGGCTGATTTTGGGCGTCCTTAATTTTTTGAACCAGGCTTTCCAGTTCATTTACACTGATATCATTTTCTTTTATGAAGAAGGAAACCAGGTTGCTGAACGAGCCTTCGAAATAGCCTTTAACCAGGTTGCTGACGGTTTTGTGGCTATATTCTTCCCGGGAGATGGTAGCGTAATACTGGTGTGATTTCCCGAAAACGTTGAAGTCAACAAAGCCTTTTTCTACCAGGATTTTAATTAAGGTAGATACGGTATTATAATGGGGCTTTGGTTCCGGCATGGCTTCTATGAGATCCTTTACGAATGCCGGTCCGGTTTGCCAGAGGGCCATCATAATTTGTTCTTCTGCTTTGGTAAGTGCTTTCATGATCTTTGGTTTTCTATGCTGAATTAAATTTAAAACTAAATTCTTAGTTAAACAACTATATTTTTAGTTATTTGACTAATTTTTTAGTTAAATAGGTGAAATAGATGAAAATGGAGAGTTTTGGGAGATAAAATGGAAAAAAGTAGAGAGGCAGTGTTTAGGACGGTTGTTGTATTTATTCTTATATATGACAAGAAGTTATCTCCTAAATAGTTATTTTTGTTCGTAACTAGCTAGAACTAAACGAAAATCTTACATGACGCCCGAACAGCCGATTATACAACTGACGAATGCCAGTATATATCAGGGGAATTCTCTGATATTATCTGATGTGAATATTACCGTAAACAAGGGAGAGTTTGTGTATCTGATTGGAAAAACGGGTACGGGAAAGTCCAGTTTACTGAAAACACTATATGGCGACCTGCCGTTGAAAGACGGTACTGGTCAGGTAGTTGGGTTTGATTTGAAGAAAATGGACTGGAAGAAGGTACCGTACCTGCGCCGTAACCTGGGCGTGGTTTTCCAGGATTTTCAGTTGCTGACCGACCGGAATGTGCATGATAACCTGAAGTTTGCGCTGCGTGCAACCGGCTGGCAGGACAACAAGCAGATTGAGGATAAAATTGCGGATGTGCTGGATAAAGTAGGCCTGGGCACCAAAGGGTTTAAGATGCCATATGAGCTGAGTGGTGGAGAGCAGCAGCGTGTAGATATTGCGCGTGCCATGCTGAACTCGCCGCGGTTGATACTGGCTGATGAGCCTACCGGTAACCTGGACCCTGAAACCTCCGATGGCATTATGCAACTGTTGTTCAGAATTTGCCGGGAGGGTACGGCGATTGTGATGGCCACGCACGACTACATCGTATTACAGAAATTTCCGTCGAGGGTGTTACGTACCGAAAATGGTCATGTAACGGACAATGCAGCGGTGAATTTCTCTTCTTAAACAGATCTTATAGTGGTGTATTCAGTTAATTTTACTATTTTTGCACCACATTTCACCGAAATAATTGAATCAGAACTCTTTATGCAATTAAATAGCTCTGAAACAATTATATATTCCCTGCAAATTGGTAATTCATATTTTTCTAATTACCTTTGCACCGGAAAAATAGCGACAAAAAACATTATTATTACTTATTATTATTCAAGATGTCTTACTTAACTGTTGAAAAGAAAGCCAATATTTTCAAGGAATTTGGTGGAAGCGAGAAAAATACAGGCTCTGTAGAAGCGCAAATTGCACTGCTGACTGAGCGTATCAACAGCATTTCCGGTCACCTGAAACAAAACAAAAAGGATTTCTCAACCCACCGTGGTCTGATGAAAATGGTAGGTCAGAGAAAGCGTTTACTTTCTTACCTGTCTAAAACTAACCTCAGCGGCTACCGTGCTCTGATCGAGAAGTTAGGTATCAGGAAATAACCATGACTTTATTATAGCGCTATTCCCAACTTTCTGGTTGGGAATAGTTTTTTTGTATGTATACGTTTTGTTGTTCCGCTAACTGATTGTCTATAAGGGAACAACGTTATTCTTAATCCTCACTAATTTATGAATCTGACACCTATTTCAGTGAAATTCGATATAGGAGACGGTCGTATAGTGACCATCGAAACCGGCAAGATGGCCCGCCAGGCTGACGGTGCGGTTACGGTGCGTCTGGGTGATTGTATCCTGCTGGCTACCGTGGTAGCTAACAAGGAGCCTAAACCGGGCCAATCGTTTTTCCCTCTGACTGTTGACTACCAGGAGAAATTTGCTTCCGCAGGCCGTATTCCAGGTTCTTTTTTCAAACGTGAAGGCCGTCTCTCCGATTACGAGGTGCTGATTTCCCGCTTGATCGACCGCGCTCTGCGCCCCTTGTTCCCCGACGATTATCTTTGCGAAGTACAGGTACTTGTAACGCTCATCTCTTCTGATCCTGAAGTAATGCCTGATGCGCTGGCTTGTTTGGCTGCATCTGCTGCTTTGGCCGTTTCTGACGTGCCTATCCAGGAAATCATTTCTGAAGTGCGCGTTGCCCGTATCGATGGTAAATATGTAATCAATCCAAACCGTAGCGCACTGGCTACTGCTGATATGGACTTCATCATCGGCGCCACCGACAAGAATATCATGATGGTGGAAGGTGAAAGTAAACAGTGCCAGGAAGAGGACCTGATCAGTGCTATTGAAGCTGCTCACGCTGCAATCAAAGTACAGGTTAAAGCTCAACAGGAGCTGGCTCAGCTGAAAGGCGTAACCGGCAAACGTGAGTATACCAAACCTCACCAGAACGAAGAGCTGAAAGCAAAAGTAGAAGCTTTTGCAAAAGAAAAAATCTATCAGGTTGCCAAATCTGCTTCTGCAAAACACGATCGTTCTGATGCCTTCAAACAGATCGGCGTTGAGCTGGTAGAGCACCTCGGTGAACTGCCGGAAGAAGATGCTCCACTGGTAGGTAAATACCTGCATGATCTGGAGAAAGAAGTGATCCGTAACATGATCCTGGATGAAAAAATCCGCCTGGATGGCCGTGCCCTTGATCAGGTACGTCCGCTGGCGATGGAAACTGACATCCTGCCTTCTCCGCACGGTTCTGCACTGTTTACCCGTGGTGAAACACAGTCCCTGACTACTGTTACCCTGGGTACACCGGAGGATGAGCTGCTGATTGAAAGCGCTTCTACTTCCAACTACGTAAAATTCATTCTGCATTATAACTTCCCTCCATTCTCTACCGGTGAAGTAAAACCTATGCGTGGCCCTGGCCGTCGCGAGGTGGGTCACGGTAACCTGGCTATGCGCTCCCTGAAGCAAATGATGCCAGGCAGCGAATATCCTTACACAGTGAGGGTGGTTTCCGATATCCTGGAGTCTAACGGTTCCTCTTCCATGGCTACTGTATGTGCTGGTTCCCTGGCACTGATGGACGCAGGTGTTCCTTTGCCTAAACACGTAAGTGGTGTGGCAATGGGTCTGATCTCCCGCGCATCTGACGGTGCATGGGCGGTACTGACCGATATCCTCGGTGATGAAGATCACCTGGGTGATATGGACTTCAAAGTAACCGGTACACGCGATGGTATCTGCGGTATCCAGATGGATATCAAAGTAGATGGCCTGAGCATGGATGTAATGCGCTCGGCTTTAGCTCAGGCACAGAAAGGACGCCTGCATATCATTGACGCAATGTATGCTGCTGTTCCTGCTGCCCGCCCTGAACCTAAGCCACACGCTCCACGTATGGAGAAAATCATCATCGATCGTGAATTCATCGGTGCTGTGATCGGACCAGGTGGTAAGATCATCCAGGAAATCCAGCGCGAAACCGGTACTACCATCAACATCGAAGAAGTTGGTGAAACCGGTGAAGTGAGCATCTTCTCTGCACAGAAAGAAGGTCTGGAAAAAGCCCTGAAATGGATCAAAGGTATTGTTGCTGTTCCTGAGGTAGGTGAAACCTACGAATCAGTGGTGAAATCCATTATGCCTTACGGTGCATTCGTGGAGTTCATGCCTGGTAAACAAGGACTGCTGCACATCTCTGAAGTTTCCTGGAAACGCCTCGAAACTATGGAAGGTGTACTGTCTGAAGGTGAAGTGGTGAAAGTAAAACTCACTGGTACAGATCCTAAAACAGGTAAATTCAAACTGAGCCGCAAAGCCCTGATGCCTAAACCGGAAGGTTATGTAGAAAGACCAGAGCGCGAAGAACGTGGTGACCGCGGCGATCGTGGTGACCGTGGCGGCTTCCGTGATCGTGGTCCTCGTGATGACCGTCGCGGTGGTGGTGACAGACGTGATGACCGTCGTGGTCCACGTGATGATCGCGGCCCTCGTGAAGATCGTGGTCCTCGCAATGGTGGCTTTGATCGTAACAACAATAATGAGCCTGAGAAACCTCAGGAGCCTTATTTCGATGAACAATAATTATTCGCGAAAGCTGAAAATAGAAAAGGTCCGCAGTGATGCGGACCTTTTTGTTTTAACGGGTGCTGCGCTTTCGGCACGGCAAGTCCAATCGGGTGCAGGGCCGCAGGCCCTGGTATACACCCACAAAACGGAACCGAAGGTTCCGTTTGTGTAATACTATCTCGGATAAAAAGTCGCCAGCTGCTGCTCCGCAGCAAATGTGCTTTCCCGGAAAATCTGCTTGCCGTTATTAAGTCGGAATACCCTGAAATCGTTCCCATTCACCGGTTCAAAAATCATTTTGTAGGAAGTAACCGGCAATTGCGGCTTCACAAATTTCTCTATTACTTTCAACCGTGCCTGCTGCAGCAGGTCCGCCATTATGGTCTCGATATAAGGCAACAGGATGCCTCCGTCTTCCGCCCACTGCATGTACATCTTGGTAGTGCTGTACGTAAGATCTTTATTGGTGGTATCTTTCAGGTAACAGTAAGCTTTCTGGAAGTGAGCCGCCATATCTGCCTTTGAAAAATTCTTGAAAGAGATATGATTGACGGCCAGGCCGCTATATTGCTGGCGAGGGAGAGCCGTGTCCAGCATGTCCATATAATCCAGTAAAAATTGCCTGTTCATGATCACGACGGAGGTTTCTCCTTCGTAAACGATCGAGTCGGTCATGATGGGTTCTTCCGGATCAGGAGGGCGCATTTTAATCACAGTTTGTGCCATGGCCGTGCAGGAAAAAACTACGGCTGACAACAGCAGGAGTAATGTTTTCATAGGTGTATCAATATTGATATTTATAAAATTCAAATATAATATCTTTTTAATTTTATACAAGCGATTAGTTGCCAGGCTTTAATCGCAGGGATTCAGTTATCTTTGCGGCCTATGTCACACATTGCTATTACCATACAGGCTGCAGGCGATCAGGCGGAACTGCTGATTGCGGAGCTGGCAGAAGCCGGCTATGAGGGATTTGAAGAACAGGAAACCACATTGGTAGCCTTTATTCCGGAAGCTGATTTTAATGAAGCTATTTTAAATGAGTTGCTGACAGCTAACGGCATTGCCTACACGCAGGAGCGTATTGCGCAGCAAAACTGGAATGCCTTATGGGAAAGCAATTTTCAGCCGGTGCAGGTAGATGATTTCTGTGGTATACGCGCGAATTTCCACCCGCCGTTTGATCCCAAACCTGCATTTGAAATTGAAATCACGCCTAAAATGGCCTTTGGTACCGGCCATCATGCCACTACCTCTTCTGTAATCAGGTTAATGCGCGAGATCGATTTCAAAGGCAAAAGGGTGTTTGACTTTGGAACCGGTACCGGTATCCTCGCTATCCTCGCCGAAATGATGGGCGCCTCTGTGGTAGATGCGATTGATTATGACGAGTGGGCGGTCAACAATACCATAGAAAATATCGGGGCCAACCATATGGAACGGGTAAAAGTATGGCAGGCGGATAATCTTACCGGTATTTCCGAAAAATATGATATATTGCTGGCGAATATTAATTGTAATGTACTGTTGCACTATATGGCAGATATGCGCCGGTTACTGTCCCCGGGTGGCATTCTCCTCTTAAGCGGCATTATGCCATCTGACGAGCAGCAAATATTGGCCGCAGCTATACCGCAAGGATTTGACCTACAGCAAAAAATAGAGAAAGATAACTGGTTGGCGCTACAATTCGGGGTGCAATAAATCGAGAGAGTTTACTAATAATACACATATGAAAGTTATTGAATTTCCAACTTTTGTGTTATAAACTTTCCTAATATTCGCTTAATTTTAACACATAATTTGTTATCTTAGCAATTCCTAACTTTTAGTGATGACAGAATTTTTATTGCTTTTTTGCGCTTATCTGATAGGATCTGTACCTACAGCTGTTTGGGTAAGTAAAGGCGTTTTTGGGATGGATATCCGGGAGTATGGCAGCGGCAACGCCGGCGCCACCAATACCTTCCGCGTGCTCGGCCCAAAAGCTGGAACTTTTGTAATGCTGGTAGATATGCTCAAAGGAGTACTGGCAGTGAGGCTGGCTTATCTGGCCCCTTATTACCAGGATCATGAACACCTGACTCAACTGGTAAACTTCCAGATAGGACTGGGCCTGGCCGCTGTACTGGGCCACATCTTCCCGATCTGGGCGGGCTTCCGCGGCGGTAAGGGTATTGCTACCCTCTTTGGCCTGGTGCTGGCGATTCAGCCGGTAGTAGCGCTGTGCTGCGTAGGCGTATTCCTGATGATATTGTTTTTAACGAGATATGTTTCTTTAAGCTCCATTATAGCAAGTATCGCCTTCCCTGTACTGATACTGTATATTTTCAACGAGCCGGAAATATTTTACCGAATTTTTGCCATAGCTGTGGCGTTGATGGTGGTTCTTACGCACCAGAAAAACATCAGCAGGCTCCTGAAAGGTAACGAAAGCAAAGTGCCCCTGTTCAGGAACCGGAGAGAAAAGCACTAAGTTTTATATCTGACGATATTTAAGAGCTTATTGGAACGGATGTTGTATCCCTTTCAATAAGCTCTTTTGTTTTTACAAATAATACAAAAGCTAAATATTTCTTACGTTTGCACTGCTTTTAGCAAAAATTTGATAAACCCATGAAAAAGATCGCACTTTCCTTTTCTGTCGCAGCAGCCTTCCTGTATGGATGCTCCAGCGTTCCGATTACAGGCAGAAAGCAACTGAATTTACTCCCCGAAAGTACTATGGAGTCAATGGCACTCCAGGAATACCAAACCTTCCTTTCTTCCAATAAGGTAGTGGCACAAACTACCAGCAAGGATGCAGAAATGGTGAAAAGGGTAGGCCAGCGTATAGCCGCTGCCGTTACCCAGTATATGAACCAGAAAGGTCAGGGTGCTGCCATTGCCACGTACAAATGGGAATTCAATCTGGTAGACAGTAAAGAAGTAAACGCCTGGTGTATGCCGGGTGGTAAGGTAGTGGTGTACACAGGCCTGTTGCCTGTTACACAGAATGAAACAGGTCTTGCTACCGTTATGGGCCACGAAATCGCACATGCCATTGCCCGCCACGGTAACGAGCGTATGAGCCAGCAAATGGTAGCGCAGGGTGTACAGATGGCTGGTGCCGTAGCATTAGGTAAAAATCCGACCGCAGTAAACCTGTTTAACCAGGCAGTAGGAGTGGGTGGTAACGTAGGCTTACTGGCATTCTCCCGCCAGAATGAGCTGGAAGCGGATCACCTGGGTGTGATCTTCATGGCTATGGCCGGTTATAACCCGCAGGAGTCTATTCCATTCTGGCAGCGTATGGCTTCGATGAGTGCTAATTCCAGCAAACCACCTGAATTCCTGAGCACGCACCCGAGCGATGACCGCCGTGTAGCACAGCTGAAAGGACTGATGCCGGAGGCCATGCAATACTATAAACCAGCAGGTAAATAGCCTTTTTATAAAAAGAAACAGCCCAACCGTACGATGTACGGAATCCACTCAGGCAGCATACAAAGCGTTGCTTTATAAATGAAAAGCCACCTTCGGTGTCTTTTGAGTGGATTCCGAGCTACGCTCGGTTGGGCTGTTGTTTTTTTATTTTTTAGGGAGATGTTAATCGTTCTGGATCTCCATTATCTTCTTATTTTTCTGCACCCTCATCTTCTCCGGTACATGTGCTAATATTTCGGCCTTAAACGCCTCAATAAGCGCCTGTTTTATGAAGTGCCTATGTGTGACAAGGCTGATCTCCCGAACAGGTTCCGGCGCCTTAAAATAGCGAACCATAGATAGTTGTTTGGACGACAGGTCCTGCAGGGATAACTCAGGGAGGATGGTATAGCCTTCGTTGAGGTCCACCATGCGTTTAAGCGTTTCCACACTGCCCGTATTATATTCCAGGTTTTTGTATTCGCCGCCCATGGTGAACTTATCCTTACAAATGTTGAGCACCTGATTGCGCATGCAGTGGCCTTCATTGAGCAGCCATACTTCCCTGACGTCCAGGTCTTCCGCGCGGATCACTTTCTTTTCGTACAAGGTATGGTTGCGGGAGGCATATACCACAAACGACTCGTAAAACAGCGGATGCTCTTCCAGGTGCGGATTATGCAGCGGCGTAGCCAGCAGGCCGCAGTCCAGCAACTCCTGTTTGAGCTGCTGCACGATTTGCTCTGTAGGATATTCCCAGATTTCGAGTTTTACTTTCGGGTATTTTTTCATGAACCCCGTTAGTATCCGGGGCAGCAGGTAAGGTGCGAGGGTAGGGATGATGCCTACTTTCAGGTTGCCCTGTACCTCTTTTTTCTGATCGGCAATGATTTCACGTATACGGGCATTCTCCTTCAGGATGATCCTGGCCTGAGATATAACTGCCGTACCGATTTCAGTTGGCACTACCGGTAATTTACTGCGGTCAAATAACTTGATCCCCAGCTCATCTTCCAGCTTCTGGATCTGCATACTCAGTGTTGGCTGTGTTACAAAACACTTCTCTGCTGCTACTACGAAACTTCTGTAAGTATCTACCGCAACTATATACTCCAATTGTACAGTCGTCATTTCCCTTGCTTTGAGGGTGTAAAGGTATTGATAAAATCTATATAATCTTAAAAAGAAATCGGGGATTTAAGAAGGTCTTAACTTCTTAAATCCCCGATGAGTTATTTGAAAGCCTTTTGTGGTGGCGGATTTAAATGACACCTTCGGTGTCATTGGGTGGTTTCCGCGCTTCGCGCGGTGGCTACCGCCGGTTACAGTTATGCCATTCGTGTTATTAACCTGCGTTGTCCGCTTCGCGCGGTGGCTACCGCCAGTTACAGTTATGCCATTCGTGTTATTAACCTGCGTTGTCCGCTTCGCGCGGTGGCTACCGCCGGTTACAGTTATGCCATTCGTGTTATTAACCTGCGTTGTCCGCTTCGCGCGGTGGCTACCGCCAGTTACGGTTATGCCATTCGTGTTATTAATGCGTTGAGTGTAACTACCGTTGGTTTGTGCTTATGGTTGTTGCTGCGCGTTGCGCAGCAACAACTTTTTTGCAGCCGGCTTGCCTGCTGCAAAAAAGCTTAGAAAATTCTATATCTATACTTGATTTTCTCCGTATTCTGATACAGTTCCCTGATATTAATAGAAGCCTGAATCTCTTGCACGGCTTCGGTTTTCAGGTTCCTGAACTCTGCCTGTTTGTTGTCGATCACGCTTTTTTCCGCCAGGTTGTTGTCCTGCGCAATTTTCAGCGAGTTGTTAACCTTGGCGTAATAGCTGTCCAACAGGGTAAAGTACTCGTTGTACAGGTTTTCGAAGCGTTTGGTTTGCAACACCAGATCTTCCAGCTGGTTGTTTACTTCTTTCAGGTTCGGATTTTCGCGCAGCAGGGATTCATAATCGATGCGCTTACCCTTACTGGTGTACTTAGTTTCCAGCTGATTGAAGAAATCTACCACCTTCTCTTTCTTGAAGTCGAAGAAGTAATCATTCATTGTTTGGCTCAGTGGTTTGTTACCTTTCTGCGGTGGTGCAAACTTCAGGCTGGTAGCAGTAAACGACAGGTGATCGAAGAGATTGTCCTGCAGCAGTCCTAACTGATCCTTGTTGAAGTTGAGGCCGTATTCAAATTTCTGATTGGCATCATTCAACGCTGTATAGTATACTACGTATTTATTCAGCTCTTTCTCAAAATCCTGCAGTGATTTCTGATTAATCTGTTTGTTGTTCACGCTTACACTATGCAGGAAGTTCATCACCGAGTTGGCAATAGCCAGCGGCGGGGTGAGACTGGTAAAGCTCTGGAAAATCGGGCTATTGATGATGGATTTGGTGGATTCAACTATTTTGCTGTTTTTCTCCCCTTTCTCATCTTTGTTTTTCAGGATGATTTTCTGTACCAGGTCCACGATGCGGTCGCTCAGCGAAAAGCCGAGTGCCTTACTTTCCGGGTTGTTCAGGGAAGTAATGAACACATCCAGGTTATTGGTAGTGGTACGTGATTTCAGGTCAATAATCTTCTTGTTCAGCAAATAATATGTTTCGCTGGCATTAATAATATTGGATTTTATCAGTTCATATTTACTGATGTTATCCAATTCCTTCCCTTGCAGCAGGGCCTGAATGGAATTGGAGTTCTGCCTGTCACTGTCGGTAATACGCTGTAACTCATCAATAATGTGCTTAATAGTAGTGTCCTGCGTTTTTACTGTTGGCGTAGTTGTAGCTTTGATCTCCGGATCCTGCGCCTGCGCCCGGAATGATAATAAGGTGAGGAAAAGAGCGGGGACTACTAGCAACCATTTTTTAACACTAAGTTTTTCAGCCAGATACACTAACGGTAATGCCTCTCCGTGCACGGGTGAAGACCCATTCTTTTGCAGCACTTCCGTTGGTAGGTGTTTTAACATGCTTTTTTGCTTTTTGTTAACAAAAATTAAAGAAAATATGATGCCAAAAACATCAACAAGCAAAGATAAATAATAAATAACAGTTAATATTAAATCATGATGGATGGCGTCCCAATATATTTTGAATTATCATCAGGTAAATTACCTTTGCAGCTCTAAACCTACAAAATATATCCACTTTCATGCTGAATCAGAAAAAGATAGTGGTAGTGTTACCGGCCTACAACGCAGCACTTACGCTGGAAAAAACATTCCGGGAGATCCCCTTTGATATTGTCGATGAAGTTGTTTTGGTGGACGATTGCAGTAAAGATGACACGATCGCGGTGGGCAAGCAATTAGGAATAAAACATATTATCAGCCACGACAAAAACAAGGGCTATGGCGGCAACCAGAAATCCTGCTATAACAAGGCGCTGGAGCTGGGCGGCGATATTGTGGTGATGTTACACCCGGATTACCAATATACCCCGATGCTTATTACCGCGATGTGCAGTATTATTGCAAATGGAGTATACCCGGTGGTATTTGGCAGCCGTATCCTTGGAAAAGGTGCCCTGAAAGGGGGCATGCCCATGTATAAATATATATTCAACCGCTGCCTGACCCTCGCCCAGAACATCCTGATAGGGCAGAAGCTAAGTGAATACCATACCGGATACCGCACTTTTTCGGCGGAGGTACTCCGGAACATTAATTATATGGCCAATAATGATGATTTTGTGTTCGATAATGAAATGGTTTCACAAATCTTCATGAAAGGTTACGAAATTGCCGAAATTACATGCCCAACCAAATACTTCGATGAGGCATCAAGCATCAACTTCAAACGAAGCGCCATTTATGGCATGGGCGTTTTGAGGGTATCGCTGCAGCATCGATTGCATATGTGGGGCCTGATGAAAGGAAAAATTTATTAAAACTAATTATAAGAGTCAGTGAGTTTAGCGCAACAGTTTTCAGTAGCCGGCAAATACCTGCGATACTATTTTACAGCAGGCAACCGTCATGATGTACATTCTCCGTTTGTATTTTCTCTGATTGAGGAAGTATTACAGGATAAGCAACCCCGGGCCGACTTCGCCGAAATAGAACTGTTGCGCAAACGCCTGCTGAAGAGCCCTGATACCATCAGCGTGACCGACCTGGGAGCCGGTTCCATCGTATCCGGTGGCAACGAGCGCCGCATCGCGGACATTACCCGCTACGCAGCCAAACAACCCAAATTCGGACAATTATTCTACCGGCTTATTCAGTACCTGCAACCGCAGTATCTCGTGGAACTGGGGACCAGTATGGGGTTATCATCTTCCTATATGGCCAAAGCAAACCCTAACGCCACCGTATACACGATTGAAGGCTGCCCCAATATTGCCGCCAAAGCCCGCTCCAACTTTGACCAGCTGGGAATTAACAATATTGAGCAGCGTGTAGGCAATTTTGATACGGTACTGCCGGAGCTGTTGCCCCAACTGCCACGGCTCGACTGGATGTATGTGGATGGCAACCACCGCAAAGAACCTACCTGGAACTATTTCCTGGAATCATTACCCTACGTGCATGAAGGTACCATCCTGATATTTGATGATATCCACTGGACACCGGATATGGAAGAGGTATGGCATCGTATTCAAAGCCATGAGGCCGTAACCTATACGATCGACCTCTTTTTCATCGGCCTTGTCTTCTTCCGGAAAGATTTTAAAGTGAAACAACATTTCACGCTCAAATACTAAACTTGATTTAACCCGTTGCAGGTAGTATATTGGGAGAAACATTCCAGATATGCGCAACCTCAAGCTAATGCTGTGTTTGCTGGTAACTTTGTTAACCATTGATACCCAGGCACAAACTCCTGATGCTTCCCTTCAGGCCATCGACTCCGTTTTTAGTTACGAATCGTATATCCATCAGGGTGATACGCTGCGATACCGCATGCTCACCCCGCTGCATCACGATATTCATAAAAAGTATCCCCTCATCATTTTCCTGCATGGGGCCGGCGAACGGGGCAGCGACAACAAAGCGCAGCTTAAGCACGGCGGTAAATGGCTCGGTAACGATAGCCTGCGGGAAAAGTTTCCGGCATACGTTATTTTTCCACAATGCCCGGTAAATGAAACCTGGGCCCCCATGAAAGCCAAATTTGATTCAGTTGGCAAACGCGTAAGTTTCGAATTTCCGCTGAATACCCCTCCTACCAAGCCGGGCGGCATGCTCAAACCGCTGATCGACAGCCTCATCGCGAGCGGAAAAGTTGATCCACAAAGGATTTACATTGGCGGACTCTCCCTGGGCGGCATGGGGACATTCTATATGATTACCACCTATCCGAACCTGTTTGCAGCCGCCTTCCCGATTTGTGGCGCAGGAAATGTTGATGCCGCGGTCAACTTCGCTAAAAAAGTACCGGTATGGATCTTCCATGGCGGGGCCGATCCGGTAGTACCGGTGCAGGCATCCCGCCAGTACGACGAAAAGCTGAAAAGCCTGGGTGCGGAACACAAGTTCACAGAATACCCTGGTGTAGGGCACGACAGCTGGAACAACGTTTTCGTAGAGCCGGGAGTGTTAGAGTGGCTGTTTGATCATAAAAAATAATTCCGGATAAAAGGCTGACCACTTACTGGCCGGCCTTTTATTTTAACCACACTACCTGCTGGTTCGATGTATGCGCCTGCCCCAGAATATCTTTATATAATTCAGGCCGCCTGGCCTGCATGTATCGGTAGCCTCCGGCCTGCGTCAGCTTTTCTGGCGTTGCCACTGCAATGGCAATATCTTCATCCAGTTTTTTACATTCATCCAGGATATCCCCGAAAGGGTCAAGAATCATGGCACAACCATTCTTCAACTGGTCATCGTCCATACCAATCGGATTTGAAAACACCACATAAGCGGCATTATCGTATGCACGTGCCGGCAGCCACTTCATCAGCCAGTCGCGCCCCTTCATGCCTTCAAACTCCAGTCGCACGGAGGTGGGATCATTTTCCCGGTTTTCCCATAGCTGCGGTGCTACAAAACCGGCACCGGGCCTCGTACTGGGTGTGCACATGGTCACATGCGGCATGAAAATAATGTCGGCCCCCAGCAGTTTGGTAGCTCTCACGTTTTCAATGATATTATTATCGTAACAAATGAGGATGCCACATTTCCAGCCATGGATTTCAAAAATACAGTAACTGTTTCCAGGCGTCAGATGTGGATTGATAAAAGGATGCAGCTTGCGGTATTTAGCTATCAGGCCTGATTTATCTACACATACATAGGCTTTATAGAGATGGTCGTCCTGATCTTTTTCAAAAAGGCCGGCAAGTAAGGTGATGCTATGCTTAGCGGCAATGCGTATCAGTTCCTGCACACTGGGCCCGTCAGGTATATGTTCTGCCAGTTCGATCATTTGAGTTTTCGTAAGTTTCCTGGCAAACGTATAGCCGGTAACGGAGCACTCATGAAAGGCGATTACCTGGGCGCCTTCAGCGGCCGCTTTTGCTGCCAGCTGGTCAATCTTCGAAAGATTATAGGATTTATCACCGCTTTTATTTTCAAATTGTGCGGAGGCGATTTTCAACTTTTCCATCCTCCAAAGCTAGTGGCCCTGCACTACTAAAAAATGTACATTTCCGACATTTCACTTATCCAAGGCAATGAAATTAACCGCTAATCGGGATGCAGCCAGGTATTGGGAAGGCGTAAGGCCGGTATATTTTTTAAAAGTTTTAATGAGATGGGGTTGGTCGCTATACCCCGCCTCGTAACTGGCGGCAGTAAGACTATTGTTATGCTTTATCTGCCTGATAAAGGATTGTAATTTGAGGATGTCACAGAACTTTTTTGGGCTAAGGCCTATTTTGGCATCAAAATGCCGTTCCAGCTTTCGTTCATTCCAGCCAGTGAGGTAAGTGAGTTGTTGAAGGCTAACCTGCCCCTGCGCCTGAGTGATAAATTGAACCAGCCGGGTTATAGTTTGCTCTATCTCCGGATTGATTTGCTGGCGTATAAAGTTTTCGAAAGCAATTATTTTCTCCTGGCAGGTGGTGGTATGAAAGATTTGCTCATCCAGTTGCCGGGAGTTGGGCAATACGTCGTGGAGTGGAAGTATGAGCTGCTGCACGTGGATAGCTGGCAGCCTGAAAAGTTGTTGCAGGCCGGTTGGCTGTAAAACCACTACCATTATACCGGCAGCCTGTTGACAATACAGGTCCTGGAAGGCTGAAATCTGCCCGTACAGAAACGATCCTGACAGCTGTTGGTGCTGATTGATTAACAATGCATCAGAGAATACTATAGCAGGGTTACCATCCGCAAACAACCTGCAATGGCTGGCCTCTCCCGGTTTGATAAACAGGTAGTGCCGGATGCAATGCCTGACGGCAGGAGAGGGGAGGATTTGCATGGTATTGCTGCGAGTGTTTGTACGCCCAAAGTTAGCAATGAAATCAACAAAAAATTAGGGCTGGCCGAAAAGTAAAATTTACTTACGGACCAGCCCCTGTTTGCTGTATTTAAAAAATATTAATTCCCTCCCAATGAACGGTACAGGGTGATCATACCCTGGTATACATTTCTGCGTGTAGTCACCAGCGTTAGTTCCGCTTCCAGCACGCTTTTTTGTGCGGTAATTACCTCCAGGTAGTTAGCATATCCGGTGGTAAATAACAGGTTGGAAGTAGATACGGCATCACGTAGCACGGCCACCTCCTGGCTTTTCAGCTGCCAGGTAGCCTGTTCGTTTTCCACTTTACTGATTACGGATGATACTTCTGCATAGCCATCTACAATCGCCTGCTGGTAACGGTAGAAGGCTGTCATTGCTTCTGCCTTGCTGATATTGAACTGCGATTGGAGTTGCTTCTGGTTAAATATCGGCGTGGTGAGGCCACCTAATGCGCCCCAGGCTATAGAAGCAGGCTGAAATAATAATCCCGCTTTAAAGGAGTTGAAACCCGCATATGGCGTTACTGTCAGCGAAGGAAAGAAGGCTGCCCTGGCGGCTTTTACATCCGCTTTGGTGGCCGCCAGGTTCATTTCCGCCTGCTGGATGTCGGGTCTGCGCAGCAAGGTAGTTACTGGTATACCTTTAGCGATGGCAGGAGGAATGATGTTGGTGGTGTCCGCGGAGCGCTGTATATGCTGCGGGAGCCTGCCCAGCAATGCATTCAGCTGATTTTCGGTAGCGGTAATCTGCTGTTTCACATTGTTCTCCATGGCTTTCGTGCTCAGCAGCTGGGCTTTAAATTGCTGTACTGCCAGCTCTGTAGCGCGTCCGCCGGCTTTCTGCACTTCTACGGTGGCTACCGCTGCTTCCTGCAGTCCGATGTTACGGTGAATGATTTTGAGTTCGTGGTCAAGTGCCACGAGGTCGTAATACATGGTAGCCACACCTGCCACCACCTGCGTACTCAGGAGGCGGCGGCCTTCTGTACTTGCAAAGTAACGGTTGAGCGAGGCATCTTTCTGTGCCCTGATTTTTCCCCAGAGGTCAATTTCCCAGCTGCTGCGGAAGCCCACGAAGAACTCCGGCGTAGGGCGGGTAGGTATTTTCTGGTCTTTATCAATGTTGGGCGACAGATTCGTATCGTAGTTACCTACACCGTTGAGGGTGTAGTCGCCATATCGGTCGGCACCGGCGCTGATCACACCATTCACGGTGGGGAGCCAGGCATTTTTAGCCATGCGTAGCTGCGACTGTGCCACGATTACGCGTTGTGATGCGGCCTGCAGGTCGAAGTTAGCAGCCAGTGCGGTATCGATCAGTGATTTCAGATACGGATCATTAAATACCTGCGCAAAGCTTTTAATATCCAGTGTATCCGTTACCGTAGTTTCAGGTAAGGCCACCGGTGGGGGAGTAGTAATTTGTTTAGGCACGCTGCACGCACTGACACCCGTTGCGAGTGCCAGTACGTATAGTCCTTTACGTATATGAAGTGATTGCTTATTCATTCGTATAATTATTTAGTTCCACGCCTTGCTTTTTACGCGTCATGGAGGCAAAGAGTACGTAGAGTCCTGGTATTACCAGCACCCCGAAAATGGTTCCTATGAGCATGCCGCCTGCTGCAGCGGTACCAATGGATCTGTTACCCATGGCGCCCGCACCACTGGCGATACAGAGCGGTATCAGGCCGGCGATAAATGCGAAGGAGGTCATCAGGATAGGACGTAACCTGGACACGGCACCTGTGATAGCAGATTCCAGGATGCTGGCTCCATGCTTGTTTTTCAGGATCGCGAACTCTACGATGAGGATGGCGTTTTTACCCAGCAGGCCAATCAGCATTACCAGCGCTACCTGTGCATAGATGTTATTTTCCAGGCCCATTAACTTCAGGCTGAGGAAGGCGCCGAAAATACCGGCCGGCAGCGACAGGATTACCGGCAGCGGGAGCAGGAAGCTCTCGTACTGAGCGGCCAGCAGCAGGTATACGAATACCAGGCAGAGTGCGAAAATGTAAATCGCCTGGTTACCCGAAAGGATTTGCTCCCTCGTCATACCACTCCATTCATAGCTATAACCACGTGGCAGTTCTTTCTTAGCCACTTCTTCCACGGCGGCAATAGCCTGACTGGAGCTGAATCCTGGCGCGGCATCACCATTGATCATGGCGGCGGTATACATGTTGTAGCGGGTAAGCTGATCAGGTCCGTATACGCGTTCCAGTTTGATGAAGTCGGCATAGGATACCTGTTCTCCCTGGTCGTTTTTTACATAGAGAGAGAGCAGGTCTTCCGGTTTTCCGCGGTAGCGCGGATCGGCTTGTACCATCACTTTATACATCTGCCCAAAGCGAATGAAGTTAGACGCATAGTAGCTACCCATCAGGGTTTGCAGATTACTCATTGCATTGTCGATGCTTACACCTTTTTTAGCAGCCATAGCCTGATCCACATGGATCATATACTGCGGGAAGCTGGCATCAAAGCTGGTGAAGGCGCTCCCTATCTCTTTTCGCTGCTTCAGCGCTGCGATGAACTTGTCGGTAACGTCAGCGGTTTGTTTGATATCTCCCGCACCAGTTTTATCCAATACCCTCAACTCAAAACCAGAGCTGTTACCAAAACCGGGAACGGTTGGCGGCGGGAAGAATTCGATTTGTGCATCACCGATATCAGCGGTTTGTTTTTGCAGTCGTTCAATGATATCCTGTACAGAAGCCTCGCGGTCTTCCCAGGCTTTCAGGTTCACCATGCCCATACCATAGGAGGCACCGGCCACCTCGTTGAGCAGGCTATAACCGGCGAGGGTAGAAACGGATTCCACTTCTTTGGATTGTGCGGCAATGGCCTGCACCTGGTCGAGCACTTCTTCTGTACGCTCTACTGTTGCGCCCGGAGGCGTGGTCACGTTTACATAGATCATACCCTGATCTTCCGTAGGAATGAAGCCGGAAGGCAGGATGGCGCTTACGCCCCAGGTAGCCACAAAAAAGAAAATCAGCGCTGCCAGGGTTACTAACCTTCGGCCGGCAAACTTTTTAATCAGTGCCGCATATTTATTTTCGGTACCGTTATATGCTTTGTTGAAGCCCCGGAAGAAGCGCTGCAGCAGGTTTTTGCTGGCTGGCGCACTTGGATTGTGTTTCAGCATGATGGCACAGAGTGCAGGCGTCAGCGTTACCGCGTTGATACCCGAGATCACGATGCTGATGGCGAGCGTGAGGGAGAACTGCCGGTAGAATACGCCCACAGGGCCTGACAGGAATGCTACCGGTACAAACACGGCGGACATTACCAGCGTAATGGCTACGAGTGCGCCGCTGATTTCCTTCATGGCTGCAAGTGTGGCTTCCATTGGCGGGAGGTGTTCTTCGCTCATTTTTACATGGACGGCCTCCACCACCACAATAGCGTTATCCACCACAATACCGATTGCCAGTACCAGTGCAAACAACGTGAGCAGGTTGATGGAGAAGCCCATCATCTGCATAAATGCCAGTGTACCAATCAGGGCTACCGGCACGGCCAGCGCCGGAATCAGCGTGGAGCGGAAGTCCTGCAGGAATATGAACACTACGATAAATACCAGCAGGAACGCTTCTATGAGCGTACGTAATACCTCGTGAATAGAGGCATCGAGGAAGCGGGATACGTCGTAGTTAAAGTTATAGGTCATGCCCGGAGGGAATGAAGTGTTCTTCATTTCTTCCATTTTGGCTTTGATGGCGGTGATTACATCACGCGCATTGGAGCCGGGGCGTTGTTTGATCATGATGGAAGCGGAAGGCTTGCCATCGGTTTTAGACACCATGCTGTAGGTGAGGGAGCCGAATTCCACATCCGCGATATCTTTCAGGTGTAGCACAGAACCGTCGGCACCGGCGCGGAGTACGATGTTTTCATATTCCCTGGGTTCGAAGAACTTACCGGTATAGCGCAGCACGTACTGCAGCATGTGCGGATTTTTATCGGAGCTTTCACCGGTTTTACCAGGAGCAGCTTCGATATTCTGTTTTCTGATCACCTGGATCACTTCATCGGCGGATACGTTGTAAGCCAGCATGCGGTCAGGTTTGAGCCACACGCGCATGGCGTATTCTTTTGCACCCATGATTTCGGCGCGGCCCACCCCGTCGATACGTTTCAGTTCCTGCAGTACGTTGATGTCGGCAAAGTTGTAGATGAACTGTTCGTTGAGCGTGGTATCCTCACTCATGATGTTGAGGTAGAGGAGCATGGAGTTTACCTCTTTTTCGGTGGTAACCCCTGCTTTAATTACTTCTTCCGGCAGCTCATCGATGACGGTAGCTACACGGTTTTGCACGTTTACGGCGGCCTGGTCAGGGTCTGTTCCTACCTGGAAAAACACCTGGATCACGGTGATACCGTCGTTACTGGATACGGACGACATATACGTCATTCCGGGAACCCCGTTGATAGCGCGTTCCACCGGGGTGGCTACTGCTTTGGCACATACCTCGGCGTTGGCGCCGGTATATTTAGCCGTTACCGTTACCGAAGGCGGCACGATATCGGGGAACTGGGTTACCGGCAGTGTAAACAGTGCCAGCAAACCTACGAGTGTGATAATAAGAGATATGACCAGTGATAACACCGGTCGTTTTATAAATGTCGAGAACATGGATTGTCAGTTTCGGTAATGCAGAATTTTTATAAACTCAGTAAGCTATCCATAGCTACAGATCTTGGTGTGATCTGCATGCCATCGCGGATGTTTCGTACCCCTTCGGTTACGATTTTGTCGCCCGGCTTAAGGCCTGACTGTACAATGTAGAAGTGTGCGAATCTGGTTTCAGGGATGAAGTTTTTCATCTTCACCATACCTGACTGGTCTACTACAAAAACATAGTTTTTGTCCTGCATTTCGAAAACGGCTTTTTGCGGGATGATCACTGCGCTATCCATTTCGCTGGTGAGTTTTACTTTACCGCTGGCGCCATGTTTCAGTAATTTTGATGGATTAGGGAAGCGTGCGCGGAAGGCGATGGAGCCGGTATTTTCCTCGAACTCGCTTTCCATGGTTTCGATTTTTCCTGGCTGTGAATAGGTGCTGCCATCTGCCAGTTCGAGTTCTACCTGGTTGGAGCGTGCCGTTCCATTGGCCAGGTTTTTCTGGTAATGCAGATATTCAGTTTCGGAAACGTTGAAGTAAGCATAAACTTCGCGGTTATCGGAAACGGTGGTGAGGAGGGTACCTTCTGTGATGAGGCTTCCGCTCTTCAGCGGGATACGGTCGATGATGCCATCGAAAGGTGCGCGGATGCTGGTAAAGGAGAGGCGCATTTCCGCGTTGGCAACGGCGGATTGTGCTTCTTCAATTCTGGCTTTGGCGGCGGCTACTTTAGCGGTGGCCACTTCCAGTTCGGAGGCGGCGATTACTTTTTTATCGGTGAGTAATTTCACGCGTTCCAGTTCCAGTGCGGCGGACTTGGATTCAGCGGTGAGGCTGCTGAGCGCGGCCTTTGCCCTGGAGAGTTCTGCTCTGTATTCTGCATCGTTGATGCCAAATAAAAGTTGACCTTTCTTCACTTCCTGCCCTTCATCTACATAAATTTTATCGAGAAACCCGTTTACACGGGCGCGGATTTCCACGTTCTGAACTGCCTGGATATCGGCTACATAAGCGCGATGCAATACAGTGTCTTTGGCAATAAGCTTAGCTACCGGTAATGTTTTAAGATCTTCTTTCTTTTCAGCTTTTGTGGCGCAACCGGCCATAAAAAGTGCGATCAGCGATGTATAAATCCCTGTGTATTGACGCATAACAATAAAGTATTGTACCGTTTGGGCGGTAAAAGTTTTTAAATACAGCAAATAGTCTTGCAGTACCGTTCATCACGGCGTGCAGATGTGGAAAATATAAAGGTTAAACGAAGCGTGTTGCTGTACTCAAAATGGAGTAAATCTGAAAAGGAAGGAGTAGTAAGCGGGTTTAAAAGGCTTTCCCAGTAAGTATCTGCCGGTTTTTACCGGGGAGATGTAAATGCTTTCCTGCTCACCTGCAGTGTCAATATAGGTGATACGGTTGGCAACACTGAACTGCTGGGAGGTAGCCGAGAGGTAATACTTTGTTTTGCGCCTGCTTTTGGTGGCATGAATGGATTCCGGCGCATCCTCTTCAACATCTGTATGCAGCTTCATGTTGGCAAAAAGGTCCTCGAAGTATTCTTCGCGGGCTTCTGCCAGGTCAATTTTCTGAAACAGTGTAAGCTGGTGTTTCTGGCTCGCATAACTGCGCATACCAATACCTACCTGCATGCTCAGCAGGAGTATGGTAAATAGTATATAGCGAACCTTCAACATCGGTGCAAAAATAATAAGTTATGCTTAATTTTTTAGTGCTAATGTGGTGAGCGGCAAGTGAATGTATAAATAATGATTTGCTAAAACGCTGAGCTGTGGCATTTTTTGAATTAAAATATAAATTATTATAAATGAGAAATTAACATCTCCCTAAAAACACAAAAACCGCTTCATACATGTATGAAACGGTTTTACCCACTCTGCACAGGATTGAATTGTTAACTATTTAATCGCCTGCATAGCTGATTTTGCGGCTGCGATAGTAGCATCCAGGTCTTCGGTGGTGAGTGTATTACACATGAACCAGCTTTCGAAGGCACTTGGAGGCAGGTATACACCGCGTTCCAGCATGGCGTGGAAGAATCGTTTAAAGAGTTCGTTATTGGCAGCAGAAGCGGAGGCAAAATCAACGATTGGATACTCGGCAAAATGAGCGCTGAGCATGGATCCGATCTGATTAATATGGTGTACTACACCGGCGCCGCCGAATGCTTCGCGTAAACCTTGTACCAGGTAAGTGGCTTTGTCGGCCAGCTGTTGGTAGATTACCGGATTATCATTGAGTGTTTTGAGCAGTGTATAACCAGCGATCATAGCGATAGGGTTACCACTTAGTGTGCCTGCCTGGTATACTTTACCTGCTGGCGCCAGATTTTCCATGATTTCCTTAGGTCCTGCTACTGCACCTACCGGCATACCTCCGCCGATAATTTTGCCAAAGGTAACAAGATCTGCCCGGATTCCCAGTAATTCCTGTGCACCACCGCGTGCAAGGCGGAAGCCTGTCATCACCTCATCAAAAATCAGCAGGATGTTATGCTGGTCGCAAAGCTCACGTAAACCTTCCAGGAAGCCTGCCTGTGGCAGGATACATCCCATGTTGCCCGCAACGGGCTCCACGATGATGGCTGCGATTTCATCCGGATTGTCGGCAATCAGCTGCTCTACAGCAGGCAGATTGTTGTAAGGTGCGGTAAGTGTATCCTGGGCCACTGTGGAGGTTACACCAGGGATGGACTGAATGCCGAGCGTAGCCACGCCGCTGCCTGCACTTACTAAAAATGCATCGGCATGGCCATGGTAACAACCTTCAAATTTGATGAATTTGTTTTTGCCGGTATAGCCCCTGGCCAGTCGGATAGCCGTCATACAGGCTTCTGTACCGGAGTTTACCATACGTACCATATCAATATTAGGTACCATGCCGGTGATCAGCTCTGCAATGGTAATTTCCAATTCAGTAGGTGCCCCGAAGGAAGTGGAACGGGTAGCGTAGTCCTGAATGGCTTTTACTACCGGTTCGTATGCATGCCCCAGGATCATGGGACCCCAGGAGTTGATATAATCAATGTATTTGTTACCGTCTACATCGTACATATAGGCGCCCTGTGCACGCTCCATAAAGATAGGAGTGCCACCTACGCTCTTGAATGCCCGCACGGGAGAATTTACCCCACCGGGGATTACTTTTTTCGCCTGCTCAAAAAGATTTTCGCTTCTGCTATACATGCGGTGAATATTTTGATTTGAGGAAAATGCATCTTCAACCGGGATGCAAGTTAATTAAAAATAATATGTCTGCCTTATCGTTGCAGCAGTTTAACAGCATCTTTAGCGAAGTAGGTAGCGATCAGATCCGCACCGGCGCGTTTCAGGCTGGTTAAGCTTTCCAGGATTGCCTTTTCTTCGTTGAGCCAGCCGTTTTGCGCTGCTGCTTTGATCATGGCATATTCGCCGCTCACGTGATAGGCACTCACCGGAACGGTAGTACGGTCTTTAATGAGGCGGATAATATCCATGTAAGCCATGGCAGGTTTTACCATGACGATGTCGGCGCCTTCTTCTATATCCATGAGGGTTTCACGGATGGCTTCGCGGGAGTTGGCGTAATCCATCTGGTAGGTTTTCTTATCGCCGAAGCCTGGTGCGGAGTCCAGTGCATCGCGGAAGGGACCATAAAAGCAGGACGCATATTTAGCGCTGTAAGCCATGATGCCTACTTTATCAAAACCATTTGCTTCGAGGATGTTACGGATCGCCAGGATACGGCCATCCATCATATCGCTGGGTGCTACGAAGTCGGCACCGGCTTGCGCATGGCTGAGACTCATACGTGCCAGTACCTCCACGGTAGCATCATTTACAATTTCGGTTCCTTCCACGATACCGTCATGACCGTAGGAGGAGTAAGGATCCAGGGCTACGTCGGTCATCACTACCATTTCAGGAATGGCATTTTTGATATCGCGGATAGCGCGTTGCATTAATCCGTTTGGATTAACGGCTTCTGTTCCTTTATTATCTTTTACGCTGTCAGCAGCTTTTACAAATAGCAGAACACTTTTAATACCTAAGCTCCAGAGTTCTTTTGCTTCGTTGATGGTGAGGTCGAGGGAGTAGCGGAAATAACCTGGCATTGAACTGATCTCTTCCTTCACATTTTCTCCTTCGGTTACAAATAACGGAGCGATGAAGTCGCTCGGTGTCAGGATTGTTTCCGCAACCATTGCGCGAATGGCGGGAGAAGTTCTCAATATTCTGTTTCTACGGATCATCTTATAATATTTTAAAATTGTCCAAAGTTATTTTACCCATTCTCTCGGCTTGAGATACTCTACCAGCTGGGCTTCCGGGCTGCCTGGCTGCGGATGGAAGTCGTATTCCCAACGGGCTACCGGCGGAAGGCTCATCAGGATGGATTCCGTGCGACCATTAGTTTTCAGGCCAAAGAGTGTACCTCTGTCGTGTATCAGGTTGAACTCCACATAACGGCCACGCCTATACGCCTGCCAGCTGCGGTGTGCATCTGTATAAGGCAGGTGCATGGTTTTTTCCACGATAGGCAGGTAGGCTTTCAGGAAGGCTTCTCCGTTGGCTTTGGAGAAGGCAAACAGTGTTTCAGCGGATTTCTCTGCATTGGGGCGCAGGTAATCGTAGAAGATACCGCCTATGCCGCGTGCTTCGTTATTGCGATGTTTGTTGATAAAGTATTCATCGCAATGCTTTTTATATTTCGGATAAAGTTCGGTGCCAAATGGATCACAAGCATTTTTGAATGTCTGGTGAAAATGTGCACCGTCTTTTTCTTCGAGGTAATATGGAGTGAGGTCTGCACCGCCGCCAAACCAGCTGTCTTTCAGGTTTCCGTCCTGGTCATACAGTTCAAAATACCTGAAGTTGGCGTGTACGGTGGGTACAAACGGGTTGGTGGGATGGATCACGAGGGAGATACCGCAGGCCATAAAGTTGCTGTTGGTAACGCCGAATTGTTGTGCCATTGCTTCCGGTAATTCGCCATGAACGATGGAGGTGCTCACACCGCCTTTTTCAAACACGTTACCATCGGCAATCACGCGTGACTTACCGCCGCCGCCGCCGGGGCGTTCCCAGCGGTCTTCGCGGAATTTTGCCTTACCGTCGATTTGTTCGAAGGCCAGGCAGATATCGTCCTGCAGCTGGTGTATGAAGGTGATGAAATCGTTTTTGATGCTCATGATGAATTAGCCGTGTGCTTTTACAGTTTCAACAAATGCTTTTGCGTGATCTACTGGAACGTTCGGGAGGATGCCATGGCCGAGGTTAGCGATGTAACGTTGTCTGCTGAAGCCTTTGAGCATTTCCTTCACTGCTTTTTCGATTTCAGGAATCGGAGAAAGCAGTTTTGCCGGATCAAAGTTACCCTGGAGCGTTACGTTGTCGCCCGCAAACTGGCGTGCCAGTGCTGGTTTGATGGCCCAGTCGATTCCGAGGCCATGTGCACCGGTGGCGGCCATGTCTTCCAAAGCAAACCAGGCACCTTTTGCAAACACAATGGTAGGGCATACGTCCTTCAGGGCTGCTACGATCTGGCGGATGTAGGTGAGAGAGAATGCTTCGAAATCAGCGGGGCTGAGCAGGCCTCCCCATGAGTCGAACACCTGTACCAGGTCGGCACCTGCGGCTACCTGTGCTTTCAGGTAAGCGATGGTGGTATCGGTGATCATTTGCAGCAGCTGGTGGGCTACGGCAGGTTGCTGGTAGCAGAAGGCTTTGGCTTCGTCAAAAGTTTTGGAGCCTTTACCTTGTACCATATAGCAGAGGAGTGTCCATGGTGCACCGGCGAAACCGATGAGCGGCACACGTCCTGCGAGTGTTTGTTTGGTAAGTTTGAGCGCATCCATTACGTAGTGGAGTCTTTCGTTCACATCCGGCACTACGAGGCGGGAGAGGTCCGCAGCGGTTTTGATGGGCTGTGGTAACAGCGGGCCAACTTTTTCTACCAGCTGTACTTCCATGCCCATGGCTTGTGGTACCACGAGGATATCGGAGAAGATGATGGCTGCATCCACGCCTACCTGGTCAACAGGCATTACGGTGATTTCGGTGGCCAGTTCCGGGTTTTCGCAACGTTCGAAAAAGGAATATTTATCACGCAGCTTGATGTAATCAGGCAGATAGCGGCCGGCCTGACGCATCATCCATACCGGGGTGCGGGAAACGGTTTCACCTTTGAGGGCTTTCAGCAGTAGGTCATTCTTCAATGCGCTCATTCTAAATATTATTGTTGTTAAAGTAAGTTATAGCTGTTTGCACCATACTGTTGGCGTCAACGTCGGTGCTCATAATAATTTTGTTGTTGGTAGCTTCTTTCAGGGCAGCGGCGGTAGTGGTACCGATGGCAAAGCATACGGTATCCGCGGGAATGCTGTTGGCTGAAAAGTAGCTGTTTACAGCGCTGGGGCTGAAGAAAAAGATGCCGTTGTAGTGGCCGGTAACTTTTTCGGGCATGGGATCATTGCGGTAAATCACGAATTCATTCACACGAATACCGGCGCTGGTTAAGGCTTCCGGCAGTTCTTTGCGGTGGATGTTGCCGCAAAAGAAATTCACTGCTTTGATATTCCCACGTTGGATGATGGCTTGCGCCAGTTCGATACCATAAGGGGCTGCGGCGATAATTGGCGACTGGGGAAATGCCTGCTCCGCGGCTGTTCTGGTGTTTCCTGAGATACAGCAGATGCTGTTGGAGATGATCGCTGTACCTGTCATTTCTTTGAGGATATTCACCGCATGTGCGCTGGTAAATACCATGGGGGTATTTTCGCTGAACACGTGCTGGTGTAATTCCGGAACAGGAATCGGCGATATCTGAATGAATTCTTTTACCTGTATATCAATACCATAGCCGGCTGCATCAGCGATGAGTGATGCAGGGATTGGTCTGGTGCATAATATGCGGTAAGGATCATTTGGCATTTCTTATCTGTGCTACAATTTCGGCGCCTCCTTTGGCCAGGATTTCTTCAGCTGCATCTTTGCCTATGCCGGCGGCGTTACCAACGGCGGACTGGCGGGATGTGCTGTAGAAGCTGGTTCCATCGGGACTGCAAATTTCGCCTTCGAAGAAAACGGTATCGTTTTGTATATAAGCGTAGGCACTGATAGGGGTAGTACAACCGCCCATGAGTGTACGTAAAAATTCTCTTTCTATTTGTGTGGAGAGAGCGGTGTGCGCGTGATTAAAAGGGGCGCATGCTTTCAGGCAAAATTCATCATCTTCCCGGCAAACGGCTACCACGGCGCCTTGTGCAGGAGCGGGCAGCATCCAGTCGAGCTCAATGGAAGTAGCAGGACGTACGTTGATGCGTTCCAGTCCGGCGGCGGCGAAGATAGCGCCATCCCAGTTTTCGGCGGCCAGTTTCTGCAGGCGTGTGTTTACATTTCCGCGCAGGTTATGCAGCTGATGATGTGGGAATTTGCGTAACCACTGCGCTTTGCGGCGCACGCTGCTGGTAGCGATGTTGGCGATATAATCCGGCTGATTCAGAAAATCAGTATTGGTTTTATACACCAGCAGGTCCTTTACAGGTCCTCTTTCGAGGATGGCAGCGGTAACGATAGTTTGTGGTAATTGTGTGGGTACATCTTTGAAAGAGTGTACGGCAATGTCGATGCGGCCACTGAGGAGCGCGATGTCGAGGCTTTTTGTGAAGATGCCCTGTACACCAATTTCGTACAGGGGTGTAACCAGGTCAATATCGCCTTCACTCTTAATGGGCACCAGCTCAGTTCTGTATCCCTGTGCGGTCAGCAGATCATTTACCTGGTGCGCCTGCCATAGTGCCAGCTGGCTTTCTCTTGTGCCTATCCTGATAACTTTATCCATTGTGTTATTCCTGGTTAACTCCTGTCTCGAAAATATCATTGATCATGGAGATGTAAAGGTCGCTTTTGTCGGTTTCCTTGCGCACTTTACCTGCCATGAGGTTGATCATTTTTTGAATGATGCGGCCTGATACCTGTTCAATATCTTCCAGGTTATAGGCTGCACCGTTTTTTTGCTGCTGGATTTCGCGCATATGTATTTCATGCAGTTTTTCTTTTACTGCTTTGAGTACAACGGCGTGCTTACGCATTTTGTACCAGTAGAGAAACTCTTCCATGTGCTCACCGATGATGGCGATGGCTTTAGGTACTTCACTCAGCCTGTTTTGCAGGGTTTCGTCCTGTACCTTGGAAAGTTCATCTACGTTTACGAGTGAGATATGCTCCAGTTCAGCTACAGCCGGGTCTACGTTAAAAGGTATAGAGAGATCTATGACCAGCTTTGGCGTAGTGTTTTGTAAATGCTCAGCCAGCAGGGTGGGATGCGGGGCATTGGAGGCCACCAGAATCACATCTGCGTCATGGATCACCGGCAGCATATTTTCGTATGGTGCGTATTTGAGTCCGTGTTGACTGGCAAATTCTTCGGCTACAAGGAGGGTGCGATTGATGAGTGTCACTTCTTTCACACCGAGGTAGTCGATCATATTTTTGGTAGTGTTGCGGCCTATTTTACCTACACCCAGCAATACGATCTTTTTATCCCTGATATCAGGTACCATGCGTTCCAGCATGCGTACGGTTGCAAAGGCAACGGATACGGTGCCAGCGCTGAGGCCTGTTTCTGTTTTTATGAGTTTGGAAACCTGCAACACACTGTTCACTAATCTTTCGAGAAAGCTACCCAGTGCTTTTTCATTCTTTGCAAATTTCGCTGCATTCTTGATCTGTCCGATGATTTCATAGTCACCAAGGATCTGGCTATCCAGTCCTGTTCCTACCTGGTACAGATGTTTGATCGCTTCTTCACCGGATTTGGTATAAGCCATTTCCAGGAGTTGATCTCTGTCGCCGTTGGTTTGTGAACACAGCAAGTCTATGAATTGCCCCGGGCTTGCGGCAAATCCGTATATTTCTGTTCTATTACAAGTGGAGAGTACAAAGAGATCGTCTAATTGCACAGTCCTGGCATGCTCCAGGAGTTGTTGGTACTGGGCCGGATTGATGGCGTATAATCCCCTGATAGCAGCGTCTGTTTTCTTATAGTTGATCCCAACGATATGAAAATTTGCTATTTCTTTTGAATGACTGACCTGCATGTTCGTGTATAAGCTTCCGGCTGCAAAAATACTGGCATACGCTGCAAACAATTGGTTTAGGCTGTCATTAGTGTGTCATTTCTACTACTGGTAATCAATACGATGAAAAAATGATTTTTATCAGGTTTTGCTCAGGCGCCATATGCCAGTGTGTTAGGTAATGCGTGGCTTTCGAAATATTTAAAATTCGGTGATATAATCATTACAAACAGATGACATTACCGCATCCTATCAGTTTCATCTATGCAAAGGTCAGTACTTTCTATCAAAGTGGCTGGATTGTTTATGCCAGAAACAAGCTAAATTTGCCGCAATCTTAAAGAATAGCATGGTCAATAAATCTGAAGTAGGAATAGTTTTGATGAATCTGGGATCGCCGGATTCAACGGCAGTACCTGATGTGAAGAGGTATTTGATGGAGTTCCTGATGGACAAGCGTGTGATCGATTATCCCTGGTTGTTCCGCAAACTGCTGGTGGGCGGGGTGATTGTACCCAACCGCGCGCCTAAGTCGGCCGAAGCTTATCAGTCCATCTGGTGGGAAGAAGGTTCGCCTTTGATTGTGCTTACCAGGCAGTTGCAGAAGGCGGTACAAAACGATATGCAGATTCCGGTGGAGATTATGATGCGTTACGGCAATCCTTCTCCTGAAGCGGCTTACGACAAACTGCTGGCCGATAATCCATCGCTGAAAGAAGTGATATTGCTGCCTTTATATCCGCATTATGCGATGTCGTCCTATGAAACGGCGGCCGAATATGCCAAAGAGATCTATCGTAAGAAGAAATATAAATTCAAGCTGAGCGTAATTCCTCCTTATTACGATGAACCTGATTACATCAATGCGGTGGCGGAAAGTATGCGTCCTTATCTCCAGGAGGACTATGACTACGTGCTGTTCAGCTACCATGGTGTGCCTGTAAGGCATATCCACAAGGGGGATATCACCGGTAAGCATTGCCTGAAAGTGAGCGATTGTTGCCATGTAAAATCACCTGCCCATGAGTTTTGCTACCGGCACCAGGTTACCATTACCTCCGAGCTGGTGGCTGAAAAATTGGGTTTGCCTAAAGAGAAGTGGGGAATGTCTTTTCAATCGCGCCTCGGCCGGGAAGAATGGTTACAGCCATATACGGCGGCACGGTTCGAAGAGCTGCCTAAGGAAGGTAAGAAAAAGCTGCTGGTAGTGTGTCCGGCCTTTGTGTCTGACTGCCTGGAAACCCTGGAAGAGATTGCCGTTGAAGGGAAGCATTCTTTCATGAGCAGTGGTGGTGATAGTTTCAAAATGATTCCATGCCTGAACGTACATCCGCTGTGGGTAAATGCTATTGTAAAGTATTGCACACAGCTGATTGAAAAATAAATAATTCCGATCCTCATGCCACAGCAACCCGTATTAATTGTTGGCGCCGGTATTTCCGGGCTGAGTATTGCCTATGAACTGCAAAAGCTACAGGTGCCGTATGTGATTATGGAAGCATCGGACCGTAGCGGTGGTGTACTGAAATCGCTACACATTGATGGATTTGAGCTGGATGCGGGTCCTAACTCCATTGCTGCTTCTCCGGAAATGCTGCATTACCTGGAGGAGCTGGGTTTGGGTGATAAAATACTGGTGGCTTCCGCGGCCAGCAAAAACAGGTTTTTAGTAAGGAATAAGCAGTTACATGCCGTATCTCCCCATCCTTTTAAAATCATTGGTTCAAAATATTTAAGCGGTGCGAGCAAATGGAAGCTGTTTACCGAGCGTTTCCGCAAATCAGCGCCGGTAAAGGAGGAGGAGAGTGTGAGCGAGTTTATTGGCCGGCGTTTCAACACAGAAATTGCCGAGTATGTGTTTGATCCGGTGCTTTCCGGTATTTACGCCGGTAATCCGGATAAGCTGAGTATTGCGGAAGTATTGCCTATGCTGCCTAAATGGGAACGTACCTATGGCAGCATCACCAAGGGTTTGATGAAAGAGAAGGGTGCGCTCGGAGGCAGGAAAATAGTGAGTTTGTCCGGAGGCAATGCCATGCTCACCAGTGCGTTGGCTGCCCGTTTAGTCGTTCCCGTACGACTCAATTGTGCCGTGAGCAGTATTACATCTGCCGAAGGCAAATACCACATAACTTTTATAGAAAATGGCCAGCAGGCACAGATGGAGGCTTCACAAGTGATACTCACTACGCCTTCCTATACCACAGCAGCCATGCTGCAAGGGCTGGATGCCAGCCTGGCAGCTCGTTTACTACAACTGGAATATCCGGAAATGGGGGTGCTGCATGTAGGGTATAATGCCGCGGCGGTGGCCCATCCGGTGGATGGCTTTGGCTTTCTGGTGCCCAATGCAGAACGTTTACATTTCCTGGGCGCTATCTGTAACGCCGCTATATTCCCTACCAAGGCGCCACAAGGTAAGTTGCTGCTGACTGTATTTACCGGCGGTGCGCGACTACAACATCTCCTGCGTGATACCAGCCATGCTGTGTTACAGCAAAATATCCTGGCTGAACTCAGTACCATACTGGGTATAAGCGAGGCGCCGGTAATGCAGCATTTCGAGGTATGGAAGCATGCAATTCCCCAGCTGAATGTGGGCCATGCCGGGCTTCGGGAGTTGGTGAAGCAATTCGAGGCTGCACATGCGGGAATTCATATTGCAGGTAATTATCTCCATGGGGTAGCCGTACCTGCGCTGGTGCAATATGCGGCCACGCTGGCGACTACTATTGCAAAAAATTAATCATAGAAAATTTATTGAGTTGTAGCTTTTTTTCTTTAAATTTCCTTATAAACTTCCACCAGATGATTGTAGGAATTTTAAAAGAAAAAAACAGGGAAACCCGTGTGTCACTAGTCCCCGAAATAGTGAAACAATTGCAGCAGATGTCGGTAACCGTGTGGGTGGAGCAAGGTGCAGGCGACAAAGCGTTTTACAGTGACGAACTTTATATAGCTGCGGGTGCCCAGGTTACAACCTTATCGCAGATTCTTGAGCAGGCAGATATGATCTGCTGCGTAAATCCTCCAGATGAGGAAACGCTGGCCGGTATCAAGGCTGGCAGGATACTGGCAGGCACTTTACAACCTCTCTACAATTTACCGGCTGTGGAACAATGGGCCGCAAAAAACATCACTACATTTAGTCTGGATGCCATTCCCCGTACTACACGTGCGCAGAGCATGGATGTGCTGAGTTCGCAGGCGAATATTGCCGGCTACAAAGCTGTTTTGCTGGCTGCGTATACCTATAGCCGTTATTTTCCGATGTTTATGACCGCTGCCGGCAGTATTGCACCTGCGAAGGTGTTGGTGCTGGGCGCCGGGGTAGCGGGTTTACAGGCTATTGCTACAGCTCGCAGGCTGGGAGCGGTGGTGGAAGTATTTGATACCCGCCCGGCGGTGAAGGAGGAAGTGATGAGTTTGGGAGCCAAGTTTGTGGAAGTGGACGGTGCTGCGGATGCCTCTGCGGCTGGTGGATATGCTGTGGAGCAGTCGGCCGACTATCAGCAGAAGCAGCAACAGCGTATAGGCGAAAGTATTGCAAAGGCAGATATTGTGATTTCAACGGCACAGATACCCGGCAAGCGTGCGCCGATCCTGGTGACGAATAGCATGTTGGATAACATGCGTGCAGGCGCGGTAATCATCGATCTGGCAGCGGCCACCGGCGGAAATACAGCGGTAACAAAGAACAATGAAACCGTTAGTTATAAAGGCGTAACGATTATTGGCAATTCTAACCTGGCAGCGGATATGCCATCGGATGCCAGTAAGTTATACGCCAAAAATCTCTTTAATTTCCTGAAGTTGATATTGACAAAGGAGGGTGCTGTGTCGCTCAATTTTGAGGATGATATTGTGGCAGGTGCTTGTATAACTTATGAGGGGGAGATAAAAAACCAGCGGGTGAAAAGTTTCCTGCAGCCTGCATAAGCAGCCGTTAACCTATTTTCCTGTATTATAATTCCACCGGAACAACTAAAAACAACAGCCATGGAGCAGCTATCCGTATTCATTCAGCAGCATATAGAGATGATATATGTTGTGATCCTGTCTATTTTTCTGGGTATAGAAGTGATTTCACGCGTGCCTTCTGTATTGCATACGCCGCTGATGAGTGGGGCAAATGCCATACACGGGGTGGTGATAATCGGAGCTATCATTGTGATGGGAAAGGCGGAAGCGGGCAATTACCTGGCGTTGGTGCTGGGTTTCCTGGCGGTGATACTGGGCACGGTGAATGTGGTGGGAGGCTTTGTGGTCACGGACCGTATGCTGGAGATGTTTAAAAACAAGAAGGAAAAAAAATAAAACCTATACCATATGTCCAGCATTCTTTCAATAATCTATCTGATCGGCTCTGTTACATTTATATTGGGGTTAAAGATGTTGAGTAAACCGGATACTGCCCGTAAAGGTAATCTGGTAGCGGCTGCAGGGATGGCGCTGGCGATTGTTGGCACCATCTTTTTGTATGAGTCGGAAGGTGCGAAACTGCATAATTACGGTTGGATTTTCGCGGGGTTGCTTATTGGTACGGTGATAGGTGTGATGGCCGCCAAAAGGGTGAAGATGACGGCTATGCCTGAGATGGTAAGCATGTTTAACGGTATGGGTGGTGCCTGTGCCGCGTTGATATCGATCATTGAGTTTGGTCATCTCGCGGGTAACAGTGGATCGGCGGGCGCTGCGGCCATGATAAAAATCCACCAGGTGGGGGATATGATGGAGCAGCTGGGCACCAGCAGCCGTGAGTTTATGGAGCAGCGGAATTTGTTGCAGGAGATGTTTAAGGTGGATTATCGGGGTACCTTGCTGATTATTTTGCTGGGCTTGATCATTGGCGCTGTATCCTTTGCCGGTAGTGTGATTGCCTGGGGTAAGCTGAATGGACGGGTGAAAGATTTTGCTTTTCCCGCGCAGCATATTGTGAATATGATTGTGCTGGGAGTGATTGTGATACTGGCAGCGGCGCTGCTGATACATGTGAATGACGTTTATCCGCTATGGGCACATGGTGGGGGCTCAGCCACCGGCTTTAACTTACTTTTTTACGGATTGCTGATCGTATCGCTGATTTACGGGGTATTGTTTGTGCTGCCGATAGGCGGGGCGGATATGCCGGTGGTGATATCGTTGCTTAACTCCTTTACCGGTGTGGCAGCGGCTTTCGGTGGCTTCCTGTACAATAATCCGGTGATGCTTACCGGTGGTATACTCGTGGGATCAGCTGGTACTATTCTGACGATATTGATGTGTAAGGCGATGAATCGTTCGCTGAAAAATGTATTGATTGGTTCATTTGGTGGCAGCAAATCCGGTGCAGTGGCTGGTAAAGAGCAGGGTGCCTATAAGGAAATTTCATTGTCGGATGCCGCTGTGGTGCTGGCTTATGCCAACAAGGTGATGATAGTGCCCGGTTATGGTTTGGCGGTGGCGCAGGCGCAGCATGTGTGCCATGAACTGGAGCGGCTGCTGGAAGAGAAGGGAGTAGAGGTGAAGTATGCGATTCACCCTGTGGCGGGGCGTATGCCGGGGCATATGAATGTGTTGCTGGCAGAAGCAGATGTATCGTATGACAAGCTCCTCGAGATGGAGGAGGCCAATGCGGAGTTACCCACTACAGATGCGGTGCTGGTGTTAGGCGCAAATGATGTGGTGAATCCTGCGGCTAAAACCGATGCTACCAGTCCAATCTATGGCATGCCCATCCTGGAAGTGGAGCATGCAAAAGTGGTGATTGTGAATAAACGGAGTATGAAACCCGGTTATGCCGGTATTGAAAACGACCTCTTTTTTCAGCCTAAAACCTCTATGTTGTTTGGCGATGCGAAACAGGTGTTACAGCAGCTGGTAGCGGAAATAAAGCAGGTTTAAAATGGGGTGACGCAAATGTTTTATTTACCTTTGCGAAAAACATTTCGTTGTCTAATACATTACCATCAGAACTTATCCATTCGCTGGAAGGATTGCCTGGTTTCAACAGGGAATCTTTTATGCGAGTACATACCGCCGCAGATAAGATTACCTCGCTGCGGTTAAATCCACATAAGCTGAATGCTGCCAAGGCGGAGCAGGTGCTGGCGGCTTTGTCGCCCAACGCTGTAAGTCGTGTACCCTGGAGTTCACAGGGGTATTATCTGCCGCAGCGACCTTCCTTTACCTTTGATCCATTTTTTCATGCCGGCGCATATTATGTGCAGGAGGCATCCTCGATGTTTGTGGAGCAGGCATTGCGGGCGGCGGTGGACCTGAGTCAGGATTTACGTGTGCTGGACTTGTGTGCTGCTCCAGGTGGGAAGTCGACTTTATTGCAATCGCTCATCAGCGAGGACAGTGTGCTGGTGGCCAATGAAGTGATCAAGCCGCGTGCCGCTGTGTTGGCTGATAACCTGACAAAGTGGGGGAGTGCCAATGTGGTGGTGACGAATAATGATCCGCGGGATTTTTCGCGTTTGCCGGGATATTTTGATGTGATGGTGATAGATGCACCTTGTTCAGGATCCGGGTTATTCAGGCGGGAGCCGGAGTTGATACCGGAGTGGTCGCCGGAAAATGTGGTACTGTGTAGTCAGCGGCAGCAGCGTATTCTGGCGGATGTAATGCCTGCTTTGAAAGAGGGGGGTATATTGATATATTCTACCTGTTCTTTTTCCAGGGAGGAGGATGAGCAGATTATGGACTGGCTGCTGGGGCATTTTGAGCTGGAGAACATACCGGTACCGCTGCAGGAGAGCTGGCATATTGTGCCTGCTTTTTCGGCGGAGCATAACAGTGCCGGGTATAGGTTTTATCCGGATCTGCTGGCGGGCGAAGGGTTTTTTATTGCCTGTTTCAGGAAGAAGACCGGTGAAGCGGGGCGGAAGTTGAAAGAGCAGAAGAACACTTTTCTCTCCGCAAAAGAAGCGGGGAAATTAGCTAACTGGATTGCATATCCGGAGAAGTATGATTATTTGCTTCACCAGGAGGAGGTGCTGGTGTTGCCAAAAAATTTAGCAAAAGATATTTCATTGTTGCAGCAACAGTTGTATATTCGCAAGGCAGGCGTAAAAGCGGGACAGTTAGGACAGAAGGAATTAATACCTGATCACCAGCTTGCGGCCAGCACATTGGTATCGGCCAACATACCAGGCGTTAACCTGAGTTTACAGGAAGCATTGCTTTATCTGCGGAAGGAAGATCCGGGAATAGCTACGGATGTGAAAGGATGGGCGTTGATGCGTTACGAGGATATGAATCTTGGATGGGCGAAGATGCTGCCCAACAGGATGAATAATTACTACCCGAAAGAGCTCCGGATATTAAAGGAAATCAGCGGCATGTAGTCATACTACGGGCTGTGAAATTTTCGTTTTTATCAGGTGAATTACCAGGAATTAAGTATTTTATTGCCCGAAAAAGTATAAACAGAGTTGTATGTTAAAATCGATTTTTTCAATTGCCATCTTAGGTTTGTGTGCAGGGACGGTGAAGGCACAAGACATGCTGCAGGCGCTGGGCCACAGTCCTGACCTGTACATTAACCATACCGTTAAGAAAGGCGAAAACTTTTATAGTATTGGTCGTACCTACGGGCTTTCACCAAAACAAATTGCGACTGCCAACAATACTACGCTGGATAAGGGTTTGCAATTAGGAAATGAACTGCATATTCCACTTACGCCGGCTAACTTTTCCCAGAAAGCGGGAGCTTCCGGCACACCGGTATATCACAAGGTGGCTGAAAAGGAGACGTTGTATCGTGTGAGTGTGAGCTTTAATAAAGTGCCACTGGATAACATCCGTCAATGGAATAATTTCAGTGGTGATGGTTTGAAGAAGGACAGCTACCTGATTGTTGGTTACCTGACTTCCGGTGGTGGTGGAGCACCAGCCGTTGCTGCGGCAACGCCGGCACCGAAGAAGCCCGCACCTGCACCAGCAGAAGAACAGGCGGCGGAACCTGTAGCTGAGCAACCGGCATTACCTTCTCCAACAAAAGAAGGGGCTAAAAAAGCGGAGCCTCGCCCTGTGCAGGATCAGCCGGAGCAAATTGCAGAGGCGCCAATCACTACAGCACCTGCTGCGCCAAGGCCTACACCAGTTGCTACCGGCGATAACTTTGAAGAAGTGTATAATCAACAAACCAGCAACGGTAAGAAAGCAGCGTCTGAAAAAGGCCCTGGTACCTGGTTTAAGAGCAATGCAGTCGGTAAATATTATGCGCTGCACAATACAGCCCCACGTGGTACCATCATCAAGGTTACCAACCCACTCAATGGTAAAGCTATCTATGCGAAAGTGCTGGATGTGATTCCTCAGATGAAAGCCAATGCCGGGCTGATTGTGAAGCTGAGCGATGGCGCGCAGCAGGCGCTGGGCAGCGAGGAAACGAAGTTTTACTGTGAGCTGAGTTACGAGAAGTAAGTTATCTGGTTAATATTTCAAAGGACTGTCTTTTTAAGGCAGTCCTTTTTTTATTGTGGAAGATAAGTTGGAGGTGTAATGGGTTGTGGTTGTGGCTGATGTGGCTGCGTTTTCAGGTAGAGACATGCATATTAATTTTGTAAAAGAGCCTGGAAAAAATTATCAACCTATTTGAGTATGTTATCCCTATAGTTTAGCTGAGAGCGAATTTTGATAGATGTAAAACTGTCTTGCTTCCAATGTTTATCTTAACCAGATATCGCGTCATCATTGTTGACGGCATTGCTTTGCTTTTGATATCGTTGTTTACCTATGCCTCTTTAAGCAAGCTCGCCGATTATCAGAAATTCCTGTCCCAGCTTGGGCAGTCGGAAATTTTATCTGCTTACAGCAAGGAGATATCAATTGTAATTCCTTCGGTGGAACTATTGATTTGCTGCTTGCTGTTTTTTAGTCGTACAAAGCTGCTGGGGCTTTACAGCAGCTTTGGTTTGATGTTGCTGTTTACCTTATACATTGGAAGCATGTTGTTATTTACGGAAGATGTACCGTGTTCCTGCGGTGGAATTTTGGAACATCTTTCATGGGAAGCACATATCTGGTTTAATGTAGGAGTGGTGTTACTCACGGTGGTTGGGGTGTTGTGGCATAGAAGAGCTAATTCTTAATCTTAAAATCATTTGTTATGAAAAGGTTTAAAATTTTTGCAGTGATGATTGTATTGGCGGTAGTGGCTGGAACTGGAGTAGCGAGGAGTGGGGGAGGAGGAGATGTCTATATTGGTTGGTATAAGCCAGACCCATCAATGTTTGATTGTAGTTCAAACTATTATGATTATTGGTACCCCTGTGACCGTTATTCATATGGTCCGATTTGCACAATATGGGGACAAATTGCTTATGACGATGCGATTTGGTGTAATCTTGATGCCTATGACTACGCAGCAAAACGCCTGTATTAATCAATAAAATATACAGAGTATGAAACGAAAAATAACTGCTGTTGTATTAATAACTTTAGTAATTATGAGTACATACTCTGTATGTTTTTATTATCTAGAGTTCACGAAAAAGAAACAAGGCGCCTTTGTACGATTATTTGGCAATAAGTATCCAAGACTATTTAAGGAAATTTCTTTAGCTCCTGGATACTATTTTTTTGCAGGAAAGGATTCAGGTAGAATATGGCTTGGCAATGAGAAGTTACCAAACTATTTATTGTCCGTTGATACTAATAGCAGGTCTGACACAAGTGGTATTGTAGTACCCGGAAGCACAGTTAATAAAGCTGAAAAAGGCTTACTGTGTTATATTCAATATCCATATTTTTTGCTTGTTAATGGTGCAAAACGAAATGTTAAGTTTGGAAATATGGAATTTTCTACATTAAATGGAGTTGATACTACGCGATTAAGTTTTGATATTGCAAATCCTGCAGGAGATTCAACCTTTTTACTCAGAGTAAATACACTTGAGGGCTTACAGTTGGCCTATTATACTATTGGAGACACACTCAATTTGACTAATGTACTGACCACCTGGGGTGTATCGCAGCTTAGTAGGGATGGGATATTATTGTTTGATGAACAACAGAAGATTTCTTCATATGTATATTTCTATCGTAACTTATTTGTTGTGTTTGATAAACATAGAATTGACTCTATAAACACTTTAGATACAGTTTCTTTTGCATTAGCCGATGTTGGTAATGCCGATTCGCAGGGTAAACGCAGGAAGAATACACCAACAGTATCTTACAATTACCGCGCGGATATCAGCAATGGAAACATGTATATCCTTTCTAAGGCTAGGACATCTCTGCAATCCAACATTGATAGAGACTCAGTTGTGATTGATATTTACTCTATCAACAAAAAGAAATATACTTCGAGTATGATAATTTCAAAAAAGTATGGAAATGAATCTATCCAGGATTTTAGAGTTATCTATCCATATATGTTCTTACTCTTTGAAGGCAAATTGATAGTATTGATAATTTAAATATCGTATTGATAATCATATAATTATTTGTTTTTTTTAAAGAAATGAACTTTTTTTGGATCGTTATGTTTTGCAATAAAAATTGAAAATTTTTTCCTTTTAGTATTGCATGCTCATTGTTCATGGAAATTGGTTCATTATCATGAAACTTGTAATAGCAATTTTAGGATGTATATTCCCTCATTTAATCTTTGCACAAAGTCAGCACGCTGACCCTGGGCTAAAAGTTTATACTGACAAAATTATCTATGCAGCATCGGACCGCATTTGGTTTAGTGCAATTCTCACAAAGGCAACAATAGCGGATACTTCTATGCCTTATCATACTATGTATTTAGCCTTGATAGATCCGGCAACGCAAACTGTGGTACAATCTTCAAGGTATCTTCTGCTTAATGGTTGTTCAGCAGGGGTAATGGAAATTCCCGATACTGCAGTGGGAAAGGAGCTTGTTTTATTGGGATATACAAATAACCTGACACGAAACTCGGCTGAATTTCCCTTTATTAAAGCTATAGCTGTAAATAAGACCCTTCGTCATCTTCCTAAAGAACAAATAAGAAAGAGGGAATTATCTCCGGGGCAAAATTCAATTATTGCACACACAACTTGTGATTCATTGATTTATGGGAATCGCGCCAAAGTAAGATGTAAAATATTTTTAAGGGACTCTGCAAACAGACCGTTAAAGGGCTTATTTTCATTTGCATGTACAACTACTGGAAGTATACCAGAGGTTGTAGATAAATTGAATGAAAACTCCTCGCTGGCTATTGCGGATGAATACAGAAAGAGGCTAAATGACGGCACTAATGGCTTATGGAATATTACTCGAGGGAGAGTGTTGATAGTTAATAAACCTTTTCGCAAAAAAATGAACGTTATTTGTTATAATTCAGGAATATCTCAAATTGTTCAAACTGACCCAAATGGTGAGTTTAGCCTCAACATGAGAATGTTGTATAAGCAAGATACTGGGAATGTCTATTTTGCACCTGTAGGTCATACTCGTTATGGTGCGATAACGGTTGTACTACCCAAGGATGAAGATAGAGTAAATGAATTAATAAGCCAACTACCGGAGCTAAAGCTTGAGCCAGTTTTGATAGAACAAAGTAATGAAATGATTAAGGAGGTTACTAAAATTCAGCAGGCAACACAATTGAAAGAAATTGAAGTAGTAGAAAATCGGATTTATCTTGAAGATCCTTTTAGACTCGAACCATATCAGGATATAGATTCCACCTGTGATGCATGGGTGTGTGAAAACGATGTTCTTAATTGTACAAATGATCCACTGGTGAAACCGGCAGTCATGGGTCACATTTATAGACAATACAAACCCGGAGCTATAAGAGTTAGTTTTGTAAAATATATAGGCTGTAGAGCCATGAAGTATTCATTAACCGTAAGTAAAGTTCCTGCAATTAACTTACCAGAAGAATTCCCCGCGCTGAAGGATAATAATATATCTAATGCCGAACCCTATACTTCTTCCACCGTTTATTGGTCCCCGCTCATCGTCACCGACGACAACGGCGAAGCAAAAATTACCTTTTACACCAACGACCTCCCCGGCAACTTTACCTGTACCGTCCGGGGGCTTAGCACGTTAGGGGAATTCAAAGCTCAAACCAGTTTCACCGTAAAAATGGATTAATCTCATTTTGTAAAAGATTCCTGAAACACCAACGGAGTTCCATCCGCAAACATCCCTACGATATTCACTGTAAACGAGCTTGCAGGAGTTACAAACCTATATTGATGGGTGGTTACATAAGGATTCCAATGCAAGGTCATCTCGTCCGGAGTATTCCACTGCAGTGCCCTGTTATAGCCTACGATGCTGAGTTTATGCATAAAAGCTGGCAGGTATTTCATGTCTTCTCCTTTTTTGGTATAAATGAGAACTGCAACACATGGATACAAATCCTTAAATACTTTTGCATAGGCAAAGTCCTGTAATGGCATCATCCGGACAATGCCTTCAGGAACCAATTTTTCATCTACATAATACTCAATCGGCGCCGAGCAGCCTGTGGGTGTATTAATGCTATTCTTATACCAGCCAGGTGGTAACTGTTGCCTTAAATAATCAAGCACATAATAGATCCGGCCTGGGTTTATTGGATCACGTAAATCAAACGAGAATTGTTCGATCGCTGCAAAACGCTGGTCCATAACATATCGTTTGTTCAGTGCCAGATGCCTGTCATTCCAGCGCGCTTTTACAATTATCGTTTTCAAAGTTTTGCTTTTGCCTAAGCTGAGTATTTTCCTTATTTCATCTGCTGCTAAATCTTTGTGGTGGAAAGTATCTGTAATAAACCGGGAGAGCGCCGGTGGTGTAAAAGGTGGGAACGTATCCGGAATGTTTTTTAAAATAATATTATTAACCTTTTTATTCACCTCACTGTACTGGATATACGCAGTATCAAAAAATAGCAGATGGCTGAACACCACTTTTCCGCTTTCGTCTGTATTTAACACCTGTGGCTGTCCAAGGATGCTGTCTTTTTCAAATACTGCGACAATAGGCCGGTTTTTTAAGGAAGCAGTTGCTGCTATTGTAATCAGCGAAGTATCAGTTTTAGGCATAAAGTTTTTGGCAACAGGGAAGGAAAGCATCGTGGTGCCGGGTGCCGATTTGCTCACAGCAATGGAATAGTTAACCAGCTGACTACTATCTAGGTTGATGATACAGGTATCGCCGAGCATACTTATCGTTACCACTCCGGATTGCGCTGGTGGAATATTTGGGACTTTAGGCCGTAAGAATGTGAAGTCAATCATACTATCAGGCCTCACAGTGATACTCTCAATAGCTTCTGATTGGGCATCCAGCGTATATCCTCTTAACCAGTATTTCCCTGATGTTGCAGGCATTACCATCTGCCCCTGAGTAAAGCCCTCAATAATCGGATACTGGTGACGGATAAGAAGCTGATTATCCATGTCATACAACTCCACATACAGCGAGGTACTAACTTTTACTCCCATGCTGTCCGAAGTAATTAACCCTCTATACCAGAGTGTGTCTCCCGGAAAACATAGTTTTTTGTCCACGTGAAGAAAGATATGTTCGCTTTGCGCAATGGAAGACTCATGGAGGGAAATGAGCCAGCATAGCAGCAGTATTCGGTGCATTTTAAACAGGTTTGGGTAAAAACAATGGCTGTCAATAATTAGTTCGAAAAATGCTTATCGAAAAAAACAATGATAATCCTATTATCATCAGCCGGAGATAAAAAAGCCGATGCCTCCAACAGCATCAGCTTTTCCATCTCTATAAAAATAAATTTAAAACCTATACCCTCTCAAAAACTCCACCACACCCATTCTCTTCTTACCTTCCAGCTGAATCTCCTCCAGCACCAGCCATCCATCTGCGGCAGCGATTTTAAGGTAAGTTTTTTGATCCGTTTCAAACTCACCGGGAGCAACAGTTGGTTGTGCCAGCTCCTTGTGTGCTTTATAGATTTTTAGCGTTTTTGACTGAAACGTTGTCCATGCAGCAGGGTAAGGACTCAAGCCACGCATCAGATTATATACCTCGTCAATAGATTTGTTCCAGTCCAGCTTGCAGGTTTCTTTGAAGATCTTAGGTGCGTGTTTGATATCTGCCAGTGCTACATCTTTCTGTGGGGTGCCTTTAGCAGTGCCTGCTGCAATGGATGCCACTGTTTTTAACAGGAGTTCAGCGCCGGTTTGCATCAGTGCATCATGTAGTTCGCCGGCAGTTTCATCCTCACGGATAGGTACTTCCTGGCTGTAGAGGATATCACCGGTGTCAATTTCGTGCTGCAGTTTGAAAGTAGTAACACCGCTTGCCTTTTCACCGTTGATGATGGCCCAGTTGATAGGGGCTGCTCCGCGGTATTGTGGTAACAGGGACGCATGTACGTTAATGGTGCCTTCCGGTGGCATATCCCATACCAGCTCCGGCAACATCCTGAATGCCACCACCACCTGCAGATCGGCCCTGAGTGCCCGCAGCTCTTCAATGAATGCAGGATTCTTCAGCTTTTCGGGCTGCAATACATGCAGGTTGTTAGCTACCGCATACTTCTTTACGGCACTTTCCTGCAGCTGCAGGCCACGGCCCGCAGGCTTATCAGGCGCCGTAATTACGCCCACAATATTATATCCGTTCTTTACCAGTATATCCAGCGACGCCACGGCAAAGTCGGGCGTGCCCATGAAAATTATTCTCAGATCTTTAGCCATGGTGCAAAAGTAAACTATTCTGCGTACAGCAAGTATTTAGCACGGGTAGCACGGAATTTTGCCAGGCCAGGCTCCCAGGTTTTACGAATCTCAGCTTCGCTCATCCCCGATTTAATCTGCTGCACCAAAATATTATTACCCGCCAGCTTGTTAAAGAAAGAAGTAAAGAATTTATTCTTGTCAGGCGACTCATTATAAGCCTTCATCACCCATTTCAGCTCAATACGGCGACCAGCAGCCGGTACGGTTTCCGGCACGTTAGAGAGGTCCTCTCCGTAACACAGGGTATCTTTCAAGGGAGGATTCTTTGCACCGGGCGTACTGCGGGGAGTAAAGGAAAAGCCTGTTTTTGGCTGCCTTGGCCCGCCATATACCTGGAAAGGTTTGTCAGTACCGCGTCCCAGGCTCAATACCGTACCCTCAAAAAAGCATACGGAAGGGTACAGGTTCACCGCTTTCATATTTGGAATATTGGGAGATGGGGCAATCGGCAGGGCATAATAGGTCCTGTGCGTATAACGTTTACACGTGATCACCTCTATATCCGCTTTCACGCTGCCTTTCAGCAGTTTCTCCCCGTTCAGAAACCGGGCATATTCACCTATCGTCATGCCATGTACTACAGGAATAGCCTGCATGCCAATAAAGGAGCGGTAGGCCGTGTCCAAAATAGGACCGTCAACATAATCCCCGTTCGGATTAGGGCGGTCCAGGATCAGCAGCTTCTTATCGTTTTCAGCTACAGATTCCATCATCTCCTGGAGGGAGGAAATATAAGTGTAGAACCGGGCGCCTACGTCCTGGATATCGAAAATAACAATATCCACATCTGCCAGGTCCGCTTTGGTGGCCTTCCGGTGTGCACCGTATAAGGACACAATCTGCAGTCCCGTAGCAGCGTCCTTCGCATTGGCTACCTTCTCCCCGGCATCAGCAGTGCCCCTGAAACCATGCTCCGGACTGAAAATTTTCTGAATTTTAATATGTAGCTTCAACAAGCTGTCCACTAAATGTGTATTACCTATAGTGGCTGTCTGATTTACGAGCAGTGCCACGCGCTTGCCTTTTAACTTTGGCGCCCATTCCGTGATACGGTCTGCTCCGGTAGTAACTTCGCTGTACTGGGCCTGCGCAGCCGAAACCACTGCCATGGCCAGGAAAGCGACAAATAAGATCCTTTTCATGACCGGAATATAGCATAAAAAAGTGGTGATTCCGGATGCTTTCCTTACCTTGCGGGTATAATTCTTAACAATAAACAAATTTTTATTATGCAAGCTGTTAAAAACGGGGATACAATTAGAGTGCACTACCACGGCCGTTTAACTAACGGTACTACCTTCGATTCTTCTGAAGGAAGAGCCCCATTGGAGTTCAAGGTAGGCTCTGGTATGGTTATCAAAGGTTTTGACAATGGTGTGCTGGATATGAAAGTGGGCGACAAGAAAACCATAGAGATCCCTGTTGATCAGGCTTATGGTCAGAAATCTCCTGAATTCATCATCGATTTCCCTAAGGCTAACATCCCTGCTGACCTGAACCCTGAAGTAGGTATGCAGCTGCAGATGAGCGGTCCTGAAGGTCAGGTGATTCCAGTTCGCGTAGTAGCTGTTGCGGCAGACACTATCACCCTGGATGGTAACCACCCGCTGGCTGGCGAAGACCTGATCTTCGATCTTGAACTGGTTGAAATCGTATAATCAGTATATCACACATGCTTAAATCGGCTGTCTCCTTAAAAGACAGCCGATTTTTTTTACCGTATTAAATTATTTCCATTCATCTCATTTTTTTGCACACGAATATTTTTTTCGTGTATCTTAGCGACCGTAATGAAACTACTGGTCAGACTTTTTGTATTACTGGTTTTTTTCCTGCTGAGTGGATACGGTTATCTATATACGAATTCATCTCCTCGGCAGGGTAATTTCATGTATAAAATTTCTGCCAGCAGGTCCGAAGAGTCCAGCTCCTGCTATCTCTCCAATAATATTACTTCTTCCTTCAGGAACACTGGCATCTCCCCAAAAAAGAAAAAAATTGTTTGTATTAATGAAGAAGAAAGCGACAACGAAACACTGCGACTCTGCTTCTTCAGAAAAAGAACTTCCCTCAGTAATTACTTCAATATCTACTTTAGTCAACTTACAAAATGGTTAACAGAAAGCACCCTTTCTACCAAAGCTTTCCGTGATCACTTCTTCCTGTTATCATCCAGCAAACAAAGTCTGCTACAAGTAATCAGGATCTGATACCGTTCCCATAACTACTTGCACTAATCGATGCTATCGCATACGGTATGGGAAAGACATGCCCGTCTTTTACCGCCTTCCTGTGAGTGGCTTAATACCTACTAAATATTAATATCTACATGAAAAGAACGCTGCTACTGGCGGGCTTGTGTGCCGTATTGTGCTATACAGGCTGCAAAACCCAGGAAAAAAAAGAGGAAACCGAAGCCAAATTACTTGTGACCAACCCTCTCAAAACTGACACCTCCATCATCAGGGATTATGTATGTCAGATCCGATCCATCCGGCACATAGAACTCCGGGCCCAGGAAAAAGGCTACCTGGAGGAAAGCTTCGCCGACGAAGGCCGCTTTGTAAAAAAAGGACAACCCTTGTTCCAGATCATGCCTAAACTCTACGGCGCTGAACTCGAAAAAGCCCAGGCAGAAGTGAACTTCGCCGAAATAGAATACCAGAATACGAAAAAACTGGCCGACAGTAACATCGTGGCGCCTAATGAACTGGCCATGGCCAAAGCACGGCTGGATAAGGCAAAGGCCGAAATGTCGCTCAGCAAAGTTCATTTACAGTTTACCAACATCACCGCTCCTTTCGATGGTATCATCGACCGCCTCCAGGTAAGAACAGGAAGCCTTGTTGCGGAAGGTGACCTCCTCACCACCCTCGCTGATAACAGCAAAATGTGGGTGTACTTCAATGTGCCCGAAGCAGAATATCTCAACTACACCACCAAGGCTAATAAAGAAGCCACAAAAGTAAATCTGCAAATGGCCAACCATCAGCTGTTTAAATACCCTGGTGTGGTAGAAACTATCGAAGCTGACTTTGACAATGAAACCGGTAACATCCCATTCAGAGCCACTTTCCCGAATCCTGACGGTACATTAAGACACGGGGAAACCGGCAATATCCAGATGGAAGTACCGCTAAAAGATGCCCTGCTCATTCCGCAGAAAGCCACCTTCGAAGTGCTGGATAAAAAGTATGTGTATGTGGTAGATAAAGACAACCGGGTGAAATCAAGAGAGATTACCATCGAAGCTGAAATGAATGATCTCTACGCTGTAAAGGAAGGCTTGTCCGCCAATGATAAAATACTGCTGGAAGGCCTGCGTAAAGTAAAGGAAAACGATAAGATCTCCTATGATTACGAGGACGCAAGAAAAGCCGTATCCGAATTGAAGTTACCAGCAGAATAATTCAGCATTTAAAAAACGGAACCAATGTTCAATAAATTTATTCAGCGACCAGTACTGGCTATCGTACTATCGCTGGTGATCATTTTCATGGGGCTGCTCGCGATCAATACCCTCCCCGTTTCACAATTCCCATCCATCGCACCACCCATGGTGGTGGTAAACGTAGCCTACCCTGGTGCAAGCGCCAAAGTACTGGTAGAATCAGTGCTGGTGCCCATGGAGAAAGCTATCAACGGCGCCCCCGGTATGAAGTATATGACTTCCGACGCTACCAGCGCCGGTGAAGCCACCATCCAGGTAGTATTCGACCTGGGTACGGACCCTAACCAGGCTGTGGTGAATGTGAAAAACAGGATCGAACAGGTAACGAACCGCCTGCCGGAACTGGTACAGCGCGAAGGCCTCGTGGTGAGCTATACATCGCCCAACATGCTGATGTATGTAAACCTTTACAGTAAAGACCCTAAGGCGGATGAAAACTTCCTGTACAACTTTGCAGGGGTGAATATCATTAATGAACTGAGTCGCCTCAAAGGGGTGGGTAGCGCCAAAATCCTTGGTAGCCGCCAGTTTGCGATGCGTGTATGGCTCAAGCCCGACCGTATGCGTGCCTACAATGTATCCACCGATGAAGTAATGGAAGCCCTGGCCCAGCAAAGTATCATCGGCTCACCAGGAAGGATAGGACAGGCCACCGGTAAGCGTTCCCAGTCACTGGAATACGTGCTTACCTATCCGGGCCGCTACAATAAACCGGAACAATACCGCGACGTAATCGTAAGAGCCAATGCCAACGGAGAAATATTATACCTCAAGGATATCGCGGATGTTGAATTGGGTAGCGAGTTCTATGACATCTATTCCAATATGGACGGCCATCCGTCCGCGGCCATTACCCTCAAGCAAACCTACGGTAGTAATGCCTCGGATGTTATCAAAGAAGTAAAAGCCAAGCTGGAACAGATCAAAGCCAGTTCTTTCCCGCCGGGTATGGACTATAAAATCAGCTACGATGTATCCAGCTTCCTGGATGCCTCCATGGAAAAGGTAGTACACACGCTGGTGGAGGCATTCATCCTCGTGGCCATCGTGGTATTCCTCTTCCTCGGCGACTGGCGCTCTACGCTGATTCCAACACTCGCCGTTCCGGTGTCGCTCATCGGTGCATTTATGTTCATGCAGCTCTTAGGTCTCACCATCAACCTTATTACGCTGTTTGCCCTCGTACTGGCCATCGGGATAGTAGTGGATAATGCCATCGTGGTAGTGGAAGCAGTACATACTACCATGGCGGAAGAACATTTGTCGCCCTATAAGGCCGTAAAGAAAGTACTGAAGGAAATCAGCGGCGCCATTATCGCCATCACCTTTCTGATGACTGCCGTGTTCATCCCGGTGGCGTTCATGACAGGGCCGGTGGGTATTTTCTACCGGCAGTTTTCTATTACTATGGCCACTTCCATCGTGATCTCCGGTATAGTGGCACTAACGCTCACGCCTGTACTCTGCGCCATGATCCTGAAAAATAACCATGGCCAGCCAAGGAAGAAAACACCGGTCAACAGGATGATAGATGGTTTCAACAGCTGGTTTGAAAAGGTGACGGATAAATACACCGGCCTGCTACGATTGATCGTAAACAAGCGGGTTATCACCTTTGGATTGTTGCTAGCCTTCTGTTTCGGCATCTGGGCCATTTCTTCCCTGTTGCCCACCGGCTTCATTCCGAATGAGGACCAGGGGATGATCTATGCGATCATTCAAACGCCGCCGGGGTCTACGCTCGAACGTACCAATCATATTGCAGGCCAGCTGCAGAAGATTGCAGAAAAAGTGGAAGGGGTGGAATCCGTGTCGGCACTGGCAGGTTATGAAGTATTAACGGAGGGCAGGGGCTCCAACGCGGGTACCTGTTTGATCAACCTGAAAAACTGGTCGGACCGCAAACACTCTGCTGTGGAAATTATTGAAGAACTGGAAGACAAAGCCAGAGTAATCCCTGGCGCCACCATCGAGTTTTTCCAGCCACCAGCAGTGCCCGGATATGGAGCTGCCGGCGGGTTCTCCCTAAGGTTGCTGGACAAAACCAATTCCGACGACTACGATGCATTTGGAAAAGTAAATGATGAGTTTATGGCGGCCCTGCGTAAACGTAAGGAGCTCACCGGCCTGTTCACCTTTTTTGCGGCCAACTATCCGCAGTATGAACTGGAAATTGACAACAAGGCTGCGATGCAGAAGGGCGTGTCGATCGGCAAGGCGATGGACAACCTGTCGATCCTCATTGGTAGTACTTATGAGCAGGGCTTTATCCGCTTCGGTACTTTCTACAAGGTGTATGTACAATCATCCCCTGAATACAGGGCGCTACCGGAGGATGTACTAAAGCTGTACATCAAAAATAACCGGGATGAAATGGTGCCATATTCTGCTTTTATGAAGATAAAAAAGAACCAGGGACTCAATGAGATCACACGATTCAATATGTACCTGGCTTCCGCGATCAATGGCGCACCGGCTCCCGGTTACAGCAGCGGTGAGGCCATCAAAGCTATCCAGGAAGTAGCTAAAACTACTTTGCCGAGAGGCTATGATATTGACTGGCTTGGACTTTCCAAAGATGAGGCGGAACGTGGTAATGAGGCGCTGATCATTTTCTTCATCGTATTGATCTTCGTTTACTTCGTGCTTGCCGCACAGTATGAAAGTTTCATTATCCCGCTGTCGGTAATACTTTCCTTGCCAGTAGGTGTTTTCGGTGCATTTGCATTACTGAAGATGATGGGGCTGTCAAACGATATTTACGCGCAGGTAGGGCTGGTAATGCTGGTAGGTTTGCTCGGTAAAAATGCCGTACTGATTGTGGAGTTTGCCGTGCAAAAGCATCAACAGGGTGCCACTATCATGGAGGCAGCCATCGAGGGTGCCAAAGTACGTTTCCGTCCTATCCTGATGACCTCCTTCGCCTTTATTGCGGGGCTTATCCCGTTGTTGTTCGCTACAGGTCCGGGAGCGTTGGGTAACCGCACGATCGGTGCATCTTCCGCAGGTGGTATGTTGCTGGGTACCGTGTTCGGCGTGATCGTAGTGCCGGGATTGTACTACATATTCGGATCGATGGCCGAAGGGCGCCACCTGATTCGCGATGAGGACGAAGTGCCATTAACCGATGACCTGGTGATGAAGAAAAAGAAGAAGAAAAAGTTTAAAATTTTCTAACCGACGACAATTATGACGATAAGAACCAACTATAAATTATGGGGGATACCATTGCTGTTACTGGCCTACAGCGCCTGTAAAATTCCGGCGGTGGCCGCCCGTACTGAAAATAAGGAGCTGCCGGCCGGTTTCAGCAACCATACGGCAGATTCTACGAACGCTGCAACGGTGGCCTGGAAGGATTTTTTCACGGATCCATACCTGAAGAACCTGATAGATACTGCCCTGCAGCATAATCAGGAGTTAAATATTACTTTACAGGAGATAGAAATTGCCCGTAATGAAATACGCGCCCGTAAAGGAGAATACCTGCCGTTTGTACAGTTGAAGGCAGGGGCAGGACTGGATAAGGTAGGGCGGTATACCAACATCGGCGCGATGGAGGAAGCTACGGAAATCAAGCCGGGTAAGGAAATGCCGGACCCACTGCCTGACTACCTGTTGGCGGCACAGGCTACCTGGGAGGCTGATATATGGCATAAGCTGCACAACGCAAAAAAAGCAGCTGTAGCCCGGTATGTGTCCACCGTTGAAGGGCGGAATTTTGTGCTCACCAACCTGATCGCCGAAATCGCAAATTCCTACTACGAGCTGCTGGCATTGGATAAGCAGCTGGAGATAGTGCAGAAAAACGTGGAGATACAAAGCAATGTTTTACGGGTGGTGCGATTGCAGAAGGAAGCTACCAGGGTAACGGAGCTGGCTGTACGCAGATTTCAGGCGCAACTGGCGAAGACAAAGAGCCTTCAGTATAACATCCAGCAGCAGATTGCAGAAACGGAATATAACATCAACTTCCTGTTGGGGCGGTATCCGCAGCCGATAGAAAGAAGCAGTATGCCGGCAGAAAATGCCGTGCCTGCGGTGGTACAAACAGGTATTCCTTCCCAGCTGCTGGCCAACAGACCGGATATCAGAAAGGCTGAACAGGAGCTGGCAGCGGCCAAACTGGACGTAAAAGTGGCTAAGGCGAGATTTTACCCTTCCGTGGGAATCAGCGCTGCTATTGGCTATAATGCTTTCAATCCTTCGTACCTGCTGACCACACCAGCTTCCCTGATATACTCGCTGGCGGGCGAATTGTCAGCACCGCTGGTGAACCGCAATGCCATCAGGGCGGACTACCTGAATGCCAATTCCCGGCAACTGCAGGCAGTGTATAACTATGAGCGTACCGTATTGCATGCCTTTGTGGAAGTGGCCAGGCAGGTGAAAAAGATCGATAACCTGCAAAAAAGCTATGATTTACAGGCGGAGCAGGTGCAGCAGCTATCCAGCTCGGTGGATATTTCCGATAAGCTGTTCAAGGCCGCTGAAGCGGATTATATGGAAGTGTTGATGACCCAGCATGATGCGTTGGAAGCGAAGTTTGAACTGGTAGAAACACAAAAGCAGCGGTTATGTGCCGTGGTGAATATCTATGAAGCCCTCGGTGGCGGATGGCAATAATTAGGGGTAATTAAGGCCAAAACACCGGTGATGAAAGGGGTATCCATGTAAAGTAGTAAAATATTTTAGGTGAGATGCGCCCTCTCATTCCCCGGTAAGCAGTTGCCTGCGCTCCGCTTTTAACTCCTCCAGGCATTGGTTACAGAGGCAGTCGGTATAACGTTCTCCAATATACCGGCGGTCGTCTCCATCGAGCCTGACCTGTGTACACCAGCACTGGTGAATATTTTCCGGCTCACATACCAGTGGCTTCCCGCAACGGGGGCAAATGTGGTTGTTTTGTGCTGCACCGCTCATACCCAAATATAGCGAATCCCAAAATTACACTGGCGGCAGAAGGGTATGACCGATTTTTCCTTACGTTTGCAATATGTTTACAAACTATAACTACACCGTAGATGAACGCTTTAAGCGTTACGTACAGATAGATACGCAGTCAGATCCGTTGAGCAGCAGCTTTCCGACCACTGAGAAACAGAAGGATCTGAGCCGCCTGCTGGTAGAAGAATTGAAGGCGATGGGCATTGCTGACGCCGAACTGGATGAACATGGTTATGTATTCGCTACCATTCCCTCCAATACAGATAAAAAAGTGCCGGTGATCTGCTTCTGCAGCCACGTGGATACCTCACCAGACAGCAGCGGTACTAACGTGAAACCACTGGTACACCTTAATTACGACGGAAAAGATATTCAGCTGCCAGATGATCCTGCTGTGATCATCCGTGCCAGCGAACACCCCTACCTGGCCAGCAAGAAAGGCGATGACATCATTACGGCCAGCGGCCTTACTCTCCTCGGTGCTGACGATAAGGCCGGCGTAGCGGAAATTATGGACGCCGCACACTTCCTCATGAACCACCCGGAAGTAAAACATGGCGCTATCCGCATCCTCTTCACGCCCGATGAAGAGGTGGGTCGCGGTGTGGAAAAACTGGATATGAAGAAACTGGCGGCTGATTTTGGCTACACCATGGATGGTGGAGAGTTGGGCTCTCTGGAAGATGAGAACTTCTCCGCGGACGGTGCCAAGATCGTAGTAGACGGTATCAGTGCCCACCCCGGAGCTGCTAAAGATAAACTGGTAAGCGCCATTAAAATTGTCAGTGAAATCGTTGATGCGTTGCCGAAAGACAGCCTTTCCCCTGAAACTACGGACGACAGGGATGGGTTTATTCACCCGGTTCGTATAAGCGGCACCGTAGAGCAGGCCGAAATCGACTTCATTATCAGGGACTTCGAAACCAACGCGCTCGAACTGCACGAAGCCTACCTGCGCCGCATCATGGAAAAGGTAGTTGCAAAATATCCCGGCGCAAAAGGCGTTTTAAGGGTGAAAGAACAGTACCGTAACATGAAGGAAGTGCTGGATAAGCACCCTGAAGTTACCGCCTATGCTGCGGAAGCTATTCGCCGTGCAGGGGTACAACCCATGAAAATGAGCATCCGCGGAGGTACTGACGGCTCCCGCTTATCCTTTATGGGACTGCCTTGCCCCAATATTTTCACCGGGGAAATGGCGTTGCATAGCAAACATGAGTATGTAAGTATCCAGGATATGCAAAAAGCAGTGCAGACAATTGTATATCTGGCACAGCTTTGGGAGGAGAAGGCATAATTTTGTAATTATTTACTATTTTAACCGTTATTAGTTTAAAATCGAAACATGTTGTTAGGACTTATCACGTTATTACAGGATTCTTTATTGCTTCCCAAAGCAGATACAGTAGCGCAGGGCGTTAATGCAGCTGCACAGGCAGCAGATAAACATATTAGCCTGCTGGAATTGCTGAAGAATGGTGGTGTGCTGATGATTCCCCTGGGCCTGCTGTCGCTGATCGCGGTTTTCGTGTTTGTGGAAAGATGGCTGACCATCTCCAAAGCTGGTAAGATCGAAGACAACTTCATGCCAATGATCCGTGATCAGATCATGAATGGCAACGTCCAGGCTGCCCGCTCCCTGGCAAAAAATACCAACAGTCCTATCGCACGCATGATTGATAAAGGAATCCAGCGTATCGGTAAGCCTATCGAAAACATTGAGAAATCCATGGAAAATGTCGGTAAACTCGAAGTATACCGCATGGAAAAGAACCTGGTGATACTGTCTATCATCGCCGGTATCGCTCCCATGTTCGGTTTTCTCGGTACTATCGCCGGTATGATCCAGACGTTCTTTAATATCTCCATTACTTCAGATATTACCCTGGGCACCATCGCCGGAGGTATCTATGTAAAAATGATCACTTCCGCTACGGGCCTGATCATCGGGATCATATCCTTCATAGGTTATAGCTTCCTCAATGCCCAGATAGATAAAGTTGTAAACAAAATGGAGACCGCTTCCGCAGAGTTTATCGATATTCTGCAGGAACCTACCCGCTAAAATAACGGAAATGAATCTACGTAGTCGCAACCGGAAACACGTGGAAATGGACAAGTCAGCACTGAACGATATCCTGTTCATCCTGCTGCTGTTCTTCCTGATTGTTTCCACACTGGCAAATCCGAACGTCATTAAACTGGCCCTGCCTAAAGCTACCAGCAATACAAAAGCGAAGCAAACGGTAGTAGTGAGCATCAACAGCAACCATGAGTTTTTCGTAGGTACTAACAAGGTGCCTTTCGAATCATTGCAGCAAACGCTGGTGCCCGCGCTCTCGCACGAATCAGTAGATCCTACGGTGGTAATCAATGCCGAAAAAACCGTTCCGATCGAAGATGTGGTAAGTGTGATGGAAATTGCCCGTTCAGTAGGAGCAAAAGTAGTACTGGCAACTGCCAAAAAATAAATCAGTATGGGGTTGCGGTTATACCGCGATCCCTGCTTTTATCATACGATCTTTCCCGAAGAAGTCCTGTTTTAGCGTTATCCCTTCATAGCCGAGCCCCTGCAGTAATGTCACTACCTCTTTCCCAAAGGCCTCGTTTATCTCAAAATATAAAAATCCGCCCCTGTTAAGCTTTTCCAGCGCTGTAACGGCAATATGCCTGTAGAACAGCAAGGCATCATTATCCGGTACAAACAAGGCCAGCGAAGGCTCAAAGCCCCATACCTGCTGTTGCATTTCTGCCTGCTCCCTTTGGGTGATATAAGGGGGATTGCTGATGATGACGTCATAGTTCTCTAAAGCCTGCATCTGCTGTGGGTTTAAGGCATCCAGCGCAAAAAAGTTAACGTCCAGCTTCAGCTTTTCACTGTTGCTGCGGGCCACTTCCAGGGCCTCCTCGCTTACATCCGCACCACTTACGCTGGCTGCCGGCAGGGCCGATTTCACGGAAATCGGGATACATCCGCTGCCAGTACCAATATCCAGGATACGCAGGTCCGTTTTTCCGGCGGCATCCTGCACCACCCATTCTACCAGCTCTTCCGTTTCCGGGCGGGGAATGAGCACGGCCGGCGTTACATTAAATTCCAGTCCGTAAAACCAGGCGGACCCTGTGATGTATTGAATCGGTTCCAGTCGCTGCAGCGCAGCTATGGCATGTTTCAGTGCATCGTTCTGCTCCGGGGTCAACTTCCGTTCCTTATGGACTATCCTGTCCAGCTTACCCAGTCCTGTAATATGTTCCAGCACCATATGGGCGATGCTGGCGGCCTCCCGTGCATCGTAAATGTCGCCCAGGGCGCCGGTAATAAATGTGAAAGCCGATTGTATAGTCAATGCTAAAAACAATATTTTTGCAAACATACTTATAACGCTGGGGATTATGGATCACACTTTCAATGAATTTTTTATGCGGCGATGCCTGGAGCTGGCGGCCATGGGAGCAGGTCATGCTGCACCAAACCCAATGGTTGGGGCTGTGCTCGTGCATCAGCAGCGCATCATAGGAGAGGGGTACCATCAGCAATATGGGGAAGCGCACGCGGAGGTCAACTGTATCAACAGCGTGGCCCCGGAGGATCAAAGCCTCATCGCCAAGGCCACCATGTACGTTAGCCTGGAGCCCTGCGCCCATCACGGCAAAACGCCGCCCTGCGCTGATCTGATCGTAGCAAACCATATCCCCCATGTCGTGATAGGTTGTCAGGATACCTTTTCGGAGGTCTCCGGCAAAGGAATTGAAAAACTACGCAAAGCCGGCATAGAAGTAACCACAGGCGTGCTGGAAGAGGAATGCCGCTACCTCAACCGCCGTTTCTTCAACTTCCATGAAAAGAAGAAGCCCTACGTGATTCTTAAATGGGCCCAAACCCGCAATGCCCTTATGGCCGCGGACGACGGCAAGCCGGTCCGCATTTCCAATACGTATACAGACCGCCTCGTACATCGCTGGCGCAGCGAGGAGATGAGTATCCTCGTTGGTACCGGTACTGCCATACACGATAATCCCAAGCTAAACACCCGCCTCTGGCCCGGAAAAGACCCGGTGCGACTGGTGATCGACAAAGCACTGAAAGTGCCGCATGAATACCATGTTTGGGACGGCAGCGTGCCTACCATCTTTATTTCCGGCCGCACCGGAGATACGGAAGGCCGCTCCGAAATTATGCAGCTCGACTTCTACGACGACCTGCTGCCGCAACTCCTGGAACAGCTCTATCATAAAAATATTACCAGCGTGCTGGTAGAAGGTGGGCCGCATGTGCTGGAACAGTTCATAGAAATGGACCTCTGGGACGAATGCCGCATTATCACCGGTACCGGCACCCTGAAAGGCGGTAAAGCTGCCCCCGTGCTCACCAATGCCCTGCTGGCCGGTTCCAGCACATTGGGTACCGACCGGGTCGACATCTATCATCGCCATGCCAGCGGGATGTAATACGTGTGAATTGATTTATTGGTTTTTCTAAATTTTATTGATGGAGGTTTATTTTACTATAGATAAAAGTGCAGTAGCAGAATTTAAAGACAGAGGAAGCAAGTTTCTCGCCTTCGCTTTCCCGGTTAAAACTACAGATGATGTAAAAAATTGCCTGAACGAAGTTAAAAAAGAACACCCCAAAGCTACCCACCATTGTTATGCTTACCGCCTCGGCACAGATGGGCTGCAATACCGCGCCAACGACGATGGGGAGCCTTCCGGCAGTGCCGGTAAACCCATCCTCGGACAGATCGATTCCAAACAGCTGACCGATGTACTCGTTATAGTAGTCCGCTATTTCGGTGGTACCCTGCTGGGGGTACCGGGCCTGATCAACGCCTATAAAATGAGCACCGCCATGGTGTTACAGCTGGTGCCGGTGATTCAGAAAAATGTGGAGAAACGCTACCACCTCAGCTTCGATTATACAATCATGAACGAAGTAATGACGGTGGTAAAGCAACACAACGTTACAGTATTGTCGCAGGAAATGCAACTCTTCTGTACCATGGATATCGGCGTACCCAAAAGCACAGAAGAGCTTTGCTTATTAAGATTACAGGACATTCGCGGCCTGGAGATCAAACCGGTAAAGTAGTTTATTCGGAGCGCAGACTTTTCACCGGGTCCATTAGGGCTGCTTTGATCGCCTGGTAGCTGATGGTAAACAGAGTTACCAGTAAAGCGCCTAACGCGGCAATAACGAAAACGGATACACTGATATCTACCCGATAATCAAACTGCTGTAACCAGCGCTGTACAAAGTAAAACGCCAGCGGCGATGCCAGCAACGCACTCGCCATCACCAGCATTACAAAGTCTTTCGACAACATCGCCCATATCTGCGTCACCGAAGCGCCCAGCGCTTTGCGTATACCTATTTCCTTGGTGCGTTGTTCGGCAGTAAAGGCCGCCAGGCCCAGCAAGCCCAAACAGGAAATGAATATAGCCAATACCGTGAAGATGGTCGACAGGCGGCCAATCAGTACTTCCTGCCGGAATTTGGTATTGTATTCATCGTCTGTAAACTTGTATGCAAAGGCGCTTTCAGGGCTGAATGCCATAAATGCTTTTTCTATCGCGGCCACGGCAGTATGCGGGTCCACGTTACCGGCTAAACGAAATATTCCATAGCTTTTTTCAGAAGCGAGCGGCACAAACATGCTCGGCTCAGGATTGGCATATGGGGACTCCATGAGTGCATCCCTCACTACGCCTACAATGACCAATTTCCGGTCGGCCCAGGTGATGGTCTGATTCACAGGGTCCTTCAGGCGCAGGCGTTTTACAGCGGCCTCGTTGAGGATAACCGACAGGCTATCTGCGGCCGCTTCTCTGAAGTCGCGCCCTGCTACCACCTTCATGCCTGCCGTCTGGAAGTAGTGATTGTAAACGAAGAAATTTGCCATTTCCACCGTCTCGCCAGGCAGCTTACCAGGAAATGCTTCCAGGTCGTTATGGCTAAAAATCGCCGTAATAGGAGATGAGGCGGCCGTTACGTTGGTTACCACCCCGGATTGCATGAGTTGATTGCGGAAAGCATCGAAATGTGCTCCCACTTCCCCGGGCAGTGCTGCCTGTAATAATAAGCCTTTATCGTAGCCTACTGACCTGTTGCGGGCATAGTCCACCTGGTTGTGAATAACGATGGTAGCAATGATCAGGGCAATAGAACAGGTAAACTGTGCAATTACCAGCGCCCTCCTGGAGTTGCTGCTGGATTTGCCAATACGTATACCTTTCAGGATCTTCACCGGCCGGAAAGATGAGAGTATAAAGGCTGGTCTGGCGCCCGCTATCAGGCTCACTATTACTATGGCGCTCAGCAGGATCACGTACAACATGGGAGTGTTGTATGGTATCTTGACGGTAATGCCCGCCATGCGATTGAACAGCGGCAGGGCCAGTGCTGCCAGTATACAGGCAATCACGGCGGCAATAAGCGTGGTGAGAAATGATTCCACCAGGAATTGAAAAATGAGAAACTTACGTTCAGCACCTACCGCTTTACGAATACCTACTTCCTTGGCGCGTTTGGAGGATCTTGCGGTGGAGAGGTTAATAAAATTGATGCAGGCAATGAGCAGTACGAGTATGCCAACAATGGTGGCTGTGCGGACATTGTCGATCAACCCGCCTGAATCTTTCCCATTTACATATTTTCTGTAGAGATGCCAGCGTTCCAGTGGTTGTAGTATCACTTCGGAATTCATGGCATTCGTGGAGGTAGTTTCTGATTTTTCGATGTTCTTTATTTTGGCTGCAAACTGTACCGGGTCTACGCCGGCTCTGACCTTAGCAAACAGCTGGAAGCTGTTATCGCCGAAGCCGCTTTTCCGGGCTTCTTTCACAAAATCGTATGCCTGTTCCATCCGGCGCATGGTCATCAGGTATTTAAACCGGAACGAGGAATTTTCAGGCAGGTCTTTTAGTATGCCCGTTACTGTTAGGTTGTCCGTGTTATCAATCCGAACGATTTTGCCCATGGGATCAGCATTTCCAAAAAGGGCGCGTGCTGCAGATGCGGTGAGTATAATACTGTAGGGGTCCTTAAAAGCGGAGTTGACATCTCCCTGGATAAAAGGATATTGGAAGATGTGCAGGAAATCGTCGGCAACATGTGCGCCTTCGAGTACCAGTTTTTGTTCACCTGCCTTCAGGTTGTGAGGGCCCATCCAGTCGGTTTCTGCGATGTATTCAATCTCCGGCATTTCGGATTTCAGTGTGGCGCCCAGCTTCAGCGATACAGACGTGAAGTTCAGTATTTCGCCGTTGCTGTTAAAGTTTCTTCTTACCTGGAATATCCGTTCCTTGTCTGGCACCTGAATGTCATAGGAGGCTTCGTGGTAGGCCCATAGCCCTATAATCAGTGCTACAGCCAGGCCCGTTGCCAGTCCCAGGATGTTAATTGCGCTAAACCCTTTGTTATTGCGCATATTCCGGTATGCTACTTTAATATAGTTGTTGATCATATGCCATGAGTTGGATGTAAGCGGGGGTACTAATGGGATGCCAGAGTTGAGGGGCGCTGATAATCAACATAATAAAATAAAAAAGCGAACGGTAACTGTCCGTTTTTGGTACAGCCGCCGTTCGCTTTCGAATATAGTAAAAATTAGCGGGAGAACCGGTCGCTCACCACCAGGTCTTTACTGCCCGGGGTATATTTGTAGAAGCCTTCTCCGCTTTTGGCGCCCAGGTAGCCGGCCGTTACCATGTTTACCAGCAGCGGGCAGGGAGCGTATTTCGGATTACCAAAGCCATCATGTAATACGTTCAGGATGGAGAGGCATACATCGAGGCCGATGAAGTCGGCCAGCTGTAAAGGTCCCATCGGGTGCGCCATACCGAGTTTCATCACCGTATCAATTTCATTTACACCTGCTACGCCTTCAAAGAGGGAGTAGATGGCTTCATTGATCATCGGCATGAGGATGCGGTTAGCGATAAAGCCAGGGTAGTCGTTTACGACACATGGCACCTTACCTAATTTTTCGGAGAGCGTTACGATGGCGGCGGATACCTCTTTTTCTGTGGCGTAGCCATTGATGATTTCCACGAGTTTCATTACCGGAACAGGGTTCATGAAGTGCATGCCTATTACTTTGCCGGGGCGTTTGGTGGCCGCAGCAATTTTGGTAATGGAGATGGAGGAGGTATTGGTGGCCAGGATGGCGCCGGCAGGAGCAAACTGATCTAGTTCCTGGAAGATCTTCAGTTTCAGGTTTACGTTTTCAGTGGCTGCTTCTACTACCAGTTCGGCTTGTTGTACGCCTTGTTCGATGGAGGTGAAGGTGGTGATGTTAGCGAGGGTGTCGGCTTTCTGTGCTTCCGTAACCGTGCCTTTGGTTACCTGGCGGTCCAGGTTTTTGCCGATGGTCTGCAATGCTTTTTGCAGGGCGGCATCTGCCACATCAATAAGATTAACTTTAAAACCGTTTTGAGCAAATACGTGCGCAATACCATTTCCCATAGTACCAGCGCCTATGACTGCGATTTTTTGCATGGCGTATGAAACGTTTATTCGTTTATTGGATGAATTGCAATATCAACAAATAAACGAATAAAGCGGCTATTAATCTTCTTTCCTTTTGAAATCCCCACGCTTCCAGGCCTGTATGAACTGGGCCCACGACAGCGGGTTAAAAATGTTTTGCGGAGGTGGCTGGCCGGCGTAGTACAGTGATTGTGCCTGGCGGCGCATGTACATATTGGTGGCTTCGCGGCCGTCTACAGGCGTGATGCGTGCCAGTGCGCGCAGGTGGTGCGCCTCGGTATTTTTTCGTGCCCGCTCGTATGCGTCATCCGGGATGTCCATTGTGGCGAAGGCACGTTCAAATTCTTCTTTGGTAAGGTAAGGCCGGATAATGGTAGCCGGCAGGTACATGGTATCTTCTACCATCAGCTGGATCAGGGAATAGGCATTGCCGGGCAGGTTGGCCGGTACCTTATAATCCTGTTTCTTAAAGCCTATCGCAGAAAAGCTCAGGGTGTCGCCCTTAAATACCACGATGGAAAACACCCCCTGTTTGTTGGAGATGGTACCGCGGTATTGGCCGCGCACCATAATGCTCACAGCAGGAATAGCCTTCAGGCTGTCCGCTGTCATCGTAATACCCGAAATCTGTATGATGCTGTCTTTAAATTCCGTGATCTGTGCTCTCAGGAGTACAGGAGATAATAGGAAAATAAATAAAAGTGACAGTATGTAGGATCTTTTCTGCTCCATTATCGCTCTAAGATATAGAAATTATTTTAAGTGTTACAATCATACTTCCTGCGAGTTACGGAGAAGTAAATCAGAGTTGTAAATTAAGCCCCAATTGGGTTAACTTTGCCCCCTGGAATCTAATTTAACAACAATTTATGATGACTAAAGAGCAGATTTTACAAGCCCTGAGCAACGTAGAAGAACCGGATCTGGGAAAAGACCTGGTAACGTTGAATATGGTGAAAGATATAGAGATAGACGGGAATAAGGTGAAATTTACTGTTGTGCTGACGACTCCGGCCTGTCCGCTGAAGGACCTGATCCGCAGTGCATGTGTGAACGCGATTCACATGCTGGTAAATAAAGAAGCAGAAGTGGAAGTGGTGATGACTGCCAATGTGAGCAGCAAACGTAATGGAAACGGTGCACTTCCTGGTGTAAAAAATATCATTGTAGTAGCATCCGGTAAAGGCGGGGTAGGTAAATCTACCGTTGCTGCTAACCTGGCGCTGGCGCTGGGTCTGGATGGTGCAAAAGTAGGTTTGATGGATGCCGATATTTACGGTCCTTCTGTACCTATCATGTTCGGTGCCCGTGGCGAACGCCCTATGATGGTGAGCGTGGATGGTAAAGGCATGATTGAGCCTATGGAAAAATTTGGCATCAAATTCATGTCCATCGGCCTCCTGATCGAAGAAAGAGAAGCAGTAGTTTGGCGTGGACCTATGGCCAGCAGTGCTTTACGCCAGTTTGTAACGGATGTACACTGGGGTGAGCTCGACTACCTGGTAATCGATATGCCTCCTGGTACTGGCGATATTCACCTGACGCTCGTACAAACCGTGCCTATCACCGGTGCGGTTATTGTTACCACGCCGCAGGATGTAGCCCTCGCTGATGCTAAGAAAGGGATGGCTATGTTCATGGGTAAACAAATCAATGTTCCTATTCTCGGCCTCGTAGAAAACATGGCTTATTTCACGCCTGCTGAACTACCGGAGAATAAATACTACATCTTCGGTAAAGATGGCGGCCGTCGCCTCGCTGAAGAAATGGATGTACCTTTCCTAGGTCAGATTCCGCTGGTGCAGAGCATTCGCGAAGGTGGTGACTATGGCACGCCTATCATGGCTTCCGAGGATAAAGTTTCCCGCAAGGCTTTCCTGGATATTGCAGGCGCTACAGCCCGCAGCATCGCCATGCGTAATGCGAACATTGCACCTACGAAGATTGTGGATATTGTAGTCTAGTTATAATATTTGTATTGATATATATATCGGGAGGCCTTTGGCCTCCCGATTGCGTTAGCGCCCTTCTGCGCCACCGGTGCAGCAGGGCGCCAACAGGAATAATTGTTAAGCATTTTTGTTGTATTTTACCTGCCAATCCCAACTTTATGCTCACCGCCAATTTAAATAAGGAAACCGACTGGAATAAAATTGAAGCGTTCATGCGCGAATTCAGCTTTGCGCTGGTCGTGGATACGGATGAAAATAATGTTCCCCAGGCCACACACCTGCCGCTGGTGCTCAAACAAAAGCCTGACGGGCAATATGTGCTGCAAGGTCATCTGGCAAAAGCAAACCCGCAATGGCATTACTTTGGCAAGCAGGATACCTTAGTAATATTTTCTGCGCCCCATGCGTATATCTCCTCTTCCTGGTATGAAAAGGAAAGAATTCCTACCTGGAACTATATGGCCGTTCACGTGCACGGCAAAACCAGGATTTTGACAGATGAAGAACTGCACCAAAACCTGGATGAACTGGTAACACATTATGAAGCGGCATCTAAATGCCCGGTGACCATAGCAGATATAGATGAAAAATCTTACGCTAATAATTTTAAAGCCATTGTTGGTTTTGAAATTGAAGTACGAGATATTAATGCAAATTATAAACTGAGTGCCAATAAAAAGGATAAGGACTACTTCAACGTTATTGCAAATCTCCAGGAAAAAGGTGACGAAAACAGCGTGCGTATTGCTGCTGAAATGCAGTGCAGGCGGCCTCAAACGGAGCAATAAAAATTTATTGACCACGGCTGGCAGTTATCAGGATAAAATGAAATATCTTTAATTGGGCCACTTTTGCTTACCTTTGCGCCCCAAATTATACCGACTATGAATCGACAGGAATTGGTGAATCTGATCAAGGAAAGGCAATCTTATCTGTGTGTAGGTCTTGACACAGATTTGCAAAAGATTCCAAAACACCTGCTCTCTCATGCAGATCCGGTGTTCGCTTTTAACAAGGCAATCATTGATGCAACGAAAGATCTTTGCGTTGCCTACAAAATTAACACAGCTTTCTACGAAAGCATGGGTATCCGCGGCTGGGAAAGCCTGCAGCGTACGATTGAGTATATCCCTTCCGGCATCTTCACCATTGCAGATGCAAAGCGGGGAGATATAGGCAATACTTCTACCCAGTATGCGAAAACTTTTTTCGATACTTATAATTTCGACTCTGTTACCGTAGCTCCTTACATGGGGCGCGACAGTGTGGAGCCATTCCTGCAGTTCCCTGAAAAATGGGCTATTATGCTGGGACTCACTTCCAACGAAGGCAGCAGGGATTTCCAGTTGCAGCAGTTTGGCGATGAATTCCTGTTTGAAAAAGTACTGAAAGCAGGGATGCAATGGGGTACTCCTGACAACCTGATGTTTGTGGTGGGTGCTACGCAGTCCTCACAACTGGGTTACATCCGCAAACTGGTGCCGGACCATTTCTTCCTGGTACCGGGAGTGGGTGCACAAGGCGGTAGCCTCGAAGAAATTTCCCGCCAGGCCATGAATAAAGATTGCGGACTGCTGGTAAATGCCAGCCGCGCTATTATTTATGCCGGCAATGGAGAAGATTTTGCAGAAGAAGCAAGAAAAGTAGCGAAGCAATACCAGCTGGAAATGGCTTCTTACCTGAGCCAGATCGCAGTAGGTACATTGTAAATTTTTTTTTCAGAGAGATAAAAGAGCAGTGTTGCAAACTGTAAAGTGGGTGCAACATTGCTTTTTTTATTTGAACACAATTTCTTCGCTGGCCTCCTCCCGTTTTGGTGTTGCACGAGTGTGGTGCCGCGAAATTATTATACCTGCGGCGTTTCGCGCTATTTGAACACACAGTTCTTCGCCGTCCACCAGGGCTTAATGTCGAAGGAGAGTCGCCCCGCCACCACCGCCGGATCCGTATTCACCAGCGATACGGCTTCCAGACTGTCCTTGCAGTCCATGATAAAAATGCCCCGCAGTTCCCCATTGTCTCCAAAAGGGCCCGCCACTACAATTTTACCTTCATTGGCGAGTTTGGTAATGTTTTCCAGATGTTTACGTTGAATGTCTGCCGCAGTAGCATCGCTCTGCGTTCTATTCGGACCGGTTTTTAGGAATACCATCCAATAGCGTTTCATTTCATACGCTGGTGCAGGTTTAGCTTTGCCTGGCAGGGCAGTTAAAGCAATGGATCGTAAAGGGGTTGTTGGTCGAAACGATAACATTACAATGACTAAAAATCCCAACAACAGCAGCGCAGGAATCACTTTGCTTGCCATAGCTCTCGAATTTGTACCGAAAGTACTAACTTCTTATAAATTAGCGTGTTAATATTCAAAAAAATACTGTTCTCATCAATTCGTTATATCTCGTATCTTGCTGTAAACCAAAACCAAGGCAGTTATGAAACAAGACCTCTTTCAATCGCCCGATTACTTTAACCTGGACGCCCTGCTCACCGAGGAACATCTCCTGATCCGCGATGCAGTAAGGCAATGGGTAAAAAAGGAAATCTCCCCGATTATTGAGGATAGCTGCCAGCAGGCTAAATTCCCGTCACACATCCTGCCGGGACTGGGCAGTATAGGCTGTTTCGGCCCTACCATTCCTGCGGAATACGGGGGTGCAGGACTGGATTATATTTCCTACGGACTGATGATGCAGGAGCTGGAACGTGGCGATAGCGGTATCCGCTCTACTGCCAGCGTGCAGGGCTCGCTCGTAATGTATCCGATCCATGCCTTTGGCAGTGAAGCACAGAAGCAGTGGTATCTCCCTAAATTAGCCACAGGAGAACTGATGGGCTGCTTCGGACTCACGGAGCCTGACCATGGCTCCAACCCCAGCGGCATGACCACCAACTTCCGAGACGACGGCGATCACGTGATCCTCAATGGCGCCAAGCTCTGGATTTCCAATGCCCCTTTTGCGGACATTGCGGTGGTTTGGGCTAAAAATGAAGAAGGCGTGATACATGGATTGATTGTAGAACGCGGCATGCCTGGGTTTTCTACCCCTGAAATAAAAGATAAATGGAGCCTGCGTGCCAGTGCCACCGGGGAACTGGTGTTCGACAATGTACGCGTTCCAAAAGATAATATACTGCCAGGCGTGAAGGGCCTGAAAGGGCCACTGAGCTGCCTTTCCTCCGCCCGATACGGTATTGCCTGGGGCGCTATCGGGGCTGCTATGGATTGTTATGACACTGCCCTTCGCTACGCAAAGGAAAGAGTGCAATTTGGTAAACCGATCGCAGGCTTTCAGCTGATTCAGAAAAAGCTCGCAGAGATGGTAACGGAAATCACAAAAGCGCAGCTGATGAACTGGCGACTGGGCGTATTGAAAAACGAAGGCAAAGCCACGCCTGCACAAATCAGTATGGCCAAACGAAATTCCTGCGAAGTGGCGACCAACATTGTACGTGATGCACGCCAGATACTGGGCGGCATGGGCATTACAGGCGAATATTCCGTCATGCGCCATATGATGAACCTGGAAAGCGTGATTACCTACGAAGGAACACATGAAATACATCTGCTGATCACAGGTATGGATATCACCGGCCTGGACGCATTTAAATAGTGAACATGCTGAAATTTATTACCGGAGCAGCCGCATGGCTGCTTTGCTGTGCCAATTCTTTTGCCGTACAACGTGTATCCGGCCCCGTTACAGATACAACTGAGTTGAAATTAATTACCTGCCAGGGAAAAGCCCAGGGCACGTACTTTGTGGTTAAATACCTGTCGGCCGATACCGCATCCCTGCAACCTGCGATCGACTCCCTATTCCGGGTAATCGATCAATCCCTGTCCTTGTACAAGCCGGGATCACTCATTAACCAATTTAATGCTACCGGCCACGTCGCCATGGATGAACATATGAAAGCGGTGGTGGAAAAGGCCATCAGTACCTATAACACTACCGGCGGGCTGTTTGATATTACCGTGCAGCCGTTAGTGTACCTCTGGGGATTTGGGGTGCAAAAACCCTCCTTTAAGGGTGTTCCGCCAGCCGATAGTATTCACGCCGCATTGCAGCTAACGGGAAGTTCCTATCTCTCTATAAAAGAAAATCAACTGCAGGCCACCAAAAAAGGGGTGAAAATAGATTGTAATGGTATCGGGCAAGGCTATACGGTGGATGTTATTGGCAAGTTGCTGACACAACGTGGTATTCGGCATTACCTCGTAGATGTAGGCGGAGAGCTGTGTGCCAAAGGATACAATCAGCAGCATAAACGGTGGGGGGTAGGCATCGAACGCCCCGCACCCGGCGACACTACTTACGAGCCCGTGAGCGGAATGGTGCGACTGGCAGAAGAAGGCATTGCTACCAGTGGTAACTACCGTCGTTTTTTTGACCAGGGAAAAACAAGATATGCACATACGATTGATCCACGCACCGGGCAGGCGCTGCATAATCACATTATCAGCGTAACCGTCCTGGCGCCGGATTGCTTTACTGCGGATGCTTTTGATAATCCGCTGATTTTAATGGGGGTGGAAGAAGGTATTGCCTGGCTGGAAAAACACCCGGAACTGAAGCTGGAAGCACTATATGTGTACAGGGCCAATGATGGTACTATACGTGAAGCCTATACGAAAGGATTTGGTGAGCGTTTGAAATAAAAAAATCCCGCAGCGCTAAACCAGCTGCGGGACGCCATTCTCACAATTGCCCTTCATTGAATATGGATAAAATGCTTAGTTGAGGTGAAACTTGAATCCCACGCTATACTGCACGGAATTGAAGTTGGTAATATCTCCCATTTTGTATGGGCTGTAGTTATATCTTACGTTAGCATTGAACAGTACAGGTGATGCCTGTCCGAAAGGAATGTTGACCCCTACTTCCGGACTTACCATAAACTGCCAGCTGTTATCTGATTCTACAAACTGCCCCCAGTATTTTTTGTAATCCATATTGGCCACACCCACGCCTACGGCTGCGTAAGGGATCACTGGTTTATCGGGTTTGGTAAAAGCCCAGCCGGCGGTAGCCTGGATAGGAATCACCTGCAGGGTACGTGTTTGCACAGCAGATACATCTCCTAACTTATCCGGATAAACGGCGCGTGGGAGTTTTTCGTTGAAGTCCTGGAAACCAGTACGGAGTCCTACTGACAGCTGATCGTTCAGCATATATTGCAACCCTGCGGTCCAGCCTCTGAAGCTGGTTTTGCCGGAGTAATCCTTCAGGGAACCGAGTGGGGAGGCCACGGAATAATTTACGTCTATTGATAAAGGTGGGCGCACCTGTGCTGATACTGCCTGTGCGGCGAATACGCCGGCGAAAATCATTATCCAGTTTAATATCTTTTTCATCTTCCGATCAATTTAAAGTTCACGATACTATTGATTATTTGTTGGTCAGGTAGGTCGACTGATCAAAGGATGCCTGCACCATGCTGGCTACATTGTCAGTGTTCCATACGCCGGAGCCTCTCCACAGTGCGTTCCATACAGATACGTACTTGTTATCCGCTGTCGGATTTTTGAGGTCGAATACATCAATAGCAGTTTGTTTTTCATTCACCTGGTATACTACGTAGTAGCTTGGCCAGTACCATCCGCCACCGGGGTATCCCCAATAGCCGGGGCCCCATGCACCGCCCCACCAGCCTGGGTTCCAGGCTACGTTTGTAAAGGAGTTGTCGATGCGTGTAAGCGCTACCGCGAGGTCGGGTTTGGCCGCTTTATCCACGAGGGTATAACCACGCGATTGCATCGCAGCAGATACGGATGAGATGAGTTGTTTATCGTAATCGGTGAGTGCTTTTTTAGCAGTATCTGCGCGGTTACTTAATACGGCAACGGAGTCCACGATACTGAAAGTGGCGTAAGATTTAAAATTGGCCTGGCTGTCGTGGTTGGTAATGTAAATCCTGGATTCCTCAGCTGTCATATCTTTTAGTGGATCCTTGCCACAACCGCTGAAAGATATCAATGCTGCGAGGGCAGCAATACTGCTGAGTAAATAAATTGTTCTTTTCATATTCCTGGCGTATTAATTTCTAATTATGGTTTCCTCTTGAACTAAACGAAACGGGTCAACGGAAATTTCACGTTTTATCTATTGTTCAACGCATTAGATGGTGCAAAGTTACAGCAGGTTTATCCTGTAACTGTTAATAGAATCATAAAATAGGGAGTGGGTTAACAGTGGTAGCTCTTTACATATTACGCAGAAAATTTAATTCAGGATTTTCTTATGCATCAATTCATTTTTGAGTTGGAGGGCGCTGGTAAAATGTATGCTATCGATGCCCACATTTCTGGCAGCATTTACATTTCGTAAATTATCATCGATAAACAATGATTTTTCAGGACTTTCCTGGTAGCGTTCGAGGAGGAGTTTGAAAATGGAGGGAGATGGTTTACGTTGTTTTTCTCTTCCGGAAACAACGATGCCATCAAACCACTGCAAAAACTGGTATTGCACGAGTGCGAGTGGAAATGTTTCGTTGGACCAGTTGGTGAGTGCGTAGAGTTTGTATTTCCCGCTTTCTTTTAATTCTTTTAACAGGGCTACACTGTCGGCCATCTCTCCGCCCAGCATTTCCTTCCAGCGGCCATAATACGCCCTTATTTCGGCCTCAAACTGCGGATGCTGCCGGATGAGCAGTTCGGTGGCGTCCACCAGGCTCCTGCCGGCATCCTGTTCCTCATTCCAGTCGAACGTACAAATTTGTTGCAGGAAGTAATCTACTTCTGCTTCTGAGTTGAATATTTTTCTATATAGATAGCGTGGGTTCCAGTCTATAAGTACGGCGCCCAGGTCAAAAATGATGGCTTGGTACGCTTGCTCCGGATTTTGCATAGGTCACTTAAAATGAATAATAATCATCTAAATTAATAATTATTTACACATTTGAATAAAATTAATGGATTAATCCAGCAGATCGTCTGCGGCGTCTTCCAGTAATTTCATGTCTACGCTATCGCTACCGGCAATACCTTCAATGGAGCCGTGTATATGCGCGGCGTTGAGGAGTACTTTTTCCAGTTGTTTTTCGCGGGCTTTCCATATTTTCTCCATGGCATCTCTTTCCTTTTGTATGGATAGTTTGAGAGACATAAAGCCTTCTCTGATGGCTTTCCATTGCTCGGCAAACTCTCCGCTGGTGAGGTACGCATAGAGCATGTGCATTTTATCCCCTTTGTTTTCCTGGGTGCTTACGGCGCTGAATACTTTGATGATACCGTCTCTGAGTACATGGGCGAGGGCCTTCACTTCTGCGAAGGTGCAGATCCATACGCCGTCTTTTTCTCCGAATTTATCCATGCCGCGTGGCATGGTTTGGGTAACGAGTATGGCTACATCGATGCCCTGGGAGCGCATGTCGGCTTTGAGTTTTTCGATCCAGCCTTCGGTGAATTCCTTAGTGCGCTTACTTTCGTAGATGATGCGGCCGCATTCCTGTCCGAACCGGTTTCTTACCAGCTGGATGCAGTCGGCCCCGCGTACCCCTTTGCCTACCGGTGCCACTTCATCAAACGGGAAGCTATGGCGGAGCATTTCTTCCAGCACGAGTTCCTGTACTTCCCCTTGCAGCTGCATGGAACCCTGTTCGGCGCGGCGCTTCATTTCCTCCGCCAGTTTACGCTGGTCTTCCAGTTGCTTTTCCAGTTCGCGGAGTCGCAGCTGGTGTTCTGTATCACGGAGGGCGTTGCGCTCGGCTTCTTCCTTACGGATAGCTTCCTGCATCTGCGTCCTGGCTTCCATCAGTTTCCTTTCGGTGGCCAGTTCTAATTCTGCTTCGCGGTTTTTAAGTTCCTGCTCTTTACGGAGGAAATCCAGTTCTTTCTGCCGTGCTTCGCTCAGTCTGGCTTCCTGTTCCAGGTTGGCCTGCTGCAGCATTTTCACCTGGTTGTCGAAATCAGCCATAATGCTTTTACGCAGGTCCTGGGCGAGGGTTTCCTGCAGTTGTTGTTTTTCCTGCAGTACCCGTTTTTTTATTTCTTCTTCCTGTTGCTGGCGCAGCGATTCCATCTGCTGGCGCTCGGCAGCAATTTTATTTTTTTCTGAAAGGAGTGTGTTTTTTTCAGACTGAAGTTCATCCAGCTTTTTGCGCCATTCAGTAGCCATTTTACCGCGCATTTCCTTTTCTATATCCGCTGCGAAGGCGTCTTCCATTACAAACTGGTGTTTGCAATTCGGACAAGTGATTGATGTACCCATAATTGTCTTACAAAATTACGTAAAGATAAGGTTTACCTCCTTTGCAGTGCCGGATGCGGATAAATTGTGCTAAACCTTTATTCGTATATTTGTATTCAATTGTGACCCCAGACTGATTAACTCCAAAACCCCTGAAAATGAAAAACGCTTATCCTGAGAAGCCAATGCTTCCTTTTCGCCGTACTGCGGTGAGTATGGACATCGTAATCGACATCATCCGGCGCATGGGCTACCCTGCTGAAGTGAAGCGCGCCTGCTACATGATTTTCCGTAAAGAAAGCGGCAATGGCCGCAGTGGGATTAATGAAAATTATTCCGGTTTCCAGGCCGACTCCGGCCGCTGGCCCGCCGTGTACGATCCGCTGATTGCGGGCGTGGTACTCAAAAATGAAAATGGTACCAACAAGCCCCGGCTGTTCCTCGCTTTTCAGCATGCCTCCGGCTGCTTAACTATGCTGCTGGACCGTATCCAGCAACGCGGCATCTACATTGGTGGTCATACCAGCAAAATTGTAAACATGGATGTGAAAAATGTAACGGATTTTGCACGGGCTTATAAGAAAGAGTGGGCCGCCGGCAGCGCACTTGCCGAACCCAGCCCGGACGACTTCAAAGGCTTTGCCAGTATGTACCGGCAGGCGACCGGATTTTTTGCATAGGCGTTTCCGGATCATCACATAATTTGGTAACTTAAGTCATCAAAGCTGTTTGTTATGATCCGGAAATTACTGATCCTTTGCATACCCACGCTGTTCCTGCTATCTGCCCTGCCGGCGCCTGCCGCGGAGGACCTGCTGCTGAAAGATGCCAATTTCATAGATGGAAAAAGTGGCACTGCCATTCCGCATACGGATATCCTTATCCGTAACGGTAAAATCGTGAAAACAGGCAAGGGGCTTTCCGCTGCAGGAGCCCGCGTGGTGAACCTCAGCGGTAAAACTGTTATGCCGGCGCTGATATGCGCGCATATGCACATCGGTATGCTCAAAGGCACTACTACCTCAGGTGAAAACTATACCCGCGAAAATATTATTCGTCAGCTGCAACGTTACCAGGACTATGGGGTACTGAATGTACTCTCCCTGGGCACGGACAGGCCTTCATTGTATGAAAATCATTTGTATGATTCCCTGAAAAGTGGCTTGCTGCCAGGGGCGCGACTATTCTCCGCCGCCTATGGTTTTGGTGTGCCTGGCGGAGCGCCGCCGGTGGAAATGGGTATGAATAAAACCTATCGGCCTATGAGTGATGAGAAGGTGGCCAGTGAAATGGATAGCCTGGTAAAATTGCAGCCGGTGGCCATTAAGCTCTGGCTGGATGATTTTGGCGGTTCGTTTAAGAAGATGGACAGCAGCACTTATCAGGCCATCATCCGGGAGGCACATAAACACGGCTGGAAAGTGGCAGCACATGTGTACTATTTGGCGGACGCACGTAAGCTGGTGAGGAGTGGGGTGGATATATTGGCGCACAGTATACGCGACAGCGTGATAGACGATGCGCTGGTGCAGGAAATGAAGCGCCGCGATGTTATTTACATTCCAACCTTATCCCTGGATGAATATGCATACTCCTACGCAGGAACTCCTGCCTGGTTAACCGATCCGTTTTTCCTCCGTGCCGTGGAACCCGGTGTAGTGGCCATGGTGAGCGATGCTGGTTATCAGAACAAAATAAAGAACTCTCCTGCGTACAACCGTAACCGTAACGCGGTGGAAAACGCCGCGAAAAATGTAAAGAAGCTGCATGATGCAGGAGTGGTGATTGCAATGGGTACCGACTCCGGTGCGCAGCCCATACGGGTACAGGGATATTCGGAGCACCTGGAATTGCAACTGCTGGTGCGGGTAGGACTCATGCCTGCGGAAGCCTTGCGGGCGGCAACACTGGGCTCAGCAAAGGTGCTGGGCACCACTAATCAATACGGCACCCTGGAAGCGGGTAAAACAGCAGATCTGGTGGTACTGTCGGCCAACCCGCTTACAGATATTACCAATACGCACCAGATAGAAGCTGTATATAAAGCCGGAACGGCGGTGTATACCCGTTAATCCAGTTTAATAAACATCTGATCGAAATTGATCGTCATTTTCCCGAATTGTTTGATTACATCCTGCCCGATGTTGCCATGGCCGGCCTCGTTGCTGATGTTGTCCTTTAGGAGGGAGATATCGTTTATCGTAACGTTTTTACCGTTAATGGTGAAGGAATGGCTGATTTTAAAGCCGGGTAGTACGGTATGTCCGCCAGCGCCGCCAAGACTCACTTTCGTGAGTTTGTATGCTTTGTCGATACGTGTTTTGTTTTGCCGGTAGAAAGCTGCATAGAGGATGGTATGATCAGCCCCGGTGTCGAAAGTAAAGTTCATATCGTCGATATAAATCAGTGGTGTGAGTCCGTCTATTGCCAGGTTGGAATTGCCTGTCATGGCAGTTTCTTTTAAAGGGATGATCAGGTAGTCATCTATGGTCAGCTGTACTTCTTTTAAAGCTTCTATCACCGGGTAGCCCAGTATTCCATGGATCTGGTAGCTGATTTGTGGAAAAGAGAGTTCCTTATCTTTTAGCACCAGGAAAACAGCATTTTCAATATCTATATTACCCAGTCTGAACTTTTTGCATACTGCCAGGTTTGCCTTTACCGTATTGCCGGTAATAGTAGATACTTCGATGGCCGCAGGGATGATGATCATCTCCATTCGTTTGGCCGTGGATTCCGTGATGGTGGATATATTAGCCCCCGTGTCAAAGATAAATGGCAGGGTATCTTTGCTGGTGGTGATTTGCAGGTTTTTTAGTCCGGCTTTGTCCTTATGCATTTTCAGCTCATTATACCCGTTGATGGTAATTGTTTGTTTGGGTTGATCTTTTAGTGCATTCCAGATTTTCAGGCTGTTTTGCATGTCCTTCATTTCTTCCTGCGTGAGCTGATTTTTGAAATCGGCCAGTACGGTGTTGAGTGTCGTATAGGCTGTAGCGTAGTCGTACTGCTTTATGGCATTGTCTTCCTTAATCCGGAAAAGCTTCAGCCGCAGACTGTCTGGCAGCGCATATTTCCCGGCAATCAGGACATCGATTTTTTTATCGGAAGCAGCTGGTTTGTTGAATGCATTTTGTAAAACTGCATCTGCAAAACAGCGGTATGGGATGGAGAGTTGGGCGGAATCGGTGTTATATATCTCCCGGGCTTTAAAAAAGTTTTTCTCTTTTATGAGCCCATAAATTTTTTGGAATTGGGGAGATGGAGGTTGCGCGTATGTCTGTAAGGCCGCGCCAGGCAACAGGATGACCAAGGCAATGGATGTTATCAGTCTGTGTTTCATTTTAGGTTTTCGTTTTTGAATAAATTCCGGATATGAATTTAAGGAATAGGATGATAGGGAAGTGTTAAGGTGGTAAATAGTGATGCAATTGTTAATCGGAATGGAGGATTACTTGTTATGAAATAATTTTGAATCCACATAAAATTACTTCTTGCTTTGATTACGATTCTGTTCATTGTAGAGCTAACAACAACTGGATATTCAGCGTACGCCAAAGACTTCGATATTTATCCGGTAGGTACAACCGCTAAAAGTATGGAACAGTTAAGGACAAACCTGTTGCATGCCACTAACCTGTATTTGCAGGATCACGGAGAAGGTGCGGTGAAAAAGCCTAACATTTAGATTGTGCCGGGTGATTGTGATTGATGAATGCTATATTAAAAGGTGTTTAGAAGAGTGCAATTGGTTGGTTATCATGGGGGAATGCTACATTGGTAATATGCCTATCTGTAATTTTTTTGCATTTTGCAAAATGCAAAAAAGAAGCATTTTGTATACAACAAAAAAGGGTTGAAACCTTGCGATTTCAACCCTTTGTGCGAAGGAGGAGATTCGAACTCCCAAGCCCTTTCAGGCACTACCACCTCAAAGTAGCGCGTCTACCAATTTCGCCACCTTCGCGTTTTTTTGTGTGGCATCTGTGTGAGATGGGATGCAAAAGTAAGCGCTTTTTTGAAATGAGCAAATTTATTTATTCATTTTTTCAAAAAAGTTTTATTTCCGCAGTATGATTCGAAAGGTGGTACCCTTATTTAGCTCCGAATTTTTTACGCTGAGCCTACCTTTGTGATAGTCTTCAATGATACGTTTGGCAAGGGATAGGCCCAATCCCCAGCCTCTTTTTTTAGTAGAAAAGCCGGGGCGGAAAATTTTATCGAGGTTCATTTTTGAAATGCCTTTTCCGGTGTCGGCAATGTCGACAGTAACCACGGCAGGATGATTTTCTATCGTGATATCGATGTTTCCTTTTCCTTCCATTGAGTCGAGTGCATTCTTCAGCAGGTTCTCTATTACCCAGTCAAACAGCGGCGCAGAGATCATTACCGGCAGTTCGGTTTCTGCAGTGTGTACGCCAATCTGCACCTTTTGCGGGGCACGTCTGCGGATATACGCGGCCATGTCTTCTATCTGCCGGATGATATCTTTTTGCTCCAGCTTAGGTACGCTGCCGATCTTGGAGAAGCGGTCGGTAATGAGTTTGAGGCGGTCTACATCTTTGGTGAGTTCATTCACGAAGGGTACGTTAGCCTCGTTTTCCCGTAGTATTTCCAACCAGGCTTCTATGGACGATAACGGGGTGCCCAGCTGATGGGCCGTTTCTTTGGCAAGCCCCACCCATACCAGGTTTTGAGTGGCGCGGTTGGTGGACGACAGGCCAAAAAGTACGGCGCCGATAAACAGGGCCACCACCAGCAATTGTATGTAGGGATAGTATTTGATCTGTTTCAGAATAAGGGAGTCGCCATAGTAAACGTAGTTGTACACCTTATTTTTCGCATCGATTTCAATAATAAAGGGCGGGTGCTGCCGCTTGAATGATAATAGCTGTTCCTGCAGGAGGGTAGGATTTTGGGAGATTTTGGTGGTATCCAGGTTACGACTGTCCACTATATTTCCGGCAGCATCAGTTTGGATAAGCGGAATGGTGGTATTAGTAGTAACAATTTCAGTGGCCAGGTTCAGGTTGGCGTCCGAGCCGGATTTGAGCAGTTCTCGATAAGCTTCTACCCAGGTGGCTACTTTTTTTCTTTCCTCGTCCTGAATTTTGGCCGACAGGTTACTTACAAACCATATGGTAGCGGCAATAATGGCTACGGCAATGGTTACCAGAATAAATTTCCAGCCGATGAACTGTTTAAACATACTCCTAATTTAAGATATAATCCGCTTCACTGATTCTTAAAACGTTAGCAAATATTAAAATCCTTTGTTGCATATTTGCATCTCTTTTAATCAATTTTTCACGCATAAACGTATTAACAGTTGTCTGTATTGCCATCAGTAGCCGTTGTAATTCTAAACTGGAACGGGAAGAAATTCCTGGAGCAGTTCTTACCGTCTGTATGCAAGTCTACCTACGGTAATCTGCAGCTGATTATGGCCGATAATGCGTCTACGGACGACAGCGTGGCATACGTGGAACAGCATTATCCCCAGGTGCGTGTGATCCGCAACCCCGGTAACAACGGTTTTGCCGGCGGGTATAATGAAGCCCTGCAACACGTGGAGGCTGACATTTATGTGCTGCTAAACCAGGATGTGGAAGTGGAAGCCGGCTGGATTGAGCCAGTGGTGGCGATGATGCAGCAGGATCCGAAGATCGCTGCCTGTCAGCCTAAACTTCGCTCCTGGCACAACCGGGACGAATTTGAATACGCAGGTGCTGCCGGCGGCTGGATGGATATCCTCGGATATACATTTTGCCGGGGCAGGATATTATACACTACCGAGAAAGACCTGGGACAATACGATGATCCGCAGGATATTTTCTGGGCTACCGGGGCGGCATTATTTATCAGGTCCCATTGCTTTCATGAGGCAGGTGGCTTTGATGCTGACTTCTTTGCCCACATGGAAGAGGTGGATCTCTGCTGGCGACTGAAGCGACTGGGCTACCGGATCTGTTATTGTCCACAATCGGTAGTTTATCATGTGGGGGGCGGTAGCCTGCCACAGGGGAATCCCCGCAAGCTGTACCTTAACTTCCGGAATAACCTCATGATGCTGTGGAAAAACCTTCATAGCGAAGACCGCTGGATCGTATTATCCCAGCGTTTTTTCCTGGACATCCTGGCGGCAATGAAGAGTTTGGCAGCTGGCAAGCCGAAGGATATGAAAGCCATTTTCAAGGCTTACATCGATTATCGCCGGTGGCGACGGAATTATAAGCATGATTCCAGGCTGCCTGATGTGAAGTTGATGACCCTGAGTGGCGTGTTTCACGGGATTATGATATGGAGATATTACTTCCTCCAGCATAAGAAATTCTCGGAGCTGAAACATGAAAAAGCCCGGAAAACTGTTTTTTAAATTTTACTTTGATTATTTGTCTGGTTAATGTAAGTTTGCATCGGAAATAAACTGAATATGGAACACAATACAGTAGAAAATAAGAACGATATCACCGTAGATAAGGTATCTACCAGCCGATTCATCTTTTACGTGCAATTGTTTTGTTTGATGGCATTTATGCTGGGTGGTTGCTACAATCTCTACAAACACAAGTATAAAGGCAAGCCTGAAGTAGCTGTTCCAGAAAGTACACTGTACAATCCAAAGTATAAATAAGCGATCAGCTTCAACATAATTATCTCCTGAGCCTTCCGGATTCCCCGGAAGGTTTTTTATTTTCCGTATGGCGTAAATGGAATTCCCGATCCGATTAAGCGAAGATTTCAAAAAGTCTGAATTTTGTATTGTTGGCTGTTACGTAGCGGCCTGCATGGTTAAATCTTATGTTCAGAAGGAAGGGAAAAAAACAGGACAAGCGCGGAAAATCGCGTTTCCGCAAGATGGTTGACTGGCTGCATTTGTGGCTGGGCCTGGCTTCAGGCATTATCATCGTCATTATCTGCATTACGGGGTGCCTTTATGTATTCCAGAAGGAAATCAATGAAATGGTGTATCGCAGGCAGATATTTGTGACGCCTGCTCAAACGGCCACCCTGCCGGTTTCCCAGCTCAGGGCTACCGCTCAGGCCCATCTCGGGGCCGATAAGCCTGTCAATTATATTATTACCTACGCCGCAGCCGACAAAGCCTGGGAGTTCATGGCTTACAAATACAATCCTGCCGGCAATACCTATTTTGATATCTGCGAATATTCCGAAACTGCGTACGTAAACCCTTATACCGGGGCGGTTACAGGTGTGGTGGACTACAAGCATAACTTTTTCAATATCGTTAAGTTCATGCACTGGAACCTGCTGCTCAACGATAGGATCGGACAGCCGATCATAGGATGGTCTACTTTCATCTTCGTAATACTGCTGATTACCGGGTTAATCATGTGGTGGCCTAAAAAATGGACGAAAGCTACGCGGGAGCAAAGCTTTAAGATCAAGTGGAAAGCCAGCTGGAAACGAGTGAACTACGATTTGCACAATGTTTTGGGATTTTATGCCATGGTAATCGCCCTGGTACTGGCTCTTACCGGTATGGTATGGTCGTTTACCTGGTTCCAGGCCACGGTGTATGTAGTGGCTGCACGCACCACCCAGGCACCGGACAGGGATGATAAAGCGTCGGCGGTGGTTACCCAGGGTGTAAATCAGCTGCAGGTGCTGGATGAGTCGATTAATGAGGCCCGCCGCATATTACCTGATATGAAACGTCTTACCATCAGAACGGCCGCAACGCCTACAGGTGTAAATACTATTACAGGCTATCACCGCGCAGAAACCTATTACGCACCTGATGCCCTGCAATTTGATCAGTACACCGGCAAACTGCTGCAAAGGCGCAATGACAAACATAAGAACGCAGGCGAGCGTTTGATAGAAATGAACTACGATATTCACGTGGGCGCCATCGCCGGTATCTGGGGAAAAATAATCGCTTTTATTGTGAGTCTGATCTGTGGATCACTGCCAGTGACGGGCTTTTACGTATGGTGGAATAAGAAAAGGAAAACGAAGAAGAAGATCATTTTGACTAATCATGCAGCTGAAATTACATCTTTGTAAATAAAAATAAATAAAAAAATTTATAGGCTGAAACGCTTTGCTGTAAGTGGTTTCAGCCTTTTTTACAGCAATGGTTTTGCAAAAAAATATTAAAAAAGTTGAAAAGAAATTTTGTGATTTAACTTCGTTTCCTATCTTTGCAATCCCAACGAAAAAAGGACACTACCTGAAACAGTAACAACAGGTTACGATTGTTGGAAAGATCTTAACAGTAATGCGGAAGTAGCTCATTTGGTAGAGCACGACCTTGCCAAGGTCGGGGTGGCCGGTTCGAGCCCGGTCTTCCGCTCCAGTCAGTATTTGTCTAAAGGGCAGATACATAAAAATTGAAACATTCCCTGCGGAAGTAGCTCATTTGGTAGAGCACGACCTTGCCAAGGTCGGGGTGGCCGGTTCGAGCCCGGTCTTCCGCTCCAGTGCTGTATCTGTCTAAAGGGCAGGTATGTAAAAATTGAAACATTCCCTGCGGAAGTAGCTCATTTGGTAGAGCACGACCTTGCCAAGGTCGGGGTGGCCGGTTCGAGCCCGGTCTTCCGCTCAAAGCCTGATCAGGATTACTGGTCAGGCTTTTTTTATGCGCGCCCTTTTTGCAAAGGTGCATAAGTACCAGGATCTAATGTTTGTTCTAAGATGTTTATCCGACTGAGGAGAGGCCTTCGGCCTCTCCTCAGTCGTTTTCCGGTCCACCTTCGGTGGACCGGAAAACGACCTTAACTAACAAAAAAACATCTATAGTGCTTATACAATCTTAGCCTCTTTTTGAGAAAACCACCGTTTTTGCTGGAAATTCCGTATCTTTGCACCTGGAAATAAGCCAGGGTATGTCCATACCAGCTAACCAATCTTCAACTATCTTATTTATCTACCTCCTTTTTTTGGACAATACTTTCCCTTATTTACCTGAACAGGTAACAAGTATGATTTAACTAAATTTATCATGAAGGATTTTAAGATTATCGACAACAAGGAAGCCAGACAATTTGAGGCGCACATCAGCGGTCAACTGGCGAAAGTGATTTATGAAAGAAACGGTAGCCGTATTTTCCTTACCGGCGCGGAAGTGCCACCAACACTGGAAAAACAGGGCGTAACGGCAATGCTGTTAGGAAAGGTAATGGAAGAAATCCAGGCGCAGAACGTTAGAATGGTGCCTACCAGTAAAAAGGTAGCAGAATATGTACGTAGTAACCCTCGTTGGAAGTCATTACTGGCTCACGGTTTACACATCTAGTAAATAGCGGAAGGCTATCAACTATTGGCAGTTAGGGAGATGTTTTGAAGTTTAATAGAATGGCGTAAGGAGAGCAAAACATCATCTCTAATAGCTAATAGCCAATAGCCTGGCTTCATTGGCAGAAAATCCCCACCACACTACTTAATTCCCAACTTCGCTTTGGCAAGCGGCAACAGATCATCTGCTTCGTTGGCCACTACAACCGCGTCTCTGGAGTTATCAAGCACCAGCGCATACCCCTTTTCCTTCAGGAGCGCTTTTAAAACATCTTTCGCTTTGGCAACAATAGGCGTCAACAGCTCCTGTTCACGTATCGCCACCTTCTCTTCCATCTTATATTTATATTCCTGGATATTTGCTTGTTGCTGCTTTAAGGCAGTTACCCTGATTTCTTTCTGTGGATCAGTCATTGTTTTAGCCAAGCTGTCAAACTCCACCAGGCTCTTCGTGTACTCAGCTACCATCACTTGTCCGTCAGCATTGAGCTGATCAGCATACTTCTGTAAGGAATCACCGGCTTTCTTTGACTCAGGCATCGCAGCTACCAGCTGCTGAAAATTGATATAGGCAGTTTTTTGTGCGGACGCTCCAATAGTAATCAGGCAGAGCGTCATTAAGGAATAGAGATACTTCATTTCGGTCGATTAATTAATAATTTCCACCAAAATAATCCGCCTTTTGTGAAAGTTTTACTAATGCTTCCATAAGGTATTGTTAAATTGAAGAGTTAGCTGGTAAAATTTGTTTTAGGGAGATGTTAATGCCTTGATTATCAATTGTAAAAATAATTTTTTATATAGACGTAGGGGTAGGGATTCCATAAGGTGTCATTATTTAAAACATCCAACTTGACAGAAGGAATTATATTTGACCTTAGTTTCCAAACCCTCAACATGGAGTTGAAAGATACCGGCGCTGCCACTGCACTGGAAAAGGATGGTTCATTAACCTTTGAGCAGATATTTAAATCCCATTATAAAGGGCTGCACGCCTATGCCTATACTATTCTGAAAGATGATATCATGGCAGAGGAAATGGTGCAGAACGTATTCTGCAAGCTCTGGGAGAAGTCCGGTGAAATAAAGATCAAAGAATCGGTATCAGGTTACCTCTACCGGGCCGTGTACCATGAAAGCATCAACTACCTGCGGCACGAAAAAGTAAAAGCCAACCATGTAGCTCATGCCCGCTACCAGCACTCCTCGCCACCCAACACCAACCCGGCATCAGGCAAAGTACAGCTGCGGGAACTACAGGAAAAATTGCAGGCGGCCCTCCTGGAACTGCCGGAAAAATGCCGGACCATATTTCAGATGAGCCGCTTCGATGAGCTGAAATACCAGGAAATAGCCGATAAACTCAATATTTCTGTCAAAACGGTGGAGAACCAGATGGGCAAAGCCTTGCGTATACTCCGGCACAACCTGGTGGATTTCCTGCCCCTGTTATTATTATTACTTAACACCGTAATGAGCAACCTGTGAATAATTTCAACGAACATATAAACGATGATATCCTGGTAAAATTCATGCTGGGCCAGGCTTCCGCTGAGGAACAGCTGGCCGTGGGTCAATGGATGGCTGCCAGCTCCGATAACGAAAAGTATTTCCAGCACTTCAAATTAATCTGGGAACAGAGCCACACGCTCGCCAGCCCGGTGGCCACCGATGAAAATGAAGCCTGGACCCGATTTCAACAACGAGTTAATCGCCCGGAAACGCCCGTCGTGGAATTAACCGCCACCCGCAAGCCCTGGCTGCGAATAGCCGCTGCCGTTGCTGTAATTGTAGTGGCCGGCACCATTGCCTTTTTGATGATGAACAAACCAGCTGCACATCAGCTGGAGCTCGTAGCTGCCAACAGCCCGGTAACAGATACCCTGCCGGATGGTAGCATCATCACCCTCAACAAAAACTCGCGTATCCAATATGCCAGTAACTTTGAAACCAACAGAAATATCACCCTGGAAGGAGAAGCCTTTTTCAATGTGGCTACCGATCCATCCCACCCGTTTGTACTCAAAACAGGTGAGGTACAGGTGCGCGTGCTCGGTACCTCCTTTAATGTGAAAAGCGATCAGCAACAAGTAGAGGTAATCGTAGAAACAGGCGCAGTAGAAGTAAATAAAAAAGCGGAAACCGTGCAGCTGAAGCAAAACGAAAAAGCAGTATTGACCAAAAATTCATCCGCTATCGTAAAAGCTTCCAATAAAGACGAACTGTATAATTACTATCGTACCCAAACCTTCGTATGCAATGATACACCGCTCTGGCAGCTGGCTGAAATTTTCAGCAATGCCTATGGGGTGAAAATAGAGATAACCAATACGGCTATACGCAATGAGGAAATCACCAGCGTGTTTGTATATAGCAACCTTGAGGAAAACCTGGATTTGTTGCAGGAAACCTACCACGGAAAAATAACAGTAGAAAAAAAAGGTGACACCTATATCCTGAAATAATTATGCCATCAAAATTTTACACCTATATACTTTCACTGTTTTTGTTGTTGCCGGCACCAACGCTCTTTGCGCAGCAGTTAAACAAAGTGATGGATTTACATCTCACTAAAAAACCTTTGGCAGAAGTACTCAAAACGATCGGTAAAAAAGGAAATTTTACCTTCTCGTATATGAGCAATGCCGTTCCGGAAGACAGTATTGTTTCCATCGATGTCGAAAGGAAAACAGTGCGGCAACTGCTGGACATCCTGCTGGGGGAAGGTAATTATCAATATAAAGAATATGGCAACTACCTGATCCTGCAATACAAACCACCCGGTGCTTTCTTTTATGTGACCGGGGTGGTCACGGATAAACAAACAGGTCAGCGGGTGTCGAACGCCAGTGTATATGAGCGACACCAACTGATCTCCACGATAACAAACAACGATGGTTTTTACAGGCTGCGGTTAAGGGATAAATATCCCGCCGCAGCCATCAGCGTTAGTAAGGACCTGTATAATGATACCTCCTTAATGCTGCTGGCAGCGCAGGACCAGGAGATCAATGTAACGATTTCACCTTCTACCCGCACCCTTCCAACAATTGAAGTAACAGGCTATTCCACGGTGGAGAAAACCTGGTTTGGCCGGCTCCTCCTGTCATCCCGCGAAAAGGCACAGAGTATGAACATCCGCCAGTTTTTTGCAGATAAACCTTACCAGGTGTCGCTGGCTCCTTCGTTCGGCACCCACGGCCGTATGAGTGGTCAGGTTGTCAATAAGTTTTCCCTGAATGTACTTGGTGGCTACACCGCCGGGGTCGACGGAGTAGAGATTGCAGGCGGATTTAACATCGTAAAAAAAGATGTGGATAACGTGCAGGTGGCGGGCGTACTCAACATCACCGGTGGAAAAGTACATGGGGTGCAGGTGGCAGGCCTGCATAATAATGTGCTGGATTCCGTTACCGGTGTGCAGGTTGCCGGTGTTTCCAACATGGCCAACGGCCCTATGCATGGGGTCCAACTTACCGGTGCAGTCGGACATGTACACCAGAGCGTGAACGGCGTGCAGGTGGCCGGCATTTCAGCCAGCGCCGGCGGAAAGGTAGAAGGACTACAGCTTTCCGGTGCCTTCAACAGGGCAGGTGATTCGCTGCACGGGGCGCAGATAGCAGGTATTTTCAATACCGGGAAAGAAATACAGGGTGCACAAATTGCCGGCGCAGTCAACATAACAAAAGGAACCGTAAAAGGCGCGCAGATTGCAGCACTGTTTAACAAAGCACATCAGGTGGAAGGGGTGCAGATAGGACTGATAAATATTGCAGACAGCACCACCGGTTATTCCATAGGCCTGATCAATATTGTAAAACACGGTTACCATAAACTGTCGATGTTCAGCACTGACATGCTGCCGGCGAATGTGGCATGGAAGAGCGGCAGCCGGCAACTGTACAGCATACTCACCGCAGGGATGAATTTCGAAGATAAAGCTTCCTTCCTGGTAGGCTATGGTGTGGGGCGTGAGATGGTACTTCGTCCGAAGCTGAGTGTTATCACTGAGTTCATGATATCCACCTTTCATATGGGAGAGGAAAATGAAAACTCACAGTTGTATCGGCTCACGGGAAGCCTGATGTATAAGCCTTTTAAAGGGTTTGCCATTTTCGGAGGCCCTGTATTTACCATGCATTTCAGGGATGAAAATATAGAAGGGAAGCCATACATAGGACCGCGTCCGGGCGCTGACTATCCGGGATTCAACATTGGAAACACGGGCCGCGGATGGCTGGGCTGGCAGTTGGGGATTACCATCTTCTAAAATAATTACTACAGATAATAGGGGTATGTTTTCATATGCGTGTCGTTATTAGGAATTCACTTAATAATAAACGATATGAAAACATTTTTTTTGACGTTGGGGATGATATGTGTGATGGTTGTAACCTATGCCCAGACTAGCTATTATGCACCTGCACATGTAGGTATTGTATATCCGTTGAGTACGAATGGTACCAACGCTGCCAAATATACGAACAGGTTTTCTTTGCATGCGATTGCCGGTTTATCATATGGAGAAACAGGTGTTATTGTTTCAGGTTTTTCCAGTGTTATCAAAGATGAAGCACACGGTGTACAGATCGCAGGATTTTCCAACCACATCGGACATACGAACAAGGCCGTTACACTGGCAGGTTTCACGAATATTATCCATCAACGGGCTGATGGAATTACGATAGCCGGCTTCGGTAATTTTGTGAAGCAGCAAATGAACGGTATCCAGCTGGCTGGTTTTGTAAATACAGCTGGAAACGTAAACGGGCTGCAGATAGCAGGTTTTGCCAATAAGGCGGCCGATACAAAATTACAGATAGCCGGTTTTATCAATATCGCCAAAAAGGTGAAAGGTGTGCAGCTGGCGGGTTTTATCAATATTGCAGATAGCAGTGATTACCCCATCGGTATCGTAAATATTATTCGCAATGGGGAAAAACAGGTATCATTGTCGATCGATGAATCGGCTACCACCATTGCTGCTTTCAAATCCGGCGGCCGCTCTCTGTATGGCATTTTGGGTGTGGGCTATAATTTTAAGAGCGAACAAAATCTTTATGCACTGCAGGCCGGTATCGGCTGGCACCTGCCGCTGCTAAACCGCCTCAGGCTGAATGTAGAAGGCACGGAAACGATTCTGTGCGATTTTAAAAAAGGTGTTTACAGCAAATGGACTTCAGGCGGATATCTTGCCTACCGTTTTGGTTCAAGGTTTGAAGTGTTCGCCGGCCCTAATATCAATTTTGTACACATCAAAGATGGAGCCGGTGCGGATCTGATCAGCAACTACATCTGGTCCAAAAGCCGTAGTAACAACACGTTCGACGGCATCTTTGCAGGGGTGCAGGGCGGCGTGCAAGTGAGAATATAGATGAACGGGGGGGGCGGAAGGACATAATTTCTTAGCGGAGATGATCATTTTCTTTGTTATCTTTAATAAGTAGGTTTACAACCTTATGTCCTTCCTGATTGTTGTGCTGATAACAGTCGATTTACCCTGATACCTTTGTTATGCTGTTAGTGAGGAGTGCTCAGAATCCGTGGCTTATCCGTTTGTATTGGCTCACCCCGGTTTATGGCATCGTATTTGGTATGGAAACAGCAGAACAGATTATCATTCATTCATCTACATTCAATCTATATTATATGAAAAAATGGTTATACCCTTTGCTGATGCTGGTAGTTGTACTATTTACTGCATCGAGTTGTACCAAAACCTACAACGAAGTGATACCCAGCACCACTATTCTGGCTGATGTTGCGGCTAATCAATGGAAGACGGATGATGGAGGTAAAACTTATTATTTCCTCGTAACAACGCCGGAATTAACACAAAATACCGCACAATCTGATGGGGTAGTTGTGGCGATGGACAGAGGAAACGGCGTATTTGAGGCACTGCCCGAAGTATACCAGAATACCAGCTTCACCTTCCTGTACGAACCCGGAACTGTATCCATAGAAGCAGCAGGTGTAAATGGTGCCCCCGTTACCTTACCGTCAGGTACCATCAGGATCAAAATCACCATCATACCGGCAAACGCTACGAATTAACAGCTATACAATATAAAATTAGGAGCCTGTTGCATCTGCAGCAGGCTTTTTTATTCGGGTTGGAGGAAGGCCAGTGGCCTCCCTCCAACCCGACTTCCGCTTTGCCGAAGGCAAAGCGGAAATCGGGTTAAAAAACAACCGCTTATGTAATTAACCCAGACTTAATTGCCCACTCTCCAATAATTTCCTATTTTCAAGCCCATTGCGGGATGCCTTGTTAGAGGCTGCTGCAGTGAACATGAAAAATCAGAAAATGGATACAAGAAGAGATTTTATCAGGAAAGCGGCCCTGCTTTCCGGTGCTGCCGGTGTATGGAGCGCCGTACCCGGTTCTATTCAGCGTGCAATGGCCATTAATCCCCAGCCTGGCACTACCTACCTGGATGCAGCGCATGTAGTGATCCTCATGCAGGAAAACCGCTCCTTTGACCACTGCTATGGTTCCCTGAAAGGGGTGCGCGGTTTCAATGATCCACGTGCCATCACCCTCGCAAACAAAAATAAAGTCTGGCTGCAAACCAATCATGCCGGCGAAACATTTGCGCCTTTCCGTTTAAACATCAAAGATACCAAGGCCACGTGGATGAGTAGTCTGCCACATTCGTGGTCCAACCAGGTAGACGCCCGCAACAACGGCCGCTACGATAAATGGCTGCTGGTAAAAGCCAGCGGTAACAAGGAATGGGCGCCTATGCCGCTCACCATGGGCTATTACGACAGAACAGATATTCCTTTTTATTACGCCCTGGCAGATGCCTTTACCGTTTGTGATCAGAACTTTTGCTCTTCCCTGACGGGTACCACACCTAACCGCTTGTATTTGTGGACAGGCACACTGCGCAGCGAGCAGCATGCCGATTCCCAGGCCAACGTATGGAATGAGGATGTGGATTACGGCGCGGAAGCACACTGGACCTCCTTCCCGGAGCGCATGCAGGATGCTGGCGTGAACTGGCGTATTTACCAGAACGAGATCAGCGCCGCACAGCTGGAAGGCGAAAAAGACGGGATGCTGGCCAACTTCACGGATAACCCGATCGAATGGTTTGCGGCTTATAATGTGCGCTACTCTACCGGCTATATGAAATACCTGGAGCGTAGCCAGCAACAACTCCCAGGATTTATTGCGGAGAAAAAAAAGCAGCTGGCAGGCCTTACTGCCGGCACGCCTGAACATACCAAACTGAGCAAAGCCGTTGCCAGGGCAGAGCAGGAGCTGGAGCGCGTGCAAAAAGATGCCGTGAAATATACACCTGAAAATTTCGCTAAACTCAGCAAAAGAGAACAGGAACTGCATAACCGTGCATTTACTACCAATAGCAAAGATCCTGACTACCATGAACTGGAAACCCTCGAATATAAAGATGGTGACCAGGTAAGAAAAGTAACGGTGCCTAAAGGTGATATCCTGCATCAGTTCCGCGAGGATGTAAACACCGGTAAGCTCCCCACCGTATCCTATCTGGTGGCTCCGGGCGAATTCTCTGACCATCCGGGTGCACCGTGGTATGGTGCCTGGTACGTATCGGAGGTGCTGGATATTCTCACTAAAAAGGAAGAGGTATGGAAGAAAACCATTTTCATTTTATGCTATGATGAAAATGATGGTTACTTCGATCACGTGCCGCCATTTACAGCTCCGTTTAAACCCGGTACCGGTAAGGTTTCTGAAGGTATAGACACCGCAATTGAATATGTTACGCTGGAAGAAGAAAAGAAAAAATCGCATGTAGGTAAAAACTCCCTGCGCGAAAGCCCGATAGGGCTCGGATACCGGGTGCCGCTGGTGATCGCCTCACCATGGAGCAGGGGAGGTTTTGTGAATTCAGAAGTATGCGACCATACTTCCATATTGCAGTTCCTGGAAAACTTCCTGCAACATAAAACGGGCAAGGCTATACGGGAAACGAATATTACCGCTTACCGCCGTGCAGTGTGTGGCGACCTGTCCAGCGTTTTCAGACCTTACAATGGTGAAAAAGTTGAGCTCCCGTTTGAAGAAAGAAACGAGGTAGTTGAAAGTATTTACAATGCGAAATTCAAGAAACTGCCGGACAACTTTAAGGCCTTAACGCCGGAAGAAATAGCAGTAGTGAATAATAACCCTGAAAAATCCAGCTGGATGCCGCAGCAGGAAAAAGGTACCAAACCTTCTTCCGCATTGCCGTATCAGCTTTATACGCATGGTAAACTGAGCGCTGATAAGCGTGCTTTTGAAATCAGCTTCAACGCTGCCAAAGAGGTGTTTGGTGCGAAAGCTGCCGGTGCGCCATTTAACGTATATGCCCCGGGAAATTATATCCAGCAGGATACCAACCAGCTGGGCCCACTACGGGCATGGTCCTACGCTGTAAAAGCCGGCGATACCATCCGGGATACGTGGCCGCTGCAGGAATTTGAAAACAGTGATTATCATTTGACTGTATACGGTGCTAATGGCTACTTCCGGGAGTTTAAAGGCAATGCCAATGATCCCGCTGTATCCATTGCCTGCGATTACCAGCGTAGTAAAACCAGTCGGAGTAAACTAACCGGAAACCTGGCTATTGATATCGAAAACCAGGGCAGCACGCCACTGACAATCATCGCCCATGATATGTCGTACGGCAAAGGGGAAACTAAAATTACGGTGGCTGCAAAAGGGAAGTCGGTGCTGATGATTGACCTGGCAAAAAGCCATCAGTGGTATGATGTACGTATAACCGTAGCTGGTAGTGCGCAGTATGAACAGCGCTTTGCAGGGCGTGTGGAAACAGGGAAGGAAGGTATTACTGATCCGTTGATGGGGAGAGTGTTATAAATGGCTTTATCAGAAGGGCCTTCGGCCCTTCTGATAAAGGGTGGGCCGGCCCGGCCCGGCCCACCCTTTTTTGTCACAGGTGTATGCTGAAGCATTCCAGCGAATTCCCTCAAAAAAAATCATTGCTTCAAAAAATATTATATATTTATAGGATAGCCCCTTTTATCTATTGTAACGATCATCGCAAAAGTTTTTGATTATTAACCAAAAAACTGAACAATGAGCAAATTGTTTACACTTTTGCGTGCGGTCACACTATGTTTGCCCGTTCTTTTCTCTGCCCGTATATCCTGGGCCCAATCAGGAACTAAAGTAATCACGGCGTCTGAAGACACCTATGTAAACAGCAACACCGCTGATGATGCGCGAAATGCCAACTATGGCAGTTCCACGCAGTTGCGTTTCCGTTATTCCCAGTCCAGCAACAGTTCAGTCTACAACCTGATAACCTACCTGAAATTCAATCTTTCAGGGCTGGGCCTTCCGGCAGGTACGGTGATTGATTCCGCCTTTTTGCAGGGCTCCGTGTATTATTCGCAGTCGGGCAGCGGGCACATGTGGCACGTGCTCCCGGTAGCTTCCAACAGCTGGACGGAAACCACCGTTACCTGGAACAACAAGCCAGGCATAGGGCCGGATACACTGAGCGTAGTGCCTAAGCCGGCTACTGCTATGACGGATTCCACCCCTTACCGCGCCACCTGGAAAGGCTTACAAAGCAGGGTGCAGTCGGCCCTTTCGGGAGATTCTTTGGTTTCTTTTGCGGTATATACGCGGCTGAATTCCGGCGCCAATACCTCCATGTATTCGCGGGAATGGACCAACCCCATGCAGCGCCCGCAACTGACCATCTATTACCATACCGACGGCCCCACCACACCACCGCAGCGGCAGGTGGAAACCAGGAAGCATAACCTGAACATCATTTACTTCCTGCCTACCGATGTGGATACGGTAGCCAACTACCGCCAACGCCTAAACGGCATAATGTTGCAGGCACAGGATTTTTACCGCAAGTGGATGAACTATTACGGCTATACGAATGAAACGTTTGGTATGCGCAAAGACTCCGACGGCCTGGTGAAAATCAGCATCCTCCGGGGATTGTACGATAAAACACAGTACCCTTACGACGGCGGTGGTTCCAAAATTATTCCGGAAGTAAACGCTTATTTCGCTGCCAACCCAGGGGAAAAAAACAGTACGCATACACTGGTAATCCTTCCTCAGTCGGGCTATAATCCGTTTTACGGGTTAGGTAATGGCTGGTGCTTTGCCCTCGACAACCCTGACATCGACACCAATTATTTCGCTACCGGCGGTACCTCTGCTTATATAGGTGGCCTGGTGCATGAGCTGGGGCATGGATTAAACCTGCCGCACGACAAGGAACGCGTTTCAGAAAAGGCCGACCCGGCAAAGGGCACTGCCCTGATGGGCAGTGGCAACAGTACCTACGGCCGCGCTGCTACCTTCCTCACGGCGGGAGAATGCGCCGTACTGCATACCTGCGAAGTGTTCAGAACCGAGGATACCATCAGCGATCTCTATGGCGGCGGAACCGCCTCGTTTATAAATTTCCACTCGAATTACAGTAACGGAAATATCAACCTGTCAGGGAAATTTACGGCCACTAAAACAGTGAGTAATATTGTCATTTACAATGACCAGGACGACGATGGCGCCAATTACGATCAGCTGGCCTGGGTGGCAAATAAAGTGGGTAGCGACAGCTTTAATGTAGCCATGCCGGTAGCAGAATTCTGGAAGAAATACAGCACGTACACGCTGCGCATCAAATTTGTGTTTACCAACGGATCATCGAAGGAACTGGTGTTCCCTTACCGGTTTGAAAACAATATCCCGGTGATCGACATCAACTTCGGCCCGTCCACCAGGCCGGCGGGTATTACGCCGGTAGCGGATACGTATATCCGTAACGGTGGTAGTGCTACTACTAATTTCGGGAATGACTCATCGCTGGCAATTAAGCCGGATCCTAACAGCGGTTATAAAAGGGAGACTTTCCTGAAATTCCGCCTGAGTGACTATGCGGGCAATTTAGCCAATGTAGATACGGTGAGATTACATTTAAAAGTAAGGAGCGTAAACACGAATGGAGGGAAAACCAGCCTGGTAGTAAAGTGGGCAGCAAAAGGTAACTGGGATAATTCAGATGCCAACAGCCTGACCTGGAATAAGTGGGTAGCCGATTCGGCCCACCTGGATTCGCTCAATGCCGGATTCTATTATGGCGGTAACTGGATGACCTGGAACCTCACCAAAGATAGTTTGCTGAGCCGTATTCATCAGGGCGATTCTGTACTGGTGTTTCATATTTATGGTAACCTTACCAATGCAGATGCCAGTACTTCTGATATCACGTTTTACGCCAATGAATCGGCGTTGCCGGGTGACAGGCCATCGTTATCACTGATCGAAGGCTTGCAGTCGCTCAGCAATAACGCAGTGATGAGGGCACCGCTGTATACAAACGAAACCAGATCTGTTGCGGCACTGGAAGTATTTCCAAATCCTGCGGCCAGTACGGTATATGTAAAATCGGCCATGGATGGCAATGTTGTAATTACTAACAGCAACGGGCATACGATAAAGAAAGTGAGAGTGGTAAAGGGGAGTAATAACAGTGTAACGGTTGCAGGCCTTCCGGCCGGGACTTACTACATGCGTCCGGAAGCAGGTAATTATGGTGCCGTGAAATTTATTGTTACGTTGTAGAGACGGGCTGCGCCCGTCTCCTCGAGTTTTAGAGATGGGCTGAGCCCATCTCTTTTCATTTGGGAGACGGGCGCAGCCCGTCTCTACTACATGTTTATCTAAGATGCTAACGTATCTTTTTCCAGCAGTTTCGTACGCATGGAATATGCTTTATCCGGACTATAGAGGAACAGGCAGCTGCCATTGCGAATCCGTTCGATCACTTTTTTGTGGATAAACTCCGGAATAGCCGGGCAGCCAAGGCTGCGGCCAATGTAGCCCTGGGTTTTAACCAGCGCTTCATTTACGTAGGCGGCGCTGTGCATTACAATGCCACGGGCCAGTGCATTATCATTAATGCCTCTCTCTTCACCCAGCAGTCGGAGGGAGTAACCATGCTGACCGATATAGGTATCGCCGGTTACATAAAAGCCCAGGCTGCTTTTGAAGCTGTTTGGCTGATTGGAAAATGCGTTGGCATTGAGGGTACCTGAACCTCTTCCATGAGATACCAGCGTGTTGAACAGCACAATTTTATTCTGCAGATCAATCACAAACAAACGCTTCTTACTGGAGGGCAGTGAGAAGTCGATAATAGAAATCACCTTGTCATTTTTGAGTTTACCTTCACTATCCAGCTTCTCATAACCCTGCATGGCGTTTTCAAACGCTTCCTCACTCAGCCCGAGTGAATCAAGGCCTAATTCTTCGTATAGGCTGGGCTGTTGAATGGAATCTGCTACAGGAGTAGTGGTAGTGGCTTTGTAAGCGCTGGCACTGGTTTTATCAATACTGCTAAAGGTGGTAATAAGGAATGCAAAAACACATACTGTAAATGCAAACACTAACGGTTTAATCACTTGCTTCTTTTTCAATTTCACGCCGTAATGTTTTAATTGTTTTACATATTTTGTTTTATGGATTTTAAAAAACACGAATTACGAATTTACCGAATTTCTGCCGCATAAATGCAGTAAAAACCTTGTTTGAGTCCGCTTGGAAACTGGTTTTAACATTGGATTTACATAGGTCAATAAATTGTATATATTTATTCTTTAAAGACAAAGTTGGTTTATTGGTGGACAATATCCGTAAATCCTTAGCAGTTAAGGACTTTAACTTTGGACTTCGTTTCGTTTAAATCAAATCAACCAATTGTATATCCACCATAATTGTGAGTGACGGCGCTGCGCAGGTGGCGCTGGCATCTATTTTTTAATCTTTATACATATGAAGAGAATATTGCTGACTACCCTCGGGATTGTTTGTACCTGTTATCTTTTTGCGGCGCCGGGGCAGCCGGTGGCGGAACTGATCCAGCGCGTAGAGGCGGATGTGAACGGCCTGAACAAGGTGTATATTTTCCAGGACAGCCCGGAATACTATACGCGTATGCGGAAGTACTACAACAGTATATTGGATGAAATGCAGCAGATCAGGTTCCGGGAGCTGTCAACCACGGAACAGGTGGATTACCTCCTGCTGCAACGGAATATGCGGCAGGAAATAAAGGAGATTGATCTGAACGCACAGGCCTACACGCAGGTATTGCCGCTGGTACCCTTTGCAGATGATATTATGCAGATGCAGATCCGGCGCCGCCGGGGCGACACGCCGGATGCCCAGCAGGTAGCCTTTACCCTGAACAAGGTGCAACAAGCCATCGGTACGGCAAGGGGGAATGCTGCCAAAAATACACAACTCACAGCGGCCGACTTCCGCAAGGCCTCCGCTATTGTTACCAGTCTTCAGAAGGGTTTGCAGAATGTGTATGATTTTTATTACAACTACGATCCGCAGTTTACCTGGTGGGTGAAAGAGCCTTACCAGAAAGTAGACAGTGCACTGAGCAAATATGCCGCATTCCTGAATTTTGAGCTGGCGGATAAAGCTGATAAATCCCTGGATGCAAGCGGAATTAAAGGTGCTCCGATTGGTAAAGAAGCACTCACAGATCTGTTGCAGTTTGAAATGATTCCTTATTCCCCGGAAGAGCTGGTGGCCATTGCTAACCGGGAGTTTGAATGGTGTGATAAGGAAATGCTGAAAGCCTCTGCGGCGTTGGGCTATGGCCAGGACTGGAAAAAGGCGCTGGCAAAGATCAAAGAAAATTATGTGGCGCCGGGTAAGCAACCGGAGTTGATTCACCGCCTCGCGGATGAGGCGATTAAGTTTGTGGAAGACCGCAAGCTGGTTACGATACCTGAGCTGGCTAAGGAAAGCTGGCGGATGTTTATGCTGAGCAGGGAGCAGCAGCGGTTTGCGCCCTTCTTCCTGGGAGGTGCTTCTATCCTGATTGCCTACCCTACTATGGATATGGAGGAAAGTGCAAAGGAGATGAGCCTGCGCAGCAATAATTATGGCTTTGCACACGCTACGGTGTTTCATGAACTGATTCCCGGTCATAACCTGCAAGGCTATATGAACCAGCGTTACAAATCCTACCGCGGTATGTTCAATACACCCTTTTCCGTGGAAGGGTGGGCACTTTACTGGGAAATGCTCCTGTGGGATAAAGGTTTTCATGCCACCCCCGAAGAAAAGATAGGTGCGTTATTCTGGCGGATGCACAGATGCGCGCGCATTATCTTCTCCCTAAATTACCACCTGGGCAAATGGACCCCGCAGCAGTGTATTGATTTCCTGGTGGATCGTGTAGGGCATGAGCCGTTCAGTGCGGAGTCGGAAGTGCGCCGCTCGTTTACCGGAGGTTATGGGCCGTTATATCAAATTGCTTATATGATGGGTGGATTACAGTTGCGTGCCTTGCATGCAGAAGTAGTGGCGAGCGGAAAAATGACAGAGCTGGCATTTCATGATACGTTTCTGCATGAAGGTGCTATCCCTGTAGAAATGTTCAGAGCCATTATTACTAAACAGGCGCTGAGTCCGTCTTTCCAGTCGCAATGGCGATTTGCGGGCGCGTTAAAGTGAGGATAAAAGCTTAATTTTATTTTGATCTTTTTTCTCGCAAAGCAGCATAAGCAGTTAAGCAGCTAAGGCTTACGTTTTGTTGTTTTCGTGTTGGATCGGGGCCGATGGCCCTGACCAATCACAATTTGCCGGATGCCGAAGGCATCCGGCAAATTGCACAAACCTAAAACTTTCAACCATGCCTGAATTACCTGATCTGGAAGTATTCCAGCAAAACTTATCTGCCGCCCTGCAAAACAAAAAATTGCAGGAAATAGAGGTGCCGGTTACCAAACATCTGAAAGTGAAGGTTGCTGTTTTAAAGAAAGCGCTGGAAGGGCAGAAGCTGGAAAAGATAGCCAGGCACGGGAAAGAACTGTTTTTCTATTTCGGGAAGAATCATGTGCTGGCGATGCACATGATGTTGCATGGAAAATTATATCTCCTTAAAAAAAATGAGGAACAAAAGTTTACCATTGCCACTTTGCGATTTACAGGCGGTATTTCGCTGGCATTAACCGATTTCCAGCGTGCGGCACACCTAACACTGGATCCGCCTGAAAAAGAGGCGCCTGATGCCCTTTCAAAGGAGTTTAACGATAAGTACTTGCAGGAGCAACTGGCAAAAAAGAAAACTACCATCAAGAAATACCTGACGGATCAGAAAAATGTACTGGGCATCGGCAATGCTTATGCCGATGAAATCCTGTATACGGCAAAGATTTCACCATTTTCTGTCGGCAAGGCCATTCCGCCAAAGATGTTGAAGGACCTGGTAACTGCCACCCGTAAGGTCCTGAAGGATGCGATCAAGAAAATAAATAAAACGCATCCGGGGATAACCAACGGCGAGGTGCGTGACTTCATGCAGGTACATGTACCTAAAAAAGAAAAAAGTCCCGGTGGTTATCCCATTCAGCATGTGGACAAAGGCGGCCGTACCTATTTTACTGAAGAGCAGGAGCTTTACTCGTAACTACATTTGCCTGGGCCGGTGCATTGGCTGCCGGTTCATAAATATCTCCTGCAATTTTTTCCACTAATGCTTTCGGGAAGAATTTAGGTAACCAGGCGTTCAGTTTGTTCGTAAAGCCGGGAATGATCTCTGCTTTACCGCTGAACAGGCCTTTCAATGCTATCTTAGCTACTGATTCCGGCGTCATGTTAAAGCGGTCAGCAATCCTGCGGGTACGTGCATTCATGCCGGCACGGTTTACGAAATCCGTATCCGTACTGCCAGGACTCAACGCACTTACCGACACATTGCTGTTACGTAACTCGTAACGCAGTCCGCGTGTAAATGACAGCGCAAAAGCTTTTGTAGCCGCATAAATATTCAGATAGGGCACCGTTTGATAAGCGGTGGTACTCACCACATTCAGCAGATATCCTTTTTTAAATTGCCGCAGCACCGGAATAAAGGCATGCGAAAGCCCCACCTGCGCCCGAATATTTACATCGATGACGTTGAACTGTGAGGCCAGCGGAATTTTTTCAAAGGCACCATTCAGGCCATAGCCGGCATTATTCACTACCACCGTCAGGCGATTGTGAAAATGCGACGACCAGCGGAATACTTCTTCGATGGCAGCTGCCGCGGAAAGGTCCTGGTTCAGCGTGTGTACGTTTACGTGATATAGCCCGGCGATTTCCGTTGCAGTGGCTTCGAGGGCGTCCCCGTCCAGGTCTACCAGCAACAGATGATAATTTTTTTCAGCCAGGGCTGCCGCTATGGCCTTTCCGATGCCTTTGGCAGCTCCTGTTACTAATGCATATGACATATTCAGTGATTTAATGTTTGGGTTCCAGTATTCCTTCCGGCTTGGCTTTTGTAGCTGCCCATGCTGGTTTGGCACCGTACAGATGTTGCTTCAGGTGCGCGAGCTTATGATAAAACGGGGTGGGACTACCGGCATGTTTCGGCTGGTATTCACCGGTGATGATGGGGATATACATTACACGGCGGCGGCTTGCTTCGCCCACATGCGGCGACTGCTGTACACGATGCCATAGTCTGCCGTCATGTACAGTCAGGTCACCTGCATTTATATCAAATCCTGTTTCGTTTTTATCAGGGTTGTTATCGATGAAATATTTTTTTCTGAAGAGGAGTCGCCATATGCCCTGGCGATGTGTGCCGGCAAGTACCCGCAGGCCACCGTTGGAAGCTGGGCAGTTGTCCAGGTGCAGGCCAACATTGAGCATAGGCATGATGCGTGAGCCGAGGAAGAGGTCCCGCGGACTATCTGTATGCCAGCCCAGCTGTTTGAACTGACTGGCAGCGGAGTTCACATAGTGATTTACCACCAGCCCGTCTTTTTCATCTTCACCAATGCGGCCACTATAAGGGCCCAGCAGTTTGGTGAGCGATTGCAGGCGCGGGTCCTGCAGGAATTCGCGGAGGACGTTGCTGTAGTGCGATGCGAAGGCGATGCGCTGAATAAGTGGCGTGCCATCCGCATCTGTGCCGAATTTCAGCGGGATGCCATTTACTTTTTGAATATCATTTCGAAGCAGCCAGTTTTGTACTTCCTGCACTTCGCGTACTAATAATGCTACAGTATCGGCATCTATAAAGTTGCGAAACTGTATTACACCATACTGGTTAAACCAGGAAAGATGCTCATCTGTTACCGTCTGGTCCAGACGGAATACGGGTTGGTTATTCGTTTTCATGACGAAAATGTTTTGTTGGCGGTGAACAATGATGCTGTAAAGCTGAAGCGGATATTGGTGGGATTACCGCAGAAGAGTGTTTGGGGGAGGGATTAACAGCAACAACAATATCCTTTGGCAACGGACAAAGTCACATATTTCGCAGTATTGCGAAAAGCAGCCATGGATGTAGTTGAAGTGTAGGTAATCATGGTATTGAATTTTATTAGTCTACCAAACTTGTAGACAAATATAGGTTAAAGTTTTATTCCGCAAAAAAAATTTCTGGTTTACTGCGCCAGCAGTTCATGGTAGTCCTTAATGGTATCAATATCAATGATTCCTTCCGGAAAATCGATGGTGGCAACCTGGTCTTTATGGGTGGTGAGGAGTTTTTTAGCGCCGGTGCTGCCTTGCAGCGCTTGTAATGCTGCAAAGTAGGGTTCGCTGAAGAGGGCGGGGGTACCGATGTTATATTCGTAGCGGCAGGCCACAATGGGAGAGCGGAGTGCCTGCATGCGGTGTAGGAGTCGCGCATCAATAAAAGGCTGGTCGCATACCAGCAAAAACAATTTACTAACGTTAGTGTATATACGTAAAAATTCGGTTACGCCAAATGCGACGGTATTACCCATGCCGGCTTCCCAGTGATGGTTCACCGTTACTTTGCAGTGCAGGCTGGCCAGTGCAGGTTTAACCTGTTCTGCAAAGGCGCCGAGTGTAACCAGTACAGGTCCTATGTTACTTTCAATAGCGGTAGATGTTATTTTTCCCAGCAGGGTGCTGCCGCGGAAGGGCAGTAGTTGTTTCGGCTGGCCTAGTCGTTGTGAAGCGCCTGCGGCGAGGATGATAATGCCTGTCATATCAGATATGTTGACTCGTGATCACCTGTGCTCTTCTGCTGTGGATAGCGCCGTCTTTATCCCGCAGGGAGGCACCTTTGTAGTTGCCGCGGCTCATCACCAGCTTTACCTCTGCTGCAATGCTGAGGGCGATCTCCTCCGGTGTGGCTGCGCCGATGTCGAGCCCGGAAGGGCCGTATATACGTGCCCGTTGTATAGCTGTAATGTTATCCGCTTCCTCCAGCATGCGTTGTAGTTTTTTCGCGGGCCCCAGCACCCCGATGTAGGGAACAGGAAATTGCACGAGCTGCTGTAGCATTGCGAGGTCGTAATTGTAGTTGTGCGTCATCAGTACGGCGGCCGTATAGGCGTCTGCGTTAATGCCCTGCAATGCTTCGGCGGCTTTGGCAACGTGGAGGGTGGCACCTGGAAAGCGCGCAGCTGTGGCGTAATTGGGGCGGCCATCCAGCAGGTGTACCTGCCAGCCCATGATGCGGGCAATGTGTAGCAGCGGCTGTGCATCGTTGCCGGCGCCGGCGATCAGCAGTTGTACTGCAGGTGTGATATAAGAGAGTAAGGCTGTTTGTGAATTTTCCGGGGAGATGTAAGTGCGGATCAGTGTGGCCTGCTCGTCCATAGCCAGTTGTGCATCACGGAGCAGGGCAGCGCAGAGCGGCGAATTATCCGTATAGCCGTCCACGTAGTTGTCCCGGCGGAGCAGCACCGTTCCCGGCTGTCTTTCTTTTCGCTTCTCTAAATTAAACAGGGTGATTAAAATACATTCCTGCCTGTTACCGGTAATAAGTTGAATGAGATGGATAGGGTTGTTGGCATCCGCTGCCACAATGGGTTCCAGCAGGATGTGAATAATGCCGTTACAGCCGAGGCCTACGCCCAGTTGTGCATCATCCTCATCAGTGGTATCATAGGTAACCAGCATGGGCTGTTGTTGCATGATCACCAGCTGCGCCTTGCGCAGGGCGTCGCCTTCGAGGCAGCCACCGCTGATAGCGCCGGTCAGTTCTCCATTTTCCGTTACCAGCATTCTGGCGCCCGGCTGCCGATACGCGGAGCCGTCCACATGCACAACGGTGGCCAGCGCGGTACGCAGGCCGTTGCGGTTGGCTTCTTCATATGCACGAACAATATCTTCCAGCTCTTTAATCATACACTAATATACAGTTTGATTTACAGTTACATCCTGTATTGAAATTTATATAAAAAAACGGTTATTCCCACTTTTTTATGAGGAGTGGAAATAACCGTCTGTATGGATGAATACGTGATTAGTAGCCTTCTTCGCGGAGGTGTTGCAGCCATTGCTGCGCAAACTCATTGGAAGGTTCCAGTTGCAGCAGCTTTTCGAAAGAGGCTTTTGATTCCTGGAACTGATCCATATGATAGAATAATATGGCCCTGTTCAGGTGCACATATGGATTGGTGGGAGCAGCCGTCAGGGCTTCATCGTAGCAGGCCATGGCCGCAGGATAGTCCTGCAGGAGCATGAGTATGGAACCTTTATTCATGAGCAAATTAGGCTCACCAGGCGCTATTTCGAGGCCTTTGTTGGCGTAGGTAAGTGCCGCCGCCAGCTGTTGTTGTATAGCCTGTTGGGTAGCTTCATCACCGCCATTCTCTTCCATCTGTTGGATGGCATTGGTAGCAGTTTCCATGAGTGTTACTACCTGCTGGGAGTACCAGTGGGCGCTTTTTTCCACTTCCTGTGTAAATGGAATGGCTTCCAGGTCAATTTCTTCTGCTGCTTCCGGTTCTGTGGGCATCCACTCTTTGGCAGGAGCGTACCACCATTCGCAGAATGCACCGAGCTCACCACCCTTCGGAATATCTTCAATATAAGGAAGTCCTTCATGCGGGATGGCATCCTGATTTACGATGATGTTGAATATCGTTTCCAGATCTTTTGTTTGAATTGGAATACCGTCCTGCTCTGCCTGCATCACCATATATGGCAGCAGCAGGTACCATAGGCCGAGCAGGTCTTTATCCTGCTGTGCGGCAGCAAACTCGGTAATAGTCAGTGCCAGGTGGAAAAAGCCCATCGGCTCCGGTGCCAGCGCATCTTTACCGGTGATGGTGCCCGCCGCCACCATGGCTGACCACAGCAGGGAGCCGGCATCGCAGTAAAGAATATATTTTCCGGTAGCATGGTCGTAGTTAGCATAGCCGGCTACCGGGTTGGCAGTGGCGTCCCACTCTTTAGCCGGGTTGGCATATATAAAGCTGAACTTCTGGCTGGCAGCAAGGCCGTCGAAAAAGGCGGTATGCTCCAGGTAAGCAGGATGAGCAGTGATCGGGAAGGTGTATACGTAGCGATGTTTAATCAGTATATCCATCACCCGGAAATGGGTGAAACCGGTATCGAAGCTGTCTTGCAGCTGGTACAGGTTGAAGATAAGGCTTCTGTAATCGGCCAGTTCGTCCTGACTATTATCCAGGCAGAGGATGGAGGTTTCCACCAAGGTTTCTATTTCGTGCATCGCCATATGTAACAACGTAAATTTGCTGCAAAGCTAGGGTATTTTCTCGCAAAGCTTTAAAAGGAGCAAAGTTTCGCCGCTTTATTTTCCCGTGCCGAAGGCACGGGAAAATAAAGCGGGTAAAAGGGGACCTTCGGTCCCCTTTTACCCGCTTTTATTAAAATTTACAGTTACTTCAACAACGTATGCTTCACATAAGCATAACTATTCGTTATACTCTGGAAATGATCCGTTTTAATCACATCCTGTTCCACATACAGGTGTTTAACCCCCGCTGCCGGCGCTTTCGCCAGGATGCGTTTAAAATCCACCGCACCGGTGCCTACGTCCGCAAAAGAGGCCATGGATAACAACTCCATGGCTTTCTTATCTTTTGTGGCAGGCGATACCAATACTTCGGGTTTAGCCTTGTCAATATCCTTTACGTGCAGTGCGAAGAACCTGCCAGGCGCCTGTGCAAAAAGCTTCACAGGATCATAGCCGGATTTAATGGCCCAGAACAGGTCCAGTTCGAAGAATACTTTTCCGGGATCAGTATTGTTGAGCATCACATCATATCCACTGCCAGCCTGGTCAGCCAGTGGTTTAAACTCCCAAAAGTGGTTGTGAAAGGCCACCTGCAGGCCTGACTTTTTACAATATTCAGCAGCCTTATTCAGCTGCCCGGAAATAAACTTGTAGTGATCAGCGGTGGGCGTTGCATCCCATTGAGGCATGGGTAATGCCGGAATCACGAAATATTTTTGACCCAGCTCAGCGGCATATTCCACCTGTGCCTTCAGCTCCTCATCCTTGCCGTTGCCTTCGGTGAGAAAATTATTAAGTCCATAGTGACCGCTCGGACTGGTCATGTTTAAAGAGGAGAGCAGTGATTTCAGTTCTTTTACCGGCATACCCCAGAATTTACCTTCGTAGGTACCGGGTGTACCGTAATAAGTTTCCACTTCCTGGTAGCCGATTTTAGCAATCCGGGTGAGCGTATCCGTAGGGTTTTTGTCCAGCTGCTCCCGCATGGTATACAGCTGAATGCCCACTTTTTTCGGTAAGCCATTGCCTTTGGCAAAGGCGGAAATGCCACCGGGCAATAGCAGTCCGGCAGTGGCCAGGCCAGCCTGTTGGAGGAATAAACGTCTTGAGTGATTCATACTAAGAACAATATTATAACGTGGATATTTTTACGTGGTACAAGGTAGTAAAAAAGAAATAACTTTTGCGTACTAGCGATGGTCTGTGGCCATCGCTAGTACGCAAACCGGCCGTCGCCAAAGGCAACGGCCGGTTTGCGCCAGGAATCAAAAGCTGCGAAGCCAACGCAGTCCCCCTTAGTACATTCATTGGCACCTAAAATCAGATTTACGGATGAAGTTTCTTGCCCGCCAACCCCAGAAGGAAACAAGCGAAAAGAAAAAGAAATCTATACTCAGAGAATGGACGGAGGCCGTGATTTTCGCCGTGGTAACCGCCACCCTCATCAGAACCTTTTTGTTTGAAGCCTTCATGATCCCTTCTCCTTCCATGGAGCAAACGCTGCTGATCAACGATTATATCTTTGTGAGTAAACTGAGCTATGGCCCGCGTATCCCCAATACGCCACTGGCGCTGCCGTTTACCCAGGCCAGGATGCCTTTTTTTCCTAACGTGAAGCCCTACAGCACAGCGGTGATTTGGCCCTATAAGCGACTCCCGGGCTTCGGCAAAGTGCAGCGCGGGGATGTAATAGTGTTTAACCTGCCGGTAGGGGATACTGTGCTGACCAGCAAACAGGGAGAAGACGTGGACTATTACCGGGAACTGCACCCGGAGAAATTTCCGCCCCCGGATATACGGCCTATTGATAAACGTGCCACCTGGATTAAGCGCTGTATAGGACTGCCCGGCGATACGCTGGAAATTAACGCTGGTATTGTATACATTAATCGAATTCCATTGGACGAACCGGCACATTCCCAACGGCCTTATTTTCTTTTCGATAATGAATGTAAAGGGTTGCCGGATTCACTGCTGAATGAATGGGACATCGACCGGAAGTTTTTTCAGATGCGCGGCGACAGCACTAAATTCCGCTATTATTTTACGCCGACAGTAGTTCGGAAATTAAGGCAGCTGGGCTATAATATCGAGCCGGTGATCCACAGTCCCGACCGGGATTCCCGCATATTCCCGAAAGATTTTGAGCATCAGTATAATGAAGATTTTTTTGGACCTATTATTATACCCAAAAAAGGCCTCACCATTCCACTGGACAGCAGTAACATTATCCTGTATGCGAGGGCGATTGCCACTTATGAGCATAACAAACTGGATACTTCCACTAACGTAATTATGATCAATGGAGCACCAGCATCTTCCTATACCTTTAAAATGAATTACTACTGGATGATGGGCGATAACAGGCACTTTTCTGAAGATTCCCGGTTCTGGGGATTTTTACCGGAAGATCATGTGATGGGGAAAGCGACGATGATTTGGTTGAGTTATGATAAGACTAGTATCAGGTGGAGGAGATTTTTTAATCTGATAAAGTAGCACTTTCAATCTCACCGAAGGTGAGATTGAAAGTGCTACAGATAGCCCGACCTGCGGTCGTGGCTATCTGTAGCGAGTTTACTTATTGGCAATGCGCACCTGTTGCAACAGGTTATCCAGCGCCTGCCTGTCCAGCATTTTCCCCTTCGTTACCACCGCAAATATTTTACGGGTATTATTGATATCTGTCAGCGGATTTGCGTTCAGCAGCAATACATCTGCTTTTTTGCCGGCTGCGAGGGCTCCATAACTATCTTTATGCAGGTATGCCGGAGAATTGATGACAGAAGCCTGTAATGCCTGCAAAGGCGTAATACCACCGTATTTTACCATTAGTGCCAGCTCTTCATGTATGCCAATTCCTGGATAGGTGTAGGAGTTGAGATAGCCGGCATCTGTACCTGCCATAATTTTCACCCCTGCCTGTTGCAGCAGTTTCAGCGATGCCGCCGTTTTGATAAATACTTCTTTTCTGAAGGCCACCGCCGTGGAATCGTCCTGCATAGCGCGGTTTACCCGCCATGCATAGGTGCCTTTAATGCCTTTGCCGATATATTGCAGGTAGTCGTCGTGGGAGTGGTCGTCTACATCCAGCCAGGCCATCAGGTGAGGCAGTGTAAGTGTGGGTGTGATAGCCGTGCCCCTGGCAGCCATCATCCGATAGGTTTTCATGGCGGCGGCACTGTCGAAGTTGGCAAGGATATACTTGTTAATATCCCGGCCTTTAATTGTTCCTGCGGCAATTTTTTGGGAGAGATCCGCCTCATCTTTCACTCCGGCTTTCCAGGCATAGCCCAGGTGCTCTACAGCACTGAGTCCTGCCGCGGTAACCTGGTCCATCGTAAGGGTGTAGGGAATATGTGCAGATACGGCCCATCCACGTTTACGCGCTTCCCGTAAGGCTTCCAAATATAGGTCGCTCTTCAGTGTATTATCCGTCACCTTTACGAAATCCACTTTGATTTTTTGCAGGGAGTCCAGCGCCTGTTGTAACTCTGCAGAAGTGCCTATTTCCAGGTCGTTGAGCCAGAGGGATTTATAACCTTCCAGTTTAGGGCCGCTGGTGAAGATGGTAGGGCCTTGCAGGGTACCGTTATTCACCTCCTTTCTCCATTGTATCACGAGGTCGCTGATATCTGCCGAACAATCGCGGATGGTGGTTACGCCATGTGCGAGGTATAGGAGCAAAAAATTTTTATTTTCATCTGCGAGGGTATCGCAGCCGCCGAAGTGCATGTGGTTGTCCCACAGCCCGGGCATGGCGTATTTACCTGCACCGTCAAAGGTCCGCGCAGCCGTGTAGCGTTTGATTTTTTTATCGTCGTTCACGGCAATGATGCTGTCGTGGCGGATCACGATGGACTGCCCGGCTTTAATTTTTCCGGTATGTACATCAATCACCTGCACGGAGCGGATGATGAGATCGGCGGATTCCTGCGCTTGTACGTGTATACAGGCAAGTGAGGCAATACCGGCGAAGAGGAGTTTTTTTAGCATAGTCACTGTTTGCTTTTTTTAATGTTTATGAGGAATGCAAAGAGTATAATGGAGGTGCCCAGCACGCATACGCCCGGCCAGCCGTAGGCGCTCCAGGCGCGGGCGCCCAGCAGCGATCCCAGAGAGCCGCCTGCAAAGGAGCTAGAAATATATACGGTGTTGAGTCGGCTTCTGGCTTCCGGATTGAGGGCAAATACTTTTGACTGGTTGGAGATATGCGTTACCTGCATGCCTACATCCAGCAGGATTACGCCGGCGATCAGGCCTATCAGCGAGGTGCCGGAGAATCCCATGATTACATACGCCACTATGGCGGCGATGATGCCGAGCAGGATCGTGAAATGCGGCCCTTTTTTATCGGACGATTTCCCTGCCAGCGGGGCCGCCAGCGCGCCGCAGGCGCCTATTACGCCAAACATGCCCACCATGTCACTTTTGAAGAAGAAGGGACTGCCTTCCAGGAGGAATACCAGGGTGGTCCAGAACACGCTGAATGCACCGAACATACAAAAGCCGGTGATGGCGGCCTGTCGTAGCGTAGGCATTTCTTTCGTGAGTGTAATCAGTGATTTCATGAGACTGGCGTAGCTACCTTCGAAGGTAGGTGGATTTTTAGGCAGTTTCACGCTTAGTATCGCCAGCAATCCGGCAGTGGCGAGGCCGCCAATAAGGAATACAGCCCTCCAGCCCAGGTGAGCGCCAATGAAGCCGCTGAGGGTCCTGGATAGCAGAATACCAATGAGCAGGCCGCTCATTACTTTTCCTACAATTTTTCCCCGTGAGGTGGCAGGCGCCATGGTGGCTGCCATGGGCAGCAGCAGCTGCGGTACGGAGGAGAATATGCCTACAAACAGGCTGGCGGCAACCAGCATATAAAAGTTGGCTGAAAAGGCGGCTGCAATCATGCATATGGCTGCACCAAAAGTTTTTACCAGTATGAGTTTACGTCGTTCTGTCTTATCTCCCAGCGGCACTATAAAAAGTAGTCCGAGCGTATAGCCCACCTGTGTGATGGTGGCTATGATGCTTACCTGGTTTATGGTGAGATGAAAGGTTTCTGCAATTTGCACCAGCAGTGGCTGGTTGTAGTAGATATTGGCTACTACCAGGCCGCAGGTGATGGCCATCAGCATCACCAGCCCGTTGCTGATGCCGGGATGTGTAATGTTAATGGGTCTTTTTTCTGTAATCGTCTGTTCCATCGCTCAAATTTTTTCCATCTGCAAAGGTAGTAAGGATGTAAGGGTAAGTGATAGTACAGGTTATAACAAGGTGGGTAGATATTATTGCTATAATAACATAAAGGTAGTATATCGACAGGTGTCGATATATGTAGGAAAGTACCTAATTTTACGGCCGTTATGCCGCTAGTGAAAAAATCTGATTATGAGGCGCCGGTGTTGCTGCGCAATCGTCACCTGATGACGATCTATCCTACTTTATTCAGGAGGGTAAAGCCAGCAGCATATGAGCGGAAGCGTATCACCACGGAGGATGGGGATTTCCTGGATCTGGACTGCTGTAGCAGGGGGAGCAACCGGGTGGTGTTGATCCTGCATGGCCTGGAGGGTGACGCGGGCAGGAAATATGTACTGGGCATGGTGCAAATCTTTAATGCTGCCGGCTTTGATACCGTTTCCATGAATTTTCGTGGTTGCAGTGGCGAACCAAATAAGCAACTGCGGTTTTACCATAGTGGAGAAACCGGGGACCTGGATACGGTGGTGCACCATTTGGCGGCACTGGAAAAGTATAGTTCCATTCACCTGGTAGGTTTTTCGCTGGGGGGTAATGTTACTTTAAAATATCTGGGAGAGAAGGGAGAGCAGCTGCACCCCATGGTGAAGTCGGGGGTAGCGGTTTCAGTGCCCTGCGACCTGGTCACCAGTTCCACCGAACTGGCCAAGCCACATAACAGTATTTATATGAACCGCTTTATCCGTTCATTGGGGCGCAAGCTGGCATTAAAGCAGCAGCAGTACCCCGGAGCGATTGACCTGAGCGGGTATGAGCTGATAAGAAATTTCCGGCAGTTTGACGATCGCTATACGGCGCCGCTGCATGGTTTTCCGAATGCGTTGGAGTATTGGACCAGGTGTAGTTCCCTGGGATTTTTGCACAGGATAAATGTGCCTACTTTGTTGATTAATGCAAAGGATGATCCGTTTCTCAGTAAGGAGTGTTATCCATATGAGATTGCGGATAAGCATCCGTATTTATATTTAGAGACACCGGAAAAAGGTGGACACGTTGGTTTTGTAGGATTTAGGGATTACTATTACTGGACCGAAAAAAGGGCCTTGGAATTTACACAATCTTGTTTGTAGTTTGCGGTTGAAACAGCACAACAATAGCGTGTAAAAAGTACGTTTAATTCATTAACAATTCGATTTAGCAAAGAATATTAGCACGGCATAAATTTGCAGGTAGTTTAATAGTTATTTTATAATTTACACACAGCCTTAGAAATCTATTTCTTATTACTATGGAGCGAATGCCTTCAGAAGAGGAAGTGTTATACAGGATGCGTGAGGGAGATGAATCGGCCTTTTCAAGTATTTATCGGCACTATCACCCTGGTTTATATGTTTACCTGTTACGTTTTTGCAAGGTACCATCCCTGGCGGAAGACCTTGTGCATGACGTATTTCTGAAGGTATGGGAAATACGGGACCGGATTAACCCTGAATTATCTTTTGGCGGCTACCTGTACAGAATCGCCAGGAATCATGTCCTGAAAACTATTCACAAACTGGCGGATGACCACGAGTTGAGGGCGCAACTGTATGCGCAGCTGCAGGAGCGGGAAACCACCAACGAGGTGGATGTGCTGTCGAAAGAATATGATCGTTTGTTCAGGGAGGCTTTTGCAGGCCTTACGGTGCAGCGGCAGAATGTATTCCGGCTTTGCCGGCAGGAAGGCAAAAGCTATGATGAGGCAGCGGCCATCCTGGGTATTTCCAGGAATGCCGTGAAAAAACATATGGTGTTGAGTATGCGATTCATACAGGATTATATATACAGGCATGGCGACATTCTGGTAGCATCTTGCCTTGTTGCGATGTTTTTTTAAAAAAAATTCTCCGGAGGGGTACCCTCCATTTCAATTTTCGGATATAGTACAATAGAGGCACTGCAAAAAAGTGTCTGCCACGTTATACACGTTATGCATCACCCTGCATCTTATTATCAGCAACTATTGGCCAAATACCTTGAAGGTAAGTGCACGCCGGAGGAATCCGAAGAGCTGCTTCAATGGCTGGACACCAGGGATTCGCGACGGACTGCCCTGCAGGCGATGCAGGAGGAATTTGAGCGTAGTATGACAGAACCTGCAATGGTGCCGGAATCAATGAGTAACCGGGTGGAAACCAGGTTATTGCAGGAAATCAGTAAAAATAAAGTGGTGCCCATGCATCCGCTGCGCCGTAAGAAATGGATGGTGGCTGCCGCAGTGATGACGGGAGTGGCAGTGGCAGCGGGCTTTTATATGTATACCGCACACCGGGTGCAACCTGCCGTAGTAAAGCAGATAGCATCCGTAGCAGATATTAAACCAGGGTCGGATAAAGCAATCCTGACGCTGGCAGATGGTACTCAGGTAACTTTAGATAGCGCGGGAAATCAGGTAATCGTTCAGGGAGGTACAAAAGTTAAGCAACTAAATGGCCAGTTATTGTATGAAACAGATGGCCAGACTACACAGGCTGAAACTTATAATACGCTTAACGTACCTCGTGGCGGCCAGTTTAAGCTGGTATTACCTGATGGATCAACGGTTTGGCTCAACGCCGCTTCCAGCCTGCGCTATCCTACTGCATTTACGGGCAGCACCCGTACAGTGGAAATAAAAGGCCAGGCTTATTTTGAAGTAGCCCAAAACAGTAATAAGCCCTTTATAGTGAAGGCAGAGAACACCACGATACAGGTGCTGGGAACCGGCTTTGATATTATGTCGTATCCCGACGAGAAAGAGCAGCGTACCACGCTGGTAGAAGGGGCCGTAAAAGTGAAAGTGGGCACGATAGAAAAATACCTGAAGCCGGGGCAGCAGGTGGCACTGAATAATGAGACAGGAGAAGCCACTGTACATGATGCGGATGTACAGGGCGTTATAGCCTGGAAAACCGGCTTCTTTGAATTTGATAATGTGAGCTTACCTACGATCCTGCGACAGCTGGGCCGTTGGTACGACCTGGATATTGTTAACAAGTTTGCTTATAACAACAGCAGGCTGGGAGGACGCATCAGCCGAAACCTGCCGTTGTCAGAAATATTACCCATGTTGAAGAGTGCCGGAGCGGATTTTACCCTGAATGGCAGAACGTTGATAGTGGCGCCTTCAGCGAAATGAGAAAGGAATAGAAATTATTAACTAAAACAACTCGTAAAGAAAGGGACAGCGTATGAAATCAGCCGTAATCCACGTCGGCAGTACCACGTTCAATTATTAAAGATAAAACTGAAAACAACCGAAGCAGACATGACAACCGAAACTAGCTAACAGTTTAGGTGTCCAAAAAAAAACCGGAAGCGCTCGCAACACTCCCGGCAATAATTTGGGCATATAAACTGAACAGAATTCCCTTATCGAATCATATTCGTCAATTCCCAAACACTACAAAAGTATGCAATTTAACTTTAGTGGTATAGTTTCCGGTACCCGGAAATTTGTATCTACAAAAACGTTCTGCGTTATGAAATTGACTGCCTTTTTGCTGCTCGCCGCTTGCTTACATATCAGCGCAAAAGGATTGTCGCAGCAGATCACGCTTTCAGAAAAAGGCGCTCCCTTGAAAAAAGTACTGAGAGAGGTAGCCCGCCAGGCCGGAATTTCTGTAGTATACGATGAAGCTCAGCTGGCAGCAACTTATCCTGTTACTATTTCCGTAAAAAATGTATCTGTGCAGACAGCGCTGGATAAAGCGCTGGCCGGACAGCCTTTTTCTTATAAAGTGGATGGTTCCCGTATCACACTGGTAAAAGCCAGTGCCGATAACGTGGCTGCTGCCGATTCTTCCATCACCGTTACCGGTAAAGTGACCGACGAGAAGGGAGACCCTATCCCCGGGGCTACCATCCGCGTTCAGGGCACCAGTACCGGTACCGCCACTGATATAAACGGGCACTTTTCCCTTAAGGTTCCCAGCCCTAAATCCCAGCTGGCTTTTTCTTTTATCGGTTATAATCAGCAGGTGCTCCAGGCGTCGGCCAACCCGATGAATATTAAACTGGCATTGTCTTCCACTTCCCTGACCGAAACCGTAGTGGTAGGTTATGGCGTGCAAAAGAAAAGTGTGGTAACGGGTGCAATCTCCTCCATTAAATCCACTGAGTTTGAGAACCAGCCGGTAACCCGCGTAGAGCAGGTGCTGCAGGGCCGCACCTCCGGTGTAACCGTGGTATCTTCTTCCGGGCAGCCAGGATCTGCTTCCTCTGTACGTATCCGTGGTAACACCAGTATCAATAACAATGACCCGCTGTGGGTTGTGGATGGTGTGGTTGTGGACAACGGTGGTGTGAGCTATCTCAACCAGTCCGATATTGAAAGCATGGAAGTACTGAAAGATGCGGCTTCTGCTGCCATCTACGGTACACGTGCTGCTAACGGTGTCATCCTCATCACCACAAAAAAAGGTAAGGAAGGTAAACTGCGCGTTAACTATAACGGTTACGTAGGTACTTCCGCACCTGCACGTAAACTGAACCTCCTCAATGCAACCGAATATGCTACCCTCATCAACGAAGGGCTGGTAGCTGACGGTAAAGCGCCTAAATATGCCAACCCGGCGTCATTGGGTGTGGGTACCGACTGGCAGGACCTCATCTTCAATAACAATGCTTTCCGTCAGAACCATGAGATCAGCCTGAGTGGTGGTAACGATCGCTCTACCTTCTATACCTCCTTTGGTTTCATGAAGCAGGAAGGTATCGTAGCTTCCGATATCTCAAAATATCAGCGTGCTACTTTCCGTATCAACTCTTCACACAAGATTGCCAAATGGCTGACTTTCGGTGAAAACCTGAGCTATGCCTATGAGAAAAACTCCGGCCTGGGTAACACCAACAGTGAGTTTGGCGGTCCGCTGAGCTCCGCGATCAACCTGGACCCTATTACTCCTGCGATCGTATACGATAAAACCGTGGCTGCTAATGCACCATACACCAACACCGGTGTGGTGCGGGATGCATTCGGAAATCCTTATGGTATTTCTGATGCGGTAAAACAGGAAATTACCAACCCGCTGGCTTATATTCAAACCAGACTGGGCAACTATGGCTATTCCCACAACTTCGTGGGTAATGCTTACCTGGAAGCCGAACCTATTGCAGGTCTGAAACTGAGATCTACTTTCGGGGGTAAAATGGCATTCTATGGTTCAGATAACTTTGTTCCGGTGTATTACCTGAACTCTTCTACCACTAACGCCAGAACCAGCTTTACCAGAGATCAGAACAACAACCGTTCCTGGAACCTGGAAAATACCATCTCTTATTCCAGGACGATCAAACAACATGATTTCAGTGTGTTAGTGGGTCAGGGCGCTTACCAGGATGGTTACAGACAAAATACTAACGTAGCTTACTTCGGTATTCCAGCCAATTCTTTTAAAGAAGCATCGCTGAACTACAAAATTGCCAATACAAACAAAACTGCATCCGGTGTTGATGGTCTGTTACATACAGTAGCATCCTACTTCGGTCGTGTGAACTATAACTACGCTGAAAAATATCTGTTGACCGCTATCATTCGCCGTGATGGTTCCTCCCGCTTCCCTACTGACAGAAAGTATGCAGTGTTTCCTTCTGTGTCTGCCGGCTGGGTACCAACAAAAGAAGCTTTCTTTCCTGAAAATGACGTGATCGACTTCCTCAAAATTCGCGGAGGTTACGGTAGTGTAGGTAATGACTATATTACAGATGGCGGTAACCTGAATGAGCATGGTTATTTGTCTACTATTGGCGATGGCAGAAACTATTCCATTGGTAATGAAATCCTCGTTGGTAACAGTCCGAACGCCCCCGCCAACCAATACCTCCATTGGGAAGAAACTCACCAGACCAACATTGGTTTTGACCTCGCTTTCTTAAAGCATTTCAATTTCACTTTTGACTGGTTCAACAAGAAAACTACCGGAATCCTGATGAACCCTAAAGTACCTTTCTACACAGGTTCATTCTCTAACCCTCCTGCAAACGTGGCAGATAACCAAAACCGCGGTATTGATCTGGAGCTGGGATATCATGGTAAAATCGGGGAAGTGCAGCTGAATGTAAATGCTAACGCATCTTACGTTAAAAATAAATCGCTCTACCTTGGTGATGGTGTAAAATACATCACTACCAACCAACAGAACTTCCAGAGTTCTACTTACCCAATCACACGTACTGTGTTGGGCAGTCCGCTGAATGCTTTCTATGGGTTTAAAACTGCCGGTATTTTCCAGAACCAGGCAGAGGTAGATGCATATGTCGATGGCAAAGGCAATAAAATCCAGCCAAATGCCAAACCAGGGGATTTCCGTTGGGTAGATACCAATGGCGACGGTGCTATCACTGAAGCTGACCGTCAGGTGCTTGGAAACCCAATGCCAACATGGACATATGGTCTGAACATCTCTGCTACTTACAAAAACTTTGATATTAACCTGTTTGCACAAGGTGCTGGTGGTAACAAAATCTTCCAGGGTCTGAAGCGCCTGGATATCAAAGAAGCGAACATGCAGAATAAGGCGCTGGGTCGCTGGACAGGTGAAGGAACTTCCAACACTTATCCTCGTATGACTTTGGATGATCCTAACCGCAACTACTCCAATCCTTCTGATTTCTACCTGGAAGACGGTGACTATCTGCGCCTGAAAGTATTACAGATCGGTTATACTTTGTCCAACAACATTATGAAACGCATCGGTGCACAACGTTTACGTGTATTCGTTACCGGTGAGAACCTGTTTACCTTCACCAAATACACTGGCTTCGATCCTGAAATCGGTGGTACCGTATCCAGCATCGACCGTGGTATCTATCCACAGGCGCGCTCTTACATGTTTGGTCTGAATGTTACTTTCTGATAATTTAAAAAGCAGGACAAAATGAAAAGAAAATTCTTTAAATCTATAATAATAGCAGCTGGTGGATTGTTAGTGTTTGCTGCTTGTAGTAAAAGTTTCCTTGAAACAGATCCAACCGGTACGCCTACAGAAAACAATTACTACCGTAATGAAACCGAAGCATTTAACGGTTTGGTGGCCGTATATGACGTAGTAGGATGGCAGGGTAACGCTTATATTACTAAAACGGGTATGGCCGATGCCGCCTCTGATGATCACTATGCAGGCGGTGGTAGCTCCACGGACGTTTCCGGATTACAGGTAATGTCCAACTATACCGTGGACCCGGCCACAGGGCCTTCCGCCGAATTATGGCAGAAAGGTTATGCCGGTGTGTTCCGCGCAAACCTCCTGATGGAGAAACTGCCTAACGTGCCAATGGATGAAAATAAAAAGAAACGTTTTGTGGCAGAATGTAAAGTACTTCGTGCTTACTTCTACTTTGACCTGGTGCGTTTGTTCAAAAACATTCCGCTGATCACAAAAACACTGGCTACATCTGAATTCAACAGCGTACTCCAGGCAGAGCCTGCACAGGTATGGGCGCAGATTGAAAAAGACCTCACTGAGGCGATTGCTGAAGCCCAGCTGCCTGATAAACTGGCGAGTTCCGAAACCGGCCGCATGAACAAAGGTATTGCACATGCCCTGCTGGGTAAAGTATATCTCTGGGAGAAAAAATATACTGAAGCAGCTGCTGAATTTGCACTGGTAAACGGTACGCCGGGTGGTGCCAACAGCTATGGTTATGCCCTGTTGCCTAACTTTGCAGACCTCTGGAAGTTTACCAATAAATTTAACTCAGAGTCTATCTTCGAAATTTCCTTCTCCTCTTTGAGCGGTGGTACCTGGAGCTGTACTTCCTGTACAGAAGGTAACGTACTGAATGTGATGGTGGGCCCTCGCGGATACTCTCCAACACCAGGTGCTCCTGACTACTACTCCGGCTGGAGCTTCCTGCCGGTGACACAGTCCCTGTTTGATGCGCTGCATTTCGACCCTCGTTTCAATGCTACTATAGTAAACCTGGATAGCCTGGAGAAAAATGGAGTGGCTAAATACGAGAAGGGCTATATGAACACCGGTTATTTCCTCGCTAAGTTCGCCGCTAAAAACTCCGACAGAACTACCGGTGGTGGTAATGTAGAGTTGAACTTTGGTCAGAACCTCTACGAAATCCGTTTGGCAGATGCTTACCTGATGGAAGCAGAAGCGCTGGTAAGAGGTGGTGGTGATGCTGCCCGTGCCGATGCCCTGCTGAATGCAGTACGTAAACGTGTAGGCCTGAATCCGGTGCCTGCTACCATCGACAATATCATGAAAGAAAGACGTCTTGAACTGGCTGGTGAAGGTCATCGTTGGTTCGACCTCGTTAGAACCGGTGATGCTGCCACAGTGCTGGCCTCCAAAGGTTTCAAGGCAGGTAAGAACGAAATCCTTCCTATTCCTTTACAGGAGCTGGAAAACACCAAAATTCTGCAGAACAAAGAATATGGTGGCACTAAATAATGATGTCAACAACCTTTAAAAAGTCGATTCATGAAATTTGCCAATAAAAATATATTAGCCGCAGTACTGCTGGGCATGAGTGCCTTTGCTGCCTGCACACCCGAATCAGATACCAAATCACTGGGCCCTATTCCTGCCGGTACGTTCACCGTTACACCGGTGGCCAACGACGGTAACCGTTTCGTAGTCAGCAACACCACTGCCGGTTCCTTTATGAGCGTGTGGGCTGCTTCTAACGGCGGCGCCTCCAGGAAAGTGACAGATACCCTTACTTTCGGCAGAAAAGGTACCTGGGATATTAACCTCACCGCCTACACGCAGGGAGGTTCCGCTACCACCAAACAACAGGTGACCGTAGCCGCAGATATACCACCAGCACAGATCGTAGGATTTTATGATCTCACCAAACCCAGAGTGGATACACAATGGCTGGCACTGAAAATGGGTGCAGTAAGTACTACTATTACCTATACCCCAACTGGTGTTAATTTCTCCAAACCAGCTAACGCTGCTTCCAACGGTGGTATCTATAGGAAAGTGAAAATCAATCCTAACCGTGATTACTACCTGCAGGTATTTGCAAGAGGTCAGATGGTGAAACTGGCAGGAGACTCTGCCTGGTTTGAAGCTTACATTGGTAAGGATGTACCGCTGAATAACTTTAACTATGCTACCAACCTGGTGGCAGGTTTCAATACCAACAGCGATTGTGGCCTGGTAGCGATGAACGGTGATGTAGTACCTGTTGCATGCACCGGTGCAGCTGCCGGAAAAGGAAGTCTGGTGAAGTTCACAGATGCAGCAGATTTTTATATCGTAATCAAAGCAGGAAGTAACTCCGCTGCAAATGGCCTGGGTACCGCAGGTATCACGGTTGACAGTGTGAAGCTCCTGGAGCAGATCAGATAATACTTTTAGTTCCCGAAGAGGTATCCCGCCGTTGGCGGGATACCTCTTCGGGAGATCGCCAGGGCCGCAGGCCCTGGCGATCTCCCGGGAACAAAAATACCACTCATCAATTTTTTTCCCCATCATGAACGCGGTTGCAGTATCTTTCGTTTCCATGCTGATGGCTTCACAGCTATGCCTGGCCAACAGCGACACTACCTCACCCAAAAAACTACCAGTTCCGGTTGATAAAGCCTGGAAATTTGAACAGACTCCGGTTTGGGCCGATGAGTTTGACTATTCCGGCATGCCCGATCCTGCCAAATGGGGTTATGACATTGGCGGCGGTGGTTGGGGAAACCACGAACTGCAATACTACTCCGACAGCGGCAACGCCATCGTTGGCAATGGTGTACTCACCATCACCGCCCGCAAGGAGGACAAAGAAAACAAACATTATACCTCCGCCCGCGTGATCAGCAAAGGCAAAGGAGATTTCCTGTACGGCCGCTTCGAAATAAGAGCGAAACTGCCCGCAGGTAAAGGCACCTGGCCCGCCATCTGGATGCTGCCCACCGACTGGGCATACGGCGGCTGGCCAAACTCTGGTGAAATTGATATCATGGAACACGTGGGATATAACCCCGGTAAAGTCCATGTAACGATGCATACAAAAGCATATTATTTTAAAATCAATACCCAGAAAACAAGTATTACCGAAGTTGACAGCATCTATGATGCGTTTCATACTTACCGGCTCGACTGGACACCCGCTGCGATCCGCGCTTACATTGATGATAAGCCGGTGTTTGAAATGAAGAATGAAGGACAGGGATATTTAGTATGGCCATTCGACAAACGGTTTCACCTTTTACTCAACGTTGCCGTAGGGGGCGACTGGGGCGGGAAGGAAGGAGTAGATGACAGCATTTTCCCTACAGCCATGCAGGTTGATTACGTTAGAGTATACAAGATGATAGATCAATAAATCCACGTATAGATGAAAGCAAACAGAAATATCGTTATATATACCCTCGCACTGCTGCTGGCGGGTACCACCGCCTATGGCCAGGCAGGGAAAAAAGGTAAAATGGAAGCCTGGATCAGTAACCCTGACCGCTCCGCGTTACTGCAAAAACAAAAGAATAGCCTTTCTTTTACTAACACAGATAATGGCACTCCTGTAATTGACGTGGACGCCGCAAAACAATTTCAATCGATTGATGGCTTTGGGTTTACCCTCACCGGTGGTAGTGCTACGCATATCAATCAAATGCCCGCAGCCGCGCAGGATGCGTTGCTCAAAGAGTTATTCCTCACCGCTGGCAATGGCATCGGCATCAGTTACATACGTCTCAGCATCGCCGCTTCTGACCTCAGTGCGGAAGTATTTACCTATGATGATGTAGCCGGCGATACTGCACTGGCACACTTCTCCATCGATAAGGAAAAAGTGGACCTGATTCCTGTACTGAAAAAAATATTGAAACTCAACCCACGTATCAAAATACTGGGTTCCCCATGGACCGCACCGGCATGGATGAAAACTAATAATTCCTTTATCGGTGGGAGTTTGAAACCAGAATATTACCACGCCTACGCCAACTACTTCGTGAAATATATCCACGCCATGAAGCAGGAAGGCATTACCATCGATGCCATCACCATTCAAAACGAACCGCTGCATGGTGGCAATAATCCCAGCATGGTGATGCAATGGCAGGAACAGGCAGCCTTCGTAAAAGAAGCCCTGGGGCCGGTGTTTAAACAAGCCGGGCTGAAAACAAAAATTATCCTGTACGATCATAACTGTGATAAGCCGGAATATCCGATGAATATCCTGGCCGATAAAGACGCCTACCCGTACATCGACGGTTCAGCATTTCACCTCTATGGTGGTAAAATCAGTGCCATGAGCACCGTTCATGATGCGTATCCGGAAAAGCACCTCTACTTTACGGAACAATGGTCCGACGGCAAGGGTAGTTTCTCCCGGGAACTAACCGGTAACACTACCCGGCTAACGATTGGGGCTATACGAAACTGGAGCCGAAACGTGCTGCAATGGAACCTTACCTCCAATCCTTCCCTTACCCCGCATACGGATAAGGGTGGTTGCGGCCAGTGCCTCGGCGGTGTTACGATCGACGGCACTAACATCACCCGTAACTCTTCCTATTATGTACTCGGCCATGCTTCCAAATTTGTGGCACCCGGTTCGGTAAGAATCGCGTCCAACGAGCCGGAGAAGCTGGATAACGTCGCATTCCGCACGCCGGAAGGAAAGAAGGTGCTGGTGGTAGTTAATAACAATCCTGCTGAACAGCAGTTTCAGATACGTGAAAATGGTAAGCTGGTGGCGGTTACACTCGGTAGCCACTCCGTTGGTACTTATGTCTGGTAATAAATTATTTTTTTAAAGAGATGAAAAAAACAATTCTGGCAGGTGCTGCTTTCCTGGCCTTTGCGGCATCCGGTTACAGCCAGCAAAAAAAAGTAACCGTATATACTACGGCACAAAATACCGAAATGCGACTGGCACAAAACGGTACCCTCGAGTTCCACGCCATGCCGCAGCCTTTTGAAACTGAACCTTGTGTATTCGTAGATCCAAAAGTTACCTTTCAGACTTTCCAGGGGATCGGTGGCGCCCTTACAGATGCTGCTGCTGAAACCTTTTACAAACTGCCGAAAGAAAAACAGGCGGAACTGCTGAAAGCATATTTTAATGTTAATAACGGTATCGGTTATACGTTTTCCAGGACTAACATCGCCAGCTGTGATTTCAGCAGCGGCACCTACGCTTACGTAGCGGATAACGACAGCACCCTCAAAACATTCAGCGTACAACACGATCTGCAATATAAAGTACCATTCATTAAAGCGGCCACCCAGGCGGCCGGCGGCACTTTGCCGCTCTTTGTGAGTCCCTGGAGCCCGCCCGCATGGATGAAAGACAATAACAGCGTTTTGCAGGGTGGTAAACTGCTGCCACGTTACTACCAGGCATGGTCCAACCACTACGTAAAATTCATTAAAGCCTACGAAGCCTTGGGCATACCGGTATGGGGCCTCAGTGTGCAAAACGAGCCGATGGCCAAACAGAAATGGGAATCCTGCATCTTCACAGCAGAAGAAGAAAGAGATTTCATCAAGAAATTCCTCGGACCAACCCTGGCAAAAAATGGCCTGGGTACCAAAAAACTCATTGCCTGGGATCATAACCGCGACCTGCTGTATCAATGCGCCAGCACACTGCTGCAGGACAAAGAAGCTGCTAAATACATTTGGGGTATTGGCTACCACTGGTATGAAACCTGGACCGGCAGCGACATGCAGTTCCAAAACGAAAAACTCGTGCACCAGGCATTTCCGAACGTGAACCTCGTGTTTACAGAAGGCTGTATCGAGAAATTCGACTTCAACCGCCTGCAGGACTGGGCCATCGGTGAGAAATATGGTTATTCCCTGGTAAATGATTTCAACAGCGGCACCGTAGCATGGACGGACTGGAACATCCTCCTGGATGAAAACGGTGGTCCTAACCATGTGGGTAACTTCTGCTTTGCCCCGGTACATGCAGATACTAAAAAAGGAGAACTTATTTATACAAACGCGTATTATTATTTAGGCCATTTTTCAAAATTCATCCGTCCGGGAGCAAAGCGTGTGGTGAGTTCCAGCAGCCGTTCACAGCTGCAAACTACTGCCTTCATCAACAAAGATGGAAAACTGGCAGTGGTAGTCCTCAACACCAGCGACAAAGAAATTAAATACAATCTTTGGATCGCCGGTAAGGCAGCACCTACTGTGAGCCAGCCACACTCTATAAATACTTTAATAGTTGAATAAGTAAAGATTCAAGTATTTCATAACGAGTAGATGATGATATAAAGCCCTCCGTTTCGTCCGGAGGGCTTTTCGTATATTTGCAGGTAGGGAACTTCTTGACGCCGCCTGGCGGGCGCAAAATTTACTAATAAAATGTTAAGACAGGCCGGGATAAAATTTTTACTTATGTGATATTTATCACCGTAGCCTTTTTTATAATGAGTGACCTTTGGTATATCAAAATATCTAATCTAAACGGCTTTTACTATGCAGATAGAACAGATTTATACCGGATGTTTGGCCCAGGGTGCCTATTATATTCAATCCGCCGGAGAAGCGGCTATTATTGACCCATTAAGAGATACTGCCCCTTACCTGCGTCGCGCGGAAAAAGACGGGGTTACCATCAAATATATTTTTGAAACGCATTTCCACGCCGACTTCGTGTCCGGCCATATTGACCTGCACAAGGCCACTGGAGCGCCTATTGTATATGGCCCTGGTGCGGACCCTGCCTTCGAAGCGATCATCGCCACGGATGGCCAGGAATTTAAAATAGGACAGGTAACCATCAAAGTATTGCATACACCGGGTCATACCCTGGAAAGTGTTACCTACCTGCTAAAGGATGAGCAGGGGAAGGATTACGCTATTTTCAGCGGCGATACCCTCTTCCTCGGCGATGTGGGCCGTCCGGACCTGGCACAGAAAAAAGACAGTATTACCAAGGAAGACCTGGCAGGCATGCTGTACGATAGCCTGAACAATAAGATCATGCCGCTGGCAGATGAAGTAATCGTATATCCCGCTCACGGTGCGGGTTCCGCCTGCGGTAAGAACATGATGAAAGAAACGGTGGATACACTGGGCCATCAGAAAGCAGTCAACTACGCTTTGAACCAACCTGATAAAGCCACTTTTATCAAAGCGGTGACAGACGGCTTGCTGCCACCACCAGAGTACTTCCCCGCCAATGTACTGATGAACAAGCAAGGCTACCGCAGCATGGAGGACGTAATGAAAAAAGGCCTCATGGGGCTGGACCCGCAAGCATTTGAAAATGCGGCGAATGATACCAGGGCACTGATCCTCGATACCCGCGATAACGGGGAATTTGCTGCCGGGTTTGTGCCACAGTCGGTGAACATTGGCCTCCGGGGCGACTTTGCTCCCTGGGTAGGTGCGCTTATTGGCGATGTGGCACAGCCCATATTGCTGGTGAGTGTGCCGGGTACTGAATCGGAAGTAATTGAGCGACTGGGCAGGGTAGGTTTTGATAACGTAATCGGCTACCTCGACGGTGGTTTCGAAAGCTGGAAGAATGCAGGCAAAGTAACGGATACAATTCATCGTATTTCAGCAGCGGAATTTGCTGCACAATATAACAACGATGCAACGGTGATAGACGTACGAAAAGACAGTGAATACAGTTCGTCGCATGTGCAAAATGCCAACAACAAACCGCTCGCTGATATCAGCAGCTGGCTTAAAGAGCTGGATACAGACAAACATTTTTATGTACACTGTGCCGGAGGTTATCGCAGCATGGCGGCGGCCAGTATCCTGCAAATGCACGGCTACCGCAATTTTAGTGAAGTAGCCGGTGGTTTTAACGCAATTAATCAAACTTCAATACCTGTTACGGACTTTGTATGTCCGTCAGGAGCTTCTAAAAAATAATAATGGAACAACTGAGCTTATGGCTCCGTCAGCCCTGGCCATGGTATGTGGCCGGGCCGCTGATTGGGCTCACCGTACCTTTACTTTTAATAATCGGGAATAAAACATTCGGGATATCTTCTTCGCTGCGCCATGTGTGTGCAGCGTGTATGCCCGCTAAAATTCCTTTCTTCACCTATGAGTGGAAGAAGGAAAAATGGAATTTAGTTTTTGCTTTGGGAATATTACTGGGTGGTTTTCTTGCGATGACCTTTCTGCGGGATGGTACAGCCGTAACTGTACATCCGCACCTGGTAAGTGAATTATCGGGTTATGGTATTAATGATTACTCCTCGCTGATTCCGGCTGACCTGTTTAACTGGCAGCAGCTGTTTACCTTACGTGGTGCCATCATGATGATTGGGGGTGGATTCCTGGTAGGTTTTGGAACCCGCTATGCCGGCGGTTGTACGAGTGGGCATTCCATAATGGGGCTGTCCTCATTGCAATGGCCGTCGCTGGTAGCTACCTGCTGCTTTATGGCTGGTGGTTTCATCATGGCTAACCTGATTCTTCCTTACATTCTTTCAATTTAAGCTATTTATTATGTTAAAATATTTACTGGCCGGTATAGCCTTCGGCGTTATATTGGTGAAGGCTGAACTGGTAAGCTGGTTTCGTATCCAGGAGATGTTTCGCCTGCAATCCTTTCACTTGTACGGCATCATCGGCAGTGCGGTTGTAGTAGGAATGATTTCCGTATGGCTGATTAAAAAGCTGGGAATTAAATCTATTAGTGGAGATGCGATTCATATCCCTGACAAAAAGTTCCATAAAGGAAATGTTTACGGCGGGTTGATTTTTGGATTAGGCTGGGCGCTTACTGGTGCTTGTCCGGGCCCCCTGCTGGCGCAGGCCGGCGGTGGTGCTACAGTAATTGCGGTGACGCTGCTGAGCGCTGTAGCGGGTACGTGGGTTTATGGTAAGGTGAGAGAGCGGTTACCGCATTAGGTATTTTATACAATCCGCGAATAGACGCCTCGCAGGCGTCTATTCGCAAAAATCTACGCTAAAATCTACTATTTGGAGTGAGTTGATTTTAGGGTAGATTAGCAGGGAGATGTAATCGGATAGACGCCTGCGAGGCGTCTCTACTTCACGAAATCATAGTCCTACAATACCGCCATATTTTTCTCTATAATTATTTCTTTCCCAATTTTATATTCGGTAGATGTAATAACCGATTCCGCATTACTGCCGATTTCTATTTTATAAGTTCCGGGTGTCACTACCCACGCCATTTTCGTGTCATCAAACCAGGCCAGGTCGGCCATTCCCAGGGTTAACTGCAGTGTTTCTTTTGCCAATCCGTGTAGAGACGCCTCGCAGGCGTCTATTCGCAAAAATCTACGCTAAAATCTACTATTTGGAGTGAGTTGATTTTAGCATAGATTAGCAGGGAGATGTAATGGGATAGACGCCTGCGAGGCGTCTCTACTTCACGAAATCATAGTCCTACAATACCGCCATATTTTTCTCTATAATTATTTCTTTCCCAATTTTATATTCGGTAGATGTAATAACCGATTCCGCATTACTGCCGATTTCTATTTTATAAGTTCCGGGTGTCACTACCCACGCCATTTTCGTGTCATCAAACCAGGCCAGGTCGGCCATTCCCAGGGTTAACTGCAGTGTTTCTTTTGCCAATCCGTGTAGAGACGCCTCGCAGGCGTCTATTCGCAAAAATCTACGCTAAAATCTACTATTTGGAGTGAGTTGATTTTAGCGTAGATTAGTAGGGAGATGTAATCGGATAGACGCCTGCGAGGCGTCTCTACTTCACGAAATCATAGTCCTACAATACCGTCAAATTTTTCTCTGTAATTATTTCTTTCCCAATTTTATATTCGGTGGATGTAATAACCGTTTCCGCATTACTGCCGATTTCTATTTTATAAGTTCCGGGTGTCACTACCCAGGCCATCCTCGTGTCATCAAACCAGGCCAGGTCGGCCATTCCCAGGGTTAACTGCAGTGTTTCTTTTGCCAATCCGTGTAGAGACGCCTCGCAGGC
>NZ_FRBL01000015.1 GCF_900142605.1 Chitinophaga jiangningensis
TTTTAACCATAGCCGCCGTTGTAAGAAACGGAGTTCCTTACAACGAAGACCATCAATACAATATAAATAATTTGGTAAAACCATAGAAAACGCCTCGCAGGCGTCTATTAAAACACAATCTTCGCTTAAGTCTATTTGGGTAATTATCATTAAACACTGATTGGATAATTGCGAAGATTATAGCGTAGATCACCTCGGATAGACGCCTGCGAGGCGTCTCTACGCCGCGAAACAACAAAGTTTGCCAAAAGCAGCAATGCGCCCATATCCTTGCGTAGATATGGGCGCATTGCGTTTCTTACAACCCGTCTTTCCAGTTAGGGTTTTGTGTAAGGTTCTTATTTAGATTGCGCTCCTGCGTTGGAATAGGATAGAGATAATCACGTGTTTCATCAAACTGCTTGGTGATATTCGGATTCACCACGATAGGTCCGCCGGCACTGCCTTTTTCCAGGCTGATCTCCGTACCCAGCTTCAGGTAAGCGGGTCCTTTGGGACCACTGGGCTTGGTGCCTTCGTAAATCACCACATCAATGGTTCCATCATTGTCCAGGTCGTATTGACCCGCCCCCGGAAAATACATGCCCTTAAACTGTTTAGCGAGCAATGCCCCTTCTTTCCAGCGGGTAAGATCATGCCAGCGGAAATTTTCCATCACCAGCTCAATCCTTCTCTCACGGCGTACCTCCAGGATAATACCACTTAAATTTTTACTGGTATAACGCGCCGCTTCGTATGCATCCGGATTGGCATTGGCAGCAGCTACGTTCAGGTTAGGCATGCCTACCCGATCCCGCAACAGCTTGATGGACTTATCAATATCCCCCTGGGTAATCAGCCCCAGCTCCGCTTTAGCTTCAGCATAGTTTAGCAGCACTTCCGCATAGCGGAATACAGGCATGTCGTTATCGTTTTTGGTATAGGAGTCGTGCGTTTCATCCGTTACATATTTGATCAGCTGGTAACCGGTAACGGAGGCCCCAAAATCAGGCACCAGTTTGTTGGTATTGCCAATCCTGGTATAACCTGGTGTACGGATGGTTTGCGCTAAACGGGGATCACGGTTCTGGCACTCCTGGAAAAACTGCAGTTTATCGTAATTCGGCTGATCGGTAAAGCGACTGCCATCCTTCATGAGGTAGCTGTTTACAAAGCTTTTTTCCAGCCCCGGCTGACCATAGGACGCCGTGATCGTATAGTAGTTCGCGTTATGGTAGAGTTGCAAAATGCTGCTGAATCTTCTCGTTAAGATAATCTCATCTGTGTTCGCATCTTTGGAGGTAAACAGCTCCCGGTACGCGTTTGCAGGGGTGCTGGTATACACGCGGTAAGGGCCGCGGGTAATCAAGGTGTCGGCTGCATCGGCGGCCATCTGCAAAAATCTGTTGGCGTCCGGCAAATTGAATTCAGGATGGTATTTTCTGAAAGTGCCTTCAAACAGGCAGAGGCGGGATTTCAAGGCTAATGCCGTCCATTTATTAACCTGCTCCGGATTTTTATTACCATCCAGGTTAGCGATGGCCGAATCAATATCGGCAATGATGGAATCCATGATCAGTGCCCGCGGATCACGTGGCTTCAGCAATTCAGGGTCATTGGTTTCCATCGCCTTGCTATACCAGGGTACATCACCGAATTTTTTCACCATCTCATAATAAAACCAGGCACGGAAAAACCTTGCTGCACCTACATATTTACGGGTTACATTATAAGGCAGTACGCGATTATAATTCACCATGAAATAATTGATCTTGCGCAGCTCTGTCCAGGTCCAGCCACCGCCGGTTACAGGCACCTGCCGGCGACCTGTCAGAAACTCCGACGTACTTGATTTTACTACGTTGTCCATGTCTTCATTATACACACCTTCTGCATCAGGTACCATTGTGTACATAGAGTTTATGTAGAGTTGCAGGTCCTTCTCCGTTTTAAAATAATTATCGGGAGATATTTTCGCGAGTGGGTCCCGGTCCATGAATTTTTTGCATGCACCCAGCGATAAGGCCAGCAGCGCGAGCATCACTATATTGAATGTTTTCATTGTCTGTGCTTTGTCTGATTAGAAAGAAATATCAACGCCTACTGCATACGATTTACTGAACGGATATACGCGACCGTTAGCATCTGTCCTTACCAGGTTTGGATCGCTGGAAAGCTGCTCCGGATCCAGGTATTTGCTTTTCAGTTTGGTCAACGTCAGCAGGTTTTCGCCGCTGAAGTAAATCCGGCAACGGGTCAGTTTCAGGTGCTGCAACAGCGTAGCCGGCAGGGAATAGCCCAGGATCAGGCTTTTCAGGCGGATGTAGGCCAGGTTCTGCAGGTAACGATCATTGTTTTCTTTCAGGGATCCATTGTCATTCAGCGCGATGTAACCTCTCAGTCGGGGGAAATAGGAATTCGGGTTGTCCTCACTCCAGAGTTTTTCCGGGAAGTCCTTTGGAATAAACGACATGTAAGGGCGGGAGAAAGGTCCCCAGAACTTATCGGCGTTATTGCCCGGATACCAGTGCTGGCGGCCTATACCCTGGAAAAATACGCTGAAGTCAAATCCATTCCAGTCCGCACCGCCGCGGATACCAAACGTATATCGTGGCAGCGAGTTACCAATCACGCGCTGGTCACCCGGATTGCCTACGGTGTTTTGTCCTTTGTTGATGGCGCCGTTGTTGTCCAGATCTGCAAATTTCAGGTCACCGGCGCGGAGTTTGCCCCATTCGCCCGGTGCAGAAAAGATATTGTTACCCACCTGCGTTTGGTCCACTTTCCAGTCAGCGGCTTCCTTATCATCGGCAAAGAATCCGAGGATGCTGTAGCCCCAGATTTCTCCCAGCTGCTTACCTACATAGTAGTCGCTGAGTATCTGATTGGGGTTATCAAATTTGGTAATTTCTGCTTTGAAATCGCCCATGTTGAAACCTACGTTATAGTTTAGTGTTTTTCTGCCTACGGTAACGCTGTTTCTCCAGTCGATATTTATTTCCCAGCCGGTGGAGCGTAAGTCGGCTGCATTCATTTTAGGCTCGGTAGCACCATACACCGCGGGCAGGGTCATGCCTTTGGTGAGCATGTCTTTGGTATTACGGATATACCAGTCATACGTTACATTCAGTTTATTACGCAGGAAAGCCATATCCACGCCAAAGTTGGTAGAGTTAACCTTTTCCCAGGTAAGGTCCGCGGTGATAGGGGTGGGTAAGCTTACGTACTGGGTACGCTTGCCGCTGGTGATGTAAGAATTGGTACCAATGCTCATCAGCGGAATATATGGGTAGTAGTTGTTCTTCACATCCTGGTTACCGAGGGCACCATAGGAAGCACGCCATTTGATATCGGTAATTACATTTTTAACCGGTGCAAAGAAGGCTTCTTCCGACATACGCCAGCCGGCGGATACAGAAGGGAAGAACCCGAAGCGGCTGCTGGTAGGGAATCTGGAAGAACCATCGTAGCGGCCATTGAATTCCACCAAGTATTTATCGGCGTAGCTATAGGCGGCACGGCCAAAAGCACCCAGCAGCGCCAGCTCTTCATTGTTACTGTTCACGGTAGCGTCGCCGGAGCCAAGGGCTACTTCGTTCAGGTCTTCGGACAAAATATCATTGCGTTGTGAATACAGCATTTTCATTTGCTGCAGCTCCTGGTTTACACCGGCAGTTAGGGAGATGCTGTGTTTGCCTATACGTTTGTTGTAGTTACCATACACGTTTACCACGTTGGTAGTTTTATTGTTGTTTTGTTGCCAGAGGTTATCATTATACACGTAGCTGATTACACCCGGGTAAATAGACCATGGTGCGGCCGTTTGCCGGTGAAAGCTGCTGCCATTGGCCACTGTAAGGGTATAGTTACCTATGATGTTAATATCCGGTGTGATTTTAAAAGTAGCGGCCACGGAGTTTACCAGTTCCAATTGTTTCATACCGCCTTTACTTTTTCCGTGGAGGAGGTCGGCATAAATACCATCGCCGATGGTATAGTTGTTCAGCTCTGTGCGGTAAGTGGCGGTCCCGTCAGGGTTTACTGGCACGTACGACGGAAGGGCGTGCACACTTACAGATACGAAGTTATCGTTTACACCGAGGCCGGGATAGGTATAGTTGTATGCATTTAATTGTGTGTTGCTGCTCAGTACCAGCCAGGGTTTGACTTCTGCTTCCACTTTGGCGCGGAAGTTATAGGAGTTGTACACATCCTGCTGGATGCGCATCATTCCCTTTTTCTGGTAGGCGCGGCCTGAAACCATGTAGTTGATTTTATCGTTGCCGCCGCTGATGTTGAGGCTGTGTTCCATGGAAGGCATCACATCGCGGAACATGGTATGCCACCAGTCGGTATTGCCGTAGTATACGTACATATCCTTGCCTTTGCGGTTTTGGATGACTACTGATGGGAGGGAAGGGTCTGTTTTTCTTTTCAGGAGCTCTTCATAATCTTCATCGGTATACCCGGTATAGGTTTTTCCAAGGGAGATTTTAAAGGCCTCATCATTCAGCATGGCCGCGTCGTAACCACTGGTGATGAAGTCGGTGCGGGTGGTTTGTTTGCTCCAGCTATAGTTGGTACCGTAGTTGATCTGCATTTTTCCTGCCTTCCCTTTTTTGGTGGTGAGCAGTACTACACCAAAAGCGCCACGTGCGCCGTAGATGGCGGCGGAGGCGGCATCCTTCAGCACGGTGATGGATTCAATATCGCGGGGGTTAACGGTGTTGATATCACCGGGAATACCGTCGATGAGGATGAGCGGGCCACCGCCGGAGATGGAAGTGAATCCGCGGATATTCAGGGTGGCGGTGCTTCCCGGGCGGCCGTCACCGAAGTTGACGTTCAGGTTAGGCACGGCACCCTGGAGCGCCTGGCCTACGTTGGCTACGGGGCGACTCTCAATAACACTCGCGTCCACCTGCGCAACGGCACCGGTGAGATTGACTTTCTTCTGCACCCCATAACCAACCACCACCACATCTTTAATTTTTGAGCGGCTGCTCCCGAGGGAGATGGTGAGAAAGCTACTGCCGGAAATGACTACCTCCTTGTTTTCGTAGCCTACGTAGGATACGATGAGGACATCGCCGGGCTTAACAGATGCTATGGAAAAGCTGCCATCTGTACCGGTGACTACTCCCTTGCGGGTGCCTTTGAGGGCGATGGTAACGCCGAGCAGCGGCTCTTTCGTCTCCCCGTCAATTACCTTTCCTTTGAGTCCAAATTCCTGTTCATCTTTTTTATATACGATCAGCAAATCATCTTTTTCGCGGTATCCAAGGGTAGTGTTGGAAAGGAGGGAGTCCAAAAGCGACTCCGCCGTGCCATAGGATTCCAGTGACGTGTATTGGTACCTGTTAGTGGCCGATTCGTCAAACACCAGTCGGTAGTGAGTTTGGCGGGCTACCTGTTTAAGTACGGCTGTCAGGGTGGAGTTGCCCGTCTTAAAAGCAACCGTTTTTCGCAGCGATTGTCCTTCCAGATTTTTGGCCCAGACGGACAGGCTGAGAGCTGCCATGCATGATGTCAGGAAACTAAGACGCATAAGGTAACGGATTGTAGAATTACGTACTACATTTTTCATACATTTGAAGGGTTTTTATGAAATATTAAAAACAGGCTGCCATATCCGGTAAGTCGTATTACGGATGGATGTGTCAGCATCAACAGAACCGGTTAAGTTGGCGCTTGACCGGTTTTTTATTTTTTAGTGTTAATAGACGAAATAGGTGTTTTTACTTTTTTTATAATTTAACTGATGCACCAGGCAGATGGCCTGGAGGATGCTTTCCGCATCGTGATGACTGTTAAAATCTCCGGAAACCTTGTACTGTTGTGCTTTTGTTGTCATAAGGCGAATCTGGATATTATAGCGGTTTTCAAGCGTGGCGGCTACATTTTCCATGGTGGTTTGGCGAAACACCAGTTCCTGTGCGCACCATGCCGTGGAAACAGATGCAGGCTGCCGGAAATACTGCTGTGCATTGGTGAGGGTGTTAATGAAAAGCCCTTCATCGGGTGTTAGCAGGGTAACAGCGTCGCTTCTGGTTGAATCGGCGGCTACTTTTACCTTTCCGGATTTTACTACTATGCTCACTGTGTTTTTATCGTTGTCCATTTTCAGATTAAAAGAGGTGCCCAGTACAGTTGTGACAGTGTTGCCGGCTACCACTTTAAAAGGTTTTTCAGTTTGCTTTTTTACATCAATAAATATTTCCCCATTCTCCAGTATAAGCTCTCTTGTATGGTTGTTAAAATTATGCTCGTATTTGAAACTGGCGCCGCTGTTCATTACCACGATTGAACTATCGGGTAATCTTCTCCTGGTAACGCCTTTATCGTTGCTAACGGTGATGTAGGTACGATAAACAACTGCAACTTCCTCACTTTTCCTTGTAGTGCCGGTATTTGTGGGCCGCAGCAACCAGGCAAGCGTACCAGCGCTCACGGCGATGATCACTATCGCGGCAATACGCCGGATGGTGCGCCAGAAACCCAGTGACTTTTCTTCCAGCTCCGGTGGGCAGTAGCCGGCTTCCTGGCGGATATGACCCAGCATATCTGCTTTAATGTCCTGCAGGTCCTGCGCTGAGAGGTTGGCAGGCGTTTGTTCTGCTGCTGCAAACCATGCCTCGAGCTGCTGTAGTTCTTCCGGTGTAGCTTCCCCTTTCAGGTATCTGGCGGCTATATTTTTCAATTGCTGGTTGTTCATCATTTTAGATCTGCTACTTAGTAGCGTCAAAAAATGAATGGTAGTACCATGTCGATATGTTAACTAATTGTTAAAGAAGAAAATGATGCCCGGAACGAGTGCCGGTATCAGGGTGGCTTCGCGCAGCTCTGTACGCAGGCGGGCCAGTGCTTTGGATAACTGGTTTTTTACGGTTTGTTCAGATAAAGATAAGTCCCTGGCTATTTCGGATATGGTTTTATGTTGATGGCGGCTCAGCGTGTATACCTGTCTCATTTTATAGGGCAGGCGTTCAACAGCGGCGGCCAGCAGGTGTTTGAGTTCTTTTTCGTGGAGGCGGTCGTCTGTATCAGCAGGTGCGGAGAGGTGCATGGTGGCCTGGGTATCGTGTAATGGTGTGAGTTCCGGGCCGGCAATACTTTTGAGCACTTCATATCTCACTGCAGCAAATAAATACGAACGGAGTGAACCGCTCAGCTCCAGACTGCCACGTCTTTTCCACAAGCCTATAAATACGTCCTGCACCGTATCCTTGGCAGGTGCGTTAAGGCGCAGGCATTTGTAGGCGTATAAGAACAGTGGCTCCCAGTAACGGTTGTACAATATCTCATAGGCCGCTGCATCATCGTTTGCAACACGTTGAAACAGTTCATTGTCGGTAAGATATTTATACTTCATGGAGTAATAAAATAAGATATGGCACGCAAGATAAAAATAGGTACTTAGAATTGATTTTACCTTATTGTTAACAAGAAAATTTTTGGTGACGGAAGAGGAGTTGTAACACCGGAAATCTCCGTTTCATGCTTTTCCCTACCTTCGTTTCATGGAATGGAATCACATACCCACCTTTGCTATTTTCAGGGAAAAGTTTGCTAACCTCTACCAGGAAGGAGATGACTTACAAGGGGGCTACCAGCAATTTGTTTTACATAGGGAGATGGAAATCCAGGCTGCTGGACATTTTCATCGGGTGGGTAGCGATTATCTCCTCAAAGGAAGTGTTCCATTTCATCACCAGTATTTCGGCATCTCAGCGTTGGCGCATGGCCAGGTGTACTGTATGATTCGCCCTGAAACCGCTGATCCGGTGATGCTTACCATCTCCCCGGAAAAAAATAATTACAGGTTGTCAGGGAGATATATGAGGCTGCTGGATAACACTTTTACGGCCACTATTGGCGCACAGATGGGAGAGGTCTGTTATCAGCAATTGCAGCAGGCGATAACGGAGGCGATAGTTCCTGCGACTGGTCTTAAACGTACTACCGGTACCCGCTACGAGATAGGCAGGCCTAATGGGCAGCAGCTGGAAATTGTGGTGCAGCGTAATCCCGTAGAAGGTTCACCGGTTGAGCGTATAGCCGGTATGGTGAGTCTGCTGTTAAATTATACTCAAACTAAGGAAGAGGAGTTACTGGAACGCCTGCACGAAACAAACCCGCATCCATAGAGGTCTTACACGATCCACTGCAACACCACCTCAGTGGGTACAAGAAAATTTTACGCGCCCGTTTTTTGTTTTCGGCTTTTTAATTATCTTCATGCAAACGATTGCAATTTGTTAAAACCTACCCCTCTCCGGAAGGGGAAACTGTTTTGTGATTCCCGGTATGTAGCGAAAATCCTGTATTAATTTATGTAGCCTTATTTCAACCAAACAGCCTTGCTGTAACCCACTAAAAAACGCACTATGAAACAATTCCACATGTATCGGTGGCTCACCATGGCCATCCTGTTACTTGCTGCCCTTCACCTTTCTGCCCAAACACCTGTTGCGAAAAACGGGCAGCTAAGCGTAATAGGCCTTAAACTTTGTAATCAATACGGTAATCCCATTCAGCTGCGCGGCATGAGTACCCACGGTATTCAATGGTACGGCTGGGGAAGCTGCCTCACAGAAGCCTCGCTCGATGCACTGGCGTACGACTGGGGCGCTGACGTACTACGTATATCCATGTACGTACAGGAGGGGGGATATGCCACTGATCCCGCCGGCTTTACCAGCCAGGTAAACCGCCTGATTGAAGAAGCCACTGAAAGGGGCATGTACGCCCTGGTGGACTGGCACCAGCTTACGCCCGGTGATCCCAACGCCAACCTCTCGTTGGCTAAAACATTTTTTACCGCCATCGCCAACCAGCATAAAAACAAAAACAACATCATCTATGATGTATGTAATGAGCCCAACGGTGTTACCTGGGCTACTATCAAAACATATGCAAACCAGATCATCCCGGTAATCCGCGCTATTGATAATGATGCCGTGATACTTGTAGGTACCCACGCCTGGGGCTCCATGGGCATCTCCGACGGCCGCTCTGCTCAGGATATCGTCAGCAACCCGCTCACGTTCTCCAACATCATGTATACTTTTCACTTCTACGCGGCGGACCATGGCACCGAATACCTGAATGAGCTGGACTGGGCATCCGACCGGCTACCGGTATTTGTAACCGAATTCGGCTCCCAGGAAGCCAGCGGAGACGGACCTAACAATTTCACTATGACCCAGCAGTACATCGACCTGATGGCCCGCAAAAAGATCAGCTGGTGTAACTGGAACTTCTCGGACGATTTCCGCAGCGGCGCCGTGTGGACCACCGGCACCTGCTCCGCAGGCCCATGGACCACCGCCCGCCTCAAACCAGCAGGTACCTGGATCCGCCAGCGCATGCTATCACCGGCTGATGACTTCCCCGGAGGTACTACCACACCTACCTGTACACCGGTAACCGCCAGCGCGGACGATGGCAACGTTGCCGCCAACGTGCTCGACAATGATCTGAACACCCGCTGGTCCGCCTCTGGCGACGGGCAATACCTTCAGTTCTGCCTCAATGATACCGCCAGCGTAAGCGGCGTTAAGATAGCCTTCTACAGTGGTAACACCCGTACCTCTTCCTTCGATGTGCTGGTATCACTCAACGGCACCAGCTGGACCAGCGCCGCCACCAACAAAACCAGCAGCGGCACCAGCACTGCCCTGGAAACATTTTCCTTCCCGGCAGTAACGGCGAAGTATGTACGAATCGTAGGCCATGGCAACAGCGTAAACGCCTGGAACAGCTACACCGAAGTACAAATCGTACAACAACCTGTTACCACACCCGCCTGCACACCGGTAACCGCCTCCGGCGACGATGGCAACGTACCCGCCAACACGCAGGACAACGACCTCAATACACGCTGGTCAGCCTCTGGCGATGGCCAGTGGATACAATTCTGCCTCGGTTCCGTAAAAACTGTTACCGGCGTACAAATCGCGTTTTATAACGGCAACGTACGCACGTCCTATTTTGATATTGCATTGTCGCAGGACGGTAACAGCTGGACCAACGCCGCCACCGGTCTTCAAAGCAGCGGCACCAGCACTGCGCTGCAAACCTTCAACATCACAGCCGCGCCGGCAAAATATGTACGCATCATCGGGCATGGCAACAGCGCGAACGCGTGGAACAGTTATACTGAGGTGAAAATAAACACCGCCACCACGTTGCAATCGCTGAGCCAGCAAACCCTGGCCATCTCCCCAAAAACTACTATGGCTACGGACGATAAAATGACGGTGAGCCCTAACCCTGTTGGCGCTACGCTGAACGTGCGGCTGGAACTAAAGCACCCGGGCAGGGTTGCTTTGCTGCTGTATGATATGAATGGTAAACCGGTAAGTACGTTTATCAATACTACCATGCCGGCAGGGGTGCATAATATTCCCGTGAAAACCGGACAGCTGACACCGGGTAGTTATATCATTCAGTTGAATAGCAATGGGAGGACTGTAGCGGAGAAGATTCAGAAATTATAGTATTTATTCCGTAATCGATCAGGGCCTGCGACCCTGATCGATTACGGATAGGCCGTGCCTGCGGCACGTGCCGCATCAGTGCATTAAATAGGGCCACAGGCCCTATTTAATGCACTATTTTTTTTCGCGCTGCCTGATATCCTTTGGATTTAGTCCCGACTGCCCCTTCACGAACTTATTAAAATGACTCACATCGGTAAACCCAAAGTCAGCGCTGATTTCCTTGAGGAGGTCCTGGCTGTGTTTGAGTCGCGCCGCTATTAACTGGTATTTATATTTAGAGATATAATCCTTCACGGATATGCCAACTTCTTTCCGGAACAACATGCTCAGGTAGCTGGCAGACAAATGGAACGCACCTGCCAGATAATCAATAGTAAGTAACGCCGGTTGCTGAATATTAGCATGAATATGCTGCATCACCTGCATGGCTACACTTTCCTGCTGTAGCACGTTTGCGGGCGTGTCCTGAAAAATATGGCGCTTCAGTAATACGAGTATGGTACGCAACAGGTGCACCATGAGTTCATTCGGTTGTTCCCCGGCATCTTCCCATTCCTTCACCATCATGCGTATCAGCTGTTCTGTTTTCTTAAGATCGCGTTTGTGGTAAATAATATTACTCAGCTGTTCCCGGTTTACAATTAGTTCATCCATCAGCAGGTTCCAGTTTTTCTTTTCCCTGGTGTCGGTTCCGCTGAGGTAAACAGGTAAAAAACGAATTACGCTGAACTCCGTTTTTTCCCGGATGCTGATTTTATGATGGTCCTGCGGATCAAGCAGGAATAGGGCTTTGCGCTCATACTTTGTGCGCACATTGTTGAGAATATGCGTACCGCTGCCCGAATGAAAAAATATCAGTTCGTAATAATTATGGTTATGCTGCGGAAAAGGCCATTGCGTGGTAGTGAAATGACGGATAAAAATCGGCTCAAATTGTACAAAACGTTTCATAATCGATTTTTACAAATTTACAATCTGAAAGTACAAATTTAATCATTCGTCCGCTACTAGCTTTGCAAATAAAAAAGATGAAGCTGTGTCAACATACCCGGCAGGCATGGGGTATCCCGGTTATGGCTATGTCGGGAGGAATCATCGTGGCGAACCTCTATTATAATCAGCCTATCCTGCATAATATTGCGGAATCATTACAGGTGCCGGATAGCAGCATCGGCCGAATGTCCATGACGGCGCAAATGGGCTATGGCCTGGGAATGTTGCTACTGGTGCCTTTGGGAGATATGCTGCATCGGAAAAAACTGATTGTAACCATCTGTTTGCTGCTCTGTACAACATTGTTGTTAACAGCAGCCTCCCATCGTGCTTCCACCATTTTATTGCTTAGCTTTTTTACCGGTTTATTTTCCACACCGGCACAAATTATTTTGCCTATGGCCGCTGCTTTGGGCAGGGAAAATCGTGGGAAGACGGTAGGGCAGGTCTACAGCGGTATCCTCTGTGGTATGCTGGGATCAAGGGTATTGAGTGGACTCATCACCACCTGGCTGGGCTGGGAATATGTATTCCTGTTTTCAGCTATCCTGGTATGTGTGGCTATTGTACTGCTGGTACTATTTCTTCCGGAAATACCACCGAAATTTAAAGGCTCCTATGGCGGATTGCTGAAATCAACCCTCTCCCTTATAAAAGAATATCCGGTACTGCGACAGTCTGCACTGCTGGGCGCTTTTACCTTCGGTGCATTTTGTTCCTTCTGGACCACCGTTACCTTTCACCTTAGCGGCGCACCTTTTCATTACAGCACGGCACAGATAGGGCTTTTCGGCATCATTGCGATCGGCGGAGCACTCGTGGCGCCAGCATTTGGAAAAGCGGCGGATAAAGGCAGTGTGTTTAGAGGACTGTACCTTTCCGTGGGCATGATGGCAGCGAGTATACTACTGTTGAAAATGTTTCCCTATTCGACGACCATCCTCATCGCCGGCATCTTCTTCCTCGACATAGGTGTACAGGCCACGCAAATCACGAATTTCACCCGCATTTACGCATTGAATGAACATGCACACAGCCGGCTCAATACCGTATACATGACTACCTATTTCATCGGCGCCGCCATAGGCACCGGTTTCGGACTACTCAGCTGGAGATTGGGCGGGTGGAACATGGCCACCTGGCAGATGCTGATCTGGAGTTTGATTGCATTGGCGATAGTGGCGGTATCGCAGCGCAAAAGCGCCGCGGCAGCACTGCTACATAAGGCATAGTGCTTGTGGTAGCTGGATTATAAAATACGGACTATGAAAAATCAAACCCTCTTTCAAACCTTAGCCCTGGGCGTTATTTCCGGTATGCGCAGTTCGCTGGGCCCTGCATTCAGTTGCTTATATGCCGGTAAGCGCTCCAAAAGCAAATTGTCAAGACTCAACTTCATGGGTAAAAGTAATACCGGCAAAGTGCTGGGTGCCATGGCAGTAGGGGAGCTGATTGCAGATAAACTGCCGGGAATTGGTAACCGTACCGCCGCCGCCGGCGTGATCGGGCGTGGACTGGCAGGTGCACTGGCGGGAGCCACCTTGTACGAATGCCAGGGTAAGCAAAGCTGGAAAGGGGCTGCCATTGGAGCCGCAGCGGCCATTGCAGCTACCTACGCTTTTTTCCACCTGCGACAAGCCGCCGTGAAAAAAGGAAAAGTAAACGATCGCATGGTAGCCCTGGCAGAAGATACGCTGGCTATTGGAATAGGCAGTATGGCTACCCGCCTAAAATAACCTAACGTAACGCCGAAGGATTCACCGCATACTTATTCTTAAACGCAAAAGAAAAGTGAGAGAGGTCCTCAAAGCCCACCTCCAGGTAAACATCTGACGGGGTGCGGCCTTTATTGGCAATCTGGAAATGTGCCTCCTCCAATCGCTTATCCAGCAGCCATTTGCTGGGAGTGGTATGAAACACTTTTTCAAAATCCCGCTTAAAGGTACTGAGGCTACGCCCGGTTAGATAAGCAAACCGGCTCAAACTAACATTGAAGCGAAAGTTCTTTATCATAAAATTTTCGAGGTCGATTTTTCCGGGCTCGGAAAAGTCAAACAGGATATTTTTTAATTCCGGGTTTACCTGTAACAACAACAACACGGCTTCACGTACTTTCAGGTCCATAATGGCCTGTTGCTCCTGCGGCGGCATTTGTAAATACACCAGCAGTGAATCCATGTAGCTTTTGTACAAAGCACTGTTTTTCAATACTAACACCGCATCAGTAACAGGCGAAGGTGTGATATTCGTAAATCCTTTCTCCTGGCTGATTTTACGCAATAATTCCTGGTCGATATACACGGAGATACTGCGAAAATCTCCTTCCGTCCCCATATCTTTTACAAACTTGGCCAGCTTGTTTCTGCGACTCAACCGGAAGTCGCCCTCCTTCATCACAAAAGTTTTTTTACCGTCGTTGATCGTCAGCGTGCCGGTCATCTGCATACTGAACACATGTTCGGATATAAATTGCTCTCCTTCCGTACTCCTGTTGAAGTAACAGTTATAGAGGATCTTTCCTTTATTTTCTGATTTATCTGCCATTGTAATACGCTTACATTTAAATAACTCATCTCCATCTACCGCCGCCGCAGGCGGCGGTAGAACCGGAGCTAGCGGGCCGAAGGCCCGCCAACTCCAATTATGGAACAAAAAGCAAGCCTTTGCTGCTTACCTGCTTTGCTGCTCTGCGAGCAAGAAAAATCGCTCGCTGGCGCCGAAGGCGCCTTATCCTGATAAATCTTCGCGAGTCTAAAAAATTCTTCAGCTCCTAGCGAGCATCCATTAAAGTTAACTCAAAATCGTTTTAGATTCCAGGTACGCTTCCAGGCCGTACACGCCAAACTCACGACCCAATCCAGATTGTTTGAACCCGCCGAAAGGTGCCATCGGATCATGTTTGAAGCCATTGATGGCTACCCGGCCTGCTTCCAGTCTGGCTGCTACTTTCTTAGCTTTTGCCATATCAGTACCCTGAACATATGCCGCCAGTCCGTAAGTGGTATCATTCGCAATTTCAATCGCTTCTTCCAGCGTATTGTAAGGAATCACCGATAACACTGGTCCAAAGATTTCTTCCCTGGCAATACGCATGTTGTTGTTTACATCCACAAATACCGTTGGCTGTACAAAGTTGCCTTCTTCCAGGCCTGCCGGTTGTCCGGGGCCGCCAACGAGCAGGGTAGCACCTTCAGCGATCCCTAATTGGATATAACCCTGTACACGCTCAAATTGTTTTTTACTGATCATAGGCCCTACCTGTGTGGCAGGATCTGCCGGATCACCCACTTTCACATTTGCTACAGCGGTGCGCAGGAGGGTCTTCACTTCCTCCATTTTAGCCGCCGGCACCAGCAGCCTGGTGGCTGCAATACAGGCCTGACCGTTATTCATAAACGCCGCTGCTACGGAAAGTGGAATAGCTTCCTGCAGGTTGGCATCTTCCATGATGATGTTAGGTGATTTACCTCCCAGTTCCAGGGTGATGCGTTTTACAGTATCCGCACCATCTCTTGCAATGGATTTACCCACCGCAGTAGAGCCGGTAAAGGAAATTTTAGCAATGTCCTGGTTGCGGGTGAGTTCCGCACCTACTACGGCTCCCAGGCCATTTACAATATTGAACACGCCTGCCGGCAATCCTGCTTCGTGCAGGGCTTCCATCATCAGCTGCGTTTGCATGGCACTCATTTCACTGGGCTTGATTACAGCCGTGCATCCGGCGGCAATGGCAGTGGAAAGTTTGTTTGCGATGAAGCTGTTGCTGGCATTCCAGGGGGTGATAATACCTACTACACCTACTGGTTCCAGCAATACAGTTGCACTACCCAACCGTTGTTCAAAATTGAAATCTTTCAGCACTGCAATATTGGAGGAAATGCTCGACAACGTATAGGAAAAGCTACCATTCGCAAATTGCAGGGTACCGCCATATTCCTTTACCATCATGGCAATCATTTCATCTTTTCTTTTTTCAATGGCGGCATACATTTTTTCGAGGTAGCCGATACGTTCTTCCCGGGTAGTTTGGGAAAAGGTTTTAAAAGCGGCTTTGGCGGCAGCAATCGCCTGCTTGGTATCTGTTTCATCACCAAGTGTGACCTTGCCCAGTAATTCCTGGTTTACAGGGCTGATCAGGTCAAAGGTTGCCTTACCGTGTGGCGTTACGAATGCTCCGTTGATGTAAATTTTATCGATGATTTTCATGACTGTTTGTTTTTTTGTTACGATACAAAGGTCACTACTTATCACCCCTCGATGGTTTGTTCCAAGGGTCAATCTGCTTTGTTCAGCGGTTCATCCAGCAACTCCACTTCCTCAGGAATTACAAAAAACAGGGTACAGCCCGTTTTACTGAAGACGCTGTGTTTAAAGCCTGGCGGGGTATACAGATAATCGCCGGCCCGTAGTGTGGCGCCTTCCAGTGTGGCTTCCCCTTCCAGCACAAATATTTCCTCCCCGGCGGGATGATTGTGATAGGGATATTTAGCCCCCGGCTCAAACCGCAGAAGAATGGTTTTTGACCGGCCACTGGCGGCATCGTAGCGGAGCGACTTCACAAAAATACCGGCATAATGAACCCCCTTTTCAATAAGTGGGGCCCATTCCCGGGTGTTGCTGTGGGTAATGTAATCCTGCATGTTGGTGTTCATAAAAAAAGTAATTTTTGATGACACAAAGTTGGGGTATACAGGCAGGGTTGAAAATAGAGAATCCTTAGAAAAAGATGTAAGATTTAGCGTCCGTGCTGCTCCTTGAATAATTTAGGGCTCAGCTGCGTTTGTTTCTTGAAAAAGTTGGAAAAATAATAAGGATCATTAAAGCCCAGCGCATAGGCTGCCTCTTTAATGCTCATATCCGTATAAATGAGCAGGCGCTTGGCTTCGGAGGTAATCAGGCCATATACAACATTCTGCGCAGTTTTGCCGGCATGCAGTTTCGCCAGTTCATTGAGTTTGATCTCAGTAGTGCCCAGCATTTCAGCAAACGTGGCAATAGGGTAGTTTCGGGCGAAGTTATGCCGCACGGCTTCCAGGAACTTCAGGAACAAGGCATCCGGCTTCCAGATTTCATCACCACGCTGCACCTTACTGCGGTTGATGGCCACCAGGATCAGCGTAATGCGACTATGTACCGAAATTAGGTACTGGTAAGGCTGTGTGGCCAGCTCCTGCTGGATAAGCGCCAGTTGTGCGCTCACAAGGGCTGTGTCCACCGCAATAACCTCGTTCTGGTCGAAGTGGCAAAACAGCCCGTTATGAAATATCAATTCTATATCCTTGTCATCTTTACAAAAAAAGTCCAGGGAAAACTCCAGCACATAGCCTTCCGCGTCCGCCGTTGCTGCATAATGATGGATCTGACCGGAGGTGATGGTGATCACTTCGCCGGGGTGTAAAGCCAACGCATTACCATCTACATATAAATCAATCAGCCCGCTGCTGCAATATATTAATACATATCGCATGATACGGCGGGGCTGATGGTGGTCTGTTATGTCGGCAATGCGGCTGATCTGAACCATAGCACTAAGTTAAAGCAATCTACTCAGAGCGGAAAGGGAGTTACCTCCATCTCAAGCAGTAGGGCAAGTTCCAGCACCTTCACCGGCGTATTCAGTGAATTTTCCAGGTCACTCAATTTCAGCTGACCGGCGGCGCTTTTGAACAGGAAGTTCTTAAAAGCATGTTCCTGCACGGCATTTACAAAGTCGTCCGGATGCGCCACCTTCAGGTCGGCCGTAAAAGTATCCAGTCGCTCCTTCAGCCGTTCCAGCATACGCGGATAATCGCCTGCCCAATGAGCCAGGGCCTCCACTATCACTTTTACTTCCGGCTCATTCACAAAATCCAGCTTTTTCAACTGGTGGCGGATGGCTTTCATTTCCATTTGTCGCCACTTGCGCGACTCCAGCACCGGCAATTGCCAGCGTTTTATTTCACTTTGCCAGTGGTTGCTGAGCGCCTGCACCTGGTGCAGCTGCATATCCGGAAGGGTAATAGCCGTAAGCTGTTGCCCATGGCAGCAACCGGTATCCAGCGCCCAGGTGTTGTTGATCCGCAGCGGTTTTTCCACTACACGATGACCGAATAGCACGGCGCGGTCGCCGGTATAATGCGCAGGCCATGCGGCCGCATCTTCGTATAGGCGTTCCAGGTGTTTCTCCCCGGAAATAGTACCGCAAAGTACTTCTTCCCGTTGCTCTTCCATGGGTTTACCATTTTCCAGCGCCGCATGTACAATAATGGCCTCCGGCAAAACATAGTAATAAGGCAATGTCTTCAGCCACTGGATAAATTCCGGGTACTCCGGGCCGAACTGCAGTCGCACAATTTCCTGGGAATAGCTCAGGATGCCATTCAGGTGCTTTCTTTCATGGTTGCCCATCAGTACAACGGTATTGGGGCGATGCCGCAGGTAACGGTAAACTTCCAGTGATTTGTTGCCGCGGTCAACAATGTCGCCAACCGCAATCAATAAATCTTCCGGGGTGAGGTTAACCTGGTCAAGTAGTAGCATGAGCTCATCGTAACATCCGTGGATGTCGCCTACGATAATTGTTCTGTTCATAGGTATCAAATTTTAAATAAAGGGAGAACGGGTTGAATAACTGTTAGTTGTAGTATGGATTAACAAACATGACTATATCGGGGTCCATCATTCTCGGCCACAAATATCTGAAAATTATTTAAGATTTCACCCCATGAAACATTTTTCCTGTGTAAATGATGATTTTGACCTGCCTCTGTTAATCGCTCCCATGGTACTTTTAAAGTAACAGTGAACCAAAATCAACGCTATTGTTATGAAAAAAACTTTTACTCTCCTGGTTGCCCTGCTATTTGTTATAGTGGGCAGGACAACCGCTGCCGGAACTATTGTGCCGCTTGGCAGCGACAGCACCTTCCGTATGGTAGCCCGCAATATCTGGGAAATTACCCAGGTACCCAGCATCGCCCGGGAAACCAGGCGTATCAAAACCTCTTTACAGGTAGCCGACTTCCAACCCGTTGGTCTGCGGGCGGCGGCCTCCGGGCCCCTGCTGATCAATGTGGAACAACTCAGCGGTACGGACCTGCCCAAGCTGATTATGGGTACGTACGACCGCCAAACCGTGACCACCATTTCCCTTACCGCCGGCCTCAACACCATTACCACGGCTAATGGCCGTGATCTTTACCTGCAATATTCCTCCGATACACCGTCGGTAAACAACCAGGTAAGGGTCACCTTTCAAAGCGGCTATGAGCAAATGCCATTTTATATTTTGGGCAATACCACCCATAACGACTGGCTGAATATGCTGGCTGCTGATACAGTGTCGCCCAACGTGACGCTGTCGGCCAATCGTGTATTCATTGTCGTTAGTCGCATCAAAGCGGTAGAATACAAAAACGAAAACCAGGATACCCTGCTGAAGCTGATGGACCAGGTGATGCAGGCGGAGGGTGACATCTCCGGTCTCGACAACAGCACGCCCACACATGCGCCTTTCCTTCGGAATAAGCTGATGCTGCTTGAAAAAGCCAGTGGCAACCCGGATGCCACTTCCCTGGGCCGTGTGCGTATACCTACCGGCAGTATCAACTGGCTGCTTACGCCTTCGTATATCCTTAACAGTGGGGGATGGGGCGTATTCCATGAAATAGGTCACCACCACCAGCATTCCAGCTGGACATGGTCCACCTGTATCGAAGTATGCGTAAACATTTACAGCCTGGCCGCCAAGAGGGCTATCCATCCCGATCAACCGGGAATAGGTGCGAGCGACTGGAACAACATATTTGCCTACCTCGCACAGCCGCAGGCCGCAAAGAATTTTAATGCCAGCAGCACAGCCCTGTTTGTACGCCTGGGAATGTTCCATCAATTGTGGCTGGCGTATGGCGACAGCTTTTACCACACCCTCCATAAACGCAATCGCGATGAAGCGCCTGCTCCGAGCGGTGATGAAGCCGAAATGCGTTTGTTTATGACCTACGCATGCCAGATCAGTGGTTATAACCTCGGCAACTTCTTCAAAAACTGGGGACTCAACGTGAGCCAGTCGATTTACGATGAGCTGGACGCTCTTGGTCTGCCGCTGCCACCAGTGGACCCTGCCACCCTCCGCGATGACCTGGTGACCTCCATTACCACGCCGGCTGCCAACGCAGTATATGGCGCAGGGGATACCATTTTCATAAACGCTGCCGCCAACGGGCCTGCTAAGGTTACCAAAGTGGAGTTTTATGCCGGTAATAATAAATTGGGAGAAGACAGCGCCGCTCCGTACACCTTCACGTGGGCAAACGTTCCTCCCGGCAACTACACCCTCACGGTCAAAGCTTCCACTGCCACCGCTACAGTCGTTTCCGAACCGGTGGCCATCAGTATGAAAGCGATTAGTATTACCAGTCCTGCCGATGGTGCCGCATTTTCCGCCGGCACTACCGTACCTGTTACAGTGAACATTGCCGGTACCACCGGTATCCAGCGCGTGGAGTATTATGCTGACAGCGTTAAAGTAGGAGAGGTAACTACCGCACCCTATTCGTTTACCTGGCAGCCCGCCGCAGGCACACACAATGTGTATGCAAAACTGGTATACCAAAATAATGATACCGCAGTATCGGCACCCGTAGCCACGATTACCGGCGGTACTTTTGCAGTAGCCGATGCCTATGTGCGGGATGGCAGCTATGCCGGCAACAACTACGGTAACGCCACTACGCTGGTGGTAAAGAAAGATGGAAATGCCAGCTTCAGCCGGATAAGCTTCGTAAAATTTGATCTCAGTCAGCTGACGAATGTAAGTACCGGTAAATTGCGTTTAAACATTGTAGGTGCAGGTACCGCAGCCACTGGTACCCAATGGCAGGTATGGAAAGTAGGGAACGATAGCTGGACCGAATCCGGCATTACCTGGAACAACCGCCCTACAGCAGATACGCTGCTGGCGAGCATTCCCGGAAAAAGAACCGGATATGCGGAGTGGGACCTGAGTGATGCGCTGCTGCAGGAACTGGCAGGCGATAAAGTGCTTACACTGGCTATACAGTCCTCCGTTTCCGGCCAAACCAACGATGGTACCTTTAGTGCCCGCGAAGTAACGGATGCGCACCTGCGCCCCGTATTGCTGGTGTATCCGGACACCACCGCACCGGTTATCGCAACGCCCGACAGCATTTATGTACTCAATGATACCGGTGTGACTACCGCCGCCGTGCAGCTTAGCACTCCGGTGGCTACCGACAGAAGCGGTATTGCTTCCATTGTAAACGATGCGCCGGCGACATTCCCGCTGGGTAAAACCATTGTGCTATGGACGGCTACAGATAAGGCAGGTAATACGGCTACGGCGCAGCAACTGGTGGAAGTAGGGCTTCGCAAAAGTAAAATCGGTAACGTAACAGTATATGCCGGCACCACCAATAACTCTTCCATTGGCCGTATGGCCGACTTGCAGGCGGAGTTGTACCTGAACGGGAACCTTGTTGGTACAGGTACTTTGTTACAACAGCACCTGCAAGGCAAAACGCTGGCGAGTGCACAGCCGTTTGTGATCCCGATCAACAGCGACAGTATCGCCTACACGCAGGAAGATCAGCTGCAACTGAAACTTTCCGCTCGCAAGGCCGGTGGTAATGGAACGTATGGTATCCAGGTATGGTACAATGCAGATGGTACTAACGGTAACGGCTATAGCACACTGGAGAAGTATACACCTGCGGCCTCAGGTTCGCCGGTATTTTCCCTGGGAAATCCATTTGTATTGCGTGATACCGCTGGAAGCGCAGCACAGTCAGTAACTATTACCTTATCTGATGAGTTTAAGGAGATAGCTACCTGGTCTACGATAGCTGTTCCGTGTAATTACGGGGAACAGGCTGAAAATGCCGGTGATAAAGCGCCGCAGCTGATAGTTTCCGCTTACCCTAATCCTGCTGCTACGGAGTTTGTGCTGAATCTGACAGACGGTAATAAATCTGTGCTGATACAACTAACGGACTTCTACGGTCGCCCGGTGAAGCAGCTGAAGTTTGCAGCCGGCCAGCAGGTGCGGTTTGGAGGTGATTTGCCTAAAGGTGTTTATTTTGCCTGGGTGAATCAGGAAGGTAAAATGGCGTTTGTGAAGTTGATTAAGTTATAAGCTGATTACAGGTAATAAGCAAAAGGCCGTCTCCTAAAAATGGAGGCGGCCTTTTTCGTTTGTGCCGTGCTTACGATAGTAACTGCGCAAAAGAAAAAGGTAGGGTTATTATACGCTATGAAATATCCCCCAGATTGATAAATTTGTAGTATGAAAAGGTTTATAATAACACAGTTATTTATTTCGCTGCTTCTCTTAAAAGTAAAAGCCACAAATGTTGATTCATTAAGGCCACTTTTAAATATTCGTATTGCTGAAAATGCTTTGTTGAAGGATTTAAGTATACTTCAACCTGCTATCATTCATGATACACTGTTTATACTCAATCATAATAAGCTTGTATTAATTGATTTTAAGCAGAAAAATGTCTCGACAAATGAAAAGGTGAACGCTACACTTGCAGGATTAGCTGCAAAAAAACAGTATCCACTTACGTTGTCAGCGGCACCTGAAGGTTTTTATATTGGATGTTGGGATGGTATTCGCCTGATTTCCACGTATGGAAAGATTCTTTCTTTTACCAAGACGGAAGGGCCTGTGGATTACATCCATTCAACAATACAAAAGATCTGGGCAAATTTTGATAACAAAGTAATAACCATAGATAAGGTTTCTGGTGCCATTTCTCAGAAAGTTGATGAAAACATGTTCACATCGGTTGGAGGATATATTACTATACCGGAGAATATAGGTGTTTGCAGATCAGAAGGAGATGTAGTTAAGGAGTTTACCATGGACCCCAATCAACAACTGAATGAAAAGGAATATGAAATTCCTGAATCTTATACTTTCTGCCAGGATCCTTATTATGCATTCGCCGATCAGCAATACTTTATCATATACGATCTGACAAAGCGCGATGCACTGTATTTTCTGGATAAAAACAATCTAAAGAAGCCCCCCGTAAGAAACATCAGCATGGCTAAATATCAGCTCATACGGACAATTGCACTGAGAAATATGGAAGAAGATGATCCTAAATTGAAAATCGGTTATGCTGATGGAAAGTATTACCTGTTGTCCTGGAAGAATGGAAACTTCCAGGTATTCACATTCTAGCAGAAGTATCTGGTAGAATTTAAAAGGAGGAAATCAATATTTTTAACTACCCGGAAGTTGAATAAATGCACTGTCCATCCACAAAAAAGAAGCAGTTTCATTTAAAAAATAAGTCATCCGCCTTTTTTACCTACTTATCCGCGCAGCATACATCTTTCCCGACCTATACACTGAATTCCTTTCTCCTAATTTGATAGTATTGGTAAAACCCGCCTCCCTGAATAGTTCGGTGAGGGCTTGTAACGTAATAGGATAGGGCACCCAGGGATTCGCCTGCGTAGTTTCATATTCTACTATAATAAAGGTGCCATCATCCGTCAAACTTTGTGCAAGCCGCTTGATGAGGTTGGGTTTATCTGTAATGTAGTGCAGGGAATTGGCCATCACTATGCCTTGTAGTGCGGGTAGTTGAAAGTTCGTTAATGAAAAATCGGCCTGTTGCCGCATGACGCTGATGCCTGCCGGAATGCTGTAAGGCAGTGGTTTTACGGGCTGTTGGTCAATGGCCAGTATGGTACTGCCCGGCGGCAGTAAATGCGCGAGGGCTACTGAAAATAAGCCTTCACCACAGCCAAGGTCCGCCCAGGTGCCGGCTTGCAGCCCTTCCGCGTGTATGAGCGCAATCGCTTCTTTTATCTCCATAGTTTTAAGTTAATGTATTTTTTATTATGTTTGGGCCCAACGGAAACGGGTAGTACATGTTAACCTTGTTGTAACCCGGTGGACTATCAGTCATGTTTTTTCTGGCCTACAGGTGAGCGCCCACGCCAGCCTACCTTTGCCTTAAAATTTTGCAATATGGAAACTAGCATCGTCTGCGCTACTTGCGGTACCCAATATCAGTCGGCACCTGCTGATAATATTTGTTTTATCTGTAAGGATGACCGGCAATATCTGCCTGTAAACGGCCAGCAGTGGACTACACTAGCGGAATTGTCTGCCTCGCACCACGTGCAGATCAAAGAAATTACACCGGCATTATTTGAGCTGGAAATCACGCCCAAATTTGCCATTGGCCAACGTGCCCTGCTGGTGCTGCATCCGGAAGGAAATATTTTATGGGACTGTATCCCACTCCTGGATGCGGCCACAGTGGCTTTTATACGCGAAAAAGGTGGCCTCCGCGGCATTGCCATCTCCCACCCACATTATTACAGTAATATGCGCAACTGGGCCGAAATGTTCGATTGCCCGGTATACCTGCACGAAAAAGATAAGGCCTATATCGCAGATCATCATCCAAGGGTCAACAACTGGACCGGCACTGATCTGTCATTAGGGAATGAGCTTCGTATAGTCAATACCGGTGGTCACTTCCCTGGCAGCTGTGTACTGCTTGCCGGTGATACCTTGTTATGTGGAGATACCATGTACTTGTCGCCAAGCATGCAACACCTCGCCGTAATGTACAGTTATCCCAACCGCATTCCTTTGCCGGTGGCGCAGGCCAGGGCCGTGATGGAACAAATAATGGATCTGCCGTTTAACCACCTCCACGGGTTTTATGATTACCAGAACCTGCGTGGCAATGCCAAAGAAATATTGAAACAATCGATGGACTGGTATCAGTCGTAAATAAAAACAGCCCATGAATAAATACGAATTCGGATTTCAAAGTAACAAAGGGAATCCCTATATCTTTTTAATGATCCTTTCACCGTTGGTGACAGTGCCGCTGCTGGTGCTGATGGAAAATTTGAATCTACCTGTTTTCTTTATTGTTATACTAACGCCCATCATTTTCGGTGGTTACATGATGTACAAAAAGGGAAAGGCCAGGGACGAAATCACGCTCGATAACCGCGGCTTTACTTCCAGCTATTACGGTAGAATCGATTTCAACGATATTGCCGAAATAGTGCAATTGCCCTGGTACCGCCGTAATCCGCCTACGATGGCGATCAGGCTGACATCCGGAAAAAAGATTGGCTGGAACTTAACTTACAGAGGTAGTATTTTCAATACCTCCGCTGATGCCCATACTTTCGATGATTTTACAACTGCCCTGGCCGACAAACTGGAAGCCCGGGTGCAGCATAAAAATCCATTTGTGGAACAAAAAGCCCCGGAAACAACGTCCCTGGCCGGGCAGCTGCAAGGGGAGAAAAAGCGGAACAATAGTGTTTACTGGACCCTCCCGCTGGGCTTCGTTGTAGCATTGACAGGCTTGATTCGCACCTGTGGCAAGGATTGGCTGCCTAACAGGAATATCGATTTCGGTAAAGTAGCAGCGAGACAGGAAGCGTTGTATCACCAAAATATTATAACGGCCAGGCAAATCATGGATTCAATGGCAGTGGTCAATGGACCGGCTTTTTTGTACACCAACGATACCGGTGCTATTCTTAAACAGATGCCGGATCTCGAAGTGGAAGAGGCTACCGGCATCAGGGTTTTTCAGCAAACTGCTGCAAATATGGAGATGCAAAGATTTATTGAGCATCCGGATTCATTTCCGCCAAGGATATTTGTAATTGGTACTGATACGGTATTTAAAAAAATGACGAAGAGTATCCTGAATATGGATGACAGTGCGAGTCGCTATTTATACCTGCGCGTGTATGACACTTCCCAGCACATCAAGGCACCCAGCTTTAGGGGAAGTACCATGGATACTACAAAATATAAGGTTTTTGACGTCACCACAGCCATTCCCATATATGATACTACTAAAATAGGGGAGGCTATAGAAAAGGCTTTTCCGGGGATGCACCTGATGCTGGCGCAGGTACATCATCGATCTTCGTTTAAGGTATATCTGACGGGCAGAGTCAGTGAAGGAATTCCGGAACACTTATTTCGAAAGGCTGTATTGGAGTTGAATAAACAGTTTCACGCCGTGAAAGTGGATACTACCTTGTTTGTATCCAAAACTTTCTTCAACTGATAAAAACACAGGGTGTATCAAAAGTCTGATACACCCTGTTATGGTTCGGGTACCTGATGGAGTCAGGCCGTTATTTAAGTAATGCTCAGCATACTTTATTTACTAATCGCAGCCATCAGCTTTTCGGCCACTCCTACGGAAGAAGCGGGATTCTGACCGGTAATCAGCAGTCCATCCTGCACGGAAAAAGGATGCCAGTTTTCTGTTTTTTCGTAAATGCCTCCGTTAGCCTTCAGCATATCTTCCAGCAGGAAAGGCACTACTTTGGTGAGTTGCACACCTTCTTCCTCGGTATTACTGAAGCCGGTTACTTTTTTACCTTTCACCAGTGGTTCGCCATTAGCGGTTTTTACATGTTTTAGAGCCGCAGGAGCATGGCATACCAGCGCTGCGGGCTTATTGTGGTCTACGAAGCTGGCGATCAAAGCCGCACTGGTTTTATCTTCTGCCAGGTCCCACATGGGGCCGTGGCCTCCCGGATAAAACACAGCATCGAAATCCTCCTGTTTTACATCCGCTAGTTTAACGGTATGTGCCAGTTTATCTTCCGTGGCTTTATCGTTGTAGAATCGTTTGGTAGCTTCTGTTTGAGCGCCCGGATCGGTGCTTTTCGGATCAATGGGTGCCTGCCCGCCCTTGGGAGAGGCGATGGTCACCTGCACGCCTTTATCAGTCAGGAAATAATACGGTGCGGCAAACTCCTCGATCCAGATGCCTGTTTTCTCACCGGTATTGCCCAGGTCACTATGGGAAGTAACTACAAACAATACTTTTTTGGGTTGGGTGTTATGGTTGCTCATTTGTGAAAAACCTTTAAGTGTGGTTAAAATGATCATTGTACTTAACAGTAACTTAGCCGTGAAGTTCATTTGCTTTGATTTTTTAATACCGCAAAGTTCCCAACTAGCTGTATAGCCACACAGGAGGTATGTCACAAATTCGCTGTGATATAGATCACATTTTTTTTGAATAGAGCCGGCTGAGGGTTTCGCGACTCACGCCCAGAAACGCCGCCAGGTCCTGCTTGGGTACCACCTGAAAGAGGGCAGGGTATTGCTGCAGCAACTGCTCATAGCGGTCTTTGGCATTGTGGGTAAGCATGGATAAAATTCTCCGTTGCAGGCCCACGTAGCCCATCGCATTTTTCTTACGCCAGAAATGTTCCACTTTGTGCATTTCCGCACAGAGGCGCTCCTTATCTTCCTGTGCAATATAATAGATTTCAGTAGGCACCACCGCCTCCAGGAATATGCTGGAAGGCGTATGGGTATATAGCGCCTGGTAATCGCTCGTCCACCAGTCCGCCAGTGCAAAAGAGAGTATATGCGTTTTATCCTCACTGTCGAGCACATACGCTTTCAGGCATCCTTTTACCACGAAATACTCATGCGAAACCGGATCGCCCTCCTGTAAAATAAATTGCTTCTTCATCACTTTCCGGTGCCTGAAAAAACTGCTGATGTAGGAAAATTCGGTGTCCGTCAGCGAAATAATTTTCTCAAAATGATCACGTAATACCTGCATGCCATAAAGATAGGCGTTAGGGAGATATAAACCCTTCTCCGCTCCCGGTTGTTAGTCTTAAAAAAGGCATACTATGAATAAAGCAACTACAACATGGCCGGCCTTAAGCTACGCCGACTGGAAAGATACACTGGCCACAGTTCACCTCTGGACACAGATAGTGGGTAAAATCAGGCTGCGTAAAATGCCATGGTTGAATCACTCCTGGCATGTGACCCTTTACATCTCTCCTGACGGATTGGGCACTGGCAGTATGCCTTATCAGCACGGCATCTTCGATATTAACTTTGATTTTATCCATCACCGCCTCCGCATCTCCACCAGTAATGGCGCCCGGGAGGAAATTCCCCTGGAGCCGGTTACTGTGGCCGACTTTTACAAGCAGCTTTTCGGGAAACTGGCCCAGCTCGACATTGACGTCTCCATACATGATATGCCGGCAGAATTACCCAATGCTATACCGTTCCCGGAAGATACCGTGCATGCATCCTACGATAAAGCCCGCATGGCCGACTATTGGCAGGCCATGGTAAAAATTTATGATGTATTTACCCGCTTCCGTACCCGGTTTACCGGTAAGTGTAGCCCCGTCCATTTCTTTTGGGGCGCATTTGATCTGGCGGTTACCCGGTTTTCAGGGAGAGATGCACCGCTCCATCAGGGCGAGGCTCCGAATATGCCCGCTGCCGTAATGCAGGAAGCCTACTCCAAGGAAGTAAGCTCCTGTGGCTTTTGGCCAGGCAATGATCAATACCCGCACGCAGCCTTCTATGCGTATGCCTACCCCGCGCCCGATGGCTTTGCTGACCAGCCGGTTAAACCAGCCGCTGCCTTTTTCAGTAAAGAAATGGGCGAGTTCCTGCTCAATTACGAGGATGTGCAGCAGTCCGCCGATCCGTTTGTAACACTCATGGATTTTCTGCAAACTACCTACGAGGCTGCGGCTAATACCGCTCAGTGGGACCGTAAACACCTGGAATGCGACCTTTCCCACTACGAGCTGGAATACGGCTGCTTCCGGCGGGATTCCTAAAAAAGCACAAAAAACCCGGCCATCAACATGGCCGGGATCATATTCTCATACTAAAATGCAACGCTTACGGGATCATACGGTATTATCAGTTACCGAAGATCTCAGTAAGTTTCTTGTTCAGCTCCTCGCCACGCAGATTCATCGCAATGATGTTTCTGTTCTCGTCCAGCAGGAAGTTTGCCGGCACCGCACGAATGCCATAGAGGCGTCCCACCTCGTTGTTCCATCCCTTCAAATCTGATACATGCATCCATGGCAGCCCATCCTTGGCGATAGCGTCTATCCATTTGTCTTTATGATCATCGAGGGAAACAGCAATAATCTCGAAACCTTTCTCTTTGAATTTTTTGTATTGTTCGGTGAGATTCGGATTCTCCGCTCTGCAAGGCCCGCACCAGCTGGCCCAGAATTCAAGCAGCACATATTTCCCCTTTATATCATCCAGTTTCACGGTTTTGTCGTCAACATCCTTTTGCACAAACTTAGGCGCGGGGGCACCCACCTTAATAGTCTTGGCGGCTGCAATGCGCTGGCCCATTTCACGGCCCTGATCACTGTTACGCAGTGCGGCACTCATCGCGTTGTAAATAGGTTCAATCTTTTTTACATCCACCGGTGAGCCGGTACCTTCTGACAATGCCACCATACCGAAGTAGGCTTTAGGGTTAGCTTTCGCAAACTCCAGCTGCTTGTCGGCGCGTGCTTTCATCCGACGGCGATATTCGGTGTTCAGGTTGTTCATGAAGGCGGTATCCTTCCGTTGCTCCGGCGTAGCACCCGCCACCTGGCCATTGGCCCACTTATTCAGGTCCATGATGGTGCCGCCAATGAATTTATTGTAAGCCTGAAATTCATTGTAAATTTTGGAGCCGGTGATTTTTGCATTGCCAAGTGAATCCGCAGAAGTGATCTTCACCTGCTCCTTACCGTAGTAGAAGTAAATCACATCGCCGCCATAAACGGCTTTCATTTTGCCGGAGCCATCGTGACTGATCGCCAGTCGCGCATAGGCGTAATCATTACTCTTACCGGTAAACGAAAACAGGCCGTTGATCACCGCGGCACTGTCTTCTTTCCCAACCCCGTCAGACATATAGTCGATATAAGCCATTGCCGGACTATTCAGCTTCCCGATATTGCCCGTAATGGTAAATGTTCCCTGTTGTGCCTGAACTGCCAGTGGCAGCACAATGGCAGCTGTTAATAATATCTTCTTCATTATTAAGGATTATTGTGTTTTAATTGTTAGTCCTTGTAAGTCACCCCCGGAAAATCGATACGTGCCTGTTTGAATTGGGCATCACATTCGCTTGTCCAGCCAAAGGCAGTAGTAGCCTGGTTTTTCAGGTTTACACCGGCTGCGCCGCTCATAAAGTGAATGTATTCGCCCAGGTTCATGCGGCGGGTATATTCCGGAAATCCTAACTCAGCAGTGTTAGCTTTCGGGAAGTTTTTGGACACCAATACGAAGAACTGGCTCAGCACTTTTTGTTCGCCATACTTTGTGTATATCGGTAACCACCAGTCGCGGAACCAGTGACTACCTTTTTCGGGATAGTCCACCTGGTCATCGAGGTAGTACATGTGCCATGCATCTGCTTTGGCTTTCATACCCAGCTTGCGGTATACATCATACACAAAAATGTCCTGCCACTTACTATCTCCCCATACGGTAAACGCGGGTGAGCCTTTCACGCCATTGGTAGTGCTTTCTACGATATGGCAGATTTCATGGATCAGCCCGGGCTCAGGAAACACGAAGTTGTCCCAGTCGGTGGTACTGAAGTCCACAATGTTTTTGTTATCGCCGCTGGAATCAGGGTAGTATTGCGGCTGGCCTACATTGCCGTAGGCGCCACCATGCAATACTACATACAGGCGTGGATCAGGACCCATCTCCCCATATACTTCCTTCGCATACTTCCAGGTTTTAGACATCAGCTCATAAGGCCAGGTAACGGTTGGAGATACAGCAGGGTCCTTGTACACGGCTACCTGTTCATCGTAATAGGCAAGGGTGAGCCGCTGGTTGTGTTCCAGCCAGTGCTCCTGCCAGATGCTGTCGGGCTTCGGCCCCTTGTTTGCAATGCCTTCGTTTTTGTCGGATTTACTGCACGACAGCAGGAACAGTCCCAGCAGTCCGGCCATCGCGCAGTGGATATATTTAGTAGTGTTCATAGGGAGCAATTTTATTTTCTGATAATGATGCCTACCGGCGCGCCAGGGATACCGTCTATACGGTTGGTGATCACACCATTTTTACCTACACTTACATCCAGGGTAATTACGCTGCCATCCACACCTGCGGTGAGTTTATCACCTTCCGCGTTGAGTTGCAGCATGGTTACTTTTTTACCGTTGAAGTTGGCATCCAGTGGGCGCACTTCTTCATTGAGCGGGTTGTAGCGGTAAATCTTATCGTCGGAGGTGAAGTAGAACACATCTACCGCGGTGCGCTGCCAGCGGGTATCAGGGCGCAGCAGGGAAGCTCCGGCAAACACGCGTTTACGTGTAGGCTTGATCGTGCGGAGGTCGTAATTGCTCATATCTACCGTAAACGTGTACTCGTAAACGTTACCATCTGTGGATTTATAGAACGCATAGGAAACACTGGGTACGGCATTCATAAACAGCAGTTCGCCCGGGCCGAGGTTGGTGGGATTGAATGCATTGCCTGCCACCTGGTAGTCGCTGCCCATGAAAGTACCACTGCCGTCAAATGTCACGAAACCATGGCGGATAGTATCAAAGCCAAAGAAGAAATTATAACGGCTGTAAAATGGCGCTAAGTAATAATTGCCCACCTGCATGCTGGAAAACTTCCCAAAGTCAGGTGCAAATGGGGCGGTAGAAGTAATACTCAGATACAGCTTACCATTGATAATGCCGGTAGGAACGCCGATGGCACCGCTAAAGGCCTGTGTTTCCAGTGGTGATGGCGGATTGAAAAACTGTTCGTTGAAGTAGCGTTTGCGCAGCATGGTGCTACCGTCAATGATTACACTCGGTTTAGCAGGGTCTTTACAGATCACCCAATAATCTTCCACACTTCCTTCCTGGTAAGCCAGCGGCTTGGCAAACAGCTGCACAGGGTTAGCGGGCAGGTCTTCGTTGTGCAGCGCGTGGTACAGGTCCGCGTTCACGGTACTGTCGGGCCGGATAAACGACAGGCGGGTAACACCTTTATCATTACTCAGGACCACTGTACCTTTGGAGAAACGGGTACCACCGTTGATTTTGAACTTATAAAAGTATTTCATTCCGTTGCGTTTGTCCGTAACCGTTAGCTTGGCGGAACGTTCCATCGGTTTCAGGTTGTAAACGATTTTCAGCGGGTAGCCGGAGTATAGATCGGCCCTCGCTTCTTCCGCTACCATTATTTCCCAATCGAAAGTGAGGTCCTTTGAAGGATCTCCATCTTCCAGGTAAACATAGGGACGGATGATCAGTGAATCGCCTACTATTGCACTCACGGTGCTATTATTCAGATCAGCCACCAGCGGCTCGCTGGGTGAATGGTAGTCGTAATTGCCAAGGTCTTTTTTGCAGGCAGCAAACCAGAGTGCGCCAATCAACAGCAAACCTGTTATCCTGTAATGCATAGTAATATTTTTAGAAGAGGACCTGTCCTCCGTTTTCGTCAATAAACACATACTTGTTGGCAGTAGGGAAGTACTTCAGCCAGAAACGCTTGGTAGGAGCCGATTTGCTGTAGAAGTCGTAGTCGCCGGTACTGTCGTTTCTCTTTTCAAGCACATAGCCGGATTCCGGATGCTCCTTTACCCATTCAAACGGATAGTTGAGCAAATAGCTGGTGTTGGCGATGTAATACAGGCTCCGGGGAATTTCCATATACCAGTCCGGATATGAGCCCTGGATCACCATATCGGTTGTGCCGGAGCTGATCAGGAACAACTGGTGTTTCACCCTGGTGTATTTACCCATCTGTGGCCAGGACGACCACCAGGCTGGTTCTTCCAGTCTGGACGAGAAAAGGATACGCTTCGTGCGTATACCATATGGCAGGTTACTGGAAAAATCCTTCCCACCACTCACCTGAATGGTCAGGTCTACGGATTTATTAGCCAAAGCGGTGTCTGTGTTCAGTAACACAATAGGAATGCGGAGCGTCCCGGAGTCCGCCGGCATGGTATAGGAAGCCTTCAGCGCCTCATAATGCAGGTCTTTTACAGCGGAAGTCAAAGTATCTATGACATTGATCGCAAACTCCCGGTTGTGATCCGTCGCTTTCCCGGATATAATGATGGGCAGCCAGATGGTATCCCGTTCGAGGTCCGGATGGTACGCGAATGAATACACGAGGCTGTCTGTATTTTTAAAATTCAGGTAGATATTATCCCTGCTGAGGTCATAAGGAGCTATCTCTTCCTTGGTACAGCTATATAACAGACAGGCAAGAATAGCGATGGTGAATAATCTTTTCATGGTATGCTGTTAATTGTTTCTGTATGCTTTTTCGTCATCAGGGAGCGGGAATACAAAGATGCTGTTGGATGCCGGTTTGGAACTGGTGGAGTTGATAGTCACCGCATGGTTGAGGCGCTTGTACATGTAGAACATTTGACTCTCTCCATAAAATTCTTTTCTCGCTTCTTTGATCAGCAATTCAATGAAATCTGCTTTAGCGGGAACGGTGGTCACGGTATTGCCAATTCCTCTCATAGCCCTGGCGCTGTTATAATAATCCAGTGCACGCTTTGGATCTTTATCATAGCTGGCTTCCGCTGCGATATAGGCCAGCTCCGTTAACCGGATAGCCGGTGCTACCAGTGGATGGATATTGGTGAGCGGGGAGGCATTGCGATAATACTTCTGCAATACCGCGCGGTCAGGACCTCCGGTGGCAGAAGCGGTATTGAGGAACCACTGTTTCAAACGCCAGTCTTCCGCACCTACCGTACCAATTTCATAGATATCATTTACCTGTACCATGGTACCACTGAAATCCGGATTCTGCTTGGTGAAGCGCTTTTGCAGATCTTCTATAATGGATTTGTTTTCTGTATAAAAACAGGAGATCAGCTCTTTATAGAAGATACGGTCACGTTTCTGGATATCCGTCTGGAAAAAATCTTCCTGTTTGGTAGCAGGAAATTTATTCGACAGTATTACTTCCTCCGCATTGCTTAAAGCATTTGCATAATCGTTTTTGTAGAGATATACACGGGCAAGCTCTCCGCAAACTGCATAATAGTTCATGCGGTGTCTCCTGTTCTGCATGAATAGGTCTGCGTCTTTGAGCTCAGTAGTTGCCGGATCTGATGCATACCCCACGGTGTAGGAGGAGAACAGTATAGGATCTTTTGTCAGCAACTGTTTCGCTGCTTTCAGATCTTTCAGCACACTGTCCATGGACGCTGTGACCGTGGAGAAAGGAGTGGAGGTGGTACCCACTTTGGTCACATACGGTATGCCTCTCAGCGTGGCCCCGTTTACGTAAGACGGTGCAAACAGCCGCAGCATATCAAAATGCAGGTAAGCACGCAGTGCCAGTGCCTCTCCTTTGATCAGGTGATAGTTATCATTTGTGAAGATGGTAGTGTCCCTGTCGATCGCCTGCAGCAGGTAATTACAATTGGCAATGGCGCCATAGGCATTTGCCCAGATCTCGTTGATGGCACCTTTGATAGTACCGTTGTCGTAATAGAAATTGGCAATTTGCTGGTTGTTGATGTCATTGAACTGGTAGTTCTGTGCCAGCACATCCAGCAGGTTGTAGGTCAGCTGACCGCCATACAGGGAAGAACCTGCACATTTCGTATAGATGCCATTCAGCGCTTCTTTGAAGCCCTGCTCTGAGTTAAAGAGCTCATCTCTGTCTACCTGTGTTTCAGGTTTGATATCCAGGAACTTTTTACAGGATACCAGCGATACGCCAAGGCTGAATATGAATAGTAATTTTTTCATGGTCGTTGCATTTTAGAAGGTAGCTAGGATAGAACAGGTCAGACTCCTGGCAAACGGATAATCGATACCACGTTCCTGTTTTACGCTGGTGATGCGCAGGATGTCGTTCATGGTTACGGCGCCGCGGAGCGACTGCAGCCCGATGCTTCTGGCAATGGTTTGTGCCAGGTCATACGACAGGTACAGGGATTGCAGTTCGAGCAGGTTTTCTTTCTGAATAAATCTGCTGGTAGCATAAGTGGTACGTGTGTCCGTGATGTCTTTGTACAGTGCCTGGTCGCCTGGTTTCTGCCAGCGCATAGCCATTGCACGACTGTCCACGTTGAAGCGCGGATCAGCGTTTTCAATGCGGTCTACCACTGTTTGGTTGTACATATCACCACCAAATTTGTAATGGAAGCTGAAGCTCACCATCCATTGTTTCCAGGTTACATTGCTACCGAAGAAACCTTCTGCCTTTGGCGTGTAATCACCGATCGGTTGAGTGTCGTTCACATCATAATCATATGTGAGGGAACCATTCTTTTTTTCATAGATTTCACGTCCGTTTTGCGGATCGATGCCATGTGATTTAACGCCATAAATAGTGTTGTACGACTGGCCTTCAACGAAGCGCAGCAGCGGTGTGCCCACAGCTTTATTATCCGGGTCCAGCTGGTATTTGTCTACGTTTTCGTTGTAAGCCTTCAGTGCATTGGAGATGCGTACAATGGTATTGGTATTGTGCGCCAGATTACCGGTGAGGTTGATGTTCAGGTTTTCTTTGCGCAGCGCGTTAATGGTCACATATAACTCATACCCTTTGTTAGCCATATCGCCCAGGTTTTCCTTGTAGGTGGAGAAACCAGTGCTCGGTGCGATATTGATATCTGTCAGCAGGCCTTTGGTAAGCTTATAGTAATATACCGGTATCAATACGATCCTGTCTTTCAGGAAGCCTATTTCGGCGCGGGCTTCGTAGTTAGTAGTTTTCTGCCATTGCAGGTTGTCGTTGCCATATGTATTTACAACCGCACCAATACCGGTAGAATACCAGTTGGAGGTTTGGTAAGCATAAGTTGTTCTGGCCAGGAAAGGAGGGAAGTCCACCGAGCCGGTTACACCGGAAGTGGCAGCCAGTTTGAGCCTGGACAGTGCCGGAAAAGTGGTTTTGAAGAAATCTTCGTTATGGATATTCCATCCGATACCACCGGACCAGAATGGGGCAAAGCGTTTATTGGCGCCAAATGCGGAGGAACCGTCGAGGCGAACCGCCGCATCAAACAGGTACCTGTTTTTGTAAGAATAGCTGCCGCTGAAGAAGGAACCGATGAGGCGTCTTTCTTCCACGCTGCCTTTAGGGGCTTCGTTTGGCGTATACGTACGGGCAAAGGCGATGCTGGAAAATTTGTCGTTAGAAAACCCGCGGGCCTGAAAACCTTTGAAGTCAGTGGTGGAAGATGTTACGTTGGCTCCGAGTACGGCGTTCACCGAGTGATTTCCGCCGATGAGTTTATTGTATACCATACGTACGTTACCATCCAGGTTGAGGGAACGGGTAGCGGAGTAATCGTAACTACCTTTGTTCATGGCTTCTTCCGGAGGGTCGAGGTAGAACTGGTTGCTGAATGGTGACACGAATTTGTCGCCGGTAGTCCGCGTACTGTTCATACTCATTAAACCAATCACACGCAGGGACGGTGTAATGCGCCAGTCAGCAGAGAAAGCATCAATCAGTTCCGTATAGGCGGATTTGTCAAAATTGCCCAGGGAGGCTTCGAACAGTGGGTTCAGTACCGGTACATTTTTATATTGGTCCGTTTCGTTTTGGTGGGTATCTACTCTCCAGTTAGCGATTTCACGAATGAGTTTTCCATCTGCTCCATAAATCGGATAGTAGGGATTCATTTTCACATAGTCAGTAAAGCTGCCATAGTTGGAGTTGCGGGCGTTTACCTGTGTAACCGTCAGGTCGTTTTTAAGCACCAGCCTGCGGTTAGGGTTATATGTAAAACTCATACCGCCGCTGTAACGGTCGCGGCCTGAATTTTTCATTACGCCGGGATCAGTCTGGTAGCGAAGGTCCACACCATAGCGGAAGGAGGAGTCACCGCCTTCCACATACACGGAATGTTTTTGAGAGTAGGCATTACGCAGTGGTTGTGCAAGCCAGTAAGTATTGATCCCACTTACTACGTTTTTATATTTGGAATAGTATTGTGCGTCCAGTTCTTCCTGGGAGTTAGCTGTGTTGTTGAGAGCGGAATACAACCCGGCGAGTTTTTCGTACGCCAGTTTATCGGACGCGTTTAGTACACTGTAGCCGGTAAGGTCTGGTGCAGTAGCTTTCATCTCTGCATTGTAGCTCAAACGCAGGCGCCCCGGCAACGGTGCTTTGGTAGTGATGACGATCACCCCGTTGGCCGCCCTGGAACCATAAACAGCAGTGGCAGCAGCATCTTTCAAAATAGTAACGGATGCGATGCGGTTAATATCCATATCTACTACTTTCTGTAGCGGCACTTCAAATCCATCCATGATGAACACCGGCAGGTTATAGGAGCTGGAGAGGTTATTCCTGTCCAGTATTTCGCCATTAGGCATGGCGGTAGTACCGCGGATATTGATCTTAGGCATGGCGTTAGGATCAGAGCCCAGCAGGTTGTTATCGCCTATGCGGAAGGAAGGATCGAAGGAGGCCAGGCCTTTGAGCATGTTCTGCGGGTTGAGCCTTTTGAGGTCTTCCCCCTTCACCACGATGGCGTTACCGGTGTAGTTGTCTTTTTTGATAACCTGGTAACCTGTTACCACCACGTCGTTCAGCGCGCTGGATTTGGGTGATAACTGGATAGGCCGGTTGCGGATGGCTGTTACCGGAATTTCCTTGGTGTTGTACCCCACACTGGAAAGCACGAGCACATCGCCGCTGTTGGCCTTGATGGTAAACTGCCCTTTGTCGTTGCTGAGTGTTCTCTCGGTGGAGTTCTTAACATACACTGATACGGCGATCATCACATCTTTGGTGAGACTGTCTACAATCCTGCCGAGAATGGTACTGTCGGCCTGCAACATTGCGTTGATGGCGGGCTCCGACATACCTGGATTTGCCGCGGCAGTTACTACAATTGTTTTGTTGACAATTGTAAAATTGAGCTTGAATTTTTTCAGGCAGGTTTGCAGCGCATCTTCCAGGGTAGCATTTTTGATGTTTACATCTGTCTTAAGTTCAGTTGGGTTTACGTTTCCTTTATAGAAAAAGGTGAAACCCGTTTGTTTTTTGATGTCTGCAAAAATGCTTTCCAGTGTTGCATTTTGCCTGTTGATGGTCACGTACTGGCCGGCTGCGTATACGGGCAGGTACAGCAGGAAAATGAGTGGCAGCAGGAGCCAGGCTTTCATAAATAAGCACAAAGGTTTCCTTGCCTTCGTTGCGGGCAACGAAGGAGGACAATGAAATTTGAATTTCATGTTGGTCGGATTTAGTCGATAAAATGTGCAGATAATCTCCGGTTGGCAGGTCTTACTGCTGGTGGCATTCGGTCGTTATCGCATGCTTGGTTGATTCAGATAGTTGGAACTTGATTTTTACAAAATGATACACATAAGCTTAAAAATTTTAAATCGGTTACTGTTACAAATGAGTGGCATACATTAATGCTTATAGCCAACGGTAATAACATCTTCTTTTATATCGAATGCAAGGCCATTGATTTCCAGTATTTTCAAAACATCTTCCAGTTTACTGCTGCGGGATATTTCCCCGAAAAATCTTTCATCAGGTATATTGCCGTTGTATTTGATCTTTACATTATACCAGCGTGCGATGTCGCGCATGACAGCAGGCAGATCATCATTCTTGAATGAGAACAGGTTGTTGATCCATGCCGTTTCTTTTTCTGTGTCGGCATTTACTTTACGTATGGATGCGTTGTTGCTGCAGATGGCTTGCTGGCCGGGCTGGATAACGATTGCGTTACCTGCCAGGCTCACTTTTACGGCTCCCTGGAGGAGGGTGGTTTTGTGTTCTCCGTCTTCCGGGTAGGCGTTTACGTTAAAGCGGGTGCCCAGCACCTGTACGGATTGATTGCCTGCCTGTACGAAAAATGGTTTAGCAGGATCGGCGGCGATATCAAAAAAGGCTTCCCCTTCCAGCTTTACGGTTCTGTTGCCGGCGGTAAATACTGCCGGATAGGTAAGGCTGCTGGCTGCATTGAGCCAAACGGTGGACCCGTCCGGAAGGATGATTTTATATTTCATGCCGGCGGGGGTGGAGAGGATGTTCTCCTGGTTTTGGTTGTTACCTGCGTTGGCAGGGGCTGTTTTATATAAGAGTGTTCCGTCTTCTTCTTTGGAAATGATCACCCCTTGCTGACTGGCAATCTGGCCATCCACGGTGCTGTCCAGCGCAATGGTGGTACCATCAGCCAGGCGAAGGGTGGGGGCTCCTGTAGCATACGCCATGGTGGCAGGTTTTGCCGGGGTGGCCTGTTGCTTCACCAGGTAAAGGGCGCCACTGCCTATTAAGGCGGCGGCTGCGGCGGCTACTGCCCAGCGGCGCACCGGCATACGTTTCACCGGTGTAGACTGTACAGCAATTTCGGTATCTATTTTCTGCTTCAGCACTGCTTTCAATCCTTCATACTCCATTTCATTCTCCGCAGTGATGAGGTCATCTTCTGAGTCGAACAGGTCAAAATACGATTCCAGGAAGGCAATTTCCTCGCTGGTGGCGGTGCCTGTCCTAAAACGTTTTAGCATTATGTTTAAAAGTTCCCTTTGCTGATGGTCCATCTTCGACTGTTTCTATATATATGAGCAGAGAAAATCAAAAGCGCCCATAAAAGTTTTAAATATTTTTAAATTATATATGTTTGAATGGTTTCTCGTGCCGAAGGCGGGAAAACCATTCGAAGGAAGTGGGGACCGCAGGTCTCCACTTCCTTCGAATGAAACAAAACAGGGCTACTTCATGGTAAGCATAATCGCAATCTGCAACACAATCAGGGACTCCCGCAGTGTCGACAACGCCCGCCCCATCTGGTTCCTGACCGTCTTAACAGAAATATTCAGCTGCTCGGCAATTTCCTGACTGCTGCGCCCTTCCTGGAAGCGCAGATTAAAAATTTGTTTTTGCTGGGCAGGTAAAGTATTGGTGAGTGCCTCAAAGGCGGCATAGAATTCCTTGTAAAGCACATGGCCATCGGCAAGGCCGTAACTACGCAAATCATCGCTGTCCTCCGGCAAATCCCCATACCTGCTTTCCTTCTCCATCTGCCTGAAAACACCATTGCGTGTGGCTATACGTAAATAGCCGGGGAGATTTTCAATAGGGGTGTCCTTTTCCCGGCTCCATAACTGTACAAATACATCCTGGGCAATATCCTGGGCCATATCCATATTATGTACCCGCTTATAGGCGATATTAAACACCTCCTTCCAGTACCGGTTATATAAAACGTCAAAAGCAAGGCCGTTCCTTCTGCTGATCTCCGCTAAAAGGTCCTGGTCATTTGCATTCAATAGTTCATCCCTCCCCATAATTGGGCATAAAACTAAAAATTGTTTCGGTTAAAAAAAGGACCTTTTGTTTAAGTGGTGGTGTGGGTTTGTTAACCTCCCGGCCAGACAAAGGTTATCTAGTATTAAATTTTATTAAATCACTGCATACCCTGTAGTAAATTAAGGTCCATATAACAGGAACATGAAAAATTACTATGCGCTTACTGTAGCAATGCTGTTACCCGTAGCATTACTGGCAACTGTGCCGCCATCGGATACCACCCGCAGCGATCCTTCGCAGGTAGAAATCCGCAAAGACCAACCGCTCGGCAAACAGGATACAGCCCTGCGGAAAGCAGTGCTCAGCTGGAGCCGTACCACGCTCGAAAGCACGGATTACAAATCCATCCAGGCACACCCTTCTTCCCGGTATTTCCCCGGTGAAGTGAAACCTGGTACACCCACGATAGAAAAGGTAGTGCCAATCCACCACCGGCGGCCTGCTGATAGTACCTGGCGCATTTTGCGCCGTTTGAACGGCTACCCTGATACCTATACGCAATACAGTACGGGCTTGTATGCCCCGGCAGGCCAGGTAATCGAAATTCAGCTGCCGCAATACCTCGCTGATATGGGCGAACTGTTTGTTCAAATCGGCTGCCATACGGATAACCTCGGACAATGGTCCGCCGGCCGCTCCAACTGGGTACGCATGCCGGATATCGTGAAATACGCCGCATTGGATAAAACCCTCGTACGCGTCAGCAGTCCCTTTGGAGGCCTGATCTATATTAAGTGCCGCCCAACGGTAAAGGACTGGTCCGCCGATATTCGTATCAGCGGCGCCGTTAGTTCCCCGCTCTATATCCGCGGGGTTACCACGGATGAACAGTGGCAGGCCCAACTCAAATCCAGCGGTGCCCCCTGGGGGGAAATCGCTACCGATCGCATCATCCTTTCTGTGCCTGATTCTATCCTGCAAAAACTCAGCAATCCTAAAAAAGTGATGGACCTCTGGGATGCTATCATCGGCGCTGAAATGGACCTGGGCCAATATCCGCAGCCGGTATACCGCCCCATGCGCCTGGCAGTAGATGTGCAGATCAGCGGTGGCTTTATGCACAACGGCTATCCCATCATGGCACATTGCGATGAAGGTACATTGAATACCATCGCTAACCCCGACCGCCTCCTCGAGCCTTCCAGCGGCGGTTCCAACTGGGGCTACTTCCATGAAATAGGACATAACCTGCAAAATCCTGACTGGATCATCGCCGGCACCGGTGAGGTCAGCTGCAACTTCTTTGCGCTCTATTGCTTCGATCGCCTTATCGGCGACCGCCACGGCGCACACGGCGAGATGACCGCTGAGAAGCGCAAAGCGCGCATCCGGCAATACTTTGCAGTCGGACCGGATTACAGTAAATGGAAACAGGACCCTTTCCTGGCTCTCACTATGTTCTGGCAAATACAGGAAGCCTTTGGATGGGAGGCATTTAAAGCGTTTATTCGTCGCTACCAGCAAAACCTGGCAACAGACCCTAATGCCAGCTTCGCAAAAAATGAGGATGCAAAACGGGATCGGTTTGTGCAAACCTTCTCAGAAGTCACAGGACGTAACCTGGTGCCGTTTTTCAAAGCCTGGGGTTTTCCGCTGGGAAACAAGCTGGAAAAGGAAATGAAAGTATACCCGGAGTGGATACCGTATAATATGAAGTTTGACGTTTCTCAATAATTTTCACAAAAGCGCAGGTGCTTGCGCCTGCGCTAATCCATCGTTTGTTCCCGCCAGTTGTATTTATCCTCCTTCATCTTCCAGATAAACCCATCCAGCACATAATGCGTCACCTGCGGCACCGCCAGCAGCGGCACCAGCAGCATCAGCGTTACACTACTTTCTACCTCCGGTAATCCCTGGAACAAGGAGAAAAAGCGGGTATGCTCTCGCCACACAAAGCCATCCCACAGGCCTTCTTCCACAAAGGCAAACAAAGCAATCACCCCCAGGAAAAGCAGGATGCCCTTATTACTGAAAACAGTTTGCAGAAATCTGTTTCCTCCCGCCGCCACATGATATTGCTTCCGGCCATGGGCCCACACCAGAGCCATGTACGGTATACCGTGACTAATCACATTCAGCAACGTGAACGTAAGGTCTCCCTTAAAATATATGATGCCAAAATACCAGGACAGCACCGTGCCCAATACGTGCAACTGTTTAGGCAGGTTTACCGCCTGTTGTTTTATACTATACCCAATTTCTTTTGCCAGGTAGATGGTCATAATCGCGAGGTAAGCTCCCCACAGTATATCGAGGATTTTACCGCTGGCAGGTACGTAGAAAAAGTCATCCGCAATGAACCAGTTGAAAGCCATCGGCCCTTTCAGGTGCCAGTACAGTAAAGGGTACACGGTAGCTGCGTAAATGGTGACCGTATCCATGCGCCGGGAGAGCTTACCGGTATTTTCCTTGCGGCTGTAAATACGCAGGAATCCATACTGCTGCCTAACGAAGTGATACACCGCCATATAAGCCAGCAGACGCCAGAACACCAGCGGCCCCGCTGCATAAGCCACCACCCCGGCCACCCAGGCCAGAACGGGCACCCATATGAATAAACGGCTTTGCCTGCGAAACGTACCTCCGTCAAAATAGGTCCGGTACACGGTGGCGTAAACATGCGACACATCAATAAACAATACCAGTATCACCCACCACGCCACACTCACGCCCTGCTGCGGCTGAAATGCTGTTGGAAACAGCCATATCACCAGCAACGCGGCAAAAGGAGGGAGGAGAATGAAAAATCCATCCAGGGTGCGACTATAAATCCAGGGCTGCTTTGTAGTGTCAGCCGCAATAATCGGTGAGGGCACCGGCTGCTTTATTTCCATGGTAAAAAGCTTCTTCAAATATAGATATGCCACTTAAATCAGAATGGGCATAAAATACATTGGCAAAGGGAGATTTTTGTGCCGCAGCTCTGACATCTCCCGTAATAAATCCTTTATGCGGGCGGATCATACCATGCCCCCACACGGTGATGTCGATATCGTGCATCAGCTCAGTGATGCCAGGATGCACCGCTTCAAGGTCGTCCGCAATGAGCTTCACCCAATGTTGTGGTGATAAGGCAATGGCATATTTCCGGGACGCCACCGGGTCCAGGTGGTCCAGTGGCAGGTAATACGTAATCACCTGCTTTGCCGGCAACTGCTGCGTTAGTCGCTGCTGCTGCGCGTTTACATAACCGAGCGATTTCCCCTGGTAAATGACATTGTCCCAGCAAAGCTGGTAGCCGGATGATTCAGGAATCTGGTCCAGCGTAATATTAGCCACTAACCAAGGCGAATACACGAAGGCATGATCGTATTGGCCGCCCGGGATGAGTCGCTGTGTAATAAACTGCGGCGTAGCCATGATACAGGCTTTTGCCACCAGCCGTTTTATCTGATGTGTATTGATGTCATAGTAATCCACCAGCACCTGTTTTGTTTCCGGGGTGATCTTGTACACCACGCAACCGGTCTGCGTTTTATCACGGCTAAACTGCTGCAGGTGCTGCACCAGTCGGCCGTTGCCCTGTGGCCAGGTGAGGAGTTGTGAGGAGTCGGCATTAGCCGCCTTTCCTTTCCGGGATGCAAAATAGTGTATCCCTGCCCAGGCGCTGATAGTACTGATGCCGGCCCCGTAGTCATCGCGGCAACAATAATCCAGGTACCAGCGCAGCTCTTCGGAATGGTAGTGCTGCTGCGTCAGCCATTCCTCCATGGTGAGCTGATCCAGCTCCCGGTACAGTGCATCGTTGGAGCTGTTAGCCACGGGAATATCGAATGCATAGCGGTTATCGCTGCCTTTGGCTTTGCGCAGCTGTTCCATCAACTCCAGGAAACGCCTGATCTCATCCTGCGTTTGATGGCTGATACCCAGCTGTGGTACCAGTCCTTCCTGCCAACGGTTACGGATATACAATCTTTCTTCCGGATCATAACAAAGATCTGTTTCATTGTAGATGGGAAGGCCGTTTGGATCATAGCCGGTTAGTATCCCGGCCTCCGCCAGCAGGTCCAGCAGGGGCTGGTTGTCCGTATTCGGAATAGGTAAATAATGAGCTCCTAAAGGGTAAGCGCTGTATTGATTACTACCTGAGCTGGCATTACCGCCGGTATGTGGTTCCAGTTCCAGCAGCCGGAAGTTAGTAAAGCCGCTGTGGTGCAGGTGCCTGGCAGCTGTGAGTCCGGCAGCACCGCCACCCACGATCACCGCATCAGTATATTCGGTGATGTCAGGCGTACCAAATTGCTGATCCCGCATCATATGACCCGCCTTGGCAGAAGCCCCGCTGATGCGGCTGCTGATATGGGCGTACTTATCTTTCTTTTCCATACAGGCTACATATTGTGAAACGGTAATGGTACCGCCGGCAATGATGGCCATGTAACGGAGAAACTCTTTTCTGCTGATAGTATTACTCCTGGTATTTTCCCCACTCATCTTCAAAATATTGCACCAGTATCTGGTTGTTTAAATGATTGGCCAGCACCTTACGCTGTTGCATATCGGCAGTAAAATCACACATCTGGCTGAAAGTGCCTGTGGCAAAGTAACGCAGGCCTGCCGGCAAGCTGTCGTGGTGTTTTGCCAGCGGCCCCGGCGATGCCATCACATATCCCCACTCCCCGAAAGAAGGTACATAGGTATGATAGGGAATCGTCTGGTAGTTACACTCCTGTAGCGTGGCATTCACGCACCAGAAGGCCTTTGGTGCCACATAGGGAGAGGTGGACTGTATCACCACCACGCTGCTGTCGGTAAGTGCATGGCGCAACTTCCGGTAAAACGCGGTGGTATAGAGCTTTCCCACGGCGTAATTGCCTGGGTCCGGGAAGTCAACGATCACCACATCAAAATGCTTTTCGTTTTCTTTGAGCCACTGAAAAGCATCGGCGTTAATCACGTGAACCCGTGGTGATAACAGGGAACTGTCATTTAACGATGCCAGCATGCTGTTTTGCCTGAAAAGCTTGGTCATGGCGGGGTCCAGGTCCACCAGTGTTACCTGCTCTACCTCCGGGTACTTCAGCAGTTCCCGCGCTGCCATACCGTCGCCACCGCCCAAAATCAGGACCTGACTGCGTTTGGGGCTGTAGAGCATGGCCGGGTGAATCAGCGCCTCATGATAGCGGTATTCATCCGCGGAACTGAACTGTAGGTTGCCATTTAGGTACAGCCGGAGGTCCAGCCGGCTGTGCGTAAGCACAATGCGTTGATAGGAGGAAGAGTGGGAGTAGATCACAGGGTCTCTGAATGCCTGGCTCTCTGCAAAGGTCATAATCTTGTCTGCCCAGATGAAGAGGCCCACCAACACGATGATACAGGCCACCGCTTTGGATTTCAGATAACGGGCCCATTTTATCTCTCTCTTAAACTTAACTAAAACAACGATGGCCACTGCCACATTCAGGATCCCGAAAAAGCAGGAAGTGCGGATCAAACCGAGGTATGGCACTAACAGCAACGGGAACACGATGGAAGCCGCCAGCGCCCCAATGTAGTCAAAGGTAAATACCCGGGATACAAGGTCTTTGAATTCGTACCTGTCCTTGAGGATGTTCATCAGCAACGGCAGTTCCAACCCTACCAGCGTACCGGTAAGCCCCACCAGTAAATACAGCACCAGCCGGAACGACGCTGCATGTTCAAACAGCAGGAAAAGCGCCGCTGAACTAATGCCGCCGATAAGCCCCACGAGGATTTCCAGCTGGATAAACCAGCTGAGTAAATCCTTTTTGAAGAAACGGGAAAAATAGGCGCCAATACCCATCGAAAACAGGTAGGCGCCAATGATGGTCGAAAACTGTGTTACAGAATCTCCCAACAGGTAACTTGCCAGCGTACCTGCTACCAGCTCATAAATGAGGCCGCAGGTAGCAATTACAAACACCGATAATAATAACAGAATTTCCAACGTACTACGTTTAACTATGAATGGCTGAACTGATGATCAGTCCAATGGCGATTATAAAAGCACCTACCACAATGGCCAGCGCAATATTTTTATTCTGCACCAGTTCCTTCCAGGTGTTTTCCGGTGTAAGCCGGTCCACCAGCCAGAAGGCAATTATGAGGATAACCACCCCTAATAATGAATACACGGCAGATGCGAGAATGTACTTGAATTGTAATGCTTCCATAGTGATTTATTTGTGATAGAAATAGTGAACGCCGCTGTGCGACCTGGCAGTGCGATCGTTGCCAGGCTTCCAGGTATCTGTGCTGGTACAGTTACACACCCGGTAACCGTAAGTATTGCTAACCAGCAGGATGGTCAACAGCCCTGCCAATATGCAAATGGTGATTTTATCATCTCTCCACGTAAATGGAAACCAGGAGAAAAGTGATTTTATTTTGTCCATTTTATTATTTTCTATAGGTGATATCACTGTTTTCCCAACGCTCGTCCTCCCGGATCTGCTGCCATTTCATGAACACCAGTGCCGCACCGCCAAACAGCAGGCACAGGATAACTTCATTCCATACGGTAGGCACATCCCAGAATACGGTCACGTCTGCACGAACGGTAGGTCCGGCCTTCTCCGTGGCTGTTGTAGCCACAAAATGATACTGACCAGGGGTAACGCTGCACACAAAAGCGGTTTGTTTATAATCGCCTTCCGACCAGCTTTCTCCATCTTCCACTCCACGGTAATAGGCCGTTTCCAAAGGAATCGTTCTTTCTTCGCCCGTTACTTCGTTTACCAGCGTAAGGTCTAGCGCACACCAGTTGTTGGTCAGGTCCGTATTAACTTGCACTTCTATATTGGTGACCTTATCATCAAACCTGAAGGAAGGACTCAGCAATGGTTTGTTGACAGTAGAATCGTTGATGTAAAAGCTATCCTGCATGATCAGCTTATTCTGCCGGTGGCTGTTATTATACAGGAAACTGAACAAGGCAACCAGGCAGAAAACAAAAGCAGCGATTCCAAACTGGTTCGGACGTAAGCCACGAAGAAATGGCTGGGCAGGTGCTATGCCAATTCTTGGGGGCAACGCCTTATCTTTGAGGAATGCTTTTTTTACTTCCTTTGGATAGATATAAATACCACGGAAAGCATTGATTTCGTGGCGTCCCTGGCGTTGATCCATTTCAAAAGAAATCATCTGCGGGGGATTGATAAACTCCAGGCATCGGGTGCTCTGCTTGTAATTCAGCTCCCACGGAATTTCTCCGATAATGCATGTATAATGCCCGCTAAATCTGCTGAACAATTCGAAGGTTTTCGCCTCGTATTTTACTTCCGTCTTTGTCTCAAAACTGGATGTAGTTACCTCAGGAAAATCCTCCATCGGTATGTTTTCAACCAGGAGCCAATGACCGTCAGATGCCGAGAGGAACCTGATACTGCGGTCGGCATTGTTCATCAGTACATACTCCGCCCAGTAAGCGCTGGAATGGTCCACTATGCGCTTGGTATATGCAATAACGGTGTATTCCAGCCCCCGCAGTACACCTACTGTTCCGAGTGGTATCAGCTGCGAAATCCTGGCTTTGTCCAGTTTATCTACCTTATTGGGGAAGCCTGAAGAAAAATCCAGCAGGGCTCCGCATTTAGGACAGCCATAGAGGCGGGTGTCCGGGTGTTGCAGGTCGATGCCCACCTTACAGGCAGGACAAGTAAAATGTGGCATTTTATCTTCTTATCTGTTGAGATTCATGTTTGGTGGTCTGGAAAAAATCATGAATGGCGCTCATGATGGCGGTAGTGATGGCATCATTGTTTTTCCGGAAGTTGGAAAGGAACACATCACAGGTACACAGGCCGTATTCCGGCCAGGTATGAATGGAGATATGTGATTCTGTAAGACAATGAACCGCGGTGAAACCTCCGTTGGGAAAGTCATGTACGGCGTTACCTACCTCTGTAAGCTGATGGTATTGAATCTGATGGGTGATAAAAGTTTTCCAGTTGTCACTTTGCTGCAGTAGTTCAATATTGTTGGTATACAGGGTGGTCAACAGGTGTAGCCCTGGTTGATATTTCATGGCAGAGATAATATGTGCATGTTGCAATGTAAAAATTCCTGATGAATTTTTCTTTTTGTTTCAGGAGATCGTGGTATATGCGAATTGTATGCCAGGTTCGTTTACCCTTTTACGTTGGCGTCATAAATTTTCTTCCTGCTTGCGCTCATAGCGTTCTTTTGCCTGCTGGCGGCGTTCTGATTTATGTGCTTCATAGCGGTCAAACTGATCTGTGCTCAATACTTTTTTCAGTGAGCTGTCGCGTGTGGCGCCCAGTTGTTTCATCTGTTTTCCTTTCTCCATGCGGGGCATCACGTTGTCTTTCCGCAGTGCAGCCATCTTTTCGGAAAATGTTTTATTGATGTCATATACTTTACCATACTGCTCATGGTTAAGCAGGAGTCGGGCCTTCATGGTGTCAGTCATGATGCGTATATAATCCCTTCTGTCCTGGGAAAAATTGGTAGTGGTGGTGAGGGTGAAAAGGGTTATCAAAACTATCCGCGCGGTGCCTATACTTTTCATGTCCGGTTTTTAATATTCAACAATGCCGGGAGGGCATTTGTTCTGTCGTGTTATTGTAGGAGATGCCAACGGCATCTTTTAAAATTAGCGCCTGACCGTTAGCCTTCGGCAAATGGTCAGGCGCTAAAAATTATTCCAGTACCAGGATGCCGCTGGCTGTATAGCGGTATTCCTGCTGTGGTGTGGTGATGGCATCAATTTCTGCCTGCGGTTTCTTCGCATCCTGCGCATAGTGGCGCAGTTCCGACACCGAAGTTATGGTCTGGTACGCCAATCCGTCCAGCACTATGGTTTTACCTTTTATATCCAGCGGTACAAAAAAGGCGTAGTCTTTCATTTTCACAAAAGCAGTGGTGCTGTCGTTTACCTGGAGTTTCATCCAGCAGCCTTTTTTAGGGCAAACATCCAGCACTTTCGCTTTGATTTTCAACGCTAGTTTACCGGTATCGTTTTTCAGCATAGCAGGGATCCGGGAGGCATCCACTGCGCCGGCAGCAGTAGTGCCGGCGCCATAGGTACTGTTGGGTTTGGCCGGACCTTTGGGAGGCTGCGCGTATACGCCGGTGGCGAGGCACACAGTTACGAGCAGAAAGATCATCTTTTGCAGCATAGCGATAAAGAGTTTGCGACTAAGATACAAAAGTTCTCTGTTCTGTTGTTTAGCGGTGGCGGATTTCCACAGATCCGCCAAAAGGCAGCACAGGTACCATGGCAGCCAGTTCCATTGCCTGCTCATCGTCCTTGGCGTTGATGTACATAAAGCTGACCACCCGCTGACCATCTTCTTCGATGGTGCCGGCGCCGGCCTGATTAGCTGTCACTACAAATCCGGGCTTTACAACCGGGGTACCGGACTGGTAATGATTAGCGGCCTTCCATTTTTCAACCAGCTCGTCCCAGCCTTTGCGTACGGTAGCAATATCCTCCTGCGTGAGTGGGGCAGGGTTTACACGGGTAATAAACACATATTCGTTCATGGTTCAATTATTTTATAGGGTAAAATTACCGGCATGCGCGGGCCTGAAATTGTAAAAAAGCATTTTTTACCATTCCTGCTTACGGGAGAAAAAATCGTGGGGAGTGGTGCCGGTAAACCGGCGGAAGTCCTTGATGAAATGAGACTGGTCAAAGTAGCCGGCATCGTAAGCCAGGCTGGTAAGGGATTGGGTGGGCTGCTGGTGAATGATATGATTTAGTTTCACTATCGTGGCATATTGCTTTGGGGTAGCCCCCACGATAGCGCGGAAGCGCTTTTCCAGCGGGTCTTTACTGGTATATAAGGCAGATGCTAACTCCGTCATGCGGAGTTGTCCGCGGCGTTGCTGTATTTTTTCAATGGCAGCCTGCACCAGCGGGTCCAAGGCGGACGGCTGTAAGCGAAGCAGCCACTGGTCAGTAATGGCCACCATCGCGGCTGGGGTAGGCGCCGCCTGCAGCCGGTCGGATAAATCCCTTAGCATGGCATCCGGGAAAAAGTTATCCAGTGATACTACCTGACTGTTTACTTCATGCAACGGTGCCTGAATAAATGCGGCAGCGCGCCCGGGTTTGAAGGTAATGAGAAACCAGGTGGTATCCGGGTGGTAGTTCATGTGCTGGGCTTCCTTGCGGATGCCGGAAATGCCATAATTACCCAGGGTTTGCACCTGGTCGTGACGGGTATGCTGAATATTGCCGGTAATGCGGAACGACAGGGTAATACCCGGCCCTGGCAGCACGGTGTTCACCCGTCCTTCACCACTTCTGATAAGCAGGTAGTTGGACACATATGGCTGCAACTGCGGGCACGGCAACTGGTGAAGGAATTCCATAAGAGGTAGTAATAATTGCTGTAAAGGTAATTATTATCTACACCATTTGTGAATGTCCCGGAACGCGGATGATCCCTTTTACCAACGCTTTCCACTGGGCTTTCGACAAGCCTGCCATGGCGCCTAAGCCCACAAAAAAATTGCGGACCCGGTCCCAGAAGGAGGATGTATCGGTATTCGGTTTTTCATTTCTTCCCAGTACGCTGGCCTCCAGCACAGCACCATATTGGGTGAGTATAAAAGACGAGGTGGCATCCCGTTGAAAAAAATGTGCAACGTCCGGGTCTATATCTTTTGGTGGTTTAAATGGCCTTACCCGCATCCCGAGGTAACTCAGTACCCCGTTATGGTCCGTTTGTTCTTCAATTTTTTCCACGCGTACCCAATCGTAACCTGCGCCGGTGCTGGTTCCCGGTCCGGGAATATTGATCCGGATATGATCCCCTTCCTTGGCGTGGCGGTATACTTTCTCGCCGTTGGGGCTGATGAGTTCAAAGGTAGCGGTGAGGTCGCCGCTGATGTTATGCCAGTTGTTGACATCCAGGAGTCGCTCCCTGGCTACATTGTACATAGCCCTTGCTTCCTGGTCCGAAGAGGCACGGATGCTGCTGCTGGTGTTGGACTGGCCTCCTTCCGTCTGCTCAGGGATGATGCCCTGCTTCATGTCGGGTATTTTGCCCATAGGATATTGTTTTAAAGAGCAGTGCCAATAATAATGCCTTTTTGAGCCGTATGGCAGCGCCCAGGGCGCTTTTCTGCATCCTTCCGGTATCCGGGCATATAGCGATTAAGGAAGCCGGATCACCAAATGTGGATAGGGGCACTCAGCTTGTAGCGGAAGAACTACACTGAAAACAGGGGCTGGCAGCTACAGCCATTTCCGCTAAAAGCAGCTACAGCCGGCAGGTTAGCGCAGGGTGGCCCGCCTTGCGATATTACAGTAATTTAACAATGTTTTGCCGGCAGGTGGGCAGGAATTTGCTTTTTTATCAGGTGAATAAATTAGATGACGAAGACTTTTAATCACTAAAAATTTTAGTGTCATGATGCATCGAGGTAACAATACCGGTAAACATCAGGATCAACATCGGGAAAGGTCATCCGAAAGGGAAACCAAAAGGATGGCAGGCAAAAATAATCCTGCAAAGGATATGCACGAAGAAAAACCTGTTGACCAGATGAAACACGGTATAACAGAGAAAAGCCATAACCCTAAACGCAAGGGTGGGCATTAAACTGAAGCCCGCTGGCATGAGAAAGGTTTGGCATTCATCGCGCTGATAGCGTCATGGCAATAATGTAAAGCATTTGCCCATGACGCTATTAGTTTGTAGCTAAACAAGACCAAAGTTCTAACCAGGGAATTTCCATCGACCGGAAATTGACGAGGTTCCATTGCCATGCTTGCCGCAGTTGGATAATTCTACTTCTGTAAATGGAGGGCCGGTGGCATTCTCCCTGGTTTTTGTACTACTTCATCACTACGTCAGCCACGTAAATCCTTAGGAACCATGCAAATTGCAGCTATCTTTAGGGTCTATGAAAAAATTGATTCTCGCATGTATGCTGTTGCTATCTTCTCTTGTTCAGGCACAGCAACGCTTCCACGTCATCGCATTTTATACAGGTATCAGCGACCAGGCACATATCAGTTTTGTAGCCGAAGCTAACAAATGGTTTGCTGACCAGGCAGCCAAAAACAACTTTACTTTCCGCACTACCAATAACTGGGACCTGCTCAATAAGGATACCCTCAAAAACTATCAGGTAGTATTATTCCTCGATACCCGCCCGGAAAAACCGGCGCAGCGCGCGGCTTTCCAGCAGTATATGGAAAAGGGAGGCGCGTGGATGGGTTTCCACTTTGCCGCGTTTGCGCTCACACCATCTGCCATACCGGCTAACTGGGATTGGTATCACAACACCTTCCTCGGGTCAGGCCAGTTTGTAAGTAATACCTGGCGGCCTTCCATTGCCTACCTCCGTGCGGAACACCCGGAGCATCCCGTTACCAATGGCCTGCCGGCGGTATTTACATCTGCCCCCAATGAATGGTACCGCTGGAGTAACGACCTCCGTAAAAATCCGGACATCACAGTATTATTATCGATCGATAGTGCCAGCTTCCCGCTTGGAACCGGTCCTAAACCCAGTGAAATATGGCATAGCGGCTATTATCCGGTAGTGTGGACAAACAAGAAATATAAAATGGTATATATGAATATGGGGCATAACGACATCGATTATGAAAACCATAACAAAAAGGAGTTGTCATTTACCTTCGATAACCGCAATGAATCGGACTTAATTTTGAAAAGCCTGCTTTGGCTGGGCAGCCAGGGAGGTAAGTAAGAAACCTTCCATGTACCGGTACTGAAACGGAGGAGCCCCCAATACTGCGCCGCGCCGGCGCGGCTCCCCGGGATCAAAAAGGGCTGCAAGCCCTTTTTGATCCCGGGATAATCTGATATCCTGCAAATTATAAAAACTGCATCTGTTTTACTGTTGCATTTTACCTCACCTTTGCAGCAGTTAAACCATACCCATATATGCAGTTCAGATATTTCCAGGCAGATGCCTTTACTGCCACCCCATTCAAAGGCAATCCTGCAGGCGTTTGCCTCCTGGATGAGATGCCGGCTGATGACATACTCTCCAACATCGGTAAAGAATTACAGTTACCCATGGCAGCTTTCCTGCTGAAGCAGGATAAGGATTATCAATTGCGCTGGTTTTCTCCGGCTGGTACTGAATCACAGCTCTGTGGCCACGCTACGCTGGCGAGCGCGCACATCCTTTGGGAAACCGGGGCTGTGCCAACGGAGACGCCTATACGCTTTCATACGGTAGCGGGTATACTCACTGCCTCCAACAGTGCTGATGGCTGGATTACACTCGATTTTCCGGCGTTTAATGTCATACCTGATACGGATACTACAGTGTTTACAAGGATTTTCCCGGAACTCACCGCACTACATCGTACAGATGGTGGGCGTTACCTGGTGGAGTTGCCGGATGAAGCAGCCGTGAAGAATTACCAGCCCGATTTCCATCTCATTAATAACTATAAAATTATTATCACCGCAAAAGCGGATGCAGGCAAGCCATACGACTTCGTATCCAGGTTTTTTTCGCCGGTGAGCGGTGTACCGGAAGATTCCGTGACCGGATCAGCCCATAGTGCACTGGTACCTTTCTATGCTAAAAAGTTGGGTAAAACCAGTTTCAATGCATTACAGGTTTCGCCAAGAGGAGGAGAACTGCGCGTAGCGCTGAAAGGCGACAGGGTGGAAATTGCAGGTCAGGCGGTAACGGTGGTGGAAGGGAAGTTACGTTACTAGGCAGTATTCCTTTTTGATACATTGATAATCAACGAAGTAGAGACGCCTCGCAGGCGTCTATCCGGGTAAATCTTCACAACAATCTCTAACATAATAAACTTCGTAGGCCCCTTGGCGTTATATAGATTTTTGCGAAGATTGTGTTTTGATAGACGCCTGCGAGGCGTCTCTACTTCGTTATGAAACAGGATAACCCTACTCCAAAAACAAATCCTTCCGCAACTTCCCGCCCGGGTTCACGGCATACTTATCAAAATCCTGCACCCCGGCGGATTGCAGCACTTCTTCATCAATCAGTGTAAAACCGGTATAGCTTGATGAGGGTTGCGACAGGATATAATGCACCGCATCTGCCACAATATCAGGCGTACGGCTCATATTCACGAGTGCCTCGCCGCCCAGCAGGTTTTTCACCGCAGCGGTAGCGATGGTAGTGGCCGGCCATAATGCGTTGGAGGCAATACGGTATTGTTCCAGTTCCGCTGCCCATCCCAGTGCCAGCATGCTCATGTTGTATTTGCTGATGGTATAGGCAACGTGTGGGCCCAGCCATTGCGGCGCCAGGTTGATGGGAGGGGAGAGTGTCAGAATATGTGGATTGTTTCCTTTTTTCAGATGTGGTATGCAATGTTGCGCCATCAGGAAGGTGCCTCGCACATTGATGTCGTGCATAAGGTCAAACTTTTTGGCATTGGTTTGTTCAGTGTTGGTCAGCTGAATGGCGGAAGCGTTGTTGATGAGGATATCAATCCCGCCAAAGTGTTCCACTGCCTTTGCGACGGCTGCGGCAATCTGGCCTTCATCGCGAATATCCACCTGCACGGCGAGCGCCTTGCCACCGGCGGCTTCTACTTCTGCGGCCGCGCTGTGGATGGTGCCGCCCAATCTTGGATCTTCTTCCACGCTTTTAGCGGCGATAACGATATTGGCCCCATCGGCGGCCAGCTTTAGTGCAATGGCTTTACCAATGCCTCTGCTGGCGCCGGTAATAAAAACTGTTTTTTGCTGAAAACTCATAACCTGCGGCTTTTAATTACCACAGGAATTTAAGCATTCTTTTGCGGCCGGCAAAAACTTAGCTCAGGCTGGTTGTACACCGCCGGTATCGCTGTTATCCCATTCCCGGGAATGTTTACGCCGGTAGGATACGAATACTGCCACCGCCACCGCGCCGGCAATGCCTTGCAGCAGCACGGTGAACTTAGGTCCTGCCATATTAGCCAGTGCACCCGCGAGTAAACTACCTACTGGTATCATGCCCTGGTAGGCCATGATGTAGTAGCTGATAGCCCTTGCACGCATCTGCGGCTGAGCATGGGTTTGTATATAGGTATTGATGGCTGATGTCTGCGCCATCATGCCAATACCGGAGCAGGTCATAAACACCAGCGCCATAGGCAGCCAGCCGGCGTAAGAAAGCAGTAGTAAGCTCAGGGAAAAAATACAGCTGGCAGTGATGAGTATCTTAATCATGTCTTTACCGGGTTTGAGTCGCGCCATGTATATGGCGGATATTATAGAACCCACGCCTGCAGCGCTTTCAAACCAGCTGAATGTTTTGGCATCTCCATTGAAAATATCTTTGGCAAACATGGGCATCAGGGTATTAAAAGGCATTACCAGCAGGCTGCTGGCGGTTAGCATGAGTAAGAGGCTGCTGAGGTCTTTGTCATGGGAGATGTAATGGAATCCGGCACGCAGTTCTGTCCATATACTTACCTCTGATTTGCTCAGCACCGGCACATCCAGTTTCATCATAAACAGGGAGATCATAATGGGAATGTAGCTGAAAAAGTTCAGCGCAAAACATACGTTCTCTCCCCAGTTGCTGAGGATGATCCCTGCCAGGGCAGGCCCGGCGATGCGCGCAAAGTTCATCATGGTGGAGTTGAGCGCAATAGCATTGGGGAGGTCCTCCCGTTGGGTCACCATGTCTACCATCAGGCTTTGGCGACAGGTAACATCAAAAGCATTGATGATGCCCAGCAGCAGCGTGAGCAGAATGATTCCCGTGATATTATAATATTTGAAATATACCAGCAGGGCCAAAGCGAGGGCCTGTAACATGGAGATCACCTGCGTGCGCACCAGCACTTTGTAACGATTGTGACGATCAATATAACTTCCGGCATAAGGGGCTAAAATAAGAGAAGGGATCAGGCCTGCAAAACTTACAACACCCAGCAGCAGCGCGGAGCCGGTCAGGCGGTATACCAGCCAGCAAACGGCTGTTTTCTGCATCCACGTGCCTATCATTGACACCGATTGCCCCGAAAAGAACAACCGGAAGTTGCGGGATCTTAAAGAGCGAAATACATCCATATAAAGGTTTTTCCAGATTATCACTTAGCAGTAGGCGACTGCTGCCATTCAATTCGTGCACAAAATTCCTATATTTACCTTAATAAGTTAAATAGATTGTTTTAATCATTTCCATTAGTAAAACCGATTAATCGATGGAGCTACGCCAGTTGAAATACTTCGTACATGCGGCTGAAAAGGGTAATTTTACGGCTGCCGCAGAGGAGTTATTTATCACCCAGTCCACGCTGTCCCAGCAAATCATGCAACTGGAAGCGGAGTTGAATACACACCTGTTCGACAGAATAGGCCGCAAAGTACGGCTCACGGAAAGCGGACAGGTGATGCTGGAACATGCCCGGTTTGTATTGGCAGAAGTGGATAAAACGCGGCAGGCAATAGAAGACCTGCAAGGCCTGCTCACAGGTGAACTCCGCATCGGCGTCACCTATGCGTTTACTTCTCTGCTGCTGCCGCTGCTCACCAGCTTCCCTAAAAAATACCCGGGCATAAGATTGCGTATCGTGTATGCATCACCGGATGAACTGATGCCAAAGCTGCTGGCAGCCGACCTGGACATCGTTTTAACTTTCCATACTTCCGGCCAGGATGATGCGCTCAACATGGTACCCCTGCTTAAATCCCGTATAGTGATGGCCGTTAGTAAAAACCACCGGCTCGCCTCGGCTAAAAGCCTGCCCATAGAAGCACTGAAAGGAGTAGATATGATCCTGGCTACCCGTGGGTACAGTTCCCGCGATTTTTTAGATGAAATTCTCTATAAGCATAATATCGGGTTAAGTGTAGGCATTGAAATGAACGACGTGCATTCATTATTGTCGCTGGTAGAAAAAGGCCATTGGGCCACCCTGTTAAATGAGCGTGCGGTAGCGGGCTGGAAGAATATAGTGGCTATACCGGTAAAAGGAAAGGAGTGGGAGCGAAGGTCCTATATCATTACCCAAAAGAATACCCATCCAAAAAAGTCGGCGGTCCGCTTCATGGAAGAGCTCCTGAAACTGACCGCCAACGAAAGGTAACGTGAATTATTAATTATGTTCAGTGCGTACATCCATTACCGAGAGGCGGTAATATTCCCTGAAATCTTTTTTGAAACGCTCAAAACTAGTGTCTGCTGTGCTCACAGAGCCGTCCGGGTTGATACAGGGAAGGTACCCGCACATGCTGGCAATGGTTTCTTCCTCCTCAATAGTGGTGAGTAATTGCATATAAGCCCAGTCCATCCGCTCCATTTTCAGATAATGATGAATGGTGCAGTGCATAACTGCCTGGAAGTGGTCGTTGAGGTCCTGGAAGTTTTTGTTGAAGCGTGCTGCCAGATAGCTTTCTATATCAAATACGCCGAGGTTCGAATTGATTGCTTCCGCAATTTCCTGTGCATAGTCTCTTTCCAGTTGCGATATCTCTTCGCCGCTGCCTTCCACCAGCTCATTCATGAAATTGCACATGAAGTTAATGGCGTTGCGGTGAATATATTTAATGCCGAACGGGCGCAGATCCTGGCAATCCAGCATGCGCCGCTTGGCCGTTTCCCGGATGTGGTTCATGCTGATGTTGCGGTCGTGTACCCTGCTGGTAGTGTTGAAGTCCATCCAGCGCTTGAAGCGCCTCATTTCCGGGAACATCTTACACAGCCGGTCGATATATTTAGGCCAGATAGTGATATAAAATATTTCGGCAACGCCACCCTCCACAATAGCTGTATTAACGCCTTTGGTGACCCTGTAAAGGCCTACAGAGCTGGAGCTGGAATCGCCCACCGCTACAGTATGGCCTTCCGCTGTTTCCACCAGGTAATGGGTGGATTGGTTGACGGCCAGTATCGGGAGGTAACTTTCTAATTTTAAAATACTTCCGGCTGGCAGGCAATGCATGTCCTTGCTGATGCAAATCCCGAAAATATCCAGTTTCTGCTCCATTACCCAGCCGTGCTCGTCCCGGTCAACGTATACGCGCGCATGGCGCCAGATATAGTTTTTTAGATCGTCATGGATAAGAGAAGTTTCCACAGGATAATCTTTGCCCTTTGAGTGCAGCAGGATCTTTCTTTCGATTGCCATTGATTGATATTTTAATGGTTTTCCACCGTTGTAATTGTTCATTTTTTCGACACCTTTACAGGTAGTTGTATTAGCAACTACTTTTTCAATATCACTAAACACGGCGAGGGGAGGGTTGGTACCAGAAATTTACCAATCGTTAACAAAAAAATTATACTTCGGTTGAGAGAAGGAGCAGTTTATTTACAGTAGCCCAGTTGCGGGTAGTAGCTACGGACTTTAACTTCTTTTCCAGCAGCATGTTAGTGAATACGGGTTTCGGGTGGTCTTTTTTTATGGAGATGTAAATCTCCCTGCCGGCAAATACAAAGCTTTCTCCAGGGGTTTCCAGGGTTAAAAAGGCCTGTTGTAAACGCTGATCCGGCACGCTGTGCACGAATACAACATATAACTTACGATCTTCTTCAGCAGCTATGCTGCCATAGGGGTGCGATTGCACAATTGCCTGCAGCGCGGCGGGGGTACGGAGCAGCACATCTACCCGGTAACCCAGCTCGGCTTCCAGCGTGCTTTCAATCTTTTTTAATAAAGCCTGCTCTCTAGTTTTTTTAGTTCGGAAGATGACATTGCCGCTCTGAATATAAGTGCGTACGGCGTCAAATCCCATCGCCTCAAAAATCCCACGGAGCAACTCCATCTTAATAATCTTTTGCCCGCTTACATTGATGCCTCTTAAAAGTGCAATATAGGTTTCCATTTACAAGAACGATTTTACGTACCTGTAAATATAGATTTTCGGTGAGAGAAATTGAAAAATCGGGCCGCCTATTGAGGGTGCGACCCGATGGTCTTTGGTTTTATCTCAGCCTACTACAAATTTTACTGCGCTTTTTCCTGCTTCTTCTTTTTCAGGGATAAATCCGTTACTTCCACAAAACGAACCGCTGTATCCGACATGATCGTAACATTGGTAAATGTTTTGTTGAAAACTTTCGTTTTCTCCCCGTCGGTGAAGCGGATGGCCAGGGTACATTCCAGGTCCAGCTTGTTGCGGGTCGGCGGATTTACATACACCCGGATAAACGTATCCTGAATGTCTTCCAGTTTGTACTTCTCCGTACTCATCGTAAGCGGTATCTTCTTGTCCCAAACATTGGCCCACTTCTCTACATTGTCGTTTTTAGCCAGAATGTAGTCCTTGTCATCATTGTAGTTATGAAATCCTACCCTGACGCTCATGGTGCCGTTGGGGTCCTTCTCACAATTGACTGTGTGAATTGAAAATTTTGCTTCCAGGATGTCCTGTTTGCTGTCCGGGTGATTCGTTTGCGCCTGTGCAGCATAACATGCTGTGGTCATCAGGCAGGCGCTTAATACACGACGCATAAGCATAATGTAAGGGTTTCCGAGATGAAAGAATAAGATACCAGATTGTAAACATTACGTGTTACAACTTTAGCATAATATCCGAACTAGCATTTTAGTACTAGAAATTAATAAATCGTTAACAAAAATGGCCTTACCCGGTCGGGTAAGGCCATTTGCGTCACAGACTGACGAAATATGCTTAACGCTTACGTTTAGGCTTGGCGCCTCTCTTTTTAGGCTTGCCGTACTTCAGCATCATCTTATCTGTATGACTAACCTTCTTGTTCACCTTCTGATTCTTCGCCAGCTTCTCATGAAACGCAGGTCCGAAGTCTTCCAGCTTAGGCATTTTTACCAATATATTACGCATCTGCACCTTTGGCTTCTCCTCCTCCGTCAATACATCGGATATCTCCAGGTCCGCCGGCAAAGCCACTTCCGGGATCTGGTAGTTCATCAGGCCTTCAATCGCTGCCAGCTGCTCCACTTCTGAATCCTTCGTCAGCAATATGGCGATACCCTTTTTATCAGCACGGCCGGTACGACCAATTCGGTGAATATAATTCTCCGGTACATCCGGGGTGTCAAAGTTGATGACATGCGTCACCTCGGCAATATCCAGCCCCCTGGCGATGATATCCGTGGCAATCAGGAACCGGTAATTGCCGGCCTGGAACTGATTGACGGTATTAAAACGATGGTTCTGCTCCTTATTACTGTGAATCACACCAATTTTTTCGGGAAACTGCTCGTTGAGCGAAGTGTACAGCTCATCGGCCAGCGCCTTGGTGCCCGTGAAGATCAGCGTTTTGGTCATGGTTACATCCTGGGTGATCAGCTGCTTCAGCAGATTCAACTTGGTATTGAAGTTAGGAATGCGGTACACCCGCTGGTCTATATTCTCCAAAGGAGTACCGGCAGGAGCCGCCTCAATACGGGCAGGATTTTCAAAGTGCGTTTCGATCAGCTTCTCCACATCCTCTGTGATGGTAGCGGAAAACAGCAGGTTCTGACGTCTCTCCGGTAACAGATCCATAATATTCTGTATCTGCGTGCGGAATCCCAGGTTCAGCATTTCATCCATCTCATCAATCACCAGCCGCTTGATGCCTTTCATCTTCACGGCGCCGCTGAGGATTACATCGTATAGGCGGCCGGGTGTGGCCACGATAATATCTGTTTTTTCCTTCGCCGCTGCCATCTGCGGGTTCATGTTCACCCCACCATAAAGGCCCAGCACTTCCACACTCATGTAGGTAGTCAGCTTTTTGATGGACTCCACTACCTGCACCACCAGCTCCCTGGTAGGCACCAGGATCAGCATCTGCGGATGTTTTTCTTTGGAAAATTTGAAAAGGCGCAGCGTAGGTAACAGGTAGGCAAATGTTTTACCGGTTCCGGTTTGTGCAATGCCACACACATCCTGGCCGGACATGATCACGGAAAACGCACGCTGCTGTATGGTGGTAGGTTGCTGGATGCCCAGGTCGTCCAGGGCATTGAGCAAAGATGAATTCAGGTTTAAATCACGAAAAGTCATTACGCTGCTATAAAAATGAATGGCAAAGATAAATATTTTCAGGCTCACCAGCGGCTTTCACCTGGTACTCCTGCTTTTTGGATGTAAATTCTTTCTAGCTTTATGCCATAATCAACTGGTCTATGGCCCTACTGAAAAGAATTAATCCATTTTCGAAAACCAATGAAGACACCGGCCTGGGTGCCAACGCATCCGGTTATGGCGGCCGGTACATCAACCGCGACGGGAGCTTCAACCTCCGCCGCGAAGGCAATCATTTCTGGCATCGCTTCAGCATTTATCACGCTCTGCTCAATGTTCCCGTGTGGCATTTCGTTACCTTCCTGCTGTTGTTTTACTTTGGGGTAAACCTGTTCTACACCGGCCTATACTGGATCATAGGTCCGGAACAACTTCAGGGTGTGATCGGTAACACTGCCTGGCAGCGATTTAAAGAACTCTACTTCTTCAGCACAGAAACCTTTACCACCGTAGGTTACGGCAGGGTTAACCCGGTAGGGGACGGAGCCAACTTTGTGGCCTCCATAGAAGCTATGACCGGCTTCCTCTCTTTTGCTATCGTTACAGGTTTGCTCTACGGCCGCTTTTCCCGCCCCCGTGCACACCTGCTCTTCAGCGATACGGCTGTCATTGCGCCTTACAAAGGCATCACCGGCCTCATGTTCCGACTGGTGTCACATAAGGATGATCACGTGCTCACCGATGTGGTGATACAGGTCAGCCTGTCAATACTCGTAGAAGAAAACGGAGAACAACTGTACAGATATTATGACCTTCCACTGGAAAGAAAGCGGGTAGACAACCTTTCCATGAACTGGACCGTTGTACACCCTATAAACGAGGAAAGTCCTTTACTGGGCCTCACCGCAACGGATTTGAAAAATGCGGATGTGGAATTATATGTGCTGGTGAGGGGATTCAATGATGTATATTCCAACACCGTGCAGCAGCGTACCTCTTATACGTTTGATGAGATCGAATATAACCGGAAATTCATACCGATGTACCGGATGAGCAAAAACGGGGATTATACCATCCTGGATATACATAAACTAAGTGCCACGGAGGCAGCGGATTCCCAGGTCTAAGCCTTGGAATCCGCTCTGCGGCTGATCAGCAGCAGACCAATAAAAGTAAAGAAGCCATTTATTACGAGCAGTTCCAGCCCAATCTGGAATTTACCAAACAGTAGTTCCTGGTTGTTGTCCACCACCAGGCACAACAGCGGTGCAATCACACATACGACCGGCACCAGCTTATCGTTTACAATGCGCTTGCTGAAAATACCGAAGGTAAACAGCCCCAGCAAAGGACCGTAGGTATACGCGGCAATCTTCAGGATCACGCCGATCATGCTCTGGTTATCGATCCATTCAAATACCAGCACAAACAGCAGGAATACAAATGCCATGGTCAGGTGTACCCGCTGCCTTACCTTTTTCTGTTTAGCCGCATCCCAGTCAGGGCGGCGTTGTATCCCCAGGATATCAATACAGAAGGAAGACGTCAATGCCGTCATAGCACCATCTGCACTCGGAAATAACGCGGATATCAGGGCAATAATGAAGATCACGGAAATCACCGGCGGCATGTGATGCAGCGCCAGCTCAGGGAATAATTTGTCGCCCGATGCGGTAACGCCCACCTGTGCACCGTACAGGTGCAGCAAGCCACCGAGGAACAGGAATAAGCCAATCACTACCAGCATAATGAAGCCGAGCGACACCACATTCTTCTGCGAATCCTTCATGGTGGTCACCGAAATATTTTTCTGCATCATTTCCTGATCCAGACCGGTCATGGTAATGGTGATAAACGCTCCTGCAATAATCTGCTTCACAAAAAAGAGCTTGCTGTTAGGGTCCGTTTCAAAGATCCTGGTGAGCCCCCGTTCTCCCATGGCCTTAATACTCTCTCCAAAACTCAGGTCCATGGTATGGAGAATATAACCCACGCAGATGATCAGTCCGGCCAGCATACAGGTAGTTTGCAGCGTATCAGTATACACAATGGTTTTAACTCCTCCCTCATACGTATATACGAGAATCATCACCAGGATGATCAGCGTAGTGACAATAAACGGTACGCCGAAATTTTGCAGGATCGTTTCCTGCAGAATGCGTACCACGAGGAAGAGCCGCGCAGTAGCGCCCAGCGTCCTTGACAATATAAAGAAAGATGCCCCTGTTTTATAGGAAGCCTTCCCAAACCTGGTGTTCAGGTAATTATAAATAGAGGTGAGCTGCAACCGGTAAAACAGCGGTATCAGCACGTAGGCGATCGTGAGGTAGCCGATCAGGTAGCCCAGTGTAATCTGGAAATAGGTAAAGGCATCGCGGCCCACGGCCCCCGGTACACTTACAAACGTAACCCCGCTCAAGGAGGTGCCAATCATTCCAAATGCAACCAGCATCCAGTTGCTGTTGCGGTTTCCGATGAAAAAGGATTCGTTGTTTGAATTCCGCCCGGTATACCAGGCTACAATCAGCAGAATGACGAAATAAGCAACAACAAACGAAAATAATAAGGCTGGCGACATGTATCCAATTTAGTTAGCATTCAAATATATGCAAACAACGGTATTTTTCGCACTATTGATTATTGACCTGGTCAAATAAAAAATTTGCCGGTGTCAAATTATATGGCGATTTTTATTGATAAACAACTCGCTATGCCTGATTTAAATAACATAGCCGATACCGTATCCGAATTCCACACGTTCTATGAAGCTGTTGCGGCAACGCTGAATGCACACCGCAGTACCCATTCACTTTCCGGTGCCGAAATCAGGATTCTCTCGGAAATCTCTGTAAACCAGCACCCGAATGCAGGACAGCTGGCAACGGCCACCAATACAGACCCCGGCTATCTCACGCGTATCATCCGGTCGCTGGAGAAACAAGGCCTGGCAAGCCGCGCTCCGTCACGTACAGATGCCCGCAGCTTTGCTTTACATCTCACCGAACAAGGCAAAAATACCCTGATTGACCTTCAGATGGCCTCCCGTGATAACGTGCTGCAATTACTCCAGCCGCTCAACGTAAGGCAGCAGGAGCAACTGGCTGCTGCCATGCTGGCCATCCGCCAGCTGTTAAAAGGCGATGGCAACGGTACCCCGGAAGTCACCTACCGGCACCAGCTGCAGCCAGGTGACGTTGGCTACCTCATACACCTCCATGGTGGACTATACGCCCGCGAAGCCGGCTACAACGGAGAGTTTGAAGCACATGTATGTAAAACCTTTGCGGAGTTCCTGCCCGGTTACTCCCCCGCAAAAGATCGTATAGTCCTGGCCGTAGCCAACGGTGAAATTGTTGGCTCCATCGCCATTGTGGGCGCTACCCGGCAGCTGGCCCAGCTGCGCTGGTTTATAGTGCACCCTGATTACCGGGGCTTCGGCATCGGGAAACGGCTTCTGGCGGATGCCCTTGCCTTCTGCAAAGACAAACAATACCAAACCGTTTACCTGATGACTACCAGCATACAGGAACACGCCGGCGCCCTCTTTAAACAAAGTGGTTTCAGAAAAACAGGAGAGAAGCTGATGCAGCTGTGGGGACAGCAGCTCTATGAGCAGCGATACGATATGGACCTGGTCTGAATTTTCGGATAGCCCTGCCCGTTAGCTGTATTTATGGAGTAAAACGATTTGCCCCAGGTGATAGGCATCATGATCAATCAGGCCCTGCATGTAGTAGATGGCCTGGTTATCCGTGCCCGGCAAGGTATCGAATAATTCCGCCTCAGGAAATTTACGGATAGTAGCCGCCGTAGTCCCGAAAGAATGCTCCAGCCGGCCCAGCGCACCATGCCAGTTGTCGGGCCCGTGATTTTCCGGTAAATAAAAATCCGGCAGGTCCCCATCCTGCTCCGGCGCTTCATTGTGCAGAAACCGGTCCACCCGCTGGTGCCACCAGATAATGTGATTTACGATCTGCCAGATACAATTGGAATCGCGGAATCGTTTTACAGCCGTATCAGCATCTACGCGGATCAGATGCTCCTTAAAAGTGACTCCTATCCATGGTTCACCGTTGTACAGTCTTTCCAGGGAATCGGCAACGTGTTTTGTAAATGACATACCCGAAAGATTAAGGAATTGATTCTTGTTATTCGTAATTTACAAAAAATACCATGGTTATGAATCAACAGGAACTGGAAAGCAACAAAAATGAAGATGCCATCCGTCTGGCTGTCAGTACTATGAAGCAACGCCTGGGGGTGATCGAACAGGGAGGAGGTAAAAAAAGCCTCGAAAAAGTACGGCAGCGCGGTAAGCTTACCGCGCGCGAACGTATTGATTACCTGATCGACGACAACAGCACCTTTACCGAAATCGGCTCCTTCGCTGCGTACGACATGTACCCGGAATACGGGGGCTGCCCCGCTGCAGGCACTGTAGGTGGCATCGGCTATGTCAGCGGCCGCCAGTGCATGATCGTAGCCAACGACATGACGGTAAAGGCCGGCGCATGGTTTCCGCTCACCGGCAAAAAAAATCTTCGCCTGCAGGAAATCGCCATGGAAAATCACCTGCCCGTGATCTACCTGGTAGACAGTGCCGGCGTATTCCTGCCCATGCAGGACGAAATCTTCCCGGACAAGGAACACTTTGGCCGTATTTTCCGCAACAATGCCCGCATGAGCGCAATGGGCATTACACAGATTGCCGCCGTAATGGGTAGCTGCGTAGCTGGTGGCGCCTACCTCCCCATCATGAGCGATGAAGTACTCATGGTGGAAGGAAACGGCTCCATCTTCCTCGCCGGCCCCTACCTCGTTAAAGCCGCCATCGGCGAAGACGTAGATGCGGAAACGTTAGGCGGCGCCGTTACCCATACCGAAATCTCCGGTATCGCCGACTACAAATTTAAAACCGATGAGGAATGCCTCGATCAGGTTAAACGCATCGTTAGTAAGCTGGGACATACGCCAGGCGCAGGCTTCGACCGCATTACCCCGGTGGCACCCGCCGTGCCGGCAGATAAAATCTACAGCATCCTGCCTACGGAAAGCACCAAACCCTACGACATGCTGGAACTCATCAAATGCATTGTAGATGGTTCCGAATTTGACCAGTACAAAGAGGACTACGGTAAAAGCATCATCTGTGGCTATGGCCGCGTAGATGGATGGGCCGTAGGCATCGTGGCCAACCAGCGTAAAATGGTGAAAAGCCGCAAAGGAGAAATGCAGATGGGCGGCGTGATCTACAACGACAGCGCCGATAAAGCTGCCCGTTTTATCATGAACTGCAACCAGAAAAAAATACCGCTCGTATTCCTGCAGGATGTCACCGGCTTCATGGTAGGCAGCAGAAGCGAACATGCCGGTATTATTAAAGATGGCGCCAAACTGGTGAACGCCGTATCTAACTCCGTGGTGCCTAAAATCACCATCATCATTGGTAATTCCTACGGCGCTGGTAACTATGCCATGTGCGGAAAAGCCTATGATCCCCGCTTTATCTATGCCTGGCCCACCGCAAAAATCGCTGTGATGGGAGGGGAACAGGCCGCCAAAACATTATTACAGATCCAGGTAGCATCGCTCAAAGCCAAAGGCGAAGAAATCTCTCCGGAGGTGGAAAAAAAATTACTGGCAGATATCACCGAAAAGTATACTGCACAAACAACTCCTTATTACGCAGCCGCCAGGCTCTGGGTGGATGAGATCATCGACCCGGCCGACACACGGGCACGCATATCCGAAGGTATTAAAGCCGCCGAAAACGCTCCGGTTGAACAGCAGTTTAACGTAGGCGTATTCCAGGTTTAACGAAAACACTAACTTCGCCGCATGGCTGAACTCATTATTTATACAGATGGTGCATCACGCGGTAACCCCGGCCCCGGCGGTTACGGCGTGATCCTCATCTGGGGAAACATCAGAAAGGAAATGTCGCAGGGATACCGCAAAACCACCAACAACCGGATGGAGTTGCTGGCGGTGATCACCGGACTGGAAGCCCTGAAGCGCGACGGACTGGAAGTCTCCATTTATACCGACAGTAAATATGTGGTCGACAGTATAGAAAAAGGATGGATATGGAGCTGGGTGAAAACCGGCTTCAAAGACAAAAAAAATAAAGATCTCTGGATGCGTTTTATCCCCCTGTACCGGAAACATAAAGTGAAGATGAACTGGGTAAAAGGCCACGCCAGTAATCCGTTTAACAACCGTTGCGATGAACTGGCCACACAGGCAGCCGACAGCGGCAACTGGCTCGTAGACGCCGGCTTTGAAAGCGGTAACGGTTAATCTCCTGCAAACAGAACCAATTTGATAGTTGAATTGTAGTTATTCCGACAATTCAACTATCACATATGTTCGAATGGCTGATTCACACCTTGCAGAAATACCCCGAAATAGCAGTCATGCTAACGCTCATGATCGGCTATGGCATCGGGAAGATCCATATCAAAGGCTTTACCCTCGGCACTGTTACCGGTGTGCTACTCGCCGGAATCGCCATAGGCACTTATCATATTCCCATTCCTGATGGTTCCAAGGCCATCTTTTTTCTCTTCTTCCTTTTTTGCACCGGTTACGGTATTGGACCACAGTTTTTTCAGGCATTGAAAAAAGACGGGATGCCTATCGCCGCATTTTCGTTTATCGTATGTGTGTTCAGCCTGATGCTCTGCTGGGGCATTTCCACGCTGCTGCGTTTTGAAGTGGGCACCGCCGCTGGTTTTATGTCCGGCGCAAATACCTGCTCCGCTATCATTGGTGTGGCCTCAAATAGTATTAAGGACTTAAATATTTCCCAGGTAGAGAAAGACCGTTTCCTCGATCAGATTCCCGTGGCTTATGCAGTAACCTACATCTTCGGTACCGCCGGTACCAGCTGGTTCCTGTCGGTAATAGGCCCCTGGTTTATGAGTGGTAGTCGCGCCAAACTGATTGAAGAAACTAAGAAACTCGAAGCTGAACTTGCCGAAACCAGTAACGAGGAAGAGGAGGGAGGCATTAACAATGCGTACGACCAGGTGTCGTTCCGCGCGTATTTGCTCAGTAAGGAAAGCGTGGGTGACGGCACTTCTGTATCCGGCCTCGAAGATATTTTAAAGAGCAACAGCCGCATTTTATGGGTGCTGCGGGTGCGCAGGGAAGGTAAGTTGACACCGGTTTCACCGGATTTTATTTTACGTCCGGGAGATATAGTGGCAGTAGGCGGGCAGCGGGTAGCGGCCATCGGGGCGGATCCGCTGTTGGGTAAGGAAGTGGCGGATGTGGAACTGCTCACGTTTCCGGTACAGGATGTAACGGTTTACATCCGCAATAAACAGGTATTGGGTCATCATATCCGGCATTTATCCGCCAATCCGGTGTTCCGCGGCATCAGTATCCGCAAGCTCACCAGGGCAGGCATAGAAATTCCGTTATCGCCACTCACCACCTTCGTAAAAGGGGATGTGCTGGAACTGGTAGGCATCCAGGAAGATATTGACCGCGCCATTGCTTACCTGGGCTTCAAGGAAAAAACCGGTGTAGAAACGGATATCGTATACCTGGCAGGCGGTATTGTGGTAGGTACACTGGTAGGGGCGCTGAGCTTCCATATTGGTAAAGTACCTATCGAACTCAGTACCAGCGGCGGCTCCCTGATAGCGGGTTTATTTTTTGGCTGGCTGCGCAGTGCCCGGCCTACCTTTGGTTTTATACCTCCTTCTTCCCAGTGGGTGCTTACCAAACTGGGGCTACACGTGTTTATCGCTATTGTAGGGCTCACCTCCAGCGAAGGCTTTTTAACCGGCTTACGGCAGGAGGGGATTACACTTTTCCTGGCGGGTATTGTGCTGAGCCTTACCCCGATGGTGCTGGCGCTGTTTCTTTCAAAATATGTTTTTAAGTTTCATCCGGCTGTGGGCCTGGGCGCCTGCGCAGGTGCCCATGACGAGTCCGCACCGCTGCTAGCCGTGCAGGACGCACTCAATAGCAAAGTGCCGGCATTAGGTTATACAGTGGCGTATGCGGTAGCAAATATCACACTTACCACCTCAGGGGTGATTATAGTGCTGCTGATGAGCCATGGCAGGTAAGTTTCGGTGCAATTACCGCTTATGTAGCTATTTGCCCGCTGATGAGCCATGGTACGTAATTTCGAAACTTTTTTAACATTTCTTTTGTTGTTATCAGATATTCCACTAGCTTTGCGTCCCATTAGTCTATAGGATTTATAGGATATTAAAATGAATCGAATGAAACGGAACCAGAACAGCCTTTATCTTAGATTGAACCAACCTCACAGTTTTGTATGTGCGTCGTGTTGCTGCGCGCGAATGACCTGTTGATACTGAATAACCACACAAACAAATAACTGCGACCATAAAGGGAAACATGGCTTGTGCCGTTGTAATCACTCATTACAGCGAACGGGCTTGTATTGCACCATTTACTCAGCTAAACCTCCTTAATCATCATCTCATGCTACAACGATTATTACTATTTATGCTCGTGTTGTTAGGTCCGCTCTCCGGATTCGCGCAATCACGCACCGTTACGGGTACGGTATACTCGGCCAGGGATAAAGAACCACTTCCCGGCGCTACCATTGTAGTAAAAGGAACCTCGAACGGTACGGCCACCGGCCCGGATGGTTCGTTTAAACTGGAAGTGAAAGATGCCGCTGCCACCACCCTGGTGGTAAGCTATGTGGGGATGACCCCGCAGGAAGTAGGCATAACTACCACGCCTATACGTGTAGACCTGTCCTCCTCCAGTAAAGATATCGACGAAGTGGTGGTGATTGCCTACGGTACTGGTAAAAAGAACTCCCTCACCGGTTCTGTTGCCACCATCAAAGGAGATGCTCTGGAAAACAGACAAATCTCCAGTGTATCCCGCGGCCTGCAGGGCCAGGTAGCCGGCGTGCAAAGCACCGCCCAGAGCGGCCAGCCAGGTACGGATGCTACCATCCGCATCCGCGGTGTGGGTTCCATCAATGCTTCCTCTGACCCGTTATACGTTGTGGATGGTGCACCTTACTCTGGTAGCATCAATGCCATCAACCCTACCGATATCGAGTCTATTTCTGTATTGAAAGATGCTGCCTCCAGCGCCCTCTACGGCTCCCGCGGAGCGAATGGTGTCATCATCATCACTACTAAAAAAGGAAGAGGACAAGGTACCACCATCGATGCACGCGTAAGTCAGGGTTACTCCAAACGCGCAGTCGATAACTACAAAACAATGGGTACGGACGATTACTTCCGCCTCTACTGGGAAGCACTGCGCAACACCGGCCTCACCAACGGCCTCAGTGCCGCACAAGCCGCCGCCAGCGCCAGCTCCAACGTAGTAGGCGACCTCGGCATCAACCCTTACGGTACCGCCTATCCGGAGCCGGTAGGCACCGATGGTAAACTGGTACAGGGTGCACACACCCTCTGGAACGACGACTGGGATAAAGCCATGCAGCGCACCGGTCACCGTACCCAGGCCGACCTCAACATCAGCGGTACCAGCGAAAAATCCCGCTACTACATCGCCGGCGGCTACCTCGATGATCAGGGTATCTACCTCGGCTCGGGTTTTAAACGCTATACCGTACGCTCCAACGTAGAACTGGACGCCAAAAAATGGCTGAAAGTGGGACTCAACCTCGCCGGCGCTCACTCCGATCAGCAGGCACCTCCATCTGAAGACAGCCGCTCCGACAACTACGTGAATTATGGTCGCCTCATGCCATCCTTCTATCCAATCTACCAGCGCGACCCTGCAACAGGCGCTTACAAACTGGATGCTGCCGGCAACAAGGTATTCGATTATGGCGACTACCGCCCCAGCGCCAGCAACCCGAACACCAACCTGGTGCAAACTGCTGACATAGATAAACACAACGTTACCCGCGATGACATCTCCGCCCGCGTATACGGCGAAGCCACCATCTGGGATCAGCTGAAATTTAAAACTACTTACAGTGCCGACTATACGCAGCGCATGACCCACGACTATACCAACCCAACACTGGGCTTCGATGCCTCCATTGGTGGTACCGTGGATCGTGGCAGCTACCGCACTTTCAGCTGGACATGGAACAACATTTTCACTTACGATAAAACCTTCCAGGAAAAACATCACATCAGTCTCCTGGCCGGTCAGGAAGCCTATAAATACCAGTTCACCTTCATCGATGGTAACAGGTCAGGCTTCTCCCTGCCTGGTCTCGACGAGCCTGCTGACGCCTCCGTGCTGCTGGGCTTCACCGGTTACTCCGATGCTACCAGCATCTCCAGTTACCTCTCCCGTGCGGAATATGACTATAAAGGAAAGTATTTCTTCTCCGGCTCACTGCGCCGCGACGGTTCTTCCCGTTTCTCTCCTGACCGCCGCTGGGGTACTTTCTGGTCGCTCGGTGGTTCCTGGAAAATGACGGAAGAATCCTGGCTGAAAAGCAGCAAATGGCTCGACCTGCTGACGCTCCGTGCCAGCTACGGTGCACAGGGGAATGATAACCTCGGATCTTTCTATGGTTACAAAGCTTTGTACGTTGTAAACAGCAACCTGGGTGAAGGTGGTACCTACCGCGATACGCTCGCTAACAGCAACCTCAAATGGGAAACAAACCTCAACCTGAACGTAGGGGTGGACTGGTCCATGTTCAATAACCGCTTTGGTGGTACCATCGAGTTCTTTGAGCGCAAATCCAAAGATCTGCTGTACCAGCAGCCACTGGCGCCTTCTACAGGTTATCCATCCATCGCCAGGAACATTGGTGCGTTACGCAACAGAGGGGTAGACATTACCCTGAGAGGTGTACCGGTTAGCACGGCCGACTTCAACTGGACTGTGGAACTGAATATGACTCATTATAAGAACGTCGTTACATCTCTCCCACAAAAAGAAATTATCAGCGGAACTAAAAAGCTGATGGAAGGCCAGTCCATTTATGAATTCTACCTGCGCCAATGGGCCGGAGTAGACGAAAAAACAGGTGCGCCATTGTGGTATGTAATCGATGCAAACGGTAACAAATCCACTACCTCCAACTACGCTGCGGGCACACTGGCTTACTCCGGTTCTGCTTTGCCTGACCTGTATGGTGGTATCAACAACTCCTTCAGCTATAAAGGACTGTCGTTCTCCTTCATGTGGGCATATAGCCTGGGTGGTAAAATCCTGGATAATGATTATCCATTCCTGATGCATACCGGTAATAACTTTGGTCGCGCTTGGTCAGCCGAAATGCTGAACCGCTGGACACCTGAGAACACCAAAACGGATGTACCTGCGCTCACTACCAATAATACCAACTGGACATCTGCTTCCACCCGTTTCCTCTACGATGCCTCTTACGCACGTCTGAAAACGGTGAACCTGAGCTATCAGCTGCCAAAAGCCCTGATGGACAAAGCGCACCTGAACGGTATCACAGTGTATGTACAGGGTGAAAACCTTATCACTATTTACAATCACAAGGGTATGGACCCTGAGCAGGCCATCGGTGGTGTTACCTACTACCGTTATCCTGCGATCAAATCCGTATCTGCAGGTATTAACCTTAGCTTCTAAAAACTGAACCATGAAAAAGAACAGATATATTCTTACCGCCATATTGAGTACCGGCTTGCTGGCTTCGTGCAGCAAGAGTTTCCTGGATCAGAATCCTACCAACCAGGTGCCTGAAGAACAGGTGTTCACCACTGCCGACAATGTGGAAACGGTGATCAACGGTACCTGGTCATATGCCATGGAAACATTCTTCACCTTTGCTGTTCCTGGTTATACCTCTATCCTGCGAGCCAGCGACGCCATGGGTAGCGATGTGGCCATCACCACCAAATACGGTTTGCGTGATGCCTATACGTTCGTGGAAATGGTAGACAATACCAAGAACCGCGTGAGCGCTTACTGGACTATTCTTTATAAAATCATCGATAACGCCAATAACGTTATTACCCGTGTAGACGGCGTTACCGGCGATGAAACGCAGAAGGCGCGCCTTAAGGGACAAGCCTATGCGTTGCGTGGCATGTGTTACCTGACGCTGGCTTCTTACTATCAGTTCAACCCCAGTGTGGATCCAAACGCCAAAGCCGTTCCCATTTACCTGAAGCCTACCACGCCTGATACAAAAGGTAATCCCCGCGCTACCATCAAACAGGTATACGATCAGGCTATCGCCGATTTACTCGCTGCTGAGCCGCTGGTACAGGGTTATAGTCGTGGTGATGCCAGCAAAAAGTATAAGATTGATATCAATGTAGTGGAAGGTTTACTGGCGCGTGCTTATCTGCAAACCCAGCAGTGGACGCTGGCACAGCAAAAAGCAGCCGCTGCACGCGTAGGCTACCCGCTGATGTCTGCCGAAGATTACCTGAAAGGCTTCAACGATGTGAGCAATGCCGAGTGGATCTGGGGACATCCGCAAACGCCTAACCAGAGTAATGCGAGCTATAACTTCCACTTCCTGGACGTGAGTTCACCGGGCTCTTACTACTATAGCTTTATGGCGGATCCGTTCTTTAAAAATTTCTTTGATAACGGTGACGTACGTACGAAGCTATTTGACTGGGATACCCTGCCATCACAGGAAGGTTACCTGAGATATAAGAAATTCCGTTTCCGTGATGAAACTGCGTTGATAGGGGATTTTGTGTTGATGCGCTCCGGCGAAATGGCACTGATCGAAGCAGAAGCCTATGCCCGTGCAGGGAATACCGGTGCAGCTGCCACCAAACTCAATGAGCTGCGCAGCGCCCGTACGGCCTATAATTATGTGCCTGGCACCGGAAATATCATTGATACCATTCTGGTAGAGCGTCGTAAAGAATTATGGGGAGAGGGATTCTCTTTATCGGATATCATCCGTACCAATGGAACCGTGGTACGTAAAGCGTTTACTGCCTATAACGGTACCGACTCCGTGATTAACGTACCGAGAGGTAATGGTACTTTCAAACAGGTAAAAGCAAAAGGACACAGAACCCTGCGTTTCCCGGATGGTACTACGTTTGTGCCGCAGAGCAAATATTATTTATTCTCGATTCCGTTATCGGAAGTGCAGAATAATCCGAATTTATAAAACAGTATAGCGATTTGCCGCTGTAGCTCGTGTAGAGACGCCTCGCAGGCGTCTATTCGCTTCGATCTTCGCTAAAACCTTCGTGACCATCCCCTGGATTCACCGGAAGATTGTAAAGGAGATTAACTTGAATAGACGCCTGCGAGGCGTCTCTACTTCTTGCGAAAAATATTGCCATCAAATAGCAAAATCACTTGTGCAGATTCACTAATACACAAAAGGCACCAGCCTTTTCGTCCTCGCCATATAATCACTATACTCCTTGCCGAAATTTTCCAAGAGTACTTTTTCCTCCACGTTCATCCGGTACAAAAATGCAGCAAATACAGGGATAATCGTAACGGCCAGACTGATCCAGTTGTTAAGGCTGATGCCATAACCAATGAACGACAACAGGGATGCGGCATAGGAGGGATGGCGTACCAGTTTATACATACCATCCTGCTTTACCTGATGGCCTTCCCGTATTCTTACTGCTACAGTAAAGTATTTTCCGAGAGATATAACCGCCGCCAGGCGCAGGGCTACGCCTAATAAAATAATCACCAGGCCAGTGTACAACATCGTGGTGTAGGATTGGCAGATAGGGGTGCTATTGACCGCGGCAAGATTGCCGGCAGCTACCAGGCTCACGATAATCACCACCCAGATGATGACCAGGCTGCCACTGTCTTTGCGCTGTTTGTCGGAACTGCTGCCGCGCATCACACGGTTTAGAATGATTTCAGAAGCCAGCCATAACAGGTAAACAAAAGTTGCAGGAGTGAACATAATTAAGTTATTAGGTAGTAAAATATACAAAGAATTCGGGATAACGCGGCGTGTAGCGGCTTTTGTTTCTTTCGGCACTATGCGTTACATTGCATGTAAAATACGGAACTATGGAAAATCTGCAAACGTTAATCCAATCGTCTACACCGCTCCTGATCGATTGCTTTGCGGTATGGTGTGGCCCATGTAAAATGGTACCTCCGATATTAAAGGAAGTGAAAGAGAAATTAGGTGATCGTATCCGTATCGTAAAAATTGATGTCGATAAAAATCCGCAGCTATCGGCACAGTGGCAGATCAGCAGTATTCCTACCTTGTTACTTTTTAAAGAAGGGAAACTCCTCTGGCGTCAGAGTGGCGTAGTGCCCGCACATCAATTAGTGCCTTTATTGCAACAACATTTATAAATACTTTCCGCCGGTGGCGGCGCATAAAAAAAGGACCGATGGTCCTTTTTTTATGCGCACTAAATATTGTTATAGAATGTTCTTAGCTCTCTTTCCAGGTCAGTGTAAATCGGTTTGGTAAACTCCAGGAACAGCTGATCTGGTGGTGGTGGTGCCATTTCCCTACCGCCGATCTGCCGCAGGTCCTCATCACTGAGGGCCCGTTTATCTCCTTTGTAATAGCCATACTCGTTCAGCCAGGTAAAACTGCCCGGAATACGGTTTTGTCGCAGGGTCTGGCTGTTGGCCGTAGCAATGATCCGGTAGTCGAGCAAGCCCTTGGATACAACGGTTTGCTTGGTTAAAAAGAGTGTAGCCTTTACAGTGATGAATTTTTTAGTTTCTTTACCGGTGGTATCTTTTACTACGCCATCCTGGATTTCTCTGCTCACATCGCGCTGCACACGGTCTACGTAGGTTTGGCCTACTACGAAATCAAAGAACCGCAGTTCCAGGTATTCATCGGCTGGTACTTTGTTGGCGGCAGCGAAGCGGTCGTCATAAAACTGCACAAAGCGGTTAATATTCTGGCGCTGCACGCTTTGTACCAGGTAATCGCGGAACTGGTCAGCGGAAAACTGGAAATAGGGAGAGCGTACTTCCAGCTGACTGATCACTACCCGTACCACACCCATATTATAAGCCTCCTCTTTCAGTGCTTTTACATCGCGGAAGTTGGGCACCAGCTTTTCGGCGGCAGCAAATTCATCGTACGCCTGGCGTGCGCTGGCTTTATCACCGTTATCGAGCAGTTGCGTACCACGGTCGTAACGTACTTCTGCAGCGTTTTCCTGTGCACCGGTGATGGCGGAGGTGTAGTCCTTCGGCTGTACCACTTTGAGGGCGGCAGGGGAGGATTTAATAGCATTATAGAGATGTTGCATGCTTCTGTATTCAGCACGCACGCTTTCCCACTTTAGTTCGTTGTTGGAGCGGAGCAGCTGGCTAACTTTTTCCTCATGCTGTTGCAGGGAGTGGTCGTAAGCGGCCGGCAGCAGTTGTAGCGCTTTGGTATCGTTAGGGCGTTTTTGCAGCTTTTTAACGAAGGTGAGCACGGCCTCGTCGTAGCGGCCTTTGTTGTACAGTTTTTCACCGGACTTGCAGGCATACAGGCACAGCAAAGCCAGCCCGCAAAACATTGCCTGCAGTTGGCGGTAGGATGGGAGATGAACTTTCACTTGAAAAGGGTTTATGGGATAAATGATAGGTTCAGCTATTTGAATTGTCTCCTCAGCTCTCTGTCCGATTCACGTTGTTTGATGGACTCACGCTTATCGTGCATTTTCTTACCCTTACCCATACCAATTTCCATTTTGGCGAGGCTCTTCTCATTGATGAAGATGCGCAGCGGGATAATGGTATAGCCTTTCTCCTTGATCTTGTTCTCCAGCTTTCGGAGCTCTTTTTTGGTGAGGAGTAATTTCCTTTCGCGAAGGGGATCGTGGTTGGCAGCGGTGCCATGGGAGTATTCTGCAATGTGCAGACTCTTAACAAACAATTCTCCTTTATGGAAATAGCAGAAAGCGTCATTAAAGCTCACCCTGCCGACACGGATAGATTTGATCTCCGTTCCGGTTAATACAATGCCGGCAATATACTTGTCTTCTATTGCGTACTCAAAATATGCCGATCTGTTTTTTAATTCTGCCATAGTGATTACTTACAAAAATGCTTTATGGATTTGCAGTGTTTGGCTCCAAATCCATAAAGCATGCAATGTAAAGGTTATTTTTTGAACAGGGAGAGTACTGTTGCCAGTTTGGTTTTCAGTTCTTTCCTGTCGATAATAAAATCGAGGAAGCCGTGTTCCAGGAGGAACTCCGCGCTTTGGAAGCCTTCAGGTAAATCTTTCTTGATGGTTTCCTTGATGATCCTCGGACCGGCGAAGCCGATCAGGGCTCCCGGCTCTGCTACGTTCAGGTCGCCCAGCATCGCGTAAGACGCTGTTACTCCACCAGTAGTAGGGTCGGTCATCAGGGAAATATAAGGTAGCTGTGCATCAGCCAGCTGTGTCAGTTTAGCGGATGTTTTGGCCATCTGCATCAGCGAAAACGCACTTTCCATCATACGGGCACCGCCGGATTTGGAAATGATCATCAACGGTTTCCTGTTTGCGATACAGTAATCGATGGAGCGGGCGATTTTCTCACCAACCACAGAACCCATAGAGCCACCAATGAAGTTGAAGTCCATACAGGCTACTACCAGGTCGTTGCCCAGCACTTTACCAGTACCTACGGTCATAGCGTCTTTCAGGCCGGATTTCTTCTGCGCATCTTTCAGCCTGTCAGCATATGGCTTCAGGTCTTTAAAGCCCAGGAAATCGGTTGGGTAGATATTTGGAAACAGCTCTTCGAACTGATTTTCGTCGAAAATGATCTCAAAGTACTCTGCAGAGTTGATACGGTTGTGGTAGTTGCATTTATCACAAACGTAATAATGCTCGCTCAGGTCCTTAACAGTGGTGGTTTTCTTACAGTTAGGGCACTTGTGCCACAGGCCATCCGGAGCTTCTTTCTTCTCACTGGTGGTAGTGGAAATGCCTTGTTTAATTCGCTTAAACCAGCTTGACATATTCTTCTGTTAGATTAGAAAATAGTGGTGCAAGATACGAATTAATGAATTATTTAGATAAAAAATCAAATAATTATAATATAATACCTTATAGATCAGAGAAAATTAGCACCTGTTTAGCCAAAAAAAGCTCCCGCCGTCAGGGCAGGAGCTTTCTCAAGGTTATAATCAAATCAATTAAGCGTTTCTGTTGATACAGTTAAGATCCTGGAACGCTTCTTCCAGACGCTTAACAAAGGTTTCTTCACCTTTACGCAGCCAAACGCGTGGATCGTAGTATTTTTTATTTGGTTTATCCGCACCCTCAGGGTTACCCAGCTGTGCCTGCAGATATTCTTTTTTCGCTTCGTAGTAGTCGTGGATACCTTCCCAGAATGCCCACTGCATATCGGTATCGATGTTCATTTTGATCACACCGTAACCCAGCGCTTCTGCAATCTGGTGTTTTGGAGAGCCGCTACCACCATGGAATACATAGTATACTGGTTTAGCTTTGGTGCCGAATTTCTGCTGGATGTACTCCTGGCTGTTGTGCAGGATCACCGGACGCAGTTCTACGTTACCCGGGCTGTAAACGCCATGTACGTTACCGAAAGCAGCAGCCACCGTAAAGCGGTTACCTACTTTTGACAGTACTTCGTAAGCATGCGCTACATCTTCAGGCTGGGTATACAGCTTGGAGTTTTCTACGTCAGAGTTGTCTACACCATCTTCTTCACCACCGGTAACACCCAGCTCGATTTCGATGGACATACCCAGTGGGGCCATTCTCTGATAATATTTGTGAGAGATCTCGATGTTTTCTTCCAGCGGCTCCTCAGACAGATCCAGCATGTGGGAGCTGTACAGTGGCTGACCGGTTTGTTTGAAGAATTGTTCACCCGCATCCAGCAAACCATCGATCCATGGCAGCCATTTTTTAGCAGCATGGTCAGTATGCAGTACTACAGGAACACCATAATATTTAGCTACCTCATGTACGTGTTTTGCGCCGGAAATACCACCTGCAATGTTTGCCTGCAGTTTATCATTTGGCATTCCTTTACCGGCAAAGAATTGAGCACCGCCATTGGAAAACTGTATAATCACCGGTGAATTCACCTTTGCAGCAGTTTCCAATACTGCGTTTACGGAGTTTGTTCCTACTACGTTCACTGCAGGCATCGCCCATCCGTTGTCCTTGGCATCATTATACAGCGCATCCAGCTCTTCGCCGAATAATACGCCAGCTCTGTATTTTCCCATACTCTAAAATGTATTTGATTTTTTAGGAAAGCAAATATAAGGAGTTAAACAGAAGATTTATAATGGAAAAAGATTTTGCCTCCTCCTTTAATATGTCAGCGGATAATTGTAATTTTTACCCCGAATTACACTTCATGAAATATCTCAACATCCTTATATTCACTATCCTTATCACGCTCACAGGTATGGGCAGCGCTGCTGCACAGGCTTCCACGGAGCCCGTTACCTACTTCCGGTCGTTCGACAGTACCCGCATCCACTATACCGTTGCCGGTAAAGGCGAACCCGTGATATTACTGCATGGTTTCATCCTCAATGGCGACTCCTGGCGTAAAGCCCCCCTGTACGATTCCCTGCTCAAAGCGGGATACATGGTGGTAACACTCGATATGCGGGGAAACGGACTCTCGGATAAACCACACGATTCCGCCGCCTACGCCAACGATGCAGAGGCCAGGGATGTAATGGCACTGGCCACTTACCTGAATCTGTTAAGTTATAAAGTTGTGGGTTATTCCCGCGGCGCCATTATTGTTTCCCGCCTGCTGCTGCTCGACGATCGCATTAAATGCGGCGTGATGGGCGGTATGGGCACAGGTTTTACTGATCCGCAATGGCCACGCCGTAAAATGTTTTACCGCGCCCTCGCCGGGGATAATATACCGGAACTGGCCACCATGGTAAAAAGCGTACAGGCAGCAGGGTTAGACCAGCAGGCCCTGGCACTTATGCAAAAAGAACAACCCGCCACCTCTCCGGCAGAACTGGGGAAAATTACGCAGGCAGTATTGGTGATAGGAGGGGATAAAGACCCGGACAACGATACCGGCGGTGCACTCGCCGCTATGATGCCCGTTGGTATGCATGCTACCGTAGAAGGGGACCACGGAAGCACGGTTCGTACAGCCCACTTCGCCAGCTGGGTGGTAGACTTTCTGAACAATCACTAAATCAACTCACCGTCAGGATATTGCCGCTCACCGTTACAGTGTAGCGTGTCAGCGGATTTGCAGCAGGACCGGTATTTACCGCTCCGCTGGTAGCATACCTGCTGCCATGGCCGCAAGGCGCATTACATTCAATTAATCCGGAAGTTTTGTTGTAAGCAGAAACTGTGCATCCCTGGTGGGTACAGATGCTGGACAAAGCGGCGAAATCCGCTGATGTGTTGCCACTACCAGTGCGGATCAGGATTACACCTCCTGAAATCTTAGCATCGCCTACCGCCATCAGCTCATTGTTAAGATTGACCGATAATCGGGCATTACCACCACCTGGAGGAGCGGGGTTTGGATTGGGATTGTCTGATCCGCCACCACCACAGGCAGCCAATCCCGCTGTACAGGCCAGTGCCAGCGTAATTCCAAGGTTTGCAACAAAGTCGCGTCTTTCCATAATAATAGATTTAGCAATGAAACAGTTTGTATATATGCTGTTTACGTTGCGATTTATTATTAGGTTGCCCGACTAAAATTATTTATTGAAATCCTGCTTCCCGTAAGGAGGCAATAAGCCCGGAAAAATAAGCTGGGGCGCCTTTCAGGCGGCTTCCATACCAGGAAAAATATTCTCCGTCCACCAGTTGAATCCTGGCAGCCGGTATCAATTCCTGTAATTCAGCGATGTGCTTTTCTTTGAAAGGATAAGGCTCAGAGGATAAGAAAATCAGCTCACAATCAGTTGTAGCAAGTTGTTTTAGGGAGATGTCAGGGTACCTGGGCACATGGCCGTATACATTAGTAAGTCCGCAGCGCTGCAGCATCTGGTGTATGAAGGTATCATTACCTGCTACCATCCAGGGTTCCCGCCAGATAAAATAAGCGGTACGAACACCGCTCAGCGGCTGTAGTGCGGCAAAATCCTGTTCGATTTCAGCAATCATCGCCGCGGCTTTTGCGGAACGCTGCGTCAGTGCACCCACGCCGGCAATCATGCCCAGCGCGTCTTCCAGGCTATGTATATCACTCACCCACACCGGGAATTCTTTCATCAGCGCTTCAATATCTGCCCGGGTGTTTTCTTCTTTATTGGCGATAATTAAATCGGGTTGCAAGGCACGTACCTGATCCAGGTGTACGTTTTTAGTCCCGCCTACGCGGGTTTTGCTGCGAAACCATTCCGCCGGATGCACACAAAATTTGGTGATACCTACCACGCGCTCGTCTAAACCGAGGCTGTGCAGCAACTCCGTTTGTGAAGGCACCAGCGACACAATGCGCGCCGGTGCCTTATCCAGTATAATCGTTCGGTGTAACTGATCTGTAAATTCCATGACTATCTTCCCAATGCCTGTATAATATCATACTTGGTGATGATATGGTAATCGCCGCTTTCATCTTTGGTAAGCACGGCGCCATTCTCCTTATTGATGTACATGGAGAGCTTTTCTATGGGCGTATTTTCGTTTACAATTGGGAAAGGCGCCTGCATCACCTGCTTTACAGTGGCGTCTTTTAGGTTGGCATCATCAATCAGCCGGTTAAAGAGGCCGTTTTCAGATACGGATCCAATCATCTCTGCACCCTGTAATACCGGCAGGTGTTCAATATCAAATTTGCGCATTTTTGCAATCACTTCACTTACTTTGTCATCCGGTGAAATACTTACCAGTGGCTGGTTACGGCGGGAGCTAACTACGTCCTTCACGGTTTTTACATCCAGGAAGCCGCGTTCCATCATCCATTGGTCGTTGTATACTTTACCTACGTAACGGCTTCCATGATCATGGAAAATTACTACCACTACGTCAGTGGGTTTGAGGTGTTCCTTTAACTGGATAAGCCCTGCCATGGCTGATCCTGCGGAGTAACCCACAAAAATGCCTTCTTCTTTGGTGATACGGCGGGCCATCACCGCACCGTCTTTATCCGTTACTTTTACAAAGCGGTCGATCACGTCCATGTCGTAGTTCTGTGGCACAAAGTCTTCCCCGATACCCTCCGTGATATAAGGATATACCTCACTCATGTCTATTTCCCCTGTTTCAAAGTACTTTTTCAGCAGGGAACCATAACTATCGATCGCCCATACCTGGATATCCGGATTTTTCTCCTTCAGGAATTTTCCCGTACCGGTAATAGTACCCCCGGTGCCTGTGGCTACGATCAGATGGGTGATTTTACCATCGGTTTGTTCCCATATTTCCGGACCGGTTTGCTCATAGTGTGCATCCCGGTTGGCCAGGTTGTCATACTGGTTTACGTAAAACGAGTTCGGTATTTCCTGCGACAGGCGCCTGGACACAGAATAATAGGAGCGGGGATCTTCCGGCTCCACATTGGTAGGGCAAACAATTACTTCAGCACCTACGGCCTTGAGGATGTCCACCTTTTCTTTGGACTGCTTGTCGGTAGTAGTGAAAATACATTTGTAGCCTTTTATTACCGCGGCCAGGGCCAGGCCCATACCGGTGTTGCCGCTGGTGCCTTCAATGATGGTGCCGCCGGGTTTCAGCAGGCCTTTTTGCTCCGCTACCTCTACCATTTTCACGGCCATTCGATCTTTGATAGAGTTACCAGGGTTAAAAAATTCTACTTTGGCAAAAACCGGGCATGGCAGCGTGGCAGACACGCGATGTAATTTTACTAGCGGAGTATGTCCAATCGTTTCGAGGATGTTTTCACAATATTTCATATTCTTGGAGGTTGTACTTTACTAAGATAGGTTTTTTTGCCTTTCTCCCCGCATGCCTGATAAACCCTATCTTTGCCCGGATGAACAAACGAATTTTTATCACCGGTACCGGCACAGGGGTCGGCAAAACAGTGACCGCCGCCTGTGTAACGGAAGCATTGCAGGCCGACTACTGGAAACCGGTGCAGACAGGACTTTCCGAAGGTACCGATACCAATACGATATTATCACTGATCAGCAATACCACCACTATCTGTCATCCCGAGGTGTATGCCCTGGAGGCCCCTGAATCCCCTCATCTGGCCGCCCGTATGCAGCAGCAATCGATTGAGGTGGACCGCATCCTGGCCAGGCTGGAAGCATTTGATCCTTCCCGGCAGCTGGTAATTGAAGGAGCGGGTGGGCTGATGGTCCCCGTTAATGAAGAAGTGTTTACCCTGGAAATGATCTCCCGGATGCAGGCACGTGTCATTATTGCCGCTCAAAACTACCTTGGCAGTATCAATCATGCCATGCTTACCGCCCGCCTGCTGCAACATACAGGCGTTCCCGTTATAGGCTGGATCTTCGGCGGGGACTGGCATTCCAACGAAGAAGATATTATCAGATGGTCCGGCATCCCCCGGATAGGCCGGATTCCGCAGGCAACAACTGTCGGAAAGGCATTTATACAGGAGCAGGCACAATTGTTGTCGCCCTCGTTACACCAACTGTTATAATGACAACTAAAAAGGATATACGAAAACATTTTCTGGAACAGCGGCTAAACCTGGACGAGTCTGCCGCTGCCCGGCTGAATGCGGCTTTGCTGGAACAGGTGCTGCGCATTGACTTTTCACCGTACAGGTACGCACATGTCTTTCTCCCCATACTGGAAAAGAAGGAAGCAGATACCTGGCCTGTTATTGATGCCCTCAAAGTCCGGTATCCGCAGTTGAACTGGGTGTTGTCGCGTTCCGATATGCAGGCAGGCACCATGGAGCACCTGCTGTGGACGCCCGCTACCACGCTCGCGCAGAACAAATTTGGCATTACGGAGCCACAAAACGGCGAGGCCGTTGATCTCTCCCTGATTGATGTAGTATTTGTACCCATGCTGGCCTTTGATACCAGCGGGCACCGGGTAGGCTATGGTAAAGGGATGTACGACCGCTTTCTGAAACAATGCCGGCCGGATGTGCAAACCATCGGCCTGTCGCTGTTTGAGCCGATTGCAGCCATCCCCGAAACAGATGCTTTTGATGTACCCCTGCGTATCGTGGTAACCCCTGAGAAGATTTATCATTTTAATAACGAAGACTAAACATACTAACGTGCTGAAATATTTGTCCGTACTGCTTTACCCGTTTTCGCTGCTATATGGCCTGGTGATGTGGGTGCGTAATAAACTCTACGACAGGGGAATGCTGACCGCGGTGGAGTTTGACATTCCTACCATTGCCGCCGGCAACCTCTCCGTGGGTGGTACCGGCAAAACCCCGCATGTGGAATACCTCATACGCCTGTTGAAGCAGCATTACCAGGTAGCTACTCTTAGCAGGGGCTATAACCGCCGTACCAGCGGATATATCCTGGCAGATGCCACCACCACCGCATCTGAAATAGGAGATGAGCCCATGCAGTTCCATCAGAAATATCCGGATATTCATGTGGCAGTAGGGGAAGAGCGGATGCTGGCCATCCCGCAGTTGCTGATGGAAGAACCGGATACCCAGGTGGTATTGTTGGATGATGCATTTCAGCACCGGAGTATAAAACCTGGCATGAATATTCTTATCACAGAATACAGCCGCAGGTTTACGAAGGACCATGTGGTACCATTTGGGAGGTTAAGAGAGGGAAGAAACGGCTACCACCGGGCAAATTGCATCATCGTTTCCAAATGTCCGCCTGACTTATCAAGGGAAGAGAAGGCTGCTATTGAAAAAGAAATTGCACCATTGCCGCATCAGCAGGTGTTTTTTACTACCTTGCAATACGGAGCCATGTACGATCTGATTACCCACGAACCAGTAAGCAGCTCTCCCGATACGACCGTGCTGCTGGCATGTGGCATAGCACGGCCCGAACCACTTCTGGAGAAACTCAGGTCTTCCTTTAGTCAGGTTTACCTGCTGGCATTCCCGGATCATTACTATTACTCCGAAAAAGATATAGCCAAAATCATCCGGGAACGCGATGGTTTATCAGGCAATAAAAAAATGGTAGTGACCACTGAAAAAGACGCAGTAAGGCTGCATCTGCTTCAAAAAAACCTGACAGAACAAAACATGCAAATGGCTGTTATGCCAGTTGAAATTGCATTCCTGTTCGATGGAGCAGAAAGATTTAATAATTTTATTTTTGATTATGTAGGAAGCTTTTATCCTACGGCCAATCAATGAAGAACTACCCTGAAACATGAGTAAAAAGAAAAAAAATAAGAAAGGCGGAAATCATCACCACGGGGCCGGAGGCCCAAAGAAGACCTTTAAAGGTATAGTGGAAGTAACCCGCTCAGGAATGGCCTTTGTAATTGTACAGGGCCTTGCACGTGATATCCTGGTAAAACAGAAAAACCTGAATACCGCCCTGGATGGCGATGAAGTACTGGTAGACGTATTAAAGCCCGGCAACCGCGATAGTCGTATGGAAGGGGTGATAACGGATATCCTTAAACGAAATAAAACTGAATTCACCGGCACATTGCAGGTAAGCAAGAATTTCGGCTTCCTGATACCTGAGAAAGGTATGTTTATGCCGGATATTTATATCCCGGCTAACTCCATTGGAGCGGCTAAAACCGGCGATAAAGCCGTTGTGAAAATAGTAGCCTGGGGTGAGCAGTCCCGCAAACCGGTAGGCGAAATCATCGAAATCCTGGATGCCAGCGATACCAACGACCTGGCCATGAAGGAAATACTGATCGAAGCCGGCTTCCCGCTCAACTTCCCTAAAGAAGTGATGGAGGAACTGGCGCAGATTGATGAGACCATAACGGAAGAGGAAGTACGAAAACGTAAAGACGTGCGTAATATCCTCACCTTCACCATCGATCCGGTGGATGCCAAAGATTTTGATGATGCGATCTCCATCCGCCCGCTGAAAAACGGGTTATATGAGATCGGGGTGCATATTGCGGATGTGAGTCACTATGTGAAACCCGGCACCGAGCTGGATAAGGAAGCGGATAGAAGAGCCACTTCCGTATACCTGCCGGACAGGGTATTGCCGATGCTGCCGGAGAAAATCTCCAATGAGTTGTGCTCCCTGCGTCCGCATGAGGATAAATTCACCTTCTCGGCCATCTTCCAGATGAACGAGCAGGGAGAGGTGAAGCAGCATTGGATTGGCCGTACGGTCATCCACTCTGATCATCGCTTCACGTATGAGGATGTGCAGGAAATAATTGAAAAGAAGGAAGGTAAATACCTGGATGAAATCCTGCTGCTGAATAAAATTGCCCAAACGCTGCGTGCAGCACGCTTTGCGCATGGTGCTATCAATTTCAGTTCCCAGGAGGTACGCTTTAAACTGGACGAAACCGGTCAACCAATTGGTATCGTGATCAAGGAAAGCAAGGAAGCTCACCAGCTGATTGAAGAGCTGATGCTCCTGGCCAACCGTACAGTGGCAACTTATGTGTCCAAGATCCGGGTGAACAAGCAACCGGTTCCTTTCCCATACCGCGTGCACGATACGCCGGATCCTGAAAAGCTGAAGGTATTCTCTTCCTTCGCAGGTAAATTTGGTTATAAATTCGACCTCAATACACCGGATACAATTGCACGTTCTTTCAATGGGATGTTGCAGCGGGTGCAGGGCAAGCCGGAACAGCATGTGCTGGAAACCCTCGGTATCCGTACCATGGCCAAAGCCGTATATACAGTGGAAAACATCGGGCACTACGGCCTCGGATTTGAGGACTACTGCCACTTTACTTCCCCTATCCGCCGTTATCCGGATGTGGTGGTACACCGCGTAGTGCAGGAATGCCTGTCCAACAATGTGCACCCCGACAAGCAAATGGAAAAAGTATGCAAGCACAGTTCTGAGATGGAAAGAAAAGCCATGGAAGCGGAGCGTGCAGGTAATAAATACAAGCAGGTAGAGTACATGCAGCAGTACATCGGTGAAACTTTTAAAGGGGTGATCAGCGGTGTGGCACATTTTGGTTTCTGGGTAGAAACCGTGGACACCAAGTGTGAAGGGCTCGTAAGCGTACATAACCTCAATAAGAAAGAAGACTTCGTTTTCAATGACGCAGAATATGCCCTGGTGGGATCGCTCACCGGTCGCCGGTTCCGCATTGGCCAGGAAGTGGAGATCCGGGTGATAGCCGCTAACCTGGCTAAGCGCCAGCTCGATTATGAACTGGAAGAAGAACTGCAACAAGGACAGCCGGCCGGTCGTGGTCAGCAGCCTAAACAGCAGTTCCAGCAGCAGCGCCAGCAACAACAACAACAACAGCAACAACGCCAGCAACAGCCCCAGGGGCCGGGCAAAAAGAAAAAGAAAAAGGACAAGCAGCGTTGGCCACAGGGACAGCCGCAGCCGCAAAGGCCTGCTGCTACCTGGGAAACGCCGGTCAAGTCCGACATGCCACCAATCGACCTGCCGGAAATTTCGGCCAGTGTGGTAACACCTCCGGAAGTTCCTGCTATCTTGCAGCCTGATGTAACGCCTGCAGTAGTGCCTACGCCGGCTGAAGCGGCACCTGCCGCAGCAGCACAGCCTGCACCATTGACAGGAGTGGTTAAAACCAAGGCAGGAAAACCTGCTGCACAAAAAGGTGGTAAACGCGCGCCGCTGAAGCAAAAGCCTGCGGTGATTGCCCCTGAAGTAGCTCCTGAAATTCCTGTGGTGGTAGCCCAGGCGCCGGTTGGAAAGCCTGCTGCGGCTAAGAAACCAGCAGCAAAGGCTCCTGTTGCAAAAGCAGCAGCTAAGACAGCAGCTAAGACAGCAGTTGCAGCACCACCTAAAAAGGCTACTGCTAAACCAGCTGCTCCTGCTAAGAAAGCGGCGGCTAAACCAGCGCCTAAAAAAGCGACAGTAGCAGCACCTGAAAAGAAAGTAGTGGTTAAATCACCTGCTAAAAAAGCATCAGTGAAAGCGCCTGCTAAGAAAGCAGCAGTAAAAGCTCCTGCTAATAAAACAGCAGTAAAAGCCCCTGCTAAGAAAACAGCAGTAAAAGCTCCTGCTAATAAAACAGCAGTAAAAGCCCCTGCTAAGAAAGCCGTGGTAAAAGCGCCTGCTAAGAAAGCAGCGGTAAAAGCACCTGCTAAGAAAGCAGCGGTAAAAGCGCCTGCTAAGAAAGCAGCGGTAAAAGCGCCTGCTAAGAAAGCAGCGGTAAAAGCGCCTGCTAAGAAAGCAGCGGTAAAAGCACCTGCTAAGAAAGCAGCGGTGAAAGTTTCAGCTAAAAAGGCCGCACCTAAAAAAGCAGTGGCCAAAGCACCTGCAAATAAGCCGGTAGCCCAAAGGGCAACCGTTCAGTCAAAAAAGGCCAGAGCGAAAAAGGCTATAACATCTCCCGCTAAAAAAACAGTTAAAGCACCCGCTAAAAAAGCAGCTGCCAAGACCATAAAGAAGAAAAAATAATTCATTAACCATTTCAGAGAAATGCAATCATTTAAAGAGTTAATAGCACAGTTCAGTCAACATTTTGCTCAACAACACTTTCCGGAAGAACCGGCGAAACTGTACAAAGCAGCCAGCCATATCCTGGAAATCGGCGGTAAAAGAATCCGCCCTGTACTGTGCCTGATGGGAAATGAATTATTCGATGAGCTGAATCCCGACGCATTTCACGCTGCCAGCGCCATTGAACTGTTCCACAATTTCACCCTGATTCATGACGACATCATGGACAAGGCCCCCCTCAGAAGAGGCAAACCAACCGTGCATACGGTATATGGTGATACCGCCGCCATACTTTCCGGGGATGTGATGCTGATCACCGTGTATGACCGGCTGAACAAGGTGAATGCGAAATACCAGAAGAAACTGATTACGGTGTTTAATAAGGCCGCAGTAGAAGTTTGCGAAGGACAGCAGCTGGATATGGACTTTGAAGACCTGCAGCCGGAAGAGGTGGACTACGATAAATATGTAAATATGATCGGGCTCAAAACCTCTGTACTGCTGGCTGCCAGCCTGCAGCTCGGCGCTATCATAGGCGGCGGCAGCGAAGGTAACCAGGAACACCTGTATGCCTTCGGTAAAAATGTAGGTATCGCCTTCCAGATCCAGGACGACTACCTCGATGCCTTCGGCGATCCGGAAAAATTCGGAAAGCAACAGGGCGGCGATATCCTGGCTAATAAAAAGACTTTTCTGCTGCTGAAAGCATTTGAGCTTTGCAATGATGCGCAGAAAGCCGAATTAAAGGCTTTGCTGGCCTCCAATCCTGCCGATAAGGTAGAACGGGTACTCCGCATTTTCCGTGACTGCAAAGTAGATAAATGGGCAGAGAAGGAAAAGGAACGCTTCACCACAGCCGCATTCTCACACCTGGAAAAAATTGCCGTACTCAGTAACCGCAAGGAGCCACTGAAGGAACTGGCTGATTTTCTGTTGAATAGACAGCAGTAATACAACTTTTACTTATTCGGGTATAACGCAAGGCCTGCGGCCTTGCGTTATACCCGAATTCATTTGGGCCTACGGCCCAAATGAATTCGGGACAACTGTGGAAGCTTTTTATGGTGATGTAAAATATTTTTTATAACTTTTTCCCATATATTCGCGCCCAAAACTGTAATAATCCTCGCCAATGTCCAATTCGCTTTTTCGTAAAAAATCAATCGCAACAATATTGAGAGATGCCAACAGCGGGTTGGGAGACGGACATGAAAGCGGAATGCACAAAGTGCTGAAAGTGAAGGATCTTACAGCCATGGGTATCGCGGCCGTTATTGGTGCCGGTATCTTTTCTACCATAGGAGAGGCCTCTTTCCACGGCGGTCCTGGAGTATCAGTCCTCTTTATTATCACTGCCATTACCTGCGGCTTCTCTGCATTGTGTTATGCGGAATTTGCTTCCAGGGTACCCGTTTCCGGTAGTGCCTACACTTATTCATATGTAACTTTCGGGGAAATAGCTGCCTGGGTGATCGGATGGTCCCTCATCCTGGAATATGCCATCGGGAATATTGCCGTGGCCATATCCTGGAGCGGATATTTCAATAACCTCCTCAATGGGCTTGGCATAGGGTTCCCCGACTGGCTCACCAATAACTACGACAGTGCCACGCCTGAACTGATGGCTGCCGCCCCGCATATCTTCGGCTTGCCGGTGATTTTGAACCTGCCGGCATTTATTGTCGTGGTCCTGGTGACTTACCTGGCCTTTGTGGGTATACGGGAAAGTAAGCGCAGCGCCAATTTCATGGTGGGCCTCAAAATCCTGGTGATCCTGTTTGTGATCGTGGTAGGATTCTTTTATGTGAACCCGGCAAACTGGTCGCCGTTTATGCCTAATGGTTTCTCTGGTGTATTGAAGGGGGTATCAGCGGTATTTTTCGCTTATATTGGTTTTGATGCCGTAAGCACCACCGCAGAGGAATGTGCCAATCCGCAGCGTGACCTGCCCAAAGGCATGATCTACTCCCTGATTATTTGTACTGTATTGTACATCCTCATTTCATTTGTACTCACCGGTATGGTACCTTTCACCCAGCTGAAAGTGGCCGATCCGCTGGCTTTTGTATTTGATCAGGTAAACATGCCATGGATCAGCTACCTGATTTCCGTGAGTGCCGTGATTGCCACCACCAGCGTATTGCTGGTATTTCAGATCGGGCAGCCACGCATCTGGATGAGCATGAGTCGCGATGGCCTGCTGCCAAAGAAATTCAGCAAAATCCATCCACGTTTTAAAACGCCTTCCTTCGCTACCATAATTACCGGTATTATCGTAGGGGTGCCGGCGTTATTCCTGAACCTGACTATCGTAACAGACCTGACCAGTATCGGTACATTGTTCGCCTTCATCCTGGTATGCGGTGGCGTGTTAATGCTGCCTCCCCAGGAAAAAACGGCTGAAAAGCGCTTCCGGATGCCGTATATTAACAGTCAGTACATTGTACCGATGATCCTGATCGGCACCGGCCTGGTATTCCATAAAGAAATACTGCAGCGCCTGTCCATGGCCGAAGGCTGGAATGTATGGAAGCACAACATCCCTTTCTTCCTGTTCGTCATTGTAGCACTGATCACCATTGTGATGTGTTACCTGCGTAAACTCTCTCTTATCCCGGTTTTAGGCATGCTCAGCTGTTTCTACCTGATGACGGAAATTGAGCTCAAAAACTGGATCGTTTTCTCCGTTTGGCTTATTGCAGGCCTTGCTATTTATTTCCTTTACAGTTATACCCACAGTAAGCTCAGGAAATCATAATTATTCGTAACTTCAGAGTAGCTCTTTGATCCATAAAATTCAATTTTATGAACACGCTACAACGAATCGAAAAATGGGGTGATACACATCATCCTAAATGGCTTAGCGTTGTCCGTATAGCGCTGGGAATTTTCCTGATGTACGTAGGAATCATGTTTGTACAAAACAGAGATGCCCTGGTACGTGTCATCGATGAAAGCCCTGCGCTGGCAGCTATGTCAGTCGGCATCGCGCATTACATTGTATTTGCGCATACTGTAGGTGGATTATTTATTATGATGGGCCTTTTTACGCGCATAGCTGCAGCACTGAACCTACCCGTTCTGCTGGGTGCGCTGATCTTTGTTCACTCGCCAACAGGCCTGTTTAATGTTTACCCGGTGTTAGGCCTTTCACTCCTTGTGATGTTTCTGCTGGTCCTTTTCCTTATTGAAGGCAGCGGCCCCATTTCAGTTGATGACTATATGCGCCGTCATCCGGAAAAGAAGCACAGCCGCAACTATTCTGCGGGCGTCAAAGATTGAGGCTGTTTTCATACAGGCCTTCACGTTAGACGGGTTTGTTAACCCTGTCTTATTACTGCCGGTAATCTACCTTCCTGCAGCTTTTATTGCTTTGTGTCAGCCCCTTACATACTACCCGCACCGCATCCGCGCAGTGCGCAACCCATACATATGACAGCATCGTGTCATTGGAAAATCGCTTTGAACTCACCTTCAATCATCTTCCCCTCTCTATCTTTAAAATAAAAAAATTAGCTTTGCGTCAAGAATGCAATTATGAAATACGAAATTGGAGATAAAGTTCTGCTGCTCAGTTCCAAAGAAGAAGGGACCGTGGTGGAAATCGTGAACGATAATATGGTGATGATAGAAGTGAAAGGCACCTCTTTCCCGGTATACCTGGATCAGATAGACTTTCCCTACTTCCATCGATTCACCAAAGAGAAGCTGGTTAAACCACAGCCCAGGTTGATTCCGGGAGATGAGATTAAAGTGAACCGCAGCAAATATGAAGATCTGAAAACAGATAAAGGGATGTTCGTTTCCGTACTTCCCGTATACCATCACGATGGTTTTGATGAAACCATCAAGCTGATGAAATTCCATCTGTTTAATGATACCCCGCATGCCATGCGCTTTTACTTCCAGGTATGGCTGGCCAATAAACTGGAACTGGAGATCAAGAATGAAATCCATCCGTACAACCATTTTTATCTGACGGATCTGCACTTTGAATCGTTGAACGACAACCCGCGCTTCGAGTTTACCTTTGTGCTGAAAGATCAGCAGCCGAATCTGGCATCTTCCGTTAAAAAAACATGGAAGATAAAAGCCAAACAGATGTTTAGCCAGCTGGAAGAGCTGCGGACCAAAGCAGAAGCCACACTTACGATTCCTCTGTTTGAGAAATTCCCGGATAAGTCGGAAGAAACGCCGCCGCCGGCTCCCGCTGCAACCTCCTCTGCTGCCGCCCCGGGTAAAAAGCAGGGTGCCAATAAGATTGTAGGCACCGGTACCATGGCCAGTTTGCTGAGTAAGATCCAGTTGCAGCCTGAAGCAGCGCTGGAGCCTAAACACGAAGTAGACCTGCACATTGAGAAACTTGAAAAGAACTGGAAAGGGCTGAGTAATATCGCCATCCTCGCCATTCAGCTCAATGAGTTTCAACGCTACCTCGACCTCGCCATCACCCACAAGCAACATCATATGGTGGTGATACATGGGGTAGGCAAGGGCAAACTGAAAGATGAAATTCATGCCATCCTGCGGCAAACACCGGAAGTGGCAAACTTTGTAAATCAATACCATGCGCGATATGGCTATGGTGCTACCGAGATAAATTTCAGATAGCAATTTAATTTATATTATAGAAGTCAATACAGGTAAGGGATTGAGGCTACTGAAAGCTTCAATCCCTTTTCTGTTAATGGTTTGAATATTCTTTTCCTTACCTTTGCAGTCAACTACAAACCGTGCTATCGTCTTTCAGACTTGAGCTGAAAGAAGGAAAGTCTGGACAGCGCAGAGCAACGCACCACCTAACGGGTGGGCCTGTTCGCAAGAGCAGGACAGCCAGTGCCACAGAAAATGACCGCCGGGCAACCGGTAAGGGTGAAAATGTGGGGTAAGCGCCCACGGTATAGGCAGGCAACTGTTTATGCGGGTAAACCTTGCGTGCTGAAATGCCATGTATACGGTCGCTCGAGGGCTGCTCGCCCGATGACCGAGGGTAGGCAGATACAGGCGATGTGCGAGCATCGTCGTAGATAAATGATAGCAGTTCTCCGGCTTGCCGGAGTTCACAGAATCCGGCTTACAGGTTTGTAGTTTTTCTTTACACTGTTTGTATATTACAGCATTAGCCTTTAACTTCTTCTAAATTTATAATCCTACTAACTTATGAACGAAAGAGACGAAAGAACCTGGGCCACCCTGTTGCATATTGCCGGTGTATTTGCCTACATATTCCTCAACTGGGGATGGGCTGGAAATATAGTGCTGGTACTGGTATTGTGGTTGATCAAGCGCAATGATTCCGCTTTTGTGGAAACAGAAGGTAAAGAAGCGCTCAACTTCCAGATTACGATCAGTCTTGCTTCCGCCGCAGTGATGATCATCAGCGGAATCACCTCCGGTATCTGGGCGATCGGAACGGGTTTGTTTAATGGCCATTTCGACTTTACACAGGCTGGTTTTCGTTGGCTGGGACTGTATTCCTTACTCAAGGTGCTGAACCTGATTTTCTCTATCCTTGCTGCTGTGGCGGTTAATAAGGGAGAGCACTACCGGTATCCCGTGTGTTTGAGGTTGGTGAAATAATTACTTCTGATTCTTTAGAAAGGAAAAGGGAAAGTGCTATAGGCACTTTCCCTTTTCCTTTTTGTACCATCGCTCAAGGCGACGGTACAAAATATTTTTACGCGAATTAGTTCTTCCTAACCGCCTTCATTTTAGCTTTCGGTTTCTTAGGTTGTACGCGTTCACCTTTAATGGTGGCTGCGAGTTTCAGCGCTTCATAGCTATTAATCAAACCACCGGTTACAGATAAGTCTGCGAAGGCTACCTGAGTATCATCCGTACCTGGTTTGTTCACCATCACACTACCATCAGGGAGTGGGGTCGCACTTTTTTCCAGGACATATTTCAGTTGTTTTGCAGTAAGATCCGGGTAGTAGGAGAGTACCAGTGCTGCTACACCTGCTACTACCGGAGATGCCATACTGGTGCCGCTTGCAGCGCCATAGGTATTGCCACCCGGAATTGTAGAGTAAATCTGTACGCCTGGTGCAAAAACATCTACACCTTCTTTACCGTAGTTAGAAAAACTGGCCACTTTATCTTTACCGCGGCCGTTGCTGATAGCACCTACCGTAATGAAGTTGCTGGCTTTGCCACCGGTGAGATAGTTAGGATTAGGGTAGTTAGGTACAGAGTCGTTATTCTCACCGTCGTTGCCGGCGGCATGTACCAGGAGTACGCCTTTTTCTTCTGCATATTTTACGGCATCATCCACCCAGGCTTTGTGCGGGGAGAAGCCTTTCCCGAAACTCATGTTGATGATCTGTGCGCCGTTGTCCACCGCATAGCGGATGGCCAGGGCCACATCCTTATCGCGCTCATCCCCGTCTGGTACAGCTTTCACTGCCATGATCCTAACGTTATCGGCTACACCGTCCATGCCTACGCCGTTGTTGCGTACTGCCGCGATGATGCCGGACACGTGGGTGCCATGGAAGCCGAATTTACCCATCACGTCGTTGTTACCGTATTTGCCATCGGTGATGTCTTCAAATTTATCACCTACAATCTTTTCCCGGTTTGCGTTTGGCTGCACATCCGTGCTTTCTGCCTTGCGTTTGATTTCGCTGATGTATTCGTCAAATTCGGATTTGAATTCGTTGAAGCTGTCCGGCATATCATCCCCGGAGGATTTCAGCAGGCGTGACACGAAGTTGCGCGCCAGCAGTACGTCCTGACTGGTGGTTTGAATACTGTCCAGTTGTGCTACGTTGAAATCTTCCTTACCGAGGTAGTTCTTCAGGATGGTAGCACATTTGTTGAGGTTGTCCTGCAGCTTGGACATGGTTTTATAAGAAACCTTGTACTGAGAAGAAGGCTTTTCCACTTTTGCCTGCAGGCGCTGCCAGTACGCGTACTCCTTAGAGTCCTTGCTCAGGGCGGAATCCGGGTTGATGTACAGCTGTTTGTAGCGGTAGTACTCACGGGTCGCTTCGTCAGAGTCTTCTTTGAGACTGTTGCCGTCTTTACCGCCCAGGAAGTTCCAGCCATGGATATCGTCGATGTAGCCGTTACCGTCATCATCTTTCCCGTTGTTAGGAATTTCTTTGCGGTTGGTCCACAGCACAGGCTTGAGGTCTTCATGGGTAGTATCGATTCCCGAATCGATCACCGCAACAATCACCGGTGTACTTTTTTTGCCTTGCAGCAGTTGTTTGTAGGCTTTTTCAGTAGCAGTACCGTAAACAGAGTCAGTATCGTAACTTAACAACTGCCAGTTTTTAGGCACTGGGGTTTTGCTTTGCGCAATGGTTTTGGTATTCAGCGCAGTCGTCATCGCTACACATACCACCGCGACTGCTATCTCCCGACTAAACGATTTCATGTCCAACATTTTCCCGATATAAGAGTAAAATAAACTAGATAGGTTAAAGGTATGGAAAAAGCGGTATAACATTAAAATTTAATGATAAACGCGCAACTTACTAGTTGACTGGTTATAATCTTACCTGAATAATGATATTAATAAGCTAATATATATTATGATTTTTATTAAAATAATAATTGAATGCTTATGTAAAGCATTTTCAGTTACAGAATGATTACTGCCGTAGCACAAACGTTGAATATGAATATTCAAAAATAAGTATCATATTTATGGTCTGAAGAGTATATGATAGCGTCCCTGCTATCAGATATTTTTCTCATAAGCATGGTTTCCGTTTAACGAAAAGCGGGGTTCTCTAGCCTCGCTACTATTTTTGAAATCATGTCACGTTGATGTATGTAGAGACGCGTTTACCGTGTGGGTCATACGAGATGGCCGGAGTAAACGAACCGTTTATCAACCGCTTTTAAAAATCTGATCGGGCAGTAACCACCTGAAATGAAATTAAAAGCTCCGACGCAAAGCGTCGGAGCTGGAGAAAAAAGAAATTCCACCTTCCTTTACAGATCGAACTTGATACCTTGTGCCAGTGGCAGTTTGGTAGAGTAGTTGATGGTATTTGTTTGCCTGCGCATATACGCTTTCCAGGCATCGGAGCCACTTTCACGGCCACCGCCGGTTTCTTTCTCCCCGCCAAAAGCACCGCCAATTTCCGCACCGCTGGTACCAATATTGACGTTGGCAATGCCGCAGTCGGACCCGGCAGCAGATAAGAATTCTTCTGCCTCGCGGAGGTTCAGCGTCATAATAGCAGAGGAAAGCCCCTGTGGTACATCATTCTGGAAGGCAATACCTTCTTTCAGCGTTTGGTACTTCATCACATACAGGATAGGTGCAAACGTTTCATGCTGCACAATCGCGAAATGATTTTGTACCTCCGCAATGCAAGGCCTTACATAGCAACCGGTTTCATAACCCGGACCTTCGAGCACGCCACCTTCCACAAGGAATTTGCCTCCCTGCGCGCTGATCTGTGCAATACTTTTCAGATAAGCATTTACTGCATCTTTATCGATGAGCGGGCCTACGTGATTATTTTCATCCAGCGGGTTACCAATGCGCAGTTGAGAATAGGCTTTTACCAGTCGCGCAATAAACGCATCGTATACTTTTTCGTGAATGATGAGCCGGCGGGTACTGGTGCAGCGTTGTCCGGCGGTACCTACCGCCCCAAACACTGCGCCTATCAGTGCCATATCCAGATCCGCATGTTCGGAGATAATAATGGCGTTGTTGCCGCCCAGCTCCAGGATGGATTTGCCGAGCCGCGCCCCTACAGTAGCGGCCACCTCTTTACCCATGCGGGTGGAGCCGGTAGCGGAGATCAGTGGTACACGTGGATCTGCTGCCAGCCATTCTCCGGTTTCGCGACCACCGACTACCAGGTTGCATACGCCTTCCGGTACCTCGTTGGCAGCAAATACGGTTTCGACTATACGTTGACAAACGAGTGCCGTTACCGGTGTTTTTTCAGAAGGTTTCCAGATACAAACATTGCCACAAACCCATGCCAGCATGGAGTTCCAGCTCCATACCGCCACGGGAAAGTTAAAAGCAGAAATAATGCCGGTGATACCGAGTGGATGCCACTGTTCATACATGCGGTGGCCGGGCCTTTCGGAGTGCATAGTAAGGCCATGCAGTTGTCGCGACAAGCCCACAGCGAAGTCGCATATATCAATCATTTCCTGAACTTCGCCGAAGCCTTCCTGCAGGCTCTTACCCATTTCATAGGATACAAGCCGGCCCAGGTCGTGCTTATGTTTGCGCAGGGCTTCACCGATCTGGCGTACTATTTCGCCGCGGCGCGGCGCAGGCCACTGCCGCCAGGTTTTAAATGCTTCATGGGCTGTCACCACCACTGCATCGTAATCCTCCCTGCTGGCGCCCCTGATGGTGGCAATTGCTTTTCCATCCACAGGAGATACTGAGGTGATCTCAGCGCCGCCACCTGGCAGCCAGTGTTTACCGGTGCTAACACCGCTTTGCTTACCGGTAATACCCAATGATTTTAATATCTCTTCCATGATAATAATGTCTCTCTTAAATTTAAGAACTTTTTTTCGTCTGGGTGGAGTAGGTACTTTCGAAGATCTTATCGGCGTTGCCGGCCTCAAAGCCCTCCCGGCGGTGCTCCCGGCGTATTTCACTGGCCGGCAGCGATGCAAATTCAGGCAGCACCCTGCGCTCCGCAAATTCCACATAGGAACCGGCAATTTTATAGGTTTCCCCTCCTGCGAATTCCGCCTCGATCATGCGGGCAACTGTTGAGCTTTGCAGCAGGTTGCCGTCCGGACTAGCCTTGATTTTACCACCAGCATCGTTGAGTACAAACCCATGCTTTTCGAGGAAGGCGTTGAAGCCCGCTGCGGTGTTATAGCCTGCGGGCAGGTTATGTACACTTACAGTGAAGTGGTTGAGGTAATAGCGGTTATAGATCACCCAGGCAGCGTATTCACTTTCGGCTGCAAGGGTTTTAAAATCCTCCAGGGTAGGCGTGCGCCAAAGTCCGCTGTGAAGGAAGGTGTCCACCGCTTTGCTGTCATCCAGATTGAGTGCATCAACAGGATCGCTTTTTACATCATCGGTATAGCTGTGAATAATACGCTGTGCGGTTTCGCTCAGGTCATTTACCCGCAGTTCACTGATGAAGATACGGGGATACTGTGGCTCCGGTGGCGCATACCACCATGCATCCAGCTTTTTACCGGCAAAGTAGTAATGTTCTCTTTTGGTATAGCCGTAGTGTAAAAAAATTTTCTCCAGCGACTGTACACCCAGGTGGGGTACGCCCATGGTACGGAAAGCGATATGATCGTTTTCAATGTCGGAGGCCTTTGCAATGATACCTTCTCCGATCATAGCATCAATAACGGCAGCTACATCCGGAACACGTTCCTGGTAGCGGCTCATGAGGCCATGTAAAATCTCGCTAAGCATAACAATCTGTTTAATTCCTGTTGTAATAAATCGCAAATCTGTTGTTGATCAGGTCCTGGAAGTATACGTCTTCCTGGCGGATAAAGCCTTTGGCGGGCAACTTGCCGTTTGCATGCAAATCAATGACTGCACAGGCAGCTCCCGCGGTGGTCAGCTGAATGGCAGTAAAATCTCTCCCATTTACCTCCTGATTATAGATTTTCCTGGAGTAGGAGCGCTGCACATAACGGCCATCTATCTTGCCGGCAACCGATACAAATACCAGCACCACATCTTGCGGGGTGAAAGGTATGCTATCCTCCATAATTTCTTTCAAAACCTGCCGTTTTTTGTTCAATTTTAACTCATTCAATAAAATCTTCATAAGTTGACAATGCCCAGGGTAACGCACTGTTTTGTAATTCAGGCTGCTCACGCGTCCATCAAGGATTTCAGCTAATGCACCGAGTCCGCCGGAGGTGTTAAATGCTTCATATTCCACACCATCCAGGGCAAATTTTTCGAGACCTTCCATAGGCATCACTTCCTTGCGCTGTCCTTCGTCAATGGCGTCGCAAGGGTTACAATATTCGTTGATCAGTCCATCCGTGCTCCAGGTAAGGTTATACATCAGGCTGTTGGTAGGAAACTGTGGCAGGGCACCTACGCGCAAACGAACGCTGTCCAGCTGCTCAAATTCCCTGGCAATATCATGTGCGGCAATGCTGATGAAGCCGGGTGCCAGCCCTGATTGCGGCATAAAGCTAACACCGGCTTTTGCAGCTATATCACGGATAGCATTGGTGGTAGCCACGTCTTCTGTCAGGTCGAAATAATGGGTGTTAGTGGCAGCTGCCGCTGTGGCAATTTTCACATTGAGAAAGTAGGGGCAGGCACTCAGTACCATGTCTTGCTGCTGCAGCGCTGCGTTTAGCGCAGCTTCGTCGTTTACATCCAGCTGTAAACCCGTAACGCCAGGGGAGAGGTGCGCTTCCAGCATGGCGGGGTTGTAGTCGGCCATAGTAACCTGATAATCGCCGGAATTTTGCAGTAAGAATGCGGCTGTTTCGCCGATCTTGCCGGCACCGATGATGATGATCTTTTTCATTTGATGGAATTGGTGATGATTAAATATTTTTTCGCGCAAGGTTGGTTAAGTTTTAGGCGCCTTCGGCGCCTGGAAGAGCGGTCTTTTTTTCTCGCAAAGATTCTGTGTTTATAAACAAGAATAAAATTATTAAATTTGTGTTTTAAGGCGGCATAAGCCAGCCTGCTTAGAGAGTTGTACTAGTACA
>NZ_FRBL01000016.1 GCF_900142605.1 Chitinophaga jiangningensis
AGAAGACTATTTATCAACACAAAACCTTAATAAAAGCCTTTTTTTTTCTAAAAATAGAAAGAGGCTATCTCAAATTACTTTTGAGACAGCCTCTTTTAGAGTTTAGTCTTGTGGCCAGCGGCCACAAGACTAAACCGCTTTGAGCGCCTGCCGAAGGCAGGTGCTCAAAGCGGTTATTATTTCCAGCCAAAATAATTACTGGCATTATTATAACAAATATCCTGCACCATACTTCCCACCAACGCCATATCATCCGGAATCTCTCCTTTCTCTATTTCCTCCCCGAGCATATCGCAGATCAAACGGCGGAAATACTCGTGACGCGGATAAGAGAGGAAGCTGCGGCTATCCGTGAGCATGCCTACAAAGCGTGATAACAGCCCCATATTGGACAATGCGTTCATCTGCCGGGTCATCCCCTCCTTTTGATCGAGGAACCACCAGGCGGCGCCAAACTGCACTTTACCGGCCACGCTGCCATCGTTAAAGTTCCCGGTCATGGTGGCCATCAGTTCATTATCTGCCGGGTTAAGGTTGTAGATGATGGTTTTGGTCAGTTGATCATTGCTGTCGAGGCGATCCAGGAACTTCGCCAGGGCACGTGCCTGGGAGAAGTCGCCGATGGAATCCCAACCGGTGTCCGGGCCGAGCTGGCGCATCATACGGGAGTTGTTGTTACGCAGGGCCCCCAGGTGATACTGCTGTACCCATCCTTTTTTCCAGTCCATTACGGCCAGTTCAAACAGCAGGGCAGATTTGATTTTACGTATGTCCGTGGCAGTTAGCTCCTTTCCTCCTCTTACTTCGCTGAAGATGCTGCGTACTTCTGATTCCGTATAGGCGTCCGCGTATATTTCTTCGATACCATGATCCGAAACGGTACAGCCGTTGGCCGCAAAGAAGTCGTGACGCTGTTGCAGTACCAGCAGCAGGTCGTCATAGGTACGGATGCTCGCATTGGCAGCCAGTTCCAGCTTTTGGAGGTAGGCGTTGTAAACAGCGGGATTATCCACGTTCATGGCGGCATCAGGGCGGAAAGCGGGGAATATGCTGATACCGAAGTTTTCCGCTTTCATCTGCTGGTGGTAGCGCAGGTCGTCCGCCGGGTCGTCCGTAGTGCACACCACTTTAACGTTGCGACTCTTCAGTAGTCCGCGCACGCTGTATTCCGGCTGTTGCAGCAGGCTGCTGCAATGGTCAAACACCTGCCGGGCGGTGTTACAATTCAGGATATCATTGACCCCGAAGTAGCGCTGGAGCTCCAGGTGAGTCCAGTGGTAGAGCGGGTTACGTAATGTTTTAGGAACGGTGGAGGCCCATTTTTCGAATTTTTCGTAGTCGGACTTATCCCCGGTGCAATAGCTTTCATGCACGCCGTTGATGCGCATTGCGCGCCATTTATAGTGGTCGCCATAGAGCCATGCCTGGGTGATGTTCTCAAACCGGGTATCGGCGGCTATCTGCGCGGGTGGCAGGTGGCAATGGTAATCGATAATGGGCATATCCTTCGCGTACTCATGGTACAGTCGTTCGGCAGTACCTGTGTTCAGCAGGAAATTCTCGTCCAGAAATTTCTTTCTCATCAGATTGTGGAATTTGAAAAATTACAATGAAACACCTCTTTTCCAGGGGATAAAGTCATCCTGACCATTTACTACAGATTTCGCCGGAATGTTTCCGCTGGCTACTTCTATAACGTAGTCGAGTATACGCTGTCCTGCTTCTTCAATGGTTTCCTCACCGTCGATGATGGTACCGGTGTTGATGTCAATGATTTCAGGCATATGCTGGAATAGTTTGGTATTACTGCTCAGTTTAAGTACCGGTGCGATGGGGTTACCTGTCGGGGTACCCAGTCCGGTGGTGAAAAGGACGATATTGGCACCACTGCCTACTTCGGCGGTGGTGGATTCCACATCATTGCCTGGTGTGCAGAGCAGGTTCAGACCTGGCTGCTGTACTTTTTCCGGATAGTCCAGCACTGCTGCTACTGGTGAGGTACCGGCTTTTTTGGCGGCACCTGCAGATTTGATAGCATCGGTAATCAGGCCGTCTTTAATGTTACCGGGAGAAGGATTCATGTCAAAACCGGAGCCAGCTTCTTCCGCGCGTTGTGCATAGGTACGCATGAGGTCAATGAACCGGTTGGCATCATCGGTGCTGCGGCAACGGTCACTCATTTCCTGCTCCACGCCGCAGAGCTCAGGAAATTCGGCCAGGATGACAGATCCGCCGAGGGCTACGAGCAAATCGCTCGTATAGCCGATGGCCGGGTTGGCAGAAATACCGGAGAAGCCATCGGAGCCGCCGCATTCCAGTCCTATCGTGAGTTTGCTGAGCGGTGCCGGCTGGCGCGAAACCTGGTTGGCCTGCATCAGTCCTGCGAATGTTTGTTTAATGGCATTGGTAATGAGCAATGGCTCCGAACCGGTTTGTTGCTGATCGAGTATATACAGTGGTTTGGAGAAATTCGGATCTCTTTTTTTGATTTCGTCCTGCAGCATGCTGATCTGCGCGTTCTGGCAGCCCAGGCTCAATACTGTAGCACCGGCTACGTTGGAATGGGTGATATATCCCGCGAGCAGTCCGCACAGCGTTTGGGCGTCCTGGCGGATACCGCCGCAGCCGCCTTCATGCGTGAGGAATTTAATACCGTCCACATTCGGGAAAATGCGTTTGCTGCTTTCTGCATTCTCTTCGGCGGTCCAGCTGGTTTCGGTAATCTGTTGGATGTCGCCGCCCGCCTGCTGTACCTTGATTAGCTGTTGCATGAAGGAAGCATATTTATCCGGCTTGGCGTAGCCCAGTTCTTTTAGCATGGCGTTTTTCAGCACTTCTACGTTCCTGTTTTCACAGAATACGAGGGGGATCACCAGCCAGTAGTTGCCGGTACCCACGCTACCGTCTGCACGATGGTAGCCCATGAAGGTGCGGTCCTTCCATTTGCTGATGTCCGGAATATGCCAGCCGGTGCGTCTTTCGGTGGACAATGCATAACCGTTGGCGGCATGCTTCACATTTTCAGTGGAGATGCGTACACCTGTTTCCAGCTCCGTTTGTGCCTTACCTACCAGTACGCCGTACATGGTAATTTTCTCCCCTTTTTGCAAAGGTGTGGTGGTAAATTTATGTTTGGCCGGAATTTTTTCCTTAAGCGTATAGTCGGTTCCGTTATAGTTAACTACGCTGCCTGCTTCGAGGTCTTGTAATGCTACCAGTACATTATCTGCAGGGTGCACTTTTAATACTTTCTGCTTCATGATCAGGAGATGATTATTTCCGCCGCTACTCTTTCCAGGTAAGCATTCACACCTTCCCTGATCAGGGCCTGCAGCATATTTGTTACTGTTCTTGAGAAACCTGGCAGGACGCTGAGGTCGCTACCCCAGTGTTCACTATTTGCCAGGCTGATTTTCACTACCTCGGGCAGCTCGTGTTCCTGCCAGAGTTTTTTATAGTAAGATGCAAAACTATCGTCTACAGCGAGGCCGTGGTCCTGCTTCATAAACAGCAGGTGTGCGGCGAATCCGAGGGCGATCAGGGCGGGTACCTGCTGCATGCGCTGTTCATAGCGCAGTAGGATAGGCACTACCCTTGTTTTCAGCTTAGATGTAAAGTTGCCGCAGATGCTCAACCATTTGTGGTCGATATACGGGTTGCGGAAACGGTCCTGCACAGCGGCAGCAAAACGCACAGCCGCATCCTGGCGTATATTGCTGTCCGTTATGGCAGGAATAATTTCGTGCAGCAGCAGGCCTTCGATATAGGCAGCCATGGCTTCATTATTCATGGCGGCTTTTACCGTTTCGATGCCTGCCAGCGCTGCAATGCCGCAGCTGAGCGTGTGGGCGCCATTGAGCTGGCGCAGCTTCAGCTCACGGAATACATTGATATCCGGTGTGATCACTACACCACTATCCGCAGCCGCGAAGGATAAAATCTCTCTTACCCGCTCGCTGCCTGATTCAATGGCCCAGAGGCGGTAGGCTTCCGACATAATCAGCAGCTGATCTTCATAACCACAGTCGATATCAGCTGCACCGGGGATAATAGAATCCACCAGCGAGTTACAGAAATGGTTATGGGTGGTTAGCCACTGAATGAAAGCGGCTGGCAGCTGGTTGTAAGCAGCCAGTTGCTCCACAATATTTTTCAGCAGTAGCCCATTATCCGGCAGCAGTTCGGTAGGTACTATTACCATTCCGCTACCGGCGCTGCCGTTGAAATGCTGGTATCGTTTATAAAGGAATGCCAGCAGCTTGCCGGGGAAAGAGGACGGCACACCCTGTAATACATTTTCTTCTACGTAGGCGATGCCCACTTCTGTAGTATTGGAAATCACTACCTGCATATCTTCGCTGGCAGCGCATGCCAGGATCTGCTCCCATTGGGTACTGGCAGTGAGTACGCGACTGATACTCGCGTTTACGATGTCCTGCTGTACTTTTTTACCACCTTCTACCCCGCGGATACACTGTGTATACAGGTTATCCTGGTTGTCGAATTCGGCGGTAGTACCACGGGAAGTGGATTTCACCACCACTACCCTGCCATTGAAAATGCCCTGTTTATTGGCTTTGTCGATAAAGAAGTCCGGCAGTCCACGTAACAATACACCGGTTCCGAATTGCAGCACTCTTTCAGGCAATGAAAAACAGTCAGCTGCAGGTAGCTGGAGTGCATCTCTGTCGTGCAGCAGAGGGAGCACACCTTTTGATAACTTCATGAAAAAAGGGTTTTACTTTTTACGCATCATTTCAACTTCGTTGGCGGCGAGGATATAAGACCCTACACCTTTAGGATCGTTGTCGATCACTTTTTCGCTGAGGTAGTATTCATAGCTGCCATCCCTGTAAGGCTCGCCGCCGAGGCCTGCTACGCTTACAGTTCCGCCCAGGGTAATATCTCCCTCCGGATTTTTACGTATAAATTGTTTAAGGATACCATCATATCCTTTGTTTACAACTTTTTTATAGGAAGATGGCAGATACCCGAGGCGCATACCTTTCGCCAGCGCATATACAAACATGCAGCTCGCGGACGCTTCCACATAGTTCCCTTTACCGTTAGCCTTGTCCAGTACCTGGTACCAGCAGCCGGTTTTAGGGTCCTGAAACCTTTGTACGGCCACGGCTAAACGACCAAGGATCGCTTTCAGGCTATCCTTGCCCGGGTGGCCTTTAGGGTATTGCTCCATCGCATCTACCAGGGCCATGGCATACCAGCCCATGGCGCGGCCCCAGAAGTTGGGCGACTGCCCCGTTACTTTATTGGCCCAGCGCTGTTCTTTGGATTCATCCCAGGCATGGTACAGCAGTCCGGTTTTAGGATCTCTGCTGTGCGCTTCCATCAGCACAAACTGGCGGGTAATGTCTTTGAAGTCCTCCGTTTCGCCGGTCATTGCGGCATACTCAGCATAGAAAGGCTCGCCCATATACAGGCCATCGAGCCACATTTGCCAGGGGTAGCGCTGTTTATGCCAGAAGCCGCCGGCGTGGGTACGTGGCTGGCCTTTCAGCTGCTCACGCAACAGGTCGGCGGCCTTTTTATATTTAGGGTCTTTGGTGGCTTTATACAGCACCAATATGGCCCTGCCGTTCTTCACGTTATCGATGTTATAATCCTTCAGTTTATAGGTACGGATGCTGCCATCAGGTTCAATGAAGTGGTCCATACTTTTCTTAATATAATCGAAGTACTCCTGTTTGCCAGTTCTTTGCCAGAGTGCATTGAAGCCTTCCAGGATCACGCCCTGGTCGTAAGTCCAGCGCACCGGATTTCCCGGATGCATGGATAAGGAGTCCTTCCAAATGCGCATACAGGTAGCTGCCATGCCGGCAGCCCCTGTTTGTGCATTTGATTTCAATGCCAGTATCAGCAAAAAGGTGATTACAAAATTGAATCTATAGCGCATGTTCTACTGATGATTTTTGTTTTGTGTCTTTATACTTACTATCGGAAAAGGTGATATCTGAAGCGTTGCGTTTGATTACCGGTTCTTTACCAGAGCTGGTTACCACGTACACGTCCTTAAAATGGATGCCTTTTGCTTCCAGGCAGCTGATGCCTTCTTTCGCCTTAATCGTCATGTTGGTCATGTTGATATTGCTGATTGGCATTTCCGGTAGGCCGCGGATAAATACGGCTGATTTGGCGCCATGGCATACCAGGTTTTCTATGAAGAAGTTACGGAAGATGGGAGTTGCCTCTGTAACCGCTATGTGTTCAATTTTCGGACCAGACCTGTTTTCGCCTGCCAGCGGAATAGGATCTTTGGCAGCGTAGTACATGTCAAACAGAATGGCTTCGCCGGGGATTTCGCGCATATTGATATTGGAAACGTAGATGTTTTCTACTACTCCACCGCGACCACGGGTGGTTTTGAACCGCAGGCCTATATCCGTTCCCATGAAGGTGCTGTTGCTCACATAAATGTTGTTGGCTCCCCCTGACATTTCGCTGCCGATTACAAAACCGCCGTGTGCGTGGTATACGGTGCAGTTGTCGACGATTACGTTTGCGGTAGGCTTACCACGTTTGCGGCCCTGTTCATCCCTGCCGGATTTGATGCAAATGCCGTCATCTCCCACGTCAAAAGTGCAGTCGAGGATTTGTGCGTAATTGCAGGATTCCAGGTCCAGGCCATCGCCGTTCTGTGCGTACCATGGATTTTTAGCGTATACATCGCGGAGGGAAATATTTTCGCAGAGCAGCGGGTGAATGCACCAGGCCGGTGAGTTCTGGAAGGTAACCCCTTCGAGCAGTACGTTCTTACAGTTGGTGATACTTACCATGTTGGGCCGCAGAAAATCCTTGTAGGCTTCGAAATCGCCTGCTTTACTATCTCCCGAAATAACCCCGGGATCCTTTACCATAGTACCGGCAAAGTGCTTTTGGGTAGGATACCAGGTAGTGCTGTCTTTATTGAGCACACCGCCTTTTTTCAGCAGGTCCTTCCACTGGCTGTCGGTCATTTTACCTTTTTTCACGGCGCGCCAGGCATCACCGCCACCATCCAGGATACCTTTACCGGTAACCGCAATATTTTCCTGATCCAGGGCAGATATCGGAGGCTGGCAACGCATAGCCACCAGTCCTTCGTAGGTAGTTTTTACGAGCGGGTACTGATCAAAATCTGTCGTAAACTGCAGTACGGCGTTGGCCGCCAGGTGCAGGTTCACATTACTTTTGAGCACAACAGGACCTGTAAGCCAGAGGCCATTAGGCACCAGTACCACTCCTCCGCCTTTGCTGCTGCAATCATTGATGGCATCGTTGATGCTTTTGCTGTTGAGGGTGATACCATCTGCTTTGGCGCCGTATTGCAGGATGCTGAAGGTATCGCGGCGGAAATGCGGTTCATATACTACCGGTAGTTCGTACGCGTATTTGCCGGTGAAATCTGACTTTTGCAGCCAGTTTTCCAGCGGAATATTTTGCTGGTTGATGGCATCTGCCACCAGGGCTGCCATGCGGGTAGCACCGTAGGTGTTAAAATGCGTGTCGTCCGTTACACCGTTAGGCAGTGTTTTGTAATGCCCAGCCGGCGTTGTTTTGAACCATTTCACGGAGCCATGTTCGCCGGCTTCGCTCAGTGCCGCACTGCTGGACTGCTGCAAATCAATCATCGGCACGTTCATGGCTTTAGCCACTTCGCGCACCACTGCCGGATAATCGCCATGGGTATCTTCCAGTTTACCGCTGGTAAACTTACGACGGGCAACCGGTGTGATAAGAATTGGGTTCGCGCCTTTGGCACGGGCTTCTGTTACGAAGCGTTCCAGGTTAGTTTTATAATCGCCGCGGGGTGCTGCATACCGGGTGGAATCTTTTATTTTACTATCGTTGTGTCCAAACTGTATGAGCACCCAATCACCGCTTTTAAGCCGGGATACCACGGTATCCCAGCGATGTTCATTGATAAAGCTTTTGGTACTTCTGCCGTTTACTGCATGATTATGTATCGTCACACCTGACTGAAAGAATTTGGGAAACAGTTGTCCCCAGCCTCTTTCCGGGTTCTCTTCGGTGGGCTTATCGGCCATGGTACTGTCGCCGATGAGATACACCGCCGGTGGTTGTTCTGCTGGCGCCAGCCCGATCAGGGAAAGCAATAATAGCTGTAAAAATTTCATGGTTTCTTTCCTGTCTTAGTTATACTCCGGATTCTGTTTAAATTCATCTTTGTTGGTCACCGCATCAATCTGATCCTGCGGGATAGGTCGTACCAGGTGGTAAGCCTTCAGGTAGGCATTTGCATCCGGATTGTATTTCGCAATACGTTCCTGCAGTTTACCGGTGCGTTTCAGGTCAAACCAGCGCAGTTGTTCCCCTACCAGTTCACGGGCACGCTCATCGAGGAGGAAGTCCAGTGAAATATCCGCGGCTGTTACTGTCATTTCTGATTCATGGCCTGCGATGGCAGCGCGCTTGCGCAGTGTATTGATATAATCAGCTGCCTTGCTGGCATTGCCGAGTTTAAACTGTGCTTCTGCGGCAATGAGGTACATTTCAGCGAGGCGGAGGATAAAGGCATCGCGGGCGCTTTGTTCCTCGTTCATGGAAGCCCTGGTAGCATCGTCAAATTTTTTCATGGAGATGTAGCGGGTACGGTCAAGTCCACCGCCGTTTTCCTTGTAAATATCATTTCTGTCATAAATCCGGTACTTAGGATTATCAGGCAGTACATACTTACTGATGAAGATGGCCGTATCGCCCAGCTTCATGCCCGCCGGAGCCGTTTTTGTATTGTTACAATACCAAACTTGTTTGAAGGAGGCTTCGTAACGGGCATCTGCTTTTTCGTTGAAGAGATTCAGCAAGAAAAGCGTGGGCATATAACGGTTAAATGGACGCATGTTGGCAATATCACGCTGCATACCTGGCAGGTCGTCGTACTTCATGGTAAACAGCATATGCGCGTTGTTGGCGCCTCTGCTGTGGCCATTCGGATACAGGGTAGCATCCTTACGGTCGTCGAACACCAGGTTCTTCATGTAATTTACCGCCCAGATCACCTCCGTATTCACGAGGTTATCCATGCGCCAGAGATCTGAATATTTCGGTAGGAGTTTATAGCTATAACCACTGATTAATTTCTCGGCCAGGTCTGCTGCCTGTTGGTTCATACCACGGGTAAGGTACATCCTGGCGGCGAAGGCTTCTGCTACCGGTTTGGTAGCACGGCCGTAGTCAGAAGTGGTTAAAGGTAAATTGGCGATAGCGTAGTCCAGGTCCCGGAAGATCTGTGCATAGAAGGTATCGATTGGTGTGCGGTTAGCGGTGGTGACCACGCCATCGGTTTCCTTGGTGGTGAAATGTACACCACCCCAGGTTTCCACGATATGCCAGTAGTAAAACGCGCGCATGAACCGCAGTTCCGCGCCGCGGATTTTCTTTTTATCTTCCGTCATGCCTGAACCGTCGATGCGGTTTACCCCTGCATTACAAAGGTTAATCGCCGCATACAGCTGCTGCCAGAGGTTCTTTATCGCACCGTTGCTGGCCTGCAGGTTGTTGTAGTTCGTCAGATCCGGGTACACATCTCCTGTGCCACTGGTCCAGATATCGGTACCCATTTCAGAGATATTATAACCATCTTCCTTACCATACCACCAGCGATTGTAGGTATACACGGCATTTACGAGCGATTCAAAACCTTCCGGTGTGGAATACACGGGATCGGAGGTAGTGCTGCCCGGATTGTATTCTTCCAGCTGTTTGTTACACGCAGCGAGGGAACCTGCTGCGAGACCTGCGAATAATATATACTTGTTCAATAATTTCATAACCCTGGTTTAATAAAGATTAAAACTCAACATTCAATCCGGCCACATACATTCTGGTCAGTGGCTCGCTCAGTGCACCGCCTCTTTCCGGATCGTAGTCTTTCACTTTGCTGAAAGTAAACAGGTTTTTACCGGTCACGTACAGGCGCAGGCTCGACAGGCTGATTTTCTTCAGCACATCCGGTGAGAAAGTATATCCAAGAGAGATATTCCTGATTTTCACGAAAGAACCGTCTTTATATCCAATAGTAGAAATGAAAGGCGTACTTGCTTTAGAGCGGCTCGCATCTGGTTGTGGATATTCGTTGGTAGGATTTTCCGGTGTCCAGTAGTTGAGCGGGGCACTATTTTCCAGGCCCTGCGGATCATATTTGTTGGCGTACTCGGAGTTGATCCATTGGCCAAATCGCGCAAAGATGTAAATATTCAGGTCGAAGTTCTTGTATTTAAAATCGTTGTTAAAACCACCGGTCCATTTAGGGATCTGGCTACCGATTACCACACGATCTTCGATATTGATAATACCGTTACCATCCTGGTCTTTCACTTTGATCTCTCCTGGTTTGCGACCGAATTTCGCTGCCAGATCCGCTTCATTGGATTGCCAGATACCTAATTTTTCGTAATCAAATAACACCCTGGTAGGATAGCCAATGAACCAGCCGCTGGCAACATCATCTGCACCGCTGGCCAATGCCACGATTTCTTCATTGTTGCGGGAGTAGGAAATATTGGAGGTCCAACGAAAATCCCTGCCGCTGATGTTTACTGTGTTGATACCGATTTCAAAACCACGGTTGCGTGTTTTGCCGATGTTCTGCACCACCGAAGTATTACCGGTAGAAGTAGGCAGGGTACGCATCAGCAATAAGTCTTTGGTTCGGGTATCATATACATCAATGTTACCCGTGATGCGGTTTTCGAGGATACCGAAGTCCATGCCGATATTTTTAGTGGTAGAAGTTTCCCATTTGAGTTCCCTGTTACCTGCCTGCTGTCCGATGGTATAAGCAATGGCTGCATTGGTATCATCCCAGGAGAAAGGAATTTTAGTCAGTACTGCCGCCGTTGAATATGGTTGTACAGCATCCGTACCGGCGATACCGTATGTTACTCTCAGTTTCAGGTCACTGATAACCTGTTGGTTTTTCATGAATGCTTCGTCACTTACACGCCATGCACCGGCAACGGATGGGAAGTACGCCCATTTCATACCTGGCGACAGCTTAGAGGAACCATCAGAGCGGGTGGTGAAGGAGAACAGGTATTTACCTTTATAGTCGTAGTTCAGACGACCGGTAAAAGAAATCAGTTTAGTTCTGAAAAAGTCGGTGTTGATAGAGATACCACTAATATTGTTTTCCAGGGCGTGGTAGAGCTGTGATGGCAGCAGTTGCCCGTCGCCCTGCATGTTCCTGTTATCCCAGTTATCTGTCAGCAGGCTCGTAACACCGGTTACACCGAGGTTATGATTACCGAATGATTTATTATAGGTGAGGATGTTTTCCCAGCTGAGGAAAGTACGGGAGCTGTTGAGCGACTGACTTCTGCTGGTGGATTGTGTACCTCTGTCGATGGAAGCCTTGCTGGCGAAGATTCCCTGTTTGGTATTTTCGAGTGTAACGCCGAGGTTGGAGCGGAATTTCAGGCCGGCCAGCGGTGTAATTTCCACATAGGCATTTGCCAGTGCCCGGGTGGTTTTGGTATCGTTGGCGTAGGCATTTGGTTGTTCGTCTGCCAGCGGATTCACAGCGGAACCGGAGTTAGGGAACAGCACGAAATTACCCTCTTCATCGTAAGGAGTGGTGAGCGGCAGGAACTTGTTGGCCTGGTTCAACGGATCCCTGCGCTGGCTCTGATCGTAATAAGTGATCTGGCTCTGTACACCTACTTTGATCGCATCGGTGATGGTTTGATCCACATTGAAGCGGGTGGTGTAACGTTTCAGCTCATCTAGTTTGAATAAGCCTTTTTCGTTGAAGTAGTCGAAAGAGAAATAGACTTTTGTTTTATCGGAACCGCCGGAGATACCTGCCTGGTAGTCCTGCTGTAAACCGTCGTGGATCAGCAGATCAGCGTAGTTAGTCCAAACGTTGTTTTTAATATTTTCCAGTTCGAAGGCGTTGAAGATTTTAGGATCATCCGCTTCGCTGGCCCATCTGCCGGTAGTGCGGTTAGCTTCTCTTTTGAGGGCTACGTATTGCGGACCGGTCATCATATCAGGGTAGCCGTTTACCTGGGATACACCCACATAGGAGCTGACATTCAGTTTAGGCTTGCCGCTGGCACCGCGTTTGGTGGTTACCATGATTACACCGTTTGCACCACGGGAACCGTAGATGGCGGTGGTGGAAGCATCTTTCAATACTTCCATGGACTGGATATCGTTCGGGTTAATGTCTTCGATGCTGTTGTACTGCACACCATCCACGATGTAGAGAGGGCCGTTAGCCGCTGTAATAGATCTGTTACCACGAACCGTTACATTTACTTTTGCGCCGGCGGCACCGCTGCTGCGGGTGATGTCAACACCGGGTACCTTGCCCTGTACTGATTCCATCACGTTGGTGGAAGGCACTTTTTTGATTTCATCTCCTTTGATAGAAGCTACTGCACCGGTGAGGTCACGTTTTTTAACTGTACCGTAACCGATAACTACCAGTTCATCGAGTTTTTTGTTGCTTTGTTCCAACCGTACCGTCATCGCGCCTGGCGTAGCAGGGATGGTAAGGGATGCGTACCCCATGTAAGAGAACAATAATTCAGTTTTGCCGTCTGGCATCGTGAGGGAGAAGTTTCCCGCGGGATCCGTCTGAGCGCCGCCTGTACCGCCTTTAACCTGCACGGTAACTCCCGGCAAAGCCTCGCCGGTAGTAGCATCAGTCACCTTTCCTTTAACGGTTCGGGACTGTGCAAGTGCCCATTGGCTAAAACAGCACAGCAGTAAGCAAATCAGGTGAATTTTTTTCATAACGTCTTGCGTGAAAGTTTTTGGCTAATAAAGTTTTAAGCGAATAGGTCTGCGTTGTTCAAAAACGTGGTTCGTATTGCTGTAAAAGGTCTAAAATTTTAGCTGTCGTATGACACAAGTCTACACAACTATTTACTAAATGAGAACTTTATTTACGCAATCGTTCCCGGAAAATTCACTACATTCACGATGGGGAAAAACACAGGAAAGCCCTTGCTGTAAAAGAAATGAAGTATAAAGCAACTACGATCAAAGACATTGCAAAGGCGCTGAATCTCTCTACCTCCACGGTTTCGCGGGCATTGCGCGACAGCCATGAGATCAGTGCAGCTACCAAGCAGGTAGTGCTGGAATACGCCGCCAGGCTGAATTTCCAGCCCAATCCTATTGCTTTGTCTTTAAAAGAAAGAAAGAGCCATTCGATAGGTGTAATTGTAGCAGAGATAGCCAATAGTTTCTTTTCACAAATCATCAACGGGATAGAATCTGTTGCGAATGAACAAGGATATACGGTCATCATTTCCCAGAGCCATGAGAACTTTGAGAAAGAGGTGAGAACCCTGCAATACCTGGCCTCGCGGAGTATTGACGGCCTGTTGATTTCCGTATCCAGTGCCACGAATGATCTGCAGCAATTGAAGTCGCTGCACCAGTCCGGATTACCGATTGTATTTGTGGATCGTTCCGTGGAAGACATCCACACGCACAAAGTGGTGGTGGACAATTACCAGGGCGCCTACAATGCCACCATTCACCTGCTGGAACAGGGTTACCGCAGGATTGCCTGTGTGGCTAATTCCGAGCATTTGAACATCACAAAGGAAAGAGTGGGTGGTTACATGGCTGCATTACAGCAGTACCAGTTGAAGCCTGATCCGCAGATGATAAAATATTGTTTCCACGGAGGTATGTTATTACATGAAGTGGAAACCGCAGTAAGCGAACTCATTAAACTAAAGCCTAAGCCGGATGCGATCTTCGCAACGTCCGACAAGCTCACCACCGGATGTATGCGCATGTTAAAACGTCATAAAATAGCGGTTCCAAAAACGATCGCACTCACCGGTTTTTCCAACTCTGAACTGATTGAATTATTACATGCACCGATTACAGTGGTGCAACAGCCGGCATTTGAAATGGGCCAGGTAGCAACGGAACTGTTGCTACAGCTGATAGAGAGCAAGCGGCCAGTAAAAGATTTCAAGACCATTAAACTACAGACGCGGCTGGTATCTCCCGACAACAAATAAAAAAAAATTCCCTGGCAGACGTCAGGGAATGTTCATTTAGCCTTTCTTATTACTATTTAGTGATTCTAAACCAATCGACATCCGCAAAGCCGGCATCATTTGTTTTTGCCGTGCGGCTGCAGCACAGCCCCAGCTTGGCTCCTATCCATTTGCCGGGTTTTGCTGTGAATTCATTTCCTGCCACATGGAAAGTGCTGCCATCAGTACTGTAACTGAAATTACACTTCCCTCCCTTCGTAACCTGTACCCGGAAAAATATATCCGTTTCCGTTAGTTTGGTTACCTGCTCTACCTGTTCTTTTTTACCTTTATCCGCCTGTGCACAATGCAGGGCATTGAGGTATAAGCCATCGGCTTTATGTTCTACGGCCAGTCCTGCGTAATCCAGTCCCAGCACAATAAACGACATACGATCACCGGCCAGCCTGGGTGTAAATTTAAACTTCACCGTAGCGGTAAATTCTTCTGCCGGAAATTTTTGCGCCAGCACATTCGGCACATCCCACAGGCTGTTGGTGGAATCGGGTACCTGTGCGCCAAATAATCTTAAGCTGCCTTTTGCAGACGATGGAAAAGCCCAGCCTGCAAAAGGATTTGCCTGCCACTGCCATTGTTTGCCGATGGTGTTGCCGTTGAACTCATCTGATTCAGCCGGTGTGGAAACAGGCCATGTTTTGCCTACATCTGGTTTGCGATAGGTTAATACCGGTTCACCTTTGCCGTCTTTATCTTTATCCTCACCGATCACCGGCCAGTCGTTCACCCAGGTCATTGGCTGCAGGTGCACTACCCTTCCGTAGGCATCCAGGTCCTGGAAGTGCAGGAACCAGTCGGCCCCTTTTTGCGTTTGCACCCAGGCTCCCTGGTGCGGGCCATTGATGGGCGACTTACCCTGGTCCATCACGATTTTACTTTCGTAGGGGCCATAGATATTTTTGGAACGCATCACCAGCTGCCAGCCGGTAGAAACGCCACCAGCAGGCGCAAAGAGGTAATAGTATCCGTTGCGTTTGTAGAACTTAGGGCCTTCCAGCGTTGGATTAGCATCGTGGCCATCAAACACCAGCACCCCTTCGTCGATGGCTTTAGTGCCTTCCGCATTGAGTTGTTTTACTACGATAATGCTTTTGATACCGGCCCGGCTGCCTGCGTAGGCATGTGCGAGGTACACTTTACCATCGTCGTCCCAGAGCGGGCAGGGATCTATGAGTCCTTTACCAGCTGCTACCAGTTGCGGTTCGCTCCATGGGCCATTGATATTTTTGGCTTTTGTGAGATAGATACCGAAATCGGGATCAGGGTAATAGATATAAAATTCGTTGTTATGATACCGGATGGCAGGCGCCCATACGCCGTTACCATGCTGTGTTTTAGCGAAATGATCATAAGGCGGCTGGCGCAGCAGCGCGTGGCCTGCAATCTGCCAGTTGACCAGATCTTTTGAATGAAGTATTGGTAATCCGGGTATGGCATCAAAGCTGGAGGCGATCATATAATAGTCCTCTCCCACACGGATGGCATCCGGATCAGAATAATCCGCGTACAACACCGGATTCTTGTAAGTGCCATTGCCGTTATCTGCTACCCAGACTTTCGAAACATCATTTCCTGACTGTGCGGAGGCGGGGGAAAGTGCAAATAGTGATATCCCTGCTGGCAGCAGTACATAGGTCAGCCATACTTTTTTCATATCGTGAAACAATTCCGGGATCAAAATAGTAAATGAGCCGCAGATGCGCGGTGATTATTTACGCAATCGTTCCCGGCAAGGCTCCGGCAGCAACGCTGCTTTTGCTTTCCCCTGGCAGGCTCACATTGCTTTTGCCTGTTCCGCGAGTGCGGCCACGTTGTTTATCATCAGGTGTTTACCTTCCGTTTTGATAAAGCCATCGGTGATTAACTCATTGAGCACCCGGAAGGTGGTTTCATAGGTGGCGCCGATGCATTCGGACAGATCCTGCTTGGTAAGGGGGAGATTAATATAGCCTTCTGCGGTAGTGCCGAACTTGCGGTAGATCAGCAGGAGCACATTGGCCAGGCGTGTTTTCACCGGCATATGCGCGAGGCCGTGCATGTATTTTTCTGCATCCTGCAATTCCTTTGCATAGAAGAGCATGAGCTGATAGAGTAGTTCATTATTGACCCGCAGGGAAGCGTTGAAGAAGTCGAGGTCCACATAGCATACTGTAACCGGGCTCATAGCCGTAGCCGTTACCGGGTAAATATTTTCAGGACCACCGATACCACGGTGTCCCACGATTTCTCCCTTTTGGGCGAAGCGTACGATCAGGTCCTTTTCAGTGCCCCAGTGTTTATGCACTTTCACCACCCCGTCGAACACGAAGAACATGCCCTTTACCGCATCGCCTTCTTTAAAGAGGGTATCATTCTTTTTATAGACGATATTTTTCTTGTGTGCATGGATGGCCGGCAGCCACTCCGGTAGGGAGAGGCGGCAGAGCAGGCAGGTTTTTCCGTCGCAGGTCTGTTTATCTGATTTCATAATGTACGTCGTGCAAAGATAACTGTTGTGTGGTAAGATGGCTGAAATGCATGGGCAGGTCCACCACATTACCGATAACGATGATGGCCGGGCTACCTATGCCGGCAGCTTGGGCCACCTCGGTGATATTATATATATGTCCGGTGGCTACTTTTTCCATGGGGGTGGTTCCCTGCTGAATGATGGCTACCGGCGTATGTGCTTTACCGTGGGCGGTGAATAATTTAGTAATAGGGAGAAGATGTTGCATACCCATGAGAATAACTACCGTGGCGGACGATTGAGCGGCCAGTTTAAGGTCGGGCGAGAGGGTGCCGCCAGCTGTAGTACCGGTAGTTACCCAGAAGCTCTCTGCCGTACCTCTGCTGGTGAGCGGGATCATTTGGGAAGCCGGTACGGCCAGCGCGCTGCTGATGCCGGGGATGATCTGCACGGGGATATTATGCAGGGCAGCAGTCTCAATTTCTTCGGTGGCGCGCCCGAAAATAAACGGGTCGCCGCCTTTGAGTCGGGCTACATGCCCGTATTCATAGGCGCTGCTAACAATCAGTTCATTGATTTCCGCCTGGGTGCGACTATGCTGACTACATCTTTTACCTACATATTTAATAATGGCGTTGGGGGCGGCGTGTTCAAGGAGGGCATCGTTTACGAGGGCGTCGTATAAAACCACTTTGGCGCTGCGGAGTATGCGTATCGCTTTGAGGGTGATGAGTTCCGGATCACCCGGACCTGCACCTATCAGGGAGAGCATTTTGGCTGGATTATTCATATTACAATAAATTATATTTAATGTTTTTACGCGATCATGCATTCAAATTTAAAACTAAATTCCTTATTTTTATATCATAAATCATACGCCTTCCTCCAATTTTACATTTCTTCCGAGAAAAATTATTATATATATTATTTTATAATATTTTTAATCTCCCGATTTCAAAATCTATTTCCAATGAAAGTAATCGTAATAGGGAACGGCATGGTAGGCTACAAATTCTGTGAGAAGCTCCGTTCTATGGCAGATACCGGGACAGAACTGATAGTTTTTGGCGAAGAACCCCGCCCGGCGTACGACAGAGTCCATCTTACCTCCTACCTCGATGGCAAAACCGCTGATGACCTCCTCCTCGCCGATTTACAATGGTATAAGGACAACAACATCATATTACATACAGGCGACCCCGTTACCCGCATCGACCGGCACCGTAAAACCGTGCACACGCTCGATGGTAAGGCAGAAACCTATGACTACCTCGTAATGGCCACCGGCTCCGCCCCCTTTGTGCCCCCGGTGCCAGGCATTCATAAAAAAGGCGTATTTGTATATCGCACTATCGAAGACCTGGACGCCATCCGTGCGTATGCCGCCAACGCAAAAGCGGGTATCGTCATAGGTGGTGGACTGCTCGGATTGGAAGCCGCCAAGGCACTGCTCGACCTCCAGGTGCCGGAGTCGTTCGTGGTGGAATTCTCCTCCCGGCTCATGCCCCGACAGATAGACGAACAAGGATCTGCCATATTAGAAAATAAACTTAACACACTGGGAATCAAAGTTCTTACCAACCGTAATTCCAGCGAAGTTTTAGGTGAAAATGAAGTAACCGGGCTGGCATTTACAGATGGATCATCCGTGAACGCTGACATCATTATTGTGTCTGCCGGCATCAAACCAAGAGATGAACTGGCCTTACAGGCAGGCCTTACTTTAGGTCCGCGCGGAGGAATCCTCGTGAACGACCGGATGCAGACTTCCGATCCGGAGATCTTCGCCATCGGGGAATGTGCCCTGCATAATCAAATGATCTATGGCCTGGTAGCACCGGGTTATGATATGGCCGCCGTAGCAGCTGCTACTATTTTGGGAGAAGAAAAAGCCTTCACCGGCTTTGATATGAGTACCAAACTTAAACTCATCGGTGTGGACGTGGCCAGTTTCGGCGATCCTTTCCCCTTACCACATACCTGCCATAGTATCGTATTTGAAGATCGTTTCACCGGTGTATATAAAAGACTCAACATCACACCGGATGGCACCCGCCTGCTGGGAGGTATCCTCATCGGAGATGCGGCCGACTATAACATGCTGCTGCAAACCACCAAAAATAGTATGCCACTGCCGGCCAATCCATCTGAACTGCTCACCGGCGCCAAAAAAGACGGAGACGCCAACTCGGCCGCCGTTACCGGCTTACCGGATGATGCCATCATCTGCAGCTGCGAAAGTGTGAGTAAAGGGCGTATATGCGGTGCCGTTACTGCCGGCCTGGAAACCTTCGACGACGTGAAAAAGGCCACCAAAGCAGGTTCCTGCTGCGGCGGCTGCGCCCCGATGGTGAAAGACCTCATCACCGCCACCATGAAAGCCGAAGGCCGCTACATCCGTAACGTCATCTGCGAACACTTTGCCTACTCCCGCCAGGAAATGCTGGACCTCATCAAAGTAAAAGCACTCCGCAGCTTCGATGAAGTAATTGACGCCTACGGCCACGGCGATGGCTGTGAAGTTTGTAAACCAGTGGTGGCATCTATCCTCGCCAGTCTCTGGAATGAACTGATCCTCGACAAAGGCAACGACACCGCCCAGGACTCCAATGACCGCTACCTCGCCAACATCCAGAAAGGTGGCACCTATTCCGTAGTGCCCCGGATACCGGGCGGTGAAATCACCCCGGAAAAGCTGATCGTAATCGGGCAGGTAGCCGTTAAATACAACCTCTATACGAAAATCACCGGCGGCCAGCGCATCGACTTATTCGGCGCCCACCTCAGCGATCTCCCCTTTATCTGGGAGGAACTGATTGAAGCCGGCTTCGAAAGCGGCCATGCCTACGGAAAAGCACTGCGCACCGTGAAAAGCTGCGTGGGCTCCACCTGGTGCCGCTTCGGGCTGCACGACAGCGTGAGCTTCGCCATACAAATCGAGGAACGCTACCGCGGCCTTCGCGCACCTCATAAAATCAAATCCGCCGTTTCCGGTTGTATCCGTGAATGTGCCGAAGCACAATCGAAAGACTTCGGTATCATCGCCACAGAAAAAGGCTGGAACCTGTATGTATGCGGTAACGGCGGCTCCAAGCCACAACACGCCAAACTGCTGGCCTCCGATATCGACAGCGAAACCTGCATTAAATATATTGACCGGTTCCTGATGTTCTATATCAAAACCGCTGACCCGCTCACCCGCACCGCTACCTGGCTCAACAAGCTGGATGGTGGCATGGACTACCTCCACAACGTAGTAGTAAATGACAGCCTGGGTATTGCCGCCGAGCTCGAAGCCGCCATGCAAAACCTGGTAGACCACTACAAATGCGAATGGAAAGAGGTAGTTGAAAGCCCTGAACTGCGCAAGCGCTTCTCGCATTTCATCAATGCGCCGGAAGAAAAAGACCCTACTGTTAAATTTGAAAAAATGCGCGATCAGAAACGCGCCGCTGAATGGAAATAATTCTATCAACTAAATCCTACCGCTATGTCTGTAATCGAAACAAGTATCACCTGGTTTTACGCCTGCAACACTACCGATGTGCCTACTAACGGTGGCGTATGTGTGAAGCTGGCAGAAGAACAGATCGCCCTCTATTACTTCGCCCGCCGAAATGAATGGTTTGCTACCCAGAATATGTGTCCGCACCGCCAGCAAATGGCTTTGAGTCGCGGCATGACCGGCACCGTTAAAGACGAGCCTAAGGTAGCCTGCCCTTTTCACAAGAAAACCTTCTCCCTGCTGGATGGCCGCTGTATCTCCGATGACGCGGAATCCTCCATCACTGTTTACCCCGTAAAAGTGATTGACGACCGGGTATACATTGGTATTGCCAAAGAGCTTATGGAAGTATAGCGCCTATATAAAAGGCGAAACCCGGCAGCGGGCAGGCTGGCCGGGCTTCTGACTCAAAAATGATTGGCTCACTTTTAAAATCGATCTAAGTTACATGAAAAAACTGTTTCTTAGCGGGGCTTCCTTTGTCTTATCCGGACTATTTATCCGACCGGCATATGCACAGTTATCCATCAACGCTCAATTACGTACCCGCTCCGAATTCCGCGACGGACAAGGAGCTCCCCTTCCGGCCAATGCCAAACCGGCATTTTTCACTTCCCAGCGCAGCAGGCTGAATTTAGGCTTTAATACCTACCGCTTACAGCTGGGCCTCACCGTGCAGGACGTAAGGGTATGGGGCCAGGATGCCTCCACCATCAACCGCACTACCACCGCGGATAACAACGGGTTCCTCCTGCATGAAGCCTGGGCCGCGGTGATGCTTACCGATACTACCGTAAAAAATTACACCCTGAGCCTCAAAGCAGGCCGGCAGGAACTGGTGTATGATGATAGTCGCCTCCTGGGCAACCTGGACTGGTTACAGCAGGGCCGGCGCCACGACGCCGTACTGTTGCGTTATCAGTCCGCCAAATGGCAACTCCACCTCGGCGCCGCTTTCAATCAAAATAAAGAAAACGGCAGCGGCACCATCTACAACCCTACTCCTCCCGGTAACTACGCCGCTAATACTAACGGAGGCAGTATGTACAAAAGCATGGAGTTCCTGCATGCCAGCAGGAAAACAGGCGCGCAAACGCTGTCCTTCCTCGTGCTGGCAGATCAGTTTTCCCGCTCCCATACCGACACTGTCAATAACCTGCCGGTGAAAACCTGGGAAGCCACTACTACCAGCCGCATTACCGCCGGACTTTACTGGAACCACCAGACCAAACTGCTGGAGGCTACGGCTGCCGGCTATTTCCAGGCGGCCACCAACCCATCGTACCTGTTAAGCGCCAATGTGCTGTTTAAGCTGAGCAGTACCTTCAGCGTGGGACCCGGCGTGGATTATACCAGTCCCTGGTTCGATCCCCTCTATGGTACGCCACATAAGTTCTGGGGCAATATGGATTACTTCTATGTTGCCAGTCCGTTTGGCCGTGAGGGCCTGCAGGACTACTACCTCAAATCCCGGTGGAAGCCTTCCGCCAAATGGATGATCAATGCGGACCTGCACCAGTTTTTAAGCGCCGGCAGTATACCCGGCTATAACAAAAACTTAGGCACAGAAGCAGATATCACCGCTACGTATAGTCTTACCCGTATTATCAGTATAGAAGGTGGTTACAGTCACTATTGGAGTACCAATACACTCACCTCTCCCACTGTCAAGAACATCGCCAACTCCACCAGTAACAGTAACTGGGCCTACCTGATGCTGACGGTGAAACCGGAAATCTTTATTAAATAACCTGTAAACCAAAGTCTATGTCTGCTCAACTCGATAAAATAAAATTATTTAGTCTGAACTCCGTTCAGATGCGCACTTTCCACATCACGTGGCTGATGTTTTTCGTTTGCTTTTTCGGCTGGTTCGGGCTGGCACCGCTGATGCCCACCATCCGGGAAGACCTCGGGCTCTCCAAATCGCAGGTAGGTAATATTATGATCGCCTCCGTGAGTGGTACCATTATCGCCCGTTTAATTATAGGGAGACTTTGTGACCGCTGGGGGCCGCGTAAAACGGCGGTGCGGCTGCTGATCGCGGGCTCCTTACCGGTGTTCCTGGTGGGGCTGGCAGACAACTACACTACCTTTTTACTGTTTCGTTTAGCCATCAGCGTGATAGGCGCTTCCTTTGTGGTAACGCAATTCCATACCGGGCTGATGTTCGCTCCCTCCATCAAAGGCACTGCCAACGCCATCACCGGCGGCTGGGGCAACCTGGGCGGTGGCGTCACCAACATGGTGATGCCGCTGATTTTCGCGGCCATCGTAGGCTTTGGCTTTACCAAATCAGAAGCCTGGCGGTATGCCATGATAGTACCCGGTGTGATGATGCTGGTGGTAGCCTGGTTATATTATAAGTTCACCAAAGACACGCCGGAAGGCAACTTCGACGAAATCAACCAGCGCAAAATAGCCGGCCCTACCGACTGGAGCGTGCTGAAAGAATGGCGCATCTGGGCGCTGACGCTGGCTTACGGCATGTGCTTCGGCATGGAGATCACCTTTGACAATGTGGCCTCCTTACACTTCGTAGATACGTTTGGGTTAGATCAGGCCATAGCCGGCTTCCTGGCCGGGATATTTGGATTCATGAACATTTTTGCCAGGGCCCTGGGTGGTATCGTATCCGATAAAGTAGGTGCTAAGCATGGCATGCGCGGCAAGGGCCGCCTCCTCGGGTTCATGCTGCTGGGCGAAGGTGTGGGCCTGCTCTGGTTTGCCCATGCCGGCAGTCTGGGCCTGGCGATCATTTGCATGCTCAGCTTTGCCCTCTTCCTAAAAATGGCTAATGGCGCCACCTTCGGCATCGTGCCATTTATCAACGAAAAGAACGGCGGACTGGTGAGCGGCATAGTAGGCGCCGGCGGCAACCTGGGCGGTATGCTGTTCGGGTTCTTGTTTAAATCAGAAAGCATCACCTATATACAGGCCTTTCAGTACCTGGGGGTGATCGTCATTATTGTTTCCGTTATCATCATGGTTACCAGGTTTGTAAAACCAGTACCTGCCAGCGATATCCGCACTGCGGCAGTTGCATCCTGATCATTTTAAATCGTGCGTTCCATGGACACATCAATCAAAACAACCTGCTGTTACTGTGGTGTAGGCTGCGGTATCATCGTGAATAAAGATAAGCGGGGAAATATTCAGGTACAGGGCGATCCCGATCATCCTGTAAACAGAGGTATGCTTTGTTCCAAGGGCATGAACCTGCACTATACCGTAATGGACACCTCCGACAGGCTCCTGTACCCCGAAATGCGGTACCACCGGAGCATGCCAAGGCAGCGGGTTTCATGGGACCAGGCGCTGGAACGCACTGCTGCCGTGTTTGGCAGCATCATCAAAAAATACGGGCCGGAGGCTGTAGCTTTTTACGCCTCCGGACAATGCCTCACAGAAGAATATTATGTGGTCAATAAGCTCATCAAAGGATACATCGGGAGCAATAACATCGACACCAACTCCCGGTTATGCATGAGCAGCGCAGTAGCAGCCTACAAAATGGCATTGGGCGAGGATAGCGTTCCTGGCAACTATGACGACATCGCTGCCGCGGATTGCATCTTCGTTGCCGGCGCTAACCCCGCCTGGTGTCATCCTATCCTCTGGCGCCGCGTGGAAGCCGCCAGGGCTGCCAACCCTGCCCTGAAAATTATTGTGAGCGATCCACGGGTAACGCAAACCTGCGCCATGGCAGATATTCACCTGCAAATCAATCCCGGAACAGACATTACCCTGCACCACGCTATTGGCCGCGCCATCATCATGCAGGGCTATACGAACCAGGCCTTCATTTGTTTGCATACCAACGGCTACGAAGCCTATCGCAAAAAGGTAATGGAGCGTACGGTAGAAGAAGCAGCCCTGATCTGCGGGGTGAATGCGGCGGACATCTACACCACTGCGCGCTACATCGGCGAGGCAAACGGCTTCATGTCATGCTGGACCATGGGCCTCAACCAGAGCGTGGTTGGCGTGAGTAAAAACCTGAGCCTGATCAACCTCCACCTGATCACCGGTCATATCGGCAAGCCCGGCAGCGGACCTTTTTCGCTTACCGGCCAGCCCAATGCCATGGGGGGAAGAGAGGTGGGTGGACTTAGCAACCTGCTCCCGGCCCACCGGGTGCTGAACAATGAAGCACACCGCGAGGAAGTGGCCGCATTTTGGGGCGTCAACAGCATCTCCCCGAAACCCGGATTAACAGCCACTGAAATGTTTGAAGCGCTCGAAGACGGCCGCCTCAAAGCCATCTGGATCATGTGCACCAACCCACTCGTGAGTTTACCTGATGCGCGACAGGCAGAAGCCGCCCTGCGCAAAGCGAAATACGTAGTGGTACAGGAAATTTCCAATAAGCCGGAAACCCTGGAATATGCCGACGTAGTACTCCCCGCCGCCGCCTGGACGGAGAAGGAAGGCACCATGACCAACGCCGAACGCCGCATCAGCTACCTCGCGCGCATCACCGATGCCCCCGGTGAAGCCCTGCCAGACGCGGAAATCATCTGCCGCTTTGCACAAAAAATGGGCTATACCGGCTTCGACTATACGAACAACGAGGAAATATACAAAGAACACACCCGCCTCACCAGCGGGACCAATACCGATATCAGTGGGCTCAACTACAGCATTATACAGGAGCATCGCAGTATTCAATGGCCCTACCGCAATGGCAAAGGCACCAGCAGACTGTTTACAGACCATCAGTTTTATACTTCCGACAAAAAAGCGATGATCCACGCTGTGGCGGATGAAAACAATTCCGTACCCGTAAGTCCGGAGTTCCCGCTGATTTTAACCACCGGCCGTATACGCGACCAGTGGCATACCATGAGCAAAACCGGGAAGGTTAACAAGCTCAAACAACATATCCGCGAGGCTTTCCTGGAAATTCACCCCGAAGATGCCGTAGAACGCGGCATCCGCCATGGTGATATTGTGGAAGTTTTGAGTGTAACCGGCAACGTTAGAGTGAAAGCTGCCCTAACGGATAGCATTAAACAGGGCGTGGTGTTTCTGCCGATGCACTGGGGAAAAATTTTGCAGCAGGACCTGCACCGGGCTAATAATCTTACTTCGCGTTTGCTGGACCCGATTTCCAAACAACCCGATTTTAAATACAACGCGGTAACTGTCCGCAAATACCAACAGCCTAAGCGAAAAATTATCATCGTGGGTGCAGGCGCAGGTTCCAGAGGCTTTGTACGCTCCTACCGCGAACTGAACACCACCGATGAAATACTGATCTTCAGCAAGGAAGACCTGCCCTTTTACAACAGGGTAATGCTCCCGGACTACATCTGCGATACGCTGGAATGGCCACAGCTGGTGACCATGAGCAGAGAAGAGGAGAAAGATTATAATATCACGCTGAAGAGAGGCGTGTATATTACCAGTATTGACCGGGAGAACAAAACTGTGACCGATAACCATGGTGAGGTACATCACTTTGACGTACTGCTGCTGGCTACGGGTAGTCGTGCCGCCAGACTAAAAGACGTACCGGATATACGGGGCATTTTCACCATGCGTACCCGCCCCGATGCTGACCGATTTAAATCTTATGTAAGTCCTTATAAAGGCCGCGTTATGATCACCGGTGGCGGGCTGCTTGGCATTGAGCTGGCAGCCTCGCTCCGGGAAATGGGTATAGCCGTGGGCGTTATTCAACGTACCTCCCGGCTGATGGACCGGCAGCTGGACCACACCGCCGCCCAGCTACTCCACGAAGAACTGACCGACAGAGGTATTGAAACTTATTTTAACGATGAGATTTCCCGCTTCGATGGCGATGAGGAAGTAACGGGACTATATATGAAGAGTGGCCGGTATATTCCCTGTCAGGCCGTAGTGATGACCATCGGCACCCAGCCTAACACTGAGCTGGCAGTAGCCGCAGGCCTGCAATGCGAGCGGGGTGTAACGGTTAATGAATATTTACAGACCAGCGATCCGGATATTTTTGCCATCGGGGAAATCGCTTCCTTCAGGGGCACGCTGTATGGTATTACCGCAGCGGCGGAGCAACAGGCAGCAGTGGTTGCCGCTTACCTCTGCGGAGATACCGGCAGCTATTATAAAGGGTCGCTGTTTATGAACATCCTCAAAATGCACGGCACCGACATCTGTTCGCTGGGCATGGTGCTCACGCCAGATGATCCTGCCTATGAGGAAATTATTTTCATGGACAAGGCCAAGCGCTATTATAAAAAATGCATTGTTCACCAGGACAAACTGGTGGGCGCCATTTTGATTGGCGACAAATCCGAGTTTTTAGAGTTTAAAGATTTGATACAGCAAGGCACAGAACTGAGCGATAAGCGCCTGCAGCTGTTACGTTCCGGCAACAAGGGCGATTCCGTGATCGGCAGGCTGGTGTGCAGTTGCGGCAACGTGGGCGAAGGGAATATCAAAGCAGAGATTGACAAAGGCTGTGACACGCTGCCTGCGCTATGCCAGGCCAGTGGCGCTGGCATGGGTTGTGGCAGCTGCCGGTCCGAGGTGAAGGCGATATTGGAAAAATGTTTACCCGAAAAATCAATACTTGTATAGATGCTGAAAGCAGATCAAACCATACAGATCAACTTCACCGGCGGCATTGTACCTGCCGGGCAGCTGATGAAAATAGTGGAGCTGGCGGCAGACCACCAGTGCCGGGAGCTGCGGTTTGGGCACCGGCAGCAGCTGATGCTGGATATTCCGGTGAACAACTACGAGGCGTTTATGACCCAGTGTCACCTGGCGCATATACCCCTGGCGGCAGGGCCTAATATTGTAAGCTCTTACCTGACCACGGGATTGCTCATGCATACCGGCTGGCTTACCGAGGGAGTGTACAAGGAAATTTTTGACCAGTTTGATTATCATCCCGCGCTGAAAGTGAACATCTGCGAGCAGTCGCAAACCTTTGTGCCTTTGTTTACCGGGCATATCAACTGGGTATCATCGGCGCATTCCCATTACTGGTACCTGTACCTGCGACTCCCGGGCACACAGGAACTGATGGCATGGCCAATGCTGGTGTACAGTAATCATATTGCGGCGCTGAGCAAGGCGGTGGAACAGTACATTCATCAGGCACACTCACTGGAAGGGATATACGAATATGTAACGAAGGGGAAAGTGATCAGCTCCCGGGAGAAGGAGCAGGAGTTATCCCTCCCTCCTTTTCACCTGCCCTACTATGAGGGATTTAACCAGCAGAACAACGGCTACTGGCTGGGAATTTACAAGCGCAATGAATATTTTTCCGTTCCTTTTCTGAAAGACATGTGTGCTATCTGCCAGCAAACCATGACCGGTGCGGTATACATTACGCCCTGGAAATCGCTCGTGATTCAGCATATCAATAAATGGCACCGCCAGCTCTGGGACTATATCCTGGGCAAGCATGGCATTAATGTGCGGCATGCCGCCAATGAGCTCAACTGGTGCGTGGAGGATGACTGTGAGGACGGGCTGGTGCTGAAGCGCCATATTATCCGGTATTTCGACAGCATGGATACACGTACCTACGGGCTCTGCTTCAGTGTGCGGGTGCGGAAGGCGGAAAGTTTGTTTGGTTCTATTGTTATAAGGAGACAACAACACATCCGCGAGAGCAAGCTCAAGTACATGCAGCGGTATGATATTTTGCATACGGCGGGTTTCAACGCTAACTCTTCCCAGTTGGTATTGTACCGCGAGGCGGTTAGCAAAGAGCACCTGGGGCCTTATGTGGCGGCCCTTTGCAAAGCTTATTATGAACAGAAAAGCGAAAATGACCTGCTGGGTGATTACATCCGCGAGCAGCAGGCGGCGGTGATACCGGCGGCAGTTAAAACCATTTACCAGTGCAGTGAATGTCAGACGGTGTATGATGAGGCGTATGGGGACCCAGATCAGGGCGTGCAAGCCGGAACACTGTTTAATGAATTGCCAGCGGAATATTGCTGTTCGGTATGCGATGCACCGGTGACTAATTACGCACAAGTGCTCAAACCCGCGTAGAGACGCCTCGCAGGCGTCTATCAAAACACAAGCTCCGCTAAAATCTACTCGGCAATCCCTTTTACAGAGAAGAAATTTTAGCGGAGATTTACTCGCATAGACGCCTGCGAGGCGTCTCTACTTCCGAAATAAAATGGTCAATAAATCGTATAATTACGCTACTAAATAGTGTTTCCTTTTTAAAATAATCCCATATCTCCCAAATTCCGTAAATTTGAATTTCGCAAAAACGGAGGCAGGTATGACCAGATCATCACTTGAAAATTTTTACCGGGAAACAACCGGCAAGATGCCGGAAGGCGTTAATAAAGAGCTGGGGCACTTTAACGTATTCAAAATAGCTGATACAATCACTGCATTCAAGAACACCGGGGTGATGCCCTACAACCGCCGTTCCTACTATAAAATCAGCATGATCAGTGGCCGTAACCGCGCTGAATATGCGGACAAGGTGATTGAAATAGAAAATAACGCCTTACTGTTTGCCTCTCCGAAGATTCCTTATCATTATGTACCGCAGGATGAAAATCAGTCCGGCTATTTCTGCATATTTACCGAAGAATTTTTGGTGCCCACCAAAAGTGGTGTGGTATTGGATGAGCTGCCGATTTTCAAATCCGGCGAGGTCCCCATCTTCAAGGTGAATGAAGAAGAGGCGGAAGAAATAACCGGCATCTTTAAGAAAATGTACCGGGAGATTTCTTCCGACTATGCTTTTAAATATGACCTGCTGCGCACCTACCTGATGGAGGTGATTCATTTTGGCCAGAAGCTGCAGCCATTGGGCACTACGCAGCCTGCGCATTCTGCTGCCACGCGGATATCTTCTTTATTCATAGAGTTGCTCGAAAGGCAGTTTCCGGTAGAACCGCCGCAGCAGCGGTTACAGCTGCGTACGGCCAAGGATTTTGCGGATCGGCTGGCCGTGCATGTAAATCATCTCAACAAAGTATTAAAGGAAAATACCGGCAAAACTACCACCGAGCTGATCAGCAGCCGTATTGTGCAGGAAGCAAAGATTTTGCTGAAGCAAACCAACCTGAGCATTTCTGAAATCGCCTACGGGCTTGGCTTCGAGGAAGTGGCCCATTTCTCGAACTTTTTCAGAAAGCAAACCAACATCTCCCCTGCCGGTTATAGGTAAATACCCATTATTTGAATTTTGCAAATGTTAGATTGATTACCGTAACGATAGCCGTTGCGGAATATTGGACCTTTGTGTAGTCAATCAGGAAATCACCTGATAACTAAACAAAACGGTGCTGATTGATCTTTTTATAAATAACAAAAATTCAGAAAATGGCAACCAGTAACAAAATTGCACTCGTAACAGGCGGCAGCCGGGGCCTTGGAAAAAATATGGCGCTGGCACTGGCAAACAAAGGATTCAATGTTGTAATCACTTATCATAGCCGTAAGGATGAGGCGGAGCAGGTAGTTGCGGAAATAGCGGCAGCAGGCAGCAAGGGCGCTGCGTTGCAACTTAATGCCGGCAACACTCAATCCTTCGACACCTTCCTCACACAGCTGAAAACCACACTGGAACAAAGCTTCGGAGTATCCACCTTCGATTTTCTTATCAACAATGCAGGTACAGGCTTAACCGCTCCCTTTGCTGCCGTAACCGAAGCCCAGTTTGATGACCTGTTCAACATCCATTTAAAAGGCGTCTTCTTCCTGACGCAGAAAGCATTGTCGCTGATGAATGACGGCGGCCGCATTGTAAACATTTCTTCCGGGCTGGCGCGTTTTTCACTTCCGGGCAGCAGCGCGTATGCGAGCATGAAAGGCGGCGTGGAAGTGCTGACTCGCTATATGGCTAAGGAATTGGGTGCACGTGGTATTACCGCCAATGTGGTAGCCCCTGGCGCCATTGCTACGGACTTCAATGGCGGACATGTACGGGATAACCAGGCAATTAATTCCATGGTGGCTTCCAACACAGCACTGGGGCGTGTAGGCGTGCCCGATGATATCGGCGGCGTGGTGGCCTTCCTCTGTACCGAAGAGGCGCGCTGGATTAACGCCCAACGCATTGAGGCTTCCGGTGGTATGTTCTTCTGATTTTTACCTCCCCGCAAGGGGAGGTGGCTATTCTTATCTGGTGGGGTGCTTAAACGTTTAAGCAAAAAGATGGTTGGAATACAATTTATTACTAAATTACTGTCATAAACCAATGTCAGATTCCACCAAAAATCAACATTCAGCCTTTGCCAGTCGCCAATACAGCAGAAGAGCAAGCACTATTATTACAGATAGCCGACGGGGACGCCGCTGCGTTTACGGCTATTTTCCATCGATACAGCAAACAGGTATTTGATGCGGCCATGGTGTACCTGAAAGATGCTAACCTGGCCACCGAAACCGTACAGGAAATCTTCCTGAAAGTATGGCTGCGCCGGTCGGGACTAACGGAGGTAGACAATTTCCGGGACTACCTCTTTATACTTACCCGCAATCATATATATGACGGTTTTCGCAGGCAGCTGGTGAAATTAAAGGTCTATGACATTCATCAGCAGCAACAACCCACCATGCAGGCCGATGCCGACCACCTCCTGCTGGAAAAAGAATACGATGGCATACTCCGCGCCGCCGTATCTGCCCTGCCTACGGAAAGGCGTAAGGTATACCAGGCCCGCCAGGCAGGCTTCAGCAATGAAGAAATTTCCCGCCAGCTCAACATCTCCGTGCATACCGTTAAAAAGCAAATGAGCCTGGCCATGCAATCCATCCGCACTTTTGTGAGTGCCCGCGTCAAAAACGACGTCCTCCCCATCCTGCTTATCCTGATTACTTTCCGACGCTAAATTTTTTTTTCGGTGCAAATACTCCTTTTGAAATAGTTGTTCGTCTTTATCCTGAATACCGCTTGCAAAACAACTAAAACCGCTGATGAAGGAAGTACAGCTACTACTGGAAAAATATAAACAAGGCAGCATCACTGCCGCGGAGCTGGAGCGCCTTCAGGAACTAAGCCTGCAGCCGGATGCTGTGGAAATCATCAAAACTGATATTGATACGCTGCTGCAACAGGGAGCGCCCGACAGCGGCTGGCAACCAGCCGATCATCCGGAGATACTCACCTATATCCTGACACAACCTACGCTCAAGGCTACACGCTCCTGGCGCAACAAATGGCTGCTGGCAGCCGCCTGCCTGGCAGCATTAGCCATAGGCACCGGCACCTGGTTTTATCAGCAGCAACGCCCACCCGCCATTGTTGCCCAAAAGGCAAAACCAATACAACCCGGCAGCAACAAGGCTATGCTGGTATTGGCGGATGGCAGCACCGTAGCGCTGGACAGTGCCAACCTCGGCCAGATAGCTCGGCAGGGAAATGCCAGTATTAATAATAATGGAGAAGGAATTACCTACCAGACTAATGGTAAAGCCAGCACGATTGTATATAATGCTATAGTCACTCCCCGTGGCGGCCAATATCAGCTCGGCCTGCCCGATGGGAGTCGCGTGTGGCTCAATGCAGCCAGCAGCATCCGCTTCCCTACAGCATTTGCGGGTAAGGAAAGAAGAGTGGAAATATCCGGTGAAGCATATTTCCAGGTGGCACCAAATGCGCAACAGCCCTTTTTTGTAACGGTGAAAGGCAACAAAACCATGGATGTGCAGGTACTGGGTACCAGCTTTAACATCATGGCCTACCCGGATGAACAAATGATTACCACCACCCTGGAAAGTGGCGCGGTACAGCTGTTGCATGCCGGTAACAAAACACAACTGCAACCCGGCCTGGCAGGCAGCCTCAATGAGGCAGCCACCTTCGACGTAGCCACCGCGGACATGGAAGAAGTGCTGGCCTGGAAAGACGGTAAGTTCCGCTTCCGCAACACCAACATCCAGACCATTATGCGGCAGATTGCCCGCTGGTATGATGTGGAAGTAAGCTACGCCGGCGACCTCTCAGACGTACGCCTCACCGGGGTTATTTCCCGGCGCGCCGATGCGGATGACCTGCTGCAGATATTATCTGCCACCCAACGGGTAAACTTTGAAACAACAAACAATCAAATAAAGGTGAAACCTTTTCACCAGGAACAGTAACTATTTAATCCACTTATGAATCAAAAACTGAAAGGTTATGAAAACGTGAATGCTAACATCTGATTGCAAAAAACCGGAAGCACGCCAATGCTCCCGGTTATAACATGGCAATCCAACTTCCATTTGCAGAAATCAAAATTGAACTTTTAAGCCACAAAACAAAAGTATGGAACTCCTTTGTACCTGCAAAGTCCGCAGAAAGGGCAGGCCTTTGCACAAAAAATTATTGCTTATTATGCGATTAACGGCGATACTAACCTTAGTATTTACACTTAATCTGAGCGCCAAAACATTCTCCCAGTCGGTCACCATCAAGGGTAAACGACTGGCGGTATACGACATATTCAACAGCATCAGCCATCAAACCGGGTATGAATTTGTGTATGATGAGCACCTGCTGCAGAAAGCCGCGCCAGTAACCTTAAACATGCAAAGCGCCACGGTGCCGCAGGTACTCAATGCCTGCCTCAACAGTCGTTTGTTTTCGTACAGCATCGTCGATAAAACAATTGTAGTGTCGCCTCGCCCGCAAACCAAAGAAACCCTGACCGCCAACCCTAACATAGCCATCCAGGGCAAGGTGGTGGGTGCCGACGGGCAGCCGCTGGTAGGCGTATCCGTACAGGTAAAGGGTACCAGCAGAGGTACGGCCACCGGCGTAAAAGGCGAGTTCACCATTGATGCTAAACCGGGTGATGTGCTCGTGATCAGCTACATCGGTTTTGCCCAGCAACAGGTAACCGTAGGCAACGACACCAACCTTACTCTCACCCTGCAGCCACAGGATAGTCAGCTCAACGCAGTAGTAGTAACGGCCCTCGGCGTAAAACGCGCGGAGAAATCCATCACCTACTCCACTCAGCAACTCAATGGCCTGGAACTTACCAAAGCCAAAGATCCTAACCTGATCAACACCCTTAACGGTAAGGTTGCTGGTTTAACCATCAGCTCCAGCGCCTCCGGTGTAGGCGGTTCCGCCAAAGTAATCCTGCGCGGCAGCAAGTCGGGCCTCGGCTCCAACCAGGCCCTGTACGTGATCGACGGTGTACCCATGAACAACTCCCTCACCAACCAGCCCAGCAGCATCTACGGTGGTACTTCTTCCTATGATGGCGGTGATCCTATCTCCAACCTCAACCCGGAAGACATCGAAAGTATCACAGTGCTGAAAGGCGCGTCAGCAGCGGCATTGTATGGTAGCCAGGGAGCTAACGGCGTTATCCTGGTGACTACCAAATCGGGCAAGTCAGGAAAACCCGCGGTAAACGTATACAGCGGCTTTAACATCTCCCAGGCAGCCTACCTGCCCGAATTCCAAAACAACTACGCACAAACGAAAGACAGCTCCACCCAAAGCTGGGGTGCTAAAATCAATAACCCGGTAAAAAGGGATAACCTGGATCAGTTTTTCCAGACCGGGCAGATATTTACCAACGCGATCAGCCTCAGCGGCGGCAGTGATAAGGCACAAACTTATTTCTCCTACGCCAATACCTCCGGTCGCGGCATTGAACCCGGTAATGATATAGGTCGCCATAACATCGACTTTAAAGAAACCGGCCACTTCTTCGACGACAAGCTCACCGCCACCGCCGATGTGAACTATATGACCCAGAAGATTGAAAACACGCCACTCTCTGGCTTCTATTTCAATCCACTCACCGGTTTATACCTGTTCCCGCGCAGCCTGGACATCACCCAATACAAGAATAATTTCGAAGTAGGAGATCCCGGCCGTAACTACCTGCCGGTACAAAACTGGCCGCTCAATGAAGACGTACAGCAAAACCCATGGTGGATCGTAAACCGCAACCCTAATTCCCTTCGCAGGAACCGTTTGCTGGCCAACGCCAGCCTGAAATACCAGGCCAACAACTGGCTCAATATCCAGGCCCGCGGAAGCATTGACCGCATCAACGACCTGTACGAACAAAAAATATACGCCGGTACCCAACAGGTGCTTGCCAGCCCTAACGGTAGCTACTATTATGGCAATACCACCACTACCCAGCAGTATGGCGACCTCCTCGCCAACTTTAGCTTCCCTGGTAAAAAAATCAGTATCAACGGTTTGGCCGGCGCCAGTATCCGCGATATCAAAACCCAGGGAGACGTGATCAGCTCCGGTAAAGATGGACTGTACCTTCCCAATATTTTCACCATCCAAAACGTGAAAACACTGGATGCGCGGATCTCCGGTACAGCACAGGAAAAACATAGTCAATGGCAGTCAGTTTTTGCCAGTGCCAACATCTCGTATAACGACTGGTTGTTCCTCGACGTAACAGCGCGTAACGACTGGGCATCCAACCTGGCGTACACACCGCAGCTATCCTACTTCTACCCTTCCGTAGGTTTGAACGCTATCCTCAGCCAGGTGCTGCACCTGCCGTCCGCTATCAGCTTTGCTAAAGTGCGCGGCTCCTACGCCATCGTGGGTAATAGTCCGCTCGCCTACCAGAGTAACACCCCTGGCGCCAAACTGGGTAGCAGCGGCAACATCGTGGTAAGCACCGCCAATCCGTTCAACACCCTGAAACCGGAAAAGACAAAATCGCTGGAACTCGGCACAGAATGGCGCTTTATCGATAATCGTTTAAGCGTGGACGTTACCTACTATAAAACCAATACCACCAACCAGACCATGGAAATTGCCGCTGCCTGGGCAACGCTGAACAACACCGTATTTATCAATGCCGGTAACATTCAGAACCAGGGCGTGGAAGCGATGGTGCGCTATGACGTTTTTACCAAGGGTAAATTCCAGTGGAACACAGGCCTGAACTTCGCTACAAACGAAAACAAGATTATTGAACTCTCTCCGCAGGTGGACCGTTTCACCCTCAGCGGTGCTTCCGGTGCTAACTATGCTTCCCAGTTTAAAGTAGGTGGTTCGTTCGGAGATATCTATGGCACCGTATTGAGCAGAGACGCGCAGGGCCGTATCCTCATCAAAGACGGCAAGCCGGTGAAACAGGGCGGCGACATGGTATACCTCGGGAATTCCAATACCAGGTGGCAGCTTGGCTGGAACAACAACCTGAACTATGGCAATTTCAGTTTCTCTTTCCTGATCGATGGTAAGTTCGGCGGCAAGGTGATGTCTGTTACACAGGCGATGATGGACAGCTATGGCGTATCCAAAGTGAGTGGCGAAGCCCGTGATGCCGGTGGTGTAAAAATTAATGGTGTGGACGAAGCCGGTAACCCGGTATCTACCATTGATGCCGCTAACTGGTACTCGGTAATTGGCGGTCGCGAAGGCGTATCCGGCGAGTATATGTACAGTGCCACTACGGTGCGACTCAGAGAAGCCGCATTGGGTTACCAGGTACCGCTGAACAAAACTTTTGTGAAGTCCCTCAAGTTTTCACTTACCGGCCGTAACCTGATTTACTTCTCCAAAAAAGCACCGTTTGACCCTGAGCAAACGATGTCAACCGCTAATGGCCTTGGCGGCGTGGACGCCTTTATGCTGCCCGCAACCCGCTCCTATGGCCTCACGCTGAATGCAACCTTCTAATGGTATCACTGAAAAAACTGAATAGGATGAAACTGATTAATAAACTGCGTGGATATAAAGTATGGGTGACTGCCGCACTGCTGATTGGCAGTATGAGCGCCTGTACAAAAAATTTCGAATCATATAATACCGATAATACCGGGGTTACTGATGATCAGCTGGCCCCTGATTTCAATGTACTGGGACTGTATTTGAAATCTGCCGAAATGTCTATTTACAACTTCTCCGGCGGAGGCGATCCCAACTCCTTCCAGGTGCAGCAAAACCTGAATGCCGACTGCTTTTCCGGGTATTTCATGTCGGCCACTCCGTTTGGCAGTGGTTTGAACAATATGAACTATTCACTGGTAAACGGCTGGAACGGTGAAGCCTATAAAGTAGGTTACCTCAACGTAATCGCTCCGCTTACCAAACTGCGTAGCACCGGTATCGAAAAAAACTTCCCGGCTGTATGGGCGGTAGCGCTGATTACGAAAGTAACGGCCATGAGTCGCGTCACCGATATCTACGGGCCTATTCCGTATAGCCATGTGGGTGAGAGCAATACCAGCGTGCCATTTGATAGTCAGCAGGACGTTTATAAACGTTTTTTCCTGGAGCTGGACACGGCCGCCAATTACCTGCGCACGCAGATCAGCAGCGGTAAAGCGTTACCTTTCAACTTCGCACAGTTTGATGTGATTTACAACGGTAACTTTACCCAGTGGCTGAAGTTCGCTAACAGCTTACGCTTACGTCTTGCTACACATATTAACTATGCCGATAAAGCCCTTGCCAAATCAGAAGGGGAAAAAGCTTTGGACCCTGCTAACGGAGGGCTGATTACTGCCAACGCGGATAACATGACCGTAAAGATCACCGGTGCATTTACCAATCCGCTGGTGTTTATTGCCACCGACTGGGCAGATACCCGCATCAATGCTTCTCTTGCCTGCTACCTCAATGGATACAACGATCCTCGCGTGAGTAAGTATATGGATAAGTCCACCGACCCTTCCTTTCCGAATCAATACATCGGTATTCGTATAGGCAGCATCACCAGTGCCAATGCGAAAGATGATTATGTGAAATATTCCAACCTGAATGTAAACGATGGTGCCGTGCCTTCTTTCAGCAAGCAAACAGCAGTACAACTGATGACCGCCGCGGAAGTATATTTCCTCCGTGCAGAAGCTGCCCTCAATGGCTGGACGAACGCAGGTGCTGTGCAGCAGGCTTATGAAGATGGCATTGCCACTTCCTTTGCGCAATGGAATGTAAGCAACGCTGGTTATAAAGACGATAATGCGAGCGTGCCGGCAGCTTACGTAGATCCGAAGAATCCTGTCAACAACGCACCAAGCCCTTCTTCCATCACCATCAAATGGAACGAAGCTGCTACGCCTGAACAGAAGCTGGAACGCATCATCACGCAAAAATGGCTGGCGATGTTCCCTGAAGGCCAGGAGGCATGGACGGAGTTTCGCCGTACCGGTTATCCAAAGCTGTTTCCAGTGGTGAACAACAACAGTGGCGGAACGATTAACACCGATCTGCAGATTCGCAGGTTGCCATTCCCGCAGAATGAATATAATACTAATCCACAGGCGGTGCAGGCGGCGATTCAGCTGTTGAGTTCACCCGCCGATAATGGTGGCACTAAACTGTGGTGGGATCAGAAACCGAGATAATTTTGAGAATAGATATATAACAAGTGTTAAGTGGCGCCTCATTTTCTATGAGGCGCTTTTTTTTCCCTGGAATAGACCTGTGCATTCGGCACTGGTCTATTCCAGGGCGTGGCGGGGCTGGTGCCCCGGCCACACCCTGGAGTTTGATGGTGATTTACCTACCTGTTGTAACTTTTACTGCCCACGTCCGTTTTAACAGGCAAACTCCCAAACCAAAATCATTGCTGCTATGCGTACTGTTAAAGCTATCTTGTTGCTCAACGTATTATTATTCACGGCCTTCGGCTGTAAGAAATATGAAAAACCGAAGCCCGAAATCATTACCTGTATCAGTTTCGGTGTTTCCTGTGTCGCGGTGAAATATGTTGGTAAAAGTTGTCAGGATGTGATCCAGTTGGTAGACCCCAGGATGCAGGCGGGTTTTAAAAACTACACGGATACCATCAGTAATGCTTTCTTTGGCGAACCGCTGAATCCACGCGCCATTCCGCATACCATGGGTGTTGTAGGACTACCGGATTCCGTAAAAGATGGCAACGTATTTTACATGACGCTGAGTGGAATTGACTCTTCAAGTTATCACCCGGCAAATTGTTACAGTAATACCTTTATTGTTAAGTATGCTGCACTCAGCAAAACACCCTGCGCTCCAGGCACAGAGATTAAATACTAAGGCACAATGGTGATAAACAGGTAAGTAGCCAGTATCACCAGCTGTACAATGCCCTGTAAAACGTTGGTCCGGCCTGCGCCAAATGAAATATTGATGGTAAAAAGTGAGAGTAACAGTAGTAAGGTGGACTTACCATCAATACCAAGTGTGACTTCAAAATTCATGACGTAGCACACGATGGCCACCGCCGGAATGGTGAGTCCGATACTTGCCAGGGCAGAGCCCAGTGCGAGGTTCAAACTGGTTTGCAGGCGATTGCGGGAGGCGGCGCGAATAGCGGCGAGTCCTTCCGGCAACAGGATCACAGCGGCAATAATAATACCTACCAGGCTCTTAGGAGCACCCAGGTCTACAACAATACCTTCGATGGTAGGCGACAATTTCTTCGAGAGCAATACCACCACAACCAGGGAAGCTAACAACAGCAACAGGCTGCAAACGGTAGTACCTGCGGATGGTGGCGATGCATGAGCATCTTCGTCGCCTTTGGCCGCATCTTCCGGCAAAAAATAATCCCGGTGCAGTCCCGTTTGCACCGCTACAAAGCCACCGTATAAAACGAGCGAGATAATGGCCACAAATATCAGCTGACTGCTGCTATACACTGGTCCCGCAGAGGTAGTGGTATAGTTAGGCAGCACCAGGGTTAATACGGATATAGCCGTGAGGGTAGTCAGCGCAGCGCTTACCCCCTGCTTGATGTACGCCTGCTCCTTGTATTTATAACCACCAATCAGTAACGACAACCCAATGATACCCGTGAGGATCAGCATGATGGCCGCAAACACCGTATCCCTGGCCAGGGTAGCACCTCCTGCGCTTTTTGATAACATCATGGAAACGATCAGTGATACTTCAATCACGGTAATGGCTAATGCAAGAATCAACGTACCAAAAGGCTCTCCCACTTTATGCGCTACCACTTCGGCATGGTGTACTGCCGCCAGCACCGTAGCTATCAGCGAGGCTCCCATGATCACGGCAAACAGGCCGCTCTTATACTGCGATGCCAGTGCTAAGATGATCAGGCCCAGCATTGGACATATGATTGACCATAATGGCAGTGCTATTTTCCAACGTTTATATAAAAAATGATTATACTCCATGGGGGTAAAATATGAATTCCCGCTTAAAGGGACATTAAAATGAAATTAGAACTGCTGAGCCTCCTGCGGCACTCCCGCAATTATATAGCACAATGCACAATCCGTACATCCGCTGTATTCCGCTGCTGCTTTACCTTTACATCCGGACTTTCATCCATCCTGATAAACCATCGGTAATCAAAACAAAAATTTCCTGTACAGGTTCATTTACCGGCGGAAAAGAACGGACAGCACCAGTAATCAATTCTAAGGAGCGTTATTCGGAACCTGTTTATGACCCCATGGAGGATGCACCAAAAAGCACACAGCTCACACCGATGGTGACAGCTGCGCGCGGCAGGTGCATCCTTATTGCTTTTCTACTGTGATGTAAAAATTTTCGTCATCCACCCCAACATCTTCCGCATTCATTTTTTTCAGTGTGGTGACTTTCCATTCCGCCTCCGGATACAGCCATCCACCTGGCTTTTCGCCGATGGTATATTTTACCGGCATATCAAATCCGGCTACAGTGCCTGCCCAACGGTATCGCAATTGCAATCCGCCGGCTACATTTTTAAGCGAGTATTCCAATCGGGGAATTGTGGTAAGTCGCAGGTATTGATCAAAGAAGGGTTTTAAATTCCTTTTCATTTGGTGAGATATAAATGCCTCCAGGGAATCGGAGCTGAGGGTCCTGTAACGATACTGGCGCTGAATATTGTTGAGGAGCGTGTACCAGGCACTGTCGCCGGGTAATAGCTGCCGCAGGGTATGTAACATGAGACTGGCCTTGGTATACATATCCCCGATGTCATAATGAATGTGATTTACATTATACACGCCTATCACCGGTTCCTTATTCAGCACGCCGGTTTTACTTTCCGCTACCGTGGCTGCTCCCACCGCTTTACCGAACAGCATTTCCGTCATCAGCACTTCCGCATAGGTGGCAAAGCCTTCGTGTATCCACATGTCGGCGATATCTTCGGAGGTAATGGCATTGCCCCACCATTCATGGGCCGACTCATGCCAGATAATTGATGGCAGTATCAGCAAACCAGTATCATTGAGTATTTTCCCAAAGCACACAATACTTTGGTGCTCCATAGGATACGGGCTTTCCACCAGTTTAAATCCATCCCGCGGAAACGGATAAGCCCCAAATGCTTTCTCAAAGGTGGCCAGCATTTGCTTTACCTCCGGAAACAGTTTACGGGCGCGTTCCAGGTGCATCGGCAGTACATAATAGTCCAATACCAGCGTATCACCGGTTATGCTACGGTACTGATCCGTAAAATGGCTGTACTTCCCTATGCAGAACGACACATTGTAGTTATTAACCGGGTACGTCACCCGCCATTCATAACGGGTACTGGTATCCCCCAGGTTTACCTTTGATAGCAGCTGACCGTTGGAGATCTCCGTATAGCCTGCCGGTACGGTAACGGCTATACGCATACTGTCCGGTTCATCGGACTGATGATCCTTATTAGGCCACCATACACTCGCTCCCGATCCCTGGCATACCATCTGCGTCCATGGATTACCGGCAGGGTCCTTATCATATAGTATGCCGCCATACATAGGCAGGCGGGCATCGCCTTCCTGGGGCTGGCCGTGGTACACGATGGTAACAGCTGATTGGCCGCTGATCAAAGTATCAGGCAGGGTAATAAACACGGCGTCGTATTCCCGGGTATAGCTGACCGGTGCATCCTTGTATAGCACACTGTCGATGACCATGTTTGCGTATAGGTCCAGCTGAAACCTGCTAAATGGTTGCATCACCCGGAACTGTATTTCATTACGTCCACGGATATATTTTTTTTCGGCAGATACGGATACATCCAGGTTATAAAAGGTAACGTCGTAGCAGGTACGAAACGGGGATAGCATACCCCGTAGGGTATCGCGACGGGTAAACCCATTCTCCCGGTTCGATAAGCGAATGCCGGGGACAGCCGCGGTGTCCTTAGTAGTGGTCAGCTTTACCGTATCAGGAATATCCGGCAGCAGGATATTGAAATTTTCCCAGAAGGCGGTATCATATCGTTGGGGAATGAGCTGCCCCACGGCAGCCGCCTTACTGGCCACACCGGCATCGAAAGGCTTCACACTGTCGGTGGAGATACCGGTAACCTGCAACAGGAAGTCGCCCTTCCAGGGTGCGTTATGTACCTGGCGGCTACGACTGTTTACTACTAACTCCCAATGGCGGTGTACCTGTTCCAGGTACCATTTGCCCTTATAGGGCTTGTATTGAATGGTGGTAATAGCATCCTGAAAGGTAAGGCTGGCTTTCATGAGGCGCGACATAATCGTGTATGCCACTCCTCCCATACCGTGTTTATTAATCCAGTTGGCACCATCCGGTGTGAGCGACCAGACCACCTTCACGATGGCGAGTGTGGAGTCTTCCAGGTAAACCGTTCCCTTCGTAAGCGCTTTTTTATGTGGCTTGCGGGGCATGTAATCAACGATGAGCAGCCGCCGGTCCCCTTCCATGATAGCCTCGCGATAAACAAACCTGTACAGGTAAAAATTATCCGGATTCAGGAATGAGCGTGGTGCGTCCGGTGATTTTTGCAGGTCCTCCATGAGGGAGCTGTAAGCGGTATTGGTGATATTGCTGATCCAGTTGTAAAACCGCGGATCATCCCTTGGCGGCGTTTGGTGCTTGCGCCCTTTTACCAGCCGGATCTGATCCTGCTGGCCAGGCTGGCGATATACCTTAAAGATGTCCAGGACAGATTCGTTATAATTGAGGGTATCCTGCCCCATTCTGATATCCTCCCGATAAAATGCGGATAGTCGTAACCGTGCGGTGTCGTAATTGGCAGGCATGCGGGCAATGGCTTTTTCAATGAGGGACTGCCCATTGGGTGTACTAATGATCACAGGGGCCAGCTCCATGGAGGCTTGTTCCAGGTTCACGTTCAAATGGCCGTCTTCCTGCGGCACAGGTATAACCACCCGGCGGTAGCCCATAAAAGTAATCACCAGTGAGTCGGGCCGGTCCCACAAGGGTATTTTCAGGAGGAAGTCGCCATGGCCATTAGCGGTAGTGCGGCTACTTTCATGCAGCGCCTGTACAGAGGCATAGGGTAATGGTGTTTGTTGCCGGGCATCCCGGATTTTTCCGGAAACCACCCGGAACGACTGTTGACTAAAAACCAATAAACTACAAAGAGAAAATATCAGGGCCAGGCAATAAAATCGCATATTCTTTTTTTAGGGCAAATAAAGGATAACAGGGCTGCCTACCTACTCAAATCCGGATTTGATCACTCCTTATCGGCTTCACCATGGCCCACTTCCGCGATTTGACGTAAATATTCGGTGGGCGATGTGCCGGTTTGCTGTTTGAATGCCCGCTGAAAAGTTGCCTGCGAGTTAAATCCTGATTCGAAGGCTACCCCCATCAGGGTCATATGCCCAAATCCGGGTTGCCGTACTTTCTGCTGGAAATCGGCAATGCGGTATCCATTCACAAACTCATTAAAACTTTTATTTACATATTGATTTAATACCAGGGAGATGGTTTTGGCGGCTATGCCCGTATGTTTCGATAACAAGGCAAGATTAAGCTCGGGCTGCAGATACAGTTTCTCCACTTCCATCGCATGCCGGAGCTGCGCTACAATGGCATCGGTGTTGGGTGGCGGTGTCACCCTAACGGCTGTACGCAGCTCTTCCGGTTTAGCAGGCGCGAGTAAACCCTTGATGCCAATGGTATAGAGCAAAGCTACCAGCGGTATGTAAACAGGGGCCCAGCCTACCAGGTCCAACAGCTTGTTGGACAACGATGGAATGACGTACGGCACAAGATAAATAAACCAGATGGCTTGAAAAACCAGAAATATCCCGATAAAGGTACGCAGCCAGCGGCCGTAGGATCCATTCCCGCTATGCACTTGCAGGTAACGGTAGGCTAATACTAGGTAAATAGTCACTGACATCCATCGCGGGATATCCGCATATACATTATAGGTATCAATAAAATTCCCCCATGGGGCGGGGCGGTTTGGGAGCAGGCCCAGCAGCACCCCGGAAAAGAAAATAATCGCTGCCAGCTGCCCACCCACGTCTATTAATACCGGTGCAAAATGCCAGCGTTGCTGCTTTGTAAGCCTGAAGCCCGGCTCCAGCGAGGCCATGATATAAAAATACAACAACGGCCCTACCGGCATTACCAGCACGCCGGGAATAATCGCACATAATACGTTGATGACTACTGATATATTAAAGATGGGTAGTTCATTGATCAGCAGGTTAAAGCAGGCCAACCCAAAAATAGCCATCACCCAGGCCAGGAACCGGTTGGCAGGGCGCTTTCGGGCGCCTGCAAAAAGTAGTACAGTCAGTATGATTCCCTGCAATACCCCCATCAGCAGGATGGTGTGGAATATACCTGTCGAGGTCATAGAACAAATATCCGTTTAGCTGAACTCTACCTTAAAAAAATACCGGGATGATGATCATCCCGGTAACGAATATACTAAGATATTGTTGCTTCAGATATTTACACTCTTTAGCACATTACGGTTTCCGAAGCGGCCATCTGCCGCCTTAAATTCATGAGTGCATAACGCACACGACCCAACGCTGTATTAATACTAATACCCACCGTTTGAGCCATCTCCCGGTAATTAAGCCCGGCGTAATACCGCAGGATCAATGCTTCGCGCTGTGCTGCAGGCAGCCGGTCCAGCATGTCCTCTATTTCCCGGTACCGCTCACCGGTGATGAGCCGCTGCTCCGGACTAAAATCCATGTAGTGCAGGCTGTCGCCAATGGCCTCATTAAAGCGGGTTACCACATTATGCCTGGTTTCGGCCTTCCGGAAATGGCTGATGCAAAAGTTATGGGCGATACGCACCACCCAGGGGCAAAACCGGTTATTATCCGTATACTGCCCCGATTTCAAGGCATTGATAATCTTAATAAACACCTCCTGGAAAAAATCTTCTGCCAGGGCTTTATCGCGTACCAGCAATACTATGGTTGTAAAAATCCTGTCCTTATGTCTGTACACCAACGTAGTAAAGGCCGGGTTATCGCCTGCTAAATACAATCGGACTAACTCCTGATCCGAAAGATGGTTATACTTCTGCATACACATATTATCATACGATGAATGAATAGATTTTACTTCGAGGGAAATGAGGGTCCCTCTGGAAAGAGGGACTACCGTGTCTAAGATGTTATTTGTTGTTTAGTCCACAAGGTTGAGATACGCTTTTACCACATCGTAGTTATTCCAGTCAATCACACTACGGGCAGCTACACCACCAGGAATAAGGATGTAACGGTATTGCTGATATTTGGTGCCATTTACGGACACTGTACCAATGCGCACATTTGATTGCAGGATTATACCGCCAGGCACCAGGATATTAAATAAAGAGAAACTACCGTAGAATGGCAGTGCCAAAACCTGAGGGCTGGCGGGTGTGTTCAGGTTGATATACACTTTCACATCTGACTTGCCGATCATATCAGCCGTAAGTTTTGATACCGCGATCTGGCCATACCAACCCACCGTATCAATCACGCCACCTGGTAAGTGCTGGGTATCAGCAGCAAAAGGAACATCCAGCCAGGCTGAATAAATTACGTTTGCAACACCGGTATCACCTTTAGCACCGGTATCTCCTTTAGGACCAGCAGGTCCCTGAGCACCATTCTGACCGGCAGGGCCTTGAGCCCCGGCAGGTCCCGGCTCACCATCCTTGCTACAGGATACCATGAACATTACAACAGCGGACAGGATCAGTGCATAGGGCAAAAAGCTTCTTAACTTTTTCATAATTGTGTTTTGTTTTTTGTGTTTTTTGTTAGTGATTATTTGGTTGATTGAATTTTATTTTACCATACGTTTCGCGGACAAGTATCACCATAGCGGTTCCCCAGCAATATCCCGATCATAATCTCATGGGATCCTTTGGTCACCACGTTCAGCGAGGAAGCGGCATAGTCATAGGAATACCCGATGTTTACCAGCGAACTGATATTGACGCCGAACATCCCCGCCACGCCATCATTCACCCGGTAGGAAGCCCCGAACCAGAGGCGGTCGCGGTACATAAACCGTGCATTTACATCCCAGCTCAACGGTGCCGCCGTGATCATTTTCATCATCACGCTGGGCATCACATTCAGGTCATCGCTGAGCCAGAGGCGGTAACCGGCGGTGAAAAAAAGGTGGGGTATCAGCTTACCCTGGTAAGCTGAGTCACCCACCACTTTGCCGTTATCGAAACCTAATTTCTGCGGAACTATATTTTGCGCGGAGGCACCCATAAAGAAATCGGCTGAATACAACCACAGGCCCAGACTCACATCCGGCCGCCAACGATTCAGAATCCCACCGGAGCCCATGGCCGGGTCGTTAGGATCGTAGAACTCCACCTTACGAGTATCCAGCGAAACCTGCTGCATGCCTAAACCAATACCAGCACTGAGACTGGTACGGGGCGATAAATTAACATGGTGCGCATACGCCCCTGTGATAGAAAAGCGGTTTATAGGGCCGGCCTTATCATTTAAAATGGTAAGACCCATACCCGGATGCGGCGGCGGTGTGGTATAATCCTGCCAATACCCCTTCCCTCTTGGGTTTTCGCCTTCGGGATTGAAGCCGGTAGGCGACGCTTCTGCATAGTCGGACTTATGCAGCGGCCCATGCAGGGTGAGATAGGTGGTTACCGGAGCCCCGTTGATGCCCGTCCACTGGTGCCGGTGGCTCAGCCGCAGGTCCCAGTAGTTTTCAATGCCCGCTACGGCAGGATTGATGATAAACGGGTTCATGATATACTGGGTATAATGTGGCAACTGTTGCCCGTAACCAACATGCAGCCCTAATATCAGCAAGCCTGTAAACACAATTCTTTTCATGTCACTAAAATTTTAGGTTAACCGTTATTGCTTCAGGATCGAGAAGGTCGTTCTCCTGTTGAGGGCGCGGCCTTCCGGATTATCGCTGCCATCAGGCAGGGTGTTTGGCGCTACCGGCAGGGAAGCTCCAAAGCCTTTCCAGGTGAGGCGCGACTTGTCAATACCTTTGCTGATCAGGTAGTCCACTACGCTTTTAGCACGGGCTTCCGACAGCTTCTTATTATGTTTCTCCGAACCTTTACTATCCGTATGTGCACCCAGTTCTATCTCCATGGTCGGATGCTCGTTTAACATACTTACCAGTTTATCCAGCGATGCAAATGATTCCGTTTTAAGAGTGGCCTGGTCAAAGTCGTAGTACACGTCCGTAAGGGTGATCGGCGCCGGAGGTGTGGCCACCGGACTGATACAGATGGCTGGTGTGGCCAGTGATTCCGCATCCAGGTCATCCGGTGCATTTACCTGCCCCGATCCATTCGTATAGCCGGTAGCTTTAGCATCTACCTGTAACCTGGTATACTCCGGAATACTGTAGGTATAAGACCCGTCGCCGGCGGTAGTCAGTGTAGCCACTACCGTATTGCTGGCAGGGTCTTTCACCACCACGGTAGCTCCGGCTACCGGTGCGCCACCCTCGCAGGAAACAATGGTTCCGCTGAGCTGACGCGGGGCACGGTCCTTATGCAGGAAAAATAATTCCAGGCAGCAGGAAGCGTCCCTGTCAGACCCCAGCAGCACATCATCCAGCAGGTTGCGGTTGTTACTGCGGCTGCCGAAGTAGATATCATCTTTTACGGAGTTTACGGGAGCACCCATGTTTACAGGGGTTTTCCAGTTGCCTACCGTACCGCGACTACTAAAGAAATCATATCCTCCCATGCCGGTACGGCCATCGGCGGAAAACACGAGTGTGCCGGTAGTAGCATGATAGAAAGGCGCCTGTTCGTTGCCTGCGGTGTTGATCACTTCACCAAGATTGCTGACAGCCGTCGGTAATCCGCTGCCATCAAGCGTTGCGGACCAGAGGTCAAATCCACCGATGCTTCCTGCCCTGTCGCTCGCAAACAGCAGGTACTTCCCGTCAGACGTCACAAATGGCTGCTGTGCATTGGCGCCGGGTACATTTACTGCATCCGGCAAGGCTACCGGCACGGTCCAGCTTTCGCCACTTTTACGGGAAAGCCAGATGCTGGCGGTCTTTTTGCCATGCGCTATATTCCAGCGGGTGAAATAGAGCACCTGCCCGTCAGGAGATACGCTACCACTGCCCTGATGCACACCAGCCGGCTGCTCGAGTCCCAACAGGTGAATGTTAGCGGCGTTGCCAGCTTCATAGTCCGCGGTGTAAAGGCGGTTGATAAAGCCATGGTCATCGCTGGCATTTTCCGGGCGGGTGGAGGTAAACACCAGCTTATCAGGACTCAGCCACAGTGGCGCATAGCTGGCGCCGGTGGCGTTTAAGCCCGTTGGTGCTTTTGTTATTTTATAGAGATGTAAATCTTTTTTCGACAGCTCTTTCGTTATAAAATCGAGGTTCGCAATTTCCCGGGCGGCGGCGGTCGTGTACTCGTCCTGCGCAGTATACGCAGCTGCAAACTGCCGGAACACCTGCCCTGCCAGTTCATATTTACCCAGTGCGCGTAACGATACGGCATAGTAATATGCAGCCAGTGGATAAGCACTTTGATTACTTTCCATTACGCTGGCATAATAGGGTGCTGCTTTTTGATAATCGTGCAGCAGCCGGTAGCTTTCTGCCAGTTTGTAAGTAGCCTCCTGTTCACTGCTCACAGCAGGTTTAGCCTTATGATCCGCTGATACGGAAGTGGCTACGTATGGCTTATAGGATTCCTGACGAACTGATTTTCCTTTTGCCACCAGGTATTTTTCGTAATAGGTAGCAGCGGAATTAAAGTCATTCTTTTTATAGTAATCATCGGCCGCACGCAGGTAGTTATAGGCCAGCTGCGCCTGGGCAGTCATGGCCATCAACAGTGTGGCAGCGGTAGTGAATATTAATTTCTTCATGGTGCTTTTGTTGTGATTACAATCTTGGACAAACGAAGTCGACCCCTGGTGTTTTTACCTTTTTCCTTCCGATGAAAGTGATGGAGATTTCAAAACTGTTGCTACCCCGGTACATTTTTGACAGGTCGGATGTGGTAATATCGTAGCTGATACCCATCATCATATTTTTGTAGAGGAAACCGGCGTGGGTGGTAAACGCATCTTCAAAGCGGTAGTTGAGGCCCAGCATCACATCCGCATCCAGGGCTACGTTGTATTGTCCGTATGCACCAATCATTTTTTCCGAAGCCGTACCCTGTTTCAGGTACAGCACATTTGGCGTGAGTGCAAAGCGATCGTCGATATTGAGTTTTACGCCGGCGTGTGCAGTAACGCGCATGGGTATACGCGCATCGCCGTTGGTGCTGAACTGATCCGTGGGGCGTGTGAGATGCATCACGGAAAAGCCGCCATAGATATTGTATTTCTTGCCGGGAGTACCGTCGAAGTACAGTGCACCAGCGCCTGCATCAAAGCTGCCGGCAGAGGTACGGGTAAAGCCATCGGTATGCGGATTGGATGGATTGTAGCCGGTAACGGGATTCCACTGCTCGCCAAAGGTGAACTTAGCGGGATCGAAGCGGCGCTGGATAAAGCCCGCCTGCAGTCCGAAGGTCAGCTGGTGGTAGTGGCTGGCATCCAGCTTCACGCCGGTATAGGCGGCGCTGATGTAGCCGGTGGTATAATTATAGCCCGCATCGCCGGCGGCCTGATTCAACACGCTGGCGCCGAAGTTTACGTTTTTGGAAGTAGGTACTTCCGCAGCAATGCCGTAGGTTTTGAAGGGACTGATATTGCCCCATTGCGTACGGTAAATGGCTGCCACGCGGTAGTCACCGTCAAACGCACCCGTGAGCGCCGGGTTTAACCAGGCCGGGTATACGTAGTACTGGGAAAAGTGCGGGTCTGTTTGCGCCATCAGCCGCGGTGCAGCAAGGATGGTCAACAGCGTCAGGAACAATGCAACAAAATTCTTTCTCATTGCGCAGTATTTATAGTGTTAGTGTTATTTCAAAATCGCCACATAACCGGTGAGTGGCTGGAACCCGTTCTTCAATTTGATCACGTAGTAGTAAGTACCTACCGGCAGTACACCGCCTTTTGCGGAGCCGTCCCATGGCGTACTATAGCCTACACTGTGAAATACCTTCACGCCGTAGCGGTTAAATACTTCCACTGTGGCTCCGGGGTAATCGCCCAGGTTTTTAATGAACCAGGTATCGTTGATACCGTCCCCGTTAGGCGAAAACGCTGTTGGCGGAATGACTGGTTTCAGCACTTTTACCGTCATCTTATCGCTGGCCATGCAGTTGTGTTTGCCAATGGCAGTGAGGGTGTATTCTCCGTCTTTCATTGCGGTGATTTGTGGCGCGAACACGGAGGCATTCGGGAAGTCGCCTCCGGGCGTCCATCTGAACAGCAGGTTCACCGAGTCATTGGCCACGGGGCGGAACTGCACCAGCGTGCCTTGCGGCACCACGAAGGACGGACCGGCATCGATCACCGGTTGCAGGTATACGATCACCGTGCTGTTGAAGGCGGCGGAAGTACAACCGGCAGCATTTTCCACGGTCAGCTGTACGCCGTATTCGCCCGGCTCGGTAAATTTCTTCTGCGGGTTGCGATCGGCGGAGGTGCTGCCATCCCCAAACTGCCATGCCCATTTGGTGATGGTGCTGGTAGCATCAGTGCTCTGATCTGTAAACACATTATTCATACCCTGGCAGAGCGTATCTGGTGTTACACTAAACGAGGCCACAGGCTGATCAAAGAAATTATTGAATGGCTGAACAGCCGTATTGGCGCAGCCTGCGGCGGAGGTAGCGGTGAGGCTCACCGTTACCGGCGCTGCATTTTGATAGTGATAAACGGGGTCCCTGTCAGAGGAGGTACCACCTGCTTCACCGAAGTTCCAGCTATAGTTAAGGCTTTGGGCGCCTTTGAGCGTAGTGGTGTTGGTAAACGCAGCGATACCTTCCGGCATACATACTTTGGCGGGTACCGTAAAACCGGCTACGGGTATAGGATGTACAGTTACGTTTTGTTTGATAGTATCACTTACACAGCCATACTGACTTACTGTTGCCAGTGAAATTTGCCAGGTGCTGTCATCCGGGTACGTATAGGCGAACACGTTACCATTGGTAGCCGTGGTTTGTGTTTTATCACCAAAGTCCCACGCGTAGGTAATTACAGCCGGATTGGCCTGCGGGGTGATGGTCACGGGTTCACCCAGGCACACGTCCGTAGCAGTAAAGCCAGCTGTAGGCTTAGGGTTCACGGTAAGCACGGTGGATATGCTGTCGGAGCAACCATCGGCCGTATTGAAAATATACCAGATGGTACGCTGGCCTGCGGAGGCAACGCTCGGGAGCAGGTTACCTGCACTGTCCACCCCGGGTCCGCGGTAGAATCCTTGTCCGGCCACGCCATTCAGCACGGCGCCTTTATCCACCTTTACGCCGCTGAGGGCGTTTTCACAAACGGCAGGTAATGCCGCGAAGCTCAGTTGAGGCTTGAATTTGAAAGCAGTGGTGAGCACGGAGTCTTTCGTACAGCCTTTATCGGTAGTAACGGTGTATTTGATCGTGTAGGTACCCACGGTGTTGTAGGTATGGCTGGGCGACTGCACCGCAGCCGTGTTCGGGTTAGCCGGCGTAGCGCCTGCATCTCCGAAGTCCCAGACATGGGTGGTAATCGGGCTGTTGTCTGCCACGGCAGGTGTACCGGTAAACTGTACGATACCATCGGCTGCAATACAATCCAGTGGTGAGGAAAAGGCAGCTACCGGGTTCGCGTACACGTTTACGGGGAGGGTAACGGTATCACTCACACATTTCTCTGAAACTTTTACCACGTGTTTTACCGTCAGTGCACCATATTGCGGGAACGCGGCTGTTTGCGGGGTGCCGCTACTGTCTCTCTTTATATTATTAGCACCGTAATCATAGTACCACTCCCCTATAGGCGCAGGGCCACCAAACGTAGACTGGTCCGTAAAAGTTACCTGCCCGCCGGCACAAAGGGCTGCGATATCACTGGTGAAAGCAGCGGTAGGTACCGGGAACGACTGCACGCTGAATGAAGTATCCGCTACGCAGCCATCGGCAGTAATGGCGGTCAGTTTCACGAGCGTGGTACCTGGTGTAATGAGTTTACGCACGGTTTGACCACTGTCCTTTTCGTTGTTCGGGAAGTCCCAGTACCAACGGTAATTTTTTGCATCAGCAGCGGTGGTATCTCCCCGAAAAAAAACAGAATCTTTGGTACAGCCGGTGTAGCTGACACTGAGTGCTTTTTGCGGCTTATCCTTCACCAGAATAGTATATCCTACCTGCTCGGTATTGTTACAGTTCTCTACTGCCGGGCTGGTAGACATTACAACGATATCATGATTACCTTTTGTATTGAACTGATAGGTGCCTGGTATAGCGTATTTGTAATATGGAATACCCTTTATCATTACGGTTCCTGTGGCAACCGGGCTGTTGACTGTAATATCAGTTGCCGGTGTCATCACTCCAGCCAGGGTACTCAGTTTCCACACCATTTTTGTTGGCCGGTAGGCCATCAGAATTGACAATTCTACGGGTGTATTTGTACAGGTAAAATCATTCGTTGGTTTAGTTAAATCGTAAGCATTATGAATTTCGCCAATTGCGCTGAGGTTATTGACAAGCGTTCCGGCGTTGTAGGCATAGCTTTCTACACTCCCGAGGCCGTACACGGTTCCTACAAATGCGGAATCGCTATAGGCGAAGGACTGGCCTACTGTTGCCCCCCAGCGTTTTACCACGATGGAGTATCCTGGCAAATTCGGATGGGCGTATACCTGATCAAAAGTATTACTACCATCAATCCGCAGGGATGGGATACCTCCATTCGGAATAATTAGGGTGAGGTAGTTGGTGGTAATTCGTTCCATGTTATTTCGGTAGAAGCCAACGGATTTAATAGCCTGTTCAATAGGGCTTATGAACACCATTTCCGGATCACCGAGGCCGGTATTTCCGCAGGCTCCGGATGAACTCATATACTGCGCCAGCATAATGGGCTTATCCGATTCCAGGTAATCGGCTGTATTGCTGGTGTATTCATAGTATGAATTAGGCTGCAAGCCGGTTAATCGCACACCGTTTCGGGTTACCACGGTGGCCGGATCTTTTACCACCACCCGGTAAATATTATTTTGTTTGCCAGCAGCACTGACTGAAGTCGCGTTGGGTGCGGTGAGGTAACGCTTTCCCCATGCCTCATAAGGAAACATTTGCTGACAGATATTATCACCACTACCGCCTCCATTTACCGTACAGGATATAGCGGTACGGCTGCTTCCAGCGAACACCCCTACAGGAGCGCATTCTCCATTTGAGTTAGCCAGGGTTCTGACAGTGGTACCTGTTAATTCATTACCAATACTACCGTTCACGATGCGTCCTACTACCTGGTATATATCACCTTTATTAAGTGTTATGGTGAATGGGACACCGGCGGGGCGGCTGTTTCTTGTAAGTACGGAAGGGGTTATTTCTACAATCGTATTATTTTCTTTTGCGATTACAAACATGAACGAAAAACAGTTAGCCGCATAGTTCTGCATACTGTTACAGGAAATATAGGAATACCCCCAGGTTTCAACCGGCATCAGCATGGTTGCTCCGGAGGAGGCCTGCCCAAATATGTGTGCGTATGCTACAATGGGCACATCGCTAACGATGTGAATAGCTTTGTTTGAAAAGACGCCTTCTCCCCCTGTACCGCCATAACCAGGCGGAGGTGAATACAGGCGGGCATCGTTAATACCGCTTTTCTGGATCAGGTCAGTAGCGATTACGGTACCTGCGGGAATATTATAGGTTCTTGAATAAGTGGGGCCATAAGATACGGTTACAGTGGCGGCCTGTTCGGCACTCAGGTACAGCACCATTTCCTGGCTATTGTCCTGCCCGGGTTCCATAAACTGGTGAAGTCCGTAGCCAACCCAGAACTCTTTTCCTTTGTTGGAACGGTTCTGGGCTGAGCTTTTCATGGCCACGAACTGCAACACTAACAGCGTAAACACCAGCCAGTAGCAGCGGGAACTGCGAGGCGGGTTTAATAGGTTGATCATCTGTTTCATGTTATTGGGTTGACTGGTTATTGCTTCAGAATGATTTTGCTGGCACTGGAGCCATCGTCGAAGGATACACGCAGCAGATAGGTGCCATGACTGAGGTCCGGCGTTAGTAGCTGCGACTGCTTCCCGTTTACGGGCCATTGCCGGATCAGCTGTCCTGCTATGGAATACAGCGCCAGCTGTTTCATGTTGCGTATTCCTTCGATATTCCACTGGCTCACGGCAGGATTGGGAAACACCCTTACTGCGTGGGCCCGCAGCTGGGTACTGTCTACCCCCTGGCGGCTGCAGTGTGCAGCTGCATGGGCCGAAGCCACATGCAGCAGTACACCCGCTAATGTTATTAAAAGAGCTTTCATCATTGCCATAGATTTAGCTATTAGCGAATCAGGTTTATTACGCCTTTTCTTTCAGTCGCTGTACCATCCGTTAGTGTAAAGCGGCTTACATAGATGTATACACCTGATGGCAGCGCTTTACCTTTGTATGAGCCATCCCATCCCTGCTGTTGATTCATCGTTTCAAATACTTTTTCACCCCATTGGTTAAAGATGGTCAGGTGCATGGTTTTGATAATGTAGCCATACACGAGGAGCACATCGTTTTTACCATCGTTGTTTGGTGTGAAGGTGTTTGGAATGAATATGCCGTCTGGCAGTGTTTTACCGCCGGCAGGATCTGATACCTGTTCCTCACAGCCCAGTGCTTTCACGAGCAGTGTGTAGTCGGTTACCGGTTCCAGGCCGGTGAGCTCGTGGGTGAGTCCTTCAGGGCCGCTGGATGGATTTACCCAGGTGTTACCACCGTCGGCAGATACCATGTAACCGGTGGCATAAGGCACCGCATTCCATTTGAAGTGCATGAAGTGCACACCGATAGAATCTACTGTTACCACAGGTTTAGTAAGCGGAGGTGTTACTTTCACTACACCGCGTACCCTTGCACCGCCGGAACATCCCTGGCTGCTGCTTTCTACGAACACCATGGTGTCGGTAGTGATACCGGTAATCGTATAGCTGGTACCGGAGTGCAGCAACGTACCGCCTGCAGGCGCATCGTACCAGATGTACTGTGCGTTTGGCTGCGGATCTTTTACCTGGAAGGTAACATCGCTGCCTTCGCAGGTCATGATGGAATCCTGTACGAGCACAAATGGTTTCGGTTCAAACACCTCCACGTTTACGGTCGTATCACCGATACAGCCTTCTGCTGCTACAATGCTCAGTTTCACCTGTTTGGTACCTGGCGTTTTGAAATAGCGCGCAGTGTCCTGCCGTACTGCGGTGATGGTATCGCTGAACTCCCATTTCCATTTGGCGATGCCTACCCCGTTGCTGGTGGTGGCGCTGCCATTGAAGGTGGCCAGGTCGTTGATACAGTTGGTGTATTGGGTGGTAATTTCTACTACCGGCGCTGGTATAACCTTCACCGTTAGTACGCTTTCGAAGGTATTGTTACAGCTTTCGAAAGCCGGGTGTGTGATGCGGATAGGCACGTAATACATACCCGGTGTGCTGAAAATGTAGGTGGAATCCAGGACGTAGCGGTAGTAGGTTCTTCCATTTACGGAGATAGAATCCACCGGCACCGGATTTTTGGTCACTACATCTGCATGCGGCGTGAGGTTAGGCACTTCGCTGAGCTTCCATACAATTTCATTAGGCTTCACCTGGATGAGCATAGAGAAACGGAATGGCGTTCTGGCGCAGGTATAGTCGTTAGAAGTAGCTGCCGGATTATTTACGTTAGTATAAGCATTCAGGATGTTCAGGTTTTTCACCAGCGTACCGGCGTTATAACCGTAACTTTCTACTGAACCTTCCCCGTAAATAATAGCGGTGAATGCGGAGTCGGAAGTAACCGTGCTGGGCCCTGCCGTTGCACCCCAGCGTTTCATCACTACCGTGTATCCGGCAGCGTTAGGATGTGGATAGGTATGGTCGAATACATTAGAACCATCGATCAGCAGGGAACTTAAGCCTGCAGTCGGGATAATGACATTAAGATAGTTTACACGGATCGACTCTTTGGTATTGCGATAGAAGCCGATATTATTGATACCTTGTTCTACCGGGCTGATATATACCATTTCAGGGTCGCCGTCCAATGTGCTGGTACTGGTACATTCCCCACTGGAAGGCATATACTGTGCTACCATGATCGGCTGATCTGCCACAATTACATCGGCAGTACCGCTCTGGTATTCGTAATACAGGTTGTTTACCAATCCGGTGAGTCGTGTTCCATTCACGGTTACTACGGTGGCCGGATCTTTTACCACTACACGGTAGATGTTGGTCAGCAGGTTGTTAGCCGCTGTATTAGCCGCCATCGGGCTGGTGAGGTATTTACGTCCCCATGCCTGCGACGGGAAGTTTTGCTGGATCATATTATCTCCACCACCAAGGGTACCTACGCAGGACAGCCTTGTGCGGCTACTACCGGAGAATACAGCCATAGGATAACAATCTCCCGCACTGTTCTGCACAGAGCGTACATGGCTTCCTGTGAGATCATATCCTTCCAAACCGGATTTGATGGCACCGAGCACCTGGTATACCTCACCTTTCATGAGGGTAACCTTAAACGGTACGTTGGCTGGCCGGCCTTCCCGTGTAGGCGCTGACGGTGTAATTTCTACCGTTGTATTATCGTAGTGTGCCACCACGTAGAACCAGGAGAAACAGTCATCACCATAGTACTGCCGTGTTTGCAGGGTGGCATAGTCATAGCCATATGTACCTACCGGCAGCAACATGGTAGCACCGGAGGATGCACTACCGTAAATGTGCGCATATGCTTCAATAGGCACGTCACTTTCGATGCTGATCCCACGGTCGCTGAGGCCTTCATCCATCAGGCGGGCATCAAATGCGCCCATTTTAGGGATGATCTCAGAGGTGATAGCGGTATTAGCCGGTACCTGGTATAGTCTTTCATAAGAAGTACCGTTGATACGTACGGTTACATTAGCAGCCTGGCGTGCATTGAAGTACAGCACCATGTTCTGGCTGTTACTAGTACCAAAAAACTGGTGGTGGCCATATGCTACCCAGAACTTCGTACCCCTGTTGGAACTGTCGGATGGTTCCATGAACTGCCTGCCTGTTCCGGAGGTAAATTCCATACCGGTGAAGTAATCCATGTAATGCACGGTGCTGTCGGTGATCACATTTTTATTTGCATTCACCACGCTGAGGGAGTCTGTCCACCATGCTTTGGCGGTATCTGTCATCGCCAGCTTAATGTTCTTCTGGCTCTTGATAAAGCCCTGCCAGGAGTCCACATAGAACTGGTTGATCAGGAAATCATAGTTCGTAGCGTTTGGTGTAGCATCTACATCTGTATAAAAATACATGTAGGCACTATCCTTTGCATTAGGCGGTTTCACGCCGGAGTACCTGCGTATAGTCAGGTCCGTTGGTATGTTCACGCCTGGTTTCCAGGTGATTTTAGCAACGGTATCCGTACCAAACATCCAGGTTTGAGTAGTACCTGGCGCCGGTGCAGCCGGTGTGGCTGGCAGCACCGGAGGTATTACCTGCGGCACAAATTCGTAGGCACCCATATCCGGCACCCCTTCTGTAAGAACACCTGGGCGCGGGTTACCATTGATATCGGTTGTATTATCCGGCCCCTGTACGCCACGGCCATGGATGGCCCATACTTCCGGATTGTTTACATCCGGGCGCAGATCAGTTTTGCTGATAAACGCCGGCTTGTACACGATGCCGCTCAGCTCCTGCATCCTTGCCGTCTGGAAGGCTGGCAGGGTGGCGTAGTCCGCCGCAGGGGTGTTGTTGCGGATCAGCACCGGACCGTTGGTGTAAAGGTTGTTGTAGTCCGCAATGATGTAATCGCTGTTGTTGTAGTACACAGCGCGACCACTACTATCATGTGCGAAGATGTTATTTTTCACCTTCAGGTTACCATCGCTGGCATAGCCAAGGAAGTAGGCAGCGTAGTTGTCGGTAGCACTGCGGGAACTATTGAGGACGGAATTATTGTAGATATTGGTGTTATCGCAACCATCGCTGTAGAGGCCATAGGAGCTTGCTCCCAGCGTCTGTATATTGATCACGTTATTGGAGATATTACACTGGTCTCCTTCATCGGCCAGTAAACCAGTGATATCACCGGTATTTCCGCGCATCGTGATCTTATTGGCGGTAACATCTCCCTTACCTATAAAAATATCAGGACCAAAGAGATAGATGCCGTATACACGGGTAGCAATACCTGAAACATTGATGTTATTTCGGGCCAGTACCAGTGTGGAATCGGTATAGTAGTTATAGATACCATAACCGTTTGTACCCATGGCGTTGCCGGCAAATTCCACGGTGTTTTCCGCTACTACAGTATGGTAAGTATAAGCGGTATAGATACCATAGTCGTGACTGTTCTTCACGGTATTTTTTTCAACACGCAGGAATGGTCCCTGGTTGGTGGAAGTATTGAGCCAGTGTATACCGGAAGATCCGTTGGTGATGGTATTACTAACGAGGGTGTTATGTGCCCCGTACACGCCATCTCCAAAAATACCTGCTTTGGCATTGGTGGTATTATTGGCTACCGGCAGGTCGATGACCATATTGGCCAGGCTATCATAAGAAGCAGCTTTGGTAAATACAATCCCACGACTAAACGAATCGCTCAGCGGTTTTATGGTAATATTTTTCCAGGTGATATAGCTGGACGAATCCAGTAACACCCCATAGTTTTGTGCGGCAGTACCGGCAGCGGAAAGCGTCACGGTAGCAGCATTATAAGCTTTGCTGGTAAACGTTACGCGGCTGGTATCCGTAGCACCCGGCACCCTGCGGATGACTACCTGTTCATTATAAACCCCAGGTACTGCTTCGAAGGTAACGGCGCCGGCTATACCACATTCCAGTTTCTGCGCTGCTGCAGTAAACGACTGGAAGTTAGTGGTGCTGGCAGGTTGCGAAGGATCGATGGAATATACTCCTTTCAGCAACGGATCATTCATGTTAGCCATCACCACGCTGGAATAAGCGGTATCAGTGCCTCCGCAAATGATCATGCAACGGAAATATTTCTTGGTGGTGAGCTCTGTAGACGCCAGTGTAACGTATTGTTTTGGCCCGATGGAATCCCAGGGCCCTGCAGCACTGATAGAGCGGTACCATTGGTACACCTGCTTACCACCTGTGCTGTTACCTGTTACGTTAAGGCTCAAACGGTTGCCCATACACAAAGGCGTATTGGGAGTAACTACCGCAGTGCCACCTACCACAGGGGTAATACAATCCGGCAGACTCACCTCGAAGGCGCCCATATCCGGTGATGTAGTACTTCTGTTAACGCCGCGTATATCGGCTGTTACGCCAACAGGTTTACCGCCATTGTCCATCGGAGATATCACCGGCTCAAAGTTACCATTGGCAGGATCCGCGAACACAGGGTCAATGTCAATAGAGTTACTATCCAGTTTAACAGCTGCACGCCAATTATTCAGCGTTGGGTATCCACTACCGGAATAACCGATATTTGCGGTACCTGCGCTTTTCACATAAATCAGGTTATAATCTGATTTTACCACATTCACTGTACTGAAATACAGGCCATGACGAGTTCCTGTACCGGCCCTTGATATTTTGAAAATATTATTTTCTACCAATACATCGTTGACAGCACCGGTATGATAAAATCCATAAATCGTAGAAGTAGTTGCTGCATTATCATCGTATACAACGGTATTATGCTGCCATTGTACAAACGGAGAATTGCTGCTGTACAATCCGTAACCTGTACCACCGGTATTGCGATAGATCAGATTATTAATCACTTTTACAGGAACTGCGGCAGTACCATCTGTATAATATATGCGTATACCATAGGATGTAGAAGTACTGGTACCCGGGCCCGCAAACAGATCGTGCACACGGTTATTACTCACCACCACGGTGCCGGTTGAATTTTCAACAGAAATAGCTTCAGCCGTCGTACTGTTGGTGCGTGCAGGCCTGCTCAGGTCATTTTTATCAATCAGCACGCTGTTGTTGTTATTCACCAGGATACCATTGGAATACCAGTCGTTCACTTTGTTACCGGTGATGATATTATTGTTGCTCATGGCAGTACCATCACCATACACCACGATGGCATAGTAACCACCGGTCACGGTGTTATTCACTATTTTGATACCATCACTTTTTGCGTTGGTAGTGCCGGTAGGACTGGTTTCTGAACCACTCACCACAATACCGCAATAGTTACTGCTGGTAGCAGCAATATCCGTCAGGATGGTACAGCGGCTGATGGTAATGCTGTCCGCATTATTATACAGCTGAATACCATATCCATAGGTAGTTCCGCGGGCATCCACGATGAGGCTGTCGAAGGTAACGTGATCGATTCCACGTAGTTTGATGGTGGCCCTGTCCTCACTGGTTTGTCCGGTAAAGGAGATAGTATTGCCGTTACCGTTAAACGTGATCGTGCTGGTAGCAGATACGCCCGGAATAGAATCCAGGATCAGCTGTTCTGCATAAGGACCGGTGCCGGGTACTACATCAAATACCACAGACCCGGTGATACCGCATGCCATGGCTTCCTTAGCAGCGTTGAAGCTGATGAAGTTACTGGTGCTGGCAGGCTGCGATTTATCGATAAAGTAATGACCTGCAGCAAGGGCAGGATTCACGGTTACCAATACCGGTGTAGAATACGCGGTGTTACCGGAGCAGGTAACTGCCGCGCGGAACCAGGTGGTAGCCGTCATGGTTACAATTGTATCCGGATTAGTAAGGGCAGCACCCACATTGGTAAATGGCCCCGCAGCATCCGTGGCAGTTTGCCATTGGTAAGTCTGGGTATCGCCAATGGTATGGCCTTGTAATGAGAGCGACACCTTATTATTTACGCATACCGGAGTTTTATCTACCACGGCTTTACCAGGCGTTGGCGGCATAGCACAGGGTGGCGGTGTAAACTCAAATGCGCCAATATCAGGTGTGGTAGCGCTGCGTGGTACATCCATGATATCCACTGTTACCAGCGATAGCGGCGTACCCATATTATTGATGGAAGCATTGTTTGGTGTAAAGTCTCCATTCTGTATATCCCTGAACATAGGATTGGTCACATAGGAGCTGGTATCCATGCCAGAGGCGGTCTGCCAGTCGAGCAGCAGTGATTTTGCAGCCCCCCAGTAACCTACATAGTTATTCCCATCGGTGGCACCATTGTAATAGATGTTGTTATTACCGGTAGCAAGACTGGTAGTAGTATTAAAGTAGATACCATACTTGTTACCTCCCCCGCTCCTGGTAACAGATACGAGGTTGTTGAAAAACTGGTTACCATCTGATTTGGTACCTGTGTAAATACCGAAATGGTTATACGTAGTGGTAGCGGTAGAAGCGCCGTCAATTGAAATGGTATTGTGGTAATACCAGTTGTTGTGCGCATCGCTGATGTAAATACCGTATGCACTTCCTGTACCACTGAATTTATAAATCAGGTTATTGGAGATGGTATTTTCCAGTCCGGCATAGGTATCCAGGTTGGTAAAATATATACCATATGCGGATGAGGTGCTGGTAGGATTGGCTCCAAAAGGATTGCTGATCCTGTTGGACGTAATCAAACAGCGTGTATTCATACCCGTGGCATAGATACCGTAAAACGTAGTAGTGACGCGGCGTACTGGTCTACTGATGATATTATCCTCCACAGTAAGCAGAGAGTTGCCATTGAAATAAATACCATATTGATAAAAATCCTGGAGCTTATTGTTTTTTATGTTAATGCCGAGGTTGGGAATAGTAGCACCGCCCATGGAGGTGATGCTGTAATATCCGCCAAAGATGGTGTTATTAATGATGTTCAGGCTATCGACAGAATTATCGCCGGTAGTGGTGGCAGATGTATTAGAAGTGGAGAGCACGATACCTGCGTAGTTAGAAGCAGTACCGGCAGTATCCAGCACCAGCGTACAGCCGTTGATGGTATTGTTATCTGCATTATTTTGAAGATGGAAGCCCCATCCGTAGGTGGTGCCTGTACCAATGATGGTTTTCAGTACCAGGTCTTTGAAAGTAAAATAGTCTGCATTATCCAGTTTTATGATGGCACGGCTGGCTGAAGTACAGGCAAACGCCAGTGTATCACTGCCATGACCGTAAAAGGTGATCGTATTAGTAGCAGAAGCGCCGGGAACAGGTGTGAACAACAGCTGTTCGTTGTAGGTACCGCTTCCGGCAATCACTTCAAATCTAACAGGGCCGTTGATACCACATTTAATGTAGTTGTAGGCATCGTTGAAGGATTGGAAGTTACGTCCACCGGCGGGTGCGTTTTTGTTGATGGTATAATCGCCCATTACCTGTGTTGGGGTGCTTACCTGCACTGCGGTGGAGGTAGCGCTGAGACCGGAGGCATCGCAGGTTACCACACAGCGGTAGCTGCTGGTTACTGCTTGCGTGGTGTTGATGGTGGATAGCGTATCATTGGACATATTCGTCCAGTTGGTACCGTCCGTAGAACTTTGCCATTGGTATTTGATACCGGTAGCTACCGTACTACCGCTCACGCTAAGACTAAAGCCGGTGGCTCCACAGGTGCTGGAAACACTGGCAGTGGCGGTACCTGCGGCAGGTGCGCCGGTACATGACGCAGCTGGCGTCCAGGAGAAGGTCACATCCGGCCGGGTAGTCATCGTACCGTTATTGGTGGTAGTAGCGGTGGCACATACATTCTCCTCGTTATCTGCCCGGTAAGTATGGTTCGCATTGAATGGCAGGCCGGTGGTCCATCCCACTACAGGGTTGTTTGTGTAAGTAGTACCAGGAGATAATACACTCTCACCGTTACATATTTCCAGTACTACGTTATCCGTACCGTTCCAGAAAAAACCGGATGGAAACGTGAAGTTATTCCAACCGGCTACAGGCGTGTAATCCGCGCCGGCGCGGCCCGTAAACGTGGTAGGCAGCCAGGAGGCATTGCTCAGTGTGGCCACACTGGTAGTTCCCATCTTTATGGAATAACCTTCGATGAGGCCGGCCGTTCCCATGGATATCACGAAGAACTTGACCCCACTGATATATCCAGCCTGCATTCCGGCAGCCTGTAGTTCCGAAGCCAGGAACAGGTACTGTGCTTTAGAGCCTTCATATCGGTCCTGCAAGGGACAGGGATACGTAGTAGCAGTATTACCCGTAGTGTTGTTCCCTATACGGATATCTACCTGCGCCGATAACCGGGGGGCTACCAGCAGCAGGAAGATGCTAAGGAGAGTTAAAGTAAATTTTTTCATTTCAGTTTGTTTGGGAATTCGCAATACAATTATCTGTACCAGGCTATCCAGGATTTACCTGTGGTAGCGCTGACCATGAAATAGATTTTTTCAGCAAACTTTACCAGGTAGTAGCCGCCCGGATCTGCAAACTTGGTGATGGTGCTGGCTACCGGCGTAAAAGGACTGGGGCGAGTTCCCAACTCACCATACACGGAGAAGTAGAGGAATCCGTTTGAGTCGAACCGCGGAGGACCATCAAAGCCCACCCCATAAGAATAGGTTAAGCCGGTGCCGGCAGCATTTACCACGATCCACGGCAGCAGATCAATACCCTCCTCATACTGCGGCCAGTAGCCGAAGGAGTAGAAGCGGGAAGTACTGCGTACCTTATAGGCATCCTCTACCCCATTGATATGCCAGCCGTTAAAAGTTTGCCAGTAGTCGCCCCCTTCCAGCGCTTCGTTGTACCATTTCCGTGGTGCGGCAGTATCTACCTGTAACGGCAGTACGGTTTCTGCAATCGTGGCGGACTTACCGTCTATATTGCAGCTGATGGTACCATTGTTCCAGGTGGCGCCGTCCAGTTTGGTGAAAGGCAGCTTCACTGTGTCGGAATAAGGATTGGCGAGGCCGATGCCGGTAGTGGTGTAGTAATAGTTGCTGGTAAATATTTTGTACTTACCTGCTTCCTGCCAGCCGATCAGCATACGGTGGCTGGCTACATCTACCTGGAGGTCGCATTTAGTTTCGCTGGAGGATAAGCGTGCAAAGAAGGTTTGCAGGGAACCGATTTGATCAAAGGTGCGCTGCACCTGCTGGGAGTAATGTGCGTCCTGATCCGCGCGGGTCGCCTTTACCATGTAGGCGGTGGTGTGATTGAAGCGGCCGCGCAGTTTCACGGTATCACCATACACGCCATCAAAGGCAAATTCAAAATCGGATTGCAGTCCGGCTCCATCTACCCCACCATTTACGCTACCATCCGGGTCACTCAGCTCGTGGAGGTAAGAGTAGGTATCAAACAACAGGCTGGGTTGCTGCAACGCTTTTAAGCGCCAGCTGCTCTCCTGCATCTGGTTGCTGCTTTCCAGGGAAAGGTCCGCAAACATCTGCACGCGGTTACTGTCGGTAAACTTCATGTAGAAATTATAGGCACCGCCCTGTAACGGGAATACCAGCGTATTCCAGCCGAATTCCGCGCTCATGAGAATGCGCTGATAGTTGTCCAGTGAGTCTTTGAGCCGCTTGTCGATCGACTCCGTAAACACCGGCTCCATTTCTTTCTTACAGGCAGAGAGGGCTATCATTCCTATCAACAGGCTGTATATAATTTTTTTCATCTGCTGCGATTTAGTAGAGTAATTTTTCGATTTCGGTTCTGGTACGTGCCTGCAGACTGTAGAAGTCGATGTCCCATACCTTATTGAAGTAGTTCACCACCATGGCTTCCTTGGCGCGGAGGTAAGCTTTGGCGGCCGCTTGTGGCGTACCGTTTACACTGCTGCCGGCCGGAATGCTGTTTACGATTTTTTCAAACCCAGCCTTGCCCTCTGTCAGCATGATCGCTATCATCTCCACAAAATCATCATCAAAACCACTCATGGCGTATGCTGTCACAAAGCCATCCCGGCGCGCTTCCGCGTCAGAAATATTATTCCAGTTGCCGGTATACAGCCCCGGGTTAATGCGTTTGTATTCTACAGGATACATGATGTTCTGATGGAGGATGTGGCCGAACTCATGTTCTATCACATGAAACATTTGTTTCACGGTGGATGAATCGGAATATTTATAGCCTGTCATTCCCTTGGTGCGGAACTCATTGAGCACGTACAACACTACCTTGCGGCCACCTTCGGCGGTTCCGAGGGTAATGGTACCATTGCTGTTCCAGCTGGCACTTCCGGAAAGGATGAGGAACTTAGGGCAGTATTTGATGAAGAAAAGGGAATCTGCTTCTGCGATATAGGTATTGATCCAAACCTTGCGGATGGCATCAATCACAGGAATAATTTTTTCTTCTTTTGGCGGTACCAGTGTTTTGTTTACCTCAAACTCAAACTGGTCCCATTTATATTTTACGGCGATGTTAAATGGTACGGTCAGGGAGTCGTACAGGTATTTATCCAGTGCACTGGCTTTCCAGGTGTCCCCACCGAGGCCCGGAATATCAGCCACCAGTTCCATATCATCATCTTTACTGCAGCTTATCAGGCAGCTAAATGAAAGTATCAGGAGAAGCCATTTGATTTTCAACATAGTCAAGAGATATTGGTTGATATAGAAATTATTTCCTTGGATTCAGATCGAGCCCGCTGTTGGCAACGGATTGCGGCAACTGGAAAGTGCATTGGTCATCACCGGGCCTGAGTACGAGATCGGCCCCATTGATGCGTGTATGCGTTACCGTCATACCATAGCGCAGCATATCAAACCAGCGCATACCTTCCTGCACATACTCTGCTCTTTTGAAACTGAGGATAGTTTGCAGGCTGGCGATCCGCTGATCGGTGGTGCCGTAGGCACTGAGGAGGCGGTTCATGGTGATGGCATGAGTGGTGGCACTGTAATTGGTGATGCGTTTGCTGGCAAACAGGTTGAGGTCTTTGAGCACCTCACTGTAATTTCCCAGCCAGGCGTTGGCTTCTAACCGGTTAAACATCACTTCCTCCGTAGTAAACAGCACGTTCATCACGTAAGGCTGGCCGATAGTGGCGTTCACGGAGTTCTTTACAAAGTATTCGGTGTTTTTAGGCACGAAGTAATCCTGGTTGCCGTAGTAGTATACCGGGTAAGCCCAGCGGCCGCCGGTAACGTTGTTGCCGAGTATTTCCACTTCTTTGGCAAACGACAGGTCGTAGCGGTAGCGGCCCATGTACCTGCCTGCGAGGGATTTGGTTTCCACGATGAGCAGGTTGGCATCTTCTGCCGCGTTGGCGTACAGGTCGCGGATCTGCGCGGGCGACATATTATTATACTTCGTGTTCCAGGGGCGCATATGCATACCCAGCTGGTCGCCGGGAAATGCCTGTGCTGCATAGTAGAGCACTTTCTGGTAATCTTTTTTAAAGAGATAGAAGCGCGTCGCAAAAGCATTTGCTGCCAGGCGGTTGAAGTGATAACGGTCAACGGTATACGCTTCGTCCTGTATCAGCGGCAGACCCGCCAGCAGGTCTTTTTCAATCATATCGTACACATAGGCTACCGTCTTTCTTTCATATTGTTTGTGCACCACTGTTTCAGGTTCGGTAACGTAGGGTATTCCCGGATTGCTGGCTGCGGTGGCCGGGTCATATATATGAGAGAAGAGATTGACCAGCATAAAATGTGCGTACGCCCTCGCTACGAGTGCCTCGCCTTTTTGTGCGGAATACAGCGCCGTATCTGTTGCTTCTGCGCAGGCTTTCAAGGCCTGGTTAGCCGCGGCGATGGCGCTGTAAGCGGCCGCCCAGTAAGCTTCAGGGGAATCTTCTTCAATGGATTGCACGTCCTGAAAAAGGTAGGTATCGCTGTTAGGGCGCTCCGACTGACCTATCCCTTTATCCGCCACGTTATCTGATTTCGACTCACACATCACGATGTAGCTGGATTGCGGATAGGCGGTGCCCAGGAGTTTGGATACTTTCTGCGGTGTATCGAGCGCCGTCCAGGTGCTGTCCGGCTGTTGTTCCAGGAACTTGGTGCAGCCGGTAGTGAGCAGTAATGCTGCTGCTACGGCTACGACTGTACGTTTATATATAGTAGGTTTCAGATTCATAATCATATTGTTTAGAGGCCTGCTTTAATGGAGAAGGTGAACTGTTTCTGGATAGGCTGTGCCACACCACCGGAGTTGAAGAATTCCGGGTCCTGGCCCTGCAGTTTCTTATCCGCGTAGATCAGCCATGGGTTGATGGCCGCACCGGTAAACGACAGGCTGTTAAACCCAATCCATTTAGCTTTGGCAGCAGGCAGGGCATAGGTGAGTGAAACTGTTTTGAGTCGCACGAAATCGCCGCTGGCTACCCGTTCTGTTGAATAGTTGTAGTTGTTATACGGATAGCTGCCCCAGATCATGCTCTGTTCAAAAACATCGAGGATGGAAGGGATCACGGTTTTACCTTCTTCTCCCGGCATGGCCCATCTGTTATAGAACTCTTTCGGCATAGCGTCCAGGTCGGAGTAAGCTGTTTTGAACGCTGGCGCCAGGCGGATTTTATTACCTGCCTGGTACGTCACAAATACATTTAAGGAGAGATTTTTATAGCGGAAGGTATTGGATACACCGCCCGTTACCGGAGGGTCTACCGGTCCCATATATACGAGGTGACCGGTTTTGAGGTCCTGCAGGTTTACGTTTTTGTCCAGGTCTCCCTTCTCGTTAATAAATTCAGGAACACCCTCGTAATGGGTCAGGTCTTCATATTTGAGGGAAAAAAGGCTTCGCACCGGGTAGCCTTCAATGTTACCTCCTTCTGCTACTACGAGGTCGAAGATGGCAGGAATGTTTTTAGCGTTGGTAATTTTGTTGGTGTTGTAACCGAAGGTGAGATTGGTTCTCCAGCTGAAGTCCTTTTTACGGATCGGTTCTCCGCCGATCATCACTTCCAGCCCTTTCGACTCCATATCCGCGTAGTTGGCGGCTTTATATAATTCGCCGCCAATACCGGATGTCTTGATTTTGCTGATGAGGTCGAAGCTCTTACGGGTGTATGCGTCGATGGCCCAGTTGATGCGGCCATTGAACAATCCTCCGTCGAGTCCGAGGTTGGTAGTATATAATTTTTCCCAGGTAAGGTCATCGTTTTGCAGGTGTGCCAGCTGAATCACGGATTCTACTTCTGTCAGGTGCGGCCGGCGTGTATTTACCGTTTGGAATACAATGTTTGAATTGGTGGCTGGGCCCATGCTGGCGGTGAGGCCATAGCTGGCGCGCAGGGTCAGGTAGTCCACATGGCGGAACTGTTGCATAAATGGTTCCTGTTCAATATTCCAGGACACGGCGCCGCTATAGGTAGGCAGCCAGCGGGCCTTACGGGAGATACCGAGCCTGTTGGAACCATCGTAGCGACCAGTAATAGTGGCGTTGTACTTGTGGTTATACGCGTAGGTGGCAGTGGCATAAAAGGCAGCGAAGCGGTCAAAATCGCGGCCCATGGTGTAGTAAGGAAAGTTGCTCTCGATGGTTTGCTTCAGTATCTTATAATCTACGAAAGGCACACCGCCATTGTCGTACTGGTAACCGTAGCCGGTGTTGGAAGCGGCCTGTCTGTCTGCCGCTTTCACCTGCTGCCCTACTAATACATTCAGTTGGTGTTTCGTGTTGAAGGTATCGCTGTAGTTCAGGCCATTTCTGAAATCGTAGTTAACCAGCTGATCTTCGGTGCGATTGTAAAAACCGCCGTAAGGTAGTACTACGACAGGTTCTGCGTCCGGGTTGTCAGGGTCGGTATATAAAAAACGGTTGTTGGCCGCGATGGTAGCGTTATCATTAGCGCGATAAGCGCCGGCCATGTTAGACCGTTCGGTGATATTATGTTCACGGCTGGATTTCACGTAGCGGATAGCGCCGGTGAATTCGTAGCGCAGGTTGTTGGTCAGCTGCCACGCGAGGTCGCCCTGCAGGCGCAGGTCCATCATATTCAGGTTGAGATAGTTGTTGCTCAGTTCATTGATAATGTTAAACGGTGCGTAGTTTCTTCTGAAATATTCCAGCTCACCATTTTCATCATAGGCGGTGAGGGTGCGGCTGGTGTTGAGAGAATAGCTGAACGGGTTGATATCGAAGTCGCGGTCGTACTTACCTTCCACCGGGTTGCTGCTGCGACTCAGCGCACCAGGTGCTTTCTGCTGGCGCACGGAGGCCAGCGTGGAAAAGTTAGTGGTAAGGCGGTTAGAGAGTTTATAGGTATTGCGATAATTAAGCGTATAGCGGTTTACTTTATCTGCCAGCGTCCAGCCGTTGTCGCTGTAATAGCTGGTAGAAAAGTAAGATTGTGATTTGTCGTTACCGGTAGAAATGCTCAGGGAATGTTCCTGTACGAAGTTGTTGCGAAAAAGGAGGTTGAACCAGTCCGTGTTGGCGTTGGCGTAGCGGAGCAGGAATTGCTTTCTGGCCTCCGGCGTGTTTTCCAGGGGAAATTCACCTTTATCATCTGCGTTGAGGCGTTCGTAGAGTTTTCCGAACACGCCGTTATCCGCACGGGAAAGGATATCCGAAGTGAGAATACCTTTTCTTTCGAGTTCGGCGAGGACTGACATTTGCTGTGCCGAGTTCATGATATTGAAATCGCCGTACTGTGGTTTCAGCTGCGTGCTGAAGTTGCCGCTGTAGGCAACGATTGGCCTACCGGATTTACCTTTTTTAGTAGTGATCACCACTACCCCGTTCATGGCGCGGGCGCCGTACAGCGCAGTAGCGGCGGCATCTTTCAGGATATCAAAGCTTTCGATATCATTGGAGTTGAGGCCGGCAACGGCGGAGCCGAGCAGTGTGGTAGGGTCGCCGCTGGAGAGCTGGTCGTTGCTGATGTTGACTACATCTTCCAGTACCACGCCGTCTACCACCCAGAGGGGTTTATTATCTCCATTGATAGAAGTAGCACCACGTACGCGCACTTTTGGCGCGGTACCGAAGGTGCCGGAAACGTTTTGGATGGCCACACCGGCTACACGGCCTTCGAGCATGCGGCTTACATCTGTTAACCCTTCGATTTTTACATCTTCCGCTTTGAGGCGGGTAGCGGCACCGGAAAATTTACTTTTATCGATGCTCTGAAAACCGGTCACGATGACTTCCTGTAAGTGTGTAGGCTTTTCTTTGAGTGTAATACTTTTCTCTGCAGTACCGAATTGCGACACTGGTATCTCCTCCGTTTTAAAGCCGGTAAAATTGATTACCAGTACTGCATCCGCAGGAACTTTTTTCAGTTCAAACTCACCTTTTTCGTTGGTGGTAGTTCCTTTGGAAGTGCCTTTGATGAGCACTGTTACACCGGGTAGGGCAATTTGTTTTACGTCAGTAACAATACCGCGTACGTCGGTTGTCCTGGGTTGAATCTGCCACAGGGAACCGGAGAGTTTTGCGGGAATATCTTTATTGTGATTATCTTTTCTGATCACAATACGATCATACATGACACTAAAGGATAGGGAGTATGGTGTGAGCAGTTTATGCAGCAGGACTCCTACCTTTTCATTGGTAGCTGTTACGGTTACTTTATTGGCATTGAGGGCATCGTTACTGGTATACACAAAGGATACTTCCGCGATGGAACTTATTTTTTCCAGTGCATCTTTCAGCAGCACATCGCGCAGCTGAATAGATATTTTTTTGTCGAGCAGGTCCTGGTTGGCAGCGTGTACCGACAAGCAAGGTATAAGCAGGATCAGGCAGAAAAGTATTTGCCGGAATTTCTTCAACATAATTCGGTTTTGATAGACATTATGGGTAATAGGTTCCCTATCCGGTTCCTGGCGGGAATCGGGCAATAGCGGGTCATCTGCTATGCAGTTAACTTTTTGTCAGATAAAACGGTAGGTTCTATCCGGTGGCGGAAGTAATAGTGTTCTTCGTAATCATGTTAGTCCTTATTTATAAACTGGTTGATAAATCTCATTAAGCGCCTAAACAACAATCTGACTAAACAACATATACATCCTCTTCCTGAGGGAGAAGAATAGGTTAAGATCTGTTGTGGGCAAAGTATTCCCGTCCGGAAAAACGTTGTGTTTTTTCCGGTATTAATATGGATAGCGTTAAAAAATTACTGTCGGTTACTCAAAACTCTGTTTGGAACAACGGCATGGCTAACGCATAGATTTTGGTTTGCTTCATTCGCAGGCTTCCCCTGTGATCATAAATCCTTTTCCGTTTTCCAGCTCATTTACTTTAGCATTTCTGAATGGTGCTGCAATCAGATCCAGCTGTTTGCGCAGGTCGTCATTGATGTTAAAGTTGCTAAAAATGGGACATTGTCTGATATTACGCGCATCTAAAGGCACATTATAGATACGTTCCAGATCGCGCAGCACCGTTACTACAGACTCGCCTTTATAGGTTAATACACCGGTACTTTTCCGGGCATAGAATCGGGCATCATCAGTTCCATCTATCAATTGTATTTCATTCGTCTGTGTATTCAGGACCAGCTCTTTGTTGGCGGTGAGTACTTCCGTTCTTGCGGAAGTTTTGTTACCGTTATGTGCATCTACCTGTACCTTTCCACTGATCACTACTACTTTTACTTCTTCGTTATCGCGTACGTCCATGTTAAAGGCAGTACCGAGTACTGTTGTTTTCAGGTATTTTGAGGAGATGGTAAAGGCCGCCTTAGCCGCGTGTTTCACGTTAAAATAGGCCTCTCCTTTCAGCGTCAGTTCCCGGGTATTGGTTCCGAAATTTTTCGGGTAACGGATGCTGGCGCCTTTCTCCAGCACAACGTCTGACCCGTCGGGGAGCGTAACAGTAGTACGTTCCTTGTCGGCGGATACGATCAGCATATTGCTGTTATTACGGAGCAGTATATACGCCGCTACACTGATCACGAGCAGTCCGATGGCTGCGGCGGCGATGCGGCGGGTATACAGCCGGAATACGCCACGGAAATTGTTATCGGTTATGCCTGCACGACGATGAATATTAGCCAGCATGGCAGCGGAGACTTTTTTATCCAGGGTGGACTTCATTTCAGTGAGTTCCAACTGAAAGTCTTCTGCTGCAACGGCCTGCAATTCTGAAAGGTCTTCCCCATCCAGGTAGGTTTTCATCCAGTTCCATTGTTCTGCGGACCAATTATCTGAATGCAGGAGCTGCTGTATATATGCTTTTCTGTTATTCACTATCGTGACGGTTTATATACTAAATACGCCCGTTTGAAAAAATGGAGGGGTCGAATCCCAACTTTTTTTAAAAAAATCACAGATATTTTATTTCCACATATGATCTTATCAGAACTGATCCGGTAAGTTGAGAAAGAACAGCAGGAGTAGTACGTATCGTTGTTCACCATTTCGCTGCATGTAATCGTTGAGTATAGACATGGCTGCAGACAAATGTTCTTTCACGGTATGGCGGGAAATATTGAGTTCTTCGGCTACTTCGGCATAGGTTTTTCCTTCCAGTTTGCATTTAGTAATAATGGTTTTTCTTCGAGGGGACAGTTGTTCAATTCCTTCCATCAATAGCTTGTATTGTGCTTCCTGTATCTGCAGGTTGTCGGTTCCTGCCGCTACGTCATCAGTCATGGCCATCAGGTCTTTTTGCAGCGCGTATTCGCGCACCCGCTTTCGGATGTGTGATACCGACAGGTTAAAGCTGATCACAAACAACCATCCACTGACGGGCTGGTCGGGTTTAAGATCATAGCGTTTTTCCCATAGGCGGCTGAACACTTCCTGCAGAATGTCCTGGGCAACAGTTTCTTCTTTCACGAACTTGAAAATATTGCGATATACCGCTTCATGATATTTCCAGTACAACCCGTCAAATGCAGGGACCTGACTGAGTTGTAATTGTTCGATTAATTCGGCATCGTTAATATTCATATCTCCTCTTTTATATGAATCATAGCGCGGAATATTTGTGGCATGTAAAGTCAGGTTCTTCAAATAACATCATAAGGTTTCATGGACCGTACTTTCGCTGTATAAAATAATAACAAAAAATTGTTATTTTATAAATATATTTATATTAATTATATTTACAACTTATTAGTTTTTGCTAATTAATTTAATGCTGTTAAAAAAATTAACAGTCGCGGTTGCTTTACAAACGGAAACCTGGTACCCGGGCGAATGTTACCTTCCCCAAATCTGCTTTATTTTACCACTATCAGATTCTGCTGTTGCTTTTTGGAGATATATAAACCAAAAAGTCCTTCAAATTCGTATTGCCGGCACCGTATTTTTTTTATTTTTCCCTTACTTTGCCCACCACAGCCTGCTTATGACTAAAGGATTTGTATTCGGAAAATTTTTGCCCTTCCATAAAGGCCACGAGGCCATGATAAGATACGCGCGCGTGGCCTGCGATCAACTGACCATACTGGTGTGTTGCAGCAACACGGAGTTAATATCTCCCGAAATAAGAAAAAGCTGGATCAGCTGCACGGTGGCCGATTTAACGGCAGTGGATATACGTATTTACAACTATAACGAAACGGAGTTGCCGAATACCTCGGTATCCTCGGAAAGTGTGTCTGCCGCCTGGGCGAAGGTATTCCGCTCACTCCTTCCGGAGGTGGACCTGCTGGTGACGTCGGAACCTTATGGGGAGTATGTTGCATCCTTTATGGGCATCCGGCATTTGCCGTTTAACCCGGCGCGTAGTGAGGTACCCGTAGCGGCCTCCATGATCCGGCGGGATCTGGCGGGATACTGGTCCTTTCTCCCCCCGGCGGTAAAAGCTACGCTGGCTTTGAAAGTAGTATTGCTCGGTACTGAATCCACCGGTAAATCCACGCTTACGGATAAACTGGCAAATTACTTTCATGGTACCGCCGTACAGGAAGCTGCCAGGGACATTATCCCTGATTCAAATGAGTTTACGGTAAAGGATCTGTATACAGTGGCAAATGCGCATGCCGCCCGCATTGATGCTGCAGTACAGGGGGATAGTCCGCTGGTATTTATTGATACGGACGTGTATATCACGATTTCTTACGGTATACATTTTTATGATACGCAGATAGCGGTTTCCCCTGAAATTTTTGACAGTAACCGGGCGGACTTATATCTCTATCTCAACAATGATGTGCCTTATTTCCAGGATGGCACGCGGCTGGAGCAGTCGGAGCGCGATGAACTGGACGCGGCACACCGGCGTGTTTTAGCATTGTACAATATTTTTTACAGAGAGATAAATGGAAGCTGGGAGGAGCGCCTGCAAGTGGCAATAGCGTTGGTAGCGGAGGCCTACGCACTTAAGCAAAAGACTTTCTTTGGGGAATAAACATCCCGGACATATCGTATGTCCGGGATGCCCGTATATTATTATTTGAACAGATCCAGGGTGAGGCCGGCTTCGAAACCGCCATCGGTATAGTTTTTATACCCACCGGATTGTTTGGTATACATTAAGTTGAGTCGCACTGCATCGAGCAGGTAAAAACCGGCCCCAACAGTATAGGTACCAGAGGTGTGATACAATCCCAATACATTGAGTTTCTGCTGGAGCAGTCCCAGGTTTACGCCCAGGTCTACAATACCATCATAGCCTTTGATGCTGCGGTAGCAGGCTTTCGGCTCAATGGAGCTGAACACGCTTTCCAGCTGGAATTTGTAGGATACACCAGAGAAGAATATCACCCCACCGTCGGCACCCACATAATCCTTATTGGAGAAAGTGGAGCGGATATTTGGCAGGGCTGCCTGGATGGTCCAGTGCTGATCCGTGTAGGCCATACCGTAGTCGGCCTCGAAGTAATCATCCCGGCGGTTAAACGCGTTGACGGACGGATCGTTCGGGTCACCGTTCACCTTGCTATAATCGATACGTTGGAAGTTCATTCCCAGCGACAAACCGAAATGGAGCATGTTTCCATTCTGGCTGAGCGGGAGGTGATACGCGTAGGTAAGTGCTACACGGGTGCGGTTGAGAAGGCCGGCCTGATCGTTCATGACATTGATACCACCACCGATACGGCTACCGATGTAACCATCTGCGGAAAAGAATTTAGTGGTAGGGGCACCATCGATGCCGTCCAGCTGGCGGCGGTAGGCGGCATTGAAGTGGAAACCTGTATCAATCCCAGCCATAGCGGGGTTTGCGAGATACTGATTTTGGAAATACTGTGTAGATGAGGGGTCCAGCAAAGCACCTGCTCTACTTAACGTCTGGGCTTGCACTTTGGCGGCAGACCCTAACAGCAACGATGCGAATGACAGCGAAACAAAAATCTTTTGGTAAAAATATTTCATTGGTTGTTTTTGGAGACCAGGAATAAAGCAAACATTACTTTCTGTGCGAAAGTAAGGAGGGCCATTCAAAAGATGTGGTAAAATTTGGGAATATAAAGTTAGAATTAATTTCTGGTTATTACCAAATTCTGTGACCAGTCGTGTTATTTTGAGCCAATCGTGTATTCATCAACGTATTGGGGTAGGAAAATGTTGATGAACTTATCTTGATTTTTTTACTTTTAATTTAGGTGGAAAACACGGTTGCATATTAGGAAAGGTTTGTAATCGCGCCTTTGGTGCCATTGGGAGGTGCGGCGCCCGGCTTTTCAGTCCATAGGCAACGAGGCCGGTTCCTGGAATGGGTACCGCGAGAGCGCAGCACGGCACATGATCAGCGCACTGGGAGAGGATTTCTTTGGCAGCTTTGGGGCGTTTGGAGTGGGATGCAGATAGTTTTTGCGATATAAGTGGATGCCTCCGGCATCCACTTATATCGATTTGATCAGGGCCGCAGGCCCTGATCAAATCGATATCTACCCTATTTCAGGGACAACAGGAAGCCGATGGTGAAGTTAGCATCCCAGTCGAACACGAAGGTATCGCAGCTGGTAGCGTCTTTGATGGCTTTATAGATGTTCAGACCACTTTTGATCTTAATTTTATCGGAGGAATACTGACCTGGCTCATTCAGCACGGTGAAGCGCTCTTCGCCATCACGGATTTCCTTGGCCAGTTCGAAAGGTACCCCACCAATGATGAAGCAGATTTCGCGCTTGGCGGCAGGTACTTTTTCTGCCAGGGCCTTGATGCTGGCGTATACGGCATCATCTTTCAGTTCTTTTTCGTAGTACTTGGCGCCGGGGCCTTCCACGGATTTGATGGCACCGCCTTCCATCCAGGAGATTTTCGTGTTACCGGAGCCGATATCCACTACATAGGAGTTTTCTTCGTAGGTAGGAGGCAGTACGCTTTTCAGCGCCAGTTTACCTTCCTGCTCAGCGGTTACCAGGTTTACGATATAGCCCATTTTTTTCAGCTCAGAGGCGATAACGGCGGTCTTAGGCTCTTTTTGTGCGCCGGAGCTGATAACGAAATGTACGTTTTTGGATTTCACCCCTTTATCGAACATGGCACCGATATAGTCTTTCAGACCCTGACGGATATCCGCAGTGGTGGCCATTCCTTCGTAAACGAATGACTTACCGAAATCTTTGGATACTATTTCCCAGTGCTTTTGTTTGTCTACGTTGATCACGAATGAGTTGAAGCCGGAGGCGCCTACCTCTACCACCCCTTTCATTTCACCATCCACTGGTTTTTCGGGCACGTAGTTGAAGGTACGGCGTTCAGCCGTGGCAGTTGTTTTGGACTTGGAGGAAGCTGATTTCTCTGTATCGCCCCATGATTTAGCAGCGGCGGTATCAGTTTCAGTTGCGGGCTTGCTACCTACAGCACCCAGCTTTCCACTTTCTGAGGCCCAGTATCCAATGCCGATGATAGGGAGAGCAATGATGAATACTTTGATTGGCCAACGGAGTCTGGCCCAGGTTGATTTTTCTTCCATTTTAAATTTGTATTTGTTTTTTTTCGGGTTAAATGTTGATTAGTCCATAATAGAGAATCCTTTGTCTACCTTGTCTTCCGGCTTCAGTTCATAGTAGGAATCAGCCATCTGGCTTACGTTCAGTACTTTCAGGTTTCTTTCATCTACCTTGCGGATAAACTCTTCCAGTTCACCCTGTGAAGGTGCGCCACCAACGGTGATGTTGTTGTTCTGGTCGAGGAAATCGAGATTAGAGCGGATGGAAGCGATGTTCTGGCTGATAGCTCCGGTAGCCGCGTTCATGGCCTCCTGGAATACCCAGCCATCTTTGATGTTGAATACTTCCGCCAGTCCTTCCGTGGCATTTTTCATTTTCTGAGTGGCTTCCAGTTTCTTGGAGATGATGGAGATACTGCTGTCGAGCGTGCTCACGTAGATGCGGGCCGCACTTTCGTTGTCTTTCAGTACTTCCAGCACTTTTGCGAACTGGTTGGCATATTGCACGTAGCTGCGAGCGTTTTGTTCTTCTGCCTCTCCTTCTTTACCCAGCAGGAAAGCCTTGGTACGGGTTTCTTTGGCATCACGGGCGAGAGCGTTTGCCTTTTCCATGTTGCTGGCGCCAGCTTCTGCTTTACTTTTTTCTTCGAGGGAGGCGGCTTCCTGTGTGAACCGTTTTGCCAGGCCATATTTTTCCTGGGCAGTTTTCTGAGAAGTTTCGCCGCTGGAAATCATTTCGATTCTGACACCATCCACGTTGGCGATTTTCGCCTTTACGCGTTTGAGGGTATCTCTGGCATCGCGGGATAACATCTGCAGTGTTTCGATCGGGTTGTTGCGGATAATCGCTTTTTCCCCTTTAAACAGCAGGGTGTTACCTAAGCGGTGCAGCACCTGTATAATCTTTGGTGCCAGCAGCAGCAGTACGATGAGTACAATACTGAAGATGACCAGCAGGATACTTTTAGCTGCATATTCCAGCATGAGCGGCAGGTATTTGAAGAATGCGAATGCACCACCAAGTACTAATGCCCAGAAGAAAACACTGGCTACTTTTTTCTTGGCTTCCGGTGTCTGCATCTGCTGTGGCAGATGATCTCCAAGGACCTGGAAAATTGGGAGCTGACTTTTTAATTCGGCAGGGATGTTTACCTGTTGCGGTTGATTTGCCATAGGGACATTTAAATTAAGTTACTTTCAATCAGTTGAAGTGCTTGCTGGATATCGTTGACTACCTCTGCTACAGCGGTGTTGCCTAATGCGATTTTAGCATCGATATCACGTAATTGCGGTTCGTACTTACTATTGATTTCTCTCAGACTTTTTTGTTTAATTTCTAATTGTTGACGCAGTTCATTCAATTTCCGTTCCAATTCCTGAATTTCATTACCCAGGTTGGCTTTTTCTCTTACCTGCTCCTGCTCTACTGCCTGCTTCTGTTGCTGTTTCTGAGCGGTTTCGCGATCGATAATATTTTTCAGTTCAGCAGCATAATGCTGACCTGACTGCAGGAGTTTTTGCTTATCGAGCGACTTATCGACATACTTGAGCGAGGTGTAGGCGGCCTTTAAATTGTTGCCATCTACTCCACCCATTTCGGCGGCGGCGTTCCATACTTCGAAGAAATCGACGCCCGGCTCGTTGAGTTTTTCGAGCATTTCCAGCACTTTGAGTTTCATCTGTTTCACTTCACTCACCGGCTGCTGTCCCGGTAATGGTGGCGGTGTAGCAGGCAACGGTGGGGGCACTGCCGCGGATGTAACAGGTGCTTTTTGTTGCGGGGCTACAGGCTGCGGGGCAGGTGATGGCGGGGGAACTGCATTCGGGTCGTCTTCGAAAATGAGCTTCTTTAAACTTTTCAAGATCCCGAAAGAATTCTTGTCTTTCTCCTCATTCATTTAGTACAAAATTAAAGTTGCTTAAAAATAGGAAATTATTCTGTGCACCCGCCAGCATTCTTGTTATTTAACAAGATGATGAGACTTACGGGAGGGGGTATACGAAATATGTGGCAACATGGAATGGCGTATTTTCCGGTATAGCCGCCTGGCAGGCGGCTATACCGGAAAATCTATATCGTATTCTTCGCGGTGAATATCCGCGAACTGGAAATCCGCTTGCATTGCAACAGGCTTACGCAGGAGATTGTATTGGAGACCGGTGCGCATAGCTGCCTGCCAGGCGGCTCTACGCTGCTAATCGGTAAGGTTCCCTGATAGGGAGGTTATTCGCTGATAATCTGTGTGGTGCATTGATTAGCAATGCGGAATCGCAGGTATTTAAACATCAGGTACACTTTAATTTAAAACCAAAGCCTGAAACTCATACAATAGCGGCGTAGAGCCGCCTGGCAGGCGGCTATGCGGGAAAATCTATATCGTATTCTTCGCGGTGAACATCCGCGAACTGGAAATCCGCTTGCATTGCAACAGGATTACGCAGGAGATTGTATTGGAGACCGGTGCGCATAGCCGCCATACCTGGCGGCTCTACGCTGTGAATCGGTAAGGTTCCCTGATAGGGACGTTATTCGCTGTTAATCTGTGTGGTGCATTGATTAGCAATACGGAATCGCAGGTATTTAAGTAACAGTAACAATTAAGCATATAGCCAAAGAGACAAACTCCCTGATAGGGTGATTATTCGCCGGGAATTTGTGTGGTGCACGGATTACCAATGCAGCATCGCAGGTATTTAAGCATCAGGTACACTTTAATTTAAAACCAAAGCCTGAAACGCACACAATAGCGGCGTAGAGCCGCCTGGCAGGCGGCTATTCGGGAAAATCTATATCGTATTCTTCGCGGTGAACAGCCACTAAACAGATATCAGCATCCATTGCAGTAGGATTGTGCAGGAGATTGTATTGGAGACCGGTGCGCATAGCCGCCTGCCAGGCGGCTCTACGCTGTTAATCGGTAAGGTTCCCTGATAGGGCGGTTATTCGCTGATAATTTGTATAGTGCACGGATTAGCAATGCAGCATCGCAGGTATTTAAGCAACGGTTACCCTTAAACATTAACCCAAACGGTAGCCACAGGTATTTTAGCAACGTTTAGCCGTTAATGTACTGGCGGGTAGCAACATGAAGCTACCCACCCATCATCCCCTTACGGGTTAATTTTCAGCGCCTCCGCCCAGGTTAGTTTTTTCGGATACCCCCACCCTGGCTTAGCCGGATCGCAGAAATCATGGTAACCTTTCATTGACTGGTAAAGCGCTGCTGTCATTGCTTTTACTTTGCCGGCATAAGCCTTGTTACCTGCCAGGTTATTCATTTCCAGGGGGTCTTTATGCAAGTCGAACAACTGTAAGGGGTGCTCCCCTTTTACATTATATATCACCAGCTTCATACTGTCGATAGTAATAGCGCGCTGTAAATTCGAGTAAGTGGTAAAAAGTTCTTTGCGCCCTTTGAAACTATTGGATGTAAATGCCTTTGCCAGTGAAATACCGGAAATACCGGCAGGTGCACGGAGCCCATTGAGTTCGCAAAGTGTAGGAAATACATCGTTGAGGTAGCAGTAGGCGCTCACTTGTTTGTTGGCAGGGATGCCCGGACCACTCCAGATGAGCGGTACACGCATGGAATGATCGTATAGATTCTGCTTGCCCAGCAGACCATGCTGCCCCACTGCCAGGCCATTATCGCCCGCCAGCACGATGATCGTATTTTCCAGCTGACCACTTTTCTCTAACGCCTGCAGTACCCTGCCTATTTCATGATCCACTTCTGTAATCATGGCGTAATACTTTGCAATCTCCTGCTTTACTTCACCAGGGTTCCTGGGGTGCGACAATAACATTTCATCACGCACGTTCATCTCTCCGTTGTCAAAAGGGTGCTGCGGGTAGAAGTTGGCTGGCAGTGAAATTTTGGCCGTATCATACATCGACAAAAATTCAGCTGGCGGCGTGCGGGGATCATGCGGCGCCGTAAATGCAACATACATCATCCAGGGCTTGGTATTGGCCGATTCCAGGAATTTAGCTGCAGCATCGGCATACATTACAGAAGAAAACTGTGCACCTTTGAAGCTATTCCTGTAAGCCCCCACAGGATCATAATGATTCAGCTTCGGCGTCAGATGGCCTCCCTCCTTTTCAGTATGCATACCGCCGAAAAAGATATTATCGCCATCTGCAAACGACCGGTTAAAGGAAGCATAATCACTATGCCACTTGCCAACGCCGTAAGTCTGATAACCCGCCTGGCCGAAAAGTTCCGGGAAAGTAGTATCCCCTGCCGGAATCACGCCGCCGTCCTGATGTACCTGAAACACATGGCGGCTGGTTAACAGCATTGCCCTGCTGGGGGCACATACCGCGCCTCCAAGGGACCCCATAATGTGCGCCTGCGTAAAAGTAGTTCCGCTACGCACCAGCCGGTCCATGTTTGGTGTAATAATCTCCTGGTTTCCTAAGGCATGAATGGTGCTGAATCGCTGGTCATCTGTCAGCAATACCAGCACATTGTAATGCTTTTTCTGCTGCTGCGCCAGTGCGGACAACTGTAAAACTGCCGCTACCATTGTCAGGGCTATACGTAATCGCTTCATAGTACACTGTTATGTTGCGAACATACATTTTCAGTGGTAATCCGAAAGATACTATTTTGGCTTTCCCTGATACTTTACGGCGAAAACGCGGATACAAACACTAAAAATGATACACAATGCCTACCCCGCCTACCCGCCCATAATTGCGCTGCCCAGCAATCGTTGCAACAGGCTTGTTGTTGCCGTGGTAATTTCACCGTTGCCTGTCAGTCGCACCAGAGCGGGTAAACGCTTCCCGTTAGTGGTAACCAACCCATTTTCCAGTGTTATATCTACCGTCAGTAAGGAATCCGCTTCTTCGGCCCGGAGACCCGCCACCTTTCCCCGAAGCAATCCAAACTGCTCCGAAGGAAAGCCGGTCACCCGTATAAGTACTTCCTGCCCCTGCTTCATATGCCAGGCCTCACCAGCCGCGATCTTTCCCGTGGCAGTAATTAAATTTTCATGCGTGATGATAGTTACAGTAGCGGGTGTTACTTCCGGATAAGTAAAAAACCAGGCCCCTGCAAATAGTCCCAGTATAATCACTCCCAACATTACGATACCCTGCCGAATCAGCCAGGGTGGCATCTTACCCATAATTTCCTGCACCGGCTCACTGCGTATATCTTCCAGGGAAGCATGCAACGTACTGCCATTAACGTGATGCCGGTTTCCTGGTACTGGTTCATCACCGGAAGCATGTAATGGATCACCTTTTATGTGATCCTGATTTGGCAGTGCGAACCCGTCGCTTCTCTCCTCCCCGGAAGCATGCAACGTACTGCCGTTACCGTGATGCCGCTTAAACTTTGCCATAACTTTATCCTCCCAGTTCCAATTGATTTTTTACCAGTGAATAATAATTTCCTCTCCGCGCACTCAGCACACCATGGGTACCGGTTTCGACTATACGGCCTTTTTCCAGTACTACAATCTGGTCCGCCTGTTTAACGGTGCTCAATCGGTGGGCGATCACCACCACCGTTCTGCCTTCAAAAAAACGATCCAGGTTTTCCATGATGATGCGCTCATTACTGGCATCCAGTGCACTGGTAGCCTCGTCGAAAAAAAGATACACCGGATCCTTATATACCGCTCTCGCAATCTGAATCCGCTGTTTCTGGCCGGCTGAAATATTATTACCAGCGTTCCCCAGCTTCGTTTGATATCCCAGCGGCAACTCCTCTATAAACTCGCGGATGTTGGCAGTCGTAACGGCATTCAGCAGCCTTGCATTGTCAATTTTCTCATCACTGATGGCTACATTCCTGGCAATACTGCCGGAAAACAAAAACCCATCCTGCATCACATTCCCGCATTGATGCCGCCACCAGCGGGGCGAAATATCCTGCAGATTATGCTCCCCCACATAAATATTTCCGGCCGTAGGCTCGTAAAACTGCAGCAGCAGTTTCATCAAAGTAGTTTTTCCACTACCACTGGCCCCTACTATAGCCGTCACTTTTCCCTGCGGTATCACCAGGTTAATATCCCGGAGAATATCGGGCGACTGCTCACCCCCATAACGGAAGGAAACATTTTCGAGCCGAATGTCACCAAAACCATTGATATTTTCTTTCAGGACAACATGTCCTTCCCGCTCTTCCTCTTCGCGGTTATGGATCTCACTGAGCCTGTCCAGACTAATCCGCGCATCCTGGGCAGACTGAATAAAACTCAGCAACTGATCCAGCGGACTGTTCATCTGCCCGATGATATAACTTACAGACAACATCATCCCCAGCGTCAGGTTACCATTCATAACCTCTCTCGCGGTAATAAAAGATATCAGTATATTTTTCAGTTGATGAAAAAATACGGAACCCACCTGCTGGTACTGGCCCAGCGCCAGATTCTTTACATTGAGGTGAAACAACCCTGCCTGCACCCGTTCCCACTCCCACCTGCGGGAAGTTTCACAGTTATTGAGTTTTATTTCCTGCATACCTGTGATCATTTCAAACAACACGTTTTCATTCTCACTCATGCGCTGGAACTTTTTATAATCGAGTGCTTTACGTCTCTTTAAAAAAAACAGAATCCATAAAATAGCTGCCACGCTAAACACCACGAATACCGCCAGAATTTTCAAACTATACACTGCCAGCACGCAGGTAAATACCAACAGGTTTACAAACGAAAACAATGTGGACAAGGTAGTTCCCGTCAGAAAACTCTGGATCCTCGTATGGTCGCTGATGCGCTGGTGAATATCGCCGATCATCTTACTGTCGAAAAACCGTATCGGCAATTTCATCAGCTTTATCAGGAAGTCGGAAATGATGTTAATGTTGATCCGCGAATTCATGTGCAGCAGTATCCAGCTACGGATCATCTCAATAGCAGTGCTGCCCACAAACAACAACAACTGGGATAAAAGCACCAGGTATACGAAGCCGGTGTCCTGGCGGTTGATGCCATAATCCACCAGGCTTTGCGTAAGGAAAGGCAATGTCAGCGACAACAAGCTCGCCAGAAAAATACTGAGGAACAGCTGTGCAATATATTTTTTGTAAGGTCGCAGGTACTGAAACAGAAAACGAAAACCGGTTTTTACCGGCCCCTGATATTGCTGCGCATAAAAAGCATTGGTGGGTTCCAGCAGCACTACGACTCCTGTATTGGCATTACCCTGCCAGCATTCCAGGAATGTTTCCCGGTCCACCTTTACCATGCCATGGCCCGGATCAGCCACCAGCAGCTGGTCTTTTTTATTATGCCGGTTATAGTTTTGCGGCGGCAATACCACAAAGTGCTGTTGATTCCAATGCAGTATGCAGGGCAGGTCCACCTGTTCATCCAGCTGCTCAAAGGTAATCCTGACAGCGCTGGTATGGAATCCGATTTTCTCTGCGGCCTCGCTGATGCCGAGCATACTCACCCCTTCCCTCGTGATGTTGGAGAGGGCACGCAAATGCTCCAGCGGATAATTACGCCCATAATGCTTTGCCACCATGCGTAAGCAGGTAGGGCCGCAGTCCATGGCATCCAGTTGCTTATAGAAAGTAAATCCCATTACTTAGCGGCGGCCTCCATCGCCAGTTGTGACAGATAAAATTTTTCAAGAAAATGATAGAGCACCAGTTCATGCTTGCGTTGCTTACCCACAAACAGCCGGTTGATAAACATATGCAAGTGGCTGGCCACAATACGGGTATACGTTTCCGTGCTGCCGCAGGTCTCGCGTATCTGCGCGGCCACCGGGCGACAATGGGCACTTCTTTCCGTAAAGCAGGCAATCGCCTCGGCAATATCATTTGCATCATCCTGTTCGGGATGCATGTAGGAGGCTATCTCCTGCTGGTATTTCCTGTACTTATCATTAAGCTGCTTATGCAGCAGTGCCGCCCCGCCAAACTCCTCCAGGAAACCCTCCCGTAAACTGCCCAGCAGTTTTTTCCGTTGGGTCAGTGTTAATCCAAAATCATCCAGCATGGTATGCATTCCTCTCAACGCCAGTTTCCAGCGATACTCCTCGCCTTCCACTCCATCCAGCATGCTGATGATATTAATAACGGCATAGCTGTCGTGCCAGAACAACGCTTCACTGGCTTCCATGGCCTGCGCAGCATACCGTTCCAACTCCCGTACATAAGTATCCGTTTGTATTTTATGTACCAACCCGTTTGCGATATACGGCGCCAGGTACTCCTGAATTTCATGCAGCAGCCCGTCGTTGAGGTGAGGCTGCCGGCTGTTTAAAAAACGTAACCGGATATGCGGATGCGGATCGGCATACCGCAGGAAAAAGAACTGTTCAAAACGCTGGTCATCATTCCATATCGGCAACTGATCAGCAAAGTATCCGGATAACAGCTCTTCAGCCACCCGGTAGCCACAATATATTTTCAGGTACATCCATTCACTGCCTGGTGCAAATGCGCGGATTGGAGATGCGTGCTCCTGCCGGGATTTCGTCACCGGTTGGGCAAAAACCTGTTGCAGCGGCGCTTTGGTAAAACTTAAAGGAATTAATAACTCATGCGCATATACGTTGCCGGCACCATCCCGCAGCACACCAGCACCACTATCAGACAAAAATTCCCGGAGTCGCGCCTGGCCATGCTTTCTCAGATGGTCCGCCAGTATTTCCACGGCCAGCAGGGCAGATAAATCCAGGAGCAGCTCATTATCCGCCTCCGTGAGCACTACCCTACCGGGTAGTTGATATCTCCCCATAAAATTTTTAATGGTAAGCTCTTCCGGCTCTTTCTCTTTTTGCTGTATGTTCCAGCAGGCCCGGGAAACAATAATATTTTTGTATGTCACCCGTGGCAGTTGCGGCCTTGCATTCAGCACACCCCAGTCCCAGGCGAGGTTTGAGACCAGGGACTGGTGCTGTAAATCACAGAGAAATTTATAGACCGGCAGCGAATTATAGCTGTAGTTATGCGCAGAGCTGAGCCGCGGATAAACACGCTTATTCAGCCTGGCACTTCTCAATATTACTTCATTACCTTTCACGGATACCAGCAGGTCATCTACAGGCAGTTGATAAGCCTGCGGCACACCGGGTACGCCGATATAAGGAATTTCAAACTGTCTGAGGGAAGGTCTGATCAGTACATTCGCTGCTCTTGCTTCCGGGAAATGCACGATTTCAGCAAACACCGCATCTGGCGCACTGGCTTCTTCCTGCGCCAATGCCGCTTTCATTTTTTCCGCCAGCACCGGATCACCACTACAGAAGCGGCCTATCAGGTTAGCAGCGGAAGGGCCGCCGGCCGATTGAAACACAAAACTAAACTCGCCACTATCCGCGTGTGCAGCACTTTCTGCCAGCAATGAGCCGAACAGGTAACTGCTGCTGGCCAACTGTAACTCATTAGGATCTCCAAAAGCTTTCAGCTCGTCGGTGGTGATATTAACCGCAGCACCTGTTTGCAGGAACTGCTCATATTTTTCAAGGGTATATTGCTGGTATTTGGACCAGCTAACGGTGGTGGGCTGTTGTGGCCCATTGGTTTGGATGTCCTCCACAAAGGGGGCATGTACAGATTGCTGGGAGGCTTGTCCATAGCCTATTCCGGCTTCTGTGTCCAGCACGAGGCAGAGAGCTACTTCTGCTCCGTCATAACGTTCGCGGAAGCGCTCGGCGAAGGCCGACAAATCACTGCTTCCTCCTTTCGTATAGCCGTGACAGAGTGCCGTCAGTTCGCTCACCTGCTCCAGCAGGTTGGTGAGCAGCTGTTCGCCAATGGTACAGGTACCGGTTTTAAACAGGTCTACCTGCAGGAGGTCTTTAGGTGTATCAAGTGGAAATGCGGCGGAGCAGGCCTCCTGGATTTTAACCAGTCGCGCAGGTTCCAGATTTTGCTGTTGTAAAAGCTGCTGTATATGCAGCAGGTGGGTTCTTAGGGTTTCAACGTCTTCAATGGTCGAAAGGCGGTCTATGAGGGAACCGAGGTTGTCTACATCGGTTATCTTAGGCTCAGTTTCGGCAATGAGCAGCTGGGCGCTGATCAACTCTGTTACAAAGCTCATTGCTTCTTCATTGGAAATAGCATTATCAGTAGCCATTATACTATCGGCCACCTGTTGCATGGTAGCACCATTAGCAGCCGCTTGCAATGCGGCTTTCAGGTAGTCTGTCACCGGTACGGCCGTGAGCATATACTTCCGCTTGTTGTTAACAATGGAAAACTCGGCATAGCGGTATTTATTCCCGCTCTGGTAAATGCTATTATTGGGATAGTAACGCAGCTGTGGTGCAATGGCAGGTTGTTGCTGCAAATAATGACATATGCGGGTAAAGTAATCCATATCCAGGCGAATGTGCTGACGGGCCGCTGTTATGCTATTTAACTGCCATTGTGTATGCGCGCTGATATTGCCGGTGATACAACCGGCAAACAGGCCGTAGGGGGTGCTGCGGGTACAGGCACGTACCCAGTATTTGTAGAGCGACTTACGCAGCTTTGCCACTTTTTTTTCAGTGAAGTCGTGTGGCGTGGTGGTGAATCGCTCCAGCTCCTTCAGCAACTCCCGTGAAGCGATGTGCAGGGCATAAAGAAAATCGGGATGTGCTGCCTGCAGGTCAGGCAGTGATTTTTCCAGTATTTGCCGGTAGTAGTCTACCGGGTAAAGCGGGCTTCTCAACAAAAAAAATCCGGTATGCGACAGTGCCATTGCTAATAGTTTGTTGAATAAAAAATCAGGATAACAGAAAACATTCATCCCAGGTGAGTGGAGTTTCATGTAGTCGCGACATCAATGCCAGTCCTACTCCGGCGCCGCCATCCAGCAGGTCCCAGGAGTAGCACCAGTCTTTATCCTTTCCTCGCCACACGAGAATACCGTGTTTGGAACCATCATCGCTGAATGTGATTTCCAATGCGGCTTTGCCGTACCAGTATTCCGCGCATGCCTGGAAGGCCGGTTCACCCGTTTCGAACCAGAATTTGCGGTAGAAAGCGGCAATGCCGCTGGTACCGTGGCAGAGGCAGCAGTCCAGCACGCCGGCCGACTCATTACTATTCCGACGGATGTTGTAGTGCATGATGTCCAGTGCTTCTTTTTTCCAGGTTTCGTTGTTGAAAATACCGCCGCAATACCAGAGTGTCCATGCCACGTTGAGGTCACCGTAGCACCAGGCAAGGCGACTATTACTATTGGCGTATTTTCCGTCGAGGATAGCGGGGTATAATGCGTTGAGTTCATCCGGCACCGCGGCAAGGCGGTTGTTGAGGATAAAAGCCATACATTCCGTTACCAGCAATTCGCAGGTATCTTTGGAAATGCCTGCGGCGTAGAGCTTTGCCAGCAGTATCAGGGCCGCGCAGCTGCCATGGGCGAGGCTGAAAGCATCTACATATTCCCCTACTGGTTTATCGTGCGTGTAGAAGATGGGCAGACTTCTTCCTTTGGGAGTGAGCTTACTTGCTGCGAGGAGGTGATCTGCGCAATCGGACAGGTGCTGCCTTACATCGGGCCTTGTGGCGAAGGGAACGAGGAAGTTGCACATACCGATGCTACCATGCAGGAAATCAAAATTTTTCCATTGCAGGTTGAGGTTACTCTGTGCAATGGTGGCTGTAACAAAATCGTCGGCGAGGTGGTGCAGGTCCATATCCAGGAACTGGTGCCTGCTCAGGTGTTCGAGCAGCCAATAGGGGCCGGTGTGGCCGGAGCAGAAGGAGTAATTGGTTCCTTCTTCCGGTGTATAGGCGTCGTAGATTTTTTCCAACAGGCCGGCGGCATGATCAGCGTTAGGATCGATATACTGTTCATAGTAAAACAGGTATAGCAATGCACCCCAGGGACCTTTAAAAAGGCTGTTGGCATATTCGGCTCCATAGCGCTGTTGATCCAACACGGGGATCAGGTCTTCATAAATTTGTCGCAGCTGTAATTTTGTTGTTTCCATTGGTAAGAGCTGGTGAGGTTGGAACAATAGGGAAAGCAGTGGCTTTCCCTATTGAAAAAATTGCTGTCTTTTACTACCATCAAGGGATCTGGCAGCAAGGCTGGCCGGCACCCGGGCTGGTTGCTCTGCAGCTGGAGATAGCGCGGGTATCTTCTGTACAGGTAATGTACAGCGTAGCGGCGCCACCGTTAATCCGGTATTGTTGCTCAGCATTAAGCAGTGCTACCGTTTCTTTTCCGAGCATCAGCTTTTTGCTGAGGTCTACTTTTTTCTTTTTCATAAACAAGATTTTGAGAGTAAGTTTATCGTACGCAGTCGATCGGACAGGTAACTTCATCCGTTTCAACGCAGCATGCACTCCACCAGGTCAGTGGTGCGCCACCGGCGATTTTAGCCTGTTGCTTGGTATTCAAAGAGGCGATCGCCTCTTTTTTCAGCAACAGTTTTTTGCTGAGATCTACTTTTTTCTTTTTCATTTTGTCAGAGTTTGTGGGCATAGCAATGCCAGTAGCTGTTGTGCACCACAGCCGGACAGCTATTTCCAGATTAACGAATACCGAATTGCTTAATTAGCACATGATGCAGTACATCTGTCCCGGAGGAATTGTTACACATGTCTCCTGACTGGTAACCAGGCATCCATCAATACGAGAGATAGCAAGTGCGCCACCGGCAATTTTCGTTTGCTGACTGGCATTCAGAAGGGCTACAGCCTCCTTGTTCAGAGAAAGTTTTTTCTCTAAGGGAAGTTTTCTTTTTCTCATAACAAAATTGGAATAAATGATTACGGGTTACAGGTTTTGTTGACACGAATGCGATGATATGAAGGCGGGTTAACGACCAGCATACCTCCTTTTGGGTAACAACATTAAACGCACTGATAGCCTGGGCGTGGGTGTGTTTCACAGGTTTCCTGTGGATCATAGGTATTGCAGTACTGGGTAGCTGCACCACCTGCCAGGGATTTTTGTTCAGATTTGCTGAGTGTTGCTACTGTTTGTTTTTTGAGGGACAGTTTTTTCTCCAAAGAGATTTTTTTCTTTTTCATAAACTAAAAATTTACAAAAATATCCTCCCCTGTCTTCAATGAAGCCATTACGCCATGGGGCGGTTGTTCAGCGCAAAAATTTTCAGGATGGGAGTGGATTAATTTCCAAACACGTTGACATATCAGCAGTATAGTTATTTTGAGCAATTGAGATACTGAAGATAGGAAAAAGGAATTTGAAAAAAAATAGTTTTAGAAATTTTTCTGAAAATTTCTGAAGTTGGGGTTATTATGTTTATTGATAATTGATTAAAAAATGATTAGCCGCGTAGGGACGCCTCGCAGGCGGCTATCAATACACCATCTGCGGTACAAGGATTTTAGCGAAGATCATGGAGTAGAGATGTCCGGATAGACGCCTGCGCCTCGCAAGCGTGTATAAAAACACCATCTCCGCGACAAGGATTTTAGCGAAGATCTTGGAGTAGATATACCCGGATAGACGCCTGCCAGGCGTCTCTACTACGCGTTTAATATGGTTATCAAACCGCAATATTATTTTCCTAAACAATAGAAAAGGTAAGGTAGGTATATATTCACCGCCAAATAAAAAAAATTATTAAATCACTACAATAATGATCAACGGCTACATTTAAACCCTTTACGCACCGCTTCCAAACCACTCCATACCTTATGCCCGAAAGGCCTGGGCGATAACTCAATAAACACACGCTTATGCTTTTCCTGCTCACAATCACCCACAATTACTCTTGTATGTAAAGCCATTGGCAGCTGGGTCATATAATCCAGCATCTTCACCGTTCCTTCATACACAAGATCTTTACTTCCTGCTGCTGATACAGGTTTGAGCGAAACTGTAACCGGTATTAATTTATCTGACGGAATATTACGCGGACCTATGTTCCTACCCACCAATCCTTTGTAATAACTTTCCAATGCAGTTTTAATATCATTTAAACCGGTAGCTGCACCGGCTTCCAGCCACCAGAGTATCACATATGACCAGTATTCCTCACTATCCTTATCACCCCATCCCGGTGCGAACCTGATATCTTCCATACCTTTGTAATTAATTTCAGGTGCAAACTCAATCGGAAATGGGATCAGCTCTGTTGCCCAATCCTTTGGCGCCGGCAGGAAATAAGGCGGTTTGTACGTAACCGGATCAAAAATATTCAGCTTGTTTTTAACCCAGTGAATACAATCCACTTCATCAATCACCGACCAGGCAGCGGGTGTGCGCACTCCATTGCTCCGCATTCCAGGTGCCAACGCCGGCACAAATGAAGCATCCTTATTCCCCAGCAACAACAGGCGCTTGATCAGCTCCGCTCCTTCCGCCATATTAGTTTCCTGTACGCTGAATCTGCGATGTTGGAGATACCAGCTAATATCGGTATCATAGTATAACCGCACCGGCATATCTTTTAAATATTTTTCATTACCAGTACTATCATTTCGTATATCCAACGGCGTTAGCTCTGAAAATTTCAGCCTGGCTTTATCAGGGGTTCCTATATTTTCACGCATATGAGCAGTATAAAATTTTGCATCCCCTACACTCCCCGGAAAAAAATTAATACGTATTGCCGCGTTACTACGTTCCCAGGTACCTAACAGATCCAGCCGGCAATCGGCACCAAACAAGGCTTTGATTGATACAGGAGCACGGGAAGGGTCCTTCACCATCATTTCCGCATAGCGAAACACTGCTATTCCCGGATCACCATACGCCCCCAGTGCAAACTTATCCGCCGGCACCCCATATCTTTTTACCACATCGTTCAACACACTATCCATGCGCGCAGTTACCTGCGGTGTAGCATAAAACTGCAGTTGCAAAGAGGCGTATACCGTGAGTAAATTATTAGCCGCAGCCACATTATGCAATTTGGTTTCCGGTAAAAAACTTTCCGGCGGCGCATAGCTACCGAAAACCACTACCGCTCCTTTTACAGGACCATTGGGCTTTACAGCCATATAGTATCCATTGGCAGTATCTGTTGGGGTGAAATAAGTTTTATCCGTCTGCTGGGCCAGCAGATTGCCGGAAGCCACGGCAAGGGCGGTTAATAATAAAAAGTTGCGCAACATGGGACAGGCTGTTTATGGTGGATATCTTACTAAGGTAGATATCAGCATGCACTTATTTAGCAAGGCTACGAAAAATTAATTTCCACTTGAAAAATTGATTCCTGATAAATCTCCTCAAAAGCTTCACTATGAACAATTACAGCCAACGGTTGTTAACTCAGAAAACAGAAACCATGACTGATTTAAAAGGAAAAAATATAATTGTAACAGGCGCCGGCATGGGACTTGGTCTGGCCGCCTCCATTGAGTTTGCAACACAGGGCGCTAATGTTTTGCTGGTCGACTATAACGAGCAGGCATTGGATGATGCAAAAAAGCAGGTGAGTGAGAAAAATCCAAATGGTAAAATTGCTATTGCATTGGCCGATGTTTCCAATGAAGAACAGGTAAAAGCCTATGTTAAACAGGCCACGGATACACTCGGCAGCATAGACGGGTTTTATAATAACGCAGGCATAGAAGGCAGGCAGGCACCAATCGCGGAATATGATGTGAATGTTTTTCGCAAGGTAATCGACATTAATCTCTTTGGCGTGTATTATGGCCTGCGCTACGTGTTGCCCATTATGCAGGCGCAGGGAAAAGGCCATATCGTAAACGTGGCTTCCGTGGGTGGTATACGCGGCGTTTTAAATCAGATGCCGTACGTAGCCAGTAAACATGCAGTAGCGGGTATGACTAAAAACGTAGCCCTGGAATATGCCCGCCATGGCATTGTGGCCAATGCCATCGCTCCGGGTGCAATTCTGACGCCCATGGTAGCCGAGGCATTTAAACAGGTAAATCCCGCCGATCCTAAAGCTGCAGAATCGGAGTACGCAAAAGCCAATCCCACCAAGCGACTCGGCCTGCCCGTGGAAGTAGCCAAACTGGTGGCATTCCTGCTGAGCGACGACTGCACCTACGTTAACGGTCAGATTATCGCCATTGATGGCGGGGAAAGTAACAGCTATGGAAACGTGTAAACCACGATTAACCACATATTTTTTCACAGCCCGTTCCACGCGACGGGCTGTTTTGTTATACACGCTAAGGGTACAAGTATCCACAGTTTAAGGGGCTAAACGCCTGTAAATGAGGTGGTCTTAATTTTGCATAACATCCTGTAAAACCCATCGGTTATGCAAAAACAGGAAATAGTTCCCGGCAATGGCCAGTCAAAAACCGGTTTCTTCGAAGGCCTTGCCACCAAAGCAGTATCCATTACCGGTAGTGCAGGTGCGTTTATCACCGCTATGCTGGTTGTTATTGTGTGGGGTATCACCGGCCCAATCTTCAATTACTCCGACACCTGGCAACTTGTTATCAACACCGGCACCACCATCGTTACCTTTCTCATGGTATTCCTCATTCAGAAATCCCAGAATAAAGATTCAAAATCTGTACAGCTGAAACTAAACGAACTGATCGCTGCCAACAAGCTGGCCAGTAACCGGCTGATAGATGCGGAAAACCTTTCTGAAGAAGAGCTCGATATTTTACATAAATATTATTGTAAGATGGTAGAAGTTACCCAGGAACATATTCACCTCAGGGAATCACATTCTGTGGAAGAAGCCATAGAGGGGGCTATGAGCAAGAGCGGAATAGATGAACAAAAAGAAGAAGAAAAGAAACCCTGACATCACCTTCCTCAACATAAAAAAACTCAGGCAATCCGATTGGGGATTGCCTGAGTCATTTTGTAGAAATAGCGCGCTATTTCTTATCCTTTTTTTGCTTGGTATCTTCCTCTTTTTCTTCCGGCTCACCACCGAAATTATCGTCACCGGCTTCTGCTATTCCCTTAATAATCGAAGATACGGGGCCTTCCATTTTCTCCTGCGGTTGCGGCCCCAGCGTTTCCGGATCAGGCTTTACAGGTGAATCATTTTTTTTCTGTTCCTCCTTAGCCTTTTTTTCGAGTTTTTCTTTGTCAGACATAGCAAATGGTTTTACTAAACTTGTAGAAAAACCGTGCCGATACTAGATTATATTTACACTGATCACTGACGCAGCATTTTTCAGCAATACATGACTATCCTCGCTAAGGTGCCTCAACTGCAGATTTTTACCTGCTTCCGCATAGCGGGCGGTGAGTGCATGTACGGCGTCGATGCCGGACATATCGGCGATTCGGCTATGTTTAAAATCAATGATTACTTCCTGCGGATCTTCTGCAACGGTGAATGTCTGATTAAAACCAGCGACTGCGCCGAAAAACAGCGGTCCCTGCACCTCATAGTACTTAATACCCGCCTGATCTGTAAAATGGGTGATTTTTAAGCGCTGCGCACTCTGCCAGGCGAATACGAGTGCAGAAATAATCACTCCTGTCAGCACTGCCAGCGCAAGATTGTGCAATAATACCGTGATCACTGCCACCAGGATACCGATGAAAATATCGTGTCGCGGCATTTTGTTGATAATCCGGAAGCTCGCCCATTCGAATGTACCGGCTGCCACCATGATCATTACGCCGGTGAGCGCAGCCATCGGCACGCTGCCAATCACAGGGGCGCCAAAGAGTACCACGGCCAGGATGGTCAGGCTCGCAATGATGCCTGACAAACGGGCCCTGGCACCAGCGGATAAATTCACCATCGTTTGTGCAATCATCGGGCAGCCTCCCATACCGCTGAAAAAGCCGTTCAGTATATTGGCGGCACCTTGTGCTATACTTTCGCGGTTGCCGTTGCCTTTGGTACCGGTGATCTCATCCACCAGGTTGAGGGTGAGCAGGCCTTCCGTAAGGCCTACACCTGCCATTACAAGAGAGTAAGGCGCTATGATCTTCAGCGTTTCCATACTGAAAGGCACTACCGGCAAGTGAAACGGAGGAAATCCACCGCTAACGGAAGCAATGTCACTCACGGTTTTGGTATGAATACCAAGCACCATTACAATCACAAACACGACAATAATAGCCACCAGCGAAGGGGGAATTGCTTTAGTCACTTTAGGCAGGAGCACCACGATGGCGATGGTGAGGGCTACCAGGGCAGCCATGGTGAGTAATGCAGCACCTGTGAGCCAGGAGGTAGCGCCATTCACGGTTACCTTGAATTGCTCCAGCTGCGCCATGAAAATAATCACGGCCAGCCCGTTTACAAACCCGTACATCACAGATTTAGGAACCAGCGCAATGTATTTTGCCAGCCGGAAGAGCCCTACCAGCAGTTGAAACACGCCTGCCAGTGCTACGGCTGCAAACACATAATCGATCCCGTGCGACTTCATCAGCGCAATCAGCACTACTACGGTAGCGCCCGCTCCTCCCGAAACCATGCCCGGGCGTCCGCCGAAGATGGCAGTTACCAGCCCCATCATAAAAGCGGCATACAGCCCCGTAAGCGGCGGCAATCCGGCAAGGATGGCAAATGATAACGACTCGGGAATCATGGTCATGGCGACGGTTAAACCGGCCAATACCTCGTTTTTATAATCCGGCTTCTGACTGAAATCAAACAGATTGAACATTTCTCTATGTACGATAAACAAAAAATAGCTTTGAAGGGCGCAAAGGTACGATTAATCACGCGGCATAGGGAGACTAATATCTCCCCAAACAAAAAAATTAATACCTTGGTATGGAATAGAAAACCTTGTGTATGCAATCCAAAATAACTGATACCGAATCCGTTTATAAAGCAATTTTTGATATAGTGAGATGTATACCCAAAGGCCGGGTCACCTCTTACGGAGCGGTAGCTAAAGCGGCAGGATTAAAGTCCGGCGCACGGATGGTGGGCCGCGCCATGAGTTTTGTTCACGGTCAGAAACCTCCCGTACCGGTGCAACGTGTGGTTAACAGCAGCGGGCAACTCAGTGGCGATGATGGTACGCGTGCAAAAAAGCTGGCGGCCGAAAAAGTGCAGGTGAAAAATAACCGGGTGGTGGATTTTAAGAAAGTCTTCTGGGACCCTGTAACGGAAATTGAATTGTAGTATATATTCCAATGACAAGCAAGGGATCATTGGCACCAGCGCCTGGCTGCAGCAAATAAAAGGCGGCGCCAACGATAGCAATTAGTCACCATCGACGCCAGCAGATTAATCCAGTTCAATCATCGCCTTAATAACGCCTGTAGCGGGATTCAGCCAGCTTTCAAACACTGCTGGCACCTGCTCAAACTTAGTACGATGAGTTATATAGTTTTCCGGTTTGATGCGTCCTTTGCGGATGCTGTCGATCACCAGGTCAAAGTCCTCCCGGGTGGCATTGCGGCTACTCATCAGGGTAGATTCGCGTTTGTGAAATTCAGGATGAGAGAAACTAAATGCTTCTTTCTGGAGGCCGATGAGCACATACCGTCCACCGTGTGCCAGGTAGTGAATGCCCTCATTGATAGCCCGGAGATTACCCGTGGCATCTATCACAACGGTGGCCATGTCTCCCCCGGTGATATCCGCTAACTGCTGTACCGATTCCGGCTTGCCGGCAACAATCGTGTGCTGTATGCCCAGCTGTTTGCGACAAAACTCCAGGCGACTCTCACTGATGTCCATCGCGATTACCTGCGCGCCTGCAATCCTTGCCAGTTCCATGGTACCGAGTCCGATAGGCCCTGCACCAATCACCAGCACAAATTCATCTTTTTCCACCGCAGCACGGCGCACCCCGTGGGCGCCAATTGCCAGCGGCTCTACCAGGGCCAGACTATCAAAACCCAATCCCTGACCATGAATAAGTGCGTACTCCGGCACCTGGAAATATTCCGTCATACCCCCATCAATATGCACCCCGCAAACATTTATTTTAGCACAGCAGTTAGGTTTACCACGCCGGCACGCGATACAGGTACCGCAGTTCAGATAAGGGATAAATGTAACCGCCTCGCCGGCAGCGAAGCCGGTGGCAGGGTTCACCTCTTCCAGAATACCTGATAACTCATGCCCTAAAACACGGGGATAGCTGAAGAATGGCTGCGTACCCTGAAATGCGTGCAGGTCGGTACCGCAAATGCCTATACGTTTTATACGAATGATCGCGTGGCCTTTTTTAGAAGCAGGTTTTTCCCTGTTTTCCCAGGCAAAGCTGCCGGGAGTGGAACATACCAATGTTTGCATGTAAGCTGAATTTGACTGTATGCAGGCAAAGTTAAGCGGCGGTGCAGGCGGCATATAGATTAAATCGGACTTCTTTTTATACAAATCCGACCTTTCAGCTCTTAGAAAGCGGCTAAAAAAGCCAGGTACTGCGCTTCACTTTCCTGAATCCATTCCGGCGCAGCGTTCAGTTCCAATCCGTACCACGCAAAAAATGGCTGGTAATCCGCACGTATATACTGAAATGTTATTTCAAACGGAGCTGTCAGCTGCGCCAGGGTGTACTTATATTTCGCACCGGGTGCATATTCAGCCTCATTTATACCTACGGACAGTGCCAGTGCTACCTTTTTACCGGCCATCTGATAGCCGCTTTTACTGCCATATGCCCAGCCATAGGTGAGCACCTCATCCAGCCACTGTTTGAAAAAGGGCGGACAATTAAACCAGTAAAACGGGAACTGGAAGATGATCTTGTCGTGCGCAGCCAGGAGCTGCTGTTCTTTTGCCACGTCAATCTTCCCGTCAGGGTATACCTGATGCAGCTCATGTACAGTATATTTTTCCGGATGCCGGCGTGCCGCCGCTACCCATGCCTTGTTGGCTACTGACTTTTCCATTTCCGGATGTACTACGATAATCAATGTTTTCATATTGCCTGTTTTGTGATTCGTTTGATAAGGCAAATGTAGGCCCGTTACCTGCTATTTTGTATCTTAGCAACCGATTGTATGGTACTATCAAAAATGTAAGTATTATGACCAGTATTAAGAAAACCTCTGTTAACTACGAAAATAAGCTGCAGTTGGGTTCGGAATGTGCGCAGGTATATGCTGCACTTATGCTCGGCGGGCAATGGACCCTGGCCATCTGCTGCCACCTTGCCGGCGGCAAGCTGCGCTTCGGGGAACTGCGCAAAAAAATTCCGGCTATCACGGAGCGTATGCTCACGCTGCAGTTAAGGAAGATGGAAACTAATAAACTGATAGTGCGGAAAGTATATGCAGAAGTGCCACCACGGGTGGAATACGAACTGTCTGAGAGCGGGCAGAAATTAATTCCGATCCTGATCCAGCTGGACAACTGGGGCCGACAGCACCAGGAATACCTGCAGCAACACGCATAAATCACGTTAACCACTATACGAAAATGGAAAATTACGATCTCTACTTTGCCGCCAATAAAAAACTATGGAATAACAAAACTGCGGTGCATGTAGCTTCCGATTTTTATAACCTGGCGCAATTCAAAGCCGGTGCTACGAGTCTGAACCCGGTTGAACTGGCTGAAATGCCGGATGTAAAAGGCAAATCCCTCCTGCACCTGCAATGCCATTTCGGAATGGACACCATCTCTTTTGCGCGCATGGGCGCCACCGCCACTGGGCTGGACCTCTCCGATGCCGCCATTGCGGCAGCCACCGAACTGGCCGCTTCCCTGGAAGCCAATGCCAGCTTCGTATGCGCTAATGTATACGATGCCAATGAGCATCTCTCCGAAAAATTTGATATTGTATTTACCTCCTACGGCACCATTGGCTGGCTGCCGGATTTAAATCGCTGGGCTGCGGTAATAAAGGAAAGACTGAAACCTGGCAGCATCTTTTACATGGTAGATTTCCATCCGGTGGTATGGATGTTTGATGATAACTTTTCTTTTATCAAGTACTCCTATTTCAATACCGGGGAGCCTATTGTGGAACAGCTCAGTGGCACGTATGCGGACCGGCAGGCGGACCTCCACGATACCGAATACGGCTGGAATCATTCGCTGTCGGAAATCATCAGTGCATTGCTGAATGCCGGATTAACCCTTGAATTTTTCCATGAGCACCTGACATCTCCCTATAATTGTTTTAATAACACGGTGGAAGTGACACCTGGAGCGTTTCAGATAAAAGGGATGGAGGGGAAGATACCTATGTTGTATTCGATGAAATTTATTAATTAGTAATACTAACTATATTTTCAAGAGCATATCATTTCCCTTCTTTTTTATTTTTTGGCGTAGATTATGTTTTGATAGACGCCTGCCAGGCGTCTCTACACCATTATTTCATTTTTAGCATAGATTATGTTTTGATTGGCGCCTGCAAGGAGGATTTACACCATTATTTCATTTTTAGCGTAGATTATGTTTTGATTGACGCCTGCCAGGAGGATTTACACCATTATTTCTTTTTTAGCGTAGATTATGTTTTGATAGGCACCTGCCAGGAGGATTTACACCATTATTTCATTTTTAGCGTAGATTATGTTTTGATTGGCGCCTGCAAGGAGGATTTACACCATTATTTCATTTTTAGCGTAGATTATGTTTTGATTGGCGCCTGCAAGGAGGATTTACACCATTATTTCATTTTTAGCGTAGATTATGTTTTGATTGGCGCCTGCAAGGAGGATTTACACCATTATTTCATTTTTAGCGTAGATTATGTTTTGATAGGCACCTGTCAGGAGGATTTACACCATTATTTCATTTTTAGCGTAGATTATGTTTTGATAGGCACCTGCCAGGAGGATTTACACCATTATTTCATTTTTAGCGTAGATTATGTTTTGATTGGCGCCTGCAAGGAGGATTTACACCATTATTTCTTTTTTAGCGTAGATTATGTTTTGATTGACGCCTGCAAGGAGGATTTACACCATTATTTCTTTTTTAGCGTAGATTATGTTTTGATTGACGCCTGCAAGGAGGATTTACACCATTATTTCTTTTTTAGCGTAGATTATGTTTTGATTGACGCCTGCCAGGAGGATTTACACCATTATTTCTTTTTTAGCGTAGATTATGTTTTGATTGACGCCTGCCAGGAGGATTTACACCATTATTTCTTTTTTAGCGTAGATTATGTTTTGATTGACGCCTGCCAGGAGGATTTACACCATTATTTCTTTTTTAGCGTAGATTATGTTTTGATTGACGCCTGCCAGGAGGAGTTACATCCGTTTATACTGTGGCTTAGCGAAGTAGAGACTTTTAGATTTGTGCAATGCATACACTTAATAAAAATCTTTACTATAAAAATTCTTATTACCTCTTTTCCGTTTGTGAATTTGTCAG
>NZ_FRBL01000014.1 GCF_900142605.1 Chitinophaga jiangningensis
AAGTGTACTCTCACCTTTTTTATTTTATTATTTAAATCAAAACTAAGTCTTTGAAATCTTTCTATTATAAATTCTAATACAAACATAGGAGCAGCAAAGCAGGTAAGCAGCTAAGGCTTGTGTTTTGTTGTTGTTGTTGTTGTTGTTAAAGCAGCTAAGGCCTGTAGTTAATTTGACATTATCCTGTGCCTTCAGCATAGAATTTATCCCAGGTTGTCCGGTGCCGTAAGGCACCGGACAACCTGCTAAACAACATATGGTAAGCCTTAGCTGCTTACCTGCTTTGCTGCTTTGCGTGCAAAAAAGACCGCCCTCCATTCGTGCGAAGCACGATTGGAATACTAACGCAAACGAATAAACGATACATAACTATAAACAACAGTTATCAGCGTGAATATTCATTAGAAATATAAAGGGAAAACCCCGCGTCCATTAAGGCACGTGGGAGCAAGTGCTCCGTAGATAGGAGAGTAGAGAAAGCTGTATGTTTAACAGGTAGTTCATTGCTGTGCAGCGAATATAGGAAAAAACTACTGAAAACAAAAACGACGCACATTGCTGTGCGCCGTTCGTATTGGTGATTTTAGTATTGTTCGCTGTCGTTCGGGAAATCCCTCGTTTTTACATCCTTGATATAGGACTGTGTAGCGTTGTAAATTTCGCCGTACAAATCCAGGTACCTGCGCAGGAAACGAGGTTTAAAGTCTTTATTGATACCCAGCAGATCATGCATTACCAGCACCTGTCCGTCCACATATTTACCGGCACCGATACCAATAATTGGAATGGCCAGTTCTTCTGCCACGCGTTTTGCCAGCAGCGCCGGAATCTTTTCCAGTACAATGGCAAAACAGCCGGCTTCCTGCAACAATTTAGCATCGTTGATCAGCTTAGCGGCTTCCGCTTCTTCGGTAGCTCTCACGGCGTAGGTGCCGAATTTGTAGATCGACTGCGGCGTGAGTCCGAGGTGCCCCATTACCGGTACACCTGCACTGATAATACGTTTTACGGATTCTATAATTTCTTCTCCACCTTCGATTTTAACACCATGTGCACCTGTTTCTTTCATGATACGGATGGTGGAGTTGAGCGCTTCTTTGGAATTGCCCTGGTAGGAACCGAAAGGCAGGTCCACTACAACGAAGCAGCGTTTAGCAGCTCTTACCACGGAGGCAGCATGATAAATCATCTGGTCCAGTGTAATCGGCAGCGTGGTTTCATGACCCGCCATCACATTGGAGGCGGAGTCGCCCACAAGGAGAATATCAATACCGGCATCATCCAGGATTCGCGCCATGGAATAGTCGTAGCAGGTAAGCATGGAGATTCTCTCCCCGTCTACCTTCATCTTCTGCAAAACGTGCGTGGTTACACGCTTGATTTCTTTATTCACAGACATAAGCAGTAAGCATTTGCTTTCCGCAAAGGTGGGGATATAAATATTAAAATCGAAAAGTTTTTTACAACTGGCTGGTGGCCGCTGCAATTTCGCTGTGCAGGGCATGGATCAGGCCATCCGCCAAACCAATCTTAGGTACGTAGATCTCCGGTGTATCGGCCCAGCGCATAATATTAATATAGATTTGAAGGGCAGGTACAATCACATCGGCACGGTCTTCCCGGAGGTTGTACAGGTGAATCCGTTCTTCTACGGTGAAGCTGCTGAATTCCTTGTAGTAATCTTTCAGTGTTTCGAGGGATAAAGGCTTTCCTTCCTTGCGCTTAGACAAGCTGAAAACCTTATTGATATTACCTCCAGAGCCAATGGCCATCACGGGGCCCAACCCTTTGAGGTTAGTTTTAATGAAGTCTTTCAACTGTTGCCAGGTACTGTCTTCCACCTGGTTATGCAGCAGCCGGATTGTTCCTATGTTAAAGGATTCCTTGAATATCAGTTGCTTCTTGCTGAACAGGGTAATTTCTGTACTACCGCCACCCACGTCTATATACATGTAGGATTTTGTATTGTCCAGCTGCTCGGCCACATGGTTCTCATAAATATAGGCCGCTTCTTCGCGACCGCTGATTACTTTGATGTCGATCCCGGTTTGCTCTTTTACGGTTTGTAAAAGGAGCTGCCCATTGCTGGCATCGCGCATGGCGGAGGTGGCACAGGCCTTCAGGTATTTCACTTCGTATACATCCAGCAGCAGCTTATAGGCACGGATCGTATCAATGAGGCAGGCTGCCCTTTTCTCAGAGATGGTACCCGTGGCAAAAACATCGAATCCCAGGCGCAAGGGCACTCTCACCAAATTTACCTTGGTAAAATCCATCTTTCCGGCACTGTTGGGCGAAGCTTCTGAAATCAGAAGCCTTGCAGCATTGGATCCTATGTCTATCGCAGCTAACTTCATCTATACGAATTGATTAAGAAAGCAAAAGTAATTATTTTCCTGCTAACGCTAAAAAACAATACCAGTAAAAGCTTACTGGTATTGTTTCTCGTGTAAATATTTATAAATCTCCACCTGGGACCGGATCTTTTTATCTCCTTCCCGGTAGTATTCGTTTCGCTGTTCATTGTCCAGCACACGGGCTTTTACATTGCCGCTGAGCTGTATTTTCATAATGTCGATGATCTCCTGGCGTATAGCCGGGTCCGTTATAGGTGCAGCGGCTTCTACACGATGATCCAGGTTGCGGATCATCCAGTCGCAGGAAGCGATGTATACCTTTTCCTGTCCGCCATGGTGGAAAATAAATACCCTGGCATGTTCCAGGTATTCATCCACAATACTCACGGCATGGATCTGTTTCTTCCATTTTTTATTCTCCGTATAGGCGCAACAGATACCTCTTATCACCATTTTGATATCCACTCCGGCTTTGGCTGCATCGTACAATTTGCTGATCAGCACGGCATCGGAGAGGGAGTTCATTTTAATAATGATACTTGCCTTCTTTTTGTTACGGGCGTTTTTGATTTCCCGGTCAATCAGGCGCAGGAAAGTATTACGCATATTGAACGGACTCACCGGCAGCGTTTTACAGTTCTCCAGGATTTTGATGTCGTGGTGACCATTTTCCAGGTAGGCAAATACTTTATTGATATCGGCCATGATGGCGCGGTTGGCCGTTAGCAGGCAATGGTCGCCGTATACGCGTGCGGTACGCTCGTTGAGGTTACCGGTGCTCACAAAGCCACACTGAATGGTTTTGTTGCCGATGCGTTTTTTGATCACGCATAATTTAGCATGCACTTTCATGCCGGGTACGCCGAGCAGTACTTTTACGCCTTCCTCTTCCAGGCGCGATTTCCAGTCGAGATTAGCCGCTTCATCAAAGCGGGCACGCAGTTCCAGTACAATCGTTACCTGCTTGCCATTGCGTACAGCGTTGATCAGCGCATTGATGATCTTGGAATTTTTTGCCAGCCGGTAAGCGGTGATTTTAATACTGGAAACATTCGGATCGATAGCGGCTTCCCTCAGCAGATCGATGATGGTATCGAAAGAGTGATAGGGAAAATGCAGCATCACATCCTGCCTTTGCACCACGTGCATTACACTGGTGGCATTCTGAAACAGTGGATGTATAAAAGATTTGCGGTGCGAATGTGGAGGAAAAATGGATTCCGGAAAATCCATGAAGTCCTTAAAATTATGAATACGTGCACCGGGAATCAGGTTGTCTTTACCAGACAAACCTAATCTTCTGATCAGGTATTCCAGCAGCAGCGGATCAATGTCTTTATCGTATACAAACCTTACTGGCTTGCCTTTGCGCCTGTCTTTCAGCCCTTTTTCAATCTGGTGAATGATACTGTCGGCAATATCATTATCGATATCCAGTTCCGCATCTCGCGTTACTTTAATGATGTGGGAAGAGAATTTATCGAAGCCGAAGTAAGAGAAGATATTTGGCAGGCAAAAACGCACGAGGTCTTCCAGCAACATAATATCATGCTCTCCGGGTTTGGAAGGCAGGATGATAAAGCGTGGCAGTACTGATGTAGGAATTTCTATCAGTGCAAATTTCTGGCTGATGGAATTATCCGCACGTGCCAGTACTACCGCCAGGTAAATAGATTTATCGCGGAGGATAGGGAACTGCTGTATACTTTCAATCATCAGCGGGATGATGTTGGTACGCACCTGTTCATTGAAGTAGTTCAGTACAAACTTCTGCTGTTCCCGGTTGAGTTGTTTTTCTGTGCGGAGGAAAATGTGCTGTGCCTCCAGTTCCTGCGCAATATCTTTCCAGATGCGGTCAAACTCACGCTGCTGCTCCATTACAATGGTTTGTATGGAGTCAATTATTTTACCCGGATTTTCCTCCAGGTGCATTTTGGCGGCGGACTTTCCAAACGACAGCATGCGCCTTAACGTGGCTACACGCACACGGAAAAACTCGTCGAGGTTATTGGAGAATATACCAAGGAATCGGATTCTTTCGTACAACGGCACAGTTTTGTCGGCAGCTTCCTGAAGTACTCTTGCATTGAAGGCGAGCCAGCTGACATCGCGCGCAATCATCTTCTTTTTGGCTACGGGGGCCTTTTTGCGGGCTAATTTCTTTGTGGTTGTTTCTATGGGCATCGTCATAATATCCAGGTTCTCACCTTTCTGCAAACGCATACTGACTAATTTACATTCAAAAAATTCACACTAATTGGCGGTGCGATGATACGGTTTTAGGCTAAGTTCCTGTGTTATATTAAAGTTAACGATTAGTCAGCACAAATGTTCATTGTTTTATCGCCTTGCCGCGCAACCATTGATTCCACACGGTATACACGAGCAGAAATAGAAATAACGGTATCACCTGGAAACGGAAACGGTTATTCTCTCCCAATTCCAAAAAATTACCTGCCAGCATCAAATACAAGATATTAAAGGCTGAATAGACAGCCGCAATATCCTGCCATTCCCAGGCCAGTAGGCCTTTACGTACGCCTTTCCAGCGCTTTAGTGAATGCCAGGCGAGCAGGCTGAATGAAAGGGCATACAGCAGTACCAGGATAGCATTGCTTAGGAAGATATAATCCTTATGAATCGGGATGTAACCGAGATTGAACAGGTATTCATATCCCAATATCCGGCTCCTGTTTTTTACCAGGTTGAAATAATTGGTGGTAGGGGAAAAATAAAGTGAGTTAGCCGTAAACGTTAGTTTAAGATATTTTTTAGGATCTGCTTTCAGGCAGGCAATGCCGGCTTTCTGAAACTGATCGGATATATAGATATACTGAATGTTATTGAAATTACTTTCGCTGGTACCTTTACACCAGTCGTGCAGCGCGCTGACACCCGGATATTGCTTGTTCTCAGGGAGCCACTGCACTCCGTATTCCTCCAGGCATCTGAAAGGCCCTATATCCGCGTATCTGCGGATGGTATCGTTGGTGATGGAGGGCGGGAGTTGCCGGTCGAGCGGAAGCATAATACGCGCTACGTTCATGCCCATCCAGGTGCTGGCTGTAAAATGGCCAAACATAATTTTATTCTTACCATACCAGCCTGTGACCATTAGTACGGGGAATAGCGCTGCCAGTATAGTTTTTTTACGGAGAGGTGGTTTACACATCAGCCACACCAGTACTACCACCGCCAGTAGCCACACCAGGTGAAACATGCTGATGGTAAGGCAGATGACAGCGAGCGTGAGGAATAACGCAAACCCCCAAACGAATTTTTCTGTGCGCAGGAACCGGATCAGGAAAAACAACGAGTAGGAGAGGAAGATCATGCCCAGGTACGTATAGAAATACCAGGCTTCATACAGCAGAAATGCCGGCGTAATACAGAAGTAGGCACTAACGGCAAAGCCTGTCCAGCGTTTGCCGGTAAGCTGGTATACAGAGAGATATAAGAGTATCGTTTGAATAAAGCCCAGTAAGATCCACAGCGCTTCCATGACTGGTATGTAATGAACGGGGAAGGCATTCATGAGCAGGCTGCATAACCCGTTAAACAGCGGTGGCTGGGAATGCAGGTACCACATGCATTCCCAGGGATGATCTATCAGTAACTGCTTGTCCAGCAGGTGCCAGGTTTCGAGTACGGGAACTGCATTGATATCGAAATGGTAAAAGTAGCGGACGATAAAACGGCTGGTGACAGTGATGAGCGTTAACAGCAATATCGCCGGCAAGTGCTTACGGGGTATAAGGTGCATCATATCTGCGGTACGGGATTAAATAGTAGTTAGGGCGGATGCAGGTGCTTCCGACTCTAAAATACAAAAAAATAACGACGCGCAGCGATTAATTCTCAGTAACGGGCTGTAATTCCTGCTGTTGAATTCTTTTCCTGTTGTAGATGGGAAGGGCTATCAGGCTCACGAAGCCCAGTACAATTACCAGCAGGGTTTGCACCACCCAGATGATCCATCCGAAGGCAAAGCCGATGACTTTATTAATACCGTAAAGTTCCAGTGTTTTTTGTACCAGCGTTTGATAGGCGCCGATGCCTCCTGGGGTAACGATCATGCCTATACTACCAATTACTAGTACGGCCAGCGCAGCACTGATGCCCAGGTGCGTAGTTTCCTGTAAACAATAAAAGCCGATATATACCTGGGAGAGGTAACAGCCCCAGATCAGGAGGGATTGAATGATAAAGGCCCATTTGTTTTCCATTTTGCCAATGGATAAAATACCTTCCATCACCCCGCGCGCCAGGTTTTTAATGGTGATGGCGGCTTTGGAGCGGGCAAACCTGCGCAGCAGCCAAACAATCAGGCCTATGCCAGCTGCGGCGCCCAACAGGAGCAGGGAGAGCTGCAGGAAATTAGCGTTGGCAAATTTGTTGCCCATCGGGATCAGGATTTCCTTGTTGACATACGCCCCCAGCACATCCACCTGTGTAAGCACGGTGATGGCCATCAGCAGGATGAGACACACCATATCCACTGCACGCTCTGCAATCATGGTGCCTACCAGTTTATCAGCGGGGATTTTTTCGTACTGGGCAAGGATGCCGCAGCGGGTAACTTCACCCAGCCTGGGAACGGCCAGGTTGGCCAGGTAGCCTACCATTACGGCAAAGAAAGTATTGAGAGTAGTGGGCTGGTGACCAAGCGGCTTCATAAGCAGCTTCCAGCGCGTGGCACGAAACCAGTGACTGGCAATACCAAGAATAATCGCAGGTATTACCAGCCAGTAATTTGCCCGTTGAAATGCCTCTTTCATCATCTCCCATTCCTTGGGAGACAAATCTTTTGTAACCAGCCATATCAGCAATACGCCTATGCCAAAAAAACAGATGAACTTAATGACATTCTTAAGTGATTTAGGCATAACTAAAGCAGTTTAGGGTGTTACAATATTTACAAATGGTCACAAACCGGCAAGGGTATTATAATTTGTTTCCTTCTTTAGGGAAAATGGCAATAGGCTGATATTTTTTCGCCTCTTCGAAATCCATGGTAGCATAGGAAATGATGATCACTATGTCGCCCGGTGCCACCAAACGTGCCGCAGGTCCATTCATACAAATAACGCCTGATCCACGCTTTCCTTTTATTACGTAGGTCTCTAATCTTTCGCCATTGTTAACGTTGAGTACCTGTACTTTTTCGTATTCAATCAGGCCCGCGGCATCCATCAGATCTTCATCGATGGTGATACTGCCAACATACTGCAGGTTAGCCTCTGTTACAACTGCGCGGTGAATCTTACACTTTAAAATTTCAATTTGCATAACTCATAAACCCCCTGTGAAAAGGAGCGTCTGCAAAGCTAGGGAAAATAATGTTCTGAGCCAAAGCCACTGAGCTCCCCTGCCTGCCACCACAAATGTTTTTTCTGCCGGACTTTGTAAATACTGCATAATTTCCTGAAATTAGTAGCAGAGGCGTAAGAATAACTGAAAAGACAACCAAAAAAAGAAATGTTAATATGTTTAAGTACTTGTCAACCAGATTGATATAAAAGAATTATTTTCAGTTATTTCCTGCGTTTGCGCGGTTCTGTGTGTTTGATCCTGACCTATAGCCACCCTGATTTCCATGTTTACGAAACAACTGTTGATTCCACTGTTATTACTGTTATGCCTGCACACGCAGGCACAGGATTTTGTATCGCTCAACGTCAATGATGGCCTCTCCAATAACCAGATAAACTGTATCTATAAAGACAGTAAAGGGTTTATGTGGTTTGGCACCATGAGCGGCCTTAACCGCTTTGACGGTACCGCCTACCGGATATACCGCCACAAACAGGGCGATTCGCTGTCGATCAGCGACAACTACATCCTGGCCATTTATCCCGCGCCCGGCGACCGCATGTACATCCACACCCGCAACGGCGACGCAATATATAACCCCGTTACAGAGCAGTTCGAAAAAGCTGCCCGCTGGCTCGCCGCCATGGGACTGCCTGAATACGGTATCTCCTGCATGCAGCGCAGTGGCAACACCTTCTGGTTCGCCTACCAGGACGGCCGATTATTCTGCAAAAAACAAGATCACCCTGTAAAACAGATAGCAGTGAAGCCAGATCCCGAAAACCCGGTGACGGATATGGGGGCCACTCAAAGCGGTTACATGCTGGCGCTGCATAAAAATGGAGAACTGGATAAGATTGCAGTGAATACGTTGCAATTAACCGACCGGCAAAATCTCATCTCTCCCCAACCCCTAAAAAAACCGCTCAGCATGCGCCTGTTTATTGACAGCGACGACGACCTGTGGGTGTATATGGAAGGCTCCGACTACGGCGTTACCTACGTAAACGGTAATACCTGGCACGCAGAGCGACTGAGCAGCCGCAACAGCGAGCTGAATAATGATATTATAAACAGCATCGTACAGGATGATAAAGGGCAGATATGGATAGGTACCGACCACGGCGGCATCAACCTGCTCAACAAAAAAACATTTAAGGTACGCCACCTGCTCCACCGCGATGATAACAGCAAAAGCCTGGCGGATAACGCTATCTACTCCATGTACAAGGATGACCTGGGCATCATCTGGTGCGGTACCTACAAAAGTGGTATCAGTTACTACGCGGAAAGCATGCACAAATTCGCCCTGCACAACCGCCGCCCCGACGACCGCTCACCCATGACCTACAACGATGTGAACTGTTTTGCAGAAGACCAGAACGGGAACATCTGGATCGGCAGCAACGGGGGAGGACTCCTGTTTTACGACCGGCAAAAAAATACTTACCGCGAATGGAAGCATAACCCCAATGACCCTACGAGTATCAGCACAGATGTGATCCTAAGCCTGTTGGTGGATAAGGATAACAGCCTCTGGATCGGTTACTATTACGGCGGCCTGGATCATATGGTGGATGGACGTATCACGCACTACACCCCGGACCCGGATAATACCCTGAGCCTGGCCGATAAAACCGTATGGAAGCTATTCCGCGACAGCCAAAATAATTTTTGGATAGGCACCCTCGGTAGTGGTATGGATCGTTTTGCCCCGCAGATACCAGCATTTTATCACAACAATGTGAGCATGCATAATTCCGTGCATTCAAATTTTATTTCCGACATCACGGAGGATAAATCCGGCAACCTCTGGATAGGCACAGCTTACGGAATTGATATGATGGACAAAGCCAAAGGACTGTTCATCCACTATCTGCATGATACGCACGGACTCAGTAACGACAACGTTAGTTCCGTGTTATGCGACTCCAGAGGCTTCATCTGGGCGGGCTCCCGGGATGGACTATGCGTGTTTAACGCAGCGGAACAGCGCTTCCGGACCTTCAGAATGGAAGATGGCTTACCGGACAATAATATCATTTCTATTTTGGAAGATAATGGAGGCCACCTGTGGGTAAGTACCAGTAACGGGCTTTCGAAAATCACCCCGCGACAGGAAGCTGGTAAAGGCATCATCGGCATTAGTTGCCGCAATTTTAATTATAAGGACGGACTACAGGGCGATGCGTTTAACGTAAACGCTGCACTGAAGCTTCGATCCGGTGAGCTGGTATTTGGAGGGGCAAATGGCTTCAACCTCTTCGATCCGGCCAGCATCATCCAGGCCCGCACAGAGCCGCCACTCGTGTTTACCAGTCTGCAACTATTCAACCGCACCGTGGGAGTGGACGAAAAGATCCACAACCACGTAATCCTGCCTGCCGGCCTCCCCGAAACCAAAGAAATTACACTGCGTTATGATGAAAACGATTTTTCGCTGGACTTCGCCGCACTGGATTTCCTGAACACAGATAAAAACAAGTACACCTACGTGTACCAGCTGGAAGGCTTCAACCGGGAGTGGCAAACCGCTGATGCACGCTCTAAACGTATCACCTATACGAATATCAACCCCGGCACCTATACGCTGCGCCTTAAAGCCCTTAACGACGAGGGGGACGCCTCCTGGAAAGGAATCAGCCTGAAAATTACCATCAGGCCACCATTCTGGGCTACCGGATGGGCCTACGCCGTATATGCGTTACTGTTGGCTGGTGGGCTGTTCCTTTTACGCCATATCACCTTACAACGGGTACATCGCCGCTTTGCGCTGGCACAGGAGCGAAAGGAAGTGCAGCGCCTCCACGAGCTGGACATGCTGAAAATAAAGCTGTTCACCAATCTCAGTCACGAATTCCGAACCCCGGTATCCCTGATCCTGGCGCCGCTGGATGAAGTAATCCGCCATGAAAAAGAACCTGCCATCCGCCAGAAGCTATACCTCATGCGGCGCAACGCGCGGCGATTGCTCAACCTCGTGAATCAGCTGATGGATTTCAGAAGAATGGAAATGCATGAGCTGAAGCTGGACCCCACACCCGGCGACCTGGTGGACTTCATCCGCGAAGCGGTATACAGCTTTTCGGACCTGGCAGAGCGAAAGCAGATGCAGCTGGACTTCCAAACTAATATGGAGCAGCTGTTTACTTCCTTTGATCATGATAAGATAGAGCGGATATTATTCAACCTGCTGTCCAATGCTTTCAAGTTTACACCGGTAGGCGGTAAGGTGCGTGTAGGCGTGCAGGTGAGCACGGTGGAGGAGGATGCGCTGCTGGAACTGAAAGTGGAGGATACCGGTATTGGCATCCCGGCGGATCGGCAGGAAAGCGTGTTTGAGCAATTTTTTAAACACGATGTGCCGGGTGGTATCAATAGTCAGGGTAGTGGCATCGGGTTAGCCATAACCCGTGAATTTGTAAAACTCTGCCAGGGACAAATAACAGTACACAGTGAAGAGCATAAAGGAACAGTATTCACCATCACACTGCCACTGAAAATAACTACCGCTGAAGCTAAGCCCGGGCCGGTAGCACCGCAGCCGGAGCCGAAGCCCGTAGCAGGCACCAAAGGCAAAGCCACGGTGTTGCTGGTAGAAGACAATGATGACTTCAGGTTCTATCTCAAAGAAAACATGAAAGAGGAATACCAGGTGCTCGAAGCCTCCAACGGCATAGAAGGCTGGCAGAAAGTACTGGCAGGGCATCCTGACCTGGTGGTTAGTGATGTAAACATGCCACTGATGGATGGGATTACGTTATGCGCCAAGATTCGCAGTGATAGTCGTACCAAGCGTACGCCCGTGATACTGCTCACCGCCATGGCCGCAGAAGAGGAGCAACTGAAGGCGCTGGACCACGGCGCTGCGGACTACCTCGTAAAACCATTTAACGTGGAGATCATGCTATCACGCGTACGCAATGTACTGGCTGACAGAACGGCGGCACCGGCGATTGTATTGCCTGTGCATCAATCCGGGGAGCCGGCCCTTAGTGCAGATGAAAAATTTATACAGAAAGCGCTGGAAGTAGTAGAGCGTAATTTATCAAATCCTGAATTTTCAGTGGAGGAACTGAGTAAGGAGCTATGTATGAACCGCGTATCTGTATATCGACGGATTTTTGCCATCAGTGGTCAGCCGCCGATTGAGTTTATCCGTTCCGTGCGTTTACAACGTGCTGCCCAGTTGCTGAGCAGGTCGGAAATGAACGTGGCGGAGGTGGCGTATGAGGTAGGATTCAACAACCCGAAATACTTTTCAAAATATTTTAAAATGGTTTACCATATGCTGCCCAGCGCTTACCAGGCGGCCAACCGCAAGTAGAGATGTAACAAAATGATACCCTCCATGTTACATTTGAGCCCCCATTTTTGTAACAATTACAGCCGTTTATATTAACAACGTAGTACCCATGAAACCACTGCGATGAGATACCTTTATACTCATCGTTATGAAAGTAAATCTACTAATGAACCAAAATCGACAGATCGCGAATTTTTAAAACTTAATCTCTCCACGTATGAAAAGAGCCAGTATTACTGGAAAATCATTCCTCCTGGTATGGTTAGTGGCCTCCTGCATGGCATTTCTGAGCCCTGTATATGGTCAGCAGCCCACAGGTACATCACCCAAAGTAACAGGTAGAATCACTTCCGAATCCGGGGACCCGGTTCCCGGCGCTTCCGTGTCCGTTAAAGGTACACGCACCGGCACCGCATCAGATGGTGACGGTCAGTTTAGTATAGACGCTGCCGTTGGGCAGGTGCTGGTCATCTCTTCCATGGGGTATAATACCCGGGAGGTGAAAGTGCCGGCAAACAGGGTAGTGGCCTTGCGTTTACAGGAAAATGCCACCAAACTCAAAGATGTGATGGTGGTAGGTTATGGTACGATGAAGAAAACCGACCAGAGTAGTGCACAGGTCTCTATTTCATCGGCCGATATCAATAAAACGATCAACACGACCATGGATCAGGCGATTCAGGGCCGTGCGGCCGGCGTATATGTTACGCAAAACACCGGGCAGCCCGGCGGTGGCATCTCTGTAAATATCAGGGGGGTAAGTACGATTAGTTTTACTACCGAACCACTGTATGTTATTGACGGGGTGCAGATTCAGCCAAGCCAGATTTCTTACGGTAACACCACATCCGTGAATCCGCTGGCAGGTATCAACCCAAGTGATATTGAATCGATGGAAGTATTGCAGGGGCCTTCCGCCACTGCCATCTACGGTTCCAGGGGTACCAACGGAGTAATCCTGGTGACTACCAAAAGAGGCAGCAAAGGGCTTAAAGTAGGTTACAGCTATCTGTATACCAACCAGGAACGCCCTAACGAAGTACCTACCATGAACCTGCAGCAGTTTGCCACCATGAGCAATGCCATTGCAAAAGACCTGAACAGAACGCCTACCCCGGAGTTCCAGAATCCTTCCGTATTGGGCGAGGGTACTAACTGGCAGCATGAACTCTTCCGGCCTTCCCCTTTGCAGAAACACCAGTTTAATGTGAGCAACAGTAACAACGTTACCAACTATTATATATCTGGTGAGTACCTTAAGCAACAAGGGGTTGCTACTGGTTCTGATTTTGGAAGATATTCCTTTCGCGCCAATATGGATAACCAGGCGTTTAAATGGTTGAAGATTAGCACCAGTGTTAACTTCTATCAAACCAAAGAAAGATTGTCCAGTACCTCCGAAGATGTGATTCGTACTGCCCTCAACCTGGCACCTAATGTACCGGTGAAAAATCCGGATGGCAGCTGGGGTGGTGCTACCACAAATGAATTCGGCTCCAATGCGCAATATGCACCGCTTAATCCTGTTGCTATTTCCACGCTTATTGATAATAAATATAAGCGTACCGGTGGTTTGGGTGGTATGTCGGTAGATGTTACTCCTATCCCGGGATTATTGATCCGTGCTAACTTCAATGGGAATTTTGAGTATGCTGACGGTTCGAAATTTACGCCAACCTACCAGCTTGGTTACCAGCAGAATACTTCCGCTTCCATGAACGTGACCACTGCTAAGAATTTCTTCTGGATGCTGAACGAATTAATTCAGTACAACAGGAGCTTTGGTAAGCACGCCGTAGGAGTGATGGCCAGCCATGAAGCACAGGCCAATAACTATGAAGGGCTCAGCGCTAACCGCAATGGATTTGCCAGCAACTCCGTACAATCCATTAACCTGGGTAACGCCACCGGCCAAACTACCGGCGCCTATAAAGGCTGGGGTTCCATGGAATCCTACCTGACCCGTATTAACTATACTTTCAACGATAAATATATTGTTCAGTTTGTAGGCAGGGCCGATGGTTCCTCCAACTTCGGTACCAATACCCGCTGGGGTTATTTCCCCTCTGCATCCGCCGCCTGGCGCATTTCGCAGGAGCCATTCATGAAGTCAGTGGCGTTTGTGGATGAACTTAAAATCCGCGGTGAGTGGGGTATGACAGGTAACAGTGGCCCGGGAAACAGGCAGTTCGCCAACCTCGGACCCGTAACCACTCCGTTTGGATCTTCCTTCCTCACAGCCCAGTACGGTAATCCTGACCTGGCCTGGGAACCTACTGAAACCAGGAACATCGGTTTCAACCTGAATATGTTTAAAAACAGGATACAGCTGGAAGCGGACTTCTACCTGAGAAATACTGATAAACTGCTACTGGATCTGCCGCTGCCAGGCTACCAGGGTACAGTAGGAGAAGGTTCCATCCGCCCGCCGGCATCTAACATCGGTAGTATGAAAAACAAGGGTTTCAATATTACCCTGAATACGATCAATATTCAGAACAAAGCAGGATTTGTATGGAAAACCAATTTCAACATTTCTTCCTTCCGTTCAGAGATCAGCCGCTTCTATTCAGATAATGCCTTTGTTACCAAAACCCTGTGGAGCCTGAATAGCTTCGCAGAGCGTTCGGCGGTAGGCCAGGCCCCATGGCTGTTCTATGGTTACATCTCCGAAGGACTGTTTACCTCCGTGGATGAAATCAACAAAAGCGCAGTGCCTACACAGGCTGATGGTACCCGCCTTCCTACCGCCCGCGATGGTGGTGTTTGGGTAGGGGATGTGAAATATAAAGATCTGAACAACGATGGTATCATCGATTCCCGCGATCAGACCTACATCGGTAATCCATGGCCTAAGCTGACTTTCGGATTCAGCAATACCTTTTCCTACAAAGGATTTGACCTGAATATTATGGTGACCGGTTCTCAGGGCAACCAGATTTTCAACTATCTCCGTTTTGAAAATACACAGCCTAATAATATCGTTCTGGGAAGAAACCTTTTCCAGGAAGCATATGATTATGCAAGAGTCACCAACGATGGTGATAAATCTGTGATCACTAATACAGGTACTAAAATACCACGACTGGTAGCAAACGATGTAAACGGTAATGGTAACCGCTTCACGAATGATTATGTGGAAGATGGTTCCTACATCCGCATCAAAAATGTGCAGCTGGGATATAACTTCCCCTCCTCATTGCTGAATATGCAACGGATCGTAAAAGCGCTGCGTGTATCCATTGGCGTGCAAAACCTCGCAACGTTCACTAAATACACGGGCTTTGATCCGGAGGTGGGTGCCTATGTAGGTAAAGAAGCACAGGTATCTGCCCAGTATATTGGGGTGGACGCCGGCCGTTACCCGCTCACACGCATGTATTCCGCCAGTATTGCTGTTGATTTTTAACAGAGAAAAAAAGACATTTTATGACGCACAGATATTTTCAATTCTTGTTTTTGATAGCATTGGCAGCAGGCATGCTGACCGGGTGCAGCAAAGACTTTTTAAATCGCCCGCCACAGGATCAGATAGTAGATGCCAACTTTTATCAGACTGCTGAACAGGTTATGGCCGGTACCGGCGGTTTATACAACCAGGTATGGTTTGCTTACAACGATAAAGCCTCTCACGGTCTCGGTGATGGCAGAGGTGGAATACTGATGTCGGGCTCCTACCAGGTGGCCAATATCCGTATGCAAACAACGGACGTAACCCCGGAGGTATACAGTGCCTGGAATGCTTTCTACAATGTAGTGGCGCAATCCAACATGGCTATCAATAACATTACAAAGTTCGCCGGACCCGGCGTGCCGGATAACATCAAGCGCTATGGTATTGCAGAAGGCCGTTTTATGCGTGCAGCGGCGTACATCCATCTCGTGATGAACTGGGGCCCTGTGCCAGTGATAGAAGATAACCTGGCTATCATGACAGATACCAACGTGGTGCGCAATACGGTAGAATCAGTATGGGCCTTTATCATCCGGGATTTGCGCTATGCAGATGAAAACCTGCCATCTACGCCCTATCAGAAAGGTCGTATCACCAAATGGGCTGCTAAAGGTTTGCTGGCTAAAGCCTATCTCACCCGCGCAGGGGTGAATCAGTCGGGTACACGTGTGCAGGCTGACCTGGACAGTGCAGCGATACTGGCAGATGATGTGATCAAAAACAGTGGCGCCTCCCTGATGGAGAATTATGAAGACCTGTTTTTGACCGCTAACAATAATAACTCCGAAAGCCTGTTTGCGTTGCAATGGAAATATGATGGCGACTGGGGTACACAAAACAGTGTCCAGGCGTTCCTGGCCTTTAGTCCGGCTATCACGGGTTTTGGTGATGGTTGGGGGTCAGACATCGGCGCCTCTTATGATCAGTTGAAATTATATTCTCCAAACGACAAAAGGAGAAAGGCCACTTTTATGTTCCCGGGTGATCACTATTCCTATATCCACCAATCAATAGATGATCCGAATAATCCTGGAAAGAAGCTGATCCAGGAACTGGATGTGCCGTGGAACTACGTGGGCACCGAAAGATATAATACCCGTGCCTGGGTGAAAAAATATGTGGTAGGAAGGCCGGAGGATAACGGGGGTAAGGTAACTCAGCAACATACAGAAATCAATACCTATATGCTGCGCTTGGCCGATGTATACCTCGTGTACGCCGAAGCTAAACTGGGTAATTCCGCGGTGACTACTGATGCAGCGGCGCTCTCCTATGTAAATGCGTTGCGTAAGCGTGCAGGCGTTGGCGTTAAAACTTCGCTGACCTGGGATGATATTTACGTGGAAAGAAGGCTGGAACTGGCCATGGAAGGGCAGGCCTGGTATGACCTGATCCGGCTGTACTATTACAATCCTTCTAAGGCATTGTCGATTTTGGGCAGCCAGGATAAAGGGACTTACCGCATTGTACCGAATACAGAGAAAAACGCTACCAGCTGGACAATTACTTCCGATACGCCGGACTATTATCCCGTTACGGCCAGCAACTTCCAGTTGCCAATACCCGCACAGGAATTATCGGCAGCACCCAGTTTACGTAAGCCTCCTGTTCCGTACAAATTCTAATCTCAAAAAAATCACTTATGAAAATTATAAAGAATTGCTGGTTGCAGGTAGTGATGGGATTAATGATGATTGGTTTTGTGGCCTGCTCCAAAAACGGAGATGTGTCAGCACCTCCCACTGTAACAAAAGTCACGCTGCTGGATAGCACCCTGCAGGACAGCTCTTTTACCAAAGCATTGCCCGGTACACTGATCCTGATTACGGGTCAGCACCTGGACGGTATGGTAAAAGTATTGTTCAACGGGCAGGAGGCTTATTTCAACCCTACCTACAATACCAGTACGCATCTAATCATCACGATACCGGAAAAAGTACCTACAGAGGCAGTGGACCCGCAGGTGCCGAATAAAATAAAGTTCATTACCACGCATGGTGAGTTTGAATACAACTTCATCATTGATATTCCGCCACCCTCCATCGCCAGTGTTTCCAATGAGAATGCCCTCCCGGGGGACTCCGTTTTCCTGAATGGCAGCAGCATGTATCTGATTACGAAACTGGTATTACCGGGCAATCGTGAAATTACTGACCTCAATACCAATCCGGCGGGTACACGTGTGGGGTTTGTGATGCCTGATCTGGGGTCGGACACCGGCCGGTTGGTGATGCATGCAAAATACGGTACCGCAACAAATGATGGCCCGTTAAATGACCATGAAAGCGGGGATGTGATCAGTAACCTGACGAATGATGAGCCAGGGGAGAAGTCAGTATTCAACTGGGCCTGGTGGGGTGCGGTGAGAACCAACGATCCTGCCCTGTTTCCCGGCACCCGTGGGGCTTACCTGCAGAGTGTGTTTGGTGGCTTAGGCCCCAATGCCTCCGACTGGTGGAATGATAACCGTTCCGGCAATTTCAACAGTGTGCCGATGTTCGCTGCCGGTATTCCAAATGCAGAGGCAGGGAATTATGCGTTGAAATTTGAGATGAATACCAAAGAGGCCTGGTCAGCAGGTATTATGGTGTTGCGGTTTAATGATAAGTTCTGTTATCGTTTTATGCCTTACCTGTCGGCTGCCGACGGTAAATTCTCCACAAAAAATAAATGGCAGACAGTGACCATTCCTATTTCCCAGTTCAGGCAAACAGCCGATGGAATTGAGGGTACGGGTGCTCCTGCCGTAATGTTTGCAGATATCCTGAATAAGGATGCCGTCGTATTCGGATATCGTTTTATTACGGAGAAAGATCCGGTGGATGTGTACAACGCTGCCTTCGACAATTTCAGGGTCATAAAAATCAAGTAGCTGGGTGATAGAAGCGTAGAAGTGCCGGGTGTGTTCAATGGGAAACACCCCGGCCTTTTATTTCGCCTTTCAAATTACATTTCATGAAGAGAGCGCACATAAATATGCTGTTACTGCCGATGTTGCTGCCACTAATTCAGGCCTGCGGGCGGCATCAGGCAGGACCGCCGCAAACAGCTAACGGGGACGACACTACGAAAATAGTGGTACCTCCGGATCCTGCGGTTGCACCCACTACCGGATTTTTTATTGATAGCTGGCAGCCGGTGCGATTTACCGCTCCTTCGGCAGTGGCGGGCAGTGTGCCTGCATCCGGAGGGGTAAAAGTATTGGTGGATGCTTCCACGGTGATCTGTCGCATATCGCCCGCGTTGTTTGGCAATAACGCCAACCCCTATATGACGCAGATAGTCACGCAGCCGGTGTTAATGGAACATATCAAGCAATTGCAACCGGGGATCATTCGTTTTCCGGGAGGTAACCTGAGCAGCCTGTATTTCTGGAATGCAGCGCCGGGGGCTCCGCCTGCTGACGCACCCGTCAAACTGCTGGATGGTGATGGTAAGGAAATCGACGGGCACTATTGGTTCGGGGATAACGTGTTCGACTATACGTTATCACTGGCCAACTATTACAAGCTGTTGCAACAAACTGGCAATGAAGGCATCATTACGATCAACTACGGGTATGCCAGGTATGGCCTGGGACCTGATCCGGTGGCAGCTGCGGCGCATCTGGCGGCGGATTGGGTGAGGCATGATAAAGGCAAAACACGTTTCTGGGAAATCGGTAATGAGAGCAATGGTAACTGGCAGGCAGGATATCGTATCAGAACGGCGGATAATAAAGACGGTCAGCCCGAGATCATTACCGGGGAGTTATATGGAAAGCATTTCAGGGTATTTGCGGACTCCATGCGCAGCGCTGCTGCGGAAACTGGTGCCAGGATCTACATTGGTGCCCAGTTGCTCGAAAAGGAGCCTGCCTCCTGGGCTTCCGCTACTGATAAGCGCTGGAATGCCGGCGTGCTGGCGCAGGCAGGGGAGAAGGCAGATTTTTACATTGTACACAGCTATTACACACCGTATATGACGAATGCTACACCTGCGGAAATACTTACCACGGCAACGGAAGGTACAACGGAGATGCTGGCCTACATCGATAAAAGCAGGAAGAGTGCGAACGCGCCCATGCGGCCGGTAGCACTCACAGAGTGGAATATATTTTCAGCGGGTTCCAGGCAGATGGTATCGCAGGTGGCGGGGGTGCATGCACTCATAGTAGTGGAGGAACTGATCAGGCAGCAGTATGGTATGGCGAGCCGCTGGGATTTATCCAATGCCTGGGACAATGGTAACGATCATGGATTATTCAGCAAGGGCGAGGCGGCCTCCGGTGAGTCGCTCTGGGCGCCCAGGCCGGCATTTTACTACCTCTGGCTGTTGAAAAAGACGCTGGGGGACCGGTGTATTCCGGCGGTGGTAACCACGGGGCAGCAGGAGGTGCTGGCTTATGCGAGCAGTTACAGCAGTGGGGAAATACAGGTGGTGTTGGTTAACAAGGGGAATACGGCCGCAGATATAACGCTGGACTTTAAGAATTTTAAACCGGGAGCGAAGTACTACTGGTATACTATTTCAGGGGAGAATACAGGGTTTAGCCGCAAGGTGCTGATTAATGGGCAGGGTCCTTCGGGGAGTATAGGCGGGCCGGGAGATTATACGGCTGTAAAGGCCTTTAGTGCCGGTACGGATGGAGGTATCCGGGCAAAGGTGCCTGGGATGGGGGTGACGATATTGCAGATAGAGAAATAACCTTTCGTATGGATAGGCGGATGGGATAGGGCGCAGGCCCTATCCCATCCGCCTTTTTGGTCCTTTGCCGAAGGCAAAGGACCAAAAAGGCGGCTATATTTTCCCCTGGATAACCATGTTATCAATCAGTCGTACCCCGTCGAGCCATGCAGCTACAGCGGCTACCACGGTGGTTTGGTCATCTGCCGGGTGATCGAGTGGTTGCAGGTCGCCGTTGTTGAGGACGAGGATGTCTACATACTCCGGGTCGAAGCCCTGGTTTTTGAGGGTATCGAATGCTTCGTGGGCACTTTCCATGAACAGGAGACCTTTACCGAAGTTTTCCCGGATGGTGGAGAGGGCCTGATAGATGGCCACTGCTTTTTTGCGTGCAGCGGGCGACAGGCGGGCATTTCGGCTGCTCATGGCGAGGCCGTCGCGCTCTCTTTCAGTTGGACATACAACTAATTCCGTGGAAGATCCGATGATTTTGAGTAACTTACTGACGATAAGGCATTGTTGAAGGTCTTTTTGTCCCATAAACAACTTATCCGGTTGAACGATATCGAGGAGCTTATGAACAATCTGGCCAACACCCTGGAAGTGTCCGGGGCGGAATTTTCCTTCCAGAATGGTTTCGAGTGTGCCAAAATCGTAGTGGATGTTTTCGGAGAGTCCGTTCGGGTACATTTCCTCAACAGATGGTAGAAATACTATATCTGTTGATACATCATTTAATTTTTTAATATCAGCTTCAATAGTAATGGGATATTTTTCAAAATCTTTCGGGTCGTTGAATTGAGTCGGGTTGACGAAGATGCTGCAGACCGCCACGTCGGTTTCTTTTTTTGCGGCCTGAATAAGTGACAGGTGTCCCTGGTGCAGGGCGCCCATAGTTGGCACAAAACCAATAGTTTTGCCACTCTTTCTTACCAGGTCCAGGTGCTTCTTCAGGTCAATGCTGCGCTTAAATTGATACATAAAACATTGTTAAAAAGGATGTTAAAACTGACAGATTGGCCAATATTCCTAAAAAAATCCGTAATTTTGCAAGCCAAATTAAAAATTACTGCATTAATAATCAGCGTTAAATGTCCACAAAGAAAAGAATTCTTTTTATTGCCCAAGAGATGTCGCCTTACCTGGAACTGAGTGATTACGCGGCTATGGTCAATAAAATGGCAATTAAGTCCAATGAGGCCGGACTGGAAGTGAGAGTGATCATGCCGAGATTTGGAATTATTAATGAGAGAAGACATCGTTTACACGAAGTGGTAAGGTTGTCTGGTATTAACATTGTGATCGACGGGGATGATTATCCGTTGATTATCAAGGTGGCTTCATTGCCAAATGCCAGATTGCAGGTCTACTTCCTGGATAACGAAGATTATTTCAAGCGTAAGACAGTATTTGCGGATGAGAATGACCAATTCTTTGATGACAATGCTGCCCGTGCGGTATTCTTCTGTAAGGGAGCACTGGAAACTGTAAAGAAATTCGGATGGCCTCCGGACGTGATTCATTGCAGTGGATGGATGACTTCCCTGATACCAATGTACCTTAAGACTGCTTATAAGAAAGAACCGGTTTTTGCTAACAGCAAAATCGTATACTCTCTCCTGCCTAATACTTTCAAGGAAAAACTGGGAACGACTTTTGTTAAGAAAGCCACCATCAGTAATCAGATCAAAGAGAAGGATATGGAGCTGTTCAAAGAGGGTACCAACACTGCTCTGAACAGAGGCGCTGCTAAATATGCAGATGCCGTAGTGCTTGCAGCCGACAAACTGGAGAAAAAAGTGGTGGATGAAGTGAAGGCTGAAAAAGGTAAAATCATTTTACCTTTCAAGAAAGATAATGAAGATCTGAGCGACTACCTGGGGCTGTACAATCAGTTGCTTGGTAAATAGCTATTTAATGATACGAAAGTTCGGCAACTCAACACAAAAACACCATAACGCGTGAAGATCAAATTCAGGAACCTAAGCTACATAGCTGCCATTGTATCTGTACTGTACGTGTCCTCCGGTTGTAATGAGGCGACCCTGCTGGGTAAAAACCTGATTCCTCCCGGTGACCTGGTAAATGCCACTGATACAACTATCACCGGCATCATTACCCGCAACGTATTGCAGTATGATTCCTCCATAATTAACGGCTATAACTATTATACTAAAACCCTCGGTTCCATTACTGCTGATCCGGTTTTCGGTAAAACCCACGCCTTTGTATACATGCAGGTAGGCCTGCCCAGCTCAGGATTCACCTTTGATGGGGTAAGCCAGACGCTGGACTCCGTGGTGCTCTCCCTCAGCTACCTGGGATACACCGGTGACTCCACCACGCCGCAAACATTCAGCGTTTACCGTATGAACGAACCAGGGTTTAAAATCGACTCTAACTACGCTTATAACAAGCCGCTGAAATATGATCCTTCCCAACTGCTGGGAACTGCTACCGTAACCCCGTTAACCGCCCGCGATTCCGTAAGCGTTTATGGGAAGAAAGAAGCAGCGCAGATCAGAATTAAACTCAGCAACGCTTTCGGTAACGAACTGCTGGCACAGAAATCTGACGGCGCTTTCAAAAACGACTCCGCATTCGCCGTATTCCTCAAGGGCCTGGCCATCGTACCTGATACGGTGCAAGCCAACCACAAGAATATGCTGTATGTGACGATGAACAACGCCAACACCAAGTTGACCGTGTTCTATAAAAATACCACTACGGATTCGCTGCGCTCCACCTTTACATTCAACAGCTCCACCAGCGCTCACTCTAACTATTTCGTAAGAAACTACAACGGGTCAGAAGCAGGCAATTATATCAACACCAACAACCCACTGGGCGACAGCCTGATGTTTATACAGGCACAACCCGGACTGGTTACCAAATTAACCATCCCAGGGCTTGAAAACTTCCCCAACGTCCTGATCAACAATGCAGAACTGGTAATAACTCAAGTAACAGTCGGAGAAAGTGATCAAAATAATATTTATTCTGATCCAACTAGCTTAATTTTGCGACAGTATACCAACGGAGATTCCACCAAACTCCCGGTGGATGCGAGCGGTGGTACAGCCTATTACGGCGGCACCAAGCAAGTTGTGACCAACTTTGGAGGTATGATGATCTCTCAGTACAAGTTTACACTGAATCACTACCTGCAGCTGCTCATTAAGAAAACCGAAACTAACAACGGATTCATACTGATGGGGTACTCCCCACTTGTAATGGACGTTAACCGTTTGAAAGCTGGCGGTGGCAACCATTCACAGTACAGTGTGAAACTGAGAGTTATTTATACTAAACCATAAAACTGCTAATCCAAGTCTTTTATGCCTTATTTATTTACATCAGAATCCGTTTCAGAAGGACATCCTGATAAAGTTGCGGACCAGATCTCCGACGCCTTGATTGACAACTTCCTCGCATACGATGCTAAATCAAAAGTTGCCTGTGAAACACTGGTAACCACTGGTCAGGTGGTACTGGCTGGTGAAGTAAAATCAGAAGCTTACCTCGATGTACAGGATATCGCACGTGAAGTGATTCGCAAAATTGGTTATACCAAAAGCGAATACATGTTCGAAGCTAATTCCTGTGGCATCCTCTCCGCTATACACGAACAATCTCCAGATATTAACCAGGGTGTTGACCGCACCTCTCCTGAAGAGCAGGGTGCCGGCGACCAGGGTATGATGTTTGGTTACGCTACCCGCGAAACTGAAAATTATATGCCACTGGCACTGGATCTGGCGCATAAACTGCTGCTGGAACTGGCTGCACTTCGTCGTGAAAATAAAGATATCACCTACCTGCGTCCGGATGCTAAATCCCAGGTAACCATCGAATACTCTGATGATAACAAACCTCAGCGCATCGATACTATCGTAATCTCTACCCAACACGATGATTTCGATAACGATGAAAAAATGCTCGCGAAGATCAAAGAGGATATGATCAATATCCTGATCCCACGCGTAAAAGCTCAGCTGAAACCTGAACTGCAGAAACTGTTTGAAGGCTTTGATATCCAGCACCACATCAACCCAACCGGTAAATTCGTTATCGGTGGTCCTCACGGTGATACCGGTCTGACCGGCCGTAAAATCATCGTGGATACCTACGGTGGTAAGGGTGCACACGGTGGTGGTGCCTTCTCCGGTAAAGATCCTTCCAAAGTAGACCGCTCTGCTGCCTACGCTACCCGTCACATCGCTAAAAACCTGGTAGCTGCCGGCGTTTGCGACGAAGTACTGGTACAGGTATCTTACGCGATCGGTGTGGCTAAACCTTGTGGTGTATACGTAAATACTTACGGTACTTCTAAAGTAGCCCTCAACGATGGTGAAATCGCCAGAAAAGTAGAAGAAATCTTCGACCTGCGTCCTTATGCTATCGAGCAACGCCTGAAACTGCGTAACCCAATCTACTCTGAAACTGCTGCTTATGGTCACATGGGCCGCGAACCACAGGTGGTTACCAAAACTTTCAACAAAGGCAAAAAACACGAGAAATCCGTTGAAGTAGAACTCTTCACCTGGGAAAAACTCGACTACGTTGATAAAGTAAAGGCTGCTTTCAATATCTAAGCAAATCCTTTTAAAATACGAGAGGCTGGCTCATTTGAGCCAGCCTCCTTTTTTTCCGATATACGCACACTTAATAAATGGCTGATGTGACAGAGGCCGGCAGCTCCGCCTTAAAGGCCTCCAGGTTTCTGCGCAACGCCGGCGCATCGGCACTGTCCAACGCAAAGAAATGAACAATCTTATCCGCACACACTACATTGTCCTGTATCGTCCAGTCACCCGCAGAAGTCCATTTCCCATATAACTCCGGACTATACCAGTTCTTATAAATCACGGCAATTTTTACATGCTCCTTTTTCAGGAAACCACCCAGAAATGCATCGCTGTAATGGCCGGTAAGCTTACTTTTAGCCACCTCATTATTGCCCAGCCCCCACACGTCAATGATGCGACTATCCGACAAAAAGCTGACCGCCCCAATATCATTGGCCGCTACGGACGTTTCGGGATAATATTGCTGCAGGAATCTGCCCATCTGTAACTGCTGATCATAAATATTACGGCACGCACGGTATTGGATCCTGTAGCCGGACAATGCCCTTGCCAGTAAAGGACTGCCGGCAAAAAACAGCAACAACAGCAGCACCGCCTTTTGTGGAATACCAATATCCTGGTACACAGACGTAATTTGCGGCCATACACACCACAGCAGCATGCTGATACTCACAATGGCCAGCCCTACTAAATAAGCTTCATACCGGAACATCCAGCCCACAGCCGCCAGCGCCAGGTGCAAGGCACAGCCAATACTCACAATGATACCAAAGTTCACCGCCTGCTTCGTCAGGCTGCCTGCGCCTTTCACACGTACCAACACCACCAGCAATGGCAGGATGATCAATATCCGGATCAGAGAAGTCCCGGAAATTGAAGAAGAATAAGCTTTGGCATGATCTGCATTGAACAAACCCAGCACGGTACTGTTGCCATACATTAACCGGTATACAATGATATCCTGAAGCGCCTGTGCAATGCTGCCAGAGGAAGCACTGCCACCGCTGCTCTTCAGCAGTACTGAATTAGGTAATATATAGCCGCCATAAGCCACAGACACCACCGCAAAGATCACCACGGGGAGTACGGCGATCACACCTACCACCAGCGCAGTTCCTATCTTCCTGTAAAATAATAACAGTAACCCTGCAGCCCCCAGCAAAAACAGGGACTCAAAACGTGCCCCTATCATCAGCGCTCCATAAGCGCCGGCAACCAGCATTTGGCGAACACTTACCTTGTCGGCAGTAATCATCTCCACCACCACCTGTACAAACAGCAGGGAAAACCATAGGTGCAGCAAATGCTCCATGCCGGTAAGAATCATCACCGTAAATGGCAACAGAATGATCAATGCCACGAGCACGACTACACGCCCGATCTCCGGCATGCCATAATTTAATAAGATGCGGTGCGTGCTGTAAAGTAACAGGTACGCCGCCACCACATTAATCCAGAAGCCAACCATGTATCCATTAATGCCCGTGCGGTAAATAGCCGCCAGTACAACGGTAAACAGGGGAGAGGAAGAAGCCGAACCATACGCATCACTGGTAATCCCCCATACACCATGTAATGCAAAGTTTTTTGCTACTGCCATATGAATAAAAGCATCATCCAGCGAATAGCAGAAATGACCGCCTGTAAGGCGGGAAATTTTATACCAGGAGAAGATAAGCAGTACTGTAAGAAAAATCCAGGCGGTGTAAAGCGGTTTGTTATTTTTCATTCCTTCTATTTATTTGTTCAATAAACTGATCGCCGATTCCAGTGGCATATTGATCGTAGTTTCCAGTTCTATTTTAGTGAGATTGTAATTTTTACTGAGGTTAATTTGCTGCACCATTTCCTGGTTGTAAGCCTTATAGCCAGTGCTATACACCTCCAGGCTGATTTCCCCTGCCGTGAACTTTTTTTCCAGTGCCTGGTGGTTGTTGTAGGCATCTTCGAGTATAGGCATGTGGAGCTCCAATAATTTTTTTGCCGCTACAAAATTTTCATAATCATTCAGCACTTTATTACGGCTCCCACGTAAATCTCCCTGCCGCTCTGCTTCCAGCAGTTTCTTTTGTGCTACTGCAATTTTTACCATTTTGGGGGTGGTGAATAAATCGCCCAAAGCAAAAGCCAGGCCTACGTTATAGGTAGGGTAGTAGTTATTTTGGTTCACATTGGTTTTAGGATCATTGGGATTGTAATACACCGTATTCCGGTTAAAACTATTTTCGTTTAGGTTCGTAAAAAACGACAGATGATTCAGCCATTGCAGCTTAGCATTTGAAATCTGATAATCACTGATCTTTTCTTTTGTGTCCACCGCATCCTGCGTAGGTGTTTTGCTGGCCAGATTAATCAGCACCTGTTTGAAACGCTGTTCCATACCAGGATTTTTAAGAATGGTGTTGATGTCGAGTGTGTCAATGGACTGCGCGCCGGCCACCAGTACCATACACAGCGATATAGAGATTAACAGTAGTTTTTTCATTTCTGTTAGTTTTCAGTATTTACAAATATTTTGATCTTACAATTACACCAGTGAGGGCATTCATGAATACCGCCATTTCCATCAAACCTCCGGACTCCTGTGCATACGTGGAAATAACGAAAGCGAATACCATAGAGGCGGTAGAAATAGCCAGCAGCTTATCTTTTTCATCGGTAAAGCGAAAGTAATTTGCCAGGCAGTAGCGCAGTTGCAGGTAGTATACGGCCAGTACAATAATCAACATTACCCAGCCGCATTCCAGTACTACACGTACCAGGTTGCTGTCCGGCGGAAAGCCCGCCAGTGGATGACCAGGATTATAAGCCCTGCCTTCTCCTCCTACTGTAAATAAACCGCCACCAAAGGGATGCGAATGCATAAACGGTTGCACACTGTGCCGGTTTATTTCGCGCACATTCAGCGACGCATCTTCCGTGCCCACAAACGCCGTGCGCACCCTGTTGATGGTGGCATTGCCATAGAATGGCCCAAACAAAATGGCACCACCTGCAAAAATCAGGAACATGGCTGCCAATATGGTATTGCGCTTATGGATCGTGACCAGCAGAAAAAGCAGCAAGCCTCCCGGGATCATCACATAACCGGTACGGGTACCCGAATATCCCAATGCCAGTAAATGCAGTAACAGCGATATTACTATCAGCACTTTGCGCTGTAGATTAATCACTGCATTACTGGCCGTCAGCAGTATGATCAGTAATATGCTGGTGATAGCCATCATGAGGCCGTACACTGCCGGATCACTCATGGTACCATTTACCCGCAAATGCCCGCCAATCATTGTCGTCATCAGCTTTTCAGGGGTGGTCATGATCAATGCCATTTCCCAGGAGGGAAGGCCAAACCATTCCTGGTAGCAGCCATAAAAGGCGGAAACCGTAGAAAGCCCGATCCAGAACTTAAAGAAGAAATAAATATCTTTCTTCGTACGTAAGGCAATGGTGGTGAGTATGGCAAACAACAGGTAGCGTAGCAGAATCCTGAAAAAGATGCCCAGTGTAGCTTTATTGGGTGCCATCGGGTTCAGTGATTCCAGCAGGTAAAACCCAAATTGCATAAACAGGATCATGAAAAGCGGCTCTCTGAAATAATTGATCGCCCCTGCTGTTTTCCTGCTTTTTTTCATCATGGTACCTATGGCAGCACTGAAGATCATCAGGTCCAGCACTGCGCCTACAGGCACTTCCTGCTGATAAATTCTTTCAAAAAAACGTACGGTGATGACCGTAGCCAGGGCAATATAAAATCCCAGCTTGGCACTGTTGATGCAGGCAATGGCAAGCGCAATCCCAAACATGGCAAACAGGATCAGTACACCCGTGCGGAAGTTGCCCGCCGTCAGATACGGGATAGCCGGCACTGCGATTGCCATCAGTGCAAACAGGATGAGGTCTGTTTTATATGCTCTTATAGATTGCAGCATCAGAGAAATACAACTTTTACAAACAGCGCCAATAGCACAACGATGATGAATATATTGATGAGCGTCTGGTGGTAAGCCGTACTCATTGGTTTATTTTGTTTTTTCATACACAACCGTTTGGGTTTTAAACGGACCTCTAAATAACCAGCCCATGTGCAGCCGCTCCAGTAGTCTGTAAGCCAGTATAGACAAGGGAATAGACGTGCCAATCAGCACCAGCAACAGCACCGGTATATTTTGTATCCAGCCCGTTTTTAGCAATGCCGCCCGGATAACAGCGGCAATCATCACATGCATCAGGTAGATGTAAAGACTGTAATGTCCGATGGTCTTCAAAAATCTGAGTGTGTGATGCATTGCCAGCCACGCGGATAATAACACCATAAAGGCACTGCCAATTAAAGCTACCACGGCATACAAAAACAGGTTCATATCCTGGTGATGCAGAAAATACCATTGGCTCACCGCAAACAGGGGCAGCAGTAATAACAGGTTGTTGCCTGCAGCCAGTTGCTGCTGGGTTTTTTCTGTAAAGAGATAAGAAGCTATCACGGGACCGATGGCAAAGAAAACGTAATGCAGCAGCACGTCATACAGGGTGCTCCACGGTGCCACCAAAGGGGCCAGCCCGAGGAAAATAAGCCCCAGCGCCACCTGCTGAATATTGTTTAATCGCAGTATACTGTGATTAAACAGGTACAGTGCAGATACATTAAACAAGGCAAACAGGTACCATAACTGATCTAACGCTCTCGGTTGCACGAAAATATCGAGATAGCTCCAGGCATCACGTTGTGCATTGGCAAACCGCGCAAAAATGATCTGCAGGCTGATCTGTATCACCGCCCATATCAGGTAAGGATACAGCAGGTTTTTGCTTCTTTCTTCCAGGAAGCCGGCTGCGCCACGCTTTTCGATCCCACGTTTAAAGAACAACCCGGATAGAAAAAAGAACAACGGCATACGAAAGCTGAACAGCATATTATTGCCATCCACCACATACTGCGGCACCTCCAGCCCGGTATGCTGCAATCCATACAGCATATGACGGTATATCACCAGTATGATCGCAATGCCTTTGGCATAATCGATCCACTGGTAGCGGGTAGCACGACTGATATGTATGGCCTCTGTGCTCATTACAATTCCAGGTAATCTTCTTTTACTTTATTGAGTACGGCACCAATGCATTTGTCGCCCAGGCCATGCAGAAACTGTATCGACTCCTTGCTGGTCTGGTTCAGCGTTCCCTGGGAAGAGAAAATGGCAATCACGCCCTGCACATAGTTCACCAGCTCCTTACTATCGGTATAATCATTTAGCGGCGCCCCTTCCAGGAGAATGAAATCATAATGCTGTGCCAGTTCCGGCAGATAGTTCAGCAGGTGATTTTCAGGGAGTATTTCAGATGGCGTGTAGTCGCCACCTTTACAGCCGATCACCTCTACACCTTCCGAAGGGTAGCGGGTAACATAATCTCTTACTTTGTCGATGCTGAACTGCCCCGGAGGAATGGAAAGCGTTTCCAGTGTTGGCTTTGCTTCCAGCTGCACGGTAAGGTCGTTGTTACAGAAGTTGGTATCAATAATTAACACCTTTCGGTTGCTCAAACTAAGGCTATATGCCAGCGCTTGTGTGAGCGTGGTTTTGCCCTGCTGCGATTCCGTGCTGGTAAACAGGAATATCTGTTTACCGCTGTGTTCCACTTCATATCTCAGTTTCCGCAATAATTCCCGGAAAGTGTTCTGGCGCTGCTTTTTAACGCCGGGGCCTAAGGCCTCTCGTTTCTGCAGTATTTCCAGGATGCTGAATTTATGGAGGTCTGTTTGGTTGATGGAACTGATCAGTTTCAGGTCCACGGATCTTTCAAAAATCGAAGGTGATTTCAGGGAGTTATCCAGGAATTCTATAAAGAGAATAGCCAGCACACTGAGGAAGAAGACGGAAACTCCTGAAAGCCCCATGATGATGAGTCTTTTGGAGGATTCGGGTCTTATAGCCGGCTGTCCTATCAGGCTTTGTTTGAAGCCATCCTGCGGCACCGTGCGGTTGTCGATGGCGGCGTTCAGTTTTTCTTTCAGTTTATTGTAATCTTCCTGGGCCATGGTTACTTCCTGTTGCAGGGAGCCTACCGTTGCCTCTTTGCTGGCATAGGAACCAAGTGTGCCGCGCAATGCGGATATGCGGGATTCCAGCGTAGCGATGTTCATGTTGGTAGCCTTGATCTGTGCGAGCAGGCTTCCTTTCTGCTGTTGCAGCTCATCTGCGCTTACCACATTTTTGCCGGTGACTACCGTTAGCTGATCCAGTTTATTTTGCAGCTGACCACGCAGGGATTTCAATTTCGCTTCCATGGCTTCATCTGTACCGCCTTGCTTAAGGTAAGTTTCGTTGAGGTCATTGATCTGGCGGCGCAACGTAATGATGTCTGCGTTGTTGCTGGTGTTATACACAGTTTTACCACTGCCCGCAAGGGTGAGCTGGCCGTTTATATTTTCCAGTGACGCCTGGAGGGTGTTCATGTTGGCGCGTTCGTCGAAGAGCTTTTTTTCAAAGCCTTTGATTTGTTCCATTTCGCTGCCACTGGCAGCATCTACGTTCAATACTCTTTCAGAAGCTTTGTAGGCACGGAGTGCTTCTACTTTCTGATCGAGTTCCAGTTTTTTCTGTTCTACGAGGTTAGCAAAGGTTTCAACGTTTTCAACATTTTGTTCAGTACGCTGACTCCGGTAGTAGCGAATAAATTCAGCGTACAGCCGGTTTACGATATAGGCGGAGAGTTCGGGATTTTCCGAGCGGTAGGTAAGATCAATGTAATCGGTTCGGCCCATGCGGCCGGCGGTGAGGCCTCCACGGAGGGATTCATAATCATACCCGTATAATTTAAGAATGTCCTGCAGTTCCCGCTCATTGGGGCGGTAGGCGCTGAGCATCTGCATGGAGTCATGCTTCTGCTGGCAGAGCGCCAGTACTTTGGCTTTGTCGGCATTTTTGAGCAGGGGATGATTGGCCTGTCCTTCCTTCAGTGTGCGGAAAGGCTGCCCTTTGCCACCCATATCGTGCAGTAACAGGTTGTACGACAACAGGGAGATGACAATCGGAGAGGTGATGGTGGTGATGATCCCATCAAATTTCTGATCAATTTCAAACATCCCTACGTGATCATCGCGGAGGCGGATCTGATCGGTGTAGGTGAGTCCGGTGGCCATTTGAGAGCTGGAGACGTAGAGTTTCGGTTTGTTGCGGGTAAACATGAACGCTGCTACTACGGCTAACATGGAGCTGATGAGGATCAGCCATTTTTTTTTCAGTAGTGCCTTCAGAAAATAGATAATATCCATAAGTTGACTATTCTTTCTTATTCGTTTTCGCGATTTAACCCAGGAGGGAGGCCTGGGTTAAATCGCGAAAAACAGGGCCTGAAGCCCTGATTTTTCGCGATGAACAACCGCGCTTAGCGCGAAACTTTTAGCAATTACTGTTTGATCGTGCGTATCACTTTTGATTGGCGCTGATCGTCGGTTAACCTTATCAGGTAGTAGCCAGGTATTTGTATGCTGCTGCCTGTGTTGAGCCTTAATGTTGACTTGCCTTGCGGTACGGAGGTGAGTTGCTCGCTGTATACGAGGCGACCATTGAGGTCGAATATCTCCACCAGTACCCTTGAGCTGCGCGTCATCGTCATATCCAGGTTCAGTTCTGTTACGAACGGATTCGGGAAGGCGGTGAGGTTGGCAAAGGCGGTATTGGATGATGAACCAATATTAGCTGGTGCCACTGCGGCCATTACGTTATTCTGCTGCAGGGACTGTAAGGAACCGGTGGTAGTGCCCAGCGGGGTTGGTGTGAAGCCCTGGATCACCAGTGCACCCATCAAACCGTAAGAGGCATCCAGTGCGGCGTCCACATCCAGTTTGATTTCGCCATTAGCATCCGCTGTTACGTTATAGATGGTAGCAGTACCTACGGTATTGATAGAGCTGTTTAACCAGGTAACCAGCTTACCGTTGGCAGTGAATCTGGTATTGCAGTTCATCAGGTCTCTTGCACTGGAGAACACGGTGAGGTTATACGTCATGGCCTGGTTCAGACCCGTGATCTTCATGCTTGCGTGTCCGCCGCCAAAGAGTACGTAGTTTTCAGCCAAAACTGCATCCGGATATACGCCGGAGTTATTACCGGTATACATACCCTGACCGCCGTATACGCCGAGGAAGTTCTCGAGTACTTCCACACCCACACTGGTAGGAGCACCGTTGTCGTCCAGGGCATTGCTGATCAGCGGAATACCCACCTGCGGACGGCGACCGGTATTGTTCCACGGGAACGGTGCCACGCTGGTGTCGGAGAAATGGATGTAGACATTCATCGCATAAGTAGTAGCGGTAGCCGCACCACTGTAGTCAGAATACACACCGGATTTCACCGCTCTGATACGATACGCATACTGCGTATTGGCGCTAAGGTTATTATCGCTATACTCAGTAGTATTTGCGGCAAGGGTAGCCACCTGGGTTTCTGTGCCATTAAGGCCAGCTCTCCTCCAAACCTGGAATCCGGTTTCGTTGTTGCTCCGGTCGGACCAGGTAAGGTTGATGCGTTTACTGTCTAACGCAGTGGCACGTACGCCGGCAGGGCTAACCACGCTCACCAGCGGATCATATGATTCTACAATCAGTGCATTGAGGAACGACATCGCATTCACCGGTAGGCTACCAGGGCGGATAAACCGGATGTTTACCTTACCATTGACAGGGGAAATACCATTGATCTGCGATGTTTTGCCGATGTTATAGTTGCCCTTGATCTTCACCGTATCCTGATTGATCACGAACCATGTTTCAGTAGCACCGCCATAGTTCTGACTTACAAAGAATGCGAAGTTGTATTTCAGGTTATTCTGCAGGCCGGCAATTTCAATGTTTTTAGGATCATTGCCGTTATTCATATACCAGGCTGACTGCATTACAGTATCCGGTACGATACCTACGTTTTGACCGGTATTCATGCCGATGTAGGTCCACCAGCCGGAGCCAAACGCATCATTGAGACGGAAGCTCATGCCGTTAGGTGAATTGTTTTCATCCACCACCGCAGGGGTATTGGCAATACCTACACCTGCATTGGCAACCGGTGCGTACATCACGTTGTTCCATGGTGCCGGTGCCGGACGCTCAGCCGCAATATTGAAATAGGTGAGTGTGGTGATGCGGTCAGATATAAACAGTTTGAATGATTTACTGCTGCTGCCACCGTAGGTGTCTTTTGCAGTGATGGTGATGTTGTAGCTGCCTACGTGATCGATGGTAGGATTAAATACCAGCTGTCCGTTGCCGGAGCCACCATCTGTAAAGGTGACAAAGGATGGCAGGCCCGCTGCGGTGAAGGTAAGACCGGTAACATCCGCTGCATCATCGGTAGCATGGAGTGTTACGGTGGTTTGCGTACCTGCGCGGAGTTTCACATCTGCAATAGTATCCAATACCGGGTTACGGTTTGGTACTTTAAGCCCTACAATGTTGGTATAAACAGAACCACCATTGTTGTTAAAGGCGCGAACCTTATAGTAGTATTTGTTATTACCCACAGCGGATGAATCCAGGAAGGTATTGGCATCCGGCAGGGTGGATTTGATCAGGGAGTAACTGCCAAGGCTATCCGTACTTCTGTACACCTGGTAGCTGGTTTCGTTGTAGGCAACATCTGTCCAGTTCAGCGTTGGATAACCACCTGCTACGTTGCCAGTGAAATTGGCAGGTGCCGCCGGCGCCAGGTTGTCTGTATAGCTCCATCCAAGCTCGATTACATTGATGAAACCGGCCTGCGTAATAGCTGGATTGCGGCTGGCAGCTGCTCTCAGCGTACCGGTAGCATCAGGTTTCAGGCCATAGAAATTAGCGGTTTGGGTGGTGTTATGCAACTGGTATACCGGTATGCTATCAGTTCCTACACTGAAGATAGTGGCCGTTTGTGCATTATCACCATTCCATTCAGAACCGGCATGGAACTTCAGGGAATATACTTTGGATGTATCCAGCCCGGTCAGTGTAATCGGCACCGTTGTTTGTGCGTTAAACACGCCGAAGAAGAGGAGATCCCACAGTACCACATCCGGATAAACACCGAGGTTGTTTGCCTGCGGACCATTGTTACCCCAGAAGATGGCGTCTGCCTGGATATTTACACCAATATTGGTGACTTCACCTTTTGCATTTTTGAGGTTGCTGGCACTCAGGGTGTTCAGCAGGTTCCAGGTATCTTCTCCCGGAGGGGTTACCATTACCTGGGTCATATCGATGAGCACTTTACCATTAGGACTGGCTTTGCTCACCACCAGTTTAAACGTTTTAATATCGGTACCACCATTGTTGTCCGTTACACGTACAGATACGTTATAGGTACCAGCATCCGTGAAGAATGGCTTAATGGTAGCAGTGCAGTTAAGCCCGTTGCCTTGCAGCGTTACAAAGGAAGGCATGTTTTCACCCGTCCAGGTATAGGTGTTGTTGGCATCCTGGTCGGTAGCACTGAAGCTGATGGTTTTGGTATCACCTTCCTTCATGTTTACATCGTTGATGGTGTTGAGCACCGGCGGATAATTATCGTTGATCACAAGGGCGAAAGTAGCGGTGTCTTTGGCGCCATGGGCATCGGTAACAATTACCACGTTATTGAGGTAAGTACCTTGTTTGTTATCATCTGTGGCCACGTTGAGATAAGGACCGTTAGGGCCGTTTACCAGCATTACGAACAGTGGCAGGTTCACGAAGCTGAAGCTATAGCTGTCGCCATCCGGATCGCTTGCTACCAGTGGTATCTGGATCGGATTATCGTAACGGATGGTACGACTCACCAGGCTTTGGATTACCGGCGGATTATTAGGTGCGGTAGCGGAAGCGATATTGGAGAAAGCAGATGCTCCGCCATCATTAACCGCCCTGACACGGTAGTTATATGTTTCGTTTGCGAATACGCTGGTATCGGTATAAGTGGCAGTAGTGCCGCTATTGGCCAGCGAATCGATATTACTTACAAATCTGTAGTCGGTATTGCCCGCACCAATCGAACGTTGTAATTCAAATTTGGTTTCTGTAGTGGCGTTGTCCGTAAAAGTCAGTTTGATATCATGGCCATCCAATGCTGCTGCGAGGCTGCCCGGAGCTGTTGGTGCTGCTGGTAAACCTTCGGTAGCTACGGTATTGATGGGTAAAGTACCGTTGTAAAGTTGACCTGCTTCGGTGGCAGTCACTGCATAATCAATCACGGTGAGGTCATCAATCCGGCCACTGTAATATAGCAGGTTGTTTACATTGAACGCCGTAGCAGTTTGAGCAGAGGTAGTGCTTGGGCGCCCCAGTGAGAAAGCTTCTGCGCTGGTACCTGCAATACTGCTGGTATTGCTGCTGGAAGTAGTAGCCACGCCATTTACATACATGGTGAGGCGTGAACCGGATTTATAGACTATGATAACATGGTACCAGTTGTTAATGGCGATACCTGTTTGCTGCACGGTGATTGGCGTGTTAGTGCCGCCGGTGCCTGCCGCTATTTTCAGAATGGAGCCATCCAGCTGTAATGCAATACCATTGCCTCTGCCACCCTGATCCATGATCAGCTGTCTGGCACCGGTAGCGGTAGGATAGATCCACATGCTATACGTCCTTTCTGTATATGCCGTGCGCAGGTAAGTGCTGGTAACTGCGATCTGGCTGGTGCTGGTACCGTTGAACTGTGCGGACTGGCCTGATTTTGCAGTATTCGACCAGGTAACGTTTGTTACGGTAGCGGCGTGGTTGGCAAAGTAGCTGCTGTCTGATGCATTGCCGTTGAATTTCCAGATGGCAGAGTAAGGCAGGGAGTTCGCCTGGGCAGAGGTGCCCGCTTTGCTGGCGGCTGCTACACGGTAGTAGTAGCGCGTTGCCGGCAGTACCTGGTTGTCAGTAAACGTAGTAACGTTAGCGTTTACACGACCCACCATCTGGAAGGTTCCCTGCTGTGTGGTACTTCTGTACACCTCAAATGCTTCTTCGTTCGTGCTGTTATCTTTCCAGGTAACGGTTACACTTTTATAGGAGTTGGCCACTGCATTGATGTAGCCCGGTGCGTTAGGTACGGTACCGGTAGCGGTGGAGTCCTGCACGAGGTAAGCTGGATCAATTTCGGTGTAAGCACCGCTGGTGCCACGTCTCCACAATACACGCATCACTTCGTCTCCACCAGCTTCAAAGAAGGTAGCGGTGATCGGAATAATCTGGCCCGCAGTAAGATTTTGACCTGAACTGGTTACTGTAGTTTCGCCATGTAACCCATCGTTGTTCACAATGGCGGTAGCACTTGGGCTGTAGGCAGTATTAAGATAGAGTTTGGAACCATCATCGGAAACCGTCTGGAAATAGTAGGTACCGCTAACGGGTATACGCAGATAACCGGTCCACTTAAACGCGAAGTTATCATCGCGGTTGCGGACGCTGAGGTCTGTGGTAGTGCTATAACCGGTTTTTACCGGGGTAAGTGTATTAAAGTTAGGCAGCTGGCTCAAACTTCCCGTTTCGTAGTAGCTGTAGTTCCAGCCACGCTGTACGGAGCTGACAGCCAGTTGCGCGCTTGGTGAAGAGGAGTTGCCACTTACATCTCTCGCAATGACGTATACTGTATAAGTTTGTTTTGGATTTAAACCTGCCAGTATGATAGTTCTGGTGGCGCTGTCGGTGGTATAATTTTTCACGCCATCCACATATACATCATAACCGGCGATGCCTACATCGTCTGTGGAGGCATCCCATGCCAGCGGAATGGAAGTGCCGGCTGATACTCCCTGTGCACGCAGGTTGGTAGGCGCTGTTGGGGGATTAGGATCGGCAATGGTAATACCACGTACCTCGCTGGATACAGGTCCCGCTGCATTGTTATTTACTGGTCTGATTACATAGAAGTAATCTGTATTTGGCAGCAGACCGTTGTCCGTGTATGTCACTACGTCGGCAGGAACTTTTGCTACCAGTGTATACGGCCCGCCACTGGTGCGTGAGCGGTATACTTCAAAAAGTGTTTCATTATTTACAGGGGTGGCTTTATCTGTCCAGTCGAGGCGCAGCTCCGTTTTTGATACAGGCGTTGCTGTAAGGGACTGAATACCATCCGGTCCGTTAGGGCCCACTGCGTTGATCACTGCAAATGGTGCGGATGGATTGCTGGAGCAGCCATACTGTTCTGTTACGCGTGCGGTGTAAGTGCCTACCACACTGGTGGTAAAGGTACTGTCGGTGCTCACTACCTGGTTGTTCTGATTGGTCCAGGTATAGTTCACATAGCCGGATGGTACGCGTAAGGTAATGGTGGTGCTGCCATCAGGAGCCGGCAGCAGATTGCTTTTCAGCCCTTTGGTGGTGATAGGAGGTGTTTGTGTTGGTGCTTTGATTTTTACATTGAGTGGGGTAGGAGAGTACTCGGTCCAGTTAGTACCATCTCTGGTCACACTCACCCGATATACACCTAAGGAGTTTACTTTAATCTGGTTGGAGTGTGCCGTATCAATGAGTACACCGTTGCGCTGCCACTTATAGCCGGCAAAGCCAGGTGCGATACCCACCGTGATGTCGATAGGGTCTCCCTGACAAAATTCTGAACGCCCGCCGAGCGGCCATGGCGTAAGTATATGTGCCCTATTCATGAATGGGAGAAAATCGGCTTCTGCCCAGGCATGATACCAGGTATCATGTGCTACGTTTGGATAAATGGTATAGCGCATGTTAGCGCCTTTACTTTTTGCATCATTGTACACTGCGGTGGCGGTCCACTCGGAAGGGGAACCATCCAGTTGTCCCTGAAACAGCCAAACGGGGGTGAATTTAAATTTGTCCACCACGTTGCTCAGCTCATAGCCTGCAGAGCTCATAGGCAGGCAACCTGCCACGTAGGAAGGGTTTTTCAGCTGGAAGTCCCAGGTACCTGCGCCTCCGCTGGATAAACCATTATCAATTACTCTTAATAAATCCAGTTTGTTATTCACTGCCATGTAGTCCAGGATCTCACGCATCCTGGTCAGTTCAAAGTCTGTCCAGTAGCCACTGATACTCTGCGGATAAATCAGGAAGCCATCAAACGCGCCGCTGGTAACATACTGACTAAACAGGTAGCCACCGTGATACAGCTGGTATTCGTTATCCTGTATTGGTCCGGCCTCACCTCGTCCTGCGAAAAACACGAACACCGGGTACTTTTTACCATCGTTGGCGGTGTGATTGTAGGTTTTGGGGAATTGTACCCTGAAAGCCATACCGCGGTAGATGTACGCCTTGAGGGCAGTAGATTTCCAGCCGTTTGGCATTTCAGAACTTCGGTCTCTGCTGATCCATTTACCTATCTGACCTTCGACAGGTTGTGCCGGAAGAGTCCCGCCGGTATAGCGGACAATGGGGTCATTGGGGTCAATGACGCTCTGCGCTATCGCTATCCGTGCAGTAAGCAGGATGGCGCAGAACAATAGTTGTAGAAATTTTTGCATAACATTCATGTTTATGAACAGGGACAGTGAATTGCGCTGTAACTATCCGTTTGCGTGCAGGCATACAAGTATGGCTATACGAAAACGCATGAATTTCATGGGAGATGGCAAAAATTAAGTAATGGTGGATTGGGGATTTATTCCAAACCGTGTTGGCTTTAGCGAAGGATAAGGCGAATTATTGGTTGTTGTGTATATTACTGGGGTACCATAGACAGGGGCAATCACTCAGTATTGCATCTACAATGCCTGGTATATCCGGTATCGGCCGCTAATTTACAGCGGCATTACAAATTTATTATTCTTTTTAGGCAAAACCTGTTTTTTATTTAGGGAACGCATCGAATCCGCGGTTAAATGTCCGGGCTGAAATAATAGCTCAGTTTTGTAATGCCCGCTCGGCTCTTTCCCAAATGGCAGATTGCCGCCCGCGAATAAAGCGTGCGAAACCTTTATATACAGCAATATTCATGAATACGAAATAAAACGGAATATAAAAGTATTTGATTTTCACTTCGTGTATGGCTAACTGGTAGCCGGTATAAGCGGCAGCATAAAAGCAGCCCTGCATGATTAATAATGTCAGGTACGTATATCCTCCACCGTTAAACACAATAATTACATTGCTCACAAGCAGCAGCGCCAGGCATAGCGGCGCCAGCGTCCACCTTAATACACGGTGTGATACATACTGCCAGGTGATCTTCGGGAAACGGAATATATTAAATAAGACAGCAAGCCTTACAATCGACTGAAAACCACCGGCGGCTATACGAACTTTCCTTTTAAACTCTTCCTGTAAGGAAGCTGAAGGTGTTTCCATCGCATAGGCCTGCGGCTCATAGGCTACCTTGTAGCCTTTTATATTTATGTTAAAGGAGATAATAAAGTCATCGAGGATAGAGTCTTCCGGAATGGGCGCATACAGCGAGGTACGCACCGCCAGCAGTTCCCCGGCAGCACCCATCACACTGTACAGCTCTGCATCCCATTGCTTTAGCCTGGATTCATATTTCCAGTACATGCCTTCACCCACGCCTTCACTACCACTGTTCTCCTGGGTAATCACTTTTTTCTCTCCTGCTACAGCACCTACGGAGGGATCAATGAAATGGCTCACCAGCCGCCGTACCGCAGCGGCGTTCAGCAAAGTATTGGCATCTGAAAAAATAACTATTTCAGTATCGGTAAGTGCCATCGCCCGGTTGATGGCAGCAGTTTTTCCATTACGCGCCGGCTCATACAACAGTTCAATATTTGCATACTGACCAATCACCTGGTTGGTATGATCCGTACTGCCATCGGTTACAAACACCATCCGGAATTTATCCGCCGGATAGTCCAGCGCCAGCGTATTGGCGATCTTATGCCTGATAAATGCCCCTTCGTTGTAGGCCGCTACCATAAAGGTTACCCGCGGTTCATAGCCGGTTGTATCCGGCTGCCTGCGTGTGGTAAACAACCGCTTTACACGCAGCACCAGGTATAACAGTAACCCATACCCGATATAACTGTAAAACACAATGAGTAAACTAAAGAGGCAAACTAATTTCATGGTAATCACTATCTGAATAAAAAATATGTTTCCAGGGACAACAGGCCGATGATCATGCCCAGCGCAAAGCGGATACATTTGCTGTAGGTGAACTTGTCGTATGGCACTAACAATATGATCAGGAAGGCCGCTGCCTGCCCTACATAACGGGAGCTAAACAGGTGCGTTACTTTCAGGTTGGTAGCCAGCATCAGCATACAGCAGCTGAGCAGAAACAGGAATACCGGCTCCGACTTCCTTTGCCAGGCCTGCCAGGCGCAGCAGGCAACATAATAAATGGCCACGGTTGCGAGTGCAGGGGAAATAATATAGGGGTAGACGTTAGTAACGGCGGCAGGAAATACTTTACCCACGGCTTTACTCAGCGGCGCAAAACTATAATGCAGCACGGTAATATTTAACACCAGCAGCAGGACATAAAACAAGACGAGTCCTATAGTGATCCGCCGGTTGATCACAAACCATGCTGGTGCAATAATGATAGTGAGCAGGGCCCCATAGGCAAAAGCAAGTATGCCATGCCACAGGTTAATCCCCCCGGCGGCTACCAGTGCCTGCTTAGGCGGTACCAGCCCTTTCCAGATCAGGAATACGGGCATGCATATACTGAGCGCTACAATAGTATAGATGCCTATGCTTATCCAGCTCAGTTTATATCTCCTGTAATACCATAATAATATATAGGAAGATGGAATGAGAATCAGGAACGGACTACGCCCAAGGATCGCCAGACCTGTGGCAACGCCTGCAACAACGGCATACAGCACGGTGCGCGTTACGGATTGGTCAGCCCGGTTTATACTAAGCAGCAACCAGTAAATAGCCAGCGTGGAAAAAAAGATAGGAGGGATTTCCGTAAGCGCCATACCGGAGATTTGCCAGATCATGGGCACTGCCATGATGTTCGCTGCATATATTATTGCAGTCCCTGATTTTACCTTGTACTGCAAAGTGATGATGCGTATAAGCAGGAAGGTTATCCCCGCCAGCAACGTCATGTTTACCAACCGGATGCCAGGCGTTTGCCAGTGCGTTACTGCATACAATGGATAGTGAATGAGCTGATATAGAGGCCCCGGTGCCTGGTCATTCATTTCCAGTAAAAACCTGGCCGAAAGGCCTTCTTTATCGAAAAGATACAGGTTGCGTACAAACAGCGGCTCATCAAATAATGGTGGCTGCCGGTGCAGGATGGTAATGAGCAGTAATAAAACGTAACCACCAATTCCAAGTATCAGTAAAAGTCTTCGTTCCATAGATGTTATCAGGGATTTGGGATTGGAGATAACGGCATCAGGTATAATTGGGAAGGTAAAATTATAAATCAATATCAGTATTTCAAAATCAGGTATTGTAATTTAATCAATTAGCTCAGCTGGTTTTAACACTTATGACTGAAATTGATGCATTCACCCGGAAAAATATGACCTTCACAAAAAAGAAATTACGTAAATTACAAAGAATTATAATTTTACACTCAATCTAAATCGCCTGGTTGTGGCTCCAATATTTGAATAACAACCTATGACCCTGAGATCACCGTATCTCCGCAAGTATCCTCCGAGAAACCACCTTTATTATCTGATATTTTCGACCACATCCCATTTAAAGCCTTCTCATGGTTGTGCTGCCGCATTGGCTGTATCCATGCAGACATCCAAAACCATTTAAACCAGAAGGTGGAATGAAAAAGAAAGTATTAATAATTGATGATAGCATACCTATCAGGTTCTTACTCGAAGCAATCTTCAGCAAGAATTACCATGTGATATCTGCACAGGATGGACTGGTAGCTATGTCGTGGCTGGCTAAAGGAAATACCCCGGATCTGATCATTACCGATTTACAAATGCCGAATATAGACGGATATGAACTGATCCAGTTCCTGTCCGACAGTAACTTATACCGCGATATACCAGTTGTTGTTTTATCCGCATGCAATGATGCCGATACCACCGCTACGGTAAACCGTTATCAGAATGTTCAGGCTTTCTTCAGCAAACCGTTTGACCCCGTTCAGCTGTCCGCCTCCGTGGCCGACATCCTCAACGGACAATTGGCCGCTGCTATCTGATAAGCCGATGATTGTTTAACGCCAAATAGTAATTATGGGAACGTCTACACCTGGATTAACTCCTGTTACACCGATGAAACCTGTGCATGAGAAAACAGAAACAGCTGTGATACGCCAATTAAACCCCGAAAAGATTGTCATCTTTGTAGGTAATACCTACCTGGATATCAGAGACACCCCCGGCAATTTCAAGTTCCTGGTTGTACAGGACCTGAACGCTGCACAGGCGGCCATCTCCGAAGTACTCAACGTATTTCGTAAAATACCCGCTGTCATCATCTACCGTTTTAACAGCAAATATGAACAGGAATGCGAACAATGGGAACAGTACTTCAAGGATAACCAAATCCTGCGCTCCATCCCGTTCTTCATGTATTCTGAACAGGTGTCGGAACAGCTCAAAACCTTTGCCCGCAAATATACTTTCATCGATGAGGTGATCACCCGCGAATGCCTGGTAAGCACACTCGATAATAAAATTGCTTTCGTCAGCAAATTCAAATACCTCAGCGTGATCACCCGACAGGAAACTGCTGCCGAAAACCAGCTGCCTGCGGTAAAGTGGACCTTGGGTTATTTCTTAAAACGTTCGGTAGATGTTATAGCCGCCAGTACCCTGTTGCTCGTGCTGATGCCGTTGCTGCTGCTCATTGCCCTCGCCATCCGCATCGAATCCAAAGGGCCGGTATTGTATGCCGCTAAAAGGGCAGGCAGAAACTATAAAGTATTTCGCTTTTATAAGTTCCGCACCATGGTGCCGGACGCCGATAAAAAACTCCAGCAGCTCTCTCACCTGAATCAATATGGTAATAATGAGGGAGGCGCCGTGTTTTATAAAGTCACCAACGATCCGCGCATCACCCGATTCGGGGCGTTTCTGCGCAACAGCAGCATCGATGAGCTGCCACAACTGCTCAATGTAATAAAGGGTGATATGTCCCTCGTTGGTAACCGCCCCCTGCCGCTGTATGAAGCTGCCTCGCTTACAACGGACGACTGGTCGCAGCGCTTCAATGCACCGGCAGGTATCACCGGACTGTGGCAGATCAGCAAAAGAGGAAATAAAGATATGTCCGTAGAAGAAAGGATTGGCCTGGATATCAGCTATGCCAACAAACATTCTTTCGGGTACGACATGTGGATCATGATGAATACGCCATTTGCCCTCGTGCAAAAAGAAAACGTTTAGTGATGCCCGTTATAGAAGTAATCTTGTTCGCCATACCGGCGTTGTGGGTGTGTTACAACCTGCTGTTCTGTATGGCGGCAACTTTTAGCAGGAAAAGGAAACCGGACTATTCGGCCCCTGAAAGGTATCACCGCTTTGCGATACTGGTGCCGGCCTACCGGGAAGATGCGATTATATTGTCTACCGTGCAGCATCATGAGGCACTGCGTTATCCGCGTACTGATTTCGATATCGTGGTGATTGCCGACTCGCTGCAGCCTGAAACCCTTTCTGCGCTGGCTGCTACCAGCGCTATCGTTATTCCGGTCAGCTTTGAAAAAAGTACAAAGGCAAAAGCCTTAAATGTAGCTTTTGCCACTTTACCGGCAACCTATGATGGTGCCGTCATCAGCGATGCAGACAACCTGCTGGATCCCGATTTTTTACTCAAAATGAATCGTGCGTTCCTGGACGGTCACCAGGTAATTCAGGCCCGCCGCGTCGCGAAAAATATCGATTCCCCCTTTGCCATACTGGATACTGCCAATGAAATTATCGCTAATCATATTTACCGCAAGGGAAGTAATGCATTAGGCCTTTCGTCTTCTGTAATTGGGTCCGGTATGGTGTTTAACTACAGGCTGATTAAACATATCATGTCGCAGATAGATGCCACCGGGGAAGATAAAATTCTCCAGATGATGATCGCGGAGAAAAAAGTCTTCCGCGAGGTAGGACTTCCTGCACAACCCATTTTATACATGGAGCACGCCCTCGTGTTCGATGAAAAAATAGATAATCCAGCCGCCTTTGCAAAACAGCGCAAGCGCTGGCTGGCGGCACAGTACAGCTACCTGTGGCAATACCGGGCCAATGGCTTTGATGCACTGCGGCATGGGAATTTCGACTACCTGAACCTCTTTTTATGTCATAATCTCATGCCCCCGAGGATGTTGCTGCTGGCCTATCTTAGCCTTATGCCGCTACTTTACCTTTTGCCGGGCAGCTATTTATCTCTCCCTATAACCTGGTGGCTGGTATTATGGGCACTCAACGCCTGCTGCCTGCTACTGCCCATACCGCGCAAATTTTTTGCCCGCTACTTTGTACAGGCGGTGGTAAACCTGCCCAGAGCCATCGCTATCATGCTGGCACTGCTGTTCCGGCTCAAAGGCGCAGAAAATACGTTTATACATACCAGTCATAATAAAACTGCGATCAATAATCCCCTGGTAGATGCTGAAGGATAATCACATACCGCTTGTTTCCATTATTACGGTCAACTACAATACACCGGTGGTGACGCAGGCTTTGCTGGCATCTATTCACCGTAACGATTATACGAATGTAGAAGTGATAGTGGTGGATAACGCTTCCACGGACGACCCTACAGCCTTGCTGGAAGAGGTGTATCCGGCAGTGAGGGTGATACGGAGTGAGCGTAACCGTGGGTTTGCCGGCGGTAATAATTTAGGTATCGCCGCCGCAAAAGGGGAGTACCTGTTCCTCGTAAACAATGATACCGAATTTACACCAGGGCTGATACAAGGACTGCTGGCGGTTTTTGAGCACCATAAGGATGCAGGGATTGTGAGCCCTAAATTCCATTTTTATTACCAGCCCGGTGTGATTGAATACGCAGGGTATCAGAAGGTAGATGTACTCACGGGCCGTAACAGTATGATTGGCCGCGGCGTACGGGACGACGGGCAGTTTACCGCTATCGCCGATACGGCCTATGCACATGGCGGTGCCATGATGATGAAGAAAAATATTATGGCCAGAGTAGGCCCCATGCCTGATATTTATTTTCTCTATTATGAGGAACTGGACTGGTGCGAACAATTCCGCAGAATGGGCTACCGGATGTACTTTCAGCCGGCATCGCTGATTTATCACAAGGAATCCATGACCACCGGGAAATACAGCGCACTCAAAACCTATTACCTTACCCGCAACAGGATCCTGTTTATGCGCCGCAATGTGCGGTGGCCACAGTTGTTGCTTTTTGCAGGTTATTTCACCTGCATCACTATACCTAAAAATACATTGACTTTCCTGCTGAAAAGAGAATGGAAACACCTGCAAGCCTTCTGGAAAGGCGTTAGCTGGCATCTCAAACCATTCTGACAGCATTTGCCTATACTGCTATGAGCGCTAACAGAAGAATAAAAGTCCTGGAAACAATTCATCAGGGCAAGGTTGGGGGCGGCGAACGCCATATACTCGACCTGGTAGCCCATCTGGATAAATCCCGCTTTGCCCCCGTGGTATTATCTTTTACGGATGGCCCCATGGTGGATACACTCCGGCAAATGGGAATTCCCGTGCATGTAATCCCATCCACCAAACCATTTGATTTCAGCATCTGGAAGTCGATCAGAAAACTGATGGAGAAAGAAGCAATTGACATGGTGCATGTGCATGGTACCCGTGCCAATACGAATATGATTCCCGCGGCACGTCCACTAGGCGTTCCCGTGATCTACACCGTACACGGATGGTCGTTTCACCACGGCCTCTCTTATCCGGTTCTTAAAGTCAGGGTGCTGATTGAAAAGTGGATCACCAGGAGAACAGCTTTGAATATTACGGTGTCCGCTGCAAACCGGCAATCAGGTTTAAAAGCTTTTGGGAGATTTAAATCTGTCGTGATCAGAAACGGCGTGGACCTGCAACGATTCCATCCTGGCGTAAGCGACAATGGATTACGGACACAGTATGGGTTTACCGAACAAGACCTGGTGGTAGGATTTATTGTGCGCATGACGATTCAAAAAGATCCGTTGGGCATGATCCGCGCATTTGCTGCTGCGCATCAGTTACATCCGCAGTTAAAACTATTAATGATAGGAGAGGGGCCGCTGAAAGCTGCTGCTGTACAGCTGATCAGAGAACTGGGTATAGGCGGTGCCGTAGTACTCGATGGTTTCAGAAGCGATGTGCCGGGTGTGCTGCAGGCCATCGATATTTACTGTTTGCCCTCATTATGGGAAGGCTATCCGATTGGCCTACTGGAGGCAATGGCCGTAGGAAAGCCTGTTATAGCGAGTGATGTGGATGGTACCAAAGAAGCTTTTGATCATGAAGTAAGCGGGATACTCGTACCTGCGAGAAATACGGCAGCCTTATGTACTGCCATCTGCCGGATGGCCGCAGATGAAAGTTTGCGCCAGCGCTTTGCCGCCGCCGCGCTTGAGCGGGCAAGGGCAGATCATAACATCACCACCATGACGCGCAAGGTGGAAGAGGTGTACAACAAAATGTTTGTGCAACATGAAATAACCAAACCAGCGAACGCCTAAACTGTTTGCTGCATCAATGCGTCCGCCTGCAGGAGTATTTCAGGTGTGGAGGTGATATCAAACTTCCTTGCAAATAACTTCCCCGATGCTAACAGGTTTGGAAGGTCTGCTACGGTAAAGGTTTTGGGGCTTGGCTTTTTCTCTGACCAGTCGATATACCGGAGGTTGTCATACGTTACTTTTTTACGCCATTCCGGCGAGTTCATCACAATGGTATGAAAAATAAATTCATCTGCTCCCCAGGTATATTTGTAATAGGTAAGCAGCGCCGGATGTGTGTTGATGAAATGCAGGCAATAGCGCGCGCACTCCTCACTTAAACTCCACCACTGACTACCTCCCCAGTGCCTGAAACCCACGGGCAGCTTGCGTACCGGCATCAACCGGTTTACCCATCGTGTCATAAAATACTTTCCTTTGAAGTGGAAATCTTCAAAATGATACTGATCCAGTTTACTGATGGTGGCCTGTACTTCCTGCTCCGGCATGATGTCCATGAATTCTTTACCGTGGTGCACGGTGAAGAAGTCGAAAATCTCCTGGATGGGGCGCAGGGGATAGTCGAGGCCGGAAAGCAGGGAAATGTTTACATATCTGCGGCGACTATTCAATGTTACTTCCAGCAGGTTTAAGGTGGCACGTACCATGCTGAAGCCCGCCCAGTTTACTCTTACGCGGGAGGGGATGAAATAGACCTGACTCAGCTGAGTGCAGGGCCAGTAGTCCTGTATGTCGGCTTTCGCATCAAGGTGAACGTAGCAGTCTACCAGTGGATGCGATAACCGGGACAATAGTTGGTGCAGTTGCTCCGGGTTCTTATGAGCCAGGATGAGGAAAGCTAAGCGCATGAGGTATTCTATTTTTTAACCAGTTGTAGTTTCGCGGGAATTTTTTCGAGTATGAGCATACATTCTGTCCAGCCTTGCTTTAATACATCCATCACCGTTATATCCAGTTGTTTTTTCAGGCACCCGTAGCCAAACAATATGCCCACCACCAGGTTCAGAAAGGAGGCGGCGGCCACCGCACGCAGGTCCATAAATAGCCAGATAAACAACACATCCCCAATTACATTGATGCCTAACTTGATCAGGTTTTTATAAAAGTTGAGATGTGGTTTGTTCATCATGTCCAGCGTTACGCCCACAAACCGGTCCATCGGGTAGAGGATTGCCGAGCACAAAAAGATCACTACAATCGGTAATGCCACCAGGTATTCTTTGCCGGCCAGGATGATGATGAGTGGATGTATAAACAGGATGAGCCCCAGTATAAAAGGCAGAATCAGGAAGGTGATGGCGCCGGTGTATTTGCAGAACGTGCGTGCGATGGCGGCGGGATCATTACGGTTAGCAGCGCCGGACAGCGTAGGCTGTGCCGTGGCGGCAAAACTTCTCAGGATGATTTCAATCACCTCCATGAACTTCTGCGGGATACTGTAAATAGCTACAGCCGCGGGGTTAATCATGGTGCGGATAAAGAAGTTGTCGGAATAGGGGATAAAGGTAGACGCTATCATACTGCCTACTATCAGTCGCCCATATACGAACAATGATTTTACTTCTGCGATGCTTTTGAAATAAAGACTGCGGATGCCCGTCCACCTGTGTACAATGCAGTAAATACTTGTTACCAGCATAGCGGTGGCATAGGCGTAAGTAACCATCAGCAAACCGGATTTACCGGTAAAATGCATGATGGTAAGCAGTAGTAAGAAGGTGGCATTTTGCAGGATGCGGATTTGCACAATCTTATCAAACTGATGTTTGGCCTGCAGCAGCCAGGTGGCGAAGTTAAAGGGGAGCGATAGCAATAAAATGATCCCAAGATATTGCAGGAAATATTGCCAGCTGGGCCCGAGGTAACCCCAGCCTATACCAAGTACGAGCAGGTTGATCAGCAGGAATGCCAACGTGATGGCAATAGCCAGGTACCACGCGCTGCCACATACTTTGCGGGCAGTGAAGGCATTGGTGCCTGCATAGTATTTGATCAGTCCTGATTGCAGCAGGCCGGTGCGGATCTGGTCCAGCATATTATAAGTCACCTGGAAAAATACCCATTCCCCAAAAGTTGCTTCCGGTAAGGTTCTTACCAGCAGGGCAAACGAAAGAATATTGAAAAATGCTGAAATAACATTCCCCATTAACGATTGAAAGTGATGATTCCTGATTACACTCATTAGCCTGAAACCCATACAATTAACTATAAATGAAGAACCTGTAACGCAGTGTGATGCTGCTTTTCAAGTCCGGGATTATCAATGTTGTTCTGGCTTTTATAAACAGGATATAGTTGGAGTTGACGGCAAGGTACAAATTTTTTTAAAATTAGATGATTTTAATTTTTAATAAAATATTAAATTAATATGTTGGATTTGTGAGAGTTGCATATATTAAAAAATTATGCTTTATGATTTTTGGGCATATATATGCAAAAAAATTACTATTTGTATGATGAAATGTATTTACTTTGTACCTGTACTTATTAACCTCGTACACCTAAAATGTAAACATATCAGGGAAAAACTTTACCAATCTTTACTATGAATAACCTCACGGATTTCAATAAGAGATTGAAGAGAGTGATGAATGCAGGACTATGTCTGTTAATGTTGCTGATGGCCCCGGACTTATTTGCACAGCAAGGGAAACTAACTGCACGCGTCACTGGTCTTTATAATCCCGCCGGACTCCTCGAGTCGCTGCCGCAGGGATATTCACCTACAGGGAAGAAATTTCCTTTATTACTATTCTTTCATGGTTTGGGAGAAGAAGGGAATGGCACCACGGAAATTAACCGGGTGATTGTGAATGGTCCGCCTAAGTTAATTAACCAGGGTGCGTTTCCGGCGACTTTTAAGGTAGGGGATTCTACGGAGTCCTTTATTGTGTTATGTCCGCAGTTCAGAGGGATTCCTAACCTTCCCAACATCGACTCCCTCATCGAATACGCTTACCGTAACTATAACGTGGATACCAACCGGGTATACCTCACAGGCCTCAGCAGGGGCGGTGGCGTGATTTGGGGGTATGTGAGTTCACAGGTATATTCCTGTAACCGCGCGGCCGCAATTGTGCCCATTTGTGGCGCCTATGACCCCGGTCCTTTACGTTCACCGTTACCAATTCAGTCGATCATTATTTCATCCAATAACTTACCCGTATGGGCGCTTCATAACGAAAACGACCCTACGGTACCTTCAGCTTCCTCCAAAAACTGGGTAGCATTAATCAACGCTTATGTGCCGGCTCCCAATCCATTGGCGCGACTCACCATATTTAACGCCAGCGGTCACGATGCCTGGTCAAAGGCTTATGATCCCAATTACCGGGAGGAAGGCAAGAACGTGTATGAATGGATGCTGCAATTCAGCAAAGCCAAACGCGGCGGCGTAGTAACCAACAAACCACCAACGGTTAACGCAGGTACCGACTTCACCCTGGTGCTGCCAAACAACGCACAGCTGGACGGTTCCGCCACCAAAGATCCTGACGGTACAGTGGCCACTTACAAATGGACACAAACCGCCGGGCCTAACACCGCCACCATCGCCACGCCGGCTGCGGCTAAAACCGCCGTCAGCGGCCTGATAAAAGGCACGTACACCTTCCGCCTCACTGCCATTGACGATAAAGGCGCCAGCGCCTTCGATGATGTGGTGGTAACAGTGCAGGATGTAGCCAACACAGCTCCTACTACCAACGCAGGCGCAGATATTAAAGTAGTACTCCCAGCCTCCGCACAGCTGGACGGCTCCGCCACCAAAGATGCGGATGGTACCATCGCTACCTATAAATGGACACAAACATCCGGGCCCAATACGGCCACTATAACCACACCGGCCGCCGCTAAAACAACGGTGAGCGGACTGGTGAAAGGTGTGTACGTTTTCCGCCTCACTGCTACCGACAATGGTGGACTATCCTCCTTCGATGAAGTACAGGTAACGGTAGAAGAAGCGGTAGTCAACAAACCACCGCAGGCCAGCGCAGGTGCTGATGTGATTATCACCCTGCCTGTAAACAGTGTACAGCTGGATGGTTCCGGCTCCAGAGATGCGGATGGCAGCATTGCATCGTATAACTGGTCACAAACCGCCGGCCCTAACGCAGCCACCATTACCGGCCTGACAACCGCCCAGGCCACCGCGGGTGGACTTATCAAAGGCGTATATACGTTCCGGTTAACCGTAAAAGATAACGGAGGGCTCACCGCCACGGATGATGTACAGGTAACCGTGCAGGAAGCACCGGTAGATAAAAAGCCACCGGTAGCAATAGCCACCGCACCTGAAACCATCATACTGCCGGCAAACAGCGTTACGCTCAACGGCAGTACCAGCCATGATCCGGATGGCAACATTGTTACCTGGGCGTGGACGCAGATCAGCGGCCCCGGCGTGCACCTGGCAGGCAGCGGCACTTCCACGGCCACGGCCACCGATATGCCGGAAGGTGTGTACGGATTCAAACTGGTAGTAACGGATAATGATGGCCTCAGTGCCACCGCCAGCGTGAAAGTGGTGGTAGTAGATGCCAATGATAACCCCGGGGACTCCACCACCATCAGCTATTACCCGAATCCGACCAGGGGTAAAGTGCGGCTGGAAATAAGAAGTGCACACGTACGTACCGCCAGGGTTACCATTTTCGACCTGCGCGGACAAACAGAATTCAAATACAACTACCCGCTAAACGGGGTGAGTTATATCGAACTGGATCTCGGTAACCTGCCTAACGGTGTACACATTATTGATGTACGCGGAGAGGATAAGTTTAAATGGGCAGGCCGCATCCTTAAGTTTTAAGTTCTGAGGTTTTAGTATTGTCATTAGCTGGCGGCATATGCATCGGCAAGCGCCCGCTAATCAAAAAAGTAAAGGCTGCCCTTTGTGGGCGGCCTTTGACTTTCAGTGTTGTTCATGTTTTGCAATAGCGTCGTATATCCCTGCTACTGAGTTTTCCCAGGTATGCGACAACGCAAACTCCCTGCGGCGGCCGGCCTGCAATTCCGGTACTTCTGCCAGTGCGCGTTCGGCCATTTCAATATATCCTTCCACGTTAGCAGCCAGGTATACATAGTCCCTGAAAAGCTCCATGGTAGGGGTAGCCGTTGCCAGCACCGGCTTACCCATGGCCAGGTACTCATCCACCTTCAAGGGATAATTCCCGATGGTCATATCGTTTACCAACTGCGGATTCATGCATACATCAAAGCTGGCCACATAGGCTGGCAGCTCCGCCATGGGCTTGCGGCCCGGGAAGTATACGTTGCCCAGCTGGTGCAGTGCTGATGACTGGAAATCGGCATCTTCCGGACCCACCAGCACAAAATTCCAATCCGGCCGCCGTGTAGCCATTTCCGTAATTAACGATATGTCCAGCCTTAAACTGGTGAGCGCACCTACATAGCCTATCACCGGTTTGCCGGGTGGAGGTATATCCGCCGGGCGGGTATAGCTCTGCCGGGGATCAAACAGGGATAGTTCGCAACCCTGACCGATGTAATAACTGTTAGGGTTATACGACTTTAACCGCTCTGCCAGGTACATGGAGTTAGCCACCCCGATATCCGCCTTCGCGATGTGCAGCGGCTCCATGGTTTGGCCATGCTTTTTCCAGTAGTCCACCGCCAGCAGGTAGTCCCGGCTGTAGTAAATGTAAAGTTCCGGTTGCAGCAACTCCTTAAGGTGGTAGCCCCTGAACATATCGTTGTCGTTGAATAGTATGATGTTACGAAACCCTAATTGCTGCATCGCTTTTCGGATCTCCTTTGCAAAGCGACGGTTATTCACCTGATTAAACACCCGGAACAGGGTAGTGGAAGGCAGCCAGTTGACCGATTCCATCACCGAAAGCGGGTAATAATTCCACATGTTATCGTTGATGCGTACCAGTGAGTCCTGCGTATTTTTCAACAGGGATTTATGGTGCAGCAAATTAGCGTCCTGCTTTTCTGTGAGCAGTGTTTTACGGTCCAGCGGCGCATTGATATACAATACCCGGTTGTGCCGGGAAAATTCCAGGGCAATGTTTTTGCAGTTACTACCGATGGGGGTGTACCATGGCTGCAGGCCAATGACAACTATATCCCGGTTTTGAACAGGCATATAAATCAATTAAATGAAAACTTAGGCAGGTAGATCGGAGGATGGATGGATAAAATCAGTAGGTATGTAAAGTAAATAAATTCCGCCGGTTCCTGCAAATTTTCTTGCAGAAACCGGCGGCTAACGGCAGTAAACCTCTTGTGCCGGAAATATGTTAACTTAAATAAAGAACAATCATCGGATTATGAGTGATATCGTAGAAATCAGAAATCTCACCGTGGAAGACTATTTTGACCTCAAAGCGTCCATGGTATCAGCCTATGCCGATATGAGCGGCAGCTACTGGCGCGAGCCCACAATCCGCCGGTTGATCAGCATCTTCCCGGAAGGACAGATAGCGGTCACGGTAAATGATAAGGTGGTAGGTTGTGCGCTGTCCATCATCGTGGACTACAACAAATACGGCGACGATCATACGTACGAGCAGATCACGGGCTATTACAACTTTAGTACGCACAATCCCAAAGGGGATATCCTGTATGGTATTGAGGTATTTGTAGACCCGGAATACAGGGGGCGGCGACTCGCGCGGCGACTGTACGATGCCCGCAAGAACCTTTGTGAACAGCTGAACCTGGAAGGGATTGTGGCCGGCGGCCGTATTCCAAATTATGAAAAATATGCGGACAAGCTGACCCCAAGGGAATACATCCGCAAGGTGCGCGACAAGGAAATTTACGATCCTACACTTACGTTCCAGTTTTCGAACGACTTCCAGGTCACCAAGATATTACGAAACTACCTGCCATCCGATGAAGCCAGCAAGGGCTTTGCTACGCTGCTGAAATGGTATAACATCTACTATGAACCGGATCGGGATAACATCCGCTATACTAAGTCCACCGTCCGTATCGGGCTGGTGCAATGGGAAATGCGGGATTACGGCAGTCTGGAAGGTTTTTTGTCGCAGGTAGAATATTTTATTGACGCCGTAAGCGATTACGGGTCCGACTTTGTGGTATTCCCGGAACTCTTTAATGCGCCGCTGATGGCGGAATTTAACCAGCTGGACCCGGCAGGGGCTATCAGGGGAGTTGCGCGGTATACAGAGCAGATCCGGGAGGCCATGCAGCAATTTGCCGTGTCGTACAATGTAAACGTGATATGCGGTAGTATGCCGATCCTGCGTAACGACCTGTTGTATAATATTTCTTACCTCTGTCGCCGCGACGGTACCCATGAAGAATACACCAAAATTCATCCGACGCCCAGTGAAGTGTATGCCTGGGGTATCAAGGGGGGCAATGAGATCAGGGTGTTTGATACAGATTGTGGGAAGATAGGAATTCAGATTTGCTATGATGTAGAGTTTCCGGAAACATCCCGCATTTTGGCGGAGCAGGGCATGCAGATTTTGTTCGTGCCTTTCATGACGGATACCCAGCATGCGTATAACCGTGTCCGTTTTTGCGCGCAGGCCCGGGCGATTGAAAACGAGTGCTACGTGGCTATTTCCGGCTGCATTGGCAACCTGCCCAAGGTGAATAATATGGACCTGCAGTATGCCCAAAGTTGTGTACTCACCCCATCCGATTTTCAATTCCCCGTGACGGGTATAAAAGCAGATGCAACACCCAACACCGAGATGGTGGTGATTGCCGATGTGGACCTGGTACTGCTTAAAGAGCTGCATGCTTTTGGCAGTGTACAAACGATGAAGGATAGACGAAAAGATTTGTATGAGGTGGTGCAGAAAAAGAAGAACGGTTGATCTGTATCACCCGGATGTTGGAGTGCGCGGCGGGCGCCCCAAAATCCGTTTTTAATCGATCGCCGAAGGCGATCGATTAAAAACGGAAAACTTCTGCACGTATAAATCAACTAAATAAGCAATCTTTGCAGGGCATTTATAACCAGTTACTAAGTAAACGAACAGCATATGAGTAAAAAGATCAATCTGGCCCTGCAAATCATTCCCAGCGTGCCTTCCGAGCAGGTATATGCAGTAGTGGATGAGGCCATTGCGGTAATCAAAGCTTCCGGATTAAAGTACAGGGTATGTCCATTTGAAACAGTGATGGAAGGGACCTACGAAGAGCTGATGGAAGTAGTACGCCAGGCGCAGGAAGTGTGTTTTAAGGCCGGAGCATCGCAGTTGCTCGTGTATGTAAAAATGCAGATACGCAAGGATAGCGATGTGACGATGGAGGAAAAGACCGGAAAGTATGATGCAGCGCAGTAAGCTTTGCCAAAAAATACATCATATCTGAATTATTATATCTATCTTACTTACTATAAATCTAAAAGAAGAGGATATGAGATTTGCTGCAGTACAGGACGACTCGTCGAAAATTATTACCCACCTGCTCATCGTGGTGGTTATTCTGATTGGATGCAGGCAGGTGATGGTAGACCGGCACGATGCTATTCCCACCACCATAGCCCTGATGATCCTGTTGCCGGCGCTGCTGATAGCCTGGGGGTTAAGTCCCCGCTACTATGTACTCACGGCTGCCGATATTATCATTAAAGGTCACCTCCGGAGCATACGTATTCCGCTGAAAGATGTATTACGCCTGCGCAGCATTGAAGAGGAGGAGCTGGGCGAAAGCGCCCGCGTATTTGCCAGTGGTGGTGTATTTGGTTATCTGGGAGCCTACCGCTCCGCTGAAATGGGGGACTATCAACGCTGGTGTACCAACAACGAACACCTGGTGCTGATAGAATCTGCCAGTAACAAGTGGGTGATCAGCCCCGATGATTCCGCAGTTTTTGTAAAAGCGGTCAACAAAATTATTAACGAAGTGCACTAACGCGCGGCGTTATACGATAAAGCCGGCTATGTTCCCTTACGGGTAACATGCCGGCTTTTTTATCTTTATCGCTCCAGCGCACCGCGCGCAGCGCGGAATCTACTCAATGACACCGAAAGTGTCATTAAAAATAAGCAAATGCCTGTTGCAGGTAGTAGGGCAGTGTAAGTACCGTTTTATTATTTTGCCTATTTGCAAAGCTTGTTTTACATCTCCCTAACTAACCGAATGGAAGAACAGGTACCCTAATAAAATAGCCGATACAATACCGCAGAAATCCGCAATCAGGCCCGCAGTAAGTGCATACCGGGTTTTCTTGATATTGACAGAACCGAAGTACACGGCTAGAATATAAAAGGTGGTTTCAGTAGTACCCTGGATGATGCTCGCGAGTCGCCCTACAAATGAATCCGGCCCGTTATGCTCCATGATTTCCACCATCAGCGCCCTGGAACCGCTGCCACTCAAAGGTTTCATGAAGGCTACCGGTAACGCAGGTACGAAATCAGTATTTAAACCCATGGCGGCAAACAATGCACCGATGCCGTTTACCAGGTAATCCATACAGCCGGTGGCGCGGAATGCACCAATGGCCACGATGATACCCACCAGGTATGGGATGATCCGCACAGAAATCTGGAAGCCTTCTTTTGCGCCTTCGATGAATACATCATATACGTTGATCTTTTTCACAATACCGGAAACGAGGAACGTTACCACGATGGCGAAAATAATTCCCCCGCCGAGGCTCGCGGTGCGTGGCCCGATTTGGTCCGGCGGCATATTCTTTACCCAATAGAAGAGTCCGTATAACAAAGCCGCGAAACCCGCCAGAAACACCAGCACCGGCAGTTTAAACAGGTTGATTTTTTGGTAAATGGACACCGTGATCATACCGGCAATAAACGCGATGAACGTGGAGATAAGGATGGGAATGAACACATCTGCGGGGTTAGCTGCGTGGGCAGCCAGCCGCAAGGCGATTACCGAGGTAGGGATTAGGATGACCCCGGCTGTGTTCAGTACGAGGAACATGATTTGTGGATTGCTGGCCTCTTCCGGTTTGGGATTGAGTTCCTGCAATTCCTTCATGGCCTTGAGGCCCATAGGGGTGGCCGCATTGTCCATCCCCAGCATGCTGGCTGAAAAATTCATCAGCATGGAACCCATGGCCGGATGGCCCTTAGGTACGTCCGGAAACAGTTTGGAAAAGAAGGGGTTTACGAAGTTGGAAAAGCGCTGGATCATACCACCCGCTTCGCCTACACGCATGATGCCCAGCCAGAAAGTCATGATACCAGCCAGTCCTAAGGAGATTTCGGCGCCGGCTTTGGCGTTGGTGAGCATGGAATTCATTACTGCCCCGAATACAGCGGTGTCTTGCAGAATGAAGGTCTTGAACAAGGCAACCACAAAGGATATGAGGAAGAATGCCAGCCAGACGTAGTTTAAAGCCATGAGTTTTCAATTATTTAATTCGTGAAGATAGTTTTTTGTTTCTATTAACCAAATGTGCCATCAGTTATAACGCTTTGAGAGATAGAAACAAAACCTTATCTTTGCGCAAATTTTGAAAAATGGCTTTGCAAGTAGGAATTGTAGGATTACCGAATGTAGGAAAATCAACTTTGTTTAATGCGGTAAGCAACAGCGCCAAAGCGCAGGCCAGTAACTACCGTTTCTGTACTATCGAACCAAACGTAGGTCTGGTAGATGTGCCGGACACCCGTCTGACGAAACTGGAAGAACTGGTAAAACCTAATCGTGTAGTACCTACGACTATTGAATTTGTGGATATTGCCGGCCTGGTAAAAGGCGCCAGCAAAGGGGAAGGACTTGGAAACAAGTTTCTCGCCAATATCCGCGAGGTAGATGCGATCGTACATGTGATCCGCTGCTTTGAAGATGATAACATTCTCCGTGAAGAAGGTGCCATCAACCCGATGGGCGATAAAGGAATCATTGATACCGAGTTACAGCTGAAAGACCTGGAAAGCGTGGAAAAGAAAATCGCGCGTACCGAGAAAATGGCTAAAACCGGCGGTGATCCGAAAGCAAAAAGAGAATACGAAATCCTGAAACAGTGCCAGGAGCACCTGGAGCAAGGCCGCAACATCCGCGAGCTCCAGTTGAGCAAAGAGGATAAAGTGGCAATTGCCGACCTGTTTCTGCTGACAGACAAGCCAGTGCTGTACGTGGCTAACGTAGACGAGGCTTCCCTGCTCACCGGTAACAAATATTCCGAAGCGCTGATTGAAGGCGTTAAAAGCGAAGGCGCCCAGGTAATCGTAATGAACAACACGATTGAGGCACAGATCTCCGAAATGGAAGATCCTGCCGATAAGGAACTGTTCCTGAGCGAATACGGCCTTACCGAGCCAGGCCTGAACCGCCTGATCCGCTCTGCCTACAACCTGCTGGAACTGATCACTTATTTCACTGCCGGTGTACAGGAAGTACGCGCATGGACCATCCACCGCGGATGGAAGGCACCACAGGCTGCCAGCGTGATCCATACTGACTTCGAAAAAGGGTTCATCAAAGCTGAGGTGATTTCTTATGATGACTACGTAAAATACGGTTCTGAAGCTGCTGCCCGCGAAGCTGGCCGTTTCCGCATCGAAGGTAAAGAGTACCTCGTTGCAGATGGGGATGTGATGCACTTCCGCTTCAACGTATAATTACTATAAACTGCTTTAGGCTTTTTGCCTGAAGGTTACAACAACAACAGAAGGGGCGGGGTTTCTCCTGCCCTTCGTCTATTTATGGCATTTGGATCAAGGGCTTCGCCCTTGATCCAAATGGGAGCAGGGCCTGCGGCCTTCGCGGCCCGCTTTTGTATCTTTCGATCGTTGGCAAGGGCTTCGCCCTTGACGCAAGCTTGGCGGGCCTGCGGCCTTCGCGGCCTGCTTTCGAGTTTTTCAATCGTTGGTTAGGGTAGTAAGCCATACTCTTTAACAGGGGTGGGCCAGGGCGCCAGCCCTGACCCACCTCTGTTTGCCCTGGCCGAAGGCCAGGGCAAACAGGCCCCCAAACAAATATCATTTCCCTCCTATATAATCAAAATAAAAATCCCCAAATCTCTCTAAATCAAACATTAATTCCTTAGTTTAGCCCCTCAATTATCGTTAACTCATGAAATTTGTAAGGAATGTGAAGCTCTTCTTCCGGGAAGGGAATTCAGACAAAACCTATGAGATCGATCTGTGCGAAGTAGGCCCTGACCAATACCTTGTCAATTTTCGCTACGGAAAGAGAGGTGCCAACCTGAAAGAGGGAACAAAAACAACGAGCCCCGTACCATTGGCTTCCGCTAACTCCATCTTCGATGCACTCGAAAAGGAAAAGCGTAGCAAAGGCTATATCGGTGAACAGGAATCGGCCAGCAAGGAACAGCTGACAGACGACGCGTCGGCCGCCATCATCGACGGTATCAGCAATCCCCGCCACAAAGCGATCCTCAAAAGGTTACAAAACCACCCGGCCGGCAAGCACGCGTGGAAAATGTCAAGAGTGATCTGGCGCGCAGGGGAGCTGCGCATCGGCGAATCCGCTCCCTTCATCATCAAACAGGGGGATAAAAAAGATGCACTGCACCGCTACTCCGTGATCTGGTCGCTCAGTCGCACCGGCGATGCCGCCGCCATCCCCGTACTTAAAGCCTATATGGAAAACAGCGCCTATCCGCCCAATATCCGTATGCTGGCCGCCAACGGGATGCTCATGCTCCTGCCGGAAGCAGATAAACCTGCCTTCCTGCAACCCTACCTCAACGCCATGCCGGAACACCTCCGCGCAGCGGTGCTGGAAGGTAATACCAACGCCATCTTTCAGTTACTGCATGAATATATCGTAGTGCAGCAGGCCACCCAGTACCCGCTGCTGGAAGAATGCTACCTGCTGTCCACTGCCTACCCGGCACTGCGACAAGCACTGCTAATCCTGCTCACCCAGGTGGCCTTCCGCCCATCCTGGTTCCAGCACCTGCGCCATATCTACAAGCAGGCAGAAATGAAGGACGACCACCTAGTGGTGGCAGCGCTCGCACACCGCATAGAGCGGGAGCCCGCCATGTTTACCATGCCCGCAAAAGAATACGAAGAGTGGAGGCCCGAAACGTTTATCGCCGAACTCAACACCTTCGTAAAAGTGCGTTCCGAAATAAAGAAGCCAGGCAGCCGCATTGCTTTCTCCCATAAAACACGCCGCTATTTTAACCGCCGCGTACTGCGCCGCTTAAAACGCCTCGGTGGTGCAGGGGATAAGGAATATGTACGCTTCGCCACAGCACTGCTGTTGCAATATGTACAGGAAACGGATGGAACTAAGCCGTACCAGCGGCGCGATTATGCCTACGTCAACAACCGTTATACATCCATAGAAAAGCAGTTCCCGGAAAACTCCAAAGCCATCTTCCTCAATTATATCATCCGCGGTAACGCAGCCGACCTGCAATACCTGCCGGGTAAAGAAGAGTGGATGTTTAAGGTAGATGATAATGCCACTACCAGCGGCACTCCGCGTGCTACGGCCAACCCGGACCTGCTCAAAAAAGAAAATAACAGTCTGCTGAAAAAACTCTTCAGCTGGCTCAATACCGATAAACATGTAGTGCCGCAACCCGGTACCTACCAGCCTGCGTCCACCGAACCTGCAGCAGTACACTCCGATGTACCTTTCCAGCAATTATGGAACGATACGCCGGAAGCATTCATCCAACTGCTGATCGGCGGTAAAATGGACCAGGTGCACGTATTTGCGATGGAGCAACTGAAAGCGCACCCCCGCTTTGAAGAACTCAAATCGCGTATAACCGAAGACGTTATTGCAGCCCTGCTGTATAACAAGCATCATATTCCGTCTTTATTTGGTCTGGAACTGGCCCGGGAAAAGTATAACCCCGCGGCGCCGTCCTCACTGCTGCTACGCATCCTGCTCATCTGCCCGTTGAAAGAGGCGAGAGACCAGGCAATGGAGTGGATCAGTGCCAACCCTGCAGGAATACTCGCGGATAACGACATCCTGCAAACGCTGATCTTCAACCCATACGAAGAAGTTCGCAAATTCGTGGTTAGCATCTACCCACCGGCCGATATGCCTGCGCAGCAGGCAAAAGTACTGGCAGGACTCACCATTGCTCACCTCATGCAGCTGGAAGTTAAAACAGAACAGGAAAACCTGATTCTTACCGATGCCTGCCGCATCCTGGAAAGCTACTGTGCACCAGTGTTCAAACAGCTGGATGTAATGGTGATCTACGACCTGATGCAGCGTAACATTGTGGCCCTGCAAGCCTTCGGCGTGCGGTTACTTTTACTCAAGGCAGACGATAACTATAACTTCGACCAGATATCCACCACACAGCTGATGGGTATCCTCAACAGTGAATATGGCCCGCTCCGCGATGCCGCCTGGTCCATCGTTCGCAAGATCAGCGATGTGGAAATGCTGCGCCGCCCGGAAATGATCCTGGAATGCCTGTTGTCGCCACATAAAGGCATCCGCCGCCAAATGGCCACGCTGGTGGCGCGACTCATCACCGTGGATAACCGCCTGGCCGTATACCTTGTGAATGAACTGGTACCGCTGCTCATGCGCACGGAAAAATCAGAAGGCAGCCACGAGGATATTGCAGCATTGCTGCGTACCCAGCTGGCAGATTACCTGAATGATATTGATACTGCATCTGCACTGCGACTCCTCTACGCCAATTACCGCCCTGCACAGGAATTTGGTATCCTGCTGCTGGATAAGTATATCCCGTCAGATTCCCTGACACTCAAACAGATCATCGCCACCGGCGCACATGAACTGCAACAGGTGAGAGCGTGGTGCTGGAATTTTTACCGCAACAACGTTGCGCGTATACGTGCAGAAAAAGATACCGCCGTAGCGCTGCTGGATAGCAAATGGGATGATACCCGCCGCTTCGCCATCGACTACTTCCGCAATACCTTTACAGAGGCCGACTGGAGCCCGGAAAGCCTCATCGCACTGGCCGACAGCGTACGCACCGATATCCAGGCCTTTGGCCGGGAACTGCTGATGCGCTTCTTCAAAAATGAAGACGGCCCGCAATACCTGCTTAAACTGAGCCAGCACCCAAGTGCTGCCATGCAGCTCTTTGCTACCAGCTATCTGCAGAACTACGCCGCCGGACAACTGGAATATATCAAACTGCTGGAACACTATTTCCGCTCTGTACTTACCCGCGTAAACAAAGCCAGGGTAGCAAAAGAGAGAGTATTCACTTTCCTGGAAACAGAAGCGCTGAAATCAGAACAGGCAGCTGCATTCATAGCAGGTATTATTACCGATATCTCCGCCACCGTGGCTATTGGCGATAAAGCCAGATGTATCAGTATCATGCGTAACATCAGTCAGCACTTTACGCTGGATCTGCCAATCGTTTTTGTTGAACCGGCAGTGCGACTGCATTAAATCGTTTATCCATTTATGTTATTTAACTACAGGTATAGTGGTAACTCTCAGGTGTTCAGCGATGCAGGCAGCGCCGGCATCTCCTTTGCGCCTGATACCCATCGTGAACCCACTTTTTTCGTAGGGAAGCTCAGTAAAAAAATCGCTTTCCGTGAAGCCATATCTTCCCTCCATGATGTAGTTGTTTCTGACCTCCGCTTTAAACCAAAAGATAAAACGGAGTATAAGGAATGGGCAGCACAGCAGGAGTCGATCTGGCTGGCGGAATTCATGCAGGGCTATGATGCCCAGGCGGCTGATCAAAAAATTGAAGGTCTCCGCGCTGACCTTCGTAACATCTGGGACCAGAAAGACAAGGCCATGGGGCCTTTCAATAAAGCCAAACGCGCGTATTTCGATTATCTCTATCAGAAAGACAGAGATGCATGGTTTGTGCTCGATCCGGTAATCAGCGTGCACCCGGATGAAATATTCTTTGAGTGTTTCAGTCAGGATGAATCTACCTATGGTAAGCTGAGCGCCAGTTATAACGTGTTTAAAGAAGTGAATGAGTTTGAGTGCGGGACAACCAATATCGATTATTCAGCCGCTTTATATAATGAGTTTCAGAAAATCAGGGACTATAAGGAAACTGATTTCCGTGTGGACCCGGGAGGCTTTCAGGTGCAAACTTCGCAGGAGGAACTGTACCATGAAGTAAAGATCGACCTGCCGGATAGCTGGGTGAGAGGTTTCCTGCAGGTAAGTTCCGCCATGACTTTGCCGGCAGCTACTTTCGACCTGCATCCGATGGATGTATATAATTTCTGCAGCTGGCTCAGGAGATTTAAAGAGATAAAAGGGCCGCGGTCTATACGTTTTATCCTGGAACCGGGAAAGCCTGTCCGTGCAGTATTTGAGCCATGGAACCGTGAAATCGTATGTGCGAGATCGTTATACACCGGGCCGCAGGCACGTGAAATCCGCATATGGGGGAGGAGACGTATCCTCATCCTGGAACGCCTGATCCCTATCGCCCGCAAATTCACGGTGCACCTAACCGGCAGCGGTTTGCCCTCCTTCTTTATTGCGGACCTCGGAGATATGCAGTTTACACTCGGATTATCCGGTTGGACTGCCAACGACTGGTCGCGTGCCGGGCAGTTTGATCTCATGGCGCCGCGGGCAGAAGTTTCCGAACCTGATAAGTTCAGGGTGTACAATGCACTGAAGTCAGTATGGTTTAGTACAGCGGCCGACCTGGTGAAGGCCACCGGATTAAGCAGTGCCACGGTGCTGGGCGCACTGGGGCTGTTTACCCAGGCTGGTAAAGTGATCTACGACCTCCACGGAGGTGTATACCGTTTGCGTGAACTGAGCCGCGAGCCACTGCCCATGCACCTGTTACGCTTCAGTACTCCTGAAGAGGCAGATGCCGAAATACTGGTAAACCAGGGGAAAGTATCCTACACGGAAAATCAAATTACCGGCGTAGGCACCCAACTGAAAGGAACAGTGAGTGTACAGCGTGTATACTATCCCGTTATGATTATAGACGCCGATGAAAGAATGACCAATGCACAGTGCGACTGTGATTTCTTTTATCAGAACAAACTGTACAAAGGTCCGTGCAAACACATGTTGGCACTGAGAAAAGCATATGCTGCAAAATAATTACTGAGAAAATTTTTGAGATCAGAAATTATTATATAACTTGCCGGCACAATAGAACTAAAGATCTTTATAAAGAGGAATTGATTGCACTTGCGCTCCTTCATGGAGATGAATGATGATTCGTCATTCAGGTATTTTGACTATACATGCTTCACTAAATGCAATCTTTACTTTGGGAGGGGCCTACTATGTAGATATTTACGGTAAGAGCCCCTGGGGCTTAAATATCCACATAGTAGGCCCCTCCCTGGAGTTGATTGATTTAGTCAATGGTTTGCACGAAGCGCCCTTTCCTCTTTATAAAATTCTTTACCCCTCTCTCTCCGGTAGCTATATACAGCAAATTTTTAACCTTAATGAATTACTATGCCGGAAGGTTTAACCCGTCAGCAGCTGTACGATAGAATTCGTGAAACATCCAAAGAGGAATACATCCTGGAAGAGATGGTACGCCTTGGCTTCTGGTCAAGGGATACCGATAAGCCGTCCATCCCTGAAGCACTGATTAAGCAGGAAGGAGAGCTGAATCGACAGCTCAATCAACTGTTGTCAGAGCGTTCAAAATATCGTGATAAAAAACGCCTGCTCGTGGAAATGCGCAAGCAGCGTATGGCACAGGCAAAAGCTAAACGTGCGGAAACTAAAAAACGCAACGAGCAAAAACGCATCGAGCGTGCCGCCGCCTGGGCTGAAAAGAAACAGCAGGATATTATTTATCTCGGCGAGAACGTTTCTGCCGGGTTGAATAAAAATCAGTCCGACACCGCGCAGCTGCAAAAATACAATTTGCCGGTATGGCATTCCGCCACTGACCTGGCTGCCGCCATGCAATTGCCTTTGGGTAAATTGCGCTTCCTTGCCTTTAACCGCAGTGTAGCTCATCAAACGCATTACCAGCGCTTTGCTATTCCGAAAAAATCCGGTGGTACCCGTATTATCTCAGCGCCCATGCCGCAGCTAAAGGCCGCGCAGCACTGGATTTTGGAAAATGTGTTGTACAAAGTATCCAACAGTGGCTCTGCTAATGGCTTCGTGCCGGGTAAGTCTATTGTTACCAACGCTATCCCACACGTAGGAAAGGATCTGGTGATCAATATTGATTTAAAAGACTTTTTTCCATCTGTGGCTTACAACCGCGTAAAAGGATTATTCTGCAAGTTGGGATACAGCGAACAGGTGGCTACCATACTTGGACTCATCTGCACAGAACCTGAGGTAGATGAAGTGTTGCTGGATGGCCGCAAATACTTTGTAGCTAAAACAGCCAGGGTGCTGCCACAAGGCGCTCCTACCAGTCCCGCCATCACCAACCTGATCTGCTATAAAATGGACCGGCGTTTTGAAGGGTTATCCGCTAAATACGGGTACGCCTACACGCGCTATGCCGATGATATGACTTTTTCTGCCAAAGGAGAAGCTGCGGCCAAGGCCGGGCAGCTCCTGTGGGCGGTGAAAAAAGTGGTGGCCGAAGAAGGTTTTGTATTGCATCCTGATAAGCTGAAAGTAATGCGCAAAGGCGATCGCCATGAGGTGACCGGTATAGTCGTTAACCAAAAGCTCAGCATTGATCGTACTACTCTACGCAAGTTCAGGGCCCTGTTGCATCAGGTGGAACTGACCGGGCTGGCTGGAAAATCCTGGGGTAAAGGCAATATTATCGCTAGTATGGAAGGCTATGCCAACTTTGTAATGATGGTAAAGCCGGAGCAGGGCCGCGCGCTAAAAACTAAACTGGCAGCGATTTTGAGTCGCGCCGATATTAAAGCCGAAGCACAGGCCATGTGGAAGAATGAACCGCCTGCTGAGCAGCCTGCAATGCCACCAGCTAATCCGGTGGCACCTCCTGCGCCTGAAAAGAAAACAGATGATCCCTGGTGGAAAGTCGTATAAAGCATAAAAAAAGCGCGCCATTGGCGCGCTTTTTTTATGCAACCGAGGGCCGGAGGCCCTCGGAATAAGTATTACAGATTGTAACCCAGTGATACATACCATTGTGAACCAACGGTAGGGTTCCCCCATGATTGTACATATTTTTTATTCAGGATGTTGGCGCCGCCCAGCTTAATAGTTGTTTTAGCTTTAGGGAACAGCTTAGTTACCTGTGCATCCATGGTGCCGTAGGCAGGAATTACGCCCTGGTTGGCCACGTTGATGGCATTGCTGGCAAAAGTAGACTGCCACACAAATTCATCCTGCCATCTCCAGGTAACGTTGAAGCCTATATAGCTTTTAGCGATGTTTCTGTTACCGAAGTTCAGGTTGTAGCGAACTTTCGGCGTGTTGTACATCGGCAGGAAGCTACCCAGTTTATCCGCATCCAGCAGTTCATTGTAGCTGATGTTACCACCCACGGTGAAGCTGGCTGGCAGAGAGTAATCCAGGCCCAGTGCCCAGCCCCATGATTTGATATCTTTATCGAGGCTCACCGGTACAGAGAAGATATTCTGCGTGGTGGCAGAAGTAGGCTGCACCAGGATCTGAGGGCCGTTGAAGTGCTTGAAATTGTTGGTGTAGATATAAGCGTCGATCAGCAGTTTTTGCGCTACGAGGCCTTTATAACCAATTTCCCAGGCACGGATTTTTTCAGGTTCGAAATCACGGAAAACATATTGTTCAGGTTTACCTGCCTGCACGGATTCAAGTGTATAAACAGGACCTTTATTCAGACCATAACGTTCACGCAGGAACGGTAAGCCGCCGATGAGGTGTGCCTGAGGTGTCTGCAGGTCGATGTACTGATCCTGGTTGGTAGGGATACGGAAACCTGTTTGGTAGGAAGCCCTGATATTGTGATTCTGCAGGAAGGTATATACCGCTGATAAACGTGGGCTGAACTGACCTTTAAAGTTTTCGTTTTTATCGTAACGCAGGGAGCCGGTCAGCTTGATGTGCTCGTCCAGCAGGCTTTTCATTACCTGTACATAACCGCCGTATTCGTTGATATTGAATTCGTCGCCATTGTCATCCACTGCAAAGAGTGTTTTTTCAGAGTTGAGGGTATAGATGCGGTAGTTACCACCGATAAGGATTTCAGCAAACTTCACCAGGTCTTTGAAGTTATACATAAACTCGGCCTGGTAGAGATTTGTTTTGTCCATGAACTTAGCACCTACGCCGGTAGCGTCACCAGGGATTGGTTTGCTTTTTACTTTGTCGGCTGCAGCGTTAAATTCTGCCGATCCTGGGAGAAAACGGCCATTGTCAGCTACGTTCCGGGCATTGGTGTTAAAGGTACCTCTGTTGCCATTAACCGCATTCTGGCCAATAACAAGTGCCTGGGCAGGGGTAGAGCCGGTTTGGAGTGCCCGGCCATATGCCTGTGCAAAAGCAGTAACAGACTGCGTGGCATATGTACCGAAGTATTGGGTAAACCAGTCGCGGCTTGTTTTCCAGGCTTCGTTGATGCCGGATGCCAGCGTACCAACGGCATAGCTGTCGCCGGACCTTTCCTGTGTAGTATATAACCTTACATAGAAATTAGAGCCGCGTAATTCCGCTTTGTACTGACCCATGCGGAAGTTCTTGATGGAGTAGCGGTCGGCCCCGGTGTACACCGTGGTGCCGGTACCATAACTACCCTGGATCAGGGCTTCCAGGTTTTCATGAATTTTATAGTGGAGGGCGGCGTTAAATTTAAGGTTTTTGGTATTGTAATCGGCCACGTCTTTTTCTGCATAACCGGTACGGCTAACGTAGGCGTTTGCAGCACCAGGCAGAGCAGAGGCGAGTATCTGGGCAGGTGTAACGGTATTGCCTAGCTGGGCGGCTACCGCTGCCAGCGTTTGGTTTAACGTACTGCCGGGAGTGTTGGCCTGGGCAGTGAGCGCGGCAGTCATATTCTGATTGATTTCATCCCCGTAGATGTTCACGCCGTTATACGCTTCGTTGTTGGCGCGGGTACCATCGGCGAGGGAGTGACCGTTGAGCAGACTCTGATCTCGGGTGTCATGCGCCTGCCAGTCGTCCGCCTTGATATAGCCGAAGTTTACTTTAAAGGCAAATTTGTTGTTGAATGCTTTGGCATAACGTACCGCGATATCGTAATAGCCGGTGGTGCCGGAAGTACGGCCACTTTCATTGAGGATACCTGTTTTAACGTTAGCGCTGAGGCCCTGGTACTGGAATGGGTTTTTACTGTTGAGCAGTACGATACCATTCAGTGCGTTAGGACCATACAATGCCGAGGCGGCGCCGGGGATCAACTCCACGTTGTCCATGTCCAGCTCGGAAATACCCACGATGTTACCTACAGAGAAGTTGAGGCCGGGTGCCTGGTTATCCATACCATCCGTGAGTTGCAGCACGCGGGTGTTACCGTTGGCATTGAAACCGCGGGTGTTTACAGATTTGAAGGTCAGGGACTGGGTGCTCATTTCAACGCCTTTGAGGTTGGCGAGGGCATCGTAGAATGTTGGGGCAGGACTGGCTTTGATAGCACGGGAGTCCAGCTTTTCGATGGATACCGGTGATTTCAGAATGCTTTCCTGTACACGGCTGGCCGCTACCACCACTTCCAGGCCGAGGATTTCGGTGGAATTCATCTCCACGGAGATGCTGGCATTGGCATCATTAACGGTTACTTCTTCTGTTTTAAAACCAACATAAGAAAACACAAGGGTTAACGGAAAAGACCGGGACGTTTTAATGGTAAATCCACCGGTATTGGAACTGACCGTGCCGGCGTTGGTGCCTTTGATGGCCACGCTTACACCTGCCATGGGATTACCACTGGTTTTGTCTTTCACAGTACCAGACAGGGTGGATTGTCCTTGGGCGAATAACATACTTGGGAGCAAAAACAACAAGTACAGGATTCCCCAGATAAATCTGAGATGATTGCGCTTCATAAACAGTGGAGGTTTTGTTTGATTTCAGTTGATACTTAATAAATATAAGTAAAAAATCCTAATACAAACTTCACCACTGCAAAATATAACTTAGATCCAGTCCTGCAGGATGTTTCCGATCTTTTCAAACTCAATCAGGAAGCCATCATGTCCGTAGGAGGAGTCTATCTCATGATAAGTTGCTTTAGGGAGATGTTGAGCCAGCAGTTGTTGCTCTTCCGGAGGGCATAATATATCGGATGTGATACCGATCAGGAGTACTGGTTGCTGGATATGGGAGAGGGAAGTGGTGATGTCTTCATGGCGGCCCCTTGCGATATTGTGACTGTCCATGGCTTTTGACAACAGCCAGTACGTTTGTGCGTTAAAACGCTTCACCAGTTTATCTCCCTGATAAGTGATATAGGAAGAGGCCCTGAAATGATCCGTTTTATCCTTATCGGGGTCCGATTGTGTACGTACAAATGTTTGGTAATTGCGGTAGGTGACCATACCAATAGCCCTGGCAGCCTTGAGTCCTTTGTGGCCGGCGTGCGGGGTGTCCTGCTCCCAGGTATGATCCGCTTCTATTGCCAGTCGTTGTGCCGTATGAATGGCAATGCCCCAGGCGCTTTCAGCGGCACCGGTGCACAGCAGGAATAAACGTTTGATCATGTCGGGTTCCATCAGGGCCCATTCCATGGCCTGGTAGCCGCCCATGGAGCCACCTACCAGCAGGCTGATAGCAGGAATGCTGAGGTGCTGACGCAGGAGGATGTGGGCATTTACCATATCCCGGATGGTGATGGAAGGGAAAGTCCGGTACCAGGGCTTGCCGGTTACAGGATTAAGCGTGGAAGGGCCGGAAGTGCCATAGCAGGAACCAAGGATATTGGCGCATACAATGAAGTGACGGTTAGGATCAATCACTTTTCCTTCCCCTACAAGGCCGGTCCACCAGTCGGTTACATCACTGTTGGCTGTCAGCGCATGACAAATCCAAACCACATTACTGCCATCGGGCAGCATGTTGCCATAAGTGTGGTAAGCGATTTGTAATTCGGGTAACGATTCCCCGGACTCCAGTCTGAATTCAGCCTTGCTATGAAATACCTTTGCCGACAATGATTTAAAATTTTCGCAAAACTAAGGTTTCAAACACTTAAAATGCAAACAAAATTCAGAATGCCCTGCCAGCCTGCATTGTAGCATGCTTTGCCAGATGAGGTTGAATAGTTATCTTTACAGAAGAAATTATTAGTTATGAAGATAGCATTACAAAGAATAGACGACGGATTCAATATGGAAGCAGTAGATGAAAACGGCCACAAGGTGCTGATGGATTCTTCTGTAGAAAATGGTGGGAAAAACAATGGTGTACGCCCGATGCAGATGATCATTATGGGCCTTGGCGGCTGCTCTGCCATCGACATCGTGATGATCCTGAAAAAGCAACGCCAGGAAATCACTGATTTTCGTATTGAGGTCGAAGCTGACAGGGAAAAAGGTAAGGAGCCTTCACTCTGGGAAAATGCACATCTTGTATTCCATCTGTCCGGCAACATCGATGCAGATAAAGCTGCCCGCGCTGTTGAACTGTCCATGAACAAATATTGCTCAGTAGCAGAAACCCTGCGTAAAGGAGGTACCAGGCTTACCTGGGAAGTGAAACTGAACGCCTAACTTTAGAACTTAGAGAGAATGCAGAAAGAAAATCAATACCAGCCGGAAACCAACGCGGTGAGGATTCAGACGGCCAGAACCGACGAGATGGAGCACTCTACGCCCTTGTTTCTTACCTCCAGCTTTTGCTACGATAATGCGGAAGAAATGAGAGCCACTTTTGCAGATGAAACGGATTTCAATATCTACAGCCGTTTCTCCAATCCTAATGTGGACGAGTTTGTAAACAAAATGGTAGCCCTGGAAGGAGCGGAGGCCGGCTATGCCACTGCTTCCGGTATGAGTGCCGTGTTTGCCAGCTTTATGGCACTGCTCAAAGCCGGCGACCACCTGCTGTCTGCCCGTTCTATTTTCGGTTCCACGCACACCGTGGTGACTAAGTTCCTGCCTAAGTGGGGTATCGAGTATTCTTATTTCGACATGAATGATCCCGGAAGTATTGAGGCGATGATTAAGCCCAATACTAAGATGATTTTCGTGGAAACACCTTCCAATCCGGGACTTGAAATTATTGACCTGAAACTGCTGGCCGACATCGCCAACAAACATAACATTATACTCAACGTAGATAACTGCTTCGCTACCCCGGTGCTGCAACGCCCGCTGGAGTTGGGCGCCCACCTGGTTACCCATTCGGCCACCAAGTGGATCGATGGCCAAGGCCGCGTACTGGGCGGCGCTGTTGTAGGACGGAAAGACCTGATTAAAGAAATCTATATTTTCTGCAGAAGTTCGGGCCCTGCTATGTCCCCGTTCAACGCATGGGTACTTAGCAAAAGCATGGAAACGCTTTTCGTGCGTATGGAACGCCACTCACAGAGTGCGCTCACGCTGGCACAGGCGCTGGAAAACAATCCGCATCTTTCCATGGTGCGCTACCCAATGCTGCCAAGTCATCCGCAATACGAAATTGCGAAAAAACAGATGTCCGGCGGTGGCGGTATCGTATGCTTTGAGCTGAAAGGCGGCATTGCCAGTGGCGTGAAATTCCTCAATGCACTGAAGCTGCTGTCCTTGACGGCCAACCTGGGTGATTCCCGCAGTATTGCTTCTCATCCGGCCAGCACCACCCATGCTAAACTGACGGACGCAGAGCGTGCAAACGTAGGTATAACGCCAGGGCTTATACGAATTTCCGTAGGACTGGAAAACGTGAAAGATATCCTCGCTGATATTGAACAGGCACTTGAACAAAGTAAATAATTGTTTCCGATAAAGGCCCCCGCTTGCAGCGGGCGCCTTTATCGGAATTGAAAAGGGCCTTTGGCCCTTTTCAATTCCGATAAATCAAGGCAAAACCCTTATATTCGGTTCATGAAATCCTTCGCCCATTTTTTGCTCATCCTGATATTGGCTTATGTAGCCGGAATGGTGCTCCCCTGGTGGAGTGCGCCCCTTGCGGCATTTTTGATTACAGTGATGTATCCGCTGCGTCCGGGAAAGGCCTTTTTCAATTCCTTCCTGTCTGTATTTATCCTGTGGCTGGTGTTGGCATTCTACCAGGATGTAAGAAATGATCACCTGCTCGCTAACAAGATGAGCCTGATCATTATGCAGGTGAAGTCGGCCCCGCTGCTGGGTGTGATCAGCGCCTTCCTCGGAGGCCTCGTTGCAGGATTTGCCGGGCTTACTGCCGCCTACCTGCGTAGTGCCGGGAAACCTGTTGCCACCGCCTGATGGCGTGCCTCTAACCGCTGAAAGTTTACCAGATGAAAATCAAACGCCTGCTTTTACTGCTGTCGATGATAGCAGGTTACCATACTGTATTTGCCAACACCCTTAAAGGTGTGGTGACCGATGAACGTAATCGTCCACTTCCATATGCCACTGTACTGATAAAAGGAACTACTACCGGAACCACTACCAATGCCTCCGGCCAATATCAGCTGGAACTGAATACCGGTGAGTATACCATCGTATGCCAGTATATAGGTTTTAGGAAATCCGAACAAAAAGTAACCATTACATCTCCCCAGCAAACCCTGGATTTTACACTACAACCCGTAAGTATGCAAATACAGGAGGTGGTGGTGAAAGCGGGTGGGGAAGATCCTGCGTACGGTATCATAAGGGAGGCCATCAAAAAGCGCCGCTTTTACCAGCAGCAGGTTTTTGAGCTCACCTGCATGGCCTATAGCAAGGGAACTATTTCATCTACCAATGCCCCTGATAAATTTTTTGGACAAAAAATCGATAAAACCGAAATGGGGGTGGACAGCCTCGGCCGAGGCGTCATTTTCCTGACGGAAACCGTAAGTAAAGTAGCTTTCCGCAAGCCTGATAACATGAAGCTGGAAGTGATCAGCTCCCGGAAAAGCGGGGGAGGATTTGGAATCAGCTTTCCCGCGTTTATCAGTTTCTATGATAATAATGTACAGGCTATTATCTCCCAAATGGGCCCCAGGGGCTTTATTTCACCAATTGCTGAAAATGCCCTTAATTTTTATAAATACCACCTCGAAGGTACTTTTTCGGAAGATGGGAAATTGATTTATAAGATAACTGTGACCCCTAAACGTAAATATGAACCACTGTTTTCCGGTAGCATATTTATCACCGATGAGGACTGGCGGATTCATAGTACCGACCTGCTGCTCACGCCGGAATACCAGCTGGAAATCCTGGATACCCTGAACATCCGGCAAACGCATGTGCCGGTAACACCAGAGGTTTGGCGTATTAAAGACCAGGTGGTACATATCGCGTTTAAGAAATTTGGGTTTGGGGTAGATGGTAATTTCGTGAGTGTGTACAGCGACTATAACCTGAAACCTGCGCTGCCGGAGAAATACTTTGAAAAAGTAATCCTGAAGCTGGATTCGGCCTACGATAAAAAGCCGCAGTTGTATTGGGACAGCATCCGTCCGGTGCCGCTGGAAACTTATGAGCAAAAGGATTTTCATACGCGTGATAGTACGGCCAAAGCCAACAGGGACAGTGCTTCCAGTCGCTACCGCCTCGATTCCCTCCGCAAGAAACAAGGCCCTGTGAAACTCATGGGTATCCTGTGGAGTGATGTAACGCGTAAATATTATTTTAGTCGCGATAGCAGCATTCAATACCATACCCTTCGCCTGAAAGGTCTGGCCAAATCGCTGAAATATAATACCGTAGAGGGTTTGGTGCTGGCTATAGAACCCACTGTTACGTTTAATACAGGCGAGGAAAGCAGGCTACGGTTATCGCCTTACTTCCGCTATGGGTTAAGTAACACCCATTTCAATTCCTACCTGGATGCGGAATATACAAATGAAAGCCGCCTGTTTAACCGGATTGGCAATAACCGGTTTTTATTGTCCGGAGGTAAGCGGGTGTCGCAGTTTAATCATGATGAGCCGATTGATAACCTGACCAACGAGTTTTATACCCTGTTATTACGGGAAAATTACATGAAGATTTACGAGAACTGGTTCGTGAAGGGGCAATACAGTCGTACTTTCCAGAACAAAAATCAGTTGAACCTGCAGGCGGTGTATGAGCGCCGCAACCCGGTGGAAAATACCACGGATTTCAGTTTCTTCGGTAGTAAGAACAAGCAGTTTACTCCTAACCATCCTTATGAGCTGGCAGATGTACCATTTGAGCAACACAGTGCCTTTGTGTTGGGAGCAAGTTTCAGTTTTCAGCCGGGGCAGCGGTTTATAGAACTGCCTGACAGAAGGGTGCCATTTGGTTCTAAATATCCGGAGTTTGAAGTGGCCTATACTAAAGGTATTCCCGGGGTAGGCAACAGTATAGTGGATTTCGACAAGTGGCGACTCGGCATACAGGATAATATGAACTTTAAATTGTTTGGGGAGTTCCGGTATCACGTGAATGTGGGTGGATTCTTAAACAGCAGGGTAGTGGAGATTCCGGACTATCAGCATTTCAACGGTAACCAGACGTTTTACACCCTGCGTTACCTGAATAGTTTCCAACTGGCGCCGTATTATTTGTACAGTACTACTGCCTCCTTTTACACAACGGCAAACGTAGAGCACCACTTTAACGGTTTTCTGACGAATAAGATTCCTTTGTTTAACCGGTTGAAATGGAACCTGGTAGCGGGTGCCAATGCGTTTTATGTAAACGGGGATAATAATTACCTGGAAATTTTTGCGGGGTTGGAGAATATCTTCAAGATAGCGCGGGTGGATGTGATTGCGGGTTATCAGAGTAAGGATAATACGCGTATAGGCGTGAGGGTAGGCTTCGGCGGGATATTCGGAAATTTGATAAAGCCGGGAAAATAGCTATGGAACGAATGCCTTTATACGTTAAAACCCTGGCCATCAGCCAGGGTTTTAACGTAATGCCTTTACTTTCCCTTCCGAACTTTCCTTGGATTGTTGGTGTCGAAATAATAAGCCAGCAATCTGTAAATCCAAATGCCAACGATCGCGTAAACGAAGTAAGTAATGTAATGACTCATAATCTAACATTTTCGGGTTAAACAATAAACTTCTCGAACTTGAAATTCAAACTAAGTGCCAATCGGGGTGCCTAAACTTTAGTGTAAAATTATATACAATAATAATCAAATAGTTACATTTACAACAATATTTTTTTCAGCATATTAGCCTGTAAATAACGCTAAATATTATAGCAATTTCCCATCTGATGAGGCAGCTTCTTCTGCTTCTTGGCTTCACACATTAGTGTTAAGTGTAATCAATGTGTAGAAAAAAATTTACAGGAACACGTGTCAGGGAATAAAAAAACCAGGGTAGAGACCCCGGCTGTTTCATCTTTTCATGTAAGTAATTCAAAGGCTCAGTTGTCACAAGGGAAATTTGGCCTTGCGGTGAGCCCAATAATTTTTATCACGAGTGAGGATATATCATCTGTACATTTTGTGAGGAAACCGGTGGCGCCTGCTGCGATACAATCTTCTTCTTCCGTGGCGATCAGGGCGGTTCCGTATACAATAATCTGTGGTTTATGCGGATGCTGCATTTCCCGGATCAGCTCAGGTACAGCGGTACCGTGTACGTGATCATCCATGAGCACCAGGCTGTAAGGAGTACTTTGCGCGCGCTGCAGTGCAGCCTTGTGATCCAGCTCCCAGTCTACGTCGTAATGCACTTGCGCTAAGGCTTCCTTCAATGAAGCGCCAAAACAGACATCTGCATCAATCAACAACAATTTCTTTCTGGTAATATTCTGAAACCTTCCGGGTAGAAATGAAGGGGTCATACATACACGTAGTTTTGGTGTTTCAGTGAGTCCCGGAAATAGTTAAGCGCGGGACTCTTGCGATGCCGAACAGGACCTCGTAGGAGGAGGGAAGGAACGGCAAAGAAGAGCCCGCGCCAGTAGCACGAGCTTTATCTTCTCCTCGTTTTCCTTCTATGAAATTTCCTACGTTTCCTGAAGACGAGATTAAAAGAGTCAGCTTCAATATTTTGGAGCTGCAAGGTAGCAATTTAATGCATCTTTTTAACTCCGAAATTAAAATTGACCCGATTAACTGTAAATTAACAAGAATAATTGAGATTTTAACCCGACTAGATAAATTTAACGGATATTTTGATTAGGAATTATTGAAATGCTTGATGGGCGCAGCCTCGCAGCAGCGTGACCAGTGATAAATAAATGGTAACGTAAACGCATATAGGAAGAGTGATTTCATACGGGTTCCTATTCTACTTTGGAGAGACGTGCTTGGCCCGTCTCCACAGGATTTATGACAAATATCAGTGCGGCCTAATGAAAATTTTCAATAACTTTGCAGGCCTTTCTCATAAGTATTATAATGAGAAGGAGTATAATTATTCGTTGATAATCAGATGATTACACCGAAATTTTGTTCACCAGGCAAGTGTCCTTAAAATTTCAGGTCCAAGATGGCTTTACACAACAGGGTATCGGCAGCCGAGCTTAAACAGCGGCTGCACGAAGAAACCTTTAAACGCGTCACCATTTCCTTCTACCAGTATGCGAAGATCGAAGATCCGCAGGCTTTCCGTGATGCACTTTACCTCTCCCTTTTCGATTTAGGCGTATTTGGCCGCATATACGTGGCTAACGAAGGTATCAATGCGCAAATCAGCGTGCCCGAACACAATTTCGAGGCATTCCGCGATACCCTCTACAAAATCGATTTCCTCAACGGCATCCGGCTCAACATCGCCGTAGATGACGATGGAAAATCTTTCTACGTACTCAAAATTAAAGTGCGGGAAAAAATCGTAGCAGACGGTATCGAAGACCCTACCTTCGACATGTCCGTTAGAGGTAAATACCTCAACGCACAGGCGTTTAATGAAATGGTAGACACCACCGAAACCATTATCGTAGACATGCGTAACCACTACGAGTATGAAGTAGGTCACTTTGAAGGCGCTATCGAAGTGCCTTCGGATACTTTCCGCGAACAACTGCCCATGGCAGTAGACATGCTGAAAGATCAGAAAGATAAAAACATCATCATGTACTGTACGGGCGGTATCCGCTGCGAAAAGGCTTCGGCGTACATGCTGCACGCAGGTTTTCAGAATGTATACCACCTCGAGGGAGGTATCATCGAATATACCAACAAGGCAAAATCACAAAACCTCCCGGTAAAATTCAAAGGGAAAAACTTCGTGTTTGACGACCGCCTCGGCGAACGCATCACGGACGACATCATCAGCGAATGCCACCAGTGCGGTAAACCATGCGATACACATATCAACTGCGCCAACGATGGCTGCCACCTGCTCTTCATCCAGTGCGAAGAATGCGCCGCCAAATACAATCACTGCTGCAGTGAAGCATGTCAAACCACACACGCCCTGCCACCGGAACAACAGGCTGAACTCCGTAAAGGAATTGAAAAAGGACTGATGTTTAATAAATCAAGACGCAGACGCAACCGCGTATAAATAAAAAATCCACCCCGCGTTGTTTCTTCTCGGCGGAGTGGAGGAAGTGAGTCTTATTCAAGGGGCCGGATTAGATCCGGCCCTTTTTATTCGGACCCATTCTATCAACCTATATGCGAACTAAAAAAGCTGACCGGAAAGCTTTCGCATCACCGTTTCCCGGCTTATATCTTTAACTCAGCTCCTGGTGCTTGCCCCGGTAAGCGGTATAGAAAATAATGGGGAATACCAGCAAAGTAAGCACCGTAGCGGTAATTAAGCCTCCGATTACCACAATCGCCAGCGGCTTTTGTGTTTCAGATCCAATGCCATGGGAGAGCGCCGCCGGTACCAAACCAATAGCCGCCATCAGCGCTGTCATCACCACAGGCCTGATTCTGCTCTGTACACCCAACCGGATCGCCTCGTTGAGCGACATTCGCTGCTCCAGGTTCTTATGAAATACAGAGATCAAAATCACCCCGTTCTGTATACATATCCCGAACAACGCAATGAAACCTACTCCCGCGGAAATGCCAAAGTTCATACTAGTGACGTGCAATGCCAGGATTCCCCCTATCAGTGCAAACGGTACATTCATCAGCACCAGCCCTGCATCTTTTACATTCCCCAGCATAATAAACAACACGAGGAATATCGCCACTATACTGATCGGTACCACCTGCCCCAGGCGCTTGGTAGCACGTACCTGGTTCTCGAACTCGCCCGTCCAGCCTATACTATAGCCTTTCGGCAGCTTTACGGTCTTACTCACTTTTTCCTGCGCCTCTGCAATAGTGCTTCCAAGGTCACGGTCGCGCACCGAAAACTTCACACCGATAAACCGTTTATTACTATCCCGGTAAATAAAGGCCGGGCCGGTAATCGTAGTAATTTCTGCTATCTCCTTTAAAGGCACTTTATTGCCATTAATCGTTGGTACCATCAGGTTAGCCAGGTCGTCCTCCGTTTTACGATAGTTCTCGTCATAACGGATACGGATATCGAATTTTTTCTCGCCTTCGTACAACTGGGTGGCTGTTTTACCCCCAATCGCCATTTCGATAACGGCTTGCGCATCTCCGGTGGATACGCCATACTGCGCCATCTTATTATCGTCCAGGTTAATGCTCATTTCAGGCTGACCAATATTCCGGATCACCCCCAGGTCCTTAATACCTTCCACATTTTTCAACTGGCTCACCACCTGCTGTGATAATGCTTCCAGCTTCACCAGATCATCGCCATATATCTTCACCCCGTTAGATGCCTTGAACCCTGCCACTGCTTCCGCCACGTTGTCGCTGATAGGCTGGGAGAAGTTGAGCACAATGCCGGGATATTTTTTCAGGCGTCCTTCCATCTGTGCAATCAATTCGTCCTGCGTGATCTTCCGCTTCCAGTCGGCCTTTGGCGCCAGATCCACCTGGTACTGTACAAAGTAAAAACCGTTCGGGTCAGTACCATCGTTGGACCGGCCTACCTGCGATAATACGCGCTTTACTTCCGGGAATCCACCCAAATCCTGTCGGATATCATGGGCCAGCTTCACACTTTCGGTAAGCGACATACTCATCGGCAATTCGGTGGTTACCCACAGCGAACCTTCATTCAGCTGCGGTAGAAATTCTGTACCGAGGAACTTGGTGGAGCCAAAGGTCAGCACCATGAAACCTAATGCCAGCGTAAGACTCAGCCGTTTATTGCGATAAGTCCAGTTAAATCCTTTTGTTACCAGGCGGTCAAAGAAAATCACCACCACATTATGTTTCTCCTTCACGTTTTTATTCAGGAGAATAGAACACAACACCGGTACCAGTGTAAGCGTAAAGAGTAAAGCACCCAGTAATGCGAACCCTAATGTCCACGCCAGCGGAGAGAACATTTTACCTTCTACCTTCTGGAATGAAAAGATTGGAATCAAACTAATGATGATGATCAGCTTGGAAAAGAAGATTGCCTTAGCCAGCTCACCGCCGGTTTGCTTGATCCATCCCAGCTTCGCCATCTTGTTGAACCGCTCCATCCCATATTTATGCGCACGATGATCCAGCATCACAAATATTCCTTCTACCATCACCACGGCGCCATCAATAATGATCCCGAAGTCAATGGCCCCCATGGACAGCAGGTTTGCGCTCATGCCTTTCAAACGTAAACACATAAACGCAAACAGCAACGCCAGCGGAATAATGATGGACACAATCACCGTCGTACGCCAGTCGGCCATAAAGAGAAATACAATCACCGTCACGAATATGATACCTTCCAGCAGGTTATGCATCACCGTGTGCGTGCAGAACTCCATCAGGGTATCCCGATCATAGAAAGTGATCATTTTGATATCATCCGGTAGTATCGTTTCATTTAGCTCACTTAGCTTTTCTTTCAGTCGTGCCAGCACTTCCGAAGGATTTTCGCCTTTGCGCATCACCACAATCCCTTCCACGATATCATCATCTTTATCCAGGCCTACCTGGCCCACACGTGGGGCGGAAGCCTCGTGCACATTCGCCAGGTCTTTTACCAGCAGCGGTACGCCATTGATATTCTGGACGATAATATTCTGGATATCGTTAATGCTGTTAAGCAACCCGATGCCACGTACCACATAGGCCTGTCCGTTCTTTTCGATGACATCGCCGCCTACGTTTACGTTGCTTTTATTCACGGCCTGGTATAATTCCAGTGGTGTAATATCATACTTGGCGAGGCGCACGGGGTCCGCAGATATTTCATAAATTTTTTCCTGGCCGCCAAAAGCCACTACGTCCGCCACGCCCGGTACACTCCTGATCTGGCGGTCTATTACCCAGTTTTGCCAGGTCAGCAGATCGCGCGAATCACGCTTTGGACTTTTAAGATAATAACGGAAAATTTCACCGGTAGGGCCGTATGGGGGTTGTACTTCCGGCTCAGCACCTTCCGGCAGATTAACGCCTGCCAGCATATTATTTACCTGTTGCCGCGCAAAGAAATCTTCTACGTCGTCATCGAAAATGATGCGTACTACAGACAAACCAAACATGGTCACAGAACGTACGCTGGTCTTTTTTTGCACGGCATTCATGGATACCTCGATGGGCAGGGTAACAAAGCGTTCCACTTCCTGTGCACTGCGACCATTCCATTTGGTAACGATCACAATCTGTGTATTGGTAACATCCGGGAAAGCCTCGATAGGCGTATGTACAAAGGAAAATACACCTGCTATTATAAGCGTAGCCACTGCTATAAAAACAAAGAGTTTGTTCTTAAGTGAGAAGGCTACAATATTTCTGATAAACTTATTCATATTGCTGCTGCTTTATAACACAATGCTGTATTGTGTTTCCTGTCAATGAATCCGCCACTTAATCTTTCAGTGCATCATAAATGAGCAGCTGATTTTTGGAGATCACTTTTTCGCCGGCCTGCAAGCCCGATTCCAGGTAGGTAGTATTACCGGAGGTTTTGGCTACCTCCACCGGCCTTACACTGATGTTGAATTTATCCTTAAACACCAGCACGTAATTTTTGCTGTTATCGAAAATAACGGCAGCACTTGGCACGGCAATTTTTGCATCGTTATCCTTGTAGGTAACATAAACGGTAGCAAACATTTCAGGCTTTAGCTCCATGTTTTTATTATCGATGCTGATACGAACCTGCATGGTTTTGGTAGCCGGGTCCAGGAAGTTGTAGATCTTGTCAATCTTGCCGGTGAAGGGCTGATCCGGATAGCTTACCGTTACCACTTTGGCATCATAGCCTTCCTTAATTTTGGCAATATCAGTTTCAAACACATTGGCCATTACCCATACATCATCCAGCTCTGATATCGTGAAGATATTAGTGCTGTTGTCTGTACGGATTTCCATGTTGTTGTTAATATTTTTTTCGATGATATAGCCGGAGATAGGGGCTGTTACCAGGTAGGTGGCACCTTTACCCTTGCGGTATATTTTAAAGAGGTCGTTTAAACGAGTGATTTCGGCATTGGATTTTTGCAGGTCACCTTTGGCGTTTATCACGTCTTTTTCCGTGTTGAGGCGGCTATCATACAAGTCCTGCGCTACTTTCAGGTTTTTTTCCGCCACTCCCTGATCGGATTTGGCTTGTGCCAGTTGCTTTTCATAGTCGGCAATTTCCGCACTATGTATCACTGCCAGCACCTGGCCTTTCTGTACATAATCGCCCAGCTGAACTTTAATATCTTCCACATATCCACTCACCAGCGGATATACTTTCAATACCTTACCGCCATTGGGAGTAACCTTACCGGATAAACGCAATTCGTTTTGCACCGGTTCCATCTGAGCGGTATCAATCTTAATATTTTTCAGCATGGTATCGCTGAGTACGAAGGTGCTCTTTTCTGTATCTTCTGCTTCGCTGTGTTTGCATCCGCTCCACATCATTGCTGCCAGCAGCGCGATTCCGAGGAATATGACCGGGTGTTTCATATACTTCTTATTTAAATAATTCCTGTCCTGTTGCATAATTGAGTTCTTCATATGCGTTTACACGATTGGATAAAAATCTGTTGATGTTTTTGGCATTATCGCTATAGCTGTTGAAATAGTCGATAAACTGTAACAGGGAGATGTTACCCTTGCGGAAGTTCTTGGCTACCTCGTCAATGAGGGTATCAAACTGTTGCTGAAACTCCTGCAGGTCGAAGCTCTTGTAACGCTTTTCCAGTGCCAGTATCCGCTGATAGGCATTGAGTACTTCCGTTTGTGCCACTGATTGTTGTTGTTTAAACTGTTCGGCTTCACTTTTTACCTGGTACTGTGCAGCGCGGATATTGCCCTGATTCCTGTTCCAGAAGGGGAGGTCGATACCGAGTTTAAGGCCTACAAAGTTGTTGATGTAGCTGCCGGCTTTATCGTAGGTAGCACCTACGTGGAGGTCAGGAACGGCCATTGATTTTTGCAGGCGATAATTCAGCTCCGCAGACTGGTACTGGAGCGCGGCAACACGCACATCAGGCCGGTTCTGGGCCGCACTGTCCAGCAGCTGCTGGAGCTGAATATGATCCAGGGAATAGTGTGCAAGATCCCCGGGTGCCAGCCTGGCTTCATAAAAGTCCTGGCTATGGAGTAACTGTTGTAGGTTTTTTTGTGCGTTTAACTCCTCCTGTTTCAAATCGGCGTAATCGTTTTCCAGTCCTACCATTAAGGCTTGTAACCGGACAACATCCGAATGGGGTACTGATCCTTTTTTATCGGCTTCTACATATGCATCTACAATCTTTTGCAGGTTATCCAATTGTTCTTTTAACACCAGCCCTGTTTGCTGGGTATAGTAGATGTCATAGAAGTTTTCTCTCAACTGCAGCTTCAGTGTGCGTACCAGCTCGTCGAAGGTGGCTTCATTCATAGAGGCAGCGGCACCTGCGAGTTGAATGTTTTTGTTTCTTTTGCCTGCCAGTTGTATCAGCTGATCGATATCGTATTGCGCCTGTCCGCCGCTGCCTATGTTAAATGGTTTGAGTTGATCCGTGCTTCCCCAGCCCAGTACTGTACTGAACTCCGGGTTGTCCCATATTTTTGCCTGCCTTACCAGCGCCTTCGATGCATCAATCTGGTAGCGCTGTGCAAGCAACATATAATTCTGCACCAGGAAGGTGTCTTCGACCGACTGGAGTGTTACAGGAATCCGCTGCAGGGAAGCCTGTGCCTGAGATGGAGTAATATAGCCCAGGCCCGCTGTACATACTGATACTATCAGTAGCTTAAACTTTCGCATATAGCCCAATTTCATGATACAAAGCTCTATAAGCGAGATTAAAGGGGCCTTTAATATGAATTAAAAAAGCCTTAAAATGTAATTAGGAGTGCTGGTTTATGCGCCGAGATGGGGGAGTATCACGGTGAAAGTGCTGCCATTGCCGGGTGTGGAAGTAACGGTCAGGTGGCCTTTGTGAATCTGCACTATTTTTTTGCAAATGGAGAGCCCGAGGCCGTGCCCACGGGTCTTCTGCGCATTGCTGCCGCGATAGAAGGGTTCAAATATTTTTTGCAGGTCCTCAGCCGGAATGCCGATGCCGTTATCTTTTATTTGTACAGTAATATATTGTGTGAAGAAGTCGATGGTAACGTAAGCTGTATTATCGCTCGAAAATTTACAGGCATTATCCACAAGATTAATGAATAGGACTTTTAAGAGGCTCTCATTTCCGAAACAGGTTACCAGCAGGTCGTTGTCGGGTACTTTATTAAATTGTATATCGATTTTAGATTCCCGTTGTTTGAGTCGTATGAGGTTGGCCATTTCCATCAGCAGTTCGTCTATTCGCACGTTGCTGAATACAAATTCCTGGCTTTTCATTTCCGACTGTGCCAGCTGTAACAGGCCATTGGTAAGGTCTGTAAGGCTTTCGGCATCTTCCAGTACGGATTGTAACACATCCTGGTATTCCTGTGCACTGCGTTCTTTCGAAAGCGTTACCTGCAACTGGCTGATGATACTTGCCAGTGGCGTGCGTAGCTCATGAGAGGCATTGCTTACAAAACTTTTCTGGAGATCAAAGGAACCACTGAGGCGCTGCAGCATGGTGTTGAAGTTGGCAGCCAGTACGGCAATTTCGTCTTTGCCCTGGACGGCTACCTGTCTGTCCTGTAAATTATTCGCATTGATACTGTCCACTTCCGTTACCAGTTTATCAATCGGCCTTACCATCTTCCTGGCAAAAAAGTAGCCCACTGCTACCAATACCAGAATGGCAGTGGCCAGCTCCAGTAGCAGGATGCGGCTCAGGTTCTGCAAGTTCTGAAATCCGTATTTATCGAAGGAAGAAACAATTACAATTACGGAAACATCCCCTTCCGTATAAAAAATACCCACCACTTCACCTCCGCCACCACGGTCATAGCTATACGATTTATTCTCTTTTATGTAGTCCAGCAGGCTCTTATGGGTACGGATAGTGGTATCCTTCAGATTACTGTAGAGCAGGTCGTAATTGGGATTATATACGAGAATACTTTCCTTATATAAGTCCTGGAAGGTAGTGCGGTCCAGCTTGCGCAACAGGTCTACTTTTACATGGCCATCTTCCACAATTACGTTGGCGATGGAGCGTGCCCTGTATTCCAGTCTTTCCAGGTATTCGGCCTTACGGGATTTGGCGGAGAGATAATATACCAGCACGGCGAAGATCATCAGCATCAGGGTAGCCGACACCGTATAATAAAGCGCTATTTTGTATTTGATCTTCACGATGCGTGCCTGTTATGCTTCTTCCGATAAATAGTAGCCCATGCCCGTTTTGGTATGCAGCAATTTGCTGTCGAAGTCCTTATCGATCTTTTTGCGGAGGAAATTCATGTATACTTCAATCACGTTGGTGCCGGTGTCGAAGTCGATGTCCCAGACTTTTTCGGCGATGGTGAGTTTGGAGATGACTTTGCCTTTGTGCAGCGCCAGAAATTCCAACAGCTGGTATTCCTTTGCAGTAAGCGCAATCTTTTTGCCAGCCCGTGTTACTTCTTTCTTTTCCCGGTCTATCTCCAGGTCTGCGATAGTGATTTTAAACTGGGTGCTCTGCGTGGGCTCGGCGCCGGCGCGTTTGAGGAATACGCGTATTCTGGCCAGCAGTTCCCGGAAGTCGAATGGTTTTACGAGGTAATCATCGGCACCCAGCTCGAAGGCCTGCATTTTGTCATCCACACCGCCGAGGGCAGTGAGCATGATAATGGGCACGCGGTTATTTTTTGCGCGTATCACTTCACAGAGTTCGTAGCCATTGAAATGGGGGAGGTTGAGGTCGAGGATGACCAGCTCGTAAGGGTTACTGGCTGCAAGGCTTTTACCCATGCGGCCGTCGTAGGCAACGTCTACTTCAAAGCCGTTTTCTTCCAGGCCTTGTTTCACGGCATTTGCCACTTTTACTTCATCTTCTACCACCAGGATCTTTTGCATGGAACCTAATTTTTTCTCGCAAAGTGCGTAAGTGTGCAAAGATTGAGTTTTGTCTTTTTTTCTCGCAAAGCAGCGTAAGCAGGTAAGCAGCTAAGGATTGTGTTTTGTTACGGTGCTTAATACAAACAACAAAATTCAGGTTTTTGCTGCATAAACCAAACAACAAAATGTAAGCCTTTGCTTCTTAAACCAAACAACAAAATGCAGGTCTTTGCTGCTTATGCCCCTTATGCTGCTTTGCGAGAAAAAAAAATCCGCATCACCCGCCGAAGGCGGACGATTTTGCGGTACTAGTTAGTCAATGAAGCTTCCAGCTTCATAATTTTATCAAAAAGCTCTTCATACTGTTGTTCCGCTCTTTGCAGGAACTTCAGTACATCGTTATATTCCGCTTCTACTGAAGCAAATTTATTTTTATCCTGGTAGATGTCAGGGCTGCTCATAGTGCCTTCCAGTTCAGCTTTTCGGGCTTTCAGGTTGGCCAGTTGCCCTTCTACATTGGAAAACTGTTTCTGCTGTTTTTGCAGCTCACGCTGTACTTCTTTGTTGATGGCACCTTTAGGAGTTTCCTGTTTGGTTTCTTTTTTAGGCTCCGCAGCGGTGGTATTACCGCCCTGGGGATTGGATTTAACGGTTGCCGGCGCATTGTTGGCGGCCATTCGTTTTTTCCACTCTTCCCATTCTGCGTAGGTACCTTTAAACTCTTTGATTTCGCCGTCTACAATTTCCCAGATTTTATTGGCGGTCTGACTGACGAAATAACGGTCGTGAGATACCAGCACCAGGCTGCCTTCATACTTGTTGAGAGCGTCGATCAGCATTTGTACGCTGTTCATGTCCAGGTGGTTGGTAGGCTCATCGAGCATGAGGAAGTTGGCCTGACTGATGATGGTTTTAGCCAGTGCTACACGGGCTTTTTCACCTCCGGAGAGGATACGTATTTTCTTGAATACATCATCGCCGGTGAAAAGGAAGCATCCGAGCAGCTGGCGGAGTTCCAGCTCTGTTTTGCCGCTGCCGCAGTTTTTCAGCTCATCAAGGATCTCGCTGTTGAGGTCCAGGGATTCAAGCTGGTGCTGGGCATAGAAGCTGGTTACAACGTTGTGGCCGGGGGTACGTTCACCTTCAAAGGATTCCTCCCCGGCAATGATGCGCAGCAGGGTGGATTTACCTTTACCGTTGGCACCAATCAGGGCGATTTTATCACCGCGATTGATTTCGGCGCTGGTATTTTTGAGGATGACGTTATTGCCGAAACTTTTGCTTACTCCACTTAAGGTGGCTAAGATTTTGCCCGGCATTTTATCTACGCTAAAGCTGATTCTGATTTTAGAAGGGCCGTTGTCCACCTGTTCGATGCGCTCCAGTTTATCGAGCCTTTTGGCGATAGACTGTGCCTGGGCGGCTTTGGAGGCTTTTGCCTTAAAGCGCTCAATAAAGCGTTCCTGCTGGCGGATATAGTCCTGCTGGTTTTCGTAGGCACGCTGCTGCATTTCTCTGCGCAGGTCTTTTTCTACTTCATAATCGGAGTAGTTACCGGAGTAGTGATGCAGTTGCTGCTGGTAAACTTCCACGATACCGTTTACCATACGGTCGAGGAAGAAGCGGTCATGCGATACAATGATCACCGCGCCATTGTAGCTGGTGAGGTAGCGTTCCAGCCACTCGATAGACGGGAGGTCCAGGTGGTTGGTGGGCTCATCGAGCATGAGTACATCCGGCTGCTGGAGGATCAGGCGGGCCAGGAGCACGCGCATGCGCCATCCACCGGAAAACTGGCTGTACGGGCGATCCAGGTCGGCGGTACTGAAACCAAGACCTTCCAGTACCTGGGCGGTTTTGTGTTTCATGTTGTAACCGTCGAGCGACTCAAACTCATGCAGCTTGTCGCTGAATTCGTGCAGCAGCTCGTCTGTCTGGCTATGTTCGAGTTCTTTGGTGATACGCTCGATATCCTTTTCCAGTTCCAGGGCTTTACCAAACGCCATCATACCTACGGTGAGGATAGATTCATCTGTTTCAAAGCTCAGGAGGTCCTGGTTAAAGAATCCTATAGAGAGGTTTTTGCTTTTATTTACACTTCCTTTGGATACAGAATATTCCCCGTTGATGATACGGAGCAATGTAGATTTGCCGGTACCATTGAGGCCAATGAGGCCGATGCGGTCGCCCGGTTCAATGTGCCAGGAGGACTCTTCCAATATCACCCTGGAGCCAAACTCAAATGTAATATCCTGTAAAGCGATTAACATAGTAAATTCAAAAAGTTAATAAACGCGCAAAGTTACTGATTATAAGGATAATTATCAGATTATAATCTCTATGAATACAATTCTTTAGTTTTGTTTAACATTTTAGCAATTATGAAAATAAAGATATTTCTGCCCATTGGTGCGCTGGTACTGGCTACCGGCCTTTTTAGCTGCCAGAATAACACGACACCTGCCACGGACGGTGCTGCCGCTGCCCCGGAAGCCTTGCAGGCCCCATATACCCAGCAGTACTACGATTCCCTGGGTCAGGTAATGGCCGCCTATCATGGATTATCCGCTGCGCTGGTGAAAAGTGACACCACTGCTGCCACTTCGGCGGCAATATTGCTCAAACAGCATGTGGATAGTCTGCCGGTACAGTTGTTGCAAATGGATAGTGCCCGGCTGGCTGCCATTACAGGAATCACCGGCAGTATCAGTGCGGAGCTGAACGGACTGGTGGGGGAGCAGGCACTGGAAGGCAAACGGGAAGAGTACCAAATGGTATCCGATATGCTGTACGACCTGATAAAAGCCACCGGATACAAGGGGCATACCGTATACCGGCAGTTTTGCCCGATGGCCTTTGATGATAAAGGAGCATACTGGCTCAGTGAAACGAGAAATATCGTGAATCCTTATTTTGGAGATAAAATGCTGGAATGTGGTTCAACGAACGACTCCCTGATTTACAAATAGTTTTTACGACTGCATCCCCGTTGCCGTTTTTCCTATTATTTTACGAAAATTGACATATATAATTGTTATTTTCTGATAGTAGTTGGTTAAAAACCAAGAGCTATTTCTTAACTTCGCAACCATTTTAATAAAAGAAGAATAGTATCTGCCTAAAAAAATCAGATACTTTGTATACACATATGATGAATATCACTTTTCCAGATGGCGCGGTGCGACAGTATGAAGCTGGCGCAACTGCATTGGACATCGCCAAATCCATTAGTGAGGGATTGGCGCGTAAGGTTTTGGCTGCAAAAGTAAACGGGGAGGTAGTGGATGCCACCCGTCCTATTACGACGGATGCAACGTTGCAGTTACTTACGTGGACGGATACGGATGGAAAGTCAACCATGTGGCACTCTTCTGCTCACCTGATGGCAGAAGCGCTGGAAGCGCTGTACCCTGGCGTAAAGCTGGGTATCGGCCCTGCAATTGAAAACGGTTTTTATTACGATATAGACCTGGGAGGTCGCACCATCACCGAAGAAGACCTGAGAAAGATCGAAGCGAAAATGGTGGAACTCTCCAAACAAAACAGCATCTACACCCGCGCGGAGGTAAGCAAGGCAGATGCGTTGAAATATTTCACTGAAAAGGGAGATGAGTACAAACTGGAACTGATCAACGATCTGCAGGATGGTACCATCACTTTCTATACACAGGGTGGCTTTACGGATCTTTGCCGTGGACCGCACATCCCTAACACCGGCTTTATCAAGGCTATCAAGCTGACTAACATCGCAGGTGCATACTGGCGCGGTAACGAAAAGAACAAAATGCTGACCCGTATTTACGGTATCACTTTCCCTAACCAGAAAGAGCTGGATGAATACCTGACACTGGTGGAGGAGGCGAAAAAGCGTGACCACCGTAAGCTCGGTAAGGAACTGGAATTGTTCACCTTCTCTGAGAAAGTGGGCCTGGGCCTGCCGATGTGGTTGCCTAAAGGTGCGCTGCTCCGTGAGCGTCTGCAACGTTTCCTCCAGGAAGCGCAGATGGAAACCGGCTACCTGCCTGTGGTTACACCGCATATCGGTAACAAAAACCTGTATGTGACTTCCGGTCACTACGAAAAATATGGTAAAGACAGTTTTCAGCCGATCCACACCCCGGAAGAGGGAGAGGAATTCATGCTGAAACCAATGAACTGTCCGCACCACTGCGAACTATATAAAGCATCGCCTAAGTCATATAAAGACCTGCCGGTTCGCTTTGCCGAATTTGGTACTGTGTACCGTTACGAGCAACATGGTGAACTGCATGGCCTGACCCGCGTAAGAGGCTTTACTCAGGACGATGCGCACTTGTTCTGCCGCCCTGACCAGGTGAAGGAAGAGTTCATGAAAGTGATCGACCTGGTACTGTACGTATTCAATAGCCTCGGTTTTACAAACTATACCGCACAGGTGTCCCTGCGCGATAAGGAAGACCGCAGCAAGTACATCGGTACCGATGAGAACTGGGAACTGGCTGAACAGGCTATCATCGAGTCAGCAGCTGAAAAAGGCCTGCCTACCGTTATTGAATACGGTGAAGCGGCTTTCTACGGTCCTAAGCTGGACTTCATGGTAAAAGATGCACTTGGCCGTAAGTGGCAGCTGGGAACCATCCAGGTAGATTACAACCTGCCGGAGCGTTTTGAGCTGGAATATATTGGTGCAGATAATGCCAGACACCGTCCGGTAATGATTCACCGTGCACCATTCGGTTCGCTGGAACGCTTCATTGCGGTGCTGATCGAACATTGCGGCGGTAAATTCCCGCTGTGGCTCACACCTACCCAGGTGAAAATTCTGCCTATCTCCGACAAAACACAGGCATATGCAGAAGCAGTAGCCGCGGCACTGAAAAAAGCCGATATCCGCGCTGAAATCGACGACCGTAGCGAAAAGATCGGAAAGAAGATCCGCGAAGCAGAATTGGCAAAAATCCCTTATATGTTAGTGCTGGGTGAAAAAGAAGCGACCGACAACCTGGTAGCGGTACGCCGCCAGGCCAAAGGGGACCTCGGAGCCATGACGCTGGAGCAGTTCGTTGGACTGGTAAATGAAGAAGTGGTGAATAGAAAACCATTCGAATAGAGTCATTCATAAATGTGGAAAAAAAGAATATAAGCAGATGAACATTACTATTTTCAGGTATGTTTATTGCTATGGAATTTCACATTAACTTTGCAGGAAATTGTTTAGGGTCCATGGCAGGAATGTGGACCATGGACTATGGACAATTAATTACTTAACTTTTATTTTTTTAATGCAAAACAGACCCAAACCAAGTTTTAACGGTGGCAACAGGGGCAACAGAAACCCTAATTTTCGCAGAGAACAACAACAGGAACACCGTACCAACAGAATGATACGCGTGCCTGAAGTAAGGTTGGTAGGCGACAATGTAGAGGTGGGTGTTTACAAAACAGAAGACGCTCTGCGCATGGCAGAAGAACAGGCATTAGACCTGGTGGAGATTTCTCCAAACGCAGCGCCACCTGTATGCCGCATCATCGATTATAACAAATTCCTTTACGAGAAGAAGAAGAAGGAAAAAGAAATGAAGGCGAATGCGCATAAAAGCGAGGTGAAAGAAATCCGCTTTACGCCAAACACCGACGATCATGACTTCGACTTCAAAGCAAAGCATGCAGAAAAATTCCTGAAAGACGGTAATAAGGTAAAAACTTATGTTCAGTTTAAAGGTCGTGCTATCATGTTCAAAGAGCGTGGTGAGCTAATCCTGCTGAAATTCGCTGAAAGACTCGCCGAAGTTGGTGGTCTGGAAGGGATGCCAACCATGGAAGGTAAACGTATGATTGCCATCTTTGCCCCAAAAACAGCAAAGAAAAAAGACAAACAGCCTAAAGAAAATAAAGAGCCCAAAGAACCGCGCGTAGCCGAAAGCAAGCCGGAAGAAGGCGCTCAGTAATTTTCACGGGTTCTGATATTTAAGCAGCCACGCGATTTGTGTGGCTGCTTTACTTATTTATACCTGTATGAGCTAACGGGCATGGATATATTTTAATAATGATCCATGGAATAACAATTTGATTACCTTCGCTGTATACCATAACAAAAAGCCGAACCTTGCTGAAAAAAGAACTGCGCATTATACTCATCTCGCTGGCAGTGAGCTTTGTACTTACCGCTGCGAAATTTCTTGCGTATATGCTCACCCACTCCGTAGCCATCCTCTCGGATGCACTGGAGTCTATCATTAACGTAGTGGCAGGGGCCTTCGCCAGCTACAGTATTTATCTCGCAGGCAAGCCTAAAGATGAAAACCATCCTTACGGCCATGGAAAAGTAGAGTTCTTCTCCATCGGCTTTGAAGGTGCCATGATATTTTTCGCTGGTATCCTTATCCTGGTTAAGGCTGTACAGTACTTTATTTTCCCGCAGGAGCTGCATAAAGTTGAAAGCGGCCTATGGCTGTTGGGCGGCACTACACTGGCCAATCTGATATTGGGCCTTTACCTGCGCCGCTCCGGGAAGCAGTTAAATTCCCTCACCATCAGTGGTAACGGACAGCACATCATGACGGATGTGTATAGTAGTCTGGGGCTGATTATAGCGCTGGTGGTTATTCATTTTACCGGCTGGCATTGGCTCGATCCTGCGGTATCCATCGTTATGGGCGTGCTGATTCTGATTAACGGTTATCGGCTGATGCGCCGCTCTATTTCCGGACTGATGGACGAAACGGATATGCAGGTGGTGGACCGCGTGATCCGCGTATTATCCGCAAACCGCGGGCATAACTGGATCGATATGCACAATATGCGGACACAGCAATATGGCAACAATTATCACATTGATTGCCATATTACCCTGCCTTATTATCTGGAATTAAGTGAGGTGCACGACGAGGTAAAAAGGGTAGAGGAGCTGGTCAGCAAAGAGTTTGAAAACGGAGAAACCGAATGCTTTATTCATACGGATCCCTGTATACCTATCTGTTGCCATTACTGCCTGAAGGCGGAATGCCCGGTAAGAAGTCACCCTTTCACCGGGGAAATCACCTGGAGCCGTGATAACGTATTACCTAACCGCAAACACGGTTTATAACTACTCTTCACCGGCTTCCTCTCCATCTCCATGACCCAGCATTTCCCGGATAGGTTTCACTGCATGGTAGATGCCCCTGTTGTATTTATTACCGAGAATAATGAGTGTGGTGCTGTCTTGTATAAAGCGGTAAAACACGGTATTGTTACCATGCCACCAGCCGTTGTGGTAGATGATGTTGCGACTGCTGTCCGGATACACCATGAGGCGCCATCCCAGGCCGTAGTTGCGGATACCGGGTTTTTCATGGCTGTAAGGCGTATACGCCGCCTTCAATGTTTCTTCTTTTAACAGGTTACCGGAATACAGTGCCTGGTCCCATTTCAGCATATCACGCGCGGAACTGTAAATACCCTTATCACCCATTACACCATCGAAGTAAGTGTCCGGTTCCAGCTGCCCGTTGTACTTGTGACTCTGGGTCTGGTGGGGCCTTACAGCAGATGCAGGATCATACACGAAGGTGTTGGTCATGCCCAGTGGCTTAAAGAATGTTTGCTGCATAAAGTCAGCATATTTCTGCCCGCTTACTTTTTCTATGATAGAAGCCAGCAGGAGGTAGTTGGTGTTGCAATACTGAAAATGAGTGTTTGGGAGATGTTGAATCCGCGGTCGGTGTAATTCCATGAGGCGGATCACTTCATCGTTGCTAATGAACCGGGATGGTTCTTTCCAAAGGCTGTCGCAGAAATACAAATAATTAGGAAGGCCGCTTCTGTGGTTCAGCAGCATTCTTACTGTTATGCCTTTATAAGGAAATTCCGGGAAGAAGGTTTGCAGACTATCTTCCAGGGAAAGTTTTTCTTTGTCGGCCAGCCACAGCACTGCTGCGCCGGTGAATGTTTTAGAAACGGATGCCAGCTGGAACGAGGAGGAATCCATGATTGGGGTTTTGGTCCGGTAGTTCTCCAGGCCATGATATTTTTCAAAAATAATCACCCCTTTTCTGGCCACAATCATGGCACCGTTGAAGCCTGTACGAACAAACTTACTATAGAAATTTTCCAGCTCTCCCTGGAGCTGAATAGTCCTTGGTGCATGTAGGATGGCTTCCTGCTGCGCTGTTGTTAGCTTTAGTGTGTATAGTGCACTGTCTGCCGCTTTTTTCGTTTTCTCCGCCGCTTTGCGTGCTGCTGTGCTCTGACAGCTTGATATGATTACAACTCCTGAAATAGTGAGTAAGATGCCTGCTGCTTTCAATCGCTTCATTATGAAGTGTGTGACTCTTTTAATGTCTATGTTTCCCGAACGGTTAATTCATTAACACGAAATTACTTACGAATGTTAACCACGTCCAAATAAAAACCACCCGGTTTTCATGTTTTAACGCATTTTTAAGAAAAAGATTCCTGTAGGCGTTGAAAAAAATGAAACACTTTGTGTAGTTATTTAGATGGAATCTAAAATAAAATACTAAGTATTTGATTATTCTTAAACATCCAGTAGATTTGTGCCCTGTTAATGCCCGCCAAAGCAGCAATTATTAAGCCAATTGCCAGAAAGGAATACACATATAATTATATATAATACTATGGATCAGCACAAATTGACAAGTTATCCGAAAGAGAAGATCAGCATTTTATTGTTGGAAAACATCAGCGATGCCGCTGTTGCAGAGTTCACCAACGCAGGCTATTCGGTACGTAAGTTGTCGGGCGCGCTGAGCGAAGATGACCTGATAGCAGAAATCAAAGATGTTCACCTGTTGGGCATCCGTTCCAAAACGCATGTAACCAAAAAGGTACTGGATGCAGCCAAGAAGCTGCAGGCGATTGGATGTTTCTGTATCGGAACCAACCAGGTAGATCTGAAATCGGCCACGGAAGCCGGTGTGGTGGTGTTTAACGCACCTTACTCCAACACCCGCTCGGTAGCGGAACTGGTAATTGGCCTGTCAATCATGTTGATTCGTCGTATTATAGATAAGAACAACGCTGCCCATAACGGTACCTGGATGAAGGAAGCTACCGGCAGCTATGAGCTGCGTGGTAAAACACTGGGTATCGTAGGCTATGGTAATATCGGATCACAGGTGAGCGTACTGGCAGAAGCCATGGGGATGAACGTGATGTATTACGACGTGGAAACCAAGCTGCCACTGGGTAATGCTACACAGATCCGCACCATGAAGGATTTATTTGCGCAGGCAGATATTATTTCCCTCCACGTGCCTTCCACGAAATCTACCGCTAACATGATCAAAGCGGAAGAGCTTTCTTATGCCAAACCAGGTGCGATTTTCATTAACTATGCACGTGGAGAGGTGGTAGACCTGGATGCCCTGAGAGACGCGCTGGTAGCTGGGAAACTGTCCGGTGCCGCCATCGATGTGTTTCCGGTAGAACCGGAGAAAAACGGCGCTGCCTTCTCCACACCTTTACAAAAACTGCCTAATGTGATACTGACACCGCATATCGGTGGAAGCACGGAAGAAGCACAACATAATATAGGCCTCGACGTTAGTGCCAAAATGCTGAACTACCTGGAAAAAGGTGCCAGCTTCGGCTCTCATACCGTGCCTGCCATCAGCGTGCCTGCGGTAGAAAACACCCACCGTATCCTGCATATTCACGAGAACGTGCCAGGGGTATTGTCGGCCATCAACACCGCCCTTTCCGCCAATAAAATCAACATCCTGGGGCAGTACCTGAAAACCAATGATACCATTGGTTACGTAGTGCTGGACGTGGACAAACAGCTGTCCGCCGAAGCCCTGGCCCTGCTGAAGGAAGTGCCGCACACGATTAAGACAAGATTGCTGTACTAAGTTTTTTGCTGAATAGATGCGTGAGGTTTCTCAGGCCGTAAATGCGCCTTTGGCATCAGGAGCGATCTCTTATTCGCAATGCAGCAAGGCCGGCCCGCGCGCAGCGCGGAATTGGACCAGCAAAACCGAAGGTTTTGCATACAAAAATCTAGGACAGTCAATATAATAAACCGGGTGAAAGGGTATCATGCTCTTTTCACCCGGTTCTTTTTAGTGCATTCACCCCGAAATATTGCCCTTTCATCGACTCCCCGCTCACCCGAAAATGTTTTTGCTTACCTTGTTGAGAAATAGCTATCTTATGGCCCGAAATAATGTTGTTTTTCATGAAATTTAACAGGTCAATTTTAGCCGGAACCGCAGTAGTGGCCGGTTTGCTATTTTCAGTTGCAGTGAAGGCCCAGGATGAAGATCCGAATAAGTGGGCACCGGCAGGACTCAAAATCGATGGCAAGGCAAATGAATGGCCAAAGCCACTGACGTTCTATAACAATGACGCTAAACTATTTTACACCATAGCGAACGATTCCAATAACCTGTATGTTGTAATTAATGTTCCGGACCAGGTGAGTAAAATGAAAATAATGAGGGCAGGTTTTACGTTTTCAGTGAATCCGACCGGAAAGAAAAAAATCGTTTCCTCCGTGACATTCCCGCTGTTGGGAGAAGCAGCTCCGGAGGTGGTAGAATCCCAGAATCAGCGTAACTCTGTAGAGTGGCAGCGCAGTATCCTGCAGAATGCGAAACAGATTAGCGTGGAAGGGCTGACAGGTGTACCAGATGGTATTTTGCCCGTAAAAAATGATAAGCAAATCGAATCAGCCGCGTCACTGGATGAACAGGGCAACCTGGTATGTGAAATCGCTATTCCGCTGCAATACCTTGGCTTAGCCATCAACAACGATAAGCCCATCGCTTACCGGTTTAAAGTAAATCCGCTCAACCGCGACGACCGTAAAGCAAAAGAAAAGGAAGTGAAAGACAGGATCGCTGCCATGCAGGCGGCCGAAAAAGAAGGCAAAACACCGCCTCCGATGCCGGCAGGTTTAAGCGGGCCGGGAATGGAAAATCTCTTCTATCCGAAGGATTTCTGGACCCGGCAGATCATGGCTACCCACAAATAGCTTCCTGAAAAAAATATTTCATATAGCCCTAATAGTTATGCAACAGCAACTTCACAAATTCGCCGGTAAGTTTACAGTGGCTGCATGCTGTGTGGCATTGTTCTTTTCGTGCCGGAAAGACAAGCTGTCCACCGATGGCAACGGTAATGGCGGCGGCGGTAATGGTAACGGTTCCACCGCCTTATCTGCAGAGGATTCCCTCAAATACCTGATGTATAACATCATGCAGGTATCCTACGCAGATGGTGGCCGTAATAAATCACAGGGTTTGCCTACCTACTTTTGGTATAACTCGGTGCCTGCCATTAATCCGCTGGATAGTAAATACAGTTCCGCGGACGTATTATTGAGCACAATGGCCCAATATGCCATCAATCCTGCCACCAAAAGGCCGTACGACCATTACAGCTTCCTGGATCGCACCGGCTCGCTCACCAATAAACTGCTCAACGGAATTTCTGCTGCTACCACCGTTGCAGCAACCAGCGGAGATGTAGGGCTGGACTATGGAGCTGCCTGGGATGCAGATAATCAAAAGGTGCGCTTCTTTGTACTGTATGCCGACAAAAACAGCCCTGCCGGTAAGGTAGGGGTGACCAGAGGATACGAAATCATCTCTATAAATGGTAATAGTAAATTTGATACTACTGCTACATTTCTGAACCAGGCTTACAATGCTATCCTGAATTCAGCTAATGTAACGTTGGGCTTTAAAAGGCCCGATGGCAGTACGTTTACATCCAACCTGGCCGCAGGTACCTATAACGTAAATCCGGTCGCATTTGATTCCGTACTTACCATGGGCACAAAAAAAGTGGGCTATTTTGTGTTGTATACCTATTCAAGTGTGACTAATTCCAGCGGCGATCCTACCAATACCAAAACCGCTATAGACGAGGCTTTTACCAAGTTTAAAGCAGCTGGTATTAATAACCTGATCGTTGACCTTCGCTATAATGGTGGTGGTGCAGTGTCTACGGCGGAATACCTGGACAACCTGATTGCGCCGGCTACAGCCAAAGGAAAGGTGATGTACAATTACCAGTACAACGATAAATTGCAGGCGGTTGCTACTTCGATAGACCTGGAAACCGTAGTGAACTTCTCCAATTCCGACCCTGGTGGCCTGACGCTGGAGAATGTATTTTTTGTTACCAGTCGTAATACCGCTTCTGCCAGTGAGCTGACGCTCAATAACCTGCGCCCGTATATGACAGTACAGCTGGTGGGCGATACCACGTATGGTAAACCGGTTGGTTTTATCGACTTCAATATATCCATGTACGATAGTACCCATACGAAAAAGTACCTGGCGGATTTGTATGCAATTAATTTCGCTACTACCAACGCAAGCGGTTCTGGTGGCTATTATACAGGCATTGCGCCACAGGCGTTAGCAAGAGACCTGATCAATGTGCCCTGGGGAAATATTGTGTATGATGAGAATTTGAATATGATCAATAATTACCTGAAAGGGAATGGATATAGTATCACAAAAACTGCCAGAACTGAATCCCTGATGCCTTCGCTGTCTGCTATTAAAAGTGCGACAAAAATGGCAGGATTCAATGGCATGGTGGATTACCGCCTGAGTAAACAGATTCAGCAGGCATTGAAATAATCGTATTTCCTTCGAAAAGAGCGCTGCGAATTTGCTTCGGCAAATTCGCAGCGCTCTTTTTTAGTGCACAATTACCTCATCTGCAAAGAGAAAGCCCTTTTGCGCATTCTTCGCTTTGATACGGATATACCTGGCTGTTTTTCCATTTAATTCGAACCGGAATTTCCGGAAAGTGAGTGCAGGGATATTATCCGGAATATCATTTTTTTGCAGTTGTATTGTCTGAAACCCTTTACCATCCTGGGATACAGCTACCTCCACTTCAGAAGGGATATAGATACCCACACCGGTCAGCTGCATGAAATTCATGCTGACGTCGCTGAGCTTTTCGGCCGTTCCCATATCCACAGTTACATCCATATCGTGGGCTTCAAACCCTTGCCATTGCCCATCTCCGTAGGAAACGCCACCCCGGTAACCGTTGGTGAGCGTACTTTGTTTTTGTGCGGGATAATTTTTACTGTACGGGAGATTGTAGGTGACGCTTTTGCCCACCGCTTTGTGAAAGTCGGCCTCCAGCAAGGCTGGAGTACCTTGCAGCATGGTGTCGCGAAATACAGCGGCACGGATCAGGGCAGGGCCGTTGAAGGTAACAGGGCCCGAATACAGTGTGGAAGTCGCGTTAGGCGTGGTTCCATCCATGGTATAGCGGATCTGCGGTTGGAATTGTTCCGATGTAAATGTTACCGTGGTTTGCTTCGTTTGGTAATTGATCACCGGCACAATGGTAACCGTATAGGAAGGCCTGAAATAATTTACGTTTAGCCGTTGGAGTAGGAGGTAGTGAGATTGGAGTCGCGCTTTGAATGCTTCAAAGTTTTTGTGTGCGGTATCGCTCCAGGCTACTTCCGAGAGGGCAATGATCCTGGGATAGGCCATGTACTCCAGATGTGCTGGCTGGGGGATGAGTTCCGTCCAGATATTGGCTTGTACACCGAGTATATGTTTGGCTTCCCCTGCTGAAAGGGCGGCTGGTACAGGGTTGTAGCTGTATACTTTTTCCAGTGGCACGTAGCCGCCCTGTGCTTCCGGTTGGGTAGCGGGATCAGCCTGGTAGTGGTCGAAGTAGCAGTAGGCACCGGGTGTCATGATCACGTTGTGGCCTGCTTTGGCGGCGGCGATGCCGCCGTTTTCTCCCCGCCACGACATTACGGTGGCATCAGGGGCGAGGCCGCCTTCCAGGATTTCATCCCATCCGAGGAGGTGGCGCTGGTGGGATTTCAGAAAATGTTCCATACGGCGGATGGCGTAACTCTGTAGTTCATCTACGTCTTTCAGGTTTTGTGTTTTGATACGTTGCTGGCATTTGGGACAGGTTTTCCAGGCGGATTTGTTGGCTTCATCGCCACCCATATGTATATAGACGGAGGGAAATATGTCCATTACTTCGAGCAGTACTTTTTCGAGGAAATCGAATGTTTGATCATTGCCAAGGCAGAACTCACTGTTTTTATAGGGGATGCCGGAGCAGGATAGCTGTGGATAAACGGCAAGCACTTCTTCAGAGTGGCCTGGCATTTCGATTTCCGGGATGACGGTGATTCCGCGTTTGGCGGCATAGGCCACGATTTCTCGGGCCTGTTCCTGGGAGTAGTAGCCGCCGTAGGCATTCGGATCGCCTTCGTGTGCGTAGCGGTGGCCGGTGGCTGCCCAGTCCTTCCAGGTGTTGCCATAGCGCCAGGCGGCCGTTTGTGTAAGCTCAGGGAACTGTTTGATTTGTAAACGCCAGCCGGCACCATCGGTGAGGTGCCAGTGGAAAGTATTCATTTTGTAGAGCCACATCAGGTCAAGAAATCGCTTGATATAGGATACGGGGTAGAAGGTGCGGGATACGTCGAGCATTACGCCGCGGTGTCCGAAGCGGGGGTGATCGTTAATGGTGACGGCAGGGACCAGGTTGGTGTCTGGCTGGAGGAGTCGCAGCTGCATTAGTGTTTGTGCTCCGCTGATAGCGCCGGCGGCGTTGCGGGCATAGATGGATATGGAGGACGGTGTAACCTGTAGCTGGTAACCGTTGCTGTCGGGCACGATCCGGGAGTCTGCTTCCAGGATACGTAGGGTTCCGGCAAAGTCCACTTTATTTCTCCCGGAAAAAACCTTTACGGGCTGTTGTTGGGTGGCCAGTAATTCCGCTATGTTTTTAAAGGCAGGCGAGGCGATGATTTGCATGTTTTGGGTCCATTGGAAATGGCCTTCATGGCTGGTGATTTCCTGTGGGTGGGGGATGAGGTTCAGGTTAGGTTTAACCTGGGCAAGGGTAGCGGCGTAGGTTGCAGCAATGGCGGTAGCCATTAAGGCAAGGCGTTTGATCATGTTCACGATGTCTTTAGTTGCCGCGAAAATAGGGGAAATAAAAGAATATGACTGCCTTAGGGGTGGTAACCGGTTTGTTTTTAGGGAGATGTTAACCTTTGCCAGGCGGAGTGGTGGAGGAAATTAAAAAAGGGAACTTCTGTCGGAAGTTCCCTTTTCAGGTATTTACACTAAGTAAAAGTAGTAATTACTTTACAGAAGCAACCAGTGTTTTGAAAGTTTCTGGTTCATTCATAGCCAGGTCAGCCAGAACTTTTCTGTTCAGCTCAATACCTTTACCTGCTAATTTGTTCATGAATACAGAGTAGGTCAGACCTTCTGCTCTTACTGCAGCGTTGATACGAGCGATCCACAGCTGACGGTAATTTCTTTTCTTCAGTTTACGACCCACATAGCTATAAGTCAGACCTTTTTCGAGGACGTTCTTCGCTACGGTGTAAACATTTTTCCTTTTGCCATAGAAGCCTTTGGCTTGCTTTAAGATCCTTTTTCTACGGGCTCTTGAAGCTACGGCGTTAACTGAACGAGGCATTTTTTGTCTTTTTTCTCAGGTTATAAAATTCGATTTACTTAGATTAGCGCATGCAAAGCATTCTCTTCACGAGATTCAGGTTTGCTTCGTTAACCAGCGTACTACCTCTCAGGCTACGTTTTCTCTTGGTAGCTTTTTTGGTCAGTAAGTGACTTTTGAAGGCCTTGAACCGCTTAATCTGTCCGTTCCCGCCAACTTTGAAAGTTTTCTTAGCACGGGAATGTGTCTTGAATTTAGGCATCTTACATCAAATTTGGTCTGCAAAGGTAGGGAAAAATAATCAAAAAACACAGTCCTGCTGAAATTTCTCAGATTTCCACCGCCCTGTGGAAAAAAAAATCAAAAAATCTTCCGAATCATTAACCCTTTGAGAATCAGGGAGCAATTACATTTCTCCAACTACTCTAGTAAAATTTATCATATTATAATTATTATCACTTTTTTTATTTTTCTATATTATCGTTAATTTTAATTTTATAATTAGCCGATTTTAGCCATATCGCGTTTAAACACCGATGCCTATGAAAACATTTTACACACCACAAAACGCCCGCCGGCGCCGAGATTCCGGCGTTTTTCACCGATGTATGCAGTTAAAGCAACGAAGGCATTGACGGCCTGACAATCCGCCAATCTGATACTTTTTTGATTTAACCGATTACACCTATGAAAAGATTTCTTACCCTCATATTACTGATACTGTCGTTCCTGCTCGTCAGGCAGGGGGTGATGGCGCAATCAAATGCGACACCACCCACCGGCGTGCCGAATAAACCGTTTATGAACATTCCAATAAATGTATGTGCTGGTAACTTTGCCAGTATAAACGCATTTATATGGGATTCCACCTGGAGACAGAATAATACGGACCGCCAGTTTAGCTATCCGAACGTTAAAGTAGACTGGTCGATTACCGGGGGAGCTTATGCCGTATTATATAATGGAAAGCCCAATTTACCCAACGGTACCAGGGATACCACCATTACGAACCAGACTTCTGATTCGTATAAAGTAAATGCCCTTACCATCCGGTTTAATACCCCTGGGGTGGTATATACTGTTACCGCTAATATTACCTATACAGATTACGGAGGGAAGACTCGAACAGCAACTATTACGCGTACGATAACTTCTGTGGACTGTTCAATTACGGTATGTAAAGGAAGTACTACCATGTCATCCGACTTTTATGAAGACTTCGGACGATTCAGAAAGTATACAGACAACTCACTGAGTGATAAACCTAAACAATATTGGGTTGCCGGTGCTGTTGGTTATACCTATAATAACAATATTTATTATGCCTATAATAATACGGGTGGTAACTTCTCCGATAACAGTTACGCGATATACTGGAATACAAAATTAAGAGGTGAGTGGGATAGTGTGGGCGACCACACTGGTAATATCAGATATATATCACCTACATCCGATAGCGTGGGTGGTATGCTGATCGCCAACTCTGCAAATGATAAACGAATATTCTATACCCGTGATGTAAATGTTTGTCCAGGTTCACAGTATAACTTCAGTGCCTGGTTTCTTAATACTAATACAAGAGAAGTATTTAACTCCACCTGTATTCAGGGGAACTCAACCGGTTACCGCTATGCCGGGGTAACCTTTAAAATTTTAGACTCCTTAGGAAATGTCTTGAAAGAGTTCAAGACATTTGACGTTTCCATGAACCTGAATACATCGGGTGAGCGGTGGTTACAATATGGTGGTACTTTTAAAGTGCCAGGAGGATACAAAAAGCTGAAACTGCAGATCGTAAATGATAACGAGGGAGGGTGCGGTAACGATATCGCCATTGATGATATCAAGTTCAACTACTGCTCTCCTAATATTTATGGATTTGTGGATGGTTTGAAAGATGATGGGGTAACAGAATCAGTACAGTGCGCAGGATCTCCTATTGATCTCACTGCATGGTACACACCTAATGGATATGATCCTAGTGATCCAAGCAAACCATATGATCCAAACCTGGATTATTTCAGTCAAAAAGTATTTAGATGGGAATACAGTTATAACCAGACAACCTGGTATACATTAACAGATTCCATCGGAGTAAATACTGCAACAGGTGTTACCGAAAAAATTCGTTATGGCAGCCAGGATTCTATCCTGCACTTCCTGCCAGGAGCACTGCAAGGTAACCCTACCCAGCCTGTAATACGTTATTACAGGTTGAACATATTTGAGAAAGGCAATGAGAATATTAAGGATTGCGGATCACCGTCGACTCCCATTGCTATTACCATCTTACCGAAACCTGTTGTAAAACTATCCTCGTCTGCAATATGCCTTGGCGACAAGGTAAACTTGACGGTGGAAGGTCAGTACACCCGGTATGAGTGGAAGGCGCCACCGGAAATAGCCGGTATTAAAGATGAAGCCGTAGAAGTTTCGCCTACTCATAGTACTACGTATACTGCATATGGTTATGCCAACTATGGTAATGGTCGTAGTTGCGTGGACTCCGGATCTGCAACTATTCGTGTGGATACACCTGCAATAGTACACGTAACCGGCGGTCCGCTCGAAATTTGTGCCGGCCAAACATCTACCAGCTTCCAGATTGAACCTGAAAACAATAAATATACTATCAGATGGACCAGTACCTGGCCAGTGGCACAGGATACGGTTTATGGCAGCACTACTAATCAGCTGAATAATATTTACCCATGGCATGTGGGTGATAACTATTTTAAAGCGACTGTTACCAAGGGTGTCTGTGTTACCAAAGACTCGCTTTTGATTCAGGTACGGTCAATGCCGATCGCCAAAACCAATCTGGATGAACTGGTTGGACAGTGTAATAAAACACAGTTCACCATGAAAGCCAATCAACCACTGAGTGATCAGAAGGGTACCTGGACTTTCATTCGTGGTGTGAGCAATGGCACCAGTACCATTACTAATCCGAACCTGTATAATACCACGGTAAACATCACACCGGCAGGTACGAAGGATACACTGATCTGGACAGTTGTGAATAACAGCAAGTCAGACTGTATTTCCCGTGATACGGTGATACTGTACAATACCAAGCCGCTCACCGTTCCGAAGACCATGGGTAGTACCCAGGTGTGCGTGGTGGCAGGGGAGTCGGTAGTACTCAACCTTAATGGTACCAAGCCGGAAAACGAAGGAGAATTTGGTAAGTGGACTTCTAATCCTGTTACCAATATCACCTTTGCAAATGATGCATTATATAATACCACTGCAACCATAGTTGGAACAGCCAGTCCTACCAACTACACGCTGTATTGGACTATTAATAATGGTATTTGCCCTGCCGGACCTGCTGCGTCTATGTCGGTGAGAACAAAAACACCACCTACCATTACAATCACCAATTCTCCGGTATTGGCTTGTAACACCGCACCATCCGTAAGACTGAATATCACCAGTGGTAGCAGTACCATCACTGATTACAGTATTACTACAACCGGTGGAAACCCAATGCCTGGATTTGTTCCGGTGACAGCAGCATGGACAGGAGCTTCCTACATCGACATGGCTATACCGGCAAATACTCCTGCTGGTATATACACCTTTGTAATGAATGTATGGGAGAGAAATACCACTACCAATGAACCACTGGCAGGTTGTAGCAAAACAGTCACTTTTACAGTGAACTTATCAGTGCCAACTACACCGCCAACAGATATTACAGTTAATAATGCTGCGCTGTGTGGAACAGGTAATGTGTTGCTGACATTAAATGGTGCAGCATTAGGAACTAATCCTGACGGCACTCCTGCCGCGGTTTGGAAATGGTATAAAGGTTCCTGCGGTGGTACGCCGGTAACTCCGGATAGTGCCAACGCAGACAATTCTGTGGTACTGTTCAGAAATGTAACTGCTACCACTACTTATTATGTGCGTGGAGAAAGTGCCGGTACCTGCGGTAACTCCATCTGTAAATCCGTAACCGTAACTGTTTATCAGAAACCAGCCGTTCCTACGGCAACACCTGAGCAAACTCATTGCAATGTATCCACCTTTACGATGGATGCCAGCAATCCTAGTCCTGCAGGTGCCGCCGGCAAATGGTCTATTATCGGAGGTAGTGCAACCGGGGTTGTAATTACCGACCCGGCAAATCCTAAAACCACGGTAACCGTTCCAGCCGGCACTTTTGTAGAGCTGAAATGGGCCGTGAGTAACGGGGTTTGTGATTCCGTAAGTACAACAGTTAAATTATATAATTATGCAACTAATCCTGCAGCTAATGCAGGCGCAGATCAGGAAGACTGCGGAAGATCCACTCCTTTTAAATTAGGTGCAACTCCTGTAGTTTCTACAGGTAATATCCAGCAGATCGGTACCTGGACGGTGCAGTACACTGGTGCTAACACCGCTCCAACTGTAAGCGACATCCACGATCCGGAAGCAACTATCACTGTGCCCGTTGGCGACCAGGTGCAACTGACCTGGACGGTGACCAGTATCTTAAATGGTACTATCATCAATCAATGTCCTGCGACTACTGATCAGGTTACACTCTATAACTTCGCGAGCAACCCAACTGCAAACGCCGGTGCCGATCAGGACGATTGTGGCAGAACTACTGCCTTCACGCTGAATGCAACACCAGTAGTATCAACTGGTAATATCCAACAGGTAGGTACCTGGATTGTTCAATACACTGGTACAAATACAGCTCCTACAGTTAGCAATATCCATGATCCAAAAGCTACCATCACGGTAACGCCTGGTGATCAGGTACAATTGACCTGGACAGTAACCAGCATCGTAAACGGTGTAGTAAATACTAAATGCCCGGCTACCACTGACGTAGTCACCATCTATAACTACGCTGCTAACCCAGCGGCTAACGCAGGTGCAGATCAGGAAGATTGCGGTAGAACTACAGCATTTACGCTTGATGCAACTCCTGTGGTATCTACAGGTAACATCCAGCAGATCGGTACCTGGACTGTTCAATACACTGGTGCTAACGCAGCTCCAACAGTAAGTGACATCCATGATCCAAAAGCTACCATCACGGTAACGCCTGGTGATCAGGTACAACTGACCTGGACGGTAACCAGCATCGTAAATGGTGTAATAAATACTAAATGTCCGGCTACAACTGACGTTGTGGTGCTGTACAACTTCGCAGCAAATCCAGCGGCTAGTGCAGGTGCAGATCAGGAAGATTGCGGTAGAACTACTGCCTTCACCCTTGATGCAACCCCTGTAGTATCAACTGGTAACATCCAGCAGATCGGAACCTGGACCGTTCAATATACTGGTGCTAACGCAGCTCCAATTGTAAGTGACATCCACGATCCCAAAGCTACCATCACAGTAACACCTGGTGATCAGGTACAGCTGACCTGGACAGTAACCAGCATCGTAAACGGTGTAGTAAATACTAAATGTCCGGCTACCACAGATGTGGTGGTTATTCGCAACTTTGATACTGATCCGCTGGCCGAAGCAGGCGCAAATCAGGAAGATTGTGGTAGAACCACTCCATTCACGCTGAATGCGACTCCGGTTGTTTCAGTAGGAAATATCCAGCAGATCGGAACCTGGACTGTTCAATACACTGGTGCTAACACTGCTCCAACAGTAAGCGACATCCACGATCCAAAAGCTACCATCACGGTAACACCTGGAGATCAGGTACAACTGACCTGGACAGTAACCAGCATCGTAAATGGTAATATTATTACCAATTGTCCTGCTACTACTGATCAGGTAACGCTGTATAACTTCGCAGCAAATCCAACTGCTAACGCAGGTGCAGATCAGGAAGATTGCGGTAGAACTACTGCCTTCACCCTTGATGCAACTCCTGTGGTATCAATTGGTAACATCCAGCAGATCGGTACCTGGACTGTTCAATACACTGGTGCTAACGCAGCTCCAACGGTAAGCGACATCCACGATCCAAAAGCTACCATTATGGTAACGCCTGGAGATCAGGTACAACTGACCTGGACAGTAACCAGCATCGTAAATGGTGTAGTAAACACTAAATGTCCGGCTACCACTGACGTAGTAACCATCTATAACTTCGCAGCAAATCCAACTGCTAACGCAGGCGCAGATCAGGAAGATTGCGGTAGAACTACAGCCTTCACCCTGGATGCAACCCCTGTAGTATCCACTGGTAACATCCAGCAGATCGGCACCTGGACTGTTCAATATACAGGTGCTAACACTGCTCCAACAGTAAGCGACATCCACGATCCAAAAGCTACCATCACGGTAACACCTGGTGATCAGGTACAACTGACCTGGACGGTAACCAGCATGGTAAACGGTGTTGTAAATACTAAATGTCCGGCTACAACTGACGTTGTGGTGCTGTACAACTTCGCAGCAAATCCAGCGGCTAACGCAGGCGCAGATCAGGAAGATTGCGGTAGAACTACTGCCTTCACGCTTGATGCAACCCCTGTGGTATCCACTGGTAATATCCAGCAGATCGGAACCTGGACTGTTCAATACACTGGTGCTAACACTGCTCCAACAGTAAGCGACATCCACGATCCAAAAGCTACCATCACGGTAACACCTGGTGATCAGGTACAACTGACCTGGACAGTAACCAGCATCGTAAATGGTGTAGTAAATACTAAATGTCCGGCTACAACTGACGAAGTAATCATCTACAACTTCGCAGCAAATCCAGCGGCTAACGCAGGCGCAGATCAGGAAGATTGCGGTAGAACTACTGCCTTCACCCTGGATGCAACCCCTGTGGTATCCACTGGTAACATCCAGCAGATCGGAACCTGGACTGTTCAATACACTGGTGCTAACACTGCTCCAACAGTAAGCGACATCCACGATCCAAAAGCTACCATCACGGTAACGCCTGGTGATCAGGTACAACTGACCTGGACGGTAACCAGCATTGTAAACGGTGTAGTAAACACTAAATGTCCGGCTACAACTGACGTAGTCACCATCTATAACTTCGCAGCAAATCCAGCGGCTAACGCAGGTGCAGATCAGGAAGATTGCGGTAGAACAACTGCCTTCACCCTCGATGCAACCCCTGTGGTATCCACTGGTAACATCCAGCAGATCGGAACCTGGACTGTTCAATACACTGGTGCTAACACTGCTCCAACAGTAAGCGA
>NZ_FRBL01000018.1 GCF_900142605.1 Chitinophaga jiangningensis
TCGCTTACTGTTGGAGCAGTGTTAGCACCAGTGTATTGAACAGTCCAGGTTCCGATCTGCTGGATGTTACCAGTGGATACCACAGGGGTTGCATCGAGGGTGAAGGCAGTTGTTCTACCGCAATCTTCCTGATCTGCACCTGCGTTAGCCGCTGGATTTGCTGCGAAGTTATAGATGGTGACTACGTCAGTGGTAGCCGGACATTTAGTGTTTACTACACCGTTTACAATGCTGGTTACCGTCCAGGTCAGTTGTACCTGATCACCAGGTGTTACCGTGATGGTAGCTTTTGGATCGTGGATGTCGCTTACAGTTGGAGCAGTATTAGCACCAGTATATTGAACCGTCCAGGTACCGATCTGCTGGATGTTACCAGTTGATACCACAGGAGTTGCATCAAGGGTGAAGGCAGTTGTTCTACCGCAATCTTCCTGATCTGCGCCTGCGTTAGCCGCTGGATTTGCTGCGAAGTTGTAGATGATTACTTCGTCAGTTGTAGCCGGACATTTAGTATTTACTACACCATTTACGATGCTGGTTACTGTCCAGGTCAGTTGTACCTGATCACCAGGTGTTACCGTGATGGTAGCTTTTGGATCGTGGATGTCGCTTACTGTTGGAGCAGTGTTAGCACCAGTGTATTGAACAGTCCAGGTTCCGATCTGCTGGATGTTACCAGTGGATACCACAGGGGTTGCATCAAGCGTGAAGGCAGTAGTTCTACCGCAATCTTCCTGATCTGCACCTGCGTTAGCCGCTGGATTTGCTGCGAAGTTGTACAGCACCACAACGTCAGTTGTAGCCGGACATTTAGTATTTACAACACCGTTTACCATGCTGGTTACTGTCCAGGTCAGTTGTACCTGATCACCAGGTGTTACCGTGATGGTAGCTTTTGGATCGTGGATGTCGCTTACTGTTGGAGCAGTGTTAGCACCAGTGTATTGAACAGTCCAGGTACCGATCTGCTGGATGTTACCAGTGGATACCACAGGGGTTGCATCAAGCGTGAAGGCAGTGGTTCTACCGCAATCTTCCTGATCTGCACCTGCGTTTGCAGCCGGGTTAGCAGCGTAGTTATAGATGGTGACTACGTCAGTGGTAGCCGGGCATTTAGTATTTACTACACCGTTTACGATGCTGGTTACCGTCCAGGTCAGTTGTACCTGATCACCAGGTGTTACGGTGATGGTAGCTTTTGGATCGTGGATGTCGCTTACTGTTGGAGCAGTGTTAGCACCAGTGTATTGAACAGTCCAGGTACCGATCTGCTGGATGTTACCAGTGGATACTACCGGGGTTGCATCCAGGGTGAAGGCAGTAGTTCTACCGCAATCTTCCTGATCTGCGCCTGCGTTAGCCGCTGGGTTAGCAGCGTAGTTATAGATGGTGACTACGTCAGTAGTAGCCGGGCATTTTGTATTTACAACACCGTTTACGATGCTGGTTACTGTCCAGGTCAGCTGTACCTGATCGCCAGGTGTTACCGTGATGGTAGCTTTTGGATCGTGGATGTCGCTTACTGTTGGAGCAGTGTTAGCACCAGTGTATTGAACAGTCCAGGTACCGATCTGCTGGATATTACCAGTTGATACCACAGGGGTTGCATCAAGCGTGAAGGCAGTAGTTCTACCGCAATCTTCCTGATCTGCTCCTGCGTTAGCTGCCGGGTTAGCAGCGTAGTTATAGATGGTGACAACATCAGTTGTAGCCGGACATTTAGGGTTTACTACACCGTTTACAATGCTGGTTACCGTCCAGGTCAGTTGTACCTGATCACCAGGCGTTACCGTGATGGTAGCTTTTGGATCGTGGATGTCGCTTACTGTTGGAGCAGTGTTAGCACCAGTGTATTGAACAGTCCAGGTTCCGATCTGCTGGATGTTACCAGTGGATACCACAGGGGTTGCATCGAGGGTGAAGGCAGTAGTTCTACCGCAATCTTCCTGATCTGCACCTGCGTTAGCCGCTGGATTTGCTGCGAAGTTATAGATGGTGACTACGTCAGTTGTAGCCGGACATTTAGTGTTTACTACACCGTTTACAATGCTGGTTACCGTCCAGGTCAGTTGTACCTGATCACCAGGTGTTACCGTGATGGTAGCTTTTGGATCGTGGATGTCGCTTACAGTTGGAGCTGCGTTAGCACCAGTGTATTGAACGGTCCAGGTTCCGATCTGCTGGATGTTACCAGTGGATACCACAGGGGTTGCATCCAGGGTGAAGGCAGTAGTTCTACCGCAATCTTCCTGATCTGCGCCTGCGTTAGCCGCTGGATTTGCTGCGAAGTTGTAGATGATTACTTCGTCAGTTGTAGCCGGACATTTAGTATTTACTACACCATTTACGATGCTGGTTACTGTCCAGGTCAGTTGTACCTGATCACCAGGTGTTACCGTGATGGTAGCTTTTGGATCGTGGATGTCGCTTACTGTTGGAGCAGTGTTAGCACCAGTGTATTGAACAGTCCAGGTTCCGATCTGCTGGATGTTACCAGTGGATACCACAGGGGTTGCATC
>NZ_FRBL01000019.1 GCF_900142605.1 Chitinophaga jiangningensis
AAGAGGCTGTCTCAAAAGTAATTTGAGATAGCCTCTTTCTATTTTTAGAAAAAAAAAGGCTTTTATTAAGGTTTTGTGTTGATAAATAGTCTTCTGCGGGCCATGTTTGTTCGGTAAATTTGGGAATGGCACGAGGAAAAAGCTATAAAGTATCTTTCAAGCCCACTTTTCAAAACCAGGTGATGTTATTTCCGCCCGATTTGAATGAAATGGTATCGGCAGATCATCCTGTTCGTATAGTTGATCAAATAATTGATGGAATCGACCTGAGGGTTTTAGTAGCCAGATATAAAGCTGGTGGCACTAGCAGTTACAGCCCATCGATGTTGCTAAAGGTGTTAGTGTACGCTTACATGAATAACATATACAGCAGCCGCAAGATCGAGGACGTATTGAAACGGGATATTTATTTTATGTGGTTAAGTGGAATGAGCAAACCTGATCATAACACAATCAGCAGATTTAGGAGTAACCGCCTCCAGGAAATTCTTCAACCCATCTTTAGCCAAGTGGTGCTGTTATTATGTACTGAGGGGTTATTGAGCCTTAAAGAACTTTATACTGATGGGACAAAAATAGAGGCTAATGCTAACCGTTATAGTTTTGTTTGGGGCAAGAGTATTACAAATAACCGTGAAAAAATTAAAGAGCAACTCAATGAACTATGGAAGTATGCCCAATCTGTAGCAGCAGCCGAGCTAAATAGTCCACCGGATCCACCAGATCCCGGTCCCGTGGATAGTAGTAAGGTAAGAGAGGCCATTGAGCAAATCAACCAGGCACTTGATAGTGTTAAAAACGAGAAAAAGGTTGATCCCAAAATAAGGCAGAAACTGAATTATGCGCGTAAAAACTGGCCTGATACATTAGATAAATATGATAAGCAAGAACAAATATTAAATGGACGTAAAAGTTACAGTAAAACTGATACTGATGCTACATTTATGAGAATGAAGGAAGACCATATGAAAAATGGTCAGCTAAAGCCCGCTTATAATGTACAAATCAGTACTAATAACCAATATATTCTATCTTATAGCATCCATCAAAACCCAGGTGATACCTTAACCCTTCCTACACATCTATCATCACATATCAAGCATCTAAAAATAAAACCTTCCAATATTACAGCTGACGCGGGCTACGGAAGTGAGCAGAACTATAAATTACTGGAAAGTAAGAAGATCACTGCTTATGTAAAACACAATCAGTTTGATCGTAATCAAAATGAGAAAATTAGACTCAAAAAGAGATTTACAGTGGATCAGCTTCCCTATGACCAACAAGAAGACGTCTTTACTTGTCCGGCAGGTAAGAAGCTCATCAATCAGGGAAGCTCCCAAAGTCAATCCAGTAGTGGATATCCTCAAGTAATAACAAAATACCAATGTGAATCTTGTTCCTATTGTCGTCTAAAAAATCAATGCCATGGACAAAAAGGGAATCGGGTCATTGAAGTAAATCTTCAATATCGCCGTCTTAAAACGAAGGCTGACAAAAGGCTAAACACTAAAAAAGGGATTGCAAAGCGAAAAAAAAGAAGCTACGAGGTTGAGCCAGTTTTTGCTAATATCAAGCATAATCATCAATTTAAAAGGTTTATGCTGCGTGGACTCGAAAAAGTAACCGTAGAAATGGGATTATTGGCATTGGCCCATAACTTGCGTAAGGTGGCCTAGAAAAAGGCAGCTCCATCTCCAAATCTTTACAGCTACCCCTCATCTTAGCTTCCTGTAAGCCAATAAAGAAAAATCAAATCAAATAAATCTCCAATAAATCAAAATGAGAGAAAAACTCTCATAATGTGAGATATATACTTAAAAAGGAAAGAGGGCGTCTCAGGTATTTTTGAGACGCCCTCTT
>NZ_FRBL01000022.1 GCF_900142605.1 Chitinophaga jiangningensis
CGCAAAGATTCTGTGTTTATAAACAAGAATAAAATTATTAAATTTGTGTTTTAAGGCGGCATAAGCCAGCCTGCTTAGAGAGTTGTACTAGTACAGCTCTCTAATTTTTTGTAATAAAGCTTATCGTAGGGCACCTGCTTTTTAAAGATGGTATAAGTCATTTCCAGCAGTTTTCTTTGTATTGCACTTACTGCCTTCTTTTTTATTCCGTGTCGTTCCACTAATCTGTCAAATATGTTTCTGAAGTGTTCATCACTTCTGATCACAGATAATGCAGGCAAATAGAATGCTTTTCGTAGATGTCTGTTCCCTTTCTTAGATAACCTGGGCTTACTCTTAACAGAGGTCCCTGATTGCTTTTCAATCACATCCAGACCTGCAAAACTGGTCAGCTGTCGCTTATTGCGTATTAACTCAAAACCATTTGTCTCACCTAATACAACACATGCTGTCAAGATGCCTATTCCTGATATACTGCATAGCAGAGAGATTGACTGGTTAACACTTTCATCCGTTTTAGTTAGATCAAATAGCTCGGTTAAGATCTCCTTTTCCTGACTATTCATAAATTCGATGTGTGAGTGCAGTCTTCTCAAAGTACCAGCATTTGGATAAGCTTCTGATTGCTCGGCATGAAGCTGATTTTTACAAATCGTCCTTTGCTCTATTAACTGTTCCCGTTCCCTTGTTAGTTGTCGGATTCGTCTGTATAAACCATTGGGTTCCTGCCAGTTATCTAGCTTTCTCTCCAAGCCAAAACGGGCAATTGCATCGGCTGCGGTCTTGTCTGTAATGGTTTTTATGTCTAAAGTCCGTATGTAGTTACTTATTTTGGAAGGTAGTACTACACTTATCTGACGCTCATTTTCAGCTAAATAGAAGGCGAGTTTTTCATGATATACCCCGGTAGCTTCCATCACATATCTACATTCCGGATGTGCATTTGTTAGCTTTTCAACTCCTTTAGTTAACTGTTTAAAGCCAGCAAGACTATTGACATATACTCTTCTTGCGAATAAATCTATACTTAGATCTTTAAAAATTCTTCCAACTGTAACTACCAACTCTTTCTGAGCTACATCAATACCTACTGAATATCTGATAATTTCTTGCATAATATTTTGATTTTCAATAAAATAAAAATCTCTAATCGTCTTTTCTCCTATTGGATATTCTGGCTAAAGTCATATAGACAGTGCCTTACATTCTGTTCAAACTCTAAGAGATTAAAAAAGGTGAGGTTATTTCTTTGCGAGAGCATACCTGATAGTTGCTTGCAGCTAAGTGTACTCTCACCTTTTTTATTTTATTATTTAAATCAAAACTAAGTCTTTGAAATCTTTCTATTATAAATTCTAATACAAACATAGGAGCAGC
>NZ_FRBL01000021.1 GCF_900142605.1 Chitinophaga jiangningensis
GATGCAACCCCTGTGGTATCCACTGGTAACATCCAGCAGATCGGAACCTGGACTGTTCAATACACTGGTGCTAACACTGCTCCAACAGTAAGCGACATCCACGATCCAAAAGCTACCATCACGGTAACACCTGGTGATCAGGTACAACTGACCTGGACAGTAACCAGCATCGTAAATGGTGTAGTAAATACTAAATGTCCGGCTACAACTGACGAAGTAATCATCTACAACTTCGCAGCAAATCCAGCGGCTAACGCAGGCGCAGATCAGGAAGATTGCGGTAGAACTACTGCCTTCACCCTGGATGCAACCCCTGTGGTATCCACTGGTAACATCCAGCAGATCGGAACCTGGACCGTTCAATACACTGGTGCTAACGCAGCTCCAACTGTAAGCGACATCCACGATCCAAAAGCTACCATCACGGTAACACCTGGTGATCAGGTACAACTGACCTGGACGGTAACCAGCATTGTAAACGGTGTAGTAAACACTAAATGTCCGGCTACCACTGACGTAGTCACCATCTATAACTTCGCAGCAAATCCAGCGGCTAACGCAGGTGCAGATCAGGAAGATTGCGGTAGAACAACTGCCTTCACCCTCGATGCAACCCCTGTGGTATCCACTGGTAACATCCAGCAGATCGGAACCTGGACTGTTCAATACACTGGTGCTAACACTGCTCCAACAGTAAGCGACATCCACGATCCAAAAGCTACCATCACGGTAACGCCTGGTGATCAGGTACAACTGACCTGGACGGTAACCAGCATGGTAAACGGTGTAGTAAATACTAAATGTCCGGCTACAACTGACGTTGTGGTGCTGTACAACTTCGCAGCAAATCCAGCGGCTAACGCAGGCGCAGATCAGGAAGATTGCGGTAGAACTACTGCCTTCACCCTGGATGCAACCCCTGTGGTATCCACTGGTAACATCCAGCAGATCGGAACCTGGACTGTTCAATACACTGGTGCTAACACTGCTCCAACAGTAAGCGACATCCACGATCCAAAAGCTACCATCACGGTAACACCTGGTGATCAGGTACAACTGACCTGGACAGTAACCAGCATCGTAAATGGTGTAGTAAATACTAAATGTCCGGCTACAACTGACGAAGTAATCATCTACAACTTCGCAGCAAATCCAGCGGCTAACGCAGGCGCAGATCAGGAAGATTGCGGTAGAACCACAGCCTTCACCCTGGATGCAACCCCTGTGGTATCCACTGGTAACATCCAGCAGATCGGTACCTGGACGGTTCAATATACTGGTGCTAACACTGCTCCAACAGTAAGCGACATCCACGATCCAAAAGCTACCATCACGGTAACACCTGGTGATCAGGTACAGCTGACCTGGACGGTAACCAGCATTGTAAACGGTGTAGTAAACACTAAATGTCCGGCTACAACTGACGTAGTCACCATCTATAACTTCGCAGCAAATCCAGCGGCTAACGCAGGTGCAGATCAGGAAGATTGCGGTAGAACAACTGCCTTCACCCTCGATGCAACCCCTGTGGTATCCACTGGTAACATCCAGCAGATCGGAACCTGGACTGTTCAATACACTGGTGCTAACACTGCTCCAACAGTAAGCGA